>NZ_LT546234.1 GCF_900078675.2 Mycobacterium interjectum
CCAGCCGATCCGGCCCTCCATCCCGACGACGTCGCGGCCCGCGGCCGCCGCCGCACGCTCCACCTGCGCACGCGCGTAGTCGAGGCCGGGCCCCGGCTCCATCATCGGGAACCAACCGTCGCCGAGCCGTCCCGCGCGTTCGTAGGCGCGGTCAGACGCGGCGCCGAACCACACCGGGATCGGACGCTGGGTCGGCAGCGGAGCCAGGCCGGCACCGGTCACCGTGTGGTACTTGCCTGCAAAGCTGACCGAGCGTTCGGTCCACAGCTTGCGCATCACCTCCACCTGCTCCTCGGAGCGCTTGCCGCGGTTGCTGAACTCCTCGCCGAGCGCCTCGTACTCAACGGCGTTCCACCCCAACCCGATACCGAGGCGAAATCGCCCGTTGGTGAGCAGGTCGACCTCGGCCGCCTGCTTGGCCACCAACACCGACTGGCGCTGCGGCAGGATGACGACGCCGGTGACCAGCTCGAGCGAGGTGACCGCGGCCAGGTAGCCGAACAGCACGAACGGCTCGTGAAACGTTGTGTCGATGTCGTAGGGGCCCTGCCAGCCCCGGTGCACCGTCGGGTCGGCGCCCACCACATGGTCGTAGGCCAGGATGTGGGTGAAGCCCAGTTCCTCGACCCGCTGCCCGTAGGCACGCACGGCCGCGGGGTCTCCACCGAGCTCGGTCTGCGGGTACACGACACCAATGCGCATTGAGCGTTCAACCGAGTCCCGCCCCGATTGCTTCCGCGCCGCCCGAACAATTCAGTGAACACGCATTCACGGCGAACTGTCAGGGAACCCGGTACCGCCGGTACGCATGACTCGGCGAGGGTGTGGGTACCCGGCCGTTTGGACGGTCGCGAAGTCGGCGGCCCGCGCTCCGCCGCTGGATCGACCGCTCCCGCAATTCGATAACGGGAGGCCGACGGCCCGTCGGCGGGAGGAGCATCTGATGCCCGAGGTCCAACTTCACCACGAGGGACATCCGAAGTACCGCCGGATGGTCCGGTTCGACTGGTCGGAAACGTCGCTGCACTGGGTGCCCGGCGACCCGTTCTCGACCCACATGATCAATGTTCTGCACCTGTTGCTGCCCGAGGGGGAGCGGCATTTCATCAAGGCGGTCCTCGAAGCGTCGTCGCTGGTCGACGACCCGGAGCTGGAGGCGGCGATCAAGCCGTTCATCCAGCAGGAGTCCTGGCACGCATGGGCGCACCAGGTGGTGCTGGACCACCTCGCCGAGCAGGGCATCGACACCAAGCCGTACACCGATCGGCTCGGCAGGCTGTTGTCGCTCACACTGGGCGATCCGCCCAGGTGGTTTCCGCCGGCCATGAAGCGGTGGTGGCTGTATCGGCGGCTGGCCGATGTGGCGGCGCTGGAGCATTACACCGCGATGCTGGGCCAGTGGGTGTTGACGAACCGGGGTCTCGATTACGCCAACGCCGACCCCATGATGCTCGACCTGCTGCGCTGGCACGGCGCCGAGGAGGTCGAGCACCGCTCGCTGGTGTACGACGTCTTCCAGCACGTCTGCGGAAGCTACTGGATTCGGGCGTTTTCCATGTTTTTCACTACGCCGTTGTTCATCGCCTGGTGGGTGGCGGGGGCGCGCTACCTGATGGCACAGGACCCGACCATCGACCAAAAGTGGCGTTGGCGGGACTGGCTGTGGGCCGCCCGCGAGTACCGGTTGCCGGGCCCATGGAAGCTGATGGTGACGACGCCGGTCCGGTATCTGCGGCCCAACCACCATCCCAACGACGAGGCGTCCACCCAGATGGCGGTCGACTACCTGAACTACTCCCCGGTGGCGAAAGCCGCCCGGGAGCGCGCGCTGGCCCAGGCGAAGTCACCGGATCAGTCCCAGGGGATCGAGACTTCGAGCAATGGAGCACGAAAGGCCGAGGTTCGATGAAGGTTTCGGTTGATCTCGACACCTGCGACGGCAACGGGGTGTGCATGAGCATCTGTCACGAGGTGTTCGACGTACGAGAAGACGGACTTCACCTGCTCCAAGCGGAGCCGTCGGAGGAGTTGCGCCAGCAGTTGATCGGCGCCCAGGTGTCCTGCCCCACCCAGGCGATCACGGTGAAGGAGTGATCCGATGCCGAACCGTCAGCTGAGGGAGGTTGTCGTCGTGGGTGGTGGCGTGGCCGGGACGCGCGCGGCCGAGGCGCTGCGCCAGGAGGGCTACGACGGTGGCCTGACCATCGTGGGCGCCGAACGGCACGCCCCCTACCACCGGCCGCCGCTGTCCAAGAAACTGCTCACCGGCCAGGTGCACAGGGCTGGTGTCGACCTCGCGCCGCAATTTGAGCTGGAGGCGCGGGTGTTGCGCGGCGCGTCGGCGATCAAGCTCGACCTGTCCTCGCGCACGGTCCACCTGCGCGACGAAAACCAGGACCTGTCACTGCAATTCGACGGATTGGTGGTCGCCAGCGGCGCGACGCCTCGCCCCTGGCCGGGCGCGCCGGTCCCGGACGGGGTGCTGATGCTCCGCACCGTCGACGACTGCCTGGCCATCCGGGAACGACTCGGGCGGCGGCCGCGAGTCGTCGTGGTCGGCGGCGGATTCATCGGCGCCGAGGTGGCGGCGAGCTGCCGGTCGATGGGGCTGGAGGTCGTGCTCGTCGAGAAGGCAACCAGCCCGCTGCTGGCCGCCTTGGGCAAGGAGCTGGCTCCCCGCTGGGCCGAGTTGCACCGGCAGCACGGCGTCGACGTGCGGGTCGGGGTGGGCGTCGACTCCTTCATCGGTGACGGTCGGGTGGAGGCGGTTCGGCTGACCGATGGTTCGCGGGTTCCGGCCGACGCCGTCATCGTCGGCCTGGGTGTCACCCCGGTGACGGACTGGCTGGACGGGTCCGGGTTGCGCGTGGACGACGGGGTGGTCTGCGATGGCACGGGCGCGGCGGACGGCGACACCGGGGGAGCCGCCGTCGTCGCCGCCGGTGACGTCGCGCGCTGGTCTCTCGCGCACCGAACCCAACGAGATCGACGACGTTCGCGGCTGGCTCACGGTGGTGGCGAGCCGCCTGTGCCTCGATCAGGTGCGCTCGGCGCGCGCCCGCCACGAGCGACCCGGCGATGTCGACGAGCGCCCGGGGACGCCCCGCTCGGACCCCGCCGAACGGGTCACCCTCGACGACGAGGTGCGCACCGCCTTGCTGGAAGTGTTACGCCGGCTCAGCCCCGGGGAGCGGGTCGCCTTCGTGCTGCACGACGTGTTCGGCGTCCCGTTCGACACGGTCGCCGAGACCGTGGGACGCCCCGTCGGCACCTGCCGTCAGCTGGCGCGGCGCGCCCGCACCAAATTCACTGCGGCGCAACCGAAATTGAACGAAGTCGCCCCGGCCGAGCACCAGCTGGTCACCGAGAAGTTCATCACCGCGTGCGCCAACGGCGACATCGCCGGATTGACCGCCGTGCTGGATCCCGCGGTCTGGGGCGTGGGCACGGTCCTCGCCGACCCGGCCCCGCCGCCACAGATCAACCATGGACCCCACGCGGTGGCTACCAACCTGATGCGCTACCTGGGGCCGGAAGTGACTTTGGTCAGCGGACCCGTCGGGGGACCGGCGGTGCTGGCCTTCGCCGAGCACCGGCTCTTCGCGGCGATCGTTCTGACGGTGCGCGGTCGCCTGGTGACCAAGATCGAGGCCGTCGCCGACCCGTTGGCGCGGGCGGGTGCCGGTCAGCGCCCTTGAGGCGAGTCCGGCCGCGCCGCGAAATGGCCCGCGATCGTCGCGGTGATCTGGAGGAATTTGCGCCGCGTCGCCGGGGCCATCTCGCCGTTCACGTCGATCACGCCGCCGGGCCGGAGGTGGGGGTCGTAGGGCACCTCGATCACCGGCTGTCCGTGCTGGAGGAACTCGCGGGCCAGCAGTTCCCGCGTGCGTTTGTCGGCGTGGCCGTCGGAATCGTTGAGCACCACGATGGTGTGGCGCAGCAGGCTCGTCTGGCCCCTGTCCGAAAGCCATTCCATGGTCCGTGCGGCCGCCGAGGCGCCGTCGGCCCACGGCGAGGAGACCACGATCAGCGCGTCCAGATCGCGCAGCACCTCCTGGGTCACCGGCGAATCCATCGTGGAGCCGCAGTCGATGACCGAGATCGTGAAGTGGCGGTCCAGCCGGCGCGCGGCCTCGCGGTAGATCGCGGGATCGAGGACCCGGCGCGGGCCGGACGCCGGCTCGCCGCCGAGCACGT
>NZ_LT546235.1:0-1032 GCF_900078675.2 Mycobacterium interjectum
GCTGGCGAAGGCGGCCGCTGGCGACGCGGCCGTCACTTGCGCGCGCACCGCGGTACAGGTGCACGGCGCCCTCGGTCAGACCTGGGAGCACGACATCCACCTCTACGTCCGGCATGCCTGGCAGGGCGCCGCGCTGCTCGGCGACAGCCGCGCGCTCTACCACGAGGTGGGCCGCCGGTTCGCGGGAGGCGCGGGATGAGCGCGGTGGTCGGGGAATTCGCAGCGTGGCTGGCGGATTTTCTGCCGAAGGACTACTACGAGCGGTATCGCGAGTACCGCTGGGACCTGACGCTGCGACGGGACTATCAGCGGGCCGCGTTCGAGGGGGGATGGCTCCAGCCGACCTGGCCCCGCGAGCACGGCGGCCGGTCGCTGGGCCTGCGCGACGCGATGGAGGTCCGGATCGAAGCCGCGCTGCGGTCCGCGCCCAAGCTGCCCAACATCGCCGGACCGAACGTTGCCGCGCCCGGCATCCGCGAGTTCGGCACACCCGCCCAGATCGACCGGCTGTTGGTGCCCCTGCTGCGCGGCGACGAGTGGTGGGCGCTGGGCATGTCCGAGCCCGAGGCAGGATCCGATTTCGCCGGCCTGCGCACGCGGGCCGAGCGCGATGGGGACGTCTTCCGCGTGAACGGGCACAAGATATGGACCACGCAGGCCCACCTGTCGCGGTGGTGCACCCTGTATGCGCGGACCGATCCGGAGGCGCCGAAGCATCGCGGCATCTCCTGCCTGATCCTCGACCTGCAGGCGCCCGGGGTCAGGATCGAGCCCATCCGGATGGCGTCGATCTCCGACGAGACGTTCTGCGAGGTCTTCCTCGACGACGTCGAGGTGCCGGCGGAAAACCTGCTCGGGCCGCTGCATCGCGGCTGGAACGTGGCGCTGTCGTCGCTGCACCACGAACGCCAGATGATCTGGATCATGAACTGGGTCGAGATCAAACGCGGGCTCGACGCGGTGCGTGGCGCCCGGCCGACCGACGACATCTGCGCCGAGCTCGGCTCGCTCCTCGCCGACGCCGAGGCGCTG
>NZ_LT546235.1:1133-4524 GCF_900078675.2 Mycobacterium interjectum
GCGGCGGCCGGCACCGTGGTGCACGCGGCGATGGCCGTCGCGACCGGCGTCGCCGACGTCGTGGTGTGCTGGCGGGCGTTCAACGAACGTTCCGGCTTCCGCTTCGGCGGCAGCGGGCGCACCAGCGCCGAGACCCCGCTGTTCATGGCGCATTACGCGCCGTTCGGATTGCTCACCCCTGCGGCCTGGGTCGCGATGCACGCCCAGCGCTACATGTCGACGTACGGGGTGACCAACGAGGACTTCGGCCGCATCGCCGTCGTCGACCGGGCGCACGCGGCTACCAATCCCGACGCCTGGTTCTACCAGCGCCCGATCACGCTGGAAGACCACCAGAACTCGCGCTGGATCGTCGAACCCGTGCTGCGGCTGCTGGATTGCTGCCAGGAGAGCGACGGCGGGGTCGCCCTGGTGGTGACCAGCGCCGAACGCGCCCGGGATCTTCGGCAGCCGCCGGCGGTGATCACCGCGGCCGCCCAGGGCGCGGCCGCCAACGGCGAGATGATGACCAGCTACTACCGCGACGACATCACCGGGCTCCCGGAGATGGGGGTGGTCGCCAACCGGCTGTGGCGCGATTCGGGTCTGAAGCCCCAAGACATCCAAACCGCCTTCATCTACGACCATTTCACGCCGTTCGTGTTCACCCAGCTCGAGGAGCTCGGTTTCTGCGGGCGCGGCGAGGCCAAGGACTTCGCCACCGTCGAGCGGCTGTCGTTGGGTGGGGAATTTCCGATCAACACCAACGGCGGCCTGTTGGGCGAGGCCTACATCCACGGCATGAACGGCATCACCGAAGGCGTTCGGCAGGTCCGTGGCACGTCGCACAACCAGGTCGAGGGCGTCGAGCATGTGCTCGTCACGTCGGGAACCGGCGTGCCCACCAGCGGACTGATCCTCGCACCCGCCGATTAAGGGGGAAGCTCATGCCCAAGCTCGCGGTATTGACCGCACCCGGTGGGCCGATCGAGCTGGCCGAATTCCCGCTCACCGAGCCCGCCCCGGGGACCGCCGCGCTCAAGCTGAGGATGGCGGGCATCTGCGGATCCGACCTGCACATCTTCCGCGGCGAGCTGCCCCTGCCGTGCCCCTTCGCCTTGGGCCACGAAATGGTCGGCGAGATAGCCGAACTCGGTGAGGGGCTCACCACCGACGCGACCGGCAAGCCGCTCGCCGTCGGCGATCGCGTCGTCACACCGTACTTTTGGACCTGCGGGCGCTGCCACGCGTGCGCACGGGGCCGGCCCCACGCGTGCCAGAACCTGATGGCCGGGGAATACCGCACCCACGACCAGCCGCCGCATTTCGTCGCCGCGCACGGTGAGTACTACTACACCAGTCGGCGGCAGCCGCTGTACAAGGTGCCCGAGGACCTCGCCGACGAGGCCGTCGCCCCGCTGAATTGTGCGCTGGCGCAGGTGCTGTTCGCGCTGCGCGACGTGCGCCTCGGCGACACCGTCGTCATCCAGGGCGCGGGCGGGCTGGGCATCAACGCCGCGGCCGTGGCACGCACGGCGGGGCGGTGCGCGCCGACGACCTCGCCGCGCACCGCGCCGACTGGGTGGGCACGATCGCGGCGGCCTACCGCGGGTACACGGTGCACGAGATACCGCCCAACGGCCAGGGGATCGTGGCACTCATCGCCCTGGGGATCCTGGAACACTTCGAGATGTCCTCGTGGCCGGCCGATTCCGCCGACAGCGTGCACCTGCAGATCGAGGCGGTGAAGCTGGCGTTCGCCGACGCGCAGGCCTACGTCGGCGACATCGATCACATGGCGCTGACTCCGGATCACCTGCTGGACAAGGAATATCTGCGGCACCGTGCCGCACTGATCGATCGGTCGCGGGCCAAGCCGGCGTCCGCGGGCACACCGCGAGGGGGCACCGTCTATCTGACCGCGGCCGACGCCGCCGGGGTCATGGTGTCGATGATCCAGTCCAACTACATGGGCTTCGGCTCCGGCGTGGTGGTGCCGGGCACCGGAGTGTCGCTGCAAAACCGAGGCGCGGATTTCGCTGTGGCCGAGGGACATCCGAACCGGGTCGGCCCCGGTAAGCGTCCGTACCATACCATAATCCCGGGGTTCGTCACCAAGGACGGCGCCCCGGTGATGAGCTTCGGGGTGATGGGCGGCACGATGCAGCCGCAGGGCCATGTGCAGGTGATAGTGCGCATCGCCGACCACGGCCAGAATCCGCAGGCGGCGTGCGACGGCCCGCGGTTCCGCTGGGTGCAGGGCACGCAGGTCAGCTGTGAACGGGGTTTCCCGGAGTCGACGCTCGACGAATTGCGGCGGCGCGGCCACGATCTGGTCGCCGTGGACGACTACAACCAATTCGGCAGCTGCCAAGCGATCTGGCGCCTCGACGACGGGTACCTGGCGGTCAGCGATCCACGCCGCGATGGCCTAGCTGCGGGGTTTTAGACGCTGACCTTTCCTTCCGCCGCCGCGAGGGCGATGTCGGTTCGGAAGTGGCTGCCGGGCAATCGAATCGAACCCAGGATTTCGTAGGCGTTCGCGCGGGCGGCGGACAGGTCGGCCCCGGTGCCCACCACGGATAACACCCGGCCGCCCGACGAGACGATCGCCCCGTCGTCGCGCCGCGCGGTTCCGGCGTGCAGCACGCCATCGGCTTCTGCGCCGACGACGACGTCGCCGACGCGGGGGCGCCCCGGGTAGTTTTCCGCCGCCAGCACCACCGCCACCGCGGCGCCTTCGCTCCAGCGCAGCCCGCCGAAATCGGCCAGCGCCCCGGTGCTCGCGGCATGCAGGAGCTGGCCAAGCGGCGACTCCAGCAGGGCCAGCACCGCCTGTGTCTCGGGATCCCCGAACCGGCAGTTGAATTCGACCACCGCGGGCCCTTTCGCGGTGATCGCCAGGCCGACGTAGAGCAAGCCGCTGAACGGGCAGCCGCGCCGAACCAGTTCGGCCGCAACGGGTTCGACGATCCGGCTGACGATCTGCCGGTACATTTCTTCGGGCAGCCACGCGAGCGGCGCGTAGGCGCCCATGCCGCCGGTGTTGGGCCCGGTGTCGCCGTCGCCGACCCGCTTGAAGTCCTGCGCCGGCAACAACGGCACCACGGTGGGGCCGTCGACCACGCAGAACAACGACACCTCGGGACCGTCGAGGAAAGACTCCAGCAGCACCGGGTGACCCGCCTCGAGCAGGCCGGCGGCGTGGGCGCGCGCCACGTCGCGATCGGGGGTGACCACCACCCCCTTGCCGGCGGCCAGGGCATCGTCTTTCACCACCCACGCCGGGTTGCCGGCCGGCGGGCCGAAGCGGTCCAGGGCCGCGTCCAAACGTGCCGGGCTGTCGACGATTTCGCTCGCGGCGGTGGGCAAGCCGGCCGCCGCCATGACGTCCTTGGCGGACGCCTTGGAG
>NZ_LT546236.1:0-1192 GCF_900078675.2 Mycobacterium interjectum
CCCCCACGACCCCGCCGACAACCCCTCCGACGACACCGCCGACAACCCCTCCGACGACACCGCCGACAACCCCTCCGACGACACCGCCCACCACGACCCAGGCGCCGGTCACCACGACCCAGGCGCCGGTCACCACCACGCAGGCGCCGGTGACGACGCAGGCGCCGGTGACGACGCAGGCGCCGGTGACGACGCAGGCGCCGCACACGCAAACGCAAACGGTTCCGACGCAGACGATTCCGACGCAGCCGCACACGCAACAGCCGGTGACCCCGCAGCAACCGGTGAAACCGCTGCTGCCGCACACGCAGCACTGATCGTGGCCTGACCCGATGCCCCAGGATTCGGTCACGGTGGTGCTGCCGTGTCTCAACGAGGAAGAGTCGCTGCCGGGGGTGCTGACGGCGATCCCGGCCGGTTATCGGGCGCTGGTGGTGGACAACAACAGCACCGATGAGACCGCGGCGGTGGCTGCCCGGCATGGCGCCCGGGTGGTCGCCGAACCGAGGCCCGGCTACGGCGCCGCGGTGCATGCGGGCGTCGTCGCCGCGACCACCCCGATCGTCGCGGTCATCGATGCCGACGGCTCGATGGACCCCGGTNGGAAACATAATCTCCGTTCGGACGACGCGGCAGTGCTGAGAACGTGTTCGGTTCCACGGTGACCCTTGAGGTTTGCCAACCCGGTTACGCTGCGCTCACAGGCGAACGTGTCGCCCGAATGACTGTTACTGCCGACGGTATCGCAGTGTAATGATGCCGGGACATGCTGGTTGTGGGGTAGCCGGCCGAAGGAGAGCCTGGATGGACGTCGTTTTGGGGGTCGCGGTCACGGGTCCCGTTGCCCGCCTGGCGCTGGTCGGGTCGGGCGCGCAAGGTTCGGACGTGCTCGACCAATCCGTCGTCGACCTGGCCGACCGCCCGGTCGAGACGCTCACCCAGACGGTGGCCGGGACGAGTCGGCTGCTGGCCGACGAGAACCACCGGCTTGTGGGCACCCGCCTGTGCTGGCCCGACGCCGCCAAAGCCGACCAGCTCCGCCGGGCGCTCGAAGACTCCGGCGTCCACAACGTCGCGGTGCTCTCGGAGTCGCAGGCGGTGAGCGCGCTGATGCGCGCGGCGGGACGCGCCGGCGGCGTGCTGGTGGTCGGCGACGAGACGGTGACGCTGTCGGTCGTGGATCCGCGCGCCG
>NZ_LT546236.1:1293-38276 GCF_900078675.2 Mycobacterium interjectum
CTTGCCAACACTCTTGTCAGGACGGCGGAAGCGCGCCCGCCTCGCCGGTCGCCGGATGATCGGCGACGGCCGCATCGCTGCCTGGCCGTCGGGCGCGCGCCCTGAGTGCGGCCACGCCGACAACCGCGACTCCGGCGACCGCCCAGCAGGTGAGCGCGCTGATCGCCCGGCCCGCGCCGGCGCCGTCGAAGAACGCGTTCGAGCGCAGCAGCGTGGCCGTAGCGCCCTGGGGCAGATACTGACCGAAGGTGCCCCAGCCGCTCGGCAGCATCTCGGGCGCACTGGTCAGCCCGGACAGCGGGTTGCCCAGCAACAGCGCTATCGATGACCCGACGGCCAGCCCCGCTCGCCCGAACAACGAGCCCAGGCCCAGAACCGCCAGGCCCGCGCCAAGCATCCCGAGCAGCAATCCTGCGGCCACGCCCCACATGTTCTGGTCGATCGAACCCAGGACATCGCGCATCACGATCGCGAGCGTTGCCGCGGCCGCGAGCGAAAACACTGCCATTGCACCGACTCTCGTCCACGGTCCGCGCGGAAACAGCAGCATCAGGGCGATCGCCGGCAGCAATCCGGCCAGGGTGATCGGCAACGTGGATGCGGCCATCCCGGCGCCACGCGGATCGTTGACCGTCGGTGGCGCTAGGTCTTCAGCGCGGACCGAGACGCCCGCGCGACGGCCGAGCTCGTTGCCCATTTGCGTGATCAGTTGCGCCACAACAGGACTGGCGCCCGTGGCGGTCAACACCACAGGACCGCCGGCCCCGAACGCGATGCCGCCGTATTGATCGCGGTTCCGGATCGCCGCGCGCAGCGCCGTCGCGTCCGGGTAGCTGGTAACCCGAAATGCGCCGGGTGCGTTCTGCTCGAGCACGTCGGCGATCTGACGCGCCTGCGGACCGACCGCGCCGATCGGCACCTCGTGAGGCTTGCTGCGGGCCGCCGGCAACGCGAACGCGATCGCGATGACCGCCAGCGCGACAGTCATGACGATGACGGCCCCAGTCGCGCGGGCCAGCACGTCGATCGTTGCCGGCGGCTCCGCGTGACGGTGGTTCCCAGCGACGTTTTCAATCACTGGTGAATTCATGCTGCGGAGTCTACAACCGCCACCTAACCTTTTCAATAGTTGTTGAAATGATATGGTTCGCAGGTGTCGTCACCTGGGGGAATGAACAAGCGGCGCGGCAGGCGCCAGGGCGAACCGGTATCGCGCGACGTGGTCCTTCGCGCTGCCAAGCGGCAGTTCGCCAAGCGCGGCTACGACAAGACAACGCTGCGAGCGATTGCCGACGATGCGCGAGTGGATCCCGCGATGGTCCTCTACCTCTACGGCTCGAAGGCGGCGTTGTTTCGCGAGTCGATGAAGTTGGTGCTGCCGTCCGACCTGCTGACGACGGCGATCGCCGAGAAAGACGACGATCTGGGTTGCCGCGTCGTGCGGGCCTACCTCAGCATCTGGGAGCAGCCCGATACGGCCGCGAGCATGGCCTCGATGGTGCAGTCAGCCACGTCGAACAGCGATGCCAACGACGCGTTTCGCGGTTTCCTGCATGACTATCTACTCACCGCGGTGTCCAGCGCTATGGGCGGTGGCGACGAAGCGCGACTGCGCGCGATGCTGGCCGCGACCAACCTCGTCGGCACCGCAATGCTGCGCTACATCATGCGTGTGCCGCCGCTGTCGTCGCTCGAAGTCGATGAGGTCGTCCGGTTGGTGGGCCCCGCAGTGCACCGGTTCCTGACCATGCCCGCCGACGAGCTGGGGCTGGACCCGCGGTCGCACAACCCCGCCAGGGCAAGGCAGGTGCCTGCCGCGCGGCCACCGAGGTAGCCTCGGCTACACCGCGATCGCCTCGACGATGCTGAGCGGCGACACGGTGTCGAGGACGCGGTTCAACCGGAAACCGGATTGGTCGCACAGCCGGCCGTACTCGTTCGCGGTGCGTTCGCGCGCGCCGGCGACGACCAGCATCTCGATGTCCACCCACTTGCCGTGGAAGTCGCGGTCGTGGTCGGGAATGACGAACTCGCAGAGCAACAGTCGCGCGCCGGTGCGGGCCGCGGCGCGGACGTTCTTCAGAATGCGGAGCGCGTCTTCCTCCGGCCAATCGTGGATGACGTTCTTGAGCAGATACGCGTCGCCGCCCTCCGGCGCGTAATCGAAGAACGAGCCCTCTTCGATCCGGACGCGGTCGTCGACGCCGTACTTGCGAAACAACTCCGGGGCGGACGCCACGACCTCCGGGAGATCGAACAGCACTCCGCGCGAATCCGGAGCCGTCTGCAGGATCGCCGCCAACAGACGACCGTGCCCCCCACCGACATCGACGATCGTTCCGAACGCACTGAAGTCATAGGCCGCGGTCAGGGGCACGGTCGCGAACGCGGACAGATTGGTCATGGCGGAGTTGAAGATTGCACCCAACTCCGGTTCGTCGGCCAGGTATTCGAAAACCGGCTGGCCGCGAAGCTCTGGGACCACCGGATTCCCGTTCCGGATCGCCTCGGTCAGGTGGCTCCAGTGCTCGCGATGCTGAGGCGACCCGACCCACCGCGCCATCCCGGCCATGGAGACGGGCGCATCGGTGCGCAGCGTTTCCGCGAGCGGGGTGAGTGCGTAACGCCCGTCGCTGCCCCTGCGGAAGATCCCGATGCCGATCAACGCGCGCATGAGTCGTCGCAGCGCGTCGGCGTCTGTGCCCACCCGGTCTGCCAGCTGTTCGCCGGACAGCGCGCCGTCCGCGAGGGCATCCGCCAGGCCGAGATCCGCTGCGGCCGTGATCGATTGAGCGACCCAGGCGCCCATGATCAATTCCAGCATCACCGCCGCGGGCGGCGTGGTGGGTTGCTGCGGCTGCGAGGGGTGGTGGTTGGCGCCTTGCAGGCGGGGCGCGGCCCCGGCCGCCGGAACCTTCGACGTCAAGTGACTGCCCCTATCGTTCATGTCGCGCGCGATGGACACCGCACAGAAACTATGCCCGCAAAGCCGTAATATTTCAATAGGAATTGAAATTCTGGGCGATGAGGGTGCAACCAGGCCCGCCCGGACCGGGCTTTAGGCATTTCGTCGACCCGGTAAATCTGCAGACAAAGTGCGAGTAGGGGCCTGCGGAATTACCGGCTCGACGAGACGGGGGCGCTACCAGTTGGTGACCATGACGGTGTTCACCAGCAGGGCGCCAATGGCGTTGACCGCCAGCCACAACCGGTGCGACCGGACCGGCAGCAGGGCCGGCGCCGCGGTGAGCCAGATGGTGAACGGCAGCCAGATCCGTTCGACCTCGGCCTTGCTCAGCATGCTCAGGTCGGCGAAGACGATGGCGGCCAGCATCGCCAGCAGCATCAGGTGCAAGCCGGAACGGCGCCGGATGGCGGCCGGGTCGAACAGCCGGCTGATCCCGGCGACGCTACCCAGCCCGATCGCGCATACCACGCACGCCAGGTTGGCCCAGCTCCAGTACTGAAACGGGCGGTCCTTGGCGATCCCCTGCCAATAGCGTTGCTGCACAAGGGTATAGCCGTCGAACCAGTAGAACCCCGCGACGGCGAACGCCACCGCCACCGCCAGCGAGGTCAGCGCCGCGGGGCCCAGCGCGCGCAGCACCGCGCGCCAGTCGGACGCCGAAACCAGCACCGCCAATGCCGGCAGGCCCAGCAGCACCAGGCCGTAACTGAGGAAAACGCTCCAGCCCAGCAGCAGGCCGGCCCCCGCCGCGACCAGCGCGGGGAACCGGACACGGCGGTGCACCGCCACGGCCAACAGGGCCAGACCCCAGGCCGCGACCCCGGCGAAGTATCCGTCGGCCGAGACGGCGACCCAGATCGCCGTCGGCGCGACCGCGACGAACGGCGCCGCCAGGCGCGCGGTGCGTTCGTCGGCGAGCGCGCGTACGGCGATCACCACGGCCGCCGCCGCGCTGGAACCCACCAGCAGGCACAGCAGCCCGGCCCAGGCGCCGCCGTGCAGCCCGATCCGGTCCAGCCACACGAACGTCAGGAGCGCGCCCGGCGGATGCCCCGAGACGTGCGTGGTCCACGAGTTCGGTTGGTAGTCGACGATGCGGCTCGAGAAGGTGCGGACGGCGGCGGGGATGTCGGTGATCGTCGGCACCTGCGACAGGTACTCGTCGCGGGTGGTCAATCGCCCGGCGAAGCCGCGCTGCCACCCGTCGATCATCGCCAGCGCAAACGCCCACACGCAGGCGGTGGCCCAGGTGCCCATCGTCAGCGCCCGCCACGAAAGGCGTTGCGCCACAACGGGACCCCACGCCACCGCGGCCACGGCGATCAGAATCGCCGGGCCGGTACCCCAGCTGGCGTGGATCTCCCACGCCCCGAAGATCGGCGAGGCCCCGGCGTGGGTGCCGAACCGCTCCTGGCCCACGTCCAGCCGCGGCCGCACGCCCCAGTGCAGGCGCGGCAGCACGAACGCCGCCGCCACCAGGACCACCCCGGCCGCGACGGCTGCGGACTCGCGTCGCGCCACCCTCACGACCGACCAGCCTATTGAGCGCCCGCGCCGGCGAACCGGCGGACCAGCGCGGCGCGGTCCACCTTGCCGATGCCGCGGCGCGGCAGCGCCTCGACGACGTGCAGCTCGCGCGGCGCGGCGGTGGGGTTCAGCGTGCGCGCCAGGTGGGTCCGCAGGGCCTGCAGCGTCGGCGTGTCGCTGCCGTCTCGCACGACGATCGCGGCGACCACCCGCTGCCCCAGCCGGTCGTCGGGGAGGCCGAACACCGCGCAGTCGCCGACCGCGGGGTGGGTGCACAGCGCGGCCTCGACCGGCTGTGGGAGCACGGTCAGCCCGCCCGTGCTGATCGCGTCGTCGGCGCGGCCCAGCACGGCCAGCGCCCCGGCCCCGTCGAGGGCGCCCAGGTCGTCGGTGCGGAACCAGCCCNCCGCGTTCCATGAGTTCGTGCGCCACCGCGACGACCTCGTCGTGGCCCAATCGGCGGCTCAGCAGTGCCAGCACCGGGAAGGTATCGGTCGGCGGGACGCCGTCGGGGTATCCCGCGCGCAGCCACGAGACGATCGAGCTCAGGAATCCGTTCACTTCGCTATCCCTCCCCCCGGTGGGGCCTCGGCTGGGTGGACGATTCGATGCTACTTGTGCGGTGGCTTGGCCCCGAGGAAAGGCTGCCCGATCTGGTGCGCGACGAAGTCGCGGGAGATGTACAGCAGGGCGAAGGCGATCACCGCGACCACCACCGCGTAGATCACCCAGGCGATCCCCAGCAGCAACGGATTCTTGTGCGCCGGGGCGCCGTCAATGCTGACCTGTCCGCCGCCGATGGCGTGCAACCGCAGGCCGAGGGCGAACACCCCCGGCAGCGCGGCGCCGGCCAGCATGCTGAAGAGCAGGATCTTCAGGGAGGCCTGGTAGTTGAACCAGTCGCTGAAGTGGCTCATGAGGGGTTCCCCGCGATCACCGTGTCGTCGTCCGAGCCGGACCGGGGCGAGGCCCCGGCGCCCACCTTTGGTCCCGTATCCGACGGCGGCTTGTGTTCGTCGGCGCCGTCGAGGCCGGCGGTGAGGCTGCCTTCCCATTCGGCGTTGACGTTCTTGTGGTCGACCTTGACCCGCCGCGACCGGATGTAGATGAGGGCGGAGACGGCGACCAGCAGACCGAAGCCGATGATGGCGCCGGGGTACCCGCCGATGAGGTGCACGATCCAGTAGGTGATCGCCCCGACCAACCCGGCCGATGGGAGCGTGATCAGCCACGCGGTCACCATCCGGCCGGCCACGCCCCAGCGCACCTCGCCACCCGGCTTGCCCAGCCCGCTGCCCAGCACCGAACCGGTGCAGACCTGAGTGGTCGACAGCGCGTAGCCGAAGTGCGTCGACAGCAGGATGACTGCGGCCGAAGACGATTCGGCGGCCATGCCCTGGGGCGACTTGATCTCGACCAGGCCCTTGCCCAGGGTGCGGATGATGCGCCAGCCGCCCAGGTAGGTGCCCGCCGCCATGGCCAGGGCGCAGCACACGATCACCCACAGCGGCGGCGCCGCTTCGGTCTTGCTGACCGCGCCGTAGGACATCAGCGCCAGGAAGATGATGCCCATCGTCTTCTGCGCGTCGCCGGTGCCGTGCGCCAGGGAGACCAGCGACGCCGAGCCCCACTGGCCGTACCGGAACCCGGATTCGGTGCGCTTGGTCGGGATGCCGCGGGTGATCCGGTAGACCAGCCAGGTGGCGATCGCCCCGACCAGGATGGCCAGGATCGCGGCGACGACGGCCGGGATGAGGACCTTGGACACCAGGCCCTTCCAGATCACCCCGTGCGCGCCCACCGCGGCGAGCGTGGCGCCGACGATGCCGCCGATCAGCGCGTGCGAGGAACTCGAGGGGATGCCGAGGAGCCAGGTCAGCAGGTTCCAGACGATGCCGCCCACCAGGCCGGCAAACACCAGTTCCAGCGTCACGATGTGCCCGTCGATGAGCCCCTTGGCGATGGTGGCCGCGACGGCCGTCGACATGAACGCGCCCACCAGGTTCAGTACCGCCGACAGCGCGACGGCCGCTTTGGGCGCCAGCGCGCCGCTGGCGATGGACGTCGCCATCGCGTTGCCGGTGTCGTGGAAGCCGTTGGTGAAATCGAAAGCGAGTGCCGTGATTACGACAATGACGAGGAGGAACAAATCGATGTTCACAGCGCCTGATTCTCGTAGTAGGGGGCTTAAATTGTCGAACGGACGGATACCCGAAACGCAGGTGTACCTCGACTTGCCGTCAGATGTTAGCTGTTAGTTAACCCGGCGTTCCCTCTATCACCGCGGGTGTCGCGGCGCAGCGGATGATCCCCCGGAACCTCGACGAAAATCAGCGTGACGCCGTCCGGATCGGTGACGTGCATCTCGTGCAGGCCCCACGGTTCGCGGCGCGCCTCGCGGGCGATCGCTACCCCCCGGCCCCGCAGCTCGGCCTGGGTCGCGGCGACGTCGCGGACCTGGAGCCACAGTGCACCCGGGAAGGGCCCCCGGGAATGGTCCGGGGAGCCGTAACCGGCCAGCTCCAGCAAAGACTGCCCCGCGAAAAACACGGTGCCCGCGCCGTATTCGCGGGCTATCGCCAGCCCGATCTCGTCGCGGTAGAAGCTCAGCGACCGCTGATAGTCCGCCGGCCGGAGCAGCATCCGGCTGGCCAGGATCTCCATAGCCTCGTGTCTATCACGTCGTCGGCGGGTTTCGGCTCAACTACCGGCTTCACGGTTGGGCTGGATGCTCTGCCGCTGCATGAGGGTATTAACCCAGCGCGGGCCGAACGTATCCAGCGCCTTGGCCGCGATCGCCATCCGCGGCGCGATCCGCACCGGCCGGGTGCGCGCGGCGGTGACCATCCACTCGGCGGCCTCCTGCGACGTCAGCGCGGGCATCCCGTCGTAGGCCTTGGTCGGCGCGATCATCGGCGTGGCCACCAGCGGGTAGTACAGCGTCGTGGAGTGCACGCCCCTACGGCCCCACTCGGTTTCCACGACCCGGCTCACCGTCGACAGCGCGGCCTTCGACGCGTTGTAGACGGAGAACAGCGGCGATGCCTCCGACAGCACGCCCCACGTCGAGACGTTGATGATGTGGCCGTCGCCGCGCTCGAGCATCCCGGGAGCCAGCCCGCGGATCAGCCGCAGCGGCGCGTAGTAGTTGAGCACCATGGTCCGCTCGACGTCGTGCCAGCGTTCCAGCGACTCGGCCAGCGGCCGGCGGATGGACCGGCCGGCGTTGTTGATCAGGATGTCGATGCCGCCGAGGCGCTTCTCGACGTCGGCCACCAGCGCGTCGACGGCGTCCATGTCGGAGACGTCGCAAGGGATCGCGATGGCGGCCCCGCCGGCCTTGGCGATCCGGTCCGCCAGGTCGTCGAGCAGGTCCTGGCGGCGGGCGACGAGGACCACCGTTGCGCCTTCGCGGGCCAGCTGTTCGGCCCCGGCCTCGCCGATGCCCGATGACGCCCCGGTCAGCAGGATCCGCTTGCCGTCGAGGCCGACCGGTTTCATCGCCGGCCGGTTGACCAGGATTTGCGGCGCCGCGGGCGGTCGCATGGTCGCCAGCACCAGCTGGTCTCGGAACCTGCTAAGCGGACTCTTGCTCACGGGGGGAGTCTAGGCGGGCGCCCGAAGGCCACTCAGAAGTAGCGTGGGAACGGCGTCCAGTCCGGCGGCCTCTTCTCCAGGAAGGCGTCGCGGCCCTCCACCGCCTCGTCGGTCATGTACGCCAGCCGGGTGGCTTCCCCGGCGAACAGCTGCTGGCCCACCAGCCCGTCGTCCAGCAGATTGAACGCAAACTTCAGCATGCGTTGCGCCTGAGGGGATTTCGCGTTGATCTGGGCCGCCCACTGCACGCCGACCCGCTCCAGGTCCGCGTGCTCCACGACCTCGTTGACCGCGCCCATGCGGTGCATCTGCTCGGCGGTGTACTCCCGGCCCAGGAAGAAGATCTCGCGGGCGAACTTCTGGCCCACCTGCCGGGCCAGATACGCGCTGCCGTAACCGCCGTCGAAGCTGCCGACGTCGGCGTCGGTCTGTTTGAAGCGCGCGTGCTCCCGGCTGGCCAGGGTGAGATCGCACACCACGTGCAGGCTGTGGCCGCCGCCGGCGGCCCAGCCGTTGACCAAACAGATCACCACCTTGGGCATGAACCGGATCAGCCGCTGCACCTCGAGGATGTGCAGCCGCCCGGCGCGCGCGGCATCGACGGTGTCCGCGGTTTCGCCGCTGGCGTATTGATAGCCGGACCGGCCGCGGATGCGCTGATCGCCACCGGAGCAAAACGCCCAGCCGCCGTCCTTGGGCGACGGGCCGTTTCCGGTCAGCAGCACCACGCCCATGTCGGGTGACATCCGGGCGTGATCCAGCGCCCGGTACAGCTCGTCGACGGTGTGGGGCCGAAACGCGTTGCGCACCTCGGGGCGATTGAACGCCACCCGCACGGTGGGGTCGTCGACGTGGCGGTGGTAGGTGATGTCGGTCAGGTCGGCGAACCCGTCGACGGGCCGCCAGGCTTGCGCATCAAAGGGGTTGGCACTCAAGGCTGTCGAACTCCGTCCTTGCCGATGGTGAGGTCGCCGCAGCTGATGGTCTGCGCGGAAATCACGGCGGGGTCCTGCGCCGAGGTGGCCGTCAGGGTGTCGGATTGTCCGATGGTAGCCAGTGTGCCGTTGAGGTCGATCTCGGTGCGGCGCACCGTCCACTGGCCGTCTTCGTTCGAGGCCCGCAACCCGACGAGGTGACGGCCGGGCATGGGCGGCCCGAGGTTTCCGCATCCGATTCCGGTGCCGTTGCCACGTAGGTCCTGCAGGTCGAACAGGAACGGGGCGCCCTGGTTGTCGGAGACGGTCTGTAACCGGCAGTCGGCGAACACGTACAGGTGCGCGCCGCGGCCGTCGCTGACGATGACCTGGTGCTGACCGTCCTGCTGGGCATCGATTGCCAAGGCGGTCAAGGGGATTGGGCTGGCCGACAGCACCGGCGCGTCGGAGTTGGCGCCGCTGGCCGTCGTGATGCCGACGACCCGATCGGTGCGGCCCGAGCCGTCGCGAAACTGCCCGACCCACAACGTGTCCGGCTGGCCGTCCCAGTCCAGATCGTTGATCTGCCGCTCGGCCGCGCCGGCCGGGGCAGGCGTGCCGCCGGGCGCGCATCCCGTCGTGGCCAACGACCGCGGCGCGGGCACGCCCAGGCCGGCGGCCGCGAGCAGCGTCACCGCAAGCACGACGCGCCGCACCGCCACTACGCCGGGTCCAGTCGGAACACCGCGCAGCGGCCCGCCAGGGCCTCGAACTCCTCGGGCCGGCCGTCGGTGATCAGTCCCGCTCGCTTCATGAAGCCGACACCGGTGGGCACCTCGGTCGGGAAGGCCCGCAGAATCGGCCGCGCGTCGTCGGGCGACAGCTCCACCATCCGCACCCTCTGGACGTGGCGGCCGCGGGCGACCGTCGCCTGCTCGGCGGCGCGCGCGTTGGCCACCCAATCGGCGCCGGGGAACCCGGCGACGACGAACTGTTTCCCGTCGACGGTCATCGGGGTCACGGGCGTCGACCGGTCGCGTCCGGACTTGCGCCCCTTGACCGTCAGCACGACAGGGCTCTCGCCGCCGAAACTCATTCCGAGCCGCGACATCTGGATGAACACCTTGTTGGCCGGCTTCAGCCACCACGGCGGCCGGACCGGTTTGTCACTGCCCATGGCAGCGACGTTACCTCTGAAACGGCTCCGCACCATGGGGCTGGGGGTCGGTTGCACCGAGGGAGTCCAGCCTGTCCAGCGCTTCGGCATCGAGGGTGACGTCCGCCGCGCCGAGGTTTTCCTCGAGGTGCCCGACGGATCGCGTGCCCGGGATCAGCAACGTGTTCGGCGCGTGCGCCAGCAGCCAGGCCAGGCCGACCTGGGCGCCCGTGACGCCGAGCGCGCCGGCGATCTCGGCCACCACCGGCTGGTCGGCGACCTTCGGAAAGGCCGGGAACGACGAACCCAGCGGGAAGTAGGGCACCCAAGCGATGCCCTCGGACCTGCACAGGTCCAGGGCGGCTTCTTGTGAGCGGTCCAGCACGCTGTAGGCGTTCTGCACGCAGACGATCCCCGCGGGCAACGCCCGCCGCACCACGTCAACCGGCACGGCGCTGATGCCGATCGCGCCGATCTTGCCCTCGTCGCGCAGCGCGATCATCTCGGCGAGCTGGTCGTCGACGTCCACGATCTGGTCACCCTCGGCGGCGACGCCCGGACCGAGGTCCATGCGTCGCAGGTTGACCACCGGCACGCACTCCAGGCCGAGCTGGCGCAGGTCGTCTTCGACCGCGGCGCGCAGCTCCGCGGGCCTCTGTGCGGCGGCCAGCGGGATGGGTTCTTCGCCGGTGTAGCGCGCACCGACCTTGCTCACGATGACGAGGTCGTCCGCGTAGGGGGCCAGCGCGGCCCGGATTCGGCGGTTCACCTCGCCGGGACCGTAGAACGACGCGGTGTCGATGTGGTTGACGCCGAGCTCGACCGCGCGCCGCAGCACGCTGGTCGCGTCCTGCGATGTGGCCTCGAACAGCTGCATCGCGCCATAGCCGACGCGCGCGACGGTGGGAAAGGTTGTCATGGTGCTCCCGTCTGACACACTGGCAGGAATGCGGAGGACCCTCCGCTTGTAGCGAGCCTAGCAGAAACGGAGGAACCTCCGCTTTGGCCGAGCCGAGCCGGTCCGACGCGCGCCGCAACCGCGAGAAGCTGCTCGAGGTGGCCACCGCGGCGTTCGCCGGCGCGCGGGGCCGACCGGTGTCGCTGGAGTCGATCGCGCGTGACGCCGGCGTCGGGATCGGCACGCTGTACCGCCACTTCCCGAACCGGGAGGCCCTCGTCGAGGCGATCTACCGCGCCGAGCTCGCCGAAGTGGCCGCGGCGGCCGAACAGCTGCTCAACCGGCATCCTCCCCGGGCCGCGCTGCGCCGCTGGATGGACCGGTACGCAAGCTTCGTGGCCGCCAAGCGCGAGATGGCCGAGTCGTTACACGCGATCTTCGACTCCGGTGCGATGCAGCCCAGCCAGACGCGCGACAGCATCGTCGGCGCCGTCGACATGCTGCTGCGGGCCGGCGCCGCCGACGGCAGCCTGCGCCCCGATGTGCAGGCCGACGACGTGGTGTCGAGCCTGATCGGCATCTTCCTGGCCAGCGGTTCGCCGGAGCAGACGGGCCGCATGCTGGACCTGTTGGTGGCCGGCATCGCGGCCCGAACGTGACAGCACAGTCACGCTGGGCCACGAACGTGACCGCAACGTCACGCTCGGGGCACGACTAGCCGACCGCGCGGTCGGCGCCCTCCCAGAACTGCGCCCGCACCGACTTCTTGTCCGGCTTGCCCAGGCCGGTCAGCGGCAGCGAGTCGACGACCACCACCCGCTTGGGCGACTGCACCGACCCCTTGCGCTCCTTGACCGCGGCCTGGATCTCGGCGGTCATGGCCTCGATCGCGGCGTCGTCGCGCGGGGCGTCGGCGCGCAGCACCACCACCGCGGTGACGGCCTCGCCCCACTTCTCGTCCGGCGCCCCTACCACGCACACCTGCGCGACGGCCGCGTGCTCGGCCACGACGTCCTCGACCTCCCGGGGGAAGACGTTGAAGCCGCCGGTGACGATCATGTCCTTGACGCGGTCGACGATGTAGTAGAAGCCGTCGTCGTCCTCGCGGGCCATGTCGCCGGTGTGCAGCCAGCCGTCCTTGAACGTCTTGGCCGTCTCGTCGGGCAGGTTCCAGTAGCCCCCGGCCAGCAGCGGCCCGCTGACGCAGATCTCGCCCGGCTCGCCTTGGGGCACCGGCTGGCCGTCCTCGCCCAGCAGGGCCACGCGGGCGTACAGCGTCGGGCGCCCGCACGAGGTGAGGCGCTTCTCGTCGTGGTCCTTCTTGGCCAGGTAGGTGATGGCCATCGGCGCCTCGGACTGCCCGTAGTTCTGGGCGAAGATCTTGCCGAACCGGCTGATCGCCTCGGCCAGCCGCACCGGGTTGATCGCCGAGGCGCCGTAATACACGGTCTCCAGCGACGACAGGTCGCGGGTGTGCGAATCCGGGTGGTCCATCAGCGCGTACAGCATCGACGGCACCAGGAACGTGGCCGTAATCCGCTTCTCCTCAATGGTTTTCAGGACCTCGGCGGGGTCGAACTTGGGCAGCACGTACATCTGGCCGCCCTTGACCAGGGTGGGCAGGAAATACGCCGCCCCGGCATGCGACAGCGGCGTGATCATCAAAAACCGCGGCTCCTCCGGCCAGTCCCATTCGGCGAGCTGGATCATCGTCATGGTCGAGATGGACTGCGCGGTGCCCATCACGCCCTTGGGCTTGCCGGTGGTGCCGCCGGTGTAGGTCAGGCCGATGACCTGATCGGGCGGCAGCTCCTTGGCGGCCAGCGGCTGCGGGTCGTACTTCGCGGCCTCGGCCGACAGGTCCACGGCCACGCCCCTGAGCGCCTCGGGCACCGGGCCGATGGTGAGGATCTGCTCGAGCGAGGGCACCTTCTCCAGCAGCCCCAGCGCCCGCTCCACGAACATCGGGTTGGGGTCGATGATCAGCGAGCTGATGCCGGCGTCGGACAGCACGTAGGCGTGGTCGTCCAGCGAGCCGAGCGGGTGCAGCGCGGTGCGCCGGTAGCCCTGCGTCTGGCCGGCGCCGATGATCATCAGCACCTCGGGCCGGTTGAGCGACAGCAGCCCGACGGCGACGCCCGTGCCCGCGCCCAGCGCCTCGAACGCCTGGATGTACTGGCTGATCTTGTCGGCCATCTGACCGCCGGTCAGCGTGGTGTCGCCGAGGAAGAGCACCGGCTTGTTCTTATGGCGCTTGAGCGCGCCCACCAACATGTGGCCGTTATGGGTCGGGTTGCGCAGCAGCTCGTCCGTCATGGGGTCAGACTAGAACGTGTTGCAATTCGGGTCTGCCCGACCCTCGCACCACTACGATTCGTCCTCATGGCCGATGCTGACCTCGTCGTCACCGGAACACTGCTGACCGTCGACGAGGCGCGCCCCACGGCCGAGGCGCTCGCCGTGGCCCACGGCCGGATCGTCGCCGTCGGCACCCGCTCGGACGTCGCCGACCTCATCGGCGCCGGCACCCGGACCATCGACGTGGGTGACGGCTGCGTGATGCCGGGATTCGTTGAGGCCCATGGGCATCCGCTGATGGAGGCCATGGCGCTGTCGGACCGGATCGTCGACATCCGCCCGGTCACGGTGCCCGGCCCCGACGACGTCGTCGCGGCGATCCGCCGCGAGGTCACAAAGCGGGGATCGGCGGGCGCCTACCTGAACGGCTGGGATGCGCTGCTGCAGACTGGTCTGCCCGATCCGACGCTGGCCTGGCTCGACGACATCGCGCCGGACGGCCCGCTGGTGATCATCCACAACTCGGGGCACAAGGCCTTCTTCAACTCCCGCGCCGCACAGCTCAACGGGCTGACCCGCGACACCCCCGACCCCAAGGGCGCCAGCTACGGCCGCGACGCGCACGGGGACCTCGACGGCACCGCCGAGGAGATCGGCGCGGTGTTCCCGCTGCTCGCCGGGGCCATCGAGCCCGGTGACTACCCGGCGATGCTGCGCGCCGAATGCGCCCGGCTCAACCGGGCCGGGCTCACCACCTGCTCGGAGATGGCCTTCGACCCGGCCTTCGGGCCGCTGGTCGAGCAGTTGCGCGGCGACCTGACGGTCCGGCTGCGCACCTACGAGGTCTCCAACCCGCAGATGGCCACCGCCGCCACACCCGGCCAGGGCGACGACATGCTGCGCCAGGTCGGCATCAAGATCTGGGTGGACGGGTCGCCGTGGATCGGCAACATCGCGTTGTCGTTTCCCTACCTGGACACCGAGGCCACCCGGACCATCGGCATCCCGCCCGGCTCCTGCGGGTGCGCCAACTACACCGCGGAACAGCTGAGAGAAATCGTCGGCGCCTACTACCCATTGGGCTGGCAGATGGCCTGCCACGTGCAGGGCGACGCCGGCGTCGACACGATCCTCGACGTCTACGAAGAGGCGATCGGGCGCCATCCGCGCCCCGACCACCGGCTGCGGCTCGAGCACGTCGGCGCCATCCGGCCCGAGCAACTCCAACGAGCCGCCGACCTCGGCGTCACCTGCAGCATCTTCGTCGATCAGATCCACTACTGGGGCGACGTCATCGTCGACGGCCTGTTCGGACCCGAGCGCGGATCCCGTTGGATGCCGGCGGGTTCCGCGGTCGCGACCGGCATGCGGATCTCCTTGCACAACGATCCGCCGGTGACGCCCGAGGAACCGCTGCGCAACATCAGCGTGGCCGTGACCCGCACGGCGCCCAGCGGCCGGGTGCTGGCGCCCGAGGAGCGGTTGACCGTAGATCAGGCGATCCGCGCGCAGACCATCGACGCCGCCTGGCAGCTGTTCTCCGACGACGTGATCGGCTCGCTGCAGGTCGGCAAGTACGCGGACCTGGTGGTGCTGTCGGCCGATCCCCGGACCGTCCCGCCGGAGCGGATCGCCGACCTCGAGGTGCGCGCGACGTTTCTGGCGGGCCGCCAGGTTCACGGCCAGTGAGGCCGCCCCTTTCCGATCTGCTGGACCGCCTGCACGTGGTGGCGCTGCCGATGCGGGTGCGCTTCCGCGGCATCACCACCCGCGAGGTCGCGCTGATCGAGGGCCCCGCGGGCTGGGGCGAGTTCGGGGCCTTCCTGGAATACGCGCCGCCCGAGGCCGCGCACTGGCTCGCCTCCGCCGTCGAGGGTGCCTACCGACCGCCGCCGCCCGTCCTGCGCCAGCGCGTCCCGATCAACGCGACCGTGCCGGCCGTGCCCGCCGCCCGGGTGAGCGAGGTGCTGTCCCGGTTCCCAGGGGCCGGCACGGCCAAGGTGAAGGTCGCCGAGCCGGGCCAGACGCTGGCCGACGACGTGGCGCGGGTCAACGCCGTGCGCGCGCTTGTGCCGACCGTGCGGGTGGACGCCAACGGCGGCTGGACCGTCGAGCAGGCGGCGCGGGCCGCGGCCGCCCTGACCGCCGACGGCCCGCTGGAGTACCTCGAGCAGCCCTGCGCGAGCGTCGACGAACTCGCCGCGTTGCGCGCACGGATCGACGTGCCGATCGCGGCCGACGAAAGCATCCGCAAGGCCGACGACCCGCTCGCGGTGGTCCGCGCGCACGCCGCCGACATCGCCGTGCTGAAAGTCGCCCCGCTGGGCGGGGTTTGCGCCCTGCTCGCCATCGCCGCCCAGATCGACATCCCCGTGGTGGTCTCCAGCGCGCTGGACTCGGCGGTCGGCATCAGCCATGGTCTGACCGCCGCGGCGGCCCTGCCGCACCTGCGCCATGCCTGCGGGCTGGGCACCGGCGGCCTGTTCTCGGACGACGTGGTGGACGTCGCCGCGCCGCGCGACGGCTTCCTATCGGTCGGGCCGGTGACGCCCGACCCGGCGCGGCTGCGGGCGCTGGCCGCGCCACCCGAGCGGCGGCAGTGGTGGATCGACCGGCTCAAGGCCTGCCATCCGCTCCTTGTACCGTCTTCCGGGTGATCAACCTGGCATACGACGATCGCGGGTCCGGTGAGCCCGTCGTTTTCATCGCCGGCCGCGGCGGCGCCGGGCGTACCTGGCACCCCCATCAGGTTCCGGCCTTCCTGGCCGCCGGGTACCGCTGCATCACGTTCGACAACCGCGGGGTGGGCGATACGGAAAGCGCCGAGGGATTCACGACGCAAACGATGGTCGCCGACACCGCCGCGCTGATCGAGTCGCTCGGCGCCGCCCCGGCGCGGATCGTCGGGGTCTCCATGGGCGCGTTCATCGCGCAGGAACTCATGGTGTCGCGGCCCGAGCTGGTCAGATCGGCGGTGCTGATGGCCACCCGCGGCCGCCTGGACCGCGCCCGCCCGTTCTTCCACGCGGCCCAGGTCGAGCTGCACGCCTCCGGGGTCCAGCTGCCGCCCGGGAGCGACGCGAGAGACCGGCTGCTGGCAAGAGTNAAAGCTTTTCACGCAAGACGATCAACGATGAAGCGGCCGTGGCCGACTGGATCGCGATGTTCACCACCTGGCCGATCAAGCAGACCCCGGGCCTGCGCACCCAGATGTATGTCTCTCCGCAGACCAACCGGTTGCCCGCCTACCGCAGCATCGCCGCGCCGGTGCTGGTGCTCGGCTTCTCCGAGGACATCGTGACGCCGCCCTACCTGGGCCGGGAGGTCGCCGACGCGATGCCCAACGGCCGGTACCTGCAGATACCCGACGCCGGTCATCTCGGGTTCCTGGAGCGGCCCGACGCCGTCAACGCCGCGGCGCTGCAGTTCTTCGCCGGCACCTGAAGCCCCAGCGTCGACTTGTTGCGCGGAATCAGGCGATTTGGCGCAGCAACTCCACGTTCGGCGGCCAATGAGCGGGTTGTGACACGCTGTAGTGGTGAACCCCTCGACGACCCAGGCCCGCGTCGTCGTCGACGAGCTGATCCGCGGCGGCGTCCGTGACGTGGTCTTGTGCCCAGGGTCACGCAACGCGCCGCTGGCCTTCGCGCTGCAGGACGCCGACCGGTCCGGCCGGATCCGGCTGCACGTCCGCATCGACGAGCGCACCGCCGGCTACCTGGCCATCGGGCTGGCGATCGGCGCCGGCGCGCCGGTGTGTATCGCGATGACCTCGGGGACCGCCGTGGCCAACCTCGGCCCGGCGGTGGTCGAGGCCAACTACGCGCGGGTACCGCTGATCGTGCTGTCGGCCAACCGGCCCTACGAACTGCTGGGCACCGGGGCCAATCAGACCATGGAGCAGCTGGGCTACTTCGGCACCCAGGTCCGCGCCACCATCAGCCTGGGCCTGGCCGAGGACGCGCCCGAGCGGCTGGATTCGCTCAACGCCACCTGGCGATCGGCCACCTGCCGCGTCCTGGCGGCCGCGACGGGATCGCGCACCGCCAACGCCGGCCCCGTGCAGTTCGACATCCCGCTGCGCGAACCGTTGGTACCCGATCCCGCGCCGCACGGCGCCGCGACGCCGCCGGGCCGACCCGGCGGCAAGCCGTGGACATACACGCCGCCGGTCACGTTCGACCAGCCGCTGGACATCGACCTGACGCCCGACACGGTCGTGATCGCCGGGCACGGCGCGGGCACCCACCACAACCTGGAGCAGCTGCCCACCGTCGCGGAGCCGACGGCGCCCGCCCCGGCTAACCCGCTGCACCCCCTTGCGCTGCCGCTGCTGCGCCCCAAGCAGGTGATCATGCTCGGCCGCCCGACTCTGCACCGCCCGGTGTCGGCGCTGCTGGCCGACCCGAAAGTGCCGGTGTACGCGCTGACCACCGGGCCCCGGTGGCCCGACGTCTCGGGCAACTCGCAGGCCACCGGCACGCGGGCGGTCACCACCGGGGCGCCCCACCCCGCCTGGCTGCACCGCTGCGCGGAGATGAACCGGCACGCGATCACCGCGGTGCGCGGCCAGCTGGCGCTGCACCAGCTGACCACCGGGCTGCACGTGGCCGCGGCCGTGGCCGACGCGCTGCGACCGGGTGACCAGCTGGTGCTCGGCGCGTCCAACCCCGTCCGCGACGCGGCGCTGGTCGGTCTGGGGTCCGCGAGGCATCGCGGACAGATCACGGTCCGCTCCAACCGCGGGGTCGCCGGCATCGACGGCACGGTGTCCACCGCGATCGGCGCGGCTCTGGCGCATCAGGGCCGCACCGTCGCGCTGATCGGCGACCTGACGTTCGTGCACGACAGCTCCGGGCTGCTGATCGGCCCCACCGAACCGACGCCGCAGCGGCTGACGATCGTCGTGTCCAACGACAACGGCGGCGGCATCTTCGAGCTGCTCGAGCAGGGCGATCCGAGGTTCTCCGATGTGTCCTCGCGGATCTTCGGCACCCCGCACGACGTCGACGTCGGCGCCCTGTGCCGCGCCTATCACGTGGAGAGCCGGCAGATCGAGGTCGACGAGCTGGGCGCGGCGCTCGACGAACCGGCGCCCGGCCTGCGCGTGCTGGAGGTCAAAGCGGACCGCTCCTCGCTGCGCCAGCTGCACGCCGCCATCAAGGCCGCTTTATGAAACTTCCGGCACCGTGACGTCGCCGAAGGTGTTGCTGCACATCCTGCTTCACGGCCGCAGCGATGAGCCGCCATCGACCCGGGCCAGGATTGTGTTGCGCTGGTTGCGCATTGCGGTGTTGATCCTGGCGGGGCTGGTCACGCTGCAGTCGGTGCTGCTGGTGGCGGGCGCCTGGCGCGACGATCTTGCGATCCGACACCACATGGGCGTGGCGCAGGCCGAGGTGCTCAGCGCCGGGCCGCGGCGCTCCACGATCGAATTCGTCACGCCCGAGCGCGTCACCTACCGCCCCGAACTGGGCGTGCTGTATCCGTCCGAATTGGCGACGGGGATGCGGATCTACGTCGAATACAACAAGAACGACCCGAACCTGGTTCGGGTGCAGCACCGCAACGCGGGGCTGGCCATCATTCCGGCGGGATCCATCGCGGTGGTGGCCTGGCTGGCCGCGGCGGTGGCGCTGGCGGGCCTGGCGCTGCTGGACAGGTGGATGGACCCCCGCGCCAAGGCGCCCGACCAGCAGATTTCGCACGACGTATGCCCGTAGGCAACCTTTCCGACAGCCGACGCTGACAGGGTGGTGTTGTGCGCGTAGCCATCGTCGCCGAATCCTTCCTCCCCAATGTCAACGGTGTCAGCAACTCCGTGCTGCGCGTCCTCGAGCATCTGCGTCGCACCGGGCACGAAGCCCTCGTCATCGCCCCCGACAACCCGCCGGGCGGGCCCCGGGCGGATCGCGTTCACGACGGCATCCGGGTGCATCGGGTGCCGTCGCGGATGTTCCCCAAGGTCACCACGCTGCCGCTGGGGCTCCCGATGCCCCGAATGGTGGGCGTGCTGCGGGGATTCGACCCCGACGTGGTGCACCTGGCCTCGCCGGCGTTGCTCGGCTACGGGGGCGTGAAAGCGGCGCGCTGGCTCGGGGTGCCGACGGTTGCGGTGTATCAAACCGACGTCCCGGGCTTCGCGGCGAGCTACGGAATTCCGATGACCACGCGCGCGGCGTGGGCGTGGTTTCGTCACCTGCACGGCCTGGCCGACCGCACCCTGGCGCCGTCCAGCGTGACGATGGAGTCGCTTGTCTCCTACCGGTTCCCGCGGGTACACCGGTGGGCGCGCGGGGTCGACGTGCTGCGGTTCGCGCCGTCGGCCCGCAGCGAAGAGCTCAGGCGGCGGTGGTCGCCGGCCGGCAAGCCGATCGTCGGGTTCGTGGGCCGGCTCGCGCCGGAGAAGCACGTCGAACGGCTGAGCGCACTGACGGCCGACGATTCCGTGCGGCTCGTCATCGTCGGCGACGGCGTCGATCAACGCAAACTGCAATCGGCGATGCCCACAGCGGTTTTCACCGGGGCGCTGTACGGCGAGGAGCTCGCCGCAGCGTATGCCAGCATGGACGTCTTCGTGCATCCCGGTGAGCACGAGACGTTTTGCCAAGTCGTGCAGGAAGCGCTGGCATCGGGGTTGCCGGTGATCGCCCCCGACGCCGGCGGCCCACGCGACCTGGTGGCCCCGTACCGCACCGGACTGCTGTTGGACGTCAACGAGTTCGAGGCGCGGCTGCCGCAAGCCGTGGCGCACCTGCTCGCGGAGCGGCACCGCTACGCTCCCGCCGCCCGGCGCAGCGTGCTCGGCCGCAGCTGGCCGGTCATCTGCGACGAGCTGCTCGGTCACTACGAGGCTGTGCTGTCGCCCTTTTCGCGGCGGCGAATGTTCGCCAAGCGCTACGCGCAGGGGCAGTGAGCGGGCGCGTCAGGTGTGGTCGATCGGTGTCTTGGTCGTGTCGCTGAGAAACTTGGTCAAGAGCCGATCGAATTGCCGGAGCTCATCGCTCGACCAGCCGGAAAGCGCGCGCGCCAGGTGATCACGCCGGACCTCGTGTAGCACGCCGGCGGCGCGCCGGCCCTGCGCCGTGGCGTCGACGACCGAGACCCTTCCGTCGTGGGGGTCGCTACGCCGCGCGACGAGTCCGGCGTCGGCAAGGGCGCGCACCCGCCGGGTGGCCATACCGACGTCCATGTGGGCCATCCGCGCCAGCTGCCCCATCGACAGCGGCCCTTGTTCGATCAGGACGCGCAGCAGAAGGTAGGACGGCTGCGACAGCTCGGTATTGGCGGCCGACGCTTGTCGCGCGAACGCCGCACGGCTTGCGCTCAGCCGCACCACCCGCGCCAGGGTGGCGCTGATCGAGTCCACCGAATCCAGCTTGCGCGCCGCCGTCACACGCGCACGGTATCCGGATACCCTTGACATAGTCAAATAAAAATGGATAGTTTGGCCCCCTCTGGCCTGGACCGAGGGAGAGGTCATGCACGCAGCGTCCTTCTACTTCGACTGGGCGAACTATCGGACGATGCTGCGGCTGTTGCGTCGCGACCCACCGGCGTCGAAGCCGTGGATCCGCTATTTCGCGTTCCTGGCCGGGGTGCCCGCCGTCGCGGCCATCCATGCGGCGTGCTTCGCGCTCGACCCGCTCCTGTTCGGATCGCTGCGGCGCACCCGGGTGACGGCGCCGATCTTCTGCGTCGGTCACGCGCGCAGCGGCACGACGTATCTGCACCGGCTGATGGCCGCCGATCCGCAGTTCAGCTACGCGCTGATGTATGAGCTGTTCTTCCCGTCGCTGCTGCAAAAACGCCTGTTGCGCCTGTTGTTTCGGCTCGACGCCGCGGTTTTCGGCGGGCGTCTGCGCCGCCGCCTCGATGCGGCCGAGGAGCAGCGGTTCGCGCCGACCGACGACATGCACAAGACCGGCTTCTTCGTTCCGGAGGAAGACGACTTCTTTCTGACCTGGTCGCTGTGCTCCGGCTTCTGGATCGTCATGTTTCCCTTCATGGGCGAGCTGGACTTCTACCACGTCGACCAGTGGCCGGACCGCAAACGCCGGCGGGTGATGGGCTTCTACTCCGAATGCGTGCGGCGCCAGATCGCGCTGAACGGCGGCGGGACGCACCTGAGCAAGAATCCCACCTTCTGCGGTCGCGTCGAAGCGCTGATCGAGACATTCCCCGACGCGAGATTCATTGTGCCCCTTCGCAATCCCGATGAGACGATCCCGAGCCTGCTCAAGCTGTTGAAGAACGAGTGGGACCTGCGCGGTCGCGACGAGCACCTGATCGCGAAATCACTGCGCGTCCTCGCCGATCAGTCGTTCGACGCTTACCTGCGCCCGCTCGACGTACTGGCCGCCCACCCCGAGGTTCGATCGGCGGTCGTCGACTACCGCGAACTGGTGGCGCACCCCGAGGCCACGATGCGCCGGATCTATCGCGAGCTGGAGCTCGACCTGGGGCCAGTGGCCGCCGAGGCGTTCGAGGCGGCCGGAGCCGGAGGCGGGCACGAATCGGCCCACCGCTACAGCCTCGAGGAGTTCGGGCTCGATCCGCGGGAGATCCACACGCGCCTGGCCGGGCTGTTCGAGCAATACCGGTGGGATATCGAAGGAGAGGGCGCACATGTCCACTGAGCCAAGCCAACTCGCCCTGCGGGGCGCCTGGTCCGACATGATCGACGCCCTGACCCGGGCCCGCGACGCCGTCGACTCCACCGATCTGCACGCCCCGCCGGTCACCGAACAAAGCCTGGCGGATGGCTACCGCTACCTGCTGGGCTTCGTGTTCAGCGCCATCGAGCGCGGCCTGTGCGAAGATCCCGATTTCCCCTACTTCCGGCGCGCCATCCAACCCGTGGACAAGGCCACCATCGACAACGCCGACGCGCTGTACCTCTCGGCCTCCATCGACGGCACCCAGCGCTACCGGATACACGGCCGGCTCGTCCGGAAAGCGCCGCAGTACATCATCTTTGAGGCCCACAGCGTCTACGCCGGCGACACCGGCAGCCTCGCCGAACTCGCTCCCGCCGGGCGCGCCATCACCGGGACATTGGACGCCTCGGAGCTGCTCGTGGACGACGACGGCCGGTTCGAGATCCTGCTGGCGCCGCGGCGGCCCGCCGATCACTCGGGAAATTTCATCGCCACCTCGACGGCCGACGGGACCGCCTCGGCGCGATACCTGATCGCCCGCATGCTTTTTCACGACTGGGAGCACGAGGCATCGCCCGACCTGCACATCGCGCGGATCGGCAAGGAGGGCGCCCAGCCCGCGCGGCTCGACCCCGAGGCCGTGGCGCGCAGCGTCCGTCGCGTCGGGACCATCGTCGAAAACCAGATGACGTTCTGGAATCAGTTCTATGACCTGGTGCTGGAGGCGCACGGCGACAAGAACGGCGACGGGGTTACCCTGATGCCGCGCAACGACCTGAATGAGCCGGCGCTGGCCAACCTCGCGATGGGCGGCGGGCAGAGCACCAACGTGTACTCGGGCGGCGTCTACGACCTCGCCGACGACGAAGCGCTGCTGGTCGAGGTCGTCGTGCCGGTGCCGCCCGCCTACCTGGGTTTTCACCTGTCCAACCTGTGGGGCGAGTCGCTCGACTACGCCAACCACACCAGCAGCCTCAACGGATTTCAGTCCGAATCGGATCCCGACGGGGCCATCCGCTACGTCGTCGCCGGCAGCGACCCGGGGGTGCCGAACTGGCTCGACACCGCCGGCCACCCGGGTGGTTTCCTGGCCCTGCGCTGGACCTACTCCACGCCCCCGCCCGAATTGCCGAAGGTGTCGGTCACCAAGGTGCCGCTCGCCGGCGTGCGCGCGCACCTCCCCGCGGCCACCCGTGTCGTGTCCGCCGAGGAACGCCGAGAGCAGATCCGGGTGCGCCAAGAACACGTCCAACGGCGTTACCGGCAATACTGACCCGTCCCGGCCCGGTAGCGTCGACGTCGTGAGTCGCGCGGCGTTGGACAAGAACCCCCGGGACGTCGCGTCGATGTTCGACGGCGTCGCCCGCCGGTATGACGTGACCAACACCGTGCTCTCGCTGGGGCAGGACCGGTATTGGCGGCAAGCCACCCGCTCGGCGTTGCGCATCGGGCCGGGTCAGAAGGTGCTGGACCTGGCGGCGGGCACCGCGGTGTCGACCGTGGAGTTGCGCAAGTCCGGGGCGTGGTGTGTGGCCGCCGATTTTTCGGTCGGGATGCTGGCGGCGGGCGCCGGTCGCGACGTGCCGAAGGTCGCCGGGGACGCCACCAAGCTGCCCTTCGACGACGCCGTGTTCGACGCGGTCACGATCAGCTTCGGGTTGCGCAACGTCGCCGATCAGCGGGCGGCCCTGCGGGAGATGTTCCGCGTCACCCGGCCGGGCGGCCGGCTGGTGGTGTGCGAATTCTCCACGCCCACCAATGGGCTGTTCGCGACCGTCTACAAGGAGTACCTGATGCGCGCGCTGCCGCGGGTGGCGCGGGCGGTGTCCTCCAACCCGGACGCCTACGTCTACCTGGCCGAGTCGATCAGGGCCTGGCCCGACCAGCCCACGCTGGCGCACCGGATTTCAGCGGCCGGGTGGTCGGCGGTCCGCTGGCGCAACCTGACCGGCGGCATCGTGGCGCTGCACGCGGGATACAAGCCGGCCTAGTCAGGCCCAATTAGGCCTAGTGGCCAGCGCGTTGGATGAAACCGACCTGGTCGGGGCAGTAGTGGTCGATCGCGGCGCCCAGGAACTGGAACGCCTGGCCCTGGGTGGTGCCCAGCGCCAGGTTGTGCTGGATGAAGTTCGCCGACTTGTAGGGGTCGCCGTCCACGCCCCTGCCGATCCGGTCACAGCTGATCTTGCCCAGCCACGCGAGCTGGTCCTGCGGGCCGTACACGCCGAAGTGGTTGACGGTCTGTTTGAACACGTAGTCGTAATCGTCGGCCTGCGCGGGCGCCGCCAGTGCGACAGCGGCGCCCGCCATGGCGACCAGAGAACCCAGCCTCAAAGCCTTCATTAGCCGGACTATACACCCGGTTGTTTTACGCGCCCAGGTGCGCGGATAGCAGCCAGGCGCCGACCGACTTCAGGCCGTCGGGCTCGTCGCGGACGTCGCCCCACGGCGAGTCGGGTAAACCGTCGGGCAGCTTGGCGTAGATGCGCGCGGGCCTGATCTCGTCGACGACCCAGTACTTGGACACCACCGCGCGCAGTTCGCCCGCGGTGACCGCGTTGATCGGGCCCTCGGGCACCGCGCCCTTGTCGAAGACCAGGGCGTAGTAGGAGGCGCCGGGCGCCGCGGCGCGCTTGATCGATTGCTGGTAGCCCTCGCGGGCCTCGACCGGAATCGAGTGGAAAAGCGTCGAGTCGACGATGGTGCCGAACCGGCCGTCAAAACCGGTGAACGAGCTGATGTCGGCCACCTCGAAGGTGGCGTTGGTCAGGCCCCGCTTCTCGGCCTCGCGGCGGGCCAGGTCGATCGCGGTCGGGGAGAGATCCAGCCCCACCGTGGTGACCCCCCGCTCGGCGAGGGTCAGCGAGATCGCGGCTTCGCCACAGCCCACGTCGAGGACGTCGCCGTGGAACTTGCCCTGCTCGATCAGGGCGGCCAGCTCCGGCTGCGGGGCGCCGATGCTCCAGGGCGGGCGCGTGCCCTCGCCGAAGTGGGCGGATTCGCCGCGGTAGGCGGATTCGAATTCGAAATCAACTGGTTGAGTCATGCCCCCAGGTATATCAACGGCGCTGATGCATGTCAAGGTGGTTGATATAGCGCGCGGAAGCCGCCGCCTGCCTGAGGGAATGTGGCTCAGCTGAACGGCGTTCGGCGATCGATCAGCCGCGAGAAGCGCCCGCCGCCCCGCCAGGCCCGCGCCACCCAGTCGGCGTCGTCGTCGGTGACCAGGTTGGCCATCACCCGTACGGCGATCGTCATCAACCGCGTCGAGCGCATCGCGACGGGGCCCGTCGCGGGCAGGAACCGCTGAAAGGTCAGCAGCAAGGCGAGCCGGCGCGCGACCGAAAATCCGCGGCTGTAGTGCTGCTGCAGCAGCGTGGGCCACGCCTGCGACAGGTCGCGGCAGTCCAGCAGCTCGGCGGCCAGCCGCCCGGTCTCCAGGCCGTAGTCGATGCCCTCGCCGTTCAGCGGGTTGACGCAGGCCGCGGCGTCGCCGATCAGCATCCAGTTGGGGCCGGCCACCCCGGAGACCGCGCCGCCCATCGGCAGCAGCGCCGACGCCACCGCCCGCGGCTCGCCGGAAAAGCCCCACTCGTCGCGGCGCAGGTCGGTGTAGTACGAGATCAGCGGGCGCAGCGCCAGGTCCGCCGGCCGCTTCGACGTCGACAACGCCCCGACGCCGATGTTCACCTCGCCGTTGCCCAGCGGGAAGATCCAGCCGTAGCCCGGCAGCACGGCGCCGTCGGGGGAGCGCAGCTCCAGGTGCGACGTCAGCCAGGGGTCGTCGGCCCGCGGGGTGGTCAGATAGCCACGCGCGGCCACGCCGTACACCGTTTCCTGGTGCCAGCGCCGGCCCAGCTTGCGGCCCAGCGACGAGCGGGCCCCGTCGGCGACGATCAGCCGGCCACACCGCACCTCGGTGCCGTCGGCCAACGTCAGCGACACCACGCGACGCGACGAGTCGTGATGCGCGGCAACCACTTTGGTCCCGAGCAGCATCCGGGCCCCGGAATCCTCCGCGCACTTGCGGATGCGATCGTCCAGCTCGAGGCGGGCCACCGCGCTGCTGGTCGACGGGAAGGCCGGGCCCGGCCAGTCGATCTGGACCTCGCCGCCGAATCCGCTCATCCGCAGCCCGCGGTGCCGGATGCGCGTGTCGAGCCAGTCGCCCAGCCCCAGCCGCTCCAGCTCGGCGACGGCGCGCGGGGTCAGCCCGTCCCCACACGGTTTGTCGCGGGGGAAGGCGGCGGAGTCGATGACCAGGACGTCGCGACCGGCGCGGGCGGCCCAGGCGGCCGCCGCCGAACCGGCGGGTCCGGCGCCCACGACCACCAGGTCGGCTCCGATCTCTCTCGTCTCCATGCTCACCAGTATGTTTGGTCGGGTGAGGACTCCGGAGACGGTGGTGGCGGGCATTGACTTCGGGGATGCCGGTTTCGCCGCGACCGTGCGCGAGGGGGTCGGCCGGATCGAGCGGCTCATGGACGACGAGCTGCGCAGCGCCGACGAGGTGATGACCGATTCGCTGACGTACCTATTCAAGGCCGGCGGCAAGCGGTTCCGGCCGCTGTTCACGGTGTTGTCCGCGCAGATCGGGCCGAACCCGGACGCGGGGGAGGTGACCACCGCCGGCGCCGTCATCGAGCTGGTGCACCTGGCCACGCTCTACCACGACGACGTGATGGACGAGGCGGAGGTCCGCCGCGGCACGCCCACCGCCAACGTGCGCTGGAGCAACAACGTCGCGATCCTCGCCGGTGACTACCTGTTCGCGACGGCGTCGCGGCTGGTGTCGCGGCTCGGGCCCGAGGCGGTGCGGCTCATCGCCGAGACGTTCGCGCAGCTGGTGACCGGGCAGATGCGCGAAACCCGGGGCTTGAAAGAGGTGGCCGACGGGGCGGATCCGGTCGAGCACTACCTGAAGGTGGTGTACGAGAAGACGGCGTGCCTGATCTCCGCGGCGGGCCGGTTCGGCGCGATGTTCTCGGGCGCCGACGGCGACCAGGTGGAGCGGCTGAGCCGGGTGGGCGGCATCGTGGGCACCGCGTTCCAGATCTCCGACGACATCATCGACATCGACAGCGACTCGCACGAGTCCGGCAAGCTGCCCGGGACCGATGTCCGCGAAGGGGTGCACACGCTGCCGATGGTGTACGCGCTGCGCGAGCCGGGGGCCGAGGCGGCGCGGCTGCGCGAGCTGCTGTCCGGGCCCGTCACCGACGACGAGGAGGTGGCCGAGGCTTTGACGCTGTTGCGTGCGTCACCCGGGATGGCCAAGGCCAAGGATTTCCTGGCGCAGTATGCGGCGCAGGCGCGCCAGGAGCTGGCCCTTTTGCCCGAGGTCCCGGGCCGGCGCGCGATGGAGACGCTGATCGACTACACGGTGAGCCGGCACGGTTGACCGCCCAACGGAACCCAGCGGAACCTCCACGGTCGTTTCAAGCGTTCAATGAGCGATAGGTAATGCTCCAAGGAGGACACTGATGACCTGGCATCCGCAGGCCAACTGGCTGAAGACCTTCGCCCTGTTGGTCGGCATGTCCGCGTTGATCGTGTTTGTCGGCTCGCTGTTCGGCAGGACGGCGATGTGGCTGGCGGTGCTGTTCGCCATCGGCATGAACGCCTATACCTACTTCAACAGCGACAAGCTGGCGCTGCGGGCGATGCACGCGCAGCCGGTTTCCGAGTTGCAGGCGCCGGTGATGTATCGGATCGTGCGCGAGCTGGCCACCTCGGCGCACCAGCCGATGCCCCGGCTGTACATCAGCGACACCAACGCGCCCAACGCGTTCGCCACCGGGCGAAACCCGCGCAACGCGGCGGTGTGCTGCACCACCGGCATTTTGGGGATCCTCAACGAGCGCGAGTTGCGCGCCGTGCTGGGCCACGAGCTTTCGCACGTCTACAACCGCGACATCCTGATCTCCTGCATCGCCGGCGCGATGGCGTCCGTGATCACCGCGTTGTCCTACATGGCGATGTTCTTCGGCGGGGGAAACCGAGAGGGCGGTAACCCGTTTGCGATGCTGCTGGTTTCCCTGCTGGGGCCGATCGCCGCGACGGTGGTCCGGCTGGCCGTGTCCCGGTCCCGCGAGTACCAGGCGGACGAGTCGGGTGCCATGCTGACCGGCGACCCGCTGGCCCTGGCGTCGGCGCTGCGCAAGATCTCCGGCGGGGTCCAGCTCGCGCCGCTGCCCCCGGAGCCGCAGCTGGCCAGCCAGGCGCACCTGATGATCGCCAACCCGTTCCGCGCGGGTGAGCGGATCGGTTCGCTGTTCTCGACGCACCCGCCGATCGAGGACCGCATCCGCCGGCTGGAGCAGATGGCGCGCGGCTGATGCGGGGTTGAACCGGGCCCGACTGGCCGAAGCGCAACTTGGTAGCGCATGTGCTACCGAATCCGGGGCAAGTCACCTGGTCTGGAGAGCCCGGCTCCCCTTGGGGATAAGTGACTCGCGAATTCGATAGCGCATGCGGTATCAAATCTTCGTGGGTCGCTACACCTTCCGCGCCGAATGGTCGCGCCATTACGACGAGTACGTGGGTGTGTGCGTCGAACTGCCTTACCTGAGGCGCGAGGCGCCGACCGCGCCATTGGCCGTCGCCGCCGTCGAGGAGGCGCTAACCGAACATCTGGACAGCCTGCGCGCAGGCGGAGACCCCGTCCCCACACCGCTTTCCGAACGCAACTACAGCGGGACGTTCAGCGTCAGAACATCGCCGGAGCTGCATGCCCGCCTGGCTCTGGAGGCCGTCGAACAAGGGGTTTCGATGAACCAGTGGATAGTTCAGAAGCTCAGCGGGCGCACGCCGAGCGGCGCCTTCGGGCTGTCCGGCTTCGATTAAGCCGCACGTCGATCGTCGATACCCCCGCGCGCCCGACCGGCCAGGTGCCCCGTCTCGAGCACGCCCCGGATCCGGACCGTGCCACCGGTGGCCTCGAACTGGCGCCGCCAGTCGTCGATCGCCTGATGTGCGGCGTGATCGAGGTAGTTCACCGAAAGGTCAACCGTCACAACCGCGCCGACGGGGATGGACGCCAGCACGCGCGTCAGTCGAGGCAGGGCCAGGAAGGTACACGCCGGCCCTTCGATCAGCACCTGCCAGTCCTTGCCGACCGGTTTGGCTTCCACTCGGGCCCAGATCACCCGCCATCCGGTCAACGCGATGGCGAGGGCGAGCCCGATCAGCACGCCGTGCAGCAGGTTGAGGAAGACGACGCTGACGGCGGTGACGACGTAGACGGCGAGATCCCCGTGCTTCGTTGCCGTTTCGATGTGGGCCGGCTTCAGCAGCTGAACGCCGATGACGATCAGCAGCCCGGCCAGCGCCGCGGTCGGGATCTCTTCGACCAGCTCCGCGAAGGGCACCGTGAACAGCAGGATCCAGAAACCGTGCATGATCGACGAGGCGCGCGACCGAGCGCCCGCGTTGACATTGGTTGAGCTGCGGACGATTACACCGGTGATCGGCAGCCCGCCGATGGTGCCCGACACGATGTTCGCGGTGCCCTGCCCGATCAGCTCGCGGTTGAAATCGGTGCGCGGGCCGTTGTGCATCCTGTCGACCGACACCGCCGACAGCAGGCTTTCGACGCTGGCGATGAGGGTGATGGTGATGACCCCGGTTGCCACCGCGCCCCAGTCGCCGTGCGGGAGATCGGGCAGACGCAGCGCGTTGAGCGGCGACGAGTCGATCTCGATCCGCCGCACGTGGAACGGGAAGGCCAACGAGATGATCGTCACCGCCACGATGGCGACCAGCGGACCCGGGATGAAGCGCCACCGGGCCGGAACCCAGCGCCAAGCGACCAGGATGGCGATCACCAGCGCGCCCAACAGCACGCCGGGCCGATGCGAGTCGACGATCTGACCGGGCAGGCCGATGAGGTTGTGCCAGGCCGAGCTTTTGGATTTCCCGCCCAGCAATACGTGCGCCTGTTGCAGCGCGATCGTGATCCCGATGCCGGCCAGCATGGCATGCACGACGACGGGTGAGATCGCCAGCGCCGCTCGCGCAATACGGCTGAGTCCCAACAGAACTTGTAGCACGCCCGCGGCCGCGGTGATCAAACACGTTACGCCCCAACCAAAGTTGGAGATGAGATCGGCGACAACGACGGTCAGACCGGCCGCCGGACCACTGACCTGTAACGGTGATCCGCCGATGGCTCCCGCGATGATGCCGCCGACAATCGCGGCGATCAGGCCCGCGAGCACTGGGGCGTTCGACGCGATCGCGATTCCGAGTGATAACGGCAGTGCGACCAGGAACACCACGAGTGAAGACGGCAGGTCGTGCCGGACAACCGATCTGATCCGGTCCCGGCGTGATTCCCTGTGGGCCTGGTGAATTCCTTCATCGCCGAGCTGTTCGATGTTTTGCATCGGTCGCTTCCGTCGTTAAGTGTGCGCGGGGACTTCGCTACGTCGGCGTAGCTCATTGGCGCGCAATCAATTACGACTGCGCCAATCGGCAGGCAACAGCCTGGCTACCTCGTTCGACGGTATGGGGTCGTCAAACCGCAGGTCAAGCCAACGGGCCTGCCCCATATCGAATGCAAATATTTTCGTTACGAGTTGTTCGGATGACTCAGAACCCCGAGCCGTGCACCTCGTGCCCGGGAACCTCGACCATCAGGCCGCGGTAGGCCTCCTCGACGGTCGAGCCGTGATTGATGACGGCGTCGACCTCGCGGGCTATGGGCATATTCAGGCCAAACTCATTGGCGAACTCCATGATCACGCTGGCGGCCTTGACGCCCTCAGCGACCTGGTTCATCGAGGCGATGATCTCGTCGATCGGCTTGCCGGCGCCCAGTTGCTCGCCGACGTGCCGGTTGCGGCTGCGTTGGCTGGTGCAGGTCACGATCAGGTCACCGAGGCCGGCCAGCCCGGGGAAGGTGTCCGGATCACCGCCCATCGCCACGCCGAGCTTCGTCATCTCCCGCAACGCGCGCGCGATCACCAGCGCGCGGGTGTTTTCCCCGATGCCCAGCGAGTAGCCCATCCCGACCGAAATGGCGTAGACGTTCTTCAGCGCGCCGGCCATCTCGACGCCGACGACGTCGTCGGTGGTGTACACGCGGAAGCGCCGGGTCCGGAACAACCCCGACAGCCGGGTCGCCAGGTGTTGGTCGGGCATGGCCAGCACGGCCGCGGCGGCGTAGCCCTCGCCCACCTCGCGCGCGATGTTCGGGCCGGCCAGGATGCCCGCCGGGTGACCCGGCAGCACCTCCTCGATGATCTGCGACATCCGCATGTTGGTGCCCTGCTCCAGGCCCTTGACCAGCGACACCACCGGAACCCACGGGCGCAGCTCACGGGCCAGCTCGGTCAGCACGCCACGGAAGCCATGGGAGGGCACGCCCATCACCACGACGTCGGCGCAGTTGGCCGCTTCCTCGAAGTCGGTGGTGGCGCGCAGGGTGTCGCTCAGAATGACGTCGTTGCCGAGATAGCGGCTGTTGCGGTGGTCCTCGTTGATGTCCTTGGCGGTCGCTTCTGAGCGCACCCATTGCAACGTCGGCCCGCGCCGCGCGCAGATGGATGCCACGGTGGTTCCCCAGGAACCTCCACCGAGGACAACGACTCGGGGTTCGCGCTTGTCAGCTGCCATGGCGACCAGCGTATTGCCGACATCCGAGATTTAGAAGCAGTTCACCTCAGACCAACCCAACGGCCTCAGGGCAGGTGACTTCGGTCCCTACCTCCCCGCCGCGATCTGCCGGATCGTCAAAAGTACAGGTCTGCCACGAGGGAGGTTTCATGCCCGGACACGCTCGACGGGGCCCCGTATTCGCGTCGCTGGCCGCGGCCGCGATCGCGGTTTCGGTTGGTTCCCCGGGCATCGCGGCCGCCGACGGCGGTCGTCCCCAGGTCAACCCGGAGGAAAAGGCGGCGGCGATGATACGGCCGGCCGTCATGTACCTCGCCGGCCAGAGTTATGGCGCGGTCCGGCTGCCCGACGGCCAGATCCTGTCCCAGTTCGGCCCGGGCACCACCATGCCGTTCATCGCGGCCTGGGCCTGCACCGCGTTCGTCATCAATCCCGACGGTTGGGTGGCTACGGCGGGTCATTGCGTCGATCCGGACACCGCCAAGCTGCTGATACTCAAAAGGGCGGCCAAGGAATACATCACGCAGTTTCCCGACGCGCCCGATGCGCGGACTCCGGCCGCGGCGCTGGAGTGGCTGCAAAAGAACGCGAAGGTCGAGGGCAACACCGCCGATCGGGGCCCCGAAGTCAGCCTCGCGCTGACGTACGGCAGCGGCACCACGGTGGCGGGCAAGCTCGCCGCCAACGTCGTGGATTTCCGGCCGCTGGGCAAGGGCGACGTCGCGCTTCTCAAGGTGGACAAGCACAACCTGCCGTCGTCGGAGCTGGCCACCGACGCCGACGTCAGCATCGGCACCTCGGTCCTGGCGGTGGGTTTTTCGCAGAGCACCGAGAACGTCACCGGCCCTTCGCTGGACCCCACCAACAAGAGCGGCAAGGTCAGCAAGAAGTCGACGATGGGGTCGGCCGCGGAGTATGAGATCGATGCCCCGGTGTCCGAGGGCATGAGCGGCGGCCCGACCGTCGCGCTCAACGGCAAGGTGATCGGCGTGAACAGCTTCGCCCCCGTCGGCGAACCGCAGCCGTTCAACTTCGTCGCGCCGGCCGACGGGCTGGCCACGATCCTGGCGAGCAAGGGCGTCAAGGCGGGGCTGGGACCCGCCGACCTGTACTACCGCAACGGGCTCAAGCATTACTACGCCGGCCAATACAGCGCGGCGATCGACGACTTCGACCAGACCCTGTCGATGTCCCCCGACTATCCCGGGCTGGTCGATCTCCGGACCAGCGCGGCCAACCTGCGCCAGCAGCACGGCGATTTCTCGGCGCTCAGCGGCGCGAACCTGTGGTGGTACATCGCGGGTGAGGTGGCCGCGGTGCTCGCCGTCGCCGCCGCCTTCACTTTGCTGATCGTGCGCCGGCGTCGGCCGCTCCCGTCGCTGGCCAGGGTGTCGGCCTTCCGGCCGTTTCCGCGCAGGCGGGCCGCTGCGCAGGAGGCCCCGATCGAACCCCACTTCTGTTCGAACTGCGGTGCCGAACACCATCCCGCCGAGAGGTTCTGCCCGAATTGCGGGCACCCGGTCGCCACCGCCGAGTCGGCGGTGGAGGTCAAGCGTAGCGGCTGACTTCGGTCAGCCGGCCAGCGGTGCGCGGTCGGCCGCCCGGCCGAACACCATCGCCTCGTCGATCCGGTCGAACCGGTAATCGATGGCATCGGCGAGATAGTTCTGCCGCACATTCCAGGGCCGCTTGGTTCCCGACTTGGGCAGCGCGTGCACCGACCGCTTGACGTAGTTGGCCTGAATATCCCAGGACGGCTTGATGTCCATCGGCTCGTTGCCCAGGTGCGGATAGGCGTGCGTGTAGCCGTGGGCGGCCATGTGCGCCAGCAGTTTTGCCGTCGCCCGCGCGGTGATGTCGGCGCGCAGCGTCCACGACGCGTTCGTGTAGCCCACGCACCAGAACAGGTTGGGCACGTCCTCGAGCATGTGGGCCTTGTAGACGAAGCGGTCGCGGTGATCGATCGCGATGCCGTCCATGCTGATCGCGGCCCCGCCCAGCGCCTGCAGCTGCAGGCCGGTCGCGGTGACGATGATGTCGGCGTCGAGGTGCTTGCCGGATTCCAGGGCGATGCCGGTGGCGTCGAAGCCCTCGATGTGGTCGGTGACCACCTCGGCGCGGCCGCCGCTGACGGCGTTGTAGAGATCGGCGTCGGGGATCAGGCACATCCGCTGGTCCCACGGGTTGTACCGCGGCTTGAAGTGGAGATCGACGTCGTAGCCGGCGGGCAGGTTCTTGATCGCGACCCGGCGCAGCAGCCGCTTCACCACACCCGGTGCCTTGCGGGAGAAAAAGAAGAACACCGCCTCGGTCAGCGCGCTGTACATCCGGATCACCAGGTGAGCGGCGTTGCGGGGCAACAGCATCCGGGCGACGGCGGCGACCTTGCCGTACTTGGACGCCGAAATCAGATACGTCGGCGAGCGCTGCAGCATGGTCACCTTTTCGGCGCGTTGCGCCAGCGACGGGATCAGCGTGACGGCCGTGGCGCCGCTGCCGATCACGACGATCCTCTTGCCGGCGTAGTCCAAATCCTCGGGCCAGTGCTGGGGGTGCACGACGGTGCCCGCGAAGCGTTCGATGCCGGGGAAGTCGGGGGTATAGCCCTCGTCGTAGTCGTAGTAGCCGCTGCCGAAGAACAGGAACCGGCCGCGGTAGCGCATCTCGGTGCCGTCTTGCTCGACGGTGACCGTCCAGGTATCGGTGGACGAGTCCCAATCCGCCGACCGCACATGGCTGTTGAAGCGGATGTGGCGGTCGATGCCGTACTTGCGCGCGGTGGCGGTCAGGTATTCGCGGATGTGCTCGCCGTCGGCCACGCCTTCCTTGCGGGTCCACGGCTCGAACGGAAACGACAGCGTGAAGATGCTGCTGTCGGAGCGAACGCCGGGGTAGCGGAACAGGTCCCACGTGCCGCCGATCTGCGCGCGCCGCTCCAGGATGGTGTAGGTCAGGCCCGGGTTACGCTCGGCGATCCGGTAGGCCGCGTCGATGCCGGAGATGCCCGCCCCGACGATGATGACGTCGAAGCGGTCGTCCTGCTGCGGAGTCACCGTCATCGAAGAACCTCGCTTCCCGCTACCGATAGTTGACGAATTGCAGGGCCACGTCCAGGTCGGCCTGCTTCAGCATCGCGATGACGGCCTGCAGGTCGTCCCGCTTCTTGCTGGTGACCCGGACCTCGTCGCCCTGGATCTGGGTCTTGACGTTCTTGGGCCCCTCGTCGCGGATGAGCTTGGTGATCTTCTTGGCGTTCTCGCTGCTGATGCCCTGCTTGAGGGTGCCGCTGACCTTGTAGGTCTTCCCGGAGGCCTGCGGCTCGCCGGCGTCGAAGGCCTTCATCGAGATGTCGCGGCGGATCAGCTTCTCCTTGAAGACGTCGACCGCGGCCTTGACGCGCTCCTCGGTGGACGACGTGAGCTCGATGGCCTCGTCACCCTTCCACTCGATCTTGGTGTCGGTGCCGCGGAAATCGAAACGCGTGGCCAATTCCTTGGCCGCCTGATTGAGCGCGTTGTCGACCTCCTGGCGGTCCACCTTGCTGACGATGTCGAACGATGAGTCAGCCATCCGATCCGTCCCTTCCTCCGGTGCTAGCCGTTTGTGCCTTGTCTACCCGTTCGTTGTAACCTGTCTGGCGGCAGGTTGCCCGAGCGGCCAATGGGAGCGGACTGTAAATCCGTCGGCTTACGCCTACACAGGTTCGAATCCTGTACCTGCCACCAAGATCAGTCCCCATTCTGGCGCTCCGCGCCGTGAAATGGGTCACCATCGCCGCAGATCGGGCAGCTCTCGCGCCGCGCCGGCGTTCCAGCTGGCAACGACCCCAACTCCCTCGGGAGGCAGACATGCGGCACATCACCATCGGCGCACACCGCGACACCCACGACGCGGAGGCCGTTGCGTTCTGGATCTTCGGCGGCATCATCATGGTGATCGCCTTCGGGGAGGCCCTGGCGGTGTTGGCTGCCACGGTTGCGCTCGTGGCCGCGACCTCGTGGATCTACCGCACGATTGAGAGCCGGTTGGGGCGAAACCGTGTGGAGCTGGCCCCGGTGACCGCTCTTCGGCCGGAGTCGATCGGTCAACGCGACCCGAAAACAACCTCGGCGGACCCCACTCGCCGAGGCCCGCGCGCGGCATAACGTCCAAAGATTCCAAAATTCCGACTATTCAGCTTTCCATAAGCTGCTATTTCCCTGGCATTCTCTATTCTTCTTAGGCCCGGTTCGGACCGACGGCGTCATCAACGCCAAGAAGAAAGGAAGCGCATCAGAATGCCCTCACCTCGTTGGCTGGCCATGCTCGCCATTCCCGTCCTGGCCGGCGCTGCCTTGGTTTCGAGCGCCGCGATTGCGAGCGCCGACCCGGCCGACGACACATACCTGGCCCAACTGCGCGCCGCCGGCTTCACTTGGCCACCGGATCACGACGACGCCCTCACCGCAACGGGGCGCCTCATCTGTGACGACATCATGTGGGGCTGGACGTATGACCAGATCGCTCAGAACATCCACGCCACCTTGGACCCGAGAAAAATTACGTTCGGAGACGTCCATTCCATGGTGAGCCTCGCGCATTCGTCGTATTGCCCCAACTTCCAGTGCTGGGGCACTCACTGCTGAACGGGCTATCCTCGACTTCCCTCAACGGTCGTGAGCCGTCTCCGCGCCGGGAGTGGAGAAAAGCGATTTGGGCGCGACCTCCCGCACGGCCGTGATATCGAGGCGGTCCATCGCGCTTTGAAATGCCGTACCCGCCGCGGTGACTCCGGACGGGGGCTGCGGAGCGGGCAGTCGCGCCGGCGCACGCGGGGGCAGGGCGGCTTCGGTCCCGAAATAGTTGCGGGGCGCATGCAGCACCTCCGGTTCGGTTGGCGTATGGCCGAAGGTCCCCCCGGGGTTGAAGCCCGGGCCTGAGATTTGGCTCACGGTATTGGTGGTCGGCGGTAGGTCGACTAACGATGGGTCGGTCTGGCCGGGCGTTGTGCCGGTGAGCTGGGTGCCGCCGGCGTTGCTGGGCGGCAAGTTCAGCACCAGTGGCGGTGGCGGCGTTGCGTCGGATCCCCGGGTCGCACCGCTCCGCGGGGCGTTGCCGCCCCCCGGGCCGTTGCCGAGCGGACCGGTCCCACCGTCGTTGCCGGGGCGGTTGTCCGTCGCACCGGTCGACGGCTGCGGTGCCTGCGGCCCGGTGCCCGCCATCTGCTCGAGGTACTGCCGCCACGCCTGGAGATAGCCGAACAGCTGTTGGGTGTAGTCACCCGGCGCCGGTGGCGCGGGTCGCCCCGGGGGTGCCGAAGCGGCGGGCGGCGGCATCGAGGGCGGCATGGGTGGCATGAACGGCGCCG
>NZ_LT546236.1:38982-55713 GCF_900078675.2 Mycobacterium interjectum
AGGTCTGCACGTAGGCGAGCAATTGCTGGTTGTAATCCATTGCGGGCATGAACATTTCCTAACCTCCAGCGAGTGGCGGGACAAGGGACTTGAGGGCGTCGAACGCCAGCGCGGCCGGCGCGTCCAACGGATGGGGCAGCGAGTTCTCGCAGAACGCCGAGTCGATCGTGCGTAACAGACGCGTGTCGGCTGGTTCGCGGTTTTCGATGTCGAACACGTAGCAGTAATCGCCGGCCGGTGTCGGCATCCGGATCGGGCTGGACAAGCCCTGATCGAGGAAGCCGTAGGGAAACTCCCAGCTGAGAGTTGTCTTCTGCCGCCGATCGAGACCGCCCGATTGGACCCACACGTAGTGGTCGAGGATGGCGTTGACGGCGTGCCGTCCCGACTCGCACGCGGCCTCCATCGACGTCATCCGGGTGAACGTCTTGTTCCAGGTGCCCGCGAAGACCACCGAATTGTGGTGCACCTGATAGCCGCCGTGGCGCGCCTGCCAGACGTGCCGCAACTCGAGGTCTTCGAGCCACAGGTCCTCGGGCGGTGCGCTACTCCAGGATGTCCCGTGCGGGTTCCACGGGTCGCTGCTGGGCCTGTTGGTCCAGTCCCCGACGATCGGAACGAGGTACGGCGTTTCGTTCTGCACCACGCGACCCTGGCCCTGACCGGGTCCGGCGGCCATTTTGAGGCCTCGATCGAGTGCGTACCACGCGGGCCACGGCAGGGCCGCCGCCGCCAGGGATTCGTCGTTGCTCGTCAGGGCGGCGACGATCTGGCGCCACACCTCCGCAGCGATTTCATCGGGACTGCAGTCGCGGGCCGCCTTGCCCAGGTGCCGGGAGGGATTATTGAAATCCCCGACGTCGACGGAGAGGACCGCGACGTGGCCGTCGCGGTCCAGAATCGGTTGCTTCTCCCAGAAGCCGTGCTGATTGATCGACGACAGCGCCCACTCCGTGCCCGCGTAGAGCATGTGTCCCCGGAGGAGCTGGAATTCCGTGTCGAAGTAGTACTGGATGCCGCACAGTGTTTGGAACCGATCCCAGGGCACCCGTCCGAGTTCGTCCATGTTGTAGGGATTCCGTCGTTGCTGGGGACGGGTCGAGAACGGTTGTAGCGGACCGTCGGGTGGGGGAGCAAGCGTAGTGAATCCGTCGAGCCTGCCCGCGGTGCCGCCGGTGCCCGCCGCGCGCAGCGGGGCGGTGATGTATTCGGCTGCGGGGGCATCCACGGCGACGACGGTGTAGTCCGGAGTCACCCGCGTACCGTCGGCGAACGTGATCTGCGCCCGGGGTCGCAGATGGGGCGGCTGCTTCGGGTCGAAGGCCGCAGCATCGAGGCGAGTCGCCCCGTTGCGGACGAACCGGACGCCCAGTGCGACAAGGTGGTGGTACCAGTTGTCGAACCACGCCTCGGTGGTGGGACCGTTGAGCACGCCGTCGGCCTTGTCGTCGTGGCGGTCCATGTTCAGGTACAGCTGCAGATAAGTGGTGATGTTGGTCCGTGCGTCCCCCCAACGCGAATCGAAAGCGGCCAGGACCCGTGGCATCTTGCGCAGGAGTGCGTCGAAATTCGACGAATAGGAGAATTGCCTGGTCCCGCCGGCACTGTCGTACCCGACGAAGAAGTCGTAGGCGGACAGGTTCTGCAAATCCCTGGCGCGCCGCAAGGGGCTGGTGGCCAGATAGCGGAGCACCCGGCTCTGGAAGGTTGTCAAATCCCCGGCGGTGAAGCCCAATCCGGCGATCTGGCCGAGGATGCCGAGAAACTCGGCAGGACTGCGGGGGAGTTCGCGGGGAAAAACGAGGGAGGGCTTCCCGGCAACCGTCATGCCTTGGGTGATCACCCGCCGGACGTTGTCGTAAACGGTGCGGGAAGTCGGTGTCCAGGTGGCCGTTCCGTTGTTTTGGTAGACCGGGATGCGCTGAAACAGGTCCCAGATGTGTAAGTAGTACGCCGGGAAGAAGCGGAAGCCGTGTTCACCCGCGACCGCACGCCCAGGGGCGAGTGGCTGGCCCCGCCGGCCCGGGAAGGGACGCAACTCGGCCTGGCTCCCGCCCTCCGGACCCACCGTCGAGTACTGAGACGCCGCGAGGCCACCGAGCTTGACGGGCGGGTACGTTCCCGCCGGATGGGTTCCCAGCCCGTTCCGCTCGTCGGGTCTGCCCTCGTACACCGTGACGACGAAGCCGCGCTCGGCGAGCTCGTGCGCGGCGGTGAGGCCGGCGATGCCGGCGCCGAGAACCGCCGCCGTGGGCCGGGGTTCGCACGATCCCGGCGTCGTTATGCGCTCAGTCATGGTGTCCCCGAGCGCAGTTCGGATAGCAGCCCGGGCTGCGAGGGCGCCCGGACCGCGGCGTGGACGTAGGCCAGCAGCGAGTCGTGCGCCCGCTGGACGTCATCGAGGCAACCCCGGACGCTAACCCTGCCCGCCTCCACGGCCTCGCCCAGCGCCACCCGTGCATCGAGCACGTCGAGTATGGCACCACGTGAGGCTGCGATGCGGACGCCGGCCTCTTTCGCCGCGCCGTCCGCGACCCGGAGACGGTCGCCGCCGCGCAATGAAAAGACCTCGCCGTCGACGTCGAGCTCCACCACCATCGGGCCGAGCTCCGCGACCAGCAGCCGATAACTGTCGGGCACCTCGTGCTCCAGGTGCTCGACCGAATGCCGCAACAGCGATGAAACCCGTTCAGCCATGGAGGAACTCGAATACACCGGTGCCGACGAAGTCGAGGTCCTCCCCATTGATGTGCCCGCTCGCGCGGGCGGTGCCGCCGGTTTCGCAGAGCACCGTCGACCGATCGAGGCGCACCTCGCTCGGCTGCGCCAGGCGGGCATAGGACTGCGAGCGGAACTCGGCGTGCACCCTGTCGCCCGCCCGCGTCGCGGTGATCTCGATCCGCTCCGGCACACCGGGCACCTCGCCGTCCAGGAGCAACCGCATCGGCGGCGGCAGGGTGCAGTCCGCCGGGCGAGCAAGCAGGCCGTCGGAGCGCGTGCGCACCGCGGCGTGCCGGAATATCGCGGCGGGCTCGTCGCGGTGCCACACGTAGAGCGCCTGGGACAGGCAGCGTAGCCGGCTCCGGTCGGTCATCTGCAGGAACACCATCGACCATGGATCGCCTTGCCCGGTAGGCAGAATGGTGCCCCAGGTCCACCCGAAGTCGTCGCCCCACCAGAACCTGCCCCAGTTGTGGTCGTGGTAGGCGAGGTCGTCGTCGACGCGGTGCTCCCGGTCCCCGACCCGCAGCCATCCCTCGGCGCGCAGCCGCGGTACGAAGAGCCAGCACATCCGGCCGTCCCCGACCGGTTGGTTGTTGACCACGAAGGGCCGGCTCGCCGAGGTGAAGTGCAGTTCGCCGTGAATGTCGCTGCCGGGCAAATCTATTGACACGCGGTAGCCATCGGGTAGGACGACCATCCGGTTGTCGCCGATGGTCAGTTCACCGAGGTCGGCCGAGATGTTCAGGGCGCCGATGTCGAATCGCTCGAGGGCGCCGGTCCACTTCCCGTCGTGCACTATCACGATGACGCGGGGGGCGAGCCGGATCTGACCGGCGCCGGAGACCTCGTTGGTGAGGTTGAAGTTGATCAAGAGCCGGAAGCCGCGCCCGTGGATCACGAAATGGTGCCACTCCTTGAAACCCGCGGGCCGGGCGACGGCGAGCACCGGGGCGCGGAGGAAGTCGCTGGCCGCGAGCACTGCGGTCATCGGAGCCACCGCGTGGCCGGTGGAGCGGGGGATGCCGCATCGATGGCCGGGTTCAGTTGTGCCCTTGGTGGTTTGGCGAGGCGCTCGATCACCCCGCCCAGGCTCGCAAACCCGAGCAGCGCGTGCACGAAATCGTCCGGGTCGCGGGGCGGCCCGGATACGCGATCGCCCTCGGCCAGCGTGCGAACCACCCGGGACAGGCCGGCAACGCCAAGCAGGCAGCCGATGAAATTGCTCTGGTCGGCGAGTGCCTCGCGAGGGTCGGTGAGCGTCATGCGAACCCCTCGGGCCGCAGGCGGCTGAGGATCGAATCGTCGAGGCCATGGCCGATGACGGCGTCGGCCAACAGTTCCGCCCAGGCGTCGGGGGCGGCGTTCGGCGCGGCGGGCCCGTCGAGAACGTTGAGGCTCACAGTTTCCCAAATACGTCGCAGGTTCTCCACGCCTTCCGAGGCGACCAAGGCGTCGCGCAGCTGGGCCCCCTCGGGTGTGTTCGCGTACCGGCGGCCCTCGGCGACGAGCAGGTCGTGCAACCTCCTGGCCGCCGCCGGGTTGCCCAGGACCGCGCGGCGAGCGCCGAGAAGAAGGTCGAACACCGTCCGCTCCGTGCCGCATGCCTCGTCCGGCGGCGCGGGGAGCAGCCCCGGCGTTTCCCGCTCGATGAGGTTGAGGGTGAGCTCGCGTATCCGCTCGAGCTCGGCCAGCATTCCGATCAGGACTTCGGGGTTCACCGCGTCCGCCCATGCACGTAGTCCACGAGGTCGGCCAGCACGTCGTGGTGGCGGCTGCGCGGAAACCAATCCAGACTGGCGAGCACGGCGGCCGCCTCGCTGGCTTGCCGGGCCGCGACCTCCCGGGCATGCCTGAGCGAGCCGACGCGGTGCATCAATTCGTAGAGCCATCGAATGTCGTTGAGAGTCTTGGATTCCGAGGGGTGGTGTCCCTGCAGCCGGGCCTCGATTTCGATCCTGCCCGATTGGGACAGCTGGCCGACGGCGGTGAGTCGATCCAGCAGCTCGGCCAGCTTCAACTCGCCGTCGGCGCTCGGACGCCGCTTGGCCAGGATCCGCACGGCGCGTTCCTGGTCCGGGGGTTCGGCAGACCTCAACGCGTGCAACAGCATCAGCGTTCGCTTGCCCTCCCAGATGTCGCCGCCGATCTCCTTGCCGTACTCCTGCGGGTCCGCCCGCAAGTTCAGCAGGTCGTCGGTGATCTGGAAGGCCGCTCCGAGGTGCCGGCCGAGGGACTCCAGCGGAGCCAGCCGCTCGCGACCGGCTCCGGCCGCGATCGCGCCGACTTGCAGCGGTGTGATGAACGAGTACCAGCTGGTCTTGAGTTCCACCATCTTCAGGTAGTCCTCGTCGTCGAGCCGCCAGGCGTTGGACCGGACCCACTCGAGCTCCAGCGCCTGGCCGTCGACGGTCAGCCGGGTCATCTTGGCGACGGCCCGCAGGATGCGCAGGGCGGGCCCGAGGCCCACGCGCTCGACGTTGTCGAGCAGCGGCTGCAGCGACAGCGACAGCATGGCGTCGCCGACGTTGACGGCGATCGGCACGCCGTGGTCGATGTGCAGCGTGGGTTTGCCGCGCCGCCACCAGGATTCGTCCTCGATGTCGTCATGGATGAGAAACGCGTTGTGGTACAGCTCGAGGGTCGCGGCGGTCGGCAGAATTGCCTCGAGGTGACCGCCGAGCCCGAGGCATGCCGCGATGCTCAGCGCCGGCCGCAGCGCCTTCCCGCCGCGCAGCGGGTAGTCGAAGATCAGGTCGTAGAGGCCGTTCGACCCGCGCTCACCCGCGCCGTACAGCCGGTCGATCTCGCCGTCACAGGCGTCCTTGCACAGGGCGAGGTAGTCGTCGAGCGGGTTGCAGGCTATCGGGTTGATGCTGCCCTGAAGTGGTTCACTCTTTGATGGCGACGAGGCCTGTAGCATCGGTGGTCCTTGTCGCGTAGCGGATCCGGGCGGAAAGCTGGATCTTGCCGCCGACTTCGCCGTCAACCTCCAGGCTGGGCATCAGGCTGACCGCGATGTCCACCGGCTCCTCACCGGGCGACGCCTCGGGCGCCGCGCCCTGGGCGATCCGCCGCCGACGGCCGATCACAATCATCCGGGCTTTCGATGCGTTAACCGCAGCCGACGCACTCGCGTCGAGCGGGTCGAATCGGTACAGCGAGTTGATATTCGCCGCAGTGAGCATCTGCTGACAGATGTTGTCCCCACTGACCAATTGGTTGAGGTCTTGTAGCCCTACCGTGTTGGTGATCAAGCAGGACGGTGCGCGATATCCGCCGTTCTCGACGGTCACCCGGGCGCCGATGAGCGTGTTTTGTAGGGCCTGGGCGCCGGTCGACGTCGTGACGGCCGCGTTGGTCGCAAAGAGCGGCGGTAGGACGGCATTGTCGACGTCCTTGGCGAGCGCCGTGGTCGCCATCATCACTCCGGTGAGCAGGGCGTCGGGGGTCGGCGAAATCACCTCGGCGACTGTTAGCTGGAACGGTTCAACATTTTGTCCCACGGTGAGAATGTTCGGGGCGCTCAAGCTGCCGTTGGGGACATTGATCTGGCCGGGGTCACCGGTGTCCCAGTGCGGGATGGCCTGCCAGGTAATGCTGCACTGCCGGAACGTTTCGCGAAGGGCCTGATTGGCAAGGGCCAAATGCTCAGCGCTGAAGTACATGGCTCGACTCCTGACTGTCGCTCAAATCATGGCAGACAAGATCACGAATTGCGTAGCACTTTTCCGCACTTTCCAGAATTGGAGTAGCGCATTACTTATTCAGCAGCGCTATTTCCTGGCCGGGGGTCATCTCGCCGCGAGCTACCGCGTCGCAGTGCGCCAGGTGCAGTGTTGCCACGGGGTCGTCGGGCAACAACTCACGGCACCGTTCGAACGCGGCCCGCGCGCCGTCGACATCGCCCGCGTCGAACAGCGCGAAGGCCTCGTCGAAGGCGGGCTGCGCCGCGCGCTTCGCGGCGCGAAGTTCAGCCGAATCCGCGTCGTACACTTCGTAAATCGTCACCGGTCGCCGTCGATTGACCACCATGACCCGCTCCATGCGGCGGACATCGAACTGCTCGGATTGAGCGAGGCGCTTATATGTGCGATCGGAGATGAGTAAGGCGGAGCCATAGCGCTTGTTGGTGCTTTCGATGCGGGCAGCCAGGTTCACCGCATCGCCGATGATGGTGAGCACCATGCGGTTCACCCCGCCCACGAGCCCGACCCCGACCGCGCCGGTGTTGATGCCGATTCCCGCCCGCAGTTCCTCGGAGCCGAGCGCCCTGCGCTCCCGGTTGTGCTCGCTCAAGGAGCGCAGCATTCCCAACCCCGCCCGGACCGCGTCGGCCTCCGAGTCGAAGACGGCGACGATCTCGTCGCCGCGCACGTCCTGGATCACGCCGTTGTAGCTGACGATCGGGAGCTCGACGGCCCGTAGAAAGCCCATCGCCAAGTTGCTCGCCTCGCCGACGTTCATGTCCTCGAGCATGGTCGTGTAGCCCCGGATGTCGCTGATGAGCACCGTCATCTCGCGTTCCACCCGGTAGCCGCTGCGGACGCGGCGCAGGTCGTCGATGTCGAGGATGCGCAGCAGTTCGTTCGGCACGAATCTCGATTGCACGTCCATGAGGGACTGTCGATATTCGTCGGCGGCCCGTAGCCGCGCCTCGAGCTGGAAGTTCCACAGGGGCGCGGCCGCCTGGGCGCCCAGGAAGGCGACCGCCTCCTCGTGCTCGGTGCCGAAGTTGCCGTCCGGCTCGTCCCGCTCGGCGTAAATCACGCCAATTGCTCTGTCGTGCAAGGTAATCGGCACGACGAGGACCGGTGGCGTGGCTGCCCGGCGGTCAGCGGCGACGATGACCGGGGAGCCGCCGTCGATCGCGCTGCGCGCGACATTTCTGTCGTAGGGCACTTCGGTCCAGGGCCCGTCCACGATCGATATGTCGCCGTGATCGTAGATGGCCCGGACGGACAGATTCTCCGCGTCGCCGGTGAGGAACAGGACGCGGCCCGCACCGGTGGTGTCCGCGACCGAGCCGAGAATGATGTTGGCCAAGGCATCCGAGGTCCGTGCCGACGACAACGAGCGCAGAAGCTGATGCGCGCCGACCGGGTCGATGCCGGCAGACCCCCCTTGAACGAGATCGCGTCTGAGCAGCCAGGGGTGCTCCCTCGCGAGCCAGTCCGTGCGCACCGCGAAGCCAAGATTCAGCCAACGCTGGTACGCCGACCGCAGCATGTGCTCGCCAAGCGTCGTCCGCCCGGTCTCGGCGTAGAGCGCGGCGGCCTCCTCGTGGGCATACGCGCCGACTATCGCGAGCTGGCTTTCGTCGGCGAGCTGGATCGCCTGGTGAAGGTGGCGCTCCGCCTTGGCGTGCTGCCCGCGCGCCCGCGCCCACGCCCCCCGGAGCAGCGCGTGCGATGCCGTGTAGTTTTCCGGTGCGCCCGCCGCCCACTTCCGATGCAATGCCAGCGCCTGGCGCACGAAGCGCACGGTCGCGCGGTCTCGCGGCGCGCACCGCATCATGCCCAGGGCGCCGAGCAGGTAGATGAGTTGTGAGATCGCGGTGCCCACCATGCCGCTGATGTGCTCGATCGCCTCCGGGGTGGCGGCAGCTGCGCCGGCGGGGTCGCCGCACCAGAAGTGCAGGCCCTGTTTCATGGCCGCCGCGGCGCTCAGGGCCACCTCGTCGCCCTCACGGCGAGCCGCCGGCAACACTTCCCGCTCGTCGAAACCGCTCTCGCCGGCGACAAGAAAGGGATCGGCGCTGCGGCCCATCAGATTGAGGCAATATTGGTGCGTCCCTTGGCACAAAGCGCTGGGCACGGGCTGGGAACGGATGTGGGGGATGAGCGAGCTGGCCAGGGCGTCGATTTCCGCGAGCGGGCGACCGACCCAGACCGACTGGGAGAGCAGCACCGCGACCAGGAATCCCGCGTATTCCTGGTCGCCCTGGTCGAGTGCTTGCTCTACGGCATCGCGGAGTTGGCTCAGACCGTCCCGGAGGGGGCGTCGCCAGTGGCGGATGAAGTTCAGGTGCATGAACACCGTCTGTGGCCGGGCTTCGCGGAACTCCGGGCGCTCGGTCAGCACCATGGCGACCTCGCCGAAGCGCTGACTGCCCGCGTGGTCGCCGAGCACCACGAGGAGCAACCCGTAGCCGGCGATGACCAGCGGCGAGCACGGTGTATGGCCGTGGGCCAGCGTGAGATCGAGTTGCTTACGCACCAGCAGGGGAAAGAGGTTGGGCCGGACGAGGTAAGACATGTTGCGCAGTTCTGCGAGGATGCGGTGGATCTCGATGACGCGCCGGTCATCGCAGTGCGGGAGGTTCAGCAGCCTTTCGTCGCTCCAGCGGCGCATCGTCAGCCGCATCCGCACAATCGCGTTGCCCAGGCTCGCCTTGCCCGGGTTGGACGGCACCCTTTCGCCGAGCTCATCAAGCGCCCCCAGCCCGATCTCGAGGGCATCCTGAAGACGGTTCTCCGCGACCCGGCCCTTGAGTCTGAGGTAGGCGAGTCGCGCACGGTCGGGCGGCTCGGGCAGAAACGCCTCTGCTTCGTCGAGTAGCGCATAGAGCGCCGCCACGTCACCGACCATCAGCGCGGCATCCGCGGCGTCGAGCTGCAACTCGCGGGTCAGGGCACCGTTAGTGGCCCAACGCTGTGGGCCGAGTAGGTCCAGAGCGTTCCGGCAATACTCGAGCGCCAACGGGAAAGAGGCCTGCGCCTTCGCCTTTCGCGCGGCGCGCCGCAGCACCTCGACGAACCGGACGCGCTCGGCGTCGTCGGCGGGGCCCCGTCCGCCGATGCCGACTTGGCGCGCGGCCTCAAATAACCGGTCGTCCCCCTGGTCGATCAGCCGCCGGCCGATCCGCAGGTGTGCCTCGCGTTTGGCGTCCTCGGACAGGCCGTCCCGGGCCGCCTCGACCACCCGGTCGTGGCTGAAGCGGTAGCGGGCGTCGCGACTGATCGCGTTCGTGATCCGCCTGCCGCTGCTGTCGATGGCCTCGAGCAGACGAAGCTCAAGGCAGGCCCAGAGCGCCTGGGCCACCACGTCGGGCGGCTGGGCGGCGGCCGCCGTGGCGTCGTCGAGGTCGAACTCGCCGCCGATGCAGGACAGCGAGCGCAGTACCGCGCGGTCGCTCGGGCGCAGCTGCTCGAGATAGCGGCCGAGGAATTCGGCGGCCGTGGCGGTGACCTCCATCGACGCGAGGACGCGCAGGTCCCAACTGGGGCGCCCGCCGGCGCCGACCGGGGTGAGCGCCCCTTCGCGTTGCGCGCGGTACAGCAGCTGACGAACCTGCAGCGGATTGCCCCCGGTCCGGTGCTGGAATTCGGCGGCCACGTCGCCCAGCTCCACACCTTGACCGGCGACCGCGGCGAGGAGCTCCTCGACATCGTCCCGGGATAGCGGTTCGAGTTCGATGCTGCGCAGGCTCTCGGAACTGATTCCGGCCGAGCGCGGGTCGAATCCACCCGCGCGGTGCGCACCGAGGACCAAGACGTTGCGCAGCGACACCGTCAAGATTTCGGACATCAGCAGCAGCGTGTCGCGATCGGCCCATTGCAGGTCGTCGATAGCCAGCACCACCGGCCGATAGGTCGCGGTATCGGACAGCAGCCGGATGACGGCGCGGTGCAGCCGCCGGCGAGAATCCGCCGCATCGAGGTCCGGCAGGTGCGACGACGTGCCGAGCAGTCGAGCCAGGTCGGGCACCAGCTCCTCGAGGATGCCGGCGATCGACGACATCCCGCCGACGATGTCGGCGCGCCACCGGTCACGTTCGGCCGGCCCGGTGGCCTCCATGGTGCGGACGAGCGAGCCGAGCGCATCTCCCACCGCCGAGTAGGGCGCAGGCGCGCCGTCGCGGCACCTCCCGAAGGCAAACACGCAATCGCGCGCGGACACCTCGGCGCCGAAGGCCTGGACGAGAGTCGACTTGCCGACCCCCGGCACCCCGCTGAGCAGGACGCACTCGCCGCCGGCGCGCCCCGCGGCGTCCACCGCGGCGCGGAGTTCGGTGAGTTCTTGCTCTCGGTCGACCATGCGGCCGTCAATGTCGAGCACCGGAGCGGTCACGTGGAGCCCATCTGCGTCCTCGGTGTCCCTTTGCTGGGGCTGTCGAATCATCGTAGTGACCGGGCCGCCCGCTGCGAAACTATTTGCTGCTCGGGTCGGCGTGTTATCGGAGACTTGTCTACAAAAAAGTACGGAACTCCGGGACAAACGAATTCCCCCGAGGAAACCTGGGGCCGGTGACGACCGCTAGTTAGGCAAGGCTTAGTTTGTTGTCCACCGCTGTCGCACAAAGGAGCCTGTCGAGCGTGACCGAAACAACCGCACCGGTGGCGGACGCGTCGGGTCAGCCGTCCAAGGCGGCGTCCCGTCGCGGTCGCTGGCTGCGGTGGGGCGTGCTGACCGTGTGGGGCCCCGGCCTGGTGGTGATGCTGGCCGACACCGACGCGGGCTCGCTGATCACCGCGTCGCAGTCCGGCGCGCAGTGGGGCTACCGGATGGTGCTACCGCAGCTGATCTTGATGCCGATCCTGTATGTCGTGCAGGAGATGACGGTGCGGCTGGGCATCGTCACCAAGAAGGGGCACGGCGCGCTGATCCGGGAACGCTTCGGCCGGTTCTGGGCATGGATCTCGGCCTTCACCCTGTTCGCCTCGGCGATCGGTGCGTTGCTCACCGAGTTCGCCGGCGTCGCCGGGGTGGGCGAGCTGTTCGGCGTCTCGCGGTGGGTGAGCATTCCGGTGGCGACGGCCGCGTTGCTGGCGCTGGCGCTGACCGGCAGCTACCGGCGCGTGGAACGGATCGGGCTGGTCATCGGTTCGGCCGAACTGGCCTTCCTGGTCGCCATGTTGATGGCGCGTCCCGAGCCGAAAGCCCTTGTGGAGGGCCTGAAGTCGATGCCGCTGGGCAATTCGTCGTATCTGTTGCTGGTGGCAGCCAACGTCGGCGCAGTCATCATGCCCTGGATGGTCTTCTACCAACAGGGCGCCGTCGTCGACAAGCATTTGTCGGTCGCCACCATCCGCGAGGCCCGGCACGACACCGCCGCCGGCGCCGTGCTGACCCAGCTGATCATGATCTCGGTCGTCGTCACCGTGGCCTCGACCATCGGAGCCCACGGCGGCCAGGGCGCGCTGAACACCGTCGGCGACATCGCCAACGCGCTGACGCCCTACCTGGGCCGCGTCGGCGGCACCGTCCTGTTCGGGCTCGGCATGCTGGGCGCGGCGCTGGTCGCCGCCATCGTGTCCTCGCTGGCCGGGGCGTGGGGACTCTCGGAGGTTTTCGGCTGGAAGCACACCCTCAACGAGCGGCCCAACCGGGCCACCGCCAAGTTCTACATCACCTACGGGCTGGCACACGTGATCGGCGCCGTGCTCGTGCTGGCCAGCGTCGACCTGGTCAACCTCGCCGTCGACGTCGAGGTGATGAACGCGCTGCTGCTGCCCATCGTGCTGGGCCTGCTGCTGGCGCTGGAAGCGCGCGCGCTGCCCGAGGAGTGGCGCATGCGCGGGCCGCGCAAACACATCGCCCGGGCCCTGTGCCTGGTGGTGATGGGGTTCGGGCTCTACATGGTGCCGCAGGCCCTCGGCTGGACCTAAGCGGGATCTCCCGGCGGCGCACCGCTGTGCGCCGGATAGGCGTGGACGAGCGCGCTGTCGAGCTTCGGCACCGCGTGAGTGAGTTGGTGTTCGGCGTCGTGAGCGATGCGATGGGCGTCCTCGAGGCTGGTGGCGGGATCGATGTCGAGTTCGGCGTCGGCGTGCAGGCGGTGCCCGATCCAGCGCATCCGCACGCTGCGCACGCTGCGGACGCCGGGCCTGGCGGCCAGCGCCGCCGCGGCGACGTCGACGAGTCCGGGGTCCACCGCGTCCATCAGCCGGCGGAAGATGTCGCGCACGGCGCGGCCCAACACCGCCGCGATCGCCACCGTGATGATCAGGCCGACGATCGGATCGGCCAACGGATAGCCGAAAGCGACGGCGATGGCTCCGAAAAGCACTGCCAGTGAGGTGAATCCGTCGGTGCGGGCGTGCAGACCATCGGCGACCAGGGCGGCCGATCCGATGCGGTGGCCGATGCGGATCCGGTAGGCCGCGACGAGTTCGTTGCCTAAAAAGCCGACCACACCGGCGCCCGCGACCCAGCCGACGTGCTCGATGGTGACGGGGTGGATCAGCCGCACGACGGCTTCGTAGCCGGCGATGATCGCCGACAGCGCGATCATGGCGATGACGAACAGGCCGGCGATGTCTTCGGCGCGCCCGTAGCCGTAGGTGTAGCGCCGGGTCGCCGGGCGGTTGCCCACGGCGAACGCGATCCACAGCGGGACCGCGGTCAGGGCGTCCGAGAAGTTGTGGATGGTGTCGGCGGCCAGGGCGATCGATCCCGAGGCGACGGCGATCACGACCTGCACGGCCGCGGTTGCGCCCAGCCCGACCAGGCTGACCTTGACCGCCCGGATGCCGATGGCGCTGGATTCCAGAGCGGTGTCGACGCTGTCGGCGGCATCGTGGCTGTGCGGGACCAGCAGGTGCGTCAGGACGCCGCGAATCCCGTGTGGATGTTCGTGAACGTGACCATGCCCGCTATCCGCACTCATCCCGACGCTACTGGCTTATCTGCGTGCATACGCAGATAATAGGTTACTTGTCCGGCCCACGCGAGCGCGATAGCACATCACCGACGCCCTCCCGGATTCCCTCGTCGATCGGGTCGTGGCCGCCAGGACTGATGCCTGGGAGCGGCCGGCAGGAACAGCTGAGGACACCGAATGCGTTGGGGTCGGCGCCGGCGGTCGCGGCCAACCCAACGGCGACAAGAGCAATGGCGACACCGAGCGCTGACTTCGCGGCCAGGTCCGCGGCGCGCGCTACAGCACCGCGCCGAACATCACGGCCGTACCGGCGGCGGTGCACATCTGATAGAGCGGTTCCAGGCGCGCGAGCTGCCCGGTTTGCGGCACGGCGTTGATTCGGCGCCCGGCGACGTAAAGGCAGGCCCAGCACAGGGCCACGAGTCCGAATCCGAGGGTCGCGATCCAGTTCACCGCGGTGATCCACTCCGTTCCGGATCCAGTTGCCGACATCTCGTGTGCCGGAATCGTTTACGTCCCAGGCGTATCCGTGGCCAGTGCGGCGGACGACACATGGCGCCTTTTGGTTCGATCGACTGATCATCCGTACAGGCTTTCGCGTAATGCCCTCGAACGCTGAACATTTCGGGGCGGCGTCACCTCTGTTGGAAGGACTGCTTAGTGGCGCGGTGAGTCCATGAAATCGGCCAAGGCCTCGACGCTCGTGTCGAGGCCCTGGCCGAGAGGGCGATCAGTCGTTGCACGTGCAATCGGGGTGACCGCACGCGCAGCCGGCTGCTTGGCTGCATCCGGAGTCGCCGCAGCCACAGCTGGTGGACTTGCAATGGCGGATGTGAGTATCATTCATGCATGGAACCATACCCCCGTAGGGTACCAACGGCAACCGTCTGGCGGTTGAGGATGCCGCGGGTCCGCCGGCGATGGGGAACCTGGGATCGAGGGTCGAAGGTCCCCGACGCGCGTGCCGATCGGCCCCTGACTGCGCGTCCGGTAACGCGTGAAATTAGCAGTCAACGAATAGCGTTCGGATCCTATGGGAGGTACACGCGATGATGTTCTGGTACGGCCACAACATGGGTTGGTGGGGATGGGGGATGGGCATCGGCATGGTGCTGTTCTGGGTGCTGTTGATCGCCGGCATCGTTGCGCTCGTCGTGTACACGACGGGGGATCGCCGCGGTTACCGAATTCCCCCGGCCGCAACGCCGTCCGTCACGCCGGAGCAGGTGCTCGCCGCACGCTTCGCCCGGGGTGAGATCGACGAGACGGAATATCGCCACCGGTTGGCGGTGCTGCGCGATCACGCACGCCCGTAGGGTCTGTGCGTCCGGTTTCTTTACGGGACCCGCGTCGGCCTCGAAGTTCAGAACCAGGGGCCGGGAAAGTGGCCGTCCTGGTCCTGCACCATGACGATGTCCTTACAGTCCCCGTTCAAGTTCGCGGCATTCTCGCCGCGGCAGACCAGCGTCCAGCCCGATATCCGCGCGAACGGGCGGACGGACCACGTCGTCGAGATCGGTTCGGTGTCGGGCAGGGCGAGGACGGCGAACGTGTTGCCGACATTGGTGATGTAGAGGTGGTTTTCGAAGAACGCCAACTTGGCGATCGACACGTTCGTCGCGTCGTCGCGCGTCTTCAGCAGGTCCCAGTGCTGCGTGCGCAGGTTCCACACCCCGAACCCGAACTGCGAATTGTCGGACTTGCGGCCGTCGACGAACAGCTGCCCGTCGGACAGGGTGGCGCCCAGCCCGCCGCCCGAAATCCGGTCGTTATCACCGATTTTGATGGGGGATTTGGTGTTCAGGTCATAGAACATCGTCGAGACCACCGGGGGGTTCGCCGAATCCTGGCGCGTGATCTTCACCAATTTGTCCGGGCCGTCCGACAATTCGCCGTCGACGGACAAGACGTCGTTGTCCTGGTAAATAGGTTCGCCGCTCGGCCGGCGCAGTTCGGCCCCGGACTCCTTGGTGGGGTCGGTGTTGCGTTGAAACGACAGCACGTCCTGCCATGCGCGGCCCGGCTGCGGGTCGTTCCACATCATCGCAAGGTCGGCGGCAGAAAGGAGGACGGTCCGCGGCGGCGACGTGGCGCCGTGCCCGTCGGTGAAGGCGTTCACCCAGGCCACCCCGGACGCCGTCGCGGCCAGGCCCCATCCGGTCGGCGCGGTCAGTTTCAGGTCCGGGGTCGGCGGCTGCAGCTCCTTGGTCACCAGCGGTTGGCTGGTCTTCAGATCGAAGGCGTAGGCCGTGGTCTTGGTGGCCGTCGTCAGCACGTACACGACCCTCATGTCGTCGCCGGTCCCCGCGAGCGCGCACATGCCGCCTGTCACGGTCTCGCCGGCGGGCAGCGTGGGGGCGCCCGGCGCCATGTATTGCCCGCTCTTCGTATCGAAGACCTTGGGCCGGATGTCCTCGATCACCGATTTGCTTTGGGAGAATTTCTCGGGACAGCCGAAGAACGCCGTTCCGCCGTAGCTTTTCCAGTCCTTCTCCAACGGACCGGTCACCGCAGGTGCCGGAGCCGACGACGCGGTCGTCCTGGCGGTGGACATCGAGGTGGTCGGCGCGGCGGCCGGCGGACCCACGGTTTCCGAGCAGGATGCGACGACGACGCCGACCGCCCCCGCGATCAGGGCAAACCTGAGTGTGGACACAGTCCGGCCCGTCCACCCACCCATCAACAAAACCCCCGTTAAGTTCGTGTAACCAACGAGCGTAAGGCGGCCCGGGGTCGACCGCGACTTGTGTGCAGCGGTCTTGGTCACACGTGGTACACCGAAAGCCATGAGCAGCCTCGCCGAAGAGACCCGCTGGATGGACGCCACCGACCAGGCGGCGCTGGTGGCCAAGGGCGAGGTCACGCCGGGTGAACTGCTCGAGGCGGCGATCGCGCGGATCGAGCGGTCCAACCCGACGCTGAACGCGGTCGTCATCGAGTGGTTCGATCACGCCCGATCCGTGGCGGCCGGCCCCGACCTGCCCGACGGCCCGTTTCGCGGCGTCCCGTTCCTGCTCAAGGACCTCTATACGAGCTTCGCCGGTCAGACCCTGTCCAACGGCAACGCCGCACTGAAGGAGGCGGCCAAGCTCGACACCGCCGACACGACGCTGGTCGCCCGGTTCAAGGCGGCCGGCCTGGTGATCGCCGGGCGGACCAACAGCCCCGAGCTGGGCACCCTGCCCACCACCCAACCGGTGGCCTGGGGAGCGACCCGCAACCCGTGGGCGCTCGATCGCACGCCGGGCGGATCCAGCGGCGGCGCGGCCGCCGCGGTGGCCGCCGGCATGGTCGCGTTCGCCAACGCCTCGGACGGCGGCGGCAGCATCAGGATCCCGGCGTCGTGCTGCGGGCTGGTGGGGCTCAAGCCCAGCCAGGGCAGGATCACCGTCGGGCCGGCCCGC
>NZ_LT546236.1:55797-66524 GCF_900078675.2 Mycobacterium interjectum
GCGCCCGCCCCCTCGGCCCGCCGGCCGCCCGCCGCGGCGCGGCAGGACGTCTTGCCGAGGTCGACGGCGAGGATCACCCCACCATCCTTCATCACCCGCCGCGCGAGCGGCTACGTGTCGAACTCGATGGGCAGGCTCGTCGGGCCGCTCAGGCTCACCATCGGCTTCCACGGAACCGGTCCGGCGGTGCGCGGGTTCAACAGCCGGCTCGCGATGACGTTCAGCGCTTCGGCGATCTCGCGCCGGGCCAGGTTGGCGCCCAGGCAGTAGTGCACGCCGCCACCGAAGGTCAGGATCGGCGGCGCCCCGTCGCGCGTGATGTCGACGCGGTCCGGGTCGTCGTAGACCGACGGATCACGGTTGGCCGCAGCGGTATTCACCAGGACCGTCGTGCCGGCGGGGAAAAGGTAGCCGTCAAGTTCGGCGTCCTCAGCCAGCAGGCGAAGGGTCCCGCACGCGATCGGCGAGTGGCGCATGGTCTCCTCGACCGCGCGCATCGCCAGCGCCGGCTGCTCCTTGAGCAACCCCCATTGCTCCGGGTGCTCGCAGAGGACATGCACCGACGCGGCCACCTGATTGCGGGTGGTGTCCGTGCCGGCCAGCAGCAGGCCGCCCGCCATCATGCGCAATTCGGCGGCGCTGAGCCGATCGCCGTCATCCTCGGCGCGAATCAGGTCGGACAGCAGGTCATCGGTGAGGCTGTGCCGGCGCCGGGCGATCATGTCGTCGACGTAGTCGTCGAGCTCGCCCCAGGCGTGCATCACGACCGGCTCGACATCGCGGAGGTCGACGGTGAAGCTGAAGGCCTTGAAGACGTCGTCCGCCCACGCGGAAAACCGTTGCCAATCCTCGCGTGGCGCGCCCAGCAACGCGCAGATGATCGGGACCGGGTAGGGGCGGGCCAGGTCGGTCACGACGTCGCAGCGGCCCGCGGCCGCGACCTGATCGACCAGTTCGTTCATCACGGCGACCATGGTGTCGTGCAGGCGCAGGGTCGCCCGCGGCGTGAACGCCTTCGAGGCCAGGCCGCGCACCCGCTGGTGGGTGTCGCCCTCCATGCACAACAGGCTGTTGACCACCTTGTCCCACAGCGGGCCCGAACTGATGCCCTGGCTGAGCATGTTCAGTCCGGGCGGGATCTGGAACCGGGGGTCGCGCAGCACGGAACGCACCAGGCGGTAAGAGAGCACCTCGGGGCCGAACGGCCCCATCGCGACGGGAGCCTGCCGTTGCGCCGCTTGCAACCGGGGATAGACCTCGGCGGGGGTTTCCTCGGCGGCGTACTCCAGCGTCGGCAGATCGGCATCGAAAACGCTTGTGGGAGCGGCACCGACGGTCATGACGGTCTCCTCGCGGCAATTTTCACACACCGTATGGCCAGGCTCGGTGACTGTCAACGATGTCGGGGCCGCCGCGCGTTGTCGCCATACACGTACGAGAAAATGTGTAGCCGCTCAGTGGACGGTCTTGCGGGTGGCTCGTTGCTGCGGCCATCGCATCGACCAACGCGCGCAGGACTCGGCCCGAGCGCGTCCGGCCGTAGAATTGGGGCATCGAACGTTTGCAGGCCACAGCCACGCCCACCGCGCTTCCGCCCGGGCCCCGGCTTCCCGGGTGGATGCAGGCGGCGTTGAGCCTGCGAGGGGGGCCGCGCTTCGTGGCCGCCTGTGCACGCCGATATGGCCGCATTTTCACGCTCCGGATCGCGTCGATCGGCACCCTGGTGTATTTGGCCGATCCCACCGACATCAAGAAGGTATTCGCCGGTGACCCGCGAATTTTCCATGCCGGCGAAGCAAATTCGCTATTGAGCGGGTTGCTCGGCGACACCTCGATATTGGTGATCGACGACGGCGCGCATGCCGAACGGCGTCGCCTGATGTCGGCGCCCTTCCATCGCGAGGCGGTCGCGCGCCAAGCCGCGCTGATGGCCGAGATCGCCGCGGAGAACATCGCCGGGTGGCCGGTGGGCAGAGGCTTCGCGGCGCTGCCCAAGATGTCCGAAATCACGCTCGAGGTGATTCTGCGGACGGTCATCGGCGCCACGGACCCGGCCCGGCTCGCCGCGCTGCGTGAGGTCATGCCGCGACTGCTCAAGGTCGGTCCGTGGGCGACGGCCGCGCTGGTGAACCCGAAGCTGCTGCGCCACTGGCCGTGGCGGGGACTGCGCCGTCGAATCGCGGCGGCGGACCGCCTGCTCTACGCCGAAATCGCCGACCGTCGTGCCGACCCAAATCTGGCCACCAGCACCGCCGTGCTGGCGATGCTGGTGCGCGACGGCCAAATGACCGACCGCGAACTGCGCGATCAGCTCATCACGCTGTTGGTGGCCGGGCACGACACCACCGCCACCGGACTGTCCTGGGCGCTTGAACGGCTGACCCGCCACCCGGACGCGCTGGCCAAGGCGGTGCGGGCGGCCGAAACCAGTGCGGCGGGCGACCCGGCCGGCGACGAATATCTCGACGCGGTGGCGAAGGAGACGTTGCGGGTCCGGCCGCCGGTGTTCGACGTGGGCCGCGTGCTCACCGAGCCCATCGAGCTGGCCGGCTACCGCCTGCCGGCCGGGGTCTTGGTGGCGCCCGGGATGGTGCTCGTGCACGGTAGCGACGCCGTGTACCCGGATGCCGGCCGATTCGACCCGGATCGGATGGTGGGCGCCACGCTGGGCCCGGCGACGTGGTTTCCGTTCGGCGGCGGCAACCGACGCTGCCTCGGGGCCGGGTTCGCCATGGTCGAGATGCGCGTGGTGTTGCGCGAGATCCTGCGCCGGGTCGAGCTGAGCACCACCACCGCGACCGGCGAACGGCAGCAGCTCAAGCACGTCATCCTGGTGCCGCGCCGCGGCGCGCGCATCACCGTGGCGGCGATGAGGGACGTCGCAACTGCGACAACGGGCCACCGGGGGGCCGCGGGCGGTTAGCCGCGTCGAACACCGCGGACCAGCAGTGAGCCGATCAGCACGACCGCGAACACGCCGCCGGTGATTCCCGAAACGAGCAGCGGCAGTTGGCCGTTCGGACCCCACGACAAGCCCGCCCACAACCCCGCCACCAGGACGGCCATCCCGGTGCCGGCCTGGAAAACGCCCTGCGCGCTGGCCTGACGCTCCTGGCCGACCAGCCCGGAAATCCAGGCCTTCCCGACGCCGTCGGTGCACCCGGTGAACAAACCGTACGCCCCAATCAGCAGCCATGCCGTCACGAGGTCGGTGGTCAGCCCCAGCCCGGTGTAGCCGATCGCGAAGAACGCCAGACCGAGCCCGAACAAGGCCGGTCGGCCGACGCGGTCGGCGAGCGACCCGGCCGGGTAGCTGGCCAGGGCGTACACCGCGTTGTATCCGACGTACGCGAGAATCACCTGAGCGACCGAGAAGCCAATCTCGTTGAGCCGCAACAGCAACAGCGCGTCCGGAAAATTCACCACGCTGAAGGCCACGAGCAGTGCGGTCACCCGCCAGTACGGCCGCGGCAACGCGCGCACGCCGGCCCACAGGGACTGCCGCTGCGGCCGCGGGCCGTGACGGCCGCGCTCGCGCACCAGAAAGACCAGTGCCACGCTCAGCACTGCCGGCACGATCGCGACATACAGCAGCGGCGGGATTCGGTGGTCGAGCAGCTCGTAGCCCGCCAGCCCCAGCAGCGGACCGACGACGGCGCCCAAGGTGTCCATCGCGCGGTGGAAGCCGAAAGCCCGGCCGCGCACAGCCTCGTCCACATCGTCGACCAGCAGCGCGTCGCGCGGCGCGTCCCGGATGCCCTTGCCGAGCCGGTCCACAACGCGGCCCGCAAGCACGCCCGGCCACGCCGCGGCCACCGCGATGATCACCTTGCCGAGCGCCGCCATGCCGTAACCGGCGGCGATCAACGGGCGCCGCTGGAATCGGTCACCCAGCGGGCCCGAGGCGAGCTTCGCCAGCGAGGCCGCGCCCTCGGCCACGCCCTCGACCGCTCCCACCACTGACGCGGGCGCACCCAGCACGGCCGTGAGGTAGATCGGCAACAGCGGATACAACAGCTCACTGGCGGTGTCCTGCAGGAACGAGACCCCGGACAGCACCCGAACGTTACGGGTGAGCCAGGCGGGCCGCGAGCGCCCCGGCCGGAGGACTTCCTGTGTCACGGTCGCCAGCGTAGGGGAGGCGCTCAGTCCGCTCCGCGCAGCCGCACCATCCGGGTCGTCGAGCTCTCGTCCAATTCGACGACGTCCGACCGCGACCGCAGGAAATCGCTGAATGACTTGAAACCCAAAGACTTCTCGCTGAACGACGGGTCCATCCGCTTCATTTGCGCCTTCACCGCCGAGTTGTGCAGCCACTCGACGTCGTCCTTCTCGAGACCGATCTGCAGCGCGCGCGTCAGCAGCGCGGTCGCGGTGACCTGCGGGTCGGGCGGCTCCTCCGGCTCCTCGCGCGCTTCCGGCCTGGATCGTGCGGTGCGTCTCTTCGGCTTGCCTGCCTCGGCGTCGGCGTCGGCGGCCCCGGGTTCGGGCTCGAGCACCGGGACCCCCGGCAGCGCGTCGTAGATGACGAACTCGTCGCAGGCGGCCGCCAGCGCCCGGCTCGACGAGCCGGCCACCCCGATGCCGACGACGTACCGTCCGAGCCTCTTGCAGCGCTGCGCCAGCGGGATGTAGTCCGAGTCGCCCGCCACGATCACCACGTGGGTCAGATCGGGCAGCCGAAACATGTCCTCGACCGCGTCGACGGCCAGCCGGATGTCGGCGCCATTCTTGCCGTAGGCCGCCGCCGGGAACAGCTGCACCAGGTCGACCGCGCGGGCCACCAGCTGTCCGCGATACCCGGCGTTGACGTCCGCCGACCAGTCGGCGTAGGCGCGGGTGAGCACCAGCGTCCCGAACGACGACGCGAAGTCGATGATCGCGCCGACGTCGACGGTGGCCCGCGCCCGCCGCTCGGGGAACTTCTCGAGTCCGCCGGCCTTGTCCCGCTGGAACGAGTTACGCCCGTTCACCTGGTCGTACCGCGAGATCACGATGTTGTCGAAGTCGAGGTAGACCGCCACACGGGCAGCGCCTGGTTCGGTCATGCCCTCAGTCTTGTCCGACGCCGGGATGCAAAGAACAGCACCCCGGTTATATACCGTAGTCGGGGAGGCCGAAGTCGTCGATTACGGTGCTGGCGAAAAGCCTTGCCAGGGGAGCGAAGTTCATGGTGCGCATCGCGACGATGCGGAACCACAGGCCCAAGCGGGTCCTCGTCGCGAAGAACGGAATGTTTTTCTCCGCACCGGATTGCTTGGCCTTGATGAAGGGACGCAGGCGCGCCTCGTAGGCATCGAAGGCCCGGCGGTGGTCGGCGCCGGCCCGCGCCAGTTCGCCGGCCAGCACGTAGGCCTCAGTGATCGCCAGACCGGTGCCCTCGCCGCCCAGCAGCGAAATGCACGCGGCCGCATCGCCGATCAGCAGCGTCCGGCCACGTGACCAGCGCTCCATGCGGATCTGGCTGACAACGTCGAAGTACAGGTCTTGGACACCGTCGAGTGTGGCCAGGATCTCCCGGCTTTCCCAGCCGACGTCACGGAACTCGTTGCGCAGCTGGTCTTTTGGCGCCGCGGCGGTGCCGTCGCTCGGCGCGCGAAAGATGAACAGGAACATGGTGCGGTCGTCGCGCAGGGCGCAACGTGACAGTTGGTGCCCGGGGGTGGCGTACATGACGTAGACCAACTCGTCGCGGGGCCGGTAGCCGTCGACCACGCACGCCGCGACCTTGCAGCCGAGGTAGTGCTCGTAATCCCGCTCCGGCCCGAAGGCGAGCCGCCGCACGTTCGAGTGCAGCCCGTCGGCGCCGATGACCAAGTCGAAATCGCGCGGCGCGCCCCTCTCGAAGGCGAGCCGGACACCGTCGTCGTGCTCGTCGAGGGCGGCGATGCTGTCACCGAAGATCGTTTCGACCTTGTCCTCGATGGTGGCGTAGATCGCGGCGGCCAGGTCGCCGCGGGGCAGGCTGGTGAAGTCGTGGCCGAGCATGCGGCGAAAGACCTTGACGTCCACGTCCGCCTTGACCTCGCCGCGGGAGCCGACGGAGTGCAGCCGCTGGATCTCGTATCCGGCGGCGCGGACCTGGTCTTCGATGCCCATGCGTTTGGCCACCTGGTAGCCGACGCCCCAGAAGTCGATCATGTAGCCGCCGGTGCGGAATCTGGGTGCCTGCTCGATCACCGTCGGAGTGTGGCCCGTGCGATGCAGCCAGTGGGCAAGCGCCGCCCCCGCCACGCCGGCACCGCTGATGGCAATCCTCATGGTGGCTCTACGTTCGCACCCACTGCCAGGCGGCGTCCAGCCGTTCGCGGTCATAGGTTCGCAACTCACCGCTCATCAGCAGCGACGCGGCGACGTTGACGCACCATTGCTCCCACCGTGGCGCGCCGACCACGGCGACCTTGTCGAAGTGGTTGCGGTGCTTGACGTCAAAGACCGTATTGGCCCAGGCGGCGCGCGGGCCCCAGCCACGGAAGGGCTCGTCCAGCAGGAACAGCACCTTCAGCGTGTCGAAACGGCCAAGCAGGGTTTGCACCGCGGGCGCCAGCGCCTCGCGGTAGTCGCCCACGGTGAGTTTGCCCGTCGCGCGCAGGCCCAGCACGTCCCCGGCGCTGCAGGGCATGACTTCGATCATCGCTTCTCCCCTCGCACGTAGCCTGCGAACAGCTCGTCGGCAACGGTGTCCAATTCGGGCGGGGCGTCGATGGTTACGACGAACGCGTCCGGGTGCTCCTCGCTGGCGAAACGCAGGAAGGGGCAGCATCGCCGTTCACCGCGAACGAATTCGCGCGCCTGGGCGGCCGCCTCCGGGCGGTACTCCAGTCGTATTCGGTGGCCGTCGCGGTGGTAGCCGATCAGCGCGGTCGCATTGAGTTCTTGAATCCACGCGATCCGGGCGGCGTGTTCGTCCGCCGTGAGCGTGCAGGCGAGCTCCACCGGTTCGTCAGCTGCGGTCATGCCTCCAGCGTCGTCCTTCAAGTGGGTTGAGGGTCAAGGGCGAGAGCGGGACCATGGGGTTATGGCTCTCAAGATCGGCGATCTCGCCGAGATGACCCGAACCACCGCGCCGACGATCCGGTACTACGAGGAGATCGGTCTGCTGCCCAGCCCGAGGCGGGTGGGCGGTCAGCGTCGGTACGACGGCGACGACGTGCGACGGCTGACGTTCATTCGGCGCTGTCGTGACTTCGGTTTCCCGGTCGAGCAGGTCCGAAGCCTCGTCGAGTTGACTCAGGACGACGACCGCTCCTGCCTCGAGGCCCGCTGCTTGGCCGAGACCCACCTGGCGGCGCTACGGGCGAAGCTCGAGGAGATGCACGCACTCGAACGCGGCATCGCAGGGCTGATCGAGACCGCGAAGGACGACTGCGCCGGCGGTCCTGGCTCGGAATGCGAAGTGCTGGAACGGCTTTGCTGCCCCGGATAGGGGGTTTCGGGGTGCTGCCGCGGATTTTCGATGACATCCTTCAGGTGACGCAGCTCGGTGCGGGGCAGCCGCCCTGGTAGTCGACCTGCCAGTGCTTGATGCCGTTGATGAACGACGATCGCAGCCGCTCGGGTTTCCCGGTCGGGGCCAAATCGGGCAGGTGGTCGGCGATCGCGTTGAACATCACGTCGATCGTCAGGCGCGCCAGGTTGGCGCCGATGCAGTAGTGGGCGCCGGTGCCACCGAACCCGAGGTGCGGGTTGGGGCTGCGCAAGACGTTGAACGTGTACGGGTCGTCGAAGACTTCTTCGTCGAAGTTGGCCGAGCGGTAGAACAGCACCACCCGCTGGCCCTTGCCGATCGGCACGCCGCCGAGCTCGGTGTCCGCCAGCGCTGTGCGCTGAAACGCCGTGATCGGGGTGGCCCAGCGGATGATCTCGTCGGCCGCGGTCTTGGGCCGTTGTGCCTTGTACAGCTCCCACTGATCGGGGTGGTCGGCGAAGGCCATCATGCCCTGCGTGATGGAGTTGCGCGTCGTCTCGTTGCCGGCGATGCCCAGCGTGACCACGAACATGCCGAACTCGGCGTCGGACAGGCGCTGGCCGTCGGCGTCGGCCTGGACGAGCGTCGTGACGATGTCATCGCCAGGGTCCTCGGCCTTGCGGGCCGCCAATTGCGTTGCGTACCACATCAACTCGCCGGCGGCCGTCAGGGAGTCGGATTCGGCGAACTCCGGGTCGTCGCCGCCGATCATCTTGTTGGACCAGTCGAACAGCTTCTCGTGGTCCTCTTCGGGCACCCCGAGCAGGCGTGCGATGGCATGCAGGGGCAGCTCGCAGGCCACCTGGCGGACGAAGTCGCCCGATCCGGCCGCCGCGGCCTCGGCGGCGATGCGCCCCGCGCGCTCGCCGAGGTCGGCGCGCAGCCGCTCGATCGCGCGCGGTGCGAAGGCGCGCGAGACGATCTTGCGCAGCCGGCTGTGTTCGGGATCGTCCATCATGATCATCGACGCGCGGCCCGCCTCGATCTGCCCGGCCGCCACCTCTTCCCGATAGCGCGGCACGATCGACTTCTCGGCCGACGAGAAGACGTCGCTGCGCAGCGAGACCTCGCGGATGTCGCGGTGCTTGGTCACCACCCAGTAGCCGCCGTCGCCGAATCCGCCCTGACCGGGCGGCTGGTCGTTCCACCAGATCGGTGCCGTCGCGCGCAGCTCGGCCAGCTCCCGCACCGGAAGCCGGTCGGCGTAGATGTCGGGGTCGGTGAAATCGAATCCCGGCGGGAGCTTCGGAGTGCCCATGGGCAGATGTTAGCCGCGCCGGCACCTGGGAGAACGCAAGAATTTCGCAAGAAATCGGCGAACATCCGGCAAGCGGCGTGCGGCAACGTGAGCGCATGTACACGACCGATGCCCCGAAGTGGGTCGTCGCGGGCGCCGTTCTTGCGGGCGGGGTTGCGGCGGTGGGTGCGGGGCCGGTCACCGCGACCGCCCGCGCGGACGATGACCACTGCTCGTCACGAACGGGGTGCTACCACGGCCCCGGGATGCGCTGGTGTCCGGGCGATTACGTGTGGCCGGGGCTGAGGGCCACGGGGTGGGACTTGAACGTGTGCGACGTCTACCACGAGCAGTGTCCGCCCGGCTATTACGGCGGTTGCCCCGACAACATCGTCGAGGGACCCCCGCCGCCGCCACCACCGCCCGCCTTCCGTACGCGGGAGGAATGCGAACGAGTGCTCGGATTCGTCTGCGCGTTCGCGCCCTAGCACGGAGAACACCAAATGCGATGCGTTCGAACGAGAATCACGGCAATCATCGCGGCAGGCCTGTTGGGTGCCGCGATCCTGACCGGGACTCCCGGCCACGCCGAGGTGACCGCGCAGCCCGCGTTGAGCCACTTCCATCCCCTGCAGCCACCGCCCGGCGCGCCCACCGACGCCAGGTCGGAGGTGCAAGAGTTGCTGCGGCAGACCTCCGAACTGGACGACCAATGGAACGGTCTCGACCCCGCGCAGCGAAACCAGCGGCTAACGGCGCTGCAGCAGCAGGCCACCACCGTTCAAAATGACGTCAACAACCTTCCCCCCGACCAAAAGCCTGAGGTGCAGGGGATGCTGACGCTGGCGGTCGTCCGGCTGGCCGACGTCCTCGGGAAAATGCGGGCCGCGTCGTGAGGTTCAACTCGCGACCGGGCTCGGCACGTTCGGGTTGTCGCGGGCGCCCAGGTTGGTGGCCGCAGTGGTGATCGCGCGCTCGATCTGGCGAAGCGCGTGCACCGCGGTGAGAAACCGCCGGGTATCGGGCCGCGGTGCGCCCCCGCCGTCCTGCTGCCGGGCCAGGGTCTCGGCGGTGTCGAGGTCGTCGGTCACCGGCACGATCGTCGGCGCGTGTGCACCGCCGATGGCCGCAACCAGCGCATCGATGTTCCGCTGCGTCTGCGCGGCGGCCGACATGAACGCGTCGGCCAGCTCGGGCGAGGAGCCGGCCGCGTCCTGGTACTGCTCGGCGCTGCGCGCCAAGCTTCTCCCGTACCGATCGCACGCGGCGAAGATCCGCAGGCCGCGCCGGATGCTGCGCCGCCCGGCGAGCCCGGCGACCCCGGCCAACAGCGGCTTGGCGCTGATCCGGAACTGCTGCAGCGTCCGGTCGAGCTGGCGGGCCTGCTCGGTCGGGCTCGCGGTCTCCTCCTCACCGAACATGGTGGCCGTGGAGACCTCGATCAGCGCCGACAGTGCCGTCAGGAAGGTGCGGGTGTCGTTCCGGATGGTGGTCCGAGTGTTGGTCGGCAGCACCAGGATTGCCACGGTCACACCGATGACGGCACCGATCGCGGTTTCCTCGATGCGCAGCATCAGCACGCCGAACGAGAATTGGCCCAGCAGCCCGTACAGCAGCGCCAGCATCGTGGTGATCCAGAACGTCATCAGGCTGTAGGTGACGCTCATGAAATAGAAGGCGCAGAACAGGCACACGAAGATCGCGATCAGCGCGGCGCTCGTGTCCCCGGCGAACAGCGTGGCCACCAGCACCCCGCAGGGCACGCCCAGGATGGTGCCCAGCAGCCGCTGCCAACCCTTGGTCAGGGTTTCACCCCAGGAGTTCGTGCCCGCGAAGATCACGAACGCCGCAATCACCGCCCAATACCAGCGCGCCGGCGACACCAGCTCACCGGTGACGATGGCCAGCGACGCGGCGACGGTCACCTGGATGGCTTGGCGGGTGGTCGGCCGCAGCCCCTCCTCGGCGGCGTCGTCCGGGGCCGCAGCTTCCGGCGCGGGGGGCGGCACGCTCTCGTCGTCC
>NZ_LT546236.1:66802-109178 GCF_900078675.2 Mycobacterium interjectum
GTTCGGCGCGGGTGGCCGGCGGCAAGTCGGCGGACAGCGCGGCCGCGCGCCGGCCCGCGGTGGCGACCCATTCGATGGCCAGCTCGGCGTCGAACAGCCAGGGGGCCAGCTGTTCGCTGCTGACCCCGGCCCACAGCATGGCGGGGTCGGCCTGGTCCTCGATCTGACCCTGCACCATCAGGGCGGTCTCGTTGAGCCGGACGGTGCGGGCACGCATGCGGCGGCGACGCCGTTCGTCGAGGCGGCCGGTACCCACCGCCTCGGCGGTGGTGTCGACGACGATGGCCATCCGGGCCCGCAGCGCCCGAACGGTGGCCCGCAGCACGCGTTCCGGCCGGTCCGGCAAGACGTAGGTACTCATCACGAACGTGCACAGCGTTCCGACCACCACCGCCCCGATCAACCAGGGCAACTCCGAAATCCGCGCTCGCAGATACAAAGTGAAGAAATAGGACATGAACGCGACCATGCCCAGCGCCCTGCCGCGGGCGCCGAAGCGGCGGACGTACACCGCGGTGAAGACGATGGCGACGAAGGCGACGTCGCTGGCGACGGCGTACGGAGCGAGCAGCGCGGCGGCGGTGATGGACAGCGCGGCGGGCAGCGGCAGCAGCGCCATGGTGATGCGCTGCTGGCGGAGGTCCGGCTCGTTGACCGATCGCGACGCGACCATGGTGATGACGACGCCGAGCAGGGCGACCGTCAGGGGCTGCCCCGCCGCCCTGGTCACCAGGTACATGATCAGCAGCGAACAACCCAGCGCGGCCGTCGTCCGCGTCGCCATCCGGAGCCGCAGCAGGCCGGGATCCGACCCGATCCACCAGTTTCGGGCTCTTTCGTAAAGAACGGTGATCTCCTGACCTCTCGTCTGCGGGACACCCCATGGTTACCCGAACCGCGCCGCACCGGCCAAGCTAGTGTTCGACCTCGTGACAGCGCCGACGCGGGCAAAGCTGGCCGACGGCCGTGACCTCCTGTTTTTCGCGCTGCCGGGCCACCGCCCGGCGCCGGTCGAAGACCGCAGGCCGTTGCCGCAGCGTGACCCGGACCAGTCGCAGTTGCGTTTCGACCGGTCGACGGGGCAGTGGGTGATCGTCGCGGCGCTGCGCCAGGACCGCACCTACAAGCCCCCCGCCGACCAGTGCCCCCTGTGTCCCGGCCCGACCGGCCTGACCAGTGAGGTGCCGGCCCCGGATTACGACGTCGTCGTGTTCGAAAACCGGTTCCCCAGCCTCTCGGACGCCGGTCAGCCGGTGTCCGTGCCCGCCGATGCCGGGTTCGTGTCCGCGCCCGCGCGTGGCCGCTGCGAAGTGATCTGTTTTTCCAGCGACCACGCCGGGTCGTTCGCGGCGTTGCAACCGGCGCATGCCCGGCTGGTCGTCGAGGCCTGGCGGCACCGCACCGCCGAGCTGATGGCCACCCCGGGTGTCGAGCAGGTGTTCTGCTTCGAAAACCGCGGCGAGGAGATCGGGGTGACGCTGACCCATCCGCACGGTCAGATCTACGGCTACCCGTTCCTGACGCCGCGCACGGCGACCCTGCTGGCCCGGGCCCGCGAACACCGAATGCGCCACGGCGGCAACCTGTTTGCCGACCTGCTGGCGCGCGAGGTCGCCGACGGCGCTCGCATCGTCGCGCGCACCGAGCTGTTCACGGCGTTCGTGCCGTTCGCCGCCCGCTGGCCGGTCGAGGTGCACATCTACCCGAACAGGTTCGTGCACAACCTCGTTGAACTCGACGACGACGAGCTGGACGGGTTGGTGCGGGTGTACCTCGACGTGCTCGGGCGGTTCGACCGGATGTATTCGGGCCCGCTGCCATACATTTCGGCGCTGCACCAGTTCACCGATACCGAGGGCCAGGACGACGGCTACTTCCACATCGAGTTGATGTCGATCCGGCGCAGCGCGACCAAGCTCAAGTACCTGGCGGCCTCCGAATCGGCGATGGACGCGTTCATCAGCGACGTCACCCCCGAAGCCGTGGCGCAGCGGTTGCGGGAACTGTGATGACGGTCCGCTACGCCGCGCCCGGGCGGGTCAACCTGATCGGTGAGCACACCGACTACAACCTCGGGTTCGCGCTGCCGATCGCGCTGCCGCAGCGCACCGTGGTGACCTTCACCCCCGACGGCGGCGACACCATCACCGTGGCCAGCCAGCGCGCGGACGGCGCGGTGCGGTTTCCACTGGCCACCGTTCCCGGTCAGGTGACCGACTGGGCCGCCTACGTGGCCGGGGTGGTGTGGGCGCTGCGCCAGGCGGGTCACCCGGTGCCGGGCGGCGCGATGTCGATCACCAGCGACGTGGAGATGGGGTCCGGGCTGTCGTCCTCGGCGGCGCTGGAGTGCGCGGTGCTGGGCGCGATCGCCTCGGCCGCCGGCATCGAGATGGGCCGCATCGAGCAGGCACGGCTGGCCCAGCGAGCCGAGAACGAGTATGTCGGCGCCCCAACGGGTTTGCTTGACCAGCTGGCCTCGCTGTTCGGGGAGCCCTCGACCGCGCTGCTGATCGACTTTCGCGACGTCACCGTCGCGCCGGTGGCCTTCGATCCCGACGCGCACGGTGTGGTGCTGCTGTTGGTCGACTCGCGGGCGCGCCACCGCCACGCCGGCGGCGAGTACGCGGCCCGGCGCGCGTCGTGCGAGCGAGCCGCCGCCGCCCTCGGGGCGTCATCGTTGCGTGATGTCTGGGATCGCGGGCGCGCGGAGTTGGACGCGATCCACAACCCGATCGATGCCCGCCGCGCCCGCCATGTCCTGAACGAGAACGGCAGGGTACTGGATTTCGTTGCGGCAATCGGTGATTCGGACTTCGTTGAAGCCGGCCGGATCCTGACCGCCTCCCACGTCTCCATGCGCGACGACTTCGATATCACCACCGAACATATCGACCTGATCGCCGACACCGCGGTACGGGCGGGAGCTTTCGGCGCCCGGATGACCGGCGGCGGATTCGGCGGCTGTGTCATTGCGCTCGTGCCGGACACCCGGGCGGACGCCGTCGCGCAGACGCTGCGACGGACACTGCTGAGCGCGGGGCATCCGCGGCCGGTCATCACCCGAACCCGCGCCGCCGCCGGCGCCGGCCCCGGCTGAGTCGGCAATTTCCCCGGGTCGCCGGCGCGTTGCTCAGCGCACGCGTGCGCGCGCCGAGGCGCTAGCCACCCGGAGTCAGCCGGACCGCCGCAAGGTGCATCCGGTCGACGGCCTCCGCGAACTCCTCGCGGGTCGGTACGCGCGGGTCGCGAAATTTCAATCCGATCATGCGCTGTGCGCGCTGCACTCCATAGGACTCGGCGCAGCGGTGGTATAGGCCGGAGACGGTTTCGCGGTCGCGGATGAGCTCGCCGCGCATGGCCGTCGTCTTGCCGTCGTAGACCACCTGCGCCGGCGCGCCGTTGCGGAAGTTCTGCTTCCACGAGGCGCCCGTCAGCGCATAAAGCTCGCCGTCGATCAGGTGAGCGCTCAAGGGAATCGTGTACGGCCGCCCCGTCTTGCGGCCGGTGAAGCTCAACACCATCAGCTGCTTGCGTGCGGGCCCGGCAAGCGGGGTGCGCAGCAGGAAACCCAGGACGGGGTTGACGAGACGCAGTAGTGCCGACGGGGGGTGCCCGGCGTCTATCGCATGCGACTGTTCTGCCATGTCAACACCGTAAGGCCAACGGGGCGCCGCGGCGCAGCGATTCACAGCCGCGACGCCCCGCAAGGCGGTCGGTGGTCAGGGGGTGATGGTCGTTTGGTCGTCGATGATGTTGGTGGCGTCCATCAACGGACCCTGGTCGCTTTCGAGCGCGTCGGCGTTGAGCTGCAGCACGTACACCGCACCCTGGCTGGGAATCACCACCGTCTTCTGGGCGACGGCTCGCGTTTTGCCGTCCCGTTGGTAGGTGCCGCCGAGCTGCCAGGCCTGGAATCCGGCGAGCGTGGAAGCCTTGCCGTTCCCGCTGCCCTGGTAGCCGGGGAGGCCGAGCAGCTCGTTGGGGGCGTACTGGATGATCTTCGCCGGGTCGACGTCACCGGTGAGTTTCGAGTAGAGCGCCGAGACGGTGGGTGGATCGGATGGGTTCGCCGGCTGCGACAGGACGATGCCGCCGTAGGACGTGCCGGAGTTCTGGTTGACCTGCCAACCCGCGGGCACCGGCAGATCGACGTTGGGGCCGGGATCGCCGTGGTGGATGGGAGTCTCCGTGATGTGGTTGTCGCGGACGTAGTCGGCGATGGTCGGGCCGCCCTGCGCGCTCGGCGTCGCGGAGGTTTTCGAAGTTGTGGTCGAGGTCGACGTGGACGTCGATGTCGAGGTCGACGCCTTGTTGCTAGAGCCGCATGCCACGAGCGCGACACTCAGTGCCACAGTAAAGGTTGCTGCGGTCAACTGTTTCATCGATCAAATCTCCCGATTTTTGGGCCGGCACCAGCGCCAGCCGCGCGGAATGAGACTAGCCGAAGTCGGGGCTAAAAAGTTGCTGGCAAAAATTGGGACCTTCCGGCACGCCCGAAACGCACCGCAGCGAGGCGGTGATGCAGTAAGAGACACCTATGCGGTCACGTGCCCTCCGTAGGGCCCTCATCGCGCTGCTCGCTGCGACTGCCGTCTTGCTGACCTTCATCGCGGCGGCCCCGCCGATTGCCTACGACGGAGAGCCGCAGCTGGTCACCAACCCCGTCGCCCACGTCGACACCCTCATCGGGACCGGCACGGGCGGCGAGACGGTGGGGGAGATCAACAACTTCCCCGGCGCCACGGTGCCGTTCGGGATGGTGCAGTACTCGCCCGACACCGTCGGCAACTACGCCGGCTACAACTACGACAACCCTCGCTCGACCGGCTTCAGCATGACCCACGCCTCGGTGGGCTGCGCCGCGTTCGGCGACATCTCGATGCTGCCGACCACCACGCCGATCGGAGCGCAGCCATGGAACGCCTGGGAAGAGATCGCGCACGACGACAGCGAGCGGGGCGCGCCGGGCTTCTACACCGTGCGGTTTCCGCACACCGGCGTGACCGCGGAACTCACCGCGACCACCCGCACCGGCGTCGGCCGGTTCCGCTACCCGCACAACGGTCGGCCCGCCGTGCTACACGTCCGTTCCGGCGCTTCGCTGGCCGGAAATTCGCGCGCGAGCATCCAGATCGAGGACACCACCACGATCACCGGATGGGCGACCAGCGGCGGATTCTGCGACAAACCGAACACCTACACGGTGTACTTCGCGATGAAGTTCAGCCGGCCGTTCACGTCCTACGGCTCCTGGGACGGCTATTCGGTGTACCCCGGCGCGCGCGGCGCGGCGTCGCCCTACAGCGGGGGGTACGTGGAGTTCCCGGCCGGCTCGGCGGTCGAGGTCCGGACCGCGATCTCCTACGTCGGCATCGACGGGGCGCGCGCGAACCTGGAGGCCGAGGGCGGGATGAGTTTCGACGCCGTGCGCGCCGCCGCGGCAGCCGAGTGGAACGCCACGTTGTCGTGTATCGCGGTGGCGGGCCGCAACGTCGGCAACGTGGATACCTTCTACACGTCGCTGTACCACTCGCTGCTGCACCCCAACACTTTCAACGACGCCGACGGGCGCTACATCGGATTCGATGGCGTGATCCACAGGGTGGAACAGGGGCGCACCCAGTATGCGAACTTCTCGGACTGGGACACCTACCGGAGCCTGGCCGCCCTGCAGGGACTGCTCTTTCCCAAGCGGGCCGGCGACATGGCGCAGTCGCTGGTGAACGACGCCGAGCAGAGCGGTTCGTTTCCCCGGTGGGCGCTGGCCAATTCGGCGACCGGCGAGATGAGCGGCGACAGCGTCGTGCCGCTCATCGTGAACCTCTACGCTTACGGGGGCAAGGACTTTGACGTCCAGACGGCGCTGCGCTACATGATCGACGGGGCGACCAAGGGCGGGGTCGGCCGGGGCGGCTACGTGGAGCGGCCCGGCATCGCCACCTACCTGGCGCTGGGGTACGCGCCGCACACGCCGGACTTCCGCAGCGGCGACAAGATCGTCGACGCGTCGATCACGCTGGAGTGGTCGGTCGACGACTTCGCGATTTCCCGCTTCGCCGACGCGCTCGGCGACGCCGCGACCGCGGCCAGATTCCAGACTCGGGCGCAGTATTGGCAGAACCTGTTCAATCCCAGCACCGATTTCGTCGCGCCGCGCGGCGCGATGGGCTTCTTCCGCGAGGGACCCGGGTTCTTCTTGTCCCCTTCGCTTTTCGGCCAGGACGGATACGACGAGGGAAACGCCGAGCAATACGTGTGGTGGGTGCCGCATAACGTCGCCGGCCTGGTGACCGCGCTCGGCGGCCGCGCAGCAGTGGCCGACCGGCTCGACCGTTTCACCACAAAGCTCAACGTCGGCCCCGACGCGCCCTACCTCTGGGCCGGCAACGAACCGGGATTCGAGGTGCCCTGGCTGTACAACTACATCGGCCAGCCGTGGAAGACCCAGCTCACCGTCGACCGGGTGCGCGGGCTGTTCGGACCGAAGCCCGACGGCGAGCCGGGCAACGACGACCTCGGGGCGATGTCCAGCTGGTACGTCTGGGCCGCCCTGGGTCTGTACCCCAGCACGCCGGGAACGCCGATCCTGACGGTGTCCGCGCCGCTGTTCGATCGGATCGTCATCGGCCTTCCCGGAGGGAAATCCATTCGGATGTCCGCCCCGGGCGCGTCGGGGCCCCGCCACCTGAAGTACGTCGGCGGTCTGAGCGTCGACGGGCGGGCCACCGATCGCACCTGGCTGCCGCAGTCGATCATCCGCACCGGCGGCGAGGTCGCGTTCTCCCTCGCCGCCTACCCCAACAAGGTCTGGGGCACCGCCGAGTCCTCCGCGCCGCCGTCGTTCGGTGCGGGAAGTTCGGCGGTGACCGTCAATGCGCCGCAACCGATCCTCCGGATTCAACCGGGGCACACCGGAACCGTGAGATTCGACGCGCAACGGATGATCGGCGGCGCCGACGGCTACGGCATCACCGGTAGTTCCTCCGATCCCGGGATCACGGTGGCGCCGGCGTCCGGACAATTCGGCACCGACGGATCGGCCTCGGTCGACGTCGCGATCACGGCGGCGCAGTCGGTGCCCGAGGAGTATTACGCGGTGTTCCTCACCACCACCGTCGGTGAAACCGCAAGAAAGTCGGTCGTTTTCGTCGTCGTCAGGGCCGAGCCCGAGGAACCGTGAGCGCGGTCAGATCATCTCGTTCTCGGTCAACCATCGCATCACCGGCCAGCCGACGAACACGGGTAGCCAGCAGGTGAGCACGCGATACAGCAGCACCGACGGCACGCCGGTGGCCGCGGGTATGCCGAAGGCGGCCAGGCCACCGATCAGCGCCGCCTCCACGGCGCCGACACCGCCCGGCGTCGGGGCCGCCGACGCGAGCGTCCCGCCGACCATCGTCACAACGGTGCACGTGACAAACGTCGCGCCTCCGCCGAAGGCTTCCACGCTGGTCCACAGCGCGAGTGCGGCACCGAGAGTCGTTCCGGCGCAACCAAGTACGATCAGCCCCAATCGTTTCGGTTCCCGGGCAACCTCGACCAGGTCGCGGGTGACCTCCGTCAGCCTCGGGCGCAGATCCGTCGCCAGCCAGCGCCGCAGCCTCGGCACCAGCAGGAAGGTACCGACGATGCCCAGCGCCACGCCCGCGATCAGGTACAGCACCGTGGCGCTGGGAACGTAGTGCGAGAGGTCCATCGACGCACCCGCGACCGTGCTGAACAAGATCAGCAACACGAGGTGCATGATCACCTGCACCGCCTGCTGCAGCGCCACCGCGGTGGTGGCGCGCACCGCGGACAGCCCTCCGCCCTTCTGCAAGTACCGCGTGCTGAGCGCGAGTCCTCCGACGCCGGCCGGCGTCGTGGTTGCGGCAAAGGTGTTGGCCACCTGAGCGATTGACAGCTTCCAGAAGACCACGGACTCGTCGGCGCTCGCCCACAACGCGGCCGCCGCGCCCACATATGTCAGCGCCGATATCGCCAAGCCCAGCAACGCCCACCACCAGTTCGCCTTGCTCACTTGGGAAACGAACGTCGGCACGGTGCTGATGAACGGGTAGGCGACATAGACCAGCGCGACGAGCAGCACCAACTGAATGACCTGCCGTCGGGTGAACCGGGTGATCGTTTCGGTCTTGATCTGGTCCGCACCGGTCTGCCGTTTCACCTCCGCACGGGCGCCGGAGATCACGGTGCCGGCATTGGTGACCGACCGCCGGATGTATTTGGGCACCGCCGATTTGGTGAGCCGGCGCGAAGCACCCAGGACGGTGTCCTCGCCAAATGCGTCGATCGCGGCGGCCACCGCGGACTTCGCGTCGTACAGCGCCGACGTCGTCACCAGCAGTTGCGCGATATCGGATTGGAGCTGGGTCTCGGTGGCCCCGTACTCGGCGTTGCCGAACCCGCCGAAGAGCACGGTACCGCCGTCGACCGTGATCTCTCGGGCGCGCAGGTCTCCGTGGGAGATCTGGTGGTCGTTGAGCTCTCGCAGCGACTTCCACGCCCGGTCAACGGGGGTCGTCTTCGCGCATTGGTCGAGCGGAATCCCGCGAACGGGCCTGTGCGCATACATCATCCAGCCCCGGTCGAGGCTGGCGACGGCGATCGTCGACGTGTTGGCGAGACCCACGTCGCCGACGGCGATGGCCAGCAGCGCGCGGTGCTCGACGGCGCGGCGCATGGACGCCACCAGCGGCGCGGTTTCCCTGGCCCGCAGCCGCAGCTTGCGCCACAGCTGAAGCAAGGCGCCGCCGCTGCGCTGATGCGGGCCGTACAACTCGATCAGGGCCGATTCGGAGTCCGCGCCGGAGTCCCCGCACGTGGCCGACAGGACCAGTGGGCCGGGGCCGGCGGGCTGCACCACTTGCAGTCGCGAGACCACGCATCCCCGCTTGGCCAGCGCACGCACCGTGCCTTCCAGCGGCACCTCGAGGGCGGGAGTGCCGACCACCAGGACCACCAGCGCGCCGACGAACCAGCCGACCGCCAGCCCCAGCAGGGAGCGGGCCGGGACGATCGCGCTGACGAAGAGGTGGATCGGCACGAAGGCCAGCAGCAGCGTCCACCACCAGTGCCGCCAGCGCGCGGGCAGCCAGGGACCCGACACGGTGAGGACCGCGGCGAGCATCGCGATCCAGCGTGGGTCGTCGAGGATCTGGGCCAGCGCGGTCTGCGGCCGGTCCGTCAGGTCGAAATGCCAGCGCGGCGCCGAGATGCCGTTGCCGCCGATGGAGAGCGAAAGGACCGCGATGAGCCCGGCGGCCGCGTAGGCGCCGAGCAGCTTCCATTGCCGCCCGGCGACCAGACCGATGAGGATGGCGAACGGCAGCGCCAGGATCGCGATGCCGTAGACCAGGTACACGAGATCCGACTGGGTGGGGGTCAGTACCCCGACGATCTCCGATATCGACCGCTCCAGCGCGAGCCACTGGGGCCGGGTGATGAGCGAACCCGCGATCACGATCGCGAAGAAGGCCACCGACGCGGCGAGTCGCAGGATGTCGTTGGTCCGCCGGGTCAGCGGTTGCAGCAAGTTGCCCGAAACGCTGATGTCGCGCCCGTCAACTCGCATGTCGAGACCTTAACCGGATACTTCCGGGCCAGGGTGGATGAACTCGGCGGACAGCTCGCTCACATCCGGCGCGCGTACGGTCGGGTAGGTAGTCGTGCTAGCGAATTGGAGGACATGAGGTGGCCAGAACCGACAACGACACCTGGGAGATCACCGAGAGCGTGGGCGCCACGGCACTGGGCGTCGCGGCGGCCCGCGCTGCGGAGACCGAGAGCGAAAATCCGCTGATCAGCGATCCTTTCGCGCGGGTCTTCCTGGACGCCGCGGGTGAGGGCATGTGGAACTGGTTCGCGGCGCCGGACCTGCCCGCCGAGATCGCCGAGGCCGAACCCGACCTCAAGCCGCGGATGCAGGGAATGGTCGACTACATGGCCGCCCGGACGTCGTTTTTCGATCGGTTCTTTCTCGACGCGACGCGCGCGGGCGCGGCGCAGGTGGTGATCCTCGCGGCCGGCCTGGACTCGCGGGCGTGGCGGCTGCCCTGGCCCGACGGCACGACGGTGTACGAACTCGACCAGCCTCGGGTGCTGGAATTCAAGTCATCGACGCTGCGGGACAACGGCGCGCTGCCGACGTGCAACCTGGTGCACGTCCCGATCGACCTGCGCCACGACTGGCCGGCCGCGTTGCGCGAGGCCGGTTTTGACGCCTCGCTGCCGAGTGCCTGGTCGGCCGAGGGTCTGCTGCCGTTTCTGCCGGCGGCCGCCCAGGAGTTGCTGTTCGAGCGCGTCGATGCGCTCGGTGCCGCGGGCAGCCGGATCGCGGTGGAGGCCCCCGGCCCCGACTTCCTCGACGAGGCCGCCATCGAAAAGCGGCGTGCGGACATGCAGCGGGTGCGCGACCTGATGGCCAAACTCCAGCCGGATCGCGACATCCCCGACGTCCACGACCTGTGGTACTTCGAGGAGCGCGAGGACGTCGGGGATTGGTTGCGCCGGCACGGGTGGGACGTCGCGGTGACGCCGGCCGAGGAGTTGATGGCCAGTTACGACCGCAGGCCCCCGCAGGGCGTCGAGGACGCCGCCCCCAAGACGCTTTTCGTGGCCGCCGAGAAGGAGTGACCGTGGCCCGAACCGACAACGACACGTGGGAGATCACCGAAAGCGTGGGCGCGACGGCGTTGGGCGTCGCCTCGGCGCGGGCGGCCGAAACCCGCGGCGAGAATCCGTTGATCTCCGACCCGTTCGCCCAGGTCTTCCTCGACGCGGTCGGCGACGGGGTGTGGAACTGGCACTCCGCTCCCGCGCTGCCTCCCGAGCTCATCGAGGCCGAACCCGCGCTGCCGCTGCAGATGCAGGCGATGGTCGGCTACATGGCTTCGCGGACGGCGTTTTTCGACCAGTTCTTCCTCGACGCGGCAAAGGCCGGCATCCGCCAGGCGGTGATTCTGGCCGCGGGGCTGGACGCGCGATCCTGGCGGCTGCCCTGGCCCGACGGCACCACGGTCTACGAACTCGACCAGCCCAGGGTGCTTCAGTTCAAGCTGTCGACGCTGACCGAGCACGGCGCCCAGCCCGCCTGCGACCGGGTCGCCGTCGCGGTCGATCTGCGGCAGGACTGGCCGGAGGCGTTGCGGCGGGCCGGATTTGACCCGGCGGCGCCCAGCGTCTGGTCGGCGGAGGGGCTGATGCCCTACCTGCCCGCCGTGGCCCAGGAGTTGCTGTTCGAACGCGTCCAGCAGCTCACCGCCCCCGGCAGCCGGGTCGCCGTGGAGGCGCTGGGTCCGAAGTTCCTCGACCCCGGGTTTCGCGCCAGGCGGCGCGAGCGGATGGAGCGGATTCGTGCACTGATGGCCAACGTGGACCCCGGCCGCGAGATCCCCCGCACCGACGAGCTGTGGTACTTCGAGGAGCGCGAGGACGTCGGCGCCTGGTTTCGCCGCCACGGCTGGGACGTGACGGTGACGCCGTCCGACGAGCTGATGGCCGGCTACGGCCGCAGGGCGCCGAAAGAAGTCGAGGACCAGGTCCCGGGGAACCTGTTCGTGGCCGCGCAGCGCAGCGGGAGCTAGCCGCGTCTGCACCGAGCGTGCGGCTGCCTGGAGAAACGGCTTGAAAACTCGCAACCGCTAGGCATACGACCGGGCTGAACACTCAGCGCCTGCCGCGGGCGTGCCCGCGCCAATGTCGGTATCCGCGCCGCGCCGCGAACGCGCCGACGATGGCGCTCACGCACCACACCGCGATCGCGGCATACGCCAGCGGCGACGACAGATGCCCGATCGAGGCGCCGAGCGCCGTGTAGGCGAACGCCCGCGGCGCCGAACCGATGAGGGAGCCAATGGCCATCTGCCACAACGGGACTCCGAATGCCCCAAACGTATAGGAGGCCAGCGCATCGGAGATGCCGGGGACGAACCGCTGCCCCACGACCGCCCACAGTCCGCGCTGTTGGACCAGCCCGTCGATGCGGTCGGCGCGTTGCGTCCCCAGCAGGGCCCGCGCGCTGTCCCGGCCGGCCCGGCGCCCGACGCGGCTGGCAACCATCGCGGTGCCGACCGTCGCACCCAGCGTCACGAACACGCCCAGCAGGGGACCGAACAGCATTCCGCTGCCGGCGGCCAGGATCGAGCCGGGCACGAACAGGGCGCCCAGGACGGCCGACACCACGACGTAGGTCAGCGGCGCCGCCGGCCCGGTCGCTGCGACCGCGCGCCGCACAACGTCGATGTCGATGACCCGTGCGACGGCCACCAGGTAGAACATCGCGGCCAGGAAGGCGGCGAACACCGCGAGCCGCGCGATGTGGCGCCGCCGGGAGGTCGGTGCAGAGCCGTCGCCGTCGGTCATGGTGACCGCGATTCTTCCGTACCCGTCGTGGCCGCCACCGGCGCATCAACGCATCATGATGCACCGATGATAGGATGGGGTGTGCGCACCACCATCGATCTCCCCGACGACCTGCATAAACAGGCGTCCGCGATCGCACGGGACACCCACCGGACGCTGAGCGAGACGGTAGCCGACCTCATGCGACGCGGTCTTGGCGCGGGTAGCACCGCCCCGGTCTCCCGAGACCGCAGGACCGGGTTGCCGCTGGTGCGTGTCGGGACGGTCGTCACATCGGAGGACGTCCGATCGTTGGAGGATGAGGAGTGACGGCGCTGCTCGACGCGAACATGCTCATCGCACTGGTCGTCGCCGAGCATGTGCACCATGACTCCGCGGTGGGGTGGCTGTCGACATCGGAGGCCAAATTTGCGACGTGCCCGATCACCCAGGGAAGCCTTGTCCGATTTCTGGTGCGGATGGGGCAATCCGCGGCCTTGGCCCGGGCGGTGGTCAGCGCCGTCGCGGAGGCCGATCGCCACGAGTTTTGGCCCGATAGTGTCTCTTTCGCCGGTGTGGACCTTAATGGCGTGGTCGGTCACCGACAGGTGACGGATGCCTACCTTGCCCAGCTCGCGCGAGGCCACAACGGGCAGTTGGCCACGTTCGACGGCGGCTTGGCGCACCTACACCGCGATGTCGCCATCCTCGTTCCCACGAGAACCTGACGTCCGGTGGCCGCATTGGCCGGTGTGGGATCGGCGTTGCGCACTCACGTTGCGGCCGCTGCGGACTGCAACCGCTGCCGCAGCCCGCTCGCCCGCACCGCCCGCCGCTCGATCGCGGCGCGCACCGACGCCTCCGCGCCGACCACCCGCACCTTCACCTTGGCCCGGGTCACCGCGGTGTAGAACAGCTCGCGGGTCAGCAACCGCGAATCCTCCGGCGGCATAAGGACCGTCACCTCGGCCGCCTGGCTGCCCTGGCTCTTGTGGATCGTCATCGCGTGCATCGTCTCGATATCGCTGAGGCGGCTCGTCGCGAAATCCAGGGTTTCCGTGGCGCCGGCGATCACCGCCCGCAAGGCGTCTTGTGATCCGTCCAGGCCGGCGACGACGACCCCGGTGTCACCGTTGTAGACCTTGAGCCCGTAGTCGTTGGCCGTCACCAGCAGCGGCCGACCGACATACCAATCCGAGAACACCGGCTGACCCGTCTCCTCGGAGAGCCAGCGCTCCACCTGCCGGTTCCACTGCGACACCCCGTACGGCCCCCGCCGGTGCGCGCACAGCAGGCGGTGCTCGTCGAGCGTCGCCAAGGCCACCTCGGCGGCGCCGAGCACCGCGGCCTCCCGCACCCGCAACGCGTGCCCGGTCAACACCCCACGCAGCCGGTCGGTGGGTCCGTCGGAGTCCACCCACTCGATATGCTCACCGCCGGCGCCCAGCAGGGCCAGCACGCGGTCCGCGTCGCCGATGCGGATCGCTTCGGCCAGTGCGCCAATCGATTCGCCGAACCGGTGCGGCGTGCGCAGGGCGGCGACCCGCACGTCGTGACGAGCGGTCAACNCCCTCGGGTCATCGAGCAGGTCCGACAACGCGGCAACCAGCGACGCGGGCGGCCGCCAGCTGAACACCCCCGACGGGTGCCCGTCGATCACCGGTGTACCGGCGCCGCACATCCCGCGCACGAACAGGTAGAGGACACCGCCGAGATGCCGGGCGGGGTCGTAGCCGGGGACCCGCCACCGCAAAAACCGATGCAGCACAACGCTGTACAGCAGCGCCTGCAGCGGATAATCCGAATGCAGCATCGCCTCGGCCAGCCGCGCCCGGTCGTAGTCGGCGGACGTCAGGGGCCGCTCGGGGTCGCCGAGCCAGTTGGTCTTGTAGTCCACCACCAGATAGCGGTGCCCCGCACCGTCGGGGACGCGCAGGACGGCATCGACCGAGCCGGTCAGGTATCCGCGCAACGGCTGCCCCCCGAGCGCGCGGCCCGCCAGCCGATCGGCATACGACGCCAGCGCGTCATCGGCCGGCAGGTGCCGGCGCACCAGCGCNGGCGCCCAGCAGGGCCAGCACGCGGTCCGCGTCGCCGATGCGGATCGCTTCGGCCAGTGCGCCAATCGATTCGCCGAACCGGTGCGGCGTGCGCAGGGCGGCGACCCGCACGTCGTGACGAGCGGTCAACCCTTCCACCAAATCCGCCAGCACGGCGCCGGCTTCCACCGAGGCCAGCTGGTCCGGGTCGCCCACCAGGATCAGCCGGGTGTCCGGCCGCACCGCCTCCAGCAGCCGCGCCATCATCGTCAGCGACACCATCGACGTCTCGTCGACGACGATGACGTCGTGCGGCAGCCGATTGCCGCGATTGTGTCTGAACCGCACGGAGGTATCCGGCCTGGAGCCCAGCAGCCGGTGCAGCGTCGTCGCGTGCAGGCCGGCCAGCCGCTCCCGGTCCACCGCGTCCAGGTTCCCGACCTCGGCGGCGACGGCCTCGGCCAGCCGCGCCGCGGCCTTGCCGGTCGGTGCGGCCAGGGCGATCCGNATCACCGGTGTACCGGCGCCGCACATCCCGCGCACGAACAGGTAGAGGACACCGCCGAGATGCCGGGCGGGGTCGTAGCCGGGGACCCGCCACCGCAAAAACCGATGCAGCACAACGCTGTACAGCAGCGCCTGCAGCGGATAATCCGAATGCAGCATCGCCTCGGCCAGCCGCGCCCGGTCGTAGTCGGCGGACGTCAGGGGCCGCTCGGGGTCGCCGAGCCAGTTGGTCTTGTAGTCCACCACCAGATAGCGGTGCCCCGCACCGTCGGGGACGCGCAGGACGGCATCGACCGAGCCGGTCAGGTATCCGCGCAACGGCTGCCCCCCGAGCGCGCGGCCCGCCAGCCGATCGGCATACGACGCCAGCGCGTCATCGGCCGGCAGGTGCCGGCGCACCAGCGCCCCCACGTCCGCCAGGCCCAGCTCGCGCGCGGCTGAGCGAAGATCGCCGCCGGCCAGGGGGAACTCAAAGTCGAGCTCCCGCAACCGATCCGGCAGCCCGATCCGTCGCAGCGTCAAACCGCCGGCCAGCGGGCCCAGCGGGGTGTCGTGCATCGGCACCATCGCCTCCGCCAGCACCTCCGGCGCCACGGCGACCGGCCACCACGCCGAGTGCTTCCGGATCTGCGCCGCGAGCTCGGCGGCCAGGTCGGACGCCAACGGGTCGGCGGTCTCCAGCACGGCGTGCACCAGCGTGCCGAATTTCGCGCCCATGGGCAGGTCCGCCATCGGTGATGGTAGGTCCGGCCCGGATGGGGCGTGGCTCAACGCGATATCGGCGGCCTCGTCGTCCAGCTCGGTGACCTCGGGCTCGCTGCTCACCCCGGCGGCCGCAGAGGTCTGCGCCGCCCTGATGAGACCGGAATAGGAGGTGCGCCGCCACCCGGTGTCGATGCCGCGGTGAAAATGGCGGCTGTCGATGTCCGTCGGCGCCGGCGCCGGCCTCAGCGGCGGGGCCGCGACCACCACCGACTCCTCGATCACCGGGCCGCCCAAGGCCTCCCACTCGCGGAACCGGTCCATCGCGTCCTCGTCGGAGATCCTGGCGGGTTCACATTCGTCGGGCACCAGGGACTCGCCGGGCCGGCGGCCGCGCAGCAGCCGGGACAGGCCGCCATTGGGTTCGTAGTACGCCGGCGACCACCACGCCACCACCTGCGTCTGCGCCCTCGTCAGCGCGACATACGTCAACCGGCTGGCGTCGCCCGCATCCTCCTTGCGGCCGAGCGCTTCAACACCGGCGAAGTCGGGGCTGTCCTTGCCGCCGACATGCAGGCAGCGCGCCTGGCCGTCATGGAACAGCACGATGTCGCGTTTCTGGACGCTGCGGTTGAATGCGAACGGCAGGTACACGATCGGGTACTGCAGGCCCTTGCTCACATAGACCGTCATGATCTGCACGGCGGCCGCGTCGCTGTCCAGCCGCCGGTTGCGTTCGGGCGCGCCGCCGCGCTCGTCGCGCTGCCTGCGCAGCCAGTCGCGAAGTGCCGGCAGACCGTAGCGGTCGCGGTGCGCGACGTCCTGCAGCAACTGTGTGACGTGCGCCAGGTCGGTCATGTGCCGCTCGCCGCCCTGGGTGGAGAGCAGGCGGTCACCCATGCCCCGCAATTGCGCGGCCTCGAAGATGGCGGCGACGCCCCGTTCCCGCGCGTGGCCCGCCCACTCCCGCAACGTTTCCGCCACCCGATCGGTCAGCGCATCGCCGCCGGCGGCCAGCGATGCCGCGGTCTCACCGAAGAACATGGTCGCCGCCGCTGCGCGCACCATGCCCGGACGGTGCGGTTGGTCGAACGCCTCCAGCAGGCAAAGCCAATCCGCGGCGGCGTCCGAGGCGAACACGTCGGTGTTGCCGGTGTAGACCGCCGGAACGCCGGCGTCGCAGAGCGCCCTGAAGCAGGCGGCGGCGTCCTCGTGCCTTTCCACGATGACGGCGATGTCGCGGGCCCGCAGCGGCTCGCCGCCGAACGTCGCGTCGCTCGCCAGCAGTGCGCGGATGTCGGCAGCGAGGTCGGCGCCGATGTGCTCGCGCAACTCGTCGATCGGCATGTTCGCCAGACCCCTGCGGCCCAAGGCCTTTCGCGGCACCACACGCAACCGGAAGGGGTCGTTTCGCGGCGCCCCGGCCAGCCGATGACCCCGGTGGTAGGCGTCGACGTCGTTGACCACGATGGTGGGGTCGCCGAGTTGGGCGCCGCGCAAAACCACCTGCAGCCGCTGCACGAGCGCGGAATCGCTGCGCCAGTTGATGCCCAGCGTCTTCTTTTCGCCCGCGGTCTGCGCCGCTTGCAGGTAGGTGACGATGTCGCCGCCGCGGAATGCGTAGATCGCCTGCTTCGGATCGCCGATCAGGACGACGGTGGAGCGCCCGCTGAAGGCCCGGTCGATGACCTTCCATTGCACCGGGTCGGTGTCCTGGAACTCGTCGACCAGCACGATGGGCCAGCGCCGGTGCATGCGGACCCGGGCGGGGGATGCGTCGGCGACCAGCGCGTCGGCGAGTCGGATCAGCAGGTCGTCGTAGCCCAGGACGCCCAGCCGGCGCTTGCGCGTATTCAGCTCGGCCAGAACCTCTTCCGCGAAGCCGACGCAGACGGCGGCCCGCGAGCCGGGTTCGGGATCGCGGGGGCGCAGCTGCGTAGACGGGTTGTTGGCCACCTCGCGCGCCAGCCGCAGCGCATCGCGGTACTGCAACACAGGGTCGTCGCGCTCCTGCCCGAAGTGGGCGAGGTACAGATCATCGACGATCTCGACGACCAGCTCATCGAGGCTCTCCAGCAGCGTGACACCGCCCGCCGTGTCGCCGGCCACCCCAAGCGAGCGCAACACCAGTTGACAGAACTGGTGGGTGGTGGCGATCGTCGCCGCGTCGAAGCCGGCCAGCGCATCGCGGAGTCGCTGCCTGCGCAGGGCGCGCTCCTGCGCGCCGGCGTCCAGCAGGTAGGCCACCAGCTCGTTGTCGCCGACCGTCGAGGGGTCCGAGGAATCCGAGAAACCATCGAAAGCGGCTACCGCCTCGACGATTTGGCAGCGGACACGCTCCCGAAGCTCCTGGCTGGCGGCCCGGCCGAAGGTGATGAGCAGCATCTGGTTCAGCGTCCCCGCGCCCTCGGCCAGGTAGCGGGTCACCAGGCCCGCCAGCGCGAACGTCTTGCCGGTGCCGGCGCTGGCCTCCAGCACGGTGGTGGAACCCCGGGCGGGCAGCGCGCCCAGCAGGTCGAAGCGCTCCGTCAGCTGGCTCATCTAAGGCTTCCGCTCCGCGCGCAGCATCGGCAGCCACAGCCGGGCGGCGTAGGCGCCGAGCCGGTTGTCCTCGCCGTCGCATTCCTCGCCCGGGCGCAGCGGCCGCATGAGGTCGGCCAGTCGCGCCTTCTTGCCCCAGGCCCGCACGTGCGCCGGCTCTTCGTCCTCCCACTTCCACCGGTATTCGGCCTCGCGCTCCGGGTCGTCGCCGCAGTGGCGTGCGGCCGCCCAGGCGTAGGACGTCTTGATGGGCAACGGGATCGGCTCCCGGCGCCCCGCGTCGTAGATCGCCACCAGATCGCGAAGTATCGCGGCGGCGTCATCGTGTGGGCGCCCCAGCCCCTCCACCCGCGGGCCGGTGCCCTTCTTGCGGCGGCCGATGCACACCGCCGACCAGTCGCGGGCCGGGTCATGAGCGATCAACGCCAGCAACGGAATCCACGACTCGAGCAGGTGCTTGCCGTCAAGCTTGGAATAAGTCACCGACACCAGCCGCTCCCCGTACACCGGCGACACCGTACCCGTGAGCCGTCGCCCCGAGCCGAGATCGATGTCGACGTCATACGCCCGGGCGTCCGCCCGCCGGTGCTGCCGGGCCGCGGCCGCCAGCNCAGGACGGCCGACACCACGACGTAGGTCAGCGGCGCCGCCGGCCCGGTCGCTGCGACCGCGCGCCGCACAACGTCGATGTCGATGACCCGTGCGACGGCCACCAGGTAGAACATCGCGGCCAGGAAGGCGGCGAACACCGCGAGCCGCGCGATGTGGCGCCGCCGGGAGGTCGGTGCAGAGCCGTCGCCGTCGGTCATGGTGACCGCGATTCTTCCGTACCCGTCGTGGCCGCCACCGGCGCATCAACGCATCATGATGCACCGATGATAGGATGGGGTGTGCGCACCACCATCGATCTCCCCGACGACCTGCATAAACAGGCGTCCGCGATCGCACGGGACACCCACCGGACGCTGAGCGAGACGGTAGCCGACCTCATGCGACGCGGTCTTGGCGCGGGTAGCACCGCCCCGGTCTCCCGAGACCGCAGGACCGGGTTGCCGCTGGTGCGTGTCGGGACGGTCGTCACATCGGAGGACGTCCGATCGTTGGAGGATGAGGAGTGACGGCGCTGCTCGACGCGAACATGCTCATCGCACTGGTCGTCGCCGAGCATGTGCACCATGACTCCGCGGTGGGGTGGCTGTCGACATCGGAGGCCAAATTTGCGACGTGCCCGATCACCCAGGGAAGCCTTGTCCGATTTCTGGTGCGGATGGGGCAATCCGCGGCCTTGGCCCGGGCGGTGGTCAGCGCCGTCGCGGAGGCCGATCGCCACGAGTTTTGGCCCGATAGTGTCTCTTTCGCCGGTGTGGACCTTAATGGCGTGGTCGGTCACCGACAGGTGACGGATGCCTACCTTGCCCAGCTCGCGCGAGGCCACAACGGGCAGTTGGCCACGTTCGACGGCGGCTTGGCGCACCTACACCGCGATGTCGCCATCCTCGTTCCCACGAGAACCTGACGTCCGGTGGCCGCATTGGCCGGTGTGGGATCGGCGTTGCGCACTCACGTTGCGGCCGCTGCGGACTGCAACCGCTGCCGCAGCCCGCTCGCCCGCACCGCCCGCCGCTCGATCGCGGCGCGCACCGACGCCTCCGCGCCGACCACCCGCACCTTCACCTTGGCCCGGGTCACCGCGGTGTAGAACAGCTCGCGGGTCAGCAACCGCGAATCCTCCGGCGGCATAAGGACCGTCACCTCGGCCGCCTGGCTGCCCTGGCTCTTGTGGATCGTCATCGCGTGCATCGTCTCGATATCGCTGAGGCGGCTCGTCGCGAAATCCAGGGTTTCCGTGGCGCCGGCGATCACCGCCCGCAAGGCGTCTTGTGATCCGTCCAGGCCGGCGACGACGACCCCGGTGTCACCGTTGTAGACCTTGAGCCCGTANTGGAGATGGAGGGCCATTGCGCTGCCACCATAGAACGCCGCGCCGACGGGCGGGATGATTCCGCGCCGACGGGCCGTTCGTCGGTGGTGGCAGCATGGGGCAGAAATGGGAGGTAACGAGATGGAAGCGTGGGACGCGATCTGTGCGCGGCGCAATGTGCGGCAATACAGGCCGGAGCCGGTGCCGGAGGCCGACCTGGACCGCATCGCCGAGGCCGGCTGGCGGGCGCCGTCGGCGAAAAACCGGCAGCCGTGGGACTTCGTGATCGTCACCGATCCGGCCCAGCTGCAGGAGTTGTCCACGGTCTGGCGGGGCGCCGGCCACATCGCCGCCGCCGCGGCCGCGATCGCGATCGTCGTGCCGGTGCCACCGGACGAGCGCAGGCTGGTCACCGACAACTACGACGTCGGGCAGGCCACGATGGCGATGATGATCGCGGCCACCGACCTGGGCATCGGCACGGGCCACTCGTCGGTGGGGGACCAGGACAAGGCGCGCGCCATCCTCGGGGTGCCCGAGGATCATCAGGTGGCGTTCCTGCTGGGCATCGGCTATCCCGCCGACCGTCCGCTCGCCCCGATCCGCAAGCCCGATCGCCGGCCGCTTTCCGAGGTCGTGCATCACGGGCGGTGGTGAGCGGCGTGCATGACCACCGCGGCGACTACGGCATCGACGGCTCCTTCAAGACCATCTCGGCGCGCGGGCAGGCGATCGGCGTCGCCGCCCAGTCCGCCGGCCTGGCGGTGTGGGCGGGGATCGGCTGGGCGCGCGGCCGCCNCGGCCCGGCTTTTCGCCCGGCACGGTCATGTCAAGGGTGTCCAGCAGTTCGGCCAGCGGCACCGCGGGCGGGCGCGGCTGGCCGGAATACTCGTTGGCGCCGGTGTAGGTGATCACCAGGTGTTCGGTGGCCGCGCCGATGGCGTCCAGCAGCAATTGCCGGTCCTCGGAACGGATATCGCGTTCCCCGGTCATCGGGTCGCGGGCCAGCACGTCGTCACCGTCGACGACGCCTTGGCGCGGAAACACGCCGTCGTCGAGCCCGACGAGGCACACCACCCGGTGCGGCACCGAGCGCATCGGCACCATGGTGCACACGGTCAGGGTGCCGGTGCGGAAGTTGGCCCGCGTCGGGCGCCCGGCGAGGTGGCGGTCGAGCAGCGCCCGGATGTCGGGCAGCTGCAGCGTGGTGTCGGCCCGCGGGCCGGCGTCGGTCAATACCCGCGCGAATTCACGGTGCAACTGGCCCGTTTGCCACAGGTCCGAATCCTCGACGTGCGCCAGCAGGGCGATGCCGTCGGTCAGGGCCGCCAGCCACTGCCGCAGCGGCCGGGCCCCGCTGAGCGAGTCGACCGCGCGCTGCAGCCGGTCGACGAATTCGGCGAACTGGCCCGCCAATTGGGCGCGGTTGCTGCTGACGTCGTCGAGGGGCAGGGTGGAATCGATCCAGGCGTGTGAATCGTCGGACATCGCGACGCCGGCCAGCACGCGGTCGATGCCGAAACGCCAAGTGTTGTGCACGAAGTCGACGTGGTAGGGCCGCCGATGCTCCCGGTCGAAACCCCACCGGATGTTCGCCTGCCGGACCCAGCGGGTGATGGCCTCCAGGTCGTCATCGGTGAAGCCGAAGCGGGCGCGCACCGGCGCGGCCTGCGCGAGGTTGAGCACCTCGCTGGCCCTCACCCTGCCGCCGGCCAGCGCCAGCAACTGCGCGGCGAGGCCGAGCAGGGGATTGGTCTGGATCGGCGATCGGTCGGCGAGCCGCACCCTCAAGCGGTGAGCGGGATGCGCGCCGTGCACCACGTCGCCGAGCCCGAAGTCCGCGACGATCAGCGGCGCGTAGGTCTCGATGTCCGGACACATCACCAGGATGTCGCGCGGCTCCAGGGTCCGGTCGTCCTGCAGGAGCCCGAGCAGCACCTCGCGCAGCACATCGACCTGCCGGGCCGGGCCGTGGCAGCTGTGAATCTGGACGGAGCGGTCGTCCACGGCGAGCTTGCGCCCTTGTGGCCGAACGGCATTGGCGGCGATGTCGGACTGCAGCCAACCGAGCAGCGTGTCGGGGCGGGTCGGGCCGGGAAGATGCTCGTCGGTTCGCGGGGCCGTGGGGAGGCCGCGCTGGAGCTCGCGAAGGTCCCGCCCGAGCGTCGCCAGCAACGGGTGGAAGACGTCCCGGTGGCTGACGTCGTCGCGGCGGGGGATGGCGCCGTGGGCGCCGGCCAGCGCTCGCCAGAGCTCGTCACTGGGGTGCGGCAGCCACAGGTGCAGATCGTGGTGGGCCGCCAGCGCGTCGAGCAGCTGCACGTCGGAACAGGCCAGCCGGGTGTGTCCGAATAGCGACAGCCGCGCCGGCAGGTCGGCGGGCCCCTCCCGCAACCGCGCGAGCGTCTTGTGGTGGCGGACCTGCGGGGGATCGGCGTCGACGCGCTCGACCAGCGCCCGCCACAGCTCCGGNACGGGCGTCGACCTGTGGCACCCGGACCAGACCGACAATTCGCGGGACGCCACGTTGGCCAATGCGGCCCTGGAGGGCGTCGCCGAGCGCGTCGAGGTGCGCACCGCCGACATGACGGCCCTGCCGCTGCCCGACGAAAGCGTGGACGTCATCGTCAGTAACCTGGCGATCCACAACATCCCGAACCGCGCGGGCCGGCGCCAGGCGCTGGACGAAGCGGTTCGCGTGTTGCGCCCGGGCGGTCGGCTCGCCATCGCCGATCTCTGGGAGACCCGCCAGCATGCCGCCCGTCTGCGCGAGTTGGGATGGCGAAACGTGAAGCGCCGCAACCTCGGATGGCGCATGTGGTACGGCGGTCCGTGGATTTCGACGCGCTTGGTCACCGCGACGAAACCGGGGTGACGCCCACGCCCGGCGGCCACGGTTCGGCGGTGCGATGCTGAGTCGCATGACGAGAAACGAACTCACCGAACAGATCGTCGTCGCGCGGCTGGCGAAGGGGCTGACCTGGCAGGAGCTGGCCGACGCGATCGGCAGGCCGGTGCTGTGGACCACGTCGGCCCTGCTCGGCCAGCACCCGATACCCGCCGAGCTCGGCAAGGTCCTCGCGGCGATGCTCGGCCTCGACGAGTCGGCGGCTGTCTCTTATCCACCTCTTNACTTCAGCGTCGGCCTGCAGAAGAAGCCGCACCCGTCGGGGGACCGGGTCGTGGTGACGTTCGACGGGAAGTTCCTGCCCTACCAGTGGGTCTCGGCGGACGGGTGAAGTGACGGCGCACCGCCTACGTGTCACACTTGCCGCGAGGAGGCGAGCAACGCGGTGGCCAGGTGTTTCCCGGTCACCGCGTTCGCGCTTTCAGAGCCCGAGCTCGGCCTCCAGCCCGTCGATTCCGGCGCGGATGGCCTTCAGGGCGTCGGCCCGGGCGCGCAACTTGGTTGCGGCGTGGGCGTGCTGGTGCAGGCCGGCGAATTCAAGCGCTGCCTCTTCGGCGCGGGTGACCACCATCTCGGGCAGCACGATCTCGTCGACAAAGCCGGCGGCCAGCGCGGTTTCACCGAAGAACGTCTTGGCCAGCCCGACGGCCTGCTGGTAGGCCGACTGCGTCAGGCGCAGCTTCATGATCTCCAGGGCCGCGTGGGGAATGACCATGCCGATCGCCACCTCGTTGGCCTGAACGTTGTAGGCGTGGGCGGCCACCCGGTGGTCGCCTGACGACAACAGGAACGCGCCCATCGCGATGGCGTGGCCGGTGCAGGCCATCACCACCGGCTTGGGATAGGACAACAGCCGATACGCCAGCTCGAAGCCGCCCCTGAGCATGTCGATGGCCGGCTGTGTCTCGCCGGAGGTCAGGATCTTCAGGTCGAACCCGCCGCTGAACACCCGCTCGTTGCCGGTGATCACCAGCGCCCCGGCGTTGTCGCTGTCGGCCCGGTCGATCGCCTCGCCCAGGGCCTGCTGCATCGCCGGGCCCAACGCGTTGACCTTGCCGTCGTCCATCCTGATGACCGCGATGGAATCCTTCCGGTTGTACTGCACCGGGCCGCTCATGGGTTGCTCCTTGGTCCTGGGTCAGACGTGCTGGCTGCGGTGTTTGGCCAGATCGGCTTCCGCATTGCCCCAGCGCAGGCTGACGTCGGTGGGCTGGTCGAGCAGTCGGGTGCGCCAGCGGTCCTGGGTCTCCTGCACGGCGCCGTTGATGCGTTCGATCTCGCTGCGGAACACGTCGGGACGCGTTTCCTTGCTCGCGTAGTGGAAGTACGTCAGCAGCCCTCGCAGCAGCTCCAGCTTCTGCTTTTCCCGCTTCGCCAGGTCGTGGGTGGTCATCAACTCGATGCGCTGAACCGGCGGCAGCGCGTCCCAGTCCAGCACGACGCTGGTCTGCAGCATGGGCCGCTCGGCTTCCCAGAACCGCCAGCCGCGCGGCTTGTCGGGGCGGTCGTAATAGATCACCGAACCGGCGAAGCGCGACTCGATGCCCATTCCGATCTCGGCGCGGTCGAGCGCCGAATCCCACACCATGCGCCATTCCTGGCCGGGCGCGAGCACCGGCAATTCGCGCGGCAGCTGCAGCTCGACGACGTCGGCGTAGCCGTCGGCGGCGTTTTCGTATTCGGCCACAGTCAGTGGGTTCGGGAAGGCGAACCGGATGTCATACGCGGCGGTCTGGCCGAAATTCCGGACGACGAGTTCGATCACGTGCCAGTCGGCGGGATGGGGTTCCATGAACATCGCGACCTGGGGCCGCGTCCGCTCCGCGGCCAACCGGCGGTTGAGTTTGAGCTGCCGGCTGATCAACACCAGCGCGACGACACCCAGCAAAATCGCCGCCCACGCCGCCCACGCCAACCAGGTGCCGGACCCCACCTGGGTGACCCCCTGCCAGGCTCTCTGGATCCACCCCATTCGCCCCACCCTTTCTTTCGCTGGACCGATAGTAAAGGCGTCCGGCGCGCGCTGCCGATCCGGGAACTATTCGGGGTGCACTCAACCCCGAATGGCTCGCTCAGCCGCCCATCAGCATTCGCCACTGTTCGAGATTGGCCGCGCGGTACACATAGTTCGAGCGCTTGACCTCCGACAAAGACGCGCTGGGCTCGGCCGAATACCAATGCCCGGGAAATACCGTCGGGTCACCCGGCAGGGTGGCGAGCCGCTGCAGGCTGCGATACATCTCGTCGGAGTCGCCACCGGGAAAGTCGGTGCGTCCGCAGCCGTCGAGAAACAGCGTGTCACCGGCGACCAGGCGGTCCCCGAGCAGGAAGCACTGGCTGCCGGGCGTGTGCCCGGGGGTGTGCAGCAGCTCGATCTCGATGTCCCCGACACCGACCTTGTCGTGGCCCTCGTGGGTGGTGAGGTCACCGAGGCCGATCCCGGTGACCCGCGAAACCCAAAGGGCCTCATGTGTGTTCACATGCACGGGAACGGGCGCCCGCTCCAGCAGCTCGGCCAGGCCCTTCAGCTGAAAGCCCATCATCGAGCCCCCCACGTGGTCGGGGTGGTGATGGGTCACCAGCACCCCGGACAGGTGCATGCCGTCGGTCTCGAGCGCGTCGAGCAGATCGCCGGCGGCGTAGGCGGGGTCGACCACCAGGCAGTCCCCGGTCTGCCGGTCCCCGATCAGGTAGGCGAAGTTGCGCATTTGCGTCGCGAACATGTCGCCCGCGGCGAAATCGCGACCCGATAGGAGTTGACGGAAGTAGAGCCGGTCCTCTGACACCCGACCAGACTAGGGCTTGCCGGAGGCTCGCCGCTCGGGGCTGCCGATCGAGGACACTTTGCCGGCACACCCTCGTCGGCCAGCGATTAGGCCCCTGCGTAATGGGTATTGTTGGCGCATGAAGAAGAGGGTCGAGATCGAAATCGACGACGATCTGGTCCAAGAGGCGATTCGTCGGTTCCATCTGGCTGACACGCGCGAGGCGGTCCATCTCGCGTTGCGGACGTTGCTCGGTGAGTCGGACCCGGGTAGTGAGCAAGACGACGAGTACGACCAGTTCAGCGATCTGGCCGCGTGGCAACTGCGCCGCGACGGAAGCTAGTCGAGGAGCTACCCCGCGCCGGTCCGTGGTTTGGTGACGTTGCGCGCCAGGCTGTAACCTCTTTTAGGCCCGCGGCACGACCGCCGCTTGGGTGAAAGGCCCCCTTAGCTCAGTCGGTAGAGCGTTTCCATGGTAAGGAAAAGGTCAACGGTTCGATTCCGTTAGGGGGCTCGGCGGACGCCGAGCTGGCAGCGGCGCAATACCCTAAACGGGGTGGCCCAGAGGCGATGTAGCTCAGTCGGTTAGAGCGAACGACTCATAATCGTTAGGTCGCCGGTTCGAGTCCGGCCATCGCTACAACAGAACAATGTGACTTTTCTAGAGAGCAGAGAGAACGGACATGGCTTCCAGTACCGACGTGCGGCCGAAGATCACCTTGGCATGTGAGGTGTGCAAGCACCGCAACTACATCACCAAGAAGAACCGCCGCAACGACCCCGACCGGATGGAGCTGAAGAAGTTCTGCCCCAACTGCGGCAAGCACCAGCCTCACCGCGAGACACGGTAGGCGCGATCCGCCAGCGTTTATTGAGAGTGACTAGGTAGGTTCTACAGCCGTGTCGTTGAGCGCGAATATCGTCGGGATGCACTACCGATATCCCGATCATTACGAGGTGGAGCGGGAGAAGATCCGCGAATACGCGGTCGCCGTGCAAAACGACGACACCTGGTTTTTCGCGGAGGACGCCGCGGCCGAGCTGGGCTACAAGGGCTTGCCGGCCCCGCTGACGTTCATCTGCGTGTTCGGCTACCAGGCCCAGTCGGCGTTCTTCAAACACGCCAACATCGCCGTGGAGGACGCGAAGATCGTCCAGGTCGACCAGGTGCTGAAGTTTGCGAAGCCGATCGTCGCGGGCGACAAGCTGTACTGCGACGTGTGGGTGGACTCCGTGCGCGAGTCGCATGCCACCCAGATCATCGTGACCAAGAACATCATCACCGACGAATCCGGTGACGTTGTGCAGGAGACCTACACGACCCTGGCGGGCCGTGCCGGTGAGGATGGAGAAAAGGGATTTTCTGATGCCACTGCGTGAGTTCAGTTCGGTCAAGGTGGGCGACAAGCTGCCAGAGAAGGTCTACCCGCTGACCCGCCAGGATCTGGTGAACTACGCGGGGGTGTCCGGGGACCTGAACCCGATCCACTGGGACGACGAGATCGCCAAGATCGTCGGGCTGGACACCGCGATCGCCCACGGCATGCTGACGATGGGGCTGGGCGGCGGCTACGTCACCTCGTGGGTCGGCGACCCGGGCGCTGTGACCGAGTACAACGTGCGTTTCACCGCAGTGGTGCCGGTGCCCAATGACGGCAAGGGCGCCGAGCTGGTGTTCAGCGGCCGGGTGAAGTCGGTCGACCCGGAGAGCAAGTCGGTGACGATCGCCCTCACGGCGACGACCGGCGGCAAGAAGATCTTCGGGCGCGCCGTCGCCTCGGCCAAGCTGGCGTAGCTTATGGCGCTAAAAACCGACGTCCGCGGTATGAGCTGGAAGTATCCGGACTACTTCGAGGTTGGCCGCGAGCAAGTTCGCGCATTCGCGCGGGCGGTCAAGTGCGACGATCCGGCCTGCTTCGACGAGGTGGCCGCCGCCGAATTGGGCTACGACACCCTCGTTGCGCCGCTGACTTTCGTGTCGATCTTCGCGAAGATCATCCAGGACGATTTCTTCCGAAATGTCGACGTGGGCATGGAAACCATGCAGATCGTCCAGGTCGACCAGCAGTTTAACTACATCAAACCGGTGCTGGTCGGCGACAAGCTCTTTGGCCGTATGGACATCGAATCCGTGAACGAGCGTTTTGGCGCCGACATCGTCGTCACCAAGAACACCTGCACCAACGAGCGTGGCGAGGTCTTATTGGAGGCCTACACCACCCTGATGGGCCACGAGGGTGACGACTCCATCCAGCTCAGATGGGACAAAGAAACCGGACAGGTCGTCAGAACCGCGTAATTAGTATCTGGCTCCCGCGCCGATGTACACTCGGACCTCGGGGTTTTCCCAGCATCAGCGCGCTTTCCGGGATTCGGGCATTCGGGGAGCGCGCGTGTCATGTAAGCCCCGGCAGGTAAGCGCAGGTTGGCCTGCCAACCGCGAAGGGGCGTAGCTCAACTGGCAGAGCAGCGGTCTCCAAAACCGCAGGTTGCAGGTTCAAGTCCTGTCGCCCCTGCTGACGGACATGACGGCCGTCCGACGGCGAAGCCGTGCGATGGTGGACACTGGAAGAAGGTGCCTCATCACGTGGGACGGCCTGCGGGATATAGCAAACAAAGGAGCATGCGGTGAGCGACGAGGGCGACGCTGCCAACGACGCCGCACGCGACGGCGGCGACACCGAGGACAGCCGCGACAGCGGAGGCCGGACGGCCTTGGTGACCAAGGCTGCGACGCGGCCGCAACGACCGACCGGCAAGCGGTCGCGGCAGCGCGTGGCCGATGCCGACGACGTCGACGTGTCGGCGGACGAGGTGGAGGACTCCCAGGAGGACAAGGCCAAGAAGGGCCGGCCAGCCAAGAAGGCCAAGGCCTCCAAGAAGCCGAAGAAGCCCGGCGACCGTTCGGCCAATCCGTTCGTGTTCGTCTACAACTACCTCAAGCAGGTCGTTGCAGAGATGCGGAAGGTGATCTGGCCGAACCGCAAGCAAATGCTCACCTACACCTCGGTGGTGTTGGCGTTTCTCGCCTTCATGGTGGCGCTGGTCGGCCTGGCCGATTTCGGCCTGGCCAAGCTCGTGCTCCTGGTGTTCGGCTGAGCCGTGAGAAAGACAGAGAGGACACAAAACCGTGACTACCTTCGACGGTGACACGTCTGCGGGTGAAGCGGTCGACGTGCAAGAGGTCACCGAGACCCCAGAAACCACCGAGGCCACTGAAGCGACCGAAGCGACCGAAGCCTCCGCCGCCGAGACCCCCGAGGCCGGCGAGACCACTGAGCAGACAGCCGAGGAGGCCGACCCCGCCGCCGCGCTCAAGGCGGAGCTGCGCAGCAAGCCCGGGGACTGGTACGTCATCCACTCGTACGCGGGATACGAGAACAAGGTGAAAGCCAACCTGGAGACGCGCGTGCAGAACCTGGACGTCGGCGACTACATCTTCCAGGTCGAGGTGCCGACCGAAGAAGTCACCGAGATCAAGAACGGCCAGCGCAAGCAGGTCAACCGCAAGGTGCTGCCCGGCTACATCCTGGTGCGCATGGACCTGACCGACGACTCGTGGGCCGCGGTGCGCAACACCCCGGGGGTTACCGGGTTCGTCGGCGCGACCTCACGCCCGTCGGCCCTGGCGCTCGACGACGTGGTGAAGTTCCTGCTGCCGCGGGGGGCGGCGAAGAAGGCTGCCAAGGGCGCGGCCAGCACCGCCGCCGTCGCCGAGGCGGGCGGCCTGGAACGTCCCGTCGTCGAGGTCGACTACGAGGTCGGCGAATCGGTCACCGTCATGGACGGGCCGTTCGCGACGTTGCCGGCCACGATCAACGAGGTCAACGCCGAACAGCAGAAGCTCAAGGTGCTGGTGTCGATCTTCGGCCGCGAAACGCCCGTCGAACTGACGTTTAGCCAAGTCTCCAAGATTTAGCAAGGAAGGAACGAACAACATCTCATGGCCCCGAAGAAGAAAGTCGTTGGGCTGATCAAGCTCCAGATCCAGGCCGGGCAGGCCAACCCCGCCCCGCCGGTCGGGCCCGCGCTCGGCCAGCACGGCGTCAACATCATGGAGTTCTGCAAGGCGTACAACGCCGCCACGGAGAACCAGCGCGGCAACGTCATCCCGGTGGAGATCACGGTCTACGAGGACCGCAGCTTCACCTTCGCGCTCAAGACGCCCCCCGCCGCCAAGCTGCTGCTCAAGGCGGCCGGCGTCGGCAAGGGCTCCGCGGAGCCGCACAAGACCAAGGTCGCCAAGGTCAGCTGGGATCAGGTCAAGGAGATCGCCGAGACCAAGAAGGCCGATCTCAACGCCAACGACATCGACGCCGCCGCCAAGATCATCGCCGGTACCGCCCGGTCGATGGGCATCACCGTCGAGTAGCAAGTCAAGCCGTGGGAGGGCCAGCTTCGGCCCGCTCGATCACCACGACCCAACATCGGATTGGATGAATCAATGAGCAAGAACAGCAAGGTATACCGCGCCGCCGCCGAGAAGGTGGACCGCAGCAACCTGTACACCCCGCTGCAGGCGGCCAAGCTCGCCAAGGAGACGTCGTCGTCCAAGCAGGACGCGACCGTCGAGGTGGCGATCCGGCTCGGCGTCGACCCGCGCAAGGCCGACCAGATGGTCCGCGGCACCGTCAACCTGCCGCACGGCACCGGCAAGACGGCCCGGGTCGCGGTGTTCGCCGTGGGCGACAAGGCGGAGCAGGCGCAGGCCGCCGGCGCCGACATCGTCGGCAGCGACGACCTGATCGAGAAGATCCAGGGCGGGTTCCTGGACTTCGATGCGGCGATCGCCACCCCCGACCAGATGGCCAAGGTCGGTCGCATCGCCCGCATCCTGGGCCCGCGCGGCCTGATGCCGAACCCGAAGACCGGCACCGTCACCCCCGACGTCGCCAAGGCCGTGTCCGACATCAAGGGCGGCAAGATCAACTTCCGCGTGGACAAGCAGGCCAACCTGCACTTTGTCATCGGCAAGGCGTCGTTCGACGAGAAGAGCCTGGCGGAGAATTACGGCGCCGCGATCGACGAGGTGCTGCGGCTCAAGCCGTCGTCGTCGAAGGGCCGGTACCTGAAGAAGATCACCGTGTCGACGACGACGGGCCCCGGCATTCCGGTGGACCCGGCCGTCACCCGCAACTTCGCCGAGGCCTAGCTTTCCCCCGCGACCAGACGCAGAATCGCACGAATATCGCGTCGGCGATGCGATTCTGCGTCTGGTGGCCGGAGCGGGGCCCGGCGAACACCGCTGGCAGATCACCTCCCGCACTCGGCGATGCGCCGGCGCAGGAACTCCCGGCTCGGCTCGGAGCCATTGCCCTCCAGCGCCGCTCGGTACCAGCGCGCGGCTTCCGCGTACCGCCCGGCGCGCCGGAGCAGATCGGCGCGCACCGTCACGACCAGGTTCGACCGGCCCAGCCGGGGATCGTGCGCGATCGTGTCGAGGGCGGCCAGACCGGCGTCGGGCCCGTCGCGGAAACCGACCGCCAGCGCGCGGTTGGCGCGCACCACCGGCGAGTCCGTGATCTGCAGCAGCCGGTCGTAGGCCGCGCAGATGGCGACCCAGTCCGTCTGCTCCCAGGACTGCGCCGTCGCGTGCAGTGCGGCGATCACCGCCTGCGGCAGGTAGGGGCCCGTCGATCCCTGGGCCTGCCGCAATCGGTCCAGCCCGCGGGCAATGCGGCCGCGGTCCCACCGGCGACGGTCCTGCTCGTCGAGGGGCACCAGCGCGCCGGCGGCGTCGACCCGGGTCGCTCGTCGCGAATCGTGCAGCAGCACCAGCGCGGCCAACGCGTGCGCCTCCTGCTCGTGCGGCATCAGCGCGCACAACTCCCCGGCCAGCCGGACACCCTCGTCGCACAGTTCGTCCCGGATCGCCGACGGGCCGGCCGTCGACCAATACCCCTCGGTGAACACCGAGTAGATGCACCCGAGCACATGCGGCGTGCGCTGCGGGAGCAGCTCCGCGGGCGGCACCCGCAGCGGGATGTTCGCGTGCCGAACCTTGTTCTTGGCGCGGGTGATTCGCTGACCGATCGCCGCCTCGCTCTGCAGCAGCGCGCGGGCGATCTCGCCGACGGTCAGCCCGGACACCAGCCGCAGCGTGAGCGCCAGTTGCGACTGCCGGTCCAGCGCCGGGTGCGCACAGGTGAACATCATCCGCAGCTCGTCGTCGCGGACCGGATGCGGGTCGGTGCCGTCGGTGCGCGCCACAATGTCGTCCACCACCGCCGCCAATTCCTTCCCGGGACGCACCGATTCGCGGCGCAGCCGATCGCGGGCGCGGTTGCGCGCCACGGTCACCAGCCAGCCGCCGGGGCTGTCCGGCAGCCCGTCGCGCGGCCAGGCGCGCAGCGCCTCGGCGCAGGCTTCCTGGACGGCGTCCTCCGCGATCGTGAGGTCGCCCGACCATCGCGCGAGCGCGGCGACGGCGGGTCCCCATTCCCTACGGAAGACGCCGTCCAGGTTGGTCATGCTCTACAGGGCCGAGACCCCTGCCAGTTGCCGCACCTGCACCGTCGAGGCGGGGATCATCGATGCGATCTTGACGGCCTCGTCGCGGTCGGCGGCGCCGAGCAGGTAGATCCCCGTGGCGATTTCGGCGCCCTCGACGTATGGCCCGTCGGTGATCAGAACCTCGCCGTCGCGCACCCGCACCGTCGTCGCCGTGGACCTGTCGTGCAACGCCGCACCGCCGATGATGTGGTCGCCCGCGGCCGCGTGGAGATCGGCGTGCTTGGCCGCCACCGCTTCCCACTCCGGGGTGCCGGGTGTGTGCGCGGATTCGGCCGGTTCCAGCAGCAGCGCGAGCCAGTCGTTACCGGTGAGCTTGCGGGACAGCTCGATCGAGTGGACGGCGGGCCACACCTCCACGGCCCCGAACGCGGCGAGCGGGATGTCGCGGGCCAGTGCCAGCGCCTCGTCGAGGTTTTCCGCCTCGAACACGTAGAAGCCGCAGGCCACCTCGGCGGACTCGGCGAACGGCCCGTCGGTGACCATCGGCGCGTCCGGGCCGCCGGTGATGACCATCGCGGCGGCGGCGGGAGCCAGCGCATCCCCGGATTTGATCGCGGCGCGGGCCTTGGCGTGGAAGCTCTCCCATGCCGCCATCGCGGCGGCGGCGTCGTCGGGTGTGCGGTCTTGCTCTTGACTGATCAACAGCGCGAAGTACTGCATGTTCGTCACCTCCGGTTGTGAGCGAAACCCTGTGTTCCACTCTCTACCTAGTCGACGAAGGGCGCAGCCCCGATCCGACAGTTAGGCGGCGCCCGGCTTGAGGTAGGTCACCAGGCTGCAGTCGAGCATCTCGTCGGCGAAGTAGTGCTCGCAGCCCCGCAGGTATTTCATGTACCGCTCGTAGACCTCCTCGGAGGTGACCTCGATGGCCTTCTCCTTGTTGGACTGCAGGGTGTCGCCCCAGATGTGCAGCGTCTTGATGTAGTGCGGCCGCAGCGAAAGCGGTTCGGGCACGACAAAACCCGCCTTCTCGCCGTGTTCGATCATCATCTCGGTGGACGGCAGACGACCCCCGGGGAAGATTTCGGTGATGATGAACTTGATGAAGCGCACCGTCTCGAAGGTCAGTTTCTTGCCGCGGGCGGCCATGTTGTAGGGGTGATAGCTGACGCTGCTCTGAATTGTCATCCGGCCGTCGTCGGGCATGATGTCGAAACACCGCTTGAAGAAGTCGTCGTAGTTCTCGTGGCCGAAGTGCTCGAAGGCCTCGATCGACACGATCCGGTCGACGGGCTCGTTGAAATCCTCCCAGCCCTGCAGGCGCACCTCACGGGAGCGGTCGGTGGCGAGCTCGCCGAGCACCTGCTCGCAGCGGGCGTACTGGTTCTTGGACAGGGTCAAACCGATGACGTTGACGTCGTAGCGCTCGACGGCGCGCTTCATGGTGGAGCCCCAGCCGCAGCCGATGTCCAGCAGCGTCATGCCAGGCTTGAGATCGAGTTTGTCGAGGTTCAGGTCGACCTTGGCGATCTGGGCTTCCTCGAGCGTGAGGTCCGGCGGCTCGAAGTAGGCGCAGCTGTAGATCCGAGTCGGGTCCTGGAACAGGGCGAAGAAGTCGTCCGAGACGTCGTAGTGGGCCTGGATGTCTTCGGAGCGGGTCCGCGTCTTGGTCGGGCCGGTCGGTTGCTCAGCCATTCTTGCCTTGTTCTCCTGGAATGAAGTTCACCGCCGGCAACGCAGGTGTGCGTCGTGGCGTCATCTGACGCGCAACGATACCGAAGCTCACTTCTCCAGCGTGAATTGGTTGCAGTCGACGTAACCCGTGCGGAACACCTTGGCGCACCCGGTCAGGTACCTCATGTACATCTCGTAGATCTCTTCGGACTGGATGGCGATGGCCTGGTCCCTGCGCGCCTCGAGGGCCTCGACCCAGAAGTCCAGGGTCGTCGCGAAGTCCTGTTGCAGCGACTGGCGGCGGGTCACCGTGAAACCGACCTTCGCGGAGTGCTCCTCGACGGTCTCGATCGTCGGCAGCCGGCCGCCCGGGAAAATGTCGGTGACGATGAACCTCATGAACTTCGCCATCTCCATCGTCATGGGGAGGCCCCGCTCCAGCACCTGCTTGACGTGCAGCCCGGTGATCGAGTGCAGCATCATGACGCCGTCGTCGGGCAGGGCGTTGTAGGTGAACTTGAAGAAGTCGTCGTAGCGGTGAAAACCGAAGTGCTCCAGAGCCTCGATGACGATGATGCGGTCCACCGGCTCGCTGAACTCGGCCCAGTCGCGCAGCAGCACCCGTCGCGACCGGTCGCTGTCGATCCCGTCGAGCACCTGCTGGCAGTAGGCGTGCTGATTCTTCGACAGGGTCAGCCCGACGACGTTCACGTCGTAGCGCTCGACGGCGCGCTTCATCATCGAGCCCCACCCGCAGCCCACATCGAGCAAGGTCATCCCCGGCCGCAGCCCCAGCTTGTCCAGCGACAGGTCGAGCTTGGCGAGCTGCGCCTCGTGCAAACTCATTCCCTCGCGCGGGAAGTACGCGCAGCTGTAGGTGCGCGTCGGGTCCACGAACAACGCGAAGAATTCGTTCGACAGGTCGTAGTGCGCTTGGACATTGTCGAGGTTGGACCGCTTGAGCGTGGCCCCCACCCGGTTCTCGAGCATCATGTCCTCCCCGCTGGGACAGCACCTTGGCTCGATGCCGTTGCCCGGCACCCTACACGGCGCCGGCCCCATCCCCCGCGTTTGAAGTCGCGCGCCCCGGGGTTTCTCCGTCGGTTCGTTTCCCCAGTGTGACGCGCACCACGGTCATTTTTCCAGGGTGAACTGATTGACGTCGATATAGCCGGTCCGGAACGCGTTCGCGCAGCCGGTCAGGTACTTCATGTACCGCTCGTAGACCTCGTGGGATTGAATCGCGATGGCCTCGTCCTGGTGCGCCTGCAGGGCCTCCGCCCACAGGTCAAGGGTCCGGGCGTAGTGCGGCTGCAGCGACTGCCGGCGGCTCAGCCTGAAACCCGCCTTCGCCGAACGTTCCTGCACCATCTCGATCGACGGCAACCGGCCGCCCGGGAAGATCTCGGTGACGATGAACTTGATGAAGCGGGCCATCTCGAATGTCAGCGGGATGCCCCGCTCGATGCACTGCGGTCCCGTCAGCCCGGTAATCGTGTGCAGCAGCATGACGCCGTCAGCGGGAAGGATTCTGTGGGCCAGCGCGAAGAAGTCGTCATAGCGATCGTGGCCGAAGTGCTCGAATGCGCCGATCGACACGATGCGGTCGACGGGCTCGTCGAATTCCTCCCAGCCGGCCAGCAGCACCCGCTTGCTGCGCGGGCTTTCCATGTCGTCGAACGACTTCTGCACGTGGGCGGCCTGGTTCTTCGACAGCGTCAGGCCGACGACGTTGACGTCGTAGGTTTCAATCGCCCGCCGCATGGTCGCGCCCCAGCCGCAGCCGACGTCGAGCAGCGTCATGCCGGCCCGCAAACCCAACTTGCCCAGCGCCAGGTCGATCTTGGCGACCTGCGCCTCTTCCAGCGTCATGTCGTCGCGCTCGAAGTACGCGCAGCTGTAGGTCTGGGTGGGGTCCAGGAACAGGCGGAAGAAGTCGTCGGACAGGTCGTAGTGCGCTTGCACGTCGTCGAAGTGCGGCGTCAGATCCTTGGCCATGGATCACCTCACTTTGTGAGGGTGTACTGCGCGACGTTGGAGATGCCCTTCCGGAAGAGGTTCGCGCAGCCCGTCAGATAACGCATGTAGCGGTCGTAGACCTCTTCGGACTGGATGGCGATGGCGCGGTCCCGATTGGCCTGCAGGTTCGCCGCCCACATGTCCAGGGTCCGGACGTAATGCTGCTGCAGGTATTGGACCTTCTCGAGCGAGAACCCGGCTGCCGTCGAATTGTCGACGATATCGGCTTCGCCGCACATCGAGCCGCCGGGGAAGATTTCCGTTCCGAGAAAGCGAAAGAACCGCAGATCACTCATCGTCACCGTGATGCCGTGGTCCCGCCAGTACGTCTGCGGATAGGTGAATATGCTGTGCAAGAGCATCCGGCCGTCGGCGGGCAGGATGTCGTAGGCGCGTTCGAAGAACAGGGGCCAGCGCTCCTTTTTGAAGGCGTCGAACGCCTCGAAGGTGACGATGCGATCCACCTTCTGGTCGAATTCTTCCCAGCCCTGCAGCCGAGCCTCGGCTTGCCGAGTGGTCGGGATCGCGGCCAGCCTGGCCTTGCTGCGCTCATAGTGGTTGCGGCTCAGGGTGATTCCGATGACGTTGACGTCGTACTTCTCGACGGCGCGCACCAGCGCCCCGCCCCATCCGCAGCCGACGTCGAGCACCGTCATCCCCGGTTCGAGGTTCAGCTTGTCCAGCGCCAGATCCACCTTGGCGAGTTGTGCCTCTTCCAGGGTCATGTCGTCGCGCTCGAAGTAGGCGCACGTGTAGACCATGTTGGGGTCCAGGAACAAGCCGAAGAAGTCGTCGGAGATGTCGTATGTCGACTGCGACTCTTCGTAATACGGTTTCAGCTCCGCCATTGCTCGAGATCCTCCCAACGCCAACCGTACAACGCAGTAATAGTGTCCGTGAAATTCACTGGGCAGTGGCGAAAGCCATCCGACCCTGGCCTCAGCCGGCCTCGGTGAAGTTGCTAGTGAGCACGCTGATCAGCCGATCCCACAATTGCTGAGGCAGATCATGGCCCATGCCGTCAAACAAGAATAGTCGAGCGCCGTCGATGGCGCGTGCGACCGCGCGTCCGCCCGATGGACGCATCAGTTTATCGGCCCGGCCGTGCAGCACCACAGTCGGTGCGACCGTCCGCCGGTTGTAGCCGAGCAGGCTGCCGCTGGCCATGATCGCGCTGAAGTGCCGCGCGACGCCCCACGGATAGTAGCTGCGTTCGTAACCCTCGATCGCCTCGGCCCGGACCTGTTCCTCGGGCGCCTGGTAGCGCGGGCTGCCGGTGATCTTGGTGACGCGCACGACGTTGTCGACGATCACCTCGCGGGGGGAACCGGGCGGCGGGCCTTTGAGGACCGCCAGCAGGGCGCGCGGGGCCGGGGGCGGCAGGAACGGGCGATTGTTGCTGGAAAAGATGACCGCCAGGCTCTTGGTTCGCTCGGCGAATCGGGCGGCGAAGACCTGCGCGATCATGCCGCCCATCGATGCCCCGACGATGTGGGCGCGCTCGATGCCCAGCTGATCGAGCACGGCCGCGGCGTCGTCGGCCAGGTCTTCCAGCGCGTAGGCCGCCTCGCCGCGCAGCCCGAACCAGAACCGCAGCAGCCGCGGGATCAGGGATTGGCCGGCGCCCGCCCGCGGCGTCTTGCTGGACAGGCCGACGTCGCGATTGTCGTAGCGGATGACGCGCAGGCCCTGGGCGACGAGCTTTTCGCAGAACGCCGTCCGCCACAGCAGCAGCTGGGCGCCGAGCCCCATGATCAGCAGGACGGGCGGGTGCTCCACGTCGCCCATGTCCTCGTAATACAGCTTCACCTCGCCCGAGCTGGCTCTCGAATTGGCAAAGCCGGTGCGGATGTCCATCGGGTCGCCCCTAGACCTCCACGTCGCTTTGATGCTCGCGGCTGACCTCGACCATGAAGTTGGCGAAGTATCCCGTCAGCTGCGGGTCGGACATCATCTGCCACTTCGGCGCCAGCAGCTTCATGTACCGCTCGACGTAGAGGAACTGCTTGCCGATCAGCACCAGCTCGCGGGGCAGCTTGACGTCGTAGGCGTCGGCGAGCGCCGACAGCTGGCGCCCGATGTCCGCGTAGGACATGTCGCCGAGTGACTGCATGGTCAGCGGGGTGGCGAACTTTTCCAGGTCCTTGGCGGCCTGCGCCTCGGGCTTCATGGTGCCGACGGCGCCCATCAGCACCACGATCTTGCCGGCCGAGGCGTGGTCCTTCTTGACCAGCAGCGCGTACACCAGCTCGCGCAGCAGCCAGCGGGTGCGCGGGTCGATGCGGCCCATGATGCCGAAGTCGAAGAACACGATGCGGCCCGCCTCGTCGACGTACAGGTTGCCGGCGTGCAGGTCGCCGTGGAACAGTCCGTGCCGCAGCCCGCCCTCGAACAGCGAGAACAGCAGCGCCTTGACCAGCTCGGTGCCGTCGAAGCCGGCCTGGCGGATGGCCTTGACGTCATCGATGCGGATGCCGTGCACCCGCTCCATGGTCAGGACCCGCTCGGAGGTGAAGTCCCAGTGCACCTGCGGCACCCGGATGTTCTTGCCCAGCGGGGACGCGTGCAGGTGCGAGACCCACGCGTCCATCGACTGCGCCTCGAGGCGGAAGTCCAGCTCCTCGGCCAGGTTGTCGGAGAAGTCGGCGACCACGTCCTGCGCGGACAGGCGGCGGCCCAGCTTGGCCAGCTCGACGGCCTGGGCGAACCGCTTCAGGATCTGCAGGTCGGCGGCGACCCGGCGCCGGATGCCCGGGCGCTGGATCTTGACCACGACCTCCTCGCCGCTGTGCAGCGTCGCGTAGTGCACCTGCGCGATGGACGCCGACGCGAAGGGCGTCTCGTCCCACTTGGCGAACAGGTCGGCGGGGTCGCCGCCGAGGTCCTCGACGAGGAGCTTGTGCACCTCTTTGGGGTCGGCGGGCGGCACCCGGTCGAGCAGCCCGCGGAATTCGCGGGACAGCGATTCGCCGAACGCGCCGGGGCTGGACGCGATGATCTGCCCGAACTTCACGTAGGTCGGCCCCAGGTCGGCGAACGTGTTCGGGAGCTCCTTGATCGCCTTCTGCTGCCACGGCCCCCTGCCGGGCAGCTTGCTGATGATGCGGGCGGCGGCGCGGGTGACCTGCCAGCCGGTGGCTGCTACCCGGGCCGCTTCGACCGGCAGCGGCACCCGGTCGAGCTTGGCCACCTCGCGGTGCTTGGTAGTAGTCATTCCAGCAGTCTGCCAAATCGTGGCTGTCAAGTCCCAATTGCCGTGAGCGCGCTCACCGGGCCCCGGCGAGCGCGAAGTGCTCGGTCAGGGTCTCGATGATCGGCCGCCAGACCGGTTCCGGAAGATCGTGGCCCATCCCGTCCACCACGACGAACCGCGCGCCGGGTATGGCCGCGGCGACGGCGCGCCCGTTGCGCGGGCGGACCATCGGGTCGGCCGAACCGTGCAGCACCACGGTCGGGGCGGTGATCGCCTTGGCGTACCCGAGCAGGCTGCCGGTGCCCAGCACCGCGTCGAACTGGCGCAGCATGCCCGGCGGGTAGCTGCAGCGGTCGGCGAGCCGGCGCACCCGCGCGCGCAGCTCGGCGTCGGGCGGCAGGAAGTTCGGGCCGTTGAACACCGCGACGTTGCGCACCTCGAAGGCCAGCTTCTCCTCGGCGGAGGCGTTCTTGGCCGGCGGATCGAACGCCAGCCTGATGACGCGCCAGGCCGGCAACGCGGAGAAGGGCTTGCCGGTGGTGGACATGATGACGCCCAGCGAGGCCACCCGGTGCGGCGCGGTGCCGGCCAGGATCTGCGCGATCATGCCGCCCAGCGACGCCCCCACCACGTGGGCCCGGTCGATGCCCAGCCGGTCGAGCAACGCCAGCACGTCCTCGGTCATGTCGACCAGGGTGTAGGGCACGCGACTGGGCCTGCCCAGCAGGTAGCGCCCGACCCGCCGGTACACCGGGCCCCGGGCCCGCAGCCCGTGCATCTTGGCCGACAGCCCGGTGTCGCGGTGGTCGAAGCGGATGACGCGGTACCCGGCGCCGACGAGGCGCGCGCAGAACCCGTCGGGCCACATGGGCAGCTGGGCGCCCAGGCCCATGATGAGCAGCACGGGCGGAGCGGCCGGGTCGCCGAGGTCCTCGTAGTAGAGCTCGACGGGGCCGTGCGGCGTCTCGCGGCGCGCGATCCCGCTGCGGATGTGCGCTATTTCTTCCAGGGCCGGACCCATCCTTCGATCTGCCAGTTCTCCAGCGCGGCGATCAACTCGTACATGGTGGCGCCGTCGATGGTTTCCCGGACGATGTCGGCGTGCCCGGCGTGGCGGGCCAGCTCGTTGATGACGTGCAGGATGACCCAGCGCACCGACCAGGCCTTCTGGTTCTTGGGGAACCAGGGGATGTCCCGCGGAACGGGCACCGCCGCGTCGAGGTCGGCGGTTTCGACCAGGCGCAGCGATTCGGCGTTCTGCGCCTCGAAGGCCTTCAGCAGCCCGGCCAGCGTCTCGTCGGCCCGCATCACGTGTTGGTCGCCGAACTCCTTGGCGATCTCGTCGAAGGGCCGGGGGTCCTTCGGGGGCAGGTCCGGCGCCGCGGCGACGCGCGCCATCCAGTTGCGTTGCATGGCGGTGGCGTGCTTGATCAGCCCACCGACCGACAGCGCGCTGACCGACGGCGTCGAGCGGGCCTGTTCGTCGGTGAGGCCGTAAGCGACGGCGAAATACGCGCTTTGGTGGAAGGCCAGGAATTCACGCAGGGCGTGGCGCTCGTCGGTGACGGGCGGGGCGAGGGCGGGCATCACCAGATCCTAGGTCCAGATGCCTCCACCGCGGCGCCTCGCGCCGTAAGGTGCGGGGATGCAGGTGATTTCGGCGGACTCGACCGAGCTTTTCGTCGGGCCGCCGGACGCGCCGCTGCAGCTGGCGCGCATCGGCCTCGCGGGCTGCGTCGCGCCGAGCGCGATCCGCGTCGAAGGCGACGGCCTGAGCGGTGCGGCGATGGCCGAGCCCGGAGCCGGGGCCGTCGAGGTGCCGGTCACGGTCGCCGGTCCGGCCGTCGGTCAGCGCAGGGCGGCGCGGGTGCACGCAGGTGGCGCCACGACGGAATTCGAGTTCACCGTCGCCGAGCCCGGGTGGACCATGTTCATGGTCAGTCACTTCCACTACGACCCGGTCTGGTGGAACACCCAGGGCGCCTATACCAGCGAGTGGGCCGAAGACCCGCCGGGGCGCCAGACCAACGCCTTCGAACTGGTCCATGCCCACCTGGAGCTGGCCCGCCGCGAGCCCGAATACAAGTTCGTGCTGGCGGAGGTGGACTACCTCAAGCCGTACTGGGACACCCACCCCGAGGACCGCGCCGACCTGCGCCGGTTCCTCGCCGAGGGCCGCGTCGAGGTGATGGGCGGCACCTACAACGAACCGAACACCAACCTCATCGGACCGGAAACAACCATCCGAAACATGGTGCACGGAAACGGTTTTCAGCGTCACGTGCTGGGCGCCGACCCCGCCACCGCGTGGCAGCTCGACGTGTTCGGCCACGATCCCCAATTTCCGGGGTTTGCCGCCGACGCGGGCCTGACGTCGAGCTCGTGGGCCCGCGGCCCGCACCACCAATGGGGCCCGGGCGGCGACGTGGACCGCATGCAGTTCTGCAGCGAGTTCGAGTGGATCGCGCCGTCGGGTCGCGGCCTGCTCACCCACTACATGCCCGCGCACTACGGGGCGGGCTGGGGGATGGACTCGTCCACCTCGCTGACGGAGGCCGAGGGGGCCACCTATGCGCTGTTCCGACGGCTCAAGAAGGTCGCCCTGACGCGCAACGTGCTGCTGCCCGTCGGGACCGACTACACGCCGCCGAACCAGTGGGTGACCGCGATCCACCGCGACTGGGCCGCGCGGTACACCTGGCCGCGCTTGGTGTGCGCGCTGCCGCGGGAGTTTTTCGCGGCGGTGCGCGCGGAACTGGCGCAGCGCGGTCGTGAGCCGTCGCCGCAGACCCGCGACATGAACCCGATCTACACCGGCAAGGACGTGTCCTACATCGACACCAAGCAGGCCAACCGGGCCGCCGAGAACGCCGTGCTGGCCGCCGAGCGCTTCGCCGTGTTCGCCGCGCTGCTGACCGGCGCCGAGTACCCTCAGGCCGCCCTCGCCAAGGCGTGGGTACAGCTGGCCTACGGCGCACACCACGACGCCATCACCGGCTCGGAGTCCGACCAGGTCTACCTGGACCTGCTGACCGGCTGGCGCGACGCGTGGGAGCTGGGGCGCGCGGCCCGGGACAACTCGCTGGCGCTGCTGTCCGGCGCGATCGGGGGCGACGTGGTCGTCTGGAACCCGTTGGCGCACCGGCGCACCGATCTCGTGACCGCCCGCCTCGACGCGCCGCCGGGCGCCGGGGTCCGCGTTCTCGATCCCGACGGCACCGAGCTGCCCGCGCACGTCGAGCACGACGGGCGCTCGGTCACCTGGCTGGCGCCCGACGTGCCCTCGCTGGGCTGGCGGGCCTACCGGCTGGT
>NZ_LT546236.1:109500-137229 GCF_900078675.2 Mycobacterium interjectum
GGCCGGGGACGCCCAGGCGGCGCGGGCGTTTCGCCGCGGCGCCACCGCGCTGGCGGCGATGATCGCGTCGGTCGGGGCGGTGTGCGACCTCGACCTCGTCGTCATCGGCGGCGGCGTCGCCAAGTCCGGCGACGTGCTCTTCGACCCGCTGCGCGCGGCGCTGGCCGACTACGCCGGACTGGACTTCCTGGCCGGCCTGCGCGTGGTGCCGGCCGCGCTGGGTGGCGAGGCCGGGCTGGTCGGCGCGGCCAGGCTGGCGGGGCTCAGCTAGGCGGCGTTTTGGCTGACCGCGGGGGGTCACGCTATTGTGGTGGCGATCCACCGAAGACCGTCGGTCACCGAGCAATCGGTTGAAGGTCCGGGAACATCCCGGCGGCCCACGCAGGAGGACGAGGCACCATCGCCGGCCCGCGCCGGCGCATCTTCACGCCCCGGCCGCTTCCTGCGCCGGGGCGTACTTCGTTCTTAGGCGTTCCTCCGGTGAATCGCGAAGACTTTCACTGACAGGAGGTATGCATGGCCAGGGCTGACAAGGCCACCGCCGTCGCAGACATCGCGGAGCAGTTCAAGGACTCGACGGCCACCCTGATCACCGAATACCGCGGTCTGACGGTAGCCAACCTGGCCGAGCTGCGCCGGTCGCTGGCGGGATCGGCCACCTACACGGTGGCCAAGAACACGCTGATCAAGCGGGCGGCCGCCGACGCCGGCATCGAGGGTCTCGACGAGCTGTTCGCCGGCCCGACGGCCATCGCGTTCGTCAGTGGCGAGCCGGTCGACGCCGCCAAGGCCATCAAGACCTTCGCCAAGGACAACAAGGCCCTGGTCATCAAGGGCGGCTACATGGATGGCCACCCGCTGACGGTCTCCGAGGTCGAGCGCATCGCGGACCTGGAGTCCCGCGAGGTGCTGCTGGCCAAGCTGGCCGGCGCGATGAAGGGCAACCTGGCCAAGGCGGCCGGCCTGTTCGCCGCCCCGACCTCGCAGATGGCCCGCCTGTTGGCCGCCCTGCAGGAGAAGAAGCCCGCCGAGGCCGCGGCGCCCGCCGCCGAGGNGGCCAAGGACCTGGTCGACGGCGCGCCCAAGCCGCTGCTGGAGAAGGTCGCCAAGGAGGCGGCCGACGACGCCAAGGCCAAGCTCGAGGCCGCCGGCGCCACCGTCACCGTCAAGTAGCACCACGCACGACACCCCCGGAAGCGCGCTTCCGGGGGTGTCGTGCGCTCAGCGGACGCCGAAGGCCGCGCGCTGCGAGGCTCGCACGCGCTCAGGCGAATCTCCCAAAGCCACAAGGAAATTCGACGTCAGCGAGCCAAGCACCGGCGCGACGGCCGCGCCGTCCTCGCCGTAGAAGCCGGCCAATTCGAGCATCACGAACCCGTGCACCAACGCCCAGAACTGGGCGGCCGTGGCCACTATCGCTTCGTCGGTCGCACCGTCGGCGGCCAGGCCAACGGTGATCCGTCCCGCGCGTATGGACCGCTGCACCGCGCGCACCACGTGCGCGAAGCTGGGGATGTGCTGATCGATCTCGGCGACCGTCAGCGTCAGGACGTTGCCCGCGGGTGCGTTGATGCCGTGCGCGCTGGTGCTGCCGAACATCAGCCGATACATGTGCGGACGCTCGATGGCGTAGCGCCGGTAGGCGGCGCCGACGGCGAACAGGTCGGCGACCGGGTCGTCGGTCTGGGGCACCGTCAACGCGGCGTCGAACTGCCGCAGGCCCTCCTCGGCGACGTCGGCGATCAGGCCCCGCATCCCGCCGAAATGGGTGTACAGCGCCATCGTCGAGGTCCCCGCCGCGCCCGCCACCCGGCGCGTCTGCAGCGCGTCCGGCCCGTGCTCGTCGAGCAGGCCGACGGCGGCGTGCAGCATCTCGTCACGCACGCTGCGCTGGGTCTCCGAAGTCATCCTTGTCATCTTCCCATCACCGGCGTACCGTCCTCATAACAGCGAAATATCAATGTTATAGGAGCTTAGCAGTGACATCCGTGCAAACCGCCCCATCCCGGAATCCGTATCTCGAGGGCTTCCTGGCGCCGGTGGGCGCCGAGGTGACCGCGACCGATCTGGAGGTCACCGGGCACATCCCCGAGCACCTCGACGGGCGGTATCTGCGCAACGGACCGAACCCGGCCGAGGAGGTCGACCCGGCCACCTATCACTGGTTCAGCGGCGACGGCATGGTGCACGGGGTGGCGCTGCGCGACGGCAAGGCCGACTGGTACCGCAACCGCTGGGTGCGCAGCCTGTCGGTGTGCGCCGGCCTCGGCGAGCCGGCGCCGGCCCGGCTCGACCCGCGGGCGGGCATGCTGTCGCTGGGCGCCAACACCAACGTGCTGGCGCACGCCGGACGCACCCTGGCGCTTGTTGAGGGCGGCGTCGCCAACTACGAGCTCACCGACGAGCTGGACACCATCGGAACGTGCGACTTCGACGGCACCCTGGCCGGTGGCTACACCGCTCACCCGCACCGCGACCCGCGCACCGGCGAGCTGCACGCGGTGTCGTACTCGTTCGCCCGCGGGCGCAGCGTGCAGTATTCGGTGATCGACACCCAGGGGCGGGCCCGCCGCACCGTCGACATCGAGGTGTCCGGGTCGCCGATGATGCACGACTTCTCGCTGACCGACAAATATGTGGTCATCTACGACCTGCCGGTGACGTTCGACGCCGCGCAGGCGCTGCCGGTGACCATGCCGCGCTGGCTGTCGGCGCCGGCCCGGCTGGTGATGCAGTCGCTGGTCGGACGCGTCCGGGTGCCGGGCCCGCTCCACGCGAGGATGAACCGCGACCCGAAGCACTCCGACCGGATGCCGTACGCCTGGAACCCGAACTACCCGGCGCGCATCGGGGTGATGCCGCGCGAGGGCGACAACAAGGACGTCCGCTGGTTCGGCATCGAGCCCTGCTACGTCTACCACCCGCTCAACGCCTATTCCGAAATGCGGGACGGCGCCGAGGTTTTGGTGCTCGACGTGGTGCGCTACGCCCGGATGTTCGACCGCGACCGGCGCGGCCCCGGCGAGGCCCCGCCCACGCTGGACCGCTGGACCGTCAACCTGGCGACCGGCGCCGTCACCACCGAATGCCGCGACGACCGGCCCCAGGAATTCCCCCGGATCAACGAGGCCCTGCTGGGCGGGCGGCACCGCTACGGCTACACCATCGGTGCGTCCTTCCAGGGCGCCCGGCCGGGGCTCTACAAGCATGACTACGCGACGGGGGCGCACGAGGTCGCGGTGCTCGATCCCGCCCTTTCGCTCGGCGAGATGTCCTTCGTGCCGAACCCGGCGGGCCGGGCCGAAGACGACGGCGTCCTGATGGGCTACTGCTACCACCGCGACCGCGACGAAGGACAATTGCTGCTGCTGGATGCCCAGACCCTCGAATCGGTGGCGACCGTGCATTTGCCGCAGCGGGTGCCGATGGGTTTCCACGGCAACTGGGCGCCGGCTGGCTAACACCCGCGTCAATAACGCCCACCGGCGACAGGCACTCCGATCTCAGGTCGGCCAATTTTTGCCGGCGGTGCTGTCCAACCGTGATGCGGTCCCAGGAGCGTGCGCTACAGTGACTCATGCCACAGAAAAGGGCAGGTGGCGGGCACAAGCGTCGACGGAAGGATTTCCCATGGGCGTCGCAATCGAGGTGAGGGGACTGACCAAGTCCTTTGGTCCCTCGAGGATTTGGGAAGACGTGTCGTTGGATATCCCCAGCGGTGAGGTCAGCGTCCTGCTGGGGCCGTCGGGTACCGGCAAATCGGTGTTCCTGAAGTCGCTGATCGGCCTGCTGCGGCCGGAGCGCGGCTCGATCATGATCGACGGCACGGACATCCTCGAGTGCTCGGCCAAGGAGCTCTACGAGATCCGCACGCTGTTCGGCGTGATGTTCCAGGACGGCGCGCTGTTCGGCTCGATGAACCTGTTCGACAACGCGGCGTTCCCGCTGCGCGAGCACACCAAGAAGAAGGAAGGCGAGATCCGTGACATCGTCATGGAGAAGCTGAGCTTGGTGGGCCTGGGCGGCGACGAGAAGAAGTTCCCCGGTGAGATCTCCGGCGGTATGCGCAAGCGCGCCAGCCTGGCCCGGGCCCTGGTGATGGACCCGCAGATCATCCTGTGCGACGAGCCCGACTCCGGTCTGGACCCGGTCCGTACCGCCTACCTGAGCCAACTGATCCTCGACATCAACGCCCAGATCGACGCCACCGTCCTGATCGTGACGCACAACATCAACATCGCGCGCACCGTGCCGGACAACATGGGCATGCTGTTCCGCCGCAAGTTGGTCATGTTCGGCCCGCGGGAGGTGCTGCTGACCAGCGACGAGCCGGTGGTGCGACAGTTCCTCAACGGCCGCCGCATCGGGCCGATCGGCATGTCCGAGGAAAAGGACGAGGCGACCATGGCCGAAGAGCAGGCGCTGCTCGACGCGGGTCACCGCGACGGCGGCGTCGAGGAAATCGAGGGCGTGCCGCCACAGATCGTCGCGACGCCGGGGATGCCCGAGCGCAAGGCCGTCGCGCGGCGCCAGGCCCGGGTGCGCGAAATCCTGCACACGCTGCCCAAGAAGGCCCAGGCGGCCATCCTCGACGACCTGGAGGGCACCCACAAGTACCGGGCGAACGAATTCGGCGGGTAGCGCGCCGCGGGCGAACCCGGGGCCTGACCCGGCGGCGGCCATCCGAGAAATTTGCGATAACTCGGCGCAACTTGCCGCTTGTTCCTCTTGACGACAGGGCGTAAACGGGTCAGTCTGTTGGGCAGCATGTGTCCACGGGAAAGTCGATTTGCCAGCCAGCGCCGATGTCCCTGGGCAGATTGTTGTGGGTAGTTGAGGAATGCGCGCGCCTGCGCTATTGTTGGACGTTGCGCTGGCTACCTCCTGCCCACCTCACCCGCCACCTGACACTGTGGTCTTAGCCTGAGCCCCCACCCGCGGCTTAGCTATTTAGTTGCGCGCGTGAGATCTGGGCAGATCGTTCGCCGGCCATACCGAAAAATTTGATGCGGCGAACGCAGCCGGTGCCCCCGGTTCCCGTGAGTCGCACGAGGTGCTGGAAGGATGCATCTTGGCAGATTCCCGCCAGAGCAAGCGTCGCCAAAAAAGTTCCACGAATGGCTCCGTGCCCGGGGCGCCTAACCGAGTTTCCTTCGCCAAGCTCCGCGAACCGCTCGAGGTTCCGGGGCTCCTTGACGTGCAGACCGACTCGTTTGAGTGGTTGATCGGCTCGCCGCGCTGGCGCGAGTCCGCCGCGGGCCGTGGAGAAGCCAAGCCGGTGGGTGGCCTGGAAGAGGTCCTCTACGAGCTGTCGCCGATCGAGGACTTCTCGGGCTCGATGTCGCTGTCTTTCTCAGACCCCCGCTTTGACGAGGTCAAGGCGCCGGTCGACGAGTGCAAAGACAAGGACATGACCTACGCGGCCCCGCTGTTCGTCACGGCCGAGTTCATCAACAACAACACCGGCGAGATCAAGAGCCAGACGGTGTTCATGGGCGACTTCCCGATGATGACCGAGAAGGGCACCTTCATCATCAACGGGACCGAGCGCGTCGTAGTCAGCCAGCTGGTGCGTTCGCCCGGCGTGTACTTCGACGAGACCATCGACAAGTCCACCGAGAAGACGCTGCACAGCGTCAAGGTGATCCCCAGCCGAGGCGCCTGGCTCGAGTTCGACGTCGACAAGCGCGACACCGTCGGCGTGCGCATCGACCGCAAGCGCCGGCAGCCCGTCACGGTGCTGCTCAAGGCGCTGGGCTGGACCGCCGAGCGGATCACCGAGCGGTTCGGTTTCTCCGAGATCATGATGTCGACGCTGGAGAAGGACAACACCGCCGGCACCGACGAGGCGCTGCTGGACATCTACCGCAAGCTGCGTCCGGGCGAGCCGCCGACCAAGGAGTCCGCGCAGACCCTGCTGGAGAACCTGTTCTTCAAGGAGAAGCGCTACGACCTGGCCCGGGTGGGCCGGTACAAGGTCAACAAGAAGCTGGGCCTGAACACCAAGGACCCGATCACGGCGACCACGCTGACCGAAGAAGACGTCGTCGCCACCATCGAGTACCTGGTCCGCCTCCACGAGGGGCAGGCCACGATGACCGTCCCCGGCGGCGTCGAGGTGCCGGTGGAGACCGACGACATCGACCACTTCGGCAACCGCCGGCTGCGCACCGTCGGTGAGCTGATCCAGAACCAGATCCGGGTCGGCATGTCCAGGATGGAGCGCGTCGTCCGGGAGCGGATGACCACCCAGGACGTCGAGGCGATCACGCCGCAGACGCTGATCAACATCCGGCCGGTCGTCGCCGCGATCAAGGAGTTCTTCGGCACCAGCCAGCTGTCGCAGTTCATGGACCAGAACAACCCGCTGTCGGGCCTCACCCACAAGCGCCGCCTGTCGGCGCTGGGCCCGGGCGGTCTGTCCCGTGAGCGCGCCGGCCTCGAGGTCCGCGACGTGCACCCGAGCCACTACGGCCGCATGTGCCCGATCGAGACCCCGGAGGGCCCGAACATCGGCCTGATCGGCTCGCTGTCGGTGTACGCGAGGGTCAACCCGTTCGGGTTCATCGAGACGCCGTACCGCAAGGTGGTCGACGGTGTGGTCAGCGACGAGATCGTGTACCTGACCGCCGACGAGGAGGACCGCCACGTGGTGGCGCAGGCCAACTCGCCGATCGACGCCGACGGCCGGTTCGTCGAGGGCCGCGTCCTGGTCCGCCGCAAGGCGGGCGAGGTCGAATACGTGCCGTCGTCCGAGGTGGACTACATGGACGTGTCGCCGCGCCAGATGGTGTCGGTGGCCACCGCCATGATCCCGTTCCTCGAGCACGACGACGCCAACCGTGCCCTGATGGGTGCCAACATGCAGCGCCAGGCGGTCCCGCTGGTGCGCAGCGAGGCGCCGCTGGTGGGCACCGGCATGGAGCTGCGCGCGGCGATCGACGCCGGCGACGTGGTCGTGGCGGAGAAGGCCGGCGTGATCGAAGAGGTCTCCGCCGACTACATCACCGTGATGGCCGACGACGGCACCCGGCACACCTACCGGATGCGCAAGTTCGCCCGGTCCAACCACGGCACGTGCGCCAACCAGTCGCCGATCGTGGACGCGGGCGACCGCGTCGAGGCCGGCCAGGTCATCGCCGACGGTCCCTGCACCGAGAACGGCGAGATGGCGCTCGGCAAGAACCTGCTGGTCGCGATCATGCCGTGGGAAGGCCACAACTACGAGGACGCGATCATCCTCTCCAACCGCCTGGTCGAAGAGGACGTGCTCACCTCGATCCACATCGAGGAGCACGAGATCGATGCCCGCGACACCAAGCTGGGCGCCGAGGAGATCACCCGGGACATCCCGAACGTCTCCGACGAGGTGCTGGCCGACCTGGACGATCGCGGCATCGTGCGGATCGGTGCCGAGGTTCGGGACGGCGACATCCTGGTCGGCAAGGTCACCCCGAAGGGTGAGACCGAGCTGACCCCGGAGGAGCGGCTGCTGCGCGCGATCTTCGGCGAGAAGGCCCGCGAGGTCCGCGACACGTCGCTGAAGGTGCCGCACGGCGAGTCCGGCAAGGTCATCGGCATCCGGGTGTTCTCCCGCGAGGACGACGACGAGCTGCCGGCCGGTGTCAACGAACTGGTCCGCGTCTACGTGGCCCAGAAGCGCAAGATCTCCGACGGCGACAAGCTGGCGGGCCGGCACGGCAACAAGGGCGTGATCGGCAAGATCCTGGCGCAGGAGGACATGCCGTTCCTGCCGGACGGCACCCCGGTGGACATCATCCTGAACACCCACGGTGTGCCGCGACGGATGAACATCGGCCAGATCCTGGAGACGCACCTCGGCTGGTGCGCGCACAGCGGCTGGCAGGTCGACACCGGCAAGGGGGTCCCGGACTGGGCCGCCAACCTGCCGGAGGAACTGCTGCACGCGGAGCCCAACGCCATCGTGTCGACACCGGTGTTCGACGGTGCGCAGGAGGCCGAGTTGCAGGGCCTGCTGTCGGCCACGCTGCCCAACCGCGACGGCGAGGTGCTGGTCAACGGCGACGGCAAGGCGGTGCTGTTCGATGGCCGCAGCGGCGAGCCGTTCCCGTACCCGGTGACCGTCGGCTTCATGTACATCATGAAGCTGCACCACCTGGTGGACGACAAGATCCACGCCCGCTCCACCGGCCCGTACTCGATGATCACCCAGCAGCCGCTGGGCGGTAAGGCGCAGTTCGGTGGCCAGCGGTTCGGTGAGATGGAGTGCTGGGCCATGCAGGCCTACGGCGCCGCGTACACGCTGCAGGAGCTGTTGACCATCAAGTCCGACGACACCGTCGGCCGGGTCAAGGTGTACGAGGCGATCGTCAAGGGCGAGAACATCCCCGAGCCGGGCATCCCCGAATCGTTCAAGGTGCTGCTCAAGGAGCTGCAGTCGCTGTGCCTCAACGTCGAGGTGCTGTCGTCCGACGGCGCGGCGATCGAGCTGCGCGAGGGCGAGGACGAGGATCTTGAGCGGGCCGCGGCCAACCTGGGAATCAACTTGTCCCGCAACGAATCCGCGTCCGTTGAGGACCTGGCTTAACCAACTTAGTTACTAAAACCCGCAAGGGGAAAGGGAGTTACGTGCTCGACGTCAACTTCTTCGATGAACTCCGCATCGGCCTGGCCACCGCGGAGGACATCAGGCAATGGTCTTACGGCGAGGTCAAGAAGCCGGAGACGATCAACTACCGCACGCTGAAGCCGGAGAAGGACGGCCTGTTCTGCGAGAAGATCTTCGGACCGACTCGCGACTGGGAGTGCTACTGCGGCAAGTACAAGCGCGTCCGCTTCAAGGGCATCATCTGTGAGCGCTGCGGCGTCGAGGTGACCCGCGCCAAGGTGCGCCGTGAGCGGATGGGCCACATCGAGCTGGCCGCCCCGGTCACCCACATCTGGTACTTCAAGGGTGTGCCGTCGCGGCTGGGGTATCTGCTCGACCTCGCCCCGAAGGACCTCGAGAAGATCATCTACTTCGCGGCGTACGTGATCACGTCGGTCGACGACGAGATGCGGCACAACGAGCTGTCCACGCTCGAGGCCGAAATGATGGTGGAGCGCAAGGGCGTCGAGGACCAGCGCGACGCCGAGCTGGAGGCCCGGGCGCAGAAGCTGGAGGCCGACCTGGCCGAGCTGGAGGCCGAGGGTGCCAAAGCCGATGCCCGGCGCAAGGTCCGGGACGGCGGCGAGCGTGAGATGCGCCAGATCCGCGACCGCGCCCAGCGCGAGCTGGACCGGTTGGAGGACATCTGGAACACCTTCACCAAGCTGGCCCCCAAGCAGCTCATCGTCGACGAGAACCTCTACCGCGAGATCGTCGACCGCTACGGCGAGTACTTCACCGGCGCCATGGGTGCGGAGTCGATCCAGAAGCTGATCGAGAACTTCGACATCGACGCCGAGGCCGAGAACCTGCGCGAGGTGATCCGAAGCGGCAAGGGGCAGAAGAAGCTTCGCGCGCTGAAGCGCCTCAAGGTGGTCGCCGCGTTCCAGCAGTCGGGCAACTCGCCGATGGGCATGGTGCTCGACGCCGTCCCGGTCATCCCGCCGGAGCTGCGCCCGATGGTCCAGCTCGACGGTGGCCGGTTCGCGACCAGCGACCTCAACGACCTGTACCGGCGCGTGATCAACCGCAACAACCGGCTCAAGAGGCTGATCGACCTCGGTGCCCCCGAGATCATCGTCAACAACGAGAAGCGGATGCTGCAGGAGTCCGTGGACGCGCTGTTCGACAACGGCCGCCGCGGGCGCCCGGTCACCGGGCCGGGCAACCGTCCGCTGAAGTCGCTGAGCGATCTGCTCAAGGGCAAGCAGGGCCGGTTCCGCCAGAACCTGCTCGGTAAGCGCGTCGACTACTCCGGCCGCAGCGTCATCGTGGTCGGCCCGCAGCTCAAGCTGCACCAGTGCGGCCTGCCCAAGCTGATGGCGCTGGAGCTGTTCAAGCCGTTCGTGATGAAGCGGCTCGTCGACCTCAACCACGCGCAGAACATCAAGAGCGCCAAGCGGATGGTCGAGCGGCAGCGTCCCCAGGTGTGGGACGTGCTCGAGGAGGTCATCGCCGAGCACCCGGTGCTGCTGAACCGCGCACCCACCCTGCACCGGCTGGGCATCCAGGCCTTCGAGCCGATGCTGGTGGAGGGCAAGGCGATTCAGCTGCACCCGTTGGTGTGTGAGGCGTTCAACGCCGACTTCGACGGTGACCAGATGGCCGTGCACCTGCCGCTCTCCGCGGAGGCGCAGGCCGAGGCCCGCATCCTGATGCTGTCCTCCAACAACATCCTGTCGCCGGCGTCCGGCCGCCCGCTGGCCATGCCGCGACTGGACATGGTGACCGGCCTGTACTACCTGACCACCGAGGTCGACGGCGGCAAGGGCGAATACTCGCCGGCCGCCAAGGACCAGCCGGAGGCCGGCGTGTACTCCTCGCCGGCCGAGGCGATCATGGCCTCGGACCGCGGGCTGCTCTCGGTGCGCGCCAAGATCAAGGTGCGGCTGACCCAGCTGCGTCCGCCGGCCGAGCTCGAGGCCGAGCTGTTCGGCGCCAACGGCTGGCAGCCGGGTGATGCCTGGATGGCCGAGACCACGCTGGGGCGGGTGCTGTTCAACGAGCTGCTGCCGGTGGGCTATCCGTTCGTGAACAAGCAGATGCACAAGAAGGTGCAGGCCGCCATCATCAACGACCTGGCCGAGCGCTACCCGATGATCGTGGTCGCGCAGACCGTCGACAAGCTCAAGGACGCCGGCTTCTACTGGGCGACCCGCAGCGGTGTCACGGTTTCGATGGCCGACGTGTTGGTCCCGCCGCGCAAGAAGGAGATCCTCGACCAGTACGAGGAGCGCGCGGACAAGGTCGAAAAGCAGTTCCAGCGTGGCGCTTTGAACCACGACGAGCGCAACGAGGCGCTGGTCGAGATCTGGAAGGAAGCCACCGACGAGGTGGGTCAGGCGCTCCGCGAGCACTACCCCGCCGACAACCCCATCATCACGATCGTCGACTCGGGCGCCACGGGTAACTTCACCCAGACCCGAACGCTGGCCGGCATGAAGGGTCTGGTGACCAACCCGAAGGGTGAGTTCATCCCGCGTCCGGTCAAGTCGTCCTTCCGTGAGGGCCTGACCGTGCTGGAGTACTTCATCAACACGCACGGCGCTCGAAAGGGCTTGGCGGACACCGCGTTGCGCACCGCCGACTCGGGTTACCTGACCCGCCGCCTGGTGGACGTGAGCCAGGACGTCATCGTCCGCGAGCACGACTGCCAGACCGAGCGCGGCATCGTCGTCGAACTGGCCGAGCGCCAGCCGGACGGCACGTTGATCCGCGACCCGTACATCGAAACCTCGGCGTACGCGCGGACTTTGGGTACCGACGCGGTCGACGAGGCCGGCAACGTCGTCGTCGCGCGCGGCGAGGACCTGGGTGACCCGGAGATCGACGCCCTGCTCGCGGCCGGCATCACGTCGGTCAAGGTGCGCTCGGTGCTGACGTGCACCACCGGTACCGGAGTGTGCGCGACCTGCTACGGGCGGTCGATGGCCACCGGCAAGCTGGTCGACATCGGCGAGGCCGTCGGCATCGTCGCCGCCCAGTCCATCGGTGAGCCGGGCACGCAGCTGACCATGCGGACCTTCCACCAGGGCGGTGTCGGTGAGGACATCACCGGCGGCCTGCCCCGGGTCCAGGAGCTGTTCGAGGCCCGCGTGCCGCGCGGCAAGGCGCCGATCGCCGACGTCACCGGGCGGGTGCGCCTCGAGGACGGCGAGCGCTTCTACAAGATCACCATCGTTCCCGACGACGGCGGCGAGGAAGTCGTCTACGACAAGCTCTCCAAGCGGCAGCGGCTTCGTGTGTTCAAGCACGAGGACGGCTCCGAGCGGGTGCTGTCCGACGGCGACCACGTCGAGGTGGGCCAGCAGCTGATGGAGGGCTCGGCCGACCCGCACGAGGTGCTGCGCGTGCAGGGCCCCCGCGAGGTGCAGATCCACCTGGTCCGCGAGGTCCAGGAGGTCTACCGCGCCCAGGGTGTGTCGATCCACGACAAGCACATCGAGGTGATCGTCCGCCAGATGCTGCGCCGCGTCACCATCATCGACTCGGGCGCGACGGAGTTCCTGCCCGGCTCGCTGATCGACCGCGCGGAGTTCGAGGCCGAGAACCGCCGGGTGGTGGCCGAGGGCGGCGAGCCCGCCGCCGGACGTCCGGTGCTGATGGGTATCACGAAGGCGAGCCTCGCCACCGACTCGTGGCTGAGCGCGGCGTCGTTCCAGGAGACCACGCGAGTGCTGACCGACGCGGCCATCAACTGCCGCAGCGACAAGCTCAACGGTCTGAAGGAGAACGTGATCATCGGAAAGCTGATCCCGGCCGGTACCGGCATCAACCGGTACCGCAATATCCAGGTGCAGCCCACCGAGGAGGCCCGCGCCGCGGCGTACACGATCCCGTCCTACGAGGATCACTACTACAGCCCGGACTTCGGCCAGGCCACCGGGGCCGCGGTCCCGCTGGACGACTACGGGTACTCCGACTACCGCTAGTCAACACACGAAAGAGCCCCGGGCCCACAGAAAGGCCCGGGGCTCTTTCGTTGCCTCGATCTCACGATGGCCCAGGGGCGTTCGCGGTATCGTGGCATGTCAATTGCGGCGCACACATTTCTGTCGTCGAGGACGGTGAGAATCGATGGGCGACTTGTCTTCACAGGCGCCGCCGGCGCCTGCGACGAAATTCCGCCCGCCGGTCGCGGTGCAATCGTTGGTCACCCGCCACAAGTTGATGGCCGTTCTCCGCGCGGCCGGGCGTCGGCGGCTGATCCTGATTTATGCGCCCTCGGGCTTCGGCAAGACCACGCTGGTGGAGCAGTGGCGAGCGGAACTGAGCGGCTCCGGTGTGGCGGTGGCCTGGTTGACGGTCGATGACGATGACAACAACGTGGCGTGGTTTCTCACGCATGTGCTCGAGGCGATCCGACGGGTCCATCCCGCCGTGGCCGCCTCGCTGGGGAAGGTGCTCGAAGAGCGCGGGGAGGAGGCGGTGCGCTACGTCCTGACGTCGCTGATCGACGAGATCGACCAGGACGGTACCCCGGTCACGCTGGTGATCGACGATTGGCAGCGGGTATCGCACCACCGGACGACCGAGGCTCTGCGTTTCCTGATCGACCATGGCTCTCAGCACCTGCAATTCATCGTGAACAGCTGGTCGCGCGCCCGGTTGCCGTTGAGTAAGTTACGACTTCGTGACGAACTGGTCGAAATCGATTGTGACAAGCTCCGTTTCGATGCCGATGAGGCGCAAGCGCTGCTGAAGGACATTGCCGGGCTGCAGTTGGCGGACAGCGACGTGGCGGCCCTGACCGCCTCGACGGACGGGTGGGCCGCCGCCCTGCAGTTGGCGAGGCTGTCGCTGCGTGGCGGCGGCTCGGAGAGTGGGGTCGCCGCCCTGCTGCGCCGAATGTCGGGGGACAACGAGGTGGTCGGTGAACTTCTCGCCGAAAATGTCCTGGCCACCCTGGAGCCCGAATTGCTTGAGTTCCTCTTTGCGACGTCGATCACCGAACGGACCTGCGGGGAGCTCGCATCGGTGTTGGCCGGGATCGGCGGCGGGCAGGACGCACTCGAGGACGTCGAGCGACGCGGTCTGTTCCTGCGGCGCACTGACGATGACCCGACGTGGTTTCGCTACCACCAGATGTTCGCCGAGTTTCTGCGGCGCCGCCTTGAGCGTGACAGCCCCGATCGCCTGAAGCGCCTGCACCGCACCGCATCGGACTGGTTCGCCGAGCACGGCTACCTCGGCTATGCCGTCGATCACGCGCTGGCCGCGGGGGAGGCCGCCCGGGCGGTCGACCTCGTCGAGCGGGACAGGACGATTGGATCGGTCAACCGATCGCGCATGACCACCTTTCTCGGCATCATCGACAAACTGCCCCCGCAACTGGTGAGTTCGCGGCCACGGCTGCACCTTTCCGTGGCGGCGGCCAATATTCTGCTGCAGCGCCCCGACGCCATCGAGGCCGCACTCGACCGCGTCACCCCCGCCATAGCGAAAGCGGACCTGCCCGAGGCGACGCGGGCAGATCTGACCCTGGAGGCCGACGTGTTGCGGGCGGTGGCCCAGATGAACGCCGACCGGGTCGAAGGCCTGGCCCCGCTGGTGGCCCGGGTGATATCGAGGCCGAAGACCCTGCGCCCGGTGCTGCCCCAGGCGGCGGCAACCGTCGCGGCGTTCGCGGGGATCTACCGCTTCGACTTCGAGGCGGCCCATCGGGCCCTGGAATGGGCGGCGCCCTACGACGAGGGGGTCGCCGCCGGGTACCACAGCTGCTGGGCGGGCATTGCGGCCCGACACCAGCTCGACATCCCTCGCGCGCTGCGCAGCTTCCGGAAGGCATTCGAAATCGGCGCGGCGGCGGGGCGGGAGTCGCAAGCGGCGCGACACGCCGGCGCGCTGCTCGGCGAATTGCTCTACGAGACGGGCGAATTCGCCGAGGCGGCGGATCTACTCGAGGAGAGCTACCGGCTCGGGCCCGAAGCCGGCGCCGTCGATTACCTGGTGGCGCAATACGCCGTCAGCGCCAGAATCAAAGCCCACCAGGGGTACCGCGACGCCGCGGCCAGTCGCCTCGACGCCGGCATGGCGGTGGCCAAGAAGTTGGGGTTGCCGCGGCTGGCGGCCGCCATCAACCATGAACGGGTCAGATTGCAGCTGCCGATCGCCCCGCAGGAGGCCGCTCGGCTGCGGGCCGTGCGTCGGGTCTTTCACGGTTCCAATGGCATCGCCACCATCACGGCCGAGCTGGACGAGGCCTCCGGCATCCGCCTGCTCTCGCGAAGCCGCGCCGCCGACGACCGCGACCGGGCTTGCCGGCGCGCCGGCGCCCTGCTCGGGGGGATTGACCCGACCGCTCGGCCGCTGGCGGCCCTTCATGCCCGCCTGCTGTTGGCCGAAACCCTCACCGCCGCCGGGCTGGCGGACGACGCGCGAGACCACATCGCCGCGGTTCGCGCCCTGTGCGCCCGACACGGGCTACCACAGCTGCTCGTCGACGCCGGGCTCGGTTAGCGGGCGGCCTCGTCGGCACGGCTCACTACAATGGCCACCGTGCTCATCGGTTCGCACGTCCACCAGGACGATCCCCTGGCCGCCGCGCAGGCGGACGGCGCCGACGCGGTCCAGTTCTTCCTCGGCAACCCGCAGAGCTGGAAGAAGCCCAAGCCGCGCGACGACGCCGAGGCGCTGAAGGCGTCGACCATCCCGCTGTACGTCCACGCGCCGTACCTCATCAACGTGGCCTCGGCGAACAACCGCATCCGCATCCCGTCGCGCAAGATCCTGCAGGACACCTGCGACGCGGCGTCGGAGATCAACGCGACGGCGGTGATCGTGCACGGCGGCCACGCCGACGACAACGACATGGAGGCCGGCTTCGAGCGCTGGGTCAAGGCGCTGGACTACCTCGAAACCGAGGTGCAGGTGTACCTGGAGAACACCGCGGGCGGCGACCACGCGATGGCGCGCTATTTCGACACCATCGGCAGGCTGTGGGATCGCATCGGGGACAAGGGCATTGGCTTCTGCCTGGACACCTGCCACGCGTGGGCCGCGGGTGAGGAGCTGATCGACGCGGTCGACCGGATCAAGGCGCTGACCGGCCGCATCGACCTGGTGCACTGCAACGACTCGCGCGACGCGGCGGGCTCGGGCGCCGACCGGCACGCCAACTTCGGCACCGGCCAGATCGATCCCGAGCTGCTCGCGGGGGTGGTGAAGGCCGCCGACGCCCCCGTCATCTGCGAAACCGCCGACGAGGGCCGCAAGGACGACATCGCGTTCCTGCGGGAAAAGACCGGCAGCTGATCTCCCGGCCCATGCTCGGTCGGCTCGCGACGCTCGTCGGCGTGGTTCTGCTGGTCGTGGGTTGCTCGTCGTGGTCCGATCCGCCATCGGGCTTCGTGAACGGGACCAGCCTGCACCACATCAAGGTCGGCGGCCTCGACCGCAGCTATCGGTTGTACAAGCCCGTCGGCGTGCCCGCCTCGGCTCCGCTGGTCGTCGTGATGCACGGCTATTCCGGTAGCGCCAGGCAAGTCGAAAGGGATTACCAATGGGACGGTCTGGCCGATTCGGGCAAGTTCCTCGTCGCCTACCCGGATGGCCTCGGCCGCGCGTGGAACGTCGACGGGGAAACCTGTTGCGGCCGGTCCGGACGGGACGGCGTCGATGACGTCGGCTTCATCCGCGCGGCCGTCGCCGACATCGCCAACAACCTGGGCGTCGACCCCGCCAAGGTGTATGCCACCGGCATGAGCAACGGCGCCATCATGTCCTTCACGCTGGCGTGCACGACCGACATCTTCGCCGCGATCGGCCCGGTTGCCGGCACGCAGCTGAATGCGTGCCGGGCCCCGCGTCCGACATCGGTCATGCACATCCACGGCACCACCGATCGACTCGTCCCGTACGGCGGCGGGCAGGGCTTCAGCGTCATCAACGGCCCGTCGGTGCCGGACGTGAACGCGTTCTGGCGCAACGTCGATCAGTGCGCTGCCCCCACCGCCACCACCAGCGGCCCGGTGACCACGTCGACGGCCGGATGCGCCGGGGGCCGCAGCGTCGTGCTCGTCACCGTCGAGGGCGGCGGACACGAGTGGCCGCCGTTCGCGAGCCAGGCCCTATGGCAATTCTTCGCGGCCCACCCCCGCTGACCATTACAGCTCTTGTGCGACTGTCGAAGAAATGTAACATGAGTGGCATGCCAGACACCCATGCCGTCACCAACCAGGTCCCGACCCTGGAGAACCACAACCCCGCGACGTCCGCCGTGCTCGTCGAGGCCCTGATCCGCGAGGGCGGGCAGTGGGGCACCGAAGAGGTGACCGAGCTCGGGGCGCTCGCCGGCACCCGCGAAGCCCAGCGGTGGGGCGAGCTCGCCGACCGCAACCGGCCCGTGCTGCACACCCACGACCAATACGGGCACCGCGTCGACGAGGTGGAGTACGACCCCGCCTACCACGAGCTGATGCGTGCGGCGATCGCCCACGGCGTCCACGCCGCCCCGTGGGCCGACGAGCGTCCGGGTGCGCACGTGGTGCGCGCCGCCAAGATGTCGGTCTGGAACGTCGAGCCCGGACACACCTGTCCGATCTCGATGACCTATGCCGTCGTTCCGGCGCTGCGCGTCAACCCCGAACTCGCCGCGGTTTACGAACCGTTGCTGACCAGTCGCGTGTATGACCCCGAGCTGAAACCGGCGACCACCAAGGCCGGGATCACCGCCGGCATGTCGATGACCGAGAAGCAGGGCGGCTCCGACGTGCGGGCCGGCAGCACCCAGGCGACCCCCAACGGCGACGGCACGTACAGGCTGACCGGCCACAAGTGGTTCACGTCCGCGCCGATGTGCGACATCTTCCTGGTGCTGGCGCAGGCGCCCGGCGGGCTGTCCTGCTTCCTGCTGCCGCGGGTGCTGCCCGACGGCACCCGCAACCGGATGTTCCTGCAGCGGCTCAAGGACAAGCTCGGCAACCACGCCAACGCCTCCAGCGAGGTCGAGTACGACGGCGCCGTCGCCTGGTTGGTGGGCGAGGAGGGCCGCGGCGTGCCGACCATCATCGAGATGGTCAACTTGACCCGGCTGGACTGCACGCTGGGCAGCGCGACCAGCATGCGCACCGGCCTGACCCGCGCCATCCACCACGCCCAGCACCGAAAGGCGTTCGGCGCCTACCTGATCGACCAGCCCCTGATGCGCAACGTGCTCGCGGATCTGGCCGTGGAGGCCGAGGCCGCCACGATCGTGGCGATGCGGATGGCCGGCGCCACCGACAAGGCGCTGCGCGGTGACGCGACGGAGGCGCTGCTGCGCCGGATCGGCCTGGCGGCCAGCAAGTACTGGGTGTGCAAGCGCGCCACCCCGCACGCCGCCGAGGCGCTGGAATGCCTGGGCGGCAACGGCTACGTCGAGGATTCCGGGATGCCGCGCCTCTACCGCGAGGCGCCGCTGATGGGCATCTGGGAGGGCTCCGGCAACGTCGGCGCGCTGGATACGTTGCGCGCCATGGCGACTCGCCCCGAATGCGTCGAGGTGCTGTTCGCGGAGTTGGCCCCGGCCGCCGGTCAGGACCCGCGGCTGGGCGGGCACGTCGAAAAGCTGCGCCACGACCTGGGCGAGCTGGACAACATCGCCTACCGGGCCCGCAAGGTCGCCGAGGACATCTGCCTGGCCCTGCAGGGTTCGCTGCTGGTGCGGCACGGGCACCCCGCCGTCGCCGAGGCGTTCCTGGCCACCCGGCTCGACGGCCGGTGGGGCGGGGCGTTCGGCACCATGCCGACCGGCCTGGACCTTGCGCCGATCCTGGAGCGGGTCCTGGTAAAGGGCTGAGCCGCAACATGACTCACGCGATCAGGCCGGTCGACTTCGACAACCTGAAGACGATGACCTACGAGGTCACCGACCGGGTTGCGCGCATCACCTTCAACCGGCCCGAGAAGGGCAACGCGATCGTCGCGGACACCCCGCTGGAGCTCTCGGCGTTGGTCGAGCGCGCCGACCTCGACCCCGGCGTGCACGTCATCCTGGTGTCGGGTCGCGGCGAGGGATTCTGCGCGGGCTTCGACCTGAGCGCCTACGCCGATCGCACCGGCTCGGCCGGCGGGACCGGCGCATACCAGGGCACCGTGCTGGACGGCAAGACCCAGGCGGTCAACCACCTGCCGGACCAGCCGTGGGACCCGATGGTCGACTACCAGATGATGAGCCGCTTCGTGCGCGGGTTCGCCAGCCTGATGCACGCCGACAAGCCGACGGTGGTGAAGATCCACGGGTACTGCGTGGCCGGCGGCACCGACATCGCGCTGCACGCCGATCAGGTGATCGCGGCGGCCGACGCCAAGATCGGCTACCCGCCGACGCGGGTGTGGGGCGTCCCGGCGGCGGGGCTGTGGGCGCACCGGCTCGGCGATCAGCGCGCCAAGCGGTTGCTGCTCACCGGCGATTGCATCACCGGCGCGCAGGCCGCCGAGTGGGGCCTGGCGGTGGAGGCGCCGGAGCCGGAGGACCTTGACGAACGCACCGAGCGGCTCGTGGAGCGGATCGCGGCGGTGCCCGTCAACCAGCTGATCATGGTCAAGCTGGCGCTCAATTCGGCTCTGCTGCAACAGGGTGTGGCCACCAGCAGGATGGTCAGCACGGTGTTCGACGGCGTCGCCCGGCACACGCCCGAGGGGCACGCCTTCGTGGCCGACGCGGTCGAGCACGGCTTCCGGGAGGCGGTGCGGCATCGCGACGAGCCGTTCGGCGACCACGGCCGCGCAGCCTCGGGGGTGTGATCCGTTGCCCGACATGACGGCCCGCTCGGTGGTGCTCAGCGTGCTGCTCGGCGCGCACCCCGCGTGCGCGAGTGCCGGCGAATTGGTCAGGCTGACAGCTGATTTCGGCATCAAGGAGACCGCGCTGCGGGTGGCGCTGACCCGGATGGTCGGCGCCGGCGACCTGATCCGGTCCGCCGACGGCTACCGGCTCTCGGATCGATTGCTGGCCCGCCAGCGCCGCCAGGACGATGCCATGCACCCCCGCACCCGCCCGTGGCGGGGCGACTGGGTCGTGCTGATCGTGACCAGCGTGGGCGGCGACGCCCGCACCCGGGCGGCGTTGCGGACGGGCATGCACGGCAAGCGCTTTGGCGAACTCCGCGAGGGGGTGTGGATGCGGCCCGACAACCTGCGGCTGGACCTGGATCCCGATGTCGCGGGGCGGGTGCGGGTGCTCACGGCGCGCGACGACGCGCCGGCGGAGCTGGCCGGCGAGCTGTGGGACCTGCCGGGGTGGGCCCGCACCGGCCACCGGTTGCTCGGCGAAATGTCCGGCGCCTCCGACATTCCCGGCCGGTTCGTGGCGGCCACGGGCATCGTGCGCCACGTGCTCACCGACCCGATGTTGCCCGCCGAACTATTGCCGCCCGATTGGCCCGGCGACCGGCTGCGCGAGGCTTACCACGACTTCGCCACCGAGCTGGCGCGGCGGCGTGACCCATCCCCTTTGGAGGTGACATGAGTGATCCAGTGCGCGTAGAGCGCAACGGCGCCGTGACGACGGTGATCCTCGACCGGCCGGGCGCGCGCAATGCCGTCAACGGCCCGACGGCCGCCGCGCTCTACGCGGCGTTCGACGAATTCGACCGCGACGACACCGCGTCGGTGGCCGTGCTCTGGGGCGACAACGGAACCTTCTGCGCCGGAGCCGATTTGAAATCCTTCGGCACACCCGACGCCAACGCCGTGCACCGCACGGGCCCCGGCCCGATGGGGCCCACCCGGATGGTGCTGTCCAAACCCGTGATCGCCGCCGTCAGCGGCTACGCCGTCGCCGGGGGCCTGGAGTTGGCCCTCTGGTGCGACCTGCGGGTGGCCGAGGAGGACGCCGTGTTCGGGGTGTTCTGCCGGCGCTGGGGCGTGCCGCTCATCGACGGCGGCACGGTGCGGTTGCCCCGGCTGATCGGGCAGAGCCGCGCAATGGACATGATCCTCACCGGCCGCGGGGTCAAAGCCGACGAAGCGCTGGCGATGGGGTTGGCCAACCGCGTCGTGCCGAAAGGCCAAGCGCGCCAAGCGGCCGAGCAACTGGCGGCCCAGCTCGCGGAGCTGCCGCAGCAGTGCATGCGATCGGACCGGCGCTCAGCGCTGTACCAGTGGGGAAGGCCCGAACCCGAGGCCATCGACTTCGAATTCGCCAGCATCTCGCGGGTCGCCGCCGAGGCCGCGGAAGGGGCCGGGCGGTTCGCCGCGGGCGCCGGCCGCCATGGCGCGCCGGCGAATTAGCCCTTGCTGATCGAGTTGCTCGAGCCGAGGTTGTCGACCTTGGGATCGCCGTCTTTATAGGTGATGGTGTTGCTCAGCCCCACCACGGTGATGCGCGTGTTGACCTTGTCGAGGGTGATCTTGTTGTTCGCGCCGCCGATGGTCACCGTCTCGCAGGTGCCGGTGACGGTCAACGTGTTGTTCGAGCCGCCCACGTTCAGCGACTTGCCGTTGGCGCAATCGAGGGTGGCCGTGGTCCCCATCGACCCGTAGTTCAGGGTGTTGCCGATCTCGACGGACGCCGTGGTGCTGGCACCGCTCGTGCTCGTCGGCCCCGCCGCGGCGCTGGTCGTCGTGGTGCTGCTCGTCGTCGTGGTGGTGGTCGAGCCTGCGGGCGGGTTGGCGGTGGAACTGCAACCCGCCAGCACTAACGCCGCGGCCGCCGGCGCCAACGCGAGCGCGGCGAGCCTGGACGGGCGGTCGGTGATGTGGTCGCGCATCGATCCTCGATTCTCTCGATCCGGTGCTCAGCCCGGCACCTGCTGGAGCCGGTTGGTCATGCCAAGTTCGCGCCCGCGGTCCCAGAGGATCGGGTCGCCGCCGTGATAGAACACGGTCTGGTCGTAGCCGTACACGGTGATGTCGTGGGTGACGGAGTCGGCGATGACGGTGTTGCCCGATCCCATCACCGTCACCGCCCAGCAGTTGCCCTTGGCGTTGACGACGTTGTCGCTGCCGTTGACGATCAGGGTGGCATCGTTGCAGTCCAGTGTCTGATCGACGCCCTGCCCGGTGACGTGGGTGTCGCCGTTCTTGGCCGGCGCCGCCGGGGTGGGGGCGAGGACGACGAGGGCGCAGGTCACCAGCGGCCCCGCGGCGGTTGTCCACTTCACGGCGAGCCCCCTTCGGCGTTCGAGTCAGCCTGGAAAGAGATTACGTGTATCCGCCCGCCTGGCGGCAGGGTCATCGGCTCACCAGTTTCCCGGCCATCGTCAACTAGAGTCATTAGTTAACCCACCCGCACCACTGGAAGGGCGATCGCCATGGCAGCTCCAGAACCGCCGTCGGCGGCGGGGCGCCAGCGCGCCGGGAAGTCGGGTTCCCGCCCGGCCAAGCTGAGCCGCGAAGGCATCGTCGACGGCGCCCTGACGTTCCTGGACCGCGAGGGCTGGGACTCGCTGACGATCAACGCGCTGGCCACCCAGCTGGGCACCAAGGGGCCGTCGCTGTACAACCACGTGGACAGCCTGGAGGACCTGCGCCGCGCGGTGCGGATCCGCGTCATCGACGACATCATCACGATGCTGAACAGGGTCGGCGAGGGTCGCGCCCGCGACGACGCGGTGCTGGTCATGGCCGGGGCCTACCGCAGTTACGCCCATCACCACCCGGGCCGATACTCCGCGTTCACCCGGATGCCGCTGGGCGGTGACGACCCCGAGTACGCGGCCGCCACCAGGGGCGCGGCCGCGCCCGTCATCTCCGTGCTGGCCTCCTACGGCCTCGGCGGTGAGGAGGCCTTCCACGCCGCGCTGGAATTCTGGTCGGCGCTGCACGGCTTCGTGTTGCTGGAGATGACCGGGGTCATGGATGACATCGACACGGACGTGCTGTTCTCCGACATGGTGCTGCGGCTGGCGCGGGGTATGGAGGGTCTGAGCAGGCGCACCGCGCACCAGGCCGCACCGAACTAGTCGCCGTCAGTCCCCTCGCCGCCGCTTTGACCAGCGAGACCGGCGGCGGGTATTGTGGTAGCTCGTGCCTGGCGGCTTACGGCGCCTGACGTAAGGGAGCGGATGCCGGGCTAATTCGCATGTCCCCGACGCACCGGATCGACTGCCGTGCTGAGCGCTTGCGACACACCCGGCCGCGGGGTAGGCGAGCTTACCCGGGGCGGGCGAAACTGCAGTACACAGACTTAACAGCTTGAGCCAGAACACGAACGACAACACAGAAAGCCGGTAGATGCCAACCATTCAGCAGCTGGTCCGCAAGGGTCGTCGGGACAAGATCGGCAAGGTCAAGACCGCGGCTCTGAAGGGCAGCCCGCAGCGCCGTGGCGTATGCACCCGCGTGTACACCACCACCCCGAAGAAGCCGAACTCGGCGCTTCGGAAGGTCGCGCGCGTCAAGCTGACGAGCCAGGTGGAGGTCACCGCCTACATCCCCGGCGAGGGCCACAACCTGCAGGAGCACTCGATGGTGCTGGTGCGTGGTGGCCGGGTCAAGGACCTGCCCGGTGTCCGGTACAAGATCATCCGCGGTTCGCTCGACACCCAGGGCGTCAAGAACCGCAAGCAGGCTCGCAGCCGTTACGGCGCCAAGAAGGAGAAGAGCTAATGCCGCGCAAGGGGCCCGCGCCCAAGCGTCCGCTGGTGAACGACCCCGTGTACGGGTCGCAGCTGGTCACTCAGCTGGTGAACAAGGTTCTGCTCAAGGGGAAGAAATCGCTCGCCGAGCGCATTGTTTATGGTGCGCTCGAGAATGCGCGGGAAAAGACTGGTACGGATCCCGTGATCACCCTCAAGCGTGCTCTCGACAACGTCAAGCCCGCCCTGGAGGTGCGCAGCCGCCGCGTCGGTGGTGCGACCTACCAGGTGCCCGTCGAGGTGCGTCCTGACCGGTCCACCACGCTGGCGCTGCGTTGGCTTGTCAGCTTCTCGCGGCAGCGCCGGGAGAAGACCATGATCGAGCGGCTGGCCAACGAGATCCTCGACGCCAGCAACGGCCTCGGGGCCTCCGTCAAGCGGCGTGAGGACACCCACAAGATGGCCGAGGCAAACCGCGCCTTCGCGCATTATCGCTGGTGAGACCCGCCGGCGATGATGCCGGAGGCGTAACGACAGCTAACCAAGCAATCGAAAGAGTGGGAAGACTTCTGTGGCACAGAAGGACGTGCTGACCGACCTGACCAAGGTCCGCAACATCGGCATCATGGCGCACATCGACGCCGGCAAGACGACGACGACCGAGCGCATCCTCTACTACACCGGCATCAGCTACAAGATCGGTGAGGTGCACGACGGCGCCGCCACCATGGACTGGATGGAGCAGGAACAGGAGCGGGGGATCACCATCACCTCCGCGGCCACCACCTGCTTCTGGAACGACAACCAGATCAACATCATCGACACGCCTGGCCATGTTGATTTCACCGTCGAGGTGGAGCGCAGCCTGCGCGTGCTCGACGGTGCCGTCGCCGTCTTCGACGGCAAGGAGGGCGTCGAACCGCAGTCCGAGCAGGTGTGGCGCCAGGCCGACAAATACGACGTCCCGCGGATCTGCTTCGTCAACAAGATGGACAAGATCGGCGCCGACTTCTACTTCTCGGTGAAGACCATGGAAGAGCGGCTGGGCGCCAACGTCATCCCGATCCAGCTGCCCGTCGGCTCCGAGGGTGACTTCGAGGGCGTCGTCGACCTGGTCGAGATGAAGGCCAAGGTGTGGAGCGCCGAGGCCAAGCTCGGCGAGAAGTACGACGTCGTCGACATCCCCGCCGAGCTGCAGGAGAAGGCCGACGAGTACCGCACCAAGCTGCTCGAGTCCGTCGCCGAGACAGACGAGACGCTGCTGGAGAAGTACCTGGGCGGCGAGGAGCTCACCGTCGAGGAGATCAAGGGCGCGATCCGCAAGCTGACGATCAGCTCGGAGGCCTACCCGGTGCTGTGCGGCAGCGCGTTCAAGAACAAGGGCGTGCAGCCGATGCTGGACGCGGTCATCGACTACCTGCCCTCGCCGCTGGACGTGCCGCCGGCCGTCGGCCACGCCCCCGGCAAGGAGGACGTCGAGGTCGTGCGCAAGCCGTCGACCGACGAGCCGTTCTCGGCGCTGGCCTTCAAGGTCGCCACGCACCCGTTCTTTGGCAAGCTGACCTACGTCCGGGTGTACTCGGGCAAGGTCGATTCCGGCAGCCAGGTCATCAACTCCACCAAGGGCAAGAAGGAGCGGCTGGGCAAGCTGTTCCAGATGCACTCCAACAAGGAGAACCCGGTGGAGACCGCGTCGGCCGGTCACATCTACGCGGTGATCGGTCTGAAGGACACCACCACCGGCGACACCCTGAGCGACCCGAACGACCAGGTCGTGCTCGAGTCGATGACCTTCCCCGACCCGGTCATCGAGGTGGCCATCGAGCCCAAGACCAAGAGCGACCAGGAGAAGCTGAGCCTCTCGATCCAGAAGCTGGCCGAGGAGGACCCGACGTTCAAGGTCCACCAGGACTCCGAGACCGGCCAGACCGTGATCGGCGGCATGGGCGAGTTGCACCTGGACATCCTGGTGGACCGCATGCGCCGCGAGTTCAAGGTCGAGGCCAACGTGGGTAAGCCGCAGGTCGCCTACAAGGAGACCATCCGCCGCGTGGTGGAAAAGGTCGAGTTCACCCACAAGAAGCAGACCGGTGGCTCGGGCCAGTTCGCCAAGGTGCTGATCAACCTCGAGCCGTTCCACGGCGAGGACGGCGCGACCTACGAATTCGAGAACAAGGTCACCGGCGGACGCATCCCGCGCGAGTACATCCCGTCGGTGGACGCCGGCGCCCAGGACGCCATGCAGTACGGCGTGTTGGCCGGCTACCCGCTGGTGAACCTCAAGGTCACCCTGCTCGACGGCGCCTTCCACGAGGTCGACTCGTCCGAGATGGCCTTCAAGATCGCCGGTTCCCAGGTGCTGAAAAAGGCTGCCGCGCAAGCGCAACCGGTGATCCTGGAACCGATCATGGCCGTCGAGGTCACCACGCCCGAGGACTACATGGGCGATGTGATCGGCGACCTGAACTCCCGCCGTGGCCAGATACAGGCCATGGAGGAGCGGAGCGGTGCACGCGTGGTCAAGGCGCACGTGCCGCTGTCGGAGATGTTCGGCTACGTCGGCGACCTGCGGTCGAAGACCCAAGGCCGGGCGAACTACTCCATGGTGTTCGACTCCTACGCCGAAGTACCGGCGAACGTGTCGAAGGAGATCATCGCGAAGGCGACGGGTCAGTGAGCCCGAAGGCGACGGCGAGTGAGCGAAGCTCACGAGTGTGGGGGTCCCTCCCGCTTGCGGGGGAGAGCCGAGCAATCAGTTCTGGCGTACGAGTAAGCTGACCCGGTTAACACCGCGGCACAACAAGAAATCAACACTGCTTAACAAAGCACCAACAAGTCGGAGGACACAACAGTGGCGAAGGCGAAGTTCCAGCGGACCAAGCCCCACGTCAACATCGGGACCATCGGTCACGTTGACCACGGCAAGACCACCCTGACCGCGGCTATCACCAAGGTCCTGCATGACAAATTTCCGGACCTGAACGAGTCCAAGGCGTTCGACCAGATCGACAACGCCCCCGAGGAGCGTCAGCGCGGTATCACCATCAACATCGCGCACGTCGAGTACCAGACCGACAAGCGGCACTACGCCCACGTCGACGCGCCTGGTCACGCGGACTACATCAAGAACATGATCACCGGCGCCGCGCAGATGGATGGCGCGATCCTGGTGGTCGCCGCGACCGACGGCCCGATGCCGCAGACCCGCGAGCACGTGCTGCTGGCCCGCCAGGTCGGCGTGCCCTACATCCTGGTCGCGCTGAACAAGGCCGACGCCGTCGACGACGAGGAGCTGCTCGAGCTCGTCGAGCTGGAGGTCCGCGAGCTGCTGGCCGCCCAGGAGTTCGACGAGGACGCCCCGGTGGTGCGGGTATCCGCGCTCAAGGCGCTCGAGGGCGACGCCAAGTGGGTCTCGTCCGTCGAGGAGCTGATGGACGCGGTCGACGAGTCCATCCCGGACCCGGTCCGCGAGACCGACAAGCCGTTCCTGATGCCCGTCGAGGACGTCTTCACCATCACCGGCCGCGGCACGGTTGTCACCGGTCGTGTGGAGCGCGGCGTGATCAACGTGAACGAGGAAGTCGAGATCGTCGGCATCCGCCCGACCAGCACCAAGACGACCGTCACCGGTGTGGAGATGTTCCGCAAGCTGCTCGACCAGGGTCAGGCCGGCGACAACGTCGGGCTGCTGCTGCGTGGCATCAAGCGCGAGGACGTCGAGCGCGGCCAGGTCGTCACGAAGCCCGGCACCACCACGCCGCACACCGAGTTCGAGGGACAGGTCTACATCCTGTCCAAGGACGAGGGCGGCCGGCACACGCCGTTCTTCAACAACTACCGCCCGCAGTTCTACTTCCGCACCACCGACGTGACCGGTGTGGTGACGCTGCCGGAGGGCACCGAGATGGTGATGCCCGGCGACAACACCAACATCTCGGTGAAGCTGATCCAGCCGGTGGCCATGGACGAGGGCCTGCGGTTCGCGATCCGCGAGGGTGGCCGCACCGTCGGCGCCGGCCGGGTCGTCAAGATCATCAAGTAGCTCTGTGCGACACGAAGCCCGGGCCGCCGATCGGCAGCCCGGGCTTCGTTCGTTCCCGGCGTCCGCGCCAATCGGCGAAACCGGGCGTGGGCGGCGCGGTTACTATAGGTTTAGCCTTATTGCGTCCGTGTCTAATGACCGGCCGATTGTTTGATCGTGATGACCCGCCCGGGAGGTACGGATGTCGTTCGTTTTCGCGACGCCTGAGTACCTGTCCGGGGCGGCCTCCGACCTCGCGAATATCGCGTCGGCAATCAGCTCGGCCAACGCCGCGGCGCTGACCCCGACCTCGGGGGTGTTGGCCGCGGGTGCCGACGAGGTGTCGGCGACCATCGCGGCGCTGTTCGGCGCGCACGCCGAGGCCTACCAGGCACTCAGCGCCCAGGCGGCGATGTTCCACCAGCAGTTTGTCGACCTCATGAGCGGCGGCGCGGCCCAGTATGCCCTCGCCGAGGCCGCCAACGCCTCGCCGCTGCAGACCGTGGAGCAGGCGGCGATGGGCGCGGTCGGCGCGCCCAGTCAGGCGGCGGCCGCGGCCGTCCCGGCCGGTAACGGCG
>NZ_LT546236.1:138778-169425 GCF_900078675.2 Mycobacterium interjectum
CTCGGCTATCGCGACCGCCGGTCGAGCGCTAATCTGACACGGACTTCCCAGCGAGATGAGGAGAGACACGTGTTGGCGCGCTACCTGAAGGCACAGTTGATTGTTTTGCTGTGCGGCGGCCTGGTGGGTCCGATCTTTTTGGTCGTCTACTTCACCCTCGGGTTCGGCAACCTGTTGCAGTGGATGCTCTACGTGGGCCTGCTGATCACCGTGGCCGACGTGGTGATCGCGCTCGCGCTGGCCAACTATGGGGCGAAGTCATCCGCCAAGAACGCGGAGCTCGAGCAGAACGGCGTGCTGGCACTGGCACAGATCACCGGGCTCAGCGAGACGGGTACGTGGATCAACAACCAACAGGTGGTCAAGGTCTACCTGCACATCGCGGGGCCCGGGTTTCTGCCGTTCGACAGCGAGGACCGGGTGATCGCCAGCGTGACCCGGCTCGGGAACCTCAACGCCCGCAAGGTCGTGGTGCTGGTCAACCCCACCACCGGTGAATACCGGATCGACTGGGAACGCAGCGCTTTGGTCAACGGGCTGGTGCCGGCGCAGTTCACGGTGGCCGAGGACAACACGACGTACGACCTCAGCGGGCAGGCCGGCCCGCTGATGGAGATCCTGCAGATCCTCAAGGCGAACAACGTTCCGCTCAATCGGATGGTCGACATCCGGTCCAATCCCGTGCTGCGCCAGCAGGTCCAGGCCGTGGTGCGGCGGGTGGCCGAACAGCAGGCTCCGGCCCCCCAGCCGGCGGCGGCCGGCGGNGGCGGGTCGATCGTCGTCGTCAGCTCGTCGGCGGGCCTGAAGGCGACGCCGGGTAACGGCCACTACTCCGCGAGCAAGTTCGGGCTCACCGCGCTGACCAACACGCTGGCCATCGAACTCGGCGAATACGACATCCGGGTCAACTCCATCCACCCGTACTCGGTCGACACCCCGATGATCGAGCCGGAGGCGATGATGGAGATCTTTGCCAAGCATCCGCGTTACGTGCACAGCTTCCCGCCAATGCCGATGCAGTACAAGGGGTTCATGACGCCCGACGAGGTTTCCGATGTCGTCGTCTGGTTGGCTGGCGACGGCTCGGGCACGTTGTCGGGCACCCAGGTCCCGGTGGACAAGGGCGCCTTGAAGTACTAATTCGCGATCGTGTATGAACACCACGTGACCGAAAAAGGCATCGTGATCGTGGGTGGCGGGCTCGCCGGGGCCCGGACCGCCGAGCAATTGCGCCGATCGGAATACACCGGGCGTATCACGATCGTCAGCGACGAGGTGCACCTGCCGTACGACCGCCCGCCGTTGTCCAAAGAGGTGCTGCGCAAAGAGGTCGACGACGTGGCCCTCAAGCCCCGCGAGTGGTACGACGACAACGACATCACCCTGCGACTCGGTTGCGCGGCCACCGGTCTCGACACCGCCGCGCAGACGGTCACGCTGGACGACGGATCGGTGCTCGGCTACGACGAACTCGTCATCGCCACCGGGTTGGTGCCGCGGCGCATTCTCGCGCTACCGGATCTCGAGGGCATTCGGGTGCTGCGCTCGTTCGACGAAAGCATGGCGTTGCGCGAGCACGCGTCCGCCGCGCAACGCGCCGTCGTCATCGGCGCCGGGTTCATCGGCTGCGAGGTGGCGGCCAGCATGCGCACCCTCGGGGTGGACGTGGTGCTGGTCGAGCCGCAGCCGACGCCGCTGGCCGCCATGCTCGGCGAGCAGATCGGCGCGCTGGTGGCGCGGCTGCACCGCGACGAGGGCGTGGACGTCCGCCTCGGTGTCGGCGTGGCCGAGGTGCGCGGCGAGGGCCATGTCGACGCCGTGGTGCTGACCGACGGGACGGAACTGCCCGCCGATCTGGTCGTTGTCGGCATCGGGTCACGCCCGGCGACCGAATGGCTCGAGGGCAGCGGCGTCGACGTCGATAACGGTGTCGTCTGCGACGAGGCCGGCCGCACCAGCGCACCGAACGTGTGGGCGCTGGGGGACGTCGCCTCCTGGCGGGATGCGACGGGACACCAAGCGCGCGTGGAACATTGGAGTAACGTCGCCGACCAGGCCCGGGTGGTGGTGCCTGCGATGCTCGGGCGGGACGTTCCCACCAACGCCGTCGTCCCGTATTTCTGGAGCGACCAGTACGACGTCAAGATCCAGTGCCTGGGGGAGCCCGAGGCCACCGACACCGTCCATCTCGTGGAGGACGACGGGCGCAAGTTCCTCGCCTATTACGAGCGCGACGGGGTGCTGGTCGGCGTGGTGGGCGGCGGAATGCCGGGCAAGGTCATGAAGGTCCGCGCCAAGATCGCCTCCGCCGCGCCCATCGCCGAGGTGCTGGGCTGACGCTGTCATGCCCAAGGTCGCGATACTCGACGACTATGCCGGCCTGGCCCTCGACCTCGCCGACTGGTCGCGGGTGCAAAACCGTTCCGAGGTAACCGTTTTCGACCGGAATCTGTCCGAGTCGGAAGCGGCGGAGGCGCTGCGGCCCTTCGACGTGATTTGCACCATGCGCGAGCGGATGGCCCTGCCGCGCACGCTCATCGAGCGGCTGCCGAACCTGAAGCTGATCACCATCGTCGGCCGGAGCCTGCCGAACCTGGACATGGCGGCGGCCCGCGAGCGCGGCGTGCTGGTCGCCCACTCGGACTTCGCCAATCCGCGATTCGCCTCGGTCAGCGATGCCACCCCGGAACTGGCCTGGGGGTTGCTGATCGCGACGGTGCGCAACCTCGCTGAAGAGCATCGGAGCATGCGCGCCGGGGGTTGGCAGAGCACCACCGGGATGACATTGTCCGGCAAGACGATCGGGCTGCTCGGCCTGGGCAGGACCGGCAGCCGCATGGCCGAATACGCGAAAGTGTTTGGCATGCAGGTCATCGCGTGGAGCCAGAACCTCACCGAACAGGCCGCGGCGGCGGTCGGCGCCCGCCGGGTCGAGAAGGAGGCCCTGTTCGCCGAAGCCGACGTGGTGTCCATCCACCTGGTGCTCTCCGAGCGCACCCGGGGCCTGGTCGGTGATCCCGAGCTGGCCCTGATGAAGCCGCACGCGTACCTGATCAACACCTCCCGCGGCCCGATCGTGGACGAGGCCGCTCTGATCGACGCGCTGCGGACCGGGCGGATCGCGGGGGCCGGGCTCGACGTCTATGACGCCGAACCGCCCCCGCCCGACCACCCGTTGCGGGCGTTGGCGAACGTCACGCTGTCCCCCCACCTGGGCTACGTCACCCGCGAGATGCTCGGCGCCTTCTACGCGGACACCGTCGAGGCCGTCGTGGCCTGGCTGGACGGGGCGCCCATCCGGATCGCGAACCCCTAGAACTCGCCGAGATAGAAGCGGCCACCCTGATCGTCGGCGCACTCGGCGGTCACGCCGTATGGCTGGCGGGCCGGCTCGGCGAGCACGGTGCCGCCGGCCTCGCGGACGCGCACGACGGCCGCCTCGATATCCGGCACCGTCCACATCGGCACCGTCGTCGGCTCGGCGCTGCCGCCGGCCGCGCCTGCCATCGGATGGGCGCCCACCACCTGCCAGCCGTCGGCCACCCGGCCGGGTTCGAAGGCCCATCCCAGCACCCGGCCGTAGAAGTCGCGGAAGCCCGCGGAATCCGGCACCAGGTAGGTGACGTAGGACAGCTCGCCGGGCCCGGAACCGTTGAGTTCCGGACGCTTTCGTCCGGGCGGCGGCTCGAACACCGCGAACGCCACCCCGTGCGGGTCGGTGGCCTCGAGTAGCACGCCGTACTCGGTGTCCCGGGTTTCGCCCGCGACACCGCCCGCCTCCGCGATCGCCGCGCGGGCGGCCTCGACATCGGCGACGGCGTAGCAGCAGAACAGGGTGGGTGTCCCCGGACTGGCGGCAATGCCGGTCGGCAGCTCGGTGTTGGTGACCCGGTGCGATTCGGGGTCGTAGGTCCAGCCCAGGACGTGGCCGTAGAAGTCGGCCGCGCGATCAGGGTCGGGGGTCCACACCGAGACGTACCCGAGGTCGCCCGGTTGAATGCGCGACGGCGCGGTGGGGCCGGAGAGCATCCACCGGTGGCCGAAGGGGTCGATGATGGTCGCGGTGCGGTTTCCGTAGTTTTCGTAGGGCTCGCGCTCGACGGCGGCACCGCCTTCGGTCGCCCGTCGCAGTGCGGCGTCGGTGTCGGTGACGCGCAGCAGCAGGCTCACCGAAACCCGGCCGGGCGCAGGGGCTTTCAGGCCGAACTCCGGGTATTCGTCGGCGAGATACAGCACGCCCCCGGCGATCGCAAGCTCCGCGTGCCCGATTCGGCCGTCCTCCATCACAATCGGTTCGCCGATCACGTCGGCGCCGAAGGCGTCGGCGTACCAGGCGATCGCCGCCCGCGCGTCCCCGACGCTGAGGTAGGGCAGCGCCGCCGGGCGCGGGGCGGCCGCGGCGGCGGNCGGTGCCGTCGGGCGGCAGGGCGCCGCGCCACGCGTCGTCGATCCTCACCGGCGAGCCGACCGGTCCCCACCGGCCGCGGTCGTACCGGTAGTGGTAATGGTCGGCCCGCATGTTCAGCCCGGCGCTCGATCCGATCTCGAAAAGCCTTACCGGCAAGCCCAATCCGTGCTCCAGCCGCAACAGCCCGCCGATCAGCGCTGCGGAGCGGCCCACCTCGTTGGTCTGCGGCGGTTGCTGCAGCACCGCACGCAGAAACTCGCCGTGACGAGCGGCGGTGCCCAGGACTTCGGGCCAGGCGTCGCGAGCGTCCCACGCGCCGCCGGTGCTGGGATACCAGCGTCGCAATTCCGGGGCCCGGCCGTCGAGCACCAACCGGTGCAGCCCGCCGAGCAGCCGCAGCGGCACCGCGAGGCGCGACGGGTCGTCCTCGTGGCCGGACAGAATCGCGGCGAACACGCCGCCCGCCGCGACGTCGCCGGCCACCAACTCGAAGAGCTCCCCGTACATCGGGGAGCCGGAGCCCGCGCAGAACCGGCCCTGCGAGCGCAGCATGTGCAGCAAGTGCTCGGGGCCCGCGTTCATCGGTCCAGACTTTCCAGCCCGGCGCCGACGACGTCGAACGCGTTGCCGAGCGCGACGGGCAACGGGACGGACTCGTCGGAGAGCCAGTGCTCATAGGCGCTCAGCGCCACCCCGAGCATGGTCCAGCCGACGGTCTGCGGCACCGGATCGGTCGTCTTGAGTCCCAACCGGTGGGCCACGAAGCCCGCCATCACCGCGCGCCATCCCGCATACATCGTCATCGAATAGGCCTGCAGCTCCGCGGTTTCCAGGATGACGCGCATGCGCTGCCGGTGCCGGACGGTTTCGCACTCGTCAAAGGTGTTGAACGCCAGCAGCGCCGCGCGCAGCGCCTCGCCCAGCGGGACCCGCGGGTCGACCGTGTCGAGCAGCTGCTGCAGGTGCGCGAGGTGGGCATCGAAGTCGCCCCAGAGGATGGCGTTCTTGGAGGCGTAATAGCGAAACACCGTGCGGCGGGCGATCCCGGCCGCGTGCGCGACGTCGTCGACACTGACCTCGGCGAACCCTCTAGCGGCGAACAGGTCGAGGGCGACGTCGGTNCCTCGTTGGTCTGCGGCGGTTGCTGCAGCACCGCACGCAGAAACTCGCCGTGACGAGCGGCGGTGCCCAGGACTTCGGGCCAGGCGTCGCGAGCGTCCCACGCGCCGCCGGTGCTGGGATACCAGCGTCGCAATTCCGGGGCCCGGCCGTCGAGCACCAACCGGTGCAGCCCGCCGAGCAGCCGCAGCGGCACCGCGAGGCGCGACGGGTCGTCCTCGTGGCCGGACAGAATCGCGGCGAACACGCCGCCCGCCGCGACGTCGCCGGCCACCAACTCGAAGAGCTCCCCGTACATCGGGGAGCCGGAGCCCGCGCAGAACCGGCCCTGCGAGCGCAGCATGTGCAGCAAGTGCTCGGGGCCCGCGTTCATCGGTCCAGACTTTCCAGCCCGGCGCCGACGACGTCGAACGCGTTGCCGAGCGCGACGGGCAACGGGACGGACTCGTCGGAGAGCCAGTGCTCATAGGCGCTCAGCGCCACCCCGAGCATGGTCCAGCCGACGGTCTGCGGCACCGGATCGGTCGTCTTGAGTCCCAACCGGTGGGCCACGAAGCCCGCCATCACCGCGCGCCATCCCGCATACATCGTCATCGAATAGGCCTGCAGCTCCGCGGTTTCCAGGATGACGCGCATGCGCTGCCGGTGCCGGACGGTTTCGCACTCGTCAAAGGTGTTGAACGCCAGCAGCGCCGCGCGCAGCGCCTCGCCCAGCGGGACCCGCGGGTCGACCGTGTCGAGCAGCTGCTGCAGGTGCGCGAGGTGGGCATCGAAGTCGCCCCAGAGGATGGCGTTCTTGGAGGCGTAATAGCGAAACACCGTGCGGCGGGCGATCCCGGCCGCGTGCGCGACGTCGTCGACACTGACCTCGGCGAACCCTCTAGCGGCGAACAGGTCGAGGGCGACGTCGGTGATGTGGCCCGGTGTCGTGGAGCGGCGCCGGCCCACCCGCGGCTGCGGCATCATCGGACCCGCCCTTCCATTGCGGCACTCGATGCCATATTGTGTCCAGAACGATCCGTCGTTGTCGAGCCCTCAAGGGAGGAAATCCAGATGGACCACGAAACCGAGACCGCGACCGAGCTCGTCACCGAGACCCTGGTGGAAGAGGTGTCGATCGACGGGATGTGCGGGGTCTACTGATCCGCGTGTTCGACCCCGATCGCGGCTGGCGGTTGCACCCGCAGGTGGCGGTGCGGCCGGAGCCGTTCGGCGCCCTGCTCTACCATTTCGGCACCCGCAAGCTGTCCTTTCTGAAGAACCGCACCATCCTCACCGTGGTGCGGTCGCTGGCCGACCATCCCGATGTCCGGTCCGCCTGCCGCGCCGCGGGCGTGGACGACCCCGGGCAGGGGCCCTACCTGCACGCGCTGGGCGTGTTGGCCGATTCAAAGATGTTGGTACTTCAGGAGGTCCAATGACGGCTGCAACTTCCCCCGTGCCGCGTCTCATCGAGCAGTTCGAGCGCGGGCTGGACGCTCCCATCTGCCTGACCTGGGAACTGACGTACGCATGCAACCTGGCCTGCGTGCATTGCCTTTCGTCGTCGGGCAAACGCGATCCACGCGAGTTGTCCACCCGCCAGTGCATGGACATCATCGACGAGCTGGAACGCATGCAGGTGTTCTACGTCAACATCGGCGGCGGGGAACCCACGGTGCGCCCGGACTTTTGGGAGCTGGTCGACTATGCGACCGCGCACCACGTCGGCGTGAAATTCTCCACGAACGGCGTCCGGATCACCCCGGAGGTCGCCGCGCGGCTGGCCGCCAGTGACTACGTCGACGTCCAGATCTCGCTCGACGGCGCGACCGCCGAGGTCAACGACGCCGTGCGCGGCGACGGCTCGTTCGCGATGGCGGTGCGCGCGCTGGAGAACCTCGCGGCGGCCGGCTTCAAAGATGCGAAGATCTCCGTCGTCGTGACCCGGCACAACGTCGGCCAGCTCGACGAATTCGCGGCGCTGGCAAGCCGTTACGGTGCCACCCTGCGCATCACCCGGCTGCGTCCCTCGGGCCGGGGAGCCGACGTGTGGGAGGAGCTGCACCCCACCGCCGCCCAGCAGGTGCAGCTGTACGACTGGCTGGTCGCCAACGGGGAGCGGGTGCTCACCGGTGACTCCTTCTTCCACCTGGCACCGCTCGGCTCATCGGGCGCCCTGGCCGGCCTGAACATGTGCGGGGCGGGGCGGGTGGTGTGCCTGATCGACCCCGTGGGTGACGTGTACGCCTGCCCGTTCGCCATCCACGACCGATTCCTGGCGGGAAACGTCTTGTCCGACGGCGGATTTGACAACGTCTGGAAGAACGCGCCGCTGTTTCGCGAGCTGCGGCAACCGCAGTCGGCGGGCGCCTGCGGCAGCTGCGGGCACTACGACAGCTGCCGGGGCGGCTGCATGGCGGCAAAATTCTTCACCGGCCTGCCGCTGGACGGCCCGGACCCCGAATGCGTCCAGGGGCACAGCGCCCCGGCGCTGGCCCGCGAGCGGCACACCCCGCGACGTGTCTCTTATACCACTCTAGATGGGGATAAGGGACNAGCAACGCGCGAAGCGGCGGCTCCCGAAATCCGTTTACTCGGCGCTGCTCGCGGGCAGCGAAAAGGGAATCACCGTCTCCGACAACATCGCGGCATTTGGTGAGCTCGGATTCGCTCCCCACGTCGTCGGCGCGCAGGAAAAACGCGACTTGTCGACCACCGTTATGGGACAAGATATTTCGATGCCGGTGTTGATTTCGCCGACCGGTGTCCAGGCGGTCGACCCGGACGGTGAGGTCGCCGTCGCGCGAGCCGCAGCGGCGCGGGGAACGGCGATGGGCCTGTCCTCTTTCGCGAGCAAGCCGATCGAGGACGTCATCGCCGCCAACCCCAAGGTGTTCTTCCAGGTGTACTGGCTGGGCGGGCGCGACGCGATCGCCCAGCGGGTGGAACGCGCGCGCCAGGCCGGCGCGGTCGGGTTGATCGTCACCACCGACTGGTCGTTCTCGCACGGGCGCGACTGGGGCAGCCCGAAGATCCCCGAAGCCATGAACCTGCGGACCGTCCTGCGGCAGTCTCCGGAGGCCGTCTTCAAGCCCCGCTGGCTGTTCAAGTACGGCAAGACGCTGCGCCCGCCGGACCTGCGGGTGCCGAACCAGGGCCGCCGCGGTGAGCCAGGCCCGGCGTTCTTCGACGCCTACGGGGAGTGGATGGGCACCTCGCCGCCGACGTGGGAGGACATCGCCTGGCTGCGCGAGCTGTGGGGCGGGCCCTTCATGCTCAAGGGCGTGATGCGCGTCGATGACGCCAAAAGGGCTGTGGATGCCGGTGTTTCGGCGATCTCGGTGTCCAATCACGGCGGCAACAACCTGGACGGCACGCCGGCGTCGATTCGCGCCCTGCCCGCGGTGGCCGCGGCGGTCGGCGATCAGGTCGAGGTCCTGCTCGACGGCGGCATCCGCCGCGGGAGCGACGTCGTCAAGGCGGTGGCCCTGGGGGCGCGGGCGGTGATGATCGGCCGCGCCTATCTGTGGGGCCTCGCCGCGGCCGGGCAGGCGGGGGTGGAAAACGTTCTCGACATCTTGCGCGGGGGCATCGACTCGGCGCTGATGGGTTTGGGGCACTCGTCGGTCCACGACCTCGGCCCGGACGACGTCCTGGTGCCGGCCGGCTTCACCCGGTCGCTCGGGGTGCCGCCCGCATAGTTGAGAATGTTGGGCGGGATTCCTAGGATTTGATCTGGATTTGATCTAATCTCAATCCGCCGTCGCGAAAATTGTGGTGTTCGCGTGGTAACCGTGACGGACGAGTCACCATATTCGACCGCTCGGTGAACAAGCCAGAAAAAAATAATTTTCGAGGGTCAACAATTGGTGCACGCCAGGTGAATTCGTCCTACCATCAGCCAGTGCCCGTACTCGGCGAATTAGGAGCGGCGACGTCGAGCCAGCTATTCAGTACCTCGCCGTCAATAATGGTCCCGCTGGGGTCGACCGAACAACATGGTCCGCACCTGCCGTTGGACACTGACACCCGCATCGCGGCCGCGGTCGCCCGGGGGGCCCGGGCGCGCCTCGAACAACCCTGGCTGGTCGCGCCGGCCATCGCCTACGGCGCCAGCGGCGAACACCAAGATTTCGCCGGCACCATCTCGATCGGCACCGAGGCCCTGACGCAACTGCTGGTGGAGTACGGCAGGTCAGCCGCGTGCTGGGCCCCGAGCCTGGTCTTCGTCAACGGCCACGGCGGCAACGTCGGCGCGTTGAGCGCGGCCGTCGGACGGCTGCGCGCCGAAGGACGAGACGCCGGGTGGTGCCCCTGCGTGGCCGCCGGCGGGGACGCCCACGCCGGCCATACCGAAACATCCGTGTTGCTCCATATCTCACCGGAGGAGGTGCTGACCGAGCGGTGGCTCGCCGGCAACCGGGCGCCACTGCCCGAGTTGCTCCCCGCGATGCGTCGCGGGGGAGTCGCGGCGGTCAGCCCGGTCGGGGTGTTGGGGGACCCGACGACCGCGACCGCCGCCGAGGGCCGGCGCATCTTCGGCGAGATGGTCGACGACTGTGTCCGTCGAGTCGCCCGGTGGTCGCCCGGGCCCGACGGGATGCTCACATGACGGCCACCCGGTTGCCGGACGGATTCGCCGTCCAGGTCGATCGCCGCGTGCGGGTGCTCGGCGACGGCTCGGCTCTGCTGGGCGGGTCACCGACGCGCCTGCTGAAGTTGGCTCCGGCCGCCCAGAGCATGCTGTCCGACGGCCGGCTGAAGGTCCGCGACGACGTCAGCGCGCAGCTGGCCCGCACCCTGCTGGACGCCACGGTGGCCCACCCCCGGCCCGCGGGAGGCCCGTCGCACCGCGACGTGANCGGGGGCATCGACTCGGCGCTGATGGGTTTGGGGCACTCGTCGGTCCACGACCTCGGCCCGGACGACGTCCTGGTGCCGGCCGGCTTCACCCGGTCGCTCGGGGTGCCGCCCGCATAGTTGAGAATGTTGGGCGGGATTCCTAGGATTTGATCTGGATTTGATCTAATCTCAATCCGCCGTCGCGAAAATTGTGGTGTTCGCGTGGTAACCGTGACGGACGAGTCACCATATTCGACCGCTCGGTGAACAAGCCAGAAAAAAATAATTTTCGAGGGTCAACAATTGGTGCACGCCAGGTGAATTCGTCCTACCATCAGCCAGTGCCCGTACTCGGCGAATTAGGAGCGGCGACGTCGAGCCAGCTATTCAGTACCTCGCCGTCAATAATGGTCCCGCTGGGGTCGACCGAACAACATGGTCCGCACCTGCCGTTGGACACTGACACCCGCATCGCGGCCGCGGTCGCCCGGGGGGCCCGGGCGCGCCTCGAACAACCCTGGCTGGTCGCGCCGGCCATCGCCTACGGCGCCAGCGGCGAACACCAAGATTTCGCCGGCACCATCTCGATCGGCACCGAGGCCCTGACGCAACTGCTGGTGGAGTACGGCAGGTCAGCCGCGTGCTGGGCCCCGAGCCTGGTCTTCGTCAACGGCCACGGCGGCAACGTCGGCGCGTTGAGCGCGGCCGTCGGACGGCTGCGCGCCGAAGGACGAGACGCCGGGTGGTGCCCCTGCGTGGCCGCCGGCGGGGACGCCCACGCCGGCCATACCGAAACATCCGTGTTGCTCCATATCTCACCGGAGGAGGTGCTGACCGAGCGGTGGCTCGCCGGCAACCGGGCGCCACTGCCCGAGTTGCTCCCCGCGATGCGTCGCGGGGGAGTCGCGGCGGTCAGCCCGGTCGGGGTGTTGGGGGACCCGACGACCGCGACCGCCGCCGAGGGCCGGCGCATCTTCGGCGAGATGGTCGACGACTGTGTCCGTCGAGTCGCCCGGTGGTCGCCCGGGCCCGACGGGATGCTCACATGACGGCCACCCGGTTGCCGGACGGATTCGCCGTCCAGGTCGATCGCCGCGTGCGGGTGCTCGGCGACGGCTCGGCTCTGCTGGGCGGGTCACCGACGCGCCTGCTGAAGTTGGCTCCGGCCGCCCAGAGCATGCTGTCCGACGGCCGGCTGAAGGTCCGCGACGACGTCAGCGCGCAGCTGGCCCGCACCCTGCTGGACGCCACGGTGGCCCACCCCCGGCCCGCGGGAGGCCCGTCGCACCGCGACGTGACCGTGGTAATCCCGGTGCGAGACAACGTTTCCGGCGTGCGGCGGCTGGTGAGCTCACTGCGCGGGCTGCGCGTCGTGGTGGTCGACGACGGCTCCTTCCCGCCCATCGAGGCCGAAGACTTCATCGGCGCGCACTGCGACGTCGAGGTGCTGCGGCACTCCTACAGCAAGGGTCCGGCGGCGGCACGCAACACCGGGCTGGCCGCCTGCACGACCGACTTCGTCGCCTTCCTGGACTCCGACGTGACGCCGCGCCGGGGTTGGCTGGAGGCCCTGCTCGGTCACTTCTGCGATCCCACCGTCGCACTGGTCGCGCCGCGCATCGTCGGTTTGTCCCACAGCGAGAACGTGGTGGCGCGGTACGAGGCGGTGCACTCGTCGCTGGACCTCGGGGAGCGCGAGGCCCCGGTGCTGCCCCACAGCACGGTGTCCTACGTGCCCAGCGCGGCCATCATCTGCCGCCGCTCGACCCTCCGCGACGTGGGCGGGTTCGACGAGACCATGCAGTCCGGCGAGGACGTCGACCTGTGCTGGCGGCTCATCGAAGCGGGGGCCCGCCTGCGCTACGAGCCGATCGCGCAGGTCGCGCACGATCACCGCACGGAATTGCGGGACTGGCTTGCGCGCAAGGCATTCTATGGCGGCTCGGCCGCCCCGCTGTCCGTGCGTCACCCGGACAAGACGGCGCCGGTGGTCATCTCCGGCTGGGCCTTGATGGCCTGGACGCTCATGGCGCTGGGGACCAGCCTCGGCCAACTCGCCTCGATCGTGGTCGCGCTGGTGACGGGCCGTCGGATCGCCAAGGCCATGCGCAGCGCCGAGACCTCGCTGTGGGATGTCGTGACGATCGCCACCCGCGGTCTGTGGGCGGCGGCGCTGCAGCTGGCGTCGGCCGTCTGCCGGCACTACTGGCCGGTGGCGTTGCTCGCGGCCGTCCTGTCGCGCCACTGCAGACGCGTGGTGCTGGTCGCCGCCGTGATGGACGGCGTGGTGGACTGGCTCCGCCGTCGCGACGCCACCGACGACGACGCCGAACCGATCGGGCTGCTGACCTACCTGTTGCTCAAGCGCATCGACGACCTGGCCTACGGCCTCGGGCTGTGGTGGGGTGTGGCGCGCGAACGCAACGTGCGCGCGCTCAAACCACAGATCCGCACGTAGTGGTCCCCAAGCCGCCTTGACCGGGGCCATCCCGCGCAGCGACGTGCTGATCGTCGGCGCCGGAAGCGCCGGATCGGTTGTTGCCGAACGCCTTTGTCGCGATCCCGGCCGCACCGTGACGGTCCTCGAGGCGGGCCCGGGCCTCTCCGATCCGGACTTGCTGGCGTTGACCGCCAATGGGCTGCAACTGCCGATCGGGGTAGGCAGCCCGGTGGCCGAGCGCTACCTGACCCACCTCACCGATCGGCACGATCTCAAGCTTCCGATCGTGCGCGGGAAGACGGTGGGCGGTTCGGGGGCCATCAACGGCGGCTACTTCTGCCGCGCCCTGTCCAGTGACTTCGACCGCGACCCGTTACCCGGCTGGACATGGTCCGAGGTGCTCGAGCACTTCCGCGCCATCGAGACCGACCTGGATTTCGACGGCCCCGCCCACGGTAAGAGCGGCCCGATCGCCGTGCGCCGGACGCGCGAAATGACCGGCACCACAGAAACTTTCATCTCGGCGGCGCAGAGTGCCGGATTTCGGTGGATCGATGATCTCAATGACTCTGGGCCGGAACCGATTTCGGGACTGGGCGCGGTTCCGCTGAACATCGTCGATGGCGTACGCACCGGCTCCGGTGCGGCATATCTCCTCCCGGCGCTGGGGCGGCCCAACCTGGCACTGCTGGAGCGCACCCGGGCGGTGCGACTGCGCTTCTCCGGGGCCACCGTGGTCGGCGTCGAAGCCATCGGCCCGCACGGGCCGATGGTGCTGTCCGCCGACCGAATAGTGTTGTGCGCCGGTGCGATACAGTCGGCTCATCTGCTGATGCTGTCCGGCATCGGCGACGAAGCGATGCTGCGGGCCGTCGGTGTCCCGGTGGTGACGCCGCTGCCGGTGGGCAGGTCGTGCAGCGACCACCCCGAGTGGGTGTTGCCGACGAACTGGACCGTGGCGCCCGGCCGTCCCGTGGTGGAGGTCGTGCTCGGGACCACCGACGGTCTCGAGATCAGGCCGTACACGGGTGGGTTCGTGGCGATGACCGGTGACGGCACCGCGGGGCATCCGGACTGGCCGCACATCGGGGTGGCGCTGATGCGGCCGCGGGCGCGCGGGCGCATCACGCTGGTCTCGCCAGACCCGGCCGTGCCGCCGCGGATCGAGCACCGCTACGACAGCGAGCCCGACGACGTCGCGGCGCTGCGCGAGGGAAGCGAACTCGCGCGCGAATTGGCCGGCGCCACAGCCTCTGTCGGCGCGCCGGTGTGGTCGACGTCCCAGCACCTGTGCGGCACCGCACCGATGGGCGCCGTCGTTGACCCGCGTTGCCGGGTGCTGGGAGTCCAAAACCTTTGGGTGATCGACGGTTCCATCCTGCCCGCGATCACCAGCCGCGGACCGCACGCGACGATCGTGATGCTCGGGCACCGGGCCGCCGAATTCGTTGCGTGAGTTGAGGCTACGGAAGAACGGCGCGCGGTGAATCAGGCCGAGTAGGGCTCCATCTCGATCGGCATGCCCGCCGCCATCGGTTGCTCCTCGTGAGATCCGGCCGCTGCCGCCGGAGAGTAGGCCGGCGTCGCCGGAGAGTAGTTCGGCGTTGCCGCGGGCGCCGCGTTGAGCGGCGTGGTGATCGGCATCGCCTGCGCCGCGGTCACGGGAGAGAATGCCGGTGCTTCCACGGGCGCCGTCTCGACCGGCATGCTTGCCGGTGCCGGCGGGGCCGCCGCTGCGGCCGCCGGAGCGTAAGCCGGCGTCGCGGNAAGAAGGCACCGGCAAAGAAGGCCCCGGCCAAGGCTTCTGAGGCTTCTGAAGCGAAGGGAGGCTCAGACTAGTGGGCCAGAAGATCAATCCGCACGGCTTCCGGCTGGGCATCACGACTGACTGGAAGTCCCGCTGGTACGCCGACAAGCAGTACGCCGACTACGTCAAGGAAGACGTGGCGATCCGCCGGCTGCTGTCCACGGGCCTGGAGCGCGCCGGCATCGCCGACGTCGAGATCGAGCGCACCCGCGACCGGGTTCGGGTGGACATCCACACCGCGCGTCCCGGCATCGTGATCGGCCGCCGCGGCACCGAGGCCGACCGGATCCGCGCCGACCTGGAGAAGCTGACCGGCAAGCAGGTCCAGCTCAACATCCTCGAGGTCAAAAACCCTGAGTCGCAGGCGCAATTGGTGGCGCAGGGCGTCGCCGAGCAGTTGAGCAACCGCGTGGCGTTCCGCCGGGCGATGCGCAAGGCCATCCAGTCGGCGATGCGTCAGCCCAACGTCAAGGGCATCCGGGTGCAGTGCTCCGGCCGCCTCGGCGGCGCGGAGATGAGCCGCTCGGAGTTCTACCGCGAGGGCCGGGTGCCGCTGCACACCCTGCGCGCCGACATCGACTACGGCCTGTACGAGGCCAAGACCACTTTCGGCCGGATCGGCGTGAAGGTGTGGATCTACAAGGGCGACATCGTCGGTGGCAAGCGCGAATTGGCCGCCGCCGCCCCGGCGGGCGCGGAGCGTCCGCGCCGCGAGCGGCCGTCGGGNATACCGAGAACGGCGTGCTGCTCATCAAAGGTGCGGTCCCCGGCCGCACCGGTGGACTCGTGATGGTGCGCAGCGCGATCAAACGAGGTGAGAAGTAATGGCAGCGCAGAAGATTGACGTCAAGACACCGGACGGCAAGGTCGACGGCTCCATCGAGCTGCCGGCCGAGTTGTTCGACGCCGAAGCCAACATCGCGCTGATGCACCAGGTGGTCACCGCCCAGCGGGCGGCCGCCCGCCAGGGCACGCACTCGACCAAGACCCGCGGTGAGGTCAGCGGCGGCGGGCGCAAGCCGTACCGGCAGAAGGGCACCGGCCGTGCGCGGCAGGGTTCGACGCGGGCGCCGCAGTTCACCGGTGGTGGCGTCGTGCACGGTCCCAAGCCGCGTGACTANATCAGCTGCACGAACTGGGCGTGGAAAGCCTGCGCGGCGGCGGACAGCGCCTGGTAGATCTGGGCGTGCGCGTCGAACAGGCTTGCGATGCTCGCCGATACCTCGTCGGCGCCCGCGGGCAGCACGCTCGAAACCGGACCCAGCGCGGCCGAGTGGGCGTCGCTGACCATGGATCCGATATTCGCCAAATCCATTGCGGCGGCTGCCACGTACTCCGGCGCTGCGATCACATAGGACATTCCGCTCCCCCGGCTAGCCTCGACGGCGCCCGCCTCCCCACAACGGACCCCGCTCCACCGGATGCTAGCGCCCTCCCCGGGGTCGGCGAGGCGTTTTCAGCTGATCTTCACGCAGTCGCCGTTAAAAGAGGGCGGGCCGCGCCACGGCCGCGACCCGGGAGGGACCGAGCCGGGCGCGACCCACCGGGAAAAATGCGGCGACGTTCGTGCTGTCCACGTAGATGGCCACGACAAGTGGCGGGCGCGCTGCTGTGCGTCAGGCGCGAACTCTGCGTCGCAATATTCGTGGACGGTACGAGGTCCCCGTATGCATCACCTCCCTTCGGCAGGACTGGACCGGCGATGGCATCATCCCGCCGCCGGAGGCGATCGTTCCCGCGCCCACACCCTGCGGACCGGCCGCCTGACCGGCAGCTCGCCGCAGCGGGTTCGCCCCGCCGGCGGCGTGGGCTTCGTGGTCACCACGGTGTGAGGCAGGCACCGGTCTCGCTGGGGCGCGGGCAACTCACAGGTGACGTGGCGAGCCGGGCCGCTCGACGGCCTGAGGCGCATCCACTCGGCCTCCACGATCGCCGCCGCCTCGATCAACGCCGGGCACACCGGCGCGGCAACCATCACCTGTTGTTTGCTCAGCGGGTCGATACCCATCAACATCACACCCACCTCAACCTGCGAGATGACCTGCACCTGTCGATATATATTTTCTGATACCACGACACGCGGATCTTCGCAAGCGTCTAAACCGAGTTGGTGGGCGCTGGAGGAAAGATCAGGCGGAGCGGGCCTCGATCAGTGCACCCTCGGTTGGTCGGTGTCGTTCTCCGGCAGCGACATTGGCCGTCAACGCGCCGCGACTCTATGCCGGCCGGCGCCTGGCTTGGGCCTACGGACTACGCGGCGCACCAGGCTTAACTGGCGGCCGTCAGGCCCGGGGGCCCACAACCCGATCAGGACCGCGGCGACGGCGACGATGACGGCCAGCGCCGTCGTCGAGGAGTGCATCGACGTCATGAAGGCCGTTTTGCTCAGTTCGGCCAGTTGCCGCCCCTGCGGCCCGAGCTTGTCGGCCACCTCGACGGCTTTGGCAAGTGAATCGGTCGCCGGTCCACGGACCGGCGCGGGGAACTGCGTCAGTTGCGGTGCCAGCTCCCGCGAATACCGCCCGGCCAGGATCGAACCGGCGACGGCGATCCCCAGCGCGCCGCCCATCTCGCGCGAGGCGTCGTTCACCGCGGAGGCGACGCCCTGCTTTTCGTCCGGGACCGCGCCCATGATCGCCGAGGTCGTCGGGGCCGTGCAGAACCCGATGCCGGTACTGAGGATCAGGGTGGGCCAGGCCAATTCCAGGTATGACGTGTGCAGGTCGAGCACGTGCATGCTGATGAACCCCACCGACATCAGCGCCGTGCCCGCGAAGATCACCAGCCGCAGGCCGAGCTTGGGCAGGTACCAGAACGACAACGCCGAGCAGACGGCCAGCGGAACCATGAACGGCGTGAACGCGACCGCCGTCATCAGCGGCGAATAGCCCAGGATCTGCTGCACATACTGCATGCCCAGGTAAAAGAAGCCGAACGTCGCCCCGAACAGCACGACGATCGAGGCGACCCCGGTAGCGAAGCTGGGGTCGGCGAACAGCCGCATGTCCAGGAGTGGTTGCCGCCGCCGGAGTTCGACGACGCCGAACGCCGCGGCGATCACGGCCCCCGCGACGAGCCCGCCCCACACCAGGGGATCGCTCCACCCGCGATTGGGCGCTTCCAGGATGGCCGCGACGCCGATCGCCAGCGCCGCCCCGATCAGGACCGCGCCCGGCGTGTCGATGCGCGGGGCGGTGCTGTCGCGCGACGACGCCACCGTGCACGCCAGCGCGAAGATCACCAAACCGGCGACACCCAGCGACCAGAAGATCGCGTGCCAGTCCCAACACTCAAGCAGCACCCCGGATCCGAGCATGCCGAGGACCGCGCCGGACCCTGCCGTGCCTGCCCAGATTCCGACGGCCTTCACGCGGTCTTCTTTCGGATAGGCCACAGTGAGCAGCGACAGCGTCGCGGGCATCACGAAGGCGGCGCCGACGCCGGCCACGGCCCGGCCCGCGATGATCTGCAGCGGGGTGTGCAACATGGCCGGGGCGACCGAGCCGAGCGCGAAGATCACCAGGCCGGCCAGTAACGCGCCCCGCCGGCCGTAGCGGTCACCGATCGCGCCGGCGGGCAGCAACAGGCACGCCAGGGCCACCGTGTACCCGTCGACGATCCAGTTGAGCTGCGACTGCGTCGCGGAGGTGGCCACCGCGAGGTCGCCCAACGCCGTGTTGAGCGCGGTCATCGACGCGACGACCAGCCCGACTCCCATGCACGCGACGGCTAGGGTCCAGGTTCGGGCGCGTGGGCTTCCGCCGATGCCCGCCCTATCAGTACGCTGATCAGGCCGTACCAGCGTTTCGACCATATGAAGCGCCTCCTAACGGGGGCGTAGAAGTTTTAAGACCGATAGTCTCGTGAAGTAGCCGATAATTCCGGTGCCCAAACGGAGAGGTGGCTCACAATCACCGGCGCAAGTACCGACCCAAGGCCGGCGCGGTCCCGGGCCCGTTTGCTCGAAGCCGCTGCCGCGCTTCTGCGTTCCGGAGGTCCGAGCGCGGTGACCGTCGATGCGGTCACCCGTAGCGCCAACGTGGCGAGGGCGACCCTATATCGCCACTTCCCGAGCGGAAATGATTTGCTGGCGGCGGCGTTCAACAGCCTGATACCGCCGTCGCCGACGCCACCGGCCGAGGGCTCGCTGCGCGATCGGTTGGTGGCGTTGGTGCTGGCGCAGGCCGAAGCCGTGGCGCAGGCGCCGGCCCTCCTGACGGCCATGTCCTGGCTGGCCCTGGGGCCGGACCTGGAAGGGCTGCCGCAACCGGGCGATGCACGCGTCGCCAACGCCTGCTCGATCAGTTCGTTGCGCGAGCGCATCGCCCAGCAGTACGCCGCACCGTTCGACGCGGTGTTCGACAGCCCCGAGGCGGCCGCCGAACTGGGTGAGGTCGACCGATCGCGGGCCATCGCCCTGCTGATCGGCCCGCTGGTCCTGGGCCGCCTGTCCACCCTGCCCGACTTCGACTATCGCGAGTGTGCGCGCGCGGCCGTCGACGGTTTCCTGCATGTTCAGCGCGCGCAGCACAGGGCCGACGCGGCGAGCACCGAATCGGCAGGTGCCTGAGGCGTCGACCCCCGGCCTCGGAATTTTGTCGGAGCCGCGATCTAGGGCATACTGTTCAGGTTGCCTTTCGCCGGGTTCTGCCTGGCTGGGCATACGACCAGCGCCCAACCGGGCGCATCCGGTCCCATCCTCGGAACGCGACCAATTTCGGCTTTGAAATTGGGCCGGGCCGAGGCTGCGTCAGGTGACACACCCGACCGCGGGGGCCGGTGGACCACGACAGGTAAACAGCGGCGCAGTATCCGGCGCGACGCTCGACCGGCCCAACAGTGGGCGGGCGATCGGCGCGCTGGGGGGCACTGAGACATGGATGTAAGCCCGGATACCGGGCTTCAAGAGGAGTGAGGGTAGGAGAAAGCGTGGCGGGACAGAAGATCCGCATCAGGCTTAAGGCCTACGACCATGAGGCTATTGACGCATCGGCGCGCAAGATCGTCGAGACCGTCGTCCGCACGGGTGCCAGCGTCGTAGGTCCGGTGCCGCTGCCGACCGAGAAGAACGTGTATTGCGTCATCCGCTCTCCGCACAAGTACAAGGACTCGCGGGAGCACTTCGAGATGCGTACGCACAAGCGGTTGATTGACATCCTCGATCCGACGCCGAAGACCGTCGACGCGCTGATGCGCATCGATCTTCCGGCCAGCGTCGACGTCAACATCCAGTAGGAGATCCAGAAACGATGGCAAGAAAAGGCATCCTGGGTACCAAGCTGGGCATGACGCAGGTGTTCGACGAGAACAACAGGGTTGTGCCGGTGACGGTGGTCAAGGCCGGCCCCAACGTGGTGACCCGCATCCGCACGCCGGAGCGCGACGGCTACAGCGCCGTGCAGCTGGCGTACGGCGAGATCAGCCCGCGCAAGGTCAACAAGCCGGTGACCGGCCAGTACACCGCGGCGGGGGTCAACCCGCGCCGGTACCTGGCCGAGCTGCGTCTGGACAACCCGGACGCCGCGGCCGAATACGAGGTCGGCCAGGAGCTGACGGCCGAGATCTTCGCCGACGGCGCCTATGTCGACGTGACCGGCACCTCCAAGGGCAAGGGCTTCGCCGGAACCATGAAGCGGCACGGCTTCCGCGGCCAGGGCGCCAGCCACGGTGCCCAGGCGGTGCACCGCCGGCCGGGCTCCATCGGCGGCTGCGCCACGCCGGCGCGGGTGTTCAAGGGCACCCGGATGGCGGGCCGGATGGGCAACGACCGGGTGACCGTGCAGAACCTGGTGGTGCACAAGGTTGATACCGAGAACGGCGTGCTGCTCATCAAAGGTGCGGTCCCCGGCCGCACCGGTGGACTCGTGATGGTGCGCAGCGCGATCAAACGAGGTGAGAAGTAATGGCAGCGCAGAAGATTGACGTCAAGACACCGGACGGCAAGGTCGACGGCTCCATCGAGCTGCCGGCCGAGTTGTTCGACGCCGAAGCCAACATCGCGCTGATGCACCAGGTGGTCACCGCCCAGCGGGCGGCCGCCCGCCAGGGCACGCACTCGACCAAGACCCGCGGTGAGGTCAGCGGCGGCGGGCGCAAGCCGTACCGGCAGAAGGGCACCGGCCGTGCGCGGCAGGGTTCGACGCGGGCGCCGCAGTTCACCGGTGGTGGCGTCGTGCACGGTCCCAAGCCGCGTGACTACAGCCAGCGCACGCCCAAGAAGATGATCGCCGCGGCGCTGCGTGGGGCGCTGTCCGACCGCGCGCGCAACGGGCGCATCCACGCCATCACCGAGTTGGTCGCGGGCCAGACCCCGTCCACTAAGAGCGCCAAGGCATTTCTGGGCACGCTGACCGATCGCAAGCAGGTGCTGCTCGTCATCGGCCGCACCGACGAGACCGGCGCGAAGAGCGTGCGCAACCTGCCTGGCGTGCACGTGCTGGCGCCCGATCAGCTCAACACCTACGACGTGCTGCGCTCCGATGACGTGGTGTTCAGCGTCGAAGCCCTCAACGCCTACATCGCGGCCAACACTAGTTCTGCCGAGGAGGTTTCGGCCTGATGGCGAGCATCGCTGATCCCCGCGACATCATCCTGGCGCCGGTCATCTCCGAGAAGTCCTATGGACTCCTCGATGACAACGTCTACACCTTCGTGGTGCACCCCGACTCGAACAAGACGCAGATCAAGATCGCTGTCGAGAAGATCTTTTCCGTCAAGGTCGCGTCGGTGAACACCGCGAATCGACAGGGCAAGCGCAAGCGCACCCGCACCGGATATGGCAAGCGCAAGAGCACCAAGCGCGCCATCGTCACCCTGGCGCCGGGCAGCAAGCCGATCGACCTCTTCGGCGCACCGAGCTAGCCGAGCGCGAGAGAAAGACTTGATCAGACATGGCAATTCGTAAGTACAAGCCGACGACCCCGGGTCGCCGCGGCGCCAGCGTCTCCGACTTCGCGGAGATCACCCGGTCGGAGCCGGAGAAGTCGCTGGTGCGCCCGCTACACGGTCACGGTGGGCGCAACGCGCACGGCCGGATCACCACCCGTCACAAGGGTGGCGGGCACAAGCGCGCCTACCGGGTGATCGACTTCCGTCGCAACGACAAGGACGGCGTCAACGCCAAGGTCGCGCACATCGAGTACGACCCGAACCGCACCGCCAACATCGCGTTGCTGCACTACCTGGACGGCGAGAAGCGCTACATCATTGCGCCGCTTGGCCTCTCGCAGGGCGACGTGGTGGAGTCCGGCGCCAACGCCGACATCAAGCCGGGCAACAACCTGCCGCTGCGCAACATCCCGGCCGGCACCCTGGTGCACGCCGTCGAGCTGCGACCGGGCGGCGGCGCGAAGCTCGCGCGGTCGGCCGGGTCGAGCATCCAGTTGCTCGGCAAGGAGGGCAGTTACGCCTCGCTGCGGATGCCCAGCGGTGAAATCCGGCGCGTCGACGTGCGCTGCCGCGCCACCGTCGGCGAGGTCGGCAACGCCGAGCAGGCGAACATCAACTGGGGCAAGGCCGGTCGCATGCGGTGGAAGGGCAAGCGCCCGTCGGTCCGTGGTGTCGTGATGAACCCGGTGGATCACCCGCACGGCGGTGGTGAGGGTAAGACCTCCGGCGGTCGGCACCCGGTGAGTCCATGGGGCAAGCCGGAAGGCCGCACCCGCCACCCGAACAAGGCCAGTAACAAGCTCATCGTCCGGCGACGCCGCACCGGCAAGAAGCATTCGCGGTAAAGAAGTCTCAGGACCAGGAGAAGCCAGCACATGCCACGCAGCCTGAAGAAGGGCCCGTTCGTCGACGGCCATCTGCTCAAGAAGGTCGACGTACAGAACGAGAAGAACACCAAGCAGGTCATCAAGACCTGGTCGCGCCGGTCGACGATCATTCCGGACTTCATCGGCCACACCTTTGCCGTGCACGACGGGCGCAAGCACGTCCCCGTGTTCGTCACCGAGGCGATGGTCGGCCACAAGCTCGGCGAGTTCGCCCCGACGCGCACCTTCAAGGGGCACATCAAGGATGATCGGAAGGCCAAACGGCGATGAGCACAACTGAGTTTCCGTCGGCGGTCGCGAAGGCGCGGTTCGTGCGCGTGTCGCCGAGAAAGGCGCGCCGGGTGATCGACCTGGTGCGCGGCAGGTCCGTGGAGGACGCGCTGGACATCCTGCGCTGGGCGCCCCAGGCGGCCAGCGAGCCGGTCGCCAAGGTGATCGCCAGCGCGGCGGCCAACGCGCAGAACAACAACGGCCTGGACCCGGCGACCCTGGTGGTCGCCACCGTCTATGCCGACGAAGGACCGACCGCCAAGCGCATCCGTCCACGCGCCCAGGGCCGCGCCTTCCGGATCCGCAGGCGCACCAGCCACATCACGGTCGTGGTGGAAAGCCGGCCGGCGAAGGGCGCGGGGCCGGCGAAGTCCACGCGGGCCCGGCGTGCCGAGGCCAGCAAGGCCGCGGCGAAGGCGCCCGCCAAGAAGGCACCCGCCAAGAAGGCACCAGCCAACAAAGCGCCGGCCGCGAAGAAGGCACCGGCAAAGAAGGCCCCGGCCAAGGCTTCTGAGGCTTCTGAAGCGAAGGGAGGCTCAGACTAGTGGGCCAGAAGATCAATCCGCACGGCTTCCGGCTGGGCATCACGACTGACTGGAAGTCCCGCTGGTACGCCGACAAGCAGTACGCCGACTACGTCAAGGAAGACGTGGCGATCCGCCGGCTGCTGTCCACGGGCCTGGAGCGCGCCGGCATCGCCGACGTCGAGATCGAGCGCACCCGCGACCGGGTTCGGGTGGACATCCACACCGCGCGTCCCGGCATCGTGATCGGCCGCCGCGGCACCGAGGCCGACCGGATCCGCGCCGACCTGGAGAAGCTGACCGGCAAGCAGGTCCAGCTCAACATCCTCGAGGTCAAAAACCCTGAGTCGCAGGCGCAATTGGTGGCGCAGGGCGTCGCCGAGCAGTTGAGCAACCGCGTGGCGTTCCGCCGGGCGATGCGCAAGGCCATCCAGTCGGCGATGCGTCAGCCCAACGTCAAGGGCATCCGGGTGCAGTGCTCCGGCCGCCTCGGCGGCGCGGAGATGAGCCGCTCGGAGTTCTACCGCGAGGGCCGGGTGCCGCTGCACACCCTGCGCGCCGACATCGACTACGGCCTGTACGAGGCCAAGACCACTTTCGGCCGGATCGGCGTGAAGGTGTGGATCTACAAGGGCGACATCGTCGGTGGCAAGCGCGAATTGGCCGCCGCCGCCCCGGCGGGCGCGGAGCGTCCGCGCCGCGAGCGGCCGTCGGGCACGCGTCCGCGGCGCAGTGGCGCTTCGGGCACCACGGCGACCAGCACCGAGGCCGGCCGCGCGGCGGGTGCCGAAGAAAACACTCCGCCGGCCCCGGCCGAAGCTGCGCCTCCCCTCGAACCACAGAGCACGGAGAGCTGAATCATGTTGATTCCCCGCAAGGTCAAGCACCGCAAGCAGCACCACCCCCGCCAGCGCGGCATCGCCAGCGGCGGTACGGCGGTGAACTTCGGTGACTACGGCATCCAGGCCCTCGAACACGCCTACGTCACGAACCGGCAGATCGAGTCGGCCCGTATCGCGATCAACCGGCACATCAAGCGTGGCGGCAAGGTGTGGATCAACGTGTTCCCCGACCGTCCGCTGACCAAGAAGCCGGCCGAGACCCGGATGGGTTCGGGTAAGGGCTCCCCGGAATGGTGGGTCGTCAACGTCAAGCCGGGCCGCGTGCTGTTCGAGCTCAGTTACCCCAACGAGCAGGTCGCCCGGGCGGCGCTCACCCGCGCAATCCACAAGCTGCCGATCAAGGCACGCATCGTGACCCGAGAGGATCAGTTCTGATGGCACTGGGAATTTCGCCGGGCGAACTGCGCGAGCTCACCGATTCCGAACTCGCCGAGCGCGTGCGCGAATCCAAGGAGGAGCTGTTCAACCTGCGCTTCCAGATGGCGACCGGACAGCTCACCAACAACCGCCGGCTCCGCACGGTGCGTCAGGAAATCGCGCGCGTCTACACGGTGCTGCGCGAACGAGAACTGGGCCTCGCTAGCGGACCCGACGGGCCCGATGGAGACAAGGATTCGTGATGGCAGAAGCTAAGAAAGCCGCCGCAAAGGCCGCTCCCAAGAAGGCCGCTGCGAAGGACGCCGAGTCGAAAGACAAGGGCCCCAAGCACACTCCGGCCAATCCCAAGTCGCGTGGCCGGCGCAAGGTGCGCATCGGCTACGTGGTGAGCGACAAGATGCAGAAGACCATCGTGGTCGAGCTGGAAGACCGCATGCGCCACCCGCTGTACGGCAAGATCATCCGCACCACCAAGAAGGTCAAGGCGCACGACGAGGACAGCACCGCCGGGATCGGCGACCGCGTCTCGCTGATGGAGACGCGCCCGATGTCGGCGACCAAGCGCTGGCGGCTGGTCGAAATCCTCGAGAAGGCCAAGTAGCCCGCAGCCAACGCAAAAACGCCCGAGACCCCCGCGGTTTCGGGCGTTTGCGTTCGGCGGGCAATTCACACCTTGTTCTCACCTGCCCGGTGTAGTCTCCACGCCACGCGGGTAGCGGCGTCCACCAACGGGAGTGAGGCTGTCCAACGATGACTGGGTCGACAGAATTTGGCGGCAAGATCGAGCTGGATATCCGCGATTCGGAGCCGGACTGGGGGCCGTACGCGGCGCCGACGGCACCGGAGAACTCGCCGAACATCCTGTATCTGGTGTGGGACGACACCGGCATCGCGACCTGGGACTGTTTCGGCGGCCTGGTCGAGATGCCCGCCATGACACGGATCGCCGAGCGCGGCGTGCGGTTGTCGCAATTTCACACCACCGCGCTGTGCTCGCCGACCCGGGCGTCGCTGCTGACCGGACGCAACGCGACCACCGTCGGCATGGCCACCATCGAGGAATTCACCGACGGGTTCCCCAACTGCAACGGGCGGATCCCGGCCGACACCGCGCTGATCTCCGAGGTGCTCGCCGAGCGGGGCTACAACACGTATTGCATCGGCAAGTGGCACCTGACGCCGCTCGAAGAGTCCAATCTGGCGTCGACCAAACGACACTGGCCCACCTCGCGCGGCTTCGAGCGGTTCTACGGGTTCATGGGCGGCGAGACCGACCAGTGGTATCCCGACCTGGTCTACGACAACCACCCCGTCCCCCCGCCGGGCACACCGGAAGACGGCTATCACCTGTCCAAGGACATCGCCGAGAAGACCATCGAATTCATCCGCGACGCCAAGGTGATCGCGCCGGACAAGCCGTGGTTCAGCTACGTGTGCCCCGGCGCCGGGCATGCGCCGCACCATGTCTTCAAGGAGTGGGCGGACCGCTACGCCGGCCGGTTCGACATGGGCTACGAGCGCTACCGCGAGATCGTGCTGGAAAAGCAGAAGTCGATGGGCATCGTGCCGCCGGACACCGAGCTGTCGCCGGTCAACCCGTATTCGGAAGTGACGGGACCACAGGGCGAGCCGTGGCCGCTGCAGGACACGGTGCGGCCCTGGGACTCGCTGGGCGACGACGACAAGAAGCTGTTCTGCCGGATGGCCGAGGTGTTCGCCGGCTTCCTCAGCTACACCGACGCCCAGATCGGCCGCATCCTGGACTATCTCGAGGAGTCCGGCCAGCTGGACAACACCATCATCGTGGTGATCTCCGACAATGGCGCCAGCGGTGAGGGCGGGCCCAACGGGTCGGTGAACGAGGGCAAGTTCTTCAACGGCTACATCGACACCGTCGAGGAGAGCATGAAGCTCTTCGACCACCTCGGCGGGCCGGAGACCTACAACCATTACCCGATCGGCTGGGCGATGGCCTTCAACACCCCCTACAAGCTCTACAAGCGCTACGCCTCGCATGAGGGCGGCATCGCCGACACGGCAATCGTCTCCTGGCCCAACGGCATTGCGGCGCACGGCGAGGTCCGCGACACCTATGTCAACGTCTGCGACATCACGCCGACCGTCTTCGACCTGCTGGGCATGACGCCGCCGCAGACAGTCAAGGGCATCGCGCAGAAACCGCTGGACGGCGTGAGTTTCAAGGCGGCCCTTGATGATCCGGGCGCCGACACCGGAAAGAAGACCCAGTTCTACACCATGCTGGGCACCCGCGGCATCTGGCATGAGGGCTGGTTCGCCAACACCGTCCACGCCGCCACACCGGCCGGCTGGTCGCACTTCGACGCCGATCGCTGGGAGCTCTTCCACATCGAGGCTGACCGCAGCCAGTGCCACGACCTGGCCGCCGAGCAGCCCGAAAAGCTGGAAGAGCTCAAGGCGCTGTGGTTCTCCGAGGCGGCCAAATACAACGGCCTGCCGCTGTCAGATCTGAACATCGTCGAGACGATGATGCGCTCGCGTCCCTATCTGGTCGGCGAACGATCCAGCTACACGTACTACCCCCACTGCGCGGACGTCGGCATCGGCGCCGCCGCGGAGATACGCGGCCGCTCGTTCGGTGTGCTCGCCGACGTGACCGTCGACACCACCGGCGCCGAGGGCGTGCTGTTCAAGCAGGGCGGTGCCCACGGCGGGCACGTCCTGTTCGTCCAGGACGGTCGGCTGCACTACGTCTACAACTTCCTCGGTGAACGCCAGCAGCTGGTTTCCTCGTCGCACCCGGTGCCGCTGGGGCGCCACATGTTCGGAGTTCGCTATGCGCGGACCGGAACCGTCGAGAACAGCCACACCCCGCTGGGCGACCTCACGCTGTTCATCGACGACGAGGTGGTCGGCACGCTGCCGGAGGTGACGACCCACCCCGGGACGTTCGGGCTGGCGGGGGCCGGCATCACCGTCGGGCACAACGGTGGATCGGGGGTGTCGAGCCGCTACAAGGCGCCGTTCGCCTTCACCGGCGGCACCATCGCCCAGGTCACCATCGACTTGTCGGACAGGCCGTACGAGGACGTGGAAAGGGAACTCGCGCTTGCATTTTCGCGCGACTGATCCGGCTTTCGGGGTTTCCGTCCTGCTCTGCCTGGGGGCGGTCGTGGGTTGCGAGCGGAGCACCGGCGGCACCGAGGTCCGGACCAGCGGTGCAGCTCCAGCGACGACGTCCGTCACCCCGACACTGTCCGACCCCGCCGAGCCGGTGCCCGGCGTCCAAATCACGCTGCCCGACCACGTTCCGCCCAACGCCGTGGTGTGCTTTCCGCGCCCGCCCGCCAGCGGCACCATGGCCGTTGCCTCGGTGCCGGATCCCGTGGCGCCCGTGATCACGCTCCCGCTGCCGGACGGCTGGAACTCCTCCCGCGGCTCCGGCGACGTGGCGTTGACGGCGCCCGGGCCCGCCGGCATGTCGGTGCGGGTGACGATCACGCCGACGGACCTCGAAGCCGGTGAGGCGTTCCTGCGCTATCTGGCTGACCTGCGCACCCGGTGGCCGGGCGCTGCGGTCACCGTCGCGGCGGCGCAGTTCTGCGGCTACAGCAGCCAGTTGCTCAGCGGCGCCGTCGCGGGGCCCGGTGGGGTGGCGTTCGCCGACCGCATCACCCACGTCTGGACGAACACGAGGTCATTCCTGGTGGTCATCCATTTGGAGGGTCCGGTGGGTGCCCCCGGCTTCGACGCGGCCAAGTCGACGGCGATGCAGCAGTTTGCTGTCGTCATCCCGTAAAGGCGCGTTTTCCTGGCCGGCGGGCGGTAGCATCACGCCCCGTGATGCCTCGTGAGCACTGAGCCTTCGCCCCCGCCCGCCGCGCGAGGACCGCGCATCGCCATCGCCTTCGGGATCGTCGTCGCGGTCATCGTCATCTACGTCCTCTCCCTGATTGCCGTGCACCTGCTGGCCCAGTCGGCGCCCCCGCTGCCCTCGGTGGACCTGAGCAAGGTCGAGGCCGAAGACAGCGTGGTGCAGGTGCGCCTGGAAAAGCTGGACACCGTCGCCAACCGACTGACGGTGAATGTGCTTGTCTACCCGAAGGATTCGCTGTACGACAAGAGCTTCGGCGTCCTGACGACCGACGCTGCCGTGCGCCTGTACCCGGAGAACGACCTGGGAGACCTGCAATACCCGGTGGGAAAGGCGCCGGCGCAGGTCAGCACCACCATCCAGGCGCAGGGCGATCCCGGTAACTGGCCGTTCGACTCGTACACCACGCAGGTGATCGCGGCCGACGTGTTCACCGGCAGCGGCCAGAGCCGGGAGAAGTCGCCCGCCCGTGTCGAAGTCACCGGAAAGCTGGACGGCTGGGACGCCAGTGTCACCCGCGTCCACGACCCCGACGATTCCAACCCGGACGTGAAGGACAACGTGACCATCACGCTGCACCGGGCCAGAGGGCCGCTGATCTTCGACCTCGGCATCTGCTTGGTCCTCATCGCCCTGCCCGTGCTGGCGCTGTGGGTGGCCATTCCGGTGGCGCTGGGCAAGACAGCGTTCCTGCCGCCGATGACCACGTGGTACGGCGCGATGCTGTTCGCCATCGTCCCGCTGCGCAACATCCTGCCGGGCAGCCCGCCATACGGTTCGTGGATCGACCAAGCCGTCGTGCTATGGGTGCTGATCGGCCTGGTGGTCGCGATGGCCCTGTTCCTCGTCGGCTGGTGGCGGCAACGCGAGCGAAGACAGCCGAAGTAGGGCTGATTACTCCGCGACGGCTGCTCCGGCAGAGCTGATCGCGTCGACGGCGCTGGAGACCCTCGACTGGAAGTCGGGCGAGAGCGGTATGTAGCCGTTCCTGGCCAGCTCGACCTGGCCCGGGCCGATCGCCGCCTGCAGGAACGCCTTGACGGCCTTGGCCTGGTCCGCGATGGGGTACTTGGAGCAGACGATCTCGTAGGTGGCCAGGACGATCGGGTACACGTCGGGCTGGGCGGGGTTGTAGAACGACGAGATGTCGAGCACTAGATCGTTGCCCGTGCCAATGATTTTGGCCCCGGTGATCGTCTTGCCGACCGTGTCGGTGCCGATCCGCACCGGTCGCAGCGACCTGCGGCTCGCCGAGGTTTTGATTTCCGCGGCGAAAAGACCCTGCTGCAGCGCGAACGACAACTCGTTGTAGCTGATCGCGCCCTCGGTGGCCCTCACGAGCTCAGAGGTGCCCTTGTTGCCGGCGGCGCCGACGCCGACGCCGCCGTTGAAAGACTTGCCGGTGCCCTGCTTCCAGGCTCCGCCGGAGGCGGCCTGCAGGTAGGACTGGAAGTTTTCGGTGGTGCCCGACGCGTCGCTGCGGTAGACGACACGGATGTCCTCGGCCGGCATGGATGTGTTGAACGCGGTGAGGGCCGGGTCGTCCCAGCGTGTGATGGTCCCGTTGAAGATCTTGGCCAGCGTGGGCGCGTCGAGCACCAGCGAGTCGACGGCCGAGAGGTTGTAGGTGATGGCCAGCGGGCCGAAGACGACGGGCAGGTTCCATGCGTCGGCCCCGCCGCAACGCTGCTTGGCGGCGACGTATTGGTCACCGGCTAGCGGTACGTCGGACCCACCGAAATCGGTTTTACCGGAGAGGAATTCGCTGATTCCTGCGCCCGAGCCGTTGGCCGTGTACTCGAGGGTCTGCCCCGGGCATGCCCTGCGATACGCGTCGACGAACTTCGTCATCGCGTTCGCCTGCGCGGTCGAGCCGCTGGCAATCAGGGTCTGCTTGCCGCCGCAATCCACCTTGGCTCCGGCGGCGTAGGCCAGGGTGGCGTGGGCGTTGCTGCATCCCGAGAGCACGAGGGTGGCCGCCGCCAGCAGGCTCATGGGGACGGTCGATCGGTTGTGCTTCACCGTGATTGCCTCCTGGCGCGGGCGCTGATCGACACATTTACAGCGGTCGAATTAACAGGCAAACAAACGGGGAATGAACGAGTCGTCCTGCGGGCCGGTGCTCGGCTTCGCTGGCTGGCGATCGGGTGCGGCGGATTGACGGAAATTGCCTACTGATAAGGGTCAAATCTATGTGACGCATGGACAGCATCAGTTCGCTACGATCTAATCTTCGTGTGCTCGCCGCCCGGGCTCCGCACACCGCACGGAGGCTGATCGATGACCCATCACGCTCCACCAGCGCCACCGCCCGCGACACCCCCCACGCCGCCGGAGCCGCCGCCCG
>NZ_LT546236.1:169478-196712 GCF_900078675.2 Mycobacterium interjectum
CGGAGCCGCCGCCCGCGGCGCCGCCCGAGGCGCCCACCAAGCGCGGGGGACGGCGCACGTTGTTGGTGATCGGCATCCTGGTGGCTTTCCTGGTCGTCTACGGCCTGTCACTGTTCGGGGTCCACTTGCTGTCCAAATCGGCGGGGCCGCTCAAGCCTCCGGACCTGAACGCGACCAACGACACCATCGTCTTGGTGCGTCTCGAAAAGCTGGAAACAGTCGCGAATCGCCTGACGGTAAAAGTGCTTGTGATTCCCGAGGATTCGATGTTCGACAAACGCCTCGATGTGCTGAAGACCGATACCGCTGTGCGGATGGACCCCCCCAATGACCTGGGTGACCTGCAATACCCGGCGGGGAAGTCGCCGGCGCAGGTCGCTACCACGATCGAGGCTCATGGCGACCCCAACAACTGGCCGTTCGACTCCTACAGCACCGACACCCTGTCGGCAGACGTGCTCGTCGGGCAAGGCGATGCGCGACAGTACGTACCCGCCCGGGTGGAAGTGTCCGGAGCGTTGGACGGTTGGGACGTCAGCGTCAAGCGCGTAGGTGAAGCGAGCCAGGACGCGGATCGCCCGGACAACGTGATCATCACGTTGCACCGGGCCAAGGGGCCGCTGATCTTCGACCTGGGCATCTGCTTGGTGCTTTTCGCCTTGCCCACCCTGGCTTTCGCCGTGGCCATTCAAATCGCGCTGGGCAGAAGGAAATTCGTGCCGCCCTTCGTGACGTGGTTCGCAGCCATGCTGTTCGCTGTCATCCCCATACGCAATTTTCTGCCCGGGTCTCCACCGCCGGGTGCGTGGATCGACCAGGTTCTGGTGATCTGGGTGTTGATGGCGCTCGTCGCGGCCATGGCCCTCTACATGCTCACCTGGTATCGACAATCGGACTGAAACCCCGGCGAACGGCTCCTACCCTGAAGGGGTGCTCACCGAGTTGGTCGACCTACCGGGCGGATCCTTCCGCATGGGTTCGACGAGCTTCTATCCCGAAGAGGCACCGATCCACACCGTGGCGGTGGCGGCCTTCGCGGTGGAGCGTCACCCGGTGACCAACGCGCAGTTCGCCGAATTCGTCTCCGCCACAGGCTATGTGACCGTCGCCGAGCAGCCGATAGACCCGGCGCTGTACCCCGGTGCGGATCCTCAGGACCTGTGTCCGGGCGCCATGGTCTTCCGCCCGACACAAGGCCCGGTCGACCTGCGTGACTGGCGGCAATGGTGGGACTGGGTGCCGGGCGCCAGCTGGCGAAATCCGTTCGGGCCGGCCAGCGATCTGCAGGGAAGGGCCGATCACCCGGTGGTGCAGGTGGCGTACCCCGACGCTTCGGCGTACGCGCGCTGGGCCGGTCGGCGGCTCCCGACCGAGGCCGAGTGGGAGTACGCCGCCCGCGGCGGAACCACGACGACCTACTCCTGGGGGGACGAGGCGAACCCGGACGGTCGGCTGATGGCCAACACGTGGCAGGGGCGGTTCCCTTATCGCAACGACGGCGCGCTCGGGTGGGTGGGCACCTCGCCCGTGGGGACCTTTCCGCCCAACGGGTTCGGCCTGCTCGACATGATCGGGAACGTCTGGGAGTGGACCACCACCCAGTTCTCCGCGCACCACCGGCTCGATCAACCACCGAAAGCCTGTTGCGCGCCCTCGGGGCCGGCGGATCCGTCCGTCAGCCAGACGCTGAAGGGCGGTTCGCACCTGTGCGCGCCGGAGTATTGCCATCGCTACCGCCCGGCCGCGCGGTCACCGCAATCACAGGACACCGCGACCACCCACATCGGGTTTCGCTGCGTGGCGGATTCGCCGTCGCGCTAGGCCGCCCGACAGCAAAGCGACCGCGGGGTTACCGTCCGATGGACGCTGAATGACGGCGCTTTCGTCACCGCGCGGGACCGGCGCGGGTTCACTAGCATCTGATCGGTGTTGCCCCCACTGAGCCCGCGGGTCAGCAATGACCGCTGAGGCTCAGACGACACCGGCTCCGCCACCGCCCTCGGACGAACCGCCGTCGCCACCGCCGCCGGCCGGCAAACAGTACCGGAAGCCGCGCATTGCGATCGGCGTGAGCATTCTGATCGTCGTCATCTCCGCCTACGCCCTATCCCTGTTCGGCGTCCACCAGCTGCAAGAAGCAGAGGCCCCGCTTCCTCCGCTGGATCTCAGCCAGGGCGGGGGCGACGCGACCATCGTGCAACTGCGCCTCGAGGAGCTCAAGCCCGTCGCGAATCGTCTTGCCGTGAATGTCCTTGTCTATCCAGGTGTCTCGGCCTACGACAATCGCTACGACGTGCTGGGCACCGATGTTGGCGTGCGCCTTTATCCGACCAGCGACCTGGGGGACCTGCACTACCCCAAGGGGAAGGCGCCGGCGCAACTCAGCACCACCGTGGAGGCGCACGGCGATCCCGGCAACTGGCCCTTCGACTCGTACCGGACCGAACCGATCTCGGCCGACGCGTTCGTCGGGTCCGGCGACAACGTCAAGAAGGTGCCCGCCCGCGTCGAAGTCACCGGTGAGCTCGACGGGTGGGACGTCAGCGTCCAGCGGCTGCACGACCCTGGTGCGCTCCCGACCCAGCGTGGCTCCGACAACGGGAACGTGGTCATCACCTTGAAGCGGGCCAAGGGTCCGCTGATCTTCGACCTGGGCATCTGCCTGGTGCTCATCAGCCTGCCCACCCTGGCCCTGTTGGTCGCCATCCCGATGGCTCTGGGCAGACGGAAGTTCCTGCCGCCCTTCGCGACGTGGTACGCCGCGAACCTGTTCGCGATCGTCCCGCTGCGCAACATCCTGCCCGGCGCCCCGCCGCCCGGGTCCTGGATAGACCAGGCCATCGTGCAGTGGGTGCTGATCGCGCTCGTGACGGCGATGAGCCTGTACATCTTCGCCTGGATCCGGCAAGGGGACTGATCCGCGAAAGCGTTGGCCAGCTGGCTCGTGGAGCTGGCCCGCCGCCCGGTACCGACATTCGAGCCGAACTTGTCGTAGGCCGGTGGCATACTCGAATGTATGTTCGATATGGTCTCGTCGGGGTCGCCGGCGCCGGAGTCGGTGGTGCTGGTGCAGCGGATTTGTGCGGCCGCGCGCGCGGAGAACCGGGCGGCGGCCGCGCAGCTGGTGGCCATCCATGAGTTGTTTCGGTATCGGTTGTCGCGCTGTGCCGAGGCCGACGACTGGGCGGTGGACACGATGGCGGCGGTGGGGGCCGAGATCGCCGCGGCGTTGCGGATCAGCCCAGGGCTGGCGGCCGGCCGGCTGCGCGATGCCCGGGCGCTGTGTGAGCGCCTGCCCCGAGTGGGCGCGGTGTTTGCCGCCGGCGACATCGACTATCGGCTGTTCACCACGATCGCCTATCGCACCGATTTGATCGTCGATGAGACGGTGCTGGCCACGGTGGATGCCCAGGTGGCGGCCGGCGTGGCGCGCTGGCCGTCGATGACGCGGGGCCGGCTGGCCGCCCAGGTGGACAACATCGTGGCCCGCGCCGACGCCGATGCGGTGCGCCGCCGCAAGGAGAGCCAGGTGGACCGGGAGGTCTGGATCGCCGAGGTCGGTGACGGCCTGGCCGAGATCCAAGGCCAGCTGTTTAGCACCGATGCCCGCGCGCTGGACCAGCGGTTGGACGCCCTGGCGGCCACGGTGTGTGCCCACGACCCGCGCAGCCGCGATCAGCGCCGCGCCGATGCCCTGGGCGCGCTGGCCGCCGGGGCCGACCGGCTCGGGTGTCGCTGCGCGCGCCCGGACTGTGCGGCCGGCAAACGCCCCGCCGCGGGGCCCGTGGTGATTCATCTGATCGCCGAGCAGGCCACCCTCGAGGGCACCGCCATCACCGCGGCCGCGCAGCTCGGCGCCGACGGGCTCATCACCGCCGAACTCGTCCAACAGCTGGCCGCCTCAGCAACACTGCGACCCCTGATCCACCCCGCCGACGCCCCAGCCGAGAACGGCTACCTGCCCTCCACCGCGCTGGCCGACTTCGTGCGCTGCCGCGACCTGACCTGCCGCGCCCCCGGCTGCGATCACCCCGCGGTGCAGTGCGATGTCGACCACACCATCCCGCATGCCCGCGGCGGCCCCACCCACGCCGCAAACCTCAAATGCCTGTGTCGCCTGCACCATCTACTCAAAACCTTCTGCGGCTGGCGCGACCAACAACTCGCCGATGGCACGGTGATCTGGCGGCTGCCCGACGGGCACACCTACATCACCACCCCCGGCAGCGCCCTGCTGTTCCCCAGCCTGTGCGCGCCCACCGCCGACCTGTCCACCCCCGACACCCCCGACACCCCGCGCTGCGGGGAACGCACCGCCAGGATGCCCCGACGCCGGCGCACCCGGGCCCAACAACGGGCCACCCGCATTGCCACCGAACGCCGCCACAACCGCCAAGCCAGACTCGCCCGAAAACCCCTATACCGCGACTACTTCGCCCTACCACCACCCACCGGCGACGAGGAACCCCCGCCGTTCTAAAGGCCATCACAGTCGGCTCCCACGCCATTGCGAGGTACGGCTGCGACCGTGAGTCGTGACCATGAGGAATGCTGCGCTGGCCGTCACCGGCGTTCTCGTCGCGGCCGGATCGCTGGCGGCTGCGGTGGGCGAAACCGCATCCGCGGCGGGGTCAGTGCGGCTGGTGGACCGGGCCACCGACGTGCCGGCGCCGAACGACCCCAACGAGGTCTGCCGGTTCAATACGGTCAGGGTCGCCTGCCCGCCGCCGTCGCCGGTTCCCGCGGGGTCGCTCATGCCGCCGGGGGCGGTGTGGCCGCCGGGGGCTGTGGAGCTGCCGGGGACGGGGTTGCCTATGCCGCCCTTGCCGCCGGGGGTCGTATTGCCACCGGAGGTGTCGCAAATGCTGCAGCAGGGGATGGAGATGTTGCAATCGCCGCCGCCGAACGTGCCGAACGAGGTCTGCCGGTTCAACACGGTCAGGGTTCCCTGCCCGTAGCTGCCCGCGAAGACGTGGCGGCTGCACGAGGTGCAGGATTTCCCCATGCCCGCGCCGCTACCGCCGCTCGCCGCCGAGGATCACGTCTGCGACGCGTGTGCGGTCGCTTATCCGGGAACGCGGATCGACGACGCGGTCGCCGTCATCGCCGGGCTGCCGGGCGCGGTCCGGGAGGCGATCGGCGTGATCCCTCCCGAGGGCCGGCGGGTGCGGCCCGCCCCCGATGTGTGGTCGGTCGCCGAGTACCTCTGCCACATGCGCGACGTCTACGTCAGCTTCACCATCCGGCTGCACCGCGTCCGCACGGAGCACGAACCCGCCCTCGAGCCGATGTTCAACGACCTGCGGGCCCGCCGGTTCCGGTACAACGACTGCGACATTGCGGCCACCCTCAACGAACTGGCGGCCGGCGCCGCCGGGTTCCGCGACGAGGTCAGGCGCACAGAGGACTGGGACCGCGGCGGGACCCGATTGCCGGGCGAACGGCGCACCGCGCGCTGGCTGGTCCGCCAGGCGATGCACGAAGGCGTCCATCACCTCGCGGACATCCAGAGATTTGGCTCTGAGCTGGTCGTCCCCTAGACTCTAGGGGTTGCCTTGGGCAGACCTCGGCCGGTGCGAATCGGCCCTGCGTGCCCTTCGGTGACAAAGACCGCGCACGTCAGGCTTTGGGTTCCTCCTGCCGTGCACACATGAACCAGGTCAGGAGATCGAGTGATTCAGCAGGAATCGCGGCTGAAGGTCGCCGACAACACCGGCGCCAAGGAGATCTTGTGCATCCGTGTGCTCGGCGGTTCGTCGCGACGTTACGCCGGCATCGGTGACGTCATCGTCGCCACCGTCAAGGACGCCATCCCCGGCGGCAACGTCAAGCGCGGCGACGTCGTCAAAGCCGTCGTGGTGCGCACGGTCAAGGAGCGCCGCCGTCCCGACGGCAGCTACATCAAGTTCGATGAGAACGCCGCGGTGATCATCAAGCCCGACAACGACCCGCGCGGGACGCGCATCTTCGGGCCGGTCGGCCGCGAACTGCGCGAGAAGCGATTCATGAAGATCATCTCGCTGGCCCCGGAGGTGTTGTAGATGAAGGTCCACAAGGGCGACACCGTCCTGGTCATCGCGGGCAAGGACAAGGGCGCCAAGGGCAAGGTCTTGCAGGCGTACCCGGAACGTAACCGCGTGCTGGTCGAGGGCGTCAACCGGATCAAGAAGCACACCGCGATTTCGACCAACCAGCGCGGCGCGCGGTCGGGCGGCATCGTCACGCAGGAAGCGCCGATCCACGTCTCCAACGTGATGGTGGTCGACTCGGACGGCAAGCCCGCCCGGGTCGGTTACCGGACCGACGAGGAAACCGGCAAGCGCGTCCGTATCTCCAAGCGCAACGGCAAGGACATCTGATGAGCACCGCGGAGAAGACTCAGCCGCGCCTGAAAGAGCGCTACCGCAACGAGATTCGGGATGCGCTGCACAAACAGTTCGGCTACGGCAACGTCATGCAGATCCCGACGGTGACCAAGGTCGTCGTCAACATGGGGGTCGGCGACGCCGCCCGCGACGCCAAGCTGATCAACGGTGCGGTCAACGACCTGGCCCTGATCACCGGGCAGAAGCCCGAGATCCGCAAGGCGCGAAAGTCCATCGCGCAGTTCAAGTTGCGCGAGGGGATGCCGATCGGCGCGCGGGTGACCCTGCGCGGGGACCGGATGTGGGAGTTCCTCGACCGGCTGACGTCGATCGCGCTGCCGCGTATCCGCGACTTCCGCGGCCTGTCGCCCAAGCAGTTCGACGGCGTCGGCAACTACACGTTCGGACTGGCCGAGCAGTCGGTGTTCCACGAGATCGACGTGGACAAGATCGACCGGGTCCGGGGCATGGACATCAACGTCGTCACCTCGGCGACGACCGACGACGAGGGACGGGCGCTGCTGCGGGCCCTCGGCTTTCCGTTCAAGGAGAACTGAGCAGATGGCGAAGAAGGCATTGGTCAACAAGGCCGCACGCAAACCGAAGTTCGCGGTGCGCGGCTACACCCGCTGCAGCAAGTGCGGCCGTCCGCGTGCGGTGTTCCGCAAGTTCGGGCTGTGCAGGATCTGCCTGCGCGAGATGGCGCACGCAGGCGAGCTGCCCGGTGTGCAGAAGAGCAGTTGGTAACAGGGGACTAACGATATGACGATGACGGACCCGATCGCGGACTTCTTGACGCGTCTGCGCAATGCCAATTCGGCGTACCACGACGAGGTGAGCCTGCCGCACTCCAAGCTCAAGGCCAACATCGCCCAGATCCTCAAGGCCGAGGGCTACATCAACGACTTCCGCACCGAGGACGCTCGCGTCGGCAAGTCGCTGGTGATCCAGCTCAAGTACGGCCCGAGCCGGGAGCGCAGCATCGCCGGCTTGCGCCGGGTGTCCAAGCCGGGTTTGCGTGTGTACGCGAAATCCACCAACCTGCCGCGGGTGCTCGGCGGACTGGGCGTGGCGATCATCTCCACGTCGTCGGGTCTGCTCACCGACCGTCAGGCGGCCAGACAGGGCGTGGGCGGCGAAGTCCTCGCGTACGTGTGGTGAGGGGTAGTACAGATGTCGCGCATTGGTAAGCAGCCGGTTCCGGTACCCACCGGAGTCGACGTAACGATCGAAGGCCAGAACGTCTCGGTCAAGGGTCCCAAGGGCTCCCTGAACTTGACGGTCGCCGAGCCGATCACGGTGGCGCGCAACGACGACGGCGCGATCGTGGTCACCCGCCCCAACGACGAGCGGCGCAACCGCTCGCTGCACGGGCTGTCGCGCACGCTGGTGTCCAACCTCGTCACCGGCGTGACCGAGGGTTACACCGTGAAGATGGAGATCTTCGGGGTCGGCTACCGCGTGCAGCTCAAGGGCTCCAACCTCGAGTTCGCGCTGGGCTACAGCCACCCCGTGGTGATCGAGGCGCCCGAGGGCATCACGTTCGCGGTTCAGTCGCCGACGAAGTTCACGGTGTCGGGGATCGACAAGCAGAAGGTCGGCCAGATTTCGGCGAACATCCGCCGCCTGCGCCGTCCCGACCCGTACAAGGGCAAGGGCGTGCGCTACGAGGGCGAGCAGATCCGCCGCAAGGTCGGAAAGACAGGTAAGTAGTCATGGCGCAAAAGAAGGCTGACACCGCCGAGCGGAAGCCGGTGGGGCAGAGCGTATCCGCGACCCGGCGCGTCTCGCGGCTGCGCAGGCACGCGCGGCTGCGCAAGAAGATCGCGGGCACCCCGCAGCGTCCGCGGCTGGTGGTGCACCGCTCGGCGCGGCACATCCACGTGCAACTGGTCAACGACGAGAACGGCACCACGCTGGCCGCCGCCTCGTCGATCGAGGCCGACGTGCGGGGCCTGGACGGTGACAAGAAAGCCCACAGCGTGCGGGTGGGTCAGCTGATCGCCGAGCGTGCCAAGGCCGCCGGCATCGACTCCGTGGTTTTCGACCGTGGCGGATACACCTACGGCGGGCGGATCGCGGCGCTGGCCGATGCCGCGCGCGAGAACGGATTGAGTTTCTGATGACAACTGGAAGGACCGCATAATGGCGGAACAGTCAGCCGGCGGACCCGAGGCCCGCGGCGACAACCGCGACTCGCGCGGCGACAACCGCGACAGCCGCGGCCGGCGCGATGGTGGCGGCCGCGGCGGTCGCGACCGCGACGGCGAGAAGAGCAACTACCTGGAGCGGGTCGTCGCCATCAACCGCGTCTCCAAGGTGGTCAAGGGTGGACGGCGATTCAGCTTCACCGCCTTGGTCATCGTCGGTGACGGCGCCGGCATGGTCGGCGTCGGCTACGGCAAGGCCAAGGAGGTCCCGGCCGCGATCGCCAAGGGTGTCGAGGAGGCCCGCAAGGGCTTCTTTCGCGTCCCGCTGATCGGCGGCACCATCACGCACCCGGTGCAGGGTGAGGCCGCCGCGGGCGTCGTGCTGCTGCGCCCGGCCAGCCCGGGTACCGGTGTGATCGCCGGCGGTGCGGCGCGCGCGGTGCTGGAATGCGCTGGGGTGCACGACATCCTGGCCAAGTCGTTGGGCAGCGACAACGCGATCAACGTGGTGCACGCCACCGTGGCCGCGCTCAAGCTGCTGCAGCGTCCCGAGGAGGTGGCCGCCCGTCGCGGGCTGCCGATCGAGGACGTCGCCCCGGCCGGGATGTTGAAGGCGCGGCGCGAGAGCGACGCCCTCGCCAGCGCGGCGGCGCGAGAGGCAGCGACACCGTGAGCCAGCTCAAGATCACCCAGGTGCGCAGCACCATCGGTGCGCGCTGGAAGCAGCGTGAGAGCCTGCGCACCCTGGGGCTGCGGCGGATTCGCCACTCGGTGATCCGCGAGGACAACCCGCAGACCCGCGGCCTGATCGCGGTGGTGCGTCACCTGGTGCAGGTGGAGGAGGCCAAGTGACCATCAAATTGCACGACCTGAAGCCCGCGCCCGGGTCGAAGAAAGCCCGCACCCGCGTCGGTCGCGGTGAGGGCTCCAAGGGCAAATCGGCCGGCCGGGGTACCAAGGGCACCAAGGCCCGCAAGAACGTGCCGGCCACCTTCGAGGGTGGCCAGATGCCGATCCACATGCGGCTGCCCAAGCTCAAGGGATTCCGGAACCGGTTCCGCACCGAATACGAGATCGTCAACGTCGGCGACATCAACCGGCTGTTCCCGCAGGGCGGTTCGATCGGGGTGGACGAACTGGTGGCCAAGGGCGCGGTGCGCAAGAACGCGTTGGTCAAGGTCCTCGGGGACGGCAAGCTGACCGTCAAGGTCGACTTGACCGCGCACAAGTTCAGCGGCAGCGCGCGCGAGAAGATCACCGCCGCGGGCGGCTCGGCCACCGAGCTGTAGTCAGCCCAACTGCGGAATCACCTCCGCGGCAAGGCGTTCCATCTGCTCGCGGTTCTCTGGCACGTCGACGCCGACCGGATTGAGCAGCACATACTCGGCGCCGGCGTCGATCACCTCGCGCAGCCCGCGCGCCACGTCGTCGGGTGTGCCCGACACCGGCACGTCCGCGACGCCGGGCATGTCGCCGTAGATGCGGTGCAGCCCGGCAAGCACCCGCTCGCGGGCCCGGGACGCGTCGTCGTCGACCATCAGATAGACGCGTTTGCCAATCGTGAAGCGCGCCGGGTCTTTTCGTTGCTCGGTGAGCTCGCGGCGCACCACCGCGACGGCGCCGGCGAAGGCCTCGGTGGTCGACGAGCCGGCGCCCAGAAACGCGTCACCCAGGCGCACCGCCCTGGCCAGGGCCTTGGGGGCCAGCCCACCGAACCAGATCGGCGGGTGGGGACGCTGCACCGGCTTGGGCGCAATCGGTAGGTCGTCGACATCGCGGAACCGGCCGTGGAACGTCACCCTGGGCTCGTCGGACCAGGCCGCCTTCATCAACTCCAGGCCCTCAATGAAATACGAAATATACGTCGACTTCTCGACACCGAATGCGTCGAATCGGCGGAAGCCGCCGCCGGTTCCCACGCCGAGGTCCAGCCGTCCGTGGCTGAGTCGGTCGACGGCCGTCGCGGCCGAGGCGAGCTGGAGCGGGTCGTGCAGCGAGGCCACCAGGACGGCGACCCCCAGGCGCAGCCGCTCCGTGCAGGCGGCGCAATACGCCAGCAACTCCAACGGTGCCAACAGGGGTGCGTTTCCGATGATCTGCTCGAGCACCCAGCCGCCCTCGAACCCGAGCTCCTCGGCGCGGGCCAGGTAGGACCGCATGCCCGGCGCGTCGAAGCCGTCGTAATCGAATTGGGGGATGGCGATGGAAAACCTCACCCGACCACCGTACGGCCGCCGATCGGTACCCTGCACAGTATGTTCGGTTTTCTGCCCTCCCTTCCCGGGATCGACGAGGTCCGTGCCCTGGCCGGCCGGGTCGACACCGCCCGCCACCACGGCGTGCCCAACGGCTGCGTGCTCGAGTTGGACGTGCGCTCGGTGCCGCCGGAGACGACTGGCTTCGACCCGCTGGCGATCATCACCGGGGCCGGCCGGCCGATGACGCTGCGCGACACCGTCGCATCGCTCCACCGCGCCGCCGAGGACCCCCGGGTGGCCGGGCTGATCGCCCGCGTGCAGCTGGGTGCGTCGCCTCCGGCGGCGGTGCAGGAGCTGCGGGCGGCGATCGAGGCCTTCAGCGCCGTCAAGCCGTCCCTGGCGTGGGCCGAGACCTATCCCGGCACGCTGTCCTACTACCTGGCCTCCGCGTTCGGTGAGGTCTGGATGCAGCCGGCGGGAAGCGTCGGGCTGATCGGCTTCGCGAGCAACGCGATGTTCCTGCGCGACGCGCTCGACAAGGCGGGCATCGAAGCCCAGATCATCTCGAAGGGCGAATATAAGTCGGCGGCAAACCTTTTCACCGAACACGGCTTCACCGAGGCGCACCGGGAGGCCGTCACCAGGATGCTGCGGAGCCTGCAGGACCAGGTGTGGCGGGCGATCGCCGAATCGCGCAAGGTCGAGCCGGATGCGCTCGACGCGCTGGCCGACCGGGGCCCGCTGCTGCGCGACGACGCGGTGGCCTCCGGCCTGGTAGACCGGATCGGATTCCGCGACGAAGCCTATGCCCGGATCGCGGAACTCGCTGGGGGAAAGGCTGTTTCGGGCGAAGAAGAAACGCCCCGGCTGTACCTCGCGCGTTACGCCGGGGCGGCCCGGTCCCGACTGACCCCGCCCGTGCCGTCGGTGCCCGGGCGCCGGCCCAAGCCGACGTTCGCGGTGCTCACCGTCGACGGCAACATCGTCGGCGGGCGCGGCGGACCGCAATTTTTGCCGCTGGGCACGCCCACCGCCGGCGCCGACACCATCGCGGCGGCGCTGCGGGAGGCCGCCGCCGACGATTCGGTGTCCGCGATCGTGCTGCGGATAAACAGCCCGGGAGGCTCGGTCACCGCGTCCGAAACCATTTGGCGCGAGGTGAAAATGGCCCGCGAACGCGGCAAGCCGCTGGTGGCGTCGATGGGTGCGGTCGCCGCGTCCGGCGGCTACTACGTGGCGATGGCCGCCGACGCGATCGTGGCCAATCCGGGCACGATCACCGGCTCGATCGGCGTGATCACCGGGAAGCTGGTGGTTCGTGACCTCAAGGGTCGCCTCGGGGTCGCGTCGGATACGGTGCGCACCAACGCAAATGCCGACGCCTGGTCGGCCGATGCGCCGTTCACGCCGGAGCAGCGGGCGCATCGGGAGGCCGAGGCGGACCTGATGTACACCGACTTCGTGGAGCGGGTCGCCGAGGGCCGCAAGCTGAGCACCGAGGCCGTGGATGTCGTTGCCCGGGGGCGGGTGTGGACCGGTGCCGACGCCGCCGAGCGCGGCCTGGTCGACGACCTCGGCGGCTTCCGGGCCGCGGTGCGGCGCGCCNAGGTCTGGATGCAGCCGGCGGGAAGCGTCGGGCTGATCGGCTTCGCGAGCAACGCGATGTTCCTGCGCGACGCGCTCGACAAGGCGGGCATCGAAGCCCAGATCATCTCGAAGGGCGAATATAAGTCGGCGGCAAACCTTTTCACCGAACACGGCTTCACCGAGGCGCACCGGGAGGCCGTCACCAGGATGCTGCGGAGCCTGCAGGACCAGGTGTGGCGGGCGATCGCCGAATCGCGCAAGGTCGAGCCGGATGCGCTCGACGCGCTGGCCGACCGGGGCCCGCTGCTGCGCGACGACGCGGTGGCCTCCGGCCTGGTAGACCGGATCGGATTCCGCGACGAAGCCTATGCCCGGATCGCGGAACTCGCTGGGGGAAAGGCTGTTTCGGGCGAAGAAGAAACGCCCCGGCTGTACCTCGCGCGTTACGCCGGGGCGGCCCGGTCCCGACTGACCCCGCCCGTGCCGTCGGTGCCCGGGCGCCGGCCCAAGCCGACGTTCGCGGTGCTCACCGTCGACGGCAACATCGTCGGCGGGCGCGGCGGACCGCAATTTTTGCCGCTGGGCACGCCCACCGCCGGCGCCGACACCATCGCGGCGGCGCTGCGGGAGGCCGCCGCCGACGATTCGGTGTCCGCGATCGTGCTGCGGATAAACAGCCCGGGAGGCTCGGTCACCGCGTCCGAAACCATTTGGCGCGAGGTGAAAATGGCCCGCGAACGCGGCAAGCCGCTGGTGGCGTCGATGGGTGCGGTCGCCGCGTCCGGCGGCTACTACGTGGCGATGGCCGCCGACGCGATCGTGGCCAATCCGGGCACGATCACCGGCTCGATCGGCGTGATCACCGGGAAGCTGGTGGTTCGTGACCTCAAGGGTCGCCTCGGGGTCGCGTCGGATACGGTGCGCACCAACGCAAATGCCGACGCCTGGTCGGCCGATGCGCCGTTCACGCCGGAGCAGCGGGCGCATCGGGAGGCCGAGGCGGACCTGATGTACACCGACTTCGTGGAGCGGGTCGCCGAGGGCCGCAAGCTGAGCACCGAGGCCGTGGATGTCGTTGCCCGGGGGCGGGTGTGGACCGGTGCCGACGCCGCCGAGCGCGGCCTGGTCGACGACCTCGGCGGCTTCCGGGCCGCGGTGCGGCGCGCCAAGGCCCTCGCGGGCCTGGACGAGGACACCGAGGTCCGTCTCGTCGGCTATCCGAGTTCGTCGCTGCTGGACCTGGTGCGACCCCGGGCCTCGTCACAGCCCGCCGCCGCGTCGCTCCCGGACGCACTGGCCGCGCTGGTCGGCCGCTCGATCGCCGGAATTCTGGACAGCGCCGAGCAAACGCTGAGCGGTGCCAGCGCGTTGTGGCTGGGGAATTCGCGCCTTTGACCTAGCCCGGCTGGCCGGCGAGCCTGCCGCTGATGAAGATGATCTCGCCCAGCGGGTCGTCGTGCTCGGGGGCGGGTACCTCGATGTCGTTGCGCTGGAACAGTTCGGTTCGCGTGATGCCCTCGACGTCCCATCCCTTGGACCGCAGATAGTCGACGACGTGGTTGCGCTCTCCGGTGTAGACCAGCGACGCCATGTCGATGTCGACGCCGTGCTCGCGGAACACGCCGGCCATGTCCTGCACGCGGCTGGCGTCGAAATCGACGATGCCGGGGACGAATTCGGTGGCGATGGTGCTGCCAGGCGCGCTGAGCGCGGTGATGTTGTCGAACAGCCGGTCTTGGGCCTCCGGCGGCAGGTAGATCAGCAGGCCCTCGGCCAACCACGCGGTCGGCGCCGTCGTGTCCAATCCCGCCGCCTTCAGCGCGGCGGGCCAGTCGCCGCGCAGGTCGATGGCGATGGTGCGCCGGGTGGCGGTCGGTTCGGCGCCGATGCCGGCCAGCGTCGTCGTCTTGAACTCGATCACCTGCGGCTGGTCGAGCTCATAGACCACCGTGCCGTCCGGCCACGGCAACCGGAAGGCGCGCGAGTCCAGGCCGGAGGCCAGGATCACCGCCTGGCGCACGCCGGCGCCGGTGGCGTCGACGAAGTAGTCGTCGAAGTACTTGGTGCGCACGGCCATTCCGTCGCTCATCGCCTGCATGCGCGTCGGCGACGCGTTCTCGATCGCGTCGAGGTCGATCTCACCGTCCATCAGCTTGGTGAACAGGTCCACCCCGACGGCGCGCACCAGCGGCTCGGCGAACGGGTCGCTGATCAGACCGCGGGGATCCTTGGTCGCCATGGCGCGGCCGGCCGCGACCATGGTCGCGGTCACGCCCACGCTGGAGGCCAGATCCCAGTTGTCGTCATGCGCGCGTGCCATGGGTCAACCCTACTTGAGGGTCGCGGCGACGTAACTCAGCTCGCCGAAGGTGGCCGCCATCTCGTCCGCCGGGAAGTCAAACCCGTTGTGCGCGTACAAGTCCCTGGCGGGGTGGGCCGTCACCTCCCAGCCGTGGGTGCTCAGGTAGTCGACGACGACGTTGCGCTCGCCGCGGTAGAACAGGTCGGCCGCGTTGAGGTCGAAACCGAAGCGCTGCCACCGCTCGGAGATGCGCGCCAGGCGCTCGTCGGAGAACGCGTTCGGATCGGGCACATGCTCGGTGGCCAGCCGGCTGCCCGGCGCGCTGAGCGCGGTGACGTTGTCGAACAGCCGGTCCTGCGCGTCGGGCGGCAGGTACGGCAGCAGCCCCTCGGCGCTCCACGCGGTCGGCCGCGTGACGTCAAAACCGCCCGCGGCCAACGCCGCCGGCCAGTCGTCGCGCAGGTCGATGGCGATCGCGCGGCGCTGCGCGGTCGGTTCGGCGCCGATGTTGGCCAGCGTGTCGGTCTTGAACGCGAGGACCTGCGGCTGGTCGATCTCGTAGACCACGGTGCCGGCCGGCCACCGCAACCGGTACGCCCTGGTGTCCAGGCCGGAAGCCAGGATCACCGCCTGCCGGATGCCGTCCGCGGCGGCGCCGGTGAAGAAGTCGTCGAAGAACCGGGTGCGCACCGTGATCTGCTGGGCCCTGGCTTTCCGGTTGAACAGCGCGTCGTCCTCGAAATCGAGCTCGCCGTCGATGATGCGGATGAAGGGATCCAACCCGACGGCGCGGACCAGTGGATCGGCAAACGGATCGTCGAGGAGCGGATCGGGTCCCTGCGACGCCACGGCACGGGATGCCGCGACCATGGTGGCCGTCGCCCCCACGCTGGCCGCGGGGCCCCAGCTGTCACCGTCGGTTCGTCCCCTACTCATGCGTGCCGCTCACGTAGAGAACGTCGCCCATGCGCATGTCGTCGTCGGCCAGCGGCGGAAGGTCGTTGGCCGCGAACAGGTCCCGGATGCTGATGCCGTTCATCGCCCAACCGCGGTCGCGCAGGTAGGGGGCCGCCTCGTTGCGGTCGCCGAAATAGACCAGCCCCGCCATGTCCAGGTCGAAGCCGTGCGCGCGCCACCGGTCGGAGATGGTTTGCATGCGCTGCTTCATCTTGTCCTCGTCCCCGGGCTCGGGGTTGGGCGCGCTTTCGGTCGCCAACCGGCTGCCCGGCGCGCTGAGCTCGGTGATGGTGTCCAACAGCCGGTCCTGCGCCTCCGGGGGCAGGTAGCCGAGCAGGCCCTCGGCGCTCCACGCGGTCGGCCGCGCCGGGTCGAACCCGGCGGCGCGCAGCGCGGCGGGCCAGTCGTCGCGCAGGTCGATGGCCACCACCCGCCGCTCGGCGGTGGGGGCCGCGCCCAGCTCGGACAGCGTGCGGGTCTTGAACTCGATGACCTGGGGCTGGTCGACCTCGTAGACCACGGTTCCGGCGGGCCAGGCCAGCCGGTACGCGCGGGAGTCCAGGCCCGAGGCCAGGATCACCACCTGCGTGATCCCCGCCTGCGTCGCGCGCAGGAAGAACTCGTCGAAGAACTTGGTGCGCACCGCCATGTTGTCGGCCATGCGGGACATCGCCCCGGTGGACCCGTCAGATGCGCCAGCGCCGTCGTGCACGTCGTTCAGGTCGTCCGGATTGACCTCGCCGGTTGCCAGCCGGGTGAGCAGGTCCACGCCGACGGCCCGGACCAGCGGCTCGGCGAACGGGTCGTCGATCAGCGGACGGTCGGCGCGGGTGGCCACGGCGCGGGCGGCGGCCACCATGGTCGCGGTCACCCCGACGCTGGAGGCCAGGTCCCAGGTGTCGCCCTCATACCTGGTGGAAGTCATAGTCGCCCCTGTTCGGATCTAGTTAATCTAATATTTAGCCGATATAACAAGCTTCTCCCACTGTACGCTTCCCGCGTTTAGCGGCAACCTTGACGGATGGCGTACACGGCGGCGGGCAAGCGGGTGCTGATCACGGGTGCCTCGTCGGGTCTGGTGGCGGCCTTGGCCCGGCAGCTGGCGGGGCGAGGGGCGGTGGTGGGGCTCATCGCCCGGCGGCGGGATCGCCTGGCCGAGGTGCTGGCCGACTGCCGGCGGGCCGCGCCGGAATCGGCGATGTGGGTGGCCGACCTGGCGGACACCGCGGCGCTGCCCGGGCTGGCGGCGCGGGCATCCGAGGCGCTCGGCGGCGTCGACGTGCTGGTCAACAACGCCGCGATCCCGAAACGGCGTCCCGTCACCGCCCTGGCGCCCGACGAGGTCGAGGACGTCATGCGGGTCAACTTCTTCGCGCCGATGCGGCTGACGCTGGCGCTGTTGCCGGGGATGCTGGCGCGCGGGTCCGGCGTGATCGTCAACGTGTCGAGCGTCGGCGGCCGGCTCGGGATCATTCACGAAACCGCTTACTGCGCAAGCAAGTTCGCGCTGTGCGGCTGGAGCGAGGCGATGGCCGTGGACCTGCACGGTAGCGGGGTCGCGGTGAAGCTCATCGAACCGGGGCCCGTCGACACCGAGATCTGGGACCACCCGGGCAGCGAGGAACCCCTCTACCAGGGCCCCAAGGTGCCCGCCGACGAGGTGGCCGAAGGGATCATCGAGGCCCTGGGCACGGGCACGTTCGAGCACTACGTCCCCGACATGAAAGCGGTCGTCGAGGCCAAGAACGCCGACATCGATGCGTTCATCGCGGGCTCGGCCGAAATGGCACCGCGGTGAGGGCGCTCGTCTACGGCGTGCCGCCGGAGCGCTTCGAGGTTCCCGATGACGCCAACACGCTGACCCAGAACCTGGCCCGCACCCCGACCGCAATGCGAGAGGTGCCGGATCCGCAACTGCCGCATGAGGATTGGGTGATCACGCGGCCGAGGCTGACCGGCATCTGCGGGTCGGACTCCAAGCAGATCCTGATGGATTTCGGCGAGGCCGACGCCGACAACGCCATGTCCGCCTTCTGCTCCTTCCCGCAGGTGATGGGGCATGAGGTGGTCGCCGACGTGGTCGCGGTGGGGCCGAAGGCCCGCGGGCTAGAGGTCGGCCAGCGGGTGGTGCTCAACCCGTGGCTGTCCTGCGGGCCGCGCGGCATCGAGCCGCCCTGTCCCGCCTGCGAAAGCGGCGACTACAGCCTGTGCTGGAGCTTCACCGACGGCGACATCAAGCCCGGCATCCACACCGGGGTGTCGGCCGACGTGACCGGTGGCTACGCCGAACTGATGCCGGCCCACGACAGCATGCTGTTCGCCGTTCCGGATTCCGTGCCCGACGAGCTGGCGGTGTTCGCCGACCCGTTTTCGGTGTCCCTGCACGCGATCACCCGTCACCCGCCGCCGCGCTCGGGCCGGGTGCTGGTATACGGGGCCGGCTCGCTGGGGTTGTGCGCGGTCGCGATCCTGCGGGCGCTCTACCCCGAGGTCGCCGTCGCGGTGGTCGCGCGGTTCGCGGCCCAGCAAGAGCTGGCCCGCCGGTTCGGCGCCGAGTTGGTGCTCGAGCACGAACCCGGCCTGGCCGTCATCGAGCAACTGGTGGCGTGGGGTGGCGGCCGGCTGCGGCAGCCGCTGCTTGGGCTGCCGATGGCCTACCCCGGCGCGGTCGACGTCGTGTACGACACGATCGGCAAGCCGGAGACCTTCGAAGTCGGGGTCCGGGTGCTGCGCGCCCGCGGGACGCTGGTGAAGGCCGGTGTGCACGCGCCCGGCCGCTGGGAGGACAGCCCGTTGTATTTCAAGGAGATCGCCCTCGTGGGGTCGAACGCGTTCGGCGTCGAGGAGGTCGAGGGCCGGCGCCGCCACGCCATCGCCCACTACCTGGAGCTGGCCGCCGCTCACCGGGTGGACCTGCGCCCCATGCTGACCCACACCTTCGCACTCGAGCGGTGGCGCGACGCCTTCCTGGCGATCGCGAACCAGGCCGACAGCGGCGCGGTCAAGGTGGCCATCGATCAGCGCTAGAGCAGGGCGCCCCGGGATCCTGTGACAGGCAGATCGATCGGGGTGAGGACGCCCGGTGCGGCGTCGCACAGGAAGGGTATGGCGTTGACCGCCGCGACGGCGGTGCTGTCCATCAACACGGTCATCACGTCCTCGCCCGGGTTGCCGAACCGGATCGTCGCGTCGACGCGTGGCTCGCCGTCGATCACCACGCTGAAACCCTTGGGGTCGGTCCATTTCGGGTCGAGCGCGTCGTCGCTCATGGTCCAGCAGATGGCCAGCTCGATCACCGGGCGGCCGCCGCGATAGCCGCGATAGGTGCGGCGCTGGCCGCCGGCGGTGCCGGCCGCGTAGTCCACCCAGCCCAGATCCAGATCCCGGGTCAGCACCGCGGGCTCGACGAACGCCTCCTTGGAGTCGAGCTCGGTACCCAGCATGGCGGCGATCATGTCCAGCGTCTCGAAGTAGCCGAGGCCGTATCGTTGCGTCGCCGGGTCGAGGTGGGTCACCGGCTCACGGGGTGCTTTGCCGAATCCGAGTACCTTCCACACGTCCGGTATGGGATACGTTGTGCAGTCAAGCGTTTCGACCAGCTTGACGCTGCGGACCGTGCGGCAGGCGCCGGTGAGGAAGCCGGCGACGACGTTGATGAAGCCCGGCTCGAATCCCGTTCCCAGGAAGGTCGCACCGCCCTGGTGCGCGGCCTCCTCGAGCGCCGGGAGTTCGACCGGGTGATGGGTGCCGGTGAGAAAGTCTCCGGTGGTGACCACGTTGATGCCGCGGCGCAGCATCGTGTCCACCAGCTCGTAGTCGATTGCGCGCGGCATGTAGTTCACGCAGTCCGGCGCCAGGTCGAGCAACGCCTCGACGTCGCTCGTCGCGGTCACGCCCGCCGGGGGCCGGTCCGCGAGCGCGCCCGCATCGCGACCCGCTTTGTCGGCGCCCAGGGCGTGCACGCCCACCACCTCGAAGTCGTCGCGGTCGAGCAGGATGGAAAGCGCTCGCTTGCCGATGTTGCCGGTTGACCACTGAACCACGCGGTAGGGCGCCATGGGTGTTCCTCCGTCGTGCATCGGACGCGGGACCGTTGACATCGTAAGCGGACATTGCTCTAATCTGAATACTGTTCGAATTCGAATGTTGTTCGAAAGTGGGGCGGTCGTGGAGACTGTGGCCGATGCGCCGGTGCTGCGCTATGGGGCGCTCGACCGCGCCCACCTGACGAAACACCTGTTGCGGCTGGCGAAGCGCGTCGGCGTCGGCCGGGTAACGATGCGGGAGCTGGCGGCCGAGGCCGGCACGGCGGCATCATCGGTCTACTACCACGTGCGCGACAAGCGCGAACTGTTCGATCTATTGATCGAGTCGGTGCTGGCGCAGATCGAGGTGCCACAAGAGGGCGACTGGGAATCCCGGTTGGTCGCGCTCTACATGGCTGCCTGGAAGGTGCTCGTGGAGGTGCCCGGGATCGCGGTCTTGCTACAGGAGCATGCGCACACCGCGGCGGCCGCCGATATGGACCGCGCCTCTCGCGGAATTCTGCGCGAATCTGGCTTGCGCGCACAGCGTTTCGATGCGGCGCACGCCACGCTCTACGTCCACCTGCTGGGTTCGGTTCAGCTGGAACACATCCGCCGCGCCGGTGCCACGGCGAACGGGCCAAGCGACGAGGCGTTCGCATATGGGTTGCGCCTGATCCTGACCGGTCTGCGCGAAGAGTTGGAGGACGGTTGAGTGACAGGCGCCACGATCGACCTCGCCGAGCCGGCGATCTGGGGGTCGCGGTTTCCCGACGATCTGTTCGCCGAGTTGCGCGCCCGTACGCCCGTATTTCATCAACGACTCACCGACGACGTGAGATCTACCGTCGGTCGCGAGTTTTGGGTGTGCACCAAACATGCCGACGTCGCCCGGGTGCATCGCGATTACGAGTCGTTTACGGCGACCCGTGGACCGCTGATTCAGGATGTGCCATTGTTCGACGCCTATCCGGCGATCGTGAGCATGGATCCGCCGGATCACACGATTCGCCGCAAGGTCATCGCTCGTGCTTTCACGCCACGTGCCGTGGCCAAGTTGGAAGACGGCATTCGCGATCGGGCCAGGGCGATGGCCGCTACTTTGCGTGAATCCGGTGGCGGTGAATTCGTCGATCTGGCCGCGGGGTTGCCGATCTCGGTGATCGGCGACATCGTGGGGATTCCCGACGCCGACCGCCCGCATGTGTTCGGCTTGATCGACCGGGTGCTGAAGACCGCCGGCGCACAGATGTCCCTTCCCGACGGCGATGACCTGTTGCCCTTTATGGAGTTGTTCCAGTACGCCAGCGCGCTGACCGCTCACAAACGCGAACGTCCGGTGGACGACATTTGGAGTGCGCTGTGCACCGCGGAGATCACGGCAGAGTCGGGGCAGAGCTTCCTGTTGCCCGCCAACGAGCTGGAGATCTTCTTCTTCATCCTCGGGTTGGCCGGCGCGGACACGACTCGAAACGCACTGTGTGACGGGCTTCGCGCCTTCGTCGCCAATCCGGATCAGATTGCGGTCTACCGATCCGATCCGGATGCAAGGCGCACGGCGGTCGAGGAGGTGATCCGCTATTCCACACCGATCATGTTCTGGGTGCGCGGAGCAACGAAAGACGTGGTGCTCGGCGGCGTGACGATCCCCGAGGGTGCGCGCGTGGTGACGATGTTGCGCTCGGCCAATCGCGACGAAGACGTCTTCGAGGATCCACACCGGTTCGACATTCGCCGTGATCCCAACCCCCACCAGTCCTTCGGAGGTGGTGGCGCCCACCACTGTTTGGGCGCCATGCTTGCCCGGGCGGAAGTCCGGGCCGCCCTGGACGAGATCTTGCTGAAATCCGGCGGCATCGAAGTCGGCGAGCCGAGGATGACGCTTCCCGACCTGTGCAACAACATGACGGTGTACGAATCACTACCGGTCCGCCTCAGCCAGGCCTAGGCCGGGCGGGTGGCGCGATAGTAGTTCAGTCGCCCGAGGATGCGGTGTTGCCGCGATGCGACCTCGGTGCAGTCGAACCCGGCCGCGGTCAGCAGCCGGGGAATCGCGTCGCCGAGGTTGCCGGCCGCGTGGTGGCTGCGCCTGATGAGCCGGGCCGCCACGCCGTGCTCATCGGTCCCATCACCGGCGATGTCGACCAGGTGCAGTCTGCCGCCGGGGCGAAGGACCCGGAAGATTTCAGCCGCCGCAGCGGTTTTCGCGTCGTCAGCGACGTGGTGCAGCATCATCGACGACAGCACCCGGTCGAACTCGCCGTCGGCGTAGGGGAGCCGTTCGGCGTAGCCCTGGTCGAAGCGGATCTCGTCCGTCTTTCGCCGCGCCCGGTCCAGCGCCCGCGGGTCGGGATCACACCCGATCACCTCGAGGTGAGGATAGGCACGCTTGGCCATGATTGTGAGATTACCTGTGCCGCAGCCGATTTCCAGGATGCGGCGGCAGTTGTCGAGCTCCGCCTGCGTGATGAGGGCCTCCTGCACCCTTTTCATGCCCAGCAGGCGAGAGATCAGGTCGTAAGTGGGGAGCAGCGCGTCGTGGCCGGCGGCGGGCAGGTAATCATGTGGATGATGTTTCGTCACGCAATCCATGGTGAACGGCTGACCGGAGCTGGAATTGGCCGATCCTCGGTAAAACTAGGACTATCTTTTGTGACATGACGCAGCCAGCCCGGATGGTTCGCCAACGCGCGGGCGTGCCGGTCTATGCATACCGGACCGATCCCGCCACGCCCCCGGTATCGGTGGTGCGGTCGGGGCCCGAGGATTCCGTCCAACGCGGCCGCCACATCCATGACTTTCCGGCGCTGTGGTACCTGCCGGTGGCCGGTCTGGTCCACGTGGCGGCCGCGGGCGAGGTGCTCGATCCCGGGCAGCTGGCCGACCGCGCCGGCGGCATCGCGGTGTTCTTCGACCCCGCGGCACTGGGCGAGGACGGCCGATCGCCGTGGCCGGCGTGGCGGGCCCACCCGCTGCTGTTCCCGTTCCTGCACGGGCACGCCGGCGGGATCCTGCGCCTGCAGCTGCCCGCGGAACGACGGCCGGCGTGGGACGCCGCGATCACGTCGATCGAAGCGGAACTGCGCCAGCGGCAGGACGGATATCGGCAGGCGGCCCTGGCGCATCTCACGCTGCTCCTGATCGACCTCGCGCGGCTGGCGGGCCCGGTGGTGGCCGAGCTGCGACGCAGCGGGGAGCCGCTGCTGGCCGAGGTGTTCGAGGTGATCGACCGGCGCCACCGCGAGCCGTTGTCGCTACGCGACGTGGCCGCCGACCTCGGCATCACGCCAGGCCACCTGACCACCGTGGTGCGGCGTCGCACCGGACGCACCGTCGGGGAGTGGATCACCGACCGCCGCATGGCCGCGGCCCGCGCGTTGCTGGCCGAGACGGACCTGCCGGTCGCAGAGGTCGCCAGGCGGGTTGGGATTGCCGACCCGGGCTACTTCAGCCGGCTGTTCGGGCGGGCCCACGGCGCCTCGCCTCGCGCGTGGCGCGGCGCGACCGGGTGGGCAGGTCACGCGCGCCGTTGATCGCGATATCGATGGCGGATTCGACTGCGGCGCGTAGCTGCTCGGCGGTGCCTTCGTCTTGCAGGCAAACGAGCGCGGCGGCGATCGCCGCCCCCATGACCGAGCCGATGACCGCGGCGGCGGCCGCCGGGTCGAGCGCGTCGGAATACGCGCGATGCAGCGCCCGGGCCAATTGAGTTTCGGCCAGGAAGTAGCGGTGCAGGGTGGCCGCCTGAACCGCGGGCACCGACACGATCATCGGCAGCCGCACCGCCGCCAGGCCGCCATCGACCTCCTCGGTGAGGGCATCGGCCAGCATCTGCTGCATCGCCGCCACGAGGACGTCGGCCATCCGATCATCCGGTGCGCGCCGCTCGATGAGAGCCACTGCGGCGTCGATCCGCCGGGATAGGTGGGGAAAGAGGACCTCATCCTTGCTCGCGAAGTAATTGAAGAAAGTCTTCGTGGAAACTCCTGCGGCGGCGGCAATCTCAGCGACGGTGGTCTCCTCGTAGCCCTTTTTCTCGAACAGGCTCATCGCCGCGCCGATGAGCTCCCGCCTGGTCTGCGTTCGCTTACGTTCGCGCAGGCTCGTCTCGTTTGCCGTGATCGCTCCTATCCCTAATGTTACAGCTGATATAAGATTACATCAGATGTAATAAAATCGGGGTAGCTCGCCGGAGAGGACCTGGTCATGCGGCGGTTCGAGAACGCGGTGGCGATCGTCACCGGCGGCGGAATGGGTCTGGGCGAGGCGCTGTGCGAGGAGCTCGGGCGCCGGGGCGCGACGGTCGTCGTCGCCGATATCGACGGTGACGCCGCACGTCAGGTGGCCGGGCGCCTGAGCCAGGCCGGCAAAGCGGCAGCTGCCGTGACGGTCGACGTGGCCGAGCAAACGGCGGTGGCGCGGCTGATCGAGGACACCTTCGCCGAACACGGACGCCTCGACTACATGATCAACAACGCCGGCATCGCGATCGGCGGGGATTCTCGCGACCTTTCGGTGCAGCAGTGGCGTCGCGTCCTCGAGGTCGACCTGCTGGGCGTGGTGTACGGGACGGTGCACGCCTATCGGCTGATGGCGCGCCAGGGCCACGGGCACATCGTCAATATTTCCTCGCTCAGTGGGCTGGTGCCGCAACCGGGCAATGCCGCGTACTGCACGAGCAAGCATGGGATCGTTGGGCTTTCGCTCTCGCTGCGGGCCGAGGGAGCAGACCTCGGCGTGAAAGTAAGCGCGGCATGTCCGGGCGACATGAAAACGAAGATCTACGACAACATGGTCGTGGTGAACATGCCGCGCGAGCGGGTGGCGGCGCTGAGCCGGCGCACCCACTATCTGATGCCCCAGATGAGCGCCCGGGCCGCGGCGAGCGCGATCCTGCGCGGCGTGGACCGCAATCGGCCGGTTATCGTGTTTCCGGCTGTGGTTCAGGTCATCTGGCACCTGTACCGTCGTTTCCCCGGCCTGTTCTATCGGATCAACATCCATCGCATGAGGCTGTTTCGCGGACTTAGGGCCACCGAACCCGAGATGCGCTAACTGTCATAGGGGTTCGAAGTCGAGCCAGTCGTCGACCTCGAATTGGTCGTCGACGGCCCGGATCGTCGCGCCGCCGCGGCCGGGGTAGTGGGCGGGTATCACGGCGGCCTTGGCCCGGGCGGCCTCGGTGAAGATCCGGCTGCGCGTCGCGGCGGCGGCACCGGCGTCCACGTCGAACGCGCAGGCGTCGGCGGGCCGGCGCAGTTGCACCGGGCTGTGGGTGAGGTCGCCGACGAAGACCGCCGGCCGACCGGCGTCCAGCCACAGCACCGAGGAGCCGGGCGTGTGCCCGGGGGCGGGCCGCAGCCGCAGCGACGGGCTGATCTGGAAGTCGTCGGACCATCCGACGAGCTGCCCGGCGTCCTCGATGGGCAGCACGCTGTCGGCGAACACGATTCGATTACCGGGCTCTTGGCCCGCGGGCCCGTCCGGGGCGAAGTGGCGGTAGTCGGCGGCCGGCACCAGGTACCGGGCGTTGGGAAAGGTCGGCACCCAGGTGCCCCGGGAGTCCTTGTCTCCCATGGTGTTCCACCCGACGTGGTCGGAGTGGATGTGGGTGTTGACCACCACGTCCACCGCGTTGCGGTCGATGCCCGCCGACCCCAGCGCGGCCAGGAACCGGGTGTTCAGGTGGTCCAGCGGCGGCATGTGCGGGCGGTCGCGGTCGTTGCCGACGCCGGTGTCCACGACGACGGTCAGCCCGTCGACCTCGATGACCCAGCTCTGGATCGCGATGTGCCACTGATCGGTGTCGGGGTCGAAGAAGTCCGGCACCAGCAGGTCGGCGTTGTCCCGCCACCCCGAGGGCGGCGTGCCCGGGAAGGAGCGGGTCGGCAGGTCGAACCGAAGTTCCAGCACCCGCGCGACGCTCGCGTGGCCGAACCGGACCCGGCGCATCAGGTGTTGGCGCGCAGATAGGTGTAGACGCCGGCGAAGTTGCGGTTCACGTCCTCGGGAATGGGCACCGGGCCGCCAAGCGCCCGTGCCCCCCAGACTATTTGGGCCGTCCGCTCGACCAGCGCGGTGACGTGCAGCACCTTGTCGGGTCGCGGTCCCACCGCAACCAGGCCGTGGTTGGCGATCAGGGCGGCCCCGCGGCCCTCGAGCGCCTTGACCGCGTTGGTGCCGACCTCGGGCGTGCCGGAGGCGGCGTAGTCGGTGCAGCGGACCTCCCCGCCGCAGTAGACGGCGAACTCGTCGATGCAGGCCGGAATCGGCTGGTGCGCAATGGCGAACATGGTCGCCCACACCGGGTGGCTGTGAATCACGCTGCCGACGTCGTCGAACGCGTGGTAGCACGCCAGGTGCAGGTGCATCTCGGACGACGGCGAGCGACCGTCGGCGGCGTGCAGCACGGCGCCGTCCGGGTCGATCAGCACGAGGTCGTCGAGCGCCATGTCGCGGTAGTCGACCGATGACGGCGTGATGACGACGTTGCCGTCGGAGCGCCGCGCCGAGATGTTGCCGGCGGTCCCCTCGACCAGTCCGCGGCGCAGCATGTCCTTCGCCGCGTCCAGCACGGCGTTCTCGGGGTGGTCGACAAACTTCATCAGGCCAACACCTCCGGGTTGACGATATGGGCCGGCGTCCCGCCGTCCAGCAGCGCTTCCAGGTCATCGGCCACCATCTGCGCCTGCCGAGCCTCAGTGTTCCACGTGGCGCCGCCGATGTGCGGCGTCAGGACGACATTGGGCATGCCCACGAGCGGGTGATCGGTCGGCAGCCATTCGCCGACGAAATGGTCCAGCCCGGCGGCGGCAACCTTGCCGCCGCGCAGCGCGTCGACGAGCGCGTCGGTGTCGTGCAGCTGGGCCCGGGCGGTGTTGAGGAACACCACGCCGTCGCGCATGGACGCGAACTCCCGCGCGCCGATCATGCCGGCGGTGCCGTCGGTGACCGGCGCGTGCAGGGACACCACGTCGGCCTCGGCCAAGAGTTCGTCGAGGGAATGGCGCGCCTCGTCGTTGTACGGGTCGTGGGCGATCACCCGCATGCCCAGCCCGGCCAGCCGCCACCGCGTGGCGCGGCCGACCGCGCCCAGGCCCACCAACCCGGCGGTGCGTCCGGCGATCTCCCANGCCGCCGGGCAGCTTCCCGGGAGCGGGGCCGTGCTGGGGATCGGCGCCATCGACGCGCTGTGCGAACAGATCGTGGCCGGCGCCGACCGCGACGGCGACGTGTTGGTGCTGTGCGGAACCACCCTGATCGTGTGGAACACCGTCCCCGAGTCCCGGCAGGTGCCCGGCCTGTGGACCATCCCGCACACCGCCCCCGGCAAGAGCCAGATCGGCGGGGCCAGCAACGCCGGCGGCATGTTCCTCGGCTGGGTGGATCGCGTTGTCGCGGAAGGCGATCCGACGGCGGCCGATCCGCGCCGGGTGCCCGTCTGGTCGCCGTACATCCGCGGGGAGCGCACGCCGTTCCACGACCCCGACCGCCGGGCCGTGCTCGACGCCCTGGACCTGACCCACGACGCCGCCGCGCTGCGGCGCGCCGCCTACGAGGCGTCGGCCTTCGTCGTCCGTCAGCTCATCGAGCTGAGCGGGGCGCCGGTGGCGCGCATCGTGGCCGCGGGCGGCGGCACCCGGGTCGCGC
>NZ_LT546236.1:196784-241505 GCF_900078675.2 Mycobacterium interjectum
CCAACGCTTCCTGCAGCTGGGAAACCGACGATCCGACGCACTACCCCCGGGGGCGTCTAGGCTGGTGCAATGACTGACCAGGACCGCAAAGCCGCCCGCCGCGAGATCGCCGACGCCCTGTTGAAAGCCCTCGAACGCCGGCACGAGATCGCCGATGTCGTGGTCGAGTCCGAGAACAACGCGGCCGCGGTCGAAGCGATCGTCCGGCTGCTCGACACGTCGCACCTGGCCGCCGAAGCGGTGATGAGCATGTCCTTCGCTCAGCTCACCATCGACTCGCGCCGCAAGATCCTGGCCGAGCTCGAGGACCTGAACAAGCAGCTCAGCTTTACACTCGGCGAGCGCCCGGCCAGTTCGGGGGAGACCCTCGAGCTGCGGCCCTTCGCCGCCGAGGAGGACCGGGACATCTTCGGCGCCCGGACCGAGGACATGGGCGCCGCCGGCGACGGGTCGGGCGTCGCGCCCGGCAGCCTCGACGACGAGATCCGCGCGGCGCTGGGGCTGTCTCTTGTACNCGGCGAGGTGAACGTGCGGATCTGGATTCACCCCGAGCACCGCAAGAAGGGCTACGGGACGGCCGCGCTGCGCAAGTCGCGCACCGAGATGGCGTGGTGCTTCCCCGCCGTGCCGTTGGTGGTGCGGACGCCGCCGGCCAAGCCCGCCTAAGTCCGGCTGGTCAGCGCCGCCGATACGTACTTGATGTCGCCGAAGGCGGCCATGGACGGCTGGTCGGGGAACTCAAAACCGTTCTGCGCGTAGAGCTCCGGCGTGCCGTGCACCGTCGACTGCCAGCCGAGGCCGGCCAGGTAGGCCACCACGTCGTTGCGCTCACCCGGGTAGACCAGGTCGGCCCAGTTGAGGTTCAGGCCCAGCCGCCGCCACCGCTCGCTCATCTCGCGACCCCGCTTTTCGATGCGGTCGCGGATGTTGGGCACGTAGCCGGTGCCCAGCCTGCTGCCGGGGGCACTGAGCGCGGTGATGTGGTCGAACAGGCGGTCCTGGGCGTCCGGGGGCAGGTACCCCAGTAGCCCCTCGGCGATCCAGGCCGTGCGCGAAGCGATGTCAAATCCGTTGTCGCGCAATGCCGTCGGCCAGTCGTCGCGCAGGTCGACGCCCACCGCCTTGCGGTCGGCGGTCGGGGTCGCACCGAGCCCGGCCAGGGTGCGGGTCTTGAATTCGATCACCTTGGGCTGGTCGATCTCGTAGACGGCCGTTTCCGCCGGCCACGGCAGCCGGTAGGCGCGGGTGTCCAGCCCCGAGGCGAGGATGACGGCCTGGCGTATCCCGGCCCCCGCGGCGTCGAGGAAGAACGAGTCGAAGAACCGGGTGCGCACCGCCATGCCTTCGCTGAGGCGGCGGGGCGTGAAGGCCGGATCGTCCTCCGCCAGGTCGATTTCGCCGTTCATCATCCGGATGAAGGCGTCGACGCCGACGGCGTTCACCAGCGGCTCCGCGAAGGGGTCGTCGATCAGCGGGTTCGGGCCCCTGGAGGCCATCGCCCGGCGCGCGGCCACCGCGGTGGCCGTCGCGCCCACGCTGGACGCCAGATCCCAGCTGTCGCCCTCAAATCGCCGAGTGTCGTTCGCCACCTGGGTGCCCCTAGCGCAGGGTGGCCGTGACGGCGATGATGTTGCGGAGCTGGGATTCCTCGTCGTCCGGGAACACGCGCCCGTAATCGGCGAAGAACTCCCGCCGCGGCCGGGTGGTCACTTCCCAGCCCCGCGCGCCCAGGTACTCCACGACATTGCTGCGTTCGCCGTCGAAGAACAGCCCCGACAAATCGATGTCGCACCCCAGATTCGCCCACCGCTCGTTGAATTGTTGCGCGCGTTGGGTCATGGTGCGGCCTGAATCGCCGTGGTACTCGGTGGCCAGCTTGCTGCCGGGCGCGCTGAGGTCGGTGATGTTGTCGAACAGCCGGTCCTGCGCTTCGGGCGGCAGGTACATCAGCAGCCCTTCGGCGCTCCAGGACGTCGGTTGCGACGGGTCGAATCCGCTGCGGCGCAACGCCTCCGGCCAGTCGTCCCGCAGGTCGATGGCAACGGTGCGCCGGTCGGCGGTCGGCTCGGCCCCCAGGTTGGCCATGGCGGCGCTCTTGAACTCGACGACCTTGGGCTGGTCCACCTCGTAGACCACGGTGCCGGGCGGCCAGGCCAGCCGGTAGGCGCGCGCGTCCAGGCCGGCGGCCAGGATCACCGACTGGGTGACGCCGTCGCGGGCGGCGTTGAGGAAGAAGTCGTCGAAGAAGCGGGTGCGCACGGCGATCGAATCCTCCTCGAGCCGCAGGTCGCGCTCGCCGTCCGACGCCCCCGCCGGGGCTTTCGATTTTGGTAAGTCGCCGTCGACCAGGCGGATGAAGAAGTCGAGGCCGACCGCCCGCACGAGTGGCGCCGCGAACGGGTCGTTGATGATCGCGTCCGGTTCGGCGCTGGCCAGCGCGCGGGCCGCGGCGACCATGGTGGCCGTGGCGCCGACGCTGGAGGCCAGATCCCAGGTGTCTTGATCGCTTCGCGTCATTGATGCTCCCACTTACTTAGCCAATGCAATGAGCCACCGAAACTCTACCCCTCGCGGCTGTCGGCAAAGGGTGTCGACAGGACCAGTCCCGCCCAGCTGTTAGTCTCGTACACGGTTTGACGCGCGACGCCGTACGTCCTGGCCTGCGGGTGTTAGGCGCGTGACGCAGGACGCAGGAGGAAGAGTGCTTTCGGCTTTCATCTCATCGCTGCGGACAGTCGATCTGAGACGGAAGATCCTCTTCACGCTTAGCATCGTCGTCCTCTATCGGGTCGGTGCCGCTTTGCCGTCGCCGGGGGTCAACTACCCGAACGTGCAGCAATGCATCAAGGAGGCCAGCGGCGGCGAGGCGGGACAGATCTATTCGCTGATCAACCTGTTCTCCGGCGGCGCCCTGCTCAAGCTCACGGTGTTTGCCGTGGGGGTGATGCCCTACATCACCGCCAGCATCATCGTGCAGCTGCTGACCGTGGTCATCCCGCGCTTCGAGGAGCTGCGCAAGGAGGGCCAGTCCGGCCAGGCCAAGATGACCCAGTACACGCGATATCTGGCCATCGCGCTGGCCATCCTGCAGGCCACCAGCATCGTGGCGCTGGCCGCCAACGGCGGGCTGCTGCAGGGCTGCTCGCTGGACATCATCGCCGACCAGAGCATCTTCACCCTGGTCGTCATCGTGCTGGTGATGACGGGCGGTGCCGCGCTGGTGATGTGGATGGGTGAGCTGATCACCGAGCGAGGCATCGGCAACGGCATGTCCCTGCTGATCTTCGTCGGGATCGCGGCGCGCATCCCCGCGGAGGGCAAGACCATCCTGGACAGCCGCGGCGGCGTCATCTTCGCCGCGGTCTGCGTCGCCGCGCTGATCATCATCGTCGGCGTGGTGTTCGTCGAGCAGGGCCAGCGCCGGATCCCGGTGCAATACGCCAAGCGCATGGTGGGCCGGCGCATGTACGGCGGAACCTCGACCTATCTGCCGCTGAAAGTCAACCAGGCCGGCGTCATCCCGGTCATCTTCGCGTCGTCGCTGATCTACATCCCGCACCTGATCACCCAGCTGATCCGGAGCGGCAGCGGCGGCGTGGGCAACAGCTGGTGGGACAAGTTCGTCGGCAGCTACCTGTCCGATCCGAGCGACCCGGTCTACATCAGCATCTACTTCGGCCTGATCATCTTCTTCACGTACTTCTACGTGTCGATCACGTTCAACCCCGACGAGCGGGCCGACGAGATGAAGAAATTCGGCGGGTTCATCCCCGGCATTAGGCCGGGCAAGCCCACCGCGGATTACCTGCGTTATGTGCTGAGCAGAATCACCCTGCCGGGCTCGATCTACCTGGGCGCGATCTCGGTCCTGCCGAACCTGTTCCTACAGATCGGCAATGGCGGAGCGGTCCAGAATTTGCCCTTCGGCGGTACTGCGGTTTTGATCATGATTGGCGTCGGTTTGGATACGGTCAAACAAATCGAGAGCCAGCTCATGCAGCGCAACTACGAAGGGTTCCTCAAGTGAGAGTGGTTTTGCTGGGACCGCCCGGGGCGGGCAAGGGTACGCAGGCCCAAAAGCTCGCCGAGAAGCTGGGGATCCCGCAAATCTCCACCGGGGAGCTGTTCCGCGACAACATCGAGAACGGGACCAAACTCGGCCTGGAGGCCAAGCGTTACCTGGACGCCGGTGACCTGGTGCCCTCCGATTTGACCAATCAGCTCGTCGACGACCGGCTGGACGACCCGGACTGCGCCAACGGTTTCATCCTGGACGGCTACCCGCGCTCGCTCGAGCAGGCCAAGGCGCTGCACGAGATGCTCGAGCGCCGCGGCACCGACATCGACGCGGTGGTCGAGTTCCGCGTCTCGCAGGACGAATTGCTGCAGCGGCTCAAGGCGCGCGGCCGCGCCGACGACACCGAGGACGTCATCATCAACCGGATGAAGGTCTACCGCGACGAGACGGCGCCGCTGCTCGAGTACTACAGCGACGAATTGAAGACGGTCGACGCGGTCGGCTCCATGGACGAGGTCTTCGCCCGCGCGCTGCAAGCGCTGGGCAAGTAATCATGAGCGCGCTGGCACGGCTGCGGAGTCGCAGGGTTGTGCCGCAGCGCAGCCCCGGCGAACTCGACGCGATGGCGGCGGCCGGCGCGGTGGTGGCCTCCGCCCTGCAGGCGGTCCACGCGGCCGCGGTCACCGGCGCATCGACCCTGAGCCTCGACGAGATCGCCGAGTCGGTGATCCGCGAGGCCGGGGCGGTCCCGTCGTTCCTGGGCTACCACGGCTACCCGGCGTCGATCTGCGCGTCGGTCAACGACCGGGTGGTGCATGGCATCCCGTCCGCCGCGGAAATACTGGCGCCCGGCGATTTGGTGTCCATCGATTGCGGCGCGGTGCTGGACGGCTGGCACGGCGACGCCGCCATCACCTTCGGGGTCGGCACNCGGAGGTGATCGAGTGGCCCGTGTGGCAGGCACGTGGAGGGCTTCCGGGGCTGCCGAAGCCGCCCTGATGAAGGCGCTCTACGACGAGCACGCCGCGGTTTTGTGGCGCTACGCGCTCCGGTTGACGGGTGACGCGAGCCAGGCCGAGGACGTCGTCCAGGAGACGCTGTTGCGGGCGTGGCAGCATCCGGAGGTCATCGGCGACACGCAGCGCTCGGCGCGGGCGTGGCTGTTCACCGTCGCCCGCAACCTGATCATCGACGATCGGCGCAGCGCGAGGTACCGCAACGTCGTCGGTTCGCTGGACGAAGAGGGGGCGCCCGAGCAGTCGACGCCCGACGAGGTCAACGCGGCGCTGGACCGGCTGCTGATAGCCGAGGCCATGACGCAATTGTCCGTCGAGCACCGGGCCGTGATCGAACGGTCCTACTACCGCGGGTGGACCACCGCACAGATTGCTGCGGACCTCGAGATCGCCGAAGGAACAGTGAAGTCGCGACTACACTATGCCGTGCGGGCATTGCGGCTCACTCTGCAGGAACTTGGAGTCACGCGATGACCATCCGCATGGTCATCGGCTCCGAAAACTTGATGGGTGACAGGAGATGGACGAGATGAGGACGCCGCTACGGGGCATCGGCCCGCCCGGTGACAACCACTTTGACAACGAGGTGTTCGGGTTGACTGGGGACAACGACCGTTACGCGATGTGGGATGCCGCATACGTGTTGGGGTCCTTGTCCGCCTCTGACCGCCGCGAGTTCGAGTCGCACCTGGCCGACTGCCCGGCATGCCGGGAGGCCGTCGCCGATCTGAGTGGTGTGCCGGCCCTGCTGTCGCAGCTCGACCGCGCGGAAGTGGGCGCGATCGACGAGCCGGGCCGCGCCGCGGCGACGCCCGACATGTCTCCGGAGCTGCTGCCGTCGCTGTTGGCGACGGTGCGCTGGCGCCGGCGCCGCACCCGGGTGGCGACCTGGGTCGCCTCGTCCGCGGCGGCCGCGGTGCTGGGGGTCGGCGTGCTGGTCGGTGTGCACGGGTATACGTCGTCGCCGGCGCAGCAGGTGGCCGCTTCCTCGCAACCGATGGCGCAGGTCGGCACCACCCTGCTGGCGTCGACGGTGCAGTTGGCCAGCCAGCACTGGGGGACGTCGATCAACCTGAAGTGCGTCTGCCTGGCCCCCCTGAACGCCCACCACGACACGCTGGCGATGGTGGTGGTCGGTCGCGACGGCAGCCAAACCCGGCTCGCGACGTGGGTGGCCGAGCCCGGCCACACCGCGACGCCCGCGGGCAGCATCTCCACGCCGGTCGACCAGATTGCCGCCGTGCAAGTGGTTTCGGCCGACAGCGGTCAGGTTCTGCTGCAGCGCTCGCTGTAAAACTCGGCGCGCCGTGAACTGAAGTTAGCCGCGCGTCGTGTTACAGGCATGCCCAGGATGCAGCGGGTGGTCGACCACATCTTCGGAGTCGGCGGCGCCGGGATCCCGATCAACCTCGACCGTGCGATCTCCGACGGACCGGCGAAGGCGGGCGACGTGGTCTTGATGGCGGCGGCGCGCTGGGGCGGGCGAGGATGATGCAACGTGCGCGCGGACCGTTCGCTGCCGAGCTCGACGACGCGTTCCCCACCGCGATCGATCCGCTTGCCTTGTCGCTCAACGAGAATCCGTTCCCGCCGCTGCCGGCGGTGCGGTCGGCGCTGATCCGCTCCATCTACGCGGTCAACCGCTACCCCGAGTTCCTGCCCGAACGGCTGCGCGGCCAACTGCTGCAACGGATTCGGGCGATCAACGCGGAACGTCGCTATCTGGCGATGCGGCTGAGCGCGTTGGGCGTCTACACCACCGGCGCCCACGCGAACTTCATGTACCTGCCTTCGAGGGGTGGGCCGTGGCATGAGGTTTTCGCGGGCAGCGGCCTGCATGTCCGTCACTACGCGGACGGCGGGGCGCGGATCACGGTGGGCAACCGCGCGTCGACGCGGGCGGTGGTCTCGGCGATAGGAAAGGCCACGGTTGGGCCGCGGATGCGGTAAGAAGGGGCGTGGCCGCATCAAGCTCCAAGCGGGATCCGATCGCCGCGGCGCGGGCCAACTGGGAGCGCGCCGGGTGGGGCGACGTGTCGCAGGGCATGGTCGCGGTCACCTCGGTGATGCGCGCGCACCAGATCCTGTTGGCCCGGGTGGAGAACGCGCTGCGGCCCTACGACTTGAGTTTCTCCCGCTTCGAGTTGCTGCGGCTGCTGGCGTTCAGCCGGACCGGGGCGCTGCCGATCACCAAGGCGTCCGATCGGCTGCAGGTGCACGTCACCAGCGTGACCCACGCCATCCGCCGGCTGGAGGCCGACGGGCTGGTTCAGCGGGTGCCGCACCCCACCGATGGGCGCACGACGCTGGTGCAAATCACCGATCTCGGCCGTTCCACCGTCGAGGACGCTACCGTAACGCTCAACGAGCGGGTGTTCGCCGACATCGGAATCGAGGCCGCCGAATCGGAGGCGCTGGTGTCGTCCATTGAAACCTTGCGGCGCAACGCCGGTGACTTCTCGGACTGAATCGAGTGAAAGGCAGCACAGTGGACCCATTAGTTGCACACCAGCGCGCGCAGGACGCGTTCGCCGGCGTCCTTGCCCGCGTCAGCCCCGGGCAGTTCGGCGCCCCGACGCCTTGCTCGGAGTGGACGATCGGGGACCTGATCGACCACGTCATCGGCGGCAACGAGCGCGTCGGGCTATGGGCGGCCAACCCCACCGAGCCGCCGGCCCGGCCCGAGGACGCCGTTGCGGCCCACCGGGCCTCGGCCCTGGCCGCCCAGAACGTCTTCGCCGGACCGGACGGGATGACCGCGATGTACAAGCTGCCGTTCGGGGCAGTTCCGGGCCAGGTCTTCGTCGGGATGCGCACCTCCGACGTGCTGACCCACGCGTGGGATCTCGCGTTTGCCACCAACCAGCCCACCGATCTCGACCCGGAGCTGGCGGCCGAGCAGCTCACCGCCGTGCGAGCATTTGTCAGAAACGAATTCCGCGGGCCCGGCCGGCCCTTCGGCCACGAGCAGTCGTGCTCGCCCGAGCGGGCGCCCGCCGATCAGCTGGCGGCGTTCCTCGGGCGAAAAGTGCAGTGAGGCAAGCTTTTCAGGCGGTGCCGCCGCGCAGGGCCTCGATCACAGCGCTGAAGTCCTTGTCCGCGTGGTCGGCGGCGAATTTGGCGTAGATCTCCGCGGCGTGGGTGCCCAGCGGCGCCGTCGAACCGGTGGAGGTCACCGCGTCCATCGCCAGGCCGAGGTCCTTGTTCATCAGCGCGGTCGCGAAGCCCGGCCGGAAGTCGTTGTTGGCCGGTGACGTCGGAACCGGCCCGGGCACCGGGCAGTTGGTGTGCACCGCCCAGCAATTCCCGGTCGCCCCGGTGATGACGTCGAACAGGGACTGCGCCGACAGCCCCAGCTTCTCGGCGAGCACGAACGCCTCGCCGACCACGATCTGCTGCACCGCGAGCACCATGTTGTTGCACACCTTGGCCGCCTGGCCCGCACCGGCCGCACCGCAGTGAATGACCTTGCCCGCCATGGGTTCCAGCACCGGCCGGGCGCGCTGCAGCGCCGGCTCGTCCCCGCCCACCATGAACGCGAGCGTCCCGGCCACCGCGCCCTTCACACCGCCGGAAACCGGAGCGTCCAGCTGCGCGACCCCGCGCTGCCGGGCCAGCGCGTGCACCTCGCGGGCGTCGTTGACCGAGATCGTCGAGCTGTCGATGAACAGCGCGCCGTCTCGGGCGGCGGGCAGTACCTCGGCGTAGCAGCGTTTGACGATGTCGCCGTTGGGCAGCATGGTGATGACGACGTCGGCCTCGGCCACCGCGTCGGCGGCGCCGTCGAAAACCGTGACGCCGCCGGCGGTCGCGGCGGCCGCGGCCTGGGGTATCGGGTCATACCCACGCACGTCGTGGCCTGCGGCAACCAGATTGGCCGACATGGGCCCGCCCATGTTGCCCAACCCCAGGAACGCGATTGCCGTCAACTGAGCCTCCTACGCGCTCGCCCGCACGCGGCCGGCCTCGGCCCGGCCGATGACCACCCGCATGATTTCGTTGGTGCCTTCCAGGATTCGATGCACCCTCAGGTCGCGGACGATCTTTTCCAGACCGTACTCGCGCAGATAGCCGTAGCCGCCGTGCAATTGCAGCGCCTTGTCCGCGACCTCGAAGCAGGTGTCGGTGACGTAGCGCTTGGCCATCGCGCACAGCTCGACCTTGTCGGGGTCGTCGGCGTCCAGCGCATTCGCGGCGCGCCACAACATCATCCGCGACGTCTCGAGCCCGGTGGCCATGTCGGCCAGGGCGAACCTGATGGTCGGCTCGTCGAGCAGTGCAGAGCCGAAGGCCTGCCGCTCGCGCACGTAGGCGCCCGCTTTGTCGAAGGCGGACTGCGCGCCGCCGAGCGAGCACGCGGCGATGTTGAGCCGACCGCCGTTGAGGCCGTTCATCGCGATGCCGAAGCCGGCGCCCTCGCCGTCCGCACCACCCAGCATGGCGTCGGCGGGCACCCGCACGCCCTCCAGGATGACCTGCGCGGTGGGCTGGGCGTGCCAGCCCATCTTTTCCTCGAGCGCCCCGAAACTCAGCCCGTCGGTGCCCTTTTCGACGACGAACGCGGAGATGCCGCGCGGGCCCTCGCCGCCGGTCCTGGCCATCACCACGTAGACGTCCGAGGCTCCGGCGCCGGAGATGAACTGCTTGACGCCGTCGAGCACGTAGTCGCCACCCTGCTGGACGGCGCGGGTGCTCAACGCGGCGGCGTCCGACCCGGCGCCCGGCTCGGTGAGGCAGTAACTGGCGATGACATCCATCGAGGCCAGCCGCGGAACCCAGAACTTGCGTTGCTCGTCGGTGCCGAAGCTGTCGATCATCCACGCGCACATGTTGTGGATGGACAGGAACGCCGCGGTGACCGGGTCGGCGATGGCCAGCTGCTCGAAGATGCGGACCCCGTCCAGCCGGCGCAGCCCGCTGCCGCCGACGTCCTCGCGGCAGTAGATCGCCGCCATGCCGAGCTCGGCGGACTCGCGCAGCACGTCGGTCGGAAAGTGCTTGGCCGCATCCCAATCCAGCGCGTGCGGGGCGATTCGTTTGGCGGCGAACGCGGCCGCCGTCTCGGTGATGACCCGCTCGTCGTCGTTCAGGGTGAACATGGTGGCTAATTCATCGTGGGGATGACGAATTCGGCGCCGTCCTTGATGCCGGACGGCCACCGCGACGTGACGGTCTTGACCTTGGTGTAGAACTGGATCGACGCGGGGCCGTGCTGGTTGAGGTCGCCGAAGCCGGAACGCTTCCAGCCGCCGAAGGTGTGGTAGGCCACCGGCACCGGGATGGGCACGTTGACACCCACCATGCCGACCTGCACCCGGGACACGAAGTCGCGGGCGGTGTCGCCGTCGCGGGTGAAGACCGCCACGCCGTTGCCGTACTCGTGCTCCGAGGGCAGCCGCAGGGCCTCTTCGTAGTCGTGGGCGCGCACGATGCACAGCACCGGCCCGAAGATCTCGTCGGTGTAGATCGACATGTCGGGGGTGACGTGGTCGAACAGGGTGGGGCCGATGAAGAAGCCGCCCTGCAGGTTGGCGTCGCCGAAGGTCAGGTCGTCGCTGGTGCGCTCGCGCCCGTCGATGACCAATTCGGCGCCGGCCTCGACGCCCTGGCCGATGTAGTCGCGCACCCGCGCCAGCGCGGCCTCGGTGACCAGCGGGCCGTAGTCGGCCTTGGGGTCCAGGCTGTGGCCGACGCGCAGGTTGTTGATCCGCTCGATCAGCCTGGCGCGCAACCGGTCCGCGGTCTGCTCGCCGACGGGCACCGCGACGCTGATCGCCATGCAGCGCTCGCCGGCGCTGCCGTACCCGGCGCCGATCAGCGCGTCGACGGCCTGGTCGAGGTCGGCGTCGGGCATCACGATCATGTGGTTCTTGGCGCCGCCGAAGCACTGCGAGCGCTTGCCGGTGGCCGCGGCCGTCGAGTAGATGTAGTGCGCGATGTCGGAGCTGCCGACGAAACCCACGGCCTTGATGTCGGGGTGGTGCAGCAGGGCGTCGACGGCCTCCTTGTCGCCGTGCACGACCTGGAAGACGCCCGGCGGCAGGCCCGCCTCCACGAACAGCTCGGCCAACCGGACCGGGACCGAGGGGTCGCGCTCGCTGGGCTTGAGCACGAAGGCGTTTCCGCACGCCAGCGCCGGGCCGGCCTTCCACAGCGGGATCATCGCCGGGAAGTTGAACGGCGTGATGCCGGCGACCACGCCCAGCGGCTGGCGCAGCGAATAAACGTCGATGCCGGGGCCGGCGCCCTCGCTGTACTCGCCCTTGAGCAGGTGCGGGATCCCGATGGCGAACTCGATCACCTCGATACCGCGCTGGATGTCGCCGCGCGCGTCGGGCACCGTCTTGCCGTGCTCGATGGACAGCAGCTCGGCCAGCTCGTCGGTGTTCTTGTTGACCAGCTCGATGAAGCGCATCATCACGCGCGCGCGGCGCTGCGGATTCCATGCGGCCCAATCCTTTTGGGCCTCGACGGCCGAGGCCACCGCCGCATCCACGTCGGCCTTGCCGGCCATCGGCACTTTCGCCTGCACCTCGCCGGTGCTGGGGTTGAAGACGTCGGCGGTGCGGGTCGACTGGCCGGCGGTGCGCTTCCCGTCGATGAAGTGCGGGATCTGTGTGGTCATGGGGCCCTCGAGTGTCGTTGACGCGGTTAAGCGGATACTTGCATATCCTAGTAAATGTGGGCCGGGGTGGCAAGGACGACGGGGTGGGGGGTGCCAGCAGATTTTCAGCGCGGCGCTGATCGCCCACGTCGAGGCCGCCTATCCCGGCGATGCCGCGAAAACGCGCCATGCCCGCCGTTGCCGCATCCCGACACCGACCTCGACTGGTTGCGCGTCGCGCGGGCCGATCACGGCAATCAGCTGCGTTGGCCCGACGACCCGCACCTGGCCGCCTGGCTTGCCGCGGCGCGCCTGGACCTGTTCGGTCATCTGAAAGGCCACCTGCCGGCGCCGGCGTCGGCGAAGCCCCGGGTGCGGGATCGGATCCTGCCCATGGCCCGCTCGGCAGTGTCGGCCACCGCGGCAAAGCTGGATCAGCTGATGGCCGACGAACTCCCGTGTAACCCGAGCTGATACTTATCGGTGAAGGAGGCACGTGGCGGCTCACAACGAACCGGGCCCGCGTCCGCTGCGCGCGGTCCCCGATGACGGCTATCCCGACTGGGAGGCCGTGTACTCCGACAACGCGTCCTGGGTGTACCGCACGCTGTTCGCCCGGGTGGGCAACCGCGCCGACGCGGAGGACCTCACCGCCGAGGTCTTCCTGGCCGCGCTGCGGCCGCTGCGCCTGACCGCGAGCGTCGGCGAGGTCCGCGCCTACCTGCGGGCCACGGCCAGGACCGTCCTGGCCGCGCACTGGCGGGAGACGATGGGCCGGGAGATAACCTCGGTCGACGACATAGAACAACCACCCGAGAGCGAGGAGGCGATCAGCACCGCGCCCCAGCGTGTCGCCCGGGTTCTGGACGGCCTGCCCGCCCGGTATCGCCAGATTTTGGAAATGCGTTTCTTGCAAGGCAATTCAATCAAGGAGTCCGCCGCCGAACTGGGAATCAGCGTCGCCAACGCCAAAGTGCTCCAGCACCGGGCCCTGCGGCTGGCGGCACAGGTCAACGATGGAGGTCAGCGATGAACGCGCGTGGGTTGCGCCGGTACGTCGACGACCTGTTGCGGGGCCGCCGGCCCAAGCCGTTTGCGCCCGACGACTTCGAGGCCGCGCAGATCCGGACCGCAATCGAGCTGCGAGCGGCCGGGCAGGGTGATGACGGGCCGCGGCGGGAGTTCCTCGACGACCTGCACGCCCGGCTCGCCGAGCAGATGAACGGCGCGCCGCCGGCGCCGACCAAACAGAACGCGACGCGCCGCCAGGTCATCGTGGGCACATCGGCGGCCGCGGCCGCCGCGGCGGCGGCGGTCTCCATCGATCGGGCGCTGATGGGAAGCCCCGCCGAGGGACCGGCTGTCGCCGGGGAACTCACGCCCAACGACGGAATCTGGCAGCGCGTCGCGGCCAGCTCCGATGTTCCCGACGGCGTCATGCACCCGTTCGATCTGGGGTCGGTCACCGGGTTCGTCCGCCGCGTCGACGGCAAGCCCGAAGCGATATCCGGGGTCTGCACGCATCAGGGGTGCCGGCTGTGGTTCGACGCGCCGGAGGGCGCCCTGCGCTGCCCGTGCCACACGACGTCGTTCTCGCCCAGTGGGAAGGTGCTCTCCCACCAGCTGCCGATCTCGCCAAAGCCGTTGCCCGCGCTGATGGTTCGCGAGGTCAACGGCGCGATCGAGGTGTTCGCGCCACCGCGCCGGCAGGTGTAACCCCCCGCCCTATCTCTTGGCATGGACATCGCCAAGCTTCGGGAACATCTGGTCGCGGTACCGGTCGCCGGCGCGCTGCTGCTGGCCGGCTGCTCGCCCTCGCCGCCCGCCGCCCAGCCGTCGGTGAGCTTCGGTTCGGGCGCCAGCGGCATGCCCGGANCCGAGAGCGAGGAGGCGATCAGCACCGCGCCCCAGCGTGTCGCCCGGGTTCTGGACGGCCTGCCCGCCCGGTATCGCCAGATTTTGGAAATGCGTTTCTTGCAAGGCAATTCAATCAAGGAGTCCGCCGCCGAACTGGGAATCAGCGTCGCCAACGCCAAAGTGCTCCAGCACCGGGCCCTGCGGCTGGCGGCACAGGTCAACGATGGAGGTCAGCGATGAACGCGCGTGGGTTGCGCCGGTACGTCGACGACCTGTTGCGGGGCCGCCGGCCCAAGCCGTTTGCGCCCGACGACTTCGAGGCCGCGCAGATCCGGACCGCAATCGAGCTGCGAGCGGCCGGGCAGGGTGATGACGGGCCGCGGCGGGAGTTCCTCGACGACCTGCACGCCCGGCTCGCCGAGCAGATGAACGGCGCGCCGCCGGCGCCGACCAAACAGAACGCGACGCGCCGCCAGGTCATCGTGGGCACATCGGCGGCCGCGGCCGCCGCGGCGGCGGCGGTCTCCATCGATCGGGCGCTGATGGGAAGCCCCGCCGAGGGACCGGCTGTCGCCGGGGNCCAGGTGAGCGACAGCCATATCGGCTTCTCCGGCCCGCCGAACCCGGACGTCACAGGCACGTTCGGCCACGCGATCGATGAGATGAACAACCTTGGCTACACACCGGATTTCGTCATCCACACCGGCGACCTCACGCACCTGTCGAGCCCCGAGCAGTTCGACCAGGTGAAGCAGATGATGACCAAGCTGCGGACACCGCACATCTTCACGGTGCCCGGCGAACACGATTCGGTCGACGACGCGGGACAGAAGTACCGGAGCGTGTTCGGCGCCGGAACCCGCGGCGACGGGTGGTACAGCTTCGATGTCGCCGGGGTCCACGTGATCGCGCTGGTGAACACGTTGAACCTCAAGAAGCTGGGGCATCTGGGCACCGATCAGCTGGCCTTTGTCGAAAGGGACGTCGCGGGGTTGTCGAACGATACGCCGATCATCGTGTTCAGCCACATCCCGCTGTTCGCGATGTACCCCGACTGGGGCTGGGGCACCGACGACGCCGCTCAGGCACTGAGCTACCTGAGCCGCTTCTCGTCGGTCACCTGCCTCAACGGGCATGTGCACCAACTGTTTTCCAAGACGGAAGGCAATGTCACGTTCTACAGCGGCACGACGACCGCCTACCCCCTGCCGCATCCCGGCGACGGCCCGGCGCCCAAGCCGGTGACGCTGCCGGCCGGCAAGCTGCGCGACGTCCTGGGGATTCGCGAGGTCAACTACACCAGGGGGCAGACCGCCCTGGCGCTGAAAGAGACGACCCTGCAATGAAACTCTTGCTCCGTCTGGGCCTGGCCGCCGCCCTGGCCGTCAGCGCCTTCAGCCATGCGTACCTGTATGTCCACGGCTACCAGCATATTCCGATGATCGGCACGAGCTTCCTGATCCAGGCCAGCGTCTCGTTCTCGCTGGCCCTGCTGATCGCCGCGGGTGGGCCCTGGTGGCTGCAGTGGGCGGCCGCCGCGATGGCGGGCGGCTCCCTGGCGGCCTTCGTCCTGTCGAGAACCGTTGGGCTGTTTGGCTTCTCCGAGCGCGGCTGGGAGCCGGCGCCCCACGCGGCGCTCACCGTGGTCGCCGAGGTGCTGTGCGTGGCGCTGTGGGCGGCCGCCTTCGTCAGGCGGCCTCACCCGACCGCCGCGGGTTTCCGGACGAAAGCGAGTGCCGCCGCGCGCTGAGCGGCTACCGGCGCCGCCGCGTGGATCGCGTTGCTCGTCGAGCCGAGGCTCGCCAAATCTCTTGCTGCGCCGGTCACCGTTTCGGGCACCGCAATCACAAACGGCATCCGACCCCTCCATGCAAGTACATGCCATCAAGTGTCAGCCGCCCCGAGTAAGCGAAATTGGCTGTTTTCAAGTGGATTCAGAATTGGTTGACGCGTCGAAGACGGTCGTCCCGTAACCGCTCGGGCTGTACGAGAGGTAGATGGGATCTTGGAGGAAGGGAGCGATCCCGGTGTTGAAGTTGCCGCCCAGGAGACTCGACACGATGGACGTCTGTTGCGAACCGACCGTCGTCGTGTACAGCAACGTCGTCCCATCGGGTGTGTAGACGGAAATGGTCGTTCCCGCCGGCAGGTATCCGCCGGCATTGGGAGGGTTGAGATTGTCCGGGACGGATCCGTACTGTCCGCCCGAATCGATGAACGCCCCGGAAGTCGATTGGAGGGCCCCGTTGTTGATGCGTATGTCCAGGGTGGTGGAGGGGGCGCCGGTAACGGAGCCCATGGCGGGCAACGGGTTTGTGCCGAAATCTATTACGCCCTTGGGTTCATCGATCAGCACACCCTGACCGAAACTACCGGGCAATGCCGTCACGGGGCTGCTGCCGAGTGGTCCGGCGGGATTGACCCCAACGCCCAAAATGGCTGGTACTTGCGAAGTTGGAATCGAACTGGAAAAGAAGAAGTCGATAGTTTGGGTCGCGGAAGTGGCCACGGCGACGGTGGTCGGCTGGGTGACGATTCCGTTCCCGAAATTCACCGTCGTCGCGTAGGTGTTGTAGTTCACGGTCAAGGTATCGCCGGGTTCGCCGTATACGACGCTACCGCTGCCGGTGGGCAGCCCGAGGGTCGCCGTGTTCACGTCTTGGGGCGGGAGAATGAGACCCCGCGACCCGGTATCGACCACCACGGACACCGTCGGTCCCCCGCCCACCGAGAGGTTCGCGATGATGTCGTTGTTTTGCAACGTGATTGGGACGGTGGCCAGGCCGGGGGTGCCGGTGGCACCGGCCACACCCCCCAACAGGCCGCCCCGGCCGCCGGCGCCGCCAAGCGCGGCGGGCCNCGTTGGCACCGTTGCCGATCAGCGGACGCCCGAAAAGCGCGTTGGTGGGCGCGTTGATCAGCCCCAACACGTCTTCCTGAAGGGTCTGCAGCGGCGACGCGTCGGCGGCGTCGGCGGCGAGATAGGTGCCCGCGCTCGCGTTGAGGGTCTGCACCAACTGGGTGTGAAAAGCCGCCGCCTGAGCACCCAGCGCCTGATACGCCGAGGCGCACCGCGAAAACACCGCCGCGACGGCCGTCGAGACCTCGTCGCCGGCCGCCGCCAGCACCCCCGTTGTGGGTACGGCCGCCGCAGACTGGGCGGCGTTGATCGCTGCACCGAGGCTCGCCAAACGCGTTGCCGCATCGGTCATTACATCGGGAACCGCAAGCACAAACGACATCCGACCCCCCCAAGCAATGGCTCACGTGAAGCGGTCGCGGCCCGACTACAGCGACAAACGTGATCGTAGCGTCACCGGTTGGCGAAAGTGCTTGTTTTCAAGCGTGATTCGGTTGCGTCTCAGGAGGCGGTGGAATCCATCGCCCGCAGGCGCTTGAGCGAGAGTCTGGCGCACCGCGCCGAGACCGCCGGCGAGAGGCGTTCGAGGTACCACACCGCCTTCCACCAGGCCGGCACGATGATGATCGCGTCGCGGCGCGACACGGCACGAAGGACACGGTCGGCGAACTTTTCGGGCGCCATCGGCCGCATCGGCTCCCAGAACTTGAGCAGCGCCTCGTCTCCCGCGCCGGTCTTGGTCATCCGTCCGTACTTGCCGCCGGTGAGGATCGGGGTCCGGATCGCGCCGGGGCACAGCACCGACACCGACACGCCGTGGCGCTCGGCCTCCAACCGCAGCGCCCTCGAGATTGCGACGACGGCGTGTTTGGCGGCGGTGTAGCTCACGGCGCCGGGTGAGGCGAGCAGGCCGGCCATCGAGGCCGTGTTCACGATGTGGCCCGCACCCTGCCGGATCATGACCGGATACACCGCTTGGATGCCGTGCACCACGCCGTGCAGGTTCACGTCCAGCACGTCGTTCCAGTCGTCGAGCGTGTACGAGTCGACCTCGCCGCCCACGCCGATGCCGGCGTTGTTGAACAGGTAGTCGATGCGCCCGGATTGCTGCACCGCCCGGGCGACGGCGCTTTCGAACGCGGGGTAGCTGCGCACATCGAGTTCGATCGCGTGCGCTTTCGCGCCACCGTTGCTCAGGCGTTGCGCCAGCTCCTGCGCCGCCTCGAGTTGGCGATCGGCGATCCACACCTCGGCGCCCGCGCCGGCGACGTTGGTGGCCAGCGCGGCGCCGATGCCGGACGCGCCGCCGGTGACGAATGCGACCTTGCCCGCGAAGCTCGAGGCCATTGGGGAAGGATACTCGCCTACGGGCAGGTGACGTTGACCTCGAAAGGCTTGTGCGCCTGCGCGCCCGCGTTGTCGGTGCCGCTGGCCGTGCCGGTGATCTTGTAGGTGCTGCCCGCCTTGGTAGCGGTGGCGTCTTCGCCGGGCACACCCTCGGTGAAGCTCATGACCACCCCGTCGACGGTGCCGAGCCCCGCGCCATGCACCGCCGACGCGTCGGGCTCGAGCGCGACGATGATGCCGGTGACCATGTCGCCGACCGCGATGGAGAACTTGCCGTTGGTCGTGCCGCACACCACCGGGCCGCTGACGTTTTGGGGCCGGCCGCCGATGGTGACCCGCACCGGCCCGGCCGCGGCGGAGGCGCCGGATGGGGTCGCGCTGGAAGATGTTGCGCTCGAAGCGTTGTCGGCCTTGGCGCAGCCGACCAGGCCCGTGGCGACGGCCGCACCCGCGACGGCGATCAGCAACCCACGCTTCATCGATCGCTCACGTATCGCGCAGCCCGGCGACGAAGCGCTGCGTCTCCTCCCAGGTGGGCAGGAGGCCGGACGCGCGCACCTCCTCGAAGCTGGGCGCCGCGGCGTCGCGGTCGGACAGCGTGGGGGTGGCGCCGTCGACCAGCGGCCAGTCGATCGCCAACTCCGGGTCCGTGGCGCAGATGGTGTGCTCGCGCTGCGGGTTGTATTCCGACGAACACAGGTACATGATCGTCGAATTATCTTGCAGCGCAAGGAAGCCGTGCCCGAGGCCTTCGGAGATGTAAATCGTCCGGCGGTCCTTGTCGTCGAGCAGGACGGAGTCCCACTGGCCGAAGGTCGGGGAGCCGACGCGGGTGTCGACGACGACGTCAAAGACCGAACCGGACACGCAGGTCACGTATTTCGCCTGGCTCGGCGGCACCTGTGCGAAGTGCACGCCACGCAGCACGCCGGCCGAGGACACCGAACAGTTGGCCTGCCGGACGTTCAGCCGATGACCGGCGAACGCGGTGAACGCGCGGTCGGTGAGCCATTCGAAAAACATGCCCCGGGAATCGCCGTGGATGGTCGGGGTGATCTCCCAGGCGCCTTTGACTTTGAGCTCGCGGACTCCCACGTCACTGGCCCCGTTCTTCGTAGCGGCCCTCGGTGGCGTCCTTGAGGGGCCGCCACCACGACTCGTTGGCGCGATACCAGTCGATGGTGGCGTGCAGGCCCTCCTCGAAGTTGGCATGCTTTGGCGTCCAACCCAATTCGTTGTACAGCGACGTCGGGTCGATCGCGTACCGCAGGTCGTGGCCGGCACGGTCGGTGACGTGGTCGAAGTCGTCGGGGTCGTGCCCCAGGGCCTGCAGGATCGCGCGCATGACCGTCAGGTTGTCGCGCTCGCCCTCGGCGGCGATGAGGTAGGTCCGGCCGTTCTCACCCTTTTCCAGGATTCGCCGGACCGCGCTGTTGTGGTCGTCGACGTGGATCCAGTCCCGAACGTTGGCGCCCGAGCCGTACAGCTTGGGGCGCCGCCCGGTGAGCACGTTGGTGATCTGGCGCGGGATGAACTTTTCGACGTGCTGGTACGGCCCGTAGTTGTTCGAGCAGTTCGAGATCGTCGCGCGCACGCCGTAGGACCGCACCCAGGCCCGGACCAGCAGGTCGCTGGCCGCCTTGGTCGCTGAGTAGGGGCTCGACGGGTTGTAGGGAGTGGATTCCGTGAACCGGCTGGGCTCGTCGAGCTCCAGATCGCCGTAGACCTCGTCGGTGGAGACGTGGTGCAGCCGGACATCGTGCCGCCGCACCGCCTGCAGGATCGCGTAGGTGCCGACCACGTTGGTCTGCAGGGTCGTCCACGGGTCTTCCAGGGAGTTGTCGACGTGAGTCTCGGCGGCGAAGTGCACGACCGCGTCGGACTCGGCGACCAGCGCGGCGACCAGCGCGGCATCGGTGATGTCGCCCTTCACCACCGTGATGGCGTCCTCGACGTCGACCAGCGACTCGCGCCGCCCGGCATAGGTAAAGGCATCGAGCACCGTCACGGAATCCTCGGGATGCTCCCGCACCGTGCTGTGCACGAAATTCGCGCCGATGAAGCCGGCTCCACCGGTGACCAGCAATCGCATGGTCACACACCCTAACCGAGCCGGATGATCAGTTTGGGGCAGTTAGCCCTAATGGCCCCGCCAGCTCGCGCAACGCCGACACCAGCGCCTCGTCGTTCGGGGCGCCCAGCACCTGGACGGCCACGTGGTCGGCCCCGGCGTCGCAATGTTCACCGAGGCGCCGCGCGATGGCCTCCGGTGTGCCATAGGCCACCACCGCGTCAATCAGCCGGTCGCTGCCCGGCTTGCGCACGTCATCCTGGGTGAACCCGAGCCGCAGCCAGTTGTTGACGTAATTGCTCAGCGCCAGGTAGTGCTCGACGGTCCGGCGGCCGATCGCCCGGGCCTCGCCAGGGCTCGTGGCGAGCACCACCTTGTGCTCGGGCGCCAGGAACACCGAGTTGCCCAGCTGCTCGCGCGCCTTGGCGGTGTGTTCGGGGGTGACCAGGTAGGGATGCGCGCCGGCGCTGCGTTCCGCGGCCAGCGCCAGCACGCGCGGCCCGAGCGCCGCGAGCACCCGCCGGCTGGTGGGCACCATCGCGGCGTCGAGCGCGTCGAGGTAGCCGACCAGGGCGTCGTAGGGCTTGACGTACTCGTCCGTGTGTTCCCGGTGGCCCGCCCCGACGCCGAGCAGGAACCGACCCGGATGGGCGCCTTCGATGCGCGCGTAGGACTCGGCGACCGCCGGCGCCGGCGCGGACCAGATGTTGACGATCCCCGTCGCCAGCTGCAACGAGGTCGTCTGCGCCAGGGCCGGGTCGACCCAGGCCAGTTCCGCGTCCGGCGATCCGCCGATCCAGACCGCGCCGTAGCCGAGCGCCTCGATCTGGGCGGCCAGACCGGGCGTGATGGAGCGGCTGGGCAGCCAGACCCCGAACCGCCCCAGGTCGGGTTTCAGTGCGACTGCCTCGGTCATCGGTGTCCCCCTCGAAGTCGGTCAGCTCAGCCCGAGCGGCCCCGCCAATTCGGCCAGCGCCGACACCAGGTTTTCATCCTTGGTGAGGACCTGCACGGGCACGTGGTCGGCGCCCGCGTCGAGGTGCTCGTTGAGCCGCGCGGCGATCTGCTCGGGCGTGCCGTAGGCCACCACCGAATCGACCAGGCGATCGCTGCCCGGGCGGACGACTTCGTCGTCGGAGTAGCCCAGCCGCTTCCAGTTGTTGCGGTAGTTGGCCAGGTTGAAGTAGATGTCGAGCGCCTTGCGGCCCACCGCCCGGGCCTGTTCCGCGTCGGTGGTCAGCACCACCTTGTGTTCGGGCGCCAGGAACGCCGACGGGCCGATCAGCTCGCGGGCCTGCGCGGTGTGCTCGGGGGTGGTCAGGTAGGGGTGGGCGCCGGCGGCGCGTTCGGCCGACAGCTTCAGCACCCGCGGGCCCAGGGCCGCCACCACGCGCCGGTTCGCCGGCACGCCGTACTGGTCGAGCTGGTCCAGGTATCCGAGGAGCGCGTCGTAGGGCTTGCGGTATTCGGTGTGCGCCTCGGGGTGGCCGACGCCGATGCCGAGCAGGAATCGGCCCGGGTAGGCCTTGTCGATGCGGTGGAACGATTCGGCCACCGGCCCGGCGGCCGCCGTCCAGATGTTCACGATGCCGGTGGCCACCTGCAACGTCGTCGTGGCCTCGAGCAGGGGCTCCACCCAGGCCAGCTCGGCCGGCGGGGACCCGCCCACCCAGACGGCCCCGTAACCCAGGGATTCGATCTCTTTGGCTTGCTGGGGCGTCACGCCGCGTCCGAACGATCCGAACCGGCCGAGGTTGGGCTTGGTCGCTGCATCGGTCATGGTTGTTCCCAACCGGCCGCGTGGGGCGGCTATTCCGGAAAGCTCACGTCGACGGCGGGCGGGAGCTCGAGCGGCAGCAGGACGATGAACCGCGTGTCGCCGGGAACGGATTCGACCCGCAGGTCCCCGCGATGCTTCTTGACGACGATGTTCCAGGCCAGGTCCAGCCCCAGCCCCGTCCCCTCGCCGACCGGCTTGGTGGTGAAGAACGGCTCGAATATCCGTTCGCGCACGTCGTCGGGGACGCCCGGCCCGCTGTCGCGGATCTCGACCCGCACCATCTTGTCGCCTTCCCGGCAGGTGCGGATGGTCAGCGTGCCGCCCCCGTCGCGCATCGCGGCGAGCGCGTTGTCGATGATGTTGGTCCACACCTGGTTGAGATCGCCCGGGTAGCAAGGGATTTCGGGAAGCGACTTGTCGAAGTCCTTGACCACGGTGATCGCGTGCGCGTCCTTCGTGGCGTCCTTGCCCAGCCGGTCGGCGAACATCGTCAGCGTGCTGCGCAGCAGTTCGTGGACGTCGGCCACCTGGAACGGGGCCCGGTCCATCTGCGAGTACTGCTTGGCGTCGGCGACCAGTGCCGAGATTCGCTTGCTGGCCTCCAGGAGCTGGTTCAGCAGCAGCTCGCCCTCGACGGTGTAGGTGAGCCAGCGGATCGCCTTTTCCAGCGAGGTCGACGCGTCGAGTTCGTCGGTCGTCGCGGCGATCTTCTCCAGCCAATCGGTGTCGATGCCGCCCTCGACGAAGGTCGGCGCGATGTCCCAACCGTCCTCGACGCCGTGCTCGTCGAGCCATTCGCCGACGGCGTCCTCGAGGTCGGCGGTCTCGATCGCCGACAGGTTCGCCGCGGCCGACTTGGCGACCTGGGCGGCCACCTCCTCCTGCAGCCGCACCAGCGCGCGCAGCGCCTCGGGCGTGACGGTCCCGTCGGCGAGCATCGCCAGTTTCTGGCGCATCCCGGCGACCCGCTCGCGCAGCTCGGCGGCGGCCCGGACGGTGGCCGCGGCGGGGTTGTTCAGTTGGTGGGTCAACCCGGCCGACAACTGGCCCAGCGCCAGCAGCTTCTCCCGGTTGTCGATGATCCGCCGGGTCCGCTCGGTGCCCACGGCGATCCCGTCGAGCAGGTGGACCGCCATCGGGAACTGGTCCTGCATGAAGCGGGCGAACGCGGGCGCGTCCAGCACGAAGAACCGCGACGGCTTGGTCACCCGCACCGAGGTGCTGTAGGCCTGCTGCTGCTCGCCGGTGAACGCCTGCCAGGCGCCGCAGTACACCCCGCGCTGCGACGTGCGGTTGGTTTCGATGTCCTGCCCGCCGGAGAGCTTCGACATCACCAGCTCGCCCTCGATCAGGACGAAGAAACACGTCGCGGGTTCGCCCTCGACGCAGATCGGGCCGGGTTCGTAGTTCTGGATTCGCCCGTCGGCGCACAGCACCGCCAGCTGTTCGTCGGTCAGCGCCTCGAACAGGAACAGGCTGCGCAGTTCGTCGGGGCTGCAGGGCGTCTTGGCGGTCATGCTTCGGCGAGGTAGCGATGCACCAGCATCACGGCCATCGACCCCTCGCCGACGGCGGCCGCGACGCGTTTGGCGGACTCGGCGCGCACGTCGCCGGTGGCGAACACGCCCGGCACGCTGGTCTCCAGGTGGTGGGGCGGGCGGTCCAACGTCCAGCCGCACACGTTGCGCAGGTCCGGTCCGGTGAGGATGAAGCCGCGGTCGTCGCGGGCGACCACCCCGTCCAGCCACTCGGTGCGCGGGGCGGCGCCGATGAAAATGAACATCCGGGCGCAGGTGACGTCCTCGGTGTCGCCGGTCCGGTTGTCGACCAGGGTCAGCCTTTCCAGGTGGTCGCCGCCGACGGCGCGCTGAACCTCGGTGCAGGTGCGCACGGTGATGTTGGGCCGCTGCCTGATCTGCTCGATCAGGTAGTACGACATCGACGCCTCCAGGGACGCGGCGCGCACCGCGATCGTCACGGATTTCGCCTCGCGGGACAGGTACATTGCGGCCTGCCCGGCCGAGTTGGCCCCGCCGATCACGTACACCTCCTCGCCGGCGCACTCCGTCGCGATGGAGACGGCCGCCCCGTAGTAGACGCCCCGGCCGGTCAGCTCGGTGCATCCCTGGGCCGACAGCTGCCGGTACGCGACGCCGGTGGCCAGGATGACGGAGTGCGCATCGATCGAGCCGCCGTCGGCGAAGCGCACCGTGCGCTTGGAACCGTTGACCTCCAGCGCGGTGGCGGCGCGGGCGGTGATCAGCTCCGCGCCGAACTTCTCGGCCTGCCTGCGCGCGCGCTCGGCCAGCTGGCCGCCCGACACCCCGTCAGGAAAGCCGAGGTAGTTCTCGATCCGTGAGCTCTGGCCGGCCTGACCGCCCGTCGCGGTGCGTTCGATCAGCACCGTCCGCAGCCCCTCCGACGCGCCGTAGACGGCGGCCGCCAGACCCGCGGGCCCGCCGCCGATGACGATCAGGTCATAGAACTCCTGCGACGGCGTGGTGGTGAGGCCCAGCGTGTCGGCCAGCTGCGCGTCGGTGGGTTCGACGAGGGCGTCGCCGCGTTCGGTGACGACGACCGGCAGCCGTAGGCAATCCGCGCCGGCGGCCTTCAGCAGCCGCTCGCCGTCGGGGTCGTCGGCCATGAACCACGAGTAGTGCAGCCCGTTGCGGGCCAGGAAATCGCGCACCTGCCAGGACCGCTCCGACCAGCGGTGCCCGATCACCTTGGTGTGCGGGATGGGATGCTCCGGCGCGGCCCGCCAGGCGTCCAGCAGCCCGTCGACGACCGGGTAGAACTTCTCCTCCGGCGGGTCCCACGGCTTGAGCAGGTAGTGGTCGAGATCGACGACGTTGATGGCGTCGATGGCCGCGTGGGTGTCGGCGTAGGCGGTCAGCAGCACGCGCCGGGCCGCCGGGAAGAGGTCCATCGCCTGCTCAAGGAACTCGATCCCGCTCATCTGCGGCATCCGGTAGTCGGCGATGAGCACCGCGACCGTCTCGCCCCGCAGCTTGAGCTCCTTGAGCGTCTCCAGGGCGTCCGGGCCCGACTCGGCGCGCACGATGCGGTGCCGGTCGCCGTACTGGCGGCGCAGGTCCCGGGCCACCGCGCGCGAGACCGAGGGATCGTCGTCGACGGTCAGCAGCACGGGTTTGCGCGGTTGCCCGGCGGCAGCCGACGGCTGCGCGGGGTCTTCAGGATTTGTCATCGGCGTTAAGTATGCGCTTGTCAGGCGCCGTGCGGCGGGTCGAGTAGGGCGGCCGGATTCCTCTCGCAGCGATTTTGGCCAGGGCCGATGACCAGGTATCGTTAGGGAACGGTGCGGTTTCGCGCCGACTTTTTGCGTGCCCAGTCCCTAGGAATTTCCTGTCACCGGCTCACGTTCGAAGTCGGTGCATACGTCGCGCCGATCCGGGCGCTTACGCGAACGAAACGAATGACGAGGATTGCTGACAAGTATGGCCAAGAAGGACGGTGCCATCGAGGTCGAGGGCCGCGTGGTCGAGCCCCTGCCCAATGCGATGTTCCGCATTGAGCTGGAGAACGGCCACAAGGTGCTCGCCCACATCAGCGGCAAGATGCGGCAGCACTACATCCGCATCCTTCCCGAGGACCGGGTGGTGGTGGAGTTGTCTCCCTACGACCTGTCCCGGGGCCGCATCGTGTACCGGTACAAGTGACAACAAGCCCGAACCGACCACCGACGAGAAGACAGAACAGGATCGACCACCCGTGAAGGTGAACCCGAGCGTCAAGCCAATCTGTGACAAGTGCAGGGTGATCCGTCGGCATGGGCGGGTCATGGTGATCTGCTCCGATCCGCGCCACAAGCAGCGCCAGGGCTGACCCCCTGCCCCAACACAACTGAATGTTGACCTCCCAGCACCACTGAACGGATAGGCCGTTCATCCACGCCCGGACGGAGGCCGGGCCCCACCCCAAAGCTGGGGCGGGAACGGACTGGGATAAGACCTCCGCCTAGAAAAAGAGGAAACGCCACCTATGGCTCGACTAGTAGGCGTCGATCTCCCACGCGACAAGCGGATGGAGATCGCGCTGACGTACATCTTCGGCGTCGGGCGAACCCGCGCCAACGAAATCCTGGCCGCCACCGGCATCGACAAGGATCTGCGCACCCGGGACCTCACCGACGACCAGGTGACCCATCTGCGTGACTACATCGAGGCGAACCTCAAGGTGGAGGGTGACCTGCGCCGGGAGGTGCAGGCCGACATCCGCCGCAAGATCGAGATCGGCTGCTACCAGGGCCTGCGGCACCGCCGCGGCCTGCCGGTGCGCGGCCAGCGGACCAAGACCAATGCGCGCACCCGCAAGGGCCCGAAGCGCACCATCGCGGGCAAGAAGAAGGCCAGGTAGAACCGGATGCCACCAGCAAAAAAAGCGCAGGCAAGCTCCGCTAAGAAGGGCCAGCACAAGACCCGGAAGCGGGAAAAGAAGAATATTCCGCACGGCGCCGCGCACATCAAGAGCACGTTCAACAACACGATCGTGACGATCACCGACCCGCAGGGCAACGTCATCGCCTGGGCGTCGTCGGGCCACGTCGGCTTCAAGGGCTCGCGCAAGTCGACCCCGTTCGCCGCCCAGCTGGCCGCGGAGAACGCCGCCCGCAAGGCCCAGGAGCACGGCGTGCGCAAGGTCGACGTGTTCGTGAAGGGCCCGGGCTCGGGCCGCGAGACCGCGATCCGGTCGCTGCAGGCGGCCGGCCTGGAGGTCGGCGCGATCTCCGACGTCACCCCGCAGCCGCACAACGGATGCCGTCCGCCGAAGCGCAGAAGGGTCTAGGAGAAAGTCATGGCTCGTTACACCGGACCCATCACCCGCAAATCGCGCCGGCTGCGCACCGACCTCGTCGGCGGCGACCAGGCCTTCGAGAAGCGCCCCTACCCGCCCGGCCAGCACGGCCGCGCGCGGATCAAGGAGAGCGAGTACCTGCTGCAGCTGCAGGAGAAGCAGAAGGCCCGCTTCACCTACGGCGTGATGGAAAAGCAGTTCCGCCGCTACTACGAAGAGGCCGTCCGGCAGCCCGGTAAGACCGGTGAGGAACTGCTGCGCATCCTCGAGAGCCGGCTGGACAACGTCGTCTACCGCGCCGGCCTGGCGCGCACCCGACGGATGGCCCGCCAGCTGGTGAGCCACGGGCACTTTTCCGTCAACGGCGTGAAGGTGGACGTACCCAGCTACCGGGTGTCGCAGTACGACATCGTCGACGTGCGGGACGGCTCGCTGAACACGGTGCCGTTCCAGATCGCGCGGGAGACCGCGGGCGACCGCCCGATCCCGAGCTGGCTGCAGGTCGTGGGGGAGCGCCAGCGCATCCTCATCCACCAACTGCCCGAGCGCGCGCAGATCGACGTGCCGCTGACCGAGCAGCTGATTGTCGAGTACTACTCGAAGTAACGGACTTTCGGGCCGCCCGGCTCGAAACCCCAACGGCATCAAATAGCGGGTGCCGAGAAGGAGAAGAAGAAACACCATGCTGATCTCACAGCGACCCACACTGTCCGAGGAAGTCCTCACCGACACCCGGTCCCAGTTCGTCATCGAGCCGTTGGAGCCGGGATTCGGTTACACCCTGGGCAATTCGCTGCGGCGCACGCTGTTGTCGTCGATCCCCGGCGCGGCCGTCACCAGCATTCGCATCGACGGCGTGCTGCACGAGTTCACCACCGTGCCCGGCGTGAAGGAAGACGTCACCGACATCATCCTGAACCTCAAGGGCCTGGTCGTGTCCTCGGAGGAGGACGAGCCCGTCACCATGTACCTGCGCAAGCAGGGCCCGGGCGAGGTCACCGCGGGTGACATCGTGCCTCCCGCCGGCGTGACCGTGCACAACCCCGACATGCACATCGCGACGCTGAACGACAAGGGCAAGCTCGAGGTCGAGCTCGTCGTCGAGCGCGGCCGCGGCTACGTCCCGGCGGTGCAGAACCGGGCCTCGGGCGCCGAAATCGGCCGCATCCCGGTCGATTCCATCTACTCGCCGGTGCTCAAGGTCACCTACAAGGTGGACGCGACCCGTGTCGAGCAGCGTACCGACTTCGACAAGCTGATCCTGGACGTCGAGACCAAGAGCTCGATCACCCCGCGCGACGCGCTGGCGTCGGCCGGTAAGACGCTGGTCGAATTGTTCGGCCTGGCACGCGAACTCAACGTCGAGGCCGAGGGCATCGAGATCGGGCCGTCGCCGGCCGAGGCCGACCACATCGCGTCGTTCGCGCTGCCGATCGACGACCTGGACCTGACCGTGCGGTCCTACAACTGCCTCAAGCGCGAGGGCGTGCACACCGTCGGCGAGCTGGTCAGCCGCACCGAATCCGACCTGCTCGACATCCGCAACTTCGGCCAGAAGTCCATCGACGAGGTGAAGGTCAAGCTGCACCAGCTGGGCCTGTCGCTCAAGGACAGCCCGCCGACCTTCGACCCGTCGGAGGTTGCCGGCTACGACGTCGCCACCGGCACCTGGTCCACCGAGGCGGCCTACGACGACCAGGACTACGCGGAAACCGAACAGCTGTAGCAGAAAGTCCGTCCCGGCCCTACCTGATACGGGGGTCGGCCCCACTGAGGAGATAGTGCAATGCCCAAGCCCACCAAGGGCCCCCGCCTCGGCGGGTCGTCTTCGCATCAGAAGGCCTTGCTGGCCAACCTGGCCACGTCGCTGTTCGAGCACGGCCGGATCAAGACGACCGAGCCGAAGGCCCGTGCGCTGCGGCCGTACGCGGAGAAGCTGATCACGCACGCCAAGAAGGGCACGCTGCACAACCGTCGAGAGGTGCTCAAGAAGATCCGCGACAAGGACGTGGTGCACGCCTTGTTCGAGGAGATCGGGCCGTTCTTCGCCGACCGCAACGGCGGTTACACCCGCATCATCAAGGTCGAGGCGCGCAAGGGCGACAACGCCCCGATGGCCGTGATCGAGCTGGTGCGGGAGAAGACCGTGACGTCGGAGGCCGACCGGGCGCGACGGGTCAAGGCGTCGAAGAAGGTTGATGCGCCTGTCGCGGCGGCGGCCGCGCCGCAGGCGGCGGTCGAGCCCGAGGAAGCCGTCGGCCCGACCGCCGAGGAGGCGACCGAGCCCGCCGAAGAGGCCGTCGAGGCCACGGAGGCCGAGGCTGCCGCTGAGGAAAAGCATGACGAGGCCGTGGCCGCGAGGGCCGAAGCCGAGGCCGCCGAGGCGGACGACGAGGCTGACGAGAGTTAGCGACCCGGATTTTCAGGTCCGTCTGCGGCTCGACATCGCCTACGACGGAACGGAATTCGCGGGCTGGGCTGCCCAGGCCGGGCAGCGGACCGTCGCCGGCGTTCTCGACGAGGCGCTGACGACGGTCTTCCGCGTTCCAGTGCGGCTGCGCGCGGCCGGGCGCACCGACACCGGGGTCCATGCCACCGGGCAGGTCGCGCACGTCGACGTGCCCGCCGACGCGCTGCCCAACGCCTACCCGCGCGCGCCGCGTGCCGGTGAGCCGGAGTTCCTGCCGCTGGTGCGCCGTCTGGGCCGGTTTTTGCCCGCCGACGTCCGGGTGATCGATATCGCCCGGGCGCCAACGGGTTTCGATGCGCGGTTCTCGGCGCTGCGACGGCACTATGTGTACCGGCTGTCGACGGCGCCCTATGGTGTGGAGCCGCAACTGGCTCGCTACGTCACCGCGTGGCCGCGCGACCTGGACGTTGACGCGATGGCCACTGCGTCGCGGGATCTGTTGGGGCTGAACGACTTCGCCGCGTTCTGCCGGCAGCGGGAGAACGCCACCACCATCCGCGACCTGCAGCGGCTGGACTGGTCACGCGACGGCGACCGGGTGACCGCGCACGTCACCGCCGACGCGTTCTGCTGGTCGATGGTGCGGTCACTGGTCGGGGCGCTGCTGGCCGTCGGCGAGCACCGGCGCCCGGTGTCCTGGTGCCGCGACTTGCTTTCGGCCACAGACCGATCCAGCGACTTCGCCGCCGCGCCGGCGCAGGGGCTGACCCTGGTTGGCGTCGACTACCCGCCCGACGACCAACTGGCCGCACGGATTCTGATCACACGGGATCTGCGCACGCCGGACTAGCGGCGATCGGGACTAGACCCGGCTCGCGACGAAACTGGCGGCCTGGTTGGTCAGTCCGGGCACGTAGCCCAGGTGGGCGCTCCACTTGCTGCCGCTCGAGCAGATCGGGTCGCCGGTGTTGCACAGGTCGATGGTCTTGCCGTCGAAGTCCGGGGTCAGGGCGCTCATCAGCCCGCCCGCCCGGGCCGACGGGTTCCCGAACAGGGCGACGGCGGCGACGTGATCGGCGGCCGCGGCCGGCAGCGGCTGTTGGAAGCCGAGGCCGGGAAGCGGTGCGGCGGTGACGATGTCGATGACCGCGGCGCCCTGCGAATACCCGCCCAGGGCCCTCTTGGTCCTGTCTCTTTTACCCATCTNTGGATATGGTTGCTGGCGTCGTTCGCGCCGTCCGTGGCCGCCAGGAAGTCCTTGTTGGCCGGGTAGTTAACCCCGTACGCACCAACGCTTTTGCGGGTGTCCTGGCGCAGCGAGTTGACGAAGGCCTGGCCCACCTTCCCGACGCCGGGCGGCTCGTCGGTGCCGCGGGCGAACACCACCTCGACGTCCGGGCACGACGCCGAGGCCAGCGGCAACAGCTTTCCGACGACGAAAAGCGCGACCGCTGCAAGGAATGCGGCGGTCAGCCCCAAGCGGATAAGCCTCACACGACGAGGCTACGGGCCCAGGATCAAGGGCCGGTAACGATTTAGACAAGCGGCGCTTGAGGATTCGGCGTGGCCGGCGCGTTCGGCGTGTTCGGCACCGGGACGTTTCCGGGTGCCGACGGGCCGTAACCCGGGGTCTGCGGGCCGTATCCGGGCGCCTGCGGGCCATACACGGGTGTTTGGGGCCCGTAGCCGGGCACCTGCTGGTTGGACCCGGCCATCAGCTTGGACGCGACGAAGGCCGCCGCCTGCGTGGTGTACGCGGGGACGTAGCCCTCGGTGTGGCCGGTCCACTCGTTGCCCTGACCGGCGTGGCAGATCGGGTCTTGCGGATTGCACAGGTCGATCGCCTTGGACCCGAGCAGCGCGCTCTGGGCCGGCAGCGTCCCGCCGGCGCGGTCGGCGACGTCGCCGAAGGTGGCGACGGCCACGATGTTGTTGGCGTACTGCGGCGGCAGCGAGTTGCCCCAGTTGATGCCGCCGATGGGGACGCCGGCGACGATGTCCATCACCGAGGCGCCCTGCGAGTAGCCGCCCAGCACGATCTTGGTGTTGGGGCACGTTTCCACGCTCTTCTTGACGCGGTCGATGGTGTCGTTGGCGCCGTCACCGCCGTGCAGCTGCAGCTTGCTGGCCGCGTAGTTCACCCCGTAGGGCAGGATGTTCAGGCCGGTCTGCTGGCGCAGCGAGTCGACGAACGCGTCGCCGACCCGGCCCAGGCCGGGCGGCTCGTTGGTGCCGCGGGCGAAGATGACCTCGACGTCCGGGCAGTCGAAGGCGGAGGCGACCGGCGTCGTCGTCGGGGACAGGAGCAGGCCGGCGGCGGTGAGCACTGCGGAAACCCCCGGGACCACCCAGCGACCTATGCGGTGGGAAGACACGGTCGAAATTTTACCCGCAACCAGCGCGAACCGGAATTCGGCGGCCTGTGGATAACGGGTGCGGGCGCGGTTTACCTGCGGCTTAACTGGAGCGGGGAGACGGATTCCACAAATTCACCGAGGGTATTTTGGACCGTTCACAGCTGCGCCGGCCGACGACCCGGATACAGGTCAGCGGCTACCGATTCCTGCTGCGTCGCCTCGAGTGCGCGTTGCTGGGCCGCGACATTCACGCCGCGAACGAATCGCTGCGGGCCCCGTCGGCGGCGCTCGGGGTCGGCTGCGTTGTGGCGGCCATCGGGGTGGCGGGCTGCGCGTTGCTGGGTGTGCTGCGGCCGCAGGCGGATCTCGACCAGGCCCGGATCGCCATGGGCCAACAATCCGGGGCCTTGTATGTGCGGGTGGGCGACGCCTGGCATCCGGTGCTGAACCTGGCGTCGGCGCGGTTGATCGCGGCGACGGCCGCGAACCCGCGACCTGTCCGGGAGTCCGATTTGGCCCGTACCAAGCGCGGTCCGCTGCTCGGCATTCCGGGCGCGCCACAGCTGATCGGCGCACCGCTGCAAGCGGACGAATCGGCGTGGACGATCTGCGATACGGACGGGAGCGGTGCGACGACCGTCGTCGTCGGGCCCACCGGAGGAGCGCCGGTCCACCGCCCGGCTTCCGAGCATGCGCTCCTGGTCGCGCCCGCGTCGGGCTCGCCGGCCTATCTGCTTTTCAATGGGCAACGCGCGGTGGTGGACCTTTCCGATGCCGCGGTGGTACGCGCACTTCGGCTGGAGGGCCACGCGCCGCGACCCGTCTCGCAGGCGTTGCTCAACGCGGTTCCCGAGGGTCCCGCGATACGCGCTCCACGGATTCGCGGGCTGGGCACCGCCGCGATCGGGCTGCCGGGGTTTTCCGTCGGCACGGTGCTGCGCATCGCGCGCGGTGACGCCGACGAGTACTACGTCGTTCTGCCCGCCGGGGTCCAGCGCATCGGGCGCGTCGCCGCCGACCTGTTGCGCTTCAGCGATTCGCAAGGCACCGCCAACGCCATCACCGTCGCACCCGACGCGATCCGCGCCGCAGCGGCCGCGAACGTGCTGCCGGTGGCCGATTTCCCCGACCGGGCACCCGAACTCGACGTTGCCAGCACCTTGTGCGTCACGTCGCGGCCCGCGCCGGCCGGAAATTTCGACACCGGGTTCCTGATCGGCGGCGGCCTGCCGGTGCCGGCCGGTCGTACGCCGGTGACCCTGTCTCAAGCCGATGGCCGCGGACCCGCACTGGACGGGGTATTCCTGCCGCCCGGCCGGAGCGCCTATGTGCGGGGCGGTAACCGAACCGGTACGCGTTATCTCGTCACCGACACCGGGGTGCGCTTCGCGATTCACGACGACGACGCCGCGGGCGATCTCGGCCTTCCGGCGCCGATTCCGGCGCCGTGGCCGGTGTTGGCGGCCCTGCCGTCCGGACCGGAATTGAGCAGGCAGGGCGCGTCAGTGGCCCGTGACGCGGTTGGCGGGGGCCCGTAACCGTCCGGCTGCCAGGAGTCCCACCAGCGCAACGAGACAGCCGGCCGCGCCCCGCAGTGCGATGTCACGGGCGTGCCGATCCGGTGGTGCCGGTGACGGCGGCGTGACGATCGGCACGGGCGCCGGTGTCGGCCTGGCGGTCTCGGGGGGACTGGAGTCGGTGCTGACCGCGGCCAGCGCATCGATGGTGCCGTTGCCCACGAGCGGATCCCATCCGGCGGGTGGGTGGTGCGCGGTCGATTCGATGCGTTGCATCACCTGTCGCGCGGTGGACGCGGGGAAGCGGGACCGGATCAGCGCGGCCAGCCCACTGACTACCGGCGCCGCGTAGCTGGTGCCCGAAGCCGGTTGTGCGCCCAGCGCAGTCACGGCCTCGCCGGTGGCGGCTACATCGACCCAGGGGCCGGCAAGGGTGAAGTCAGAAGGCGTCCCGTCGGCGTTGACGGAACCGACGGTCAGCACATAGTCGTCATACCAGGCCGGACTGACCACGACCGTGGTCGTCTGCCAGGTCGCGTCGGACCGTTGACGCGGGCAGGCGCCGCCGCTGTTGCCGGCCGCGGCCACGACCACGGCGTTCTTGACGTCGACCGCATACGCCAACGCGGCTCCCAGCGCTCGGTCGTCGAATGTCGAGCCAACTGGAACGCAGGCAATCGAGGAGATGTTGATCACCGACGCGCCGAGGTCTGCGGCAGTTCGGACGGCCTTGGCCATCGTGTCCACATCGCCGACCCCGGTGCGCGAACGGTCGCGTGCGGAAGCGAATTTCGAACTTGACTGGCGGATGCTGATCACGGTGGCTTCGGGTGCCACCCCGGCGGAGCCGTCCGGCCTGGAATCGGATGCAGCGGCGATGATTCCGGCCACCAGAGTGCCGTGCGCGTCGCAGTCCTGGGTGCCGTCGCCGGTCGATACGTAGTCGCCGCCGGGCACCACGTGGGGCAGCCTCGGGTGCGGTGAAACACCGGTGTCGATGACCGCGACACGTTGTCCCGCGCCGCGGGTGAGTCGCCAGACCGGGCGCAGGTCACCGACATCTGGCAGCGGGTTGCCGCCGTTCGTCGAGTCCGTGCTCATCGTCGCGCAAATCTCGCGTTGCAGCGTCGGCCACGGCGGTGCGGGCAGGGCCGGCTTGGGCAGCCACTTGTCGTCGATGCTCGGCGGCGAAACCGCATGCGCGGTTGGGGTTCCCAGGTGAGGTAGCGCCACCAGTGCCGAGACCGCCAAGAGCCGCGCGGCGGGTGATGCGCTCACGTGAGGTTCAAGGCGCGGACGGCGCCGTAGAGGCCGCATACCCAGCACGTGCTAGGTACCATCGCGATCAGGGCCACACCCTCCAGCACGTCGATGACGCGGCGCAGCACGGGTGACGGCGATGCCGCCGAAGCCGCACAGCCCAGGCACAGCGCCGCGGTGGACACCGCTGCCGTCATCGCCGCGATCCATGCCCCACTTGGCGCGCCGGCGCCGATGATCGCGAAAGTTGTTGCTAAAACCGCAGTTCCGCAAGCGGCGAACACCATCCCGCCCCTGTGGTCGCCGCGACGCGCGCGCAGCATCAGCAACGCGCCCGCCAGGGCGCCGAAAACAATGCGGGGCGGCCCTGGCGCGCCGGTGAGCACAGTCACGACGGCGCCCACGGTGAGCCCGCACGCGAACGCGGCGAGCAGGCTGGTCAACCACGTGCCGGCGCGGATCGCCCTGGCGTCCAGGTCCGGCGCGGGTGGCAGCTGTGGCGATAACCCGGCCAGAGCGATCGACAGCCTCGCCGCCACGCCGAGCAGGCCGAGGGACACGAGCGCGGACACCGAGCCGATGACGTGCGGCGGTGCGGCGGTGATCACGCCGGCAAATGCCGCGGCGGCCACGAGCGTCGCGACGCACGCGAGGGCGGTCAATGTGACCGCGCCGCAGCCAGATACCCGCAGCGCCAAGACCGAGGTGACCGCCGCCGTCATCGCGCCCAGCACCACGTTGGGGAGACCGGGGACACCGGGCACCGCGAGGTAGCCGGCGGCCGCGGTGAATACGGTGGCGATCACGCTCAGCGCGAGCCCGGCCGACGCATCCCCATACCCGCGGTGCGCAACCCTCGCGCAGAGGAGGGCGACCAAACCAGCCGACACCGTGATGCCGAGCGTGGCGCCGGTGACGTTGGTGGTGAACGCCTTTCGGATGAGTGTCAACCCGCCGATACCGGTCAGGACGCTCGCCACGATCGCTCCGCTCAGTCGGGGCGCAGGCAGCAAGCTGCCCCGAGGGTGAGCCGTTGAGTCCAGCAGCGCAGCCACCGCCTCTGCCGTGTCCTCGTAACGCGGACCCGGCGGCGGCGTGGCGGACTCGGTCAGAACCAGCACTTCGCCGTCGCGGATACTGTGCTGCGCCAACGTCGTCGATGCGCTGAACGCGGCCGCGCCGGGCCGGGACAGCCGGTAGCGCCCTGCCTCCGGGTCACCGGAGCCGCGGCCGTCGAGGATGTCGATGATCGACGGCATGAGGACGGCGACCGGTACGCCCGCGGGCAGGGCCAAGTCGACGGCGGCGGTGCCGGCGTGGACCGACACACGGCGCAGCCCCAGATCGGTCCCCGGCAACGATGCCTCCTCCCGTGCGACTAGCGGCACGGTAACCGGTTGCCCATCGCGCGGGCTCCGGCTATCCACAGGCGACTTGCCGCCGATTTCGGCGCTGCATACCGTCGCCCCGACGGTGGGAGGGGCCGAGATGACGCAGTGTTTCGTGCCGGTGGCGCGGCGGCCGCCACTCGCGGTCGGCGCCGCCGATATCGTCATCGACGCGCCGCCGGTTCTTCCGCCGCCACGATCACCCGGATGGCTGCCGGTTCTGGTGTCGGCAGCGGGCCTTGGCGTTATGGCGGTGGCGGTCTGCTCGGGGTCGACGGTCACTCGCAATCCGGCGCTGCTGGCATTTCCGGCGATGACGCTGGTTTCCATGGCGGTGTCGGTGGCCGCCGGGCGTCGCCAACGGCAGGGGCGAAGCATCGACGACGACCGCGTCGACTACCTGTGCTACCTGAGCCGGCTGCGCCTGACCGTCACCGAAATAGCTGCTGCACAACACCGTTCGTTGGTCCAAGGCCATCCGGACCCCGACACGCTCTGGACACTGATCGGCGGGGCGCGAATGTGGGAGCGCGGCGCGTCCGACCCCGACTTCTGCCTCGCCCGCGTCGGCGTCGGGACCCGGCCGCTGTCCACCCGGTTGGTGGCCCCGGAGCCCACGTCCCACGAGCCCTCGGATCCCGTTACCGCCACGGCCCGGAGCCGCTTCCTCCAGGCGCATTCGACCGTGGCGGACGCGCCCGTCGCAATCGGCCTGTCCGGCGCCGGAACGGTCACGATCGACGGCGATCCGACCTCGGTGCGCGGAGTGTTGCGCGCGATAGTCTGCCAGCTTGCCGTGCTGCACCCGCCGGATCAATTGCTGATCGTCGGGGCGGTCAGCGACACCAATCGAGAGCATTGGGAGTGGCTGAAGTGGTTGCCGCACAATCAACATCCGACCGCCACGGATGCGGTGGGTTCCGCCCGGATGGTGTATCGAAGTACGGCGGAGGCGCAGCGCGCGCTCGCCGATGTCGGACCCCATGCGGTTGTCGTGGCGGACCTCGGTGAGCGTGCGACCCCCGGCGCGATCACGGGTGCCACCCTCCTCGAGGTCGGCGCCGGCCGAGAGGGCATGCCGCTGACGATCCGGCGTGGCGACCAAGCCGAACCGCTGCAATCTCCCGACCGGATGGACATGGTGGACACGCTTACGTGTGCCCGCCGGCTCGCGATGTATCGGATCGGCTCGGCGCCGCGCGGCGCGTGGCGGGACTCGGCGGGGCTCGGCGATCTCACCGAGTTCGATCCGACGGCGTTGTGGCGCGGTCAAGATGACCGCGATCGGCTGCGCGTGCCCCTCGGAATCGCGCTCGACGGCGCGCCACTGGAACTCGATATCAAAGAGGCGGCGGAAGACGGCGTGGGCCCGCACGGGCTCTGCGTGGGCGCCACCGGCTCGGGCAAGTCGGAGCTGCTGCGCACCATCGCGCTGGGGATGGTGGCGCGAAACTCCCCGGCGGCGCTCAACCTGCTGCTCATCGACTTCAAAGGAGGCGCAACGTTTCTCGAGTTGGCGCGGGCGCCGCACGTCGCCGCCGTCGTCACCAACCTTGCCGACGAGGCGCCCCTGGTGGCGCGGATGCATGATGCGCTGGCCGGCGAGATGGACCGTCGGCAACGGCTATTGCGCGCGGCGCGGTGTGCCAGCGTCGCGGCCTACGACGGCGTGCGCCGCGCCGGCGGCCGGTTGGACGCCCTGCCGACCTTGCTGATCATCGTCGACGAGTTTTCCGAAATGCTCAGCCAGCACCCCGAGTTCGCCGACATGTTCGTTGCGATCGGCCGGCTCGGGCGGTCGCTGGGCATCCACCTGCTGCTGGCCAGTCAGCGCCTCGATGAGGGCCGGCTGCGCGGCCTGGACGCCCACCTCTCTTATCGGATCTGCCTGAAGACCCTGTCCGCGGCCGAATCACGCGCGGTTCTGGGAACGCTTGACGCATACCAGTTGCCGAACACGCCCGGTGCGGGCTTCCTGCGGACGGGCAGCGGCGAGCCGATTCGCTTCCAGGCCTCATTCGTTTCGGGAAGGGTGCCGGCGGGCACGCAGACGCCCGCGCCGACGGTGTCGGTACGGGTATTCAGCAGTCGGCCGGCCGGCCCGGTGGCGCGCACGTCCGGGCGGGACCGCTCGGCCACTCGGACCGTCCTGGAAGCCGTCCTGGACCGGCTGACCGGACAGGGACCACCCGCGCACCAAGTGTGGCCGCCGCCGCTGGGAGCGGCGCCGGCTCTGGACGCCCTGTTGCACGACCGCCCACCGGCGGCAGGCGGCCTGACCGCGCCGATCGGCCTTGTCGACCGCCCCTTCGAGCAGCGCCGCACACCTCTGATGGTGGAGCTGTCGGGAGCCGCGGGCAACGTGGCGATCGTCGGGGCCCCCCGATCGGGCAAGTCGACGGCACTGTGCACGCTCATCACGGCGTTGGCGGCCACCCACGGCCCGGGGCGGGTGCAGTTTTACTGCCTGGACTTCGGTGGCGGAGCGCTCGGTTCGGTGCGCGCCTGGCCGCATGTGGGCGCCGTCGCCGGGCGGGCCGACCCGGAGCTGGTCCGGCGCGTGGTTGCGGAGATGGAATCCATTGTCCGCCAACGAGAGAGCCGCCGAGGCGGCGCGGCGCGGGACAACGATCCGTTCGCCGACGTCTTCCTCGTCGTCGACGGGTGGGCGAGCCTGCGGCAGGAGTTCGAGGAACTCGAGGTGCCGATCACTGCCCTTGCGGCGCAGGGGCTTTCGTTCGGTGTGCACGTGGCGTTGTCGGCATCGCGTTGGGCCGAGATCAGACCCTCCCTTCGGGATCAGATTGGCACCCGCGTCGAGTTGCGGCTGGGCGATCCCGCGGATTCCGAGATCGACCGGAAGCGGGCGCAGCAAGTACCGCTTGACCGTCCGGGCCGCGGCCTGTCCCGCGAGGGCCTGCACATGGTCATCGCTTTGCCCACCGAGCGGATCTGTCACGGCGGAGAGGCCGCACCGCCGATACTCCTGCTCCCCCCGCGGGTCGACCGGGACGTCGTCGTCCGGGGCGCGGGTGCGCAGCTGGCGGCGCGGATCCTGCTCGGGGTGGAGGAACGCCGATTAGCCCCGGTGCCAGTAGATTTCGGTCAACATTCGCACCTACTGATCCTCGGGGACGACGGGTGTGGGAAGACGGCCACGATGCGGAACCTGTGTCGCGAGATCGTTCGGACCAAGACCGCCGCGGAAGCCCAGCTGCTGATCGTCGATTTCCGCCGCACCCTGTTGGGCGTCGTCGAATCGGAACACCTTGGCGGCTACGCCATGTCCGCGGCCGCGCTGGGCCGGTTGTTACCGGGCCTCCTGGAAGCATTGCGGCGCCGGATGCCGCCGCTGGACGTCGGCCAGGCGCAGCTGCGAGCCGGGTCTTGGTGGTCCGGGCCCGACCTCTATGTCCTGGTGGATGACTACGACCTGGTCGCAACCTCGGCGGGCAACCCGCTCGCCGCCATCGTCGAATATCTGCCGTACGCGCGGGATCTGGGATTGCATGTGGTGCTGGCGCGGCGCAGCGGCGGCGCCGAGCGCGCCCTGTTCGAACCGTTGTTGGCTGGGCTGCGCGACCTCGGCTGCATGACGCTGATGATGAGTAGGCGCCCGGACGAGGGTGCATCGTTTGGTTTCGGGCGCGCGCAGCCGATGCCTGCCGGACGTGGTGTTCTGAGCACCCGCGCCGGTGACGGACGGCTCGTGCAAGTGGCCTGGAGCCCCCCATGACACGCCATCGGGCGGTCCTCGAGGCCGGACCGGGTACGATCCGCCGATTATGTTGTGGGACAGGCGAGTCCGCCGATGACGATAGTGGCGAGATCGTGCGGGAGGCGTTGGGCGCTGTAGACGATCGGGTGGCGCTGGTCGGTGGCCGCCCGGTCGCCGTCGATTCCCTGTGGCGCGCCGCGCTGCGGTCGGTGAAATGCGCCGGCTGCGACGGCCTGCTCGTCGTGTATCCGTCGTGGTGGCCGGCGGCTCGTGTCGACCGGGTGACGCGCGCCGCCAAGTCCTTCGGCGATGACGCGCTGGCCCGTCCCAGGTCGTGGCTGCTGGCGCGGCAACCCGAGGCCCGAACCGGGGCAACCGTGGTGGTGGAGATCGCCGAGCGCCTCGTGGCGGTCGGCGGCGCCGAGGTCGCTGCGCTACCGCGTGTGGCGGAAGCGCATTCGGTTGCCGAGGAGGTGGCGACGGTCATCGCCGGCATGACGGCGGCGGTGATCCTGATCGACGCGCCCGGCACGGTGAGCGGCGCGCCGGCTCTCTCCGCGTTGATCGCCGCTGCCGTGCGCGGGAGCGGCCGCGCCGCGGTCGAGATGGGAGACGCCTGCCTGGCACGGTTGGCGCGGTCGGCGGCTTCGCTGCCGGACGACGCGCGTGAAGGGGCGGTCAGCGCCGGTGGTTTTCGATCCCGCGCGCGGACGGCCGGCGGGCTTGCGGCGGCCGCCCTGGTGCTCACGGCGTTGCCGCTGGCGATCTCGGGCGGGGCTCCCCGCGGCGGCCATGGCCCATCACCGCCGGCGACAACGCCGATGGCGCCCGCGACGTTTCTAGTCGAGGGCCGCGTGGCGCTCACCGTGCCCGCGGACTGGTCCGCGCAGCGGGTGATCACCGGGCCCGGGTCGGCCCGGGTACAGGTCACCTCCCCGTCCGATCCCGAAGTGGCGTTGCACGTCACCCAGTCGCCGGTGTCCGGCGAAACTCTCAGTCGCACCGCCGAGCGTTTGAAACGCGCGATCGACGAGGAGCCCACCGGGGTGTTCGTCGACTTCAACCCGTCGGGAAGCAGCGCGGGACGCCCGGCGGTGACGTATCGGGAAGTGCGCGCCACGCACCACGTGCGATGGACCGTGTTACTGGACGGGCCGGTCCGGATCAGCGTCGGGTGCCAGAGCCGTCCCGCGGACGAGGAGGCCGTCCGCGGTGCGTGCGAACGGGCGGTGCGGTCCGCCCACGCGATCGGTTGAGCCGAAAATCGGGCGGAACCGAACGCCGCCCTTTGCGGTCCAATCTGATATGGCGAACACACTGAGCACCGACTTCGGCCTCATGCGCTCGGTCGCGGCTACGACGGACGCGCGCAACGACGAGATCCGGGCGATGCTGCAGGCCTTCATGGGCCGCATGGACATGGTCCCGCGCTCTGTGTGGGGTGGGCTCGCGGCTGCGCGGTTCAAGGATGTGGTGGATCGCTGGAATGCCGAGTCGACGCGGCTCTACCACGTCCTGCACACCATCGCGGAGACGATCCGGCACAACGAGGCGGTGCTGCTGGAGGCCGGCGAGAACCACGCCCACCGGATCGCCGCCGCCGGCGGGAACCTGTGAGGGAGGGGTCGACTGTGGATCAGGTCCTGTCTTACAACTTCGGCGAAATCGAATACTCGATCCGCCAGGAAATCCATGCGACGGCTGCCCGTTTCAACGCGGCGCTCGACGAGTTGAGCTCGCAGATCGCCCCGTTGCGAGAGCTGTGGACCCGCGAGGCGGCCGCCGCGTACCAGGTGGCGCAGCTGAAGTGGCACCAGGCGGCCACGGCGTTGAACGAGATCCTGGTCGACCTGGGAAATGCGGTGCGCGACGGCGCGGAGGAGATGGCGAGCGCCGACCGCCGGGCCGCCGGCATCTGGGCACGTTAATTGCTTCTGGCCCCTGTGTGGTCCCGGCGGTGGAGAGCCGCCGGGACCACACAGTCGAGCGGCGCGGCTCGGGATGAGCATGCGGGAGTCGAAGCTCAACGAGCCAGTTTGCTCGTCAGTTGCTGGATCGTCTCAGCTCGATAAAACCGGTGCGACAGCCGGCAGACACCATGACATCATGGCCTCATGAACGCAAGCATCAATGACCCGTCTCAGCGCACCACGGGGCTGACTGTTCGCTTGCCTGGGGAGCTTGCGGACATGCTGAAGAACTACGCCTTCGTGACCGATATTTCGGCCAACGAAGTGATCAAGCGTGCGCTTATCGAGTACCTGAAGGTGCATGGTCGGCGGGACGTTATGCGGGCAGCATTCGAACGCGTGGTTGACCAGCACGGGAAAGCGCTGGACAAGCTGAAGGACATGTAAATCATCTACCTGACCGCGGATGATCTCCTGAGGATCAATGAGCAGTTCGTCGGTCGGGATCAACTGCGCGACTTCGGGCTGCTCGACGGCGCGGTGACGCGTCCTCAGCAGAGCGCATTCGGAGAGGACGCGTTTCCCACCATCCATGAGAAGGCTGCTGCGTTGTTGCACGGCCTGGCGCGCGACCACCCATTCGTGAGCGGCAATAAGCGCACAGCGTGGACAGCAACGGCCATGTTCTACATGGTTAACGGCTACAACCTGCGCGTGGAGGCGTTGGACGTGATTAGCCTGATCACCGACGCCGCCGAAGGCCAGTTAGACGTCCAAGACATCGCCGCCATTTTGGAACAGTGGGCACAGCCGTTTCCCGCGCCAGACGAATGGCTGGACAGACCACCCGCGGGTTCTTAGGCAGCCCCGCGTCGACGACCGACTGTGACAATTTTGACCTGCGCGGATAACGATCGGTAGGCTGCTCGGTTGGCGCGCGGTACGCCGGGGCCTCGGGTCAATGTCGGTCGCCGAGAACCCTTCCTTTTGGACCCACCGTGAACGCCTGACCGGCACCCGGCTCGACCCGGGATCCACCTCGAGAAGAAGAAGGTAAGCGCTGTGCCCACCTACGCGCCAAAGGCGGGTGACACCACGCGGTCGTGGTACGTCATCGACGCCACGGACGTGGTGCTTGGCCGCCTTGCCGTCGCGGCGGCCAACCTGCTGCGCGGCAAGCACAAGCCGACGTTCGCGCCCAATGTCGATGGCGGTGACTTCGTCATCGTCATCAACGCCGAGAAGGTCGCCCTGTCCGGCGACAAACTCCAGCAGAAGCTGGCCTACCGCCACTCGGGGTATCCCGGCGGTCTGCACTCGCGCACGACCGGCGAGCTGCTGGAAAAGCACCCGACCCGCGTCGTGGAGAAGGCCATCGTCGGCATGCTGCCCAAGAACAAGCTCAGCCGTCAGATCCAGCGCAAGCTCCGCGTCTACGCGGGCCCGGAGCATCCCCACACCGCTCAGCAGCCGGTTCCGTACGAGATCAAGCAGGTGGCCCAGTGACCGAAACAACCGAGGCCTTGGAGACCACCGGGACCCCCGAGACCACCGAGACCGCAGAGGCCCCCGCGACCCCGGAGGCGCCGGAGACCCCCGAGACGCCGGAGACTGAGGCTCCGGCCGCCCGGCCGGCCGAGGCGTTCGTGTTCGAGCGGCCCATCCAGACCGTCGGCCGCCGCAAGGAGGCCGTGGTGCGGGTGCGCCTCGTGCCCGGCACCGGCAAGTTCGACCTCAACGGCCGCAGCCTGGAGGACTACTTCCCCAACAAGGTGCACCAGCAGCTGATCAAGGCCCCGCTGGTGACCGTCGACCGGGTGGAAAGCTTCGACGTCTTCGCCCTGCTGCACGGCGGCGGCCCGTCGGGCCAGGCCGGCGCGTTGCGCCTTGGCATCGCCCGCGCGCTGATCGTGGCCTCGCCCGACGACCGGCCCGCCCTGAAGAAGGCCGGCTTCCTCACTCGTGACCCGCGTGCCACCGAGCGCAAGAAGTACGGGCTGAAGAAGGCACGCAAGGCGCCGCAGTACAGCAAGCGCTGATCAGCGTCTCTTTCTGGCCGCAACTTGGCAACTTTTGCACGAGTCAGCGGCGTGTCTGCGCACCCACGCGCGCGTTTTCGGTCAGAAAAGAACGGGCACGTTAGGTGAACGACCGGCAATTGTGAGAGGTTTTAGCGCATGGGTCGACTATTCGGCACCGACGGTGTCCGCGGGGTCGCCAATCGCGAGTTGACCGCCGAGCTGGCGCTGGCCCTGGGCGCCGCGGCGGCCCGGCACCTGGCGAGTTCGGACGGGCCGGGCCGGCGGGTCGCCGTGATCGGTCGCGACCCGCGGGCCAGCGGCGAAATGTTGGAGGCTGCCGTGATCGCCGGGCTGACCAGCCAGGGCGTCGACGCGCTGCGGGTCGGGGTGCTGCCCACCCCCGCGGTGGCGTACCTGACCGGCGCGTATGACGCCGATTTCGGGGTGATGATCTCGGCGTCGCACAACCCGATGCCCGACAACGGCATCAAGATCTTCGGCCCCGGCGGCCACAAGCTGGACGACGACACCGAGGATCAGATCGAGGAGCTGGTCGCGGCCGGACCTGGGTTGCGCCCGGTCGGGGCGGGCATCGGCCGCCGCGTCGACGCCGAGGACGCCGCCGACCGCTACCTGCGCCACCTGTCCAAGACCTGCACGCTGCGCCTGGACGGCCTCTCGGTGGTGGTCGATTGCGCCCACGGCGCGGCGTCGTCGGTGGCGCCGCGCGCCTACCGCGCGGCCGGCGCCCGGGTGATTGCGATCAACGCCGATCCCAACGGGCTCAACATCAACGACGGCTGCGGCTCGACCCACCTGGACTCGCTCCGGGCGGCGGTCATCGAGCATCGCGCCGACCTGGGCCTGGCACACGACGGCGACGCCGACCGCTGCCTGGCCATCGACGCCAACGGTGATCTCGTCGACGGCGACCACATCATGGTGGTGCTCGCGCTGGCGATGCGGGACGCCGGCGAGTTGGCCTCCGACACGCTGGTGACCACCGTGATGAGCAACCTCGGGCTGCACCTTGCGATGCGCAAGGCCGGCATCGCGGTGCGCACCACCGGCGTCGGCGACCGCTACGTCCTGGAGGAGCTGCGCGCGGGCGACTTCAGCCTCGGCGGCGAGCAGTCCGGCCACATCGTGATGCCCGCGGTCGGCTCCACCGGCGACGGCATCGTCACCGGGCTGCGGCTGATGACGCGCATGGTGCAGACCGGCTCGTCGCTGGCCGACCTCGCCTCGGCCATGCGGGCGCTGCCACAGGTGCTGATCAACGTCAAGGTCGCCGACAAGGCCACCGCTGCCGCGGCGCCCTCGGTGCAGACCGCCGTCGAAAAGGCCGAGGCCGAACTGGGCGACACCGGCCGAATCTTGTTGCGGCCCTCGGGAACCGAGCCGATGATCAGGGTCATGGTGGAGGCGCCCGAGCAGGGCACGGCGCAACGGGTCGCCACTGCGGTCGCCGAAGCGGTGAGCGCCGCGCGCTGATCCGCCGACGCGGGAACCTCGACGCGGAGCCGGGCGTCGGATTAGGCATGAGATTCGATAGCTCGGGGGTACACAGGGTCGCCGACCAGCTCGACGCGGCCGCCGAACTCCTTGACCGCGCCGTGGGAGATCACTTGGCGCGGTTGGCTTTCGGCGGGGCCGGCGCGGGCCGGGCGCACACCGCTCGCGGCGACGCCCTGCGCGCCCAACTGGAGCGACTGACGGCCGAGGTGACGCAGTGGTCGCGGGCGGCCGCCGACACCGCCGCCGCGCTGCGC
>NZ_LT546236.1:241554-312634 GCF_900078675.2 Mycobacterium interjectum
GCCGAGGACGACGAGGACGACGAGGACGCCGAGGACGCCGAGGGCAAGCCCGCCGAGCCGGAAGAGGTCAAAGACGCCGATAAGGTGACCGACACCGCGGCGGCCAAACCCGCCGAGGAGGCGATGACGGTCGATGCGCCGGCCGCACCGGCCGATCCGCCCGCCCCGGTTGCCGAGCCGCCGACCCCTGCTGCGGAACGACCCACCCCTGTCGGGGAGCCACCGCCCGCGGCAACCGAGGCATCAACGCCGTGCGAGATCGCGGCCGACCAGCTTCCGCAGGCGGGGCGATGAGGGTTCAGGCGGGCCGCAGCGCGAGCACGTCCTCGACGAAGCGCACGCCTTCGCGCGCGTCGGCGGCCAGCGGGCTCACCAACAGGGTGGTCACGCCGGCCTCGGCGAAGGCGGCCAGGCGTTCGGCGACGTACCCCCGGGGGCCGACGAGCGACATCCCGCGGACCAGCTCGTCGGGCACCAGCGCGATGGCCTCGCCCTTGCGGCCCGACAGGTAGAGCTCCTGGATCCGGTCGGCGACCTCGCCGAATCCATAGCGGGTGGCCAGGCTGTGATAGAAGTTGCGGCCCTTGGCTCCCATTCCGCCCAGGTAGAGGGCCAGCTGCGGCTTGACCCAGGCCAGCCGCTCTTCGACGTCGTCGCCGATGGCCAGCGACGCGTGCACCATGACGTCGAGGGGACCCAGCGCCGGGTCCCGTTTGGCGGCCCCGGCGGCCAGCGCCTCGCCCCACACCAAATGCGCCTTCTCCGGCAGATAGAAGACGGGCTGCCAGCCCTCGGCGATCTCGGCGGTAAGCTCGACGTTCTTCGGGCCCAACGCGGCGATGGAGATCGGAATGTGTTCGCGCACAGGGTGATTGATGAGCTGCAGCGCCTTGCCCAGGCCCGTTCCGCGGTCGGCGGGCAGCGGGATCTGGTAGTGCTTGCCGGCGTATTGCACCCGCTCGCGGCGCCACACCTGCCGGCAGATCTCCACGATCTCGCGGGTGCGGCCCAGCGGGGCGTCGAACTCGACGCCGTGGAATCCCTCCATCACCTGGGGACCCGACGTGCCGATGCCGAGCCGAAATCGCCCGCCGGACACGAAATCCAGGCCGGCGGCGGTCATAGCCAGCAGCGACGGGGTGCGGATGTAGATGGGAAACACTCCCGACGCCAGCTCGACGGTGCTGGTCTTGGCGGCCAGATACCCGAGCTGGCTGACGGCGTCGAAGGAATAGGCCTCGGCGACCACCGCGACGTCGATGCCGGCCTTCTCGAGCTCGACGACGCGGTCGACGCCTTCGTGAAATCCGCCCGAGTAGTCCAGAGCGATCCCGATTCGCATCCACGACAGATACCACGGCGGCGGTGGCGCGCCGCGGTCGGCCGGGGGCCGCGGCGTTGGCCGTCGCCAACGGCGGGGCGAACCTCAAAGACCATGGCCACTGCCTTGGGGNCGGGACGATCCTCAAAGACCATGGCCACTGCCTGGGAGATCCCGGGAGCCGAGGCGCCCACCGCGCGCGCTTACTTGAGCAGCGCGACGACCTTTTCTTCGAGGGCGACCGGCTCGGCCCCGGGATCTACCGGGTCGGTCCGTGGCAGCTTTGCGTCCAGATCGGCGAAGGCGCGATAAGTCTTGTCCCCGCCCAGCGCGTAGAGCAGGTAACCGGTCAGCAGCGCCCGGACCGAACGCTGCGTGCGACGGTGCGGGCCGGCCAGCCCGACCACGTTGGCCAGTCGGCGGCCCTCGACCAGACCGCCGGATTCGGCCTTGTGCACGACGCGCAGCGTCGCGGTGTTCCACGCGGCGTCCAGCGCCAGGGCGTTGGAGTTCAGCGATTTCGCATCCCCGGGCGCGGTCAGGATCAAACCGGGGACCTTCAGCGTGGCGGCGGGCTGCTCGGCCGGGGGCGTGGTGACCGACGGGAAGAGCGCCGCCGCCGCCGCGGGCTTGTCGGGCATGCCGGCCGCGGCGAACACGGCCGCCGAGCCGCCGAAACCGTGGCCCACCACGCCGAGCTTGGCGGGATGCACGCTGATGTTGCCGGGCCCCAGCCGCACCCCGGCGACGATGTCGAGGGCGGTGCCGAGGTCGTAGGCGAAGTTGAGCACCGAGGGTGCCAGCCCCCGCTGGGTGTCGGGCGCCCCGGCCACGATGCCCCACGACGCCAGGTGCTCGAGCAGGCCCGCGTAGCGGGCGGCGCCGGCGAGCCAGTCGTGGCCGAACGCCACGCCCGGCAGATTGAGCCCCGCGGCGGGGGTGTACACCACGCCCGGCAAACCGGCGAAGGCCAGGTCACCGCGCAAAACCCGGTGCGGGCCACGGCGGCTGAGGGCTGCGACGAGCTTCCGGATCCGAGCCACCCGTCGACGTTAGCGCATGGCCCCGCTAGGCCGTGACCTCGATGACCCCCACCCGCCACAGCGCCGCGTACAGGTGGCGCAGCGGGATGCTCAGCAAACGAGAGGCCGCGTCGACCATCGGGTCACCCCCGCCGACCGGCGGGCGGGCGGCCCGCTTCGGCGCGGGCGCTACGGTGGACCGCGGCGCGGCTGCGGCGGTCACCACTTCGTCGAACAGAACAGCGGTCATGATTCCCTCCTGAAAGATCTTTACGGGCCGTTCACCGAATCCCGGATTTTCCGTTATTAACATTTGCTAGATGGTCATTTGCCTAAGGCTTACGAATAGTTGAACTATTGGCGTCGGCCGGTATTGAAGAGGTATCTCGAAGTATTACCGGCCGGATTTTCGGCGCGGCTCTGTCGCGTTAAATCCTTGTTCTGCAGGTTGATCCGCCGATAAAGATCGAGCGTCACCCCCGTTATTCCCTCCGCTGGCCGCGGGTTGTTGCCAGCTGTTACCCGACATTTCGCAGTGTAAATGGGACGGTTGCTGAACAGCGGACGTCAATGGGAACGACACGAATACATCGGGTGAAATAAACGGCGATCGTTTGTGAAGGCGGTGTGAATGCATCGCTGCGGTCCTTCCCTGCCGGTTTCGACGACCACAGCCTCCCGCCGGCGCCTGGAGGGATCCTCAACGAATTCTTGGCGCCACGGGCGCGCTGTATTCGCAGGTCGGGCGCCTGCTGGCGGGTCCGGCCCGATCGCTGCACTACCCTGTTCAGGATGTGCGGGATTGTCGGCTACGTCGGGCACCGCCCGGCCTGCGAGGTCGTCATGGACGCGCTGCGCCGGATGGAGTACCGCGGCTACGACTCATCGGGAATCGCGCTGGTCGACGGCCAGGGCAAACTCACCGTCCGGCGTCGCGCCGGCCGGCTGGCCAACCTGGACGAGGCGGTGGCCGGGATGGCCCCGGCGTCCAAGGCGGGCACCACCGGCCTCGGCCACACCCGCTGGGCCACCCACGGCCGACCCACCGACCGCAACGCGCACCCGCACCGCGACGCCGCCGGCAAGATCGCCGTCGTCCACAACGGCATCATCGAAAACTTCTCGGCGCTGCGCCACGAGCTGGAGGCGGCCGGCGTGGAGTTCGCCAGCGACACCGACACCGAGGTGGCGGTGCACCTGGTGGCGCAGGCCTACCGCCACGGCGAGACCGCGGGTGACTTCGTGGCCTCGGTGCTGGCGGTGCTGCGCCGGCTCGAGGGCCACTTCACCCTGGTGTTCGCCAACGCCGACGAGCCGGGCACCATCGTGGCGGCCCGCCGCTCGACGCCGCTGGTGATCGGGGTCGGCGACGGCGAGATGTTCGTCGGCTCCGACGTGGCCGCGTTCATCGAGCACACCCGCAACGCCGTGGAGCTCGGCCAGGACCAGGCGGTGGTGATCAACGCGGACGGCTACCGCATCACCGACTTCCACGGCAACGTCGACGTCGAGTACCGCGAATTCCACATCGACTGGGACCTGGCCGCCGCCGAAAAGGGCGGCTACCCGTACTTCATGCTCAAGGAGATCGCCGAGCAGCCCACCGCGGTGGCCGACACCCTGCTCGGGCACTTCGTCGACGGCCGGATCGTCCTCGATGAACAGCGCCTGTCCGATCAGGAACTGCGCGAGATCGACAAGGTGTTCGTGGTGGCCTGCGGCACCGCCTACCACTCCGGGCTGCTCGCCAAGTACGCGATCGAGCACTGGACCCGGCTGCCGGTGGAGGTCGAGCTGGCCAGCGAATTCCGCTACCGCGACCCGGTCCTGGACCGCAGCACGCTGGTCGTCGCGATCTCGCAGTCCGGCGAGACCGCCGACACCCTGGAAGCGGTCCGGCACGCCAAGGAGCAGAAGGCCAAGGTGCTGGCGATCTGCAACACCAACGGCTCGCAGATCCCGCGGGAGTGCGACGCGGTGCTCTACACGCGCGCCGGCCCGGAGATCGGCGTCGCCTCGACCAAGACCTTCCTGGCCCAGATCGCGGCCAACTACCTGGTCGGCCTGGCGCTGGCGCAGGCCCGCGGCACCAAGTACCCCGACGAGGTCGAGCGCGAGTACCGCGAACTGGAGGCGATGCCCGACCTGGTGGCCCGGGTGCTGGGGATGATCGAGCCGGTGACCGCGCTGGCGCACCGGTTCGCCCAGTCCTCGACCGTGCTGTTCCTCGGTCGCCACGTCGGCTACCCGGTGGCGCTGGAAGGCGCACTGAAGCTCAAGGAGCTGGCCTACATGCACGCCGAGGGCTTCGCCGCCGGCGAGCTCAAGCACGGCCCGATCGCGCTGATCGAAGACGACCTGCCCGTCATCGTGGTCATGCCCTCGCCCAAGGGGCAGGCCACGCTGCACGCCAAGCTGCTGTCCAACATCCGCGAGATCCAGACCCGCGGCGCGGTGACCATCGTCATCGCCGAAGAGGGCGACGACACCGTGCGTCCCTACGCCGACCACCTCATCGAAATCCCCTCGGTTTCAACGCTTCTGCAGCCGCTGCTGTCGACCATCCCGCTGCAGGTGTTCGCCGCGTCGGTCGCGCAGGCCCGCGGCTACGACGTCGACAAGCCGCGCAACCTGGCCAAGTCCGTCACCGTCGAGTAGGCGCTCGCCGCTGCGGTCCTCTCGGCGGAAACGCCGGCGGTATTGGGCGAAGTTGTACGGCCCACAGCCCGGCGTGCCAAAGTTGAACCCGTGGCAAACGCATCGGTGGGGACACGGCTGCGGCGGATCTGGCTCGCCGTGTGGCATTTCGTCACCGGCGCGCCGTTGACCTACAGCTGGCTGCTGGTGCTGACGATCACCACGATCATCCAGAACGAATTGCCCGGCCGCCAACTGCACTCGGTGCTGTTGCACCGGTCCACCAACATTCACGCGCTGGGAACCGATCCGCTCGACGTGCTGTTCTCCAGCCTGCTGTGGCTCGACGGCAAGAACCTCGAACCATACTTGCTGCTGTTCACCCTGTTTCTCGCGCCGGCCGAGCACTGGCTCGGCCAATTGCGTTGGCTCACCATCGGATTGAGCTCCCACATCCTCGCGACCTATATCAGCGAGGGCATCCTGTACTACGCGATCGAGGAACACGAGGCGTCCGAGCGGCTGGTGCACGCCCGCGACATCGGGGTCAGCTATTTCCTGGTCGGCGTCATGGCCGTGCTGACCTACCACATCGCGCGGCCGTGGCGCTGGGGCTATTTGGGCGTGCTGTTCGTCATCTTCGGTTTTCCGCTGCTGACGATGAACCGCCACGAGCTGAACTTCACCGCGATCGGTCACTTCGCCGCGATCCTGATCGGGCTCTGTTTCTATCCGATGGCGCGCGAACGCAAACGTCCGGCGTTGAATCCGGCGCATCTGCGAGCCGCTTTCCGGCGGGTCGGTTCGCGCGAGGGGTAGCGATGGGGGTCCGCGCGCTCTACGGCGCATCGCTGTCGCCCGATGCCACCGCGTTCGCCCACCTCGTCGACGACGGCGGTTATCCGCATGCGGTGCAGCGCTTCCTGCGGGGCCGTCAGTTCAGCTCGTCGCGCAACGTCGAACTCCCGGTCGAGGGTCCCGTCTCGCGGGTCATCCACTCCGCCGACGGCCACTGGCTGGCCTGCGAGGTGGCCCCCGGGGGCGGTACCCGCAGGCAGATCTGGGTTGTCACCACCGATCCCGAGGACCGGATGGCGTGGCGCGCCGACCGCGAGGAGGACGGGACCGCCGAGCTGATCGGGTGGGACGGCACCCGGATCGCGGCCATCCTGACGGGCGAGGACGGGGTGGGGCAGTCGTGTCTGATCGATCCGGCCGACGGCGGTTGCACCGTGCTGGACCGCCGTTCCGGTGCCCGGCTCGTCGACGCGTGGGCCGGCGCGTCGCTGATCCGGGTCGGGCCGCGCGGCTACCGCGAGATGGTGATGCTGCACGGGGACACCGAAATCGCCCTGCTGCCTTCCGATCCCGGGTCGGTGACGGCGTACGGCGTGATCCTCGACGATCACCATCCCCGCCGCCTGCGCTACGGCCCGAGCGGCGAACTGACCAGGCTGTACAACCCCGGCGTGGGCGCCGACGGATACTTCCGCGCGCTGCTCATCAGCGACAACGGCTGCGAACACGCTCGGCTGCTGGAGGTGATCGCCACGCTGGACGGCGTGAGCTACTTCGTGGTGGCCGAACGCCCCGACGGCGATCTCGACGAGTTCGCCGTCAGCGCCGACATGTCCACGGTGGCCTTGCTGTGGAACGTACAGGGCTGCAGCGAGTTACAGATCCTCGATCACACCGACTACACGCTGGCCGAGCCGATTCCATTACCGGGCGACGTCGCGGGCGAGCTATCGCTGAGCGCCGGCGGCTCGATGGTGGCGATGACCGTGCAGGGCCCGGCGCTGCCGCGCACCGTCGAGCTGGTCGACCCGCGCACCCGGGAATGGCAACTCGTGGACCGTGAACCCAGCCGCGGCCCGCTGGCCCGCGGCTTTTCCGCCCGGCCGACGCAGGAGACGATCACCGCGCGCGACGGGCTGAACCTGCCGTCGTGGCTGTACAGGTCGTCGGTAACTGGTTCCGGCTCAGGCGCTTTGGTGTATCTGCACGGCGGTCCGGAGGGCCAGGCCAGGCCCGACTACAGCGAAATCTTCCCGGAGGTGCTCAACGCCGGGATCAGCGTGCTCACTCCGAACGTGCGCGGCTCCGGCGGGCTGGGCCGCACCTTCGTGCACGCCGACAACAAGGAGAAGCGGTTCGCGGCCATCGATGACGTCGCCGACTGCGTGCGCTTTCTGGTGGACAACAAGGTTGCCGACCCGGGCCGAATCGCCTGCGCGGGCTGGTCCTACGGCGGCTACCTGACGATGGCGGCCATGACGTTCCACCCCGAGTTGTTCGCCGCGGGCGTCACCATCTGCGGGATGAGCGACCTGGCCACGTTCTACCGCAACACCGAGCCGTGGATCGCCGATGCCGCCTACCCGGAGTACGGCCACCCGGTGTACGACCGCGAACTGCTCGAGCGGCTGTCGCCGCTGCGCCGGGTCGACGCCCTGACCGCGCCGCTGCTGGTCGTACACGGCGCCCACGACACCAACGTCCCGGTCAGCGAATCCGAGCAGATCGTCGCGGCGCTGCGGCAAGCCGGTCGCCACGTGCGCTACCTGCTGTTCGCCGACGACGGCCACGAGATCGTCAAGCGCGAGAACCACGCGGCGCTGGCCGCGACGATGACCGAATGGCTGACCGAGGCGTTCGCCAGGCGAGCCTAGGGCATGGAATGCTTGCGGTGATGCGGCACTACTACTGTGTTGACGCGATCCGCGACGCCGAAGCCCCGCTGTTGGCCAGCCTGCCCGACGGCGCACTGATGCGGCGCGCGGCGTTCGGGCTGGCCACCGAGATTCTCGCCGCGTTGACCGCCCGTGCGGGCGGGGTCGCGGGGCGCCGCGTGNCTCCGCCCAGCGGCGGCCGAGGTGTTCGCCGCGGTCGACAAGGCGGGAATCCCCGTCGTCGCCGTGGACATCCCCAGCGGCATCGACGTGGCGACCGGGGCCATCACCGGCCCCGCGGTCCACGCCGCGCTGACCGTCACCTTCGGCGGGCTCAAACCGGTGCACGCGCTGGCCGATTGCGGGCGCGTCGAACTGATCGACATCGGCCTCGACCTGCCCACAACCGATGTGCTGGGTTTCGAGGCCGCCGACGTCGTCGCGCGCTGGCCGGTGCCCGGCCCGCACGACGACAAGTACACCCAGGGCGTGACGGGGGTGATGGCCGGGTCGTCGACCTATCCGGGCGCGGCCGTGCTGTGCACCGGCGCCGCCGTCGCCGCACACTCGGGCATGGTCCGCTACGCCGGCAGCGCGCACACGCAGGTCCTGGCGCGATGGCCCGAGGTGATCGCGTCGCCCACCCCGGCGGCGGCCGGGCGGGTGCAGTCCTGGGTCGTCGGGCCGGGATTGGGCACCGACGAGACCGGGGCAGCGGCGCTGTGGTTCGCGCTGGACACCGACCTGCCGGTGATCGTCGACGCCGACGGGCTGACCATCCTGGCGGCCCACCCCGAGCTGGTCGTCAACCGCAGCGCGCCGACGGTGCTGACCCCGCACGCCGGTGAATTCGCGCGGCTGGCGGGTAACCCGCCGGGGGACGACCGCGTCGGCGCGTGCCGCAAGCTGGCCGACACGTTCGGCGCGACGGTGCTGCTCAAGGGGAACGTGACCGTCATCGCCGACCCCGGCGGCCCGGTGTATCTGAATCCCGCCGGGCAGTCCTGGGCGGCCACCGCCGGATCCGGCGACGTGCTGTCCGGGATGATCGGCGCGCTGCTGGCGTCGGGGTTGCCGGCCGCCGAGGCCGCCGCGGCCGCGGCCTTCGTGCACGCGCGCGCGGCGGCGTGCTCGGCCGCCGACCCGGGCCCCGGTGAGGCGCCGACGTCGTCGTCGCGGATCGTCCCGCACATCCGGGCCGCCCTGGCCGCCCTATAGAGAGGAATTCGTAGTGCCCCAACACCCGTCCGTGCCCGCGCACTCCATCGCCCCGGCCTATACCGGTCGCCTGTTCACCACGCCGGTGCCGGCGTTACGGCTGCCCGAGGAGTCGATGGACCCCGAGGCCGCCTACCGCTTCATCCACGACGAGCTGATGCTCGACGGCAGTTCCCGGCTGAACCTGGCCACCTTCGTGACCACCTGGATGGATCCCGAGGCCGGCAAACTGATGGCCGAGACGTTCGACAAGAACATGATCGACAAGGACGAATACCCGGTGACCGCCGCCATCGAGCAGCGCTGCGTCTGCATGGTGGCCGACCTGTTCCACGCCGACGACCTGCGCGACGACGATCCGTCCAGCGCCTGCGGGGTGTCCACCATCGGCTCCAGCGAGGCGGTGATGCTGGGCGGGCTGGCGATGAAATGGCGCTGGCGCGCGAAGGTCGGGAAGGGTTGGGAGGCCCGCAAGCCCAACCTGGTGATGGGCTCCAACGTCCAGGTGGTGTGGGAGAAGTTCTGCCGCTACTTCGACGTCGAACCGCGCTACCTGCCGATGGAGGAGGGCCGCTACGTCATCACCCCCGAGCAGGTCATCGACGCCGTCGACGAGGACACCATCGGGGTGGTGGCGATCCTCGGCACCACCTATACCGGTGAGCTCGAACCCATCGCCGAGATCTGCGCGGCGCTGGACAAGCTGGCCGCCGGCGGCGGGTTGGACGTCCCCGTGCACGTCGACGCCGCCAGCGGCGGCTTCGTGGTGCCCTTCCTGCACCCGGAACTCAAGTGGGATTTCCGGCTGCCGCGGGTGGTGTCGATCAACGTCAGCGGCCATAAGTACGGGCTGACCTACCCGGGCGTCGGGTTCGTCGTCTGGCGCAGCAAGGAGTACCTGCCCGAGGAGCTGGTGTTCCACGTGAACTACCTGGGCGGCGACATGCCGACCTTCACGCTGAACTTCTCCCGCCCCGGCAACCAGGTGGTCGGCCAGTACTACAACTTCCTGCGGCTGGGCCGCGAGGGCTACACACAGGTCATGAAGGCGCTGTCGTCGACGGCGCGCTGGCTGGGCGAGCAGCTCCGCGACGGCGACCACTGCCAGCTGATCTCCGACGGTTCGGCCATCCCGGTAGTCAGCTTCCGGCTGGCCAAGGACCGCGGCTACACCGAGTTCGACGTTTCCCACGAGCTGCGGGGCTACGGCTGGCAGGTGCCCGCCTACACCATGCCCGAGAACGCCACCGACGTCTCGGTGCTGCGCATCGTGGTGCGCGAAGGGCTCTCCGCCGACCTGGCCCGGGCGCTGCACGACGACGCCCGCAGCGCGCTGGCCTCGCTGGACAAGCTCAAGCCGGGCGGGCACTACGACGCCCAGCACTTCGCGCACTGATTTCTGGCGCCGAACGGCGACTTGTTGCGCTGATCAGGAATGCGCGGCAACACGTCGACGCTCGGCGGTGTTTGGGGCACTTCTGGGACAATGGCGGCCGTGGCCGTTACGCCGATATCCCTGACGCCCGGCATCCTCGCCGAGGCCGTCGTGGACCTGGGTGCCGTCGCGCACAACGTGCGGGTGCTGCGCGAGCACGCCGGCGGTGCGCAGGTGATGGCCGTCGTCAAGGCCGACGGCTACGGCCACGGCGCGACGCGGGTCGCCCGCANCGGCGCTGTGGTTCGCGCTGGACACCGACCTGCCGGTGATCGTCGACGCCGACGGGCTGACCATCCTGGCGGCCCACCCCGAGCTGGTCGTCAACCGCAGCGCGCCGACGGTGCTGACCCCGCACGCCGGTGAATTCGCGCGGCTGGCGGGTAACCCGCCGGGGGACGACCGCGTCGGCGCGTGCCGCAAGCTGGCCGACACGTTCGGCGCGACGGTGCTGCTCAAGGGGAACGTGACCGTCATCGCCGACCCCGGCGGCCCGGTGTATCTGAATCCCGCCGGGCAGTCCTGGGCGGCCACCGCCGGATCCGGCGACGTGCTGTCCGGGATGATCGGCGCGCTGCTGGCGTCGGGGTTGCCGGCCGCCGAGGCCGCCGCGGCCGCGGCCTTCGTGCACGCGCGCGCGGCGGCGTGCTCGGCCGCCGACCCGGGCCCCGGTGAGGCGCCGACGTCGTCGTCGCGGATCGTCCCGCACATCCGGGCCGCCCTGGCCGCCCTATAGAGAGGAATTCGTAGTGCCCCAACACCCGTCCGTGCCCGCGCACTCCATCGCCCCGGCCTATACCGGTCGCCTGTTCACCACGCCGGTGCCGGCGTTACGGCTGCCCGAGGAGTCGATGGACCCCGAGGCCGCCTACCGCTTCATCCACGACGAGCTGATGCTCGACGGCAGTTCCCGGCTGAACCTGGCCACCTTCGTGACCACCTGGATGGATCCCGAGGCCGGCAAACTGATGGCCGAGACGTTCGACAAGAACATGATCGACAAGGACGAATACCCGGTGACCGCCGCCATCGAGCAGCGCTGCGTCTGCATGGTGGCCGACCTGTTCCACGCCGACGACCTGCGCGACGACGATCCGTCCAGCGCCTGCGGGGTGTCCACCATCGGCTCCAGCGAGGCGGTGATGCTGGGCGGGCTGGCGATGAAATGGCGNGCGGTGCGCCGGACCGGGCGGACGGCCACGGTGACCGTCAAGGTGGACACGGGATTGAACCGCAACGGCGTCGCCCCGGCGCAGTATCCGGCGATGCTGCGTGGGCTGCGCGCCGCCATCGCCCAGGACGCCCTCCGGGTGCGCGGGCTGATGTCGCACATGGTGTACGCCGACCAGCCCGACAACCCCATCAACGACGTTCAGGCCCAACGGCTTTCCGAGATGCTGGCGCTGGCGCGCGCCGAGGGGGTGCGGTTCGAGGTTGCCCACCTGGCGAATTCGGCGGCCACCATGTCGCGGCCAGACCTGGCCTTCGACCTGGTGCGGCCCGGCATCGCGGTGTACGGCCTGAGCCCGGTTCCCGGGCTGGGCGACATGGGGCTGGTCCCGGCGATGACGGTGAAATGCCCGGTCGCGCTGGTGAAGTCGATTCGCGCCGGCGAGAGCGTGTCCTATGGACATACCTGGACGGCGCAACGGGACACCACCCTGGCGCTGCTGCCGATCGGCTACGCCGACGGCGTGTTCCGCTCGCTGGGCGGGCGCCTCGAGGTGCTGATCAACGGCCGGCGCCGGCCCGGCGCCGGCCGGATTTGCATGGACCAGTTCATGGTCGACCTGGGTCCCGGGCCGCTCGACGTGGCCGAGGGCGACGAGGCGATCCTGTTCGGGCCCGGCTCCGGTGGCGAACCCACCGCACAGGATTGGGCCGATTTGCTCGGCACCATCCACTACGAAGTGGTCACCAGCCCCCGGGGGCGGATCACCAGAACCTATCGCGAGGCCGAAACCGTTGGGTCCGGATAAAACCCGCAGGCGGCAGAGGGAGAAGGCCTGGCTTGCGGGGGGCGCCGGGCTGACCGCCGTCGCCACCATCGTCGGAGCCTCGGCCCGCCGGTCGATGACCCAGCGCGCCGCCGCCCGCGAAGACCCCTATGCGGAAGAGGATTTCGGCACGCTGGACCGCGACCGCGGTTACGTGGTGACCACCCCCGACGGGGTGCCGCTGGCCGTCCGCGAGGCCGGCCCGGTGGACGCGCAGGTGACCATGGTCTTCGTCCACGGCTTCTGCCTGCGGATGGGCGCGTTCCACTTCCAGCGGACCCGGCTGCCCGATCGGCTGGCGCCGCCCGTCCGGATGGTTTTCTACGACCAGCGTGGGCACGGGCGGTCCGGCGAAGCCGCGCCCGAGACCTACACGCTCACCCAACTCGGCGAGGACCTGGAAACGGTGCTGAGGGCCGCCGCGCCCCGCGGGGTGGTCCTGCTGGTCGGCCATTCGATGGGTGGCATGACGGTGTTGTCGCACGCCCGCCAATTTCCCTACCAATACGGACGCCGGATCGTCGGCGCCGCGATCATCTCCTCGGCCGCCGAAGGGGTCACCCGGTCGCCGCTGGGCGAGATCCTGAAAAACCCGGCGCTGGACGCCTTCCGGTTCACCGCCCGCTCCGCGCCCAAGCTGATGCACCGGGGCCGCACCGTGTCGCGGTCGCTGATCGGCCCGATCCTGCGGGCCGCGTCCTACAGCGACCTGCAGGTCAGCCGGAGCCTGGACGCGTTCTCCCAGCGGATGATGAACGCCACCCCGATCGCCACCATGGTGGGCTTCCTGGACGCCCTGGAAAAGCACGACGAGACCGCCGGGCTGTGGACGCTGCTGAAGGTTCCGACCCTGATCGCATGCGGCGACCATGACCTGCTCACCCCGGACGAATACTCGCGCAAGATGGCCGCCTCGCTGCCGCGGTCGGAGCTGGTCATCGTCGCCGGGGCCAGTCACCTGGCGCTGCTGGACAAACCGGAAGCCATCAACGACGGGCTGGTCCGGCTCGTCCACCGCGCCGTCCCGGGCGAGATGACCCTGCGCTACCGGCGGCTGAAGGAACGGTTGCGGCGCCGTGGGTGAGTTTGCTGGCGGCGACCCCCCGCGCCCGGCCTCGCCGCGCTTGCGATCGCCGCAGGGAGGCACGGCCACGTGCGAGCGCGTCGAGGACACCGTTGCGTTGGGCTCGCGGCTGGGCCGGGGATTGCGGGCGGGCGACGTGGTGGTGCTTTCCGGTCCGCTCGGCGCGGGAAAAACGGTGCTGGCCAAGGGGATTGCCGCGGCGATGGACGTCGACGGCCCCGTCACGTCCCCGTCGTACGTGCTGGCCCGGGTGCATCCGCCGCGGCGCGCCGGCGCGCCGGCGATGATCCACGTCGACATGTACCGGCTCCTGGACCAGGGCCGCGCCGACCTGCTGGGTGAGCTCGACTCCCTGGACCTCGACACCGATCTCGACGACGCGGTCGTCGTGGTCGAGTGGGGCGAGGGCCTGGCCGAGCGCCTCGCAGAGCGGCACCTCGACATCCGGTTGGAGCGGGTCACCCACTCCGACGTGCGGATCGCCACCTGGGAGTGGGGACGCGCGTGAATCTCGTTCTCGCCCTGGACACCTCCACCCCGGCCGTCACGGCGGGCTTGGTACGGCTGGAGCGCGGCGTCCACACCGTGCTGGCCGAGCGGGTCACCGTCGACGCCCGCGCGCACGCCGAGCGGTTGACGCCCAACGCGCTCGCCGCCCTCGCCGACGCCGCGCTGACGATGGCCGACCTCGACGCCGTCGTGGTGGGTTGCGGGCCGGGCCCCTTCACCGGGCTGCGGGCCGGGATGGCGACGGCCGCCGCCTACGGGCACGCGCTGGACATCCCGGTGCGCGGGGTGTGCAGCCTGGACGCCATCGGGGTGCGCACCACCGGCGACGTCCTGGTGGTCACCGACGCCCGCCGCCGCGAGGTGTACTGGGCCCGCTACCGCGACGGGTTCCGCACGGCGGGACCGGCGGTCAATGCCCCCGCCGACGTCGATCCCGGACCCGCGCGGGCGGTGGCGGGCTCGCCCGACCACGCGGCGCTGTTCGGCCTGCCGGTGTGCGGGCCCGTGCACCCGACGCCCGCCGGTCTCGTCGCCGCGGTAACCGACTGGTCGGCCGACCCGACGCCGTTGGTGGCGCTCTACCTGCGCCGGCCCGACGCCAAGCCGCTGCAGGCCCGCCGATGACCGCCCCGGGCGTCACGCTCGGCGCGCTGACGCCCGCCGACGCCGAGCGCTGCGCCGAGCTGGAGGCGCAGCTGTTCCCCGGCGACGACCCGTGGCCCGCGGTCGCGTTCAACCGGGAACTGGCCGCCAAGCACAATCACTACGTGGGCGCGCGCGTCGCCGGGACGCTGATCGGGTACGCCGGGATCTCGCGGCTGGGCCGCACCCCGCCGTTCGAGTACGAGGTGCACACCATCGGGGTGGACCCGGGTTATCAGGGCCGGGGCATCGGCCGCCGGTTGCTCGACGAGCTGCTCGCCTTCGCCGGCGGCGGCGCCGTCTACCTGGAGGTCCGCACCGACAACGAGGCGGCCATCGCGCTGTACCGCAGCACCGGGTTCGAGCAGATCGGCCTGCGCCGCCGCTACTACCGGGTCAGCGGCGCCGACGCCTACACGATGCGGCGGGAACCGCAGTGACCGTCATCCTCGCCATCGAAACCTCCTGCGACGAAACGGGAGTCGGCATCGCGCGCCTCAATGGCGACGGCAGCGTGACCCTGCTCGCCGACGAGGTCGCGTCCAGCGTCGACGAACACGTCCGCTTCGGCGGCGTCGTCCCCGAGATCGCCTCTCGCGCGCACCTCGAGGCGCTGGGCCCCGCCGTGCGCCGCGCGCTGGCGGTCGCCGGGCTGTTGCGGCCCGACGTCGTCGCGGCGACCATCGGCCCCGGGCTGGCCGGCGCCCTGCTGGTGGGGGTCGCGGCGGCCAAGGCGTACGCGGCCGCCTGGGACGTGCCGTTCTACGCCGTCAACCACCTGGGCGGGCACCTGGCCGCCGACGTCTACGAGCACGGGCCGCTGCCCGAGTGCGTGGCGCTGCTGGTGTCCGGCGGGCACACCCACCTCTTGCACGTGCGCTCCCTCGGCGAACCGATCATCGAGCTGGGCAGCACCGTCGACGACGCCGCCGGCGAGGCCTACGACAAGGTGGCCAGGCTGCTGGGGCTGGGCTACCCGGGCGGCAAGGTGCTCGACGAGCTGGCCCGCACCTGCGGCCGGGAGGCCGCGGAGATCCCCGCGTTCCCGCGCGGCATGACGGGCCCGGCCGACGACGCGTACGCGTTCAGCTTCTCCGGGCTCAAGACCGCGGTCGCCCGGTACGTGGAGAGCCATCCCGACGCGGCGACCCCCGACATCGCCGCCGGCTTCCAGGAGGCCGTCGCCGACGTGCTCACCCGCAAGGCGGTGCGCGCGGCCACCGCCCTGGGCGTCTCGACCCTGCTGATCGCCGGGGGAGTGGCCGCGAACTCGCGATTGCGGGAGCTCGCCACGGAGCGCTGCGCGGCCGCAGGGCTGACGCTGCGCATCCCCCGGCCGCGGCTGTGCACCGACAACGGGGCCATGATCGCCGCCTTCGCCGCGCACCTGGTGGCCGCGGGGGCGCCGCCGTCGCCCCTGGACGTGCCGAGTGACCCGGGCCTGCCGGTGGTAAAAGCGCAGGTGAGCTGATGTTCGCTCAGCGCGGACACGCCAATGCGCCAGAAGCACCGGGGCGGCCTTGAGTGCTAGCACTCGCATGTATAGAGTGCTAGGTGGCAATCGGCCAAGCCCTGTGCCGGCACCCGCGACGACGGCGCTCGGGCAACGGATGGATGCTGGATCAACTGATAATTCGGTCGGTTCGGGGCTGCCCCGGACCGACCGCCAACTCCGGCCGGGGCGAGAGCCTCGGACCCGATCTAACTAGTGGAGGGCTCCAATCGTGGCGAAGGTGAACATCAAGCCACTCGAGGACAAGATTCTCGTGCAGGCCAACGAGGCCGAGACCACGACCGCGTCCGGTCTGGTCATTCCTGACACCGCCAAGGAGAAGCCGCAGGAAGGCACCGTCGTCGCAGTCGGCCCCGGTCGTTGGGACGAGGACGGCGAGAAGCGGATCCCGCTGGACGTTTCCGAGGGTGACACCGTCATCTACAGCAAGTACGGCGGCACCGAGATCAAGTACAACGGCGAGGAGTACCTGATCCTGTCCGCCCGCGACGTGCTGGCTGTCGTATCCAAGTAAGGACCGTGTTCCGCCCCGGCGATCCCCGCGCACAACCGCGGGTGATTTCCGGGGCGGCATGCGTTCGTAGCGGGTGAAGGAGCCTGATGAGCAAGATCATTGAGTACGACGAAACCGCGCGCCGCGCCATGGAGGCCGGCGTGAACAAGCTCGCCGACGCGGTACGCGTGACGCTGGGCCCGCGCGGCCGGCATGTGGTGCTGGCCAAGGCATTCGGCGGGCCCGCGGTGACCAACGACGGCGTCACCGTGGCGCGCGAGATCGACCTGGAAGACCCGTTCGAGAACCTGGGCGCCCAGCTGGTCAAGTCGGTGGCCACCAAGACCAACGACGTCGCTGGCGACGGCACCACCACGGCGACCGTGTTGGCGCAAGCGCTGGTCAAGGACGGGCTGCGCATGGTTGCCGCCGGCGCCAACCCCATCGAGCTGGGCGTCGGGATCAGCAAGGCCGGCGACGCGGTGTCCGAGGCGCTGCTCGCGGAGGCCACCCCGGTGGCCGGCAAGGAGGGCATCGCGCAGGTGGCGACGGTGTCGTCGCGCGACCAGCAGCTCGGTGAGCTGGTCGGCGAGGCCATGACCAAGGTCGGCGCCGACGGCGTGGTCAGCGTCGAGGAATCCTCGACCCTGAGCACCGAGCTGGAGTTCACCGAGGGCGTCGGCTTCGACAAGGGCTTCCTGTCGGCGTATTTCGTGACCGACTTCGACTCGCAGGAGGCCGTGCTCGACGACCCGGTGATCCTGCTGCATCAGGAGAAGATCAGCTCGCTGCCGGACCTGCTGCCGATGCTCGAGAAGATCGCCGAATCGGGCAAACCGCTGCTGATCATCGCCGAGGACATCGAGGGGGAGGCCCTGGCGACCCTGGTGGTCAACTCGATTCGCAAGACGCTGAAGGCCGTCGCGGTCAAGGCGCCGTTCTTCGGCGATCGCCGCAAGGCGTTCCTCGAGGACCTCGCCGTGGTCACCGGCGGCCAGGTGATCAACCCCGACGCCGGGCTGTTGCTGCGCGAGGTCGACACCGACGTGCTGGGCTCGGCCCGTCGCGTGGTGGTCAGCAAGGACGACACCATCGTCGTCGAGGGCGGCGGCTCCAAGGACGCGGTCCAGGCCCGCATCAAGCAGCTGCGTGCCGAGATCGACAACAGCGACTCGGATTGGGACCGCGAGAAGCTGCAGGAGCGGCTGGCCAAGCTGGCCGGTGGCGTGGCCGTCATCAAGGTCGGTGCCGCCACCGAGACGGCGCTCAAGGAGCGCAAGGAAAGCGTCGAGGACGCCGTCGCGGCCGCCAAGGCGGCCGTCGAGGAGGGCATCGTCGCGGGCGGCGGAACGGCGCTCATCCACGCACGCAAGGCGCTGAAGGAACTGCGCGGGACGCTCAGCGGCGACGAGGCGCTCGGGGTCGACGTGTTCTCCGAGGCGTTGTCGGCCCCGCTGTACTGGATCGCCACCAACGCCGGGCTGGACGGCTCGGTCGTGGTCAACAAGGTCAGCGAACTGCCCGTCGGACAGGGGCTGAACGCCGAGACGCTCGCCTATGGCGACCTGCTCGGCGCCGGCGTCATCGACCCGGTCAAGGTGACCCGCTCGGCCGTCGTCAACGCGGCGTCGGTGGCCCGGATGGTGCTCACCACCGAGACGGCGATCGTCGAGCGGCCCGCCGACGCGGACGAGCACGACCACGGCCATGGCCACGGTCATCACCACCACCACTGAGCGACAGATGCCCGACCGTGGGCCTTAGGTAGGAAAACTCAACGGTTTTCGTGCGTAGGCCCACGGTCGGCATCTGGACTACCGAAACACCCCGGCCTTTCGCCGGGGTGTTTCGGTTTCTGATCCTGTGAGGCATAGGCCCCCGGTGGGCACAGCTTGCGCAGCACAGCAATGCATCCACGCTCGCGCGCATGGATACTCTCGAGCATCGGACATCGAAGTCGCCCAACGGATGCACTCGGGAGCAACGTGGTAGCTCTCGCCTATAACGAATGGAGACGATGCATGAGCATGGCATACCTGGCGCAGCCGGAGCAGCAGCAGCAGTTGGAATGGCTCGACGGCGGCACGCTGGCGATCTTGCTCGACGGTAAGGCCACTGATGGCCAGTTGATGATCGGACGCTTCGATGTCAGCGAAGGCGAAGCACCCCCGTATCACAAACACACGCGTGAGGATGAGGTCTTCATGCTGATCAAGGGGACCGCGTTGCTCTGGTACGACGACCAGGAGATGGAGCTCTCGGAAGGCGGTATCGTCTTCTTGCCCAAGAACATTCCGCACGCCTATCGCATCACATCCAAGAAGGCGGATCTGCTCATGGTCAACACCCCCGCGGGAATCGAAGGTATGTTCCGCTACGCCGGTCGTGACAAGGCAACGCCGCGCCCGGACGGTTTCGAAATCTCACCCGCACGGATGGCCGAGGGAGCGGACAAGTTCGGACAGGTCATTCTCGGCCCTCCGCGCTGACCGCGCACTCATCCGGTGGAACAGGCCCGTCCCGCACTGGTGCCCCGGGGAGATTGGTCGCGTTACAGCCAGGCCAGCGCGGCGACGACCAGTGCTTGCGTGCCGGTGTCCAGGGTCGGCTGGATGACCGGAGCGAACCTCGGCGAGTGTCATCAGAAGACATGTCTCACTGTCGGCACGGCGGTGTTTCCGCTACGGCGATTGCCCGAGCATATTGCGCCCGCCGCACAACTCGGCGTTCGATGGGTGGGTGAGTGACGTAGGCATCGACACCACCGTCTCGCCCAGCGGCCCAGGGTGTGTGGAGTGCGACCGCCAACTCGGCTGGTGGTTTCATCTGCGCCGGTGCGCCGAGTGCGGTCACGTCGGCTGCTGTGACAACTCGCCGGGCCGGCACGCCAGTGGCCACGCCAAGACGACCGGGCATCCCGTGATCGCCAGCTATGAGCCGGGGGAAGATTGGTTTTACGACTACCGGGACCAACAGTTCTATGACGGCCCGCGGCTAGCGCCCCCAGAACATCACCCACCGGACCAGCCGACGCCGGGACCGGCCGGGCGTGTCCCTGACAATTGGCAACAACTGCTGCATTGAAGTCGTCGTCAGCGGGCCCGGGCGCCGCGCTGATCGCAGCGTGACGACGGGTAGGTCGGGCGCAGCGATCAGGCCGCGCCGGGGCGCCTGGGCTGATTGCGCTGCTCGATGCGGATTACCGTTTCGTTGAAGCGATGTCGCACTCAAGCGGCCTTGTTGTTCAGCGGGCCGTGGCGCCGTTGTCGATGGGATCGTTTGTCCGGTGATGGATTTTGCGCAGACCGTCATGTTGCTGCCGCGCGGCGTAAAGCTGTATAGCCGCCCGCAGATGGGCGGTCGGTGTATCGCAAGACCGTCGCTCAGACTTTCAGATTCGTCAGATGGGCAGGTCGCCCGGTGGTGGCGATGAAGTCGTCAAGGATGTCCACCACCGCCGCCGGGGACTCGACATGCGGGAAATGCCCGACACCGGCGAGCACCTCGAGTCGACTGCCCGGAACGGCGTCGTGCGCGGCGTAGCCGTGCGCGACGGGAATGATCCGGTCCTGTTCGCCCCAAATCAACAGAGTCGGCAATCCATAACTCACGTGCATCTTGCCGAGCGCGCTGACCGCCTGACCGCGGTAGTCCACCACCGAGCGCAACGTACGCAGGAACGCCTGCCGTGTCCGGCGATCCGACAACGAGGAATAAGCGCTCCACATCTCGGCTGCGCGTGGGGCCTGGATTCCGGCCGACGCCAGCCACGACCCCAGCTTGTTGCCGACGTTCAACACGGGCTGCGGCGCGACCACTGGCAGTACCAGCTCGCTTCCGGGTGCCGACAGGATCCGCAATATCCAGTTCAGGTCCGGGCCGAGGCCCCCGCTGCTGATCAGAACCAGTCGCTGGCAATAGTCGCGATGTTGATAGGTGAACTGCATGGCCACCCCGCCACCGAGTGACTGACCGACCACGGTCGCGCGGGTGATGCCCAGTTCGTCGAGCAGATCACGCAGCGAGGCCGCGAACGCACCCAGCGAATAGTCACCGCGCGGCTTGGATGATTCGCCGTGCCCCAACAGGTCGGGTGCCACCACCCGATACCTCTTCGACAACTGAGGGATGACGGCCCGCCAGGTCGCCGAACTGCCCGCCATGCCATGAATCAACAGCAGCGCCTCACCCGACCCCGCGTCCCGATAGGCAATGCGCTCACCGTGCAGATCGAGATAGTTCATCTCGGTCACGTGAACTGGTCTCCCCCCAACGGTGTTCGGGCGCGCCTGCGCGGCGCCATATCGATAGCCCCGGGCTGTTAGCCGATTATAGCCTAACCTACGGTCCCGTAGGTTACCGGCCAGTAAATCGCGGCTGTCTTCTGGCGCCGGACTGATCGATGCCGCCCTGGTCAGGGTGCTCGCCGACGCACGCGTCGTGACGCGGCGATCGCCGTCTTGAGCCCGTGGCGGCGGCCTGTCGCCGGGTCCGTCCCGGCGAAATCGGGCCCCAGTTCGGTGAACATCCGCTCGCTGCGGGTCTCCGGAGCGTCGTCGGCGGTGTCCCGCAGGTAGCGGTCCGGCAGCGACAGTTTCGCGATGGTGCGCCATGTCTTGCCGTACTGCGCCAGGAACGAGCCCGTGGTGTAGGGCAAATCGTACTTGTCGCACAGCGCGCGCACCCGCACCGAGATCTCGTGCAACCGGTTGCTGGGCAGATCGGGGTACAGGTGGTGCTCGATCTGGAGGCACAGGTTGCCGCTCATGAACCGCATCGCCGGGCCGGCCTCGAAGTTCGCGCTGCCCAGCAGCTGGCGCAGATACCACTCGCCCTTGGTTTCGCCGATCATGTCGGTCTTGGTGAATTTCTCTGCGCCATCGGGGAAATGCCCGCAGAAGATCACCGCGTTGGCCCAGATGTTGCGGATCACGTTGGCGACCACGTTGGCCTTCAGGGTCGATTTGTAGGTCGCCGCCGGCGACAGTGCGGTGAGCGCCGGGAACGCGACGTAGTCCTTGAGCACCTGCCTACCGGCCTTGACCGAGAACTCGCGTGTCCGCGCAAGGGTGCGGTCGCGCTCCGGGCCGGCCTTCAAGAGCTTCTCGAAATCGACTGTCTGCAAGCCGATTCCCCACTCGAACCCGAGCGCGAGGACGGCGTTGAACAGTAGGTTGCCGATGTTGAACCGCTGCCAGGGCTGGTCACGTGTGACTCGCAGGATGAAATAGCCCACATCGTCGTCCATGCCGAGGATGTTGGTGTACTTGTGGTGCTGAAAGTTGTGGGAGGACATCCAGTGCTTTGACGCCGCGGTCATGTCCCACTCCCATGTCGTGGAGTGGATCTCGGGATCGTTCATCCAATTCCACTGGCCGTGCATGACGTTGTGGCCGATCTCCATGTTCTCGATAATCTTGGCCAGGCCCAGGGTCAGCGTTCCCGCCCACCACACCGAGCGCCTCGAGCTTGCGGCCAGCGTGAGCCGTCCGACGAGCTCGACGGCGCGTTGCGCGGCGATGGTGCGACGGATGTAGCGCGCGTCGCGCTCGCCACGGGAATCCTCGATGTCCATCCGGATCGCATCCAGCTCGACGGCGAGATTCTCGATGTCGGCGTCGGTCAGGTGGGCGAAGGCTGGAACGTCGGTAATCGCCATCGTGTCCTCTCGGTCGGGGGCTTGTGTGGTGCGTTCGCAGCGTTCTATCGGGTGTTCAAGAAGACCGGTCGTCGGCTCATGTCGTCGGTTGGCTTAGTCCCGGGCCGGTCTTTCATTGCACGACAACGTGTTCCCGGTACGACCGGCACGGTTGGTTCTACTCCAAACTCCGGCTCACCGGGCAAGGGCGGATCGTGCAGGCTGTCTGACTGCGACGGGGTAGAAATCGGAATGTGCGGCTGCGAGCCAATGCCCTCGAGTTAAGCGGCGGACACGGCCAAACTCATCCCGCACCAGCTGAAGGGCTCAGCACCCACAACGCTACACCCATCGGGCATGGGCATCTCAAATTCAGTCCTTCCCAGGCGATTACCGGCACTGTCGGGGCTGCCCAGGTTGACGACGCCCGCCGAGCCCAACATCCGGCGTTGACATGAAGACCGATCGGGTCGCGGCCGCTGTCGCTTTGCGTCACCGGCCACCAGGCCCGCTTCCGCGCCGATCCCCGGTTGGTCGGAATGGGTGTAGCCTGAGCATGCCGAGAATTTCAGCTGGTGCGGGACGAGTTAGGCCGTGTCCGCCGCTTAACTCGAGAAGCATTGGCCCCGAACCCTCGCACGCCGGTGATCAACTGGACGTCAGGCATCATGACCGCTTCGCGCGCCGAGCGTGACAAGCAACGTGACCAGCGCGAATGCGCCGACCGTTGCCGTCTGCGATCCGATTGATCCGGAGTGGGGATGGCTGCTGTGAAAGCGGTGAAGCGACGCGTGACGTCGGGACCGACCTACTCTTCGGCCCCGATGCCCGCAACGGTCTATCGCCCCATCGCCCGGCAAGCGCTCAAGCTGACGCGCGCAGAAATCACACTAGTCGCCGTCGCGATCAACCACGACGTATCAACGGCGGAGGTGGCCGATCTGACGATCGTGGAAACCGCGGGCGCTGCAATAACCTCGACCCACGCCATCCCGGTCGCCGGCACTTCCGTCGGGCGCGCTTTCGTGGAGCGGACGCCTCGACGACTCAACAACTTCGACCTCGCCATCGACGGCGTCCAACGTGCCGGCCCCGCGCTGGTGCTTCCGCTGCGCACCACCGATACCGTGGCCGGGGTGTTGGTCGCGCTGCGGCGTGCCGCGCGCAGAACGGGAAAGCTGTAGTGGCGGGCAGTGGTTCGGTGGTGCGGTCGAACAGCACTCCGTCGCGATGGGTGTAGCTGGTCAGCCGAGCGGCGCCGGATTCGGCGACCACGATGGTGTCTTCGGTGTCATCGACGGCGATGCCGTTGGGCACCATCAGGTCGTTGGCCGCTGTGCGAATGGTGCCGTCGGGGTCCACGCGGATCAGGACGGTGGGCTGCGGATCGGGTTGCGGGGCATCGAGGTCGAAGCCGAGCTGCGTGACGAACGCGATGCCGTCGGAGGTCAGGATCATGTCGTTGATCTGGTGGGGTGCAAGCGGTTTCACGTCGGGATGCACGGTGGCGCGTCCGCCTGAGATTCGGTAGATGACGCGCTCGGCCATGCCGGCGACCAGCAGATCCCCGTTGGGGAGCCAACCCAGTCCGCCGGGTTCCTCCCCGACTGGGAATCGGTGGACGACCGAGACATCGCCGTCGTCGATGCGGTAGACGGTGTGGCCGCGCATATCGGAAAACCACAGATGTTCGTCGTGCCAGCGGGGGCACTCGGGCAAGTGCAGCCCGTCGGCGACGATGTCGATGCTGGGGTTGTGTCGGTTCATTAGCGTCGGGGCAGCCCAAGCACGAAGGTGGCGAGAGTATTCAGCTGGATCTCCAATGTGCCTCCGCCGATCACCCAGGTCGGAATGTCGAGCTCGTGAAAAACTGGCTCACAACCGATTTCGCTAAGGGCACCGCGCGGGCCGATCAAATTCAATGCGGCCGCCGCCGCATCGACATGCAGCATCGAGGCGGCGGCCTTTCCGATGCTGGTGGCCGGCCCCGGACTGTGGCCCTGCAGTCGGCGCAACGTCTCTCGCAGGTTCATCGCCGCGATCGCCGCCCCGCGGGCGCTGATGCGGCCCAGGGTGCGCAGCGCGTCGTCGCGTGTGCCGGCGTAGTGGCCATCGGAGATAATGCGGCGGATACGTTGTTCGTTGCCGGTGTCGCGATAGGTACCGATCAACAGCCGTTCCTGGGCGGGGGTGTCGATGGTGAGCGCCCAGCCCTCGCCCGGTTGTCCGAGCAGCATCGCATCGGGCACGAAAGCGTCGTTGAAGAAGACTTCGTTGAATTCCGCCTCGGCATTGGCTTGTTTGATGGGCCGCACGTCCAGCTGTGGATTGGTCATGTCGATCAGGAACATGCTCAAACCATGATGTTTGGGGTGCTTGGGGTCCTCGGCTCCGGTGCGCGCCAGGCACAAACCCCAGTCGGCTAGGTGGGCTTGGGTGGTCCAGGTCTTCTGGCCGCTCAATAGCCATCCGCCGTCGGTCTTCGTGGCGCGCAACGTCAACGACGCCGCATCCGAGCCTGCGTCGGGTTCACTGAAGAGCTGACACCAGATCAGCTCGCCGCGAAGCGTGGGTGGCGCGAGTGCCTCGATCTGCTCGGGTGTGCCGTGAGTGAGCACCACCGGCAGCACCCATTGGCCGATGGCCATCGACGGTTGATCGAGGCCGCGTTGGTCGAACTCCTCCTGCACGATCAGCTGCTGCAGCGGGCCGGCATCAAGCCCCCACGGGCGCGGCCACGCCGGGGCGACCAGTCCGTGCTCGGCGAGCAGGACGCGACGCGGAGCGGTGTTGACCGCATCGTTGTTTCCCATCGGCGACGGCTGCGGATTTGACAGGGTCGCGGCCTGGTCGAGCACCCCGGCAACATGGCGCCGAAAGTCTGCCGCGGCGTCGGGCAGAGCCAGGGTAAAGTTCCGCGGTTCGTCGACGGCGGCCTCGCCGAGGCGTGCCTCCCATGTCTCGACCGCTCCGGCCAGCGCGGCCAGCGCCGCCCGCCGTCAGTACAGGTGCACATCGTGTTCCCAGGTGAAACCGATGTCCCCATGCAGCGCAAGGCATTCCACCGCCGCGTGCACGGCTCGGCCCAGGGCAGTGATGGCGGCCCCGCCACCGCGTGACTGCGTTGTGTCGCGGTGTCGGCGAGCCCCCGCATGCCGTCCCAGGCCGCGGCCGTGGCCAGCTCGCTGGTGATGCGCAGTTGCGCCGCCCGGTGCTGGACAGCTTGAAATGCCCCGATTGGTCTGCCGAATTGGTTGCGTGTTTTGACGAACTCGGTCGCAGCGTCAGAGCACCAGGCAATGATCCCGGCAGCCTCCACGGCCATCATCGCCACGATGATGTCGGCGGCTTTATCGGCGTCGACGCCGCCCAGACGCACGGCCGCTGTGACATCGACGTCGCAGAACCGAACCACCGCCAGGTCGCGTCCGAGATCGACGCCGTCCTCGACAGCGACGTCGATGCCAGCGGTTTGCCGATCGACCACGAGCCACCGCGGCGTGCCGTCTGCGCCATTCGCAGTCTGGGCGGACACCACGAACAGCTCGGCAGATGCTCCACCGAGTGTCGCGGCGCTTTCACCGTCAAGCCTCGTCCGGCCGGCATGCTCACTGATCGACAGTGACGTTTGGGGGCCAAGCACGGTGGCGGTCGCTCCAGCGACCAAACGCTTGAGGACACCGATGGCGGCGTCATCGGGCTCCGCGGTCGACACCACCGTGCTGGCGCACACCGTCGGTAACAGTAGGCCGGGAAGCAAGGCGCGGCCGGCCTCACCGATGACCACCGCGATGTCCTCGACGCAGCCGTCCTGACTGCCCACCTCCTCGGGAAGGTGCACGGCGTGCAACCCGAGGCTGATCAACTCCAGCCAGTGGGTGGGCAGCTCACCGGCTTTGTGGTGGGCCGTGCCCTTGCGGGTGGACTCGCGGGGCCGTGGCGCTCGGCGAAGCCGGCGACGGTCTGCGCGAGTGCGCGTTGGTCATCGTTGAGTGCAACAGGCATGGGGTGTCTTGTTTGTCGTGGGGAACCGGTTCGACCCATCGATCACCCACCGCCGGGCGTTGCTAATCATCGAGGCCTCCTCAATTAAGCCACTAAAATTTGTGAGTTGGGCGCAGCAGCTCCTGTCTGTAGCACAACAGCAGTCGCTAGTAGGCGAGCGCCGTCCACAGATGTATCATAATTATCTTAATGAGAACCACAACCCCTTCCTACGATCAGCACATGACGACACCTCAAGGCAAGCTCAAGGCTGGTCGACGCGCCAACCGGCGCGGCGAGGCGTCACGTAAGCATGTCCTCGATGTCGCGCTGCGCCTCCTGGCCAGCGGTGGCCCCGAGGCGGTCAGCGTCAAATTGATCGCCAAAGAAGCAGACGTCACGTGGGGAACTGTCCAATACCAGTTCGGCGACGCCGACGGATTCTGGGCCGCCACGATTTTGCACATACTCGACACCGCGGGCCCGCGTGTCTGGGGCCGCCCGTCGGCCGGGTCGGTCGATGGGCGGGTCGCCGAAGTCATCGCTCTGTTGTGGAAGGCGTTCGACTCGCCGTACAACGCCGTCGTGACCAACCTCCGAGCAGCGCTTGCTAAAGACCGCATCGAACTCGAACGGAGCCATCCCCGCACTGCGGCGGCCCTCGATGCGCTGGAAGACAACTGGTTCAGGCAATTTCGTGAATTCTTCGATGGAATCGCCGTCGACCCGCGTCACGCGCGCCAAGTCAGCGCATTGCTGCCCGCAGCGCTTCGGGGTCTCTACGCCGAGCGTAGTTTCGGGTCGCACCTCGACATCGACGACGCCCTCGCCGGCCTCCGCGAGGCGATCACCCTTTACATGACACCCGGCCCGGCTCGGCCACCGCCGCTCGAACGCCCCTCGATGCACGAGAACGAGATCAAGTCATGACTTCTGAAGTGTTTTTCGTCATCGGAGTCCGCGTCCTGGGGCGGGCAAGACCGTTCTGTTGGCCGATTTCAACCAGGACACATTGGAATTGGCCGCCCATCGTGACGATGGGAGAAACCGATCGGGATACTGTGCCGTAAGGAATCCGGCCTGATCGCCGCCCCGGCCGTTGTGTGTTCCGTTGCCTGGACTCCGATTGGACACCGATAGACTGTCCCGACTGCGATGACACGAAGACCCAAAGCCGAGCAGCGGCGTCGTCACCTGTGCGACGCGGCGATCGAACTATTGGCGGCGGGCGGCGCGCGCGGGCTGACCCACCTCCGCGTCGACCGGCACGCGGGGTTTCCCGACGGAACGACGTCCTTCTACTACCAGACCAGGGCCGCGTTGCTTCGGGGCGCGATGGAGCGGGTGATCGAGCTCGACGTCGCCGATTTCACGGCGGCGCTCAGCGCGACCGGCGACGGCGAGGTCGATTCCCTGCTGTCAACGCTCGCCACGCAGGCGATGCGCACCGCCGTCGAGCCGGAGCGTTCGCGGGCTCGGGCGCGGTTCGAGCTCATGATGATCGCCTCCCGAGACCCCGAACTCGGCGAGGTGTTCGACGGCCTGATGGATCGGTTCGTCGCCATCAGCGAGGCGGCCGTCGCGCAGGTCCAGCCGGTCGGCGCGCCGCCCGATCGGGAACTGATCAGGGAGGAGGCATTTGCCGTGGTCACTTTTCTCGGGGGATTCCTGTTCCGGCTGGCCTACGGCTTGACCGACATGGACAGCGCCAAGAGCCTGGAAAAATACCTGCACTCCGTGATCGCCGGGGTGGCCGCCGATCACGGGGTCACCAGGTGATCGGCAGTTCCTCGATTCCATAGATTTCCTGCTCGTTCTGAAATCGCAAGTCGTCGGCCGGAACCGCCAGCGCCAGCCCCGGCAGCCGGCGGACCAGCCTGGAAAGGGTGACCTGCATTTCGACCCGGGCGAGGTGCTGCCCGATGCATTGGTGGACACCGAAGCCAAAGCCCAAGTGGCCACGGGTGTTTCGCCCGGCGTCGAGGCTCGCGGGGTTGTCAACGAACTCGGGGTCCCAGTTCGCCGCGGGCAGGTTCATCAAGAGGAATTCGCCGGCGCGGATCAGCTCGCCACCGATGCTGAGGTCCTCGGTCGCCACGCGATCCACCTGGCTGTGCACGATCGTGAGGTACCGCATCAGCTCCTCGACGACGTTGGCGATGACTGTCGCGTCATCGGTCCGGCCGAGCAGCTCGAAGACGTCCGGATGCTGCAGCAGTGCAACGGTTCCCAGCGCGATCATGCTCGCCGTCGTTTCGTGACCGGCCTGCAGCAGGATCAAGCCGTTCATGGCCGCGGTCTCGCGGCTCAGTTCGCCTGAGGCGACGTGGTCGGTGATGAGTCGGCTGATCAAGTCGTCGCCCGGCTCACGCTCTTTGCGTCCCACAAGATCGAACATGTAGGCAAAGAGCGCGCCGATGGCCGCCGCCTTCTGCTCCTCGGATGATCTGGCATCGAGTCCGACCGTGCTGTGATGCTGGAAGAACTCATGATCGCTGTAGGGCACGCCCAGCAAAAGGGAGATGACCAACGACGGCACCGGCAACGCGAACTCCCGCACGAGGTCTGCCGGCGGCCCGTGCTCGGTCATCGCGTCGAGGAAGCGGTCGACCAGCTCCTGGATCTGGGGCCGAATCGCCTCTGCGCGTCTCCAGGTGAAATCGCGAGCCATCATGCGGCGCAGGCGATTATGCTCCGGGTCGTCGATTCGGGCGAAGATCACCGGCATCTCGCCCGTGACGCCCGCCGCCCGCAGCCGCGTCTTGATCGTCTCCGCGCTGAGGCGGGGATCGACCAGCGACGATCGGATGTCCTTGTAGCGACTGACCACCCAGGTGGGGCGGCCCTGCCACATCGCGCGTCGTAGGCCCGCCGATTCCCGCCATTCGGCGAACTCCGGCGGAGGCGCCAGCGGGCAGGCCGCGAAACGCGGTCGTGGGATGACGGGAAGGTCCGGCTCGTCCCCGATGGTCGCGGTCACGGCGTCACCGAAACCCGGCCTTGCACCCGCGCCTCGCGGACGGCGGCGAAGGCGTCGGCGATGTGATCCAGTCCGAATGTCGGCCCGAGCGTGGGTGCCGGGTCGATGTCGCCGTCACCGAAAGCGACGATGACTTCGCGGAATTCGTCCGTCGAATAGGCGACCGAGTACCGGACGGTGAGTTCCTTGAGCAGCGCCGTGACGGGCTCGATGGTGGTCGGCTCGGCGCACGCGCCGGAAACGACGAGGCGGCCCCGCGGACGCAGCGCGGGCTGGCAGGCGCGCACGAGGTCCGGACGCCCGACGCATTCGACGACGGCTTCGTACGCCCCGTCGTCGGCCTCGCATCCGGACGCGAGCACATCCGTGGCGCCCATCGAAGTCGCCGAGGTGCGTCGCTGCGGATCGGGATCGGCCACCGTGACGCGCCCGGCGCCCTTGCGTAGCGCCCACACCAGGGTGGTCAACCCGACCCCGCCCGCACCGACGATGAGCACGTCGTCGCCCGGCCGGATCTCGGCGCTGTGCACGCCGTGCAACCCGACGGCGAACGGTTCCACCAGCGCCGAATGGGCGGCGGGCACTTGCGGGGGGACCGCGAAACAGTGGCGCGCGGGAACGGCCGCATATTCGGCGAACCCGCCCGCCGGGCCCATCCCGATGTAGCTTGCCTGCGGGCAGTGCGCCACCAGACCCGCGTGACAGTATGCGCACGACCCACACGAAATGACCGGCAGCACAGCGACGTTGGTGCCTTCCCGCCAGCCGTCGGCACCGGAGCCGACCGCCACAATGTCGCCGCCGAGTTCGTGGCCCATCACCATGCCGGCGGGTGCGAAGGGCTGGGCCTTGATGTCGGACCCGCATACGCCGCACGCCGCGACGCGGATGACCAATTGATCGGGTTCGGGGGCGGGTTCGGGAAGGTCGACGATCTCGAACCCGTGATCGTCGGTCGTCATGGCCGCCTTCATGACGTGTCTCCCTCCAGCTCGACGTCGAACACCGACAGGTATTCGTCGAAGAGCGGTTCCAGCTCGGCGCGGGTTACGCCCGACCCTTCCAGCGAGTACGGTGCGGACCCGTGGCGGTCCTGCGGATGGGCGCCGAGCCAGTCGAGCATCGCCTGCTCGGTCGACGCGGTCAGGACGTCATCGGCCCAGTCGTACAGTGCCCGCATCACCGCGACCGGGTCGCGCATAAGGTCGGCGTAGTGCAGGTCGAAGAATCGATCGTCACCGATCCGGCGCCTCGTCGCCAGCGGGCGATCGACATGTGCGGCCAACTGGCACAGCACATTCGATACGGTCACGGCGACGTCGATGTCGGCCCCCGTCGCCGCGCGAGACAGATAATTCAGCCGCAGGAACGACGCGGTGGCCTTGAAGGGATCACGGTGCGCCCACACGATCCGCACGTCGGGATAGGTCGCCAGCAGGGTCTCGATGTGCACCGCGTGCGAGGGCATTTTGAGCGACCAGGTGCCGGGCGCGCGAGACTGCAACACCTGCAAGACCATTCGCTCGTAGGCGTAGGCGCTCGACATGTCGGTCCGCAGCAACCACTCGGCGTATGCGGGAGTGGGCATGAACGCTTCCCACAGGTAGGCCTTGAAATCTTGGTTCTGGACGAAAACGCACTCTGTCGGCCCGTCGGCCTCGTCCCAGTGCACGAGCGGAATGTTGGCCGCCTTGAGCCCCTCGGCGAGCACCTCGAGTTTGGCCTTCTTTTTCAGGCAGCGCGGATCGGTGCGCAGCGTGTCCCGGGTCGGCGGGGGCACCGAGTCCTCCGCCTCCCACGTCAAAAGCGAGCGCCGGGATGGATCCTGGTCCAAAAGATAGCTGGCCAGCGATGTGCCCGTGCGTGGCAGCCCCAGGATGACCAGTGGGCGTTCGAGTCGCTCCTCGAGAACTTCGGGCCAGCGGTTGACATAGTCGACCACGCGCAGCCGGTTCCACAGTGCGTCGACGAACTGGCCGTAGACGAACTCGCGCCCCCCGGGGTGCACACCCGGCGCGGACTCGCAAGATTCGACCAACAGGTCCAGGCCCTCACGCCAGGAGTCGCCGCCGAAATCGTCGAGGCCGGCCCGTTCGCAGGCGCGGCTGGCGAGCTCGTCCACGGTCACGCCAGAGATCCTATACGTCCGTAGAGAACAAATGTTAGGTTTGTCGGCGAACCATCCGGGAGGTTTCAGAATGGCGCCGTCGCTCGACGAACTGGTCAAACAGGGAGAGGGAGACCGCGACGCCGTCGACCTCGGTGACGGCATCTTCATGTCCAGGAACATCGCCAATAGCTACCTGGTGACAACGCCCGACGGCGACCTGCTCATCAACACAGGAACCGAATTCGAGGCTGCCGAGATCGACGCCCGATTCGCACGGGTAACCGAGGCTCCCTTGCGGATGATCACGTTCACTCAGGGTCACCCCGATCACGTCGGCGGATGGAGCCAGTTCCACCGGCCCGGCGTCCAAACGATCGCCCAGGCCAACCATCCGGATGTGCGCGAGTACTGGCGCCACCTGCACCCCTTCTATGTGCGTCGGATCATGAAGCTGTGGGGGGCCTTCATGGACGTGGAAACCGCGGCGGCGACGCTGCCGCCCGAGCCGGTGCTGACCGATTCGTTCCTCGACACCCACGCGTTCGAACTCGGTGGCCGGCACTTCGAGCTGTATTCCGCGCCGGGCGGGGAGACCACCGACGCGCTCGTGGTGTGGATGCCCGAACACCGCACCGTGTTCATCGGCAACCTGATGGGGCCGTTCTTCGGCCACGTGCCCAACCTGTACACCCTGCGCGGCGACAAGATTCGCAGCGCGATGGCGTTCGTCCGCTCCCTGGACCGGGTGATCGGGCTTCGCCCCGAAACGCTCATCAACGGCCATGACGTGTTCCGCGGCGCCGACCAGATCCTGACAACGCTGACAAAGGTGCGCGACGCGACGGCCTACCTTCGCGATCGCACCATCGACGGCATGAACTCCGGCGCCGACCTGTGGACCCTGATGCGTGACATCACACCCCCGCCGGAACTCGAGCTTCCGCAGATGCACGGCAAGGTCTCCTGGAACGTCCGGGCGATCTGGGAGGAGCACGCGGGCTGGTTCCGCTACGAATCCACCACCGAACTTTATGACGTGCCACCGTCATCCGTCTGGTCGGATGTCGTGGACCTCGTCGGCGGCACCACCCGGCTCACCGAGCGGGCCGCTGCCCATGCCAAAGGCGGCCGCCCCCTTCAGGCGCTACACCTCACCGACGTCGTCCTGGCCCACGCGCCGGCCGATCCCGACGCATTGCAGGTGAAACATCAAGCGTTAGAACAGCTTTTGGTCGCGAGCGGTAGGGAGAATCACAGCGAAGTGCAATGGCTGGAACAGGAGATCAAAAGCGCCTTGAAAGAAGAAGGGGTCGAGGGAGACCAATGAAAGCCGAAAACCTTTATCACACGGGGATCGTGGTCGACGACCTGGAGGCGACGATGGAGTGGCTCGCAAAGGTGGCGGGCTACACCTGGACGGACGTGGTCAGCGTCGACCAGGAAGCGGTCACCCCCGCCGGTGATGTGACCATCCCGATGAAGATGGTCTACTCGGGCGCCGAACCCAGGCTGGAGTTGCTGCAGACCGTTCCCGGCACCGTGTGGACTCCCGCGGACTCGGGGGTGCATCACATCGGCTATTGGTCCGACGATGTCGAATCCGATTTGGCCACATTGGAATCCAACGGTCTGACTGTCGAGGTGAAATCCTACAACCCGGACGGCTCGGGCGACCTGCTGTGGGCGTACGCCAAGGGCTCCGCTGGCCCTCGCATCGAACTCGTCAGTCGCAGCATGGAACCATTCATCGCTTATTGGTGGAGTACGGCGAAGACTGCGGCCGAATGACCGGCCGCTCAAAGCGAGCCATCCGGTTCGGACTCATCGCCTCGGGTGGCTCGGCGGACGCGCTCGTCGAGACGGCGATATCCGCCGAACGGCACGGCTTTTCGAGCATCGCGCTCAACGATCACCTCAACTCGACGGTCGCGCCGCTGCTCGGCCTACAGGCGATGGCGGCCGCCACTTCGGACATTCGGATCGCGACCGCGGTGCTCAACCAGGACTTGCGTCACCCGGCCGTTCTCGCAAAGGAACTCGCCACTCTTGACGTGCTTTCCGGCGGCAGGCTCGAGCTGGGACTTGGTGCGGGGTGGGTCCGCGCCGACTACGACCAGTCGGGCATCCCGTTCCGTTCCGCCGGCGAGCGAATCGAGCGTCTCGAAGAGAATGTCGACATTCTCCGGCGTTTGTTTTCGGATGGCCCATGCAACTTCGCCGGCCGACATTATTCGGTGACCGGACTCGACGGTACGCCCAAGCCCACGCAGCCCGGCGGCCCGCCGATCATGATCGGCGGCGGTGGCCGCAAGATCCTGTCGATGGCGGCCAGGCGCGCCGACGTCGTGCAGGTTCTCGGCGCTTCATTCGGTACCAAGGGAGCCATCGTCGACGACTTGTCCAGCTTCCGCGTTGAGGCCTTCGAGCAACGCGTGGAGTGGCTCGCGGCGGCGGCCGGGGACCGGTTCCGCGAGATCGAGCTGTCGCTGATGCTCGTGTTCGTCGCGATCACCGACGACGTCGAGAAGACGGCCAAGGAGTTCCTCAACTTCCTGACCACCACCGTCTCACGATATGGCGGCGAGGTCGGCGACGTCGACGTCAAGCTGCAGACATTGCTCGACTCGCCGGTCGTGGCGATCGGGACGCTTGACGAGGTGTGTCGAAAACTGACCCGTGTGCGCGACGAACTCGGATTCAACTACTTCGTCGTGCCCTACGGGTCCGCGCCACAGAGCCTTGCTCCCATCGTCGGCCGCCTGGCGGGCACCTGACTGTTTGCTGGGCACGATGCCTCGTGTGTCGGGGTTGACGCGCCGCCGCACCCGGGTGCAGTGTGATACTGGTCATATGACCACTGGTCACAGGTGGCAGGAAGGCGGCCGTTCATGACCACGAGGGACAAATACACGCAGGTGCCCGCGCCGTACTCGTGGGAGGTGCCCAGCGTCGGCGACGCGCGCTTCACGTGGGAATACGACGACGGCCGCGCCCGGCTCCTTTCCCTGTACCAAAAGGGAAAGGACAAGCAGTGGGACGCCCAGTCGCGCATCGACTGGGCCCAAGACGTCGACCCGACGAACCCGGTCGGGCTGCCCGACGAATTCCATCCGCTGTTCGGCAGCCCGATGTGGGAGGCGGCCGACGACGCACGTCGGGCCGAGATGCGCCTGCATTCCCAGGCCTGGCAGTTCTCGCAGTTCCTGCACGGGGAGCAGGGGGCGATGGTGTGTGCCGCGAAGATCGTCGAGGTGGTCCCGGACCTGGACGCCAAGTTCTACGCGGCCACCCAGACCATGGACGAGGCCCGGCACGTCGAGGCGTTCTCGCGGTTCCTGCAGGAGAAGGTCGGCCTGGTCTACCCGATCAACACGCACCTGACCGCGCTGCTGGACGACACCCTGCGCGACTCGCGCTGGGACATGCCCTACCTCGGCATGCAGGTGCTCATCGAAGGGCTGGCGCTCGCCGCCTTCGGGGTGCTGCGTGACATGGCGGCTCCCGACTCGCTGGCCAAGCAACTGCTGGCCTACGTCATGCAGGACGAGGCCCGGCACGTCGCCTTCGGACGAATCTCGCTGAAGGACTACTACTCCGCGCTGACCGAAGCCGAACGGGACGAGCGCGAAGAGTTCGTCGTAGACGCCTGCTACCTGATGCGTGACCGGTTCCGCGCCGAGGAGGTTTTCGAGACGCTCGGCCTCGATGTGAAAGCGTGCGCCGAGTGGGTCGACACGTCGCCGCTGATGATCCAGTTCCGCTCGCACCTGTTCAGCCGCATCGTGCCGATCGTCAAGGACATCGGGTTGTGGGGCGACAAGGTGCAGAAGGCCTTCCGGGACATGGGCGTCCACGACATGGCCGGCTTCGACATCGAGGCGCTGATGAAGGCCGACGAGGACCAGGCCGAGGCGCTGGACAAGGCGCACGCCGAGATGACCGACCGGGCCCTCGAGGTGGATGAGGTGATCGCGGCGGGCGCGAGCTAAAGGGCTGTCGTCAGAGCCCGACGATGACGATGACCACGCCGACCATGATCGACACCGCGAGGGACACCAACAGGACGCTGACGAACGCTTCCTTTCCCGCCGAGGCCACGTGGTCGGTCGCGGCGATCGGCGCGAGTTTGCGGCCGGCGCCCCACGCCGCGGCGAGCAGGGTCGCCAACCAGTTCGCGTACGCGGCGTAGACGATCAGCGCGACCGCCGTCACTCCCCAGGCGTAGGGCAAGTGGAGGTGTGGCCAGAGCAGGCCGAGCACCACCAGGAACAGGACCAATCCGAGCGTGAACAGCGCCGTCTGCATGTCAGCACAAGTAGGGGCGCCGGGCCGCGCCCGCCCTGTCCTTCGCCGATCACGGAAAAATATGAGAGGTGTATGAGCCGCGCGGCGGCTGGGCTACCCGCGGCGGCCCTGTGCGAGCGTGTGTGTTGTGGTCCCCGAACCGCAGTCGGCCGAAGCGCTCCGGCAGGCCTCGAGCTACTTGTGGATCGCCGACGTGGCCGGTAAGAGGAACCTGCCGATGATCCAGTCGCTCTACAGCTTTGCCGCCCGGCAGATGGTTGCCTACACGACGGACGGCGACGAGTGGCACGTGCGGGCCGCTGTCGCCGCCGCGCGGGACGCCACCAAGATGCATGAGCTGCTCACCGGTCGCGCGCCGCGCGAACCGGGCACGCTGGACGAGCCGACGAACCTCTGACGCGCCAACGCGTCTCAGACGTGCACGTCGCGAAGCCCGGCGGCAAAGCGCAGGCCCGAGCAGTTGTAGCAACCCACGCACCCGACGCAATTCGTGCAGCCGAAGCAGCCCAGGCACGCGACACAGCGCTTGCAGAAGGCGCACGCCACACACGCGATGCTGCCGGCGATGGCCGCGCTGCCGACCGTGGCGATCGATCCGGCCACGGCGGTACTCGCCACCGTCGCCGCCGATCCGGCCACGGCGGCGCTGGCCACGGNGGTGTCGTCACGGTATAGCTCGGCGCGATGGTGACCGTCGGGGTGCTGGTGACCGTGACGGTGCTGGTGCTCGTGCTCGTGGACGGCGGTGGCACGGCGGTCGTGGTCGTGACCGTGGTGACGCTCGTCGTCTCCTTGGTCGACGAGGTCGTCGTCGCGGTCGCCGCGGCGATCACACCGCAGGCAATGCGCTTGCTCGACTCGCCGGTGGGGGCGTTGCCGAGGTTGTCCGCGTCCTGGTGGATGACCAGTGCGGTACCGGAGCTGTTTCTCAGGTCCGCTGCCGTGAACGAGTTGGTTGTGGTGACGAGTTTCGCCGACCCGTCGGAGCGCACCTGCAGCGCCGTCAAGTCGCCGCTGGCGGGGTAACTGGTGTGGCCCGGGGCCTGATAGACGCTGCCCGCGGAGTTGAAGTCGCCCTCGCACCTGCCCACCGCGTGGACCTGGAGCCCGTGGAAACCGGGGCTCAGGACCTGGTTGGGGCCGGCCTCCACGGTCACCGTCGCGTACCCGTTGGCGAAGTCGAACGTGGCGTTGGCGACCTGAGTCCCGTCGGCGCTCTTCACCTGCGTGGTCATCCGCTCGGTGCCCGGCGGCGCGCCGGATGACGACGTGGTGGACTGGTTACCGCTCCGGTTTGCGCATGCGGCTAATGGCGCGATGGTGGCGGTCAGCGCCGCCGCGGCAAACACTAAACCCTTATTCATTGACCGGACTTACCCCGATGACCGAATGTCGAAACGAGCCTAACGCCCTATGCAAACTCGCCGCTGCGCGCAATGCTCGACCCAGGGCACTAGGAGGACGAGATGTCAGCACCCACGGCCGAGGCGATCCGCGCCGCGCTCGAGCGGCACGTGCAACTGTGGAACGCCGGTGACAAGGAGGCGTGGCTCGCGCACTGGAAGCGCGTCGTGCCGGGCGAGGTCACCATGGAGGACCCCGTCGGCACGCCGGTGAAACGCGGGTGGGAGGTCATGGGCGAGGTGTGGGACGCCTCGCCGAACGCCGACTGGAAGCTGGGCATCGATCTGCTCCAGGTGTGCGGCGCGACCGGAGCGGCCGTCATTCGCAACTCCGGCACCGTGAACGGCGAACCGGCCGTGATTCAGAGCATCGAGATCTACAAGTTCGGCGACGACGGCTCGCTGCACACAGCGACGTTCTGGGACCTCTCGGCCGGCAACGAATACGCGCAGTGGACGGCGGAGACCGGCGAGGCGAGCTGATTCGGGCCGTTCAAGCCGAGCGGCGGATGCCGCGGGTGCGGCCGATGTCGCCCTTGAGGAGCATGTCGCGCTCGGATTCCGACAGGCCTCCCCAAACGCCGTAGGGCTCACCGACTTCCAGCGCGTGCGAACGGCACTCCTGAATGACCGGGCATTGCCGGCACATTTCCTTGGCGCGCTGCTCGCGCTGCATGCGGGCGCGGCCGCGCTCGCCGTCGGGGTGGAAGAACATCGACGAGTCGACACCGCGGCACAGGCCTTGCAGTTGCCAGTTCCAGATGTCGGCGTTCGGCCCGGGTAGCTGCTCAGGCTGTGGCATTGGATCGTTCCCTCTCTGCACGGCACGCCCAGAAGGACAGGTCGCGAAGCGCCCGAAAAGCGGATGTGCAACTGATTTTGGAGTGGCGTCACCGATGACTACCCGACAGACCTAGAACTTAGGGGCGCGGGCGAATTTCCGTCAATAGCCACTTAGGTCGGCAAAATATGTAAGCCTTCTAGCAAATTTAACTCGCCGTTCATCTGCCACCGATTTGGTGACCGAAAACCGTGCTACCAGGCCGTTGGCTCGACCGAGATATCCCAGCTCAGCGGCTGGGGCGGGGGCGGAAGTAATTAGTACGCGGCGGATGGTGATTAACAGTTCGGTAACACGAACACCATGAGGTGTTTACTACTATCACCGTGATTGAAACTCGTCACACTTCGGTGATTCAGCGCACACTGGCCGCCGCCGCGTTCGGGGGTCGGCCCGGAAGCTGGCCGTTGCCGGCGGCGAGTGGCCCGGAGCAACTGTGGTTGCGCGCCGTCGCGGCGGGAGGGCAGGGCCGCTACGGCAGCGCGTACCGCGACCTTGCGGTGCTGCGGCGCAGCGTCGCGGACGGCCGGTGGGCGTCGTTGGCGCACAGCACCCAGGGATCGTTCCTGCGCCAGCTCGGCTGGCACACGTTGGCGCGGGCCTGGGACGGGCGCGCGATGGCGCTGGCCGACGGCGATCCGGAGGCGCGCGCCGACGCGCTGGTCGGGCTGGCGGCCGACGCGCTGGGCATCGGCCGGTTCGCCGCCGCCGCAACGTTGTTGCGTCGCGCGGAACTGGCGCCCGGTGCGGTCCCCGACCGGCTGCCGGTGCGACGCGGGTGGGTGGCCGCCGAGCTGGCGATGGCCTCCGGCGACGGCGAGTCGGCCGTGCGGCACGCCGAGCAGGCGGTGGAGTTGGCCGACGCGATGGGCCAGGCGTCGGCGCGGCACCGGGTGAAAAGCGACGTGGTGCTGGCCGCCGCGCTGTGCAGCGCCGGTGACATCGAGCGCGCCCGCGCGGTCGCCGAGGCGGCGCTGGACGCCACCGGCCGCCTGAGCCTGACACCGCTTCGGTGGGCCTCGGCTTGCTTGCTGATCGACATCGAAAGTGTCACGTTTTCAGCACAAAAACTGCGCGAAATTCGCGATATCTGCGCAGGCCAGGTGCGGCGCGCCGGGGGCGCGTGGCGTTGCGCTTAAATCGGCCTTCCGCCCGTTATTGTCATTTCGACAGTTAGCCCGCGACGTGTCCCGTTCGTAACGTTGGAGATACCGCCGTCGATGACAATTCAAGGGGAACGTCTCGACGCTGTGGTTGCGGAGGCCGTGGCGGGAGACCGGAACGCCCTACGGGAGGTGCTGGAGACCATCCGTCCGATCGTCGTGCGATATTGCCGGGCGCGCGTCGGCACAGTCGAACGGGGCGGCCTCTCAGCAGACGACGTGGCTCAGGAGGTGTGTTTGGCCACCATCACGGCGCTGCCGCGGTACCGCGAGCGCGGGCGCCCGTTCCTGGCTTTCCTCTACGGCATCGCGGCCCACAAGATCGCCGATGCCCACCGGGCGGCCGGCCGTGATCGCGCCTATCCCGCCGAAACCGTTCCGGAGCGCTGGTCCCCCGAGGCGGGGCCGGAACAGCGGGCCATCGAGGCCGATTCGGTCAGCCGCATGAACGAATTGCTCGAGATCCTGCCCGCCAAGCAGCGCGAGATCCTGATCCTGCGCGTGGTCGTCGGGCTGTCCGCCGAGGAGACCGCCGCCGCCGTCGGCAGCACCACCGGAGCGNGCGCGAAATTCGCGATATCTGCGCAGGCCAGGTGCGGCGCGCCGGGGGCGCGTGGCGTTGCGCTTAAATCGGCCTTCCGCCCGTTATTGTCATTTCGACAGTTAGCCCGCGACGTGTCCCGTTCGTAACGTTGGAGATACCGCCGTCGATGACAATTCAAGGGGAACGTCTCGACGCTGTGGTTGCGGAGGCCGTGGCGGGAGACCGGAACGCCCTACGGGAGGTGCTGGAGACCATCCGTCCGATCGTCGTGCGATATTGCCGGGCGCGCGTCGGCACAGTCGAACGGGGCGGCCTCTCAGCAGACGACGTGGCTCAGGAGGTGTGTTTGGCCACCATCACGGCGCTGCCGCGGTACCGCGAGCGCGGGCGCCCGTTCCTGGCTTTCCTCTACGGCATCGCGGCCCACAAGATCGCCGATGCCCACCGGGCGGCCGGCCGTGATCGCGCCTATCCCGCCGAAACCGTTCCGGAGCGCTGGTCCCCCGAGGCGGGGCCGGAACAGCGGGCCATCGAGGCCGATTCGGTCAGCCGCATGAACGAATTGCTCGAGATCCTGCCCGCCAAGCAGCGCGAGATCCTGATCCTGCGCGTGGTCGTCGGGCTGTCCGCCGAGGAGACCGCCGCCGCCGTCGGCAGCACCACCGGAGCGGTCCGCGTGGCCCAGCACCGGGCGTTGTCACGGCTCAAGTCCGAAATCGTCGCGGCGGGTGACTATGCCTGAATCCTTGGATGAGTTCGCGCGCACCGACTTGCTGCTCGACGCGCTCGCCGAACGCGGCTCGGTCGACCTGGACGACGCCAACGACCCCAATTTCGAAGCGCTCGCCGTCCTGCTGGAGGACTGGCGCGACGACCTGCGCTGGCCGCCGGCCAGCGCGCTGGTGTCGCCGGAGGAGGCGATCGAGGCGCTGCACACCGGGCTCGCCGAGCGCAAGCGCGCGCGCCGCGGCCTGGCGACGATCGGGTCGGTCGCCGCAACGCTGCTGGCGCTGAGCGGGTTTGGCGCCATGGTTGTCGAGGCCCGCCCCGGGGACGCGCTATACGGGTTGCACGCGATGTTCTTCGACCAGCCCAGGGTCAAAGACAGCCAGATCGAGCTGTCCGCCAAGGCCGAACTGGCGAAGGTTCAGCAAATGATCGACCAGGGTCAGTGGACGCAGGCGCAGAATCAGCTGGCCCAGGTCAGCAGCACCGTCCAAGCCATGAACGACGGGACCAGCAGGAACGACCTGCTGGACGAGGTGAACCTGCTCAACACCCGCGTGGAATCGCGCAACCCGAACGCGACGGTGCCGCCCGCCGCGCCAAAACCCAAGGCGCCGGCCGCTTCGTCGACGTCGCCGGTCTCGCCCAGTCCGACGACCACACCGCCGACGGTGGCCGGCACGACGGCTCCGACCCCGAGCGCATCAACGAGCCCGGCCAGCCCCACGGCGACTCCATCGACGAGTCCGTCCTCGGGTCGGCACCGGCATCATCACGGTCACTCGTCCACGCCGTCCTCGGTGGCACCGGACGAAACGCCCTAGCGGCGATCGCAAGCGCGGCGGAGCCGGGCGTGGCGGGTCGCCGCCATCCGACTAGCGGCGGTGGAACCCGTCCGCGTCTGACGACGTCGCTTCGTTGAGCGAGGCGTCCGCGTATCCCCGGCAGTAGTCCCACGTGACGTAGGAGTCGGGTTCGGGGTCGTAGGCGGGCTCGTGCGGGCGGACCGTGCCGTCGATGAGCAGCTGCAGCAGGTTGGCCCGCAACATGTCCCAGTCGTGGTAGTGGTCCTGCTGACACTCGTCGCAGCACACCACCAGCCCGCGAATGCCCTTGTGCGCCAACAGGGCCTCGTACACGGCCAGATCGGCCAGGTCGGCCTCGACCGCCATCCGCTCCTGCTGATCCAGCGGTTGCCCCGGCTCGACGGCCTCGAGCGCCGCCGACGGATCGCAGGGGTCGTCGGCGAACGGGTCGGGCGGCAAACCCGGCGGGAGGTGGTCACGCACGCCCCTAGCCTACGCAGGGGGGCCGTCATAGCGCCAGCAGGGACATGCCCGCCATCCGGCGTCCGCGGCACGCCCGGGCAAGCGGGTCCGGGGGCCCCGGGAGCCGATAGGATGGGCTTCTCACTCCGCGCGCGTATGGAGGGCCTCCCGATGACCCGTGGCATGTCCCACTTAGAAGACAGCTCCGACCTGGTTGTCGGCCCGTACGTGCGCGACCCGCATCTCGCGGGGCTGGCCGACGAACCCGTGCCGACGGGGGGCGACAACCCGTACAAGATCGCGATGCTCGGCCTGACCTTCGACGACGTCTTGCTGCTGCCCGCGGCCTCCGACGTGGTCCCCGCCACCGCGGACACCTCCAGCCAGCTCACCAGGAAGATTCGGCTCAAGGTGCCCCTGGTCAGTTCGGCGATGGACACCGTCACCGAGTCGCGGATGGCCATCGCGATGGCCCGGGCCGGCGGCATGGGCGTGCTGCACCGCAACCTGCCGGTCGCCGAACAGGCCGGGCAGGTCGAGATGGTGAAGCGCTCGGAGGCCGGCATGGTCACCGACCCGGTCACCTGCCGGCCCGACAACACGCTGGCTCAGGTCGACGCGTTGTGCGCCCGCTTCCGGATCTCCGGGCTGCCGGTGGTCGACGACTCCGGCTCGCTGGTCGGCATCATCACCAACCGGGACATGCGGTTCGAGGTGGACCAGACCAAGCAGGTCGCGGAGGTCATGACGAAGTCCCCGCTGATCACCGCCCAGGAGGGCGTCAGCGCCGACGCGGCGCTGGGTCTGTTGCGGCGCAACAAGATCGAGAAGCTGCCCGTCGTCGACGGCCACGGCCGGCTGACCGGCCTGATCACCGTCAAGGACTTCGTCAAGACCGAGCAACACCCGCTGGCCACCAAGGACAGCGACGGCCGGCTGTTGGTCGGCGCCGCCGTCGGCGTCGGCGGGGACGCCTGGGTGCGCGCGATGATGCTGGTCGACGCCGGGGTCGACGTGCTGATCGTCGACACCGCGCACGCGCACAACCGGCTGGTGCTCGACATGGTCGGCAAGCTCAAGGCCGAGGTCGGCGAGAAGGTCGAGGTGATCGGCGGCAACGTCGCCACCCGGGCGGCGGCCGCGGCGCTCATCGACGCCGGCGCCGACGCGGTCAAGGTCGGTGTGGGACCGGGATCGATCTGCACGACGCGCGTGGTGGCCGGCGTCGGCGCGCCACAGATCACGGCGATTCTGGAGGCCGTTGCGGTGTGCCGGCCGGCGGGCGTGCCGGTGATCGCCGATGGCGGGCTGCAGTACTCCGGCGACATCGCCAAGGCGCTGGCCGCCGGCGCGTCGACGGCGATGCTCGGCTCGCTGCTGGCCGGCACCGCCGAGGCGCCCGGCGAGTTGATCTTCGTCAACGGCAAACAGTTCAAGAGCTACCGCGGCATGGGGTCGCTGGGCGCCATGGCGGGACGCGGCTCCGGAGGATCGGGCAAGTCCTACTCCAAGGACCGCTATTTTGCCGACGACGCCCTCTCCGAGGACAAGCTGGTGCCCGAGGGCATCGAGGGCAGGGTTCCGTTCCGCGGGCCGCTGTCGTCGGTGATCCACCAGCTCACCGGCGGCCTGCGCGCCGCGATGGGATACACCGGCTCGCCCACCATCGAGGCACTGCAACAGGCGCAGTTCGTCCGGATCACGGCGGCTGGCCTGCGCGAGAGCCACCCGCACGACGTCGCCATGACCGTCGAAGCGCCCAACTACTTCGCGCGGTGAACAGCGAACTGGCCATGGTCGAGATCGGGATGGGCCGCGCCGCCCGCCGCACCTATGAACTGTCCGAGATCAGCATCGTGCCGTCGCGGCGCACCCGCTCGTCGCAGGACGTGTCGACCGCGTGGCAGCTGGACGCCTACCGGTTCGAGATCCCGGTCATCGCGCATCCGACCGACGCGCTGGTGTCGCCGGAATTCGCCATCGAGCTGGGCCGCCTCGGCGGGCTGGGCGTGCTCAACGGCGAGGGGCTGATCGGCCGGCACGCCGACGTCGAGGCCAAGATCGCGCAGCTGCTCGAGGCCGCCGAGAAGGAGCCGGAACCGTCGGCGGCGATCCGGCTGCTGCAGGAGCTGCACGCCGCGCCGCTGGACCCCGAACTGCTGGGCTCGGCGGTCGCGCGCATCCGCGAGGCGGGCGTGACCACCGCGNCCAGCCCAGGGTCAAAGACAGCCAGATCGAGCTGTCCGCCAAGGCCGAACTGGCGAAGGTTCAGCAAATGATCGACCAGGGTCAGTGGACGCAGGCGCAGAATCAGCTGGCCCAGGTCAGCAGCACCGTCCAAGCCATGAACGACGGGACCAGCAGGAACGACCTGCTGGACGAGGTGAACCTGCTCAACACCCGCGTGGAATCGCGCAACCCGAACGCGACGGTGCCGCCCGCCGCGCCAAAACCCAAGGCGCCGGCCGCTTCGTCGACGTCGCCGGTCTCGCCCAGTCCGACGACCACACCGCCGACGGTGGCCGGCACGACGGCTCCGACCCCGAGCGCATCAACGAGCCCGGCCAGCCCCACGGCGACTCCATCGACGAGTCCGTCCTCGGGTCGGCACCGGCATCATCACGGTCACTCGTCCACGCCGTCCTCGGTGGCACCGGACGAAACGCCCTAGCGGCGATCGCAAGCGCGGCGGAGCCGGGCGTGGCGGGTCGCCGCCATCGACCTTGCGGCGATCGCAAGCGCGGCGGAGCCGGGCGTGGCGGGNCAGGACGTGTCGACCGCGTGGCAGCTGGACGCCTACCGGTTCGAGATCCCGGTCATCGCGCATCCGACCGACGCGCTGGTGTCGCCGGAATTCGCCATCGAGCTGGGCCGCCTCGGCGGGCTGGGCGTGCTCAACGGCGAGGGGCTGATCGGCCGGCACGCCGACGTCGAGGCCAAGATCGCGCAGCTGCTCGAGGCCGCCGAGAAGGAGCCGGAACCGTCGGCGGCGATCCGGCTGCTGCAGGAGCTGCACGCCGCGCCGCTGGACCCCGAACTGCTGGGCTCGGCGGTCGCGCGCATCCGCGAGGCGGGCGTGACCACCGCGGTGCGGGTCAGCCCGCAAAACGCGCAGGCGCTGACGCCGGCGCTGTTGCAGGCCGGGATCGACCTGCTGGTCATCCAGGGCACCATCGTCTCCGCCGAACGGGTCGCCAGCGACGGTGAGCCGCTGAACCTGAAGACCTTCATCTCCGAGCTCGACGTCCCCGTGGTCGCCGGCGGGGTGCTCGACCACCGCACCGCGCTGCACCTGATGCGCACCGGCGCGGCCGGCGTCATCGTCGGCTACGGCTCCACCCGGGGCGTGACCACCAGCGACGAGGTGCTGGGCATCAACGTGGCGATGGCCACCGCGATCGCCGACGCCGCCGCCGCGCGCCGCGAATACCTCGACGAGACCGGCGGCCGCTACGTGCACGTGCTGGCCGATGGCGACATCCACACCTCGGGCGAGCTGGCCAAGGCCATCGCGTGCGGCGCCGACGCGGTAGTGCTGGGCACGCCGCTGGCCGAGTCCGCCGAGGCGCTCGGCGGCGGATGGTTCTGGCCCGCCGCGGCGGCGCACCCGTCGCTGCCGCGCGGGGCGTTGCTGCAGATCGCCGTCGGCGAGCGCCCGCCGCTGCGGCAGGTGCTGGGCGGTCCGTCCGACGACCCGTTCGGCAGCCTGAATCTGGTCGGCGGCCTGCGCCGGTCGATGGCCAAGGCCGGCTATTGCGACCTCAAGGAATTCCAGAAGGTCGGCCTGGCGGTCGGTAGCTGAGCGCTGCCGCCCGCCGACCGTGCGGCCAGCCGCACGCTCGGCTCCGAATGTGCGGCCAGCCGCACGCCCGGGCGCCGAAGCGGGCGGCGGACCCCCTGGTTAGTTACCGGCCGGTACGGCCATACTGGTGAAATGAAGCCGGATTACGACGTCCTGATCATCGGTTCGGGATTCGGGGGCAGCGTCAGCGCGCTGCGGCTGACCGAAAAGGGCTACCGGGTGGGCGTCCTGGAGGCCGGCCGTCGCTTCTCCGACCAGGAGTTCGCCGAGACCTCGTGGGACCTGCGCAAGTTCCTCTGGGCGCCCAAGCTCGGTTGCTACGGCATCCAGCGGATCCACCCGCTGCGCAACGTGATGATCCTGGCCGGCGCGGGCGTGGGCGGTGGTTCGCTCAACTACGCCAACACGCTGTACGTGCCGCCGGAGCCGTTCTTCAAAGACCGGCAGTGGGCGCACATCACCGACTGGCGTGACGAGCTGATGCCGCACTACGAGCAGGCGCAGCGGATGCTGGGCGTGGTCGAGAACCCGACGTTCACCGACGCCGACCGCCTGGTCAAGGAAGTCGCCGACGACATGGGCTGCGGCGACACCTGGGTGCCGACGCCGGTGGGGGTGTTCTTCGGGCCGGACGGCACCAAGGCGCCCGGCAAGACCGTGCCCGACCCGTACTTCGGCGGCGCCGGGCCCGACCGCACCGGCTGCCTGGAATGCGGCTGCTGCATGACCGGATGCCGCTACGGCGCCAAGAACACCCTGGTGAAGAACTACCTCGGCCTCGCGGAATCCCATGGCGCGCAAGTCATTCCGATGACGACGGTGAAGGGCTTCGAGCAGCGCCCCGACGGGCTGTGGGAGGTCCGCACGGTGCGCACCGGAAGCTGGCTGCGCCGCGACCGGCGCACCTACACCGCCGAAAACCTGATCCTGGCCGCGGGCACCTGGGGCACCCAGCACCTGCTGTTCAACATGCGCGACAAGGGCAAGCTGCCCCGCCTGTCGAAGCGCCTGGGCGTGCTGACCCGGACCAACTCCGAGTCGATCGTCGGCGCGGCGACGCTCGAGGTGAACCCCGAGCTGGACCTGACGCACGGCGTGGCGATCACGTCGTCGATCCACCCGACGTCGGACACCCACGTCGAGCCCGTGCGCTACGGCAAGGGCTCCAACGCGATGGGGCTGCTGCAGACGCTGATGACCGACGGCGAGGGCCCCGAAGGCACCGACACGCCGCGGTGGAAGCAGTTGCTGGAGCAGGGCCGCGAGGACCCGCGCGGAATCCTGCGCATGATCAACGTCCGCCAGTGGAGCGAGCGCACGGTGATCGCGCTGGTGATGCAGCACCTGGACAACTCGATCACCACGTTCACCAAGCGGGGCAAGCTCGGAATCCGTTGGTATTCCAGCAAACAGGGGCACGGCGAGCCGAATCCGTCGTGGATCCCGGTCGGCAACGAGGTGACCCGCCGCATCGCCGCCAAGATCGACGGCGTGGCCGGCGGCACCTGGGGCGAGCTGTTCAACATCCCGCTGACGGCCCACTTCCTGGGCGGCGCGGTGATCGGCGACAGTCCCGAACACGGCGTCATCGACCCGTATCACCGGGTCTACGGCTACCCGACGCTGTTCGTGGTGGACGGCGCGGCGATCTCGGCGAACCTGGGCGTCAACCCCTCGCTGTCCATCACCGCGCAGGCCGAGCGGGCCGCCTCGATGTGGCCGAACAAGGGTGAGAACGACCTGCGGCCGCCGCTGGGCGATACGTACCGCAGGCTGTCGCCGATCCCGCCCGAGCACCCGGTGGTGCCGGCGCATGCTCCCGGCGCGCTGCGCTGGCTACCGATCGACCCGGTCAGCACCGCGGGCTGACCCGTTGCCGCGAGCCCGCACTCAGCTGGCGATCTCCTCCGGGCTGGTCACGTCGAGCGGGGCGCCGCTGACGACCCGGCTGCGTTGCCCGTGCACGTTGACCGGCACGTCGCCCATCAGCGTGACCCGGTGCATCAGCCGATGCTGGCCGTCGTAGTCGTCGATCGCCCGGTGCTGCGTCGCTCGGTTGTCCCAGATGGCGACGTCGCCATACCCCCAGCTCCAGCGAATGGTGTTCTCGGGCATGGTGATTCGGCGTTGCAGCAGTTCGAACAGCACGCTGGACTCGTAGCTGTCCAGTCCGACGAACCCGCGCACGAAATCGCCGAGCACCAGCGTCCGCTCACCGGTCTCCGGGTGCACCCGAACCACGGGATGCTCGGTCTGGAAGTCCGGCTTGTCGAACGCCTGCCGGAACGCCCGCTGCGCGTCGGTCAAGGCCTCCGCGGTGACGTAATCGTGGCGGTTGGTGTGCAGCGCCCACAGGTTGTCGACGAGCCACTTCAGCGGCTCGGGCAGGTGGTCGTAGGCCGCCGCGGTGGAGGCCCACAGCGTCGAGCCCCCGTAGCTGGGCAGCGTGACCGCGCGCAGGATCGAGGCGGCGGGGTAGTTCGCGGCGAACGTGACGTCGGTGTGCCAGCGCGTCGCCTTGCCGTACTCGGAGTTGATCGGCGTGATGATCGGCGCGTTCTTGGCGGCGAGGAAGTTGGCCGCGGGGTGCCCGATCGGGGTGCCCAGCAGCCGCGCGAACGCGAGCTGCCCTTCGTCGTCGAGGTGGTCCTGCCCGCGAAAGAAGATCACCTTGTGGGCCAGCAGCGCCCCGCGGATCTCGTCGACGGTGGCCGGATCGAGGTCGCCGCCCAGGCGCACGCCGTCGAGTCGGGCGCCGATCCGGCTGCCCAGCTTGGTGACGGTGATGGAGTGGGTCATTACTTTCGTCCTTTTGCGGAGATCGGCTGTAGTCAACTGACTACATGCGCTAGTGTAGTCACGTGACTACACGTTCGGCAAGTGCCGGCCGGAAAAATCCCACCGGGCGAGAAGAGGTCGGCGCCGCCATCCTTCAGGCCGCCACCGACCTGTTCGCCGAGCGGGGGCCGGCCGCGACATCGATCCGCGACATCGCCGCCCGGTCAAAGGTCAACCACGGCCTGGTGTTTCGGCACTTCGGCACCAAGGACCAACTCGTCGGCGCCGTGCTCGATCACCTCGGCGCGACCACGACGGCGTTGCTGCAGAGTGACCCGACCCCCGAGGAGGCGGAGCGGGCGTTGGACCGGCATTTGCGGGTCATGGCCCGCACCCTGCTCGACGGCTACCCGGCGGGGAAGTTGCAGTCCCGGTTTCCCGGCGCCTCGCAGCTGTACGACGACATCCGCCCGAAGCACCCCCCCGGCCCTGACGGAGATCTCAGCGCGCGCCTGGCCGTGGCGAACGCCTTTGCGTTGCAGTTTGGTTGGCGGTTGTTTGCCCCTTTTTTACGCTCGGCGGTCGGCATCGATGACCTACCGGACGCCGAACTGCGCCAGGCGATCGTCGGCGAGATGGCCCGGGTCCTCGAACCTCACTGAGTGCGGGCCAGGGCGCGCCGGTGCAGCGGCTCGCGGCCCGGCGGCTGCTGCGGCGTCGGCAGCAGCGGCTTGCGGACGCGCACGGCGACTGTCGTCGGCGCATCGGTCGTCAGCGTCAGCTGCTCACCGGCGTGCCGGATGGTCAGCTCGTGGTCGGGCCCGTCGTCCACGGCGTAGGTGACCTCGGAGTGGTTGACGTCGACGGTCAGCCGGAACTCTCGCCACCGCAGCCGGAACCGGAGCCGCGAAATGCCGTCGGGCAGTTGGGGATCCAGGGACAGGATGCCCTCGTCGTCGCGCAGGCCGCCGAACCCCACGACCAGCGTCATCCAGGCCCCGGCGAGCGAGGCCATGTGCAATCCGTCGCGGGTGTTGTGGTGCAGGTCGCGCAGGTCGATCAGCGCGGCCTCGTAGGCGTAGTCGTGGGCCAGCTCCAGGTGCCCGACCTCGGCGCACATCACGGCCTGGGTGCAGGCCGACAGCGACGAGTCGCGCACCATGCGCCGCTCGTAGTAGTCGACGTTGCGCGCCTTCTGTTCGGGCGTGAACGCGTGGCTCTGCCACTGCATCGCCAGCACGAGGTCGGCCTGCTTGATCACCTGGGCGGGGTAGAGCCGCACGTAGGCCTCGTGCAACAGCAGGGGATAGGTGGTGTTCTGTTCGAAGTCCCACTCGGCGAAGGTGGTGAACCCCTCGCACTGCTGGTGGACGCCCAGTTCGGCGTCGTAGGGGATGTTGACGGCGTCGGCCGCGTCGCGCCAGGCGGCCGCCTCCTCGGTGGTGACCTCCAGCGCCGTCGCCTCCTCCGGGTGGCGGTTGCAGGCGTCGGCGGCGGTGACCAGGTTGTGGGCGGCCATCAGGTTGGTGAAGACGTTGTCGCGCACGATCGCCGTGTACTCGTCGGGCCCGGTCACCCCGTCGAGGTGCCAGACGCCGTGCCGGTCGTGGTGCCCGAGCGACATCCACAGCCGGGCGGTCTCGACCAGCACCTTCAGGCCGCAGTCGCGCTCCAGGTCGTGGTCGCCGGTGACCGTGCGGTACCGCTCGAAGGCCATCGCGATGTCGGCGTTGATGTGCCAGGCCGCCGTGCCGGCCGGCCAGTACGCCGAGCACTCCTGCCCGCGGATGGTGCGCCAGGGGAAGCTGGCCCCGTCCAGGCCGAGTTCGGCCGCCCGCTCTTTGGCCAGTTCCAGCGTCGACGCCCGCCATCGCAGCGCGTCGGCGACGGTGTGCGGCGCGGTGTAGGTCAGCACCGGCAACACGTAGGCCTCGGTGTCCCAGAAGGCGTGGCCGTCGTAGCCCGTTCCGGTGAGCCCCTTGGCGGCGATGGCGCGGCGTTCGGCGCGGGCGCTGGCCTGCAGCAGGTGGAACATCCCGAACCGGACCGCCTGCTGGGATTCGGGGTCGCCCTCCACCTCGACGTCCGCGTTCTGCCAGAAGTCGTCGAGGTAGGCCCGTTGCGAGTCCAGCAGCCCCTGCCAGCCCGTGTAGCGGGCGCTGTGTATCGCGGCGGCGGCCTGGTCGCGCAGCGCGGGGCGCGAGCGCATGCTCGACCAGCCGTACGCCAGGTACTTGACGATGCGCAGCTTCTGGCCCTTGCGCAGCCCGCAGATGACCGTGGTGCGCGCGAGGTCGGGCCGGGCGTCGGTGCTGAACTCGACGCGCCCCGGGACGTCGATCTCGTGGTCCATCGCGGCGGACATCATCAGCGCGCTGGCCCGGGTCCGGTGCATGAGGAGCGCTCCGGTTTCGGTGTTTTCGTGGTCGACGGCCTCGAGCGGGTTCTCCAGGATCGCCGACACGCGCGGGTCGTCGGAGGTCTCCGGCTGGTCCTCGTTGGTGACCAGTTCGGACTGCACCGTCACCCGGACGAATTCCTCGACCGCTTCCACCACGTACTCGATGGCCGCGACCCCGCGCTGTGCCAGGGAGACCAGCCGGGTGGACACGACCCTGACCTGCTTGCCGTTGGGCGAGCGCCAGTCGGCGCGGCGGGTCAGCGTCCCGGCGCGCAGGTCGAGAACCCGCTCGTGGGAGAGCACCTCGCCGTAGCGGACGTCGAACGGCTCGTCCTCGACCAGCAGCCGGATGATCTTGCCGTTGGTGACGTCGACGATCGTCTGGCCGGCCTCCGGGTAGCCGAAGCCGGCCTCGGCGTAGGGCAGCGGCCGGATCTCGTAGAAGGAGTTCAGGTAGGTGCCCGGCAGGCCGTGCGGCTCGCCCTCGTCGAGGTTGCCGCGCAGCCCGATGTGCCCATTGGCCAGCGCGAACAGCGATTCGGACTGCGCCAGCAGGTTCAGGTCGAGCCGGGTCTCGCGGACCTGCCACGGTTCGACCGGAAAGGCTTCCTCGGTGATCATGACAGCAGGTCGGCGAGATCGGTGACGACGACGTCGGCGCCATTGCGGCGCAGGTCCTCGGCCTGGCCCACCCGGTCGACGCCCACCACGTAGCCGAAGTTACCGGCGCGGCCGGCCTGCACGCCCGACAACGCGTCCTCGAAGACGGCCGCGGCGTCGGGGCCGACGCCGAGCAGCTCGGCCCCGCGCAGGTAGGAGTCGGGGGCCGGCTTGCCGGCGATGTGCTCCTCGCGCAGCGTGACCCCGTCCACCCGCTGCTGGACGAACCGGTCGAGGCCGGTGATCTCCAGGACGTCGCGGGTGTTGGCGCTAGACGACACCACGGCGATCCCGAGGCCCGCGGCCGAGACAGCCTCCAGGTAGCGTCGCGACCCGTCGAAGACCTCGACGCCGTCGTCGTGCAGCACCTTCTGGAACATGTCGTTCTTGCGGTTGCCCAGGCCGTAGATCGTCTCGGCGTCGCCGGGGTCGTCCGGGTCGCCGTCGGGCAGCTCGATTCCCCGGCTGTTCAAAAACGACCGCACCCCGTCTTCGCGCTTCTTGCCGTCGACGTATTCGCGGTAGTCGGCGGCCGGGTCGAACGGGACGAACTCCTCTCCGGTCCGCTTGGCCCGTTCGGACAGGTAGGCGTCGAACGTGGCCTTCCACGCCTTGGTGTGCACGCTCGCGGTATCGGTGAGCACACCGTCGAGGTCGAACAGGCAGGCATGGACCTTCTCCGGCAGACCCAGCACGGTGGACCTCACTCTCTCGGCAGCGGGCGGCTACGTGGTGCGATACCCACTCCACCATGCCGAGATGCGTGCCGCCAATGCTCACCCGCCGTCGCGGAGCCCGTTTACGTGTCGTTCAGCAGGCCGCGCTCGATGAGGTCGAACACCTGGGCCCGCGCGAATCTGACGGCCGCGGGGCTCCTGGGCAGCGGTCCATCCAGCAGCAGGCCGGCCAGCCCGTGCACCGCCGACCAGGCGGCCACCTCGGCCCCCGGCCTGCGGCGCGCATCCAGCAGACCGGCGGCTTGGGCTTCGTCGAGCCCTTGACCGAGGACCTCGAAAGGGTCCGGGCCCGTTGTCGCTTGATCGCGCTCCGGTTCGGGGGACGTCGCGGGATGCGAGGTGAACGCGGTGCGAAACAGTCCCGGCTCGGCAATCGCGAAGTCGATATACGCGGCGCCGACCGCGCGCAGCCTCTTGCGGGGGTCGCTCGTGCGATTGACCCGTCGGCCCATTTGCGCGGCGAGCTCGCCGCGCGCATAGCGTGACACCTCGGCCAGCAGCTCCTCGCGGTCGGCGAAGTGGCGGTAGGCGGCCGAGTGCGACACCCCGGCGGCCCGGGCGGCCTCACGCAGGATCACTCGATCGGGTCCGCCCTCGCGGGCCAGGGCGATGCTCGCCTCGATCAGGGCCGAGTGCAACGCGCCGTGGTGGTAGCCCTTTTTGGCAGGGGGGCCGGCGGAACTCATGCCACCACGATCTCACGCCGACCGGAATGTTGACAACGGTCACATCCCGGTCGCATACTGCGCATGTAACCATTGGTCACATTTCGCATCCGACGGAAAGGAACTGCAATGACAAACACACGGGTGCTGGTCACCGGCGCGACGGGAAGGATTGGCGGCGCGGTGGCGGCCCAGTTACTGCAAAAGGGCGTGGCTACGCGGGCATTGGTCCGTCGCGACGACGCGCGCAGTGCCCGCTTGCGCGACTTGGGGGCCGAGGTCGTTGTGGCGGATATGCTTGACATTCAACAGGTTCAGGCCGCGGTGGACGGCGTGGATCGGTTGTTCTTCAACCCCCCGTACCACCCGCACGCCCTCGATAGCGCGGTCGCCTTCGCCGTGGCCGCGCGCAGCGCCGGCGTGGAGGCGGTGGTCGCGCTGGGCCAGTGGCTGGCCAGCCCGGAGCATCCGGCCCTGATGACGCGCCAGCACTGGTTGTCCGACAGGCTGTTTGCGCTGCTGCCGGACACCGCCCACGTCGCGGTTGACCCCGGATTCTTCGCGGACAACTATTTCCAGGTGCTGCGGGTCGCGGCCCAACTCGGGGTGTTGCCGACGCCGAGGACCGGGGGACGACTCAACGCGCCCCCGTCCAACGAGGACATCGCCCGGGTCGCGGTGGGCGCGTTGCTCGACCCGCACCGCCATGACGGTCGCGCCTACCGCCCCACCGGGCCAAAGCTGTTGTCCGGCGCAGACGTTGCCGCTGCGGTGGGTGAGGCGTTGGGCCGCCCGGTCCGGCTGATGGAAATTCCCCCGTGGATGTTCATGCGGGCGGTGCGCCTGAACGCCAAGCGACTCGGGGCCGACATGTACTTCGAGTCCGGTTTGCGCCATTACCTGCCCGAGACCGCCCTGGGCAGCTGGGAGGTGGGCGGACCGACCACCCATGTGCGTGATGTCGCCGGGGTCGAACCCGAAGACTTTCTCACCATCGCGCGCCGCTACGTCCAAGCGGCGGACACCCGGCGCACCGCGGGCAAAGTGCTGCGCGAGATCGGAAATCTCATGCTGACCGGGCTGGTGCCGGCGCACCGGCTCGATCGCTTCGACCGGCGCCAGCAGCATCCCCAGCCGGCCCGAGCACGGCATTCGGGCGAGTCGGCCGTGTGGCAAAGCGAGCACGACCCGTCGGCCGACCCGGCCCACTACCGCTTCGGCCGCGCCGCGATCCCGTCGTCGTCCTAGCCGCCCGCGCCGCGAGAGCGTGGTCGCGCACGGGCGCGCCGGGCCGGAAGCCAGCACGCGGCCAACGGGACGGTGGTGAGCAGCCCGAGCGCGACCACGCCGGCGACGTGCCGGTGTTCGTCGCGCATCGCGGCGGCCATGACGAGCATCGCGCCGAAGTGCGCGGCGTTCGCGGTGAGGTTGAAGTCGAGGAAGAGTCGGTTGGCGAGCGGGTCGCGCGCCGATGCGAACAAAAACAGCGCCCAGACGATGTAGACGGTGGCGAACATGACGGCGATCGGAGCGCCTCCACAGCCCCAGTCGAACAGTGCATTGGTCCGATGGGTCACCGCGAACACGAGGTCGGGCACGAAGAACAGCAGGTACCCAGTGGCGGTCAGTCGGATCATCACCGGCAGCCACGCCCGGGCGCGGCTTTGGTTCATGAAACGGTTTGGCCGTGCCGGATGATGCGGACCATCTCGGTGGGGCGCTCGAGGGCCGAAAAGTGTCCCGCTCCGGGCACCGTGATGGCCCGGACACCAAGTAGGCGAGCGACCTGCTCCCGATCCGCCGGGCGCGACCAGTCGTGCTCGCTGTAGACCAATGTGACGGGTGTCTTCACCCGCGCGTAGCGGCTTTTCGCGTCGATCAGCCCGGCGAGGATGCGCATGATAGCCCGGTTCACCCTGGGGTAGCCGGGCCGGCGGCCGCTTCGGCGTAGTTCGGCAACCAGGTCCTTCGGCAACGCGTGGTGGTCGGCGAAGCCGCCGCGCAGCACGCCCCGCAGGATCGCGTGATTTTCCAATCGGGCGAAGACCGGCCCCGATCCGGGCAGGCGGACGCCCGTTCCGATCACGCGGGCGAACCAGTTGCCGCGCTCGAGGCCGCCGGGGTAGTCGTAGGGGTTGAAGGCGATCACCCCGCTCACCCGGTCCGTCAGCTCGATCGAGGCCAACAGCGCGAGCGCGGCCCCCATCGATTCGCCCGCCAGCGTGGCGTCACGCAGGTCCAGTGACCTGACGAATTCGACCACAGCGCAGCGCAATTCGGGCTCACCGTATCGCGCGCCGGGCACGATGTCGGACCATCCCATGCCGGGCAGGTCCAGGGCGTACACGGTGAAGTCGTCCCAGAGCGCGGGCACCACCCGCTGGAAGTAGTCCAGCTGCGTGCGGACGGTGTGCAGCAGGACGAGCGGCGGCCCGGTTCCCGCCGTGAAGTAGCGCAAGCGGGAGCCGTCGGCGCGCGGCAGGAACCTGACGTCGCCGTGGCCGCCGCTCCACGCCTGCGTGTAGCGTTGATCCGGAATCTCGTTGGGCCTCATGGCGTTCGACGTTCGCAGATTGACTGGATGGCGCGCAGGCGCCCGTCGGCCAGGGCCTGGGTGAGGTTCTCGGCTTTGTGGCGGAAGTCGGTGACGAAGGCGTGCAGGCCCAGCGGGCTGTCGGGCTGGGCCAGGATGGCCTGCATCAGCGCGGCGCCCTGGTCGGTGAGGTCGTTCCACGTTGTGACGGAGAAACCCGCGGATTCGACGGCGCCGCGCAACTCGGCGGGGGTGACCAGGTGGCTGCGCGCGGGGTGGTCGGCCCAGGGCAGGGGATAGCCGAGTTCGCCGCCGTCACCAATCGTGATGTCCCAGAGGGCAAGGCGCCCGCCATCCGTGAGCACGCGATGCGCCTCGGAGTACAAGCGCGCCTTGTCCGCCACGTTCATCTGGACGTGCTGGCTGATGGCGACGTCGAAAGTGCCGTCGGCGAAGGGCAGTGCGGTGACGTCGGCCTGACGAACCGATATCCGCTCGTCGAGCCCGACCAGCCGGTTGAGCCAGCGGTTGGTTTCGCAGTACTCGTCGGTGAGATCCACGGCGGTCACGCGGGAGCCGTAGCGGTCGGCGACGTAGCGGGCGGTGCCGCCGACACCGCTACCGGCGTCGAGAACTCGACTTTCACCGGTGATCTGCGCCAGGTCCACCAGCTGGGCGGTGGCGATGCGGCCCATGGTGTGGAAGTCCTCCAGCAGGCCCAGGTCGGCGGGCGCGAGGCCGTCGAGGTCCATGCCGGCCGCGCGCAGCGCCCGCTCGATGTTGGTGCGCGACAGGCCGGTCGAATACTGGTCCTGGATCGTGTTGCTCATTTCCGCACCCACGCCGTGATGATCGGTGGCATCGTGATGAGGGCGTTGGCCGCGAGCGCCTCCTCGCGGAAGCGCGGCACGAAGTTGTCGATGTCGGCGACCTCGTCGATGGCGAAGCCGCCCTGTTGTGCGATGGGGGACACCAGCCGCCAGACCGCCGCGCCGTAGGCCAGGATGTCGGTGTCGGCGGCGGTGCCGATCGGAGCGCCGAGCGTCAGCTGCGGCGCGCCCAGGCCGGCCTCGGCGAAGATCGTGTGCAGCGTGGTGCCGAACCGCGCGCTGAGCCCCATGGCCTCGAAGGCGCGCACGATCCCGGGTATCACCCGGGCGAACAGCGGCATGTCCGGGACGCTGCGCGCCGCGGCGATGTCGTTCTCGGAGAACGCGATCACGCCGCCGGGTCGCACGAACGAGCTGAGCCGGCGCAGCGTGGCGGCCGGATCGGGCAGGTGCATCAGGATCAGCCGGCCGATCACCGCATCGACGGGTTCGTCGAGGGCGATCGCGTCGATCGCGGCTTGCGTGAAACGCACCGTGGAGAAGCCCTGTTCGGCCGCCCGGCGGCGGGCCAGTTCGACCATCGCGGGCGCGGCATCGACGCCGAGCACGCTTCCGGTCGTGCCGACCAGCCGGGCAGCGACGAACGACACGTTGCCCGGGCCGCTGCCGATATCGAGCACCCGCATGCCCGGGCGCAGCCCGGCGAGCCGGAGCGCGTGCTCGGTGTAGCCGTCATACAGCCGCCCCTGTAGGAGCAGTCGCTGCACCTCCACGTCGGCGTGTCCGAGGACATAGCTGCTGGCGGATGGCGTTGTAGTCATGTTCTTCGTACCTTTCTTTGCGGGGGGTCTTAGGCCTTGGCCAGTGCGGGGGACGGCGCATCCTGCCGCGCGCGTGCCGGCAAGAGCCAGGCCACAACGAGCGCGGCGCCCAGCGCGATGCCGGCGCATACCAGCGAGCTCACCTGTAGGCCGTCCAGGAACGCATGATCGACGACGGCGCGGACGTGGCCGGCCTGTTGGGCGGGTAGCCGCCCGATCACCGTGTGCGCCAACGCCATCGAGTGCCGCATTGCCTCGGCGGGCAATCCCGGCAGGGCCGTTGCTTCGAGATGTCCCGAGTACACCGACGCGAAGATGCTGCCGGCGATGGCAACGCCGAGGGTGCCGCCGAGTTCGCGCGTTGTGTCGTTGACGGCCGAGCCGACCCCGGCCTTGTCGGCGGACAGCGATCCCATGATGGCCTCGGTGGCCGGCGAGACGGTCAGGCCAAGTCCGCCGCCGAGCAGCAGCATCTGCATGCCGATCTGGCTGTAGGGCGTGGCGGCGTCGGCGGTGGACGCCCAGGCCAGCCCGGCGGCGAAGACGGTCAGGCCGGTGGCGACGACGGCGGTGGTGCCGACCCGCTCCACCAGCCGGGGACCCGCGATGCTGGCCAGCGCGATCGAGACGGCGACCGGCAGCAAGCGCACGCCGGCCTGAAAGGCCGTGTAGTCCTTGATGAATTGGAAGTACTGGGTGATGACGAAGATGAAGCCGAACAGCGTCAGGAACCCGGCGGTCACCGCCAGGCTGCCGCCGGAGAACCGGCGGTCGCCGAACACGGACATGTCCAGCATCGGGTGGGTGCTGCGCCGCTCCCAGCCGGCGAACCCGGCGAGAACGACTGCAGCGAGCGCAAACCCGGCCGCGGTCCGGACGTTGGTCCATCCCCACGTCGGCGCCTCGATGACCGTGTAGACCAGCGTCGTGATTCCCGCCGTCGACAGGATCAGGCCACCGACGTCGACGCGGGGCGCCGCCGGATCGCGGGAGGTCGGGACGAACAAGACGCCGCCGAGGATGGCCAGTGCCGCGATGGGAATGTTCACCATGAAGATCGAGCCCCACCAGAAGTGTTCGAGCAGCCAGCCCCCGCTGATGGGTCCCACGGCCACCCCGACCCCCACCATCGCCGCCCACAGCCCGATCGCCTTGGCGCGCGGCACCGGTTCGGTGAAGATGTTGGTGATCAGCCCCAGGGTGGTCGGGAAGATCACCGCCGCGCCGACGCCCATCGCCGCGCGGGCCGCGATCAGCGCGTCGGCCGAATGCACCTGCGCCGCAACACCGGAAGTCAGGGCGAACAGGGCCAGCCCGAGGCTCAGCGACCCGCGCCTGCCGAAGCGGTCGGACAGGCTGCCGGCCGACAGCAGCAGGCCCGACATCACCAGGGTGTAGGCGTCGACGATCCATTGCAGCTGGGCGGTGTCGACGCCGAGTTCGCGCGACAGGGTGGGCAGCGCGACGTTGACGATGGTGGCGTCGACGCTGATGACGAAGACGCCGAGGCAGATGACACCCAGCGCGGCGATCGGCCGGTTTCGGAATAGCGGGTCGGTAAGCATGGACAAGACACTAAAGTTAGTAGACAAATAAATCAAGTATAAAGTTGAAAAAGATGTCTACCGCAGGTAGGGTGGCCTGGTGGCTTCCCGCAGGAACTACAACCAGAACTGCCCGATCGCGCGCGGCCTCGACGTCCTCGGCGAGCGGTGGACGCTGCTGATCCTGCGCGAGCTGGTCGGCGGACCCCGCCGATACGGGGACCTGCGCGACGCGCTGCCCGGCATTGCGACCAATCTGCTCGCCGAGCGGCTCAAGGAATTACAAGAGGCCGGGGTCGTGGACCGGACCGACCTGCCCGCTCCGATCGGGCGCACTGTGTACACGCTTTCCGACCTGGGTTGGCAGCGGGCGCTGCCGGTGTTGCGGAGCGTCGCGTGGTTCGGGCTGGACCGGCTGGACCCGATCGGGGACGGCCCGGCATCGCCGCTGAACGGATTCCTGGCCGGATTCCTGCTCGGCTTCGACTCGGGTGGCGCAGCCGGCCTGGAGGCGACGATTCGCATCGAAATCGATGGCCGCCGTTTCGAATTGGCGGTGACGCAGGGTCGGCTCGCCGGCGCTCGCGGCGAGCCTTCGGTGACCCTCACCGCCAGCGCCGCGGACCTGGTGACCGCGCGCCTCGGGGCGAGCGAAGCCAAGCGCAAGGCGGCGCTGCGGCGCATCACCTTCGATGGCGACCCGGAGGCCGTCGAGGCGGTGCGGCAGGCCTTTTCGCTGCGGGTGTAGGCCAGCACCTCGTCCACCGTCCATTGGTCGTCGGCGTGGCGGCCGCGCTTGCACGCCAGGACCCGCCCGTCCGGGCCGATCAAAAAGTCGGCCGGCAACCCCAGATGGCCGCCGGTCGGATGCAGGTTCACGTTGCCCACGCCACCGCGCATCGCCGAAGTCAGTGCGCGGGGGTGCAATACGGAACGCGCCGAGGTGCCGACGCCGAACTCGTCGTAGAGCCGCTTGGTGGGGTCGCCGACGACGGCGAATGGCAGATCGCCGGCGTAGCGGAGCAACTCCCGATCGGTCGAGTGGAACACCACGACCTCGCGGACGCCGGCCTCGGCGATCTCGTCGTGCCGGCGCGCGATCGACCGCAGGTGAAGGTTGCAGATGGGGCAGCCGGCGAACCGGCGAAATTGCAGATGGACGAGTCGATCGGGGTCCGGGACGGGCACCGCCTCGCCGCTGGCGGTGGCCAGTTCGCGCGGGGCGACGACGCCGCCGACGTCGATGCCCTCGCGCATGCAGACACTGTACGTCCGGTGCACGGGGTTCCGAGCGGACAGTCGCGCCCGGCGACCGCGTCGGCGGTCCTCGGGGCTGCCGTGCTGCTCGGGGATGGCGACCCCAGCCACTAAGCTTGCGGCGTGGCGAAACCTGGTGACCCCGAAGCGGCCGGGCCGGTCGACCGGCCGGTGCTGGTCGTGGACTTCGGCGCGCAGTATGCGCAGTTGATCGCCCGGCGGGTCCGCGAGGCGCGGGTCTTTTCCGAGGTCATCCCGCACACCGCCACGGTCGAGGAGATCAAGGCGCGCAACCCGGTGGCGGTCGTGCTCTCCGGCGGACCGGCCAGCGTCTACACCGAGGGGGCCCCGCAGCTCGATCCGGCGCTGTTCGACCTGGACGTGCCGGTGTTCGGCATCTGCTACGGGTTTCAGGCCATGGCGCAGGCGCTGGGCGGCACGGTCGCCCACACCGGCACCAGCGAGTACGGCCGCACCGAGCTGAAAGTGCTTGGCGGTGAGCTGCATTCGGGCCTGCCGGACGTCCAGCCGGTGTGGATGAGCCACGGCGACGCGGTCACCGCGGCACCGGAGGGATTCGACGTCGTCGCTTCCAGCGCGGGCGCGGCGGTGGCCGCCTTCGAGAACCGGGGGCGGCGCCTGGCGGGCGTGCAGTACCACCCGGAGGTGCTGCACACCCCGCACGGCCAGCAGGTGCTCAGCCGGTTCCTGCACGACTTCGCCGGGCTCGGCGCCCAGTGGACGCCCGCCAACATCGCCGACGCGCTCGTCGAGCAGGCGCGCGCCCAGATCGGCGACGGCCATGCGATCTGCGGGCTGTCCGGCGGCGTGGATTCGGCGGTGGCCGCCCCGCTGGTGCAGCGCGCCATCGGCGAGCGGCCGGCGCGTGTCTCTGTCTCTTTTTTCCATTCCATGNTCTTCGTCGACCATGGGCTGCTGCGCGCCGGCGAGCGCGATCAGGTGCAGCGCGACTTCGTGGCGGCCACCGGCGCCAACCTGGTCACCGTCGACGCCGAGGAGACCTTCCTGCAGGCGCTGTCGGGGGTGACCAACCCCGAGGGCAAGCGCAAGATCATCGGCCGCCAGTTCATCCGGGCCTTCGAGGGCGCGGTGCGGGATGTGCTGGGGGACAAGCCGGTTGAGTTCCTGGTGCAGGGCACGCTGTATCCGGACGTGGTGGAGTCGGGCGGGGGCAGCGGCACCGCGAACATCAAGAGCCACCACAACGTCGGCGGCCTGCCGGGCGACCTGAAGTTCAAGCTCGTCGAGCCGCTGCGGCTGCTGTTCAAGGACGAGGTGCGCGCCGTCGGGCGGGAGTTGGGCCTGCCGGAGGAAATCGTTGGGCGCCAGCCGTTTCCGGGGCCGGGCCTGGCAATCCGGATCGTCGGCGAGGTCACCGCGCAGCGGCTGGACACGTTGCGGCGCGCCGACTCGATCGCGCGCGAGGAGCTGACCGCCGCGGGCCTGGACAACCAGATCTGGCAGTGTCCGGTGGTGCTGCTGGCCGACGTGCGCTCGGTCGGGGTGCAGGGCGACAACCGCACCTACGGCCACCCGATCGTGCTGCGGCCGGTGTCCAGCGAGGACGCCATGACCGCCGACTGGACCCGGGTGCCCTACGAGGTGCTGGAGCGCATCTCGACCCGGATCACCAACGAGGTGCCCGAGGTCAACCGCGTGGTGCTGGACGTCACCAGCAAGCCGCCCGGCACCATCGAGTGGGAGTAGCCCGCGCCGTTTTCGCGACACGTAACCAGTTGCGAGACACGCGAACGAACGTCGCACTGGATTATGTCTCGACGAATTCGCGCCTGCCGTAGGCGATCGTGGCCGCATCCCAGTTCCCGCCGGCCTCGCCGACGAGCCGGCGGGCGACGTCTTGGTCGTCGCCCCCGGCGACCAGGATCAGGGTGTGGTCGGTGGTGGTGACGGACCCGCCGCGGATGCGGTGGCGGGCGACCGGATCGGCCGCCAGCGCGTCGCCGAAGCGGGCGATGTCGACACCGGGCGCCGCGACGATGATCGCGTCCCCCGCCTGCCGCGGGAGATAGTCGAAGGCCAGCACCGCTTCCTGATTGAACTGGCGGCGCAGCGCCTCGGCGGCGGGGGGCGACGCGCCGGCGGGGCCGCCCAGGGGAAATTCGAGCGAGCGCTCACGGGGTGGCTCTTTTACACATCTNGCCGCACAGGTGAAATTCGAGCGAGCGCTCACGGGTGCTGCGCTGCAGCGCCTCCGACCAGTACACCCCGTCCAGGGCGGTCGATCCCGTCACCGACGCGCCGCTGAGCGCGATCGTCACGGTGGCCTGCGCCTCGAACAGGGGATCGGTGTCGGTGGCGAACAGCTCGGCCCGTTGGCAGGGCTCGGCCGCGGCCGGCGCCGGAAAAGTGGTCCAAAAAAGCACCATCAGCCACACCAGCACCGACCGCATAAAGCAGCCTCTCACGTCGCTTGACGCTTGTCGGAGGGTGGGTGTTTACTCGCCAATGTATCGAACATACTTTCGAAAAGAGCGCTGCTAGGAGGCGGGTATGACTGCGGCTTTGGCCTCCGATCACCGCGCTGAGCAGCTGGAATCGCTGCGCCGACGGATGGCTGAGATCTCCGGCAAGACCTCCGGGCGCGGCGCCCCCGCCGACGACCTGCTGCCGGATTCGGAATCCGGGCTGGCGCTCCCGCGGTGGCTCGCGGAGGCGCTGCCGGTGCCGTTGCCGCGGGGAACGGTGGCGGTGCTGTCGGGGGCCCGGTCGCTGGTGTTGGGCGTGGTGGCCGCGGTGACGGCGGCCGGGGGCAACGTCGCCATCGTCGGCCAGCCCGACATCGGGCTGCTGGCCGCCGTGGAGATGGGGGCGGACCTGAGTCGGCTCGCGGTGATACCGGACCCCGGAACCGATCCGGTCGAGGTGGCCGCGGTGCTCGTCGACGGCATGGATCTGGTGGTGCTCGGCCTGGGCGGGCGCCAGGTACCGCACACCCGGGCGCGGGCGGTGGTGGCGCGGGCCCGCAACAAGGGATGCACCCTGCTGGTCACCGACGGCGACTGGCAAGGGGCGCCGACGCGGCTGGAGGCGCGGGTCTGCGGCTATGAGATCGCCTCGGCTCATCGGGGAACGCCCGCCCCTGGATTCGGGCGCATCAGCGGGGTGCGGCTGCGGGTCGGCGGGGTGTGCGCGGGCAGGCGGGTGATCGGCCGGTCGCGAGCCGGGTGAATTCGGGTGGCTTCCTCACGCGCGCTGGCGATCTGGTGCATGGACTGGCCCGCGGTCGCGGCGGCGGCCGCGGCGGGCCTGCNCGGAACGAGCGGCTGCGCTGGTGGGCCGGGCCCTGGCCGGTCGACGAGCGGTGGTGGGACGACCGGCCGGAGGGCGGTCAAGGGGGGAGCCGCACCGCCCGCGCCCAGGTCCTGCTGGAGGACGAGCGGGCGTTGCTGCTGTGCTACCGGCAGCGGCGCTGGTATCTCGAGGGAAGCTACGAGTGACGACGCTTACCCGGTGGGCCGCAACGCGTCCGGCGTCAGGTCCTTGAGCGAGGGGTACCCGTCGACGGCCATGATCAGGTCCGCCTCGGCCAGCAGGGAGCGCAACACGTGCACGATGCCCTCGACACCGCCGAGCGTCAGGCCGTAGGCGTAGGGGCGGCCGATCCCCACCGCGGTCGCGCCCATCGCCAGGGCCTTGACGATGTCGGCGCCGCTGCGGACGCCCGAGTCGAACAGCACCGGCATCCCGTCGGCGGCCTCGAGCACCCCGGGCAGGCAGTCCAGGCAAGCCAGCCCGCCGTTGGCCTGCCGGCCACCGTGGTTGGAACAGTAAATGCCGTCCACGCCAATGTCCTTGGCGCGGCGCACGTCGTCGGGGTGGCAGATTCCCTTCACCAGCAGCGGCAGGCTGGTCTCCGCTCGCAGCCACTCCAGGTCGCTCCACCGGAACGGGCCGCCGAAGATGGGCAACTTGCGCATCGCCGCCTCGGCGGCGTCCTCGCCCGGCTGCAGGCTGGCGCGAAAGACCGGGTCGGAGACGTAGTTGCTCAGGCAGCCGCTGGGCACCTGGGGGTAGTTCCCGCCGTTCAGGTCGCGCGGCCGCCAGCCGGTGACCCAGGTGTCGAGGGTGACCGCGATGGCCTTGAAGCCGCACGCCTCGGCGCGGTGCACCAGGCTGGCGGCCATCTCGCGGTCCGGCGGCGTGTACAGCTGGAAAAAGCCGGGGGTGTCGCCCAGCTCCGGGGCAACCTCTTCCATCGGGTCGGAGGTGAGCGTGCCGACGAAGAACGGCACGCCGGTGCGGGCGGACGCCCGCGCCGCGGCCAGGTCGCCGTGGCCGTCCTGGGCGCAGACGCCGATCACGCCGATGGGCGCCATGAAGATCGGGGACGGCAAGGTGATCCCGAACAGCTCGACGGACATGTCGCGCTGCTCGGGGGCGATGCCCATGCGGGGGAGCAGGCCCCACCGCTTGAAGGCCTCGCAGTTGGCTCGCTGGGTGTGTTCGTCGCCGGCCCCGCCGGCGACGTACCCCAGCACTTTCGGCGGCATCGCCGCGGCCGCCTTGGCCTCCAGTTCGGCGAATGTGATGGGGTAGGGCGGCTGCCGGCCGGCCTGCCCCTGGTCGTACAGCTCGGTTTGGTAGTCGGCGAAAGGCATGGCTCGCGCATACCCGGCGATCGGTCCGCCAAACGGGCGCTAGCCGAGCCGGCGCGCGAACGGCCCGACCCGCGCGATGAACTCCTCGAAGAACGCCGCGGGGTCCACGTCAACGCCGATCAGGGCGTTGGCTTTTCGGTCGCCCGACCAATCGGGTGTCGTCACGCCCCGGGTCGGGGTGTCCGCCAGCTCGATGTCCACCGTTGCCGCCCGGGTCGAAATCAGCCGGGGGTCCAGCGCCGCCGCGGCGGCCAGCGGGTCGTGCATGAACGCGACGTAGCCGTGCCCGCGGTGGTCATGCGACTCGAAGTAGAACCGCATCGCGTCCTCGATCACCGGCAGCAACGGCGACGGGCCCGCCTCAGCCGCCAGCCGGGCCAGGATCTCCGGCGTCATCGCGACGCGCCGGGTGAGGTCCAGGCCGCAGACGATCGGAAGTTGTTGCTGCCCGGCCCAGCCGGCGAACACCTCGCCGGCCGCCTCGGGATCCACCCGGATGTTCCATTCGGCCATCGGGTTGGCCGCAATGCCGTCGCCGCCGAACGCGCCGCCCATGATCACCAGCCGTCGCAGCATCCTCGGCAGTCCGGGTTCGGCGCGCAACGCCAGCGCCAGGTTGGTCAGCGGTCCGGTGACCAGCCCGACCAGCTCGCCGGGATGGGCGTGCGCCGCGGCCACCCACGCCGCGGTGGCGTCGTGACCGGTGAGCGCGCGGTCGGTGCGGGGCAGTTCGGCGTAGCCCAACCCCGTGGTGCCGTGGAACTTCGAGTGATGGGGCCACCGCCCGCACAGCGGCTCGTCGGCGCCCTTGGACACGGGTATGGCTGGGGCCCGGCACAATTCGAGCAAACCCAGGTTGTTCGCGCAGACCTGGTCGACGTGGATGTTGCCGCCGGTCGAGGCGATCCCCACCACGTCGGCGTCGGCGCTGGCCAGCAGGTAGATCAAGGCCATCGCGTCGTCGATGCCGGTGTCGACGTCGACGAAAACGGCGTTCACCGCGGTGATCTTACGGCCAAGCCGACGCGAAGGTGATCACCAGGACGTCGCGCTGCGCCGGCCCGGAGCCGTCGATCGGCCGGATCGGTGAGACGCCGTGCAGGGTGCGGCGGTCGTCGCCCAGCATCAGGGTCCCCGGCTCGGCCAGCGTCGTCGCCAGCAACGGCCGGCCCCGAAGGTCACACACCGTGGTTTCGCCGCCGATCGCGTTGCGCCGCCCGATCAGCAGCGAGCTGACCAGCGTGACGCCGTCGCGGTGCAGGCCTTCGGGCGTCGGATGGCCGTCCTGGTCGCCGCAGCATCGAATGCGGAACGGATGCACCTTGACGTTCCAGTCGGCCACGCCGTCGTCCAGGGCCGCGGCCACCCGGGCCAGCAGCGTGATCACGTTGTGCAGCAACGGATCCGCGACGAACACCTCGGTCAGCGGCTCGAAGTCGCGGTCCTTGCCGACGTAGAGCGGGTTGGAGTCCTCCGGCTGCACGAACGCGAGCCTGGGCATCGGGCGCAGCACCCCGTCGCGAAACGAGTACTGGCCGTATCGGCGCAGCCGCCGCACCCCCAGTTCCGCCGCGTAGGGGTCGGGCGCCAGCTGCCGCCAATGCCGAGCAAACCGGGTCCAGGCTTCGCGGCCCACCCCCAGGCTGCGCGTCACGTCGAGCGAGGGCAGCACGGCGACGCCTGTCGCGGCGACCAGCCGGGCCGCGGCGGCCACCGGATCGGTGCCCGTCCACCTTTGGCACAGGACCATCGGGCCGGGATACCGCAATCGGGCCGCCCTGAAACGTATTGCTGCAGTGTCAGTCTCGGCCGGGAAGCCGCGCCGTGATCTCCTGGACCAGCCACGTATTGCCGTCCGGATCGGTGAAGGAGGAGTAAGACTGGTAACTGGTGTGCTCGGGGTCGGGCCCGGGAAGCCGTGCTTCCGGCGGGAACGGCACGCCATGCCACATGTCGGTGGCGCGGATGCCGCGGCCGAGGAGGTCCTCGTGGGCCGCCTCGATGTCGGGCACGGTCAGCACCGCCTGCGCCGACCCGGGCGCCGACGGCGTGACACCCTCGCCGAATGTGACAGAGCAGGCGGAGCCCGGCGGCGTGAACTGGACGACGCGCACGCCCTCTCCCGGCGCGGTGTCGCCGTCAAACCGCCACCCCAAGTTTTCGTAGAACTGCCTCGCGCGGTCGACGTCAGATACGGGGACGACGTGCACTTCGAGGTGCATGTCAACCATGCCGGGTTTCCTTCCTCACGCGACTGCAGGGCGGGATTTCGTGCTCCAGCCTGGCGGCCTTCGCGGTCGGATGAGATGGTCCGCTAGACAGAGCGATTCATGTTTACCAGTGCACCCCGGGCACCAACCGCACCAGCCGCTTGACCGGGCGCGGTGTCCGGATGCCGCCCGTGACCGCGCGGGCGGGCCGCCTCGGCTTGCGCGGCGCCGGGGTGGCCGCGGCCGGTTCGGTGGGGACGCCGCGCGCCGCGGCGGAATCGGGGTAGCCCAGATAGAGCTGGTGCAGGATGCGCCGCGACGTCCTCGGCGCGAAGTAATTGCCGGCCTCGGCGAGCGTGCCCAGCGGGGTGTCGATGCGCGCCGGCTTCTCGACCAGGCCGCGCACCACCATCGCCGCCGCGCGCTCGGGGCTGATCGCGGGCACCGGGTTGAGCCGGTGCGACGGCGCGATCATCGGCGTGCGGACCAGCGGCATGTGGATGTTGGTGAACGTGATGTGGTCGGAGAGCGTCTCCGACCCGACCACGTCGGCGAACGCATCCAGGGCCGCCTTGGTGGGAAGGTAGGAGCTGTATTTGGGGTTGCGGGCCTGCACGCCCGCGCTGGAGACGTTGACCACGTGGCCGAACCGGCGCTCGCGCCAGTGCGGCAGCAGCGCCAGCACCATCCGCACCGCGCCGAAGTAGTTGACCGCCATCACCCGTTCGTAATCGTGCAGCCGGTCGGTGGAATTGACCACCGAGCGCCGGATCGAGCGGCCGGCGTTGTTCACCAGGTAGTCGACGTGGTCGAAGCGCCCCAGGATGTCCTTGACGGTGTGTTCCACCGAGGTGGAGTCGGTGACGTCGCAGGTGAACGCGTGCGCCTGCCCGCCGGCCGCGCGGATCTCGGCGACCAGCGCGTCCAGCGCGTCGGCGTTGCGGGCCAGCGCGAACACCGTGGCGCCCCGCTCGGCAACGGCGATCGCGGCCGCCCGCCCGATCCCGCTGGACGCGCCGGTGATGATGACGTGCCGGCCCTGCAGCGGCGCTGAGGGGTCGTCGCGCCGCGCGCGGTCGGGGTCGAGGTGCTCGGCCCAGTACCACCACAGCTCGGGCGCATAGCTGGCAAAGTTGGGTACTTCGATGCCGGTGCCCCGCAACGCCTTTCGGGTCTCGTCGCTGACGAACACGGGCTTGAGGTCCACCACGTCGAAAATCTCGGCGGGAATCCCGAGCTGGGTGGCCGCCATGTTGCGCACCACCCGGGCGCGCCCGCGCATCTTGAGCAGCGGCGCCGCCACCGAGCGGGGTAGCGACCCGCGCAGCGGCGGCAACCCGGCCGCCTTGGCCACACCGCGGTAAATGCCGCGCAGCCCAACGGTTTTGGGAGAGGTGAGGTGGAAGGTGCGGCCGTCGTAACCGTCGCCGTGCATGAGTCCGACCAGCGCGTCGACGACGTAGTCGACCGGCACGATGTTGGTGCGGCCGGTGTCGGGCAGCAGGATGGGCGTCAGCGACGGCAGCGCCGCCAGCTTGGCCAGCACACCGAAGAAGTAGTACGGGCCGTCGACCTTGTCCATCTCCCCGGTGACCGAATCGCCCACCACCACCGCGGGGCGGTAGACGCGGTAGCGCAGCCCGGGCGTCGACCGCACCAGCGCCTCAGCCTCGAACTTCGTCTGGTGATAGGCGGTGGGCAGCCGCTGCCCGACGTCGAAGTCGTCCTCGGTGTACTCGCCGGCAAAGTCGCCCGCCACGGCGATCGACGACACGTGGTGCAGCGTGGCGTCCAGCCGCCGCGCCAGGTCGATCACGGCGCGGGTGCCCTCGACGTTGACGGCCCGCTGCTCGGCCTCGCCGGCGGTGAGGTCGTAGATCGCCGCGCAGTGCACGAGGTGGTCGACCCGGCCGAGCTCCGCCAGGGTTTCGTCGGTCAGGCTGAGCTCGGGCAGCTCGCCGACCAGCGGCTTCGCCCGTTCCCCCCACTCGGCGGCGAGGCTTTCGAAGCGCCCGAGCGATCCGCGGCGCACCAGCACCCACACCTGCGCGTCCGCCCGCGTTTCCAGGAGACGAGACACGACGCGGCGCCCGATAAACCCGGTACCGCCNAAGGTGCGGCCGTCGTAACCGTCGCCGTGCATGAGTCCGACCAGCGCGTCGACGACGTAGTCGACCGGCACGATGTTGGTGCGGCCGGTGTCGGGCAGCAGGATGGGCGTCAGCGACGGCAGCGCCGCCAGCTTGGCCAGCACACCGAAGAAGTAGTACGGGCCGTCGACCTTGTCCATCTCCCCGGTGACCGAATCGCCCACCACCACCGCGGGGCGGTAGACGCGGTAGCGCAGCCCGGGCGTCGACCGCACCAGCGCCTCAGCCTCGAACTTCGTCTGGTGATAGGCGGTGGGCAGCCGCTGCCCGACGTCGAAGTCGTCCTCGGTGTACTCGCCGGCAAAGTCGCCCGCCACGGCGATCGACGACACGTGGTGCAGCGTGGCGTCCAGCCGCCGCGCCAGGTCGATCACGGCGCGGGTGCCCTCGACGTTGACGGCCCGCTGCTCGGCCTCGCCGGCGGTGAGGTCGTAGATCGCCGCGCAGTGCACGAGGTGGTCGACCCGGCCGAGCTCCGCCAGGGTTTCGTCGGTCAGGCTGAGCTCGGGCAGCTCGCCGACCAGCGGCTTCGCCCGTTCCCCCCACTCGGCGGCGAGGCTTTCGAAGCGCCCGAGCGATCCGCGGCGCACCAGCACCCACACCTGCGCGTCCGCCCGCGTTTCCAGGAGACGAGACACGACGCGGCGCCCGATAAACCCGGTACCGCCGGTAACGACATACCGCATGCGGACATGGTAGCGCTCAGCCGCTGAAGTCGCGGATGCCGTCCCAGTCCTGCAGCGTCCAGCCCGTCATCGGGTTCCCGGTGATCACCACGCGGCCGGTGTTGGGCAGCGGGTGGGTGGTCCGCAGGCTGTCCTTGGCGTTCTTCACGTTCATCAGCACCCAGTACTCGATGGAGTACAGGTGCGCGAAGACCACCGGGTTGTTGTGGCCGCTGTCGTAGACCTTCTGGACGGCCGCGGTGAACCGGTCGTTGAACTCTTTGCCGGTGATCGAGCCGGGGATGCTGTTTTGCACGTCACCGTTGAGCCAGTCCGCCGGCGCCAGCAGGTACGTCGAGGGATCCATCGAGACCGGCTTGCCCTCGAACCAGCCGGCGTCGATCTCCTGGACGCCTGGCAGTACCTGCACGTGCTCGTGCAGCTCGGCGGCCAGCGGTTCGGCGGTCTGCTGGGCGCGCGCCATCGTGGAGGCGTAGACGGCGTCGTACTTGTTGTGCGCGAGCTGGTGGGCGAGCTGCTCGGCCTGCGCCTTGCCCTCGGGACTGAGGCCGGGGCCCGGCACCGAGGTGTCGAGGACCCCGCTGGCGTTGGCCTCCGACTGCGCGTGGCGGATGAACGTCAGGGTGATGCTGCGCGGCTGCGGCGAGCCGCCGCACGCACCGACGAGCACCGCCGCGGCGAGCACTGCGATGGCTTTTGAGATCACGCTCCCCTTGCGCATGTCGATAGCCTGCCCTGCCGGGGGTGCCGGGGGGAAGAGTTTGCGATGGTTAGGTACGAAAAGGCGCGATTCCATTCAGTGAGGAGACTCGTATGGCCATTGACCCGAGTGCCGTCGGCGCGGTGAGCGATCCGATGCTGTTCGAATGGACCGACAAGGACACGATGCTGTATGCGCTCGGCGTCGGGTGCGGCATCGACGATCTGTCCTTCACGACCGAGAACAGCCACGACATCGCCCAGCAGGTGCTGCCCACCTACGCGGTGATCTGCTCGCCGGCCTTCGGGGCGGCCGGCAAGATCGGAACGTTCAACTGGGCCATGCTCTTACACGGATCGCAGGGTGTCCGGTTGCACGCACCGCTGCCCGCGGCGGGCAAGCTGTCGGTGGTCTCCGAGGTCACCGACATCCAGGACAAGGGCGAGGGCAAGAACGCGGTCGTGATGCTGCGCGGCCGCGGGACCGACCCGGACTCGGGGAAGCTGATCGCCGAAACGTCGACGACCTTTGTCGTCCGGGGCGCCGGCGGGTTCGGGGGAGTGCCGGGCCAGCGGCCGGTGGCGCCGGAGATCCCGGACCGCGAGCCCGACGCCCGGATCCCGCTGCCCACCCGCGAGGATCAGGCGCTGATCTATCGGCTGTCCGGGGACCGCAACCCGCTGCACAGCGACCCGTGGTTTGCCCGCGAGCTGGCCGGGTTCCCCAAGCCGATCCTGCACGGGCTGTGCAGCTACGGGGTGGCGGGCCGGGCGCTGGTCGCCGAGTTGGGCAAGGGCGTGGCCGCCAACGTCACCTCGATCGACGCGCGGTTCAGCTCGCCGGTGTTTCCCGGCGAGACGCTGACCACGCTGATCTGGCGGACCGAGCCCGGCAAGGCGGTGTTCCGCACCGAGGCGTCGGGCGCCGAGGGCAGCCCCGCCCGGGTGGTGCTGGACGACGGCGCCGCGGAGTACGTGGAGGGATAGCCGTCTAGGACCCGTCGGCGCCGTGGGCGCCGGCGGTGCCATACAGCGTCCCGCGCGTGCCGCCGCCGGCGCCGGCTCCTGCGATGCCCGGGTCACCGGAAGCGCTGCCGGTGCCGCCGGCCCCGGCGTTGCCGCCGTTGCCGCCGTTGCCGCCGTTGCCGATCACCTGGGCGT
>NZ_LT546236.1:313620-316279 GCF_900078675.2 Mycobacterium interjectum
CCACCCGCCGTGGCCGCCGGCCCCACCGCTACCCCCCGCGCCGCCGCCGGCCACGCCCGATCCGCCGTTGCCGCCGGCGCCGCCATTGCCGATCAGCCCGGCGGACCCGCCGTTGCCGCCGTTCAGCCCGGAGCCGGCCGCTTGGGAGTAGCCGTTGCCGCCGTTGCCGTACAACAGCCCGCCGGCGCCGCCGTTGGGGCTGGCCGCGGTCCCGTCGGCGCCGTTGCCGATCAGCGGGCGCCCCAGCAGCGTCTGGGTCGGCGCGTTGATCGCGTCGAGCAAGCTCTGCTGCGCGTTGGCGGCCTCGGTGCCCGCATACGACACCCCGGCGTTGCTCAGGGCCTCGACGAACTGGTCGTGAAACGCGGTCGCCTGGGCGCTGAGCGCCTGATGCGCCTGGCCGTACTCGCCGAACAGCGTCGAGATCGCCGTCGACACCTCGTCGGCGGCGGCCACCGGAATCTGGGCCGTCGGGCCCGCCGCGGCCGCGCTTGCCGTCGTGATCGACGAGCGAATCGCCGCCAATTCAGTTGCCGCGGCCGCCACCAGGTCCGGCGATGCGATGACAAAAGACATGTCCGACCTCCCGAGTCGGCGGAAATATTAGCGCCCCTCGATACCGAGTGCATGGATTTGCGGCACTTTTCAGGACCTTGGCAGGCAATGACGGCGGTCCAATGACCAACGGTCGTAACTCAATTCACGCGGGCGTCACTCAACCGCTCCGCCAGCCGGTCGGTGAACTCGGCGACCCGGGCGGGGGTGTCCAGCGCGAACCGCGCGGCGGTGGCCCGGTCACCGTCCTCGCTGTGCCGCACCAGGATCGGGATGCCGTCGGCGCTGATGGCGTCGAACGCGTCCTCGTCGGTGATGTCGTCGCCGAAATAGAGCGGCAGCAGGGGCCCGGCGGTGGCCCGGTCGAGGTGGCCGATCACCCAGCGCAGGGTTTTGCCCTTGTCCCAGTCCATGTCCGGGCGCAGCTCGATGACCTCGCGGCCGGTGGTCACCCGAAGCGCGTCGCGCCGACCCGCCGCGCGCACCGCGGCGGCCACCTCACCGACGCGGTCCCGGGCGGCGTTGCGGTAGTGCACCGCCACGCCAAAACGCTTGTGCTCCACCATAACTCCAGGGATCGAGCCTAGCCTGTCGCGCAGCTCACCCGCCGCCTGGTCCAGCACCGGTATGGCCGCCGCCGCGTCCTCATTCTGGTGGTGCGTCCCGTCGGGGGCGGTCAGCTCGAAACCGTGGCTGCCGGCGTACCAGATGCCGGGTACGCCGAGGCGCTTCGTCACGTCGGCGAGGTCGCGGCCAGACAGCACCGCGACCGGACATTGCGCGGCCAACTTCCGCACCGCCTGCACCGCGCCGGCGACGGGCCGGGCCGAGTCGGGATCGTCGACGATGTCCGACAGGGTGCCGTCGAAGTCGTAGAACACCGCCGGCCTCCGGTCGGCCAGCGCGCCCAAAGCCTCGGACGCATCGGGCAGCTGGGACATCCGGCGGTCCCCGGTCCGCACGCCGAGCTCACGCGTGTCGGCGACCACCGCGTCGGCGCCGGAACGCCGGAGCGCGTCCGCGGCCCGGGAGCGGTCGACGCCGATGACCAACGCGAAGCCGGCGTCGCGCGCCGCCTGGACGGACGTCGGGTCGGCGGTGACCACGGCGCATCGGCCCGGGCGCACCGAGATCTCGTCGGCCGCCGCGCTCAGGGTGTCGCCCGACGAGAAGGCGCCGGTGCCGACGCCGGCGTCGCGCAGCCGCCCGACCAGCACCGGCGCGTCGCCCAACGCGGTGTCGAACAGCACCGCGTCATGGCGGCGCGGGTCGATGCTGACCTGCATGCACCAACCTTCTCACGGTGCCCGGCGCCGCCGGGTCCGGGTCAAAAACGCGCCGACGGGTGCGGGCGATACGCCTGGCTCGGGTGCCTGCGGGCCGCGCGCCTGCGCCGGTGGTCCTTGCCGAACAGCAGCACCGAATCTCCGCTGAGCGCCACCATCCGCGCCATGCCCAGCTCGATGCCGGCCGCCAACTCCTTGACGTCGGCCGCGGCGTCGTATTCGGCGGTGATGCCGAACACCACGTCGTCGCCGTAGCTGAGCACCGCGACCCCGGTGCTCAGCCGCACGGCGGTCGGGGGGATCGGCAGCAGCCGCTCCATCGTCCGGCCCATCAGCCGGAGCTGGTGGCGTGGCCCGGGCGTGTGGGTTCCCAGCGTCACAATGCCCGCGTGCGGCAGCCGGGCCAGCAGCTGTACTACGTTGCTGCGCAACAGCGCCGGCAGGCGGTTGAGCGCCGACTCCACGATGCCGGGTTCGCGCGTTTGGACCTTCCAGCGGTTGTGCACCGTGCGCAACTGCTGGACCGGGTCCTCGTGCTCGACGGGCAGATACGGCAGCACGGCCGAACGGACCGGCGCCGGCACCAGGGTGCGCAACGAGTCCGCGCGGGGCTCCTCGCCGCGGCGCAACAAGACCCGCCGGAACCCCTCGGTGATGGCCGCCAGCGCAACGTCGTTGACCGTCACACCGAATTTGCGGCATACCTTGTCGACGTCGGCGGCGGGAACCCGCACCGTGCCGTAGCGCCGCAGGACCGGGTCGACCGGCAGCCGTTCCGCCGGCCACATCGCCCCGACGAGGGTGCCGGCCAGCGCGGC
>NZ_LT546236.1:317044-361286 GCF_900078675.2 Mycobacterium interjectum
GCCCGGCCCAGGGCGTCGGCCCAGCCGGGCCGCGGTTCCGGCGAAACCTGCGCGGCGCCAACATCGTCGGGGAGGGTGCCGGCGCCGGCGTCGTCGCAGAGCCTGGTGAGCAGGTGGGCGGCGTCGGCGACGTCGTGGTGGGTCTTCATCAGGATCGCCCACCGGTTGCCCGTCAGGCCCTCGATGACCCAGCACTCCCACGGCGGGCGGTTCAAGTCGAGGGGACGCTCCAGGGCGAATGCGATGGCCTGGGACAGTTGGGTGTCGTCGCCCGGGCGCGGAATCGCCACCCGGCGCACATGATCGGCGACGTCGAATTCCGGACAGTCGATCCACTCGAAGTTCTGCGCCCGTAGCAACTGTCTGCAGCGCGGTATCGGCCGAAGCCGTTCCGCCAGAAGCGCTTTCAGCAGGTCGGGATCGGGGGCCGGGCCGTCGACAATGGCGACCGCGCCGATCGCCAGGCTCGCGTGCTGTTCGGGATCCTGAGCCTTGAGGTAAGCCGTGTCCAGTGCCTTCGCTTGCGCCATGCTCAGTCCCGCCGTAGTTTTCCGCCCTCGTACCAGTATCTGTGCCGCGCCTGCCGGGCGGTAGGCCGGCAGCGTTAAGAACGTGTTTAGACCCGTTTAACAGGCGCGCTCACATTCGAACATACATTCGAGTAGGCTCGGGAACGTGGGCTGGTTTAACGGGCCGCCGAGCTGGGCGGAGATGGAGCGGGTGCTCGACGGCAAGCCGCGCCACGCCGGCGCGCCGGCGGAGCCCCCGGAGGACGCCCCGCTGTCGCGCAAGCGCGGCACCTACCAGCCGCCGGGCGACACCCGGCCGGCCCGCTCGTCTATTGGGCATTCCGTTCCATATGCCGAGTTGCACGCGCATTCGGCGTTCAGCTTCCTCGACGGCGCCAGCACCCCGGAGGAGATGGTCGAGGAGGCTTCCCGGCTGGGCCTGCGCGCCCTGGCGCTCACCGACCACGACGGCCTGTACGGGGCGGTGCGGTTCGCCGAAGCCGCCGCCGAACTCGACCTGAGCACCGTGTTCGGCGCCGAGCTGTCGCTGGGGCCGGGCGCCCGCACCGAGACGCCGGATCCGCCCGGCCCGCACCTGCTGGTGCTGGCCCGCGGTCCGGAAGGCTACCGGCGGCTGTCGCGGCAACTGGCCGCGGCGCACCTGGCCGGCGGGGAGAAGGGCAAGCCGCGCTACGACTTCGACGCGCTGACCGAGGCCGCGGGCGGGCACTGGCACATCCTGACCGGGTGCCGCAAAGGCCATGTGCGCCAGGCACTGTCGCAAGGGCCGGAGGCTGCGCAGCGGGCGCTGGCCGACCTGGTGGACCGGTTCGGGGCGAACCGGGTCAGCGTCGAGCTGACCCATCACGGTCACCCGCTCGACGACGAACGCAACGCCGCGCTGGCCGCCCTCGCGCCGCGCTTCGGCGTCGGCGTCGTCGCGACCACGGGGGCGCATTTCGCCCACCCGTCGCGCGGCCGGCTGGCCATGGCGATGGGCGCGATCCGGGCCCGGCAGTCGCTGGATTCCGCCGCCGGGTGGCTGGCCCCGCTGGGCGGTGAGCACCTGCGGTCCGGGGAGGAGATGGCCCGGCTGTTCGGGTGGTGCCCCGAGGTGGTCAGCGCCGCCGCCGAGCTCGGCGAGCAGTGCGCGTTCGGGCTGGCGCTCATCGCGCCGCAGCTGCCGCCGTTCGACGTGCCCGACGGGCACACCGAGGACAGCTGGCTGCGGCAGCTGACGATGGCCGGGGCGCGCGAGCGCTACGGGCCCGCCGATGCCGCGCCGCGCGCCTACGCCCAGATCGAGCACGAGTTGAAAGTCATCGCGCAGCTGACGTTTCCGGGCTACTTCCTGGTGGTGCACGACATCGCCCGGTTCTGCCGTCAGAACAACATCCTGTGTCAGGGCAGGGGATCGGCGGCCAATTCCGCGGTCTGCTATGCCCTGGGCGTCACCGCGGTCGACCCGGTGGCCAACGAGCTGTTGTTCGAGCGCTTCCTGTCGCCGGCCCGCGACGGGCCGCCCGACATCGACATGGACATCGAATCGGACCAGCGCGAGAAGGTGATCCAGTACGTCTACGACAAGTACGGCCGCGACTACGCCGCCCAGGTCGCCAACGTCATCACCTACCGGGGCCGGATCGCGGTGCGCGACATGGCCCGCGCCCTGGGCTTTTCGCAGGGGCAGCAGGACGCGTGGAGCAAGCAGATCGGCCACTGGAACGGGCTTGGCCCCAATTCAAATGACCCAGCGCCCGATATCGAGGGCATCCCGTCGCAGGTGATCGATCTGGCCACCCAGATCCGGAATCTGCCGCGGCACATGGGCATCCATTCCGGCGGCATGGTGGTCTGCGACCGGCCGATCGCCGACGTGTGCCCGGTGGAGTGGGCGCGCATGGAAAACCGCAGCGTGCTGCAATGGGACAAGGACGACTGCGCCGCAATCGGTTTGGTGAAGTTCGACCTGCTCGGGCTGGGCATGCTCTCCGCGCTGCACTACGCCATCGACCTGGTGGCCGAGCACAAGGGCCTGCGGGTGGACCTCGCCCGCCTCGACCTCTCCGAGCCGGCGGTCTACGAGATGCTGTGCCGCGCCGATTCGGTCGGCGTGTTCCAGGTGGAGTCCCGCGCGCAGATGGCCACCCTGCCGAGGCTGCGGCCGCGGGTGTTCTACGACCTGGTGGTGGAGGTCGCGCTGATCCGGCCCGGGCCCATCCAGGGCGGGTCGGTGCACCCCTACATCCGGCGGCGCAACGGCGTCGACCCGGTCGTCTACGATCACCCGTCCATGGAATCCGCGCTGCGAAAGACGCTGGGGGTGCCGCTTTTTCAGGAGCAGCTGATGCAGCTCGCGGTCGACTGCGCCGGCTTTTCCGCCGCCGAGGCCGACCAGCTGCGCCGGGCCATGGGCTCCAAGCGTTCGACCGAACGCATGCGACGGCTGCGCGGCCGGTTCTACGACGGCATGCGCGCGCTGCACGGCGCCACCGACGAGGTGATCGACCGCACCTACGAAAAGCTGGAGGCCTTCGCGAATTTCGGCTTCCCCGAAAGCCACGCGCTGTCCTTCGCGTCGCTGGTGTTCTACTCGTCGTGGTTCAAGCTGCACCACCCCGCGGCGTTCTGCGCGGCGCTGCTGCGCGCGCAGCCGATGGGCTTCTATTCGCCGCAGTCGCTGGTGGCCGACGCGCGCCGGCACGGCGTGGCGGTGCGCGGCCCGGACGTCAACGCCAGCCTGGCGCACGCCACGCTCGAGAACGCCGGGACCCAGGTGCGGCTCGGTCTGGGCGCCGTCCGCCACATCGGCGACGAACTCGCCGGGCGGCTAGTCGACGAGCGAAAGGCCAACGGCCCCTTCGCATCCCTGCTGGACCTGACGACCCGGCTGCAATTGAGCGTGCCGCAGACCGAGGCGCTGGCCACGGCCGGGGCTTTTGCCTGCTTTTCCATGTCCCGGCGCGAGGGGTTGTGGGCGGCCGGGGCGGCCGCCACCCAGCGTCCGGACCGGTTGCCCGGCGTGGGGTCGTCGGCGCACATCCCGGCGCTGCCGGGGATGAGCGAGCTGGAGCTGGCCGCCGCCGACGTGTGGGCCACCGGCATCTCCCCGGACAGCTATCCGACACAGTTCCTGCGCGAGGACCTGGACGCCATCGGTGTGGTGCCCGCCGACGCGCTGGGATCCGTGCCCGACGGCGACCGCGTGCTGATCGCCGGCGCGGTGACCCACCGGCAGCGGCCCGGGACGGCCCAGGGGGTGACGTTTCTCAACCTCGAGGACGAGACCGGGATGGTCAACGTCCTCTGCACGCCGGGGGTGTGGACGCGGCACCGCAAACTGGCGAACACGGCGCCGGCGCTGCTGGTGCGCGGCCAGGTGCAAAACGCGACCGGCGCCGTGACCGTCGTGGCCGAGCGGCTGGGCAGCATCAGGCTCGCGGTGGGTTCGAAGTCGCGCGACTTCCGCTGACCCCCCTGACCCCCCGGACCCCCTTGACCCCCTTGACCCCCTTCGCGCGAGCGTGCGCAGAATGTCAGCCCGCACGGCGTGTCGCCGTACCGACACGCACCTTCGCGGGGAAGGGACCTAGCTCGTGGGCGTGGTCCACACTTTCGTCGGGGTGATCACCAACCGGGTGCTGAACGCCGCCATCGAAATCCCCTCGGCCGACTCCAACTCCTTGGCGAGCTCGCCGTACTTCGCCCAGTACGCCTCGTCGTCTGCGCAATTCACGTCGGTGGCGTCGACCGTGGCGGTGCCGCCGATGGCGACGATGCCGCCGCCGTTACCGTCCGAATCCAGGTTCAGGCTGACTTGCGGGTGTGCCTTGATGTGGGCGACCTTGGCGGCCTGCGGCATGGAGTACACCGTCAGCCCGGTGCCGTCGTAGTAGAACCAGACCAGCCGGGGCACCGGTTGTCCGGATTTGGCAACCGTGGTCAGCCACCCGAAGTTGTCCGACTTCAGCCTGCTGGAAACCTCTTGCGTCAGTTCGACTGTCATGAAGCCAACGGTAGTCTCCACACATGATCCTCAACCTGTCCGTCGACGAAGTCCTCACCACCACCCGCTCGGTCCGCAAGCGCCTGGACTTCGACAAGCCGGTGGGTCGCGAAGTCCTGATGGAATGCCTGAACCTGGCGCTGCAGGCGCCGACGGGTTCGAATTCGCAGGGCTGGCAATGGGTGTTCGTCGAGGACGCCGACAAGAAGAAGGCGCTCGGCGACATCTACCTGTCCAACGCGCGCGGCTACCTCAGCGCGCCCGGCGCGCAATACGACGAGGGCGACACCCGCGGCGAGCGGATGGGCAAGGTGCGCGACTCCGCCACCTACCTCGCCGAGCACATGCACGAGGCGCCCGTGCTGATGATTCCCTGCATCGAGGGCCGCGAGGACAAGACGCCGCTGGGCGGCGTGTCGTTCTGGGCGTCGCTGTTCCCGGCGGTGTGGAGCTTCTGCCTGGCGCTGCGCTCGCGGGGGCTGGGCTCCTGCTGGACGACGCTGCACCTGCTGCGCGACGGCGAGAAGCAGGCCGCCGACGTGCTCGGCATTCCCTACGAGCAATACAGCCAGGGCGGGCTGTTCCCGATCGCCTACACCAAGGGCACCGACTTCCGGCCGGCCAAGCGGCTGCCCGCCGAGCAGCTCACGCACTGGAACACCTGGTAGGCGCTAGACCGACCCGGCGTACCCGTGCTGGCGCCAGGCCTCGTAGACGGCGATCGCGGCGGCGTTGGACAGGTTCAGCGAGCGCCGGCCCGCCAGCATCGGGATGCGCACCTGGGCGGTGATGCGCGCGTCGGCCAGGGTCGCCGCGTCCAATCCGTCGGGCTCGGGGCCGAACATCAGCACATCGCCGGCCCGGTAGCCGACATCGGCGAACCCCGTCGTCGCGTGGGCGGTGAACGCGACCACCCGCGCCGGCGCCAGCGCCTCCCAGGCGGCGGGCAGCGACGGGTGCACCGTGACCGACGCGAGGTCGTGATAGTCCAGGCCGGCCCGCCGCAGCTTGGGTTCGGACAGGTCGAAGCCCAGCGGCTCGACCAGATGCAGCTCGGCGCCGGTCGCGGCCGCCGTCCGAATGGCGTTGCCGGTGTTGGGCGCGATGCGCGGAGTGACGAACAACAGCTTGAACACAACACACGGTAACCATGCCCGTATGCGTGTACTGGGAAGATTGCGTCTTTCGACGTCAGCCGATGAATCTACCTCGGTTGAGCGCCAGCGGGAGACGATCCAACATGGGCCGATTCGGGAGGCCACGAGGTCTTCGGCTGGGCCGAGGATGTCGACGTATCGGGTCTATCGACCCGTTCGACGCTCCACAGCTCGCGTGTGGTTGGGTTGGCGAGCCCCGGAATCGGACATCATCTGCGCCTGGAAATTGGACCGACTCGGTCGCAACGCAATCCAGTTGAACAAGCTCTCTGGGTGGTGCGGGGAGCACGGTAAGACTCTCGTCTCGTGCTCGGAGTCAATCCACCTCAGCTCGTGGGCGGGCCGGATGCTCGCGGGGGTAATCGCTGGGCTGGCCGAGGGGAGCTAGAGGCGACCCGCGAACAACAACGGTCGTCGCTCTCCAAGCTCAGGCAATCCGTACGGTGGCCCGGAGGTAAGCCCCCGTACGGTTACCTGGCCGTCCAGCACGAGGACCCGAGCCTGGGGTGGGCCTTGGAGGTCGACCGGCTGGCTAAACCCGTTGTAGGGCGCATAGCCGAGGACGTGATCGACGGCAAGCCACTAACCTGGATCGCCCGTGAGTTGACCGCGGAGGGGGTTCTAACCCCCGCGCGGTACTACGCCTCGGTCAGGTCTGGGAAGCCTGTCCCGAGCGATCCCGGAGCCGATACAGTTCGGTGCCACTTACACCCCCTTCCTGGAGGTCGATTTGGTGGTTGATCTGCGGGTTTGCGAAAAAATGAGCTTTTTGCACCTCAGCGGGTCGGGCAGGCGCATTACCTACCTGTCTAACCCGCGCAGGGGAGGGCAACCCCCTGGGGTCCTGCCCCACCTACGGGCAGGCCACCACCCCAACCCCCGGCGGGGGTGGGATGCCCTGTACCCCAATGCCTGTGCCTGTGTGCTCGAGGCCCTGCGCCCTGCTGCCCTAGAGGGCAGGGCCAACGCCTGGGAGGCGGGAGCGCGGCGGCAGGCAGCGTTGCCTCCGGCCGGTCGCTGCCAGGCTCGCCCCGAGGTCCACACCAACAGGTGCCTGGTCGATTGCCGCGCCGCCCACCCGCGCATAGCGGCGATTGCACGCATGAATCTCAAACGTCGTAACAAGTCCGCGCCTGGACGGCACATTCGCTTCAAACACTCGACGCAAAGCGCGCAACAGAGATAAAGTGCTTCCGCTCGGGGGTAGAGGGCTGGAGGACGGCAATGTCTTACCTCGTAGTCGCTCCGGAGTCTTTTTCGTCGGCGGCATCCGACCTGTCCAGCATCGGTTCGACGCTCACCGAGGCCCATCGTGCAGCCGCGACCTCGACCACTTCGGTCGTGGCCGCTGCCAGGGACGAGGTGTCGGTAACGGCCGCATCGTTGTTTTCTAGCTACGGCCAGCAGTTTCAAGCCGCCCAGGCCGAGGCGGCGGCGTTTCACAGTCAGTTTGCGAAGTTGCTGGGCGCGGCCGGAAGCACCTACAACGGCACCGAGGCAGCCGCTGCGTCCTCGTTTTCGTTACTTGACAAATTAAAGCTCAACTGGGACTTATACAAGATTGACTCACAGCTATGGAACGACCTTACGTCGGGCAAGACCCTTCAGGACTTTAATAATTGGTTCGGAGGGGAGATTTCCGATCGTGTGGGGACTTGGGTTATTGAAAAATTGGTTGGTGGTGAAACCACGTGGCTTGGCATTGAAACTGGTGCTGAACTTGGAATACCAGGTGGGCCGCTCGGCATTCTAGGTGGTGCTATTACTGGCGGAATTATTGGACACTATACCCCGGACGTACTTGGACACGCGGTAGGTCAACTGGGCCTTCAAAAGATTATTACATCGTTACTGAATGGACAGAACCCCTTTACGGGTGTCTCCTCGTATATAAATTCGAGTGTCGATAATCTAGAGGCTTATGCAAATACTCTGTTCGGCATCGGCAGCACCGGCGGACCTCTTTCTGGCTGGAATGGATTAGGTCCGAGCATCGCCATAACCAGCGACGTAGTCGGGCCGTGGGGCGCCGACGGAATCCAGCAAGACGTGACAGGAGTATTTGATATCGGGGCCGGGCCGTTCAGCGTGCAGGTCGGCTCTTTCCAGGGGATGTCGGCAGCCGATATGTACGGAGGCATGGCATCGGTAAGCGCAACCGCTTTTGGCATCAGGGAGTCAGGCTCCGTATACAGCTCGGATGGGGGGGCTCCCCAATTTTCCTTCTCGGTCGACGTCCCTGCCGTGACGAGTCTAGTGCAAGATTTGGTGACTTACTTCCCCTGATCTCTCATTTAGCCTCGTTGGTCGAGTTCTTTTGTAGGTGCAGCCAGGAAAGCCCGGAAGTGGGCGCCTGCGGGCCTTTCCCTCAAGGCGTTATGAAGTCGTACCCATGGGGGTCAGATCACGGGGTGGCATCCCAAATCCGCACGATCCCAGCGGGGTTCAGGGTGTCCCAACCGGCCCGCATGATGCCCCGGACCCACTGCCCGTCGTTGGTAACGCTCGGGAAGCGCTCCACCTTGGTGCCGTTGCGAACAACGAACCGCTGTTGGGTCTTGTCGATACCCCAGGCCGGCGTAGCGCTGTCGACGTGGGTCGACGTCAGCACGGGCAGGCCCGCAATGGTGATCCCGTCCTCCACGAATTGCAGCAGCGCCTCGTTAGAGCCGCTGGCCAGCTTCTTGAGATTCGACAGATCCTCGGCCACGGTCGGGTCCAGCAGCCAGTGAGTCAGCTTGGCACCGTGGGCTTCCGCGGCGAATCGCGCAGACACGAACTTGTCCAAGTTGGACAAAGTAGCGGCCCCGGCGTCAACCGTGGTGGACGCCTTGCTCAGCAGGCCTGAGTAGCCCTCGACCGTAGTGTTCGCGGTAAACGCGGCGTCGTACGTTTCGGCAATCTGGTTCGCCAGCGCCTTGCCGATCTCCGACGCTATGTCCTGGTCTGCGTCGTCGAACAGCTTGGAGCTGGACAGGTGAAGTCCCGCAGCCTCATCTCCACACGAGATCGTGTCTTCGCGGAACCCAGCGTCTATCGGCTCCTCGACCGCGCGCGAGAACTGCTCGGTGCCAGCGCGAGCAGGCACCCGCAATCGTCGCAGTGATACTCCTCGTAGCACCCCGGTCCGGTGAACGGTCCTACCTCATGCCGGCCATCGGCAAGCGTGTATGCCACACGCGTGTCTGTAGGAGTCAACGACGAGTCCAACTCCGTGCCCGAGACCGCCAGCGCGGCGGTAATCCACACTCCCATGTTCACGTTGCAACCCTCTCATCAGAATGTTCCGGTGAGTTTGATATGCGGGTTGACGAACAGCAGCCTGAACATCTGCGGAGCATCACAAAGCCAATTTGTTTGCCAGACTTGCGTCCCCGTGCACCGGCGCACCTTGGAGGGCTCTGCCTACTCAGTAGGAATTGTGGAGACCTCGGCCGTGGGCTGTCATACTCGTCGGATTGCCAGGCGTTTATCTCTCGCGTCCCGCTGCGCGTGGCAGGCGAATAATGCAGGAAGTCTCATGAGCCTCTCGTTTCACCGAGCGCCGACGATCGGCGCAGCGGCCGGCCGCACGGCCGCAAGCACGTGACCATGTTCACCCGCCCGGCCCACGCGGCCGAGGCGGCCACCCCCGAGTTCGACGACGCCCGCACCGCCGGCGCGGCGCGGGCCAAACGCCCGCCGACCTGGTCGCTGAGCAACTGGCCCGTTCGCTACAAGGTCCTGGCGATCGTGCTGGTACCCCTGATTTTGGCGACGGCGTTCGGCGGGTTGCGGATCAGGGACGCGATGGCCAACGCCGGCGGCCTGAAGCTGGCCGCCGCGCGCGCCGACGTGCTGCCGGCGATCACCAAGTACATGTCGGCGCTGGATGTCGCGCTGCTGGCGAGCTCCACCGGACGCGACGTCGACGGCGCCAGGAAAAACTACGAGGCGCGCAAGCACGAGCTGCAGCAGCGGCTGGCGGACACCGACGTCACCCCCGACGTCCGCTCGGGGGTGAGCACGCTGCTCAACGGCGGTCAGGGGCTGCTGGACAAGGTGGCCGACAACAGCATCGGTTTGCGGGACCGGGTGACCACCTACGCCCCGCTCCTGCTGACCGCCGAGGACGTGATCAACGCGTCGGTGCGCGTCGGCAACGAGCGGATCCGCGCCGAGGCGCAGGGCCTGAGCCGGGCCGTCGGCGCCCGCGGGCAGATGACGATGCAGGAGATCCTGGCCACGCGCGGGTCCGACCTGCCCGAGCCGCAGCTGCGGACCTCGATGATGACCCTGGCCGGCACCGAACCGTCGACGCTGTTCGGCATGAGCGAGGTGCTGGGCGCCGGGTCGCCCGAAGCCAAGACGCTGCAGCAGCAGATGGTCACCCGGATGGCGATCATGTCGGATCCGGCCAGCGTGCTCGTCGACAACCCCGAGCTGCTGCGCTCGATCCAGACCACCGACGGGATCGCCGAACAGGTGGTCACCGACGCCACCGCGTCGGTGACCAAGTCGGTGCAGGCCGAGGCCACCGATCGGCGCACCTCCGCGATCACCGACACCGTGCTGGTGCTGGCGGCGATCGTGATCGCGCTTCTGGTCGTGTTGCTGGTGGCGCGCGCGCTGGTGCGGCCGCTGCGCGTCCTGCGCGACGGGGCGCTCAAGGTCGCCCACCGCGATCTCGAGGACGAAGTGGCCCGCGTCAAGGCCGGCGGCGCCGAACCCATCCCGCAACCGCTGCCGGTGTACACCACCGAGGAGATCGGCCAGGTCGCCCACGCCGTCGACGAACTGCACACGCAGGCCCTGCTGCTGGCCGGCGACGAGGCGCGGTTGCGATTGCTGGTCAACGACATGTTCGAGACAATGTCGCGGCGCAGCCGTTCGCTGGTCGACCAGCAGCTGACGCTGATCGACCGGCTGGAGCGCAACGAGGAGGATCCCGAGCGCCTCGACAACCTGTTCCGGCTGGACCACCTCGCGGCGCGGCTGCGCCGCAACAGCGCCAACCTGCTGGTGCTGGCGGGCGCGCAGCTGGCGCGCGACCAGCGTGAGCCGGTTCCGCTGACGACGGTGATCAACGCCGCGGTGTCCGAGGTCGAGGACTACCGGCGCGTCGAGCTGACCGGCCTGCCCGACTGCCTGCTGATCGGCGCGGCGGCGGGCGGCGCCATTCACCTGTTCGCCGAGCTGATCGACAACGCCCTGCGCTACTCGCCGCCGACGACGACCGTCCGGGTGTCGGCGACGCGCGGCGGGGACGGCGGCGTCATGCTGCGGATCTCCGACTCGGGACTGGGGATGAACGACGCCGACCGGCGCATGGCCAACATGCGGCTGCATGCCGGCGGCGACGTCACCCCCGACAACGCCCGCCACATGGGCCTTTTCGTGGTGGGCCGCATCGCCGCCCGGCACGGCATCCGGGTGGGGCTGCGGGGCCCGGCGGCCAACGAGGCGGGCGCCNAGGTGCTGCAGTCGGTGGTCGAGATGGCCAACGGCTACCTGCTGCTAATGCGGGTCGGCGACGGCTCGCATCTGGCCACGCTGGCCGTGACGTCCTGCGACATCGGCCAGATCGGCTACGAGATGGCCATCCTCGTCGAACGGGTGGGCGGCGTGGTCCAGTCCAGTCGCCGGTCCGCGCCGCAGCACTCGTGAGCCATGGACAGACGCGAGCCGTGGCCAGCCTCCCGTGAGGCGAACCTGGTCCGTCCGTACACCCTGACGTCGGGCCGGACCGACACCGACGTCGACCTTCCGCTGGAGGCGCCGATCCAGACGCTGCAGGCCGGCCTGGCCCACCGGTGGCCACCCGACGACACGAGAGGCAAAATCATTCAACTGTGCGTTCAAAGCCCGTCGGTCGCGGAAATCTCGGCCCGGCTGGATTTGCCGGTCGGTGTCGCGCGCGTCCTGGTCGGCGATCTCGTGCTGTCCGGCTACCTTCGGGTGCATAGGACGCTGACCGAGCGCTCTACCACCGACGAGCGCCACGAACTCATAGGAAGGACACTGCGTGGTCTTCGAGCACTCTGACCGCGGAGCGCACGCTTCGACGAAGATCGTCGTCGCGGGCGGGTTCGGTGTCGGCAAGACCACGTTCGTCGGGGCGGTCTCGGAAATCATGCCGTTGCGCACCGAGGCGATGCTGACCGACGCGTCGACCGGCGTCGACGCGCTGGAGGCCACCCCGGACAAAAGGACCACCACGGTCGCGATGGACTTCGGCCGGATCACCCTGGACGAGGAGCTGGTGCTCTACCTGTTCGGCACCCCGGGGCAGCGCCGGTTCTGGTTCATGTGGGACGACCTGGTGCGCGGCGCGATCGGCGCGATCGTCCTGGTGGACTGCCGGCGCCTGCAGGACAGCTTCGCCGCGGTCGACTTCTTCGAGCACCGCAACCTGCCGTTCTTGATCGCGGTCAACGAATTCGACGGCGCCCCACGCTATCCCGTCGAGGCGGTGCGCGAGGCGCTGACGCTGCCCCGGCACATCCCTGTGATCACGGTCGACGCCCGCGATCGCCGGTCGGCCACCGACGCGCTCATCGCCGTCAGCGAGTACGCCCTGGAAACCCTGGCCGCGAGCTGATCCGGCGTTGCAGCACTGGGTCGACCGCGAGTTCACCGGCACGGACTTTCCCGACGACGTCGGCCAGGCGATGGCCTTCGCGATCGCGCACGGGTTGCGCCTGGACACAACGGATTAGCGGTTGAGCCGGATGCGCCAGCGCACGATCGCGGCATAGCACGCCGACAGCGCGGCGAGCATGCCCATGTCCAGCAGCCAGGCGCCGGGGGTGTGTGCCCAGTGGCTGTCCTGCTGCACCAGCGAGCCGGGCACCAGCAGCCGCAGGTTGACGGTGGACGCCGACGCCGCATAGCCCCAGCGGGACGGCAGCAGCCAGGACAGCTGGTCGAGGAAGATCCGGCCGGTCACCGGGACCATGCCGCCGGCGAGCACCAGCTGCAGCATCAGCGACACCACCAGCAGCGGCATGATCTGCTCGCTGGAGCGCGCGAGCGACGACAGCACCAACCCGAGGACCGCGGCGGCCACGCACGTCGCGGCGATGGTCACGAACAGCTCGAAGCTCGCCGCGAATTTGGAGGAGCCGAGCAGTACCGCGGGCTGGGTCGGCGCCCCCTTGCCCACCAGCACGATGGCCGTCACGATGGCGGCCTGCACGATCGCGAACACGCAGAACACCGTGAGCTTCGCGGCGAGGTAGGCGCCCGTCGACAGGCCCACCGCCTGTTCGCGCCGGAAGATGGCCCGCTCGCCGATCAGGTCGCGGATCGTCAGCGCGGTGCCCATGAAGACGGCGGCGACCGACGTCAGGGTCAGGATCTGAGCGGATTCGTCGGGCGTCCCGCTGGTCGGTTGGGCGATGCCGAACCCGGTGTTGCCGGGAACGGTCAGCGACAGCGCGCCCAGGACGAACGGGAGCAGCGCCAGGAAGACGAAGTAGGCGCGGTCGGAGACGACCAGCCGGACCTGGCGCCGGGCGATCGTGGAGAACTGGTGGCGCACGCTGGTGTGCGCCGGGGCGCCCAGGTCGGCCGGCGCCGACTCCACCGGTGGCGGGGGCTTGTTCTGCGCCAGAAAGCGGCGGTTCGCCTCGTCGGGGTCGGCGCCCACCTTCGCGAAAATCTGGGCCCAGTTGGCGGTGCCCATGGCGCCGCCGATCTGGTCGGGCGGGCCCAGGTAGGCCGTCTTGCCGCCGGGCGCCATCAGCAGCACCTGGTCGCAGACGTCGAGGTAGGTCAGCGAGTGGGTGACCACCAGCACCACGCGGCCGGCGTCGGCGAGTTGGCGCAGCATGGTCATCACCTGCAGGTCCAGCGCCGGGTCCAGGCCGGAGGTGGGCTCGTCGAGGATCAGCAGCGACGGCCCGGTCAGCAACTCGAGCGCGACCGACGCGCGCTTGCGCTGCCCGCCCGAGAGCTTGTCGACGCGGGTGTCGGCGTGCTTGGTCAGCCCCAGCTCGTCGAGCACCTGGGCGACGACCTGCTCGCGGTCGGCCTTGCTGGTGTCGGGTGGCAGCCGCAGTTCCGCGGCGTAGCCCAGCGCCTGGTTGACCGTCAGCTGGCGATGCACGACGTCGTCCTGGGGCACCATCCCGATCCTGGTGCGCAACGACCCGTACTCGGTGTGGATGTTGTGGCCCTCGAACGTGACCGAGCCCGTGGTCGGGGTGGCGTATCCCGCGATCAGCCGCGACAGCGTGGTCTTGCCGGCGCCGGACCCGCCGATGATCGCGGTCAGGGTCCCCGGCCTGGCGGTCAGCGACACGCGTTCCAGCAGGTTCTTCTCGCCGATGCTGAAGTTGACCTCGCGCACCTCCAGGCCACCGGTCCGCGCCGCCACCTCCTGGCGGCGCGCCAGGATGCCGTCGGTGAACACCAGGTCGACGTTGCCGATCGTGACGACGTCGCCCTCGGCGAGCACCGCCGATCCCACCCGGACGCCGTTGACGAAGGTGCCGTTGATGCTGTGGGCGTCGCGGATCTCGGTGCCGACGGGAGTCGCGGTCAAGAACGCGTGGTGGCGCGAGGCCAGCACGTCGTGGACGACGACGTCATTGTCGAGCGAGCGCCCGATCCAGGCGGCGCCGGTGACCGGTCCCTCGAGCCTGCCCGACCCCAGGGCCTTGACCTTGGTGGTCGGGAACTCGGCGATCTCGCCGCTCACGCCGATCTGGGTGGGCGGGTTCAGATCCGACGGAGGCTCCGCCGGAGTCGGACCATGGGGCGCGGTGTAGGCGGGCGCGGCCGGCGGGACGATCGGCATGGCGGTGGTGGGTGGCGTTTCGTCGCGCGGGGGTGGGCCCGGCCGTCGCGGCGANGATTCCTCGACAGGCGAGTGCGGCGGGCCCCCGAGTGCCCCTTCAGCCGGATCTTCCACCACACGATGGTGCTGTACGCCACGCACAACGCCAGGAGCATCCCGATGTCGACCAGCCAGGCGCTCGCCTTGTGGTCGAAGTGCTGGTCCTTCGGGTCGGTCGGGCCCACGACCAGGCGGTGGGTGTCGATCGTCGACGCCGCCGAGGCGTAGCCCCACCGGGCCGGCGTGAGCCAGGACAGCTGATCGAGCACGGGCCGGTTGGTCACCCAGATCAACCCGCCGCAGAACACCAGCTGCGACATGATGGCGACCACCAGCAGGGGCATGATCTGGTCCTGGGACTTGGCGATCGCCGACAGCGCCATCCCCAGCAGCGCGGAGGCCACGCAGGTCAGTGCCACGTCGACGAACAGCTCGAAGCTGACGTTGCCCAGCATCACGGCGTTGGCGATCGGCTGGCCCCAGCCGATCACCGAGATCACGGTCGCGATGCCCGCCTGCATGACGGCGAACGCGCTGAACACGACGACCTTGGCGGCCAGGTATGACGCGGTCGACAGGCCGACGGCCTGCTCGCGTTTGAAGATGGGACGCTCGCCGACGAGGTCGCGAATGGTCAGCGCGGTGCCCATGAACACGGCGCCGACGGTGAGCATGACCAGGATCTGGTCGGGCTGATTGGGCGAGTTGCTCGTCGGGTCTCCCATGCCGTACCCGGTCTTGCCGCGAACGGTCAGGGTGAGCACACCGATGAGGAACGGCAACAGCGCCAGGAACACCGTGTAGCCGCGGTCGGAGATGACCAGGCGCACCTGGCGGCGCGCCACCGTGGAGAACTGGCGCACGACGTCGGTGTGCACCGGTTCGCCCAAGTCGCCCGGGCTGGCCTCGGACGGGGCCTGCATCTCGGGCTGCCTGTTCTCGGCGAGGAAGCGGCGGTTGGCCTCGTCGGGATCGGCGCCCACCTTCGCGAAGATGTCGGCCCAGTTGGTGGTGCCCATGGCCGCGCCGATCTGGCTGGGCGGCCCCAGAAACGCGGTCTTGCCGCCCGGCGCGACCAGCAGCAGCTGGTCGCAGACGTCCAGGTAGGCCACCGAGTGGGTGACCACCAGCACCACGCGGCCCGCGTCGGCGAGCTGGCGCAGCATCATCATCACCTGACGGTCCAGCGCCGGGTCGAGGCCGGTGGTCGGCTCGTCGAGGATCAGCAGCGACGGCCCGGTGAGCAGCTCGAGCGCGACCGACGCGCGCTTGCGCTGGCCGCCGGAGAGCTTGTCGACGCGGGTGTCGGCGTGCTTGGTCAGCTCGAGTTCCTCGAGGACCTGGGCGACGACCTGTTCGCGGTCGGCCTTGCTGGTGTCCGGGGGCAGCCGCAGCTCGGCGGCGTAGCCCAGAGCCTGGCTGACGGTCAGCTGTCGGTGCACGACGTCGTCCTGGGGGACCATCCCGATCCGGCTGCGCATGGACGCGTATTCGGTGTGAATGTTGTGGCCCTCGAAGGTCACCGAGCCGGAGGTGGGGCTGGTGTACCCGGCGATCAGCCGGGACAGCGTGGTCTTGCCGGCGCCGGATCCGCCGATGATGGCGGTCAGCGTCCCGGGGCGGGCGATCAGCGAGATGTGGTCGAGCAGCTGCTTGCCGTGGTCGACCTCGAAGCAGACCCCGTTGACCTCCAGGCCGCCGGTGCGGGTCGCGGCCTCGGTGCGACGGATGAGGGTGTCGCGGGTGAAGACCAGGTCGACGTTGCCGATCGTGACCACGTCGCCCTCGGTCAGCACCGCCGAGCCGACGCGCACGCCGTTGACGAAGGTCCCGTTGACGCTGTGCGCGTCGCGGATCTCGGTGCCCAGCGGGGTCTGGGTCAAAAACGCGTGATGGCGCGAGGCCAGGACGTCCTGGATGACGACGTCGTTGTCGGTGGCGCGCCCGATGGTGACCGCGCCGCTGGGCTTCGGCATCGCGCCGGACCGGCCCGGCATCAGCGCGTGGAACATCTTGGTCGCCAGGTTGGCGACCTCCGGCGGCTTGGCGAGGTTCGGTGACATCTCGGTGTGCGGCGAATTCGTGTGCGGCGCCGCCGGCGCGGACATCTGCGGGTGCGGCTGGAAATTCGGTGGCGGCGGCGCGCTGGTCGGGTACGCGGGGGGCCGTCCGCCGCCGCTCGGCGGGTNCCACCGGCACCCGCCGGCCGTTGACGAACGTCCCGTTGAGGGAGCCGTTGTCGATTGCCAGCCACCGGCCCTGGTCGAAGCGCAGCAACAGATGGGCGCGCGAGATCAGCGGGTGCGTGATGCGCATGTCGGCCCGCAGATCGCGCCCGACTACCACGTCGTGGCCTGGCGCGAACGTGCGCTCCGACCCGTCATGGCGAACGGTCAGCGCTGGTGGGGCTGGTGCACTCATCGCCACAACTGTAGCGGGTGCACCTGTTTTCACCCTGTGGGCTGATTGACCGAGTCCGGGGCGCCGGTGACCACGCAGCGGGTGCGGGTGTAGATCGTCGGCATGCACCGATTGCAGTGCGTGCACGCCGAACGCACGCTGCGCGCGGCGCCGTCAGCCGCGATCCGATTGATCAGGTCCGGCTCGGCGAGCAGCGCCCGGCCCATCGCGACGAAGTCGAATCCCTCCGCCATCGCGAGGTCCATCGTCTCCCGGTTGGTGATGCCGCCGAGCAGGATCAGCGGCACGGTGAGTTCGGCGCGGAACAGCTTGGCGTCGCGCAATAAATAGGCCTCGCGGTATGGATACTCGCGGAGGAACTTCTTGCCCGTCATGCGCATGCCCCAGCTGAGCGGGGGCTTGAAGGCGCCGGCGAATTCTTTGAGCGGCGCGTCGCCGCGGAACAGGTACATCGGGTTGACCAGCGAGCTGCCCGCGGTGAGCTCGATCGCGTCCAGCCCGCCGTCGTCCTGCAGCCACTTGGCGGTGATCAGCGATTCGTCGGTGCTGATGCCGCCGCGCACCCCGTCGGACATGTTGAGCTTCGCGGTGACCGCGATCGGCGTGCCCTCCTTTTCCACCGCGCGCCGCACGGCCATGACCATCCCGCGGGCGACCTTGGCCCGGTTCTGCAGCGATCCGCCGAATTCGTCGTTGCGGCGGTTGATGAGCGGAGACAGGAACGCGCTCGCCAGATAGTTGTGGCCCAAATGGATTTCGACCGCGTCGAAGCCGGCCTCGATGGCGAGCCGGACCGCGTTGGCGTGCCCTTCGATGACGTCGTCGATGTCGTCGCGGGTGGCCTTCTTGGCGAAGCGCATCCCGATCGGATTGAAGAATCGCACCGGCGCCAGGGCGGTGGCCTTGTTGGACTTGGCGTTGGCGACCGGTCCGGCGTGCCCGATCTGCGCGCTCACCGCGGCGCCCTCGGCGTGGATCGCGTCGGTGAGCCGCCGGAACCCGGGCACCGCCTCCGGGCGCATCCAGATCCCGTTGCCCTCCGTGCGGCCGCCGGGGGAAACCGCGCAGTAGGCGACGGTCGTCATCCCGACCCCCCCGGCCGCCGGCAGGCGGTGGTATTCGATGAGGTCGTCGCTCACCAGGGCGTTGGGCGTGCGCGCCTCGAAGGTGGCGGATTTGATGGTGCGGTTGCGCAGCGTGATCGGGCCCAGCTTGGCCGGCGACAACACGTCTGGAGGGGTAGACATGCGAGGAGCGTAAACCTTCGGCATGGAACACTGTCAGGCGTGGGCGCAATCACGCTGGACGGCAAGGCCACCCGGGACGAAATCTTCGTCGACCTCAAGCATCGGGTCGCCGCCCTGACGGCATCGGGTCGCACGCCCGGCCTGGGCACCATCCTGGTCGGCGACGACCCCGGGTCGCAGGCCTATGTCCGTGGCAAGCACGCGGACTGCGCCAAGGTCGGCATCACGTCGATCCGCCGCGACCTGGCCGCCAACACCAGCACCGCCCAGCTCGACGAGACCATCGACGAACTCAACGCCAACCCCGAGTGCACCGGCTACATCGTCCAGTTGCCGTTGCCCAAGCACCTCGACGAGAACGCCGCACTCGAGCGCGTCGACCCTGCCAAGGACGCCGACGGGCTGCACCCGACGAATCTCGGCCGCCTGGTGCTGTCCACCCCCGCGCCGCTGCCCTGCACCGCCCGCGGCATCGTGCACCTGCTGCGGCGCTATGACGTCGAGATCGCCGGGGCGCACGTGGTCATCATTGGCCGCGGTGTGACGGTCGGCCGGCCGCTGGGGCTACTGATGACCCGCCGGTCGGAGAACGCCACGGTCACCTTGTGCCACACCGGAACTCGCGACCTGCCCGAGCTGACCCGGCAGGCCGACATCGTCGTGGCCGCCGTCGGGGTTCCGCACCTGCTGACCGCTGAGATGGTGCGTCCCGGCGCCGCGGTCGTCGACGTGGGAGTCAGCCGCACCGAGAACGGCCTCGTCGGCGATGTGCATCCCGACGTGTGGGAGGTGGCCGGCCACGTGTCACCGAATCCCGGCGGCGTCGGCCCGCTCACCCGCGCGTTCCTGCTGACCAACGTCGTCGAATTGGCCGAGGGACGGCAATAACAGGTGCGCGCGACCCTGCGGGCCCAATGGCCGATCCTGTTGGTCGGCGTGATCTTCGCCGCGGCATTTGTGTTGGCGGGGGCCAACTTCTGGCGTCGCGGTGCCCTGCTGATCGGCATCGGGGTGGGCGTGGCGGCGGTCCTGCGGTTGGTGCTGTCCGAGGACCGGGCCGGCCTGTTGGTCGTCCGCGGCAAGGGAACCGACTTCATCACGACCGCGACTGTCGCGGCGGCGATGGTCTATATCGCCTCGACCATCGACCCGTTGGGGACGCGCTAGGGGCGGGTCGCCACCACTCCAACTAGGCGCCGGGCATTCCGGGGATTTGGTGGATGCCGGGGATGCCGCCGGGCAGGCCGCCGGAAAGCCCCGGCAGGCCCGGCAAGCCCGCGGTCGGGTTGCCGCTGGCGATGTTGGCCATCTCCTGCGGGCAGTACATCTGAATGGCGATGGTGGTGAACATCTTGGCCATCCCCGGTGACAGGCCTCGGTTGGTGACGCTCGCCGCGGCCGCGGCGAAGTTCCCGCCAGGCTGGGCGAGCATCGGGCAGATCGACTCGCCCACGGACATCGCGTTGCCCGGCTCGCCGAAGTCGATGCCCGCGTGGTTCAGCGCGTCGATGAAGGCGTCATCGGTCGCCGGGTCCGCCTCGGCCGGCGCCGCAAACGCCGCGGCCACCGTGAGGAGGCCGGCGGCACCGGCCAGAAGGCGAATGGTCAGGGGCTGGTGACGAAACAGCCAGATCCATCGCTGAGTTTCCGCCAGTGCCTTCATGCCAGCCTCCCTGTCTCGGAATGCGCCGACGGCACTCCAGTCACTTAGGGAACTCTGGTCTACGACTGTCACGTTTACAACACGGTGCGATAAAGCTTTGCACAATAAGCGTTTTGTAAGGGCGTCGCGCGCCCGACGTGGCTTAATGGGCCGAAACGCGCCCGTGCCCGCGCCGGCGGATCGAGGCCACACTGTGACCTGACACTCGCGCCGGGGCCGGATTTTCGGGTGTCGATTGGACCAGAATCCGGCTCATGACGACGAATCACAGCCGTCCGCTGGACCATGAGATTTCGCGCCAGACCTTTCTTCGCGGGGCCGTCGGGATGCTGGCGACCGGGGCGGTGTTCGGCAGCGCGCGGGCGGCCGCCGAACCCACTGCGGGTTGGGGCGGCCTGGCCTCCTCCATCGGCGGGAGCGTCGCATTGCCCAGCAGTGGCGCCCAATTCTCCTCGGGCAAACAGGTTTTCAATTCGTTCTACAACAACTCCAATCCCGCGGCGGTCGTCACGGTGTCGTCGCAGTCCGATGTGCAGAAGGCCGTCTCCTTCGCGACGGCGAACGGGCTCAAGATCGCCCCGCGCGGGGGCGGGCATTCCTATATCGGCGCGTCGAGCGCCAACGGCGCGATGGTGATCGACCTGCGCAAGCTGCCCGGCGGGGTGAATGTCGACGGCGCCGGCAACGCCACCGTCACGCCCGCGACCACCGTGTATGCGGTGCACCAAGCGCTGGCCGGCGCGGGGCGCGCGATCCCCACCGCGACCTATCCGACCATCGGGATCGCGGGGCTGGCCCTCGGCGGCGGGGTGGGGGCCGATTGCCGCCACGCGGGATTGACCTGTGATGCCCTGCAGTCGGCGACGGTGGTGTTGCCGAGCGGCGACGTGGTCACCGCGTCGGCCAACGATCATCCGGATCTGTTCTGGGCGTTGCGCGGCGGCGGCGGGGGCAATTTCGGGGTGACCACGTCGATGACCTTCGCGACGTTCCCGACCGCTGACAACGACGTCGTGCGGCTCGACTTCCCGCCCGCGTCGGCGGTGCAGGTGCTCGTGGGCTGGCAGTCCTGGTTGAGCGCCGCGGACCGAAACACCTGGGGGATAGTCGATCTCTCGGTCGGCAGCCAGCCGAACTGCCATGTGCTGGCCACCTGCCCCGCGGGCGCCGGGCCCGGCGTCGTCGACGCCATCAAGTCCGCGGTGGGCGTGGCCCCGACCGCGGTGGTGAACAAGACGCTGAGTCACATGGACCTGGTGACCTACCTGGCCGGCGGCAGCTCGGCGGGCTCACCCGTCGGATTCGTGGCGGGCTCCGACGTGCTCTCGACCCTGAATTCCGCTGCGGCGAAGGCCATTGCGACGGCGATCGGGCAGTGGCCGGCATCCGCGGGCAAAGCGTCGGTGCTCGTCGACCCGTTGGACGGCGCCGCCGGCGACGTGGCGCCGGGGGACACCGCATTTCCGTGGCGCAAGCAGTCCGCGCTCTTGCAGTGGTACGTCGAGCCCGCCGGCAACCAGGTGCCCGCCGCCACCCAGTGGCTGAACTCCGCGCACCAAGCCGTGCAACAATTTTCGGTCGGCGGATACGTCAACTACCTGGAGGCCAACAGCTCGCCGTCGCGCTACTTCGGCTCGAACCTGTCGCAGCTGACGACGGTGCGGCAGAAATACGATCCGAACCGGGTGATGTACTCGGGGCTGAACTTCTGACGAGTGTTGCACCCAGCACCCGCTGAACTCGTCCGCGTCCGCTATCTCGTCGACGACGTGCGGGCGGCCGTCGACTTCTACACGACGCACCTGGATTTCAGCGTCGACCTCGACGCCGCGCCCGCCTTCGCCGCCGTCGTGCGCGGCCCGGTGGAGCTGCTGCTGTCCGGACCCAAGAGTTCGGCGGGGCGACCGATGCCCGACGGCGCCACACCGGAACCCGGCGGCTGGAACCGCATACAGCTTGTCGTCGAGGACATCTCCGTCGAGGTCGAGCGGCTGCGGGAGGCCGGTGTGAGTTTTCGCAACGAGGTCATCAGCGGCCCGGCCGGCCAGCAGGGTCCTGCTGCAGGATCCCGCCGGCAACTTCGTGGAACTGTTCCACCCGGGCCCGCGCCGACACGCGCTGAGTAATCACAGGGGACACTTTGGCTTCACTGGTCCCGGTGGTTCGTGAGTGTTGCACCGTGGCGGTTGGTTGAATTCACTTGCGCCACTGTGGTTTCAGTGGTCACAACACGGGCGTTTCTGTCGGTGGGTGTTCGTAGAGTTCGGGGCATGGGTGCGAGCAGTCGTGAGGAGATCGTGGAGGTCTTCGATGCGCTGCGCGCCGATGTGGACCGGCTGTGCGCGTTGTCCTTCGATGTGTTCACCGGCCCGGAACGGTTACGGGCGCTGGAGCGGCTGGAGTGTGAGGCGCGCCGGCTGCGCTGGGCCCAGCACGACTTGATCAATCAGCTCGGGGCGCAGGCCAGCAAGGCCGAGTTGGGCGGCACACTGCGGTCGGCCCTGGCCGACCGGTTGCGGCTGACCAAGACCGAGGCGGGCCGGCGCGTCGATGAGGCCGAGGACCTCGGCGAGCGCCGGGCACTGACCGGTGAGCCGCTGGCACCGAAGCTGGCCGCGACCGCCGCCGGCCAACGCCAGGGCCTGATCGGCGACGGGCACATCAAGATCATCCGCAGCTTCATCGCGCACCTGCCCGCCGACGTGGACGTGTTCACCCGGGCGCACGCCGAAGCCGACCTGGCCGGCAAAGCCCGCGGGTTTCGCCCCGACGAGCTGGACAAATACGCCCAGCGGCTGATGGGCGTGCTGCATCCCGACGGGGAGTTCAGCGACGCCGAGCGGGCCCGCCAGCGCGGCCTCATCCTGGGCGCCCAGCAATACGACGGCATGTCGCCCATCAGCGGGCTGATCACCCCCGAGCTGCGGGCCGCCATCGAAGCCCTGGTCGCCAAGCTCGGCGCGCCGGGGGCGTGCAACCCCGACGACGAAACCCCGGTGGTCGACGCGACACCCGACGACAACGCCGTGCGCCGCGACACCCGTACCCAACCCCAGCGCAACCACGACGCATTCCTGGCCGGCCTGCGCGCCCTGTTCGCCTCCGGGGACCTGGGCCACCATAACGGGCTACCGGTGTCGATCATCGTGACCACCACCCTCCAAGACCTCGAGGCGGCCGCCGGCAAAGCCCTGACCGCCGGGGGCACTCTGGTGCCGATGCCGGATGTGATCCGCTGGGCCGGCCACGCGCATCACTATCTGGCGATCTTCGACAAGGCCAAATCGCTGGCGCTCTACAGCACTAAGCGGCTGGCCTCCCCCGCGCAACGCATCATGCTCTACGCCCGGGACCGCGGCTGCACCAAACCCGGCTGCGACGCCCCGGCCTACCACAGCCAGGTCCACCACGTCCGCGGCTGGGCGGCCACCCACCGCACCGACATCGACGACCTCACCCTGGCCTGCGGACCCGACAACCGACTCGCCGAACAAGGCTGGACCACCCGCACCAACGCCAAAGGCGAAACCGAGTGGATCCCCCCACCGCATCTGGACCGTGGACAACCACGCATCAACACCTTCCACCACCCCGAAAAACTCCTCCACCCCGACAACGACGACGAGGACGGCGAGGGCGAACAGGCAGCGTCCTAGCGCGGTCGCTGGTGGGCAGGAAATACAAGTGCAGCGCGCCCGCTGTTCATGGTGGAATGTCGAATGGCGCCTTCCGGGATGAGCCGTCAAGCATTCGGCGCGCAGTTCGTCGGCGCCGACGGATTCCTCAACACCCCTACCTACGGGTTGCCGCCGCGGTTCACGGCCGAGGCCATGCGCGACTGCGTGCAGTCGTGGGAAGAAGGCCGGTTGCAGATCGCCGCCTTCGAGGAGCCGTTGCGCGCCAGCCGATCCGCGTATGCGTCGCTGATCGGTGCCGACGAATGCCGGGTGGCGATGGGCACCAGCGTGTCGGCGCTGATCGGACTGGTCGCCGCCTCGATACCCGATGGGAGTCGGGTGGCGACATTGCGAGGCGAATTCACCAGCGTGAGCTTCCCGTTCGCCGCTCAAGCAGGACGCGGAGTCACCGTCACCGAATTGGCACCCGGGCAGCTCGAAGATGTCGCCGGCGATTTCGATCTCGTCGCCGCCAGCCTGGTCCAATCCGCCGACGGCGCCGTGCTCGACGTCGAGACACTGCGTGGCAGCGTCGCCGAATCCGATACGGTCACCGTGCTCGATGTGAGCCAGGCGTTGGGTTGGAAGAATGTCGCGCTGCCGTGGGTCGACGTCGCGGTGGCAGCCAGCTACAAGTGGTTGCTCGGTCCGCGCGGTGTGGCATGGATGTCGTTGAGCCAGCGGATACTTGACACGCTCGTGCCGCACACGGCAAACCCGTACGCCGGTGCGGACATGTGGTCGTCGCTGTATGGATTACCGATGCGACTGGCCGACGATGCGCGGCGGTTCGACTCGTCGCCGGCGTGGTTCAGCGTGTCGGGTGCGGCGGCCTCGCTGACGTGGCTGGCGTCGCTGGACCGGACGGCGGTGGAGGCCCACACGCTGGGACTGGCCAATCGGTTGCGCGCCGAGTTGCAGTTGCCCGCATGCGAGTCGGCGATCGTATCCGTCCCCGCCGCCCATGCGAGCGACGCGCTGCAGCGGGCCGGCATCCGGGCAGCGGTGCGCGCACACGCGACTCGAGTGGGGTTTCACCTCTACAACACCGACGCGGACCTCGATCGGCTCCTCGACGCTTTGAGGCCATAGCGGCCGGCGGGGGTGTACCCTCACAGCCACCGTATTCACTCCGCAAAGAGGCGCCAGTGTCGTATGTCCTCGCAACGCCCGAGTTGTTGTCGAGCGCTGCTGAGGATTTGGCCCGCATAGGGTCCGCGGTCAACGCGGCGAACGCGGCGGCCGCGGACTCCACCACGTCGCTGTTGGGCCCGGGCGCCGACGAGGTCTCGACACGCATCGCCTCATTGTTCGGCGCGCAGGCCCTGGAATTCCAGGCGGTCACCGCGCAAGCCGTGCAGTCGCAGGAGAGATTCGCGCTCACCTTGGCGGCGAACGCGAACACGTATCTGACCACCGAGATGGCGGCGGCCCAGACGCTGTTGGTGCGCCAACCGATTTCGGCGGCAGCGGCGGGTACGCGGATCACGGTTCCCGGCGCGGGACCGCTCTACTACCCGAACTTCATCACCGAGCTGCCCTATCTGGGGCAGTTGGTCTACGCGGGCAGCATCCCGGGCCCCATCTCCGTATCGATCCTGCAGGGGTACGACCTGCTGAACCACGCCATCGGGCAGAACTGGTTCCCCGGCACCACCCCGCAGGTGGTCAATTACCCGGCCAGCATCGGCCTGGTGAGCGGTAGCCTGGCCGCCCCCGGCGTCAACCAAGCCGTCGCCATGGGACAGCGAGCGCTCAACGACCAGATCATGAACGCGTTCGCCAACGGCAACGGTTCACCGATACACATCGCCGCGCTGTCGGAGGGAACCCTCGTCGTCAACCGCGAATTGGCTTACCTGGCCGCCGACCCCACCGCCCCACCGTCCAGTGCCCTGCAGTTCGCCATGTTCAACGGCCCCGAGACCGGGCTGCTGCACATCTACCTGCCGAACGGGTTGACCGTGCCGTTGGTCAACTACACGGCGCAGGGCCTGCCGAACACCCAGTACGACGTCAGCGTGGTGTTCGGCCAATACGACTTCTTCGGCAATCCGCCAGACCGGCCGTGGGATCTCCCGGCGTGGGTGAACTCGGTATTCGCCGGGATCTACAACCACAACACCACGTCGCTGGTCTCGATGTCGGACGCCGTGCAGGTCTCCAGCACGACCACCTCCTTGGGCGGCACGGTCACCACGTACATGGTCCCGTCGCCGACGCTGCCGATGTTGTACCCGCTCGAGCAGATCGGCGTCCCGCAGCCAATTGTCAACGGCCTCAACTCGTTTCTGCAGCCGATCGTCAACGACGGCTATTCGTCGCTGACACCCGGCGCCGGGCCGTACTTCTCCCAGGGGGCGCTGCAGGGCTTGCCCACCTGGCCGAGCTGGTGACGCGAGCAGTGGAACTCAACGGCGCGGTCGCGGTCATCACCGGTGGTGCTTCCGGCATCGGCCGGGCCACGGCACTCGCCCTGGCGCGGGTCGGCGCCGACGTGGTGGTCGCCGACATTCACCAGCAGCGGCTGGACGAGACCGTCGCGGCCATCGGCGAAATCGGGCAACGGGCGCTGGCGGTCCGCTGCGACGTCACCTCCGACGCCGACGTCGACGGCCTGGCGCGCGCGGTGCTCTCGGAATTCGGCACAGTGGACGTCGTCATGAACAACGCGGGCGTGGCGCTGCTCGGCCCGCCGGAACGAGTCCCGATGGCCGACTGGCAGCGGCTGTTCGACATCAACGTATTCGGCGTCGTGCGGGGCATCCGCGCGTTCGTGCCCATCCTGCTCGAACAGGGCCACGGCTGGATCGTCAACACGGCGTCCATCGCGGGCCTGTACGCCCACGGCTACGACAACATCCCCTACATCGGCGCCAAGCACGCCGTGGTCGGGATCACCGAGGGACTGTATCTTTATTTGCGGCCCAAAGGCATTGGGGTTTCGGTCCTGTGCCCGGAGCTGGTCACCACCAACATCGGCGAGACCGCGCGCATGATCGGCATCGACGACCCGCGCTGGGTCAACTTCCCGCCCCACCTGCTAAGCCCCATCCATCCCGACGATGCCGCCGAGCGGGTCGTCGCCGCTATCCAGCAGGAGCGCTATCTCATCCTGACTCATCCGGAGAACCGGGACTGGGTGGTCAACCACGGCAGGGACGTCGAGGGCTTCCTCGCGGACTACCTGCCGATGCTCTACGACGGCCGTGACGTCGGCGGCCTGCCCGTGACGCCGTCCTAGCCCAGCGCCGCCCGGATGCAGACGGTGACATACGGCAGCGCCAGGCCGTTCGAGTTCGCCAGCGCCGGGTGGGTGGCCAGCAACTCGCGCACCTGGTCCAGCGTTTGGGTTCGGACCTCGGTCGGCGACGTGATGCAGTAGCTGCGGGACGCGACCAGGTCGATCAGGGCTTGCGGGGTAACGTAATTCGTCCACTCGACCTGATGGCGCTCCGGCGCGGTGAACGCTTCCGACAGCGTCACGTCGAAGCGCCCCCGGTCGCCGTCGGAGCCGATGATCTCGCCCAGTTCGCGCACCCAGCCCAGCCGTTCGTCGCGGGTGTTCCACACCAGGCCGAGCCGCCCGCCCGGCCGCAGCACGCGGGCCACCTCGGGAATCGCCCGCTCGGGATCCACCCAGTGCCACGCCTGGGCGACCAGCACCGCGTCGACGCTGTTGTCCTCCAACGGAATTTCTTCGGCCGTCCCCAGCAGGGCGCGGGTCTCCGGCAGCGAGCTGCGCAACACCTCCAGCATGTCGGGAATCGGATCGACGGCGACCACGTCCAGGCCGCGTTCCACCAGCCGGGTGGTGAGCTTGCCGGTGCCCGCCCCGAGGTCGAGCACCTGGCGTGCGCCGCGCGGCAACAGCCAGTCGATCGCCTCCGGCGGATAGGAGGGCCGGCCACGCTCGTAGGCGGCGGCCGCCGAGCCGAACGAGAGCGAGCGGTCGTTCCTCGAGCGGGTCACTGTTTGTCCGCCAAATCCAGTGTTTTGCGGATCAATTCGCCGACGGCCTCGGATTCCACCAGGAAGCCGTCGTGCCCGCACACGGAGTCGACGACGTGCAGCTCGTTGCAGCGGGGCAGTAGCTCGGCCAGCTCCTCCTGCAGGCGCAGCGGGTAGAGCCGGTCGGAGGTGATGCCGCCGACCACCACGGGCACCGGGCACGCGCGCAGGGCGCTGTCCACCCCGCCGCGGCCGCGGCCGACGTCGTGGCTGCTGAGCGCCTCGGTCAGGATGACGTAGCTTCCGGCGTCGAAGCGGGACAACAGCTTGTCGCCCTGGTGCTCCAGGTAGCTCTGCACGGCGTAGCGGCCGCCGCCAAGTGGGGGGGCCGGGTCCTCGTCGCCCTGGGCGTCGTTGGCGAACCGGGTGTCGAGCTCCACCTCGCCCCGGTAGGTCAGATGCGCGAAGCGGCGGGCGATCGTCAGCCCGGCATCGGGTTTGCGCCCCGTGCCGTGGTAGTCGCCGCCCTGCCAGTTCGGGTCGGCCTTGATCGCCGCGATCTGCGTGGCCTGGGTGCCGATCTGGTCAGCGGTGGCGCGGGCACCGACGGCGAGCAGCAGGCCGGCCCGCACCCGGTCGGGATGGCCGACGATCCACTCCAAAGCCCTTGCCCCGCCCATGGATCCGCCGACCACCGCGGCCACCCGGTCGATACCCAGCGCGGCCAGCGCGGCGACGTCGGCCTGCACCTGGTCGCGCACCGAGATCAGCGGAAACCTTGAACCCCAAGGCTTTCCGTCCCGGGCGAGCGAGCTGGGGCCGGTGGATCCCCGGCAACCGCCGAGCACGTTGGTGGCCACCGCGCACCAGCGGTTGGTGTCGATCGGCGCGCCGGGGCCGGCCACGCCGTCCCACCAGCCCGGGGTGGGATGCCCGGCGCCGGCGGGCCCGGTGATGTGCGAGTCTCCGGTCAGCGCGTGCAGCACCACCACCACGTTGTCGCGGGTGGGCGACAGCTCGCCCCAGCGCTGGACGGCGATGCAGACGTCGTCGATCACGGCGCCGCTTTCGGTGGTCAGCGAGCCGATGTGGACATACCCGACTTCGCCCTCGGCGGGCAGCGTCTGCGTGGGAACGTCGGAGATCGTCATGTCGGGGCCCCTCAGAACGCCGCCACGGCCTGCGGGTCTGCCGCTCCATCGGCTCCGGCGCCGAACTTCCGGGCCGCCGCGAAGCCGAGTTCCAGGTCGGCCAGGATGTCGTCGATGCCCTCGATCCCGACGGCCAGCCGCACCAGGCCGGGACTGACGCCGGTGCTCAGCTGCTCCTCGGGGCTCAGCTGGGCGTGCGTGGTCGACGCCGGGTGAATCACCAGGGAGCGCACGTCGCCGATGTTGGCGACGTGGCTGTGCAGCTGCAGCGCGTTCACGAACGCCTTGCCGGCCTCGACGCCGCCGGCCAGCTCGAACGCCAGCACGGCCCCGGTTCCCTTGGGCGCCAGCTTCTTTCCCCGCTCGTACCACGGCGAGCTCGGTAGCCCGGCGTAGTTCACCGACAGCACGCCTTGGTTGTTGTCACGGTGGCCGGCCAGAAACTCGGCGACCCGTTGCGCGTTGGCGACGTGCCGCTCGACGCGCAGGCTGAGCGTCTCCAGGCCCTGGGCCACCAGGAACGCGTTGAACGGCGCGGCGGCCGACCCCAGGTCGCGCAGCAATTGCACGCGGGCCTTGAGCGCGTACGCCGGCGGTCCCAGCTCGGCGAACACCACGCCGTGGTAGCTGGGGTCGGGCGTGGTGAATCCGGGAAACCGGCCCTGCGTCCAGTCGAAGGTGCCGCCGTCGACGATGACGCCGGCGATCGCGGAGCCGTGCCCACCCAGGTACTTGGTGGCCGAGTGCACCACGATGTCGGCGCCGTGGGAGAACGGCTGGATCAGGTAGGGAGTCGCGATGGTGTTGTCGACGATCAGCGGCACGCCGTTGGCGTGGGCGACCCCGGCGACCCCCGGGATGTCCAGGATGTCGATCTGCGGGTTGGAGATGGTCTCGCCGAAGAACGCCTTGGTGCTCGGCCGCACCGCCGCCTGCCACGAATCGAGATCGTCGGGATCCTCGACGAAGCTGACGTCGATGCCCAGCTTCGGCAGCGAATAGTGGAACAGGTTGTAAGTCCCGCCGTAGAGCCGCGGGCTGGAGACAATGTGATCTCCGGCACTTGCGAGGTTCAATATGGCGAATGTCTCAGCGGCCTGCCCCGAGGACAGGAACAGCGCGGCCACCCCGCCCTCGAGGGCGGCGATGCGTTGCTCGACGACGTCGGTGGTCGGGTTGCCGATCCGGGTGTAGATGTTGCCCGGAATCTCGAGCCCGAACAGGGCGGCGGCGTGCGTGGTGTCGTCGAACACGTAGGACGTGGTCTGGTAAATCGGCAGGGCGCGGGCGTGGGTCGCGGGGTCGGGACTCTGACCGGCGTGGACCTGTTTCGTCTCGAACGACCAGGTTTCGAACGGCGGATGCGCGGTGGGATCGGCCTCGGGACTGGTTTCGTTGTTTGGGGAGCTCACGTGCGGTGTGCTTTCTTCTCAGAAGGGCATGAATTCGGGTATCGGGAAGTGCGCGGTCGAACTAGCGACGGCAGACAAAGCGACGCGAATGAGCTTGATGGATGCACATCACGTTTCCCCTCTAGTCAGGGGTCCGGTATGGCGGACCCGCGCTTGCCGCGCAGCCTGTGGCTACTAGACCTGGTCTTTCACCCGGGGCACCCCACCGCGGTTGGAGGGTTGCCGGCCAGCAAGCCGGGGCTTAGCGCTGGCGCTCATGACCGATGTGAAGCCTATCTCATAGCGGCGAGTCGATGCCACTGGGCCGATCCCTTCGCCAGCGACGCCGCAGTTCAGCGCGCTGGCCTGCGGGTCGACAGGTGTCCAAACACCCTTGATAACGTGGCAACCAGAACGCTCTAGCCCCATCAATATCTGACCAATGACGCCGGGAGATGGACCGTGTGCGCCGAACAGCCGACCGTCATCTACACGCTGACCGACGAAGCGCCGCTGCTGGCGACTTACGCGTTCCTGCCGATCGTGCGAGCCTTCGCCGAGCCGGCGGGCATCAAGATCGAGGCGCGTGACATCTCGCTGGCCGCGCGGATCCTCGCCGAGTTCCCCGATCAGCTGACCGAAGAGCAGCGGGTGCCGGACGACCTGGCAGAACTGGGCCGGCTGACCGGGCTGGCCGACACCAACATCATCAAGCTGCCGAACATCAGCGCCTCGGTCCCCCAGCTGATCGCCGCCGTCAAGGAGCTGCAGGGCAAGGGGTACAAAATCCCGGACTTTCCGCAAAGTCCAAAGACGGACGAGGACAAGGTAATCCGGGCGCGCTACGCCAAATGCCTCGGCAGCGCCGTCAACCCGGTGCTGCGGCAGGGCAATTCGGACCGTCGTGCGCCCAAGGCCGTCAAGGAGTACGCCCGCAAGCACCCGCACAGCATGGCGGACTGGTCGCCGGCGTCGCGCACGCACGTCGCGACCATGCGGCACGGCGACTTCTACCACGGCGAGAAGTCGATGACGCTGGACCGCGCGCGCAACGTCAAGATGGTGCTGAAGACCAAGGGCGGGCAGACCCTCGAGCTGAAGCCCAAGGTCGAGCTGCGCGACGGCGACGTCATCGATTCCATGTTCATGAGCAAAAAGGCCCTCGTTGAGTTCTACGAGGAGCAGATGCAGGACGCCTACGAGACCGGCGTGATGTTCTCGCTGCACGTCAAGGCGACCATGATGAAGGTGTCGCACCCCATCGTCTTCGGCCACGCGGTGAAGGTCTTCTACAAGGACGCCTTCGCCAAGCACCAGGCGCTGTTCGACGAGCTCGGCGTCGACGTCAACAACGGGCTGGTCGACCTCTACAGCAAGATCGAGTCGCTGCCCGCGTCGCAGCACGAGGAGATCATCCGCGACCTGCACGCCTGCCACGAGCACCGACCCGAGCTGGCGATGGTCGATTCGGCCAAGGGCATCACCAACTTTCATTCGCCCAGCGACGTGATCGTGGACGCGTCGATGCCGGCGATGATCCGCGCGGGCGGCAAGATGTGGGGCGCCGACGGGCGGCAGAAGGACACCAAGGCCGTCAACCCGGAGTCCACCTTCTCCCGCATCTATCAGGAGATCATCAACTTCTGCAAGACCCACGGGCAGTTCGATCCGCGGACGATGGGCACGGTTCCCAACGTCGGCCTGATGGCGCAGCAGGCCGAGGAATACGGCTCGCACGACAAGACGTTCGAGATCCCCGAGGACGGTGTCGCCGACATCGTCGACCTCGACACCGGCGAGGTCCTGCTGACCCAGAACGTGGAATCCGGCGACATCTGGCGGATGCCCATCGTCACGGACGAGGCGATCCGCGACTGGGTCAAGCTGGCCGTCACCCGGGCCCGCAATTCGGGCATGACGGTGGTGTTCTGGCTGGACACCGAACGGCCGCACGAGGTCGAGCTGCGCAAGAAGGTCAAGGCGTACCTGAAGCAGCACGACACCGAGGGCCTGGAAATCCAGATCATGCCGCAGGTGTGGGCCATGCGCTACACGCTGGAGCGCGCGATGCGCGGGCAGGACACCATCGCCGCGACCGGAAACATCCTGCGCGACTACCTCACCGACCTGTTCCCGATCTTGGAGCTCGGCACCAGCGCCAAGATGCTGTCCATCGTGCCGCTGATGTCCGGCGGCGGAATGTATGAAACCGGGGCGGGCGGTTCGGCGCCGAAGCACGTCCACCAACTCGTCGAGGAAAATCATCTGCGCTGGGATTCCCTCGGTGAATTCCTCGCTCTGGGAGCGTGTTTCGAAGACATCGGCATCAAGACCGACAACGAGCGCGCCAAGATCCTCAGCAACACGCTGGACGCGGCGATCGGCAAACTGTTGGAGAACAACAAGAGTCCGTCGCGCAAGACCGGCGAGCTCGATAACCGCGGCAGCCAGTTCTACCTGGCGCTGTACTGGGCCGAGCAACTGGCCGCGCAATCCGACGACGACGAGTTGCGCGAGCACTTCGCCGCGCTGGCCGAGGAGTTGAGCCGCAACGAGGACGCCATCGTGGCCGAACTGGCGGAGGCGCAGGGCGAGGCGGCCGACATCGGCGGCTACTATCGCCCGGACACAGAGAAGACGACTGCAGTGATGCGGCCGAGCAAAACGTTCAACGAAGCGCTAGCAGCTTCGCAGGGTTGAGGGCCGCGAGAGGAAAGTCGAGCTCGATATGTCAGGCGAATCCAAGATCAAGGTCAAGGGACCGGTAGTAGAGCTCGACGGCGACGAGATGACCCGCGTCATCTGGAAGCTGATCAAGGACATGCTGATACTGCCCCACCTCGACATCAACCTGGAGTACTACGACCTGGGCATCGAGCACCGCGATCGCACCGACGACCAGGTGACGATCGACGCGGCCTACGCGATCAAGAAGCACGGCGTGGGCGTCAAGTGCGCCACCATCACCCCCGACGAGGCGCGAGTCCACGAATTCAACCTCAAGAAGATGTGGCTGTCGCCCAACGGGACCATCCGGAACATTCTGGGCGGCACCATCTTCCGCGAGCCGATCGTGATCTCCAATGTGCCGCGCCTGGTTCCGGGCTGGACCAAGCCAATCGTCATCGGCCGTCACGCTTTTGGCGACCAGTACCGGGCGACCAACTTCAAGGTCGACAAGCCGGGCACCGTCACCCTGACCTTCACGCCCGCCGACGGCAGCGAGCCGATGGTGCACGAGGTGGTGTCCATTCCCGAGGACGGCGGCGTCGTGATGGGGATGTACAACTTCAAGGACTCCATCCGCGACTTCGCCCGCGCCTCGTTCGCCTATGGCCTGAACGCCAAGTGGCCGGTGTATCTGTCCACCAAGAACACCATCCTCAAGGCCTACGACGGCATGTTCAAAGACGAGTTCCAGCGGATCTACGACGAGGAATTCAAGGAGCAGTTCGAGGCCGAGGGGTTGACCTACGAGCACCGGCTCATCGACGACATGGTCGCGGCCTGCCTCAAGTGGGAGGGCGGCTACGTCTGGGCCTGCAAGAACTACGACGGCGACGTGCAGTCCGACACCGTCGCGCAGGGCTACGGCTCGCTGGGGTTGATGACGTCGGTGCTGATGACCGCCGACGGCAAGACGGTCGAGGCCGAGGCCGCGCACGGCACCGTCACGCGCCACTTCCGCCAGTACCAGGCGGGCAAGCCCACCTCGACGAACCCGATCGCGTCGATCTTCGCCTGGACCCGGGGGCTGCAGCACCGCGGCAAGCTGGACGACACCCCCGAGGTGATCGAGTTCGCCCAGCAGCTGGAGGAGGTCGTCATCGCCACCGTCGAGGGCGGCAAGATGACCAAGGATCTCGCCATCCTCATCGGTCCCGACCAGGAGTGGCAGCAAAGCGAGGAATTCCTGAATTCCATCGCCGAGAACCTGGAGAAGGCTCTAGCTGGTTAGCCCGGGCTAGCCGGTCGACTCTTCCCGGCCCGGGGTCGCGCAGCATTCCTCAATGAAGTCGGTGATCACCCGGGTGACGCGCTCGGGCGCCTCGAACATCGGGATGTGCCCGACGCTGTCGAGCTTGGTGACCTTGTGCGTTTCGTCCGGCAAGTGGGTGGTGAAATGCCGGCTGAACCTGGGCGCGGGAACGATCCGATCCTTCTCGCAGATCACCAGGTGCACCGGGACCGCGTTGAGCGCAAGCTCCCGCAGGCCGTGCAGCAGCGTCGCCTTGACCAGTAGCTGGAAGTAGGCGGGGCAGTGCCTGACGTCGTCGATGATGGCGGACAGCTGGCGCTCGCTGACGCCGTCCGGTTTGGCGCTGATCGCGTAGGTGGCCAATTGGCGGCTGAACGGCAGGTGCAGCACGCGCGGCCCGAACGCCCAGGCGAACACCAACAGCGGGATGCCCAGGACGAACTTGGCGATCACCTCGAACTTCGCCGGGGTCCAGCGGGTCCAACCGCCGGCCGGCGCGATGCCGGTGACGCTGCGGGCTCGGCCGCGCCGCTCCAGCTCGAAGGCCACCCAGCCGCCCAGCGAGTTGCCGACGATGTGGGCGTTCTTCCAGCCGAGTTCGTCCATCTGGCGCTCCACGTGATCGGCGAGCACCTCGGACGACAGGAACCAGGTGCCGGCAGACGGCCCGCCGTTGTGGCCGGCCATCGTCGGGGCGAAGACCTCGTAGCGCCCGGTGTCGGCCAGCCGCTGCGCCACGTCCTCCCACACCGCCTGCGACAGCAGAAACGGATGCAGCAGCAGGATCGGCTCCCCGGAGCCGAGATGTATCGGCGGTCGATTCCCCATGAACCCGACATTAAAGGCGGTACCGGCGGTACCGCAACCGGCCTGGATTGCTGCGTGAAAAGATCGGGGCATCATGAGCACCGCTACCGGATCCCGCCGGATTTTCTCCGGCGTGCAGCCCACTTCCGACTCGCTTCACCTGGGTAACGCGCTGGGCGCCGTCACCCAGTGGGTCGCGCTGCAGGACGACCACGACTCGTTCTTCTGCGTCGTCGACCTGCACGCAATCACCATCGCGCAGGACCCCGACGCGCTACGGCGCCGGACCCTGGTCACCGCCGCCCAGTACCTGGCGCTGGGCATCGACCCGCGCCGCAGCACGGTCTTCGTGCAGAGCCACGTGCCCGCCCACACGCAGCTGGCGTGGGTGCTCGGTTGCTTCACCGGCTTCGGGCAGGCGTCGCGGATGACCCAGTTCAAGGACAAGTCGGCGCGCCAGGGCAGCGACGCGACCACGGTCGGCCTGTTCACCTACCCGGTCTTGCAGGCCGCCGACGTGCTCGCCTACGACTCCGACCTGGTGCCGGTGGGCGAAGACCAGCGCCAGCACCTCGAGCTGGCCCGCGACGTCGCGCAGCGATTCAACGGCCGCTTCCCGGACACGTTCGTGGTTCCCGACGTGCTCATCCCCAAGGCCACCGCCAAGATCTACGACCTGCAGCTGCCGACGGCGAAGATGAGCAAATCGGCTTCCACCGACGCCGGGTTGATCAACCTCCTCGACGATCCGTCGTTGTCGGCCAAGAAGATTCGCTCCGCCGTGACCGACAGCGAGCGGGAGATCCGGTATGACACCGAGGCCAAACCGGGGGTGTCGAACCTGCTCACCATCCAGTCGGCCGTCAGCGGGGTGGGAATCGACAAGCTCGTCGACGGCTACGCCGGGCGCGGCTACGGCGATCTGAAGAAGGACACCGCGGAGGCCGTCGTCGAGTTCGTCGGCCCGATCAAGGCGCGAGTCGACGAATTGATGGCCGACCGAGCCGAATTGGAGTCGGTGCTGGCGGCCGGGGCGCAGCGCGCCGAGGCGGTGGCCGGGAAAACCGTTCGGCGGGTTTACGATCGGTTAGGGTTCCTTCCGCAACGGGGATAGGTTTCACCATGAGCGAGCCGGCCAAGCCCGGGGTCCTGGATCGGTTGCGGGCCCGGTTCGGGTGGTTCGACCACGTCATGCGCGCCTACGGGCGCTTCGACGAACGCAACGGCGGCTTCTACGCGGCCGGCCTCTCGTATTACACGATCTTCGCGCTATTCCCGTTGCTGATGGTCGGTTTCGCGGCGTTCGGGTTCGTGCTGTCGCGCCGGCCGGAGCTGCTGGCCACGATCGACGACCACATCCGGTCCTCGGTGTCCGGCGCCCTGGGCCAGCAGCTGATCGACCTGATGAACTCGGCCATCGACGCGCGCACCTCGGTCGGCGTCATCGGTCTGGCCACCGCGGCCTGGGCGGGGCTGGGGTGGATATCGCACCTGCGGGCGGCTTTGACCGAGATGTGGTGGGACCAGCGCATCGAGTCGCCGGGCTTTCTGCGCAACAAGCTTTCGGATCTGCTGGCGTTGCTGGGGACCTTCGGCGTGACCATGGCCACCATCGCCATCACCACTTTCGGTCACGAGGCGCCGCTGGCCGCCATGCTGAAATGGCTTGGGATACCCCAGTTTTCGGTGCTCGACTGGCTTTTCTGGCTGGTCTCTATCTTGATCGCGGTATCGGTGTCGTGGCTGCTGTTCACCTGGATGATCGCCCGGTTGCCGCGCCAGAAAGTCAGCCTCGTCCACTCGGCGCGCGCCGGGCTGCTCGCTGCGGTCGGCTTCGAGCTGTTCAAGCAGGTGGCGTCGATCTATCTGAAGGTGGTGCTGCGCAGCCCGGCGGGGGCCACCTTCGGACCGGTGCTGGGGCTGATGGTGTTCTCCTACATCACCGCGTACCTGGTGCTGTTCGCCGCCGCCTGGGCCGCCGCCGCGTCGACCGACCCGCGCGCCAGGCCCGTCGATCCGCCCCCGCCCGCGGTCATCGCCCCGCGGATACAGGCGGACGAAGGGCTCAGCACCCGTCAGACGCTGACCGCGATGGGCTTCGGAGCCGCTGGGGCGCTGGCGTTTTCCCGGCTGGCCCGCCGCCTTCGATAGCCGCGCGCATCCGTTCGGCGAACACCGTGGCCGCGCGCAGCGGGCGCACCATGACCGTGATCTCGTCGATCAGGCCGTCCTGCCGGGTGTGCAGGAAGTCGCAGCCCTGGATCCGCAGCCCCGCCACCGTGGCGTCGAACATCAACGCGTGCTCGTCGGCGGCCGTCAGCTCCTTGCCGAAACGAAAGCCGTCGAGCACGCCGGACACCGCGGCGATGATGGCCGCGATCGCGCCCCGGCCCCGGTAGGGCCGGTGCGCGACCGGGCTGTTGAGCACGGCGTCCTCGGCGAACAGGTCGCCGATGGTGCCGAGTTCGCCGGACTCGACGGCGGCGCGGAACGGGTGCGCGTTCACAGGCCGACCGCCCTGCCGACGGCCACCGTGACGGCGGCGACGAAGATCAACGCGGTCAGCGCGACGTTGCGCGGTTCGCGCAGGTAGGCGTGCGAGCCGATGGCGCCCACCATGACGATCGCGAAGCCGGCGGCGGCGAGCGGGGTGAGGAACCCGGCGACGCCCACCAGCCGCGGCAGCAGAATGCCTACGGCGCCCAGCAATTCGCACAGAGCGGTGACGCGGATCACCGGCAGCGGGAACGGCGCGACGCCGGTTTGCCCGCTCGCGATGAGCCGGTCCTTGGGCTGGCTGATCTTCGCCAGGCCGGACGCGGTGAACACCGCGGCGAGCGATGCCTGCAGCGTCCAGAGCAACACGTTCATCATGACCTCCTGTCGTTGATGGGGACTCAGAGGTATGACGCGGTGGCCGCCCTAGATGTGACGCCAATCGCCGCGGACCATGACCGCCCTGACCGCCAAAGCGCCGTCCAGCACAACCAGATTGGCCTCGAAGCCCGCCCGTAGGGCGCCGACGCGTTGCAGCCCGAGGGCCCGTGCGGGCGTCGCCGCGGTCATCCGCGCCGCGGCCTCGAGCCCGGCATGCGCGACCACGGTGCGGAAGATCTGGTCCATCGTGGCGGTGCTGCCGGCGATCGTCGACGTGCCCCGAACCCGCGCCACCCCGGAGGCGACGTCGATCGGGACCGCGCCGAGCCGAAACCCCCCGTCGGCGCGGCCGGCCGCGGCGATCGCGTCGGTCACCAGCGCAACCCGGTCGGGACCCGCCGCCCGGATCACCGCCCGCACCACCTCCGGGTGCACGTGCACGCCGTCGGCGATGAGTTCGACGGTCACCCCGGCGTCCTGCAGCAAGGCGAGCGCGGGCCCCGGCTCGCGGTGGTGCAGCGGCGGCATCGCGTTGAACAGGTGGGTGCCGACCGTGGCGCCCGCGGCGAGGGCCCGTCTGGTCTGCTGGTAGGTCGCGTCGGTATGCCCGACGGCGACAACGACACCGGCGTCCAGAAAGCGGCGGATCGCGTCCAGCGCCCCGGGCAATTCGGGCGCCAGCGTCACCATCCGGATTGCGCCGCCGCCGGCGGTGAGCACGGCGTCGATCTCGGCCGGATCCGGGTCGCGCATGCGGGCGGGGTCGTGGGCGCCGCAGCGGGCCCTGCTCAGCCACGGCCCCTCCAAGTGGATGCCCGCGACCGTGCCGCGCCGGGTGGCCGTGGCGAGCGCGCGTACGCCGCCGATCAGCTCCGCCGGGGAGGCGGTGACCAGGCTGGCCAGCGTGGTGGTGGTGCCGTGCCGCAGGTGGAATTCGGCGGCGGTGCCGACGCCGTCGGCGTCGGTGTAGGACGCCCCGCCCCCGCCGTGCACGTGCATGTCGATAAAGCCCGGGGCCACAACGCAATCGGGGAAGTCTTCGTCGGCCGGGCGCGGCGGCGGGCCGGCCCCGCAGTCCAGGATCCGCCCGCCGGAGACCTCCAGCCATCCGGGCCGGCTGACCGCGCCGTCGAGGACCACGGCGCCCGCGGAGATCAGTCGCACGGCTTGTCCCAGTGGCCGCCGTTCTCCCAGAAGTGACTGATCTCCTCGAGCGGGCGCCCCTTGGTCTCCGGGGCGAACCGGTAGACGAAGCCGAACGCGAGCACCGCGAGACCGGCGAACACCGCGAAAGTCCCCGCGCCGCCGAGGGAATGCAGCATCGTCAGGAAAACGGCGGCGACGATCGCGTTGCCCACCAGGTTGGACGTCAGCATCGCGCTCGACCCGAGGGACCGCAGCCGGGACGGGAAGCTCTCGCTGGCGTACACCCAGCCCAGCGAGCCGAACCCCATGGTGTAGCCGATGATGAACAGCAAGATGCCGGCGAAGCCGAACACCAGGCCCGCGCCGCCGAGATGATTCCGGGCGAACACGGCCAGCAGCACGACGTCGGCGACGATCATCATCGCGATGCCGCACAACAGGATCGGGCGCCGGCCCAGCCGGTCGACGAGCAGCAGCGCGGTGCCTACGGCCGCCAATCCGGCGACCTGAACCAGCGCCGGCAACCCCAGCAGCGCGAAGTTGCCGGTGAAGCCCATGGCTTCGAATATCCGCGGGCTGTAGTAGATGATCGCGTTGATGCCGGTGATCTGGATCAGGAAGCCGAGGGTGACGACGAAGACGGTGGCCCGCAGATACGGCCTGCGCAGCATCTCGGAAAGGCCGCCGCTCCCTTCGCTCAGGGCGAGGCCGATCTCGGCGAGCTCCTCGTCGGCCCGCGCGTCCGGCTCGATGCGCAACAAGGCTCGCCGGGCGTCGTCGACCCGGCCCTTGAGCAGGTACCACCGGGCCGTGTCGGGCATCCGAATCAGCAAGGGCAGCAGCAGGATTGCCGGCACCGCCGCCAGCCCCAGCATCCACCGCCAGCTGTGGGTGCCGGCCAACAGGTAACCGGTCAGGTAGCCCAGGATCAGCGCGCTGACGATCGCCAGCTGATAGGCCGTCAGCAGCGAGCCGCGCACCGCGGCCGGGGACGATTCGGCCACGTACACCGGGACGACCACCACCGTCACGCCGATGGTCAGGCCGAGCAGGAATCGCGCCGCCAACAGCATCGGCAGCGAGACCGAGAGCGCCGCCAGCAGCGCGAACACCGCGTAGCTGACCGCGATCAGCACCATCGACTTCTTGCGCCCGATGGCGTTGGCGAGCACGCCGGCGCCGAGCGCCCCGGCGATCTGGCCGATCACCGCCATCGTGGTCAACAGCTCCTGCTGGCGGGTGGCGAGCCCGAAGTCCTCGGTGACGAACAACTGCGCCGCGGCGATGATGGACAGGTCGTACCCGTAGATGACGCCGACGCTGGCGGCGGTGAGCCCAACCCGCAGGCCCCGCCGCGCGACGGCGCTCAACGGTGTTGCGGTCGGCGGTTCATCGAGCGTGCGACCATGATCAAACTAAACACGATGATCGTTCCGATCACCGCGACGCCCACCCGCACCGGCAGCGCGTCCGCGGACGGCATGAACCCGGCGGCCTGGGCGCCGGCGCCCGNGACCGCCATCAGCCGTCGCCCGTCGTGGTTGGCCGCGCCCACGAAGGTCTGGCCGGCGTCGTCGGTGTAGCCGGTCTTGCCGCCCATCGCGCCGGGATACTTGTAGAGCAGCTGGTTGTCGTTTTCCAGCTCGTAGCCGGGGTGGTCGCCGTGGCCGGGGAAGTCGAAGGTCCGGGTCGCGACGATGTCGGCGAAGGTGGGGTTCTGCCAGGCGTACCGGTAGAACAGGCCGATGTCGTAGGCCGACGTGCTCATGCCGGGCCCGTCCAGGCCCGACGGGGTCGCCACCCGGGTGTCCCGGCCGCCGAGCTTGGCGGCCAGCACGTTGATCTTGTCCAGCGCCTGCTGCATGCCGCCGAGTTGCATGGCCAGCGCGTGGGCGGCGTCGTTGCCGGAGTGCATCAGCAGCCCGTGCAGCAGCTGGTTGACGGTGAAAACGCCGCCCTCCTGCACGCCGACCTTGGTGCCCTCGGCCGCCGCGTCGTCGGCGGTGCCCTGGACCGACTTGTTGAGGGGCAACGCGTTGATGGCTGCCATCGCGACCAGCACCTTGATGATGCTGGCCGGCCGGTGCCGCCCGTGCGGATCCTTGGCGGCGATGACGGCGCCGCTGTCCAGGTCGGCCACCAGCCACGCGTCGGCGGACACGTCGCCCGGCAGCGGGGCGGTGTCGGGCGCCGCGACGATGCCGCAGCCGCTCAGCGCCTCGCCGCCGACGGGTTTGGGTGGGACCGCCAGCGGCATCGGCGGGTCGCCCGCGGCCGGGACCTCCGAGGAATCCACCGCCGGCGGGGTGTTCACCTGATACGGGCAGTTCCCGGGGCCGGCGTTGGGCGGTTCGGCGAACGCGGTCGGCAGGCCCGGCGCGGCGGGCCCGGCAGCCAAGAAAACGGCCGCTGCCAGGCACGACGCGGAGCGCACGAGAGCGATTGAGCGGGGCATTGTGTGTGCAGACTAGGCGATCGCGCGCCCGATTCCCGGGAGCCGCGCTGTGACTGATGGGGCAGATGTTACAAAACGCCTGATGGAGCCGCGAACGTCGAGGCATTACGCTGTCATGCGGTCGGCTTGACTACCTCCACCGAAGGGTCTGCCCATTCAGAACAACGGATTTTGGTCTCGAACATGGTCCAGGCGCGGGCGCGACGGTGACGGTCCGCGATCGCTGGAGCAACTGCTCAAGCAAGTCGAGAAGGGCACCCAGGTCCGGCACTCCGGGGGTGAACGCGTGTTGGACGAGCTGAAGCTGCATCGTGACAGCGCGGCCGATGGCGACTTGCGGTCCGCGCTCACCTGGCTCTGCAACGCGCAGACACGGCTGCTGAGTAGCCCGAGCACCGCGCATTCGCGGGAGGTGCTGCTGGCCTCGTACGAGGTCAATCGGGTCCTCGCTACAGGCGCCGGCACTCCTCGCTGAGCACGCCGCGCAGGGCGGCCTCGATGGTGTCGAACTCGGCCTGCCCGCTGATCAGCGGCGGCGCCAGCTGGATGACGGAATCGCCGCGGTCGTCGGTGCGGCAGTACAACCCGGCCTCGAACAGCGCCGCGGAGACCCGGCCCAGCAGCGGCCCCCGTTCGTCGTCGGTGAAGGTTTGCTTGCTCGCCTGGTCCTTGACCAGTTCCACGCTGTAGAAATACCCCTCGCCGCGCACGTCGCCGACGATCGGCAGGTCGTACAGCTTTTCCAGGGTGGCGCGGAAAAGCGGGGCGTTGTGCTTGACGCGCTCGCCCAGACCCTCGCGCTCGAAGATGTCGAGGTTGGCCAGCGCCACGGCGGCCGACACCGGGTGACCGCCGAACGTATAGCCGTGCGGGAACATGGTTTTGCCGTCGTTGAACGGCTCGAACAACCGCTCGCCGGCGATCATCGCGCCCAGCGGCGAGTAGCCCGACGTCATGCCCTTGGCGCACGTGATCATGTCGGGCACGTAGCCGAAGTCGGCGCAGGCGAACATCGACCCGATCCGGCCGAAGGCGCAGATCACCTCGTCGGAGACCAGCAGCACGTCGTAGGCATCGCAGATCTGGCGCACCCGTTCGAAATAGCCTGGGGGAGGCGGGATCGAGCCGCCCGCGTTCTGCACCGGCTCCAGAAAGACCGCCGCGACGGTGTCGGGCCCCTCGAACTCGATCGCCTCGGCGATCCGGTCGGCGGCCCAGCGCCCGAAGGCCTTCGGGTCGTTGGCGAACGGATCGGGCGCGCGGTAGAAGTTGGTGTTGGGCACCCGGAAGCCGCCCGGGGTGACCGGCTCGAACGGGGCCTTGTACCGCGGCAGCCCGGTGATCGCCAGCGCGCCCTGCGTGGTGCCGTGGTAGGCGACCGCCCGCGAAATCACCTTGTGCTTACCGGGTTTGCCGGTGAGCTTGAAGTATTGCTTGGCCACCTTCCACGCGGTCTCGACGGCCTCGGTGCCGCCGCTGGTGAAGAAGACCCGGTTCAGCTCGCCCGGCGCGTAGTGTGCGAGGCGCCCGGCCAGCTCGATCGCCGCGGGGGTGGCGTACCCCCACAGCGGGAAGTACGCCAGGGTGCTCGCCTGCCGGGCGGCGACCTCGGCGAGTTCGGTGCGGCCGTGGCCGACCTGGACGGTGAACAGCCCCGACAACCCGTCGAGGTAGCTGCGGCCGCGGTCGTCGAAGATGCTGACCCCCTCGCCGCGCGCGATGATCGGCGGGACGATGTCGGGCCCGTGCCGGGCGAAGTGCAGCCACAGGTGCTGGGTCATTGCGGTCATTGCGGTCATTGCGGTCATTCTGCCCGCCGAGCGTAGCGCCACAGCGCGCCGAACCCCGTCTTGACAAGCTTCCGATTCCGCGCCCTTCTTACTACGATCGGTAGTAGCAACTCGGGTGGAGGTATGCGTGCGCTGGCGCGGTGTTCATCACGTGGAATTCGCGGTCCTGGACTACGAGGGTTCCCTCGGTTTCTACGACGCGATGTTCGGATGGCTGGGATACAGCAGCTTCTCGACGCTCGACATCGACTATCGCTCGACCTATTACATGACCCGCTTCCTCGCGCCGCACAGCTACATCGGCATTCAGCCCGCGCGCACCGGGCGCAAGCTCGTCCACTCCGATCAGGCCGTCGGGATCAACCACATCGCGCTGTGGGCCCGCAGCCGACGGGAGGTCGATCGCTTTCGTCGCGAGTTCCTGACCCCGCGCGGAATTCCCGTCACCGACCAACCCAAGGCGTATCCGCAGTACTGGCCCGGCTATTACGCGGTCTTCTTCGACGACCCGATCAACGGCATCCATTGGGAACTGGCGTGGCTGCCGAGAATTCCGTCGCCACACCAACTGTGGGCGTCGTATCGCGCGTTCAGCGCCATCGCGTCGGGCCGGCCGGACTTGGCGGATTCGGTGCCCGGCCTCGCCCGGCAGGCCCGCCGCGCCCTGCCGTCCCGACGGTCGTTGTGACTGCCCGCCGCGATTGCCTAGGCTTTCGGGCATGACCTCGGCGCAGGAGGTCCGCGAATTCGAGGTGCTGCGGCCGCACCTCATGTCGGTCGCCTACCGGCTGACCGGCACCGTCGCCGACGCCGAGGACATCGTCCAGGAGGCCTGGCTGCGCTGGCACGGACAGAACCAGGCCATCTCGGACTTGCGGGCGTGGCTGACCACCGTGGTGAGCAGGCTGGGCCTGGACCGGTTGCGCTCGGCCGCGCATCGGCGCGAGACCTACACCGGCAACTGGCTGCCCGAGCCGGTGGTCACGGGGTTTGACCAAGGCGACCCGCTGTCCGCCGTGGTGGCCAGCGAGGACGCCCGGTTCGCGGCGATGGTGGTGCTGGAGCGCCTGTCGCCCGACCAGCGGGTCGCGTTCGTGCTGCACGACGGCTTCGCCGTGCCGTTCGCGGACGTGGCCGAGGTGTTGGGAACCAGCGCGGCCGCCGCGCGCCAGCTGGCCTCGCGGGCCCGCAAGG
>NZ_LT546236.1:361924-383580 GCF_900078675.2 Mycobacterium interjectum
TCTTCACCGGCGATTCAAATGGCAAGGCGCCCACCGCCGTCCACGTCATTCACGGGGCGGACAAGGTGGCTCGCTTCATGTTCGGCCTGGCCCGCCGCTACGGGCCGGCGTTCTTCACCGCCAACCAACTGGCGCTGGTCAACGGCGAACTGGGCGCCTACACGGCGGGCAGCCCCGGCGACGACGGACACTGGGAGATGCGGCCGCGGATCCTCGCGATGACGGTGCGCGACGGAAAGGTCTGCGCCCTATGGGATGTCGCCAACCCGGATAAGTTCACCGGCTCTCCCTTGGGCCGTCCCTGAAGCCATGCCGAACCCGCAAGTCGCCGGCGGCCTCGGCGGACCGGCGCGGTTATGCCCTCGCCCACGGGATGCGGCAGGCGTCACCGGAGTTGAAGCCCTGCTCGGTGATGCCCAGCGCGGAGTTCACCCGCGCCCGCATGTTTTCCAGCCCGATCTGATAGGTCAGCTCGAACACGCCGGCGTCGCCGAAGCGGGCGCGCAGGTCGGCGACCTGCTCGTCGTTGACGGTGTGCGGGTCGGCGGTCATCGCGTCGGCGTAGGCGATGGCGGCGCGTTCGTCGCCGCTGAAGAGGGGTGAGGTTGCGTAGTTGTCGATGTCCTTGAGCCGCTCCACGTCCAGGCCGTCCAGGCGCTGCAGCATCGACCCGAAGTCGACACACCACGAGCAGCCGATCGCGCGCGCGGTCCACAGCACCGCGAGCTCGCGCACGCCGACCGGGAGCGTCTTGGACGCCCGGTCGACCATCGTTTCGTGCACGGCGCCGGCGATCATCAGTTTGCGATGGTGCGCGGACACGGCGAACGGCTCGGGAACCTGGCCGTAGCGTCGCCTGGCGACCCGATACATGGCCCGGGTCAGCAGCCCGGCGCGCTTGGGGGATAGGGGCTCGATGCGGGTTTTCTGTGTCATATCGGTCAGACGGAATGGGGTGCGAAAGTGTGACGGGCTCCCGCGGTGGCGCCGTAGGATGTGCGGCTAGCCGCTGGACGGGTGGGAGCGATTGAGAGTCGACGATGACCGCGCTGTTTAGCCGGGGGGCCGATCAGTACGACTGGCTCTCCGGCTACCTTGCTTCGCGCGGTATCAGCGGCGCCACCCGGGCCGCGATGGCATTGATCTCCGCGTCGATGGTGTTGTGCCTCGTCGCGCTGCTGGCCGGTTCGGACGGTCCCCGGGGACCGGTGCCGGTGGCGATGACGTGGGTGGCCCTCGCCGGTGGGGTGGCGGGAATGTTGCTGTGGATATGGCGCTGGCCGACGCGCACGCAGTCGCTGGTTTTTGCGATGACGTGCAACACCGCCGTCGCGCTGGCGTGCCTGGCGCACCCGAACCCGCTGGCCGCACTGATCGGGTGTATCGCCTTCGCGACGTTCGGCGCCTACCTGGCGTTCTTCCACACCACGGGATTCGTGCTGTACAACTTCGCGCTGGCCGCCGCCGTCGGCTCCTGGGAGGCCTTGTCGCTGGCGAGGTCGGGCCACCCCAGCCTCGCGGGGGTGGATCTGTGGCTGGTGATCGAGGTCAACATCGCCCTGCCGCTGGCCATCCGAATCCTGGTGCGCGCCTTGTCGGGGGACCTGCTGCGCGCCGACCGCGACCCGTTGACGGGCCTGCTCAACCGTCGCGCGTTCCAGCACGAGGCGCTGGGCATGATCCTGGCCCGACGCGGCATCGATTCCCACCTGGTCGTGATGCTGATCGATCTGGACAACTTCAAGGCCCTCAACGACCGGTGTGGCCACGCCGCGGGGGACCACGCGCTGGTCCAGGTCGCCCAGGCGCTGCTGGCCGCGGCCGACAACCAGGCGGTGGTGTCGCGAAGCGGCGGTGAGGAATTCCTCTTGGCCGGCACCTCGTCGGGCTGCAACGCCGAGTCGTTGGCCGCGCGAATGTGCCGGGCCATCGCGGACTCGGCCGCGGGGGTCACCGCCAGCATCGGCACCGCCTGCGCGCGTCTCGACGACACCGCACCGGAACCCCAGGCACTGCTGGGCGAGCTGATCAGCGCGTCCGATGCCGCGATGTACCAGGCCAAACGGTTGGGGGGCAACCAAAGTCATCATCACGAGCTTTGCTGACCCGCGCCAATGATCAGCGCGAGAACATGATCGCGCGCTTGACCTCCTGGATCGCCTTGGTGACCTCGATGCCGCGCGGGCAGGATTCGGTGCAGTTGAACGTGGTCCGGCAGCGCCACACCCCGTCGACCTCGTTGAGGATGTCGAGGCGCTCGGCGGCGGCCTCGTCGCGGCTGTCGAAGATGAAGCGGTGCGCGTTGACGATCGCCGCCGGCCCATAGTAGCTGCCCTCGTGCCAGAAGATCGGGCAGCTGGTGGTGCAGCACGCGCACAGGATGCACTTCGTGGTGTCGTCGTAGCGGGCGCGGTCGGTCGGGCTCTGGATGCGTTCCCGCGTCGGGGGATTGCCGGTGGTGATCAGGTACGGCTTCACCGCCCGGTAGGCGTCGAAGAACGGCTCCATGTCGACCACCAGGTCCTTCTCCACCGGCAGCCCGCGGATCGGTTCGACCGTGATGGTCAATGTCTTGGCCGGCTTCCCCTTCTTCGGCGTGGGCAGCAGGTCGCGCATCAGCACCTTGCAGGCCAGCCGGTTGACGCCGTTGATGCGCATGGCGTCCGAGCCGCACACCCCGTGGGCGCAGGACCGCCGGAACGTCAGCGTCCCGTCCAGGTAGCTCTTGATGTAGATCAGCAGGTTGAGCATCCGGTCGCTGGGCAGGCATGGCACCCGAAAGCTCTGCCAGCCACCGGTTTTCGCGAACGCCTCGGGTTGGTCGGGGTCGAACCGGGCGATTTTCACGGTCACCATCACCGCGCCCTCGGGGATCGGCGGCAGCGGGGGTTTTTGCGGTGCGTCGCCTTCGGCCATCAGTACTTCCGTTCCTTGGGTTCATAGCGGGTCTGCACGACGGGCTTGAAGTCCAGCGCGATGTCGCTCAGCAGATCGGTGCCCTGCTTATCGGCCCCAATTTCCTTGTAGGCCATGGTGTGGCGCATGTAGTTGACGTCGTCGCGGTTCGGGTAGTCCTCGCGGGCATGGCCGCCGCGGGACTCCTTGCGGTTCAGCGCGCCGACCACGGTGACCTCGGCCAGCTCCAGCAGGAAGCCCAGCTCGATGGCCTCCAGCAGGTCGCTGTTGAAGCGTTTCCCCTTGTCGTGCACGGTGATTCGGGAATAGCGCTCCTTGAGCGCGTGGATGTCGGTGAGCGCCTGCTTGAGGGTCTCCTCGGTGCGGAACACCGCGGCGTTGTTGTCCATCGACTGCTGCAGCGCGCCACGGATGTCGGCGACGCGCTCGTTGCCGTGCTCGGAGAGGATGTCGCCCACCCAGCCGACGACCATCGCCGCCGGGTTCGGCGGCATGTCGACGAAGTCGTGACCCCGGGCGTAGCCCGCCGCGGCGATGCCGGCCCGGCGGCCGAAGACGTTGATGTCCAGCAACGAATTGGTGCCCAGCCGGTTGGCGCCGTGCACCGATACGCACGCGCACTCGCCAGCGGCGTACAGGCCGGGGACGGTGGAGGTGTTGTCCCGCAACACCTGTCCTGTGACGGTGGTCGGGATGCCGCCCATCACGTAGTGACACGTGGGGTAGACCGGGACCAGCTCGTGCACCGGGTCCACGCCCAGATAGGTGCGGGCGAACTCGGTGATGTCGGGCAGCTTGGCCTCGAGCACGTCCTCGCCGAGGTGACGGACGTCGATGTAGACGTAGTCCTTGTTGGGGCCGGCGCCGCGGCCGCCCAGCACCTCGAGCACCATCGAGCGGGCGACGATGTCGCGCGGCGCCAAATCGACGATCGTCGGGGCGTAGCGCTCCATGAACCGCTCGCCCTCGGCGTTGAGCAGCCGGCCACCCTCGCCGCGCACCGCCTCGGAGATCAGGATGCCCAGGCCGGCCAGGCCCGTCGGGTGAAACTGGTGAAACTCCATGTCCTCCAACGGAAGTCCCTTGCGGAAGACGATGCCGATGCCGTCGCCGGTCAGGGTGTGCGCGTTGGAGGTCGTCTTGTACATCCGGCCCGAGCCGCCGGTGGCGATCACGACGGCCTTGGCGTGGAAGACGTGGATCTCGCCCGTGGCCAGCTCGTAGGCGACCACGCCGGTGGCCACCGGCCCGCTCGGGGTCTGCGTGAGCACCAGGTCCAGCGCGTAGAACTCGTTGAAGAACTGCACGTCGTGGCGGACGCAGTTCTGGTACAGCGTCTGCAGGATCATGTGACCGGTGCGGTCCGCGGCGTAGCAGGCCCGGCGCACCGGTGCCTTGCCGTGGTCGCGGGTGTGACCGCCGAAGCGGCGCTGGTCGATGCGGCCCTCGGGGGTGCGGTTGAACGGCATCCCCATCTTCTCCAGGTCGAGCACCGCGTCGATGGCTTCCTTGCACATGATCTCGACGGCGTCCTGGTCGGCGAGGTAGTCGCCGCCCTTGACGGTGTCGAACGTGTGCCATTCCCAGTTGTCGTCCTCGACGTTGGCCAGCGCCGCGCACATGCCGCCCTGGGCGGCGCCGGTGTGGCTGCGGGTGGGGTAGAGCTTGGTCAGCACCGCGGTCCGCACCCGGGGCCCGGCCTCGACCGCGGCGCGCATCCCGGCGCCGCCGGCGCCGACGATCACCACGTCGTATCGGTGTTGGGAGATCACCGCATCAGCCTCCGATGTTCGGGTCGAAGGTCACCAGCACGTAGGTGCCCAGCACCAACGTGAACCCGATCGACAACAGCAGCAGGCTGTTGAGCCAGAACCGGGTGGAGTTCTTGCGGCTGTAGTCGTCGATGATGGTGCGCAGCCCGTTGCCGCCGTGCAGCTCGGCCAGCCACAGCAGCGCCATGTCCCAGATCTGCCAGAACGGCGAATGCCAGCGCTGCGCCACGTAGTTGAAATCGATGCGGTACACGCCGTCGTCCCACATCAGCATGATGAACAGGTGCCCGATCGCCAGGAACACCAGCGCGATCCCGGAGAACCGCATGAACAGCCACGCGAATTTCTCGAAGTTGGGGATGCCGGCGCGCCGGCGCGGCGAGCGGGGATTGTCCAGGCTGGCGGGGCGGTCGTAGAAGCGCTGCTTGACCGGCGCCGCCTGGCCGCGCCCGAGCTGTAGGTCGGGGCTGCTCATCGGAAGTGCCCCAGGATGTGGATGGCGGTCACCACGCCGGCGGGGACCATGAGCAGCAAAAAGACGATGCCGACGATCCAGAGCATCAGCCGCTGGTGGCGGGGGCCCTGCGACCAGAAGTCGATCAGGATGACCCGGATCCCGTTCAGGCCGTGAAAGAGCACCGCGGCGATCAGGCCGTACTCCATCAGGCCGACGACCGGCGTCTGGTAGTCGTGGATCACCGCGTTGTAGGTCTGCGGGCTGACCCGCAGCATGGCGGCGTCCAGGACGTGGACGAACAGGAAGAAGAAGACCGTCGCGCCGCTGATGCGATGCAGCACCCACGACCACATGCCGGGGTCGCCCCGATACAGGGTCCGGGGTGCTCGCCGCTTGCGCGCGGTGGCAGCACTCACCAAGTCCTCACCGCCCTTAACGTTGAAACGACAGTCAAGCCGGGCAATTCAGCCTAACCCTGCCAGCTGCAGGGTCGTGCCGAGCGGGCCGGAGGCGAACTGTCGTGTCAGAGTTAGGGTGACTGTCTCGAGCCGGTCATCGACAGCGCGATTTGAGGCGAGGTGAGCATGCCCGATATCGATTGGAATGCGCTGCGCGACAAGGCAATCCAGGCCGCAACGGGAGCCTACGCGCCCTACTCGCGATTCGCGGTCGGGGCGGCCGCGCTGGTCGACGACGGCCGCGTGGTCACCGGGTGCAATGTGGAGAACGTCTCATATGGTCTTGGTCTCTGCGCCGAGTGCGGCGTGGTGTGCGCCCTGCATTCCACCGGTGGGGGCCGGCTGGTCGCGCTCGCGTGCGTCGACGCCCGGGGCGGCCCGCTGATGCCGTGCGGGCGGTGCCGCCAGGTGCTGCTGGAGCACGGCGGCCCCGAGCTGCTGATCGACCATCCGGTGCGGCCCCGCCGCCTCGGCGAGCTGCTGCCCGACGCCTTCACCGCCGACCTGCCCCGGGAACGCCCGTGACCGGCGTCGGATTCGACGCGGCATTCGACGCGCCGACGGTGATCCGGACCAAGCGCGACGGCGGCCGGTTGTCGGATGCGGCCATCGACTGGGTCGTCCACGCGTACACCCACGGCCGGGTCGCCGANGAAACTGGATCTGGAGCAGATCAAGAAGGCGCCCAAGGCCCTGCTGCACGACCACCTCGACGGCGGGCTGCGGCCGTCGACCGTGATCGACATCGCCGGCCAGACCGGCTACGGCGGCCTGCCCGCCACCGACGTCGACGAGCTGGCCACGTGGTTCCGCACCCGCTCGCACAGCGGCTCGCTGGAGCGCTACCTGGAGCCCTTCTCGCACACCGTGGCGGTGATGCAGACGCCCGACGCGCTGTACCGCGTCGCCTACGAGTGCGTCGAGGACCTGGCCGCCGACGCCGTGGTCTATGCCGAGGTCCGCTTCGCCCCGGAGCTGCACATCGATCGCGGGCTGTCCTTCGACGAGATCGTCGACGCGGTGCTGGAGGGATTCGCCGCCGGCGAGAAGGCTTGCGCCGCCGCGGGGCGTCCGATCAAGGTGCGGCTGTTGGTCACCGCGATGCGGCACGCCGCGGTGTCCCGCGAAATCGCCGAGCTGGCGATCCGGTTCCGCGACAAGGGAGTGGTCGGATTCGACATCGCCGGGGCGGAGGCGGGCAATCCGCCGACGCGTCACCTGGACGCCTTCGAGTACATGCGAGACCACAACGCGCGCTTCACCATTCACGCCGGCGAGGCGTTCGGGCTGCCGTCCATTCACGAGGCGATCGCGTTCTGCGGGGCCGACCGCTTGGGCCACGGGGTGCGCATCGTCGACGACATCGAGGTCCTCGGGGGCGGGGACGTCCGGCTGGGCCAGCAGGCATCGATCCTGCGGGACAAGCGAATTCCGCTGGAGCTGTGCCCGAGTTCGAACGTGCAGACCGGCGCGGTCAACAGCATCGCCGAGCACCCGTTCGACCTGCTGGCCCGGGCCCGCTTCCGGGTCACCGTCAACACCGACAACCGCCTGATGAGCGACACCAGCATGAGCCTCGAAATGCACAGGCTGGTCGAGGCTTTCGGCTACGGGTGGAGCGACCTCGAGCGGTTCACCATCAACGCGATGAAGTCGGCCTTCATCCCGTTCGACGAACGGCTGGCGATCATCGACGAGGTGATCAAGCCGCGGTATGCGGTGCTGATCGGTTAGTCGTCGACCGCCAGCCTTCCACAACTGACTCGTCGAAACGGAGCGAAGCGGCCTACCGGGGCATCCCGGTGTGGCTGCGGCGGCCCGTCACGGCCTCGTAGATGGCGATGAGGACGACGGCGGCGGCGACCCCGATGAAGAACGGAATCCAGGCGATTCCGCCGTTGGCGTTGTGGTAGCCGAACTGGCCGGCCACCGCCGAGCCGATCAGGCCACCCACCGCGCCGAGCACCACCGTCATGATCATGCCGACGCTTTGCTTGCCCGGCATCACGAGGCGCGCCACCACACCGATGATCGCGCCCACGATGATCGCCAGGATGATTGATCCGATCATTGCAGCTCCTGTCGTAGCGGCTCCCCGAGTGGGCGCCGTCTGATTGCGGGTTCCCCGAACCGACGGGCTTGTAACCCCTTGTGCCGCCGAACCATCTCAGTCGTCCGGGCTTCCCCGGTGAGACCATGAGCTGATGGAGCGGGGCCGCCTCACAGCCGAGCAGGTCCACAACGTGGCCTTCTCCAAGCCGGCTATCGGCATGCGTGGCTATAACGAAGACGAGGTCGACGCGTTTCTTGACGTCGTCGAGGCGGCGTTGCGAGATCCGGCCGGCCGTGCCCTCACCGCGGACCAGGTTCGCCACGTGGCCTTCGCCAAGCCGCCCATCGGCAAGCGCGGCTATAACGAAGACGAGGTCGACCAGTTCCTCGAAACCGTTGCGGCGCAACTGCAACCGGGATCCGGCGCGCCGTCCACCGGCCGGTCGCACGCACGCGATCCCGCCCGCGAGTCGACGGGTCGCCGGTTCCTCAACGGTGTCGCCGGCATCGTTCGGCGGATCGTCGATTGACGGTGCGAAGGCGCCGCGGCGACCCTAGCCGCTGCAGCCGTCGGGTTAGCACGCCGGGTTGAGCAGCGCGTCGACGTTGCCGTGAAAAAGCCCGGGCATGTCGTTCTCCGCGCAGCCCATCCGCCGGTAGTCGTCCAGCGGGGTCGCGGTCCCCTCGGAGTGGGGGTAGTCGCTGCAGAACATGAACACGTCGCCGCTCAGGGCGGCCAGCTGCTTGGGGTTCTCGTAGGAGAAGGACGACACCCGCACGTGGTCGAGGAAGTACTCGCTCGGTCGCCGGGCCAGCGGGGTCACCGGCTTGCCGTTGAGCTGGGTGGTGAAGGCCGCCGCGCCGTCCAGCATCAGCAGAAACTGCGGCACCCAGGCGGAGCTGAGCTCGACCACGCCGAAGCGCAGCCGCGAATGCCGGTCGAAGACGCCGTGCAGGATCAGGTCGGACAGCGCCAGCGCGGGCGGCACCCACAGGAACACCGCTTCGGTGGCGGGCACCAGATCGTCGCCCGGATCGTCGGAATACCAGCAATCGTCGAAGACCCGGACCTGATCGGCGACGTGGAACACGGGCGTGACGGCGTGGTCGGCGAAGGCGGCCCAGATCCGGTCGTGCCCGGGGTGCGACAGCGCCCGGCCGTCCACCGGCCCGGCGCCGATCATGGCCAGCGTGACCCCGGCGCCCGCCAGCGCGTCGAGCTCGGCCTCGAGCCACTCCGGGTCGCGCAACGTCAGGTGTCCGACCGGGTGCAGCCGCCCGCCGCCCTCGGCCCGCACCACCGCGCACCATCGGTTCCACGCCGTCATGTTCGCGGTCATCGCCGGCAGCGACGGCGACAGGCGGCGCTCCCAGAGCAGGCCGAAGTTGGGGAACAGGACCGCCTCGTCGAGGCCGGCGCCGTCGAGCCAGTCCAGGCGCGACGCCGGCTCCCAGTAGGCGGCCGGCAACGCCTCGTCGTACCGGTAGGAGGCGGGCGCGCCCGCGCGTTGCCGCTTGCGGTGCTCCCCGCAGGACGCGGTGTCGCCGGGCAGGTGGACGTCGGCCAGGGCGAGGCGGGCGCCGCGCCAGCTCAGCCAGGCGTAGCCGAGGTCGTCGTCGACCAGGCCCAGCGCGTCGTCGCGCGCCGCGGGGTCGATGTGGTCGGCCCACAGCGAACGGCTCTCGTAGAGGTGCTGGTCCGAGTCGACGATGCGGGTCACACCGCCAGTTGTCCCACCGGCGCCCCGCCGCGTCAAGGGACCCCGTGCAGGGTCGGCGTGCGCCGCATATTGTGGCTGGACATGAAGCTGCCGCTGCTGGGGCCGGTGTCCCTGACGGGCTTCCAGAACGCCTGGTTCTTCCTGGTCCTGCTGGTCGTCCTGCTGGTGATTGGGATCTACGTGGCGGTGCAATTCGCCCGGCGCCGCCGGGTGCTGCGGTTCGCCAACATGGAGGTGCTGGAGCGGGTCGCGCCGCTGCGCTCCGGCCGGTGGCGGCACGTGCCGACGATCCTGCTGGCCGCGGCGCTGGCGCTGCTGACCACCGCGATGGCCGGGCCGACGTCCGACATCCGGATTCCGCTCAACCGCGCCGTCGTGGTGTTGGTCATCGACGTGTCGGAATCGATGGCGTCCACCGACGTCGCCCCGACCCGGCTGGCCGCCGCGCAGGAGGCGGGCAAGAAATTCGCCGACGAGCTGACCCCGGCCATCAACCTGGGCCTGGTGGAGTTCGCGGCCAACGCGTCCCTGCTGGTGTCGCCGACGACGAACCGCCAGGCCGTCAAGGCGGCGATCGACGGCCTCAAGCCGGCGCCGAAAACCGCGACGGGGGAGGGCATCTTCACCGCGCTGCAGGCGATCGCGACCGTCGGCTCGGTGCTGGGCGGCGGCGACGGGCCGCCCCCGGCGCGCATCGTGCTGGAATCCGACGGCGCCGAGAACGTGCCGCTGGACCCCAACGCCCCGCAGGGCGCGTTCACCGCGGCGCGCGCGGCCAAGGCCGAGGAGGTGCAGATCTCGACGATCTCCTTCGGCACGCCCTACGGCACCGTCGACTACGAGGGCGCCACCATCCCGGTCCCCGTCGACGACCAGACGCTGCAGGAGATCACCAAGATCACCGACGGCCAGGCGTTCCACGCCGACAGTCTGGAATCGCTGGAGCAGGTGTATTCGACGCTGCAGCGCCAGATCGGCTACGAGACGGTGAAGGGCGACGCCAGCCTCGCGTGGATGCTGCTCGGGGCGGTGGTCCTGGCCGGCGCCATCCTGGCTGGTCTGGCCCTCAACAGCCGGTTGCCTTCCTAAGTCCGGCAGTCGATCAGATCGGCAATCGCCGGTTGATCAACAGGGCCAGCGCCGTGGCGATCAGCGCGGCGACGACGCCCAGGCGCAGCCACCCGGAGCTGCCGGGGCCGGCAACCGTGCGAAACCCGATGTCGTTCTCGATCGCGTCGTAGCTCTTGTTGAGCTCGGCGATGTTGGTCGCGGTGTAGGACTGCCCGCCCGACAGCCGCGCGATGGTGCGCATCTGGTCGGTCGAGACGGGAACGGCGACGCGCTGGCCGTTCATCTCGATCTCGCCGCCCTTGGTGCCGAACGAGATCGTCGAGATGGGCACGCCCTGGTCCTTGGCCAGCCGCGCGGCGGTGTAGGCGCCGTCGTGGGGGTCGCCGGGATCGGTGGGCTTGTTTTCGCCGCCGTCGGACAGCAGCACGATGCGGGCCGGCGGCGGGGTGTCCCCGCCGGTGATGGCCGCGGCCCCGACCGCATGCAGCGCGGTGAAGATCGCCTCGCCGGTGGCCGTCCCGTCGCCGAACTCGAGCTTCTTCAGCGCGTCGAGGGTCGCCTGGTGCTGCGGGGTCGGGGGCACCAGCAGGTAGGGCGTCCCGGCAAACCCGACCAGCCCGAGATTGATGCCCGGCGTCAGCTGGCTGGCGAACTGGCTGGCCGCCTGCTCGGCCGCTTTGAGCCGGTTGGGCTCGACGTCGGTGGCGCGCATGGAGTTCGACATGTCGATGACGAGCACGACGCAGGCGCGGTTGCGCGGGATGCGCATGTCGTGGGTCGGCGTGGCCAGGGCGACGGTCAACAGCAGCAGCGAGAGCAGCGAAACCGCGATCGGCAGGTGCCGCCACCACGATTGCGGAACCTCGGACTCGGTGAACCGGCGCAGGCGCCGCCGGCGCCGGGCCTGCGCCAGGACGTAGACGGCGAGCAGCGCCAGCGGGACCAAGGCAAACAGCAGCATGGCCGGACGCTGCAGCCCGTACAGGGGCAGCGGGCCGATGCCGGGAAGTGACACCTGCGCCAGTAAAGAGCAGTCTTGGGGGCCCGTCAAACGGGGCGGCTCGCGCGCCGATTCGCCGGCTATTCCCGCCTGAGCCGCCCCTCGACGAATTGCTCCAGCTTCTCCCACTCGCGCGCCGCCGCGGCGTAGGGCGGGCCGGGCTTGGTGACCGACTCCGGCTCCAGCACGGCGGCCACCAGCCTGCCCAGCGGCCGGCCGGTGTCGAGCGCCTTGTCCACCGCGGGATCCTCGGAGTAGTCACCGATGTCGCGGAGCAGCTCGACGGCCAAATCGAGCTGATCGCGATCCACCGCGTCCGGCCCGTCGCCGAGGTCGTCGGCCAGCCCGCTCAGCACGTAGATGTTGTCGTCGGTGATGTCGACCGACAGCGAGCCGTCGGTCGCGGCGGTGCGGATGTCGTCGTAGGTGCTCAGGTCCGACAAGTCGTGGTCGTGCTCGTCGGCGAGGTAGCGCGCCAGCGCGCGCTCGGAGGTGAACACGCTGATGCGGCCGTTGCGGCCCAGGAAGATCGGGCGGTCGTCCAGGTAGCAGCGCAGCGTGTAGAAGGTGCCGGAACTCGTGATGATGCGAATCGGGTCGATGCCCACCTGGACCCAGAAGTCCTCGGCGCCGCCCAGCACGACGGTGTCGCCGCCCGCGCGGTCCTCCTCTTCGTCCTCGGAGTCCGCGGTCTCTTCAGCTTCCTCGTCCTCGTCCTCGTCCTCGTCGTCGGATTCGTCGGCACTCTCGGCGTCGTCTTCGCCCACTTGCTCCTCGGATTCGTCCTCGGGTTCCTCGGGCTCCTCGGCCAGTTCCTCGGCGGCCTTGGCCGCATACTCGGCGTCGACCTCGGGAGCGCTGACGATCTCGTCGATCGCGCCGAGCACGTCGTCCCAGCTGCGCGCGATGACCTCGGCGATCGCGTTCCAGCGCTTCTGACCCGCCTTCCCGGTGAAGGTGTCGATTCCGCCGGCCACCGTGCCCAGCGTGGGGTTGCCGTTGAAGAACTTCGCCACCGCCGGCAGCTCGCACACCGATCCGATGGATGACACGATCGCCAGCGTGCCGGCCAGCGCCGTCACCGATTCCTCGGTGGGCTTCTCCGACACCAGCTCCTCGACGGCGACCAGATCGAACTGCCTGCCTTCGGCGGGTTCGAAGCTGTGCGCGTGCGCCGAGGTCAGCTCCCGCCACGCCGGGTGGTCCACCAGATCGTTGTCGGTGTTGGTGCGCACGAAGGCGACCAGGTCGGCGACGTTCTCGAACGCGTACAGGTCCTCGTCCTTGCCGAGGAATGCCTCCCACTCGTCGCCGGCGTCGCGCCAGCGGGGCGCCCACACGGTGTAGCGGTCGCCTTCGGACAGGCTCAGGCGGATGGGCACGAGGTCAGCAGCCATGCGGCACACAATAGCGACGCGCGGGTCAGCAGCGGGCCAGCGGGCTACGCGGGCCAGCGGGCTACGCGGCCCAGATGGTCGCGATCGGCGCGGCGCCGGCGGCGTAGCCGATCTTGGGCAGCCCGTACATCTGCTCCAGCGTGGAAAGCACGCTGTAGTGGTTGATCTGCTCGTTGTAGGTGCCGGGCTGCACGTGCCCGCCGTAAATGATCGTCGGGATCTGGTTGTGCGGCCCGCCGTCGTCCTCGTCCCACGTCACGATGAGCAGGCTGTTGTTGGCCACCGCCCAGTTGGCGTAGCCCGACAGCTCACGGCTCAGCCAGGCGTCGCCCTGCGCGATCGAGCCGTCGTGCATGTTGTCGTCGTTGTTGGGGATGACGAACGACACGGTCGGCAGCGCGGCGTAATTGCCCATCGGGAAGGCCGAGAACGGCAGCGAGTAGGTCGCCGGCACGTTGGTGAAGTTGGCCCACGGCACGTGCTTGCGCGCGTACTTGCCGGCGCTGCACACCGGCGAGCCGACCGCGGGCAGGCCCTCGGCGTAACCGGCGAATGTGTAGCCGGCGGACAGCAATTCGGAGGCCAGATTGGGAGCGGCGCCGCCGTTGACCGGGCACGAGTCGTTGGTCACCCCGAGCGTGCTGCCGGCAAACAGCGCCAGGTAGTTCGGCTCGCTCGGATGCGTTTCGGCGAACGACTGGGCCATGTTGGCTCCGCCGGCGGCCAGCGCGTTGATGAATGGAGCCGACTTGCTGCCGATGATGTGGGCCGCCGCGCGGTTCTCTTCGATGACGATCACCACGTGCGACGGCTGCGGCAGCGCGGCCGCCGCGAGGCTGACCCGGGGGACCGACGGGATGAACACCAGGGCCGCCAGCGCGGCCGCGCCGGCCAGGCTCTTGATTGTGCTCAGCACCACGGGAGTATATGAGCGGAGTCGGCCGGCGGCCGGCGTCGGCGCGAGCGTGTCCGCGTTGCTCGTCGCAATCGTTATATAGGGTCACATCTCGTGGAGGTGCGCGTCGTCGATCACCCGCTGGCCCTGTCCCGGCTGACGGCCTTGCGCGACGAACGCACCGACAGCGCCCACTTCCGCGCGGGCTTGCGCGACCTGACCGCGATGCTGGTGTACGAGGCCACCCGGGACGCCGGCCGCGAGACCTTCCCGATCCGCACGCCACTGGCCGAGACGCTGGGGGTGCGACTGGCCAACCCGCCGCTGTTGGTGCCCGTGCTGCGCGCCGGGCTGGGCATGGTCGACCAGGCGCTTGCGCTGCTGCCCGAGGCCCGGGTCGGGTTCGTCGGCGTGGCCCGCGACGAGGAAACCCACCTGCCGAGCGGGTACCTGGAGTCGCTGCCCGACGACCTGAGCGGACTGCCGGTGCTGGTGCTCGATCCGATGCTGGCCACCGGCGGGTCCCTGACGCACACGATCGGCCTGCTGCACCGCCGCGGCGCGTCGGACATCGCCGTGTTGTGCGTGGTGGCAGCGCCGGAAGGCGTTGCGGCGCTGGAGAAAGCGGCACCCGGCGCCCGCCTCTTCACGGTGGCCGTCGATGACGGGCTCAACGNCGCCTGGCGATCTGGTCGGGCGGGGGAGCGGCGGCCATCGCGGCTTCGATCCGGCGATCGATGGGGGAGACGATCTGGGCGCCGCCCTCGAAGTACACCTTGTAGCCGTTGTCGGTCGGCGGGTTGTGCGACGCCGTGATCTGCACCCCGGCGGCGGCACCGGTGTGGCGCACCGCGAACGCGACCACCGGGGTGGGCACCGGGCCGGGCAGCAGTAGCACCGAAAAGCCCTGGGCGGCAAGAACTTCGGCCGTCACCGTGGCGAACAGCGCCGAGCCGTGCCGGGCGTCGCGGCCGACGATCACCTGCGAGCCCGCCAGGCCCCCCTCGGTGAGCACGCGTGCCACCGCCCAGGTCGCGCGCNCCGCATCCGGGTCGACGCAGTGGCCGATCGCCTCCTCGTAGGCGTAGACCAGCGTTTTGCCCGGCGCGTTCGCGTCGGCGCGTGCCAGCCACTTGAAGCCGGTGAGGGTCTCGACGTGCGTCGCGCCGTAGTGCGCGGCGATCGCCGCCAGCATCCGCGATGACACCACGGTGCTGGCCACCACCGTGGTGTCGGCGTCGGGTTCGCGGGACAGGATGTAATCGCCCAGCAGCCAACCGGTTTCGTCGCCGGACAGCATCCGCCAGCCGGAGGTCCCGGATTTTTCCACAGGGATGCCGACCGCGCAGCGGTCGGCGTCGGGGTCCAGCGCGATCGCGACGTCGGCCGTCGTCTCGGCGGCCAGGGTGAGCAGCGCGTCGCTGGCGCCGGGCTCCTCGGGGTTGGGGAACGCGACGGTCGGGAAGTCGGGGTCGGGCGCGAACTGCGCGCCGACGGTGTGCACCTGGTGAAATCCCGCGCGCCGCAGGGCTTCCACGGCCACGGCACCGCCGACCCCGTGCAGCGGCGTCAGCGCCACCCGCACCGAACCGGTGCCGCGCCGCACCCGGGCTGCGCGCTCGAGATAACGCTCGACCAGGTCGGTGTCGGCGGGTTGAACTGGGCGCCTGGCGATCTGGTCGGGCGGGGGAGCGGCGGCCATCGCGGCTTCGATNGCACCGCCGAGCCGCCCGGCCTGGGGGCAGTCGGCGATGCGCTGTTCGCGGCGCTGCGGCCCGCCCTCGGCGCGCGCAGCGTGGATGCCTATCCGGTGAACTATCCGGCCAGCTACAACTTTTTGACCACCGCGGACGGCGCCAACGACGCGCGCGATCACATCGCCGCGATGGTCGACCAGTGCCCGGCGACGCGGCTGGTGCTCGGTGGCTTCTCGCAGGGCGCCGCCGCGGTGTCGATGCTGGCGGGGGTGCCGCCCGTCGGGCAGCGCATCGGCAACTTCGGATCGGCTCCCGCGCTGGATCCCGCTCTGGCCGACAAGGTGCGGGCGGTCGCGGTGTTCGGCAATCCCGGCAACCGCTTCGATACGCCCCTGTCGACAACCGGTGCGTTCGCCGGTCGCGCCATCGACTTGTGCAGCCCCGGTGATCCCGTGTGCGTCGTCGGCGGCCGCGACCGCGACGCACACCACGACTATGAGTCGCCGCCCTACCCCGGCCAGGCGGCGGAGTTCATCGCCGGGCTGGTCTAACCCGCCAGGATGTTCCGCAGATTGGCGATGCCCGAGGTGAAGCCCGTCGGCGCGTTGTTCATGATGCCGCTGATCTCGGCCATGCCCGAGTTGAACAGGCCCGAAACGTAGTCGCCGGTGTTTCCTATCCCGGAGGCGTTGTCGCCGGAGTTGTTGAAGCCCGAGCTGTCGACGCCCAGGTTCCCGAAACCCGAACTGGCGCCGGACCCGGTGAACAGGTTGCCCAGCCCGGTGTTGAGGTCGCCGGAGTTGAAGACCCCGGTGTTGACGCTGCCCGAGTTGAAGAAACCGGTGTTGTAGTTGCCCCCGTTGAAGCCACCGGTGTTGTAGTCGCCGGAGTTGAAGATCCCCGAGTCGGTCGATCCGGAGTTGAACAGCCCGGTGGCGAACGCTCCGGAGTTGGCGATGCCCGAGTTGAACTGACCCGAGTTGCCGAAGCCGATGTTGCCGGTGCCCGAGTTGAAGAAGCCGACGTTGCCGGTGCCCGAGTTGCCGAAGCCGATGTTGCCGCTGCCCGAGTTCAGCCCGCCGAACCCGATCTGATGGTCACCGGTGAGCCCGATGCCGATGTTTCCGGACCCGCTGTTCCCGAAACCGAAATTCCCGGAGCCGAAGTTGCCGAAGCCGAAGTTGTTGCTGCCGGTGTTGCCGAAGCCCAGGTTGTAGCCGCCGATGTTGCCGCTGCCCAGGTTCCAGCTGCCGTTGTTGCCGCTGCCGAAGTTGAGGCTGCCGATGTTGCCGCTGCCCAGGTTCCAGAAGCCGAAGTTCCCGCTGCCCAAGTTGACGTCGCCGATGTTGCCGCTGCCCAGCAGGTTGATCTGGCCGTTGTTGCCGCTGCCCAGGTTCCAGGCGAGCTGGTTCCCGATGCCCAGGGTGAGCAGCTTGGCGTTGCCGACGCCGAGGAAGTTGTATCCCGGGATGTTGTCCAGGAAGCCGAAGATGCTGTCCAAGGGCTGCAGCGCCAACGGCAGCTGGGCGGCCGCCGCCGATGCGCCGGCGTGATAGTCGACCATCGCCGCGACGTCCTGGGCCCACATCTGTTCGTACTCGGCCTCGGTGGCCGCGATCGCCGGTGCGTTCTGGCCGAACAGGTTCGACACCACCAGCGACACCAGGTCGGTGCGGTTGGCCGCGACGACCGCCGGGTGCACCGTCGCGGCCAACGTGGACTCGAACACCGCCGCGACGGACTGGGCCTGCGCGGACGCGTTCTGGGCGTGGGCCGCGGCCGCGTTCAGGAAACCCGCGTAGGGGGTGGCTGCCGCCATCATCGACGCCGACGCCGGGCCCTGCCAGGCCTGCTGCGTGAGCCCGGAGGTCACCGACGCGAACGACGACGCCGCCGACGCGAGCTCGGAGGCCAGGCCGTCCCAGGCCGCCGCGGCCTCTAGCATCGGTGCCGACCCCGCGCCGACGAACATCCGCAGCGAGTTGATCTCCGGGGGCAGCACCAAAAAGCTCATCACGAATCCTTCGGCCGAGACTGTCAAAAACAGATGTCATATAGATAGCAGAGTTTCATACTTTTAGTCCACAATGTGGCGTACGCCATAGTAATCGGTTTGGTGATTGCGCGCAGGGTATCGGAAGGACTTCGGGTGACGGGACCGAATCGGGGCGGTGGGATACTGCGAGAGTGCCCGCTCGCCCGTTAGACCACCCGTTAGGCCGCGTTGAGGATGTCGTGCGGCGACGTGGCGCCGACCTCGTCGCGTTGTCGCACGCCATCCATGCCGAGCCCGAGCTCGCGTTCGCCGAGCACCGCAGCTGCGCCAAGGCGCAGGCGCTGGTCGCCGAGCGCGGTTTCGAGATCACCGCGCGCCCGGGCGGCCTGGACACCGCGTTCCGCGCCGACTTCGGCAGCGGGCCGCTGGTCGTGGGGGTGTGCGCGGAGTACGACGCGCTGCCCGAGATCGGGCACGCCTGCGGCCACAACATCATCGCCGCGTCGGCGGTGGGGGCCGCGCTGGCGCTGGCCGAGGTGGCCGACGACCTGGGGCTGCGGGTCGCGCTGCTGGGCACTCCCGCCGAGGAGGCCGGCGGCGGCAAGGCGCTGCTGCTCGAGGCCGGGACGTTCGACGATGTCGCGGTGGCGGTGATGGTGCATCCCGGTCCGACCGACATCGCCGCGGCGCGCTCGCTGGCGTTGTCGGAAGTGACGGTGGACTACCGGGGCAAGGAATCGCACGCGGCCGTCGCGCCGTTCCTCGGGCTCAACGCCGCCGACGCCCTGACCGTCGCGCAGGTGGCCGTCGGGCTGCTGCGCCAGCAGTTGGCGCCGGGGCAACTGGTGCACGGCATCGTCACCAACGGCGGGCAGGCGGTCAACGTCATCCCCGGGCACACCACGCTGCAGTACGCGATGCGGGCGCTCGAGTCCGAATCGCTGCGACAGCTGGAGGGCAGGATGTACGCGTGCTTCGCCGCGGGCGCGCTGGCCGCCGGCTGCGAGTACGAGATCGACAGCCCCGCACCGCCGTACGCCGAGCTCAACCCCGACCCCTGGCTGGCCGACGTGTTCCGGGACGAGATGCGCCGACTCGGGCGCGAGCCGGTGGCGGCCGAAGTCGAGAAGGCGCTGCCGATGGGCAGCACGGACATGGGCAACGTGACGCAGGTGCTGCCCGGCATCCACCCGGTGATCGGCGTCGACGCCGGCGGTGCGACGGTTCACCAACGCGCGTTCGCCGCCGCCGCCGCGGGTCCCAGCGCCGACCGCGCGGTCGTCGACGGCGCGATCATGTTGGCGCGCACCATCGTTCACCTCGCCCAGACCCCCGGCGAACGAGACCGGGTACTGGCCGCGCACGAGCGCAGGGGAAGCGGGGCCCGGGCATGAGCCTCGTCGACAGCGCCGAGTCGTGGTTGGCCGCACACCACGACGACCTGGTCTCGTGGCGCCGCCACATCCACCGCTATCCGGAGTTGGGCCGCCAGGAGTACGCGACCACTCAGTTCGTCGCCGAGCGGCTGGCCGACGCGGGGCTGAACCCGAAGGTGCTGCCCGGCGGGACCGGGCTGGTCTGCGACCTGGGGCCCGAGCGGGAGCCGAGGATCGCGCTGCGGGCCGACATGGACGCGCTGCCCATGGCCGAGCGGACCGGCGCGCCGTACACCTCGACGATGCCCAACGTCGCGCACGCCTGCGGGCACGACGCGCACACCGCCATCCTGCTGGGCACGGCGCTCGCGCTGGCGTCGGTGCCGGAGCTGCCGGTCGGGGTACGGCTGATCTTCCAGGCCGCCGAGGAGCTGATGCCGGGCGGGGCGATCGACGCGATCGCGGCCGGGGCGCTGTCCGGGGTGTCGCGGATCTTCGCCCTGCACTGCGATCCCCGGCTGGAGGCCGGCAAGATTGCGGTGCGGCAGGGCCCGATCACCTCGGCGGCCGACCAGCTGGAGATCACGCTGTATTCGCCGGGCGGGCACACCTCGCGGCCGCACCTGACCGCCGACCTGGTCTACGGCCTCGGCACGCTGATCACCGGGCTGCCGGGGGTGCTGTCGCGCCGCATCGACCCGCGCAACGGGACGGTGTTGGTGTGGGGCGCCGTCAATGCCGGGGTGGCCCCCAACGCGATCCCGCAGACGGGCGTGTTGGCCGGCACCGTGCGCACCGCGAGCCGCCAGACCTGGGTCGCCATGCAGGACATCATCCGCGAGACCGTGTCCGCGCTGCTGTCCCCGCTGGCGATCGAACACACGCTGCAATACCGGCGCGGGGTGCCTCCGGTGGTCAACGAGGACGTCTCGACGCGCATCCTCACCCACGCCATCGAAGCCGTCGGCCCCGACGCGCTGGCCGACACCCGGCAATCCGGCGGCGGTGAGGACTTCTCCTGGTATCTGGAGGAGATCCCCGGCGCGATGGCCCGGTTGGGCGTGTGGTCCGGCGAGGGCCCGCAGCTCGATTTGCACCAGCCCAACTTCGACCTCGACGAGCGCGCCCTGGCGATCGGGCTGCGCGTGATGGTCAACATCGTCGAGCAGGCGGCCCTCTTCTAAGCCTTCCGCCATCCTTCCGCCGCGAGCGTGCGTGTTCCCCCGCAAGCGGGAGGTGCCCCCAGTACAACGACACGCCGTTGCGGCCGGCATTCTGTGCACGCTCGGCGCAGTGAATTGTGGGGTTTTCGTCGCGCCTCAACGATGGCGGGCATCAATGCCGAGCTCAGTCGAATGCTGGACCTGCAGGGTGGAGTGGTGTCAACCGCGCAGGCGTTGACGTTCTTGAGCCGCCGCGGGCTGGAAGCGGATCTGAAATGCGGTGTGCTGCAAAAAGTTTGGCACGGCGTCTATGGCCGCGGTGAAATCACCGACACGCTGCGACTGCGTGGCTTGGATTTGGCGACCGGCACGACGGTCGCGGTCTGCTTAAGCACTGCGGCGGCCGCATACGGCTTCGACACCGAACAGGACACGGACCCGCACGTGCTCAATCCCGGCGGGCGACAGCGGCGACCGACTCGCGGCCTGGTGGTACACCGCCGCGCGGGCGCGCCGCTGGCCATGGTCGCCGGGCGNGCTGGCGTTGTCGGAAGTGACGGTGGACTACCGGGGCAAGGAATCGCACGCGGCCGTCGCGCCGTTCCTCGGGCTCAACGCCGCCGACGCCCTGACCGTCGCGCAGGTGGCCGTCGGGCTGCTGCGCCAGCAGTTGGCGCCGGGGCAACTGGTGCACGGCATCGTCACCAACGGCGGGCAGGCGGTCAACGTCATCCCCGGGCACACCACGCTGCAGTACGCGATGCGGGCGCTCGAGTCCGAATCGCTGCGACAGCTGGAGGGCAGGATGTACGCGTGCTTCGCCGCGGGCGCGCTGGCCGCCGGCTGCGAGTACGAGATCGACAGCCCCGCACCGCCGTACGCCGAGCTCAACCCCGACCCCTGGCTGGCCGACGTGTTCCGGGACGAGATGCGCCGACTCGGGCGCGAGCCGGTGGCGGCCGAAGTCGAGAAGGCGCTGCCGATGGGCAGCACGGACATGGGCAACGTGACGCAGGTGCTGCCCGGCATCCACCCGGTGATCGGCGTCGACGCCGGCGGTGCGACGGTTCACCAACGCGCGTTCGCCGCCGCCNGAGTTACTCGAGTTGGCTTCGCCGTTGGCGGAGTCGCCGATGGAGAGCGAGACACGGCTGGTCATGATCGACGGCGGGTTGCCGCCGCCCGCCTTGCAATACGAGGTGGTGGACCTGCAGGGGCGGCTGTGGCGCCTCGACTTCGCGGGGCCGCGATGCCAGGTTGCGGCCGAGTATGACGGCGTTGATTGGCACAGCGGTCCGGAGGCGTTCGCGCGGGATCGGCGACGCTCGGCCGCACTTCAGGAGCTGGGTTGGGCGATAGTGCCGATCGTCGCCGAGGACGTCAGGTACCGGTCCCGCGAACTTGTTCACCGGCTGGAAGCGCAGTTGCGGCGAGCGAAAGCCGCCTGAAGGTGCGCAGAATGCCACGCTTTGCGGCGTGTCGCCGTACCAACACGCACGCTCGCCAGGGCGATGAGCTACGGCTAGGGCAGGCCGTTCGCGCCGAACAGCAGGCCTCCGGTGCCGCCCGCGCCGGGCGTGCCCGCGGCCCCCGCGCCTAACCCGGCATTGCCGCCATTGCCCCCGTTGCCGACCAAAACGGCGTTTCCGCCCGGGCCGCCGTCACCGCCCGTCGACCCGCCGGCG
>NZ_LT546236.1:383779-400236 GCF_900078675.2 Mycobacterium interjectum
GGATGGGTAAAAGAGACAGCTGCCGAACAGCGGCCCGCCGGCCCCGCCGGCGCCGCCCGTCGCGCCGATTCCGCCGGCCCCGCCGGCACCGCCGTTGCCGAACAGGCCGCCGGCCCCTCCCGCGCCGCCGGGGACTCCGGCGAGCGTGCTTGGCCCACCGTTGCCGCCGTCGCCGTAGAGCAGGCCGCCCGGGCCGCCCGGCTGGCCCACCCCGGCGACGGTCGAGCCGTTGGCACCGTTGCCGATCAGCGGGCGCCCCAGCAGCGCCTGGGTGGGCGAGTTCACCGCGCCCAGCAGGTCCTGCCCCAGGGTCTGCAGCGGCGAGGCGTTGGCGGCCTCGGCGAGGGCATACGAGGCCCCGCCCGCGGCCACGGCACGCACGAATTCGCCGTGCAACGCCGCCACCTGGGCGCTGAGCGCCTGGTATTCGGCGCCGTGGGCGCCCAGCAACGCCGCGATGCCCTTCGAGACCTCGTCGGCGGCCGCGGCCAGCACCCCCGTCGTGGGAGCGGCGGCCACCGCGTCGGCCGCTGCGAGCGTCGAACCGATGCCAGCCAGCTCCGCCGCCGCGGACTCGACCATTTCCGGCGCCGCGATAACGAACGACATGCCGCACCTCCCTAGGCGCCGGTCCCCGGGCCGATGTTGTGCGCCGGGCGGGTGCGCAGGTCGTGCACGTAATCCTGTGGCGCACCGGCGATCTCGGCGGCGTCGGCCATCACGCCGAGGTACCGCGCCGACGGCAGCCCGCCCTCCCAGGCGTCGAGCACGTACAGCCACGCCAGCGCGGGATCGGTGGTGGTGTCCGATGAAATCCGCTCCACCCGGCACCGGATCTTCTTGTGCACCCCGAACTCGGATCCCTCCCAGTGGTCGAGGTTGACCTCGTCGGCCGGCGTCATGTCGTAGAGCACGACGAACACCTTGGAACCGGGGTCCTCGACGATCGTCGCCAGGGCGCCTTCCCAGCCGATGTCCTCGCCGCCGAACGTCAACCGCCACCCGTGCAGCCAGCCGGTTCCGGCCATCGGCGAGTGCGGTGCGCGCTTGAGCATCTGCTCGGGATCCATGTTCGATCCGTAGGCGGCGTAGAGCGGCACGGAGAAAGCTTAAACGTCGCACGCTCGCGCGGTATTCACCCGAGCGTTCAGCGGGCTTCCCGCCGCGCTGCGCCGGATGGCCCGCCTCTCCCCCTCGCCCCTGCGGGGCTGTGGGCGCCCCCACCTCACGCCGCAGCGCGGCGTGCATCGTCGGCGGGCGTTAGGTTAGGGCGTGTGGTGACCCGCATCGTGATCCTCGGTGGGGGGCCGGCCGGTTACGAAGCCGCTCTGGTCGCCGCCACCTCACACCCCGACACAACCCACGTCACCGTGATCGACTCCGATGGGGTCGGCGGAGCGGCCGTGCTGGACGACTGCGTGCCGTCCAAGACGTTCATCGCCTCCACCGGGCTGCGCACCGAACTGCGCCGCGCCCCGCGGCTGGGCTTCGACATCCACATCGAGGACGCCAAGATCTCCTTGCCGCAGATCCACGCCCGGGTGCGGACGCTGGCCGCCGAGCAGTCGGCCGACATCACCGCCCAGCTGCTCGCCGTGGGCGTGCAGGTGGTCGCGGGCCGCGGCGAGCTGATCGACCCGACGCCCGGGCTGGCCAAGCACCGCGTCAAGGCCACCCATTCCAATCCGGGGCCCGACGGCCCCGTCACCAGTGAGCACGAGGCCGACGTCGTGCTCATCGCCACCGGCGCCAGCCCGCGGATCCTGCCGTCGGCGCGGCCCGACGGCGAACGCATCCTGACCTGGCGGCAGCTCTACGACCTGGAGGCGCTGCCCGAGCACCTGATCGTGGTGGGCTCCGGGGTGACCGGCGCCGAGTTCGTCAGCGCCTACACCGAGCTGGGCGTCCCGGTGACCGTGGCGGCCAGCCGCGACCGGGTGCTGCCGTACGAGGACGCCGACGCCGCGCTCGTCCTGGAGGAGTCCTTCTCCGAACGGGGCGTCAAGCTGGTCAAGAACGCCCGCGCCGAGTCGGTCACCCGCACCGACGCCGGGGTGCTGGTCACCATGACCGACGGGCGCACCGTCGAGGGCAGCCACGCCCTGATGACCATCGGCTCGGTCCCCAACACCGGCGGACTTGGGCTGGAACGGGTCGGCATCGAGCTGGGGCGCGGCGACTACCTGGCCGTCGACCGGGTTTCGCGCACCTCGGTGCCCGGCATCTATGCCGCGGGGGACTGCACGGGACTGCTGCTGTTGGCGTCCGTCGCGGCCATGCAGGGCCGGATCGCGATGTATCACGCGCTGGGCGAGGGCGTCAGCCCGATCCGGCTGCGCACGGTGGCGGCGACGGTGTTCACCAGGCCGGAGATCGCCGCGGTCGGGGTGCCGCAGTCGATGATCGACGACGGTTCGGTGCCGGCGCGGACGATCATGCTGCCGCTGCGCACCAACGCGCGCGCGAAGATGTCGGGCCTGCGGCAAGGGTTCGTCAAGATGTTCTGCCGCCGCTCCACCGGCGTGGTGATCGGCGGCGTGGTGGTGGCGCCGATCGCCTCCGAGCTGATCCTGCCGATCGCGGTGGCCGTGCAAAACCGCATCACCGTCAACGAACTGGCGCAGACGCTGGCCGTTTACCCGTCGCTGTCCGGTTCGATCACCGAGGCCGCGCGCCGGCTGATGGCCCACGACGATCTCGATTAGGGCCTAGCCTGGGTAGCGCTACCGACGAGTAACCGGACAGGAGCCCCCGCAGTGAGCGACCCGATCGATGCGCTGGGACCGCAGCAACGCACGCTGGCCTGGGAGCGCCTCGGCGCCGAGCAGTTCGACGTGGTGGTCATCGGCGGCGGCGTGGTGGGCTCCGGGTGCGCGCTGGACGCCGCCACGCGTGGGCTCAAGGTGGCGCTGGTCGAGGCCCGCGATTTCGCGTCCGGCACGTCGAGCCGCTCGTCGAAGATGTTCCACGGCGGGCTGCGCTACCTCGAGCAGCTGGAGTTCGGCCTGGTCCGCGAGGCGCTGCACGAGCGCGAGCTGTCGCTGACCAAGCTGGCGCCGCACCTGGTCAAGCCGATGCCCTTTTTGTTCCCGCTGACGCATCGGGTCTGGGAACGTCCCTACACCGCCGCCGGCATCTTCCTCTACGACCGCCTCGGCGGCGCGAAATCTGTTCCCGCGCAAAAGCATTTGACCCGGGCGGGCGCCCTGCGCCTGAGCCCGGGCCTCAAGCGCACGTCGCTGATCGGCGGGATTCGCTACTACGACACCGTCGTCGACGACGCGCGCCACACGATGACGGTCGCGCGCACCGCGGCGCACTACGGCGCGGTGGTGCGGTCCTCCACCCAGGTGGTCGCGCTGCTGCGCGAGGGCGATCGGGTGACCGGGGTGCGGGTCCGCGACTCCGAGGACGGCGCGATCACCGAGGTTCGCGGCCACGTCGTGGTCAACGCCACCGGGGTGTGGACCGACGAGATCCAGGCGCTGTCCAGGCAGCGCGGGCGGTTTCAGGTCCGCGCGTCCAAGGGCGTGCACGTGGTGGTGCCGCGGGACCGCATCGTCAGCGACGTCGCGATCATCCTGCGCACCGAGAAGTCGGTGATGTTCGTCATACCGTGGGGCAGCCACTGGATCATCGGCACCACCGACACCGACTGGAAACTCGACCTGGCCCACCCGGCGGCCACCAAGGCCGACATCGACTACATCCTGGGGACCGTCAACACCGTGCTGGCCACCCCGCTGACGCACGCCGACATCGACGGGGTGTACGCCGGGCTGCGCCCGCTGCTGGCGGGGGAGAGCGAGGAAACCTCCAAGCTGTCCCGCGAGCACGCCGTGGCGGTGCCGGCGCCCGGGCTGGTCGCGATCGCCGGCGGGAAGTACACCACCTACCGGGTGATGGCCGCCGACGCGATCGACGCCGCGGCCCAGTTCGTCCCGGCCCGGGTGGCGCCGTCGATCACCGAGAAGGTGAGCCTGCTGGGCGCCGACGGGTACTTCGCGCTGGTCAACCAGGTCGAACACGTCGGGACGCTGAAGGGTCTGCACCCGTACCGCGTGCGCCACCTGCTGGACCGCTACGGTTCGCTGATCGGCGAGGTCCTGGAGCTGGCGGCCGAAACGCCCGACCTGCTCAGCCCGATCAAGGAGGCGCCGGGCTACCTGCGGGTGGAGGCCCTCTACGCCGTCACCGCCGAGGCGGCGCTGCATCTCGAGGACGTCCTGGCCCGCCGGACGCGCATTTCCATCGAGTACCCGCACCGCGGCGTCGACTGCGCCCGCGAGGTCGCCGAGGTGGTGGCGCCGGTGCTGGGCTGGACCGCCGAGGACGTCGACCGCGAGGTGGCCAACTACACCGCGCGGGTGGAGGCCGAGGTGCTGTCGCAGGCCCAGCCCGACGACGTGTCGGCCGACGAACTGCGGGCCAGCGCGCCCGAGGCCCGCGCCGAACTCCTCGAGCCGGTGCCGCTCAGTTGAGGCCCGCTCCGCTGCCCGTGCGCGACGGGCTCGGCCCGGCGCGGGTACGGCTGCAGGGTGGCCCGGTGCTGGCCGAGCTGACCGCCCGGTTCGGTGCGGCGGCCCGCTCGAAGGTGCTGGCCGGACAGGTCGTCGACGCCGACGGCGCGGTGGTCGACGACGCGACGGTGCTGCGCGCCGGGTCGTTCGTCTACCTCTACCGCGAGCTGCCCGACGAGGTCCCGGTGCCCTTCGAGGTTCCCGTGCTGCATCGCGACGACGACCTCGTCGTCGTCGACAAGCCGCATTTCCTGGCGACCATGCCGCGCGGCCGGCACGTCGCGCAGACCGTGCTGGTGCGGCTGCGCCGCGAACTGGGGTTGCCCGAGCTGAGCCCCGCGCACCGGCTCGACCGGCTGACGGCCGGGGTGCTGCTGCTCACCACCCGGCGCGAGGTGCGCGGCGCCTACCAGACGCTGTTTTCCCGGGGGGTGGTTCACAAGACCTACCTGGCGCGCGCGGCCGTTCACCCCGATCTGGTCTTTCCGCGGGTGGTGCGCAGCCGGATCGTCAAGCGCCGGGGCCGGCTGCAGGCGTTCTGCGAGCCCGGCGTGCCGAACGCGGAGACGTTGGTGGAGCTGGTTTCCGACGGCCTGTACCGGCTGACGCCGCGCACCGGGCGCACCCATCAGCTGCGGGTGCAGATGGCCTCGCTGGGGCTGCCGATCGAGGGTGATCCGTTGTATCCCAACGTGATCGACGTGGCCGCCGACGACTTCAGCACGCCACTGCGGTTGCTGGCGCAGCGCATCGAGTTCGACGATCCCGTCACCGGTGTGCGGCGCGAGTTCGTCAGCCGGCGGCCCGGCCCCTAACCGGATCCGTATGACGCGCTTCGCCGTGGTGCTGTCGCACCTGCACGGCGATCACTGGGACAGGGTGTCGCAGCAGGGGCTCGATCGCGGGCTGCCGATCGTCACCACGCCGCACACCGCCGAGCGGCTGCACCACCGTGGCTTCGGCCACGCACTCGGGCTGTCGAGATGGCAGCGGCACACAATCACCAAGGGCGGCAACGCGGTTCACCTCACGTCGCTGCCGGGGCGGCACGCGCGGCTGTGGAACCATCGGCTGCTGCCGCCGGTGATGGGCACCCTGCTGGAATTCGTCGCCGCCGACCGCTCGGTGCGTCGGCTCTACGTTTCCGGCGACACCCTGCTGGTGGAGGAGCTCGACGAGATCCGGTGCGTTTCGGCTCGATCGACCTCGGCGTGCTGCACCTGGGCGGGACGCGGCTGCCGGCCGGCGGGCGGCTTCCGTTCGGGCTGACGGTCACCATGGACGGCCGCCGGGGCGCGGAGCTGGTGGCAAAGCTCGCGCTGCCCAAAATGATCCCGGTCCACGTCGACGAGTACGGCGCCGCTGACGGACTTCGTCGCGGAGATGCGGCGCCACGGCAGGAGCGATCGAATCATCGAATTGGACCGCGGCGCCTCAGCGACCCCGTGCGGGGCGCGGGGCCGCCTAGCTGCTGATTTACTTCGCTGGCTAACCTCGTCGGTATATCGTTCGTCTGATCCGATACTCGAACGAACACAGATCTGGGGGTCCGGCGTGAGGTGTCGACGCGCAGTGTTTCAACGCCGGTCGCGGCGCGGTCAACGCGACTTTGCCGGGTGGTTGCCCGCATACGGAATGTGAGATGTCATGGATCTGCTAGCGCTGCCCCCCGAGGTGACCTCGGCGCTCATCCACTCCGGACCCGGAGCGGGCTCGCTGATCGAAGCGTCCGCCGCGTGGCAGCGCCTGACCAATGAATTGGAGAACTCGGCCAGCACCTACATGTCGGCGTTGTCGACGCTGAGTGAGTCGTGGAAGGGGCCGTCGTCGGCGGCGATGGTCGAGGCCGTCCAGCCCTACGTCACCTGGCTGCGCAACACCGCGCAGCAATCCCAACAGCTGGCCGAATCGACCCAGGCCGCCGCGGCGGCGTTCAACTCCGCGCAAGCGACCGTGGTGCAGCCCGCGGCGGTCAGCGCCAACCGGACGCGGCTGGCGCAATTGATTGCCACCAATGGGTTCGGCCGCAACCTTCCGGCCATCGCCGCGACCGAAGACCAGTACCAGGCCATGTGGGCGACCAACTCGGCGGCGCTGAGCCGCTACCAGGCGGCGACGACGCAGGCGCTCGACCTGCAGCAGTTCCTGTCGCCGCCATCGATCACCGATCCGGCGGGGACGGCCGCCCAAGCCACCGCCACGTCCGCCGCCGCGGCCACCCCGGCGCAGTCGGCGATCGGGGACTTTTTGACGTCGATCCTCACCAACCCCGGCGGCTTCGACCCCCAAGCCGGCTGGTTCGGACTGGCCAATCAATGGGGGAACCAGTTCATCTCGTCCGGATTTCCCATCAACATGCTCAGCTACGTCGCGCAGAGCACCTCGGCCCAGGCGCTGCAAAGCGTGGGCGGCGACATCGGCCAGGGCCTCTCGGAGGGCGAGTCGGCGCTGGGTGCGGCGGGGGCCAACCTGGCCAGCGCGATCAGGGCGGCCGGATCGGCCGCGCCCACCGGGGCACTGGGCGTCGGGGTGTCGATCGGCAAGCTGAGCGCGCCGCCGGCCGTGGTGGGGCTGCTGCCCGCCTCGCAAACGCCGGTCCAACTCGCCTCGGCGGCATCGCCTTTGGACGGCGCGGACGCCGGGTTCCCCATGCTGCCGCCGCTGATGCCGCCGCCCATCTCGGCGGGCAGCGGCTGGCGTAAGCGGAAGCAACCGACGCCCGAGGAGCTGCAGGTTGGCGCGGAGGTCAAGGGCAAAGTGATGCGCCCACCGCCGTCGGCGGGATGAGGGACGGTCGAATGTCCTGCCGCACAAGGCAGTCGAGAGTTGCCACAGAGTTGCCGGGTTGAGACGTCATGGATTTCGGGACGTTGCCCCCAGAGATCAGCTCGGCGCTGATCCACGCCGGACCCGGTGCCGGTTCACTGATCGAGGCGGCCGCCGCCTGGGAGCGCCTGGGAATCGAGCTGGAGGAATCCCTGCCCAGCTACTCTTCGGTGCTGTCGTCGATGACCGAAACCTGGCGGGGCTCCTCCTCTGCGGCCATGACGCAGGCCGTCGAGCCCTACCTTGTGTGGTTGCGCACCACCGCGCAACAGTGCGAAAAGGTCGGCTCCTCGATGCAGGCCGTGGCGGTGGCGTTCGAATTGGCTTGCCGGACGGTGGTCTTCCCGGTCCAGGTCACCACCAACCGGACCCGGCTGGCCCAGCTGATAGCCACCAACTGGCTCGGCACCAACGCGGTGGCGATCGCCGAGACCGACGCCCAGTACGAAGGCATGTGGGTGAACAACGCGGCGGCAATGTATCGCTACGCGGCGACCTCGGCCCAAGCCACCCGGCTGCCCCAGTTCTTGTCGCCCCCGGCGATCGTCAGCCTGTCGGCCGCGGCTGCGGGGGCCACCGCCGCGCCCGCCGCCGCCCCGGCGCAATCGATCGGCCAAATCCTGGAGTCGATCGTCGGCACCCCCTTCGGCTTCAACCCAGAGGCCGGTTGGTTCGGGCTGGCCAATGCGTGGGGAAACCAGTTCATCGCGGGTGGGATTCCCATCAACCTGCTGAGCTATCTGGCGCAGCTGAATTCGGCGCAGGCGCTGCAGAGCGTGGGCGGCGAAGTGGGCCAGGGCCTGGCGGAGGGCGAGTCGGCCCTGTCGGCGGCCGGGGCGGATCTGGCCGGCGCGGTCAGGGCCGCCGGATCTGCGGCGGCACCGACCGCGGCGGTCGGCGTGGGCGTTTCGATGGGCAGGCTGACCTTTCCGCCCGCCGCCGTCGGTATGTTGGCCGCCGCGAAGACGCCGGTGCAGCTCGCCGCGGCGGTCTCCCCGCTCTCGGCCGGGGAATCCGGGTTCCCCTTCATGCCGCCGCCCATGATGCCGCCGGTTGCGCCCCGCCAAAAGGGCAAGCGCGAGGGTGGCAAGTACGACGACATCGAAATCGGGCTGGAAATCAAGGGCACCTTCATGACCCGGCCGCCCTCAGCGGGATGACCCCCCGGGTTCGGTTGGCTCGTCTGGTTCGTCTGGGGCCAGGGTGAAGTAGTTTTCCTCCTCCTGCAGAAAATGCAGGCGCAGCAACGCGTACAGCCCGTACAGGCAGGCGAGCAGGTCGTCGACTTGGTCCGCGGCGATACAGCCGCCGCTTTGGGCCAGGGCCAGGTGCGCGCCGATCCGGTCCGACAGCCGTTGTATCTCGGCGTGGGTCCGGCTCATGGTGGCGGTGGCCTCGCCGGTGCCCAGCGGATGGGCCAGGGCCGGGTAGAGCTGGGTTTCCTCGGCGCGTTCGTGGGGAAGGATGCGGTCCACGAGCAGGCCGTGGGCGCGCGTAATCGCCTGCAGCGCGGACTGATCCGGCGCGTCGGCCAGTCGGTCGGCCGCCTCCCGCAGCAGGCCGACGGTGTCGCGCAGCTCGTCGTGTTCGGCGTCGAAGCGGTGCAGCATCCGTTCGGTTTGCGCGGGCAGGTCGACATCCAGGGACGGGTCCCCGCGCAGGGCCCGCAGCGCGTTACCGATCACGGCCACGTCGATGCCCTCCTGCAGCAGCGCGCCGGCGGCCGGCGGCAGCCACCCGAGCGCGGCGACGACCATCGCGGCCAGCGACAGGCCCATGCCGACGACGGCGCTCTGCACGGCGATGCGCCGCGACCACCGGGCGATGTCCATCGCGTCCGCCAGTCGCTCCAGCCGGTCGGTGGTCAACACGACGTCGGCGGCTTCCGAGGAGGCGGTGGCACCGCGCGCGCCCATCGCGACGCCGACGCCGGCCGCGGCCAGCGCGGGGGCGTCGTTCACCCCGTCGCCGACCATCACGGTCATCGCGCGGGCCTGTTCGGCGCGCACGGCGGCGACCTTGTCGGCCGGGCTCTGCTCGGCGTAGACGTCGTCGAGCCCCAAGACGGCCGCGACCTCGCGGGCGGGCCCGGCGCGGTCGCCGGTGAGCATCACCAATCGCTGCAGCCCGGCGCCGCGCAGCCGGCGCACGGTGCGCGGTGCGTGGCGGCGCAGCGGGTCGCGCAGCAGCACCGCGCCGGCCGGCCGCCCGTCGACACAGATCCAGGCGATCGCGGCGGTGTCCAGCAGGGCGCGGTTCACCGCCGCACGGGCCCACTCCGTGGACGTGTCGCCGCCGAGCTTGCCGACGTAGATGCGCTGGTCGCCGACGGTGGCGGTGACGCCCCGCCCCGGTTCCTCGACCACGTCGGTGGGTAGCGACAGCCGCAGGCCGCGGGCGAGCGCTTCGGTGACGATCGCCTCGGCGAGCACATGCGGGGACAGCTGATCCACCGAAGCCGCCAGCCGCAGCACGTCGATGGCATCGCGACCCGGCGCGGCCGCGACGTCGACGACGACCGGGCGTCCCATGGTCAGCGTGCCCGTCTTGTCCATCACCAAAGTCGTTGCGTGCCCAAGGTTCTCGAGCGCGGCACCGCTGCGGACCAGCACGCCCCGCCGCGACGCCCGCGACAGCCCGGACACGATCGCCACCGGGGCGGCAAGCAGCAGCGGGCACGGGGTCGCCACCACCAGCACGGCGACGGCCCGCACCGCCGACCCGCTGGCCAGCCACGCCCCGGCTGCGACCAACAGGGCCAACGGCAAGAACCACGCCGCATACCGGTCGGCCAGCCGCACCACCGGCGCGTTCTCGGCCCCGGCCTGCGCGGCCAGCCGCACGATCTTCGCGTACGTGCTGTCGTCGGCCGTGGCGGTGGCGCGCATGTCGAGCGCACCGCCGGCGTTGACCACCCCGCTCCGCACCNCGACGTCGCCAAGGCCCTGGTGGCCGTCGACGCCGGGGCGGTCGTGGTCGGCGACGACACCCGGCCCGCGGCGCTGGTGAGCGAGCGCGACGTCGTTCGGGTGGTGGCCCGCGGGCACAACCCGGCCCGGGTTCCGGCCGCCGACGTGGCCAGCACCAAGCTGGTGTGGTGTGACGCCGCCGCCACGGTCGATCAGGTGTCGGCCCGGATGATGGATCACTACATCCGCCACGTCCTGGTGGAGCAGGACGGGGTACTGGCCGGCATCGTCTCGGCCCGCGACCTGCTCGGCGTCTACAGCGCCTACGGCGCCGATATCGATCCGGCGTGAAGCGGCGTCGGTTGGCCTATGTCGTCGGCGGCGGCCTGGCCGGCCTGACGGGGTGGGACCTGCTGCAGCGCCGCCACACCATCCTGCGCAACTACCCGGTCATCGGGCACCTGCGGTTCCTGCTCGAAGCGGTCGGCCCGGAGCTGCGCCAGTACATCGTCACCGACAACGACGCGGAGCGGCCCTTCAGCCGTGACCAGCGGCGCTGGGTGTACACGTCCTCGAAGCTGTCCAACCGCTACTTCGGGTTCGGCACCGACAACGACCTGGAACGGGTCCACAATTACCCGGTCATCAAGCACGCGGCGTTCCCGGTGCCCACCCCCGCCGGCGAACCCGAGCATCCCGACCCGAGTGTGCCGTTGCCGGCGGCCAAGGTGCTCGGCGGTGCGCGCGGTCGCGCCAAGGCCTTCCGGCCCGCGTCGCTGGTCAACGTCTCGGCGATGAGCTTCGGCTCGCTGTCCGGCGCGGCCGTCACGGCGCTCAACAAGGGCGCGGGGATGGCGGGTGCCCTGCACACCACCGGCGAGGGTGGGGTGTCGCCGTATCACCTCGGCGGCGGCGACCTCGTCTGGCAGATCGGCACCGGCTACTTCGGCTGCCGCAACGCCGACGGCAGCTTCAGCCTGCCCCGCCTGATCGACCGGGTGGCGGCGACGCCGGCCATCCGGGCCATCGAGGTCAAGCTGAGCCAGGGCGCCAAGCCCGGCCTGGGCGGCATGCTGCCGGGGGCCAAGGTCACCCCCGAGATCGCCGCGATCCGGGGCGTTCCGGTCGGGGTGGACTGCAAGAGCCCCGCCGGCCACTCGGCGTTCCGCGATGTCGACGGGCTGCTCGAGCTGGTGGAGACCATCGCCGCCGAGACGGGCCTGCCGGTGGGCATCAAGTCGGCGGTCGGGGAGGAGCCGTTCTGGCTGCAGCTGGCCGACCGGATGGCCCGCACCGGCACGGGAGTCGACTTCGTGACCGTCGACGGCGGCGAGGGCGGCACCGGCGCGGCCCCGCTGGTCTTCACCGACCACGTGGCCCTGCCCTTCAAGTGGGCCCTGCCCCGCGTCTACCGGGCGTTCGCCGAGGCGGGCCTGCACCACGACGTGGTGTTCATCGGCTCGGGCAAGCTGGGCATCCCCGAGAACGCGCTGCTGGCCCTGGCCGCGGGCTGCGACCTGATCAACGTGGCCCGGACCGCCATGTTCTCCATCGGGTGCATCCAGGCGCAGCGCTGCCACACCGGCCGGTGCCCCTCCGGCGTCGCCACCCAGTCGCCGTGGCTGCAGCGCGGCCTGGACCCGGCCCTGAAATCGGTGCGCTGCGCGAACTACCTCGCCACCCTGCGCTTCGAGCTGCTGTCCCTGGCGCGCGCCTGCGGGCACCTCCACCCGGCCCTGGTGCCCCTGGAGGCGATCGAGCTGCTCGACGTCGACCTCAAGACCGTGCGGGCCGACGAGTTGCTCGGCTATCAGCCCGGCTGGGGCGTGCCCGGCCCGGCCGACATCGCGGCGATCACCACCGCAATGGCCTAGCCGGCGGCCGCGGCCGTCGCACGGGACTCGATCATGCGGTTGCGAACGATGTGCTCGACGAGGATCGGGACGAAGGTCTGCACGGGAGCGTCGACGAACTGCTGGGCGGCCTGCTCGCACCAGCCCTTGATCTGCGCGGCCCGCCGCTCGTCGTCAAGCCCCTCGTGGCGGGCCAGCTTGTCCGCGACCTCGGCGACGGATCGGGCGACCGCGGCACGCGCGGCCGGAACCTCGGGGTCGGTGGCTACCCCGGCCCGCTGCAGCGCCTGGCGGGCTACCTCTTCGCCGGTATCCGGCCGGATCACGTGCAGCGTGACGTGACGACCGTCCTCGCCGAACAGGATGACACTGGCCGGTTCGTCGCTGGTGAAGCCCAGCAATTCGACGGCCTGTCCGGCGATCTCGACCATTGGCGGCGTCTCGTGCCAGCCATTGCGGCGGTAACCCACCATCACGACCCGTCCGAGCCGGTCGGACAGCGACGCCACCAGGTCCGGTAGTTCGCCGGCGAGGTTGGTCGAGCGTGGCCACCAGGCGCCGTCGAGGTGTTCCGACGCCGACCGATAGGGCTTGAGCCCCAACCGATTTTCGTGCTCCATCGCGATCAGAGTACGTGCAAAGCGATTCGCCCGCGACTCGAACGCCACGGGTAGCGACAAGGTGTCTCGAGCATGAACAGCAGGTTGCGCCAGGGGCTTTGGGCGGCTCCGTGGCCTGACGAAGACGACTTAAGCCCCTGTCGCGTCGGCACCGTCGCGGCGATGATTAGCGGATGCGAACCGCCTATCACAAGGAGCTAGACGACTTGGCCATGCGCCTCGGCGAAATGTGCGGACTGGCCGGTGTGGCCATGAAGCGGGCGACCCAGGCATTGCTGGACGCCGACATCGAGGCCGCCGAGCGGGTGGTCTTAGACCACGAGCGCATCGTGGCAATGCGAGCGCAAGCCGAAAAGGACGCGTTCGCGCTGCTGGCGTTGCAGCAGCCGGTGGCCGGCGAGCTGCGGGCGATCTTCAGCTCGATACAGATCATCGCCGACACCGAACGAATGGGCGTGCTGGCCGTACACGTAGCCGAGATCGCCCGGCGGGAGTACCCGAAGCAGGTGCTTCCCGAAGACGTCCGCGGCTGTTTTACGGAGATGGGCAAGGTGGCAATCGCCCTGGGCGACAGCGCAAAAGAGGTGCTCGTATCGCGCGACCCGCAGCAGGCCGCCCAACTTCGCCAGCAGGACAAGGCGATGAACGAGCTGTACCGGCAGCTGTTCACCGTGCTGATCGATCGGGAATGGCAGCACAGCATCGCCGCCGGCGTGGAGGCGGCGCTGCTGGGCCGCTTCTACGAGCGCTTCGCCGACCATGCCGTCGAAATCGGTCGCCGCGTCATCTTCATGGATAGCGGCGTGCTGCCGGCTGAGGACGAAATCCATTGACCAGTATGCTGGATTCGGCGGCGCTGACCGCCAAGCGGGTCGCGGCGGCCCCCGCCGAAGAGGTCCTGGGATGGCTGGACAGTTCGGCCGCCGGGCTCTCCAGCGCGGAGGCGTCCGCCCGGCTGGTGCGGTATGGCCCGAATGCCGTGCGGACCCACCACGTCAACGCGCTGTCGGTGCTGGGTCGTCAACTGCGCAACGCGGTGCTGATCCTGCTGGCCGGCACCGCGATCGTCTCGTACTTTCTGGGCGACAGCATGCAGGCCGTCATCATCGGCATAATCCTGGCGGCCAGCATAGGGTTGGGCTTCGTCAACGAATACCGCGCCGAGCGGGCCGCCGCCGACCTGCACGCGGGTGTGCACCACAACGCCCTGGCGCGCCGCGACTCGAAATTCGTCACGGTCGGCATCACCGACCTGGTCCCCGGTGACGTGATCCGCCTGTCGCTCGGCGAGGCCGTGCCCGCCGATGTCCGGCTGATCGAGGTCACCGGCCTGGAATGCAACGAAAGCATCCTGACCGGGGAGTCGACGGGCTCGGAGAAATCGCCCCGGCCGGTTCCGGCCGGCGCCGAGCTGGCGGAGTTGGCGGACCTGGCGTTCATGGGCACCATCGTCAGCGCCGGGGAGGGCACGGGGGTGGTGTACGCCACCGGCAAGGATGCCGAATTCGGCCGCATCGCAGCGGGTTTGGATCAGCGCCAGCCCGAAACGGACTTCCAGGTGGGGCTGCGCAAGTTCTCCTACCTGCTGCTGCAGGTCGCGATCGCGCTGGTGGTGATCATTTTGGCCAGCAACCTGCTGCTGGCCAAGCCGATCATCGATTCGGTGCTGTTCTCGCTGGCGATCGCGGTCGGCATCACGCCCCAGCTGCTGCCCGCCGTGGTCAGCACCAGCCTGGCGACCGGATCGCGGCAACTCGCCAAGGCCAAGGTGCTCGTCAAACGCCTGGTGTGCATCGAAGACCTGGGCGACATCGACATCCTGATCACCGACAAGACCGGCACCCTGACGGAGGGGCGGATCCGCCTGGTCGACGCGATCGATCCCGCCGGGTCGCACGCCGACGCGGTCCGGCGGCTCGGACTGCTGGCCACCGACGTCGACCCGGAATCCGGTGACGTCAGCGCCAACCCGCTCGACGGCGCGCTCTGGGAGTCCACGGGGGCAAGGGAATTGGTCGGCGACGCGGTGCGCCGGGTCGCGATCCTGCCGTTCGATCACGAACGCCGGGCGACGTCGGTCTTGGTCGACGACGACGGGAAACGCGTCCTCGTGGTCAAGGGCGCGCCCGAACAGGTGCTGGCCCGATGCGACGCGACGGCGCCGGCGGCGGACGAGACACTCGCGGCCCTGTTCGGCGCGGGACGGCGGGTGGTGGCCGTGGCGGTCAGACCCGCGGGCGAGCTGACCGCCGTCAGCGCCGACGACGAACGCGACCTCACCCTGGCCGGCTTCCTGGTCTTCGCCGACGAACCCAAAGCCGCGGCGCGCCAATCGTTGTCGCGGCTGGCAGCGCTGGGCATCGAACTCAAAATCGCCACCGGCGACAATCCGCGGGTCGCCGAAAAGGTCTGCGCCGACCTGGATTTGGCCTCCAAGGGCACCGTCACCGGTGCCGAGCTCGAGCCCCTCGACGACGGCGGGTTCGCCGAGGCCGCGCGGAACAACACGATCTTCGCCCGCATCTCGCCCGAGCAGAAGGCGCGGCTGATCGTCTCGCTGCGCCGCCACGGGCGGTCCGTCGGCTTCCTCGGCGACGGCGTCAACGACGCGCTGGCCCTGCACGCCGCCGACGTGGGTATCTCCGTCGACAGCGCCACCGACGTCGCCAAGGACGCGGCCGACGTGGTGCTGCTGGAAAAGGACCTCGGCGTGCTGGCCACCGGTGTCGCCGAGGGCCGGCGGATATTCGCCAACACCATCAAGTACGTCCTGATGGGCACCTCGAGCAACTTCGGCAACATGTTCAGCGCGGCGGCCGCCTCGGCGCTGTTGCCGTTCCTGCCGATGCTGCCCAGCCAGATCCTGCTGAACAATCTGCTGTATGACAGCTCGCAACTCGCGATCCCGACCGACCGGGTCGACGAGGAACAGCTGCACGCGCCGTCACACTGGAACGTCGCCTTCATCCGCCGGTTCATGCTGATCTTCGGGCCGATCAGCTCCCTGTTCGACTTCTTGACGTTCGGGTTGATGCTGGGAGTGCTGCACGCGGGCGCCGTCGAATTCCGCACCGGCTGGTTCGTGGAATCGCTTGCGACACAGACGCTGATCATCTTCGCCATCCGCACGCGGATGGTGCCGTTCTTCCGCAGCCGGCCGAGCGTCCAGCTCGCCGTCACCAGTCTCACCGTCGTTGCCATCGGAGCCATACTCACGATCTCGCCGCTGGCCCACACGCTCGGCTTCACGACGCTGCCCTGGCAGTTCTTCGCCGTGCTGGGCGGCTTCGTCGTCGTTTACCTGGTGCTGGTGGAGCTCGCCAAGCTGATGTTCTACGCCGAGCCGATGAACCACACCGGAGCACCGAAGCGCACCCGCGGAGACGTCCACCGCATCCGGCGGCGCGCCGCGCGCTTTCACTACTTCAACGGCGTTTCCCCCCACGCACGGCGCGCTCGCACGTAGTCTCCGACCTTATGAGCGAAGATCAAGCGCTGGTGATTGTCGCCGGTTACCAGGACCTCGACTCGGCCCGCCGGGACTTCGAAACCCTCACCGAGGCGACCAAAGCCAAGGACGTCCCGCTGCGGGGCGCGGTGCTGGTCGGTAAGGACGCCGACGGCAATCCCGTCCTGGTGGACACGGGCAATCGGCTCGGCCGCCGGGGCGCCGCCTGGGGCGCCGGGGCGGGCCTGGCCGTCGGCCTGTTCTCGCCGGCGCTGCTGGCC
>NZ_LT546236.1:401064-407616 GCF_900078675.2 Mycobacterium interjectum
CGACAAGATCGGCCAGGCGCTGGCCGCCGGCAGCGGCCTCGTCATCGCCGTGACGCCTGCGGGCGGCCGGCTGGGCGTCGAGCAGGCGTTGGGTGGTTCGCCGATGAAATCGGTTGCCGAGCTCAGCCATTCCACGCTGCGCAGCCTCGGCGCGGCGCTGGAAGAGGCGATGGGGAAGTTCAACCCCGACCGCACCCGGCTGCCGCTGCCGCAACGCGGCTTCGGCGGCACCATCGGTCGCACCATGGCGGACTCCGTCGGCGACTGGACGATCGTTCCCGGGGCGAAGGCACCCGACGGCGCGCCCAACGTGCTGATCGTGCTCATCGACGACGCCGGGTTCGGCGGACCGGACACCTTCGGCGGCGCCATCCGCACCCCGACGCTGACCCGGGTGGCGCAGAATGGACTGACCTACAACCGCTTTCATGTCACCGCGGTGTGCTCGCCGACCCGGGCGGCGCTGCTGACCGGGCGCAACCACCACCGGGTGGGCTTCGGCTCGGTCTGCGAGTTCCCGGGACCCTTCCCGGGCTACTCGTCGGTCAAGCCGCGCAGCTGCGCCGCCCTCCCGCGGATCCTGCGCGACAACGGTTACGTCACAGGCGGTTTCGGCAAGTGGCACCTGACCCCCGACAACGTCCAGGGGGCAGCGGGACCGTTCGACAACTGGCCGCTGGGCTGGGGCTTCGACCACTTCTGGGGCTTTTTGACCGGCGCCGCGGGTCAGTACGACCCCATCATCACCGAAGACAACACGGTGATCGGGGTGCCGCAGGGCAAGGACGGCAGGCCCTACTACTTCCCCGACGACCTCACCGACAAGGCCGTCGAGTGGCTGCACAGCGTCCGGGCCCAGGACGCCGACAAGCCGTGGCTGATGTACTACTCCACCGGCGCGACCCACGCCCCGCACCACGTGTTCAAAGAATGGGCCGACCGCTACCGCGGCCAGTTCGACGAGGGCTGGGACGTCTACCGGCGCAAGACCTTCGAACGGCAGAAGGAGATCGGGGTGATTCCGCCCGACACCGAGCTCACCGAGCGGCCCGACCTGTTCCCCGCGTGGGACAGCCTGTCGGACAACGAGAAAAGGCTCTATGCCCGCCAAATGGAGGTGTTCGCCGGGTTCTCGGAAAACGCCGACTGGAACGTGGGCCGGCTGCTCGACGCGATCGAGGACCTCGGCGAGTCCGACAACACGCTGGTCTTCTACATCTGGGGCGACAACGGCGCCAGCATGGAGGGCACCGTCACCGGCTCCTTCAACGAGATGACGTTTTTGAACGGGCTGCTTCTGGACGCCGACCATCAACTCGAGCTCATCGAACAGTACGGGGGCATCGAGGCGCTGGGCGACGAGCACACGGCGCCGCATTTCGCCAGCGCGTGGGCGCACGCCAACAACACCCCGTTTCAGTGGGGCAAGCAGATGGCCAGCCACCTCGGTGGCGCCCGCGATCCGATGGTGGTCGCCTGGCCGGCCCGGATCCGGCCCGACGCCGCGATGCGGTCTCAGTTCACCCACTGCATCGACGTGGTGCCCACCGTGTTGGAGGCCATCGGGTTACCCGAGCCGACCCACGTCGACGGCTTCGAGCAGGAACCCGTGGACGGCATCAGTTTCGCCCACACCTTCGACGACGCCGGGGCCGAGGCCGAGGAGCGTCACACGGTGCAGTACTTCGAAATGTTCGGCAGCCGCGCCATTTACCAAGACGGATGGTGGGCGTGCACTCGACTCGACAAGGCGCCGTGGGACTTGTCGCCGGAGACACTGCAGCGGTTCGCGCCCGGCCGCTACGACCCGGACGACGACGTGTGGGAGCTGTACTACCTGCCCGACGACTTCTCGCAGGCGAAAAACGTTGCGGCCGAGCACCCGGACAAACTTGCCGAGCTCACACGGCTGTGGTGGGCCGAAGCCGAACGCAACCGGGTGCTGCCGTTGCTGGGCGGCCTCGCGGTGATGTTCGGCAGCCTGCCGCCGCTGCCCACCACCAACCGGTTCGCGTTCAAGGGCGACGTGCAGAACATCCAGCGCGGCACGGTGCCACGCATCTTCGGCCGCTCCTACGCCATCGAGGCGCGGCTGGTGGTGCCCGACGACGGCGCGCAGGGCGTGATCGTCGCCAACGGCGACTTCATCGGCGGGTTCGCCCTGTGGGTCGACGAGGACCGGCGGTTGCGCCACACCTATTCGCTGCTCGGTGTGGACACCTACCGCCAGGTGTCTTCGGAGCCGGTCCCCACGGGCGAGGTGACGGTGCGGATGTTGTTCGAGTCCGAGCAGCCGGTGCCCGGCTCCGGCGGCCGGGTGACGCTGTGGGCCGGCGATCGGCTGATCGGTGAGGGCGAGCTGCCCAAGACGGTGCCGCTGGCCTTCACGTCCTACGCCGGGATGGACATCAGCCGCGACAACGGCCTGGTCGTCGACCGGCACTACGAGGACAAGGCGCCCTACGCGTTCACCGGAACCGTCAAGGCGGTGGTCTTCGACCTCAAACCCGTCGCGCCCGAAGCCGAGCAGGCGCTGCACGAGCACGCGGCCGTCCAGTCCGTCGGACGGGGCGCCGCGGGCTGATGCCGCGGATCAACTACTGCTGGGCCCGAACCACATTCGCGCCGCCAAGACCCGATCGAATGCCCCGGTCGATCTGGTCCGCGACGGACCCGCCGTTGGAGACGGTCTGCGGGCAGCTGCAGCTGAGGTCGCTGAAAACGCTGGGGTCGGCGCCGGCGGGCGCCGCGATCGCCACCGCAGCCCCGACAGCAAGGGCGGCGCAGGCAAAGATTCTCGATACCACTCGTTGGTCTCCGCACTAGTTGGTACCGGGAACTCTAGGTTGCCAAAGGTCGCTTCTCTGCAAGCGCCGCGTTGCGATCGCGTTAAGAAGAATGCACGGGGCAGTAGGCCCGGATGGCTGCGCCGACGAAGTAGCCGGCGTGGTAGCCGTCCAGGCCGCTGTTGGCCTGCACGGTGGATGCGACCTGGGCGGGGGTCTTGCCGTTGTCGAGCTCGTCACAGACCTCATGACCGGCGATGACGGCCTTCTCCGGCGATCCGAAGTGGATGCCCTTAGCGGTCAGGGCCCCCAGAAAGGCGTCGTCGACCGCGTCGGCATGGGCGACCGGGGCGGCCGCAAAGGGTGCGGACGGTGCGAGCGCGGCCAGCACGACCCCCAGGGCGGCCCACACCCGTGACATGTCCCGTCCTCCCTTAGCCGCGAATGTTGCACGTTACAGCTTCGCACAGTGCAACGACCGCAAATTGCAATCAGGACGAGGCAAACCTGACGACGTTGCGGGATACGCCGGGCGTTATGCCGCTGGGATATCCGCGTACTGCGGGCAGTACGCGCGTTCGGCCAGGGCGACGAAGAACCCCGCGTTGTCGCCGTCGAGGGTGCTGCTGTTCATCACGTCCGTCGCGATCTGTTCCTGCGTCTTGCCCATGTCGAGCTGGTGGCAGACCAAATGGCCGGCCGCGATGGCGGACTTGGGCGAGTCGTGGGCGATGCCGTGGGCGTGCAGAGCCGCGATGAACGCGTCGTCGGTACCGTCGGCCTGCGCGGTCGGGGCCGTGACCAGCGGGCCGAGCAGCGCGACGGCGGGTACGACGCCGGCCGCCAGCAGCGGGAGCAGCAGGCGGGCCTTGCGGCTGCGGGTGCTCGTCATTGTTGATACCCCCAAGGGTCCTAAGATCCGGTGTTCGACGACTGAAGGTTCGACCTAGAACGTTGCAAGTAGGTTACAGGCTGCCATCCTCCAATCATCGTAGAGCTTGCGAACATCGCAACATTGGTTATGTCGTCCCAGCGCGCTCGGTAACTTGACCGCATGCCGTACGCGCGCTGGCTGACGCTCGCCGTCTTGACGGCAGGCGCGGTTTGCGTGGTGGGCTGCGGCGAGCGGCACGTGTCGGCGGCCGGCGCGCGAGACCTGTCCGCCACGTTGCGTTCCGGCGGGATGGACCGCACGTACGCATTGCATGTGCCGCCCGGCGATCCCGTCGGCCTGGTGCTCAGCCTGCATGGCGGCGGCGGCACCGGAGCCGGGCAGCAGGGCCTGACCGACTTCGACGCGGTCGCCGACGCCAATCACCTGCTGGTGGCCTATCCCGACGGTTTCGACAAGAGCTGGGCCGACGGTCGGGGGGCGTCACCGGCGGATCGCCACCACGTCGACGACGTCGGGTTTCTGGTCGCGCTGGCGGGAAAGCTGCAAAGCGACTACAACATCGCGCCCGGGCACGTCTTCGCCACCGGGATGTCCAACGGGGGGTTCATGACCAACAAGCTGGCGTGCGAACGCGCCGACGTCTTCGCCGCGATCGCGCCGGTGGCGGGCACGCTCGGCACGGGCGTGGCCTGCCATCCGTCGCGGCCGGTGTCGGTGCTGGCGGCGCACGGCACCGCCGACCCGCTGGTGCCGTTCAACGGCGGGGGCGTGCGGGGGCGCGGCGGCGTCAGTCACTCGGTGGCGGCGACCAAGATGGTGAACACGTGGCGCTCGGCCGATGGCTGCCAAGGCGATCCGTCGACGCAGGTTTTGCCCAACGTCGGCGACGGCACCGTCGTTCACCGCTACGACTCCGCGCCGTGCGCGGCGTCGACCGAGGTGATCTTCTACCAGATCGACAACGGCGGACATACCTGGCCGGGAGGCAAACAGTATCTGCCCCAGGCGATCATCGGGCGGACCTCGCGTGCGCTGGACGCCTCGGAGATCATCGCGCAGTTTTTCCTCGCCCACGCGCGCGATTAGCCCGGAGGCGGCTGCGGGCCGATCTTGTTACTATGCCTCATGGCGGTGATCGTCTCATCCGGTCTATTCGCAGGAATTCGCTTGAAGGTCAATCGATTTGGCGTCGCCGGGAGCGTTCTGGTCACCGGTGTGGCCTTGTTGTCGGCCTGCGGTGGCGACCATCACACGGCCGGGGGCAACGCGACGACGACCGCGTCGCCGGCGAAGGTCGCCTGCGGCGGCAAGCCGACGCTGCGGGCCAGTGGCTCCACCGCCCAGCAGAACGCGATGACCCGATTCGTCAAGGCCTTCGAACAGGCCTGCGCCGGGCAGTCCCTGAATTACACGCCCGACGGTTCCGGCGCGGGGATCAGCGAATTCCTGGGCAACCAGACGGATTTCGCCGGCTCGGACTCGCCGCTGAGCCAGGGCGAGTACGCACGCGCGCAGCAACGATGCGGCTCACCCGCGTGGAACCTGCCGGTGGTGTTCGGCCCCATCGCGATCGCCTTCAACGTCAACGGCGTCACGGGGTTGAGCCTCGACGGTCCCACCGCGGCCAGGATCTTCAACGGCGCCATCACGACCTGGAACGATCCCGCGATCCAGGCGCTGAACCCCGGCGCCGCCCTGCCGGCCGAGCCGATTCGCGTGGTTTTCCGCAGCGACGAGTCCGGCACCACCGACAACTTCCAGCGCTACCTCGACACCGCGTCCAACGGCGCGTGGGGCAAGGGCGCGGGCAAGGCGTTCAACGGCGGTGTCGGCGAGGGCGCCAAGGGCAACGACGGGGCCGCGGCCGCCGTCAAGCGCACCGAGGGGTCGATCACCTACAACGAATGGTCGTTCGCCCAGGCGCAGCACCTGAACATGGCCAAGGTCATCACGTCGGCCGGCCCCGACCCCGTGACGATCGGCGCGGACTCGGTGGGCAAGACGATCTCCGCTGCCTGGTTCATCAAGCAGGGCAACGACCTGGCCCTCGACACCATCTCCTTCTACCGGCCGAACCAGCCCGACGCCTACCCGATCGTGCTGGCGACCTACGAGATCGTGTGCTCGAAGTATCCCGACCCGCAGGTCGGCGCGGCCGTGAAGGCCTTCCTGCGCAGCACGATCGGTGCCGGGCAGGACGGCCTGGCGGACAACGGGTACATCCCCATCCCGCAGGAGTTCAAGCCGCGGTTGTCGGCCGCCGTCGACGCCATCTCATGACGTGCGGTACCTCGGGCAGTACGCGGCCACGCTCGCGCCGATGAAGTACCCGGCGCGATAGCCGTCCAGGTTGCTGTTGGCCATCATCTCGGAGGCGATGTCGGGCTTCTGCTTACCGAGATCGAGTTCGTCGCAGACTTCGTGACCGGCGACGATTGCGGCTTGCGGCGAGGCGAATTGGATGCCCTTGTTCTTCACCGCCGTCACGAACGCGTTGTCGACCGCGTCGGCGCGCGCGGCCGGGCAGGCTAGTGCCGCCAGGCCGAGCAGCGTGACAACCGCGCCCAGGCCGCGCAATATCCGGGTGGTCGGCACCGCTGGGACCTCCCCGTCGACCATTGCTGTCGGCACATCGAGCCGCTGACACCCAAGATCATTGCATGGCGCGATCGGAAGTTCAGCGCTGGCAGGAGGGACACCAATACGCCACCCGCTCGCCGCCGCCGTCGAAGCGGACGAGGGTGCCGCAGCGGCGGCAGGGCTGCCCGGCGCGCCCGTAGACCCACAGTTGGCGGCCCGCCCGGGTGGCGCCGGTAGTGCAGCGGGCCCAGCGCAACCGGTTGGCGCACAGCCTGTCTCTTATGTACACCT
>NZ_LT546236.1:407940-408904 GCF_900078675.2 Mycobacterium interjectum
GGGCTCCCGCGCCGCCCAGGACGGCGCGGACCGGCGCGAACGTGTCGCCGGTGACCCGGCCGGCCCAGATCAATTCCCACAGCGCCTCTTTGAGCGCGGGGTCGGGAATCCCGGCCTCGGCGAGCTGGCGGAAGAAGTACGCGCCGCCGCCGGCCAGCGCGTCCAGGATCGCGCGGTGGGCTTCGGTGAGATCGAGCGGGGCGGGCGCGGACAGCGTCAGAGGCGCGGAATCGCTGGCGTGCAGCGCGATCCAGCCGTCGCTGCCCGAGATCGACCCGGCGCCCGACCAGGTGACCTCGCCGGTGGCGAGCAGTTCGTCGAGCAGCGCGGGGGAGTAGTCCCGGATGCGGGGCGCCAGGATCAGCGGTTCCAGCGCCGAAGCCGGCACCCTCACACCGGCCAGCTGATCGATCACCGAGACCAGCCCGTCGATGCCCGACTGCGGCGACGACACGTGGTGCCAGGCCGGCAGGAATCGCCCGTAGGCGGCGGTGCTCACCGGCTCGACCTGCGCGCGCAGCGCCGCCAGCGAGCGGCGCCGCAGGATGCGCNACCCGCACCGGCCGGTTGCCGACTCGCCAGCTGCCGTCCATCTTCAGATGCGAGTGAATGCTGGACCGCCCGACCCGGATGAACAAGTGCTTGCCGCGGCTTGCCACCTCGTCGACGACCTGTCCGGTCAACTCGACGGTGGCGAACCGCGGCACCCGGACATCGCAACGCGTCAGCGTGCGACCGGCCAGGTGCTCGCGCAGCATGGCCGCGGTATGCCAGACGGTGTCGCCCTCGGGCATTATTTGTCGGGGGTCATCGCAGCCGCATTCCGCGTGGGGTCCGCGCGAATCCGGCCTCGTGCAAGGCATCCGCCACCCGGCCGGGCCCGGCGTGCGGCTGCAGCGCCGGCGTGCCGTCGATGCGTTCGACCAGGATGGACGCGACGCGCCGGGCGGCGACCAGGTCGGCC
>NZ_LT546236.1:410219-442899 GCF_900078675.2 Mycobacterium interjectum
CGGCGCCGGGCGGGGCGTCGTCCCCGCCGGGAAACCCGGTGTCGGGCAGCCGCACCACGATGCCGTCATCGGAGGCGGTCGGCTTCTCGTCGAGGCCGTAGCGTTCGCGCAGCCGCCGCCCCACCGCCAGCGCGAGCGGTCCGTGCACCCGCAGCCCGTACGGGGAATGCAGGATCACCCGCCAATCGCCCAGCTCGTCGCGGAACCGCTCGACCAGCAGGGTGGTGTCGGTGGGCACCACCCCGGCCGTGGTCCGCTGCTCGTCCAGCAGCCCCCACAGGTTGTCGGTCGCGTACGCGTCGAAACCCAAAGCGCCACAACGTTTGTCGAACGCCGCGCGGTTCAGTCCGGCCAGCTCGCCGGTGAACGCGCCCAGCGCGGCGCCGAGCTCGGCCGGGCGGCCGGCGTCGTCGCCGCGNATGATGTGGGCCGGCGCGCCGCCGGGCACCTGCGCGTTGAGGTCGGTTCCGAGCGCGATCCCGCAGCGCTGGGCGTGAATCTCGTTGAGCCGCGCGGTAAGCCGTTCGGCCAGTCGCCGGGAGTTGGCGAACACGATCGTCGAGGAGTGCGATTCGATCAGGTCGACCAGGCGCGCCTCGACGTCGGGCCAGATGCTGTTGTTCGCCAGGTTGGCCATGTCGGGCACCGGCACCTGCACGGTGAGCTCGAGGGTCTTGGCCGACGGAGGGGCCACGATGGTGGTGGGCGACTGTCCGGACAAGAAGCGCGCCAGCTCCTCGGGCGGCCGCACGGTCGCCGACAACCCGATGCGCTGGGCGGGGCGCCCCGAGGATGAGGCGTGGCGCAGGTCGTCCAGCCGCTCCAGCGACACCGCCAGGTGCGCGCCGCGCTTGCCGCCCGCGNCAGCGCGGCGGCCGCCACGGTCTGTTGCGCCAGGATGTCCAGCGGGTTGGCGGGCACCCGCATCGTCTCGATCTGGCCGGCGAGCATCCGCTGCACCGTCACCGCGCAGCCGATCAGGTCGGTGCGGTGCTTGGGGAACAGCACCCCCTGGGACACCTCGCCGACCTGGTGGCCGGCCCGCCCGATGCGCTGCAGGCCGCTGGCCACCGACGGCGGCGCCTCCACCTGGATCACCAGGTCGACGGCGCCCATATCGATGCCCAGCTCCAGGCTCGACGTCGCCACCACCGCCTTGAGCAGCCCGCGCTTGAGGTCCTCCTCGACCAGGGCGCGCTGCTCCTTGCTGACCGAACCGTGGTGGGCGCGCGCGAGCACGGCGTCGGCGCCCAGCGTCTGGCCGCTGCCCATGATGTGGGCCGGCGCGCCGCCGGGCACCTGCGCGTTGAGGTCGGTTCCGAGCGCGATCCCGCAGCGCTGGGCGTGAATCTCGTTGAGCCGCGCGGTAAGCCGTTCGGCCAGTCGCCGGGAGTTGGCGAACACGATCGTCGAGGAGTGCGATTCGATCAGGTCGACCAGGCGCGCCTCGACGTCGGGCCAGATGCTGTTGTTCGCCAGGTTGGCCATGTCGGGCACCGGCACCTGCACGGTGAGCTCGAGGGTCTTGGCCGACGGAGGGGCCACGATGGTGGTGGGCGACTGTCCGGACAAGAAGCGCGCCAGCTCCTCGGGCGGCCGCACGGTCGCCGACAACCCGATGCGCTGGGCGGGGCGCCCCGAGGATGAGGCGTGGCGCAGGTCGTCCAGCCGCTCCAGCGACACCGCCAGGTGCGCGCCGCGCTTGCCGCCCGCGATGGCGTGAATCTCGTCCACGATCACCGTCTGCACGCCCGCCAGGGTTTCGCGCGCGGCCGAGGTCAGCATCAAGAACAGCGACTCCGGGGTGGTGATCAGCACGTCGGGCGGGTGCGCGATGAGTTGACGGCGCGCGGCGGGCGGGGTGTCGCCGGAGCGGACGCCGACGCTGATGTCGGGGGCCGGCAGCCCGTGCCGCTCGGCGATCCGGGTCAGCCCCGCCAGCGGGGTGCGCAGGTTGCGTTCGACGTCGACCGCGAGCGCCTTGAGCGGGGACACGTACAGCACCCGCGTGCCGGCCGGTCTTTTGGCCGGCCCGGCGAGACTATCCAGGGCCCACAGGAACGCCGCGAGCGTCTTGCCGGATCCCGTCGGCGCGATCACCAGGGTGTTGTCGCCCCGCGCGATGGCGTCCCAGGCCTGCGCCTGGGCGGTGGTCGGCGCGGCGAAGGTGGCCTGGAACCACTCGCGTGTGATCGGGCTGAACCGGCCCAGCGGGTCCGGCCGGGGACCGGCGCGAGTGTTCACCTCACCATGGTGCCAATGCGCACCGACAAAATAGCGCGGGCCTCGTCAGAGCCTCGCGGTGGCCATGGCCTCCGACAGCTCTTTCGGAATCTCGGGCACCCGGGCGATGGCGTCGAGCAGCGCGTGCGCGCAGGCGTCGGCCAGCCGGTCGGCGTCGGTCGTGGGGTCCATGATGCGCTGCCGGCAGATCTCGAAGGTGAAGGCCAGCCAGCCCTGGATGATCACCCGCAGGTCCCGCTCGACTTCGGGCCGCAGCGCGCTGGTGTCCGGCATCCCACTGACGACCTCGCCGATGCGGGACATGATGTGTTCCATCTGGCGGTTCTTGGCCTCGTCGTCGATGCCGAGCAGAACCGGGTCCGACCGGCCGAGGCCGACGTAGGCGGCCCAGGCGGCCTCCGGATTCTGCTGGTGATAGGCCATGTAGGCCAGCACACCCATCCGGATCTCCTCGAACATCGTCAGGCCGGCGGGCGGCGGGTTGTTGGTCGCCTCGTACAGCCGGTCGGCCTCGTCCTTGACGACGGCGGCGAAGAACGCCCGCTTGTCCGGGAAGTAGTGATACATCAGCGCCCGGGAGACCCCCGCGCGCTCGGCTATTTCGTCGATGCGGACCTCGTCGTAGGGTCGCTTCCCAAAGACTTCTGCCCCCAAAGCGAGCAGCTCGGCGCGTCGATCCTCGGGGGATAAGCGCCTCCTGGCTGTCGGCATGTGTCAGATAGTACCCATCGGACATGAGACGACCCTTGCACCAGCGTCTTCGCCGCCGATCCGAACCTAACGCCCTGGTCAGGGTGGGTCCCGCCCGGGCGTCATGACCGTTTACCGTGGTTTGCTGCCGGGTATCTGTTCCTATGCGTTCTGTCGCCGGGCGTGGGCGCCGCGCGGGGGTTGGTAACTAATTCGGCGCGGCGGACGATGGACTAAAAGCAGCGGGCAGCCGGATATGAGGGGCAGCGATGCACAAAGCGGAGGAGCGGTCGCCCGGCGACCGCTTGGGGCAGGAGGACGGCGAGGTGCACGCCGCGATCCGGTTTGCCGTGCTCGCCGCGGCCGCCGGGGTCGGCTTCGTGGTCCTGGCAGCTCTGTGGGTCAGCACCTGCCCGGCGACGGGCGTGGACACGGTGGCCTGCGGCGCGCCGCAGCGCACGACGCTGGCATTCGGTGGTCCGCTGATTCTGTTTGCCGGAGGCCTCTGGGCGTTCGTGCGCACCTACCGGGTGTGGAAGGCGCACGGCACCTGGTGGGGATGGCACGGCGCCGGCTGGTTCTTGTTCACGCTGATGGTGGTGGCGCTGGGCCTGGGTGTTTCGCCCATCGCCGGGCCGGTGCCGGCTTGGTAGCTCAGGACCCGGCCGGGCCCTGGCTGACGGCGCGCCGGCGCGGCGGGGTGCCCGCTTCCGCGGTGAGGTGCCACTGCTCGTCGATGCGGGCCACCCGGCGATGCTCCACGACGAACCACAGCGCCGCCGCGACCACCCCGAGCACGGCGACCAGGCTCGTCGTGGCGAGCCATTCGTAGTGCCCGTAGGCGGCGGCGGCCGTCGTGCTGATCATCCCGCCCAACGCGACGATCAGCAGGATGAACCCGGGCCAGTAGAGGTTGTCCTTCATCGTGAAACCGGCGTGCGGTTGCGTGGTCCGGAAATGATCCGTCGGATCGCGGTGCCTGTCACCCATAACGTCTCCCTCCGTCGTCCGGTCAGGCCGTGACGGCCTGGTCGCGGGCGAGCACCTCGGGCAGCGATATCGCCCCGATGGTGGTGATCAGCCACACCACCACGATGGCGGCGGCCCAGGACGCGACGCCGACAATGGTGAGCCCGTGGGTGAACACCGCGGCCAGCGCCAGCGCGACAAGCGTCAGCGCCAGGCCGGAGCCACCGAGGAGCAGCGATGCGTACGCGCGCGGCAGCCTGACGATCGCCAGCGACAGCGTGGCCTGAGCGGCCGTGAACAACACCACGGCGACGATGAACCCCGACACCGACACCGACACGTTCGGAACGACCCGGGCCGCCACCAGCAGTCCGATCGACCACGACGCAAGAAGAACAATCGCGCGAAGCAGAGCCTGCTTCATGCACCAAGTGTAGGTCTTTCGGGTCGCGACTGTTAAGCAGCTGACGCGCCTTGCTGGGTTATTCGCCGCCGCAAGTGGGTATCAGCTCTAGACCATGACTGCCGGAACCGTTCCCGCCTACCGCCGAAGCGATCACCATGACCAGAGCGATCCCGGTCGTGCCGCATGACCAACCGGTTGGAACCGACGGTCGACGGCGGGCTGCGCAGCAGTAGTAGTGTCGAGCCGACATTGCCGGGAGACCATATGACCGATGCGGGATCGCGCGCTAACACGCGTCAACGCGGCCATCGGGCCGTCGAATTGCACGTCGCGGCACGCCTGGAGAACCTGGCGATGTTGCGCACGCTCGTCGGTGCCATCGGCACCTTCGAGGACCTGGATTTCGATGCGGTCGCCGACCTGCGGCTCGCGGTAGACGAAGTGTGCACCCGCCTGATCCGCTCGGCCACACCGGACGCGACGTTGATCGTCGTGGTCGACCCGCAAGACGACGAATTGGTGGTGGAGGCGTCCGCGGCGTGCGACACCCACGACGTGGTGGCGCCCGGCAGCTTCAGCTGGCACGTCCTGACCTCCCTGGCCGACGACGTCCAGACGTTCCACGACGGTCGCGAGCCCAACGAAACGGGCAGTGTTTTCGGTATCACGCTGACCGCGCGACGGGCGGCCTCTAGCAGGTGACAGCGCGAGCTGCAGGCGGTTCGGTCTCGCGGCCGAACGAGTATGCCGACGTCCCGGACATGTTCCGGGAACTCGCCGGCGTCGCCGCCGACTCGATGGAATTCCAGCGCCAGCGCGACAAGATCGTGGAGCGCTGCCTGCCGTTGGCCGATCACATCGCCCGCCGGTTCGAGGGCCGGGGCGAACCGCGCGACGACCTGGTCCAGGTGGCGCGGGTCGGCCTGGTCAACGCCGTGGTCCGCTTCGACGTCGAGACCGGATCGGACTTCGTCTCCTTCGCGGTGCCCACCATCATGGGGGAGGTCCGCCGGCACTTCCGTGACAACAGCTGGTCGGTCAAGGTTCCGCGGCGGCTGAAGGAACTGCACCTGCGGCTGGGCACCGCCACCGCCGATCTGTCGCAGCGGCTGGGCCGGGCGCCGACCGCGACCGAACTCGCCGCAGAACTGGGGATGGAACGCGACGAGGTCGTCGAGGGTCTGGTGGCGGGCAGCTCCTACAACACGCTGTCCATCGACACCGGTGGCGGCAGCGACGACGACGACGCCCGTGCCATCGCGGACACCCTGGGTGACGTGGACGCCGGCCTCGACCGCATCGAGGATCGGGAGGCGTTGCGCCCCTTGCTCGAGGCGCTGCCCGAGCGGGAACGAATGGTGTTGGTGCTCAGGTTCTTTGAATCGATGACGCAGACTCAGATTGCCGAGCGGGTAGGCATCTCCCAGATGCACGTGTCCCGGCTGCTGGCCAAGTCGCTAACGCGGCTGCGGGACCAGCTGCAGTAGCGGTCGCGACCCCGAGCCGTCGGCCCGGCTCGGCTTCAACAGCTGCTCGGCGTGCGGCGTCGTCACCGGCAGCGTGCCGTCGGGGTCGCAAATGCGCAACAACCGCGCCACCACCGGGCCGGGCACCATGGCCCAGTGCACCTGGGCCGCCGAGCACGCGACGTTGATCCGGTGTATCGCCGAAAAACCGGCCGTGCCAATGAATTCCAGGCCGCGAAGGTCCAGGATTATGCGCCGCGAACGCCTGACGCTGCGTTGCACATAGGCCGCGAGCTGATCGGCGTTGGCGGCGTCGAGCTCGCCGTCGGCGGTGATCACGGTGCCCACCGCGCTCCAGCGAGCGGTGAATTGAGCCGTGCGGCTTTGTTGCCAAGATTGGGCCACAGACATGCTTGTCTCCGTCATTAGGAGGATCCTGCTGTGGATGACGTCAGGTGGTCGGTGATGGTTCAACACCCGGGAGTTCGCACGCCCAGCGGCCCCCGACGTCATCCGGGCGGCTGTGAACTCAACCTGACCTGAACCCTACCCGCGGCGGGGCGGGCCTTCAACGTCTGGTGACCGAACGGTTACTTGATCTCGGCGAGAACCGTGCCCTGGGTGATGGCCGCGCCGGCCTCGACCGCAAGCCCGGTGATGGTGCCGTCCTTGTGGGCCGTGACCGGGTTCTCCATCTTCATCGCCTCGAGGACCACCACCAGGTCGCCGGTCGCGACCTCCTGGCCTTCCTCGACGGCGACCTTGACCACGGTGCCCTGCATGGGCGCGGTCACCGCGTCGCCGGAGGCCGCCGCCCCCGCGTGCGACCCGCGCTTGCGGGGCTTGGGCTTCTTGCGAATGACGCCGGCCGGGTCCGCGGCGCCATTGGACAGGGCCAGGTCACCGGGCAGCGACACCTCGAGCCGGCGGCCGCCGACCTCGACGACCACCTTCTGGCGGGGCCGGGTGTCCTCCTCGTCCAGGGGCTCGCCGCCCGTGAACGGCTCGACGGTGTTGTTCCACTCGGTCTCGATCCAGCGGGTGTGCACCGTGAAGCCGTTGTCGTCGCCGATGAACGCCGGATCGGACACCACGGCGCGGTGGAACGGGATCACCGTCGCCAGGCCCTCGACCTCGAACTCGCCCAGGGCCCGCCGGGCCCGCGCCAGCGCTTCGTGCCGGTCGGCGCCGTACACGATCAGCTTGGCCAGCATCGAGTCGAACTGGCCGCCGATCACCGAGCCGGTCTCCACCCCGGAGTCCAGCCGCACGCCGGGGCCGGTGGGCGGGTGGAACTTGCTGACCGGGCCGGGCGCGGGCAGGAACCCGCGGCCGGCGTCCTCGCCGTTGATCCGGAACTCGATCGCGTGCCCGCGCGGTGTCGGGTCCTCGGTGATGTCCAGCTTCTCGCCGTCGGCGATCTTGAACTGTTGCAAGACCAGGTCGATGCCCGCGGTCTCCTCGGTGACCGGGTGCTCGACCTGCAGCCGGGTGTTGACCTCCAGGAAGGAGATCAGGCCGTCCTGGCCGACCAGGTACTCGACCGTGCCGGCGCCGTAGTAGTGGGCCTCCTTGCAGATCCGCTTGGCCGACTCGTGGATCTCCTTGCGCTGGGCCTCGGTGAGGAACGGCGCGGGGGCCTCCTCCACCAGCTTCTGGAAGCGGCGCTGCAGCGAGCAGTCGCGGGTGCCGGCGACGACGACGTTGCCGTGCTGGTCGGCGATCACCTGGGCCTCGACGTGGCGCGGCTTGTCCAGGTAGCGCTCCACGAAGCATTCGCCGCGGCCGAACGCCGAGACGGCCTCGCGCACGGCCGACTCGTACAGCTCGGGGATTTCCTCGAGGGTGCGGGCCACCTTCATGCCCTTGCCGCCGCCGCCGAACGCCGCCTTGATCGCGATCGGCACGCCGTACTCCTTGGCGAAGGCGACCACCTCGTCGGCGTCCTTGACCGGGTCGGGCGTGCCGGGCACCAGCGGGGCCTTGGCGCGGGCGGCGATGTGGCGCGCGGTGACCTTGTCACCCAGGTCGCGGATGGACTGCGGGCTCGGCCCGATCCAGATCAGGCCGGCGTCGATCACCGCCTGGGCGAAGTCGGCGTTCTCCGACAGGAAGCCGTAGCCGGGGTGGACGGCGTTGGCGCCGGACTTCGCGGCCGCGTCGAGGAGCTTGCCGAAGTCGAGGTAGGACTCCGCCGAGGTTTGGCCGCCGAGGGCGAACGCCTCGTCCGCCAGGCGCACGTGCGGCGCGTCGGCGTCGGGCTCGGCATACACCGCCACGCTGGGCAGGCCCGCATCCCGGGCCGCGCGGATCACCCGGACCGCGATCTCACCGCGGTTGGCGACGAGCACCTTGGAGATCCTCGAGCTGGCGTGACTGGCCACTGCGCCTCCTGTTTGGCTGGACGTCATTCGTCTCTAAGAGATTTTCTTACAAGTCTTGTCCGGGGAAGTTTATGCGGCGCGCCGCGCGCCCTGAAACCCGGTCTCCAATCCGTTTCTGATCAGGCCGCCTCGCGCAGGCGGCGCTTGATCCGGGCCAGCATCGCCGACATGCCGCGCAGCCGCAGCGGGCTGATCAGAGCGGCCAGCCCCAGATCGGTGTAGAAATCCTCGGGCACCGCCAGGATGTCCGCCGCGGGTTGTTCGTCGAGACCGGCGGCCAGGATCGAGGCGAATCCCCGGGTGGTCGGCGCCTCGGCGGGCGCGCTGAAGTGCAGCCGCACCCGGCCCGGGTCGCTGGCGTCGACGTGCAGGAACAGCGGCGACTGGCATTCGGGCACCGGCTCCATCGCCGACTCCTGCAGCTCCGGGGGCAGGGCCGGAAGCTCGTTGGCGAATTCCAGCAGCAGCCGCAGCTTGTCCTGGCCCTGGACCTCGGCGAAGTCGGACACCACCTCGGCCAGCGGCGCGGGCATGCTCATGGGACCGGCACGGCTCCCGGTTCGGGGCCCCCGACGATCGGGACGCGCACCGTGTTGCCCCACTCGGTCCACGATCCGTCGTAGTTGCGGACCCCGGGCTTGCCGAGCAAATGCGTGAGCACGAACCAGGTGTGGCTGGAACGCTCGCCGATGCGGCAATAGACGACGGTCTTGTCGTCCGGCTGCAGGAAGCCGTAGAGCTCTTCGAGCTCGGCGCGGCTGCGGAACCGCCCGCTCTCGTCGACGGCCTTGGCCCACGGGATCGACCGGGCGGTGGGGATGTGCCCGCCGCGCAGCACGCCCTCCTCCGGGTACTCGGGCATGTGGGTGCGCTTGCCCGTGTACTCGTCGGGCGAGCGCACGTCGATCAGCGGCTGGCTGCCGAGGATGGCCAGCACGTCGTCCTTGTACGCGCGGATGGGCCCGTCGTTGCGCTGCACGACGGGATAGCCGCTCGACGTCTTGGTCGGGACGTCCAGGGTGGTCTCGCGGCGCTCGGCGAGCCACAGGTCGCGCCCACCGTTGAGGAGGCGGACGTCGGGGTGGCCGAACAGCGTGAAGACCCACAGCGCGTAGGCCGCCCACCAATTGCTCTTGTCGCCGTAGATCACCACGGTGTCGTCGCGGGCGATGCCCTTGCGGTCCATCAGCTCGGCGAAGTGCTCGCCGTCGATGTAGTCGCGGACCCTCGGGTCGTTGAGGTCGGTGTGCCAGTCGATCTTGACCGCGCCGGGGATGTGGCCGACGTCGTAGAGCAACACGTCCTCGTCGGACTCGACGATCACCAGGCCGGGGGCGCCCATGTTGGCCGACAGCCAGTCGGCGGTGACGAGTCGTTCGGGGTGGGCGTATTCCGTCAGGGACGGGTGTGGATCGGCGGGTAAGGACACGAAGTCGAGCCTACCGCTGGCGCCGAAAGCCCATGCAGCGACACATAAGCGTTTGCGACGACACGCCGAGGCGCGTCGCGACGGATTATGGCTCGCGGGTACTGGTGGGCGCGGCCGCCCACAGCGCGGCCACCGACAGGCCGACCCGCCCCAGCAGCGAGCGCAGCAGCGGCAGGCTCACCCCGATGACGTTCGACGGGTCGCCGTCGATCGCGTCGACGAACCAGCCGCCCAGCCCGTCCAGGGTGAATCCCCCCGCCACGCCCAGCGGCTCGCCGGCCGCGACGTAGGCCCGCAGATCCGCCTCGGCCGGCTGCCCGAAATGCACCGTGGTGCAAGCCGATTCGATCGCGCGGTGGGTGATCGCAGCGCCGCTCAACCGCAGCAGGCAGTGCCCGGTGTGCAGCCGGCCGGACCGGCCGCCCATCAGGTGCCACTGGCTCACGGCGGCTTCGGCCGAGCCGGGCTTGCCGCACAGCCGCCCGTCGACCGAGAGCATCGAATCACAGCCGAGCACAACGCAATCCGCCGCGACGGCGCGATCCACGTCGCCGGCCACCCGGTCCGCCTTGGCGGCCGCCAGCGCGCACACCACCTCGTCGGGCGAGGCGCCCGCTCCCAAACTCGCGGTGATCGCGTCCTCGTCGACGCCGGACACCACGACCAGCGGATCGACGCCGGCCTGGCGCAGCACCTTCAGGCGACCCGAAGAGGCTGACCCCAGCACCAGGCGGGTCACTGCTTCAGGTGCGTCATCTGCTGCAGGGTGAGCCGCTGGTAGTTGGACATCGCGTACCGCAGCCGGTCGACGGGAAGGCCCCAGCGGGTGCGCTCCGGCTCGGCGGGCTCGGGGACGCCGCCGCCGACGCCGCCCAGCACGGCGACCAGCGCGGCCAGCTCCTCGTCGGTCGGCGTGCCCTTGAGGACCTGGATGTGCGGCTCATGCTCGTGCGGGTGCTGGGTTTCGTCTGTCATAGCGGAATGTTCCCGTGCTTCTTGGGCGGCAGGTGGGAGATCTTGCGTTCCAGCAGGCGCAGCGCCGTGCCGATGTACCCGCGGGTGTACGACGGCGGGATCACCGCGTCGACGTATCCGCGCTCGGCCGCGACGTAGGGGTTGACGAGGGTGTCCTCGTACTCCTGCTGCAACTGCAGCCGCAGCGTGTCGACATCCTCGCCGTTGCGGGCGGCCTCGCTCAGCTGCTTGCGGTAGACGAAGCCCACCGCGCCCGAGGCGCCCATGACGGCGATCTGGGCGCTCGGCCAGGCCAGGTTGACGTCGCAGCCCATGTCCTTGGAGCCCATGACGCAGTAGGCGCCGCCGTAGGCCTTGCGGGTGATGACGGTGATCTTCGGCACCGTGGCCTCGCCATAGGCGAACAGCAGCTTGGCGCCGCGGCGGATGATGCCGTTGTACTCCTGGCCGGTGCCCGGCAGGAAGCCCGGGACGTCCACCAGCATGATGATCGGGATGTTGAAGCAGTCGCAGGTCCGCACGAAGCGGGCCGCCTTCTCCGAGGCGTTGATGTCCAGGCAGCCGGCGAACTGAGTGGGCTGGTTGGCCACGATGCCGACCGGCCGGCCCTCGATGCGGCCGAACCCGACGACGATGTTCTGCGCGTAACCGCCCTGGATCTCCAGGAACTCGTCGTCGTCGAGGATCCGGGTGATCACCTCGTGCATGTCGTAGGGCTGGTTGGGGGAGTCCGGGATCAGCGTGTCCAGCTCGAGGTCCTCGTCGGTGAGGTTCTCCTCGATGGGGCCGTCGGGGGCCGGCACCGCGTAACGCGGCGGGTCGGTGGCGTTGTTGGGCGGCAGGTAGCCCAGCAGGTCGCGCACCCAGTCGAAGGCGTCCTGCTCGCCGGACGCGACATAGTGCAGGGTGCCGGACTTGGCCATGTGCGTGTGGGCGCCGCCGAGCTCCTCCATGGTGACGTCCTCACCGGTGACCGTCTTGATGACGTCGGGCCCGGTGATGAACATCTGGCTGGTCTGGTCGACCATGACCACGAAGTCGGTCAGGGCGGGCGAGTAGACGTGGCCGCCCGCGGCCGCGCCCATGATCAGCGAGATCTGCGGGATGACCCCGGACGCGATGATGTTGTTGCGGAAGATCCGGCTGTACAGGCCCAGCGAGACGACGCCCTCCTGAATCCGCGCGCCGGCGCCGTCGTTGATGCCGATCAGCGGGCGGCCGGTCTTGAGGGCCAGTTCCTGGACCTTGACGATCTTCTCGCCGTAGACCTCGCCGAGGCTGCCGCCGAACACCGTGGCGTCCTGGCTGAAGATGCACACGTCGCGGCCGTCGATGGTGCCGTAGCCGGTGACCACCCCGTCGCCGAGCGGGCGGTTGTTCTCCAGGCCGAAGTTGCTGCTGCGGTGCCGCGCCAGCGCGTCGAGTTCGACGAAGGAGTCCTCGTCCAGCAGGGCGTAGATGCGCTCGCGGGCGGTCAGCTTGCCCTTGGCATGCACCTTCTCGACGGCCTCCTCGCCCACCGGGTGCAGCGACTCTTCGCGCCGCTTGTGCAGCTCGGCCAGCTTGCCCGCGGTGGTGTGGATGTCGATGGTGTGCTCGGCGGCGGGCTCGGCGGTGTGGTCGGTAGCGCTTGTCATGGGACTCGATGGTATCGGCAGCCCCCGCGCCGCAGTTTTAGGCTGGGTGGAGTGACGGATCGAGATTCGCTTCGGCAACCGTTGGATCAAGCCGCGCTGCGCGCCGAGCTGATCGGGACCGGGCTGGGCTGGCGCCGGCTCGACGTCGTGGAGCGGACCGGCTCCACCAACGCCGACCTGCTGGCGCGGGCGGCCGCCGGGACCGACGTCGCCGNGCTGCACCGCCACCCGCACTGGAAGCGCCTGATTACCCCCGTCGTGGTGCTGGTGCTGGCGACGGCGCTGGCCGCGTTCGGATCCGGCTACCTCAACTCGACGCACTGGGAGCAGCTCGCCAAGAACATCATCTACGGGGTCATCTGGGGGATCTGGCTGGTGATCGTCGGCTGGCTGGCGCTGTGGCCGTTCCTGGATTGGCTGACAACGCATTTCGTCGTCACCAGCCGGCGGGTGATGTTCCGGCACGGGGTGCTGACCCGCAGCGGCATCGACATCCCGCTGGCGCGGATCAACAGCGTGGAATTCCGCGACAAGCTCACCGAGCGGATGTTTCGCACCGGCACGCTGATCATCGAGTCGGCGTCACAGGATCCGTTGGAGTTCTATAACATTCCGCGGCTGCGCGAGGTGCACTCGCTGCTATATCACGAGGTTTTCGACACCCTGGGTTCTGAGGAGTCACCGAGCTGACCGAACCGGCTCGCCTTTTTCCGCCAGGACCGCAGCGGCGTGACGTTGCTCTCTTCCAAGCCGCCCTCGTACGCGTCCTCCAAGACCTCCGCGAAACCACCGGCGGTCAGCGCCGATTCCAGCGCCTTGTCGGGGTTGCGGGCGAATTCGTCGGGGAACACCCAGCGCCGGAACGCCCAGAAGCGGAACGCCATCTGCATCAGGTTGCCGATGATGTAGGCCGAGATGAAGTCCGCGATGTTCTCCACGGTCAGCGACACCGTCGGCACCCGCAGCTGCAGGACGTAGCTCGAGACCCACAGCGGCGCCATCGACAGCAGCACGCCCACCCCGCTGAAGGCGAAGAACAGCAGCGCCTCGTGGTGGCGCTCGCGGCCCCCGCGGTCGCGGAAGCTCCACTCCCGGTTCAAGACGTAGGACGCGATCACCGCGACGATGCCCGCGATAACCTTGGCGGTGACCGGCTTGGGCTCGAGAACCGTCAGCTTCAGGGTGTAGAAAATCGCCGAGTCGATGATGAACGTGGTGCCGCCGACGATCGCGAATTTGATCAGCTCGTGATGGCGCAGCAAATACGGCTGAAAGGCCTCGGGTAGGCGCGAGATGGCGGCATCGGCGAAGGACACAACACGTCAGTGTACGGACGGACTCGAAAACGACGCAAAATGGTACATAACGATCGGGCGTCTCGGCCGGTCACCACGACGCCCGACGAAGTGACACCATGATGGCCGTGCCGAGCAGACGCCCTCCCTTCCGAACCCCTTTGCGAACTGCTTCCGTGGCGATGGTCGGCGGCGGGCAGCTCGCGCGCATGACGCACCAGGCCGCGATCGCGCTGGGCCAGACGCTGCGGGTGCTGGCCACCGCCCCCGACGAATCGGCCGCGCAGGTCACCCCCGACGTGGTGATCGGTTCGCACACCGATCTCGAGGACCTGCGCCGGGTCGCTGCCGGGGCCGACGTGCTGACGTTCGATCACGAGCACGTCCCCACCGAGCTGTTGGAGAAGCTGGTCGCCGAGGGCGTCAACGTCGCGCCGCCGCCGCAGGCCCTGGTGCACGCCCAGGACAAGCTGGTGATGCGGCGGCGCCTGGAGGCCCTCGGCGCACCCGTGCCGCGTTATACCGAGATCCGAAGCGTCGACGAGCTCGACGCGTTCGCGCGGCGGATGGGCGGCCCCGTGGTCGTGAAAGCGGTCCGCGGAGGTTACGACGGGCGCGGGGTGCGGATGGCCCGCGACCCTTCGCACGCTCGGGAAATCGCGGAAAGCTTCCTGGCCGATGGGGTGCCGGTGCTGGCCGAGGAGCAGGTGAACATGCGTCGCGAGCTATCGGCGCTGGTCGCACGCTCGCCGTTCGGGCAGGGCGCCGCGTGGCCGGTGGTGGAGACGGTCCAGCGGGACGGGATCTGCGTGCAGGTGATCGCGCCGGCGCCGGAGTTGCCCGACGACGTCGCCTCGGCCGCCCAGCGGCTGGCGCTGCGGTTGGCCGCCGAGCTGGGCGTCGTCGGTGTGCTAGCGGTGGAGCTGTTCGAGACCACAGGCGGCGACCTGCTCGTCAACGAGCTCGCGATGCGCCCACACAACTCCGGGCACTGGACCATGGACGGCGCGCGCACCGGCCAGTTCGAGCAGCACCTGCGCGCGGTGCTGGACTATCCGCTCGGCGACACCGACGCCATCGCGCCGGTGACCGTGATGGCCAACGTCCTCGGCGCCCCGCAGCAGCCGGCGATGTCCGTCGACGAGCGGCTGCACCACTTGTTCGCGCGGATGCCCGACGCCCGCGTTCACCTCTATGGCAAGGCCGAACGGCCGGGACGCAAGGTCGGCCACGTCAACTTCCTGGGTGCCGACCCGGCGGAACTCCCCAGGCTGCGTGAGCGCGCCGAGCTGGCGGCACACTGGTTGTCACACGGGCAGTGGACGGACGGATGGGATCCACATGGCTAACGCTCCTCGCGTCGGGGTGATCATGGGCAGCGACAGCGACTGGTCGGTGATGTCCGACGCCGCCGCGGCGCTGGCCGAGTTCGACATACCCGCCGAGGTCCGGGTGGTCTCGGCGCATCGCACGCCCCAGGTGATGTTCGACTACGCGCGCGGCGCGGCCGACCGCGGCTTGGAGGTGATCATCGCCGGCGCCGGGGGCGCCGCCCACCTGCCCGGAATGGTCGCCTCCGCCACGCCGCTGCCGGTGATCGGGGTCCCGGTGCCGCTGGGCCGCCTCGACGGTCTGGACTCGCTGCTGTCGATCGTGCAGATGCCGGCCGGCGTTCCGGTGGCCACGGTTTCCATCGGCGGGGCCCGCCACGCGGGGCTGCTGGCCGTGCGCATCCTGGCGTCCTCCGACCCGGCGCTACGGGCCCGCGTGGAGGCGTTTCAGGCCGAGCTGGCCGAGACCGTGCGCGCCAAGGATGCGGCGCTGCAAGAACGCCAGGGTAAAGTTACCGGCCAGTAGCCTGGCAGGACGCAAGAGGAGGCCGAGATGGCTGGATGGGCCGGAAACCCGTCGTTTGATCTGTTCCAGTTGCCCGAGGAGCACCAGGAGTTGCGGGCGGCGATTCGCGCGCTGGCCGAGAAGGAGATCGCTCCGCACGCGGCCGACGTCGATGAGAACGCGCGCTTCCCGCGGGAGGCGCTGGAGGCGCTGAACGCCTCGGGGTTCAACGCCGTGCACGTGCCCGAGGAGTACGGCGGGCAGGGCGCGGACTCGGTGGCGGCGTGCATCGTGATCGAAGAGGTCGCCCGGGTGGACGCCTCGGCGTCGCTGATCCCGGCGGTGAACAAGCTGGGCACCATGGGCCTGATCCTGCGGGGTTCCGACGAGCTGAAGAAGCAGGTCCTGCCGGCCATCGCCGACGGGACGATGGCGTCCTACGCCTTGAGCGAGCGCGAGGCCGGCAGCGACGCGGGATCGATGCGGACCCGGGCCAAGGCCGACGGCGACGACTGGATCCTCAACGGCGCCAAGTGCTGGATCACCAACGGCGGCGAGTCGAGCTGGTACACCGTGATGGCGGTGACCGATCCCGACAAGGGCTCAGGCGGCATCTCGGCGTTCATGGTGCACCGCGACGACGAGGGCTTCACCGTCGGGCCGAAGGAAAAGAAGCTCGGCATCAAGGGCTCGCCGACCACCGAGCTGTACTTCGAGAACTGCCGCATCCCCGGCGACCGGATCATCGGCGAGCCGGGCACCGGCTTCAAGACGGCGCTGGCGACGCTGGACCACACCCGCCCCACCATCGGGGCCCAGGCCGTGGGCATCGCCCAGGGCGCGGTGGACGCCGCGATCGCCTACACCAAGGACCGCAGGCAGTTCGGCGAGTCGATCAGCAGCTTCCAGGCCGTGCAGTTCATGCTGGCCGACATGGCGATGAAGGTGGAAGCCGCGCGGATGATGGTGTACCAGGCGGCCGCCCGCGCCGAGCGCGGCGAATCCAACCTCGGCTTCATCTCCGCGGCCTCGAAGTGCTTCGCCTCTGACGTGGCGATGGAGGTGACCACCGACGCCGTGCAGCTGTTCGGCGGCGCCGGCTACACCACCGACTTCCCGGTCGAGCGGATGATGCGCGACGCCAAGATCACCCAGATCTACGAGGGCACCAATCAGATTCAGCGCGTGGTGATGTCGCGGGCGCTGCTGCGCTGAGGACCGCGCCGCTGCCCGGTTCAGCTCGTGGGCGGACAAACCCGAGGCCCTCTTGGGGACTCACGGGCGCACCGCATAGGATCACCGACGGCAACCATTTGGAGTGGTAAGGCCGAGCCCACAGTCGGTAAACAGGCACCGACCATCCACGCGACCGTCGTTACACAGCAAAGGGTCTTACCGCGGCCAGGGGGTCTCAGTGAAAATCGCGGCTACCCGGGCGCATCGTCGGATGATCGGGAATTGATCCCCGTGCGCGCTCCCGTCACCCCGGCGGCGCAGTGGCAGTCATTGTCGTTGTTGTTGGTCGAGGACGACCGCGCCGACGCGGTGCTCGTCGAAGACCTGATCGCGGACGCCCTCGCCGATATCCGGGTGACCTGGGCGCAGTCGATGGCGCACGCGGAGCGCGAGCTCGCGACGGCCCGGCCCGACTGCGTGCTGCTGGACCTGCACCTGCCGGACGCCAGCGGGATGGACGCGCTGGACCGCATCGCCAAGCGCGACGCCACCGTCCCGATCGTCGTGCTGACCGGGCTGAACGACGAATACTTCGGGGCATCCGCCGTCGCGGCCGGCGCGCAGGACTACCTGGTCAAGGGGCGCGTCGAGCCCGAAATGCTGCGGCGCGCGCTGCTTTACGCGATCGAGCGCAAACGGGCCGAGCTCATTTCCGCCGACCTGCATGCCAGCCGGCTGCGGGCCCGGGAAAACGCGCTGCTGGAACGCGGCCTGCTGCCCTCGCCGCTGCTGCTGGAGTCACCCGGCGTCGACATCGTCGCCCGGTACCGGCCCAGCCGCGAGGACGCGTTGTTGTGCGGCGACTTCTACGACGTCGTGCAGACGCCCGACCGGGTGGTGCACGTCCTGATCGGCGACGTCGCCGGCCACGGACCGCACGAGGCGGCCCTGGGCGCGGCGCTGCGCATCGCGTTTCGTGCGCTCACTTTCGCCGGCGTGCACGGTGTGGAGCTGATGCGGCAGCTCGAACGGGTGCTGCACTCGGAACGAACCGGGACCGGCATCTTTGCGACGGTGCTCAGCCTGGCCATCCACCCCGACAGCCCGCGCGTCACGGTGCTGCGCGCCGGCCATCCGGGGATGTTGCTCCAAAATGGTGCCGGCTCGAAACCGGTCGAATGGGTCGAGCCCCCGGCCGGCCCGGCGCTGGGCCTGCGCGCCGACGACTGGCCGCGGCACGACCTGGAACTGCCGACGGGCCAGGGCCTGCTCCTGCTGACCGACGGGCTCTTCGAGGGGTATTCGGGCGAGGGCAACCGGCGGCTGGGCGAGGACGGCCTGCTCGAGCTGGCCCGCAGGCACGCGCACCTGCCCGGCCCGGCGTTCGTCGACGCGCTGATCGACGGCGCCCAGCTGCTCGCCGAGCCGCGCGGCGGGCTCACCGATGACATCGCCGTGCTGCGCGTCGAGCGGACAACGGCGTGAGCCCCGCCCAGCGCGCGCCGCGCCTGGCGCAGCTCACCGTGCGCGGCTGGCAGTTCCTGGTGCTGTTCACGATGGGCGTGACGGTGCTCGCCGGCGCGATCGTCGGTTGGGCGTTGCTGCAGCACACCGACCAGATGTCGCACGCGGTGATCGACGGCATTGGGCCGGCGCGGGTGGCCGCCGGTCAGCTGCAGGCGGCGCTGCGGGACCAGGAAACGGGGATGCGCGGTTATGTGATCACCGACGATCGCCAATTCCTCGCCCCGTACTACGACGGGCAACACGAGGAACAGGCTGCCGCCGAGGAAATGCGGCGCCGGCTGAGCCAGCGCCCCGACCTGATCGCGGACCTCGACGCGATCGAGAAGGCGGCCGCCAAGTGGCGGGCGACCTACGCCGAGCCGTCGATCGAGAGCGTGGCCCCGAATGGCCGCAACGTCACGAACCGGCCGGCGGCCGAGCGGGGCAAGGTCGAATTCGACCACCTGCGTTCCCTTTTCGACACCCAAAACGCGAACCTCGCCGCGGCGCGGAACCGCGCGGTCGACGACCTCCGACACACCGACGCGTGGCGGGACCGGGTGCTGGGGGCGATGGTGTTGCTGTTCTTCGGCACTGCCGCGGCGCTGGGGATTTTGATGCGCGACACCGTCACCCGCCCGATCGCCGCTCTGGCCGCCGCATGCCGGCGGATCACCCGGGGCAGCTTCGGCGAATCCATCTCTCCGCCGAGGCGGCCCAAGGACATTCGCAGTATGGCCATCGACGTGGAGAACATGCGGGAACGGCTGGTCGAAGAGCTCGAGGTATCCCGTTCGGCCCGAGCGCTTCTGGACGAACAGGCGGCCGAGTTGCGGCGTTCGAACGCCGAACTCGAGCAGTTCGCCTACGTCGCGTCGCACGATCTGCAGGAACCGCTGCGCAAGGTCGCCTCGTTCTGCCAGTTGCTGGAAAAGCGTTACGGCGACCAGCTCGACGGTCGCGGAATCGAATACATCGGCTTCGCCGTCGACGGGGCCAAGCGCATGCAGGTGCTGATCAACGACCTGCTCACCTTCTCGCGCGTCGGCCGGCTGGGCACCACCCAAACCGCGGTCGAACTCGATGAGGCGCTGGACGCCGGCCTGGCCAACCTCGCCACCGCCATCGAGGAGGCCGACGCCGAGATCGTGCGGCCGCCCCAGCCCCTCCCGCAGATCATCGGGGATCCCACACTGCTGACGATGCTGTGGCAGAACCTGATCGGCAACGCGATCAAGTTCCGGCACAAGGACCGCCGCCCCCGCGTCGTCATCGACTGGGAACACCGCCCCGGCGAGCACGGCGGTCACGGCGGTGAGTGGTTATTGTCGGTGTCGGACAACGGCATTGGCATTGCGGAGGAGTTCACCGACAAGGTCTTCGTCATCTTCCAGCGGCTGCACGGCCGCGAGGTGTACTCCGGAACCGGTGTCGGCCTTGCGCTGTGCAAGAAGATCGTCGAGCACCACGGCGGCACCATCTGGGTCGACACGGCCTACACCGACGGGGCCCGATTCCGGTTCACCCTGCCCATTGCCACGCCCGTGAGCGCGAACGCGGTAAGCCAGCAACCCGAAGGAGCCCATGATGACATCGGACGGTAGAGCCATCGAGATCCTGCTCGTCGAAGACGATCCGGGCGATGAGCTCATCACCCGAGAAGCGTTCGAGCACAACAAGCTCAAGAACAATTTGCACGTCGCGCACGACGGGGAGGAGGGCCTGGACTTCCTCTACCGGCGGGGCCCCTTCGAGGGTGCGCCGCGGCCCGACCTCATCCTGCTCGACCTGAACCTGCCGAAATACGATGGCCGCCAGCTGCTGGAGAAGGTGAAGTCCGACCCGGACCTGTCCCGCATCCCGATCGTCGTGCTGACCACCTCCTCGGCGGAGGAGGACATCCTGCGCAGCTACGAGCTGCACGCCAACGCCTATGTCACCAAGCCGGTCGACCTCGACCAGTTCATCAACGCGGTCCGGCAGATCGACGAGTTCTTCATCCAGGTGGTGCGGCTCCCGGGCGTCTGACGGTTCACGCCTCGGCGTGTCGCCGGGCCAGCCCGGTGACCAGCCGCCCCGCGACGATCAGCAGCAGCAGTAGCACGATCAGCAAGAACGCCGCGTCGTACGACAGGTCCTGGGCGGTCTTCGACGGCAGGTTGTAGAACGTCCAGATCGGATAGGTCAGGTAACCGACCGGCGATCCGGTGAGCTTCCCGGTCGGCAGCGACGCTGACCAGCCCGCCGTGTACAGCATCGGCGCCGTCTCGCTGACCGCCAGCGCGAGCGCCACCAGCAGGCCGGTGACGATCCCGGGAGTCGCCGGCTTCAGGATGATTTTGCGCAAGGCCCAGTTGGTCGGCAGCCCCAGCGCCGCCGCGGCTTCGCGATACGACGTCGGGACCGCGCACAGCGCGGACTCGGTGGCCCTGGTGATGTACGGGATGCTCATCACCGACAGCACCAGCACCCCGGCCGCCAGCGAAAACCCCCAGTCGAAGTACACCACCAGCGCGAGGTAGCCGACGTAGCCGAGCACGATGGCCGGGACCCCGGACAGCACCTCGTAGGCGCCGCGCAGCACCGAACGGGTTCTGCCGGTGGCGAATTCGGACAGGTAGATCCCGGACAGCACGCTCACCGTCCCGCCCAACAGCATGACGCCGAGACCGAGGACGGCGGTCCCGACGATCGCGTTGCGCAGGCCGCCGCCGTTGCCCTGCGTGTCCTGGGTCAGCACGCTGAGGTGGAACACGGGCAAGGCGCGGCCGACGACCCCGATCAGCATCCACAGCGTCGGTGCGACCACCCCCGCCAGGCAGCAGGAGCAGGCCGTCCAGAACAGCGCGTTGGCGATCCTGCGCCGAACGGTGACCGAGGGCAACCGGCTCACCTCAGACCCCCCGTCCCACCGGCAGCGCGGTTCGAGACTTCCGGCGCACCAGAGCCCGGGCGGCCACGTTGGTCAGCAACGTGATGACCATCAGCACCAGGGAAACCTCCGCGAGCGTTTCCACCGCGAAGTTGGTGGAATCGGTCAGCGCCGAATCCAATTGCGAGACAATGGTCGCCGCGATCGTGGTCATGGTCGAGTAGATGTTGTCCGGCATCGCACCCAATTCCGCGCCGGAGACCATTGCGACGGCCATCGTCTCCCCGAGCGCACGTCCGAGCCCGAGGACCACGGCGCCGACGATGCCGCTAAAGACCCAGGGCAGTGTGACCCGGCGCGCGCACTCCCAGTCGGACATGCCCAGCGCCCTCGCGCCCTCGCGCGGGAGCGGGGGCACCTGGCGAATCAGGTCACGGGTGGTGGCGGCGATGATGGGGATGATCATGACGGCCAGCACCAGTCCGGACACCAGCATGCCCTCGCCGTTGCCGGTGTCGCCGCGAAAGTAGTTGAGCACCGGCATATCCGGGGTGTTGCGGGCGATCACGGGAGCGACGCGGTGGGCGATGAACGGTCCGAAGGTCATGGCGCCCCACAGTCCGACGACGACGCTGGGAATGCCGGCCAGCAACTCGAGCACCGTGCCGACGGCGGAGGCGAGGCGTCGCGGCAGCCGCTCGGCGATCGCAAACGCCGCGCCCAGTGACACCGGCACCGCGACGATCAGGGCGATCGCGGAGCTGGCCAGGGTGCCGACGATCAGCGGCAACGCCCCGTATTCGGCGCCGGACGGATGCGAGACACCTTGGGTGACAATGGTTCCCCCATAGGTATTGCCCGGATTCCATGCCGTGGCGGTGAAGAAATGCAGCCCATTGAGCCGGATGGCGCCCGCCGCCTCGACGACGAGCGTGGCCAACACGAACACGAGGGCGAGCAGCGGGATCACCGCCCCGGCGGCGCCGGCCCACCGCACCCGTCTCTTATATACATCGAGCTGTGTTTAAGAGAGAGGAACCGCTGCGNGTTCCCGTCGGTGACCGCCCAGTGCAAGAACGCCTGAATCGTCTGTGCGACAGCGGGATCCTTCTGATTGCTGTACACGATGGCGTACTCGTAGTTGACGATCGGGTAGCCGTCGGGGGCGGGCCCGTTGATCAGGGAGATCACCTCGTTCGCCGGGGTTTGGGCGGCGAAGCCACCGGCCTCGGCGGCAATGCTCTGGGCGTCGGGCAGCAGGTAGCTGCCGGCCGCGTTGCCCAATTGCGCCTCGCCCAGGCCCTTCTGGCCGGCCTGGTCGAGGTAGCTGGTGCCGATGTAGGCCACGCAGCCGGGCGTCTGGGCGCAGCCGGTCACCATGCCGCCGGCTCCGTTCTCACCCAGGGCGCCGGGCACCGCCGGGAAGTCGACGGTGGTGTTGTAGCCCGGCGACTTGCCCCAGCCGTCGGGATCCTGCTTCGACAGGTACTGGGTGAAGACGAAGGTGTCGCCGGCGCCGTCGGAACGATGTAGCGGAACCACCGGCTCGGCGGGCAGGTTCACGCCGGGGTTGAGCGCGGCGATCTGCGGATCGTTCCACGCCTTGATTTTGCCCTCGTACATGGCCGCCAACACTTTGCCATTCAGCTTGAGGTGCTCGTTGACGCCGGGCAGGTTGTAGTTGACCTGCTCGGCGGACGTCGCCAGCGCGATGTTCATCAGCCCCTTGTGCGCTGCCATGTCGCCGTCGGACAGGTAGGCGCCCGAGGCGCCGATGTTGACCGCCCCGGCGGCGGCCTGTGCGATGCCGGCGCCCGACCCGGTGCTCCCGGTGGTGATCGAGACGTTGGGATAGCGGGCGTTATAGGCCGGCGCCCACAGGTTCATCAGCGGGTAGAGTTCCGTCGCACCGGTTTCCGCCAACGCCATCTTCGACGTCGCCGGCTCGGAAAACGGGGTGGCGGCCCCGGCGCCGCCGGACGCCGGGGCCGGCGAACCGCCGTTCGAATTCGACCCGCAGGCCGCGGCCAGCAGCACGGGCACCGCGATCAACGCGGCGCGCACACGAATTCCCATGGGACCTCACCTTTCACTGCCCCCTTTTGCAACCCCGCTCGTGCCCCCATCGGCCCCGACCACCACCCCGAGCAGCCGGCGGTCGCCGAACAATCCGGAGATGTAGCGCGCGGTCTCCGCGCGCTCCGGTGCGAGGAAAAGCTGTTCGGTGGGACCGTCCTCGATCAGCCTGCCGTCGGAGAACAAGGCGGTCCGGTCCCCGATCCGGGCGGCCTGCGCCAGGTCGTGAGTCACCATGACCACGGTGAGCCGGCCGGCGAGCGAGCGAATCAGCGCCTCGATTTTCTCGGTCGTTGTCGGGTCCAGCGATGAGGTGGGCTCGTCGAGCAGCAGCACCTTCGGGCTCACGGCGAGGGCACGGGCCAGGCACAACAACTGCTGCTGACCGCCCGAGAGCCGGAACGGGGAATCACCGAGCCGATCCTTGACCGCATCCCACAGGCCGACTTCGGTGAGCCTGGCCTCGGCGAGTGATCCGAATTCCCTGCGCCGCACCAACTTATGGGCGCGCACGCCGGCCAGCACGTTGTCGATGATGGACATGGGGAACGGGTTGGGCCGCTGGAACAGCATGCCGACCCGGCGCCGAAAGCCCATCAGGTCATCGATTTCGAAGATGCTGTGCCCGCCCAACAAGACGTCGCCGTCGTGCCGGTAGCCGCGGACGCCGTCGTTCATCCGGTTCAAGGTGCGCAGGAAGGTCGTTTTGCCCGAGCCGGTCGGACCCAGCAGGGAGGTGACCGCGCGCGGGGGGAAGTCCAGGCTCACGTCCTCGAGCACGGTCTTGCCGCCGAGGCTGAGTGTGAGGTGCACCGCCCTCATGGCCGGTGTGGCGCAATCGGTCCCGGCGCCGCCGGTCTCGGCGTCGAGCTGCGCAAGGGACGTGGACACTCCATCAAGCTACGTCGCGGTGCGGCAACAAGACCCGCCCGCGGGCATCCTCTAGACATCTTCAAAGGCGGCGCTCAATGCCTGCCCAGCTTTCGGCGCCCGTCAGTTTCTGATGATGGGCAGAGCCGCCGCTCATCGTGCGCTCATCTTCGACCGCTTCGATGTTCAAGGGGGCTTGCCGGTGGCGGGTGTAGTTCCGCCGCCCTGAGTTTTGAGGAGTTCCCGGTGATGTCGAACCGAACCCGCGTCGTGCTCGGTCTACTCGCCGTGGGTGCGGTCGTCTTGGCGGGCTGCGGCAGCACGACCCACGCGTCGTCGGGACCCGGCCCGTCGGCCGTGCAATGCGGCGGCAAGAAACAACTCAAGGGCAGCGGGGCTGCCGCTCAGGAGAATGCGATGGAGCAGTTCGTCTACGCCTACGTCCACGCCTGCCCCGGGCACACGCTGGACTACAACGCGAACGGCTCCGGCGCGGGCGTCACCGATTTCGTCAACAACATTTCGGATCTGGCCGGTTCCGGCGACCCATTGGATCCCTCGAAGGGTCAGGTGGATCGGGCGGCGCAGCGGTGCGGTTCGCCGGCGTGGGACCTGCCAACGGTTTTCGAACCGATCGCGATCACCTACGACGTCGGCGGCGTGAGCGCGCTGAGGCTCGACGCGGCCACGCTCGCCAGGATCTTTGACGGCGCCATCACCAAGTGGAATGACCCGGCGATCACGGCGCTGAACCCCGGTACCGGCCTGCCGTCGGCGCCCATCCGCGTCTTCTTCCGCAGCGACCAATCGGGCGACACGTCCAACTTCGAGCAATACCTCGTCGCCGCGTCCAACGGTGCCTGGAGCCGGGGCGCCGGCCAGACGTTCAATGGGGGCGTCGGCGAGGGCGGCGTCGGCGACAACGGCACTTCGGCGGAGGTGCAGGGCACCGACGGGTCGATCACCTACAACGAGTGGTCATTCGCCGTCGGCAAGCAGTTGAACATGGCCCAGATCGTCACCTCGGCCGGTCCGGATCCGGTGTCGATCACCACGGACTCGGTCAGCAAGACGATCGCCGGGGCGACGTTCAAGGGGCAGGGTGACGACCTCGTGGTGGACACCTCGTCGTTCTACCGGCCCACGCAGTCCGGCGCCTATCCCATCGTGGAGCCGACCTACGAGATCGTCTGCTCGAAATACCCGGATTCCGCGACCGGGGCGGCGGTCAAGGCGTTCATGCAGGCCGCGATCGGTCCGGGTCAAACCGGTTTGGACCAGTACGGGTCCATTCCGCTCCCCGGCGCGTTCCAGTCGAAAATTGCGGCCGCCGTGAACGCGATTTCGTGACGACCGAAAGGAGTGCGGCGGTGAACGATTCGGTGTCGCGGGTGGGTTTGCGGTTCGGGCCCTATCAGCTGAGGCGGCTGCTGGGCCGCGGCGGGATGGGGGAGGTGTATGAGGCCGAAGACACCCGCAAGCACCGGATCGTCGCGCTGAAGCTGATCTCGCCGCAGTTCTCCACGGACGCGACTTTTCGCGTGCGGATGCGGCGCGAGGCCGACACCGCAGGCCGGCTGACCGAGGCGCACATCGTGCCGATCCACGACTACGGCGACATCGACGGTCAGTTCTACGTGGAGATGCGCATGATCGACGGCGTCTCCCTGCGCGCGCTGTTGACGAACTACGGCCCGTTGCCGCCGGCGCGCACCGTCGCGATCATGCGCCAGATCGCGGCGGCGCTGGACGCCGCCCACGCCAACGGGGTCACCCACCGCGACGTGAAACCGGAGAACATCCTGCTTACCGACGACGACTTCGCGTACCTGGTGGACTTCGGAATCGCCCGTGCCGCAGCCGATCCCGGGCTTACCCAGAGCGGCGTCGCCCTGGGCACCTACAACTACATGGCCCCGGAGCGGTTCACCGGCGACGAGGTCACCTACCGCTCCGACATCTATGCGCTGGCCTGCGTGCTGGGCGAGTGCTTGACCGGGGCGCCGCCGTACCGGGCCGACAGCGTCGAACGATTGATCGCCGCCCATCTTCTCGAGCCCGCCCCGTGCCCAAGCCTGTTGCGGCCCGGCCGGATTCCACCGGGGCTGGACGCGGTGATCGGCAAGGGCATGGCCAAAAACCCGGCGGATCGCTATTTCTCCGCCGGGGACCTGGCCGCGGCCGCCCACAGCGCGCTGACCGCGCCCGAACAGCAGCAGGAAGCGACGATCCTGCGGCAGGGCGAGTATGCGACACAGCTCGCCAGCGGCGCGGGCCGCGCCCGGACCAACTACGCCGGTCCGGATGCCGCGCCGGCCGGGGCAACTATGGTCCGGCCGGTGCCGTGGGGCNCCGCCTGTCGCCGGGCGGGGTGGCGCTGGACAAGGCCGGCGACGTATACGTCACCAGCGAGGGCATGTACGGGCGCGTGGTGGAGTTGGCACCCGGATCGGGCACCCCGACGGTGCTGCCGTTCAGCGGTCTCTATCAGCCCCAGGGGCTGGCCGTGGACAACGCCGGTGCCGTGTACGTGGCCGACTTCGACAACCGGGTGGTGAAGTTGACGGCCGGGTCGACCAGCCAGACCGTGCTGCCGTTCACCGGCCTCAACTACCCCGAGGGCGTCGCGGTGGACGGCCAGGGTGACGTCTACGTCGCCGACCGGGGCAACAACAGGGTGGTGAAATTGGCGGCCGGGTCGGATGCCGCGACCGTGCTGCCGTTGACCGGCCTCAAAAACCCCGACGGCGTGGCCGTCGACCCCGCCGGCAACGTCTACGTCACCGACACGGACAACGATCGGGTGCTGACACTGGCCGCCGGGGCCAGCGCCCAGACCGTCTTGCCATTCACCGGCGTCGCGGCGCCGTGGGGCATCGCGGTGGACAACTCCGGCGACGTGTTCGTCACCGAGCACGACAGCAGCCAGGTGCTGAAATTGCCGGCCGGTTCCAACACTGCGGCCCTGCTGCCGCTGACCGGCCTCAACACCCCCTTGGGGGTGGCGGTGGACAAGAACGGCAGCGTCTACGTGGCCGACCGCGGCAACGACCGAACGGTCAAGCTGTCGGCCTGATCGAGAAACTCCGCGTTGTGCTGCCCGGCGGCGGGCGGGGGATCGGTGGCCGCGGCGTCGAAGCTCGAGTAGCGCGCCGGCATGCGGACCACGGTCATCGCCTCCGCACCGTTGCCGACCCGCAGGGCCAGCTCGTTCTCGGCGAACAGCGGGGTGTCGACCACCTGCTTCCAGGTATAGGCCAGGCAGGCCATCAGGCCGCCGTCCTGCAGCAGCTCAACCCATTCCGCGGCGGTCTTGGCGGCCAGCGCCGACTCGAGTTCCTCGGTCAGTTCCGGGTAATTCATTGCGCGCGAACGCTGATCGATGAACCGCTCGTCCTGCGTCAAATCCGGCCGGCCGATGATCTGGCACAGCTTCGCCCAGTGCTTGGGCACGTAGGCGCTGATCACCAGGTAGCCGTCCGCGGCTTTGAAGGCGTCCGACGGCTGGGTGGCGAACCCAACCCCCTTGCGCTTCTTCGCTTTTGGCTGCGAGTCGGACGGGGGCGCCTGGGTCGGCTTGTTCAGGTGAATCGTGAGCTGACTGGCCTGCAGCCCGACCGCGACGTCGTACATCGCGACCCGGACGACCTCGGCCACCCCGTGCCGCTCCCGGTTGAGCAGCGCGGCCAGCACGGCCTGGGCCAGCACGTGGCCGCTGGCGGCGTCGACGAGTTGGAACGGGATGATCTGCGGTTTGCCCGTCGGCGTGGGCATCCCGGTGGTCATGCCCGATTCGGCGGCGACCATCAGGTCGACGCCCGGCCTGCTGCCGTGCGGGCCGTTGCCGCCGTAGGCCGACAGGCGCGCGTAGATCAGCCTCGGATTGCGCGCCCGCAGGTCGTCGGGGCCCAGCCCCAGGCGTTCCATCACGCCGGGGCGAAACCCTTCCAGGACGACGTCGGCGGTGTCGGCCAGCCGCAGTATCTGCTGCCTGTTGTCGTCGGAGGTCAAATCGACCGCCAGCGATTTCTTGCCCCGGTTGTGCGGCCAGAACAGCGTGGGCAGCGGCGGGCGCCCGGGCAGCACCACGGTGATCTGCCGGGCCGCCTCTCCGCCGGGTGCCTCGACCTTGATCACCTCGGCGCCCAGGTCGGCCAGCACCTGCCCGGCCAGCGGCCCGGCGATGTTCTGGGTGAAGTCGAGCACCCGGTAGCCGTCAAGGGGCTTGGGGGGCTTGGTGTTTGGCATGTCGGCCTTCCTTTAACCCGCCTCGTGCAGCACCGCGGTGCAGTAGTAGTTCCTGGCGAACGGCGCATCGCGTCCGTCGGGCTGCAACGGTAATCCGTTGTCGGCCAACAGCCGATTCAAGGGCGTGCGGACCGGCCGCCAGCCGCGGTCGGCCAGGTAGGTCGCCACGTCGTTGCGCTCGCCGGGGAAGCCCAGGTCGCCCAGCGCGATGTCGAGGCCGTTGTCCCGCCACTTTTCGCTCGCGGCGTTCAGCGCATCCCCGCTGATCCCCGTGTTCCAGAACACCTCGGCCACCAGCCGGCTGCCGTCGGCGCTGAGCTCGGTGACCTGATCGAGCAACCGGTCCTGGGCCTCGGCCGGCAGGAACCCGAGCAGGCCCTCGGCGGCCCAGGCGGCCGGCCGGCCGGTGTCGAAGCCCGCCTGTCGCAGCGCCGACGGCCAGTCGTGGCGCAGGTCGATCGGCACGGGCCGCAGGTCGGCCGCGGGCGCGGCGCCGAGCTCGGCGATGGTGGCGGACTTGAACGCAATGACTTCGGGTTGGTCGACCTCGAACACCGTCGTGCCCGCCGGCCAGGGCAGCCGATAGGCGCGGGCGTCCAGACCCGAAGCCAGGACGACGACCTGGCGGAGGCCCGCTTCGCTGGCCTCGGCGAAGAACGCGTCGATGAAGCGCGTGCGGGCGGCCATCATGTCGGTCATGCGCTGCATGCCCCACGGGGCACCGGGAACGTCGACGTCCGCGGAGCTCAATTCGCCCGCGGCCCACCGGGTCATGAAGTCCACCCCCACGGCGCGCACCAGCGGCTCGGCGAACGGGTCGTCGATCAGCGCGTCCCGGGTCGCCCGGGCCCTGCCCGCGGCCACCATGGTCGCGGTGGCCCCCACGCTGGTGGCCAGGTCCCAGGTGTCGTCGTCGGTGCGCGCCATGTCATCCCTTCCCGGTTTACTCGTGAGCCACAATAACGGTGACCAAAGACCCCGCCGGCGGTGGCGTTGCGCCCTTACCGGCGCCGCGACCGATCGGCAGACTCGGGTGAATGGCCCGGCAAATATTCAGGCGTCTCGAATTGGAAACCGCGTCGCTGCTGTTGTACGCCCGGTCCGGGGGACTGCGAATGATCCCGCCCGGCCGGATCGCGGCGGTGCTGCGGGCCCGCGACCGCTACGGCCTGATGGGCGCGGCGACGGTGATCGCGGCCGCCCGGGACCGCGACGGGCTGGCGCTGATCGATGAGCGCGGTCCGCTGAGGTTCGGCGAGCTGGATGCGCGGACCAACGCGCTGGCCAACGAGTGGCGCCGGCGCGGGTTGGGCCCCGGCGCGAGCGTGGCCATCCTGACGGGCAATCACCGGGGCTTTTTGGAAGCGGTGTACGCGGCCGCCAAGTGCGGCGCCGAGATCCTGTTGCTCAATACCGGCTTCGGCCCGACGCAGCTCGCCGAGATGCTGGCCCGCGAGGGCGCCGACCTGCTGGTGTACGACGAGGAATACGCCGCCGCGGTCGCCGAAGTCCATCCGCGGCTGGGTCGCGTTCGGGCCTGGGCCGACGCGCCGGGTGCCGAGACCCTGGACGCGCTGATCGAGCGCGGCGACCCCGGCCCGCCGCCGCGCTCCGGTGGCCGGCCCAAGATCGTCATCTCCACCAGCGGGACGACCGGGGTCCCCAAGGGCGCCAAGCGGTCGGAGCCCTACTCGCTGATACCGGTCGGCGGCCTGCTCGGCAAGGTGCCGTTCCGCGGCCGGCAGGTCACCGAATGCTGTGTACCGCTGTTTCATTCGATGGGATTCAGCCACGCGATGTACGCGATGGTGCTGGGCTCGACGCTGGTGCTGCGCCGCCACTTCGATGCCGAACGGGCCCTGGACAGCGTGGCCGCGCATCGGGCCAGCGCCATGATCGTCGTGCCGGTCATGCTGCGGCGCATCCTCGACCTGGGCTGGGCGGCCCTCGCCGAACACGATCTGTCCTCGTTGCGCATCGTGTTCGTCGGCGGATCCCAACTCGGCGCCGGGCTGGCCACCCGCGCGATGCGGGACCTGGGGCCCGTGGTCTACAACATGTACGGCTCCACCGAGGTCGCCTACGCCACCATCGCCACGCCCGCCGACCTGGCCGTCGAGCCCGGGTGCGTGGGCGCGGTGGTGCCCGGGTCGGTGGTCAAGGTTTTCACCGGCGAGGGGCGCGAGGCTCCCGTCGGGACGCCCGGGCGGATCTTCGTCGGCAACGTGCTGGCCTTCGAGGGCTACACCGGCGGCGGCACCAAGGAGTCGATCCGGGGCCTGATGGCCACCGGCGACATCGGCCATTTCGACGCCGCCGGCCGGCTGTTCATCGACGGGCGCGACGACGAGATGATCGTCTCCGGCGGGGAGAACGTGTATCCCGGCGAGGTCGAAGAGGCGCTGGCGCAGCACCCCGGCATCCTCGACGCCGCGGTCGTCGGCGTCAGCGACGAGGAGTTCGGGCAGCGGCTGCGCGCCTACATCGTGCTGCGCCCGGACGCGGCGCTGACCGAGCGGGACGTCAAGGACTACATCCGAAATCGCCTGGCTCGCTTCAAGGTTCCGCGCGACGTGGTCTTCGTCGACGCGCTGCCGCGCAACGCGGGCGGCAAGGTGCTCAAACGATTGCTGCCCGTGTGACCGTCTAGACACGGTTGTGTCACGGCGGCGTGTGCGGGCGCCCGTCCCCGGCCCGCCGTCGCTAGCCTCGCGCCATGACCACTTTTCCCCTCATCGCCGATGAGTGCGGCGTCGCCCCGGCGCGCGACGCCGGCTGGCAGCGCAACGCGCAGTGGGCGCGGCGGCTGGCCTGGATCGGCCTCGCGGTGGTGCTCGTCGAGGGCGCCGTCGGCCTGTGGCAGGGACTGTTGGTCGGATCCATCGCGCTGACCGGCTGGGCGCTGGGCGGTGGCGCCGAGGCACTGGCCAGCGGGGTGGTGATTTGGCGTTTCAGCGGCACTCGGACCCTGTCCGAGACGGCGGAGCGGCGAGCGCAGCGCGGGGTGGCGGTGTCGTTCTGGCTGACCGCCCCCTACGTCGCCGCCGAGTCCATTCGCGACTTCGCCGACCAACATCATGCTCAGGCTTCCCTGATCGGCATCGCGTTGACGGCCACCGGCTTTTTGCTGATGCCGATCCTGGGCTGGGCCAACCACAAGCTGGGCGCGCGGTTGTCCTCGCACGCCACCGAGGGCGAGGGCACCCAGAACTACCTGTGCGCCGCGCAGGCCGCCGGCGTGCTGGTCGGCCTGGCGATTACGGCACTTTCGTCGAGCAATTGGTGGTTTGACCCCGCGATCGGTCTCGCCATCGCCGGCATTGCGGCCTGGCAGGGTATGCGGGCCTGGCGCGGCCAGGACTGCGGCTGCTGATCAGCGGTCAGTCCAGCCGATACCGGATCAACCGTGAGCTGTTGGCCACCACCGCCACCGACGACGCGTTGTGCAGGATCGCGGCCAGCACCGGGGACAGCGCGCCGCCCGCGCCGATGATCAGCCCGGCGGCGTTGACGGCGATGGACATGCCGTAGTTCTCGCGGATGACGTCGACGGCGCGGGCGCCCAGGTCCCGCACGTCGAGCAGGCGATGCAGGTCGTCGTTGGCCAGCGCGACATCGGCGGTCTCGACGGCCACATCGGTACCGGCCAGGCCCATGGCGATCCCGATGTCGGCGGCGGCCAGCGCCGGGGCGTCGTTGATGCCGTCGCCGACCATGCCGACGACGAAGCCCTGCTCCTGCAGCTCGCGCACCGTGGTGAGCTTGTCCTCCGGCATCACCTCGGCGCGCCACTCGTCGATGCCGAGCTCGGCGGCGACCACCTCGGCGATGTCGGGATGGTCGCCCGTGAGCATCACGATGCGGCGAATCCCGTTGGCCCGCAACTCGTTCAGCACGTCGGCCGCCTCCGGGCGCACCTCGTCGCGCAGGCTGATCAGGCCGACCAGGGTGCCGTCCACGGCGAGCAGCAGCGGCGTCTCGGCCCGGCGCCGCAGCTTGTCCACCCATTCCGAGGCCTTCTTCGACACCTTCACCTTTTCGGCGCGCAACAGCGACGGGCTGCCCAGCAGCAGGGTCCGCCCGTCGGCCCAGGTCCGCATGCCCAGCCCCACCAGCACCTCGCACTCCTCGTGCGGCGGGATGCTGATGTGGCGTTCCTCGGTCGAGCGGATCACCGCCTCGGCCAGCGGGTGCCGGGAGTGGATCTCCGAGCTGGCCGCATAGGCCAGCACCTGCTCGGGCTGCCAATCCTTATGCATCGCAACGATGTTGGTGACCACCGGTCGCCCGACGGTCAGGGTGCCGGTCTTGTCGAACACGATCGCGTCGACCTGGCCCGCCTGTTCGAGGTGCGACCCGCCCTTGATCAGGATGCCGCGGCGCGCGCCGTTGCCGATCGCGGCGCTGATCGCGGTCGGGGTGGCCAGGCCCACCGCGCACGGGCACGCGATCAGCAGCATGGTCATCGCCCGGCGCACGTCGCCGGTGACGGCCAGGGTGATGGCGGACACGATGAACGACGTGGGAACGAAACGGCGGGGGGAGGTATTGGCGGAGGGCCGGCTCGGCACCCGGCAGTCTGTGGCTCTTTTATCCACTCA
>NZ_LT546236.1:445071-457496 GCF_900078675.2 Mycobacterium interjectum
CCGACACCCGCATGCGCCCCGCCGCATCCGAAAGCACATGCAGCGCGGGGCTTTCCGCCGGCGTCAAGCGATCAGTGCTCGTGCTCGTGGGCGTCGGCGACCGCGGGCGTGGGCGCCTCTTCGCCGATGCGTTCGCGGGCCTCGGCCATGACGTCGGCGAGCTTGAGGCGCGCCGACTCGGCGGCCTCCTCGGCCTTGCGGGTGCCGCGCAATCCCAGCTCCGCCGCCGACACCGCCGTCTCGTGCAGCGGCGCCCTGGCCATGGCCTTGCGCACCACCTCGTAGGCCGTCACGCCGACCAGGCCGGTGACCACCGTGCCCGCCGCCTTCGCCAAGAGCCCGTACACCGCCATCGCCCCAATCCTCCTGTCGCCGCCGCGTCAGTCCATCCTCGCACGACGTTAACATTGAAATATTGCGATATCAACATGCATCGGGCGCCGCGGTCGAGCGCTAGAGGACCCGGGTGACCTTCTCCGTCTCGATCCGGCGCGGCAGTGCCCCCGGGTCGGGATTGGCCACCTGCACCAGCGACGCGCCGACGGCCAGGATCGCCAGCAGGCCGTCCACCAGTTCGCCGGGTCGCGTCCAGGACGCGCTGGACAGCACCCGGTCGGCGGCCGTCAATCCCCGTGCGGTGGCGGATGTTTCGCAGTCGGCCAGGACCTCGTCGACCGATCGCCCCGCCAGCGCCGGACCGGGCCGGGCTTCGCCGACGATCTGGTCGCCGTGCACCCGCACGGCGGTGGCGTAGTCGGTGACGCCGATCGGCAGGTCCGGCGCGGGGCGGCCGAACGGGTCCAGCGACAGCACGGCCACCTCGCCGGCGCCCGTGCCGTCGGCCTCGTCCAGCCGATCCGCGGTGCACAGCGCCACGTCCGTGGCGGTGCCCGGCCCCGGTTCGAGCACCGCCTCGGCCCCGATCCACCACACCCCGAACAGCGCCGCCGCGGTCTGCCAGTGCGCCGGCAGCAGGATCGCGACCCGGCTCGCCGGCCCGGCGCCCATCTCGTCGCGCAACAGGTTGCCGGTCTTGGCGGCCCAGTTGGCCAGGGTGGCGGCGGACAGCTCGATGCGCTCGCCGCCGGCGTCGTCGTAGTAGGTGATGCGCGGGCCGACCGGGTCGGCCCGCAACATCGGCTCCAGGATGGCCCCGGCCAGCGTGCTCAGTTGATGCACTCGGGCTTGTCGGAGCCGGCGGTCAGGATCGGCGACGGCGCCGGCACGTTGGGGTCGGCCTGGGCGCCGGCGTTGGACACGCGCGCGGGCATGACCGACCCGCCACCGGAAAGCCCGGAGCCGGGGCCGGTGTAGTCGTTGGCCAGCACCACCCGCACCGTTCCGGCGGCGACGGCCGGGTCAGCGACGACGGGCAACCCGCCCAGCTCCTTGGCGACCTGCTGGGCGCCCAGGTCGTCGGTCTTGGCGGCGCGCACCTGGCTGCTCTTCACGTGACCGCCGTCGTTGTTTCCGACGGTGCCGGCGGCAAATCCCTTGGAGCTCAACACCTCTGACACCGCTGCCGCCAGCCCGTTGATGTCGGTGTCGTTGACGACGCTGGCGGTGGTCTTCGCCGGGGTGTAGGCCAGCTCCTCGGTCTTGCCCTGGTCCTGGTCGTGCAGCAGCCCGGCCACCCAGTCCTGCACCTGGTGCGGGTCCACCCGCACCACGCTCTGCATGCCGTCGTCGCTCCAGCCGGCCCCGTCGAGCACCGGGATGGTGGCGAAGGCGACGTTGCCGCCGGCCAGCTTCTGCATCTGCTGGACGAAATCCATCACGTCCCAGCCCGAGGAGATCACCACCGAGCGCTGAACGGCGGCCTCGAGGCGCCGCAGGGTGGTGGGGCTGGACAGCGTCTTGCTGGAGATGACCCGGTGGGCCAGCGACGCCATCACCACCTGCTGGCGCACCACCCGGTCCAGGTCGCCGCGCGGTAGGTCGTGGCGCTGGCGCACGAAGCTCAGCGCCTCGGGGCCGTCGAGTTTTTGTTGTCCGGCGGGGAAGTCGGCACCGGACAGCGGTTCGAACACCGGCTGTTTGAGGCAGACGTCGACGCCGCCGAGCGCGTCGGTGATCAACGCGAATCCGAGCAGGCCGATTTCGGCGTAGTGGTCGACGGTGACGCCCGTGAGGTCGGCGACGGTCTTGATCAGCGCCTCGCGGCCGGCCTCGGTGCCCTGGGTCGCCGCTTCGGCCGCGGAGGCACCGGCCTTGACGAGGGTGGCGCGCTTGGCCTCCCTGGTCTGGCCGTAGACGCCGTTGATCTTGGTCTTGCCCAGCCCGGGGGCCGCGACGTAGGAGTCGCGGGGGATCGAGATCGCCGTCGCCGACTTCCCGTTGTTCGGTATCCGGATCAGGATGATCGTGTCGGTGTTGGTCGCTTCCTCGTCGCCGGCCCGCAGGGTGGCCAGCTCCTCCTGGGACAGGGGGTTGCCGTGCGCGTCGGTGCGGCTGTCCAGGCCGACCAGCAGGATGTCGATCGCGCCGTCGTCGCCGCCCTTGCCCAGCGAGGGTGCGGACATGTGGAAGATGCCGTCCTCGAAGGCGCGCACGTTGCCCCAGGCCATTCCGGTGCCGACAACGACCGCGACGGTCAGCACAGTGGCAACCACACGAACCACACGTTGCACAGGCATCACAATAGGTTACTTGCGACACAGCGGCTTCGCGGGTAGCCGGGGGCGGCGTGCCTGGTCCGTGCCAGACTCGACGACATGTCGGGCAGGTCGGAAAGAATCGTGATCACTGGAGCCGGGGGGCAACTGGGCAGCTGTTTGGCCGCGCTGGCGACCGAGCGGGGGCGCGAGGTTCTCGCGCTGACGTCGTCGCAATGGGACATCGCCGATCCGGCCGCGGCGGAACGGATCATCCGACCCGGCGACGTGGTCATCAATTGCGCGGCCTACACCGACGTCGACGGCGCCGAGAGCGACGAGGCGCGCGCGTACGCGGTCAACGCCACCGGGCCGGAGATCCTCGCGCGGGCCTGCGCGCGCGCCGGCGCCCGGCTGATCCACGTCTCCACCGACTACATGTTCACCGGCGACCCCGGCCCGGGCGCCCCGCGTCCCTACGAGCCCAGCGACAAGACCGACGCGCGGGGCGTCTACGCGCTGTCGAAGCTCGCCGGCGAGGATGCCGTCCTGGCGGCGCTGCCGTCGGCTGTCGTCGTGCGGACCGCCTGGCTCTACACCGGCGGAACGGGCAAGGACTTCGTCGCCGTCATGCGCCGGCTGGCCGCCGGGGACGGGCCGGTGAACGTGGTCGACGACCAGGTCGGGTCCCCGACCTACGTCGCCGACCTGGCCGTCGCGCTGCTGCAGGTCGCCGACGACCGCGTGCCGGGTCCGATCCTGCACGCCGCCAACGAGGGCGCGGTGTCGCGCTTCGAGCAGGCCCGCGCGGTGTTCTCCGAGTGCGGCGCCGACCCCGACCGGGTGCGGCCCGTCAAAACCGACGAGTTCCCGCGCCCGGCGCCGCGGCCTACCTACTCCGCGCTGGGCGGCCGGGAGTCCGCGGCGGCGGGCCTCACACCGCTAAGGCCCTGGCGCGCTGCGCTTGTCGCGGCGCTGGCCGCATCGGGCAGCGACCGACCGTTACCCTCTACGCGTGACTGACATCCTGCCGGTGGTGACGGTGACCTACTCGCCGGGCCCGCACCTGGAGCGGTTCCTGGCCTCCCTGTCACTGGCCACCGAGCGCCCCGTCAGCGTGCTGCTGGCCGACAACGGCTCCACCGACGGAACCCCGCAGGCCGCCGTCGAGCGGTATCCGAACGTGCGGCTCTTCGACACCGGCGCGAACCTCGGGTACGGGACGGCGGTGAATCGCGCGGTCGCGCAGCTGGACGAAAGCCTGGACGAGAACGGGGACTGGGTGATCGTGGCCAACCCGGACGTGCAGTGGGGCCCGGGCAGCATCGACGCCCTGCTGGACGCCGCCATCCGCTGGCCGCACGCCGGCGCCCTGGGCCCGCTCATCCGGGACCCCGACGGGTCGGTGTATCCGTCGGCGCGCCACCTGCCCAGCCTGATCCGCGGCGGCATGCACGCGGTGATCGGCCCGTTCTGGAAGCGCAACCCGTGGACGGCGGCCTACCGCCAGGAGCGGCTCGAACCCAGCGAACGCGCGGTGGGCTGGCTGTCGGGGTCGTGCCTGCTGGTGCGGCGGNAGGGCGCGGTGTCGCGCTTCGAGCAGGCCCGCGCGGTGTTCTCCGAGTGCGGCGCCGACCCCGACCGGGTGCGGCCCGTCAAAACCGACGAGTTCCCGCGCCCGGCGCCGCGGCCTACCTACTCCGCGCTGGGCGGCCGGGAGTCCGCGGCGGCGGGCCTCACACCGCTAAGGCCCTGGCGCGCTGCGCTTGTCGCGGCGCTGGCCGCATCGGGCAGCGACCGACCGTTACCCTCTACGCGTGACTGACATCCTGCCGGTGGTGACGGTGACCTACTCGCCGGGCCCGCACCTGGAGCGGTTCCTGGCCTCCCTGTCACTGGCCACCGAGCGCCCCGTCAGCGTGCTGCTGGCCGACAACGGCTCCACCGACGGAACCCCGCAGGCCGCCGTCGAGCGGTATCCGAACGTGCGGCTCTTCGACACCGGCGCGAACCTCGGGTACGGGACGGCGGTGAATCGCGCGGTCGCGCAGCTGGACGAAAGCCTGGACGAGAACGGGGACTGGGTGATCGTGGCCAACCCGGACGTGCAGTGGGGCCCGGGCAGCATCGACGCCCTGCTGGACGCCGCCATCCGCTGGCCGCACGCCGGCGCCCTGGGCCCGCTCATCCGGGACCCCGACGGGTCGGTGTATCCGTCGGCGCGCCACCTGCCCAGCCTGATCCGCGGCGGCATGCACGCGGTGATCGGCCCGTTCTGGAAGCGCAACCCGTGGACGGCGGCCTACCGCCAGGAGCGGCTCGAACCCAGCGAACGCGCGGTGGGCTGGCTGTCGGGGTCGTGCCTGCTGGTGCGGCGGTCGGCCTTTCGCCAGGTCGGCGGCTTCGACGAGCGCTACTTCATGTACATGGAGGACGTCGACCTCGGCGACCGGCTGGGCAAGGCCGGCTGGCTGAGCGTCTACGTGCCCTCGTCGGAAGTCCTGCACCACAAGGGTCACTCCACCGGGCACGACCCCGCGAGCCACCTGGCGGCCCACCACAGGAGCACCTATCTCTTCCTGGCCGACCGGAATTCCGGTTGGCGGCGTGCGCCGCTGCGCTGGACGCTGCGCGCCTCGCTGGCGGCGCGGTCGCGCCTGATGGTGNCGCGCGGCACCCCGCGACCGCCTCGGGGGACAACCCGAGCCCGTCGATCAGCACGCGCCGGTCGACGAGGTCGAGCGCCTTGTCGACCTCGCCCGCCTTCAGCAACAGGTCGACGTCGCAGGTGAGTTCGTTGCCGGCGTGCACCGGCGCGGGGATCGGAAGCTGTTCGGCTTCCGCGGGTTCCAGCTCCAAGATGCCCCCACCGTAGCTGCGGCCGAGGATCTCGGCGAACGCGAACGTCACGCTGTTGTGGAACACCGCGGCCAGCGCCGCCGGATCGACGCCGGGTGCGACCCGGACCCGGTGCACCGTGTCGGTGCTCGTCGCCGCGGCGCCGTTGACGGTCAGCCGCGGCGCCCGGTGGATCTGGCGCAGCAGGAACAGATCCGGGACCCACAGCGACGGGGTGGTCCACCACGGCTTGCGGATCGAGCACTTGTAGCCGTTGTGCACCCCGGCGGCCTCACCGGCGCGGACGTGCGCGAGCAGGGCGGCGTCGGTCGGTTCGGGCGGCGCATTGAGCAGCCAGGTCCGCTGGCCCGCCGCGACATCGCCTGCGCGGCAGTCGTTGTCGTAGACCAATCCGGACAACTGCGCGCTGCGCGAGACGAGCGGGACGCAGTGCGGCCGCAGCCCCAGCTCGCCGGCTTGCGCGTCGGTGAACGTGAAAAAGCTGTTGCGGCCCGTCACGATGCCGACGTCCACGTCGGCGAGCGACCCGAGCCGGGTCATGGCCGGCGACCCCTTGAGCGTGCGCAGCAGCCGGATCGCCGCGGGGTCCAGGAAGTACTTGGTCCACTTCTCCTTTTCGTGCAGCAGCGCGGGGGCCCACGGGGCGTCGAGGTCAGCGTCCGCCAGCGCGCCGGCGTCGGTGAGATGGACGGTGCGCATCCGGGCCGGGCCCGCTCCGACCACACCGCAGAACAGCACCACCTCCTGCAGGACGCCGTCGAACACCAACCGCTCGAACGTCAGCAGCGTGATCTCGCAGAACCGGCTGAGCAGAAAGTCGCGCAGCTGGGCGGCGTAGCCGACTTGGAGCAACTCGGCCGGCAGCACCAGCCCGACCCGGCCGCCGTCGCGCGCCAGGACCGCGCTCGCGACGACGAAGGGGACCCAGGCGTTGGTCAGCCGGCTGGGGCGCAGCCCCTCGCGGCGCATCAGTTTCAGGGCCGGGTCCCGCTGATCGGATGCCCAGTTGCCGAAGCGGATGTAGGGCGGGTTGCCCGCGACGCCGTCGAAGCCGCCGGGCTCGGCCCTCGCCAGCCACGTGAAGAGGTTCTCGGCGTCGACGGGCGCGAATTGCCGGGCCTTGGCCGCTTCGTCGGGGATCAGCTCCACGCCGCGCGCCCGGCCGCCGAGGGCGGCCAGCTCGCGCAGGATCCGGCCGTCGCCGCAGGACGGCTCGACGATCCGCGGACCGGCCCCGCGAACCCAGCGGGCCAGGAATCGCGCCACCGGGGCGGGGGTGTAGTAGCCACCGCGGACCTTGGCGGCCGACGCCGCGGCCTTGCCCGCGAAATGCATGGGCCCAGTATTACTTGCGGAGCAGCAAATCCCCGGGGTCCGGCGCGTCGCGCGGCCCGGGCGGGTCCTCGGCGTAGCCGATCGCGATGGCGCCCAGCGGCTCCCAGTCGGCGGGCAGCTGGAGCTCGGCGCGGACCAACTCGGCGGCAAAGATCGTCGAGCCGATCCAGCAGCTGCCCACCCCGCGCACCGCCAGCGCAACCAGCAGGGCCTGCACCGCCGCGCCGACCGCGACCGTGAACATGGCGTGCTCGGCGCCGGTGCGGGCCGCGTCGGGGTAGGCGTGGGCGCCCTCGGGGACGAGGAACGGGATCACCACTTCGGGTGCGTCGTAGAGGATCTGCCCGCGCGCCACCCGGCGCTCTATCGAGTCGGCGGGCCGCCCGTCCCCGGCGAGGTCGGAGCGCCACCGGTCCTTCATGCGGTCCAGCAGCCGGGTCCGGGTGTGCGGCGTCCGCAGCCACACGAACCGGACCGGTCGGGTGTGGTGGGGGGCCGGCACGGTGAGCGCCTCGGCGACGGCGTCCTCGATGAGCTCTTGCGGCACCGGCTGGTCGGTGAACCTGCGCACCGACCGGCGCAGCAGCTGGGCCTGCCGGCGGCCCATGTCGAGGGCCTCGGCCGTGCCCAGCCAGAACAGGTCCTCCTCGCCGGGTCGCAGTAGTTGGCGCGCCGTCGAGCCGTCGTCGGTCACGGCGAGCCCGCGCACGACGGCCACCGGCAGCGCGGTGAGTTTGCCCTTGACCAGATCGGCGGCGGCCGCGACCTCGTCGGCGATCGCGATCTCGGTGACGAGCAGCTCGTTGCCGTGCCGGTCGACGGCTCCGGCGTAGCCGTGCAGCACACGCAGTCCGGCGGCGCCGACGGCCGCGTCGGTCTGGCCGTTGCGCCAGGCGCGGCCCATCGTGTCGGTGATGACGACGGCGACGTCGACGCCGAGCCGTTCGCGCAGCGCGGTGCGCAGCGTCGCGGCGCTGGCGTCGGGATCGACCGGCAGCAGCGCCAGCTCGTCGCGGCCGACGTTGGACCCGTCCACGCCGGCGGCGGCCTGGACCAGGCCGAGCCGGTTCTCGGTGATCAGCGTTCGGCCCTTGCGCGCCAGCACGCGCACCGCCTCGTCGTCGACGAGTTTGCGGCGCAGCCGATCGCGCTCCTCGGCGTCGGCGGGGGCCGGCACCAGGCGCCCCTCGCACTTGGACACCACCTTGCTGGTGACCACCACGACGTCGGAGTCGCGCAGCCACGGCGCCGCGGCGGCGACGGCCGCGCCCAGGTCGTCCCCGGGCCGGAACTCGGGAAGCCCGGTGACGGGCAGGATCTCGACGGTGGCCGCGGTGCCGTGCTCGGTCGAGGGGCCGGTCACGCCGCTCACGCCGCCACGCCCGCCAGCTCGAGCCCGGCGCGCACCATGTCGGCCGTCGCCCCGGGGTCGCTCATCAACAGCGGCACCGCGCGCACGGCGACCCCGTCGACGTCGGCCTCGTCGCCCTCGTGGATGAGCCAGCCGTCCAGAATCCCGGTGGCGCGCCGCGAGCCGAAATGCCGGCCGACCGCCTCCGCGCTGGACTCGACCCCGATCACGGACAGGCACGCATCGGCCATGCCGCGCAACGGCTTTGTCCCGATGATCGGGGAGTAGCCGATCACCGGGGCCCGGGCCGCGCGCAGCGCCCCGCGGATGCCGGGGACGGCCAGGATGGCCCCGACGCTGACGACCGGGTTGGACGGCGCCAGCAGGATGACGTCGGCGTCGGCGATGGCCGCCACGGCTTCGGCTGTGGCGCTGGCCTTTTCGGCGCCGACGAACGCGAAGCTGTGCGTGGGCACCTGCGCCCGGTAGCGCACCCACCACTCCTGGAAGTGGATCGCCCGGCGGCTGCCGTCGGCCGGATCGGTGATCACCGCGTGCGTCTCGCAGCGGTCGTCGGTGGCCGGCAGCAGCCGCGCGCCCGGCCGCCAGCGATCGCACAACGCGGTGGTGATGTGCGACAGCGGGTAGCCCGCGTTGAGCATCTGGGTGCGCACCAGGTGGGTGCCCAGGTCGCGGTCGCCGAGCTGGAACCAGTCGGGCTGCACGCCGTAGCGCGCCAATTCCTCCTTGGCGTGCCATGTTTCGTCGCGGTGCCCCCACCCTCGGTCCGGGTCGACGCCTCCACCTAAGGTGTACATGCAGGTGTCCAAATCCGGACAGACGCGCAACCCGTGGATCCAGGCGTCATCGCCGACGTTGACGACCGCGGTCAGCTCGTGGCTGTCGGTGCGCGGGCCCTGTTGCGTTTCGAACTGACCCAGCCCGCACAGCTGTTGAACCCCCAGCAGGAACCGGGCGCCACCAACCCCACCGACCAGAACCGTGACCTTCACTTGACCTTCACAGGGCTCGACAGTACTGCCCGTGACGGGACTGTGATGGACACGCCGAAGGCCCAAAAACAACAGAAACGCCGGAATTTGGTCACGAGATGATATGGAAATTGGCCATTACGCTTGACCAGGCAGGTCAACAAGTGTCTAATCACAACAGTGTCATTTCCCGGTTGGCCGGCCGATTCCGGTGTCGCAGACCGAGATTCGATCACTTGTTCGAATTGGGCTGTACATCAGAACAGTGGGAAGCACTCACTCTCTCAAATCAAAGCTGAGGAGGCGGACGAAGCATGTCTTATGAGCACCTTCGGGGCGTTATGACAGGCACACCGCACACCATCATCGGCTCGGCGCCGGCGGCACCCGTCCGCCCGCACCTGACTGTGGTTCCCGACGCCCCAGTCGCTTTCGAGCCCGAGCCCCTGCCGCCGGCGACCCCGGATCAATGGCAGGACCGCGCGCTGTGCGCGCAGACCGATCCCGAGGCCTTCTTCCCCGAGAAGGGGGGCTCCACCCGCGAGGCCAAGAAGATCTGCCTGGGTTGCGAGGTTCGCCACGAGTGCCTGGAGTACGCCCTGGCGCACGACGAGCGCTTCGGGATCTGGGGCGGTCTGTCCGAACGGGAGCGCCGCCGCCTCAAGCGCGGCATCATCTGACGCGCGACGCTATTCGTCGTCGATCGTGGGGTCGATGACCGAGGGCTCGACGTCCAAGTAGATGGCCACCTGGGCCACCAGGATCTCGTGCAACAACTCGCCAAGTTCGTCGGTGTCCTTGGCTCGTCGTTCAATCGGCTTGCGGAACAAGACAATTCGTGCCCGCGTGGCGTTGCCTCGGACGTCGACACCGGCCGGTATCAACCGGGCGAGCGCGATCGGTCCGTCGGCGATGACCTCCGGTGGCCACTGCACGCTCTCGGGGTCCTTGGCGGCGATCCGCGGGATCTCGTCGACGGCCACGTCCAGTTCGGACACCCGCTCCTGCCATCGCCGCTCGATCGGCTCGTAGGCCTCCAGCACCGCCATGTCGAACCGCTCGGCCCGGCTGCGCCATCCGGGCACGGTCGGCGGCAGCAGCGGTCCGCGCATATCGCGGCCGCGGCGCGACCCTCGGTAGGAAGCCGATCGGCGCCCCGACCGATCGCTGCGCGGGGAACCGCGGGAATCGGCCACGCGCCGATGGTAACGGTTGTACATCGCGGGTCGAGCGGATGCGCGTGTCCGGCGCTTCCACGGCGTTTGCGCACGATAGCCTTTCGGCGTGAACGTTCCCCGTCGCTGTTGCCGGCCCGGGTGTCCGCACTACGCCGTGGCGACCTTGACGTTCGTCTACTCGGACTCGACGGCAGTGGTGGGCCCGCTCGCCACCGCGCGCGAACCGCACTCCTGGGACCTGTGCGTCGGCCACGCCGGCCGGATCACCGCGCCCCGCGGCTGGGACCTCGTGCGCCACGCCGGGCCCCTCCTTTCTGAACCCACCCATCCCGACGAGGACGACCTGGTCGCCCTGGCCGACGCGGTGCGCGAGGGGCGGCCGCGCGACGGGGGCCTGTCGCACCCGGCGGGCCCGCCCCTGAACGGCTTTTCCGAACCCCACATTCATGCCGGAGCCCAGGCCACCGCGCCGAGCAGCGGGCTGCTCGCGCCGCCGGAGCGCCGCTCCGGTCGCCGGCGCGGACACCTGCGGGTGTTGCCGGACCCCGCTGATTAGCTCTGACTAGCCGGATCTAACGCGCCGCAGGTTTTTCCCGGGCCGATAGGCTGACGCCAAGAGCCCCACCGTCAGGAGCGTCAGGAGTTTTCCATGTCACGGTCCGCCGCGACCGTTCGCCGCGTCGTCAAGGCATACGACGTCCGCGGGCTGGTCGGCGAGGAGCTCGACGAGTCGCTGCTCGCTGATCTGGGCGCCGCGTTCGCCGTGTTGATGCGCGCCGAGGGCGCCCGGCAGGTGGTGCTCGGCCACGACATGCGGGACAGTTCGCCGGCGCTGGCCGCGGCCTTCGCGCGCGGGGTGCTGGGCCAGGGCCTGGACGTGGTGCGGATCGGTTTGGCGTCCACCGATCAGCTGTATTTCGCGTCCGGGCTGCTGGATTGCCCGGGCGCGATGTTCACCGCGAGCCACAACCCGGCGGCCTACAACGGCATCAAGCTGTGCCGGGCCGGCGCCAAACCGGTCGGGGCGGACACCGGGCTGGGCACCATCAGCGACGACGTGATCGCCGGGGTTCCGGCGTACGACGGCCCGCCGGGGACCGCCACCGATCGCGACGTGCTGGCCGAATACGGGACGTTCCTGCGCTCGCTGGTGGACACCTCCGGGCTGCGCCCGCTGCGGGTGGCCGTGGACGCCGGCAACGGGATGGCCGGCCACACCGCCCCGGCCGTGCTGGGCGCGATCGAATCGATCACCTTGCTGCCGTTGTACTTCGAACTCGACGGGACGTTTCCCAATCACGAGGCCAATCCGCTCGACCCGGCCAACCTGGTGGACCTGCAGAAATTCGTGCGCGACAGCGGAGCCGACATCGGGCTGGCCTTCGACGGGGACGCCGACCGGTGCTTCGTGGTCGACGAGCGCGGGGAGCTGGTGTCACCGTCGACGGTGACCAGCCTGGTGGCCGCCCGGGAGCTGGGCCGGGAGATCGGCGCCACGATCATCCACAACGTGATCACCTCCCGGGCGGTACCCGAGTTGGTCACCGAGCGCGGCGGCACGCCGCTGCGCTCGCGGGTCGGCCACTCCTATATCAAGGCGCTGATGGCCGACACCGGCGCGATCTTCGGCGGGGAGCATTCCGCGCACTATTACTTCCGGGATTTCTGGGGCGCCGACTCGGGGATGCTGGCGGCGCTGTACGTGCTGGCCGCCCTCGGCGAGCAGGAACGGCCGCTCTCGGAGCTGACCGCCGACTACCAGCGCTACGAATCGTCCGGCGAGATCAACTTCACCGTGGCCGACGCGTCGTATTGTGTGGACGCGGTGCTGAAATCGTTCGGCACCAGGATTCAGTCCATCGATCACCTGGACGGGGTGACTGTCGATTTGGGCGACGGCAGCTGGTTCAACCTGCGCAGCTCGAACACCGAGCCGTTGCTGCGGCTCAACGTGGAGGGCCGCACCAGCGAGGACGTCGACGCCGTCGTTTCCCACGTCCGTGCCGAGATCGCCGGGGCCACACCGTGAACGCCACCGCGGCGATAGACCTCGAGGACGCCGGCGGCCTGCTCGCGGCCGACCGCGAGGGCCTGCTGCGCGCGGCGTCGTCGGCGG
>NZ_LT546236.1:457738-475934 GCF_900078675.2 Mycobacterium interjectum
GGGTGGCGCTGGCGGGCGATTGCGCGGCCACGCTGGCGCTGGCGCGGCACGGCAGCTCGGTGCTGCTGCGGCTCGCCCACGAGGTGGTCGGCGCCACCGGGTTGGCGGACGCCGTGCTGGCGCTGCGGGCGGCGCGGGACACGAATGACGGGGCGGTGGACGACCTCTTTCACGACGAGGAGATCGACGGGCCGCGGCCCGAGCGGCTGCGGGTGCTGGCGCTGACCCTGTCCGCCGAACAGACGGTCGTGGCGGCCCGGACCGCGGGCCTCGACGACGTGTACTTGCTTGCCGCCGAGGATGTTCCCGACGGACCCGGCGGCTCGGCCGGTTCGACGGTGGCGCCGGCGTTGGGGGGCGCCATCAGCGCCGAGCAGCAACTGGCAGTATTGGCCGTTCGGCTGGAGATGGCCGCGGTTTACATGCGACTGGTGCGGGGATAGATACACAAGTGGAACTGCTTCGCGGGGCCTTGCGGACGTACGCCTGGGGATCGCGCACCGCCCTTGCGGAATTCACCGGGCGCACGGTTCCGGCGGCCCACCCGGAGGCCGAGCTCTGGTTCGGTGCACACCCCGGGGACCCGGCCTGGCTGGAAACGGACAAGGGTGAAGTCTCGTTGCTCGAGGCCCTGGTCGCCGACCCGGAGGGACAGCTCGGCGCGGGGTCGCGCGCCCGATTCGGGGACGTGCTCCCCTTTTTGGTCAAGGTGCTGGCCGCCGACGAGCCGCTGTCGCTGCAGGCGCATCCGAGCGCCGAGCAGGCGGTCGAGGGATACCTGCGTGAGGAGCGGCTGGGCATTCCGGTGTCCTCGCCGTTGCGCAACTACCGCGACACCTCCCACAAGCCGGAGTTGTTGGTGGCGCTGCAGTCGTTCGAGGCGCTGGCCGGATTTCGTCAGGCGTCGGCGACCATCGAGTTGCTGCGCGCGCTGGCCGTCTCCGATCTCGACCCCTACATCGACCTGCTGAACGACCAATCCGACGCCGACGGCCTGCGCGCGCTGTTCACCACGTGGATCACCGCGCCGCAGCCCGACATCGACGTGCTGGTGCCCGCCGTGCTGGACGGCGCCATCGCCTACGTCAGCTCCGGCGCAACGGAATTCGCGGCCGAGGCCAAGACCGTGCTGGAACTCGGCGAACGCTATCCCGGCGACGCCGGCGTGCTGGCGGCGTTGTTGCTCAACCGCATCACCCTGGCCCCGGGCGAGGCGATCTTCGTGTCGGCCGGCAACCTGCACACCTATCTGCGCGGTTTCGCGGTCGAGGTGATGGCCAACTCCGACAACGTGCTACGCGGCGGGCTCACCCCCAAGCACGTCGACGTGCCCGAGCTGCTGCGGGTGCTGGACTTCACCCCCACCACCGAGGCGCAACTGCGCCCGCACGTCCGCCGCGAGGGGTTCGGCCGAATCTACGAGACGCCGACCGCCGAATTCGCCGTCGCGCTGCTGGAACTCGACGGCGAGTACCTCGGCCACGAGGTCGACGCGACGTGCAGCCACGAGGGCCCGCAAATCCTGTTGTGCAGCGAGGGCTGCGCGACGGTGCACGCCAAGTCCGGGTCGCTCACGCTGGAACGCGGGATGGCCGCCTGGGTGGCGGCCGACGACGGGCCCATCCGGCTGGTCGCGCGCGAGCCCGCCCAGCTGTTCAGGGCGACCGTAGGGCTCTAGAGGCGCGCCGCCGGCCGGATGGTGGCGACCCGTCCCCCGCAAGCGGGAGGTGCCCCCATCGCCCGGTCCCTCGCAAGCGGGAGGTGCCCCCGGCGCCGCCCTCGCGATCGCCGCGGGCGGCCTCGCGGCGCTCGCGCAGCCACAGCCGCATGTTGTGCGCCATGGTGCGCCCGATGATCCGCGGCGGCGGAACCATGTACAGGCTGTCCAGGAGCGAGAACCGGCGCAGAAACCACTCGGCCAGAACGGGTTCGGTTTCGGCCGCCCCGAGGAACTGGTCGAACAGCGCGCCCGAGGGCCGCCACCACCAGGGGATGGACCCCTTCGTGGTGGCGTGGTGGAACGTGACGTCGCCGATGGCGTTCATGATCCACACCGGGTAGGTGGTTTTGGCGGTGGCCCGGTTCAGCTCGCGGGCGAGGTCGTCGGATCGCAGCGCCCGCCGCAGATGGCCGGCCTGCAGCGACGTCATCGTCATGCCCTGCCCGAACGTGGGGTTGAAGCTGGCCACGGCGTCGCCGAACGGGACGATGCCGGCCGGGAAGCGGTCCAGCTTGTGGTAGCGGCGCCACCTGCTGGCCGGAAACGCGTGGAACGCCGGCTCGCCGAAGGGTTCTGCCTGCGCCAGCGCGGCATTGAAATGCGCGGGCAGCAGCTTGTCGGCCAGCGCGAGCATCTCCGGGAACGTCGTGGGCGGTTTGGCGTCGGCCACGCCGAACGTGGTCAGCACCCACACGCGGTCCTCGTAATGCAGCATGCCCAGCCCGAGCGACTCGTCGTGGGAGGCGCCGGCGACCACCACCTTCTCGGCGATCACGCCCTCCGGCATGCGGAACTGGTGCGACGCGTAGCGGATGCCGATGTCCAGGGTCGCTTCGACCGGGCGCTGGAATCCCCACTGCTCCAACCAGACCGGCAGCCGGGTGCCCCGGCCCGCGGCGTCGACGACGAGGTCGGTCGGCACGAACTCCGGCTCGCCCCGGTCTTGGGGGTCCAGCAGCACGCCGGTGACCCGCCGGCGCCCGCGGTCGTAGCGCGGCTCGGAAACCGACCGCCGCACGAGCTCGACGGTGTCGATGTCGCGCACCCGCCGGCGCAGCTGCCATTCCAGGTGTGGCCGGCTGGGCACGTAGGCGGTGAACTCGTCGCGCAGCGTGTGCCCGGTCCCGAGGACATGGCCCGCGGCGCCGAGGTGGATGCAGTCCGGCCGGTTCTCCAGCATGGGCACGCCCGCGGCGACCATGTCGGCCAGCAGGCCGGGGAACAGGTTCTCGAACTCCGCCGCCCCGCGGGCCATCAGCATGTGCAGATGCCGGTCCTGCGGGACGGCCGCGCGGTTCGCCGGCGCGCTCGGCAACTCGTCGCGCTCGTAGACCGTCACCCTCGCATAGCAATCGGACAGCACCCGCGCGGCACACATGCCGGCGATGCTTCCCCCGATGACCGCCGCGTGCTCCCTTGCGTTCCCCCCGCTTCCCGCCATGCTCGCAGACTACCCAGTACTGTGCGGTCCAACGGAGCACATCGGGAAGGGGCCGGTGAATGGCAAATCGTTGGCGCACCAAATCGGTCGAACAATCGATCGCCGACACCGACGAGCCCGAAACCCGGCTGCGCAGGGAGCTGACGTGGCGGGACCTGGTCGTGTTCGGCGTCGCGGTGGTGATCGGCGCCGGCATCTTCACCGTTACCGCGTCGACCACCGGCGACATCACCGGGCCCGCCATCTGGATCTCGTTCGTGATCGCGGCCATCACCTGCGCGCTGGCGGCCCTGTGCTACGCCGAATTCGCCTCGACGCTGCCGGTGGCGGGCAGCGCCTACACCTTCTCCTACGCCACCTTCGGGGAGTTCCTCGCCTGGACCATCGGCTGGAACCTGCTGCTGGAACTGGCGGTCGGCGCCGCGGTCGTGTCCAAGGGCTGGTCGAGCTACCTCGGCAACGTGTTCGGATTCGCCGGTGGCACAGTGCAACTGGGTTCGGTCCAGCTGGACTGGGGCGCGCTGCTGATCGTCGCCGTGGTGGCGACCCTGATCGCCCTGGGCACCAAGTTGTCCTCGCGGTTCTCCGCGGTGATCACCGGCATCAAGGTGTCGGTGGTGGTGCTGGTCGTGATCGTCGGCGCCTTCTACATCAAGGGCTCCAACTACTCGCCGTTCATCCCGAAGCCGGAGTCCGGACACGAGGCGTCGGGCATCAACCAGTCGGTGCTGTCGCTGCTGACCGGGGCCCACAGCAGTCACTACGGCTGGTACGGCGTGCTGGCGGGGGCGTCCATCGTGTTCTTCGCGTTCATCGGCTTCGACATCGTCGCCACCATGGCCGAGGAGACCAAGAATCCCCAGCGCGACGTCCCGCGGGGGATCCTGGTGTCGCTGGCGATCGTCACCCTGCTGTATGTCGCCGTCGCCGTGGTGCTGTCCGGCATGGTGTCCTACACCCAGCTCAAGACCGTGCCCGGCCACCAGCCGGCAAACCTGGCCACCGCGTTCGCAGCAAACGGGATCCAGTGGGCCAGCAAAATCATCGCCATCGGTGCCCTCGCCGGGTTGACCACCGTGGTGATGGTGCTGATGCTCGGGCAGTGCCGGGTGCTGTTCGCGATGGCGCGCGACGGGCTGTTGCCGCGGCCACTGGCCAAGACCGGCGCGCGCGGCACCCCCATCCGGATCACCGTCCTGGTCGCGGTGGTGGTGGCGGCGACGGCGTCGGTGTTCCCGATAACCAAGCTCGAGGAGATGGTCAACGTCGGGACGCTGTTCGCGTTCGTCCTGGTGTCGGCCGGCGTCATGGTGCTGCGCCGCACGCGGCCGGACCTGGAGCGGGGGTTCCGGGCCCCGTGGGTGCCGCTGCTGCCCGTCACGTCGATCTGCGCCTGCGTGTGGCTGATGCTCAACCTCACGGCGTTGACCTGGGTTCGGTTCGCCGTGTGGCTGGTGGTGGGAACCGCGATCTACGCCGGCTACGGGTACCGGCACTCCGTGCAGGGGCGCCGGGACGCCGGGCGAGAGCATGCCGAGGCGAGTGTGTTTACAAAATAGCACTTTGTGTCTAGACAGAAGACGCAAACGGCTGTACTGTCCAACTCCAACGTGGTATGACTCACAAGGAGGTTTGGCAGATGACCACACTCAGCCCCACCGATGCGACCGTCTGGCGGGACAAGAAGCGCCACCTGTGGCTCATGGGACTGATCGCCCCGACGGCGCTGTTCGTGATGCTGCCGATCGTCTGGGCGCTCAACCGATGCGGCTGGCACGCCGCCGCGCAGGTGCCGCTGTGGATCGGGCCGATCCTGCTCTACGTCCTGCTGCCGATCCTGGACGTGCGTTTCGGCCCCGACGGGCAGAACCCGCCCGACGAGGTGATGGAGCGGCTGGAGAACGACAAGTACTACCGCCGCTGCACCTACGTCTACATCCCGTTTCAATACCTCAGCGTGATCCTGGGCGCCTACCTGTTCACCGCGTCCAACCTGAGCTGGCTCGGCTTCCCGGCTGGTTCTGAAGGCGCGTTGAGCTGGGCCGGCAAGCTGGGCGTGGCGCTGTCGGTCGGGGTCCTCGGCGGGGTGGGGATCAACACGGCCCACGAGATGGGGCACAAGAAGGAGTCGCTGGAGCGGTGGCTGTCCAAGGTCACCCTGGCGCAGTCCTGCTACGGCCACTTCTACATCGAGCACAACCGCGGCCACCACGTGCGCGTGTCCACTCCGGAAGACCCGGCGTCGGCGCGCTTCGGCGAAACGTTCTGGGAATTCCTGCCGCGCAGCGTCTTCGGGAGCCTGCGTTCGGCGTTGCGGCTGGAGGCGCAGCGGCTGCGCCGGCTGAACAAGAGCCCCTGGGACCCCAGGACCTACCTGTCCAACGACGTGCTCAACGCCTGGCTGATGTCGGTGGTGTTGTGGGGCGCGCTGATCGCGCTCTTCGGCCCGGCGCTGATCCCGTTCGTCATCATCCAGGCGGTCTTCGGGTTCAGCCTGCTCGAGGCGGTCAACTACCTGGAGCACTATGGGCTGCTCCGGCAGAAGAACGCGAGCGGTCGATACGAGCGGTGCGCGCCCGTGCACAGCTGGAACTCCGATCACATCGTGACGAACCTGTTCCTGTACCACCTGCAGCGGCACAGCGATCACCACGCCAACCCGACCCGCCGCTACCAGACGCTGCGCAGCATCGAGGGCTCGCCCAACCTGCCCAGCGGGTACGCGTCGATGATCTCGCTCACCTACTTCCCGCCGCTGTGGCGCAAGGTGATGGACCACCGGGTGCTGTCCCACTACGACGGCGACATCACCAAGGTCAACATCCACCCGCGGCTGCGCGACCGAGTGCTGGCGCGCTACGGGGTGAGCGCATGATCGCCTACCGCTGCCCGGGCTGCGACTACGTTTACGACGAAGCGCAAGGCGCTCCGCGGGAGGGCTTTCCCCCGGGCACGCGGTGGGAGGATGTTCCCGACGACTGGTGCTGTCCGGACTGCGCGGTGCGCGAGAAGGCCGACTTCGAGAGACAAGGAGCTACGGCATGAGTGACTACAGACTGTTCCGCTGCATCCAGTGCGGCTTCGAGTACGACGAGGCGCTGGGCTGGCCGGAGGACGGGATCGCGCCCGGGACCCGCTGGGACGACATCCCCGAGGACTGGAGCTGCCCGGACTGCGGCGCGGCGAAGTCCGACTTCGAGATGGTGGAGGTGGCGCGGCCGTGAGCGTTACAGTCGCGCCTGTGAAGCGGATGCCGTACGCGGAGGCGTCGCGCGTCCTGCTGCGCGACTCGGTGCTCGACGCGATGCGGGACCTGTTGCTGGCCCGGGACTGGTCGGCCATCACGCTGGCGGACGTGGCCCGCGCCGCGGGCATCAGCCGGCAGACCATCTACAACGAGTTCGGCTCGCGCCAGGGCCTGGCGCAGGGGTACGCCCTGCGCCTGGCCGATCGCCTGGTCGACGGGATCTACGCGGCCATCGACGCCAACGTCGGCAACATCCACGAGGCGTTCCTGCAGGGATTCCGCTCCTTCTTCGCGGAGTCGGCCGCCGACCCGCTGGTGATCTCGCTGCTGTCCGGCGTCGCCAAGCCCGACCTGCTGCAGATCATCACCACCGACAGCGGGCCCATCATCACCCGGGCGTCGGCGCGCCTGGCCACGGCGCTGACCCAGAGCTGGGTGGCCACCAGCGACGAGGACGCCGGCGTGCTGGCGCGCGCGATCGTGCGGCTGGCGCTGAGCTACGTGTCCATGCCGCCGGAGGCCGATCACGACGTGGCGGCGGACCTGGCCCGGCTGATGACGCCGTTCGCGGAGCGCCATGGGGTCGCGGCTACAGTGGCGGAAGAACATACCTAAGCTAAGTACCGCTTGAACCCGAGTGGCCCCAAAGAAGGCTGAAGAAGGAAAAGTCACGTTATGACGACGACTGAGAGTTCGTTGACCGCTGAGGTCCGTAATGGCATCGATTTCAAGGTCGCTGATTTGTCGCTGGCGGATTACGGCCGGCGGGATATTGAGCTGTCTGAGCAGGAGATGCCGGGTCTGATGTCGCTGCGCCGGGAGTATGCCGAGGTGCAGCCGCTCAAGGGCGCGCGGATTTCGGGCTCGCTGCACATGACCGTGCAGACCGCGGTGCTCATCGAGACCCTGGTGTCGCTGGGTGCGCAGGTCCGGTGGGCGTCGTGCAACATCTTTTCCACCCAGGATCATGCGGCGGCGGCGGTGGTGGTCGGCCCGTATGGCACCCCCGAGGAGCCCCAGGGGGTGCCGGTGTTCGCCTGGAAGGGTGAGACGCTGCAGGAGTACTGGTGGGCGGCCGAGCAGATGCTCACCTGGCCCGACGAGCCCGCCAACATGATCCTGGATGACGGCGGGGATGCCACCATGCTGGTGTTGCGCGGTGCGCAGTATGAGAAGGCCGGGGTGGTGCCCCCCGCCGAGGAGGACGACCCCACCGAGTGGAAGGTGTTTTTGGAGCTGCTGCGCAACCGCTTCGAGACCGACAAAGACAAGTGGACGACGATCTCCGAGTCGGTCAAGGGGGTGACCGAGGAGACCACCACCGGGGTGTTGCGGCTGTATCAGTTCGCTGCGGCTGGGGATCTGGCCTTCCCGGCGATCAACGTCAACGACTCGGTGACCAAGTCCAAGTTCGACAACAAATACGGGTGTCGGCACTCGCTGATCGATGGGATCAACCGCGGCACCGATGTGTTGATCGGCGGCAAGAAGGTGTTGATCTGCGGCTATGGCGATGTGGGCAAGGGCTGCGCCGACTCGGTCAAGGGCCAGGGCGCCCGGGTGGTGGTCACCGAGATCGACCCGATCAACGCGCTGCAGGCGCTGATGGAGGGCTATGACGTCGCCACGGTCGAGGACGCGATCGGTAGCGCCGACATCGTGGTGACCGCCACCGGCAACAAGGACATCATCACCTTAGAGCACATGAAGGCGATGAAGGACTACGCGGTGCTGGGCAACATCGGGCACTTCGACAACGAGATCCAGGTCGCCCAGCTCGAGCGCTCCGGGGCCACCAAGACCAACATCCGCCCCCAGGTCGACGTGTGGACGTTCCCCGACAGCGGCAAGTCGATCATCTTGTTGTCCGAGGGGCGGCTGCTCAACCTGGGCAACGCCACCGGGCACCCGTCGTTCGTGATGAGCAACAGCTTCTCCAACCAGGTGATCGCCCAGATCGAGCTGTGGACCAAAAACGACGAATACGACAACGAGGTCTACCGGCTGCCCAAACACCTCGACGAAAAGGTCGCCCGCATCCACGTCGAAGCCCTCGGCGGCCAACTGACCAAACTCACCAAAGAACAAGCCGAATACATCGGCGTCGACGTCGACGGCCCCTACAAAGCCGACCACTACCGCTACTGACCCCCAGGTGGGCCGTGACCGGCACGAACGTCGGTGGGCTCGCCCGGGACGCGTGGGTGGTTTCGAAAAGTCGCCGCCGCCCGCGGCGACAGTCGATCTTCGTAGACGCGACGACTTGGGCCCCCGCCCGGATCGTCAGGACAAAGGGAGGCGTGTGACCCTCAACACGGTCGCGCTCGAGCTGGTGCCACCGAATGTGAACGGCGGTCATGAGCGAGCATNCACCGCCGAGTAGCACAGAATTGTCACGATTTGGCGGTATCGGGCACGAAACGCCCGTGTGGTGCGCCGACTTTGTCCCGATCTGGTGACACCATGGACTCCATGAGGCAAAGGATTTTGGTCGTCGATGACGACGCTTCGCTGGCCGAGATGCTCACCATCGTGCTGCGTGGGGAGGGCTTCGACACCGCGGTCATCGGCGACGGCACCCAGGCCCTGACCGCGGTGCGCGAGTTGCGCCCCGATCTGGTGCTGCTGGACCTGATGCTGCCGGGCATGAACGGCATCGACGTGTGCCGGGTGCTGCGCGCCGACTCCGGTGTCCCGATCGTCATGCTGACCGCCAAGACCGACACCGTGGACGTGGTGCTCGGCCTGGAGTCGGGCGCCGACGACTACATCATGAAGCCGTTCAAGCCCAAGGAGCTGGTCGCCCGCGTGCGCGCGCGGCTGCGGCGCAACGACGACGAGCCCGCCGAGATGCTCTCGATCGCCGACGTCGACATCGACGTGCCGGCGCACAAGGTCACCCGCAACGGCGAGCAGATCTCCCTCACACCACTGGAGTTCGACCTGTTGGTCGCGCTGGCACGCAAACCGCGCCAGGTGTTTACTCGTGATGTGCTGCTCGAACAGGTGTGGGGCTATCGGCACCCGGCGGACACCCGCCTGGTGAACGTGCACGTTCAGCGTCTGCGGGCCAAGGTCGAGAAAGACCCTGAGAACCCGACTGTGGTGTTGACCGTTCGAGGAGTGGGATACAAGGCCGGACCTCCGTGATCTGGCGCTCGCCGCGACGCACGAGGAGCCGTTGGGGGCGCTCTGGCCCCATGACCCGCGGCATGGGTGCGTTGAGTCGAGCCGTGGGGGTTGCCTGGCGCCGATCGCTACAGCTGCGGGTCGTGGCGCTGACGCTTGGGCTGTCGCTGGCGGTGATCCTCGCGCTGGGGTTCGTGCTCACCAGCCAGGTCACCAACCGGGTACTGGACGTCAAGGTCAGGGCCGCCATCGAGCAGATCGAGCGGGCGCGCACCACCGTCGGCGGGATCGTCAACGGCGAGGAGACCCGCTCGCTGGACAGCAGCCTGCAGCTGGCCCGCAACACCTTGACGTCGAAGACCGACACCGCCTCGGGCGCCGGGCTGGCCGGGGCCTTCGACGCGGTGCTGATGGTGCCGGGCGANCGACGACCCCACCGAGTGGAAGGTGTTTTTGGAGCTGCTGCGCAACCGCTTCGAGACCGACAAAGACAAGTGGACGACGATCTCCGAGTCGGTCAAGGGGGTGACCGAGGAGACCACCACCGGGGTGTTGCGGCTGTATCAGTTCGCTGCGGCTGGGGATCTGGCCTTCCCGGCGATCAACGTCAACGACTCGGTGACCAAGTCCAAGTTCGACAACAAATACGGGTGTCGGCACTCGCTGATCGATGGGATCAACCGCGGCACCGATGTGTTGATCGGCGGCAAGAAGGTGTTGATCTGCGGCTATGGCGATGTGGGCAAGGGCTGCGCCGACTCGGTCAAGGGCCAGGGCGCCCGGGTGGTGGTCACCGAGATCGACCCGATCAACGCGCTGCAGGCGCTGATGGAGGGCTATGACGTCGCCACGGTCGAGGACGCGATCGGTAGCGCCGACATCGTGGTGACCGCCACCGGCAACAAGGACATCATCACCTTAGAGCACATGAAGGCGATGAAGGACTACGCGGTGCTGGGCAACATCGGGCACTTCGACAACGAGATCCAGGTCGCCCAGCTCGAGCGCTCCGGGGCCACCAAGACCAACATCCGCCCCCAGGTCGACGTGTGGACGTTCCCCGACAGCGGCAAGTCGATCATCTTGTTGTCCGAGGGGCGGCTGCTCAACCTGGGCAACGCCACCGGGCACCCGTCGTTCGTGATGAGCAACAGCTTCTCCAACCAGGTGATCGCCCAGATCGAGCTGTGGACCAAAAACGACGAATACGACAACGAGGTCTACCGGCTACCCAAACACCTCGACGAAAAGGTCGCCCGCATCCACGTCGAAGCCCTCGGCGGCAAACTGACCAAACTCACCAAAGAACAAGCCGAATACATCGGCGTCGACGTCGACGGCCCCTACAAAGCCGACCACTACCGCTACTGATTCTCGCCTGCCCAGCGTGACGCCACAGTCACATCCGGCGTCAATCGTGACTGGCGGCGTCACGTTCGAGGATGCGGATAGGCTCGGCGCCGTGCTGATCGCGATCGAAGGCGTAGACGGCGCGGGTAAGCGGACGTTGTCGGCGGGGTTGCAGAAGGCCTTCGAGTCCGCCGGGCTGTCGGTGGCCACGCTGGCCTTCCCGCGCTACGGGCGATCGGTGACCGCCGACGTCGCGGCCGAGGCGCTGCACGGGGAGCACGGCGACCTCGCGTCGTCGGTGTATGCGATGGCGATGCTCTTCGCGCTCGACCGCGCCGGGGCGATCGGTGAGCTGGAGGGCCTGCGCCGCGATTACGACGTGGTGATCCTGGATCGCTATGTGGCCTCCAACGCGGCCTACAGCGCGGCGCGGCTGCGCGAGGGCGCGGCGGGGGAGGCGGTGGCCTGGGTCCATCGGCTCGAATACCAGCGGCTGGCGCTGCCCGCGCCCGACTGGCAGGTGCTGCTCGCGGTCCCCGCCGAGCTCGCCGGGCAGCGGGCCCGGCACCGCGCCGAGCACGAACCGGGCCGGGCCCGCGACAGCTACGAACGCGACGACGAACTGCAACGGCGCACCGGCGCCGTCTACGCGGAGCTGGCCGCGGCGGGCTGGGGCGGGCGGTGGCTGGTCGTCGATGCCGACGTCGATCCGGGGCGGTTGGTGGCGACTTTCACCGCCGAGTAGCACAGAATTGTCACGATTTGGCGGTATCGGGCACGAAACGCCCGTGTGGTGCGCCGACTTTGTCCCGATCTGGTGACACCATGGACTCCATGAGGCAAAGGATTTTGGTCGTCGATGACGACGCTTCGCTGGCCGAGATGCTCACCATCGTGCTGCGTGGGGAGGGCTTCGACACCGCGGTCATCGGCGACGGCACCCAGGCCCTGACCGCGGTGCGCGAGTTGCGCCCCGATCTGGTGCTGCTGGACCTGATGCTGCCGGGCATGAACGGCATCGACGTGTGCCGGGTGCTGCGCGCCGACTCCGGTGTCCCGATCGTCATGCTGACCGCCAAGACCGACACCGTGGACGTGGTGCTCGGCCTGGAGTCGGGCGCCGACGACTACATCATGAAGCCGTTCAAGCCCAAGGAGCTGGTCGCCCGCGTGCGCGCGCGGCTGCGGCGCAACGACGACGAGCCCGCCGAGATGCTCTCGATCGCCGACGTCGACATCGACGTGCCGGCGCACAAGGTCACCCGCAACGGCGAGCAGATCTCCCTCACACCACTGGAGTTCGACCTGTTGGTCGCGCTGGCACGCAAACCGCGCCAGGTGTTTACTCGTGATGTGCTGCTCGAACAGGTGTGGGGCTATCGGCACCCGGCGGACACCCGCCTGGTGAACGTGCACGTTCAGCGTCTGCGGGCCAAGGTCGAGAAAGACCCTGAGAACCCGACTGTGGTGTTGACCGTTCGAGGAGTGGGATACAAGGCCGGACCTCCGTGATCTGGCGCTCGCCGCGACGCACGAGGAGCCGTTGGGGGCGCTCTGGCCCCATGACCCGCGGCATGGGTGCGTTGAGTCGAGCCGTGGGGGTTGCCTGGCGCCGATCGCTACAGCTGCGGGTCGTGGCGCTGACGCTTGGGCTGTCGCTGGCGGTGATCCTCGCGCTGGGGTTCGTGCTCACCAGCCAGGTCACCAACCGGGTACTGGACGTCAAGGTCAGGGCCGCCATCGAGCAGATCGAGCGGGCGCGCACCACCGTCGGCGGGATCGTCAACGGCGAGGAGACCCGCTCGCTGGACAGCAGCCTGCAGCTGGCCCGCAACACCTTGACGTCGAAGACCGACACCGCCTCGGGCGCCGGGCTGGCCGGGGCCTTCGACGCGGTGCTGATGGTGCCGGGCGACGGCCCGCGCGCCGCCAGCACGGCCGGGCCCGTCGACCAGGTGCCCGGTTCGTTGCGCGGCTTCATCAAGGCCGGGCAGGCGGCCTACCAGTACGCCACCGTGCACACCGACGGCTTCTCGGGACCGGCGCTGATCGTCGGGACCCCGACGTCCTCGCAGGTGGCCAACGTCGAGCTGTACCTGATCTTCCCGCTGAAGAACGAGCAGGCCACCATCCAGCTGGTGCGCGGCACGATGATCACCGGCGGCGCGGTGCTGCTGGTGCTGCTCGCCGGGATCGCGCTGCTGGTCTCGCGCCAGGTGGTGGTGCCGGTTCGCTCGGCGTCGCGGATCGCCGAGCGGTTCGCCGAGGGGCACCTGTCCGAGCGGATGCCGGTGCGCGGCGAGGACGACATGGCCCGGCTGGCGGTGTCGTTCAACGACATGGCCGAGAGCCTGTCCCGGCAGATCACCCAGCTGGAGGAGTTCGGCAACCTGCAGCGCCGGTTCACCTCCGACGTCAGCCACGAGCTCCGCACCCCGCTGACCACCGTGCGGATGGCCGCCGACCTGATCTACGACCACAGCGCCGACCTCGACCCCACGCTGGCCCGGTCCACCGAGCTGATGGTCAACGAGCTGGACCGGTTCGAGACGCTGCTCAACGACCTGCTGGAGATCTCCCGGCACGACGCGGGTGTGGCCGAGCTGTCCGTCGAGGCGGTGGACCTGCGCACCACCGTGCAAAGCGCGCTCGGCAACGTGGGTCACCTGGCCGAGGACGCCGGCATCGAGCTGCGGGTGGACATGCCCTCCGAAGAGGTGATCGCCGAGGTCGATCCGCGCCGGGTGGAGCGCATCCTGCGCAACCTGATCGCCAACGCCATCGACCACGCCGAGCACAAGCCGGTGGACATCCGGATGGGCGCCGACGAGGACACCGTCGCCGTGACGGTTCGCGACTACGGCGTCGGGCTGCGGCCGGGCGAGGAGAAGCTGGTGTTCAGCCGGTTCTGGCGGTCGGACCCGTCGCGGGTGCGCCGATCCGGCGGCACCGGGCTGGGCCTGGCGATCAGCGTCGAGGACGCGCGGCTGCACCAGGGCCGGCTGGAGGCCTGGGGCGAGCCCGGTCAGGGGGCCTGCTTCCGGCTGACGCTTCCCCTGGTGCGCGGCCACAAAGTCACCACCAGCCCGCTGCCGCTCAAGCCCATCCCGCAGCCCATCCCGGAGCCGAACGCCCCCGAACGCAAGGCGCGCCAACGCGAACCCGCCGAGAGGACCGTCTGATGCGGGTGCCCCGGCTGCTGGTGCCGCTGGTGCTGGCCGCGCTGCTCGGCGGGTGCGCGGGGGTGCCCAGCGCGTCCGCCCCGCAGGCCATCGGCACCGTCGAGCGGCCGGCCCCGTCGAACCTGCCCAAGCCCACCCCGGGCATGGATCCCGACGTGTTGCTGCGCGAATTCCTCAAGGCCACAGCCGATCCGGCGAACCGGCACCTGGCGGCGCGGCAATTCCTCACCCAGTCGGCGTCCAACTCGTGGGACGACGCCGGTAGCGCCCTGCTGATCGACCACGTGGTGTTCGTGGAAACCCGTGGCGCCGAACGGGTTTCGGCCACCATGCGCGCGGACATCCTGGGCTCGCTGTCCGATGTGGGCGTGTTCGAAACCGCCGAGGGGGTGCTGCCCGACCCGGGTCCGATCGAGTTGGTCAAGACGTCCGGCGGCTGGCGGATCGACCGCTTGCCCAACGGGGTGTTCCTGGACTGGCAGCAGTTCCAGGAGACCTACAAACGCAACACGCTGTACTTCGCCGACCCGACCGGCAAGACGGTGGTTCCCGATCCCCGCTACGTCGCGGTGGCCGATCACGACCAGCTGGCCACCGAGCTGGTGTCCAAGATGCTGGCCGGCCCGCGCCCGGAGATGGCCCACACGGTGCGCAACCTGCTCGCCCCGCCGCTGCGGTTGCGCGGGCCGGTGACCCGGGCCGACGGCGGCAAGAACGGCATCGGGCTCGGCTACGGCGGCGCCCGAATCGATCTGGAGAAACTGTCCACCACCGATCCGCACAGCCGGCAATTGCTTGCCGCACAGATCATTTGGACGCTGGCCCGGGCGGACATCCGGGGCCCGTACGTGATCAACGCCGACGGCGCGCCGCTGGACGACCGGTTCGCCGAGGGGTGGACCACCTCCGACGTCGCGGCCACCGACCCGGGCGTGGCCGACGGCGCGGGGGCGGGCCTGCACGCCCTGGTCAACGGGTCCCTGGCCGGGCTGGATGGGCAGCGCATCACCACCGTGGCGGGGGCCTTCGGGCGGATGGGTGATCAGACCGGCGCCGCGCTGTCCCGCAGCGGGCGACAGGTGGCGTCGGTGGTGACGCTGCGGCGCGGCGCCCCGGACCAGGCGGCATCGCTGTGGATCGGTGACCTGGGTGGCGAGGCGGTCCAGTCCGCCGACGGCCACAGCCTGACCCGGCCCAGCTGGTCGCTGGACGACGCCGTCTGGGTGGTGGTGGACAACAACAACGTGCTGCGCGCGATTCAGGAGCCGGCGTCCGGTCAGCCCGCGCGGATCCCGGTGGACTCCGCGCTGGTGGCCGCCAGCTTCCCCGGGCCGATCACCGACCTGCAGCTGTCCCGCGATTCGACGCGCGCCGCGATGGTGATCAACGGCCAGGTGATCCTCGCCGGGGTGGAGCAGACGCAGGCGGGGCAGTACGCGCTGACGTACCCGCGCCGGCTGGGTTTCGGGCTGGGCAACTCGGTGGTCTCGCTGTCCTGGCGCACCGGCGACGACATCGTGGTGACCCGCACCGACGCCAGCCACCCGGTGTCCTACGTCAACCTCGACGGGGTGAACTCCGACGCCCCGACCCGCGGCCTGCAGACCCCGGTGACGACGGTGGCGGCCAACCCGTCCGCGGTGTACGTCGCCGGCCCGCAGGGGGTGCTGCAATATTCGGCGTCGGCGCCCGAAAGCCAGCAGAGCTGGTCGGAGGTGTCCGGGCTGAGCATGCCCGGCGCGGCTCCGGTGCTGCCGGGCTAGCGGCGACCGCGAGCGCGGTGGAGCCGCGCGAGCGCGGTGGAGCCGGGCGATGCGGGTCGCCGCCATCGGGGGAGCGGCGATCGCGAGCGCGGTGGAGCCGGGCGATGCGGGTCGCCGCCATCAGGGCTAGCGGCGATGCCAGAGAGTACGCGAAAGCGCGCGCCAACATTATCGCGGAGCGGCCAAACGGTCTATGTCGCAATCGCGGGCCCAGACACGAAGTTCGTTTATCGCAAAGCCTTTGGCGCCGATTCCAACCTCAGGCGCGCGCAGCAGTTCGCCGCGCTCCTTAATTACGGAGCGAGCCTTCAAGGTGCACCCCCACGACGTCACGCGATAGAAAAGGGATCGGTCAACAAGAATCCGCCGCATCACACGCGCAGTCGATTCAGTCCGCTCCCCGGATCAAAGCTTCCACCGACAGTTCAGATCGGATAGGTCAAGGCGTCTTGCAGAAATTCATATGACCCTCATCAGAAAGTGCGACACTCGGTCGCATAACGGCAAATGGGCCGCTGTCCGACGAAGGGGTCGAGCCCATGAAGATCATGCTGTCCGCCGCTGGCCTTCTCACCGCCGGCATCATCGCCGGCTGTGGTGGTGGCGGTAGTGGTGGCCACAGCAAGGCCTACCAGGATGGCTACAACGCGGGACTTCGGGGGCTCACGAGCCGCAGGCCAGACCGTCACCGCCGACTTTTGGTGCGGAGGCCGCTCAGCGGCCTACCGGGGTAGCGACAGTGATCGAAACGACCCAGCCACCCCCGACGGGGAGGACCTAAAGGGGTCCGAACAAGTACTCGATAGGAAGGCAAGTTGCGATGAAGGTCATGGCTCTACGAGTTTCCGCTCCCGATTAAACCGCCACGAGAATACCGCGGGCTAAACCCAAAGGAACAAGTTAATGCTCACGGCCAGCTTCAGCAGAGTGAGGAAGAGGAAATTACTACACCACCACCGCAACCACCGGCAGGTTGGTACCCCGACCCGACTGGCAAGCCAGGCGAAATGTATTGGGACGGCGAGGCATGGCACAGACTTATCCCCGACCCCGACGCCGCGGCGAAATCCAAGGACGCCGATGCGCATTCCGGAAGCGACCCGGCTCCTGACATCCCCGCAACACTCGAGACCGACGTCCCCGCGACATCTACCGCCGCCATATCCCCACTGCCGCCGCCGAGCCATCGAACACGCCTGCAGCTGAGGCCGCTGATCGCCCTTTTGGGAATCTGCCTTATCGTGGTGGGGTTTTTGTCCTCGATCCCCATTTTCCTCACCATCGGGCTCATCGTCCTAATCGTCGGCTTGGTACTGATGGCCACGGGACGGAGGGGACGCGCGACACCCGCAGCCGCCGGTGCTCTTAGCGCGACCAACCCAGCTCCCCACACCCCCGCGACACCCCAGCCAGATGAGACACGTCCCGGGAAAAAGCTATTCGCAGTGATTGCGGCCGGGCTTGTGGCCATGGTGGTATTGGGACCTGTTGCTGCCAAGTATCTTTGGCCGTCAATTTATAAGGTGTACTGCTCCCATATCGTGGCGACGTGTAGAAATTATCCCCCGTCCTCGCCGTCCTCGCCGTCCTCCGGGTCGCCTGGCTCCCCGCAGTCCCAGTCGCCTTTTTACCAAGAGGGCTATAGCAGTGGCACTTCCGGCCTCGCCCGCAAGGGCTACGGGGACAACATGTCCAACACCGGCGCCACCGTCGCCGAGATGGAACATCAGGCTTGTGCCAACGCCATCAACAGCGAGTCCAACTACTCGTCCCTGCTGGAGCCGACGGCTCAAGACAGCTACATGGACGGCTGCCTCACCGCGTTCCGTGATCATCCCCCGACGGGGACGCCTAAACCCGGGCCACTAAATCCCTACCGATAAGGCTCCACTGGTTCGCGCGCCGCGCTCGGTGGCGCGCATGCGAAAGCCGCCAAGGCAGGGCTAGTCCGATGGTGGCGACCCGCCACGCGACCACCTCGCGCTTGCGATCGCCACGAGCCGCGGCGCGATGTCGGCCCCGCCCGCCACACTGGCAGGCGTGCTCGACCTCATCCTGCCGCTGGAATGCGGCGGCTGCGGGGCGCCGTCGACCCGCTGGTGCGAGGGCTGCGCGGCCGAGCTCGTCGTCAGGCCCGACGAGCCGCACGTCGTCACCCCGCGGATCGACCCGATGGCGCCGGTGTTCGCGCTGGGCCGCTACGCCGGGGCCAGGCGCCGGGCGATCCTCGCATGCAAGGAGCACGGGCGCGCCGACCTGGTGGCGCCCCTGGCCCGGGCGCTGGCCCTCGGGGTGCACCGGCTGCTGGCGTGGGGGATGGTCGAGACGCCGCTGACGCTCGTGCCCGCGCCGACGCGGCGCTCG
>NZ_LT546236.1:476160-480103 GCF_900078675.2 Mycobacterium interjectum
GGCCCCCGGGCACCGAGGTCGTCGTCGTCGACGACGTCGTCACCACGGGGGCGACGGCGCGCGAGTCGGTGCGGACCCTGCGGGCGGCGGGCGTGCGCGTGGCGGCGGTGCTGGCGATCGCGGCGGCGTGAGGCTGTGCGGCAGCCAAGGGTATGTGAAGAACTCGCAACAGCTGTGCCAAATCAGTGGCATCCCAAGGCGAACACGAGCTAACGTCGAGAACAACCTTCAGGAACATCCTGGGCTTCCTGGTCACTGACGCACTCGTCGTGATTCCCCAGGTTGAACGCCAGACGCGGAGGGGGTGAGTATTCGACACCTTGCACCGGCGGGCAGCCTGCGGCCAAAACCGCTCCCACCCCGTCGGCGCTTTTCGTAGCAAGCCGGCACGCACCGCGTGCGACGTGGAAAAGGAAACGAGTTGACACGTATGTCAAGGCTTACCGTGGATTCCGGTCAAATTCTCGACCAACGGCCGGCAGACGCCACCGAGCCGGCCGAACCGACACTTAACGCCGAAGTCGTGTTCAAGGGCCGCAACGTCGAAATCCCCGATCACTACCGCATTTACGTCTCGCAAAAACTCGCCCGCCTCGAACGATTCGATCGCTCCATCTACCTTTTCGACGTCGAGCTCAAGCACGCACCCAACCGGCGCCAGCGCAAGTCCTGTCAGCGCGTGGAGATCACCGCCCGCGGGCGCGGGCCGGTCAGCCGCGCGGAGGCCTGCGCCGACAGCTTCTACGCCGCCTTCGAGTCGGCGGTGGACAAGCTGGAGAACCGGCTGCGCCGCGTCAAGGACCGCCGCAAGGTTCACTACGGCGACAAGACGCCCGTGTCGCTGGCCCACGCCACCGCGGTCGCCCCGACACCGGCGAAGGCGTTCAACAACGAGCCGGTTCAGCCGCACGAACACGACGGCGACGCGGTCGACCGGCATGACGGCGTCGACCGGGAGCCGGGGCGGGTGGTGCGCACCAAGGAGCACGAGGCCAAGCCGATGACGGTCGACGACGCGCTCTACGAGATGGAACGCGTCGGGCACGACTTCTTCTTGTTCTTCGACAAGCAGACCGAGCGGCCGTCCGTCGTCTACCGTCGCCACGCCTACGATTACGGGCTGATCAGCCTGTCCTGACGACGTTCGCGGGCTTTTCCGGCGTGTCACCTACGATGGATGGCGCCGAACACTTGAACGGCGAAGAAGAACGCCATCCAACAGGGGAACATCCCCAAGAGGGACGACACCGTGCTACAGAAGTTGCTGCGCCTTGGTGAAGGTCGCATGGTCAAGCGCCTCAAGCGGGTGGCCGACTATGTCAACACGTTGTCCGACGACGTCGAGAAGCTCACCGACGCGGAGCTGAGGGCCAAGACCGACGAGTTCCGCAAGCGCCTCGACGAGGGGGAGACCCTCGACGACCTGCTGCCCGAGGCGTTCGCCGTGGCCCGCGAGGCCGCGTGGCGGGTGCTGGACCAGCGCCCGTTCGACGTGCAGGTGATGGGCGCGGCCGCGCTGCACCTGGGCAACGTCGCCGAGATGAAGACCGGTGAGGGCAAGACCCTGACCTGCGTGTTGCCGGCCTACCTCAACGCGCTGGGCGGCAAGGGCGTCCATATCGTCACCGTCAACGACTACCTGGCCAAGCGCGACAGCGAGTGGATGGGCCGGGTGCACCGCTTCCTGGGCCTGCAGGTCGGGGTCATCCTGGCGCAGATGACGCCCGACGAGCGGCGCGTCGCCTACAACGCCGACATCACCTACGGGACCAACAACGAGTTCGGCTTCGACTACCTGCGCGACAACATGGCGCACTCGCTCGACGACCTGGTGCAGCGCGGGCACTCCTACGCGATCGTCGACGAGGTCGACTCGATCCTGATCGACGAGGCCCGCACCCCGCTGATCATCTCCGGCCCCGCCGACGGCGCGTCGAACTGGTACCTCGAGTTCGCCCGGCTGGCACCGCTGATGCAGAAGGACACCCACTACGAGGTCGACCTGCGCAAGCGCACCGTCGGCGTGCACGAAAAGGGCGTGGAGTTCGTCGAGGACCAGCTCGGCATCGACAACCTCTACGAGGCCGCCAACTCGCCGCTGGTCAGCTACCTCAACAACGCGCTGAAGGCCAAGGAGCTGTTCACCCGCGACAAGGACTACATCGTCCGCGACGGCGAGGTGCTCATCGTCGACGAGTTCACCGGCCGCGTGCTGATCGGCCGCCGCTACAACGAGGGCATGCACCAGGCCATCGAGGCCAAGGAGCACGTCGAGATCAAGGCCGAGAACCAGACGCTGGCCACCATCACGCTGCAGAACTACTTCCGGCTCTACGACAAGCTCGCCGGCATGACCGGCACCGCCCAGACCGAGGCGGCCGAGCTGCACGAGATCTACAAGCTCGGGGTGGTCTCCATCCCGACCAACAAGCCGATGGTCCGCACCGACTGCTCGGACCTGATCTACAAGACCGAGGAAGCCAAGTACATCGCGGTGGTCGACGACGTCTCCGAGCGCTACGAGAAGGGCCAGCCGGTCCTGATCGGCACCACCAGCGTGGAGCGCTCGGAGTACCTGTCGCGGCAATTCCAGAAGCGCCGCATCCCGCACAACGTGCTCAACGCCAAGTACCACGAGCAGGAGGCGGGCATCATCGCGGTGGCGGGCCGCCGCGGCGGCATCACCGTCGCCACCAACATGGCCGGCCGCGGCACCGACATCGTGCTGGGCGGCAACGTCGACTTCCTCACCGACCAGCGGCTGCGCGAACGCGGCCTGGATCCGGTGGAGACGCCCGAGGAGTACGAGACCGCCTGGCACCAGGAGCTGGCCCTGGTCAAGGAGGAGGCCGGCAAGGAGGCCGCCGAGGTGATCGAGGCCGGCGGCCTGTACGTGCTGGGCACCGAGCGCCACGAGTCGCGGCGCATCGACAACCAGCTGCGCGGTCGCTCCGGCCGGCAGGGCGACCCGGGCGAGTCGCGCTTCTATCTGTCGCTGAGCGACGAGCTGATGCGCCGCTTCAACGGCGCGGCACTGGAGGCGATGCTCAACCGGCTGAACCTGCCCGACGACGTGCCGATCGAGAACAAGATGGTGACCCGCGCCATCAAGAGCGCCCAGACCCAGGTCGAGCAGCAGAACTTCGAGGTCAGAAAGAACGTCCTCAAGTACGACGAGGTGATGAACCAGCAACGCAAGGTGATCTACGCCGAGCGCCGCCGCATCCTGGAGGGCGAGAACCTCAAAGAGCAGGCGCTGGACATGGTCCGCGACGTGGTCACCGCCTACGTCGACGGCGCGACGGCCGAGGGCTACGCCGAGGACTGGGACTTGGAGGCGTTGTGGTCGGCGCTGGGGACGCTCTACCCGGTGGGGATCAGCCACGAAAGCCTGACGCATCCGGACGCGGACTCCGACCGTGACGACCTCACCCGCGAAGAGTTGCTCGACGCGTTGCTCAAGGACGGCGAACGTGCTTATGGCGTAAGGGAAGCCGAGCTCGAGGAGATCGCCGGCGAGGGCGCGATGCGTCAGCTGGAACGCAACGTGCTGCTCAACGTCATCGACCGCAAGTGGCGCGAGCACCTCTACGAGATGGACTACCTCAAGGAGGGCATCGGGCTGCGGGCGATGGCGCAGCGCGACCCGCTGGTCGAGTACCAGCGCGAGGGTTACGACATGTTCATGGCCATGCTCGACGGCATGAAGGAGGAGTCCGTCGGCTTCTTGTTCAACGTCACCGTGGAGGCGGTGCCCGCCCCGCAGGTCGCCCCGCAGGCGACGCCCGAGGTGCTGGCGGAATTGGGGGCGGCCGCCGGCGGTCAGCCGGACGGCGAAGCCGAACCGCCCACCGCGCCGCGGGAAGAGGCCCCAAGCACCTTGCGCGCCAAGGGTATTGATGACGAGGCTCCCGCGCTCACGTATTCCGGCCCGGCCGAGGAC
>NZ_LT546236.1:480197-482755 GCF_900078675.2 Mycobacterium interjectum
GAGCGGCGTGCAGCCGCGCGCCAGCAGGGTCGCGGCGCCAAGCCGCCGAAGTCGGTCAAGCGGCGTTAGCCGGTCCCGTCCCGCGTCGAGTGCGCGCCGAGCCGCACACTCGGCATCCGATGTGCGGCTGGCCGCACATTCGGCGCCCTAGTCAGAATTGACTAGGCGATCGCTGGCGGAAGTTGATCCAAACGGCCTATATACCAGCGCAGGTGCGCGTTCGACACTTGAGTCATGAAGCGTTACTTAATCATTGCTTATGGCGCGGCGGCTTACCTGCTGTTCCTCGCCGCCTTTGTGTATCTCGTCGGGTTCGTGGCGAACCTGTGGGTGCCGCGCACCGTCGATCACGCGCTGCCCGCGCCGATCGGCCAGGCGGCGCTGGTCAACGTGTTGCTGGTGGGCGCGTTCGGCGTCCAGCACAGCGTCATGGCGCGCAAGGCGTTCAAGGCGTGGTGGACACGAGTCGTGCCGGCGTCGGTAGAACGCAGCACCTACGTGGTGCTGTCGAGTGCCGTGCTGCTACTGCTCTATTGGCAGTGGCGGACGATCCCGGCGGTCGTTTGGGACGTGCGGCCCCCGGCGGGGCGCGCGGTGCTGTGGGCATTGTTCTGGCTGGGCTGGGCGATCGCGCTGGGCGCAACGTTCATGATCAACCACTTCGATCTGTTCGGGCTTCGGCAGGTGTATTTGGCGTGGCGCCAAAAGCCCTATACCGAGCTGCATTTCCGCACTCACCTGTTCTACCGTTTGGTGCGCCACCCGCTGATGCTGGGATTCCTCATCTCGTTCTGGGCGGCCCCCACCATGACGGCCGGGCATCTGCTCTTCTCGATCGCCATGACCGGCTACATCCTGACCGCCGTGCACATCGAAGAGCGCAGCCTCGTCGCGGCGCTGGGCAACGACTATCGCGAGTACCGCCGCGAGGTCCCGATGCTGGTACCCTTAAAACACCGGCCGCGCCAGCGTATGGCGGAAACGGTTGGCCAGCACTAGCTTTCGAGGAGGTCGGCGATGCGCGCCAACGTGGCGCGCATGCCGGCCGCGGTCTGCTCGGGCATCGAACCGCTGGTGATCATCCGCTTCTGCTTGTCCCGCGACACGTCCCAGGTTTCGCGCACCAGCGTGCCGCCCTCGGCGGGGAGCAGTTCGTAACGCCAGATGCGCCCGCCTACCAGGCCCCCCAGCCCGAAGGTCTGCCACGCGATGCGGCGGTCGGGTTCGTATTCGATGACGGTGTTGGTGGTGCGGTAGGGGATGAACAGCGTCTCCTTGCGCCCCTTCATCGCCATCGCGAATGTCGTACCCATCGAGAGGGGAACCGACTGCTGCGAGGCGTGATTGACCGACTCCGAACCGTCGAAGGTGGCGTGCTTGGCGGCGTCGGCCAGCAGCGCGAAGACCGTTCCGGGTGGCGCCTTGATGACCCGCTCGACACTGACCGTGCTTCCGTCCACGCGATGACACTAGCGCCGCCCGGCTGGTAAGCATGGACGGTATGGATGTCAAGGAGGTGTTGCTGCCGGGTGTCGGTCTCCGCTACGAATTCACCAGCCACAACGGTGAGCGCATCGGGATCGTCGCGCGCCGCGGCGGTGACTTCGACGTCGTCCTGTACGGCCCCGAGGATCCCGACCAGGCCCGGCCGGTCTTTCACCTGACCGACGACGAGGCCGAGGCCGTGGCCCAGATCCTGGGCGCGCCGCGCATCGCCGAGCGGTTCACCGAGCTGTCCCGGGAGGTGACCGGGCTCGAGACGGGGCAGATCCACATCGTGGCCGGCAGCCCCTTTGTGGACCACCCGCTCGGCGACACCCGCGCCCGCACCCGCACCGGCGCATCGATCGTCGCGATCGTGCGCAACGAGGAAGTGCTCGCCTCGCCCGGACCGGCCGAAATGCTGCACGCGCGAGACGTTCTGATCGTGATCGGCACCGAAGACGGCATCGCCGGTGTCGAGCAGATCATCGATAAGGGCTGAGCCGGTGCAGGTTTCGGGGGCGCTGCTGTTTCAACTCGGCGCCCTCCTGGCCACGCTGGCCGTATTGGGCGCCGTCGCAAGGCGTTTCGCGTTGTCGCCGATACCGGTGTACCTGCTGGCGGGCCTCTCACTGGGCAAGGGCGGACTGCTGCCGGTCGCGGCGGCGGGCGAGTTCATCCAGACGGCGGCACCCATCGGCATCGTGTTGTTGCTGCTGACCCTGGGGCTGGAATTCTCGGCGAGCGAATTCGCCGCCAGCCTGCGGCACCACCTGCCGTCGGCCGGGGTCGACCTCGTCCTCAACGCCACACCCGGCGCGGTGGCCGGCTGGCTGCTGGGGCTGGACGGCGTGGCCATCCTGGCCCTGGCCGGCGTCACCTACATTTCCTCGTCGGGGGTGATCGCGAGGCTGGTGCAGGACCTGGGCAGGCTGGGGAACCGCGAGACGCCGGCCGTGCTGTCGGTGCTGGTGCTCGAGGACTTCGCGATGGCGGCCTACCTGCCGCTGTTCGCGGTCCTGGCGTCGGGCGGCGGCTGGGTGCGCGCCGTCGCCGGCACGGCGGCCGCCGTCGGC
>NZ_LT546236.1:482958-526777 GCF_900078675.2 Mycobacterium interjectum
CGGGCGCGCGGCGGCGCGGCGGTGCGTGCGCCGACGGCCGGCACTGGGGCACGTCCCGTCGTGGCGGCTCGTAGTCGACGACGGGGGTCACGGCGAAAACGGTCAACGCGCACTCTCCAAGTCGAACGGTCGCACGAGCGCCTGCTGGAGAGGGGCAGACAGCGGTTGGTCAGTGGTCATCATGGCACAGGTCGCGCCGGCGCGTTTCCGCCCCGATCGGGCCGACGCGTACCCGCGCCGAGCTTCGGCCCGGCCGGACGATTACCGTGGGCGGGTAAATCCGTGCACCCAGCGAACCGAGGACGAATTGACAAGAAGGACAGGGCCGTAATGGTGGCTCGGTTGTCGCCGGCGGACGCCTCCTTCTATCGGCTGGAGAACACGGCCACCCCGATGTACGTGGGATCGCTCTCCATCCTGCAGCGCCCGCGGGCCGGGTTGAGCTACGAGACGCTGTTGGCCACCGTGGAGAAGCGGCTGCCCCAGATACCGCGCTACCGGCAAAAAGTCCGGGAGGTGCGCGTCGCGGGGGCCCGCCCGGTGTGGCTGGACGACAACGACTTCGACATCACCTACCACGTGCGGCGGTCGGCGCTGCCGTCCCCGGGCAGCGACGAGCAGCTGCACGAGCTCGTCGCGCGGCTGGCCGCGCGGCCGCTGGACAAGTCGCGGCCGTTGTGGGAGATGTACCTGGTCGAGGGCCTGGCAAAAAACCGGATCGCCCTGTACACCAAGTCCCACCAGGCCCTGATCAACGGCATGGGCGCGCTGGAAATCGGCCACGTCATCGCCGACCGGGCGCGGCGCCCCCCGCCGTTTCCCGAGGACATCTGGATACCGGAGCGCGACCCCGGCAACACCCGGTTGGTCCTGGGCGCCATCGGTGACTGGCTCGCGGGGCCGGGCACGCAGCTGCAGGCCGTCGGGTCCGCGGTGGCCGGCCTGGTGACGAACTATGGCGAGCTGCTCGATGCGGGCCGCCGCGTCGTCGACATCGCCCGCGCGGTGGCGCGGGGCAACCCGCCCAGCAGCCCGCGCAACGCCACCGTTTCGCGGAATCGGCGGTTCACGGTCGCCCGCGGCAGCCTCGAGGACTACCGCGCCGTGCGCGCCCGCTACGACTGCGACATCAACGACGTGGTGCTCGCGGTCATAGCCGGCGCACTGGGCAACTGGATGCTGTCCCGGGGTATGGCGGTGTCCCCCACCGCGACGATCCGCGCGATGGCGCCGCTGTCGGTTTACGCCGACGACCAACTCGACTCGACCGGGCCCGGCCAAACGATCAGTCAGGTCACGCCTTTCCTCGTCGATCTGCCGGTGGGGGAGGCGAATCCGGTGGTGCGGCTGTCGCAGATCGCCCACGCCACCGAATCCAACGCGGCCTCCGCCAGCCTGGTCGACGCGCGCACCATCGTCACCCTGTCGGGTTTCGCGCCTCCCACCCTGCACGCCATGGGGATCCGGGTCGCCACCGACTTCCCGAGCTTCTCCAAGCTCACGTTCAACCTGTTGATCACCAACGCGCCGGGCGCCCAGTCGCAGATGTACATCGCCGGCACGAAACTGCTGGAGACCTACGCCGTGCCACCGCTGCTGCACAATCAGGCCTTGGCGATCAGTGTGACGTCCTATAACGGCATGCTGTATTTCGGAATCAACGCCGACCGCGATGCGATGAGCGATGTCGATCTGCTGCCGGGGCTGTTGAAGCAATCCCTCGACGAACTGCTGGAAGCTTCCCGCTAGTTATCCGGGGTGAAAATCGCTGCCCGGATCTATGATTCGTAATTGTGAGCACCGCGACAAATGACGGCGCGTCGGCCAAGGCGAGCGAAAGCACATCGCCCGCGCCGCCCGCGCATAAACTCTCCAATGCCATCTACCAGGCCGAATTATTCCGGCTGCAAACGGAATTCGTGAAGCTGCAAGAATGGCTGCGGGATACCGGCGCGCGTCTGGTGGTCATCTTCGAAGGCCGCGACGGGGCGGGCAAGGGCGGGACGATCAAGCGAATCACCGAGTACCTCAACCCGCGGGTCGCCCGCATCGCGGCCCTGCCCGCGCCGACCGATCGCGAACGCGGGCAGTGGTACTACCAGCGCTACATCGCCCACCTGCCCGCCAAAGGCGAGATCGTGCTCTTCGATCGGTCGTGGTACAACCGCGCCGGTGTGGAACGGGTGATGGGATTCTGCACGGCGCAGGAGTACGTGCTGTTCCTGCGGCAGACGCCGCTCTTCGAGCAGATGCTGATCGACGACGGGATCCTGCTGCGCAAGTACTGGTTCTCCGTCTCCGAGTCCGAGCAGCTGCGCCGGTTCAGGGCGCGGCTGAAAGACCCTGTCCGGCAATGGAAACTCAGCCCGATGGACATGGAATCGCTGTACCGGCGGGAGGATTATTCGCGCGCCAAGGACGAGATGATGGTGCACACCGACACCCCGGTAAGCCCTTGGTACGTCGTGGAATCCGACATCAAGAAGCACGCGCGGCTGAACATGATGGCCCATCTGCTGTCCACGATCGAGTATCACGACGTGGAGCGGCCCAAGGTCAAACTGCCCAAGCATCCGGTGGTGAGCGGGACCTACCAGCGCCCGCCGCGTGAGCTGTCGAAGTACGTCGACGACTACGCGGCCACCCTGATCGGGACGTGATGATCCAGGTCTACATCCCGGCCACCCTCGCGATGTTGCAGCAGCTCGTCACCGAAGGCTCGCTGTGGCCCGTCAACGGCACCGCGTTCGCGGTCACCCCGACGTTGCGCGAGTCTTACGCGGAGGGCGACGACGACGAGCTCGCCGACGTGGCGCTGCGCGAGGCGGCGCTGGCGTCGCTGCGGCTGCTGGCGTCCCAAGGGGACCGCGCGTCTGAAGGGGCTGAACCGGAGGCCGGTCTGCCGCCGCGGCGCGCGGTGCTGGCCGCCGAAGTCGAGCTGGGCGAATCCGGGGCCAAGTACCGCCCCGACCTGGACGATGCCGTCGTCCGGCTGAGCGCGCCCGTGACGATCGACCAGGTGGTGGCGGCTTACGTCGACAACGCCGCCGCCGAGCCGGACGTCACCAGGGCGATCGAGGTGATCGACGCCGCCGACCTGGGCGACGAGGACGCCGAATTGATCGTCGGCGACGCCCTGGACCACGACCTCGCCTGGTACGCGAACCAGGAGCTGCCATTCCTGCTCGAGCTGCTGTGACGCGCCGATTGTGACGCAGTCGCTGCCCGCGCCCCTCGATACGCCACCGTAAGTTACGGTACCGTAGGCTCTGTGAGGGGCGTCTTGAGCAGGAGTTTTCTATGAGCAAGCAATACGCACCGATCACCGCCAACCTGGCGGACACCAAGCGCCCGGTCGTCGCCGGCGCCGACCGGCATCCGGGCTGGCACGCGCTGCGCAAATTGGCCGCGCGGATCACCACGCCGCTGCTGCCCGACGACTACCTGCACCTGGCCAACCCGCTGTGGTCCGCGCGCGAACTGCGGGGCCGCGTCCTCGAGGTGCGCCGGGAGACCGAAGATTCGGCCACCCTGGTCATCAAACCGGGCTGGGGCTTCAGCTTCGACTACCAGCCGGGCCAGTACATCGGGATCGGGCTGCTGGTGGACGGGCGCTGGCGCTGGCGGTCGTATTCGCTGACCTCGAGCCCGGCCGAAACCTCCGGCGCGCCACGCACCGTGACGATCACCGTCAAGGCGATGCCCGAGGGTTTCCTGTCCAGCCACCTGGTGGCCGGCGTCGAGCCGGGAACCATCGTGCGGCTGGCCGCGCCGCAGGGCAACTTCGTGCTGCCCGATCCGGCGCCGCCGTCCATCCTGTTTCTGACCGCGGGGTCGGGGATCACGCCGGTGATGTCGATGCTGCGAACACTCGTGCGGCGCAACCAGATTGGCGACATCACGCACCTGCATTCCGCGCCCACCGAATCCGACGTGATGTTCCGCGCCGAGCTGGCCGCGCTGGCCGACAAGCAGCCGGGCTATCGCCTGGCTGTGCGCGAGACGCGCAGGCAGGGTCGGCTCGATCTGGCTACGCTGGACCACGAGGTCCCGGACTGGCGCGAACGTCAGACCTGGGCGTGCGGGCCGGAGGGCATGCTTGCCGCGGCCCAGAAGGTGTGGTCGTCGGCGGGCATCAGCGACCGGCTGCACCTGGAGCGCTTCGCGGTGTCCAAGGCCGCACCCGCCGGGGCCGGCGGGACGGTGACATTCTCCCGCAGCGGGCGCGTGGTTGCGGCGGACGCGGCGACCTCGTTGATGGACGCCGGGGAGGGCGCCGGGGTGCAGATGCCCTTCGGCTGCCGGATGGGAATCTGTCAGTCCTGCGTGGTCAGCCTCGTGGACGGCCACGTCCGCGACCTGAGAACCGGCGCCGAGCACGAACCCGGGACGCGGATCCAGACCTGTGTGTCGGCCGCCTCGGGCGATTGCACGCTCGACATCTAAAGGCTACTCACAGGTAACCTACGGATTCGTAGGTTACGATAACGTAGGTAAGTAAGAGGCAAACGACCGCAGAGAGAAGAAGACGATGGCGATCACCGACGTCGACGCATTCGCCCATTTGACGGACGCCGACATCGAAAGCCTGGCCGTTGAGCTGGACGCCATCCGCCAGGACATCGAAGACTCTCGCGGGGCGCGCGACGCCCGCTACATCCGCCGCACCATCGCCGCGCAGCGCGCGCTCGAGGTCGCCGGCCGGCTGCTGCTGACCGCCAGTTCGCGCCGCTCCGCCTGGTGGGCGGGCACCGTCACGTTGGCCGTGGCCAAGATCGTCGAGAACATGGAGATCGGCCACAACGTCATGCACGGCCAGTGGGACTGGATGAACGACCCCGAGATTCACTCCTCGACGTGGGAGTGGGACATGAGCGGGTCGTCCAAGCACTGGCGCTACACCCACAACTTCGTGCACCACAAGTACACCAACATCCTCGGGATGGACGACGACGTCGGCTACGGCCTGCTGCGCGTCACCCGCGACCAGCGCTGGAAGCGCTTCAACATCCTCAACCTGTTCTACAACACGCTGCTTGCGCTCCTTTTCGAATGGGGCGTCGGCCTGCAGCACGTGGAGCTCGGCAAGATCGCCAAGAAGCGCATGGACAACGACGACGCCCGGCAACGCGTCGACGAGTTCCTGGCCAAGGCGGGCCGACAGGTGCTCAAGGACTACGTCGCGTTCCCGGCGCTGACCTCGCTCTCGCCCGGCGCCACCTACCGGTCCACCCTGACGGCCAACGCGGTCGCCAACGTGATCCGCAACATCTGGGCCAACGCGGTGATCTTCTGCGGCCATTTCCCCGATGGCGCAGAGAAATTCACCAAGACCGACATGATCGGCGAAACCAAGGGCCAGTGGTACCTGCGCCAGATGCTGGGCAGCGCCAACTTCGAGGCCGGCCCGGCGCTGCGGTTCATGAGCGGCAACCTGTGCCACCAGATCGAGCACCACCTGTATCCCGATCTGCCCAGCAACCGGCTGCACGAGATCTCGGTGCGGGTGCGCGCACTGTGCGACAAGTACGATTTGCCCTACACCACGGGCTCGTTCCTGGTGCAGTACGGCAAGACCTGGCGCACGCTGGCCAAGCTGTCGCTGCCGAACAAGTACCTGCGCGACGACGCCGACAATGCGCCGGAGACCCGCAGCGAGCGGATGTTCGCGGAGCTGGAGCCCGATTTCGGGGGCACCGATCCCGCGACCGGGCGCCGGCGCGGGCTCAAGACCGCCATCGCCACCGTGCGGGCCTGGCGGCGCACCAGGCGCGCGAAAAAGCAAGCGGCGCAGACGGACACGGGCGACCTGGCCGCCTGACGTTCCGCTCCCAGCGTGCACTCAGCGCGAAATTTTGGGTGATTTTCCGCGGTGAGTGCGCGTTCGGGTTAGGGTGCGGCATCGGCATGTCATCCACCGGGAGGAGAGACGGCCATGGGTGATGACGATGTGCGGGCCGCGTTGCGCCGCCACTGGGCGGCCTCCGACGCCAACGACTTCGCGACGGAGCACCAAATCTACCGAGCCGACGCGGTTCTCGAGTACCCCCAGTCGGGCGAACGCATCCGGGGCCGGGCCAACATCCAGGCGTCGCGCGTTGCCCAGCCGAACGCGAAGCGCTTCACCGTGCGACGCATGCTCGGCGGCGGCGACCTGTGGATCAGCGAACTCGTCCTGACATATGACGGGCAACCGTATTACGTGGTCAGCATCATGGAGTTCGCCGGCGGCGAGGTGGTCCGCGAGACCCAGTACTTCGGCGATCCGTTCGAGCCGGGCCCATCGCGTGCGCAATGGGTCGAGTTAATGGAATGAGGCCCGGCCGGCCGGGCGCGTCATCTCACCCATCGTTGGGCCCGATTTGCTAGCCGGCGGGATCCAGCTAATCTAACTTCTACCGCGTCAGCGCCAGGGGGCTTGGAATCCGTCGTCCGCACCGAGGAGTCAACGAATGAAGAAGCCCGCACGACTGACCGGTTCGCTCGCCGCCGTTCTGGGTGGCATCGCCGCCATCGCCGCCATCGCCGCCCCGCTCGCCAACGCCGACTCGGCGGATGACGCTTACCTGCAGACGCTCAAGGACAAGGGCATCACCTGGCCGAGCGGTGCGGACCAAACGATGGTCCAAATCGGGCATGCGGTGTGCACGGACTGGTCCAAAGGGATGACGTTCGAGCAAACCCTCGCCGACGCCAAGTCGGGGATGCCGCAATTAGCCGACGCCTCGCTCGCCAAGATCATGGGCGCGTCGACGGGCGTGTACTGCCCCCAATACTCCAGCAAGTTCGACTGAGCAGCTGCCGCCGCTGAAGGCTTAGCCCAGCCGCTCGATGATCGTGGCGTTGGCCATGCCGCCGGCGCGAGTGTGGTCATGATGCCGGCGCCGCTGCAGCCAGTTTCGCGACAGCGTCGCTGACGTCCAGCTCCGGGTCGAGTTGGGCTGCGCAGCGTAACGACGTGACGAGGAGTTCGACGACAACTTCTACCATCGCGTCGGGTTCGAAAGGGCGGTCATTCTTCAGCCAGTAGGTGGTGGCCTCATCGAGACCCCCCGCACAGGAGCGCAGCATCAATCGCAGTGCTGGCCGAGCGAGGTCGAGTTCGAGTAGCTGACTCGTCCATTCGATGGTGTGCCAGCGCGACTGATCGAAGATCTCCCACGCTTCAGGGTCGCCGCCACCCCCGCCGAGGACCAACCGGAGTGCAAGGTCGTCGTGCTCGCTGAGGTACTCCAGGTGAGCGCGCAACATTTGCCGAAACCGCTGACCGGGTGTGCCGTCGCTGGGCGGCGGGGTGGCGGCGGCGTTCAGTCGGTTGGCCGCGTCGCGTAGCGCCTCGAGGTAGATGCCGCGCTTGTTCCCGAAATAGTGGAACAGCAGACCTTGGGCGACACCTGCGGTTCGGGTGATGTCGCTGGTCGCGACGTGGTCGAAGTGACGGGCGGAGAAGTGTTCGACAGCGGCGTCGAGGAGCTTCCGTCGAGTCAGTTCGGCCTGCACCTGACGTTGCGTTGCAGGTCGTTGCGCCTGTCGAGTCAGTTTGGCGTTGTGGGCGGTCATTGCTAGATCGTGCGCCAGCTCAACCGGCGAGCACAACTCAACGAAGATAATTCACCGATTCTAACTCATTGACCTCTAATCAATCAGGAGCCTATGTTTGCAGGACCGAAGGAGACACCGAGGAGACCGCTCATGGCCGAACTGAAGGCGTTTGTCATCGTGCAAATCGTGATCAACGACTGGGATGGTTACCGTCGGTACGGAAGCGCCGCTCACCAGGAGATCTTCGACAAGTTCGGCGCGAAGGTCGTCGGCATCGACGACGATGTGGAAATCGTCGAGGGGAGCTGGCCCTGCACGCGGACGGTACTGATCGAATTTCCGAGCAAGCAGCGCGCGCGGGCCTGGTACGAATCCGACGAATATCAGGCGGTGGTTGCCCTGCGCCACGGCTCCGCGACGTCGAACCTGGTCATTGTTTCCGGCTACACCGGATGAGGCGTGGGGAGTAATGACCCGCTGCGCCAACCAACTTCCGAGGTTGGCCGCGGGTAGTGCGGGGCTGCCCGTATGAGGGCGCCTAGCCCGACCGCTCGATGATGGTGGCATTTGCCATGCCGCCGCCCTCGCACATCGTCTGCAGCCCGTACCGGCCGCCGCGCTATTCGAGCGCGTTGACCAGTGTGGTCATGATGCGAGCGCTGCTGGCGCCCAACGGATGTCCGATCGCGATGGCTCCGCCGTTGACATTGGTCTTGGCCAGGTCGGCACCGGTGTCCTGCGCCCACGCGAGCGCGACGGCGGTGCGGAAGAGTACGTCCATAAGCAACTAGATACCGAACCAATGCCTAAGCGCACCAAACAGTTCTCCCAATTCCTCGGGGCCCGGTCTGGCGTGCGACGACGCCCAAGCCACGTAACCATCGGGACGCACCAACACAGCGGTGGCGGCGATCTCACCGACGGGCTGTCCGGCGGCGAGGTTGAGCTGGCCTGCAATATCGGTCACTGCCGCTGTGACGGCGGCGCTCTCGGTGAGATCGACGAGTACTGGCCGCCCATCGCGGGCTAGGGCGTGTCTCCCATATGGGGGTTAGTTTTGACGAGATGCTGTGGGGGTGACGACGGTTTCGCGGTTTCGGTTGTTCAATGACGCTCAGTGGGGACTGATTTCGGGGTTGCTGCCCTCGAACGAGGGACGGCGGGGGCATCCCTTCGGCGATGACCGCCGGGTCGTAGAAGGCATCATCTACCGGTATCGGACCGGTGTTCCGTGGCGGGATCTGCCGCGATCGGAGTTCGGGCCGTGGCAGACGGTGTGGAAACGCCATCGCCGTTACGCCGCGGACGGCACCTGGGACCGGGTACTGGTGAACCTGTTGGCGATGGCTGATGCCGACGGTCAACTCGACTGGACGGTGTCGGTGGACGCCACGATCAACCGGGCTCATCAGCACGCGACGAACACGACACGACCCGATCAGGACACAGGGGGCTGGGTCGAATTACACGAATCTGCCGCTGGCCGGGTGTGAACCCGCAGGTCACGGCATCGGACGGTCTCGAGGCGGGTTGACCACCAAGATCCACACTGCCGTCGACGGCAATGGCCGTCCGCTGGCCGTCGTGGTTACCGGCGGGCAACGCAACGATCAGGCGATGCTGGCCAGCGTGCTTGATGAGATCGTCGTGCCCCGCCTCGACGGGGGCCGCGCGCGCTCACGACCGGATGCGCTCATCGCTGACCGGGCCTACTCCAGCGGTGCAGCCCGACGGATGCTGCGTGGCCGCAAGATCACCGCGGTCATCCCGCAGAAACGCGACGAGATTGCCGCACGGCAGCGACGCGGACAAGCCGGTGGCCGACCACCGGGGTTCGATGAAACCCGCTACAAGCAACGCAATCTCGTCGAACGATCATTCGCGCTGCTCAAACAATGGCGCGCGCTAGCCACCCGCTATGACAAACTCGCCATCGTTTACCGCGCCGCAGTCGTCCTCAGCGCATGCATCACCTGGACCCGCCATATGGGAGACACGTCCTAGCTCCGCGATGCGTTGGGTTGTGCTGGTGCCCGCAACAGCGAAGTCGGGCACCCAGCGTCCAACGAGCGGATGCGCACTGGCGCCAAGAGTGCCCATCGTGTAGCGGTTGTCCGCGCCCGAGAGCAGGTCGCTGATCCGGCTAACGTTATTGCAGTCGGTGAGCATTTCGGAGAAGAGTTCGCGTTGCGCCGTGACTTCAAGTCCCGGTCGAAACAGAGCCAACTGGACCCGGCTTTGCATGATAAGCCGCTCGGCGGCGGGCCGACGCTCGATCTCGTAAGTGGCGAGCAATGCGGGCGGCGCGCGCCCACTGACAACCGCCGCCATCTTCCAGCCGAGGTTGACCCCGTCTTGCAAACTCAAGTTGAGACCCGGTCCGCCGATGGGCGAGTGGACGTGCGCGGCGTCGCCGACCAGCATCACCCTGCCTACCTGGTATCGGGAAGCGATCCTCGAGTTGATGCCGAAGAACCGACGCAGATCAAGTGGTGTGTCAGGCGATGTCCGCCGCAGCGGCACGTCGGAGCCGAGCACACGCTCGGCGCTGGCCTCCAGCTCGGCCAAGCTCATGGATGGCTCATCAGCTCTTTCCTCGCTGCGCTGTTCGCGGGCCGCGATGTCCAGTTCGTAGGTCATCACCGCCACACGGCTTCCCATCGCACCGCATGCGAACACACCTCGGTCGGTCCGGTAATACCGCTGGGGTGGAAGGTGATTGGATTCGGGTGAGTCGCTGACCGGTTCAAGCCACTTGTCGGGCGGCAGCACGTCGAAGCCGATCCGGACAACCAAGTCGTAGGAAGACATTCCGGGAAACTCAATGCCGGCGAGGTGGCGCGTTTTGCTGTGGCCGCCGTCGGCGCCGACCAAGTACTTGGCGGTCATGTCGTAGGCGCCGTCCGGCCCGGTGACATGCACCGTGACGCGGTCTTCGTGTTGGTCGAAACCGGTCAAAGCGTGACCCCAACGAATGTCCACGCCGTATTCGTCGGCCCGTTCGGTAAGCACTTGAACAAGCCCGTGCTGTTGAATCGGGACGACGAAAAGTTGGGAGTCCGGCACTGCGGCGAGCTCCAAGGGAAAGCCCGCGAACATCGCGCGCTCCGCGGGCCGGGGCGGTTCCGCTGACCCGGTGAGTGCACCGTAGAGACCTCGGTGATCAAGGATTCGAGCCGCTTGGCCCACGATGCGGTTGGCGCGCGCGCTGGGATTGGGGCCGGGTGCCGGGTCCAACATCACCGGCCGGACCCCGGCCAATCCCAGTTCGCAGGCCAGCATCAATCCATCCGGACCAGCCCCGGCGATGACGACATCAGTCACTTGGCCCGCCCAACTTCCAGCTAGCCTCCCTGATCACCGCAACGCGACGAAGTCCTCGAACGCCGAAGCGCCTGACACGCCATTAAGCCGACGGTTGCTGCCAAGTCGGAACGATACGTGTGCAATAGGACTCGGTAAAGGGCACGCAAGCGTAAGCGCCGACTGTACCCGTGGCTCGCGAGGCAGCGGCCTTTGTATCGCCGACTCGGAGTTAGCCCAGCCGCTCGATGATGGTGGCGTTGGCCATGCCGCCGCCCTCGCACATCGTCTGCAGCCCGTAGCGCCCGCCGCGCTGTTCGAGCGCGTTGACCAGTGTGGTCATGATGCGGGCGCCGCTGGCGCCCAACGGATGTCCGATCGCGATGGCGCCGCCGTTGACGTTGGTCTTGGCCAGGTCCGCGCCGGTGTCCTGCGCCCACGCGAGGACGACGGGCGCGAACGCCTCGTTGACCTCGAACAGGTCGATGTCGGCCAGCGTCAGCCCGGCGCGGCGCAACACCTTCTCGGTGGCCGGGATGACCCCGGTCAGCATGTAGAGCGGGTCGGAGCCCACCACGGTCGTGGTGTGGATCCGCGCCAGCGGGCGCAGACCGAGCCTCTTGGCGGCCTCGCTCGTGGTGATCAGGACGGCGGCGCTGCCGTCGGACAGCGGCGAGGAGTTGCCGGCCGTGATCGACCAATTGATCTGCGGGAAGCGCTCTTTGGCGGCCTCGCTGTAGAACGACGGCTGCAGTCCGGCCAGCGTCTGCACCGTCGTGCCCGGCCGGATGATCTCGTCGGTGCTCAGCCCGGCGATCGGGATCAGCTCGTTGTCGAAGAGCCCGTCCTTGGTGGCGCGGGCGGCCTTGTCGTGGCTGCCGGCCGAGAACTCGTCGAGCTGGGTGCGGGAAAAGCCCCACTTGGCGGCGATCAGTTCGGCGCTGATGCCCTGTGGCACCAGGCCGTCGGGGTAGCGGCGCGCCATGTCCTCGCCGAACGGGTTGGAGCCCGGCAGCACCGAGGTCCCCATCGGGACGCGGCCCATCGACTCCACACCGCCCGCGACGACGAGGTCGTAGGCGCCGGCGAGGACGCCCTGGGCGGCGAAGCTGATGGCCTGCTGGCTGCTGCCGCACTGCCGGTCGATCGTGACGCCGGGGACCGACTCGGGGAACCCGGCCCCGAGCAGCGCGTTGCGCGCGATGTTGACCGCCTGGTCGCCGACCTGGGTGACGGCGCCGGCGATGACGTCGTCGAGCTGCGCGGGGTCGACGCCGGTGCGGGCCACCAGTTCGCGCAGGCTGTGGGCCAGCAGGTCGGCGGGCAGCACGTCGTGCAGGGCGCCGCTGGCCTTGCCCTTCCCGATCGGGGTGCGGACGGCACCGACGATGACGGCGTCGCGGCCCTGGTAACCGGTCATGACTCCTCCTTGAGCCTCGAGCTAAGTATTACTCGCTGTACCCAGGTAAAACATCTAGGTACACTAAAATCAACCCAGACCGGGAGGTGATGTACATGACATTTCTGCAGGGCGCCCTGGCGGACCGGGAGAAGTGGTCAGCGGTCGGTGAGTGCGCGATCGAGAAGACCATGGCGGTGGTCGGCACCAAGTCCGCGATGCTGATCATGCGCGAGGCCTACTACGGCACCACCCGGTTCGACGACTTCGCGCGCCGGATCGGCATCACCAAGGCGGCCACGTCGGCGCGGCTGGCCGAACTCGTGGATCTGGGCCTGCTGGAGCGGCGGCCCTACCGCGAGCCCGGACAGCGCGGCCGCGAGGAGTACGTGCTCACGCGGGCCGGTGTCGATTTCATGCCGGTGGTCTGGTCGATGTTCGAGTGGGGCCGGCGCCATCTGCCCGGCCGCAACCGCCTGCGGCTCACCCACCTGGGCTGCGGCGCCGAGGCCGGCGTCGAAATCCGCTGCACCGAGGGGCATCTGGTGCCGCCCGGCGAGCTCGGCATGCGGCTGGCCAAGTCTGGCTGAGCCCCCAAGCCGCGTCGGTCGGCGAGGGTGCGCAGATCTACGCCATTTCCGGCGTGTCGCCGGACCGACACGCACGCTCGCCCGGCTGGTCAGCTTTCCCGGAGCGCCGCGAGCAGCCGGCGCGCCGCGGCGACGCGNCGAACGAGCGGATGCCCGGGGTGTCGACCACCCACCCGGAACCCGCGAGCGGCAGCGCCACCGACTGTGTCGACGTGTGCCGGCCCCGGCCCATGTCGGTCACCTCGCCGACGGCCCGATCCGCCTCGGGCACAAGGCGATTCACCAAAGTCGACTTGCCGACTCCGGAATGGCCCAGCAGCACCGTGATCTTGCCGGCCAGCAGGTCGGCCACCGCGAGCAGCGGATCGTCCACGCCGGCGGCGACCACCGTCAGGTCGAGGTCCACGAACTGCTCGGCGAACGGCTCCGGCGCAGCGAGGTCGGTCTTGGTCAAGCACAGGATGGGCGCCAGGCCGCCGGCATAGGCGGCGATCAGCGCCCGGTCGACCAGCCCGGTGCGCGGCGGCGGGTCGGCCAGCGCCACCACGATCAGCAGCTGGTCGGCGTTGGCGACCACCACCCGCTCGGTGGGATCGGTGTCATCGGCGGTGCGCCGCAACACCGTTCGCCGCTCGCCACGGCGCACGATGCGGGCCAGCGTGTCCGTCCGCCCGGACAGGTCGCCGACGATGTCCACGTCGTCGCCGACGACGATCGGGGTGCGGCCCAGCTCGCGGGCCCGCATGGCCGTGACCCGGCGCTCGGGCCGGCCGCCCAGCACGCACCCCCAGCGACCGCGGTCGACGCTGACCACCATGGCGGACTCGGCGTCGGCGTGCTCGGGGCGGGGCTTTGTGCGCGGTCGCGAGCCCCGGCCCGAACGGACCTTGACGTCGGACTCGTCGTAGTCGCCCGGCCTCACATGCCGGGCTCCAGCATGCGGGCCCACAGCTGCGGAAACTCCGGCAGCGTCTTGCCGGTCGCGCCGATGTCGTCCACCTCGACCCCGGCGACCCGCAGCCCCACGATCGCGCCGGCCATCGCCATCCGGTGGTCGGCGTACGCGCGCCACCTGCCGGGCCGCAGCGGCGTCGCGGTGATCACCAGGCCGTCGGGCGTTTCGGCGCAGTCGCCGCCGAGGCGGTTGATCTCGGCGCTCAGCGCGGCGAGCCGATCGGTCTCGTGGCCCCGCAGGTGGGCGATGCCGGTCAGCCGCGACACCGAGCCGGGGGTGGCCAGCGCGGCCAGCGCTGCCACCGACGGCGTCAGCTCGCCGACGGCGCGCAGGTCGACGTCGAAGCCCGGGTAGTGGACCGACCCCTGGACTTCCAGGGACGAATCGGTTTGCCTCACAACCGCGTTCAGCTTGTCCAGGACGCCCAGGATGTTGTCGGCGGGCTGCACGCTCACCGCGGGCCAGCCGGTGATGCGCACCGACCCGCCGGTCACCACGGCCGCCGCCAAAAACGGGACGGCGTTGGTCAGATCCGGCTCGACCTCCCAGTGCCGGGCCGCGACCGCGCCGGCACGCACGCGCCAGCGGTTCGGGACGGAGTCGTCGACGTCGACCCCGGCCTGCCGCAGCATGACCGTCGTCATCGCGATGTGCGGCGCCGACGGCAGCTGCGATCCGGTGTGCTGGACGGTCAAACCCTGCGTGAACGACGCGGCGCACAACAGCAGGCCGGACACGAACTGCGACGACGCCGACGCGTCGATGGCCACGGTGCCGCCGGCGACCGATCCGTCGCCCCGAACCCGGAACGGGAGTCCGCTCCCGTCGACCTTGACCCCCAGGCCGCGCAGCGCGTCCAGCAGCGGCGCGATGGGCCGGGCCCGGGCCTGCTCGTCGCCGTCGAACTCCACCACCGCGTCGGCCAGCGCCGCCAGCGGCGGGACGAACCGCAAAACGGTTCCGGCCAGGCCGCAGTCCACCGTGGCGTCGGGTTCGGGGGAGATCCGGCCGCTGACCGTTAGGTCGGATCCGGCCCCGTCGACTCGCAGGCCCAGGGTGCGCAGGGCCCCGATCATCAGGTCGGTGTCCCGGCTGCGCAGCGCCCCGCTGAGGGTCGAGGCGCCGTGCCCCTGCGCTGCCGCCAGCCCGGCCAGCACCAGTGCCCGGTTGGTCTGCGACTTCGAGCCCGGAACGGTCACCGTCGCGTGCACCGGTGCGGTGGCGTGCGGGGCGCTCCACGTGGTCACCGGTACATCATCGCCTGTCGCCGCGTTCTGCAACCAATAGGAGTGTGTGGCTCTGCCACTATGGGAGTCATGTGTGGGCGGTTTGCGGTCACTACGGATCCGGCGAAGCTGGCAGAGAAGATCAAGGCGATCGACGAGGCGACCGGCACCGTCCCCAACGCCGATGCGCCGAACTTCAACGTGGCGCCGACCTCGACCATCGCGACCGTCGTCACCCGGCATACCGAGCCCGACGACGACCCAACCCGCCGCGTCCGGCTCATGCGCTGGGGCCTGATCCCGCCCTGGGCCAAAGCCGGCGCCGACGGGACGCCGGAGGGCAAGGGCCCGCTGCTGATCAACGCCCGCGCCGACAAGGTCACCAGCTCGCCCGCCTTCCGGTCGAGCGCCAAGTCCAAGCGCTGCCTGATACCGATGGACGGCTACTACGAATGGCGCGTCAATCCCGACCGGGACGGCAAGAAGTCCCGCAAGACGCCGTACTTCATATACCGCGAGGATGGCGAGCCGCTGTTCATGGCCGGGCTCTGGTCGGTGTGGAAGCCCAAAGACCAGAAGGACGCCGCGCCGCTGCTGAGTTGCACGATCATCACCACCGACGCCCCCGGGGAGCTCGCCGAGGTCCACGACCGGATGCCGCTGGTGGTGCCGGAACGGGACTGGGACCGCTGGCTGAACCCGGACGCCCCGGTCGATGAAAAGCTGCTCAGCCGCGCGCCCGACGTGCACGGCATCCGCATGCGCGAGGTGTCGACCCTGGTCAATAACGTGCGCAACAACGGCCCGGAGCTGCTCGAACCGGTGGAAGAGCAATCGGAGCAGATGAAGCTGCTGTAGCGCGGATCGCTATGCCGCGCCGGGACTCTCGCCTTCGTCGTCGTCGTCGGGGTGGAGGAGTTTTTCGGGATGCCAGTAGGTGTTGGTGCGGGGTTGGCCGCGGTCTAGATGGGGTGGTGGGATCCATTCGGTGTCGCCGTGGGTGTTTTTGCGGGTGCTCCAGCCGCCGGGTTGGATGATGCGGTGTTGGGTGCCGCACCCGAGGGTGAGGTTGTTGATGTCGGTGGCGCGGCACACGGCGTAGCCGATGACGTGGTGGACTTCGCAGTAGTAGCCGGGCACGGTGCAGCCCGGGGCGCTGCAGCCGCGGTCTTTGGCGTAGAGCACGAGTCGTTGGGCCGGGGAGGCCACGCGTTTGGTGTGATAGAGCGCCAGCGCTTTGCCCTGGTCGAAGATCGCCAGATAGTGGCGGGCGTGGCGGGCCTGGCGGATCACGTCGCTCATGGGCAAGATGGTGCCCCCGCCGGTCAGGCCCTTGCCCGCGGCGGCTTCGAGTTCGGCCAGCGTGGTGGTGACGACGATCGAGGTGGGCAGCCCGTTGTGCTGGCCCAGCTTCCCCGACATCAACAGGGCGCGCAGCGCGGTGTTGATGGCGTCGTGTTGGCGCTGGGCTTGGCTGCGCGAGTCGTTGTCGATGGCCTCTTGGGTGGGCGCGCCATCCACGCACGCGGTGTCGTCCTCGGGGTTGCACATGCCGGGGGCGGCCAGTTTGGCCATGACGGCCTCGATGGTGGCGCGCAGTTCGGGGGTGATCATCGCGCGCAGTTCCGACATGCCGTCGGCTTGCTGGTTGCCCAGCACCAGTGCGCGGGCGCGGGCGCGGTCCTCATCGGTGTAGGTGCCGTCGGGGTTGAGGCACTCGGCCAAGGTGGCGGCGAGGGCGGCGAGTTGTTCGGGCCGAAACTGGGTGCCCTGGGCGGCCAGCAGCGCTTCGACTTGCTCGCGGGTGGCCGTGTCGATCCAGCCGGGCAGCTCCTTGAAGAACTTGCGGATCACCGCGACCTGACCGGGGCCCAGGGTGCCCTGGCGTTGGGCCGCGGCGGAGGCGCCCAGCAGCGCCGGCATCGGTTGGCCGGTCAGGCCGTGGCGCGGGCCCAGATCGGCGGCCTCGGCGATGCGCCGGGCGGCCTCGCGGCTGCCGATCAGGGTGGCCTCGGCGATCGCGTGCTCGAGCTTGCCGCCTAACTCGGCGGGGGTGGCCTGGCGGCGCAGCGCATTGATCACCGGATGCTCCAAGGCCGGCAGGCGACGGCGCCACCGCCCGACGCGCTCCAGCAACCGCAGGTGCTCAGGGGTGGTCAATGCCTGACAATCGAACTGGGCCACCGTCTCGAAGGCGGCGTCCAGGGTGTCCAGCGCGGCCGACAGCGCCTCGCGATCCACACCGTTGCCAGCCATGCCGCCAAACTAACCAAGCCCTCCGACAAAAACGGCCGCGTTGTGACCACTGAAACCACAGTGGCCCAAGTGATTTGAATCTGTGCGCCTGGGACAAGATTCAGGGCATCTTTGTGGTTCGGCGACGGATTTTTGCGCGCGGGCGGGACTTAGGATCCGAGTGTGACTGGCACGTACACCTACACGTTCGAGGACATCCAGAACCGCCCGGCCGCGGTGATCGGGGCGGGAACGCTGGGCCGCCGCATAGCGCTGATGTTCGCCAGCCGCGGAGGAACCGTGCGGATCTTCGCGCCCCGTGCCGAACAGCGCAACTCGGCGATCCGGTACGTGCTGGAGACGCTGCCGAAGGTGTTGGCGCAGCGGGGTTTTGGTGACGTGGGTGGTGCGATCGGCGCGGGATCGCTGGAAGAGGCATTGGACGACGCCTGGCTCGTCGTCGAATCCGTCCCGGAGAAGCTCGAGATCAAAAAAGCGACGTGGGACCAGATCGACCACGCGGCGCCGCCCGACACCATCTTTGGCACCAATTCGTCGTCGTACCCGTCGCGCCTGATGGCCGACAGCGTGCGGGACAAGACGCGACTTTGCAACACGCACTTCTATATGCCGCCGGAGGCCAACGCCGTCGACCTGATGTCCGACGGCCAGACCGACCGCGGGCTGCTCGACACGCTGCTGAGGGTGCTGCCGGAGTTCGGCGTCTTTCCCTTCGAGGCGCGCAAGGAATGCACCGGCTTCATCTTCAATCGGATCTGGGCGGCCATCAAGCGCGAGTCGCTGGCCGTGGTCGCCGAGGGCATCGCCCGCCCCGAGGACGTCGACGGGATGTTCAAGGTCAACTGGGGCGTGCCGGCCGGGCCGTTTCAGATGATGGACATGGTCGGGCTCGACGTGGTGCTGGACATCGAAAACCACTACGCCGAAGAGTTCCCGCAGCTACCGGAACACGTGCGCGAGCTGTTGCGGAGCCATGTCGATGCCGGCCGGCTCGGCGTCAAGACCGGCCAGGGGTTCTACACGTATTGACGCCGCGCTCAGTTGCTGAGCACCAGCCGCCACTGGCCGGCGGCCGTGCGGTCCGGGACGCACCAGAAGTTGTTCCAGTTGCCCGGCGTCGCAGCCTTTACTCCCGGCCCGGCATTTTGACAGGCCTCATGAGTCGGGTAGCTGCCCTCGGTCTGAATGGTGTCCGCCGTGCTGACGCCTACGCCGGTGGTCATCAAGCCCGCGAGTGCCAGCGCGCTGGCGGCGACGAATCGCTTCATTTCGATCCAATCCTCCTGTGGTGCTGCGTGTAACCACGCGGTAGTGCGAGTGTAGTCACTTGACTACACTCGCACAAGGCCTGTGTCATGCCCGCCGGGCCAGTTCGGCAAGCGCCAGCCGGGCGGCGTTGGCGCCGCACATGCCGTGGGCACCCGGCCCGGGAGGGGTGGCCGCCGAGCAGATGTACATGCCGGGAACACCAATACTGTATGGGGATAACGTTATTCGCGGTCCGAAGGTGAGCTGGCGGATGTCCTTGGCGCCGGTCATGATGTCGCCGCCGTCGTAGTTGGGGTTGTAGGTGGCCAGCTGCGCCGTGGAGCGAACCGCCCGGCCGACGACGCGTTCGGCGAAACCGGGGGCGAACCGCTCGATCTGGGCGACGACCGCCTCGGTGGCGTCGCCGGCGTAGCCGTGGGGGACGTGCGCATAGGTCCACACCGGGTGCGTATCGCCCACGGAGCGTTGCGGATCGGCCAGATACTGCTGACCGACCAGCACGAAAGGCCGCTCCGGCATCCGTCCGGCGTGGATCTCGCGCTCGGTCGCGGCCAGTTCGGCGTAGGTCCCGGCCACGTGCACCGTGCCGGCCCGGTGCGCGTCCGGGTTCGCCCAGGGCACGCCGCCCTCGACCGCGAAGTCCACCTTGAACGCGCCGGGGCCGCGGCGGAAGCTCGTGAAGGCGCGGGAAACACGGGGCGGCAAGCGATTTGCCAGGATCCCGGCGACCGCCTCCGGCGCCAGGTCGAACATCGTGACATCCGCGGGTGGCAGCTGCGAGGCCGCCCTGACCCGCACGCCGGTCTCGATCTTGCCGCCCAGGTCGGTGAGCAGCGCCACCATCGCGTTGGTGATGGACTGCGATCCCCCTTCGGCCACCGCCCAGCCGTGCCGGTGGCCCGCGGCGATGATGCCCATCCCGATCGCGGACGTCATCGGATAATGCAATGGCCGGAAGGCATGTGCCGCAACACCTCCGAACAACGCCCGGCCCGCTTCGGTGCGAAACAGCCGCGCGAACGTCGACCCGGGAAGCAAGGTGGGCGCACCGAATCGGGCCAGTATCAGCGGATGATCCGGCAGCCGCAGCAGCGGCCCCATGATGTCGTCGCTCAAGGCGTCGAACCGGGCGGCCGAGTAGCCGAACGCCAGCCGCCACCGCGACCCGTCGCGCCCGAGGCCGGCCGCGGTCTCGTCGACCGAGCGGTGCAGCACCCCGGCGCCGCCGCCGTCGAGGGGGTGGACGCAATCGACCTCCGGCCAGCGCCAAGTCAGGCCGTACCGCTGCAGGTCGAAGCGGCTCAGGAACTGCGATCCGACGGCCATCGGGTGGATCGCCGAGCAGTGGTCGTGCAGCAGGCCCGGGACGATCGCCTCGAAGCTGCGGGCGCCGCCGCCCACCTCGTCGGCGGCATCGAGCACCGTGACCTGCACGCCCTCGGCGGCCAGGCAGATGGCGGCGGCCAGCCCGTTGGGCCCACCCCCCACCACCAGCGCGGTGCTCATGCCACCGCTCCGCGCAGCGTCCAGCCGACCTGCGTCGGGATGGGGCCGTTGGGCAGCCAGGGCTGCTCGGCGACGGCGTCGGCCACCTTCCAGGTCCCGCGTTCGATGACCCCGAGCGCGGCGTCGATCAGCTGGTAGTGCTGAACGCCGCTGCCAAATGCCTCCGACTCCACCCAGGCGATGACGCATTCGCCCGGCTCAAACGCGGCTTCGCTCTGCATGGCCTTGATCAAGTCTTCATTGTGCAGGTGACCGTCGCCGAAGTTGAAGCCGATCAGGGAATTGCACACGAACTCACCCTCGCGCACGGTGCGCGTGTCGACATCGGGCAGGTGCGTCAACAGCAGCGAGAACAGGCCGCGCCCCTGGCTGTGCATGCTGCGCCAGGCGATCGTCTTCTGCAGGGTGATCTCGGCCCACGTGGGTTCGTAGCCCGCCGCGACGAACTGGTCGATCTGGTTGGACGCCGTGCGGGTGACCCGGTTCAGCTTCCGCTCGGCACCGGGCGCGAAGGCCCACAACGCCGAAGCCCAGTTGCCCGCGTACTGCCGCATCGCGGGCAGGAACGACACCTTATCGGGCCGCAGGTTGCCCAGCACCGGGTAGAACAGCAACCCCACGGCGATGACGAGCGCCAGCCACGGCGACGTCATGTTCCACGGGGCGTACCCGTTCCAGTTCGGGAAGCCCAGGAACAGAAAGACCGCGCTGTAGGCGAAGACGACGTTCCATTCCAGCGGCACCGCCAGCGGGAACGTGGAAATGATGAACAGGTGGAACCCCACCATCAGCAGCGCCGCGGCCAGCGTCAGCCACCTGTTCGTCGAGAAGAACAGGGTCAGGGGAGCGATGACCTCCACCGTGGTGCCGTTGACGTGTGCCATGAAATCCGCCAATTGCGACGGCCGCATGTCGCGCCCGAATTGGCGGTAGTGCGCACGCCGCACCGATTTGGGCGCGAATATCGTGTTGCTGACCATGGGCGGAATGACGTTGGCGAAGTGCTTACCGAACTTCGAGAAGCCGGCGCCGACCCACACCAGTACGATCACCATCTTCAAAGCGACAATCATGTTGGTGAAATTCGAGTACGGCAACACGGCGAAGACGACCATCACCGGCAGATACTGTTCTCCGCGGGCGGCCAGGAAGATGGTCTTGTCTCGCAGGCCGATGAGCACCAGCAGGGCGATCGGCGCGAGGAGCAATGCGGGGTCAATCAGCCCGGACACGTTGTGCGGCAAGGCCTTTGACAGCGAGTCGCTGTGCACCCCCGGCGACAGCAGGGCGACGGCCAGGCTGGCCAGCAGCGCCAGGTATACCCCGATGTCGAACCAGGTCCGCCGGTCGCCGCCGGTGAACGGCACCCACTTCCACGGCCGCAGCCGGATGGTGCCCGGCCGGGCCCAGAACAGGATGCCGCCGGTCATCGGCTTGACCTTGCCGGCCAGCGGACCCCACGAGCCGGCCACGCCGATCGCCTCCAGCAGCACGGTCCACAGGATGACCTTCTGGTAGACGATGGGCTGGTTCCACCACTCGGACACGTGCCAGAACGCGGGCAGCCCCGACGTCGCCGTCGCGACGGTGATGCCGCCGATTGCGAAGAACACGACCAACTTCACGACGTAGATGGTGTGCACCATTTTCGGTGAGCCGAAGCCCCTTTCGCCCCAGTCGAGGGTGAGGATGCGCATCCGCTCCGTCAGCGGCTTCTGCAAAAAGGTGTCCGGGTCGACGGCGGCGAGAACCGGTTGTGTGAATCCCATTTCGTTGGCTCCTTCGGGCGTCGCGAGCGAGCGTGGCGGCAACGCTAGGCGCGATGGGCGCCCCGACACAGTCGCGAATCGACAAAGCCGCGGGCCACAGTTATCGCCAGAAGACAACGCCGGCGTCTAACGTCATTGGGGTGAGGAAATCGCAGCTCGCTGCCCCGCAGGCCGGGGCCGGGGTGCGGGGATGCGTCGCCGAGGTCGCCGGGCGACTACACGCCAGGCTGGCCGACGTGACGTCGGAGATTCATCGTGCCCTCGAGGCCCAGATCCCGGATCTTCCCCGGGAGGCGCGGATCATGGAGCTGCTCGGCGCCAGCGTCGAGGGAAACGTCGACACCATGCTGCACGCCCTGCGCTACGACATCGCCGTCGAGCGCGTCGAGGCGCCCACCGCGGCGCTGGAGTACGCGCGTCGCCTCGCGCAGCACGGGGTGCCGGTCAACGCGCTGGTGCGCGCCTACCGGCTGGGTCAGCGCCGGATGAACGAGCTGATCTTCGCCGAACTGCACGGCGTCGAAATCCCGGACGGGATGCGGGTATCGGTGATCGAGGCGATGAGCGCCGCGATGTTCGGCTACATCGACTGGATGTCGCAGCAGGTCGTCGCGGTCTACGAGGACGAACGCGAACGCTGGCTGGAGAACCAGAACAGCCTCCGGGCCCTGCGGGTGCGTGAGGTTTTGGCCGCCGGCAAGGCGATTGACGCCGATGCGGCCACCACGGCGATCCGTTATCCGCTGCGGTGGCACCACCTGGGGCTGGTGATGTGGTACCCGGAGCAGGGCGGCGCGGGTGACGAACTCGGCCGGCTGCAACGGTTTCTGCGCGATCTGGCCGACGCGGTCGGCGCCGATGCGGCGCCCCTGTTCGTGCCCGCCGACCAAAGCTGCGCGTGGGGATGGCTGCCCTACCGGGCCGCCGTCGCCGCCGCCGCGGACGTCGTCGCGAAGGCCCGCCGCTTCACGCTGACCCGCCCGGATGCGCCGGGCCTGGCGATCGGGACGTTGCACGCCGGCGTCGACGGCTTCCGCCGGTCGCACCGGGAGGCGCTCGAGGCCCGCGGCGTCGCGGTCGTCGCCGGGCGCCCGGATCCTCCGGTTCCGATGATCATCGCCGCCGGAGACCCCGGCTTGTCCATCGTGGCGCGGCTGGGCGGCGATGTGGCCGCGACCCGGGGCTGGGTGGTCACCGTGCTCGGCGACCTTGCGAGCGACACCGAGAACGACGCGCGGTTACGGAAGACGTTGCGGGTCTTCTTGGGCTGCGGTTCCAGCTACAAGATCGCCGCCGAGGAACTCAACATGCACTCGAACTCGGTCAAGTACCGGGTCGGCCGCGCCGTCGCCCGGCGTGGCCGGGAGATCGGCGCCGACCGGCTCGACGTCGAGGTCGCGTTGCTGGCCTGTCACTGGTACGGCAGCGCGGTGCTGCAGGCGAAATAAAATCGGGGCCCCACCTGTGGTGGCGGGCCCCGGGATGGTGCCGGCGCAGGTCATGCGGCGGCGGCCTGCGGGTAGCCGGCCGTCCGAGCCGGCCGGTTGGTCCCCAGGATGGCGTGGCCGGCGGTGATGATGGCCGGGACCAACACCGGGAACAGCACGAGGACAAGCATTGCGGTGATGGCCAAGATGCTCGCGATCATGATTTGCTCACTTTTCTCCGACGGGCGGAATGTTGGGATAGGTTGTGGCACTGCGTAATCCGACCTCTGTGATCGGATTCGAGATCAGCTGGTTCGCTGAAGCGCGGCGCCGCGCTTGACGAGAAAAGTACTGGCGCCGCCGCGGGGCGGGAATGTCGTCGAACGACCAACTTGGGACGCGTCGTTGTCTTCCGGCAACAAAGAGGTGTCGGAGGGCCCAATGACAGCGCGATCGGGCCCCTACACCCTCGATTTCATCCCGTCGTTGTTCGCGATACCTGTGCGCGATGCCGAATTGTGTCGCTGCGGACATTTCTTTGATGTCGATTTTGGCTAATGATGTTCACATGACGCACAGCAATCAGACCGTTTTCGAGGGTCCACTGCAGCAGCTTGCTCGCAGCGCGTGGCAGGTGCTTCTGCTCATCGGTGTCCTAGCGGTGGCACTGGGTGTCATCGTGCTGGCCTGGCCAGGCAAGACACTGTTCGTGGCGGGTGTCCTGTTCGGCATCTACCTGGTGGTATCCGGAATCGGATACGTGTTTGCCGCCTTCGGTGTGCACGCCGGCGGTGCGATGAGAGTGCTGACTTTCATCACCGGCATTGTGTCGCTGGTGCTGGGTTTCTTCTGCTTCCGCGACAAATTCGAGGCGGTCACGCTTTTAGGCATCTGGATCGGCGTCAGCTGGCTATTCCGGGGGATGACGTTGCTTGCCGCGGCGCTGTCGTTCGACCACCTGCCCGGCCGCGGGTGGCAGGTGCTGTCCGGGTTGATCATCGTCATCGGCGGCGCCGTCCTGATCGTCTCACCGCTCGACTCAATCGCGATCCTGACCCTGGTCGCCGGCTGCTGGCTGATCGCCATCGGCGTCGTCGACGTCATCACCGCGCTCCAGGTTCGCCACCGGACCAAACACGCGGCGGAATCCCTCGGGGCCACCGCTTAGGGCAGTCGTCGATCGACCTCGAACGCCAGGCACAGCTCCGCGAGGTCCTTCGGCCGCGCGAGTGATCGGCCGGCCAGCTCCTCGATGCGATGCAGACGGTGCCGGACGGTATTGGGATGGCAGTAGATCTTCGCCGCGGTGTCGTTGGCGGAGCCGCCCGCCTCCAGCCAAGCCTGGAAGGTATCGAGCAAGACCGTGCGCTCCTCGGCCGGCAGCGCCATCAGTCTCCCCAGTACCGACGACCTGATCCGCGTCATGACCTCCGGCGCGCTGACGGCCGCGACTGCGAGGGTGGAGTCGTCGAAGACGGTGACAAGCGAGTCGGGCGACGGTTTTCCGGCGACCGCCAGCCGGGCGAACCGCAGCGCGTCGCTGGTCTCGGCCAGCTCGTGGAACGGCGGGCTGATGCCGACTCGGGCGGTCGCGGCGTGCTGGAGCACCCCGACAACGGTGCCCAAGGTTTGTGCAGTCGCGGTGCCCCTCAGATGGACGATGCCGACCTGCAAGTCCGGCAGCAGCCGCCACGCCGACCGGATGTCGCGGATCGACAGCTTGTTCTCGATTGTGGGCAACCCCAGCTTTCCGATCGCGGGCAGCTCCGCTGCCACCACGACATAGGGTCCCGACGTGGGAAGCCGCAGCAAATCCGCTGCCTCCCAAAGGCTTTGACTATCCGTGATTCTGTGGGCCAGCAACGCTTCTACCAACGCCGATCGTTCTTCCTCCCGCTCTAGAATCTGCGCGGTCAGCTGTTGGCGGTATGCGCTGGCCATTGCCTGGGTAAAGGTGTCTTGTGCGAAGAACACCCGCGCGGTCGCATCCAGGATCGAGTCGGTGGGTATTGCCGCGGCGCGCGCAGCGGCGAGGGTCTGCTCCCACATGAATCGGAATCCGATCCGGTATGCGGTCATGACTGCCGGCAGCGGCACACCGGCGAGCGCGCGTGCGGTGCCGGTGCGTTCGGCAGGCGACACGTCGACGTCGCCGTCCCCGGCGAGCGAGTCGAAGATGAACGTCACGTTCGCCACGCAACTTTCGGCCACTTCCCCTTTCGCGACGACGCTGCCGTCCCGGTAGGCGTCGATCTCGCTGCAGAGCAGGTCTGCCATCGCCATTCCCAATTTGCTCGCGCGGGCCAGCATCAGTTTGCCGAGCGCGACGATGTGCGGGTCGGGGGCGGCGCCGCGCCGGTCGCCGACAGGGTGTGTTGTCGTGCTCATATCCCCAAACCCTATGCCCGCGCGCCACCCGATGTGACGGGTCACTGCGAACCGGCGTCAGTGTTGTTTCGGCAAACATTGTGGCGCGAAGCCGCCGAGGCGACCCTGGAAGTAGGCACTATAAGCACTTCCCGGAGGCACCTCATGACCGCCCTCAGCGCAAACCTTGTTGCATCGATGGACCGCCACCCCGACCGCGTCGCGCTGCGCTGCGACGACCTGCAATTCTCCTTCGCTGAGTTCCACGCCGCAGCTTCGCGCGTGGCGACGCTGCTTGAGCAAGCCGGAGTCGAGCCAGGCGACCGGGTGGGCATAATGCTGCCCAACACGCCCGCATTCGCCATTGCGTTTTACGGGATCATGTATCGCGGCGCCGTCGCGGTCCCGATGAACCCGTTGCTCAAGGCACGCGAGGTGAACTTCTACCTGTCCAACAGCGGCGCCAAAGCACTGTTCGGGACACCCGCCTTCGCCGACGAGGCCAGCGCCGGTGCCGACGAAGTGGGCGCACAATGCTGGATCGTCGACGACGCCGGGCTGATGGACCTGATCGCCGACCTGCCCGAGCAAGCGGCTCCCGTCGAGCGCGGCGCCGACGACGTCGCGGTCATCCTGCACACCTCCGGAACCACCGGCAAGCCCAAGGGCGCCATGCTCACGCACGGCAATCTGGGCCGCAACGCCGAGGTCGGCGTCGACACTCTCGTCGAAACAGGGCCGGACGACGTGGTGATGGGCTGCTTGCCGCTCTTTCACGTGTTCGGCCTGACCTGTGGCCTCAACGGAGCGGTGCTGGCCGGCGCGATGTTGACGCTCATCCCTCGGTTCGAGCCGCGCAAGGCAATCGAGGTGATCGAGCGCGACGGCGTCACGGTGTTTGAAGGCGTGCCCACGATGTATTCGGCGCTGCTGAGCGTGGCGGACGAGGCCGCCGCCGAGGCCGCGCGGACGTTGCGGGTCTGCGTGTCCGGCGGTGCGGCGATGCCGGTGCAGGTTCTTACCGACTTCGAAAAGGCCTTTGGCTGCACCGTTCTCGAGGGCTATGGGCTGTCCGAGAGCTCCCCGGCCGCGGCGTTCAACCATCCGCACCGGGAACGCAAGGTGGGCTCGATCGGTACCCCGATCGAAGGCGTGCAGATGCGCGTCGTCGACCTCGACGGCGCCGAGGTCCCCCAAGGGCATACCGGCGAGATCCAGATCCGCGGCCACAACGTGATGAAGGGCTACTGGAACCTGCCCGACGCAACCAAGGCCACCATCACAGCGGACGGTTGGCTGGCCACCGGTGACGTCGGAAGGGTCGACGAGGACGGCTACTTCTATATCGTCGACCGGACCAAGGATCTGATCATCCGCGGCGGCTACAACGTCTATCCCCGCGAGATCGAGGAAGTGCTCTACGAGCACCCCGCCGTCGCCGAAGCAGCGGTCATCGGCATCCCGCACGACTCGTTGGGTGAGGAGGTCGGCGCGGCTGTCGCGCTCAAGAAGGACGCGGAAGTGCACCCGGACGAGCTGCGCGAGTATGTCAAGGCCCGGGTGGCCGCCTACAAGTATCCGCGCCAGGTCTGGCTCGTCGAGGCCCTGCCCAAGGGCCCCACCGGCAAGGTTCTCAAGCGCGAAATCATCGTTCCGACGACGGAAAGCACACGATAGCCATGGCAACCCCGAAGGATCCCACGACCAAAGTCGACGAGCTGGCTGCGCCGCTCGACCTGCTTCTCACCAGCGCCACAAAGCCATTCGCCAGCCGGATGATGCCCAACGCCACCTGGGCCCGGTTCGCCGGCAACCTCGCTGCGCACCCTGGCGCGGTGGCCGACCGGGTTGGCGCGCTGACCCGTGAACTCGGCAGCATCGCCGCCGGCAAGTCGCACCGCGTTCCGGCACGCGCCGACAAGCGCTTCGCCGATCCTGCGTGGCAGGACAATCCGCTGCTGCACCGAATCATGCAGGGCTATCTGGCCGGCGCCGAGACCGCTGATGGCTTGCTCGCCGACGCCGACTTGGATTGGCGTGACAACGAGAAGATGCAGTTCGTCGTCGACAATTTTGTCGAGGGCCTGGCGCCCAGCAACAACCCGCTGATCAGTCCGCTCGGCTGGAAGGCGCTGATCGACACTGGGGGTCTGAGCGCGGTGCGCGGTGCCAAAGCCTTTGCCCGGGACATGCTTTCGAAACCGCGGGTGCCGGCGATGGTCGAGCCCGACGCCTACGCGGTCGGGGAGGACCTGGCCATCACCAAGGGCGCCGTCGTACTGCAAACCTCGGTGTTCGAATTGATTCAATACGCCCCGCAGACGCCCAAGGTGCGCGCAATCCCGTTGCTCATGGTGCCGCCGGTGATCAACAAGTTCTACATCATGGATATCGCGCCCGGGCGCAGCATGATCGAGTACTTCGTTCAGCAGGGCCAGCAGGTCTTCGTCATTTCGTGGCGCAATCCGCAAGCCCGCCACCGGGATTGGGGCTTCGACAGCTACGGCGCGGCGATAGTGGAGGCGATGGACGCGGTGGAGAAAATCACCGGGGCCGACAGCGCCCACCTGTTGGCGACCTGCTCGGGCGGCATCCTCGCTGCGATGACGGCGGCTCACTTGGCCGAAATCGGCGAGGGCAATCGGGTCGCGGGCCTGAACCTGGCGGTAACCGTGCTGGATGAAACCAGGGCCGGGTTCGCGGCGGCGGCCATGAGCGACCGGGCGGCGCAGGCGGCGATTCGAGTTTCGGCCAGGAAGGGCTACCTCGACGGGCGCGACATGGCGGAGATGTTCGCCTGGCTGCGTCCGACGGACCTGGTGTGGCGTTACGTGGTGAACAACTACGTGCAGGGCCGCAAGCCGGCGCCGTTCGACGTGTTGTTCTGGAACGCGGACACCACCCGGATGGCCGCCGCGCTGCACCGCGACCTGGTGCTGATGGGGCTGCGCAACGCGCTGGTCACCCGTGGCGGGGTGAGCATGCTGGGCAGCCCCGTCGACCTGGCCAAGATCAGCTCCGACGCCTACATCGTCGGCGGCGTCGCCGACCACATCTGCCCGTGGCAGGCGACCTATCGCAGCGCACGCCTGCTCGGCAGCAAGGACAACCGCTTCGTGTTGTCCACCAGCGGTCATATCGCGGCGCTGGTCAACCCGCCCGGCAACCCGAAGGCGTCTTTCCGCACCGGCCCAGTCGACGTCGAGGATCCCCAACAGTGGCTGGATGCCGCCGAGAAGCACGCGGATTCGTGGTGGCCGGACTATACGGCCTGGCTCGCCGAGCGCAGCGGCCCGGAGATCGACGCCCCGAAGATGCTTGGTGGGAAACAGCTTCCGCCACTGGGTCCCGCCCCGGGCAGTTACGTGATGGAAAAGTGACGAAATTGGAGTCCAAGGCTGCCGACCAGCGTCAGTCGACCAGGGAGCGGCGACGTCTTCGTGCGCTACCGGTGAGTCTGTTCGGCGAAGAGTGCTATATCGCCACCGGCGGGCAGCGGATCCGGGTGAACGTGCGGTGGGGAACCGGTGTGCCGCTGGTGCTGTGCAACGGCATCGGGGCAAGCCTGGAAGTGCTCGACCCTCTGGTTGAGCAGCTCGATCCGGATACCACGGTGGTCAGATTCGACGTGCCGGGAACCGGAGGATCGCCCACATCCCTTGTGCCCTACGGGTTCCCGTATCTTGCCTGGGTGCTGGGCCGCGTACTAACCGAGCTGGGAATCGGCGTGGTGGATGTGCTCGGTCTGTCCTGGGGTGGGGCGCTTGCGCAACAATTCGCCTTTCAGAACCCGCGCCGATGTCGGCGTCTCATTCTGGTGGCAACGGGCACCGGGGCGCTGATGGTGCCCGCCCATCCGCGGGTGCTGGCGAAAATGGCCACTCCGCGCAGGTTTTCGGACCCGGACTACGCCGCATCCATTGCCGGTGAACTCTACGGCGGCACCGTCCGGGCTCACGGTGAGGACGTCGCGCGACTGTTTTTGCACCAGCTGCATGCCGGGTCGAAGATCGGCTACCTCCACCAGCTGCTCGCGGGTGCGGTCTGGACCAGCCTGTTCGCGCTGCCCGCGGTGCGGCAGGAGACGTTGATCGTGGCGGGCACCGACGATCCGATCATCCCGGTTGTCAATGCGCGCATCCTGCACGCTTTGGCGCCGCACTCGCGTCTGCACCTGCATTCCGGCGGGCACATCGACCTGGTGCACAACGCGGCAGAACTCGCGCCCGTCATCGAGCAATTTTTGAGCGAACCGGGAGAACGACCATGACGACGATGTCAGAACAGTTCAGCTCGTTTGAGGCACGAGGCGCCAAGGACGCCGATCCGACGACAGCCTCGCTCGTCGAGGACATCGCCCGCGCCCGGGGGACGGACTACTTCCTGATGAAGGATCAGCTGACCGACCACGAGAAAGAGATCATGGCAAAGGTCCGGGCGTTCGGAGAGGCCGAAATCCTGCCGGTCGTCAACGACTACTGGGAACGCGCCGAATTCCCGTTCGAGCTGATTCCGAAACTCGCCGAGCTGAACGCCGTCGGCGACTACAACCTGGGGGACTGCGGGTGCACACCGATGACCGCGGTCGCCAACGGACTCGTCAACTACGAGCTGTCCCGCCTCGACGGCAGCATATCCACGTTCTTCGGCGTACATGTCGGGCTGGCGATGCAGTCGATCAACATTCTCGGTTCCGAGGAGCAGCGGCAGCGCTACCTACCGGCGATGGCACGCATGGAGAAAATCGGCGCGTTCGCGCTCAGCGAGCCCGACCATGGCTCCGACGCCGTCATCCTCGAGGCCACCGCCGAGCGGAATGGCGACGAGTGGGTGCTCAACGGCCGCAAGCGTTGGCCGGGCAACGCCGTGTGGTGCGACTTTATCGTCGTGTATGCCCGCGACACCGCGGACAACCAAGTCAAGGCTTTCGTCGTGGAGAGGGACAACCCCGGCTACGCGGCGACCAAGATCGGCGGCAAGATGTCGCTGCGGATCGTGCAAAACGCGGACATCACCCTCACCAATTGTCTTGTGTCCGAAGACGCCCGACTGCAGAACTGCAACAGCTTCAAAGACGTTGGCAAGGTGCTTGCCGGCACCCGCAATTTCGTCGCGTGGGCCGCAACCGGACACGCCGTCGCGGCCTACGAGATCGCGCTGACCTACGCCCTGCGGCGCAAGCAGTTCGGCAGGCCCATCGCCAGGACCCAGATGATCCAGTCGATGCTGGTGGAGATGCTCGCCGACCTCACCGCGATGCAGCTATACAGCATCCGCATGGGCCGGCTCATCGATGAAGGCAAGGTCGAGGAGACGATGGCCGCGCTGGCCAAGTACTACTGCACCGTCAAGGGCCGCAACGTATGTCGACTGGCGCGCGACGTGTTGGGCGGCAACGGCATCACGCTCGACTTCCATGTCATGCGTCACCTGTGCGACATGGAGGCCCTGGTCACTTACGAGGGAACCGCCGAGATCCAGTCCCTGATCGTCGGCAGGCACATCACCGGCCAGAGCGCGTTCGCCTGACCAGCCAAGAGGATTCCCGGCAGCAGTTGAGCGCCGGTTCGCGGGCAACGGCGCCATCGCGGCGCCGCTCGACGAGATTCCGTCAATTCCGGCTACGCCGCGAATTTCCGCCTGCCGCCTACGTGCTCAGACCTGGATGTCCGCGGTGACCGCACCCGTCAGCCGGATCAGATCCCGGGGTGACACCGCGACGTCCCAACCGCGCCGGCCCGCGCTGCAGTAGACCCGCTCGCGGGCGAGCGCGCCGGCGTCGACGACGGTGGGCAGCGACCGGCGCTGCCCGAACGGCGAAATGGCGCCGACTACGTAACCGGTGGCCCGCTCGGCGGCCGCCGGTTCGGCCATGGTTGCTTTGGCGACCCCGAGTGCGGCGGCGGCCGCCTTCAGCGACAGCCGGGCCGGCGCCGGCAGCACCGCGACCGCCAGCCCGTCGGGCACCGCGATGACCAGGGTCTTGTAGATCTGCTCCGGCGCCACGCCGCGCGCATCGGCCAGCGCGCGCACCGCCTCGAGCCCGAACGACGATTCGCGGGGATCGTGGGAGAACCTGACGACCTCGTGCGGCACGGCGGCCCGTAGCAGCGCCGCGATGCCCGGCGTGGCCGCGGCTACCACGCTCTTATGGCCCGGTGTATCCCGGCGGGTTGACGCCGTCCACCCAGAAGTCGACGCCGAGCTTCGAACCGGGAATGCAGTCGTACACCGACAGGTCGGTGACGCCGGACTCCACCAGCACGTCCTCGCACAGCAGCGTGTTGCCGGTGTACTCGCGGGCCGGCTTGTTGAGGATGACGTAGGCCGCGTCGGAATAGACCTCGGGCTTGCGGGCCCGGCCCATGGCCTCGTCGCCGCCGAGCAGGTTCTGCACCGCGGCCGTCGCCACCAAGGTGCGCGGCCACAACGTGTTCGACGCGATGCCCGCCTCGCGCATCTCCTCGGCAATTCCCAACGCGCACAACGTCATTCCAAACTTGGCCATCATGTAGGCGGTCGGCTTCAGCCACTGCTTGCCGAGCAGCACCGGCGGCGACAGCGTCAGGATGTGCGGGTTCTCCCGGCCCTTCAAATGGGGAATGCAGGCCTGCGACACCGCGTACGTGCCTCGCACCTGGATGCCGTTCATCAGGTCGAACCGCTTCATCGGCACCTCGGTGATCGAGCCCAGGTTGATCGCCGACGCGTTGTTGACGCAGATGTCGATGCCGCCGAATTGCTCGACGGTCTTGGCCACCGCGGACTCGACCGAGTCCGGGTCACGGACGTCCCCGACGATCGGCAGGGCCTGCCCGCCCGCCTCCTCGAGCTCCTTCGTGGCGGTGAACACCGTGCCCGGCAGCTTCGGATGCGGCTCGGCGGTCTTGGCGATCAGCGCGATGTTGGCGCCGTCCTGGGCGGCGCGTTTGGCGATCGCCAGGCCGATACCGCGGCTGGCACCGGAAATGAACATGGTCTTGCCATTCAGGGACATGGCGTCACATTAACGCCACACCCGAACCGGCCGGATTGGGCCCGGGAAATAGCCGGCCGCCCGCGGCTGTTAAAGAAGTCGGTTTCTGATGCAGATGCGGCGGGCTCCGGCAGACTAGGACAGACACTGTCGGGGGCAGCCTTTAGATTGGGAGGAGCAGTCTGGTGCCAACGGCGACGTGCCTGCTTGAGCGTCCGGCGGCGCTGCTGGTGCCGCCCGGCGACACCGCTGCAGAAGGGACCGTGTTAATCAAGATGGCCGATACCGACGGCGCAGGGGATTTAGAAGCTCCCGAAGCGGCACCGCCAACCGAAACCGACGAGGAACTCACCGCGCGTTTCGAGCGCGACGCGATTCCCCTGCTCGACCAGCTGTACGGCGGCGCGCTCCGCATGACGCGCAACCCCGCCGACGCGGAGGACCTGCTGCAGGAGACCATGGTGAAGGCCTACGCGGGATTCCGCTCGTTTCGGGCCGGCACCAACCTCAAGGCGTGGCTGTACCGGATCCTGACGAACACGTACATCAACAGCTACCGCAAGAGGCAGCGGCAACCGGCCGAATATCCGACCGAGGAGATCACCGACTGGCAGCTGGCATCCAACGCCGAGCACTCCTCGACGGGCTTGCGTTCGGCGGAGGTCGAGGCGCTGGAGTCGCTGCCCGACAACGAGATCAAAGAGGCGCTGCAGGCGTTGCCGGAGGAGTTCCGGATGGCCGTCTACTACGCCGACGTCGAGGGATTTCCGTACAAAGAAATCGCCGAGATCATGGATACGCCGATCGGGACGGTAATGTCACGGCTGCACCGCGGCAGACGTCAACTGCGGGGCCTTCTGGCCGACGTGGCCAAGGAGCGTGGTTTCAACCGCGGCCAGCAGGCGCACGAGGAGGTGTCGTCATGAGCGAGTTCGCCGGTCCCACCGACCCGCGCGCCGACGACAGCCACTCCCACGGCCTCGGCTGCGCCGAGGTGATCGCCGAGGTGTGGACCCTGCTCGACGGTGAGTGCACCCCCGAGGCCAAGGAGCGGTTGCGTCAGCATCTCGAGGCGTGCCCCGGCTGCTTCCAGCACTACGGGATCGAGGAGCGGCTCAAGGCTCTGATCGCAACGAAATGCACAGGCGACAAGGCCCCCGAGGGCCTGAAGGAACGCCTCCGGCTGGAGATCCGCCGGACCACCATCATCCGCGGAGGCGAGTAGCGCCTACCCGGAATCGGCCTAGGAATTGGGCCGCTTGCCGTGGTTGGCCTTGTTGTACTTGCGGTCGCGCTTCTTCCGGCCACGCTTGGCCATCGTCATCCTCCGTGATTTCTTCGTCAAGAGAGGGCGCCGCGCGCCCGTTAGCTTGTCTCACAGTGTCTCACGGCCGGCCGCATGCGGTGTAACGCCCCGCGTCCCGCGGTCGGAACCGGTCCTATGGTTCGATATACATGACCTTGATGCGACAACCAGCATGCGGACGAGTGGGGTGAAGATGGCGGAGGATGTTCGCGCCGAGATCGTGGCCAGCGTGCTCGAGGTTGTTGTCAACGAGGGTGACCAGATCGGTAAGGGCGACATCGTGGTGCTGCTGGAGTCGATGAAGATGGAGATCCCCGTCCTCGCCGAGGTCGACGGCACGGTCAGCAAAGTGAGTGTGGCGGTGGGCGATGTCATCCAGGCGGGTGACCTCATCGCCGTGATCAGCTAAGGATTGGATGTCCACTCTCGGTGACCTGCTTGCCGAGCACACGATGCTGCCGGGCAACGCGGTGGACCACCTGCACGCCGTGGTGGGGGAGTGGCAGCTGCTGGCCGACCTGTCCTTCGCCGACTACCTGATGTGGGTTCGCCGCGACGACGGCGTGCTGGTGTGCGTGGCGCAGTGCCGCCCGAACACCGCGCCCACGGTGCTGCAGACCGATGCGGTGGGGACCGTCGTCGCCGCCGACCGGCTGCCGCTCGTCGACGAGACGTTCCAGCCCGGTGCCGCCCCGCGGGAAAGCGATGCGGGCCAACAACATTCGTGGCAGCTGCCCGGCCAACACGTCGAGTCGTCCCCGGTGCGCTATGGCGGCCACGTGGTGGCGGTGGTGACGCGGCATCAGACCGCGGAAGCGGCCGACCGGACCCCCGGCCAGCTCGAGACCGCGTACCGCGACTGCGCCACCGATCTGGTGCACATGCTCGCGGAGGGCACCTTCCCCGACGTCGGGGACGTCGTGATGTCGCGCTCCACCCCACGGGCGGGCGACGGCTTCATCCGCCTCGACGTCGACGGCGTCGTCGCCTACGCCAGCCCCAACGCGTTGTCGGCCTACCACCGGATGGGCCTGACGTCGGAGCTGGAGGGACACCATCTGGTCGACGTGACGCGGCCGCTGATCTCCGATCCGTTCGAGGCGCAGGAAGTGGCCGAGCACGTGCGGGACCTGCTGGCGGGCGGCCGGAGCATGCGCATGGAGGTCGACGCCGGCGGCGCCACGGTGTTGCTGCGAACGCTGCCGCTGGTGGTGCACGGCGCCAGCGCCGGGGCGGCGGTGCTGATCCGCGACATCACCGAGGTCAAGCGCCGCGACCGCGCCCTGATCTCCAAGGACGCCACCATCCGCGAAATCCACCACCGGGTGAAAAACAACCTGCAAACGGTGGCGGCGCTGCTGCGCCTGCAGGCGCGGCGCACCGCCAACGCCGAAGGGCGGGAAGCGCTGATCGAGTCGGTGCGCCGCGTGTCGTCGATCGCCCTGGTGCACGACGCGCTGTCCATGTCGGTGGACGAGCAGGTGAACCTCGACGAGGTCATCGACCGGATCCTGCCGATCATGAACGACGTCGCCTCGGTGGACCGGCCGATCCGGATCAACCGGGTCGGCGACCTCGGCGTGCTGGACTCCGACCGCGCGACGGCCCTGATCATGGTGATCACCGAGCTCGTCCAGAACGCGATCGAGCACGCTTTCGATCCGGCGGCCCAGGAAGGCTCGGTGACCATTCGCGCCGAGCGCTCGGCCCGCTGGCTCGACGTCGTCGTGCACGACGACGGGCGCGGACTGCCGGACGGATTCAGCCTGGAGACCTCCGACAGCCTCGGCCTGCAGATCGTGCGGACCCTGGTGTCGGCGGAACTGGACGGCACGCTGGGGATGCGGCACGCCGCCGCCCGCGGCACCGACGTGGTGCTGCGGGTGCCGATCGGCCGCCGGACCCGGCTGCTGTTGTAGCCCACGCAACAGTGCGGCCCCGACGATGGTCGGGGCCGCACTGTTAGCGATCTGGGGTCAGACTCCGCTGCGGGCCTTCGTCCGGGCGTTGCGACGCTTGAGAGCGCGCCGTTCGTCTTCGCTCATGCCCCCCCAGACGCCCGAGTCCTGGCCGGTGTTCAGCGCCCAGGAAAGACATTCCGTGGTCACCGGGCACCGATTGCAGACCAGTTTCGCGTCAGCGATCTGCGCGAGCGCCGGGCCGCTGTTCCCAACCGGGAAGAACAGCTCCGGGTCCTCGTCGCGACAGACCGCCTTGTGGCGCCAATCCATAAGTTATTACTCCTCACTGAGTGCGCAGCAAGGCGCACGGCCGTTTTTCTTCGCTGTTAACGCGTGCACAAGAAAAGGGGCCGCACCCCTCCATAAATTTCTGCATGCAACCTTTCGATCGTTTCACAGGCTCAACAGATGTCAATAGTGTGAGTAAGCTCGTGGGCTATCTCACTTCAATGATTTCTTAGTCAGGCCCTTACACCGTTGTACTACACTGACGGGCCGTTTCTCGCGAACGATTTTCCGGGCCGATTCGTTTTCCCAGCTCAACGGTAGTTTTTGCCCGGGGGCGCGACGACCGCCAGCGCATCGGGAACCGACCTGAACGTCATCGATTCGCGCAGGCCGAGGTAATCGCCGTCGAACTGGCTGGCCACCGGGGCCCCGGTGGCGGTCACCCGCACGCACGGGGCGTCGTCGTCGCGGATCAGCTGTTTGGGGTTGCCCTTGGGCCCCTTGCCCAGGAGCTGGCCGACCAGTCTCAGCGTGGGCAGCACTTTCATCTCGGTGAGCGCGAACACACCGAGGCCCGACTCGAAGCTGCAGTCGGGGTTGGTCACCAGCGGCCGGCTGTTGCTATAGGTCCACGGGCTGGTGTTGGAGACCCAGGCGAAGTGCACGCCGGGGATGGGATCGCGACCGGCCAGTTCGACGGTCAGGGTGGGTTCGCGGCGCCTGAAACCCACCGTGACGGGTATCGCCACGCGCCAATACCGCAACGCGTTGACCGTGACGCCCTTGTTGCGCTGGGCTTCGACCGCGGCGACCACCTCGGCATCGACGCCCATCCCGGCGTTGATCACGGCCCACCGCTCACCGCAGTCGATCAGGCTGATGCGGCGCCACGCCGGGTGGCGGCGGTAGTCGTCGAGCAGCTGGATGAGCTGGTTGGTGGCGGCGACCGGATCCGGCGAAATGCCCAGCGACCGCGCCAGCACGTTCGCCGACCCCCCGGGGACCACCGCGAGCGCGGGCACCGGTCGCGTCGGCGCCGCCCCGGGGCGGCCCAGCATCCCGTTCACCACCCCGCTGACCGTGCCGTCACCACCGTGCACGACGACCAGGTCGACCCCGTCGTCAACGGCCCGCTGGGCGAGTTCGGCCCCGTGCCCGCGATGGGTGGTGTGTTCGACGTTGAGTTGCAGGCGGCTTTTGAGCGCGTGGGCAAGCAGGTCGCGACCGGCTGGAGTGGTGGAAGTGGCTGTTGGGTTCACGATCAGCACGGCGCGCATGATGCACGAGCTTATGCGGGGCGGTTAAGGCCCCGCTTTGGGGCAAGCGCGCCTGACTACGCTGGCGTTGTGAATCCCGCCCCCGCCCCGTCGGTCGTGCGCGGCGCCGGGCTCCTCGTGGCCGCGCAGGGCCTGGCCGCCCTGGTCGTGGCCGCGGCGCTGGTGGTCCGGGGCATCGCCGGCGCCGACCAGCGGGTGGTCAACGGCTCCCCCGCAAGCGGGTGGTACCCCCAGGGCACGGCGCTGTGGTTCGTTCTGGTCGGTGGCGTGGTGCTCGCCGCCGGGCGCGCGCTGGTGATCGGCAGGCGCTGGGGCCGCGGCCTGGGGGTGTTCACCCAGTTGCTGCTGCTCCCGGTGGCGTGGTATCTCGCGGTCGGATCGCACCGGCCGGCCTTCGGCATCCCGCTGGGCGCGGTGGCGGCCACGGTGCTGGTCTTGCTGTTCACCCCGGCGGCCGTGCGCTGGGCCGCCGGCCGCGATCAGGGCGGTCCGGCCAGTTCGGCCAACGGCGGGCCGGACAGCCGATAGGTGGTCCACTCGCGCTGCGGCGCGGCGCCGACACCGTCGTACAGCGCGATCGCGTCGACGTTCCAGTTCAGCACCGCCCACGACAACCGCGTGTAGCCGTTGTCGAGGCATTCGGCGGCCAGCGCCGCCAGCAGGGCACGGGCCAGGCCGCGGCGGCGAAAACCCGGTCGCACGAACAGGTCTTCGAGGTAGATGCCGGCGACACCGTCCCAGGTGGAGAAGTTGACGAACCACAGCGCCATGGCCGCGATCTCGCCGTCGACTTCGGCGACGTGTCCGTGCACGGCCGGTGAATCACCGAAAAGCGCTGCGGAAATTTGTGTTTCGGTGACGGTGCATTGCTCCGCGGCGCGTTCGAATTCGGCCAGGGCGTGGATCATGCCAGTGATAGCGGCGGCGTCGGCCGGTATGGCGCGGCGGATGTTTTGCGTCATTGCTCCACCTCCAGCGCGTTCAGGATGGTGGCGAATTTCGTTGTGGTTTCCGCGACTTCGGCGTCGGGGTCGGATTCGGCGACAATGCCCCCGCCGGCGCGCGCCAGGGCGGTGCGGCGGTCCGCCGAGAGCTGCGCACACCGGATGGACACCACCCAGTGGCCGTCGCCGCCGGCGTCGCACCAGCCCACCGCGCCGGCGTAGAAACCGCGGTCGCCCTCCAGCTCGGCGATGAGCTCGGTGGCCGCCTTGNGCGCGTGATCACCGAGCGCGAGAAATGGCTGTGGCCCACGAAAACCACGTCGCGCGAGGTCATCTGCCCAAGCGCCAGCGCGACGGCCGCATCGGCGCGGTCGCTGACCTGTTGCACGCTCTCGCCGCCGGGGCATCCGTGCGTCCACACCAGCCAGTCGGGGTCGAATTCCCGGATCTGCGGGGTCGTCAGCCCCTCGTAGGAACCGTAATCCCATTCGGCGAGCAGCCCAGACACCTCGTCGATGGCCAGCCCGGCCAGCTTGGCCGTGGTCAGGGCCCGGATGCGTGGGCTGCTGATCACCAGCGGGTCGGCGAGGTTCAGTTCTCGCAGGACGCGGCCGGCGAGCTCGGCCTGGACCCGGCCGTGATCGGTGAGCTCGAGATCCGTACGACCCGTGTGCTGGCCGGACTTGGACCACGGCGTCTCGCCGTGGCGCAGCAGGACCAGCCGGTGGTTGTAGACGCCCATGCCGACCGATTCTGCCGGACGCCCATGCCGGACGCGTCGCCCGAAGCGCTCGGCGTTCGAACATGCCAGGATGGGCACTGTGACCGCGGCAACAAGGAGGGGCGGGCGCTTGTGAGTAAGACCCGGATACTGGCGGTGGCCAATCAGAAGGGCGGCGTGGCCAAGACGACGACGGTCGCCTCGCTGGGCGCGGCGATGGCGGACGCGGGCAAGCGCGTGCTGCTCGTCGACCTCGATCCGCAGGGTTGTTTGACCTTCTCGCTCGGCCAGGACCCCGACAAGCTGCCGGTGTCGGTGCACGAGGTCCTGCTCGGTGAGGTCGAGCCGAACGCCGCCCTGGTCACCACGATGGAGGGAATGACGCTGCTGCCGGCCAACATTGACCTCGCGGGCGCCGAGGCGATGCTGCTGATGCGGGCCGGCCGCGAATACGCCCTGAAGCGAGCGCTGGCCAAGCTCGCCGAGCAGTTCGACGTGGTCGTCATCGACTGCCCGCCGTCGCTGGGCGTGCTCACCCTCAACGGGCTGACCGCCGCCGACGAGGTCATCGTGCCGCTGCAGTGCGAGACGCTGGCGCACCGCGGCGTCGGCCAGTTCCTGCGCACGGTCGCCGACGTCCAGCAGATCACCAACCCGGAGCTGCGGCTGCTGGGCGCCCTGCCGACGCTGTACGACGCCCGCACCACCCACACCCGCGACGTGTTGCTCGACGTCGCCGACCGCTACGAAATGCCGGTGCTCGCCCCGCCGATCCCGCGCACGGTGCGCTTCGCCGAGGCCAGCGCCTCGGGTTCGTCGGTGATGGCCGGGCGCAAGAACAAAGGCGCCGCCGCCTACGGCGAGCTGGCCAAGGCGTTGCTCAAGCACTGGAAGACCGGCAAACCGTTGCCGACCTTCGCCGTCGAGGTCTAGCGATTGAGTGTGCGCTGACGGCGCGATCTTTCGCGTCGCCACCGTGGATGCACACGGCCCGACGCGGGTCAGCCCAACGCCACGACGGTGTCACCGCGCTGCTCGAACACCCGCGATCCCGAAACCGCCGGGACCACGGTCGCATCGCCGGGCGCCCGGTCCACCGGGATGTAGCGTTCGTTCGCGCCGCTGAGCGGGTCGTAGACCCCGATCGCGCCGGTGACCGGCACCAGCAGCCGGCCGGCCATCATCACGCCCGGCCCCAGCGGCGCAATCGTGTCGCCCTTGGCGATCGTGTAGCGCAGGGTCATGTTCGTCGCGTCGAAGACCATCAGGGAATCGCCGGTCCACCACGTCACCATGTTGCCCGTCTGCGACACCGCCGCCGAGCTCGACGGCGGCCTGGGCAGCAGCGTGCTCGCCACGGTGGTGCCGGTGTCGTCGACCACCTCGACCCTGGGCTGCGGTGACGGCAGGTACACCGCCGTGGTGTTCTCCCAGACGGCGAGCACCCGGGCCCCCGAATCGGCCGCGATCCCGGGTTCGGCGACGACGTGTTGCTGAGGTTCGTCGTCTTCCTTGCCGGGGCGCAGCAGGACCAGCCGCAGGTCGGCCTGCCGGGCGCAGCTCTCCAGCACCGAAACCGCCGACGAGCTGGCCGCCGCCGAGAGCAGCCGGCAGCCCGAGTGCGGCCCCCGCGCCGAGGGCTTCACCCGGGCGTCGGTCTCGCCGTAGGCCAGCATCCGGACCATGTCCGAGCGCCACAGCTCGAGCCGCGTGTCGCCCGCCGACAACACCGTGGTGCCGTCGGAGGAAAGTCGCACGCTGGGGTCGGCGTAGCCGCTGCGGGTGGCCCCGCGCCGGCCCGTGGACCCGTCGAGCGTGCTGACCTGCCCGCAGCCGCGGTCGTCCCTGAAGACGGCGACGGCGTAGTGGTAGACCCAGGACACCCCGCACAGCTTGCTGTCGCGGGCGTAGCTCCAGAGGGACTTACCCGTGCCGGGGTCACGCCCGTCGACCCGGCGGCCGTCCCCCGTGGCGACGGTCCCGCTGACCACCACGGGCGCGGTGGTGCCGGGGCTTCGTGCGGTCCACAGTTGCTTCAGGGTGGCCGGGACCTCCCGCGCGGGGGTCGGGGCCGGCGCCGGAATCGCGGCAGGGCGGCTGATGGTGGCCCGCGCGTCGCTGGTCCACCAGATCAACGCCGCCCCCAGCGCGATGACGACCGCGATCGCCGCGGCGGCCGAGATGTCGCCCTTGGTCCGGCGTTCCGGTTTGACCATGCGGCGGCGCGGGCCTCAGTTCGTGGTGGCCGCGGTCGTCTGCGAGGCCGGATTGCGGCGCCGGCGGCGGCGCCGGGGGGCCCCGGCGTTACTCGCGGGTGCACCGGAGGCCGTCNTCGGGGGATTCCAGGCCCAGGGCCTTGTCGATCATCGTCCAGCGGGGCAGCTCGTCCCAGTCCACCAGGGTGACGGCGATGCCGGTCTTGCCCGCGCGGCCGGTGCGGCCGATCCGGTGCACGTAGGCCTGCTCGTCCTCGGGAATCTGGTAGTTGATGACGTGGGTGATGTCATCGATGTCGATGCCGCGGGCGGCCACGTCGGTGGCGACCAGCACGTCGACGTCGCCCGCCCGAAACGCCTTCAGTGCCTTCTCGCGGGCGATCTGACCCAGGTCGCCGTGCACGGCTCCGACCTTGAAGCCCCGCTCGGCAAGTTCGTCGGCGACCTTCTGCGCGGTGCGCTTGGTGCGGGTGAAGATCATCGTCGCGCCGCGGCCCTCGGCCTGCAGCACGCGGCTCACCAGCTCCACCTTGTCCAGCGCGTGCGCGCGGTAGACGAACTGTTCGGTGGTGTCGTGCGTGGCGGCCGAGTGCGGCGCTTCCGCGCGGATGTGGGTGGGCTGGTTCATGAAGGTGCGGGCCAGCGTGATGATCGGGTCCGGCATGGTCGCCGAGAACAGCATCGACTGCCGTTCGGCGGGGATCTGACGCAGGATTCGCTCGATGTCGGGCAGGAAGCCCAGGTCGAGCATCTCGTCGGCCTCGTCGAGCACCAGCGCCGACAGCCCACCGAGCTGCAGGTGCCCCTGCTGGCACAGGTCGAGCAGCCGGCCGGGGGTGCCCACCACGACGTCGGCGCCGGCGCGCAGCGCATCGATCTGCGGCTCGTAGGCGCGTCCGCCGTAGATGGAGACCACCGACAGCGCGCGGCCGTCCTCGGCGGTCAGGTATTTGGCGGCCGCGGCCAGGTCGTCGGTGACCTGCAGGCACAGCTCGCGGGTGGGCACCACGACCAGCGCCCGCGGGGCGCCGGTGAGCGGCCTGTGCGCGGCGCCGTCGGTGATGCGCTGCAGCAGCGGCACCCCGAAGGCCAGGGTCTTGCCCATGCCGGTGCGGGCCTGGCCGATCACGTCGTCGCCGGCCAGCGCCATGGGCAGGGTCAGTTCTTGGATGGCAAAGGGGCTTTCGATCCCCTTTTCGGCCAGTGCGCGGACGATTTCGTCGCGAACGCCAAGTTTGGCAAAAGTGAGTTCAGTTGTGCTGTCGAGTGCGGTCATACGTTGGGGACAAGCCTTTCGGTGACGGTATCGGTGCTGTCGGTGTTTCTCTGTCGCGGTCACGCGCGCACGAGTTCCGACTCCGAATACGTCGCCGAGTCGCGGCCCTGTGGCAGTCTGGGCCAGCTGTGCACGCACATTTCGCCGGCACTGGCGGATCGAGATTGAAGAATTCGGCCAATACCTGTGTCCATGATAGCTGGTCGAAAGCTGGCACCCATTTTGTCCTAATCCCGCCGACTACAGTGTTGCCATGACCCCGCCCCTATCCGGGCCCTCCGGAGCCGATCTGGAAGCCGGCCAGGTGGACGATCCGCCCGCTTCTCGGCTGTCGGCAGATCACCCGGGCGTCAACGAGTTGTTCGCCGTGTTGGCCTACGGCGAGGTCGCCGCGTTCTACCGGCTCACCGACGAGGCGCGGATGGCGCCCGATCTGCGCGGACGGATCTCGATGGCGAGCATGGCCGCCGCCGAGATGCAGCACTATGAGCTGCTGCACGACGCGCTGGAAAGCCGCGGCGTCGACGTGGTGTCGGCGATGTCGAAGTACGTCTCGGCGCTGGAGAACTACCACCGGCTGACGATGCCGAGCACGTGGTTGGAGGCCCTGGTCAAGACCTACGTGGGTGACGCGCTGGCCGCCGACCTCTATCTCGAGATCGCCGACGGGCTGCCCGACGAGGTCGCCGACATCGTTCGCGCGGCGCTGGCGGAGACCGGGCACTCGCAGTTCGTGGTCGCCGAGGTGCGCGCCGCGGTGACCACCAGCGGCAAACAGCGCAGCCGGTTGGCGCTGTGGTCGCGTCGCCTGTTCGGCGAGGCGATCACCCAGGCGCAGTACGTGCTGGCCGAGCACGACGAGCTGGTCGACCTGGTGGTATCCGGCCCCGGGGGGTTGGGCCAGCTCACCGCGTTCTTCGACCGGCTGCAGCAGACGCACGACCGGCGGATGCGCGAACTCGGTCTGAGCTGATCCGGGACCGCCTCAGCGGGTGCAGGTCGCCACGACCCCGTTGTTGGCCGACACCACCACCGGTTGGCCGGCGGCATTGATGACCGAGCAATTGAGCTGGCCGTAGAAGCTGGTCGCGACCACCGACACCGTCGCCACGCCCGGATTCAGGACGATCACCTTCGACCATGGCAGCGACACGTTGAACTCGGAATGCGGGTAGCCCCGGGCGTCGGTGTAGACGACGTTGACCAGGTCCAGCAGCTGTTTCGTCCCGGTAACGCTGTAGACGACCGTGCGCGGGTTCAGCGCGACCGGGGGCGGGGCGCCCGGCGGCGGCGGCGCGGCGGTCG
>NZ_LT546236.1:527680-531929 GCF_900078675.2 Mycobacterium interjectum
GCCGACGGCCACCACGGCGCCGAGGATCGCGGCGGCCGGGCGCCACCGGGTGTCGGCCGGCCAGGCCAGGTCGCCGTAGCCGTCCAAGACGTCGGTGTCGGCTCCGTCGTAGTCGTCGTCGGGGTAGTCATGAACTGGGCCGAGACGATCGGTGACCATGTGTCTGATGGTGCCGATGTTAGCGATGTGAATTGCTGGGCCGCGGCGGTGCGCGCCATGTTGGCCGAGCTGGGAGCGAATCGTTATCTTCGGGCGGCCGCGTTTCGCTTACCGCGAACCGGGCACCGGGGGGACATGCCGCGTGGGCGCGTCCATTAGCCTGCTGCTGACGCGCCTGCGAACTTCAACGCCAACGGGAAGGGGCCACCGTGGAGGTCAAGATCGGTATCACGGACAGTCCACGCGAGCTGGTCCTGTCCAGTACGCAGACGCAATCCGAAGTCGAGGGGCTGGTCGCGGCCGCGCTGCGCGACAGCTCGGGTCTGCTCAGCCTGAACGACGAGCGGGGCCGCCGCTTTTTGATTCAGAGCTCCAAGATCGCCTATGTCGAAATCGGGGTCGCAGACGCCCGCCGGGTGGGATTCGGGATCGGGGCCGAATCGGCCGCCAAACACGCCAGCAAGGCCGCTAAGGGCGAGTAAGCGGCACGTGGGACAGCCCGCCCCAGGCGAACTGGACGGTGCCGTCGACGGCGTCCGCCTTCGAGATCGGGCGGTCCGAGTCCAGCCAGTACCTGGCGCAGTCGACGCTGATGCCGACCAGTCCCACCGCGATCATGCGGGCGCGGTGCGGATCGAGGCCGGAATCGGCGCTGATGAGGTCGAACACGGCGTCGATGCACGCTTCGGTGGCCACCCGCACCTGCGCCGCCACCTCGGGCTCGGTGACGTAGTCGTTCTCGAAGATGAGCCGGTAACCCTGGCTGTCGTGCTCGATGAAGTCGAAGAACGCCTGCACCGCCGCGTGCAACCGCCGCCGGTTGTCGGTGGTGGTGCGCAACGCCTGTTGCACGCCCGAGACCAGGTTCTCGACGTGCCGCGCGAGCACCGCCAAGTATAGCTCAAGCTTGCTCGAAAAGTGTTGGTACAGAACGGGTTTGCTAACTCCCGCCCGGTCGGCGATCTCGTCCATGCCGGCGGCGTGGTAGCCGCGGTTGACGAAGACGTCGCTGGCCACGATCAGCAGTTGGCCACGGCGCTCGTCGCGCGGCAGGCGGTTGCCGCGCCGGTTGGGCATTACGCCGTCTCCCGGCCGACGGTCAGCCGGCTTCACGGCGCGCCGTGCCGCCTTGGCGAGATCGCTCATCGAGTCCTCATCTGATCGTTGGCAACTGGCCGTCGGCCCGCCGGGGCCAGCCGCACGCGGCTAGTCGCAACGACATTACTACCCGTGCCGCCTGTGTGATTGTTATCGCGGCCGTCGGCGCTGGCAGAAGCGGTGTCGTGGGGCGGATTCGGGCGCGCCAAGGGCGGTCGCGGTGCCTGCTGTGTAATCCTGGGGAAATGACGTCCCAGCGGCCTGTGCGCGGCACCGGTCGAGCCCCGGTGCTGCGCGACGAGTGGCGCGAACCACTGCGGGCCCTGCGCGACCCGATCGCCCGGGACGGCGGACGGACCCGGGCCGACCGTGAGCCTGTCTCTTATTCACANGCGGGCGTACGCGTTGCCCGCGTTGGTGGTGCTCACCGGGTTGGTGATCTATCAGACCGTCACCGGCACCGGCGCGCCGAAACCGACAGCGACGCAATCCATTCAGGGCACCCCGGACATCGGCGCCGTGGGCACGTCGATCATCGACGCACCGCCGCGCGGGCTGGCCGCATTCGACGCGAACCTGCCCGCCGGGACGCTGCCCGACGGCGGCCCGTTCACCGAGGCGGGCGACAAGACGTGGCACATCGTGCCAGGCATGACGCCGCAGATCGGCCAGGGCACCGCCAAGGTGTTCCGCTACACCGTCGAGGTCGAAAACGGCATCGACGCCACGATGTTCGGCGGCGACGAGGCTTTCGCCCAGATGGTCGAGCAGACGCTGGGCAACCCCAAGGGCTGGACGCACAACCCGCAGTTCGCCTTCGTGCGCATCGATAACGGCAAACCCGACTTCCGCATCTCGCTCGTGTCGCCGGTGACGGTGCGTGGCGGCTGCGGCTATGAATTCCGGCTGGAGACCTCCTGCTACAACCCGGTTTACGGGCCGAATCGGGAGGCGCGGGTCTTCATCAACGAGGCGCGCTGGGTGCGCGGGGCCGTGCCGTTCGAGGGGGACGTCGGCTCGTATCGGCAGTACGTGATCAACCACGAGGTCGGCCACGCCATCGGATACGTGCGCCATGAGCCCTGCGAGCAGCAGGGCGGCCTGGCGCCGGTGATGATGCAGCAGACGTTCTCCACGTCGAACGACGACGCCGCCAAGTTCGACCCCGACGTCGTCAAGGCCGACGGCAAGACCTGCCGATTCAACCCCTGGCCCTACCCGATCGCCTGACTCGGCGCCCGACCGCGGGAAGCGACCCCGGTCGTTTGCCGTTGATTCGGGCAGCTGTTTCGATGGATGGAGCTGACGAAGCTACCGAGGAGATGTTCGGTGTCGACATCGCAGACGCCACTGCCGCCGCTGGTCGAGCCGGCGGCGCAGATCAGCCGCGACGAGGTGGCCCGCTACAGCCGCCACCTGATCATTCCCGACCTGGGCGTCGACGGTCAGAAGCGGCTGAAAAACGCCCGGGTTCTGGTGATCGGGGCCGGCGGCCTCGGCGCGCCCGCCCTGCTCTACCTGGCCGCGGCCGGGGTCGGCACCATCGGCATCGTCGACTTCGACGTCGTCGACGAGTCCAACCTGCAGCGCCAGATCATCCACGGCACCGCCGACGTCGGGCGGCCCAAGGCCCAGTCCGCGCGCGATGCGATCGCGGCCATCAACCCGCTGGTCGATGTGCGATTGCACGAGTTCCGGCTGGAGGCGGCCAACGCCGTCGAGCTGTTCAGCCAATACGACCTGATCGTCGACGGCACCGACAACTTCGCCACCCGCTACCTGGTCAACGACGCCGCGGTGCTGGCCAAAAAGCCGTACGTGTGGGGGTCGATCTACCGGTTCGAGGGCCAGGTGTCGGTGTTCTGGGAGGACGCCCCGGACGGGCGGGGCCTGAACTACCGCGACCTCTACCCCGAGCCGCCGCCGCCCGGCACGGTGCCCTCCTGCGCCGAGGGCGGCGTGCTGGGCATCGTCTGCGCCTCCATCGCATCGGTGATGGGCACCGAGGCGATCAAGCTGATCACCGGGATCGGCGAATCGCTGCTGGGCAGGCTGATGATCTACGACGCGCTTGCGATGAGCTACCGCACCATCAGGATCCGCAAGGACCCGTCGGAGGCCTCCAGGCCGAGGATCACCGAGCTGATCGACTACGAGAATTTCTGCGGCGCGGTGTCCGACAGTGGCGCCGCGGGCTCCGCGATCACCCCGCGCGAGCTGCGCGAGTTGCTGGATTCGGGCAAGAAGCTCGTCCTGATCGACGTGCGTGAGCAGGTGGAGTGGGACATCAACCACATCGAGGGAGCGCGGCTGATCCCGCAGTCGCTGCTCAGTTCCGGTGAGGGGCTGGCGCAGCTGCCGCACGACCGCCCGGCGGTGCTGTACTGCAAGACCGGCGTGCGCTCGGCCGCGGCGCTGGCCGCGGTGCACAAGGCCGGTTTCTCCGACGCGGTCCACTTGCAGGGCGGCATCGTGGCGTGGGCCGAACAGATGCAGCCCGACATGGTCATGTACTAACCCAATACCGCAGGTGGCCTCTTATAGGCTGATCCGTGTGACAGTCGAGCCACCGCCGGAGCATGTGCTGGCGGCGTTTGGTTTGACCGGCGTGAAGCCCGTCCCGTTGGGCGCCAGTTGGGAGGGTGGCTGGCGGTGCGGCGAGGTCGTGCTGTCGATCGTGGCCGACCACGCCCGCGCGGCCTGGTCGGCGCGGGTGCGGGAGACGTTGTTCGTCGACGGCGTCCGGCTGGCCCGCCCGGTCCGCTCCACCGACGGGCGCTACGTGGTGTCCGGGTGGCGGGCGGACACCTTCGTCGCCGGCACGCCAGAGCCCAGGCATGACGAAGTCGTCTCGGCGGCGGTCCGGCTGCACGAGGCGACCGGCAAACTGGAACGGCCCCGCTTCCTGACCCAGGGGCCGACCGCGCCCTGGTCGGACGTCGACGTCTTCATCGCCGCCGACCGCGCCGCGTGGGAGGAGCGGCCGCTGGCG
>NZ_LT546236.1:531985-535897 GCF_900078675.2 Mycobacterium interjectum
TCCGTGCCGCCGGGCGCGCGCACCGCCCCGCCGTCGGCGGACGCCGAGCGATCCGTCGAGCTGATCAACCAACTGGCCACCCTGCGCAGGCCGACCAAGAGCCCCAACCAGCTGGTCCACGGAGACCTTTACGGCACAGTGCTTTTCATCGGCACCGCGGCGCCGGGGATCACCGACATCACGCCCTACTGGCGGCCCGCATCGTGGGCCGCGGGCGTCGCCGTCGTCGACGCGCTGTCCTGGGGCGAGGCCGACGACGGGCTCATCGAACGGTGGAACGCGCTGCCCGAGTGGCCCCAGATGCTGTTGCGGGCGTTGATGTTTCGCCTTGCCGTCCACGCGCTGCACCCGCGCTCGACCGCCGAGGCGTTTCCGGGCCTGGCCCGCACCGCGGCCCTGGTCCGGCTGGTGCTTTAGGCCCGCTCGCGTGGCGACCCGCTGCGCCCGGCTACGCCGCGCGTGCGATCGCCACGGGCGCCGGCCGGGAACTCGTAGCGGACTTCGTCGAGCGCGATCCTGCCGTCGTCGGCCAGCACCCCTTCGGCGCGCAGCAACTCCAGCTGTCGGGCCCTCAGGTGCCGAGCGGGGCGCCCGGACGCGGTGATCACCCGGTGCCAGGGCAGATCCGAGGAGTCGGTCCGCATGATCCATCCGACGATGCGAGGGCTGGAAAGCCCTGCGACAGAAGCGATGTCGCCGTAGGTCGCGACCCGGCCGGACGGGATCGCCGCGACCAGCGAACGCACCCGCTCGACCTGCTCATCGGTCACCGGCGCCACGGTCAGCGGCCTTCCAGCAGCCCGCGGATCAGGGCGGCGGTTTCGGTGGGCTCGGCGTGCGGAACCATGTGGTTGCAGTCGAAATCCAGCAGCTCGAAATCGGGGCCCAGTCGTTGCTGCAGCGCCTCGATCAATTGATCGCTCACGTACGGCGGCGAGGTCTGCCTGGCCCGCACCAGGATCGTGGTCGTCCCGGCAGGCGGCAGCACGACGTCGCGGGCCAGCTCGCTCCAATACGCCATCATCGCCGGCAGGCTGACCCGCCAGCCGTACCGCCCGCCGGGCAGCTCGACCAGGTGCTCGTCGAGCTCGGACGCCAGCAGCGCCGGATCCACATCGGCCCACGAGCCGGTGGCCTTTTCCAGGCGGGCTTCCTCGGCGTCGGGATAGTCGGGGGAGGACAACATCGCCTCGGCGATCTGGCGCATCCAGCCGCCGTCCAATCCGATCGCCGGGTCGAGCAGCAGCAGCGCCGCCACCCGGTCCGGGCGGGCCGCGGCCAGGTGCAGCGCCAGGCCGCCGCCGANCCGACAACACCGTGGTGCCGTCGGAGGAAAGTCGCACGCTGGGGTCGGCGTAGCCGCTGCGGGTGGCCCCGCGCCGGCCCGTGGACCCGTCGAGCGTGCTGACCTGCCCGCAGCCGCGGTCGTCCCTGAAGACGGCGACGGCGTAGTGGTAGACCCAGGACACCCCGCACAGCTTGCTGTCGCGGGCGTAGCTCCAGAGGGACTTACCCGTGCCGGGGTCACGCCCGTCGACCCGGCGGCCGTCCCCCGTGGCGACGGTCCCGCTGACCACCACGGGCGCGGTGGTGCCGGGGCTTCGTGCGGTCCACAGTTGCTTCAGGGTGGCCGGGACCTCCCGCGCGGGGGTCGGGGCCGGCGCCGGAATCGCGGCAGGGCGGCTGATGGTGGCCCGCGCGTCGCTGGTCCACCAGATCAACGCCGCCCCCAGCGCGATGACGACCGCGATNCGGTCAACCCGTGAATGGCGAGCATCCGCACGGGGCCGGCCGGGCCGTAGCGGTGCACGTGCAGGTCGGCGCTCACCCCTGGCTGTCGTTCCAATCGTCGTCAGTGGGAACGATGAAAGCCTGCTCGATCACATCGGCTTCGTTGGCATCGCGATCGGTGGCGTCGTCCAGGTACGCAGTGTCCAAGCCGGCCTCGTCCTCCGAGTCGATGGCCTGCTGCTGTTCGGCGGCGTCGGCTTCAGGCACTCCGTCGTCGGGACCAATGCCCATCCAATCCCTCCTTGCCTAAGGGGGCGTTCCGGTTTCCCCAGCCCAGTATCCCGATCTTGTCAGACCCTCGTGATTGCATGCAGCCATGTCATTCACCTGGGACGACGAGGCCCGTGCCGTTGTGGCACCGGGCCCGCGCGGGCGGATGCGTGTGCTCGGCGGACCTGGCACCGGCAAGAGCAGCCTGCTGGTCGACGCCGCGGTCGCCCGGATCGGCGCGGGCGTCGCGCCGGAATCGGTTGCTCAGGGCGAGATCGTCGTCGTCGACACCGATCGCTCCGCCCTCGAACACGCCGCGTCGGCCGGCCTGGTCACCGTCCACGGCGACGCCACGAAATCCGACGTGCTGCGGCTCGCCGGGGCGCAACACGCGGCGTCGATCGTCGTCGCCGCCAGCCGCGACGACACCGCCGTGCTCGTCACCCTGACGGCGCGGGAGATCGCGCCGAAGGCCAAGATCGTCGCGTCGATCCGCGAGGCCGAGAACCAGCACCTGCTGCAGCAATCGGGCGCCGACTCGGTGGTGGTCTCCTCGGAAACCGCCGGCCGGCTGCTCGGCCTCGCCACCACCACGCCGAGCGTGGTGGAGATGATCGAGGACCTGCTGACCCCCGACGCCGGCCTGGCGATCGCCGAACGTGAGGTCGAGCAGACCGAGATCGGGGGCTCCCCAAGGCATTTGCGCGACATCGTGCTGGGCGTGGTGCGCGACGGCCACCTGCTGCGCATCGGCGCCCCCGAGGTGGACGCGATCGAGGCGAGCGACCGCCTGCTCTACATCCGCCACGCGGGACATTAGGCCCGGCGCGTGGACTTTCAGCTGCGCGAGGTACCGGTGCTGTCGCGCGTCGGCGCCGACCGGGCCGACCAACTGCGCACCGACGTCGAGGCGGCCGCCGCGGGATGGGCGGATGCCGCGCTGTTGCGGGTGGATTCGCGCAATCAGGTGTTGGTCGCCGACGGCCGGGTGCTGCTAGCGGCGGCGGCCGCGCTGGCCGACAAGCNTGAGCGGTCTGGACGAGACGCTGACCGCCCAGCCGGGTCACCAGCTGGTCGGCGTGCTGCGCATCCCCGAGGACCACGCCAGCCCCACCCGGGTCATCGCGCGCCGGGTGGCGATCGCGTTACTGGTGTTGTTCGGCGCCGCCGTCATCGTCTACCTGGACGCCCGCGGCTACCGTGACGTGCGCGGCCAGCCGCTGACCTTCCTGGATTGCCTCTATTTCTCCGCGGTGTCGCTGTCGACGACCGGCTACGGCGACATCACCCCGTACACCGAGACGGCGCGATTGGTCCACACCTTGATCTTCACGCCGCTGCGGATCGCGTTCCTGGCCGTGCTGGTCGGCACGACGCTCGAGGTGCTCTCGGAGCGATCGCGGCAGGCGTGGAAGATCCAGCGTTGGAGGAGCAAAGTGCGCAACCACACGATCGTGATCGGCTACGGCACCAAGGGCAAAACGGCGGTCGCGGCCATCCTCGGCGACGAGGAGGCTCAGGGCGAGATCGTCGTCGTCGACACCGATCGCTCCGCCCTCGAACACGCCGCGTCGGCCGGCCTGGTCACCGTCCACGGCGACGCCACGAAATCCGACGTGCTGCGGCTCGCCGGGGCGCAACACGCGGCGTCGATCGTCGTCGCCGCCAGCCGCGACGACACCGCCGTGCTCGTCACCCTGACGGCGCGGGAGATCGCGCCGAAGGCCAAGATCGTCGCGTCGATCCGCGAGGCCGAGAACCAGCACCTGCTGCAGCAATCGGGCGCCGACTCGGTGGTGGTCTCCTCGGAAACCGCCGGCCGGCTGCTCGGCCTCGCCACCACCACGCCGAGCGTGGTGGAGATGATCGAGGACCTGCTGACCCCCGACGCCGGCCTGGCGATCGCCGAAC
>NZ_LT546236.1:536485-538653 GCF_900078675.2 Mycobacterium interjectum
CGACGACACCAGCAGCCAACTGGTGTCCTCGGCCCTCGCGCTGCTGAATTGGCATGACAGCGCCCGATTCAGCGCGGCGGACGGCTCGCCGACCAGGCCCGCCAGGGGCGGCTGGTCGCGGATCAACCCGGTCACCGGTCACGAGGAGTTCCCCCGCATCGACCCGGCGGTGATCTGCCTCGTCCACGACGGCGGCGACCGGGCGGTGCTGGCCCGCCAGGCGGTGTGGCCGGAGCGGATGTTCTCCCTGCTGGCCGGGTTCGTGGAGGCCGGCGAGTCCTTCGAAGTGTGCGTCGTGCGGGAGATCCGCGAGGAAATCGGCCTGACCGTGCGTGACGTGCGCTACCTGGGCAGTCAGCCCTGGCCGTTTCCGCGCTCGCTGATGGTCGGCTTCCACGCCGTGGGAGACCCGGACGAGGAGTTCTCGTTCAACGACGGCGAGATCGCCGAGGCGCAATGGTTCACCCGCGACGAGGTGCGCGCGGCGCTTGCGGCCGGCGATTGGGGCAGCGCCGCGGAATCCAGCGGGTCGAAACTCCTCTTGCCCGGCTCGATTTCGATCGCGCGCGTGATCATCGAATCCTGGGCCGGGCTGGACTGAGCGGCCTAGCCGACTTCGGTCAGCTTCGCCTTGACCGCAGCGGCGCTCGGGTTGGTCAGCGTGGAGCCGTCCGCGAACTTCACCGTCGGGACCGTCCGGTTGCCGCCGTTGACCGAACCGACGAACTCCGCCGCCGCCGGGTCCTGCTCGATGTCGACCTCGTCGTAGGAGATCCCGTCGGACTTGAGCGCCGTCTTGAGCCGGTGGCAGAAGCCGCACCAGGACGTCGAGTAAACCGTGAGCGGAGCGTGGGACATAGCCCGGTTAACGTAGCGCAGCGACGAGCAATTCCGCGAGCAACGCAAGTCACGCGCGCGCTGCGGCGTGTTTGTCGGCGACTCCTGCTTTCATGGAAGCCAAGATGAAGCCCATGCCGATGGTCGCCGACGCACTGACCGCCGAGCTGGACGACGAGCAGCGCGAGGCCGTGTTGGCTCCCCGGGGCCCGGTCTGCGTGCTCGCGGGCGCCGGCACGGGGAAGACCCGGACCATCACGCACCGCATCGCCCAGCTGGTCGCGGGCGGTCACGTGGCCGCCGGCCAGGTCCTGGCGGTCACCTTCACCCAGCGGGCGGCGGGGGAGATGCGCTCCAGGCTGCGCGCGCTCGCCCATGGCGCGCACGCCGGCTCGGGGGTGGGCGCCGCGCAGGCCCTGACCTTCCACGCGGCCGCGCACCGCCAGCTGCGTTACTTCTGGCCGCGCGTGGTCGGCGACACCGGCTGGCAGCTGTTCGACAGCAAGTTCCCCGTCGTGGCCAGGGCCGCCAGCCGCTGTCGGCTCAATGTCAGCACCGACGACGTGCGCGACCTGGCCGGGGAGATCGAGTGGGCCAAGGCGTCGCTCATCGGCCCGGAGGAGTATCCGTCGGCGGTGGCCGACGCGGGCCGGGATGCCCCGATGGACGCCAAGCAGATCGCGGCCGTCTACTCCGCCTACGAGGCCCTCAAGGTGCGCGACGAGTCGATGGCGCTGCTCGACTTCGACGACCTGCTGTTGCACACCGCGGCCGCGATCGAGAACGACGCCGCGGTCGCCGAGGAATTCCGCGACCGGTACCGCTGCTTTGTCGTCGACGAGTACCAGGACGTCACCCCGCTGCAGCAGCGCGTGCTCGCGGCCTGGCTCGGCGACCGCGACGATCTCACCGTCGTCGGCGACGCCAACCAGACCATCTACTCGTTCACCGGGGCCACGCCGCGGTTCCTGCTCGACTTCTCGCGGCGGTTCCCGGACGCCACGGTGGTGCGCCTGGAACGCGACTACCGGTCCACCCCGCAGGTGGTCTCGCTGGCCAATCAGGTGATCGCCGCGGCGCGCGGCCGTGTCGCCGGCAGCAAGCTGCAGCTGTCGGGGCAGCGCGCGCCGGGCCCGGCGCCGTCGTTTCACGAGCACCCCGACGAAACCGCCGAGGCCGCCGCGGTCGCGGCATCGATCGGCCGGCTGATCGAATCCGGCACGGCGCCGTCGGAGATCGCGGTGCTCTACCGGGTCAACGCGCAGTCCGAGGTCTACGAGGAGGCCCTGACCGAGGCCGGCATCACCTACCAGATCCGCGGCGGGGAGGGG
>NZ_LT546236.1:540122-621687 GCF_900078675.2 Mycobacterium interjectum
GCGCCGGCCAAGTCCCGGCGCGCCCGGGGCGCCGCGACGCGCTGCCGGATCTGCAACAACAGCCTGACCACCCCGGCGGCCATCATGCTGCGGCGGTGCGAGACGTGCGCGGCCGACATCGACGAGGAGTTGTTGCTGCGGCTCAAGGCCTGGCGGCTGGACGTGGCCAAGGAACAGAAGGTACCCGCGTACGTCGTCTTCAGCGACAACACCCTGATCGCGATCGCCGAGCTGCTGCCCGGCGACGAATCGGCGCTGATCGCGATCCCGGGCATCGGTGCGCGCAAGCTCGAACAGTACGGGCCCGACGTCCTGGAGCTGGTCCGCGCGGCCCGCTGAGTAAAAACCGCAGGTCAGAAAATCGGTTGTGGGGACGGGCCGCTACCCTTTACCCTCGAAACCGCACATTGCTGCCAGCTGAGAGAAGGGTCGCCACGATGATCACCAACGCGTTCGGTGTAGGCGTGGCCGCCGCGGTGCTCACCGCGGCCACCTCCCACGCCGCCGTGCCGGCGGCAGCGGTCAAGCACCGTGTCGCCGCCGCGACCGACGCGTCCGTGCCTGGGGGCCATACCTAGCTAGCCCCCGTTGAAGAGGGCCACGGACCCGAAGTCAGCAGGATCCGTGGCCACAGTTATTTGGGTCGAGCGCCTCCCAACCTGGTCTGGATCACGAAGGACAACCACCCGACCAGGAAGCAGGTGAGCAGGACATGTCGGCATTGCCCGTCCGAAGACCGACGCTGCCGGAGTTGCCTTGTCACGTCGACGATCCCGACCTGTGGTTCGCCGAGGCCCCGGCCGACCTCGAGCGCGCCAAGGCGCTGTGCGCGGCCTGCCCAGTGCGCCGGCAGTGCCTGGCCGCGGCGCTGGAACGGGCCGAACCGTGGGGCGTGTGGGGCGGCGAGATCTTCGAGCGCGGCTCGATCGTGAGCCGCAAGCGCCCGCGGGGGCGTCCCCGCAAGGACGCCGTCGCCGCCTAGAAAAAACTCGGAAACCTAAGCCGCGAAAGTGCAACTGCCGACGCGTCTGCCGAGAGGGACCGTCGGTAGTTGCACCCTCGCGGCGCCAGAGAGCCGCCTAGACGACCGCGGTGTCGGGCTCGGCGAAACCGGGGATCAGTTCCTCCGACAGCGCCTTGATCGGCACATGCGCGTCCAGCTGGCACAGGATCGCGGCCACCGAGGCGATGACGCGCATCGGGATCGCCAGCTTGGGCGGCAGGTCCATCTGCCGGGCCGTCTTGATCTGCGACACCGACCGATCGATCTGCACCACGGTCATCTTCTGCAGCCACTTGCGCGTGTAGTGGAAGACGTCGACCTCGATGGGCTCGACGTACTGGCGCAGCATCTCGTCGATGTCGCGCACCGAGACCTGCTGGCCCTTCTGGATGAAGCCGACCTTCTCCATCGTCGGCAACAGCAGGTCGTAGTTCTTGTCGCGGGCCAACCGGATCGTCATGCCCAGCTCGACGGGGTAGCCGCCGGGCAGGGGCGCGACGGCACCGAAGTCGATGACGCCCATCCGGCCGTCGGGCATCAGCATGAAGTTCCCGGGGTGGGCGTCGCCGTGCAGCATTTCCAGCCGGCGGGGCGCGTCGAAGGTGAGCTCGAGCAGGCGGGTGCCGATCAGGTCGCGCTGCTCGGTGGTTCCGTTGCGGATGATCTCCGCCATGTGGATCCCTTCGATCCACTCCTGGACCACCACCTTGGGCGCGCTGGCCACGACGTGCGGCACCAGGAAGTGCGGGCTGTCGTGATACGCCTTGGCGAACTTGCGCTGGTTGTCGGCCTCCAGCCGGTAGTCGAGTTCCATCTCGGTGCGCTCGACCAGTTCGTCGACCACGCCCTGGACGTCCGCGCCCGGCGAGAGCTGCTTGAGCACGCCGACCATGCGCTGCATGGTCTTGAGGTCGGCGCGCAGCGCCTCGTCGGCGCCCGGGTACTGGATCTTCACGGCGACCTCGCGGCCGTCGGCCCACACCGCCTTGTGCACCTGGCCGATGCTGGCCGACGCCACCGGGGTGTCGTCGAACGAGCTGAACCGCTCCCGCCACTTGGTGCCCAGCTGGGCGTCGAGCACGCGGTGCACCTTGGCCGCGGGCAGCGGCGGGGCGTCCTTCTGCAGCTTGGTCAGCGCCTCGCGGTAGGGCTCGCCGTAGTCCTCGGGGATGGCGGCCTCCATCACCGACAGGGCCTGGCCGACTTTCATCGCCCCGCCCTTGAGCTCACCGAGCACGGTGAACAACTGGTTGGCGGCCTTCTCCAGCATCTCGGCCTGGACTTCGTCCTTCGACTTGCCCGTCAACCGTTTGCCGAAGCCGAGCGCCGCCCGACCGGCGAAGCCGACGGGAATGCTGGCCAGCTTCGCGTTGCGCGCAGCACGGCCGCGCTTGATGTCTGACACACATCCATCATCCATGACGGTCGGCGCGCCGCGCGGTCGATCCGGCCATAGGTTGTCCCTGGCACCAAACACGCATCGGAAGGGTGGTACGGGAGAAAGCCATGGCAGCAAAGCAAGCGCAGCACGACGCCGCCGACGCCCTGTTCAGGGCGATCATCGAAACGCTGGATAAGAACCGCAAGGATGGCACCCTGACCGCCGAGATCCTGGAGGAACTCGCCAGGGCGTACGCGTCGGTCTCGGCGTGCGTCCCGGAACAGGGACGGCTCGGGTAGCTCAGCACGGGCACAGCGGGTGCTTGGTCCATTGCCGCGCGACGATCGTGCCCGCGTTGAGGTCGAACTCCAGCGTGGCGTTCAGCGCCGGCGGCGGCGTGGGATCGGGCACGGCCTGCTGCCCGCGCACCGCCGCGATCACCCGGTTCACCTGGCTGAGCGCCAGCGCCGCCGTCGCGAGCAGCGTGGCCCGGTCGGCCACCCCGACGGTGTCGCGCAGCTGGGCGGCGATGGCCGGCCACGAGGCGTCGCGGTCGCTGCGGTGCAGGTCGGCGCAGCCCAGGCAACTGGTCACGCCGGGGATGACCAGCGGGCCCACCAGGCCGGTACCGTCCCGCACCCGAACCGGAAGGTGCGGGACGCCCCGGCCGTGCAGGTCGCGCACCATGCGCGGGTCGGCGATCAGGTAATCCGACAGCACCACCAGGTCCACCGCGTCGGGCGACACCGCGGCGTGCGGCTGGCTGCTGTGCGCGATGCGGGCCCCCGAGCACCGCAACGCCTCCACGAGCAGCTCGGTCAGCGGACCCCGGCCGTGGATCCGGATCGACGCCGCCCGCCCGCGGGGCCGCCGGCATTCGGTCGCGACGCCCGCGCCCACCAGCTGCGCGACGAGGCTGGCCAGGCCCTGGCCGTCCTGCAAGCCGCGGTCGACGGCGTGCCGCCGCAACTCGGAGAGGGGCGTGGGAGACCGCATGGACCGCNGGGAATCCGATCGCCGAGGGCCGCGGTGACCACCACCTGCACCCAGCCGTCGATCAGTGCCAGCAGGGTCTCGAGCCGCTCCAGCGCCTGCTGCTGCTCCGGGGTGGCCTTCGGCTCGAAAACGCCCTGGCCGAGCAGGCTCTCGATGGCCGCCGGATCGGACAGCGACGCCGGATTGAAGTCGCGCGCCAGCTCCTCGATCCCGCTCATGTCGATCTTCATGCCCCGGGCGTAGGCCTCGACCGCCCCCAGCAATTGACTGGACAGCCACGGCACGTGGCTGAACAGCCGGTGGTGTGCGGCCTCGCGGGCGGCCAGGAAGGTCAGGATCTCGCTGCGCGGCTGCTCGAGCCCGGCGGCGAACGATTCGAGCGCGTCGGGCAGTATCGCGGCGATGCCCTTGGGGCCGAGCGGCAGCCCGATGTCGGTCGAGGTCAACACCTCACGCGACAGCCGGCCCAGCGCCTGGCCCAGCTGCGAGCCGAAGGCCATGCCGCCCATCTGCGACATCATCGCCAGCAGCGGACCCGCCATGCTCTTGGCCTCGTCCGGCAACGACGACGCCCACACCGTCGCGATCTGCTCGGCCATCGGATCGCAGAGCCGCTTCCAGGTCTGAAGCGTGTTGTCGACCCAGTCGGTGGGGGTCCACCCCATCGCCTTCGACGTGCCGGCGGGCAGCGCCGTCGCGCCGTCCAGCCAGGTCTCGGCGAGGTGGACCGCATCGGCGATCGCCTTGGTCGTCGAGGCGGGGATGGGTGCGACGAACCCGATCGAGCTGGACGCGACCCGTCGGGCCAGCTCGTAGTTGACCGGTCCCGACGCCTTGCCCCCGGTCGCGACGGTGCCCGCGCTGCTGAACATCTGGCCCAGCTGGGTGAAGATCTGGCCCAAATCGCCCATGCCGAAATCGCCGCTCAGGCCGAAGGCGCCCAACGGGTCGGACGCCCCCGAGCCGGAATCGGGGTCTTTCTTCCCGCGCTTCTCGTGCTCCGGGTCCTCGCCGGAGGAGAAGCCGAAAGGCACGTCAGGCATATCGCTAACGGTACTCACCGCTTCAACGCGGCGTGCGATCTCGGGTCACGCTCGTAGCTGAACGATGCAGCGCCGGGATCCGGTTAGGGTAAGCGGCGTGAACAGGCGGATCCTGACCCTGCTCGTCGCACTGGTGCCGATCGTCGTTTTCGGCGTGCTGCTCGCGGTGGTGACGGTGCCGTTCGTGTCGCTCGGGCCCGGTCCGACGTTCGACACGCTCGGTGAGGTCGACGGCAAGCAGGTGGTGGCGATCGAGGGCACGGTGACGCACCCGACGACCGGACACCTCAACATGACGACGGTGTCCCAGCGCGACGAGCTGAGCCTGGGCGAAGCGCTGACGCTGTGGCTGTCGGGGCAGGAACAGCTGGTACCGCGCGATCTCGTCTACCCGCCGGGCAAATCGCGGGACGAGGTCGATAAGGCCAACAACGCCGACTTCAAGCAGTCGGAGGACAGCGCCGAGTACGCCGCCCTGGGATACCTGAAGTACCCGGTCGCGGTGACGGTCGCGACGGTCACCGACCCCGGGCCGTCGGCGGGCAAGCTGAAGTCCGGTGACGCCATCGACGCGGTCAACGGCACGCCGGTCGCCAGCGTCGAGCAGTTCACGGGCTATCTGAAGAACACCAAACCCGGTCAGGTGGTGACGATCGACTATCGCCGCAAGAACGAGCCCGCCGGGGTGGCGCAAATCACGCTGGGAACGAACAAGGATCGTGACTACGGCTTCATGGGCGTGGCGGTGCTCGACGCGCCGTGGGCGCCGTTCACCGTCGACTTCAACCTTGCCAACGTGGGCGGTCCGTCGGCGGGGCTGATGTTCAGCCTGGCGGTCGTCGACAAGCTCACCACCGGTGACCTGGCCGGTTCGAAGTTCATCGCGGGAACCGGCACCATCTCCGTCGACGGCAAGGTGGGCCAGATCGGCGGGATCACCCACAAGATGGTCGCCGCACACGCGGCCGGGGCCACGGTGTTCCTGGTGCCGGCCAAGAATTGCTACGAGGCGACCTCGGACAATCCGTCCGGCCTGCGCTTGGTGAAGGTGGAGACCCTCAGCCAGGCGGTGGACGCGCTGCACGCGATCACGTCGGGGGGTCAGCCGCCCAGTTGCTAGCCCGGCCGGGCGGCCGCGCGAGATGCGTACAGTTGTGATCTAGAAATCCCAGAATTTCACCAGCCCAGCCATAACGATCAGGGAGCGTAGCCAGTGGGGATGCGGCCCACCGCACGGATGCCGAAGCTGACTCGGCGCAGCCGGATTCTGATCCTGATCGCACTGGGTGTGATCGTTTTGCTGCTCGCCGGCCCGCGGCTGATCGACGCCTACGTCGACTGGCTGTGGTTCGGTGAACTCGGCTACCGCTCGGTGTTCACCACCGTGCTGGTCACCCGCATGGTGGTCTTTCTGGTCGCCGGCCTGCTGGTGGGCGGGATCGTGTTCGCCGGGCTCGCGGTGGGCTATCGCACCCGGCCGGTGTTCGTGCCGAGCAACAACAACGATCCCGTGGCGCGCTACCGCGCCGTCGTGGTGTCGCGGCTGCGGGTGGTGGGCATCGGCATCCCGGTAGCGGTGGGCCTGCTGGCGGGCATCATCGCGCAGAGCTACTGGGTGCGGGTCCAGCTCTTCCTGCACGGCGAAAACTTCGGCATCAGGGATCCGCAGTTCGGCAAGGATCTCGGCTTCTACGCGTTCGACCTGCCGTTCTACCGGCTGCTGCTCAGCTACATGTTCGTGGCGGTGTTCCTGGCCTTGCTGGCGAACGTGCTGTCGCACTACATCTTTGGCGGCATCCGGCTGTCCGGCCGCACCGGGGCGCTGAGCCGCTCGGCGCGGATCCAGCTGGTGACCCTGGTCGGGCTGCTGGTGCTGCTCAAGGCCGTCGCCTATTGGCTGGACCGCTACGAGCTGCTGTCGCACACCCGCGGCGGCAAGCCGTTCACCGGTGCCGGGTACACCGACATCAACGCGGTGCTGCCGGCGAAGCTGATCCTGATGGCGATCGCGGTGATCTGCGCGGCCGCGGTGTTCTCCGCAATCGCCCTGCGCGACTTGCGGATTCCGGCGATCGGCCTGGTGCTGTTGCTGCTGTCGTCGTTGATCGTGGGGGCCGGGTGGCCGTTGATCGTCGAGCAGATCAGCGTCAGACCGAATGCGGCGCAAAAGGAAAGCGAATACATCAGCCGCAGCATCGCCGCGACGCGGCAGGCCTACGGCCTGACGTCCGACCAGGTCAGCTACCGCAACTACAGCGGCGACGGGCAGGCCACCGCGCAGCAGGTCGCGGCCGACCGGGCAACCACCTCCAACATCCGGCTGCTGGACCCCACCATCGTCAGCCCGGCGTTCACCCAGTTCCAGCAGGGCAAGAACTTCTACTACTTCCCCGACCAGCTCTCCATCGACCGGTACCTGGACCGCAACGGGGCGCTGCGCGACTACGTCGTCGCCGCCCGGGAACTCAACCCCGACCGGCTGATCGACAACCAGCGGGACTGGATCAACCGGCACACCGTCTACACCCACGGCAACGGCTTCATCGCGTCGCCGGCCAACACGGTGCGCGGAATCGCCAACGACCCCAACCAAAACGGCGGCTATCCCGAATTCCTGGCCAACGTCGTCGGCGCCAACGGCAGCATCGTGTCCGACGGGCCCGCGCCGCTGGATCAGCCGCGCATCTACTACGGACCGGTCATCTCCAACACCTCCGCCGACTACGCGATCGTGGGCCGCAACGGCACCGACCGCGAATACGACTACGAGACCAGCACCGAAACCAAGAACTACACCTACACCGGGCTCGGGGGAGTGCCGGTCGGCGACTGGTTGTCCCGCAGCGTGTTCGCCGCCAAGTTCGCCGAGCGAAACTTCTTGTTCTCCAACGTGATCGGCTCCAACAGCAAGATCCTGTTCAACCGCGATCCGGCGCGTCGGGTGGAGGCGGTGGCGCCGTGGCTGACGACCGACAGTGCCGTGTACCCGGCGATCGTCAACAAGCGGCTGGTGTGGATCATCGACGGCTACACCACCCTGGACAACTACCCCTACTCGGAGTTGACGTCCCTGGAATCGGCCACCGCCGACTCCACCGAGGTGGCGTTCAACCGGCTGGCGCCGGACAAGAAGGTGTCCTACATCCGAAACTCGGTGAAGGCCACCGTGGATGCCTATGACGGGACCGTCACGCTGTATCAGCAGGACGAACAGGATCCGGTGCTGAAGGCGTGGATGAAGGTGTTCCCCGGAACCGTCAAGCCCAAGAGCGACATCACCCCCGAGCTTGCCGAGCACCTGCGTTACCCCGAGGACCTGTTCAAGGTTCAGCGGATGCTGCTGGCCAAGTACCACGTCAACGACCCGGTGACGTTCTTCTCCACGTCCGATTTCTGGGACGTGCCGCTTGACCCGAACCCCACCGCCAGCAGCTATCAGCCGCCCTATTACATCGTCGCGAAAAACATTGCAAAGAACGACAATTCGGCCTCATACCAGTTGATCAGCGCGATGAACAGGTTCAAGCGCGACTACCTGGCGGCCTACATCAGCGCCAGCTCGGACCCGGCGACGTACGGCCGGATCACCGTGCTGACCATCCCGGGTCAGGTCAACGGCCCGAAGCTGGCCAACAACGCCATCACCACCGACCCGGCGGTCTCCCAGGACCTCGGCGTGATCGGGCGCGACAACCAGAACCGGATCCGCTGGGGCAACCTGCTCACCCTGCCGGTGGGCCAGGGCGGCCTGCTCTACGTCGAGCCCGTCTACGCCTCGCCTGGGGCCAGCGACGCGGCGTCGTCGTACCCGCGGCTGATCCGGGTGGCGATGATGTACAACGACAAGATCGGCTACGGCCCCACCGTGAGCGACGCCCTCAACGGGCTGTTCGGGCCCGGTGCGGGCGCGACCGCGACCGGGATCCAGCCCACCGAGCCCGGCGCAGCCCCGGCCCCGGCCGCCANACGGCGCCGCGCTGCAGCGGCTGGACGACGCGATCAACAAGTACAACGCCACGAAGTAGCCTCCTTCGCCGCGAGCTGGGGGCACTCCCCCAGAGGGGGGACCCCCACCCGCTTGCGGGGGAGCGTGTCTGTACGGCGACACGCCGTAAACCTCGGCATTCTGCGCACGCTCGCCACGCGCGCACTCACCCCTGTAGCCGGCGGGCGACCTCGCCGTAGCGCTCGAAGCGCTCGCGGTCGCCCAGCGCTCCAAAAGCGTTGTACAGCACCAGCCGCGTCGCGACCCCCGCGTACTTCTTTTTCAGCGCGTCGGCCAACCCGTCCCACGTCGACTCCGTGGCGAAGGCGGCGATGTGCTCGTCGGTGATCTGGGCCGCCATGCCGGCGAAATCCCCGGCCTTCTGCTTTTCCCGGATGCGGGCCGTCGTGCCCTCGAATCCCGCCTCGTCCCAGATGAACGCGTAATTGGGTGTGCTGCCGTAAAAGGACATGCTGGCCCGCACCGACTCCCGTTCGCTGTCGCGCTCTTCGTCGCTGTCGCCGACGATCGTCATCGCCGGCACGATCATGGCGATCTCCGACGGGGAGCGCCCGGCCTTCGCGGCTCCCTTCGCGACGTTGGGCACGACGTGACGGGCCAGGTAGCCGGGCTCGCCGAGCGGGTGGACGTGCACGCCGTCGGCGACTTCGCCGGCCATCCGCAACATCCACGGATTCACCGCCGCCACATCGACTTTCGGGTCGGGCGCATCGATGGGTCCGGCGCTCCACTGCGGGGTGATGAAGTCCAGGTCGTAGAACTCGCCGTGATGCTCGAGCTTGCCCGTTCGGAACGCGGCGAAACACGACTTGACGGCGCGCACGTAGTCGCGCAGCCGCGGACCGGGCCGCTCGAAGGCCATCCCGTAGCGCCGCACCACGTGCGTACGCACCTGCGTGCCGAGGCCCAGCCGGAACTTCCCGCCGGTCGACTCCTGCAGTTCCCAGGCGGTGGCGGCCGTGACGAAGGGGCTGCGCGGGAAGGCCACCGCGACCCCGGTGGACAGCTCGAGGCCGGGCGCGGCNACGGGCGGTTGATGGTGGGCCTGCAACCCGTGGGCGACTTCCGGTGCCTCGGCGCACTGACCGCGCGCGTCCGCCGCTGAAAAAGGCACTGGTCAGGCGGCGATTTGGCCGCCGCGACGCGGGTTCGGTAACCTGTCATTTACCAACGCGGGGTGGAGCAGCTCGGTAGCTCGCTGGGCTCATAACCCAGAGGTCGCAGGTTCGAATCCTGTCCCCGCTACCAGGTGAAATGGCTCCCGGAGGAAACTCCGGGAGCCATTTTTCTGCCTACTTCGGTTTTCCGGTGAACTCGCTGACGAGCAGTCGGAGCCGCTCCGAGTCGTGGGTCGGGCGCAGGCGCCCGGTGCGGCCGAGGGTGACCAGCCCGTGCAGCGCCGCCCAGAAAACCTCGGTGAGGGTGTCGGTGTCCTGTTCGTCGGCGACCATGGCGACCGCTCGATGCAACGCCGCGAAGGCCGCCGTCAGCTGAGGCGGTGTGTCCTCGGCGGCGAACCGCAGGGTGGTCGCGCGGGTGAACATGGCGTCGTAGACGGCCGGGTTGTCGCGGGCGAAATCCAGGTAGGCGTGGGCAATCCGGGTCAGGGTGTCACCGGCCGCGGCGGTGTCGGCGTGGGCGGCGCGGATCGCCTCGGCGAGTTCGGCGAACCCGTCGAGCGCGACGGCGTCGGCGATTTGATCCATGCCGGCGAAGTGCTTGTACAACACCGGCTGGCTGTACTCGATCTCGGTGGACAACCGACGGGTGGTGACGGCCTCCCAGCCCTCGGCCTCGGCCAGCTTGCGCGCGGTTCCGATGATCAGCTGCCGGCGGGCGGCCCGTTCGCGTTCGCGACGATCCTCGATGGCCATGCCTAACGGTATCATGGCTAGAAAATCTAGCAACGCTATTGACGCGGGGCCGCCCCAGGGTTAGCGTTGCTAGCACTTGCGAGTGAGGGGAGTTGCAACATGGCTTTGGACGACGTCACCCGCGCCGCCGTACTGCTGGCGGTGTTGGGCACCGCGGTGGTCTACGGCACCGACGTGTTCTGCGCGATGGTGATGCGACCGGCGTTGGCGCTGGTGGACGACGATGCCCTGGTCGCGGTGACGGGACGCGTGCATCGCTACGGTGACCGGCGCATGCCGGTGCCGGGGGTCCTCGGGGTTGTCGCCGCCACGCTGACCACGGTGCTGGCCGCGGTCGGCGCGCACTGGGCGCAGGCCATCGCGGCGGGCGCGGNGCCCGGAGAACCCGGCGGCCTGGGTTCGACGGGCCAGACCACCGATCTTGTCCAGCGGTTGGGGGACCGTCATCACGTCGATGTGCATGGCGGAACAGTATGCCGGAAGGTCTCAACCGCGCGATGCCGTGCGGAATCTCGCCCGGTAGGCCTTCGGTGAGACGCCGAGGTGGTCGATGAACACCCGCCGCAGGCTTTCGGTGCTACCGAATCCGGGCCAGGCGCGCATCGACCCCGCCCTGACGCGGGGGAACCTCGTCGACAGCATTTCAACAGCGGTTGGCCCGAATAGCGGAAAGGAGCAGACTGATGGACATCCACGAGGAGTTGGACACCACCAGGATGATGCGGCGGTTGCGGCCGGACCCGGTTCCACCGGACGTGCAGGCGCGCATCCTCGATGCGGCCGTCCGCGCGCCCAACGGGGGAAACACCCAACGCGGTGCCGAGGTGCCGCAACCGCTGTGGTCTCCTCAAACCGAGACGGCCGGCCTGGCCGCCGTGGGCTGAAGGGAGACACCACCATGACCATCGGGTCAACGGAAACCATCGCCGGCATCGCGATACCCGACACCGACCTGGCGCGCGGGATCACCGACTACATCCGCGACGCCGAAGACGACCTGCTGTTCGACCATTCGCGCCGGGTCTTTTTGTTCGGCGCGCTGCAGGCTCGGCGCCGCGGACTGCAGCCGGACCTGGAGCTGCTCTACGCCGGGGCGATGTTCCACGACCTGGGTCTCACCCAGCGCTACCGCGGCTCGACCCTACGCTTCGAGGTCGACGGCGCCAATGCGGCGCGCGAGTTCCTGCTGCGGCATGGCGTCGATGAGGCCGGCGCCGACAAGGTGTGGCTGAGCATCGCCCTACACACCACACCCGGCGTGCCCGAGTTTCTGGCGCCCGAGATCGCCTGTGTCACCGCGGGTGTGGAGACCGACGTGCTGGGCATCGGCCGCGACGACCTTTCCCCCGAAGCGCTCGCCGCGGTCACCGCCGCCCACCCGCGACCGGATTTCAAGCGGCGGATCCTGGCTGCGTTCAACGACGGGATGAAGCACCGGCCGGACAGCACCTTCGGCACGGTGAATGCCGATGTGCTGCAACACTTCGACCCGACGTTCGCCCGCGCCGATTTCGTCGACATCATCATGGGCAACACCTGGCCCGAATAGCCGGCACCGCGAGGAGGTAGCGCACATGAGCGATGGCGCTAAGCAAATCGGGGTCACGGTCGTGCAGCCGGGTGAGGGCGACTATGTGGGACACCCCCGGCGGATTCGAGAACTACTTCCGCGAACTTGGTGAGCTGGCGGACAAATGCGGGCTGACCTACGGGTCACCGGACTGGATGGACGACATCGCCCGGCGCTACGGGCTGAACCCGTCTTCACACTGACGTCACCGGCTACCCGGCCGCCTCCTTGTCGAACTCCGAGGCGATGTCGCGGGCGACCCGCTTGAGCAGCGGGGCGACTTCCGTCGCGGATTTCAGCGTGACCCGGGCCGCGGGACCCGAGATCGAGATCGCCGTCAGCCGCGCTGGACCAGGCGGATACCGCAGAGCAGAAGGGCTTTGGCGGCCGCGGAGTGGGCGCGGCTCAATGACCCCGGCGCTTTCGCCGAGCCGCACCGCCGGCTGTTTGACGCGCACTTCGTTTTGGGCGAGGACATCGACGACCAGGCCGTCATCGACCGGCACGCCTTGCTCGCGGGCGTCGACGTGTCGGGCAGGCCGCGTGGGTGGCGCGCCACCGCGGCGTCGACGGCACACCGGCCTGGCTGGTCGACGGGCGGTTGATGGTGGGCCTGCAACCCGTGGGCGACTTCCGGTGCCTCGGCGCACTGACCGCGCGCGTCCGCCGCTGAAAAAGGCACTGGTCAGGCGGCGATTTGGCCGCCGCGACGCGGGTTCGGTAACCTGTCATTTACCAACGCGGGGTGGAGCAGCTCGGTAGCTCGCTGGGCTCATAACCCAGAGGTCGCAGGTTCGAATCCTGTCCCCGCTACCAGGTGAAATGGCTCCCGGAGGAAACTCCGGGAGCCATTTTTCTGCCTACTTCGGTTTTCCGGTGAACTCGCTGACGAGCAGTCGGAGCCGCTCCGAGTCGTGGGTCGGGCGCAGGCGCCCGGTGCGGCCGAGGGTGACCAGCCCGTGCAGCGCCGCCCAGAAAACCTCGGTGAGGGTGTCGGTGTCCTGTTCGTCGGCGACCATGGCGACCGCTCGATGCAACGCCGCGAAGGCCGCCGTCAGCTGAGGCGGTGTGTCCTCGGCGGCGAACCGCAGGGTGGTCGCGCGGGTGAACATGGCGTCGTAGACGGCCGGGTTGTCGCGGGCGAAATCCAGGTAGGCGTGGGCAATCCGGGTCAGGGTGTCACCGGCCGCGGCGGTGTCGGCGTGGGCGGCGCGGATCGCCTCGGCGAGTTCGGCGAACCCGTCGAGCGCGACGGCGTCGGCGATTTGATCCATGCCGGCGAAGTGCTTGTACAACACCGGCTGGCTGTACTCGATCTCGGTGGACAACCGACGGGTGGTGACGGCCTCCCAGCCCTCGGCCTCGGCCAGCTTGCGCGCGGTTCCGATGATCAGCTGCCGGCGGGCGGCCCGTTCGCGTTCGCGACGATCCTCGATGGCCATGCCTAACGGTATCATGGCTAGAAAATCTAGCAACGCTATTGACGCGGGGCCGCCCCAGGGTTAGCGTTGCTAGCACTTGCGAGTGAGGGGAGTTGCAACATGGCTTTGGACGACGTCACCCGCGCCGCCGTACTGCTGGCGGTGTTGGGCACCGCGGTGGTCTACGGCACCGACGTGTTCTGCGCGATGGTGATGCGACCGGCGTTGGCGCTGGTGGACGACGATGCCCTGGTCGCGGTGACGGGACGCGTGCATCGCTACGGTGACCGGCGCATGCCGGTGCCGGGGGTCCTCGGGGTTGTCGCCGCCACGCTGACCACGGTGCTGGCCGCGGTCGGCGCGCACTGGGCGCAGGCCATCGCGGCGGGCGCGGCCCTGGTCCCGCTGCTGATCTGGCTTGTGCTCTACACGCGGGTGAGCGCGCCCATCAATCGGCAACTGACCGCGGCCGCCGAAGCCGGACAACCGCTTGCGAACGGGCGTGCGCTGCAGGCGAAGTGGGACTCGATCATCGACGTTCGCGCGATACTGCAGGGCCTGGCGGTGGTCGCCCTCTGCGCGGCGCTGACGATCTGACACTGTACAGCCGAATCCGACTGCGAGGAGACAGATTTCAATGCTTCAGCTCAGGATCTATACCCTGCGCTCGCCGGAAGCTTTGCGGCAGTACACGACGGTGCACTGGGCGCGGCACCTGGCCACGTTTGAGGCGTTCGGGGTCACCACGCACGGCGTGTGGACCGAGCGCGGCGGCGACGCGAATCGACTCGTAGCGCTGATCGGCTACCCACCGGGCGCCGACCCCGACGATCTCACTCGGCACATCATGGCCAGCCCCGAATTCGCCGCGGACATGGCCGGCTTCGATGTCGACGCGATCGTCGACGTCGAGACGACATTGCTTGACCCGACGCCGTTTTCACCGATTCACTGACGACGCCTTAGGAGTGCTCGACATGACCATCACCACCACCATCGGCTACGTCCTCGCCGGCATCCTCGCCGCGGCCATCATCTTCATCGGCGCACGCTTCCTCGTCGGGCCGCGCGTCGCCGCCGCCGGCTACGGCGTGCTACCCGATCTGGACCGACCGGGTGAGGGCGCCTACTTGAGCGTCAAGGGCGTCCGCGACATCGCCACGGGGCTGTTCGTCATCATCCTGATGATCGCCGGCGCAACCCACTTGATCGGCTGGGTGATGTTGGCCGCCACGATCATTCCGCTCGCCGACGCCGCCATCGTGCTGCGCAACGGCGGCGCCAAGTCGACCGCCTGGGGCGTCCACGGCGGCACCGCGGTCGTCATGCTCGTCACCACCGCGCTCCTGCTGGTGTCCAGCTGAGAGCCGATCTGGTCGCACCGCCTCGCAGCGCCGGATACCGGGCCGCACCAGCGCCTCGCCCTCGGCGAGACGATGAGCCGCGCTCGCGACCGTATGCGTTCCCCACCGCCCCGCTGCGCTGTCCGAATCCGGAGCCGCGAGGCGGTATCCAAGACCCTCACGAAATTGTGTTCGTTGCGTCGACGGCGGAAATGGGTAACTAACGCAGTAGTCGGGCGGCTAACAGCAAGTCAGTGTCGGAAGGTGGGGATCGCATGGTTCGTCAAGAGGAGGGCCGGTGGGACGTCAGTGTCAAGAGCAACGCGGTTTGCGTCGAGCGCATCTCGGACGGTGACAAACAGTTATTCGAAGACTTGTTGGCGCCCCAGGAGGCCCGCGAACTGGCGGGGCTCTTGACGAAGTTCGCCGACAAGGTCGACGAGTCCGAGAAATCCGACGAGTCCGATGAATCCGACGAGTCCGAGGACGACTCCGACGGGTCTGAGGAGTCTGAGGAGCCTGACGACTCAGACGAGCCCGAGGACTCCGACGAGTCCGACGGCTAGTCTCGGGGGTGCTAGGTGCACCCGCTCACCTGGATTCGCCGGCCCGCGTTGACGCAGACGTTCACGTTCGGCGGGGGCGGCGGCGGAAAGTCCTGCGGCAGCGGCGCATAGTCGGCCGGCGGCGGGGCATAGGTGCCGACGGTGTCGGCGACGTTGGTGCACCCGCTCACCGAAACCCGTCGGCCGACGCTCGCGCACACGTCGGCGTGGGCCACACCGGACGGCTGCACCATGGCACAGATTTCCGGAATCGCCGTGAGAGCCAACGTCGTAATCCCCGCGGCAGCCCACGATCGCACCAACGGATTCATGGCCATGTCCTTTCGCAGTCGCCGTCGCCTAGGGAGTGGCACCGGGCTCCCCGACCAGTGGCGTCCACTGGCAGCGCTGCTTGATGTCGACCAGCGGCTGCCGGATGTTCTCCAAATCGGCTTGCTCCTGCGGGTTGGCGTTGAAGTAATTCTGGACTTCGTCGCGGATCTGGTCTTTGGGCCGGTCCTGCAGGCCGGTATAGAACCCGTTCACGTCCGGGTGCGTGAACAGGTAGGTCGAGAGCGACGCCGCAACGCCCGCCGCGACACCGGCCACGTCGGCGGCGGTGCAGTTGGCCGGCGGGGCGTCAGCCGCGGCGGTCGCCGCGGTGGCACACCACAGTGCGCCGGTCACTGCTCCAGCTCCGATGGCACCGACCGCTACGCGGCGCCGGCGGGAGGTTCGGGGGAACATAGCGGGCTCCTTCTTCCGATGATCAACTTGACGGCAACCGACGCGGGTTGCCGTCCAGGGCACGCTAAGCCAACGGCGGCCCCTGGCACCAGGGGAAATGGTCCCCAAGACTCTCCGGGCCACTTCCACACCTTTTGCGAACCTGCCTGCAGAATGACTTGGTGCTGACCGCGTGGAAGGGCCGCTGAGGTGCACGGGTTCGGCTTCCACACCCTGGCGCTGCTGACCGCGGTGGGTTTCGCCGGCCCGCTGCTGGCCTCGCTGCCGAGCTTGCGGATCCCGGTCATCATCGGGGAACTGGCGGCGGGGCTCATCGTCGGCAAAACCGGGTTCGGCGTCGTGGACGACTCCAACCCCACCTTTGGGTTGTTGGCGAACATCGGCTTCGCGCTGGTGATGTTCGTGGTCGGCACCCACGTCCCGGTTCGCGATCCCAAGCTGCGCTCGGCCGCACCGCGGGCGCTGGTGCGGGCGGTCGTGATCGGGGCCGTCGCGGCGGCCCTCGGTGCCTGCCTGGCGGCGGCGTTCGGCACCGGCCACGCCGCGTTGTACGCGGTCCTGATGGCCTCGTCGTCGGCGGCGCTGGCGCTGCCGGTGATCGATTCGCTGCGGTTGCAGGGGCCCGATGTGCTGTCGGTGACCGTGCAGNCACCAGCCTCGTGCTCCTGACCGCGACGTCGTTGGGGCTGGCCAGCTGCCCGGTCACCGAACCGCTGGAGATCGCCGAAACGCGCGAGTCGGTCCGGTCCGACATCTTCGGCGGGGGTGATTACCCGCAGATGCTGCTTCGGGTGGGCTGGGCGACGATCAACGCCGACCCGTTGCCGGCGACGCCGCGGCGCGACCTCTCGGACTTCGTCGAATGGGTGAATGGGCACGACGGCAGCGGCGCAAGCGATCTAGGCGGATGATGTGGCGGTGACCGGAAACGGCGTAGACCATCAGGCCGCGTCGTTGGATGCGGCCGGCCTGTACCGCCTCGTCGAGGTGCTGATCGAGCGGGGCTATCGGGTGGTCGGTCCGACGCTGCGGGACAACGCGATCGTGCTCGCAGAACTCGAGTCGGCAGACGACCTGCCACGCGGCTGGGGCGTCGACGTCAGCCCCGGGCATTACCGGGTGCGCCGCCGCGACGACGGCGCGGCGTTCGGGCACTCGGCCGGCCCGCAGTCGTGGAAACAATTCCTCCACCCACCGCGACAGCGGATATGGGCCGGCACCCGGGACGGGACCGGCGAGCCCGACATCGATGACCCCGGAAAGGAAGCCCCGCGCTACGCGTTCCTGGGAGTGCGCGGGTGTGACCTGGCAGCGATCGCCACCCTCGACGGCGTGCTCGGCCGCACCGACTATCCGGACAATTCCTATGTCGGGCGCCGGCGGCGGGCCTTCGTCGTCGCCGTGAACTGCACCGAACCGGGCGGACTGTGCTTCTGCGCATCGATGGGCACCGGCCCCGCGGCGGGGCCCGGTTACGACCTCGCCCTCACCGAGCGCCTCGCCGGTGCCGCCTACCTCGTCGACGTCGGCAGCCCGGAGGGCGCCGACGTGCTCGCCGCGGTGCCGCACCGGGCCGCCGGCGATGACGAAGTCGCTTCTGCGCGAGGCGAAGTCGAGGCCGCAGCCCAAAAGATGGGCCGCCAGATGCCGGAGACCGATCTGCGGGAGCTGCTGATCCGAAACCGCGAGTCGCCGCAGTGGGACGAGGTCGCGAGCCGCTGCCTGACCTGTGGCAACTGCACGATGGTCTGCCCGACCTGCTTTTGCACCAGCACCGAGGATGTCAGCGACCTCACCGGCGAGCACGCCGAGCGGTGGCGGGAGTGGTCGTCGTGCTTCGAATTCGATTTCACCTACGTGCACGGCGGCGGCAGCGTCCGCCAGTCCGGCGCCTCGCGCTACCGGCATTGGCTGACCCACAAGCTGGGCACCTGGCACGACCAGTTCGGCATGTCGGGCTGCGTGGGCTGCGGCCGCTGCATCGCGTGGTGCCCCACCGGCATCGACATCACCGCGGAGATGAACAAGATGGCCGGCGATGACTGAGCCGGCGTCGGCCATGGCGCCAGTTCCCTACCGGGTGCGCAGTCGCGTTGTGGAGAGCCCCGATTCGGCGACGCTGTGCCTGGAGCCCGTCGGCGAGGCACTGCGGACCCCCCAACCGGGGGAATTCATGATGCTCTACGCGTTCGGGGTGGGCGAGGCCGCGATCTCGATCAGCGGCGACCCGTCGGTGACCGATGGCTCGATCACCCACACCATCCGCGCGGTCGGCGCGGTGAGCCGCGCCCTGCACAACGCCGAGCCGGGCAGCGTCGTCGGGGTCCGGGGGCCATTCGGGACCACCTGGGGGCTGGACGAGGCCGCCGGTCGGGACCTGGTCATGGTCGCCGGCGGGGTCGGCCCGTGCCCGGTGCGGTCTCTTATCCGCNGCTGCTGTATCACGGGTACCGGATCGGCGAGGAGGGGCTGGTGTCCGCGGCGACGATCATCCCGCCGACCTCCCAGAATCAGGCGGCCATCGAAGCCGACCTGGCCCGCCTGGTGTCCGGCAACCTCTCCCTGGACGATGCCGAGCTGACCGCGTTGTGCGAGCAGTTGATTCGCAGCTACGACCCGTGCATCTCGTGCTCCGCGCACTTCCTGAAGCTGACCGTCGACCGGCAATGACCGGCCCCATCGTCGTTATCGGCCTCGGCAATCGCTACCGCCGAGACGACGGCGTCGGCATCGTGGCGGCCGACGAGCTGGACCGATTGGGGCTCAATGGGGTTCGGGTCGTCACCGACGTCGTGGAGCCCATGAGCCTGCTGGAGGCGTGGTCGGGCGCGGGGCTCGCCGTGGTGATCGACGGCGCGGCATCGACGCCGCCGGCGNGATCGCCATCGCCGACGCCGCGTGTATTGTGTTGCTGCCGTTGGTGATCGATTTAAAACGCGCCCCGATCGCCGCGCTCGGTGGGCTGGCGATCGCGGCCTGCGCGGTGGTGCTGTTCCTGCTGCTGCGCGGAGCCGACCGCAGGGGCTGGCGCCGGCGCCTGCATGTGTACTCCGAGGATCACCGGTTCGCGCTGGAATTGCGGACGAACCTGGTCGTGCTGTTCGGGCTCGCGGCGCTCGCCGCCGACACCCACGTGTCGATCATGCTGGCGGGCTTCGCGTTGGGTCTGGTGATCGCTTTGGTCGGCGAACCACACCGGCTGGCGCGCCAATTGTTCGGCATCACGGAGGGGTTCTTCAGCCCGCTGTTCTTCGTCTGGCTGGGTGCCTCGCTGCAAGTGCGGGAGCTGGGATCTCACCCGAAGCTGATCCTGCTCGGCATCGGGCTGGGACTGGGCGCCGTGCTGGCGCACTGCGCGGGAAGGCTGCTGGGACAGCCGCTGACGCTCGCGGTGCTGTCGGCGGGCCAGCTCGGGGTGCCGGTGGCCGCGGCCACCATCGGTACCCAAGAACACCTTCTCGTCGCGGGCGAAGCGTCGGCGCTGATGTTCGGCGCCCTGCTGACGGTCACCGCCACGTCGATCGCGGGCGCGCTGGCGGCACGCGGCCAGGCTCGGGTGAGCGCTCCCTAGGGATTGGCCCAAAGTCCTTTTGCCTAGTGCCGTCATGCTCTCGTTTCGCCCGGGGTGATTCCGCATTGTGGTGTGCAGGAGCTTTACCCGAAGGGAACCGCAGCCATGACCGCACGATTTCCGGACGCCGGCACGGTCCGGACCGTCCTGACGCTGGCATCCCGGGCACCCTCGGTGCACAACACGCAACCGTGGCGGTGGCGCGTCGACGCCGCGAGCCTGCACTTGTACGCCGACGCCGAACGGCAATTACCCAACACCGACCCGGACGGCCGCGACCTGATCCTGAGCTGCGGCACCGCGCTGCACCACTGCGTCGCCGCCTTCGCGGCCGTCGGGTGGCTGTCCAAGGTGACCCGGCTGCCGAACCCGGACGACCCCGACCACCTTGCCGCGATCGAATTGTCCCCGTACCCCGCCGACGCCGTCGACATCGCGCTTGCCGCGGCGATACCGCGGCGCCGCACCGACCGGCGCCACTACAGCTCCTGGCCCGTGCCGGTCGCCGACATCGCGCTGATGGCCGCGAGGGCGGCCCGAAACGGCGTGACTCTGTGCCAAGTCGAAGACCTCGACAAGCTGCACAAGATCGTCGCCGAATCCGTTGCGGAGCACATCAACCGCGATTACCTCGCCGAGCTCACCGCATGGAGCGGGCGTTACGCCTCGGTCGCGGGGGTTCCGGCCCACAGCACGCCGGCGTCGGACCCCGCGGCGAAAATACCGGGCCGATTTTTCGCCGGTCCCGCGCTGCCGATGCCGCGGGACTCGTCGCCCGGCGACGACAGTGCCGTCGTGCTCGCCCTGGGAACCCGGGCCGACGATCGGCTGGCGCGGCTGCGCGCCGGTGAGGCCACCAGCCTCGTGCTCCTGACCGCGACGTCGTTGGGGCTGGCCAGCTGCCCGGTCACCGAACCGCTGGAGATCGCCGAAACGCGCGAGTCGGTCCGGTCCGACATCTTCGGCGGGGGTGATTACCCGCAGATGCTGCTTCGGGTGGGCTGGGCGACGATCAACGCCGACCCGTTGCCGGCGACGCCGCGGCGCGACCTCTCGGACTTCGTCGAATGGGTGAATGGGCACGACGGCAGCGGCGCAAGCGATCTAGGCGGATGATGTGGCGGTGACCGGAAACGGCGTAGACCATCAGGCCGCGTCGTTGGATGCGGCCGGCCTGTACCGCCTCGTCGAGGTGCTGATCGAGCGGGGCTATCGGGTGGTCGGTCCGACGCTGCGGGACAACGCGATCGTGCTCGCAGAACTCGAGTCGGCAGACGACCTGCCACGCGGCTGGGGCGTCGACGTCAGCCCCGGGCATTACCGGGTGCGCCGCCGCGACGACGGCGCGGCGTTCGGGCACTCGGCCGGCCCGCAGTCGTGGAAACAATTCCTCCACCCACCGCGACAGCGGATATGGGCCGGCACCCGGGACGGGACCGGCGAGCCCGACATCGATGACCCCGGAAAGGAAGCCCCGCGCTACGCGTTCCTGGGAGTGCGCGGGTGTGACCTGGCAGCGATCGCCACCCTCGACGGCGTGCTCGGCCGCACCGACTATCCGGACAATTCCTATGTCGGGCGCCGGCGGCGGGCCTTCGTCGTCGCCGTGAACTGCACCGAACCGGGCGGACTGTGCTTCTGCGCATCGATGGGCACCGGCCCCGCGGCGGGGCCCGGTTACGACCTCGCCCTCACCGAGCGCCTCGCCGGTGCCGCCTACCTCGTCGACGTCGGCAGCCCGGAGGGCGCCGACGTGCTCGCCGCGGTGCCGCACCGGGCCGCCGGCGATGACGAAGTCGCTTCTGCGCGAGGCGAAGTCGAGGCCGCAGCCCAAAAGATGGGCCGCCAGATGCCGGAGACCGATCTGCGGGAGCTGCTGATCCGAAACCGCGAGTCGCCGCAGTGGGACGAGGTCGCGAGCCGCTGCCTGACCTGTGGCAACTGCACGATGGTCTGCCCGACCTGCTTTTGCACCAGCACCGAGGATGTCAGCGACCTCACCGGCGAGCACGCCGAGCGGTGGCGGGAGTGGTCGTCGTGCTTCGAATTCGATTTCACCTACGTGCACGGCGGCGGCAGCGTCCGCCAGTCCGGCGCCTCGCGCTANCACCGCCGAACGGAGCCAGCAGTGAATCAGTCCACCCGCACGCTGAGCGTCGGCACGCTGACGCGTGTGGAAGGCGAGGGCGCGCTGCACGTCACGCTGAAAGACGGCGCCCTGCAAAGCGTGCAGCTCAACATCTACGAGCCACCGCGATTTTTCGAGGCGTTCCTGCGCGGGCGCGCCCATACCGAGCCGCCCGACCTGACCGCGCGGGTCTGTGGCATCTGCCCGGTCGCCTATCAGGTCAGCGCCTGCAACGCGATCGAAGACGCCTGCGGCGTGCGGGTGGACGAGGAGCTCGTCGCGTTGCGGCGCCTGCTGTACTGCGGCGAATGGATCCACAGTCACGTCCTGCACATCTACCTGCTGCACGCGCCGGACTTCCTCGGCTATCCCGACATCATCGGCATGGCACGCGACCACGCGCGGGCCGTCGAGCGCGGGCTGGCGCTGAAGAAGGCGGGCAACCAGCTGATGGAGTTCGTCGGCGGGCGCGCGATACACCCCGTCAACGTGCGGCTAGGCGGATTCTATTCGGTGCCAACGCGTTCCGAGTTCGCGCCGATCGCCGAGCTGTTGCGCCGCGCGCTGGACAACGCGCTTGCGACCGTCGAGTGGGTGTCCGGCTTCGAGTTCCCCGACCTCGAGCTCGACCACGAGTTGCTCGCGCTCACGGCGCCCGGCCGGTACCCGATCGAGAACGGCGCCATCGGGCGCAGCGCGGGTCCGTCGTTTCCGGTGGCCGAGTTCACCGCGCACGTCGTCGAGTCGCAGGTGCCCTACTCCACCGCGCTGCACGCGACTCTCGACGGCGGTCGCTACCTGACCGGGCCCCTGGCCCGTTACTCGCTGAACTCGGCGGCGCTTTCGCCCGTCGCGGCGCAGGCCGCCGCCGGCGCCGGGCTTGCCGGCGAATGCCGAAACCCGTTCCGCAGCATCGTCGTCCGCGCCGTCGAGGTCGTCTACGCGGTCGAGGAGGCGCTGCGCATCATCGACGAATACCAGCGCCCGCCGCGCCCGTTCGTCGACGTCCCGGCGCGGGCCGNAGTGGGCCCAGGACCCGCAAATCGAGCTGCACGTCACGGTCGACGTCCCGGTCCAGGGCTGGCGGGGCGAGGTCGGACTGGTCACCGAGCCGCTGCGCCGGCTCAAACTCAACCCCGGCCGTACCACCGCGTTCCTGTGCGGGCCGGAGCCGATGCTGCGGTTCGGCGCGGAGGCCCTGCTCGCCAAAGGCCTCGCCGCCCAAGACATTCGGGTATCGCTGGAGCGCAACATGCAGTGCGGGGTCGGCTGGTGCGGTCACTGCCAGCTGGGACCGCTGCTGTTGTGCCGCGACGGCCCGGTCGTCGGCTACGACGTTGCCGGCCCGCTGCTGCAAGTGAAGGAGCTGTAGATGGGCCCAACCACGTTGGCCGTGTGGAAGTTTGCCTCCTGCGACGGCTGCCAGCTGACCCTGCTGGACTGCGAGGACGAACTGCTCACCCTCGCCGACCAGGTGCAGATCGCTACGTTCGCCGAGGCCTCCAGCGCGATGGTCGGCGGCCCCTACGACGTGTCGCTGGTCGAGGGCTCGGTCACCACCCGCCATGACGAGCAACGCATCCGCGAAATTCGCGAGCAGTCCAAGGTTCTGGTCACCATCGGCGCGTGCGCCACGGCCGGGGGAGTGCAGGCGCTGCGCAACTTCGCCGACGTCGCCGAGTTCGCGTCCGTCGTCTACGCCAAGCCCGAGTACGTCGACACGCTTGCCACCTCCACGCCGGCGTCGGCGCACGTCAAGGTCGACTACCAGCTGCCGGGCTGCCCGATCGACCGCGGTCAGCTGCTCGACACCCTCGCGGCGCTGCTGATCGGGCGCAAACCGCGGATCCCGGCCAAGACGGTGTGCACCGAGTGCAAGCAGCGCGGCGTCACGTGCGTCGTTGTCTCCGAGGGCATCCCGTGCCTCGGCCCGGTGACGCACGCGGGCTGCGGGGCGCTGTGCCCCCGGCACCATCGCGGCTGCTTCGGCTGTTTCGGGCCGTCCGCGGCGCCGGCAACCGCGACGCTGATCCCGCTGCTGCGCCGCGACGGCATGTCCGACGGCGACGTCGACCGGGTGTTCTCGACCTTCAACGTCACCGCTTTCACCGCCGAACGGAGCCAGCAGTGAATCAGTCCACCCGCACGCTGAGCGTCGGCACGCTGACGCGTGTGGAAGGCGAGGGCGCGCTGCACGTCACGCTGAAAGACGGCGCCCTGCAAAGCGTGCAGCTCAACATCTACGAGCCACCGCGATTTTTCGAGGCGTTCCTGCGCGGGCGCGCCCATACCGAGCCGCCCGACCTGACCGCGCGGGTCTGTGGCATCTGCCCGGTCGCCTATCAGGTCAGCGCCTGCAACGCGATCGAAGACGCCTGCGGCGTGCGGGTGGACGAGGAGCTCGTCGCGTTGCGGCGCCTGCTGTACTGCGGCGAATGGATCCACAGTCACGTCCTGCACATCTACCTGCTGCACGCGCCGGACTTCCTCGGCTATCCCGACATCATCGGCATGGCACGCGACCACGCGCGGGCCGTCGAGCGCGGGCTGGCGCTGAAGNGGAGGTGCGCGAACACCTGGGCTTGTATCGGGCCGCCCCCGGCAGGTTCGGCTGGTCGGTGGCGCTGCTTGTCGCCGCGGCCCTGATTGCGCGCGGCATCTTTCTGGGTCGGCCGGTCACCGCCGGGCACGCGACGATCGCCGCCGCCGCGGTGGGCGCGGCGCTGTCCGCGCACTTCCTTTCGTTCGGCGGGTTCGGCAACGTCCTCATCGCCGCCGGCGGGCTCGCGCTCATGTCGCCGACGACGGCCAAACCGCAACCGGAGCTGCTGGAGCGGGTGTGGGCGCTCGTCGACGCCACCCGCGAGGACGCGTTGGCGCCCTTCGCCATGCACTCGGGCAAGAGCTACCACTTCAACCCCGAGGGCTCCGCGGCGATCGCGTACCGCACCCGGCTCGGGTTCGCCGTCGTCAGCGGTGATCCGATCGGCGACGTCACCCAATTCGAGCGTCTGGTAACCGATTTCGTCCGCATGTGCCGAAGCAGGGGATGGCAGATCATCGTGTTGGCCGCCGGTGAACGGCACCTGGGGCTATGGCGCGACGGCGTGGTCGGGCAGAAGATGCTCGCGGTGCCGATCGGCCGCGACGTGGTCGTCGACGTTCGCCACTTCACGTTGCGGGGACGCCGCTTCCGCAACCTGCGCCAGGCCGTGCAACGCACCCGCAACTGCGGGGTCACCACCCAAATCGTCGACGAACAGGAACTCGATCAGGCGCTGACCGCCGAGCTGACCGACGTGCTGTACGCCGCACACCGCGCGGCGCGCACCGAACGGGGCTTCTGCATGAACCTCGACGGCGCCCTGCGGGGCCGCTACCCCGGGATCAAGCTGGCCGTCGCGCGCGATCGGCGCGGCCGGGTGGTGGCGTTTCACCGATACGCGACCGCGGACGGGGGAGCGGAGGTCAGCCTCGACGCGCCGTTCCGGCGCCCGGACGCCCCCAACGGCGTCGACGAACGACTTAGCGTTGACATGATCGCCGATGCGAAAAGCAAGGGCGCGCTTCGCCTTTCGCTGGCTTTCGCCGCCTTTCCGGAGATCTTCGATGCCGCCGATCCCACGCCGCTGCAGCGGATCGCGTATCGCCTGATCCACCTGCTCGACCCGCTGATCCGCCTGGAATCCCTGTACCGCTACCTGCGCAAGTTCCACGCCCTGGCCGAGCGGCGCTATGTGGTGCTCTGCGCTCACCACATTCCGGCGGCGCTGGTGGTGTTGCTGTCGCTGGAGTTCCTGCCGCGACCGCGCCGCCACCGGCTGGTGCGTTGACTCAGGCGCGATCGCGGCTGCCCAGCAGCGGCGGGCCGAACCGGAACCGGCGGCCCGTGACCACCTCGGGCATCACCCGCACGTAATGGGTCTTCTCGGTCGACGTCCACGGCAGCAGCTGGGCGCGTTCGGCTTCCTCGACCTGCTCGTCGGTGCGCAGCGAGCGCGCCCGGCCCTTGACGATGACGCTCCAGCCCTCCGCGACGTTGTGGTCGTCCACCTCGAACAGCACGCGGTTGTTGATCGCGGTGCTGACCAGCTTGGTGCCCTCGGCGGTGCGAAACAGCACGGTGCGGTTCTGGACGGCGTAGTTGACCGGAAAGATCTCGGGCTGGCCGTCCACGCTGGTGACCAATCGCCCCAGCGTGACGCCGGCCATCAGGTCCCAGCATTCGTGCACCGGCAGGATGGTCACCACATCATCGGTCCCGGACATCAGCCACCCTTCTTCGATGGGTCAAAGTTCTTCAACCACTTGCCGGTTCGTGCCAGTGTAGCTAGCGGATCTGCAGGACGTCGCCCGGCGCGCGCCGGGGGGTGGGCGGGGGAACGGCCTCCATCGGCGGCGCTATCCCGGCGCGGATCAGCACCTGCGGCTGGCCGCCGCCGGCGAGCATGCCCCGCACGATNCGTCGCCGACACCGGTCATGGCGCCGGTTTGACCCCTGCCGTGCAGCGCGCCGTCCCTGCGGTGGTCGGCATGGCGGTGGCCGAAATCAACCGCCGGCGAAAGGGTCCTTCGGTGGGGTGACGGGGGACTTTTGGCCGCTGACTGACGATCGCGGCGGCCCTAGCGTCAGTGGCATGAGTCAGAGTGCCATTGCGTGGATGGTTTCCGGATCGGTCGTCGTGGCGCTGCTGGCGATCGCCTCGATCAGGGTGGTGCAGCAGTATCAGCGCGGTGTGCACTTTCGGCTCGGCCGGGTGATCGCGGTGCGCGAACCCGGCCTGCGGTTCATCGTTCCGATCATCGACCGCCTGTTGCGGATTTCGATGCGCATCGTGACCATGCCGATCCAGTCGCAGGGCATCATCACCCGGGACAATGTGAGCGTCGACATCGCCGCGGTTGCCTACTTCCGGGTCGTCGATGCCCGCAAGGCCGTCGTCGTGATCGAGAACGTCAACGCCGCCATCGACCAAATCGCGCAAACCACGCTGCGCAACGTCGTCGGACAACATTCCCTCGACGAAGTGCTCGCCCAGACCGAGAAGATCAACGGCAGCATCCGCCAGATCCTCGACACCACCACCGTGGAATGGGGCGTCGAGGTCACCCTCGTCGAGCTCAAGGACATCCAGCTGCCGGACAGCATGAAGCGGGCGATGGCGCGGGAGGCCGAAGCCGAGCGCGAGAAGCGGGCCAAAATCATTGCCGCGGAAGGGGAAGCCCGCGCCGCCGCCGCCCTCGGCGACGCGTCCGACACCATGATGCGCCACCCGCTGGCCCTGCAACTGCGCAACCTGCAGACCCTGCTCGAACTCGGGGTGGAAAAGAACACCACCATCGTCTTCCCCGCCCCGCTGATGACCGCGATCGGGGAACTCACCACCTTCCTGACGCGCGAGTCGGACGCGTCGAGGTCCACCGAACAAACCGTCAGGCAGGCCGGGGACACGCTCGTCCACGCCGCGACACTGCGGACGGGAGCTTGATGTGCGGGCACGGACCCTGATCCCCACCACGGTGGCGGTGGCGGCGACCGGTGTCCTCGGCGGTCTGGCCAGTCGGCCGGCCGCTTCACCGTGGTATCGGTCGTTGCGCAAGCCGCCCTATCAGCCCCCGCCGCAAGCGTTTCCGATTGTCTGGCCGTTGCTCTACGGGGACATCGCGATCGTGTCGTCGAACGTCCTGGACGAGCTGGAGCGTCGCGGGCAGAAGCGCGAGCGACGCGAGTATGTGACCGCCCTGGCTGTGAACCTTGCGTTGAACGCCGGGTGGTCGTGGCTGTTCTTCAACCGGCGGCTGTTGGGCACCTCGGCAATCGCGGCGGCGGTACTCGCCGGCAGCAGCGCCGACTTGGCCAGACGCGGGGTGGCCGTTCAGGGCAAGCGTGCCGCACCGCTTGCGTTGTATCCACTCTGGTGTGCCTTCGCGACGCTGTTGTCCGGCCATGTCTGGTTTCTCAACCGACGCTGAGCCGCCGCCCCTACTCGGGAAACGGCGCGGGCGCGAACGGGTCCTGGTCAGCGCCGACGTGCCGGCGGCCCGCGTCGGCAGCGTCGCGATCCTGCTCTGCGCCCTGGGTTGGTTGGCACTGCTGGAGGTGCGCGAACACCTGGGCTTGTATCGGGCCGCCCCCGGCAGGTTCGGCTGGTCGGTGGCGCTGCTTGTCGCCGCGGCCCTGATTGCGCGCGGCATCTTTCTGGGTCGGCCGGTCACCGCCGGGCACGCGACGATCGCCGCCGCCGCGGTGGGCGCGGCGCTGTCCGCGCACTTCCTTTCGTTCGGCGGGTTCGGCAACGTCCTCATCGCCGCCNGCCGTTCCGGCGCCCGGACGCCCCCAACGGCGTCGACGAACGACTTAGCGTTGACATGATCGCCGATGCGAAAAGCAAGGGCGCGCTTCGCCTTTCGCTGGCTTTCGCCGCCTTTCCGGAGATCTTCGATGCCGCCGATCCCACGCCGCTGCAGCGGATCGCGTATCGCCTGATCCACCTGCTCGACCCGCTGATCCGCCTGGAATCCCTGTACCGCTACCTGCGCAAGTTCCACGCCCTGGCCGAGCGGCGCTATGTGGTGCTCTGCGCTCACCACATTCCGGCGGCGCTGGTGGTGTTGCTGTCGCTGGAGTTCCTGCCGCGACCGCGCCGCCACCGGCTGGTGCGTTGACTCAGGCGCGATCGCGGCTGCCCAGCAGCGGCGGGCCGAACCGGAACCGGCGGCCCGTGACCACCTCGGGCATCACCCGCACGTAATGGGTCTTCTCGGTCGACGTCCACGGCAGCAGCTGGGCGCGTTCGGCTTCCTCGACCTGCTCGTCGGTGCGCAGCGAGCGCGCCCGGCCCTTGACGATGACGCTCCAGCCCTCCGCGACGTTGTGGTCGTCCACCTCGAACAGCACGCGGTTGTTGATCGCGGTGCTGACCAGCTTGGTGCCCTCGGCGGTGCGAAACAGCACGGTGCGGTTCTGGACGGCGTAGTTGACCGGAAAGATCTCGGGCTGGCCGTCCACGCTGGTGACCAATCGCCCCAGCGTGACGCCGGCCATCAGGTCCCAGCATTCGTGCACCGGCAGGATGGTCACCACATCATCGGTCCCGGACATCAGCCACCCTTCTTCGATGGGTCAAAGTTCTTCAACCACTTGCCGGTTCGTGCCAGTGTAGCTAGCGGATCTGCAGGACGTCGCCCGGCGCGCGCCGGGGGGTGGGCGGGGGAACGGCCTCCATCGGCGGCGCTATCCCGGCGCGGATCAGCACCTGCGGCTGGCCGCCGCCGGCGAGCATGCCCCGCACGATGTCCCGGCTTTCGTCCAGCTCGATCAGGTGGGTCAGCGTGCAGGTCGCCAGGAAGGCCATCGTGCACTCCAGCAACACGTTCGACAAGGCTTCACCGCAACGCAACACGTCGGCCCGGGTGTCCCCCGGGGTGGACAGCACCATGATTTTCGACCAGTCCACCGCGACCTCGGGACGCCGATCCGCGTGGCCCCTGACCGGGAATTCGCGCGCCACGTCCACCCGGCCGCTTTCCTTGTCGGACAACAGCGCGCGCGGCGGCACGCCTGCGTTGCACGCGAACGGCGAAGTCCACCACTCGAGTTCGGCGTGATAGGACGCGTCGTCGCGACGCAGCGCTTCGGTGAGCCGGGAGGCCTGGGCCAGCCCGGGTCGCTGCCCGTCGCCGAGCACGTCGAGCGTCACGACGCTCTCGTCGAGCGTGCTGCGCACGACGGGCTCGAAGAGGCTCCAATAGGTGGGCTCCCCCATCGGAAGCCGGTCGGTTCGCCGGTGCAGGATCGCGTTGGCGCGGTCGCGCTGGGCGCGCGTGACGTGTTCGACCGGACTGAATTCGATCGTCGCGAGGTGGTTCGGGTCATTGGGGTTGGGAAATCGTTCGGTCTGCGCGCCCCAGCCCGCGGCGAGCATGGCGACCCGAACGTGATCGAGCGCGGCGCCACAGCTGAGGATGGCCTCCCGGCCGGAACGGTCGGTGCCCGGGACCGTTCGGTCGCGGTCGACGAAAAGTTGCAGCGCCCCGTCCTCGACCACCCACCGCCAGGGCTGGCTGTTGTGCACCGACGGAGCCCGGCACGCGAGTTGCACCGCCCTTTTCAGGGTCTCGGCGTCCGGGGTCGCGTCCATAACATCGACGGTAGGCGTCATCGGAGTGGCTGGCCAGGGTCGTTTGTCCCGGTCGGCGGGGGCCATTCGGACGGCAAAGGGCCTACGCCGAGGCGTTCTTCTCGACGTAGCCGACGACGTCGGCCAACGTCCGCAGCGATGCGTAGTCCGATTCGGGGATGTCCACGTGCAGCCGGCGGTGGATGCCGCGCAGAAAGCTCAGCCAGTCCATCGAATCGAGGTCGACCTGGTCGCGCAGCAGGACATCGTCGCGGATGTCGTCCGGCTCGACTTCGGGGGCGATGGTGGTCAGCACGGACAGCACCACCGAGCGGGTGTCTTCGTTCGTCGTCGTCATGATGAGCTCACTTCTCCAAGAGGTCGGGCTGCTGGAGCAGCTCGTTGATGGCTTTGAGGAACAACGCGCCCCGGTGACCGTCGCTGGCGCGATGGTCGGCGGCGAGCGTGGCTTGCACCGTGGTGACAACCCGGATCCCGCCGTCGATGACGCAGACTCGCTGGGCCGGCTGGCCGAAACCGACCAGCGCCACCTGCGGTGGGTAGATGACACCGAACACCGCGTCGACGCCTTGGTCGCCGAGGTTGGTGACAGTAATTGTCGGATCCGACATTTCGGAGCTTCGCAGCGAGAAGGAGCGCGCCCGCGCGACCAGATCGGTGAGATCGTCCATCAACTCGTCGAGCTTCTTCTCCGGGACGTCGTGGATGGCCGGCGCGACGAGACCGCCGCCGCGCAGCGAGATCCCGACCCCGACATGGACCCCGGTACCGGGTTGGAACCCGTCGTCCCGCCAAAACCCGTTGAACTCGCCGAATCGCTGCGCGGCGACGCCGACCGCCTTCAACAGCAGGACGGCCGGCAGTACGCGTTCGTCGATGGAGCGCTGCGCGTTGCGGGTGGTCAGCCAGGTGAGCGCGTTCTCCAGCACGATCTCGTCGGCGAGGTAATAGTGCGGGATCTCCCGCTTGGACCGGCTCATCGCCGCCGCGATCGACTTTCGCATCAGAGCCGCGCGGTCGGCCGGCTTGGTCTTGGCCGGGGTCTCGGTGGCCGGTTTCGCGGCGCGTTCCTCGGCGGCGGCGTGCGCGAGGCCGGCGGCGGCGTGCTCGACGTCGCTGATGGTGACGGCACCCTGCGGACCGGTGCCGCTGACCGCGCCGACGTCGACGTGCAGCGATTGGGCGAGGCGGCGCGCGGCCGGTGAGACCCAGCGACGGTGTTGCGGGGCGCCGGGCGCGGAGACGGCCAGGTGCGGCTCGGACGGCTGGGCAGGCGCCGCCGCCGGCTTGGTGACGTCGCTCGTCGCCGGACGGGGCTTCCCGGCCCGCTTTTGAGCCTTCTCGCCGGGGGCCAGCAGCGTCGCCAAAGGGGCGCCCACTTGGACGGTTTCACCGACCGGAACGAGCAGTTCGCTGACCGTCCCCTCCTGCCAGCATTCGACTTCCACCGCGGCCTTGGTGGTCTCCACGACCGCCACGATCTGGCCGCGTGTGACCTTGTCGCCGGGCTTGACCAGCCATTCGTTGAGCGTGCCCTCGTCCATGTCGGCGCCCAGCGCCGGCATCGTGAACTCGATCATTGCCGCTCACCGAAGAGGTTCTGCACGGCGGCGACGATCTGCGCGGGTTGCGGCAGCGCCGCCTGTTCCAGGTGCTTCGCGTACGGCATCGGGACCTCGGCGCTGCACACCCGGGCGATGGGGGCGTCAAGGTCGTAGAACGCGCCCTCCACCACCCGCGCGGTGATCTCCGCGGCCAGACTGCCGCTGCGCCAGGCCTCGTCGACGACGACGAGGCGATGCGTCTTGCGCACGGATTCGAGGATGGTGTCTTCGTCGAGGGGCCGCAGGATTCGCAGATCGATGACCTCGCAGTCGATTCCGGCCAGGGATAACTCGTTGGCGGCGTCCAGCGCCTTCCAGAGCGAGCCGCCGTAGGCCGCCACCGTCACGTCGGTGCCGCCGCGACGGACTGCCGCCCGGTAGATGTCGGTGGGCCCGAGGGCCTCGATATCGGACGAGGTGTTGTAGAGCTGGACGTGTTCGAAGATCACCACGGGGTCCGGATCGGCCAGCGCGGGACCCAGCATGCCGTAGGCGTCCTCGACGGTGGCCGGGGCTAGCACCTTGATGCCCGGAATGTGGGCGTACCAGGGCTCCAGGCTGTGCGAGTGCTGCGCGGCGAGCTGGCGCCCGGCGCCCGTTGCCATCCGGACGACGAGCGGAACCGAGAACTGCCCGCCCGACATATGGCGAAGGGCCGCAGCGGTATTGACGATCTGATCGAGCGCCAGCAGGCTGAAGTTCACCGTCATGACTTCGACGATCGGGCGTAACCCGCCCAGCGCCGCGCCTATTCCGATCCCGACGAAACCCAGTTCCGACAACGGGGTGTCGCGCACCCGCCCGGGACCGAATTCCTCCAGCAGGCCTTTGGACGCCGCGTACGTTCCGCCGTACCGACCGACGTCCTCTCCCATCAGCACGACGCGCGGGTCGTCGCGTAGCGCATCGCGCATCGCGTCGTGAACGGCGCTTCGGTAGGTGGTCTTCATCGTCTTCACCGCGTCGCCTCCGCTCGCGGGGTGAGGACGTCGCGTTCGAGATCCGCCACGTCCTCCCATGTTCCGGCCTCGGCGAACGCCACCGCGGCCTCGATCTCGGCGGCGGCCGCATCTTCGATATCCCGCACGTCGGCCTCCGCGAGCGTGCCGTCGCCGAGGCACTTCTCGGTGAACGACCGGATCGGGTCGCGCTCGCGCCACTTTTCGACCTCGGCCTTGTCCCGGTACAGCTCGGGGTCGAACATCGAATGCGCCCGGAACCGGTAGGTGCGGAACTCGATGAAGAAGGGCCCGCCGGTGTCGCGGACGTGATCGACACCCTGCTGCGCGGCGACGTGGCACGCCTCGACGTCCATCCCGTCGACGGCCATCGTGGGAACGCGGTACGACGCCGCCTTGACGGTGAGGTCGGTCTGCGACTGCGCCCGGTCCAGCGCGGTGCCCATCGCGTAAAGGTTGTTCTCGCAACAGAACAGCACCGGCAGGTGCCACAGCGCGGCCATGTTCAGCGACTCGTGGAACGCGCCCTCGGCCACCGCGCCGTCGCCGAAGTAGCAGGCCGTCACCCGCTTCTGTTGCAGCATGGCGTCGGCCAGCGCGATGCCCACGGCCAGCGGCAGGCCACCGGCGACGATCGCGTTGCCGCCGTAGAACCGCCGCGACGCGTCGAACAGGTGCATCGAGCCGCCGCGGCCGCGTGAGCAGCCCTCCTGCTTGCCGAACATCTCGGCCATGATCGAGGTCATCGGGATGCCGCGCAGCAGCGCGTGCGCGTGCTCACGGTAGGTCGCGACCACGGCGTCGTCGTCGGCCAGCGCGCGCAGCGAGCCGGCGGCGACGGCCTCCTCGCCGACGTAGAGGTGCAGGAACCCGCGAATCTTGGCCGCGCTGTACAGTTCCGCGCATTTCTCCTCCATGCGGCGCACCCGGACCATGTCCGACAGCAGCTCGTGGGCCAGCTTGACTCCGGCCTCCGGGCGCCGCTCCTTCTCATCGCTTCGTCCCCCTCGCCGCTGCGCGGCTGGGGGTACCCCCACTGCATCGTCGTCGGCGCGGGTCATGACGGCACTCCCTCGGCGCGGTGGTCCGGCTGTCTCTCGATCGTGGAGGTGTCGCCCTCGGGCAGGCCGAGTTCCCTCGCCTTGAGCAGCCGCCGCATGATCTTGCCGCTGCTGGTGTGCGGCAACGCCTCGACGAACTCGATGTCCTTGGGCGCCACGGCGGCTCCGAGCCGCTTGCGCGCGTGGCCCAGCAGCTCCAGGCGCAGGTCTTCGTCGCCGACCACGCCGTTCTTCAGCGTGACAAAGGCTTTCACCATCTCGCCGACCGTCGGGTCGGGGATGCCGATGACGGCGGCCTCGGCGACCGCCGGGTGATCGGTCAGCGCGCTCTCGACCTCGAACGGGCCGATCAGGTGCCCCGCGGACTTGATCACGTCGTCCTTGCGCCCGACGAACCAGAAGTAGCCGTCGGCGTCCTTCTTGGCGAGGTCTCCGGTGAGGTAGAGCCCGTCGGCGAAGCTGTTGCGGTACCGCTCCTCGGCGCCCAGGTAGCCGCGGAACATCGACGGCCAGCCCGGCCTGAGCGCCAGCTCACCCTCGACGTCCGGTTCGTCGACGACCTCCGTCGTCCCGTCGTCGTTGTGGCGCACGATGTAGGCGTCCACCCCGGGCAGGGGCCGGCCCATGGAGCCCGGCTTGATGTCGAACGCGGGGGTGTTGGCGATCATGATGCCGCCGGTCTCGGTCTGCCACCAGTTGTCGTGAATCGGCAAGCCCAGCACCCGCTTTCCCCACCAGACGGCTTCGGGATTGAGCGGCTCGCCGACGCTCGCGATGAAGCGCAGCCGGGGAAAGCGGTACTGCGCGGGCAGCTCCGGGCCCGCCTTGATCAGCATCCGTATCGCGGTCGGCGCCGTGTACCACACCGACACGCCCTGGTCCTGCAGGATCCGGTACCAGCGCTGGGCGTCGAACTCGGCCTCGTCGACGATCGAGGTGACCCCGTGCAGCAGCGGGCTGATGATGCCGTAGGACGTTCCGGTCACCCACCCGGGATCGGCTGTGCACCAGTAGGTGTCGTCGGGGTGCAGGTCCAGCGCGTACAAACCGGTGACGTAGTGCATCGCCACGGCGCCGTGCACGTGGATCGCGCCCTTGGGCGTGCCGGTGGTGCCGCTGGTGAAGTGCAGCAGCGCGGGGTCCTCGGCGGTGGTGGGCTCGATCGGCGCGTTCTCGTCGGCCGCGTCCAGCCAGTCCCAGAAGTTGAGCGTGCCGGGCGGCGCGCCGCCGGCCTTTCCGTCGTCGACGACGAAGACGTGCCGCACCGACGGCAGCCGATCGCGGATCTTGGCGATCTTGCGCTCGTAGAGCGCCCGGGTGGTCACCAGCACATCGGCCTGTCCGATGCTCACCCTGGTGGCGATCGGCTCTGGCCCGAAGGCGGAGAACAACGGGGAAACGACGCTGCCGCTGCGAAGCGCGCCCAGCATCGCGATGTAGAGCTCGGGGGAGCGGTTCATGATCGTGAACACGCGGTTGCCCCTGTTGATCCCGAGCGAGCGCAGCGCGCCGGAGAACCGCCTGACGAGCCGGCCGAGCTCGGAATAGCTGAGGTCGCGCGTGGTGATCGCGCCGTCCCAGCCCACGTCGGTGACAAACCGCAGCGCCGTGCGGGTCGCGGCCGGGCCGTCGGCGTGCCGGTCCACCGCGGCGTAGGCGATGTTGCACCTGCCGGGTCCCATGCCTTCGCACAACGCGGGCACGTCGGACCAGTGGAACTGCGCGCGCGTTTGTTCGTAGTCCGTGAGGTTGGGACGCACGGAGTAGTCGTCGGGCGTCTTGCGGATGACATCCATGGGGGGCCCTTTTCTTCTCGCCTGGGCATCCTCATCGTTTGCCCCGCGCCGATGCCGCGATAGAGACGAAAGTCATCAATGGCACGCGGGGTCCATCGACGTGGTGCAGGGGACCAAGGACCCTGGCGCGCGGTGCTCAGATGTCCGAAAGTCGACCTGGGACAGGAAGTGAGTGAGCGAATGACCCAAACGATGGTGGACATCGGTGTGATCACCGGCGCGGTGGAACTGGCCTGCCGGGCTCCCTCCCTGCACAACATCCAGCCCTGGCGCTGGGTTGCGGGTAACACCAGCGTCGATCTGTTCGTCGACCCCGATCGCAAGCTCACCGCGACCGACCGGTCGGGCCGCGAGGCGATCATCAGCTGTGGCGCCGCACTCGATCACTTTCGGGTCGCGATGGCCGCGGCGGGGTGGGACACCAAAGTCGATCCGTTTCCCAACCCGAACAACCTGGACCACCTCGCGTCGGCCGGCTTCGCCCCGGTCGACTTCGTGCCGCAAGCACGGCGGGATCGCGCCGACGCGATACTGCATCGCCGGACCAACCGGTTGCCGTTTGGCGCCCCCAAGCATTGGGGATCGTTCGAACCCGTACTGCGCAGCGCGTTCGACACGGATGCGGTTTTCCTCGACGTGCTGAGCGACAAAGCGCGACCGCAATTGGCCGATGCGTCGCGGCTCACCGATACGTTGCGCCGCTATGACGATTCGTACCAGCACGAATTGCTTTGGTGGACATCGCCTTTGCGGGAGGCGGAGGGCATACCCGACAACGCGCTGGTTTCTCAGTCGGACGCCCGACGGGTCGACGTCAACCGCCGGTTCCCCATCGACCCGGCCGACGAGCGCAGCTCCGCGGGTACCTACGACCAGGCGAAGGTCCTCGTGCTGTCAACGCCGCGGGATACTCGCGCCGACGCCCTGAACTGCGGCGAGGCGCTGTCGGCGATCCTGCTCGAGTGCACGATGGCCGGGCTGGCCACCTGCCCGGTCACGCACCTCACGGAGCTGGCGTCCAGTCGCGACGTCATTGCCGATCTCACGGGCCGTCCCGCGGCGGTGCCCCAGGTTCTGATCCGGGTAGGCATCGAACCCGAGGGCGAGTTGGCTCCCGAGCCCACCCCGCGGCGGCCGTTGAGCGACGTGTTGGAGATCCGCCGACCATGAAGGCCACGGTCGGGGACTGGCTGGTGATCAAGAGCGGCGCGATCGGCCGACGGGACGTGCGCGGGCTGATCACCGAGGTGCGTTCGCCGGAAGGTGAGCCGCCGTACCGGGTTCGGTGGCTTGACACGGATGAACAGGCGACGGTCTACCCGGGCCCGGACGCGATCGTCGTCACCGCGGCCGAGCAAAAGGCCGCCGACGAGCGGGCGCGGTCACGGTTTGCCGCGGTGCAGGCGGCCATCGCCGGATCGGGCCCGAGACTGAAATGACCCCTGCGCCAAGCGGTCCCCCGTTACTGACCGACAGCGACGTCGACGCCCTCGCGTGGCAATTCCTGCATTCGTCCTATGCCGACGACGCTTATGCCGATTGGCCGCTGGATCGACGCCTGGACGGCTTTCTGCGCCGGGAGGGACTGGTCCGCCTCGTGGAAGACGGCGACACCTACGACCTGATCCTCGACCGCGTCATGGCCTACATCGCCGCTCGGGCCCGGCTTTCCGACTAGCGAACGCGGCGACGAACGACCCGCGACGCCGGGACTTCCGTCCCTATCGCGACCGCCGGTCAACTGGTCGGATGGGACCATGACCAGAGCAGCCGACGCCACCCGGCGCTCGCCGCGGCGCGTGTTCCGCGACCGCCGCGAGGCCGGCCAAGTACTGGCAACCCTTCTCGGCGCGTATCGCGACCGGGGCGACGTCATCGTGTTGGGCCTGGCGCGGGGCGGGGTCCCCGTCGCGTGGGAGGTGGCGGCAGCGCTGCACGCACCGCTGGACGCCTTCATCGTGCGCAAGCTCGGCGCCCCCGGCCACGAGGAGTTCGCGGTCGGCGCCCTGGCGAGCGGCGGCCGCGTCGTCGTCAACGACGACGTCGTGCGGGGTCTGCGGATCACTCCGCAGGAGTTGCGCGCCATCGCCGAGCGCGAAGGCCGCGAGCTGGTCCGCCGCGAGGCCGCCTATCGCGACGGGCGGGCGCCCGTCGACGTGGCCGGCAAGACCGTGATCCTCGTCGACGACGGGTTGGCCACCGGCGCAAGCATGTTCGCGGCGGTGCAGGCGCTGCGGGAAGCCGAGCCCGCGCACATCGTGATCGCCGTGCCCGCGGCGCCCGAATCGACCTGCCGGGAACTCGCCGGCCTCGTCGACGACATGGTGTGCGCCTCGATGCCCACCCCGTTCCTGGCGGTGGGGGAGTCGTTCTGGGATTTCCGCCAGGTCACCGACGACGAGGTCCGCCGGCTGCTGTCCACCCCGACGACCGAGGCCCTGGCGAGCCGGGCCGCGGCGCGCACGCCGGCGGAGGTGATCCGCGGCGTGGCCATCGACGCGCCGCAGGGATTGCCGCCGGGCGAAACGCTGGAGGAGCTCATCGGCGACGCACGCGTCGTGCTGATTGGCGAAAGCTCCCACGGGACGCACGAGTTCTACCAGGCTCGGGCCGCCATCACGAAGTGGCTGATCGAGGAGAAGGGCTTCGGCGCCGTCGCGGCGGAGGCGGACTGGCCCGACGCCTACCGGGTCAATCGCTACGTGCGCGGCCTGGGGGACGACACGAGCGCCGACGAGGCGCTGAGCGGATTCGAACGCTTCCCGGCCTGGATGTGGCGCAACACCGTCGTCAGCGATTTCGTCGACTGGCTGCGCGCCCACAACCGGCTGCACGAGTCGGACGGCCGGCAGGCGGGTTTCTACGGCCTGGACCTGTACAGCCTGCACCGGTCGATGGGCGAGGTGATCGCGTACCTGGACAAGATCGACCCGAAGGCGGCCGCGCGGGCGCGGGAGCGCTACGGCTGTTTCGACCACACCTCGGCCGACGACGGTCAGGCGTACGGCTTTTCGGCGGCGTTCGGCGCCGGCCCCTCGTGCGAGAAGGAAGCGATCGAGCAGCTGGTCGAGATCCAGCGAAACGCGTTGGCCTATGCGCGCAGGGATGGGCTGCTGGCCGAGGACGAGCTGTTCTACGCCGAGCAGAATGCGCAGACGGTCCGCAACGCGGAGGTGTACTACCGCGCGATGTTCAGCGGGCGCGTCACCTCGTGGAACCTGCGCGACAAGCACATGGCGCAGACCCTCGAGGCGCTGCTGACGCACCTGGACCGCCACAGCGATGCGCCGTCGGCCCGAATAGTGTTGTGGGCGCACAACTCTCACGTCGGCGACGCGCGGGCGACCGAGGTGTGGGCCGACGGGCAGCTGACGCTCGGTCAGCTGGCGCGGCAGCGCTACGGCGACGACGCGCGCCTGATCGGGTTCAGCACGTACTCGGGTACGGTGACCGCCGCCAGCGACTGGGGCGGCGTTGCCGAGCGCAAGGTCGTGCGCCCGGCGCTGGGCGGGAGCATCGAGGAACTGTTGCACGAAACGGGCCGCAGCCAGTTCTTCGTGTCGCCGCTGATCAGCCCCGAAGCCACCGACCCGCTCAGCGCGGTTCGGTTGGGGCGCGCCATCGGCGTGATCTACCGGCCCGAAACGGAACGCCAAAGCCACTACTTCCACGTCCGGCCGGCCGATCAGTTCGACGCGATGATCCACATCGACCAGACCCGCGCGCTCGAGCCCCTCGAGGTGACCAGCCTGTGGATCGCCGGCGAAACGCCCGAGACGTATCCCACCGGCCTGTAGCCGCCGCCGACGACCGGAGTGATCATGCAGACGCCAGCACCGCCGCCTGCGGGCCGACCGCAAATTGTCACGCTGACCATGAACCCGGCGCTCGACATCACCACCAGCGTCGATGTGGTGCGCCCGACGGACAAATTGCGCTGCGCCGCCACCCGTTACGACCCGGGCGGCGGCGGCATCAACGTCGCGCACGTCGCGTACGTGCTGGGCGGGTCGGTGCTGGCGGTCTTCCCCGCGGGCGGGTCGACCGGCGGCCTGATCGCGAAGCTGCTCGGCGACGAAGGCGTGCCGTTCTGGCAGGTCCCGATCGCCGCGGCCACCCGGGAGAGCTTCACCGTCAACGAGAGCAGCAGCGGCCAGCAGTACCGGTTCGTCCTGCCGGGGCCGCAGCTGACCCTGCGCGAACAGGCGCACTGCCTCGAACAACTGCGCATGGCGGCGAAGTCGGCCGAGCTCGTGGTGGCCAGCGGCAGCCTTCCGCCGGGCGTCACCGCCGCCTTCTACCAGCGGGTCGCCGACATGTGCCGGCAGCTCGACGTCCGCCTCATCCTGGACACCTCCGGTGGCGGCCTGCAGCACGTCTCGTCCGGGGTGTTCCTGCTCAAGTGCAGCGTGCGGGAACTGCGGGAATGCGTCGGGCGCCCGCTGGAAACCGAAGCCGAACAGCTCGGCGCCGCGCACGAACTCGTCGACAGCGGCCGCGCGGAAGTGGTGTTGGTCTCCCTGGGGCATCACGGCGCGCTGCTCGCGACACGGCATGGCAGCCAGCGCTTCTCGGCGATTCCGATGCCCGGCGGCAGCGGCGTCGGGGCCGGCGACGCGATGGTCGCCGCGATCGCGGTGGGACTCTGTCGCGGCTGGCCGCTGGTCAAAGCCGTCCGGCTGGGCATCGCCGCGGGCGCGGCCATGCTGATGACGCCCGGAACGGCGGCCTGCGGCCGGGCCGATGTGGAGAAGCTCTTCGCGGCCACCGCCGAACCGTGCGACATCGCGATTGACGAACGGCTTCCCAGATAAGGCCTAACGACCCCTGTGTCCGGAGCGGCGGCGCAATAGCCTGACATTGAGCGAAGAAAGGTAGTCAGGAGCCGACATGAACCAGCTGGACGCGAAGTCGGTGGTCGTGGGCATCAACGGCTCACCAGCCGCGGTGAACGCCGCCAAGTGGACGATCGACGAGGCGCTGAGCCGGCAGTTGCCCTTGCGCCTCGTCTACGTCATCCCGCGCCGCGAGGGGCAATCGGCGCCCGCCTCCGAGTGGGAGCTCGAGCGCGCCGAAACGGCGCTGTCCCAAGCGGAGTGGGCCCTGCAGCGGGCAAAAAAGCCGGTCGAGATCGAAACGGCCGTCCTCTCAGGCGATCCCGGGCAGGTACTCATCGACGAATCACGGGACGCGGCGTTGATTTGCGTGGGCACCTCCCGGCGGGGCTGGGCGTCCGACGGGCTGCTGGGGCCGACTGCCACCGCGCTGGTGGCCGATGCGCAATGCCCGGTCGCGATCATCCGCACCAATCCCGACGGCTCGCCGACCGAGCTCGGGGTGATCGCCGTGGTGCTCAACGACGAGCCGGACAACGACGACGTCGTGCACGAGGCCATGGAGCAAGGCCGGCGGCGCCACGCCACCGTGCGCCAGATCGATCGGCGACTGAACAGCTGGGTCAGGCGCTACCCCGACGTGCACGTCCAGACCGTCGCAGCGGGCACCGGCGTGAGAACCGACGAGAAGCACAGTGGCCACATCGGATTGGCGGTGGTGGGCAGCGCCGACGCCGCCGAGATCGCCGGGCTGGCCACCCCGAACTGCCATCCGATCGTGGGTTACCCCGACTGTTCGGTCCTGGTGGTCCGGCACTAAAGTCCGGCAACGTCGATGAGCCAGTTGGCGACACCGCAGTCGATCGTGGTCGGTATCGATGGCTCGAAGGCGGCGATACGCGCGGCGCTCTGGGCGCTCGACGAGGCGGTAAGCCGTGACGCGCCGCTGCGCCTGCTGTACGCGGCCGAGCGGGGCGACATGGAGGCGGCCGCACCGCAAACCTCGATTCGCCACGCCGTCAACGCAATCGAAGCCACGGGGAAGCCCGTCAGAATCGAAACCGCAGTCGTCCCCGGACCGGCGATCGGAGCCCTGATCAGCGCATCGGCATCCGCGGTCATGGTGTGCGTCGGCGCGGTCGGATTGCGTCACTTCCAGCGGGGCCGGGTCGGCTCCACCGCCGCCGCCTTGGCCATATCGACGCGCTGCCCGGTGGCGATCGTTCGGGGCCGCGACGACCAGCCCGCCGCGGACTCGATCATCGTCGAGCTGGACGGCTCCCCCGACAACGGTGTCTTGTTGGGCGCCGCCATCGCGGAGGCCCGGCTGCGCAACGCCGCGATCCGGGCGATCATCTGCCGCCGATCCGCGCCGGACGACGAGGGGCCGGTCTCTATCGGGCCTGCCGAGGGCGATCGCCGGGCGCTGGCCGACCTCGATCGCCGGCTGGCCCGTTGGAAGCGGCGCTATCCGCAGCTGCGGGTCGAGTCGCTGGCGGTGCACGGCGGCCTGCTCGGATACCTGGCCCTGCGCCGGTCGGTCGGGTTGGTGGTGGTCGGCGCCCGCAACCGCCAGCAGGTGACCGAGCTCGTCGGGCCGGCCGGCAGTGCCGTGCTGCGGGACGCCGACTGCTCGGTGTTGGTCGTCAATCAGCAACACTTGTGAGCCCGGGCGGTTGTGAAACTATGGGATATTGGGTCGGCGGTTTCATGACCGTCGCCTCGCAACCCGGCAGAAAGAATTCGTCATGGTCAAGGTCTTCCTGGTCGATGACCACGAAGTCGTTCGGCGCGGTCTCGCCGACCTGCTCGCCTCGGACCCCGAGCTGGAAATCGTCGGCGAAGCCGGGTCCGTCTCGGAGGCGAAGGCGAGAATTCCGGCCCTGCGGCCCGACGTCGCCGTCCTTGACGTGCGCCTTCCCGACGGGAACGGAATCGAATTGTGCCGCGACCTGGTGTCCGACATTCCGGACCTGCGGTGCCTGATGCTGACGTCCTTCACCTCCGACGAGGCGATGCTCGAGGCGATTCTGGCCGGTGCCAGCGGTTACGTGGTCAAAGACATCAAAGGCATGGAGCTGGCCCACGCGATCAAGGAGGTGGGTGCCGGTAAATCCTTGCTGGACAACCGGGCCGCCGCGGCGTTGATGGCGAAGCTTCGCGGCACGGCGGAACGCGAAGACCCGTTGTCCGGGCTCACCGAACAGGAGCGGACGCTGCTCGGGCTGCTCAGTGAAGGTTTGACCAACAGGCAGATCGCCGCGCGGATGTTCCTGGCCGAGAAAACCGTGAAGAACTACGTCTCGCGTTTGCTCGCCAAATTGGGCATGGAGCGCCGGACGCAGGCGGCGGTGTTCGCCTCCAAGCTGGATCAGCGGTCCGGCCGGCCCACGGATTCGCCGCCCGGCTAGTCGGCGGCGCCCACACGAGCCTCCGGGGTTTGCTGTCGGCGCCGCGTCTGCGCGCCGGCGGCCAGCTGGCGTGCCGCGGTTGTCTTGGGCGCGTTTACCCCTAGGGGTTAAGCTGGCCGAAGGCATCTGGCGTCGCTGACTTCGTACACGTCGGTCTACCCGGCGCAAGTTGTCCCATCGCTGAGGGTGTCGTGGAGGTATCGGTCGGGTGACCAGCGACGAGCGCGGCTCGGCTTTTGCTGGGCTTGGCCAGCGCGGGCTTGTGACCAGAATGCATTCCCAGCTCGACGAGTTGCTGGCGGCGCGCGACCAGATGGAGCACCTGCTTCGCGTCTTCGTCGAGATCGGCGGGAGCGTCGGTGACCTCGACGCGACGCTGCACGGGATCATCGCCGCGGCCAGGGGGTTGACCGCCGCCCCCTACGGCGCGCTGGCCATCCGCGATCCCGAGGGCAATTTGCTCCGGTTCATCCACGAGGGGATGGACGCCGACACCGTCAAACGCATCGGCCACCTGCCGTTCGGCAAGGGGTTGTTGAGCCTGTCGCTGCTCGACACGCCCGCCCTGCGTGTGGATGACCTGAGCGCACACCCGGCCGCCGTGGGGTTTCCCGAGCACCACCCGCCCATGCGGGCCTTCCTCGCGGTGCCGATCAAAATCCGCGGGGTGGTCTTCGGCAACATCTACCTGACCCACGTCGACCCGGACCGGGTGTTCTCCGAGTCCGACGAGGTCGCCGCCCGCGCACTGGCTTTCGCGGCCGCGGCCACCATCGACAACGCGCAACTGTTCGAGCGCGAGCGGTTGTCGGTGAAGTGGATGGAGGCCAGCCGCGAGATCACGACGGCCCTGTTGTCCAGCGCCCAGCCGCACCGGCGCCCGATGCAGCTGATCGCCGAAAGCGCGCGGATCCTGACCGGCGCCGAACAGGCGATCGTGCTCGTCCCGGCAGACGCCGACCTGCCGGATGACGAAATCGACACCCTGGTGGTGTCCGCCGCGGTGGGGGTGCACGCCGACGAGGTCATGGGCCGGCGCGTTCCGGTGCAGGGGTCCAGCAGCGGCGAGGTTTTCCGTTCCGGCGAGCCGCTGATCACCGAGTCGTTGCGGTATCCGATCCAGGCGTTCACGGATGTGGGGCAGCGCCCCGCCATCCTGATGCCGCTGCGCGCCGACGATCAGGTTGCGGGGGTCATCGCGATCGCGCGCGCCGCGGACCAGCCGCCGTTCGACGAGAGTTACCTCGACCTGGTGAGTGACTTCGCCACCCACGCCGCGATGGCCCTGGTCCTGGCGGCGGCGCGGGACGATTCGCGCCAGCTGACCATCCTCGCCGAGCGCGAGCGCATCGCGCACGATCTGCACGACCATGTCATCCAGCGGCTGTTCGCCGCCGGGATGAACCTGCAGGGCACGCTCGCCCGGGCGCGTTCGCCGGAGGTGGTCGAGCGGCTCAACCGCACCCTCGACGATCTGCAGACCATCATCGAGGAGATCCGGTCGACGATCTTCCAGCTCAAATCCCCATTGGGCAAGGGGCCCGATTTCCGCCAGCGGATCCAACAAGTGGTCGCCGACCTGACCGAAAGTCGCGAGATCGTCACCACGCTGCGCCTGCATGGGCCGATGACCGCCGTGGGCGGTGAGCTTGCCGAGCAGGCCGAGGCCGTCGCCACGGAGGCCGTCAGCAACGCGCTGCGCCACTCCGGCGGCTCGCGACTGACCGTCGAGGTGGACGTGGCCGACATGTTCGTCCTCGACGTGAGCGACAACGGCTGCGGCATCCCCGCCGGTAACACGCGCAACAGCGGGCTGGCCAATATCAAGCGCCGGGCCGAGCAGCTCGGCGGCACCTGCGAGATCAGCAATCCCCCGGAGGGTGGCACCCGGGTGCATTGGGTCGCCCCGCTCACCGACCAGTAACGCCGGCGGTGCGGGACCAAATCCCGCGGGGTGGGGTCCAACGGCCCCTGCCCAACCGCCCCGGGACGGAATAACGTCGTTCATCATGAGCGACCAGGCGGTGGAATTCGCGGTTACGGCTCCACTGCTGGACGGGCGCGTCGTGTCGATGCGCCGGCTCGGCGCCGACGACGCCGCCGCGGTCCTGGCGCTGCACCAACAACTCTCCGACCACGACCGCTACTTTCGCTTTTTCACGCTGCAGCCGGTCGAGCTGGCCGAACTCGTCGGCAGGCTGACCGAGCCCCCCGACGGGCTGTGCGCCCTCGGGGCGTTCGACGCCGGTCGGCTGATCGGCGTGGCCCATTATGTCGTCGTCCGTGAGACGCCGAAGGCCGCGGAGTTCGCCATCGTGGTCGCCCACGAAGACCATTCGGTCGGCGTCGGAACGGCCTTGCTGAAGCATCTGGCCCGCGTCGCCCGAGTTCACGGAATCGGGCGCTTCGTCGCCGACGTGCTGGGCGAGAACCACCTGATGCTCATGGTGGTCTTCGACCTGGGCTGGCGTTGCGAGCCGGCGGATTACGGATCGGTGCGTCACCTGGAGATCGAGCTGCCCGATTTGACCGACGAGGATGCGAAATGTCCGACATGACAAAGAAATTCGGAGTGCTGGTGTGCGTCGACGGATCGTCGGCGTCCGACGCCGCCGTCGCCTGGGGCAGCCGCGAGGCCGTCATGCGCAAGCTGCCCATCACGTTGATGCACGCCGTGCCACCGGTGGTCGTCGGCTGGCCGGAGGGTCAACTGTATGCCGACATGCCGCAGTGGCAGCACGACGACGCGCATCACGTCATCGATCAGGCCCGCAAGACGCTCAGCGCCGGCCTGGCGGGGGCGCAGCCACCCGAAATCCGCACGGAGGTCGTCTATTCCGGCGTGGTGCCGGCGCTGGCGGAGGCCTCGAAGGACGCGTGGGTGATCGTCGCCGGCAGCCAGGGCCTGGGTGCGCTGGGCCGCCTGCTGCTGGGTTCGGTCACGACGGGGCTGATTCACTACGCGCACTGCCCGGTCGCGGTCATTCACGCCGGCGAGGGCGCCGCTCCTGACGCCAACGCGCCCGTCCTGCTGGGCGTCGACGGATCGCCCGCGTCGGAAGCCGCGACCGCCCTGGCCTTCGACGAGGCCTCGCGCCGCCGGGTGGGGCTGCGCGCGCTGCACGTCTGGAGCGACGTCGGGGTGTTCCCCGTCCTCGGGATGGACTGGCGCGACCGCGAGCGCGAGGGGCAGGAGATTCTCGCCGAACGCCTGGCCGGCTGGCAAGAACGGTATCCGGATGTGCATGTCGAGCGGTTGTTGTTCTGCGACAAGCCATCCCGCTGGCTGCTCGAGGAGTCCGAGCGCGCGCAGCTCGTCGTGGTCGGCAGCCGCGGTCGCGGGGGTTTTCCCGGGATGCTGCTCGGGTCGGTGAGTTCGGCCGTGGCGCAATCGGCGAAAGTTCCCGTGATTGTTGTTCGTTAGGAGGACGCGATGATCGAGCTACTACCGGACATGCCGCAAGGGGTGAGCGGCATCCGCGTGTCGGGCCGGCTGCGCGGTGACGAATTGCGCGACTTCAAACCCGCGATGGAAGAGATGCTGAACACCGGCGAGGTCAGGATCGTGGAGGTCATCGCCCCCGATTACGAGGGCTTCGGGCCCGGCGGCTTCGTCGAGGACATCAGGCTGGGGTTCGGCATGGTCTTCGCGCATCATTCGGCCTTCAAGCGGATCGCGATCGTTTCCGACAAGGACTGGGTCGGCCATGTCCTGCACGCCGTGGCGTGGATGATCCCCGGCGAGCTCGCCGTGTTCGGGCTCGATGAGCTCGACCGCGCCAAGGAGTGGGCCGCCGGCTAGGTCCCGCCGGCTAGATCGTGCGACCGCGAGCGACCAACACCGAGCACCCGGCGGGGCCGGTCAGGTGCGGACCAGCCGGGCCGACCATCCGGGCCAGCTTGTCGGCGTCCTCGTTGCCCACCACGGTGAGCTGGACGGATTCCTGCGTGTGGGCGAGGAACTCCGCCGGTCCGCGCCGTGCGGCGGCCGGCATGACATGGACCTCCGGATACCTCGACACCCACCGGCCCAGCCGATGCTCCAGCTGGCGGTAGGGGACCTCGCCCAGCCCCCACCGCCACACCCCCAGCGCCAAGATGGGTGCCCGGCGCAGCCGCGCTTCGCGGAAACCCTCCTCGAGCACCGCGTCGTTGGCCGGCGAATCGTCGACCACGACGGCGACCCATCCGGCGTCCGACTTATGGCCGTTGCTCCGAACGACCGCCACCGGACATTGCGCTTTGCGGGCGACGGCGTCGGCGGTCGAGCCGAGGAGCTTGCGCGCGATGCGGCCGATCCCCACCGATCCCACGCAAATCATTGCCGCGCTGCGTGATTCGTCGACCAGGATGCCCTCCGGGCACCCGCGCACGATGTCGCATTCGACCTGGACCGGCTTGCCCGTGGCCTGCAGCGCGGCGTCGGCGGCGCGCAGGGATGCTTGGGCATACTCGACCTCCATGCCGTCATCGCCCGTCGCATCGGCGGGTCGGTCCTGGATGGCGTGGACCAGCCGCAGCGGGACGTTGCGGCTGACGGCCTCGGCGACCGCCCACAGCGCCGCGTTGATCGCCGCCTGTGAGCCGTCGATACCGACGACGACCCGTGCCGTTGCTTGCGGATGGTTCATGTTTCCTCCCGATCTGATTGGCCTCCCCCGAAGGACAGTCCCGGGAAACCGCTCTTGTGACACGTTATTGGCCCGCTGCGGCGTGTCAGCAGGGCCGTTCGACCCCCATTTCGGGGCATTGGTCCATCGCGGAGGTCGGCTGCCCGCCGCTCACGCCACCTCGATGCTGTGTCCGGGCAAGAGGCGCTGGACCCGGCCGCGACATTCGACCGTTATCGCTCCGCCGTTGCCGGATTCGGACGTCAGAACGCCGGTCCGTCCGCTGATCCGGAGATGGACCCGCTGACCGCGATAGACGAAAGGGAACTCGATGGGGCCGAGCGCCTCGGGCCAGTGCGGGCCGAGCACCAACCGGTCGTCGCGCGTCTCCAGCCCGGTGAAACATCGCTGTAGCAGATCGACGCTGCCGGCCATCGCCGCCAGGTGTATTCCCTCCGAGGTGGTACCGCCCTGGATGTCGACGACATCGGAACCCAGCACCTGGACGAAGTACCGCATCGCGTGGTGCCGGTGGGCACGGGTGAGAACCCACGAATGGACGATCGCGCTCAGCGTCGATCCGTCGGAGGTCCGCGACAGGTAATACTCGATCGTCTTCGGAATCTGCTCGGGCGCGAAGCGGTAGCCGAGCCGGCCGAACAGACCCAGCAACTCCTCGGACGACAGCAGGTAGAACAGCATCAGCGCATCGGCTTGCTTGGACGCCTTGTAGTTGTTCACGCTGTCGTTTTCGGCTTCCAGAATCCGATCGAGCCGCTGGATGTTGCCGTAACGCCGCCGGTAGTCGTCCCAATCCAATTCGTCGAGTTCCGAATAGCCTTCGAACTGGCTGATCACGTCGTCGTGGAACGGGACGAACATGCGCCGCGTGACGTGATCCCACCGATCGAGCTCGTCGGTCGTCAGGTCGACCTTCCCGACGAGATCGAGCCGGTCGCGCAGCGGCAACAGGTCCAGTGCGTCCATCGCGCGCATGATCACCCAGACCGCCATCACGTTGGTGTACGCGTTGTTGTCGATCCCGTCGTACTCCTTGCCCGGATAGCCCGAATGAAACTCGTCGGGCCCGATGATTCCCCGGATCGTATAGCGGCCGCGGGTGTCGTCGAAGGTGGCCAGGCCCACCCAGAATCGCGCGATCTCGACCAGCATCTCGGCGCCGTAGTCAACGAGCCACTGGCGGTCGCCGGTCACCTGGTAGTGCTGCCAGGCGTTGTAGGCGATCGCGAGGCCGACGTGATGCGCCCGTGCGCTGGCGTCCGGATTCCACCGTCCGGACTGCGGATTGAGGTGCACCTCCTGGCTCACCTCGCGCCCGTCGCTGCCCGATTGCCAGGGGTACATCGCGCCGAGGTACCCCGCGCGCCGCGCGGCGCGGCGCGCCTCGTGCAGCCGCCGGTAGCGGTAGAGCAGCAGCGACCGCGCCACGTTGGGCAGGCGCAGGCTCAGCACCGGGGAGACGAACAGCGCGTCCCAGAAGACGTGCCCGCGGTAGGCCTCGCCGTGCAGCCCGCGCGCCGGGACTCCGGCGTCGAGTTCGGCGGTGTGCGGCGAAATGGTCTGCAGCACATGCAACAAATGCAGCCGCAGGACCCGCAGCGCCGGTGTGCCGTCGGCGAGGCCGACGTTGCACTGCTCCCACAACCGGTCCCACGCCCGGGCGTGCTGCTGGTGCAGCTCGTCGTATCGCCCGGCCGCGTCGAGGTATTGCTGGGCGGCGCTGGCCGGTTCCGAGATGGCGGTGTCCCGGCCGGTGAAGATGGTCGCGACCTTCTCGCACGTGACCGACTGGCCCGCGGAGAGGGTGACGGCGATGTTGTGACCGCCGCGGTCGCCCTCGGCCACGGCGCCATACCGGGCGTCGGCCCGGGCGTCCCCGCACCACACGGTGGTGCGGGCCGCGACGGCGATCGAGATGTGCGACTGCGAGGTTTCGGTCCGCAAGAGCACCGAATCGGGTGTCAATGCGTCTATCGCCGGCGCGCTGAGATGTGTGCTGGACAACGACCGATAGCGCTCGACCATGGTATTTTGCACGCCACCATCCAGCAGCGAGCTGAACTCGACTGTGCCCGACCAGTTCTCGGCGCAGATGGTGGTCCGCATGGCGAGCAGGTGGGGCTGATGCATGGACGCGAAGCGCTGCTGGGTGAGTGTTGTGATCTGGCCCGAGCCGTCCCGGAATCGCAGGCTGCGGGTCAACGTCGCATGACGCAGGTCGAATGTCTGGCGATAGGACAGTATTTCGGCGTCGTCGACGTGGAACCACGCCCCGCCGTCGACGCGGAACGTCAGCGAGAGCCAGTTGGGCAGGTTGACGAGGCTCTCGTTCTCGATGGTCCGGCCCGCGACCCGGTCGGCCAGCGTGTTGTACACGCCGCTGGCATACGTGCCCGGGTAATGTGCCTCGGACGCGGCCGCCTCCGGTGCGCAACCGCGGCTGGCGACATAGCCGTTGCCGACGGTGCACAGTGCCTCGCGGAGCCGCTCATACGTCGGGTCGTAGCCCTCGTAGACGAGTTCCCAATCGTCGTCCGCTCTCGACCCCGCGGTGCCCAGGTCTTCGGCCAGCCGGCGAACGAAGTCGGTTACCGCGGACGGGTTTTCGAGGCTGAACAGCGCGGCGGAGGTGCGGTCCCCGTCCTCGTCGTCGCGCACCACGATGCCCAGGCCGTCGAATTGGACCGCGTCGAACGCATCCTCGTCGGTGATGTCGTCCCCGATGTAGACCGGCAACACGGTGCCGGGGTCGGGGGCGTCGCTGCCCACGATCCGTTGCAGGAGCCAACTGAGCGTCGTGCCCTTGTCCCAGTCCATGATTGGACGCAGCTCGATGGCCTTGCGGCCCGGGGTGGCCCGCAGGCCCTCGGAGCGGCCGAGTTCGCGGGCCGCCACGATCACCCGGTCGACGACGTCGGGATCGACATGGCGGTAGTGAATCGCGATCCCGAAGCGCTTGCGCTCCACCACTGTTCCCGGGACATCGCTGAGCGTCTCCGCCAGGCGGTCGGCGGCCCGGGCCAGCGCGCCGACGACGCCGGAGGCGGCCGCGTTCTGGTGGGTGGTGCCGTCCGGCGCCACCAATTCAAGCCCGTGGCTGCCCGCGTACCACACCCCGTCGACCCCGACCCGGCCGCGGAGATCGCCGACATCGCGGCCGCTGACCACCGCCACCGGACACTGCGCGGCCAGCGCGCGCAGCGCCTCGGCGGCGCCCTCGACGAGTGACGCCGAGCCGGGGTGCGCCACGATCTCGGACAGTGTGCCGTCGAAGTCGAGGAAGACCACCGGGAGCCGGTTCGCGGCCAATTCCTTCACCTGGTCGTAGGCCTGCAGGGCGTCGGTGATCCGCGACATGGCCGCCCCACCGCTTTTCACCGAGATCCCGGCGAGGTCGGCGACCACGGTGTCGGCCCCGCACGACAGCAGCTCGTCGGCGTCTCCGTTGCGCGTCAGCCCGATGACGAGGCCGAAGCCGGAGTCCCTGGCGGCCTTGAGACCGGCGGGGTCGCGGTCGATGACCACGCAGCGGACGGGGCGTACCCCCAGGCGGTTCGCGGTTTCGGCCGGGTCGCCGTCCACAACGCCCACCAGGTCGTCAATTCCGGCGGCGCGCAGGAGTTGCGCGCAATCGCGGCCGGGGGAGTAGACGGCCGTCGCGACCCCGGCATCCCGCAGCCGCCGCAGCAACGGGACGGTCGAATCGCGCGCCTCGGCGCGATCGGGCTCGGTCTCGGCGACGCTGCTGTCCAGGCCGAGGATCACAGCGTCGTGGTAGCGCCGGTCGACGGTGGCGGGCCATTCGGTCACATCTGTGACGATGCCACTTGGCGGCCCCGGTCAACGGGGCCTCATGTCCATGGGTTTGGGGACTAAAGCCTCATGATCGAGGACCGTTCGGCCAATAGCGTTTTCACCAGACTAGGGAGGAAAACGATGGCTACACCCATGAACCGCCACGGCATCGTCGTCGGCGTCGACGGATCGCCGGCTTCCAACGCCGCCGTCTGCTGGGCGGCCCGCGATGCGGCGATGCGGCACGTCCCGCTGACGCTGGTCCACATGTACAGCACCTACGTGCCGACGTTCCCCCAGATTCCGCTTCCGGCCGGGGTCACGGTATGGCAGGAACAGGACGGCCGGCAGGCCCTCGAGCAGGCGGTCAAGATCGCCGAGGACGCCGTCCAGGGCGACCACAAGCCGGCGATCAGCAGCGAACTGAAGTGTTCACCCCCGGTGGCCACGTTGGTCGAGCTGTCCGAGCAGGCAGAGATGGTCGTCGTCGGCAGCAACGGGCGCGGGGCGGTGGGCCGGCTGTTGCTCGGTTCGGTCAGTTCGGGCGTGGTCCAACACGCGAAGTGCCCGGTCGCGGTCATTCGGGACGAAGACCCGTTGATGCCTCACCCGCAGCAAGCCCCCGTGCTGGTGGGAATCGACGGATCGCCCGCCTCCGAGCTTGCGACGGCCATCGCCTTCGACGAGGCCTCGCGCCGCGGGGTCGACCTGCAGGCGCTGCATGCCTGGAGTGACGTCCAGGTGCTCGAACTTCCCGGATTCGACTGGGCCGTGGTGAAGGCCGAAGCCGAGCGCAGCCTGGCCGAACGCCTGGCCGGCTGGCAGGAACGCTACCCCGACGTCACGGTGCACCGGCTGCTCGTCTGTGACCGGCCGGCTCGCCAGTTGATCGAAAAATCGGAGTCCGCGCAGCTGGTCGTCCTCGGCAGCCACGGCCGGGGCGGCATCGCGCGGACGCTGCTGGGTTCGGTCAGCAACGCCGTCGTGCACTCGGTCCGGATGCCGGTGATCGTCGCGCGGTCGTCCTAGGACTTGGCAGTGACGCGCCCGGCGACGGACGCTGGGTCGGTGACCACAACCGCGGTGCCCTACATCGACGTGCACGAAACCCACACGGGCATGGTCGTGCTGGTGGGCGAGCGGGCGTTGAAGGCCAAGAAGCCGGTGCTGACCGACTTTCTCGACTTTCGCGCGCCCGAGCAGCGCGAGCGGGCGTGCCGGCGTGAAGTCGAGCTGAACAGCCGGCTGTCGCCGGACAGCTACCTCGGCGTGGCGTACCTCAGCGACCCCGGCGGCGGGCCGGCCGAACCGATCGTCGTCATGCGCCGCTACCGCGACGAGGACCGGCTGGCGTCCATGGTGAGCCGCGGTACCGGCGATTCCGTTCGGAGCGTGCTGGATGCCATCGCCGCGGCGTTGGCGCGGTTTCACGACGGCGCCGAGCGGAGCCCGGTGATCAGCGCCGAGGGCGAGGCCCCCGCGATCGACCGACGCTGGCGGGACAACCTGGCCGAACTCGACCGCTACGCCGGCACGCTGCCGCCCGAGTCCTTGTCGCGGGTGCGGCGCCTGGCCGCCGAATTCGTCGCCGGCCGTGGGCCCCTGTTCGGGCGGCGCCTCGACGAAGGGCTCATCGTCGACGGTCACGGCGATCTGCTCGCCGACGACATCTTCTGCGTGCGGGGCAAACCCGCGTTGCTGGACTGCCTGGAGTTCGACGACAAGCTCCGCTACGTCGACTGCGTCGACGACGCCGCCTTCCTCGCGATGGATCTGGAGTTCTTGGGCCGCAGGGACCTTGGCGAGCATTTCTTGCAGCGCTACGCCGCGCACTCGGGGCGTGCGGTGCCGCCGGCGCTGGCGCACTTCTACATCGCCTATCGCGCGGGCGTCCGGGCGAAGGTCGATTGCGTGCGGCTGTCACAGGGCAAGCCGGGGGCCGCCGGGGACGCCACCCGGCACCTCGCCATCGCCGTCGAGCACCTGGAAACCGGTCGCGTGCGCCTGGCGCTCGTCGGCGGCAACCCGGGCACCGGCAAGTCCACCGTCGCCCGCGCGCTCGCCGAACGGACCGGGGCGCAGGTGATCTCCACCGACGACGTGCGGCGCGAGCTGCGGGATTCGGGCGCGATCACCGGGGACGCCGGCGTCCTCGATCAGGGGCTCTATCACCCCGGCAACGTCGCGACCGTCTACGCGGCCGCCCTGCGGCGGGCGCGCCCGCTGCTGGGCGACGGGCAATCGGTGATTCTCGACGGCACCTGGCGGGATCCGCAGATGCGCGCCCGGGCCCACCGGCTGGCCGCCGAAACGCACTCGGCGACGGTGGAACTCAGGTGCGTGGCGGGGACCGACACGGCGGCCGCCCGGATCACCACCAGGGCACCGGGCAACTCGGAGGTGACCCCGGAGATCGCGGCCGCCATGGCCGCCCAGCAAGCCGACTGGGGCACCGCGCACCGGATCGACACCTCGGGGCCGCCCGGGGACGCGGCGCGCCAGGCCGTCGGCGTCTGGCGCTCCCCCTAGGAGCCGAACGCCCCGGTCGTTCGGGACTTACGGCCCTGTCAGCACGGCGAACCCCATTCTTAGTGTCGAACTCAGAGCTAAGTGGGGTGGTTGACATGCTGGTGAAGGCGCCGGACTCCGAGGTAATCCGGGACGCGGTCATGTTGGCCGGCCGCGCACCGTCGCTGCACAACAGCCAGCCCTGGCGGTGGGTCGTCCAGGGTGCGGGGCTGCAGCTGTGGGCGGACCCCCGCCGGATGATGCACGCGACCGACCGCACCGGCCGCGAATTGATCTTGAGTTGCGGCGCGGTGCTCGACCACCTCCGGGTCGCCATGGCCGCCGCCGGCTGGGACTGCGCGACCACCCGCCTCCCCGATCCGTCCGAACCTGACCTGCTCGCCACCGTCGAGTTCCGGCCCAGTGAGGCCGTGACGGAGGCGCAGCGACAGCGCGCCGCCGCGATCGGGCGGCGGCGCACCGATCGGTTGCCGTTCGCGGCACCCCCCGCGTGGCCGTCGCTGGAGCCGGCGCTGCGCCGCGCGGTTCTTCCCTACGACGTGATGCTGGACGTGGTGGCTGACGATGCGCGACCGGCGCTGGCGGAGGCGTCTGCGCTCACCGAGCAGCTGCGTCGCTTCGACACGTCCTACGTGTCCGAACTGCGCTGGTGGACATCGCCATTCGAGTCGGACGCCAGCCATGTGCCCGACAGCGCGCTGGTCTCCGGCCCGGAGGCCGCCGCGGTGGACGTCGCCCGCGCCTTCCCGCCGGCCGCCGAGGACCCGCACCGCTGTAGCGTCGACCACGACCGTTCCAAGATCCTCGTGCTGTCCACCCGCCACGACGACGCCCCGCTGGACGTGTTGCGCTGCGGTGAGGCGCTGTCGGCGGTGCTGCTCGAGTGCACCGTCGCCGGCGTCGCCACCTGCACCTTGACGCACATGACCGAGATGGCGATGAGCCGCGACACCATCGCCCAGCTCACCGGTACCGCCGGAACGCCGCAGCTGCTGATCCGGGTCGGCGCGTCGACGCTCAACGGCCGGCACATCGAATCCACCGCTCGGCGCCTGGTGACCGAGGTCCTCGAGTTCCGCGGATGACGGGCGGCCGAGACAGGAGGTATGGATGATGACTCGGCATTGGCTGGTGATGGAGACCGCCGGGGAGGGCGCTCCCGCCCCGTTCGTCGCCCGGCTGGCCGGCGCCGGCCGGCAGCTGCCCGAAACCCGGCTCACGACGGACGAATTGATGGCGACCACCCGCCACCGCACCCATATCGATCTGGAGCGGTTGACCGGGATCCGCGAGCGCCGCGTCTCCGTGGGCGACGAGGATTCCTACAGTCTGGCCACCTCGGCGGCGCTGAATTGCTTGGCCAAGGCGCGGCAGGATCCGGCCTCGCTCGACGTCGTGATCAGCTGCAGCATCACGAAATTCCGCGGCGGGCTCACCCAGTGGCTGGAGCCGACGATGAGCGCCGCCGTGGCCCACGCGATCGGCGCCACGCAGGCGATGACCTTCGACGTGTCGAACGCATGCGCCGGAATGCTCACCGGGGTAACGATTCTGAACAACTGGATCCGGCAGGGGATCGTCGAGCGGGGTCTGGTCGTCAGCGGCGAGTACATCTCGCAACTGAGCCACAACGCGGCCCGCCACATTCGCAACATCATGAGCAAGGAACTGGCCTGCCTGACGCTCGGCGACGCCGGCGCCGCGCTCCTGCTCGAGCGGGCGCCCGCGGGTTCCGCGGGGATCAGCCTCGCCGGCTTCACCACGGTGGCGGACTACAGCCGGCTCTGCCTGGCCTACCCGGAGGGCCACGACCCGGGTGCGCGGATGTTCACCAACTCCCGCGCCATCCAGAAGGCCGCGATCGCCAACACGCCGTTGCTGTTGAGCGAAGTGCTTGACGCCGTGGGCATTTCGGTACACGACATCGACCACGTGATCACGCACCAGACCTCGGCGCGCGCCATCCGCAAGGGAATGGCCCGCATGTCGGAGGCGTTCGGCGACAGCCCCCGGCACGACGCGGTGATCACCGTCGACCGATACGGAAACACGGCGTCGACCACCCACACGGTGGCTCTGGTCGAGGAACTCGAGGCCGGGCGCATCGCGCCGGGAGAAACGGTCGCGCTGCTGGCGCTGGCCTCGGGATTGGAGATCGGTGTGGTCTTGCTGACCCTGGATGAGGACTTGGTGAACCGCTATGGGCACGGTCATTGATCGAGTCGACCTCGCGCACCCGCGGCTGCGGGGCCGGCACAGCGCGCTGCACCTCGCGGTGACGGCCGCGAAGGATTGCCTGCACCGGGCGGGGTGCGACCCCGACGAACTGGATCTGGTTGTCAATGCCGGGATCTACCGCGACCGCAACCTGGGGGAGCCGGCGCTGGCCGCGCTGATCCAGGACGACATCGGCGCCAATCCCGAGGATCCGCACGCCGGTGCCCACGGCACCTTCTCCTTCGACGTCGCCAACGGCGCCTGCGGAGTGCTGACCGCACTGCACATCGTCGACGGGTTCTTGCGGACGCACAGCGTGCAGCGCGCGCTGGTGGTGGCCAGCGACGCCGATCCGGGACACGGGATGAGCGAGCACTTTCCGTTCTCGCCCGCCGGCGCGGCGTTGCTGTGCCGCTGGACCGACGACGACGACGGCCTGAGCCGGGTGTCCTGGGTCAACACCGACGAACCCGAGGCGTTCTCGGCCACAGTGGGATTCGCCGACGCGCGCAACGTCTTGCGGTTCAACCAGTCGGACGCGATGGACGAGCGATTCGCCGCGGCGGCCGCGTCGGCGGCACGGGCCTGCCTGGACGGCCAATCCGTGGGGCTGGCGGACATCGACCTGGTCATCGCCGCGCCGGCCCGGCCCGGGTATCGCGCCGCGCTGAGCCAGGCGCTCGGGATACCGATCGAAAAGGTCTGCGTCGCAGACGATCAGCGCATGCACACCGCCGCGCTGGCTGCTGCGTTCGAACCGCAGGCCGACAGGCTCCCGGCCGGCGCGCGGGTGCTGTTCATCGCCGCGGGCGCGGGCGTCACCGCCGGCGCCGCCCTGTATCGCCAACCGGAGCGGGTTCACTGATCACATCAGGCGCTCGAGCACCGTGGTCCGACCATGACGTGATCTCCATGTGTGGTATCACCGGCGCCATCGGAAATGAAAGTCACCTGGTCGGGCAAAACGGCATCGTGCGGGCCATTGGATGATTCCCAATTGCGGTATCACCGGCGCTACCACACACGTTCACTGCAGTGGCACCGCCTGGCGCTCCAGCTCGAGAATCTGGCGGGTGGTCTTCACCACCACGTCGGGGTTCAGGCTGATCGAGTCGATGCCGGTGCGGACCAGGAACTCGGCCATGTCGGGATAATCCGACGGCGCCTGGCCGCAGAGCCCCGAGTGGATTCCGTTGCGGCGGCAGCCTTCCACGGCCAGCCGGATCATCTCCTTGACGCCGTCGTCGCGCTCGTCGTAGTCGAAGGCGACGATCTCGCTGTCGCGGTCGACGCCGAGCGTGAGCTGGGTCAGGTCATTGGAGCCGATGGAGAACCCGTCGAAGCGCTGGGCGAACTGATCGAGGAGGATCACGTTGTTCGGGATCTCGCACATCGCGTACACCTCGAGCCCGTTGTCCCCGCGCCGCAGGCCGAGTTCGGCCATCGTCTGCAGCACCAGGTCCGCCTCGGCCACCCGGCGCACGAACGGGAGCATGATGATGACGTTGGTCAGGCCCATCTCTTCGCGGACCCGCTTCATCGCGCGGCACTCCAGCGCGAACCCCTCCGCGTAGGCCGGATGCGCGTAGCGCGAGGCGCCGCGGAAACCGATCATCGGGTTGCTCTCGGCCGGCTCGAAGGCGTTGCCCCCCAGCAGGCTGGCGTATTCGTTGGTCTTGAAGTCAGACATCCGGACCACCACGGGCTTCGGCCAGAAGGCGGCCGCGATCGTGCCGATCCCCTCGGAGAGGCGCTCCACGAAGAAGGCGCCGCCGTCGGGGTAGCCGTGGGTGAGCCGCCCGATCGTCCGGAGCGCCTCGGCGTCGCCGACCTTTTCGGGGTGCAGCAGGGCCAACGGGTGGACCTTGATGTATTCGCTGATGATGAATTCCATCCGGGCCAGCCCCACGCCGTCGTTGGGCAAGAACGACGTCTTGAACGCGAGATCCGGGTTGCCGAGGTTGACCATGATCTGGGTCCGGGGCCGCTGCAGGCCGGCCACCTCGGTGCGATCGACGTGGAAGGCGACCTCGCCGCGGTAGACGCGCCCGGTGTCGCCCTCGACGCAGGACACGGTGACGACCTCGCCGTCGGGCACGCTCGTCGTCGCGTCGCCCGCGCCCACCACGGCTGGGATGCCGAGTTCGCGCGCGATGATCGCCGCGTGGCAGGTGCGCCCGCCGCGGTTGGTGACGATCGCGGCGGCGATCTTCATGATCGGCTCCCAGTCCGGCGTGGTGATGTCGGCGACCAGCACCTGGCCGGGCTGGAAGTCCGACAGGTGCTCGAGGTGGTCGATGCGCTTCGCCACGCCCGATGCGACCTTCTCGCCGACCGAACGACCCTCGGCGAGTACCTCGCCCCGACCCTCGAGGACATAGGACTCCACCGTCGTCAGGCTGCGCTGGGAAGCCGCCGTTTCGGGGCGCGCCTGGACGATGTAGAGCTTCCCGTCGAGACCGTCCTTGGCCCACTCGATGTCCATCGGCCGCCCGTAGTGGCCCTCGATGGTGCACGCATAGCCGGCCAGCTCGAGCACGTCGGGGTCGGTGATGCAGAAGCGGGCGCGGTCGGCCTTGGGCGTGGGGACGTTGCGGGTCGTCTGCTTCGTGCCGCCCTCGACGAAGACCATCTTCACCGCCTTGTCGCCGATCAGCCGGCGCAGCACGGCGCGGTGGCCGGCCAGGTAGGTCGGCTTGTGGACATAGAACTCGTCGGGGTCGACGGCGCCCTGGACCACGTTCTCGCCGAGGCCGTAGGCGCCCGTGATGAAAACGACGTCGTTGAAGCCCGATTCGGTGTCGATGGTGAACATCACCCCGGACGACGCGAGGTCGGAGCGCACCATCTTCATGATGCCGATCGACAGCGACACCTTGAAGTGGTCGAAGCCCTGGTCGACGCGGTAGTGGATGGCCCGGTCGGTGAACAGGCTGGCGAAACAACGGCGGCACGCGTCCAGCAGGCTCTCGGCGCCCGTGATGTTGAGGAAGGTTTCCTGCTGGCCGGCGAAGCTGGCCGTCGGCAGGTCCTCGGCCGTCGCCGAGCTGCGCACCGCGAGGCTGACCTCCTCGCCGTACTCGGCCTGCAGCATGCGGTAGGCGGACACGATCTCGGCGGCCAAGTCGTCGGGAAGCCCGGCGCCGTAGACGATTTCACGGGCGCGCTTGCCTCTGCGCGCCAACGCGGCGACGTCGTTGGCGTCGAGGTCGTCGAGCTCGGCGTGCAGCGCGTCCCAGGCGCCGGCGCTGTCCAACATGTGCCGGTACGCCTGCGCCGTGGTGGCGAACCCGTGCGGGACGCGGATGCCCCGCCCGGACAGCTTCTGGTACATCTCGCCGAGCGAGGCGTTCTTGCCGCCGACCACCGGCACGTCGTCGATGCCGATCTCCTCGAAAAACCGAATGTAGTTGAACCCGCTCATGAGCCCCACGATATGACCCGCCGATGCCGCCGCGCTGCCGTCATTAGGCCCCGAAAGTTGAGGACTTCTGGCTCTCACCGCGGGGCCGCGCGGGGGCGGAAAGTAGCGAGATGGAGCAATTAACCGCGCTCGATGCGACCTTCCTGGAAGTCGAAGACGCCGATCCGCACGTGAGCCTGGCGGTCGGCGGCGTGTCGGTCATGGAGGGGCCCGCTCCCGACTTCGACGAGTTCGTCGCCGCCTTCGCCGACCGCGCGCCGACCATTCCGCGGTGCAGGCAGATCCTGCGGACCCACCCGCTGGACCTCGCCGCGCCCGAATGGGTGGACGACCCGCACTTCGACATCACGCGCCACCTGCACCGCCTCGCCCTGCCGCATCCCGGAGGGGACGCCGAGCTGTTCGAAACCATCGCCACCGTGATGGAGCGGCGGCTCGACCGCGAGCGCCCGCTGTGGGAGTGCTACCTCATCGAGGGCCTCAGCGGCGACCGATGGGCGGTGTTGACCAAGATTCACCACTGCATCGCCGACGGCATCGCGACGACGCAGCTGCTGGCGAGGTTCAGCGACGACGCCGATGATCGCGGCGGCACGTTCGCCACCGACATACGCGGCGCCAGGGAGCCGGACCGGTCCGGGCCGCCGAGCCTGCCCAAGCTCAGCCTCAACCCGTTGAGCTGGATCGGCGACCTCGGGCGGGGCGCGCTCGCCGCGGCGGCGACGGCCGAACACGCCGCCGTCGGCGCGGCCGAACTCACGGCAAGCATGTTCAGCCTCGCGCCGGAATCGTCGCTGAGCGGGCCCGTCACCACGATGCGGCGCTTCAGCGCGGCCCGCGTCCGGCTGGCCGACCTGCAGCGGGTCGCCCGGGCATTCGACGTGACCCTCAACGACGTGGCCCTGGCGGCCATCACCGACAGTTACCGCAAGATGCTCCTCGAGCGGGGGGAACGGCCGGGCCGCAACTCGCTGCGCACGCTCGTTCCCGTTTCGGTTCGCCCGACCAATCACTTCGGCATGACCGACAACCAGGTCTCGGCGATGCTGCCGTTGCTGCCGGTCGACGAGGCCGACCCCGTGGAGCAGTTGCGGCTGGTGCACGGCCGGCTCACCCGGGCCAAGGCCAGCGGTCAAAGCGAGGGGGGCAGCGCGCTGGTCTCGGCGGCCAAGAACATCCCGTTCGCGTTGACCGCGTGGGGGATTCGCTTGCTGGCGCGGCTGCCCCAGCGGGCGGTGGTCGCGCTGGCGACCAACGTTCCCGGGCCACGAAAGCAGCAATCACTGATGGGCCGGAAGGTGCTGGAAATCCTCCCGGTCCCCCCGATCGCCCTGCAGCTGCGCACCGGCATCGCGATGCTCAGCTACGCCGACGCGTTCATCTTCGGGATCACCGCCGACTACGACGCCGCGCCCGACATCGAGGCGCTCGCCGACGGCATCGAGAACGCCGTCGCGGCGCTGGTGAAGGCGAGCCGCACCCGCGGACGCAAGCAACCGGGGGCCGCGCGCAAATCCGCTACCCGGTGACCCGCCGGCCGTCGGGGTGGTGGGCGCGCCGATGCGCGGTCAGCAGCAGGTGATCGAACTCCGATTGCACGTTGAGAGCCAGGCCGGTGCCGCGGAAGTCTTCGGTGATCTGCTCGGCCAACACCCGCAGCTTGACGTTTGCCTCCTGGGACAGCCACCTGAGCAGGTTGAACGCGGCGTGTTCGTCGATGTCGTAGACGAGCATCAGCATGCCCTTGGCCTGCTCGATGCTGGCGCGGTGCTCGCTGATCTCCGCCAGCCGCGCGGTGACGACTTCCTCCTGCGCGCGCTCGGCCAGCGGTGAGACGTCGATGTAGAACCCGTGCGTCCCGATCACGTCGCCGGTCTCGTCGAAGAGCTGGTCACCGACGACGACGATGTGGCGGACTTTGCCACCCGTGTCGATGATCCGGTGGCGGGTGCTGAACGCCTCGCGGGTGTTGAGGATCTGGTCGATGGTGGCCGCGACCTGTCCGCGGTCGTCGGGGTGCTTGTGCGCGAGCACCAGGTCGGTGGTCGGCGTGACGCGGCCGGGTTCGTATCCGTGGATCCGCTGCACCTCCTCGGACCATTCCCACCGCTGGTCGGCGAAGTAGAAGCGGAACCACCCCACCCGTTGCGGCATGCCGCCGGCCAAGGCCTGCTCAACGTGTGGCGTTTGGCCGTTTAGCTGCCAATTCATCTCGGACCGCCTCCTCTGGTCGACACGTCGGCGGGGGCCGGGGGCGGCGCCGGACGGCCGCCCCGGCCGCCACCCGATCAGGCGTCAATCACCTCCCGCTTCGCCGCGTTGTCGTCAATGGCCCGGTGGCCGTTGCCGCGGCCGACGGAGATCTTGCGCGGCTTGGCCTTCTCGGCCACCGGAATGTGCAGCCGCAGGACCCCTTCGGAGTAGGACGCCTCGATCCTGTCGGTGTCGAGGTTTTCGCCCAGCACGAGCTGGCGGCTGAACACCCCGCGGGGCCGCTCGGTGGCGAGCATCTCGCGGTCGGGGTCGAGGGCCGGGCGCTCGGCGCGCACGGTCACCACGTTGCGCTCGATGTCGATGTCCAGGGAGTCGGCGTCGATGCCGGGCAGGTCGAACTCGACGACGAAGTGGTCTCCCTCGCGCCAGGCGTCCATCGGCATCACGGCGGGCCGGGCGGCCGTGCCGAACACTTGTTGGGTGAATCGATCGAGGTCACGGAACGGATCGGTGCGCATCAGCATGGCAGTCACCTCTCACTCCAATCTCTGACTCTGAAGCGGGCTATTTCCTATGTCCAATGACATAGGTTTGATATAACACCATCGACAGCCAAGCGCAAGTGTGATAAACAGGTTTTCTGTGGAAGTTTGCTGAGGAGATTGCTCGATGACCGACTACCCTGGTGACACCGGTGCGCCGGCGCCCGATCGGGGGGTGTACGGAATCTCCGTAGCCGCCGAACTTTCCGGCATTCCGGTGCAGTCGCTGCGCCTCTACGAACGCTACGGGCTGGTGACGCCGGCCCGCAGCGGCGGCGGAACGCGGCGTTACAGCGCCGACGACCTGGCCCGGCTCCAGCGCATCAGCGCGCTGGTCGACGCCGGGGTGAACCTGGCCGGCATCGCGCGCATCCTCAGCCTGGAAGACGACAACGCCGCGCTGTCGGCGGCCAACTCCACTCTGCGCTCGAAGAGCACGGCAGCCAAGAAGCGGACCGGCGGCTAGCTCGTCTTCGGCATCGGAATGCCCTCGCTCGCGGCGAATTGCGCGTCCTCCTGGGAGGACAGACCGATCGACACCACCGAGCGGTCGAACAGCGCGTCGGTCAGCCAGGCCAGCGACACGGCCCACCGGTTGACCGCCCGCGGAATCGCGTAGAGGTGGTAGCCGCGCGTCACGGCCTTCGCGGGGAGGCCCGACAGGTGCACGTTGAGCGGGTTGGCGACCGCGTACCGGGGTCCCAGGTCGACCACGAGACCCAGGTTGCGGTGCTTGTATTGCTTGCTCGTTCGGTGTCCCAGGCTGGCGGCCACGTTGCGGGCGAGCACCTTGCCCTGACGGGTGGCGTGCTGCGCCGTGGGGGGCGTGATCTTGCCCGGCTCTGTGAGGTCCGGGACCGCCGCCGCGTCGCCGGCCGCAAAGACGGCGGGGTGGCCGGGCACCTGCAGGTCGGGTTGCACCTTGAGCCGCCCTCGCTCCGTCGGCAGCCCCAGCTTCTGGATCAGCGGCGCGCCGGTCACCCCCGTGACCCAGGCGACCGTGCGGGTGTCGACCCGCGAATCATCGCTGAGCACAACGTGATCCGCATGGACCTCCTTGAGCGTGGTGCCGAGCCGGACGTCGATGCCGCGGCGACGGTGCGCCGGGCCTGCGCCTTCTTGCCGGCCGGGTCGTCCTCGAGGTGGGCCAGCTCGAGCTGCTCGACGAAGTGGTCGCGCAGGTAGAGGGCCTCGGCGGTGGTCTTCAGCCCCCGCGCGTGGGTGGCGAGCCCGGGCACGTCGAACAGCCGGGTCACCGACCCCGGCGTGAGCACCAGCCGATCCCAGGACATGTCGTGGCTGCGTTCCTCGGGATCGCAATACGTCAGGGTCCGGCGCGCGAAGTCCACCCCGTCGACGCGCCCGCGCACCGCGCGGACCCCCCTGAGCGTGTTGGCCAGGGGCACCGCGACGAAGCGGGCGTCGACCACCCCGCCCGCGACGCCCGCAGCAGCAGCGTGTAGAGCATGTAATCGACCGGGGAAATCATGGTGATGTCGACCGGGGCGCGACGTCTGCCGAGGAGCCGGGCCAGCCGGCGCGCGCAGGTGAATCCGGTGAAACCGCTGCCGACGATCACGATCGAGGTCACCACGCGAGTGTAACGGGTGATGGGGGTTCGCCCGGAGCCGCCGACGCGGCGCGGCATTCCACCGTAAGCCTTGCGCCGCAACGGTTCCCGTTTTCGGCCGGCGCTCGGCGGGGCGGGACCTTTTCGCTTCCGGCGGCCCCGTTCGTCACGCGAGCCCTGCGCTTCGCCGGGTGGCCATAGACTTCGTTCTGCGCGCAGGCGCATGATGGGCGAGTATGCGCACCCAGAGACCCCGAGGGGGTGATGCCGTGGCGCGGGAGGATGTGAACACGGTGGTGGCCCAGCTGGCGGGGCTGATCGCCGAGCTTGATCGCAATGGGATGGAAACCACCGTCGGTCTGCACGAACTCGTCGACAGCGGGGCCCGGCACGTGGCGGGCTGCCAGTACGCCGGGATCACCCTGGCCGACAAGGCCAAGGCCGTCAGCAACGTGGTCGCCACGCACCGTTATCCGATGGTCCTGGACGCGATCCAGAACCGGTGCGGGGAGGGTCCCTGCCTGGAGGCCGGGTGGCAGCACCACGTGATGCATGTCGAGGATCTCAACATCGACCGACGGTGGCCGAACTATCAGCGGCACGCGCTCGAGCAGACCCCGATCCGCTCGATCCTGTCCTACGAGCTGTTCGCCGACAGCGCCAGCATGGCCGCGCTCAACTTCTATGCCGAGCACCCGCACTCGTTCACCGACGAATCATTGGAAATCGGAGGCGTTTTCGCCGCGCATGTCGCCCTGGCGTGGTCGATGATGCGCCGCCAGGACCAATTCCGCAGCGCGCTGGCGTCCCGGGACGTCATCGGCCAGGCCAAGGGCGTGATCATGGAACGCTTCAACCTCGATGCCGTCGAGGCGTTCGAACTGCTCTCCCGGCTATCCCAGAAATCCAATACCAAGCTGATCGAGATCGCCAGGTCGCTGATCGACAGCGAGCACCCGCTCAAGCGCCCCCATCGGGCCCAGCGCGGCGCTTAACCCGGCCACCCGCGCCGTTTCGGCCGGCGCGACGCGGGTATGTGCGATGCACATGAAAGCGGTCACCTGGCAGGGCAAGCGCGACGTTCGGGTGGAATCGGTGCCCGATCCGAAGATCGAACGGCCCACCGACGCCATCATCGAGGTCACCTCCACCAACATCTGCGGGTCCGACCTGCACCTGTATGAGATCCTCGGGGCCTTCATGACGCCCGGCGACATCCTGGGCCACGAACCGATGGGAGTCGTGCGCGAGGTGGGCCCCGAGGCGGGCGACCTGCGCGTCGGCGACCGGGTCGTGATTCCCTTCCAGATCTCCTGCGGCCGGTGTTACATGTGCGAGAAGCGGCTCTACACCCAGTGCGAAACCACCCAGGTGCGCGACCAGGGCATGGGCGCGGCGCTGTTCGGCTACTCGGAGCTGTACGGCGAAATCCCCGGCGGGCAAGCCGAGCTGCTGCGCGTCCCGCAGGCGCAGTTCACCCACATCAAAGTCCCTGCGGGGCCGCCGGATTCGCGCTTCGTTTACCTCTCCGACGTGCTGCCGACCGCCTGGCAGGCGGTGGCCTACGCCGACATCCCGGACGGCGGATCGGTGACCGTCCTGGGCCTGGGGCCCATCGGGGACATGGCCGCGCGCATCGCCGACCACCTCGGCCACCGGGTGATCGCCGTCGACCTGGTGCCCGAGCGCCTGGCCCGGGCCGCCCAGCGCGGCATTCACACCATCGATCTGGGCCGGCTCGACCCACCCCTGGGTGACGCGATCCGCGACCTGACCGACGGCCGGGGCACCGATTCGGTGGTCGACGCGGTGGGCATGGAATCGCACGGCTCGCCCGCCGCGCGGCTGGCCCAGCAGGCCAGCGGGATGTTGCCGGACTTCCTTGGCAAGCGGGTCATGCAGACCGCCGGCGTGGACCGGCTCAGCGCCCTGTATTCCGCCATCGACATCGTGCGGCGCGGTGGCACGATCTCGCTGATCGGCGTCTACGGCGGGATGGCCGATCCGGTGCCGATGCTCACCCTCTTCGACAAGCAGGTGACCCTGCGGATGGGCCAGGCCAACGTCAAGAGGTGGGTCGACGACATCATGCCGCTGTTGACCGACGACGACCCGCTCGGAGTCGACACCTTCGCCACCCACGTACTGCCCCTCGACGAGGCCCCCCATGCCTACGAGATCTTCCAGAAAAAGCAGGACGGCGCGGTCAAGGTCATGTTAAAACCTTGAAAACCGCTCCGCTGCAAGGCCTTCCGGGCCACGGTTTGGAAAACGCCCCGGTAGGGTATCAATTGCGCCATGACCAGCCCAGAAACCCTCGCCCCCACGCCCACCGGTGAAGTGTGGCCGGGCAGGGCCTATCCACTGGGCGCGACCTATGACGGCGCCGGTACCAACTTCGCGGTGTTCAGCGAGGCGGCCGAGCGGGTGGAGTTGTGCCTGTTCGACGCCGACGGCACCGAGAGCAGGATCCCGCTGCCCGAGGTCGACGGGTTCGTCTGGCACGCCTACATTCCCGGCATCGAACCCGGCCAGCGCTACGGCTACCGCGTGCACGGCCCGTACGAGCCGGAGAACGGCCTGCGGTGCAACCCGAACAAGCTGCTGGTGGACCCTTATTCGAAGGCCATCGACGGCACGTTCGAGTGGAACCAGTCGCTGTTCAGCTACAACTTCGGCGACCCCGACAGCCGCAACGACGACGACTCCGCACCCAGCATGCCCAAGTCGGTGGTGATCAGCCCCTACTTCGACTGGGGCAACGACCGGCCACCGGACCATCAGTACGCCGACACCGTCATCTACGAGGCCCACGTCAAGGGCCTCACCCAGACCCATCCCGACATCCCCGAACAGTTGCGCGGTACCTACTCGGCCGTGGCGCACCCGGTGATCATCGAGCACCTCAAGAGCCTCGGCGTCACCGCCATCGAGCTGATGCCGGTGCACCACTTCGCCAACGACTCGACCCTGGTGGACAAGGGCCTCTCGAATTATTGGGGCTACAACACGATCGGGTTCTTCGCCCCCGACTTCAAGTACTCCAGCGCGACCTCCCCCGGCGGGCAGGTGCAGGAGTTCAAGGCGATGGTGCGGGCCCTGCACGAGGCCGGCATCGAGGTGATCCTCGACGTCGTCTACAACCACACGGCCGAGGGCAACCACCTGGGCCCGACGCTGTCGATGCGGGGAATCGACAACGCCGCCTACTACCGGCTGGTCGACGACGACAAGCGCTACTACATGGACTACACCGGCACGGGCAACAGCCTCAACGTCGGGCACCCGCACGCGCTGCAGCTGATCATGGACTCGCTGCGCTACTGGGTGCTCGAGATGCACGTCGACGGCTTCCGCTTCGACCTGGCCGCCACGCTGGCCCGCGAGTTCTACGACGTCGACCGGCTGGCGACGTTTTTCGAATTGGTGCAACAGGATCCGACCATCAGCCAGGTCAAGCTGATCGCCGAACCGTGGGACGTCGGGCCGGGCGGCTACCAGGTGGGCAACTTCCCGCCGCAGTGGACCGAATGGAACGGCAAGTACCGCGACACCGTCCGCGACTTCTGGCGCGGTGAGCCGTCGACCCTTGACGAATTCGCTTACCGGCTGACCGGGTCGGCCGACCTCTACGAGCACACCGCGCGCCGCCCGGTCGCGTCGATCAACTTCGTCATCGCCCACGACGGGTTCACGCTGCGGGACCTGGTGTCTTACAACGAGAAACACAACGAGGCCAACGGCGAGGACAACAACGACGGCGAGGGCCACAACCGGTCCTGGAACTGCGGCGCGGAGGGGCCGACCGACGACCCGGACGTCAATGCGCTGCGGGCTCGCCAGCAGCGCAATTTCCTCACCACGCTGCTGCTCTCCCAGGGTGTGCCGATGATCTGCCACGGCGACGAGCTGGGCCGCACCCAGCAGGGCAACAACAACGGCTACTGCCAGGACAACGAGCTCACCTGGATCGACTGGGCAAAAACGGACAACGGCCTGCTGGAGTTCACCCGCGCGGTGTCGGAACTGCGCGCCAAGCACCCGGTGTTCCGGCGGCGGCGGTTCTTTTCCGGCAAGCCGCTGGGCCGCCGTGGCCAGGACGGGCTGCCCGACATCGCCTGGTTCACCCCCGAGGGCGCCGAGATGACCGAGGAGGACTGGGGCGCGGGCTTCGCGAAGTCGGTCGCGGTGTTTCTCAACGGCCACGGCATCCCCGACCGGGATGCCCGGGGGCAGCGCGTCCTCGACGACTCGTTCCTGTTGTGCTTCAACGCCCACCACGAGCCGATCGAATTCACGCTGCCGCCGAAGGAATTCGGCGCCGCCTGGCAGCTCGTGGTCTTCACCGGGCCCGACGAGGAGACGCCGGCGGAGGAGGTGCCCGGGGGAGGCGCGCTCACCGTGGACGCCCACACCGCCGTCGTGCTGCAAGCCCCCGACGGCGGCTGACGGGCCCGCACGATCGCCGGGTCGCACAGTGGTGACCTTTCGCCCTGAGGTCGATGACCTTTTGCCCCGAGACACCCGGCACCTCTGCGCGCACACTGTCGGTTGCGTCGCCGCGGGGGAGGGAAGGGGCAGCCGATGGCCAGGCAGAGCCCCGAGGCGTGCCTGAATGACGTGGCGTGGTGCCGACGGCTCGCCCTGCTGGTGGGGTTCGGCCTTTCCGCCGCGACGTGGGTGGGGTGGGCGGCCGGTGTCGACCGCCTGACCCGCGTCGATCCGAGCTGGCCGCAGATGATGCCGTGGACCGCGTTGTGGCTGGCGGCGCTGGGTGCGGCGGTCCTGGCACAGTCGGGCAACCCGTCGCGGGGCGGCGTCTGGGCAGGGCGCGGGTTCGCGCTGGTGGTAGGCGCCCTCGCGGCCATAATCCTTGCCGAATACGCGAACGGTGGGTCGTCGTCGGCCCTGGACCAGGTGTGGTTCGCCGACGCGGTGCGCGCGTCGCAACAGACCTGGCCAGGGCGCCCGAGCCCGCAGACGGCGGCGTCGGCCCTGCTCCTGGCGGCCGCTGCGGCACTGATCCGAGTGGATCGGCGCACGCGCGTGATCTGGCCCGCATGCATGGCCGCCGGCGCGGCCATCCCGTTCGTCACGGTCGGGGCCTACCTGTTCAACACGTTGTCGCTGGTGGGCTACTCGCCTTCGACCGGCCAGGCACTCATGACGGCCTTCGCGCTGTTGCTGCTCGCCGCCGCGACGTCGCTGGCGCGCCCCGACCGGTTCCCGGTCGCTTGGCTGCTCGCCCGACCCGATCGGACGTCGTTGCTGAGGTTGGTGGGGATCCTCGCCGGTTTTCCGGTCATCGTTGCGCTGTCGCGGCCGGTTTTCCTGGGGCTCGGGCTGGGCGAGCACGCGGAGTGGACCTTCTCGGTGCTGGTGGGTGCCCTCGTCGTCGGGGCGGTCACGTTCTACCTCAGCCAGCGCGAGCAGAAACTGCTGATAGAGAAGGAACTGGTCAGCAAGGAACGCGCCGACGCCGAGATGCGCTACCGCATCCTCGCGGAGAACGCGGTCGACATCATCGTGCACCTGCGCGACCGCGAGATCGCGTGGATCTCGCCGTCCGTGGAGGCCGCGCTGGGCCGGCCACCGCAGGCCTGGGCCGGCTCGGACTTCAACCGCCACATCCATCCGCAGGACCTCGAGACGGTCATCACCGCCCTGCGGCGCGTCGCGGCCGGCGAATCGGTGCTGCAACGGTTCCGGGTCCGCGCCGACGACGGCAGCTACCACTGGGTCGAGGGCCACGGAAAACCGTACGTCGACGCCGAGGGCAACACCGACGGTCTGATCGCCGCGGTGCGCATTGTCGACGATCAGGTCGAAGCGGAGCAGCGGCTCGAACGGTTGGCGCGGTTCGACACCCTCACCGGCTTGGTGAACCGCGCCGAGGCCATGGACCGGCTCGCCTCCGCGCTGCAGCAAACGCAACCCGCCGGGACGTATGTCGGCGTGTTGTTCTGCGACGTCGACCATTTCAAGGACATCAACGACACGTGGGGGCACGGCATCGGAGACTTCGTCCTGGCAACGCTGGCGGCACGGATACGGGGGAGCGTGCGCCGGGGGGACACCGTCGGCCGGACGGGCGGCGACGAGATTCTCGTCCTGCTGCCTGGAGTGCGTAGCATCGACGAGCTCGGCCAGATCGCGGAGAAGATTCGCTGTCGTGCGGCCGAACCCATCCACGTATCCGGCAAGACCTTCCGCGCGACCCTGAGCATCGGCGCCACGCTTGCCCTTCCCGGCGACTCCGAGGACACGATCACGGCCCGAGCGGACGCGGCCATGTACCGGGCCAAGTTGGGGGACCGGAACACCGTCGTCAGCAACTAATCGGCCGAGCTCTCGCCATGCGATGGGCGATATCCGGTAGGTTTTTGCCGACGGCAGCTCGTTACAAGAGAGGGCAAATATGTCAAGGACAGTGGTGGTGGGCGCCTCGAGCGGGCTCGGTCGCTGCATCGGTGTCGGCCTCGCTCAGCGGGGCGACAAGGTCGCGCTGTTGGCCCGGCGCCGCGAGCGCACCGAGGCCGCCGCGCAGGAGGCGGGACCGGGCGCGGTCGCCGTCGAATGCGACGTGACCGACCAGGCGTCCTGCCGATCGGCGATCGCCGCCGCCGCCGAAGCGCTCGGCGGCATCGACAACCTGGTCTACACACCGGCCATCGGCCCGCTGATGCGCATGGTCGACACCGACGCCGAGACGTGGCGGCGCGTCTTTGACACCAACGTCGTGGGCGCCGCGCTGGTCACGGCCGCGGCGATGCCACACCTGACGGCGTCCGCCGGCAAGGTGGTTTACCTGGCCTCCGATGCCGGTACCTTCGGCCCGCCGTGGCCGGGGCTCGGCGCGTACGGCGTCAGCAAGGCGGCCCTCGAACGACTGGTGGAAGCCTGGCGGGCCGAGCACCCGGACGTCGGCTTCACCAACCTGATCGTGGGGGAGTGCGGGGGAGGCGAGGGCGACGCGGCGACGGGAATGACCACCGGCTGGGACATGGACCTCGCCATGAAGGCCGCCCCGCTGTGGGCCTCCCGCGGCTGCATGCCCGGCAAGCTGATGCCGGTCGAGGACCTCATCGACGTGGTTCACACGATCCTGCGCACCAACGCGTCGACGTCGATGCCGGTCGTGGTGGCCAGGGGCGCGCCCGCGACCCCCGCGGCGTTCGCGGACTCCGCCCAGTCCTAACGCCCCAGCTTCTCCCGGACCAGGTCGGTCAGGAAGCGCCCGGCCGAGGCGGGCCGGAAGGCGCGCGCCGCGCCGGTGAGCGCGTCACGCGAATCCGGGGGGAGCTCGATGTCCGCGGCGGCGACGTTGAACTCGAGCTGCTCGACGCTGGACGCGCCGGGAATGGCGACGACGCCCGGCAGGCTGATCAGCCAGGCCAGCGCCACCTGCGCCGGCCTGGCGCCGACCGTGGTGGCGACGTCGCGCAGCGTCTGCAGCAGCGGCTCGATGCGGCGCAGGTTCTCGGTGCCGAACAGCGGGTTCACCGCGCGCACGCCACCGGGGCGGTTGTGCAGGCCGTACTTGCCGCCCAACAGCCCCTGGGCCAGCGGGCTGTAGGCGATCACGATGCGGTTCTCGCGCTCGGCGAAGGGCACCAGATCCTCCAGCGCGCCGGCGTGGGCGAGCGAGAAATGCACCTGGTTGCTGATCACCGGCCGCCCGAGCGCCGCGTCGGCCTTGCGCCAGCGCGCCAGCGAGTAGTTGGAGACGCCGGCCGCGCCGATCTTCCCGTCGTCGAGCAGGTCGCGCATCCCCGGCATGATCACCGAGTCGGGCACCACCGGGTTGGGCTGGTGGATCTGGTAGAGCGGGATGCGGTCCAGGCCGAGCCGGCGCGCGCTGGCGCGCTCGCGCTGCTTGACCACCGCGGGGAAGGGGGCCACCGGGAAGACCTTGCTGGCCACCGCCACCTCGGCGCGCTCGTCGCCGAGCGCCTCGCCGAGGATCCGCTCGCTCTTGCCCAGGCCGTACACCTCGGCGGTGTCGAACAGTGTGACGCCCAGGGCGCGGGCCCGGTGCACGATGTCGCGCGCCGCGCCGGAGGCGTAGCCCTCCCCGTAGCCCCACTCCCGCGAGCCGAACTGCCAGGTGCCCAGGCCGATTCGGCTGACCCGTCCGACCCCGTCGACGTCCAGATATTTCATGAGGCCACCCTACTTGGGCGGCCCGGCCCCTAGCCCGGGATCTTGTTGAGCACGAAGTTGGCGATGCTCACCGCCGTGGCCCGGGGGCGTTCGGCGTCCGTGGTGCCGCTGTAGGACACGTAGAGGTCGACGACGACGTTGGCCTTGGCCGCGATCGCGCGGGCGGACCGCACCTGCAGGCCCTTGGGCGTCAGGTCCAACGTGGTGATCCCGTTGCCGGCGTCGGCGGGCGCGCTCACCGCGAACGGGATGGTGCCGGCCTCGGGGATCGTCACGCTCACGGTCGTTCCGCCGCATTGGCGCCACCCGTCCTGCAGCTTTTGCAGTTGCGATTGGGCCGCCGGTGCGTCGCGAAACGCCGCCGCGGCCTCGATCACCTGGACCGACTTGAGCAGGCTGCGCGTGTCGGAGAATTCCGCCGCGTGGTACCCGAAAAGGGCATCGACGCTGTAGGCGTCCGGGGTCCCCGGGGCGATGGCGCCCCAGCACTCCGGACGGTCGATCGTGCCCTCCCTGTCGGAGCGGGCCGGATGGTCCCACGTCTGGCCGGCCTCGACGTTCTGGTCATCGGTGATGGTCTGCAGGTCGCCGGCGCCGGGCAACAGCGTCGCCACCTCGCCCGGCGCGACCGTGGGGCCCGGCGGCGCCGCNGGCGGTTCCGCCGGCGGCACGCGACCGAGCGGATCGTAACTGAACGGGCCGTACCCGAGCGGATCCTGAGGATTCACGCGACGGCCTCCTCCGTAGCCTGCCACCCTGCCGCGAATCTAGCCCCTCGCACCGGCAATCGAAAACGGCAGCTCCTCCAAGTCGAGGTTTGAGTAATTCGTGATCGGGTACGCGCGCGATGTGGGTTTTCTCGTCCGGTCATGGCCGGAAAACTGGCACCGCAGCCGGCTATTTCGAGTCCTCAGCCTGGGCGGCTATGTCGCGTTCGACTTGCCCAGGGTGGTAACGGGTTTGGGTGTCGCCCTGCTCGCCGGCATCGCCGCGACGCACGTTTACCTGATGTACTCGATGGCCGGCCGGGACGCGCTGCCCGGGGCCTTCGTGGTGTACGCCGTCGCGGTGATCGCGGCTTGCCCGCTGGCCGCGGGCAGCATGGGATTCGGCCGTAATGTCGCTGTGGCACAGGCGGGTTGGTATTTCGGCAGCGCCCTTTCGGTCGTCATCCTCGGCGTTGACGTCGCCACGCGGGTCGCCGCCCTGCCCGGCCTGACCGCCGTCACCGGCCGGTGGGACGTCGCGCCGGCGACCTTTACGCTCGCCTTCGCGGGCGCCTTCCTCGGACTGCACGCGTCGGTGCTGCTGGGCATCAATGTGGCCTATCCGCGCCGGCAGCGGTGGGAGGACTGACGGGCGGCGCGCATGACCGAGATCGTGCTCGACTACCCGGCCTGGCTGCGCATCGACCACTGGCTCAACGTCCTGTTTCTGACGTTGCTGCTGCGCAGCGGCATCGAGATCCTGTCCACCCACCCCAAGCTGTATTGGCGGGAGGACAGCAAACCCGGCACCGAGTGGGCGCGCTTCACCACCAAGACCATGCCGACCGACAAGCTCTACGACACCCTCGACGAGGAGGAGGACTACAGCCCGCTGGTGGCGCTGCCCGGCCACAAGAAGCTCGGCATGGGACGCCACTGGCACTTCATTTCGGTGATCGGCTGGGTCCTGGTCGGCCTGTCGTACTACATCCTGCTGTTCGCCACGGGGCAATGGCAGCGGTACTGGCCCCATTCGTGGGCGACCTTCGTGGAGGCCGGCAACGACATCGTCACCTACATGACGTTCAACCTGCCCCCGCTGCTGCCCAACGAACCGCTGGACGCCATCCAGAAGCTGACCTACGCGGGCGTCATCTTCCTACTCGCACCGTTCCAGATCCTCACCGGCGCGGCGCAATCCCCGGCGATCGAGGCCCGTTTCCCCTGGTTCGTGCGGCTCTGCGGCGGGCGGCAATCCGCGCGCAGCCTGCACTTCCTCGGACTGGTCGCGTTCGCAGTGTTCATCGCGATCCACGTCTCGATGGTCTTCTTCTGGGGCTGGGGCCAGCTCAACGCGTCGATGATCTTCGGTTCGGTCCGCAACGTCACGTTGGCAACCGTGTTGTCCTTCGTGATCATCGGCGCGATCGTTGCCATCCACGTCGCGGCCACCGTGTGGAGCCTGCGCCGGCCGGTCCAGGTTCGCCGCGTCCTCGGCGCCGTCATCACGCGGGCCCGGCTCATGCTGCTGCGCCCCCTGGACTCGCGACAGGACTATCCGGAACGGAGGCTGTCGGAAGAGCACCGCGTCAACGGCAAGCCGCCGTGTTCGGCCGAGTACAAGGTGATGGCCGTGCACAACTTCGTCGACTGGCGCCTGCGGGTCGGCGGGCTCGTCGAGGAGCCGGTGACGTTGGACCTCGCCGCACTGCGCGCGCTGGCCGAACCGCAGAGCCAACGGGTGCTGCACAACTGCGTGCAGGGCTGGTCGAGCATCGGCGAGTGGAAGGGGCTCCCGCTGGCCGCCCTCGCGGACCTGGTGCGCCCGCTTCCCCAGGCGCGCTTCGTGTGCTTTTTGACCATGCAGGACACCGGCCGCGACGAACCCAGCGCGGAGGGGGAGGGCCAGTTCTACGAGGTGATGGATCTCGAACTGGCCTACAAACCGCAAACCATCCTCGCCTACGAGATGAACGGAAAGCCGTTGCCGATCAAGCACGGTGCGCCGTTGCGGCTACGGGTGGAGACCCAGGTCGGCTTCAAGATGGCCAAGTGGATCAACCAGATCGAGTTCATCGACGACCACCGCGGCATCGGCTACGGCCTGGGCGGCTGGCGAGAGGACAACGTCCACTACGACAAGGACGTGGAGATCTGACATGAGCGACGACGCCGACCACCGCGACACGATGGTGCGCCCCGAGCTGACCGCCCTGGACCCCGCGGCGCGCCAACGGGTTTGCGACCATATCGCGGCCAAGGGCGGGCACTGCGAGTGCTGCGGCTCAACGCAATTCGATGTCGGCGACGCGCTGTACCTCGGCTTCCTCTTTCTCGACGAGGACCGCGACGCGTACATGGTCGCGCTGACCTGCCGCAACCCCGACTGCGCCAAGCCGCGCACCGGGATCGTCCTGTCGGAGCAGGATTTCCGCGACGGGCCTTAATGGCGGGGACGGAAGCGCTTCGCCGTGGCCGGTGGGCTGTCGGTGAAGTTCGGCTGGGCGAGCCGGAACCGATCGATCAGGTGCGACAGCGTGCGCAGTTCGTCGCGCAACGCCTGAAACCTGCGCTCGTCCATGGCGTCGAGCCGGCCCAGCGAGCTGTAGTGTACGAGCCGGCGCAGCCGCCCGGCCAGCACCGTGCCCCACCGGATGCTGAAGTCGTAGCGCTGACCTTCGCTGATCGCCGCTTCGTCGTCCTTTTTGGCGAGTTCCCGAAGCGCCTTGATCTGTTGGCCGATCAGTTCGACGTCGTTGTCGATGTCGACCGCGGCGCGGGTGTGATCGTGTGTTGCGCTCATCGGGTTCTCCTCTGCCTCGGCCTCACAGCTGCGGCTTGGCGACGCTGATCACGTACGGCGTATCGGCCGGCGTGAGATACACGCGGTGGGGCCCGATGGCCATGCCGGAGAGGGCGGGCGAACGGGCGGCGCCCCCGGGCAGGCGGGACCGGTAGTCGAAATTATCACCACCCGCCACCACATCGCTTAGTCCTTTCACCAGGCAGTTTCCAGAGGATTACCCCGATAGCCCCACCTCACACGCGTTTTTCCGGGCACGGCGCGCCGCCCGTTTGGTGGGCGCGCGCCTCGGGTAGCCGCTGGAGAGCGCGCAACAGCCCGCGCGCCCCGTTGAAACCAAATGACTTAAATGGGAGGGACACCATGGCGCAGCACGCCATCAAGTCGCCCACCGATGTGGTCGACTTCCTTGTCAGTCAGCACGAGCAGATCAAGTCGCTGTTCGCCGACACCCTGTCGGCCTCCGGCAAAGAGCGGGAGAAGGCGTTCGTCGAGCTTCGCCGGATGCTGGCCGTGCACGAGACGGCCGAAGAGGAGATCGTTCACCCCCGGGCCAAGCGGAAGATCGCCAACGGCGCCGCGGTCGTCGACAAGCGTTTGGCCGAAGAGCACGAGGCCAAGACGGTCCTGCAGAAGCTGGAGAAGCTCGACGTCGACAGCGCGGAGTTCACCCGCCAGCTGATGGAGCTGCGCGACGCCGTGATCGACCACGCCGAGCATGAGGAATCCGATGAGTTCGCCAAGCTGGGCGAGGAATTGAGCGACGACGAGCTGGAGAGGATGGGCCGCGCCGCCAAGCTTGCCGAGGCTATCGCGCCCACCCGCCCGCACGCCGGCGTCGAGTCGCAGGTGGCCAACCTGGCCGCCGGGCCGTTCGCGGCGATGCTCGACCGGGCCCGCGACGCCATCATGGGAAAGGGCTGATCGGCGTTTCTCGCCGAGCGACCGGGGTAGGCCCGGGGACATGACGTCCCCGGGCGGCGCCGCGCAATACCTGCCCGAAGATCGCGGGCTGGCAGCGCTGCAAGCCGCGGCCGGCGGCTGCCACGGCTGCCCGCTGTATGCCGATGCCACCCAAACGGTCTTCGGCCACGGTTACCCCGGGGCGCCCATCATGTTGGTCGGCGAGCAGCCGGGCGACCAAGAGGAGCGGGCCGGCCTGCCGTTCGTCGGGCCCGCGGGCCGGCTGCTGGCCCGGGCGCTCGGTGACGCCGGCGTCGACCCGGCGCTGACGTACCAGACCAACGCCGTCAAGCATTTCAAGTTCACCCGCAAGGGCGGCAAGCGGCGGATACACCAGAAACCGAGCCGCACGGAAGTCGTCGCGTGCCGGCCCTGGCTCATCGCCGAGATCGAGGCGGTGCGCCCCCAGGTGATCGTCTGCCTGGGCGCGACCGCCGCGCAATCGCTTCTCGGAGCGGCGTTTCGGGTGTCGGCCCGGCGCGGTGAGCTCATCGGATTTCCCGGCACCCTCGACGTCGACGTCGAGCCTGAGCCGATCGTCGTCCCGACGGTGCACCCGTCGTCGGTGCTGCGCGATCGCAGCGATTCGCACGACGAGGCCTACAAATTATTCGTCGACGACCTGCGCAGCGCCCGCGCCGCCGCCGCGCATTGAGCCGGTGTTCGACTACTCGTTATCCCGTCAGCTCTTCTTGTGCGGCAAGAACTCCTGCGCCTTGGTCTTCAGCCCCACCTTGATGAAGCCGACCCGATCCTCGTCACCGGACAGCACCGCGGTGGTCGCCGACTTGAACTGATCCCAGGTGGCGTGCGGCGGAATCGGTGGCATGTCGGGATCGGTGTAGACGTCCAGCACCGTGGGACGATCGGCGGACAGCGCGTTGCGCCAGGCGTCCGCGAGCTCGTCGGGATCCTTGATGGCCATCGCGTTCAGTCCCAGGCTGGCCGCGAACCCCGCGAAGTCGATGTCGGGAAGGTCCTGCGACTCCGCGAATTTCGGCGAGCTCGCCATCGCGCGCATCTCCCAGGTGACCTGGTTGAGGTCGTTGTTGTGCAGGATCGCCACGATCAGGCGGGGGTCGCCCCAGTCCTGCCAGTACCGCTTGATCGTGATGAGTTCGGCCATCCCGTTCATCTGCATGGCGCCGTCACCGGCGAACACGATGACGGGGCGGTGCGGGTGTGCGAACTTTGCGCCGATGCCGTACGGGACACCGGGCCCCATCGTCGCCAGGGTGCCCGACAGGGAGCCGCGCATGTTGCCGCGGAACCGGAGACAGCGTGCATACCAGTTGGCCGACGAACCGGAATCCGCCGTGACGATGGCGTTGTCGGGCAGCTGCGGGGACAGCTCGGAGAACAACCGCATGGGGTTGATCGGGTCGGCGCTGACCTTCGCCTCCATCGCCATGGTTTCCCACCATCGCGCCACGTTGGCCTCGATGGTGTCGCGCCAGCCGCGGTCCTCCTTGCGGCGCAACTGCGGGATCAGGGCCCGCAGCGCGGCCTTCGCGTCGGAGACCAGGTTGACCTCGTAGGGGTACCGCATGCCGATGAACCGGCCGTCGACGTCGATCTGCACCGCGCGGCACTGCCCGAACTCCGGCAGGAACTGCGTGTAGGGGAAACTCGATCCCACCGTGAGCAGGGTGTCGCAGTCGCGCATCAGCTCGTAGCTGGGCCGGGTGCCCAGCAACCCGATCGAGCCGGTGACCCAGGGCAGTTCGTCGCTCAACACGTCCTTGCCCAACAGCGCCTTGGCCGCCCCCGCCCCGAGCAGGTCGGCGACCTCGATCAGTTCGTCGCGGGCGCCGCTGGCGCCGTTGCCGACGAGCATGGCGACCCTTTTCCCCGCGTTGAGGACCTCGGCCGCACGCCTGACCGCCGCGTCGTCGGGGGAGACCGCCGGCCACTCGATGCCCAGGCTGGAGGGCACCATCTTGAAGGCGTGGGTGGGCGGTGAGTAGGGCAGCTCCTGCACGTCGGACGGGATGATCAGCGCCGTCGGCGCGCGCTGGGCCAGCGCCACCCGGATCGCGCGGTCCAGCACGTTGGGCAATTGCTCTGGGACCGTGACCATTTGGACGTAGTCGCTGGCGACGTCCTTGTACAGGCTCAGCAGGTCGACCTCCTGCTGATAGGACCCGCCCATCGCGCTGCGGTTGGTCTGACCGACGATCGCCACCACCGGAACGTGGTCGAGCTTGGCGTCGTAGAGGCCGTTGAGCAGGTGGATCGCGCCGGGGCCCGAGGTGGCCATGCAGATCCCGACCCGATCGGTGAACTTGGCGTACCCCACCGCCTCGAACGCGCTCATCTCCTCGTGCCGCGACTGGATGAACATGGGCTTGTTGTCGGCGCGCCCGAACGCGGCGAGGATGCCGTTGATGCCGTCGCCGGGATACCCGAACACATGCTCGACGCCCCAGGTCCGCAGCCGCTCCAACAGGTAGTCCGAGACCTCTTGTTTAGACATATGCCCTCCTAGGCAGACAGTTGGGTGTCGTCGGGCGCGCGTCGGCGGATTCGTCGCGCCGAACCGAACCAGACCCCGGATCGCCATGGGTTCGACGTTCCGGGCAGCTTTCCGAGCAGCGCTTTTGCGCGTGCGTCGGCGCACAGATTCCCGCATACCCGAATTCGCGATCCTTATTCGCCGTGTCAGACTGCTTCGGTCACTTCACGCGCTCTGCGGCAGCGTGTCCGTCCCGGATGCGCTGCGGCCCTTCGCCACTCGCCGAATCAGCATGCGGGTGGCCTTCTCCAGAATTTCCTGCGCGGCCTCGGGCCGGCGGGCGCGTTCGGCGCGCCGTGCCGCCGCGTCGATCGTCAGGCCCTGCTCATAGCCGGTGACGACGCGAGGATCCACGTACGACCCGCGCGCCACGGCCGGGGTGTTGCCGAGTTCCTCGGCGACCTCCTTCATGACGGCGGACTCGACGCGCTTGATCACCCGCTGCGAGACGGGCGGGTCCGCGTCGACGAACGCGGCGGCGGCCAGCACCGTGCCGTGCCAGGTCCGCAGGTCCTTGACGGAGTACTCGTCGCCCACCATCTCCTTGAACCGGGCATTGAGGTCATCGGAGCGGATGTCGACCCATCCGGATCCCGCGCGGCACACCAGCAAACGTTCGGTGCGCTCCGGGCGCCGCATCAGCGCACGCACCGCCCGGACGATTTCGGCGTCCTCGATCTCCACGGTGCGCCGCACCCCGCTCTTCGCCGGGTAGTCGAATGCGACCGCGTGGCGGTGCACCGTCACGTGGCTGCACAGCAGGGTGGCCATCCCGTAGGACTCGTTTTCCTCGGCGTACTGCTCACCGCCGGCGCGAAAGTAGCCGCGGTCGAGCAGGCGCAGCGCGACCGCGAGCACCCGCTCGCGGGTCAATCCCTTGCGCGACAGGTCTTTCGCGATGCGCGCCCGCCACAGCGGCAACTGCACCGAGAGCTCCAGGACTCGGTCGAATTTCTCCTCGGCGCGCTCCTGCTGCCAGGCGGTGTGGTAGATGTACTGGCGACGCCCGGCCGCGTCGGTGCCGACCGCCTGGATGTGGCCGTTGGGATGGGGCGAGATCCACACCTTCTTCCACGCCGGCGGAATGACGAGATCCTTGATGCGCGCCAGGGTTTCCGGGTCGGACAGCAGGTTGCCCTCGGGGTCGTAGTAGGCGAAACCCTTGCCCCGGCGTTTGCGTGCGATCCCCGGCTTGCCCAGATCGCTGCGTCGCAGCCGCACCCTGACCTCCAGTCCCGTTGGTTGACTGGACAATTACCCGCGGGTCCGCAACGGGAAACGACCCGCCACGGCGCTGTGGCGGGTCGTTTCTCGGCGCAATCAGCCGGCCATGAACTCCTGGTAGGCCGACTCCAGGGTGGGCGGCAGCGCGGTGACGTTGCACTGCCGCTCGGTGTCGCCGATCGGCGCCAGGATGCCGCGCAGGTCGTAGTACTGCTGCGGGTGCGCGGTGAAGTAGCCGCGCAGGCTGGACGCGGCCTGCGGCCGCGACTGGCCGAAGGCCGCGGTGACCGCCTGGTTGGCGTCCGGGTGAGCGGCCAGATACTGCTGCGCCGCGCCCTGCGCCGAGGAAACGGTCGCGTTCACGCCGCCCGGGCTGCAGTCGGGCGCTGCCGCCGCCGACGGGGCACCGATGATGCCCATGGCCAGTCCCCCGAGCAGGAAGCCCGCGCTGATGCCGGCGACTCGCCGGCGCGCGACGATGCTGCTGATTTTCATGATCAGTGTTGTCCTTCGAGATTGAATCAGATTGATTCGTGCATGACTTTGCGATGAAGGTTCCCGAGCCCTCGAAAACCAAAGTAGCGGAAGCGAACAGTGGCACCGCCGGCCCACAACGAGCATTGCCGGCCGGACGCCGCCCGAGGGGGCCGTCCGGCGGGTTTTTGCTAAACGTGCGGTCAAATTTGCCGGCTGACCTTGAGGATTCTTAGAGAACGGGGCCGGTTCTTAAGCAATCGTGACGCCGATCGTGACAAAACCGTGACCTGCGCTGGCGGTCGTCGCGGGCCGCTACGGCGCATTGCGTTGCGGTTCCCCCTGGCGGGTCAGGGCCGCGAGGAGCCGGCGGCGCGCGTGGATGAACTCGTGCGTGTTCTGTAGGGCCTCGGGCACGGAATCGACCACGGGCAAGCCATGGTCGGTGACAATGCGGGTCAGCCGTCGCAGGGCCGCGCCGTTGACGACGTTGTTGTGCAGTTGGGCTTCCCGGTGCTCCTCGTTGAGCAGCAGCAGCACCCGAAGTCCGGCGCTGCTCAGGAAATCCACTCGGCTGACGTCGACGACCAGTGGGGCCTTCAGGCGCGCGAAGCGCCGAACCACCTCGGCGATGAGGTCCGCGTTGGACGCATCGATATCGCCGTCGATGCTCAGGACGGTGGCCAGGCTGCGCGCGTGGACGCGCACCTGCGCCCCGGCGCAGTCGATCACATAGCGACTGCGCGGTTCTCCGCAGCCGCCGGGTCTGCCCTCGGGTGAAGAAGTCATGTCTGTGCGCCCCTCAAAGTGTGGTGAGCAGGGCGAGCGATCGCGCTGTCCTACACGCCGCTCTTGCTAACGGCAGCTGTGGACTCAACTTGAAACCAGCCTAGCCGCCGCGGCCGCCGCCGGCATGGCGAACCCCGAATACGGCAGCCGGCGACCGCCACGTTGTGCGGCTAGGTGTTGGAGAAGTCCCCCAGCCGCAGCCTCGTCGGCCCGCTGCCGTCGCCGTCGGCCGAATCGCCGTCCGAGGCGGCGGGGGGCAGCGTGTGCAGCCAGGTGTCGACGTCGGGGCCGAGGACCACCGCGCCATCGCAAGCCAGCAGCGCCCCGGTGCCGAGCGCACCAAGCGGAGGCGGCACGGCGCGGACGCGCCGGTTGTCGCCTTGCCGGGCAAGCAGTTTCGAAGTGAGGTCGGGCAGGCGGACGGCCTCCGGCCCGGCGATGGTGCGTGGCGGATGCGTCTGACCCAGGGCCGCCTCGACGAGCACGTCGGCGACGGTGTCGGCGGCGATGGGCTGGATCAGCCAGTCCTGGACGATCACCTCGCCGTCGCGCGAACTCACCGCGGCGGGG
>NZ_LT546236.1:621878-645957 GCF_900078675.2 Mycobacterium interjectum
CGCGGCTGGTGGCGGGAGAGGTGCAGCATGGGCTTGCGCGACGGGGTAACGAGCATCGTCGCGTTTCTGCGCGCCGGTTACCCGACCCACGCGCCCCCCCTCGGCTACGCGCCGCTGTTGGCGCTGCTGCCACGGCGGATCTGCAGCGACGAGGTCGCGGTGATCGCCAGCGCACTGATCGGGCGCCAGCCCATCGACAATGCCGATGTCGGCGTGGAGATCACCAGGGTCACCGCGGAGATGCCCTTATGCGAGGACATCGATCGCGTTCAGCGTCGACTCGATGCGATGGGGCGGGCCGGCGGGTAGGCACGAAGCTCACGCTCGTTCCAAGTCGACCACCAGCGGCCGGTGGTCGGAGATCGGCATCACTTCGGACTGGGCGGCGCCACCGCGCAGGCCGGCGTCGTCGGTGAGGATGTGGTCGAGCTGGCGGCGCGGGGTGTGGGCGGGAAACGTGGCGGCCACGGCGAGCGGTCGCATCCGCGACCACCGGCGCACCGCGGCGGGGGTCATGTTCAGGTCGCCGGTCAGCAGCCGGGGGCCCGGGAAGCCGCGCAGGTCGCGGATCAGCCGGCGCAGCTGGCGCCGATTCCAGCCGGGCACGAAGGACAGGTGCGTGTTGGCCACCGTCAGCCCGCCCCACGGGGTGTGCAGCTGCGCGATGACCGCCGCCCGCGGTTCCTCGTCGACGACCATCACCCGGTTCGGTCCCGGCAGGTACATGGGAAACCGCATCGGAATCCGGGGCAGCCGCACCACCTGCCAACTGGCCGCCGGAAAGCGGGACAGCAGCGCGATCCCATAGGCGGCGGTCCCGGGTTGTTCATGGCCGGTGGCGGCCATCCAGGTCGCCCCCGGGGTGCCGGAGATCGCGGCCACGAACCGGTGCTCCACCGCTCCCATCGCCTCGGCCGCCACCGCGGTGAGGTCCGCGAGCGAGGAACGCGGCTGGTCGCAGTCGACCTCCTGCAGGGACAGCACGTCGGGATCCAGGCGGCGCACGCACTCCGCCAACCGCGCGGGATGCACCCCGTCGCCGAGGGTGCGGCCGTGCAAGATGTTGAAGGTCGCTACGCGCATCGGCTAGCTGAACACCAATTCGCCCACGGCGAGCAGGCGCTGCAGGACGAAGGGCGGCAACACGGGCGGGGCGCCCACGCCGCCCGGCTCGAGCTGGCTCCGAAAACAATGGGCCGCAACGCGTTTGCGCTCGAGCGCCCAACCGGGGACACCCACCGACCGGGCCCGGCCCCACGGCACCGCGGGATCGGCCGGGCTGGCCCAGTGCCACATCCACACCGGGTATTCGAGCAGCGTCACACCGGTGCGCCCGCAGGCCTCGGCGGCCGCACGCCCCACGGCTTCGTGGTCGGGATGCCCGTCGCCCCGCCAGGTGGCGGCACACCAGGCCCCGGGCGCGNGCAGGCGGACGGCCTCCGGCCCGGCGATGGTGCGTGGCGGATGCGTCTGACCCAGGGCCGCCTCGACGAGCACGTCGGCGACGGTGTCGGCGGCGATGGGCTGGATCAGCCAGTCCTGGACGATCACCTCGCCGTCGCGCGAACTCACCGCGGCGGGGTTGGTGGCGAACTCGTACCACTGGGTGGATTTCACGATCGTCGCCGGGACCGGGCTGTCGAGAAAGATTGCCTTCGCCGCCCGTTTGGCCTCGTAGTACGGAAACCCTTCGAACACCGGGTCTTCGACGCCGGCGACCGTCGACACCACGAGTCGCTGGATGTTCCGCGAGGCGCACGCACCCACCACATTGCGGGCCGCGGTGGCCACCGTCTGCGTGATGCTGGACCGTTCGTCGGCGGGCAACGGGTTGGAAACGTCGATCACGACATCCACCCCCGCCAGCGCCTGGAACAGCCCCCGCCCGGACACCACGTCGACGCCCTGGCCGCGGGAGATCTCGACCACCGCGACGTCGCGGGCCCGCAGCCTGGCGACGACGCGGGAACCGGCCGTGCCGGTCGCCCCGATGACAGCGATGGTGCTCAGTGACGCCACCTCCTTCGCCGGTCGACGGCTGGAGCTACCCGGAAATTGGGTTTTCAAACACGCCCGTTCGCACGGCGAAGCGCCGCGTGATCATGCGCACAGGATCGGCGCGAGCCTGTTTGGCCGCGTGCCGGACGGGAAGCCGGTAGATGCGAATCAAGACGTAACACCGAAAGGGAGGCAGACCCATGGGGGATGACAAGAGCGGACCGCAGGAGGCCGTCAAGGGCGCCGTCGAGGGCGTCAAAGGCAAGGTCAAGGAGGTTGGCGGAACCGTCATCGGCCGCGACGACCTCGTCGAGGAAGGCCGGGCGCAGCAGGACAAGGCCGACGCACAGCGCGACGCGGGCAAGAAGGAAGCCGAAGCAGAATCCGCCCGGGCCGGCGCGAAGGCCGCCGAAGAGCGCCAGAAGGAAAACCAGTAAGTCGATTCCAGGGGGTCCGGTCCGGAGGATGGACCGGACCCCCATTTTTTTTGGTGGTTTCAAAGCGGCGCGCCCGGTTATTCCTGGCAAGAACCGCGGCTGGTGGCGGGAGAGGTGCAGCATGGGCTTGCGCGACGGGGTAACGAGCATCGTCGCGTTTCTGCGCGCCGGTTACCCGACCCACGCGCCCCCCCTCGGCTACGCGCCGCTGTTGGCGCTGCTGCCACGGCGGATCTGCAGCGACGAGGTCGCGGTGATCGCCAGCGCACTGATCGGGCGCCAGCCCATCGACAATGCCGATGTCGGCGTGGAGATCACCAGGGTCACCGCGGAGATGCCCTTATGCGAGGACATCGATCGCGTTCAGCGTCGACTCGATGCGATGGGGCGGGCCGGCGGGTAGGCACGAAGCTCACGCTCGTTCCAAGTCGACCACCAGCGGCCGGTGGTCGGAGATCGGCATCACTTCGGACTGGGCGGCGCCACCGCGCAGGCCGGCGTCGTCGGTGAGGATGTGGTCGAGCTGGCGGCGCGGGGTGTGGGCGGGAAACGTGGCGGCCACGGCGAGCGGTCGCATCCGCGACCACCGGCGCACCGCGGCGGGGGTCATGTTCAGGTCTGGCTCTTATACACCTCTAGATGGGTATAAGTGACTGGTCTGGCCTCGGGGTAAGAAGTCATGTCCGGTCGGCNGCGAGCGCGGCGTCCACGGCGCCAAGGTGTGCCAGCGAATACGCGTCGGCCGATTTGCTTGTCGCGCAGCGATACAGCGGCTCGGCGACCCTGCGGGCGCCGCCCAGCCAGCAGGCGGCCACGCCGATCGCGCCGTGCCAGAATCCCGGCCGACTGAAGTACGCGTCGGGATCACCGACGGCGACGGCCTGGGCGTTGGTGAACTGCACCGCCCTGGTGTCGCTGCCGGCCATGCCGACGTTCCACCACGTGGTCGGCAACGCCTTGACGGCGGGTTCGGTAATCGACACGGCGAACAGGCCGCGCGTTCCGTCGTCGAGTCGGGCGGTCACCAGGGCGTGGCTGCAGAACCCGGCGCCCGAACACCACACCTTGGTGCCGTTGAGGACGACGGCGCCGCCGCTGAGCCTGGTGGCGATCAGCGCGGCGTCGGGCGACTCCGCCGCCCACACGCCCCACAGCTGGTCGGAATCGGGCGGCTTGCCGCCCAACTCGTGCAGGATCGCGACGGCGTCGACGTGGGACTCGGCGATCCGGGCCGCCACGATCTCGTCCTCGGCAAGCCGCGCCAGGCGCTGCCATCGTCCGGCGGTGCGGCCCGACGCCGGCAGGGGCAACTCGAGTCGTCCCGACTCCAGCCAGTGCTTCACCAACCCCGCCGTCACGCGTTATCACCCGCCGCCGATCTCGCCAGGGCCCCACGGGCACGGTGAGCGTGGGACGGGGCGGCTGACATAACACAAAGGTTTGCCAGTCTGGGCGCCGCTTAAACGGACGACAACCGACGCCGCACTCGTCGGCCGGGTTGCTTACGCCGGTGCCGGGGTATGACCTATGCACCATGAGAACGACCGAAACTCCCACGGACGTGCCCGTTTCCCGCGCGCACCTGCGAGAAGCGTTGCGCGGTGCGGCCTCCGCGCTCAAGGAGAACGGGCCGCGATTCGCCTTGGCCGGCAGCTACGCCCTGTGGGCCTTCGGCGCACCCGAACCCAGCCACGACGTCGATCTGGTGGTGGCCGAGTCCGACGTGGCCAGCGCCGAAGCCACCCTCGCCGGCGCCGGATTCGCCATCGAGCATCCCCCCGAGGACTGGCTGTTCAAAGCGCGCAACGACGAAACGGTCGTGGACATCCTGCATCGCATCAACGGCGAACGCGTGGAACCGGTGACGCTGGACCACGCCGAGCAGCGCGACGTGCTGGCCATCACGATGCCGGTGCTCCCACCCACCATGGTGGTCATCCAGAAGCTGCGTTCCCTGGGCGAACATCACTGCGACTTCGCCAAACTGCTTCCCGCCGTGCGGGCGGTGCGCGAACGGCTGGACTGGGAGCACGTCAGGACCCGGACCGCCGACAACGATTACGCGGTCGCGTTTTTGGTGCTGGCCGGCCGGCTCGGCCTCACCGGCTGAGCGTGCGAGGCCGCGCCGGTCAGTGGTTGCGCAGTTTGGCGACCAGCTTAGCCTTGGTCAGGCCCGAATAGCCGGACATGCCAAGCTCTTTGGCCCGCTTCCTCAACTCCGGAACCGTCCAGTCCTGGTAGGAACCGGACTTGCCGCCCTTGCGCCCGACCGCCGACTTGCCCCGGCCCGCGGCCGCATTGGAAATACGCGCGGCCTTTTCCTTGGAGTCGCCCTTTTTGCGCAGATCCTGGTACATCTTTTCGTTCTTGATCGACGATCGTGGCATCGTTCATCCTCCTGTATCTAGGCGTTGCGGTAACTGTTCATCGTCATGCCGGCACCGGGTCGGTTTGCCGTTCCCAGCAACGGTGCCGGGCCAGGGCCGCGGCGAACTCCGCGACGAACGCGTCGGGAAAATCGTGCGCCGCCGCCGTCGTGGTCACGACGGACCGGTCACTGACCACGTCGGTGCCCGGATCGCTTTCGGAGGCCATGCGGGCTTCGATGTCCGCGGCGCGCAGCGCGAAGAAGTTGTCCGGGTTGCGGTTCAGCACCATCTTGCCCACCGGCCGGACCGGAACCTGTTCCTCCGGAATGATTTTCGTGGCATCGAGCAGGTCGAAGTCGAACTTGATGCCGTCTTGGATAAACAAGACCGGAAAGTTGTTGCCCACCAGGTCGTAGTTGCCTGCTCGGTGTAAAACTTGGTGGCGAACCCGTGCACGTCCCGCACGGTGTCGGCCGAACCGCGGGACCCGGCCACCGTGGAGAACCGCACCGACACCGGGTTCCGGGTGCCCGGCGTCGTCAGGAATTTCGCCGCCGTGTACTCGGCCAGCCAGTCGTCGTACGGTTCGAAGAAGCCGTACGCACCGGCGCCGCGCGCGTGCACCACCCGCTCCGGGATGCGTGCGTGGTCGAGGTTGGTGATCTTCTGGCGGGCGTGGAAGTCCTCCAGCAGCGTGAGACCCCGCTCGCCGGCGGTCAGCGAGTCGTCGGTGTGATCGACCCGCGCGCCCTGTTGCGTGGTCAGGAATCCGGTGTCGCGGCGCACCCGCGACGGCTCGAGATCGCGCTGCTTTTGATCGGACGTGTGGTTGGTGCCCATGGCGTTCGGTTACCACGGCTCACCCGGGGTAAACAGAGCGAAGCATCCCTATCCGCCTGCCAGGTGGTTACGTACCCTTGGTGGGGTAGTCGAGGGTGGTGATTGACGCGACCAACGGAAACGACGGCCTGCGCGGAGTGGTCGCTATAGGCGCCTCGGCGGGCGGCGTCGAAGCGCTCTCGCGTGTGGCCGCGGGCCTGTCGGTGGATTTGCCGTACGCCTTCTTGGTCGTCCTGCACGTTCCCTCCGGTGCGCCAAGCGTTCTGGCTCGGATCGTCGATCGCTGCGGGCCGCTGCCGGCGGTGACCGCGCAGGACGGCGGGACGCTGCAGCCGGGCCGCATCTACGTCGGCCGCCCGGACCGTCACCTGCTGGTCGCCGACCACCGCGTGGTCCTGTCGCAGGGGCCCACCGAGAACGGGTATCGGCCCTCCATCAACGCCTTGTTCCGCTCGGTCGCCGTCGCATACGGCCCCCGCGCGATCGGGGTGCTGCTCTCGGGTGTCCTGGACGACGGCGTGCTGGGCCTCGCCGCCATCCGCTCCCGCGGTGGCACCACCATCGGCCAGTCACCGCAGGACGCGGCGTTCCCGGCGCTGCCGACCAACGCGCGCGACGCGGGCGTGCTCGATCGGCAGGCCGCCGCCGCCGATATCGGCGCGGTCCTCAAAGAGCTCTGCGAGAAAGACATCGAGGACCCGATCACGCAATCCGACGCGAAACTGGACCTCGAGAATCGAATCGCCATGGCCGCCAGGTTCTCGACCGACTTCGACGCGGAAGAGCTGGGTACTCCGTCCGGATACACATGTCCGGACTGCAATGGCTCGCTGGCCTCGATCAGCGAGGGCCACTTCCGTTGCCGCGTCGGTCACGCGTGGACGGTCGATGCCCTCCTCGCAGCGCGCGACGAGGAGGTCGAGGGCGCCGTGTGGGTCGCGCTGCGCAGCCTGCAAGAGAAGGCCAACCTGGCCCGCAAAATGGCCGACCAAGCCGGGCCCGGTGCGGTCTCCCGGTACTACAGCACCGTGGCCGAGGAAAGCGAACGGGCGCTGGGCCTGCTCGGCGACCGGCTCGCGGCCAACGCCCCCGTTTCCGGTGACGCCGATGGTTGAGCCCGGGCCGGCCATCCGCATCGACGCAGCGCCGCACCGCGATGTGTTGATCCTGGTGACGGACGGGGTGCTGGACAGCTCCACCTATCGGACTGTCCGCGACACCGTGGTCAAGGCCGCGCTCGAGGAGCCGCGCGCGGTGATCGTGGACGTCGACCGATTGCGCGTGCCGTCCGCGTCGGCCTGGACGGTGTTCACCAGCGCGCGCTGGCACGTGAGTGTCTGGCCGGACGTGCCGGTCGTGCTGGTGTGCGCGCGATCGCAAATCCGGCGCGCGATCGCCGCCGGCGGGGTCACCCGGTACGTGCTCGTGTATCCCGACCGGGAGTCGGCGCTACAGGCCGTGTGCACCCAGCCGATAACGCTGCGGCGGCGGGCGCGCAGCGAGCTTCCCGCCTCGAGGGCCGGTGTCGGCCTGGCCCGCGCGCTGATCACCGACTGGCTCACCCACTGGGACAACAGCGATCTGATTCCCGTCGCGACCACGGTGGGGACCGTCTTCGTCGAAAACGTCCTCGACCACACCGAAAGCGCGCCCGTCCTAATCGTGGAGAGCTATCGCGACACCGTCACCGTCGCGGTGGAGGATTGCAGCGACCGCCTGCCGGGCCGGCACGAAGGCGCCTACCGCGGCGCCGAAATCGTCTCCGGCCTGGCCATCGTGGCGGCCCTCTGCCGGGCCTGGGGCGCCACCCCGACGTCGTCGGGCAAGACGGTGTGGGCGCTGGTCGGTCGCGAAAATCAGCTCTAGCGCCGCGGGTAATGTTCACCTCCGTCGGCGAACGCGCTTTCGAACGGGACGTTTATGGACGGCACGACCGACGAGGCCTTCGAGGCCTTGTTGCGCTATATGCGGGACACCCGCGGATTCGACTTCACCGGGTACAAGCGCACGTCGCTCATGCGCCGGGTCCGGCACCGCATGGACCAGGCGGGATACGGGACGTTCGAGGAGTACCTCGACGTCCTGCAGGCGGGCTCGGACGAGTTCGCGGCGCTGTTCAACACCATCCTCATCAACGTCACCGCGTTCTTCCGCGACCCGGAGGCCTGGGAATTCGTCAGCGCCGAGGTCATTCCGCGGATGCTGGCCGAGCGCGGACCCGGCGATCCGATCCGGGTGTGGAGCGCGGGATGCGCGTCCGGGCAGGAGGCCTACACGCTGGCCATGTTGCTGGCCGAGGCGCTCGGCCCCGACGCGTTCCGCCAGCGGGTCAAGATCTACGCCACGGACATCGACGAGGAGGCGCTGGCCGAGGCCCGCATCGCGTCCTACGCCGCCAAGGCCGTCGAGTCGGTGCCGCCCGAGCTGTTGGCGCGCTATTTCGAACACGTCAACGGTCGCTACGCCTTCCACAAGGATCTGCGCCGCGCGGTCATCTTCGGCCGCAACGACCTGGTCAAGGACGCGCCGATCTCGCGCGTCGATCTGCTGGTCTGCCGCAACACCCTGATGTACCTCAACGCCGAGACCCAGCGAAACGTATTGAGCCGCCTACACTTCGCCCTTGCGCCTCAGGGCACGCTGTTCCTCGGGCACGCCGAGATGCTGTTGAGCCACAGCGACCGCTTCGCCCCGTTGAGTCTGAAGAATCGGATCTTCCGCAAGGTCGCCGGGGGCCAGGGGGGCATCGACCGCTACGACCCGGCCGCCGCGTTCTACGAACACGGCGCTGACCAGTCGGGCTTGACCACGGTGCGCGACTTGGCCTTTCGGGCCAGCCCGGTCGCCCAGATCGTGATCACCGGCGAGGACACCGTCGCCATGATCAACCAGCAGGCGGAGAGCGTCTTCGGCCTGTCGGCCCGCGACATCGGCCGGCTCGTGTGCGAACTCGAAGTGTCATACCGCCCGGTGGAGCTGCGCGCCTACCTCGAGCAGGCCAAGGTGGAGCGCCGGGCGACGCGGATTCCGGACGTCAAGTGGCAGCGACAGGGCGCCGAGACAGTGTGGTTCGAGATCCACGTCAACCCGCTCGTCGACGCCGAGAACGGTCTGCTCGGCGTGTCGATCGTGTTCTTCGACGTGACCGCGACGCGCGCCCTGCTCGACAAGGTCGTCCAGACCAACCGCCAGCTGGAGGCGGCCTACGAGGAACTGCAATCCACCAACGAGGAACTCGAGACCACCAACGAGGAACTGCAGTCCACCGTGGAGGAGCTCGAGACGACCAACGAGGAGCTGCAGTCCACCAACGAAGAGCTCGAAACGATGAACGAGGAGCTGCAGTCCACCAACGACGAACTGCACACCATCAACGACACCCTGCGCGAACGCAGCGTGGAACTGGACGAGGCCAAGAACTTCCTGGGCTCGCTGATCAACTCGGTTCAGCCGGGGTTGGTCGTGGTGGACCGGGAGATGCGGGTGGTGGTGTGGAACCGGGGCTGCGAAGACCTCTGGGGTCTGCGGGCCGACGAGACGACGGGAACCCGGCTCACCGAGCTGGACCTCGGGCTACCGCTGGACGGCGTGCGGCCACTCATCGGCAACGCGTTCGTCGACCCGGACGCCGCCGGCGAAACGGTGCTGGACGCCGTCACCCGCCGCGGCCGCGCGGCCCGGGTGCGGGTCGTGTGCACATCGTTTCGCTCGGCCGACGGAACCGTCGGCGGGGCGCTGCTGCTGATGGAGGTCGTGGGCTAGTCTCGGCCTGCGCTCAGTGCCCCCGCCGCGCGGCGGCGTCCTGGGCCGCTTGGNCGACAATATGACCGCCACGCTGCGCGCCCCGTACGACTGGGCCACCGACGCCAGCAGCACGTCGAAGCGCTGCTCGGCGAGGGGCCCCGTTTCGCGAAGGTGGCAGCGGCCGTCGGCCGTCAGCTCCAGGTGCACCTTCGGCGGGCAGACCAGCACCTGTCCCGGCGCGACGGCCTGACCGTCCTGCACCCAGCTCACCCGATGGCGCGTTTGCCTGCCCAGGATCGTCGGCAGCACGCTGGACAGGCCCCCGAGGTGTTGCTGCACGACGACGGCGGCGGCAAAATCGGTCGGCAATTCGTGCAAGACGACGGAAAAGGCGTCCAGTCCACCCGCCGACGCCAGCAGCACCACCAGCTCAACTGGAGCACGATGGGTGGCCCTCGTCGCCGGGGTCATTCCCTCAGTGTCCTCCTGCGGGCGCGCGCGGGGGGATCCGATATGCGAAGCGCCGGGACGCTGGGCGAATTTCGCGAAGGGTGCGTTTCGCATTCGTCGGGCCGGGTAGCACTTTGTGGTCGGCTGACGCGGCGCCAATCCGAGGGAGCCATGGTGAACATCGCGATCGTCACCGGTGACGACGTCGCAGGCGATGACCCGCGGCGGCTTTGCGCTCGTCTCGTGGCCCGGGGGCACGATGCGACGCACTACGTCAGGCACGGCGGCGGGCGACCGGGAAACGCCGACGAGGGCTGCCGGACCCGGTCGATTCGCGTCGGCCCGCCCGCGGCGGCATCGCTCCCGGCGGTGTTGCCGCACATCGGGGAGTGGGCGGCCAGTCTCGAGCGCCTGTGGTCATCAGGCCCGCCCGACGTCGTGCACGCGTACGGCTGGCTGGGCGGGTTGGCCGCCCAACTGGCCGCGCGGCGGCAGCGGCTCCCGACCGTGCAGAGTTTCCTGGGGCTGGCCATGATGTCGCGGTCGGCCAACGGTGACCGTCTCGAGAGCGAACGCGCACGCATCGAGCCGCTCTTGGCGCGGGCCGCTACGTGGGTCACCGGCGAGTGCGCGGCCGACGTCGACGCGCTGGCGCGGTTGCGTCGCGGTCGGGCTCGCGTGTCNTTTGGTCGTCGAGATCCCGCCCGCCGACACCGTCGTCGTGATCCAGCCCCGCGCGGGATCGCTGACCGTGACGGGGGGCCCGTTCCCGCACGTGGATTGCCCGATCCTGGTCGCCCACGGCATGTCGTGCGCGCTGCGGGTCAATGGTGCGCGGTTCGACGTCGTGACCATCGCGCCGGAGGTGTTGCAGAAGGTCGCCGAGGACCGGCGCGCGCCGCTGTCGCATCAGATCCGCTTCCTGAACTGGCGGCCGCGGTCGCTCGACGCCGTGCGCGCGTGGCATCGGGCGCTGGATTACGCGACCGCCACCCTGGCCGCGCCGGAGACCGCCCAGCAACCCCTGATCGCGGCGGCGATCGGCCCGGTGCTGGCCCTGGNCTGGCGGGTCACCGGGCCGACGAGCCGCGCGGCCGTCATCCACCGGCGGTGCGCGGCGGGTTCGGTGGTGCTCGACGAGGTGTCGGCTGACGGCCATTTGGTCGTCGAGATCCCGCCCGCCGACACCGTCGTCGTGATCCAGCCCCGCGCGGGATCGCTGACCGTGACGGGGGGCCCGTTCCCGCACGTGGATTGCCCGATCCTGGTCGCCCACGGCATGTCGTGCGCGCTGCGGGTCAATGGTGCGCGGTTCGACGTCGTGACCATCGCGCCGGAGGTGTTGCAGAAGGTCGCCGAGGACCGGCGCGCGCCGCTGTCGCATCAGATCCGCTTCCTGAACTGGCGGCCGCGGTCGCTCGACGCCGTGCGCGCGTGGCATCGGGCGCTGGATTACGCGACCGCCACCCTGGCCGCGCCGGAGACCGCCCAGCAACCCCTGATCGCGGCGGCGATCGGCCCGGTGCTGGCCGGTGCGCTGCTCGAGTGCTATCCGTCCAGCGTGAGCGAGCCGGCCTCGGCCGGCGACCCCGGGCTTCCCGAGGCGCTCAGGGACGCGGTGGCCTTCATTGACCGGCACGCGGCCGGCGAGGTGGGCATCAACGACATCGCGGCCGCCGTGCATCTGACACCCAGGGCGGTGCAGTACCTGTTCCGGCGCCGGCTCGATACCACCCCCACGGAATACCTGCGGCGCGTCCGGCTACAGCGCGCGCACGACGACCTGGTCGCCGGGGAGCCGTCCGACGGCACCGTCTCCGAGATCGCCCGGCGCTGGGGCTTCACGCACACCGGCCGGTTCGCGGGGCTCTACCGGCGGACCTACGGTCAGAGCCCGCACGCCACCCTGAAACGGGCGACATAGCGGCCGTCATTCGCGCAGCGTCGTATGCGGGCTTTGGCCGTACACCTGGCGGTAGTACACGGCGAACCGGCCGGTGTGCGTGAACCCCCACTTGGCGGCGATCTGGGTGACCGTCGCGTGGGCCCTGTTGGCGGCCAGCAGTTCACGGTGGGCATGGTGCAGCCGGACCCGGCGCAGGTATTCCATTGGCGTGCAATCGCGGTGGCGACGGAACATCAACTGGATCGCGCGCGGCGTGACGTAGGTGGCACGGGCGACGTCGGCGATGCCGATGTCGGTGTCGGCGTGCTCTTCGATGAACGCGATCGCGCGCCGCAGCAGCGCCGGCGTGGTGTCGTGCCGATCCTCGATCGTCGGGTCCAGCAACGCGTTGTTGGGGAAGGTGGCGAGCATCGTGGCCGCCAGGTGCTGCAGCGCCGTCGATGCGATCAGCGATGCGCCGCTCGAGGCGGGGTCGATCAGCAGCCCGTCCCGCAGATAGTCGACCGCCCGGACCAGATGCCGGGCGGCGGCCGCGGAAACCGGCCGCGAATCGGTCAATCGGATCCGCCCGGACCCGCAACCGTCTCCCGGCGCCACCCGATCGAAAAGGCCTCTGTCGACGGTGACGATGTCGCAGCGGGCGCGGCTGACGCGGCCGCTGAACGGCACCTCCAGCGCGCCGATGGCCAAGATCTCGCCGGCGCCAACCGAATTCGGCGGGCCGGCGGGTGGCCGCTCTTCGATCAGCCCGGAACGCACTCGGCACACGTAGATCTTTTCGGGCGACTGGGCGTCGTAGCTGAACTCGTAGCCGACCTCGGCGTCGTCGATGGTCAGCGCGCCCACCGCGGTCCTCGAGATTTTCATGCGGGTGGCGTCGCTTCCCGTGCCGCTGATGCGCACGGCGGCGTAGGTCTGACCGAGAACCTGCTCGGCCTTACCGAGGTCGTCCGTGTCCAGCAACACCGTTCTCATCGGCCACCGTCCGTTGACGCTACACAATTATGGGCGAGCCGACGGCGGCTAGCATATGTGGGATGGTCCGGATTCACTTGGAACGAACGATCGCCGCTCCGCCAGACCGGGTCTTCGACTGGCTGGCCGACCCGGCGAACCTGGCCGCCGCCCCGCTGGCCCTGAGGGCCGGTTACGCGAAGGACTCGCCGGGGCACCAGGCGGGCGCGCTGCGCGAGGTGGTCGGGGTCGGCACGTGGTTCCGGGAAGAGATCACGGCCTACGACCGGCCGCACAGCTATACGTATCTCATCCTGCGGTCCTTCCCGCCGTTCAACCACGAGGGCGGCACGCTGACGTTCACCGCCTCGGGTGACGGCACCCACGTCGACTGGCTGAGCAACTACACCCATCCGGCATGGGCCGGGGGAAAGCTGTTGGAGGCGGCCAGCCATCGGCTGCTGCGCAACAGCTTTGACGCCATCCTCGACGCCTGCGCCGACGCGCTGGAGCGCGCGTAGCGACCGTCAGCCGCTCAAGCGGCGCATCAACTGGCCGGCGGCGTAGCGGCCACTGACCACCGCGCCGGTCGCGGTGGCCGGGTTGTTGGTGCCGGCGGCCTCACCCGCGAGGTAAAGCCGGTCGCCGATCGGTTCGGCCAGCCGGCGCCGGTCGTCGAGGCCGGAACCGGGGGCATGGAACGAATACGAGCCGAGCGCATAGGGGTCGACGCTCCAACTCGAGCTTCGGACCTCGACCGGTGAGACGTCGCCGCCGAACAGCCGGCGCGCGATGGGCGCTGCGCTGGCCATCAGCTCGGCCGGTCGCGCCGACTCCGCCCACCGGCCGCGGTCACCGGCGTTGAAGGCCAACACGATTGGTCCCGCGGCGCTCGGCAGGCTGAACCATTGCGACCAGGTGCCCGGCTCGGTCCCGATGTACTCATAGAAGGCGTTCTCGACGTCCCAGCTTCGCCGGCTGAAACGGAAGAAGCTCTTGGACAACACGCCGAACCCGAGCGCGTTCACGGCGTGCAGTTGCGGGTCGGGAAGCGGCGGATCGAAAGCGATCGCACCGGATTTCAGGACGCCCAGGGGAACGGTGACGATGGCCGCGGGCCCCTCGAACGACCGGCTTCCGGCGCGCACGACGACGGAGTCGTCGCGCCGTGCGATCGCGGTGACCGGCGTCTTCAGCTCGATCCGCAGACCCTCGGCAAGGAGCCGCGGCAGGGCGTCGTAGCCGCTCGTGACGACGTCCTGGTCGCCGTCGGTGTAGTCGCCGTGATCAAACGTGTTGGCGGACAACTGGTCCGCGCTGGCGGCATACTCGTCCTCGATCTCGGTGGCGATGTAGAAAGCCAACTGCGCGCGGTCGGAATCGGAAAGCTCCGCACGGGTGGCCGCGGCGTCCACCGCGGCGCCGAGGCTGCCGCCGTCGACGTGCCCGCGGGCCCGTCGTACGAAGGTGCGCCACGTTTCCGGGTCGTAGTCCAGCGGGGGCAGTCGCGGATCGACCGCGAGTTTCGCCCACCCGTAGTAGTCGGTGGGGACGAGCTGGGCCCGCGCCTGGTGCGCGAGCTCCATCAGCGGATTGTCGGTGGTGCCGTGGATCCAGGACGCACCCATCTCCAGCGGCACGCCCCAGTCGCGGTCGGTGTGCACCCGCCCGCCGATGCGGTCGCGGGCTTCGATGACGCGCACCGGCCATCGGGCGTCGGCAAGGCTGCGTGCGGCGGACAGGCCCGCCATGCCGGCGCCGACAACGAGCACGGCCTTGTTGTCGGGCGGGGTGTCGGGCGGTGCGCACCCGGCCGGCAGTCCGCCGCCGACCAGGGTCGTCGTCGCCGCGAGGAAGTCCCGACGGGACATCGGGTTCACGGCTGCCAGCGTCCCACAGGTTGTTGGACGACCGTGCCCGAATTCGCGGCGCGTAATGGGCCTTTTTCACCAGTTCGTCGTTGAGTGCGGGCTACACTTCGCCTACATCCGGAGTGCGGCGATGGGGCCGCGTTCGAAGGGGGAGCGGCGATGAGCGTTGTGTCACCGAATCGGACAGGTGGGCGGCTCCCCGACGAACTGCCGCCAAGCCGCGCCGTGACCGTGCGCGCGGCCGACGGAACCCCTTTGCACGCAGAGGTTTTCGGGCCGCCCGAGGGGTATCCGATCGTGCTCACACACGGCATCACGTGCGCGATCCGGGCCTGGGCGCACCAGATCCGCGACCTGGCCCCCGACTACCGGGTCATCGCGTTCGACCATCGCGGCCACGGGCGAAGCGGCGTCCCGCGCCGCGGCGGCTACAGCCTCGAACACCTTGCCTCCGACCTGGATTCGGTGCTGGAGGCGACATTGGCGCCACGCGAGCGCGCGGTGCTGGCCGGCCACTCCATGGGCGGCATCGCCATCGCCGCCTGGTCGGCGCGCTATCGCCACCGGGTCAGCCGGCGCGCCGACGCCGTCGCGCTGATCAACACCACCACGGGGGATCTGGTGCGCCAGGTGAAGCTGCTGTCGGTGCCGCGCGGGTTTTCAGACGCCCGAGTCCTGGCCGCCCGCACCCTGATCACCGCTTTCGGCGGGTTTCCGGTGCCGGCCGCGGCCCGGATCCCCAGCCGCTACGTGGTCGCGATGCTGGCGGTCGGCCAGGGCGCCGACCTGGGCGCCGCGCGGACGGTCTGCGAGCTGTTCGCGCAGACCTCGCCCGCGGGGCGCGGGGGCTGCGCGAAGATGCTCGTCGACGCGCTGGGATCGCGGCATCTCGACCTGGACGGGTTGACGGTGCCGACGCTGGTCATCGGCAGCGAACGCGACCGGCTGACGCCGATCGGCCAGTCGCGGCGGATCGCGCGTAGGGCTCCCAACGTGGTCGGCCTGGTCGAGTTGCCCGGCGGCCACTGCTCGATGCTGGAACAGCCGCGCGAGGTCAACCGGCACCTGCGGGCGCTGGTGGCATCGGTGAGCCACGACGCGCGGGTGCGCCAGATCAGTTCATAGCAGGGCGGTGATCTCGGCCGCCGCCCGCTGGCCGGACCGCACGGCGCCGTCGAGGAACCCGGTCCATTCGTCCGCGGTCTCGGTGCCCGCCCAGTGGATCGGCCCGACCGGCTTGCGCAGCCACGGCCCGAACCGCGTCCACGACCCCGGCGGCACCGCCGCCGTCGGACCGCCCGGCGCGAAATCCTCCGTGCCCCAACGTTGATCGACATAATCGAGGGGCTTGAGCGCTTCGTCGCCGAACAGCGAGGCGAAGCAGCGCAACGCGTCGCGGCGGCGCTGTTCGGTGGGAAGCGAGTCGAATGCGCGGGCGTCGACGAAGCCCATCAGGACGCCCGGACCGTCGGCGTGCGGGCTGACGTCGAAGGTGATGAACACCGGGCCCTGGTCGGAAAGCGCCTGCCCGGAGAACCCGTCGGCCCGCCAGAACGGCGTCTCGTAGGCCGCGTAGGCCTTGCTGAGCCGGCCCTGCGGCCAATTGCGGGCGAGCTGCTCGTACTCGTCGGGCAGCGGGGGGGCGAACTCGATCGACGCCCGATGGGCCGGCGGGATCGCCACGATGACGAAGCCGGCCTCGGCCGAACCGGAGTCGGTCGTCACGGTGACCCCCGAGCCGTGCCGCTCGATGCGCCGGACCGGCGCGTTCAGCACCACGCGCGCGCCCAGTTCGGCGGCCGCCGCCTCGGCGATCTGCTGGGTGCCGCCCGGGAAACGGTCCTGCTGGGCGCCGTTTTCGACGTCGAGCAGCGGGTCCAGCCCCCCGGCGGCGTGCACGTAGCGGGCGGCGTGCAGCATCGACACCTCGTCGGGTTCGCAGCCCCAGGTCACCCGGGCCACGATGGCCATCAGGTCGTGCGAGGAGGCGGTGGCGCGCACCGCGCGCAGCCAGCCGCCCAGCGACATGCCGTCCAGTTCGCGCGCGCGGCGCGCGTCCCACGGCGCCGCCACCGGCACGCCGCGGGCGATCCTCTCGAATTGCCAACGCAGCCGGCCGATGTCGAGCAGCCCGGTGAGCGAAAGTTTGGGGATGGTGCCGTGGTAGGGACGCGCCCAGCCGCGCCAGTGGATCACGTTCTTGCCGTCGTGGTGCGTCGGGATGGTCGGGACCTGCAGCTCGGCGGCCAGCGCCAGCACGGCGTCCTGGGTCGGTCCGACGAACGTGCCCCCCAGGTCGGCGGGCAGTCCGGCGACGCTGCCGGTGAACGACCGGCCGCCGACGCGGTCGCGGCCCTCGAACACCAGCACGTCATGGCCCTGCCGGGTCAGCTCGCGCGCCGCGGACAGCCCGGCGAAGCCGGCACCGACCACGACCACGTCGACAACCGGCGGCGGCTTCGTCACGTCCCCTAGTCAACCGCATTTGGACGGTTTCGTAGGATAAATTTCCATCGCCCGTCTAAGTAGGTGCTCAAGCCAGATGAAAGTCTTCACCGCGTTGTACGGGCCAACGGATGCCGTCGAGCGCGCGCGGGCCCTGCGCGACGCCGGGGCCAGCGGTGTGGCCACCTTCGAGGGTCAGCACGACGTGTTCGCTCCGCTGACGCTGGCCGCCACGGTGGGCGGGCTGGACCTGATGACCAACGTGGCCATCGCGTTTCCCCGCAATCCGATACACCTGGCCCACCAGGCCAACGATCACCAGCTGCTGAGCGAGGGCCGATTCTTCCTCGGCCTGGGCACCCAGATCCGCCCGCAGATCGAGAAGCGTTTCGGTGCCCAGTTCGAGCATCCGGTCGCCCGCATGACCGAGTTGATCGCGGCCCTTCGGGCGATCTTCGAGGCCTGGAAGACCGGTGGCCGCTTGGACTTTCGCGGCGACTACTATCGGCACACGCTGATGACGCCGACCTTCAGCCCCGGCCCCAATCCCTATGGCCCGCCGCCGATCTATGTCGGAGCCCTCGGCCCGCGGCTGACCCGCGCCACCGCCGAGCACGCCGACGGCCTGTTGGTGATGCCATTCGGCACCAAGCGGTTTCTGCACGAGAACACGATGCCGGCGGTGCGCGAGGGCCTGCGGGCCGGTGGCCGCCGGGCCGAGGAGTTGGCCGTCATCCCCGAGATCATCGTGTCGGCGGGCTCGGACGCGGCGGATCACGCGGCCACGCGGCGGCTGCTGGCCTTCTACGGGTCGACCCCGGCGTACCGGCCGGTGCTGGCCGCGCACGGCTGGGAGGACCTACAGCCCGAACTCAACGCGATGTCCAAGCAGGGCCGCTGGCAGGAGATGGGCGAGTTGATCGACGACGAGGTGCTGCACACCATCGCGGCCTGCGGCACGCCGAAGGAGATCGCCGCCCACATCCGCGACCGCGTCGACGGCGTCTCGGACACCGTGTGCCTGTATCAACCGTCGCCGATCGGGCTGCAGACGCTGTCGGAGATCCTGGACGAACTGCGCGAGTTGCGCTAGGCGCGCAAAGCCCTACGGCGCCACCGTCAGCCAGTCCTTGAAGCCCGACGGGTCGTGGCGGCCCAGCGCGCCGTGCTCGTAGAGGCCCCAGCCCTCCACCGGATCGCCGTCGCCGTCGCGGCACAGCGCGCGGCCCACGTGGTCGATCACGCCGAAGCCGGACCGCGCGACGATGGCCGGGTCGGTCATGTCGTAAGTCAGGCGCTCGACGAACTTTTCGCCCTTCCACATGCCGTGCAGCCAATCCGAGTCGCCGCCGTAGCCGCCGCCGACGTGGATCGGGACGGGCAGCTTGGACTCGACGTCGAAGTGGACGGGCGTGCCGTCGGGGGCGGTCGCGTCGATGGTCGCCCCGGTCGGGATGCGGGTGCCGGACCGGTAGTGGATTTTCACCCGTGGCCAGCCCAGCTGCTCGACCCGGCCGTCGCGCCAGACCCGGGTGCAGTCGTTGAGCGAGCGGAACCCGCTGGGCTCCTCCTGGATGATCAGCACGATCGCGAACTCGTCGAAGGCCATCGGCACGTAGAGCCACCACATGCCCTCGAACGGCGGGTCGGCGGGCCGGCCCGCCGGCTCGGGCTCGCCGATGGGCCGGATGCCCCAGGACCGGTCGCGGCTTCCGAGCCAGGTCGCGGGGTTCACCGCGATCTCCTCGCCGTCGATCGCGATGCGGCCGCTCCAGCTGCCGAGCTGGGCGAACCGCTGGGCGTCCAGGGTCACCCGGTTGCCGGAGCGCAGCACGTGCGGCTGTTCCTGGACGACGTCGAACAGGCCCTCCCAGGTGAGATCGGCGGCGATGCCCTCGGTTTCATCGAGAATCAGGCGCAGCTTGCGCAGCGGTTCGCTGACCTCGATCCGGTAGCCGTTGACGTTCTGGTTGAGCCGGTCGGAGTCGATCGCGTCCGACAGGTGCACCGCGGTCTGGGTGTCACCGCGGCGGACGAGGAAGAACGCGTCCTTGACGCCGAGGTTGGGGTAGTAGCCGATGCCGCTGATGACGAAGATGTCGCCGGTGCGGTCGTGGGCGTTGAAGTAGGAGCGGTCGTAGAAGTTGCGGTCCGAGGAGCCGGCCCAGGCGATCGGCCGGGGAACCTGATGTAGGGGAAACTCGTCCAGCGGTCCGAGCATTACTGATCCTCTCCGATGAGACGTTTCATCAATCCGGCGTGGTAGAACAGCGATTCGACATCCTCGGGTTTTTCGGTCTCCCCGAAGTGCACCCGCCGCGCGCCGGTACGCATGAACACGCACGCCCACATCACCCCGGAGTAGGCGTAAAACCAGCGCAGGTCGCCCACGTCGACGCCGGTGAGCTCGCGGTAGGTGGCGCGCACGTCGTCCTCGCGCATCACGTCGGGCAGGCCCGGCAGGGTCGCCAGTCCGGCGAGCTCCTGGAAGACCATGTGCGCGTAGATCATCCACGCGACATCGAGCTCGCGCGGCCCCAGCGTCACCATCTCCCAGTCCAGCACCGCCACGGGATGGAAGTCGCGGTACAACACGTTGCCCACCCGGGCGTCGCCCCAGAGCAGGACGGGCTCACGGGCGGCCGCCTCGTCGGGCCAGTGGGCCTCCAGCCACTCGAAAGTCCGCTCCAGCAAAGGCGATCGGCCGATGTCGGGCACCGCGAAGTCATACCAGGACCGCACCCAATTGAAGTGCCTGCGCAGGGCGGTGTCGCCGTCTTCCGCGGTGAGGAACCCAAATGTGTTCTGGGCGTTCGGGATCGAGTGCAGCTTGGCCAGCACTTGCACCGTGGCGTCCTGCAGTTCGCGCTGCCGCTGCGCGGGCGCGTCGGCGAACCAGTTGCCGCCGAAGGTGTAGGGCATCACGTCCGGCGGCACCTCGCCGTCGACGTAATCCATCACGAAGAACGGCGTGCCCAGGACGTCGCCGGTGGGCTCCAGCCAGCGCACCCGCGGGACGGGAACGTCGGTGAGCTCGCCGACCTTGCGGATGACTTCGAATTGGTGGTCGAGCCGATAGGTCGGGAAGACCTGCACGTCCTCGGCCGTCGGCGCCACCCTGGCCACCAGTTTCTGCTCGATCGGCCGGCCGTCCTGCTCCCAGCGGGCCGTCAGGATGATGGTCTCGGACGACATGCCCGTCGCATCGACACCGCTTTCGACGGTCACTTGAGGCTCAGCGGGGCCGGCCCCCGCCGGCAACACGCTCGCCAGCCATTGCGACATCACCGCGGGCAGCGTGGTGACGTCCCGGCTGGACCGCTGCAGTCGGTCGACTTTGTCCAGCACAGGTTCGTTGGGCACAGGTGCCTCCTTCGTGAGGCAATTACGATACGGTAGGTAGCGTTATGAAAGCAGACCCGTCCTACCTTGACAAGGCCCCGGGGGCCGGGCGCCCCCGGGATCCGCGGATCGACTCGGCCATCCTGTCGGCCACCGCGGAACTGCTTGTGGAGATCGGCTATTCGAACCTGAGCCTGGCCGCGGTGGCCGAGCGCGCCGGCACCACGAAATCGGCGCTGTACCGCCGCTGGTCGAGCAAGGCCGAACTGGTGCACGAGGCGGCGTTCCCGACGGCGCCCACCGCCCTGGAGGCCCCGGCCGGCGACATCGCCGCCGACGTCCGGATGATGATCGAGGCCACCCGCGACGTGTTCACCACCCCGGTGGTGCGCGCCGCGTTGCCGGGGCTGGTGGGCGACATGACGGCCGATCCCGCTCTGAATGCCCGGGTGATGTCGCGCTTCGCCGAGGTGTTCGCGGCCGTGCGGGTGCGGCTGGGCGAGGCCATCGACCGCGGTGAGGCGCACCGCGGCGTGGACCCGGACCGGTTGATCGAGTTGATCGGGGGAGCGACGATGCTGCGGCTGTTGCTGCGCCCGGAGGAGAAACTGGATGACACGTGGGTGGAGCAGACGACGGCCATCGTCGTGCACGGGGTGACCGGATGACGCGGCTGGCGGGTCGGTCCGCGATCGTCACCGGCGGCAGCCGTGGCCTGGGCCGGGCGATCGCGCTGGCGCTCGCCGCGGAGGGCNACCGGCGGCAGCCGTGGCCTGGGCCGGGCGATCGCGCTGGCGCTCGCCGCGGAGGGCGCCGCGGTGGCGGTCGCCGGGCGCACCGAACGGGTGTGGGACGACCGGCTGCCCGGGACCATCGGCGAGACCGTCGCCGAGGTCGAGGCGGCCGGCGGGCGCGCCGTGGCGATCCGCGCCGACCTGACCGACCGCGACGACGTTGCCCGGCTGGTGGGCGAGGCCCGAGACGCGTTGGGGCCCATCACGATTCTGGTGAACAACGCGGCGTTCACCGCGCCCGGCCGACCGCCGGTGCCGGGTGCCGAGCCGCGCCCCAAGGCCGCCAAACCGCCCACCGGCGGCGCCAAACCCGGGTGGCCGGGCTTCGTCAGCACGCCGCTGCAGGCGTTTCGCCGGCATTTCGACATCGGGGTGTTCGCCGCCTACGAACTGATGCAACTGGTGTGCCCCGACATGATCGATGCGGGCGGCGGCTCGATCATCAACATCACCTCGGTCGCGTCACGGATGCCCGGCGACGGGCCCTACGCCGACCGCAGCGGCGGGGTGCTGCCGGGTTACGGCGGGTCCAAGGCGGCGCTCGAGCACCTCACCCAGTGCGCGGCGTTCGATCTCGCCGGCCACGACATCGCGGTGAACGCGCTGTCGCCGTCGAAGCCGATCCTGACGCCGGGCCTGGCCTACTACGCTCGTGAATTCGTGGATACCGCCCCGGCCGATGAATTCGCCCGGGCGGCAGTGGAATTGGCACTGGTCGATCCTGCGGCGGTCACCGGGCGCACGATCGGCCATCTGCAGGTGCTCGACGGCAGCTTCTCCCCGTTCACGCTCGGTTAGCCGGTTTGGTCGCCGTGACTCCGTTGATGATCACGGCGTACAGCCGGTGCCAGTGCGGGGCGGTGAATCCCGCGCGCCGCAGCAGACGGGTGGCGCGGCCCCGGGTGCGGGCCTTGCCCCGACGGCTGGTGGCCAACGTGGGCAGCAGCCACCAGGAGAACTGGTCGACGAGCACCAGGTGACCGCCGGGGCGCAGCACCCGGGCGCATTCGACGAGTCCCGCTTGTTGATCGGTCCAGTGGTCGAACGAGGTCGTGCTGACGATCAGGTCGAAGGTCTCGTCGGGGTAGCGGAGGTCTTCGGCCACCCCGACGGCGAAGCTCAGTCGATCCTCGCCGCCGAAAGCGCTTGCCGTCGCGATCATTTGGGGTGCGGCGTCGATGCCGCAGAGCTGTCGGGCGCCCGGGTAGCGGCTGGCCAGGGTGCGCAGCAGATGCCCCGTTCCACATCCCACGTCCAGCACGCTGCCGGGTGAGGCGATGGTCGCCACCGCCAGACCGGCGGTGCGGTCGGTGATCTCATGGTGCAGCCGGCCCCGCCACCCGTGGTCGTACTCGGGCGCCCGATCGTTATACGCGGCGAGGTCGCGGTGCGGCGGCACGTGTTCAGTGTGCCACGCGGCCCTCAACCGTCGTACTCGTCGGGCGGGTCGGAGTCTCCGCGCAGGAGTTCTTCGGGTGGTGGGCGCGGTTGATTTGCGGCGGACATGGTCAACCGTTCAGCTCGTCCTTCAGAGGAATGGCGTCGCTCTCATCGTCAGCACTCGCTAAGAGATATGTGGGCTTCCTATAAAACGTTAAGCGAAGACCCTTACGATACTGGGCAACACGGTCGACTATCTGAAGATAGTTGAAGAGTACCGGCGCAATCCCAGATAGGTTGTCCGACTTGTTAAGGTGGCCGCGCTGATACGCGGCATATATCAGCTCGAATTCGTCCAATCCTCCGTGTTCCTCGATTAGAGCGATCAGGTGGATGAGGTCAGACGCGAGATATGTTGATAGGTCGAGCAGTTCGCGGTTCAATTGCCGTGCGCGGGTGGAGTGAGAGTAGATGGCGTCCATCACGGTAGGGCCGTGCGGATTGACGTTCGCCAGCAGCAATGAATCGGCAGGCGTCTGTGGCGTGATCTTTGCACACACCTCCTTGACATTCGCCAGCGTACATTCACGGTCTGCGTCGAAACCTGCTGCCTTGTTGAGCGTTTGCATTAGGCCAGTTGCCTGGGCGACCACACGTGCGAGAGGTCCGATGTGGCGATAGATGTTCCGGCGATCGCGTCGGAGCGGGAGCCTGACGTTAAGCAGATAGAACATGAACGCTCCGGTATAGGCGATGGCAATGTCATAACACAGCACGCCTAGGCGTGCGCCTCCGCGAAAAACCTCAGAAACATTGGCCAGGACTACATGCTGAAGCACTGCATATACCAATGCGATTGCCAGCAATGCCCAAAGCGACCTGTTGAGCCAGCGTTCAAAGCGGCTCAGATACTTCGCCTGATTCCAGCCCTGATACCAGCCAGACAGTCTCTCTGTCACCTTCATACCGGCTATCATGCGCTGATTGGAGCGGCGCCGAATTGTTTACCGGAACAAATCGACAGCCCTATCCCGGCGCGCTCGGGTTGGTGGCGGCCGGGTCGCACGGCGGCCTCGATCGCCTCGAAGTAGGCACGGGCCTCGGGATCCAGCAGGCCCGAGAACCGCGACATGCCGGGCCCCTGCGGGCCCAGCCGCGGCCAGCGGCGCGCCCGGCCCTCGTCGGTGAACAGGCCGTCGGACTTGAGGGAGTCGGCACGCACGCGGCGCCATCCTGGGGTTCGGCGATCTCGCCGAAGAACCGATACATCAAACCCCGGTTGACCCGCTCCCGGGTCTCCAACCGCTCGGCCACCTCGACGCGGACCTCGTTGCCCACCACCTGCGAGCTGGTCTCGCGCAGCACGTCGTGCGCGGCATCGATGTCATCCCGCGCCGCCTCGATGCGCTCCCGCGCCTCCTCGGCACCCACGCACGAACCCATGCCGCCAGGCCTAAAACGAGCCCCGTCAAAAGCCCACGGCGGAAACCACGCCGCCCGCGGCCTGTGGATAAAACCCCAACTGTGGATAAGCCGGCCTACCGGCGTG
>NZ_LT546236.1:646026-736041 GCF_900078675.2 Mycobacterium interjectum
GGCGGCCCCCCGCCAAGCCAACAGCAACACCGGCCGAACGACTCCGGGGACATGTTCGGGGTTTTGCTCGCCGGGGCGATCCCGATGATGCTGGTGATCGTCGCCGGTTCGGTGATCATGGCGCGACGGCGCTGGCGCGCGGCAACGCCGGCCGTGCGCGCCGACGATCAGGTCGAAGTTGCGGCGCCCGCGCCGCGCGCGGAATCGCTGGCCCGCGCGGCCGAGGTCGGGCTGGCCGAGATCGGCGACCTCAGCCGGGAACCTCGCCAGGCGATCATCGCCTGCTATGCCGCTATGGAGCGGGAGCTGGCCAACGTGCCGGGCGCCGCCCCGCAGGACTTCGACACGCCGACCGAGGTCCTCGTCCGAGCCGTCGAACACCACGCGCTGCGGGCCGATAACGCGGAGCGGTTGGTGAATCTGTTCGAAGAGGCGCGTTTTTCCCCGCACGTGATGAACGAGGAACACCGTGAGATGGCGGTAAACGTTCTGCGCCTGGTCCTCGCGGAATTGCGGAGCCCGGTATGAAAAAACTGTTGGCCCTGGGTGTTTGCCTGGTGGTGGGGATAGAGCTGTTGGCGTTGATTCTGCACGGTCACCGGTTCCTGCTCGCGGCCGCGGGCATTGCCCTGGCCCTGGTGCTGCTCAACGTCCGCCGCTACCTGGGGCGCGGCAACGAACCGGTCGCCGAGCCGGGCTACGACGACCTCGGGGACTCGTTGCGTCGCTGGCTGGCCACCACCGAGACGACGATCCGCTGGTCGGACTCCACCCGTGCCGACTGGGACCGCCACCTGCGTCCCATGCTGGCGCGGCGGTACGAAATGACAACCGGCCAAAAGCAATCCAAGGACCCCATGGCATATCACGCGACCGGCCGGATGCTGTTCGGCGCCGAACTGTGGGAATGGGTCAATCCCAACAACGTCACGCGCACCGGTGACCACCACCCCGGCCCGGGCCGCGCGGCGCTGGAAGAGATTCTGCGAAAGTTGGAGCAAATATGACACTGCCGGCCGCGACCACCACCGCACAGTGCGAGGCGGTGCTCGACGAAATCGAACGCGTGGTGGTGGGGAAGCGCTCGGCGCTGACGCTGATCCTGATCGCCGTCCTCGCGCGCGGCCACGTGCTCATCGAAGACCTGCCCGGCCTCGGTAAGACGCTGATCGCCAGATCCTTCGCGGCCGCGCTGGGGCTGCGATTCACCTGGGTGCAGTTCACGCCGGACCTGCTGCCCGCTGACCTGCTCGGCTCGACGATTTACGACATGCAGTCGGGTCGTTTCGCCTTCCGGGCCGGACCCATCTTCACCAACCTGTTGCTCGCCGACGAGATCAACCGCACGCCGCCGAAGACGCAGGCGGCGCTGCTGGAGGCGATGGCCGAAGGCCAGGTGAGCATCGACGGCGAAACCCACAAGCTGCCAACGCCGTTCATCGTCTTGGCGACCGACAACCCGATCGAGTACGAGGGCACGTATCCGTTACCCGAGGCTCAGCTGGACCGGTTTGCCATCCGCTTGGAACTTCGATACCTCTCCGAGCGCGACGAGACCTCGATGCTGCGCCGCCGCCTCGAACGGGGTTCGGCCGAGCCCATCGTCAGTCAGGTGGTGGACGCCAACGACCTGCTGGCGATGCGGGAGTCGGTCGAGCAGGTGACCGTGCACGAGGACGTCCTGCACTATGTGGTGTCGCTGGCCACCGCGACCCGGCACCACCCACAGGTCGCGGTGGGTGCCAGCCCCCGTGCGGAACTCGACCTCGTCCAACTCGCGCGCGCCCGCGCGCTGTTGCTCGGTCGCGACTACGTGATCCCCGAGGACGTCAAGGAGCTCGCCGTCGCGGCCGTGGCGCACCGGATCACCTTGCGCCCGGAGATGTGGGTGCGCAAGATCCAGGGCGCCGACGTCGTCGGGGAACTGCTGCGGCGCTTGCCGGTGCCCCGAACCGGCGGGGGGCACGGGGGGACCGGGTGAGGCCGGCGTGATCCGAAGCCGCGAAGTCGAGTTCGCGTGGCGCGCATCGCCATTGGCCCGTGCGATCGCGACGTGCGCCGGGGTCGCGCTGGCCGCCGCCGTGATAGGGGCCCGGTGGCAGCTGATCGCCTTCGCGGCTCCGCTGCTCGGCGTGCTGTGTTCGATCAGCTGGCAACGCCCGGCGCCGAAGATCCGGGTGCACGGGGAACCCGATTCGCAGCGATGCTTCGAAAACGACCGAGCGCGGCTCAAAGTCTGGGTGACCCAGGAGAGCGGGGCACGCGGGGCTTGCGGGGAAGCTGCGGTTGAACTCACCATGTCGCCGGTCGCGGGCATGGAACTCGAGGCGCTCGAGCCGGATGCCCGCCATGCGAAAACGGTTGCGGCAACCGCACAACGCTGGGGCCGCTATCCGGTGCGGGCCCGCATCGAGGTGGTCGCGCGCGGCGGGCTGCTGCTGGGGACCGCCACCGTCGACGCCGCCGACGTCCTCGTGTTCCCGCTGACGCCGCCGCAGTCGACGCCGATCCCGCAGACGGAGTTGCTCGATCGCCTGGGCGCCCACCTCACCCGGCACATCGGGCCGGGCGTCGAGTACGCGGACATTCGCCCCTACGTGCCCGGCGACCAGCTTCGGGCGGTGAACTGGCCGGTGAGCGCGCGCCGCCGCCAGTTGCACGTGACGCAGCGCTTGACCGACCGCGCCGCCGACGTGGTGGTGCTGATCGACACGTATCGGCAGCCGGCGGGTCCGGCGACCGAGGCCACCGAACGAGTCGTGCGCGGCGCGGCGCAGGTGGTCCAGACCGCGTTGCGGCACGGTGACCGTGCCGGCATCGTCGCGCTCGGCGGCAACCGCCCGCGCTGGCTCGGTGCCGACATCGGGCAGCGCCAGTTCTACCGGCTGCTCGACACCGTGCTGGCCGCCGGCGACCAATTCGAGAACACCACAGGCACACTCGCGCCGCGCGCGGCCGTTCCGGTCGGCGCCATCGTGATTGCGTTCTCCACGCTGCTCGACACGGAATTCGCGCTGGCGTTGATCGACCTGCGCAAGCGCGGCCATGTGGTGATCGCGGTGGACATCCTCGACAGCTCACCATTCGACACCCAGCAGGACCCGCTGATCGACCGGATGTGGGCGCTGCAGCGCTCCGCGATGTATCGCGACATGGCGACCGTCGGCGTGGACATCGTGGGTTGGCGGGGGGACAGCACCCTGGATCAGTCGATGGGTCTGCTGCCGGACCGCCGCCGTCGCGTGCGGGGACGGCTGAGGGGATAGCCGTGGTATGAAATCGATCCCGCGTTCGGCCGCACTCGCGGTCTCGACGGTTTTCGGCGTGCTCATGGTCGGGCTGGCCGGCGTCGGCACCCACGGACCGGCACTCGTCGCGGCGACCGCGGCCCTGGCGGCGGTCGGCGCCGGGGTGGCNACCTGGGCGGCGGCAACATCGGCAACGTCAACCTGGGCGGCGGCAACCTGGGCAATTTGAACCTCGGCAGCGGCAACTTCGGCTTCGCCAACCTGGGCAGCGGAAATATCGGAAACACGAACCTGGGCCTGGGAAACTTCGGCAACTCCAACCTGGGTAGCGGGAACCTCGGCTCCGCCAACCTTGGCCTCGGCAACGGTGGCGGCGCGCTCGGCATCGGGAACGGAAATATCGGCAGCGGAAACTCGGGCAGGTTCAACCTCGGCGGCGGAAACCTGGGATCGTTCAACGTCGGCTTCGGCAATCAGGGCTCCTCCGACATCGGCGTCGGCAACCTCGGCAGCTTCGACTTCGGCTTCGGCAACGCCGGCAGCAACGACATCGGCTTCAACCTGCCGGCCGACAACATGATCGGCATCGGCGGGCTGAACGGGGGCCTCAACAACATCGGTTTCGGAAACTCGGGCAGCGGCAACATCGGACTCTTCAACTCGGGAAACGGAAACGTCGGCATCTTCAATTCGGGGAACGGCAACTTCGGATTGTTGAACTCGGGCAGCAACAACGCGGGCTTTTGGAACTCGGGCAACTTCAACACCGGCTTCGGGAACGGCGGAAGCCAGAACGTCGGGTTTGTCAACGCGGGGCCTGCCAACGTGGGGTTCGGTAATTCGGGTATCGAGAACGTCGGCATGGCAAACGCGGGCACCTTCAATACCGGAAGCTTCAACTCCGGCGGCTCCGCGAGCGGCGCGGGCGCAAACACAGGCTGGTTCAACGCGGGCAACGTGAACACGGGCTGGTTCAACTCGGGTAACACCAACACGGGTCTGTTCGATGCGGGCACCCTGAACACCGGGGTAGGCAGCTCGGCGGATCTCACCGGGATGGTCACCAACTCCGGCTTCGGCAACAGCGGCACCGGTGTTTCGGGCTTCTACAATTCGGGCGTCGACGTCTCCGGCTTCCAGAACAAGAACACCGGCGCATTGGGCCTGCCGACGTCGGGCTTGCTCAATGTGGGTGACGGGGATGTGGGCATCGACAATTCGGGGAGCCAGCTGATCGGCTTTGCCAATATGGGCGCCTTCAACGTCGGGATCGCGAACTCGGGCATGGACAACTCCGGTATCGCGAACTCGGCGCCCAACCCCGCCTCCACGGCCTCCGTGGGCGTCGGGAACTCGGGCAGCAACAGCGTGGGGCTGTTCAACGCGGGCGACGACCTGGTCGGCATCCTGGGTGGCGTCTTCGGCCAGCTGTAGCCGACCGGCGCGACCGATTCAGTGCAGCAGCTGGGCCGCCTGATCGGCGAGGTCGAGCAGCGGCTGCGGGAAGATCCCCAACAGCACGGTGACCAAGGCGCATACGGCGATCGCGGCCTTGCTCAGGATGCCGGGCGCCACCACGTGTGGGGTGTCGTCGGTCGCCTCGGTGAAGAACATCGAGACGATGACCCGCACGTAGAAGTACGCGGCGACGCCGCTGGCGACGACGCCGACGATGACCAGCGGCACCGCGCCGCCCTGGGCGGCGGCCTTGAACACCGCGAGCTTGCTGACGAAGCCGCTCGTCAGCGGGATGCCGGCGAACGCCAGCAGGAACATCGAAAACATCACGCCGACGATGGGGGAGCGCTGCCCGAGCCCGGCCCAGTGCGCCAGCGTCGCGTCCTCGACGCCGTCGGCGTTGCGAATCAGGCTCACGATGGCGAACGCGCCGACGGTGCTGAAGCTGTAGGCGACCAGATAGAACAGCGTGGCCGACAGGCCCGCCGCGTTGTCCGCGATGACGCCGGTGAGGATGAACCCCACGTGCGCGACCGACGAATAGGCCAGCATCCGCTTGACGTCGGTCTGGTTGACGGCCGTGATGGTGCCCACCGCCATCGTCAGGATCGAAATCGTCCACAGCACCGGGCGCCATTGATCGTGCAGCGGGGGCAGCGCCACGTAGACCACCCGGAGCAGCGCGCCGAACGCCGCCACCTTGGTGGCCGCCGCCATGAACCCGGTGATCGGGGTCGGTGCGCCCTGGTAGACGTCGGGAATCCAGGAGTGGAACGGCACCGCACCCACCTTGAACAGCAGCCCGACCGACAGCAGCGCGACGCCGATCAACGCCATCGAGCTATCACCATGCGCGGCAAGGGCATCCCGGATCCCGGACAGCAGCAGCGTGCCGGTCGCGCCGTAGAGCAACGCCACGCCGTAGAGGAAGAACGCCGAGGAGAACGCGCCCAGCAGGAAATACTTCATCGCCGCTTCCTGGGACAGCAGGCGGCGATGACGGGCCAGCCCGCACATCAGGTACAGGGGCAGCGACAGGACCTCCAGCGCGACGAACATCGTCAACAGGTCGTTGGACGCGGGGAACACCATCATGCCGCCGACGGACAGCATCAGCAGGGGGAAGAGCTCGGTCTGCGCCGCGCCGGCCCGCTCCGCCTCCCGCTCGGCGTCGCTGCCGGGAACCGCGGACGCCTGCGGCGTAAAGGAATCCAACCCGGCCGAACCGGCGGCGACGGCCACCTTGGCATCGGCCTTGGCCTGCGTCCGCTCGGCGATGAAGATCACCGCCAGGACGGCGACCAGCAGGACGGTGCCCTGCAAATACAGCGTCGGCCGGTCGATCGCCACCGCGCCCAGCACCGCGGCGCGACCCGACGCGGGGATCGACTCGGCGACCTCCACGTCCGCGAAAAACGCCGCGATCAGGCCGGCGAGGGCCAGCGTCACCTGGGTGGCGTAGCGAATCCGCCTGGGCGCAAACGCTTCCACGAGCACCCCGGCGATAGCGACGCCGAAGACGATGAGCATCGGGCAGAGCAGGAAGTATTCGACGCTGGGGGTCGGAAGGGTCATCGGTGCGGTCCTTCGGCTGTCCGGGGCACGCCAGTACCCGGTGGCACGCTCGGCGCGGGGTCATGCTGGCCGATGGTGGTCATCGTGTTCTCGACGGCGGGATTGATCAGGTCCAGTACCGGCTTGGGGTAGACGCCGAGCACGAGCAACAACGCGATCAGCGGGGCCACGACGATCAGCTCGCGCGCCTTCAGGTCGCCGATGCGTTCGTTGCCGGCGGCCACCGGCCCGGTCATCACCCGCTGGTAGAGCCACAACATGTAGATCGCCGAGAGCACCAGCGCGGTGACGCCGAACGCCGCGGCCAGCCAGTACCGGTTGAAAGTGCCCAGCAGGACCAGGAATTCGCTGATGAACGGCGCCAGGCCGGGGAGCGACAGGGTGGCCATGGCCGAGACGAGGAACGTGCCCGCCAGGATGGGCGCCACCTTCTGCACCCCGCCGTAGTCGGCGATCGCCCGGCTGCCGTGCCGGGAGATCAGGAAGCCCGCGATCAGGAAAACCGCCGCGGTGGACAGGCCGTGGTTGAGCATGTACAGCGTCGACCCGCTCTGGCCCTGCGTGGTCATCACGAAGATGCCCAGGATGATGAACCCGAAGTGGGAGATCGAGGTGTAGGCGATCAGGTGCATGATGTCGGCCTGCCCGATCGCCACGACCGCGCCGTAGATCACCCCGATCACGGCCAGCACGATGATCAGCGGACGGAAATACGTTGAGGCGCTCGGGAACAGCTGCAGGCAGTAGCGCAGCATGCCGAAGGTGCCGACCTTGTCCATCACCGCCATCATCAGCACCGCGGTCGCCGGCGTGGCCTCGACGGCGGCGTCGGGCAGCCAGCGGTGGAACGGCCACAGCGGCGCCTTGATCGCAAAGGCGAACATGAAGCCGAGGAACAGCGCCTTGAACACCGCGGGGTCGGCGCCGTAGCGGCCCGACGCGACGCCGGCGACGATGTCGCGGAAGTCGAACGTGCCCGACCCGTGCTGCGCGGTCACCACGTAGAGCCCGATGACGGCCGCCAGCATGATCAGGCCGCCGAAAAGGTTGTACAACAGGAACTTCACCGCCGCGCGCGACCTGCCCGGGCCGCCCCCGAAGCCGCCGATCAGGAAGTACATCGGCACCAGCATGGCCTCGAAGAACACGTAGAACAGCAACACGTCCAGCGCGACCACCGAGACCAGCACCATCGACTCGATGGCCAGCGTCAGCGCGACGTAGGCGTGCACGCTACGGGTGTTTTCCCGGGTGCGCTGGCTGCCGTCGTTCCAGCCGGCCACCTGCAGCAGCGGAATCAGCACCGCGGTCAGCAGCACCAGCACCACCGCGATGCCGTCGACCCCGAGGGAGTAACCCGCGCCGAACGCCGGGATCCACTGGTGGCTTTCCACGAATTGATAGGTGGGGCCGCCGGTTTTGAAGCCGACCGTGACGACGATCGCCACCGCCAGCGTCAGCACGCCGACCACCAGGCCGGCCCACTTGGCGAGCTGTCGCAGCCCGGGGGGCAGCACGACGATCAGCACCGAGCCCGCCAGCGGCAGCAGCCACAGGACGCTCAGCCACGGGACGTTCGAGCTCACCATCCCCGCACCGCCAGGATCAGCGCCACCACCAGCACCGCGCCCGCCAGCATGGACAGGGCGTAGTTGCGGGCGAAGCCGGTTTGGAAGCGCCGCAGGACGTTTGACGTCCGGCTCACCAGCGCCGCCAGCGCGTTGACCGAGCCGTCGACACCCGCGTTGTCGACTTCGACCAGCGCTTCGGTCAGTTGCGCACCAGGGCGCATGAACACCTCCTCGTTGAAGGCGTCGCCGTAAAGGTCGGCGCGCGCGGCGGTGGTGAGCGCCGAGACGCGGACCGGGGCGACCCTGGGGACCGGCGCGGTGGCGTACATCCGGTAGGCCACCGCGATGCCGATCGCGACGACACCGAGCGCCACGACGGTGGTGACCCAGGCCGGCAGGGCGTGCGCGGCCTCCTCGCGCACCCCGACGACGGGTTCGAGCCAGTGCTGCAGGGCGCCCCCCCACCACAGCAGCAAGCCGGAGAACGCCGAGCCGACGGCGAGCAGGATCATCGGCCACGTCATCACGGCCGGCGCCTCGTGCGGATGGCTGCCGGGGGCCCAACGCTTTTCACCGAAGAACGTCATCAGCATGACGCGGGTCATGTAGAAGGCGGTGACGCCGGCACCCAGCAGCGCGGCCCCGCCCAGCACGTAGCCCCGGGTGTCCCCGGTGGACAGCGCCGCCTCGATGATCTTGTCCTTGGAGAAGAAGCCCGCGAACGGCGGCACCCCGATGATCGCCAGGTATCCCAGGCCGAACGTGGCGAAGGTGATCGGCAGCGCCTTGCGCAGGCCGCCGTAGCGGCGCATGTCCTGCTCCTCGTGCATCGCGTGGATCACCGCGCCGGAGCCGAGGAACAGGCCGGCCTTGAAGAAGCCGTGGGTGAGCAGGTGCATGATGGCGAAGGCGTAGCCGGCCGGGCCGAGGCCGGCGGCCAGCACCATGTAGCCGATCTGGCTCATCGTCGATGCCGCCAGCGCGCGCTTGATGTCGTCCTTGGCGCAGCCGATGAACGCCCCGAACAGCAGGGTGACGGCGCCGACGATGACCACGCCCAGTTGCGCGTCGGGCGACAGGTTGTAGAGCGGATTGGACCGCACGATCAGATACACGCCGGCGGTCACCATGGTGGCGGCGTGGATCAGCGCGGACACCGGCGTCGGGCCCTCCATCGCGTCACCCAACCAGGCCTGCAGCGGAACCTGCGCGGATTTGGCGCAGGCGCCCAGCAGCAGCAGCAACCCCATCGCCGTCAAGGCGCCCCGGCCGGCGGCGGGCGCGCCGGCGAACACCCCGGCGTACGACAGCGTGCCGAAAGTGCTGAACATCAAGAACATTCCGAGGGCGAGCCCGGCGTCCCCGACGCGGTTCATCACGAACGCCTTCTTGGCCGCGGTGGCCGCCGTGGGCTTGTGATACCAGAAACCGATGAGCAGATAGGAGGCCAGGCCGACGCCCTCCCAGCCGACGTAGAGCACCACGTAGTTGTCGGCGACGACCAGCAGCAGCATCGAGGCCAGGAACAGGTTGAGGTAGCCGAAAAACCTTCGGCGATCCGGGTCTTCGGCCATGTAGCCGACCGAATAGATGTGGATCAGCGACCCCACCCCGGAGATCAGCAGCACGAAACACACCGACAGCTGGTCGATCTGCAGGCCGAGGTCCACCTGCAGTTGGCCGACCGGAATCCAGGTGAACACCTTCTGGTGGATGACCCGGTCGTCGGTGCCGCGGCCGAGCAGCTCGGTCAGCAGGCTCAGCCCGACGCCGAATGCCGCCAGCGCGGTGGCGCAGCCCAGCAGGTGGCCCCACCCGTCGGTACGCCTGCCCCCGAACAACAAGATCGCGGCGCCCGCCAATGGCAGTGCCACCAGCAGCCAGGTGTAGTCAGTCATCGTGGCGTTGTTCAGCCTTTGAGTAGGTTCGCGTCGTCGACCGACGCGGATTTGCGGGCACGGAAAATCGTCATGATGATGGCCAGGCCGACGACAACCTCGCACGCGGCCACCACCATCGTGAAGAAGGCGATCATCTGGCCGTCGAGGTGGCCGTGCATCCGCGCGAAGGTGACGAACGCCAGGTTGACGGCGTTGAGCATCAGCTCGACGCACATGAACATCACGATGGCGTTGCGGCGCAGCAGCACGCCCGCGGCACCGATGGTGAACAGCAGCGCCGAAAGGTACAGATAATTGGCCGGATTCACGACGCACCGCCCTTCACGGCCTCGGCGGGCCGGGTCCCCTCGGTCTGGGCAAACACGGTGCCGTCCGCGCCACGGATCCGCAGGATCGGGGACACCGACAGTTCCGAGTAGGAGCCGTCGGGCAGCATCGCGGCCACGTCGACGGCGTTGTGGCGTGCGTAGACACCCGGGTTGGGCAGCGGGGTGGCGTGCCCGCCGGGGCGGAACCGCTCCTCGGACATCTCGCGTTGCGTCTTGCGGCGTTCGAAACGCTCGCGGTGCGCCAGCACCATCGCGCCGACGGCCGCGGTGATCAGCAACGCGCTGGTCAGCTCGAACGCCCACAGGTAGCGCGAAAAGATCAGCGCGGCCAAGCCTTCCACGTTGCCGTTGGCGTTGGCCGTGGTCAGCCCCACGAAGCCACCGGTCGCCACGCTGCCGATACCTGCCAGCAACAGGACGCCGAACCCGACTCCCGTCAGCACCGCCGCAACGCGCTGGCCGCGCAGCGTCTCCTTCAGTGATTCCGCGGAGTCCACGCCGATCAGCATCAGCACGAACAGGAACAGCATCATCACCGCGCCGGTGTAGACCACGACCTGGACGACACCCAAGAACACCGCATCCTGGATCATGTAGAACACCGCCAGGATGATCATCGTCATCGCCAAGAACATCGCGGAGTAGACCGCGTTGACCGCCAGCACCACGCCGAGCGCCCCGACCAGCGCCAGCGCACCCAGCACCCAGAACGTGACGGCTTCGCCGGTCGAGGTGCGAACGATGGTGTCGGCGGCGAGCGTTGCGATCATCTTGTGTCTCCGGCGCTCTCGTGCTCGCGCAGCCCCTGCGCGGTCACGTTGCCCTGGTAGTAGTCCTTGTCGGTGGCGCCGGGCGCCCTCGGGTGCGGCGGCGCGAGCATGTCCTGCAGCAGGGGGGCGAGCAGCCGGTCCTTCTCGTAGATGAGGTCGGCGCGGTTGTCGTCGGCCATTTCGTAGTCGTTGGTCATCGTCAGCGCCCGGGTGGGGCAGGCCTCGATGCACAGGCCGCAGCCGATGCAGCGCAGGTAGTTGATCTGGTACACGCGGCCGTAGCGTTCACCCGGCGAGTAGCGCAGCTCCTCGGTGTTGTCGGCGCCCTCGACATAGATCGCGTCGGCCGGGCAGGCCCAGGCGCACAACTCGCATCCGATGCACTTTTCGAGGCCATCGGGGTACCGGTTGAGTTGGTGACGGCCGTGATACCGGGGCGCGACCGGGCCCGGCTTCTCCGGATATTCCTCGGTGACCCGCTTTTTGAACATCGAGCCGAGCGTCACGCCGAATCCGGCTACGGCGTCGAGAAATCTAGGCACGTGCTTCCTCCTTGCTGGCGCCGACCTTCCGCGCCGGCAGCGGCGGCGTCGGGAACGCCGGCTCGGTGGTTGCGGGGGAGGGGGTTTCGTCGCGCTGCCGGCGCAGCTGGCGCTCCATCGCGCGAATACTGGGTGCTGTGAACGGTTTTCGCAACAGCAGCACGAGCGCACCGGCCACGACGACGCTGCTGACCACCAGCACCGGCGTCCAATGCGCGTATCCCTGGTTGCGGGCCGTGCGGATCACCGCCGCGATCAACACCCACACCAGCGAGGCCGGGATCAACAGTTTCCAGCCCAGCGCCATGAACTGGTCGTAGCGCAACCGGGGCAGGCTGGCGCGCAGCCAGAAGTAGATGAACAGGAAGGTCCACATCTTGGCGGTGAACCAGAGCACCGGCCACCATCCGGTGTTGGCGCCGGCCCACATGTTCAGCGGCCAGGGCGCATGCCAGCCACCGAAGAACATGACCGTGGCCAGCGACGAAACCGTCATCATGTTCACGTACTCGGCCAACATGAACATCGCGAACTTCAGCGACGAGTACTCGGTGTGGAACCCCGCGACCAGCTCGCCCTCGGCCTCGGGCAGGTCGAAGGGCGCGCGGTTGGTCTCGCCGACCATGGAGATCAGGTAGATCACGAACGACGGCAGCAACAGGAACACATACCAGACCCGGTCCTGGGCGGCCACGATTTGCGACGTCGACATGGAGCCGGCGTAGAGAAACACCGCGGCGAAGGACAGCCCCATCGCGACTTCATAGGAGATGACCTGGGCGGTGGAGCGCACTCCGCCCAGCAGTGGGTACGTGGATCCCGACGCCCAGCCGCCGAGCACGATGCCGTACACGCCGATCGCCGAGAGCCCCAGGATGAACAGCACCGCGACCGGCAGGTCGGTCAGCTGCAAGGGCGTGCGGTGGCCGAACACCGACACGACCGGGCCGAACGGGATGAACGCGAACGCGGTGAACGCGGGAATAACCGAAAAGACCGGCGCCGCAAAGTAAACGAACTTGTCGATGCCGCCCGGGGTGATGCTCTCCTTGAGGGCCAGCTTGATTCCGTCGGCCAGGCTTTGCAGGACGCCCCACGGCCCCGCCCGGTTGGGGCCGGGCCGCAGCTGCATCCAGCCGAGAATCTTGCGTTCGAGCAGGATCGCGACCAGCACGTTGAGCATGAGGAACACGAAGATGGCCAGCGCCTTGCCCAGCACCAACCACCAGGTGTCGTGCCCGAAGGCGGCCAAGGCGGTCATATGCCCACTCCGATTTTCACTGTGCTGCCGATGGTTACGCCCAATTTCCGGTGCACCGCCGAACCCGGTGAGTTCAGCGGCAGCCACACCACCCGGTCGGGCATGTCGGTGATGTTCAGCGGCAGGCTGATCGATCCGCGCGGTGTGCTCACCGTGACGTTGTCGCCGTCGGCGGCGGCGATCTCGGCCGCGGTGTCGGCCGACAGCCGGACGACGGGCTGGCGCGCGGTGCCGGCCAAATGCGGCTCGCCGTCCNCGCGGGTGGCGAACGGCGCGATCGCGTACACAGCCAGCCCGTGCTTGCGGGCGGCCTTGCGCAGCCGCAGGAACACGATGGGCGACTCGTCTTCCGGCTCGAACCCGACCAGCACCACCACCGGCGCGGCCTCCAGGTCGGCGTAGCTGACCGTCACCGGCCGGCCGGCCACCCGGGCTGCCAGGAAGGCGGCCTCCTCGGCCGAGTGTGGCCGGGCGCGGAAGTCGATGTCGTTGGTGTCCAACGTGATTCGCGCGAACTTGCTGTAGGCGTAGGCGTCTTCCCACGTCGCCCGTCCGCCGACCAGCACGCCGGTACGTCCCCGGGCCGCCTCGAGCCCCTGGGCAGCCGCGACGATCGCGTGCGACCACGACGCCGGCTGCAGCTCGCCGTTCGCGTCCCGGACCAGCGGGGTGGCGATCACGTCCGCCTGGGTCGCGTAGGTGAAGGCCCACCGGCCCTTGTCGCAGTTCCATTCCTCGTTGACTTCGGGGTCGTCGCCGGCCAGCCGGCGCAGCACCTTGCCGCGGCGGTGGTCGGTGCGCTGCGCACACCCCGAAGCGCAGTGCTCGCACACGCTCGGGCTGGAGACCAGGTCGAAGGGGCGGGCCCGGAAGCGGTACGCGGTCCCGGTCAGCGCGCCCACCGGGCAGATCTGCACGGTGTTGCCCGAAAAGTACGAATCGAACGGCTCATTGGCGTAGATGCCGACCTGTTGCAGGGCGCCGCGCTCCTGCATGTCGATGAACGGGTCGCCCGCGATCTGCTCGGAGAACCGCGTGCAGCGGGCGCACAGGATGCAGCGCTCGCGATCCAGCAGCACCTGCGCGGAGATGTTGATCGGCTTGGCGAAGGTGCGCTTGACGTCGGTGAAGCGGGAGTCGGTGCGGCCGTTGGACATTGCCTGGTTCTGCAGCGGGCATTCGCCGCCCTTGTCGCACATCGGGCAGTCCAGCGGGTGGTTGATCAGCAGCAGCTCCATGACGCCGTGCTGGGCCTTGTCCGCGGCCTCGGAGGTGAGCTGGGTGCGCACCACCATGTCGTCGGTGGCGACCGTCGTGCACGACGCCATCGGCTTGCGCTGTCCCTCGACCTCGACCAGGCACTGGCGGCACGCGCCGACCGGGTCCAGCAGCGGGTGGTCACAGAACCGTGGGATCTGGATGCCCATCAGCTCGGCCGCGCGGATCACCAGAGTCCCCTTGGGAACGCTGATCTCGGCGCCGTCGATGGTCAACGTCACCATCTCCGGCCGACTAACCCCGTCGCCGGTCTGAGGTTTGGCCGCCTGGGTCACGCGTTACCTCCGTTGAGCATGGAATCCCGGGGGTCGAATGGGCAGCCGCCCCCCTCGACGTGGGCGACGTACTCGTCGCGGAAATACTGGATCGACGACATCACCGGGCTGGCGGCGCCATCGCCCAACGCGCAGAACGACTTTCCGAGAATCGTGTCGGAGATGTCCATCAATTTATCGATGTCCTCGCTGGTGCCCCCGCCGGTTTCCAGCCGCTCGTAGATCTTGTCCAGCCAGAAGGTGCCCTCGCGGCAAGGCGTGCACTTGCCGCACGACTCGTGCTTGTAGAACTCGGTCCAGCGGCGCACCGCGCGCACCACACACGTTGTCTCGTCGAAGATCTCCAGCGCCTTGGTGCCCAGCATCGAGCCGGCGGCGCCCACGCCCTCGTAGTCCAGCGGCACGTCGAGGTGCTCGTCGGTGAGCAACGGCGTCGACGACCCGCCGGGCGTCCAGAACTTGAGCCGGTGCCCGGCCCGCACGCCGCCGGCGTAGGCGAGCAACTCGCGCAGCGTGATCCCCAGCGGGGCCTCGTACTGGCCCGGCCGGGTGACGTGCCCGGACAGCGAATACAGCGTGAAGCCAGGCGATTTCTCGCTGCCCATCGAGCGGAACCATTCGGCGCCGCCCAGGATGATCGGCGGGACACTGGCGATCGTCTCGACGTTGTTGATCACCGTCGGACAGCCGTAGAGGCCGGCCACCGCGGGGAACGGCGGCCGCAGCCGGGGCTGCCCGCGCCGGCCCTCCAGCGAGTCGAGCAGCGCGGTCTCCTCGCCGCAGATGTAGGCGCCCGCGCCGGCGTGCACCACCAACTCGAGGTCGAAGCCGGAACCGTTGATGTCGCGGCCCAGGTAACCGGCGGCATAGGCCTCGGCCACCGCGTTCTGCAACCGGCGCAACACCGGCAGCACCTCGCCGCGCACGTAGATGAACGCGTGGCTGGCCCGGATCGCGTACGCCGCGATGATCACGCCCTCGACGAGCACGTGCGGCGTCGCGAGCATCAGCGGAATGTCTTTGCACGTGCCGGGTTCCGACTCGTCGGCGTTGACCACCAGGTAGTGCGGCTTGGCGGCCGCGCCGGTGTCGCCCTGTGGGATGAACGACCACTTCGTCCCCGTCGAGAAGCCCGCGCCGCCGCGGCCGCGCAGGCCGGAGTCCTTGACGACCCCCATCACCGCGTCGGGCTCCATGCTCAGCGCCTTCTGCATCGCCCGATAGCCGTCGTTGCGGCGGTAGGTCTCCAGCGTCCACGACTCGGGATCGTCCCAGAAGCGGCTGATCACCGGCGTCAGCGGCGTCGCCTGGGCGGTGGGGGCGGCCATCACTGGTCCTTCCCGGACGACGGGGCTTCGGGCGCCTCCATGCCGAGCTCCCTCGCCACCCGCAGGCCGGCCAGGGTCGCGGCGCCCGCGCCGCCCTGGCCCTGGTCCGGACGCTCGTCGGGCAGGCCGGCCAGGATGCGCGACGTCTCGCGGAAGGCGCACAGCGGGGCCCCGCGGCTGGGCGACTTCGGCTCGCCGGAGAGCAGCGAGTCGACCAATTCGCGCGCCGACTCGGGGGTCTGGTTGTCGAAGAACTCCCAGTTGACCATCACGACCGGTGCGAAATCGCACGCGGCGTTGCACTCGATGTGTTGCAGGGTGATCTTGCCGTCGGGGGTGGTCTGGTCGTTGCGGACGCCGAGATGGTTGACCAGCGTTTCGAAGATGGCGTCGCCGCCCATCACCGCGCACAGCGTGTTGGTGCAGACACCGACCAGGTAATCGCCGGTGGGTCCGCGGCGGTACATCGTGTAAAAGCTTGCCACCGCGGACACTTCGGCGCCGGTCAGCCCCAGCTGCTCGCCGCAGAACTCCAGGCCCGCCGGGGTCAGGTACGAGTCCTCGGATTGCACCAGGTGCAGTAGCGGCAGCAGCGCGGAGCGCTTGTTGGGGTAGCGGCCCATGATCTCTTTGGCGTCGACCTCGAGCCGAGCCCGCACCTCCGGCGAATACGACTGCGGCGCACCCTCGACCACGAACGCGTTGGGCTCGTCGGGCGGCGGCCCGAGCCGGATGAACACCGGCTGCCCCTGCGGCCCCGTCATCGGTCGACCCCGCCCATCACCGGGTCGATGCTGGCGACGGCGGCGATCAGGTCGGCGACCATCCCGCCCTCGCACATCGCGGCGACCGACTGCAGGTTGGTGAAGGACGGGTCCCGATAGTGCACGCGGTACGGCCGGGTGCCGCCGTCGCTGACCATGTGCACACCGAGCTCGCCGCGCGGCGATTCCACCGCGGTGTAAACCTGGCCCGCGGGAACGCGGATGCCCTCGGTGACCAGCTTGAAGTGGTGGATCAGCGCCTCCATCGAGCTGCCCATGATCTTCGCGATGTGCTCGGGGGAGTTCCCCATGCCGTCCGGGCCCACCTTCAGGTCGGCCGGCCAGGCGATCTTGCGGTCGGAGATCATCGTCGGGCCCGGCCGCAACTTGTCCAGACACTGCTCCACGATCTTGATCGACTCCCACATCTCTTTGACGCGAATGATGTAGCGCCCGTACGCATCACAACCGTCGTCGGTGATCACGTCGAACTCGTAGTTCTCGTAGCCGCAGTAGGGCTCGCTCTTGCGCAGGTCGTGCGGCAGCCCGGTGGAGCGCAGGATCGGGCCGGTGATGCCCAGCGCCATGCAGCCGGTCAGGTCCAGGTAGCCCACGCCCTCGGTGCGCGCCTTCCAGATGGCGTTCTCGTTGAGCAGCTCGCCCATTTCGCGCAGCGGTTGCTTCAACTGCTCGAGGGCCTCGGCGATCTCGGTTTCCGCGCCTAGCGGCAGGTCCTGCGCGACGCCGCCGGGCCGGATGTAGGCGCTGTTCATCCGCAGACCCGTGATGGACTCGAACAGGTTCAGGACGATCTCGCGGCCGCGGAAACCGACGAACATCGGGGTCATCGCGCCCAATTCCATGCCGCCGGTCGCCAGCGCGACCAGATGCGACGAGATCCGGTTGAGCTCCATCATCATCACCCGGATGACGTTGACGCGCTCCGGGATCTCGTCGGTGATGCCGAGCAGTTTCTCGACGCCCAGGCAGTACGCCGTCTCGTTGAAAAACGGTGACAGGTAGTCCATTCGGGTCACGAAGGTGACGCCCTGGGTCCAGTACCGGTATTCGAGGTTTTTCTCGATCCCGGTGTGCAGGTAGCCGATTCCGCAGCGGGCCTGGGTGACGGTCTCGCCCTCGATCTCGAGGATCAGGCGCAACACCCCGTGGGTGGACGGGTGCTGGGGCCCCATGTTGACGACGATGCGTTCACCCGGGTCTGCGTTGCGGGCGGCCTCTACGACCTGGTCCCAGTCCTGACCGCCCGCGACCAGGACAGTGCCAGTGTCGGTGTCGCTCATCAGTTGTAGCCTCTGCGCTCGTCGGGTGGGGGAATCTGCGCGCCCTTGTATTCGACCGGGACGCCACCCAATGGGTAGTCCTTGCGCTGCGGATGCCCTTGCCAGTCGTCGGGCATCTCGATCCGGGTGAGCGACGGGTGGCCGTCGAAGATGATCCCGAAGAAGTCGTAGGTTTCCCGCTCGTGCCAGTCGTTGGTCGGGTAGACCCCATACAGCGACGGGATGTGCGGATCGCTGTCCGGCGCAGCCACTTCCAGCCGCAGCCGACGGTTATGGGTGATCGATTGCAGCGGATAGACGGCGTGCAATTCGCGGCCGGTCTCGTGCGGATAGTGCACGCCGCTGACGCCCAGGCACAGCTCGAAGCGCAGGTCCGGTTCGTCGCGCAGCCGCTGGGCGACCTGCGGCAGCAGATCGCGGCGGACGTGCAACGTCAGTTCGCCGCGGTCGACCACGACTTTCTCTATCGCGTCGTCGAATTCGACACCGCTGCGGCCCAGCGCCTCGGCCAGCCGGTCGGCGATGTCGTCGAAGTAACCGCCGTAGGGCCGGGGGCTGCTGCCGGGCAGCGTGACCTCGCGCACCAGCCGCCCGTACCCGGAGGTGTCGCCGGTGCCCCTGACCCCGAACATGCCGCGACGAACGTCGATGACCTCTTCGTCGGCGCTGGGGACCGATCCCCCCACCTCGCTGGCCGCTACCTTCGGGTCGTGGTCCGGCGAGCTCATCGCAGCAGCCCGCGCATCTCGATGGTGGGCCGGGCGGCCAGCGCCGCCTGCTCGGCCTCGGCGATGGCTTCTTCGCGGTTGACGCCCAGCGGCATCTGTTGAATCTTCTCGTGCAGCTTGAGGATTGCGTGCAGCAGCATCTCCGGCCGCGGCGGGCAGCCGGGCAGGTAGATGTCCACCGGCACCACGTGGTCCACGCCCTGCACGATCGCGTAGTTGTTGAACATCCCGCCCGACGACGCGCACACACCCATGGCCAGCACCCACTTCGGCTCGCCCATCTGGTCGTAGATCTGGCGCAGCACCGGGGCCATCTTCTGGCTGACCCGCCCGGCCACGATCATCAGGTCGGCCTGCCGCGGTGTGGCCGAGAACCGCTCCATGCCGAACCGCGCGATGTCGAACCTCGGCCCCGCGGTCGCCATCATTTCGATCGCGCAGCAGGCCAGCCCGAAGGTGGCCGGCCACAGCGAGTTCTTGCGGACGTAGCCCGCCACCTTCTCGACCGTCGACAGCAGGATGCCACCGGGCAGCTGTTCTTCCAGCCCCACGTCTTACCTCAATCCCACGTCAGGCCGCCGCGGCGCCACACATAGGCGTAGGCCACGAAGACCGTGAGCATGAACACCACCATCTCGACCAGAGCAAAGGTCCCCAGCGCGTCGTAGCTGACCGCCCAGGGATACAAGAACACGATTTCGATGTCGAAGACGATGAACAGCATTGCGGTCAGGTAATACTTCACCGGGAACCGCTGCCCGGCCGTCGCGTGCGGGCCGCTCACGGGGGATTCGGTGGGCTCGATGCCGCACTCGTACGCCGCCAGCTTCGACTTGTTGTACCGGGTCGGGCCCGCCAAACTCGCGATCGCCACCGAGCCCACGGCAAAGGCGGCGGCGATCGCGCCCAGCACCAGGATGGGTATGTAGACGTTCAACTCGCTCCATGATCCGTCGTAATGTGGCCGCCCTCCCAAACTGAGCGGGCGGCCAGGCGGTAACCGGGCTGCTGTGACGGACCGGGTCTGTAGCCCGTCGCAGTGACCTTCAACATAGCGTCGTTGCGGCCGGCCCACGTGCCCGGGGTGGTGCTATTTGCCCGGTTTTAACGTGCCCGCATCCGGGCGCGTCACGGCGCGGATGCCAAGCGACCGCCCACACGGCGCGTGTTTCCGTGTCGGCGCAGGTGAAAGTGCTAAACGCTTAGCGAGTGGGGGTGCGGAGCAGCCCAAGCACCGTGCGGCCCAAAACGATGGGGTCCAGCGGGTGCGGCACCGCGCCCTCGGCGCGCGACCAGCTGGCCAGCCACGCGTCGTCGCGGCGGCCGGTGAGCACGACGATGGGCGGGCAGGTCGGCAGTTCGTCCTTGAGCTGTTTGGCGATGCCCATGCCGCCGGTCGGGGTGGCTTCCCCGTCGAGGATGGCCAAGTCGATGCCGCCCTCGTCCATCGTGCGGATCACCATCGGGCCGGTCGCCACCTCCACGTAGCTCAGCTCGGGGAGGTCCGGGTGCAGCTGCTTGCCCAGTGCCCGCATCACTTCCTCGCGGGTTTCGGCGTTGTCGCTGTAGACAAGGATCCGCAGGGCGTTGGAGTCGGCCACGCTCAGATGGTAGCGGTGGCGCGGCAGCCCTACCGGGTCGCCCGAACGAAGACTGCCCGCGCGGCCGCGGTGGCCGTCGCGCCGACCATGCCGAACCTGTTCCAGCCCAGGTCGAATTGGGATCGATCGACCTTGGTCTCGCCGGAGATCTGGATCGAGCCGTCCTCGAGTTCGGTGACCGTGACGGGCAGGGGCAACGCCGCGGTGACGCCCTTGATCGTGAAGTTGGCGCGCAGGTCCGCGGCGTTCCCCTTGGTCGGGTGCACCCCGGTGACGACGACGCTGATCTCACCGAAGCGCTCGACGTCGAAGAAGTCGGCCGAGCGCAGGTGCCTGTCGCGGCGGCCGATGCCCGTGCTCAGTGACGCGGTCGCGATGTCGAGGCGGCCGAACACGGCGCCCTTGCCGGTCAGCTGCCCGTCGCCGGTGAACTCGGTGAAGCGGCCCTTGACGTTCAGCAGGCCCCAGAAGTTTCTGACCTTGAAGGTGATGGCCGAGCGTTCTTTAACGATGTTCCAGACGCCGGCCACGTCGGGATCGTGCAGCAGTGTTTCCAGAGTCGTCATTGTGACCCCCATCTGACTCGTGGCGAATCTAACCCCTAGCCGAGCAGCGGCGCGATCTCGGCGGGGTCGAAGTACTCGTCGATCCGGTCGATCAGGCCGCCCGTGCCCACCCTGATCACGATGCAGACGCGCATGGAGATCGATTGGCCGGCATGGCCCGTGGCGTGCAGGATGTGCTGCTGAACGAAGCCGCCGTCGAAAAGTTGGCGGTCGAGGATCTCGTAGCGACGCTGGGTGGTCGCGGTGACGAACCAGTCGATTACCCGCATCGCGCGGCCCTTGTCATCGGAGGCGGTGGGGCCGCGGCGCGCGCCGACGCGCCACACCGCAACGTCGTTGCTCCACAGGCGATCGACGCCCACCACGTCGCCCCGCTCGATCGCCGCGAACAGGCGGTCGGCCACGTCGAGGATGGTTTCCGCGGTGGTGGTCGGCATGGTGGCTCCTAATCTGTTCGGTCGTATCCGGGGTGGGCGACCGCCAGCCGGTTTCGTACCAGCGTGCGCAGGCAGGCGGTGACCTCGTCGGCGCGCCCGTCGAGCTCGCCGGCCCGGATCGCGGCGGCGAGTTGGTCCTCATCGGCGAAGCCCACGCCGGCCAAGGCGGCGGCGGTCTCCGCCTCGCTCTCGTCGAGCAGTTCGCGCTCGACGATGCGCAACGCGTTGGCGGCCACTCTGGCGTGAAAGTGGACCTGCCCGCTGGTCGCCTCCCGGACGTCGGTCTCCAGGAATTCGGCGACCGCCGCCACGAGTTCGGCCGCGAGCGGCCGGCCATAAGAGCCGATCATGCGCGCACCTCCTCCGATTGCCCGCCTCCTCCTCGCGCCGCTGCGCGGCTGGGGGTGCCCCCACCTCGCGCCGCTGCGCGGCGCGCATCGTCACCGGGCGCTTCGAGCAGGTCGAGCAGGTCCCACTCCGTTTCGCAGACGCGGCGGCCGATCGTCGCCAACTCCACCGAGCGGAATTCGCCGCTGAGATGCCGCTCGGCCTGGTAGCGGCAGATGACGCCCCAACGCAGCGTCGCCAGCACCAGCCACCAGTGCAACGCCACCCGGTCGACGGTGGTCGCACTGGCCTCCTCATAGGCCCGCACGAAGCTTTCGATGCTGCCGAGCCCGCCGGCGCTCAGGCTGGCCGGGGCGCCGAACCGCCACGCCCGGATGCAGAACCAGGCCAGGTCTTCGCATGCCTCGCCGACGTGCACCAGCTCCCAGTCGAGGACGGCGGCCAGGTTTGACCCGTCGACGATCAGGTTGCCCATTCGGTAGTCCCCGTGCACCAGGACCGGGGTCGACGGCTGGGGCCGGTGGGCGCCCAGCCAGCGGAACGCCCACTCGAAGGTGGCGGTGGTGTCGCCCATGGCGTCGAGCCGCTCGCGCCACTGCACGAGTTGGTCCTCGTGGGCAAGGCCGGGGATTTTCGGATCGGCCCGGTGGATGGCGGCCAGCGCTTGCGCGCATTGCCGCAGCAGCTCGGTTCGACGCGCGTGCCCGCCGTCGGCTTCGAGCCGGCGCTGGATGCGCCGGACGATGGTCTCGCCCTTGATCTCGTCGCAGATCAGGAACGGGTTGCCCAGGGCGGCAACCGAATCGGCGGCCACCAGGATGTGGGGGACCGGTGCGCCGGACGCGGCGGCCGCGGCCTGGGCGCGGGCCTCGAGCTCCATGCCGGCGTGCACGTCGTCGGGCGGGCCGGTGCGCAGGATCAGCGCACGGCGCCCGTCGCCGGTCACGGCGTCGAACGCCCACGTGGTGCGGCTGGCGCCGCCGGTCAACGCGCGCAACCGCTCGATCGCGACGCCCGCGCCGAGCTCGGGCGCCAGGACCCGCGCCAACTTGGCGGCCAACTCTTGGGTGTCGGTCACCTGTGGCCAAACTTGAACAGCCGCTGCGCGACCCGGCGGATCTGGATCTCCTCGGCGCCCTCGGTGATCCGGTAGCGGCGGTGGTGGCGGTAGATGTGCTCGAACGGTTCGTGGCGGCTGTAGCCGAGGCCCCCGAAGATCTGCATCGCCCGGTCGGCGGCGTCGCAGACCAGCCGGTTGGCCCGGTAGTTGGCCATCGACACCTTGTCCGAGACCTCCATGTGGTGGTCGCGGTCCAGGTGCCAGGCCGCGTACTGCACCAACAGCCGCACCATCTGCGCCTCGGTCTGCAGCTCGGCCAGCGGCCATTGCACGGCCTGGTTGACCGAGAGCGGCTTGCCGAAGACGGCGCGCTTGCCGGCGTAGTCGGCGGCGCGGTCGATGCAGTATTGCGCGGCGCCCAGGCTGCTGGCCGCCTGCCGAATCCTGTTCTCGTGCAGGAATGTCTGCGCGACCTCCAGCCCGCGGTCCACCTCCCCGAGCACCGCATCGGACGGCACCCGCACGTCGGTCAGCTCGACTTCGCCGTGGTCGGTGGGCATGTTGAACGTCCACCAGTAGTAGGGGATGTTGAATCCCGGGGTATCGGTCGGGACCAGGAACGCGGTGATGCCCAGCGCGGCCCCGGGCTCGCCGGAGGTGCGGGCGAAGATCAGGTCGTGGGTGGCGCGGTGGACGCCGGTGTTGAATCGCTTGGAGCCGTTGATCACCCAGCCTCCATCTCCCGAGCCGTCGGGTTGTGCGTTCGTCTCCAGCCACGTCGCGTCGGAGCCGTGCCGCGGTTCGGTGAGGCCGAACGCCATGGACCGCTCCCCGGTGATCAACGCCTCCGACCACCCGCGGCGTTGTTCGTCGGTGCCGAAGCGCTCCATCATGATCACCTGCGGGAAATTCCCGACGATCGACGACTCGTTCTGCAGGTCATTGTGCAGGCCGAGGCCCTTGTGCGCCAGGTGCTCCCGGATGACGGCCATGTCGAGGTTGGTGCCGTCGCGGCCGCCCAGCGACGCCGGCAATCCGTAGCGCAGCCAGCCAGCCTTGTCGGCTCGCCTGCGCATCTCGGCGAGCAGGTCCTCCCATTCGCGCGTCGGGATGCCGTCGTTGTCCCAATCGGTGCGGGCGTGCTCCCGGCGCTGGTCGAAGTACTGGATGTGGTCGCGTTCCAGCGGCTTGATCTCGGCCTCGATGAACGCGTCCATCTCGTCGAGCAGTCCCGGAAGATGCTCTGGGAGGGTGAAATCCACGGTGATCACTCCTTTGGCTGGCTCAAGCGCCGTACAGGGTCTTCTTCCACACCGTCGACAGGGTGGCGATGGCGTCCTCGTCGTTGATCTCCAGGCCCAGGCCCGACGGCCCGACGAACACGGTGGTGAAGTTCTCGAACAGCAGCGCGATGGCCGCCGCGGTGTGTTCGGGGTTGAGCTCGGCGCCGTAACCCTGCTCCTGGGCGCGCCGGACCGACGCGGCCACGATGTCCATGCCGAAGCGCCGGAATTCGTTCTGGACGGTAGCGAAGCGCCGCTGGGTGGCGGCGAGCTGGGCCACGGCGATCATGATGCCGATGTTCTGCTTGAACATGCTCCAGTACCCGGTGACCACCCCGGTGAAGAACGCGTCGTCGTCCGGCGATTCCGGCAGCTCGACGCTCAGCCCGGACGGCCTGACGACCTCGTGCAGAAACGACTCCGCCAGTGCGGCCAACAGGTCTTCCTTGTCGGCGAAATACCGATAGAACACGGCGGACGATTTGCCCGCCGCCGACGTGATGTCGGCCAGGGTGGTGCCATGAAAGCCGCGTTCCGCGAACAGTTTTCGGGCGGCTTGTTCGATGGCCTGCCTGGTCTGGCGGCCCTTGGCGGTCAGGGTTTCGGCCGGCATCAGTTCCGGATCCGGTCGCCGGCGCGCAGCAGCGCACTCGGCAAGTCGTGGCCCACAACGGATTTGGCGATCTCGGCGGCGGCGATGGCGGCCCGCAGGTTGACGTCGACGTCGACGTCGCTGTCGCTGAGTAAATAGACCAGGTCTTCGGTGGCGATGTTGCCGGTGGCGCCGGGTGCGAAGGGGCAGCCGCCCAGCCCGCCGACCGAGGCGTCCAGCCTGGTGACCCCGGAGCCGACCGCGGCGTAGGCGCTGGCCAGGCCGGTGCCGCGGGTGTTGTGGAAATGCCCGCCCAGCGGCATGTCGCCGATCACCGGACGCAGTTGTGCGATCAGCGAACTGACTCGCCGCGGGGTGGTGGTGCCGATGGTGTCGGCGATCGAGAAACGGTCGACGCCGTTGTCGCGCGCGGCCGCGCCGATCTCGAGCACTTGTCGCGGCGCGGTCGGCCCCTCGAACGGGCAGTCCCACGCGGTGGCGACGATGACCTCGACGGTGACGCCGGCGTCGTGGGCGATGGCGACGATCTCCTCGATCTGGCCGGTGGCCTCGGCGGTGGGCCGCCCGACGTTGGCCTCGCTGAACGCGTCGCTGGCGGCCACCACGTACTCGATCGACCGTAGCCCCGCGGCAACGGCGCGCTTGGCGCCGTTCGGACTGGCCACCAGGGCGGAGAACTCGATGTCGGGGTAGTCGCGCAGGTGCGCGGCGAGTTCGGCGGCGTCGGCCATCGAAGGCACCTTGGACGGGGACACGAACGCCGTCGCTTCGACCTCGCGCACCCCGGTGGCGGCCACCGCGGCCAGCAATTCCAGCTTGGCGGCCAACGGGATTGGTTTTTCGATCTGCAGGCCGTCGCGCAGCGACACCTCGCGGATGTCCACGTGAGTCATAGCACCTCCTCGGCCCTTAGCCCCTCGAGCTCGTCGTCGGTCTTGCCCAGCAGTCCGAGGTAGACGTCGTCGTTGTGCTGGCCCGGGCGCGCGGGCCCGGCGTTGCGGACACCGCCCGGGGATTCCGAGAGCACCGGGACGACGCCCGGCCCCAAAACGCTCCGCTGGACCCTTTCATCGAAGTGCTCGACCAGCATGCCGCGGGCCCGCAGCTGCGGGTCGTTGACCACCTCGGCGACCGTGTTGATCGGACCCGTGATCACGCCTGCGGCGGAGAGGGTTTCGATGATGTCGGCGGGTTGCCGATCGGCGGCCCATGCGCCGATGATCGTGTCGAGTTCGTCTTGATTGCGGCCGCGGGCGACGTGCGTGGCGAACCGGTCGTCGGTGACCAGCTCCGGGCGCCCCATGGCCTTGCACAGGCGGGCGAACACGGTGTCCTGGTTGGCGGCGATCACCACCCAGGACCCGTCGGCGCTGCGGTAGATGTTCGACGGCGCGATGCCCTCCAGCCGGGTGCCCGACGGCCCGCGCACCACGCCGCCGACGTCGTAGTCGGGAATCGTGGATTCCTGCACGGCCAAGCATGATTCGGTCAGCGCGACGTCGACCACCTGTCCGTGCCCGGTGACGCTGCGGCGGTACAGCGCGGCCAGCGCGCCCTGGGCGCCGAACATGCCGGCGAGGCTGTCGCCGAGCGAGAGCGCGAGCCGGGGCGGCGGGCCGCCCGGGAAGCCGTTGAGGTGCCGTAGGCCGCTGGCGGCCTCGGCCACCGAGGCGTAGCCGGCCTTGTGCGCCTCGGGCCCCGTCTGTCCGTAGCCGGACACCCGGACCAGGATGATGCCCGGGTTCCGCTCGCTGAGCACGTCGTAGCCCAGGTTCCATTTCTCCAGCGTGCCCGGGCGGAAGTTTTCCACCACGATGTCGGATTTCGCGACGAGGTCTAAGAACAACTCGCGGCCGCGCGGCTTGCGCAGGTCGAGCGTGATGGCCCGCTTGTTGCGCGCGTGGACGGTCCAGAACACGTGGTGTCCGTCCAGTTCGGACTGCCCCCAGGTCCGCAGCGGGTCCGGGGCGCCGGGCGGTTCCACCTTGATGACGTCGGCACCCATGTCGCCGAGCAGCCGGCCGGCGAACGGGCCGGCGATCAGGGTGCCCAGCTCGAGCACCCGGATGCCGTCCAGCGCACCTGTCACTCTTTGCTCGCGAAGTCGTGCCGGATCAGCCAGTCGGTGACGACGTCGACGGCGTGCCGCAGCTTGTCCCGTTGGTCGGGACCCGCGTAATAGTGTGTGGCACCGGGAATCTCGTGCATCTCCTTGTCGGGGTGCCCGATCGCCTCGAAGAGCCGTCGGGTGTGGCTGGGTGTGCAGGCGTCATCGGCAAGGTTACCGATCACCAGCGCCGGGACCGCAAGGTCGCGCCCGCACGCCACCCCGTCGCCGCGCGCGTCGTCGTAACTCCATTGCGACAGCCAGCCGCGCAGCGTGGAAAACCGGGCCAGCCCGACCGGGCTCATGTTCACCACTCGAGGATCGCCCAGATAGCAGGTTCCCGGGGGGCGTTCGTTGGGATCGACGGTCGGGTCGAGCCAGCGCGGGTCGGCCATGGTGCCGTGCACGACGAAGCAGAATTCGTCATCCGGGCGCCCGGCGGCTGTGAGTTCCGCCAACTTCTCTTTCACCCACGCGGTGATGCGGCGGTTGCGGTCGATCTGCGCCTGCCGGTAGCGGGCCAGGAATTCCTGGCTGTAGGGCGGTTGGTTGGGATTGTCCGGGTTGTACAGGTCCAGTTCGGGATCGCGCTTGGTCGGGTCGGATTCGTCGAGGATGGACGCGTCCAGCCATTCGGTCAGCGTGCCGTGTCGGCTGACGTGCGCGGCCAGCAGCATGATCCCGTCGGCCTCGGGCAGGTCGAGCTTGGTGAGGTCGGGACCGTCGCCGGACGGGCTCGCCGTGATCGTCGGTTTCTGGGCCTGCTGCTGGTAGAACATCGACAGCGAGCCGCCGCCGCTCCACCCGGCCAGCACCACTTGGGAGTAGCCCAGCCGGTTCTTGGCGTCCTTGATGCACTCGCCGAGGTCCTCGACCACCTTCTCCATCAGCAGCGCGGAGTCGGTGCCGCGGAACCGGCTGTTGCAGTAGATGACGTGGTGACCCGCCCGGGCCAGCGCGCCCGTCATCGGCAGGTACGCGCCGCCGCCGATCGGGTGCATGAAGACCAGCACGGTGTCCGACGGCTTGTCCTTCGGCTTGAGCAGATAGCTTTCCAGCACGGTGATCTCGGCCAGACCGCCGTAGACGTCGCGCACCGCGGAATTGTTCTGGAAGGCAACCAGATACGGGATTCGGTCGTAGTCGTGCTTCACGAGTGCTGCCCGAGGTCGTGGGCGAGCACCTCGGCGGACGGTGTCAGCCGGCGGCGGGTGTCGACGGCGATCACCTGCCAGTCCACCCGCGAATGTTCGTCGAACTTGCGGCGCGCCCGTTCCCGCGCCTTCTCCGGCGCGCCGTGGTGAACCCCTTGCGGCGCGTGCGTGATCAGCCCGGGCGGCATCGGGATGCCGTAGAGCGACCCGCCGTGGAAGAACGCGATCTCGTCGTAGTCGACGTTGCGGTGATACCAGGGCGTGCGCTCGGTACCGGCGACGCCCTCGGCCGGCTTGGGCAGGAAGTTCATCACGTAGACGCCGGTGGCCTGCATGAAGAGGTGGACCGTGGGCGGCAGGTGGACACTGTCCGAGGTGATCACGTTGTAGTCGGCGATGTTGAAGGTGAACGCGAAGTTGTCGCCGCGCCAGCCCTCGACGTCCAGCGGATTGTGTTGGTAGAACAGCGTTGTCGGACCGCCCTCGTGGACGAGCCTCACCTCGTACTCGTCGCGTTCGTCGTCGGTGATCGGGACCGGCTCCGGAATGGTGGCCTGCGACGGGTCGAACGGGAAGTGGCGGCCCAGCGCGCCGGGCGGCGGCACCCGGAATTCGTCGCTGGCCTCGATCATCAGCAGGGTGGTCTCGCTGTCGGGTAGCTGACGCCAGGTGCACGCCTTCGGGAGGTAGACCCAGTCGCCCTCCCGGTAGCGCAGCGGCCCGAACTCGGTCTCCAGCAGCCCCGCCCCGCGGTGCACGAAGCACAGCAGGTCGCCGTCGACGTGCCGGGCGTAGAACGGCATCGGCTCGTGACGGCGGCTCAACGAGATTCGGCAGTCGTCGTTGCTGAACATCAGCAGCGGCCCGCCGTTGGCGTCGGTGGCGTCGCCGGGCTTGAGCTCGCCGGCGAGCACGTCGACCGGGCGCAGGGGACCGACGGCCCGATAGGCGGTGGGGTCGTTGCGGCGGTACATGTTCGCGGTCCGGCCGGTGAATCCACCCCGGCCCAGTTCGTCGTCCTTGAGCCCGTCGAGGTCGGCGTGCAGCCGGCGCGGTGTTTTCCCTTTTCGCAGGTGAACGAAGGATTCCATGAAGACTCCAGGCTCGGCGGGCTACAAAACTGAAAGTGACATTACTTTTTGTTTATCCGCCGCACAAGGTGCTCGGCGGTCCAACTCCGCGAGACATCATCCGTTGCGCACCGCGTCGGCGTGTCGTTGCAAACGTTTCTGTGTCGCGCGGTCTCAATCGCGGACGCGCACCACGACTTTGCCTTTGGCCGTGCGGTTCTCGAGCGATGCGACCGCCGCGCCGGCCTGCTCCAGCGGGTAGACCTCGGGCGTCGGGGCGGCCAGCCGGCCCGAGCTGAGCAGGGCCTCCAGTCCCGCCCACTGCTCGGCGAGCGCGTTCGGGTGCGTCCCCGCCCAGGCTCCCCAGCCCACGCCGACGACGTCAATGTTGTTGAGCAGCAGCCGGTTCACCTTCACGGTCGGGATCTCCCCGCCGGTGAACCCGATGACCAGCAGCCGGCCGGCCGGGGCGAGGGAGCGCAGCGAATCGGTGAACCGGTCGCCGCCGACCGGGTCGACCACCACGTCGACGCCGCGGCCGCCGGTGAGCTCCTTGACCGCGTCCTTGAACCCCTCGGCCAGCACCACATCGGTGGCGCCGGCCGCCGTCGCCACGTCCGCCTTGTCTTCGGTGCCGACGACCGCGATGCTGCGCGACGCCCCGAGCAGCGACCCCAGCCGCAGCGCCGACGTCCCGATGCCGCCCGCCGCGCCGTGCACCAGCATCGTCTCGCCCTGGGCCAACCGGCCGCGCACGGTCAGCGCGAAGTACACGGTCAGGTCGTTGAACAGCAGGCCGGCGCCGGCCTCGAAGCTGACGTTGTCCGGCAGCTTGAACACCCGGTCGGGCTGCAGGATCGCGACCTCGGCCATGCCCCCGGACAGCATCGTCAGCCCGACGACCCGGTCGCCGGGTTGTACGTGCGCGCCCTCCGGCGCCGACCGCACCACGCCGGCGATTTCGGCTCCGAGCACGAACGGCGGCTCCGGCCGGTACTGGTAGAGGCCGCGGGTCAGGAGCGCGTCGGGAAACGCCGCGCCCGCGGCGTACACGTCGACGACCACACCGTCACCCGAGGGTTCGTCGACCTCGGACACCTCGATCGCGTCCGGACCATCCAGTCGCGTCACCCGTGCAGCCCGCATGGTCGGTCAGCCTACTGCCGACTCAAAATCCGCCGGCGACCCGCACCACCGCGCGGCCGGAGAAGGCGCCGGCGCGCAGCTGATCCAGCACGCCGACGACGTCCTTGACGTCGACGTCGCTGATCACCGCCTCCAGGTGACGCGGCCGCAACGAATCACCCAGCAGCGCCCACAATTTGCGGCGCCGGCCGATCGGCATCAGCACCGAGTCCATCCCGAGCAGCGCGATGCCGCGCAGGATGAACGGCATCACCGTGGTGTGCAACCCCGGCCCACCCGTCAGGCCGCTGCAGGCCACCGCCCCGCCGTAGTCGACGGCGCTGAGCACGTCGGCCAGGGTCGCCCCGCCCACGCAATCCACGGCGCCCGCCCAGCGCGCCTTGGCCAGGGGCCGCGGCTTGGCGTCGGGGTCCTCGGGCAACCTCCCGATAACCTCCGCGGCGCCAAGCTCTTTCAGCAGCCCGCCCGCCCGCTCCTTGCCGGTGGACGCGACCACCCGGTAGCCGGCTCCGGCCAGCAGGTCCACGCTCACGGAGCCGACGCCGCCGGAGGCGCCGGTGACGACGACCGACCCGGCGCCGGGTTGAAGGCCCCAGTCGATCAGCGCCTGCACGCTCATCGCGGCGGTGAAGCCGGCGGTGCCGATCGCGGCGCCCTCGCGCGGCGTCAGGTCGCCGAGCGCCACCACCTGGTCGGCGGGCAGCCGCGCATATTCGGCGTAGCCGCCGTGGTGGCCGGTGCCGATCGCGTACCCGTGGGCCAGCACCTTGTCGCCGACGACGAAGTCGGGGGAGTGCGATTCGACGACTTCGCCGGTCAGGTCGATGCCCGGCACCACCGGGTAATTGCGGACCACGCCGCCGCCCGGCGTCAGCGCCAGCGCGTCCTTGTAGTTGACGCTCGAGTACTCCACCCGGATCGTCACCTCGCCGGGCGGTAGGTCGGAGGCGCTCAGCGTCTCGACCGACGCGGTGATCCGGTCACCATCTTGGCGCGCGACGAGCGCCTGAAACGTGTCCATACGACGACGCTAACCTCACCCCATGGATTCCTTTCCACTCGGTGGCTTTTCCGTCGCGCGCATCGGCTTCGGCGCGATGCAGCTGCCCGGCCCGAACGTGTTCGGGCCGCCGCGGGACCGCGACGAGGCGCTGGCGGTGCTGCGGCGCGCCGTCGAACTCGGCGTCGACCACATCGACACCGCCCAGTTCTACGGTCCCGACGTCGCCAACGAGCTGATCCGCGAGGCGCTGCACCCCTACCCGGACAACCTGGCCCTGGTGAGCAAGGTCGGCGGGCGCCGCGACGACACCGGCGCCTGGCTACCGGCGGGCGAACCCGCCGAGTTGCGCAGCGACATCGAAACGAACCTGCGGACTTTGGGGGTCGACCGGCTGGCCGCGGTCAACCTGAGGCTCTTCGAGAGCAACGGGCCGGATCAGCTGTTCGACGATCAGCTGACGGCCATGGTGCAGGCCCGTGACGAGGGTTTGATCGGCGGGATCGGGCTGAGCAACATCAACCGTGAACACCTGCTGCACGCCCTGGGTCGCACCCAAATCGTTTGTGTGCAGAACGCTTTCAACCTTGTTGATCGCGACTCAGCCCCCGTGCTCGAAGAGTGCACGAGGCAGGGCATCGCGTTTGTCCCGTTCTTCCCGCTGGGGGCGGCGTTCGCGCGGCCGAACCCGGTGCTGAGTCACCCGTTGGTGACCGAAACCGCCGAGCGACTCGGCCGCACACCCGCGCAGGTCGCCCTGGCGTGGACGCTGAGCGTGGCGCCCAACGTGCTGCTGATCCCGGGCACCTCGTCGGTGCGGCACCTGGAGGAGAACGTGGACGTCGCATCCATCGAGCTCGACGCGGACACCCGCGAGCGGCTGAACGCGGTCGCTACTTGAGTTCGGCCGACGACAGCCCCAGCAGGCGACGGGCGACCACCAGTTGCTGGATCTGCTGGGTGCCCTCGAAGATGTCCAGGATCTTGGAATCGCGCGCCCACTTCTCCAGCAGCGACTGCTCGGAATAGCCTGCGGTGCCGGCCAATTCGACGGACTTGAGCGTGACGTCGCTTGCCATCCGCCCCGCCTTGGCCTTGCTCATCGACGCCTCTTTGGAGTTGGGGATCTTGTTGTCGGCCTGCCACGCCGCCCGCAACGACAACAGGTAGGCGGCCTCCCAGTCGGCCTCCATCCGCAGGAACTCGGCCGCCGCGGCGCTCTGGGCGTGTGACGGCCGGTCGTAGCAGATCTCGACACCCGCCTCGGTGAGGATCTTGCGGATCTCCTCCAGCGCGGCGCGGCCGACCCCGATGGCCATGGCGGCCACGATCGGCCGGGTGTTGTCGAAGGTCTCCATCACACCGGAAAAGCCCTTGCCGACCTCGATTTCGGGGTTGCCCAGCAGGTTGTCCTTGGGGATGCGGACGTTGTCGAACCGGATCGCCGCGGTGTCGGAGCCCTTGATGCCGAGCTTGTGCTCGAGGCGCTCGACCGTGACGCCCGGATGGTCGCGCGGCACGATGAACGATTTGATCGCGGCGCGGCCCGCCGACTTGTCCAGCGTGGCCCACACCACGATGTGGGTGGCCCGCGAGCCGGCCGTGACGAAGATCTTCTCGCCGTTGATCACGTACTCGTCGCCGTCCAGCTTGGCGGTGGTGGACACCGCCGCCGAATCGGATCCGAACCCGGGCTCGGTGATGGCCATCGCCGCCCACACCTTGCCGAGGCGCTCCAGCTGCTCGTCGGTGGCGACCGCGGAGATCGCCGCGTTACCCAACCCCTGGTAGGGGACCGACAGCATCATCGCGACGTCGCCCCAACTGGCCTCCAGTGTCTGCAGCAGCGCGGCCATGTTGGCGCCGTTGTGGTTTCGGTCCCTGTCCTCGTCCTCGTCGCGAAGCGCGTCGGCCCCGGCGAAGGCGACCGATTCGGAGGCGCCCTCGAACAGGTTGATCAGGGTGTCCAGCTCGACCGGATACGCGTGCTCCTTGAGGTCGTACTTGCGCGCGATCGGCCGCATCATCTCGGCGGCGCCCTGATGGGTCTTGACGCTCACCGCCTGCAGCTTGCGGGGCAGTTCCAGATTGATTGCCATGATTGGTCTTTCGCTCGAGTTAGATTACGACGACGCCCTCGGCCACGCCGATGGCCCGCAGGTCGCGGTACCAGCGCTCGACCGGGTGCTCCTTGGTGTAGCCGTGACCGCCGAGCAGTTGCACGCCGTCCAGGCCGATCTGCATGCCCTTGTCGGTGCCGAGCCGCTTGGCCAGCGCCGCCTCGCGGGCGAACGGCAGGCCCTGTTCGGCGCGGGCGGCGCCGCGCCAGGTGATCAGCCGCAGGCCGTCCAGTTCGATGGCGATGTTCGCGCACATGAAGGCCACGGCCTGGCGGCGCGCGATCGGCTCGCCGAAGGCCTCGCGCTCCTTTACGTAGGGGACCACGTAGTCGAGCACCGCGTGCGAGGTGCCGACCGCCAGCGCCGCCCAGCCCAGCCGGGACAGCGCGATCGCCTCGGAGTAATCGTGATCGGAGGCCTCGTCCTCGCCCAGCCGCGCACCCAGCGGCACCGTCACGCCGGACAGCTCGACCCGGCCCAGGGCCGCCGCGCGGATTCCCATGCTCGGATCCGCTTTGACCGTAAGGCCTTTGGTGGACGACTCGACGATGAACAGCGCGGGCTTGCCGTCCAGCTGCGCGGCGACGACGAACAGCTCGGCGTCGGCCGCGGCGGGGACCAACGACTTCACGCCCTCGAGCCGGTAGCCGCTCGGGGTGCGCACCGCGGTGGTCTTCAAGCGGGTGGGGTCGAACAGCGGTTGCGGTTCGGCGATGGCCACGCAGGCCTGCGGGACGTTCTCGCCGGCGAACTCGTGCAAGTAGGTCGCCTGCTGGTCGGCGCTGCCCCAATGGGTGAGCGCCGACGCCACGCCGCCGGGCGCGAGAATCGGCAACGCCAGGCCGATGTCGCCGTAGGCGAGCGCCTCGGCCACGAGCACGTTGGTGACGCTGGAGCGGTGGGCGGCGATGCCCTCGAAGTCCTCGGGGATGTTGATCGCGGTGATGCCCAGCTCGGCGGCCTTGGCGATCAGATCGGGCGGGTAGGCGGCCGCCTCGTCGGCGTCGTGGGCGGCGGGGCGCAGCACCTCCTCGGCGAACTCCTCGAGGGTCTCGACGATCATCTTCTGCTCGTCGTCGGGCGTCAGATCGAAATAGTCCTTGCCGCTGGACTTGAGCCGGGTCGGTCCGCCCCGGAGGTTCTGGACCCGCTTGAACTGGCGGGACGCGGCCCCCGCCGTGGAGAAGACCGTCTTCGTGCCGTAGCGCAGGCCGCGGTTGAGCGGGTCGCGCAGGTGGTATTTGTCCAGAAACTCCTGGCCGACGAGCGGGGTGAGCAGCGCCAGGGTGATGTCGATGCCGGTCCGCTTGTGCGGTTGCAGCCCGACGCCGGTTTTGCGGCCGCGCCGTCTCGAGCGTGCGCGGGTGGTCTTTGAAGTCTGTTCCGAACCGGAGGTCTCGGTCATTTCAGCAGCCTCTGTCGTTGGGGCGATGCGGATATTCCTATCTTACTCCGGAGTAAGATAGATGGGACTGCGTGTTAACTAATTCACAAAGACTAGGCCCGCAGGCGGGAAAGCACCTGCTCATGCAAGAGGCCGTTGGTGGCCACGGCGCTGCCGGCGTGCGGGCCCGCGGTCCCGTCCAGGCCGGTGAAACTTCCGCCCGCCTCGCGCACCAAGATGTCGAGGGGCGCCAAGTCCCACACCGACACCTCCGGTTCGGCCGCGATGTCCACCGCGCCCTCGGCGACCAGGCAATAGGACAGGAAGTCGCCGTAGGCTCGGACCCGCCACAGCGCGTCCGTCAGCCCGATGAAGCGATCACGCAGGCCGCGTTGCGCCCACCCCGACAGGCTGGAGAACGACAGGCTCGCCGAATCCAGCTGTGCCACAGAGGAAACCGTGAGCCGCCGCGCTGGGCCGCCGTCGACGGCGGCGAACGCGCCCAGTCCCCGCGCCGCCCACCAACGCCGGTGCAGCGCCGGCGCGCTCACGACGCCGACCGAGGGGACGCCGTCCTCGAGCAACGCGATCAGACTGGCCCACACCGGCACCCCGCGCACGAAGTTCTTGGTGCCATCGATCGGGTCGATGATCCACTGCCGCCCGCTGAAGGTGGCGGTCCCGCCGAACTCCTCGCCGACGACGCCGTCCGCCGGCCGTTCGCCCCCCAGCACGTCGCGCAGGTCGGTCTCGACCCCGCGATCGGCGTCGGTCACCGGCGTCAGATCCGGTTTGGTGTCGATCCGCAGGTCGAGCGCCCCGAACCGGGCTGTGGTCAGCGCGTCGGCGCGGTCGGCCAGGGCGAGCGCCAGCGTCAGATCGTCGCGACTCATGGGAGCAGTCCTACCATGGCCGGGTGTGGGAATTCGGTGTGCTGATCCTGCTGGTGGCGGTTCTGGGGGTGCTCCTGGCCCAGCGGTTCATCCCGCGCGGTGAGCTGGCGAGCGGGACGCTGCTGGTGACCGGGGTCAGCCCGCGGCCGGACGCCACCGGCGAGCAATTCGTCACCATCGCCGGCGTCATCAACGGGCCCACCGTCAGCGAGCACGCCGTCTATCAGCGCATGGCGGTCGACGTCGACCACTGGCCGACGATGGGTCAGCTGCTCCCGGTGGTGTATTCGCCCAAGAACCCGGACAACTGGCGGTTCGCACCGGCCGAGCCGCCGGCCGCCTAGCCGCCCGCGGGCGGGCGCGTCATCACGGTGAGCCGGGTCCCTGTNACTGTGCTGGCCGGGTCGGCGATGGGGCTCAACATGGTGTTCCTTCATCAGGCGCCACACGCGACCAAGCTCTGGCCGCTGGTGTTCGCCCGGCTGGCGGCCACCGCGGTGGTGGTCGGCATGTCCGCGATGAGCAATAACTTGCGACTGCCGCAGGGCAGGCCGATGAAGATGGCGCTGACGGTGGCCCTGCTGGACATCTGCGCCAACGTGACGATGCTGCTGGCGCTGCACACCTGGCTGCTCTCGCTGGCCAGCATCTTGATCTCGCTGTATCCGGCCGCGACGGTCGTGTTGGCGATGGTGGTGCTCCGCGAGCGGGTCAGTCGCCTGCAGGGTGTCGGCATGGTGATGGCGATGGGCTCGGTCGCGATGATCGCCGCTAGCTGACGATTGGCCCGTGATCGGCCTACTATCCGTCCATGGCCGATCGACCGGTGACCAAACTCGACAAATCCGAGGTGCTCGCTGGCCTCTTCGCGGTGTGGGACGACATCGACGCCCTGCTGGACGGGCTTGAGGAGGCCGACTGGCAGGCGGCCAGCCCGCTGCCCGGGTGGGACGTCAAGGCGCTGGTGGCGCACATGATCGGCACCGAGTCCTTCCTCGCCGGCGTCGCCGCACCCCAGCCCGACATCGACGTCGCGGCGCTCGAGCACGTCCGCAACGACATCGGCGTCATGAACGAGTGCTGGGTCCGCCACCTCAACTCGGAAGCCGGCGCCGACGTGCTGGCACGGTTCAGGGACATCACCAGCGACCGGCGCAAGGCCCTGACGAGCATGTCCGCCGAGGAGTGGGACGCGGTGACGCCGACGCCGGTCGGCCCCGAAAGCTACGGGCGGTTCATGCGGGTCCGGGTGTTCGACTGCTGGATGCACGAGCAGGACATCCGCGAGGCCCTGTCGCGGCCGTCGCCGGACGACGCGCTGCGCGGCCCCGCGCCGGAGCTCTCCCTCGACGAGATCGCATCCACGATGGGATATGTGGTGGGCAAGCGCGCCAAGGCGCCCGACGGTTCACGCATCTTGTTCGAGCTGACCGGCCCGGTGGCCCGCGACATCCGTGTCAACGTCGACGGCCGCGCTCAGCTGGTCGATGACTTCGGCGGCCAACAGCCGACGGCGACGATCCGGCTGGATGGCCTGCAGTTCACCCGGCTTTCCGGCGGGCGCCCGATGAGCCCGGCCCGCGACCGGGACATCGAACTCGGCGGCGACAAAGACGTCGCCACCCAGGTCGTCGAAAATCTCAATTTCGTGATCTAACAGCACTTTTCGCCGCGACATAAATCACATGCGCGGCGTATGTGTATCCACGCCACCTCATTGGGTAGCCGACAACGTACAGGCGCGCCTCTCGCGCCGACACCGAATCGTCAACGCCAGGAGGGCCGATAGTAATGACTGCACCCGATACCACCCGTTTGCTCGCGCAGCTGCGCACGCTGCTCGATCTGACCAACACCGAGATCCAGGTCGCGGAAACACGCGTCGTCCAGGCTCGCACCGAGGCGGTGCGCCGGGAACTCTCGCAGAACGCCGCGAACGGCCGCAAGCGGGCCGACGCCCTCGAGGCCGCGATCCGCAAGCTGGGCGGTTACCCCGACGTGATCGGCCCGTTCCTGGGGCGCGCCGCCGCGGTGGTCAAGGCGCTCACCGAGCAGGCGGAACCGTTCGACGAGGCGCTGTTGGGTGACCTCGCGCTGGAAGACCAGCTGCTGGACCGCGCGCGCTACACCAAGGCATTGGCCGTCGCCGCCAAGCGTCAGGACATCGAGAACCTGGCGGAGCGCCTGATCACCGCGCACGCGGCGACGGTGGACTGGCTGACCACCGTGCTGGCCGAGGATGCGCTCGGGGGGCCGGCCGCGCTGCGTCGCACGCCGCTGCAGGCCGCCGCCGGCGCNTCGCGCTCCTTTACGTAGGGGACCACGTAGTCGAGCACCGCGTGCGAGGTGCCGACCGCCAGCGCCGCCCAGCCCAGCCGGGACAGCGCGATCGCCTCGGAGTAATCGTGATCGGAGGCCTCGTCCTCGCCCAGCCGCGCACCCAGCGGCACCGTCACGCCGGACAGCTCGACCCGGCCCAGGGCCGCCGCGCGGATTCCCATGCTCGGATCCGCTTTGACCGTAAGGCCTTTGGTGGACGACTCGACGATGAACAGCGCGGGCTTGCCGTCCAGCTGCGCGGCGACGACGAACAGCTCGGCGTCGGCCGCGGCGGGGACCAACGACTTCACGCCCTCGAGCCGGTAGCCGCTCGGGGTGCGCACCGCGGTGGTCTTCAAGCGGGTGGGGTCGAACAGCGGTTGCGGTTCGGCGATGGCCACGCAGGCCTGCGGGACGTTCTCGCCGGCGAACTCGTGCAAGTAGGTCGCCTGCTGGTCGGCGCTGCCCCAATGGGTGAGCGCCGACGCCACGCCGCCGGGCGCGAGAATCGGCAACGCCAGGCCGATGTCGCCGTAGGCGAGCGCCTCGGCCACGAGCACGTTGGTGACGCTGGAGCGGTGGGCGGCGATGCCCTCGAAGTCCTCGGGGATGTTGATCGCGGTGATGCCCAGCTCGGCGGCCTTGGCGATCAGATCGGGCGGGTAGGCGGCCGCCTCGTCGGCGTCGTGGGCGGCGGGGCGCAGCACCTCCTCGGCGAACTCCTCGAGGGTCTCGACGATCATCTTCTGCTCGTCGTCGGGCGTCAGATCGAAATAGTCCTTGCCGCTGGACTTGAGCCGGGTCGGTCCGCCCCGGAGGTTCTGGACCCGCTTGAACTGGCGGGACGCGGCCCCCGCCGTGGAGAAGACCGTCTTCGTGCCGTAGCGCAGGCCGCGGTTGAGCGGGTCGCGCAGGTGGTATTTGTCCAGAAACTCCTGGCCGACGAGCGGGGTGAGCAGCGCCAGGGTGATGTCGATGCCGGTCCGCTTGTGCGGTTGCAGCCCGACGCCGGTTTTGCGGCCGCGCCGTCTCGAGCGTGCGCGGGTGGTCTTTGAAGTCTGTTCCGAACCGGAGGTCTCGGTCATTTCAGCAGCCTCTGTCGTTGGGGCGATGCGGATATTCCTATCTTACTCCGGAGTAAGATAGATGGGACTGCGTGTTAACTAATTCACAAAGACTAGGCCCGCAGGCGGGAAAGCACCTGCTCATGCAAGAGGCCGTTGGTGGCCACGGCGCTGCCGGCGTGCGGGCCCGCGGTCCCGTCCAGGCCGGTGAAACTTCCGCCCGCCTCGCGCACCAAGATGTCGAGGGGCGCCAAGTCCCACACCGACACCTCCGGTTCGGCCGCGATGTCCACCGCGCCCTCGGCGACCAGGCAATAGGACAGGAAGTCGCCGTAGGCTCGGACCCGCCACAGCGCGTCCGTCAGCCCGATGAAGCGATCACGCAGGCCGCGTTGCGCCCACCCCGACAGGCTGGAGAACGACAGGCTCGCCGAATCCAGCTGTGCCACAGAGGAAACCGTGAGCCGCCGCGCTGGGCCGCCGTCGACGGCGGCGAACGCGCCCAGTCCCCGCGCCGCCCACCAACGCCGGTGCAGCGCCGGCGCGCTCACGACGCCGACCGAGGGGACGCCGTCCTCGAGCAACGCGATCAGACTGGCCCACACCGGCACCCCGCGCACGAAGTTCTTGGTGCCATCGATCGGGTCGATGATCCACTGCCGCCCGCTGAAGGTGGCGGTCCCGCCGAACTCCTCGCCGACGACGCCGTCCGCCGGCCGTTCGCCCCCCAGCACGTCGCGCAGGTCGGTCTCGACCCCGCGATCGGCGTCGGTCACCGGCGTCAGATCCGGTTTGGTGTCGATCCGCAGGTCGAGCGCCCCGAACCGGGCTGTGGTCAGCGCGTCGGCGCGGTCGGCCAGGGCGAGCGCCAGCGTCAGATCGTCGCGACTCATGGGAGCAGTCCTACCATGGCCGGGTGTGGGAATTCGGTGTGCTGATCCTGCTGGTGGCGGTTCTGGGGGTGCTCCTGGCCCAGCGGTTCATCCCGCGCGGTGAGCTGGCGAGCGGGACGCTGCTGGTGACCGGGGTCAGCCCGCGGCCGGACGCCACCGGCGAGCAATTCGTCACCATCGCCGGCGTCATCAACGGGCCCACCGTCAGCGAGCACGCCGTCTATCAGCGCATGGCGGTCGACGTCGACCACTGGCCGACGATGGGTCAGCTGCTCCCGGTGGTGTATTCGCCCAAGAACCCGGACAACTGGCGGTTCGCACCGGCCGAGCCGCCGGCCGCCTAGCCGCCCGCGGGCGGGCGCGTCATCACGGTGAGCCGGGTCCCGTAGCGCGGCAGGACCCCCGACGCTCGCGCCAACGTGCCCGCCGGCATCCCGGGCACGCCGGGATAACTGGAACCGGCCAACTCGTCGGTTCCCGCGAGGGTGGTCAGGCCGGCGGGTTCCAGCGCCGCGATGCGGCTCGTCGACGGCGCGGACCAGCCGGCCGGCACCGACATCGGACCGATCGCGTTTGCCCGGCTCATGCTCGCCGTGACCGCGTTAGTCAGTCCGCCGAGTCCCGATCCGGGTGTCCCGCCGCCGAGCCCGATGGGCCCGAGCGCGGGCGCAGGTCCCGCGAGGCCGGACAGGTACGCCATATTGGCTTGCATGCCGAGCAGATTGGCGGCCTGGCCGCTCATCGACGCCGGAAGCCCCGAAAACGTTCCGATCCCGCCGATTGACGCGTTCGCGAGCTGTATGGAGTCCAGCACGCTGAGCGGGTTCGCGCTGATCGGAATCGGGCTGAGGTTCAGCACCGAAGCCAGCGCGCTGCTCAGCTGCGTGCTCAACCCCTGCAATGCCGAGTACACGTTCGTGAAGGGGTCGGCGGCCGCCTGGGAGGCGGCCGCGTTTTGGGCGGCCACCCCGTCGGCGTTGGTGGTCTGTTGCGGTGAAGCGAACGGTGTCAACCGGCTGGCCGCCGCCGACGTGGCGGCGTAGGCGTTCATCGCGGTGGCGTCCTGGGCCCACATTTCGGCGTAGTGGGCCTCCGTGGCCGCGATCGCCGCGGTGTTCTGGCCAAAGAAGTTCGTCGCGATCAGCGCCTGCAGCTGCGCGCGGTTGACCGCGATGACCGGCGGGGGCACCGTCATCGCGAACGCCTGGTCGAACGCCGCCGCTGCCGCCCTGGCTTGCATGGCCGTCTGTTTGGTCTGCTGGGCGGTCGTCGTCAGCCACTGCACGTAGGGCGTGGCCGCCGCCGTCATCGATTCCGACGCGGGGCCGCGCCACTGCAAGGTGGTAAGGGTCGTGAGCACGGATTCGTAAGTCTGGGCCGTGGTGCCCAGTTCGGCGGACAGCGAATCCCAGGTTCCCGCGGCGGCCAACAGCGAGCCCGATCCCGGGCCGCTGTAAATCCGGGCGGAATTGATTTCGGGCGGAAAAAAAGCGTAATCCATTGTCAGGTCTCCCTGTTTGGTGTACGTGCTGAATCGTGCCGGGCCCGATTCGGCACTTTGTCCACCGCCGCCGCGCTGGCGGCGGTGATAAGAATGTAGGCGCCGGCCCCCGTCTGTACTGGAGATTTAGGCCCAAACGTCCAGCGTGTCAGGCCGCTTGGTTGCCGCCACGTGAAAATCTCCAGATTCACTCACGGCGGCTGGGCGCCCGTGGCGCCCCAGCCACGGTGGCTGGCGCTTGGCTGGCCGGCAACGCAGCTTCTAGCCGTTGATAGGGACCAATGGCCCCCAATTGTGAACCGAATGTCTCTGGGTAACCCCCGCTTCCGGGCCATAGCGTGGGGTGGACACGATCGTCGAGCAGTCCGAGCAGCGCAGGAGACCCCGATGGGTGATTCAGCTCCGAGCGTCGTCGTCGGCGTCGACGGATCGAAAGCGGCCATTGCCGCGGCGCGCTGGGCGGTTGACGAGGCGGTGAGCCGCGACATACCGCTGCGATTGGTTTACGTGACCGAGCCACCAGAATCCCGGGCGGCCGGGGATCGCGAGGGCCGGTTGGCCACCGCGCGTTCGGCGTTACAAGACGCCCACCGCGCGGTCGAGGCGACCGGGCAACAGGCGAAGGTCGAAACCGAAATCCTTTGGGGGAAGCCGCTTGCCAGTCTGATAGAAGAGTCCAGGTCGGCGGCGATGATGTGTGTCGGCTCGATCGGACTCAATCATGCCGCGCACGGCGTGGGCTCCCTGTCCGCGAGCCTGGCCGCGTCCGCGTTGTGCCCGGTCGCCGTCATCCGCCGCCCGGCGGGCAGACGGGCAGCCGCCAAAGTCCGGCGCGTCACCGTGCAAGCCGACAACGCCGGCGCCCTGCGCCACGCTTTCGAGGAGGCGAGGTTGCGGCAGGCCCCGCTGCGCGCGATCGCGGTATCCCATTCCGCGGGGCCGGACGACGTGGACGCCAAACGTGCGGCCCAGGCTCAGCTGACGCGGCGAATTGCCCGGTGGACGCGGCAGTACCCCGACGTGCGCGTCGAGTCCGCCGTCGTACGGGGGACTGTCGAGGAATATCTGGCCGCTCACCACGGGCCGGATCAGCTTTACGTCACCGACGCGGGCACTTGCTACGACCTGTGCGGTGCGCACAGCGCCGGAACCTCCGTTCTCGCCACGCGTTCGAGCAATCTGTAGAGGCCTTCGGGTGGACACTCGGATGAGCCTAGGGTTCTTTTTGGTCGACGATCACGAGGTGGTGCGGCGCGGACTGATCGACCTGCTTTGTGCGGACCCCGAACTCGACTGCGTTGGGGAGGCCGCATCCGTCGCCGAGGCGATGACCAAGATCCCCGCGGCCAATCCCGATGTCGCGGTGCTCGACGATTGGCTGCCCGATGGCCACGGAGTCGAGTTGTGCCGCGACCTGTTGTCGTCAATGCCGGATCTGCGCTGCCTGATGATGACGTCGCATACCTCTGACGAGGCGATGCTGTATGCGATCCTGGCCGGCGGCAGCGGATATGTCGTCAAAAACATCAAAGGCATGGAATTGGCTTCTGCCATCAAGGATGTGGGCGCCGGGCGATCTCTGCTCGACCCGCGCGACACGGCCGCGCTGATGAGCAGACTGTGGCGGATCGCCGAAAACAACGACGGGCTCTGGGGCCTCAACGACCAGGACCGCGCGTTGTTGAGTTTGCTCGCTGACGGCCTGACCAACAAGCAGATCGCCGAGCGGACGAGTTTGGCCGAAGACATCGTGCGCAAGCACGTGTCACGCCTGCTGGTCAAATTGGGTGTGACGCGCTATCCGTATTCGCTTGATCGCCAATGGTTCTGAAGCGCCCGGTCAGCCGTGTCCGATGCGCAGCAGTTCAGCCAGGCTCGGTAGCTTGACGCGGGGACGCCCGTGCGGCTCACCGGCCGCTCGCTCGTGGCGGTCGATGACCTCCCAGTGCGCGGAGGTGACCAGCCTCGGCTGGCGCGACGCCAGCCACTCGGCCAGCTTGCCGGCGTGGTCGTGGGGGAAGTCCGCGAGTTCCTCGGCAGCGGCCAAGTCGTCCAGCAGGGTGTCGACGGTGTCCTGGGAGTCCTTCTTATTGGTGCCGATCACCCCGGTCGGCCCGCGCTTGATCCACCCGACGACGTACTCGTTGCGGCTGCCCTCCACCCGGCCGTCGGTGTTGGGGATGGTCGCGCTCTTGTCGTCGAACGGCAGCCCCGCGGTGGGCACGCCGCGGTAACCGACCGACCGCACCACCAATTGAGCCGGCAGCTCCTCGCGCTCGCCGGTGTCCTTGGCCGATACCCGCCCGCTCTCGTCGCTGACCAGCTCGTTGCGGCCGAGCACGATGCTCTCCACCTTTCCGTCGCCCTTGATCTCGATCGGAGAAGTCAGGAATCGGAAGACGATTCGGCGATGCCCGGGCCGCGGGGCGCGCTGGGAGTAGTCGCGCAGCACCTTGATGTTCTGCTTCGTGGTCTTGCCGACCGCGGCCGCGTCCTCGTCGCTGATGCCCTCCAGTTGGGCCGGGTCGACGATGACGTCGACCCCCTCGAGGTCGGCGAGCTCGCGCAGCTCCAGCGTCGTGAACGCCGTTTGCAGCGGCCCGCGTCGGCCGATGATGACCACCTCGTCGACACCGCAGGGTCGCAGCGACTCCAAGGCGTGGTCGGCGATGTCGGTCTGCCCGAGTACGTCCGGATCGGTGACCAGGATGCGCGCCACGTCGAGCGCCACGTTGCCGTTGCCCACGACGACGGCCCGGGTGCCCGACAGGTCGGGCGTGCTGCGCTCGAAGCTCGGGTGTGCGTTGTACCAGCCCACGAAGTCGACGGCGGCGACACTGCCCGGCAGATCCTCACCGGGAATGTTCAGCGCGCGGTCGGACTGCGCCCCCACCGCATAGACCACGGCGTCATAGCGTTCGGCGAGTTCGGCCGCCTCCACATGCTCGCCCACCACCACATTGCCGAAGAAGCGGAACCGGGGATCTTCCGCGATCTTCTCGAATTGCTTGCTGATCGACTTGATCTTCGGGTGGTCGGGGGCGACGCCGGAGCGGACCAGCCCCCAGGGCGTCGGCAGCATCTCCAGCATGTCGACGGCCACGTCGACGTTCTCCGACGCGTCGGCGGCCTTCAGCAACGATGCCGCGGCGAAGAATCCCGACGGTCCGGAGCCGACGATCGCGACGTGATATGGGCGCATCCTCGAGCCTTCTGTTCGTGTGGGGCTGGTCACTTGATGCTAAACGCTGGCGCCCGGGCCATGACCTGAGCATTGGTAACGTGGGCGCCTGTGGAACCCGACCGTCAAGCCGACATCGCCGCCCTTGACTCCACCCTGACCACGGTGGAGCGGGTGCTCGATGTGGACGGTCTGCGTACCCGCATCGAGAAGCTGGAGCAGGAGGCGTCCGATCCCAAATTGTGGGACGACCAGGCCCGCGCCCAGCGCGTGACCAGCGAGCTGTCCCACACGCAGGGTGAGCTGCGCCGGATCGAGGAGCTGCGGCAGCGCCTCAACGACCTGCCGGTGCTCTACGAGCTGGCGGCCGAAGCGGGAGGGGGCGGCGCCGACACCCTCGCCGAGGCCGACGCCGAGCTCAAGGCGCTGCGCGCCGATATAGAGGCCACCGAGGTGCGCACGCTGCTCTCGGGTGAGTACGACGAGCGCGAGGCGCTGCTGACGATCCGTTCGGGCGCCGGCGGCGTGGACGCCGCCGACTGGGCCGAGATGCTGATGCGGATGTACATCCGCTGGGCCGAGCAGCACAAGTACCCGGTCGAGGTGTTCGACACCTCCTACGCCGAAGAAGCGGGCATCAAGAGCGCCACCTTCGCCGTGCACGCTCCCTTCGCCTACGGCACGCTGTCCGTCGAACAGGGCACCCACCGGCTGGTCCGGATCAGCCCGTTCGACAACCAGAGCCGGCGCCAGACCTCGTTCGCCGAAGTCGAGGTGCTCCCCGTGGTGGAGACCACCGACCACATCGATATTCCGGAAGGCGACGTGCGGGTGGACGTCTACCGCTCCAGCGGCCCGGGCGGTCAGTCGGTGAACACCACCGACTCCGCGGTGCGTTTGACCCACATCCCGACGGGTATCGTCGTGACTTGCCAGAACGAAAAATCGCAACTGCAGAACAAGATCTCGGCAATGCGAGTGCTTCAGGCAAAGTTGTTGGAGCGCAAGCGATCAGAAGAGCGCGCCGAGCTGGACGCCTTGAAGGGTGAAGGCGGCAGCTCCTGGGGTAACCAGATGCGCTCCTACGTACTGCACCCGTATCAGATGGTCAAGGATCTGCGAACCGAGTACGAGGTGGGCAATCCGACCGCCGTTCTGGACGGGGACATCGACGGATTCCTGGAAGCGGGAATCCGGTGGCGCAATCGAAAAGATGCTGACTAACACGACACTTACCGCCGCAACCGCCTCGATACAGGCGCTGGGCTGGCACGAATTCTGGCGCGGCGACGCCGGCCAGTGGATCATCACCCGCGGTCTGCGGATCGTGATGGTGTTGATCGCGGCGGTGCTCGCGGCCCGCTTCGTCACCTGGGTGGCGCAGCAGGTCACCCGCCGGCTCGACCTGGGCTTCGCCGAAAGCGATGCGTTGGTGCGCTCGGAGGCCACCAAGCACCGCCAGGCCGTGGCGTCCGTGATCTCCTGGGTATCGATCGTGATCATCGGCATCTGGGTCATGTTGCAGATCGCCGACATCCTGCGTTTTTCGGTGAGCGGCCTGGTCGCGCCGGCGACGGTGGTGGGCGCGGCGCTCGGTTTCGGTGCCCAGCAGCTGGTGCGAGACCTGCTCTCCGGGTTCTTCATCCTGGTGGAAAAGCAGTATGGGTTCGGAGACCTGGTCAACCTCACTGTCGTTGCGTCAACGGAGGCCAGCGGCACGGTCGAGAACGTCACGTTGCGGGTGACCCGACTGCGCTCGCCGGATGGCGAGGTGTTGACCATTCCCAACGGGCAGATCGTCAAGGTGGTCAACCTGTCCAAGGATTGGGCCCGTGCGGTGGTGGACATCCCGGTGTCGACCAGCGCCGACCTGAACCGGGTCAACGAGGTCTTGCACCAGGAATGCGACCGCGCAATGGACAACCCGGTGCTGGGGGAATTGCTGTTGGATCCGCCGACCGTGATGGGCGTGGAAAGCATCGAGGTCGACACCGTCACCCTGCGCATGGTGGCCCGCACCCTGCCCGGCAAGCAGTTCGAGGTGGGCCGGCAGTTGCGCGTTCTCGTCATTCGAGCGCTGGCCCGTGTCGGCATCATGACCGCGGCCGACGCGAAGGTGGGCCTGGTCGAGGATCCCGCCGTCCCCGCCGCCCAGGCCGCCGAAGCGCGAGCGGAGGATGACGTCCAGGACGCGGTGCAGGGCCGATGAAGTTCACCGTGAGCATCCTCGAGAGGCGTGCCGAGGACAAGCAACGGCGCTGGAGCCACCTGTTCGGCGGCCGCATGCGCACCTCGACGCTGATCTTGATCGTGGTCTTCCTGGCGACGTGGTGGGTGTACGACACCTACCGCCCCGAACCGGCCGCCAAGCCACCGGCCCCGCAGGTGGTGCCGCCGGGCTTCGTGCCGGACCCGAACTACACCTGGGTGCCGCGCAGCCGGGTGCAGCAGCCGCCGGCCACCGTCACGTTCACCCCAACCCCGACGACGACCGTGCCGTCGAGCACCACCGTGCCGCCGCCCACGACGACGACCACGACGCCCCCGCCGTTCGCCCCGCCGCAGCTGCCGTGCCTGCTGCCGGCGCCCTTCTGTCCGCCGAGCACCAGCCCCACGCCGTCCCCGCCGCTGCTGCCCCAGCCGGGGCCGGGTCCGGCGCCGAGTTCGCCGGCGCCGGCCGGCTGACTTCGCTTGCCAGCGAAATTCACCGCTACACTGGCGTGCCGTGATGATCACCCTTGACAATGTCAGCAAGAAGTACAAAGCGTCGGCTCGCCCGGCGCTGGACGACATCAACGTCAAGATCGACAAGGGTGAATTCGTCTTCCTGATCGGCCCCTCGGGTTCGGGCAAATCGACGTTCATGCGGCTGTTGCTGGGCGAGGAGTCGCCGAACACCGGTGACATCCGGGTCTCGAAGTTCCACGTGAACAAGCTGCCCGGACGACACATCCCGAAGCTGCGCCAGGTGATCGGATGCGTGTTTCAGGATTTCCGGTTGCTGCAGCAAAAGACGGTCTATGAAAACGTCGCTTTCGCGCTCGAGGTCATCGGCAAGCGCCGAGACGCGATCAATCGGGTCGTTCCCGACGTGCTCGAGACGGTCGGCCTGTCCGGCAAGGCCAACCGGCTGCCGCAGGAACTGTCGGGTGGTGAGCAGCAGCGGGTGGCGATAGCCCGCGCCTTCGTCAACCGGCCCCTGGTGCTGCTGGCCGACGAGCCCACCGGCAACCTCGACCCGGATACCAGTAAGGACATCATGGATTTGTTGGAGCGGATCAACCGCACCGGCACGACGGTGCTGATGGCGACGCACGACCACCACATCGTGGACTCGATGCGGCAGCGGGTCGTCGAGCTGTCGCTGGGCAGGCTGGTGCGCGACGAGCAGCGCGGCATCTACGGGATGGATCGCTAAGTGCGCTTCGGCTTCCTGCTCAACGAGGTCCTGACCGGCCTTCGTCGCAACGTCACCATGACGGCAGCGATGATCCTGACGACCGCGATTTCCATCGGCCTGTTCGGCGGAGGCCTGCTGGTGGTCCGGCTGGCCGAACACTCCCGCGCCATCTACCTCGACCGCGTCGAGACGCAGGTCTTCCTCACCGAGGACGTCTCCGCCAACGACCCTTCCTGCACCGCCAACCCGTGCAAGGCGCTGCGGGAGAAGATCGACAAGCGTGAGGACGTCAAAGCGGTTCGGTTCCTCAACCGGCAGGACGCCTACGACGACGCGATCCGAAAGTTCCCGCAGTACAAGGACGTTGCCGGAAAGGACTCCTTTCCTGCGTCTTTCATCGTCAAGCTAAATAACCCCGAGCAGCACAAGGACTTTGACACCGCGATGCAGGGGCAGCCCGGGGTGCTGTCCGTGCTCAACCAGAAGGACCTGATCGACCGGCTGTTCGCGGTGCTCGACGGATTGAGCAATGTCGCGTTCGCCGTGGCCCTGGTGCAGGCCGTCGGCGCGATCCTGTTGATTGCCAACATGGTCCAGGTCGCGGCCTTCACGCGGCGCACCGAGATCGGGATCATGCGCCTGGTAGGCGCCAGCCGCTTGTATACGCAGCTGCCGTTCCTGGTGGAGGCGATGGTTGCCGCTGCGCTGGGCGTGGCCATCGCGGTAGCCGGCCTAATCCTGGTCCGGGCAACGTTTTTGGACAACGCGCTGAACCAGTTCTATCAAGCCAACCTGATCGCCCGGGTCGACTATGCCGACATCATTTACATCTCGCCGATCCTGTTCCTGCTCGGCGTGTCGATGGCCGGACTGACCGCCTATGTGACATTGCGCCTGTACGTACGGCGGTAGCTGTGGCGAAAGACTCGGGCCGGAGCAGGGCGGCGGGCGACAAGCGCGGCAGCAAACAGGTCGTGGCCACCAACCGCAAAGCGCGCCACAACTATTCGATCGAGGAGCTTTACGAGGCCGGTGTGGCTTTGCAGGGCACCGAAGTCAAGAGTCTGCGCGAGGGCCACGCGTCGTTGGCCGACGCGTTCGCAACGGTTGACGACGGCGAAGTGTGGTTGCGCAACCTCTACATTCCCGAGTATCAGCACGGTAGCTGGACCAACCATGACCCTCGTCGCAATCGAAAGTTGTTGTTACATAGGCAACAAATCGACAGACTGGTCGGCAAGATAAGAGATGGTAACCTCGCGCTCGTGCCAATGTCTCTGTATTTCTCCGAAGGAAAGGTCAAAGTCGAGCTCGCGCTCGCGCGCGGCAAGCGGGCATACGACAAGCGCCAGGACATGGCCCGTCGCGACGCCAATCGCGAACTGCATCGAGAGTTGGGCCGGCGAGCCAAGGGCATGAACTGATCGGGGCGGCTTACGCCCAGCTGTCTGCCGTTACGTACGGCGTCAGCGATTTCGTGGGCGGTGTGGCCGCTCGACGGGTGGCCGCGCTGCGGGTGATGCTGGTGGCCTACCCGCTCGAGGCACTGATTCTGGGCATGCTGGCCATCGGCGTGGGCGGCCCGATCCAGCCCGGCGCGATCATCTGGGGCAGCCTGTACGGCGTCGGTATGGCGTTCGGGATGTGGGCCTTCTTCGCCGCGCTGGGATCCGGGCCCATCTCGGTGGTCTCGCCGCTGGCCGCCGTCCTGAACGCGGCCGTGCCCGTCGCCGTCGGCGTGGCGCTCGGCGAGCGACCCGGCCACGCCGCCTCGGTGGGCGTCGTCCTGGCCCTGATCGCGGTGATGCTGGTCAGCCGCGAGGCCACCGCCGACGGCGTGACGCCCTATCGATTCACCCCGAAAGTGGCCTGGCTCACTGTGCTGGCCGGGTCGGCGATGGGGCTCAACATGGTGTTCCTTCATCAGGCGCCACACGCGACCAAGCTCTGGCCGCTGGTGTTCGCCCGGCTGGCGGCCACCGCGGTGGTGGTCGGCATGTCCGCGATGAGCAATAACTTGCGACTGCCGCAGGGCAGGCCGATGAAGATGGCGCTGACGGTGGCCCTGCTGGACATCTGCGCCAACGTGACGATGCTGCTGGCGCTGCACACCTGGCTGCTCTCGCTGGCCAGCATCTTGATCTCGCTGTATCCGGCCGCGACGGTCGTGTTGGCGATGGTGGTGCTCCGCGAGCGGGTCAGTCGCCTGCAGGGTGTCGGCATGGTGATGGCGATGGGCTCGGTCGCGATGATCGCCGCTAGCTGACGATTGGCCCGTGATCGGCCTACTATCCGTCCATGGCCGATCGACCGGTGACCAAACTCGACAAATCCGAGGTGCTCGCTGGCCTCTTCGCGGTGTGGGACGACATCGACGCCCTGCTGGACGGGCTTGAGGAGGCCGACTGGCAGGCGGCCAGCCCGCTGCCCGGGTGGGACGTCANGCTGCGCTCCACCGGTCCGGCGCTGGGCGACCTGGTCAAGCGCGGCGGCAATGCGGGCGAGATTGCCGCGAAGGCGCTGTCCGCGTCGCAGAGCGCCGCCTTGAAGGCCGCGGAGCGCGTCACCAGTTCCGAGGGTGCAGATAAGGCCGCCGACGCGTTGCACGCGGGTCGCACGGCCGCCGGTGTCCTGGACGCCAAGGAGTTGCCGATCCGCAAGTACGACGACCTGAACGTCGGCGAGGCGGTGGCCGCGATCAAGGAGCTGACGGCCCCCGACGACGTGCGCGCGATCCTTGCCTACGAGGAGGCGCACAAGAACCGGCAAGGCATCGTCTCGGCAGCGCAGACCCGCGTGGCCGCCATCGCGCAGGACGTCGTCGGGATCAAGTAACGCTTCGGCACCGAGTACCCCTGGTAGTCGTAAGACCCGGGGGTACTCGGCTAGGGCGGTCTCGGGAAGTTAATTGCGTTGCCGGGCGTTGGTGACCGCGTACCATTGATTGTCCCGCCGAAAGTCGGCGGGGATGCGAGGGGCTGAACGGCTTCGACTTCGCGCATCGAATCAAGGGAAGCGTGCCGGTGCAGGCAAGAGACCACCGTAAGCGTCGTTGCAACCATATAAGCGCCGATTCACATCAGCGCGACTACGCTCTCGCTGCCTAAGCGACAGCTAGTCCGTCAGACCGGGAACGCCCTCGACCCGGAGCCTGGCGTCAGCTAGAGGGATCCACCGGTGAGTTCGGTCGCGGGACTCATCGGGACATGCACAGCGACTGGGATCGTCATCCTGGCTGGTTCGCGTGACCGGGAGATCCGAGTAGAGGCATAGCGAACTGCGCACGGAGAAGCCTTGAGGGAATGCCGTAGGACCCGGGTTCGATTCCCGGCAGCTCCACCCTTTGACCTGCGGTTATGGTACGATTCCGCAGTATGACAAACGGAATGACAAACGGGGGCGGTGCCCCGGAGGACTTTTGGGCCTCGATTCGTGAGCGCACCCGCAAAAACGGGGCCGTGTCCTACACGGTGTTGTGCCGCGTTGACGGGCGACAGTTCCCGATGACGTTCCGCGACCAGAAACAGGCCCACGCCTTTCAGGCCCTCGTCAAGGCTCATGGCGTTCGTCGGGCGCTGGAGATGAACGGGTTGAGCGCCCCGGCCCGGTCGCCTAAGTCCTTCACTGTCGCCGGCTGGGTCGATCAGCACATCGAGAGCCTGTCCGGTGTCGAGCAGAAGACCATCGCGGAGTACCGCCGGTTTTTGACGCGGGACATCACCCCGACGCTCGGTGACGTACCGCTGGAGACGCTGACGCGCGAAGACGTCGCCCGCTGGGTGAACAAGCTGTCCGCCGCCGGCAACAGCGGCAAGACGATCGGCAACAAAATCGGGTTTCTGTCGGGATGCTTGAACGCCGCTGCCACCCGAACGCCGGCGCTGATTCCGGCCAACCCGGCGGCCGGAATCCGGCTGCCCCGAACGCCGCGACGACAAATGACCACGTTGACGCCGGGGGAGTACCAACTCCTCAAGGCACTGTTCACCGAACGCTGGCACCCGTTGCTTGATTTCCTGGTCACGTCCGGTTGCCGGTTCAGCGAGGCCACCGCGCTGACCCCGGGCGACGTTGACCGCGAGGCCGGGGCGGTGCGGATCTGGAAATCGTGGAAGCGGACGCCGGGCGGCTATGAGCCCGGTGCACCCAAAACGAACGCGGGTAACCGGACGGTGTTCGTTCCCGGCTGGGTGATCGACAACCTTGACCTGACCGGCGAGTACGTGTTCACCAACAGTCAAGGCGGTCCGATTCGGCTCTATTCGTGGCGGTCCAACGTGTGGAATAAGTCACTGGCCAAGGCCCGCACGAAGCCCGACGATGACACAACGCCTTACCTGACGAAAAAACCCCGTATCCACGATCTGCGGCACACGGCGGCAAGCCTGTGGCTCAGCCAAGGCGTCCCCTTGATCACCGTGTCCGCGCAACTCGGACACGAAGACGTGGCCACGACGAGCCGGATTTACGCGCACCTGATCGACGGCGCCGGGAAGGCCGCCCCCGACGCAATGACCAAGGCGCTGGGGATGCCGGCCTGCTAGATCGATCTCAGCCGCCTCCGGGTTTGCGGGGACAGGCTGTCCAGAAACGACACCGCCTCCGGCTCTGCAGGTTCCGGCGCGGGCCGTACTTCGTCGTCGGTGCCCAACACCTTGAGCATGGCCCGGATTTGATCGTCGGTCATCACCCAATGACGGCCCACGCGGGTGCCGGGGAACACCCTGGCGTTCAGCCGGCGTCGTAGCCATCGTTCTGGATCGCGGAGTTTGGCCGGCAGCAGCTCCGCAACCTCCGACAGTTCGTAGCGCCTCATCAGAATGGCGGGTCGCCGTCGTTTGCTTGATCGTCTGGTTGCTCAAGCTGGTCGAGGACGGCGGCGACCCTGGATTCACTGGCCGCGTCCAAGCCGTCGAGATACTCGGCATACAACTCGCCGTCACCGCCGGCCCGATCATCGTCGGCAGTCGCGGCGTCGCCGACTTGGAGTTCATTGGCCTGCTCCAGGTGGCGGCGGATGGCGTTGAAGTCGCCGCGTTCGAGGGCGGTGATTAGCTGACGCTGCGCGGCGATCAGGGAGTTGAGGCGGGTGCGGGATGCGGGGCCGGCGTCGAAGTTGTCGCGCAGGATTTCGAGTTGGTGGATCGTTTTCTCGGCTGCTTGGCGCGGGATGCGGCGCAGGTGATCAATGATCTCCTGGGACTCGTACCACAGCGCAAGCCGCACGGTGATTTCGTCATCATTCATGTCGCGCAGCGTACGCGTGTTTTCGCGGGGATCCAACCAATTCCGTTGTACCACAGTACATTTAGGTTTACCTTGCTGGCATGTCAAGCCAACGTAATTGCAGGGGAATGGATTTCGACATAGTTGTTGACTGGTCGCATGGCTCGTGCACCACCAACACCCGAAATATCCCGCGCCCGCGCCCGCCTCGCCGGCCTGGGTAACAGGAAATGCCCGCCCGACGACCCCGACGTGGTCGCCGCGCGGTAAGCGCTCAAGGCGGCGAACGAATGGGCCACCCTGGCCGGCTACGTCGACCAGGTAAATCAAATCATGGCCGGCGCTGGACGATGCGCAACCCGCCCGCGCCGCCCGCTGCGCTCGGCGCTCATGCGCCGGTGTCGTGGTTTTCGTCACCGTCACCGGCGGCCTCGCGCGCTGCCCGGGCCAGGTCTCGGGCCAATGCCCTTAGGGCGGGCGTGGGTGTGGCATCGTGCGCGGCGCGCACGACGGCAATATCGGTCACGGTGACGGTGCGCGGCAACCCGTTGGGCCAGGAGATCGGCTCGCTGATTTTGAACGCATAGCCGGCGCACGGCCCGTCGTGACCGTGCAGCCGCGTGCACACGCCCGTGTCCCCGTCAACGCGCAGCGCGAACACGGCGCCCCTTCCGTGCCAGGCGGCCTGGTCGCGGTCGAATCCTGACACGGCTGCGGGATTAACTCGGTCGCAATACATATTCAGAAGGGGGGCTGGTCGTTGCCGCCGCCGAACGTCCCGGAGGCTGGGGCGCTGCCCCGTGGGTCGTCGCGGGGGCCGCTGCTCGTCTGCGCCGGCACGGAGGCGGCCCGGCTGGCCTTATTGACCTTGGCGATGGCGTACCGAAGCGAGGCCCCGACCTCGTCGGCGTCGACTTCGAGGACGGTGCGTTTCCCGCCGCCCTCGCGGGGTTCGAAGGACCGCTGCTTGAGCCGGCCGGTGACGATCACCCGGGCGCCGCGAGTGAGACTTTCCGCGACGTTCTCGGCGGCCTCCCGCCAGATGCTGCACCGCAGGAACAGCGCCTCGCCGTCCTTCCATTCCCCGGCCTGCCGGTCGTAGATCCGCGGCGTCGACGCCACGGTGAAGTTCGCCACGGCAGCACCCGAGGCGGTGAACCGTAGTTCAGGGTCGGCGGTCAGGTTGCCGACGACGGTGATAGTGGTGTCGCCGGTCATTGCTCGGGGCCCGTGTCACCGAGGTATGCGAGGCCGATTGGCTCGTCGTCACTGCCGTCGAGTTGGTCGTCGTCGCACCAGTCAATTTCACTCACGTCGCGGAAGCGTACGCCCGATTACGGCGTTCACCTACCCCTAATTTCGCCGCTAATCCCGCAGCGCCACAACGGTTATCGCACCCGAGTGGCATTTAGCACGGCGTGGACCTGGCGAATTAGCTTGCGCATAACCACATTCAATGTGCCACCCGAGTGAGATATAAATTGGGACAACAACATTCGGACACGCCGGCGCGGCGCCGATATCCACCGAGTACTGGAAAACCTGACGTAAACAAGTAAGTGCGAGCAAGTAATTGAGCGCCGACGTTCTTATCCACGATCTCCGTCGTAAAACCAAGCCGTGGTCCGGAACTGGGCGGCGTACCTCATACGGCGCCGCGCAGAGTGCTCGTGGACACTAAGTCGCCAGTCCGGAGGCGAGCCGACCGCGTTGGTGTACAAAACGCGCAGGGTTCCCCAACAGGTAGCCGCTCGTCAAAACCGACGAGGGGCTATGAGGCGTGGAGATGGCGACGGCGAGCGGAAAAAGGGGGCCAGCCCTGGGGGGCCATAGCAAGGCGACCCAAATACCCCTACGGGGCTAGGGCATGTGCGTGTTTGGTGCTACAGTTGGGGGCAAGCCCCCGCGCGCCAAAAAGACTTGCTCGCAACTCGTTTTTCGTCGGCCTCGCGGGGGCTCACTAATTTTCCTACCGGACTTGCCCGGACATCATCACCGGAAAGCGTGGCGGAAGCCTTACCGTTAATTCATGCAGACTTGTGCATGGGTTGAGACGGTCGGGTGGCCCCGCCGCCTTTGGCCTCCCGCCTACGCCGGGTGCATCGCGCGGCCCTGCTCGGTGTGCGGCGCGGCCCCGATGCAGCAATGCCTCAACCGCGTCAGCGGCACACCCCGCGCCTGCCCGTGCCTTGGGAGACTCCGCGATGCCGCCGCGTAAAGGATTTAGGTGAACCGTGTGGGGACATAAGCATTGCCGCGCCGACGGCTGCGTGAACGACCCGAGCCCTGGCCGACCGGACGGACTGCTACCGAACACCGAACCCGCCCGGATGCCTGTATTTGGTCCACGCCGCCGACCTACACCACCCACACGAGTTTCCACGCCACCCGTGAGCGTGCCGACGTGGCGGCGAAGGCCATCGCGGGCGCGTTCGTGGTGGACTGCGCCAAATCTTGCAAGTGGGAGGCCTCCGACGACTTTGACGAGGACGAGGACTTATGACCACGTGGATCGCCACCATGCGCGACGGCTCACAAATTGACATCACCGCCGATGAAGTGATCACCGATGCTGCTGGGCACGCCCGATTCGTCAACGACGGGGAAACCGTCCGCGCGATTATTTGCGCCGGGTCGTGGTTGCGCGTCGAGGCCGCCGACGCCGGTTTAGTTATCCATCAGCCGCCGGCGCCGGTGCCGCCGCCGCTACGGGGTGGCGTCGCCTAAGCGCGCCTACACGCCGGTACCGGAAAACCGGTTCTACCCTCGCTAAATGGCTAGATTGCAATTGACTGAAAATGATGCCCGCCGTTTATCGATGATCGACCCGGACGACCCCGGCGTGAAACTCGCATGCGAACAAACCGCGGAAAAGGCGCGTCACGACTGGCAGATTTGGGAACAGTGGGGTCAGAAACGCCGATGACCGACGATGAATGGGAACGTCTTCGCGCGCTGCATGCCGAAGGCCACTCGGTGCGCGAAGCATTTGCCCTAATGGGGGTTGTCGCGGACCCAGTAGATATCGACTACCTGCAATCCAGGTTGAACACCATAGACCTGTAAACGTAATTTAATGTCTGCCCAACATAACCAGTATGTCCGCTCAAACGGCCAACCGTTCCAGGTGAATCTCACCGGGAAGAAATTGGATCCGCACCGCCCCATCGATTGGGGGGCCGCACTTGAGCGGCTTTACGCGATGCTCAACGAGCTGTGCTCGCCAGACGGGCACGAAACGCCCGAAAATGGGCGCGAACAATAACGGCGGCGCTGACTAAACTGACAAACGGCCAGGGCTATTCGGACGGTCCCACTGAGAGCTAGCTGCGCGCTCGAGAAGCCGAAAGCGCAGCACCAAAAATCTGAACCAGGTACCCGCCCCGGAATTCACCTTCCGGGGCGGTTTTTTGTGCCCGCGTGTCGCAAACCTCATTACACGGCAAACCCCTTTTACGCTGACATCGGTCCTGCTTATGCAAAAGCGGAGTCGCCCCTAGGTTGTGGGCCGACGCAGCATCGCGGAGATCGGCGGTAATTCCGCCCACGGTTCGCCTAAAAGGCTTAACCGCAGTTCACCGGCATTAGGCCGGATGCCCCGATAATCGGCGCACCTTTTGTGCGCCGCGAAAGAGCTGCAAGTGCCCGCCGAAAACCAATTGATTACTCGGCTACGAGAACAGCGCGCCCGTCAAGGGATCGCGCTGCAACGCATGTTGGAAGCCGCGCAAAAAGCGGGCCGCGAAACATTTATGCCCGCCGAAGAAATCGCCATCGCCGACCTCGACGAACTGGACAAACGGATCGCGCATTTGCAGGCGCAGGAAAACCGAGCTCACGGCAATTCGTGGACGCCGGAAGCCCGCGCATTACACGACCGACTTAACCACCCCCAACCCTCGAAGAGTTCAGAAGTGAATAAATACGCTAACGATCCTGCCCTTGTTTACCGCCAATACGATCGGGGTGGCCCGGGTGGGAAATCCTGGTTGCGTGACCTGGTCCGCGTGCACTGCGGCTGGGACGACAACGGCGAATCGCGCCGGAATTTGGCCGACCACGCCCGCGACGTCGCCCAGCACCCGGCCTACATGGAACAGCGGGACTTGTCGCGCACCGATTCTCAAGGAGGCTATGCGGTCCCGCCTGCCTGGCTCCTGGAGCAATACATCGAGTTGGCTCGTCCGGGTCGCGCGTTCGCGAACCTTGTTCAGCGACAGCCCCTCCCCGGAGGGACCGACTCAATCAACATTCCAAAGGTGTTGTCCGGCACCACAGTTGGTGTTCAAACCTCGGACAACTCCACCGTTTCGGACACCGACCTGACGGACACGTTCATCAACGCACCGGTGCGCACCATAGCCGGTCAGCAGGGTGTCGCCATCCAGCTCATCGATCAGAGCCCGATAGCGTTCGATGACGTCGTGTTCAGGGATCTAGTTGCTGCTCACGCGGCGGCCGTGGACACGCAGGTTTTGGACGGCTCCGGCACGAACGGTCAGGTGTTGGGCGTCGACTACACGCCCGGTATCAACACCGTTACCGCCGACGCCCTTACCGTGCAAGGGATTTACAATGCGTTGGCCAACGCAATCCAAACGATCCACACCACACGGTTTTTGCCGCCCGAGGTGATCGTGATGCATCCCCGCCGCTGGGGTTGGTTGCTGTCCCAGCTCGACACCACCGGGCGCCCGCTGTTCATCCCGTCCTCAAACGGGCCGTGGAACGTCGCCGGCCTCGAAACCGCTGTTGTCTCCCAACAAGTCGTCGGTAGCGTTCAAGGCCTCCCCGTCGTGACCGACCCGAACATCACGGTCACGAACGGGCCTTTTAGTCCCAGCGGAAATGAGGACTTGATTTATGTATGTCGCGCAAGCGATTTGGTGTTGTGGGAGTCGGGCATTAGGGCCAGGGTTCTCCCAGAAACTAAGGCCGCTAACCTGACTGTCCTTCTGCAAGTCTATAGCTACTTGGCTTTTTCAGCGGCTCGCTATCCGCAGAGCGTGGTCGTCATTGACGGTTTGTCAGCGCCCACATTCTAAGCCCCTGAGACCGGATGGGGCGGGACTGTTTTAAGGGCCTGACACCCGCGTTTTCACCGCCCGCCCCATCCCTAAACTTTAAGGAGGACAGGTGAGTTCACCGCACGACACCCCGTTTACGTTTGTGCATGATCCGGGTAACGGTCAGCGCCAGTTCACCGGCCCGGACACGAGTTGGCATCCGGACGCGAGTCCGATCGATCCGCATGACGAGGGGTATACGGATGTGACGGGGGACTTGGACGCGTCCAAAGTCGATGGGCCGTTGCCGTCCAACATCATCCGGTCCGGGCCTCCCGGACCGTTCAGCCGCTCAAAGCTGGGTTTGTAGGACGCGGAGTTAAGGAATGACCGACGAATCGATCCGCGAATTCCGCTCTCACCGATTGCCGATTACTCGAATGCTGACGCAGTTGAAGAGCTGCCAGGGCAACTCGAAGCACTACGATGAATCGGTTGGCGGCGACCTATGCAACGTGAAGTGCAAGCGTTGCATGCGCTGCGTCGACTGGAAACGCCGCCAGAAACTCGACGCTGGGATCCCGGTGTGACGATGAGGCTTTCGATTCGCACCGATGATGTGGGGTGCCCGGCGGGTACGCCCGTGTCCCTGGTCGATTTGGACACGGGCCGGCGGGTGGCGTGTCACGCCTCCGTCGCGGACGCTACGCATCACCGCGCGCTGCTCGAGGCCGGCGAGTGTGGTTGGGGTGACGAGAATCTGGAGGTGCGCCGTCTGGGGGCGGTACCCATGGATCTGCGTGGGGGAAATGCGTCCGTGCTTGCGAATGTGGCCTATCGGCGGGGATACGAAGCTGCGGTCGCGGACGTGAACGCGGTGTTAGCCGAGTACCGCGCCCGTCACGGGAGCGACGTAAGCGACTACGACCCGGACGAGGTGGTCGACCCTGACGACGACGACGAGGACTTAGAAGATGACTACTGCGGACCGTGCGGTGAGGATGTTTCTTGGCAGACTCCGCCGCTTCCGTATTCGACGCCGTTCGCCGGCGTGGTGACGTGATGGACCCTTACCGTGATGCGATCGAAAGCCGGGCGATGCGTTTGTGTTTGGCGATCGCGAACGACGACGAGTACGCGTTCCGGTTCACGTTGAACGAGTGCAGGTGCGCCGGTTGCGCAACGGGGGTGATGGGTGCCTTGGCGTGCGCTGTGGTGGAACTGCTCGAAGAGCGCGGCGGGGACTGGAAAACCGAGTACGTGGGCGAGATCGCGGCGCGGCTGAAGGTGAAACGATGATCTCGTCGCCGCCGAAGGCCCTAAACGGCGCCGCGCCCCACGCGTGGTGTTTGTGCCGCGCGCCCACGGTTTCGCTGACGGTGCCCCACCGCCCGAAAGAGTAGGTCGCGTCCGGGTCCAGTGTTTCCCACTGCAGCATGGTCTTCCGCGATGTCGGGCCTGCGGCCTGCGCCGTCACGCTCTCCAGTTGCAGGCAATGCAACTGGCAATGCTTATGTGAATACACCAGGCATCCACATTGCGCCGGACGGGTCGGTGAACAGCACCCACAGGTTCCGCCCGCCGTTGATCGTCATGCCGGCGGCGCCGAATAAAACGGTGAGGAGGGTGGCGATCTTCGCAGCGCGGCCTTCCGAGAACTTGAACCTGTCGGGCTTGCTCACCGCGAGTACAAATGCGTAGGCGAAAAACAAGCCCGTTGCCAGGATGAGGACGTACCACACAACTTCGAGCGCGGCGGCGATTTGGTTGCCGTGAGAGCGTGCGACGACGACATGCCAATGCCCGGCGAGCACGCCCCATCCGGCAAGAATCCCGGAGGTGATCAGGCTGGAGACGACTCCTACGGCGACTTCACGGACAAGCGACACGGGGTGATCGTAGCGGGAATTGAAACTCGGAGGGGTTCACCGCCGCCGTTGAACCGACCGATCTCAGTGCGCCGGCCCGGTCAACAGCCGCACCGCCCGAAAGTGGCTGACGTGCCGCAGCCAGTGCACCAACCTCGACAGCCGCGCCAGCCTCAAGAGTGTGGCGTCGGCGCCGACCAGCGTTGGTGCCAGGGCCAGCGCGATCACGATCGCGTCGAACACCACCCACGGGCTCCGGACAAACCGGGCAGCGTTCCAGCCATTCCGCCGCAGCCGCACCACCAGTTCCCCAACGAAAAACACCAGACAACCCGTTTCGAGGTGCTCAGCAACGTCATCGTGGGCGACCACGCCCCAGACCAACAGCGCCGAGTTCACGACAATTACGGCGGTGACAACGCTTTCGAAGCCGCGCTTGTCGGCGTGTCGCGCCGCGTCGACGGCGCTCACTTCCCGGCGCGCATCATGCGTACAACACCCTCCAGCACTGCCGCCGCAGCAACAATAGCGCCACCCACAGAGATTGCTAGAGTAAAAATCACGAGGTTCTCCAATCAAGCGTTTGAACAGGCAAATTGCCACCTTCGACTAGACTAATTCTACGCCTTAGTGTGTTTGCTAACAAGTGCTGAGATCGTCAAATTGACTGGTACGCAGTTAATTTCGACTCAGGGGAGCTGCGCGGCTTCGGATGTTGCAACGTCAATTTGACCTGATTATGTTATAGGACATAGTATTTCAGTCGCGCTGCTTGTAAGTAGGTGCGCTTGATAGCACGACCGGGCCGCGCCGATGCTATGGGTTGAGGTATCAATGCGTGGCGACCTTTGCGCTCTCACTTGCGTCCCCGCCGCCGTCCCCGTGCCTCGCTCTCGGCTGGCACGATAGCGACATGAGTGGTCAAGGCGACACCGTCGAAAACGAGGCCGACGAACCGACGGTAGTAGAGAGCTGGACTAGCCCGTTCGGCATCGAGCGAGACAAACGCATGGCCGAGCTGCAGGCGATGCCCGGATACCGGTTGAACCTGGACCTTGCTGCGCTCGGTCGCTCCGGGCACGTAATGTATAAAAACGCCGAGGAGTTGGCACGTCACGCCGACCAATTTATGAGAAATCGCCGCCACTTCGCGCAGGACGTCGATGACGAGTTCGAAAAGGAACTGGTGCGCTTCCTTCACAACTATTTAACGTCTGTGTACTCGCTGATTGAGGCACAGCGCGTAGTCATGAGGCACTGCTGGGGTGATGGGTCGAAGTTCGAGACGGGCGAATACACCGAACACCGCAAGGCGTCTTTCGAAACCGGTGAAGCAGAGTTCATGACCGAGCTGCGTAATTACTGCACACACCGGTCAGTTCCGTTGCCGCGGGTCAGCACCACATTCAGCGGAGGGCGCGGGCGACCGAGCGTACTCATCAATAGGCTCACCCTCGACAGGGACGAGCTGCTGAAGTGGAAGAAATGGACCGCCCCGGCGAAGGAGTACCTGCGGGCGAAAGACGAGCATTTCGACCTAGGCCCTGTGATCGAAAGCTACGTCAACACCGCCGCCGCCTTCTTCAACTGGTTTGTGAAGGAGATCAACGAGCGCAACGCGGATATCAAAGACGCGTACATGAAAGCCGCTGAAGCTTATAAGGAATGGTTCGAGGAGATGGGTATAACCTGACTTTTATCAGGCTAGTGCGCACGTAGGCCGTGGATTGTGGCGAGGACTTCGGCGAGGTCGGCCGGCGGTGGTTCGGCGGCGGTCAGCGTGTGGCTGCCGGCTTGGATGGTGACGGTGCGGTAGCGCCGGGCGTTGCGGACGAATTTCTTGATGCTCCAACCGGTTTGGTGCTCTATCCAATGGGATACGGCCATTGCGGCGAACACCACGCTCAGGTGCGCCTCGATGGAGTCGCGGGTGCGGTGGTAGATCGGTCGGGCTTGTAGGTCGTGCTTGGACATCCGAAAGCTCTTCTCGACGCGCCACAGCTGGTGGTAGGCGTTGATGACGAACGCCGCGGGTTGTCCGGTGAGGTTGGTGGTGTAGCCCTTCCATCCGGCCAGTGCGCGGGACTTGGCTTCCAACGTCCGGTTCACCGACTTTGTCGCTCCCGAGAGTTGGATGTAGCGGTTTCGTTTGACCGGGGCGTGCCCGTCAACGGCACGTTCGGCCTTGCGGACTTGTTCGTCAATACCCCGCAGGGTGCGCCGGGCTCGGTCGTGGCGGTACTGGTAGTGGGTCACCCGATCCGGGATGCCCCGGGTCTTCTCCGTGGAGGTCGATGGCCAGGGCTGGGTCACCACCAGCCCATCGGGGATCGCGTCGTCGGGGTGTTTGTTGCGCCATTCGCGCACCACATCGGGCAGATACGGGATGCGGGCGCCCAGGATGAACGACAACCCCGCGGCCTGAAGAGCCACCTGATTGGCTTCAGAGATCATTCCGGCGTCAGCGACCACGGTGACATCGCTGAGCTGGTGGGCGGTCTTGAACGCGTTGATCACCGGCACCATCGTCGCCGTCTCGGCCTTGTTGCCTTCGAAGGCTGCCACCGTCAGCGGGAACCCGGTGGCATCGGTGAGCAGTCCGAGAGTGATCTGCGGATCGAGGCGGCGCTCCTTTGAAAACCCGGGCTCACGGAAACCGTCACCTGCGTCGGTCTCAAAGTGCAGGGTGGTCACGTCGTAGAGCACCAAGCTGGCCCGGCCCAACCGGGCATGAGAAGCACACATGGCCGAAAGCGCTTGCCGGAAACTGGGTTTGGCGAACACCGGCAGCCGGCGGTTGAGCGTCGGATACGACACCGGCGCGATGCCGGTCTCCTCGATGACGCGCAGGGAATCGGCCTTGCTGGTCGGCTCAATGATCCGTGCGAGCACCAGCTGGCGAAACGCCGCATCGCCGTCGGCAGCCTCGTCGAACCCGAGGATCTCGTAGGCAGCACACAGTGCATCCCACAGATGAGCGGCCTTCGAAGAGGTGATCGGCAACGGCTCGGACTGCGAGCGCGCCGCCAGCCCAAGATCCAACTGGGCCTGCCCGGCGGCCAGCCGCTGAGCAGCCGCAGCCTTCAGCGCGGCCACCCCCGCAACGTCATGGGCCGAGCCCAGGTGCTCGATCTTGCGTGACCCACGCCGCGTCGACCACACGATCTGCACCGCCGTGGCACCCGAGGAGGTCTTCACCGTGCGCACATACGCCACCAAGGCACCCTACGAGGCCAGCCCTAGTGCACAAATCCGCACCAGGAGAACACTCAACCGCCAGGTCAGAGCTTTACGAAGTCGCCAAACCCGCAACGGTGATAAAAGTCAGGTAGGCCCTGTGATCGAAAGCTACGTCAACACCGCCGCCGCCTTCTTCAACTGGTTTGTGAAGGAGATCAACGAGCGCAACGCGGATATCAAAGACGCGTACATGAAAGCCGCTGAAGCTTATAAGGAATGGTTCGAGGAGATGGGTATAAACACCGAGGGATACCGCAAACTATTCGGGCCGCCCAACGGAGAAGGTAACCGCAGTGAACGGCGCGGCCAACGCCAGCAGCCGAAGCGGACAACGAAGCGAAAACGCCGGAAGAAATGACTCTTCACAAGAGGTAGGCCCTCAGAGTCTACGGCGCGCGGTATACACCGCACCCGGCGATAGAACAAGGATGGCGGCGTCCTCCGCGTCTTGCGCGTTCGAACGGCTGGACGCGAAGTCTAGGCGACAATAACCTCGCACTTGCGGAGACTACTGGGCGTCCTAACAGTCGCTAGATCTGACTGTAGGACTCAAGAGTTGTGAAGTTACCGCGACCATGGCCCCGCAGCATTCTCCGTATTGAGTCCACGCGTCCTCGCGGACGGCCGACGACTTCTTAGCGGGCATTCCCTCCCAGAATGAATCGACCGCATCGTGAATAACGGATGCTGCATGGTCGAAGGCGGTTCGGAAATTGTGCAGCGATGACTGTAATTCGATTTCTGCGACCAATACGGAGGCGGCAATAACTTTCTGTTGGAGATCCTTCATGGCCAATTCTGTAGCGTCCGCAAGTTGCGTCGCTCTTGTATAGCCCATTCGAATCCAACGCCATTGCTCGCTCAGCACCCGTCCGTGGCGCTCGAATTCCGCCGCAGCGGTGAGCACAGCCGAGACCGATGCTCGCGCATCTTTTCGGTAATCATCCTCGCGACTGTTCCTATCTTTTACCCGTTCTCGTCTGGCAGTAGACAGCAACGTGGCCAATACGCCTCCGAGTGCTATCAGGGCAGCGATAAGAGGCCCATACTGCTGGATGAAGGTTGGAGAAGGCGGCTGAATAATGATTGGAGCAGGCGCCTCTCCGGCGACCCAGACGTTAACCATAGGCTTGGGCAGGGGCCGCGCTCAGTGTCTGGTCGCCCTCTGAATGCTGGCAGCCTCTCCGATCATCTCGCGAATAGCGGACGCTGCCTCGGGCGCATCACTCGCAAGCTCCCGGAGCCGAGCCTTGTCATATCGCATCAAGAAGTCATGCTTGCGGGCTTCCCACTCGCGATTAACACCGTCCTGGGAGCTGTCGTCAAAATTGACCCTCCATTGCACCATTGTCATTCGTTGCCTCCGCAGCATCTGGTCACAAGCTGCCTCGATTATGCCCTGAGGGTTGGACTGTGCCGAAGGCGAATCGCTGTGCGTTTCGTCAGCCAAAGCGCCCATGTCAGGCGGTATTGGGGAAGCCTTCGCGCTGATGAACTTTCGGGGCGCTTTACCGCAGGTCGCCCGGATTCCCGCCAAGCTCGTGCAGCGCACCCCGCATCGCACTATCAACCCTGCCGCGCCGCCGCGTCCCCTTGGGGCGCTTCTCCTCCGCGCCCATCGCCAGCGCAAGCCGGTTTTCCTCCTGCCAGCGACTCCGCATCTCCGCCGCGGCAGACATATCGTATCTGTACTTCAGACAGTCGCAGTCCGCATGGCCGCACTCTCCGACCGCAGCGCCATACCAATTCCATTCCCAATCGACATGATGTGTGCCGAGATGTCCGCAGTAGCAGACCCGGCCTTCTCGCTCCGCGCGGCGTTCTTCATCGAGCCGGGCACGCATAGCGTCCTCGTTGTTGATACTCACAGACCGGTCCCTCTCGGGTACTTCCAAGCCCTGCTTTTGTTTTCACCTTAGGTCCGGGCGGCGACAGGTCGGGGTAAATCGCCGCGGGAACGGTGTCGTGTCGTCCGGATAGGGCCGCCGACGCCGCCCGCCGCAACCCACCTCCCGCCGGCAGTGCGCCCAACCGCAAACCACCACCCCAACCAAACACTGCCTGCGCCAAATAACTAAGGGGCACAACAAATCTCGCTGACCACCCGTAAGCCCACGTTGCCCGCCTGGAGCAAACACCGCATTACGCGTTACAGGGGGTTGAACAGCTAGTACCGTAGTGCTTACAAAGGCCAGCAAACGCAGTGGTTGCCGGGGGCGGAGAGGGTTCTCCCCGGCCCCGGTGGCCCGCTCCGTTTGGGCCCCTGAATCCCCCTCGTGGCCTGGTTACCGGGTTTTTGTGGGTGGGCCATAGATACTTGTGTAAATGGGTTGTATGGCCCAGAAGGGGGTGGAATACCGATGGGATCACGAGGTGAGGTCACGCCGCGTCGGCGGCGTAGTCCTGACGAATTTGTGTGGTTGGCGCGTTCGGTTGTGCACCGGGATGCCCGTGGTGAATCGTCGCGGACCATCGCCAAGGCGCTGGACGCGTCGCGGTCGTCGGTGCGACATATTCTGGCCACATACCGGGAGGCCCGCGAGGCGGTGGACGGCGGCTACGCGGACGAAGAGCAGCGGGCGTTGTTCGGCAAGTTCAGCGCGGCGCCGGGGCCTCGGCCTGCGTCGTCGGTTGCGGGGTGGCGGCCGCCTTCGGCGGACTGGTCGCCGGTGCCGGATGACCCGTTGCGCAACGCGCTGGGGGAGTTGATCGTGGAGCGGGCCAAAACCGACGCGATGGTCGATGCCGGCTGGCGGTACCGGTCGGGTACGTGGCATGACTCGTCGGGTAGTCCCACCGACGCGGCCGGCCAACCGTGGGGCAACGACTTCCGGGCGATCCCGTTCAAGTTCTAAGGGGCGGCAATCATTGGTTGATCCAACGATGCTGGCGTGCTGCGGAACCGCACGGGCACGTCAACAGCGCTGTGTGTGAGGGGGCGGCCATCCCGACCGTGTTGGCCCCGGCCGGCGGAAGTCTTCGCGTACAGTGCGCTCGATATCCTCACGCTTCAAGCTGAAGTGCTCTCGCACCAGCCGGAGATGCTTCTCCGACCGAGCGTAAACTGCGCCAAATCTGTTGCTAAAAGTTCTGACGTCTGGTCTTTTGCCGCTCTTAATCTTATTTCCCATGTCGATAAAAGTCCCCTCGCTATCTTCGGTGGCCAGCTTCACCAACATATCGCTAATCTCATTTATCTCTTCGAACAATTCGGTGCCGTGAAGTATTGCGAGAGCAGAGAATAACGGCGGCTGAATAATACCTACCCATCTAGCGTAAAACTTTCCAGTTTCACGGATAAACTCGTCGCTGTACAGCTCGCCGACGTGACCGCCCGGCGGCACATCTTCTGGGAGGCGTATCCTCTTCGGGTCGAAATTCTCCGGCATATTGTAAATATTGTGTTCGAACACGGAAAATTCGAAACTTACCTTGGAAAGAGCCGCCCATAAATCGCCGAGCGCTTTTATGCATTCTCGTCGCCTGCCAGCTTCATGGTCGACTAGCCGGGCAATTTCCAAGTGCATCGACTCTTGCCGTGCAAGGGCGGCCTGCCGCAGTGCGACAACTACGGCGGCCAAGGTCACAGCACCTGATAGCCATGCCGCAACGGGCCCCCACTGTTCTGCGCCCCACTCTCGTCCGGCGCCTACACCGAGTAAGAACACCAGGGCAAGAGCGGCGACAATGCCGGTAACGATTAGCCACGGTGATGGTTGGGGGTCGTCGCTGGATGTCCTGTGCATGTTGGTCACGTCACGAAGTGAACCAGGCAGGCAAGCGGCGTCAAGGGGTTACCGGGCTTAATGCAGGTGCGCAGCCATATCGGTGGTTCCGGCTAACCCGAAGTCGGCGAAGATAGGCCTCCGTGCCCCGAAACCGGGCACCGGCGGGCCGTGTTGCCGGGCCCTGTTGTATCGCCCCTTGTATTTAAGTGTCTTGAAGGATTTTGCTGCCCGTTCCAACAATAAGTACAAACCGCTTTGGACTAATTCCAGAGTGCAGATTTTCAGCTGAAGTCGTTTCACCTGGCGCGATACTCAGCGCATGAAACCCTTGCTCAGCGTCGTGGCACTCACGGCCGCGCTTATCTCGGTTCCGGGTGGGGCCTCGGGGTCGCCGCCGCTCTCGCCATCGAACTGCTACCCGACGACGAATTCCGGCAACTGCTACGAACCGGGCGAGTTTTGCCGGGCTCGCGACCACGGAGCGACCGGGGTGGCAGGCGATGGCGAGCGCATTCAGTGCGCGAACAACGACGGGTGGCGCTGGGAGCCGGTCTGACGTTGGCCGGAACCAGTGGTTGCGGTTGCACTTAGGTCCCGTAGCCCAGCGCGATACCTATCCCGGTGATCACAAGGCCGACGCTGGCCCACCTCAAGTCGAGAACTTGTTTTGCGTCGATGTCGCGGCGTAGTTCGGCGATTTGGTCCTGCAGGTGTCGCAGGGTATCGGCGGCCAAGCCCGACGCGTGCGCGCGTACCTGGGTGATCTCGATGCGGAGAGCGGTGAGGTCAGTCTCAAACTTCGGGATGTATTCGTTAACCAAGTCTGCGAGTTTCTGGAGGTTTTCTTTTGTTGTCAGGTTTTTGTTGATGGGATACGTCTTGTAGACAATCGGGATGCCCGGGGTGAATTTCGATTGGGCGCTTTCCGCCTTGATGACCATCGGCGCCGGCCCGCAAATGAGTCGCCGGATCCACTTCCGCAGCAGCTTCAACAGCAGCTTCAACAGCCCTGCGAAGTCGGTGCGGTACTTCGCCCGCAGCCACGCGAACGCCAGCCCGGTTGCGGTGACGATCGTCCCAACGAGTTGGACGATCGTTGCCCAGCCCTTGCGGCCGGGCGAACATAGCCAGCGCCAGACGGCGGCTAGTCCTGTGGGCTCGATGCGCAGCCCGGTCAGCAGGGTGGCGGCCACCGCGATAGTGATCGCGCAGACCACGCCGATCGCCCACCTGAAGTCGCAACGCCTCACGCGTGCACATTTTGCCGGGTTCGGAATCGCTTGGTGTTGAAGACGGGATTCGTGTTCTAACCCTTTGTACCGCCGATTGTATTGGAGTATTTGCTGGTGGCGGTCCGGCCCAAGCGACCCCAGTTTGTCATTGACAAACGGCGGTCGTGTTTCCACAGGTCGCTGCCTGTCGCTAGATGTAGGAAAAGGTTTCTACGCTGACCGGTTTCCGCAGGTAGCGGCGATTTCCTGCGTTTTTGCACCGTTTTCGATTCCCGGCAGCTCCACAAAAATTTGTGGTCACGGCCCTAGAGGGGCCACACGCCCAGGCCGCGTCTAGGGCCGTCGCATGCGGCATGCCCCATTTCGCATCTCCAGTCAGGCAGTTTTTGGGAACTGCTACCCGTTTCCGCGCCGCGGGCATAAGCTCCGGCTACTCGGCGATCGGTGTTGGCTGGGCAACTCGGGAGGTTGCCCCGAGACGGTGGGAGTGGCGCGGTGTCGTATCTTGTTGCGTTGCCCGAGTTGATGTCCGCCGCCGCCACGAACGTGGCTTCGGTTGGTTCGGCGGTCGAGACGGCACACCAGGCCATGGCGGGCGCCACCACCGGAGTGGTGGCCGCGGCCGAGGACGAGGTGTCCGTGGCGATCGCGGCGCTGTTTTCCGCCCACGGCCAGGGCTATCAGGCACTGAGCGCACAAGCTGCGGCTTTTCACGGGCAGTTTGTGCGGGCACTGACCGGCGCGGGCGGGGCGTATGCCGCCGCCGAGGCGGCGAACGCTTCGCCGTTGGCGAGCATCGAGCAGTCGTTGCTCGGTGTCCAGCAGGAAGTTCAGCAGCTCCCCACCACACTGGGCGCCGAGGTCAGCAACGAACTCAATTTCCTCTTTTCCGAGCCGGGTTCTCCCCTCCTAGCTCTGCTTACGGGTGACAATCCGCTACTCGGGATAGGCATCAGCAACAGCCCGCCGCGGTTGTTGCCGTTGCTGCTCGGCGAGACGGTCCAGCACACCACCTATAACGGGATGCCCGTCGTGCAGATCACGCCGGCGCACCCCACCGGCGATTACGTGGTCGCCATTCACGGTGGCGCGTTTATTTTTCCGCCGTCAATCTTTCATTGGCTGCAGTACACGGTGACGGCCTACCAGACCGGCGCAACCTTCGAAGTGCCGATCTACCCGTTGGTGCAGCAAGGGGGTACCGCCGGCACGGTGGTACCCCAAATGGCCGGCCTCATCTCCTCGGAAATCGCTCTACACGGGTCCTCGCACGTCAGCGTGATGGGCGACTCCGCGGGCGGCAACCTCGCACTGGCGGCCGTCCAGTACATGGTGCAGACGAACCCGCTTGGCCCGGTCCCGCATTCCATCGTGTTGGTGTCTCCGTGGCTGGACCTGGCGTCGACCGGGGGGCAGATCGGCAAGGTGTGGGCGGGCGGTCTTCCGCTGACCAACCCCGAGGTGAGCCCCCTGTATGGGTCGCTGAGGGGACTTCCGCCGACGTATGTCTACTCGGGCTCGCTGGATCCACTCGAGGCATCGGCGTTCGCCCTCCAGCAATTAGCCGTAGCCCAAGGGGCCCCGATGGGTTTCGAATTCAACTACGGAGGCATTCACGACTGGGTGTTGCTTACTCCCCTCGGCCCGCTGTCCTGGCCGCAGATCGACCAGCAACTCGGTATCGCGGCCTGACGCAACGAGCGATTCCCGGCAGTCCCGTAAGCGGCCGGCTGCCTTTACCTCGAACGCCCCTTAAACGCGACTATCGCAGCGCCACACGCGCAGCCGGGGAAGCGATGAACCCTGGCAGCGGATCCGCCACCGAGCTTCGCGCGCGGGAGCGCAAGGACTCAAGTAGTCAACTACTCTAGCTGGCCCCGCATCCGCGGCGGAATCGTAACGAGCGAGACGAAGCACATAACGTCGTCAGCGATGCGAAGGGGTTGTCATGGACGCCCAAGGCTCGAAGACTATGCACGACAGGCCGACTGGCCAAGTCATCACGACCGCGGCGGCATGCTTACGCGACATCGTGCCGAAACGATTTCGTTGGTGGCTCGGCATTCCAAGCGCAATCCTGATCGGTGTGGGCGCATACCTGTTCGTCGCGTACTGGGGGAGGGCCGACGCGGAATACCTCTTCACCGTGATCTTCAGCAAGAATCCAGACTTCATCTGGAAGGGAATACCTGCCTTCGTGGCAAAGGCGCTGACCGACGCCCTGCGCTTCGATTGCTTGGTGATCCCCGGTTATTGCCTGGCGCTCATTGTCTGTGCCCTGGTCTTCAAGTATCTGGCGTTCTCCGAGTCCGGCAAGAAGCTGAGCCGTTACATCCTTGCGGCGGCGGTGGTCGCCACGGTCGCACACATACTCGAGGACGTATTGATTTACTGCGTTCTGCACCGGACGCCGGGGGGGTTGCTCGCCCGAGTGCCGAGCGCGATCTGGATTTATGCGCCCCCAGCGATGGCAACCGTGAAATGGTGCGCACTCGTCGTGGCCGTGACGGCGGCACCGGCAGCTTTTTTCTCGGTGATCCGGGTCGGGCTGTCGCACTGGCGCATGAGCAGGTACCGGCGGCGACACACGGGCCAAAACTGGTGGGACGACGCGTTGCCGGAGCCCGGGCCGGAACCGGAGGAGGGTGATGTCGAGGCGGCCTGGCGTCGGGCCTATTACGTACCCGACGGCAATGGCGCGGGCGGCCGTCGCGATGACGGCTCCGCACCGACGCCAACGGCGCTGTGTCTGTCCGGCGGCGGAATCCGCTCTGCTTGCGTGGCGATGGGCGCAATGCAGCAGCTCGCCTTTCCCCGAGGCGCCGTCGCAGACGCGTGGCCACCGGGACCGGCGCTGGACGATTTCGACTATGTGATCTCGGTGTCGGGGGGCGGGTTCAGCGCCGGCGCGCGCGTCCTCAGCGTCCAACCTGAGCCAACGCGTGGCCGCCGGGTCGGTGGCGCGATCGCGCGACTATCTGAGCGCTTCAGCCCGGGCTCGGTCGAATTCGACTACCTGCGCCGCCGCTGCGACTACCTCGCTGATTCGCCGCTCGCGCTCCTGCGGGCGCTCGCCGAGGTTTTCAAGAACCTTTTGGCGTCGCTGCTCATCCTGGCGTCATCGGCCGTCATTATGGGCTGGCTGCTGGGCATGTTCGTCAACTATTTTCCGTTCCGCGCGGTGGTCCCCTACCGGGGTGACTTACCGCCGTCCAGCCCGGTTGGGCACCCGCGGGTGGAGATCGAAGCGCTTCACGCGCGCCCGGCAGCGGCGTTGGCGGCCATCGCGGTTCCCGTTGCGGCAGTGATCGCCTGCATCGTCCTCGGTCTGATCTGCGAGTGGGCCTCCGCGTCGCCAGTAAGCACCAAGTGCCAAAACTTTTTCGGCCAGTGGGGCCGCAGGGCCGCGTTGTTGGCGATGCTGGTATTCGGCCTCAGCGTTGCGGGGCCCGCGCTGATGTGGCTGTGTTTGCAGCGACCGGACAAGGGGCCGGTGGGGGCGATCGGCGGCATCGCGGCGGTCGTAACCCTGCAGTTCTCGACGACGCTGCTGTCGATGACGTCGAAGAAGGACAGCCCGGTGAATCCCTCGCGGTGGCTGAAATTGGTTCCGTCGGGAGTCGTGCGCCTCGCCCTGGTCGTGTTGACGTTAGGCGTGCTGCTCGTCGCGTGGCTGCTGCTGCTCGGCACCGTCGCCGGCTACGTCTTCAACCTGGAGATCCAGCATGCGATCGCCAATCCGACGCGCAGTCGCCAGCCTTTGACGTCCGACGTTCAGTGCCTATACCTCGGTCTGATTGCGCTGATTGCGCTGCTGCTGAGCAGCTTTGATGTGACCTCGCTGAGCCTGCATCCGTTCTATCGGCAACGATTGGCGCACGCGTTCGCCGTCCGACGACTGCGCGGTAAGGCCGTGGAGTACGAGGCCTGCGAGTCGACCTGGCTTGACCAGTACGGCAAGACTCAGACCGGTGGTCCGAAATTCGTGTTTGCCGCAGCCGCCGCCATCTCTGATGGTGACATCCGGCCGGCACCTGGCCTCAATGCCGTGTCGTTCGTCATGACTGCCGATTACGTTGGCGGGCCGGCCCTCGGCTGGCTCAAGACTGAGGAACTTCGCCACGCATCACCCCCGCGCATTCAGCGCGACCTCACCGTACAAGCAGCGATCGCGGTGAGCGGAGCGGCGTTCGCCTCGGCGATGGGAAGGCAGGGCCAAGGCATTCAGTCGCTGCTGGCGCTGTCCGGCGCCCGGCTGGGAACCTGGCTGCCCAACCCACTTTTCGTGAGGAACATTCAGCTCAACGCTGCCGACCCTTCGTTCCCCAAGGCGCTGCCTTCGGTGCGGGGAGCCGGGTACTTCTACCGAGAGCTGTTAGGGATCAATAAGTTCGACGCGCGACTCGTTCAAGTCACCGACGGCGGACACTACGAAAACCTTGGCCTCGTCGAGGCCCTGCGTCGGCGGTGTCGACTGATCTACTGCATCGACAGCAGCGGCGACTGTCCTCCGTTGCTGTCCGGTCTGTCCGACGCAATCAGGCTCGCCAGATTCGAACTCGGCGTTGAGATCACCATGGAAAACGGCGGACCGTTCGGTGTGGAAAATCTCGCGCCGGGATCCGGCGATCAGTTCGGCGATACTAACGCGTTTTGCAGCCTCAACGCCCGCGTCACCAAATGCGCTGTCGCAAGGGGAAGGATCACCTATCCCGAAGCAGCAGGAATCGAAACGGAGGACGCCAGAACCGGATGGCTGATCGTTGCCAAAGCGGTGTTGTGGCAGGAGCTGCCCGATTGGGTTTTGACCTACGCCGCGGAGCACGGTGGCGCAGAGTTCCCCCACGACAACACATCTGACCAATGGTTTTCCGAGGGGCAGTTCGCTGCGTACACGGAGGTTGGCCGCAGCATCGCGCTGTGTGCGATGAAGGTCCCCGGCGACGGCACCGTCCCGCCGATCAAACCCACGGTGCAGACGGTGAACGGCAGCCAGCCCGCCGAGCCGCGCATGCCGGCGGCATGACCACACGGAAGGAGCCTTTCGATGATTACTCGGCCCAGGACGCTGCGTGCCATCCTTTTGAGTGCCGCACTTGCGTTTGTAGCCAGTCCGTTCGTAGCGCCGGCCACCGCGCGCGCCGACTTCAACCAGCAGTTCTACCAGTTCTGCATCACGAACCTGGGTCAGGGCAACGACTACTGCTGCGCGCACTCGGGGGGCAACGTCAAGGGCGGCGGCTGCCTGGATCCGGCGAGCGGGAACATCACTTTGCCCGCGGCCGTGGTGAGGCAGGGCTGAACCCTCGAAGGTGAAGGGCGCGGGTCACGGCAACGGGCTAAAATTCGGGACGCAATGCCGGTAGCCGAAGGGGGGCCATCGTGACCGGTGGGTTCAAGGTCGATCCCGTCGCACTGCACGTCGGCAGCAACGACATGTTCAACGCGATCGGTCAGGCCGCCGTCGAATTCCTCAGCCACGAGGAGGGGATTGCGGGGGCCGCGCCGGGCTGGGTCGGATCCTCGCAGCTGGCGCTGGCCGAGCTGGCGGCGCGGTGGGAGATCCGCCACGACCAACACCAGCTGCGGGTGGACGGGTTGGGGTCGCACGTCGCCGAGGCGATCTTCGGCTATGCCACCAACGAGGACGACTCGGCGCGAGCTTTCAGGTCGCTGCGGGACTAGGGGTAGCGCGTGGGGCCGTTGACCCCGAATGACGTCAAGCGGTGGGATCTCGGCGCAATACAGCAGGTGTTCGAGACGGCCAACGGGCGCGCCAGCACCTTGCAGCGGTTGGGCGACAACCTGCAGCAGGTCCACACCGTGCTCGGCGGCTGGGACGGGGAGGCCGGCGACGCATTTCGCGCCGACCTGGGCAAGGCGCGCCGCGACATCGAGGCCGATGGTCAGGAGTCCAGGCAGGTGGCCGGGGCGGTGTCACGCGCCGAGGCCGACGTGCGCGCCTGCAAGAACGAGCTGGCCGACATCGAGCGGGCCGCTGATGCCAAGGGCTGGAAGATCACGCCCGACTGGCGAATAGATGTGGGCGACACCTGGATTGGGCGCGACACGTTGGAGTTCGCCGCGCAGCAGCAGGTGCTGCAGGACCGGCTGATTCTGTTGAAGGCGCACGCCGAGGCCGCCGACCACGAGCTGGCCGCCGCCATCCGCGCCGCCGTAAGCGAGGTCCCGTTGGATGCCGGCGGACGTCCGCCGACCGGTGGCCCGCCGCCGCAGCAAGGCCGGCCCAAGCCCGGCGGAGTACGCCACCCACGGTCGCTGGAAGACATGCTGTTGCCCGATGGCGCCGCGGACCCCGCGGCCGGTGACGGCCCGCCGTCCGACGCGCCCGCTCCGGCGGCCGGCACTACGGGCAAACCCCCGTCGCTGCAGGACATGTTGCTGCCCAACGGCAAGCAGCCGGGGACTGGCCAGGGCGACCAGCCGCAGCCGGGCAGCCTGCCGGACCTCTTGAGCCGGCTTCATCAACCCGTCGTACCCGGGCCGCCGCCACAGCTCAAACCCGCTGACGTGGAGAGCTTCAAGGCGATGGCCCGCCCATCCATGATCCGCGATGGCGTTCCGCCGGAACAGATCGAGGCCCGCCTGAATGACATCGTGGGCCGCACCCAGCAGTGGATCGACAACGGGATGCCGAATTACGTTCCGCCCGAGCCGAAGCCGGTATCACCGCCGGGATTCGGCGAAGGATTCGCCGACCGCTGGTTCGCCACCGAACAGGGCATCCACAACCTCCTCGGGGTCGGAGGCCCGGGAGCACCCGGCGTGCTCGAGTCATGGCAGCAGATGCTCAAGGGCACCGTCGAGACGACCGTTAACCCGGTCGGCACCGCGTTCGGTGAAGTCAAGAACATGCTGGACTCACCAAGCCCGGCCTACTACTTCGGTGGCAAGGCCTCCGACGGTGCCTTTGCGTTGCCCGGTCTGATCTTCGGCGGGGAAGGGGCCATGGTGGAAGCAGGGCTCCCCGCAGAAACCGTCACCCCGGGCGGCGCACCCTTAGCGGTTGTGCGAGGTTGGGACCCGACCGGCGGAATGCCATGGGATGAGTTCGCGTCGCAGTTCGGTACCCCGGGAGCCCGCACCTACCCTTTGAATGATGGGTTTCCGCCAGGCTTTGTTCCGCAGCCCGCGCACCTCCCGGAGGGCACCATCATCGACAGGTTCGGTTCGGAATATGGCCGCTATCTTTCACCGGATGGCACTGCTTTCGCAGATCGGTCGCTTGCGCCAGAATCGGTTGGCGGGGATTACAAGCGATATATGGTCACCGGAGAGCCACTGCCGCCGGGCTGGCAAATCGTAGAAGGACCAGTGGAACCGTGGTACGGGCAGACACCCTCACCTGGCAGCCTTCAATACATGATTCTGGGCCCGGATGGTGTGGAAGTGAATGTCAAGGAACTCGTTGACGGGGGAATCCTGGATGAATATGGACCACGCCTTGGACGATAAATCTGCTGAACTTCAAAGTGAGATAGATAGCTTGTCCGACAAGCTCGGAGTCCGTTCCATGCCGGTCGGATTCCTAACGAATGACGGCCTGAACATTTTCAGGGCCGACGACGGTTCGTACCACTTTACCTTCTACGAACGAGGGAAGCTGGGTTTCGATCGTATTGGCAGTCTCGATGATGTTCTCTACTGGTACACCGAAGGCGTAGTTACGAGTCAGGCGGCCAAACGGGTGGGGGATCGCGCGGAACGCTTCAAATACGAGTACCAGGTACTGAGTCAATTTGATATTGCTTGGGCGAAGCGCCGGGTGCGTGAACTAGCCGCTCTATTTCGCAGATTCAGCCGGCCGGAAGATATTTCCCTACTTCCCGACATTGGGGAAGCGCTATGACATCAGCTCGCGCCACTGCACGCAATTTTACGATGTTCGCGGTGAGCCGAATCGTTAGTCCAGGGTGTGTACGGTCGGATAACCGCCGATGAGCTCCAGAGATATGGATCGGTAAATGGTTTCAAGAAGAGCTGATGCGAACCGCGTAGTTCTGGGTAAGTATGAGGGTCAGGAAGCCGGTTACATAGGAGCGGCCAGGCGCGATGGTGGAATCTATTTGGACACGGGCCCCCACGTATGGGGCACTCTGGGACGTGGACTCAGTGACGAGCGTGCCAACGAACTCTGCTGGCAGGTGGACGAGTCATGTTTACGAAACCAAATGGAGCGCGGACCAGCTCGGATTGACTACGTGCTCGATCGTGGGCAGTTCTCTTCCGTCGAAGAAATTTTGGCTCTGGATCCACACTCTTTCTCCGCGAAAGAAATAACATTTTTGAAGCAGAACGCGCAGTCGTACGGGTATCGGCAACTCGGGTCTTCTTGGTTGAGAGTCAGGATTGCACGGAAGTGAGGTCAGAGTTCTTGACTGCTGTTCAGTCGACTGTCGGACCATTGTTGGATCAACTCGGGTTTCAATTGGATTCGTTCGACGGCAACGTGGATGAAGGCGGGCGTCTGGGGTCCGTAGCTTTCTTTGGTAGGAACGACTGCAAGATTCAAGTCTACCGATCAACCCGAGCGGGATCGGTCAATTGCACGATCGCTCCAATCGACGCTCCGAACGTGTTTGGTCCATACGACTATTCCAAGAAGTGGCAGTACCTTGCGAGGTTCGCCATAAAGTAGGGAACGCCGCTTGAAGAGATTATGAACGATAAACTCGCGGCTGAGTTTCCCACTACAGCTCAGCAACTCGAATGGGTGCGAGGCCGAATCGAGAAGTACTTTCCCGTCGCGCACGCTGGCATTTCCGAGGTGGACGGCCCGGAGTGGGCGGCGCCGAGCACTCCGATACATGTGTCGGCTTCCGTGCCGGACGATTCAAACGACCGAGCCGGTCGCGGTTTCGCCAAGTCACTGTTTAAATCAATAGCGACTAAGCTCAAGCTGGCTAACGGTTCACGTCGCCATCGACGAATCGGTACGATTGCTCCCGGCATCGCGCGAAGCGGGCGGGTTGCCATCTGGGGCGCGGCGTTCCATGCCGCCAGGACCTGACAAGAAGTAGTTTCAGCAGGAAGACCAGACCTCGGTCGCCGGTCAGCTCCCCGCCTCGATGGCCGCGACTCTCGCGGCCGCGTCGGGTCCGCAGAACCGCTGAAGATCGACGGGGCCGGCGGACACCAGATCGTTGATGCGCCGCTTGAGGTCTCCTGAAGAGAGATGGGCATACAGGTTCGCGCCCGGGCACGACGTCTGGGCCAGGTCGCGATGGCCCGCCAGCGTGTCGGTCGCGATGCGGAAATTCTGGACGGCCCATGCGAACGCGACAGCCGCTCCGTGTAGCTGGGCCTCCGACACGGCCTCCTGATCGAAGTCTCCTTCGCACAGCACCAGGAAATGGCCAGTCGTGTTGTAGTCCGTGGCGGTGTCCCCCGCGATTTCGGTGCTTCGCAGTTCGTAGATGTTGCCGTCGCGGTCGACGCCGACGTGATACGCGATGTCGATCCAGCCCTTCTGGTCTTGGTGGTATCGCTGGTCCTGCCGGAGGCGTCCCGGGGCGTTGCGGTTGTCGCCGAGGACGACGGCCTCGTGGTGGAGGGTCATGCGGGTGATGGTGTGCGGCTTGCCACCGGGTCGGGCAGCCTGCGCGCCCCACGCGTCTCGGCACAGCAACTGAGCCGACGTGGCGGCGGTCAGCCGGACACCGGTCGTCGGCGTCGAGCACGCGCCGAGCATCGATGCCACGCCGAGACCGCCGCCCAGCGCGAGCAGCTGGCGGCGGTCGAGGAGACCCGGGGATTCATTGGGCCGATCGGGTGTGGCCATACCAGTCGAACCTCCCCTGCGCTCCCGAGGCGGTCAAGGCCCTAGATCGCAAGCCTCAGCCTAAAGTGTGACGTACGTCACACTCGGCTGCTTCCGCGAACACACGCTCGCCGCCGCTGGTAGAACGCACGTACCGCTGATAAACACACGTCAAACACGCGTAATCTTTGCTGGGGGCGAAGTCCGGACAGCGATCAGGGAGGAATTTGCCGTTGACCGCAGGTGTCCACGACGCGACGGCGGCCGAACCAACCACTGAGACAGAAGACACGCAAGTCTCTGTCGATGCCGATGCGAGCACCACCACCAACGGCGAATACCCCTCCCACCGGCTGCAGCCGGCTGAGCCAGAAGACGGCCCGGACACTTCGGAGCCGGCGGCCGGCCGCCACTTTCCCACGCTGCTGGGCAAACCGCTGCGGTACGGCGTCAGCCAGCTCGATTCCTCGTTGCAGACTTTGGGCCGCTTCTTCGACCTGGCCGCCCAGTCCTTCGCGTACCTGCTCAGGGACCTGGTCAGGTTGCGGCACCCGTGGCGCGACACCCTCAACCAGGCCTGGTTCATCATCAGCGTCACGGCGATACCCGCGTTACTGGTGTCCATCCCGTTCGGGGTGATCGTCGCGGTGCAGGTGGGCAACTTCATCCAGCAGGTCGGCGCTTCGTCGGTCTCCGGCGCCGCCGGCGGCCTCGGGGTGATCCGGCAGGGCGCGCCGGTCGTCGCCGCGCTGCTGCTGGGCGGTGCGGCCGGTTCGGCGGTCGCCACCGACCTCGGCGCCCGCACCATTCGTGAAGAGGTCGACGCGCTGCGCGTGATGGGCATCGACCCGGTGCAGCGGCTGGTCACCCCGCGGCTGGCCGCGATCGTGATCGTGGCGCCGGTGCTGTGTTCCTTCATCATCTTTATGGGCCTGGCGGCCGGCTACGCCATCAACGTCGGCTTCCAGTCCGGCACCCCGGGTAGCTACATCGCGTCGTTCGCGTCCTTCGCCAGCGTCAACGACGTCATCGTCGCCGTGCTCAAGACCTGGCTTTTCGGTGTGGTCGTGATCCTCGTGGCCTGCCAGCGTGGTCTCGAGGCCAAGGGTGGCGCGCGCGGCGTTGCCGACGCGGTCAACGCCTCCGTGGTCATCGGCATCGTGGCGGTGTTCGTTCTCAACCTGCTGATCACCCAGGGACTGTCGATGTCCATGCCGCTAAGAGTGGGCTGATGGCAACCCCGGCACGGTACCGACCCGCGCCCCTGCGGGCCTCGTCCTGGGTCGCCGGCCGGGGTGACTCGCTGATTCAGCGCCTCGGTCACCAGCTCACCTTCGGATTCCAGGTGCTCGGCGCGATTCCGCACACGCTGAAGCGTTACCGGCACCAGACCGGCGTGCTGTTGGTCGACATGATCTGGGGGAACGGGTCGCTCATCGTCGGTGGCGGCACCATCGGCGTGCTGATCTTCATGGGCGCGGCGGTCGGCGGTTCGGTGGGAATCGAAGGGTACGGGGCCCTCGACATGGTCGGCATGGGCCCGCTGACCGGGTTCGTCTCCGCGTATGCGAACACCCGGGAGATGGCGCCGATGATCGCGGGGATCGGCTTCGCGGCTCAGGCGGGGTGCCGCATGACCGCCGAGATCGGCGCCATGCGGATCTCGGAGGAGATCGACGCGCTGGAAGCCCTTGGCATTCAGTCGATCCCGTTCGTGGTCACGACCCGGGTCATCGCCGGGATGATCACCATCGTTCCGCTGTACGTGGTGACGCTGGCGTTGAGCTATGTGTCGTGCGCGTTGGTGGTCAACGTGCTGCACGGGCAGTCCTCGGGCACCTACTATCACTACTTCGACTCGTTCATCCACCCGTCCGACGTGGTGTTCTCGGTGCTCAAGGCCGTCATCTTCGTGACGCTGATCATTGCCATCCACTGCTACCAGGGCTACTTCGCCAGCGGCGGTCCGGAGGGTGTCGGGCGGGCCTCGGGGCGGGCCATCCGCGCCAGCATCGTCACGGTGGTCGCCGCCGACATGGTGCTGACGCTGTTGTTCTGGGGCAACAATCCCGGCATTCGGATATCGGGCTAGGCATGCCGATACTGCCGGGATCAGACCAAGGAGTGCGGGCGCCCAGTTCGCGCTCGTTGCGGATCCGGGGCCTGATCGCCGTGCTGGCGCTGAGCATCGCGGGCGTCGCGCTGTATCGGCTGGGCAACGGCGGCTACGACGACACGTTCAAGCTCACCGTGGTGGCCGATTCGATCGGTGAGGGTCTGACGCCGGGCGCGGAGGTGAAGTTCCGCGGGCTGACGATCGGATCGGTCAAAACGCTGCGATCGGCCGGATACAACAAACAGAAGATCACGGTGGAACTCGAGCCGCGCCAAGCGCGGGCCCTGGCCGCCGACACGACGGCAAACTTCATGTCGTCCAATACTTTTGGCCTCGCGGCGGTCGAACTGGTCAGCAGCGGCACCGGTCCACGGCTGCGGCCGAACCAGACGCTGCTGATTCCCACCAACGCCCGGTCGACTTCCATCACCGGGCTGCTGCGTCAGGGCCAAAAAATCGGCAAGATGGTGGACTCGCCCGACGTCGACCACATCATCGAGATAGTGCGTCGGCACGCCGACCTGACCGAGCCGGTGACCCGGTCATACTTCGATCTGATCAAGATGCTCGTCGACGCCCAGAAGGTGCCGTTCTCGCGGTCGCTATCGGTGTTCGCCTCGGTGGTCAATGGCGCCAGCGACGCCATCCCGCTCATCGGATTGGCGTATGACCTACTCAATGGGATGGAATTTCTGGCCCATCCCGACGGGGTCGAGCGCATGAACGTGATCCTGGACCAGACCGCCAAGCTTCTGTTCAAGACGGACGGGATCTTCGCGAAGAATATCGCGTGGCTCGCCCCCTTCATGAAATCGATGATGGACGTGTTGCTGCCGCTGTCGTACCTCCAGGGCAGCCAGGCGCCGGTCTATGACCGGCTCTCGGGTCTGCTGGACCGCACCAGTGCCGCGTTTCCGATCATCGACGGCAAGGTCCGCATGCAGATCGAGGTCACCCTGGACGCTATGCCGGGGCTGGCGGCGGCACTGCCGCCCCCGCCGCCCGCGCCCGCGCCCCAGCGGGGTGGCCGGTGAGAAGCGTTACCAAATCGGCGATTTGGCTGACCATCTTCACCGCGGTATCGGTGGTGTGCACGCTCATCGTGCTGACCGCCTTGCGCAGTCCCGTCACCGGGGCGGTCTCCCACTACACCGCGGCGTTCTCCGATGTGTCGGGCCTCTACGCCGGTGACGACGTCNCGTTCACCGAGGTAGCCAACGCCGCCAACAAATTTCCCGACGCGGTGCGCGACCTGCTCCGGTCGGCCAATGCGTTGACAAGCTCGATGAGCAAGTCCACCGCCGACTTCCATCGCAGCCTGGACTTCACCAACAACGGCCTGCGGGCCACGGTCGCCGCGCGTAAGCAGCTCATCACGCTGTTCGAGCAGCTGAACATCATCGGCCAGTCCTACACCTCGAAGTCGGTCGACATTGTCGAGTTCTTCGGCCTGCTCAGCGAACTGGCCCGCATCCTCGACCGCATCGTGGTGTTCTACGGCCGGGAGGTCGGGCCGGTTGTCAACGGACTCGAAGACATCACCGACACGCTGAACGCCCATCCCGAGCGGTGGGGGGAGGCGCTCGAAGGCCTGGGGCAGACTCTCAACATCGTGTTGCCGATGCTCAGTGGCAACGGCGTCGTCTTCGACCAGCACAGCCGGCTGGTGCCCGGGCAGGACCTGTGCCTGCCCAACATCATGAGGAACTGTTGAGATGGGCAGGTTGTCGGCGCTGCGCCCGCGGTTGCGTTCCCGGTGGGGTATCGCCGCGGTGGTGGCCGTCGTCGCGGCGGTCGCGGCGGCCGTGGTCTTCGGCGCCAGGGTCGTGGCGCCCGGCCACACCCGCGCGATGTGCGCCGAATTCACCGACGCGGTAGGGCTTTATCCCGGCAACAAGGTGGCGCTGCTGGGTATCGAGGTCGGCACGACGACCGCGATCGTCAACAAGCCCGACCACGTCGAGGTCGACTTCACCGTGCCCACCGACCTCGACCTACCGGCCGACGTCGGGGCGGTCACCTACTCGCAATCGATTGTCACCGACCGCCACATCGAACTGACCAAGCCCTACACCTCGGGACCGAAATTCACCGGGCCGGGGTGCATCAAGCTGAAGTCCACCAAGACCCCGATCAGCATCAGCGAAACCTTCAACGCCATAGGCAAGCTCGCCGACGCCATCATGGAACCGCAACACGGCCAAGACCCGTCCCGGGCGCCGGGCGTGCAGGCCATCAACGACAGCTTGCGCGCGGCCAGCCGCTCGCTGGATGGAACCGGAGCCGGCCTCAATCAGACGCTGCGCAATCTGGTCACCATGCTCGCCGACCCCTACAAGGCCGACGCCGACTACCGGCAGCTATTCGAAAACAGCGAAATACTCACCTCGGACTTCCTCAAGAACTGGGACAGTTTCGCGGGATTTGTCCAAACTCTTCCCGCGACCACCCAATTGGTCGAGGGCCTGTCGGACAACTTCGGAGCGGCGATGAGCCGCCTGTCGCATCTGTTGCCGATCCTGGTCGAGGCGGTGGAACGGTGGGGGCCGCGGGTCTATCAAAGACTCGACCACTGGATCGGCTGGCTGAGCGACATGCTGAACAGACACACCCCGGCCATCATGGCCATGATCAACTCGTGGCCGCAGTTCAGCCACTGGCTGAGCGACATCTACGAACCGGCGTGGGGAACCCACAACGTCACCTATATTCCACCGCAGGTGGCGATTTCACCGTCGCAGGCCGGTGCCATCTGTGAGGGGCTGCGGCAGCGGAACGTGCCCGGGGCCGCGTCGGCGTGCGCGTCGGGCACCGCGTCGGATCCCGTCACCCTCGGCCTGACCGACCTCATCCTGGGGGCCGCGTTGTCATGACCCTCAGGATCCCAAGCCGGATGCGCGTGCTGCTGACCGCGATGGCGATCTGCCTGACGGCGGCGTGCTCGCTGGATCCAACCCGGCTGCCGGTCCCGGGCGCCTACAGCCCCGACCACGCCTACCGAATCAAGATCCAGTTCTCCAGCGTGCTCAACCTGCCCGCCCGGGCCAAGGTGGACTCCGGTGGAGTGCAGATCGGCGTGCTCGACCACGTCCAGCTCGACGGCGCCACGGCGGTCGCCTACGTCGATATCGCCGGCGACACAAAGCTTCCCGGCAACACTCGCGCCGAACTGCGCCAGGCCACCCCCCTCGGCGACATCTACATCGCGCTCCTGCCGCCGGCGGATCGGGCCGGGGGCATGCCGGTGCTGCGCGACGGCGGCACCATCCCGTTGCGCAACACCGCCCCGGCCGACAACGTCGAAGACCTCTTGCGGTCAGTGTCGAACCTGGTGGCCGGCGGCGCGATCGGCACGCTGCAAAGCACCGTCGTCAACGCCAACAAAGCGTTCCCGAAAAGCCCAGCGGAGCTGACCCGGATGCAGCAGACCCTCGCCGGCGTACTCAATGACCTGGCGGCCAACCAGAACACCATCGACGGCATCCTGTCCAGCATGGAGAACATCACTACCAACATGGCGGCCAATACCGCGGTGTTCAACCGGCTGGTGACCGAGGGCCCGCCGAAGCTCCAAGGGCTTTCGGCGATCACCATGGCCATCCTCAACGTCGTCGGGGACTCTCGAGACGTCAGCAAGCTCGGCGGCGAGCTCACCAACCCGATCGTCGGCGACATCATGCAGATGCTTTCCTACCTCACGCCAATGGTCGGAACGCTGGCAACCGTCGACACCACCATTCCGGTGCTCGCCGACAAGCTGATCGCGTTCCTGCACTACAAGCTCCTCGGGTTCTTCCGCAACGGGGGCCCGAAATACATTGTCTCCGAACTTCATCCACCGACCGGGCACGAGGGCGTGGATCCCGCCGACAAGGCCGACCAGGCGGTCAAGGCGATGCAAAGCATGGGAATGCTGCCATGAAATTCGGAGCCCGCGCCACGCTGGCCATTCTGGCGGTGATGACCCTGGCCGGCGCGGCCTACATGTCGATCGGCGTACTCGACATCAGCCCGACCAAACAAGTCACCCGACTCACGTTGATGCTCGACACGTCCGGCGGCCTGATGCCCACATCGGAGGTGACGATGCGCGGCATCAAGGTCGGAAGGGTGAGGAGTATCGAGACCACGACGAGCGGGCTGGCGGTCGCGATCGACCTCGACCGCGCGCACCCGGTGCCCGCCGACAGCGCGATCAGCGTGGAAAATCTCTCCGCGGCCGGCGAGCAGTACATCGAGTTCAGACCGAAACTGATTGCGCCGCCGTACTTTAGCGACGGGACGGTGATCCCGGCAGACCGGGTCGCGCCGATGGTAACCGGCGCCGACTTGCTCACCAAGGCCAATGCCCTGATGTCTGCGCTGAACCTCGACCAAGTACACACCATCATCGACAACGTCTCCGCGGCGTTTGCCGGCAACGACGACAGCATCGATTCCCTGGCCACCACCGCCGGGTTGACCGCCAGGGTGATCCACGACGACAAGCAATTGCTGGCCACGCTGTTTAGCAACTTCGCCACGATGACCACCAACTTGGGCGACATCAACGCGGGCGAAGTGATCAGCGAGACCGGCAAGCTGCTACCGCGCTCGGTGCCGGCGTTCTTGCGGATGGTCCACGAAATCGAAACCCTTTCGCACACCGGCGTGGGCGTGGTCGGCCCCGACGATCCGGCGGGCGTCCTGGTAGCCAAGCTCAGCCAATGGCTCGACATGCTGGCCGGCCCGCTCAGCACCTTCACCACCGTCCTGGAACCCGCGGTCGCACCGCTACACGACGTCAAGGTGGACGCCGGGCACTGGCTCGACTTCTGGGAATCGACCTTCAACGACAGCGGCGGAATGCGGGTCCAACTCAACGTGCCCGAATGGCACCGGTGATCGGTGAACGAAGTTACGGCAAAGAAAGAGCTGGCATGACAAACTCAGCTATCAGCGAAGACGAAAAGACAGACGACAGCGAGCGTGAGCCTGACGGCGCCGGCATCACGGCGGCCGCCGCCGACGAGGCTGAGGCGAAGCCGGTCGCCGCCGACGACGCGCGGCCCAAGCGGTCGCCGAAGTTGNCTCCCACTACACCGCGGCGTTCTCCGATGTGTCGGGCCTCTACGCCGGTGACGACGTCCGCATCTCCGGTGTGCAGGTCGGCAAGGTGGAAACCATCCGCCTCGACGGCCGGATCGCCAAGGTTGACTTCACCGCGCAAGACGATCACCCGGTGTTCGCCAACACCGTTGCCGCGGTGCGCTATCAAACCCTGGTCGGTCAGCGCTACGTGGAACTCGTCCAGCCGGCCAAGCCGGATCGGCGGCTGCCGGCCGGGGGCACCCTCGGCCTGGGGCAGACGATTCCCTCGTTCGATGTGGCGAAGCTGTTCAACGGGTTTCGGCCGATTTTTCAAACCCTCGACCCCGCCCAGTTCAACCTGTTGGGCGAGAACCTGCTGCGGTTGATCCAAGGCGATGAGAACGGCATCGGCCCGTTCCTGCACGACCTCGACGTCATTTCCAAGTTGGCCGTGAACCGCCAGGCGGTCATCACCGCCGTGCTCCGCAATCTCAGTGCGATCTCGGCGGACCTGGGCGGCAAATCGCAGCAACTGTTTCATCTCATCGCAACGCTCAACGACGTGCTGACCAAGTTCGGTTCCAAGGCCGAGGAGTTTCGCGCGGCGATGAACGAAGGTCTGCCCGTCCTGCGGAACACCACCCACATCTTGCAATACACCGAGCACACTTTCGACGGGACGACGGTTCCGCTCTACGACCTGACCAGCCGCATGTGGCCGCAGACCGCGACGATCATCGCGGGCCTGTCGCTCACGCCGTCGCTGATTCAGGGAATGCGGGACTGGCTGGTCGACGACCAGCCCGCCAGACCGGCGTTTTCGTGCTCGCACGGCGAGGTCACCCTGCCGGGGATCGGGCAGGTGTCGTTCGCGCAGCAGAACCTGGTGGTGTGCCGGTAATGCTGTTCGGGGACAAGAGCGTACGACGGCGGCGTCTGGTGCTCGACGAGCGCGCCGCCGCGGTCCGCAGTCGTCGGCACGGCATCATCGGCGTCGTCGTCATCGTTGCAGCGTTGGCCGCCACCGCGATGGCCTACCTGAATCCGGCCGGCCAGACCGGTTATGTCGCGCGCTTGTCCAACTCCGGCGGTGTGCGCGCCGGCGACCAGGTTCGCATCGCCGGCATCCCGGTCGGCAAGGTCACCGGCGTCCGGCTCGACGGCGCCGTCGTCGAGATGAAGTTCGACGTCGAGCGTTCGGTGCTGGTCGGTTCGGAATCCACACTGGACATCAGGCTGCTCACCCCGCTCGGTGGCCACTACGTGGCGCTCGACCCGAAGGGCGCTCTGCCATTGGGCCGCAATGTGATTCCGCCGCAACGGGTCACGCTGCCGTTCGAGGTCAACGACATCATCCAGGCGGCAACCCCGCTGATCAAGGAAGTCAACGGCCAAGTCATCCACGACACGTTCACCGAGGTAGCCAACGCCGCCAACAAATTTCCCGACGCGGTGCGCGACCTGCTCCGGTCGGCCAATGCGTTGACAAGCTCGATGAGCAAGTCCACCGCCGACTTCCATCGCAGCCTGGACTTCACCAACAACGGCCTGCGGGCCACGGTCGCCGCGCGTAAGCAGCTCATCACGCTGTTCGAGCAGCTGAACATCATCGGCCAGTCCTACACCTCGAAGTCGGTCGACATTGTCGAGTTCTTCGGCCTGCTCAGCGAACTGGCCCGCATCCTCGACCGCATCGTGGTGTTCTACGGCCGGGAGGTCGGGCCGGTTGTCAACGGACTCGAAGACATCACCGACACGCTGAACGCCCATCCCGAGCGGTGGGGGGAGGCGCTCGAAGGCCTGGGGCAGACTCTCAACATCGTGTTGCCGATGCTCAGTGGCAACGGCGTCGTCTTCGACCAGCACAGCCGGCTGGTGCCCGGGCAGGACCTGTGCCTGCCCAACATCATGAGGAACTGTTGAGATGGGCAGGTTGTCGGCGCTGCGCCCGCGGTTGCGTTCCCGGTGGGGTATCGCCGCGGTGGTGGCCGTCGTCGCGGCGGTCGCGGCGGCCGTGGTCTTCGGCGCCAGGGTCGTGGCGCCCGGCCACACCCGCGCGATGTGCGCCGAATTCACCGACGCGGTAGGGCTTTATCCCGGCAACAAGGTGGCGCTGCTGGGTATCGAGGTCGGCACGACGACCGCGATCGTCAACAAGCCCGACCACGTCGAGGTCGACTTCACCGTGCCCACCGACCTCGACCTACCGGCCGACGTCGGGGCGGTCACCTACTCGCAATCGATTGTCACCGACCGCCACATCGAACTGACCAAGCCCTACACCTCGGGACCGAAATTCACCGGGCCGGGGTGCATCAAGCTGAAGTCCACCAAGACCCCGATCAGCATCAGCGAAACCTTCAACGCCATAGGCAAGCTCGCCGACGCCATCATGGAACCGCAACACGGCCAAGACCCGTCCCGGGCGCCGGGCGTGCAGGCCATCAACGACAGCTTGCGCGCGGCCAGCCGCTCGCTGGATGGAACCGGAGCCGGCCTCAATCAGACGCTGCGCAATCTGGTCACCATGCTCGCCGACCCCTACAAGGCCGACGCCGACTACCGGCAGCTATTCGAAAACAGCGAAATACTCACCTCGGACTTCCTCAAGAACTGGGACAGTTTCGCGGGATTTGTCCAAACTCTTCCCGCGACCACCCAATTGGTCGAGGGCCTGTCGGACAACTTCGGAGCGGCGATGAGCCGCCTGTCGCATCTGTTGCCGATCCTGGTCGAGGCGGTGGAACGGTGGGGGCCGCGGGTCTATCAAAGACTCGACCACTGGATCGGCTGGCTGAGCGACATGCTGAACAGACACACCCCGGCCATCATGGCCATGATCAACTCGTGGCCGCAGTTCAGCCACTGGCTGAGCGACATCTACGAACCGGCGTGGGGAACCCACAACGTCACCTATATTCCACCGCAGGTGGCGATTTCACCGTCGCAGGCCGGTGCCATCTGTGAGGGGCTGCGGCAGCGGAACGTGCCCGGGGCCGCGTCGGCGTGCGCGTCGGGCACCGCGTCGGATCCCGTCACCCTCGGCCTGACCGACCTCATCCTGGGGGCCGCGTTGTCATGACCCTCAGGATCCCAAGCCGGATGCGCGTGCTGCTGACCGCGATGGCGATCTGCCTGACGGCGGCGTGCTCGCTGGATCCAACCCGGCTGCCGGTCCCGGGCGCCTACAGCCCCGACCACGCCTACCGAATCAAGATCCAGTTCTCCAGCGTGCTCAACCTGCCCGCCCGGGCCAAGGTGGACTCCGGTGGAGTGCAGATCGGCGTGCTCGACCACGTCCAGCTCGACGGCGCCACGGCGGTCGCCTACGTCGATATCGCCGGCGACACAAAGCTTCCCGGCAACACTCGCGCCGAACTGCGCCAGGCCACCCCCCTCGGCGACATCTACATCGCGCTCCTGCCGCCGGCGGATCGGGCCGGGGGCATGCCGGTGCTGCGCGACGGCGGCACCATCCCGTNCAGGTGACCGGCCAGCTCGCGGAGCTTCGCCAACAGCAAGCCGATCGCGACACCGTGTCGCAGCTGGCCAAGGACTACGCGCTGAAGTCGCTGACCTACAGCTTCGAAGACCCGGACGCCTTCTTCCGCTCCGTCGAAGACGGTGTGTCGCAGCAGCTTAAAGACAAATACGTCAACGCCAGCGATCTGCTCAAAAGCGTGATGCTGCAGGCCCAGGTCACCTCCACCGGTGAGGTGCTGGCCATCGACCCGGTCGCTCAGCCCGGTGGGGTCTACCAGGTGGTGGTGTCGGCCCACCAAACCACCCGCAATCTGCAAAACCCGACGCCCAAGGTCTCGATCATCCTGTTGCAGGTCACCGTCAACAAGGTGGGCAATACCTGGCAGGTTTCCGATATCGGCCCCAAGACCGGATCCCACCCGCCGGTCGAGCAACAGCTCCCGCCGGCCGAGCCGCCTCCCGCTCCGGCCAAGCCTGCACCGAAACGGTAGGTGCGCGGCTGTGAAGCGGCTGCCGCTGCTGGTCGCGCTCGCGACGATGGCCACCGCGGGCACGGTCTGCCCCGCGTACCCCACCGCGGCGGCCGATACGACACTGCCGCCGTGCCCGCAGAGCGCCGCACCGATCAGCCCGCAGGCCACGTCGCCGCATTCGGACTGCCGAATGCACTCGGGCGCCCTCGATTTCGCGGTTAACTACTGGACCGTGCCGGAGTTGTCCGGGCCCGGCGCGGTGAAGGTTGTCGTGACCGACTCGTCGGGCGCGGTGGTGCAGACGATCGACGAGCTGCTGGAGCCCTCGAGCCCGGGGGGTGTCGTCCTCCAGGATGTCGACGGCGACGGCCGGGACGAGCTGATCATCCCGATCGCGCGACACCCGTTCAACGGCAGCCCAAACACCCGGTTCGCGGTGTGGCGCGCGCCGGGTGACCGCAACCATTACGAACGCACCCAGATGGTCGGACAGGCCGTCTATCCCAGCGGCGACGGCTATCTGGTGACCAACGCCGGGGCGCTGGACAGCCGGGACCTGACGTTCTATCTGCCGACCGATGCCGGGTACACGCTCGTTGTGGTGTTGACCATCGAGGCCGAGGAGGTGGATCCGAACACGCACCGGGTGCTGACCGTCGTTTGCCGCGCCCACCAGGAAGACGGCCTGCACGCGGTGGACATGAGCCTGCGCCAGGCCGAGGAGAGCTTCTGCGCGTCACCGGCCGCCAAAGCCATCTGGCCCGACGCCGAGCGCATCCAGATTCGGCAGTGGCGCCGAGGGCAGCAGTAACTAGGGCGCGCAGTAGTCGCGAGCCGTCGCCAGCTGCTGCCTCGCCCTGGCGAGATCGCTGGCGATTCGTTCTGGGCTGGCCGGTCGGTAGGGATCGCTGGCGTCGATCTGAGACGCCAGCATGTCCGAGCGAATCCGGAGGTCGACCGCGGCCGGACTCCTCAAGCCGTGCAGCGGCGCCAGAGCGTTCCGAACCTGGCCTGCCACGTAAGCCGGTGTCCCGGAGGGAGAAACCAGGTTGAACACGTTCTCCAGCCGATCGGCCGCCGGCACGATGACGCTGCACTCCGCGTCGACCGCGGCCGCCGCCGGCGTAGCCGTCGGGCACATCATGCCCGCGGCGACCAAGAGCGGCGCACAGAGAATTCGTCGATGCATTGGCCCCCACTTTTGCACCGCTCGGTCGTTCTGTCGCGAACTTCGTCCGATCTGGTGGGGGTCAGGCGTCCGGTTCCGGCGCCCACCGTGGCGGGCGCACGTCCGGCCGGTGCGCCGCACGCGCCGCCGCCAGG
>NZ_LT546236.1:736378-772469 GCF_900078675.2 Mycobacterium interjectum
CGCCGCACGCGCCGCCGCCAGGGTCGCGGCGCGCTCACCGTTGACCGCGGTCTGCGGTGGCGGCTGGCCCTTGCGCAGCGTGGTGATCAGCTCGCGGTATGGGCCGATGATGTAGACGGTGTCGCCGGCCTTCAGTCGGGCGTCGCGGCGGGGACGCAACCTCACCGGCCCTTCCGGTCGCGTGATCGCGATGACGCGGGTTTGGGTGGACAGTTCCACCATCCGCAGCCCGTCCAGCTCGCTACCCGGCGCCACCAGCATTCCGCCGACCATGAAGGAGCGCTGCCCGACCCAAAACGTCCCGAGCACGTGCAAACCCATCGCCGCGCCGATGAACCAGGGGGCCGCGAGGTCGACGATCGACCGCACGTTTTCGAAGCCGAACCGCCGATTCACCGCCGTGCCCAACGCGCGGCCCTGGACGCGCATGACGATCGGAACCTTGGTGTCGGATCCCAGGATCTCCAGCAAGACGATCCCGGTCTCGATGTTCTCCATGTCGTCCTGGGTCACCACCGCCACTCCGCGGGCGCGATCGACGCGCGCCGATTCCAGCGTCTGGCGCATCGTCGAATCCCCGAAGATCACCGGCACATCGAGTTCGGCCACGGTCTGCAGGAAGCGGTTGTTCTCGTCCGGCTCGATGACGAGGACGTCGTATCCGGCAGCGCTGAGATCGCGGACGACGCGGACGCCGATGGACCCCAGTCCGACGACGACGACGTGGTCGCGCATGTGGCGTGCCCGGCGGAGGCCGGCCGTCTGCACGAAGCGGCGCGACAGCAGCAGGTCGGCGAGGAAGGCGACCAGGATGGCGGTCACGCTCGCGCCGCCGAACATCAACGCAACGCCGAACAGTCGCAGGGATGTGGATTGCTGGGCGAAGCTGAAATCGCCGTAGCCCACGGTGGTAATCGTCTCGGACGCGAAGTACAGGGCATCGACCCATGACATCCGCGGGTTCCGGTAGGTGAAGTGCACCAGGGCCGTCGAGCCGAGCGTGAGGAACAGTGCGAAGGCCAACGAGGGCACCAGCATGGGGTTCACGTCGTCGCGCATGGCGCGCGCGGCGTCGATGCCGCGTCGCAGCCGGGAGTGGCGAGAGCGCGTCACGGGCGGCGGAGGCACGGTGATACCCCGGGCCTCCAACTCGTCTTTGACGCCGATCATCGACGTCCAGTCCCCGGCGTAGACCCGCAGATCCCGTCCCGGGCAGGGCACCACCTCGCCCGGGGTCGGTGAATTCTTACCGTGGACCACCGCCACGGGGGCCAGGTCGGCGTAGATCTCGCGCAGTGTCGCGTCGTACGGCGCCTCGGCTCCCCAGACAACAAACTCGATGCCGGCCGTCTCGAACTGGTGCGCATTGCGCGACAGCACAGCCTCGACGAGGGAGGGCGTCGCGAGGTCGGCGACGTCCAGGATCGCGCCCGGGCCGCTGACGGCGGTCACCGCCTCGCGCAGCACGTCGTTGGCCAGGCGCGCAACCACGCGAACGTTCGGGCTGTATTCCCTTGCCAATAATGCGATTTCGAGGTTGACCGCATCGTTGGGCCCGGCACAGACGACGGCGCGTGCGCGATGAACCCCGGCACCGAGCAGATCGGCGGCGGTGTTGATCTTGATGATCCGCGCGCCGGCGCCTCGGAGCTCCTCGGCGATCGTCTTCGACAGTGGGTCGTCGCCGCCGACGATGATCTCGCGATGAAATTGGAAAACCTCTCCCATTTCGCGGGATGGCCTCGCTCGTGTGTCACCGGGGTCCCTCGCGGCAACGGCCTTCATTCCTAGAACTATCGGCCACCAAGCCGGAATGTGCCACCGGAGAAAGCCCGGGTCTTACTGTGACGCAACAGGTTCGACTTGAGCTCGTCACGCGGACGAAATAGATGTGGCGTAAAGAGAGCCATCGCACCACTGCCGTCGCACGTGAAACGTCTTGCGCAAAGGAGCATTCTGTGTCCGAAAAGACACCCGACGATATCTTCAAATTAGCCAGGGACGGGAACATCGAGTACGTCGACGTGCGATTTTGCGACCTGCCAGGAACCATGCAGCACTTCACGATTCCGATCTACGCCTTCGGCGAGAACGTGTTCGAAGAGGGCCTGGCTTTCGACGGCTCCTCGATTCGCGGGTTTCAATCGATCCACGAGTCCGACATGCTGCTGCTTCCCGATCCGGAAACCGCGACGATCGACCCGTTCCGTGCCGCCAAGACGCTGAACCTGAACTTCTTTGTGCACGACCCGTTCACCCTCGAGGTGTACTCGCGCGATCCGCGCAACGTTGCCCGCAAGGCGGAGAACTACCTGATCGCCTCCGGCGTCGCCGACACCGCTTACTTCGGCCCGGAAGCCGAGTTCTACATCTTCGACTCGGTCAGCTTCGACTCGCGCACGGACACCGCGTTCTACAAGGTGGACGCGACATCGGGGTGGTGGAACACCGGCGCGGAGGCCGAGTCCGACGGGGGCCCCAACCTCGGCTACAAGGTCCGTCCCAAGGGCGGCTATTTCCCGGTGGCCCCCACCGACCACTACGTCGACCTGCGCGACGAGATGCTCACCCACCTGACCAACGCCGGCTTTTCCCTGGAGAAGGGCCACCACGAAGTGGGCAGCGGCGGTCAGGCCGAGATCAACTACCAGTTCAACACGCTGCTGCACGCGGCCGACGATCATCAGATGTTCAAGTACGTCGTCAAGCAAACTGCGTGGCAGGCCGGCAAGACCGTGACGTTCATGCCCAAGCCACTGTTCGGCGACAACGGCTCCGGCATGCACTGCCACCAGTCGCTGTGGAAGGACGGTGTCCCGCTGATGTACGACGAGACCGGCTACGCCGGCCTGTCGGACACCGCGCGGCACTACATCGGCGGCCTGCTCTACCACGCGCCGTCGTTGCTGGCGTTCACCAACCCCACGGTCAATTCCTACAAGCGCCTGGTTCCGGGGTACGAGGCTCCCATCAACCTGGTCTACAGCCAGCGCAACCGCTCGGCGTGCGTGCGCATCCCGATCACCGGCAACAACCCGAAAACCAAGCGGCTGGAGTTCCGTTGCCCCGATGCCTCGGGCAACCCATATCTGTCCTTCGCGGCCCAGCTGATGGCCGGGTTGGACGGCATCAAGAACAAGATCGAACCGCCTCCGCCGGTCGACAAGGACCTCTACGAGCTGCCGCCGGAGGAGGCCGCGGAAATCCCGCAGGCGCCCACGCAGCTGTCCGTGGTGATCGACCGGCTGGAGGAAGACAGCGAATACCTCACCGAGGGCGGTGTGTTCACGCCCGACCTGATCGAGACGTGGATCAGCTACAAGCGCGATTACGAGATCGCCCCCGTCAACCTGCGGCCGACCCCGTACGAGTTCGCGCTGTACTACGACGTATAGGCCGAAGGTTTGTGATTCGGGGCCCAATCTGGGTAAGCCATGGGTTGACCGCTGACCTACCGAAAGAGCAGATGAGCACCGACCCGCAAAACTCAAGCCCCGAACCGTACCGAAACGTCCGCCAGTTGCGCGGACCGGCCGAGACCCCGCGTGCCTCACTCACCGCCCAACAGCGGGAATGGCTCGACCAGGCGTCGCGCCGGGAGATCGACGGGTGGGTCCACGTCGTGGTCAACGGGGCGCCGGCGGCGCGCGGGTTCCAGTACGGGTATCTCGTCGCCGGCGAGTACGCGGACTCAATCCGCGTTTATCGGGAGATGACTTACCACCACCTCGGCATGGACTACGACTTCTTCGTCGACAGGGCCAGCGAGTTGCATGCCGACAAGATCCCCGGCGAGCTGCGCGAGGAGATGGAAGGCGTCGCCGCCGGGCTGACCGCGGCGGGGGTCCCCGCGACGTTCGAAGACGTGCTCGGCCTGAACGACTGGATGGAACTCACCGGTTATTGGTGGCCGAAACACGCCGATCGCTATGGCGCCGTCGCGCCGATCGGCCTGCAAGGCAGCCACTGCAGCGCCTTCGTTGCCACGGGCAGCGCGACCGCCGACGGATCAATCGTGATGGGGCACACCAGCTTTACCGACTTCTGGCAGGGACAGTTCGAGAACGTCATCTTGGACCTGACGCCCGACGACGGCAACCGAATGGTCATGCAGACCGCCCCCGGCTGGATCGCCAGCATGACCGACTTCTGGCTGACCGGCGCGGGGCTGGCCATCAGCGAGACGACGATCAGCGGGTACGACGGATCCAAAGGTTATGACGAAACTCTGGTACCGGAGTTCGTTCGCGCGCGCAGGGCATGCCAGTACGCTCGCGATATCGACCACTGGGTCGAGATACTCAACACCGACAACAACGGCGGGTACGCCTGTTCGTGGTTGATCGGCGACGTCAAATCCGGTGAGATCGCCCGCTACGAGCAGGGTTTGCTGTATCAGAGCCTGTTGCGCAAGACGGACGGCTACTTCTGGGGCGACAATGCTCCGTGGGACCCGCGGATCCGCAACCTCGAGTGCCGAGCGACAGGGTTTAGCGATATTCGGTCGCCCGACGGGGCACGGGAGGTCCGCTGGCAACAGCTCCTTGCCGAGCACGCCGGCCACATCGATACCGAGACCGCCCGGCGGATGCTCGGTGACACGTTCGACCCCTACCTGGGCTACGCGCAACCGTCTGCCCGGACAATCTGCGCGCACTACGACGCCGATCCGTGTCAGTTCAGCAACGTGACCGCGTTCACCCCGCACGGATCGGTCGACGGCAAGGTTGTCACGGCCGCCGATGTCGAGTCGATGAGCTTGTGGGCGAGGTTCGGTCGAGCCGACGGCGCCGAGTTCGTCGCCGAGGACTTCCTTCGTGTGCACCCGCAGTGGAATTGGCAGCGTGGCTACCTCAGGGATCGGCCCCACCGGCCCTGGGCGCATGTGAGCGCGCCTGGCGCCGCCGGCCCCTGACGGCTCAGGGCCGCTCGAAATGCTGATAGTCGACGGGAGTCGTCCAGTCGCCGCCCCACCGCCAGCCCCGGTCGGTGAAGGCCCGAACGGCGGGGTCGCCGTCGCGGAGGAGTCCCGGGTCGGCGCGGGCGCGGTCCAGGTAGGCCGCCGCGTTCTTCGGTTCGAATGCGCCGCCGGAGTAGATGCACGGGTTAAGACGCGGGTTGAGATCGATGGCCCGGCCGAACGCGTGCGGAGACCATTGATGGGATCCCGGGATGCCTCGGCAATTGAACGCCGAAGTGTTGTTGTCCGCCATGGACAGCTCATCGTCGGCGCCCGGGTAGTGGTCGACCGTGCGGATCTTCTCGATGGGAAAACCCAGCCGGTAAAGCTCCTCGAAGATCGCGATGACCTCCGGCACCAGGTCTTGGTACACGATCAACTCGCCGCGGTGTGTCTGGCCGTCAAAACCGATGTGCTCGACGTCGACCCGCCTGAGCTGCGCGGGTTCGACCGGGCAGCCCGGCCGCCAGCTCGCACCGAGTTCCGCGGTCGTCACCGGCAGCACGGTCGCGGCGGCGGCGGGNCCGACTTACGCTTGCGGCATGCCCGGTAAGCAATCGGTGCGAAAGGTCGCTGCCGTCGGCGCCGTCTCGCTTGCCGTCGCCGCGGCTTTCTCGCCCGGCGATGCGGCGCGTACGGCGGCCAGCGAGGCGCCACGGGAACCGCAAGTGCAGCAGGTGCAGCCGGTGCCGTCGGTGCAGCAGGTGCCGCCGGTGTTGCATGCGCCACCCGAACCTCCGGCACCCGAATTCGCCGCCGTCTCCACGCTGATGAACGACGCGATCGCGGCGCGGCGGCTGCCGGGTGCGGTGGTGGTGATCGGGCACGGCGGCAAGGTCGTCTTTCACCGGGCTTATGGCTCGCGCAAGCTTGCCGGCGAACCGGGGCTGGACGGGTCGCCCGCGCCCGCGGAGCCGATGACTGAGGACACGATCTTCGATTTGGCCTCGCTGACAAAGTGTCTCGCCACCGCGACTGCCGTCATGCAGCTGTACGAACAAGGCAAGGTTGCGTTCGACGATCCCGTGCAGAAGTATCTGCCGGACTTCAACCCGGCGAACGATCCACAGCGCGCCGAGGTGACGGTCCGGATGTTGCTCACGAATACCTCGGGCGAGGGGATAGACGTGAGCCTGGGCGACCCGTGGGGATTGGCCGGCGCCGACAAAACAGAGGGCATCCACCGCGCGCTCAGCACGCCGCTGCAGTCGGGTCCCGGCGCGGTTTTCCGGTACTCCGACATCAACTACATCCTGCTTGGCGCGCTGCTCGAAAAAGTCACCGGCGAGGCAGAAGACGTCTACGTTCAGCAAAACGTGTTTGCGCCGCTTGGCATGAACGAAACCCGCTATCTGCCCCCGGCCAAAGCCTGTGGCCCGCACGGGATTCGAGGCTCTGCGGTTGCCTGGGCTGCCCTGCCGACGGGGCGCGAGCCCGAAACGTGTCCCGCGGGGGAGTGGAACGCCGGCCTGTTGCCGCGCATCGCGCCGACAGCCCTCGACGAGGAAAGCCGGGCCGATCCGAGCAAAAACCCGGATTATGGCTACCTGCTTCGTGGCACCGTGCACGACCCGACGGCGCGCCGCATGGGGGGAGTGGCCGGGAACGCCGGGGTGTTCGCCACGGCGCACGACGTCGGCAGCTTTGCGCAGGCCCTGCTCGATCGGCTTGCGGGCCGCCCAAGCGCGTTTCCCCTACTGCCCGCGACTCTGGAGTTGATGACGACTCCCCAGCAACCGGGACACACCGGGCACCAGCTCGAAGCGGCCAACCACGCCGCCCGGACCACCAACTACCCGGCGATCAGCGGACAGAACCTGTTCGGCTTCGGCTGGGACATCGATACGGGCTTTTCCCGGCCGCGGGGCACCGTCTTTCCCGTCGGCAGCTTCGGGAACACCGGCTTCACCGGAACGACGCTGTGGATGGACCCCGGCTCAGACACCTACGTGGTGCTGCTCTCCAACTCGATCCACCTGCGCGGCAGTCCACCGATCTCGGATCTGCGTGGCGAAGTGGCCACCGCCGCGGCCCAGGCCTTGCGCCTGTACGGCAGTGCTCCACGGCCCGCGAAGGTGGGGAAACCCGGACGCTAGCTTGTTCGCCGACAACGACTTCCAGCGGCGAGAGGCCATTCCCGCGGCCTACTTCTGCGCGCTTGGGCAATACGCGGCGACAGCGGACTGCGCCAAATGCTCCGCGTCGTCATGGCTGAAACGCATCGGCCACCGATTGCCGGCGGCGTTGTCCTGGTCCTGGGCGGACAAGATGTTGTTCACCGTCAACTCGAGTGACTGGGGCCGCGGTGGCAACAGCAGAAAACAGGTGTGGTGGCCCAGCTCCATGAACCGCTGCCGGATCGCGGCCTTGCCGTTGTCCTTGATGCCGTAGCTGTCCAACATGGACAGGAATTGGGCATCCGCTCCGTCGGCCGGGGCCGTCGCCGCCGACGATGCGCTGATCGTTACGGTCTGCGGACCCGGCGATGTCGCCGATTTGTCGCGTGACAGGTACACGCCCACGGAGATGAGACCGGCCAGCGCGGCCGCGGCGAAGGCTGCGGCCGCAACGAGGACTCCGGCGGGCGTCTGCCTTCGGCGAACCGGCCGTGGTACGTGGCGAGGCACCGACCCGGTGGGGACGTCGCGGCCCTCGACACTCATGCGCCGCCTCCTATGACTCCCGGATGCGCGGCAAGGGTGCTGCCACTTCGCGGACCACGTCTACCCCCTGCCGGGCTTCCCCGGGTAACGCCACGTCCAATCAATATCGCACCGTTTGCATTCCTTGGTTTCAACGACACGTCAACAGTCGATGTCGAAGTTTGTCACTTCCGCGGCGGTCCGTACAGGGTATCGGCGCCGCGCTACGGCCCCCCGCCGACGAGGTTGGCGTTTTGCGGGCAGTAGGCGTGAACCGAGATGTTCACATAGGTCTGGGCGTCGAGCCCGGGGTTGCTCGCGTGAAACGCGTTGACGATCTGCGGCACCGACACCCCACGACCGATGTCGTTGCACACCATCTTGCCGTTGGAGATCGCGGCCTCAGGATTGGCGAACGAGATGCCGTGGTCGTTCAGGTTCTGTACGTACTTGTTGTCCTGGTCCGGCGTGGAGGCGATGGACGACGGCGCGGCTGAGGCCGACGGGGCAGCAGGCGCCGGGGCCGCGCCGCCCTTGGGCGCGGCGGGTTGAGCGGCCTTGGGATCGGGGCTCAGCAGCCAAAAGGCGAGAACGATCGCTCCCGCGAGGGCAAGGCCACCGGCAAGCAACGTGCCCGCCTTGCGCCAGGTAGCGCTCCAGGATTGGCGGTCGCCCCCGGGCTCGCCCCCGACGTCGTCGTCATAGTCGCGCGGAGACGTGCGATCGGCGGCGTCCGCCGATGAATTGGGTACGGCGACCGTCTCGGCGCGGTTGAGTGCGAACGTTTCGTCGCCAGCCGTGGACGGCTCGGCCATGACGGCCATGGTAGCGAATCCGCCGCCTGCTGTGAGACCCTCGCATGTCGATGGACCTGCTGCGGCGCGTGTTGCAATACGAGGTCAGCGTCGGGGCGCTGATCGAGGTGGCGCTGTGGCTGGCGATTCCTTACTTGTCCATCGGCTTCGTCTGGGCCGTCTTGCACACCGAAGAAACGCAGCGAATGCAGACGCGGCTGGAAAGCGTGATGCCGGCAGGATCTGACGTCGCGGCCTTCGGGTTGACGGTGGCGTTGTGGCCGGCGTCGCCGCAAATCGCCGCCTGCCCCGCCAGGTAGAACTCAGCCGGCGGCTGTGCGTCGGGCGATGGCCTGCTCGATCCTGTGCGGCGAAACGCCCAGTCCGCGCAGGCAGAACCGCAGCGCCCGTTCGCGGACCACACTGCGGTCCCATTGATGGGTGGCCCACTGCCGCTGCGTGCCGGCCCACACCACGCCGTGTATCGACTTCGCGGCGGTCAACGGGACGATGTCCTCGAACACGCCGAGCTCCAGGCCGCGCTCGAGTTGCTCGACGAGCGGCTCGAGTATCGCGCTGTAGGCCGGCGCGACCATCTCGGGAGAGGAGACGCCCTTGGAGTGGGCGTCGAGGGTAAGGCGGCGTACGCCGTTCTCGCTCGCTTCACCGAATGCGAGTTCAAGTCGACCGTCGACCCACGCGACGACCGCCTCGACCGGGTCGGCCGTGTTCGCCATTTTTCCTCTCAGCCGCTGCGTTTCGTGCCGGGCCAACTCGAGGAAGACCGCCGCGACCAACTGGTCCTTGGAATCGAAGTGCCGGTAGAACGCGCGGGTGCTCAGCTGCGCGTGTTCCAGCACGGTCGCGACGCTGAGTCCTCGGACGCCGTGCTCGTGCATGGATCTCGATGCGGCGGCCACGATGGCGCACCGCACGTTGGGGTCGGGATCGAGCTTGTTCCGCCGTCGCGTCAGGGGGGCACTCATGCGCGTCAGCCCAGGCTGGTCCGGTTATACAGGCGTGTCATAACCCGTTAGGTACCCCGGGGGACCGTTGACGAAAACATGAATTTCAGGGGACGCGCGTTTTTACTAGCTCGCGGCTTCGTCACTGGCGGTGAGCTCCTCGATGACGCGGGGCGCCACGCCCAGCCCGCGCAGGCAGAACCGGACCGCTCGTTCGCGGACTTCGTCGCGGTCCCAGTGATTCGTCGCCCACTGCCGCTGAGTGCCGGCCCACACGACGCCGTGGATCGATTTCGCCGCGGTCGCCGGAATGATGTCCTTGAACAGGCCGAGCTCCAGACCGCGTTGCAGCTGCTCGATGAGGGGCTCGAGGATCGCACCGTAGGCGGGCGTCACCATGTCGGGAAGTGAGAACGATTTCGATTGGGCCTCCAGGGACACCTGGCGCAGTTCCGCTTTGATCTCCTCGTCGAATGCGAGGTCGAGCCTACCGTCGATCCAGGCGGCCACGGCCTCGACGGGGTCGGTGGCTTCCGACATCCTGGTCTTCAGCCGCAGCACCTCGCTGCGCGTCATCTCCAGAAAGACCGCGGCCACCAATTGGTCCTTGGAATCAAAGTGCCGATAGAACGCCCGGGTGCTCAGCCGGGCGCGTTCCAGAACGGTGGCGACGCTGAGCCCCCGAACCCCCTGCTCGCGAACCGATTTCGACGCGGCGTCCACGATGGCTCGGCGTACGTCGGGGTCGGGTGCGAGTTTCTTGCGTCGCGGTGTGACCGTGTGGCCGACGTACTGCTGCGGACGTGCTGCCGGATCCCCCTGTCCCGTCATAGTTAACAAAAATAATCCGCTGATCGTTCGTCCACACCGCTTTCGGAAAGCCCGTGTCGGGTCGGTCTTCGTAACGAAACGCCGGTGTGCCATCGTGATGTTCGCGGACACACTATTGGACGAATGCACAATTGTTTCGCTCCGGTTCATCGGCGGTCATTCATTGCTGGTCTCGGAGGTTTCGCCCGGGTCGCGGGCAGGTCATCGAGTGCGATGCGGCAAATGTGTGTCCCGGGAACGTGTTTGCGGAGATCGGTCAACGGGGCGTAACTTTTTTGGCCGGGCCGGTGGATTCTTGCTCACTGAAAACAACAATTTCAGTGAACCGTAGTTCACCGCGGCGTTTGGCCCTAGGCTGCGGCCATGTCGATTGATCGCGCAGCGCTCCTGGCCGGCGGCATCCGTCTCGCGTCGGGCATCTCTTTCCTCGTCGATCCGCTCCGGGCGAATCGGTGGTGGGGCGATCCGGACGAGCCGACGCCGACGGCGCGGCTGCTGCTGCGCTCGATGGGCTATCGCGATGCGTTGATCGGGGGGCTGCTCGCGGCGGCGGCGCTGCGCGGCAAGGACACCCGCGGCTGGTTTTTGGCCTCCGGCGGCGCCGACGCGGCCGACCTGCTCGGCGGGGTCAGCGTGCACGACGAGTTGAAGCCTTCGCAACGCCTGATCGGCCTGGGCGGCGCCGTCGTCGGCATCGGCGTCGGGCTCTGGGGCGCGACCCGCCGGACTCCGCGCGGGCAGAAGGCGCAATGACGATGGGAGCCAGCATGCGGTTGGGTGTCCTGACATTCATTACCGACGAGGGGATCGGCCCGGTCGAGCTGGGCCGGGCACTTGAGGAGCGCGGGTTCGCCTCGCTGTTCTTGGCGGAGCATTCGCACATCCCGGTCAATGCCAAGACCCCGTATCCCATGGGCGGCCCCATCCCGCGGAAGTACTACCGGACGCTGGATCCGTTCGTCGCGTTGACGGCGGCGGCGGTCGCGACCGAGAGCCTTCTCCTGGGGACGGGGATCGCGCTGGTCCCGCAGCGCGACCCGATCCTGACGGCCAAGGAGGTCGTGTCCCTTGATCTGGTCTCCGAGGGACGGTTTCGCTTCGGCGTGGGGGTGGGCTGGCTGCGCGAAGAGATCGCCAACCACGGCGTCGATCCCAAGGTGCGCGGGCGGGTGGTCGAGGAACGGCTGCGGGCGATGATCGAGATCTGGACGCAGGAGCAGGCCGAATTCCACGGCGAGTTGGTCGATTTCGATCCGATCTACAGCTGGCCGAAGCCGATCACGCGGCCGTACCCGCCGCTGTACCTGGGCGGCGGCCCGGCGAGCTTTCAGCGGATCGCCCGGCTCAAGGCCGGCTGGCTTGCCATGAGTCCGTCGGCGGATGCCCTCTCGGGTCAGCTCGAGGAACTGCGCGCCACCGCCGGCCACGACGTACCCGTGATCGGATCCCACTTGGGGAATCACTCGGCGAAAGAAATCGAGGGCTACCTTGCCCTCGGGCTGGAACAGGTTTTGGTGGAACTGCCCACCGAACCTCGCGACGAGACACTGCGGCGCCTGGACGAGCTGCGGGCGGAGTTCGCGAAGCTGGCGTAAACCGTTGCCGGGGCGGCGAATCTAACCGGTCGAGGCCGCTCGCACGAGCGAGACGTCGCTGCGCTCACGCTCGGTCAGCGCGTTCGACGTGATCGAACCGAAGGCGGCGGCGTCGCGCGCGAGCCGGGCGGGCGCATCGGCCAACGCGTCCGGGCCCTCGAGCCGAAAGCAACTCGGTGCCAGCGGACCGAACAGCAGGGCCCGCCTCAGGTGTGGCCAGTTGTCCGGGCTCGGCTCCACCCCCGCGGCTCGGGCAAAGGTCACGGCCACCAAATTCATCCGTGTCTTCTGTGACGTCCCCCGCCGTGCGCGATAAGCCTTGATCGCCAATCGCTGGTCGGTCTCTGTGGGCGGCGGCACGGCGCCGCCCCACGCGTACGCGATCCACCTGGCCTGAAGCTCGAGCGGCACGAAGTATCCGCCCGACTGGTCCCACATACCCACGAAGGCCAGCCCCGGGAGGTCGGGATGAAACGTGTAGCGGTCGGCGTCCAGGTGCACCGAGTCGAGGTCGAGGACGCGCCGGATGTCGTCGTCAAGAAATGGCAAATGCAGATTGAACCCGGTGCCGAAGACGACCCCGTCGAATTCCTCGGCGTGCCCGTCGGCGAAGGTTACGGCGCTGCCGCCTACCGACTCCATCCAGGGCCGCACCGTGATCCGGCCCTCGGCCACGAGCGGTAGGTAGTGCTGGTTGAGGGTGACGCCGGCCGCGAAGAGGGACGGATCGGGGGCCGGCGCGCCGTACTGCTCGGGGCTGCCCGCCGCCGCGAGCACGATCTCCTTCAGCTGCCGGTCAACCTCGGCGGGTTGCAGCGTCTCGTCTGCCAGCGTTGCGTATCGCGTGTAGATCCTGTGATCGGACGGGACTCCGGCGGCAAATTTGGGCAGCACGTACCGCTGCCGCCGCTGGGTCACGACGACGCGCGCCGCGCCGAGTTGGGCGAGCTCCGCGGCGATCTCGAGGGCGCTGATCGCACAGCCCGCCACGAGAACGCGCTTGCCCCGATAGGCAGCCGGCCCTCGGTAGTGGTACGTCGACGTCGCTCCCGCCGAGCCGGCAAACGTCTCCAGCCCGGGCACCGGGGGAATGGCGGGCGCATGGAACCTGCCGGTCGCCACCACCACCTTGTCGAAGCGCTCCTCGACGCCGGAGTGGCGCACCATCCAGTCGCGTCCGGCTGCCCGCCTGACGAGTTCGACTCGTGTGCCCAACCGGATTCGCGAAGTCAGCCCGAACATTTCGGCGTAGCGACGCAGATAGTCGAGGATGTCGCGGTTGGAGGGGTAGACAAGGTCGGTTTCGTGCTCGAGGTCGCTGAAGGCCGTCAAGATGCGACTGCTGTTGGTGTGCATGCCCGGCCACACACCGCTTCGGCCGTCCAGCCCCGTCCACTGCCCGCCGAGCGTGAGTTCCCGCTCGAAGATCGTCGGCTCGAACCCCTGTGACAGCAGCCAACGCGCGGCGACGAGCCCGCCCGGCCCGACCCCGATCACTGCGACGCTGGCAGCCACCCTGGAACTGTCGCACGGGCCGGGTCGCTTGTCAGCCCATCCCGATCCGCCGCCTACGCGAGCCGCGCCGTCGCGCCATAGCGGAACCCTAGGTGCCACAGAACGTTTGGTACGCGCCGAAATCCTCCGGTGCGGGGCCGGCGTAGCGCTGCAGGCCCGGTCGTTCGTGATACGGGGCGGTGACGGCGTCGAGCAGCCGCGCGAGCGGATCGAGATCGCCCGCCGTCGCCGCGGCCAACGCCTCCTCGACGAGGTGGTTGCGCGGGATGTAGATCGGGTTGGCGCGGTCCATCGCCTCGGCGTCGGGGCCCAGGGCCCGCCAGCGCGACATCCAGTCGTCGAAGCCGGCCAGGTCGATGAAGAGCCCGCGCGCGGGCTCGGCGTCCCCGCGGGCGGCGTGGGCGAGGTGGCGGAAGAAGGAGGTGTAATCGACGTGGCTCTCCTTGAGCAGGGCGAGCAGCTCGTCGACCAACGGCGTGACCCGTTGTGCCGCAACGTCCTCGGACAAGCCGAGCTTGGCGCGCATGCCCGACGACCACACGGCGTCGTAGGTGGGCCGGAACACCCCGAAAGCCTGCTCGGCCAGCGCGGCGGCCTCCTCGGCGTCGCCGGAGAGCAACGGAAGCAGTGCCTCCGCGAACCGGGCGAGGTTCCAGCCGGCGATGACCGGCTGGTTGCCGTAGGCGTAGCGACCCCAGAAATCGATCGAGCTGAAGACGGTGTCCGGGTCGCAGGCCTCCATGAAGGCGCACGGGCCGTAGTCAATGGTTTCCCCGGAAATCGTCATGTTGTCGGTGTTCATCACGCCGTGCACGAACCCGATCAGCATCCATCGGGCGATCAGCGATGCCTGGGCGGCGACCACGGCTTCGAACAGCGCCAGGTAGGGCCGGTCGGCCGTCGCCGCGGTGGGATGGTGGCGGGCGATCGCATGGTCGGCCAGGCGTCGCAGCAGGTCGAGGTCGGCGGTGGACGCGGCGTATTGGAAGCTCCCGACGCGCAGGTGGCTGCTCGCGACGCGGGTGAGCACGGCGCCGGGCAGCAGCGTGTCGCGCTGTACCGGGCGCCCGGTGGCGACTACGGCCAGGGATCGCGTGGTGGGGACCCCCATCGCGTGCATGGCCTCGCTGACGATGTATTCGCGCAGCATCGGCCCCACCGCGGCCAGGCCGTCACCGCCGCGTGCGAACGGCGTGGGGCCGGATCCCTTCAGGTGGATGTCGCGCAGGCGCCCGTGGCGGTCGACGACTTCGCCGAGCAGCAATGCGCGCCCGTCGCCCAGCCGCGGCACGTAGCCGCCGAACTGGTGTCCGGCGTAGGCCTGCGCCACCGGAGCGGCCCCGTCGGGGACCAGGTTGCCCACCAAGAAACGCAGCCCGCGGGGACTGCGCAGCCAGGCGCCGTCTAGGCCGAGCTCGGCGGCCAGTGTGTCGTTGACCACGAGCGGCCGCGCCTCGGGAGCCGCGTCGGCCTGCCAGGGGACGGCCAGCTCCGGCAACTCGCGAAAGAACCGGTCGGCCAGGGCGACGGTCGTCTCCGGTGTGACGCTCACTCCACCGACCCTACGGAAGCTCGGTGTTAGCCGATAGCTTGCTGGATCAGATCGCGGGCGCGGTCGAGCATCGAGGCGAAGGGGCCGACCGCGAAATTCAGCTTCGCCGACTCCACGCCGGGGTGCGGGCGCGTCGGCGCGATGGCCTCGGCCGCTCGCACCGCCGTCCCCATCCGCTTGAGATCGTCGTCGTCGACTTCCCGCTCCAGCACAGGGAATTCCTCGTCTTCTTCGCGCCGCGCGTGGTCGAGCACGGCGTCGCGCAATTTGCCGAGTTGGTCGATGAACTGCTGCGAGGTGATGTCGAGTTTCTCGATCTGCGAGAGCAGTTCCTTGGCCTCGTGCTCTTCCCGCAGCCGGGCGTCGACGATGCCGTCGCCCGAATCGGCCTCGCGGCGCACCCGGGGATGCACCACCATCTCCTCGGCCGTTTCGTGCACGGCCAGCAGCTGACGCAGCTCGATGAAGGGCTTTTCGCGCGCTTTGGGATCCGAGGCATGCAGCACGTCTTCGAACATGTCCTCGATGAGGTTGTGCTGCGCTTTGAGGAACGCGACGACTTCCTCGGGTGATTGGACAAGCATGTCGGCCATCGCCGATACCTCCAGTGATAGGGGAATTGAAGAAATACCCGGTGGGAGGACGCGTAAACGGCCCGGCGACGCCAGTCGCGGAGCGCGATCATTTGCCGATGGATGCCCCCAGCAGCGCATCGCCGAGCTGGAGCGCCGCGGTGTTTGCCCTATTGGCGCCGGTCGCAACAAGCCCGGCTGACCGGCCGTTTGACATGCCGCTACGGTTTAACAAACACCAGCTAGCACCCACGGAATGAAGATGGCGACAGATCAGACGTACGAACAGGTCGGCGAGCACGCGCCGGATCCCTCCGACATCGGCTGGCGCATCGATCCCGTTCTCGCCCGCAGTTGGCTGCTGGTCAACGGCGCGCATGCCGACCGGTTCCAGTCCGCGGTGCATTCGCGGGCCGACATCGTGGTTCTCGACATCGAGGATGCGGTCGCGCCCAAGGACAAGCAGGCCGCCCGCGAGAACGTCGTGCGTTGGCTCAGCCGCGAAAACACCGACTGGGTCCGGATCAATGGGTTCGGCACCCCGTGGTGGGCGGACGATCTGGCGGCGCTGGCCGGCACCCCGGTCGGCGGGGTGATGCTGGCGATGGTCGAATCGGTGGACCACGTCACCGAGACGGCCCAGCGGCTGCCTAACGTGCCGATCGTCGCGCTGGTCGAAACCGCCCGGGGCCTGGAGCGCATCACCGAGATCGCCGCCGCCAAGGGCACCTTCCGGCTGGCCTTCGGCATCGGCGACTTCCGCCGTGACACCGGTTTCGGAGAAGACCCCTCCACCCTGGCGTACGCCCGGTCACGCTTCACGATCGCGGCGAAGGCGGCCAACCTGCCCAGCGCCATCGATGGGCCGACGATCGGCTCCAACGCGCTGAAGCTCATCGAGGCCACGGCGGTTTCCGTCGAGTTCGGCATGACGGGCAAGATCTGCCTGACCCCGGACCAGTGCGCAGTGGTCAACGAGGGGCTGTCCCCGTCGCAGGATGAGATCTCTTGGGCCAAAGAGTTTTTCGCCGAGTTCGAGCGCGACGGCGGAGAGATCCGCAACGGCTCCGACCTGCCGCGGATCGCGAGGGCGACGAAGATCCTCGAGCTGGCCCGCGCGTACGGCATCGAGGTGTCCGAGTTCGACGACGAAGAACGGGTGCACTCGCCGGCGCCGTCGGACACCTATCACTACTAGGCCGGGGAGCGGATCCGATGAGCGACGCGGTGGACTTTCACTTCGATCCGATGTGCCCGTTCGCCTATCAGACTTCGTTGTGGATCCGCGACGTCCGCGACCAGCTCGGCATCACCGTCAACTGGCGGTTCTTCAGCCTCGAAGAGATCAACCGCTCGGAGGGCCAAAAGCACCCCTGGGAACGGGAGTGGTCCTACGGCTGGTCGCTGATGCGGATCGGGGCGCTGCTGCGCCGGACGGACATGGCGTTGCTGGACCGGTGGTACGCCGCGGTCGGGCGTGAGCTGCACACCCTGGGCGGGAAGCCACACGATCCGGCGGTTGCCCGAAAACTGCTGGGCGGCATCGGCGTCGACGCCTCGGTTCTCGATGCGGCTTTGGACGACGCCACCACCCACGACGAGATTCGCGAGGACCATCAGCGCGTCACCGACGCCGGCGGATACGGCGTACCGACGCTGTTCTTGTCGGGGCAGTGCCTGTTCGGTCCGGTGTTGGTGGACCCGCCGACCGGCGCGCCCGCCCTGACGCTGTGGAGCGTGGTGACCGGCATGGCCGAGCTGCCGCACGTCTACGAACTGCAGCGGCCCAAGGCGCAGGCCGACCTCGAGCTCATCGGTACCAGCCTGCGTCCCTACCTCGACGGGCGCGATTGGGTGAGCATCAATCGCGGCGAGGTCATCGACGTCGAGCGCCTAAGCGGCGTGTCGGGCCAGCGCGACGCCGATTCGTAGTTCGACCTCGCTGACTGTGATTGCGGGGGCGCGGGGCGGGGCGCACGACCGGTAGGTGTGGCCGGTCGGTGTGGTGAATTCTGCTGTGTGAGTGTGGTTTTCGTCGGTCTGCGTGCGAACCCGCCAGTCCGCGGCTTGCTTGGCGTAGTTGCAGCGCTCGCAGCAGCCCAGGCCGTTGTCCGCCATGGTGAGCCCGCCGTCGGCCCAGGGCTGGGCGTGGTCGCGGTGGCGGATCGGCGCGTCGCAATAGGGGGTGCGGCACCGTTGGTCTCGTAGCGCGATGAAGCGGGCCAGGCCGCGCGGAAACAGCCGCGCCCGCGACTCCATGGCCACCAGCGCCCCGGCCGCCGGGTGGGCGTAGAGCCTGCGCAGCGTTGCAAGGGAGCGCCGGTCGCCGACCGCGTCGGCGACCATCGCGCGCGCGACCGCCGCCGGAATCGGTCCGTAGCCGGCGATGTCGGCCGGCGCGTCGGTACCGCCCAGCAGCGTTTCGTCGGTGAGCACCAGGTTGACCGCGATGGGCGCCGGCACGGCCGCGTCTCGGCCGGTGACCCGTTCGACGAGGGTGTCGGCCATGACCTGCCCGCGGGATCGACCGTCACAGCGGGTGTCGGCCTCCCGGCGCAGCGCCGCGTACACCGAAACGCCCTGCGTGACAGGCAATAACGCGGTCACATACGTCATGGTGTCGGGCGCGGGCCGGATGGTGACCGTGCGTTCGTTCTCGGCCTTGGCCGCCCGATCCACGACGGCGTGCGGGTCNGCGTGAGCATCCGGGTGGCTCGCGTGTACGAGGACGCCGGCCCCACGACGGGCAAAGGAACTCCGCGACTGGTACCACCACGACCCGCGGCGGTTCGACGAGTACGCGGCGCGCTACCGCGAGGAACTGGACGGCAGCCCGGTGCTGGCGAAGCTGCTTAGCGGCCACTGACCGCCGTGAGACGATCGTGCGGTGCGCCTGGGATTGCACGCGCTGGGAATCGGGGCCGGCGCCGATCGCGCGGTGATCGACGCCGTTGCTTCGACCGCGGATGGCTGCGGCTTCGCCACCCTGTGGGCGGGTGAACACGTTGTCATGGTGGATCGACCCGCATCGCTCTACCCGTATTCCGACGACGGCGTCATAGCAGTTCCGGCACAAGCGGATTGGCTCGACCCGATGATCGCGCTGAGCTTCGCCGCCGCCGCGTCCTGTCGGATCAGCGTCGCGACAGGGGTGCTCCTGCTGCCCGAGCACAACCCGGTGGTGGTGGCCAAGCAGGCCGCGAGCCTGGATCGGTTGAGCGGGGGGCGGCTGACGCTCGGAGTGGGCGTCGGGTGGGCAAAAGAGGAATTCGCCGCACTCGGCGTGCCGTTCGAGCATCGCGGGGCTCGTACCGCCGAATACGTGGCGGCGATGCGCACGTTGTGGCGCGACGACGTCGCCTCGTTCGACGGGAAGTTCGCCGGCTTCGATGCGATCCGGGTCAATCCCAAGCCGCTGCGCGACCGTCGCATCCCAATTGTGCTGGGCGGCAACAGTGATGCGGCGCTGCGGCGCGTGGTGGCATGGGGCGACGGCTGGTACGGGTTCAATCTCGGCGGGGTGGCCGCGGTGCGCGACAGAATGGGCGAGCTCGACCGGCTGTGTGTCGAGTCGGGACGTGACCGGGCGGAGCTGAGAGTATCCGTGGCGCTGCGCGATCCCGGCGTCGGCGACGTCGGCGCGCTCGTCGATTCGGGCGTCGACGAGTTGGTCCTGGTTCAGGGGCCACCGGACCGTCCCGAAGCCGCCGCCGGCTGGGTATCCGCGCTGGCCGAACGGTGGATGGGGGCGCTCACTTAGGGCTGACTCCCGGCGGCTCGGTAGGCTGCCGGTTTGATATGAGCGAACCCGAAGTGATCCTGGCCCGGGAACTGACCGATATCAGCGACGAGGTGCGTAATGTGCCGCCGCCGCCCGGCGTCGCGGAGGTCCCCGCGCCGTACGCCTTCCGGCTCGCCGATCCGGACGCCGACGCGGAGATGGTCGCCGAGTGGATGAGCCGGCCCGCCCTGGCCGAGGCGTGGGAGTCCGCCTGGCCGGCCGAACGCTGGCATCGCCACCTGCGCGCGCAACTCGACGGCGGCTATTCGCGGCCGTTTTTGGCCAGCCTGGACGGCCAAGACCACGCGTACATCGAATTGTACAGGGCCGCAAAGGATTCCATTTCCACCCGGTACGAGGCGGACCCGTATGACTTGGGAATCCATGCCGCCATCGCCGACGAAGAATTCGTCAACCAGGGAATCGCCGGCTACGTGTTGCCGCACTTCGTGGCCAGCGTGTTGGGCCAGGAACCGCGCTGCCGCCGGATCATGTTCGATCCCGACTACCGCAACAAGACGGCACGGCGGTTCTGCGAGCGTGCCGGCTGCGCATTCCTCGGCGAGCACGACATGTCGAACCGGCGCATGGCGTTGTACGCGCTGCCCCGCACCGCCGGCGACGTGCCCAGGCTTCGCGACGTCTGATCACCGCTGCGCGAGCCATTGCCCGAGCGCCGCGGCGGCTACGCCGAGCGCGAGGCTGACGACGATATTGGCCAGCGCCGTCCAGGTCTGGCGCTCCTCGCCGAGGCGCTGGGTTTCCAGCATCCACGTGGAAAAGGTGGTGTAGGCGCCGACGAACGCCGTCCCCGCCAGCAGCGCCGCATCCTTGCTCAACACCAGGCCGCCGAGGAAACCCAGCAGCACGGCGCCGCTGATGTTCACCGCGAGCGTCCCGAACGGGAAGGCCCGCGCCGCCCGGCGGGCCACCGCGCCGTCGATCACGAAGCGCAGCACCGACCCGGCGCCGCCGACGAGGGCTACGCCGCTCCAGACCAAGACCGTTGCGGCGCCCGTCATAGGCGCACTCTTGCTCGGCGAACCAGAGCGGTGGCCAGGTGCACGGCCAGCAAGCCGAGCACCATGCTGCTGCCGGTGTATGCCGCCGCCATGGCCCAATGGCCGCGCTGGATCATGGTCACGGTTTCGACCTGCATCGTCGAGAAAGTCGTCAACCCGCCGCAGAGTCCGGTGCCGAGCATCGGGCGCCGGTAGCTCGACAGCGGCAGCCGCTCGAGCAGCCGGGTGGTGAAGTAGCCGACCAAAAACGCGCCGACGATGTTGACGGCGAAAGTCACCCACGGCCAGTGCTCCGGGTCGCGCACGGCGACGGCTTGCAGCGCCGCACGGGCCAGGGTGCCGAGCGCCCCGCCGACGAAAACCGCGGCCAGCTCGCGATAGTCGCGGTGTGCCACGGTTGGCTTCCCTTCGGTCTGCGAGTGGTGCGCTTAGCAGCGTAGGGCGTCGACTTACCAGGAGATGAACCCGGGAAGTACCTGAGAAGTCCGGGGCGGCGGTGCGCGACGGGCACGGGCAGAATTGGTAACCATGGCCCACCCGCGCGCCGGTCAGCCGGCCCAGCCCGAAGACCTAGTCAATCTGCCTCACCTGGTGACCGCCTACTATTCGATTCAGCCTGATCCGAACGACGTCGCCCAGCAGGTGGCGTTCGGCACCTCGGGTCACCGCGGGTCGGCGCTGGGCGGGGCATTCAACGAGGCCCACATCCTGGCCATCACCCAGGCGATCGTCGAGTACCGCGAGGCCCACGGCACCACGGGGCCGCTGTTCATCGGCCGTGACACACATGGCCTTTCCGAGCCGGCGTGGGTGTCGGCGCTGGAGGTGCTGGCCGCCAACGACGTCGTCACCATGATCGACTCCCGCGACGGTTACACGCCGACGCCGGCGGTCAGCCACGCCATCCTGACCTACAACCGCGGTCGCACCGAGGCGCTGGCCGACGGCATCGTCGTCACGCCGTCGCACAACCCGCCCCCCGACGGCGGCTTCAAGTACAACCCGCCCGACGGCGGCCCTGCTGACACCGACGCGACCAACGCAATCGCCAAGCGCGCCAACGAGATTCTGCGCAGCGGATCGGGGGTGCAGCGGGTGCCGCTGGCCCGCGCGCTGGATGCCGTCCAGCGCTACGACTATCTCGGCACCTACGTCGACGACCTGCCCACCGTGGTCGACCTGGACGCGATCCGCGCGGCGGGCGTGCGGATCGGTGCCGACCCGCTCGGGGGCGCCAGCGTGGACTACTGGGGCGAGATCGCGCAGCGGCACGGGCTGGACCTGACCGTGGTCAACCCGTTGGTCGACGCGACATGGCGGTTCATGACCCTCGACCACGACGGCAAGATCCGGATGGACTGCAGCTCGCCGGACGCGATGGCCTCGCTGATCGCCAACCGCGACCGGTACCAGATCGCCACCGGCAACGACGCCGACGCCGACCGGCACGGCATCGTCACCCCCGATGCGGGCCTGCTGAATCCGAACCATTACCTGGCGGTGGCCATCGACTACCTCTATACGCACCGCCCGTCGTGGCCAGACGGCATCGCCGTCGGCAAGACGGCGGTCAGCTCGTCGATCATCGACCGCGTGGTCGCCGGCATCGGGCGCAAGCTGGTCGAGGTGCCGGTCGGGTTCAAGTGGTTCGTCGACGGACTGATCGGCGGCACGATCGGCTTCGGCGGCGAGGAGTCGGCGGGGGCATCGTTCCTGCGACGCGACGGGTCGGTGTGGACGACCGACAAGGACGGCATCATCCTGGCGCTGCTGGCCTCCGAGATGCTGGCCGTCACCGGCTTGAGCCCGTCGCAGCGCTACCAGGAGCTGACCGCCGAGTACGGCACGCCGTTCTACGCGCGCGTCGACGCGCCCGCCGACCGGGAGCAAAAAGCCCGGCTTTCTCGGCTGTCGGCCGAGCAGGTGACCGCGACCGAGGTGGCCGGCGAGCCGATCACCGCGAAGCTGACCGCCGCCCCCGGCAACGGCGCCCCGCTAGGCGGGCTGAAGGTGACGACGGCCAACGCGTGGTTTGCCGCCCGGCCGTCGGGCACCGAGGACGTGTACAAGATCTACGCGGAGTCGTTCAACGGCCCCGAGCACCTGGCCGAGGTGCAGAAGGCCGCGCGCGAGGTGGTGAATTCGGTCATCGGGTGAGGCTGTGGCTATTCCGCCACACCAGCCACACCAGCCTCCGTCTGGGCGGCCCCACCCGACTTTCAAACGTGATAGCGCATGCGATACCACGCTTGACTGACCAGCGGCTTTGAACGCATCTGGCCAGTGGTGTAGCTTCGATTGGCACGACTTGGGGCTATGGCGCAGCTGGTAGCGCACCACACTGGCAGTGTGGGGGTCAGGGGTTCGAGTCCCCTTAGCTCCACAAGCAATCCGCCGATGCGTCGCAGAGGTTCCACGGCGCATACGCGCCGGGCCAGCACCGCTGACGAAGGCTATGAGGGCTCGTCTTCGGCGGGGGAGTCGTCGTCGTTGGCCAGATGGCGCAGGACTCGTTCGTTGAGGGCCGCGAGCATGTCGAGCTCAGCCGGGGTGAGTAGGTCGATGAAGTTCCTGCGGACGTCCTCCACGTGCCGGGGCGCCGCCTTCTCGATGGCGGTGCGGCCGGCCGGCAGCAGGCAGACCATGGTGCTGCGGGCGTCGTCGGGGTTGGTCTCGCGGGAGATCAGCCCGTCCTTCTGCATGCGCCGCACTTGGTGGGAGACACGGCTCTTCTCCCAGCCCAATGCGTTGCACAGCTCGCGCGCCGGCATGCGGTCCCCATCGTGGCCCGAGAGCACCGCCAGGATCTCGTAGTCGGACCCCGAGAGGCCCGATTCCTGCAGGCCCCGGTTCAGGTGCACGTCGAGCTGATGATGCGCATGCTGGAAGGCCCGCCACGCGCGGTCTTCACGAGGGTTCAGCCAGTTCGGTTCCATTTCAGCCTCCATGGTAACCCCAATTGGTTGACGCGTCACCAAAATCAAATTAAGGTGGACTTGTCAACCTTTTCACCACTAATTCGCGAGGGGACCACCTCCATGAGCAGTATCAGCATCATCGGTACGGGGAATATGGCCCGCGCCATCGGCGCGCTGGCGGTAGCGGGCGGCAACACCGTAGAGGTCATCGGCCGCGATCAGTCCAAGGCCGTCGATCTGGCCAAAGCTCTCGGCGGCAGCGCCACGACCGGAGAGTTCGGCGCCGTCCCGGCGGGGGACATCGTCATCGTGGCCCTGTTGTACGCCCATGTCGTTCCGGTGGTCGCCCGGTATGGGGACGCCCTGGCGGGCAAGGTCATCGTCGACATCAGCAACCCCTTCAATGCCACGGCCGACGGGCTGGCGATTCCCGATGACACCTCGATCGCGCAGGAAGTCGCCAAGGCGGCCCCTGCCAGCGCCAGCGTGGTGAAGGCATTCAACACCATCTTCGGGGTTGTGCTGGCCCAGGGTCGGCCACTCGACGTCTTCATCGCCGGCGACGATGCGCGCGCCAAGGCGAGCGTGGCGGAGTTCGTCGAGAGCCTCGGGCTGCGCCCGCTGGACGTCGGCGGCTTGAACATGGCGCACTGGCTGGAAGGAACGGGCCTGGTCGTGATGGGTCTCGCCAGCCACGGGGTGGGGAACTTCGACTTCGCCCTAGGCGCCACCGTTCCCGGCTGAGCCGCACCGGCCCAGTCCAGGCCGTCGACGAACGGCGGCCTAAACAATGGTTGATGAATCATCGAAACGATAGGAGGACCCCCGCCATGAGGCTTGGTTTCGCACTTCCCATAGTCGGGCCCGCTATCAGCAGCGCAGCTGGCCTGAGCGCGTTCTGCCGCGGACTCGAGGACCTTGGCTACGACACGCTCTGGGTCGGCGATCGCCTGGTCACGCCGGTCGATATGCACAGCACCTACCCGGGCAAAGAGCAGCCGTACCCGCCGCAGATGACCCGCTACCTCGATCCGGTGCTGCTGTGGACCGTCGCCGCGACGGCGACCAGCCGGGTGCGGCTCAACGCCAGCACGCTCAGCACGTTCTACTACGAGCCGCCGCACCTGGCCCGGTTACTGACCACGCTCGACGTGCTCAGCGACGGCCGACTTGACGTCGGCGTGGGAATCGGGTGGATGAAGGACGAGCACGACATCGCCCGTGGCGCGGACTGGCACCGGCGCGGGCGGATGCTCGATGACCTGCTGGCGTTCCTGCACGAGTGGTGGACGACCACCCCGGTGTCCTGGGACAGCGAGTTCTTCTCCTTGCCGCCGGTCCATGCCGACCTGCGCCCGGCTCAGCCCGGCGGTCCGCCCATCTGGATCGGCGGTGCCAGCGAGGCCGCGATGCGCCGGGTCGGCCGCAGCGGCACCGGCTGGCTCGGGGTCGAGGGGCTGCAGGATGAGGTCACCGACCACTTGTGGTCGATTGCGCGCCGGGCGGCGCGGGATGCCGGCCGCGATCCTGAGGCGCTGAAGACGGCCATGCGGATCAACCTCGAACCGGGCACGTCCGTTGACTCGGTTGCCGACAGGCTCGACCGCCTCGCCCGGTCCGGTGCTGATGAGGCGATCGTCGATGCCTTCGCAGTGTTCCCCAGCCTTGAGCAGATGCTTGACTTCGCCAGCCAGGTCATCACCCGATGGAGTGGTCGCGGGAAAGCCGCCGGCACCGGCGAGGAACGTAATCTCGGCGAGATCACGGAGCAGCACGTGGCGGCCCGATGTGGTCATTGAAGGAATGCGGCCCAGCGACCCACGCTCAGGGATGTAGGTTCCACTGACCGCAATCCCCGGCCAGGACGTCGTTGACGTCGACTTCGAGTCCCCCGACTACCGGGCCGGGATTCGACGCCGTACTGACCACGCGTTGGTAGAGGACCGCGGCGGGCTCGATCTGACCGCGAGACCAGGACCGGGTCTGCCAGGCCCACCGGTGGCCGGGGGTGCGCGAAGTCCCGATAACGCCGTCGGCGGCGGCCCATCGGCACACGTCGATACCGCCGTAGACGCCGGTGCGCTGCACCCCCAGTACCGAATTGATTCCGCGAAACCACTTGAGCGCCAAATTGTTCCAGGTGTCGTGGTTTATGTCCTCGTCGACACTGAAGAAGATCGGGGCGCTCTGACCGCCACCCGCCGCGGTATGCAGCTTCCAGGCGGTGCGAGCATCGGCGACGCCACCCTCGAATCCGCGCCTGAAATCCGATGGTGCCGTGCCGCCCGGCTTGCCGTATTGGTAATTGCTGACAATCATCAGCCCGGCAGCGGTCAGCTGCTCGGCATACGGCCGGGTGATCGGCTTGGCGCCCATCGAGGAGCCGGGCCGCGATAGCGACACGTAGTTGATGACCCCGGCGTAGCCCGCAGCTCGAATGTGCTCCGCTGGAATTTGGCGCATGGCGAAGTCGATCAGTTTGGGGGTGGCGGCAGCCGCCGTAGGGATGGCAGCCGCCGTAGGGACGGCGACACTTGCCGATCCCGCATACAACCCAGGCAGTGCGGACATAGCGATGGCGTAGCGCAATACGTCGCGCCGGGGAATAGCGCGTAATGGCCGGAGGGGCACATTTACCGACAAGTCCTGCATCGCGTGATGTTAAATATGTGACTTTTGTCAACATAAGGGGCGTGCATTAGTCGATATCAAATCGGTCTTTGCGGTTCACCGGCCTGAGTCAATGGCTGGAGTGGACGCATCGTCTCCAGCCCGTCCGATTCGGTCGCGGAAATCGTGGTGCGCACCATGTGGCGCGGCTCCGATGCGGGCCAGGGCCGGCCGCGATGCATGGTCGCGCGGTTGTCCCACATCACCACGTCGCCCTCGCGCCACGCGTGCAGGTAGCTTCCACCGGGGGCGGTCGCCGCGTCGATCAGCCGGGCGAGCAGTTCCTGCGCCGCTGTTCGCTCCATGCCCTCGATCGCGTAGGCGTGCGAGGCGATGTAGAGCGCCTTGCGGCGATTGACGGGGTTCGTCCACACCAGACGCCAGCATTGCGGCGGCAGCGCCGCCCGTTCGGCCGGGCTGGCGAGGTCGGGCGCGATCTTGCCGCGCGAGTAGGCGTATTCGTGCCAGGCGAAAGAGTTCTCCAGCCGCCGCTGCAGCGACGGATCGAGGCGCTCGAACGCGAGCCGGGTGGAAACATACTCGGTCTCGCCGCCCCGGCCCGGAATGATCCGTGACGACAGCACCGAAGCGAGCGCCGGCACCCGCTTGAAGGCACTGTCGGTGTGCCAGAGCTGGTTCGCCTTGTTTTCCAACGCGATCCGGTGATCTTCCGGCACGACGTTGCCCTCCTCGTCGAGGGTCTTGAGCACCACGAGGTTGCTGCCGTAGCCGGCCGAACCCACCTTGGTGACCTCGAGCGGGCCAAATCGGCGGGAGAAGGCGAGCTGCGCGTCATCGGTGACGTCCTGGTCGCGCAGGACCAGGACCGAGTGCTCCTCGAACGCCGCGCGCACCGCCGCGTATGCGGAATCGCTGGCCGCGACGTCGTGGATGGTCACTCCGCGCAGTTCGGCGACAAAGCCCGGGCCCAGCGGCACGATTTCCATCGACGCACTCCATGCATTGCAGCGTTCGAGCACGACTTTCCACCTCAAGCGGGCCGCTGACAAGGTATCCCGCTCAATGGGTTTGCCCCCTACGCGGGCCGACCCGTTTCTCCTATACTCCACGTACCGCTGGAGGTGTGATGGCTACAACTTGGGACACGTTGGATCGCTACGTCGTCATTTCGACGGATACGCACGCCGGGGCGGATCTGCTCGACTACAAACCGTATCTGCCGACGCGGCTGCACGAGGATTTCGATGCGTGGGCCAAGGCCTACGCCAGCCCGTTCGACGATCTGGTGATCGCCACCGCCAACCGGAACTGGGACAACGAGCTTCGGATCGCCGAGATGGACGCCGACGGGGTGGCCGCGGAGGTGCTGCTGCCCAACACCATTCCGCCGTTCTTCCCGACGACCCCGAACATCACCATCAGCCTGCCCCGCACCCGTGACGAGTTTGAGAAGCGCTGGGCCGGTGTGCAGGCCCACAACCGGTGGCAGATCGACTTTTGCTCGCTGGCCCCGGCCCGACGCCGCGGCTTGATTCAGATCTTCCCCAATGACATCGAGCTGGCGCTGGAAGAAATCCGCTGGGGAGCCGAGCAGGACTGCTTTGGTGGCGTGCTCATTCCGGCGGTCTCGCCCGGCGACCCGCAGGTGGCCCCGCTCTTTCACACCCGCTACGAACCGATCTGGGCCTTATGCGCGGACCTGGACCTGACGGTGGTGCAGCACGCCGGGGCCGGCAGCCCCGAGATGCCGATGGACCAGCCGGCGTCCAACGCGGTGTTGATCACCGAAATGGCGATGTGGGCCCAGCGCACGCTTGGCCACCTGATCCTGGCCGGGGTGTTCGAGCGGTACCCGACGCTGCGATTCGCGCCGACCGAGCAGGGCACGTATTGGGTGCCCGGCCAAATCGGCATGCTCGACGCGATGGTGCCCACCATGAAGTCCGAAGCCGGCAACCGCACCTACGGGATGTTCGGCGGATCCTCGGTCGACGAGCTGACCATGGCGCCGAGCGAATACGTCAAGCGAAACTGCTTCTTGGCCACAGAGCTCACGCCGTTCGACTCGGGCATGATCGATTTCATGGGCCCGGAGCACATCATGTGGGGCAGTGACTATCCCCACGAGGAAGGCTTTGCGCCCCACTCCAAGTTGGCCATTCGTTGGGCGCTGCACGACAGGCCGGAGGACGTGTGCCGAAAGATCTTGGGCGGCAACGCCGGTCGCCTGTATCGCTTCGACCTCGAGGCGCTGGCCCCGGTCGCCGCCAAGATCGGACCCACCGTCGCCGAGGTGCATAAACCCTTGGAGGACACGGGCTATCGCGCCCCGGCCGCTTTCGGCTTCCGGCCGTTCGAAGGGGGCCTGGCGCTCAAGCGCCTGGCCCCGGAACGGAGCTAGGACTCTTCGGTCAAGGCGGCGCCGAGCCGGCGGGTGGCGGCGGTGAGCTGCCTGCCCAGGCGGGTGACCGCCGCGCCGCTCATCGGCTCGGCGCTGGGCACCAGGCTGAGCATCAGGGCGATGTGCGACCGGTCCTCCAGGATCGGGGAGTCGATGTGGCTCACCTCGTAGCTGCGGTCCGGGTCCAGGCTGATCGGGAACCACTCCTCCTGATGGATCAGTTCGTCGGTCAATTCCTGCGCCAACTGGCTCAGCCGGGTGGAACGCACCTCGGCGCTCCGCACGATCTGCGCCAATTCCCGCAGGCGAAGATCGGGCAGGATGTGCAGACCGACGGCGTAGCCCCGCCGCTTGGCGGCGGTCAGCGCCTCGCGGTAGCGATCGCGCACGTCCTCGGGCAGGGCGGCCAGCCAGCGCTCCCGAGCCTGGTGCCCGGCCCAGGCAACGATCGACGCGCCGTACGGCGGGCGGTGGGGGAACTGGGTGCCGACGGGCATCGGGTGACCGCCGCCGTGCCGGCTTCGGACCTGATCGACGACGGTCGAGAAGTCCTCGCTCACCGAGAAGGCAACGCAGTGCGCCCCCGTCGCGGCCGACAGCTCGGCCATCGCCGAGCGCGCCAGCACCAGCGCCGGATAGCGGTCGGCCGCCTCCCGGCCGAGCCGGACCAGGGCGGGACCCAGGTGGTAGGTCTTGCGAACCGGGTCGCGCAGCAGCCAGCCGGCCCGCAGCAGTTCGGCCAGCATCGAGTGGCAGCTGGCCTTGTGAACGCCCAACGCGCGCGAGACCTCCGCCAAGGTCATCCCCCGGCTCCCGTCGCCCGCCAGCTGCTCGAACAGCGTCACGACGCGTTCGGTCTGCGGGGACGGACGCGGGGCCATGGGGCCAATGGTCGCATAGTGCGACTACTTGCGGTGCCATGCGCGACCGTGTGACGATGGCCACGATGACGGACCTTGAGGGCAAGGTGGCGGTCGTAACCGGGGGAGCCGGAGGCATCGGCCGGGCCATGGGTAGGCGCTTCGGCCGCGAAGGCATGAAGGTGGTGCTGGCCGACGTCCTCGCCGAGCCGCTGGACGAGGCGACCCGCGCGCTTGCGGACGAGGGCATCGACGCGGTCGGCGTCCGCACCGACGTCACCGACTATTCCTCGGTCGAGGCGCTCGCCAAGGAAGCGCTCGACCGCTTCGGCGCGGTGCACGTGGTGTGCAACAACGCCGGCACCGGCGGGGTCTCCGAGGGCTACATGTGGGAACACGACCTGGCCGACTGGCGCTGGGGCATCGACGTCAACGTGCTCGGCGTCATCCACGGCATCAAGGCCTTCGTGCCCCTCCTGCTCGAGCAGGGCGAGGGACACGTCGTCAACACCTGCTCGGGCAACGGGGGATTCGCGCCGATCGCCCGGGGCGCCATGGGCGGACCGGCCAACGCGGTGTACCCGATGACCAAGGCCGCGGTGCTCTGCCTGACCGAAAGCCTCTACACCCACCTGGAGATGACCGGGACGCGGGTGCGCGCGCACGTGCTTTTCCCCGGCGGCTTTTTGAACACCGGCATCTGGGAGTCGTGGCGGCACCGCCCGCAGCGCTACGCCGCGACCCAGAAACGCCGCACCCCGGAGACGACACTGGCCAACGTGGTGGCCCGCTTCGAGACCGCCGGCGCGCGTGTCGAGTTCACGCCGCTCGAGACGGTCGCCGACCTCGTCGTGGACGGAATCCGGGCGGACCGGTTTTGGATGATGGGGCCGCCCACCCCGGCCGATCAGGTCGTGAGCAACAAGGCGGCATCGATCCTCGCCCGCGGCGAGCCCAACTACCTGGTCGACGTCCTCGGAAAGCACGCCGAGAAAACCGAAGGAGGAACACGTTGAGCACCAACGAAATTCGCTACGGTCCTCGCCCACCCGAGGCGCAGGTCGACCACGAGATCGACGCCACCAAGGCGCCTATCGCCACCGAGGCGATCACCATCACCTACCTCACCGATCCGGAGATCGTCGCGGCCGTGCTGCCCAAGCCGCTTCAACCGGCCGCCGAACCGCTGGTGCGCATTCAGCTGCAGCGGGTCCGGATCGAGGGCAGGCCGCCGTTCGGGTCGGCGGTGTTCTCGGTGACCGCCCGACACGGCGAACTCGACGGCGACTACCCGCTGTTCATGCCCCAGTCCACCGAGCAGTCGGTCACGGGCGGGCGCGAAACATTCGGCGAGCCAAAGAAACTCGCCCACATCGCGGTGCAGCGCGACGGCGACCGCGTCAGCGCCACCGTCGACCGGCTGGGCTACCGGCTCATCGGGGTAACCGGGCGGATCACCGGTCCGGCGGAATTGCCGCCCGACCAGGTGAACACCGAGTTCTACTTCAAGTTCCTGCGCGCCCCCGACGGCAGCGGCATCACCGACCCCCACCTGGTCTACGGCGAATACCACCGGCATTACGAACTGCTGGAAAACATCGACGGCACCGTCGAGTTGGGCGAGTCGCCGCTGGACCCGGTGGCCGACATCGTGATTGGCGAAATCCGCTCGATCACCTGGTGCCGCCGGCGCACCATCCAGGTGGGACGGATCGCGGAGCGGGTGCCGCAGGACTGGCTGCTGCCGTACGTGCACCAACGCTACGACGACGTGGCGCTGCTCGCTGCCCCCAGGCCCGAGCCGGCACGGGCCTAGCGCCATGGACCGGTACACGGTCATTTCGGCCGACTGCCACGCCGGCGCGGACTTGCTCGACTACCGCGAGTACCTCGATCCGCAGTACCGGGACGAATTCGACTGCTGGGCAAAGGCATACGTCAATCCCTTCGGCGACCTCACCGAGGCCGACGCCGAGCGCAACTGGAACAGCGCTCGGCGCAACGCGGAGCTCGATCGAGAAGGCATCGCCGGGGAGGTCCTCTATCCCAACACCGTGCCGCCGTTCTTCCCCCAGGCGAGCCTGGCCGCCCCCCAACCGGTTACCGCCGGCGAGCTCGAGCTGCGCTGGGCGGGCCTGCGTGCGCACAATCGCTGGCTGGCCGACTTCTGCTCGTTGTCGCCCGAACGGCGCGCCGGGGTGGGCCAGATCCTGCTCGGGGACCTCGACGAGGCCGTCGCCGAGATCACGCAGATCGCCAAGTTGGGCCTGCGCGGCGGTGTCCTGCTGCCCGGGATCCCTCCGGGCGCCGGCATCCCGCAGCTCTACGCCGAGCACTGGGAGCCGCTCTGGGCGGCGTGCGACGAGGCGGGCGTGGTGGTGAACCACCACGGCGGCAACGCCGGACCCAACCCCACGGACGGGTGGGGCAGCTCGTTTGCGGTGTGGGTGTACGAGACACATTGGTTTGCGCACCGGGCGCTGTGGCACCTGATCTTCAGCGGCGCGCTGGATCGCCATCCGGACCTCACCGTGGTCTTCACCGAGCAGGGCGCCGGGTGGATACCGGCGACGCTCGACTCGCTCGACGTGGCGGCCGCCCGTTACGGGCGGGCGAACTCGGCGATCGCCCGGTTCGCCGGGCCCACCGCCGGCTCGCTGAGCCTCAAGCCCAGCGGGTTCTGGGCCCGCCAGTGTTACGTCGGCGCCAGCTTTATGCGGCCCGTCGAGTGCGCCGAGCGTCACCGGATCGGCGTCGAGAAGATCATGTGGGGCAGCGACTACCCGCACTTGGAGGGCACCGCCCCCTACACCCGAGAGGCGTTGCGCCACACCTTCTCCTGCGTGCCGGCCGACGAGGTGGCGGCCATGGTAGGCGGGAACGCGGCGGCCGTCTACGGCTTCGACCTGGATGCCCTCGCACCCCTGGTCGACCGGATCGGCCCGACCGTGGCCGAGGTCGCCGAGCCGCTGGCCGTCGTCCCTGCCGACGCGAGCAGCACCGTCTTCGAGCCCGACCCCATCCGTACCTGGTAAGCGCGATGGGACCCGAAAGGAGCACTGTGGACCCTTATCTCATCATCTCGGCGGACTGCCACGCCGAACTGCCGACCGAGCAGTACCGCGAATACGTCGACCCCGAATACCGGGAGGACTTCGAGACCTTCCTGACCGAGAAGGCCGCCGCCGCGCAGGCGGGCGGATTCATCGACGAGGAGTTCGCGCAAGCGTGGTTCTCCGAGCACGAGGACGGCATCGCCGGCGGTTGGGATGTGGGGCTGCGGGACAAGGAACTTGACGGCGACGGGGTGGTCGGCGAGGTCATCTTCCCGGACGCCGACGCCGTGACCGGGGTCGCCGGGGCTCCGTTCGGGGCGGGCCTGGGCCAGTCGGGCGACCTCGACCCGGGGCGCGCCATGGCCGGCGCGCGGGCCCACAACCGCTGGTTGGCCGAGCTGTGCAGCCACAGCCCGGAGCGGCGGGCCGGGGTCGCGGTGGTGCCGATCCTGGCGGACGTCGACGCGGCGGTGGCCGAGATCACCCGCGCGGCGGAGTCCGGACTGCGGGGCGGGATCCTGATCCCGGCGCGCTGGGTCGGCTACCCGCCCTACCACGACCGTCGCTACGACAAGGTGTGGGCCGCCTGCCAGGACCTGCAGATGCCGGTTCACACCCACTCCGGTCCCGCGCCTCAGGAGGAGTACGGCGGGCACCTGGGCATCTACGTGACCGAGGTGCGCTGGTGGGGAGCCCGGCCCTTGTGGTTCGCGTTGTGGTCGGGTGTGTTCGAGCGCTTCCCGCGGCTGCGCTGGGGGGTCACGGAGTGCGGTGCGTTTTGGGCCAACGACCTGCTTTGGCTGATGGACACCCGTTATCTCCGCGAGCATTCGGCCAAGAAGATGAGCCATCAGATGGAGGGCGACCTGACGATGCCGCCCTCGGCCTACTTCGATCGGAACTGTTTCATCGGGGCCACCACCACGGAGCGCAGGGAGCTGGCGCGGCGCTACGAAATCGGCGTGTCGAACATGCTGTGGGGCAACGACTTTCCCCATCCGGAAGGGACCTGGCCGCACACCCGCGACTGGCTGCGCCGGTCCTTCTGGGACATCCCGGTAGCGGAGACGCGGCAGATGCTGGGCCTGGCGGCGGCCGAGGTGTACAAGTTCGACCTGGCTGCCCTCGCCGGGCTGGCCGGGCGCATCGGCCCGACTCCCGAGGACCTGGGCCAGGACGATGCGGTGAGCATCCCCAAGTGGGAGGCCTCCCGCCGGACCGGACGCCACTGGCTGACGGACGCGGAGCCCCTCCCGGACCTGGTGGAGAACTGAGTACCACCAGGGGCGGAAAAATTCCGTTTCGATCAAGCGGATCGTGATCCTTCCGCGCCGAGAGCCCGGCCGCATACCTTGCCGGGATGACCTCCAGCGTGGGCAGCATCCCGACCCGGATAACCCGGGCCACACCCGCAACTTTCAAGCAGGCCCTCTTCGTCGCGGTGACGGCCGGGTTGGGCTATGGCTTCGATTCCTACGCGGTCAACATCTACGGCCTGGTGCTGCCGGACATCAAGAGGACGCTGCTCATCACCGACGCCGAAGCCGGGTACATCGGCTCGATCTTCCTGTTGGGCTACACCATCGGCACCATCGGGTTCGGCTACGCGGCCGACAGGTGGGGGCGCAAGACCACGCTCGGGGCGTCGATCCTGCTCTACGGCATCACCACCTCCCTGGCCGGACTCACGACGAACATCGCCGCCTTCACGGGACTTCGTTTCCTCACTGGTGTGGGCGGAGCCGGAGAGCTCGCGGTCGGCGCGCCGTACACCGCCGAGGTTTGGCCGGCCAAGACCCGCGCCCTTGGTGTCGGCGGCGTGATCTTCTCGTTGTTCTCACTTGGCTATGTCCTGGCCGCGGCCGTCGCCCTGGCGCTGGTCCCGCGCTTCGGCTGGCAATCGGCGTTCATCGTGGCGATCGTCCCGGCCATCGTCTTGTTCTTGGTTCGGCGAGGCATCAAGGAATCCCACCGCTACACCGACGTACAGACCAAGATCGTGCGCGGGGCCACCAAGCCGCGGCTGTGGAAGCTTCCCGGCGTGCGGCGACGGCTCGTCGCCGGCTGGCTCATCTACACCGCCAACGCAGTCGGCTACTGGGGCGTGACAGTTTTTTTGACGACCTACATCGTGAAAAGGTTTCACGCATTCCCAATCGACGCGATCCGCTACGCGCTGGTGTTCTTCTTGCTGCAAGTGGTCTTCGTCTACCTGGGGACCGCGCTCGCCGACTGGGTAGGCCGGCGCCCCTCGGCGATCCTTGCCGCGGTCATCGAGATCGTCTCGACCATCCTGTCCGCCACCTCTCACTCGTTGGACCGGTACCTGGTCTTCGGGGCGATCGCCATCGCCACCCTCGGCTGGCTTTGGGGCGTCGGCGACACCTACGTCTCCGAGCTTTTTCCAACGGTATTGCGCGGCACCGGTTTCGGAATCGCGGTCGGCGGTGGGCGCGTCGTCTCCATCGCGGCTCCGGCCGTGGTCGGCTGGGGCATAACGCATTACGGGTTGGAGGCACCGTACCTGGCGCTCGCCGGCCTGTGGGCGTTGACGCTGGCCGGCTACCTGCTAGGACCGGAGACGAAAGGCAAAGAACTCGAAGACCTGGCCGACGAGGCCCTCACCGAAGACCTGGCGCGGAAATACTGACGTTCCGGGCTAGCGGTGATGCGGGGGTTGCTCGTCGCGCAGCCGGCGCTCGTCCGACGCCGCGCGTGCCTGCTCCTCGTCGCCGAACCTTTCCAAGTCCTCGGGTGTGAGGTGCACCCGCGCCGGTTTGGGCGCCGGGCGCGGGGGAGGTGGGGGTTCGTCGGACATCAGGTGATTGTCCCCCTAGCCGGGTAGCGTTGCGCGACATGTCACCACTACAGGGCAAGGTCGCGTTCGTGACCGGAGCGTCGTCGGGCCTCGGGGCCGAGACGGCCCGGCTGCTTTCCCGGCAGGGCGCAACGGTTTTCGGCATCGGCCGGGATACCGGACGGCTGGCCGAGGTTTTCGGTGACGTGGAACGGGGCTGCTACGCGTCGGTGGACGTCTGTTCGGCGCAGGCCTGCAGAGACGCGGTGGAGCGGTGTGTCGGCGAGTTCGGCGCCCTGGACGTCCTGATCAACATCGCCGGGCGACACCAGATGCGCCGCACGGAGTCCATGACCGACGACGACTGGGCCCAAGACCTCGCGGTCAACCTGAACGGACCGTTCTATCTGTGCCGGGCCGCGCTGCCCCATCTGCTGGAGCGCGGCGGCAACATCGTCAACGTCAGCTCCATCGCCGGCGTCGAGGGCCAGGCCTACTCCGCGGGCTACTGCGCGGCCAAGCACGGGCTGATCGGTCTCACTCGCGCGTTGGCGGTGGAGTACACCGCGGATCGCCTGCGGGTCAACGCGGTGTGCCCCGGCGGCATGCTGACGCCGCAGATCGAACAGTTCAGGGCGCCGGAGAACCCTAATTACGACCTGATCATGCGGACGGCCTCGCCGCGCGGCATGATGCAGCCCCTCGACGTGGCGAACGTGATCGCGTTCCTTGCCAGCGATGCCGCGGCCGCCGTCCACGGCGCCGTCTATCGCGTGGACAACGGCAAGGGCGCCGGCTAGCGGGCGCTCAATCGAGCCCTGCCCAGAACCGCGTGAGGGCCGCGGCGCCCCGCGCGGGATCCTGCAGCATCCACCAGTGCCCGAGCCCTTCGAGCACTTCCGTGTGCGCACCGGCCCGCTGCGCCGCCCCGCGCCGCATGGCTTCCGAGCCGACGAAGCCGTCCTCGGTGGCCAGGATGGACAGGCCCGGTCGAGCCGCGGCCCTGCCCAATTTGCGACCGGCCTCGGTCATCCCCGGCTGCCGGGCCGACCGGTAGAGCCGAAGGATGGCCCGGCCCATCTCCGGGCCCTGCGCCGCCGCGACCGAGGCCGCGATATCGGCGGGCATCCCCCCCCTATCGACCATCCCGGCGGCGCGCCCCCCCAGCGTCCCCCCCCGCCGGGCGTCCCCCACTTGCT
>NZ_LT546236.1:772621-789220 GCF_900078675.2 Mycobacterium interjectum
GCTCCTCGAGCGTCCCGCCCAGCAGGGCGTCCACCAGTTGCTCACCCTCGTCGGGTGTCTGCCAGACCTGCGCCATGTCGTGCCAGACATAGTCGGGGTGAAAACAACCGAGGATGTCGCTGACCCAGCTGCGCACCAGCTCGGGTCGATGCATCACCACGTTCACCACATGCCCGCCGCCCCAGTCGTGGCCGACGAGGTCGACGGGCTCGCCGACGCTGGCCAGCTCGCCCTCGAGCCAGTCGCGGTAGGCGAGGTAGGTCGCCGGGAAATCGTCGGGCAACGGCGCCCCGAAGCCCGGGGGAGAGAGCCGCACCACGTCGGCCCGCCCGAGCGCGTCGACCAGCGGCCCCCAGATCGCGTCGGCCTCCGGATTGCCATGCACCAAAACGACAGTCACGGCGCCCTCCTATCAGTCGGTCACGTCGGCGCAGCTCGACTCTGCCAGCAGCCGAGCGCCGACGCACAGGCCGATTAGGTTCTGGGCGCTAATCGGACTAGTCTTGCCCGCGGCCCATTTCTGACCCAGGAAAGCAGACATGCCCATTCAGCCCAGTCTGCGGCACCCAAACGCATTGCGCCGCACCCGTACGCGACGTGCGGCTCCCCGAGTGAACTGCCCAACGGTCGGTCAGTGCTTCGACATCGAAGTCGCCCGAGATGCCGGCGGCTGGATGATCCGGATTCCCGAGATCGGTGGCCTCGTCCGCGTCGGTCGTCGGGCCGAGGTGGACGTGGCGGCGCGACAGTGCATCGCGAACCGCACCGGCATCCCGATCGGTTACGTCTCGGTTTTTGTCGCGCGCGAGACCGCCTGCACCACGTGACGGGGGCCTTAACCCTGCGGTAGCGGGCGGGACCGCACCAGTGTCGGCCACCAGAACCACGGCCCGAGGATTCGCAGGATGCACGGCACGACGAACGAACGCACGATCAGCGTGTCGAGCAGCAGGCCGATGCACACGGTCGAACCCACCTGACCGATCGTCCGCAGATCGCTGGTGAGCATCGCCAGCATGGTGAAGGCGAACACCAGGCCGGCGGACGTCACCACGCCACCCGTGCTGCCCAGCGCGCGGATCAGGCCGGTGTGGATCCCGGCGTGCAGTTCCTCTTTGACGCGGATGATCAACAGCAGGTTGTAGTCCGAACCGACCGCCACCAGGATGATGAAGGTCAGCGGCAGTATCAGCCAGTGCAACGGAAGGCCGATGAGGTGCTGCCAGACGAGGATGGAAAGCCCGAACGCTCCGGCGTAGGAGAAGGCCACGGTGCCGGGAATCACCAAGGCGGCCATCAGGCTTCGCGTGAGGACCAACATGATCAGGAAGATCAGCACGAAGGCCGCGATCGCCACGATGAGCAGATCGGACGCGGCGTATTCCTTGATGTCCTTGTTAGTTGATCCCGAGCCGCCGATGTAAACGCGTGCGCCGGCCAGCGAGGTCTCCTTGAGCGCCGTGGTGATGGCGGTGGGGAATTGTTCGACATGCCGTACGCCTTCCGGTCCGTTGGCGTCCCCCTCGTGGGTGACGATGAGCCGGGCGGCCTTGCCGTCCGGCGACATCAGCAGCTGCATGCCCGTCTTGACGTCTTCGTTCTGGAAAGCTTCGTGGGGGATGTAGAAGAAGTCGTCGCTGCGGGACTGGTCGAAGTCCAGCCCGACATTGACCTGGTCGTCGAACGTCTGGGCGGTCTGGGTGGACTGCAGAGACGACTGGCCGTAGCTGCTGACCAAAAGGCCGGCCAAAGACTCCGAGTCGTCGGCCGTGAGTTTCAGCTGCGTGATCACCTGCGGAAGGATCTTGTCGAGTGCCTCGAGGGACGTTTTGGCGTCCGTGATGTCGTCGGCCAGCTTGTCGATGTTGTCGAGCGCGTCGAACAGCGATCTGAACGCCCAGCAAACGGGGATGTCGAAACAGTGCCTCTCCCAATAGAAATAGCTCTTGACCGGGCGGAAGAAATCGTCGACGTTTGAGATTTCCTGATTCATCTCGGCGGTGATTCTCTGCAGATCCTCGACCGTGAGAACCGTCTTGTGCAATTCGTCCGACATGTTCTGGAAATAGACGATCTCTTGCCGCAGGACCTCGACGGAGTGCGTCGTGATCTGCGCCTGCTGGCTCGTGTTGGCGTTTTGCTGCTTGGTGAACGGGAGCTGTTGGCCGCTACCGCTGCCCTGCGTGGTGAACAGGTAGGGGAGGGTGGCGTGTTCCAACGGTCGGCCCAGTGGCCTGGTGATGCTCTGCACCATCGCGACGCCGGGAAGGCGGATGAGGGCCTTGGCCGCCCGGTCCAACGAGATGAAGTCGGCCGAGTTTCGCATGTCGTGATCCGTCTCGATCATCAGCATCTCGGAGAACAGCTTGCTCTTCGGGAAGTGCCGGTCGGCCGCCGTGAAACCCATGTTGGCGGGGGCATTGTGCGGCTGGTATTGACGGTCGTCGTAGTTCTGCCGGTACGTCGGCACGAAGACCGCGCCGAGCAGCACGGCGGCGGAACTGGCCACCAGGATCGGCACCGGCCACCGCACCACGCTCGTCCCGATCCGGCGATACAGATGCGCCTTGGCCGCCCCTCTCGGGTCGAAGAGCCCGAAGAGGCTGCCGACGGTGAGGAACGCCGGGCCGAGCGTCAGCGCCGCCGCGATGTTGAACAGCATGGCGATGGCGACCGCCGGCCCCATGGTGTGGAAGTAGTTCAGACGCGCGAACGTCAGGCAGTAACAGGCCCCCGCGATCGTCAGCCCCGAGCCGAGGATGACGGGTGTGACGCTCTTGTACGCGGTGTAGAACGCCTCCTCCCTGCTCTCGCCGGCCTGCCGCGCCTCGTGATAGCGGCCCATCAAGAAGATGCCGTAATCCGTCCCCGCTCCCAGGGTCAGTGCGACGACGATGTTCACCGCGAACGACGAGAGCTCGATGTACCCCAGATGCCCGAGGGTTGAGATCACCCCCTTCGCGACCAGCATCTCGAACAGGACCCCGGCCAAGGGCACAAACAGGGTGACGATGGACCGGTACACCAGCAGCAACATCCCGATGATGAGGAAGATCGTCACGATCGTGATGTCGTTCAGGCTGGAATTCGCGATGGCCACCGTGTCCGAGGCCAGGGGGGCCGCGCCGCTGACATACACCTTGAGCCCGGGCGGCGGGGTGTCCTTCGCGACGATGTCCCGAACGGCGGCAACGGACTCGTTCGCTTGCATCTGGCCGATATCGCCGGCGAGCCGCAACAGCACGTACGAGGCCTTGCCGTCGAGGCTCTGCGCCCCCGCCGCGGTGATCGGCTTCCCCCACAGATCCATCACGTACTGCACATGCTTGGGGTCTTGCTTGAGCCGGCGCACCAGATCGTCGTAGTACCGATGGTCCGCATCGCCCAACTGCCGGTTGGCTTCGAACACCAGCATGGCCAAGCTGGTCGAGTTCGACTCCTGGAACTTCGCGCCGATGGCCAGCAACGCCCGCTGCGACGGCGCGTAGTGCGGGACCACCGGCCCGGCGAGTTCTTCCGCGACCCTCTCCACCTGCGGCATGAAGGTGTTGGTCGACACGGCGAGAAGGCCCCAGAAGGCGATGATCGGTATCGCGAAGACCCGAACCATCCTGGGGACGAAGGGCCGTCTCGGCCGCTGCTGCGCCGGATGCTCGCTCATGCGGACTTCACCAGGCAGAAGACGTGCGCATCCTGATGGGTGTCGGAGTGTTCGTCGCGGACGACGCCATTCACCAGCATCCGGCAGCCGACCTGACCGCCATGAACCTGCGCCGAGATGCTGCCCGACACCACGGTGAGCGTGGTCGTCTCCGTGTGCGACCACGGCAGGGTCGTGATATCGACCTGGTGCGGATGACCGTCGACGTCGACATAGACGAGCATCCCCCCTTGCCCGACGGCGCCGGTCAACTCGAACGTGAGCCGTTTGAGATTGAACTCCGGGGGCGCTGCCGGGCCATTGACCGTGATAACGGGCGGCGGAGCGGAGAACTGATGCACCTTCCACATGCCCACCGCGCCCACAGCGATCGCGATGACGGCGACCAATGGCATCCAGACCCGCGCCAGGACGGTCCTGCCGACTGAACGAGGGCTCACGCGGTCACCTCTCGGAACTCGGTCGCGACATCGTCTTCTCCGCCCGGCGCCAGCCCCCGGGCCCGTGCAGATAGTAGACGGTCATGTGCCCAATGGACATCGTGCAAAGAGTATCGGTACCGCGGCCGCAACGCGACCGGGGGGCCTGGGGCCTGCCCACGGGCCAGTGACTGGGGTCGCTTCAGGCCATCTTCCGCAGCCGCCGCTTCAGCCGTGCGCTGCGCAGAATCTGGGTGGTGAAATTTATTGACGCCAACATGGGGAAGACCCCGAGAAATGTCCGCTCGGAGGGAGTGGCTCCGTGCAGGTGATAAAGACTGCCGAAGACATAAAAGCAACCCACCGAGAACAACGCGCCGGGAATGCACAACGTCATCAAGGAGCTGCGGTCGGCCGCGATTTGCTTCGCAAAATCCAACTCGTCTCGCGACATGGGTTGGCGTTTGCGCACTTTGGTGAGCACCTTTTTGGCGCTCCCGATTTCTTCCCTGATCGGCGTCGTCGGTCGATCGCCCAGCCGCTTGACGTAGACGCCGGCGACGGCGCCGAACACCAACGCCGACGCGAGGGCGACGATGGTCAGGAAACCAAACAAGGCCGTACTCATCTTCGCGCCCTCCTTACCGCCAGCCCGCCGGCAGGTCGGTGATGTGATTGGGACAGTAGTCCTGGGCGGCCAGGGACATGACATTCCGCGCGTCCTCGGCCGACATCTTGGCCCGCAGCCGCATGAAAGCGTATTCGGCTGGCAGGTAACCCGACTCGGGCCCGGCTGGATCGTCCATCAGCTGGCAGGCCTCCTTCTCCTGGCTGCTGTCGGCTCGCGCCATGCCCGCGCCGATGCCCGAGCCGAACAGCGAGGCCAGTCCAACCAGCCCGCCAGCGGCGATTTTCGTGATCCTCACTGGTGTTCACCTTCACTCGCGCGCCTTGCGGGCCCAGTGTAAAGCTCGGCGCCGGCCGCCCGGCGGGGCCAAGCTTCGTCAAACGGGTCGCAGCCCCGCCGGTCATTGTCGAGAATGGTCCAGATGGCGGTCATGCAGGTTGTTCCTGGGGAGCTGGCGTCGGCCGCGCAGGACGTCGGCAGGATCGGGGCCGCCCTCGAAGGGGCCAGCGCATTCGCGGCGCTGCGAACCAGCAGCGTCCTGCCTGCCGGGGCCGACGAGGTCAGCGCGGCGATCACGCCGCTGTTCCTCCATCAGTCGAGGATCTATCGGGAACTGGCCGCGGAGGCCGACGCGTTCGAGCAGCGGTTCCGCCAACTGCTGGCTGCGGCGGGCGTCGCCTACATCGAGACCGACCAGGCCGCGCAGCAGGCGCTGCGCGACGCGGTCGGCGAGTTGGAATCGCCGCTGATTCCGTTGGCTACGCAGGCCGAGAATCCGGCCCCCACCAACATCCCGCCGCTGATGGTGCCGCAGAACGGCTCGGTGGCGCTGATCGTCGGCGGCACCACGTTCCCCCTGCCCGACGCCAAGTACGCCGGCTCGATCATGGCCAACTTCCTGAACAACCCGACGCTGTCGCCGCTTACCGGGGCGCTGGGGCAGCCGCTCTACACGCCGGAGCAGTTCTGGCCGTTCACCCCGCAGCTCGGAAACCTGACGCTGGGCCAGTCGGTGGCCCACGGCGTGCAGTTGCTCAACACCGCGGTCAACACCGAGCTCGCGGCGGGCAACAACGTCATCGTCTACGGCACCTCGCAAAGTTCGCTGGTCGCGACCAACGAGATCCGCAACCTGATGGCCGTGGCCAATCCGCCCGACCCCGGCAAACTGTCGTTCGTTTTGACCGGGGACCCCGGCAACCCCAATGGAGGGTTCTTCGAACGCTTCCCCGGCCTGTACATCCCACTGTTCGACGTGCTGATGAACGGCGCGACGCCCCCCGATTCGCCATACCCGACTGTGATCTTCACCAACCAGTACGACATGGTGACCAACTTGCCGCAGTACGTGCTCAACCCGGTCAGCGACCTGAACGCGTTCATGGGGTTCGCGCTTTACCACGGGACTCACGACTACGTCGACCTGACACCCGGGCAGATCGCCAACGCGATCCAACTGCCCACCTCGCCCGGTTACACCGGTTCCACCCGCTATTACGAACTGCTGACGCAGAACCTGCCGCTCGTCTCGCCGCTGCGCCTGTACGTGCCGGCGCCCTACGGCAACGCGCTGGCCGACCTGCTGCAGCCGGATCTGCGGGTGATCGTCGACATGGGCTACGGCTCGGGGGAGTACGCCGACATCCCCACCCCCGCCAGCCTGTTCGAGCTGCCGAACCCCTTCACCATCGTGCCGGACCTGGCGCACGGCGCGGTGCAGGGGCCGCAGGCGGCGCTGGTCGACCTCGGGCTGCTGCCGCAGTCGATGATGCCCACCGGCTATCCGTTCGATCCGGCGCTCGACCCCGGCCTGAACTTCCCGCTGCCGCAGTCGCCGGTCACCGGGGTCTCGCTGCTGACCGGGTTCGAGGGCCGGTTGATGCGCGCGTTGGGCCTGATCCCGAGCTGGGATAGCTGAGTTATCCGACTTTGCAGAACGATTCGCCGCCGGCGTTCTCAGGTCAGGTGGACGTCGCTTATGTCGATTGACACCATGAGTTCGTCGGCCAACAGGCGGCCGTCCGCGTCGCAGCGGTATGCCCGGCGCTTTGATGGCAGCTTGATTCGCTGCGCCTCCACGATGTCGTACACGTACTGGATCGCTGCGAACCCGCCGGCGACATCGACACGGTAGTCGTGACGACGTAGCAGAAGGTCACTGCCGAAGTAGAACTCCTGCTCGGTGCTATGGCTGGCGAGCTCGTCCGGGAAGCGCGTCTGCAGCCCAAACCAGCGCTCGCCATGGTCCTCGACTGGGTCGATCTCGCCGACGGTTACACCGGGCAGCGTCATAAAAAACGGGGTGGTCAAATACGTCCACAGCGCGTAGCCGTTGAAATACGCGCGCTGCAAGGGATCCCACGGCGTCTTGAGCTCATGACCGGCGAACGATTCTCGCGGGTTGAACCGTTCGGCGACCACACTGCCGTCAAGCTTTTCGATGGCGACGCGTTGGGGCGTGAAGTCGGTTCTCTGGTCTGCCGCACCGAACGGCTGCACGGAAGCCCATTCACGCTGCAGCGCAACGCTCATCCGTCGCGGCGTGGGATCTTGCGGTTGGCCTTTGATCTCCCATAGCTTGCCGGCGCTGACGATGGTCGCCTCCATCGAGCCGAATCGTCGCCAGCGATCGACCCCTCCGTGCGCCGCGAGCACGGCGTCGAGCAGGTCGGTCACCGTTCGATCATAGGCGGGGTCCAGGAGCGGGAACTTGCTTGCCAACCTGAATTGGAAGGTGTTCTAGTGAGCCGGTGAGGATGTCGCGATGACCCGCCCGAGTCCCTTCCGCGCTGACCTCATGGATGGGCAGGTCGCCTTGGTCACGGGCGGCGCCACCGGTCTCGGCTTGGAAATCGCCCGGGTGCTGGGCGGTCACGGTGCCCAGGTCGCCATCTGCAGCCGCAAGGAAGCCAACCTGCAAGCCGCGGTCGCGGAGTTGCGGGGCGCCGGGATCGAGGCGATCTACGGCCTGTGCGACGTCCGCCGCTACGACGAGGTCACGACTGTCGTCGGGGAAGTGGTGCGAACGTTCGGCCGGCTCGACATCGTCGTCAACAATGCCGCCGGAAACTTCCCGGCGCCGATCAGCGAGCTGAGTCCCAACGGATTCAAGGCGGTGGTCGACATCGACCTACTCGGGACCTTCAACGTGTCCAAGGCGGCCTACGAATGCTGGCTGCGTGAGCACGGCGGCGCCGTGGTGAACGTCAGCGCGGCGACCCAGTACCGCGGCATGGCGCTGCAGGCGCACGTGGTGTCCGCCAAGGCCGGCATCGACGCGCTGACCCGCAGTTGCGCCATCGAATGGGGGCCCGACGGGGTGCGGGTGAATATCGTTGCCCCGGGCGCGATGTCGGGCACCGAGGGGGTGCGCCGGATCACCGGCGACAACCAGCACCGGACCACCCAGAACCCGCTCCGGCGCCCCGGTTCGACCACCGAGGTCGCGCAGGCGGTGCTGTTTTTGGCCAGCGACGCCGCCTCGTACGTCACGGGCGCGACGCTCGTCGTCGACGGAGGTGGCTGGCTGACGGCCAGCGGCGTGCCGGATCTGCCGGGCTACCGCTGACCACCGGCGGCCGACGCGCCCGGTGTTACGCCGCGAAAAGGCGCCGCCCGCAATCGAATCCGGCACCGCCGGCGAGCGATGATTCACCGGTCGGGTTTGAACGTGTAGGTTTCACCGTGCGCGAGGTAGACGAACTGCGCCGTCGTGGCCGAGGCCTGGGCCGCCTTCTTGAAGTCGTCCAGTCCCGAGAGGAATACCGAGAAGTCGTTGTAGTGGATCGGGATGGCGGTGCGGGGTTTGGTGATCTCAACGGCCCGCACCCCCTGCTCGCCGGTCATCGTGACCACCGTGACGAGGAAGGTCGTGCCGCCCGTGTGAATGAGCCCGAGGTCGATGTCAGGATAGCGACGCGGGATATCGGCGAGGGCATCGATGAGCATCGTGTCGCCGGTGATAAGAGCCGGTAGAGACGATCGGTGTTTCGGCCGAAGTCGAGCAGGTGCCCGTTGACGGGCATGAGCAGGTCGTTCACCGCATCGTCCGCGGAATGCTTGCCCGGCATCGCGGTGACGTTCAGCGTCGCCTCACCCTTGCGCACCTTGAGGGATTCCCACGTGTCCAGGGGATAGCCTCGCTCGAAGCCCAGCGCGCTCAGCTTGTCCACCGCGTCGGCGGTCGAGACGATGGGCAGCGTCTTGTCGAGCTCCCGCGCGGCGACGTCATCAAAGTGATCGCCGTGGTAGTGCGACAAGACGATCAGATCTATCGTTGGCAGGTCGGCGATCTGACAAGCCGGCTCGACCTCGCGCCGGGCCCAGATCCCGTGCCCCAGGTACACGTGCTCGCCCTTGTGCAGGAAGGCCGGATCGGTCAGGATCGTCAGCCCACCGAAGCGGGATCAATGTGGTGGCGTTACCGATGAAATACACAGTGCCCTCGGCGAAATCAGCGGTCCCGCCGCCGGGCAACTCCACAGAAGTCATCGTCACGCCGTCCTTCGTCATGGGCCTGGAGACACCGCGGCTTCAGTGTGCTCCAGATCGTGCGGGCGCGATAGGGGACGGCGAGCCGGTCAGGCGATGTAGCCACGGGGCAGCACCGAGAAGTCGACGCACGCCGCGGCCAGCATGTCGCCCAGCTGGGGGGCGGCCGGCGCGCGGAGCTTGAGCATCGCACCGGCGGACGGGGCCTTCAGCGTGGCGATGTTCTGGTTGGACAGCAATTGGATTGCCTCGGTTTCGATGTCGCGCCACCCGGTGTGGACCGTCATCAGGGTGAGGACGCCCAGTTCGTCGCCGGCGGGGGACAGGATCGGGTGATGCCAGGCGCCGTCGGCCTTGGATCCGGTGTGCGGCCGCAGCACCGCCAGGACGGTGCCGCCGGCGTCTTCCAACCGTGCCGCGCCACCGGCCGGGACAATCTTTCCCACGGCGCCCCTCTGATTCGTCACCGTCGTCGTTGCCGCCACCGCCAGCCGGAGTTCGTCGCCCGCCGCGCCGGAAAGCGTGTAGTCGCTTTTCCCGCCGTTCTTGAAGCCGAGCAGGACGCCGACGCCGGCCTTCTGCTGCGCGCGCGCCAATTCGGTGCCGTCCGGGCGGGTGAGCCCGATCCGCAACGCGTTGGAGGCCGCCCTCGTCACTTGCGCGGCGGCGAAGGTCTGGTCGCCAAGAATCGGGATGGCGGAATCCTAGGCCGGGCGTCAATGGCGGTAATCGAGCGCCGCCCGCCCCTCAGCGTGGGGCTCATGCAGCAGCGGGCCCGTCGCTAACCCGTGACGGTCACCTGGTCGTCGCTGGTGGCCCACGATTGCGCGAAGACGTCGATCGGCACCTGTTCGTCGCGGCCCTGCTCGCTGCCGCTGTCGTTGAGGTGCACGACGCCGGCCGTGGTGTCGATGCCGGTCACCACGACGGCGTGGTTGGCCTCGGGCCGGCCGTCGGGGGCCTTGTCCTCGACGGGCTCGCGCCAGATGAGCTCGGAGTTGACCCCGACGATGACCTTGCGGCCCTTGGCCAGGTCCTGCTCGAGTGCGCTCAGCCCGGTGGGGACGCCCGCCTTCGCGGCGCTTGCCTGATCGGTGGACACGGCGTGGATGCCGTAGTGCGCGAGCAGCGCCGGCTCGTCGTCGAACGAGGTGCCGCTGCCGGGCTTGCGCTTGTTCGGCTTGGTGTAGATCGGCCCGGGGTGGACGGTGCTGGGGGTCGATTGGGCCAGCTTGACGATGGCCTGCTCGGAAGGCTGCCGGCCGGTCAGCTCACCGACCACGTCGGAGACCGCCATTTCCACGCAGTCGTCGTCGTATCCCTGGTAGCGCCAGAACGCGGCGGCCGCCGCGGGATTTCCGTACAGCGTGCCCTCGCCGCGCGGTGGGTCCGGGGTGGCGCGCGCGGTGCCCACCGCCAGGACCAAAGCGGCCGCGGCGGCCAGCGTGGCGACGCCCCCGGTCCGGGCCGCCGTGGCGGTGCGGGTGACGATCATGCTGTGAATGTCTGAGCAGGGCGCCCGTTCGTTACCTAATGCGCGCCGACCAGGTTCAAGGTGACCACGCCGGCGATGATCAACGCGACGCCGACGACCTTCCCCACGGACACCGGGGAGCCGAGGAACAGCACCGCGATCAGCACGATCGCGGCGGTCCCGATCGCCGACCACAACGCGTAGGCGACGTCGGTGCGCATGCCGCGCGAGATCGACAACGCCAGCAGCGCGAAGGACGCGGCGTAACCGACCAGACAGGTGACCGTCGGCCACAGCCGGGTGAAACCCTCGGTGCTCTTGAGCAGGCTGGTCGCGACGACCTCGGCGAAAATCGCGCCCAGCAGCAACAGGTAGGTCAACGCGCTAACCCGACGCCGGCTTCTCGGCGTTTTCGGCCTGTTCAGCCATTCCCACTCCCTACCTCGCCGCGCGGTTCACTCTGATCCCAACTATGACGCTACGACGGAAAGGTGCGCCGTGACCGTTTGCCCACGGCCGATGCGCTTCGATGTCAGCGACGTGGTCGGCGAGCGGGCGTCGTTGGCGGCGACCTACTACCCGTCGCGCGGCGCACCGGGTGCCGTACTCGTCTGCCTCCCAGGCGGCACCTACAGCCGCGAATACTGGGACCTCAACATCACCGGCCGCAGCGGCTACAGCTTCGCCGAGTTCGCCACCGAGAACGGCTACAGCGTCGTCACGATCGACCCGTTGGGCACCGGCGAAAGTTCTCGGCCCGCACGCGATTTCGGCTTCGCCGACATCGCCGCCGCGCTCGCGCGGGCCGTATCCGCGCTGCCGGAAGCGACCGGCGAGCACGCACCCGCGCTCGCCGTGGCGCATTCGCTGGGTGCATACCTCGCGATCGTCCAGCAAGCGCTGTATTCCAGCTACGCGGGCCTGGCGGCGCTCGGTTGCACCAATCAGCACGTGGCACCGCTGAACCTCGATCCGGCATTCATCGCCCGGGCGGCAACTGCGCAGGGCCGCGAAGAGCTGGCCCGGCAGATCCTCGCCGCCCTGCCCGAGCCCTATGCCGAGGGTCCGCGCGAGTACCTGCAGGGCTGGTTTCACCTCGCCGACGTCCCCGCCGATGTGGTCGCGGCCGACTGCGTCACGGCAAAGTCGGTGGTGCCGCGGGTGTTCGGTACCGCGATGATCCCCGGCGTCGTCTCCGAATACGCCGCGCGGATCGGCGTTCCGGTGCTCCTCGGCTACGGCGTCGTCGACGTCTCGCCGGACCCCCGCGCGGAGGCGGGCCTGTTTCGCGGCAGCCCCGACATCACCACCGTCGTCCTGCCCGACAGCGCGCACTGCCACAACATGGCGTCGAGCCGCCATCGCCTGTGGCGGCGCGTGCTCGACTGGGCGGCGACCGTAACCTCTGCGCTGTGACGAAAACTCTCGACCGCCGCCTCGGCCAGTTTGCACCGGCTGTGCTGAGCCTTTATCGGTTGATCTACGGCTTGCTCTTCGCCGCGTACGGCTCGACGAGCGCCTTGCGCTGGCCCGTGCGTCCCGGATGGCGCGTCGAGTTCGGAGTCTGGCCCGGGTGGCACGCCGGCCTGCTCGAATTGCTCGCGGGCCTGCTGATCGCGGCCGGGTTGTTCACCCGCGCAGCTGCTTTCCTCGCGTCGGGGGAAATGGCGGTCGCCTACTTTTGGGTGCATCAACCGCGAGCGCTCTGGCCCATTGGTGATCCACCCATGGGCAATGGCGGTGCTTTGGCGATACTCTTCTGCTTCGGTTTCTTCCTGCTGGTCTTCACGGGCGGCGGGAGCTATTCCGTCGACGTCCTACGCGGCAAAGCCGGGGGCTGACGCTACATTTCGCAGTGGGTGTGCGGCGCCGGGTCAAAGCAGGTAACGGTTCCGTACGGACATGCCGGCAGTTCGACGCCGCCGTCGTGCCGCCAGCCCTTCCTGACCAGCTGTCGGGCCAGGTAGCGCGCCCCTGTAATGGCCTTCGCCTTCTCCGGCGCCGGGCAGAGGCGCGGCCGGTCGTACGCGTCGTAGATGTCGAAGGCGAGCGCGTCGATCAGCTCAACGACGGCTGGCGGTGTGCTCATTAGCGGGGGATTCCCCCTCGGGCGACGCGGGAATCCTGGCCGGCCTTCCGCCCGGGCGGTGATAATGGCATTCTCTGTTTGCGAGAAGCCGTTTCCGCGCGGCGAAAGTCCCGAGGAGGTAGACGATGGGCGCAGACCCACGGTGCGACGGGCTGGTTGCCCTCGTCACCGGCAGCAGCCGCGGGCTGGGAAAGGCGATCGCTGTTCGGCTCGCCGCGCGGGGAGCGACGGTGGCGCTGACCGCACGCACGATGGATCCCGATCCCAAGTACCAGGGATCGCTGAGCCAGACCCGCGACGAGATCGTCGCCGCCGGCGGCCGCGCCGTCGCGATTCCCGCGGACCTCGCCCAATCCGAGGAACGCGAACGGCTATTCGCGGAGGTGGTGAGCGCCGTCGGCGCCCCCGACATCCTGGTCAACAACGCCGCGGTCACCTTCCTGCGGCCGCTCGACGGGTTCCCGGACCGGCGGGCCCGGCTGATGATCGAGATGCACGTGCTGGGGCCGCTGCACCTGTGCCAGTTGGCGATTCCCGCGATGCGCGACCGCGGGCGGGGCTGGATCCTGAACCTGACGTCGGTGGGCGGCGACCTGCCGCCCGGACCGCCGTTCTCCGAATTCGACCGGACAGCGGGCTTCGGCATCTACGGAACGGCCAAGGCCGCGCTCAACCGGCTCACCAAAAGCCTTGCCGCCGAACTCTACGACGACGGCATCGCGGTCAACGCCGCCGCTCCGTCCAACCCCGTGGCGACCCCCGGGGCCGGCACCCTGGACCTGGCCAAGACCGACACCGAGGACATCGAACTGATCACCGAGACCGCCCTCCGGCTGTGCACGTGCGATCCCAAGGTCATGACCGGGCGCATCGCGCACACCCAGCCCTTCCTGGCCGAGGTCGGCTGGGCCGGCTGAATGCCCGAGCTGGATCTCGAGGAGCTGCGCCGCCGGCTCGCGGCCGCGGACGTTGTCGGCCTGGCCCCGCTCGCCGGCGGCGCGTCCAGCCTCACGTTCTCAGGTGAGCGCGACGGCCGGGCGGTGGTGATCAAGGTGGCCCCGCCCGGCGTCGCACCCGTCGCGCACCGCGACGTGCTGCGGCAGGCGCGAATCATGAAAGCGCTTGCCAAGACGCAGGTTCCGGTGCCGGAGGTGATGTGGGAGGATCCGGGCAACCCGCCCGATGCCCCGCCGCTGTTCGTGATGTCCCACGTCGACGGCGACTGCGTGGAACCGCTTTTCGACGGCTGCCCGCCCGGGGCCGATCTGGCCGCGCGCTACCGCGCTGCGTGCCGGGCCATGGCCGCCCTGCACGGGCTGTCGCCGCACGGCCTTGGCCTGGCCGGCGAACCCGGCACCGATCCGGTTGCCGAGGTCCAGCGCTGGTGCGACACGCTGCAGACCGTCGACACGGCGCTGGTACCGGGCTGGCGCGATGTGCGCGATGCGCTACTGGCTTGCGCGCCAGCGGCTATGGGTTCCAGCGTCGTACACGGCGACTTTCGGCTGGGTAACCTGATGGCAGTCGGGTCCCGGATCACCGCCGTGATCGATTGGGAAATCTGGTCGATCGGCGATCCGCGCTTCGATGCGGGCTGGTTCCTGATCAACTGCGACCCGGACACCTATCGGCGCGTCCCGGTCCCCGCCGGCGCGACGCCCCCGATCAGCGAACTCGCAGAGGTCTACCAGCGCGAGTTGGGTTGTGAGGTAGGCGATTTGGACTGGTTTCGCGCGCTGGCGTGCTTCAAGTCGGCGGCGACGTGGTCGCTGATCGTCAAGCACAACCGCCGACGGCGCGCACCACGGGCCGAATGGGAAGCCATGGCGCCCGCCCTGCCGCGGTTGCTCGACCGGGCGCGGTCGATGCTGGCCTAGCGGTGGATCAGCTCGGCCTGGTGGGCGCGGCTACCCGCGGGGGATGCCGGCCAGCCGGTCGGCGAACTTGGCCTCGGCGGCCGCGCGCAGCCGCAACAGGTGCTCGGAGGGAAACAGGTCCGGCGCGGGAGGGCGGTCTTTGAGCAACAGGCGCGCCAGCGTCACCTTGTGCACTTCGGTGGGGCCGTCGGCGAGGCCGAGCACGAACGACTCCACCAGGTACTGCACGAAGGGCATCTCGTGGGTGGTGCCCAGCGACCCGTGCAGCTGCAGCGCCCGCGACGACACGTCGTGCAGCACCTTCTGCATCATCGCCTTCACCGCCGAGATGTCGGCCCGCACCGCCTTGTAGTCGTTGAATTGGTCGATCTTCCAGGCGGTTTGCAGGGTCAGCAGCCGGAAGGCCTCGATCTCCATCCACGAGTCGGCGACCATCTCCTGGACCAGTTGCTTGTTGGCCAGCACCTCGCCCTGGGTGTAACGCGACACCGCCCGCTCACAGATCATGTCGAAGATGCGCCGGACCAACCCGACCGTTCGCATGGCGTGGTGAATTCGCCCGCCGCCCAAGCGGGTTTGGGCCACGACGAAGGCCCCGCCGCGCGGGCCCAGCATGTGGTCGGCGGGCACCCGGACGTTCTCGTAGCGGACGTACCCTTCGCGCCCACCGCCCCGCGGCTGGTATCCCAGGCCGACATCGCGCAGCACGTTGATGCCGGGGGTGTCGCCCGGCACGACGAACATCGAGTAGCGCTGATACGGCGGCGCCTCGGGGTCGGTCATCGCCATCACGATGATGAACGACGCCATCGAGGCGAACGAGGAAAACCACTTCTCCCCGTTGATGATCCAGTGATTGCCGTCGGGCACCGCGGTGGTGCGGAACACCTTCGGGTCGGCGCCGCCCTGCGGCTCGGTCATCGAGAAGCAGGAGACGATGCGGTTGTCCAGCAACGGCTCGAGGTAGCGCGCCTTGAGTTCGGGCGTGCCGTAGTGGGCGAGGATTTCGCTGTTGCCCGAATCGGGGGCCTGTGAGCCGAAGACGATCGGCGCGCACTCCGAGCGGCCCAGGATCTCGTTGAGCAGAGCCAGCTTCACCTGGCCGTAGCCCGGGCCGCCGAGGTGTGGCCCGAGGTGGGTGGCCCACAGGCCGCGTTCCTTCACGATCTCCTGCAGCGGCGGAATCAGGGCCTGCCGCACCGGGTCGCCCAGGTCGTGAGATTCCTTGACAATCAGGTCGATCGGTTCGCACTCGCCGCGCACGAACTCCTCGACCCATTCCAGTTGTTCGGCCCACTGCGGGTCGGTGGAGAAGTCCCACGACATTTATCGTCCCCTCTTGCTCTGTGCCACCACGCCGGAGTCCACGAGTTCGGCGATGGCTTTGGTGTCCAGTCCCATTTCGCGCAGCAGCACGCCCGTATGGTCGCCCGGCAGCGCGGGACCCGACGGCGCCGCGGGCCGGCTGCGCGAGAAGCGGGGCGCGGGTGCGGGTTGCGTGACACCGTCGACCTCGATGAAGGCCCGCCGCGCGGCGGCGTGGGGATGCCGGGGCGCCTCGTTCAGTGAAAGCACCGGCGTCGCACAGCATCCCGGCGAATCGAGGATGCGCTCCCACTCGTCGCGGGTCCTCTCGGCGAAGCGCGCGGCCAACTCGGCCCGGTGGGTGGCCCACGTCGCCGGCCGGTCGTCATCCTGGGGCACGTCGACGCCGAGGTGATCGCACAGTTCGGCGTAGAACTTTCGTTCCATCGCGCCGACGGCGACGTGGCCGCCGTCGGCCGTGGCGTAGGTGCCGTAGAAGTGGGCCGCGCCGTCGAGCAGATTGTCCTCGCGGCGGTCGCGCCAGGTGCCAGCGGCGACCATCCCGAAGTACGGCGCCATCAGCGTCGCGGCGCCGTCGACCATCGCCACGTCGAGCACCTGACCCGCCCCCGACTGGCGGGCCTCGAGGATCGCG
>NZ_LT546236.1:789366-831086 GCF_900078675.2 Mycobacterium interjectum
GCCGCGGGCCGGCTGCGCGAGAAGCGGGGCGCGGGTGCGGGTTGCGTGACACCGTCGACCTCGATGAAGGCCCGCCGCGCGGCGGCGTGGGGATGCCGGGGCGCCTCGTTCAGTGAAAGCACCGGCGTCGCACAGCATCCCGGCGAATCGAGGATGCGCTCCCACTCGTCGCGGGTCCTCTCGGCGAAGCGCGCGGCCAACTCGGCCCGGTGGGTGGCCCACGTCGCCGGCCGGTCGTCATCCTGGGGCACGTCGACGCCGAGGTGATCGCACAGTTCGGCGTAGAACTTTCGTTCCATCGCGCCGACGGCGACGTGGCCGCCGTCGGCCGTGGCGTAGGTGCCGTAGAAGTGGGCCGCGCCGTCGAGCAGATTGTCCTCGCGGCGGTCGCGCCAGGTGCCAGCGGCGACCATCCCGAAGTACGGCGCCATCAGCGTCGCGGCGCCGTCGACCATCGCCACGTCGAGCACCTGACCCGCCCCCGACTGGCGGGCCTCGAGGATCGCGCTGAGCAACCCCACCGCCAGCAGCATCCCGCCGCCGCCGTAGTCCCCGACCAGATTCAGTGGCGGCACCGGCGATTCGGCGGTGCCGATGCCGTGCAGGGCTCCGGCCAGGGCGATGTAGTTGATGTCGTGGCCGGCGTGCCCGGCCAGGGGTCCGTCCTGCCCGTAGCCCGTCATGCGGGCATACACCAGGCGGGGATTGCGCTCCCGCAACGCGTCCGGCCCGATGCCCAACCGTTCGGCGACGCCGGGCCGGAACACGTCGACGAACCCGTCCGCGTCCGCGGCCAACCGGTGCACCAGTTCCGTGCCGCGGGGATCCTTGACGTCGGCGGCCAGCGACCGCTGGCTGCGCCGGACCGTGTAGTCGATGGGCAGCGCGCCGTCCACACCCGCGGGGGCGTCGACGCGAACCACGTCGGCGCCCAAGTCTCCCAACAGCATTCCGCAAAACGGGGCCGGACCCAGGCCGCCCATCATCACGATGCGCACGCCGTTCAGCGGGCCGCTCACCGGGCCCACTTCGCGCGGCGTTCGGCCGCCTCCTCGGTCGCATGCGCGATCACCTGGTTGCGGTTCTCCAGCTCCAGCGCCGCCGACAGGCTCGCCGCGTCGGTGTTGACCTGCAGCGCGCGCTTGGTCAGCTGCGCGCCGAGCGGCGCGAGGCCCGCGATCAGCCCCGCCAACTCGACGGCGCGGTCGATCAACCGATCGGGGTCGACGACCTCGCTGACCAGCCCCCGCCGATCGGCTTCGCCGGCCGATACCGTGCGTCCGGTCAGCATCCAGTCGGCCGCGACGCTGGTGCCCACGATGCGGGGGAGGTGGTAACTCATGCCCATCTCGGCTCCCGACAGCCCCAGCAGGATGGCCCCGTTGCCGAACGAGGCTCCCGCCGAGCAGATTCGGATGTCGGCGGCCAGGCACAGCGCGAACCCGGCGCCGACGCACGGGCCGTTGACCGCGGCGATGACCGGCTGCGGCACCTCCCGGATGCGTTCGGCGAGCGCGGCCATGCCCTCCTGGAACCGCATCCGATCCAGCGCCGGGGCGGTCGCCTCCGGCGCGCTGGGCCCGAAGTCGCGCACGTCGATCCCGGCGCAAAAGCCGCGACCGGCGCCGGTGAGCACGACCGCACGCACCGAGGAATCGTTCGCCAAATCGTCTAGGGCGCAGCCTAATTCGGTTTGCATGGCCTCGTTGATGGCGTTGAGCCGCTCCGGTCGGCTCAGCCGCACGACGACGACGCCGTCGCGGGGCCGGTCGAGTTCCAGCGTGTGTGGCACCCACCGATCGTAAAGCGTCTCTCGGCCTAGGAGAATAACCTTCTCCAAAATGGGGAAGGGATTCTCGCTCTCGTGCGCGCTGGGCTGCGCCGACGGCGCGGCCGGCCGCACCGTCGACGCCGCGCGGAAGGTGGCGCACCGGTTGTGAGGCAACGAGGCGGTGCCGGGGCAGACCTCGCAGATCTTGCCGCGGCGTGGGAAAGCGACGTGCTGCCCGCGGTGCGCGGCTGAGGCTCAGCCGTAATTGGTGCCGCTGGTCAGCCCTTCCCATTTCGCGATCTCCGCGGCGCGGGCGTCCGCGACGTAGCGGTAGATGGCCAGGGCGTCGGGGCCGAGCAGCAGGAAACCCGGCGGCTCGCTTGACTCGACGGCCGCGATGATCGCCGTGGCCGCCTTGGCCGGGTCGCCGGCCTGGTTGCCGTGCATGGTGTCGTTCTCCTTGCGCCGCTGCCCGGCGGTGGCGGCGTAGTCGTCGATGACCGCGGCCGACTGGGCAAGCGAGCGACCGGCGAAGTCGGTGCGGAAGGCGCCGGGTTCGACGACCGTCACCGAGATGCCCAGCGGCGCGAGCTCACCGCGCAGGGCCCCGCTGACGCCTTCGATGGCGGCCTTGGCCGCCGCGTAGTAGCCGGATCCCACCGGGGTTACCGTCGCGCCGATCGAGGAGATGTTGACGATCGCGCCGCTGCGCCGCGCCCGCATGCCGGGCAGCACCGCCTTGATCATCGCGACCGCGCCGAAGAAGTGCGTCTCGAACAACTCCCGGACCTCGGCGTCGTCGCCCTCTTCGACGGCGGCGCGGTAGCCGTAGCCGGCGTTGTTGACCAGGACATCGAGGCCGCCGAACCGCTCGTGGCCCCGCCGCACGGCGGAGGTGACCTGCGCGGGCTTGGTGACGTCGAGGGCGACGGCCAGCACCCGCTCCGGCGTGGTCTCGGCCAACTCGGCGACCTTCGCGACGTCGCGCGCGGTGACGACGGCGTTGTGGCCGGCGGCGATGACCGCCTCGGCGAGCGCGCGGCCCAGTCCCGTCGAGCAGCCGGTGATCAGCCAGGTGGACATTCGGTGTCTCCCTTCAGCCGTTCGGCCTACGAGGCCGCTGCCGCGCAGCGCTCCAGCCGGAAGGTGCGCTTGAAGCCGGCCGGGTGCGTCGTCAGCGTCACTTCGACGGCGCCGCTGGGGGCGACGACGTAGCGCTCCTCGACATCGGGTCCGTCGCTGCAGCGGCCGACCGGTTGCCGCCCGAGGTCCTCCCGGTCGTACAGGGCCGGGTCGAAGGGGAACAGGACGGGATCGTAGGGCGTCACGTCGCCGTCGGGCCGCCCGTTGACCAGGCGGCTGCACTCGACGAAGCGGAAGTGTCCGATGTTGTGCGCCGCCCGGTAGGCCCGCCGCACGACCAGTGGGGTGCGGCCATCCACCGGAAGGGAGGCGTCCTTCGGCACGATCGGGTCGAACACCACGTCGGTGCCTGCTTGCGCCTCGCGAAAGACCCCGAAGTGCCGCGAAAAGCGTTCGGACAACGCGAAACCCGCCTCCTTGTCGAGGAAGACCGCCAAGCCGATGGCCGTCGCGGCGAACGGGTGCGGGGAGCGCTTCACCCGCTTCTCGCCGAATGCCGTGCGCAGCATCCGAGAAACCAGCGGGAAGCCCCCGGCCCCGCCCACCACGTAGATGCCCGCCACCTCCGACCAGGCCACGTCCCTGCCGCCGGGAGCGGGAGCGTGCAGGACGCGGTCCAGCAGTTCGGTGGTCTTGTCGACGAGCGGCGCGCAGACGGAGTAGACGTCGTCGATGCCACAGGAGAACGGGGGCCGGTCGACCGCGTCGACGCCCGTCAGGTCCACCAGGAAACGCCGCGTCTGTGGCCCGACGGCCTCCTTGCGGGCGGCGCACTCCTGCATGAGCAACTCGCGGGCGGCGGGATCCACCCCCGGCAGGTTCAGCCGGTCCAGGACGAGGTCCACGATCGCCGTGTCGAAGTCGTCGCCGCCGAGGCGTTGGATGCCCTCGCTGATGACGACCTCGTTCTCGTGCCCGGTCATCTTCAGCAGCGACGCGTCGAACGTGCCGCCGCCGAGGTCGTAGACCAGGACGTACTCGCGTCTGGCGGTGATGGTGGAGCGGTACCGATGCGCGTACTCGAGGCTGGCGGCCGACGGCTCGTTCAGCAGCGCGGCGACGTGGAAACCCGCCGCGACGAACGCGTCCAGCGTCAGCAGCCGCTGGGCGCTGGAGGCGTTGGCGGGCACGCTGATCGCGGCCTCGATGGTCTCGCCCGGCGCCAGGATGGCGTTCGAGCGACGCTGCAGGTCGCGTTTCAGCTGGGCCAGAAAGCCGGTGAGGAGGTCGGCCAGCCGGTGGTTGCGGCCGGCCAGGTTGACCTCGGTCTGCGGTCCGGCCTCGTTGAGGAGGCGTTTGAACGACCGCAGCACCGACCAGCCCGGCTCGTGGCGCACGGCGGCCGCGTCCACCCCGAATCGCAGCTCCCCGTCGGTGTTGGCGGCGATGATCGAGGGCCAGGCGTCCAGCCCGTCGAACGAGATGACCGGATAGTTACCCCGGTCGACGGCCGCAACGACGGTGTGGGTGGTGCCAAAGTCGATGCCGACCCTCATTCCGCACAATTCTAGGAGGCTGCAGGGCATTTCGGCACGAACTTTTTCCTCCGGCGTGCCGCCGCGGGCACGCCGTCCGGTGCGGGGCGGTCAATCCTCGAAATGACGGATGTAGTCGCTACGCTCGAGCCACCACTGCAGGCTGTAGATCCCCTTGGCGATCACCACCATCAGCATCGCGGACGCGAGCGTGAGGACAACGTTCATAATCTTTCCATTTCGCGTGCCATGAGGGCGTTCTCGAGGAATCCGTAGCGCTTCGGGTAGTGCCTTCGCTGCGGGGCCGATGCATCGGTCGGGGTGGTGAGGATTCGTCGGGCGATGGCGACCAGCCGGCCGCCGATGCTTTTGCGGTGCACCGCCCCCAAGGCGGTTGCGGTGCTGAAAACCACCTGCTGGGTGCTGATCAGAACCTCGGCGGAGGTCACCTCCACCGGCGGCGCAGCCGAGGGCTGTTGACCGATGGGCGGCGCGTCGAGGCCCGTTGGTGATACCAACATCGTCTACCTCTTTTCCGATGTGGCGCCTTGACCGGGCTATACGGTCCTTGGCGCCACTACCGTACGGTCGACGATCACCCCCTGGCATGCGTAGTTGACTACCTCAACCGCAATTGGCGAAAACGTGGCCAACGGTGGCGATGACGATGACTTTGGCCCCTAGGCCGCCGCGCCCGGCGCAGAGACGATGGCGTCACTGGGGGAATGCGCTTGTGCAGGAGGCGCCGTGATCGAGCTGCTCACGGATTTCCCCGACGACGTCGCCGCGTTCAGGTTCCACGGGCACGTGACCAAGGCGGATTACGACGGGGTGCTCGTGCCCGGCTTCGAAGACAAGCTGCGCCGGCACGAACGGGTGGGGATCTACCTCGAGATCGCCCCCGACTTCGCCGGTTTCGGCCCGGGCGCAATCTGGGCCGATTCCAAGTTCGGTATCGGCCACTACTTCGACTGGGATCGCTGCGCGGTCGTCAGTGACGCGGAATGGGTGAAGCAGATGGCCAGATTCAGCGAGCTCTTTGGGTTCCTCTGGCCCGGGCGCTACCGCACGTTTGACGGGGCGAAAGCCGATGATGCGCGCCACTGGATTGCGCAGCCCGACGGCAAGCGCGATTAACGGCCGGGGGCCGGGACCGCGTCCCATTGTCTTTGCAACTCCCGCTCGGCCGGCGTGGGGATCAGACCGGACGGCGCGAAGCGCTTCGACGGCACCGGCTCTTCCTCGGTCAGCGGCCGGCCGCCGCCGCGAATTGCCTTGACGGCGGCGACAACTCCGGCCACGAACACGATCACGACGACCAGGGCGAACAGGATCGACAGGGCGCCCTGGATGAAGGTGTTCCGGATGACCTCGTCGAGTTGGTGGGCGTTCTTCGCCGCACCGAATGCCGTCTTCCCCGCGCTTCGTGCCGCCAGATACCGGGAATGTTGCGTCCAGTAGCCGATGGCTGGATCCGCGGAAAAGATCTTTTGCCACGACGCCGTCAGCGTGACGGCCAGATCCCACAGCAACGGAATCCCCGGAATCCACGCCCACTTCAGCAGGCCCTTTTTGATGACCACAGCGGTGATGACGGTCAAAGACATCCCCGCGAGCAGCTGGTTGGCGATGCCGAACAGGGGGAACAGCGTGTTGATGCCGCCCAGCGGGTCGGTCACGCCCATCAGCAGGGTGCTGCCCCACGTGGCGACCACGGCCAGGCTGCACAGCCAGACGCCGGGGCGCCAGCTCGGGTTCCGCAGTTTGGCCAGCGGGCCGCCGAAGTTGCCCAGCGCGTCGGAGAGCATGAAGCGGTTGACCCGGGTGCCCGCGTCGAGGGTGGTCAAAATGAACAGCGCCTCGAACATGATCGCGAAGTGGTACCAGAAGGATTTGAGCGCGGCGCCGCCGAAAACGCGCTGCAGCACGTCGGACATGCCCAACGCCAGCGTCGGCGCCCCGCCGGTGCGCGACACGATCGATTTCTCGCCCACGTCGGCGGCGGCCTGGCTGATCTGGCCGGCGGTGGCCGGGGCGCCGGACAGGCCGAGTGAGTTGACGTAGTTCGCGGCGGTGGTCGCGGTGCCGCCGGTCTGCGCGGCCGGGGCGTTGAGGGTGAAGTACAGGTGCTGGTTGATGATCGACGCGGTGATCAGCGCCATGACGGCGACGAACGACTCGGTGATCATGCCGCCGTAGCCGATCACCCGCATCTGCCCCTCTTTTTCCAGCAGCTTCGGCGTCGTCCCCGACGAGATCAGCGCATGGAATCCGGACAGCGCCCCGCACGCGATCGTGATGAACAGGAAGGGGAACAGCGAGCCGGCGAACACGGGACCGTTGCCCTTGGTGGCGAAGTGCGACATCGCGGGCGCCTGCATGACCGGCCGGGCGATGCAGATGCCGATCGCCAGCAAGGCGACGGCGCCGACCTTCATGAAAGTCGACAGGTAGTCGCGCGGCGCGAGCAGCAACCACACCGGCAGCACCGACGCGGCGAAACCGTAGACGATGAGGCACCAGCACAGGGTGACCGGGGACAGGGTGAACCAGGCTGCGCCCCAGGATGTTTCGGCCACCCAGTTGCCGGACGCGACGGCGATCAGCAGCAGCGCGAAGCCGATCACCGAAACCTCCGTCACCCGCCCGGGCCGGATGAACCGCAGGTAGCAGCCCATGAACAGGGCGATGGGGATGGTCATGGCGATGGAGAACACTCCCCAGGGGCTCTCGGCCAGCGCCTTGACCACGATCAGCGCCAGCACCGCGATCAGGATCACCATGATGGCGAGGACCCCCACCAGGGCGGCGGCTCCGCCGGTCGCGCCCAGCTCGTCGCGGGCCATCTGGCCCAGGGAGCGGCCGCGGCGCCGGGTGGAGATCCACAAGACCAGGTAGTCCTGGACGCAGCCGCCGAACACCGCGCCGATGACGATCCAGATCGCGCCCGGCAGGTAGCCCATCTGGGTGGCCAGCACGGGACCCACCAGCGGCCCGGCCCCGGCGATGGCGGCGAAGTGATGGCCGAACAGCACGCGCCGGTCGGTCGGCACGTAGTCGGTGCCGTCGTCGAGAACCTCGGCGGGCGTGGCGTGTTCGTCGCGCGGCCGGACGATCTTCATCTCGACCAGTCGCGCGTAGAACCGGTAGCCGATGATGTAGGTGCAGCTCGCCGCGACGACGAACCAGACGGCGTTCACCGTCTCGCCGCGAACGAACGCGATGATCGCCCAGGCGACGGCGCCGACGACCGCGATCACCCCGAAGACGAGCTTGTGCCGCAGCGTGATGGGGGACCGGTCGATGATCGCGACGGGCGGCAGGTCTTGATCTGTGCGGATGAAGCTGACGTCTTTGTGATGGTCTTCGACTGTCACGGCGGAAACCCTACGCGCGCAAAACCGACAATGCCTGTTGCAGGCGTGTTTTAGTACAGCGCGCGCACGGCGTCGATGGTGTCGGCCTCGGCCGGGCCCTTGTCGTCGCGGTAGCGCACCACCCGGGCGAACCGCAGCGCCAGGCCACCCGGATACCGCGACGACTTCTGCACGCCGTCCAGGGCGATCTCGACGACCTGCTCGGGGCGCACGTTGACCACGTATCCGTCGGTGGCTTCTCCTGTTTGGGAGACCGCGAGCTCGCTGAACCGGGCGGTCTGCCAGTCCAGCATGGCGTCGGTCATTCCCTTGAAAGTCTTTCCCACCATGACGAATTCGCCGGTGGCGGGATCCCGCGCGCCCAGGTGGATGTTGGAGAGCTTGCCGCGACGGCGCCCCGACCCCCACTCCACGGCGAGCACCACCAGGTCCAGCGTGTGCACCGGCTTGACCTTGAGCCAGCCCGCCCCGCGCCGGCCCGCGAGGTACGGCGCGCCGGGCGCCTTGGCCATCACCCCCTCGTGGCCGGCGGCGAGCGTGGCGTCCAGGAAGCGGGCGGCGGCCGCGGGATCGGACGTCAGCAACCGGTCGACCCGCTGCGCGGGCGGGACCAGCGCGTCCAGGGCGGCCAGCCGGTCGGTGGTCGGCGCGTCCAGCAGGTCGGCGCCGTCGCGGTGCAGAACGTCGAAGAAGAACACCGAAAGCCGCTGCGCGGCAACCGCGGCCGCGACATCGACGGACCGGCCGAAGCGCGAGGCCGTGACCTGGAAGCGGTGCGGTGAGTTGTCGGGCCGCAGGGCGATCGCCTCGGCGTCGGCGATCAGGTCGGTGACCGGCAGCGCCAGCGTCGCCTCGACGACCTCCGGGAGCCGGGCGGTGACGTCGTCGAGGCTGCGGGTGTACACCGTGACCTCATCGCCGGCCCGGTGAATCTGCACGCGCGCGCCGTCCAGCTTCGCCTCGAAAATCGTTGTGCCGCTGTGGCGTTCGATCGCATTGGTCACACCGGTCGCGGTCTGGGCCAGCATCGGGCTGACCGGCCGGCCCACCCGCAGGGTGAATGCGTCCAGGGCCGCGGCCGAGCCGGACAGGGCGGCCGCGGCCACCGCCGGCAAATCCCCGCCCAGCATCGCGGCGCGTTGCACCGACGCGACCGGGATTCCGGCGGCCTTGGCGACGGCGTCGGCCATGATGCCGGCCAGCGCCCCCTGGCGCAGCTCGCCGCCGAGCAGCCGCACCAGGAACGCCTGCTCGGTTTGGGTCGCCGCGGCGAACAATGCGTTGAGGAGTTCGGCCCGCCGCGCCTGTGACCCCGTGCCCGACACCGCCCCGATTTCGGAGAAGGCGGCGTCGACCCCGGCGACGGTCAGCGTCGGGGGCCCGGCCCCCGGCGGCGGCCGGGAGCGCAACGACGCCCAGCCGACACCGATCTGGCGTTGGCGTAGCTCACCCGAGAGCCACGCGACGATGATCGCCACCGCCTGAGGGTCGGCGGCGGCGCGGCGCAGCAGGTCGGCGATGTGGGCGACCTTGGTCAGCCGCGATGACGTGCCGCCGACATTAAGCGATGTGCTTGCGACGTCGTGGAGGAGCACGCCGCCCAGCTTGGCATGGCTCGCCGACGGCCCTGCCGGACGGACACGCTAGCGTGCGTAGCTAACGTTACAAATTTCACGGATTCTGACAAGCCTGGAAAAGGAGGCCCGGATGGAGATCAACGGGAAGAAGGTCGTCGTCATCGGCGGCGCGTCGGGGATGGGTCGCGCCAGCGCCGAACTGCTGCACGACCGGGGCGCGGACGTCGCCATCCTCGACCGCGAGGGCTCCGACGGCAAGACCGTCGCCGAGGGCGTCGGCGGTTCGTTCTACCCGGTCGACGTCACCGACTTCGCCGGTACCGAGGAGACGCTGCAGACCGCGGTCGACAAGCTCGGCGGCCTGCACGTCGTCATCACCACCGCCGGCGGCGGCATCGCCAAGCGGACGATGACCAAGAACGGCCCGCACGACCTGGAGTCCTTCCAGTCCGTCATCGACCTCAACCTCATCGCCACCTTCAACATCAGCCGGCTGGCCGCCGCCCACATGGCCAAGAACGAACCCGAGGACGAAGAGCGCGGCGTCATCATCAACACGGCGTCGATCGCGGCGTTCGAGGGCCAGATCGGGCAGGTCGCCTACACCGCCGCGAAGGCGGGCATCGCGGGCATGTGCCTGACCATGGCGCGTGACCTGGGTTCGCTGGGGATCCGCGTGCTGGCGATCGCGCCGAGCCTGTTCGCCACGGGGCTGACCCAGGGCATTCCGGATGAATTCGCGGCGGCGCTCACCAAGGACGCGGCCTTCCCGAAACGCCTGGGCCGGCCCGAGGAGTACGCGAAGCTGGCGGCGGCCATCGTGGACAACCCCATGCTCAACGGCCAGTGCCTGCGGCTGGACGCCGGGCAGCGGTTCGCGCCGAAGTAGGCACCCCCGCCCGGGCGCTCTCGGGGAATAAGTACACTCTTTAGGCAGCCGCCCCGCTCCCCCTCGGAGCGGGGCAGGCAGTCACCCCCGGCAGCGGCGCGAGGAGGCCCTCATGGGTATCGCACTGACCGACGACCACCGCGAACTCGCCGAGGTAGCCCGCGCGTTCCTGACCGCGCAGAAGGCGCGCTGGGCGGCCCGCTCCCTGCTCGACGCGGCCGACGAATCCCGGCCCCCGTTCTGGCACAACCTGGTGGAGCTCGGCTGGCTCGGGTTGCACGTCGACGAAGAACACGGTGGGTCGGGCTATGGGTTGCCCGAGCTCGTCGTGGTCGTCGAGGAACTCGGCCGCGCGGTGGCGCCGGGGCCGTTCGTGCCGACCGTGATCGCGTCGGCGGTGCTCGCCAAAGACGGCACGCCCGAGCAGAAGTCGCGGTTGCTGCCCGGGCTGATCGACGGCACCGTCACCGCGGGGATCGGCCTGGGTGGCGAGGCCCGGGCCTCCGACGGCGTAGCCAACGGCGACGCCGGGATCGTGCTGGGTGCCGGGCTGGCCGACCTGCTGGTGATCGCCGCCGGTGACGACCTGCTGCTGCTGGAACGCGGCCGGCCCGGCGTCTCGGTGGACGTACCCGACAACCTCGATCCGACCCGGCGCTCCGGACGCGTCAGCCTGGACAACGTCAGCGTCGGCTCCGACGACATCGTGTTCGGGGCGCGGGAATCGGCGCTGGCCCGCGCGCGCACCCTGCTGGCCGCCGAGGCCGTCGGCGGGGCGTCCGACTGTGTGGAGGCCGCCGTCGACTACGCCAAGGTGCGCCAGCAATTCGGCCGCACCATCGCGACTTTCCAAGCCGTCAAGCATCATTGCGCCAACATGCTGGTGGCCTCCGAGTCGGCGACCGCCGCGGTGTGGGATGCCTCGCGCGCGGCGGCGGAGGATGAGGATCAGTTCCGCCTGGTCGCCGCCGTGGCCGCCGCGCTGGCCTTCCCGGCGTATGCGCGCAATGCCGAACTCAACATTCAGGTGCACGGCGGCATCGGCTTCACCTGGGAGCACGACGCCCACCTGCACCTGCGCCGGTCGCTGGTGACCGCGGCGCTGTTCGGCGGGGACGCCCCGGCGGCCGACGTGTTCGAACGCACCGCGGCCGGCGCCGTACGCGAGAACAGCCTGGACCTGCCGCCCGAGGCCGAAGAGCTGCGCACCCGCATCCACGCCGACGCCGCCGAACTCGCCGCCCTGGACAAGCAGGCGCAGCGCGACAAGCTGATCGAGACCGGCTACGTGATGCCGCACTGGCCCCAACCCTGGGGGCGCGGGGCCGACGCGGTGGAGCAGCTGGTGATCGAGGAAGAGTTCCGCACCGCGGGCGTCAAGCGACCCGACTACGGGATCACCGGCTGGGTGATCCTGACCCTGATCCAGCACGGAACGCCTTGGCAGATCGAAAGATTCGTGGAGAAGGCGCTGCGCAAAGACGAGATCTGGTGTCAGCTGTTCTCCGAGCCGGATGCCGGATCGGACGCGGCGTCCATCAAGACCCGCGCCACCCGCGTCGACGGTGGCTGGAAGATCAACGGGCAAAAGGTGTGGACCAGCGGGGCGCACTACTGCGCGCGGGGGCTGGCCACCGTGCGCACCGACCCGGAGGCGCCGAAGCACGCCGGCATCACCACGGTGATCGTCGACATGAAGGCGCCCGAGGTCGAGGTGCGGCCGCTGCGGCAGATCACCGGCGGCTCGGATTTCAACGAGGTGTTCTTCAACGACCTGTTCGTGCCCGACGAAGACGTCGTCGGCGAGCCCAACACCGGGTGGACGGTCGCTCGTGCCACGCTCGGCAACGAGCGCGTCAGCATCGGCGGCAGCGGGTCGTTCTACGAGGGCCTGGCGGACATGCTGATCGAGCTCGCCCGGCAGCGGCCGGATCAGTTGGCGGGGGCCAACATCCGCGTGGGAAACTACCTGGCCGATGACCACGCGCTGCGGCTGCTGAACCTGCGCCGCGTCGCCCGCAGCGTCGAAGGGGCGGGCCCGGGACCGGAAGGCAACGTCACCAAACTCAAGCTGGCCGAACACATGGTGGACGGCGCCGCGATCTCGGCGGCGTTGCTGGGGCCCGAGGTCGCGCTGGGCGACGGGCAGGGCGCGTTGGCGAGCCGCATGATCATGGGGGCGCGCGGCATGTCGATCGCCGGCGGCACCTCGGAGGTCACCCGCAACCAGATCGCCGAGCGGATCCTCGGCATGCCGCGCGACCCGCTGATCAACTAGCCCTTTTTCCGGCGAGCGTGCGTGTTTGCACAACGACACGCCGCGCGGGCCGGCATTTTGCGCACGCTCGGCGCCCGGCAGGCTAGGCCGGCGCGAATTGGGGCGCGCCGCCGCTGCCCTTGTCGGGCTGGATGTCGACGGGCATCCCGCACGTCACCGAATCGGGCTCACAGCCAACGATATTGGCCGCCACCCGCAGCCCGCTCTGTTCGGCGAGCTCGACGATGGCGATCACATAGGGGGTCGCAATGTCGGGGTTGTACGGGTGGTGATTGACCGTGTAGGTGAACACCGTGCCGCGCCCGGATACGGCTCGCGCCACCAGCGGGGCGCCGCAGTCGCGGCATTCGCCGGCCGCCGGATGAACCCAGCGCGCGCACGTGTCGCAGTGTTCGATCAGCAGCTGGCCTGACACGCCCAATACAGTACACTCTATTGATTCGACTCGGGTGGACGGGCGGTGCGTATGACCTATTTCGAAAAGGACGCGATCTTGTCCGGCGTCGGCATCTCGCGAATAGGCCGTCGCACCGGCATTCCCGGCCTGGAGCTGACCATGGAGGCGGTGCGGGCGGCCATCGAGGATGCCGGCCTGGCTCCGGCGGACATCGACGGAATCGCCACCCTGGGCGACACGCCCGCCGCGGACGTCAACGCCGAACTGCGCATCGAGGCCGCCGACTGCGGCGCCGGCTTCGGCACCGGCGGCCTGCTGAGCCCGGTGATGTCGGCGTGCCGCGCGGTCGCCGAGCGGCGCGCCCGGCATGTGGTCGTGTACCGGACGATCCAGATGCTCGGCGGCACGGTGCCCGTCAAACCGCAGGAGGACGCGCCCGCGCAGCCGCTGGCGCGCATGTTCGCCACGCCCGAAGGGGCGCCGCGCCCGGCCGTCGGCGCGATGGACGACGTCAACGATCTGGTTGCGGCGCATGCCTATTCGGCGGCGAACTGGCTGGCGCTGAACTGCCGCCGGCACATGGAGCTGTACGGGACCACCAAGGAACAGCTGGGCTGGCTGGCGCTCAACGGCAGACGCAACGCGGCGCTGAATCCGCTTGCGGTCTACCGCGAACCGATGACCATGGCCGACTACCTGGGAGCGCGCCCGGTGTCCACGCCGTTCGGGCTGCTGGATTGCGACGTTCCGATCGACGGCTCGGTCGCGGTGGTGGTGTCGAACGCGGAGTATGGCCGCGACTGCCCGCACCGCGCGGTGGCGGTCGAGGCGATCGGCGGATCCGACGGTGCCGGTGGCTGGTTCCACCGGGCCGACTACCCCAAGATGGCGATGTCGGACGCCACCGCGCAGATGTGGTCACGCACGCAGTTGACGCCGGCCGACCTCGACGTCGCCGAATTGTACGACGGTTTCACCTATCTCACCCTTGCCTGGTTGGAAGCCCTCGGGGTGTGCGGCGACGGCGAGGGCGGGCCGTTCGTCGAGGGCGGCGGGCGAATCGCCCGCGACGGCCAGCTGCCGCTGAACACCTACGGTGGCCAGCTCTCGGCCGGGCGCATGCACGGCTACTGGGCCCTGCACGAAGGGTGCCTACAGCTGCGCGGCGAGGCGGGGGACCGCCAGGTCTCGAAACGCCCCGAGGTCGGCGTGGTCTCGGTGGGCGGTGGGCCCGTCGCCGGGTGCATGCTGCTGACGTGTTGAGAGAGCCTGTGGGAGAGCGCGATTGAGCCTGTAAGCCGCGAGCCCGATGCCGGCCGGGCGAACAAGATGGCTTCGAAGGTTGCCCGCCACATCGAAGCCGACGTCGTTCGCCGCGGCTGGACCGTCGGCGAATCGCTGGGCTCCGAACAGGCCCTGCAACAGCGCTACGGCGTCAGCCGATCGGTGCTGCGGGAGGCCGTTCGCCTCGTCGAACACCATCAGGTCGCCCGAATGCGCCGCGGACCGGGCGGCGGGTTGCTGATCTGCGAGCCGGACGCCGGCCCCGCGACCCGCGCCGTCGTCATCTACCTCCAGTACGTGGGCACCACCCTCGTCGACCTGCTCAACGCGCGCCTGGTGCTGGAGCCGTTGGCGGCCTCGCTGGCCGCGGAGCGGATCGACGAAGTCGGCATCGACCGCCTGCGCTCGGTGCTGCGCGCGGAGCAGCACTGGCGGCCGGGCATGCCGGCGCCGCGCGACGAGTTCCACATCGCGCTGGCGGGGCAATCCAAGAGCCCGGTGCTGCAACTGTTCATCGACATCCTGATCAGGCTCACCACCCGGTACGCCCTTCGGTCGCGGACCGACTCGGCGACCGAGGCCATCGAGGCGGTCGACCACGTGCACAAGCACCACGCCCAGATCGTCGCCGCCGTCACCGCCGGCGACGCGGCGCGGGCCAGGTCGCTCTCCGAGCGGCACGTCGAGGCGGTGACCGCCTGGCTGCAGCGGCATCACNCGGGAAGCGGTGCGGCTGCTCGAATACCACTCCGTGGCGCAGATGCGCCGCGGGCCGGGCGGCGGGCTGATCGTCACCCGCCCGAGGGCCGAGGCGAGCATCGACACCATGGCCCTGTACCTGCAGTACCGCAAGCCCACCGGCGAGGACCTGCAAAGCGTCCGCGATGCCATCGAGATCGACAACGTCGCCAGGGTCGTCAAGCGCCGCAACGATTCCGAGGTGGCGGCCTTCTTGGATGCGCATCGGGGCGCCCCTGGGGGCGGCGTGCGCGAGGCCCCCGAGGCCATGGTCGACGAGGTCCGGTTCCACCTCGGCCTGGCGCAGCTGGCCGGCAATGCGCTGCTCGACTTGTTTCTTCGGATCATCATCGAGGTGTTTCGCCGGCACTGGTCCAGCTCCGGGCAGGCCCCTCCGACGTGGGACGACGTGGCTGCCGTCGAGCACGCCCATGTGCGGATCCTGCAGGCGATCAAGGCCGGCGATGACAGCCTCGCGCGCTACCGCATCCGTCGTCATCTGGACGCCGCGGCCTCCTGGTGGCTGTAGGAGCCGCCCCGCGCGGTTGTGATCCGCTGGTTTGCTTACCGAGGGTCCTTATCGGGTATGGGGAGGGGGAATGTAGACGGCCGGTCCAGCAGGGGGTTGGCGTAGTGATCGACAGCGGTAGCGCTGGAATGTGGGGGGGATTGAAGGGCACGGAAGCCGGCCGCTCGGCTTTCGTCCATTCCGCGCTCCTATTCCGTTCGCAGCAGGACTATCTCGAATCCGTGGTTCGCTTCGTGCTCGACGGTCTGGCCGCCGACGAGGCGGTTCTGGTGGCGGTGCCCGACGACGCGCTGGCCCTCGTGCACGACGCCTTGTCGGGCTCGGTCGGCGGATTCACGGCCGAATTGCGCATGGCCGACATCGCCGAGGTCGGCCGCAACCCGAGCCGGTTCATGGCCACGGAGGGTTGCTTCGTCGACGAACATCCCGACCGGCGGGTGCGGATCGTGAGCCAGCTGGCCTGGCCGGGGCGCAGCGACGACGAGTTCGTCGCCTGCGTAGAGCACGAGGCGCTGGTCAACGACGCGCTCGACGGCTACCCGGTGACGAAGTTGTGCCTCTACGACGCGAGCCGGCTCGATGACCAGCTGCTGGCGGACGCCGGTGCGACACACCCCTTCCTGTGGCGCCGCGGTGCGCTGCAGCGCAGCCCCGAGTACGCGCCCGATGACGCCCTGCGGCGCTGCAACCGGCCGCTAGCCGCCCACCCGGGGGCCGTCACGTATACCGTCACGAAGTCGGCGGACCTCAGTCCGGCCCGGTCGTTCGCCGTCAACTACGCGGGCTGGGTGGGCATGTCCAAGGACGGGATCGACGATCTGCAACTGATCGCGACGGAGCTGGCCACCAACAGCCTGATGTATAGCGGCGGCGCCTGCCGGCTGGCCTTCTGGCGCCAAGACGAGCATCTGGTCTGCGAGGCGCGCGACACCGGACGGTTCGACGACCCGCTGGCCGGGCGCCTGGACCCGGGCCCGAGCGGGCCCGCCAGTCGGGGCCCGTACCTGGTGAACGCGATATCGGACCTGGTGCGCACCACCACCACCGNGCGCCTGGACCCGGGCCCGAGCGGGCCCGCCAGTCGCGGCCTGTACCTGGTCAACGCGATATCGGACCTGGTGCGCACACACACCACGTCTTCCGGGACGACGATCCAGGCCTATCTTCGGTTCGACCAGTCGCCGGGGCCGAACGGCTGACCTCGCCGTGGCTATTGAGTGGTGACCGTCCCGCCGCCGCGGGGCAGCGGGACCGGGCGTAACGACGCCGCGCACCCCGTCGCCGACACGGCGAACGTGGCGATCAACGCCGCCGCCACGGCTATTCGGGCCCTGCTTTTGCTTTTCGCGCTCACGACCGTGCCTTTCATTTACCAGTAGGCGCAGTTTGGTTTGCTGAGCCCACTGCCGTCAGATGCTATCGCCGTCGCCCCGGTTTGCGCGCCGATTCGGGTAATCGGGATGGGCGGTCAATGGGCTTTCAATTGGTGTTGGCCGCGTGGTTACCGGTCCGGGGCCGGCAGGGTAGCTGGTGGCGGTATGAACGTGCCGGGGTTGTGCGTCGCGCAGCCCGCGGCCAACGCGGCGAATAGTGCGGCCAATACCGCGGCGAGCACCCGAATCGGGCGAATTTTCTCGTCAGTTTTCTTCGCGTTCATCCGTGCCGCCTTTCATTTGCTGGAAGCCCGTGATTCGCGGACACCACCGCCATCAGATGTTATCGCTGTCACAGCGGCGCCGATAGCTTTTGGCTTGGGGGTGAAACGACGGCACGAGCATCGTTGTGCTCGGCCGCGAAAGCGCATGTCCGGCACGGGCGTATTCGGCCGCGCGAAATGAATTTGCGTTGCCGGCACGCCGGCGTCTATCGTCGCGCTCGTGCGTCTTCTTCAGCGTGCCGTAGTAGCCAGCACCCGCAGCGGGGTCTGATCCCAGACCGACCCCCCGCTGTGGGTCGGAAGCTACTACCGTCGGTCACCCCTCTTGCCAGAGAAGACCGAAATCATGTCTGTGTCCCCATCCCGTACCTCATCGGCGCGCGAGTGCCCGGCGGCCGCGTGGTTCGGCCACCACTTCGGCGCCGAGTTGCCGCGCGGTCTTCGGGAGGAGGCCGGCGCCATGTCCTGGGAGGCCTTCGTCGCCACCTACGGTCACAGTGCGGGCCCGGTCCGGCTGGGCCACTTCGCCTGCACCGACGCCGAGCGGCCGGCGGGGCGGCTCGGCCCGCAAGCCCGTAACTATCGGGCGACGATCGCCGTCGGCGATCAGCTCAGAACCTCCACGGCCGCCGCCAGCGGTCCGATCGCCGCGCTCACCGCGATGCTGCACGAGCGCGCGATCACGGTGGAAACGTTGAGATTTCACCAGCTGCGCTCGGGCGGCATCACCACGACGTTCATCCACGGCAGCAACGGGATTCGCGCCGAATGGGCGATGGGCCTCTCGGAGGACCCGACGCAGGCCGCGCTGCGCGCGGTGATCGCGTGCGCCAACCGACTGGCGGCCGGGCAGGGTGCGGCCGGCTAGATCGGTCGCAGCATGATCGGCATGCCGTCCTTGGGCACCGGCATGCCGCCGTAGTCCCACTCGGCCTTGTATCCCGCGCGGGGCAACTCGAGCCGATACCTGCGCAGCAGACGGTGCAGGATCGTCTTGATTTCCAGCTGCCCGAACACCATTCCGATGCACTTGTGCGCGCCGCCGCCGAACGGTGTGAACGCGTAGCGGTGCCGCTTGTGCTCGTTGCGCGGCTCGGTGAACCGCTCCGGGTCGAATTTCAGTGGGTCCGTCCACAATTCGGGCAGCCGGTGGTTCATGCCGGGGTAGGCGATGACGTTGGTGCCCTTCGGAATGTAGTAGCCCAGCAGGTCGGTGTCGCGGACCGTCTGGCGCATGGCCCACTGCACCGGCGTCACCAGCCGGATCGACTCGTTCATCACCAGGTCGAGTGACTCCAGCTTCTCGAGCGAGTCGATGTCGAGCGGCCCGGCGCCGAGCCGGTCGGATTCCTCGCGGCAGCGCTGCTGCCACTGTGGGTGCGCGGCCAGGTTGTAGGCCATCGTGGTGACCGTCGACGTCGACGTGTCGTGCGCGGCCATCATCAAAAAGATCATGTGGTTGACGATGTCCTCGTCGGAGAACTTGTTGCCGTCCTCGTCCTCGGTCTGACACAACACGGACAACAGGTCGGTGCCGGGGTTCGCGCGCTGTTCCTTGACCCGCTCGCGGAAGTAGTTCTCCAGGAGCTCGCGCGCCTTGAGACCGCGCCACCAGGTGAACGGCGGCACGGGCGTGCGGATGATCGCGTTGCCCGCTCGCGTGGTGATCGCAAACGCCTTGTTGACCTTGGTCACCAGTTCGTGGTCGGTGCCCGGCTCGTGCCCCATGAACACCATCGACGCGATGTCGAGCGTCAGCTCCTTCATCGCCGGGTAGAGCAAAAAGCGCGCGTCATTGGCCACCCAGTCGTTGGCGATCGTCTGGGACACCACCTGGTCCATCTGCTCGACGTAGCTGACCAGGCGGGACCGGACGAACGCCTCCTGCATGATCCGCCGGTGAAACAGGTGCTCTTCGAAGTCCAGCAGCATCAGGCCGCGGTGGAAGAACGGCCCGATCACCGGCACCCAGCCCTGCTGCGAGTAGTCCTTGTTGCGGTTGGAGTAGATGACCTGGGCGGCGTCCGGGCCCAGCGCGGCGATGCCCGGAAGCACGGGCGAGTCCCCGAAGATCACGGGCCCCTTGGTCTGGTACATGTGCAGCAGATAGTCCGGTCCGCCACGCAGCATCTCGATGATATGGCCGATGACCGGCAGGCCCGCGTCGCCGACGGCCGCCTTGAGCCCGCTGCCCGGCGGCGGCTCGGCGAGTTTGCGCTCCGGGAATTGCGTGTTCAGCAACCTGCGTTCGACCAACCCCATGCCGGGAAAGTTGTTGATCGACGGTGTAAACCGGCGCCGCGCCTGGTCGAGCAGGTAGTGCGGGGTGCTGATGGTGGCGGCCATTGAGGCTCCTTTGCGCTCCTGTGCAGGCCCGGGGGACGGGTGACAGCGGTCACTGATTCCCATCCTTCGGGAAAAACTTGACGGCTGTCAAGTTTGCTTTTCCGACGGCGTGGTGCAAGGTCGGGGGGTGAGCAGTGCCGCCAATCCGGGGCCGGGCGAACCGGGCGTGCGCCGGCGGGGCGACAAGCACCGGCAGGCGATCATGCAGGCGGTGCGCGACCTGCTCGAGGAAAAGCCGTTTGCGGAGCTGTCGGTCAGCACTATCAGCGAGCGGGCCGGCGTGGCCCGATCCGGCTTCTACTTCTATTTCGACTCCAAGTACTCGGTGCTGGCCCAGATCGTGGCCGACGCGACCGAGGAGCTCGAGGAGCTCACCCAGTACTTCGCGCCCCGTCAGCCGGGCGAGTCGCCGGAGCAGTTCGCCAAGCGGATGGTCCGCAGCGCCGCCGCGGTGTACGCGCACAACGACCCGGTGATGACGGCCTGCAACGTGGCCCGCTACACCGACATCGAGATTCGCGACATTCTCGAGCGGCAGTTCGAGGTGGTGCTCCGCCAGATCGCGGCGGTCGTCGACGCCGAGATGAAGGCCGGCACCGCCAACCCGATCAGCGACGACATCCCCACCCTGGTGCGCACCCTGGCGGGCACCACCTCGCTGATGCTGACGGGCGACTCCATCCTGGTTGGTCCCGAGGACGACGTGGAGCGCCGGGTCCGCGTGCTCGAGCAGCTGTGGCTGCATTCGCTCTGGGGCGGGGCTCAGGCGTAAGGCGGTAGGGTCACGGCCATGGCGAGCAGGCCTTCGGGGGGATATTTCACGGGCAAGCGGTGTCTGGTCACGGGCGCGGCCAGCGGCATCGGGCGCGCGACGGCCCTGCGGCTGGCCGCCGACGGCGCCGAGTTGTACCTGACCGACCGCAACGCCGACGGCCTCGAGTCGACGGTGGCCGACGCCCGGGCGCTCGGCGCGGCGGTGCCCGTCCACCGCGCGCTCGACATCTCCGACTACGGCCAGGTGGCGGCGTTGGCCGCCGACGTCCACGCGGGGCATCCGAGCATGGACGTGGTGCTGAACGTCGCCGGCGTGTCGGCGTGGGGCACCGTCGACCGCCTGACCCACCAGCAGTGGAGCACGATGATCGCGATCAACCTGATGGGTCCGATCCACGTCATCGAGACGTTCGTTCCGCCGATGGTGGCGGCCGGGCGCGGCGGGCACCTGGTCAACGTGTCGTCGGCGGCCGGGCTGGTCGCGTTGCCGTGGCACGCCGCCTACAGCGCGAGCAAGTTCGGCCTGCGCGGCCTGTCCGAGGTGCTGCGGTTCGACTTGGCGCGCCACCGCATCGGGGTGTCGGTCGTGGTGCCGGGCGCGGTGAAGACGCCGTTGGTGGACACGGTCGAGATCGCCGGCGTCGACCGCGAGGACCCCGGTGTCGCGCGCTGGGTGGACCGCTTCAGCGGTCACGCGGTGTCGCCGGAACGGGCGGCCGAGAAGATCCTGGCCGGCGTCGCAAAGAACCGGTACCTCATCTACACGTCGCCGGACATCCGCGCGCTGTACGCGTTCAAGCGGCTGGCGTGGTGGCCCTACAGCGTCGCGATGCGTCAGGTCAACGTGATCTTCACGCGTGCGCTGAAGCCCAGCCCGGCTCCGCTAGCCGGGCATCGCCAGCTCGAGTCGCACCCCGAGTAGCCGAATCGGGCGGTCCAGCTCGAAGAGGTCCAGGACGCGCAGGGCGGCGTCGGTGATGGTCTGCGGGTCGGTGGTGGGCGCTTCGAGCTTGCGAATCTTGGTGCGGGTGTAGAACGTGGCGGTCCGCACGGTGACGGCGACGCGGGTGACGATCCGCCCCGCCGCGCGCACGTCGTCCAGGGCGTGGCGCGCCAATGCCGTTACCGCGGCGTCCATTTCGGTGCGATCGGTGAGGTCGCGGGGAAAGGTGACGACGTGGCTGCGGGAGCGCGGGACCCATGGCTCGGCGCTGACGTCGGTGTCGCCACCGCCCTTGGCCAGCAGCAACAGCCACAGGCCGGTGCGCGGGCCGAACGCGGCCGTCAGCGCCTCCGCGTCGGCATGCGCAAGCTCCCGCACGGTGGTGATGCCAAGGGCCGCAAGCTTTTTCGCTTTCTTCGGCCCGACGCCCCACAACGCGTCGACCGGGCGGTCCGCCATCACCGTCATCCAGTTCGCGTCGGTGAGCGCAAAGACGCCGGCCGGTTTCGCGAAGCCGGTGGCGACCTTGGCCCGCTGCTTGTTGTCGCTGATGCCGACCGAGCACGACAGCCCGGTTTCCGACGCGATGACCGTCCGGATCTGCTCGGCGACCTCGGTGGGGTCTTCGCCTGACACGCCCAGGTAGGCCTCGTCCCAGCCCCACACCTCGACCGGGTGGCCCAGGTCGCGCAGCAGGCCCATCACCTCGGCGGACGCGGCGTCGTAGGCGGCCGGATCGGACGGGAGGAAGGTGGCCCCCGAGTTTGGCGGGCAGCGGCGCGCGGCCGTGCGCAACGGCATGCCCGCGTGCACGCCGAACTCCCGGGCCTCGTACGAGGCGCAGGTGACCACCTTGCGCGGTTCGGCCGGGTCGCCGCTNTCGTTCGGGATCGCGGGCGCCCGGGTGGTCGACTCGATCAAACTCTCGGTGCCGTTCAAAACCCTCGACGGCAGGACGCCCGCCGAACACCCCGAGCTGACGGCGAACGTGCGCGACGTCGTCGGCAAGCTCGCCGCCGAAGTGGGCTGAATTTAGCGACAACGAACAAGCCGTCCGCCGGCCACCAGCAGCATTTCGGTAACCGGATAGCCAAAGCCGCCAGCTCGCGCTGGCGGCTTTGCTGGCCGCCCGGTGGCCGCGGCCGCGGGATCGCGATCGTGCCGGCGCTGTCGGTGGCCGGTGATATACCGGTGCGCGTGGAACTCCCTGATCGCATTGTGACCTGCGACACGCCGGGCGTGTCCCGGGCGGAGGCCTTACGACCAGCGAATTTCAAAATTGTTATTCCGAACATCTTGTATCTGGACAACTTGTCGGCCACTAGGTGTAGTGTTTCGAGCACCGGCAGATCCCAGGATCCCCAGGCTGGCCGGGCTTGGGGGACCTCCCCGAATCGGCTCGAAGATGTCGAAGCAAGCTGCTCCGACGCGGACCGCCGCACGACGGGAAGGTGGGGCCCTGACGGGCCGCCGAACACAGCGAAGACAGAGTTTGTTGCAGTACCCCAGTAGTTGCCAGTCCGTAACACGTCCCCACCTTCCGCAAAGGAGCGGCATCCATGAGCATCACCGTGTACACCAAGCCGGCGTGCGTGCAGTGCAGCGCGACCTTCAAGGCCCTGGACAAGCAGGGCATCGCTTATCAGAAGGTGGACATCACGCTGGACGCGGAGTCGCGGGACTACGTGATGGCGCTGGGGTACCTGCAGGCACCCGTGGTGGTGGCGGGCAACGACCACTGGTCGGGCTTCCGGCCGGATCGCATCAAGGCCCTCGCCGGGTCGGCGCTCAGCGCGTAGGCAGAACGTCAGGTAAGGAGGTTGCGGTGCAAGCGCGCAACCTGGTCTATTTCTCCTCCGTGTCGGAGAACACTCACCGCTTCGTGCAGAAGCTGGGTGTTCCCGCCACGCGGATACCGCTGCACGGGCGCATCGAGGTCGATGAGCCGTACGTCCTGATCCTGCCGACCTACGGCGGCGGCCTTCGCAACCCGGGCCTCGCTGACATGGAGCGCGGGGGCTACGTCCCCAAGCAGGTCATCGCTTTTTTGAACAACGAGCACAACCGGTCGTTGATCCGTGGCGTCATCGCGGCGGGCAACAACAACTTCGGGGCCGAATTCGCCTACGCGGGCAACGTCATCTCCCGCAAGTGCGACGTCCCCTACCTCTACCGCTTCGAACTGATGGGGACCCCGGACGACGTGGATGCCGTCCGCGCCGGTCTCGCCGAATTCTGGAAGGAACAGACGTGCCACCAACCGTCACTGCAGAGCCTGTAGCCGCCGGCACGCATGCGTCGTCCGACGAGACGGACTACCACGCTCTGAACGCGATGCTGAACCTGTACGACAAGGACGGCAGGATTCAGTTCGACAAAGACGTTCTGGCCGCACGTCAGTACTTCCTCGAGCACGTCAACCAGAACACGGTGTTCTTCCACAACCAGGACGAGAAGCTCGACTACCTGATTCGTGAGAACTATTACGAGCGTGAGGTTCTCGACCAGTACTCGCGCAACTTCGTCAAGGAGCTGCTGGACCGCGCCTACGCCAAGAAGTTCCGGTTCCCGACGTTTCTCGGCGCGTTCAAGTACTACACCTCCTACACGCTGAAGACGTTCGACGGGAAGCGCTACCTGGAGCGCTTCGAGGACCGGGTCGTCATGGTCGCGCTGACCCTGGCGTCCGGCGACACCGGCCTGGCCGAGAAGCTGGTCGACGAGATCATCGACGGGCGGTTCCAACCGGCCACCCCGACGTTTCTGAACTCCGGCAAGAAGCAGCGCGGCGAGCCGGTGAGCTGCTTTTTGCTGCGCATCGAGGACAACATGGAGTCGATCGGGCGATCGATCAACTCCGCGCTGCAGCTGTCCAAGCGCGGCGGGGGAGTCGCGTTGCTGCTGAGCAACATTCGCGAGCACGGCGCGCCGATCAAGAACATCGAGAACCAGTCCTCCGGCGTCATCCCCATCATGAAGCTGCTCGAGGATTCGTTCTCCTACGCCAATCAGCTGGGGGCGCGCCAGGGGGCGGGCGCGGTGTATCTGCACGCCCATCACCCCGACATCTACCGCTTCCTGGACACCAAGCGGGAGAACGCCGACGAGAAGATCCGGATCAAGACGCTGAGCCTGGGCGTGGTGATCCCCGACATCACCTTCGAGCTGGCCAAGCGCAACGAGGACATGTACCTGTTCTCGCCGTACGACGTCGAACGGGTCTACGGGCTGCCGTTCGCCGACATCTCGGTCACCGAGAAGTACTACGAGATGGTCGACGACGCGCGCATCCGCAAGACGAAGATCAAGGCGCGGGAATTCTTCCAGACGCTGGCGGAGCTGCAGTTCGAGTCCGGCTATCCGTACATCATGTACGAGGACACGGTGAACCGGGCCAATCCCATCGAGGGCAAGATCACGCATTCGAACCTGTGCTCGGAGATCCTGCAGGTGTCCACGCCGTCGCTGTTCAACGAGGACCTGTCCTATGCCAAGGTGGGCAAGGACATTTCGTGCAACCTCGGTTCGCTGAACATCGCCAAGGCGATGGACTCGCCGGACTTCGCCCAGACGATCGAGGTGGCCATCCGCGCGCTGACCGCGGTGAGCGACCAGACCCACATCACGTCGGTGCCGTCAATCGAGCAGGGCAACAACGATTCCCACGCGATCGGGCTGGGGCAGATGAACCTGCACGGCTACCTGGCGCGCGAGGGCATCTTCTACGGGTCCGAGGAAGGCGTCGACTTCACCAACATCTACTTCTACACGGTGCTGTATCACGCCCTGCGGGCCTCGAACCGCATCGCGATCGAACGCGGCACCCACTTCAAGGGGTTCGAGCGCTCCAAGTACGCCTCGGGGGAGTTCTTCGACAAGTACACCGAGCAGGTCTGGGAGCCCGCGACCGAGAAGGTGCGTCGGCTGTTCGCGGACGCGGACATCCGCATCCCGACGCAGGACGATTGGAAGCGGCTGAAGGAGTCGGTCCAGGCCAACGGCATCTACAACCAGAACCTGCAGGCGGTGCCGCCGACCGGGTCGATCTCCTACATCAACCACTCGACGTCGTCGATTCACCCCATCGTGTCGAAGGTCGAGATCCGCAAGGAGGGCAAGATCGGGCGGGTCTACTACCCGGCGCCCTACATGACCAACGACAACCTGGAGTACTACCAGGACGCCTACGAGATCGGTTACGAGAAGATCATCGACACCTACGCCGCGGCCACCCAGCACGTGGACCAGGGGTTGAGCCTGACGCTGTTCTTCAAGGACACCGCCACCACCCGCGACGTGAACAAGGCGCAGATCTACGCCTGGCGCAAGGGAATCAAGACGCTGTACTACATCCGCTTGCGGCAGATGGCGCTGGAGGGCACCGAGGTCGAGGGCTGCGTCTCCTGCATGCTGTAGGCGGGTCGAGCTCTCGCCGACCGTGCAGCCTGCCGTGGCGGAGCCAGTCTGCCCAGGTCAGCGGGTGCTACGCGGTATGGTGCTTGATGTGGTGAGAATTCCCCGACCGCCGCACCCCAGCGTGAAGCCCGGGGTCAAGGTCGACGCGCGCAGCGAACGGTGGCGCGAACACCGCAAGAAGGTGCGCGGCGAAATCGTCGAGGCGGCGTTTCGCGCCATCGACCGGCTGGGGCCCGACCTGAGCGTGCGGGAGATCGCCGAGGAGGCCGGCACCGCCAAGCCCAAGATCTACCGGCACTTCCACGACAAGTCCGACCTGTTCCGGGCGATCGGGGAGCGCCTGCGCGACATGTTGTGGGGGGCGATCTTCCCGTCGATCGACCTGAAGACCGACTCGGCGCGCGAGGTGATCCACCGGGCCGTCGAGGAGTACGTCGTCCTGGTCGACAAGCACCCGAATGTGCTGCGGGTCTTCATTCAGGGCCGGTCGGCGGCCAGCCCGCAGATCCTCGACGAGGGCCGCGGCATCACCCTGGCCGTGGCCGACATGTTCGACAACGAGCTGCGGGAGATGGAGCTGGACCACGCGGCGATCGAGCTGGCCGGGCACGCCGCGTTCGGCTCGGCCGCCTCGGCCACCGACTGGTGGTTGGGCCCCGACGCCGACAGCCCGCGGCGGATGCCGCGCGAGCAATTCGTCGCCCACCTGACGACGATCATGATGGGGGTCCTCGTCGGCACGGCCGAGGCGCTCGGCATCTCGCTGGACCCTGACCAGCCGATCCACAGCGTCGTGCCCAGCAACCCCGCCGCGAGCTGAGGACTTTCGGCACGTTGACATCGGTCCGGGGATCGTCGACACTCGTGCCATCCGATACCCTGGGTACTGGGTATTTGCGGGAGCTAACAGGAAGACCGATCCACCGTGACCGATGCCATGACACATGTCGAGCCGACTGCGACGCGCGAACCGGTGCATACCCGCGCCCTGATCATCGGGACCGGCTTCTCCGGTCTCGGCATGGCGATCGCACTGCAAAAGCAGGGCGTGGACTTCGTCGTTCTGGAGAAGGCCGGCGACATCGGGGGCACCTGGCGAGATAACAGCTACCCCGGCTGCGCCTGCGACATCCCGTCCCACCTGTACTCGTTTTCGTTCGAACCCAAGCCGGACTGGCGCAACCCGTTCTCCTACCAGCCCGAGATCTGGGACTACCTGCAGGGCGTCACCGACAAGTACGGGTTGCGCCGCTACATCGTGTTCAACTCCCTGGTGGATCGCGGCCACTGGGACGACGACGAGAATCGGTGGCACGTGTTCACCGCCGACGGCCGCGAATACGTCGCGCAGTTCCTGATTTCCGGCGCGGGCGCGCTGCACATCCCGGCGTTCCCCGACATCGAGGGTCGCGACGAATTCGCCGGTCCGGCTTTCCATTCCGCGGAGTGGGACCACAACGTCGACCTGACCGGCAAGCGCGTGGCGATCATCGGCACCGGCGCCAGCGCGATCCAGATCGTGCCCGAGATCGTCGGTCAGGTCGCCGAGTTGCAGCTCTACCAGCGCACCCCGCCGTGGGTGGTGCCGCGCTCCAACCCGGACCTCCCGCCGGCGCTGCGCCGGGCCATGGAGAACGTCCCCGGGCTGCGCGCCCTGACGCGTCTGGGGATCTACTGGGCCCAGGAGGCGCTGGCCTTCGGCATGACCAAGCGGCCGAACGCGCTGAAGTTCATCGAGGCCTACTGCAAATACAACATTCGCCGCTCGGTGAAGGACCGCGAGCTGCGCCGCAAGCTGACGCCGCATTACCGCATCGGGTGCAAGCGAATCCTGAACTCCTCCACCTATTACGGTGCGGTCGCGGACCCCAAGACCCAACTGATCACCGATCCCATCAGCCGCATCACGCCCGACGGGATCGTGACCGCCGACGGCCGGGAGCGTAAGGCGGACGTGATCGTCTACGCCACCGGCTTCCACGTCACCGACTCCTACACCTACGTCCAGATCAAGGGCCGGCACGGGGAGGACCTGGTCGACCGCTGGAACCGCGAGGGCATCGGCGCGCATCGCGGCATCACCGTGGCCGACGTGCCCAACCTGTTCTTCCTGCTGGGACCCAACACCGGGCTGGGGCACAACTCGGTGGTGTTCATGATCGAATCGCAGATCCACTACGTCGCCGACGCGATCAAGACCTGCGACAAGATGGGCGCGCAGGCGCTCGCGCCCACCCGCGAGGCGCAGGACCGCTTCAACGACGAACTGCAAGAGAAGCTTTCGCACTCGGTGTGGAACAGCGGCGGCTGCAGCAGCTGGTATTTGGACGAGCACGGCAAGAACACCGTGCTGTGGGGCGGCTACACGTGGCAGTACTGGCGGGCGACGCGAGGGGTCAAGCCCGAGGAGTACCGGTTCTTCGGGGTGGGCAGCGCGCGCGGTCGCAAGGATCTAAGCGCCGCCGGGCAGGCATAAACCGAGTTCAGGCTCCCTAAGCCGGCGCGCCGGGATTTACACTGGGAGGGAAATGAGCGCCTATCAGACCGTCGTGGTCGGCACCGATGGCTCGGATTCGTCGCTGCGAGCGGTGGATCGCGCGGCCGCGATCGCCGCGGAGCACGGCGCGACATTGATCATTGCGACCGCGCATCCTCCCGTCCCCGTGGAAAAGGGCCGCTACGCCATCCCGCCGGGCAGCGACCACGGTAAGGACTACCGGACCGTGGGCGAGGCGCCTTTCTACGCGATCCTGCAGAACGCCAGGGAGCGGGCGCACCAAGCCGGGGCCAGGAACGTCGAGGAGAAGCCGATCGTCGGTGCCCCCATCAACGCGCTCGTGCAGCTCGCCGAGGAGATCTGTGCCGACCTGCTCGTCGTCGGCAACGTCGGGCTCAGCAGCGTCGCCGGGCGGCTGCTGGGATCGGTCCCCTCCGAAGTCTCCCGCAGGGCCCGCACCGACGTGCTGATCGTCTACACCACCGGCTGAGCCCCTACGACGTCGGGCCGTGCCCGCGTAGCAGCCGGATGAAAGCGCCTGCGGCGGCGTCCACGCCGGCGTCGTCATCGGTGGCCACCAGGTCCAGTAGCAGGCCGCGGGTGACGGCCAGCCCGAGCCTGGCCATCGCGCCGTCGTAGGCAACATCGGCGGCGGCCGACTCGACCTCGCGAAGCCAGCCATCGACGGCGCCGGGAACCATTCGCGTGAACGGCTTTTCGCCCTGGGCCGCGCGCGAATAACACTCGAAGAAGAGGCGTTCGAGCTGGCGCAGTTCGGGCCGGCGCAGGTCGGCCCACATCGCGGCGAATCCGTCGGCCGGATCCTCCGGCAAGCCGGGGACGAGGGCCATCTGGCGGCGCTCGGCCTCCTCGACGATCGCGATCAGCAGGTCTTCTCGAGAACCGAAGTGGTGCAACAGCATCCGATGGCTGGTGCCGACCGCGGCGGCGACGTCGCGGAGCGACCGGTTGCCGATGCCGTTCGCGGCGAACTCATCGAACAGCGCATCCAGTAGTTCGCGGCGCCGCTCGGTGTCAGGCGTGCGGGCCATCGGCGCGGCTGAGTTGCTCAGACCGGGCCTTGAGGCCTTGGGCCTCCATCGCGAGGAAGCGCTTGGTCCGCTTGACCGTCAATTTCCCGACGAGCCCGCCGAGGACGCCCCGTTGATCGAGTTCCTGGCGCACGAGGGTGCGTCCGCCGGGCAGGGCGGTGACGTAGTGGCGGGCGGTCACCAGCACGCCGGGCGAGCGGCACGCCCACGTCCAGGAGGTGCCGGGATCAATGTCGGCGACCGTCCAGATCAGCTTCTGCAGGCCGGGTTGCTTGATTGCGAATCGCCTGCCGACGGCCAGCGTGGATCCGTCCTGCCCGGTCAGCGACGTCACCGACGCGGTCCACTCGGGCCAGCGCTCGACGTCGCTGAAAACGTCCCACACGAGCTGCGGCGGCGCGTCAATCTCGATGCTGTCCTGATTAAACATGTACCAAATGGTACATAAAACGGCCGGTTCTGCCTAGGCCCTAGGCGACACGGGCGTTGAGGTGCGTGAGGGCAGCCTCGGCGCCGTTCCAGCCGGGGATGCCGGTCACCCCCGGGCCGGGGTGGGTGCACTGGCCGCACAGGAAGAGCCCGTCGACCGGCGTGGCGAATTTGTCGGCGCCCTCGACAACGCGGCCCGTCCACAGCTGGTTGGGCTGCAGCAGGCCGTGGGAGTAGTCGCCGGCGTGTGCGCTGAAGGTGCTGCCGAAGTAGCGGTTGGAGAACACGACGCGGTTGGTGACGGAATCGGCGAACCCGGGCGCGAACGTGTCGAAGATGCGCACGCAGGTGTCGGCGTATTGCTCCTTCCAGCTGCGGTTTTCGTCGGCGTCCAGGCCGGTGGGGAAGTAGGGCGTGAAAATCGTTGCGCTGTGCTTGCCTTCGGGCGCCAGCGACGAGTCGACCATGCTGGGAATGTACAGATAGGTGGGCGGGGCGTCGGGAAGCTGGCCCTTGCGGTATTGCTCCCACGCGTCGCTGATGTACTCCGGCGACGGCGCGTAGGCGACGGTGGGACACCATTTCCCGTTGTCGTGCATGTAGGGCTGCAGCCGCTCGATCCATTGCGGCGCTTGGTCAATGGTCAGGTGGGCCTGGATGTACCCGAGGTTGAAGTTGATTTCCTTGATCTTGCGGATGTAGTCGGGCGGAAAGTTCTGCGCGCCGGCCAGATTCACAAAGGTGGTGTAGGGGTCGAGCGACGAGAGCACGGCGTCGGCCGAAATCGTTGTGCCGTCGCGAAGTTGGACGCCGGTGGCGCGCCCGTCGGTGACCAGGACCTGCTTCACGTGCTGCTTCAGCTGCACCTCGGCGCCCAACGCTTGGGCGCGGCGGCACAGCGCGGCGCTCAGGGCGCCGATGCCGCCGCGGGGCATGATGTATTCGACGTTGCCGCCGCCGATCAGGTAGTGATACAGCGTCGAGGCATTCGAGCCCGGGGTCCAGGGTCCGCCGTCGAAGGCGTCGATGGACATCGCCGCCAGCGAACCCTGGATGCAGCGGGCCTGGTCGGGCGCCAGGAAGCGCCGGACGGTGTCCATCGTGCTGCCGTACCACATCTGGGCGAAATCGTGGCGGTCTTCGGGTGTGGGCTGGGAGGCGATCACCTCGATGATGTCCAGCGGGGGCCCGAACGCCGAGTCGACGAAATACGGTGCGAATCGGCCGATGTGGGCGAAGAGGCCGCCGAGGGCCGCCGCGGTGTCGGCGCCGTGGTCGTCGAGCAGATGCCGCGCCATGCGTTCCAGGTCGTTGTACATCACGAACGGGGTGTCGGCGGCGTCGCCGAACGTGCACGTGGATGTCCACTGATCCATCAGCTCGAAGCCCCACTTGGTGAGCTCCAGGCGTTCGGTCATCTCCTGGCGCCAGATCAGCACCGCCCACGCGCCGACGCTGTGCTTGTATCCGTCGAAGAGTTCGCGGGTGGCGGCCATCCCGCCGAGGAAGTTGGCCCTTTCCAGGACAAGAACTTTCGCGCCGCCCTTGGCCAGTACGTTCGCGGCGACCAGGCCGTTGTGACCCGCTCCGATGATGATCGCGTCGTAGTCCGCCATGCCGATCCGCCTCCGATCCTCGGGGAGTCAATCCCCGCTCGACCGGCACAATGTCATAACTGACATTGTTGCGTCAATAGTGACATTTCGGGCATGCTGAGGATCGTGGAAACCCGTGGAGCGCGCACGCGCCGGGCGCTGCACCGGGCGGCGATGCGCCGCTTCGTCGCCAACGGCGTGCACCAGACCAGCGTCGCCGACATCGCCGCCGACGTCGGGGTCACCGAGCGGACCTTCTACCGGCACTTCCTGTCCAAGCACGCGGTGCTCTTCGCCGACTACGACATCGGGTTCGAATGGTTCGCCCGCGCCCTGGCGCTGCGCCCGCACGGCGAACCCATCACCCAGTCGGTGCGAAAGGCCGTGGACGCCTTCCCCTTTGATTTCGCGATGGTCCGCGACGCCGCTACGATCCGGTCGCGCGACTTCGACCAGGACATCATCACCGGCCACATTCGGCGGCTTCGCGATCAGCTCGCCGCCGAGATCCAGCGCTTCATCAGGCGGCGGTCGTCACCCACCGCCGACGGCGAAATGATCGCCGACATCGCGGCGCACAGCCTGGCCACCGCGGTGTTCGTCGCGCTGGAAACGTGGATGGCCAAGGGCGTGCAGGACACCGACGAGCTGAGTCGGCTGACCGACATGGCGCTGAGAGCGCTGGAAGACGGCCTCACCGACACGTTGCGTAAGGCCGGGCTGGATTGAGGCGGCGCTGTCGGACGCGCCGAGCGTGTTCTGAGGGCGGAATATTCGCCGGATTTTCGCCGTGAGTGCACGCTCGGGGAAGGGCACCGGCCGCGACACGGCAAACACAACTTGTTGTGTTCCGCCGCCATGTCGTACCCCAGGGGTAGTGTCTGAAGTCTGAATACCGCAGGCAAAACGGCGTGTGAAGTGGGGTTCTGGTGACCGAGAACATGAAGCTGATTGACCGCGTTTCGGCGATCAACTGGAACCGGCTGCAAGACGACAAGGACGCCGAGGTCTGGGACCGGCTGACGGGCAATTTCTGGCTGCCCGAAAAGGTGCCGGTGTCCAACGACCTCCCGTCGTGGGGAACGCTGACCGCCGGCGAGAAGCAGCTGACGATGCGGGTGTTCACCGGGCTGACGCTGCTGGACACCATCCAGGGCACGGTCGGGGCGGTCAGCCTGATTCCCGACGCGCTGACCCCGCACGAAGAGGCCGTCTACACCAACATCGCGTTCATGGAGTCGGTGCACGCCAAGAGCTACAGCTCGATCTTTTCCACGCTGTGCTCGACGGCCGAGATCGACGACGCCTTCCGCTGGTCGGAGGAAAACCCCAACCTGCAGCGCAAGGCCGAGATCGTCATGCAGTACTACCGCGGCGACGAACCGCTGAAGCGCAAGGTGGCCTCCACGCTGCTGGAGAGCTTCCTGTTCTACTCCGGGTTCTATCTGCCGATGTACTGGTCGAGCCGGGCCAAGCTCACCAACACCGCCGACATGATCCGGCTCATCATCCGCGACGAGGCCGTGCACGGCTACTACATCGGCTACAAGTTCCAGCGGGGCCTGGCGCTGGTCGACGACGCCAAGCGCGCCGAGCTCAAGGACTACACCTACGAGCTGCTCTTCGAGCTCTACGACAACGAGGTGGAATACACCCAGGATCTCTACGACGAGGTCGGGCTGACCGAGGACGTCAAGAAGTTCCTGCGCTACAACGCCAACAAGGCGCTGATGAACCTGGGCTACGAGGCGCTGTTCCCGCGCGACGAGACCGACGTCAACCCGGCGATCCTGTCGGCGCTGTCACCCAACGCCGACGAGAACCACGACTTCTTCTCCGGCTCCGGCTCGTCGTACGTGATCGGCAAGGCCGTCGTCACCGAGGACGAGGACTGGGACTTCTAAGCCCTCGATGAACGGCGCATGAATTGTGGGTCCGCCGCGACGCCGCGCGAGTGCGCCGACGTGAGACTTATGACGTGACTTCAACCCACGCTTCGCACAAGCACGCCAAGTTTCTCAAGTCGGTGATCCGTTGGCTGGACGTCGGGTACCCCCAGGGCGTCCCCGGGCCGGACCAGGTGGCGTTGTTCGCCCTGCTCAAGAGCACACCGCTGACCCAGGATCAGCTCGAAGAAGTGGTGCACAACATCATCAGCAAGCACAAGGCCGAGGGCGACGGCACCGTCGGCCGCGACGAGATCGAAGAGTTCATCGCACAGACCACCCACCGCGACCCCGGCCGGGAGGACATCATCCGGGTGGCGGCCACCCTGGCCGCCGCCGGCTGGCCGTTGGCCGGCATCGACGTCAGCGAAGTCTGTCCGGGCGACGACCATGCCGAGGCCGCCGAAGAGGTTGCGTGCCAAGGCGTCTCGAAAGCCCCGTCATAGCTTGGAGATGTCGATCACGAAGCGGTAGCGCACGTCGCTGGCAAGGACCCGCTCGTAGGCCTCGTTGATGTAGTCGGGCTCGATGACCTCGATCTCCGGTGTCACGCCGTGCTCGGCGCAGAAGTCCAGCATCTCCTGCGTCTCGGCGATCCCGCCGATGTTGGACCCGGACAGGCTGCGCCGCGCCAGGGCCAGCGGGAAAGCGTGCACCTGCATGGGGTGCTCGGGGATGCCCAGCTCGACGAGCGTGCCGTCGACGTCGAGCAGGCCCACATAGTCGTCGAGCTTCAGGTTCGCCGAGACGGTGTTGAGGATCAGGTCGAAGCTGCCGCGCAGCTTCTTGAAGGTGTCCGGGTCGGCCGTCGCATAGTAGTTGCTGGCGCCCAGCCGCAGCCCGTCCTCCATCTTCTTCAGCGACTGCGACAGCACCGTCACCGGCGCGCCCATCGCGGCGCCCAGCTTCACGCCCATGTGCCCCAGGCCGCCCAGGCCGATGATCGCCAGCCGCGTGTCGGGCCCGGCCTTCCAGTGCCGCAGCGGGGAAAACAGCGTGATGCCGGCGCACAGCAGCGGCGCCGCCTTGTCCAGCGGCAGCGAGTCCGGGATGCGCAGAACGAAGTTTTCGTCGACGACGATCGCCTGGCTGTAGCCGCCCTGCGTCGGCGTGCCGTCCTTGTCGGTGGAGTTGTAGGTGAAGGTCGCACCCGGCTTGCAGTACTGCTCGAGCCCGGCCTTACAGCTGCTGCATTCGCCGCAGGAGTTGACCATGCAGCCCACGCCGACGTGGTCGCCCAGCTTGTACTTGGTGACCTGGGGGCCGACCGCGGACACGACGCCGGCGATCTCGTGGCCCACCACCACGGGGTAATTCGGCGTGCCCCATTCGCCTTTGGCGGTGTGGATGTCGGAGTGGCAGATCCCGGCGAACTTGATGTCGATCGCGACGTCGCGCGGGCCGGGCTCGCGGCGGGTGATGGTGGTCTTCGTCAGCGGTTCGGTCGCCGAGGTGGCGGCGTACGCCGAAACTGTGCTCATGGAATATCCCTCTTTGATCTCGATGCGTCCTAGAGAAGTTTAGCTAAGGTAATATTCTCGGGCCACTTGCCCCCTCGGGCGGCTAGTTTATCGGCGCGTTGACCAGGCGCAGGTCGTCGACGACGCCGCGGGCCGCGATCAGGCCCTCGCCGGTTTGCCACACCTCGTCGTTGACGACGTACACCCGATTGTCGCGATTGGCGGACAGCCTGCGCCACGGGTTGCTGTCCAGCACGGCGGCGGCGCGGTCGGCGGCGGCCGGGGTGGCGCACGACACGTAGACCACGTCGGCGTCGGCGGCCGACAGGTCCGGGTTTTTGGCGAGATCGGCGTCGGTGGCGGGAATCTCGATGTAGGCCTTGTCGGTGAACCGCTGGGCGGCCGGGCGATCCACCCCGACCGCGCCGAGCACGCTCGCCGGGAAGTTGCTGGCCCCGTAGACCCGGATGGCGCCGGTGGTCAGCTGCACGATCGACGCCTGGAAATGGGACGCGTCGTGGCTGCTGCCGATCTGGGTGGCCCGCTGGATAAAGCCCTTGATCAGCGCGTCGGTCGCGGCGGTGCGTGCGGTGGCCGCCCCCACGCCGCGCACGTTGTCCTGCCAGGCCGCGCCGGGCGCCGCCGTGAACACCGTGGGCGCGATCGCGGCGAGCTGCGGGTACAGCTTGGGGGTCAACCCCTCCGAGCCCAGGATCAGGTCGGGGTGGGCCGCGGCGATGCCAGCCAGGTCGGGGTTGCTGCGGGTCCCGACGCCGGGCAGGCCGTGCACCGCGCTGCCCAGGTAGGCGGGCTGCCCCGACGCGCCGTCCGGCAGCGCGGCGGCGACCACCCGCGATTGCAGGCCGAGCGCGCACAGGGCGTCGAGCTGGTCCCCGGAGAGCACCACGATGCGCCGCGGCTCGGCGGGGACCGCGACCNGCCTCCCCAGCACGCGTTTCACGCTAACATTCGGCGACTTCGGCGCCATTTACGACAGTTTGTAGGACTGCCCCTGACGGGGAGTTCCAAGGGGGCTAAGATTCGGAGTCAATACTGGGTTCGGGCCCTGTCCGACGATGTTTTGGAGGAGCTGTTGACAGCCGAAGCCCCCCCGCTGGGAGAACTCGAGGCCGTCCGTCCGTACCCGGCCCGGACCGGTCCCAAAGGGAACCTTGTCTACAAGCTGATCACCACGACCGATCACAAGATGATCGGCATCATGTACTGCGTCGCCTGCTTCATCTTCTTCTTCCTGGGTGGGCTGCTGGCGCTGCTGATGCGCACCGAGCTGGCGGCGCCGGGACTGCAGTTCCTGTCGAATGAACAGTTCAACCAGCTGTTCACCATGCACGGCACGATCATGCTGCTGTTCTATGCCACCCCGATCGTGTTCGGCTTCGCCAACCTGGTGCTGCCGCTGCAGATCGGCGCGCCCGACGTCGCCTTCCCGCGGCTCAACGCCTTCTCGTTCTGGCTGTTCTTGTTCGGCGCCACCATGGGGGCCGCCGGCTTCATCACGCCGGGCGGGGCCGCCGACTTCGGCTGGACCGCCTACACGCCGCTGAGCGACGCCGTCCACTCGCCCGGCCCCGGGGGGGACTTGTGGATCATGGGGCTGATCGTCGCGGGTCTGGGCACCATCCTGGGCGCGGTCAACATGATCACCACCGTGGTCTGCATGCGCGCGCCCGGCATGACGATGTTCCGGATGCCGATCTTCACCTGGAACATCCTGGTGACGTCGATCCTGGTGCTGATCGCGTTCCCCTTGCTGACCGCGGCGCTGTTCGGCCTGGCCGCCGACCGGCACCTGGGGGCGCACGTCTACGACCCGGCCAACGGCGGGGTCCTGTTGTGGCAGCACCTGTTCTGGTTCTTCGGTCACCCCGAGGTGTACATCATCGCGCTGCCGTTCTTCGGGATCGTCTCGGAGATCTTCCCGGTGTTCTCCCGCAAGCCGATCTTCGGTTACACCACCCTGGTCTACGCGACGCTGTCGATCGCCGCGCTGTCGGTCGCGGTGTGGGCACACCACATGTTCGCCACCGGAGCCGTTCTGCTGCCGTTCTTTTCGTTCATGACGTATTTGATCGCGGTGCCCACCGGGATCAAGTTCTTCAACTGGATCGGCACGATGTGGAAGGGCCAGTTGACCTTTGAGACGCCGATGCTGTTCTCGGTGGGCTTCGCGGTCACCTTCCTGCTGGGCGGCCTGACCGGCGTGCTGCTGGCCAGCCCGCCGCTGGACTTCCACGTCACCGACACCTACTTCGTGGTCGCGCACTTCCACTACGTGCTGTTCGGCACGATCGTGTTCTCCACCTTCGCCGGGATCTATTTCTGGTTCCCAAAGATGACCGGCCGGCTGCTGGACGAGCGGCTGGGCAAGTTGCACTTCTGGCTGACGTTTATCGGCTTCCACACCACGTTCCTGGTGCAGCACTGGTTGGGCGACATGGGCATGCCGCGTCGGTACGCCGACTACCTGGCCACCGACGGGTTCCAGCCGCTCAACATCGTCTCGACGGTCGGCGCCTTCATCCTGGGCGCCTCGATGTTCCCGTTCGTCTGGAACGTCTTCAAGAGCTGGCGCTACGGCGAGGTCGTGACCGTCGACGACCCGTGGGGCTACGGCAACTCCTTGGAGTGGGCGACCAGCTGCCCGCCGCCGCGCCACAACTTCACCGAGCTGCCCCGGATCCGTTCGGAGCGACCGGCGTTCGAGTTGCATTACCCGCACATGGTGGAACGGCTGCGTTCCGAGGCACACGTGGGGCGCCACGCCACGGCGCTCGAGTCGCCGAAGGGATTCGGGCCGCGGACCGAAGCGGATCGCTCCACTGCCGAGCAGTAGCGGCGGCAGCAGGGAGTGAACTCTCCAGCCAAGGTGTCGGTGTTGATCACCGTCACCGGCGTGGATCAGCCGGGCGTCACCTCAGCGCTCTTCGAGGTGCTGTCGCGACACGGGGTCGAGCTGCTCAATGTCGAACAGGTGGTGATCCGTGGCCGCCTGACGCTGGGGGTGCTGCTGTGCTGTCCGCCGGGGGTCGCCGACGGCGGCGTCTTGCGCGGTGACGTCGAATCCGCCGTCCGCGGGATGGGCCTGGACGTCAGCATCGAGCGCAGCGACGACGTGCCGGTCATCCGGGATCCGTCGACCCACACCGTGTTCGTGCTCGGGCGGCCGATCACGGCGCGGGCGTTCGGCGCGGTGGCCCGGGAACTCGCGGCGCTCGGCGTCAACATCGACCTCATCCGCGGCGTCTCCGACTATCCCGTCACCGGCCTGGAGCTGCGGGTGTCCGCGCCGCCGCTGGCCGACGGCGCGCTGCGCAACGCGCTGACCCGGGTGGCCGCCGACGAGGGCGTCGATGTCGCGGTCGAGGAGTACAGCCTGGAACGGCGCGCCAAAAGGCTCGTCGTGTTCGACGTCGATTCCACGCTGGTGCAGGGCGAGGTCATCGAGATGCTGGCGGCCCGGGCGGGGGCCCAGGGTGCGGTCGCCGCGATCACCGAGGCCGCGATGCGCGGCGAGCTGGATTTCGCGCAGTCGCTGCAGCAGCGGGTGGCGACGCTGGAGGGCCTGCCGGCCACCGTGATCGACGAGGTCGCCGAGCAGCTGGAACTGATGCCCGGCGCGCGGACCACCATACGAACGTTGCGGCGCTTGGGTTTTCACTGCGGCGTGGTCTCCGGAGGGTTCCGGCGGATCATCGACCCGCTGGCCAAGGAGCTGATGCTGGACTACGTCGCCGCCAACGAGCTGGAGATCGTCGACGGGAAACTGACCGGCCGGGTCGTCGGGCCGATCGTCGATCGGGCCGGCAAGGCGGCGGCGCTGCGGGAATTCGCGGAGCAGGCCGGGGTGCCGATGGCGCAGACCGTCGCGGTCGGCGACGGCGCCAACGACATCGACATGCTGGCCGCCGCGGGGCTGGGCGTGGCGTTCAACGCCAAGCCGGCGTTGCGGGAGGTCGCCGACGCGTCGTTGAGCCATCCCTACCTGGACACCGTCCTGTTCCTGCTGGGCGTGACGCGCGGGGAGATCGAGGCCGCCGACGCGGTCGACGGCCAGGTGCGCCGGGTGGAGATCCCGCCGGATTAACCCGCGAGGGTCGGTGACCCCCCACGTCTTCGGGGGGCGCGGTACGGCACGATGGTCGGGTGCTCGACAACGGAAGCCAAACCAGCGAGGCAGCCGACCCCGACCTGCTGATCGACTTCAGGAACGTGTCGCTGCAGCGCGGCGGACGCGTCCTGGTCGGGCCGCTGGATTGGGCGGTGGAACTCGACGAACGCTGGGTGATCATCGGGCCCAACGGCGCCGGCAAGACGTCGTTGCTGCGCATCGCCGCGGCCAGCGAGCACCCGTCGTCGGGCGTGGCGTTCGTCCTCGGCGAGCGGCTGGGGCGGGTCGACGTTTCCGAGTTGCGTTCGCGGATCGGGCTGAGTTCGTCGGCCCTGGCGCAGCGGATCCCCACCGACGAACTGGTGCGCGACCTCGTCGTCTCGGCGGGCTACGCGGTGCTGGGTCGATGGCGGGAGCGCTACGAGGACGTCGACTATCAACGGGCCATCGACATGCTGGAAAGCCTTGGCGCCGAGCACCTCGCGGACCGCACCTACGGCACGCTGTCGGAGGGCGAGCGCAAGCGCGTGCTGATCGCCCGCGCCTTGATGACCGACCCCGAACTGCTGCTGCTCGACGAGCCCGCGGCCGGCCTGGACCTGGGCGGCCGGGAGGAGTTGGTGGCCCGGCTGGCCGATTTGGCGGCCGACCCCGATGCGCCCGCGCTGGTACTGGTCACGCATCACGTGGAGGAGGTTCCGCCCGGCTTCAGCCACTGCATGCTGCTGTCGGAGGCCAAGGTGGTCGCCGCCGGCCTGCTGCCCGACGTGCTGACCGCCGAGAACCTGTCCGCCGCGTTCGGCCAGTCCATCGCCCTCGACGTCGCCGACGGGCGGTACTTCGCCCGCCGCGTCCGCACCCGCGCAGCCCACCGGAGGCCCTGTCTCTTATACCCATNCCCGGGCGGCATAGCGGTCTTCCTGATGCGCCGGCACGCCCGGATGGAGTTCGCCGCGGGGACGATGGTGTTTCCCGGCGGCGGCGTCGACGACCGGGACCGCAACGCCGACCTGGAACGACGGGGGGCCTGGGCCGGGCCGTCGCCCCAGTGGTGGGCGCAGCGGTTCGGCGTCGAAGCCGACCTGGCCGAGGCCCTGGTCTGTGCCGCCGCCCGGGAGACGTTCGAGGAGTCGGGGGTGCTCTTCGCGGGCCCGGCCGGCCAGGCCGAATCGGCACCGAACAGTATCGTCGGCGATGCCTCGGTGTACGCCGATGCCCGCCGCGCGCTGGCCGACGGGACGCTGTCGTTCGCCGATTTCCTGCGCCGTGAAAACCTGGAACTGCGTTCCGACCTGCTGCGGCCCTGGGCCAACTGGGTCACCCCGGAGGCCGAGCGCACCCGCCGCTATGACACGTATTTCTTCGTCGGGGCCCTGCCGGCGGGGCAGCGGGCCGACGGGCGAAACACCGAGTCCGACCACGCCGGCTGGACCACGCCGCAGGCCGCGATCGACGACTTCGCCGCCGGCCGGTGCTTCCTGCTGCCGCCGACCTGGACCCAGCTGGACTCGCTGGCCGGTCGCAGTGTCGCCGACGTGCTGGCCGTCGAGCGCCAGATCGTCACGGTGCAGCCGCACCTCGAAATCCAGGGTGACAACTGGGTTTTCGAGTTCTTCGATTCCGACCGCTACCACCGGGCCCGCGAGGCGGGCGGGATGGGGTGGCGGCATTGAGGGAGTTCGTCAGCGTCGTGGTCAGCGACGGGACGCGGGACGCCGGCCTGGCCATGCTGCTCGTCTCGCGGCCACCCACGAACGCGATGACCCGGCAGGTCTACCGCGAGATCGTCTCCGCGGCCGACGAGCTGGGTCGCCGTGACGATGTCGCCGCCGTGATCCTCTTCGGCGGCCACGAAATCTTCTCCGCGGGCGACGACATGCCGGAGCTACAGACGCTGACCGCGCCGGAGGCCGAGGCCGCGGACCGGGTGCGCCGGCAGGCCGTCGACGCCGTGGCGGCGATCCCGAAGCCGACGGTGGCCGCGATCACCGGGTACGCGCTGGGCGCCGGCCTCACGCTGGCGCTGGCCGCCGACTGGCGGGTCAGCGGCGACAACGTGAAGTTCGGCGCGACCGAGATCCTGGCCCGCCGTGCCCCGGGCGGCGGGGGAATGGCGCGGCTGGCCCGGGTGGCCGGGGCGAGCAGGGCCAAGGAGCTGGTGTTCAGCGGGCGGTTCTTCGACGCCGGGGAGGCCCTGGCACTGGGGCTGATCGACGAGATGGTGGCCCCCGATGACGTCTACGACGCCGCCGCGGCGTGGGCGCGCCGCTTCCTGGAGGGGCCGCGGCACGCGCTGGCCGCCGCCAAGGCGGGAATCAATGCCGTTTTCGGTCCGCCGCCCCCAGCCGATTAGGCTGCCCTGCATGACGACGAGTTCGACCGACGCCGTTCCCAACCCGCACGCCACCGCTGAGCAGGTGGAGGCCGCCCGGCACGACAGCAAGCTCGCCCAGGTGCTCTACCACGACTGGGAGGCCGAGACCTACGACGAAAAGTGGTCGATCTCCTACGATCAGCGCTGCATCGACTACGCGCGGGACTGCTTCGATTCAATCCTGCCCGAAGACGCCATTTCTGAGCTGCCCTACGACCGCGCCCTCGAATTGGGCTGTGGGACCGGCTTTTTCCTGCTCAACCTGATCCAGTCGGGGGTCGCCCGGCGCGGGTCGGTCACCGACCTGTCGCCCGGCATGGTCAAGGTCGCCACCCGCAACGGCCAGGCGCTCGGCCTGGACATCGACGGGCGCGTCGCCGACGCCGAGGGCATCCCGTACGACGACAACACCTTCGATCTGGTGGTGGGCCACGCCGTGCTGCACCACATCCCCGACGTCGAGCTGTCGCTGCGCGAGGTGGTCCGTGTACTGCGCCCCGGCGGCCGGTTCGTCTTCGCCGGCGAGCCGAGCAACGCCGGCGAGGTCTACGCGCGCGCGCTGTCCACGCTGACCTGGCGGGTCGTCACGAACGCCACCAAGCTGCCGGGCCTGGGCGGCTGGCGGCTGTCTCTTATTCCCATCT
>NZ_LT546236.1:831488-832594 GCF_900078675.2 Mycobacterium interjectum
CGCGATGCTGGGCTGGCCGCTTCGCACCTTCGAATGCGCGGTGCCGCCGGGGCGGCTGGGCTGGGGCTGGGCGCACTTTGCGTTCAACAGCTGGAAGGCGCTGAGCTGGGTGGATGCCAACGTGTCGCGGCACCTGGTGCCGAAGGGCTGGTTCTACAACGTGATGGTCACCGGAGTCAAACCCTCCTGAGTGCCGGGCTGCCATTCAGCAGCGACGACGTCAGTTACCTGCGGTCGGAGTCTGGGGCCGCGGCGCTGGCCTTCGTCGGCGATCTCGAGCTGACCGAAGCCACCCGGATCGCCGACGTCGCCGCGGCGCGCGCCCGGTTCGGCGAGCGGGCGCCGGTGCTGGTGGAGACGACCCTGCTGCGCCGCCGCGCCTCAGAAAAGCTCGGCGAGCTCGGTGACGTCTCGAACTGGCTGTTCACCGACGAGGCGCTGCAGCAGGCCNCGTCACGCAGAACCGCGACGGGTTCATCAACGTCGCCCAGGGCTCCGGGGCCCGCGATCAGCCCTATCAGATGGAGGCCACCACCGAGCAGCACACCGCGGGCCAGCCGCCGCACAACACCCGCAGCGTCGTGCTGAAGTTCTTCCAGGACGTCGGCGGGTCACGCACGTCCACCTGGTACAAGGCGTTCAACTACAACCTCGGGAGCAAGCAGCCCATCACCTTCGACACCCTGTTCGCGCCGGGCACCACGCCGCTGGACAGCATCTTCCCGATCGTGCAGCGCGACCTGAACCGCCAGAACCCGTTCGGCGCGGCGATCCTGCCCTCCAACGGGCTCGACCCGTCGCACTATCAGAACTTCGCCATCACCGACGACCAGCTGATCTTCTACTTCGCCCCGGGCGAGATGCTGCCGGCGTTCGCCGGCCCGGCCCAGGCCCAGGTGCCGCGCAACGCCATTCCGCCGCTGGCGATCTAGGGCTTCGCGTGTGAGTCCTGGGCGGCGACACGCCGACGAGGCTCGCCCCAGCCGCACAGCCAAAGCCGCGAATTCACCTTCGACGCGGCGACGTCGGCCGGGCGGCGGCGCGCGCTCATGCCGGCGCGAAGCCGTAGACCTGACCGTCGCTGGTGGCGGCGACCACCCGGCGAT
>NZ_LT546236.1:832693-844119 GCF_900078675.2 Mycobacterium interjectum
CCGCGGGCGGCGTCTGCGCCAAAAAGCCCAGCGGCGCCGACCACTTCACCTTCCCGTCGGCGGCACGCAGCGCCCACAGCCGTCGGTCGCGGCCGTTGACGTAGACGGTCGACCCGTCGGCGGATAACACCGGGCTGGCGATGACGCCGGCGCCCACGGCGTCGCTGGTCCATTCCCGGCTCAGCAGCGGGGGCTGGCCCGCGTGGTACTTCAGCCCGACCAGCCCCGCCGCCGGAGCACCCGGCTGCCAGACGCCGAGCACCACGATCCCGTTGCCCGTCGAGTAGGCCGGCGCGGCCGCGACCGGGCAGCCCTGCCGGGCCGGGGCGCAATCGGCCAACCCGCGCGTGGCGTCGGTGGGATCGACACCGTCGACCAGATCGAGCGGGCTGCCGACCACCTCGCCGCGGTGCGAGTCGAAGACCAGCACCTGCCCCAGGTGCGTCGCGACGAGCAACCGCCCGTTTCCGAGAAACCTTGGGGTGGTGGGCATTCCGATCACCGGCTGCCGCCACCGCGTCCACTGGGTCACCGGAAACGACAGGAAGGCCCCCGGTTGGCCGACGTAGAGGTTGTCGAAGCCGTCGAACAACGGGCCGGCGAAACCCCCACCCTGGGCCAGCCGGACGCACCAGCGCTGGCGGCCGTTGTCGTCGTTCTGCCACTCCATCAGCGAACATCCGGCCGAGGTCTGGGCGTTGAGGGCGAGGTAGCTGCGCGCGCTGAGCGCCGGCCCGGCCGCCAGGGCGCCCTTGACCGAGCGTGTCCACTGCAGCGACAGCGTGGTGGCGCCGCCCGTCGCGGTGTAGCTGCTGTTGGCGGCGTCGCCGTATTGCGCGGGCCAGCCCTGCGCGGGCGAGGCGTCGACCCAGGAGTCGGTGTTGCCGCAGCCCGCGAGCCCGATCGTGAGCGCGGCCGCCAGCGCCGCACAGGACCAACGCCGAAGCCCACGAAGGAGATGTCGGGCAAGCACCTCGGGTTTCCAACTCCTTCGGGGCAGGCAGCGATCGAGTACAGGTGAGGGTAACCCGTAGCGGCTCCGATAGGCTTTTCGGCCATGACGAGCATGTGGAATGCTCCGCTTCATCGCCGCTGGCGTGGATCGAACCTGCGCGACCCTCGCCAGGCCAAGTTCCTCACGCTGGCCTCGCTGAAGTGGGTGCTGGCCAACCGCGCCTACACCCCGTGGTACCTGGTCCGCTACTGGCGGCTGCTGAAGTTCAAGCTGGCAAACCCGCACATCATCACCCGCGGGATGGTGTTTTTGGGCAAGGGGGTGGAGATCCACGCGACGCCCGAGCTGTCGGAGCTGGAGATCGGCCGCTGGGTGCACATCGGGGACAAGAACACCATCCGCGCGCACGAGGGCTCGCTGCGGTTCGGCGACAAGGTGGTGCTGGGCCGCGACAACGTCATCAACACCTATCTCGACATCGAGCTCGGCGACTCGGTGTTGATGGCCGACTGGTGCTACGTCTGCGATTTCGACCACCGCATGGACGACATCAACCTGCCGATCAAGGACCAGGGCATCATCAAGTCGCCGGTCCGGATCGGCCCCGACACCTGGGTGGGGGTCAAGGTGACGGTGCTGCGCGGCACGTCCGTCGGGCGCGGCTGCGTGCTCGGGTCGCACGCGGTGGTCCGCGGCGTCATCCCCGACTACTCCATCGCGGTCGGCGCACCGGCCAAGGTGGTCAAGAACCGGCAGCTGTCGTGGGAGAGCTCGGCCGCGCAGCGCGCCGAACTCGCGGCCGCCCTGGCCGATATCGAGCGCAAGAAGGCGGCGCGCTAGACCCAGTGAGGCGGCTGCCGACTGGCTTCGGGCAGCGGAAATCGCTCAGATGCTGTGATAGCGGCGCAACGCCTCGGCGCGCTCGGCGCCGTGGTCGACGATCGGCGCCGGGTATCCCTGCGGCCGTTCAGCTTTGCGCAGGTGCGCGTCGTCGACCGAGCGCAACTCGGGCACCCAGCGCCGGACATACTCGCCCGACGGATCGAACTTCTCGCCCTGCGTGATCGGGTTGAAGACCCGGAAATACGGCGCGGCGTCGGTGCCGGATCCGGCGCACCACTGCCAGCCGTGCTGATTGTTGGCCATGTCGCCGTCGACGAGCTGATCCAGGAACCACGCGGCGCCCCACTGCCACGGCAGGTGAAGGTCTTTGACCAGAAACGACGCGACGATCATGCGCACCCGGTTGTGCATGAAGCCGGTCTCGCGCAGCTGACGCATCCCGGCGTCGACGAACGGGAACCCCGTCTGGCCGGCCTTCCAGGCCTCGAAGCGGCGCTCGGCTTCGGGACCCGTATCGGTCCGGATGCCGTCGAACTGGCCGTTCCAGTTGCGCCACGCGCTGGCCGGCCAGTGGTGCAGCACGTCGGCGTAGAAATCGCGAAAGGCCAACTCCCGCAGGAAGGCTTGCGCCCCCGCGCCGCGCAGGTCGAGGTCGGCCGCCAGGGTGCGGGGATGGATGGACCCGAACTTCAGGTGCGCCGACATCCTGCTGGTTCCCGCCACGTCGGGCCGGTCACGGTCGTGGGGGTAGCGGTGTAATCCATTGTCCAGGAACGCCTTCCACTGCTTACGGGCCGCCGACTCACCGGCGGGCACGTCGAGCGCCGCACCGGGATCGGGTATCTCGCAACGCGGGATCGGCAGCCGCGCCGGGTCGAGCCAGCGCGCGGCGGCGGCGCCCGATTTCGCCGGCGCCNCACGCGTCCGGGGGAGACCAGGTACGGCGAGCCCGTCGCCACCAACGGCACGGAATCCAGAGCCGCGCGAACCTTGTCGTCGCGGCGTACACCGTACGGCGCAAAATCCTCCGAGACGTGCACCGACGATGCGCCGATCTCGTCGGCGATGCGCGGGATCTGCGTCTCGGGCCGCCCGCGGGTCACCAGCAGCCGGCCGTCCAGGTCGTCGCGCAGCCGGCGCAGCGAGTCACCCAGGAATTGCAGCCGACGCCGGCCCGACGAGGCTTCGAGCCGCGGATCGACGACGAAGCAGGCGAGCACTTCCCCGTCGTCTCCGGCGGCCGCGGCCAGGGCGGGATGGTCGTGCAACCGCAGATCGCGGCGAAACCACAACAGCGTCGGCATGATTGGGGGTCTCCCTCAGCGGTTGAGCCGCCACACATGGGTGGCCAGGATGGTGGCGAAGGCGCACCACACCGGGTAGGGCGACAGCGCCGCCCCGGCCCGCGGGTCGGCCCGCGCGNGTTTCACGTCGTGCTTCCTTTCGGTTGGGTCGGGTCGTCGGGCCACCAGATGCGGTCGCCCACAAGGGCGAACAGCGCGGGTATCACCAGGGTCCGCACGACGAACGTGTCGAGCAGGATGCCGAGGCCCACGATGATGCCCAGCTGCGTCAGGACGATCAAGGGCAGCACCCCCAGCACGCAGAACACCGCGGCCAAAACGATGCCCGCGCTGGTGATGACGCCGCCGGTGGCCGACACCGCGCGCACCATGCCATCCCGCGCGCCGTGCTGCGCGGCCTCCTCGCGAGCACGGGTGACCAGGAAGATGGTGTAGTCCACGCCGAGGGCGGCCAGGAACAGGAACGCGAACAGCGGGGTGCTGTTGTCCAGCGCGGGGAATCCGAAGACGTGGGTGCTGGCCCAGCCGCCGAGGCCCAGCGCGGCCAGCGCGCCGAGAATCGTTGCGGCAAGCAGGATCGGCGGCGCCAGGGCCGAGCGCAGCAGCGCATACAGCACGGCCAGGATCACCGCCAGGATCGCCGGGATGAGCACCAGCCGATCGCGCGTGGCGGCGTCGCGGATGTCGAGTGCCTGCGCGTCGGGGCCCCCGACCACCGCGCCGGGCGCGACGGCCTTGGTCGAATCCCGCAGCGCGACGACCGTTTTGAACGCCGCACCGGAGGACGGCGGGGCGTCGGTCACGACGGACCACTTCGTCAGCCCCGTCGCCGACCGGCCCGTTTCGGTGGCCGAGACCACGCCCGGGGTGGAACCGATCGCCCGCTGCACCCGGGCCGCCTCGGCGGAGGGGGCGAGGACCACCGTGGGGCTGGCCAGGCCGCCCGGAAAATGGGCGGCCACAACGTCGTAGCCACACACCGAATCCGCACGAACCCGGAACTGTTCGGTCTGAGACAAGCCGATTCGGGTCCAAAGCAGACCGGTCGCAAGCGCTGCCAGGAGCGCGATCGCGACCCCCGCCACCGCGGCCGGGCGCCGGGCCACCCGCTCGGCCACCCGGTGCCATGGCCCCGAATCGAGCGCGGCCGCGTCGTCGGCGCGTGGGACGAAGGGCCAGAACAACCGCCGGCCGCACAGTGCCAGCACCGGCGGCAGCACGACCAGAACGCTCACCGCCGCGACGACCAATCCGCACGCGGCCAGGGCGCCCAGGCTGCGGGTGCTCGGCGTCGACGCGAACAACAGCGTCAGCAGCGCCAGCACCACGGTCGCGTTGCTGGCCACGATGGCCGGCGCGGCCCTGCGCGCGGCCCGGCGCAGGGCCCGCCGATGGTCGGGATAGCGCGAAAGTTCCTGGCGGTAACGGGAAATCAGCAGCAGCGCGTAGTTGGTGCCCGCGCCGAACACCAGCACGCTGGTGATCCCGGACGTGGCGCCGTCGAAGCTCAGCCCGGTCAGCCCCGCCATCGCGGTGCCCGCCGCCGTCGCCACCCGGTCGGCGAACCCGATCACCAGCAGCGGCGCCAGCCACAGGACCGGCGATCGGTAGGTCGCGATGAGCAGCAGCGCCACCACCGACGCCGTCACCGCGAGCAGGGTGACGTTGGCGTCGGTGAACGCGCTGGCGATGTCGGCGCCGAACGCCGGACCCCCGGTGACGTGGGTCCGCAGGCTCGCGGGCAGGCCGTCCGCGGCGACGGCGCGCAGGGACGCGACGGCGTCACCCAGCGCCAGGCCCGACAGGCCGGCGTCCACGGATACCAGGCCGACGGCCGCGTGGCCGTCGGCCGAAACCGTCACGGGCGGGGGGCCGGCGTCGTGGGTGAGCCCGAGCATCCGGTCGCGGGCCGCTTGGGCGGCGCCGACGTCCGCCGGACTGAGCGCCGCGCCGTCGGCGCGGCTGACCACGACGATCAGCGGAGCGCGGTCGCCGCCCGGGAACTCCCGGGCCAGGGCGTCGACCCTGGCGGAATCGGAGGAGGAGGGCACCGACAGCGGAGCCCGGCTCGCCGCCGCGTTCCCGCCGATGACCACCATGAGGCCAATACCCAGCAGGACCGCCGCCAATCCGGGCAGCCACGACCGCCGGCCCGTCACGGCGGCGGCAAGAGCGTCCCAGATCACGCCACCAAGCATTTCAGTCACTTAACCATTAATCAAGTTAACAATCTGCCTTCGGCGCGGTATGCTGCGACTCTCATGGAAGCCACCACCGAACGGGTGCGGCTCGAGGCTCAGATCGCAGCCGATGCGCGCGCCCTCACCGCCGAATCCGACCAGTTGGGTCGCGTTTTCGCCGCGGTGCATCACCTGGGTCCCAGCGATTTTCGCGCCCTGCTGCACATCCTGGTGGCCGAGACGGCGGGCGCTCCGCTGACATCGGGGGAATTGCGCCAGCGGATGGGTTTGTCCGCGGCGGCGATCACCTACCTCGTCGAGCGGATGATCACCTCGGGGCACGTTCGCCGCGACACCCACGCCGATGACCGGCGAAAGGTCATCCTGCGCTACTCGGATGACGGCCTGGACACCGCGCGCTCGTTCTTCAACCCGCTGGGAATGCACACCCGTGCCGCGCTCGACGAGTTGAGCGACGCCGATTTGGCCGCGGCGCACCGGGTCTTCACCGCCCTTATTGCCGCAATGCGCCAGTTCCAGGCCGAATTGGACTCAGCCCACTGAAGGTCCGGCGGTGCCATCTCGCCAGCCGGTCGGGCGCCCACCAATTCAGGCCGCCCAACACGTGCATGAAGGCCGGCACCAGCAGCATTCGCACCAGCGTCGCGTCCACCAACACCGCGACGGTGAGGCCCAATCCGAACATGCGCATGAATGACACCCCCGCGGAGATCAGAGCCGCGAACGAGATCGACATCAGCAGCGCCGCGGCAGTGATCACCCGGCCGGTGCGGGCGAGGCCCATCGCGATGCTTTCGTCGTTGGCCGCGCGGGTTCGTGGCGAATCCAGCCAGTACTCGCGGATGCGGGCGAGCAGGAAGACTTCGTAGTCCATCGACAATCCGAACGCGATGCAAAACATCAGCACCGGGACGTTCGCCGCGAGCGTGCCGGTTGACGTGGTGCCCGCCGCGCCGAGGTGGCCGTCCTGGAAGATCCACACCAGAGCGCCGAAGACGGCGGTGAGCGACACCACGTTGAGCAGTACCGCCTTGATCGGAAGTATCACGCTGCCCGTGAGGAGGAAAAGCAGCACCAAGGTCACCACCGCGATGAAACCGAACACCAAGGGCAACCGCGACGTGATGCCGTTCACGCAATCGCGGTTCGTTTGCGCCATCCCGGTGAACCGCGCCGCCCGGTGTCCCGGTGCCGTGATCGCGTGCATGCGGGTCAACTGGATCTCGGAGGCTTGACTGTAGAGGGGGGCGGTGCTCTCGATGGTCAGGTAGGCGCTGCCGGCCGCCATTCCGCTCGGAGCCGATGCCGGCCCGCTGGGCCGACCCGCGACGAAGGTGCCGGTGGGCGTCGACACCGCCGCGACGTCGGCGACGAGCGACAACCGCATGGCGTAGCCATCCAGGTCCGCGGTGGTGACGCCGGCCGTATCGGGCAGGACGACCTTGGTCTCCGAGGTCGTGCGGAATTCGCTGCGGATCCGGTCGCTCACGGCCCGCGCGGACGCCGATGTCGGCAGTACCCGGTCGTCGGGATAGCCCCATCTGACACCGAGGAACGGAGCGCCCAGCGCAACCAGGAACGCGGTGAGCGCCAAGCCGACCGGGATCGCATGCCGCATCACCAGTTTCGCCGTCCGGTACCAGAAGCTGTGTTCCAACGTTGAGGGCGGCGGTGCGGGGCGGCCCGACAGCCGACGGCCCAGCTTGCGAATGTCGAATGCATCGAGCCGGTCCCCGATCAACACCAGCGCGGCGGGCGCCACCACCACCGCCGCCAGGGCGGCGAACGCCACCACCGCCGTCCCGGCATAGGCGAAGGACTTGAGGAAGTACATCGGGAACAGTGCCGTCGCGGACAGGGCCAGGGCCACCGTGACCGCCGAAAACAACACGGTGCGACCGGCGGTCGTCACCGTGTTCGCGAGCGCCTCGTCGCGGCCCGACCCAGCGGCCACCTCGTCGCGGTACCGGCTGATGATCAGCAAGGTGTAGTCGACGGCCAGCGCGAACCCCAACGCCACCGTCACGTTGAGAGCGAAAATCGACACGTTGGTGACCAGCGCGATCGCGCGCAACACCGCGAGTGAACCCAGGATCGCGACGCCACCGACGGCCACGGGTAATGCGGCGGCCAGCAACCCGCCGAAAACCCACACCAGTGCGAGGAAACTCAGCGGTATCGCGATGATTTCCATTCGCAGCAGGTCTCTTTCGGTCTGCTCGTTGACCTGTTCGTAGACCAGCGCCGAGCCGCCCGCTTGTACGGTGACCCCCTGATGGTCGTGCGCGAACCGCTCCGCCAGCGCCCGGGCGTGCTTGGGCGCGCTGTTTTCGTCGCCTTTGAGTGCGGCGAGAATCATCGCGGTCTTTCCGTCGACGCTGAATGCTCCCGGGCTGGGTTGCCCGTCCCAGGGCGATGTCACCCGCGACACGAAGGGTGATTGCGAAAGCTGTCGGGCGATGTCGGCGCCGACGGCGTGCGCGGTTGCGTCGTTGGCGCCACGTGGCGAACTCACCAGCAGCACCAGGTCCATGTCACCCTGATTGAACTTTTCGGCGAGCGTCGCGGCGGCGCGGGCCGATTCGGAGGCCGGGTCGAGGAATCCGCCGGGCGAGAGCCTGGTCGCGGCGGGTATGCCGAAAACGCCGGCAACCATCACGAACAGGACCGTGAGTCCGACGATCCGTCCTGGCATGGTGACGGCGAGTCGGGCCATTCGCGCTAACATGCACCGCCCTCTGGAGTGATCCGCGGCCGCGATGGCCGTGCCCAGCAGCGCATTGGGCCCGCGCGCCAACTCGAGAGTAGGTTAAGTTTCTTAAACATTCAAGTACTTAACTAAATCGGGAAATTCCGCTAGGGTGGACCTTGGCGCAGCGGAGAGAATTCGATCGAAGGAACGAGGTGGCAATGTGTTCGGGTCGATGGGAGCCATGATTGGCCAGGTCATCGATGCGGCAGGCTCGGTGGTCGGTTACCGGCACGGCACCAAAGAGCCGGAGTACAGCGCCGAGAAGCTGACTCGGGACGTCGAGATCCGCCGCTACGGCGCCAGGATCGCCGCGGAGACGACAGTCACCGCGGGCGAGGAGGCTGCCCGCAATACCGGATTTCGCCGCCTTGCCCGCTACATCTTCGGCGGCAACGGCGTGCAAGAGAAGATCGCGATGACGGCGCCGGTGGCGCAAGAGGCGGCGGCCGAGCGCCAATGGGTGATCCGGTTTTTCATGCCGGCCGGCAAGACGCTGGAGTCGTTACCCGAGCCCGACGACGGCGAAGTCAGGCTGGTGGCCGTGCCGCCGGAGACGGTTGCGGTACACCGTTTCACGGGCAGCCGCAGCCGCCGCGCCATTGCCGCGCACACCGCCGAATTGATGACCGCGTTGCGCGAGAGCGGCTTCGAGGCCGTCGATACGCCGGAGGCCTGGTTTTACGATCCGCCATGGACGGTTCCGGCGCTGCGCCGCAACGAGATTGCGGTGCCGGTAGCGCCGGCTCGATAACCGTGCGCACAGCCACATCCGTCGCCAGCGCCGCGGCGGTGGTCGCGACGGCGACGGTGGGCGGTCTGGCTAGCCGGCCGGCCAGTCAGTCGGTGTGGTACCGGCAATTGCGCAAACCCGCCTATCAGCCTGCCCGGTCGGCATTTCCCGTCGTCTGGCCGGTTTTGTACGCCGGCATCGCGGCGGTATCCGCGGCCACCTTCGACCGGCTCCGTGACGCCGGGAGCGCGCCGGCGGCCCGCTCCTGCTTGGGTGCGTGGGTGTTCTTCAATCGACGCCATCTGGCGGCGGCCGCTGCGGTGAACGCCGCGCTGCCCGCGAGCAGCGCCGACTTGGCCCGGCGCGCCATCGCGGTCCGTGGCAGCCGAGCCGCGTGGTTGTGCCTGTATCCCGCCTGGTGCGCGTTTGCCTTCGTGCTGTCGACCCAGATCTGGATGTTGAATCGCCACGTTAGGATTGATGTGCCATGACGGCCGACCGTGGCGAAATGTCCACCCGCAAGCGCCGCCACATCGACGTGTGTCTCGACGGCGATGTGGCTTATCAGGGTGTGACGACGGGCTTGGAACGCTACACGCTGCCCTACAACGCCCTGACCCAGACCAACCTGAACGACATCGACCTGTGCACCGAATTCCTCGGAGCGCGGTTGCAGGCGCCCGTGCTGATCGGCGCCATGACCGGCGGCGCGGAGTTGTCGGGCACCATCAACCGGAATCTGGCCGCGGCGGCGCAACGCCTCGGCATCGGAATGATGCTGGGGTCACAGCGCGTGATGCTCGACAGCGTCCTGGGGGAGCAGGCCGCCGCCAGCTTCGCCGTGCGCGACGTGGCGCCCGACGTGCTGTTGTTCGGCAACATCGGCCTGGCCCAGTTGACCAAGGATGCGGTGCCGGACATCGTTCAAGCGCTCGACCGGGTGGGGGCGAATGCGCTTGCCGTGCATACCAATCCGCTCCAGGAGGCCGTCCAGCGCGACGGCGACACCGACTTCGCGGGGTCGTTGGACCGGCTGCATGACCTGGCCGACACGCTCGGCTACCCGGTGCTGCTGAAGGAGGTCGGGCACGGGATCGGCGCCGCCGCGATCGGCGAATTGCTGCGCCTGTCCGGGGAACCGCCGGTGGCGGCCATCGATGTGGCCGGAGCCGGCGGAACCTCGTGGTCGCGCGTCGAGCAATTGGTCCGCTACGGCGAACTGCGCTACCCGGACCTGGCGGACTGGGGCATACCGACCGCGCAGGCGATCAGGGAGGTGCGCGCGGCGCTGCCGGCCATCCCGTTGGTCGCCTCGGGTGGGATCCGGACCGGCATGGACGCGGCCAAGGCGCTGGCCCTGGGCGCCGACGTGGTGGCCGTGGCGAGGCCGCTGTTACCGGCGGCGATCGAGTCGGTTGAGGCCGCCACGGCCTGGCTGCAGCGATTCATCGACGAGCTCCGCATCTGCCTGCACGGGTCTGGGGCGGCCGACCTGCCGGCGCTGCGAGACGTTGGCGTGACGCCCACTTCGTAAGAGCGACGGCGCATGGCTGTGATTCTGGCTTACGGGTCGCCCGCGCTGGGCCACCTGTATCCCCTGGGGGCGTTGCTGCGGGAACTGGGTGGGCGCGGCCACCAGGTCCACCTGCGCACCCTGGCCGGCGGGGTGCCCGCCATGCGTGCGGCCGGCGTCCACACCGAGGCGGTTGACCCGCGCATCGAGGCCATCAGCGGCCGGGATTGGCTGGCGCCCAACGCGTTAGGAGTCCTCAAGACGACGATCGACGTGTTGTGCCGGCGCGCGGTGATCGAGGTCGACGACCTGCGAAGCTCGCTGGCACGGGTCCGGCCCGACGCGGTCATCGTCGACGCGAACTGCTGGGGGGCTGTGTCGGCGGCCGAGGCCAGCGGTGTTCCGTGGCTGGTCTTCTCGCCGTTCACGCCCTATTTGAGATCGCGGGCGGCGCCGCCCTTCGGCCCCGGGCTGCGGCCGCTGCCCGGCCCGATCGGGAAGGTCCGCGACGCATCGATGCGTCCGTTCGTCAGCTGCCTGTTCGATCGCCGGATAGTGCCGCGGCTCAACGCCCTGCGCGCGGAACTGGGTGTGCCGCGGGTCAAGTCGGTGGACGGGCTGATGCGCCGCGCCCCGCTGCTGTTGGCGGTCGGCGGAGAGCCCCTCGAGTACCCGCATCCCGATTGGCGCGACGTGCATTTCGTCGGTGCGTGTGAGTTCGATCCTGCCCCCGCGACCGTCCCGGACTGGGTCGCCGCCATCGACCGGCCCATCGTGTTGGTCAGCACGTCATCCCTGCCGCAGGCCGATGCCAAGCTCGGCCGAATCGCCCTGCAGGCGTTGGCCGATGAACCCGTCCACGTCGTCGCCACGTTCCCGGCGGGCGTGCCAGCGGGGCTGCCGCACACCGCCAACGCCACGGTGTGCCGGTTTGTCAACCACGGCGCGGTCCTCGACCGCGCGATCTGTGCCGTCACCCATGGCGGGATGGGCACCACCGTCAAGGCGCTGGACCGCGGCGTCCCGGTCTGTGCGGTGCCCTTTGCGCGCGATCAGGCCGAGGTCGCCCGCCGCGTGCAGGTGGCCCGCTGCGGCACCCGGCTGCCGGCGAAGCGGCTGACCGCGGCG
>NZ_LT546236.1:844702-848920 GCF_900078675.2 Mycobacterium interjectum
CCCGCCGGCCTCGGCGCAATGATCGGCTCGTCCAGCGGGGCTTCGCCGCCCACGGAGTCGAGGCGCACCCACGCCAGCACGCCGTCGTCGTGGCTGGGGAAAGGCTGCCAACGCAATTCGCACGTCTCGCCGTCGAGGGCCAGCCCGTGCCATCGGCAGTACAGGACGCCACCGCGCACCAGCCCCGTCGCGAGGTCAGCGCCCAGGTGCGGACAGCTTGCCGGACCGACCCGCAGCCGGCGGCGCTTGTCGCGCCAGGCGACCAGGTCGATGCCGGCGACGCGCGCGCCGTGGGGGCGACCGGCGCGCACGTCGCGGCTCGCGGCGAACACATACCAGTTTCCGGTCGGACGCCGCTGGGCCCGTTCCAACGCGGCGTTGATGATCCCCGGTTGCGCGTCGCGATAGGTCGGGCGCTGCCGTGTCCAGGAGGCGCGCGGGATCACGCCGACGGGCCAGTCTTTCGACCGGCGACGCAAGCGGTCGACGAAGCTCATCGCCGCCGCCCCTGGCGCTCGGCAAGCGACCGCAGCAGGGGCGACCGCCCGCGAGTGGGAACGGTGCACAGTTCGTGGCCGGTCAGACCCCACGACTCCAGCAGCCGGTTGGCGGCCGCCCATCCGGTGGTGGCCGCCCGTTCCATCAGCGCCACCGGCAGGTCGACGCGGATCCCGTCGCCGGCCAGCACCAGCCCGGGGTGCGGCGTGCCAACGGTAGGGCGGTGCAGGTACGTTCCGGGGGCGAACAGCGGGCAATCGCTGCGGCGCAGTTCGCGTTCGTAAACCACACGCGCCGGCGCGGTTTCGGGATACAGCTCGTGCAGGCGCCCGATCGCGGCCTCGCCGGGCGATTCGGCGCCGGCCGCATACGAGTGCAATTCGACGACGGATCCACCGTGCCGGCGTGTCCACGCGGCGGCGTCGCGTTCGTAGCGCTCGAGCACGCTGATGTTGTCGACCGGCTCGTGACCGGCGGTGCCGAGGAAGGCAGGCCGGTCGGCGCCGACCGGCCGGTCGAGCCAAAGGCGCTGCACCACGAACGGCGGCGCGGTGCGCAGCAGCCGGATCCGGGTCCGCCAGGAATCGTCGCCGAGGCCGGGCGACGCGGCCGCCACCCGCTGCAGGCCGCCGACGTCGAGCGCCAGCACGACCGCGTCCGCGTCGAAATGCTCACCCGAATCGGTCTGGACGCGAAGGGTTTTCGGTGCGCCGGGGTCGATGCGGGACACCCGCGCGCCGAGGTGCACCCGAACACCCCGGTCCTGCAGGTAGTCGCCCAACGGATTCCACAGTGCGACATCGAAGTTCGCAGTGGCGACGTCGAAGATCAGGCCTTCGCTGGAGCCCAGGAAGTAGATGTGAAACATGGTCGCCAACTCTGCGGCGGACAATTGCGCCGGTTCGGCGAAGAAGCTGCGGGAGAACACCTCGAACGCGAGATGGCGCGCGGACTCGGGAAAATTGATGCTCTTCAAGAAGGTCTCGGCGTCGACGTGGTCGAGCCGTCGATAGATGTCGGGCACCGACACCGCCGCCAGCGGCGCGGCGGCCCGGGCGTTGATGCGCGCCAGGTCGCCGAGCCGAAACGTCGGACTGCGCAACGCGAATGCCAAGGCGTTGAACGGCGGGGTGCGGGGCAAGCCGCGGAAGCTGTCGCGGCGGCCGGCGCCGTCGATCAGGGGGTAATCCTCGACGGCGGTGAGCAGGCGCAGCTGCGGGTCGACCCGGCGCAGCAGGGCGCGCAGGTTGTAGTACTGGCGGAAGAAGGCGTGGAACCCGCGGTTCATCGGGAGATCGGCGCCGTCGTGGTGTTCGGTCCAGCCGCCCACCCGGCCGCCGAGGTAATCCTCGCGTTCCACCAGGTCCACGGCGACGCCACGTTCGGCGAGCGCGGTGGCCGCCGTCAGACCGGCGATTCCGGCGCCGACGACCACGGCGCGGGGCCGCGACGAGAGNGAGGCGCGCGGGATCACGCCGACGGGCCAGTCTTTCGACCGGCGACGCAAGCGGTCGACGAAGCTCATCGCCGCCGCCCCTGGCGCTCGGCAAGCGACCGCAGCAGGGGCGACCGCCCGCGAGTGGGAACGGTGCACAGTTCGTGGCCGGTCAGACCCCACGACTCCAGCAGCCGGTTGGCGGCCGCCCATCCGGTGGTGGCCGCCCGTTCCATCAGCGCCACCGGCAGGTCGACGCGGATCCCGTCGCCGGCCAGCACCAGCCCGGGGTGCGGCGTGCCAACGGTAGGGCGGTGCAGGTACGTTCCGGGGGCGAACAGCGGGCAATCGCTGCGGCGCAGTTCGCGTTCGTAAACCACACGCGCCGGCGCGGTTTCGGGATACAGCTCGTGCAGGCGCCCGATCGCGGCCTCGCCGGGCGATTCGGCGCCGGCCGCATACGAGTGCAATTCGACGACGGATCCACCGTGCCGGCGTGTCCACGCGGCGGCGTCGCGTTCGTAGCGCTCGAGCACGCTGATGTTGTCGACCGGCTCGTGACCGGCGGTGCCGAGGAAGGCAGGCCGGTCGGCGCCGACCGGCCGGTCGAGCCAAAGGCGCTGCACCACGAACGGCGGCGCGGTGCGCAGCAGCCGGATCCGGGTCCGCCAGGAATCGTCGCCGAGNAGCGGCAAGGAGGTCCTTGTCGCTCAAATCCGCCATGGCCTTGCTGAGATGAATACCGAGCGGCCTGAAGAAGGCGTGCGCCAGCGTCATCCCGCTTTCCTCGTAACGCAGCAGCCACTTCCGCCGGTCCTCGGGATCGGGTTCGCGCCGAATGTGGCCCGCTTCGATCATCCGATCGACGAGATAGGTGATCGCCGCGGGCGATACGTCCATGCGCTGCCGCAGTTGGGCCAGCGTCAATGGCTTTCCCGCCGTTTCGCTGACCATGATGTGCAGGAGAGCGTGGAAATCGCTGCTGCCGACCTCGTTCGTCCGCGCGAAGTGGCGGCCGATGCGATCCGATTGCGCGGTGATCGCCCGCATGTCGGCCGACAACTGCCTCTCCAGCTCAGCCCGGCCGGGCGGTGGATCCTGTGCGCGGCGCCTGCTCACCTACCCGCATCCTTCATAAGACCCACCAGCGTATCCGTGCGCTTAGCCGGCACCTAGCGCAACCTGCCGCGCGTCCGGATCAGCGGCAGGCGTGAGTCGCGCCTTCTGGCCAGGGCGATCCACGAGACGGCGGCCGCGACGAAGGCCAGGGCCTGCGCGGCACCGGTTCGGCCCGGCGGGTAGAGGACACCTTCGATGTAACGGTCGACGAACCCGGTCGAAGGCAGTGGCTTCATGCCGGCTCGCGCGCGCGCCCAATCTTCCAGGGAAGTCAGCGGACACGGCACCGGCAGCGTCACGACCACCACGCCCCAGCACACGCTCGCCAGGTGCAGCCAGATGGTGCGCGGCCAGCGCAGCGCCAGGAAGCCGCCGCTGGGCAGGTAGATGAGGTAGGCAAAGTGCGCACCCACGCTGAGGATCACGACGGCGAAATGCGCCTTCTTCATCGCTGGTTCGGGCTTCCGGTGCTGGCACGTGCTGGGGCACGTCCATGTTAGTCACCCGTGCGTCGGCGGTAACGGCGCTCCGCGTAGGCCAGATCGTCACGCCACAACCGGGTGGCGGCGTAGCGCATCAGCGGTGTGATCAGCGGGCCCGCGCGGCGGGCGGCGATGAAACCCGGGCGTTGCGACGTTGCGACGGTGGCTTCGATGACGGCAACGCGCGGTCGGCCGTCGGGCCCTGAACCCATTGGGGTCGCGTGGGTTTCGACGATGCTGCCAATTCCCTCGCCCTCGATGATGCGCATCACGACGGTGCGTGCCTCGGGGGTGGTGAATTCGGCGATGACGGGCACGCCGAAGCGGCCCATCCGGAACGTGACCGAGACCAAAAACCGGTCGTCCTCTTCGGTGGGGGTGGTGAGCACGTCGAGCCGGGTGAACGAGTAAGGGTGAAACCACGCGCCGTGCCAGGGATCGAGCCGGTTGGCGACGATGTCGGCCGGTTCGCACCGACCGACCAGGCTGGTGACCGCCGCCAGGGTGTCACCCGCCGGCCTCGGCGCAATGATCGGCTCGTCCAGCGGGGCTTCGCCGCCCACGGAGTCGAGGCGCACCCACGCCAGCACGCCGTCGTCGTGGCTGGGGGAAGGCTGCCAACGCAATTCGCACGTCTCGCCGTCGAGGGCCAGCCCGTGCCATCGGCAGTACAGGGAGGCACCC
>NZ_LT546236.1:848939-855055 GCF_900078675.2 Mycobacterium interjectum
CGGCGCGGGGCCGCGACGAGAGCGCGCTCGCGTCGGCCAGGCCCGGCGTTGCCGGGTGGATGTGTCGGCGGCGGTCGGTCATCGCGGGGCCTCGCCCAAGAAGGTGTGCACGACGTCGTGTTCCCAGCCCGGCATGGTGGCGCTCCGCACCCCGGTGAATCCGGCGTCGCGCATCCGCCGCCGCAACCGCGCCGCCCCGTCGAACGCGAGGACGCTGCGCCACAGATGCCGGTACAGCGTGGTATCGCGGGTGCGCCACCAGCCGGCGGGGATGATGATGCCCCAGCACACCGCGTGCCAGATCAACGTCGCCGCACGGGAATCGCGCACCGAGTACTCGTGCAGCGCCAGCGTGCCGCCGGGGCGAAGCAGGGCGCGAAAGGCGCGGAGCTGTGCGTCCGGGTCCGCGAGGTTGCGCAGCAGGTAGGCGGCCAGGATGCCGTCGAACGGCCCGGTGACGCCGTGCTCGTCGAGCTCTTCGACGCGCGCGTGCACGAACCGGACCGACGGTGGCCACGCCTTCGCCCTGGCGGCGTCGAGCATTCCGTTCGCGGCGTCCACGGCGACGATCTGCGCCTCGGGGGCCACCGCCAGCAGCGCGGCCGTCGACGCGCCGGTGCCGCAGCCCGCGTCGAGCAGGCGCAGACCCCGGCCCCGTGCCGGCAGCGCCATCCGGTTCGCCGACAGCGCCAGGTTCGCGTGGTAGGACGGGTTGGCGCCGACCAGCCGGTCGTAGGCCGCCGCGCCGCCGTCGAAGGCACCGGGCACGTCGCCGCGGGGCAGACCCGTCTTATCGACCCGCACGGTGACGCTCCCACAGCAGCAGCACGGCGGTGACCAGCGCGAAGCCGAACAGGAAGTCCTCGACGGGGATGTCGAACGGGAACCGCACGCCGCTGGTCTGGCGCTGGTTGTAGATCACGATCGGGGCGCTGCGTTTCGTCAGCCAGCCATCGACCGGAACCTGAAAGCCGAGCACGATCACCATGGACAGCCAGTAGGCGGGCCGCCGGAACAGCCCGGTGCGCAACAGCGCGAACTCCAGCGCGCACACCGCGAGAACCGACACGATCGCCGGAACGGTGTAGCCCAGCCCGGTCACCGGCGCCTGCTCCGATCGAGGATGGCGCTCACGGCGTTGTAGGTCAGCAGGCCGCACAGCGGAATCACCACGAAGAACAGCACTTCCTCGATGGGCACCCCGAAGGGGAGGTGCAGACCGGTGATGTACTTCCCGTTGTATGTCCACACGCCGGCGCGGATCGCCACCGCGTCCCAGACGAGGAACAGCGCCGCCACCGGAAGCACGGCTCGGGCGAGCCGGCGCGGCTGCCGGTAGACGCCGGCGCCGAACAGCTCCAGCGGCGCCGTGATCGCCAGGCACAGGCCGAGCAGGATCAGGTACTGCCACCGGTCGCTCACGCCGCGCCCCTGATCCGGGCCCGCCACGACTGCAGCAGGGCGCCACCGGCGACCCGGAGCCGTCGCGCGTTGCCGACGGTGGCGCGCCGGTTGAACACCGAGAAGTCGCTGTCCTCAATGCAATCCAGGATTTCGGAGTACAGCGTCAACGCGGTGGCCACGCACGGCCGGGAACGCGGGGCCAGCATCGCGATTCCGTCGGCGGCGAAACGGTAGATCTCGCGGGTGATGTCGTGTTGGGCCGCCAGCGCCGTCCGCACCCGGGCGTGGGTGCGCCGGTGCGTGTGGCACCACAGCATCAGGTCGCGGTCGACACCGAACGCGGCGAGTTCGTCGGCCGGCAGATAGATCCGGTTGCGCGCGAGGTCCTCGTCGACGTCCCGCAGGAAATTGGTGAGCTGAAACGCGCGGCCCAGCGCCGCCGCGTACGGGGCCGCCTCCTCGGCGGGTCCGACGGTGCCGAGAATCGGAAGCATCTGCAGGCCAATGACTTCCGCGGAGCCGCGCATGTAGCGGCCCAGCGCCGCCCGATCCGGATAGTCGGTGACGGTGAGGTCCATGCGCATGGAATCCAGAAAGTCCTCGAAGAGATCTGCGGGGATCCCGTAGCGGCGCACGGTGTCGTCGACCGCGGCGAGGACGGGCTCGTCGTGCTGCCCGGCTCCGGCGAAGAAGCGCTCCGACAGGCGCTGCAGCCGCTCGGCGCGCGCGGCGACGTCCAGCGCCGGGTCGATCTCGTCGAGGATGTCGTCGGCGTGGCGGGCGAAGCCGTACAACGCGTGCACGGCCGGGCGTTGGTCCGGGGCGAGCAGCCGGGTGGCGAGGAAATAGGTGCGGCCATGTGCGGCGGCGATCTGCCGGCAGCTTCGATACGCCGCGCGCAGGCGCGCGTCCTGGATCCCGGCGGCGTCCAGCTCCGTGCGGATCATCGCGATCCCGCCTTCAGGTCGACGGTGGTGGTCGTCCGGCTGGCCATCCCGGTGATGCGGTCGGCGGCCAATCGCCCGGAGATGAGCGTGGTCGGCACGCCCACGCCCGGCAGCGTCGACGACCCGGCGAGCACCGCGTTGTCGATGCCGCGCACGGTGTTGGCCGGCCGGAACGGTCCGGTCTGGGCGAACGTGTGGGCCAGCGCAAACGGTGTGCCGGCCGCCATGCCCTGGCGGGCCCAGTCGGCCGGGGTGTCGACATGCAACAGGCGGGCGTCGTCGCGCAGGCCGGGCAACAGCCTGTCCTGCACCACCTCGAGCAGCGAGTCCGCGTACACGCCGCCGGTGCGCGACCAGTCGATGTCGCCGCGCGAGAGGTTCGGCGCCGGGGCCAGCACGTAGAGCAGGTCGCGGTGGGTGGGGGCCAGGCTCGGGTCGCTGGCCGTCGGCCGGGTGACCAGCAATGACGGGTCCGTCATGAGCCGGCCGTCGCGGATGATGTCGTCGAACGTCTGCTCCCAGGCCGAGCCGAAAAGGATGGTGTGGTGGGCGCTTTGCGACGGCGCGGCGCGGCTGCCCACGTGCAGCACCACCGCCGACGGCGCCGCGCGCAGCGGGAGAATCCGTCGCGGCCGCCGGCCGAGCAGCCGGTAGGACTGCGGCAGCTCGGTCGTCAACACCACCGCGTCGCAGGCCAACCGCCGATCCTGCGTGTGGACAGCGGTGATCCGCTCGCCGGTGCGCTCCAGCTCGGTGACCGTTGACCCGTAACAGAACCGCACCCCGGCGTCGGCTGCCGCCGCCGCCAGCGCATCGGGTAGCGCGCGCACGCCGCCGCGCGGGAAGAACACGCCGGCGACGGTGTCCATGTAGGCGATCACCGCGTAGACCGCCAGCGCGTGCTGCGGCGCGACACCGGCGTACAGCGACTGGAAGGTGAACACGCGGCGCAGCCGCGGGTCGCTGACGTGGCGCTTGACCATCGTGTCCCAGCGGCGGAATCCGCCGAGCGCCGTCAGCCTGGCCAGCCGGCCGTTCAGCAGCGACAGCGGGGAGTCGAAGTTCGACGCGATGAAGCCGTCGAATTCGGTGCGGTACAACCGGTCTAACCAACCGCGCAACCGCCGGTAGCCGTCGGCCTGGTGTGGGCCCGCGAAGTCGCGCACCGCTTGCGCCATCCGGTCCGCGTCGGTGTGGACGTCGATGGCGCTGCCGTCGGCGAACATCGCCCGGTAGGCGGGATCCACCGGGAGCAGTTCGAGCCGTCCCGAGTAGGTTTCGCCCACGGCGGCGAACGCCTCGTCGATGATGTCCGGCATGGTGAGCACCGTCGGGCCGGTGTCGATGTGGTAGCCGTCGATGTCGCGCCGGCCCGCCCGTCCGCCCGGCCAGGGTTCCCGCTCCACCACCGTGACTTCGCGGCCGCGGCCGGCCAGATGCAGCGCGGCGGCAAGGCCGGCGAATCCCGCGCCGACCACGACGACGCGGTCGGTTCGGCCGCGCACCGTACGCATCAGCGCGTTACCTCGCCGCTCATGCCGCCCGCCTCGTGCACAGTCCGGCCATATCGACCAGCGCGGCCAGCAGGCGACCGTCCAACGCGGCGCGGTCCAACGCCTGCAGCGCCGAGTCGACGCGGTCGGCGATGAGTTCCTCGATCCACTGCACCGCTCCGGTGGCGAGGATCAGCTTCCGCCAGTGGTCAATCGCCGAATCGTCGAGCCGCTCGCCGGCCATCAGTTCACGGAACCGCAGGCGGGTCGATGCGTCGGCCAACTGATGCGCGGCCACCACGACGCTGGTCGCCTTGCGTTCGATCAGGTCGTTCGTGGGTTTGCCGGTCGCCGCGGGGGAGCCGAAGATGCCGAGGATGTCGTCGCGCAGCTGGAAGGCTTCGCCGATGGCGGAGCCGTAGTCGGCGAGCGTCGCCAGCACCAGGTCGTCGCAACCGGCCATGGCGGCCCCGATCTCGAGGGGCCGCCGCACCGTGTAGTTTCCCGACTTTCGTCGGGCCACTTCCAGCACGGCTTCCATCGTAGGCAGGTCGCGTGCATCGGTCGCCAGATCCGCGAACTGGCCCACGGCGAGCTCGGTGCGCATGGCGTCGTAGCGCGGCCACCCCCGGAGCAACTGGTGACGCCGCAGACCGCTGTCGCGCAGCATCTGTTCGGCCCAGATCAAGCACAGGTCGCCGAGCAGGATGGCGGCCGATTCTCCGAACCGGCGCGACGAGCCGGACAGCCCGCGCCCGCGATGCCACGCGGCGAATTGGAGATGCGCGGCGGGGCGGCCTCGTCGCGAGGCCGAATCATCCATCACATCGTCCTGAAGGAGCGCGAAAGCGTGCAGCAGCTCCAGGCTGGCCGCCGCCGACAGCGCCGCATCGCTCTCCGGCTGGCCGCACAGCCAGCCCAGGTACATGAACGCCGAGCGCAGGCATTTGCCGCCGTTCACAAACTCCGTCAAAATGTCGCCGGCCACGTCTACCCCGCACGCGCCCAAGGCGTCGGCGCACCGGGCGGCGACGAATTCGGCGACATGGGACAGCACCGCCCGCTGCACGCCCGTTCGCCAGGCGTCGAACTGGTCGACATCGGGCAGGGACGGCGGGCTTGGCCGGACGGCCTCGGCGAGATGCACCCGTGGGAACGGACGCACTGCTCCCACCGAAGCCTCCCTCGCAGGGTCGGTCAGCCGCTGGCTCGAACGGCTCGGATTCACGCGTTGTTACCCCTTTGTCGACGAATACAAACACTGGGCGGCAGCGGGCATGCGTCGGGCGACCCGCTGCATTCAACGTACCTCAGTTAAGTTATTGAAACATTAACTTACTGAATGATCGCGTGGTCCGCCAGTGGTGCGGGTTCGCGGGCCCATGCCGATTCCGGCGCCACCGTTTTTCGCGGCGAAGAACGGGAACCCGGCGCCGGTGAACGTTTCCGGTCTCCTCACCAAGCCCTTTCAATGGGGAGCCGCCCTGCGCGGCCGTCGGTTCTTCCACCCCGTCGGCGTGTTGGCGCACGGCTCCATCGAACGGACCGCGCCGGCGGCCGACGGGCTGCCGCTCCCGTCCTCCGAGGTTGTTGCGCGGGTCTCCAAGGCCGCCGGGACGCCGGGTGCCCTGCCCGACTTCATCGGCCTGGCGTTCCGCGTCGCGCCGCGGCAAGAAGGGGCCACGCCGTGGGACATCCTGCTGGTGTCCGCGGGATCGGGCGTGCTGGCCCGGGCGGTGGCGCTGCGGCCGACCGTGTCTTGGACCGGCCGAACCCTGACCAGCCTCATGCCGCTGCGCTACCGGGGGAACGTCTGGTGGCTGCGGGCCCAGAGCAACAGTGCTGTCAACGGTTTCGGGCTTTCGCTGGACAGCGTCCGGCACGCGATCGAGGGCGGCGGCATCGACTTCGCCATCGACCAGGCGTGCGGCAGGGGCGATTTCGCCCCGCTGGCCCGGCTGACGCTGACCGGTGTCCTCGACGGGGAGCCGGACGTGTCGTTCGACCCGGTCGCCAACACCGCGCCGGGATTGAGCCTCTACCCGCCCTGGCTTGCCCAGCTGCGGGCGCGCGCCTACCAGCGCAGCCGCGACGGCAGGGACGCGGGTTAACGCCCCAACAGGTGGCGCAGTGCCCCGTCGAGGTCGGGGTGGCGAAACCGGTGCCCGGCCGCGGTGAGTTTCTGCGGGATCACCCGCTGGCTGGCGCAGGCGAGTTCGCGGGCGCCCTGCTCGCCCAGCAGCAGCCGGGGGCCTGTCTCTTATCCGCATCT
>NZ_LT546236.1:856432-860878 GCF_900078675.2 Mycobacterium interjectum
AGGGGGGTGCCGGCCGCGGCGGCCTCCAGCGCGACGATGCCGAACGGCTCGTAGTGGCTGGGCAGCACCGCGGCGTCGGCGCGGTGCAGGACCGCCAGCAACTCGGTGTGGTCGAGGTGCCCGACGAATCGAATCGCCTTGAGCACCCGCTGTTTACGCGCCTGCTCGACGAGCCAGTCCAGCTGCGTGCCCTCCCCGGCGATGGTCAGCGTGGTGCCCGGGTGGGCGCGCCGCACCCGCGGCAGCGCGGCGATGGCGTCGTGCACACCCTTCTCGTATTCGAGTCGCCCCAGGTAGAGCAGCTCGGGCGGGCCCGGGCGCGGCCGCCGGGCCGCGAACGGCCAGCGCGCCGCGTCAATGCCGTTGCGGATCACGGTGATCTCGGCGAGCCCCGGTCCGAACAGCTCGGTGATCTCGTCGGCCATCGAGGCCGAACACGTGATCAGCGAGTCGGATTCGCGCACCAGCCACGACTCGACCGCGTGTACCTGACGGCTGATCGGCCCGGACACCCAACCGGAATGCCGCCCGGCCTCGGTCGCGTGGACCGTGGAAACCATTGGCACGTCGTAGAATTGGGCAAGCGCAATGGCGGGGTGGGCCACCAGCCAGTCGTGGGCGTGCACCACGTCGGGGCGCCACGCTCGGTCGGTGCCCGGTTTCTTCAGGCCGAGCCCGGCGCGGACCATCGAGTGCCCCATCGCCAGGGTCCAGGCCATCATGTCCTCGCCGAAGGTGAATTCGTGCGGATCCTGCGCGGCGGCGATCACCCGGACGCCCTCGCTGGCCTCATCCGACGACGGGTGCGTGCTGGGATCGGTGCCCGTGGGCCGGCGCGACAGGACGACGACGTCGTGGCCGGCCGCGGCCAGCGCGGTCGAGAGGTGATGCACGTGGCGGCCCAGCCCGCCGATCACCACCGGCGGGGACCCCCCCGACCCCCCTCGGGTCTCCCTGCGCCCGCCCGCCGCCTCCGCGGGGCCACGCCGGCTGCGTNGATCGCTGTCCTCGGTGAGGGTCTCGTCGCCGCGGTGGTATCCGTAGTACCCGACCGCCGAGGCGGAGATGAACACGGCGCATCCGGTGCGGCCCACGAGTTCGGCGAGCCGGCGCGTCGGCCCGATCCTGCTGTCGCGGATGGCTTTTCGATGCGACTCGCTGAAGCGGCCGGCGATCGAGGCGCCGGCCAGATGGATCACCGCGTCCACCCCGGCGAGCAGCCGCGGGTCGGGGTCGTCGGGATCCCACCGTCGTTCGTCGTCGGCCGTCGGCGCCCCCCGGACCAGCCGGATGACGCGGTGGCCGCCGGTGCTCAGGAAGGCGGTCAACGCCGAACCGACCAGCCCCGACGAGCCGGTGACCGCGATGGTCTGCGGCGCCAGGCCGTGCTCGGCGGCCAACCGGNCAGCCGGGCGCGGACCACGTCGACGAAGTCGGCGACGTGGGCGTCGACGGCGTGGTCGGCGCGCTCGGGATCGTAGGGCGCCTTGCCGTCGGAGGACACGTTGCGCCCGGTCACGCGGGCGGGCTTGAGGCCGGTCAGGTGGTCGTAGGTGTGGAAGTCGCGGTACGCGGAGTGGCCGGGGTAACCGGATTTCGGCGACCACACCCGATAGCTGACCTGCAGGTCGCGCCCGAACGCGACCACGTCGGTGTCGCCGACGGGCCGCCCCAGGGCGGTGTCGCCGTGCAGCGACGGGCCGTCGACCATGAAGTGCGTGACCCCCGCGGCGGCGTAGTCGTGTTCCATCCCCGGGGCGTAGGCGCACTCCGGCGCCCAGATGCCGGTCGGTTGGTGCGCCAACCGCTGCTGCGCGTCGGCGAGGCCCTCGCGCAGCGCGAACTCGCGCAGCCGCGGATTCAGCAGCGGCTGGAACGGGTGGGCCAGCGGGCCGCCCAGCAACTCGACCGTGCCCGCGTCGACCAGGCCCCGCAGCAGCGGGCTGCCGCCGTGCCGCCACAGCGTGGCGAAGTCGTCCAGCGCCCGGTCCGCCTCCGCGCATTCACGAATCCCGAAGACCCGCAACGCTTCCGGTGTGCACGACTGGTAGCCGGCCGACTTCGAGGCGGGGGTGGAGCGCACGGTGGCCGCCTCATAAGCCCGCAGCCGCCAGTTGGCCAGCCAGTGATGCATGCCGTCGAGGCAGTACGGGTCGTCGAGCTGGGCGTTGACCACCGGGGTGACGCCGAGCGTGATCAGCCGGTGCCGATCCTCGTCGGCCAGCGTATGCAGCACCCGCAGCAGCGGCAGGTACGACGCCGCCCAGGACTGATACAGCCATTCCTCGCCGACCGGCCAGCGGCCGTGGTGGGCCAGCCACGGCAGGTGGGTGTGCAGCACCAGGGTGAACATGCCGGGCACGCGTGCCCCGGGGAGGCTCACGGGCGCACCGCGATCGCGATGAGGTCCAGGCTGGCATCGATGTCGGTGTCGAGGATGTCGAAGTCGTCGCAAGTGACGGCGGCGACGTCCGCCTGAAGCGCGGGAGGCCACGGCCGCCCGGCCACCGCCAGCGCGATCTGGGCGTCGATGACGGATCCGCCGTGGCGGGCGTCCATCTCGCGCAGCCGCGCGCCGTGGTGCAGGCCGCTGACCGAGACGTCGGAGAAGCCGGCGCCGAGGAGCAGCTCGGGCAGCTCGCCGGCGTTGAGCTCGCGGGTGTGGAAGGGGTTGATCGGGGTGTCGCGGCCCGGGGAGAAGGTGATCCGGTTGGGGGTGGACACCATCAGCAACCCCGACGGGCGCAGCACCCGGGCGCACTCGGCGACGAACTGTGGCTGGTCCCACAGGTGCTCGATGACTTGGAAGTTCGCCACAATATCCACCGACGCGTCGGGCAGCGGCAGCTCCGCGAGGTTGGCCTGCATGACCTCCACGCGCGGGTAGCGGGCCCGGACGTGGGCCACCGCGGCCGCGTCGTAGTCCACCGCGACGACCCGGCGCGCGACGGCGGCGATCAGGTCGGCGCCGTACCCCTCGCCGCAGCCGGCCTCGAGCACCTCGAGGCCCGCGCAGCGCGGCGCAAGGCGCTGGTAGACGACCTGATGGCGGCGGAACCAGTAGTTCTCGATGTCCAGGTCAGGGATGGTGCGCTCGCCCGTCAGCGTCAGCACCGCGTCAACCCCCGGCGAGGGGTCGCCGGGGCCGTCGGGGGGAACGTCGGACAGGTTCGCGCTCATTGCATAGGCAGGCTAACGCGAAGTGTCCGATTCGCGAACCGGGAAGTGGGCACCCCTGCCGGATGGGGCACACAGGGCGAACGAACCGGCCGCCTGGCGACGATGCCGTCCGCGATAGCGGAGGGGGGAGGAGCCGGGCAGTTGTGCCTGCGTGACCCGCTATGGTGTGAGAGCAGACCGCACAAAGTTACCCGCCAGTAACACGCTGTGCAGTGAAAAGTGCGTGACCGAGGTCTTGCAGTCGACCGCTGTGGGACCCCCTTCGAGGAGGACGAACCAGACTCATGACGAACATCGTGGTCCTGATCAAGCAGGTCCCAGACACCTGGTCGGAGCGCAAGCTCACCGACGGCGATTACACGCTGGACCGCGAGGCCGCCGACGCGGTGCTGGACGAGATCAACGAGCGCGCCGTGGAAGAGGCGCTGCAGATTCGCGAGAAGGAAGCCGCCGACGGCACCGAGGGCTCGGTGACCGTGCTGACCGCCGGCCCCGAGCGCGCCACCGAGGCGATCCGCAAGGCCCTGTCCATGGGCGCCGACAAGGCCGTCCACCTCAAGGACGACGGCATGCACGGCTCCTGCGTGGTCCAGACCGCCTGGGCACTGGCGCGGGCGCTGGGCACCATCGAGGGCACCGAGCTGGTCATCGCCGGCAACGAATCCACCGACGGCTCCGGCGGCGCGGTTCCGGCCATCATCGCCGAGTACCTGGGCCTGCCGCAGCTGACGCACCTGCGCAAGCTGTCGGTCGAGGGCGGCAAGATCACCGGGGAGCGCGAGACCGACGACGGCGTGTTCAGCCTGGAGGCCACCCTGCCCGCGGTGGTGAGCGTGACCGAGAAGATCAACGAGCCGCGGTTCCCGTCGTTCAAGGGCATCATGGCCGCCAAGAAGAAAGAGGTCACGGTGCTGACCCTGGGCGAGATCGGGGTCGAGGCCGACGAGGTCGGGCTCGCCAGCGCCGGGTCGACCGTGCTGTCGTCGACACCCAAGCCGCCCAAGACCGCGGGTGAGAAGGTCACCGACGAGGGTGAGGGCGGTAACCAGATCGCCCAGTACCTGGTCGCCCAGAAGATCGTCTAACGAGCCCACGTCTCCCGAACACGAGAAGAGCGAATAACCCATGGCTGAAGTTTTGGTGCTCGTCGAGCACGCCGAAGGCGCCCTGAAGAAAGTCACCTCCGAGCTGATCACCGCAGCCCGCGCGCTGGGTGAGCCGGCCGCCGTCGTCGTCGGCGCGCCGGGGACGGCCGCGCCGCTGGCC
>NZ_LT546236.1:861675-867435 GCF_900078675.2 Mycobacterium interjectum
CCCGCCGAGAACGCCACCAAGATCACCGCCCGCGAGCCGGCGGTCGCCGGTGACCGCCCCGAGCTGACGGAGGCCACCATCGTGGTCTCCGGCGGCCGCGGCGTCGGCAGCGCGGAGAACTTCAACGTCGTCGAGGCGCTGGCCGACTCGCTGGGCGCGGCGGTCGGTGCGTCGCGCGCCGCGGTGGACTCCGGCTACTACCCGGGCCAGTTCCAGGTCGGCCAGACCGGCAAGACCGTGTCCCCGCAGCTCTACATCGCGCTGGGCATCTCCGGGGCGATCCAGCACCGTGCGGGCATGCAGACCTCCAAGACGATCGTCGCGGTCAACAAGGACGAAGAGGCGCCGATCTTCGAGATCGCCGACTACGGCGTGGTGGGCGACCTGTTCAAGGTGGCTCCGCAGCTGACCGACGCGATCAAGGCGCGCAAGGGCTAAAACCCCCGTTCACCAGCAGTTAACGGCCCCGCAGGCTACCCGCGGGGCCGTTATCTTTTCGCGACGTTTCGTCATCTGACGTGCACCGACACGTCACAGCGTCGATGCCGAATAGCACAACGACTGCGCGACGTTGTTTCCCATGAGCATCGCTTCTGTCCTGATAGCCGCCGCCCTGCCGGACGGCGCGGCGGCCGGCTCGGCCGGGCCCCGCTATTCGCTGTTGCTGTCCACCGACCCCGGCTTGATCGAGGCGGCGCAGCGGCTCCGGTACGACGTGTTCAGCAGCACGCCGGGATTCACATTGCCGACGGGCGGCGCGGCGCACATCGACGTCGACCGGTTCGACGAGCACTGCGATCACCTGCTGGTCCGCGACGACGACACCGGCGAGTTGGTGGGTTGCTACCGGATGCTGGCGCCCGCGGGTGCCATCGCCGCCGGCGGGCTTTACACCGCAACGGAATTCGACGTTCGCGCCTTCGACTCGCTGCGGCCGTCGCTGGTGGAGATGGGGCGCGCGGTGGTCCGCGACGGCCACCGCAACGGCGGCGTGGTGCTGCTGATGTGGGCCGGCATCCTGGCCTACCTGGACCGCTACGGCTACGACTACGTGACCGGCTGCGTGTCGGTGCCCATCGGCGACGCGTCGGACGGGGACATGCCGGGCAGCCAGCTGCGCGGTGTGCGCGACTTCATCCTCGACCGGCACGCCGCGCCGCCGCAGTACCGGGTGCGCCCGTACCGGCCGGTGCGCGTCGGCGGGCGGGCCCTCGACGACATCCCGGCGCCGCCGCGCCCNGCTGGCGCTGGTGCCCCTGCCGGGCCAGGCGCGGGTGCAGCGGTTCTACTGCCGGGTGGTGCTGCGCTGCTTCAGTGTCCGCATCAGCGTGTCGGGCAGCCCGATCCGCAACCTGCGCGGCGTCCTGGTGGTCAGCCCCCACATGTCCTGGCTGGACGTGTTCGCCATCGGGTCGGTGCTGCCCGGGTCGTTCGTGGCCCGCGCCGACCTGTTCGGCGACCTCTCGGTGCGCCTGCTGAAGATCATTCCCATCGAACGCGCCAACCTCCGGCGGCTGCCCGGGGTGGTCGAGACCGTCGCGCACCGGCTGCGCGCGGGTCAGACCGTGGTGGCGTTTCCGGAGGGCACCACGTGGTGCGGGCTGGCCTGCGGGTCGTTCTATCCGGCGATGTTCCAGGCCGCGATCGACGCCGGTCGTCCCGTGCAACCGCTCCGGTTGACCTACCACCACGTCGACGGCTGCGTGTCGACCGCTCCCGCCTTCGTCGGCGACGACACCTTGTGGCGGTCGATGTGCCGGTTGCTGGCCGTGCGCCGCACGTGGGCGCATGTTCACGTGGAATCCCTGCAGCTGCCGGGCACCGATCGGCGGGGGCTGGCCCGCCGTTGCCAGTCGGCGGTGGGCGTGGGGGTCCCGCAGCGGTCCGGTCGCCGCCACGTGCTGGTGGGTTAACTGACTAGACCTGCAGGTATCGTGGGGCGCGTCATGGTCTACCTCGATCACGCCGCCACCACCCCGATGCATCCCGCCGCCATCGAGGCGATGACGGCCGTGCTCGGCACGGTCGGCAACGCGTCGTCGCTGCACACCAGCGGCCGGGCGGCGCGGCGGCGCATCGAGGAATCCCGCGAGCTGATCGCGGCCAAGCTGGGAGCGCGCCCGTCCGAGGTCATCTTCACCGCGGGCGGCACCGAGAGCGACAACCTGGCCGTCAAGGGCATCTACTGGGCCCGGCGGGCCGCCGATCCGCAGCGCCGGCGCATCGTCACCAGTGAGATCGAACACCACGCCGTGCTGGACTCGGTGAACTGGCTCGTCGAGCACGAGGGCGCCGAGGTGACCTGGCTGCCCACCGCCGCCGACGGCTCGGTGTCGGCGGCCGCGCTGCGCGAGGCGCTCACACGCCGCGACGACGTCGCGCTGGTGTCGGTAATGTGGGCCAACAACGAGGTCGGCACGGTGCTGCCGGTCGGCGAACTGGCCGCCGTGGCCGCGGAGTTCGGGGTTCCGATGCACAGCGACGCCGTGCAGGCGGTGGGGCAGTTGCNCTGCTGTTCGAAAGAAGACGCCTCGGACGCGCGCCGCGTCGCCGACGTCCTCGGAATCCCCTTCTACATCTGGGATTTCGCGGAGCGGTTCAAGGCGGACGTGATCGACGATTTCGTCGAGTCCTACGCCCGCGGCGAGACCCCGAACCCGTGCGTGCGGTGCAACCAGCGGATCAAGTTCTCGGCGCTGTCGGCGAAAGCCCTTGCGCTGGGCTTCGACACGGTGGCGACGGGCCACTACGCACGGCTGTCCGGCGGGCGGCTGCGCCGCGCCGTCGACCGGGACAAGGATCAGTCGTACGTGCTGGCCGTGCTGACCGCCGAGCAGCTGCGGCACGCGGCGTTCCCGATCGGGGACACCCCCAAACCGCAGATCCGGGCCGAGGCGGCCCGTCGCGGCCTGGCCGTCGCCGACAAGCCGGACAGCCACGACATCTGCTTCATCCCGACCGGCGACACCCGGGCCTTCCTGGGGGAGCGCATCGGGGTGCGGCGCGGGGCCGTCGTCACCACCGACGGCGCGGTGCTGGCCACCCACGACGGGGTGCACGGTTTCACCATTGGGCAGCGCAAGGGCCTGGGCATCGCCGGGCCGGGACCCGATGGCCGCCCGCGTTACGTGACCTCCATCGACGCCGAGACGGGGACGGTTCAGGTGGGCGGGGCCGCCGACCTCGACGTCCGCGCGCTGGTCGGGCGGTCCCCGGTCTTCACCGCGGGGGCCGCACCCGGGGGGCCCGTCGAGTGCGCGGTGCAGGTGCGGGCGCACGGTGAAACGGCCGGCGCCGTCGCCGAATTGGTGAATGACGAGCTCGTCGTTCGGTTGCGGGTCCCGCTGCGCGGTGTGGCGCGCGGCCAGACGCTGGTGCTGTACCGCCCGGACGCCGACGGCGACGAGGTGCTCGGCAGTGCCACGATCGCCGGCACCTCGGGCTGACCCCGCGATTCCAAGAATTCGTAGAGGATGCGGCAAGGGCCGTCGCCGAACCTTTCCCTGACAGCCAGGAAAGGAATCGGCACACATGTGCACACACCAGATCACGGCACGGGAGGTGCCGACCGTCCAGACCAACGCCCTTGCCATCGCGNGGCGCGCGGCCAGACGCTGGTGCTGTACCGCCCGGACGCCGACGGCGACGAGGTGCTCGGCAGTGCCACGATCGCCGGCACCTCGGGCTGACCCCGCGATTCCAAGAATTCGTAGAGGATGCGGCAAGGGCCGTCGCCGAACCTTTCCCTGACAGCCAGGAAAGGAATCGGCACACATGTGCACACACCAGATCACGGCACGGGAGGTGCCGACCGTCCAGACCAACGCCCTTGCCATCGCGGCGTTCGTGCTGAGCCTCACGGGCATGTACGGCAGCCCGATCTTGAGCGGCATCCTCGCCGTGGTCGCGTTGCGCCAGGCCAGGCGCCGCGGGCAGAACGGTTTCGCGCTGGCGATCGCCGCCCTGGCGGTCTCGGTGGCCTTCACGGCCCTGCACGTCGCGATGTGGATCCACACAGGTCAGGCGAATTTCGAGTTGTTCACGACGGCGCACTGGTGAGCTAGATCATTGGACGTTGGCGGCGATGTTCGTCATCACGATGTCGGACACCGATTGCGCAAAGCCGCAGAACGTGACCTCCACCATGGCCACCGACAGCACCCGGTAGTCGCGCCCGCACCCGCCGGGCGCCAGGTGCAGCGAGTTGGCGTTGGCGGTCCAGTCGCCGACCAGCAGCTGGCCCGACGAGCCACCCGCGCAGTTCCCGACGGCGGTCACCAGGGCGCCGAAGGCGCGCCGCGCGGTGTCGACGTCCGGATAGGCCGCGGCGCCCTCGGAGATCAGCGCGCCGTCGGGCGGGTCCTGGAAGGTGGTCTTGTGGAACTCCTCGATGTCGGGCCCGAACGTCGCCGTCTCGGCATAGAGGAACCGGCATTCGGCGGGCGCGGTGTCAGCGAGTGCGTCGATGTCCACCGGCCGGCTGCCATCCATGGAGGGAATGATCGTCAGGTGCTCACCGGCGCCGGTGATCGCGCGCATTCGCGGCTGGTCCAGCAGGATCGTGTCGACGTTGACGCCGTGCACGCCCTTGGCGGCGGGCCCGAATCCCGGTAGGGCGGTGCCGCCCACCACCCGGGTGCACGCCGTCAGCAGCACCGCGCCGCACAACAGCAGCCGCCCCGTGAGTCTCGCTCTGCGCCACACCCTTCGCACCCTTCTCGGCTTGAACCTACCCGCCCCGAACACCCCTGGCGACCGGCGTGCGATCCGACGTCGAATACGGTTGGCCGGTGAGTGTTTTCGCCACGGCCAGCGGTGTCGGATCCTGGCCCGGCGCCGCCGCCCGTCCGGCCGCCGAGGTTGTCGTCGGCGAATTGGCGGGCGCGCTGGCCCACATCGTCGAGCTGCCCGCCAGGGGAGTGGCTGGGGCGAGTCGATGTCGAGGCAGGCCGGCGGCCGCGCCGGTGGCAGCGGCGGCGGCGTGGGTTTGCGCGGTCCCGGTGAGACCAAGATCGAGACCGACCGTCGCCGCATCCGGGAACGGATGGCCAAGCTGCGCCGCGAGATCAAGGACATGAAGCAGGCCCGCGACACCCAGCGCAGCCGCCGGCTGCACAGCGACGCCCCGTCGATCGCCATCGTCGGCTACACCAACGCCGGCAAATCCAGCCTGCTCAACTCGCTGACCGGGGCCGGGGTGCTGGTGCAGGACGCGTTGTTCGCCACGCTGGAACCCACCACCCGGCGCGCCGAACTCACCGACGGCCGGCCGGCCGTCCTCACCGACACCGTCGGGTTCGTCCGGCACCTGCCCACCCAGCTGGTCGAGGCGTTCCGCTCCACGCTCGAGGAGGTCGTCGACGCCGACCTGCTGGTGCACGTGGTCGACGGCTCCGACGTCAACCCGGTGGCCCAGATCAACGCGGTCCGCCAGGTGATCTCCGAAGTGATCGCGGACCATGACGGCAGCCCGCCGCCCGAGCTGCTGGTGGTCAACAAGGTCGACGCCGCGAGCGACCTGACGCTGGCCAAGCTTCGCCACGCGTTGCCCGGGGCGGTGTTCGTCTCCGCGCGCACCGGCGAGGGCATCGACGACCTGCGGCGGCGGATGACCGAGCTCGCCGCACCCACCGACACCGCCGTCGACGTCGTGATCCCGTACGACCGCGGCGACCTGGTCGCCCGGCTGCACGCCGGTGGGCGCGTCCAGCAGGAAGAGCACAACGCCGACGGCACCCGCATCCGGGCGCGCGTCCCGGT
>NZ_LT546237.1:0-696 GCF_900078675.2 Mycobacterium interjectum
ACGCCTGAGTGGGCCCGCGCCGCGATCGGGCTCGCCCGCAAGGCCGCCGAGGCGTTCGCGGAGGACCCGGACGCCATCTAGCTTTGTTCAATTCGCCGAGTCGCGTTTGCGACGCTAAATTAGACAGGCGGCCTAAATTCTGGCGAAATTCTCGTCGAAACCCCCTCTTAATTAACGCATCGGTTAATATGCGCTTGCGCCTGAGCCTCTCTCGGATTTGGCGCTCGAATCGGGCTGATCGACATTAAGGGGCACGGGCATGTCATTCGTCGTTGTGGCGCCGGAGTTTGTGACCGCGGCGGCCGGAGATCTCGCGAATATCGGCTCGGCGCTGACTGCGGCGCAGTCCGCGGCGGCCGGGTCCACGACCGGGATTACCGCGGCAGCCGCTGACGAGGTATCCAGCGCCATTGCCTTACTTTTCAACGCGCACGCCCTGGATTTCCAGGCGCTCGGCGCCCGGGCGGCGGCCTTTCACTCCGAGTTTGTCAGCCTGTTGAACGGCGGCGCGGCGACATATCTCAGCACCGAGACCGCCGCCGCCGCAGCCGCCGCTCCGACGGCACAGGACGTCCTTAACCAGATCAATGCGCCATTCGTGCAGTGGACCGGGCGCCCGTTGATCGGCAACGGCGCCAACGGGGCGCCGGGGACCGGCGCGCCCGGCGGCGCCGGCGGGTGGCTGATCGGGGACGG
>NZ_LT546237.1:797-10436 GCF_900078675.2 Mycobacterium interjectum
GAATGGTTCGGACGGCCTGACCTAGCACCGTCCAAACTCGTTGTTACGGAGGTCAGTTCATGACTCGCAACCGAAAGGTTGCGTTTTACGGACGAGGCGTGATGTACTGATAGGCAACCAGGAGGTTGCATATGAGCACTGATCGGATCGAGAAACAAGTCGTGTTGCGCGCGCCGCTGGACCGGGTGTGGCGGGCCATCACCGACGCCGAGGAATTCGGGCGCTGGTTCGGCGTCCGCTTCGACGGGCCCTTCGTGGCCGGCCGGCCCGTCACCGCGACCATCACCCCGACCACCGTCGACGAGGACGTCGCCAAGCGCCAGCAGCCGCACGCCGGCGTGGCCAGCACGTGGCAGATCGTGGCCATCGAACCGCGGCGGCGGTTCGCCTACCGCTGGCACCCGTGCGCGGGCGAGCCGGACGTCGACCAGGAGCCCACCACGCTGGTCGAGTTCGTCCTGGCGGAGACGCCCGACGGCGTGCTGCTCACCATCACCGAGTCCGGCTTCGACGCCATCCCCGCGGCGCGCCGCGCGTCCTCGTTCGAGTCCAACTCCGAGGGCTGGGCCATCCAGACCGATCTCGTGCGCCGGTACCTGGAGGGCACGCGGGTATGAGCGCCGTCGGCGCGCCGCTCTTCGACGCGCTGGGGGATGCGAATCGGCTGCGCATCGTCGTCCGGCTCTGCGACGTCGGACCGTGCTCGACATCGCAAGTCACCCAGGCCATTCCGGTGACCCGGCAGGCGGCCAGCAAGCACCTGGCCCTGCTGGAGTCGGCCGGACTGGTCACCAGCAGCCGTCGGGGCCGCGAGCGCGTCTGGACCGTGCGGACCGCGCCGCTGGTCCAGGCGAGCGACTACCTCACCCAGTTGTCGCGGCGCTGGGACGCCGCGGTCGACCGGCTGCGCGCCTACGTGGAAGGACAGTGAGCCGGCCGCCGCATCCGCCACACCGGTCCCGCCCTGGAGAGGATGGGCCGTTGGCGCCAAGGCGTCGCAGTCGTCCGCCGTCGGCGCCCTTCGATAGCCTGCGGAGGTGACTTCAGCAGAGGCGGACCCGGTTGCGCCCGAGGTTCGGCGGGAGTGGCGGGAACTCGCCGACGAGGTGCGCGAACACCAGTTCCGTTACTACGTGCGCGACGCGCCGATCATCTCCGACGCGGAGTTCGACCAGCTGCTGCGTCGGCTCGAGGCGCTCGAGGAGCGGCATCCCGAGCTGCGCACGCCCGATTCGCCCACCCAGCTCGTCGGCGGCGCCGGCTTCGCCACCGATTTCACCGAGGCCGAGCACCTGGAGCGGATGCTGTCGCTCGACAACGTGTTCAGCGCCGAGGAATTCGAGCTGTGGGCGGCCCGCGTGCGCGGCGAGGTCGGTGACGAGGTGCCTTACCTCTGCGAGCTCAAGATCGACGGCGTTGCGCTGTCGCTGGTGTACCGCGGCGGGCGGCTGGTGCGGGCGGCGACCCGCGGCGACGGCCGCACCGGCGAGGACGTGACGCTGAACGCCCGCACCATCGACGACGTCCCGGAGCGGCTGACGGCCGCCAAGGGCTACCCCGTGCCGGACGTTCTCGAGGTGCGCGGTGAGGTGTTCTTCCGCCTCGCCGACTTCGAGGCGCTCAATGCCGCGCTCGTCGAGGACGGCAAGACGCCGTTCGCCAACCCGCGCAACAGCGCCGCGGGATCGCTGCGGCAAAAGGACCCCGCGGTCACCGCGCGGCGCAAGCTGCGGATGATCTGCCACGGGGTGGGACACACCGAAGGCTTCCGGCCCGCCACCCTGCACGACGCCTACCTGGCGCTGGGCGCGTGGGGCCTGCCCGTCTCCGAACACACCACCCGGGTGGAAAACGTGGGCGGCGCGCTCGAGCGCATCACCTACTGGGGCGAGCACCGCCACGACGTCGACCACGAAATCGACGGTGTGGTCGTCAAAGTCGACGACGTGGCGCTGCAGCGCAGGCTCGGCTCCACCTCGCGGGCGCCGCGCTGGGCGATCGCGTACAAGTACCCGCCCCAGGAGGTGCAGACCGAGCTGCTCGACATCCGCGTCAACGTCGGCCGAACCGGGCGCGTCACGCCGTTCGCGTTCATGTCCCCGGTCAAAGTCGCGGGGTCGACGGTGGGACTGGCCACCCTGCACAACGCCGCGGAGGTCAAGCGCAAGGGCGTGTTGATCGGCGACACGGTGGTGATCCGCAAGGCCGGCGACGTGATTCCCGAGGTGCTGGGCCCGATCGTTGACCTGCGCGACGGCTCCGAACGCGAATTCGTCATGCCCACAACGTGTCCCGAATGCGGCACCCCGCTGGCCCCCGCGAAGGAGGGCGACGCCGACATCCGCTGCCCCAATGCCCGATCCTGCCCGGCGCAGTTGCGGGAGCGGGTGTTTCACGTCGCCGGGCGCGGCGCGCTGGACATCGAGGGGCTGGGTTATGAGGCCGCCATCGCGTTGCTGCAGGCCGGGGTGATCGCCGACGAGGGGGACCTGTTCACCCTCTCCGAGGACGACCTGCTGCGCACCGAGTTGTTCCGGACGAAGGCCGGCGGGTTGTCCGCCAACGGCGTGCGGCTGCTGGCCAACTTGGGTGCGGCCAAGGCGAAGCCGCTGTGGCGGGTGTTGGTGGCGTTGTCGATCCGGCACGTCGGGCCGACGGCCGCCCGCGCGCTGGCCACCGAGTTCGGGAACCTCGAGGCCATCGAGGCGGCGTCCACCGAGCAGCTCGCCGCGGTCGAGGGCGTCGGCCCGACGATCGCCGCGGCCGTCACGGAATGGTTCACCGTCGACTGGCACCGCGCGATCGTCGACAAGTGGCGGGCGGCCGGAGTGCGGATGGCCGACGAACGCGACGCCAGCGTGCCGCGCACGCTGGNCCGGGTTTCGGGGGCACCCGGGCTGCCGGCGAGGCGCTCGAGCTCGCCGCCCGAACTGCGCAACACCGTGCACCAGCTGACGCGCAGCACCCTGGGCGCCTCGTCGGCGAGGACCTGCAGCCGCGAGGCGTTGTCGGCGGCGGCGGCGACATGGTCGAGGAGCTCCAGCTCGCGGTGGGCCTCCAGCAGCCCGGTGTGCGGCCGGACGCTGTCCACGCGCACGTTGGGCAGCGACTCCGCCGCGGTGATCAGCCGGTCCGGCATCGCCCCCGGCGGCAGCTCGATGACCAGGTCGTCGATCGCGTACCCCGAGCTGCGCTCCACCACGTCGAGCGACAAGATGTCGGCGCCCGCCGAGCCGAGCGCCACCGCCAGCGAGCCCAGGCTGCCCGGGCGGTCGGCCAGCTCGATGCGCAAGAGATACGACGGCACGGCCAACACTGTCGCACAGCTATGTATCCGTGGCATTTCGGCTGGAACCGGCCGCACCCGACCCGCGACCGCGGGTGCGGCCAGCCGCACACTCGACCACGAGCGCGCGGCCAGCCGCACACTCGCGGGTTCCCCCGGCCGCGGGCATGGCGCTNCGCCGACTTCGAGGCGCTCAATGCCGCGCTCGTCGAGGACGGCAAGACGCCGTTCGCCAACCCGCGCAACAGCGCCGCGGGATCGCTGCGGCAAAAGGACCCCGCGGTCACCGCGCGGCGCAAGCTGCGGATGATCTGCCACGGGGTGGGACACACCGAAGGCTTCCGGCCCGCCACCCTGCACGACGCCTACCTGGCGCTGGGCGCGTGGGGCCTGCCCGTCTCCGAACACACCACCCGGGTGGAAAACGTGGGCGGCGCGCTCGAGCGCATCACCTACTGGGGCGAGCACCGCCACGACGTCGACCACGAAATCGACGGTGTGGTCGTCAAAGTCGACGACGTGGCGCTGCAGCGCAGGCTCGGCTCCACCTCGCGGGCGCCGCGCTGGGCGATCGCGTACAAGTACCCGCCCCAGGAGGTGCAGACCGAGCTGCTCGACATCCGCGTCAACGTCGGCCGAACCGGGCGCGTCACGCCGTTCGCGTTCATGTCCCCGGTCAAAGTCGCGGGGTCGACGGTGGGACTGGCCACCCTGCACAACGCCGCGGAGGTCAAGCGCAAGGGCGTGTTGATCGGCGACACGGTGGTGATCCGCAAGGCCGGCGACGTGATTCCCGAGGTGCTGGGCCCGATCGTTGACCTGCGCGACGGCTCCGAACGCGAATTCGTCATGCCCACAACGTGTCCCGAATGCGGCACCCCGCTGGCCCCCGCGAAGGAGGGCGACGCCGACATCCGCTGCCCCAATGCCCGATCCTGCCCGGCGCAGTTGCGGGAGCGGGTGTTTCACGTCGCCGGGCGCGGCGCGCTGGACATCGAGGGGCTGGGTTATGAGGCCGCCATCGCGTTGCTGCAGGCCGGGGTGATCGCCGACGAGGGGGACCTGTTCACCCTCTCCGAGGACGACCTGCTGCGCACCGAGTTGTTCCGGACGAAGGCCGGCGGGTTGTCCGCCAACGGCGTGCGGCTGCTGGCCAACTTGGGTGCGGCCAAGGCGAAGCCGCTGTGGCGGGTGTTGGTGGCGTTGTCGATCCGGCACGTCGGGCCGACGGCCGCCCGCGCGCTGGCCACCGAGTTCGGGAACCTCGAGGCCATCGAGGCGGCGTCCACCGAGCAGCTCGCCGCGGTCGAGGGCGTCGGCCCGACGATCGCCGCGGCCGTCACGGAATGGTTCACCGTCGACTGGCACCGCGCGATCGTCGACAAGTGGCGGGCGGCCGGAGTGCGGATGGCCGACGAACGCGACGCCAGCGTGCCGCGCACGCTGGAGGGCCTGACCATCGTCGTCACCGGTTCGCTCGCGGGCTTCTCCCGCGACGACGCCAAGGAGGCGATCGTGTCGCGCGGCGGCAAGGCAGCAGGGTCGGTGTCAAAGAAGACCGACTACGTCGTCGCCGGCGACGCGCCAGGATCCAAATACGACAAGGCGGTGGAGCTCGGCGTGCCAATCCTCGACGAGGACGGGTTTCGAAAGTTGTTGGCCGGCGGGCCTACTGACACTGAGACTGCAGGGTGACCGGCGATGAGCAGTCGGTACGGCGATTCGACGCGTAGCGTCAAGGCCGTAAGCTCCCCGGCAATCCCGGGACAACCGGTGACGCCTTCGGCGGTGCTGGCCTCTACGTATTACCTGTCGGCCGACGAAACCTCCGGTTTGGATGCCTACGGCCGCAACTCCAATGCGACTTGGCGGCAAGTCGAATCGGCGGTCGCCGCACTGGAGGGAGCGACCAGCGCGGTGGTCTTCAGCTCGGGCATGGCGGCCATCAGCGCCGCGCTGCGCGGGCTGACCGAGCCCGGTTCCGCTTTAGTCGTGCCGTCCGACGGCTACTACCAGGTGCGCCGCTTCGCCGCGGAACACCTTGCGCCCGCGGGCGTGACGGTCATCGAGGCGTCGAGTTCGCAAATCTATGACGCCGCCGCCAGCGCCGACGTGGTGCTGGCCGAAACCCCCACCAACCCAGCTCTGGATGTCGTTGACCTCCAGCGGTTGGCCACGATTTGCCACTCTCGTGGAGCCCGCCTGATCGTCGACAACACCGCCGCCACACCGTTCGGTCAATGCCCACTGTCATTGGGGGCCGATGTCGTGGTGGCCAGCGCCACCAAGGGACTCTCGGGTCAGAGTGACCTGCTGGCCGGATACGTGGCGACCAACCAGCCGGAGCTGACCTCCGCGGTCGAACGCCAACGGCTGCTCGCCGGTGCGATCCTCGGCGGGTTCGAGGCGTGGCTGCTGCTGCGCAGCCTCGGAAGCGCCGGACTGCGATTCGAGCGCCAGTGCCGGAATGCGCAGGCGGTAGCGACGAGGCTCGCTCGCCATCCGGCGGTACGAGCGGTGCGCTACCCGGGGTTGGTCGAGGACCCGGCGCACCCCGTGGCCGTTGCACAGATGCGCCGGTTTGGAGCCCTGGTGTCATTCGAATTGGCCGACGCGGCGGCGGTCCAGACACTCGTTGAGGGCAGCGAGCTGCTCATCGCCTCCACCAGCTTTGGGGGCATCCACACCTCGGTGGACCGCCGGGCACGCTGGGGCGACCCCGTCGCCGGCGGATTCGCGCGTCTCTCGCTCGGAATCGAGGACACCGACGACCTCGTCGCCGACATCGAGCGGGCCCTCGGCTCTGCTCGGTGATGCGCGGACCTCAGCGCAGCATCGTCGCCACGATCCCGGCCAGGTAGCCCAGCCGGGCCACCTCCGACGGCCGGAATTCCGGGCCGGGGCGGCCCAGCACCACCGCCGTGTGCGGGTCGCCCAACGGCGCGGCGACCATCGTCATGTTCATGTCGCGCCACGCCTGCGGCACCCACTCGGCGCTCCCGTCGAGCGCCGACGCGCGCTCGATCGGCAGCCAGGGGGCGGAATCGGCCCGGGTTTCGGGGGCACCCGGGCTGCCGGCGAGGCGCTCGAGCTCGCCGCCCGAACTGCGCAACACCGTGCACCAGCTGACGCGCAGCACCCTGGGCGCCTCGTCGGCGAGGACCTGCAGCCGCGAGGCGTTGTCGGCGGCGGCGGCGACATGGTCGAGGAGCTCCAGCTCGCGGTGGGCCTCCAGCAGCCCGGTGTGCGGCCGGACGCTGTCCACGCGCACGTTGGGCAGCGACTCCGCCGCGGTGATCAGCCGGTCCGGCATCGCCCCCGGCGGCAGCTCGATGACCAGGTCGTCGATCGCGTACCCCGAGCTGCGCTCCACCACGTCGAGCGACAAGATGTCGGCGCCCGCCGAGCCGAGCGCCACCGCCAGCGAGCCCAGGCTGCCCGGGCGGTCGGCCAGCTCGATGCGCAAGAGATACGACGGCACGGCCAACACTGTCGCACAGCTATGTATCCGTGGCATTTCGGCTGGAACCGGCCGCACCCGACCCGCGACCGCGGGTGCGGCCAGCCGCACACTCGACCACGAGCGCGCGGCCAGCCGCACACTCGCGGGTTCCCCCGGCCGCGGGCATGGCGCTCGCGGCTAGGCTTTCCTGTCGTGTCTCAGATCTCCCGCGACGACGTGGCGCACCTCGCCCGGCTGGCCCGGCTGGCGCTGACCGATGGCGAGCTGGACAGCTTCGCCGGCCAACTCGACGCCATCCTGACCCACGTCAGCCAGATTCAGGCCGTCGACGTCACCGGCGTCGAACCGACCGACAACCCCCTCAAGGACGTCAACGTCACCCGCCCCGACGAAATGACGCCGTGCCTGACGCAGGCCGAGGCGCTGGCCGAAGCGCCCGAAGCCGTCGACGGCCGCTTCGCNGGGCTACCAGCCGGGGGTGCTCGCGTCGTTCGAGGCGGCGGTCGAGCGGTTGACCGCGTTGGGCGCCGAGGTCAGCGAAGTCGACTGCCCGCACTTCGATCACGCGCTGGCCGCCTACTACCTGATCCTGCCGTCGGAGGTGTCCAGCAACCTGGCCCGCTTCGACGCGATGCGCTACGGGCTGCGGGTCGGTGACGACGGCACGCACAGCGCCGAGGAGGTCATGGCCCTGACCCGCGCCGCCGGCTTCGGGCCGGAGGTCAAGCGGCGCATCATGATCGGCACCTACGCGCTGTCGGCCGGCTACTACGACGCCTACTACAACCAGGCGCAGAAGGTCCGCACGCTGATCGCCCGCGACCTCGACCGCGCCTACGAATCCGTCGACGTGCTGGTGTCGCCGGCGACGCCGACCACCGCCTTCCCGCTCGGCGAGAAGGTCGACGACCCGCTGGCGATGTACCTGTTCGACTTGTGCACGCTGCCGCTGAATTTGGCCGGGCACTGCGGCATGTCGGTGCCCGCGGGGCTGTCCCCGGACGACGACCTGCCGGTGGGGCTGCAGATCATGGCCCCCGCGCTGGCCGACGACCGGCTGTACCGGGTGGGCGCCGCGTACGAGGCGGCCCGCGGCCCGCTGCCCGTGCCACCCACCGTTTAGTCGGCCGTTGCTCGCGCCATTGCCGGGCCGCCCAGGCAAGATAAGGGCATGCGGATCGGAATTCTCACCGGGGGCGGCGACTGCCCCGGGCTCAACGCCGTCATCCGGGCGGTGGTGCGCACCTGCGACTCGAGGTACGGCTCGTCGGTGGTCGGGTTCCAGGACGGCTGGCGCGGGTTGCTGGAGAACCGGCGCATCCAGCTGCAGAACGACGACCGCAACGACCGCCTGCTGGCCAAGGGCGGAACGATGCTGGGCACCGCCCGCGTGCACCCGGACAAGCTTCGCGCCGGGCTGAACCAGATCAAGCAAACGCTGGACGACAACGGCATCGACGTGTTGATCCCGATCGGCGGCGAGGGCACGCTCACGGCCGCGCACTGGCTGTCGGAAGAAAATGTTCCCGTCGTGGGTGTGCCCAAGACCATCGACAACGACATCGATTGCACCGACGTGACTTTCGGCCACGACACCGCGCTGACCGTGGCCACCGACGCCATCGATCGGTTGCACAGCACGGCCGAATCCCACCAGCGGGTGATGCTGGTGGAGGTGATGGGCAGGCATGCGGGATGGATCGCGTTGAACGCCGGGCTGGCGTCCGGCGCGCACATGACGCTGATCCCCGAGCAGCCCTTCGACGTCGAGGAGGTGTGCCGCCTGGTGAAACGTCGCTTCCAGCGCGGGGATTCGCACTTCATCTGCGTGGTCGCCGAGGGCGCCAAGCCGGTGGCCGGCTCAATCAGTTTGCGGGAAGGCGGAATTGACGAGTTCGGCCATGAACGCTTCACCGGCGTGGCGGCGCAGCTGGGCGCCGAGGTCGAGACGCGGATCAACAAGGAGGTCCGGGTGACCGTGCTGGGCCACGTCCAGCGGGGCGGCACTCCGACGGCCTACGACCGAGTGCTGGCCACCCGGTTCGGCGTCAACGCGGCCGACGCCGCCCATGCCGGGGAGTACGGCCAGATGGTCTCGCTGCGCGGCCAGGACATCGGGCGGGTGACGCTGGCGGACGCGACGCGCCAGCTCAAGCTGGTGCCCGAAAGCCGCTATGACGACGCGGCGGCCTTCTTCGGCTGATCGGCTGATCGGCTGGGCGGCGACCCGTTGGCAAACAATCGGTGGCTCCCACTTGACGACCGCCTGAATTTGCCGCCGAATCGTGCAGCTCGCGGCGCTGGGCGCGACATTGGTGGTTTTCTGCCAGTTCGAAGCGGTTATACCGGGACGTATGAGCAACCGCGGTTCGCTTCGCGGAATCGTTCAGCAGCCGCCCGCATCGGCGGGGCCCGCGGGCCCGCCGGGCCGTCAGCGNCGCCCGGCTGGCCCGGCTGGCGCTGACCGATGGCGAGCTGGACAGCTTCGCCGGCCAACTCGACGCCATCCTGACCCACGTCAGCCAGATTCAGGCCGTCGACGTCACCGGCGTCGAACCGACCGACAACCCCCTCAAGGACGTCAACGTCACCCGCCCCGACGAAATGACGCCGTGCCTGACGCAGGCCGAGGCGCTGGCCGAAGCGCCCGAAGCCGTCGACGGCCGCTTCGCCGTGCCGCAGATCCTGGGGGACGCCGAGTGACCGAGATCGTCCGCTCCGACGCCGCGACGCTGGCCGCCCGGGTCGCCGCAAAGGAGCTTTCCTCCACGGAAATCACCCGGGCCTGCCTGGACCGGATCGAGGCGACCGACGACCGCTACCACGCGTTTTTGCACGTGGCGCCCGACGCGGCGCTGGCGGCCGCGGCGGCCGTCGACCAGGCGGTGGC
>NZ_LT546237.1:11142-64958 GCF_900078675.2 Mycobacterium interjectum
GCCGGGCCGTCAGCGGCCGCCGCCGGACTGGCGCGCCAACGCCGATGCGGTATCGCCCACAGTGCCGCAACCCCCGCCCACCAAGCCCGCCCCGGCGCGGCGCGTCCCACCGCGGCCTCGCCCCGAGTTGGCGGTCGGCGGGATGGCGCTCGACGGCCTCGACCAGGCGGAGCCTGACGACTCCGCGAGGTTCAACTGGCGCGACCTGATCCGCCGGCTTACCGGGATCAACGTCGGCCCGGGCAAAGCCTCGGCGTACGAACGGGGGTTGCGGGACCGCATCCGCACGCCCGTCGGCGGTGCGTTCCCTATCGCCGTGCTCAACCTCAAGGGCGGTGTCGGCAAGACCGTGGTGGTCGAGGCGCTGGGCTCGACCTTCGCCGCCGTGCGCGACGACCGGGTTGTCGCCGTGGACATCGACGCCGGCGACTTGGCGGAGCGCCACGGTCGCCGGAACCCGCTGAGCATGGCCGATCTGCTCCGAAACGACGCCGCCACGCGGTATTCGGACGTGCGGGCACACACCTACAAGAACAGCTTCGGGCTCGAAGTTCTCGGGCTGCCGGACTATGCGCGCACCGACTGGCGGCTGGAGCGGCACGACGTGGGCAAGGCATTTTCGGTTCTGCGCAAGCACTATTCGGTGTTGTTGGTGGACTGCGTCAAGGCGGTCAACTCGGCCGTGATGGACGCCGTCCTGCCGGAGGCCCGGGCGCTCGTGGTGGTCACCAGCACGTCCATCGACGCGATACGGAAGACCAAGACGACGCTTGACTTGTTGCGCAACAACGGTTATCAGCGATTGTTGAGCTCGACAGTGCTCGCGATCAACCACGTCGAGGCGGGCAGGGTCGGCGTGGTGGCCGCCAAGGAGCTCGATCTGTTGTCCAACCGCGTCGCGGCGACCGTCGTGCTGCCCTTCGACCGGCATGTGCACGACGGCAAGGAGATCGGTTTGGATCGCCTGAGCAAGGACAGCAGGCGCAGCTACCTGGAGATGGCGGCCGCGATCGCCGACATGTTTCCCGACCAAGGCGCGCAGCCAAACCTCCGGTTAGGGGCCCGGCGAGCGCCACACGGGCGCTGAGCGGCGCCCTCGCGATCACCACTACGATCGACGGCATGACTGTTGCCGCCGCGGACCTGATGGAATACGACGAGGTCATCGCGCGCTTCGACCCGGTGCTCGGCCTCGAGGTGCATGTCGAGCTGTCCACCGCGACCAAGATGTTCTGCGGCTGCTCCACCACGTTCGGCGCCGAACCCAATACCCAGGTCTGCCCGGTGTGCCTCGGGCTGCCCGGTTCGCTGCCGGTGCTCAACAGGGCGGCGGTGGAGTCGGCGATCCGGATCGGGCTGGCGCTGAATTGCGAGATCGTGCCCTGGTGCCGCTTCGCGCGGAAGAACTACTTCTACCCGGACATGCCGAAGAACTACCAGATTTCGCAGTACGACGAGCCCATCGCCATCAACGGCTACCTGGAGGCGCCGCTGGAAGACGGCAGCAGCTGGCGGGTGGAGATCGAGCGGGCGCACATGGAAGAGGACACCGGCAAGCTGACCCACATCGGCAGCGAGACCGGCCGCATCCACGGCGCGACGACGTCGCTGATCGACTACAACCGTGCCGGCGTTCCGCTGATCGAGATCGTCACCAAGCCGATCGTGGGTGCCGGTGCGCGGGCCCCGCAGATCGCCCGGGCCTATGTCACCGCGCTGCGAGACCTGTTGCGCGCGTTGGACGTATCGGACGTCCGGATGGATCAGGGCTCGATGCGTTGTGACGCCAACGTGTCGCTGATGCCGACGGGGACAACGGAGTTCGGAACCCGCACCGAAACCAAGAACGTCAACTCGCTCAAAAGCGTCGAGGTCGCGGTGCGCTACGAAATGCAGCGCCAGGGCGCCGTCCTGTCCTCCGGCGGCCGGATCACCCAGGAAACCAGGCACTTTCACGAATCCGGCTACACCAGCCCGGGCCGCACCAAGGAGACCGCCGAGGACTATCGCTACTTTCCCGAGCCCGACCTGGAGCCCGTCGCGCCCAGCCGCGAGCTCGTCGAACAATTGCGGCAGACCATCCCCGAGCTGCCGTGGTTGAGCCGCAAGCGGATCCAGGAGGAGTGGGGCGTGTCCGACGAGGTGATGCGCGACCTCGTCAATGCCGGCGCCGTCGATTTGGTGATCCAGACGGTCAAGCACGGCGCGTCGAGCGAGCAGGCCCGCGCCTGGTGGGGAAACTTCTTGGTGCAGAAGGCCAACGAGGCGAGCGTCGAGTTGGACGAGCTGGCCATCACCCCGGCCCAGGTCGCCGCGGTGATCGCGCTGGTCGACGAGGGCAAGCTGTCGAACAAGTTGGCCCGCCAGGTGGTCGAGGGCGTGCTCGCCGGGGAGGGCGAACCCGAGCAGGTGATGACCGCGCGCGGTCTGGCGCTGGTGCGCGACGACTCGGTGACGCAGGCCGCCGTCGACGAGGCCCTGGCCGCCAATCCTGATGTCGCCGAAAAGATCCGTGGCGGCAAGGTGGCCGCGGCCGGCGCGATCGTCGGCGCGGTGATGAAGGCCACCCGCGGACAGGCCGACGCGGCGCGGGTGCGCGAACTCGTCCTGGCCGCCTGCGGCCAGGGCTGACCGGCACCGCCGCGAGCCGACCCCACGGAAATAGGGGGGGCAAAAAGTGTTTTNGTGCGGACCCATGATGGTGATGTGTTCGACGACCTGATGGCAATACTGGACGGCCCGGTGTTCGTCGTGACCACCCAGACCGAGGGTCAGCCCTCGGGTTGCCTGATCAGTTTCGCCACTCAGACCAGCGTGCGGCCCCCGAGTTTCATGGTGGTGATCCCGCGCAGCAGCGCCACCTGCGACGCGGCGCGCCGATCCGGGCACCTGGCGGTGCACGTGCTGGCCCAACACCAGGTGGCCCTCGCCGAGCTGTTCGACCGCGAGACGGACGAGGGAACCGACAAATTCGGCCACTGCTCGTGGCGCGCCGGCCCCAACGAGATGCCGATCCTCGACGAGGCGATCGCGTGGTTCGTCGGGAGGACCGCGCACTGGATCGATATCGCGGATCACGTGGCCTACATCGTGGAACCCGTCGCCGGATGGGTACCGGAGGCCTACGAAGACGTGCTTTACCTTTCCGACCTGGACGACCTCGAACCCGGCCACGAGGCGCCGGAGCGGTTCGTCCTGCACAGGCCGGCCGCCGAGCCGCGCAAGTACGGCATCAGGTTCACCCTCGACGGGCCCGTCTAGGTCTTGTCGTCGTTGTTCCGCGGGAAGCCGCCGCCCTGCGGGAACAGCGGGAACACCACGTCGTCGAACTTCTCGGCGTCCCCGGCGGTCTTGTTCACCGTTGCGCCCCAGACGTTTCCGTCCGGCGACATCCGCAGCGCCCACGCGTGGGCGTGGGTGTCCTTGCGGACGACGTCGGGTTCGCCGGTGACCGCGCCCGTCGACGGCGCGAGCCGCACCGCGACCGTCAGCTTGGTGTTGATCAGGTTCACCAGCACGGTCCCGTCCATCGCCGCGCAGCCGGCCACGCCGGGCTTGTCCGGCCACGTCCACACCGTGGAGACCTCCGAGGTCTTGGTGATGCGCTGCAAGCGATCCGCGGTGGGGGTGCGGTCGGCGACGTAGAGCGAGCCGTCGACGGGGTCGATGCACATGCCGCCGGCGGAGCCGACGCCGGACAGCGCGGTCGTCGGCGGCGCCTGGCCGATGGTGGTCGGCTGCTCGATGCGCAGCACCTTGCCGGCCAGCGACTTGGGGTCGGCGGCCAGCGCCGGGTTGCCGGCGTCGCCGGTCATCACCACCAGCGTGGTGGGGCTGGTGAAGATCAGGGCACCGGTGTTTCCGGTGGCGCCCTTGGGGATCCCGGTCAGGATGTCCTTCGGGATGTCCCCGTCGGCCACCCGGATCACCCGATTGTCGGTGGGCGTGCTGATGTAGGCGTACATCAGCCGGTCTTGCTGATAGGTCGGCGACAGCACGATGTCCATCAGGCCGCCGTCACCGGAAGGGTCGACCGGGATGACCGTCTTCACCTTCGGCTCGGCGCTGACGGAGATGTCCTTGACGGCGCCGGTGGTGCGCTCGGCGACCAGCGCGGTTTTGCTGTCGGGGCCCATGATCAGGCCGCTGGTGCTCTCCAGGCAGCCCTGCATGACCCCCGGCGCCGGGCAGGCCTTGGGGAACGGCGTCGGCGGCAGCGGCGGGGGCGGGGGCGGCGTGGAGCTCGGCTGGGGCTTGAGTTCTGGGTTGGTCGTGAACGGTTGGGACTGGGCGTCGTTGAACCGCGCGCACCCGCTCGCGACCAGCACCAGCGCGGAGAGCGCGGCCACCACGCCGCGAACCGAGCCCCGTATCCGCATGATCGACAGGCTACGGACTGTGCGCGCACCGCCGCCACACGCCTGCCCGTGTCCGGCTGCGCACGCGCCGCCGGTGGAGCGCCGATTTCACCGTTTTCGCCAGTTGCGCACGCGCGGGAAGGCCATTTTTGACCGATTCGGGCCGATTTGGCGGACTAACCGGCGAAAGCGCCGCTCAAATCCCCGATTCGGGCCCTTTTGCCCTTACCCTGACACCCGTGACCAGTCAATCGAATGACGCACCTTGGCAGCGGCCGGGCGAAGCCCCGGAGCCGATCCCCGGGCGCCCCGCTTCGGCGCGCCTGGTCGACCCCGAGGATGACCTGACGCCGGTCGGGTACCCGGGCGATTTCGGAACCACCACGGTCATCCCCTACCAGGACCCCAACCAGCACGCCGGGCCGGGCGCGGGCGGATACCACCTGCTCGACCAGCAGGAACCCCTGCCGTACGTCCAGCCGGCGGCGGTGGCGCAGGCGGCGCCGATCTCGGCCACCGAGCCGGCCCAGATCGACGCGGAGCCCGACGACGAGCGGCATCGCGAGGTCGGCAGGCGCGGCACCCAACACCTGGGTTTGCTGGTGTTGCGGGTCGGGCTGGGCGTGGTGCTCGGCGCCCACGGGCTGCAGAAGCTGTTCGGCTGGTGGGGCGGCGGGGGATTGACCGGGCTCAAGAATTCGCTGTCCGACGTCGGCTACCAGCACGCCGACATCCTCGCCTACGTGAGCGCGGGCGGTGAGATCGTGGCCGCCGTGCTGCTGATATTGGGACTGTTCACCCCGATAGCCGCGGCGGGCGCGCTGGCGTTCCTGATCAACGAACTGCTGGCCACCGTTTCGGGAGGCTCCCGTTCACACGCGTTCTCGTACTTCCTGCCGCAGGGACACGAATACCAGATCACCCTGATCGTCCTCGCCGCCGCGGTCGTGCTGTGCGGACCGGGCCGCTACGGCCTCGACGCGAACCGGGGTTGGGCGCACCGGCCGTTCATCGGGTCGTTCGTGGCCCTGCTGGCCGGCATCGCCGCCGGCGTCGCGGTGTGGGTGCTGCTCAACGGGGTCAACCCGATCGCCTGACCCTCATCGGTAGGGATTGGGCACCCGCCCCGAGCTGGCCTCGGTCAGCTGCGGCAGCGTCGCGAAGGTGACGGCGGGCAAGCGCAGCTCCGCGCCGCTTTTGAGGCGTGCGCGCGCCCAGGACCCGCGGGAAAAGCGCAGTCCCTCGATCTCTTCCCAGCGCACCGCCCGGCTGCCGAGCAGGGTCCGGACGGTCACGCCCTGCCCGTCGGCGACCGTCCGCAGCCGGATGATCAACGCGGACAACACGACCGGGATGATCAGCAGCGGCGCGCACACCGGCCAGGCCAGCACCGGTATCAGCAGGCCGAGGGTGAAGAACCCGACGGCGAATTGGGCCATCGGCGACACCTTGATCACCACGGGGGAATCGGTAGGCACCCGAGCATCCTTTCACCGGCGGCCCGGGCCGCACACCGGACCCGGATTTGACTCCTGAGCTGTGCGAAGGCTACCGTCGGACGCTATGGACACCGCCGGAAAGCCCGGAATGCTCGTAGTACTTAGTCAGCGCGTTGGTGGCTGACCAGCTCTTCGGCATGTGAAGCTATCCGGCACCAACGCGCAACCCTCGTTCAGCGGCCGAGCTGACGGGGGTTTTTTCTTGCGCGGCAACCAGACATAACGAAGCGTGACCAGACGGGACAAGAGGGCGAGGACGACAGTGAGCGCACCCACCAAGCCACAATCACCGAGGCCGCCTGACGCGGCCAGCGTCGCCACCGACGCCGTGAAACCCGCCGCAAAGGCGCCGGCGGCACAGCCGAAACGCGTTGGGCCGGAGCAACTTACCGGTGCGCAATCGGTGATCCGGTCGTTGGAGGAACTCGACGTCGAGGTGATCTTCGGGATTCCCGGCGGCGCTGTGCTGCCGGTGTACGACCCGCTGTTCGACTCGAAAAAGCTGCGCCACGTGCTGGTTCGCCACGAGCAGGGCGCCGGCCACGCGGCCAGCGGGTACGCGCACGCCACCGGCAAGGTCGGGGTCTGCATGGCGACCTCGGGTCCCGGCGCCACCAATCTGGTGACGCCGCTGGCGGACGCCCAGATGGACTCGATCCCCGTCGTCGCCATCACCGGTCAGGTCGGGCGCGGGCTGATCGGGACCGACGCCTTCCAGGAGGCCGACATCTCGGGCATCACGATGCCGATCACCAAGCACAACTTCCTGGTGCGTTCCGGCGACGACATCCCGCGGGTGCTGGCCGAGGCGTTCCACATCGCCGCCTCGGGCCGTCCCGGAGCGGTGCTCGTCGACATCCCCAAGGACGTGCTGCAGGGCCAGTGCACGTTCAGCTGGCCGCCCCGCATGGACCTGCCCGGCTACAAGCCGAACACCAAGCCGCACAACCGGCAGGTCCGCGAGGCCGCCAAGCTGATCGCGGCCGCGCACAAACCGGTGCTCTACGTCGGCGGCGGGGTCATCCGCGGCGAGGCGACCGAGCAGCTGCGCGAGCTGGCCGAGCTGACCGGCATCCCGGTGGTCACCACGCTGATGGCGCGCGGCGCCTTCCCGGACAGCCATCCGCAGCACATGGGCATGCCCGGCATGCACGGCACGGTGGCCGCGGTGGCGGCCCTGCAGCGCAGCGACCTGCTGATCGCGCTGGGCACCCGATTCGACGACCGGGTGACCGGAAAGCTCGACTCCTTCGCCCCGGAGGCCAAGGTCATCCACGCCGACATCGACCCGGCCGAGATCGGCAAGAACCGGCACGCCGACGTGCCGATCGTCGGCGACGTCAAGGCCGTCATCACCGACCTCATCGGGATGCTGCGCCACCACGACATCCCCGGCAACATCGAGATGACCGACTGGTGGGCCTACCTGAACGGCGTCCAGTCCACCTACCCGTTGAGCTACGGGCCGCAGAGCGACGGCAGCCTCAGCCCCGAGTACGTCATCGAGAAGCTGGGCGAGATCGCCGGCCCGGACGCCGTGTACGTCGCCGGTGTCGGTCAGCACCAGATGTGGGCCGCGCAGTTCATCTCCTACGAGAAGCCGCGCACCTGGCTCAATTCCGGCGGGCTGGGCACCATGGGCTTCGCCATTCCCGCGGCCATGGGCGCCAAGATCGCCCGCCCCGACGCCGAGGTGTGGGCGATCGACGGGGACGGCTGCTTCCAGATGACCAATCAGGAGCTGGCCACCTGCGCGATCGAGGGCGCGCCGATCAAGGTGGCGCTGATCAACAACGGCAACCTGGGCATGGTGCGCCAGTGGCAGACGCTGTTCTATCAGGAGCGCTATTCGCAGACCGACCTGGCGACGCACTCGCACCGCATCCCCGACTTCGTCAAGCTCGCCGAGGCGCTGGGTTGCGTCGGATTGCGTTGCGAGCGTGCGGAAGACGTCGTCGACGTGATCAAGGCGGCGCGCGCGATCAACGACCGCCCGGTGGTGATCGACTTCATCGTCGGTGCCGACGCGCAGGTGTGGCCGATGGTGGCCGCCGGCACCAGCAACGACGAGATCCAGGCCGCCCGCGGCATTCGCCCGCTGTTCGACGACGAAACCGAAGGGCACGCCTGATGCACACCAGAACGCACACGCTGTCGGTGCTGGTCGAGGACAAACCCGGTGTGCTCGCGCGGGTGGCGGCGCTGTTCTCCCGGCGCGGCTTCAACATCGAGTCGCTGGCGGTCGGCGCGACCGAGCAGAAGGACATGTCGCGCATGACGATCGTGGTCTCCGCCGAGGAGACGCCGCTCGAGCAGATCACCAAGCAGCTCAACAAGCTGATCAACGTGATCAAGATCATCGAGCAGGACGACGACAACTCGGTGTCGCGAGAGTTGTCCCTGATCAAGGTGCGCGCCGACGCCGGCAGCCGCAGTCAGGTGATCGAAGCGGTGAACCTGTTCCGCGCCAAGGTGATCGACGTGTCACCGGAATCGCTGACCATCGAGGCCACCGGTGACCGCGGCAAGATCGAGGCGTTCCTGCGCGTGCTGGAGCCGTTCGGCATCCGCGAAATCGCCCAATCCGGAATGGTGTCGCTGTCCCGCGGTCCGCGCGGCATGGGCACCGCCAAGTAGACAAAGGAGATATTCAACCGTGGCATTAGAGATGTTCTACGACGACGACGCGGACCTGACGATCATCCAGGGCCGCAAGGTCGGCGTCATCGGATACGGCAGTCAGGGGCACGCGCACTCGCTGAGCCTGCGCGACTCCGGCGTGCAGGTGCGCGTCGGGCTCAAGGAGGGTTCCAAGTCGCGGCCCAAGGTGTCCGAGCAGGGCCTGGACGTCGACACCCCCGCGGAGGTTGCCAAGTGGGCCGACGTCATCATGCTGTTGGCGCCCGACACCGCTCAGGCCGACATCTTCAAAAACGACATCGAGCCCAACCTGAAGGCCGGCGACGCTTTGTTTTTCGGTCACGGGCTCAACATCCACTTCGGCCTGATCAAGCCGCCCGCCGACGTCACCATCGCGATGGTCGCCCCCAAGGGACCCGGCCACCTGGTGCGCCGCCAGTTCGTCGACGGCAAGGGCGTGCCCTGTCTGATCGCGGTCGAGCAGGACCCGACCGGGCAGGGCGAGGCGCTGGCGCTGTCGTACGCCAAGGCGATCGGCGGCACCCGGGCCGGCGTCATCAAGACCACCTTCAAGGACGAGACCGAAACCGACCTGTTCGGTGAGCAGGCCGTGTTGTGCGGCGGCACAGAGGAACTGGTGAAGGCCGGTTTCGACATCATGGTCGAGGCGGGCTACCCGCCGGAGATGGCGTACTTCGAGGTGCTGCACGAGCTCAAGCTGATCGTCGACCTGATGTACGAGGGCGGCATCGCCCGGATGAACTACTCGGTGTCCGACACCGCCGAGTTCGGCGGCTACCTGTCGGGTCCTCGCGTCATCGACGAAGGCACCAAGGACCGGATGCGGGAGATCCTGCGCGACATCCAGAACGGCGACTTCGTCAAGAAGCTGGTCGCCAACGTCGAGGGCGGCAACAAGCAACTCGAGCAGCTGCGCAAGGAGAACGCCGAGCACCCCATCGAGGTCACCGGCAAGAAGCTGCGCGACCTGATGAGCTGGGTGGACCGCCCGATCACCGAGACGGCGTAAGGGTCAGCCGCCTGCCTCGAAACATAAACCGCTGCTACGGTTTTCGTGTCGTCGCAAACGTTTATGTGTCGCGGAGGCGGCCGGCCGTACGGACCACCCGGCGCGCCAGGTGGTCCAGGGCGTTGTTGGTGGCGTCATCGAATTCGTGGATGTTGTCGTGGGTGGACACCAGGCTCACGCCGTACGGGTTGCCGTCGACGAACTTGACCGGATCGGTGTAACCCGGCGGCACGATGATGCCGCCGAAATGCATCAAGGTGATGTACAGCGCCAGCAGGGTGGTCTCCTGGCCGCCGTGCAGCGTGTTGGACGACGTGAAGGCCGCGTACACCTTGTCCGCGAGCTTGCCCTGCGCCCACAGCCCACCCAGCGAGTCGAGGAAGGCGCGCAATTGCGCTGCGGGCGAACCGAAGCGGGTCGGGGAGCCGAAGATCACCGCGTCCGCCCACACGATGTCGTCGGCGGTGGCCGCCGGGAGGTCCTTGGTCGCTTCGTAGTTAGCGGTCCACGCCGGGTTGTGGGCGAACGATGCCGGGTCGTGGGTTTCGGCGACGTGCCGAAGGCGGACCTCGGCGCCGGCCGACTCGGCCGCCGCGGCGACGCGCTGGGCCATCGAGGTGCCATGACCGGTGGCCGAGTAGTAGATGATCGCGAGTTTGGTCATGGAGCCAGCGTAGGCATGCCCAGGCCGAATTCGCGGCGCAGCATCGTGCGGGCGGCGTAGTAGCCGCACATGCCGTGCACACCGCCGTTGGGTGGGGTCGCTGCCGAGCACAGGTAGACCTTCGGGATCGGGGTGCTCCACGGGTTCAACCGCAGCGTCGGCCCCGCCACGGCGCGCCAGGCGCTGTTGCCGCCGCCGGTGATGTCGCCGCCGACTAGATTGGCGTTGTGCTCGGCCAATCTGGAAGCGGGCACGCACCGAACAGCGGATACGACATCGCGGAACCCGGGTGCGGATCGTTCAACGATCCCCAGCACTGTCTCGGTCTGATCCTGCGATGAATCGTGAGGCACGTGGACGTACGTCCAGAACGGTCTATGCCCTTGTGCGTCAACTCGATTCGGGTCCGCCACGTGGGGCGTCGCCGCCAGGATCATCGGCCATTCGGCATGCCGCCCCGCGGCGACCTCGGCTTCGGCAAGCGCCATCCGTCCGCGCGTCCCGCCGAGGTGGAACATCGCCGTCGCGGACAGGCGATCGTCCGTCCAGGGGATGGCATCGGACAGCACGAAGTCGACCTTGGTGACACTGGCACCGGTTCGCAAGCGTCGCAACGTCTTTACATACCTCGGGGGCAGTGCGTCGCAGTAGATGTCCAGCAGCGCCCTGGCCGGCGTGTCGTAGATCACCACTCCCGGCGGGGGGCTTGTGACCGGCTCGTTGAGCACCAATTCGCCACCGTGGGAGGTGAAGTCGTGCAGCAGTGCGTCGGTAATCGCCTGGCTGCCACCGACCGGAACGGGCCAGCCACCGGCGTGGGCCAGGATCGCAAGCATCATGCCGAGCGCAGAGGTGGTTACCGACGGCATCGGCGCAACTGCATGGGCGGCCACGCCGCTGAGCAACGCGCGGGCGTCCTCTCCGTGCAGCATCCCCCAGAGCGGCGTGCCTTGCTCGAGCATCCGCAACACCACTCGCAGGGCGGTGACGGGATGTCCGGGCACCGAGCGCTTGTCGCTCAACACGAAGTCGACTACGCCGGCGGGATCCTCGACGAACGGGCCCAGCAGCCGCCGCCAGGACGCGCCGTGCTCCAGCTCGGCGCAGGTGCGCGCCAGATCCCGGTAGGCGATGGCGGCCGGGCGGCCCGGCAGCGGGTTGGCATAGGAAATCTCCGGGACCGCCAGCCGCACGCCCCGCGCGGGCAGGTCGAACTCGGCGAAGAACGGCGACGCCAACGCCAGCGGGTGAACCGCCGAGCACACATCGTGTGAGACTCCTGGGAATTCGCTGTCGGCGGCGGTGCGGGCGCCGCCGCCGAACGTCGGCTGCGCCTCGACGACCTGCACTTTCAGGCCCGCGCGGGCGCAGATGACGGCCGCGGTGAGGCCGTTGGGCCCGCTGCCGACGACGGTGACGTCCACCGGTCAATTACAGCCGATAGGCTGGCCGCGTGACTCTGCCTGTTGTACTCATTGCCGACAAACTCGCCGAATCAACCGTCGCCGCCCTGGGGGACCAGGTCGAGGTGCGCTGGGTCGACGGGCCCGACCGGCCGAAGCTGCTGGCGGCCGTGCCCGAGGCCGACGCGCTGCTGGTGCGGTCGGCCACCACCGTCGACGCCGAGGTGCTGGCCGCCGCTCCCAAGCTGAAGATCGTGGCCCGCGCCGGGGTCGGCCTGGACAACGTCGACGTCGACGCCGCCACGGCCCGCGGGGTGCTGGTGGTCAACGCCCCCACGTCGAACATTCACAGTGCCGCCGAACACGCGATGGCGCTGCTGCTGTCCGCCGCGCGTGAGATCCCCGCGGCCGATGCCACGCTGCGCGAGCACACCTGGAAGCGGTCGAAGTTTTCGGGCACCGAAATTTTCGGCAAGACGGTCGGTGTCGTCGGGCTGGGTCGGATCGGGCAGTTGTTCGCGCAACGGATCGCGGCCTTCGGCACCCACGTGGTCGCCTACGACCCGTACGTGGCGCCCGCCCGGGCCGCGCAACTCGGCATCGAGCTGCTGTCCCTGGACGACCTGCTGGCTCGGGCCGATTTCATCTCGGTGCATCTGCCGAAGACGCCGGAGACCGCGGGCCTGATCGACAAGGAGGCGCTGGCGAAGACCAAACCGGGCGTCATCATCGTCAACGCGGCGCGCGGCGGCCTGGTGGACGAGGCGGCGCTGGCCGAAGCCGTGAACGGCGGGCAGGTGCGCGCCGCCGGCCTCGACGTGTTCTCCACCGAACCCTGCACCGACAGCCCGCTTTTCGAGCTGCCGCAGGTGGTGGTCACACCGCACCTGGGGGCGTCCACCGCCGAAGCCCAGGACCGGGCCGGCACCGACGTCGCCGAGAGCGTGCGGCTGGCCCTGGCCGGCGAATTCGTTCCCGACGCGGTCAACGTCGGCGGCGGCGTGGTCAACGAGGAGGTGGCACCCTGGCTGGACCTGGCGCGCAAGCTCGGCGTGCTGGTCGCCACGCTGTCCGACTCGCCGCCGGTGTCGTTGTCGGTGCAGGTCCGCGGCGAGCTCGCCGCCGAAGACGTTGAGGTGCTGAAGCTTTCGGCCCTGCGCGGGCTGTTCTCGGCCGTCGTCGAGGGCCCGGTGACGTTCGTCAACGCGCCGGCCCTGGCCGCCGAACGCGGCGTTTCGGCCGAGATCTCGACGGCCTCGGAAAGCCCCAACTACCGCAGCATGGTCGACGTGCGGGGCGTCGCCCACGACGGTGCGGCCGTCAACGTCGCCGGCACGCTGGCCGGGCCGCAGCAAGTGCAGAAGATCGTGCAGATCAACGGGCGCCACTTCGACCTGCGCGCCGAAGGCACCAACCTGATCGTCCACTACGTCGACCAGCCGGGGGCGTTGGGCAAGATCGGCACCCTGCTCGGTGGAGCCGGGGTGAACATCCACGCGGCCCAACTGTCCGAGGACGCCGAGGGCCCGTTCGCGACGATCCTGCTGCGAGTCGACCAAGACGTGCCCGAGGATGTGCGGTCGGCGATCGCGGCCGCGGTGAGCGCCAAGAAGCTCGAAGTGGTCAACTTGTCGTGAAGCTCGCGGTGATCGGCGGCGACGGCATCGGGCCGGAGGTGGTGGCGCAGGCCGTCAAAGTCCTTGACGCCGTGGTGCCGGGCGTGGAGAAGACCGGCTACGACCTCGGCGCCCGCCGTTTCCGCGCCACCGGCGAGTTGCTGCCGGACTCGGTGCTCGCCGAATTGCGTGCGCACGACGCCATCCTGCTCGGAGCCGTCGGCGATCCCTCGGTGCCCAGCGGCGTGCTGGAGCGAGGTCTGTTGCTGCGCCTGCGTTTTGAGCTGGATCACCACGTGAACCTGCGGCCGGGTCGGTTGTATCCCGGGGTGAGCAGCCCGCTCGCGGGAAACCCCGACATCGACTTCGTCGTGGTCCGCGAGGGCACCGAGGGGCCCTACACCGGCAACGGCGGCGCGATCCGCGCCGGAACGCCGCACGAAGTGGCCACCGAGGTGAGCCTGAACACCGCGTTCGGCGTGCGTCGGGTGGTGCAATACGCGTTCGAACGGGCGATGTTGCGCCGCAAGCACTTGACGCTGGTGCACAAGAACAACGTGCTGACGTTCGCGGGGAAGCTGTGGTCGCGGATCGTGGCCGAGGTCGGCGAGGAGTATCCCGACGTCGAGGTGGCCTACCAACACGTCGACGCGGCCACCATCTTCATGGTCACCGACCCCGGCCGCTTCGACGTGATCGTCACCGACAACCTGTTCGGCGACATCATCACCGACCTGTCCGCGGCGGTGTGCGGCGGAATCGGCTTGGCCGCCAGTGGAAACATCGACGCCACCCGCACCAACCCGTCGATGTTCGAGCCGGTGCACGGCAGCGCACCCGACATCGCCGGCCAGGGCATCGCGGATCCCACCGCGGCCATCATGTCGGTGGCACTGCTGCTCGCCCACCTCGGCGAGGACGATGCCGCCGCCCGGGTGGACCGTGCCGTCGAGAATCACCTGGCGACTCGCGGGAACGAACGGCGCGCCACCAGCGAAGTCGGCGAACGGATCGCAGCCGCGCTCTAGTTTCCAAGCCGGGCGGCAACAACCGGATCGGCACCAACGGCACGGCCGCCAGGGGGAACAGCCCGCACAGCGCCCATGCCGGCGGATACTTCGCCGCGCTGATCAGCACACCGAACAGCGGGGGGCCGACGGCCGCCACCACCCGCTGGGTGGTGTTCTGGATGCCCAGCGCGCGCCCGCTCCAGAACGATCCGGCGAATTCGGTGATGGCGGTCGCCTCCAGCCCGTTGTCGAGCACCGCGATCACCGAGATCGCGACCATGAGCGCGATGTCGAACCGCGAATCCACCAGGTCCGAAAGCGCCAGCAGGAACAGGGTCAACGCGGCGGCCGCGGCGATGACGGCGACGGGTTGCATGCGCGAGCCGATCCGATCCGACCAGCGGCCGACCGCGACGCGGCCCGCCGCGCCGAGCAGCTGCGAAAGGGTGACCAGGCCGCCTGCCGCCGCGACCGACCAGTGGTGGTGGTTGATCAGCCAGACCAGCATGAAAGTGACCGTCACCGTCTGCGGCATCATGAGCAGGCCCGCGACCGCGTGGATGCGCCATAGCACCGAGGATCCGCGATACGGGCTGGCCAGCTCCGATCGAGTGGCCGTCTTCCGGGATTTGCGCGGCGGGTTGACGACGCCGACCGTGCTGGCCACCGCCGCCGCGCTGCACACGAACGCCGGAAACATCAGCCCCCCATGGGGACCGCGCTCGGCCAACTCGGGCATCACCAACGCGCCCACGGCGATCCCCAGCGGTTGTGCGGTCTGGCGGATGCCCATCGCCAGCCCCCGTTGCTGCGGCGGGAACCAGCCCGCCACCAAACGACCACCGGCGGTGTTGCAGCTCGCCGCGGCCATGCCACCGACAAACAGGTAGACGCCCATCCAGACCATCGAATGGACCGATGCCGCCGCGTAGGCCGCACCCGCGGTCAACGCCGAACCCGTGGTCAGCACGACCCGCTCGCCCACGCGGTCCAGGACGTAGCCCCATCCGATCAGCGTGACCACCATGCCCAAGCTGGGCATCGACGACAGCAGACTGGCCTCGGTCAGTTGAATTCCGCGCCGGTCCTCGAGCGACGGGATCAGGAAGGCGATGCCGTTGATGAAGAGGAAGGAACTGGCCGTCACAAACAGCGCGACGAGCATCACCGTCCAGCGCGCTCCCGCGCTGAGCGTGGCGTCGCCCGTCGGCATCAATCCATGCTTGCACAGGGCCGACACCGGCCGCGGTAACTCTGAAAACGGCTACTAGGCTGCAACGAATGCGCCTTGGTCGAATCGCCAGCCCGGACGGTGTCGCCTTCGTCAGCATCGAGGGCGAACTGCAAGATCCCGCCGGGATGATCGCGCGGGAGATCGCCGAGCACCCGTTCGGCACGCCAAACTTCACCGGCCGCTCGTGGCCGTTGGCCGACGTGCGGCTGCTGGCGCCGATATTGGCCGGCAAGGTGGTCTGCGTCGGCAAGAACTACGCCGATCACATCGCCGAGATGAGCGGCTTCGCGACGGGCCCGGCGGCGCCGGATCCGATCATCTTCCTCAAACCCAACACCGCGATCATCGGGCCGAATGTGCCGATCCGGTTGCCCGCCAACGCCTCACCCGTGCACTTCGAGGGCGAGCTGGCCGCGGTCATCGGCCGCCCGTGCAAGGACGTGCCCGCCGCCCAGGCCGCCGACAGCATCCTTGGCTACACCATCGGCAACGATGTGTCGGCGCGCGACCAACAACAGGCCGACGGCCAATGGACTCGCGCCAAGGGCCATGACACCTTCTGCCCGGTCGGGCCGTGGATCGTCACCGACGTCGATCCGGCGGACCTCGAACTGCGCACCGAGGTCAACGGCCAGGTGAAGCAACACAGCCGCACCTCGCTGATGATCCACGACGTCGGCGCCATCGTGGAGTGGATCTCGGCGGTGATGACCCTGCTGCCGGGCGATCTCATCCTCACCGGAACACCGGCCGGCGTCGGTCCCATCGAGGACGGCGACACGGTCTCCATCACGATCGAGGGCATCGGCAGCCTCGTCAATCCCGTTGTCCGCAAAGGAAAGTCGTGACAGTACGAGTCCGATTCTGCCCGTCGCCGACCGGCACCCCGCACGTCGGGATGGTCCGCACCGCGTTGTTCAACTGGGCCTACGCCCGACATACCGGCGGTACCTTCGTCTTTCGCATCGAGGACACCGACGCCCAGCGCGACACCGAGGAAAGCTACCTGGCGCTGCTCGACGCGCTGCGCTGGCTCGGCCTCGACTGGGACGAGGGACCCGAGGTCGGTGGACCCTACGGCCCATACCGGCAGTCGCAGCGCACCGAGATCTACCGCGACGTGGTGGCCAGGCTGCTCGAGGCGGGGGAGGCCTACTACGCCTTCTCGACGCCGGGGGAGGTCGAGGCCCGCCACATCGCCGCCGGGCGCAATCCCAAACTGGGCTACGACAACTTCGACCGGCAGCTCACCGACTCACAGCGCGCGGCGTTTCTGGCCGAGGGCCGTCAGCCGGTGGTGCGGCTGCGGATGCCCGATCAAGACCTCAGCTGGGACGACCTGGTGCGCGGACCGACCACGTTCGCGGCGGGCAGCGTGCCCGACTTCGCCCTCACCCGCGCGACGGGAGATCCGTTGTACACGTTGGTGAACCCGGTCGACGACGCGCTGATGAAGATCACCCACGTCCTGCGCGGCGAGGACCTGCTGCCGTCGACTCCGCGCCAGCTCGCCCTATATCAGGCGATGATCCGGATCGGGGTCGCCGAGCGCACCCCGCAATTCGCACATTTGCCAACGGTATTGGGGGAGGGCACCAAGAAGCTCTCCAAGCGCGACCCGCAGTCGAACCTGTTCGCCCACCGCGACCGGGGCTTCATCCCGGAGGGTTTGCTGAATTACCTTGCGCTGCTGGGCTGGGCGATCGCCGACGACCACGACCTGTTCAGCCTCGACGAAATGGTGGCCGCTTTCGACGTCGTCGACGTCAATTCCAACCCGGCCCGGTTCGACCAGAAGAAGGCCGACGCGCTGAACGCCGAGCACATCCGGATGCTGGACGCCGGCGATTTCGCCGCCAGGCTGCGCGAGTACCTGGACACCCATGGCCACCGGGTTCCGCTCGACGACGCTGGATTCGCCACGGCCGCCGAGCTGGTGCAAACGCGCATCGTGGTCCTCGCCGACGCGTGGGACCTGCTGAAGTTCCTCAACGACGACGAATACGCGATCGACCCCAAGGCCGCCGCCAAGGAGCTGGGCGCGGACGGCATCGCGGTGTTGGACGCGGCACTGACCGCGCTGGACGGCGTGGCGGGCTGGACCACAGCAGACATCGAGCACGCCCTCAAGACCGCGCTCATCGACAACCTGGGGCTCAAACCGCGCAAGGCGTTTGGTCCGATCCGGGTCGCCGCGACGGGAACGACGATCAGCCCACCGTTGTTCGAATCACTGGAACTGCTGGGCCGCGACCGCAGCCTGCGGCGGTTGCGGGCCGCGCGCGACGGTGCGGTCTAGGTTTTTGGTAGTCTGCACTGCGGTTTACAAAGGCCGTCCACGGTTGGCCGCAGCGGTTGCAGGACACTCTGCAAAAACGTTGTGACCAGCTGTTTTAGGTCGCCAATGGGGTATGGTGTAATTGGCAACACAGCTGATTCTGGTTCAGCCATTCTAGGTTCGAGTCCTGGTACCCCAGCAATATCGCAGCACGATCAGCGATTAGGTCGCCTTTCTGGCGTGAGCTATGCTGGCAGCTCGGATCGGTTCTGGCCCCGTCGTCTAGCGGCCTAGGACGCCGCCCTCTCACGGCGGTAGCGTGGGTTCGAATCCCATCGGGGCTACAAATCTATTGGCCGGTCCGTAGCGCGGCCGGCGCGGTCGATCCGCCCACCGGCATCTGCGGCAACCCGAGCTTGCGATGATCCCACGAGCGGGCGCGGCGGGCGACGATGCGCACGCAGACCCGCTTGTTCATCATCTGCTCGACGAAGGGCTTCATGTCGTCGGTGTAGGGCCCGGTGTAGCGCTCGAACACGCTGACCCCCACCCGGTGCGCGACGTCCGGATCGTCGACGATCTCGGCGACGCCCTCGAAGGACACTCCACGCAGCGTGTCGTAGGTGTCGCCGTCCTCGATCAAGAAGCTCACCCGGGGATCCCGGGTGAGGTTGACCGCCTTCTGCGACTTGGCCTTGGTCTCGAGCCAGATCTCGCCGTCGACGACGGCGTACCACATCGCGGTCAAGTGTGGCTGGCCGTCGGGCCCGACGGTGGCCAGCGTGCCGGTGCGGCTCTTCACGACGAAGTCGGCGATCTCGTCTTCGGACATGACGATGCTCGCGCGCTGATTGGTTCCCATGGCGGTCAGTGTGTCAGGCCCGCTGCAGCGCCCCGCGAGCAGCTACAGCCGGCGGGTGAGCGCTTCCGCGGCGGACAACAGATCGGCGGCCCAGCGGGCCCCGGGGCGCCGGCCGATCCGGTCGACGGGTCCCGACACCGATATCGCCGCGACGACGACACCACGGTTGTCGCGCACCGGCGCCGACACGCTGGCCACACCGGGCTCGCGCTCGGCCACGCTTTGCGCCCAGCCGCGCCGGCGCACGTCGGCCAGTGTCCGGTCGGTGAATTTCGCGGCCGGCAGCACCGCCTTCTGAGTGGCGGCGTCGGCATAGGCGAGCAGCACCTTGGCCCCGGAACCCGCCGTCATCGGTAAGCGTGCGCCGACCGGAACCGTATCGCGAAGACCCGCAGCCGGTTCCAGGGCGGCCACGCAGACCCGCGAGGTGCCCTCGCGGCGATACAGCTGGATGCTCTCGCCGGTGGTCTCGCGCAACGCGGGCAGCACCGCCGCGCTCGCGGCCAGCAGCGGGTCGTTGACCCGGGCCGCCAGTTCGGTGACCGCCGGGCCCAATCCCCAACGCCCCGCGTCGTCGCGCGTGAGCAGCCGATGGACTTCCAGGGCGGCGGCCAGCCGGTAGGCGGTGGCCCTCGGCAGTCCGGTTCGCTCGCACAGTTCGGCCAATCCGCAGGGGGATTCCGCGATCGTGTGCAGCACGACCACCGCTTTGTCCAGGACGCCGATGCCGCTATGCTGTCTCATAACGAGATACTAGCGTCTCATATTCTGAGATACTGCGAAAGACCGAACAGAGGCGAATGCGAGATGGGATCCGACAGACCGCGCACCCTGGCCGAAAAGGTCTGGGACGACCACGTTGTGGTGAGGGGGGGCGAATCAGAACAGGCGGGCGCCCCGGACCTGATCTACATCGATCTGCATTTGGTGCACGAGGTCACCAGCCCGCAGGCTTTCGACGGGCTGCGCCTGGCCGGCCGGGGAGTGCGACGCCCCGACCTGACGCTGGCCACCGAGGACCACAACGTGCCCACCGTCGACATCGACAAGCCGATCGCCGACCCGATCTCGCGCACGCAGGTCGAGACGTTGCGGCGCAACTGCGCCGAATTCGGCGTCCTGCTCTACCCGATGGGCGACATCGATCAGGGCATCGTGCATGTCGTCGGTCCGCAATTGGGCCTCACCCAGCCGGGCATGACGATCGTCTGTGGCGACAGTCACACGTCAACGCACGGCGCATTTGGCGCGCTGGCCATGGGAATTGGCACCTCGGAGGTCGAACACGTGCTGGCCACGCAGACCCTGCCGTTGCGCCCCTTCAAGACGATGGCGGTCAATGTCGACGGCGCGCTGCCCGCCGGTGTGACCGCCAAGGACGTCATCCTTACGCTGATCGCAAAGATCGGCACCGGCGGTGGGCAGGGTCACGTCATCGAATACCGGGGCAGCGCCATCGAATCGCTGTCGATGGAAGGCCGGATGACGGTCTGCAACATGAGCATCGAGGCCGGGGCCCGGGCGGGCATGGTGGCGCCGGACGAGACCACCTACGAGTTCCTGCGTGGGCGCCCGCACGCGCCCACCGGCGCGCGATGGGATGCCGCCGTCGAGTACTGGCGGCAGCTGCGCACCGACCCCGGCGCCACCTTCGACACCGAGGTCTATCTCGACGCGGCCTCGCTGAGCCCGTTCGTCACGTGGGGGACCAACCCCGGCCAGGGGGTGCCGCTGGACGCCGCCGTGCCCGACCCCGACCTGATCGGCGATGATGGCGAGCGACAGGCCGCCGAGAAAGCCTTGGCGTACATGGACCTTCGACCCGGGACGCCGATGCGCGACATCAGCGTCGACGCGGTGTTCGTCGGCTCGTGTACCAATGGTCGCATCGAAGACCTGCGCGCGGTGGCCGAGGTGTTGCGCGGGCGCAAGGTCGCCCCGGGGGTGCGAATGCTGGTCGTGCCCGGCTCCATGCGGGTGCGCGCGCAGGCGGAGGCCGAAGGGCTGGGCGAGATCTTCACCGCCGCCGGCGCGCAGTGGCGCCAGGCGGGATGCTCGATGTGCCTGGGCATGAACCCCGATCAGCTTTCGCCGGGGCAGCGATGCGCCGCGACGTCCAACCGCAACTTCGAAGGGCGGCAGGGTAAAGGCGGGCGCACGCATCTGGTGTCGCCGGCCGTCGCCGCCGCAACGGCGGTGCGGGGCAGGCTGTCCGCGCCGACCGACTTGCACTCCCACTGACTTCGAAGCGAGGATGAAAATGGAAGCCTTTCGCACCCACACGGGTATCGGCGTGCCGCTGCGCCGGTCCAATGTCGACACCGACCAGATCATTCCCGCCGTGTTTTTGAAACGCGTTACCCGAACCGGTTTCGAGGACGGTTTGTTCGCCACGTGGCGTTCCGATCCCTCATTCGTGCTCAACCTCAGCCCCTTTGACCGCGGCTCGGTTCTGGTCGCCGGGCCCGATTTCGGCACGGGTTCGTCGCGTGAGCACGCGGTGTGGGCGCTCATGGACTACGGGTTCCGGGTGGTCATCTCGTCTCGATTCGGCGACATTTTTCGGGGCAACGCCGGCAAGGCCGGCCTGCTGGCCGCCGAAGTTTCTCAGGACGGCGTGGAACTCCTTTGGAAGCTCATCGAGGGCAGCCCGGGCTTGGAAATCACTGCCAATCTTCAAGATCGAAATATCACCGCCGGAACGGCGGTGCTGCCGTTCAAGATTGACGACCATACGGCCTACCGTTTGCTTGAGGGACTCGACGATATAGCCCTTACGCTGCGCAAACTCGACAACATTGAGGCCTTCGAGGCGGCACGCCCGGAGTGGAAACCGCGCACTTCGCCCGCCTCCTGAACGCTCGATCGGGACGGATTTTCTTCTCGGTCGGCTAACTAAACCCCGCCGATTTCCGGTCCCGCCACCGGTCAAGGGCGGCAACCGGATTGCGAAAAGTTTCGCCGTTCGGTCGGCGAAATTGCGCGTGGCTCTTGGAAATTTGCTGGGTGAGGGTTTACCGTGTCCTCTAGTCGGTTCCCAAAACGAGGACCACTAGCTTCGGAGGGTTTGGATGAACAAAGCAGAGCTCATAGATGTGCTCACACAGAAATTGGGCTCGGACCGTCGACAGGCGACCGCTGCCGTCGAGAATGTCGTCGACACCATTGTGCGTGCGGTGCACAAGGGCGACAGCGTCACCATTACCGGGTTCGGTGTGTTCGAACAGCGGCGGCGCGCGGCGCGCGTGGCTCGCAATCCGCGTACCGGCGAGACGGTAAAGGTAAAGCCGACATCGGTTCCCGCGTTCCGGCCCGGTGCCCAATTTAAAGCGGTTGTGTCTGGCGCGCAGCGCCTCCCGTCGGAAGGACCAGCAGTGAAGCGTGGTGTTGTGGCAGGCGGTGCTGTCAAGAAGGCCGCGGTGAAGAAGGCTCCGGCCAAGAAGGCCGCGGTGAAGAAGGCTCCCGCCAAGAAGGCCGCGGTGAAGAAGGCTCCCGCCAAGAAGGCCGCGGTGAAGAAGGCTCCCGCCAAGAAGGCCGCGGTGAAGAAGGCTCCCGCCAAGAAGGCCGCGGTGAAGAAGGCTCCCGCCAAGAAGGCCGCGGTGAAGAGGGCGCCGGCCAAGAAGGCCGCGAGCAAGGCTCCGGCTCGGAAGGCCCCGGCCAAGAAGGCCGCCGCGCGGCGCGGCCGCCGGTAACAGGTTCCGATACGCGGATACCCTTCGGGGTGGCAGCAACGCCACCCGGAGGGTATTCGTGTGTCAGGCCCGCACGTTGGCGGCCAGTGCGCCGCCGATGTGGTCGGCCGACACCAGCCGGCCGCCGGACAGGGACAGCACCCACGTACTGCCCTTGTGGTTGCGGGATTTATCGGCGCGCACTCCGTCGCGTTCGCACCACCAGGCGATCAGGTCCGGAATCACCTTGCCCTGCGTGCAAATCACCGGGGTGCCGCCCTCCTGGGCGATGCCGAGCATCCGGTGGCGGGCGCGCTTGGGGTTCTTGGCGTAGGACTCCTCGGTGAGGGCGGGCTCGTTGTGCACGCTCACACCGAGCTCTGCGGCGAGCGGCTCGACCGTCTGGTGACAGCGGAGCCGGTCGGCCGCGTACACGGCGGAGGCGCCGAAGGCGAGCAGTTGTGGCACCAGGGCTTCCGCCTGCGCGCGTCCCCGCTTATCCAGCGGTCGTTTGGTGTCGTCGCCTTTGAAGCGTGACTTTCTGCCGGCGGTGCCGTGCCGGACCACCAACACGGTTTGCGTGTCGGCGGGCTGTTTTGCGAAGTGGCGCAGCATCTTTCGGTCGTGTGGGTAGGTGAGTCTGTCCTTGGCTTCGACGAGCGGCAACCAGAGGAGTTCGTCGACCTCGCTGCCAGGTGTGAATTCGCCGCCGGTGCTGCGCGCCGACCAGTAGTGCACTTTCTTGACGCCCTGCTCGATCGGGTAGCTCACCACGTCCAGCCGCCGGCCGAGGACGGCGCCGTGACCGGTCTCCTCGAACACCTCTCGCACCGCCGCCACGGGCGCCGTCTCGCCGGGATCCACCTTGCCCTTGGGCAGCGACCAGTCGTCGTATCGGGGGCGATGGATGACGGCGACCTCGAGGCCGGGGTTGCCGGAATCCGCGGGTCGCCACAGCACAGCGCCCGCGGCGTACACGACCCGACTCCCCGAGCGCCGATTGGCGGACGAGTTCTGGGTTGGCAACTCAACTCCTGCAGGTCAATTCGGCGAGTACGCACGGCCGGGGGCACGACCAGGAAAGCTACCACAGTCCTCAGGCGCTCCGATGCAGCTCCATCAGCGATTCCTGATGGTCGCGCACCGTGTGACCCTCCCGCGGCGACGCGATCCACTGCCCGTCGGCGCCGAGCTCCCAGCACCGGGTGGACGGGTTCAGCGCGGACTCGAACAAGTCGTCCAGGTACGCGGTGAGCCTGGGATCCTTGACCTGAACCAGCGCCTCGACGCGTCGGTCGAGATTGCGGTGCATCATGTCGGCGCTGCCGATCCAGAACTCGTTGATGCGGCCGAAATGCATGATCCGCGAATGCTCCAGGAATCGGCCGAGGATCGACCGGACCGAGATGTTCTCCGAAAACCCTTCCGCGCCCGGGCGCAACGCGCAGATGCCGCGCACCACGATCTCCACGCGCACGCCGGCGCGGGACGCGCGGTACAGCGCGTCGATGACCTGCTCGTCGACCAGAGCGTTCATCTTCATCCGGATCCGCCCCCCACCGCTTTCGCGGTGGGCGGCGATCTCGCGCTCGACGCGCTCGATGATGCCGGTGCGGATGCTGTGCGGGGCCACCAACAGGTTGCGGTAGGACACCTTCCGCGAGTAGCCGGTCAGCGAATTGAACAAGTCCGTCAGGTCGGCCCCGATTTCGGGGGAGACGGTGAGCAGGCCGACGTCCTCGTACAGCCGCGCCGTTTTGCCGTTGTAGTTGCCGGTCCCGATGTGGCAGTACCGCCGGATCGTTGGGCCCTCGCGGCGCACCACCAGGCAGGTCTTGCAGTGCGTCTTGAGCCCGACGTACCCGTAAACCACGTGTACGCCCGCCTGCTCCAGCTCGCGCGCCCAGCGGATGTTGGCCTGCTCGTCGAAGCGCGCCTTGATCTCCACCATTGCCACCACTTGCTTTCCGGCCTCGGCGGCGTTGATGAGCGCGCGCACGATCGGGGAGTCGCCGGAGGTGCGGTACAGCGTCTGCTTGATCGCCAGCACGTTGGGATCGGCGGCGGCCTGCTCGATGAATCGCTGCACGCTGGTGGAGAACGACTCGTACGGATGATGAAGCAGCACATCGCCTTCGCGCAGCGTCGCGAAGATGCTCCGCGGTGTTTCGCGGTCGACGAAGGCGGGGCTGGTGGACGGAACGAACGCCGGGTCTTTCAGTGCCGGCCGGTCCAGTCCGTAGACCTGCCACAGCGACGACAGATCGAGAAGTCCGGGCACCTCGATGACGTCACCGGGATTCACGTCGAGTTCGCGAAGGAGCAACTCCAGCATGCTCTCGGTCATGTCGTCGGCGATCTCGAGTCGGACCGGCGAACCGAACCGGCGGCGCGCCAGCTCTCGCTCCAGCGCTTGCAGCAGGTCTTCGTCGCGGTCCTCTTCGACCTCGTAATCGGCGTTGCGGGTGATGCGGAACGCGTGATGCTGCACGATCTCCATGCCCGGGAAGAGCACCGGCAGGAAGGCCGCGATCAGCTCTTCCATTGGCAGGTAGCGGATTATGGCCGGCCCGTCGGCGCCACCCTCCGCATCGCCGCGGGTCTGGAGTTCGACGAAGCGATCGACGTTGTTGGGCACCTTGACGCGGGCGAAGTGCTGGCCGCCGTCCTCGGGCTGGCGGACCATGACCGCCAGGTTCAAACTCAACCCGCTGACGAAGGGGAAGGGGTGGGCGGGGTCGACGGCCAACGGCGTCAGGACCGGGAAGACCTGCTCGTTGAAGTACGTCGACAGTTCGTCGCGCTCATCGGTATCCAGATCGGCCCACGTGACGATGTGGATGCCTTCGGCGGCCAGCGCCGGCTCCACCGAATCGAGGAACACGCGGGCGTGCCGGGTCGCGATCCGCTGCGTGTGCTCGCCGATGAGGGCCAGTTGCTCGCGCGGCGTCAGGCCGTCGGCCGAGCGCACGGACAGCCCCATCTCGTCGCGGCGCTTGAGGCCGGCCACCCGAACCATGTAGAACTCGTCGAGATTGGAAGCGAAGATCGCCAAGAACTTCGCGCGTTCCAGCAAGGGCAGAGAATTGTCGTCCGCCAGCGCCAGCACGCGCGCGTTGAAATCCAGCCAGCTCAGCTCGCGATTGAGGTAACGGTCCTCCGGCAACACGTCATCGATCGCGGCCGGGGTTGCGGCGGGCGGTGCGCCCACGGTCGAGTCGTTGGTTTGCCACGCGGATTCTTCGAGGCGCGCCTCGGCTTCGATTTCGGTCACCCTGCGATCATTGCTCATTCCCGCTGGTGCGGCTAGCGCCCGACGGACATCCATCGGCCGTTGGCGCGCAGTTCACCGGTCGTACAGGTTTGCGTCGCGGGCCCGGATCAGTGCTGCGCGACGGCCCGCGCCGTCGCGGACCCGACCCCGAGGCGGCGGGCGGCCGTCAGGTCGGCGGGCGNGGCGATCGCGCTGTTGAGCGGGTCGCCATTGCCCTCGGGCGTCGGATCGGCCAGCACACCGGCGCCCAACTCGGCGGCGGCGGCGGCCGCGGCGTCGTCGGGCGTGATGACGGTGATCGAGCCCAGCGCGGCGACGCCGGACGCGGCGGTCAGCGTGTCGATCAGCATGGCCAGCACCACCCGCTCCCGGGTCCGCGCCGAGAACACCGGTGCCAGCCGGGTCTTGGCGGCGGCCAGCCGCTTGACGGCGATGATCAACGCCACGTCGCCGGCGCCGTCGCCCGCACCGTCGGGCCGTGTGCCGCTCATGGGGCCATCCTGCCAGCGCGACGGTGGCGGCCGGGCGCCACGGTAGCGTGACGGCACAGTGCCGATGCGGACGGGACGACACCGACAGGACGACACGGACAGACGGGGATGGCAGATGGCCGGTTCAGAGGGCGCCATTGCGGTGATGGGCGCCGGCGCCTGGGGCACGGCGCTGGCCAAGGTGCTGGCCGACGCCGGGCAGGAGGTTGTGCTGTGGGCCCGGCGATCCGAGGTCGCCGACGAGATCAACGCCACCCGGTACAACCCCGACTATTTGCCCGGCACCCCGTTGCCGCCTCGCATCCGTGCCACCGCGGACGCCGGTGACGCCCTGGCCGGCGTGACGACGGTGCTGCTCGGAGTACCGGCGCAGACGATGCGCGGCAACCTCGAGCGCTGGGCGCCGCTGGTGGCCGACGGCGCGACCCTGGTCAGCCTCGCCAAGGGCATCGAGCTGGGCACGCTGATGCGCATGAGCCAGGTGATCATTTCGGTGACCGGCGTGGACCCGGCGCAGGTGGCGGTCATCTCGGGGCCGAACCTGGCCAGCGAGATCGCCGAGTGCCAGCCCACCGCGACGGTCGTGGCGTGCAGCGACTCCGGCCGGGCGGTCGCGGTGCAGCGCATGCTCAACAGTGGGTACTTCCGTCCCTATACCAACAGCGACGTGGTCGGCACCGAGATCGGCGGGGCGTGCAAGAACGTCATCGCGCTCGCCTGCGGGATGGCGGCCGGCGTCGGGCTCGGCGAGAACACCGCGGCGGCGATCATCACCCGGGGATTGGCGGAGATCATGCGGCTCGGAATCGCCCTCGGCGCCAAGGGCGCGACGCTGGCGGGGCTGGCGGGCGTGGGTGATCTGGTCGCCACCTGCACCTCGCCGCATTCGCGCAACCGGTCCTTCGGCGAACGCCTGGGCCGTGGCGAGACCATGGAGTCGGCCACACAGGCGGGACACGGGCACGTCGTCGAGGGGGTGACGTCGTGCGAGGCGGTGCTCGCGTTGGCATCCAGTTACGACGTCGAGATGCCGCTCACCGACGCTGTGCACCGGGTATGCCACAAGGGGTTGTCGGTGGACGAGGCGATGGCGCTGCTCCTGGGTCGCAGCACCAAGCCCGAATGAGGCGCCCCGGCCACCGAAACCGCAGCTAGCGGCCCGGCGCCCGACCCGCAGGCGCCGCACCCGGTAGCCTCTGAAGGTTGTGAGTCCCAGCGAGCGCGTGCGCGTCGCCGTCGTCTTCGGCGGGCGCAGCAGCGAGCACGCCATCTCCTGCGTGTCGGCGGGCAGCATCCTGCGCAATCTCGACCCGCGGCGCTTCGAGGTGGTCGCCGTCGGCATCACGCCGGAGGGCTCGTGGGTGCTCACCGACGGGGACCCGGACGCGTTGGCGATCAGCAACCGGCGGCTGCCCGAGGTGACCGCCGAATCGGGCACCGAGCTGGCCCTGCCGGCCGACCCGCGGCGCGGCGGTCAACTGGTGTCGCTAAAGCCCGGCGCGAGTGATGTCCTGGCGTCGGTCGACGTGGTGTTCCCGGTGCTGCACGGCCCCTACGGCGAGGACGGCACCATCCAGGGCCTGCTCGAACTCGCCGGTGTGCCGTACGTCGGTGCCGGCGTGCTGGCCAGCGCCGCGGGGATGGACAAGGAATTCACCAAGAAGCTCCTTGTCGCCGAGGGACTTCCGGTCGGTCCGCACGCGGTGCTGCGGCCCCCGCGATCGGACCTGAATCTCGAGGAGCGCGAGCGGCTCGGCTTGCCGGTGTTCGTCAAACCCGCGCGGGGCGGTTCCTCGATCGGGGTCAGCCGGGTTGCGAGCTGGGACGAGCTGGCCGCGGCGGTGGCCCATGCGCGACGGCATGATCCGAAGGTGATCGTCGAGGCGGCGATCAACGGTCGCGAGCTCGAGTGCGGCGTCCTCGAAATGCCGGACGGCACAGTCGAAGCCAGCACGTTGGGCGAGATCCGGGTGGTCGGGGTGCGGGGGCGCGAGGACTCCTTCTATGACTTCGCGACGAAATACCTCGACGACGCGGCCGAACTGGACGTGCCCGCGAAGGTCGACGACGACGTCGCTGATGCGGTGCGCCAGTTGGCGATTCGGGCGTTCCAGGCCATCGATTGTCAGGGTCTGGCCCGGGTCGACTTCTTTTTGACCGAGGACGGCCCCATCATCAACGAGATCAACACGATGCCGGGGTTCACCACCATCTCGATGTTCCCGAGGATGTGGGCGGCCAGCGGCGTCGACTATCCCACCCTGCTGGCGACCATGGTGCAGACGGCGTTGGCTCGCGGCGTGGGCCTGCGCTAGCGGCGATCGCAAGCGCGGCATGGCCGGGCGTGGCGGGTCGCCGCCATCGGGTTAGCGGCGATCGCAAGCGCGGCATGGCCGGGCGTGGCGGGTCGCCGCCATCGGACNCGCCGGCACCTGGTGCCGCAACCACCCTACGGGCAGGGGGCGGCGGCCGCGGCGGCGGGGGCGCAGGCGATGATCGACGTCTCCGACGGTCTGGTTGCCGACCTGCGGCACGTCGCCGAGGCGTCGGGCGTGGGGATCGATGTGTCCAGCGCGGCGCTGACCGCGGACCGCGAGGCGGTGATCGCGGCCGCGATCGCGGTCGGCGCCGACCCTTTGGCGTGGGTGCTGGGGGGCGGCGAGGACCACGCCCTGGCGGCGTGTTTCGCCGGTCCCGCGCCGGCAGGGTGGCGCGTCGTCGGCACGGTGCTCGACGGGCCGGCCCGCGTGCTCGTCGACGGCGCGGAGTGGAGCGGCTACGCGGGGTGGCAGTCGTATTAGTGTGACGCCGTGACCGTCTACGCGATCGCCCAGCTGAGGTTCACCGATCGGGCCGCCTACGACCGGTACCAGCGAGGTTCATCGACGTCTTCCGGCTGCACCGGGGAACGCTGCTGGCCGCCGACGAATCGCCCGAGGTCGTCGAGGGGGCGTGGGACCGCGAGAAGGTGGTCCTGATGTCGTTTCCCGACGAGGCGGCATTTCGGGAATTGGTGCAATCGCCCGAGTATCGGGAAATCTCCGCAGACCGGCGGGCGGGCGCCGACACGGTGGTGCTGCTGGTGCAGGGACTCGGATGACCGCGCGCCCGTTGAGCGAACTCGTCGAGCCGGGTTGGGCGACGGCACTCGAGCCGGTCGCGGACCGGGTGACGGCGATGGGGCAGTTCCTGCGTGAGGAGATCGCGGCCGGACGCAAGTACCTGCCCGCGGGGCCGAACGTGCTGCGAGCCTTCACCTTCCCGTTCGACGGCGTCCGCGTTTTGATCGTCGGGCAAGATCCCTACCCGACGCCCGGGCACGCCGTGGGCCTCAGCTTCTCGGTGGCCCCGGACGTGCGTCCGCTGCCGCGCAGCCTGGAAAACATCTTCGGCGAGTACGCGTCCGATCTCGGCTATCCGCCGCCCTCGTGCGGCGACCTGACACCGTGGGCGCAGCGCGGGGTGATGCTGTTGAACAGGGTGCTGACGGTGCGCCCCAGCAACCCGGCGTCGCACCGGGGCAAGGGCTGGGAAGCGGTCACCGAGTGCGCAATCCGCGCGCTGGTCGCGCGGTCGCGGCCGTTGGTGGCCATTCTGTGGGGCCGTGACGCTTCAACGCTCAAACCCATTCTGGCCGAAGGTAATTGCGTGGCCATCGAGTCCCCGCACCCGTCGCCGCTGTCGGCGTCCCGCGGGTTCTTCGGTTCGCGGCCGTTCAGCCGCGCCAACGAACTGCTCGCCGGACTCGGTGCCGATCCGATCGATTGGAAGCTGCCGTGACCGAGATGACGGCCCTGCGCGCGCACCACCGGGGCGGCCCCGAGGCGCTGGTCGTCGAGCGGGCGCCCGTCCCGTTCCCCGCCGCCGGCGAGGTCTTGATCGAGGTACACGCGGCCGCCATNGGCGACTTGGTCAGCGGACCCCAGTGGGTGTTGTCGGTGACGGTGCTGGGTGACCTCGACGGTCGAGCGCCGGTGTTGCGGTCGGGCGCGAAGGCCGGTTCGGTGCTCGCTGTCGCCGGCGAACTGGGCCGCTCCGCGGCCGGATACGCGTTGTGGGACAAGGGTATTGGTGGCTTCGATGAGCTGCGGCGCCGGCACCTGGTGCCGCAACCACCCTACGGGCAGGGGGCGGCGGCCGCGGCGGCGGGGGCGCAGGCGATGATCGACGTCTCCGACGGTCTGGTTGCCGACCTGCGGCACGTCGCCGAGGCGTCGGGCGTGGGGATCGATGTGTCCAGCGCGGCGCTGACCGCGGACCNGTTCGGCGTGCTGCGCCCAGGGGGACGGCTGGTCACGCTGTCCGCGCCACCCCCGGCGGGGAAGGCCGACGAACGCGGCGTGACCGCCACCTTCTTCGTCGTCAGGCCCAATCGGGATCAGCTCGCCGAACTGGCCGCTCTCGTCGACGACGGCCGGTTGCGGGTGCAGATCGCGCGGACCTTTCCCCTCGACCGGGGACGGGAGGCGTTCGAAAGCGGTCGGCGGCCCGGCCGGCGGCCGGGCAAGACCGTGATCGTCGTGCGGGACGCTAACCGGGGAAGTTGACGTCCTTGGTGACGGACTTCCATTCCTCGATCGACGCCGACGTCGCGGCGATCTTGTCGCGCATCGCCTTGAGCACGTCGCGGCCCAACAGCAGCCGCAGCGGTGGATCGTCGAGCTCGGTGACCATGAGCACGGCCTCGGCGACCTTGCGCGGGTCGCCCGGTAGGTGATCGGCGAACTGCTTGATCAGGTCTTTGCGCGCGGCCACGTCGGAGTAGTCGGCGATCGGGGCGGCCGACTCCTTCATCGACCGCGTCGCCCAGTCGGTGCGGAAGGCGCCCGGCTCGATGGCGGTCACCTTGATGCCCAGTGGCCGCACCTCGGTGGCCAGCGCCTCGGTGATCGCTTCCAGTGCGAACTTCGTCGACGAGTAGTAGGCGTTGGGCGGGTTGGCCACCAGACCGGTCATCGACGACATGTTGATGATGTGCCCGGATCCGCGGGCGCGCATCGCCGGCAGCACGGCCTTGATCATGTCGACCGCACCGAAGTAGTTGACGTCGAACAGCTTTCGAACCTCGGCGTCCTCGCCCTCTTCCACCGCTGACAGGTAGCCGTGACCGGCGTTGTTGACCAGGACGTCGATGCCGCCGAATGCGTCGTAGGCCGCCGACACCGCGGCCGCGATCTGACCGGCGTCCGTCACGTCGAGCGCGACGGCCACGGCGCGCCCCCCGAACTCGGCGGCCAAATCCTGCACCGCTTCCGCCCGTCGCGCGGTCACCACCACGCTGTGGCCGGCTTCCAGTGCGGCGCGGGCGATCTCGCGGCCGAAGCCGGTGGAACATCCGGTGATCAGCCAGCGCGCCATCTCAGGCCGTCCCTTCCGGCAGGCGCCGCAGGTAGGCAGCACGCCGGTCGGCGAGTTGGGCCGCCCGCTGCGACGGGCTCACCCGCGGCAGGTGGGGCACCTCGGTGTCGAGCCGGTCCAGCTTGACAACGCGCCCGCGGGCGCCGAGGTCTTCGCGCGGACCGGTTTCGCCGAACTCCGCCATGCGCAAGGTCAGGATGCCCTCGGCCAGCCCGTCGGAGTCGATCCAGTTCGCCACGCCGGGGTCGGCCGGGCAGATCACGTAGGTGTAGGTGCCGTCGTCGTTGGCGACCGACTGCGCCTTGTTGAGGCTGCCGGTGCGGTCGACGATGTCCAGCGTGGTGCCCCAGATGTTGCTCAGCGGCACGGTGAAGTATTCGGCGCCACCGTCGTTGAGGTCGACCACGAACGCCTCGTCTTCGGCGAGGTCGAAGCGGCCCATGACGTAGACCTGGTTGCGCATCGCGCCGGCCTTGTCGGCCGACCACGCCAGGTTGAAATGGTTGGCCGGCATCTTGTACACGCCGTGGCTGAGCTTTCCGGTGAAGTCGGCGAAATACGCCATCATCGCCGCCGTCGCCTCGGCCTGCTCGTCGAGCGTGCGCGCCGGCGTCACCGGTGCACCGCCGAGCCGTTGCACCTCAAGATGATTGGGGTCGTCGCGGGCCCAGTCCAGCAGCACGTCGCGGATGTAGAACTCGTGCGCCTCGGGGGTGGTCCGCACGTGGTTGGGCCGCCCGTCGGCGGGCCCGGAGTCGACGGTGATGGTGAAGCTGCCGTCGGCGTCGACCTGCATGGTGCGGCCGTTGAGCACGTCGACGGTGCCCATGTGCGCGTCCCACAGCGTGAAGTAATTCTCGGTCATGCGGTGCTCGCCGACCCGGCCGTGGATCTCGTAGCGTTCGTCGCCGGAGATCGGGATCACCCGGTACACGCTGTCGGGATTGTCGATGCCCCACCGTGATCCGGGGATGCGGCGGCCGTCCACGGGATGCGCCAGCCTGGTGATGCAGCTGACTTTGGGCCGCAGCTTGTCCTGGTTGGACGACCAGACCGCCGCGGAGAACATCACCTCGGCGAACGCGTCGTCGAACCGCTCGCGCATCGCGTCGGACGCCTTGGCGCGGCCCAGCCAGGTATCGGCCACGGACGCGTAGGCGGCCTTGACGGTGGGGTGCTCGATCAGGTCGAGGGCGGCCAGCTCCTGTTCGCGTTGCGACGCGGTCGAGACGGGGTCGTCAACCATCAACTGCTCCTCAATGTCCGATGTGCTGTCGAAAACGCTTGTCGTACAATGCGAATCGCTCGTCGACCTGGTCCGGGCGCAGGCCGAAGTCCGTCAGCCGGTACGGCGGGCGCGGCGGCTCGCGGGGACGCTCGCCCAGCCAGCGTCGCATCGCGTCCTCGGCCTGCGCGGTGAGCGGCAGGCCGACGGCGTCGTAGACGCGGGCCACCTGCCCGATCGGATCGGCCACCGCCTCGTCGAACCCGATGTCGGTGACCAGGGCAGCCTGGTCGGTCCAGCCGTCCCGAGCCGCCATCGCCCGGTCATTGGTCCAGCCCATCCGCTCCAGCCACTGCGCGCCGACCCGCGGCAGGTCGACGGCGTCGGCGTGCATCGCGTGCAGGGTGGCATTCAGGCTGGCCCCCGAAGCGATCGTGGCGCGAGGGTCGCGATGCATGTGGACGATGTGCAGATCGCCGAACCGCGCCCGCAGCAGGTCCAGGTAACCCAGGTGCGCCGGTGACTTGAGCACCCAGCGCTGCGGCGGCCGGCCCTCGCCAGAATGTCGCTGCCGCTTCTGCCACTGCAGGAATTGCAGCATGCGGTGCAGGTGGTCGTAGGCCGCGGAGAAGTCCTGTTCGTCGAGCCAGGCCCGGTAATGCGGAAGGTGGGCCCCGGATTCGGGCACGTGCGACAAGAAGGCGTCGGCCAAAAAGACGATCTCCTCCTCGGCCTCGCGCGCGTACATGGGGTGGATGGCGAACAGTTCCGGTGCGAGTTCGCGCGATTTGGCCTCCCGCGCCTCGCTGATGGCAATGCGCGGGTCGACATCGGTGAATTGGTGGTCCAGCCGCGGGGCGACCTCGACCACCTCCCAGCCGTAGGCGCAGACGAAGCGCGGGTCGGCGGCCAGCAGTCGCTGTAGCAGCGTGGTGCCGCTGCGCATCATCCCGACGACGACGATCGGCGCGGTGAGTCGCTCCTCGAGGATCTCCGGGTGGCGGCGGATCCACTCCTGCGCCCGCAGCCGCATCCGCAGGCTGTGCACGATGCCCGACCGCAGGATGTGAATTCCGATCGCGTTGAGGTCGGCGCGCTCGTAGTCGGCCAGCAACACGCGCAGCGGACGTTCGAACTCGCCGGGACCCCAGTCCTGCAGCGCTTCCTTGCGTTGCGCGTCGGCCATGACGGCCGCGACGTCGAAATGTCCCACCGGGTCAGAACTTCAGGTGCTGGCTGACGTCGCCGACCTGGTCGACGAACATGGTGCGGCTGTCGAAGCGCCAGACGCCGTCGACCCGGTGGAAGGTGTCCTTGTAATGCCCGGTCACGATCACCTGCAGCGGCAAATCGGGGGTGGCCTGGGTGACGCAGTAGTACGACGTGCTGTCGGCGGTTCCCTCGGCATCGTCAATGTGCAGCTGCACGTTGGTGGTGTTGTGTTTGGTCTTCGGGGTGCCGTCCTCGTAGAGGCGAGTGGCCATTTCGTACATTTCCCGCACCCGCGCGGCCCCGGCGAACACCGTTTCCGGTGGACCGTTCTCCATCCCGCAGATGCGGCCGTGCTCGAAGAGCCGTGCCACGCCGTCCAGGTCACCGCGGTCGAGGAGCTCAGCGTAGGTGTAAATCAGGTTGCTGATTTCCGTCGCGCTGTCACTCACGCCGACCATGTTGGCAGACCCGCGCTCATTTACATAGAACCCCCCACTATTCTTGGTCGCCGTGACGTCACCATGGACACCGAGCCGGCTGGGCGACCTGACCGGCAGACGAGTCATCGTGACCGGCGCGACCAACGGCGTCGGGCTGGGCACGTCGCGCGCTCTCGCCCGGGCCGGCGCCCATGTGATTCTGGCCGTGCGCAACACCGAACTCGGCGAGCGGCGCGCGGCCGAGATCGGGGGCGACACCACCGTGGCGAAGCTCGACCTCGCCGACCTGTCTTCGGTGCGCGCTTTCCCCGACCTGATCGACGGGCAGGTCGACATCCTGATCAACAACGCCGGCACCCTTACCGATCGGCGCACCGACACCGTCGACGGCTTCGAGATGACGCTGGGCACCAACCTGCTCGGGCCTTTCGCGCTGACCAACTTGTTGCTGCCCCGGGTGCGTTCGCAGGTCATCAACGTGGGCTCCGACGCCCACCGGCATGCGGCGTTGCACCTCGACGACCTGCATTTGCGCCGGCACAAGTGGACGAGGCTGGGGGCCTACGGCCAGTCGAAGCTTGCGGTGATGTTGTGGGGGCTCGAGCTGGACCGCAGGCTTCGCGCCGCGGGATCGCCGGTCGTCACCCACCTCACCCACCCCGGCTGGGTGGCGTCGAACCTGTCGCATCTGTCCGACTCGCCGCTGATGTCGTTGTCGCACAAGGCGGTCAAGATCGTCGCCGACCGGCTGGCGAACGATATCGACGAGGGCGCCGCGCCCACGCTGTATTGCATCAGCGAACCGGTGCCGCCCGGCAGCTATGTGGGTGTCAGCGGCAGGCTGGGCCTGCGCGGCGGGCCCGTGCTCATCGGCCGCTCGGTCCTCGCCTGCGACTATGACGCCGCCGCCCGCCTCGTCGCGTTCGCCGAACAGGAGACCGGCACGAAGCTGGAGGTGCCCGGTCATGGGTGAACTCGACGACACCGTCGCGGTCATCACCGGCGCCGCGCGCGGCCAGGGCCGCAGCCACGCCGTCGCGCTGGCCGAGCAGGGCGCCGACATCATCGCCGTGGACATCTGCGCCGACATCGACGCGATTCCCTACGCGCTGGCCACCGAAGCCGACCTCGACAAGACCGCGCGCCTGGTCCGGGACGCGGGCCGCAACGTCGTCCCCGTCATCGCCGACGTCCGCGATCTGGCGCAGTTGCAAGCCGGGGTGCGGGCGGCGATCGACGAGCTCGGCGAGATCGACATCGTCATCGCCAACGCCGGGGTGGTGGCGATGGGCGACACCGACACCCACTCCGAACCGGTGTTCACCACGATCGTCGACACNACATCGACGAAATCAACCGGCTCAACGTTTTTCCGGTCGCCGATTCCGACACCGGCGCCAACATGCTGTTCACCATGCGTTCCGCGTTGGCGGAGGCGAACGCGGGAGCCGCTGCCGAGGGCTGCGTGGCCCGGGTGGCGGCCGCCCTGTCCTCCGGTGCGCTCAACGGCGCCCGCGGCAACTCCGGGGTGATCTTGTCGCAGATCCTGCGCGGGATCGCCGATGTCACCGCGGCCGCGGCGGCCGAGTCCGGTGGTGAGCTGCGTCACATGAACGCGGCCATTCTCGGGGCCGGGCTGCAGCGCGGCGTCGAGCTGGTCATCGCGTCGATGGGCGGCGCCGAGGTCCCGGGGACCATCGTCTCGGTGTTGCGGGCCGCCGCCGACGCCATCGAAAAATGCGCCGACGAGGGGCTGCCCGCGGCGATCACGGCCGCCGGCGACGCCGCGGTGGTGGCGCTGGAAAAGACCCCCGAGCAGCTCGACGTNACCGAAGCCGACCTCGACAAGACCGCGCGCCTGGTCCGGGACGCGGGCCGCAACGTCGTCCCCGTCATCGCCGACGTCCGCGATCTGGCGCAGTTGCAAGCCGGGGTGCGGGCGGCGATCGACGAGCTCGGCGAGATCGACATCGTCATCGCCAACGCCGGGGTGGTGGCGATGGGCGACACCGACACCCACTCCGAACCGGTGTTCACCACGATCGTCGACACGAACCTCAAGGGCGTCTGGCACACGATGCTGGCCACGGTGCCGTCGATCATCCGCAAGGGGAGGGGCGGTTCGGTCGTTCTGGTCAGTTCGGCGCAGGGCCTGACCGGTCGGGGCGGCGACGGCAGCGCCGCGATGTTCGCCTACGCCGCCTCCAAGCACGGCGTGGTCGGGCTGATGCGCTCGGCGGCGAACGCCTACGCGCAACACAGGATCCGGGTCAACTCGGTGAACCCCAGCGGGGTCGCGACGCCGATGATTCTCAACGACTTCGTGGCGAACCGGATGATCGAGAATCCCAACCCGGCCGTCTCACAGACGCTGCTGCCCGACGTGCCGCTGGTGGAGGCGCGCGACGTCACCGAAGCGGTGCTGTGGCTCGTCGGCCCGCGGTCTCGCTACGTCACCGGCGTGTCGATACCGGTCGATGCCGGCCACGTCGTGATGTGAGCGCGGTGGGCGCTTAGCCGCGGACGACCTTGCCGGCCTTGATGCAGGACGTGCAGACGTTCAGCCGCTGCCGGTTGCCGCCGGGACGGGTCACGACGTGCACGGTCTGGACGTTGGGGTCCCACCGGCGGCTGGTGCGGCGGTGGGAGTGCGACACCGACTTGCCGAAGCCGGGGCCTTTCCCGCAGATATCGCACACAGCGGCCATTGTTCAAGCTCCTCAAGTGTTCTTAGGGTCCGGCAGGTGGCCAGGACGGCCCGCAGTGACTCGGGCCAGCCCAGGATACCGACTGACATGGGCAACCACCAAAACGATCAACACCCGCCCGGCGACGCAGCCCGGGACTGTCGCCCGCGCTGGCTAGGCTCAATGCGCCGGTGCAGTCAAGGCCGCGGGTGCGCCGCCGTGGCCGGCCGCCGCACGTGTCGCCGCCGGGCTACGCTGGCGCCCACCGGGGGCCGGCAGCGGGAGGCTCCGAGGGAGGTGGGTCGCTTGGGCATGCCGGACGCGCTGCTGGACGCCGCGACCCTGCGGGACTGGGCCCACACCGCCGTCAGCGATTTGATCACCCACATCGACGAAATCAACCGGCTCAACGTTTTTCCGGTCGCCGATTCCGACACCGGCGCCAACATGCTGTTCACCATGCGTTCCGCGTTGGCGGAGGCGAACGCGGGAGCCGCTGCCGAGGGCTGCGTGGCCCGGGTGGCGGCCGCCCTGTCCTCCGGTGCGCTCAACGGCGCCCGCGGCAACTCCGGGGTGATCTTGTCGCAGATCCTGCGCGGGATCGCCGATGTCACCGCGGCCGCGGCGGCCGAGTCCGGTGGTGAGCTGCGTCACATGAACGCGNCATCGAGGACGAGGCCGCGGCGACCGCCGTGGGCGACATCCTGCAGGACCACGTGCACGACCATCACCCGGGGACCGAGCTGATGACCTACCGCACCGGCCACCGCGGCGACGTTCTGCTGATCGGGGTCGAGTAGCCGTGGCGTCGCTGTCCGACCGGCTGGACTACGTCGTGGGCGGCAAGATCGTGCCCCTCCTGGACGAATTCTTCGGCATCCAAACGGTCGACGACCTGCTGCGCCACTACCCGCGCAGCTACACCGAGGGGGCGAGCCGCTGGGGCGCCGACGAGGAGCGGCCCCCGGCCGGTGAGCACATCACCCTCGTCGACACGATTGCCGCCACCAAGTCGTTTCCGATGAAGAAGAACCCGAGGAAGATGTGTCACCGCATCACGCTGGGCTCCGGGCGCGGTGGGGTGACCGCCACGTTCTTCAACGCGAACTACATCATGAAGGACCTCACCAAGGGCACCAAGGTGATGCTTTCCGGGGAGGTCGGGTTCTTCCGGAACGAGATGCAGCTGACGCACCCCGCCTTCCTCATCGTCGAGTCGCCCGACGGGAAGAACCGCGGGACCGCATCGCTCAAGAGCATCGCCGACGCCTCAGATGCCACCACCGGCGAGGAGCTCGCGGACGCATTCCAACACCATTTCTTCCCGATCTATCCGGCCAGCGCCAAGCTGCAGAGCTGGAACATCTTCGCCACCGTGCGCCAAGTGCTCGACGTCCTCGATCCGGTGCCCGACCCGCTGCCCCCGGAGTTGCGTGAGCGGCTCGACCTGATCCCCGAGGACGAGGCGCTGCGCGCGATCCATCTCTCCGAGGACGAGCGCGAACGGCAAAGGGCGCGTGATCGATTGACCTTCGACGAGGCCGTCGGCCTGCAGTGGGCGCTGGTCGCCCGCCGGCACGGCGAGCTGTCCGAGTCGGGGCCGCCGGCGCCCCCGCGGCCGGACGGCCTGCAGGCGGAATTGTTGCGGCGGTTGCCCTTCGAGCTGACGGCGGGACAGCGCGAGGTGCTCGACGTGCTTTCCGATGGGCTGGCGGCGACGCGCCCGATGAACCGCCTGCTGCAGGGTGAGGTCGGCTCCGGCAAGACGATCGTCGCCGTGCTGGCGATGCTGCAGATGGTCGACGCGGGCTATCAGTGTGCGCTGCTCGCGCCAACGGAAGTGCTTGCCGCACAACATCTCCGGTCGATCCGCGGCGTTCTGGGCGAGTTGGCGATGGCGGGCCAGCTGGGCGGAGCGGAAAACGCGACCCGGGTGGCGCTGCTCACCGGCTCCATGACGGCCGCGCACAAGAAGCACGTCCGCGACGAGGTCGCCGGCGGTCAGGCCGGCATCGTCATCGGTACCCACGCGCTGCTGCAGGACGCGGTGGACTTCCACAACCTCGGCATGGTGGTGGTCGACGAACAGCATCGCTTCGGTGTTGAACAGCGGGATCAATTGCGCGCCAAGGCCCGTGCCGGCATCACGCCGCACCTGCTGGTGATGACGGCGACGCCGATACCGCGCACCGTCGCGCTCACGGTGTACGGCGACCTGGAGACCTCGGCGCTGCGCGAACTCCCGCGCGGACGCCAGCCGATCGCCACCAACGTGATCTTCGTCGCCGACAAACCCACCTGGCTCGATCGTGCCTGGCACCGCATCATCGAGGAGGTCTCCGCGGGCCGCCAGGCGTACGTGGTGGCGCCCCGGATCGACGAGACCGACGACACCGAAAAAAGCGAGGAGGGCCGCCGGCCTTCGGCGACCGCGGTCGGACTCTTCGACCGGTTGCGCTCGGGGGAGCTGGCGGACCTGCGGCTGGGGCTTATGCACGGGCGGCTCTCCGCCGACGACAAGGAGGCCGCGATGGACGCCTTTCGCGCGGGTGAAATCGATGTGCTGGTGTGCACCACGGTCATCGAGGTCGGAGTCGACGTCCCCAATGCCACCGTCATGATGGTGATGGACGCCGACCGGTTCGGCATCAGCCAGCTGCACCAGCTGCGTGGGCGCATCGGCCGGGGCGAGCATCCGAGCCTGTGCCTGCTGGCCAGCTGGGTCCCCCCGGACTCGCAGGCCGGCCGGCGGCTGCGCGCCGTCGCCGAGACCATGGACGGGTTCGCCCTCGCCGACCTTGACCTCAAGGAGCGCCGCGAAGGGGATGTGCTGGGCCGCAACCAATCCGGCAGGGCGGTCACCCTGCGCCTGCTGTCGCTGGCCGAGCACGGAACGTACATCGAAGCCGCCCGCGAGTTCGCGGCCGAGGCGTACGAGCGGGACCCCTCGAACCCCGAATTACGCTTGTTGGCAGCGCGTTTCACCGACACCGACCGGATCGACTTCCTGGACAAGGCATGAGTCGAAAGCTGCTGCTGTGGTTGTCGGCGATCGCGGTGCTCGCGGTGCTGGTGGCCTATCAGACGCTGGGGTTCCAGGCCGCCAAGCGCGCCGAGGTGGCCGCTCGCGCTGACGTGCCCACCGTGCAACCCGGCTCCGACGTGCTCGCCGGTGTCGCGGTGCTTCCCGAGCGGGCCCACCGCTATGACTACCGGCGCCCGGCGTTCGGCGACGCCTGGGACGACGACAACGACGCACCGCTGGGGCGCAACGGGTGTGACACCCGCGACGACATCCTCAACCGCGACCTCGTCGACAAGACCTACGTGTCGATCAAGCGCTGCCCGGACGCGGTGGCCACCGGCACCCTGCACGACCCGTACACCAACACCACGATCGCGTTTGCGCGCGGCGCCAAGGTCGGCGAGGCGGTGCAGATCGACCACATCGTCCCGCTGGCCTACGCCTGGGACATGGGGGCCTACGCCTGGCCGCCGCCGGAGCGGCTGCGGTTCGCCAACGACCCGGCCAACCTGCTGGCCGTCGAGGGGCAGGCCAACCAGGACAAGGGCGACTCGCCGCCGGCCCAGTGGATGCCGCCGAACACCGCGTTCGCGTGTCAGTACGCCATGCAGTTCATCACCGTGCTGCGCGGTTACCAGTTACCGGTGGACCAGGCCTCCGCGGGCGTGCTGCGGCAGGCGGCGGGCACCTGCCCGGCGGGCTGAATCGCCCGATCGGCGTTACGGGCCTTCGTACGTGTCGGGATCCGGGCGCAGCCGGGTGCCGTCGTTGAGACCGTTGATCGCGTCCATGTGCTCGCCGGCCAACTCGAAATCGAAGATGTCGAGGTTGGTGGCGATGTGCTCGGGTTTGCTCGAGCGGAAAATCACGGAATTGCCCAATTGCACGTTCCACCGAAGCAGAACCTGCGCGGGCGTCTTGCCGTATTCGGCGGCGACCGAGTTCAGCGTCGGGTTATCCATCAGCTTGCCGAGAACCAGCGGCGTGTAGGACTGCGTGACGACGTTGTGCTGCGCGTTCGCTTTGCGCAGATCGGCCTGGTTGAGCAGCGGGTGCAGCTCGACCTGGTTGACCGCGGGGGTGACGAAGGTCAGGTCGATGACCGTCGAGAGCTGATCCTCGGTGAAGTTGGACACCCCGATCGAGCGGGCATGGCCTTCCCCGCGGGATTGGATTATGCCGCCGAACGCGTCGACGTATTTGCCCTGGGCCGGCGCCGGCCAATGAATGAGGTAGAGGTCGACGTAGTCGAGGCCGAGTCGCTCCAGGCTGGCGCTGCAGGCCACCGGGGCCTTGGAAAAACCATGGTCCGCGGTGGCCAGCTTGGTGGTGACGAACAGCTCCGCGCGCGGGATGCCGGACGCCGCGATCGCGCGACCGACGCCGGCTTCGTTGCCGTAGGCGGCAGCGGTGTCGATGAGCCGGCAGCCGATCTCGAGGGCGGCCGCGACGGCGCGCTCGGCCTCGTCCTCCGATAGGTCGGCGACGCCGAGGCCAAGCACCGGCACGGTGTTTTCGTCGTTAAGAGCTATCGACGGTATGGCGGCGCCCGACTCGCCAGTCAATGTCATTCACCTACCTGTGAATTGAAGGTTCGTAGCTCCGGACCGGGTCGTGTTCCCTCGCCGCGCGGGAGGCCGACGCATTTCGGTGCTGATCCGAGATCGAACACGTCGAAGTTGCTCGCAATCCGTGTGGGGTTCACCGACTTGGGGACCACGATATTACCCAGCCGCTTGTGCGCCTAATCAATGCCTGGTCGGGGGCGTGCCGCGTCCCGCACACCCGGTGGCCGAAATGCGGCCAACGCGCGACGACGTAGAGTTGGTCGCGCGGCACGCCGGAGTGGGTATCCCCGCTCTGTCGCTCAGCGTGGCGATGAATTTCAGGGGGAGCAGGAGCAGCCATGACCAGAAGCCTGCCGAGGACGCCCGACCTCGATCTCGGCGCCAAACGCGCACCGATGCGCTGGCTCAGTCGCGTGCAGGGCGTCGTCACCACCGCCGGCGTCAAGGTCATTCCGTGGATCCCGACCGCCGCCAAGCGGGTGCTGTTCCACGGCCGTTCGGTCATCATCGACGGCAACACCCTCGATCCCACGCTTCAGCTGATGCTGTCGGGGCTGCGCGCCGTCGGCATCGATGGCCTCGTCGTCGACGACGAACCGGCCGCGTCTCGCGCCCAGATGCGGGAGACGCTGGTGGGTCTACCCGGGCCGCAGATTCACGTCGAGGTCCAGGACCTCTCGCTGCCCGGACCGGCCGGCGAGATCCGCGCGCGGCACTACCGTCCCGCCGGCGGGGCCGCCGCGCCCCTGCTGGTCTTCTACCACGGCGGCGGCTGGGTGATCGGCGACCTGGACACCCACGACTCGCTGTGCCGGCTGACATGCCGTGATGCCGGCATCCACGTGTTGTCGATCGACTACCGGCTGGCCCCGGAGCACCCCGCCCCGGCCGCCGTCGAGGACGCCCACGCGGCCTTCAAGTGGGCGCACGAGCACGCCGGTGAGCTCGGCGCGACCCCCGGGCGGGTCGCGGTCGGCGGCGACAGCGCCGGCGGCAACCTGGCGGCCGTGGTCGCGCAGCTGGCCCGCGACGAGGCAGGTCCCGCCCCGGTGCTGCAGTGGCTGATCTACCCGCGGACCGACTTCACCGCGCAAACCCGGTCCATGAGCCTGTTCGCCCGCGGCTTCCTGCTGACCAGGCGGGACATGGACTGGTTCACCGCCCAGTACCTCAAGGCGTTCGACCCGACCGACCCGCGGGTGTCGCCGCTGCTCGCCGAGTCCCTGGCGGGGCTGGCGCCGGCGCTGATCGCGGTGGGGGGCTTCGACCCGTTGCGCGACGAGGGCGAGGCCTACGCGGCGGCGCTGCAGGCCGCCGGAACCCCGGTGGACCTGCGTTACATGGGGTCGCTCACCCACGGCTTCGCGAACCTGTTTCCGCTGGGCGGCGACAGCGCCGTGGGCACGAGCGAGCTGGTTTCGGCCCTGCGCGCACACCTGAGCCGCGCCTGAGCCGTCGGGCGAAACGTCGGTACTCTAGAGGCGCCTCCGTCCGACCGCCGGACGGGCCCGCACCGAAGGATCAGCGAACCTGTGGCCGACAAACCCAAGCGTCCCCCGCAATTCGATGTAAAGTCCGCCACCGGCAAATCCGGCCGACTCGTCCAGATCGGCGGCACCGCCTTCATCGTGATCTTCGCGGTCGCGCTCGTCTTCTACATCGTGACGTCACATCACAAGAAGGGCGGCGCCACGGGGGAGGGCGACACGGTCCGGGTGACGTCGAGCAAGGTGGTCAACCAGCCGGGCACCAGCAATCCCAAGGCCGTCGTGGCGTTCTACGAGGATTTCCTGTGCCCGGCCTGCGGCAACTTCGAGCGGACTTTCGGGCCGACGGTTTCCAAGCTCATCGACATCGGCGCCATCGCGGCCGATTACTCCATGGTGGCGATTCTCGACAGCCAGAAGAACCAGAACTATTCGTCGCGGGCCGGCGCGGCGGCCCTGTGCGTGGCCGACGAATCCATCGACGCGTTCCGCCGTTTCCACAGCGCACTGTTCAGCACCGAAATCCAGCCCGACGAACGCGGCACCAGCTTCCCCGACAACGCGCGGCTGATCGAGATCGCCCGCGTCGACGGCGTCGTGGGCAAGGTCCCCGACTGCATCAACAGCGGCAAGTACGTCTCCAGGGTGGCCGGGGAGGCCGCGAAAGCGAACATCACCGCCACACCGACCATCAAGATCAACGGCCAGGATTACGATCCGTCGACGCCCGATGCGCTGGTCGGCAAGATCAAGTCGATCGTGGGCGACGTGCCGGGCATCGACACCGCCGTCTCTCCCGCGGCCTGATGACGACGCCGGTGTCAACGCACCCCGCCGAGGACGCCGGCGGCGAGACACCGGATGCACCGCCCCGATCGGGCGTACCCGCGCCCAGCGCGTGGTGGGTGCTGATCGCCGGAGTGATCGGCCTGGTTGCCTCCATGACGCTGACCGTGGAAAAGATCGACATCCTGCTCAACCCGTCGTACGTGCCGTCGTGCAACATCAACCCGGTCCTGTCGTGCGGCTCGGTGATGATCACCCCGCAGGCGTCGGTGCTGGGCTTCCCCAATCCGCTGCTCGGGCTGGTGGGCTTCGCCGTGGTGGTCGTCACTGGCGTCTTGGCCGTGGCGAAAGTTCCGCTGCCGCAATGGTATTGGGTTGGCCTGACGGTCGGTGTGCTGGCCGGTTCGGCGTTCGTGCACTGGCTGATCTTCCAGAGCCTGTACCGCATCGGGGCGTTGTGCCCCTACTGCATGGTGGTCTGGGCGGTCACCATCTCGCTGCTGGTGGTGGTCGCGTCGATCGCCTTTCGGCCCTCGCTGCAAACCGGTTCACTGCAGGTGCTGTACCAGTGGCGGTGGTCGATCGCCGCGCTGTGGTTCACCGCGGTGTTCCTGCTGATCATGGCGCGGTTCTGGGACTACTGGTCCACGCTGTTGTGAACGTCGGCGCGTGACCCGGATCATCGGCGGCGTGGCCGGGGGCCGGCGCATCACCGTCCCGCCGCGGGGCACCAGGCCCACCACCGACCGGGTGCGCGAATCGCTCTTCAACATCGTCACCGCGCGCCGGGACTTGGCCGGTCTGGCGGTGCTGGACCTCTACGCCGGGTCGGGCGCGCTGGGGCTGGAGGCCCTGTCGCGCGGGGCCGCCTCGGCGGTGTTCGTGGAATCCGACCCGCGCACCGCGGCCGTCATCGCGCGCAACATCGAGGCCCTGGGGCTGCCCGGCGCGACCCTGCGCCGGGGCGCGGTGGCCGCGGTGCTGGCGGCGGGGACCTCGTCCGCGGTGGACCTGGTGCTGGCCGACCCGCCCTACGACGTCGACGCCGCGGAGCTGGGCGCCGTGCTGGCCGCTCTGAGCACACACGGCTGGGTGCGCGAGGGAACCGTTGCGGCGGTGGAGCGTCCGGCCGCCGGCGCGTCGCTGAGCTGGCCTGCGGGCTGGTCCGTGTGGCCCGAGCGCGTATACGGCGACACCCGTCTCGAGCTGGCCGAACACGCGTAGCCAGGCGTGTAGCGTCATCGCCTATGAGCGGCGCGGTTTGCCCGGGGTCGTTTGATCCCGTGACGTTGGGCCACATCGACGTCTTCGAACGCGCCTCGGCCCAGTTCGACGAGGTGGTGGTGGCGATCCTGGTCAACCCCGCCAAGAAGGGCATGTTCGAGCTCGACGAGCGGATCGCGATGATCGAGGAGTCGACGACGCACCTGGCCAACCTGCGGGTGGAGTCCGGTCAGGGTCTGGTGGTCGACTTCGTCAGGTCGCGCGGAATGACCGCCATCGTGAAGGGTCTGCGCACCGGCACCGACTTCGAATACGAGCTGCAGATGGCGCAGATGAACAAGCACATCGCCGGTGTGGACACGTTTTTCGTGGCCACCACGCCGCGCTACTCGTTCGTGTCCTCCTCGCTGGCCAAGGAGGTCGCGCTGCTGGGCGGCGACGTGTCGGAGCTGCTGCCCGAACCGGTGAACCGCCGGTTGCGCCACAAGCTGCCCGTCCGCCCCTGAGGCGTCGCCGGCGCGGCGACCCGCTCTACCGCGCGCTACGGCCCGTCAGTCGCATTGATGGCTGCGATCGTGGTGACCCTCCGTCGCTGCGGGGGAGCCGCCCATCATGCGTAGCATCGGGCCCCCGCCCGAGGTGACGAACCGCGCGATCAGTACCGCCGCGATCAGCAGGAAGGCGATATTGAGCCAGGTGGTGTAGTTCCACGAGATCGACGCCTCCATCACCGTGGCGGTGCGCTGCTTTGGAATGAGACCCGTTGTGCCAAAGAGCAATTCGACCAGGTAGCCAGCGGCGACCATCGCGGCGTAGAAGGTGCCGAGCAGCGTCAGCATCATCGGAGTGCCGTAGTACTTTCGGTAGATGTTCAGGATCGGCAGGATCACCAGGTCGGCGTAGATGAAGGCGATGACCCCGCCGAAGCTGATGCCCCCGTTCCACAACACCGCGGCCAACGGCACGTTGCCGATCGAGCAGACGAACGACACGATCGCCACGATCGGTCCCACGATCGGACCCCACACCGCCGACCAGCCCGGGTGATCGGTCAAAAAGAAGATCCGCCAGAAGCTTTCGGGCACCCACGCCGCGATGGCACCCGCGATCAGCAAGCCCAAGACGAGGTCCCGCAAGATCGCCAACCACTCCATGACGAACACGTGCGAGACCGAGGTGAAGCCCTGCGGGGACAGCAGCCGCCGCCAAAACGAGCCCTCTTTGTGGATCGACATGTCCATGGCGGCATGGCCTTCCATGGAGCCGGCGATGCCCCGCTCGGCCTGCTCGCGGGCGGCGTCGACGAGCCGGGACCGCACGAACAGCCGGAACAGGACGGCGAGCACCACGATCATCAGCGGGCCGCCGACGAATTCCGCGGCGGTGAACTGCCAGCCCATCAGCAGGGCCAGGATGATGCCCAACTCCACCACGAGGTTGGTGGAACCGATCTCGAACGCCATCGCGGCGGTGAAGTTGGCGCCTTTGCGGAACAGCGAGCGCGCCAGGGCGACCGCGGCGTACGAGCACGACGACGAGGCCGCGCCCAGCCCGGCCGCCACCGCCAGCGTGCGCGGCCGGTCGTCGCCCAGCAGGGACGCGATCGTCGAGCGCCGCACCACGGCCTGCACCACCGCGGACAAGGCGAAGCCGAGGATCAGCGCCCACAGGATCTCCCACGTCATCGACCCCGCCAGCCCCAAGGCATGACCGACCGCCGCCAGCGCCCTCATTGAGTCCTCCCCTTCGGTAGCTCGGGCCGCGTCGTCAGCCAACTTATACCCCCGTGGGGTATAGGTCAAGGGCGCCCGGGGCGGTTTTTCGGGCATGGGCCGCCGTTCTCCCTAGAATGGCTGCACAATCGGTGCGGGGACCGGGCAAAAAAATATGGACTGACGAACCCCGCGCGGCGGCATGGCCCGCGGCATGGCGTGAACGGGCAGAATCGATGGATTTCACTCGCGGCAGGCGGGTTTACCGGGCAAATCTTCGACACACCGGTGTCGCCACCGCTGCCACAGAGGCAACAGCAGGCACACTGGTAACAACAACGACGCCAGGAGGGCATGGCCGTGTACCGAGTTTTTGAGGCGCTGGACGAATTGGGCGCCATCGTGGAAGAGGCGCGCGGTGTGCCGATGACGGCGGGCTGTGTCGTGCCCCGCGGTGACGTGCTGGAACTGATCGACGACATCAAGGACGCGATCCCCGGCGAGCTGGACGACGCCCAGGACGTGCTCGACGCGCGCGATTCGATGCTGCAGGACGCCAAGTCGCACGCCGAATCGATGGTCTCCTCGGCGACCACGGAGTCCGAGTCGATGCTCAACCACGCCCGCGCGGAGGCCGACCGCCTGTTATCCGACGCAAAAGCGCAGGCCGATCGGATGGTGAGCGAGGCCCGCCAGCACAGCGAGCGGATGGTCGGGGAGGCCCGCGAGGAGTCGATCCGCATCGCCACCGCGGCGAAACGCGAGTACGAGGCCAGCGTCGGCCGCGCCCAGGCCGAAGCCGACCGGTTGATCGAGAACGGCAACATCTCCTACGAAAAGGCCGTGCAAGAGGGCATCAAGGAGCAGCAGCGCCTGGTCTCGCAGAACAGCGTGGTGGAGGCGGCGAACGCCGAGGCCACGCGCCTTATCGACACCGCGCACGCCGAGGCCGACCGGCTGCGCGGCGAGTGCGACATCTACGTCGACAACAAGCTGGCCGAGTTCGAGGAATTTCTCAACGGCACCCTGCGGTCCGTCGGCCGCGGTCGTCACCAACTCCGCACGGCCGCCGGTACCCACGACTACGCGACGCGTTAGCGGCGATCGCGAGCACGGCTGCGCACTTTCCTTACGCGCGCCGCGCCGTAGGATTCTTCTATGACGCGGCAGCACAGCAGCATGGCGCAGCGCCATTCGACCTCGCCGATGAGGGTTGACATCACCCGACTCGGGCGGCGCCCGGGATCGATGATCACCCTGCGCAACACCATGCCCAGCCCGGCGCGCATCGGACTGCCGATGATCGCGATCGAGCGGGGCGCCGGGCTGGAGATGGACTTGCAAATCCAGTCGGTGTCCGAGGGCGTGTTGGTGACCGGAACGGTGGGCGCACCGACCGTCGGCGAATGCGCCCGTTGCCTGACGCCGGTCAACGGGCATGTCGAGGTCAGCTTGACCGAACTTTTCGCGTATCCGGACAGCACGACCGAGGCGACCACCGAGGAGGACGAGGTCGGTCGCATCGTCGACGACACCATCGACCTGGAGCAGCCGATCATCGACGCCGTCGGCCTGGAGCTGCCGTTCTCGCCGGTGTGCAGCCCGGACTGCCCGGGGCTGTGCCCCGACTGCGGTGTTGCCCTCGCGGCCGAGCCCGGCCATCACCACGACCGCATCGACCCGCGCTGGGCCAGGTTGGCTGACATGTTGCCGCCTCAGCCGGATACCAAGCGGGACGAGCGGTGACGTCGCGGCAAGCCCTGTTGGACGCGCTCGGGGCCGACCTGCCCGACGACCTGCTGTCGCTCGCGTTGACGCACCGCAGCTACGCCTACGAACACGGCGGGCTGCCGACCAACGAACGGCTGGAGTTTCTCGGTGACGCGGTCCTGGGCCTGACCATCACCGACGAGCTCTACCATCGTCATCCCGACCGGTCGGAGGGCGACCTGGCCAAGCTGCGGGCCAGCGTGGTCAACACCCAGGCGCTGGCCGACGTCGCGCGGAACCTGTCCGACGAGGGCCTGGGCGCGCACCTGCTGCTGGGCCGCGGCGAGGCGAACACCGGCGGGGCCGACAAGTCGAGCATCCTGGCCGACGGCATGGAGTCGCTGCTGGGCGCCATCTACCTGCAGCACGGGATCGACACGGCGCGTGAGGTGATCCTGCGGCTGTTCGGCCCGCTGCTGGACGCCGCGCCCACGCTGGGGGCCGGGCTGGACTGGAAGACCAGCCTGCAGGAGCTGACCGCGGCGCGGGGCATGGGCGCGCCGTCCTACCTGGTGACCTCCACCGGACCCGACCACGACAAGGAATTCACCGCGGTGGTCGTCGTGATGGAAACCGAATACGGGTCGGGGGTCGGCCGCTCGAAGAAGGAGGCCGAGCAGAAGGCCGCGGCGGCGACCTGGAAAGCGCTGGAAACGCTGGACACCGCGGGCAAGACGTCCGCGTAGGTCAATGCCCGAACTACCCGAAGTCGAGGTGGTGCGCCGCGGCTTGCAGGCCCACGTGGTGGGCAAGACGATCACCGCGGTCCGGGTGCATCATCCGCGTGCCGTGCGCCGGCACGAGGCGGGGCCCGCCGATCTCACCGCACGGCTGCTCGACGCGCGGATCGCCGGAACCGATCGGCGCGGCAAGTACCTGTGGCTGCTGCTGGACGGGCCGGCCGACCCGGACACGGCGCTCGTGGTGCACCTCGGCATGAGCGGGCAGATGCTGCTCGGTGGGGGTACCCCCAGCCGCGGAGCGGCGAGGGGGAAGGTGCCGCGCGCCGACCACGTCCGCATCTCCGCGCTGCTCGACGACGGGACAGTGCTGAGCTTCGCCGACCAGCGCACCTTCGGCGGCTGGATGCTGGCCGACCTGGTGAGCGTGGACGGCAGCGTGGTGCCGGTGCCGGTGGCCCATCTGGCGCGCGACCCGCTGGACCCGAAGTTCGATGCCGACGCGGTGGTGAACGTGTTGCGGCGCAAGCATTCCGAGATCAAACGCCAGCTGCTCGACCAGCAGGTGGTGTCGGGGATCGGCAACATCTACGCCGACGAGGCGTTGTGGCGGGCCAAGGTGAACGGGGCGCGGATCGCCGACACGTTGAGCCGGCGCCAACTGACCGCCGTCCTGGACGCCGCCGCCGAGGTCATGCGCGACGCGCTGGCGCAGGGCGGAACCTCGTTCGACTCGCTCTACGTCAACGTCAACGGCGAGTCGGGGTACTTCGACCGGTCCCTGGACGCCTACGGCCGCGAAGGCGAACCCTGCCGGCGCTGCGGAGCGGTGATGCGACGGGAGAAGTTCATGAACCGCTCGTCGTTCTACTGCCCGCGCTGCCAGCCGCGGCCGCGGCGCTGAGTGTGCGCGTAGGGCTTTTGAGTCGTCAGTCGAAGATGTCGCGGCGCGTGGACCCTGCGGGTAGCGCGGGGTCGACGAACCATTCGCGCGGGAATAGCAGGCCAAACGCCTGGGGCGGGAGCGCGAGCAGCACGTCGAACGCGCGCGCGCCCGACCCGGAGCCGGCGATCTGTGAGCGATGGGCCGCCATCGCATCGCGCTTGTGCCGCGCGAAACCGAAGACGTTGATCCGGTGGGTGATGGTCGCCGCCGGCGCGTAGGCCGTGCGGGCGATTTCCAGCTCGTAGGGCGCGGGTAGCCGCAGCCGACGGGCGACATGCCCGATGCGCACCAGCAATTCGCGCGGCATCGTCGCCTCGAGCACTCGCGGCGTCGCCGCGAGCTCGGCGGCCCGCTTGCCGACATGGTGCACCTGCACGTGATCGCGGTGGCCGTAGCCGCCGTTGCGCTCGTAGCTGAGCAGCACATCCGCGGCTTCATCGCGCAGTATCGCCGCGAGGCGCCCCGCCGCCTGCTCGACGTCGGCTCGGCCGAACCTGACGCGTCCCGGCGGATCGGGATAGAAAACGGGCCCGTAGCCGCTGTCGGCGTAGCCGAGGCATTCGACCCGATGCACACCGAGAATGCCTGCGCTCGAGCGCAATTCATTCAGCCGGAGATCACCGTCGTCGTCGTGTACGCGGCCGTCGGTCGCGGTCACCAGGACCACGCGATGCCCGGCCGCCGCCGCCCGCGCGAGCGTGCCGCCGGTGAGAATCACCTCGTCATCCGGATGGGCGTGGAATGCGACGACGGTCGCCATGCAACGCAGTATGCCCGCTGGGCCACAGGGGAGGCCCGGTAGAAAAGAAGCCATGACGGAACTGTGGGTCGAACGCACCGGATCGCGCCGCTACACCGGGTACAGCTCGCGCGGTGCGCAGGTGCTGGTCGGCTCCGAGGACGTCGAGGGCGTGTTCACCCCGGGGGAGCTGCTCAAGATCGCGCTGGCCGCGTGCAGCGGCATGTCCACCGACGAGCCGCTGGCCCGCCGGCTGGGTGACGACTACAAGGCGGTGATCAAGGTGTCCGGGCCGGCCGACCGCGAGCAGGAACGCTATCCGCTGCTCGAGGAGACGCTCGAGCTGGACCTGTCCGGGCTGTCCGAGGAGGACAGGCAACGCCTGCTGGTGGTGGCCAACCGGGCGGTCGACCTGGTCTGCACCGTCGGGCGCACGCTGAAGTCCGGCACCACCGTGAATTTCGGGGTCGCCGATGTCGGATCCTGACGTCCGGCTCACGGCCTGGGTGCACGGCAGCGTCCAAGGGGTCGGCTTCCGCTGGTGGACCCGCTCCCGGGCGCTCGAGCTCGGCCTCACCGGGTACGCGGCCAACCAGCCCGACGGCCGGGTGCTGGTGGTGGCCCAGGGTCCGCGCGCGGCCGGCGAGAAACTGCTGCGGCTGCTGGAAGGCGGCGCCGCGTGGCCGTCCAGGCCGGGTCGCGTCGACAAGGTCGTCGCCGATTGGTCCGCACCGCAACAGCAGTTCGACGGTTTCGTCGAGCGCTGACGCGCACCGCCGCGCAGTGACTGATGCGGCCAATGTGACCAGTGTGTCGAGCCGGTAAACGACAGGCGTATTTCGGGCGCGTCGACACCCCTCGGTGACGGCGGCTCGCGCGATTTGAGCGGTAGTCTGGCTCGCCGTGTACCTCAAGAGTCTGACGCTGAAGGGCTTCAAGTCCTTCGCCTCGCCGACGACTCTGCGCTTCGAACCGGGCATCACCGCGGTCGTCGGCCCCAACGGCTCGGGCAAGTCCAATGTCGTCGACGCCCTGGCCTGGGTGATGGGGGAGCAGGGGGCCAAGACGCTGCGCGGCGGCAAAATGGAGGACGTCATCTTCGCCGGCACCTCGTCGCGGGCGCCGCTGGGCCGCGCGGAGGTCACGGTCACCATCGACAACTCCGACAACGCGCTGCCCATCGAGTACTCCGAGGTGTCGATCACCCGCCGGATGTTCCGCGACGGCGCCAGCGAATACGAAATCAACGGCAGCAGTTGCCGTTTGATGGACGTCCAGGAGCTGCTCAGCGACTCCGGGATCGGCCGCGAGATGCACGTCATCGTCGGGCAGGGCAAGCTCGACGAGATCCTGCAGTCGCGGCCGGAGGATCGCCGCGCGTTCATCGAAGAGGCCGCGGGCGTGCTCAAGCACCGCAAGCGCAAGGAGAAGGCCCTGCGCAAGCTCGACGCGATGCAGGCGAACCTGGCCCGGCTGTCCGACCTGACCACCGAACTGCGCCGCCAGCTCAAGCCGCTGGGCCGCCAAGCCGAGGTGGCCCGCCGCGCGCAGACCATCCAGGCCGACCTGCGCGACGCCCGGTTGCGGCTGGCCGCCGACGACCTGGTCANGTGCTCGAGCAATTCGGCATGGCCCCGACCGACCTGATCGCCGAGTACGGCCCGGAGGTTGCGCTGCCGCCGACCGAGCTGGAAATGGCCGAATACTCCCAGGCCCGCGAGCGCGGCGAGCAGGTGTACGCGCCCGCCCCGATCCCCTATGACCGGCCCACCCAGGAGCGCCGGGCCAAGCGGGCCGAGCGCGAGCTGGCCGAGCTGGGCAGGGTGAATCCGCTGGCGCTCGAAGAGTTTGCCGCCCTCGAGGAGCGCTACAACTTCCTGTCCACCCAGCTCGAGGACGTCAGGGCCGCCCGCAAGGACCTGCTCGACGTCATCGCCGACGTCGATGCCCGCATCCTGCAGGTCTTCAGCGACGCCTTCACCGACGTCGAACGCGAATTCCGGGAAGTCTTCACGGTGCTGTTCCCCGGCGGCGAGGGCCGGCTGCGGCTGACCGACCCCAACGACATGCTCACCACCGGCATCGAGGTCGAGGCGCGCCCGCCCGGCAAGAAGATCACCCGGCTGTCGTTGCTGTCCGGCGGCGAGAAGGCGTTGACCGCGGTGGCGATGCTGGTGGCGATCTTCCGCGCCCGCCCGTCGCCGTTCTACATCATGGACGAGGTGGAGGCCGCGCTGGACGACACGAACCTGCGTCGCCTGATCGGCCTGTTCGAACTGCTGCGGGCCCGGTCGCAGATCATCATCATCACCCACCAGAAGCCCACGATGGAGGTCGCCGACGCGCTGTACGGCGTGACCATGCAGGGCGACGGCATCACCGCGGTGATCTCCCAGCGGATGCGCGGCCAGCAGGTGGAGCAGCTGGTCTCGAGTTCCTCCTAAGGCCGGATCACGCTCGAGTGTGAACCGACCGCTTTCGGCGTGCACTGAGGGCGAGATTTCGGCGATTTCTCCGCCCGGGAAGCACACCCGGCTCCCGGCCGACACACTCGAAGCCCGCGACGCGCACCAATGCCCCGTGAGCGCCGGGTGACCCGCGGCTGGAAGGATTGTCAGCGTGTCACAAGGTCTTTGGATCGCCGTCGCGGTCGTCGCAGCCCTGGTTGTCATCGCCGCGCTGGTCCTGGGCCTGGTGCGCTACCGCCGCCGAAGGATCCGGTTGGCCCGGCCCGAGCCGGGTGCGCTCGACCGCTCGGGGGGCTACACGGCGTCGTCGGGCATCACCTTCAGCCAGTCCGCACCGACGATCGACACCACCGGGCTGCCGGCGGTAGGCGACGACGCCACCGTTCCCCGCGACGCGCCGCGGCGCACGATCTCCGACGTCGAACTGCCGGAACCCCAGACGCCGGCCCCGCCCGCCCC
>NZ_LT546237.1:65042-76340 GCF_900078675.2 Mycobacterium interjectum
CCCGTCGGTGCTGCTGGTCGTCGGAGTGAACGGCACCGGGAAAACCACCACCGTCGGCAAGCTGGCACGGGTGCTGGTGGCCGACGGGCGGCGCGTGGTGCTCGGCGCGGCCGACACCTTCCGCGCCGCGGCGGCCGACCAGCTGCAGACCTGGGCTTCCCGGGTCGGCGCGGAGGTGGTGCGCGGGGCCGAGGGCGCCGACCCGGCGTCGGTGGCATTCGACGCCGTCGACAAGGGCATCGCCTGCGGCGCCGACGTGGTGGTCGTCGACACCGCCGGGCGGCTGCACACCAAAGTCGGGCTGATGGACGAGCTCGACAAGGTTAAGCGCGTGATAAGCCGGCGCGCGGCCGTCGACGAGGTGTTGCTGGTGCTCGACGCCACCATCGGGCAGAACGGGCTGGCCCAGGCCCGGGTGTTTGCCGACGTCGTCGCCATCACCGGGGCGGTGCTCACCAAGCTGGACGGAACGGCCAAGGGCGGCATCGTTTTCCGCGTCCAGCAGGAGCTCGGGGTGCCGGTGAAGCTGGTCGGACTCGGCGAGGGCCCCGACGATCTCGCGCCGTTCGAACCGGCCGCCTTCGTCGACGCGCTGCTCGGCTGAAACCCCTTACACGCCGCGCGCGACGTTAATAGCGCCGAAACATCGCGGCCCCATTGCCGAAACAACCATTGCGCATGGTTCTCGCAGGCTACAGGCAGCTGCCTGTCAGCCTGCTGATGCCGACCGGAGGTGAAAGCGAGTGAGTTTCCCGCAATTGGGCCAACCCGATACCGGCGATACCGCCTGGATGTTGGCGAGTTCCGCGCTCGTGCTGTTGATGACGCCGGGTCTTGCCTTCTTCTACGGCGGCATGGTCCGGACCAGAAGCGTGCTCAACATGATCATGATGAGCATCAGTGCGATGGGCGTTGTCACCGTGCTGTGGGTGCTGTACGGCTACTCAATGTCGTTCGGCGACAGCAAAGGTGGCGTCGTCGGCAACCCGACTGACTACTGGGGCCTGGCGAAGCTCATCGGCGGGAATGCCGCCAAAGCCGATCCGTCCAAGGGCGCCGCGCAGGTGGATATTCCGCTGGCCGGCACGATGCCGGCCACCGTCTTCGTGGCCTTCCAGCTGATGTTCGCGATCATCACCGTCGCCCTGATCTCGGGCGCCGTGGCGGACCGGTTGAAGTTCACCGCCTGGCTGGTTTTCGCGGGGCTGTGGGCGACGCTGGTGTACTTCCCGGTCGCGCACTGGGTCTTCGCGGCCGACGGGTTCGCGTCCGAGCACGGCGGCTGGATCAACAACAAGCTGCACGCGATCGACTTCGCGGGTGGAACGGCGGTCCATATCAACTCCGGTGTGGCCGGCCTGATGCTGGCGATCGTGCTGGGCAAGCGCAAGGGTTGGCCGACAACCCTGTTCCGCCCGCACAACCTGCCGTTCGTGATGCTCGGCGCCGGCTTGCTGTGGTTCGGCTGGTTCGGGTTCAACGCCGGATCGGCGACGAGCTCCAACGGCGCCGCCGGGTCGACGTTCATGACCACCACGGTCGCCACGGCCACGGCCATGCTGGCGTGGCTGCTGACCGAGCGCATCCGTGACGGCAAGCCCACGACGCTGGGAGCGGCGTCGGGCATCGTCGCCGGCCTGGTTGCCATCACGCCGTCGTGCTCGTCGGTCAACATCCTGGGCGCGATCGTCGTCGGCGCGGTGGCCGGCGTGGTGTGCGCGCTGGCGGTCGGCCTGAAATTCAAGCTGGGCTTCGACGACTCGCTCGACGTCGTCGGGGTGCACCTGGTCGGCGGTCTGGCGGGCACGCTGCTGGTCGGGCTGCTCGCCGCGCCGGAGAGCACGGCGATCAACGGCGTGACCGGGGTGTCGAAGGGCTTGTTCTACGGCGGTGGCTGGGCGCAGCTGGAGCGGCAGGCGGTCGGTGCGTTCTCCGTCCTGTTCTACTCCGGCATCGTCACCCTGATCTTGGCCTTGATCCTGAAGTACACCATCGGGCTGCGTCTGAACCCCGAGGCCGAATCGTCTGGCATCGATGAGGCCGAACACGCCGAGAGCGGATACGATTTTGGCGTGATCGGCGGGCAGGGTTCGGGTCTTCCGGCGGCGCGGATTCCCGTGGATGACCGTAACGGTCTCGACGACCGGACGGCCGACAAAGTGGAGGCAGAGCAGTCATGAAGCTAGTCACGGCGATCGTGAAGCCATTCACACTCGATGACGTCAAGACCAGCCTCGAGGAGGCCGGCGTCCTGGGGATGACGGTCAGCGAAATCCAGGGCTACGGCCGGCAGAAGGGCCACACCGAGGTTTACCGCGGAGCCGAGTACTCGGTCGACTTCGTGCCGAAGGTGCGGATCGAGGTGGTGGTCGACGACTCCATCGTCGACAAGGTCGTGGACAGCATCGTCCGGGCGGCCCGCACCGGCAAGATCGGTGACGGCAAGGTCTGGGTGAGCCCCGTGGAAACCATTGTGCGGGTGCGCACGGGTGAACGCGGAACCGATGCCCTCTGACCCCAGCCGTAGATTGTTGATCCAGGCCGGACGGGCCGGGAGGGTATGAAACAGGACCCACCCGACCCGTCCGGGTCATCTGGACCGGTAACAGAAACCGCCTGCGCGGCAAGCGATTTGGCTGCCGCGCGGCGGCAGCTGCTGTCCGAGGGCGCTGGGCTGCACGCGGCCGAGCTGCGGCACGCGTGGCTTGATCTGCACGAGTCGTGGCTGACCGCCAAGGCGGACGAGATCGGGATCACCGACGGCAGCGGATTCGCGATCGTCGGCATCGGCGGACTGGGCCGCCATGAGCTGCTGCCGTATTCCGATCTGGACCTGATGTTGCTGCACGACGACAAGCCCGCCGATGTGTTGCAAGGGGTCGCCGACAGGCTGTGGTATCCGTTGTGGGACGCCAACGTTCGGCTCGATCACAGTGTGCGCACCGTCTCCGGCGCGCTCGGCGTCGCCAACGCCGACATGATCGCCGCGCTGGGCATGCTGGACGCTCGCCACATCGCCGGCGACGCGCCGCTGTCCGAGGAGTTGATCGCCGGCGCAAGAAGGCAGTGGCGCAGCGTAATTCGCTCTCGGATGAACGAGCTGGTCGAGATCACTCAGGCCCGCTGGGAGCGCTGCGGCCGGATCGCGCAACGCGCCGAGCCGGACCTCAAGTCGGGCCGCGGCGGCCTTCGCGACGTGCAACTGCTCAACGCGCTGGGGGTGGCCCAGCTCATCGACCGCCACGGCATGGCGCGCCCGGAAACGCCGGGGGGTTCACTCGACGACGCCTATCTGACGCTGCTCGACGTGCGCACCGAGCTGCATCGGGTGTCCGGGCGCGGTCGCGATCAGCTGCTGGCCCAGTACGCCGACGAGATCAGCGCCGCCCTGCACATCGGTGACCGATTCGACTTGGCACGCAAGCTCTCCGGGGCCGGCCGCACCATCGCCTACCACGCCGAGACCGGGTTGCGGACCGCCGAAAACGCCTTGCCGCGGCGCGGCGTGTCGGCCCTGGTCCGGCGGCCCAAGCGGCGACCCCTGGACGAGGGCGTGGTCGAGTACGCCGGGGAAATCGTGCTGGCCCGCGACGCCTCGCCCGAAACCGACGCCGGGCTGGTGCTGCGCGTCGCCGCCGCCTCGGCCGAGACCGGAGTGCCCATCGGCGCCGCCACGCTGAGCCGCCTGGCCGCCGGCGCGCCCGAGATGCCCATCCCTTGGCCGCGCGAGGCATTGGACGACTTGCTGGTGGTGCTTTCCGCCGGGCCCACCGCGGTGGCGACGGTCGAGGCGCTCGACCGCACCGGGCTGTGGGAGCGGCTGTTGCCGGAATGGGCCGCGATCCGCGACCTTCCGCCGCGCGATGTCGCGCACAAGTGGACCGTGGACCGGCACGTCGTCGAGACCGCCGTCAACGCGGCCGCGCTGGCCACCCGCGTGGCGCGACCCGACCTGCTGGCGCTGGGCGCGCTGCTGCACGACATCGGCAAGGGCAGGGGAGTCGACCACAGCGTGCTCGGGGCCCAGATGGCCATCGAGATGGGAGCCAGGCTCGGGGTCGCGCCCAGCGACGCCGAGTTCCTGTCCAAGCTGGTCCGCCACCACCTGCTGCTGCCGGTGGTGGCCACCCGCAGCGATCTCAACGACCCCAAGACCATCGAGGGCGTGTCGGAGGCCCTGGGCGGGGATCCGCTCTTGCTCGAGGTGCTGCGCGCGCTGACCGAGGCGGACTCCAAGGCGACCGGCCCCGGCGTGTGGAGCGACTGGAAGGCGTCCCTGATCGAGGACCTGGTGCGCCGCTGCCGCATGGTGATGGCCGGTGAGCCGCTGCCGCAGGCCGATCCGGCGACGCCGCATTATCTTTCGCTGGCCGCCGACCACGGGGTGCACGTGGAGATCACGCCGGGCGACAGCGCGCGCATGTATCAGGTCGTCATGGTCGCCCCGGACCAGCGGGGCCTGGTCTCGAAGGCCGCGGCCGTGCTGGCGCTGAACTCGCTGGGGGTCCACTCGGCGACGGTGAACAGCTACGAGGGCGTCGCGATCACCGAATTCGTGGTGTCACCGCACTTCGGCTCCCCGGCCGCCCCCGAGCTGTTGCGCCAGCAATTCGTCGGCGCCCTGGCGGGCGACATCGACGTGATGGCCGCGCTGGAGAAGCGGGACAGCGAGGCAACCGGCCCGGGCGCCACGCGGGCGGGGGAGGTGCAGGCCGGGGTCCCCGTGACGCGTTCGACCGCGCCGCCCCGGATCGTGTGGCTCGACCCCGCCGCCGACGGCCACCTGGTCGTCGAGGTGCGCGCCATGGACCGGCCGGGCCTGCTCGCGTTGCTGGCCCGCGCGCTGGAGCGGGCCGGGGTCGACATCGGGTGGGCGAAGGTCAACACCTTCGGGTCGACGGCGGCTGACGTGTTCTGCGTGGAGGCCGTCGACGATGCGCGCGCGGCGGTGGAAAAGCACCTGCTCGACGTGTTGGGCGGGCAGGCGGAGGTGGCAGCGGGCTAACCCGGGCGGGACTGCTCGGAATTGAGCTGCCGCAGGGCCTCGATGCGGGCCTGGATCTGCTCGCGGGTCGCCGCGGCGATCGGCGGTCCCCCGCAGCGGCGGCGAAGCTCGTTGTGAATCCACCCGTGCGGTTTGCCGGTGCGGTGGTGCGTCGCCGAGACGAGGGTGTTCAGCTCGCGGCGCAGGTCGCGGAGTTGCCCGTGCATGGAAAGCCGCGCCGCCGGCGCTTGGTCGCCTGACGCGGCCCGCCTCTTGAGTTGCTCGTCCTGGCGCTGGTGCAGCAGGGCGCGCATCTGTTCGGCGTCGAGCAGCCCCGGGATGCCGAGGTAGTCGGCCTCCTCGTCGCTGCCGGCCGGCGCCGCGGTGCCGAAGGAGGAGCCGTCGAAGATGACCTGGTCCAGCTCGGCGTCGGCGCCCAGCGAGGTGAAACCCTGATCGGTTTCCGTCTTTTCGGTCTGCCTCCGGGTCGCGGGATCGCCGTCGAGGGGATCGTCGTCGGCGTCGCGGTGCGGTTGGCCGAGCACGTGATTGCGCTGGGCCTCCAGCTCGCTGGCGAGCTGCAGCAGGCTGGGCACCGACGGCAGGAAGATGCTCGCGGTTTCGCCCGCCCGGCGTGAGCGCACGAACCGGCCGATGGCCTGGGCGAAGAACAGCGGCGTCGAGGCGCTGGTGGCATAGATGCCGACCGACAGCCGCGGCACGTCGACGCCCTCGGAGACCATGCGCACCGCGACCAGCCACCGGCTGGTGCTCTCGGCGAATTCGCTGATCCGGTCCGACGATCCCGGATCGTCGGACAGCACGACCGCGGGCACCTCCCCGGTGAGCCTCGTCAGCAGCGCGGCGTACGCGCGCGCCGCGGTGCGGTCGGAGGCGATGATCATGCCGCCGGCGTCGGGCACGTGGGCTCGCTTTTGGCGCAGCCGCTCGTCGGCGGCCGCGATCACCGCGGGCATCCACTCGCCCGCGGGGTCGAGCGCGGTGCGCCACGCCCGCGCGGTGTGTTCGGCCGTCAGCGGCTCGCCCAATCGGGCGGCGTGCTCCTCGCCCGCGCTGTCGCGCCAGCGCGCCTCGCCCGAGTAGGCGAGGAACACCACCGGCCGGACCACGCCGTCGGCCAGCGCCTCGGCGTAGCCGTAGGTGTGATCGGCCCGCGACCGCAGCACCCCGTCCGCGCCCGACGTGTAATCGACGAACGGGATGGGGCTGTCGTCGCTGCGAAACGGCGTGCCCGTCAAGGCGAGTCGCCGGGTGGCATCGCCAAACGCCTCGCGGATGGCCTCGCCCCAGGTCTTCGCGTCGCCGCCGTGATGGATCTCGTCGAAGATCACCAGCGTCTTGCGCTGCTCGGTGCGCACCCGGTGCAGCGTCGGGTGCGCCGCGACCTGGGCGTAGGTCACCATCACGCCGTGAAACTCCGGCGAGGTCTGGGGGTTGGTGTTGGAGAATTTCGGGTCCAGGGCCAGGCCGTGGCGCCCCGCGGCCAGCGCCCACTGGGTCTTGAGGTGCTCGGTGGGCACGACGACGGTGAGCTGCTCGACGGCGCGATGGCCGAGCAGTTCGGCGGCGACCCGAAGCGCAAACGTCGTCTTCCCGGAGCCGGGGGTGGCGACGGCCAGGAAATCGCGCGGCTGGGCGGCGAGGTAGCGCACCAGCGCTTTGCGCTGCCAGCCGCGCAATGCCACGCCGGTGTCGCCGCCGTTCGTGCTGACCGGTTGCAAACAGCTCCCCCCAAAAGTTGCGTGGTCGGCGCGGCCGGCTCGGTTCGGCGGCGGCTGTGAAATGTAGCATGCCAACGCTTTTCGGCGCAGCAGCGACGCGAGCTAGACGGCGCGGCTCGCCAGGTCGCGGGATTGAATCCACGTGTGAATTCGTTTGGCGACGTCGGCCCATCCCGGCTCGAGCATCATGTTGTGGCCCATGTCGAAGAATTCCGGCTCGGTCCGGTAGGCGCGCGCGGTGGCGCGCACCGCGCGGACGCTGACGAAACCGTCGTGCACGGCGCCGAGGACCAGCATCGGGGTCCGCACCCGCTCGGTATCCACCCGGCGAAACATCGGTTCGGTCATCGCCGCGCGGATGCTCTCGGGTCCGGCGCGGTGCCAGCACGATTGGACGACGTCCTCGGGCGTGTCCGCGCAGAAGAGATATTCGCGCGCGAGGGCCGCGGTGCGCAGGAACCTGACCAACGTCGGGTCGTTGAACGAGTGCACGGTCATCCACGGGCGGCGGCGCCACACCCGCAGCGCCGCCCCAAGCACGCCCGACGGCGGCAGGGAGCCGACCAGCACGGCGGCCGGCGCGGTTCGGTCTTCGAGGTAGCGCTGGATGGTGTAGCCGCCCAGGGAGTGGCCGATCAGGATCGGCGAGCCGCCCAGGTCGTGGGCCACCGCCCGGATGTCGTCGATGTAGTCGGTGATCGAGACCTTGTGCAACGGCTTGTCGGTGGGGCTGGTGCCGTGCCCGCGCAGGCTCATGGCGACCGCGCGATAACCCGCGTCGGCGAAGAAGTCCAGGAAGTGCTCGTCCCAACACCACGCGCCGTGCCAGCCGCCGTGCACGAACAGCAGCGGCACCGGGTGCGCGTCGCCGCGGGACCCCTTGTCGATCACCTCGAGCATGAGCCTGACCCCTCTGAGCTATCGGCCTCGCCGAAACATAAACGACGGCGACGCCCGTCGGCGGGTCTTGTGCGAGATTTCCGTGTCGCGGAGCCTGCGCTGGCACTACCACTAGGCTGACGGGGTGTTTGAATCCCTGTCCGACCGATTGACCGGTGCCCTTTCGGGGCTGCGCGGCAAGGGTCGACTGACCGACGCCGATATCGAGGCGACCACCCGCGAGATCCGGCTGGCCCTGCTGGAAGCCGACGTTTCCCTGCCCGTGGTGCGGGCGTTCGTCGGCCGGATCAAGGAACGCGCCAAGGGCGCCGAGGTCTCGGGTGCCCTCAACCCCGCGCAACAGGTCGTCAAGATCGTCAACGAGGAACTCATCGGCATCCTGGGCGGGGAAACCCGCCAGCTGGCGTTCGCCAAGACGCCGCCGACCGTCATCATGCTGGCCGGCCTGCAGGGTTCCGGCAAGACGTCACTGGCCGGCAAGTTGGCCGCGTGGCTGCGCGGCCAGGGGCACACGCCGCTCCTGGTCGCCTGTGACCTGCAGCGGCCCGCCGCGGTCAACCAGCTGCAGGTGGTCGGTGAACGCGCCGGGGTACCGGTCTTCGCGCCGCATCCCGGCGCTCCATCTTCTGGCCCGGACACCGGGCCACCCGGCGATCCCGTCGCCGTCGCGGCGGCCGGCCTGGCCGAAGCCCGGGCCAAGCATTTCGACGTCGTCATCGTCGACACCGCCGGCCGGCTGGGCATCGACGACGAGCTGATGGCCCAGGCCGCGGCCATCCGCGACGCCGTCGACCCCGACGAGGTGCTGTTCGTCCTCGACGCGATGATCGGCCAGGACGCCGTCACCACCGCCGAGGCGTTCCGCGAGGGCGTCGGATTCACCGGCGTGGTGCTGACCAAGCTCGATGGGGACGCCCGTGGCGGCGCCGCGCTGTCGGTCCGCGAGGTGACCGGCGTGCCAATCCTTTTCGCCGCGAGCGGCGAGAAGCTGGAGGACTTCGACGTCTTCCACCCGGACCGGATGGCCAGCCGCATCCTGGGCATGGGCGACGTGCTGACCCTGATCGAGCAGGCCGAGCAGGTCTTCGACGCGCAGCGCGCCGAGGAGGCCGCCGCCAAGATCGGCAGCGGCGAGCTCACGCTGGAGGACTTCCTCGAGCAGATGCTCGCCATCCGCAAGATGGGCCCGATCGGCAACCTGCTGGGCATGCTGCCCGGGGCCGGCCAGATGAAGGACGCCCTGGCCGAGGTCGACGACCGCCAGCTCGACCGGCTGCAGGCCATCATCCGCGGCATGACGCCCCAAGAGCGGGCCGACCCGAAGATCATCAACGCGTCGCGGCGGCTGCGCATCGCCAACGGCTCGGGGGTGACGGTGTCGGAGGTCAACCAGCTGGTCGACCGCTTCTTCGAGGCCCGCAAGATGATGTCGTCGATGCTGGGCGGCATGGGCATTCCCGGCCTGGGCCGCAAGTCGGCGACCCGAAAGGCCAAGGGGGCAAAGGGCAAGAAGGGTAAGAAGGGCGGGCGCGGTCCGACCCCGCCGAAGGCCAGGAACCCGCTCATGCAGGGCTTGCCGGGCATGCCGGCCGGGTTCCCCGACCTGTCGCAGCTGCCCGAAGGCCTCAACGAGCTGCCGCCGGGCCTGGCCGACTTCGACCTGTCCAAGCTGAAGTTCCCGGGCAACCCGGGCAAGAAGTCGTGACGATCGCGAGCGCGGCGGAGCCGGGCGAAGCGGGTCGTCACCGTCAGAACGTGACGATCGCGAGCGCGGCGGAGCCGGGCGAAGCGGGTCGTCACCGTCAGAACGTGACGATCGCGAGCGCGGCGGAGCCGGGCGAAGCGGGTCGTCACCGTCAGAAGTAGCCGCGCCGTGCGAATGCACGTGCGGGGTCGGGGGCTGCCCGACGAGGCCGAGCTGCAACTGTGGATCGTCGACGGCCGCATCAGCACCGAACCGGTGGCCGGCGCCGACACCGTGTTCGACGGCGGTTGGGTGCTGCCCGGGCTGGTCGACGCCCACTGCCACGTCGGGCTCGGCGACGACGGCGAGATCCCACTCGAGGAGGCGATCGGCCAGGCCGAGGCCGAACGCGATGCCGGCGCGCTGCTGCTGCGTGACTGCGGCGCCCCGACCGACACCCGCAGCCTCGACGACCGCGACGATCTGCCCCGCATCATCCGAGCGGGAAAGCACCTGGCCAGGCCCAAGCGTTATGCGCGGGGCTTCGCCGTCGAGCTCGAAGACGAATCCCAGCTGCCGGAGGCCGTGGCCCGGGAGGCGAAGCGCGGCGACGGCTGGATCAAGCTGGTCGGCGACTGGATCGACCGCGGCGTCGGCGATTTGGCCCCGCTGTGGTCCGACGACGTGCTCAAGGCCGCGATCGCCACCGCGCACGAGCACGGCGCGCGCGTCACCGCGCACGTCTTCAGCGAGGACGCCCTGCCCGGCCTGATCAACGCCGGGATCGACTGCATCGAGCACGGCACCGGGCTCACCGACGACACGATCGCGTTGATGGTCGAGCATCAGACCGCGCTGGTTCCGACGCTGATCAACACCCTGGAGAACTTCCCGGGCATCGCCGAATCCGCGGCGCGCTACCCCGCCTACGCCGCGCACATGCGCGACCTGCACGCCCGCTGCCTCGCGCGGACGGCCGCGGCGCGCGAGGCCGGCGTGCCGGTGTACGCCGGCAGCGACGCGGGCAGCATGATCGCGCACGGGCGCATCGCCGACGAGGTCGAGGCCCTCAAGCGCATCGGGATGAGCCCGACCGAGGCGCTGGGCGCGGCGTGCTGGGACGCCCGGCGCTGGCTGGGCCGGCCGGGCCTGGAATACGGGGCGTCGGCCGATCTGTTGTGCTACGCCGAGGACCCACGACAGGGTCCCGGTGTGCTGAACAGGCCCGACCTGGTGATATTGCGGGGCAAGGCCTTTCGGCCCCACGGATAGGCGCGCGAGGCATCGCGAACGCGGATAGGATCCTTCGAATGGCGTTGGCCAGCGGCGCGACCTTCGCCGGTTACCTGGTCGCGCGGAGGCTGGGTTCTGGACCGACTGGCACGGTGTACCTTGCCCAGGATCCGCGGGCGTCGCGCTGGCAGGCGTTGAAGGTCCTGTCGCCGGCGCTGTCGGACGACGGCGAATTCCGCCGGCGGTTCATCGATGAGATCCCGGTCGCGACGCGCCTGTATCACCCCAACATCGTCGAGGCGCGCGACCGCGGCGTCTTCGACGGTCAGCTGTACGTCGCGATGGAGTACGTCGAGGGGATCACCGCCGCGCGGCTGATCGCCGATCGGTTCCCGGCGGTCGCGCCGGCGGGCGAGGTGCTCGCCATCGTGACCGCCCTCGCCGGCGCCCTCGACTACGCGCATGACCGCGGGCTGCTGCATCGCGACGTCAAACCCGCCAACGTGCTGTTGACGGGTCGGGATGAAGGCGAGCAGCGGACCCTGTTGACGGACTTCGGGGTGGTCCGCCGCCCCGGCACGGTCGGCTACGTCGCGCCCGAGCAGCTGCTGGGCGCCGGCGTCGACGCGCGCGCCGACCAGTACGCGCTGGCCGCGACCGCGTTTCACCTGCTGACCGGCGCGCCGCCGCCACCCGACGGCGCGCCGCCCAGGATCAGCGAACAACGCCCGGAGCTGGCACGCCTCGACGGCGTG
>NZ_LT546237.1:76618-80673 GCF_900078675.2 Mycobacterium interjectum
CCGACTTTGCAGAAAAGATTGCGAGTGCTTGCTATCTATGTTACGGTTCGTGGCAACTCGACAACCATGGAGGAAACCGTGACCTACGACGTGATCATTCGCGACGGGCTGTGGTTCGACGGCACCGGCGGCGCGCCGCAGACCCGCACGCTCGGCATCCGCGACGGCGTGGTGGCCACGGTGTCGGCCGCGGCGCTGGACGAGACCGGTTGCCCCGAGGTGATCGACGCGGCCGGCAAGTGGGTGATGCCCGGCTTCATCGACGTGCACACCCACTACGACGCCGAGGTGCTGCTGGACCCGGGGCTGCGGGAGTCGGTGCGCCACGGCGTCACCACGGTGCTGCTGGGCAACTGCTCGCTGTCGACGGTCTACGCCGATTCCGAGGACGCGGCCGACCTGTTCAGTCGGGTCGAGGCCGTGCCCCGCGAGTTCGTGCACGGCGCCCTGGACTCCAACAAGACATGGTCGACGGCCGCGGAGTACGTCAAGGCGATCGACGCCCTGCCGCTCGGGCCGAATGTCGGCTCCCTGCTTGGTCATTCGGACCTGCGGACCGCGGTGCTGGGGCTCGACCGCGCCACCGACGCCGCGGTGCGGCCCACCGAGGCCGAGCTGGACCGGATGGCGGCGCTGCTGGAGGAGGCACTCGACGCCGGGATGCTCGGCATGTCCGGCATGGACGCGGCCATCGACAAGCTCGACGGCGAGCGCTTCCGGTCGCGCGCCCTGCCGTCGACCTTCGCCACCTGGCGGGAACGGCGCAGGCTGATCAAGGTCTTGCGCAGGCGTGGGCGGATGCTGCAAAGCGCCCCCGACGTCGAGAGGCCGGCGTCGGCGCTGATGTTCTTTTTGACCAGCAGCCGAATCTTCGGCCGCGGCAAGGGAGTTCGCATGAGCATGCTGGTTTCCGCGGACTCCAAGTCGATGCCGCTCGCGGTGCACACGTTCGGGTTCGGCACCCGCATGCTCAACAGGGTGCTGGGCTCGGCCGTGCGCTTCCAGCACCTGCCGGTCCCGTTCGAGCTGTACTCCGACGGGATCGACCTGCCGGTCTTCGAAGAGTTCGGCGCCGGAACGGCGGCCTTGCACCTGCGCGACCAACTGGAACGCAACGAGCTGCTGGCCGACAAGGAATACCGCCGCAAGTTCCGCCGCGAATTCGACCGCATCAAGCTCGGACCGTCGTTGTGGCACCGCGACTTCCACGACGCCGTCATCGTCGAATGCCCCGACGCCTCGTTGATCGGCAAGAGCTTCGGCGCCATCGCCGGCGAGCGCAGGCTGCACCCGCTGGACGCGTTCCTCGACGTGCTCGTCGAAAACGGCGAGCGCAACGTCCGGTGGACGACCGTCGTGGCCAATCACCGGCCCAAGCAACTCGACAAGCTCGCCAACGAGCCGAGCATCCACATGGGTTTCTCCGACGCCGGCGCACACCTGCGCAACATGGCCTTCTACAACTTCGGTCTGAAGATGCTCAAGCGCACCCGCGACGCGCAGCGGGCCGGCGCGCCGTTCATGTCCACCGAGCGGGCGGTGTATCGCCTGACCGGCGAACTGGCCGAGTGGTTCGGCATCGACGCCGGCACCCTGCGCGAGGGCGACCGCGCCGATTTCGTCGTCATCGACCCGGCCGGGCTCACCGAGGCGGTGGACGGTTATCACGAGGAGGCCGTGCCGTTCTACGGCGGCCTGCGGCGCATGGTCAACCGCAACGACGACGCCGTCGTCGCGACCGGCGTGGGCGGGTCCGTCGTCTTCGGTAAGGGCCAATTCCGCGACGGCTACGGCCAATCCGTGAAGTCCGGTCGCTACCTGCGCGCCGGTGCGCGGCACGCAGGCCGCAGCGCCGTCAAAGTCGGGGCCTGACATGGCCAGGACCCAGCAGCAGCGGCGGGAGGAGACCGTCGGGCGGCTCATCGACGCCTGCATCGACACCATCGTCGACGTCGGCTACGCGCGGGCGTCGGCCGCCGTGATCACCAAGCGCGCCGGGGTGTCCGTCGGCGCCCTGTTCCGCCACTTCGAGACCATGGGCGACTTCATGGCGGCCACCGCGTCCGAGGTGTTGCGCCGCCAGCTGGAGTCCTTCACCAAGGGGGTCGCCGAGATACCGGCCGACCAGCCGGCCCTCGAGGCCGCGCTGGCGATACTGCGCGACATCACCAGCGGCCCCACCAACGCGGTGGTCTACGAGCTGTTGATCGCCGCACGCACCGACGAGAAGCTCAGGGAGACTTTGCAACACGAGCTCGGGCAGTACTCCGCCAAGATCGTCGAGGCCGCCCGGGCCCTGCCCGGCGCCGAGGGCTTCCCGGAGGAGACGTTCCCCGTCGTCGTGGCCCTGATGACGAACGTGTTCGACGGGGCCGCCGTGGTGGAGGGCGTGCTGCCGCAGCCGGCGATCGCGAAGCGGCGGATCGGAGTGCTCACGGCGCTGCTGACCGCGGCGCTGCCCCAATAGTTTCCGCGCGTGGCTACAGCGAGCCCACACCCGTCTCGGGGTTGAGGGCGAAACCCCAGTCGAACAGGCTGCCGGCCTGATCCCAATACGACGGCCCGCCCGGTTTCACCAGCCCGTACATCATCGCGATCACCAACCGGCGGCCACCGCGCGCGGCGGCGCCCACGAAGGTCTTGCGCGCGGCGTCGGTGAAGCCGGTCTTGCCGCCGATGGCGCCGGGGTAGCGCGCTAGCAGTTCGTCCTGGTTGACGATCGGCTCGTCGCCGTGATCGCCGGGGAACATCGCCGACGGCTCGGCGGTGATCCGGGCGAACACCGGGTTGGCCATCGCGGCCCGGAAGATGACGGCCAGGTCGTGCGCCGTGGAGGCCCCGGAGCCACCCGGGCCGTCCAGGCCCGACGGGGTCGCGGCGTGGGTGCTGGTCGCGCCCAGCGATGCGGCCTTGGCGTTCATCTTGGCGACGGTGGCGTCGGCGCCGCCCAGCAGGTGGGCCAGCGTGTTGGCGGCGTCGTTGCCCGAGACCAAGAGCAGCCCGTCCAGCAATTGGCGCGCGGTGTAGGTGCGGCCCGGCTTGATGCCGACGCAGTTGCACTCGACCTGGGTGTCGGCCACGTCGGCGACGACGGTCGAGTCGAGGCTCACCTGGTCCAGCGCGACCAGCGCCAACAGCACCTTGATGGTGCTCGCGGGTGGGTGGGCCACGTTCTGGTCGCGACCGGCCAGCACCTGACCGCTGTCCAGGTCGGCGACGATCCAGGTCTGGGCCGGGCCCTCGGGGATGGGCATCGAGCCGATCGGCTGCGCCTGGTCGGCCCGAGCGGGTGCCACTGCGACGGTGGCACCGGAAGCGACGGCCACCAGCGCGGCGACCGCGGCCATGAGCGTGCGCATGGGCGCACAGTTTAACTTCCGGGCTGGCGCCGGGCCCTCTGCCAGTAAGCAGGGTGTCGAAAATCCCTGCCCGACGCCCCATCCAGCTAGCGTTAACGCTCGACGCTTCCGTGTGGTGATTCGTTGAATTCCCGTATTGGAGGAAGACGATGTCGTACTTGGCGGTGACCCCGGAGACGGTCTCCTCGGCGGCTTCGGACCTGGCCGGTATAGGCACCTCGATCAGCGCGGCCAATGCGGCGGCCGCTGCCCCGATCACGGGTGTGGTGGCCGCGGCCGAGGATGAGGTGTCGGCGGCCATCGCGTCGCTGTTTTCTCGCCACGGCCAGCAGTTCCAGGCGCTCAGCGCTCGGGCGGCGGCGATTCATGGCCGGCTCGTGCAGGCGTTGACCAGCGCGGGCAATTCGTATGCGGCAGCCGAAGCGGCCAACACCAATCCGTTGCAGACCCTGGAGCAAGACGTAATGGGGGCGATCAACGCGCCGACCAATGCGTTGCTGGGGCGCCCCCTGATCGGCAATGGCGCCAACGGGGTGGCGGGCGGCACCTCGGCGCAAGCCAATGGCGGCGCCGGCGGGATCCTGTTCGGTAACGGCGGCGCCGGCGCGACCGACGCGGCCGGACAGGGCGGTGCCGGCGGCGCCGCCGGGCTGATCGGTACCGGTGGCGCAGGCGGTGCGGGGGCCAACGGCGGTG
>NZ_LT546237.1:80995-93688 GCF_900078675.2 Mycobacterium interjectum
GCCGGGCACGGTGGCCCCGGGGGAAGCGGCGGCACCGGCCCATCCGGCGACGGCACCGGTGGCCAGCCGGGCCAGCCCGGCTAAGGCGTCAGTGCCAGGGCATGTCGCGCCAGGAGTAGTTCGCCCCGTCGCCGATGTCGTGCACGCCGTAGTAGTCCCAAAAGTAGTCGTGGCAGACGTTGCCGTCCCACGGGACCGGCCGGCCCGCCGGGAGGACGTCGCCGGGGCACCAGTGCTGGCAGGACTTGCCGGCCGGACACGGGTCCGCCTGGGCAGACGGCGCGGCCAGCCCCGCGCCGCCGAACATCAGCAACGCGGTTGCTAATCCCGCGATCATTGCCTTCATACCCGCGGAATTATTCGCCCGTGTCGGCGCCGCTGTCCTGCGAAAACGGGAAAATCGCCGCGTCCGGCTCATGTCGGGCTCCTTCGTTGCTGGCTTTCTTGAAGCAAGTGGACACCGCCCGCACGGCTACCGATCCCAACCTCGGATCGGCGGCGGTGTTGAATCGATGCATGTTGAGCCTGGCCGAAATATCCGACCGCCTTGAGATCCAGCAGCTGCTGGTGGACTACTCCACCGCCATCGACAACCGCCGATTCGACGATCTGGACAAGGTCTTCACCGAGGACGCGTACATCGACTACACGGCCCTCGGGGGCATCGAGGGGCGCTATCCCGAGGTCAAGAAATGGCTGTCGGAGGTGCTGCCGAACTTCCCGGTCTATGCGCACATGCTCGGCAACTTCTCGGTGAACATCGACGGGGATAAGGCGTCATCGCGGGTGATCTGCTTCAACCCGATGGTGCTCGGCGGCGACAAGGACCAGATCCTGTTCTGCGGCCTGTGGTACGACGACGAGTTCGTCCGCACCCCCGACGGCTGGCGGATGACGCGGCGCGTGGAGACCAAGACCTTCCAGAAGGTGATGTAGGCGAATTTCCGGCTGACCGCCCCGTTCTGGCACAATGGGCGGCTGTCCGCCGCGCGGTTACGGCCGCCCGGTGGTCACACACGCGAGGCAAAACCGGATCCGGGCATCCCGCCCGAATCGCCGAATTGCAGCGTGACACCACAGGAGACATCGCTTAACCATGGCTGTGAAGATCAAGCTCACCCGGCTTGGAAAGATCCGCAATCCCCAGTACCGCATCGCCGTCGCCGACGCGCGCACCCGCCGCGACGGCCGCTCGATCGAGGTCATCGGCCGCTACCACCCCAAGGAAGAGCCGAGCCTCATCGAGATCAACTCCGAACGCGCCCAGTACTGGCTTTCGGTGGGCGCCCAGCCGACCGAGCCCGTCCTGAAGCTGCTGAAGATCACCGGTGACTGGCAGAANGCGCACCGTCGAGGTGCACGTCCACCCCGACGACCTCGGCAAGGTGATCGGTCGCGGCGGACGCACCGCGACGGCGTTGCGCACACTGGTCGCCGGGATCGGTGGCCGCGGTATCCGCGTCGACGTGGTGGACACCGACCAGTAGCGGAGCGCTGCGGAGGGAACTCCCTTGGAGTTGACGGTCGGGCGCGTGGTCAAGGCGCACGGCATCAGCGGCGAGCTTGTCGTGGAGGTCCGCACCGACGATCCCGCCGCCCGCTTTGCTGCGGGTAATACGCTGCGCGCCAAGAATTCTCGGAGCGGTGAGGAAGCCAGCTTCGTCGTCGACCAGGTGCGCGAGCACGGCGCGCGGCTGCTGGTGCGATTGGCCGGGGTGGACGACCGCGACGCCGCCGACGCGCTGCGGGGCGCCTTGTTCGTGGTGGACTCGGCGGAGCTGCCGCCGATCGACGAGCCGGACACCTACTACGACCACCAGCTCGAGGGCCTGAGCGTCCGCACCACGACGGGCCGCGACGTCGGTGTCGTCGCCGAGGTGCTGCACACCGCGGCGGGTGAGCTGCTGGCGGTGCGGCGCGGCGACGGCGGCGAGGTGTTGGTTCCGTTCGTCGGCGCGATCGTCACGTCGGTGTCGCTGGAGGACCGCAGCGTCGAGATCGATCCCCCCGAGGGCCTGCTGGACCTGGCATGAGGATCGACGTCGTCACCATCTTCCCGGCCTATCTCGAGCCGCTGCGGCAATCGTTGCCCGGCAAGGCGATTGCGTCGGGTCTGGTGAATCTGCACGTGCACGACCTGCGGCGGTGGACCTACGACGTGCACCACGCGGTGGACGACGCGCCCTACGGCGGCGGCCCCGGGATGGTGATGAAGGCGCCGGTGTGGGGGGAGGCGCTGGACGAAATATGTTCCGGCGAAACACTTCTGGTCGTGCCCACCCCCGCCGGCGCCCTGTTCACGCAGGCGACCGCGCAGCGCTGGAGCGCCGAGCGGCACCTGGTGTTCGCCTGCGGGCGGTACGAGGGCATCGACCAGCGGGTCATCGATGACGCCGCCCGACGGATGCGGGTCGAGGAGGTGTCGATCGGTGACTACGTGCTGCCCGGCGGGGAGTCCGCGGCCCTGGTGATGATCGAGGCCGTGCTACGGCTGCTCAGCGGCGTCCTGGGCAATCCCGCGTCGCTGCACGAGGATTCGCACTCGCCGGCCCTGGACCGGCTGCTGGAGGGGCCCAGCTACACGCGGCCGCCGAGCTGGCGGGGCCTCGACGTCCCCGAGGTCCTGTTGTCCGGCGATCACGCGCGAATCGCGGCCTGGCGGCGCGAGGTTTCGCTGCGGCGCACGCGGGAACGCCGCCCCGACCTGTTGGGCGAGTAGGCCTGAGCCGTAGGCCGCGATGCGTCAGATCTTGCCGCTGGGGAAGATCGTCTTGACGGCCTGGGTGATGGTCTGTCGCGCGGTGGCGTCGTCGGAGGTCTGCAGCGACTGGACCACCATGACGTAGCGGTGGTCCGCGCCGATGACGCCGGTCGACAGGTGCATCCAGTCGCTGCCGATGCAGCACATCCAGCCCTGCTTGACCGCCACCGGTTCGGCGAACAGCCCCTCCGGAATGCCGAACCGCTGGGGGTAGCCGTCGATCCCGGTGGGGGTGGACTGGGCCAGGTCGTCGACGATGATCGTGCCCCGCTCGGCGGGCAGCCCGCCCGACCCGTCGAGCAGCATGTCGTAGTAGCGGACCAGGTCGGTCAGCGAGCTCATCGTGTTCCACCAGCGCCCGTCGCTGGGCGGGGTGGTGGATGACAGGCCGTAGCGGGTCGCGACCTGGCTGATGATCGCGGCGCCGCCGCCCTGACCCCAGAACTTCTCGGCCGCGCCGTCGTCGGAGGACTGCAGCATCGCATCCAGGGCCTGGCGGTCCTCCGGGGACAGGGTGGTCCTGCCCTGGGACTCGGCCAGCAGCAGGTCGTCGGCGATGAACAGTTTGGCCACCGAGGCGGTGCCGATGACCTGGCCGTTGCCGTTGGAGACCAGCTCATGGGTCTTGCGATCGAGCACGGCCACCGACAGAGTGGCCCCGGCGGCGGCGGCCTCGTCGATGGCCTGCTGAATTCGCGCCGGCAGGCCGCCGAAAACCGTTCCGGACAGCGTCTGCGGTGGCCCGTGCATCGGGACGGCGCCCAGCAGCAGCTGAACCGTCTCGGGCTGCTTGAGGGGCTGGCGCACGGGCGCGCTGGTTTCCGGGGTGCCCGACACCTTCGGTTGGCTTTGGCGGTCCAGCAGCGCCTCGTCGCACCCGGCCAGCACCAGCGTCACCGCCGCCACGGCGGCGAGCACGGTGAGCGGGCGGGGGCGCATGCGGGTCTCCTAGGTTCCTGGGGCGCAAACGGGTCGATCAGCGCGTGTTGGCCCGAGTCATGTGTAGCACTCACCAGCGACTTCGGCTGCCTATGAACCGCGACGTTTACATGTGATTTTCAATGCACGCGCGCCATCTGGCACAATTGCTCAGTTGTCTCGATCCCGTCAGCGGGCCGGGCCGCTTCCCGGCCGCTGCGAGATACGCAGAAAGCCCGAAACCCATCGGCTTGTGACCGCCCGACACCCGGCGTGTGGGCAGGCGTCGCAAGCCGCGACCGCAAGGAAGTGTCTTCGTACGATGAACAGGCTGGACTTCGTCGACCAGGCGTCGCTGCGCGACGACATCCCGGCCTTCAGCCCGGGCGACACCATCAACGTGCACGTCAAGGTCATCGAGGGCGCCAAGGAGCGTATCCAGGTGTTCAAGGGCGTGGTGATCCGCCGGCAGGGCGGGGGCATCCGCGAGACGTTCACCGTGCGCAAGGAGAGCTATGGCGTCGGCGTCGAGCGGACCTTCCCGGTGCACTCGCCGAACATCGACCACCTCGAGGTGGTGACCCGCGGCGACGTGCGCCGCGCGAAGCTGTACTACCTGCGCGAACTTCGCGGCAAGAAGGCCAAGATCAAGGAAAAGCGCTGACCGGACGCGGTTGACCAGGCCACGAACCATGCTGGCTACGCTGATCCCGTGACCGACAACCCGGACCCATCTGAGCCCCAGTCCGACGCCGGCCAACCGGAGCCGAAGGTCTCCACCCGCGATCCCGACGTGTCCGAGCCGCCCGACGCGGTCGAGCCGGAGCCCAAGAAGAAGTCCACGCTGCGCGAACTCGCGACCCTCGCGGTGATCGCGATAGTGCTCTATTACGTCATGCTGACGTTCATCGCCCGCCCGTACCTGATTCCGTCGGAATCCATGGAGCCCACGCTGCACGGCTGCACCGGGTGCGTCGGCGACCGGATCATGGTCGACAAGCTGACCTACCGGTTCGGTCAACCGCGGCCCGGCGATGTGATCGTCTTCAAGGGCCCGCCGTCGTGGAACGCCGGGTACAAGTCGATCCGCTCGAACAACACCGCCCTGCGCTGGGTGCAGGATGGGCTCTCGTTCATCGGTTTCGTGCCCCCCGACGAAAACGACCTGGTGAAGCGCGTCATCGCGGTCGGGGGACAGACCGTGCAGTGCCGGGCCGACACCGGGCTGACGGTCGACGGCAAGCCCCTCAAGGAGCCGTACCTGGATCCGAACACCATGATGGCCGACCCGGCGAAGTACCCGTGCCTGGGCAGCGAGTTCGGGCCGGTCGCCGTCCCGCAGGGACGGCTGTGGGTGATGGGCGACAACCGGACGCACTCGGCGGACTCGCGGGCCCACTGCACCAGCGTCCCGGCCGAGGCCCTCAAGGGCATCCTGTGCACCGGTGACCCGAATTCGGGAACGGTGCCGGTGTCCAACGTCATCGGCAAGGCGAGATTCATCGTGTGGCCGCCGTCGCGCTGGGGCGGGGTCGGATCGGTGAATCCCCAACAGGGTCAGTAGCCGTGGCCACCACGTGGCCGCCGCGGACGGTGATCCGCAAGTCATCGGGGATGCGCACCCTGGAGTCGGCGCTGTACCGCAGCGGCCTGGGGCCGGTGGCCGGGGTGGACGAGGTGGGCCGCGGCGCCTGCGCGGGCCCGCTGGTGGTGGCGGCCTGCGTGCTCGGGCCGGGGAGATTGGAAAGCCTTGCCGCCCTTGATGATTCGAAGAAGCTTACGGAGAAGGTGCGGGAGAAGTTGTTCCCCCTCATCCGCCGCTACGCGTTGGCCTACCACGTGGTGTTCATCCCTTCGGTCGAGGTCGACCGGCGCGGGGTGCATGTGGCCAACATCGAGGGGATGCGGCGCGCGGTGGCCGGCCTGTCCGTGCGTCCGGGGTATGTGCTCAGCGACGGCTTCCGCGTGCCCGGGCTGCCGATGCCGTCGCTGCCGGTGATCGGGGGGGACGCCGCGGCCGCCTGCATCGCCGCGGCCAGCGTGCTGGCGAAGGTCAGCCGGGACCGGCTGATGGTCGCCATGGACGCCGACCACCCGGGCTACGGCTTCGCCGACCACAAGGGCTACAGCACCCCGGCGCACTCGATGGCGCTGACCCGGCTGGGGCCCTGCGCCGAGCACCGCTATTCGTTCATCAACGTCCGGCGCGTGGCTCTAGGGCCAGACGGGTCGGGCCCCGCTGTGGTGGCGGAGTGCAAACCGGACCCTCCGGCCGACCACGAAGCGTAGCGGTGAGGAAAGATGGGACCAGGTTCCCGGCGACGGAGGCGTCTGAGCAGATGAGTGGCAGATGAGCGCGGAAGATCTCGAAAAGTACGAAACCGAGATGGAGCTGTCGCTCTACCGCGAATACAAGGACATCGTCGGCCAGTTCAGTTACGTCGTGGAAACCGAGCGACGCTTCTATCTGGCTAACAGCGTGGAGATGGTGCCGCGCAACGCCGACGGCGAGGTGTATTTCGAGCTGCGACTGTCCGACGCCTGGGTGTGGGACATGTACCGGCCGGCCCGCTTCGTCAAGCAGGTGCGGGTGGTCACCTTCAAGGACGTCAACATCGAAGAGGTCGAAAAGCCCGAGCTGCGGCTCCCCGAGTAGCGCCGAGCGTCTAGCCGTCCGGCGGGAGCTTCGTTTCGCCGTCGGACGGCAGCTGACCGCGGGCTTCGATGACGGCGCGTGCCACGTCGGCCAGCTTGATGTTCAACGCCTGCGAGTGGCGCCGCAGCAGGTCGAACGCCTGATCCTCGGTCATGTCGTGCAGCAGCATCAGCATGCCGACGGCCTTGCCGATCTCGCGGTTGCTCAGCAGCCCCCGCCGCAGGCTCGAGGCGTCTTCGCCCTTGGCGACCGCGTTGATGGCCACGCTGGCGAACGCCGCCAGCACGGCCGCCCGGCCCGCGGACTCGGCGTCGAACAGCTTGGGTGTGTCGCTGAACAGGTTCAGCGCCGCCCCTTTGCGCTTCTCGACCAGCAGCCGGAAGCCCATGGCGCCGCGCACCGGGGTTTCCGCCACCAGGACGGAGGCCAGCTTGGGCCACAGCGACGGCGTCGTCAGGTCCGGGTCGATCTGGGGCGTCTCTTCCTCGATGGCGTCGATGCACGGGCCGTCTCCGGCGCGCCGCTCCAGCTCGTCGATGTGGTGTGCGATCCGGTCGCTCGCCCCGACCGTCACGTAGCGGTCGCCCTCACGCACCAGCAGGCTGGCGTGGTCACAGCCGCGGACGGTCAGCGTGGCGGCGATGCAGATGGCCGCGTACATCTGGGCGGCGTCCGAGCCCTGATAGATGATCTCGGCGAGGGCGGCGAAGACGGTCGTCGGGTCGGCCTTCTCCCCGCCCGGTGTCGGACCGTCCGCGACGGCATGCGCGTCGTCTGCCACGTCGTGTCCCCATTCCTGCGGTGCCGGGTGGACCCGCAATCGCCGTAGATTATCGGTCGCCCACCCGGGCCCCACACGCTGTACGGCCAGTTGCCAGGCAAATAGGCGGGCGTGGCTGCTCACGCTCCCCGGTCGAGAGTACGACGTGCGACTTTGGTCACTCGCGGTTTCGCAGCGTCGCGGGAGGGAAGGTTGTGTCAAATGGGGCTGACCGTGGCGGTGACCGGGCCGACCGGGGAGATCGGCATCTCGGCGGTGACGGCGCTCGAGCGTGAGCCCGCGGTGGAAACCATCATCGGGATGGCGCGACGGCCGTTTGACCCGGTCTCGTGCGGCTGGCAAAAGACCGTCTACCAGCGGGGCGACATTCTCGACCGCGAGGCGGTCGACGACCTGGTGGCACAGGCCGACGTGGTGGTCCACCTGGCGTTCATCATCATGGGCTCCCGCGACGAGAGCTCACGCATCAACCTGCAGGGCACCCGAAACGTGTTCGAGGCGACGGTCGCCGCCGAGCGGCCGCGCCGCCTGGTGTACACCTCGTCGGTGGCGGCGTACGGCTATCACTCCGACAACCCGGTCCCGATCACCGAGGACGTGCCCACCCGGGGGTCCGCCGAGCACTACTACTCGGCGCAGAAGGCGGCGTGTGAGGCGCTGCTGGCCGACATCACCAAGGGCTCGTCGCTCGAGGTGTTCGTCCTGCGGCCGTGCATCGTCGCCGGGCCTAAGGCGACCGCGCTGGCCGACGCGATGCCGTGGAATCAGCTGCCCGGACCGATGCGCGCCATTTCCAAGGTGGCCCCGATGCTGAAGCCGGTGGTGCCCGATCCGGGGTTCCCGCTGCAGTTGGTCCACCACGACGACGTCGCCGAAGCGATCGCGTTGGCGGCGACGGCCCCGGCGCCGCCCGGGGCATACAACATCGCCGGCGACGGCGTGGTGACGGTTTCCGAGGTGGCCCAGGCGCTGGGCGGCCGGCCGGTACGGGTGCCCGCGGCGGCCGCCTCGGCGGCGTCCGCTGCGATTTCGCGGGTGCCATTCGTCCCGTCCATGCTGGAATGGCTGCACGTCGCGCGGACATCGGTGGTGATGGACACCACCAAGGCGAGGACTCAGCTGGGCTGGCGTCCGGTCCACTCGGCGCAGGAGACGCTGGCGGCGCTGGCCAATGTAGTTTGATCGCATGAGGTTCCGGCGCCCGTGAGCCATGTGACGGCGCGTCGACGCGCGCATCATCTCACCGCCGATCGGGCCGTCACCCGACCCGAGACCCTGGCGGTCGAGGAGCCGCTGGAGATCCGCGTCAACGGCGCGCCGGTCACGGTGACGATGCGCACCCCCGGCTCGGATTTCGAACTGGCGCAAGGATTTCTGCTCACCGAGGGGGTCATCGGCGGCCGCGACGACGTGCTGGCCATCCGCTACTGCGGCGGCCGCGGCGACGACGGGACCAACACTTACAACGTGGTGGACGTGACCCTGGCGCCCGGGGTCGAACCGCCCGGGCTGGACGTCACCCGGAACTTCTACACCACCTCGTCGTGCGGGGTGTGCGGCAAGGCGTCGCTGGAGGCGGTGCGGCTGACGGGCCGCTTCTCGCCCGGCGCGGATCCGGCGACCGTCGCGGTCACCACGCTGCGGGCCATGCCCGACCAACTTCGTTCCGCGCAAAAGGTTTTCGACAGTACCGGTGGGCTGCACGCCGCGGCCCTGTTCGGCGTCGACGGCGCGGCGCTGGTGGTCCGTGAGGACATCGGCCGGCACAACGCGGTCGACAAGGTCGTCGGCTGGGCGCTGGAACACGAGCGCGTGCCGCTTTCGGCCTCGGTGCTGCTGGTGAGCGGGCGCGCATCGTTCGAGCTGACGCAAAAGGCCGTGATGGCGGGCATCCCCGTGCTGGCCGCGGTGTCGGCGCCGTCGTCGCTGGCCGTCTCGCTGGCCGAGGACGCCGGCCTGACGCTGGTGGCCTTCCTGCGGGAGGACTCGATGAACGTCTACACCCGGGCCGACCGCGTCACGTAACCGGCTGTGGATGGGCGCCCGACTGGGGATAACCGGTCGTTTGCGTCGCCGTTCGGCCCCGACGGCGGCTCGCCGTGTCGGGATCACCGGGCACCTTGGCGCCCATGACGACCGAACAGGGCATGACCCGGGCCCAGCTGGGCGCGATGGGCGAGGCGCTCGCCGTGGATCACCTGACCCGGCTGGGGCTGCGGATCCTGGGCCGCAACTGGCGCTGCCGCTACGGCGAGCTGGACGTGATCGCCGCCGACGAGGCCACCCGCACCCTCGTCTTCGTCGAGGTGAAGACCCGCACCGGGGACGGCTACGGAGGCCTGGCGCACGCGGTGACCCCGCGCAAGGTCTGGCGGCTGCGCCGGCTGGCCGGGCTTTGGCTGGCCGGCCAGGACGCGCGGGGGGCGGCGCTGCGCATCGACGTGATCGGCGTGCGGATCGGCCGCCGGCGCACCCCGGAGCTCACCCACCTGCGTGGGGTCGGCTGATGGCGCTGGGGCGGGCGTTCTCGGTCGCGGTGCGCGGGCTGGACGGGGCGATCGTGGAGATCGAGGCCGACATCGCCTCCGGGCTGCCCGGCGTGCACCTGGTCGGGCTGCCCGACGCCGCCCTGCAGGAGTCGCGCGACCGGGTCCGGGCGGCGGTCACCAACTGCTGCAACAGCTGGCCTCAGGCCCGGCTCACGCTGGCGCTGTCGCCCGCGACGCTGCCGAAGATGGGATCGGTCTACGACATCGCCTTGGCCGCCGCCGTGCTCTCGGCGCAGCGCAAGCACGGGTGGGAGCGACTGGAGAAGACGGTGCTGCTCGGCGAGCTGTCGCTGGACGGCCGGGTGCGCCCGGTGCGCGGGGTGCTGCCGGCCGTGCTCGCCGCCAAGCGCGAAGGCTGGCCGGCCGTCGTCGTCCCGACGGACAACCTGGCCGAGGCCAGCCTGGTCGACGGGATCGACGTCTGGGGCGTGCGCACCCTGCGCCAGCTGCGGCGCTGGCTCGGCGGCTCCGGCGGCCTCGACCACAGGATCGGCGCAGCGGGCACCGACCCCGAGCCGGCGGCGGATCTGGCCGACGTGATCGGGCAGGCGCAGGCGCGGTTCGCCGTGGAGGTCGCCGCCGCCGGGGCCCATCACCTCATGCTGACCGGCCCGCCCGGCGTGGGCAAAACGATGCTGGCGCAACGCCTTCCGGGATTGCTGCCGCCGCTGTCCGAAAGTGAGGCCCTGGAGGTCACCGCGATTCACTCGGTGGCCGGGCTGCTGACGGCCGACACGCCGCTGATCACCAGGGCGCCGTTCGTGGCGCCGCACCACAGTTCCAGCGTCGCGGCGCTCATCGGCGGCGGCTCCGGGATGGCGCGCCCCGGCGCTGTCAGCCGGGCCCATCGCGGCGTGCTGTTCCTCGACGAATGCGCCGAGATCAGCGTTCGTGCGCTGGAAGCCCTGCGAACCCCGTTGGAAGACGGGGAGATTCGCCTCGCCCGCCGCGACGGGGTGGCCTGTTACCCGGCCCGCTTCCAGCTGGTGCTGGCCGCCAACCCGTGCCCATGCGCGCCGGCCGATCCGCGGGACTGCGTCTGCGCCGCGCCGGCCAAGCGCCGCTACCTGGGCAAGCTGTCCGGGCCCCTGATGGACCGCGTCGACCTGCGGGTGCAGATGAACGCGGTGCGCGCCGGCGCCATCTCGGTCACCGACGGCGAGTCGACGGCGCAGGTGCGCCGGCGGGNGTATCCGTCCGGCCCGGCACCGGTTTCTGACCCGCAACCGCCTGGTCGCCGCGGCCGCCGGGGCGGCGGTGGTGGTCGAAGCGGGCCTGCGCAGCGGCGCCGCGAACACCGCGGCGTGGGCACGGGCTTTGGGCCGGGTGGTGGCCGCGGTGCCCGGGCCCGTGACGTCGTCGGCCTCGGCGGGCTGTCACGCGCTGCTGCGCAACGGCGCGCAGCTGGTCACCCGCGCCGACGACGTCGTCGAGCTGGTCGGGCGCATCGGTGAGCTGGCACCCGAACAATCGCGCCCCAGCACGGCGCTCGACGGCCTGGGCGATGCCGAGCGCCGGGTGTACGAGGCGTTGCCCGGCCGCGGCGCCGCCACCGTCGACGAGATCGCCGTCGCATCGGCGCTGCCGCCGCAGCAGGTGCTCGGGCCGCTGGCCATCCTCGAGCTGGCCGGGTTGGCGCAGCGCCAGGACGGGCGGTGGCGGATCGTCCGCGCCCGCGCGGCCCGTCTGTCAACGGCGCGGCTCGTATAGTCGACGGGGGTCGGGTCTGGACAGGAGGACAAGTGGCGGGTCGACCTCTGCAAAGCTTCGAAGTGGTCCGCACCGAGCAACTCACCCGGAACATGGTTCGGGTGGTGCTCGGCAGCAGTCATTTCGACACCTTCACGCCCAGCAAATTCACCGACTCCTACGTCAAGCTGGCATTCGTGGCCGAGGACGTCGACGTGGCCGGGCTGCCGCAGCCGTTGACCCTGGACAGCTTCAACGGGCTGCCGCCGGAGAAGAGGCCTTCGGTGCGGACCATGACCGTCCGCGGCGTCGACGTCGGGGCGCGCGAGCTGACCGTGGACATCGTGGTGCACGGCGAGCACGGCATCGCGGGCGCCTGGGCGGCGGCGGCCCAACCCGGTCAGCCGATCTATCTGATGGGTCCCGGCGGCGCCTACACCCCCGATCCGGCCGCCGACTGGCACCTGCTGGCCGGCGACGAGTCGGCGCTTCCGGCCATCGCCGTGGCGCTGGAAGCGTTGCCCCCCAACGCCGTCGGCAAGGCTTTCCTCGAGGTTGCCGGCCCCGAGGACGAGATCCCGCTGACCGCGCCGGACAACGTCGAGGTGAGCTGGGTCTATCGCGGTGGCCGCGCCGACCTGGTGCCCGAGGACCGCGCCGGGGATTTCGCGCCGCTCATCGAGGCGGTCACCGCCGCCCCCTGGCTGCCCGGGCAGGTGCACGTGTTCATCCACGGCGAGGCGCAAACCGTCATGCACAACCTGCGTCCCTACATCCGCAAAGAGCGTGGCGTGGACGCGAAATGGGCATCGTCGATCTCGGGCTACTGGCGGCGCGGCCGCACCGAGGAAACGTTCCGGCAGTGGAAGAGGGAACTGGCCGAGGCGGAGGCGGGCGCTTAACCCATGGCGCACTTCGGGGACTACCAGAACGAGATCTACCTGCAGGGCCTGGCCGGAGTGGTGCCGCCGCTGCCGATGGCCTTCGCGGAACTGGAGGCCAAGGCCGCCACCGCGCTGCCGCCCTCGGTTTGGTCCTACGTCGCGGGCGGGGCCGGCGACGAACGCACGCAGCGGGCCAACTGCACGGCCTTCGAGGGGTGGGGCCTGATCCCGCGCATGTTCGTCGGCGCCGCCCAACGCGACCTGTCCGTCGAGCTGTTCGGCATGACCCTGCCGTCGCCGGTCTTCATGGCCCCCATCGGTGTCATCGGCCTCTGCGCCCAGGACGGCCACGGCGACCTGGCCACCGCGCGCGCGGCCGCGCGCACCGGCGTCCCGCTGGTGCCCTCCCCCCTGACGGTCGACCCGATGGCACCCGTCGCCGCCGCCCTGGTCGC
>NZ_LT546237.1:95237-109339 GCF_900078675.2 Mycobacterium interjectum
GGACGGCGCGCCCGACATGGGGCCGCACGGGCTGCGGCACAGCGCGGCCACACACCTGCTGGAAGGCGGCGCCGACCTGCGCGTCGTCCAGGAGTTGCTCGGCCATTCCAGCCTGGCGACCACCCAGCTCTATACCCATGTCGCGGTCGCCCGGCTGCGGGCGGTGCACGACCAGGCCCACCCGCGGGCGTGAGTGTTGCGCTGAGCGCCTTGGGTGTGCGGCCTGTGCGGCGACACGGGCGGGGCCGCCCAGGGTTCACACTCAACGCGGGTCAGCCGTGGAGCGGCTTCAGCCGGATCGGCGTCGCCTTCAGCAGCCCCAGCGGGTCGACGTAGTCGGCGCCCGACGCCGGCCCCCACATCGCCCCCCAGTGCAGGCAGGCCGCGGCCCGGCAGCCGGCATGCCCGGCCTGAAGCGAACCGATCACGCTCCCGGCCGTCACGGCCTGGCCGGCCCGCACGGCCGCCCGCACCGGCTCGTAGCTGGTGCGCAGGCCGCCGGGATGCGCCAGCGAGACCACCGGCCGCCCGGCCAACAGCCCGGCGAACACCACGGTGGCGGCGCCGGCGGCGTACACCGGCTGACCCGGGGAGCCCGGCAGATCCACGCCCCGGTGCCCGGCATGCCAGTCGGGCGACGGGGCGTCGAATCCGCGGGCGACCGGCGGGGGCGGGCGCAGCGGCCAATCCAGCCGCACGTCGTCGGCCTGGGCCGGCGCGGCCCACAGCATCGCCAGGATCAACAGCATCGCCCGCCGCACCAGGCGAGTACAGCGGGGCCCACGGAACCTCGCCAGTCAGCGCTGTGGAAAAAGCACCTGCTGAGACGGTGTAAACTCCTGGTCGCAGCTCGTTAGCGGGCTGACTTCGCGCGCCTGCAACCAAGAGATTGCCGTGCGGTCCCGTCCGGGACATCCAGGACGGGTGCGGCATTCCGCAGGCGCCAGGGCCCGGCCTCACCCGATGCCGGGCGACAACCGACAACAAGGAATGGCGGCAATGGCTGTCGTAACCATGAAGCAGCTGCTCGACAGCGGCACCCACTTCGGGCATCAGACCCGTCGCTGGAATCCCAAGATGAAGCGGTTCATCTTCACCGACCGCAACGGCATCTACATCATCGACCTGCAGCAGACGCTGACCTTCATCGACAAGGCGTACGAGTTCGTCAAGGAAACCGTCGCCCACGGGGGCACGGTGCTGTTCGTCGGCACCAAGAAGCAGGCGCAGGAGTCCGTCGCGGCCGAGGCGACCCGCGTCGGCATGCCGTACGTCAACCAGCGCTGGCTGGGCGGCATGCTCACCAACTTCTCCACGGTGCACAAGCGGCTGCAGCGCCTCAAGGAGCTCGAGGCGATGGAGCAGACCGGCGGCTTCGAGGGTCGCACCAAGAAGGAGATCTTGGGCCTGACCCGCGAGAAGAACAAGCTGGAGCGCAGCCTCGGCGGTATCCGCGACATGAACAAGGTGCCGTCGGCGATCTGGGTCGTCGACACCAACAAGGAGCACATCGCCGTCGGCGAGGCCCGCAAGCTCGGCATCCCGGTCATCGCGATCCTGGACACCAACTGCGACCCCGACGAGGTCGACTACCCGATCCCGGGCAACGACGACGCGATCCGCTCCGCCGCCCTGCTGACCAAGGTGATCGCCTCCGCGGTCGCCGAGGGTCTGCAGGCGCGCGCCGGGCTCGGCCGCGGCGACGGCAAGCCGGAGGCNGCATGCTCGACTGCAAGAACGCGCTGGCCGAAACCGACGGCGACTTCGACAAGGCAGTTGAGGCACTACGGATCAAGGGCGCCAAGGACGTCGGCAAGCGCGCCGAGCGGGCCACCGCCGAGGGCCTGGTCGCGGCCAAGGGCGGGGCGCTCATCGAGCTCAACTCGGAGACCGACTTCGTCGCCAAGAACGCCGAGTTCCAGAAGCTTGCCGACCAGGTCGTCGACGCCGCGCTGGACGCCAAGGCCACCGACGTCGACACCCTGAAAGCCGCCAAGATCGGCGACAAGACCGTCGAGCAGGCCATCGCGGACCTGTCGGCCAAGATCGGCGAGAAGCTCGAGCTGCGCCGGGTGCAGTACTTCGACGGCAACGTCGAGGCCTACCTGCACAAGCGCGCGGCCGACCTGCCGCCGGCCGTCGGAGTGCTGGTCGAGTTCGAGGGCGAGAGCCAGGACGCGGCGCACGCGGTCGCGCTCCAGATCGCGGCGCTGAAGGCCAAGTACCTGTCCCGCGACGACGTCCCCGAGGACGTGGTGGCCAGCGAGCGCCGCATCGCCGAGGAGACCGCCAAGGCCGAGGGCAAGCCCGAGCAGGCGCTGCCCAAGATCGTCGACGGCCGCCTCAACGGCTTCTTCAAGGACGCGGTGCTGCTCGAGCAGCCGTCGGTGTCCGACAACAAGAAGACCGTCAAGGCCCTGCTCGACGGGGCCGGGGTGACCGTGACGCGGTTCGTTCGCTTTGAGGTGGGCCAGGCCTAACCACGGGGCGCGAGCGGCTAGCGTCGTGTTATGCGACGCGTGCACGCTTTCGGTGACGATGCCCTCGGCGACCTCGACGCGGTCGGCCTGGCCGACGCCATCCGGGCCGGTTCGGTCGGCCGGGTCGATCTCGGCGAGGCGGCCAGCGCGCGCACCGAGCTCGTCAACCCGGCCCTGAACGGCCTGGCTCACGCCGCGTTCGACCAGGCGCGAGCCGCCGCCGGGGATCCGGTGGACGGGTTTTTCGGTGGCGTCCCGACGTTCGTCAAGGACAACGTCGACGTCGCCGGGCAGCCCAGCATGCACGGCGCCGACGCGTGGGCGCCCTTTGACGCCCCCGCCGACAGCGTCCTGACGAAGGTGTTTCTCGGCACCGGGCTGACCTCGCTGGGCAAGACGCAGCTGTCGGAGTTCGGATTCAGCGCGTCCGCCGAACACCCGCGGCTGGGGCCGGTCCGCAACCCGTGGGACCCCGACTACACCGCCGGGGCCTCGTCGTCGGGGTCGGGCGCGTTCGTCGCCGCCGGCGTGGTGCCGATCGCGCACGCCAACGACGGCGGCGGCTCGATCCGCATCCCGGCCGCCTGTAACGGGCTGGTCGGGCTCAAGCCGTCGCGCGGCCGGTTGCCGCTGGACCCGGCGCATCGCCGGATGCCGGTGGGCATCGTCGCCAACGGCGTGCTGACCCGTTCGGTGCGCGACACCGCGGCGTTCTACCGGGAGGCCGAGCGAGCCTGGCGCAATCCCAAGCTGGCCCCGATCGGGGACGTGACGCACCCCGGCCGGCAGCGGCTGCGCATCGCCGTCCTCACCCGCTCGGTGCAGCGCGAGTGCAGCCCCGCGGTGCGGGAGCTGGCGTTGAAATCCGCGGGGCTCCTCGAGGAACTGGGCCACCGCGTCGAACACCTCGACGAGCCGCCGGTGCCGGCCAGCTTCGTCGACGACTTCGTGCTGTATTGGGGCTTCTTGGCATTCGCGCAGGTGCGTGGCGGCCGGCGGCTGTTCGGCCGCACCTTCGACCGCACCCGGCTGGACAGCCTGACCCTGGGCCTGGAGCGGCACAGCGGCCGCAACATCCACCGCCTGCCGACGGCGATCATGCGGCTGCGCAGGCTGCGGCGGCGCACCGCGGAGTTCTTCCGTACCTACGACGCGGTGCTCACGCCGACCCTCGCCGACGAAACGCCCCGGATCGGGTACCTGGCGCCCACGGACTACCGGCAGGTGATGGACCGGCTGATCGATTGGGTGGCGTTCACCCCGCTGCAGAACGTCACCGGCGAGCCCGCGATCTCGCTGCCCATGGCCCAATCCGCCGACGGCATGCCGGTGGGCATGATGCTGTCGGCCGACCTGGGGCAGGAGTCGCTGCTGCTGGAACTCGCCTACGAACTCGAAGAGGCGCGGCCCTGGGCCCGCATCCAGGCGCCGTGATCAGCCGTCGGATCCGAGCTTCTCGAGCATGCGCTTGAACTCCCGCTGTTGCGCATCGGTCAGCTTGCCCAGGATCCGGGCGTCGGCGACCCGGACCGCGGCCTCCGCGCGCTTCAGCAGCGCGCGGCCATGACCGGTCAACGTGGCGGGTAGTGCCCGGCCGGACGAGACCGACGCCGGCCGTTCCACGGCCCCGACGTCTTCCAGCCCACGCAGCACCGTGTTCATCGCCTGCGGAGTGACGTTGGTGTGCCGGGACAATTCGGCGCTGGACATGCCCGGGTACATCGACAGGATGCGCAAACAGACGAATTCGGGCAGCGTCAGCCCCAGCGGACCCAGCACCGCGGAAACCTCCGGCCGCAGAACGGCTCCCACCCGGTACAACAGGTAACCCAGCGGAGCGTCTTCGGCCTGACCCATGTCAGCGATCTTGACATATCCGGGACGCCCGGCCGCGGACCCTCGCCGGTGCGGTTCAGCGCGGTCGGGGTTTCCGGGCGCCCAACGGGGTAACCCACAGGGGATCCGGACGACAAGGAGCGCCCATGGGCGATGCAACCGAAATGACCCAGGGGGTGGCCGAGCGCGCGCGGCGGGAAGCCGACGCGTACCGCGGCGACAACCCCCGACCGCTGGAGGGCTACACCGTGGTCCTCGCGATGTACGGCGCCCTGGTCGCCCTGACCGCCGTCGTCGCCGCGGTCACCGGGCGCAAGTTGCCCGAGCGCTGGAGCGTCCAGGACCTCCTGACCGTCACCATCGGCACCCACAAGCTCTCGCGCACGGTGTCCAAGGACGCCGTGACCAGCCCGCTGCGGGCGCCGTTCGCGCGCTACGCGGGTTCCGGCGGTCCGGCCGAGGTGATGGAGGAAACGCGGCACGGCAGCGCGTTGCGCCACAGCCTGGGGGAGTTGTTGACGTGCCCCTTCTGCCTGGACATGTGGGTGGCCACCGCGTTCGTCGTCGGGTTGATCTTCGCGCCGAGGCCGACCCGGCTGATCGCGGGCACCTTCACCGCCCTGGCCGGCGCCGATTTCTTGCAGCTGGCCTACGCGCACGCACAGCAGATCACCGAGGGCTAACACGCGAGGAAGGTTCGACGCCCGAGACGACGAAAGGCGGCGCGGCGAAGAAGGGCGAATTGCCGAGCACCCTGCGGCGCTCCAACGCCAAAGCGCAGCGCACGTTCGCCAAGACCCACGACTCCGCCGCCGAGGAATACGGCAGCCAGCAGCGCGCCCACCGGGTGGCCTGCGCGGCGCTCAGGCACAGTTTCGAAAAGGTCGGTGACCACTGGGAGCCCAAGGACCGCAAGGGCCCGTCGGACGAGCTGGCCGAGGGCGGCGGTCCGGACAACGGCGGTCGCTCGGTCGAGGGTGCCGACGCCAACGCCAGCAAGGAGCATCTGCTCGACGTGGCGCGCCGGCTCGACGTGCGCGGCCGGTCGACGATGAACAAGTCCGAGTTGGTCGACTCGATCAAGAAGCAGAACCGGCGGCTACGCGGCCGCTGACCCCGTTTGGGCGGGCACTCGCCGGGCATCCCGACAGCCATGGTCGCGTCCACTAGCCGCAGTCAACTGCGAAAGTGCCTCAACGACGTGGACTTTCCGGCCAGCAAGCAGGATTTGATCGAGGCCGCCGAACGCAACGGATGCGACGACGAGACCGTCCGCGCGTTGCGCGCGATTCCGCCGGAGACCTACACGAACGTCGGTCAGGTCGCCGCGTCGGTGACCGCCGCCGACGACCGGGACGGCGGCGGCGCCGGCCGGGCGGCCGACCAAAGCCCGATCGTGCAGGAGTTGGGCGAAAACCGGGGCTCTTAGTTCGGTTGGGGCGCTACAGGATTGGCCGCCCGCCCGTAACCGCCACCCGCGTGCCGGAAATGTAGCTCGCGTCGTCGTCCTCGTTGAGGTAGGTGACCGGCACATCGGCTCCTTCGCGCGCAAAACCTGTTTTCGCCGCAGTCGGGAACCGGATCCATTTGCGCCTGCACGCCCGGAACTTCTCGTTGCCGCGCCGGAAAACTCATTTTCTGACAGGTCCTTTCGTGCTTCGCATTACACGCGGGTTACGATTCGCGGCCGCACCTCAGGCTTGCCTCCTCACCGCTCCCTGGCTGCGGCTACCCCACGGCGGCAGGACTAATCACCCGTCGTAAGCGGTGATGGCAATGGTGCCAATGTTAATTCTGTGGCGCGAAAGGCGCTGCGCGACAGAATAATTCCTGCACCGTTCATGCAGGTAACCGCGCACGTTTTACAAATTCGGCGATTATCCGGGGTTTAGCGGCGCGAACAAAGGGCTATCAGCACACCAGTGCGGTTATCGCCCTATGTGTGGGAGCGATTGTTCGACACGAAAGGAATACTATGAAGGTCACCACTACCGCTGTAAAGAGTGCTATTGCCGCCGGAGCTATAGCGGCTGCAGGCGTTTTCGCAGCAGCAACCGCTTCCGCTGCGCCGCCCAACATCCAGGGATTCGGCACCAGCGAACAACTGGTCGACGGGCCCCTGGTCACCAGCTACACGGTGAGCAACCTGCAGCCGAGCAACGTCTCGATTCCGGGCTACACGCCCAAGGGCACGCTCTACCAGGCGGACGTCACCGCCAAGTCGGAGGGCGGGCTCGTCACCCCGATGGTCAACGACTTCATCGCCCGCGGGCCCAACGGCCAGAACTACCGGGTGATCGACAAGGTCGGGGCCCCGGGCAGCCTTAACCCCGCGCCGATCCCGCAGGGCCAAGAGTCCACCGGCACGCTGTACTTCGACGTGACGGGCGCGCCGCCGAACGGCGTCGTCTACAACGACGGAGGGCAAGACATTCTGATGTGGACGTCGAACGTGCCCGGCAGCCCGGCGCCCGGCGCGCCGCCGAACGCAAGCCCGGCACCGGGTCAACCGCCCGCCCCGGCGCCCCATGCGTAATCCGGTAGCAGCGATCTCCCCGCGTCATCCCAATGGCGCGGGGAGATTTGCGTATCCGGGCATCCCGGGCGCCCGAATCGGGTACCCGACACCCATGAGTAACCCCGATCACAGACCAGCCGAAGTGCGCGCACAGGCCAAGCTCAATGCCAAGCGGGCGCGCGTGACGATGGACGAGCGGCGCAGCAAGCAGGACGGCGGGATCGCCGGGTGGGTGGCCGAGCGCGCCGGCAGGTGGGATCTCAGCGGCCAGGACGAGGCCACCCTGCAGCGCCAGAAGTTTTTCTGGAATGTGCTGGTGGACTACTGGTTCCGGATGGAGGTCGACGGCTGGGAGAACATCCCGGCGCACCCGCCGGCGCTGCTGGTGGGCATCCACTCGGGCGCCCCGTTCGTCTGGGACGCGTGGACCGTCGGCCTGCAATGGTGGCGGCGCTTCGGCCAGGACCGCCCGCTGCACGGCACGGCACACGACGCGCTGATGGCGATCCCGCTCTTCGGGCGCTACTTCCGCGCGATGGGCGTGCTGCCGGCCGCCCCGGACGCGATCGCCACGGCGCTGGCAGAGGGGCGCGACGTGGCGCTGTGGCCCGGCGGGGAGGTGGACTCGCTGCGCCCATGGACCGAGCGCGATCGCGCCAATCTCGCGGGGCGAAAGGGCTTCGTGAAAATGGCGATTCGCGCCGGCGTGCCGATCGTGCCGATCGCGACCGTCGGCGGAGCCGACGCGATGCCGGTGCTGATCCGCGGCGACCGCCTGGCGAAGGCGCTCAGGCTGGACCGGGTGCTGCGGCTCAAGGTCTTCCCGCTCGCCGTCTCCCTGCCGTGGGGGATCGCCCCGGCGGCGCTGCCGCAGCTGCCGCTGCCGGCGAAGATCAGGACCCGGTTCATGCCCGCCGTAGAGTTGGACCGCGACCCGGCACGTGCCGACGACGACGACTACGTCGACCGCCTGTACCACGAGGTCGAAGACTCGATTCAGCAGGGCATGGACGCGCTGGCGCGCAAGCGGGCGCTGCCGCTCTTCGCGTGAGCCGATCCGCGAAAAGCCCTGCGCGACAGCCATTGTCGCGGCTAGTGCGCCACCGGGTCGGTGGCGGGCCGCGTCGTCGATGTCCAGAGCGGGGCCAGGGCCGAGCCGCGCAGGACCCATTCGGGATGCGGCGGTGTCGCCGCCATGTAGCCGACGCCGCGCACCGTGTCGACCAGGTGTTCGTGTTCGGGTCCCAGCTTGGCGCGCAGGCGCCGGACGTGAACGTCGACCGTGCGGACCCGGCCATTGCAGTCATAACCCCAGACTTCGTGCATCAGCCGGGTCCGGGTGAAAGCCCGGCCAGCATGCTGCACAAGGAAATTCAGCAGTTTGAACTCCGTGAGCGTCAGCCCCAGGTCCGCACCGTTGAGCGAGCCGGTGAAGCTGGCCGGGTGCAGCAGCAGGTCGCCGAATTTCAGCGTGCCGTCCATCGCGCTGCGGCGCCGCGAGATCGCCAGCCGCAGCCGCGCCTGTAGCTCGTCGGCCCCGGCGGCGGGCAGCAGCACGTCGTCGACGTGCCAGTCGACATCCACCGCCGCGAAGTCCGCTGGCGCCACCACGGCCACCACCGCGATGGACGGTGCGTCGGAAGCCAACCGCCGACAGGCGCTGCGAGCGGCCTCCGGGTCGGCGCGGGCGTCGACGATCGCGACCTCGGCGTTACCGCGGTGCGCGTCGACCCCGCCGGCGAGGGGAACGCGCCGCACCCTGTTCGCGAAAGACTTCAGGGTGGGCAGGGCCGTTTCGAAGTCGTCTACATCCGCAAGTAGTAAAACGTCCAACGACATCTCCAAACTCGTGAGTCTGTCATCGCCCCCCACCCGTAGGCACCTCACGGCGAGATGTCTGCCAGCGCAGCGCTGAGTACCCGATTCAGAGCCAAACTATGCAAAGTTTATTGCCCGCGATCGCGGGGTCAATGCTCCGGCCCGGGAACGCCGATGGGTCCGGCCCGTTGACACGGACCGGACCCATCCTTGCGACAAGCTGCTACTGGTTGGCCTTCTGGCGCTCCTCAGCCGCCTTGGCGCCGCCACGGGCGGCCTCCGCTTCGGCTTCCTTCTTTGCCGCGTCGCGCTGCGCCTCGGCCTTGTCCTGCTGGGCCTGGCCCTCGCGCGTGAGGTCGTCACGCCCGGTCACCGCGCCGACGGCCTCCTTGGCCTTGCCCTTGACGTCCTCGACGACGCCCTTGACCGCCTCGGCAGGTCCCGACTTGTTCTCGTTGTCCGCCATGGATTTGTTCCTCCTCATTGGCGTACGTGCTTGAGCATCTGCTCAGCGCCGATCGCCAAAGCGACCGACCCCACGGCAGGCGTGGTCCTTATTCTCAAGACCGTAAGTTCGCCCCCCGCGATGGTTTCTATTCCCCCCGCCGCCACCCGCTCAAACATCCCACGGCGGCGGGGAAGCGCCTCCCGCGAATCCCCTTGAATCGCCAACTGTGCAGATAATGCACCCCGCCCGCGCCACATTGTGTTGCGATGAGGCAGGATGTGAAATGCCGTTCCGGATGAGTTCGCCCGGGATGGCACTCTCATGCGAGGAGTCTGATGACGGAGCCGACGAGAAGCGCCAACGGCGTACCGACATCTTCACCGGAGAGCGCGACTCCCGGGCAGCCGGAGAGGCGATCGCAGTATTCGAGGGTCTTGCTCAAGCTCGGTGGCGAGATGTTCGGCGGCGGCCAGGTCGGGCTGGATCCCGACGTCGTCGCCCAGGTGGCCCGCCAGATCGCGGAGGTGGTCCGCGGCGGCGTGCAGGTCGCGGTGGTGATCGGCGGGGGCAACTTCTTCCGGGGCGCGCAGCTTCAGCAGCGCGGCATGGAGCGCACGCGCTCGGACTACATGGGCATGCTCGGGACCGTCATGAACAGCCTCGCCTTGCAGGACTTCCTGGAGAAAGAGGGCATCGTCACCCGGGTCCAGACCGCGATCACGATGGGCCAGGTGGCCGAGCCCTACCTGCCGTTGCGGGCCGTCCGCCACCTGGAGAAGGGCCGGGTGGTGATCTTCGGGGCCGGCATGGGCCTGCCGTACTTCTCCACCGACACCACGGCCGCGCAGCGGGCGCTGGAGATCGGCGCCGACGTGGTCCTGATGGCCAAGGCGGTCGACGGGGTGTTCTCAGCGGACCCGCGGGTCAACCCCGAGGCCGAGCTGATCACCGCGATCAGCCATCGCGAGGTCATCGACCGCGGGCTGCGCGTGGCCGATGCCACCGCGTTCAGCCTGTGCATGGACAATGGCATGCCGATCCTGGTGTTCAACCTGCTGACGAACGGCAATATCGCTCGGGCGGTCGCTGGTGAGAAAATCGGGACGCTGGTCACCACCTGATGAGGAGCGGCGCAAATGATTGACGAGGCTCTCTTCGACGCGGAAGAGAAAATGGAGAAGGCCGTATCGGTGGCCCGCGACGACCTGTCCACCATCCGCACCGGGCGCGCCAACCCGGGCATGTTCAACCGGATCGTGATCGACTACTACGGCACCAACACGCCCATCACGCAGCTGGCCAGCATCAACGTTCCCGAGGCTCGGCTCGTCGTGATCAAGCCGTACGAGGCCAGTCAGTTGCACGCCATCGAGACCGCCATTCGCAACTCCGAGTTGGGCGTGAATCCCACCAACGACGGCACCTTGATCCGCGTGGCGGTGCCGCAGCTGACCGAGGAGCGCCGTCGCGAGCTGGTCAAGCAGGCCAAGCACAAGGGCGAGGAGGCGCGGGGGTCGGGGCGCAACCTTCGCCGCAAGGCCTGTCTCCTATTCACATTTNGGGGCCATCCTGGTCGCGAGCCACGAGGTGGTGCGCCGCCTGCGGGAGGCCGGGTATGTCATTCCGCTCATCCCGTTGCTGATCGGTGGCCAGGTGACCGTCTGGCTGACGTGGCCGTACCGTTCCGCCGGCGCGGTGGCCGGATTCGGGGCCACCGTCGTGGCCTGCATGGTGTGGCGCCTGTTCATGCAGGACAACAGCAGGCGGCCGGAACCGTTCGCCGGTTCGCCCTCGGCGAACTACCTGCGCGACGCGTCCGCCACCGTCTTCCTGGCCGCCTGGGTCCCGCTGTTCGCCTCCTTCGCCGCGATGCTGGTGTACCCGAAGGACGGCGCCGGTCGGGTGTTTTGCCTGATGATCACGGTCATCGCGTCCGACGTCGGCGGTTACGCCGTGGGGGGGTTGGTGGGCAAGCATCCGATGGTCCCCGCGATCAGCCCCAAGAAGTCGTGGGAGGGGTTGGCCGGATCGCTCGTCTTCGGGATCACGGCCGCGATCCTGACGGCGACCCTCCTGGCCCACAAACCGGTGTGGGTCGGCGCGCTGCTGGGTGTTGTCCTGGTGCTCACGGGCACCCTGGGCGATCTGGTCGAGTCCCAGATCAAGCGCGACCTCGGCATCAAGGACATGGGCCGGCTGCTGCCCGGCCACGGCGGGCTGATGGACCGGCTCGACGGCGTGCTCCCGTCGGCGGTCGCGGCGTGGACGATCCTGACGCTCGTGCGCTGAGGTGGCCGATACTGGACGGGTCATGGTCCAACAATTGGTCTTCTCCGAACCGCGCCCGAGCAGGCCGCCGCGGCACCTGGCCGACCTCGACGCGGCGGGCCGCGCGTCGGCCGTCGCGGAGCTGGGCCTGCCCGCGTTTCGCGCCAAGCAGCTCGCGCACCAGTACTACGGCCGGCTGATCGCCGACCCGCAGCGGATGACCGATCTTCCCGCGGCGGTGCGCGACGTGATCGCGGCGGCGATGTTCCCGACGCTGCTCACCGCGGCCGCGGAGGTCACCTGCGATGCAGGGCAGACGCGAAAGACGTTGTGGCGGGCCATCGACGGCGCCACCGTCGAGTCGGTGCTGATGCGTTACCCGGACCGCAACACGGTGTGCATCTCGTCGCAGGCCGGGTGCGGCATGGCGTGCCCGTTCTGCGCCACCGGCCAGGGCGGGCTGACCCGGAACCTGTCCACCGCCGAAATCCTGGAACAGGTGCGGGCCGGCGCGGCGGCGCTGCGCGACGACTTCGGGGACCGGCTGTCCAACGTGGTCTTCATGGGCATGGGGGAGCCGCTGGCCAACTACGCCAGGGTGCTGGCCGCGGTGCGGCGCATCACCGAGCCGCCGCCGCACGGCTTCGGCATCTCGGCCCGCTCGGTGACGGTGTCCACGGTGGGCCTGGCCCCGGCGATCCGCAGACTCGCCGACGAGCGACTCGCGGTGACGCTGGCGCTGTCGCTGCACGCGCCCGACGACGAGCTGCGCGACACGCTGGTCCCCGTCAACAACCGGTGGAAGATCGCCGAGGCGCTCGGGGCGGCCCGGTATTACGCCGACGTGACCGGCCGGCGGGTGTCCATCGAGTACGCCCTGATCCGCGACGTCAACGACCAGCCCTGGCGGGCCGACCTGCTGGGCAAGCGGCTGCATCGCGCGCTGGGCCCGCTGGTGCACGTGAACCTGATCCCGCTCAACCCGACCCCCGGCAGCGACTGGGATGCCAGCCCCAAGGCGGTGGAGCGGGAGTTCGTGCGGCGGGTCCGGGCGGCGGGGGTTTCGTGCACGGTGCGGGACACGCGGGGGCGAGAGATCAGCGCCGCGTGCGGACAGCTGGCCGCCGAGGGCGGGGATGCCAACGCTTAACAGCCGAGGCGGAACTGTCCGGCGGCTTGGGTGCGGTTGGCGGCGCCCAGTTTGAGCAGGATCTTGCTCACATGGCAACTGACGGTTCTCGTGCTGATATGCAACGCGGCCGCGATCTGGGCGTCGCTTTGCCCGCCGGCCAGCAGCTGCAAAACCTCGTGTTCGCGGCGGGTCAACCCGTGGGGGGTATCGGCGCGGCGGCCGCGTCGCGGGGAGCCGCGCAGCGCCGACAGCCGCTGCTGGGCGNGTGGGCGGGGGTGACCGCCAGCCCGGCCCGGGCTTCGCTGCGGCAGGCGTCGTCGTCGCCGGCCAGCCAGGCCGCCTCGGCGCGCGCAGCCCACACCGAGAAAAGTCGCAGCTGGTCGGGCTCGACTCCGCCCAGATCGTCGCCGAACGGAGGCGCGGCGGGCTGCTGGCCGCGCCGGGCCGAAACGAGCCCACAGACCAATTGCGGCAAGGTCCTATTCACAGCGGCCAGTCCCGGCCTGGTGAGAAGATCCTCGGCCACCGCGCGGGCGTGGTCCCAATCGCCTCGTTGCAACCGCAACAACGCATCGACTCCGGTGACCAACGCCTCGAAGGTGAACACTTGACGTTCGCGGCAGTAGGCGAGCGAGTCGGCCAGATAGCGATCGGCACGCGCGCCGTCATGGTGCACTGCCGCCAGCCAGCAAATCACTGTGGCCACCAGTCCGGCGTGTTCGCCGCGGGTGGTGGCCCCCATGCCGTCGCGCCACGCGGCCTCCAGCTGCTCCCAGCCGGTGTCGGCGGTGAGGACCTGGCGCATCGCGGCCGCGGCGCGACCCCGGATCACCAGGGCGTCATCACCGAGGCGCGTTCCGACGGTGATGGCACGAGCCGCGTAATCGGCGGCGGCGGGGTCGAAACCCCAACCGCCCAACTCGGCCAGGTTGGCCAGCGCCCAGCCCAGTTGCGGGCACGGGCCGGCGCCGTCCACCAGTGCCAGCGCGTCCCGGGCGGCAGCAAAGGCCTCGCGGACACGGCCCATGCCCCACAACTCATGCGAGAGCCAGCGCAGGTTCTCGCTTTGTCCGAGCGGATCGCCCAGCGACTGGCGCAGTTGGATTGCCTCGCGCCACGACGACACCGCCTCTTCGGCCAGGCCGCACAGGTAGCTGGCCAGCGCGTGCTGTTCCACCCAGCGCACCTTTTGGTCGGGAGGAACGGCGTGCGCGCTGCCCAACACCAGCGCGTACAGCTGGGCGGCTTCGCGGTTGGCGCCCAGCGCGCTGGAACGCTCGGCAGCGGCAACCCCGTGGCGGATCACCGCGTCGGTGTCACCCGCTTGGTCGGCGTGAAAGGCCAACGCGGCCAACGTGTTTGGATTGATGGGTGGTTCGGCCAATGCGGTCAGCGCCCGCTTGTGCAGCATGCGCCGCTGCGTTTCGGGGATTTGTTCCAGGGTGGCGCGCCGGGCCAATTCATGGCGAAACCGCACGCCCTGCTCGTCGACCAGCAACACCCCGGCGCTGACACATTCGGCCAGCGCCGCGTCGCCGTCCGGGCACACCCGGTCCAGCAGGTTGACCGCCGCGCGCGGGCCGCAGGTCGCGGCCGCGTCGG
>NZ_LT546237.1:109392-110221 GCF_900078675.2 Mycobacterium interjectum
CCCCCGCCTCGCCCCGGAGCAACATCACCCGGCCCGAGCGGGCGGGCGCCCGCAGCAGCTTGCCCAGCTCGGCCAGCGCCGCCTCGCGCTCCAGCAACCGTTCCATCAGCGCAGCGCTCCCGGCCGGGTGCAGGGGCGCCGCGAAACCGGGCGCCCAAAATACGTAGATTTACGGATTTCCGCGGCTTTCGAACGGCGCACACTGGGCAGCGTGCGTCCCGGGCGGCCGACACGGCCGCAGCAACGGCAACATCTGGACATGATGCGCTCTTAATGTAGCCGCGACGCCGCCCGGGTGCGCGCTAAGTCGTCGAAACATCTTCGGGGGCAGGGGAATCAGATGCCGTATGTGATAGCGGCACCGGCGGTTGTGGCGTCGGTGGCGGCGGATCTGCGCAGTATCGGGTCGGCGTTGACCCAGGCCCATGCGACGGCGGTGGGGCCGACGACGGGGTTGTTGGCGGCCGGGGCGGATGAGGTGTCGGCCGCGGTGGCGGCGCTGTTCGGCAGCCACGCGCAGGCCTTTCAGGACCTCGGTGCGCGGGCGGCGGCGTTCCACGCCGAATTTGTGCAGGCCATGCAGGCCGCGGCGGGGTCGTATGCGGCCTCCGAGGCCGCCAACGCTTCGCCGTTGGCGGCCGCGGAGCAAGACGCCATGGGCGCGGTCAACGCGCCGGCCCAAGCCCTGTTCGGGCGCCCGCTGATCGGCAACGGCACGCCAGGTGGGCCGGGGCAGGCGGGCGGGCCGGGCGGGTTGTTGTACGGCAACGGCGGCCCAGGTGGCAACGGCGCTCCGGGCCAGCCGGGCGGCCCCGGCGGTGCGGCGGGG
>NZ_LT546237.1:110293-112021 GCF_900078675.2 Mycobacterium interjectum
GGGTCGGGCGGCTCGTTGTTCGGCCAGTTGGGCACCGCGGGCAGCAGCGGCCAGGGCGGCGCCGGTGGCCCCGGCGGCCCAGGGGGCGGACTCGGTCACGGCGGCACGGGCGGCCAGGCGTCCGGTGGTTCCACCAACGTCACCGGCAGTCCGGGCAGTGACGGCAGCCCGGGCGACACCGGCGCGGCGGGCCAACCCGGCTGATTACGGTCGACCACCTGGAAAGCAAGCCGACGGGACAGGGGCGGCTGAGCCCTCGCGGTGAACCCGTCGGGCGGCGCCACCGTCTTTAGGGCAGAACACCAGCAAACGAGGGGATGCCGCGATGGTGCGCTTGTTGTCACCGCTCAAGTTGTTCGCAGCGGCCGTTTTCGCCGCCGCCCTGATCTTCGGCCTGGCCGAGGCCCCGCGCTCGGCGGCCGCCGACGGCCGCCTGCAATTCACCGGGACCACGCTCGCGGGCGCGCCGTTCAGCGGCGCCAGCCTGCAGGGCAAACCGGCGGTGCTGTGGTTCTGGACGCCGTGGTGCCCGTTCTGCAACGCCGAGGCTCCCGGGGTCGGCCAGGTGGCTGCCGCGAATCCGGGCGTCACGTTCGTCGGCGTCGCGGCGCACTCGGACGTCGGGGCCATGCAGAACTTCGTCGCCAAGTACAACCTGAACTTCACCAACCTCAACGACGCCGACGGCTCGATCTGGGCCCGCTACAACGTCCCGTGGCAGCCCGCCTACGTGTTCTACCGGGCGGACGGCAGCTCGACGTTCGTCAACAACCCCACCGCGGCCATGCCCCAGAGCGAGCTGGCCGGCCGCGTGGCCGCGCTGCGCTGATCCGTGGATCGCGCTCTGATCGGCCTGGCCTTCGCGGCCGGATCGGTCGCGGCCCTGAACCCCTGCGGGTTTGCCATGCTGCCCGCGTACCTACTTCTCGTGGTGCGCGGGCAGCAGCCCGCCGAGCGTGCACTCACGGCGGAAAAATCGCCGAAATCTCGCCGCCAGTGCACGCTCGGCGCACGGTCCGCGACGAGCCCCATCGGCGCGCTCGGCCGCGCCGTGGCGGCCACCCTCGGGATGGCGCTGGGCTTCCTGACGGTCTTCGGGTTGTTCGGCGCGCTGACGATCTCGGCGGCCAACACCGTGCAGCGCTACCTGCCCTACGGGACCGCGGTGATCGGAATTGTGCTTGTCGCGCTTGGGTTTTGGCTGCTGTCGGGTCGCGACTTGACGGCGCTGACACCCCGCCCGCTCGGCCCGCGATGGGCCCCGACCGTGCGGCTGGGCTCCATGTATTCCTATGGCGTCAGCTACGCCATCGCCTCGCTGTCGTGCACCATCGGGCCGTTCCTGGCGGTCACCGCCGCCGGGTTCAAGGGATCGGTGGTCACGGGCGCGTCGATCTTCCTCGCCTACGTCGCGGGCCTGACCCTGGTCGTGGGGGTCCTGGCGATCGCGGCCGCGACGGCCAGCTCGGCGCTGGCCGATCGACTGCGCCGCGTCCTGCCGTTGGTCAACCGGATCGGCGGCGCCCTGCTGGTGCTGGTCGGGCTCTACGTCGGCTACTACGGCGTCTACGAGGTGCGCCTCTTCGACGGCAGCGCGAGTCCCCGGGACGCGGTGATCACCTCTGCCGGCCGGCTGCAGGGCGCGCTGGCCGGCTGGGTGCACCAACACGGGGCCGCGCCCTGGGCGCTGGCCCTGTTCGTGCTGGTGGCGGGGGCGGCCGCGGCCGC
>NZ_LT546237.1:112070-128412 GCF_900078675.2 Mycobacterium interjectum
CCGCCGCGACGCCGAGCGGGCACAATGAGTGAGTGACCAACGCGACCACGCAGGGCCGCCTGCGCGTGCTGGTGCTGGGCAGCACCGGCTCGATCGGCACCCAGGCGCTCGAGGTCATCGCGGCCAACCCGGACCGTTTCGAGGTGGTCGGGCTGGCGGCCGGGGGCGCCAACCCCGAGGCCGTGGCGCGGCAGCGCGCCGCGACCGGCGTCACCAACATCGCCGTCGCCGACGAGCGCGCGGCGCAGCAGGTCGGCGACGTCCGCTACAGCGGCCCGCAAGCGGTAACCCGGCTGGTCCAGGAGACCGAGGCCGATGTCGTCCTCAACGCGCTGGTCGGGGCCCTGGGCCTGCGACCTACGCTGGCCGCCCTGGACTCCGGGGCCCGGCTGGCCCTGGCCAACAAGGAATCGCTGATCGCCGGCGGCCCCCTGGTGCTGCGGGCGGCGCGGCCGGGCCAGATCGTGCCCGTCGACTCCGAACACTCGGCGCTGGCGCAGTGCCTGCGCGGCGGCAGCCCCGACGAGGTCGCCAAGCTGGTGCTGACGGCCTCCGGCGGCCCGTTCCGCGGCTGGGCCGCCGCGGACCTGGAGGGCGTCACCCCCGAGCAGGCCGGCGCCCACCCCACCTGGTCGATGGGCCCGATGAACACGCTGAACTCGGCGTCGCTGGTCAACAAGGGGCTCGAGCTCATCGAGACCCACCTGCTGTTCGGCATCGACTACGACCGCATCGAGGTGGTCGTGCACCCCCAGTCGATTGTTCATTCGATGGTCACCTTCATCGACGGCTCGACCATCGCCCAGGCCAGCCCCCCGGACATGAAGCTGCCCATCTCGCTGGCCCTGGGCTGGCCCCACCGGGTGCCCGGGGCGGCGGCCTCCTGCGACTTCACCACCGCCTCTAGCTGGGAATTCGAGCCGCTGGACGGCGAGGTTTTCCCGGCCGTCGAGCTGGCCCGGCACGCCGGGGTGACCGGCGGCTGCATGACCGCCGTGTACAACGCGGCCAACGAAGAGGCCGCCGAGGCGTTCCTGCAAGGCCGCATCGGGTTCCCCGCCATCGTCAAAACCATCGCCGACGTGCTGCACGCCGCCGACCAATGGGCGGTTTCACCGGCTAACGTGGATGAGGTACTCGACGCGCAGCGCTGGGCAAGGGAGCGGGCGCAGCGCGCGCTCGGAGGCGCGAGTGCCCACAAGATCTCCGGAATGGTGTGAGAAAGGTCCTGGCAGCCTGATGATGTTCGCTATCGGCATTGTGCTGTTCGCGCTCGCCATCCTGATCTCGGTGGCCCTGCACGAGTGCGGCCACATGTGGGTCGCCCGCGGCACCGGCATGAAGGTGCGGCGCTATTTCGTCGGTTTCGGCCCCACGCTGTGGTCGACGCGCCGCGGTGAAATCGAGTACGGCGTCAAGGCCGTCCCGCTGGGCGGCTTCTGCGACATCGCCGGCATGACGCCGGTCGAGGACCTGGAGCCCGACGAGACCGACCGCGCGATGTACAAGCAGGCGACCTGGAAGCGGGTCGCGACGCTGTTCGCGGGCCCGGGGATGAACTTCGTCATCTGCCTGGTGCTGATCTACGGCATTGCGCTCGTCTGGGGGCTGCCCAACCTGCACCCGCCCACCAAGGCCATCGTCGGCGAGACCGCTTGTGTCGCACCGGAAGTCAGCCCGGGCAAGGTCGGCAATTGCACCGGGCCGGGTCCGGCGGCGCTCGCCGGAATTCGCCCCGGCGACGTCGTCGTCAAGGTCGGTGACACCCCGGTGTCCACCTTCGAGGACATGGCCGCCGCGGTGCGCAAGCTGCACGGCACCGTTCCCGTCGTCGTCGAGCGCGACGGCGCCACCATCACCACCTACGTCGACGTGACGCCCACCCAGCGCTATATCTCCAAGGCGCAGAACGCCAAGCCCGAGGCCGCCACCGTCGGTGCCATCGGCGTCGGCGCCGTCAAGGTGACGCCCACGCACTATGGCGTCTTCTCGGCGATACCGGCCACCTTCGCCTTCGCCGGGGAGCTGACCGTCGAGGTGGGCAAGGCGCTGGTCACGATCCCGACGAAGGTCGGGGCGCTGGTGCACGCCATCGGCGGCGGGCAGCGCGACCCGCAGACGCCGATGAGCGTGGTCGGGGCCAGCATCATCGGCGGCGACACCGTCGACCACGGGTTGTGGGTGGCGTTCTGGTTCTTCCTGGCCCAGTTGAACCTCATCCTGGGCGCGATCAACCTGGTGCCGCTGCTGCCGTTCGACGGCGGCCACATCGCCATCGCGGTGTTCGAGAAGGTTCGCAACCTGATCCGGTCGGCCCGCGGCATGGTCGCGGCGGCGCCGGTGAACTACCTCAAGCTGATGCCGGCGACCTACGTGGTGCTGGTATTCGTGGTCGGCTACATGCTGTTGACCGTGACCGCTGATCTGGTCAACCCGATCAGGCTCTTCCAGTAGTGAGAGAAGGCAGAAAGTGACGATTGGCCTGGGCATGCCGGACGCCCCGGCGCCCACGCTCGCCCCCCGGCGCACCACGCGGCAATTGATGGTCCGCAACGTCGGGGTCGGCAGCGACCATCCGATTTCGGTGCAGTCGATGTGCACCACCAAGACGCACGACATCAACGCGACACTGCAACAGATCGCCGAACTGACCGCCGCCGGCTGCGACATCGTCCGGGTGGCCTGCCCGCGCCAGGAGGACGCCGACGCGCTGGCCGCGATCGCCAGGAAGAGCCAGATCCCGGTGATCGCCGACATCCACTTCCAGCCGAAATACATCTTCGCCGCGATCGACGCCGGGTGCGCCGCGGTGCGGGTAAACCCGGGCAACATCAAGGAATTCGACGGCCGCGTCGGCGAGGTCGCCAAGGCCGCCGCGGCGGCCGGCATCCCGATCCGCATCGGCGTCAACGCCGGCTCGCTGGACAAGCGGTTCATGGAGAAGCACGGCAAGGCCACGCCCGAGGCGCTGGTCGAGTCGGCGCTGTGGGAGGCCTCGCTGTTCGAGGAGCACGGCTTCGGCGACATCAAGATCAGCGTCAAGCACAACGATCCCGTCGTGATGGTTGCCGCCTACGAGCAGCTGGCGGCCCGGTGCGACTACCCGCTGCACCTGGGCGTCACCGAGGCCGGACCCGCGTTCCAGGGCACCATCAAGTCCGCGGTCGCCTTCGGCGCGCTGCTGTCGCGCGGCATCGGCGACACCATCCGGGTGTCCCTGTCGGCCCCGCCCGTCGAGGAAGTCAAGGTCGGCATCCAGATCCTCGAATCGCTCAACCTGCGGCCGCGCGGGCTGGAGATCGTGTCCTGCCCGTCGTGCGGTCGCGCGCAGGTCGACGTCTACACGCTGGCCAACGCGGTCACCGCCGGGCTGGACGGGCTCGACGTGCCGCTGCGGGTGGCCGTGATGGGCTGCGTCGTCAACGGCCCGGGCGAGGCCCGCGAGGCCGACCTGGGCGTCGCGTCGGGAAATGGCAAGGGACAGATCTTCGTTCGGGGCGAGGTGATCAAGACCGTGCCGGAAGCCCAGATCGTCGAGACGCTCATCGAGGAGGCCATGCGGCTGGCGGCCGAGATGGGGACCGGTCACGATCCTCAAACAGAAGCGAGCGGTTCGCCGATTGTGACCGTAAGCTGATAGGGGCTTGTGCCCCTGCACTGATCGTCTTTTCGCACCACAGAGAGTTCCGTAGATGTCGGCTCCGCCCATCATGCGCCTTGTCGGCGAGCGACGGGTGTCCGTGGTGCGTGACGCCGCCGCCGTCTGGCGGGTGCTCGACGACGACCCGGTCGGCTCGTGCATGGTCGCGGCGCGCGTGGCCGACTACGGCATCGACCCGAATTCGATCGGCGGGGAACTGTGGACCCGCCGCGGCCCGGAAGAGTCGCTGTGCTTCGCCGGTGCCAACCTCATCCCGCTGCGCGGCGCGCCGGCCGACCTGAACGCCTTCGCCGACGAGGCGATGAGCGGGACGCGGCGCTGTTCCTCGTTGGTCGGCAGGTCGCATCTGGTGGTGCCGTTGTGGGAGCGGCTCGAGTCGGCCTGGGGCCCGGCGCGCGACGTGCGCGACGACCAGCCGCTGATGGCGCTGACCAGCCACCCCCACTGCGACATCGACGTCGGCGTGCGCCAGGTCCGGCCCGACGAGCTGGACGCCTACCTGGTGGCCGCCGTCGACATGTTCATCGGCGAAGTCGGCGTCGACCCGCGGCTCGGCGACGGCGGNGACGGTGGCCGCCGTGATCGTCGCCACCGGGCGGATCGCGAGCCTGTACGTGAACAACTTCAACACCGTCGCCCGCGCCGCGTACGCGCGAGTGGGCTTCGCCGAGGTCGGCACCTTCGCGACGGTCCTGCTGGACTGAATCTCTCCCCGCGAGTATGCGGCCGGACGGGATAACGCTTCGGTCTCGGTGTGTCGGCGCCCCGGTTGAGACCTCAGTTCTTAACATCAGCACCGATGGTCACAAAAACCCCATTGGTATCAGCGACGGCGGGCCTGCTGCTTGTCGCGGCAATCGCCCTGTCCGGGTGCACGCCGAGGCCCGACGGTCCCGGACCGGCCGCCGAGAAGTTCTTCCGCGCCCTGGCGATCGGCGACACCGCGACGGCCGCCCAGCTCAGCGACAACCCCAACGAAGCGCGCGAGGCGCTGAACGCCGCCTGGGCCGGGCTACAGGCCAGCCACCTGGACGCGCAGGTCCTCAGCGCCAGGTACGCCGAGGACACCGGCACGGTCGACTACCGCTTCACCTGGCACCTGCCCAAGAACCGGACCTGGAGCTATGACGGCCAGCTGCGGATGGCCCGCGACGAGGGGCGCTGGGAGGTCCGGTGGGCCACCACCGGGCTGCACCCCAAGCTGGGCGAGCATCAGACTTTCGCCCTGCGCGCCGATCGACCGCGGCGGGCGTCGGTGAACGAGCTCGGGGGCAGCGATGTGCTCACGCCGGGCTACCTGTACCACTACACGCTGGACGCCACGCAGGCCGGGCCCGCCCTGATCGGGACGACGCACGCGCTGGTCGACGTGCTGCGCCCGTTCAACAACGCGCTCGCCGACCCGCAGCTGCTGGCCGAGCAGGCGACCTCGGCGACGCAGCCGCTCGACCTGGGGGTCACGCTGCATCCCGACGACAACGACAAGGTTTTCCCCGCGATCGGCAGGCTGCCCGGCATCGTGGTCACGCCGCAGGCCGAGATGCTGCCGACCGACCCGCATTTCGCGCCGGCCGTCATCGCCGAGGTGAAAAAGGCCGTGCTGGACCAACTCGACGGCCAGGCCGGCTGGCGGGTGGTCAGCGTCAACCAGAACGGCGTCGACGTGGCCGTGCTGCACGAGGTCGAGGGCTCCCCGGCGCCGTCGGTGTCGATCACGCTGGACCGCGCGGTGCAGAACGCCGCGCAGCATGCGGTGGACACCCGGGGCGGCAAGGCGATGATCGTCGTGATCAAGCCGTCGACCGGGGAGATCCTGGCGATCGCGCAGAACAACGGCGCCGACGCGGACGGCCTGCCGGCCACCAACGGACTGTTCCCGCCGGGGTCGACCTTCAAGATGGTCACCGCCGGCGCCGCCGTCGACCGCGACATGGCCACCCCCAACACGATGCTGGGCTGCCCGGGCCGCATCGACATCGGGCACCGCACCATCCCCAACTACGGCGGCTTCGACCTGGGTGCGGTGCCGATGTCGCGCGCGTTCGCCAGTTCGTGCAACACCACGTTCGCCGAGCTGAGCAGCCGAATGCCGCCCCGCGGCCTCACCCAGGCGGCCAACCGCTACGGCATCGGGCTGGACTACACGGTCGACGGCATCACCACCGTGACGGGGTCGGTCCCGCCCACCGTCGACCTGGCCGAGCGCACCGAGGACGGCTTCGGCCAGGGCAAGGTGTTGGCGAGCCCCTTCGGCATGGCCCTGGTCGCCGCGACCGTCGACGCCGGCAAAACGCCGGTGCCGCAGCTGATCGCCGGCCGGCCGACGACGGTCGAGGGCGACGACACGCCGATTTCGGAGAAGATGGTCGACGCGCTGCGGCCGATGATGCGGCTGGTGGTGACCAACGGGACCGCCAAGGAGATCGCCGGCTGCTGCGGCGAGATCTACGGGAAGACCGGTGAGGCCGAGTTCCCGGGCGGATCGCACTCGTGGTTCGCCGGATACCGCGGCGACCTCGCGTTCGCCTCGCTGATCGTCGGGGGCGGCAGCTCGGAGTACGCGGTCCGGATGACCAAGGTGATGTTCGAGTCGCTGCCGCGGGACTATTTGGCCTGAGCTCCCGCCCCGCCGCGGCGGTAAATTGCAAGCGTGGGCGAAACATCCGGCGGGGACATGGTGGCGCTGCGGGTCTCCGACGCCGACCGGAACGGCACGATGCGGCGCCTGCACAACGCCGTCGCGCTCGGGCTGATCGACATCGACGAGTTCGAGCAGCGCTCGTCGCAGGTGTCGTACGCGCGCACCCGGGGCGAGCTGGACGGGCTGGTCGGCGACCTGCCCGGGCCGGGCGCGATCGTCACGTCCGCGGCCGACCGGGTGGAACTGCGCGGCTGGGCCGGCTCGCTGAAGCGCCACGGCGAATGGACCGTGCCCACCCGGCTGGCGCTGGTGCGCCGGCTGGGCTCGGTCGAACTCGACCTGACCAGGGCCCGATTCGCGGGTCCGGTGGTGGTCATCGAACTCGACATGAGGTTCGGCTCGGTCGAGGTCCGCTTGCCCGACGGCGCCAGCGCCTCGATCGACGACGTCGAGGTCTACGTGGGCAGCGCCAGCGACCGCCGCAAGGACGCCCGGGGCGAGGGGACGCCGCACGTCGTGCTGACGGGCCGGGTGGTGTGCGGGTCGGTGATCGTCCGGGGGCCGCGCCGCTCGTTTCTGCGCCGCGGCAAGCCATGATGCGCCGAGCCTGAAATCTGCAGAAGAAGTGCGAGTAGGGCCCTGCGAATTTACCGGCTCGTCGACGGCACCGCCCCACGAGCAGCATTAAGCTGGCCCCATGCCCGCTCGGACCGCGCTTTCCCCCGGAGTGATATCGCCGACTCTGCCGGTGCCCGGCCGCATCCCGCGCCCGGAATACGTCGGCAAGCCGATCGCCCGGGAGGGCAGCGAGCCGTGGGTGCAGACGCCCGAGGTCATCGAGAAGATGCGCGTCGCCGGCCGGATCGCGGCCGGCGCGCTGGCCGAGGCGGGCAAGGCGGTCGCGCCGGGGGTGACGACCGACGAACTGGACCGCATCGCCCACGAGTACATGATCGACAACGGGGCCTACCCGTCGACGCTGGGCTACAAGGGATTCCCGAAGTCGTGCTGCACCTCGCTCAACGAGGTGATCTGCCACGGCATCCCCGACTCGACGGTCATCGAAGACGGCGACATCGTCAACATCGACGTCACCGCCTACATCGACGGGGTGCACGGCGACACCAACGCGACGTTTCTGGCCGGCGATGTCTCCGAGGAGCACCGGCTGCTGGTGGAGCGGACGCGCGAGGCCACGATGCGCGCGATCAACGCCGTCAAACCGGGCCGCGCGCTGTCGGTCGTCGGGCGCGTCATCGAGTCCTACGCAAATCGCTTCGGGTACAACGTGGTTCGTGACTTCACCGGCCACGGCATCGGCACCACGTTTCACAACGGGCTGGTCGTGCTGCACTACGAACAGCCCTCCGTGGCCACGATCATCCAGCCGGGCATGACGTTCACCATCGAGCCGATGATCAACCTCGGCGCGCTGGACTACGAGATCTGGGACGACGGCTGGACCGTCGTCACCAGGGACCGCAAGTGGACCGCGCAGTTCGAGCACACCCTGCTGGTGACCGACGCCGGCGTCGAGATCCTCACCCTGCCGTGACCTTTCCCCCGCGAGCAGACGCAGAATCGCGTTCCCGGGGGCCGGATCGTGCGATTCTGCGTCTGGTGGCCACATAACCGTGGGCGGGGCCCTGCTGGTCGCCGGCACCAGCTCCGACGCCGGGAAATCGGTGGTGGTGGCGGGCCTGTGCCGGCTGCTGGCGCGCCGCGGCACGAAAGTGGCGCCGTTCAAGGCGCAGAACATGTCCAACAACTCCGTGGTCACCGTCGAGGGCGGCGAGATCGGCCGGGCCCAGGCGATCCAGGCCCGGGCGGCGGGGCTGGAGCCCAGCGTGCGATTCAACCCGATCCTGCTCAAACCGGGCAGCGACCGCACGTCGCAGCTGGTGATCCGGGGTCAGGCCGCCGAGTCGGTCTCGGCGGCGAACTACGTACAGCATCGTGACCGGCTCGCCCGCATCGTCTTCGACGAATTGTCCTGCCTGCGCGACGAATTCGACGCGGTGATCTGCGAGGGCGCCGGATCGCCCGCCGAGATCAACCTGCGCGCCACGGATTTGGCGAACATGGGCCTGGCCCGGGCCGCCAACCTGCCGGTGATCCTGGTCGGTGACATCGACCGCGGCGGCCTGCTCGCCCACCTGTTCGGGACGGTCGCGGTGCTCGAGCCCGGCGACCAGGCGCTGATCGCCGGCTTCGTCGTCAACAAATTCCGCGGGGATCGGGCGCTGCTGGAACCCGGGCTGCGGCAGCTGCGCTGCATGACCGGCCGCCCGACGTACGGCGTGCTGCCCTACGCCGAGGAGCTGTGGCTCGACGCCGAGGACTCGCTGTCGGTCCTCGCGCACCGCGTCGTGGGCACGCCGGCCTCGGCGCGCGGCGACGAGTGGCTGCGGGTGNACCTGACCAGGGCCCGATTCGCGGGTCCGGTGGTGGTCATCGAACTCGACATGAGGTTCGGCTCGGTCGAGGTCCGCTTGCCCGACGGCGCCAGCGCCTCGATCGACGACGTCGAGGTCTACGTGGGCAGCGCCAGCGACCGCCGCAAGGACGCCCGGGGCGAGGGGACGCCGCACGTCGTGCTGACGGGCCGGGTGGTGTGCGGGTCGGTGATCGTCCGGGGGCCGCGCCGCTCGTTTCTGCGCCGCGGCAAGCCATGATGCGCCGAGCCTGAAATCTGCAGAAGAAGTGCGAGTAGGGCCCTGCGAATTTACCGGCTCGTCGACGGCACCGCCCCACGAGCAGCATTAAGCTGGCCCCATGCCCGCTCGGACCGCGCTTTCCCCCGGAGTGATATCGCCGACTCTGCCGGTGCCCGGCCGCATCCCGCGCCCGGAATACGTCGGCAAGCCGATCGCCCGGGAGGGCAGCGAGCCGTGGGTGCAGACGCCCGAGGTCATCGAGAAGATGCGCGTCGCCGGCCGGATCGCGGCCGGCGCGCTGGCCGAGGCGGGCAAGGCGGTCGCGCCGGGGGTGGCGACCGACGAACTGGACCGCATCGCCCACGAGTACATGATCGACAACGGGGCCTACCCGTCGACGCTGGGCTACAAGGGATTCCCGAAGTCGTGCTGCACCTCGCTCAACGAGGTGATCTGCCACGGCATCCCCGACTCGACGGTCATCGAAGACGGCGACATCGTCAACATCGACGTCACCGCCTACATCGACGGGGTGCACGGCGACACCAACGCGACGTTTCTGGCCGGCGATGTCTCCGAGGAGCACCGGCTGCTGGTGGAGCGGACGCGCGAGGCCACGATGCGCGCGATCAACGCCGTCAAACCGGGCCGCGCGCTGTCGGTCGTCGGGCGCGTCATCGAGTCCTACGCAAATCGCTTCGGGTACAACGTGGTTCGTGACTTCACCGGCCACGGCATCGGCACCACGTTTCACAACGGGCTGGTCGTGCTGCACTACGAACAGCCCTCCGTGGCCACGATCATCCAGCCGGGCATGACGTTCACCATCGAGCCGATGATCAACCTCGGCGCGCTGGACTACGAGATCTGGGACGACGGCTGGACCGTCGTCACCAGGGACCGCAAGTGGACCGCGCAGTTCGAGCACACCCTGCTGGTGACCGACGCCGGCGTCGAGATCCTCACCCTGCCGTGACCTTTCCCCCGCGAGCAGACGCAGAATCGCGTTCCCGGGGGCCGGATCGTGCGATTCTGCGTCTGGTGGCCACATAACCGTGGGCGGGGCCCTGCTGGTCGCCGGCACCAGCTCCGACGCCGGGAAATCGGTGGTGGTGGCGGGCCTGTGCCGGCTGCTGGCGCGCCGCGGCACGAAAGTGGCGCCGTTCAAGGCGCAGAACATGTCCAACAACTCCGTGGTCACCGTCGAGGGCGGCGAGATCGGCCGGGCCCAGGCGATCCAGGCCCGGGCGGCGGGGCTGGAGCCCAGCGTGCGATTCAACCCGATCCTGCTCAAACCGGGCAGCGACCGCACGTCGCAGCTGGTGATCCGGGGTCAGGCCGCCGAGTCGGTCTCGGCGGCGAACTACGTACAGCATCGTGACCGGCTCGCCCGCATCGTCTTCGACGAATTGTCCTGCCTGCGCGACGAATTCGACGCGGTGATCTGCGAGGGCGCCGGATCGCCCGCCGAGATCAACCTGCGCGCCACGGATTTGGCGAACATGGGCCTGGCCCGGGCCGCCAACCTGCCGGTGATCCTGGTCGGTGACATCGACCGCGGCGGCCTGCTCGCCCACCTGTTCGGGACGGTCGCGGTGCTCGAGCCCGGCGACCAGGCGCTGATCGCCGGCTTCGTCGTCAACAAATTCCGCGGGGATCGGGCGCTGCTGGAACCCGGGCTGCGGCAGCTGCGCTGCATGACCGGCCGCCCGACGTACGGCGTGCTGCCCTACGCCGAGGAGCTGTGGCTCGACGCCGAGGACTCGCTGTCGGTCCTCGCGCACCGCGTCGTGGGCACGCCGGCCTCGGCGCGCGGCGACGAGTGGCTGCGGGTGGCCGCGGTGCGGCTGCCCCGGATCTCCAACTCGACCGACCTCGAGGCGCTGGCCTGCGAGCCCGGCGTGCTGGTGCGCTGGGTGACCGACCCCGCCGACCTGGCCGACACCGACCTGGTCGTGCTGCCCGGGAGCAAGGCGACGGTGGCGGACCTGTCCTGGCTGCGCGATCGCGGCCTGGCCGGCGCGATCGTCGACCACGCCCGGGCCGGCAGGCCGGTACTGGGGATCTGCGGCGGGTTCCAGATGCTGTGCCGTCGCATCGAGGACACCGTGGAATCCGGTGCGGGGGAGGTCACCGGCCTGCGGCTGCTGGACGCCGACATCGACTTCGAGCGGGCCAAGGTGTTGCGCCGCTGGCAGCGGCCCCTGACCGGCTACGAAATCCATCATGGGCGGGTTTCCCGGTGCGCCGAGGACGCGTGGTTCACCGTCGACTCGCAAGCCCACGGCATCGCCCGCGGCGCGGTGTACGGCACCCATTGGCACGGCCTGCTCGACAACGACGACTTCCGCCGGGCGTGGCTGACCCGGGTCGCCGACGCCGCGGGCCGCAACGGGTTCGTCCTCGCAGACACCAACGTCGCCGCGCGGCGCGATGCCCAACTGGACGCGATCGCCGACCTGCTGGCCGCCCATCTCGATCTCGACGCCGTGCTGGACCTCCTCGACGGGCCCCCGCCGCGACGGCCCCATCTCGCGTTCGGGCTGCAGCCGTGAGAGGCAGGAAACCTCGCGCGAGCTGGCCCATTGGCTGTAGCGTGCGTGAGTGCACTCGATGATGAACACGCTCGACGGATTCCCGGTCCCGGTGGCCGTCGCGGGTCCGGAAAAGGGCGTCGTCGTCGTCATCCTCGGCGACCAGGAGCGCGCGCCCGTCGCCTACGACGCGGTATGCGAGCGCCTGCACACCGCCTCGCTGCGGACCGTCGTCATCGGCCTCGATCAGCGCCTGACCGCCAAATCGGTGGTCGGCATCCTCGATGCGCTGGGGATTCGCTGGGCCGTGGTCTGCGGCGACCGCGCCGGCGGCGAGCTGGCCTGGGAGCTGGCGGCGACCCGGCTGGGCCGGTTCGTGGGCCTGATCGTGATCGACCGCGGACATCCGCGGGTGCCCGACTCCCGCGGGGTGGTTCTCGACGAGCACTGCCCGCCGGTGGAAATCGGCACCACGGTGCTGGTCAGCTCCCCGGCCGCCCGGGCGGCGGCCGCCGCCAGCCAGCGCTACGTCTACGCCGAATACCGCGTGGTGGACCTGGGCCGGCGCACCGCGCAGGAGTCGACGGCACAGTTGGCCGCCGAGATCGTCTTGCGCACCAGCACGTGGTAGCGCCGTCCGCGATGTTGTCGCTGGCCGCGCTGGAACAGCTGGTGCAACGCGGTGCGGTGGACACCGTCATCGTGGCGTTCGCCGACATGCAGGGCCGGCTGGTCGGCAAACGCATGGCCGCCGGGCTCTTCGTCGAGGAAGTGGCGGCGCACGGGGCCGAGTGCTGCAATTATCTGCTCGCCGTCGACGTCGAGATGAATACCGTGCCCGGCTATGCGATGTCGAGCTGGGAGACCGGCTACGGCGACATGGTGATGACCCCGGATCTGTCCACCCTCCGGCTCACCCCGTGGCTGCACGCCACCGCCCTGGTGATCGCCGACCTCGGCTGGGCCGACGGCGGCGAGGTGGCGGTGGCTCCCCGGGCGATCCTGCGCCGGCAGCTCGACCGGCTGGGCGCGCGCGGGCTGCTCGCCGACGTCGCCACCGAGCTGGAGTTCATCGTGTTCGACGAGTCGTATCGCCAGGCCTGGGCCGTCGGTTATCGCGGGCTGACGCCGGCCAGCGACTACAACATCGACTACGCGATGCTGGCGTCGGCGCGCATGGAGCCGCTGCTGCGCGACATCCGGCTGGGAATGGAGGGGGCGGGCCTGCGGTTCGAGGCCGTCAAGGGCGAATGCAACAGGGGCCAGCAGGAAATCGGCTTTCGCTACGCCGAGGCCCTGGTCACCTGCGACAACCACGCCATCTACAAGAACGGCGCCAAGGAGATCGCCGACCGGCACGGCAAGAGCCTGACGTTCATGGCGAAATACGATGAGGCCGAAGGCAACAGCTGCCACATCCACCTGTCGCTGCGCGACAGGGACGGCGGTGCGGTGTTCGACGACGACGGCGGCCCGCACGGCATGTCGGCGACATTCGGCAGTTTCCTCGCCGGCCTGTTGGCCACCGTGCGCGAACTGACCTTGTTCTACGCGCCAAACATCAACTCCTACAAGCGATTTGCCGACGGCAGTTTTGCGCCGACGGCGGTGGCCTGGGGGCTGGACAACCGCACCTGCGCCCTGCGGGTGGTCGGGCACGGGCGCAACATCCGCGTCGAGTGCCGCGTTCCCGGCGGCGACGTCAACCCGTACCTCGCGGTGGCCGCCCTGATCGCCGGGGGGCTGCACGGCATCGAACGGGGCCTCGAGTCCCCCGCGCCGTACGTCGGGAATGCCTACCAGGCAACCGATCTCGAGCGGCTGCCCGCCACGCTGGCCGAGGCGGCCGCGGCGTTCGAGGCGTCGGCGCTGGCGCGCGAGGCGTTCGGCGACGACGTCGTCGCGCATTACCTGAACAACGCCCGCGTGGAGCTGGCGGCCTTCAACGCGGCCGTCACCGACTGGGAAAGGATGCGCGGGTTTGAACGCCTCTGAGTCGGACGGTGGCAACCCGCGCCGCCCGGCTACGCCGCGCTCGCGATCGCCACGTAGGGCGAGGCCGGTGATCGGCCTGACCAGTTATTTGGAGCAGGTGAAGACGGGGATCTGGGACATCGCCGCGGGGTATCTGCCGGCCGACTACTTCGAGGGCGTCGTCATGGCCGGCGGCATCGCGACACTGCTGCCGCCGCAGCCGGCGGACGACGACACCGCCGGTGCGCTGCTCGACCGCCTCGACGGGCTGGTGATCACCGGGGGCTACGACATCGACCCCGCCCGCTACGGCCAGGATCCGCACCCGGCCACCGACCGCCCCCGCACCGACCGCGACGACCTCGAGTTAGCGCTGCTGCGGGGCGCGCTGGACCGCGGGCTCCCGGTACTGGGCATCTGTCGCGGCGCGCAGGTCCTCAACGTCGCATTCGGCGGCACGCTGCATCAGCACCTCCCGGATGTCCTGGGGCACAGCGGTCATCGGGCGGGCAACGGCGTGTTCACCAGGTTGCCGGTCCGCACCGTGGCGGGAACCCGGCTCGCCGCGCTGCTCGGCGAATCCACCGACGCGCCCTGCTATCACCATCAGGCCATCGACCAGGTCGGCGATCCCCTGGTGGTCAGCGCGATGGACGCCGACGGTGTGGTCGAGGCCGTGGAGCTGCCGGGCGAGCCGTTTGTCCTTGCGGTGCAGTGGCACCCGGAGAAGTCGCTCGACGACCTGCGGCTGTTCAAGGCGGTGGTGCAAGCCGCCAAATCGTACGCGGAAAGCCGATGACCGCAACGGAACTGGTCAACCCCGCGACCGAGGAGGTGCTGGCCTCGGTCGAGCTCGTCGATGCCGCCGAGGTCGACGACGCCGTGGCGTGCGCCGCGGCGGCCCAGCGGCGCTGGGCCCGGTTGTCCCCGGCGCAACGCGCGGAAGGCCTGCGCGCCTTCGCGGCCGCCGTCGCCGCCCACACCGACGAGCTGGCCGCGCTCGAGGTCGCCAACTCCGGGCACCCGATCGCGTCCGCCGAATGGGAGGCCGGCCACGTCCGCGACGTGCTGACGTTCTACGCGGGCAGCCCGGAACGCCTGTCCGGCAGGCAGATTCCGGTCGCCGGCGGCCTGGACGTGACCTTCAACGAGCCGCTGGGCGTGGTCGGCGTGATCACGCCGTGGAACTTTCCGATGCCGATCGCGTCCTGGAGCATCGGCCCCGCCCTCGCCGCCGGCAACGCGGTCCTCATCAAACCCGCCGAATTGACACCGCTGACCACGATCCGGCTCGGCGAGCTGGCGGTGCAGGCCGGGCTCGACGCGGACCTGTTGCAGGTGCTGCCCGGGAGGGGCGCGGTGGTGGGGGAGCGGTTCGTCACCCACCCGGGGGTGCGCAAGGTCGTGTTCACCGGTTCCACCGAGGTCGGCAAGCGGGTGATGGCCGGCGCGGCGGCCCACGTCAAGCGGGTGACGCTGGAATTGGGCGGCAAGAGCGCGAACATCGTCTTCGCCGACTGCGACCTGGAGCGCGCTGCGGCGACCGCGCCCGCCGGGGTGTTCGACAACGCCGGGCAGGACTGCTGTGCGCGCAGCCGGATCCTGGTGCAGCGCAGCGTGTACGACCGGTTCATGGAATTGCTGGAGCCCGCGGTGCGGGCCGTCGCCGTGGGGGACCCCGCCTCCCGCGACACCGAGATGGGCCCGCTGGTGTCGGCGGACCACCGCGCCCGGGTGGCCTCCTACGTGCCCGACGACGCCCCCGTCGCGTTTCGCGGCACGGCGCCGTCGGGCCCCGGGTTCTGGTTCCCGCCAACGGTCCTGACGCCCCGGCGCGCCGACCGCAGCGTCACCGAGGAGATCTTCGGCCCGGTCGTCACGGTGTTGCCGTTCGACGACGAGCACGACGCCATCGCGCTGGCCAACGACACCGCCTACGGCCTGTCGGGATCGATCTGGACCGACGACCTGTCCCGCGCGCTGCGGGTGTCGCGGGCGGTCGAGTCCGGCAACCTGTCGGTGAACTCGCACTCGTCGGTGCGCTACAACACGCCCTTCGGGGGTTTCAAGCAGTCCGGCCTGGGCCGCGAGCTCGGACCCGACGCGCCGCTGCATTTCACCGAGACCAAGAACGTGTTCATCGCCGTCAAGGAGGATTCGTGATGGACCTGACGCAACGGCTGGCCGGCCGGGTGGCGGTGATCACCGGCGGCGCCGGTGGCATCGGGTTGGCCGCGGGGCGACGGATGCGCGCCGAAGGCGCGACCATCGTGGTCGGCGACATCGACCGCGACGCCGGCGCCGCGGCCGCCGAGGAGCTCGCCGGCTTGTTCGTGCCCACCGATGTTTCGGACGAAAGCGCGGTCAACGCGCTGTTCGACGCCGCGGCCGAGGCCTACGGCTGGGTCGACATCGCGTTCAACAACGCCGGCATCTCGCCCCCCGAGGACGACCTGATCGAGAACACCGAACTGCCGGCGTGGCAACGAGTCCAGGACATCAACCTGAAATCGGTGTACCTGTGCTGCCGGGCCGCGTTGCGGCACATGGTGCCCGCCGGCAAGGGATCGATCATCAACACGGCGTCGTTCGTCGCGGTGCTGGGCTCGGCCACCTCGCAGATCTCCTACACCGCCTCCAAGGGCGGGGTCCTGGCCATGTCGCGCGAATTGGGGGTGCAGTTCGCCCGGCAGGGCATCCGCGTCAACGCGCTGTGCCCGGGGCCCGTCAACACCCCGCTCCTGCAAGAGCTTTTCGCCAAGGACCCGGAGCGGGCCGCCCGCCGCCTGGTGCACGTGCCGTTGGGTCGCTTCGCCGAACCCGACGAGATCGCCGCCGCGGTGGCCTTCCTGGCCAGTGACGACGCATCCTTCAT
>NZ_LT546237.1:129398-161086 GCF_900078675.2 Mycobacterium interjectum
CCGGCTCGGGCGGCGCCGCCGCGGCGAACGGGGGCCGCAACGCCGAACCCGCGACGAGGGCGACGAAGACACCGAGCGCGCCGACGATCGCGATGGCCGGCTGCCATCGTCGGGCTTTTCCAGCGGCGCCAGGTTTCACTGTGCACCGACCCTATCGCGGATGCGTGGTTGACAACGGTGAGCGAGCTGTGAAAGCGCTCGAAGTCAGGTGTGTTGCGCGGAACAGTCGCCCCGCCGCGTAAACCCATGCCGCGGGCGCTTTCCGCCGGCTCCCGGTGCACAGGACAAATGGGCTGCTCAAACACCGACGAATAGTGAAAACGACGGCGTTCGCCTCGGGGCGCCGCGGCGTAGAGTTGACATAACCAGCGATGCAGTCGGGGGCGGCGGGGGCGTCGGCAAGCGAATATCACACAAGGGGAAGACGTTGTACGCCGCCACCTGCCGGCACTGTGGCAGAGAAATAGTCCAGCACCCCTCAGGTGTGTGGATTCCGCGGGAGGGCACTTCGAAAAGCGATCCCGACGGCATCTATTGCCACGACTCAGCCGGCGGTCGGCGGCCTCAGATGTTGCACGAACCCATGCCTTCGGGATTGAGAGGTGCACCCGGGTGGATGTCCTCCGATACTTCCCGAGCCAGTGGCACCGCGGATGCGGACGCCGACGCGGCCCCCCGGAAGGCCTCGCCTCGGCACGACCGGGAGGGTCGCCGGCGCCGACACGGCCGCCGCACCAGCACGTCCGTACCCGGGCCGGACGCCGCTTCCCCGTGAGCCGGCGCCAAACCGGCCGGGCAACTCAGAAAGCGATCAGGGGAATCGCCATCTCGGCCGGGGTGGCCGCGCCGTGAAAACCTATGAGCCGAGCCGTTTCCGGGGGCTCGTGGCCGGTCGCCAGCACGGCGGCGTCGCCGGTGCAGACCACGACGACGTCGCCGATCCGCGCCAGGTGATCGGGGGCGACCGGCCCGAACATGCCGGTGGCCACCGCCTGCTCGCGACTGTAGACCTGCGCCCGGCCGTCGAGCGACTCGCTCCAGGCTGCCCGCACGTCCGCCGCGGCCCCGGGCTCGGTGTGCAGGTAGCGCACCCGCGGCTCGCCGGCGACCACGCGCACGCCCTCGCTCAGTTGCGGGTCGGCGTCGAGGTCGACGCGGGCGTCCGGCGGGACGTTCAGGCCGCCGTGGTCGGCAGTCACCAGCAACGCCGCGTCGGGCGGCAGCGCCTCGACCAGCCGGGTGAGCAGGGCGTCGACTCGGGCGGCCGCCTCGTGCCATGACCGCGAACCGATGCCGAACACGTGGGCCGCGGTGTCCAGCTCGGCGGTGTAGCCGTAGACGAGCCCGGGCGCCCCGTTCAGCTCGTCCGCCAGCTCCGCGGCGTAGTCGTCCGTCGGTCGCGTCGGGCGAAACTGGGCTCCGCCGTAGGCCGCATCGGTCAGCCCGCTGCCGATGAAGGCGGCGGGCAGCACGGCGCGCGCGGCGATGCCGGACCGCCGCAGGCGCGCGAACCAGGTGGGCAGCGGCTGCCATTCGGCGTGCGGCGGGTCGTCGCGCCACACGATGTGGGTGAGCACCCTGTCGGTGCCCGGCACGTTGAGCGTGAAACCCAGGATCCCGTGCTCGCCGGGCCGGGCCCCGGTGCCCAGCGACACCAGGCTGCTCGGCGTGGTCGACGGGAAGGTGCAGGCGAGTTCCGTCAGCCGCCCCACCTCCCCGGCGAGGACCGAGGCGAGCAGCGGGGCGCTCGCCGCCAGCTCGGGCAACAGGTGCCAGCCCAGCCCGTCGACCAGCACCACCGCGACCCGATCCTTCGCGCCGACCGCCTCCGTCAGACCCAGGCAATCGACCGCACCCGGGGCCCCGAGCAGCGCGGCCGCCGCGGGCAGCACGTCGCAGATTGACTTGGGCACAGGGGCAAGACTAGACGTGCGCGAGCCGTTGGCTGGTCACCCGCAGCTGGCGATCGGTGCTGTCGGCGAGCGCGCGAACCTGCTCGGGCGTCAGGCGGCCGCACAAGCGGCCCCAGTGCACCGCGACCTCGTCGCCGACGGCCACGTCCGGCACCGCGCTGTAGCCGTCGGCCCAGACGTCGAGCGGGCGCGCCGAAGGATCGGACAGCGTCAGCGCCCGACCGTCCCAGAGCAGGTTCCGGCACGACACCTCGACGTCGTCGCTATCGCGGGAAACCACTGTGCCCCAAGCGATTCGGCAATTATCCAGCACGCTCAACGGGTGCTCATCCATGCCGCGTCCGAGAAAGCGGGTCCAGGGGTACACCCCGAAGACGTGGAAGCAGTGATTGCCGGCGGCCTCGCCGGCCAGGTCGGCCGTCAGGTGTGACCAGTAGCGGCCGGCCTGGGGGCCGATGATGGCCAGCAGCGCGTCGAAGAATGCGTGCGGGTCGAGCCCGGCGCCCACCCCGCCGCCGAGCCAATAGGATTCGACGAGCCGGTAGTCCAGCGGGTCGGCGATCCCGGTCAGCTCCGAGAGCACCCGCAGGTACGGCCAGGCCCCCGAGAACGTGGTCGCCGCGCGGCGCACCTCGTCGACGGAGCCGTCCCGCAGGGTGGCCCCCAGCGGGGGCCCGCAGTAGCCCAGCGCGTTGGGGGCGTACGCGTAGCGGGCGAACATCTCGACACCGGGCGCATCGTGGGTCAAGTGCGCCCCACGAGCTTGAGGGCGTCACGGTGCAGGCGGCCGAAGTTGTAGTAGGCCGCGCAGGCGCCCTCCGGCGAGACCATGCAGGTCCCGATCGGCGTCTCCGGTGTGCACGCGGTGCCGAAAACCTTGCATTCCCAGGGCTTGAGCACGCCCTTGAGCACCTCGCCGCACTGGCAGGCCTTGGGGTCGGCGACCCGCACGCCGGGCATCGCGAAGCGCAGCTCGGCGTCGAACTCCGCGAAATCGTCGTGCAGGCGCAGCGCGCTCTGCGAGATGAATCCCAGTCCGCGCCATTCGAAGTGGGGGCGCAGCGCGAACACCTTGCCCATCAGCGCCAGGGCGGCGGGGTTGCCGTGCTCGGGCACCACGCGCTTGTACTGGTTCTCCACCTCGCAACGACCCTCGCGGATCTGGGTCAGCAGCATCGCGACCGCCGCCAGGATATCCAGCGGCTCGAAACCGGCCACCACCAACGGCTTTCGGTACACGTCCGGAACGAATCGGTAGGGGCGGTTGCCGACCACCGTCGACACGTGCCCGGGGCCGATGAAACCCGACAGCCGCAGGTCCGGTGACTCCAGGATGGCTTTGATCGGCGGCACGATCGTGACGTGGTTGCAGAAGACGCTGAAATTGGGCAGGCGCAGGTCGCGGGCCCGCACCAGCGTCACCGCCGTCGAGGGCGCGGTGGTCTCGAAGCCGATGGCGAAGAACACCACGTGCTTGTCGGGGTTGTCGACCGCGATCTTGAGCGCGTCCAGCGGGGAGTAGACGAACCGCACGTCGGCGCCGCGCGCCTTGGCGTCCAGCAGGCTGCCGGCCGACCCGGGCACCCGCATCATGTCGCCGAAACAGGTGAAGATCACGCCGGGTTGGCCGGCCAGCCACATCGCGTCGTCGATGCGGCCCATCGGGATCACGCAGACCGGGCAGCCGGGGCCGTGCACCAGCTCCACGTTGTCGGGCAGCAGGTGTTCGATGCCGTGCCGGTAGATCGTGTGGGTATGCCCGCCGCACACCTCCATGAACTTGAACTGCACTGGGCCACTTGCGGCCGGGTCCGCAAGGCGCTCGATGGCGCCCAGCAGCTTGCGGGCCGCGGCCGGATCGCGGAACTCGTCAACGAATTTCATGGTGTGCCTTCCCTAGACTATGGCCGACGAGTCGAAGGCTTCCATCTCGGTGGCATAGGCCTCGCCGAGTTTCTTGATGGCGGCCAGGGTGAGCAGCGCCTCGGTCTCGTCGATCTTGGCCATGGCGAACCCGACGTGCACCAGGACCCAGTCGTCGGGCTCGGGCATGTCGTCCTCCAGCAGCCGGATGCTGATCGTGCGCTGGACACCGCTGACGTCGATCTTCGCCAGGTAGTTGGCGGGATCGGCGATTTCGACGATCCGGCCCGGAATCCCAAGACACATCGGCCTATACCTCCACGCTCTCAGCAAATCCTCGGCAGCGGGTCACCGACGAGCATGTCGACGATCCGGGTGCCGCCGAAACCGGTGCGCAGCACCACGCTTTCGGCCGGTTCGGAAACGATTTCCCCGACCTGGGCCGCCTCGGCGCCCAGGGGGTGCGACCGCAGCGCGGCCAGCCCGGCGTCGGCCTCCTCGGGCGCGACGACGGCGACGAACTTGCCCTCGTTGGCGACGTAGAGGGGATCGATGCCGAGCAACTCGCAGGCGCCGTTCACCATGGGCCGCACGGGCAGTCGCTCCTCGTCCAGCAGCACCCCGAGGCCGCAGGCCTGGGCGAGTTCGTTGCACACGGTGCCGACCCCGCCCCGGGTCGCGTCGCGCATCCACCGGGTGGACGGGGCGGCCGCCAGCAGCAGCTCCACCAGCGGGCTGAGGCACGCGGTGTCGGAAACGATGTCGGCCTCGATGGCCAGGTCGCCGCGGGCGAGCATGACGGCCATGCCGTGATCGCCCATCGATCCCGACAACAACACCTTGTCGCCGGTGCGCACCGACCCCGCCGACAGCGTGCGCCCGGCCGGGATGACGCCGGCCCCGGTGGTGGTGACGAACAGCCCGTCGGCGGCGCCCTTGGGCACCACCTTGGTGTCGCCGGTGACGACCTGGACACCCGCGGTCGCGGCCGCGGCCGCCATGTCGGCGACGATCTCCTTCAGCTCGGCGATGCCGAAACCTTCCTCGATCACGAACGCCGCCGCGATCCACGACGGCACGGCGCCGGCCATCGCGAGGTCGTTGCAGGTGCCGTGGACCGCGAGTGCGCCGACCGAGCCGCCGGGAAAACGCCTGGGCTGCACCACAAACGAATCCGTCGACATGGCCAGGCGCTCCCCGCCGGGCAGGGTGAGGACCGCGCCGTCGCCCAGCGACTCCAACAGCGGGTTGCGGAAGGCCTCCAGGAAGACCGCGTCTACCAGCGCCGCCGAGGCCTTGCCGCCGGCCCCGTGGGCCAGGGTCACGTGGTCGTCGAGCAACCGGGGGCGGCGCCTGCGGAACGACTCGATCCGCTCGATCACCTCGCCCTCGGCGAACCGGGGCCCCGACGAAAGGTATTCGCCCGCTGGCCTGTTCATGCCGCCCCCAGACCCCGGTCACCGAGATGGTGATGCACGCTCAACCACAACTGATAGCCCAGCAGCGCCTGCGATTCCTGGATGCGGTGCACGCTCTGCGAGCGAACGACGAAGCAGGCGTCCACGTGGGGGTTGTTGGCGAACGCGCCGCCGTCGTAGCCGGCGAACCCGACCGTGTACAGGCCGCGCTGGCGGGCCTCGGCGAGCGCCGTGAGCAGGTTGGGCGAGCCCCCGCTGGTCGACATGGCGACCGCGACGTCGCCGGCCCTCGCCCGGGCGATCAGCTGGCGGGCGAACACCAGCTCGAACCCGACGTCGTTGCCCAGCGNGCGCGTGCGGCTCCCACGACGGCGCGATGGACCACATGGTCGCCCCCGCGGCGAACCGCTTGGCCAGCGTGAACGCGGCGGCGGCCAAATCCTCGGCCAATTCGGCGCCCAGCCCGCGATCGATGGCGGTGGTGGTCATGATTCAGTGTCCTCCATCCCCCTCAGCATGGAGATCGCGGCCTGACCCAGCGCCAGGCCACCGTCGTTCGGTGGGACGGTATGGTGGGTCAGCACCTCGAACCCCTTGCGCCGCAGCCGCTTACGGCATGCGCGCAGCAACAGCACGTTTTGGAAAACCCCGCCGGTCAGGCCCACCAGCCGGATCTCGCCGGCCACCTGCGCGACCACCTTGGCGACGGCGTCCGCGACCGCCTCGTGAAACGCGGCGGCCAGCAGCGCCGGCCGGGTGCCGGCGTAGCGCGCCGCCACCATCGTCTGCACCATCGTGGTGGGATCGATCACCCCGTCGGGGCGCACCAGCATGGGCAGCGACGGGCCGGTCTCGTCGAGCGTCGACTCCGCGAGCGCCTNGGCGTCGATGAACGGGTACAGGAAGTTGGTGGGTTCGTCGCTCATGAGCCGTCCTCCACTGGATGCGAATGCGCCGCTCCTCCGATCCCGGCCCTGCCGGCATCTGCGTCGCCGACGCGGCTGATCGCCGTGCCGGCGTGCACCAGGACCAGGTCACCGGCGGCGACCGGGTCGACGAGCGTGGTGACCACGTTCTCGACGCCGCGGGCGGTGCGCACCGCCGCCTGCCCGCCTTCCGATGCGCCGACCACCTCGCCCAGGCGCCCCTCGTCGCTGCAGGTGACGCAAACCGGTTCCGAACACTCGTCTTTGAGCAGCCCCGAGTGCTCGAAGCACACGTGGGTCAGCTCCCACAACAGGTGGTAGAACAGCACGAAGCCGCCCGTCGCGGGCACCCGCGGGTCGGGGTCGTCGAGCCACAGCACGTGGTCCGCCATCCCCGCCTCGGGCCGCGCGCCGCTGCCGATCCAGATCGTGGTGGCGCCCCAGGCCGGACCGCGGCGCATCACGGCGCGCACCTGCGGGTCGTCGGCGCCGGCGACCGCGATCACGATGTCGCCGGGCCGCGCCGACACCCGCACCAGGTCCACCAGGTCGGGTCCGGTGAGCGCCACCGCGGGCAGCGCCCGCTTGCCCACGATCACCGGATGCACGAACTCGACCGCGATGTGCAGCGCGTGCGGCTCCCACGACGGCGCGATGGACCACATGGTCGCCCCCGCGGCGAACCGCTTGGCCAGCGTGAACGCGGCGGCGGCCAAATCCTCGGCCAATTCGGCGCCCAGCCCGCGATCGATGGCGGTGGTGGTCATGATTCAGTGTCCTCCATCCCCCTCAGCATGGAGATCGCGGCCTGACCCAGCGCCAGGCCACCGTCGTTCGGTGGGACGGTATGGTGGGTCAGCACCTCGAACCCCTTGCGCCGCAGCCGCTTACGGCATGCGCGCAGCAACAGCACGTTTTGGAAAACCCCGCCGGTCAGGCCCACCAGCCGGATCTCGCCGGCCACCTGCGCGACCACCTTGGCGACGGCGTCCGCGACCGCCTCGTGAAACGCGGCGGCCAGCAGCGCCGGCCGGGTGCCGGCGTAGCGCGCCGCCACCATCGTCTGCACCATCGTGGTGGGATCGATCACCCCGTCGGGGCGCACCAGCATGGGCAGCGACGGGCCGGTCTCGTCGAGCGTCGACTCCGCGAGCGCCTCCAGCTCGATGGCGGCCTGGCCCTCGTAGTCGATCCGGTGCCGCACCCCGAGCAGGGAGGCGACCGCGTCGAACAGCCGGCCCATGCTGGAACACGGCACGCATCCGGCGCCGCTCTCCAATTGCGAACGGGTCAGGCGCAATTCGTCTCCGGTGGCGGCGGCGACCGGCGCCAGCTCCGGGGTCCAGTCGATGCCGGCCGTCCACAATTGCGACAGCGCCATCCGCCAGGGGTTGCGCACCGCGGCGTCCCCGCCGGGCAGCGGGACCGGCAACAGGTGGCCGACGCGCACGAATCGATGGCTCTCGGTGCCCAGGGCGAGAATCTCGCCGCCCCAGATGGTGTGGTCGCAGCCGTAGCCGGTTCCGTCGAACGAGACCCCGATGACGGGCTCGCCGAGGCGTCCGTGCTCGGCCAGCAGCGAAACCACGTGCGCGTGGTGGTGCTGGGCGAGGTCCAGCGGCCGCTCGCCCGCGTGGCGCTCCGCCCAGTTCCGCGTGTGGTAGCCGGGGTGCAGGTCGGCTGCCAGGCGCGCCGGCGCGCCGCGCATGCCGGTGAGCTGGCCCACCGCGCGCTCGAACGCCCGCAGCGTCTCCCAGGTGGCCATGTCGCCGATGTGGCCGGACAGGTAGGCGCGCGAGCCGTCGGTGAGGCAGAAGGTGTTTTTCAGCTCCCCGCCCACGGCGAGGACGGCCGGGCCCGCCCGCCCGAGATCGACCGGCAACGGCGCAAAGCCGCGGGATCGGCGGATCGGCAGCTCCCGAGGAGCCCCTTCGTCTTTCACCACGCGCACCACCGAGTCGTCGCACGGCACGTGGATCGGCCGGTCGTGGTCGAGGACCGCGTCGCACAACGCCGGAAGGCGTTCGGCGGCATCGTCATCGGTGAAGCAGATGGGCTCGTCGGAACGGTTCGCGCTGGTGAACACCAGGGCGTCGGGCACCGGCCCGGCGGCGCCCGGCACGGGGGCCAGCAGCAGGTGATGGAGGGGGGAGTACNACGACACCCGTCACGGTGAAGCGCCGCCGGACGCGAGCATCGGGCGGGCCGGTCCGCAGCAGCAGGGGGGATTGGGTCATCTCAACCGCCCTCCGGGCTGGCTGTCGGATCGGTGCGGCCCCTGCCCATCAGTTCGAGGCCGGCCATCGCCTGCTCCGCTCCGGCGCGGTCGGTCTTTTCGACGGCGAAGCCCATGTGGATGATTATCCAGTCGCCGGGCGCGAACGTCTCCTCCGGCAGCATGCCGACGTTGACCCTGCGCGCCTCGCCGGTGACGTCGACCAGCGCGAGCTGGCCCTCGTAGCCGTCCAGCATCCGGATCACCTGACCCGGTATCCCCAGGCACATCAGCGGTCCTCCCGCGTGTTCGTTTGCAGCGCCGCGACGATTTCCTCGACGGCCCGCGCGGCCCGGGGGACGGCTCGCGCCACCGGCTCGGTCAGGCCGATGCCCTCCTCGACGCTGGCCGCCTCGCAGCCGACGACGACCGTGTAGGGCGGACTGCCGCCCAGGGCGCGCAGGCTGGCGAACACCGCGGCCGGGTCCATGCTGTGACCGTCGAGCCCCGCCGCGCCGCAATCGGATTCGTGGTCGGCCTGGAAGACGTGCAACGTGCCGGGGTTGCCGCGGCTGGGCACGGCGTCGACGAGCACCAGGGTGTCCCATTCCTCGAGCAGGTCGTACGCCAGGTGCATGCCCCGGATGCCGTAGTCGGTGACCCGGACGCAGGAATCGCCCTGCGGGATCTCGGCGTTGCGGACCACTTCCGAGCCGAATCCGTCGTCCCCCAGGAAGATGTTGCCGATCCCTGCCACCAGGATGCGCGCTGTCATCGCGCCACCCGGGCGGCTACATCCGCCTCAATTTCAGGTAGCGGCGGGCATCGGGAATCGACACCAGCCCGAGCACGAGTCCGATCGCGACCACCAACGCGATGAGGGCGATGAATATCCAACCCAAGACTTCCATTTCGAACTCCTTTTCACGTCGCGGGTTGCGAGGCTTCGAGTGGCTCCACTTCGTCGGGGGAGAAGTAGAGATAGCGTCCGTACCAGTCGTGCAGCTCGGCGGCGGGGTCATCGTCCACGACCACCGCGACGTGCTGGTTCCCCTCGACGTCCTCATGCACCGACGTGACGCGGGCGGTCTTGCCGGCGACGAAGATGTCCTGGGCGTCGGCGTTGCGCCGCGGCCGCAACCGGACCCGGCTGCCGCGAGCGACCCGGATCCCGTTCACCAAAACCGCGTCGAGTTCGGGGCGAACGGCGTTGTCGGCCAGCGGATCCCACCAATCGATCCCGTCCGGCACCTCGGGGACGAGACCGGAGATCGCGTGGGGATCGCGCAGCACGCCGTGCAGGCGCGCCATCGACTCGGGCGACATGGCGTCACACTGGTCGATGATTTGCGCGGCCCGCGGATCGGTGGCCCGCGCCTGGGCCTTCTCCTCGTCCGTCATCGTGATCACGCGCAGCGTGAGGATCTCGTCGATCTCCGTGCAGTCGTACAGGGCGGTGTTGCTCTGTTCGGCGACCTCGGGGTGGTCGTAGAGGATGATCGGCGAGATCAGCAGGATGCTTGTGGTGCCGGCGGGCCCCGCCAGCACGGGGAAGCACCGGTGCCGGCCACACCGCGACNGCCCGCCCGAGATCGACCGGCAACGGCGCAAAGCCGCGGGATCGGCGGATCGGCAGCTCCCGAGGAGCCCCTTCGTCTTTCACCACGCGCACCACCGAGTCGTCGCACGGCACGTGGATCGGCCGGTCGTGGTCGAGGACCGCGTCGCACAACGCCGGAAGGCGTTCGGCGGCATCGTCATCGGTGAAGCAGATGGGCTCGTCGGAACGGTTCGCGCTGGTGAACACCAGGGCGTCGGGCACCGGCCCGGCGGCGCCCGGCACGGGGGCCAGCAGCAGGTGATGGAGGGGGGAGTACGGCAGCATCAATCCGAGCAGCGGGCTGCCGGGTGCGACGGCGTCGGCGACCAGAGCGCCGGCGCGCCGCCTGAGCAACACGATCGGCCGCGCGGGGCTCGACAGNCCGACGTTGCTGACCCGAACCGACACCCGGCGCAGGTCGCCGTCCGGCTCGCTGGCCACCGACAGCGCGCCGAGCACCTGCTGTCGGTGCCGCACCAGGCGTCCGCCGGCCAGCAGCTCGACGTCCGTCCCCCCCTCGGCCACCACCGGCAGCGTGCAGGGCTCGTCGTCGACGGCGAGCGGTCCGAACGACACTTCGCATTCGACCGCCTCGTCCCAGGTCAGCCACGACCCGGCCGGGGTGGTCAGCTCGTCCACCGGCTCGAACTCGCCGTGGGTGAACTCGCGCTCCGCCCGGCGGTGCTGCAACTGCAGGAACCGCACCACCAGCGTCAGCGCCTGGGCGCCGTCGACCAGGAAATCCGCCGCCATGCTGTCGTCTTCGCCCAGGCCAGCCGCCGCGGCGCCGGGCGGGCCCAGAACGCCGAACTGCCAACGCGACTGGTTCTTGCTGGACGTCCCGCGGTACGGGTAGAGCAGGTAGCCCTCGTAGAGCACCGCGTCGGCGACGGCCCGGGCCCGGTCCCAATCGGAGGTCATCTGGCCTCCTCCCGGTCGGAGCCCAACAGCGAGGTGACCGCGTGGTCGAGGTCGAGCAGCCCCCGCGCCGACTTGTAGGAGGCCAGCGCCGCGATGGTGTCGTGGCCCAGCCGCACCCAACCGGTGTTCGGATAGTGCTGGGCGATCAGGTCCCGCCAGACCGCGACCGGCATGTCGTAGCGATACTCGCAGTCCCACGACACCTGCTGGACCGAAAAACCGCGTTCGGACTTGACGAAAATGGTTCCGCTGAAAAGGAATTGGAGGGGCAGGGCGCCGTCGCGCAGCGCGTGCAGGTATTTGGCGGCGGCGACCTCGAAGTCGTAGGTGCAGTCCAGCGGGAGAGCGACCGTCGTGTTTCCGGCGAACCCCGGCACCATCGCCGTGGCGTGTTGCCACAGGAAGGTGCGCTGGGTTAAGGCCCAGCGTTCGCGGGGCCCGAACAGGTCGAGCAGCCCGGCCGCCTCCGCCTCCGAGTAGGACCGGCGCAGCGGCTCGATCCGGACCTGGCAGCGCAGGGCGATCGCGTGCACCGGGTCGTCACCGCCGGCGGCGACGCTGACCCGCGCGGTCAACACCGGGCTCACCGAGTACGGTTCGGGCGCCACGTCGAGCACGGCGAAGTTCACGTCCATGTGCTCTGTAGTCATGGCGGCGTCTCGGTGGCGCGAGCCGCGATCTGGGCAAAGAAGCCGTCGATGTACGCCCGGGCCTCCTGGCCTCCGTCGAACCCCCGCCACAGCATGCGCAGCCGCCCGACGAACTCGTAGCAGGCGTCGATCGGAACGAGATAGGTTTGTGGCTCGGCATTCTCGTCATCGTCGTTGCGGGGGACCCGGACCAGCAGCGCCTCGACGTCGTCGGCGAGCAGCCCCGCGCGGGGATCGGCGCCGCCGACGGCGTTCCACGCGTCCAGCTCCAGCTCGGATTCGGTCGCCCCGGCCGGGCCGGGGTAGAAGGCCACCGTGCGCCCCAGCTCGGAGTTGGTGAAGAAGAAGGCGACGCCGACCGGGATCTGCAGCGCCTCCCAGGCGCGGCGGCTCAGCGCGAAGCCCGGAAACGCCAGATACCGGTCCGGCACCGCGCGGTAGCGCAGTTCGGCAGCGGAGTCGGTGAACAGCAGATAGCAGGCCCGGCAGACGCACATCAATTGGCGCGCGGCCACGTTGACCACATGCTGGTGCTCGTCGGCGATGAGCTCGGAGCACATTTCGCACCGTTCGCCCGCGGGCGCCGGGACGGCCCGGTTGCTGCGAATCCGGCTGAGCACGTCGAAAGGAGTGCTCATGCCGGGGCTTCCATCGGTTCGGCCAGTGCCACCGAGGGCACCCCGTCGCGCAGCAGCAGGGGCAGCGGCTCGAGGTGGGTTCCGTCGGGGCCGGCACCCGCATGCGCGACGTCGAACTGCGTGCCGCAGCGTGGGCAGCCCAGCAGCGCCTCACGCAGTTGGGCACCCGCCAACGAGTCATCGCACACCGGGCAGTGGTCGCGGTAGGCCAGCGGCAGGTCGCCGACTCTGCACACCAGCAGCGGGGTGCCCGAAACCAGGAACCCCGCCACCTCGCCGGGGGCCAGGTCGCCCACCTCGGGCACGGCATGCCAGCCGGCGGCGTGCCCGTTCGACTTCACGTGCGCCATCAGCGATTCGGCCGGGATCACGCCGGCGACCTGCTCGGTCGGGGCGGTGACCACCTCGATCGCGCCGATCTCCGGCGCAGCCGCCCGGACCGCGTCCTGCACCGCCAGCTCCAGCGTCACCGCCGACGACGGGCAGCTCTTGCAGCTCCCCCGGAACGCCAGCCGCACGGTCTGTCCGTCGACGATCTCGAGCAGGTCCACGTCGCCGCCGTGCGAGCCGAGGTAGGGCCGCACCCGGTCCAGCGCGTCGGACACCCGCCGGTGCACGTCGTGCGGGTGCAGCCCGTGGACGAGCAGCAGGCTGGCCACCAGGTCGTCGGTGGCCAGCCGCTCGGCCAGACCGGCGTCGCCGGCCTGCACGATCCGCTCCAGCGCGGCCCCGTAGAGCCCGACTACCTCGCGGACCAGCTGTTGGGCGCGCTCCTGCGCGGCGGCCCCACTCGCCGCGCAGGAATCCAGCAATGTCTGGATTCGATCGCCCGCCGCGCGCCACTGCGTGTCCGTCTCGGGGTTCTCCGGGCGATCCGCCATGCGTCCTCCGTTAATGTGACGACCCGTCCCCCGCAAGCGGGAGGTACCCCCAGCGCCCGGCTTCGCCGGGCTTGCGATCGTCACTCCCCGACGGGTGACTGCGTTGGTGTGTGCAGTCTGTCCAGGGTCTTGCCCTTACCCAGGTACATGTGCACGCCGCACGGCAGGCACGGGTCGAAGCTGCGCACCGTGCGCATGACGTCGATGCCCTTGAAGTTGTCCCGGCCGTTCTCCTCGAAGATCGGCTGCCCCTGCACCGCGTCCTCGTAGGGGCCCGGTGTGCCGTAGCTGTCGCGCGGGTTGGCGTTCCACGGCGTGGGCGGGTACGGGTGGTAGTTGGCGATCTTGCCGTCCCGGATCACCAGGTGGTGGCTGAGCACGCCGCGCACCGCCTCGGTGAAGCCGCAACCGATGGCCTCGTCGGGCACCTCGAAGCGTTCCCACGTCTTGGTGCGCCCGGCGCGGATCTCCTCGAGCGCCTTCTCGGCGAAGTGCAGCGCGCACGCGGCCGCATAGGCCTGGAAGTAGGTGCGCGCACGGTCGCGTTCGATGGTGTTGCTGCCGTACTTGGGCACCTTCCACTCGAACTCCACCGGACCCTTGAGCGCGGTCTTCGGGAGGTTGATCTTGACGCTGTTGCCGGTCGCCTTGACGTAGCCGATGTCGACCAGCCCGGCCAGCGCCGTCGCCCACAGCCGCGCCAGCGGGCCGCCGCCGGTGTCCAGCGCCAGGTGATCCTGTCCGTCGAACCAGCGCGGCGACATCACCCAGCTGTACTTGCCGCCATCCATGTCGCGCTTCTGCGGGTGCGGGTTGGTGTGCTGGTTCCACGGGTGCCGCCGGTCCACCGCGTTGCCCAGCGGATCGGTCTTGACAAACATCTCCTGATCGGTCCAGTCGTCGTAATACGAACTGCCCAAAAGGATTCGGATGCCCAGGTTGATGTCCACCAGCGAGTGGGTGACCAGCTTGCCGTCGACCACCACGCCGGGCGTGACGAACATCGCGTTGCCCCAGCGCTCCATGTCCTTGTATTCGAAGTTGCACACCTCGGGATCCTGGAAGGAGCCCCAGCAGCCGAGCAGGGTCCGGCGCAGCCCGACCTTCTCGTAGCCGGGCAGCGCGTCGTAGAAGAAGTCGAACAGGTCGTCGTGCATCGGCACGACCTTCTTCATGAACTCGACGTAGCGCATCAGCCGCGTCATGTAGTCCGTCATCAGCTGAATCGTGGCGACGGTGCCCACCCCGCCGGGATACAGCGTGGACGGGTGCACGTGGCGGCCCTCCATGAGGCAGAACATCTCTCGCGTCCAGCGGCTGACCGCCAGCGCCTCGCGGTAGAACTCGCCGCTGAACGGATTGAGCGAGCGCATGATGTCCGCGATCGTCCGGTAGCCGTGCGCGCCGGCCTGCGGCGCGGGCGTCTTCTCCGCCAGCGCGAGCACGCTCGGGTTGGTCTCGGAGACCATCTTCTCGCAGAAGTCCACGCCGACCAGGTTCTCCTGGAAGATGTTGTGGTCGAACATGTATTCCGCGGCCTCGCCCAGGTTGACGATCCACTCACCGAGGTGCGGCGGCTTGACCCCGTACGCCATGTTCTGGGCGTAGCACGAGCAGGTGGCGTGGTTGTCGCCGCAGATGCCGCAGATGCGGCTGGTGATGAAGTGGGCGTCGCGAGGGTCCTTGCCCTTCATGAAGATCGAGTAGCCGCGGAAGATCGACGAGGTGCTGTGGCACTCGACGACCTCCTTGTTCTCGAAGTCGATCTTGGTGTAGATGCCGAGGCTGCCCACGATCCGGGTGATGGGGTCCCAGGCCATGTCGACGAGCTGGCCGGGCTCGCGCTTGGCGGTGGTCGGCTCGGGGACGATAGTTGTCATCGAAGTGTCTCCCTGTGCAGTGGGATGAAAGCGCGCCGACCTGGTAGAGGGGATCTACCAGGTGCGGCGGGCTCCGGTGGTGAGTTTGTCGCCGTTGTGGCGCCAGCGCGGCTCCTTGTCCACGGTGCGCGCCGTGACGCCCCGCAGGCTGCGGATCACCGACCCGTAGAGGCCCGAGGCGGTGGTGGAAACCTTGCCGCCCGGCGGCTCGTCCATGAACGGCATGAACTTGTCCGGGAAGCCCGGCATGGTGCATCCGATGCAGATGCCGCCGACGTTCGGGCAGCCTCCGACACCGTTGATCCAGCCGCGCTTGGGCACGTTGCATTTCACGACGGGGCCCCAACAGCCAAGTTTGACAATGCATTTGGGGGACCCGTACTCGGTGGCGAAATCGCCCTGTTCGTAGTAGCCCGCGCGGTCACACCCCTCGTGCACGGTGTTGCCGAACAACCACTTGGGGCGCAGCGCGTCGTCGAGCGGGATCATCGGCGCCTGACCGGTCGCCATGTAGAGCAGGTAGGTGAGCGTCTCCGACAGGTTGTCCGGCTGGATCGGGCAGCCCGGCACGCAGACGATCGGGATGCCGGCCTTGCTCTTCCACTCCCAGCCGAGGTAGTCGGGGACGCCCATCGCACCGGTCGGGTTGCCGGCCATCGCGTGGATGCCGCCGTAGGTGGCGCAGGTCCCGACCGCGACGACGGCGGTGGCCTTGGGCGTCAGCCGGTCGAGCCACTCACTGGTCGTCATGGGCTGGCCGGTCGCGGGGTCGTTGCCGAACCCGCACCAGTAGCCCTCGTCCTTGATCCTCTCGTTGGGAATGGATCCCTCGACGACGAGCACGAAGGGCTCGAGCTCGCCGCGATCGGCCCTGAAGAACCACTCGAGGAAGTCGTCCGCGCCGCCGTTGGGTCCACATTCGAAATCGATCAGGGGCCAGTGCACGGCAACCTTCGGCAAGCCCGGAAGCGCGCCGAGTGCGATTTCCTCGACGCTGGGCTGGGTGGCCGCAGTCAACGCCACCGAATCGCCGTCGCAACTTAGCCCCGCATTGATCCATAGAACATGAATCAATGTTTCTTCTGCTTTGACTGCCGCTTCAGTTGGCATGACGCAGCTTTCCGGAGCGGGCTGAATGCTCCTACGCCGCCGGAGTCGACCGTCGGCCCACTTGCGCAGCGCTGATTTTGGGTCTACTCCCGCCGCACACCGTTGTCAACGGTGCCCAGTTTGCCGACAAATGCGCATGTGCCCCATAAGGCGAGAATGCCGGCCATTGCCGTTGCGCGACAAGGGAGTACGGCCCTCGCCGCGGCGTAGCCCAACCCGTGAGCCAGCCTAATGAGCGCCCGAAAACGCCGTCATGCGAACGATTCGCAGGATTTTGTCCTGCGAATCAATCGCACCAGCGCATCAGGCGTCGGAGTCCGTGGCGAAGCGCCGCAGCCACCCGAACCAGGCGCCCATGCCGGCCCCGGTGCGCGCGCTGACCGGCAGGATCTCCGCCTCGGCATTGACCTCGCGCACGTGGGCGATGTACGAGTCGACATCGACGTCGAGGTGGGGCACCAGATCAATCTTGTTGAGCAGCACCACATCCACCGAGCGGAACATCACCGGGTACTTCAGCGGCTTGTCCTCGCCCTCGGTCACCGAGTAGACCATGGCCTTAGCGTGCTCGCCGACGTCGAACTCCGCCGGGCAGACCAGGTTGCCGACGTTTTCGATGATCACCAGGTCCAGACCGGGCAGGTCGAGGCCCGGCAGCGCGCGATTGACCATCGGCGCGTCGAGATGGCATTCGCCGCCAAACCCGTTGCTGGTGTTCAGCAGTGACACCTGGGCGCCGCGGCCGCTGAGCTTGGCCGCGTCCAGGTCCGTGGCGATGTCACCCTCGATCACACCGATCGCGAATTCACCGGCGAGCTCGTCCAGCGTCGCCGCGACGATGCTCGTCTTCCCCGATCCCGGTGAACTCATCAGGTTCAGCGTGCGGATCCCGTTGCTCTCGAAGGCCGCCCGATTGGCGTCGGCGAGAACGTCGTTTTCGGCGAAGATCGCCTCCAGCACCTCGATGCGCTGTTTGCCCGTCCGGTAGGAGCTGTGGTCGCCATGATCGTGGTCGGGCTGATCGTGATCGTGGCTGTGCACGGTGCCGTCGTCGTGGCGATGAAATCTGCCCATGATCAAGTCCGTTCCGACGGTTCGGTTTTCACGAGACGTCCAACGACGTCACCAGGAATTCGTTGCCGCGCAGCACCTCGACGTCGGTGCTGTCGCAGCGCGGGCACCAGATCGACCAGGCCGACGTGATCTCGGATTGGCGGCCGCACGAGCGGCAGCGCACCTCGGCGGTGACGCATTCGAGTTCCAGCTCGGCGTCCGGCATGTCCTCGGAGTCGCGGACCAGCGTCCAGCAGAACGACAGCGATTCCGGCACCACCTGGCGGAGGGCCCCGATCCGCACCCGCACGACGTCGACGTGCCGGCCGTCGGCATGCGTCTTGACCAGGCCGGCGATGGCCTCGCACAACGACAGCTCGTGCATGGGACTGTTCTACACCCGACGGGGGTCAGCCCGCCGTCTCGGCCGAACTCCACTTCTCCTCGATGCGCGCGACGCGCCAGACGAGCAGGGCGAGCGCCCAGGTCGCGACGAAGATGCCGACGACGACGAAGCCGACGGTGTTGAGGTCGAGGCCGCCCAGCCAGCGCCAGAACGGACCGCGCCAGCCCAGTTGGTCGGCGAACAGGCCGAGGAGCTCGACGGTCCCGATCAGCAGGGCGACGGCCACCGACAGCCCGGTGATGGTGATGTTGTAGTAGATCTTGCGCACCGGGCTGGCGAAGGCCCAGCCGTAGGCGAAGTTCATAAACGAGCCGTCGATGGTGTCCAGCAGGCACATGCCGGCGGTGAACAGCACCGGCAGGCACAGGATGGCGTACCACGGCAGCCCGGCCGCGGCGCTGGTGCCTGCCAGCACCAGCAACGCGATCTCGGTGGCGGTGTCGAAGCCCAGCCCGAACAACAGCCCGACCGGGTAGAGGTGCCAGGACTTGGTGATCGACCGGGTGAACCGCCCGAGGAACCGGTTGATGAGCCCGCGGTTCTGCAATTGCCGTTCGAGTTCGGATTCGTCGTACTCGCCGCGGCGCAGCCGCAGGAACACGCGCAGGATGCCGACCAGGACGATGACGTTGAGGATGGCGATGAGGTAGAGGAACACCCCGGAGACGCTGGTGCCGATGAGGCCGGTGTAGTGATGCAGCGCCGAGGAGTCGTCCTCGACCGGCCCGGCCGTGGCATCGATGACGGCCCTCGTCCCCGTTGCCAACAGCAGCGCCAGGGCGAAGACCACGGTGGAGTGGCCGAGCGAGAAGAAGAACCCGACGGCCAGGGGGCGCTGCCCGTCGCTCATCAGCTTGCGGGTGGTGTTGTCGATGGCGGCGATGTGGTCGGCGTCGAAGGCGTGCCGCATGCCCAGGGTGTAGGCCGTCAGCCCGACGCCGACGCCAAACGCCTTGCCGCCGAGGCTGAATCGCTCCGGATCCACGATCAGCACCAGGGTGATCCAGCCGGCGAGGTGCAGGGCGGCGATCACCGCCATCATCGACCCCAGCCGCCACCACTCCGCCGGCGCCAAGGTGGCTCGAAGGTTGGCCACCCGCACGACCTTAGGAGGGGCCGCGAGCCAATTGCAAGTCGATTGCAGGAGTCGCGCGGGCGAAAACTGGCAATCCGTGGCGTCGGGCGCGACACTGAACGGGTGAGTTCCAAGGCCCCGGCGCTGGACCCGGCCGTCACCGAACGGATCGGTGACATGCTTCGGGCCCACGGGCTGCGGCGGATGGCGTCGCGGATCCAGGTGCTGGCGGTCCTCGAGCCGGTCAACGGGCACCTGCCGGTGGCGGAGATCCACCAGCGGGTGCGTGCCTGCCTGCCGCCGGGCGGCCAGCCGCCCGACGTCGCAACCATCTACCGCACCGTGACGACCCTGGTCGACCAGGGGGTGCTGCACGCCCTGACCCTCGACGGCGGCGTCGCGACCTACGGGCTGGCCACCGCGCCGCACCACCACGCGGTGTGCACGCGATGCGGCTCGATCATCGAGGTGCCCGCCCGCCAGCTGAGCTCGGCGCTCGAGCACGCGATGGCGGGCAGTTCGTTCGCGCTGTCGGAGGCGGCCGGCCTGACGCTGCGCGGCCTGTGCCCGGGGTGCCAGCGCGGCTGACGATGGCGGCGACCCGCCACGCCCGGCTACGCCGCGCTTGCGATCGCCGCTAGCGCAGGCCCAGTAGGGCGTTCTCGACCACCTCGGGCAGCGCCGGATGAATCCAGTACTGGCCCCGCGCCATCTCCGTGGCGGTCAGCCCGAAGCTCATCGCCTGGATCAGCGGCTGGATGATCGACGACGCCTGGTAGCCCATGATGTGGGCGCCCAGCAGGTACCCGCTGCTGCGCTCGGCGATGAGTTTGACGATGCCGGTGGTGTCTTCCATCGCCCAGCCGTAGGCGACGTCGGCGTAGTCCTGGATCGCGACCGAGATGTCGAATCCCCGTGCGATGGCCTGGTTTTCGGTGAGGCCGACGGTCGCCAGCTGGGGATCGGTGAACACCGCCGACGGCACGAACCGGTGGTCGGTCACGGCCATCGACTCCGTGTCGTCCCAGTCGCACAGCAGGTTGTGCGCCACGACGCGGGCCTCGTGGTTCGCGACGTGCTTGAGCTGGTACGGCGACGAGACGTCGCCGAGCGCGAAAACGCCGCGCGCCGAGGTGCGTTGGTACTCGTCGACCACCACCTGGCCGTTCTGGACATCGATGCCGGCCTGTTCGGCGTCCAGCAGGTCGCCGTTGGGCAACCGGCCGGTCGCCACCAGCAGCAGGTCGGCGTTCAGGATGGACCCGTCGTCGAGCTCCAGGGCGACGCCGGAGCCGCGGTTGGCGGCGCGCGCGACCATCCGGTGGGTGCGCAGCTCCCATTTGCGCGAGGCGATGCGGGTAAACCGTTTGCAGATGGTGTCGTCGAAGTGCCGCAGCAGCGTGGCGCCCCGGACCACCAGCGTGACTCGCACGCCGAGCGCGGAAAAGACGTGGGCGAATTCCGTTGCCACAAAGCCGCTTCCGATGATCACAAGGTGCTCGGGCAGCTCGGGGATGCGCATGATGGTGTCACTGGTGTGGTAATGCACGTCGGAGGCGAGGATGGTCGCCGGGATTATCGGCCGCGAGCCCGCCGCGATCACCACCTGATCGGCGGTGAACTCTTCGCCCGCATCGGTGCGCAACAGGTAGCGCCCGTCGGGCTGAACCGGTCTGAACCGGGTGTGCCGTTCGTACAGGTCGACATTGGGCAGCGAGCGCCGGTAGTCCTCGCCGCTCATCGAGATGGGGTCGATGCGGCCGAAGACACGCGAGACGATCTCGTCCCAGCGCACCCGGTCGATGCGCGCGTCGATGCCATAACGGGCCGCGCCCCGGACGCCCGCCGCGACCTCGGCGGCGTAGACGAACATCTTCGTCGGGATGCACCCGACGTTGAGACAGGTGCCGCCGAAGGTGCCCTGCTCGCAGATGGCCGCGCGCTTGCCGGCGTAGCGCTCGTCGAGAATGGTGTTGCCCGAACCGGTTCCGATGATGGCGATGTCGTAGGTTTCCATCCTTGGGTCCTCACCCCTTCCCCGAGGATGTCGAGGCTTGGCTGTTGTCGCTGCCCAGGTAGTCGTCCAGCCACGCGTCCAGGTGGCGATACGCCATCCGGCGCGGCTCCGGCAACGACAGGAACACGTCGTGTTTGGCGTCGGCCACCGGGACGACGGTGCTGCGTTTCCCGATGCAGCCGGCCCACCTGCCGATCTGGGTGACGTCGAGAACCGCGTCGCCGCGGTGCATGGATTCGGGGTCGTCGGATTCGGCCACGCTGTGGTCCGACCGCAGGATCAGGCTCGGCACCCCGACCTCCAGCCCGCGATGAAGCCGGGTTTGGCCGCGGCGGATGGCGTGCAGCCAGCCGAACGTGATGGGGAAGCCGCCCACCGGCTTCCATTGCAGGTCGTAGTCGAACTCGCCGTGGTAGTCGCGGTGCAGGGTGGTGCCGTAGCCGCCCTCGGTGGGGGCCCGGACCACCCCCTTGGACCGCACCCGCGACAGGCCAGCGATCACCGCCGAGGTCAGCCCGTGGCGCAACACCGCGGGGCCGTGTAGGTCCAGGAACGGGCTGTTGAGCACGAGGCCCCGGACGCCGGCGTGCGTGTCCGGATCCCGCCGGCGCAGCCGGTCCAGCCATAACGACACGATCAGCCCGCCGGAGGAATGGCCGTACACCAGGATCTGGGCGGGCCGGCCGGCGGGCGCGTGCTCATGGATGGCCGACAGGGCGTGTCCGAGTTCGGCGTCGTAGTGGGCGAGGTCGGTGATGAAGTGCGGGGTCTGGCCCTCGCGCCGCGACCGGCCGCATTTCTGGAGGTCCAGCGCATAGAAGGCAAAGCCGCGATCCGCGAAGTGATCGGCCAACTCCGTGTGGAAGAAGTAGTCGGTGTAGCCGTGCACCGCCAGGACCGCGCGGTGATCGCCCCCGGCGGGTTGGCCGCGCCGGATCAGGGTGGCCGCGATGTCGCCCTCGCCGGCGGGATCCGGGCCGAGCGGGATGGTGCGCTGCCAATAGCCGGGCAGCACGTCGGGCACCCAGCCAGTCACGAGGCCAGCTTAAAGGTTTTGCTGGCCGCGGGTGGGCCGCACGCCGTGAGCGCCCGGATCGCGTCGGGATAACCTGGGACGGTGTCAGGGCAGGCCAGAACCGCGCATACCGATGTCGTGCTGGTGGGCGCCGGCATCATGAGCGCGACGCTGGGTGCGTTGCTGCGGCGGCTGCAGCCGGACTGGTCGATCACCCTCGTCGAGCGGCTGGACGCCGTCGCCGCCGAAAGCAGCAGCCCCTGGAACAACGCCGGCACCGGGCACTCCGCGCTGTGCGAGCTGAACTACACCCCGCAGAACCCCGACGGCTCGATCGACATCACCAAAGCGGTCCGCATCAACGAGCAGTTCCAGGTGACGCGCCAATTCTGGGCGTACGCGGTCGAGAACGGCATCCTGACCGATCGCGGGTTCGTCAACCCCGTCCCGCACGTCAGCTTCGTGCGCGGGGCGCCGGGCGTCGACTACCTGCGGCGGCGCCGGCGCGCGCTGGCCGGCAACCCCCTGTTCGCGCGCACCGAGTTGATCGACGACGCGGGTGAGTTCGCGCGCCGGCTGCCGTTGATGGCCGCCAAGCGCGACTTCTCCGAGCCGGTCGCGCTCAACTGGGCCGCCGACGGCACCGACGTCGACTTCGGTGCGCTGGCGCGCCAACTCATCGCCTTTTGCGTGCGCGGCGGCGCCACGGCGCTGTTCGGGCACGAGGTCCGCGACCTGACGCGCCAAACCGGCGGCGGCTGGGCGCTGACCATCCGCAACCGCCGCACCCGCGAAAAGCGCCGGCTGAACGCCAGATTCGCCTTCGTCGGCGCCGGTGGGGATGCGTTGCCGCTGTTGCAGCGGTCGGGCATCGGGGAGGTCAAGGGCTTCGCCGGCTTCCCGATCGGCGGCCGGTTCCTGCGCGCGGAGAACCCGGCGCTCACCGCCGCGCACCGCGCCAAGGTGTACGGCGTGCCCGCGCCGGGGGCCCCGCCGCTCGGGGCGCTGCACCTGGACCTTCGGTTCGTCAACGGCAAGTCGTGGCTGGTGTTCGGGCCGTACGCCGGCTGGTCGCCAAAGTTTTTAAAACACGGCCACTTCACCGACCTGCCCCGCTCGATCAGGCCGGACAACCTGTTGTCGATGCTCGGAGTCGGGGTCACCCAGCTGACACTGGTCAACTACCTGATCGGCCAACTGCGACTCTCCGAACCCGACCGCGTCCGAATGCTGCGCGAATTCGCCCCCAGCGCAAACGATTCCGATTGGGAGCTGACGGNGCACCTGGTGATCACCGGACGCGATGCCCCGCCGCGGTTGGTCGAGGCCGCCGATCTGGTCACCGAGATGACCAAGGTCAAGCACCCCATGGACGCCGGGCGCAAGGGGCAGAAGGGCATCGAGTGGTGAGCGCCCCGGTCTTACCTCGCGAGCGCGCGTGTCTGTACGCCGACACGCCGTCCGGGCTGTCATTCTGCGCACCCTCGCGATGGCGGGTGATGCGATGACCCGCGTCCCCGCGGTGGTCATCGCCGCGCCCGCGTCGGGAAGCGGGAAGACCACCGTCGCAACGGGTTTGATCGGAGCGCTGCGCGGGGCGGGCCACCGCGTCGCGCCGTTCAAGGTGGGCCCCGACTTCATCGACCCCGGCTACCACGGCCTGGCCGCCGGGCGGCCCGGCCGCAACCTCGACCCGGTGTTGGTGGGGGAGGGGCTCATCGGCCCGCTGTACGCGCACGGCAGCCTCGGCGCCGACATCGCCGTGGTCGAGGGGGTGATGGGGCTGTTCGACGCGCGGATCGGAACGACCGCCCCCGCGGCGGGCTCCACCGCGCACGTCGCGGGCCTGCTGGGTGCCCCGGTGCTCCTGGTGGTCGACGCGCGCGGCCAGAGCCAGAGCATCGCCGCGCNAGGTCGTCGTGGTCGGCGGGGGGACCGTCGCTCAGCGCCGATTGCCCCTGCTGATCGCCAGCGGCGCGGACGTGCACGTCATCTCCCGGTCCGCCACCCCGGCCGTCGAGGCGATGGAGGGAATCGTCCTGTCGGTGCGCGAATACCGCGACGGCGACCTCGACGGAGCCTGGTATGCGATCGCGGCCACCGACGACCCGCACGTGAACGCCGCCATCGTCGCCGAGGCCGAACGCCGCCAGATCTTTTGCGTCCGTGCCGACATTGCCGTCGAGGGAACCGCGGTGACCCCGGCGACCTTCAGCTATGCCGGCCTGTCGGTGGGGGTGCTCGCCGGGGGCGAGCACCGGCGATCCGCGGCGATCCGCTCGGCCATCCGGGAGGCGCTGCAGACGGGGCTCATCACCCCGGAAAGCTCGGCGAGCTCCGAGGTGGTGCGCGGTGGGGTGGCGCTGGTCGGCGGCGGTCCCGGCGACCCCGAGCTGATCACGGTGCGCGGCCGCCGCCTGCTCGCCCAGGCCGACGTCGTGGTCGCCGACCGGCTCGCGCCGCCCGAGCTGCTCGCCGAGCTGCCCCCGCACGTGGAAGTCATCGACGCGGCCAAGATTCCGTACGGGCGGGCCATGGCCCAGGACGCGATCAATGACGTCATGATCGAGCGGGCGCGGTCCGGGAGGTTCGTGGTGCGGCTCAAGGGTGGGGATCCCTTCGTCTTCGCGCGCGGGTACGAGGAGGTGCTGGCATGCGCCGAGGCCGGCATCCCGGTGACCGTGGTGCCGGGTGTGACAAGTGCCATAGGCGTGCCCGCTCTGGCGGGCGTCCCCGTCACGCATCGGGGGATAAATCACGAATTCGTGGTGGTCAGCGGCCATGTGGCGCCGGGCCACCCCGAATCGTTAGTAAATTGGGACGCACTGGCCGCGATGAGGGGGACCATCGTTTTGCTGATGGCCGTCGAACGCATCGAGCTTTTCGTCGATGTCTTGTTGAATGGCGGCCGACCTGCGGATACGCCGGTGCTGGTGGTCCAGCACGGAACAACGGCAGCTCAGCACACGTTGCGGGCCAGGCTCGCCGACACGCCGGAGAAGGTTCGCGCGGAGGGGATCCGACCTCCCGCGATCATCGTGATCGGGGCCGTAGCCGCGTTCGGCGTTTAAAAGGATCTTAAGATTACTGTAAGGTAACCCATTATGACGGCTCTCAACGACTCAGAGCGGGCGGTCCAAAACTTGGCATCCGTACGCCCCGATCGTCCGGCCCCGGTGCGCGCAACGCCGCCGGCGGAGACCGCCTCTGCCCGTATCGGCAGGTATTACCCCGCATGGCTGCCCTCCTGGCGCTTCATTGCGGCCGTGATCGCGATCGGTGGCATGCAATTGCTGGCGACCATGGACAGCACGGTCGCGATCGTCGCGCTCCCTAAGATCCAAAACGAGCTGAGCCTGTCCGACGCCGGCCGCAGCTGGGTCATCACCGCGTACGTGCTGACCTTCGGCGGGCTGATGCTGCTCGGCGGGCGCCTCGGCGACACCATCGGGCGCAAGCGCACCTTCATCGTCGGCGTCGCGCTGTTCACCATCTCCTCCGTGCTGTGCGCGGTCGCCTGGGACGAGGCGACCATGGTCATCGCCCGGCTGCTGCAGGGCATCGGATCGGCCATCGCATCGCCCACCGGCCTGGCGTTGGTGGCGACGACCTTCCCGAAGGGGCCCGCGCGCAACGCCGCGACGGCCGTGTTCGCTGCGATGACCGCCGTCGGCTCGGTGATGGGCCTGGTGGTCGGCGGCGCGCTGACCGAATTGTCCTGGCGGCTGGCGTTTTTGGTCAACGTGCCGATCGGGCTGGTGATGATCTACCTGGCCCGCACCGCCCTGCGGGAAACCAACAGGGAGCGGATGAAGCTCGACGCCACCGGCGCCCTGCTGGCCACCCTCGCGTGCACCGCCGCGGTGTTCGCCTTCTCGATGGGCCCGGAAAAGGGCTGGATCTCGGTTACCACCATCGGCTCGGGGGCGGTGGCTTTGGCCGCCGCGCTGGCCTTCGTCGTGGTGGAGCGCACCGCCGAAAACCCCGTCGTGCCGTTCGCGCTGTTCCGCGACCGCAACCGGCTGGCCACCTTCGTCGCGATCTTTCTGGCCGGCGGACTCATGTTCAGCCTGACCGTGTGCATCGGTCTGTACGTGCAGGACATCCTCGGCTACAGCGCGCTGCGCGCCGGCGTCGGCTTCATCCCGTTCGTCATCGCGATGGGGATCGGCCTCGGTGTGTCGTCGCAGCTGGTGTCGCGGTTCTCGCCGCGGGTGCTGACGATCGGCGGCGGGCTGCTGCTGTTCTGGGCCATGATCTCCGGCTGGGCCTTCATGCACCGCGGTGTGCCCTATTTCCCGAACCTGGTCGTGCCCGTCATCGTGGGCGGCATCGGGATCGGCATTTGCGTGGTCCCACTGACTCTGTCGGCGATCGCCGGCGTCGGTTTCGACCAGATCGGCCCGGTGTCGGCCATCGCGCTGATGCTGCAGAGCCTGGGTGGGCCGCTGGTGCTGGCCGTGATCCAGGCCGTGATCACCTCCCGCACGCTGTACATGGGTGGCACCACCGGCCCGGTCAAGTTCATGACCGGCGCCCAACTGGGCGCGCTGGACCACGGCTACACGTACGGGCTGCTGTGGGTGGCCGGCGTGGCCGTGATAGTCGGCGCCGCGGCGCTGCTCATCGGCTACACGCCCGAGCAGGTGGCCCACGCGCAAGAGGTCAAGGACGCGATAGACGCCGGCGAGCTCTAGCTCCCGGCCGGTCAACCGCAGCGATTCTCGGCCGGACACCGCCCGCCACTAGGTCGATAGCCAGGCTAGGCTTGCCCGCTGTGATCACCCGGATGTCCGAGCTGTTCCTGCGCACCCTGCGCGACGACCCCGCCGACGCCGAAGTGCCCAGCCACAAACTCCTCATTCGGGCCGGGTACGTCCGGCCCGTGGCGCCCGGGCTGTACAGCTGGCTGCCGCTGGGCTTGCGGGTGCTGCGCAAGATCGAGCGGATCGTGCGCGACGAGATGAACGCGATTGGCGGGCAAGAGATCCTGTTCCCGGCCCTGCTGCCGCGCGGCCCGTACGAAACCACCAACCGGTGGACCGAGTACGGCGACGGGGTGTTTCGGCTGCAGGACCGCCGCGGCAACGACTACCTGCTGGGCCCCACCCACGAGGAGCTGTTCGCGCTGACCGTGAAGGGTGAATACAGCTCCTACAAAGACTTTCCGCTGCTGCTGTTCCAAATCCAGAACAAGTACCGCGACGAGGCCCGGCCGCGGGCCGGCATCCTGCGCGTCCGGGAGTTCCTGATGAAGGACTCCTATTCGTTCGACGTCGACGACGCCGGGCTCAAGGCCGCCTATCACGCGCACCGGGAGGCCTACCAGCGCATCTTCTCCCGGCTGCAGGTGCGCTACGTCATCGTGTCGGCCGTGTCGGGGGCGATGGGCGGCAGCGCGTCCGAGGAATTCCTGGCCGAAAGCCCCGTTGGCGAGGACACCTTCGTGCGCTGCCTGGAGTCCGGGTACGCGGCCAACGTCGAGGCGGTCATCACCGCACGCCCGGAGGCGCTGCCGATCGAGGGACAGCCCGAGGCGGTGGTCCACGACACCGGTGACACCCCCACCATCGCGACCCTGGTGGAGTGGGCCAACACGGCCGGTCTTGGCCGCACCGTCACCGCGGCCGACACGCTGAAGAACGTCCTGCTGAAGGTGCGCCAGCCCGGCGGGGAGTGGGAGCTGCTGGCCATCGGGGTGCCCGGCGACCGCGAGGTCGACGACAAGCGGCTGGGCGCGGCGCTGGAACCGGCCGAGTACGCGCTGCTCGACGACGCCGACTTCGCCAGGCATCCGTTCCTGGTCAAGGGTTATATCGGTCCGAAAGCCTTGCGCGACAACGGTGTTCGCTATCTCGTCGACCCGCGGGTGGTCGACGGCACCAGCTGGATCACCGGCGCCGACGAGCCCGGCCGGCACGTCGTCGGCCTGGTGGCCGGCCGGGATTTCACGGCCGACGGCACCATCGAGGCCGCCGAGGTGCGCGACGGCGACCCCTCCCCGGACGGCGCCGGCCCACTGGTATCGGCCCGCGGCATCGAGATCGGCCACATCTTCCAGCTCGGCCGCAAGTACACCGACGCCTTCACCGTCGACGTCCTCGGCGAGGACGGCAAGCCGGTGCGGCTGACCATGGGCTCCTACGGCCTGGGGGTGTCGCGGATGGTGGCCGTCATCGCCGAGCAGCACCATGACGAGCTCGGGCTGCGCTGGCCGCCGGCCGTCGCGCCGTTCGACGTGCACCTGGTGATCGCCAACAAAGACGCCGAGGCCCGCGCCGGGGCGATGGCGCTGGCCGCCGACCTGGACCGGTTGGGTGTCGAGGTGCTGCTCGACGACCGCCAGGCATCGCCCGGGGTGAAGTTCAAGGACGCCGAGCTGCTGGGCGTGCCGTGGATCGTCGTGGTGGGGCGCGGCTGGGCCGACGGCGTGGTCGAACTGCGCGACCGCTTCGGCGGGCAAACCCGCGAGCTGACCGTCGGGGCGTCGCTGGCCACCGACCTCGCGGCGGCCGTCAACGGATAAGGCGGTCGACACTGTGTTTGCTGGCGAGATCGCGCTACGCTGACTTTTTCCCGTCGAGCGCGTCGGTGGGAGGCAGCCGATGTCCTTTGTGATTGCGGCCCCCGACCTGGTGATGGCGGCGGCCTCCGACTTGGCGAATATCCGCTCTGCGATGAGCGCGGCCAATGCCGCCGCGGCGGCCACCACCACGGACGTGACGGCCGCTGGCGCCGATGAGGTGTCGGCGACGGTGGCCGCGCTGTTCGGCGCGCACGCTCAGGGCTACCAGGCGCTGAGCGCACAGGCGGCGGCATTTCACGACCAGTTCGTGCGGGTGCTGAGCGCGGGCGCCGGGGCGTATGCGGCCACCGAGGCGGCCTACGCCTCGCCGCTGCAGACCCTCGAGCAGGACGCGCTGGGGGTGATCAACGCCCCCACCGAGGCGCTGCTGGGGNCGCGGACACGATCCCGTAGCCATAGATCGTCGAGTGTTCGACGGCCAGGGCGTCGCACAGCGCGGCGTTGTCGGCGTCTTTGCCGGACGTCATGGGGAGCCCGATGTCATATCGAGGGGCCCCCGGGCACCAGTGCCACCTGGTAGGAGGCCGTGCACGACGCGGCGATGGACGCCAGCAGCCCGGACCGGTAGCCCGATTCGGTCGTCACCAGGCGCCCGGCGCTTTCGGCCGACGCGCGCAGCGAATTGATCACGTCGGACACCGGCGGCGGAGGCGGCGGCGGGCCCGGTTCGGCCTGGCTGGAGCTGGTGCTCGGGGGGGTCGTCTCGCTCGAGGAGGACGTCAGCTTGCCGGCGGCCCGCGCGATCTCGGTGGACAGGGCGCGGGCGTGGGCGGCGCGCTGGGTGGCGACCACGGTCAGCGCGGCCGCGATCTGGGGCGCGACGCCGACGGCCGCGGCGGCGGCACCGGCGAGCGCGCTGTCCTTGCGGGCCTGGTCCAGCGGCCCCAGCAGGTTCTCGACGGCGGGCGGCTTGGGCGGGGACTCGCCGCAGGCGGATGCGACCACCCCGAACGCGGCAAGGGCCGCGGCACCGGCGAGCACGCCCCGCCTGTTGGTGACGGGTACTGCGCTAGGCACAGCAACATCCTGCCATCGGCGGGCCCCGACATGCCGGAGGGCAGGTCCGAGGACCGTGACCATCCGGCGATCACGCCGTCATCGGCGATTCCTGGCGTATCGTGGATAGCTGACTCAGAGCGGAAGCCGCTCGGAAGCCACCCGGGTGGCGACATCCGACCGATGACCGGACAACTCAAGATGAGGAGCTCGCCGTGACCACCGGGCTACCTTCGCAGACGCAGGTGATCGAGCTACTCGGCGGTGAGTTCGCGCGCGCCGGTTACGAAATCGAAGACGTGGTCATCGACACCCGGGCGCGGCCGCCCCGGATCACCGTGATCGCCGACGGCGACGACCCCTTGGACCTCGACACGGTAGCCACCCTGTCGCGTTCGGCCTCGGCTTTGCTGGACGGACTGGAAAACGCCGCGGACCGCTATGTGCTCGAGGTGAGTTCGCCCGGTGTGGACCGCCCCCTGACCAGCTCGAAGCACTTCCGCCGCGCCCGTGGCCGCAAGGTCGAGCTCGCGTTGTCGGACGGATCGCGGCTGACCGGGCGCCTCGGCGAGACCCGCGACGACACCGTCGCCCTGGTGGTCCGCGCGGGCCGGGACTGGACGGTGCGCGAAATCCCGCTCGCTGAAATCGTGAAAGCTGTTGTGCAAGTTGAGTTTTCGCCCCCCGCACCCGCGGAGCTGGAGCTGGCTGGGGCGGTGCGGGGTCGGCCCGATGGAACGGAGGCCGGAGCATGAACATCGACATGGGCGCGCTGCACGCGATCGAGGTGGACCGGGGCATCTCGGTCAACGAGTTGCTCGAGACCATCAAATCCGCGCTGCTGACCGCCTATCGGCACACGCAGGGCCACCAGATGGATGCGCGCATCGAGATCGACCGCAAGACCGGCGTGGTGCGCGTGATCGCCTGCGAGACAGACGAGGACGGCAACGTCATCAGTGAATGGGACGACACCCCCGAGGGTTTCGGGCGCATCGCCGCCACGACGGCACGCCAGGTCATGCTGCAGCGATTCCGGGACGCCGAAAACGAGCGGACCTACGGCGAGTTCTCCACCCGGGAAGGGGAGATCGTCGCGGGCGTCATCCAGCGCGACAGCCGGGCCAACGCCCGCGGGCTGGTCGTGGTGCGGATGGGCACCGAGACCAAGGCGTCCGAGGGCGTCATCCCGGCCGCCGAACAGGTTCCCGGCGAAAGCTACGAGCACGGCAACCGGATCCGCTGCTACGTCGTCGGCGTGACGCGCGGGGCCCGCGAGCCGCTGATCACGCTGTCGCGCACCCACCCCAACCTGGTGCGCAAGCTGTTCTCGCTGGAAGTCCCCGAAATCGCCGACGGATCGGTGGAGATCGTGGCGGTGGCCCGCGAGGCCGGCCACCGCTCCAAGATCGCGGTGCGCTCGAACGTTCCCGGCCTGAACGCCAAGGGCGCCTGCATCGGCCCGATGGGTCAGCGGGTCCGCAACGTGATGAGCGAGCTGTCCGGGGAGAAGATCGACATCATCGACTACGACGAGGACCCGGCCCGCTTCGTCGCCAACGCGCTGTCACCGGCCAAGGTGGTCTCCGTGTCGGTCATCGACCAGACCGGCCGGGCCGCCCGCGTGGTGGTCCCCGACTTTCAGTTGTCGCTGGCCATCGGCAAGGAGGGCCAGAACGCCCGGCTTGCCGCGCGGCTCACCGGGTGGCGCATCGACATCCGCGGGGATTCCCCGGGGCACGCCGAGACCCAGTCCGAACACGGCGCCGGCCACCCCGTGGCGCACGACCGCTAGGCGCGGCTTCGGGTGGTTCTGACCTCCGGTCAAAGGACGCTAGACTGAGCCGTGATCCAGCGCGAGCCTTCGGTCTTGGCGCACAGAAGCACTGATGGACCGGTGCGGACGTGTGTGGGGTGCCGAAAGCGAGAGCTGGCCGCCGAACTGCTTCGAGTGGTGGCTGTGTCGACGGGGAACGGCGAATATGCCGCGATCGTTGACGACAGGAGTAGCCTGCCGGGGCGGGGTGCATGGCTGCATCCCGTGCCACAGTGCGTGCAACAGGCGATTCGGCGGCGCGCTCTCACCAAAGCGTTGCGCATCACCGGTCCACTGGACACATCCGGGGTGGTCGAGCACTTCCAAGTGCTCGACTCGCCCGGCAACAGAAGAGGCAGCAAAGAACATGAGCACACCGTGAAGTCCCGATGACTCGGATCCCCATGCGTTACAGCTAATACCCGAGGCGCGGCCCACTGCTGTCGCCTCATAGACAGGAGATGTGGTGGCAGGTAAGGCCCGCGTACACGAGTTGGCTAAGGAACTCGGTGTCAGCAGCAAGGAAGTCCTCGCCCGACTGAATGAACAGGGCGAATTCGTCAAATCCGCGTCGTCGACGGTAGAGGCACCGGTGGCTCGCCGGCTGCGTGAGTCCTTCGGGGGCGGCAAGCCGGCGCCCGCCAAGGCCTCTGAAAAGACGGCCAAGGGACCGGACAAGTCCCTCGACAAAGCGCTCGCCAAGCGGAGC
>NZ_LT546237.1:161851-201428 GCF_900078675.2 Mycobacterium interjectum
GTCGTCGGCGGCGTGCGGTTGCCGCACGGCAACGGCGAGACGATCCGGCTGGCCCGCGGCGCGTCGCTGAGCGACTTCGCCGAGAAGATCGACGCCAACCCGGCCTCGCTGGTGCAGGCGCTGTTCAACCTCGGCGAGATGGTGACGGCCACGCAATCCGTCGGCGACGAGACGCTCGAGCTGCTGGGCAGCGAGATGAACTACGTCGTCCAGGTCGTCAGCCCCGAGGACGAGGACCGCGAGCTACTGGAATCCTTCGACCTGACCTACGGCGAGGACGAGGGCGGCGAGGAGGACCTGCAGACCCGTCCGCCGGTGGTGACCGTCATGGGCCACGTCGACCACGGTAAGACGCGGCTGCTGGACACCATCCGCAAGGCCAGCGTCCGCGAGGGTGAGGCCGGCGGCATCACTCAGCACATCGGCGCCTACCAGGTCTCCGTCGACCTGGACGGCACCGAACGGCCGATCACCTTCATCGACACCCCGGGCCACGAGGCGTTCACCGCCATGCGTGCCCGCGGTGCGAAGGCCACCGACATCGCCATCCTCGTGGTGGCCGCCGACGACGGCGTCATGCCGCAGACGGTGGAGGCCATCAACCACGCGCAGGCGGCCGACGTGCCGATCGTGGTGGCGGTCAACAAGATCGACAAGGAGGGCGCCGACCCGGCGAAGATCCGCGGTCAGCTCACCGAGTTCGGGCTTGTCGCCGAGGATTTCGGTGGCGACACGATGTTCGTGGACATCTCCGCCAAGGAGGGCACCAACATCGAGGCGCTCGAGGAGGCGGTGCTGCTGACCGCCGACGCCGCCCTGGACCTGCGGGCCAACCCCGACATGGAGGCCCAGGGTGTGGCGATCGAGGCGCACCTGGACCGCGGCCGCGGACCGGTCGCAACGGTCCTGATCCAGCGCGGCACGCTGCGCGTGGGTGACTCGGTGGTCGCCGGCGACGCCTACGGGCGGGTGCGCCGCATGGTCGACGAGCACGGCGAGGACGTCGAGGAGGCGCTGCCGTCGCGGCCGGTGCAGGTCATCGGGTTCACGTCGGTGCCCGGCGCCGGTGACAACTTCCTGGTGGTCGACGAGGACCGCATCGCACGGCAGATCGCCGACCGGCGCAGCGCCCGCAAGCGCAATGCCCTGGCGGCGCGCAGCCGCAAGCGGATCAGCCTGGAGGACCTGGACTCGGCGCTGAAGGAAACCAGCCAGCTGAACCTGATCCTCAAGGGCGACAACGCCGGTACGGTCGAGGCGCTGGAGGAGGCCCTGATGGGCATCCAGGTCGACGACGAGGTGGAGCTGCGCGTCATCGACCGCGGCGTCGGTGGCATCACCGAGACCAACGTCAACCTGGCGTCGGCCTCGGACGCGATCATCATCGGCTTCAACGTGCGCGCCGAGGGCAAGGCGACCGAGCTGGCCAACCGCGAGGGCGTGGAGATCCGCTACTACTCGGTGATCTACCAGGCGATCGACGAGATCGAGAAGGCCCTGCGCGGCATGCTCAAGCCGATCTACGAGGAGAACGAGCTGGGGCGCGCCGAGATCCGGGCGATCTTCCGGTCCTCGAAGGTCGGCATCATCGCCGGCTGCATGATCAGCTCGGGTGTGGTGCGCCGCAACGCGAAGGCCCGGCTGCTGCGGGACAACATCGTGGTGGCCGACAACCTCTCGATCACCTCGCTGCGCCGGGAGAAGGACGACGTCACCGAGGTCCGCGAGGGCTTCGAATGCGGTATGACGCTGGGCTACTCCGACATCAAGGAAGGCGACATCATCGAGTCCTACGAGCTGGTCCAGAAGGAGCGCGCTTAATGGCTGACCCCGCGCGGGCGCGACGGCTGGCCAAACGGATCTTCACGATCGTCGCGTCGGCGATCGAGTTCGAGATCAAGGATCCGGGGCTGGACGGGGTGACCATCGTCGACGCGAAGGTCACCGCCGACCTGCACGACGCGACCGTGTTCTACACGGTGATGGGGCGCACGCTCGACGACGAGCCCGACTACGCGGCCGCCGCGGCCGCGCTGGAGCGCGCCAAGGGCGCGCTGCGCACCANGCAGTCCACCTCCGGGTTGGAGTAGACGGTCGAGAAGTACAGCGCCTGCTGCAGCACCCCGTAGCTGGTCTTGAACGCCACCATGCATGAGAAGAACCAGAAGCTGTTGTGATAGGTCGGCTTCATCACCCAGTACTGCGCGGCCCGGTGACCGGCGATCGTGGTTTCCACGGCGTCGGGGGGCAGGGACTGTTCGTAGGTGCGCCAGATGATGGGCTCGACGGCCAGCTGGTAGTTGCCCGCGTCGAAGTGGCAGCGCAGCCCGTCCTCGTGTTCCGGAGGCGTGAACGCCAGCCCGAGCCGCTGCACGACGTCGAACGGAATGTCCTCGCACGCATCGAAGGGACGCGGATCGGTCGTCGCGACGATGGGGCTTTTCATGGTGGTCTCCATCGGCGCCGCCGTCGAGCGCAGCTCGACGGGCCCATCCCCGCCCATCCCCGCCGGTGNGTCGCTGCCCGGATGTCACCTGCTGGTCAGCCCCGAAGGGATGAGCCGCGACGTCGATTTGGTTGTGACCGTTGACGTTCCGAGCCTCAAGCGGCTGGGGGAGCTGGGCGACCTGGCCGGTGGTGGCCGGCGGCTGCTGGTCATCGACCACCACGCTTCCAACGAGATGTTCGGCAGCGACAACTTCATCGACGTGTCGGCGGATTCCACCACGATGATGATCGCCGACATCCTCGACGCCTGGGGCAAGCCGATCGATGTCGATGTGGCGCACTGCATCTACGCCGGGCTGACGACCGACACCGGATCGTTCCGGTGGGCCAGCGCCCGCGCCCTTCGGCTGGCGGCCCGGTTGGTCGACATCGGCGTCGACAACGCCCAGATCAGCCGCACGCTGATGGACACGCATCCGTTCGGGTGGCTGCCGCTGCTGTCGCGGGTGCTGGCCTCGGCGCAGTTGCTGCCCGACGCGGTCGGCGGTCGCGGGCTGGTCTACACCGTCGTCGGGCATCAGGACTGGATCGACTCTCGCCCGGAGGAAGTCGAGAGCATCGTCGACATCGTGCGGACCACGCAGCAGGCGGAGGTGGCGGCCGTCTTCAAGGAGGTCGACCCCCAGCGGTGGTCGGTGTCGATGCGGGCCAAGGCCGACGTGGATCTGGCGGCGGTCGCGTCGAAGTTCGGCGGCGGGGGTCATCGGCTGGCCGCCGGCTACTCGACCGACGGCTCGATCGACGACGCCGTGGCGTCGCTGCGCGCGGCGCTCGGCTGAATTCGGGCTAGAACGCCCAGCTTCCCGACGGGTCCAGCACGAAGCCGTGGTCCCCGCTGGTGGTGTCCAGGCAGGCGACGAGGTTGTCGGCCCCCACCGCGCAGGTCACGTTGAGGTACGACAGCTTCTGGCCGGGGGCCAGCGCCTTGGCTCCCGACGGCAGTGGGGGCGGGTTGCCGTCGCACCCGCCGTAGGTCATGCGGCTCAGCTCGTAGCCGGGTCCCTTGAAACTCACCGCGCCCACGACGCAATCGCCGGGCTTCGGGTGGCCACCGCCGGGGAACGGCACGTCATCCATTCCGGGGGTGTCGCCGCTGCACTTGATGTCCTGTGACGGTTGCGGCACGGGCGCCGGACCGCCGTAGAAGTCGCACACCAGGGTCGGCGTGACCGAAAAACTGATGCGGGGCCCGCCGCCCGGGCGCGGCGTCGTGGCGTAGCCGTCCACCGGTACGGCGATGAACTTGTTCAGATCCGGAAACCCCGGCGGGGGCAGCGCCGCGGCCTGCGGTGCCGGCGCCAATGCGGATGCCGCCAGGGTCAGGCCGCCGAGGGCCCGCAGGGTGCCGCGCATCGCTCCTCCTAATGCACCTGGGCCCGACCGCGTTGCAGGACGGCGTCGCGGTTGGCGGCGATGTCGTCGCCGCTGGTCCGGAACTGTCTGGCCGCCATCGCCTCCATCCACAGCCCCGCGCTGGTCTGCGAGTCGTCGATCCGGTGATAGGACGTCAGCAACGCCCGGACCGCGTTCTGGTTGTTGCCGACGATGGAGGCCGCCACCTCACGCGCCGTGGGCATCAGCCGGTCGTGCGGCACCACCTCGGTCACCAGGCCGGCGCGCAGCGCCTCGGCGGCGGACAGGTAGTCGCCGGTGAGGCTCATGCGCCGGGCCAGGCCGATGCCCACCTTCTGCGGCAACCGCACGCTCAGCCCCCAGGTGGGCAGCAGCCCCACCCGGGCGTGCGTGTCGGCGAACCGGGCCTGCTCGGAGGCGATCAGGACGTCGCAGTACAGGGCCAGCTCCAGCCCGCCGGTGACCGCGGCGCCGTTGATCGCGCCGATCACCGGCTTGGTCAACGGCGGCCAGCGTGGGGAGATGTCCGGCAGTGCCGTCTTGCCGCCCAGCTCCTTGAGGTCCAGCCCCGCGCAGAACACCGGGTCGGCGCCGGTGACGATGACGACGTCGACGCCGTCGTCGGTCTCCGCGTCGGTCAGCGCACCGAACAACCGGTCCCGCAGCGCCGACGACAGCGCGTTGCGCGCCTGGGGCCGGTTGAGGGTCAGGGTGCGCACCCGCTCGTCGGTCTCGATCAGCAGGATGTCGTCGGTCATGTGTTCACCGTAGAGGGTGGCGAGCGGCGTTTATCGTTGAGTCTCATGTGCCGGAACATCACAGAACTGCGCGGATTGCAGCCCGCGGCGACGCCGGAGGAGATCGCGGCGGCCGCGCGCCAGTACGTGCGCAAGGTCAGCGGCATCACCCGCCCGTCGACCGCGAACATCGGGGCGTTCGAGGCCGCCGTCGCCGAGGTCACCGAGACGACGACGCGATTGCTCGCGGCACTGCCAGAGCGGCGCCAGCCGCCCAAGACGGTCCCGCCGTTGCGCCGGCCCGAGGTGGTTGCCCGCCTCGCCAACGCGAAATGACGCCCACCGCAACCATGCCCGCGCTCAAGGAGTGGAGCGCGGTGGTGCATGGGCTGCTCGACGGCCGGCAGCGCGTGCTGCTGCGCAAGGGCGGCATCGGCGAGAAGCGCTTCGAGCTGGCCGCCCGGGAGTTCCTGCTGTTCCCGACAGTCGCGCACAGCCACGCCGAGCGCGTCCGGCCGGAGCATTCCGAGCTGCTGGACGCCGCGGCCGACGACAGTACCGACGAGCGGCTGGTGATCCGGGCCGCCGCGAAAGTTGTTGCGGCGCAAGAGGTTAACCGTCCGGACGGCCTTCCGGCAATCGAGGATCTGCACATCTGGACTGCCGCGTCGGTGCGCGAGGACCGGCTCGACTTCCGGCCCAAGCACAAGCTGGCCGTGCTGGTGGTGTCGGTGATTCCGTTGGCCGAGCCGCTGCGGATCACGCGCACCCCTCAGTACGCGGGCTGCACCAGCTGGGTGCAGCTCGCGCTGGCCCCGGCCGACGTGCGGCTGGCCGCGCCGGTCTGGGACGAGGCCGCGCTAGACCCGGTCTCTTATTCACATCCNGGAGCGGCCGTAGTGCACGGCGTGGGTGGCCGGCGTGGACTGCCGGGCCGTCAACAAGGGTTCATCGGTACCGAGGTTGCGCGCGTAGCGCGGGAACCAGCTGCCCGCGATCAGCACCCGGATGCGCGATCCCGCGCGGAACCGGTGGGCGATCCCGTCCAATTCGATCCGGACGGTCTTCGTCTTGCCGCTCAACCGCCGGTAGCCGTCGCTGATGTTTCGGGACCGACCCTTGACGTCGACCTCGCTCACCCGGACGAACAGGTCGACATGGGGATTGTCGGAGCTGTGCGCCAGCTCGATGACCGGGTTCCCGTAGACGTACACGTCGTGGGTGAGCGTGAAGCCGGTGAAGGCGAGGACGTCGTCGCGCCGGGCGAGGCCGCTGTCGTCGCGGTAGCCGCCGATCGTGGACAGCAGCGGACCGCCGGTGGTCGGCGTCGGGTCGGCGGGGTCGGAGCGAAACGTCGCCGCCGCCGGCCGCTTCAGGTTCGTCGGGGCGGTCTCGCCCAGGTGCCCGCCCGGCCGCAGGTACAGCGCCCGTTCGGTGGTGGCCGGCGGCCAGTCGGGCAGGTGGCGCCAGCCTTGACCGCCGTCCGAGCCGGTGACGTGCGCGTGGACCCGGCTGGGCCGGCGCAGGGGCGCGCCGCCCAGGTGGGCGTTCAGCCAGTCCAGCGTTTCCCGCGCGCTGAGGGGCAGCGCCTTGCCGAGCAGCTGGGTGTGCGTCCAGGGCCCCATCGTGAGTGCGACGTCGACGCCCCGGTCGCGCAGGTGCGCATACTGCTGCAGCGTCTGCCGAACGAAGAGGTCCTGCCAGCCGCCGATGAGCAGCACCGGTACCCGCGTCCGGTCCAGCGCCTCAGGGCACCGCAGCGAATCCCAGAACGCGTCGTCGCGGTGTTCCACCCACGACTCGAACCACGGCGCGCCCGCGCCGAGCAGCGCTCGGGCCGCCTCGCCCAGCGGCAGCACCCTGGCCGCCTCTGCCACCTTGCGCCGGGCCTGCAGCTGGCGCAGCGCCAGCCGCACGCGCGCCGGGTCCTCTTGGTGGGAAACCAGGTCGCTCCAGCCCAGGAAGTCGTTGATGGCGAACGAGCCGGTGCCCCACACGGAGGCGTTGAAATCGTGCGGGCCCGCGGTGATGACGGCCGCGGCCAGCTCCGGCGGGGGATCCTGCAGCAGCGCCCACTGGGTGAAGCCCAGATACGACACCCCGACGGTGGCGAATCGGCCGGTGAACCACGGCTGCCCGCGCAGCCACGCGGCCGTGTCGGCGCCGTCGGCGGCCTCGTTGACCATCGGTTCGAAATCCCCGCCCGACCCGAACGTGCCGCGCACGCTCTGCAGCACGACGTGGTAGCCGCGGGCGGCGTAGAGCCGCGCGTAGGCCAGCGAGAACGGGAAGGCCCTCCCGTACGGCGTGCGGACGAGCAAGGTACCGGCGGGCGTGGACGTCGTGGGCGCGTAGTGGTCGGCCGCCAGCTGCACCCCGTCGCGCATCGGCACCTCGACGCGGTGGGCGGTGTAATCGGTGGTCGCCCGGGGCAGGCCCAGCCCGCGGCCCAGCGCGGCGTCGCCGGCCCGGCTCAGCGGGCTTGGCGTGCGTCGCGCGGGGCGGGTGGGCGTCGTGGTCACGACTCCCAGGCTAGGTTCTTTGCCGGATTAAAACTTGTAATACGGCACCAGGTCGTTGGCGCGCTGCAGATTGGTGGACATGCAGTCCACCTCCGGGTTGGAGTAGACGGTCGAGAAGTACAGCGCCTGCTGCAGCACCCCGTAGCTGGTCTTGAACGCCACCATGCATGAGAAGAACCAGAAGCTGTTGTGATAGGTCGGCTTCATCACCCAGTACTGCGCGGCCCGGTGACCGGCGATCGTGGTTTCCACGGCGTCGGGGGGCAGGGACTGTTCGTAGGTGCGCCAGATGATGGGCTCGACGGCCAGCTGGTAGTTGCCCGCGTCGAAGTGGCAGCGCAGCCCGTCCTCGTGTTCCGGAGGCGTGAACGCCAGCCCGAGCCGCTGCACGACGTCGAACGGAATGTCCTCGCACGCATCGAAGGGACGCGGATCGGTCGTCGCGACGATGGGGCTTTTCATGGTGGTCTCCATCGGCGCCGCCGTCGAGCGCAGCTCGACGGGCCCATCCCCGCCCATCCCCGCCGGCGCGCTCTGCCAGCCCACCGCCACCGCCGTGGCCAGCGCGCCCAGCGCTGAGATCAGACGCAGATTGGCGAACACGACATCTCCTACCCCCGCCCGGTCACGCCTCGGCCGTCCTTGCCGGGAGTGTACAAGTCGGGTCGGCGGCGTCACAGTGAAAAGAGAACACGTTCCAATCCGGCAAGCAAGGGCCCAGCGCAAAACCGGCTCGGCAGAGCGAGTCGTTAGGCTGGTTAGTCGTGGTGACACCGGAATCGACGAACGGGGCGCAGCCGACGCTGTGGGCGGTTTCCGACCTGCACACCGGGCACCTCGGCAACAAGCCCGTCACCGAATCGCTGTATCCGTCGTCGCCGGAGGACTGGCTGATCGTGGCCGGCGACGTCGCCGAACGCACCGACGAGATCCGTTGGGCGCTTGACCTGCTGCGGCGGCGTTTCGCCAAGGTGATCTGGGTGCCCGGCAACCACGAGCTGTGGACCACCAACCGCGACCCCATGCAGGTCTTCGGCAAGGCCCGCTACGACTACCTGGTGAACGTGTGCGACGAGCTGGGCGTGGTCAGCCCCGAGCATCCGTTCCCGGTGTGGACCGAACGCGGCGGCCCGGCCACGATCGTGCCGATGTTCCTGCTGTACGACTACACCTTCTTGCCGGAGGGCGCGACGAGCAAAGCCGAAGGCCTGGCCATCGCGCGGGAGCGCAACGTGGTGGCCACCGACGAATTCCTGCTCTCCTGCGAGCCCTACGCCACCCGCGAGGCCTGGTGTCGGGAGCGGCTTGCCGCCACCCGGGCCCGCCTCGAAGAGCTCGACTGGATGACGCCGACGGTCCTGGTGAACCACTTCCCGCTGGTGCGGGACCCCTGCGACGCGCTGTTCTACCCGGAATTCTCGCTGTGGTGCGGAACCACCAAGACCGCCGACTGGCACACCCGCTACAACGCCATCTGCTCGGTGTACGGGCACCTGCACATCCCGCGCACCACCTGGTACGACGACGTGCGCTTCGAGGAGGTCTCGGTCGGCTACCCGCGGGAGTGGCGCCGCCGCAAGCCGTACAGCTGGCTGCGCCAGGTGTTACCGGATCCGCAGTACGCGCCCGGCTATCTCAACGACTTCGGCGGTCACTTCGTGATCACCCCCGAGATGCGCCGGCAGGCCGTCCAGTTCCGGGAACGAGTGCGGCAGCGGCAATCCCGATGACGGGGCGCATGCTCGTGTCGTCGGTGTTGCCCGACACGGCGTCCGGCGATCTCGCGTACTCGGAGGTGTATTCCGACCCGCCGGGCCTGACGCCGCTGCCCGAAGAGGAGCCGCTGATCGCCAAGTCGGTTGCCAAGCGCCGCAACGAGTTCGTCACCGTTCGGCACTGCGCCCGCATCGCGATGGGCGAGCTCGGTGTGCCGCCGGTGCCGATCCTCAAGGGCGACAAGGGCGAACCCTGCTGGCCCGACGGCGTGGTGGGCAGCCTCACCCACTGCACCGGCTACCGCGGCGCGGTGGTGGGCCGCGCCGGCGCGGTGCGATCGGTGGGCATCGACGCCGAACCGCACGACGTGCTGCCCGACGGTGTGCTGGGGGCGATCGCGCTGGAGGAGGAACGCCATGAGATCGGCGCGCTGCCCGATGGACTGCATTGGGACCGAATCCTGTTCTGCGCCAAGGAGGCGACGTACAAGGCCTGGTTCCCGCTGACCAGGCGGTGGCTGGGTTTCGAGGACGCCCACATCGTGTTCGACCTCGACCCGCCCGGCGGGCGAACCTCCGGGGTGTTCGTCTCCAAGATCCTGATCGACGGGGAGGCGCTGGCCGGTCCGCCGCTGACGTCGTTGCGGGGCCGTTGGTCGGTCGAGCGCGGGCTGGTAATCACCGGGATCGTGCTTTGAGCGGACCGGGGATTGGTCCCGGACTGGTCCTGGTCGACAAGCCGGCCGGTATGACCAGCCACGACGTGGTGGGGCGCTGCCGCCGCATCTTCGCCACCCGCAGGGTGGGCCACGCGGGGACCCTGGACCCGATGGCGACCGGCGTCCTGGTCATCGGCGTCGACCGGGCCACCAAGATCCTCGGCCTGCTGACCGCGGCGCCGAAGTCCTATGCGGCCACCATCCGCCTGGGCCAGACCACGTCCACCGAGGACGCCGAAGGCGAAGTGCTGCAATGCGTTCCGGCCGGGCAGCTGACGGATGCGGCGATCGCCGCCGCCGTGGACGGGTTGCGCGGCGACATCGAGCAGGTGCCGTCGGCGGTCAGCGCGATCAAGGTGGACGGCCGGCGCGCCTACCGGCTGGTCCGCGAGGGCCATGCCGTCGAGCTGGCGGCGCGGCCGGTGCGCATCGACCGGTTCGAGGTGCTGGCCGTGCGCCGCGACGGCGAGGTCATCAATCTCGACGTCGAGGTCGACTGCTCGTCGGGGACCTACGTGCGCGCGCTGGCCCGCGATCTCGGCGCGGCGCTCGGGGTCGGGGGGCATCTGACGTCGTTGCGGCGCACCCGCGTCGGGCGCTTCGGGCTGGACCGGGCGCGATCGCTGGACGACCTGGCCGAACGTCCCCTGCTGACCTGGTCGCTGGACGAGGCGTGCCTGCTGCTGTTTGCGCGCCGCGACCTGTCCGCCGAGCAGGCCGAGGCGGCAAGCAACGGCCGGTCCCTGTCGCCGGCCGGGATCGACGGGGTCTATGCCGCCGCCGACGCCGACGGCCGGGTGATCGCGCTGCTGCGCGACGAGGGGGCGACGACGAAGTCGGTGGTGGTGCTCCGCCCGGCGAGCCTGTAAATCTGCAGCCAAAGCGCGAGTGGCGACCTGCGAAATTACCGCCTCGGCGATGCGGCAGAGGGCTCCCGCCGAGGGCGCCGGGGGGCTAAGTTGCACACTGAGGTGTCTAGACGGTTTAACGGTCGGGAAGGTGCAAGATGTCCAACAAGGTTTACGTCGTCGGCGTGGGCATGACGAAGTTCGAGAAGCCGGGCCGCCGCGAAGGCTGGGACTACCCGGACATGGCGAGGGAGTCGGGCACCAACGCGCTGACCGACGCCGGCATCGACTACCGCGAGGTGCAGCAGGGCTACGTCGGCTACGTCGCCGGCGACTCGACGTCCGGGCAGCGGGCGCTCTACGAGCTGGGCATGACCGGCATTCCGATCGTCAACGTCAACAACAACTGCTCGACCGGCTCGACGGCGCTGTTCCTGGCCGCGCAGGCCGTCCGCGGCGGGCTCGCCGACTGCGCCATCGCGCTCGGCTTCGAGAAGATGCAACCCGGCGCGCTGAGCGGCGGCGCCTCCGACCGCGAGTCGCCGATGGGCCGCCACGTCAAGGCGATGGCCGAGATCGACGAGTTCGCGATGCCCGTCGCGCCATGGATGTTCGGCGCCGCCGGCCGCGAGCACATGCGGCAATACGGCACCACCGCAGAGCATTTCGCCAAGATCGGCTACAAGAATCACAAGCACTCCACCAACAACCCGTTCGCGCAATTCCAGGAGTCCTACACGCTCGACGACATCCTGGCGTCGCGGATGATCTCCGACCCGCTGACCAAGCTGCAGTGCTCGCCCACCTCGGACGGCTCGGGCGCGGCGATCGTGGCCTCGGAGAGCTTCGTCGACAGCCACGGGCTGGCCGGCCAGGCGGTGGAGATCGTCGGTCAGGCGATGACCACCGACTTCGCCTCGACGTTCGACGGCAGCGCGAAGAACCTCATCGGCTATGACATGAACGTGCAAGCCGCCCAACAGGTTTACGACCAGTCCGGGCTGGGCCCCGAGGACTTCCAGGTGATCGAGCTGCACGACTGCTTCTCGGCCAACGAGCTGCTGCTGTATGAGGCCCTCGGCCTGTGCGGCCCGGGCGAGGCGCCGAAGCTGATCGACAACGGCGACACCACCTACGGCGGACGCTGGGTGGTCAACCCCTCCGGCGGGCTGATCTCCAAGGGACACCCGCTGGGTGCGACCGGGCTGGCGCAGTGCGCCGAGCTGACCTGGCAGCTGCGCGGCACCGCCGAGGCGCGCCAGGTCGACAACGTGACCGCGGCGCTGCAGCACAACATCGGGCTGGGCGGCGCCGCCGTGGTCACCGCCTACCAGCGCGCCGAACGCTAAGGGCGCAATGTTCGAATGGTCCGACACGGACCTGATGGTCCGGGATGCCGTTCGCCAGTTCATCGACAAGGAGATCCGCCCGCACCTCGATGAGCTGGAAACGGGTGCGCTGTCGCCCTATCCGATCGCCCGCAAGCTGTTCAGCCAGTTCGGCCTCGACGTGATGGCCGCCGAGTCGGTCAAGTCGATGCTTCAACGCGAGCGCGCCAAGCAAGTGGGCGACGAACCCGCCGAAAAAGGCGATGGCACAAGTGGTTTCGGAGCGCAGGGATCGATGGTCGCGGTGCTGGTGTCCGAAATCGCGCGCGTCAGCATCGGCTTGCTGAGCACCGCGTCGGTCAGCCTCGGCCTGGGCGCGGCGACCATCATGAGCCGCGGCACCCTGGCCCAGAAGGAACGCTGGCTGCCCGACCTGATGACGCTGAAGAAGATCGCGGCGTGGGCGATCACCGAGCCCGACTCCGGTTCGGACGCGTTCGGCGGCATGAAGACGTCCGTGAAGCGCGACGGCGAAGACTACATCCTCAACGGGCAGAAGACGTTCATCACCAACGGGCCCTACGCCGACGTCCTGGTCGTGTACGCCAAGCTGGACGACGGCTCAGCGGTGGACAAGCGCAACCGGCCGGTGCTGATCTTCGTGCTGGACGCGGGCATGCCCGGCCTCACGCAGGGCAAGCCGTTCAAGAAGATGGGCATGATGTCCTCGCCGACGGGGGAATTGTTCTTCGACAACGTGCGGCTGACCCCCGACCGCCTGCTCGGCGGGGACCAGCGCCACTCCGGCGGCGACGGCCGCGACAGCGCCCGCGACAATTTCGCCGCGGAACGCATCGGGATCGCGATGATGGCGCTGGGCATCATCAACGAATGCCACCGGCTGTGCGTGGATTACGCCAAGACCCGGACGCTGTGGGGCCGCAACATCGGCCAGTTCCAGCTGATCCAGCTCAAGCTGGCGAAGATGGAAATCGCGCGAATGAACGTGCAGAACATGGTTTTTCAGACGATCGAGCGGCAGCAGGCGGGCAAACCGCTGACGCTGGCCGAGGCGTCGGCGATCAAACTGTACTCCTCGGAGGCGGCCACCGACGTCGCCATGGACGCCGTGCAGCTGTTCGGCGGCAACGGCTACATGGCCGAGTACCGCGTCGAGCAACTGGCCCGCGACGCGAAGTCGCTGATGATCTACGCCGGCAGCAACGAGGTTCAGGTCACCCACATCGCCAAGGGCCTGCTGAGCTAGACGGCGGCGACCCGCAGCGCCCGGCTTCGCCGCGCTTGCGATCGCCGCGGCTAAGCGACGACCCAGATCGCGCGCGCGGCGGGGCTGCCCAGGTCGACGGTGCACTCGGCGCCGTCGGCGGCTTCGATCACGACGGAGATCATGCCGGCGAATTCGCGGCGGGTCAGCACGCGCAGCCGCGAGTCCAGGTGGATGCCGACGTCGGTGAAGTAGCGCAGCATCTCGGGATCGGAATCGGAGATGCGGGCGACCGTCCCGGTGTCCCCATCGCCGCACGCCCACAGCTGGCGGGCCGGCGGCGTGGGCACCTGCCCGTCGGAGGCGGGGATGGGGTCGCCGTGCGGGTCGCGCCGGGGATATCCCAGCTTGGCGTCGATGCGGGCGACCAGGCGATCCGACACCGCGTGCTCGAGCACCTCGGCCTCGTCGTGCACCTCGTCCCAGCCGTAACCGAGCTCGTTGACCAGGAAGGTTTCCAGTAACCGGTGGCGGCGCACCACCTCGAGGGCCGCCCGGCGCCCGGCCTCGGTCAGCGTGACCGCGCCGTACTTCTCGTGGTCGACCAGCCCCTGCTCCGCGAGCTTGCGGATCGACTCCGAGGCGGTGCTGGCCGACACCCCGATCCGGTCGGCCAGCATCTTGGTGCTGACCTTCGCGGGACCGGAGTCCGTGGACCATTCCTGGGCATTCCAGATGACCTTCAGGTAGTCCTGGCCGACCGCGGTGATACCGCCAGGCTCATCGTCAGCCCTCACAAGCAGAAAGTTTAGGCAACCCACACCTGATTCGGCGTGTCGCGCTCCGATCTGGCGCGCGACGGCCCGGTACGGCGCCGTAGGCTTGCGGTCGTGCAGCGGTGGCGCGGCCAAGACGAGATTCCCACGGACTGGGGCAGATGCGTGGTCACCATCGGGGTGTTCGATGGTGTCCATCGCGGCCACGCCGAGCTGATCGCGCACGCGGTGAAAGCCGCCCGGGCCCGCAACGTGCCGACCGTGCTGATGACGTTCGACCCGCACCCGATGGAAGTGGTCTATCCGGGCAGCCACCCCGCGCAGCTCACGACGCTGACCCGCCGCGCCGAGCTCGTCGAGGAGCTGGGCATCGACGTCTTCCTGGTGATGCCGTTCACCAGCGACTTCATGAAGCTCACCCCGGAGCGCTACATCCACGAGCTGCTGGTGGAGAACCTGCACGTGGTGGAGGTCGTGGTGGGGGAGAACTTCACGTTCGGCAAGAAGGCGGCCGGCAACGTCGAGACGTTGCGCCGCGCCGGCGACCGGTTCGGATTCGCGGTGGAGTCCATGTCGCTGCTGTCCGAGCACCACAGCAACGAGACCGTGACGTTCTCGTCCACCTACATCCGCTCCTGCGTGGACGCCGGCGACGTGGTCGCCGCCACCGAGGCGCTGGGCCGCCCGCACCGCGTCGAGGGCGTCGTCGTCCGGGGCGAGGGGCGGGGCATGGAGCTGGGCTTTCCGACCGCCAACGTCGCGCCGCCGATGTACTCGGCCATCCCGGCCGACGGCGTGTACGCGGCGTGGTTCACCGTGCTGGGGCACGGACCGGTGGCCGGCACCGTCGTCCCGGGGGAGCGCTACCAGGCCGCGGTGTCCGTCGGCACCAACCCGACCTTCTCGGGGCGCACCCGCACCGTCGAGGCCTTCGTCCTGGACACCAGCGCCGACCTGTACGGGCAGCACGTGGCGCTGGACTTCGTCGCGCGCATCCGCGGACAGCGCAGGTTCGACACGATCAAGGGCCTCGTCGCCGCGATGGGCGAGGACACCGACCGGGCCCGCACCCTGCTCGCCGACTGACCGCGCCCGACGATTCGAGTCGGCCGCCGCCCCGCTGCTAGACTGCCGGACGACATCGGCGCGTGCTGCGGTTCGCGGTGGCCGCGCTTTAGAATCCACATCGCGGACCGATTGATGGAGATAGTTTCGTGGCGCTTACTGCCGAGCAGAAAAAAGAAATCCTGGGCTCCTACGGCCTGCACGACACCGACACCGGGTCCCCGGAGGCGCAGGTCGCCCTGCTGACCCGGCGGATCGCCGACCTGACCGAGCACCTCAAGGTGCACAAGCACGACCACCACTCGAGGCGGGGACTGCTGCTGCTGGTGGGCCGCCGGCGCCGGCTGCTCAAGTACGTGTCGCAGATCGACGTGGAGCGCTACCGCTCGCTCGTCGAGCGGCTGGGCCTGCGTCGCTGACGCCCGGCACATCCCGGCGCCCGCTGGCCCGCTAAGTTCGCCCGTGTAGAGTGGGAGCGTTCTGGGCCGCTTCGGCCCGAGCAAACGGTGCGGTTTGCGCAGATCCGCGTGAGCCGTTCCAGCACCGTCACAAGGGAGCAGCCCGGTCTGTATCGGGCGGTCTTCGGTAGTGGCTGCCGGGCTCTCCGGATCTGGGGCAGGTCGGCCGCTTCGATCGATGGCCGTAGCCGCATCAGACTTCTTCCTCCTAGGGAAGCTCTCGGGTTACTCGCGCGTGACGACGCGAAACAGCTGAATACCCAGAGAGGTCATACGGACACCCATGTCTGTAGCTGAAATCGACGAAGGCGTCTTCGAGGCGACCGCCACCATCGACAACGGGAGCTTCGGCACCCGCACCGTCCGTTTCGAGACCGGCAGGCTGGCCCAGCAGGCCGCCGGAGCCGTCGTCGCGTACCTGGACGACGAAAACATGCTGTTGTCGGCGACCACCGCCAGCAAGAGCCCCAAGGAGCACTTCGACTTCTTCCCGCTGACGGTCGACGTCGAGGAGCGGATGTATGCCGCCGGGCGCATCCCCGGCTCGTTCTTCCGCCGCGAGGGCCGTCCCTCCACCGACGCGATCCTGACCTGCCGGCTCATCGACCGCCCGCTGCGGCCGTCGTTCGTCTCCGGGCTGCGCAACGAGATCCAGGTCGTGGTGACGATCCTGAGCCTGGACCCCAACGACCTGTACGACGTGCTGGCGATCAACGCCGCGTCGGCGTCCACCCAGCTGAGCGGCCTGCCGTTCTCCGGCCCCATCGGGGGCGTGCGGGTGGCGCTGATCGACGGCACCTGGGTCGCCTTCCCCACCGTCGAGCAGCTCGAGCGGGCCGTGTTCGACATGGTCGTGGCCGGCCGCAAGGTTGACGGCCCCGATGGTTCAGACGTCGCGATCATGATGGTCGAGGCCGAGGCCACCGAGAAGGTCATCGAGCTCGTCGAGGGCGGGGCCCAGGCGCCGACGGAAACCGTGGTGGCCGAGGGCCTGGAGGCCGCCAAGCCGTTCATCTCCGTGCTGTGCACCGCGCAACAGGAGCTGGCCGACAAGGCCGCCAAGCCCGTCGGCGAGTACCCGACGTTCCCCGACTACGGCGACGACGTCTACTACTCGGTGGCCTCGGTGGCCACCGACGAACTGGCCAAGGCGCTGACCATCGGCGGCAAGGCCGAGCGCGACGCGCGCACCGACGAGCTGAAGGCCGAGGTGGCCCAGCGGCTCGCCGAGACCTACGAGGGCCGGGAAAAGGAGGTCAGCGCCGCGTTCCGCGCGCTGACCAAGAAGCTGGTCCGCCAGCGCATCCTGACCGACCACTTCCGCATCGACGGCCGGGGCATCACCGACATCCGCGCGCTGTCGGCCGAGGTCTCCGTGGTGCCGCGGGCGCACGGCAGCGCGCTGTTCGAGCGCGGCGAGACCCAGATCCTGGGCGTGACGACCCTCGACATGGTCAAGATGGCCCAGCAGATCGACTCGCTGGGACCGGAAACGTCCAAGCGCTACATGCATCACTACAACTTCCCGCCGTTCTCCACCGGCGAGACCGGCCGGGTCGGCTCGCCCAAGCGGCGCGAGATCGGGCACGGCGCGCTCGCCGAGCGGGCCCTGATCCCGGTGCTGCCCAGCGTCGAGGAATTCCCCTACGCCATCCGCCAGGTGTCGGAAGCCCTGGGCTCCAACGGATCGACGTCCATGGGGTCGGTCTGCGCGTCCACGCTCGCGCTGCTCAACGCCGGGGTGCCGCTCAAGGCGCCGGTCGCCGGCATCGCCATGGGCCTGGTCTCCGACGATGTCGAGGTGGACGGCAAGGCCGAGCGTCGCTTCGTCACCCTGACCGACATCCTGGGCGCCGAGGACGCGTTCGGCGACATGGACTTCAAGTGCGCCGGCACCAAGGACTACGTCACCGCGCTGCAGCTGGACACCAAGCTGGACGGGATTCCCTCCCAGGTGCTCGCGGGGGCGCTGGCGCAGGCCAAGGACGCCCGGCTGACCATCCTCGAGGTGATGGCCGAGGCCATCGACGCGCCCGACGAGATGAGCCCGTACGCGCCGCGGGTGACCACCATCAAGGTCCCGGTGGACAAGATCGGTGAGGTCATCGGTCCCAAGGGCAAGGTGATCAACGCCATCACCGAGGAGACCGGCGCCCAGATCTCCATCGAGGACGACGGCACCGTGTTCGTCGGCGCCACCGACGGGCCCTCGGCGCAGGCCGCGATCGACCGGATCAACGCCATCGCCAACCCGCAGCTGCCCACCGTGGGTGAGCGTTTCCTCGGGACCGTGGTCAAGACAACGGATTTCGGCGCGTTCGTGTCGCTGCTGCCGGGTCGCGACGGCCTGGTGCACATCTCCAAGCTGGGCCGGGGCAAGCGCATCGCGAAGGTCGAGGACGTGGTGAACGTCGGCGACAAACTGCGGGTGGAGATCGCCGACATCGACAAGCGGGGCAAGATCTCGCTGGTGCTGGTGGCCGATGAGGACTCAGCGGACGCAACGGACACGCCGTCGACCACGCCCGCGCCGGCCGATGCCGCCAGTTCGGTCTAGCAGGCACGCAGCTGACGCCGCGGCTCTGCGTCGGGGAGCGCAGAGTGCCGAGGTGAACCCCGACCACAAGGCCGTCCGCCGCACCACGCTGCCGGGCGGCCTGCGGGTGGTCACCGAGCACCTCCCGGCCGTGCGTTCCGCCTCGGTCGGCGTCTGGGTCGGCGTCGGATCCCGCGACGAGGGTGCCACCGTGGCCGGGGCGGCGCACTTCCTGGAGCACCTGCTGTTCAAGTCCACCCCGACCCGCACGGCCGTGGACATCGCCCAGGCGATGGACGCCGTCGGCGGGGAGCTGAACGCGTTCACCGCCCGCGAGCACACCTGCTACTACGCCCACGTGCTGGACAGCGACCTGGAGCTGGCCGTCGACCTGGTCGCCGACGTGGTGCTCAACGGCCGCTGCGCCGCCGAGGACGTCGAGCTCGAACGCGATGTCGTCCTCGAGGAGATCGCCATGCGCGACGACGACCCCGAGGACGCGCTGGGCGACATCTTCCTGTCGGCGCTGTTCGGCGATCACCCGGTGGGCCGCCCCGTGATCGGCACCGCGCGTTCGGTCTCGGCGATGACGCGGTCGCAACTGCACTCGTTTCATGTGCGGCGCTACACCCCGGAGCGGATGGTCGTCGCGGTGGCCGGCAACGTCGATCACGACGAGGTGGTCGCGTTGGTGCGCGAGCACTTCGGAAAGCATCTGGTCCGGGGCCGGCAGCCCATCGCCCCGCGCAAGGGCGCCGGGCGGGTCACCGGAAGTCCCGGGCTGACGCTGGTCAACCGGGACGCCGAGCAGACCCACCTGTCGTTGGGCGTCCGCACACCGGGGCGCAGCTGGCAGCATCGCTGGGCGCTGTCGGTGCTGCACACCGCGCTGGGCGGCGGCCTGAGTTCCCGGCTGTTCCAGGAGGTCCGGGAGCTGCGCGGCCTGGCCTATTCGGTGTACTCGGCGGTCGACATCTTCGCCGACAGCGGCGCGTTGTCGGTGTACGCGGCCTGCCTGCCCGAGCGTTTCGCCGAGGTCATGCGGGTGACCAGCGAGGTGCTCGACGCGGTGGCCCGCGACGGCATCACCGAGGCGGAATGCCGCATCGCCAAGGGCTCGCTGCGCGGCGGGCTCGTCCTCGGACTGGAGGACTCCAGCTCCCGGATGAGCCGCATCGGCCGCAGCGAACTGAACTACGGCAGGCACCGCAGCATCGAGCACACTCTGCAAAAAATCGACGAGGTGAGCGTCGAGGAGGTCAACGCGGTGGCCCGCCGCCTGCTGGGCAGGCGCTACGGCGCGGCCGTTCTGGGCCCGTATGCCTCGAAACGATCGCTGCCCCAACAACTTCGGGCGATGGTAAATTAGCCGGATGGTTCTGGGCTTCTGGGATATCGCGGTGCCCATCGTGGGCGCCCCCATGGCCGGTGGGCCCGGCACCCCGGCGTTGGCCGCGGCGGTGTCCAACGCCGGCGGGCTCGGCTTCATCCCCGGCGGGTATGTGAGCGCCGAACGGTTCGCCGAAGACATCGCGGCGGCCCGCGCGATGACCACCGGCCCGCTGGGCGTCAACCTGTTCGTGCCCCAGCCCAGCGTCGCCGACTGGGTGGCGCTGGACTATTACGCCGACGAGCTCGAAGGCATCGCCGAGCACTACCAGTGCGAGGTGGGCCGGCCCGAGTTCGGCGACGACGACGACTGGGAGCGCAAGCTCGAGGTGGTCCTCGACGTGCATCCCGAGCTGGTGTCCTTCACGTTCGGCGTGCCGCCGCCGGACGTGATCCGGCGGCTGGGCGCGCACGGTCTGCTGGTGATGGTCACGGTGACATCGGCCTACGAGGCCGGGGTGGCCGTCGCCGCGGGCGCCGACAGCCTGGTGGTCCAGGGCCCCGACGCCGGCGGCCATCGCGGCACCTTCGCCCCGGACATGGAGCCCGCCACCGACTCGCTGCACGACCTGATCGACCGGATCCACCGGACGCACCGCGACATCCCGATCATCGCGGCGGGAGGGCTGGGCACCGCGGAGGACGTCGCCGGCGTGCTGCGCCGGGGAGCCGTGGCCGCCCAGGTCGGCACCGCGCTGCTGCTGAGCAACGAGGCGGGCACCAGCCAGGCGCAGCGCACCGCCATGAAGAATCAGCTCTTCGCCAAAACGATCGTCACGCGCGCGTTCTCCGGCCGGTATGGGCGCGGCCTGGAGAACGAATTCATCCGCCTGCTCGACAACGTGGCCCCGCTGGGCTACCCCGAGGTCAACCAGATGACGCTGCCGATACGGGAGGCCGCGACCGAACGCGAAGACCCGGAGGGGATGGCCCTGTGGGCGGGCACGTCCTTCCGGCAGGCCCGCGCGGGCTCGGTGGCCGACATCGTCGCCGGCCTCAGCGATTAGGTGTGGCCGGGCGGGGCCCGGCGAACGCTGTCAGAGGAAGACCGACGCGGGGTCCGCGCACGGCAGGCCGAGGTCGTCGGCCACCTGTTCGGACAGCAGCATCCCGTCATGGGTCGAAAGCCCTTTGGCCAGAGGGGGATCGGACCGGCACGCCGCCTGCCAGCCCCGGTCGGCGAGCTTGAGCACGTACGGCATGGTGGCGTTGGTCAGCGCGACGGTCGACGTCTTCGGCACCGCGCTGGGCATGTTGGCCACGCAGTAGAACAGCGTGTCGTGCACCGCGAATGTCGGGTCGTCGTGCGTGGTGGGCCGCGAATCCTCGAAGCAGCCGCCCTGATCGATGGAGATGTCCACCAGGACCGCGCCCGGCTTCATCTGCGCCACAAGGGAATTCGAGATCAGCCTAGGTGACTTGTGGCCGGGCACCAGCACGGCCCCGATCACCAGGTCGGCGCGTTTGACGGCGCCCTCCAGTTCGTACGCCGAGGAATAGCGGGTGCCGACGTGCCCACCGAATTCGGCGTCGAGCAGCCGAAGCTTGCCGATGTTGACGTCGAAAACCATGACGCTGGCGCCCATGCCGCCGGCGACCCGGGCGGCGTTGTACCCGGCGGTGCCGGCCCCGATCACCACGACATCGGCGCCCTTGACCCCGGGCACCCCGCCCATCAACACACCGCGGCCCCCTTGGGTGCGCATCAGGTGATAGCCGCCGACTTGAGCGGCGAGCCGACCGGCGACCTCGCTCATCGGGGCCAGCAGCGGCAGCGCGCCGTCGTCGGTCTGGACGGTCTCGTAGGCGATCGACGTTGTGCCGGAGGCCAATAGCGCGTCGGTGCAGGCGCGCGAGGCGGCCAAATGCAGGTAGGTGAACAGAACCTGCCCGTGGCGCAGCAGGCCGTACTCGGGCGGTATCGGTTCCTTGACCTTGAGCAGCAGGTCGGCTTCGGCCCACACCAGCTCGGCTGTGTCGGCGAGCTGGGCGCCCGCCGCCTTGAATTCCGCATCGGGGATGGCCGAGCCTTCCCCCGCGCCGGCCTGGACGAGCACCTCGTGGCCGTGGCGGGTCAGTTCGGCGACGCCGGCCGGGGTGATGGCCACCCTGAACTCGTTGGTCTTGGTCTCGGTCGGGACGCCGACTCGCATGGGTCAAGTGTGGAGAAAGTTCGCGAGGGCCGCAAACACCCACCTGAGGGCTGATACCCCATGGGGTATAGTGGGGTCTGAACGTGATCTGGCAGAGGAGCCGAGCTGATGACTCAAGCGCGAAATCGGGGTCCCACGACGGTGAGCATCTGGCTCGACCCGGTGTGTCCGTTTTCCTGGAACACTGCCCGGTGGTTGAAGGGCCTCGCCGGCGAACGGGGGTTGACGATCGATTGGCGACTGATGAGCCTGGCGGTGCTCAATGAGGGCCGCGAGCTGCCGGCCCCGCAGCAGGCCCGGATGCGTGACTCCCGGCGAATCGGCCGGCTGATGGCCGCGATCGGCCACAAACACGGTGCCGAGGCCATGGGTTTCTCCTATGTCAAGCCGCTGCCGTTTGGCAAGGCTTTGTTCGGTTGTTGTGGTCGGTGTTTAGGTGGCCGAAGACGACGCGGGCCAGGCGTCGTTTGAGGCAGCGCAGGGCTTCGGGGTTGGAGTCACCGCAGCCTTGGCGGTGGCGGTAGTAGATCTGTCCGGCTCCTTGCAGGCGGATTTGGGTGACGGCGATGCGATGCAGGGCAGCGTTGAGTTGGCGATTGCCTGAGCGCGTCATGCGCACCCGGCCTGCGGTGTTGCCCGACCACACCGGGATGGGCGCCACTCCGGCGTGACGGGCAAAAGCCGCCTCGCTTTTGAACCGGGGGACCCCGGCGGCCTCGCCGACGAGTTTGGCCGCGGTCAGCTCCCCGCACCCGGGCATCGCCAGCAAGGCCGGGGCCACCACACGCACGCGTTCGCCGATCCGCTTGGCCAACGTGTCGATCGCGTCTGTCAGCCGGGTGATGTCGGCCAGTTCATCGCGGGCCAACTCAGCGACCAGACCGGGCAGGGTCGCCAGCCAGGCGCCCAACAACTCGCAATGTTTGGCACGATCCAGCGACGCTGGGACAGGGGCACGCTCGGGGTCGAGTTCATGGACCCGCCAACGCAACCGGTTGATCGTTGCAGTCCGTTGTGCCACAAGAACTTCCCGGCGATCCACCAACAGCTTGAGCTCGCGCGACACCTCGTCATGCGAGGCCACGGGCAAGTCAGGTTCTCGCAAGTACCCTCGCGCCACGGCCAGTGCGTCGATCGGGTCGGACTTGCCCTTAGTACGTGCTGAGGCACGAGCCTGAGCCATCAGCTTCGGCGGCACCCGCACCACCTTCTGGCCAAAACCCATCAGGTCGCGTTCCAACCTTGCCGACAGATGCCGGCAATCCTCGATCGCCCACACCACCTGGGCCCCGAACCGTTCCCGCACCCACATCACCGCCTCGGCATGCCCAGCGGTAATGGCTTTGACGGTCTTCTCCCCGAGCTTGCGACCCGCTTCGTCGACGGCGACGAAGGTATGCGTGCGCTTGTGCACATCGGCTCCAACAACAACCATGGTGGTTGCCTCCATTCACTGTGAGGTGACGGTTGGGCCGGTCGGCGGACAAACCTCAGTGGGGGCGGTGCCACGCTCCTATCAAGTCACGCCGGCCGGTCCTTCACACCTGATGCCGACAAAACCCATGGACGCCAACCCAACGGCGGCACACAGCCTAAGAGCCAGACACCAGGTGATCAGGATCCAACCACCGCAACATGCGGCATCTCACCCTGACACTGACCGCAGCGTATTTCGCCTTCGGCGAGCGCTACCTTGAACGCGGTGAGGCGCTCGACGACAGCCTGGTCGCGGAGGTGTTGAACGTGGTCGGCTGCCACGACATCGACGCCGGCGTCATCTCGGATACCGCCCAGGACGACCTGGTGCGGCGCAGTCATCAAGCCGGACAGGACGCGCTCGGTGAGAGCGGGGGCAGTCCGATCATGCAAATCGACGGGCGGACCTTCTTCGGACCGGTGCTGTCCGGGCCGCCGGCGCCGGAGATCAGACGGGCGCTCTTCGATGCGGTTGCCACGCTGGCCGCCGTTCCCCAATTCAGCCAGTTGCAGCGGCCGCGCACGACGGGATAGCCGGTCACGCCGTGGTGAAAGGTATTGAGGTTTCCGGCATTTCGGGGGTGACGCTCGCCCAGCCGGCCCTGCGGCACTGAGCGCTGCGCTTTTTGCGCCGCTATCCGGGTTCTCCCGAGGCTGAACGTGCTTATGATCGGCGGATGGATGACCAGTGCGTAACGGCCAGCGTCCAGATCGACGCCGCTCCCGACGTGGTGTATGGCCTGATCACCGACCTGCCGACGCTGGCCTCGCTCGCCGAGGAGGCGGTGGCCATGGAGTGGCGCAGGGGCGATGCCCTGCGTCCGGGCGCGGTGTTCGTCGGGCACAACGAGAACGGCAAACGGCGCTGGAGCACGAAGTGCACGGTCACCGACGCCGAGCCGGGCCGCGTATTCGCGTTCGACGTGCGGCACACGGTCTTCCCCATCGCGCGCTGGCAATACGACATCGCCGCGGCCGAGGGCGGCTGCCGGGTCACCGAAAGCACCTGGGACCGCAGGCCGGGCTGGTTCCGCAAACTCGCCGGCGCGGCGACCGGCGTCACCGACCGGGTGGCGGCCAACACCGAACACATCCAGTTGACCCTGCAGCGCCTCAAGCAGCGGGCCGAGGCCGGGTCGCCGACGCCATGACAACCGTGGCGACACGCGATCCCTCCGTAGCCGTCGTCGGGGCGGGCATGTCGGGGCTGTGCATGGCAATCGCGTTGCTGCGCAGCGGCATTGACGACGTCACGATCTATGAGAAGGCCGACGAGGTGGGCGGCACCTGGCGGGAAAACACCTACCCCGGGCTGACCTGTGACGTGCCGTCGCGCGTCTACCAGTACACGTTCGCCACCAAGCCCAACTGGTCGCACATGTTCTCGCCCGGCGGCGAGATCCAGGCCTACTTCCGCGGTGTCGCCGACCAGTTCGGGCTGCGGGACCGGATCCGGTTCGGCACCGAGGTCGTCAGCGCCCGGTTCGACGACGACCGCTGGGTGCTGCGCACCGACGCGGGCGACGAGGCCGGGGCAGAGTCCGAGGTGGACTTCCTGATCTCGGCGACCGGCGTGCTGCACCACCCCCGGCTGCCGTCGATCGCCGGCCTGGACGACTTCGCCGGACCCGTCTTCCACTCCGCGCGCTGGGATCATTCCGTCGAGCTGGCGGGGCGCCGAATCGCGGTGATCGGCAACGGATCCACCGGCGTGCAACTCGTCTGCGGGCTGGCCGGCGTGGCGGGCAGGGTCTTGCTGTTCCAGCGCACCGCGCAGTGGATCGTCCCGCTGCCCAACCCCCCGGACTCCCAGTTCGCCGGCCGCCGCCACCCGGCCGTGCCGTGGGTNCGTCGAGCTGGTGACCGCCGGCATCGACCACGTGGAGCCGCGGGGCGTCGTTACCGACGACGGCACACTGCACGAGGCGGACATCATCGTGGCCTGCACCGGGTTCGACACGCACGCGTTCTTCCGGCCGATGCGGCTGACCGGCCGCGACGGCATCGCCGCCGACGACGTGTGGCGCGACGGGCCGCGCGCCTACCGGACCGTGGCGATGCCGGGATTCCCCAACTTCTTCATGATGCTCGGGCCACACAGCCCGGTGGGCAACCACTCGCTCACCGCGGTGGCCGAGCACCAGGCCGAGCACATCCTGGGCTGGATCCAGGGTTGGCGCCGCGGCGAATTCGACACCGTCGAGCCGACGCAGTCGGCGACCGAGAGCTACAACGAGAAGCTGCGCGCCGCGATGCCGGACACCGTGTGGACCACCGGCTGCGACAGCTGGTACCTGAACAAGGACGGGGTGCCGGAGGTGTGGCCCTTCACGCCGGCCGAACACCGCGCGATGCTGGCCAACACGGATCGGCGAGAGTACGACTTGCGCAGGCGCGTGGCCGCGCGGTGAGGGGAGGGCCCACGATGTTCACCGTCGACGACCACGCGGCGGGTCCGCACTGGAATCGGCGCGGGGCGCCACTGCACCACGAGCGACTGGTCCTGCAGGCGCGTGACGTCGAGTTCGATTGGGCGAAGCTGCCGTTCCACTACGTGCCGGGCGAGCCGTTCACCACCCACGTGCTCAACGTCTTGCACCTGCTGCTGCCCGCGGGCGAGGAGTTCTTCGTCGACGCGTTCAAGAGGGCGCTGCCGTTGATCAAAGACGATCAGCTGCGCCTGGACGTACAGGGATTCATCGGCCAGGAGGCCGTGCATTCCCAGGCGCACGCCAAGGTGCTCGCCCACTTCGCCGCCGCCGGGGTCGACCTGACCCCCTACACCGACCAGATCGGGTGGCTGTTCGAGAAGCTGCTGGGGCCCAGGCCGGGGTGGGGCCGGCGACGGCAGCACCGCTGGCTGCTGGAACAGGTTTCGTTCGTCTCGGCGATCGAGCACTACACCGCGATTCTGGGCGAGTGGGTGCTCGACTCGCCCGCCCACGACGCCATCGGCACCGACCCCGTGATGCTGGACATGCTGCGCTGGCACGGCGCCGAAGAGGTCGAGCACAAGGCCGTCGCCTTCGACACCATGAAGCATCTGCGGGCCGGCTACCTGAGGCGGGTGCGCGCCCAACTGGTGGTGACGCCGGGCATCCTGCTGCTGTGGATTCGCGGCGTCCGGTTCCTGTACTCGGTGGACCCGTACCTGCCGCCCGGCAGCAAGGCGCGCTGGCGGGACTACTTTCGGGCGGCGCGGCGCGGATTGGTGCCCGGGCCGCTGCGGTTCGTGCGGGTGGTCGGCAACTACTACCGGCCGGGTTTCCACCCGTCCCAATTGGGCGGCCTCGGCGCGGCGGTCGACTACCTGGCGGTCTCGCCCGCCGCGCGCGCGTCGCACTGACGCATGGACACAACGACTTCGAGCGTCACCGCCTCCGACGGCGTCACCCTGGCGGTGCACCAGTACACCGGGGTCGACGCGGCGCGCCCGACCATCCTCGCCATCCACGGCTGGCCCGACAACCACCACCTCTGGGATCCGGTGGCCCGGGAGCTCGATGAGAACTACACCGGGCGCTACAACGTCGTGGCCTACGACGTGCGCGGTGCCGGCGAATCATCGCGCCCCGCAAGGCGATCCGACTACGCCTTCGCGCAACTGGTGTCCGACATCGGCGCGGTCATCGACAGCCTCGGCGCCGGGCGGGTGCACCTGCTGGCCCATGACTGGGGTTCGATTGCGGCCTGGGCGGCCGTCACCGACGATTCGGTGATGGCCAAAGTCGCTTCGTTCACGTCGATTTCGGGGCCGCACCTGCGGTACGCGGGCCGATTCCTGCGCTCGGCGCGCACGCCGCGGGCCGTGGGCCAGGTCGCGCTGCAACTGCTGGGGTCGCTGTATATCGCGTTCTTCTTGTGCCCCGGTGTGCCGGAGCTCGCGTTTCGCTCCCGGATCGGCGTGCTCGTCCATCAAGCCCTCGAGCGCATCGGCCGGCCGCGCACACGCGTCCGACGCGACCCGACGCCGCGATCCATCACCGACTACGTCACCGGGCTCAAGCTGTACCGCGCGAACATGCCCGGGCCGATGCTCTCGCCCGGGCCGCGGCTGCCGCAGACCACCGTCGCCGTCCAAACCCTGGTGCCCCGCCGCGACATCTTCGTGACGCCCGCGTTGCAGCGGTTCGCCGGCGCAATTCCGCGCGGCGGCAGGGTGATTCCCATCGAAGGCGGGCACTGGGTGGTCACGTCGCGTCCCGAGGTCATCGCCGAGTTGACCGCCGAATGGGTCGATCGGCACGTCAACGCGTGAGCCGGTATCCCAGGTGGGCCACCTTGATGCCGGGCAGCGGCTCCCAATCGAGGGTGCGGCCGTCGGCGCGGAAGTTGTTCTTCTCGTAGAAGCGTCGCGCCTTGTCGTTTTGCTCGGCGCACCACAGGATCACGTCACCGGACGGGTGTGAGCCGAGGACCTCGTCGAGCATGCGGCCCCCGATCCCGTGTCGTTGGCTTTCCTCGGCGATGTAGAGCGCATCGACGAGCAGGTCATCGGGCTGGTCGGAATCGGGCCCGAAGATGGCCACGCCGAGGGTGCGGCCGCCGGCCTCGGCGACCCACATGCGCCAGCCGCGGCGCTTCAGGCTCTGCGGATAGATCTCGGCGACCCAGCGTTTCGGCGGTCCGAGCAGGTCGAGCACCGGTGGCGGCAATATCCCGGCCCACGACCGCCGCCATACCGGGTAGTGCATCGCCGCGACCTCGGCGAAGTCGGCCGGGGTGGCTTCCCGGATCGTCATGTCGCTGGGCCGCACAGCCTAAGGCTAGAGAACTTTCGCCTGGGGCCGCTCCAGGTAGGCCGCCAGCGCGTTCGTCAAACCCCGCCGCGCCATGTCGAGGTCGGCATAGGAGCCCAGCTGGCGCTCCGACACCAGGCCACGCATCGCGCCCGGGATGAGGGCGGCCACCTCGCGCAACCGGTCGGGGTCGACGTCCAGGCCGGCGAAGGCGTGCTGGCAGGTCTCCAGCCAGCTCTTGCCCCAGGAGAACAGCTCGGCCGCGGTGCGTGGGTAGAGGCGCTCCAGCTCGCGGGGGTCGCGGGGCAGCGCGGCGCGCAGGTTTTCGATCGCGCGCGAATCCGCCGATGCCAGGCCGCGGTACAGGGTGTCGATGATCGCGCCGACGCGCTCCCGCAGGGGGGCGTCCGGTCGCACGGGTGTCGACAGCGTGGAGAACGTGGCGGCGCGCCGCTCCGCGGTGCGGTGCAGCACGGCCGCCCAGAATCCGTCGGCGTCGCCGAACTGGTATTGCACCGCGCCCCAGGTCGCGCCGATGTCCTTGGCGATGCGGTTGGCCGACACCGAGCCCGGCTCGCCCGAGGCCAGCGACTTCAGCGCCGCCTCCAGCATGCTCTCGCGCGTCGCGTGGCCGCGCCGGTTGGGGCGCCGCCCGGCGACCTTGGTTTCGGTCACCCGCCTAGCCTAACATTTTCATAGAGGGTACTGTGATTCTGTCACGATCCGAGGAGGGGCGCTCAGATGGCAGGGCTCGATGGCTAAGCCGCCGTTGTCGATGAAACCGACCGGATGGTTCCAGGTCGCCTGGTCCGACGAGATCGGCGTGGGCGACGTGCACCGGATGAAGTACTTCGACCAGGAGATGGTTGCCTGGCGCGCCGAGTCGGGCGAGCTCACGGTGATGAACGCCTACTGCGAACACCTGGGCGCGCACCTCGGGTACGGCGGCACGGTCGTCGGGCAGGTGCTGCAGTGCCCTTTTCACGGGTGGCAGTGGAACTCCGAGGGCCGCAACGTCTGCATCCCTTACCAGGATCGGCCGAACCGCGGCAGGCGGATGCGCACCTACCCCGTGGTGGAGCGCAACGAGTCGGTCTACATCTGGCACGACGCGCAGCGCCGCGAGCCGTACTTCGACGCGCCCGACGTGTTCGCCTCGTTCGAGGACGGCCGCGACGCCCGCGATTACTACCCGCAACAGCGGCTGTTCCGCGGCGGCCTGGAGCTGCACCCGCAGTACGTGCTCGAAAACGGCGTGGACTTCGCGCATTTCAAGTTCGTGCATAACACCCCCATCGTCCCGGTGTTCACCCGCCACGACTTCGCCGACCCGGTGTCCTTCGTGGACTTCACCATCACCTTCGAGGGCGACGACGGCCAGAGGATCGAGGACGTCAACAGCGGCGTGGAGGCCATCAACGGCGGGCTGGGCATCGCCGTCACCAAGAGCTGGGGGATGGTCGACAACCGCACCATCTCCGCGGTGACCCCGGTCGACGAATTCACCTCCGACGTCCGGTTCATGGTCTACATCGGCCGCCCCGAGACCGGCGCGGGCAAGGACCCGGTGCGTGCCGAACGCAAGGCGGCCGAGTTCGGAGGGGAAGTGATACGGCAGTTCGAGCAGGACATCGAGATCTGGCGGCACCAGCGCTACTCCGACCCGCCCGCGCTGGCCCCCGACGAATACGAAGGCTTCACCGCAATCCGCAAGTGGGCCAAGCAGTTTTATCCCGAGCTCTGCGCGTCTTAAGAAAGGCTGACCCGCAATGAATGCACCCGCTCGTCCGATCCGCGTCTTTCAGGTGGCCACCGGAAACGTCGGTTCGGAGATGATCAAGCGGATCGCCACCCAGCCGGACCTGGAACTCATTGGCGTGCACTGCTATTCGCCGGACAAGATCGGTCGAGATGCCGGCGAGCTCGCGGGCATCGCGCCCAACGGGGTGACGGCCACCGGCACCATCGAGGAGATCATCGCCGCCAAGCCGGACGTCCTGACGTTTCACGGCGTGTTCCCCGACGAGGACCTCTACGTCCAAGTGCTCGAGGCGGGCATCAACATCGTCACCACCGCCGACTGGATCACCGGCTGGCACCGCGACAAGAACCATCCACACCCGTCGGGAAAGCCGGTGACCCGGCTGCTGGCCGAGGCCTGCGAGAAGGGCGGCGCGACGTTCTACGGAACGGGCATGAACCCGGGCCTGAACCAGATCCTCGGCGTGGTGTGTTCGGCCGACGTCGCCGACATCGAGAATGTCACCACCATCGAATCCGTCGACGTCTCCTGCCACCACTCCAAGGACACCTGGATCGAGGTGGGTTACGGCCAGCCGGTCGACGACCCGGAGATCCCCGCGAAGCTGGAGAAGTACACCCGCGTCTTCGCCGACAGCGTGCTGATGATGGCCGACTGCTTCGACCTGCCGCTGGACGAGGTGAAGTTCAGCTACGAGCTGGGCGCCTGCACCAAGGACGTCGACCTGGGCTGGTACACGCTGCCCAAGGGCTCGCTGGGCGGCAACTACCTCAAGTACCAGGGCATGGTGGACGGGGTGCCCCGCGTCGAGACGCACCTGGAGTGGCAGATGACCCCGCACACCGATCCGAGCTGGAACATCAAGGGCTGCTACATCACCCAGATCAAGGGTGACCCGTGCATCTACAACAAGCACATGATCTTCCCCAAGCCCGGCGTCGACCTGTCCAACCCGGACAACTTCGCCTCCATCGGCATGACCGTGACCGGCATGCCCGCCCTCGCCGCCATCAAGTCCGTGGTGGCCGCGCCGCCCGGACTCATCACCAGCGCCGACCTACCGCTGCGCGGGTTCGCGGGGCGGTTCAAGAGGTAAGGGCGCGGTCAAGGGGCCTCGTCGTCTTCGTCGTCATCGAACAGGCGCTCCGGGTGGTGATAGTCGTTGGTGCGCGCGCCGCGGTCCAAGTGCGGCGGCGGGATCCACTCGGTGCGGCCGTTGGGCAGTTTCCTTGTCTTCCAACCCATTTCCGCCAGCTTGTGGTTGGGTGCGCAGGTGAAGGTGAGCCTGTCGGCGTCCGTGCGCCCGCCCGTCGCCCACTCGTCGATGTGGTGGACCTCGCACCAGTAACCCGGCACGTCGCAGCCCGGGTGCGTGCAGCCGCGGTCCTTCGCATAGAGAACGATGCGCTGATCGGGTGAGGCTATTCGCCGGGCGCGCCCCAGATACAAGGGCCGCTCCGAGTGCTCGTCGAACACGGCGAGGTAGTGGTAGGCGTGGCTGGCCATCCGGATCACTTCGCGCATCGGCACCAGCGTGCCGCCGCCCGTCACCGCCAGGCCCGCGCCCGACGTCAGCTCCTGCAGCGTGGTCGACACGATGACGGTGACCGGCAAACCGTTGTGCACACCGAGTTTCGGATCGCCGAGCTGGCCGCGCACCAGGGCGTTGAGCGCGTCGTGCTGGCGCTGGGCGTGGCTGCGGGAATCCCGGCGTGCGCGGTCGTCGTCGGGTTCGCCGGTGACGCAGGCGGTTTCGTCGTCGGGGTTGCACATCCCGGGCGCCGCGAACCGCGCCAGCCACGCGTCAATGTTGGCGCGCAGCTCCGGCGAGGCCACGAGCTTGCCGACGCTCATCCCATCCGGCCGTTGGCCGCACCAGGTGAAGCCGCGCTGCCGCGCGCGGTCGGTATCGGAGTATTTCCCATCGGGATTGATCCGCGTCGCGCATCGCTGCGCGACCTTCTCCAGCTGGTCGGGACGCAACTTGGTCGCCTGCCGCGCGAGAAATCGTTCGGCCCTCGCCACGGCGTCGACCGGCGTCGCCTGCGGCAGGCCGCGAAAGAACGTCTGGATCACCCGCAGGTGCTGCTCGTCGAGCAGGCCGTGGCGCCACGCTTCGGCGGTGGCCGGCAACTCCGGCGGCAACTCCTGGCCGGTGAGGGTCAGGCGCGGGGATAGCTGTTCGGCGTCGCGGAGCCGGCGGGCCGCCTCGGCGCAGCTGATCCGCAGCCAGTCGGCGATCACCTTGTGGGCCGGGCCGCCGGCGTGGGCGGGATCCTCCCTCGCCAGGCCCGCGATCACGTCGTGACTTGACGCGATCTGCCGTCGTACAGACGTCTCCATCCGCTCCAGCGCCCGCAGCCGGACGGAAGGGGCCAAGGCGTCGAAATTTCGTCGGGCGATCGCTGCCACGGCCGCGTCGAGCGCATCCAATTCGGCGGCCAGCTCCACCGGCATCTCGATCGAACCCATGTTCGAATGATATCGGTGGGTGCCGACGCCAACAATGGGGAATGCGGCGCCTGTGGATGAACATCCAACTGTGGATAAAGCCGAATTCGACGGCAGCCCGATTAGTAGTTCGGGCAGAGATCGGCCATGGCGTAGTTGACGAGTTCATTCGCTTCAGCGGGAGTGAGCCCACCGGCGCCCAGTTTGGCGTCGGAGCGTTGCAACGCCATGCTCTTCAGCGTTTCGGGAGTAACGCCATAGGAGACCTGGGTGCAAATCTTCTGGCCCACCTGCAATAACGCGGGGTCGCCCCCGTCGACATCCTGGATGCCGGCGTTGTGCAGGTCTTTGAGGTAGGAGGCGGCGTCGGCCTCGGCCGGGCCGGCCCACGCGACACCGGCGACCAGAAGCGAGCCGCCTAGCACCGCTAAGCCCATACATCGACCATTGTGTCGCTGTACCGCCATAGCTTCATCTCCTTCACCTACCGACTGAATTGGAAGAAGCCCGCTATTGAATGGGCCGCCGAGATCATTCGCACGATCGGCGCCGATGCTGTGGTTACCATAGCGCGTCCCGATGTGAAATAGCTTTGAAACTCATTGCAATGACTGTTGCGCCAGCATTTGCGTCGCGGGGCAACTTTCGAGGGCCCGCAACGCCGCGGTCTAGGGTGAAACCATGCGGGTAGGGGTGCTGGGAGCCAAGGGCAAAGTCGGGTCGACGATGGTGGCGGCCGTCCAAGCCGCCGACGACCTGACGTTGTCCGCGGAGGTGGACGCGGGTGATCCGCTGAGCCTGCTCACCGACGGCGACACCGAGGTCGTCATCGACTTCACCCACCCCGACGTGGTGATGGGCAACCTGGAGTTCCTCATCGGCAACGGAATTCACGCCGTGGTGGGCACCACGGGCTTCACCCAGGAGCGCCTCGACCAGGTGCAGGCGTGGCTCGCCGGCAGCGACACGTCCGTGCTGATCGCGCCGAACTTCGCGATCGGGGCGGTGCTGTCGATGCATTTCGCCATGCAGGCCGCGCCGTTCTTCGACTCGGCCGAGGTCATCGAGCTGCACCACCCGCACAAGGCCGACGCCCCGTCGGGCACCGCGGCCCGCACCGCCAAGCTGATCGCCGAGGCCCGAAAGGGCTTGCCGTCCAACCCCGATGCCACCAGCAGCAGCCTGCCCGGCGCCCGCGGCGCCGACGTCGAGGGCATACCGGTGCACTCGGTGCGGCTGGCCGGGCTGGTCGCCCACCAGGAGATCCTGTTCGGTACCGAGGGGGAGACGCTGACCATCCGCCACGACAGCCTGGACCGCACGTCATTCGTGCCGGGCGTGCTGCTGGCCGTGCGGCGCATCAGGGAACGCCCGGGCCTCACGGTGGGCCTTGAGCCCCTGCTCAACCTCCAATGACCAAGGCGCTGCGCATCCAGCTGCTCATCGCTTTGATGTGCCTGGCGATGCTGGCGTACCTCGTGCTGCTGGGCCGGCTGGCCATCGCGATGATCGGGTCGGGAAGCGCCGCCGCCGTGGGGCTGGGCGCGGCGCTGCTGATCATGCCGGTCATCGGGCTGTGGGCGATGATCGCCACCCTGCGGGCCGGGTTCGCCCACCAGAGGCTGGCCCGCCTGATCGCCGCGGACGGAATGGAACTCGACACCGGCGCGCTGCCGCGGCGGGCATCGGGCCGCATCGAGCGCGACGCGGCCGACGCCCTGTTCGCCGCGGTGCGCACGGAGGTGGAGGCCGACCCGGACGACTGGCGGCGCTGGTACCGGCTGGCCCGCGCCTACGACTACGCGGGCGATCGCCGCCGCGCGCGGGAAGCCATGAAGACCGCCGTCACCATGCAGGCGCGCCGATGAGCAAGACGCTGCTGATCGTGCACCACACGCCGTCTCCGCACACCCACGAGATGTTCGAGGCGGTCCTGTCCGGGGCCACCGACCCCGAGATCGAAGGCGTGGAGGTGGTGCGGCGGCCCGCGCTCACCCTCGCGCCGGCCGACATGCTCGAGGCCGACGGCTACGTGCTCGGGACCCCGGCCAACCTGGGGTACATGAGCGGCGCGCTCAAGCACGCGTTCGATGTCTGCTACTACCCGTGTCTCGACGCGACGCGCGGCCGCCCGTTCGGCGTGTACCTGCACGGCAACGAGGGCACCGAGGGCGCCGAGCGGGGCATCGAGGCCATCACGACGGGGCTGGGGTGGACGAAAGCGGCGCCGACCGTGGTGGTTTCGGGCAAGCCCAGCAAGGCCGACCTGGAATCCTGCTGGGAACTGGGCGCGACGGTGGCCGCCCAGCTGATGGGGTGAGCTACTGATAGCTCGGCTGGAAAGCCTCGGCGGGCTGGGCGATCGCCAGCGCCGTGCTGGAGCCGATCGGGCCGTGCCGGTCGAACAGGGTCGCGGTGCCGGTGGCCACACCCGCTGCGCCGTAATGGCTTTGGGCCGCCAGCCCCAGGAATTCGCCGTCCGGCAGCCGGCTCGCGGTGACGGTGTAGTCGGCGTTGATGTACCGCAAACCCCCAGTGCCCCAATGGGTGAGCGAGCTCGTGATGTCGCCGCCGAATCCCAGCCGGGTGAACGGCGTGAGTGGGTAGCCCTGCACCATCGGGCGGAACAGCCGCGTCCACGCGAACTTCTGGGAATGGGCCTGTTCCCACTCGCCGGCCGCGATGCCCGGGCTGCCGCCGAGCGTGGCCCCGTAGCCCCAGATGAGGAACGGCAGGTCCGCTTCGAAGCCGTCGGAGCCGTCCGGCAGCGGCGGCATCTCGACCGGGCCGGACCACACCTGCTGCTCGGGATGCTCGCCCCGCCGCAGGAACAGCGCGCTGGCGCGCGCGACGATCTGCCCGTTTTGCACCAGCGCGCCGTCGACGAGCTTGATGCGCCGGCCTTCCCGCTGCACCGAGGTCTCGATCCGGACCGGCTCGAGCAGGACCGGGCGCAACAGATCGACCGTCAGGCGGGCGGGCTGCAGGTCGGGATCGAGCCCGGATCGCTCAATTCCGAACGCCAACAGTCCGCCGACATTCTGGCCGCCCAGCGCCGCGCCCCACGGTCCCCGGGTCATCGCGCCCGGCAGGTAGGAGTCGCCGTCGACAGTGAAGAACGCCTCGGGCATGATGGCGGAATCCTCGATCGTCACCGCTATCACGATAGGGCAGGAGGATGTAGGGACCGGGCATGCCTCCAGTGATCGAAATTCCGCGCGACCACAACCCATTCCCGATGACGGGTGTGTCCCGCGACGCCGGCGGCGTCCCGCGCTACGAGCGCTTGCCCGCCACCCTGCTGGACATGCTCGCGGAGCAGGTCGACAACCGCCCGAACAGTGAGGCCGTGATCGAACTCGGCGGCGGCCGACTGACCTACCGGCAGCTGTGGGAGCGCGCGGCGCGGGTGGCCGGCGGGCTAAGCGCCGACGGACTGAGCCCCGGTGATCGCGTCGCCGTGCGTTACCCGGCGGGGATCGATTGGGTGCTGGCGTTCTGGGGCACGGTGATGGCCGGCGGCGTTGCGGTGGCGGTCAATACGCGCTCGGCGCGCCCCGAGGTCGAGTTCGTCCTGTCCGACTCCGGCGCTCGGATGGACCTGTCCCCGGGCACACCGCTGCCCGACGGCAAACCGCACGTGACCCACAGCCTCGGCCACGCGGACACGGCCGCCCTGTTCTACACCTCGGGCACCACCGGCCACCCCAAGGGCGTGCCGACCACCCACGAGGCCTTCGTGACCAACACCGAGAACGCGATCCGCTGTCTCGATCAGCCCAGGGACCTCGGCGAGGGGATGCGAACGCTCATCTCGGTGCCGCTGTTCCACGTGACCGGTTGCAACTCACAGCTTTTAGCGGCGATGCGCCTGGGCGGCGCGTCGGTGATCATGCCCGCGCTCAACCTCGACGAGTTGATCGCGACGCTGAGCGCCGAGCGCATCTCCGTCATGGTGACCGTCCCGGCGATCTATGCCCTGATGTTGCGGCACAAGGGGTTTGCCCAAGCCGACGTGTCCGGCGTCCGCTGGGTGGGCTACGGGGGCGCGCCCATCGCGCCGTCCCTGGTCAGATCGGTGAAACAGGCCTTCCCGCAGGCAACCGTGTTCAACGGGTACGGCATGACCGAGACCGCCTCCCTGATGACCGTCCTGCCCGACCGCGACGCCGTCGAGCACGCCGACTCCGTCGGCTACGCGGTCCCCTCGGTGGACCTGGGCCTGGTCCCGTTCGGCGGCGACGAGCCGGGCGTGGGCGAGTTGGTCGCGCGCGGCGCCAACGTCACCGCGGGCTACTGGAACCGGCCGGAGGCCACCTCGGCCACCTTTGCGGACGGGTGGCTGCACACCGGCGACGTGGTCCGGGTCGACGACGCGGGCCGGGTGCACATCGTCGATAGGCTCAAGGACATCATCAACCGCGGCGGCGAGAACGTCTCCAGCGTCGAGGTCGAGGCGGTGCTGCTGGCGGCGCCCAACGTCGCCGACGCCTGCGTCCTCGCGGTGCCCGACGACGTGATGGGGGAGAAGGTCGGCGCCGTGCTCTTCGCCGGCGACGGGGAGATCGACGTGCGCGCCGTGCTCGAGCACTGCTGCGAGCGGTTGGCCGACTTCAAGGTCCCGCAGTACGTCACGGTGGTGCCCGAAGCGCTGCCGCGCAACGCCGGGGGCAAACTGCTCAAGGGCAAGCTGCGCGGACAGGTGCGCTGGGGAGACCCGCTCCGATGAGCGCCACCCTGCTGATCGCCAACCGCGGCGAGATCGCCCTCCGAATCATCCGCACCGCAACGGAACTGGACATCCGGACGGTCTCGGTCTACGCCGAGGACGACGCCGACAGTCCCCACGTGCACGCCGCCGACGAGGCGCTGGGCCTGCCCGGCGCGGGCCCGGCGGCCTACCTGAATCACGCCGAGCTGCTGGCGGCGGCCAAGGACTGCGGCGCCGAGCTGATTCACCCCGGCTACGGGTTCCTCAGCGAGAACGCCGAATTCGCCCGCGCCTGCGCGTCCGCCGGCCACACGTTCGTGGGGCCCGGCGCCGACGTGCTCGAGTTGGTCGGCGACAAGCCGTCGGCCCGGGCCGCCGCGATCGCGGCCGGCGTTCCGGTGCTGCCCGCGACCGAAGGGCCCGGCAGCGTCGAGGACATCAGGGCGTTTCTCGCCGCCCACGGCGGCCCCGTCATGATCAAGGCGGTCGCCGGCGGCGGTGGCCGGGGAATGCGGAAGGTGAGCGGCACCGAACAGATCGAGAACGCCTACCAACAGTGCGCCGCGGAGGCGCGGCTGGGCTTCGGTGAGCCCGCCCTGTTCGCCGAGGCGGTCCTGCCCGACGCGCGGCACATCGAGGTTCAGGTCGTGGGCGCCCCGGCCGGGCACCAGACGCACGCGCTGGCGCTCGGCGATCGCGACTGCAGCATCCAGCGTCGTTACCAGAAGCTGGTCGAAATCGCACCGGCCCAAGGGCTTTCCGACGCGCTGCGCCGCGCGTTGCACCATGCGGCGGCGCGGCTGTGCGCCAGGGTCGGCCTACGCGGGGTGGCCACCGTCGAATTCCTGGTGGCCGGCGACCGGCTGGTGTTCCTCGAGGTCAACCCCCGGATCCAGGTGGAGCACACGGTCACCGAGGAAACGGCCGGCGTGGACCTGGTGGCCGTCCAGCTGGCCATCGCCGGCGGCGCGTCGTATTACCAGTTGGGGCTTCCGGCCGGAATCGCTTCGGACGGAAACGAAGTCATCGGCGAGCCGGCGGCGCGGCGCGGCATTGCGATTCAGGCCCGGGTCAACACGGAGGCCTTCGCCGCCGATGGGTCGGTGTTGCCGGCGGCGGGCACCCTGACGGTGTTCTCGCCGCCGAGCGGGCCCGGCGTACGCGTCGACACCTACGGCCGGCCGGGCCTGGTCATCAGCCCGCGATACGACTCGCTGCTGGCCAAGGTCATCGCCCACGTGCACGGATCGTCGATGCAGGCCGCGGTGCGCAAGGCTCGCACCGCCCTGGGTGAATTCGGCATCGAGGGCGTTCGCACGAACATCGAGTTGCTGCGAGAGCTGCTGTCCGACAGCCAAATCCGGTCCGGCTGGGTGACCACGGACTTCCTCGACAAGAAGCTGCCCGAGCTGGCCGTCGCCGCGCTGTCCCACCAGCACGACGTCCGTGCGGCGCCGGTCGAGCTCTATCCCGGCGAGGAAGCACTGCGCGCGCAATTGGCCGGCACCGTGGTCGAGGTGGCGGCCGAAGGCGAACAGATCGCCGCCGGCGGCCAAGTCGTCGTCCTCGAGGCGATGAAGATGCAACATGTGCTCGCCGCGCCGGACACGCTGCGGACCGTGCGAAGCCTGGTGACTCCCGGCCAGGTCGTCGGAACCGGTGATCCCCTGGTCGTGTTCACCCGCACGGGCGCCGGGGCAGACGGCGAATCATACTCGGCCGCGTTGGATCTCGACCGGCCGCGGGTCGACCTCGACGAGGTCGCTCACCGGCACCTGCTCACCCGCGACGAGGGCCGCCCGGCGGCGGTGGCCAAGCGGCACGCGCGGGGTCGCCGCACCGCCCGGGAGAACATCGCCGACCTGGTCGACCCCGGCAGCTTCGTGGAGTACGGCGCGCTGGCGATCGCCGCCCAGCGCAGCAGGCGCTCCGAAGAGGACCTGATCGCCAACACCCCGGCCGACGGCCTGGTCGCCGGCCTGGCCACCATCGGGGGCGCCGAGGCCGCCGTCGTGTCCTACGACTACACCGTGCTGGCCGGAACGCAGGGCATGCGCAACCATGCCAAGACCGACCGCGTCTTCGAGTTGGCCACCCGAAAAAGCCTGCCGGTGGTGCTGTTTGCCGAGGGCGGCGGCGGCCGGCCCGGCGACACCGACGTCGGCGGGGCCGCCGGGCTCGACGTGCCCACCTTTCGGATGCTGGCCGCGCTGAGCGGGCGGGTGCCGCTGGTGTCGATCGTCTCCGGCCGCTGCTTCGCCGGCAACGCGGCCCTCGCCGGGGTGTGCGACGTGATCATCGCGACCCCCGACGCCAACATCGGCATGGGCGGGCCGGCCATGATCGAGGGCGGCGGGCTGGGGGTGTACCCGCCGGAGGCGATCGGGCCGATCGACGTGCAGCGGCACAACGGCGTCGTCGGCCTGGTCGCCCGCGACGAGGCGCACGCCGTCGCGCTCGCCCAGCAATACCTGTCGTATTTCCAGGGCGCGCTCGAAGCCTGGGAGGCACCCGATCCGCGGCTGGCCCGACATGCGGTGCCGGAGAACCGGTTACGGGCCTACGATGTGCACCACGCGATCGCGTCGGTCGTCGACGTCGGTTCCGTCCTGGAACTGCGGCCCGACTACGGCGTCGGGATCGTCACCGCGCTGGTGCGCGTCGAGGGGGTGGCATATGGGTTGATCGCCAACAGCACCCACCACCTCGGCGGCGCCATCGACGCCGAGGCGGCCGACAAGGCCGGCGACTTTCTCGCCCTGTGCGAGTCGTTCCGGTTGCCGGTGGTCTCGCTGTGCGACACCCCGGGATTCATGGTCGGGCCCGACGCGGAAAAGGAGGCGGCCGTGCGCCGCTTCGGCCGGATGTTCGTCCTGGGCGCCAGGCTGACCGTGCCGCTGGGAATGATCATCCTGCGCAAGGGTTATGGGCTCGGCGCGATGGCGATGGCCGGCGGGTCTTTTCACGCCCCCCGGTTCACGGTGGCCTGGCCGACCGGGGAGATCGGCGGGGGGGGGTTTGGGGGGGGCGTGGGGGGCGGGGTTCGCAAGGAAATTGCGGCCGGGGGGGGACCCCCCGGCGCGCACGCGGTGTTCGGCAACACCGG
>NZ_LT546237.1:202066-204065 GCF_900078675.2 Mycobacterium interjectum
GAGAAGGCCGTCGGCGTCGGCGCGCACGCCGTCGACGAACAGGCCGCGCGGCGCTGCGTCGATCTCGCGCTGGAGCGCTTCGGCCGCGTCGACATCCTGGTCAACAACGCGGGAACGAATCCGGCGTACGGCCCGCTGATCGACCAGGACCACGCGCGGTTCACCAAGATCTTCGACGTCAACCTGTGGGCCCCGCTGCTGTGGACCTCGCTGGTCGTCAAGTCCTGGATGGGCGAGCACGGCGGGGCGATCGTCAACACCGCGTCCATCGGCGGGATGCACCAGTCGCCGGCGATGGGTATGTACAACGCCACCAAGGCCGCGCTGATTCACGTCACCAAGCAACTGGCGCTCGAGCTTTCGCCGCGCGTCCGGGTCAACGCCATCGCCCCCGGCGTGGTGCGCACCCGGCTGGCCGAGGCGCTGTGGAAGGACCACGAGGATCCGCTGGCGGCGACCATAGCGCTCGGGCGCATCGGTGAGCCGGCCGACGTGGCCGGCGCGGTCGCCTTTCTGGTCTCGGACGCGGCGAGCTGGATCACCGGGGAGACGATGGTGATCGACGGCGGCCTGCTGCTCGGCCCCGCGCAGGGGTACCAGGCCCAATGAGTACCGAAGCGGACCTGGCATCGCGGGTCCGGGCGCTGCTCGGCGAGCACGACCCGGCCACCACCAAGCCGCGGGAATTCCTTGGGGCGCAATACGATGCGGGGCTGGCCTGGGTGTACCTGCCGGAGGGATTCGGCGGGTTGGGCCTGCCGCGCAAAGCCCAGGAACTCGTCGACGCCGAGCTCGCCGCCGCGGGTGCGCCGGTGGGGGGTACCCCCAAGAACTACATCGGCATGGGCATGGCGGCGCCCACCATCGCGGCGTTCGGGACCGACGAGCAGAAGCGAAAGTTCCTGCGCCCGTTGTTCACCGGCGAGCAGATCTACTGCCAGTTGTTCAGCGAGCCCGGTGCCGGCTCGGACCTGGCCGGGGTCTCCACCCGGGCGGTCCGCGACGGGGACGACTGGATCGTCAACGGGCAGAAGGTGTGGACGTCGCAGGCGCAGCACGCGACCATGGCCATCCTGGTCGCGCGCACCGACCCGACGGTGCCCAAGCATGCCGGCCTGACGTACTTCCTGTGCGACATGACCCAGCCCGGCGTGGAAGTCCGCCCGCTGCGCCAGATCACCGGCGAGGCGGAATTCAACGAGGTGTTCCTCACCGACGTCCGGGTGCCCGACGCCAATCGGCTCGGTCCCGAGGGCGGCGGCTGGCGCGTCGCGACCACCACCCTCAACAACGAGCGCGTCGCCATCGGCACCCGCGCCGGGACGCCGCGGGAGGGCGGCCACATCGGCAAGGTCACCAAGGCCTGGCGACACGAGCCGGTGCTGCGCGACCCCGCCATGCACGACGAGCTGATGCGGCTGTGGGTCGAGGCGGAGGTCCTGCGGCTGGCCGGTGAGCGGCTGCGCCAGCAGGCGAGCGTGGGCCAGCCCGGACCGGAGGGTGCGGGCATGAAGGTGGCGTTCGCCCGCCTGGCGCAGGCGATCTCGGGATTCGAGATCGAACTGCACGGCGAGGCCGGGCTGCGCTACGACGATTGGACCATGCGCAGGCCGGAAACGGTCGACCTGGTCGGTCGCGAGCCCGGATACCGCTACCTGCGGGCGCGCGGCAATTCCATCGAGGGCGGCACGTCGGAGGTGTTGCGCAACACCATCTCCGAGCGGATCCTCGGCCTGCCGGGCGAGCATCGCGTGGACAAGGACAGACCGTGGAAGGACCTGGACCGGTGAGCGACCTGTTGTACTCCGACACCGAGGAGGCGTTGCGGGACAGCGTCCGTGACCTGTTCGCCGACCGGTGCCCACCCGAATCGGTGGCGCGCGCCTACGACCCCGAGCCACAGGACTTTTCGGGCCTTTGGCGGACGCTGGCCGCGGAGCTCGGGGTGGCCGGGCTGCTGGTGCCCGAGTCGCTCGGCGGCGCCGGCGCGGGCGCGCGC
>NZ_LT546237.1:204264-205976 GCF_900078675.2 Mycobacterium interjectum
CCGGTCGGGCCGGCGGGATCCGCCGTGGCCGACGCGCTGCGCACGGCGGCGGCCCTGCTCGCGTCCGAGCAGCTCGGGGTGGCCCAGTGGTGTTTCGACACCACGCTGGCCTATGTCAAGCAGCGCAAGCAGTTCGGACGCGCGATCGGCTCCTACCAGGCGATCAAGCACCGCCTGGCGGACCTGTGGTTCGAGATCGGCGCGGCAACGGCGGCCGCGCGCTACGCCGCCGACGCGTGCGCTCGCGACGACGACGACGCGCCGGTCGCGGCCGCCATCGCGCAGGCCTACTGCAGCGGCGTCGCGGTCCACGCCGCCGAGGAGTGCGTGCAACTGCATGGCGGCATCGGCATGACCTGGGAGTATCCGGCGCACCTCTACCTCAAGCGGGCCAAGAGCGACCAGTTGGCGCTCGGCACCGCCTATCGGCACCGCACTCGATTGGCGGAGCTGGTCAACCTGCCGGCGTCGTGACGGCGGGGATGTCGTCGTTGAGCCAGAGCTCCTCGGTGCGGTCGTGGAAGGTGACCAGCGCGACCGTGTCGTCGCGGCGCCGCATCGCCGACTTGCTCATGCTGGCCCACACCGAGTGACCGGATTTGTGCCGCAACTCGACCAGCCGCCTGGCGCCCGTGCCGACCAGCGCCACCCAGCGGTCGTCGGCCGGCAGGCTGTAAAAGATGTGTTCGAACTCCATCTGGAGCAGCTCGTCGGGAGAGTGTCCAACCATGTCGCAGAACGAGTCGTTGGCGAACAGGATGGCGCCCAGGCGGTCGACCGCCAGGGCCGGAGACGGCAGCCGGTCCAAGACGACCAGGGCCGGCATCCGGTGCAGTTCGTCGATCGGCAGTTGGTTGGGCGGCCTCGGGCTTCGACGCTCGATTCGTCGACCGTTGACGGCCGTGGGAATCTTCCCGATCACTCCTACCCCCGTCGTCGCCCTGGCATTGCGCCCCGAAGCGGGAAAGTCGCGCTCAATGCCTGAACGCGATGACAGCAAATGCTATTGGAACGGTCGTGATAAGTCTATAGTTTGCTGACCGTATTAGCTATTTGTCACATGCCAAATTAGTTCTGCGCGCCGTGCACCGCATCGGCACGACTTTTCCTAGCGGAGTTTATTAGCTGTGGGGCGGATTTCTCCGCCCCGGGTGGTGGCTACCCCGGTGTTCAGCAAACTTGGAAACGGGCCGTCGCTAACCCGGCAAAAGTCTCGGTCACCGGCAGGAAGTTCCGGCAGCAACCGCCTCGGGCGGGGATTCGCTAACTGCGGACCGGCGACGGTCGGCCACGTTTGGCTCAGACGGATCGAAATGATTTGGTCCGGCAACGAGCTCCGGCCGCCCGTGGCGGGCTCGCGGTGAGCGGGGCGCTGCTGCAGAGTAAGCGAAATGCGTGTGTTGCTCTCGACATACGATTCGCGCGGGGGCGTCGAGCCGCTGGTCGGCCTGGCCGCGCAATTGCGGGCGCTCGGTGCCGAGGTCCGCATTTGCGCCCCACCGGACGAGGAGTTCGCCGAGCGGGTGGCCGGTCTCGGCGTGCCGCTGGTGCCGTTCGGCGAGTCGGTGCGCGCGATGGTGACCGGCGCGACGCCGCCGTCTGAGGCCGATCTGCGGCGGCACGTCGACGAGCTGATCGCCGCGCAGTTCGACACGGTCGCCGCGGCGGCGCAGGGGTGCGATGCGCTGGTGGCGGCGGGCCTGCTCCCGGCC
>NZ_LT546237.1:206804-224297 GCF_900078675.2 Mycobacterium interjectum
CGATGGTGTGCGCGACGCCGGCCGCCGTCAGGGCCTTATTGAGCGCCTCGGCGTGATCGGGGGTGAAGGCCGCGTCGTTTTCGGCGCCGCCCACGTACACGGTCGCGGTCATCCGGTCGGCCAGCAGGTGGGGGCTGTCCGCGCCGTCGGTCACCAGCCCGCCGCCGTGGAACGACGCGGCGGCGGCGACGCGGTCGCCGAGGCGCCCGGCCACCACCACCGAGGTACGGCCGCCCATGCAATAGCCGCACACGCCGAACCGCTGACCGGACACCTCGGGGCGCGCGGCCAGGTAGTCGAAGAAGGCGCCGGCGTCGCTGGCCATCTTGTCCGGTGTGATGCCGCCGATCATGGAGAACAGGCGTCGGCGTTCCTCGGCGTCGCCGAACACCGTGGCCATGTCGAACGGCGCCCAGTCGCCGCTGCGGTAGTACACGTCGGGAAGCAGCACCGCATAACCGAATCCGGCCAGTTCGGCGGCCATCTGGTCGAAGGTGTCGCGCACGCCGCCGGCATCGCAGTACATGACTACTCCGGGCCAGGGCCCGGAGCCCTCGGGGGTGAACAGGCCGACGGGGCAGGTGCCGTCGGGAGTGGTGACGCGGTCGGTGATCTTCGGCATGGCTCCCGTTCTACTCCTGGCCCACAGGCTGAATTTATCGGCGTCGACCCGCCGCGCCCGGCTCCGCCGCGCTTGCGATCGCCGCTAAGCTGGCCGCGTGCCGATCCCGACGCCCTACGAGGACCTGCTACGCCTGGTGCTGGAGCGGGGCGCGGCGAAATCCGACCGCACCGGCACCGGAACCCGCAGCCTGTTCGGCCAGCAGCTGCGCTACGACCTGGCGGCCGGGTTCCCCTTGCTGACCACCAAGAAGGTGCACCTCAAGTCGGTGGTCTACGAGTTGCTCTGGTTTTTGCGCGGCGACTCCAACGTCGCGTGGCTGCACGAGCACGGCGTCACCATCTGGGACGAATGGGCAAGCGACACAGGCGATCTCGGGCCGATCTACGGCGTGCAGTGGCGGTCCTGGCCGACCCCGTCCGGTGAGCACGTCGACCAGATCAGCGCCGCGCTGGACCTGCTGCGCACCGACCCGAACTCGCGCCGCATCATCGTGTCGGCGTGGAACGTCGGCGACATCCCGCAGATGGCGCTGCCGCCGTGCCACGCGTTCTTCCAGTTCTACGTCGCCGACGGCCGGCTGAGCTGCCAGCTCTACCAGCGCAGTGCCGACCTGTTCCTCGGCGTGCCGTTCAACATCGCCAGCTACGCGCTGCTCACCCACATGATGGCCGCGCAGGCCCGTCTCTCGGTCGGCGAGTTCGTCTGGACGGGCGGCGACTGCCACATCTACGACAACCACGTCGAACAGGTCCGGACCCAACTCGGTCGCGAGCCGCGACCCTACCCGGAACTCGTTCTGGCGCATCGGGATTCGATCTTCGACTACACCTACGAGGATGTGGTCGTGAAGAACTACGATCCGCACCCGGCGATCAAAGCCCCCGTCGCTGTATGACGTCCCTGGGTCTGGTCTGGGCTCAGTCGACGTCCGGCGTCATCGGGCGCGGCGGCGACATCCCGTGGCGGGTGCCCGAAGACCTGGCCCGTTTCAAGCAGGTGACCATGGGGCACACGGTGGTGATGGGCCGGCGCACCTGGGAGTCGCTGCCGGCCCGGGTCCGGCCGCTGCCGGGCCGCCGAAACGTCGTCATGACCCGGCAGGCCGACTACCAAGCCGACGGAGCGCAGACGGTCGGATCGCTCGAGGCCGCGCTGACGGGGGCCGAGACGTGGGTGATCGGCGGCGCGGAGATCTACGTGCTGGCGCTGCCGCTGGCGACCCGGTGCGAGGTCACCGAGGTCGACATCGACCTGGCGCGCGACGACGAGGACGCGCTGGCCCCGGCGCTCGACGAGTCGTGGCTGGGCGCGACGGGGGAGTGGCAGGTCAGCCGCACGGGGCTGCGCTACCGGTTTCACAGCTACCGGCGGGCCTGAGCGCCCACGTCGCCGCCCGTGCCATACTCGGACGCGGGGTCGGTATCGCCGGGGTTTTTGACCAGACGTTGCCAGGAGGGGGAATTGGCAGTGATGACCGAACCCGCAACGACGTTCACGCGCACGTTCAGGGGCTACGACCCCGGCGCCGTCGACGCGCACATCGAGATGCTGGCCACCAAGCAGCAGTTGCTGCGCGACGACGTCGAGAGCCTGCGGGCGCGGCTGAGGGAATCCGGCGAGGAGGCGGCCGCCCTGCGCAAGGAGATCGCCGTCCTCACGGAGACCTCGACCTCGCCCCACGCGGTGCAGCAGCGGATGGCGAAGATGCTGCGGCGCGCGGTCGACGAGGCCTCCGAGATGCAGGCCGAGGCGCGGGCCGAGGCGGAGGCGCTGGTCGCGGCCGCCGAGGCCGAGGCGGCGGCCGCCCAGCGACGGCGTGCCACGGTGCTGGNGGCCGGCATGCGCGCCGACGCCCAGAAGGCGCGCGAGCAGCTCCTCGGCGACGCGAAGCTACAGGCCGATCACTATCGCGACACGGCCCGGCGCGCGGTGCAGGAGGCGAGTCAGCACCGGATCAGGATCCTCGAACAGCTGATGGGCGTGTACCGCGACCTGGAGCCGGTCCCCGCGGCTCTCGAGTCGGCGTACGAAGAACGAAACAATCCGCCGGAGGCGGGCTCCCTGGTGTCGGCGGACGGGAAAGTCGGCACGGGTTGAGCCCGGTCGCGCCGCCGCTGAGGACGGGCCAACAGCCGGTATCCTCGGCGCGTGTCGCCCCGCACCCCCAGGCTATCCGCCGTGCAAGCCCGGCGGATAGCCGTTGCGGCCCAAGGATTTAGCGAGCCCCGCCCCGCCGGCCCGATCACCCGCGCGCGCCTGAAGCGGCTCATATCGAGAATTCAAGTCCTACAGCTGGATTCGGTCTCGGTGGCGGTGCGCGCCCACTACGCGCCGGTGTACAGCCGGCTCGGTCCCTACGACCGTGACGTGTTGGACCGCGCGGCCTGGGGGCCGCGCTCGGCGCGGCTGCTGGCGGAGTACTGGGCCCACGAGGCCGCGCTGATGGCCGTCGACGACTGGCCGCTGCTGCGCTGGCGGATGCGCCAATACACCCATGGCCGTTGGGGCACCCATATCGTCAAGGCCAACCCCAAGCTGGCGGAGCGCATCGTCGCCACCGTCGCGGAGCTCGGGCCCAGCACGGCCGGGCAGATCGAGGAACACCTGGCCGCCGAGCCGAGGCGCAAGAAGGGCACCTGGTGGACCCGCAGCGACACCAAGTGGGTCGCCGAGGCGCTGTTCGCGTCCGGCGTGCTCACCACGGCCACCCGGGTGGGCTTCGCGCGCCACTACGACCTGGTGGAGCGGGTGCTGCCGGCGAGCGTGCTGGCCCGCGAGGTCGATGACGACGAGGCCGTCCGCGAGCTGACGCTGCGGGCGGCCACCGCGCTGGGCGTGGGCACCGAGGCCGACATCCGCGACTACTTCCGGCTGTCGGCCCAGCAGGTCAAACCGGCGATCGCCGAGCTGCTGGCCGCCGGTGCGATCGAGCGCGCCGACGTTGACGGCTGGTCCGCGCCGGCGTACCTGCGGGCGGGCCGGACGGTGCCGCGCGTCGACCGCGGCACCGCGCTGTTGTGCCCGTTCGACCCGTTGATCTTCTTCCGGCCCCGGGTCGAGCGGCTCTTCGGCTTCCACTACCGCATCGAGATCTACACGCCGGCCGCCCAGCGCCGGTACGGCTACTACGTGTGGCCGCTGCTGATGGACGGGCGGCTGGTGGCGCGGGTCGACCTCAAGGCCGACCGGGCCGGTGATTCGCTGCGCGTGCTGGGAGCGTTCGGCGAGGCTCACATTCCGCGACCGCGGGTGATCGCGGCGCTGGCCGGCGAACTGCGGTCCATGGCGTCGTGGCTGGGCCTGGGCGGGTTCAGCGTCTCGACCCGGGGCGACCTGGCCGCCGGGCTGCGGGCGGCGGGCTGATGCGGGCAACGGACAAAGAGCTCAAGGACACGCTCTGGAAGGCGGCCAACAAGCTGCGCGGCGCCCTGTCGGCCGGCCAGTACAAGGACGTCATCCTCGGGCTGGTGTTCCTCAAGCACGCCAGCGATTCGAGCTGGAAGTCCTTGGCGCACAACGCCGAATCGCCAAACATCGGCCGGCTCGTCGACGACGCGATGGAGGCCGCGACGCTGCCGCGGCTGTATGAAGGCCTCGACCCGCGCCGCCTCGGCGACCTGGTTTGCCTGCTCGACGGCGCGCAACTCGGCCGGGACGGCGGCCGGCCCACCCGGGATGTGATGGGCGAGGTGTACGAGTACTTCCTGGGCAACTTCGCCCGGACCGAGGGCCGGCGCGGCGGCGAGTTCTTCACCCCGCCCAGCGTGGTGCGGGTGCTCGTCGAGGTCCTCGAACCGTCGAGCGGGCGGGTGTACGACCCGTGTTGCGGGTCGGGTGGAATGTTCGTGCAGACCGACCGGTTCGTCGCCGCGCACCACGGCGATCGCGCGAAAGTCGCGGTCTACGGGCAGGAAAGCGTCGAGCAGACCTGGCGGATGGCGAAGATGAACCTCGCCGTGCACGGCATCGACGACACCGGGCTCGGCCCGCGGTGGGGCGACACGTTCGTCGACGACCTGCACGCCGGCGTGCAGATGGACTACGTGCTGGCCAATCCGCCCTTCAACATCAGGGATTGGGCCCGCGACGAAACGGATTCGCGCTGGCGCTTCGGCGTTCCGCCCGCCACCAACGCCAACTACGCCTGGATTCAACACATCCTGTCCAAGCTGGCGCCGGGCGGCAAGGCCGGAGTGGTGATGGCCAACGGCTCGATGTCGTCGAACACGCTCGGGGAGGGCGACATTCGGGCCGGGATAGTCGAGGCGGACCTGGTGTCGTGCATGGTGGCGCTGCCCGGGCAGTTGTTCCGCAGCACCGGCATCCCGGTGTGCGTGTGGTTTTTCGCCCGGGACAAGGCCGCGCGGGCCGGCCAGGTGTTGTTCATCGACGCACGCGGCCTGGGCCACCTGGCGGATCGGGCGGAGCGCGTGCTGTCCGACGAAGAGGTCGTCCGCATCGGCGACACCTACCACGCGTGGTGCGGGTCGCAGTCGGCCATCGGCAAAGGCCTGACCTACCAGGATGTTCCGGGCTTCTGCAGCTCGGCGTCGCTGGACGACATCAGGGCCGCGGGCTACGCCCTGACGCCCGGACGGTATGTCGGCCCACCCGCCGCCGCCGTCGACGGGGAGCCCGTCGACCAGAAGATCGCCCGGTTGACCGGCGACCTGCTGGCGGCCCTGGACGAATCCGCGCGATTGGACGCCCTGGTGCGCGAGCAGGTGGAGCGCCTGCGGTGAGGGTCAGGCTGGGCGACCATCTCGAATTCAGCAACGGAACACCCCCGCCGCCACGGGCGCCGGACGGGTGCTTCCGCGTGTACGGCGCCAACGGGGCGATCGGCTATGCGGCACAACACAACGCGGCCGGGCCCCTCATCGTGCTCGGCCGGGTCGGATCGTATTGCGGCAGCCTGCGGTATTGCGATGCCGAGGTCTGGGTCACCGACAACGCGCTGGTATGCCGGGCCAAGGACCCCCGGGACACGCGGTACTGGTACTACGCGCTGCGCACCTGCGGGCTGGGCGATCACCGCGCCGGATCGGGCCAGCCCCTGCTCAACCAGCGGATCCTGCGCGACGTCTCGGTCCCGACCGTCGCGGCGCCGCAACGCCGCCGGATCGCCGAGGTGCTCGGCGCCGTCGACGACAAAATCGCCGCCAACGAACGCGTGATCGCGGCCGCCGAACAGCTGATGGTGGCCATCGCGGAGTCGGTGCCCGAGCACGTGCCGTTGTCCTGCCTGGCCCAGCGGTCGACGGCACTGGTGGGCCCCGCCGGGTTCGACGACGTCGTCGCCCACTTCAGCCTGCCGGCGTTCGACGACGGCGCGAAGCCCGCGCTCGTCGCCGCCGAAACGGTGAAAAGCGGCAAGTTCCTCCTGTCGCAGCCGTGCGTCCTGGTCGCGAAGCTCAACCCCCGGATCCCGCGCATCTGGGACGTGCCGGCCCTGCCCTCGCAAATGGCCTTGGCCAGCACCGAATTCGTGGTGCTGAGGCCGGCCGGGGTGGCTACGTCGGCGCTGTGGTCGGCGGTAGCGCAACCCGCCGTCACCGAGACGCTGCGGCGCCGGGTCGCCGGGACCTCGGGGAGCCACCAGCGGATCCAACCGCGCGAGCTGCTCGAGGTCCGGGTCCCCGATGTCCGGCGGTTGGCGCCCGCCGCGTCGCGGACGATCACCGGGCTGGGCGCGCTGTGCGACGCCCGCCGCGCCGAATGCGTGCAATTGTCCGCCTTCCGCGACGCAACGCTGCCGCTGCTGATATCGGGTGAGCTCGTGGTGCGGCCGTCGCGTTAAGGTGAGCGCCGTGGCCGAGACCGCGCCGCTGCGCGTGCAACTGATCGCCAAGACGGAGTTCCTGGCGCCGCCGGACGTGCCCTGGAGCACCGATAGTCCCGATGTCAGCGGCGGTTCCGCGCTGGTCGAGTTCGCCGGCCGGGCCTGCTATCAGAGCTGGTCGAAGCCCAACCCCAAGACGGCGACCAACGCCGGCTACATCGGGCACATCATCGACGTCGGGCACTTTTCGGTGCTCGAGCACGCGAGCGTGTCGTTCTACATCACCGGCATCTCGCGATCGTGCAGCCACGAGCTGATCCGGCACCGGCACTTCTCCTACTCGCAGCTGTCGCAACGCTATGTGCCGGAGGGCGACTCGCTTGTCGTCGTGCCGCCCGGGATGGACGACGACCCCGAGTTGCGGCGGATCCTGGCCGCCGCCGCCGACGCCAGCCGGGCCACCTACGCCGAGCTGCTGGCCAAGCTGGAGGCCAAGTTCGCAACGGGCGAGCCCGGCGAAAAAACGGGGGTGTTGCGGCGCAAGCAGGCGCGCCAGGCAGCCCGGGCCGTGCTGCCCAACGCGACCGAAACCCGCATCGTGGTGACCGGGAACTACCGGGCGTGGCGGCACTTCATCGCGATGCGCGCCAGCGAGCACGCCGACGTGGAGATCCGGCGCCTGGCCGTCGAGTGCCTGCGCCAGCTCGTCGGCGTGGCGCCGGCCGTGTTCGCCGACTTCGAGGTTTCGACGCTGGCCGACGGGACCGAGGTTGCCACCAGCCCTTTGGCCACCGAAGCCTGAGCCGGCGGGGCCCGCGCGGCTGCTCAATGCGTTTTGCGCCGCCAGGTAACCTGAAGACCGTGAGCACCGTCGGATTCGACGCCCCCGCGCGGCTGGGAACCCTGCTGACCGCGATGGTGACGCCCTTCGCCGCCGATGGGTCCCTGGACACCGCCGCGGCGGCGCAGCTGGCAAACCGCCTGGTGGATGGGGGGTGCGACGGCCTGGTGGTCTCCGGGACCACCGGCGAGTCGCCGACCACCACCGACGACGAGAAGCTCGAGCTGCTGCGGGCCGTGCTGGAGGCGGTGGGCGACCGGGCCCGCGTCGTCGCCGGCGCCGGCACGTATGACACCGCCCACAGCGTGCGGCTGGCCAAGGCCTGCGCGGCCGAGGGCGCGCACGGCCTGCTGGTCGTCACGCCGTACTACTCCAAGCCGCCGCAGGCCGGGCTCGTCGCGCACTTCACCGCGGTCGCCGACGCGACCGACCTGCCGGTGCTGCTCTACGACATCCCGCCGCGCTCGGTGATACCGATCGAGACCGAGACCATCCACGCGCTGGCCCGCCACCCGAACATCGTGGGCATCAAGGACGCCAAGGCCGATCTGCACGCCGGCGCCCAGATCATGGCCGAGACCGGCCTGGCCTACTACTCCGGCGACGACGCGCTGAACCTGCCGTGGCTGGCGATGGGTGCCACCGGGTTCATCAGCGTGATCGCCCACGTGGCCGCGGGACAGTTACGGGAGCTGTTGTCCGCCTTCGGTTCCGGGGACATCGCCACCGCCCGGAAGATCAACGTCTCCCTCGCCCCGCTGTGCAACGCGATGGGCCGCCTGGGCGGCGTGACGATGTCGAAGGCGGGCCTGCGCCTGCAGGGCTTCGACGCGGGCGACCCCCGGCTGCCGCAAATGCCGGCAACGCCGGAGCAGAGCGAGGCGCTGGCGGCCGACATGCGCGCGGCCTCGGTGCTCCGGTGAGCCAGACGGTGGCCGCGACGTGGATGTAGACCTCGCCCCACCAGGTCCACTGACCCCGGGCGGGTTGCGTGTCACCGCGCTGGGCGGCATCAACGAAATCGGCCGCAACATGACGGTTTTCGAGCACCTGGGCCGCCTGCTGATCATCGACTGCGGGGTGATGTTCCCCACCCACGACGAGCCCGGCGTCGATTTGATCCTGCCGGACCTGCGCCACATCGAGGACCGGCTCGAGGACATCGAGGCGCTGGTGCTCACGCACGCCCACGAGGACCACATCGGCGCGATCCCGTTCCTGCTCCGGCTGCGCCCCGACATCCCGGTCGTCGGCTCGAAGTTCACCCTGGCGCTGGTCGCCGCGAAATGCCGCGAGCACCGCATCAAGCCGGTCTTCGTGCAGGTCGCCGAGGGGCAGCGCAGCACGCACGGCGTATTCGAGTGCCAGTACTTCGCGGTCAACCATTCCATCCCCGACGCGCTGGCCATCGCGGTCCACACGGGCGCCGGCACCGTGCTGCACACCGGCGACATCAAGCTCGACCAGCTGCCGCCGGACGGCCGGCCCACCGACCTGCCCGGCATGTCCCGGCTGGGCGACGCGGGCGTGGACCTGTTTTTGTGCGACTCGACCAATTCGGAGATCCCCGGCGTCGGGCCCTCGGAAAGCGAGGTCGGCCCGACGTTGCACCGGCTGATCCGCGGCGCCGACGGTCGCGTCATCGTGGCGTGTTTCGCCTCCAACGTGGACCGGGTGCAGCAGATCATCGATGCGGCAGTGGCATTGGGCCGGCGGGTGTCGTTCGTCGGGCGATCCATGGTGCGCAACATGGGCATCGCGCGGGAACTGGGATTTTTGCGGGTGGACGATTCCGACCTCATCGACATCTCCGCCGCCGAGATGATGGCGCCCGAGCGGGTGGTGCTGATCACCACCGGCACCCAGGGCGAGCCGATGTCGGCGCTGTCGCGGATGTCGCGCGGCGAGCACCGCAGCATCACGCTCACCAGTGAGGACCTGGTGATCCTGTCGTCGTCGCTGATTCCCGGCAACGAAGAGGCGGTGTACGGGGTGATCGACTCGCTGGCCAAGATCGGGGCCCGCGTCGTCACCAACCAGCAAGTGCGCGTGCACGTTTCCGGTCACGCCTACGCCGGCGAGCTGCTGTTCCTCTACAACGGCGTGCGGCCGCGCAACGTGATGCCGGTCCACGGCACCTGGCGCATGCTGCGAGCCAACGCGAAGCTGGCGGCGCGCGCCGGCGTGCCCGAGGAGTCGATCCTGCTGGCCGAGAACGGCGTCAGCGTCGACCTCGTCGCGGGCCACGCCTCCATCGCCGGGGCGGTGCCGGTCGGCAAGATGTTCGTCGACGGGCTGATCACCGGCGACGTCGGTGACATAACCCTGGGTGAGCGGCTCATCCTGTCGTCGGGTTTCGTCGCGGTGACCGTGGTGGTGAAGCGCGGCACCGGCCGTCCGGCCGCTGCGCCGCAGCTGTTTTCGCGCGGATTCTCCGAGGATCCCAAGGCGCTGGAGCCCGCGGTGCGCAAGGTCGAGGCGGAACTCGAGGCCCTCGTCGCCGACGGCGTCACCGATCCCATCCGGATCGCCCAGGGCGTGCGCCGCACGGTCGGCAAGTGGGTCGGCGAGACCTATCGCCGCCAGCCGATGATCGTCCCGACGGTCATCGAGGTCTAGGTCACGCTCGGCCCGCGAGATATCAACGGCTGCGAAGCTTTTCGGCGTGTCGTCGCAAACGTTTCCGTGTCGCGGGCGAGGCCCTAGGTCTTTTCCGCGTAGGCCGACCATTCCAGCGCCGACGCCGCGAGCTTGCGGCCGGTGGGCGCCACGTAGCGCTGCACGAGTTCGTCGGGGCCGGCCTGCTCCACGAGGCGCCAGCCGTACTCGGCGATGAACGCCGCGACCTCGTCGGGTTGCAGGCCGAAATGCCAAAGCTGGTGGCGCTGGCGGACATTGCGGTACAGCGTGCGGGTGCCGTACCGATTCGTCCCGTCGATGAAGTCCCGACGGACGTAGGTGAACACCAGTCGGCTGCCCGTTGCGGCCGCGCGCAGCCCCTCGAGGGTGCGACGGACACCGTCTTCGATGAGGTATTGGGTCACGCCTTCGCAGATGAAAAAGGCCCGGTAATCGGTGCGGTAGCCGTGTTCGGCCAACGAGGTGAGCAGGTCGTCGCGCTCGAAGTCCAACGGCACCAAGCGAACCGACATCGGCAATCCGCCCAGCACCCGCCGGACGGTCCTCGCCTTGCGGGCGATGTTGACCGGCAAGTCCACCTCGAAGATCGGCAGGCGGACCCGCCGCGTCAAGAGGTACGGGCGGGTGTCGAAGCCGGCGCCCAGGATGACGACCGCCTCGACGTCGGGCAGCGCCTCCTCGAGCTTGTCGGCGATGAACCGCTTGCGGCACGCGAGATTGGCCCACAGCCCCGGGCCGGTGTACTCCGACCCGCGGACCATCAGGCGGCGAGCCGGCGCCCAGCGCGTCGCGGCGACCAGCCAGCGCAGCGGGCGCGGCAGGAACAGTTCCGCGAGGTCGTCGTCCACCAGGCGGCGGCCGGGCGGCTCGTTGCGCTCGACCGCGGCCAACACCATCGGTCCGAAGGCGGTCTGCGCCGCGGGATTTCGTGCCATACGCGGCTACTTGTTCAAGAAGCCCGCATCGACCGGCAACGTCACGCCGGTGATATAGCGGGCCTGGTCGGAGACCAGCCACGCCACGGCATTGGCGATGTCTTCGGCGTCGAGCACCTCCACCGGCATGGCGTTACCCATGGCCCCCGGCGTGTCGGTCGCGGCGGCCATCTTCGCCAGCCACTCCCGGGTGAACTCGTTGTTGATCATGGGCGTTTCGACACCGGACGGATGGATGGAGTTGACCCGAATAAATTCCCGCGCAAGAAGATTCGCGTATACCCGCATCAACCCCACCACACCGTGCTTCGCGGCGGCATACCCGACCGAACCGGCGTCCGGGCTGCCGACGCCGGCCAATCCCGCGCTCGAACTGATCAGCACGATCGACCCCCCGGTGCCCTGCTTGACCATGGTCGGGATCGCGACCTTGATGGTGTTGTAGACGCCGGTGAGGTTGACGTCGATCACGTCGTGCCAGCCGTCGTCGCCGGACTGCATGGGGGCGATGCCGGCGTTGGCCACCACGATGTCGAGGCGGCCGAACTCGTCCAGGCCCGCCCGCAGCGCGGCCGACAGAGACCCCCGGTCGCGCACGTCGCCGCGAGCGGCCACGATGCGCGCGCCGGTGTCCTCGACGAGCTTGACGGTGGCCGCCAGGTCGTCCGCCGTGGCCAGGGGGTAGGGGACGCTGGCGATCTGCTCACAGAGGTCGACGGCGATGATGCTCGCGCCGTCGGCGGCCAGTCGCACCGCGTGCGCCCGGCCCTGGCCGCGCGCGGCGCCGGTGATGAGGGCGACCTTGCCCTCGAGCGGCCGGTCACTCACCGGCGCAGTTGCCCCTTGTCCGCGTCGCCGGCGGGAATGGGCTGCAGCATCTTGATGTCCGGCGCCCCGGCCAGGTGCTCGCCCGCCGCCGCGAACAACTTGCCGATCGCGGGCGCGGTGCTGTGCGTCTTGAGCGCTTCCTCGTCGGCCCACTGCTCGACGAACACGAACGTCTCGCCGCTTTGGTGCAGCGAGTACAGCTGGCATCCCGGCTCCTCGTGCACTTCCGAAACCGCGTTGGTCAGGATGTCGCGGACGGTGTCCACCGATTCGGGTTTGACGGTCATGGTGGCGACGACGACGACGGGCATGCTGGGGGCCTCCTGGGCGCTTGAGGGGTGGGTGACGGCATGACTGCGATCACCATTCGTCACCCTACTCACGCCCGGCCGGGCGCATCCCGCACCGGGCGATCGTTACCAGTGTGGCGGGGGGGGGAGATGGGGGATTTTCGACTACCCTTTCCCTCATGCCCAGGAAAAANCCGGAGGACCCCGAATTGCGCCGTCGCGCAGCGGGATTCATCGGCTTCGCCATCGGCGGGCCGCTGTCGGACGGGTTGACGCCCTGGATCGCCGCGCCGCTGTTGTTCATCGGCTTCATGTTCGGCCTGCTGTTGCTGACCGGGACCACGATCCGCGAGGTGCCCGATGTGGTCCGTGGCCTGTTCGGCGGCCGGCTGTTCGTCGACGAGGACGTCGCCTACGACTACGCCGACGAGTTCGACGACGACGACCAGCCTCGCGAAGACTTCTCCGACGGCTACTACGACGAGTCCGCGGAACCCCAGCCGCAGGCGTGGCCGTCGACGGCCCCCGCCCCGGCCGGCCTCGGCGAACCGATCGCGGACGACACCCCCACGATCCCGGAACCCGGGCGAAGCCGCCGTCGGGCCAAAAAACCGGAAACCCGGATCGTGGACCGCGTCGTCGAGGGTCCCTACACGCTGCCGCCGCTGAGCCTGCTGGTGGCCGGCGACCCGCCGAAAAAGCGCAGCGCCGCCAACAACGTCATGGCCGACGCCATCACCGAGGTGCTCAACCAGTTCAAGGTCGACGCCGCCGTCACCGGCTGCACCCGCGGGCCCACGGTGACCCGCTACGAGGTCGAGCTGGGGCCCGGCGTCAAGGTGGAGAAGATCACCGCCCTGCAGAAGAACATCGCCTACGCGGTGGCCACCGAGAGCGTCCGGATGCTGGCCCCCATCCCCGGCAAGTCCGCCGTCGGCATCGAGGTGCCCAACACCGACCGGGAGATGGTGCGGCTGGCCGACGTGCTCACCGCGCCCTCGACCCGCCGCGACCACCACCCGCTGGTGATCGGTCTGGGCAAGGACATCGAAGGGGACTTCATCTCGGCCAACCTGGCCAAGATGCCCCACCTGCTGGTCGCCGGCTCCACCGGATCGGGCAAGTCGAGCTTCGTCAACTCCATGCTGGTCTCGCTGCTGGCCCGGGCGACCCCGGAGGAGGTCAGGATGATCCTGATCGACCCGAAGATGGTGGAACTAACGCCCTACGAAGGCATTCCGCACCTGATCACCCCGATCATCACCCAGCCGAAGAAGGCGGCCGCCGCGCTGGCCTGGCTGGTCGAGGAGATGGAACAGCGCTACCAGGACATGCAGGCGTCGCGGGTGCGCCACATCGACGACTTCAACGAGAAGGTGCGCTCCGGTGCCATCACGGCGCCGCTGGGCAGCCAGCGCGAGTACCGGCCCTACCCCTATGTGGTGGCGATCGTCGACGAGCTGGCCGACCTGATGATGACGGCGCCGCGCGACGTGGAGGACGCGATCGTGCGGATCACGCAGAAGGCCCGCGCCGCGGGCATCCACCTGGTGCTGGCCACCCAGCGCCCGTCGGTGGACGTGGTCACCGGGCTGATCAAGACCAACGTGCCGTCGCGGCTGGCGTTCGCCACGTCGTCGCTCACCGACAGCCGGGTCATCCTGGACCAGGCCGGCGCGGAGAAGCTGATCGGGATGGGCGACGCCCTGTTCCTGCCGATGGGCGCCAGCAAGACCGTCCGGCTGCAGGGCGCCTTCATCACCGATGAGGAGATCCACGCCGTCGTCAGCGCCTGCAAGGACCAGGCCGAACCCGAATACACCGAGGGCGTCACCACCGCCAAGCCGACCGGCGAACGCACCGACGTCGACCCCGACATCGGCGACGACATGGACGTGTTCCTGCAGGCCGTCGAGCTGGTGGTGTCCAGCCAGTTCGGCTCGACCTCGATGCTGCAGCGCAAGCTGCGCGTCGGCTTCGCCAAGGCCGGCCGGCTGATGGACCTGATGGAGACCCGCGGCATCGTCGGGCCGTCCGAGGGATCCAAGGCGCGCGACGTGCTGGTCAAGCCCGACGAGCTGGCCGCGACGCTGGCCGCGATCCGGGGCCTGGACGGCGCCGGCGACGGCGGTGATGGGGATTAGCGCCGAACGTGCACTCAGGGCGGGATTTCGGCGAGTTTTTCGCCATCAGAACACGTTCGGCGGGCGGTGAGCGCTACAGCACCAACAACATCCGGGAGTTGCCCAGGATGTTGGGCTTGACGTAGCTGAGGTCCAGGAACTCGGCGACACCGATGTCGTAGGAGCGGCACATCTCCTCGTACACCTCGGCGGTGACCGGCGTGCCCTCGATCTCGGTGAACCCGTGCTTGCCGAAGAACTCGGTCTCGAAGGTCAGCACGAACAGCCGCTTCAACTGCAGCTCGCGGGCGACCTCGAGCAGCCGGTCGACGATCGCATGCCCGATGCCGTGGCCGGTCATCGCCGGGTCGACCGCGACGGTGCGGACCTCGCCGAGGTCCGCCCACAACACGTGCAGCGCCCCGCAGCCGACCACCCGGCCCTCGTGCTCGGCCACCCAGAACTCCTGGACGGCCTCGTAGAGCGTGACGAGGTTCTTCTCCAGCAGGATGCGTCCGGAGTACGTGTCGACGAGTTGTTTGATCGCGGGGACGTCGGACGTTCGCGCGCGCCGGACCACCGGCCGGGGGCCCCGTGAGCTTTGGGTCACGGGTAACAGTATCGGCAACGCGGAGTGGCCGCTGGTCAACCGCTATCCTTATGCCGTGTCGGGGCAGCCGCAAACACCGCCGATGGCAGGCCGCGCCCGCATCGCCAACCTCGCCAACGTCCTGACCCTGCTGCGGCTGGTGTTGGTCCCCATTTTCCTGCTCGCGCTGTTCACCGCCGACGGGCACCAAATCGCCGGCCGGATAGTCGCTTTCGTGATCTTCGCCGTCGCCTGCATCACCGACCGGTTCGACGGCCTGCTGGCCCGCAACTACGGGATGGCGACCGAATTCGGCGCGTTCGTCGATCCGATCGCGGACAAGGCCCTGATCGGGTCGGCGCTGATCGGGCTGTCGATGCTGGGGGACCTGCCGTGGTGGGTCACGGCGGTGATCATGACCCGCGAGGTGGCGGTGACGCTGCTGCGGTTGGCGGTGATTCGCCGCGGCGTCATCCCGGCGAGTTGGGGCGGCAAGCTCAAGACCGTCGTCCAGGCGCTGGCGATCGGCTTGTTCGTCCTGCCGCTGTCGGGGCCGTTCCGGGTGGTGGCGGCCGCCGTCATGGGCATCGCGATCGTGCTGACGGTGGTGACCGGCGTGGACTACGTGGTGTCCACCGCCAGGGCGGTTCGCCAGCCGACCGGCTGACCGGGAACCAACCCACCGCCGCCGGCGTTGGCCCTAGTGAGTGCCTGCTGAACTTGGGGTTGTCACGTGCTGAGCAGGGCTGACTGGACGAAGGAGAGCAGGATGGCGCCATTGATGCGCGAGGTCATCGGCGATGTGTTGCGCCGGGCCCGGACGTCACAGGGACGCACGCTGCGCGAGGTCTCGGATTCGGCGCGGGTGAGCCTCGGGTACCTGTCGGAGGTGGAGCGCGGCCGCAAGGAGCCCTCCAGCGAGCTGCTCAACGCGATCTGCGATGCGCTCGAGGTGCCGCTGTCGGCCGTCCTCACCGGTGCCGGGGAGCGCATGGCGAGCAAGGAAAGCGCTGCTTACGGCGCGCCGACCGCCGGGGTGGGCGGACCCACCATCGATGCCAGCACCAAGGTCGTCATCCCGCCGGTGGCGTCGCTGGCCGTGGCCTGACCCCGGTTGCCACGCGGGGCGGATCCAGCGCCAGGGGTGGGGCGACGGGCCCCGAACCGATAAATTGAGCGGCAGGGCGCTTGTCCGGCATATGAGAAGCGAAGGTGGACCTGACTGATGGCCAATCCGTTCGTCAAAGCGTGGAAATACCTGATGGCGCTGTTCAACGCCAAGATTGACGAACACGCCGACCCGAAGGTGCAGATCCAGCAGGCCATCGAGGAGGCGCAGCGCCAGCACCAGGCGCTGACCCAGCAGGCCGCCCAGGTGATCGGTAACCAGCGCCAACTGGAGATGCGGCTCAACCGCCAGCTCGCCGACATCGAGAAGCTGCAGGTCAACGTGCGTCAGGCGCTGACGCTGGCCGACCAGGCCACCGGCGCCGGGGACGCCGCCAAGGCCGCCGAGTACAACAACGCCGCGGAGGCGTTCGCGGCCCAGCTGGTGACCGCCGAGCAGAGCGTCGAAGACCTCAAGGCCCTGCACGACCAGGCGCTGTCCGCCGCGGCCCAGGCCAAGAAGGCCGTCGAACAGAACTCGATGGTGCTGCAGCAGAAGATTTCCGAGCGCACCAAGCTGCTCAGCCAGCTCGAGCAGGCGAAGATGCAGGAACAGGTCAGCGCGTCGCTGCGGTCGATGAGCGAGATCGCCGCCCCGGGCACCACCCCGAGCCTCGACGAGGTCCGCGAGAAGATCGAACGCCGCTACGCCAACGCGATCGGTTCCGCCGAGCTCGCGCAGGGTACCGTGCAGGGCCGCATGCTCGAGGTCGAGCAGGCCGGCGTCCAGATGGCCGGCCATTCCCGGCTCGAGCAGATCCGCGCGTCGATGCGCGGCGAGGCGCTGCCGGCGGGCGGGGCGGCCGCCACTCCCGNCGCGGCCGCCAAGACATCGGCGGCGATGGCGTCCACCGCCGCCGAGGTGGTGTCGATGGAGCGGGCGGCGCAGTACGCCGAGTCGTCGCGGGCGCATCTGGTGCCCACCATCAACGCGTTCACCGCGCAGCTGAGCGCCGGTGTGCGCCAGTACAACGAAATGGTCACCGCCGCAGCGCAATTGGTGTCCTCGGCAAACGGCGACGGGGCCGCCCCGGTGCAGCAGCGCTACCGCGACGAGCTGGTCGGCGCGACCGATCGACTGATGGGTTGGGCGCAGGCGTTCGACGAGCTGGGCGGGTTGCCCCGGCGCTAGAACGAGGCCCGCAGCGACGGCACCACCAGCCCCGCCACGCCACGCAGCGTCGCCTTGAACATGTCGAAGAAGTCAAAGTAATCCCGCCACAGCGTGATTCGCCCGTCGTGCACCTCGAACACGCCGCACACCCAGAACTGCAGCCGCAGCGGGCCGACGATCAGCGCGTCGGTGCGTTCGGTGAGCACCGCGGCGCCGTCGGCGGCGATGCGGTGGATCTTCACCTCGAAGGCCCCGCGGCCCTCCATCATGCGGAACAGCTTGATCGTCCGGGCGCGGCCGTGGATCGTCGGCAACCCGACGTTCTGGTAAACCAGGTTGTCGTCCAGCGCCGCCCCGGCGGCATCCAGGTCCGAATCTTGAAGCGCGTTCAGGAAACCTTCGACCGTGCGGGTGTTCGAAACGCCTGTGTCGGTGAGCTCGGTCATGGTGCCAGCGTAGGCGAGTGCGGCGGCCCGGCGGTGTGGCAGGGGAGGGGCTGTCTCTTGTGCACCTCTAGATGTGGATAAGGGGCAGGGCGGCACCCCCGGCCAACCGGCCG
>NZ_LT546237.1:224621-337681 GCF_900078675.2 Mycobacterium interjectum
CCGCCGGTCCCGCCGAAACACGCAATCGCCGCACACGGACCGCCCCGGCACGCGGTAGAACAGGCAGCAGCTATGGCGCCGGAACGCGAGATGCGGGCCGGTGAGGACGCCGGAACCGGCCAGCACGCCGCTGTCCAGCAGTGCCTCCGTCGTCGCGACGATCGCGGGCCGCAGGTCCGGGCGGGCGACCAGCAGTGCCCGGGCCGCGCCGACGAGCGCGGACGCGATGTTGCCGGCCAGCAGGGCGGGCGCCAGCTTGACCCGCAGCCCCGCGGCGAACGGGTTCATGTGCTGTGTGACCACGAGGCGGTACAGCAACTTCGCCGACGGCGGGTCGACCGCCCGGCCGAGGGGTTTGGGCATCCGCAGCTGCGCCCCGCCGTCGGCGCGCTGCAGGTCTTTGAGGTCCGGAACGACGCCGTGGCCCAGCGCGCACGCGAGCACGGGTGACCACAACCGGGTGGCGTGGCCGAGGTGCACCAGCGAGGCGCCGATCCGCAGGTCCGACGTGTGATACCGCCGGGCGGTGGTGTCGATCAAGTCGGCGAAGCCGTCGGTGTAGGACTGCTTCACCGGTTGCCACCCCGCGGGTTCGCCGCCCACCGTGAGCGCGAAAAAGCCTTTGTAGGAAGATATTTCGGCCAGCTCAGCCGAGATGTCCATGCGCAACCAGTCCTCTTTAGGGGAAATCCGCCCCAGTTCTCGTGAGGAAGCGCTGACGGTGAGTATCTGGCTCTCGGGTCGGGCATGCCCTTCCCGGTCACAGTGGCGGGACCGCACCGGATTCGCACCGGTTTCCTCAAGGGGTGTGGCCCGTCAGCGCCTTTCGGTAGCAAATATTGCCACACGCCACGCACACGGCGTGTCAAGCTTGAGTCGAACAGGTGTTCGGCTACTGTGGTGAGCGTTCTGCACGCCGACTTGTCGGTGGCCTTCTCTAGTGTCACGGCCAACCGACCGATACCGGTCAGAAGAACACACCGACGATAGGAAGAGGCACCATGACGCAAGCCCCCGACCGCGAAAAGGCTCTCGAACTGGCGATGGCCCAGATCGAAAAGAGCTACGGCAAAGGCTCGGTGATGCGTCTCGGCGACGAGATGCGTCAGCCGATCTCGGTCATCCCGACCGGATCCATCGCACTGGACGTGGCCCTGGGCATCGGCGGCCTGCCCCGCGGCCGGGTCGTGGAGATCTACGGCCCGGAGTCCTCCGGTAAGACCACCGTCGCGCTGCACGCGGTGGCCAACGCCCAGGCCGCCGGCGGCGTCGCGGCGTTCATCGACGCCGAGCACGCCCTGGACCCGGACTACGCCAAGAAGCTCGGCGTCGACACGGATTCGCTGCTGGTCAGCCAGCCCGACACCGGTGAGCAGGCCCTGGAGATCGCCGACATGCTGATCCGCTCCGGCGCGCTGGACGTCCTGGTCATCGACTCGGTGGCGGCCCTGGTGCCGCGCGCCGAACTCGAAGGCGAGATGGGGGACAGCCACGTCGGCCTGCAGGCCCGGCTGATGAGCCAGGCGCTGCGCAAAATGACCGGCGCGCTCAACAACTCGGGAACCACGGCGATCTTCATCAACCAGCTCCGCGAAAAGATCGGCGTGATGTTCGGCTGCATGAATTACTCCACCCGAGTGACTCTTGCCGACGGCTCCACCGAAAAGATCGGCAAGATTGTCAACAACAAAATGGACGTCGAGGTGCTGTCCTACGACCCGAAGACGGATCGGATTGTGCCCCGCAAGGTAGTGAACTGGTTCAATAACGGACCGGCCGAACAGTTTCTCCAGTTCACCGTCGAGAAGTCCGGCGGCAATGGCAAGTCGCAATTCGCGGCGACGCCCAACCACCTTATTCGCACACCGAGTGGCTGGAAAGAAGCAGGCGACCTCTTTACCGGTGACCGCGTGCTGGCAACTGAGCCGCATCTGCTCAGCGAGCAGCAGTTCCAAGTGGTGCTGGGATCGCTGATGGGCGACGGCAACCTCTCGTCTAATCGGCGCGATCGCAACGGTGTCCGTTTTCGGCTGGGACATGGCGCCAAGCAGGTGGAGTACCTACGGTGGAAGACCGGGCTAATGGGCAACATTCGGCACACGGTGCGGGAGAACGCCAAGGGCGCGAGCTTTGTCGACTTCACCCCACTACCAGAACTCGCCGAATTACAACGCGCGGTTTATCTCGGAGACGGCAAGAAGTTCTTGTCTGAGGAGTACCTTAAGGCGCTAACGCCGCTGGCTTTGGCTATTTGGTACATGGATGACGGCTCATTCGTCTTGCGTTCCAAGGGATTGCAGGAACGTACTATTGGCGGCAGCGGCCGCATTGAGATCTGCGTCGAAGCCATGACCGAGGGCACGCGTGTGCGGTTGCGCGACTATCTGCGTGATTCATACGGTTTGGATGTGCGGCTGCGGCACGCCGGCTCAGCTGGCAAGGCAGTGCTGGTGTTCTCCACAGCGGCCACAACGAAATTCCAGGAACTGGTCGCGCAATACATTGCGCCGTCCATGGACTACAAGCTATTGCCGCGATTCCGTGGTCAAGGAACGGTAACGCCGCAGTTCATCGAACCCACGCAGCAGTTGGTGCCAGCCCGCATTCTCGATGTTCATGTGAAGCCGCAAACCCGGTCAATGAATCGGTTCGATATCGAGGTTGAGGGCAATCACAACTATTTCGTTGACGGCGTGATGGTGCATAACTCGCCCGAAACCACCACGGGTGGAAAGGCGCTGAAGTTCTACGCGTCGGTGCGCATGGACGTGCGGCGGATCGAGACACTCAAGGACGGCACCAACGCGGTCGGCAACCGCACCCGGGTCAAGGTCGTCAAGAACAAGGTGTCGCCGCCGTTCAAGCAGGCCGAGTTCGACATCCTTTACGGCAAGGGCATCAGCCGTGAGGGTTCGCTGATCGACATGGGTGTGGATCAGGGCTTCATCCGCAAGTCCGGGTCGTGGTTCACCTACGAGGGCGAGCAGCTCGGCCAGGGCAAGGAGAACGTCCGCACCTTCCTGATGGAGAACGCCGACGTCGCCAACGAGATCGAGAAAAAGATCAAGGAAAAGCTCGGCATCGGCGCGGTGGTGACCGACGACTCTTCCGCTGACAGTGTCCTGCCCGCCCCCGTCGATTTCTGAGCCCTCCCGCGACGAGCAGGCGCGGGCGCTGTGCCTGCGCCTGCTCACCGCGAGATCGCGCACGCGGGCCGAGCTGTCCGGTCAGCTGGCCAAACGCGGATACCCCGACGACGTCAGCGACCGGGTGCTTGACCGGCTGGCCGCCGTCGGCCTGGTAGACGATGCCGAGTTTGCCGAACAGTGGGTGCAGTCCCGCCGGGCTAGAGCGGGCAAGAGCAAGCGTGCCCTGGCCGCCGAGTTGCACAGCAAGGGCGTCGACAACGACGTGATCAGCGCGGTGCTGGGTGGGATCAACGCCGGGGCCGAGCGCGACCGCGCCGAGCAGCTGGTGCGGGCCAAGCTGCGCCGCGAGACACTGAGCGACGAAGCGAAAGTCAGCCGTCGGCTGGTGGCGATGCTGGCCCGGCGCGGCTACAGCCAAAACCTCGCGTGCGAGGTGGTCCTCGGCGAACTGGCCGCCGAACGGGAGCGCCGCTGCGTCTAGCCTTGTGACGTGCGGTTTCTCGCCCGCCGGATGCTCGCCGTACCATGGCCGGGTGACTTCCCCCGTGACTTCGCCGGCGGCCCGAGATGTTTCGGGGGCGCGCACCTATCAGGTGCGCACCTACGGCTGCCAGATGAACGTCCACGACTCCGAGCGCTTGGCAGGCCTGCTGGAGGCGGCCGGTTACCGCCGGGCCGCCGACGGCGCCGACGCCGACGTCGTGGTCTTCAACACCTGCGCCGTCCGCGAGAACGCCGACAACAAGCTGTACGGCAACCTCAGCCACCTGGCGCCGCGCAAGCGCGGCAACCCCGACATGCAGATCGCGGTCGGCGGCTGCCTGGCCCAGAAGGACCGGGACGCGCTGCTGAGCAAGGCGCCATGGGTCGATGTCGTCTTCGGCACGCACAACATCGGATCGCTGCCGGCGCTGCTCGACCGGGCCCGGCACAACAACGCGGCGCAGGTGGAGATCGCCGAGGCGCTGCAGCAGTTCCCGTCGTCGCTGCCCAGCGCCCGCGAATCCGCCTACGCCGCCTGGGTTTCCATCTCCGTGGGATGCAACAACTCCTGCACGTTCTGCATCGTCCCGGCGCTGCGCGGCAAGGAGGTCGACCGCAGCCCGGGCGACATCCTGGCCGAGGTGCGCTCGCTGGTGGCCGACGGCGTGCTGGAGGTCACCCTGCTGGGCCAGAACGTCAACGCCTTCGGGGTGTCCTTCGCCGACCCGGCGCTGCCCCGCGATCGCGGCGCCTTCGCCGAGCTGCTGCGGGCCTGCGGGCGCATCGACGGGCTGGAACGCGTGCGGTTCACCTCGCCGCACCCGGCCGAGTTCACCGACGACGTCATCGAGGCGATGGCCCAGACGCCGAACGTCTGCCCGGCCCTGCACATGCCGCTGCAGTCGGGATCCGACCGGGTGCTGCGGGCGATGCGGCGGTCGTACCGCGCCGAGCGGTATCTGGGGATCATCGAGCGGGTCCGGGCGGCCATGCCGCACGCGGCGATCACCACGGACCTGATCGTCGGATTCCCCGGCGAAACCGAAGAGGACTTCGCCGCCACCCTCGACGTCGTGCGGCAGGCGCGGTTCGCGGCGGCGTTCACCTTCCAGTACTCCAAACGGCCCGGCACCCCCGCCGCCGAATTCGGCGGCCAGCTGCCGAAAGCCGTTGTGCAGGAACGCTACGAGCGGCTGGTCGAGGTGCAGGAGCAGATCTCGCTGCAGGGCAATCAAGCGCTGATCGGGCAGGCCGTCGAATTGCTGGTCGCCACCGGTGAAGGACGCAAGGACGCCCGCACGGCCCGCAGGACCGGCCGGGCCCGCGACGGCAGGCTGGTGCACTTCACCTCGAACGAGGGGGTCCGCCCGGGCGACATCGTCACCGCGGTCGTCACCGGCGCCGCCCCGCATCACCTCGTCGCCGACGCGGGAATCCGCAGCCACCGCCGCACCCGGGCGGGTGATGCGCACGCCGCCGGGCGGCGCCCGGGCACGATCGGTCTCGGCATGCCCGCCGTCGGGCCGTCCACTGAACCGCTGCAACCGCTAGAACCGCTGGGGTGCCCCCGATGAAGAAAGAACACGCAGACATCGACGCTTTGCGAACCGAAATCGAGGCCGTTGAACGCCGGGTGGCGCGCGAGATCGATCCCGGGCCAAGGGCTTTGGTGGTCGCGATCCTGGTGTTCGTGCTGCTGGGTTCGTTCGCCTTGCCGCACACCGGCGACGTGCGGGGATGGGACGTGCTGTTTTCCAGCCACGACGCCGGCACCGCCGCGGTGGCCCTGCCGTCGCGGGTGTTCGCGTGGCTGGCGCTGGTGTTCGGTGTGGGGTGCTCGACGCTGGCGCTGATGACGCGGCGCTGGGCGCTGGCGTGGGTCGCGCTGGCGGGTTCGGCGATCGCGTCCGGCGCCGGGCTGCTGGCGGNGTCGCCCAGCACGGTCGCGGTCGGCAACGTTTCGGCCAGCGCGGAGGCGTTGGCCCGGATCTTGCGCGCGTCCCCGGTGCCGGAGGCCAGCCGTTCCTCCATGAGGGTGATCTCGGTGCTCAGGTCGTCGAATCGGCGGCCGAAGTGGGCGAAGGCGGCCTCGGGATCGCCGGCCTGCCAGGAGCCGACGATGCGCTCGCCGGCCGAGCTGATCAGCCAGACCGTGCCGTCGTCGTCGACGCGTCCGAACCGGTGCGGGTCGCTGGTCGGGTGCGTGGCCAGCGGGTAGGGGGTGGTGGGTCGTGGCCCCGGGCTCATCGGGCGGGGACCGGGCCGCGGTCCCGGTCGCGGCACCGGCCTGGGCGAAGCGGTGCTGCCTGGCTCGTCGGCCGTCATCCTCTCGTCACCACCTTCCAAACCTCTTGCGCGGTGATGTCCCGCGCGCCTGCCGCGCGTGGCGGCTCCCGTTCGCTCCTCGACTCGTTCCCACAGTATTCAAGCAGGACGGCGGGCGTCGCGCCGCTACCTCTTGGCGGCGCCGGGACGGATAACGGTTCGGTTCCACCGCAGCTTGGGTCATAGGGCGCCGCCGTGCCGCCCGGTAGCGTGGCGGAAGCGAGTGGAGTTTCTGGTGGGATGAGCGAGGTGCGCTGGATGCCGCGGGTAGCCGTCGTTGCGCTGTACAACGGTTTGCTGCGGGCGCAGTATTGATGGGCCGTCGGGGCCGCTGAGGGGCTGAGCCCGGCGCCGTCGCACTACAGTGGTCGCTGAATTCTGATCGAACAGCGCGTGTACACGCAGTGTCCAAGGGAATGCTGCTCGGAACGCCGGTGAGGGGGTTCGCATGACGAAAGTAGACGTCGCGGCGCTGATTGCGTTGTGCGCGGCGCTGGCTTCCGCTGTCGGCGATGTGATCCGGCAGCGCTCGGCGCAGGAGATCACCGACCAGGAAGTAGGCCACCTCGAGCTCTTCCGGATGTCGTTGCGGGACAAGCGGTGGTGGTTGGGCGGGCTCGCGGCGATCGTCAACTACAGCTTGCAAGCCGCCGCCCTGGCGTGGGGATCGGTGGTGTTGGTGACGGCGCTGCAGGTGACCGCGCTGCTGTTCGCGCTGCCGATCTATGCGCGGCTGACCCACATCCGGGTGACCCGCTGGGAGTGGGTGTGGGCGGTGGTGCTGGCCGCGGCGCTGGCGGTCGTGATCATCGTCGGCGACCCGCGCTCCGGTCAGCAGCGGGCTTCGCTGTCGACGTGGATGATCGTGGCCGCGGTGATGGGTCCCACGCTGGTGCTGTGTGTGCTGGGGGCCCGGATCTGGAAGGGCCGTCCGGTCGCGGCGATACTGCTGGCGGTGGTGGCGGGTTCGTCGCTGGCGCTGTTCGCGGTGCTGACGAAGGGCGTCGTCGAGGTGGCCGAAAGGGGGCCCGGCGGCGTGCTGCGCATGCCGGAGTTCGTGCCGTGGCTGCTGGTGGCTTTGTGCGGGATGGTTTTCCAGCAGTCCGCCTTTCGCGCCGGCGCGCTCACCTCGTCCCTGCCCACCATGACCGTGGCCAAGCCCGTGGTGGCAGGTGTGCTCGGGGTTACCGTGCTCGGCGAGACGCTTCGGGCCAGCGGGCCCGCGGCGCTTGCGCTGGTCTCGTCGGTGGCGTTGGTCATCATCGCGACGGTGGCGCTGGCCCGGGGCGAGGCCGCCTCGATGGCGGCCGGCACCGGGCGAGACCTGAAGGGCGACACGCTGCCCGGCGACCCGCCGNCACCTTGCCGATCGCGTCCCACTTGTCGGCGATGGACCGCAGCGCCGCCCGCGCCGCGTCGGGGTTGCTGGTGTCGAGCTTTTCCGCCTCGGCCAGCAGCGCCTCCTTGGCGGTGGCGTTGGCCTGGAACTCGGCGTCCTTCTCCGCCGCGGCGGCGTTGCGGGCGGTGAAGAATGAGTCCTGCGCGGCCTTGAAGCGGCGCCACAGCGCGTCATCGACATCCCGGGTCGCCCGCCCGGCCGCCTTCCACTCGGTCAGCAGCTTGCGGAATTCCGCGCTGGTGGCGGTCCAGTCCGTCGAATCGGACAATTCTTCGGCGCGCTCGCAGAGCCGTTCCTTCGACTGCTTGACCCCCGAGCGCTCCCGGTCCAGATCGGCGAAATGGGATCCCCGCCGCCGGTTGAAGGCGTCCCTCGCGGCCGAATACCGCTTCCACAACGCGTCGTCGACTTTGCGGTCCAGGCCGCTGATCGTCTTCCACTCGTCGAGGATCGCCCGCAGCCGGTCACCGGCGGCCTTCCACTGCGTGGAGTTGGCGCCCAGGTCCTCGGCCTCGGCGGCCAGCGCCTCCTTGCGCGCGGTCTGGGCGGCCCGGTGCTCCTCGCGTTTGGAGCGGCCTTCGGCGATGGCCGCGTCGGCGTGATCGAGGAGGCCGGTCAGCCGGGCGGAAAGCGCGTCGATGTCGCCCAGCACGGTCGCGGTCGGCAACGTTTCGGCCAGCGCGGAGGCGTTGGCCCGGATCTTGCGCGCGTCCCCGGTGCCGGAGGCCAGCCGTTCCTCCATGAGGGTGATCTCGGTGCTCAGGTCGTCGAATCGGCGGCCGAAGTGGGCGAAGGCGGCCTCGGGATCGCCGGCCTGCCAGGAGCCGACGATGCGCTCGCCGGCCGAGCTGATCAGCCAGACCGTGCCGTCGTCGTCGACGCGTCCGAACCGGTGCGGGTCGCTGGTCGGGTGCGTGGCCAGCGGGTAGGGGGTGGTGGGTCGTGGCCCCGGGCTCATCGGGCGGGGACCGGGCCGCGGTCCCGGTCGCGGCACCGGCCTGGGCGAAGCGGTGCTGCCTGGCTCGTCGGCCGTCATCCTCTCGTCACNAGATCGTGAACGCCGACGCGATGCAGCTGTATCGCGGGATGGACATCGGCACCGCCAAGCTGCCGGTCGAGGCGCGCCGCGGCATTGCCCATCATCAGCTCGACGTCCTGCACGTCACCGAGACGGCGACCGTCGCCCGCTATCAGCAGGCCGCCGCCGCGGACGTGGAGGCGATCATGGCCCGGGGCGCGGTGCCGGTGATCGTGGGCGGCTCGATGCTCTACGTCCAATCCCTGCTCGACGGCTGGTCGTTTCCCGCGACCGACCCCGCGGTGCGCGCGCGCTGGGAGCGGCGGCTCGCCGAGGTGGGGGTGGGCGAGCTGCACGCCGAGCTGGGNCGCCCAGGAGCGTTAAATCAGGTGCGCCGCACCGATTTAGCGTGCACTATTGCAAATTGCCTATGACACATTCCGAAACTCCCTTTTACGACCGGCCGGATCTCGAGCCCAGCGCGGGCGAACTCGCCCTCGAAGACCGATCGGCGCTGCGCCGGGTCGCCGGGCTGTCCACCGAACTCGCCGACGTTTCCGAGGTCGAATACCGCCAGCTGCGCCTGGAGCGCGTGGTGCTGGTGGGCGTGTGGACCGAGGGCAGCGCCGCCGACAACCGGGCCAGCATGGCCGAGCTCGCGGCCCTCGCCGAAACCGCCGGGTCGCAGGTGCTCGAGGGGCTCATCCAGCGCCGCGATCGGCCCGACCCGTCGACCTACATCGGCTCCGGCAAGGCCGCCGAGCTGCGCGAGGTGGTCCTGGCCACCGGCGCCGACACCGTCATCTGCGACGGCGAGCTGTCCCCGGCGCAGCTGACCGCGCTGGAAAAGGCCGTCAAGGTCAAGGTCATCGACCGCACCGCGCTGATCCTGGACATCTTCGCCCAGCACGCCACCAGCCGGGAGGGCAAAGCGCAGGTGTCGCTGGCCCAGATGGAGTACATGCTGCCCCGGCTGCGCGGCTGGGGCGAGTCGATGTCGAGGCAGGCCGGCGGCCGCGCCGGTGGCAGCGGCGGCGGCGTGGGTTTGCGCGGTCCCGGTGAGACCAAGATCGAGCCCGGCCGTCGCCGCATCCGGGAACGGATGGCCAAGCTGCGCCGCGAGGTCCAGGACATGAAGCANTCGCGCACTACCTGCGGGCCTGCGGCCTGGAATCGCGCGACGAGTTCGTCGTCGGGTCGCTGGCCGGCCCGCGCCCGGTCACCCTGCACCGCGCCGGCCAGACCGACGCCGACGTCACCGTCGACATGGGCAAGGCGAACCGGGCCGGCAGTGGGGAGGCAGTCGTCGGCGGCAGGCGGTTCACCGGCCTGGCGATCGACGTCGGCAACCCACACCTGGCCTGCGTCGACCCGCAACTGGACGCCGAGGGGCTCGCGGCCCTGGACGTGGGAGCGCCCGTGCGGTTCGACCGCGCCCGGTTCCCGGACGGCGTCAACGTCGAGGTGCTCACCGCTGCGGTCGGGGGAGTGGTCACGATGCGGGTCCACGAACGCGGCGTGGGCGAAACCCGCTCGTGCGGCACCGGAACGGTCGCGGCCGCCGTGGCCGCGCTGGCCGACGCGGGGGCCGACACCGGAACCCTGACCGTGCGGGTGCCCGGCGGCGACGTCGTGGTGACCATCACCGACGCCACGAGCTACCTGCGCGGACCGTCGGTGCTGGTGGCCCGCGGCGAGATCAGCGAGGAATGGTGGCGCGCCCAGGAGCGTTAAATCAGGTGCGCCGCACCGATTTAGCGTGCACTATTGCAAATTGCNCGCACGCTTTTCGAGCCGGAGCACGAATTGTTCCGCGAGTCCTACCGCGGCTTCCTGGATCGCCACGTGGCGCCGTACCACGAGGAATGGGAGAAGGCCAAGATCGTCGACCGCGGCGTGTGGCTGGAGGCCGGAAAGCAGGGCTTTCTGGGCATGGCGGTGCCCGAGGAGTACGGCGGTGGCGGCAACTCCGACTTCCGGTACAACACGATCGTCACCGAGGAGACCACCCGCGGCCGGTACAGCGGGATCGGCTTCGGCCTGCACAACGACATCATTGCGCCGTATCTGCTGTCGCTGGCCAACGAAGAGCAGAAGCAGCGCTGGTTGCCCAAGTTCTGCAGCGGGGAGATCATCACCGCGATCGCCATGACCGAGCCGGGCACCGGCAGCGACCTGCAGGGCATCAAGACGCGCGCGGTCAAGCAGGGCGACCACTACGTGCTCAACGGCGCAAAGACGTTCATCACCAACGGGATCAACTCCGACCTGGTGATCGTCGTCGCCCAAACGGATCCGGACAAAGGCGCGCAAGGCTTCTCGTTGCTCGTGGTCGAACGCGGCATGGAGGGCTTCGAACGCGGCCGCCACTTGGACAAGATCGGCCTGGACGCGCAGGACACCGCCGAGCTGTCGTTCACCGACGTGCACGTCCCGGCCGAAAACCTGCTGGGCGAGGAGGGCATGGGATTCATCTACCTGATGCAGAACCTGCCACAGGAGCGGATCTCGATCGCCATCATGGCCGTCGCGGCGATGGAAGGCGTGCTGGAGCAGACCCTGCAATATGCGAAGGAGCGCAAGGCCTTCGGCAAGCCGATCGGCAGTTTCCAGAACAGCCGCTTCATGCTCGCCGAACTGGCCACCGAGGCCACCGTGGTGCGGATGATGGTCGACGAGTTCGTCCGCCTGCACCTCGACCACAAGCTGACCGCCGAACAGGCCGCCATGGCCAAGTGGTACTCCACCGAAAAGCAGGTGCACCTGATCGACCGGTGCCTGCAGCTGCACGGCGGCTACGGCTACATGCGCGAATACCCGGTCGCCCGAGCCTATCTCGACGCCCGGGTGCAGACGATCTACGGCGGCACCACCGAGATCATGAAAGAGATCATCGGCCGCAGCCTCGGTGTCTAGCAATCATGTTGCGGCGCAAGACAATCGCGACTTCCTGCGCGGATAACACGGCGCAACGTGGGTGCCGCCGGCTAGCTAGCCCGCCAAATAATGAATGGCCTAATCGGCCATTTCGCCGGGTAGTTCGCTGACCAGCTAACGGCCTCGCGTACCGTCGGCGCATGTGTTTCTCGTATATCGACTGCGTAGTCACACATCGCCGCCTCGGCGATCGCGGCGCTGGTGAGCGGGGTCGATTGCAACCGGGGCGCGCCCCGGCATCATTTCGACATCGGCGCGGTCTCCGTTTCCGTACTATTTCCAATTTGACTTCGCATTGCATGTCGGCCGGGGCAAAGTTATGCGAGCCCGGCGATAATGCGGTTCGTCAAGGGTTTAGGTGCGGTCATGGCCGGGGATAGGGGCCTATCCATCGGAGGCTTGGTGAACGGGCAGAGAGGTCGAATGCGCAAGCTGGTCGGGCGCGCGCTGGTCGGCATGGCGACCGCGGTGCTGGCGGCCGCACTGCTGGCGCCGTCCGTCTCCGCGTCGCCGATCGGCGACGCCGAGGCCGCCATGATGGCGGCCTGGGAGAAGGCCGGCGGCGACACCTCGCCGCTGGGCGCCCGGAAGGGTGACGTCTACCCCGCCGGCGACGGATTCGCGCTGGACTTCGACGGCGGCAAGATGTTCTACACCACCGACACCGGTGCCAGGTTCGTCTACGGCCCCATCCTGGACAAATACGAGGCGCTGGGCGGTCCGGCCGGCAGCGATCTGGGGTTCCCGACGATCAACGAAGTTCCCGGCCTGGCCGGACCGGACAGCCGGGTGGCCACCTTCTCGGCAAGCGACAAGCCGGTGATCTTCTGGACGCCCGACCACGGCGCCTTCGTGGTGCGCGGCGCGATGAACGCGGCCTGGGACAAGCTGGGCAGCTCGGGCGGCGTGCTGGGGGCGCCGACCGGGGACGAAACCTACAACGGTGAGGTCACCTCCCAGAAGTTCAGCGGCGGCGAGATCTCCTGGAACCGCAAGACCAAGGAGTTCGCCACCAATCCGGCGCCGCTGGCCGACCAACTCAAGGGCCTGCAGGTGGCGATCGACCCGGCCGCCGCCATCAACATGGCGTGGCGGGCGGCCGGCGGGGCCACCGGCCCGCTGGGCGCCAAGCAGGGCGGAACGTATCCCATCGGCGGCGATGGGATCGCCCAGAACTTCGCCGGCGGCAAGGTCTACTTCAACCCGGCCACCGGCGCGAACGCCCTCGAGAGCGACATCCTGGCCAAGTACGAGTCACTGGGCGGGCCGGCGGGCAGCGACCTCGGTTTCCCCACCACGAACGAGTCCGACGGGGGCCTCGGCCCGTCCAGCCGGATCGCCACCTTCGCGGCGGCCGACAAGCCGGTGATCTTCTGGACCCCCGACCACGGCGCATTCGTGGTGCGCGGCGCGATGAAGGCCGCGTGGGACAAGCTGCGCGGCCCCAGCGGCAAGCTGGGTGCCCCGGTCGGCGATCAGGCCGTGGACGGCGACGTCGTCTCGCAGCAGTTCACCGGCGGCAAGATCTCGTGGAACCGTGCGAAGAACTCGTTCGCCACCGAGCCGTCGAACCTGGCTCCGTTGCTGTCCGGCCTGCAGGTGTCGGGGCAGAATCAGCCGAGCACCGCGGCGATGCCCTCCCACGGCAAGAAGTTCGCCTGGCAACGGTGGTGGCTGCCGGCCGCCATCGGCGTGCTGGTGCTGATCCTGCTGTCGGCGTTGCTGACATTCGGATTGCGTCGGCGTCGCGCCCGCCGCGGCGCCATCGCCGCCGCCCCCGCCTACGAGCCCGAGCGCGACGTGCACGGCGGCTACGGGGTGCCGGCCGACGCGCGCTGGGGGCATGACGATGCCGAGCTCGCGACCGACCACTTCCCGGCCGAAGAGCAGCCGGCGGCCGACGCCGGGCGGGTCAGTTGGAGCCGGGGTCATGAGGGCCTCGTTGCCGAGGACGAAGATCCCGACGCGGTGGACACGGATTCCATCCCCATCGTCTCGGCGGCCGCCCTCACCGAGGCGGGCTATCCCGAAATCGCCGACGACGCCGCCTACGAGGACGCGGCCTACGAGGACGCGGCCTACGAGGACACCGTCTACGAGGACGTCGCCTACGAGGACACGCGCTACGAGCAGGCCGGCCACCCGGACGCCGCCGCGGAAGACGCCGAGCTACCCGAGACCGTCGGTCCCGAGGCGGCCGAGGCCTTGGCGGTGGGCGGCGAATCCCGCATCGGGCGACACCACGCGGCCGCGGACGACGAGGAACCGTCCGGGGGCCCGGAAGCGGCCGGCGCGGCGCCGGCGGTCGCTGGGCGCCCGACGATCCGCCTGCCGCTGGACGATCCCTACCAGGTACCCGACGGCTATCCGATCAAGGCCAGCGCGAGCTTCGGCCTGTACTACACGCCCGAAAGCCCGCTCTATGACGACACCCTGGCCGAATTCTGGCTGTCCAGCGAAGAAGTCGCGCAGGCCAACGGCTTCGTCAAGGCCGACTGAGCGGCGCTAGACCTTGCGGATCACCGTGACGACTTTGCCGAGCACGGTCGCGTCGTTGCCCGGGATGGGGTCGAACGCCGGGTTGTGCGGCATCAGCCACACCTGACCGCCCGCGCGCTTGAACGTCTTGACGGTGGCCTCGCCGTCGATCATCGCCGCGACGACGTCGCCGTTGTCGGCGACGTGCTGCTGACGCACCACCACCCAGTCGCCGTCGCAGATCGCGGCCTCGACCATGGAGTCGCCCACCACCTTGAGCAAAAACAGCGTGCCCTCGCCGACCAACTCGCGGGGCAGCGGGAAGACGTCCTCGACCGCCTCTTCGGCGAGGATCGGCCCACCGGCCGCGATGCGGCCGAGCACCGGGACATACGTGGGTTCGGGCAGCGCGTCCGACCCGGCGACCTCGGTGACCGGCGCCNAGGGCCTCGTTGCCGAGGACGAAGATCCCGACGCGGTGGACACGGATTCCATCCCCATCGTCTCGGCGGCCGCCCTCACCGAGGCGGGCTATCCCGAAATCGCCGACGACGCCGCCTACGAGGACGCGGCCTACGAGGACGCGGCCTACGAGGACACCGTCTACGAGGACGTCGCCTACGAGGACACGCGCTACGAGCAGGCCGGCCACCCGGACGCCGCCGCGGAAGACGCCGAGCTACCCGAGACCGTCGGTCCCGAGGCGGCCGAGGCCTTGGCGGTGGGCGGCGAATCCCGCATCGGGCGACACCACGCGGCCGCGGACGACGAGGAACCGTCCGGGGGCCCGGAAGCGGCCGGCGCGGCGCCGGCGGTCGCTGGGCGCCCGACGATCCGCCTGCCGCTGGACGATCCCTACCAGGTACCCGACGGCTATCCGATCAAGGCCAGCGCGAGCTTCGGCCTGTACTACACGCCCGAAAGCCCGCTCTATGACGACACCCTGGCCGAATTCTGGCTGTCCAGCGAAGAAGTCGCGCAGGCCAACGGCTTCGTCAAGGCCGACTGAGCGGCGCTAGACCTTGCGGATCACCGTGACGACTTTGCCGAGCACGGTCGCGTCGTTGCCCGGGATGGGGTCGAACGCCGGNGACCGATTCGCGGATGACGTTCAGGATGGTGCGCTGCCGTTCGGTCAGCGATGAGTCCACGGGATGCGAGCTGCTTGATGGGGTGTCGTTGCTGTCGCTCATGCACCGAATGTAGCCGCAGCGCGCCGAAGAATCAAACATGTGTTCGACTGGCGTGTCGCGGTGGCGAAAACTGACCGGCAGCAGGCGCCGGGCGGGGTGAATAACAAAGGTGTAACTCTTCGATCGATCGGGTATTTCAAGGCCATGTCATTGGTCACGCCCCGAAAGTTGTCGGTGGCGTGCTCTAGCGTTTTGCTCGTCCGACACGCTTCGCTCAAATGTTCGGGTATCGAACACACGAGCGACTATAGTCGAACACACGAGCGAGCATGAGTTGACCGGAGGAACGCAGATGACAATCATCCACACAGTCGCGCCGCGTACCAGCGGCGTTCGGCGCCCGGTCAACGGGCCGGTGCCGGGGCTCCGCAACGGCCGGGATGGGCTGGCGCGCTCTCGCAGGCCGGGTCCGCCCAGGCCGCCCGGCGNCGCCGCGGTGCCGGATCGGCTCGCCGTCGTGCGCGTCGAACCCGGCGAGTCCCTGCAGGATGTGGCCCACCGGGTGGCGCCGGACGCGCCTGCCCGCCAGGTGGCGCAGCGGATTCGCGAACTCAACGACCTGAACTCGCCCTCCGTCGCCGCGGGTCAGACGCTGATCGCGCCGGTCGGCTGACGCGCGAAGCGCGACAAGGTGGCGATGCCGAGCGGGGGAGCGCACGGGTACGCTCGGGGTGTTCTGCGACCCCGGATGTGAGCACGGCGAAGGAGCGGTCATGCACTGTCCGTTCTGCCGCCATCCCGATTCCCGGGTGATCGACTCGCGGGAAACCGACGAAGGCCAGGCCATCAGGCGCCGCCGGTCGTGCCCCGAGTGCGGGCGGCGCTTCACCACCGTCGAAACGGCGGTGCTGGCCGTCGTCAAACGCAGCGGTGTCACCGAGCCCTTCAGCAGGGAAAAGGTCATCAGCGGGGTCCGCCGGGCCTGCCAGGGCCGCCAGGTCGACGACGACGCGCTGAATCTGCTTGCCCAGCAAGTGGAAGACACCGTGCGCGCCGCCGGGTCGCCCGAGGTGCCGAGCCACGAGGTCGGCCTGGCCATCCTGGGTCCCTTGCGCGACCTCGACGAGGTGGCCTATCTGCGATTCGCCTCGGTGTACCGGTCGTTCTCCTCCGCAGAGGATTTCGAGCGCGAGATCGAGGCGCTGCGCGCGCACCGCAACGTGTCCACCGATCCGGAACCGGCCGCTCGCTAGGCTGTCGTCATGCCGTCCGATCTGCATCCCGATCTAGAGGCGCTGGCGCCGTTGCTGGGGACCTGGGCCGGTCGGGGTTCGGGCAAGTACCCGACGATCCAGCCCTTCGACTACTTCGAGGAAGTCGTGTTTTCCCATGTGGGTAAGCCGTTTTTGGCCTACGCGCAAAAGACCAGGGCGGTCGCCGACGGCAAACCGCTGCACGCCGAGACGGGATTTCTGCGGGCGCCGCGACCGGGCGAAGTCGAGCTGGTTTTGGCCCATCCCAGCGGCATCACCGAAATCGAAGTGGGCACCTACTCGGTGGCGGGCGACGTCATCGAAGTCGAGATGTCGACGAGTGCCGGCGGATCGATCGGGCTGACCCCGACCGCCAAAGAGGTGACCGCGCTTGGCCGTTCGTTCCGCATCGACGGCGACGAGCTGTCCTACTCCGTGCGGATGGGCGCGGTGGGCCGGCCCCTGCAGGATCACCTCGACGCGGTCCTGCACCGGCAGCGCTGAACCGCGCGTCAGTCGACCTGCCTGACACCGTCGTTGACGACGCGCCCCGCCACGCCCACCCAGCCCTCGGCGTTCCACGTGGTTTCGATGACCGACCCGTTGCCCTGCGTGATGTGCAGGTCGCGGCTGAGGTAGTCGGTGAGCCGCATCGCCGCGGACCCGGTGGCCTCGTCCTCCGGCACGCCGACGTTCGCGAAGAAGCCCCGCGCACGCAGCGACCCCGCCGATCGATCGACCCAGGCCCACAGGTAGTGCGCGACGTCGACCGGGAAGTCGGCCGGGTCGGCGCCCAAAACGTCATCCGCGGAATCGAATTCGTGGATCGCCAACTCCGGGGCCCACTCGGAACGGGCACTGATCCGGGTCCGCTCGCCCGGATAGCTCACCTGCACCAGGCCGGCCGGCACCTGCAGCGTCTTGATCGGCCAGCCGTTCTCGCGCAGCCACCACGCCGCGCCGACGGTCGGGTGCCCGGCGAACGGAAGTTCGGTGCGTGGAGTGTAAATCTTCGCGTGCGCGGTGGTCGCGCCGGCGGCCGGAAGGTCGATGAATACCGTTTCGCTGTAACCCAATTGGGTCGCAAGCCGCTGCCGGTCCGCGGATCCGACCCGGGCCGCCGGGCTTTCGGGGACCACGCCGAGCGGATTGCCGAAATTGCCGTCCGCGTCGGTGAACACGCGCACCACCGTCACATCGATGCCCATGCCCCGACTGTACGGGCCGGGTCAACGCAATTATCAGGTGGCGCTGCGCTCGTCGGAGCCCATGGCGTTCAACACCGCGACGCGGGTGTCGGCCGGGCCGGTGACGGTCTTCTCGCCGCCCCCGGTGCGAAGCAGCGCGCGAAGGGCGGCCTGGTCGTATTGGGCGGGTTGGGTGCTGTCGATGAAGCGCTGCACGACGTCGATGAAGCGGGCCGGGTCGTCATGGAACGGGAAGTGGCCCGAGCCCTCGAAGATCTCCAGGCGCGAGCCGGGCATCGCTGCGTGCGCCATCCAGGCGTGCCGGACGGGGACCACCACATCCTTGGTGCCCCAGACGATCTGAACCGGGATGGCCTCGGTCAAATAACATCGGTCCAGCATCGTCACGATCTGCCCGCGCCAGTCCACCACCGCCCGCAGTGTCCGGCTGAACGCCGCCGAGGCCGTCGGCTCCGGCAGGTCGTCGAGGATGCGCAGCACGTTGGGCAGGTCGTGGCCCAGCGCGGTCGATCCGATCGCCAGCCCGGCCAGCTTCCCCGCCAGCTGAACCGCCGGCAGCACCAGCGGCAGCCGCAGCAGCGCCAGCGCCTCGCTGCCCATCGGCAACGAGGCCAGCCGGAAGACGACGTTGACGTCCTTGGTGACGCCGCCCGCGGCGACCAGGATCAGCCGGTCGACCAAATGCGGGAACTGGTAGGCGAATTGCATGGCCACCCCGCCGCCCAGCGAGTGGCCGATGATCGTCACCCGCTCGATGTCGAGAACGGACAGCAGGTCGCGCATTCCGTTCGCGTAGGCGGCCGCCGAGTAGTCGGCGCGCGGCTTGTCGGATTTCCCGTGGCCCAGCAGGTCGGGGGCGATGACGGTGAACCGCTGGGCGAGCTTGGCCTGCACGGCATTCCAGGTGGTGGAGTTGTCACCGATGCCGTGCAGCAGCAAGATCGCCGGGCCGGAACCCGCGATCCGGTAGGCCCGCCGGTAGCCGTGGATGGTGCGGAACTCGAGCGTCGGCGCGGTCACTTCGCGCACCGGGCGAAGGTTGCTCTTGCGCTTGCGCTCGGTCATCTCGCCAACCTTGGTGTCGGCCCGGGCTGTGGGCGTTTTAAAGAGTCTCAAGTTTGGTCGTCGTCGTTCTTCTTCTCTGCCTGCTGGGCAAGGAATCGCTCGAACTCGGCGCCAAGCTCGTCGCCGCTAGGCAGGTCCTCGTCGCGAGTCAGTAACGACCTGTTCTCCTGAGCGTCGATGAAGGCATCGTACTGGCGCTCGAGCGCGGCCACCACTTGAGCCACTTCCGCGCTCGCCTGGACCTGTTCGTCGATTTTGGCCCGGATCTCTTCCGCGGCCTCGGTCAGCGCCGACAGCGGCAGCTCGAGCGATCCGCTCCTGGCGACCTGCTCGAGCAGCGCCTGGGCGGCGGCGGGGTAGTCGGTCTGGGTCAGGTAGTGCGGGACGTGCACGGTGAAGCCGACGACGTCGTGACCGTGCTGTGCCATCCGGTATTCCAGCAGGTTGGACGCGCTGCCCGGAACCTGGATCTCCGAGATCCAGGGCTGGAAGTCGGAGATGAGTTCCTTGTTGTTGGAATGCGCCGTCAGCGTGATCGGGCGGGTGTGCGGAACGGCCATCGGGACGGTGCCCAGGCCGATGGTGCGCCGCACGCCCAGCCGCTCGGCCAGCAGGCGCACCGCGGTGATGAAACGCTCCCACTTCAGGTCGGGCTCCATGCCGGCCAGCAGCAGAAATGGGGTGCCGACGCTGTCGCGCAGCGCGTACAGGCTCAGCTCCGGGTCGTCGTAATGGGTGAAGTGGTCGGTCTTGAACGTCATCAACGGCCGCCGCGAGCGGTAATCCAGCAGTTCGTCGATCGCGAACGACGCCACCAGCTCGGCGTCCAGCGCAGCCTTCAGATGGGTGGAGGCCAGGCGTATCGCGTGACCCGCGTCGGAGAAGCCCTCCAAGGCGTGCACCAGCACCGGGCCCTGGCCGTCGGCCGTCGACAACTGCGGTGCCGGAAACTCCAGCTCGTACATGCCGGGCTGGCCTGGCTGATAGTCGCCGTCGTCCGGACTGTGATGGCGCGCCATCGGGCTTCCTCCTCTCGGGAATCTCTCCAGGGTGCCCTAACAAGTGTCCCCCGAATCAACGGGCACCCCTAACGAAACACCGAAGCGGGCGCGGAGCGTCCCGGCGGGTTCAACTCGGCCCGCCGCCCCATGGTCAGGCATGATGGACACCAAATGCGCATATCGACGGTGCTGCTTTGCTCGGGGGTTGGCCTGGCGACGTTGTTGACGTCGTGCACCAGGCCCGCCGAGCCCGCCGCGCGCCCGATCGTCTCCGCCGACGTGGCGACCGCGCCGGTGCAACGGCTCAGCCAGCCCCAGCAGCGGGCCGTCGCGCGTCCCGTCGACCCGGACAGGCGGGTCGGCGCGATCTTCATCAACGACGGCCCCCTGCACGTGTGCACGGGTGCGGTGGTGCATTCGGGGGCCGGGAACCTGGTGATGACGGCGGCGCACTGCCTGGCGGGAGCCGCCAAGATCACCTTCGTCCCCGGGTTCGCCGGTGACGCCGCGCCGCCGCCCGCGGACGTCTGGAGAGCCGACGCCGTTTACCTCGATCCGCGCTGGACCGCCGGCAAGGACCCGCACGCGGATTACGCGATCGCGCGGGTCAGCAACGACGCCGGTGGTTCGGTCGAATCGCATGCCGGGTTGGCGCTGACGCTGGGCATCGCACCGCCTCCGGGCAGCCACGTCACGGTGCTCGGGTACGCGGCCGGGGTCGGGGGCTCGCCCATCGGTTGCCAGGCCACCACCTCGCTCAACGACAGCGGATTTCCGTCGTTGACGTGCGAGGGGCTGGTGGACGGCACCAGCGGCGCGCCGTGGGTCAGCGGCACCACGCTCACCGGGGTGATCGGCGGTTTCGAGCGCGGCGGGTGCGCCCCCAACGTGTCGTACTCGGCGCCGTTCGACGCCCAGACCGCGCAGTTGCTGGCCCGCGCCGAGGCCGGCGGTCCGGGCGACCCGGTGCCCAACGACCTCGACGACAGCTGCTGAGTCAGCGGCGGAACTGGGACAGCGCCCGCATCTTGTTGGTCACGTCCAGCGCCGCGACCTTGTAGGCCTCGGAGAAGGTCGGATAGTTGAACACCGCGTCGACCAGGTAGTCGACGGTGCCGCCGCAGCCCATCACGGCCTGCCCGATGTGCACCATCTCGGTGGCGCTGGTGCCGAAGATGTGCACCCCGAGCAGCTTGCGGTCCTCGGTGGACACCAGCAGCTTGAGCATCCCGTAGGAGTCGCCGGCGATCTGGCCGCGGGCCAGCTCCTTGTATCGCGCCACCCCCACCTCGTAGGGGACCGAGCTCTTGGTCAGCTCCACCTCGGTGGCCCCGACGTAGGAGATCTCGGGGATCGAATAGATGCCGATGGGCTGCAGGTCGGTGATGCCATCGCACGCTTCCCCGAACGCGTGGTAGGCGGCGAGCCGGCCCTGTTCCATCGAGGTCGCGGCCAGGGCGGGGAACCCGATGACGTCGCCGACGGCGTAGATGTGCTCCACCTTGGTCCTGAACTTGTCGTCGACCCAGATCCGCCCGCGCCCCTCGACCTCGATGCCGGCGTTTTCCAGGTCGAGGTGATCGGTCTGGCCCTGGCGGCCGGCGGAGTACATGACGGTCTCGGCGGGAATCTGCTTGCCGCTGGCCAGCGTGGTGACGGTGCCCGCGGCGCCGACGTCGACGGCGGTGACCTCCTCGCCGAACCGGAACGTCACCGCCAGGTCGCGCAGGTGGAACTTGAGCGCCTCGACCACCTCGGGGTCGCAGAAGTCCAGCATGTCGTCGCGCTTTTCGACGACCGTGACCTTGGTGCCCAGGGCGGCGAACATGGACGCGTACTCGATGCCGATCACGCCGGCGCCGACGACGACCATCGAGCCCGGCAGCGTCTTGAGATCGAGGATCCCGTCGGAGTCGAGCACCCGGTCCTCGTCGAACTCCACGCCGGACGGCCGCGCCGGCCGGGTGCCGGTGGCGATGACGACGTATTCGCCGCTGACAGTGGTCATTTCGCGGCGGCCCGGGTCTTCCACGACGATGGTGTGCGGGTCGACGAAGCGGCCGTGACCGACCAGCAGGTCGATCCGGTTGCGCATCAGCTGGTTGCGCACCACGTCGACTTCCTTGCCGATCACGTGTTGGGTCCGCGCCAGCAGGTCGCCCGGGGTGATCCGGTCCTTGACGCGGTAACTGGCCCCGTAGAGCTCGCGCTGGTTCATCCCGGTGAGGTAAAGAACCGCCTCGCGCAACGTCTTTGACGGGATCGTGCCCGTGTTGACGCAGACGCCGCCAAGCATCCGGCCGCGTTCAATGATGGCGACGGATTTGCCCAGCTTGGCCGAGGCGATGGCGGCCTTCTGGCCGCCCGGTCCCGAACCGATGACGACCATGTCGTACTCCTGCATCGAACCCATGAGATAGACGATAAGGCCCACAGTCCAGACTTTCTCCACAGACGAGCGGCGCGCTCCCGTCGCGCGGGCACGGCCTGACGGTGTCGGCCGTCAGCGTTGGTGCCCATGACGACGCATCAACCTGATTTCGAGCTCAACCGCCCCGGGGCGCTGATCGCCGCGCTACCGGCCGTTCTCGGCTTCGTTCCGGAGAATTCACTGGTCTTGGTGTCGCTGGACGGCGGCGAAATGGGGTCCGTGCTGCGGGTCGATCTGTCCGAGGAGGTGACCGACCGGGTGGGCCACCTGGCCGCGATCGCGGCCGCCGCCGAACCCGAGGCCGTGATCGCGGTGATCGTCGACGCCGACGGCGCGCACTGCCCCGGGTGCAACGAGGAACACCGGCAGCTGTGCGCGGTGCTCGCAGACGCCTTGGCGCAGCACGACATTCAGCTGTGGGCCGCGCACGTGGTGGACCGGGTGGCCCTCGGCGGCCGCTGGCATTGCGTGGACCGCTGCGGCGCNTCTCAGACCTTCTCGACCTTGACGGCGTGGGCCATCTCGTGCGGCAGGGTGACGTTCTCGTGGCCCGGGATGAGGATGGTGACCCCGCCCCCGCCCGGGCTGGTCTCGACGGTCACCCGCGCGTTGGGCACCACGCCGGCGTCCTTCAGCCGGGTGATCAGGTCGATGTCCCCCTGGACGTGTTCGGTGAGCTGCCGGACGACCACCGCGACCGGCGATCCGGCGGGCAGCTCGGTCAGCCGGACCAGGTTGGCCTCGCCGGAGCCGGAATCCGGGCCCACGCCAAGGTCCAACAGACCCGGAATCGGGTTGCCGAACGGGGAAGTGGTCGGGTTGTTGAGCACCTTGACCAGCCGGCGTTCGACCTCCTCGCTCATCACGTGTTCCCACCGGCATGCCTCGGCGTGCACTTCCTCCCACGGCACCCCGATGACGTCGACGAGCAGTCGTTCGGCCAGGCGGTGCTTGCGCATCACGGCGATGGCCAGCGCCCGGCCCTTGTCGGTGAGCTCCAGGTGGCGGTCCCCGGCGACGTGGAGGAGCCCGTCCCGCTCCATGCGGGACACGGTCTGGCTGACGGTCGGACCGCTCTGCTCGAGCCGTTCGGCGATCCGGGCGCGCAGCGGCGTCACGCCCTCTTCCTCGAGGTCGTAGATGGTTCGCAGGTACATCTCGGTGGTATCAACCAGCTCGTTCATCCAGCACCCTCCATTGACGCCGAGTCTACTTGGCAAGCTGCGCGAATGGGTGTAACGCGTCCCCGGCAAGCAGTATGCCCGCCGCGTGACGCGGCGGGCATACCGTCTCTGGCTGTTTGGCTCTGGCGGCGATCGCGAGCGCGGCGTCGGCCGGGCGCCGCGGGTCGCCGCGATCTACCTAGTGGGGGGCCTCAGCTCGCGTACGACCGCAGCCGGTCGGCGCGCTCGCCATTGCGCAGCTTGGACATCACGTCGCGCTCGATCTGGCGGACCCGCTCGCGGGACAGCCCGAACAGCTTGCCGATCTGGTCCAGGGTGCGCGGCTGGCCGTCGTCCAGGCCGAAGCGCAGCCGGATCACCTGGTGCTCGCGCTCGTCGAGAGTGGCCAGGACGCTGCGGATGTCGGTGTGCAGCAGCTCGGCGATCACCGCGTTCTCCGCGGACATCGCCTCGGCGTCCTCGATGAAGTCGCCCAGCGGGGCCTCTTCCTCGGAGCCGACGGGCATGTCGAGGCTCACCGGGTCGCGGCTGTGCTCCAGCAGGTCGTTGATCTTCTCGATCGGGATGCCGGATTCCGCGGCCAGTTCCTCGTCGGTGGCCTCACGTCCCAGGTTCTGGTGCATCTCCCGCTTGATCCGCGCCAGCTTGTTGACCTGCTCGACCAGGTGGACGGGCAGGCGGATGGTGCGGCTCTGGTCGGCCATCCCGCGGGTGATCGCCTGGCGGATCCACCACGTCGCGTACGTGGAGAACTTGAAACCCTTTGTGTAGTCGAACTTCTCCATCGCCCGGATCAGGCCCAGGTTGCCCTCCTGGATGAGGTCCAGCAACGGCATGCCGCGGCCCGTGTAGCGCTTGGCCAGCGAAACCACCAGGCGCAGGTTCGCTTCCAGCAGGTGTCGCCGCGCTGCCTGGCCATCGCGCACGACGGCTTCGAGGTCGCGCTTGCGGTTCTCGCCGAGGCGCTTGCGGGTCTCGAGCAGATGCTCGGCATACAGACCGGCCTCGATGCGCTTCGCCAGTTCGACCTCGCCCGCCGCGTTGAGTAGTGCCGTCTTACCAATCCCATTGAGGTACACGCGCACTAGGTCCGCTGCGGGGCTTTGAGCATCCAGATCGCCGTCGATCCTGCTTGTGCCGGCATTCGCCATAGCGACCTCCCGTTCGGCTTTGTAGCTGTCAAGTCGTTCAACGACAGACCCAGCCTGGGAGTTCCCACCCCAGCGCGATCTCACACGCTTTGACGTGCAGAAATGTGCCGACGACCTGAGAATGTCCTGAGAAGTGCGGCTGGCGGCCGTTTATCGGGAATCGTGGTCGTCGTGGTCCCACGTCGGTGAGTGTGGGTGCGGTTCGGGGGCGCGGCGCGGCTCGAGCACTCGCTGCTCGGCCCGGGGGAACAGGGGAGTCCGCCGGCGCGGCTCGTCGAAGCGCCGCGGTTCGTCGTTGCGGCGCGGTGGCCGGTCGTTGGCGATGAGCACCGCCATNGCTCGTCGAAGCGCCGCGGTTCGTCGTTGCGGCGCGGTGGCCGGTCGTTGGCGATGAGCACCGCCATCCAGGGCAACGGCACCGAGACCGCCACGATCGCCAGGGAGATCAGACCGTTGTGCCAGGCGCCGTACGCGACGGCGGCCAGGATCAGCGCCGGAATCCGAAACGCCATCAGGGTCAGGTACTTACGCACCCGCGCGCGATGCTCCTCCTCGTACGAGGGGGCGGCGGAGGTGATCAGGATCGGACGGCCCGCGTCATCGAAACCCAGCTGTTCGCCGCGCTTCATCCCTCCACTGTCCCACAAGTGGTCCATTCCGGTAACGGCGAGTCAGGAGGCACAATGTGAGGCATGCGCACCCAGACGATCGAACGCACCGAAACCGACGAACGCGTCGACGACGGGACCGGCAGCGATACCCCGAAGTACTTCCACTACGTCAAGAAGGACAAGATCGCCGAGAGCGCGGTCATGGGCAACCATGTGGTGGCGCTGTGCGGCGAGGTGTTTCCCGTCACCCGCGCGGCCAAACCGGGTTCGCCGGTCTGCCCGGAGTGCAAGCGGATCTACGAGCACCTCAAGAAGGGCTGATCACGCCGGCGGCTCCGCGGTCGCGACACCGGGTGGCGCGGGGTTCGCCGGTGTGTCCACCGCGTGCCGGCGGGCCCGCGTGCGCGCCAGCACCCAGTTGCGCAGCCGGTGGGCGTGCGTCTTCGGCGCGGGGAACTCCTCCTGGATGGCCGCGTTGAGTTCGGCGCCGATCATGATCGCGAAACCGCCGAAAAACGCGAACAACAGGAACGCGATCGGCGTGGACAGCGCGCCGTAGGTGTAGCCGGTGCTGGTGATCCACGTCAGGTAGAACCGCAGGCCCAGCGTGGCGATCACGAAGACCGCGGTTGCCAGGATCGCGCCGAAGATCAGCCGATGCGACGGCAGCGGCACGGGCAGCGACACCCGGTACAGGATCATCACCCCGATCATCAGCCCGAGGATCAGCAGCGGGTAGTACCCGTAGCGCAGCACGTTGGCCAGGCCGACCGGGATGTGCTCGGAGATCTTGCGCGGGCCCACCACCACCAGCGGCGCGGTCACCACCACGACCACCAGCCCCACCACGTACAGGAACAGTGCGAACAACCGCTGTCGCACGGGATGACGCAGCGGGGTCTGGTCGTGCGCCTCGACGACGGAATCCACCAACGCCGAGATGGCCGACGACCCCGCCCACAGCGAGATCAAAAATCCCAGCGAAACCACCTCGCCGCGCGCGTGGCTGGCGATGTCCCGGATGGTCGGCTCGATGATCTCGTTGACGACGCTGGGCGAGAACACGCTGTGGGCCGTCGAAATCACCTGGTGCTCGATGCTGGGCAACATGTCCGGCCCGAACACGGGCGCCACATAGGCCAGGACACCCAGCAGCCCCAGCAGCAGCGGCGGCAGGGACAGCGCCGACCAGAATCCGGCCTGCGCCGACTCGGAGAAGATCGAATCGTCCCAGCTTTTGCCCAGGGTCCTCAGACTGATTCGCCAGATGTGGTGGCGGGACGGCTTCGCGACCTGATCGCTCATACCCGTCCAGCATTACCGATGACTGCCCGCACCGCCCACATTGCCGATGGGTGAGTTCGGCGAACTAGCTCGCGCTGGCCTCCAGCACGGCGTCCTGCTCGGTCAGTTTCGCCTCATGCTGGTTCGCGTGGTGCTGGCAGAAGAGAAGCTCAAGTCCGGAAGACAGCTTGGCGCGGACTCGAGCCGCGGCGCCGCAACGATCGCAGCGGTCCGCTCTGGTGAGCTCGGGACTGGTCAGAGTTGCATTCATGGCTTCTCCGTTCTCGTACATTCACTCTCTCAGACGTATGGGGTTTTCGCCTTGTTCCCCGATCGTTCTCGGGTGTGTCGTTTCTCACGAGCCCCTCTGGTTTACCCGGCGCACCCGGCTAGGGTGCCGACTGTGACCTCCGATCCCGGCATCTTGGTGCACTTATGCGGTCGCCGACAGTGGTCCCGGGCCCGCGAGCGCGGCCGAATCGACCCCGACCCGCCCGGGTCGGAATTCATCCACCTGTCGGTGCCCGAGCAGGTTCACCTGCCGGCCAACCGGCTCTACCGAGGCCGCGACGACCTGGTTCTCTTGCGCATCGATCCGGCCCTGCTGGACTCGCCCGTGCGCTGGGAGCCGGGGGTGGCAACGGATCCGGACTCGATGTTGTTCCCGCATCTGTACGGCCCGCTGCCGGTGGGCGCTGTAATCGGCGTCACCGCCTATCGGCCCGGACCCGACGGCACCTTCGGCCCGGCATCCCGGGCCCCCACGTAGGCGTCGGCCTCGATCTCCACCAACAGCTCGGGCGCGATCAGCGCGGAAACCTCGACCATGGTGGCCGCCGGGCGTATCTCACCGAAGACCTCGGCGTGCACCGCCGCAACCTCCGGCCAGCGTGCGATATCGGTGACGTAGATGCGGGTGCGCACCACATCGGTGAGCGCGGCGCCCGCCTGCGCAAGCGCAATCTCGATGCGGTGCAACGCGTCTCGCGCCTGCGCGGCGATGTCACCGGCTGCTCCCGCGCCGGTCGTTCCGGCCACCGCCACGAGCGGGCCGACCCGCACCGCGCGCGAATAACCGACCGCCGACTCGTAGTCGGACCCGGACGAGACCACTGTGCGGTTGGCTGGCATGCGGTCACAGTACGACGGCGCGGGGTGCGGCGCACCCGAATTTGCCTCGACTTGGCTTGGCCTCCAACGCGTTCGGCTAACATGCTGCCGATGACCACGCCCGGCATCTCCGAGGACGCGCTGCACGCGCAGGAGGAGTGCTTCGCACGGGCGTTCGCGGCCGGCGATCCGACGCTGGCGCGCGACCTCTACGCGCCCGACGTGGTGTACGTGAGCCCGACGGTGCGCCTGTTCGATTGGCCCGACCGGATCGACGGCATCGAGCGCACGCTCGAGTTCATCGCGCTCACCATCCGCGCCTGTTCGGACATCCACTACGAGGCGACCGACCTCGCCCTCACGCCCGGCGCCGACGCGGCATTCGTGCGCGTGCACTTCGACTGGACCCAGGGCGGGCGGCGCGTGCGCTCGACGTACGTGGTGCTCTACCGCTACCGCGGCGGCCGGATCGCCCGCCAGGAGCTGTATTACGACCCGAGCGGACGGCTGGAACTGCTCGGTGCGCGGTGCTGAATCTCAGTCCAGGTAGTCGCGCAGGACCTGCGAACGGCTGGGGTGGCGCAGCTTCGACATCGTCTTGGACTCGATCTGGCGGATGCGCTCGCGGGTCACGCCGTACACCTGCCCGATCTCATCGAGGGTGCGGGGCTGGCCGTCGGTCAGCCCGAAGCGCAGCCGCACCACGCCGGCTTCGCGCTCCGACAGCGTCTCCAGCACGGACTGCAGCTGATCCTGCAGCAGAGTGAACGACACCGCGTCGACTGCCACCACCGCTTCGCTGTCTTCGATGAAGTCGCCGAGCTGGCTGTCGCCCTCGTCGCCGATGGTCTGGTCCAAGGAGATCGGCTCGCGCGCGTATTGCTGGATCTCGAGGACCTTCTCGGGGGTGATGTCCATCTCCTTGGCCAGCTCCTCGGGCGTGGGCTCGCGGCCCAGATCCTGAAGCAGCTCGCGCTGGATGCGGCCCAGCTTGTTGATCACCTCGACCATGTGGACCGGGATGCGGATGGTACGCGCCTGATCGGCCATGGCCCGGGTGATGGCCTGGCGGATCCACCACGTGGCGTAGGTGGAGAACTTGTATCCCTTTGTGTAGTCAAACTTTTCGACCGCGCGGATCAGGCCCAGGTTGCCTTCCTGGATCAGGTCGAGGAAGGCCATGCCGCGGCCCGTGTAGCGCTTGGCCAGCGAAACCACCAGCCGCAGGTTGGCTTCCAGCAGATGGTTCTTCGCGCGGTCGCCGTCGCGGCAGATCCACATCATGTCGCGGCGCTGGGCGGCGGGCAGCTTGTCGCCGCGCTCGGCATGCTCGCTCATCAGCTGCGTGGCGTACAGCCCGGCTTCGATCCGCTTGGCGAGTTCGACCTCTTCCTCGGCGTTGAGCAGTGCCACCTTGCCGATCTGCTTGAGGTACGCGCGAACGGAGTCCGCGGACGCGGTGAGCTCGGCGTCCTTGCGGGCCTGACGCAGCGCCTCGGATTCGTCCTCGTCCCAGACGAAATCGCCGGAGGCCTTGTCCTTTTCGGAAGGCTCGGCGATGTCCTCGTCCTCTTCGGCCGCCGTCGCGGCCTTGGCGGCGGGCTTCGCCGGCGCGTCCTCCTCGCCGTCCTCGGCGTCGGCCACCTCGAGCTCGGGGTCCTCGCCTTCGGGGGCCACGTCCTCGAGGTCGTCGAGATTGAGGTCTTCGGCGTCGATGTCGAGGTCTTCGACGGGCTCAGCCTCGAGGTCGGGTTCGGCGTCGAGATCCTCGACCGCGGCGTCGGTGTCGATGACCTCCAGGCTGGCGTCGGCGTCCTCCGGAGCGGCTTTGGCCGCCGCCTTCGTTCCGCGGGCAGACGGCGCCTTGGCGCCCGCGGCCTTGGCCGGGGTGCGGGTCTTCTTCGCGGTCTCAGCCGCGGGTGGGGCCTCGTGCGCCTTGGTGGCCTTGGTGGTCCGCGGTGCCGTCTTGGGGGCCCCTTTCGTGGGGGCGGCGCCGTTGGAGGCCTTCGCGGCCGGTCGCTTAGCGGGGGACGACGGAGACTTCGTGGCGGTGCGTTTCACCGGCTGGTCGGTTGCCGCACTTGCCTTGCTCGGTGCCACTTACACCCCTTCGTTTGGACGCACTTTCGGTGGGTATGGGCATGGTGAACCGAAAGTGTCTGCTATGTCGAATGTCGGCGTTGATATCGGCGTGTGTGTGGTTGCACGCTTTCAGTCGGGCGGTCGCCGAGGACCATTGTAACGACAGCGGCCGCCCGCACCCGGCTACCGGCCAAAATTCAGTGAGTCACATCCGAAGTGGCCGCCATCGCCGCGCCCACGATGCCGGCGGTGTTCTGCAGGGCGGCGGCCACCACCGGGGTCCGGTTTTCCAGCAGCGGGAGCCACTTGTCGGCCTTGCGGCTGATCCCGCCGCCCGCGATGAACAGGTCCGGCCAGATCGCGTTCTCGATGGCCACCAGCACCCGTGTGACCTGCTTGGTCCACTTTTCGTAGCTCCAGCCGTTGCGCTCCTTGACCGACGACGCCGCCCGCAGCTCGGCTTCCTTGCCGCCCACTTCGAGGTGCCCGAACTCGGTGTTGGGTATCAGCGTCCCGTTGTGGATGACCGCGGAGCCGATCCCGGTGCCGAACGTCAGCAGCACCACCAGGCCGGACCGATTCCTGCCCGCGCCGTAGTGCTCCTCGGCCAGCCCGGCCGCGTCGGCGTCGTTGAGGATCACGACCTCCTGGCCGTCCAATTCGGCGCTGATGACGTCGCGCGCGTTGGTCCCGATCCAGGCCCTGTCGACGTTGGCGGCCGTCTGCACGACGCCGTGGGTGACGACGCCGGGATAGGTCACCCCCAGGGGGCCGGACCAGCCGAACCCGCGGACGACCTCGGCGATGGTCTTGGCGACCGCCGACGGGGTGGCCGGTTGCGGGGTCAACAGTTTGATCCGCTCGCCGATCAGCAGCCCGGTGTCCATGTCGACGATGCCGCCCTTGATGCCGCTGCCCCCGACGTCGATACCGAACCCGCGGCGCTGCGGCTTGCCGGCGACCGTTATCAGTGGCGTGTCCGTGGTCGAGTCGGTGCTGGTCATCGAAACTCCTCGGCGAGACTTGGCCTGTCCGCCCACCTTAGCCCGGCGAGGACGCCGGTTGGCGGTCTGCGCGGCCGTGGTGTCTGTGATGCGATGGACCGGTGACCCGACCCGACAACGACCCCGCGCAGCTGCGTTCCGTGGCCGAGAAGCTGGCCGAAGAGGCCGCCGAGTTCGTGCGCCGCCGCCGCGCGGAGGTGTTCGGCGGCCGCGCGGCGAGCCGTTCGGCGGCGGGGAGCGGCGCGGTGCGGTCGAAGACCACGCCAACCGATCCCGTGACCGTGGTCGACACCGAGGCCGAGCGGCTACTGCGGGATCGGTTGGCCCAACTGCGGCCCGGTGACCCGATACTGGGCGAGGAGGGCGGTGGGCCGGCCGGCGGCGGGGCCGTTTTGGCCGGCGCGGTCACCTGGGTGCTCGATCCCATCGACGGCACGGTGAATTTCGTCTACGGCATCCCCGCCTACGCGGTGTCGGTGGGCGCCCAGATCGACGGCGTGTCGGTGGCGGGCGCGGTCGCCGATGTCGTCGGCGGCCGGGTGTACTCGGCCGCGACCGGTCTTGGCGCGCACGTCAGCGACGAGGGGGGGACGGAATCGTTGCGGTGCGCCGCGGTCGACGATTTGTCGATGGCGTTGCTGGGCACCGGTTTTGGCTACTCGCGGCGGCGCCGCGCGAGCCAGGCGGCCTTGGTCGCGCAGCTGCTGCCGGAGGTGCGCGACGTGCGCCGCATCGGTTCGGCGGCGCTGGACCTGTGCATGGTCGCGGCGGGCCGGCTCGACGCCTTCTACGAGCACGGGCTGCAGGTGTGGGACCGCGCCGCGGGCGCGCTGATCGCGGCCGAGGCGGGGGCCCGCGTGTTGGTGACCGAGCCGGACGGCCCGTCGGGCAGCGCGGGATTGGTGGTGGCCGCCGCCCCCGGGATCGCCGACGAGCTGTTGGCCGCCCTGGATCGGTTCAATGGCCTAACGCCGCTGCCGGAGTGAGCGAGTATCAGCAGCTGCTGGAGTGGATCTTTTGCAGCAGTGCGGGATCCGACGGCTCGGTGGCGCCGGGCTTCAGGCTGGCGAGCACCGCATCGACGTCGTCGTTGTGGGCCAGCGCGGTGAACTCCGTGCCGATGGCCAGGTCGACCGAATCGTCGGCGCGGCTGTCGTTGAACAATTCCGTGCACGGCGCCACCAGCCAGACCGCGGCCGCGGTGGCCTGCCCGGCCGTACCGAAGCGGATCTGCCCTTGGCAGTTCAGCCTGGCGCCGGCGTAGACGGGGTCGTTGGCGGCGGTGGGCTGCGCGAAGCCCAGGTCCTTCATGGCGCCCGCGACATCGCCGGCCTGCCCGCCGCGACCGCTGGCGTTGAGGACGCGGACCTTGGTGTCGGCGAGTTTGGCGGGGGTGACGTCGGCCATGGCGCTGCGCGACACCTGTTCGCCGAGTTGGGGGGCGGTGGACCCGGGCGGCTGCGGCGGCGGGTTGCAGACCACGGCCTCGTGCACCTTCGCCGGTCGCGTCAGCGCCACGGTCCACACCACGCCGCTGGCCACCACCAACAGGGCGAGCACCACGATCGCGGGCCGGGGATTGCGCCGCCGGAAAGGCCTCCCGTGCTTGTCAAAAGCGGTACCTTCGGTAATCTGTGCGACCACACGTGCACTCTAAAGGCACTGTTTAAGACTCGAGGCAAGGGTCAATCCGGGGGTGTGACGTAAATCACACACTAATGGCACGCGATACGGGCACGAATCGTTTGGTGGATGCGTTCGACGCTGGTACAAAGCGTTGCTTGGGATAAACGAGGCCTGTTAGAGGGGATAGGGCAGGGGAGAGATATGCCTACCGACTACGACGCTCCGCGGCGTACCGAGACCGACGACGTTTCGGAAGACTCGCTGGAGGAGCTCAAAGCACGACGCAACGAGGCGGCCTCGGCCGTCGTCGACGTCGACGAATCCGAATCAGCGGAGAATTTCGAACTGCCCGGCGCCGACCTTTCCGGAGAAGAGCTGTCCGTACGCGTCATCCCGAAGCAGGCCGACGAGTTCACCTGCTCGAGCTGCTTTTTGGTGCAACACCGCAGCCGTCTCGCCAGCGAGAAGAACGGCGTGATGATCTGTACCGACTGCGCGGCCTGATCGGTCAACTGCGCAATGCCGACAGCACCCGCTCCGGGTGACGGCAGCTCACCAGCCAGTACGGCGTCGGGTCGTCTGGGTCATCGAGGACCACCAGCACCATCGGGCCGACCCATGCCCGGTGCAGCACGTAGGCGGCCGGGTCGAGCTGGCGGCCCAGGGCTGCCGACTTCGCCGACGGCGCTATCTCGGCTGACCGGGCGATCACGTTGACCGGTAGATGCGCCTCGCCGGCCCACAGTTGGACCCCGCACGGAGCGGACGAGTCTTCGGTGACACGGATCTCGACCCGGCCCAGCCACAGCAGCGCACCGGTGGCCACCACGAACAGCGTTGCGTACGGCAGCCAGTCGGGCAGCGAGCGAACACCGAGGTTGACTTCGAACGCGATCAGCGCCGCGAGCCCGAAAGCCAGTGGCCACCACCACCACGGCACCCACAGTCGTTCGCGATATCGCACGCTGTGCGGCGCGACGCGCGTTGCAGACACGCGGTCAAGGGTAGTCTGTGGCCCCGTGTCGACCAGTCTGGCCATTGTCCGCCTCGATCCCGAATTGCCGCTGCCTGCTCGCGCCCACGACGGCGACGCCGGGGTCGATCTGTTCAGCGCCGAAGACGTCAAGTTAGACCCTGGGCGTCGCGCCCTGGTGCGAACGGGCGTCGCGGTGGCCATTCCCTTCGGGATGGTGGGTCTGGTGCACCCGCGCTCGGGATTGGCTGCGCGCGTTGGGCTTTCGATCGTCAACAGCCCGGGCACCATCGACGCCGGCTACCGCGGCGAGATCAAGGTCGCGCTGATCAATCTCGATCCGGACGAGCCGATCGTGGTGCACCGCGGCGACCGGATCGCCCAATTGCTGGTGCAGCGGGTCGAGTTGGTGGAGCTGGTCGAGGTGTCGTCGTTCGACGAGGCCGGGCTGGCCGAAACATCCCGTGGCGACGGTGGTCACGGTTCCTCCGGAGGACATGCGAGTTTGTGATGGCGGCATTCGGTAAGCGCGCAGACAAAGGCGACGGCGACCCCACGGACGACGTCGAGGCCCAGGCTCCCCCCGAGGAGTCCGACGAGCTCGAGGGCCCGTTCGACATCGACGACTTCGACGATCCCGCGGTCGCCGAACTGGCGCGGCTCGACCTGGGCTCGGTGCTGATTCCCATGCCGGAGGCCGGCCAACTACAGGTCGAGCTGACCGAGACCGGCGTCCCCAGCGCGGTGTGGGTGGTCACGCCAAACGGCCGTTTCACGATCGCCGCCTACGCCGCGCCCAAGACGGGCGGCCTGTGGCGCGAGGTGGCCGCGGAGCTCGCCGAGTCGCTGCGCAAGGACTCGGCCAAGGTCAGCATCAAGGACGGCCCGTGGGGGCGCGAGGTGGTCGGCACCGCCACCGGCGTGGTGCGGTTCATCGGGGTAGACGGCTACCGCTGGATGATCCGCTGCGTCATCAACGGCGCGCACGAAACCATGGAAGCGTTGGACCAGGAGGCGCGTGCGGCCTTGGCGGACACCGTGGTTCGCCGCGGCGACACCCCGCTGCCGGTGCGGACGCCGTTGCCCGTGCAGCTGCCCGAGCCGATGGCCGAACAGCTGCGGGCCGCCGCGGCCGCCCAGCAGGCCGCCCAACAAACCGAAGCGCAGGGCGAGCAGCCCGAGGGGGAACCGCCGCCCGAGCCGGCCGCCCGCCGCAGCGCCGAGGGGTCGGCCATGCAGCAGCTGCGCACCACCACCGGCGGTTAACCACTACAGCTCGGCGAGGGCGGCCAGACAGGCCNGAGAAAACGCCCGGTAGACGTAGTCGTCGTCGGAGCCGGTGCCCGGCAGCAGCACCGTCGCGACGCCCCGCAGATCGACAGCCACCCCTCGATATTGCCCGGCCGGCATAAGCGGTCCAACACCGCGTTTGGCTCGGTTGGCGCCCGGGAACCAAGAGGTCTACGGTGTCCGTTGGCATGGAGGAAGCACCGAGGCTTACACAGCATCGTCAGGAGTGGCCATGGGGGCCCAAGGATATTTGCGCCGGCTCACCCGTCGGTTGACGGAGGACCCGGAGCAGCTCGACTCCGAAGAATTGTCCGACGAAGTCGATAGCGCGGGCGCGCAGCGTGCGATCGACTGCGAGCGTGGCCAGGAGGTCACCATGGTCGGCACGCTGCGCAGCGTGGAAACCAACGGCAAGGGTTGCTCCGGCGGGGTCCGCGCCGAACTGTTCGACGGCACCGACACCGTCACCCTGGTGTGGTTGGGCCAGCGCCGCATTCCCGGCATCGACTCGGGCCGCACGCTGCGGGTCCGGGGCCGGCTGGGCAAGCTGGACAACGGCACCAAGGCGATCTACAACCCGCACTACGAAATTCAACGGTGACGGTCCCCGCCGAATCGGGGCACACCCGTGACGCTGCCCGCGTGAGCCCGGAACGCCTGCTGGAACAGGCCGGCGGGCTCAGTGGCGTCATCTACTCTTCGCTGCCCGTGGTGATCTTCGTGGTGGTTTCCGGCCTGTCCGGTCTGCTGCCCGCCATCGGCGCCGCGCTGGGCGCCGCCGCGCTGGTCTTGCTGTGGCGGCTGATCCGGCGCGAATCCACCCAGCCGGCGTTCTCCGGGTTCATCGGCGTCGCCGTCTGCGCGCTGATTGCTTACGCGGTGGGGCAGTCCAAGGGCTACTTCCTGCTGGGCATCTGGATGTCGCTGCTGTGGGCGGTGCTGTTCGCGGCTTCGGTGCTGATCCGTCGGCCCCTGGTCGGCTACGCCTGGAGCTGGGCCACCGGGCGCGATCGCGCGTGGCGCGCCGTGCCCCGGGCCGTCTACGCGTTCGACGTCGCCACCGTGTGCTGGGTGCTGGTGTTCGGCGCCCGCTTCGTGGTCCAGCGCATCCTCTACGACGCCGACCAGACCGGTTGGCTGGGTGTGGCCCGCATCGGGATGGGCTGGCCGCTGACCGTGCTGGCCGCGCTGGCGACCTTCGCGGCGATCAAGGCCGCGCAGCGGGCGATGCCCGCCGAGGAGCCCGCCGCCGCCGAACGGGTGACCGACTAGTGGCGATCGCAAGCGCGGCGTAGCCGCGCGCTGGGGGTACCCCCGCGGAGTTGGGGGACGGGTCGCCACCATCGAGGCAGTCAGTCGCCGGGCTCCGTGGCCGGCAGCAGCAGCTTCTGCAGCTCCTCTTCGGCCTCGGCGACCGCCACGAAGAGGAGTTCGTCGCCGCCTTCGAGCGGCTCGTCGGCCTCCGGCACGATGACGCGCGGGCCGCGCAGGATGGTCACCAGCGCCGCGTCCCGGGGCAGCTGCAGCCGGCGCACCGGCTTGCCGCCCCACGGCGTGTCGTCGGGCAGGGTGATCTCCACCAGGTTGGCCTGGCCGCGGCGGAATTCCATGAGCCGCACCAGATCTCCGACGGCCACCGCCTCCTCGATCAGCGAGGCCAGCATCCGCGGCGTGGACACCGCCACGTCCACTCCCCACGCGTCGGTGAACAGCCATTCGTTGCGGGGATCGTTCACCCGGGCCACCACCCGCGGCACGGCGAACTCGGTCTTGGCCAACAGGCTGAGCACCACGTTGACCTTGTCGTCGCCGGTCGCGGCGACGACCACGTCGAAATCCTCCAGGTGTATCGACTGCAGCAGGCTCAGCTCGCAGGTGTCGCCCAGGCGCCAGTGCGCGGCCGGGATCGCGTCGACGTCGACGTGGTCGGGGTTGCGTTCGATCAGGGTGACGTCGTGGTTGTTCTCGATCAGCTCGCGGGTGACCGACCGGCCGACCGCGCCGGCCCCGGCGACGGCTACTTTCACTTGTCGGCTCCCGCCTCGAGGTCCTCACTGGGGGGCAAAGCCGCAATGGCCACCGCCTCGGCGGAGCGGCCGGAAATCGCCGCGATGTAGACCTTGTCGCCGGCCTGGATCACGGTCTTCGGTTCCGGCAACACACCGGTGCCGAACCGGATCAAAAACGCCACCCGCGCACCGGTGGCCTGTTGCAGGTCGGTGACCCGGTGCCCCACCCAGTCCTCGTGCAGATCGACCTCGGCCACCGCGACGGTGCCGGTCGGATCGCGCCATTTGGCGGTCTCGCTTTCCCGGGTGAGCGCGTTGAGCAGGCGATCGGTGGTCCACGGCACGGTGGCGATCGTCGGAATGCCGAGCCGCTCGTAGACCTCGGCGCGCTTGGCGTCGTAGATCCTGGCGACGACGCGCTGCACGCCGAAAGTCTCCCGGGCCAGCCGGGCCGAGATGATGTTCGAGTTGTCCCCGGACGAGACCGCGGCGAACGCGTCGGCTCCCTCGATGCCCGCGCTGAGGAGCACGTCCCGGTCGAAGCCCTGGCCCAGCACCCGCTCGCCGGCGAACTCCGGGCTCAGCCGGTTGAACGCGGTGCTGTCGCGGTCGATGACGGCCACGTCGTGGCCGATCCGGGAGAGCGCATCGGAAAGCGAAGACCCAACCCGGCCGCAACCCATCACAACCACGCGCACTTGGGGTCCTCTCGGCTGCGTCCTGTGCTGTTCAATCGGCAGCCCGGGCTGGCCAGCCGATTCGGTCTGTCCGCAATATTGTTGCCTACGAAACGCTACCAAGCCCCGGTGGGCTTACTCTTGGCTCTCGTGTCCAAACTTTCGACCGCTGCGCGCCGGCTGCTCATCGGCCGGCCATTTCGCAGCGACCGGCTGAGTCACACCCTGCTACCCAAGCGGATCGCCTTGCCCGTGTTCGCCTCGGACGCGCTGTCCTCGGTGGCCTATGCGCCCGAGGAAATCTTCCTGATGCTCTCGGTGGCCGGGGTGGCGGCGTACACGCTGGCCCCGTGGATCGGCCTGGCGGTGGCAGCGGTCATGCTGGTCGTGGTGGCCAGCTACCGGCAGAACGTGCACGCGTACCCGTCGGGCGGTGGCGACTACGAGGTGGTCACCACCAACCTGGGCGACACCGCCGGCCTCGTGGTCGCCAGCGCGCTGATGGTGGATTACGTTCTCACCGTTGCCGTTTCGACGGCGTCGGCAATGTCGAACATCGGCTCCGCGATCCCGATCGTGGCCGAACACAAGGTGCTCTTCTGCGTGGCGGCCATCCTGCTCGTGATGGCGCTGAACCTGCGCGGGGTTCGCGAATCGGGGGCGGCCTTTGCCATCCCGACCTATGCGTTCATCGCCGGTTTGACCATCATGATCGGCTGGGGACTGTTCCGGATCTTCGTGCTGGACAATCCGTTGCGGGCGGAATCCGCGGGCTTCCAGATGCACGCCGAGAACGGAAAGGTCATCGGTTTCGCCTTGGCATTCCTGGTGGCGCGGTCGTTCTCCTCCGGATGCGCCGCGCTGACCGGTGTGGAGGCGATCAGCAACGGGGTGCCGGCGTTTCAGAAACCCAAGTCGCGCAACGCCGCCACCACACTGCTCATGCTGGGCGCAATCGCGGTGACGCTGTTTATGGGCATGATCCTGCTAGCCAGGAAGACCGGCGTCCAAGTCGTCGATGACCCCGCAAAACAGCTGGGGGGCACGCCGCCGAACTACTACCAGAAGACTCTCGTCACGCAGCTCGCGCAGGCTGTGTTCGGCAGCTTCCACATCGGGTTCCTGCTGATCGCAACCGTGACCGCGCTGATCCTGGTGCTGGCGGCCAACACCGCGTTCAACGGGTTCCCGGTGCTCGGATCGGTCCTGGCGCAACACAGCTACCTTCCACGCCAGCTGCACACCCGCGGGGACCGACTGGCGTTCTCCAACGGCATCCTGTTCCTGTCGGGGGCGGCCCTTTTGGCCATCATCGCGTTCCGTGCGGAGCTCACCGCGCTGATTCAGCTGTACATCGTCGGCGTGTTCATCTCCTTCACACTGAGCCAGATCGGCATGGTCCGGCACTGGACCCGGTTGCTGCGCACCGAGACCGATCCGCGGGTCCGGCGCAAGATGGTGCGCTCGCGGGTGGTCAACACGGTCGGCTTGCTTTCCACCGGCGCGGTGTTGGTGGTCGTGCTGGTCACCAAGTTCCTCGCCGGGGCCTGGATCGCCCTTTTCGCGATGAGCTTGCTGTTCATCATCATGAAAATGATTCACCGGCACTACCACACCGTCGGCCGGGAATTGGAGGAGCAGGAGGCCGCCGAACACGACGTGGTACTGCCCAGCCGCAATCACGCGCTGGTGCTGGTGTCCAAGCTGCACCTGCCGACCCTGCGCGCGCTGGCCTACGCGCGCGCCACCCGTCCCGATGCGCTCGAGGCCCTCACGGTCAGCGTCGACGACGCCGAAACGCGCGAACTGGTGCACCGATGGGAGGAAAGCGATATCAGTGTGCCGCTCAAGGTCATTGCGTCGCCGTACCGTGAAATCACCCGCCCGATACTCGATTACGTCAAACGGGTCAGTAAGGAGTCGCCGCGCACCGTGGTAACGGTGTTCATCCCCGAGTATGTGGTGGGCCATTGGTGGGAGCAGGTGCTGCACAACCAAAGCGCGTTGCGGCTCAAGGGCCGGTTGTTGTTCATGCCCAATGTGATGGTGACTTCGGTTCCCTGGCAATTGAATTCGTCGGAGCGACTCAAGGCGTTCCACCCGCACGCGGCGCCCGGCGACGCCCGTCGTGGAATTTTCGATTGAGCACCGAGCTGACGCTGGTCACCGGGCCTCCGGCCAACGGGGGGAGTTGCGTGGCGCACCACGAGGGCCGGGTCGTGTTCGTGCGCTACGCGCTGCCCGGCGAGCGGGTGCGGGTGCGGGTCACCTCCGAGCGCGATTCCTATTGGCACGCCCAGGTTGTCGAGGTGATCGAGTCGTCGGATGACCGCGTCGATTCGCTGTGCCCGATCGCCGGGGCCGACGGTGCGGGCTGCTGCGATTTGGCGTTTGTCATCCCGGAGGCGGCCCGGGCGCTCAAGGCCCAAGTCGTCGCCAACCAGCTGTCCCGGCTGGGCGGGCACGACTGGAGCGGCGAGGCGGAACCGCTTTCCGAGTCCGGGCCCACCGGTTGGCGCACCCGGGTCCGGCTGGAGGTGGGCGAGGATCGTAAGCCGGGCTTCCACCGCTACCACAGCGACGAGTTGGTCACCGACCTGCGTTGCGCGCAGCTGCCGCCCGGCATGCTGGATGGGCTCTCCGAGGCGCAGTGGCCCCCGCACGCGCAGCTGCACGTCGCCGTCGACGACGACGGCGAGCGCCACGTCGTGTGCGCCGTGCGGCGCGGCCGGCGGATCCAGACCACGGTGGTCGAGGGCGGCTACGAGGCGGTGCAGCGGGTGGGCGCCCGCAGCTGGCGGGCGCCGGTCACGGCGTTCTGGCAGGCGCATCGGGACGCGGCGCGCGTCTACAGCGGCCTGGTGGTCGATTGGGCGCAACCGAGTGTGGGCATGACCGTGTGGGATCTCTACGGCGGCGCGGGGGTTTTCGCCGCCGCGCTCGCCGACGCGGTGGGGTCCTCGGGGCGGGTGGTGACCGTCGACACCTCGCGCTCGGCGACGCGGGCCGCGCGCGCCGCGCTGGCCGACCTGCCCCAGGTGAACGTCGTCACCGACTCCGTCCGGCGGGCGCTGGCGGCGCAGCACTCCGCGGCCGGAGTCGCGGTGCTGGATCCGCCGCGGGCCGGCGCCGGGCGCGAGATCATCGGCCTGCTGGCCACCGCCGGGGTGCCGCGTGTGGTCCACATCGGTTGCGAAGCAGCGTCTTTCGCGCGCGACATCGGGCTCTACCGCGGGCACGGCTACGCCGTCGAGAAGCTCAAGGTGTTCGACGCGTTTCCGCTGACTCATCACACCGAATCCGTTGCGCTGCTGACCTGTTGAGCACGGCTCAGCCAAAGACGAAGTAGCGCAACCAGAGATAGGCCGCGGCCAGCCCGGCAGAGATCACGGTGACGATCACGCCCTTGCGGGTGAATTCCCCGAAGGAGATGGGATTGTCGGAGCGGGAGGCGATCCCGAGCACGACGACGTTGGCGCTGGCGCCGACGGCGGTGAGGTTGCCGCCGAAATCGGTGCCGAGCGCAAGGGCCCACCACAAGGCGCCGGGATTGACGTGGTCCCCCAGGGCCGGGACCAAGTCCGCGACGACCGGTGCCATCGTGGCGGCGTACGGAACATTGTTGACGACCCCGCTGATCACCAGTGACGCGACCAGGATCACCATGGTGGCCAGCAAGGTGTTGCCACCGGTGGCGGTGATCGCCAGATGCGCCAGTTGCTTGACGACGCCGGTCTTGACCAGCGCCCCGACCATGATGAACAGACCGGCGAAGAACAGCAGCGTTTCCCACTCGACGCTGGACAGGTAATCGGTGTGCTCCAGCCGCGACACCACGATCAGGATGCCGGCGCCCAACATCGCCACGATCGAGGGCGCCGTGTGCAGCGCCGAGTGACCGACGAACGCGCCGAATACCGCCAGCAACACGACGCCGCACGTGACGAGCAGCCGGCGATCGCGAATCGCCTCCTTCTCTTCCAACGACATGACGTCGGCGACCCGCTCGGGGTCGACGACGAAGGAACCGCGAAACAGCCGTGGCAGCAACCCGATCAGGACAACCATCACGATGATCACGATCGGCGCCAGATGGATCAGGAAGGCGTTGAACGTCAGACCGGCCTTGCTGGCGATGATGATGTTGGGCGGGTCGCCGATCAACGTGGCTGTGCCGCCGATGTTCGAGGCGAACGCCTCGGCCATCAGGAACGGCGCCGCATTGATCGCCAGCCGGTCGCACACCAACAGGGTTACCGGGGCGATCAGCAACACCGTGGTGACGTTGTCGAGCAGGGCCGAGGCGATGGCGGTGACCAGCACCAGCAGGATCATGACGCGCAGGGGGGAACCGCGGGCACGTTTGGCGGACCAGATCGCGACGTACTCGAACACGCCGGTTTGGCGCAGCACGCTGACGATGATCATCATGCCCAGCAGCAAAAAGAGGACGTCCCAGTCGATTCCGGTCTCGTGGGAGTAGAAGACGTCATCGGAATTGATGACCGGCAAGGCGACGACGATCGCGGCGCCGGTGAGCGCCACCAGGGTCTTGTTGACGCGGTCGCTGGCGATCAGCGCGTAGGCGACGACGAACACGACGATCGCGACGACGCTCATCTATTTACCTGTGAGAATCAATGCCGTAGCGCCGCCTCGAGCACACGTGATGCCGTGATGACCCCGATCAACTTGCCGCCCTTGACCACCGCGACGAGCGGGCTTCTCTCCCGCGCCATGAGAGCCGCCACCTCGATGATGGTGTCGTCGGCGTCGGCCGGCGGGACGTCGAGCAGGTGCTCCGGCAGCACGTCGCGCACCTTCTTGCCGCTCAACTTCTCCGCGCAGCGGTCGGCCGTCGATTCGTTGAGCACCCCGGCCAGCGAGGGATCGTCCTGCACGTAGCGGGGCACGATGAAACGGACGACCTGCGAGGCGGGCAGCACCGCGTAGGGATTTCCCGACGCATCGGTGACCAAGAGGCCCGGCAGCCGGTGCTCGGCGAGCAACCGGGCGGCGTCGAGCGCCTCACCGTCGATGCTGACGATCGGGAAGTCTTCGGCGATCTGCTCGGCGCGCATAATGCGACGATACGGCCGGGCGGTGAGCGCGGGACGGTCAACGGCGAGGATCACGGCGAACTCCGGGGTCGGGGACAGCCAGGGACAACTTGCCGACCAGGCTTCCCGGCGCACCGCGGTCTGAGGCTACCAAAGACTCGTCGCGGACTCTGATCTCCGCGGCGGTGCTGCGTAGACTGGCGGGATGCTGGAACAGATCCGCGGGCCCGCTGATCTGCAGTACCTCTCCCAACAGCAGCTCCGGGATCTGGCGACCGAGATTCGCGAGTTCCTGATCCACAAGGTGGCTGCCACCGGGGGGCACCTGGGGCCCAACCTGGGTGTCGTCGAGCTGACGCTCGCGCTGCACCGGGTGTTCGACTCGCCGCACGACCCGATCATCTTCGACACCGGCCACCAGGCCTACGTCCACAAGATGCTGACCGGCCGCTCCCACGACTTCGAGAGCCTCCGCAAAAAGGGCGGCCTGTCGGGGTATCCGTCGCGCGCCGAGAGCGAACACGACTGGGTGGAGTCCAGCCACGCCAGCGCGGCGCTGTCGTACGCCGACGGGCTGGCCAAGGCGTTCGAGCTGAGCGGGCACCGCAACCGGCACGTGGTCGCCGTCGTCGGCGACGGCGCGCTCACCGGCGGCATGTGCTGGGAGGCGCTGAACAACATCGCCGCCTCGCGCCGGCCGGTGATCATCGTCGTCAACGACAACGGCCGCAGCTACGCGCCCACCATCGGCGGGGTCGCCGACCACCTGGCCACGCTGCGGCTGCAGCCGGCCTACGAGCACGTGCTGGAAAGGGGTCGCGACGCGGTGCGCTCGCTGCCCCTGGTCGGCCAGCTCGCCTACCGCTTCATGCACAGCGTCAAGGCCGGCATCAAGGACTCGCTCTCGCCGCAGCTGCTGTTCACCGACCTCGGCCTGAAGTACGTCGGCCCGGTCGACGGCCACGACGAGCGCGCGGTCGAGGCCGCGCTGCGCCATGCCCGGGGCTTCGGGCGGCCGGTGATCGTGCACGTCGTCACCCGCAAGGGCATGGGCTACGCGCCGGCCGAGGACGACGAGGCCGAGCAGATGCATTCCTGCGGCGTCATCGACCCGGCCACCGGGCTGGCCACCAAGATTCCCGGCCCCGGCTGGACGGCGACCTTCTCCGACGCGCTCATCGCCTACGCGCGCAAGCGCCGCGACATCGTGGCCATCACCGCGGCGATGCCCGGCCCCACCGGGCTGACCGCGTTCGGGCAGCAGTTCCCGGACCGCCTGTTCGACGTCGGCATCGCCGAACAACACGCGATGACGTCGGCGGCCGGGCTGGCGATGGGCGGCATGCACCCGGTGGTGGCGATCTATTCGACGTTCCTCAACCGGGCCTTCGACCAGATCATGATGGACGTGGCGCTGCACAAGTTGCCCGTCACCATGGTGCTCGACCGGGCCGGGGTCACCGGTTCCGACGGCGCCAGCCACAACGGGATGTGGGACCTGTCGATGCTCAACATCGTGCCGGGCATCCGGGTAGCCGCGCCCCGCGACGCGGCCCGGCTGCGCGAGGAGCTCGGCGAGGCGCTCGACGTCGACGACGGCCCGACGGCGATACGGTTCCCCAAAGGCGATGTGGGCGAGGACATTCCGGCCCTCGAGCGGCGCGCGGGCGTCGATGTGCTGGCGGTGCCGGCCGACGGGNCCGCGGCCTCTGGTTTGCGCCTGCTCCACCGCGCCGGCGGCGGCGGCCCGTTGGGCGGTTCGGCGTCCTCCGGCGGATCCTGGCTGTGCCGGGCCGCTTCCAGCGCCCCCAGCCAGACCGCTGCGCTGCGGCGCTGGTTGCGCCCACCGAACACCGGCAACTTGACGAGCTCCTCGACGGTCTTCGGGTCGGCGAGGGCGGCGTCGATGATGGCCGAATCCGGCAGGACGCGACGGGGCGCGATGTCGCGGCGCTGCGCGATGCGGTCGCGCGTCGCCCACAGTTCGCGCACCGCGGCGAGGCCGCGCCGGTCGCGCACCCGGTGGATTCCCGACGTGCGGCGCCAGCGCTCTCGTCGTGCGGCCGGGGGCAGCTCCCTGGCGCCCGTGTTCCGCAGGTAGTCGAATTCCTCTGTGGCCCAACCGGTCTTGCCCTGCCCGGCCAGCACCTCGGCGATCGCCGCGCGCAGCTCGATCAGCAATTCCACGTCCAGGGCCGCGTAGTTGAGCCACTCGGCGGGCAGCGGGCGCTTGGACCAGTCGGCCGCGCCGTGGCCCTTGGCCAACCCGAACCCCAGCAGCCGCTCGACCATCGTGGCCAGGTTCACCCGGTCGAATCCGGCCAGCCGGCCGGCGAGCTCGGTGTCGTACAGCGCCGGGGGCCGCATGCCGACCTCGGCCAGGCACGGCAGGTCCTGATCGGCCGAGTGCAGGATCCACTCGTCGGAGCCCAGCACCTCGGCGACCGGCCGCAGCGCCGTCAGCGGGTCGGCGCCGTGGCTGACCGGGTCGATGAGCACCGTGCCGGCCCCCGCCCGCCGGATCTGGATCAGGTAGGCCCGGTTGGAGTAGCGGAACCCCGACGCCCGCTCGGCGTCCACCGCAAAAGGTCCTCGCCCGCGGTCCAGGAGCCGTGCGGCCGCCTCGATCTCGCGCACGCTCACGGCGAGGTCGGGGACTCCGTCGGCCGGGTGGGGTAGCGGGGTGGCTTCGGTTGGCGCGCCGGGCCCAGGGGTCGCCGGTTCGCCCATGTCAGGCGCGTGACCGGGAGCTCAGGTCGGTGACCCCGGTCGGCGGGAGGCCCGCGGCGTGCTCCAGCACTTCGCAGAACGCCTCGACGTGCGCGCCGACTTCGGGGGTGGTCGCCGTCCAGGACGCCCGCAGCTCCAGCTGGTGGGCGCGGGGCGGCCCGGAGATATCGCCGTAGCGCACCGACGTGGTGGCGGTGACCGTGCCGCCCAGCGCGGTGGTGTGCTCGAGGCGCGATTCCAGCGCCTCCACCAGCCAGCTCCACGCCACCTCCGGCAGCAGGGGGTCGACCGCCTCGGTGGGGTCGAGGTCGGCCTGGATGTAGGCGACCAGCCGGATGGTGCCGTCCCATGCGTCGGCGCCGTCCGGGTCGTACAGCAGGATCAGCCGGCCGAACGCGTCGCCCTCGGACCGCTCCGGGACGATCTCGAGGTCGGGGTGCTTGACCTCGGCCCCCAGCGCGTAGCTGAAGGGCGCCAGGCGCTGCGGCGGGCGGATCGGGCCCAGCTCGATCTCCGGCCGCACGGCGACGGCGTTCATCGCCGCTACCGCCTCGCGGAATGGGGCCGGTTCAGCTGAGGCTGTCACAGCGTTCGACGCTAGACCCATCACCCGACACGCCGAAACAGGCGCGCCGGTTTCCGCGCGCGTCGCGACCAAGCCGTTACCCGCGCTCATCGGGGCCTCGAGAAGGGCGTCTTGGCTGCTCAGGGCGCGGTTCCGCCGTCGAATCGGGCCGGGCGCTTCTCCCGGTGCGCGGCGAGGCCTTCCCGGACGTCGGGGCCGCCGAAGCTGAGGAATTCCAGGCCGAGCGACGTTTCGAAGGTGGGGCCGAACATGCGGTACCAGTAGTTGAGGCTGTGCTTGGTCCAGCGGATGGCGTTTTGCGCGCCCTGGGCGAGGTTCTCGGCGATGCGGGTGGCCGTCGCCAGCACGTCGTCGTCGTCGACGCAGGTGGAGACCAGGCCGATGCGCTCCGCCTCCTCGCCCAGCAGGGTTTCGCAGGTGAGCAGGTAGTACTTGGCCTTGGCCATGCCGACCAGCAGCGGCCAGCAGATCGCGGCGTGGTCGCCCGCGGCCACCCCGAGCTTGGTGTGCCCGTCGATGAACCGCGCGGTGCGGCCCGCGACCGAGATGTCGGCGAGCAGCGCCACCACCAGGCCGGCGCCGACGGCGGGGCCCCGGATCGCCGAGACGACGGGCTTGTCGAAGTTGACCATGTTGAGCACCAGGTCGCGGGCCTCGCGCATGATGCGGATCCGGCCCTCGAAGTCGCCGATGGTTTCGTCGATCAACTCGAAGCTGCCGCCGGAGGAGAAGGCCTTGCCCTCGCCGCGGACCAGCACGACGCGCACGGCAGGGTCGCGATCGAGCGCCGGCCAGACGTCGGCGAGGTCGCGGTGCATCTGCGGCCCGACGGAGTTCAGCCCGGGGGAGTCGAGGACCAGGGTGAGCACGCCGTTCTCGGCGGGTTCGAAGCGGAGGCTGGGGAACTCGTCGTAGCTGATCGGCACGGGGTCGATGTTACGCAAGCGCCGGTCGGCGCTCGTGGCAGCATTGAGGCTGATGAACACCGCCGTGCGTGCCCGCCGTGACCTGCCCGAGTCGCCGTATCTGGCCGCCGCCAGCGGACGCAAGCCGGGCCACGTGCCGGTGTGGTTCATGCGCCAGGCCGGGCGCTCGCTGCCCGAATACCGCGCGCTGCGGGAACGGCACAGCATGCTGGCCGCGTGCTTCGAGCCCGAGGTGGCCTGCGAGATCACGCTGCAGCCGGTGCGTCGGCACGGCGTCGACGCGGCGATCCTGTTCTCCGACATCGTGGTGCCGCTGCGGGCCGCCGGCGTCGAACTGGACATCGTCGCCGACGTCGGGCCGGTCATCGCGCACCCGGTGCGCACCGACGCCGACATCGACGCGATGAAACCCCTTGAACCGCAGGCGATTGCGCCGATAACCGAGGCGGTCTCGCTGCTCGTGGGGGCGCTGGGCGACGTCCCGCTGATCGGCTTCGCCGGTGCGCCGTTCACGCTGGCGTCCTACCTCGTCGAGGGCGGTCCCAGCCGCAACCACGCCCGCACCAAGGCGATGATGCTGGCCGAGCCGCACAGCTGGCATGCGCTGATGGACAAGCTGACCGACCTCACCATCGCGTTCCTGCAGGGGCAGATCGAGGCCGGGGTGGACGCGATCCAGGTGTTCGACTCGTGGGCGGGGACGCTGTCGCTGGCCGACTACCGCCACTACGTGCTGCCGCACAGCTCGCGGGTGTTCGCCGAGCTGTCCGAATACGGCGTCCCGATGACGCACTTCGGGGTGGGGACCGCCGAACTGCTGGGCGCGATGTCGTCGGCGCTCAAGTGCGGCATGAGGCCGCAGCAGGCCACCGTCGTCGGGGTGGACTGGCGCACCTCGCTGGCCGACGCCGCCGCCCGAGTGGAGCCCGGCACGGCGCTGCAGGGCAACCTCGATCCGGTGGTGCTGCTGGCCGGCTGGCCGGTGGTCGAACGCTCCGCGCGGGCCGTCATCGACGACGGGCGGCGCGCGGTGGACGCCGGCGCGACAGGCCACGTGTTCAACCTGGGCCACGGGGTGCTGCCGGAGACCGACCCCGCCATCCTGACCGACCTGGTTGCCCTGGTCCACTCGCTATGACCCGCTCCTATTGCGTTGTGGGCGGCGGCATTTCGGGGCTCACGGCGGCATACCGGCTGCGCGCGGCCGCCGGTGACGACGCGGCGATCACGCTCTTCGAGCCCACCGACCGGCTCGGCGGCGTGTTGCGCACCGAGCAGGTCGGCGGGCAGGCGATGGACGTCGGCGCCGAGGCGTTCGTGCTGCGCCGGCCCGAGATGCCGGCGCTGCTGGCCGAGCTGGGCCTGTCGGATCGCCAACTGGCCACCACNTCTGCGCGCCGACGCCGATTTCATGATCTGGACCCACGCCGAACGCATCGAGGCGCTGCAGGCGACCTATGCCGACTTCCGGCGCACCACCACCCTGGGGCGGGCCTGCGCGCCGGTGTGGAGCAGCGTCGCGCTGCACCGGCCCGCCGAGTTCAACAAGAGCCACATCCCGGCGTTCCTGGCCGGCGAGGAGCCGGGCGCCTACATCTGCGTGTATCCCTTTGTGCGGTCGTATGAGTGGTACCTGCTGCCCGACGAGGAACGCCGCCGCATGCTCACCGAGCACGGCATGGCCGCGCGCGAATACAAGGACGTCCGCGCGAACACCGTCCCGGCGTTCGCGCTGGGTGACTACGAATGGATCCTGGCTTTCGAGGCCCCCGAACTGGACCGCATCGTCGACCTGATGCGTGAGCTGCGCGCCACCGACGCGCGCCGCCACACCCGCGCCGAGACGCCGTTTTTCACGGGGCCGCGGGTGCCGGTCGAGCAGCTGGTGGCGGCGCTACCATGACGACCGCACCGTTCGACCCGACCGATCCCGCCCGCTTCGAGGAGATGTACCGCGACGACCGGACGTCGCACGGCCTGCCCGCCGCCACGCCGTGGGACATCGGCGGTCCGCAGCCGGTGGTTCAGCGGCTGGTCGCGCTGGGCGCCATCAAGGGTGAGGTGCTCGACCCGGGCACCGGCCCGGGGCATCACGCGATCTACTACGCCTCGAGGGGCTACTCGGCGACCGGCATCGACGGGTCGGCCGGCGCGCTCGAGCGGGCCCGGGAAAACGCCGAAAAGGCCGGCGTGTCAGTGAATTTCGAGCTGGCCGACGCCACCAAGCTGGAGGGATTCGACAACCGGTTCGACACCGTCGTCGACTGCGCCTTCTACCACACCTTCAGCGCCGACCAGGACCTGCAGCACGCGTACGTGCAGGCGCTGCGCCGGGCGACCAAGCCGGGGGCGCGGCTGTACATGTTCGAGTTCGGCGAGCATGACGTCAACGGCTTCAAAATGATGCGGTCGTTGTCCGAGGACGACTTCCGCGAGGTGCTTCCTGTCGGTGGGTGGGAGATCACCTACCTGGGCCCGACGACCTATCTGGTCAACATGAGCACCCAGACGATCGAGCTGATGGCCGCGCGAAACCCGGACATGGCCGACCAGGTGCAGGCGCTGCTGGATCGGTTTCGGGCGATGGAGCCGTGGCTGGAGGGTGGCCGGGTGCATGCGCCGTTCTGGGAATGCCACGCCACCCGGGTGGACTAGCGCCCCGGCCTATCGCGACACATAAAGCCGGGAATCGAGCTAGCCGCCCGTCGGCACCAGCCGCAGCGAGATCGAGTTGATGCAGTAGCGCTGGTCGGTCGGCGTGGGGTAACCCTCGCCGGCGAACACGTGGCCCAGGTGGCTATGGCAGTTCGCGCACAACACCTCGGTGCGCGTCGTGCCCATCGAGTGGTCGGGGCGCAGGATCACCGCGTCGGAGTTCGCCGGGTCGAAGAACGAGGGCCAGCCGCAGTGCGACTCGAATTTCTCCGTGCTGCGGAACAATTCGGCGCCACACGCCCGGCACTGGTACACGCCCTCGGTCTTGGTGTCGGTGTATTCGCCGGTGAACGGGCGCTCGGTGCCGGCGCGGCGCAGCACCTCGAACTCCTGCGGGTTCAGCTTTCGGCGCCACTCGTCGTCGGACAATTGCACCTTCGGGCTCGTCATGGGTCCACGCTAGCGCTCTCGCGATCACCGCGCCGCTCCCGCTCGGCCGTCAGCCACGCCGGGTCGATGCCCTCGTCCAGCCGGTGCTCGGCCTTGGCGTCCAGATACCGGAAGTAGAGCACGGTGAATGCGACGATCAGCAGCAGCGACCAGCCGTAGGTGATCTTCAGGTAATGCAGCGCGCGGCCATATCTCATGTACCGGTAGATCAGCCAGTCGTCGAGCGTCAAGAAGCCGTAGACCCCCAGCCACGCCGGCCAGTTGCGGATCAGCGAGTTGGACAGCACGACGGTCATCAGGAACGGGAACAGCATCATCGAGTAGTAGCCCTGGGCCAGCGGCAATACCAGCCAGGACCACAACAGCAGCACGCCCGTCGAGCTGGTGTACCAGAACAGCGGGTCGCGGGTGCGGTAGTAGCGGTACAGCAGCCACAACGCGGCGATCGCGAGCAAAGTGAAGAGGATCCGCAGGAACACGATCAGCCAGGTGGGCAGCCCGAAGTACACGCCGTTGCCCTCGATCGAGCTGTTGAAATAGTCGCGGACGCCCCCGATGTAGGGCAGCGTGCGGGTGACGAAGTCCATCGGGTCGCTCACCAATGGCCACGCGGCCGCGTTGATGACGATCGGGACCACCAACGCGGGCACCAGGGCCCGCCACTGCCGGTTCAGCAGCGGCAGCAACAGCAGCGGCCCGAGCACCGGTTTGAGCGTCAACGTCAGCCCGATGACGAGCCCGGCCCACCACTGGTGGCCGACCTTGCCGTCCAGCAGCCACCGCAGGAACAGCACCTCCGCCAGCAGCACGCAGCCGTTGATGTTGGTGAACACCAGCGTGCTGGTCACGCTTTCCGTGCAGAACATGGCCAGCAGCAGCGCGGGGGCGGCCACCGAGGACAACGTGAATTTGAAGAGTCGCAGCAACAGGTACCAGGCGATCAGGATCGCCACGGTGTTGATCAGGATGAACAGGTAACGCGACGGCGTGAAGGACAGGTAGCCGAAGGGCGCCATCAGCAGCGTGCCGCCGGGCGGGTACAGGTAGTGCGGGTCGACGTAGTCGAAGTGCTCGTTGTAGATGTCCCAGCCGTGCCGGAAGTTCAGCACCGCGCGGTACACCGGTTTGAAGTCGTCGGTGATGTTGCCGTTCAGGGTGAGCACGATGCTGCGGTGCAGCACCGACATGATGGCCATAGGCCATAGCGCCGATCGCAGTATCGTCGCGGCACTCGGGGCGCCGGTGCGGGGACGAAAGGCGGCCAGTATCCCGTCGCGCAGGCCGGTTCGGGTCGAGTCAGCTGCGGTCACCAGCGCACCGTACACCGGGACAAGCCGCGAAGTGTCAGGCGGGACAGTAGGTGTCGGTGCCGGGCAACTTGCCGCTGCTGAGGTAGCCGATCAGCGGCGGGACCGCACAGGGCGAGTAGATGCTGGCGCCGTGACCGATGCCCTGCCACATCACCCGCTTGCTGGCCGCGTTGGCGTTGATGATGGTGGCCGCCGTCTGAGCCACCCCCTCGGTGCCGACGATCGGGTCGTTCTGCACGCCCGCCAGCAGGGTGTCGACCTTGAGGTTTTTCGGCGGGGCCGGCGGCGGAATCGTGGGCCAGTGCACGCATTTGACCAGGTTCAGTGCGGCGACGGTGCCGAACTGGGGGTAGAGCTTCGCCCACGCCACGACGAGCTCGCGCACCCGGTCGGGGGTGGGGCGGTTGACGGCGTCGCTGCAGGAGCTGACGAACTGGCCGTCCGAGTCGGTGACGGCGTACGCGTGGTTGGTCAGGTTGTTCAGCTGGTTGGCGTCGCCGGAGCGGGCGGCTGCCAGCGCGTTGGCCAGGCTCGTGGTGACGCCGACGCGGCCGCCGGCGGGGAAGCCCAGCGCGACGGTGATGGCGTTGGCNCCCGGTCGGGCCGCGACGCGGCGTAGGCCAGCGCCACCTGGGCGCCGTTGCCGACCCCGATCAGCGCGACCGCGGGCACGTCCCACAGCGTGCGCAGCCGCTCGATGTCGGAGGCGGCGTGCGAGTTGTCGTAGGAGGACGCGCCGGGCGCGATGGCGTCGGTGCAGTTCGTGGTGGCGGTGTTGGAGATGTCGGAAAGGTTGGCGACCGGGTCGTCGCCCGCCTGGAATTGCGCCTGGTCGCGCATCGACTGGCGGTCGAGCTGGTCGCGGCAGTCGATGGGGCTCGACATGCCCATGCCGCGGCGGTCCACGGCGACGACGGGATGGGTTTGCAGCACGTCGGTGCCCGCCCGGGCCAGCCACACCGGCAACTGGGTGGACGACGGCAGGTCCGAGCCGGTGGTGAAGACGAGCGGTCCCGCGTCGTGCGGCGTCTGGTTCGAGCGGGCGCGCACCACACCGATGGTGAGGTTTCCGCCCTGGCCGTTGACGGGGTCGAGATCGCTGTCGTAGGTCGCGCAGTCCAGCTGCACACCCGGAGCCGCGGGGACGGCCGCGTCGGAAAAGATTTTCGACGTGCAGTCATGCCAGGCCAGGTCGTTCTTGGGCGCCGCGATGGGCGGCGGGCCGGTGGGGGGCGGCTTGCTCGGCGCCACGCCCTGTGGGCGGGCGCCGGAGTCGGTCGCGAAGCGCGGGTCCGCGGCCAGGCCGGGAACGCAGCCGGCCACCAGCGCGGTCACCGCGAGCAGCACCGTGGCCGATGCGATCTGCCGACTCATGCCGACCACAGTAGCTAGGCCTTGACGTAGCGGCCGTAAAGGTAGCCGGCCTCGTCGGTGAGCAGGTGGGCCCGGCGCATCCGGGTCAGCGCCTGCGCCGGACCCGCCGCGATGCGCCGCGCCAGGCCGCCGACGAGACACGGCGCGATCGTCAGGCACAGCTCGTCGAGCAGCTCGCGCTCGATGAACGCCCCGAGCAGCGTGGGCCCGCCCTCGGTCAGGATGTGGCGCATTCCGCGCGCCGCGAGCGCGCCCAGCAGGGCGGCCTCGTCGACCTTGCCGGGATCGCCGCCGGAGCAGTCGACGACCTCGCACAGGTCCCCGATCAGGCGCCGGGTCTGCTCGGCCGCCGCCGTGCAGGTGAGCACCAGCGGCGGCACCTCGGTCCGGGTGAACACCGCCAGGTCCGGGTCGAGGCGACCCGACGCGGTGACGACCGCCAGCTGCGGGACTTCGCTTTGCCCGCGGGCCTGCCGCTGCTGTCGCTGCGCGAGCGCCAGGTGCGCGCCGGAGTACCCCTCGATGCGCACCGTGCCGGCGCCGACCACGATCACGTCGGCCAGTTCGCGCAGCAGGTTGAAGATGTGCCGGTCGCCCGGCCCGCCCATCGCGCCGCTGCTGCCGTCGGCGGTGGCGCCGCCGTCGAGGCTGGTGATGAAGTTCGCCCGCAACCAGGTGCCGTCACGGTCCGGATATGCGTAGAGCCGGGAAAGGTCGCCGTCGTCGAGGTCGCGGGCGGACCCGAGCAGCGTCAGCATGGCTTGATTGCAGCACGCCGCTACATTCGGTGCATGCAAGGGTCCACCTCCGTCGGAGTGCCCCGGCTGGTGGACCGGCATCCGAGCGTGTCGCCGGAGCGACTCATCGCCCAATTGCGGCCGCCGCCAACGTTCGCCGACGTGAGCTTTGCGACGTATCGCCCGGACCCGGCGGAACCGACCCAGGCGGCCGCCGTCGGGGCCTGTCAGGACTTCTGCCGGCAGGCCGTCGAGCGCCGGGCCGGCCGCCGAAAACGGTTCGGAAAGCGGGCCGTACTGCCCGGGGTCGGTCTCTACCTCGACGGCGGCTTCGGCGTCGGCAAGACCCACCTGCTCGCCTCGGCCTATTACCAGTTGCCTGGACGTGGGCCGGAATCGGCAAACCCCAAGGCGTTCGCCACCTTTGGCGAGCTCACCCAGCTCGCCGGGGTGTTCGGGTTCGTCGAATGCATCCAGATGCTGGCCGATTACACCGCGGTGTGCATCGACGAGTTCGAGCTCGACGACCCTGGTAACACCACACTCATCTCGCGGCTGCTGTCGTCGTTGGTCGAGCGGGGCGTGTCGGTGGCCGCGACCTCCAACACCCTACCCGAGCAGCTCGGCGAGGGCCGCTTCGCCGCCCAGGACTTCCTGCGCGAGATCCACACGCTGGCAAGCATTTTCACTACGGTGCGGATCGAGGGGCCCGATTACCGGCACCGCGGCCTGCCGCCTGCCCCGCAGCCGCTGTCCGACGAGGAGGTGGCCGCGCGCGCCGCACAGGTCGACGGGGCGACGCTGGATGACTTCGACGCGCTGTGCGCGCACCTGGCCACCATGCACCCGTCGCGGTATCTGACGCTGATCGATGGCGTGACGGCGGTGTTTCTCACGGGCGTGCACGGCATCGACGACCAGAACGTCGCGCTGCGGTTGGTGGCGCTGACCGACCGGCTGTATGACGCCGGCATTCCGGTGGTGGCCTCGGGCGCGAAGCTGGACAGCCTCTTCAGCGAGGAGATGCTGGCGGGCGGCTATCGAAAGAAGTATCTGCGGGCCACTTCGCGGCTGGTGGCCCTGACCCGAGCTCGCGAACCATGAGGTAGTCGTTCTCGGTGCGGCTGCCCACCCGAAAGTTCCTGGTGCCGTTGATCGCAAAACCGCTCTTGGCGTAAAAGCGTTGTGCGCGCTGATTCGCCTGGTTGACGCCCAGCCACACGCGCCGCGCGCCCCATTCCTCGGCGGTGGCCAGCGCCAAGTCCATCAGGGCCGTCGACACCCCGCCGCCGTGATGCTCGGCCAGCACGTAGATCTTCGACAGCTCGGCGGCGTCGTCGGTGGCGTCGCGAATGAGCATGGCGTAGCCGATGATTCGGCCGCCCCGCGCGGCGGTGATGACCGCCCGGTCGGGATCGGCCAGGTATTCGGCGAAGCGCTCCGCCGACAGGTTGGCGTCGATGAAGGACGCCATGTTTTCCTCGCCCACCGCGGGGGGACACGCCAACGGAAAGGTGCGCGCAGCAACGTCGGCCAGCTCTACGGTGTCGACCGAACCCGTCGCGACGACGCGGACTTCCAGGATCAGAGATTCCATTGGGCGAGGTGATAGCCCGTCTTCTTGTCCAGCAGGACGACGGTGGAGACCGGGTCGCGGTAGGCGTCCCAGTACACCCCGCCGCGCACGATCGCCCCGTTCGGCGCGTTGACGAGCACGTTGTCCAGCGCGTCGGGCGCGTCGGTGGCACGCGGTTTGTAGGCGTCGGCGAACGGGGTCACGCCGTCGAAGCTGAATTCGGTCGCCATGATGAACGGATTGGGCACCCGGATCGCGCGCACCGTGACGTCGGCGCGGTTAGGGGTGCTGCCGGGAAAGCTTTTGATCGGCACGCCGCTGCGCGTGTAGCCGAATCCCGGGGGCGGATCGCAGGGGGCCACGCTGCTGACGGTGACGTCGGCGATGTAGGTGCCGGTGTCCACCCGCAACGTGTCACCGATGTGGCCGATCGGCGCGTCGCCGGCCCACGCGCGCGGCGCCGCGACGTTCGCGGCGGCAACCAGCAACAGTGACAGGGCGATCAGCCAGCGGTGCATCCTCGCATGATCGCACACGCGCTACGGGGAGGGGGAGGGGTTCTTGCCGCTGGCCAGTGCTTCGAGCGCCGCCGCGGCATCGTCATCAACCCGGTCCTTGTCGACGCCGCATCGGTTCAGCGGCCCGGCTCCGTCCTCGAGTTCGAGCAGCGCCAGCAGCAGGTGTTCGGTGCCGATGTAGTTGTGGCCCAGCCGAAGCGCTTCCCGGAAGGTCAGCTCCAGCGCTTTGCGCGCCGGGCCGCTGAACGGGATGAGTTTGGGAGGCTCGCCGGTGGACGGGGGCAACGTTATGGCGGCCCGAAGCGCCTCGACGTCGACCTCTTGCCGTTGCAGCAGCAGCGTGGCCAGCCCGGCCGGATCGCTCAGCACGCCGAGCAGCAGATGGTCCGGTGTGATCTCGCCGTTGCCGGCTTGGTGCGCGGCATTCTGGGCCGCCACCACCGCATTGCGGGCCCGCGGCGTGAAGCGCCCGAAGCCCTGTTCGTCGTCCAGCGTGGTGGCCTCGGCCCGGGGGACGAACCGCTTCTGGGCGGCCTGTTTGGTGACGCCCATGCTCTTGCCGATGTCGGTCCACGACGCCCCCGAGCGGCGGGCCTGATCGACGAAGTGCCCGATCAGGTGGTCGGCGATCTCGCCCAGATGCTCGGCGGCCAGCACGGCGTCGGCGAGCTGGTCCAGCACGTCCGGGTGGACCCGTTTGATCGCGTTGATCAGCTCGTCGAGGCGGACGGGATAGGCGACGGGCGTCGGTTCGGACATGCCGTCAACACTAGGTTGACGGCCGTGAAGCTGTCAACCTTGGGTTGACGACATTTGGGATGCGGAACCGCCGCCGTTCTGCGACGATCAGTAGGCCGTGAAACCGCTGCTTTTGACGATGATGAGCCTTGCCGCCCTGGTCGGCGTGGCCGGTCCGGCGCGGGCCGACGGCGCCGACGACGCTTTCCTCGCCTCGCTGCGCGCGGCCGGCATCACTTTTCCGGACCCGGGCCCGGCCATCGGGGCCGGACGATGGGTGTGCCAGGCGGTGGGCAAGGGGACGCAAATGGCGGACGTCGTCAAGACCGTCCAGTCTCAAAACCCCGGACTGCACGGCGATAACGCGGCCAGGTTCACGGCGATCGCGGCCAACGTGTACTGCCCCCAATCCCTGACGGTCACCAGCACGAAGGTCGATGGCGGCGCATAACACCGCCGTCATTGGTTTTTTACATTCGCGTCCGCGAACGCCCGGTTAAGGAAACCTGTCGTCAACATTGCGCATTTACGCTGCTGCAAACTACGGCCCAGCTAAGGATGCAATTTGGACTTCGTTCAGGCGCAGTTGATCGACCCGCTGAGCAATGCCCTGAATGGCCTCGTCCTCGTTTACCTGCTTCTTGGCGTTGGCGTCTATTTCACGGTGCGCACCCGATTCATTCAGATCCGCTACTTTCCCCGCATGCTTCGCCAGCTCCTCAGATCCCATCGCCAAGACGGTGGGATCTCCTCTTTCCAGGCCTTCTGCGTCGGCCTTGCGTCGCGGGTGGGCACCGGGAACATCGCCGGCGTCGCGATCGCTCTCACCGTCGGCGGGCCGGGCGCGATCTTCTGGATGTGGGTGGTGGCCGCGGTCGGCATGGCGACGGCGCTGATCGAGGCCACGCTCGCCCAGATCTTCAAGGTCCGCTCGGCTGACGGCGCCTTCCGCGGCGGCCCGGCGTTCTACATCCATCGCGGCCTGCGCTCGCGGACCGGCGGCGTCTTGTTCGCCGTGCTGCTGGTGGTCGCGTTCTCCACCGCGTTCAACATGGTAGAGACCAACGCGATCAGCGGCGTGTTGAAGTCATCGCACGGCGTCGACGTCGGTTGGACGACAGCGGCTTTGGCGATTCTGGCGGGGTCGGTGCTGTTCGGCGGAGTGCGCAGGGTTGCCAAGGTCGCCGAACTGGTCATCCCGGTCGTCGCGGTGATGTATGCGCTGCTGGCGCTGACCATCGTGGCGGTCAACATCACCGCGCTGCCGGCGGTCATCGAGGAGATCGTCGGCGGCGCGTTCGGAATCCGCCAGCTGGCAGGCGGTTTCGCCGGCGGCATCGCGACGGCCATGCTGACCGGGGTCAAACGCGGGCTGTTCGCGTGCGAGGCGGGCATGGGCAGTTCGCCCAACATCGCGGGCGCGGCGACGGTGTCACATCCGGTGGAGCAGGGACTGATTCAGTCGCTCGCCGTGTTCGTCGACACGATGGTGATCTGCACGGCGACTGCGTTCATCGTCCTGATGTCGGGCCCCGCAGTTTACGATCCGGCCCACACCGGTTCGGTGGCCGGCGCGAGCCTGACCGAATCGGCGATCGCCGCCGGCCTCGGATCGTGGACCACCGTGCTGATGACTACCGTCGTCTTCCTCTTCGCGTTCGCGTCTGTGCTCAGCAACTACGTCTGCGCCGAGGCCAACCTGTTCTTCCTGGGCGGCCGGCACCTGGCGATCAACGTCCTGAAAGTCGTGACGCTGATGGCCATCGCCTTCGGCGCGATGTCCCAACTCACGGTGGTGTGGGCGTTCGCCGATCTCGCGATGGCGCTGATGGCCATCGCCAACCTGGTCGCGATCTGCCTGTTGGGCAAGTGGGCGTTCGCGGCGGTGCGCGACTTTCATCGCCAGTCCGCTCGGGGCGTAAGGCCGGTCTTCGTCGCCAGCGCGGCCGGCCTGCCCGGTGACCTCGACGGCGACATCTGGGAAATCCCGGAGCGCCGCCCGGTCGGCGCCCTGCCCGAGTCCTTGCGGATGAGCCGCCCGGCGGCGTAGCCGTCGCCGATCATCTGGAAGCCGGCCTCACGTGACTGGGGACGCCGGGGCGTAAGGTCAGTGCATCGGGACCACAAAGGCCCCCACGATCAAGGGGCGGCCATGTCTGACAAATCTCCGCGGCAAACCATGACCAAGAAGTCCGGAAAGTCTCTGAAAGAGAAGCGCGCCGCCAAAAACGCCAAGGCGGCGGCTCGTGTCTCGTCCACCGAGGCCTTACTTCACGACAAGAAGCGCTGACGCGCAAGGACTTTCGTTAGGCGGCCGGCTCGCTCGCGATGCGGCCCGCGTTTCAGCGTGGCGGCGTAGCCGGCGAATCGCTCGCGGGGCGGTCCGAAAAAGTCGGGAGTTGAGTCGGTTCCGGGTCGCGACCGCTGTCGGGCACGACCTCGGGCTCGTAGCGATGTGAAAACAAATCCGATGAATTCATCGGGCGGGGTCCTTAAATTGGTTGGGCTTGGGCACAAACGTTGATCTGTCGAGAGCAGCACGATCGGTTCTGAGCTGCTCATCCGCAGACAAAACGTCCAAGGTGGCAGGCTCAACACGAACGGCCTACCAACCAATCTACACGCGGCCTCGCCGGCGACGCCGCGGCGGACGACTGGCGGCGTTCGGTCAGCTCCGACAAACCAGCCCCGTGGCCAGCCCGTTGCCTTGGCGACTCGCGGCAATAGGCTATGTGGTCATGCGCGCCGATCCGGGTCCGCTGACGTGGGCCGCCCTGGTCCAGACCTGGCAGCTGGACCTGACCTCCGCGGCGGTCATTGTGGTGGTGGCCGCCGCATATGCCCGGTGTTACCTGCGCGGCCGAAGCGTGGCGCGACCGGTCGGGCCCGGGCAGGCCGGCTGCTTCGGGGTTGGTGTGGCGCTGTGGGTGCTGGCGACGATGAGCGCGGTCGGCGCCTACGCCTACGCCCTGTTCTGGATGCGCGCGCTGCAGGTGCTGGTGCTGCTCTACGTCGTGCCGTTCTTCCTGGCCCAGGGCAAGCCGGTCACCGTCGTGCGCGACGCGCTCGACTCGGCCGGGCGAGAGCGCGTCGACCGGCTGTTGGCGACCCGGTTCGCGCGCGTGCTCGCCCACCCGTTGACCACCTCGCTGGCGATGCTGGGCACGCCGTGGCTGCTCTACCTGACGGCCTGGTACACCGCGTCCCTCGACAACGAACGGGTCGGCGCACCCACGCGTATCGTGTTGGTGGCCATCGGTTTTGGCTATTTTTACGCTCGACTGCAGGCGGATCCCGTTCCCCGCAGGTACTCCCAGGCGATCTCGTTGCTCATCACCGTTGCCGAGGCGCTTGGCGACGGCGTGCTGGGATTGGTCATCTGGCAGGGTTCGTTGATCGGCGCGGCGTACTACGCGGCACTGCATCGATCGTGGGGCCCGGATCAGCGGCTCGACCAGACGATCGGCGCCGGTGTCTTGTGGATCCTCGGGGACCTGGTCGGCTGGCCGTTCGTGCTGTTGTTGATGCGCGCGCTGTCCCGCGACGAGAGGGCGCACGCGGTTGAGGTCGACGCCGAGTTGGACGCGGCGGAAGCCGATCAGGGCGAAACCGCCGCACCGTCGGGATTGTGGTGGGAGAACGATCCCGAGCTGCGCGAGCGGTTCCGGCGCCGCTAGGGTGCCCCGGATGCGGTTCCGGCGCGAGTCTGGGACGATCACCAGGTCATGAAATTGCTACGGGGGGTGGCGGCCGTCGTCGCCATGGTGGGCCTGGCGACGCCGGCGCACGCCGACCAAGACCCGAACACCGACCCGGCGACGGACGCCGACTTCCTTGCCGCGCTCAGATTCGCCGGGATCACCTACCAGGATCCCAACGCCGCGATATCGGCCGCCAAGACGCTGTGCCAGTTGGAGGACACCGGATCGTCCGAGGACGAAATCATCGGAAACCTCCAGCAGCGCAACGGGTTTAGCGGAAATGGCGCGGCCAAGTTCACGGTGATCGCGGTCGGCGCTTACTGTCCCAAGTACCTCAGCGGCGAGGGTCGCGGCCCCAAGCCCGAGGGCGCGGCGGGCGATTAGCCTCGGTTAAACCGCGCGGCCCTCGATGATGCTGAACCGCGACGCGGTATCGACCACGCCGACCATCTCGAAACCGGCCGCATCGAACAGGCGGCGGTACTCGGTGGCGGTGCGTTCGCGGCCGTTGTTGATGATCAGCATTTCCATGTCCGTCCACTTGGCGATCGACGCGCTGTCGTCTTCGGGGATGACGGTCTCGACGAGCAGTAACGCGGCGCCGGCGGGAGCGGCCGACCGGACGTTCCGCAGGATCCGCACCGACGCGTCGTCGTCCCAGTCGTGGATGATGTGCTTGAGGATGTAGGCGTCGGCACCGGTCGGGACGCTGTCGAAAAATGAACCCTCGGCAAGCCGGACCCGTTCGGCATGGGTTTCCTGCAGCAGTGCCGGCGCGCCCGCGATCACTTCGGGCAGGTCGTACAGCACCCCTTGGACGTCGGGTGCCGATGCCAGGATCGCGGCGAGCAACCGGCCGTGGCCGCCGGCGACGTCGACGATGGTGGCGAACCGGGTGAAGTCGTAGGCCTCGACGACGGGTCCGATCGACAACCCGGACATGCCCGTCATGGCGTCGTTGAAGATCTGTCCGAATTCGGGCTCGTCGCCCAGGTAGTCGAAAAAGCCCTCGCCGCGCAACCCGGGAACGACCGAGGTCCCGGTTTTGATCGCCTCCGTCAGCAGGCTCCAATGCTCGCGGTGTTGGCGCGCGCCGATGAAGCGCGCCATCGGCGCCACGGATACCGGGGCATCGGAGCGCAACAGCTCGGCCATCGGAGTCAGCTCGTAGCGGCCGTCATCGCGTCGCGCGAAGATGCCTTGGCCGATCAGGGCCCGCAGCAGCCGGCCCAACGCGTCGGGATCGGCCCCGACCGTGGCGGCCAATTCGTCGATCGGCAGCGGTCCCGCGGACAGCGCGTCCGCGACGCGAAGGTCGGCGGCCGCGGTGATGCCCTGCGAGACCCACGCGGCCAGGATCAGCTCCTGCATTACCTCCGCCGGGGAAGCGGCCGTGCCGTCGGGTGAGCTCATGTGCGGAGTCTCCCACGTTTCTCGGGTAGCCAAGGCCGCGGCGGTCCGCTATGTTGCGCGAGACGCGGCGCCTGCCGACCGAACCCATAGGAGCCAAATGGTGATGAAGGTATCGGTCATGGCGGCCGGCTTGGCGGCGAGCGCCCTGGTGGTCGGCGTCGCCCTCACGGGATGCGGAAGCAACAAGTCGTCGGGCCCGTCGTCGTCGACGTCATCGGCTGCGTCGAGCGCCGCCCCGTCGTCGGCCGCGCCGCCGTCGTCGAGCGGTGCCGCCGCCCAGCCGTCCGACTACGGCCACCTGCTGATCAACGCCACCGACATCGCGGTGCCCGGCGATACCTTGCACCCTGTCGCTTATACACATATAGAGGTGTNGTTCCCAACCCGGCGGGAACAGAAGGCGTGTTCATGAATCAGGGCGCCTCCCGCAAGGTCGACGACACCATCTACGTTTATTCCGACGCCGGCGCGGCGTCGCAGGCGCTCGACCAGAGCGCCAAGGGGATTCAGGAGCTCAGCGTCAAGGCCGCCCCGACGCCGGCCGACGTCGGGACCGGCGGCCAGCTGGCCGTGGGGCCGTCGCCGGACGGCTCGAAGTCGAAGGCGATCGTGATGTTCACCGAGGGCAAGGTCTTCACGGTGCTTGAATTCGAAAGCGCGCCAAACGATCCGCTGCAACCGGACTTCGTTCTCGATCTCGCGAAGAAGCAGGACGCGGCCATCAAGAGCGGGCTGCCGTCCTGAAGGCCGTCACGGCGCTCGGCGCGGCCGGGTTGTTGGGCTGGGGCGCCGCGCGGGCGGTGACGGCGCGGATTCGGCGCAACCCGGATCCTTTTCCGCGCGAACGGCTTACGGCCGAGCCGGAGGGTGAGCAGGTCTTCCTCGAACGCCCCGACGGCACGGTGCTCAGCGCCGTGGCCGCGGGGCAGGGGCCGCCGGTGGTCCTCGTCCACGGCTACACCGCCCGCGTCATGGAGTGGAACCTGGTGTGGGACGAGCTGCAGGCGCGCGGGTTTCGCGTCATCGCGTTCGATCAGCGCGGCCACGGACGCTCCACGCTTGGCTCCGACGGAATCGGATCGGAGCCGATGGCGGCCGACCTGGCCGCGGTCCTCGAGCACTTCGACGTTCGCGACGGCGTGCTCGTCGGCCACTCGATGGGCGGGTTCGTCAGCATCCGCGCGGTGCTCGACCATGCCGACGTGGCCCGGCGGCTGCGCGGGCTGGTGTTGTTCGCGACGTGGGCGGGTCGGATCCTCGATGGCGCGCCACAGAACCGGCTGCAGATCCCGCTGCTGCAGCTCGGCATCCTGCAAGGGCTGGTGCGCAACCAGACCGTCGCGGCGCTGTTCGGTGCCGCGCAGTGCGGGGCGCGCCCGTCGCCGATGATGGTGTCGGTCTTCATGGAGGCGTTCAACCAACACCTGGACGAACACGGGCCCCTGCTGCCGATCGTGCGGGCATTCTCGCGGGAGGATCGGTACCCGCGGCTCGGCGAGATACGGGTGCCGACCGTGGTCATGGTCGGCACCGCGGATCGCACTACGCCGCAGAGCCATTCGCGCCGGCTTGCCGACGGTGTCCCCGGGGCGCGGCTGGTGAGCGTGCCCGGCGCCGGGCACCTACTGAATTGGGAAGCGCCCGACGAGCTGATCGAGGTCGTCGAATCGTTTCACTGAGTCGCGGCGCGCGCACTCCAGGTGAAGCTCGCCGCCGGGTCGCGGACTCCGCTGATCACATGCATACCGCCTAATATGCCCGCCAGAGCGGTGTTCCTCAAGCCGGCTGCGGGCAGCGCTGTGCCGCAACGACTTTAATGCTACGGTTCCGCCGATGAAGTTCGTGCTGGCCGGTTACGGAAGCCGGGGCGACGTCGAGCCCTGCGCCGCCGTCGGCCGGGAGCTGCTGCGCCGGGGTCACGACGTACGGATGACCGTCTCGCCCGACAAGATGGCCTTCGTCGAGGCGGCGGGGGTCACCGCGGTCGCCTACGGAGCGGACACGCGGGAGCAGATGAACTCGGCCGGGCACTTCGTCCTTGGGGCTCAGAACCCGATCAGCGCGCTGCCCGCGGTCCTGGAGCATCTCACGCGGGTCTGGACGGAAAAGACCGCGGCGCTCTCGGCGCTGGCGGAGGGCGCCGATCTGGTACTGGCGGGCTTCAACGAGCAGGAACTGGCCAGCGCCGTCGCGGAGCACCGCGGCATCCCGCTGGCCGCGCTGCACTTCTTCCCGGCGCGGTTGTTGTCCGGCGGGACGCTGTATTCGGGGCTGACGAAGGAAGTGGCGGCGGCCCAGCGTCGCGCGCTCGGCTTGCCGGAGTCGGCGGAATCCGGCATACCGCTGGAAATCCAGGCCTACGACGAGCTCTGCCTGCCCGGACCGGCCGCCGACTGGGTGGGATCCGACGGCCGACGGCCCTTCGTCGGCGCGCTGACGCTCGAGTTGCCGACCGACGCCGATGACGAGGTCCTGGCGTGGATCGCGGAGGGAAGCCCGCCGATCTGCTTCGGCCTGGGCAGTACGCCGATCTCGGCCGCGGCCGACCTGGTCGCCATGGTCGGTGCGGCCTGCGAGCAGCTGGGGGAGCGGGCGCTGATGTGCAGCGGCCCCAATGACTTCGCCGATGCTCCGCGTTTCGACCACATCAAGGTGGTCCAGGAGGTGAACCACGCGGCCGTCCTGCCGGCCTGCCGCGCGGTGGTTCACCACGCCGGCGCCGGCAGCACGGCCGCGGGGCTGCGGGCCGGAATCCCCACGCTGGCCGTGTGGCTGTGGCTCGACCAGCCGGTCTGGGCCGCCGGACTGGAGCGGCTCGGGGTCGGTTTCGGGCGGCAGTTCGCGGCCACCACCCAGGAATCGCTGGTCGCGGACCTGCGCCGCATCCTCGCGCCGGACTACGCGACGCGCGCCCGCGAGGTTGCGGCCCGGATGAGCAGGTCCGCCGACAGCGTCGCGCGCGCCGCCGATCTCCTGGAGGACGCCGCCCGCACCGGCTGAGCCGGCTCATGGAAGTGGGAAGCCGTTGCCTCCCGGCCCCGGCGCGGGCACTCCCTCGATGACCTGGCTGCCGGGCCCGGGCGCGTAATACCAGTCGTGACAGACGTTTCTGTCCCAACCGATCGGCTCGCTGGAATTCGGTAACGGTTGCCCGGGGCACCATTGGTGGTGGCAGATCGGGTCGCATATCGCCTGGGCGGTACCGGCGGACAGCCCAACGCCGGCCGCGGCGACAGCGCCGGACAGCAGCGCTCCGGTGACCGCCCGCATCATTTTGTTCCTCACGCTCTCTTCTCCTTACCTGTTTCTGTGTCGCTTTCTTTGCATCGACGCGATCGGGGGAACGTTAGCGCCGACCACTTGCGAATTCCTTGTACTTGCCCGGCGGCCTGTGACCGCGGCATAAGGTGACAGACTGGGTACACCTCCAAGAAGCTGGCGCTTCCGTCCCCACGTTGCTGCGGACCCAGAGGAGAAACCGATGGCCCCAACCGGTTTGTGCGGACTCGTCGGTGTCGGCGCCGCGCCGCTCGTCATCGCGCTGACGCTTGCCCCGATCGCCCCGGCCGACAATCCCTCCTGGAACGGCCAGTACGCGGTCACGTTCATGGTCGCCCCGAAGTCCGGGACCAGCATGGCCGTCGGTGACCCCGAGGTGCAGCACACCGTGACCTATGGGTTCCGCTCGAGTTGTTCGAACGGGAAGTGCGTCGCCACGATCGTCAGCGGACCTCCGCCGACCAACCCGACGGTTCCGCAACCGGTCCAATTCACCTGGGACGGGTCGTCCTGGAAGCAAGAGAGCGACTTTCAGTGGGACTGCATGATGCCCGACACGACGATTCAATGGAATCCCGCGCACGCCGTGGTGCGCTACACGCCCCAAGCCAACGGGTCGCTTTCCGGCGTCATGCACGCCGACATCTCGAGCGGCGCCTGCCAGGGCTGGATCGAGGAGTACATGACGGCCGATCGCGTATGATCGGCCCTGCGCGGGGTTGGCCGGCAGCAAACCTGCAAAGCGTTGTCCCGCAACGCGATTCATCCCGCGGATTGATCTGCGCGGCAACGCATTTCATGGTGCGGAGATCGTGAAAGACCCTTTGCCTCCGGCGCATTCGGCGATATGATCCGAGCATGCGTTTCAGCTCTGTGGCGGCCGTCGCCGCTTTGGTTATCGCCCCGATGATTCTGCCGCTGGGAGCTCCGTTCGCTCGCGCCGACCTCAGTGGCTACCGCCGTTGCGTGGCGAACATTACGCAACTCCCGGTGACCGAACCGGACCCGCAAAACATGAATCGTGTGGGGCTCATCGAGCAGGATCTCAAGTCGGGTGCTACTCCTGCCGCGGAAGCGCAGAAGGTGGCGGGAATGGGATTCGATCAGCGCTCTGCCGACGCGATCGTGCAGTGCGTGATCGAGGAGAACCCGTAGCCCAGGCCTCGGCGAGGGCCGACGAAATCAACGATTCCTGGACGCTGTACGGATAGCGCGAACCGTCGGCTCCGTCCTGCCGGCCATCGCGGTCTCTAAATCGGATCCGGTCGTCTTAGCAGCTCGGCAGTATCTTTTTTCAAGCGAAATTCATAGGGTCTACACGAGATAGTCACCGAAGCCGCAAACTGACCCGGATTCGCCTCGCCAGTTTCGGGACAGCGCAATCAAAGGTGGCTGGACATGTCCAGTGCGCGTGGTCCGCCCAGAACTCAACTTAGCCGCCGGCGCCGGAAACCCCGGCCCGGCCGCGATAACCAATCTGTTCCAGATCACCCGGCGCGCTGTGCTTTGGTCTCAAGTCGCAAAGCAAACACCGACCAATATTCTGCCGCCGTCAATGCAAGGGGGGTTCGCCGCCGACGTCGAGTTAAGGACATGTGACACAATGGATTTCGCTGTATTGCCCCCGGAGATCAACTCCGCCCGGATGTACACCGGCCCAGGATCGGGCTCGTTGCTTGCTGCGGCGGGCAGCTGGGATTCCCTGGCCGCCGAGCTGATCACCACGGCCGAGACCTACCAATCAGTGGTTTCGGGCTTGAGCACCTTGAACTGGCGCGGCCCCGCTTCGGAGTCGATGACGGCCACGGCAACCCCCTACATAGGTTGGCTGTATACGACCGCCGAGCAGACCAAGCAGACCGCCATGCAGGCCAGGGCCGCCGCGGCGGCCTTCGAGCAGGCTTTTGCGATGACGGTGCCCCCGCCAGTGATCGCGGCCAACCGCGCCCAGCTGGCGTCGCTGATAGCGACGAACTTCTTCGGCCAGAACACCGCGGCGATCGCGGCGACCGAGGCGCAGTACACCGAGATGTGGGCCCAGGACGCCGCCGCCATGTACGGCTACTCCAGCGCGTCCGCGGCGGCGGCGACGTTGGTGCCGTTCAGTCAGCCTAACCAGACCACCAATCCGGCCGGCACCGCCGCCCAGCCCGATGCCGTCGCGCAGGCCAACGCACTGCAAGGACTCGCAACCGGGCCTATCGGTCAGTGGCTCCAAACGCTGTGGCAGGGCATCGAAGGCGTATTCGGGGATATAGGTCCCTACAGCGGGCTCTTCAAGGACTATGGGCCCGGCGCCCAAATATGGAGCGACCTATCTTCGGCTGGGGTCTTCCAACTGCCGGCCACGCTTAACATTGCTGGTTTTGTGGGCAAAGGTGCCATCGACGAGGACAGTATTGTGGCGGAGTTTGCAAGCGTGCCTGCTGCGATCGCGAAGGCGATTGGAGTGCCCCTGCCAACGAGCACCCCGATCGGTAGCGGAGGTGCGGTGTCCGCGGTGTTTGCCGGGGCCAAGTCGATCGGCCCTATGTCGGTGCCGGCGAGCTGGGCCACCCCGGCGGTCGGCCATATCTCCGCGTTGTCGGGCACCGGCCTGACCACGCTCCCGGGAACCGAAGAGGCGGTCGGGGCCGGTATGCCCGGCGTACCCGGGATGCCGGCGGGGACGCTAACGCGGACCTCGGGCGTCATACCGCGCTACGGGACCCGGCTGATAGTGATGCCGAGGCCGCCGGCGGCTGGGTGACGCAAGCCCCGCATCGGCCGCGCAGGTCATCCACATCGATGACGGCGCGCCAACGAGGAACCCGCACCATTCGCAGTTTCGCTGGCGTTGACTGGTGGGTGTGCCCCTACGACGCGTGGACGAACTGAAGCCCGGCGACAGGATCCGCATGAAGATCGGGCACGCGACCGTCGTAGATACCGAGCCCCTGGACGGGGACCGCACCCTGCTGACATTCCTCTACGGGACGAAAAGGGCCGCCGACAATGATGTCACCGTCGATGTCTTGGACGAGGACGAGTGGGGTTGGTAATGGCGGCCAGAAAGCCCTAATGCACAGACGCTGGTGCGCGATACTGGGATTGAACCAGTGACCTCTTCCGTGTCAGGGAAGCGCTCTCCCGCTGAGCTAATCGCGCCGGGGGTCAAAAGCTGGAGGTGGAGACGGGAATCGAACCCGTGTGCACGGCTTTGCAGGCCGTTGCCTCACCACTCGGCCACTCCACCGCTGGGATTGATGCCACTTGCACCTTCGAGCGGACGACGGGATTCGAACCCGCGACCCTCACCTTGGCAAGGTGATGCGCTACCAACTGCGCTACGTCCGCGCGCAACGGGCGAGATCGTCGCCCGTTGCGAAGGACGACGATAGTCCAATCGAGCGGGACCGCACAAATCTCTTGGTGACGTTGCCGCTCTAGGCTAGCGCGCCCGGCGACGCAGGTGGCGAGTTCGGCGCGGTCCGATTCGTGCTACCCTTCGACACCGTTCGCCCGTCGGCGCCGGGTCCCGTGGCTCAGTGGAAGAGCGTCCGCTTCACACGCGGAAGGTCGCTGGTTCGATCCCAGCCGGGACCACCTCGAGACGGTGCAGGTCAGGCGCGCATTTCTGTGATCTTGGTGGGCTTGAGATAGGGCGACTATCCGCACTCTTTCCGTATCGGGCGGCGGATGGTCGGCGGAACATGTGTCTGGACCTGCCGTTTCGCGCCGGGTGTGAGCGGAAGGTCATGCGGGCGCAGGGCGACGATCGGACCGCAATTTCGTGAGGGGACCTTGCGTCGTCGAAGACATGCCCGACATGGACGGGAACTGTCGCGTTCCAACTGCACAGCACTGGATATCGGCGATATCAAGATGCGTCGAATTCCTCCTCCGTACTTTAACGCTGTTCCCCACGGACGAAAAGCAGACCCGGAGGCATGTGGGTGACAGTCCTACGCACCCACTAGGTCGTTACAGACCTCCGGTGGTTCTAACTGTCAAGTGGGTAGTCCCGTCCGGGTCGACGGACCGAACGAAATGGACGCGACGTCGTTCAGCGCCGAGGTATTTCTCACACGTGCGGCGTGACGGCGAAGTCATTTGCGGCGACAGGTGGTGCGGCGATCGGCTTCGGCAATGATCCCTTGCAGTACCGATTGCACTGGCCCAGAGCGCATTTCGAATCCAGAGGTTCCGAACGTCTCGTTTTCTCTCTCACCTGCGATTGGTTGACCCAAGCGAGGAGGCTCGGCAGAACGAGCGCGGTCGGTTGCTAGGTCGTGGTCATGTGGGTATCTGAATCCAGCCCAAGCACATCGCGTACCGTCTCGATGACCACGTCGGGCCGGTCGATCGGAAAATAGTAACCGGCCTGGTCAACGGTAATGAGTTCTCCTTGTGGAAACCGTTGAGCCAGCGCGCGATGAGCGACATCAAGACGCTCAACCCAGCCGCGCGATCTGCCGCCGCGATTCTGCGGCACCAGCACCCGCACCGGAACATCCGGTAATGACGCTGCCGTACGCACCGCCGCGGCCGTCTCACGTGCATAGCCGCCGAAAAGCTGCGGCAGCACCGGCACATACGACCACCGCGCCCGCGGGGGATGCAACAAGAAGTGCTCGACGTAGTCGAGCGCATCCGTGCTGGCACCCGCTGACGCAGTCCTGCGCCGAACAAATTTTCGGCCGGTGCGAGTTCGAAACACCCCAAGCCTCATTACAACGTTCGACACCAGAACAGAAACCAGCCCATAGGCCAGCAAGCGATACCGGCTAAGCCGCGACTCGGTGGGCATCTCCGTGGGGTTGAGCAACACCAAACCCGCAACCTTGTCGGGGTGTCGCACAGCGAACATCTCTGCGACCAAACCCCCAAGCGTCCAACCGACGACGACCACCGGTGCTACACACCCCGTGGTTTGGATGATCGCGCCCAGATCGTCTGCCATCGCTGCAACGTCACGATGCGCTGGGCCATCAGAGCACCCACTGCCGGCACGGTCATATGTCAGCACGGTCGCAAACGAAGCCAGGCGTTCTTCTAAGTCGCCGTAGGCGCCCGTGGTGCCTTCACCGGCACCACCCGCACCTCCGGCCTCAAGCACGACCGTTGGGCCACTGCCCCGCACGCGGACACACACCGCCCGGTCACCGATATCAATTAACTGCCGATACGGCCTATCCATGCCCCGATTTTAGCCAGGACCGATGCACGCGCGGAAGTACGAGACGGACGCTTCACGCCGTCGCCGCTCGGCGTTTCCGCCCACCTGCCCCTGGCCTACAGGCCCCAATCTGCTGTGGAAAGACCATGCCAAAGAGGACCGACTGAATCCCGGTATCGGCGGCCACCACAGGCATCTCATGTTGCCAGTCAACGAGATTGAGGAACCGCGACTCATTGCGACCCCAGCACCTGGCGACGGCCTCCGAAACCGTCATGTTCGGACGCACGGTCAGCGTGTCGCGCACCATGTGTGCCGCGGCGGAGTCCTCGGGCCGGTTGAACAGCGCACGCAGAACCGTTGCTTGCTCCATCGGCAGCAACGTCAGTAATGTCTCCCGCTTGGGTCCCTTTAAGCCCGCGCAGGGTGTTGGCGGCGTTGTCGGGAGTCGTGGGCATCGAGTAGTGGGGCTGCCAGCGGCGGGTCCATCGCCTGAAGTGCCCGCGCGGCCAGTTTGTCGTCAACGGACTCGAATAGCTCGACACCGCTGATGCGGTCACGAATAGCGGATAACGGCAAAGCTCCATGGATGACGCGCTCTGAGTCAGTCGCGCCGTTCGTGTCGCCGTTCATTGAACACGCGGGCAGCTTGGCACCTTCTCGCTTCGCGAGGATGCGTAATCATCATTTGTCTTGTCGGCCAACTGATTAGCGTCGCCATAGCCTGGAAGGTGCCGGAGTCGCTTTCCTTGACCCGGACCGCTAGACGCAAGGTCTGAGTCGCCACGAAGGTCAAGCAGTGCAGACTGCGACTTCTTGCGCCGCGGGGACGGTGTGCTAGTTTAATGAAAATGATTTTCAATTAGGTGTTGGAGGGGTGGCGTGCGCGCTCGCCGAGCCATGATGTCGGGCAACCCGGGGCGGGTTGGCGAGGGCCCGGGATGCGCATGCTGGTGAACCCGGGCGGGGGTGCGGGGTCTGTGCCCGCCCCGAGGGCCTCGGCGGCGCACGTCAGCGCGCTGAAGGATGTTGTCCGCTCGGTGTGTGGCCTCGGCGTCGATGCGCCGGTGCTGGTTCAGCAGTTGGCGTGCGCCGAGCCGGGATGTGCTCCGCTGGAGACCGTGGTCGCCGCGCTCGGGCCGCCCAGGCGCAGCTGGAAGTTCCCCGAGCCGAGCGCGGACGTCTCCCCGTCTGCGTTGCGAGCCGCAATCGTTGACTATCCGGAAGGACATCGGCATGCCGACCACGACTGACGACCGCGTGCCGGTGACGGTGATCACCGGCTTTCTCGGTGCGGGCAAGACCACGCTGCTCAATCGCATTCTCACTGAACAGCACGGCAAGCGGATCGCGGTGATCGAGAACGAGTTCGGTGAGGTGGGTATCGACGACGCCTTGGTGCTCGATGCCGAAGAGGAAATCTTCGAGATGAACAACGGCTGCATCTGCTGCACCGTGCGGGGTGATTTGATCCGGATCCTGGGTGCGCTGATGCGTCGTCGCGACCGATTCGACCACATTCTGATCGAGACCACAGGACTCGCCGATCCCGCGCCAGTCGCTCAGACGTTCTTCGTCGACGACGAGGTCCGCGACCAGCTGCGGCTGGACGCGATCGTCACGGTCATCGACGCCGCGCACGTCCTTGACCACCTGGACGAGGCCAAGCCCGACGGCGTGGAGAACGAGGCCGTCGAGCAGGTGGCCTTCGCCGACCGAATGATCCTGAACAAGACCGACCTGGTGACCCTCGAACACCTGGCGACGGTCGAAGACCGGTTGCGCAGCATCAATCGCGGCGCCGACATCGTGCGCGCCCAAAACGCCAAGGTCGACCTGAACCTCATCCTCGATGTCGGGGCCTTCGACCTGCAGAGGGTGCTGAGCGACGACCCCGCTTTCCTGCAGCAGAGTGATCACCAGCACGACCTGACCGTGACGTCGGTGGGAATCCGGGTCGACGGTGAGGTCGATGTCGAGAAATTGAACACCTGGCTGGGTCAGCTGCTCGCCGCCAAGGGTGTCGACATCTTTCGCAGCAAGGGGATTCTGGCGCTGGCCGGTCAGCAGCGGCAGTACGTCTTCCAGGGCGTTCACATGCTGTTCGACGGAGCCGAAGGCAGGCCCTGGGATGCGGACGAACCGCGCACGAACCGGCTGGTGTTCATCGGCCGCAACCTAGACCGCCAGGAACTGGAGTCGGCCTTCGGGGCCTGTCTGGTGACGACGCGGTGAGCCCGGCGGTCAATACGAGCAGCACGTGGCGTGTCGACGTCGACGATGCGGTCGTCGCCTTATCCCCCTCGCCAGAGGGCCGGGTGGCGGTCGCCGGCGCCGAGGGGTCGGTGACCCTGCTGTCCGTTGACGGCGTCGTCGAGCATCGGCAGGCCCTCTCACTGGGTTGTCTTGCGGTGGCGTGGTCGCCGGCCGCAGACCGGATCGCGGTCGGGTCCGTCGACGGTGTCGATGTGCTCGATACGGCGGGGGTAGTGGTCGGGCGCCGCCACGGCGGGTGGTGCTCATCGGTGGCGTGGAGTATTGACGGCGCCCGGCTCGCCGCCGGGGTGGGCCGCACCGCTGTCGTCCTCGACGGCGACGGCACTGAGCTGTTCGCCAGCGACCACGACAGCACCGTCACCGGAGTGGCCTGGATCAACCGCCGCTTCGCCGCCGCCGCGTACGGCGGCGTGCACGTGCGCCACGTAGCCCGCGGCGCCCCACCAGACGTTCTGCCGTTCACCGGTTCCCTCCTGGCGCTGGCGGTCAGCCCGGACCGCCGATGGGCCGCCAGCGGAAACCAGGACGCCACCCTGCATGTCTGGCGCATCGGCCGCCGCGGCGACGAACTGGAAATGTCGGGTTACCCGACGAAGATCAGCACGCTGGCCTTCTCCCCGGACTCCACGTTGCTTGCCTCTGGCGGCGGTCAGGACGTGACAGTCTGGGATTTCACCGGCCGGGGACCGCGCGGAAGCACGCCGCGGATCCTACGGGCCCACGACGACGTGGTGACCTCGCTGGCGTGGTCACCCGACGGCCAGCTGCTGGCCGCGGCAGCCGGCGACGGTCAGGTGGCATGGTGGACACCGCGCCGCGGCCGACCCGGTCACCCGCTGAGCGCACTGGATGCGCTCACCCGGCATTCACCCGCCACCGCGGTGGGCTGGGACCCAGCCGGTCGGCTGCTGGCCGGCTGGGCCGACGCCACCGTCGTCGCGCACGCCCCGGGCCGGGCCTGACCCCCGAACACCGATGCCGAGCCCTGATCGAGCGTCGCCAAAAGGCCGGTCAACCCCGCCCGCACAGCTGGTGCCGATGCGGCCGCTACCACACCGCCGTGGTGGTCACGGCCGTACGACCCGAGCGGGGTTCCAGGCGCGGGGAGCGAGCAGCCGCAGCCCGTTGAGGCCGACGATGATGGTGGAGCCTTCGTGACCGGCGACGCCCAGGGGCAGCGGCAGGTGTCCGGCGAGGTCCCAGATGACCAGCACGGCGATGAACGTCGCCGCGATGACCAGGTTGGCGACCACGACGCGGCGTGCCCGCCGCGACAGGGTGATGACGGTCGGGATGGTGGTCAGGTCGTCGCGGACCACGACCGCGTCAGCGGTTTGCAGGGTGAGGTCGGATCCGTTGCCTCCCATGGCGATTCCGGCATGGGCGGCGGCGAGCGCGGGGGCGTCGTTGATGCCGTCGCCGACCACGGTCACCCGCGCTCCTTGGGCCTCGAGCTCACGCACGGCGGCGACCTTGTCATCGGGCAGCAGCCCGGCCTGCACATCGGCGATCCCGACCTCCCGGGCGAGCCGGGTCGCGGTCGCGGCGTTGTCGCCGGTGAGCAATATCGGTGCGGCGCCGGTCAATTCGGTGACCGCCGCAACCGTCGCAGCGGCCTCGGGCCGGACTTGGTCGGTGATGGCGAGCACCGCGACCGGCTGCTGCTCACACAGCACGACCACTGCGGTGCGTCCGCTGTGCTGCAACCCGTCGACCGCCGCCCGGGCTGCCGCGGCCTGCGCGGTTTGCTCATCGTGCACCGAATCGAGCAGCGCCGCAGGCGAACCCACCCGGATGAAGTGCCCGTCGATAACTGCCGAGACCCCGCGGCCGGGCTGGGAGGCAAACTCGCCGGCGACCGGCAGCTGCAGGCCCCTGGCGTGGGCCGCGCGCACCACGGCCGCGGCAAGGGGGTGTTCGCTGGGATGCTCGGCGGCGGCGGCCAGCCGCAGGATCTGCTCGTCGGTGAACGCCGTACCGGGCAGAAGACGGATGTCGGCGAGTTCGGGGGTGCCGCGGGTGAGAGTGCCGGTCTTGTCGAACGCGACCCGGGTGGTGGTGCCCAGTTGTTCCATCACGACCGCGGATTTCACCAGCACGCCGTGGCGTCCGGCGTTGGCGATCGCGGCCAGCAGCGGCGGCATCGTTGCCAGCACCACCGCACACGGGGACGCGACGATCATGAACGTCATCGCCCGCAGCAGCGCGCTCTGCAGGGGATCACCGAACAGCAGCGGCACCACGAACACCGCAATGGTGACCGCGACCATGCCCAGCGAGTAGCGCTGCTCGACCTTCTCGATGAACAACTGGGTCTTGGCCTTGGTGCGGCCGGCCTCCTCGACCAGGGTGGCGATGCGCGCGACCACGCAGTCTTCGGCGCGACGGTCGACCCGCACCCGCAGGGCGCCGGTGCCGTTGAGGGTGCCGGCGAACACTTCGTCGCCGACGGTCTTGTCCACCGGCAGCGGTTCGCCGGTGATGGTGGCCTGATCGACCTCGCTCGCGCCACTGACGACCTCGCCGTCGGCGGCGATCCGGTCACCGGGCCGCACCAGGATCACATCGCCGACCTCGAGATCGGCCGCCTTGACGGTTTGCTCGCCGCCGCCCACGCTCAATCGGGTCGCGGTGTCGGGCGCCAGATCCAGCAGCCCGCGCACCGAGTCCTCGGTGCGCGCGGTCGCCAAGGCCTCCAAGGCGCCGGAGGTGGCGAAGATGACGATCAGCAACCCGCCGTCCATCACCTGCCCGATCGACGCCGCCCCGATCGCGGCCACCACCATCAACAGATCCACATCGAGGGTCTTCTCGCGCAGCGCCTGCAGCCCGGCCAGACCCGGCTCCCAGCCTCCGCTGACGTAGCAGGCCAGATACAGCGTCGACCACAGCCACGACGGCGCACCCAGCCGCTGGGCCGCGAGGCCCACCAGGAAAAGCGCCAATGCCGCTGCTGCCCAACGCATTTCGGGCAACTCGAACAACCGGGTCCGCCGCACCGGCCCAGCAGTGGGCGCGACGGTGGGGCGTGTTTGCGTCGCGGTCGACGAGGCCACCAGGCACCTCCAGATCTAGTGAGACGGACCAACCGACAATACCAGAATAGATGAACACGTCTTCATGCATGCTGGTGAGCTAGACTCTGCGGGTATGGGACACGGGGTGGTCGGCCGCGAGCCGCCGGTCACGCGCCTCGACGTCGAGGCCGCCACACACGTGGCAACCACGCTGCAGGCATTGGCCGCCCCGAGCCGGCTGCTGATCCTCACCGAACTGCGCCAAGGCCCCCGCCCGGTCACCGAACTCGCCGACGCCGTCGGCATGGAACAGTCCGCGGTCTCCCACCAGCTGCGGCTGCTGCGCAACCTCGGCCTGGTCACCGGCACCCGTACCGGGCGCAGCATCGTCTACAGCCTCTATGACAACCACGTCGCCGAACTCCTCGACCAAGCGGTCTACCACAGTGAACACCTGCGCCTCGGTTTCGCCGACCGGTCCGAAACCGCCAGCTGAGCTCCATTGGCGGAGCTAGCGGCCTCCGGGGCGGCACGGACTTCGACAACTCCCTGGCAGCGGTCGTGATCAGCCGCCAGCTGTCCGCGAAAGGCCCCTTGAGCCGGTCGACTCCGGCGAGGGGGTTCTTCGAGCAGGTCGACAAGCGCGCGTGGGTCGATCTGAGCGCAGATCGCCCCAACGACGATTGCATGGGGATTGCGTTCTCGCACAAGCTGTTTGACCGCTCAAGTACGGCGGAACGGTCGCGTGTGGGGAATTGGTCGAACCGCCCCATGACGGTTGGCCAGCCGTTGTACTCGGTCAATTCGGCTGTCGCAGCTTGCTCAAACGCGTGGTCGTTGGCGCGTGCAACGCTCTGAAGAAACTGTCAGAGCGGCGCAGGGGCGGAGGAGGAGTGATTTCTGGCCGCAGGCCCCGAAAGCACCTGAGGCATCCGAACCAGTAACGATGACATGGGATCGGGGCGGACACCGATTCCTTGTGACAAAGGGCTCTGATCGTCGAGCCGCCTCGTACGTAAGCTCCGCACTATGGAGGATCGCTACCTGAGAGCTACGGCGTTGCTCGATGTCGGTGATCCGCGCCTGCAGTCCCTCGTCGACAAGCGCGGCTGGATGCAGCTTCCCGAACGCGCGCGCATTGGCGCGATCTATGAGTTTGTCCGAAACGAGGTGCCCTTCGGGTACAACGTGTCCGACGACATCCCAGCGTCGGCCGTGTTGGTCGCCGGCTACGGCCAATGCAACACGAAAACAACTCTCTTGATGGCGCTGTTGCGAGCGAGCGGCATCGGTTGTCGCTTTCACGGCGCGACCATCGACAAGCGGCTCCAGCACGGGGTGATGGCCGGTCTGCTGTATCGGCTCGCGCCGCGCAGCATCCTCCACAGCTGGGCCGAGGTGTTCGTTGATGGTCGCTGGGTCGGACTCGAGGGCGTCATCCTCGACGACGCCTACCTCGACGGGATCCGGGCACGCACCGGCCAGGATGGCGGCGCGTTTCTCGGCTATGGCGTCGGTACCGACGACCTCGCAAACCCACCCATCGAGTGGACAGGAACAGACACCCGCATCCAGGCGACGGGCGTCAACCAGGACTTCGGCGTCTTCGACGATCCCGACACCTTCTACGTCGCCCACGGCGTCAACGCCCGCGGCGGCAAGGCGTGGCTGTATCGGCACCTCATGCGCAACGCCATGAACAACAGAGTGAACATGATCCGAACGACGGGCGCTGTCGCAGGCGATCGGTGCATGACGAGCCCGCCGACGAGCCACCCGAGTCCGTCGCAGTAGATACTCCGTCGCAACAGGTAGCGGACCTGTGCTTGTGTGGGCTTGTGCGGGCCCATGTAGAGGCTCCTAAGGGATGGCGGTTGGTTGCGGTCGACATCGCACGCACCGCGCTGCGACCAGCCTTGGTGCAGGCGTAAGCCCTGAACTTGTTGGATCGCAACGACTTTCATTGCCACAATTTCCCCACCTCCTTCGGGGATCGGTAGCTTAATAAAATTATTTCCGACACTGCGTCGCCAATGTGCCTGGGACTCCCTCGAAGCCGGGGATGCCTGCCTGTGGGCGCCGATACGGGTGTCGACTCCGCAGCGCGGCAGTGACGCCAACTCTCAGTAAGCGACAACCGGTCGTACCGGATTAGGCAGCGTAGAATCCGTTTGACATCGGGCAAGTCACTGAGCCCGCCAAGTACCGCGCGGATCGACGAGCTGCCGGACGAACGCATGACCTGGACCTACCGACGTCGGCCGGATTTCGGCGGCGAAGCCAGCTGTCCTGGCATGCCGCTTTGCCGACAAGTCGGTGCGCGAGACTCAGCCACGCAGCGGTGTCGGATCGGTCGACAACGAGCGGTTGTACGACGCGGTCCTGAACCCATTCACCGCGGCGAACCTACGCGATGGGCTATCACCGCTGACGGCGAGCCACCACGACGTCGTCGTGCGTGTGCTGTCCCTCAGGGCCGGCAGGCACCTCGCGTGGTCGTCGCCGGTGGATACGGACATCCCAGCCATCGGAAAGCAATTCAACGATGTCGTCGTGACTGAGGTAGTCGGCGGGGTCGAAGCCATGCGCCTTTGCCCGTTCCGCGTCGACGTCGGCGTGGTGCACGACGAGAAGGATGCCATGCGCGGCGACCGCCGAGACAAGTGCTTGTTGGCCCTCGCGCGCGTCCGAGTGACGCAAGGCCGGATAGAACGCGGTGACCAGATCGAAGCCGCACGCGGCAACCGGGGCATCTTCGAGTCTGGCTTGCACCCACTGCACGTCGACGCCGGCCTGCCGGGCTCGATGCGCCGCGTGCTCGAGTGCCACTCGTGAGACGTCAAGTGCCATGACGTTCCATCCGTGGGTGGCAAGCCAGATGGCCTCAGCGCCCACCCCGCAACCAATGTCGAGTGCGCGGCCCGGCCTCAATGCACCCGCCTCCGTGATCAGCACCGCATTGGGCTCGACGTCGGGAATTCTGTCCGCCAGGCTTGTATACCGCTCATCCCATTCGTCGGCGAGCACCGCGGCGGCGTCTGGTGGATCTGTCACGACGCAATGATCGCTGCTGCCTGGGCATGCACGCAAGCATCTTTCGCCGCAGAGACAACTGATCGATGCGGCACCCGGCGAGCGTTGCGGAGCTGCGGCGCGGCCGCCCCTGGCCCGCTGATCGAACATCACTAGCATGAGGATCAGCGCTCCGACAGGCTTGCTTCCGGTCACTTGTCCGGATTTTCAAAGCCGCCGAGACAGGAGGACAAGCGTGCCGGCGATCCCTGTGATTTGCCTGACCGGCTATCTCGGTGCTGGTAAAACAACTCTGCTCAACCACGTGCTTCGCAGTCCGGGAGCGCGGATCGGCGTGATTATCAACGACTTCGGTGAGCTCAACGTCGATGCCATGCTGGTGACCGGACAGATCGATGAGCCGGTGTCGATCGCAGGCGGGTGCATCTGCCATCTGCCTGACGACGGCGCGATCGACGACGCGCTGACCAAGCTCGCCGACCCTCGGCTCAATCTCGATGCGGTGATTGTCGAGGCCAGCGGTTTGGCTGATCCGCTGATAGTCGCCCGCATCGTCGGCTTCAGCAGGGTAGCCGGCCTACGGTACGGCGGGCTTGTCGACGTCATCGATGCCGCAACGCATTTCGACACCATCGATGTAGGCCAACTACCGCCCGCGCGCTATAGTGCCGCATCTCTCGTCGTCGTCAACAAGCTCGATCAACTCCCCGGCGGCGACCGCGACTCCATGCTTGAGCGGGTGGAACGACGGGTGCGCGAACGAAATTCACGAGCGACCGTCGTCGGGGCGGTCGGTGGACAAATCGACCCTCGACTGATCTACGACGTGGCGGGGTCGTGCGATCAACCCGGCCAGCTCTCGTTGCGCGAACTGCTCGTCGATGCCACGGACAACTCACACGCCGACGGACACGATCACGACCACGTGCACGCCGACTCGGTCGCGGTGACAAGCGATGGCGAAGTCGATCCGGGCGCTCTGATCGACCTGCTCGAGGATCCGCCTGCAGGAGTGTACCGGCTCAAAGGCGCCGTGATGGTGCGATACGGACGGGCCACGCCGACCTTTGCGGTCAATCTGGTCGGCACGACGATTCATATCGCGAACGCGCCACCCGCAGCGACAGCCAACTTTCTCGTCGCGATCGGGATGCGCCTCGACACTGATGCGGTGCGTGCCCAGCTCACTACCGTGCTGCGTCCTTGCACCGACTCGGCGACCCTCGCCGACATTCACCGCTTCCGGCGATACCGTCGCCGCAGCCTCTGACTGGTTCCGACGTGACGACGGCACAGCCTTCCCGCTATACCTGCGCGCTCAAAGTCTTTCCGGTCCGGTCCGCGACATCCTGTTGGGCTGCTCCCGGGCCGATCCGATCGCCGCACTGGTGATTGCCGGGATCGCCCTCGCAGCCCTCACGTTGTTCACTGTCACTTCGCTAACGATGCCGGAATGCGCACCATCGCTACCAACGAGTTTGCACATCCGTGACGGCCTGGTTGGGTGTTGGGTCTGCGACTGATGAGGCGTCGGACTGGACGGCGATTGCTGGAAAGGGCTCAACTCCACAAAGGGGTCGACGTCTTGCTGTCTTTGCTCATGCAAACGGTTTTTCGCCCTCTGCTGTGAATCGCCGCCACAGCCAGTCGCAGTGGCCGGACATCGCCTACGAGCGCCCGCGCCCGATCACCAGCCGCCGGCCCAGCACCGAATCGTCGAGTGTGCCTTCGTGCCAGGCGAGATGTCCGTTGACCCAGGTGGATACCACTGTGCTGCGTAAGTTTTCACCGTCGAACGGTGACCAGCCGCACTTGGACAGCAGCTGCTTCGACTCGATGCGCTGCGGCCGGCGCGGGTCGACCACCACCAGGTCGGCATAGGCGCCCTCGCGCAGGTAACCGCGCTCGGCAATGCCGAAGAGCACCGCGGGTGCATGGCAGGCTCGTTCGACCAACGTCTCGATCGGCAGTTCGCCGTCGAGCACGCGCTCGAGCGCGACCTGCAAGCAGTGCTGCGCTAGAGGGAGGCCCGCAGGCGCCTTGAGGTAGGGTTCCGCCTTTTCTTCGCGGGTATGCGGCGCATGGTCGGTGGCAAGTACGTCGAGGGTGCCGCTCGCGAGCGCGGCGAGCAGCGCCGTGCGATCACGCGCGAACTTCACCGCGGGGTTGCACTTGATCAGGTTGCCGAGGCGCGGGTAGTCCTCGGCATCGAAATGCAGGAAGTGCACGCAGGTTTCGGCGGTGATGCGTTTGTGCGCCAGGGGCGTGTCATGTTCGAGCAGGTCGAGCTCGTCGGCTGTGGACACGTGTAGCACGTGCAGGCGGGCGTCGTGCCGACGCGCAAGCTCCATCGCGAGTCGCGTCGACTTGACGCAGGCCTCGGCGCTGCGGATGTATGGGTGCCGCGTTGCGTCTAGCGCATCGCCGAAGCGGGCCTTCTCGATCGCGAAGTTTGCATCGACAGTGGGGGTGTCCTCGCAGTGGGTGCTGACCAGCGTGCGGGCCTCACGGAAGATTGAGTCCAGCGTCGCTGGGTCGTCCACCAGCATGTTGCCGGTGGAGGCGCCCATGAAGACCTTGATGCCGCACCCATCCCGGTGCGTGAAGCGACGGATTACCTCGATGTTGTCGTTGGTCGCGCCGAGGTAGAAAGCGTAGTTGGCCAGCGAACAACGCGCCGCCCGTGCGTACTTGTCGGTGACCGCCTCGAGCGTGGTCGCGGGCGGGCGCGTGTTCGGCATCTCCATGAAACTGGTGATGCCGCCGGCCACCGCGGCCCGCGACTCAGTGGCGATCGTCGCCTTGTGCTCGAGCCCTGGCTCACGGAAATGCACCTGGTCATCGATGAGTCCCGGCAGCAACCAGGCGCCGTTGGCGTCGACCACCCGGTCGTTGGGACGGCCAGGCAGGTGCCGCCCAATCGCCTCGATGCGCTCGCCGCGCACTCGTAGGTCGGCCTCCGTGCTGCGGCCCTCGTTGACGAGCCGCGCGTTCCGAATCAGCCAATCGCCCATGTCGTTTTCCGCCAAGATCGAACCAGTGATCAGGTATCAGATGCTGAGTCGGCGATAGCATTGCAGGCGACGGACATTGGCGGCTGGTGCGGGGCCGGCCCGCGCGCGCAGCGCAGCGTCGAGTCGGACACGTACCTCGTTGGTGTCGAGGTCGATCCCGATCGCAACCAGGCAGTTGGTTGGTACCGACAGTGGTGTACTCGCAATGTGAATCGAGGTCCCGACCAGATGGACCACATAGGTCCGAACCGATGCGCGATATTGCACCGCCACCGCCCCCTTGAGCCGGTACACCCCGGCGGGCGGTTCTTCGAGCAGGTCGACGAGCGCGCTTGGGTCGATGCAACCGTTGCTGGTCACGGTGACTGAGTCGGCATGCACGTGGTGGTGGCCGTGCGCAGGAACGTTTGTCATGGTGTCGACGAATAGTTCGCGCAATGAGAGCTGGCCTGATTCGTCGTGGGAACCGGCCACGTCGTAAAGCAGCGTGGGGTCGATCTGCGCGCCGATCGCTCCCACGACGATCGCATGTGGATTGCGTTCTCGCACGCGCTGTTCGACGCGCTCGAGTGCGACGGGACGGTAGCGTTGGGGGAATTGGTCGAGTTTGTTGACGACGACAAGTGATGCCGCACCGTAGCGTGCGGGAGCCACACTGCTGACGTCAACGGTGTCGAAGTGTGTTGCGGCATCAATGACATCGACGAGGCCCCCGAAACGCACGCCATCGACCCCGCTGAAACGGATGATCCGGGCGATCGCAGCCGGGTCGGCCAAACCGCTGGCTTCGACCATGATTGCGTCCAGTCTGAGCTGGGGATCAGCGAGTTTACTCAGCGCATCGTCGAGCCCGCCGTCATCAGGCAAGCAGCAGATGCAGCCGCCGGCGATGGAGGCAGGTTCGTCAATCTGTCCGGTCACCAGCATGGCGTCGACATTGAGCTCACCGAAGTCGTTGATAACCACGCCGATTCGCGCTTGCGGACTACGAAGTACGTGGTTGAGGAGACTCGTTTTGCCAGCGCCGAGGTAGCCGGTCAACGCAATGATGGGGATCGCCTGCACGCTTGTCCTTCCGAATTCCAGCGGCGCTTAGTTCTGGTGGCCGGCTCGGGCGAGGGTCAGACCGGCCTGCAATCGCTTCGGCAGCTTTGCCCGGTCCCACTTTCCGGAGGCGACCCACCGGGCCACCACCTTCGCATCGGCGTCGGTATCGACCGGGCCGACCCAGATCACCGCGCCGCTGGGAGTTCGGTCACCCGTGCACGGCTGCAGCAGGACTATTGGCCCTCGGTTGGGACTGGTTCTCGCACAGGTTAATTCGCCGAGCAGGCATTCAGTCTTCACTAACAGCCCATGCCGACATCGGCGTACGACGCCACGCAGCAGCCACATGAGCAGAGGTTCCGGCTCACCGAAGCATCGCATGCATACCGCGGCGGTGAACGGTTGGTCGGTATAGCCACGACCCGACATACGGGCATCCGCCATCAAATCTGGTCCCCGTCGATAGTGCCGGGGTGCAAGGCGTTCCGATTTTCTGCGACCGTGTCGTAGGTATCAGCGCGCCAATCGTCGAAGGGATCGACATAGTCGGCCCAGCGCTCGGGCCGGGAAAGCTCGTCGTCGGTCAGTAGCGCCCAACGCAGAGCTGTGAGGAGCCGGTCAGGATCGGCACCACAAGTAAGGATGCTCAGCGCGATGTGTCGGTCGCCATGGTCGTCATCCCATTGCGCGGCGGCGAAGGTCCGACGGCTGGGGTCGGCAGCGGCCCGCTCGGACGGGTCCATCGCGGCCAGCCAGTGGCCGACGTTGCCGAGGCAAAGCTCCGCTCCCGTCGATCCGATCCACACCACTGTGTCGGGCTGGCTGGCCAGCCATAGCCGGCCGCGAGCGCGCACCACGCCGTCGAGCAGAACATCGATCGCGGTGTGCAGCCGGTCGGGATGAAACGGCCCCGTTGCGGTAAAAACGACCAGGGACACGTCGCCTTCGGGGACCAGCGGCGGCTCTCCGGTAAGGAGCGCTTCATGAGGGTCGAAGTCGGCACCTCGCCGCGCCAGCGGGTGCAGGTCCCGTATCGTCGCCTCAATGTTGGCTATATCGACCGTGATTCGCGATCTTGGCGCCAGCCGCCGAAGTACCGCCTCGGTTCTCTGGTCGCGTTCCGTCAACACCAGCACGTCGGCGAACTCCGCTTGGTCGACCACCACCTGCGCGGCGCTGCGTTGGTCATCGAGTTCGGTATCACCGACAGCGTGGGCCAACCAGCTACCGGTATCGACGCATGTGACGACAGCGGTGAGATGAACATCGAGCGATGCCGGCCCGTCTTCGTAGCCGCGACCAACTCGCACCGACGTGTGATTGATCGCGTGACAAATCGGGTCAGGCTCCGTCCACTCGCCGAACAGCACGACGATACGGTCCACGTCCCGTCGGCGATGCATCCGCCTTAACAGAATCAGCAGGTCGTCGTGGATCGTCGACGCGGCATCCGCGTCGGCCAGCTCAAGGATCCAGTCACTGGCCCACACTTCGCCCGCGCGGCGCATGCTCACGCGCCTGCGCACCACATGCCTTTCGATGGCATAGCTGATCACCGCGGTGCCTTGCGCTTCCATCAAGGTGGCGGCGGCCCGATCGGGATGCCCCTGCCCGCCGACGAGCACCACGGGAGTACGCATAGCGCTCTCCTTATCGACAATCATTTTCATCTAGCGATAATTCACGGTACAGTCCAAGCCGGATGTTGTCGAAAATCATTTTCATTAACGCGGTTCGGCATCGCGGGTCCACGTGAGCAAGGGAGCAATCTATGGGTCGACTCACCGGCAAAGTCGCATTCGTGACGGGTGGGGCGCGTGGCCAGGGCCGCAGCCACGCGGTGCATCTGGCCGACGAAGGCGCCGATGTCATCGTCGTTGATATCGGTCAGGACATCGCCACCAACCAATATCCGCTCGCTACGCAGGCGGACCTCGACGACACCGTGAAGCTCGTCGAGAAGTCCGGTCGCCGCGCGATAGCCGCCCAGGTGGACGTTCGCGATCGGACCGCTCTGAAAAAGGTCCTCGATGAGGCCGTCGCCGAACTCGGTGGCTTGCACGTTATCGTCGCCAACGCCGGAATCTGTCCTCTCGGCAACGATGTCCCCGCCCAAGGCTTTGTCGATGCGTTTGACGTCGACTTCATCGGCGTCGTCAACACCGTCCATGTGGGACTGGCCCATTTGAAGACCGGCGCCTCAATCATCGTTACCGGATCGGTAGCCGGGCTGGTGCCGCAAGCCGGTGGCGTCAACGGCCAAGGTGGACTACAGGGACCCGGTGGAGACGGTTATGGCCTGGCCAAGAAGATGATTCGCGACTACACGCGTTCGCTGGCGTTGACGCTAGGTCCGCAACGGATCAGGATCAACGCCATCCACCCGACCAATGTCAACACAGACATGCTGCACAACCCGGCCATGTATCAAACCTTTCGGCCCGATGTCGCGAAGCCGACTCGTGAAGATGCCGAAGTGACTTTCCCGTTCATGCAAGCGATGCCGATCCCCTACATCGATCCCTCCGATGTGTCGCATGCCGTGGTGTACCTGGCCGCCGACGAATCGCGTTACGTCACCGGGCAGCAGCTCTTTGTCGATGCTGGGGCGTCATTGAAGCTCGGCATCTGAATGGACCCAGGGACGGACGTTGAGTAGCGGCCGGTAACTGCGGGATGTCCAACTCATCCAAGTGCCACAGACCGGTGTCCAGCACTTCTGCCAGCTCGACTCGGCCGCGGTCGGTAGGCACGATGCGGGCTGATGGATTCAACCGCCGCAGCACCGCAGCCACTCGCGCACAAGCGTTCTCGCTGACTAGATCGGTTTTGTTGAGGACAATCACGTCGGCGAATTCGACTTGGTCGACGAGCAGATCGGCAATGCTGCGAATGTCGCCGTCGCCTGCGGCAAGGTCGCGATCCGCCAACTGCTCGCCGCGCACGAGCTCGCTCAGAAACGTCGAGGCGTCGATCACGGTCACCATGGTGTCCAGCCGCGCGACGCTGCCGAGGCTGAACCTGTTTTCGAACTCCCAGCTGAACCTCGCCACGGCCGGCATGGGTTCGGAGATACCCGTCGACTCGATCAGCAGGTTATCGAAACGACCGTCGGAAGCCAGGCGGGCAACCGACTCGATGAGATCTTCACGCAGCGTGCAGCAAATGCACCCGTTGGTCAGTTCGACCAGCTTCTCCTCGGTGCGGTCCAGGTAGCCGGTCCCTGCGACCAGGGCAGCGTCGATATTCACCTCGCTCATGTCGTTGACGATTTACCGCGACCCGCCGGCCCTCCCGGTTGGACAGAACATGATTCAGCAGGGTCGTTTTCCCGGCGCCGAGGAAACCGGACAGGACGGTTACCGGAAGCAGATTAGAGCGTTGCGATGCCATCACTTAACGATAATAATTTTCATTAAGGTGGCAAGGAAGACACCCGGCACGGCCTCTCAGGTCTCAGCGCACCGTGGGCAGGTTCCGTAGAAGTCGATCTCGTGGGGCGAGGTCGGTGTAGCGGTGCTGCTGAGCGAGTTGGCTTGTAAAGGCTTCAATTTCGCCGGCGGTGAAGCCGATCGCGCGCCCGCACCGCCGGCATAGTAGGTAGTGGCGGTGCTCGGGTGTGGCGCGCAGCCGGCAAAGCGTCTCACCGTCTTCGGCGCGCTGGGTTTCGCAGATTTTCATGTCGGCGAACGCGTGCAGGATCCGGTACACGGTCACCAGCCCGATCCGGACGCTGTGGCGTTGACCGAGATCGCGATGGAGTTGCTGGGCGCTACGGAAGCGGTCGCTGCGACCCAGCAGCTCGAGCACGGCTCGTTGCTGGGTGGTCATTCGGGTCTGGCGTAGCGCCTGCGGCGCGGGCATCGTTGCGCTCCTAAGCGTCCCGCGTTATGGCGCGGCCACGGCACGCCGTGGCTGGCGGCCTCGGGCGGTTGTCACGGCGGCGAACAGGTAGATCGTGGCGGCGGTGCTCATGATGGTGAAGGTGGCCGGCGCCGCCGGAACTGCGTAGGCGATGGTGACACCAATCCAGATCGCGGCCGTGGCCAACACCGCGGACAGCCAAAACCCGTGCCAGGGCTGGGTCGTCAGCTGTGCGGCTGCGGCGGCCGGCGCGGCGAGCAGGCCGAGCACGACAAGCGCGCCGATGATCTGGGTGGCCTCGGCGACGGTGACCCCGACAACGACCAGGAAAAGCGCACCCAGCAGCCGGGTCGGCACGCCGGCGGCCTGGGCGACGGCCGGATCGATGGTGGCGAACAGCAGCGGTCGGGCGATCGCGATCAGCACGACGCCCACACCGACGGCGACCGTGACCGCCAGGGTCCTGGCCTGTTCATTGATCCCGAAGATGCTGCCGAACAAGACATTAACGTTGGCTGTGCCGTTGTTGCCGCTGCCGTGGGTGGTGTAGTAGGTCAAAAACAGCGCGCCCAACCCGAGCATCCAGGAGAAAAACGAGCCGATCGCGACGTCGTCGGCGCCGCGACGGCCGAGCACACCCAGCGCGACTCCGGCCACGATGGTGGCGGCGAACAACCCGACGCGGGGGTCCAGCCCGGCCACCAGCGCCGCCATCGCGCCGGTGTAGGCGATGTGTCCTTGTGCATCGCCGGCGAACACCTGGCCGCGCAACACGAGGAAGTAGCCGACCAGACCACACACCACCGCCACCGCGGTCCCGGCCACCAGCGCGTGGGTGATGAAGGGGTGGCCCAGCATGTTCGCGAAACCGGTCAGCGGCCCCGCCGCGCTAGCGCGCCCGTCGATTATCGTCATGCCGCCACCGCGGGGCGAGCCGGGGAGTGCCGCCGTCGGTTGATCCGCCCGAGGGTCCGCTCGACGCTCGCTCGGTAGCCGGCGGCCAATAGATAGATGCCGAACGCGAAACTGCTCACCCAGAACCCGATCGGATATGGCGAATAGAACGCGCAGCCGATGCCGACCCACGTCACGGCGACCGCGATCAGGACCGAGATCGCAATACCCATCGCGGGACGCGCGGTGAAGTGGAAGGCGGCCGCGGGCGGGGCCACCAACAGCGCGAACACCAAGAGGCTGCCGGTGATCTGGCTGGCACCGGCCGCGGCAGCACCGAGCACCAGCAGGAACACCCCGGCGACGAGTCGGATCGGGACGCCGTTGACGGCGGCGGCATCGGGATCGATCGATGCCCACAGCAGTGGCCGCCCGATCGCGGCCAACACGATCAAGCACACCAGCGTGGTGATGAGCAGCACGTGAAGCTGCAGAGAGCTGACCCCGGCGATGGTGCCGAACAGCAGATTGGTCAACCCGGACAGGAATCCGTGATAAAGGCTGACGAACAGGAACCCGGTCGCCAGTGCGAGGGCTTGAATCGTGCCGATCCCGGCGGACGCCTCACCGAAGCCGCCCCGCCCGCCCGCCCGGGTCGGCGCGGGCAGCAGCGCGATCGCCGCCGCGGCGCCGATGCAGGCCGCGAAGTAGCCGTAGCCGGTGGCCACCCCGAGCCACGCCGCGGCGGCGGCGCCCGGGAAGCCGACGACGGCCAGGGTGTGCCCGGCGAAGCTTTCCTTGCGCAACACCATCACCCAGCCGACAACACCGGCGAGAACTGCGACGACGGTGCCGGCGCGCAGTGCGGTGACCATAAACGGGTAGGCCCACATCTGCTGGACATCGGTGATCAGATTCCAGGTCAGCTGCGGATTCATCCGTGCGCTCCGTCGACGTGGCTGGCGGGAACATCGGGTTGCCCGACAACGAACAGGCGCCCGGCCCGGTCCTGAAGCACTTCGATCGGGACGCCGTAGAGCGCGCTGAGCTGATCGGCGGTGATCACCTGCTCGGGCGTTCCGATCACGGCCGACCCGCGGGCGAGGTAAATGACGCGATCCAGGTAGGGCAGGATCGGGTTCACGTCGTGGGCCACCATGACCACCGCGACGCGGTCGCGGCGGCAGATGTCGCGCACCAGGGCGCTGATCCCGGCCTGGCTGGGCACGTCGAGACTGTCGAGCGGCTCGTCGAGCAATAGCAGTTCCGGCCGGCGAATCAGGGCCTGCGCGATCAGCAGCCGCTGCTGTTCACCACCCGAGCAGCGGCCGATGGGGCGCCGCGCATAGTTGGCGGCGCCGACTACCTCGATCACGTGCTCGAGCCGGCGTCGCCGTTGCGCGAACCGTCGCGGGGCCAGCAGTCGGGTCAGCCACGGTACGGGTGTTCCCCAGCGTGCGCCGTCCAATCCCAGGGCCACCACGTCGATCCCGCGGATGCGCACGCTGGCGTCGAACGCGCGCCGTTGCGGCAGATACCCGATCCGTTTGTTGCGCCGGCCGGGGCGCGCGCCCAGCACCTCAACCATGCCGTGCGACGGTGTCAGCCCGAGCAGCACCTTGATCAGGGTCGACTTTCCGCAGCCGTTAGGTCCAAGCACCGCGACGAACTCCCCGGCGGCGACTTCGAGGGACACATCCGACCACACGGTCGCCCCGCCCACCACGGCCGAGGCGCCCCGCATCCGGACCGCGACCCCGTCGGCAACCGACGCTGGGGCGCCCTGCCGGCTAGCGTCGGGGACCGTGCTAGTCACCTACTTTCCCGTCGCGCTGTGCAAAGCATCGGCCAGGCCAGACAACTGGGTGGATTGCCAATCTTGAAACGACGCATTCGCCGGCGACAGTGTCTCGGTCACGGCAGTGACTGGAATGCCCCGTTTCTTAGCCGCGTCGACCTGGGCCTGCACATCTGGGGTGCTGTTTTGGCTGTTCAACACGTACACCTTGATCGTCTTCGCGGCGATCTGCTGGTCGATGGTCGCCTTGTCCGCCGGCGACGGATCGGTGCCCTCACTGATCGCCTTGAGGAATTCCGGCGGCGTGATCAGGTTGAGCCCCAACGCCTCCGAGAGCGGAGAGAAGATCGATTCACTAGCACCGACTGGCGTTCCCGCGTACTTGGCTTTAATGCTGGCGATCAAGCTGCGGTAGTTGGACAGGCCCTGGTTGAGGAACTGCTGGTTCTGCTGGTCGAAATATCCCGAGTCATTCGGGTCCGCCTTCTTGTAGGCGGCGGTGATCGCGTTGGCCACCTTGGTGACTGAAGCGGGCGAATACCACTGGTGCGGGTTGCCGCCCGCGGCAACCCCGACGGTGCCGCCGACATTGACCACTGTGCGCTGCGGATTCGGGTCGGACGCAAGCATTTTGTCGGCCCAGGCGTCGTAGCCGATGCCGTTTTCGACCACGATCTTCGCGTCGGCAACCCTGCGGGCATCAGCGGCCGATGGCTCATAGCTGTGCGGGTCGGTGTCGGGGTTGGTGATGATGCTGGTCTCCTGCACCCGGTCACCGCCGAGCTGTGAGGCGATGCTGCCCCACGCGTTGATCGTCGCGACAACCGCGAGTTTGGGGCCGGCCCCCATGCTGCTGGGTCCGGTTCGCGGTGCGTTGGTGCTGCTACACCCAACCACGCCCAGCAGTACCGCGGCGGTGCTCAGCGCCGTCCATATCGCTGCCCTGCGCCGAACAGGTCGACCCGTCATCAGACCGAGACAACGCTTGACCTGCAGCCGAATCCGGCGGCCCTCCGAGGGCAGGTAGTACGTCTTGAGCTGGATGTTGGGTGACCGGCGCCGACGAGTTCGGCGATGTGAATGCGACACCGAGTTACCAAAACCCGGTGCCCGGCCGTTCACTTGGCAATGAGCAGACACTGTTCCGTCCCGGACCCTGTCAGCCTTATTGAAAATGATTTTCGACAGGCCCTGTCGGAGACCGTACCGTACCAGTAGCTCTAATGAAAATGATTACCAACAAGGGGACTGATGCGGACACCCGTCATCCTGGTTGCCGGCCAGACCGACACGGACCCGGTCGTGGGGACGTTGCTGCGCACCCCCGGGACGTTGGTCGTCGAGCATCGTTTCGACGGGCATGTGGTGCGCCGGACGATGGTGATGCTCCAGCACGGCGTGTTGACCACTACGGAGACTGGCCTCGAACTCGCGCATGGCTGCGTGTCGTGCACCATCCGCAACGATCTCCTTGTGCTGTTGCGTCAGCTGCACCGCCGCGACGACGTGGATCGCATTGTGGTGCACCTGGCGCCGTGGCTGGAACCCGAACCGATCTGCGTGGCCATCAACCATGTCCGAATCCGCGTGGCGCCAGGGTATGTCGACGGGCCGGCGGTCCTGGATGTGTCGATCGCGGCGGTGGTGACCTGTGTCGATTCATCGGTGTGGCTGAGCCAGGCGCTGGGCGACGCCGAACTCGATGACGGGCGCACCCGCGCTCAGGTGGTGGTCGGACAGGCCGAGTTCGCCGACGTGGTCGTGCTCAACCGCCCTAATCCGATCGCGGCTGCCGTGCTACGCCGGCTGTCACCGCGCGCACGGATTCACGTGGGCGCCGAGGGCATCGGGCAAGCGTTGGACAATCTATTCGTCGATGCGCGGCGAGGCGAAAGCGACGACCCGCACGGTCCGTTGCTGGCCGGACACCCACCCCTGGATTCCAGAGGTCCAGTCAAACTGGTCGAGTTCACTGCCAGGCGCCCCTTCCATCCGCAGCGTCTGCACGCGTGTCTGGACGTGTTGCTCGACGGTGTGATCCGAACCCGGGGACGGCTGTGGTTGGCCAGCCAACCCGAGCAGGCGATGTGGTTGGAATCGGCCGGGGGCGGATTGCGGGTCAGTTCGGCCGGCAAATGGCTGGCCGCCCTAACCGGCCCTGAGCTTGCCGACATCGATGCAGAGCGCCGCCTTTTCGCGGAGCTGGCATGGGACGACCGCTACGGAGATCGGCACACCGCGATGACCGTCCTGGTGTACAGCGCCCACCCCGCCGAAATCCTCCACGCCCTCCATGGAGCGCTGCTCACGAACGACGAGCTTCGCACCCCGCAGGACTGGATCGGCTACCACGATCCGTTCGGCGACTGGCACGAAGACCCCTGCGAAGCACCAGCCGAAGATGACGAAGACACGCCTGCCCACCACACCCAGCACGGAGAACGATGATGAAACCCGGAATCCACCCCGATTACCACCCCGTCGTCTTCCAAGACGCCACCACCGGTGCGATGTTCCTGACCAGATCGACCCTCACCAGTTCGCGCACCATCGACTGGGAGACACCGGGCGGGGTGCGCACCTATCCACTTGTCGTCGTCGAAGTCACCGCGGATTCGCACCCGTTCTGGACCGGCAGCCGCCGCATCGTCGACAGCGCCGGACAAGTGGAGAAATTCCACCGCCGCTACGGCAGCCGGCAACCGTCCACACCCAAACCGGACGCAGAAGCCGCACACTGAAACCCGGATCGACCGCGAAGCTGGCGCGAAGGTCGGCGACGGAAATCTTTTCGTCGCCGACCACAACAAACCCCCGTACGCTGCGGCGAGCGCGAGGAGTACGCCAAGCAGGTCAAGCCACGGGCCCAGGCTTTTGACCACACCGCAGAAAGAGCCTAAGTCGCGAGGCATTTGGGTTACATCAGCCCAGGGAAGGCCGACGTATCCGCCGGCGCTTTCGGCTCAGACCTACTCATCGCCGTAGGGTCCCCCGACGGGGGAGCGGCCCTATCAGCCGGCGGTGGTCCAATTCGTCCGGCTTGACCAGCATGAACGCCTGGCTTCTGACTTCGCCTCAGCTTCACACGCGGAAGGTCGCTGGTTCGATCCCAGCCGGGACCACCGGAATCCTTGCACTTCAGGCCTAATTTTCAGCCGGCATGTGTAGCCGAGCCGGAACCCGAGCATCCCCCACGAAATCGTGATCGACTACTCCTAACCCGACAACCTTTCAGTGTGTAAGGACGGTGGACGATGGCAGCCAATCAGGAGGGGATCGGCGTGCTGAAACTCGAATGCCCGCAGCGCCACCCGGTGGGCAGGATCCTCAAGGAGGCCCCGCATCAGGCCGTCCAGTACGACCCCGGCGCCCAGGTCGGTACCCGCCGGTTCTGGCCGGATGAGCAGGACCAGCCGCAGTTCACGATTCACTGCCGCTTCTGCGACAAATCCGTGGGCGAGGCGACGACCGCCCTGCAAAACCAGCTGGCCAGCCTGGTCGACGACACCGCGCAGACCATCCGAACCGCCACGCTGCAATACGCATAGGGGCGTTACAGTCTGGGGGCGCGATGTTGCGCCGTCGAGAGGAGCCCCGTGGCGACACCGGACAGCGGTCCCCGCCCTCCCGAAGGCGATTGGCTGGGCACTCCGTACCTGAGATTCGAGCGCCAGGGGCCGATCGCGGTGTGCACGATCGACCGCCCGGAAGCCAAGAACGCCTTCACGCCGGCGATGTACTTCGGAATCCGTTGCGCCGTAGGGCGCCTCAACGAGGATCCGGACCTGGCCGGGCTGCTGATCACCGGGACCGGCGACATCTTCGCGCCCGGCGGCGACATGGGCGGCGGGGGAGGCACCGACGACTGGATGACCTTCGGCTCGGCGCTGGGCATGGACGTCACGCCGTTCGACGCGGTGCGGACCTCGGCCAAGCCCGTCGTTTGCGCGGTCAACGGGCTGTGCCAAGGCGGCGGCATGCAGATCGCGCTGTGCAGCGACCTGTCCGTGGTCAGCGAGCGGGCCACGTTCCGCGTGCCGGAGCTGTTCCGCGGCTACGCCGACACCTACTACAGCCAGATGCTGGCCCGCCTCATCGGGCCGGTCCGCACCCGCGACCTGATGTTCACCGGGCGGGTGCTCACCGCGGCCGAAGCCCTCGACTGGGGCCTGGTCACGCGGGTGGTGGCCCACGGGACTCTGCTCGCCGCGGCCAAAGACCTGCTGGCGCAGGCCTGCCGGACCGCGCCGCGCGCCCGCGGCGTGATCAAGTCCAGCATCGACAGCTACCTCGGGCTGTATGACCGCATCGGCATGACCGCCAGCCTCAGCGACGCCGAGGCCCGGGAGGGCTTCCGCGCGTTCAAGGAACGGCGCTCGCCGGACTGGGTGCATCCGGAGCTGCGCGCCGAGGGACGGCTATAGGTCGATCCACTCGCCGTGGGGGGCGACCCGCAACACGTCGCCGATCCCGGCGGCGTCGAAGGCCGCGGCGAATTCGTCGGCGCCCTCGGTGAAGTGGGCCCAGCCGTCGACGTGGGCCGGGATCACCACCTCGGCGCCCAGCACCTCGGCGGCGGCGGCCGCGCGCGCCGAGGTCAGCGTCAACGGCCGNGTAGGCGTGCTCGCCGGGCGGATCGAAGGTCGGGTCCATCACCAGGCGGCGACCCGCGATATCGACGACGGTCGTCGGGCCGCCTAGCACCGTGACCGCGAATTCGCGTCGCCGAGCGTCAAACATTGCGCACCCGGCCTTGCCAAAACGGTTCACGCAGCGCGGTTTTGAGGATCTTGCCGCTCGGGTTGCGCGGCAGCGACGGCACGAAATCGACCGTCCGCGGGCATTTGTAGCCGGCCAGGTGCCGGCGGCAGAACGCGATGATGTCGTTCGCGTCGACCTCGCCGGTGGGGACGACGATCGCCTTGACCGACTCGCCCCAGTAGTCGTCGGGAACGCCGATGATCGCGGCGTCGGCGACGGCGGGGTGCTCGATCAGCACGCTCTCGACCTCCGGCCCGTACACGTTCTCGCCGCCGGTGATGATCATGTCCTTGAGCCGGTCCTCGATGTAGACGTAGCCGTCGGCGTCCAGGCGCCCGATGTCGCCGGTGCGCACCCAGTCGTCGGCGGTGATCGTCTCGGCGGTCGCCTCGGGCCGGTTCAGGTAGCCGGTCATGTTCTGGTTGCTGCGCACCCAGATCTCGCCCGGCTCACCGGGCGGCAGCACGTCGCCCGTCTCGGGGTGGACGATCCGAATCTCGCAGCCCAGCACGGCTTTTCCGGCCGACAGCTGCAGGCCGGGCCGGTCGGGGTCGCGGTGGTCGGCGTCGCCGAGCGCGGTGACCGCCCCGCACAGCTCGGTCTGCCCGTACACCTGGACGAAGCTCGTCTTCGGCCAGGTCTGGAGCGCGCGGTGCAGCAACGGCAACGGCATGGGGGCGGCGCCGTACACGATGTAGCGCAGGCCCGCGATCGCCGCGCTCGCCGTCTCGCCGGCCTGAAGGAACCGCGCGATCACGGGCGGCACGAAGAACGCGTGCGTCGCGCCGTCCCGCACCGCCCCGATCAGGGCGGCGGCATCGGGCTCCCGGGTCATGATCGTCGGCGCACCGGCCCGGATGCCGAACAGCGCATAGCCGATTCCCCCCACGTGGAAAAGGGGCATGCAGACCAGGTTTGCGTCGCCGTCGCCGAACGGGAAAGCCGGCGCGAGGTTGGCCGCGTGGTTGGCCAGGGCGCGCTGGCTCAGCAAGACACCCTTGGGCCTGCCCGTGGTGCCGGAGCTGTAGATCACCAGCGCCGTCTCGCTCTCGTCGACCTCCTCGGCCGGCGCGGGCGAGGCCGCGACGAGCAGCGATTCGTACTCGTCGTCGACAACGACCACGCGTTCGACGCCGGGGAGCCCGTCGACCGCCGCACGCAGTTCGGCGCCGACGAACAGCAGCCGGGGGCGGCTGTCGTCGAGCACGTGGGCGAGCTCGTCGCCGGACAGGCGCCAGTTGACGACGGTGGTCACCGCGCCGATGGACGCGGCGGCGAACAGGATTTCCAGGCAGGCCGGGTGATTCTTGTCCAGGAATGCCACGCACTGGCCCCGCTGCACGCCGGCCTCACGCAGCGCCCCGGCCGCACGCCGAATCCGCGCCGCCCACTGGGCCCACGACCACTGCCGATCGCCGAAGCGCATCGCCATGTCGTCGGGCCGCCGCCGGGCGTGCCGCTCGACGAACCCGGCGAGCGTCTCGGTCGAGGCATCGGTGTGCGTGTGTTCCACACACCGAGTGTGCCCTGAGGTCTTTGCGTGTGCAGAGGGGGTGGAGATTCGGCCGCTGTTCCGCCACCCGCTCACTATTAACGCCGTGGTCGCACACGGGCGTCGGTGCGCCATGCCAATCGGCTCCGGTCAAAGAGGCTGCGCCACAGGGATTGCCGCCTGGCAGGGCTGGTTCCGCGCAAGCTGAGCCGCTACTCGCCGACCTCGCCGACCTCGCCGACCTCGGAGTCCAGCTCGTCATCCGAGTTCCGTCGTCGCGCTCGTCTCACCGACAGCCAGGCCAAGAGCAGTCCTGCACCCAGCACCGTCGCTTTCAAGAGCACGAAAAGAGCTGCGCCGTCGGCCGAAAGGCCGTAGACGAAGACCGCCGTGATCACCGACGCCACGATGGCAACAACCACGGCGGCGAGCGGCTTGTTCACCGCGATCTTGCGCCTCACGAGCCCGGCCTATTGGGAACCGTGGCACCATTGGGGCCCTTCTTCGACGGCGGCACCACCGTATTGGGGTTGCTTGCGTTGCGCGATTTGGCGTTCTGGTCGAGCCCGTCCATGCAGCCAGCGATGTAGTCCGTCTTGTTGAGCCCCCCGTCTGGCCGGGTCAATGGGTTGTTGTCGGAGTTGAACGCCTTTTCGCACGCCTCCTGGTGCGAGACCGGCCCCACGTTCTGCAATTCAGTGAGGCTGAAGTATCCGAAGGCGGCCATCTCGGCGTCGCCATGGGTGGCGCTGTCCAGGCCCATCTTGTAGGACTGCGAAGACTTGTCCACGGCACGGCTTCCGCCGCCGAAGGGTCCGGCTGTCAAGAAGATTATGGCGGCGACGATGGCAACGGCGGCGCCCGCGACGACGAAGGCGACCTTGCGTTGCCGAGGCTGGCGAGACCAAAACTGCCGACCATCGTCCCGCGCCTTATTCACACGGGGGCGGACTTGCTCCCACGGGTTCGGTACCCCGGCGGGCTCGGGCGGCGGGGGAGGCGTCTGTGGTGGGGGCGGGGGCACCGGCGGCGCGTGGTCGGGCGCCGTCGGGGCCGTGTTCTTTCGCTGACGGTGCGGAGTCCAGTTCTGACCATCCCAATAACGTTGTGCAGTCGAGTTTTCCGGATCGNGTGTGCCCTGAGGTCTTTGCGTGTGCAGAGGGGGTGGAGATTCGGCCGCTGTTCCGCCACCCGCTCACTATTAACGCCGTGGTCGCACACGGGCGTCGGTGCGCCATGCCAATCGGCTCCGGTCAAAGAGGCTGCGCCACAGGGATTGCCGCCTGGCAGGGCTGGTTCCGCGCAAGCTGAGCCGCTACTCGCCGACCTCGCCGACCTCGCCGACCTCGGAGTCCAGCTCGTCATCCGAGTTCCGTCGTCGCGCTCGTCTCACCGACAGCCAGGCCAAGAGCAGTCCTGCACCCAGCACCGTCGCTTTCAAGAGCACGAAAAGAGCTGCGCCGTCGGCCGAAAGGCCGTAGACGAAGACCGCCGTGATCACCGACGCCACGATGGCAACAACCACGGCGGCGAGCGGCTTGTTCACCGCGATCTTGCGCCTCACGAGCCCGGCCTATTGGGAACCGTGGCACCATTGGGGCCCTTCTTCGACGGCGGCACCACCGTATTGGGGTTGCTTGCGTTGCGCGATTTGGCGTTCTGGTCGAGCCCGTCCATGCAGCCAGCGATGTAGTCCGTCTTGTTGAGCCCCCCGTCTGGCCGGGTCAATGGGTTGTTGTCGGAGTTGAACGCCTTTTCGCACGCCTCCTGGTGCGAGACCGGCCCCACGTTCTGCAATTCAGTGAGGCTGAAGTATCCGAAGGCGGCCATCTCGGCGTCGCCATGGGTGGCGCTGTCCAGGCCCATCTTGTAGGACTGCGAAGACTTGTCCACGGCACGGCTTCCGCCGCCGAAGGGTCCGGCTGTCAAGAAGATTATGGCGGCGACGATGGCAACGGCGGCGCCCGCGACGACGAAGGCGACCTTGCGTTGCCGAGGCTGGCGAGACCAAAACTGCCGACCATCGTCCCGCGCCTTATTCACACGGGGGCGGACTTGCTCCCACGGGTTCGGTACCCCGGCGGGCTCGGGCGGCGGGGGAGGCGTCTGTGGTGGGGGCGGGGGCACCGGCGGCGCGTGGTCGGGCGCCGTCGGGGCCGTGTTCTTTCGCTGACGGTGCGGAGTCCAGTTCTGACCATCCCAATAACGTTGTGCAGTCGAGTTTTCCGGATCGTCGTACCAGCCGGCGGGCGTCGTCATGTTCGTTGCCTTCCTCAGGGCGGTCACGCAAATGCTCCGGGCAGCGGCTTGGAAGATCCTTGGCGTCCGCGCCGGCCGCGTCCGTCGGCATTGTTCGGAAGTCCATAGGGACCACCATGGAAAGTCTCGCAGGTTGTGACGTCAATCACATAGCCTTTTTGCGGGTGGCTTGATCCGGTTACCGATCCGGTATCGCCGAACCCGGGGCGCACACCCGTGTGCCACCATGACTGCCATGGTCAACGCCGATCGCGCCCGCTCCCGGACCTTCGTCGTGACGGGCGCGGCGTCGGGCATCGGCCTGGCCACCGCGCGGCGGCTGCTGGCCGAGGGCGGCACCGTCATCGGCGCCGACGTGGCCGCCCCGCCCGATCTGGGGGCCGACTTCCACTTCGTGACCGCCGACGTCACCGACGAGGCCGCCATCGCGGGGGTGCTGGCCGCGGTGCCCGACCGCCTCGACGGGCTCTTCCACGCGGCGGGCGTCGCCGGCGGCGGCCCCGTCCACCTGCTCGACCGCACCGAATGGGACAGGGTGATCGGCATCAACCTCACCGGCACCTTCCTGATGGCCAAGGCGGCCCTGGCCAGGATGATCGAGCAGCCCCGCGTCGACGGCGAACGCGGTTCGATCGTCACCGTCGCCAGCATCGAGGGCCTGGAGGGCACGGCCGGCGGCAGCTCCTACAACGCGGCCAAGGGCGGCGTCGTGCTGCTGACCAAGAACATCGCGCTGGACTACGGGCCGAGCGGCATCCGCGCCAACTCCATCTGCCCCGGCTTCATCGAAACCCCGATGGCCCACAACGTTTTCGGCCTGCCCGGGATGGAGGGACCGCTGGCGTCGATCACCGAAGAGCATGCTTTGCAGCGGCTGGGCCGGCCCGAGGAGGTGGCGGCGATGGCGGCGTTTTTGCTGTCGCCCGACGCCTCGTTCGTCAGCGGCCAGGCCATCGCCGTTGACGGCGGCTACACCGCCGGTCGCGATCACGGTGTCGTCAAACTCTTCGGCTTCCCGCAGTAGCGCCTTAAGATTCGCGCATGGTCACTCCCGACGAGGCGATCGACGCAATCCGAGGCACCGGCGGCGCGCAGCCGGGCTGTCGCGCCCTGCACGCCAAAGGCATGCTGTACCGCGGGACGTTCACCGCGAGCCCCGAGGCGTCCGGGCTGTCGCGCGCCAAGCACCTCGACGGCTCGACCGTCCCGGCGCTGATCCGGTTCTCCAACGGCTCGGGCAACCCGAAGCAGCGTGACGGCCTGCCCGGGGTACGCGGCATGGCGGTGAAGTTCACGCTGCCCGACGGGTCCACCACCGACGTGTCGGCCCAGACCGCCCGGCTGTTCGTCTCCAGCACACCGGACGGGTTCGTCGACCTGCTCAAAGCGATGCGGCCGGGCCTGACGGCGCCGCTGCGCATGGCCAAGTACTTCCTGACCCACCCGCGGCTGCTCGGCGCGTTGCCCGTCCTGCGCGAGGCCAACAAGGTCCCGGCGAGCTACGCCACCATCGAATACCACGGCCTGCACGCCTTCCGCTGGATCGCCGCCGACGGCAGCGCCAGATTCGTTCGCTACCACTGGGTTCCGGTCGTGGCGGAAAAGCGGCCGGCCAGCGAGGGCGACGGGCCCGACTTCCTGACCGAGGAGCTGAACGCGCGCCTGGCCGGCGGGCCGGTGCGGTTCGACCTGCGCGTGCAGATCGCCGGGCCGGGCGACTCGACGGTCGACCCGTCCGCGGCCTGGGACAGCACGCAGATCGCCACCGTCGGCATGCTCGCGATCGACGGCCTCGAGACGCAGCGCGAGCACGGCGGCGACATCGTCGTGTTCGACCCGATGCGCGTGACCGACGGCATCGAGCCCTCCGACGATCCGGTGCTGCGCTTCCGCAGCCTCGCGTATTCGGCGTCGGTCAAGCTGCGCACCGGCGTGGACCGCGGCCGCGAGGCGCCTCAGATCTGACGGCGGCTAAGCTCTTCGGAAGTGCTGCTCTCCCATATGGTTTTGATCGCCCTGGCCGGGTTCGGCGCCGGCGCCATCAACGCCCTGGTCGGATCGGGCACCCTCGTCACGTTCCCGACCCTCGTCGCCCTGGGCTACCCGCCGGTCACCGCCACCATGTCGAACGCGGTCGGCCTGGTGGCGGGCAGCGTGTCGGGCACCTGGGGGTACCGCGCCGAGCTGGCGGGGCAATGGAACCGGCTGCGGTGGCAGATCCCCGCGTCGCTGGCCGGCGCGGTGCTGGGCGCCTTCCTGCTCCTGCATCTGCCCGCGACGGTGTTCACCGCGATCGTGCCGGGGCTGCTGGTGCTCGCGTTGGTGCTGGTGGTGGTCGGGCCGAAGCTGCAGTCGTGGGCCGCCCGGCGCGCCGAAGAAGCGGGGCGTTCACCCGAGCACATCACGCCGGGTCGGATGGCCGTGCTGGTGTTCGGGACGTTCGCGATCGGCGTCTACGGCGGCTACTTCACCGCCGCGCAGGGGATCCTGATGGTCGGCATGATGGGGGCGCTGCTGCCCGAATCGGTGCAGCGCATGAACGCGGCCAAGAACCTGCTGACGTTGTTGGTGAATGTCGTTGCGGCGGTGAGCTACTCGCTGGTGGCATGCCAGCGCATCAGCTGGCCGGTGGCCGGGCTCATCGCGGCGGGCTCGCTGATCGGTGGGCTGGTCGGGGCGCGCTATGGCCGGCGGCTCTCGCCGACCGCGTTGCGCTCCACCATCGTGTTGGTCGGCCTGATCGGGCTCTACCGCCTGCTCAGCGTGGCTTGACGGTGACCTCGGCGACGACGTCCAGCACATCGTGGCGTTGTTGCCACGCCTGCCGCTGCCGCATCGCCCCGTTGCCGCGCGCCACGACGCGGTCGAGTCCCGTTGCCGCGCGGTGGTATTCGCCGAGCGCTTCCAACGCCGGGCGCACCCGCTGCACCAGCGCGCCGAGCTGCTCGCGCGCCGGCACCGCCCCGCGGCCGTGGATCAAATCCAGGGTGTGCCCCGCGAGCCCGTCGTGGGCGGCCTTCCAGTACGCCGCCCGCAGCGCGCCGGGCGGCAGGCGCCCCAGCACGTCACCGTCGTCGCGAGCGTCGAGCGCCGTCATCACCGCGGCCCTGATCAGCGTCGCCAGCAGCACGGTCTCCTCGACGGTGGCCGGCACGTCGGCGACCCGGACCTCGACCGTCGGAAAGTCCGCCGACGCGCGCACGTCCCAATAGATCATGTCGGGGTCCAGGATCACCCCGGTGTCGACCAGCATGCGCACCGCGCGGTCGTAGTCGTCGGGCGAGGGAAAGAACGGTGGCGGCCCGGCGGCCGGCCAGCGGCGCCACAAGACACTGCGCCAGCTCGCGTGGCCGCTGTCGGCGTTGCGGTACACCGGCGAATTCGCCGACAGCGCAAGCAAAGACGGCAGCCACGGCCGCAGCCAGTTGCTGACGTGGATGGCGGCCGCGCGGTCGGGCACCTGCACGTGGACATGGCATCCGCAGATGCCCTGCTCGTGGGCGATCATCCCGAACTCGGCACCAATCCGCCGGTAGCGCGGGGTGTCGGTGACGGGAAACTCGTGCGGCGTGGCCGGCGGGAGGCCCGAGGCCAGCAGCCGGACGCCGGCGGCCTCGGCGGCCTNGCGGGGGGCCGGTTCGCCGGTCCGCGGGTCAACGAGGAGGAACTCCTCCTCCACACCGACGGTGGGCGCGAAAGTTGGCCCGGAACTCGGGGAGTCGCTCAGCTCACCAGCGAGCGGCCGACCCGAGCGCGGCGTCCGCGCTCGGGTAGATGGGCAGCACGGCGTTCAGCCCGCAGGCGTCGACGAGTCGCGTGACGATCGGCGCGTGGCTCACCAGGCGCAACTCGATGCCGCGGTCTCGACACCGGTGCGCCTCCTCGGCCAGGACCGCGAAGGCGCAGCAGGCCATGAAAGTCAACCCGGTGACGTCGACCACGAAGGGTCCGGGCGCGATGACCACACTGGCGGCCTCGCTGACCAGCTGGCGCCAGGTGTGCTCGTTGCAGGCGTCGACCTCGCCGCCGGCGTTGATGAGGACCGCCGCGCCATTGCGGTCGGTGGTCGCCCGCAGCGTGCTGTGTGGATCGCCGAGCTCGTACACCAGCCGCGTGCTGAGCGTGAGAGGTGGTGGACTGGACATCGGTTCCGCAACGATAACCGGACTCATGATGGACCCCCTAATCGACCGACGCTTGGCGTCGGGATGGTGCCCGTCCTGCTGACTTAAGACGAATTCTTCGCAACGTGCGAATCTCTTTTGTATAACGAGACAGGGCGGTCTGTCTACCTGGCGGGAGTTAAGAGTATGGTAAGGCCCGTATGACCAGCCATGATGTCTTGACGCCGGGCAGCTCGGCCCGGGAACGGATCCTGGCCGCGGCGTATGAGCTCTTCAGCCGGCGTGGGATCCGCGCTGTCGGCACCGACGAGGTGATCGAGCGGGCCGGCGTGGCCAGGGCCACCCTCTACCGTCATTTCGCGACCAAGGACGACCTCGTCCTGGCCGTGCTGCGCCGGCGCGAACAGGTGTGGACCCACGGGCTGATCGAGGAGCAGTCGCGGCAGCGGGGCGCCACGCCCGAGGAACAGTTGCTCGCCATCTTCGACGTCATGCACGACTGGTTTCAGCTTCGCGACGGCTACGAGGGCTGCTCGTTCATCAACGTGTTGCTGGAGTTGGGGGTCGATCATCCGGCCGGCCGGGCCTGCATCGTCCACATCGACCACGTCCGCGACATCGTTCGCCAGCGCGCCGTAGCCGCGGGGCTCGTCGACGTCGAGGACTTCGCTTCGTCGTGGCACATCCTGATGAAGGGCGCGATCGTGCTCGCGGCGGTGGGCGACGTGGATGCCGCCCTGCGCGCCCGCAAGATGGCCTGCGCGCTCATCGAGGAGCACCGGCCGGCGGCGTCGGAGGACATCGGCGAGGCGGTGGGTTAGCCCCTTGAGACCTCAGGCGGCGTCGGCGGCGGTGGTGCCGGTTTTGCGGTAGTGCTCTTCCTCGAGTTCGGCGATGGCCCGCGAGGTGCGCTCGCGCAACGCGAAGGCGGCGATCAGGCCGCACACGATCGCGATGACCAGCGCCACCCAGGAGAACCGCTCCATCCAGCGTTCGGCGGCCATGCCGGCGAAATACACCAACGCGGTGGTGCCACCCGCCCAGCAGACGGCGCCGGAGACGTTGGCCGCCAGGAACCGCGGGTAGTGCATCTTCAGCGCGCCGGCCAGCGGCCCGGCGAATATCCGCAGCAGCGCGATGAACCGGCCGAAGAACACCGCCCGAACTCCCCAGCGGTTGAACAGCTTCTCGGCTAGCGCGACATGCCCGGGCCCGAAGTGTTTGGGGAAGCGCCGGCCGAGCCGCTCGAAGAGCGGCATGCCGAACCGCCGTCCGATCGCGTAGCCGATGGAGTCGCCGATCACGGCGCCGATCACCGCGGCGACGCCGACCCCGACCGGGTTGACGGCCAGGTCGTGATGCGACGACATCAGCGCCGCGCTGACCAGGACGATCTCGCCCGGAAGAGGTATGCCGAGGCTTTCCATCCCGACCACGCCGCCGACCACCAGGTAGACCAGCAGTGGCGGGATGGACTGCAGCAAAGCCTCCAGATTCATGGGTCAAGGATGCCTGACCGGCGCACGAACCGCGCCGTAATCTCCGCGCTCGGCGTGCTGAGGGGTTCCAGCCGCGGACGCTTGGGCACCCGCCCGTCGGCGGAAGACATGCCGCGCAGCCGTCGCCACACCCACGGCATGAATTTCTGCTGCGTCCAGCGCAGCTGGCCGTACGTGCGGGATTGGAACGACAGGCGCGTCGGGCTGCCGCTCGCTTCGGCCCAATCATGGTTGCTGCCAGGCAAATTGAGCGCCTCGGCGGCCGCCGCGGCGAACAGGATGTGCCCCTTGGTGGACGCGTGCACGCGGTCGACGTCCCACGTGTCCAGGTCCCGCATCGAGGCCGCGTTGTAGAGGTCCACGAGCCTGAACTCGTAGCGGGCGGCGGCCGCCCGGATGGCGTCGTTGATGCGGGCGAGCCGCCCGGACACCAGCCGGCCGAGCGGGAGGAATTGCGCGACGTTGGGGAAGGTGGTGGTCACCACCGTCGCGCCCGATCCGGCGAGCGCGGCGTAAACATGCTCCAGCTTGTCCAGGGCGCGGCCAAACGAATTCCCCGGCTGGATCACGTCGTTCATCCCGACGCACACGGTGATCAAATCCGGTTGCATCGCCAGCGCCGGCGGAACCTGTTCGCGCAGCACGTCGGCCACCAGCTTGCCGCGGATCGCCAGGTTGGCGTAGTGCAAACCGGGGTAGCGGGCGTCGATCATGGCCGCGAGCCGATCGGCAAACCCGAGGCAGCCGATCGCGTCGTTGCCGTCCCACAACCCCTCGGTCTGGCTGTCCCCGATGGCGACGTATCGGCCGTATCCGGTCTGTGTAGCCCCGCACACGATGCCGAGACTAACCGCTAATCCCGCTTCCGTCGTTGTAGCGTGGCGCTGGTTCGCCGTGAGGAGAGTCTGTGGAATTCAACCTTGCCCAGGTGTTCGGTGCGGTCGCCGCGGCCAACCCCGACCGGGACTGCATCGTGTTCGGCGATCGGCGCTTCAGCTACGCGCAAACCGCCGAGCGCGCCCGGCGGTTCGCCCGGGCGCTGCACGGCTGGGGGCTGGGCGCGCACCGCGAACGCGCGGAGCTGGCGCCGTACGAATCGGGGCAGAGCAACCTCGGGTTGTACCTGGCCAACTGCAACGAATTCGTCGAGGCGATGCTCGGCGCCTACGGGGCGCGGGTCGCCCCGTTCAACGTCAACTACCGCTACGTCGCCGACGAGCTGGTGTACCTGCTCGGCAACGCCGGCGCCGACGCGGTCGTGTATCACGCGCGGTTCGCGCCGACGCTGGCCGAGGCGCTGGTCAGGATGCCCGGTCCCGTGCGGCTGATCCACGTCGACGACGGGTCGGGCAACGACCCGCTGCCGGGGGCGGTGCGCTACGAGGACCTGCTCGGGTCGGTGTCCGACGAGCCGCTCGACCTCTCGTTGTCGCCGGACGACCTGTACGTGCTCTACACCGGCGGCACCACCGGCATGCCCAAGGCGGTGCTGTGGCGGCAGCACGACATCTATGTCAACGCCATGGGCGGGCGGACGCTGGGCACCGGTGAGGTGGTGGGCAGCCTGGAGGAGATCGTCGAGCGATCGCGGCTGCAGGGACCGGGTTCGATGACCCTGGCGCCGCTCATGCACGGCGCCGCCCAGTGGGCGGCCTTCATCAGTCTCTGCGGCGGCCGGCCGTTCGTGATGGCGCCGACGACCACCCACTTCGACCCGGCCGAGGCGCTGGCGCTGGCCAGCCGCGAACGGGTGATGTCGCTGTCGATGGTCGGCGACGCCTTCGGTCGGCCCCTGGCCGACGAACTCGAGGCCGGCGACTACGACCTGTCCGGGCTGCTGGCGCTGGTCACCGGTGGGGCCGCGCTCAGCGCCCCGCTCAAGCAGCGGTTCGTCGAGCTGCTGCCTCAGGTGACGATCGTGGATGCGGGCGGGGCGTCGGAATCCGGCGCACAGATGATCCAGGCGTCCAGCCGGCTGCAGGGCGCGACCGGCCGCTTCGCCCCGAACCCGGGGGCGGTGGTGGTCAGCGAGGACCTGACCCGGATCCTGTCGCCGGGCGAAGACCAGATCGGCTGGCTGGCCCAGCAGGGGCCGATACCGCTGGGCTACCTGGGTGATCCGGACAAGACGGCGCGCACGTTCCCGGTGATCGAGGGCATCCGCCACTCGGTGCCCGGCGATCGGGCCCGCTGGCACGCCGACGGCCAGATCGAGCTGCTCGGCCGCGATTCGGTCACCATCAACTCCGGCGGGGAGAAGATCTTCGCCGAGGAGGTCGAGGCCGCGATCGCCGAGCACCCCGACGTGTACGACGTCGTGGTGACGAGCCGGCCCAGCGCCCGGTGGGGCAACGAAGTCGTCGCGCTGGTCCAGCTCTCCGACGGCGCCTCCGCCGATCCCGACAGCATCATCGCCGAGGCCGCCCGCCATATCGCGCGGTACAAACTGCCGAAGGCGATCGTCTTCTGCGACCGGCTGCGGCGCTCGCCGTCCGGCAAGGCGGACTACCGCTGGGCGAAAGAGCAAGTGGCACAGGGTAGTTGAGCCTGCGGTGCCCCATCCGACACAATGGCCTCCCGGGGAAAGGATATGGCGTGTGCCCTGCCCCCGCCGTGGCTGGTGCGGCAATTGAGTTAGCCTCGGTGGCCGTGGCCGAGCAATGGAGTGTCAACGCGATTCGCACACCGGGGCGCCCGGTCGTCGCACTCGGTGCCGCCGTGACGCTGGCCGTGTTCGTGGCGGGGCTGATGTGGGCCAAGTGGATGCCCTACGCGGCCAAAGCCCTGCGCGCCCGGCGGACGCATCACTGGTCGGCGTCGAACATTCTCACCATCGGCGGGGTGCGCACCGGGGACGGCCCCACCTGGCACGCCGCGACGACGTTCTTTCACGCCTACTTCTTGGCGATTTGGCAGGCGCTGCTGGTGGCGCTGCTAATCAGCGCGTCGGTACAGGCGTTGCTGCCGCGATCGTGGTTGCCACGCGTGTTGAACCGGCGCGGCGTGATCTCGAGCGCGCTGGCCGGCGGGGTCGTCGGCATGCCGTCGATGATGTGCACGTGTTGCGCCGCCCCGGTGGCGGTGACGTTGCGGCGCAACGGCGTCGGGCGCGTCGCCGCCGTCGCCTACTGGCTCGGGAATCCATTGCTCAACCCTGCGGTGCTGGTGTTCTTGGCCTTTGTGGCGCCGTGGCAGTGGACGCTGACCAGGATGGTGGTCGGCGTCGCCGCCGTGGTTGGTGTGGCGGCGACGGTCGGGCTGGTCACTGGGGGCGGCGGGCAACCGCCCGCCGAGTCCGTCGCCCCTTCCGGTGACGGCGGGCCGGCGGCGAGGCCCGGCGTCTTCGTGCGGGCGCTGCTGCGGTTGTGTCTATTTCTGTTGCCCGAGTACGCGGTCATGGTGCTCCTGGTCGGGGCGTTCCGGGGCTGGCTGCTGACCCTGACCGGATCCCCGCACCACGGCCTGCTGATCGTCGTCCTCGCGGCGGCGGTCGGCACGCTGATCGTCATCCCGACAGCGGCGGAGATTCCGATCCTGCAGGGGCTGGCGCTGCTCGGGGCCTCGACGGGAACGCTTGGTGCGCTGCTGATCACCCTCCCTGCGGTCAGCGCCCCGGGTGCGGCGATGGTGGCACGCAGCTTCGGATGGAAGGCCACCGCGGCCACCACTTGCGCGGTGATCGTGGCGGGCCTGATCGGCGCGACGGTCCTGAGCGCGCTCTGAATCGCGGTACCGTCACTGTCATGGCGAACAAGAGGCAGCAGGACGCCGCCGATTCGCTTGCGCCCCAGTACCCGATCGAGTCGGTCGACAACGCGCTGAGGCTCCTGCTGTTGCTGGGTGAGCGGCCCGAGATCCGGTTGACGGAGGCCACCCGTTACCTCGGTGTCGCGCCGTCGACCGCGCATCGGCTGTTGGCGATGCTGAACTACCGCGGGTTCGTCCGGCAAGACCCGGTGTCCAAGGCGTACCTGCCCGGCCCCTCGCTGACCGGCGTGGCGTTCGCGATCCTGGGGCGCCTCGACATTCAGCGCTGCGCCGCGCCGATCATGCGCGGCCTCAGCGAACAACTGCGGGAGACGATTCACGTCGGCATGCTCGACGGCGCCAACGTCCATTTCGTGGCCGCGGTCGAGGGCCCCGCCGCGGTCCGGGTGGCCTCCCGGCTGGGACGGACCATGCCGGCGCACTGCACCTCGACGGGCAAGGTGATGTTGGCCCAGCTCGCGGAAGCCGAACTGCGCCAATTGTTTCCGGACGAGGAGCTGGAACGCGTCACCCCCCAGTCGATCGGCAGCCGCACCGAGTTGGAGGCCGAGCTGTCCCGCATCCGCGAGCGGGGCTACGCCGTCAATCGCGAGGAGAGCGAGGAGGGCGTCGCCTCGGTGGCCGTGCCCATCCCCACCCGCGCCCCGGGCCTGCGGCTGGCGCTCAACGCGGCGGCACCGCAGAACCGGCTGGACGGCCCCCAGCACCCAGCCGTGGCGGCCGCGCTTGTCAAGGCGGCCAAGGAGATTGGCGATCAGCTCGGCTGAGAATGTCCGGTGTGGGATCTCCGGCCGCAGGAAGACGTCGCGCGCCGGATATGAACCTGTGACATCGGCTGTCAGCCGTTCAAGCGTGCGACCTCGTGCCGCCAGGCGGCCTCGACATTGAGGCCGGATCCCAGGTCCGGCAGGTCATCCCAATCGCGTTCGTCGATGTCGCGCAGCGTGCCGCCGGCCGCGCGCACCCGCAACGACATCCGCGCCAGCGCGTCGACGCCGATCGCCTGCAGCACGGCCTGCTGAACAGTGCCTGCGGCGCTGGTGATCCCGTGCCCGCGCAGGATCACCACCGACCGGCCGCCCATCGCCGCCACCATCTCCTTGCCCAGCGCGGAGGTTCGGATCAGCACGGAACGTTCGTAGACCGGCAAACCGCCGCGCGCGAGCCACGCGCCGGGGATGTCGTAGGCCCCGTAGATCGGCCGGATGGCGATATCCGCGAGGTCGGCGGCGACGACGGCGGGCGGGTGCAGATGCGCGACGGCGCGGTAGTCCGGGTTGGACAGCAGGGTTTCGACGTGGATGGGCAGCTCGTTGGGCACCCGGTAGCCGTCGAGTTCGCCTGCGGCGCCCGCGGTTCCATCGAACGTGACGAGCCGGACGTCGGTGGGCCGGGTGAACGCCACCCCGGTGTCGGTGTCGCTTCGGCACCGCACGAGCAGGCGCTCGTCGTCGGCGCGCAGGCTCAGATGACCCAGGACGCCGTCGACCAAACCGCGCGCTGCCGCGACCCGGCAGCCCCGCGCTACCAGGGCGCGTTGCTCCTCAAGCATGTCGGCCCCCCAGCCCGAATCCGCCGTCGGGATGGACGGTTTCGCCGGTGATGCCGCGGGATCGGTCGGAGGCGAGGAAGACGAAACTGAAGGCGTGGTCCGCGCCGGTGAGCGCGACGTTGAGCGGGGTGCGCGCCGCCATGTCGCGCGCGCGGTCGGGGGTGTCGTCGAGGCGGACGCCGTCGAGGCCCAGGCTGGCGAGGCCGCGCAGGTCGGTGTTGAGCGTGCCGCCCGGTGCCACGCCGTTGACCCGGATCTGTGGCGCGAGTTCGTGAGCCAGCGTCGCCACCAGCCCGCGGACGGCGAACTTCGACGACACGTAGAGCACGCCGCCGCGCCCGGGCTGGTACGACGATGTGGACTCGCACAAGACGATCGACGACCCGGTGCCGGCCCGCAGCGCGGGGAGGGCCGCCTTGACGGACTGCAGGTGGCTCAGCACGTTGGTGCGGAACATCTCGTCGAACGCTGGCGAGAGCGCCTCGTCGTCGATATCGCCGATGCCCCGAGAGAAATCGAAGACTCCGACGCAGTTGACCAGCGTGTCCAGCCCGCCGAAGGCGCCCACCGCGGCGCCGACGGCGCAGGCGTTGGCCGCTCGGGTGATGGCGTCGCCGTCGATCACCGGGACGTCCGGCAATTCGTCGCGCAACCGCTCGCATTTGCCGCAATCCCGTTCCAGGGCCGCGACTTTGGCGCCCTCGGCGCGAAACGCGTCCAGCACGGCGCGGCCGATCCCCGAACCGGCGCCGACGATCAGGGCGCGCTTGCCCTCAAGCCATCCGGTCATCGCCGCCCTCCGCCTCGTCGGGCAGCAGCGGCGCGCCGCACCTGCCGACCATGGTCGCCAGCGTGCGGGCGTTCTGCCAGGTCAGCGCCTCCAGTTCGAGCGCGTCCAGGCTGATCGACCGCCCGGTTTTGGGTGCGCTGATCAGCAGCCGCGTCCCGTTGCGGGTGTCCACCCGCCGCACCTCGACTTCGGCGAATTCGTTTGCCACCGTGATGGATTCGTTCACAGGAACACCGCCAAATTCTGCATCCGCAACACCGACTCGTCCACGAAGATGGTGCGGCGAGCCAGCTTCCAGCGATCGTCGCACCGCCGCAGCAGGTCCTCGCGGCCGCAGGACACCAGCGCGCTCTCGTTGACGTCGCCGCGGCTGCGAAACAGCAGTTCGGCCGATTCGACGGCTAGGTGGATGTCGTCTTCGACAAAAGTGCGCACGTTGGTGACGAAGTGCCGCAGCCGCGACGGCGGATCCTCGGTCCACGCGTGCTCGGTGGCGAAGCGCGCGACCCGCTGGCTCAGCGAGTACTTGTCCTCGTCGAAGTGCGCCATCCCCGGTGACGTGTCGAAGCCCGCGCCGCGTGCCGTCGTGACCCGGACCGGCATCATGTAGCGAACGTCGTCGGTCAGCGTGTCCAGCCACGCCTCGTAGTCTTGGGCGTCCAGCAGGTAGGCCTCGTCGACCAGGAACTGGTTCGCCTCGAGGTGCCGAACATCACTAAAAGGCAGGCACGGCAGCGCTTTTCTCATTGTAGGTAGTCCGCCCACAGCCCGAGCAACGCGCGCTGGTTGTACTCGTTGTAGCCGACCTGCGCGCGGCCGGGCCCGTGGAACGACTCGGCGGGCAGCGCCTCGACGACGGGGCGATCGTCGGCAAGCAACCCCATCCGGCTGTTGAGCAGCAGGCGGCGCGCCATCGAACCGCCCGCGGTGGTGGTCAGCGACACCCAGTTCTCCACGTCGTCTTGTTCGAACATCCCGGTGGACCCGAAACACATCAAATATGCCTGGTACGAATCACGTTTGTATTGCGGGGGAGCCGCGGAATCCACCGCAAACCACGAGCAAACCTCGGTTTCGTTCGCGCTGATGGGCTGCCACAGCCGGATCGAGATGAACGGCAGCACCCGGTCGCTCCCAGGCAACTTCGGCCAGTTGTGCACGAAGCTCAGGTTCGGGAAACAGGTGGCCGCCGAGATCATGAACCCGTCCTCGCCGACCACCCGCTGCTGCTGGGGCGTCCAGGCCTCCTTGATCCGGCCGATCATCTCGTCGGGATAGCCGACGTAGCGCATCCGCTCGTCGAAGTCACCGGGCGGAAGTTTGTAGGTGGTCCCCCCGCCGCGGTGCGCCCAATAGGTCGCTCCGTCCTTGCGCTTCTGGGCTTTTGGCTCGCGGAACAGGCCGATGTCGACGATCGACGCGTGCGTGTGCGGGGTGTGGTACATGTCGCCGGCGAAGTTCTCCGCGCCGATCTTCCAGTTCGCCTTGATCCGCCAGCGCTGCGGGCCCCGCACTTCCAGGCCGCCGGCGCTGTGCTTGGTGTAGAAGTCCAAATAGAACCCGAAGTCGCCGAGGAAGTCCTCCAGCGGTTCGGCGGCCGGGTCCATGCTGATGAACAGCAGGCCGTTGTAGCTCGCGAAATTCGGTGCCGGAAGCAGGCTTTGGCCGCTCCGGGGCAGCCCCTCGTCGCCGCCGTAGGCCTCGCGGTGGAACGGCAGCCCGGCGAGCCGGCCGTCGTTGCGGTAGGACCAACCGTGGTACGGGCAGCGGAAATTGGAGGCGTTGCCCAGCTCCGCGCGGCACACCTGCATGCCGCGGTGCAAGCACATGTTAAACAAGGCGCGGATGTGGCCGGCGCGATTGCTGATGATGAAGGAGTCGTCGAGCACCCGCCGCACCACATAGTCACCGTCGTGCGGGATCTCCGATTCGTGGCCCACGAACGTCCACGCCCGGCCGAACAGGCGCTCGCGCTCCAGCGCGAACAATCCCTCGTCGTTGTAGATGTGGGCGGGGATGAGTCCCCGCCGAACGTGGTCGCAAACGTTACGAAGATCCGTCACGGGCGTCCTCTGCACTACAGAATTATATTCCGCCCAGTAGAATCTGACAGCCGGTGCGCCCGGTCGATGCTTACGGTCAGCGACCTCGGAGCATCCTTTTGGCGAACTCACAGGTGGCTGACAACTGAGGATTCAGGGCGCGCGGCTACGGTGGTCACGTCGGATCCCGAGCGCTTGTGAGCGCGAGGTAGCACGGGGATTGGCGCCGAGTTTGCGTGCATTGCCGTCGTTTGGCTCTGCAGCTGAGGAAGGACGGTGTCATGGTGGATCGGTCCCGGGGGGCCGGCGTTCGGTTGCGGGAACTCGGACCGCGCGTGCTGTCAGCAATCGGGCGGCAGGAGTGGCTGGATCGGCCGAGCTATCGATTCGAGCATCTGCTCAGCTTCGGCTACAACGCGCTGGGCGGTGCGCGCGACACCGTCACCAACGCGCTGCACGGCGCCTGGCTCGGGCACCCGGTCCATCCGCCGCTGGCCTCGCTGACCAGCGGGGCGCTGGGCACGACGGTGGCGCTGGACGCGCTCAGCCTGCTGCCCGGCCGGCGGCCCAGCGAGGTCCGCGACGCGTCGCGGTTTGCCAGCCGCGCGCTCGGGGTGGGGATCCTGGCCAGCATCGGTTCGGCGATCACCGGCACCACCGACTGGCAGCACACCCATCAGGAGGAGCGCCGGGTGGGGCTGGTGCACGGGCTGGTGAACCTGGCCGCCACGGCGCTCTACGCGCAATCCTGGTGGGACCGCCGCCGGGGCCGGCACGTCCGCGGCATTGCCCTGACGGCGCTCGGCTACGCCATCACGCTGGGCGGCAGCTATCTCGGCGGGGCCCTGGTGTTCGAGTCCGGCATCGGCATCGACCAGTCCGGTGAGCGGCTGCGCAGGACGGAGTGGACGCCGGTGCTGCCCGCGAGCGCGCTGAATGGCAAGCTGGTGCGCGTCGAGGTCGAGGGCGTGGGATTGGTTGTGTGCCAAACGAACCCGGGGCAGGTGTCGGCGTTCGGTGAGTTCTGCCCGCACCTGGCTGCCCCGATGGCCGACGGCTGGGTGGATCGCGGCCGGGTGGTGTGCCCCTGGCACGGCTCGTGGTTCGCGACCGAGTCGGGGGAGGTCTTGCGCGGCCCCGCGGCGGCCCCGTTGCCGTGTTACGAGGCCAGATTGATCGACGGAATGGTCGAGGTGCGTGCCGAGGAGGTAGCGAAGTGAACGCCTATGACGTCTTGAAAGAGCACCACATCGTGATCAAGGGGCTGGGCCGCAAGATCAGCGAGGCGCCGGTGAACAGCGAGGAGCGGCATGCCCTCTTCGACGACTTTCTGGTCGAACTCGACATCCACTTCCGCATCGAGGACGACCTGTACTACCCGGCGCTCAAGGATGCCGCCAAGCTCATCGCGGTCGCCCACGCCGAGCATCGTCAGGTGGTCGACCAGCTTTCCGTGCTGCTCAAGACGCCGCAGAGCGCGCCGGGCTACGAGGCCGAATGGAACTCCTTCAAGACGGTGCTGGAGGCCCACGCCGACGAGGAGGAACGCGACCTGATTCCCGCGCCGCCCGAGGTGAAGATCACCGACGCCGAGCTCGAGGAGCTGGGCAACGAGATGGCCGCGAGGATGGAGCACTACCGCGGCTCCGCGCTGCACCGGATGCGCACCAAGGGCCGGGCGGCGCTGGTACGGGGGCTTTAGCGGGCGATCACGCGGCTAACGGGGGGTTAGCCGCGCGATCGGGAGTAGCCTCACGGCTGATGAACGCCGAGGTTGTCACGTCCCAGGAGGACATCACGGCGGAGATGGCCGCCCTGAGCCGCGGTGAGACCGCCGGGGATCCAACGCAGCCGCGGCTCGATTACCCGCCCTATCGCAGCACCACCCTGCGCCACCCCAAGCGGCCGCCGCTGGTCGTCGACCCGGAGGAACTCGAACTCGAGGGGCCGTGTTTCGGCAGCCACGAGATCGGCCCGCTCGACGCCGACCTGACGGCCGGCCATCCCGGCGAGCCGCTCGGGGAGCGGATCATCGTGACCGGGCGGGTGCTCGACGACGCCGGCGGGCCGGTGGCGGGACAGCTGGTCGAGATCTGGCAGGCCAACGCGAGCGGCCGGTACCGCCACCAACGCGACCAGCACCCGGCCCCGCTGGACCCGAACTTCGTCGGCGCCGGCCGTTGCCTCACCGGGCCCGACGGCTCCTATCGTTTCCTGACCATCAAGCCCGGACCCTATCCGTGGCGCAACCACCACAACGCCTGGCGCCCCGCGCACATCCACTTCTCGGTCTTCGGAACGGCTTTCACGCAACGGCTGGTCACCCAGATGTACTTCCCGGGCGACCCGCTGTTCGACCTGGACCCGATCTTCCAATCGATTCCCGATCCCGCCGCACGAGGGCGCCTGATCGCCCGCTACGACCACGGCCTCACCCAGCCGGAGTACGCAACCGGCTACCGCTGGGACATCGTGGTATGCCGCGGCCACCGCACCTGGACCGAAGGCGATGGCTGAATTGCCTTGCACCCCAGGGCAAACGGTCGGCCCCTTCCTCGGCCTCGGGCTGCCGTATCCCGGTGACAGCGATCTGGTCGCCGACGGGCATCCGCACGCCGTGCGGTTGCACGGGACCGTGTACGACGGCGCCGGCGAGGCGGTCCCGGACGCGCTGGTCGAACTGTGGCAGCGCGACGGCGCCGGACGCATCCCGCGGACGGCGGGCTCGCTGCGCCGC
>NZ_LT546237.1:338996-357883 GCF_900078675.2 Mycobacterium interjectum
CCTGCCAGGTCGACCTACTGATCGAAGAGCACGACGAGCGCACCCGGGCCAAGGCCCGGCTGTCCTGGGTGGGCAGGGACTTCGTCGGTATCGGTCTGGCGCGACTCGACCCCGCCGACGAGCCGGTGGCCCGGATCGGCGACGAACTGGCGATCGCCCGGGCCCTCTCGGATTTGTCGAACCAGCTGATGGCCTTGACCTCCACCGATATCCAGGCCAGCACCCACCAGCCGGTCACCGGTCTGCACCGCTGATTTTGACGGAGCGTGGCACGAATTATGAGACACAGGCCCGATTTACCGGCCGTTGTGGACGTCCAGGTGACGACGCATGGCCAGCTGCCCGATGCCGAAGACTATGCGCGGACAAAGATCGGCGAGCTCGGTCGCCTCACCCACCAACCGGTGCTACACGCGCACGTCAGGCTGAGCGAGCACGGCGATCCGGCGGTGCCTCGCCGAGTCATCGCGCAGGCGAACCTCGACGTCAACGGCCGGTTGGTCCGCGCACAGGTCGAGGGCGTCACCGCGCGGGAGGCGATCGATCGGCTCGAGGCGCGGCTGCGTCGTGGGCTGGACCGCGCCGCCGAACACTGGGACGCCAAACGCGGCGGCGTCCCCCGCGTCGCCCGCCACGAGTGGCGGCACCAATCCGAACCCGACCACCGACCGAATTACTTCCCGAGGCCCGAACGCGAACGCCGCATCATGCGGCACAAGTCGTACAGCCTGCCCGCCTGCACCATCGACGAGGCCGCGCTCGAGATGGAACTGCTCGATTACGACTTCCACCTTTTCACGGAGCAGGGCACCAACCAGGACAGCGTGCTGTATCGCGAGTCGCCCACCGAATACCGCCTGGCGCAAGTCAATCCGGAACTGGCGGACGAGCTGGCGCCGTTCGACATGCCGCTGACCATCAGCCCGCAGCCGGCACCGCGGCTCACCGTGGACGAGGCGATCGAGCGGATCGGCGTGCTCGGCCTGCCGTTCCTGTTCTTCGTCGACACCGCCCGGGACCGCGGGAGCGTGTTGTATCACCGTTACGACGGGCACTACGGGCTCATCACACCGGCGAGCTGAGCAGCCGCCTGGATGCGCCAAGCTAGGCGGGGTTTTCGGCCAGGTGGTCGGTGAACCAGTCGCGGGCCAGCACGGCCACCTGCTCGAGCGTGCCCGGTTCTTCAAAAAGGTGGGTGGCGCCGGGAACAACGGCGACCTCGCACCGGGCCGGGATCGCCGCCTGCGCCTGCCGGTTGAGCCGCAGGACCATCTCGTCGTGTCCGCCCACGATCAGCAGGGTCGGGGCGAGCACGTTGCGCAGCGCCTCGCCGGCCAAATCGGGCCGCCCGCCCCGGGATACCACCGCCGCCACCTTGACCCCCGGGTGCGCGGCCGCGGCCAGGGCGGCGCCCGCGCCGGTGCTGGCACCGAAGTAGCCGACCGGCAGTGCCCCGGTGTCCGGTTGGGCGGCCAGCCAGGCCGTCACGTCGACCAATCGGCGCGCGAGCAATCCGATGTCGAAGACGTTGGCGCGGTCGCGCTCTTCGCCGGGCGTCAAGAGGTCGAACAGCACGGTGGCGAACCCGGCGTTGTTGAGGACCTCGGCGACGAATCGATTGCGCGGGCTGTGCCGGCTGCTGCCGCTGCCGTGTGCGAAGACCACGACACCCTTCGGATGCTCGGGGATGGTCAACTGCCCTGCGACCGAGACCGACCCCGCGGTCACTTGGATTTCCTCGTCACGCAGCATGATTACGCCCCACGGCGATTGACCGCGTCGCTCGCCACGTACCGCAGCAGCGCGCCGACCCCGTCCGCCGGGCCGATCCGGTCGCCCGCTACCACCAACGAGGCGCCCACGGCGATCGCGGCGAAAGGCAGTGCCTCGTCGGCCCGCGCCACGCGGTGCACCGGTTCGCCGAAGTCGGACAGGGTGTCGGCGTCGGGCGCCACNATGGCCGAAAACCTGCGAATGACAGACGTTTACGGCGAACAGCGGGCGATCGCCGAGCTGGCGGGCAAGCCCGCGTCGACGACCTACGTCGGCGCCGCCGACCGCTTGATCGACGAGAGCCTGGGCCGCGCCGAGCGGATCGTCAAGAACCGCTAGTCGCCAGCGCCCTGCCGTCGGCCTCGTAAATGCTGGCCAGCCAGATGTGCACCAGCGTGTCGATGACGCGGTCTTCCGGGATCGCCGGCTCCTCGGTGGTGAACGTCGCGGCCATCACGCGCTCGCTCAACATGTTCAGCGCGACGGACAGATCCTCGGCCGGGTAGGTCTCGGGGGCCGCGCCGCGGCGGCGTTCGGCCTTGATCGCCGCCGTGGTGTGCGAGATCCACTTCTGCATGAGCGTCGACCACAGCTGCCTTACCTCGGGGTTGGTGGCTTTGGCCGCGGCGCCGGCCACCGCGACCGCCCGGTGCGAGCCGGACACCTCGAAGAACGCCTCGATGCGTGCCCGCCAATGCGTCGCCGGGTCGCCGAACAGCTTGCCGCCCAGCGCCGTAAGCGCCGCGTGGGCCCTGTTGTTCATCTGATCCAGCAGCGACAGCAACACCGCGTTCTTCGATTGGAAGTAAAAGTAGAAGGTGGGGCGGGAGATGCCCGCGCCTTTGGCCAGGTCGTCGACGGAGAAGTCGGCCAGCGGCCGTTCCTGCAGGAGTCGTTCGGCGGTGGCCAGGATGGCCTGTTCGCGGTCGTCACCCGAATAGTGCGACGGACGGCGGCCTCGGGAGGCGTGCATCTACTCGCCCTGCCCGGGGTCGGCCACGTCAGTTACTTTATGGAGGCGTCGATATATGTCAACGAAATTGTTGATTACAACCAACGATATTGTCGATTAATTCGACGGTGCTTTTATCGACCAATTCATGGAATATCCGGGCCTCTCGGCGGCCCTCGCCCGACCAACCTGATGACTTTCGCCCCTACTTCGCGCCCGCCCGTGGTGGTCGCATCTAATCAGGCAAATCGGTCCGCGCAAGGCAAGGAGACTGGCGATGACGGGCACGGGCGACGGCACCAAGACCTGCCAGGTCGACCTACTGATCGAAGAGCACGACGAGCGCACCCGGGCCAAGGCCCGGCTGTCCTGGGTGGGCAGGGACTTCGTCGGTATCGGTCTGGCGCGACTCGACCCCGCCGACGAGCCGGTGGCCCGGATCGGCGACGAACTGGCGATCGCCCGGGCCCTCTCGGATTTGTCGAACCAGCTGATGGCCTTGACCTCCACCGATATCCAGGCCAGCACCCACCAGCCGGTCACCGGTCTGCACCGCTGATTTTGACGGAGCGTGGCACGAATTATGAGACACAGGCCCGATTTACCGGCCGTTGTGGACGTCCAGGTGACGACGCATGGCCAGCTGCCCGATGCCGAAGACTATGCGCGGACAAAGATCGGCGAGCTCGGTCGCCTCACCCACCAACCGGTGCTACACGCGCACGTCAGGCTGAGCGAGCACGGCGATCCGGCGGTGCCTCGCCGAGTCATCGCGCAGGCGAACCTCGACGTCAACGGCCGGTTGGTCCGCGCACAGGTCGAGGGCGTCACCGCGCGGGAGGCGATCGATCGGCTCGAGGCGCGGCTGCGTCGTGGGCTGGACCGCGCCGCCGAACACTGGGACGCCAAACGCGGCGGCGTCCCCCGCGNCGCGCTCTTCGCCGGGCGTCAAGAGGTCGAACAGCACGGTGGCGAACCCGGCGTTGTTGAGGACCTCGGCGACGAATCGATTGCGCGGGCTGTGCCGGCTGCTGCCGCTGCCGTGTGCGAAGACCACGACACCCTTCGGATGCTCGGGGATGGTCAACTGCCCTGCGACCGAGACCGACCCCGCGGTCACTTGGATTTCCTCGTCACGCAGCATGATTACGCCCCACGGCGATTGACCGCGTCGCTCGCCACGTACCGCAGCAGCGCGCCGACCCCGTCCGCCGGGCCGATCCGGTCGCCCGCTACCACCAACGAGGCGCCCACGGCGATCGCGGCGAAAGGCAGTGCCTCGTCGGCCCGCGCCACGCGGTGCACCGGTTCGCCGAAGTCGGACAGGGTGTCGGCGTCGGGCGCCACCGCGACGGGCGCCGTCCCCGTGACGACGGTCGCGTCGCCCAGCTCGCCGACGAACAGCGTGTCGACGTCGCCCTCACGCAGCGCCGCGCACACGGCGGCGATGCCCTGGGCCGCCAAGCCCGAGTCGCGCCCGAGTTCGGCCGCGAATCGCCCGGCGACGTCGCCCATCTCGACGTCACGGCGCCGGGCGAACTCGGCGGCCGTCAGCCGGCGGACCTCTTCCTCATCGATACCGCTCTTGCGGGAACCGGCGTGTAACTCCGACACCCGGCGGGCCACCCGCTGCGGCAATTCCGCAACCACGTCCGCGCGCGAACTGACCTCGCCACACAGGAACACCACCTCGGGGCCCGCCTCGTCGACCAGTCGCGTGAGTTCGTCGGCGACCGCGCGGCAGTTCATGCGGATCGCCTCCTCGGTCGTGCGCTGGAGGTCGCCGTAGCCATTCCAGCCGGCAGTCGCCGGCTTGTGCACCGGATACCCGGCGCCGTCGATGCTCTTGGAGCTGACGGCGTCCCCTTGATGGAGGGTGACGTCGGCCCCGGTGTGATCAACCGCGGCGAAGACGTACGTCGGTCGCTGCATCTCGAGTTCGATCAACGGCACGACGTACGGGTAATCCGACAGGCGAACCACCATCGCCGGTGGCGGGCTGACAAGGGGCTCGTTGATCAGCAGCTGATCGCCGGTCGCGATGACCGCGCGGCCGCGCCGGCCGACGGGCGGCCGGTGGTGCAGCACGGCTTCCTCGAGCCTGCCGATGAGCGCCCCGCCCGCACCCAACTCCTCGAGCTGCTTGCGGATATCGCTCCATTTCGCTTCGAGCTGCTCGACGGCATCCACGGTGTCGTGCGAGTCGTCGAGATAGACCGAGGCGAACGGGCCCTCCGCCTTTACCAACCACCTGAGGCGATCCGATCGCATGCCATCCCTTTCCGCCGTCGCGCCATGATGTTGGCAACCGTATGGACGACGAACGCGTCCGCGGCAGGGCCATTGGCCCCCAGGTGCGGGTCTTAGGTCACCGAGGCGGCGCGACGAGGCCGTGCCAGCTCGGCAGCGATGCCGGGGCGTCCACCGGATGGGACCAGCCGGTGGGGTCCGGCCAACGTTTCTCAGCCCGGCGAACGGTCATAGAGAGCGTCGAGGCGGTCCGCGAACTTGTCGATGACGACCTTGCGGCGCAGTTTCAGGCTCGGTGTGAGATCACCGGATTCGACGGTGAGTTCGCGGTCGAGGATCGCGAATCTCTTGATCTGTTCCCAGCGATTCAGTTCCAGGTTCAGCGCGTCGACGTATCCGGCGATCAGTTCCGCCGTCTTCTCGTCGCGGGCGATCTCCGCGAAGGACTTGTCCGCCAGCCCATTCTTGGCGGCCCACTCGGCGATCGCCTCGCCGTCGAGGCTGACCAGCGCCACGCAGTAGGGCTTTGCCTCGCCGTAGACCAGGAGCTCGCTGGCGTACGGGCACAGCCCCTTGAATTTCGCGTCGATCGCCGACGGCGCCACGTACTTGCCCTGCGAGGTCTTGAACATGTCCTTCTTGCGGTCGGTGATCCGCAGGAAGCCGTCGTCGTCGATCTCGCCGATGTCGCCGGTGTGAAACCAACCGTCCCCGTCGAGCGCTTCGGCGGTGGCGTCCGGGAGATCGTGATAAGAGGTCATCAAACCGGGCCCCCTGAGCAGGATTTCGCCGTCGTCCGCGATCCGGACTTCGGTGGCCGGGAATGGCCACCCGACCGTCCCGAACCGGTAGGCGTTGGGGCGGTTGATGAATGACGCGGCCGCGGTTTCGGTCAGCCCGTAGCCCTCCAGCACGACGATGCCCACGGCGTCGAACCACTGCGCGACGTCACGGTCCAGGGCGGCGGCCGCGGAGACGAAGAACCGCAATCGGCCACCGAACCGCTCGCGGATGGTGGAGAAGACCGCCCGGTCGGCCAGCTTGTAGGCCAGCGCGGAAAACGCAGAAGGTTTCTTGCCGGCCTGCCGGGTTTCGGACACCTTGAGGCCCAGCCTGATCGCCCAGTCGAACATCAACTTGGTGAGCCTGCCGCGCTCGGCGACCATGCTCTCGATGTGGGCGTGCGCCTTTTCGAAGATGCGCGGGGCCGCGCCCATGATGGTGGGGCGCAAGGTCGCCAGGTTGTCGACGATTCTCTCGACGCGGCCGTCGATCGCGGTCGGGAAGCCGACCTGCAGCGGCAGCGCCAGCATCACCTTGCCGAAGGCGTGCGCGAGGGGCAGCCACAGGAAGTTCAGGTCGTCGGGGCCGAGGATGCCCAGCGCGTCGATGGCCGCCGCGGTGTAGGTCCACGCGCCGTGGGTGAGCCGCACGCCCTTCGGCCGTCCGGTGGTGCCCGAGGTGTAGATCAGGCTGGCGAGCCGCTCCGGACCCATTGCGCCGACCCGATCGTTGATCACACCGGGGGAGTCGGCGAGCAGCTGCTTGCCCGACTGCTCCAGTTCCGCAAGGGTCATCACCCAGTCGCCGTCGCCGTTGCCGTCGATGATCACCACCTTGCTCACCTCGGGCAGCTCGGCGCGGTGTTGCAGCAATTTGTCGACCTGGGTCTGGTTTTCGGCGACCACCACCCGGCTTCCGGAATTGGCGACGATGTACGCGACGTCGGCGGCGTTGGTCGTCGGGTACACCGTCGTGGTCGCCGCACCGGCGCACATCACCGCGAAATCGACGAGCACCCACTCGTAGCGGGTCGACGACGCCAGCGCCACCCGGTCCTCCGGGGCGATGCCGAGCGAGATGAGCCCGCCGGCGATGTTGTGGACGCGTTCGCCGACCTGCTGCCAGGTCACGCTCTCCCACGTGTGGTCCTGCGGATACCGAAACGCCTCCGCGTCCGGCGTCGCGGCCACGCGCGCGAGGAACAGATGCGCCACCGACGGCGCGCGCTTCTCGATCTTGGTGACGTCGGGCCTCTCCGTCGAGGCGAGTGGCGTGTTCATGGTGTCAACCCTCGATCCTGCTGTGGCCTCAGCTGGCAACCGCTACGCGAACGGACAGGCGGTCGCCGATGGCGCACGCCCCGGCCCAATCGCCACCGCGCACCGCGCGCTCGAGGTCGTCCACCAGCGGGCTGTGGGCGCCCAGCTCGTCCAGCCACGCGGAGACCGTGGCCGGGATCTCAGCAGCGGCCACTCGGGCGGTATGCCCGTCGTGCAGGCAATCGGTCAGCTGATAGACGATGGCCGGAGCCCTGCGCTGTGGCCAATGAGGCCGCCATGCCGCTGAGTACATTGTTGTCTCCCGGTCGTGTCCCGGTTTAGCCGTAAGGTTTCATCCGACCACCGCCACGGGCCGCGCCGTAGAGGCCAAGAGCATGACTACCGCGGTGCTTTGGTCCCGCCGAAGTCCCGGTGCGGCAGGGCCTTTTGTCACTTCGCTTACCCGCGAATTGCTCCGGCATTGACGGCGCCGGTCGCGTACCGTACATCGGGGTGATGACGGATTGCGGGCAGTCCGGTTGCCGGTGCACCGCGGGCGGCGGTACGAGCGCCATCAAAGTCGAGGAATTGTCCGCGCTGGATGTGTTCGCCGATATCCCGGCGCGGGACCTCGCGGCATTGGCCGTCCACCTGCACCCACTGCGCGCGAGGGCCGGCGAGGTCCTGATGCGCCAGGGGGAAAAGGCGTTGTCGTTCTCGATCATCACCACGGGCCGGGTGGAGATCCGGCACGTCGGCCCGGACGGCCAGGTAACGCTCACCGAGCTGCGGCCGGGGACGATCATCGGCGAAATCGCTTTGCTCCGAGGCAAATCCAGGACGGCGACGGTGGTCGCGAAGGACGACGTACGGGGCTATGTCGGATACAACTGCGCCTTCGAGTGCATGCTGGCCACGCCCGTCGTCACCGAACGGATGGTGCGCACCGCGAGGCAGCGGTTCATCGCCTACATCGAACCGATCCCGCTGTCGGCCAAAGACGGCGGGGAGTTCCTGCTGCGCCCGGTCCGGCCCGGTGACGCCGAGCGGTTCAAGAGCGGCGGCTCGTTCTCGCGGGAGACGCTGTACCGGCGCTACCAAGGCGGCGCTCCCACCGCGGCGGGGTTGGCCTACCTGTTCGAGGTCGATTACATCGACCATTTCGTCTGGGTTGTCACGGCCTGCGCGGACGGGCCGGCCGTCGCCGACGCCCGCTTCATCCGCGATGTCGACGACCCGAGCTCGGCGGAGGTTGCGCTCACCGTCGCGGATGCGTATCAGAACCGCGGGATCGGGACCCTGCTCCTCGGCGCGCTGGCGGTGGCCGCGCGCGTCGACGGCATCGAGCGCTTTCATGCCCGGGTGCTCGCCGACAACCCGGCCGCGCGCGTGCTGGGGGACAGGGTCAACGCGCGCTGGGAGTCCGAGGAACCCGGGGTGATCACCACGACGGGGGCAATCCCGGACCCCGATGAATTACCCCTCGATCGCGAGACCCGCTCGAAGATCCAGCACATGGCCCGCCAGGTCATCCATGCGTTCGACTGACGCGGCTGTCAGCGGCCCAGAAGTGACTTATGCCCCCGCGCCGTCGTGGCTTTGCGCCCTTATCGGATGTCGCGGCGCGCGCCCAGCATGGACCGCATGAAGTCGCTGATCGTCTGCGTTTCCAAATCACACGGGAACACCCGCCGGGTGGCCGAGCGTCGCCGACGTTCGGGCGTTCACCTTCTTCACCAGCGGCGCCCGGGAAATTCCGCTGCTGGACTACAACAAACCGGTTCGAAAGCATCTGGAAGCAAAGGGCTTCGAGGTGATCGGTGCGTTTTCTTGCCGGGGGTTCGACACCGTCGGGCCGTTCGGGTTCGTCGGCGGGATCAACCGGGGACGGCCCAGCGACCACGACCTCGATCGGGCCGCGGCCTTGGCGGCGCGCATGCGCAAACGGGTCGGGGGGTCGGCGACCGCTTAGTGACAGCAAACGGCCGGGTGGTGCCACGCCGCAACCACCCGGCCACGATTAAAGCGCCGCCACGGCGCCGGTTCACTCGCTGTGCTTGCTTGCCGCCTGACCGGCGCTGTGCACCACGCTGCGGAAGAAATCGATGCGGGCGGCGCCCAGTTCCTCGGCCAGGTCCAGGGCGGCATCGACGACGGTCTTGCGCCGCGACTGTTCGGGGAGCACGGGACTGATCTGGTCGACGAACTTGCGGACGGCCTCGATGGCCTGCTTACGGCCGCTCTCGACGGATTCGAGCACGTCGTCGGAAAGTTCTGCCCAGCGCGGCTCGGATTTTTCCGGTGCTGTCATTGGTCACTCCTTGGCTTGGGTCCTCGTATTCGGTCTTTGTGCCGACGCCCCGACGCTACGGCTGTGGGGCCACCGACACGAGTGCCTAAAGTCCCTCCGCACCCGATTGATTTGTCCCGAGCCGGCTTCGAGGGTCTGTGCCTGCCGGTCAAGGACTTTCGGGGCTTCCAGCGGGTCATAGGTCCCTAACGCACCGAATCGGCGGGGTGTTAGCGTGCCGCCATGGCCACGCCCGACAGCCGCGACCGCGGGGGACCGGGCGCTCCCCGCTGGAGCGCACCGACCGTCGATGGTTTGGGCAAGGCCGTCGAGCCGTTCACCGGCACCGGCCGCTACGTCGCGCAGTCGTGGCGCGACTACCTCGACAAGCCGCCCGGCGAGCTCCCCATCGCGCGGCCCACCCTCGCGCTGGCCGCGCAGGCCTTTCGCGACGAGATCGTCCTGATGGGCCTCAAGGCGCGCCGCCCGGTCAGCCGGCCCGAGGCGTTCGAGCGCATCACCCGCGAGGTGCTCGCGGGTCTGGACTTCTACGGCAAGAGGGGATGGCTCGAGCACCCGAAGCGCTTCTTCGGAGCGCCGCCGCCGCTTTCCGAGGTCACGGTCCGAAAGGTCAAGGGGCGCACCCGCTCCCTGTATCGCATCTCCTTCGACAGCGGGTATCTGCCGCGGCCGGGTGAGCCGGGCGCACAGCGCTGGATGGGCTACACCGCGAACAACCGCGAATACGCCCTGGTGCTGCGCCACCCGGAACCGCGGCCCTGGTTGGTGTGTGTGCACGGCACGGAAATGGGCCGGGCCGCGCTGGATCTCGCGCTGTTTCGCTCGTGGAAGCTGCACGACGAGCTCGGGCTGAACGTCGTGATGCCGGTCCTGCCGATGCACGGCCCCCGGGCCCGCGGCCTGCCCAAAAGCGCGGTGTTTCCGGGGGAGGACATCCTCGACGACGTGCACGCCACGGGTCAGGCGGTGTGGGACATCCGGCGGCTGTTGTCCTGGATCAGGTTGCAGGAGCCCGAGTCGCTGATCGGGCTGAACAGTCTTTCCCTCGGCGGCTACGTCGCGGCGCTGGTCGCCAGCCTCGAAAAGGGCCTCACCTGCGCGATCCTCGGTGTGCCGGTGGCCGACTTGGTCCAATTGCTGGGCCGCCATTCCGGCCTCGGAGCCGACGATCCCCGCCGGCGCACGATGGAGTTGGCCGAACCCATCGGCCGGATGACGTCGCCGCTGTCGCTGACCCCGCTCGTGCCCAGGCCGGGGCGCTTCATCTATGCCGGTGTCGCCGACCGCGTCGTGCATCCGCGTGAACAGGTGGTCCGCCTCTGGGAACACTGGGGCAAACCCGAGATCGTCTGGTATCCCGGCGGTCACACCGGATTCTTCCGGTCGCGGCCGGTGCAGAAATTCGTGTGGGACGCGCTGCGGCAGTCGGGGCTCCTCGACGCCCCTTCCACGCGGCGCGACCGACCCGCATAGGCGCAGGAAATGGATCCGCTGGACCCGCTGGACGCGGCGATGATGGCCGGGGAGTTGGTGGCCAGCCCGATGCACGTCGGCGCCGTGCTGATCCTGTCGCCGCCGCAGGACGCCGGCCCCGACTACGTCGACGCCCTGTACCGCGACGCGCTCGCCGGCAACGATCCGATCGATCCCAGGTTGTGCCGGTATCCGCACCGCGGCGTGGACACCGGCGGCTTGTGGGTGTGGCGCCACATGGACAACCTTGACCTGAGCCAACATTGCCGGCGCAGGACCGTGTCCGCGGACCGCGACGAGTTCTGGCGGCTCATCGGCGAGCTGGACGCGCAGCGGCTCGATCGGTCCCGGCCGATGTGGACGTCGTACCTGATCGACGGGCTCGACGGTGGCCGATTCGCGTTCTACATCAAGGTGCACCACACCGTCATCGACGGTGTGGCCGGCTTCCGGATGATCGCCGACGCGCTGAGCGCCGATCCGCAATGCCGGTCGATGCCGCCCTTCTATGCCGCTCGCCGGCACGAATCCCCGTCGCGGCCGGCGGCGAGCGGGCTGGTGTCTCGCCTTACGGCGCCGCTGCGTTCGCTGGCGGGCGCGGCGGCGGCGAGCGTCGGGCTCGTCGGGCGCACCGTCACCGGCGAGATATCCACCGTCGTCGACACGCTGGTGGGACACACCACGGTGCTGCCGTTCGAGGCCCCCTACACGCGGTTCAACGGTCGCCTGGGGCCCGCGCGCGCCGTCGCGGCCGGCAGCTGGGCGAAGGATCGCATCCTGGCGGTGCAACGAGCAACGGGTGTCAGCGGCAACGACGTGGTGACCGCGATGGTGGCCGGCGCGGTGCGCCGCTGGCTGCTTCGGTGTGGGGAGTTGCCCAATCAGTCACTGGTGGCCATCTGCCCGATCACGGTGCGCGATCGCGAGAACGACGCCGCAGATGACCGGCATGGCAACATGTTCGGTCTCTGGCTGTGCCCGCTGGGCACCGACGAGGATGACCCGGCCGCGCGGCTGGAGCTGATCCACCGGTCGATGTCGGAAGGAAAGCGCTGGGTTGCCAAGCGGGGATCGGCGGCATCGCTGCTGACGAACGCGGCAGGCATCGCCGCGACGGTGATTTCTCCGCTTTTGCCGTTCACCCCGAAGATCCGCACCGGATGCAACCTGCCCATCTCGCATGTTCCGGGGCCCGGTGCCGAAATGTATTGGAACGGCGCCCATGTCGACGAAATTTATCCGGTGTCGACGGTCTTTGACGGGATGGCCCTCAATGTGACGACGTGTTCCTACGCCGGCCGGATCGGGTTCGGCTACGTCGCGGGTGCCGAGCTGATGCCCGATATCGACACGCTGATCCCGTTGACCGAGGAGTGCCTCACCGAGCTGGAATCCGTCGCGGGTGTGGGCGGGTCCTAGGAGTGCGGCGCGGCGCTCACGTGCGCCATGATCCGATCCAGCACCAGCACGGACAGATCGCCGTCGTCGGCGACATGGGAAAGGCCACGCCGCCGCAAGAAGGTGTCCAGGCGCCGATCGGGCGACCAGTCGGCGTAGATGGGGCCGAGGTAGCGCGAGAGCACGAATTCCCGCGCGAGGGCGTCCACGTCAGATTCGGTCATCAACAACGGTGGGTTGGGACCCATAACCGTGATGCTCCTTTGTTCAGCCGCAACCGCCGCAGCCAAGTTACGTCAGACGGAGTCATTATTTCGTCACGCGCCGATTGCGGATAGGGTCCAAAGTCCTCGATGGCGCCTTGGGGCACATCGGCGTCGGCGCAAGGACCATTGACCCTGTCGGACGGCGGGGCCGCCCACCCAGACTGGCGTCATGGCCAACGCGACAAGACGTGTCACCGAGGCGGCGGCGCTGATCGGGCTGCTGTATGCCGCGCGACGGTACTACCGCAATTGGGGGGCGACCAAGGCGGAGTGCCGGATGGTGGCGCCCGGCGACACATTGGTGCACGATCCGGCCATCCAGACGACCGAGGCGGTGTACATCGATGCGCCGGTGTCGGCGGTGTGGTCCGAGCTGTTGCAGGCGGGTCAGCGGCGCCGCGAGGCCGGTTCAGCGCCGGAATCGCAACAACTTGCGGTCGGCGATGTCGTGCGCCTGGCGTCCCAGGGCTGGATGGGCCTACCCGACGGGGTGACGCTCAGCGTCGCCGAGCTCGTCGGGGAAAAGTACATCGTGCTCAACGCCACGCGAGCGGATCAGCACTGGAACGCGGTGTGGTCCTTCCACATCCAGCCGCATTGGGAAGACCGGGTCCGGCTCCTCACCCGCGTCAGGATCGCCCTGCGCCACCCCGGGGAGGTGTTCGCCATGGAAATGGTCAGGCCGGCGATTGCCCTGGGCACCCGGGCCTTGTTGCTCCGCGTCAAGCACCGGGTCGAGCGGTCCCAGCTGACAACGCCGACCCGGTCCTCTGTCGAACTCGGTTGACAGCAATCCTTGTCCGCCCACGATTTCGGAGGTCAGAAAGTGCGCGATGCGATCCCATTAGGACGGGTCGCCGGTTTCCCGGTGAAGGTGCACTGGAGCGTCCTGGTCATCCTCTGGTTGTTCACCTGGAGCCTGGCGAGCACGCTGCCGAGCACCGCCAAAGGGTATTCCGCCCCGGCCTATTGGCTCGCCGGAGCCTGTGGCGCGCTGGTGCTGCTGGCGTCGCTGTTGGCCCACGAACTCGCTCACGCGATCGTCGCCCGCCGCGTGGGGGTGGCGGTGGGCAGCGTGACGCTCTGGCTCTTCGGTGGGGTGACCGCGCTCGGCGGCGAGGCGAAGACACCGAAAGCGGCCTTCCGGATTGCCATCGCGGGCCCCGCCACCAGCCTGGCGCTGGCGGCGACGTTCGGCGGGCTGGTCGCGGCGCTGCGTAGCGTGGGGGCCGCTCCCGTCGTCGTCGGCGTCGCCTCGTGGCTGGCCGCCATCAACCTGCTGCTGGGCGTGTTCAACCTGTTGCCGGGCGCCCCGCTTGACGGTGGCCGCGTGTTGCGGGCCTACCTGTGGCGCCGCCACGGCGACATCGTGCGCGCCGGCATCGGCGCGGCACATGCCGGACGGGTGCTCGCGTTCGTCCTGATCGCCCTGGGGCTGGCCGAGTTCGTGGCGGGTGGCCTCGTCGGCGGCGTCTGGCTGGCGTTCATCGGCTGGTTCATCTTCGCCGCCAGTCACGAGGAAGAGACACGGATAACCACCCAACAGCTTTTCGCCGGGGTGCGCGTGTCCGACGCGATGACCGCCCGGCCCCACACCGCCCCGGGATGGATCACCGTGGACGAATTCATCCAGCGCTATGTGCTGGGGGACCGCCACTCGGCGTACCCGGTGGCCGACCGGAACGGGTCGATCGTGGGACTGGTCACGCTGAGCCAGCTGCGCGGCGTCGCGCCGGGGCGACGCGACGCCACCACCGTGGTGGAGATCGCACTGCCGCTGGACTCGGTGCCGACCGCGGGGCCGCAGGAGCCGCTCACGGCGCTGCTCGAGCGGATGGGACCGGTCGGCGCCCGCAGCCGCGCCCTGGTGGTCGACGGCGGTGACGTGGTCGGCATCGTGACACCCAGCGACCTCACCCGGCTGATGGATGTCTACCGGCTCGCCCAACCGGGACCGGCCCTGACCGGCCGCGTCTAACGGTCGAAAAGGCGTTGGCAGGCTTATGAAACCGATCCTCGTGGGCATCGATGGTTCGCCGGCGGCGATCGCGGCCGGGCTGTGGGGTGCCGACGAGGCGATCAGCCGCGGTGTGCCGGTGCGCCTCGTCGCGGTCATGAAGCTGACGCACCCGTCCACGGACGACTACGCCCGCGACCTCGCGCACGCCGAGAAAGCGCTTCGCGAGGCGCGGGGCGCGATCGATGCCGCCCGCAAGACGGTCACCGTCGAAACCGACATCCTGCGCGGCCCGGCCGGACCGCTGCTGGTCGAGGCGTCCTCCGATGCCGAGATGATCTGCGTCGGATCCGTCGGGATCGGGCGCTACGCCCGCGCGATCCTGGGTTCGACCGCAACGGAGCTCGCCGAGAAGGCGCATTGCCCGGTGGCGGTGCTGCGCACCGATGCCGAGCAGGCACCGCCCGACGTCAACTGGATCGTGGTCCGGATGACCGACGAACCCGGCAACGACGTCGTCGTCAAATACGCCGTGGCGGAGGCCAAATTGCGCCGCGCGCCCATGCTCGTGCTCGGGGGCCGGCCGGAGGAACTCACCGACCAGGCCGACGGCGCGTTCGAACGGCGGGTGCAGGAGTGGCGACGGCGCCATCCCGAGGTACGCGTCTACCCGATCACCACGAAGGAGGCCATCGCCGGTTTTCTGGCCGCCAATGGCGAGCGAGTCCAACTCGCGGTCATCGGTGGCGCCGAGGCCGACCAGCTGGCGCGGCTCGTCGGGCCGTACGGGCATCCACTCTTCCGCCACCCCGAATGCTCGGTGCTCGTCGTCCGCTAGGGGGACGGGTTCGCCACCCGCGCAACCCGAAGGGGCGAACGCTACGCCGGCGCCTCGCGCGCCACGATGACCGGCACCCGCGCCATTTGGGCGACGGTTTCGCCGACCGAGCCCACCAGCATCCCGGCGAACCCGCCGCGGCCCCTGCTGCCGACGACGACCAATTGAGCCTCCATGGACGCCTTGACGAGCCGGCGCGCGGGCTGGGCCTGCACGACGACCCGCGTCACCTGCACGTCGGGGTACCGTTCCTGCCAGCCCGCCAGCCGCTCGGCCAATACCTCTTCGGCCATGGATTGTGTTGCGGGCCAATCGATGCCGGGCCACTCCGAGACGTCGAGATCGCTCCACGCGTGCACAGCGACCAGGCCGACGCGCCGCCGCGAGGCTTCGTCGAAAGCGATCGCGGTGGCCAGCTCGGATGCGGATGAACCGTCGATGCCGACCACGACCGGCGACTGACCGCCCGCGGGCGCGGACGGGTCCTCCTCGTGCACGATCGCGACCGGGCAATGCGCGTGCCGCAGCAGCGCCGAACTGACCGAGCCGAGCAGCCGACCGGGCCAGCGCCCGCTTCCCTGTGCGCCCACCACCACCATTTCCGCCTCTTTGGACAGGTCGATCAACGTGGCCACGGCGCCCGACGCCAGGATTTCGGTGTGGACCCCGGCGGGCCCGCCGGGGGCCGTCGCCTCCTCCACGACCTGGAGGGCGCCGTCGATGAGTCGGCGGCCGTGATCCTGCTGCCAGCGCATCACGCCGGCCGGCAACGGCGTCTTCAGCCATGTCGAAACCTCCGGCGAAACGGCGTAAACGAGCGTCAGCGCAATGTTGCGGAGCTCGGCCTCGCGTGCCGCCCACTGCACCGCAGCCCTCGCGGCCGGTGAGTCGTCGATGCCGACGACGATTCCCATAGGTCCCGTAGCTGCGTTGTGCGTCGACATGGCGTGTCCTTGCGTTTGTCGGGCGTTGTCTGTCACGCACGACGGTATTGAGGCGGACGCTTCGGCGTCAGAGCCGTTTGTCACAGATCGGACAAGCAGAGGTCCTTCGCGGTCGGGTCAGACCGCCCGCGGCACAGAAGTTTTCACCGCCGGCTCCAGCACGAGCGCTTGGCGCCGCCGGTGCACCGTGAGGTAGCGCAGCCCGTCGGGCCCGGCGGTGAATTGCCGCCGGGAACGGCGCGGCAACCAGAGCAGGGCGCCGGGGAAGAGCTCGACGGCGCCCGTCTCCGTAGTGAGGCGCCCGCCGCCGGACAGCACGTGGATCAAGACGTCCAGGTCCGGCCCGGTGTGGGCGTCGATGCCGCCCCCGGCCGGCAGCGCGATGACGTTCGAGTCCAGGTCGCGCTCCCGGGCCTCGAGCCGCCACACCGCGCCGGCCGCGTCGGGCGCGGCGCCCGGGCTGAATTCGTTGGTGTTCGCCAGGATTCGGGGCAGCGGGGTAGAGGTGAGCTTGGTGATCCGGATCCGCCACACCTGGGGCCCTTTGTCGAGGTATTCCCAGCCGTAGCTGCCGGGGTGGTCGGCGTCGAACTCTCCGCGCAGGTGCTTGGGGTCGTGGTTGTTGACCAGCACGAAGGATTCGCCGACCGCCAGGGCGCCGAAGGTCGCGAAGATCGTCGGGTGTTTGTCGGGCTTGCGCAGCTCGCGCACGTCAAGTTCGTTGTCTGCCACTGGTTCTCCGTAGCGTTCTGGTTTTTTACAAAAGTAGTTGTGTAAACTCTAGCGCATGACGTATGTGATTGGAAAGCCGTGCATCGACGTGATGGACCGGGCCTGTGTCGAGGAGTGCCCGGTGGACTGCATCTACGAGGGCGGCCGGTCCCTCTACATCCACCCCGACGAATGCGTGGACTGCGGCGCGTGCGAGCCGGTGTGTCCGGTGGAGGCGATTTACTACGAGGACGACCTCCCCGAGGCGCTGACACCGTACCTGGCCGATAATGAGGCGTTCTTCACCGAAGTGCTGCCCGGCCGGGACGAGCCGCTGGGGTCGCCGGGCGGGGCGGCCAAGATCGGCGCCCTCGGCGTCGACACACCGCTGGTCGCCGCCCAGCCCAGGGTCGACGAGATCAAAGGAGCGTGAGCGGGATTACGTCAGTCGGAGAACCCACGGGTCACCGCCGCCGCGAGGTGCTGCGGTTATTGCGGGCGTCGCCGGCCCCGATGAGCATCCTCGCGATCGCCGAGCAACTCGGCGTGCATCCCAACACCGTGCGTTTCCACCTCGACAGCCTGGTGGCCGACGGGCGGGTGGAGCAGGCCGAGCACGGACGCAAGGGGCCCGGGCGGCCGCCGCTGATGTTCGCCGCGGTCCGCCAGATGGACCGCGGCGGGACGCGCCACTACCGGCTGCTGGCCCAGATCCTGACCGAGGCGCTGGCCGCCGACCGNGACCGTGGCCTTGCTCGTGGCGGGGATACTGCTACTGACCGTCTGATTGCGGGCTTTCAAGACCGAAGGGGCCGATTATGGAATCCATCTCGCTGACCGCGCTCGCCTCCGAAAAGCTGGCCGAGGCGGGCAAGTCGCACAGTGGACGCGCCGCGCACACCATCCACGGCGGCCACACCCACGAGCTACGGCAGACGGTGCTGGCCCTGCTCGCCGACCACGACCTCTCCGAGCACGACAGCCCCGGCGAGGCGACGCTGCAGGTGTTGCAGGGCCACGTGCGCCTGACCACCGGCGGCGAAGCCTGGGAGGGCAAGGCGGGCGACTACGTCGCGATCCCTGCGCAGCGGCACGCCCTGCACGCGGTCGAGGACTCGGTGGTGATGCTGACCGTGCTGAAGAGCCAGCCCGGGGCGGCCCACTAACTCCGATGCTGTCCACGCCCTGGTCGAGGAGTTTCGGGCTGCGGGTGCCGATCGTCAACGCCCCGATGGGCGGGGTCGCCGGCGGCCGGCTGGCCGCGGCGGTCACCGCCGCGGGCGGGNGCGGCAACTGGTCGGCTTGCGGCACTGCCCGTTTTTGGAACTGGCCGAAACCCGCGGCGCGGTCGTGTGCCCCATCCACCTCGGGCTGATGCAGGGCGCGCTGGAGACGATGGCGGCGCCGGTTTCCGTCGATCGGCTTGACGCGTTCGTCGAACCGGACCTGTGCCTGGCGCACCTCACGCCGGTCGGCGCCGGCCGGTGAGCACCGGATCGGCGATCGTCGTCGCGGTCACCTTCGTCTGGCTTGGCATGGTGCTGGCCATCTCGTTCCTGGAGGCCCCGCTGAAGTTCCGCGCGCCCAACGTGACGCTGCAGATCGGACTCGGAATCGGGCGCTTGGTCTTTCGCGCGCTCAACACCGTCGAGGTGGCCTTCGCCCTCGTGATTGTGGCGATCGTTGCCGGCGGCACAGCAGGCCCGCCGCCCGCGCGCATCGCCGTGCCTTTTGCCGTCGGGATCGCCGCGCTGGCCATCCAGTTGATCGCCGTGCGCCCCCGGTTGACCCGCCGCTCCGATGAGGTGCTCGCCGGGTCGGAGGGACCGCGGTCCCATGCCCACTACGTCTATGTCGGCTTGGAGGCGGTCAAGACCGTGGCCTTGCTCGTGGCGGGGGTACTGCTACTGAACGTCTGTGTTGGGGCTTTTCAGACCCAAGGGGGCGGTTATGGGATCCCTTTCGCTGACCG
>NZ_LT546237.1:360055-362834 GCF_900078675.2 Mycobacterium interjectum
CCCGCGCCTTCGACGTCGCCAGGGGGCGGCCCTGGCCGGCGCGGTTCCCGGCGCGGGTGCTGGCCAACGACTTCGTCGCGCGCTGGACGGGCCGCGAGGACGCGCTCGATCCGCCGGCGTGCGACGAGCTGTCCGCGGCGATCGCCGCCGACGATCGCCGCGTCGCCCCGGTCGATGCGGGCCAGGGCGTGGGCATGATCCGCGACGACGCGTCCGTCGCGGAGGTCATCGAGCAGATGTGCTCGGGTGCAGAGCGGCTGCTGGCTGGCTGGGGACCTTAGCGCGCGTCCCGCGCCGGGACTGAAGCCACTGCGAACCGCCTCGGCGTGTCGTCGCAGCGGTTTACGTGTCGCGGGCGCCGACCGTGCAACGACGGCGGCGCGGGTCACACCGCCCGCAAATAGCGCCGGGCGATGACGCGCTGGGCCGCCCTCACCAGCGGCCCACCGGCCTTGGTCCACCAGGCCGCGGGCCGCGAGAACGCCGACACCTCCGCGTACACCGCGGAGGTAACCGGGTCGCGGCGCACGACGAAGCGCTCCTCGCCGGACTCCGGGTGCCCGGGCAGGGTGCCGTAGGCGAAGCCGCGCAGGTCGGGTTCGTCGATGACGTACACCACGCGGCAGGGCGCGGGCAGGAAACCCATCCGCACCACCAACACCGCGTCGACGACGGCGACCTCGGAGCTGGCCTGCACGCGCAACCCGGATCCGCGCTGCATGCCCCAGCGCATGACCGCGTCCGCCGCGCGCTCGAAACGCTCTTGGCCCGTGCCGATTTGGCGCTCCACGTGCTGATGGTCGTAGCCGGCGGGCAGCTCACCCGCCGCGGTCGCGCCCACCTCGGCGTAGGTCAGCGGAAGCTCTTCGAGTGCTGCTAGGTCCACGTGTTCAGCGTACGGTCGGGAAAGTGACCACTCAGACTGTTGCCCAAGCATCCGGAACGTTCACCCTCGGCGGCGACCTGACCGTCCACCGACTCGGCTTCGGCGCCATGCGGATCACCGGCAAGGGCGTGTGGGGTCCGCCGGCCGACCGCGCCGAATGCGTGCGGGTCCTGCGGCGCGCCGTCGAGCTGGGCGTCAACTTCATCGACACCGCGGACTCCTACGGCCCCTACGTCTCCGAGGAGATCATCCACGAGGCGCTGCATCCCTACGACGGCCTGGTGATCGCGACCAAGGCGGGGCTGCTGCGCACCGGCCCGGACGTCTGGGTCCCGCTGGGCAACCCCAGTTACCTGCGCCAGGAGTGCGAGATGAGCCTGCGCCGCCTCGGCGTCGACACCATCGACCTGTTCCAGCTGCACCGCATCGACCGCAACTTCCCGCTGGCCGACCAGGTGGGCGAGCTGCTCACGCTGAAGAACGAGGGCAAGATCCGCCACATCGGCCTGTCCGAGATCGACGTCGACCAGCTCACCGCGGCCCAGCAGGTGACCGAGATCGTGTCGGTGCAGAACATGTACAACCTGGCGTCGCGGGGCGCCGAACCGCTGCTGGACGCCGCGACCAGCCAGGGCATCGGCTTCATTCCGTGGTTCCCGCTGGCCGCCGGCCCGCTGGCCGCGCCGGACGGCCCGCTGCAGCGCATCGCCGCCGAGCACGACGCGAGCCCGTCGCAGCTGGCGCTGGCCTGGCTGCTGAAGCGCTCGCCCGTGATGCTGCCGATCCCCGGCACGTCCAGCGTCGCGCACCTGGAGGAGAACGTCGCCGCGGCCGAGATCACGCTGAGCGACGAGGAGTTCGAGACCCTGGCAACCGCGGGGGCCCAGCGGACGGTCTAGCCGCCGCGCAAATATAGGGAAAATTCCCGATCCGGCGGGCCTTTCCGCCAGCGCAGACTACGCAGCGAGCGCTCCGGGCGGCCGACGCGGCTTCACCCCGCCGCGACACCCCACGACGCGGCTCGCTGTCACCGCGACGCTGCCCGGGCGCGCCGAACAGGGCTGCATCAGTGGAGGCGCGGGATGTCGTTTGTGGTTGCGGCGCCGGAGTTCTTGACGTCGGCGGCGGCGGATTTGCAGGACATCGGGGCGGCGCTCAATGCGGCCCACGTAGCGGCCGCCGGCGCGACGACCGAAGTGGTTGCGGCGGGGGNGGCGGCGCGGGTGGCGGCGGCGGCGGCCCGTAGCGCCCCGTAGGCCACCGATACGGTGTGTTGGTGCCCGGCGACCAACACCAGCATCCCGGCGGCGGGTTCAACCCGCCGGAGCCGACCACCAAGGGCGGCCCCGACTACGGCCGGTTCGTCGACGCCGTGCGCAAGCTGCAGGACCACGCCCGCGCCGTCGACGCGCCCGACGAGGTGATCACCGAGGCCGCGGACCGGCTGGAGAAGCTCTCGGCGTTGCTGAGCCCGTTCGACGCCGACGAGTGGGAGTCGCCGTCCGGGCGCCGGATGGACCTGCCGATGCGCGGCAACATCCTGAGCATCCCGATGAAGGCGAGCAAGGGCGACGACGGCCGCATCCACGGCTGGGCGCGCTTCGCGCGCTTTCACCTGGGCCGCAACGGCGCGGTGCACGGTGGGGCCCTGGGGATGCTGTTCGACTCCGTGCTCGGGCTGACGTCGTCGGTGATCACCGGGGGCCCCCGCCAGCGCACCGCCTACCTCAAGGTCAACTACCGCCACATCGTGCCGATCGACAAGGAATTGCAGTTCGAGGCCGGCATCGACCGGGTGGACGGGCGCAAGATCTTCGTGTCGGGCCGGCTGAGCGACGGCGACACCCTGCTGACCGAGGCCGACGCGCTGTTCGTGCGGCTCAAGCCTGGCCA
>NZ_LT546237.1:363076-385165 GCF_900078675.2 Mycobacterium interjectum
GGCTGCCGCGGCGGGGCGCGCCCGACGCGATCGTCGTGGTGCGCGACGCCGAGGGCAAGCTGCGCGACCTGAGCTGGGCGCCGGACGCCGACGCGGAGGTCATTCCCGTCGCGGCCAACACCGACGAGGGCCGCAGCGTCATCCGGCACTCGGCCGCGCACGTGTTGGCCCAGGCCGTCCAAGACCTGTTCCCGCACGCCAAATTGGGCATCGGGCCGCCCATCACCGACGGCTTCTACTACGACTTCGACGTGGCCGAGCCGTTCACGCCGGAGGATTTGGACAAGCTGGAAAAGCGCATGCGCCAGATCGTCAAGGACGGTCAGCTGTTCTTCCGGCGCGTCTACCAGTCCAAGGACGCCGCGCGCGCCGAGCTGGCCAACGAGCCCTACAAGCTCGAACTGGTCGACGACAAGTCCGGTGACGCGGAAATCATGGAGGTCGGCGGCGACGAGCTCACCGCGTACGACAACCTCAACCCCCGCACGCGCGAACGCGTTTGGGGCGACCTGTGCCGCGGACCGCACATCCCCACCACCAAGCACATCCCCGCGTTCAAGCTGACCAGAAGCTCGGCCGCCTATTGGCGCGGCGACCAGAACAACGCGAGCCTGCAGCGCATCTACGGAACGGCGTGGGAGTCGCAGGAGGCGCTCGACCGCCACCTGGAGCTGATCGAGGAGGCCCAGCGCCGCGACCACCGAAAGCTGGGTGCGGAGCTGGATCTGTTCAGCTTCCCCGACGAAATCGGTTCGGGCCTGGCGGTTTTCCATCCCAAGGGCGGGATCGTGCGCCGGGAGCTGGAGGAGTACTCGCGGCGCAAACACATCGAGGCCGGGTACGAGTTCGTCAACACCCCGCACATCACCAAGGCGCAGCTGTTCCACACGTCGGGCCACCTGGACTGGTACGCCGACGGCATGTTCCCGCCGATGCACCTCGACGCCGAGTACAACGACGACGGGACGGTGCGCAAGCCCGGGCAGGACTACTACCTCAAGCCGATGAACTGTCCCATGCACACGCTGATCTTCGCCTCGCGCGGGCGGTCGTATCGCGAGCTTCCGTTGCGGCTCTTCGAGTTCGGCACGGTGTACCGCTACGAGAAGTCCGGCGTGGTGCACGGGCTGACCCGCGCCCGCGGGTTCACCATGGACGACTCGCACATCTTCTGCACCCGCGAACAGCTGCACGACGAGCTGGCGTCGCTGCTGCGGTTCGTGCTCGAGTTGCTCAGCGACTACGGGCTGGAGGACTTCTACCTGGAGCTGTCCACCAAGGACCCCGAGAAGTTCGTCGGCTCCGACCAGATGTGGGAGCAGGCCACCAACTCCCTGGCCGAGGTGGCGGCGGAGTCCGGCCTGGAACTGGTTCCCGATCCCGGCGGGGCGGCGTTCTACGGCCCGAAGATCTCGGTGCAGGCCCGCGACGCGCTGGGCCGCAGCTGGCAGATGTCGACCATCCAGGTGGACTTCAACTTCCCGGAGCGCTTCGAGCTGGAATACACCGCCCCGGACGGGACCCGGCAGCGCCCGGTGATGATCCACCGCGCGCTCTTCGGGTCGATCGAGCGGTTCTTCGGCATCCTCACCGAGCACTACGCGGGGGCGTTCCCGGCGTGGCTGGCGCCGGTCCAGGTGGTCGGCATCCCGGTCGCCGACGAGCACGTGGACTATCTGGAAAGCGTTGCGGCGCAGCTGAAGTCGCACGGAGTGCGGGTCGAGGTGGACGCCAGCGACGACCGGATGGCCAAGAAGATCGTCCACCACACCAACCAGAAGGTGCCGTTCATGTTGCTGGCCGGTGACCGCGACGTGCAGGCCGGCGCGGTGAGCTTCCGCTTCGGGGACCGCACGCAGATCAACGGTGTCGCCCGCGAGGGCGCCGTCGACGCCATCGTCAAGTGGATCGCCGACCGCGAAAACACGGCTCCCACGGCCGAACTGGTGAAGGTAACCGGCGGTGAATGACGAGCAGCGCGACGACACGATCCTCGACCGCGGCGTCGGCGAGCAGGACCACCTGCAGCGGTTGTGGACGCCGTACCGGATGAACTACCTGGCCGAAGCGCCGATGAAGCGGGACAACGGCAAACCCGACCAGCCGTTCAGCGAGATCCCGCACCTGCCCGACGAGGACGGCCTGGTGGTGGCCCGCGGCGAACTCGTCTACGCCGTGCTCAACCTGTACCCGTACAACCCCGGGCACCTCATGGTGGTGCCGTACCGGCGGGTCTCCGAGCTGGAGGACCTGACGGAAGCGGAGAGCGCGGAGCTGATGTCCTTCACGCAGAAGGCGATTCGCGTCATCAAGAACGTGTCGCGGCCGCACGGCTTCAACGTCGGCCTCAACCTGGGTACCTCGGCTGGGGGCTCGCTGGCCGAGCATCTGCACGTGCACGTCGTGCCGCGCTGGGGCGGCGACGCCAACTTCATCACGATCATCGGCGGGTCGAAAGTGATCCCGCAGTTGCTGCGCGAAACCCGCCAGCTGCTGGCCACGGAGTGGGCAAAGCAGTCATGAGTCGCGCCGGCGACGATGCAGAGCGCAGCGATGAGGAGGAGCGGCGCGCATGAGCAAGGTGCCGTTCCTGTCGCGGGCGGCGTTCGCGCGGCTCACCACTCCGACCGCCCGGGCATGCCTGCGGGTCGGGCTGACGCCGGACGCCGTCACGATCCTGGGCACCGTCGTCGCGGTGGCGGGGGCGCTGACGCTCTTCCCGATGGGCAAGCTGTTCGCCGGCACGCTGGTGGTCTGGTTCTTCGTGCTCTTCGACATGCTGGACGGCGCGATGGCCCGGGAGCGGGGCGGCGGCACCCGCTTCGGCGCGGTGCTGGACGCCACCTGCGACCGGGTCAGCGACGGCGCCGTGTTCTGCGGCCTGCTGTGGTGGATCGCCTTCGGCAGGCACGACAAACTGTTGGCGGTGGCGACGCTGATCTGCCTGGTCACCTCGCAGGTGATCTCCTACATCAAGGCCCGGGCCGAGGCCAGCGGGCTGCGCGGCGACGGCGGCATCATCGAACGTCCCGAACGGCTGATCATCGTGCTCGTCGGCGCCGGGGTGTCGGATTTTCCGTTCGTGGCGTGGCCCCCCGCGCTGCCGGTGGCGATGTGGCTGCTGGCGGGGGCCAGCCTGGTCACCTGCGCGCAGCGGTTGCACACGGTGCGGACGTCCCCCGGCGCAACGGAGCCCATGCCGTGATCGGGGAGGTGGCCCGCATGACCCGCGGCACGGCAACCGACTGGGCGTACGCGACCGGCTGGATGGCCGTGCGGGCGATGCCGGAGTTCGCGGCCCGCAACGCCTTTGACGCCGGGGCGCGCTATGCCGCCCGCAACGGCGGCCCGACGCAGTTGCGCAAGAACCTGGCCCGCGTCATCGGCGTGCCGCCGGAGGAGGTACCGGACGCGCTGATGCGCGCATCGCTGGCCTCCTACGGCCGCTACTGGCGGGAGACGTTTCGCCTGCCCACGATGGACCTGCGCGCGCTGGCCGGCGAACTCGACGCCGCCTTCACCGGCGCTGAGCACCTGGACGCGGCGCTGCGCGCGGGCCGCGGCGCGGTGTGCGCGTTGCCGCACAGCGGCAACTGGGACATGGCCGGGGTGTGGTTCACGCAGACGCGCGGCACCTTCACCACCGTCGCGGAACGGCTCGAACCGGAGTCGCTGTACCGGCGTTTCGTCCGCTACCGCGAGAGCCTCGGCTTCGAGGTGCTGCCGCTGTCCGGCGGCGACCGCCCCGCCTTCGAGGTGCTCTGCGAGCGGCTCCGAGACGGCGGGCTGGTGTGCCTGATGGCCGACCGTGACCTCACCCGCACCGGCGTCGAGGTCGACTTCTTCGGCGAGGCCACCCGGATGCCGGCCGGGCCGGCGAAGCTGGCGATCGCGACCGGCGCGGCCCTGCTTCCAGTGCACTGCTGGTTCGAGGGCAATGGGGGCTGGGGCTTCTGGATCCAGCCGGAGCTCGACTGCGGCAGCGGCGACGTCGGCGCCATCACCCAGGCGCTGGCCGATCAGTTCGCCAAGGGCATCGCCGCCCACCCCGAGGATTGGCACATGATGCAGCCGCAGTGGCTGGCCGACCTGTCCGAGACCAGGCAGGCGAGGTTGAGGGAAGCCTGATGCGGATCGGGATGGTGTGCCCCTACTCGTTCGACGTGCCGGGCGGGGTGCAGTCCCACGTCCTGCAGCTGGCCGAGGTGATGCGCGCCCGCGGGAACGAGGTGAGCGTGCTCGCGCCGGTCTCCCCGCACGCCTCGCTGCCCGACTACGTCGTCTCCGCGGGCAAGGCCGTCCCGATTCCCTACAACGGGTCCGTGGCCCGGCTGCGGTTCGGCCCGGCCACCCACCGCAAGGTCAAGAAATGGCTTGGGGAGGGCGACTTCGACGTCCTGCACCTGCACGAGCCCAACGCGCCGAGCCTGTCGATGCTGGCCCTGAACATCGCCGAGGGCCCGATCGTGGCGACATTCCACACGTCGACCACCAAATCCCTGACCCTGACCGTCTTTCAGGGCATCCTGCGGCCGATGCACGAGAAGATCGTCGGGCGCATCGCGGTGTCCGATCTGGCCCGGCGCTGGCAGATGGAGGCGCTGGGCACCGACGCGGTGGAGATCCCCAACGGGGTCGACGTCAAGTCCTTCGCCTCGGCCCCGCGGCTGGACGGCTATCCGCGGCCGGGCAAGACGGTGTTGTTCCTGGGACGCTACGGCGAGCCCCGCAAGGGCATGGCGGTGCTGCTCGACGCGCTGCCACGGGTCGTCGAGCGCTACCCGGACGCCCAGTTACTGATCGTCGGTCGGGGCGACGAGGACGAATTGCGCGCTCAGGCGGGCGAATTGGTGGACCACCTCCGCTTCCTCGGCCAGGTCGACGACGCGGGCAAGGCGTCGGCGCTGCGCAGCGCCGACGCCTACTGCGCGCCCAATACCGGCGGGGGGAGCTTCGGGGTCGTCCTTGGCGAGGCGATGGGCGCGGGGGCCCCCCTCCGCGCCCGCGACCTGGGCGCCTTCCNCGAGGTCTTCGAGTTCAACGGCTCGCTGATCGACAGCGAGGAGTTCTACCTGGTCCACCGCACCAGCCGGTTCGAGCCGTCGCTGGTGGGACGGACCGAGCTGGAACGCAGCTACATCCACGGCGCCCGGTGGTGTGACGCGAATGACATCGCCGCCCTGACCGCGGCCGGCGAGCAGGTGTACCCCCTGCAGCTGGGCGAATTGCTGCCCGCGGCCAACCGGCTGGCGGACGGCGTCCGCAACCCCGGCCTGCTCGAGTCCATCCGCTGATCACGACAAAACTCGCTTGTCGCTGACCATTAGAGTGGAGGCGCAATGAACGAAGAGAACAAGCCGGTGCAGCCGAACCGGGCGGCGACGGGCACGGCGCGGGTCAAGCGCGGGATGGCCGAGATGCTCAAGGGCGGCGTCATCATGGACGTCGTCACCCCCGAGCAGGCCCGGATCGCCGAGGGCGCCGGCGCCGTCGCGGTGATGGCGCTGGAACGGGTGCCGGCCGACATCCGCGCCCACGGCGGGGTGTCGCGGATGAGCGACCCCGACATCATCGAGGCCATCATCGCCGCGGTGACCATCCCGGTGATGGCCAAGGCCCGGATCGGGCATTTCGTCGAGGCGCAGATCCTGCAGAGCCTCGGGGTGGACTACGTCGACGAATCCGAGGTGCTGACCCCCGCCGACTACACCCACCACATCGACAAGTGGAAGTTCACGGTGCCGTTCGTATGCGGCGCGACCAACCTCGGCGAGGCGCTGCGGCGCATCGCCGAGGGCGCGGCCATGATCCGCTCCAAGGGCGAGGCCGGCACCGGCGACGTCTCCAACGCCACCACGCACATGCGCGCCATCAGCGGCGAGATCCGCCGGCTGACGTCGCTGTCCGAGGACGAATTGTATGTGGCGGCAAAGGAATTGCAGGCGCCCTACGAGCTCGTCGTCGAGGTGGCCCGGGCGGGCAAGCTGCCGGTCACGCTGTTCACCGCGGGCGGCATCGCCACTCCCGCCGACGCGGCGATGATGATGCAGCTCGGCGCCGAGGGCGTGTTCGTCGGCTCGGGCATCTTCAAGTCCGGCGCGCCCGAGCACCGCGCCGCCGCGATCGTCAAGGCCACCACCTTCTACGACGACCCCGACGTGCTGGCCAAGGTGTCGCGCGGGCTGGGCGAGCCGATGGTGGGCATCAACGTGGAGCAGATCGCGCAGCCGCACCGCCTCGCCGAACGCGGCTGGTAAGCCAAGGGCTATTGGTGGCGATCGAAGAGATCCTTGATCTCGAGCAACTCGAGGTCAACATCTACCGCGGTCGGGTGTTCAGCCCGGAGTCGGGGTATTTCCAGCGCACCTTCGGCGGCCACGTGGCGGGGCAGTCGCTCGTCTCGGCGGTGCGCACCGTCGACCCACGCTACCAGGTCCACTCGCTGCACGGTTACTTCCTGCGGCCCGGGGACGCCAACGAGCCCACGGTCTTCATCGTCGAGCGCACCCGCGACGGCGGGTCCTTTGCCACCAGGCGCGTCAACGCCATCCAGCACGGGGAGATCATCTTCAGCATGGGGGCGTCCTTCCAGACCGACCAGGAGGGCATCCACCACCAGGACCCGATGCCGCCCGCCCCGCCGCCCGACGGCCTGCCGGGCCTCGACTCGATCAAGGTGTTCGACGACGCCGGATTCAAGCAGTTCGAGGAGTGGGACGTGTGCATCGTGCCCCGCGACCAACTGCAGCTCTCGCCGGGCAAGGCCGCCCAGCAGCAGGTGTGGTTTCGCCACCGCGACCCGTTGCCGGACGACCCGGTGCTGCACATCTGCGCGCTGGCCTACATGAGCGACCTGACGCTGCTGGGTTCGGCGCAGGTCACCCACCTCGACGTGCGCGAGCACCTGCAGGTGGCGTCGCTGGACCACGCGATGTGGTTCATGCGCGCGTTCCGGGCCGACGAGTGGCTGCTGTACGACCAGTCGTCGCCGTCGGCCAGCGGCGGCCGGTCGCTGTGCCAGGGCAAGATCTTCACCCAGACCGGCGAGATGGTCGCGGCGGTCATGCAGGAGGGACTGACCCGCTTTCGGCGCGGGTACCGGCCGTGAGCGCGCCGCGGATCGGGGTGCTGGCGCTGCAGGGCGACACTCGCGAGCACCTGGCGGCGCTGCGCGAGGCCGGAGCCGAGTCGATGCCGGTGCGCCGCCGCGACGAGCTGGACGCGGTGGACGGGCTGGTCATCCCCGGCGGGGAATCCACCACCATGAGTCACCTATTGCTCGACCTGGAGCTGCTCGAGCCGCTGCGCCGCCGGCTGGCCGAGGGTCTGCCGGCCTACGGCGCCTGCGCCGGCATGATCCTGCTGGCCAGCGAGATCCTCGACGCCGGCGCCCGGGGGCGGCAGGCGCTGCCCCTGCGCGCGATCGATATGACGGTGCGGCGCAACGCCTTTGGACGGCAGGTCGACTCGTTCGAGGGCGACATCGACTTCGCGGACCTCGACGAGCCGGTGCGCGCGGTGTTCATCCGCGCGCCGTGGGTGGAGCGAACGGGTGAGGGCGTGCGGGTGCTGGCCCGGGCGGCCGGCCACGTCGTCGCGGTGCGCCAGGGCCCGATGCTGGCGACGGCGTTTCACCCCGAGATGACCGGCGACCGTCGCATCCACCACATGTTCGTCGACATCGTCAACGGGGTCGCCTGACGTCATCGAGGGGGGCCCTTTCGGCGCCCACGTAGACTCGTTTGGCGAGTTGATCGAGCACCGGAAACGACAAAAGAGGTAGAAACACCGATGAGCGGCCATTCCAAGTGGGCCACCACCAAGCACCAGAAGGCCGTCAAAGACGCGCGCCGCGGCAAGGAGTTCGCCCGGCTGATCAAGAACATCGAGGTCGCCGCCCGTACCGGCGGCGGTGACCCGGCCGGCAACCCGACGCTCTACGACGCGATCCAGAAGGCGAAGAAGACCTCGGTGCCCAACGACAACATCGAGCGCGCCCGGAAGCGTGGGGCAGGCGAGGAGGCCGGCGGCGCCGACTGGCAAACCATCACCTACGAGGGCTACGCGCCCAACGGCGTGGCGGTGCTGATCGAGTGCCTGACCGACAACCGCAACCGCGCCGCCAGCGAGGTACGGGTCGCGATGACGCGCAACGGCGGCACCATGGCCGACCCCGGTTCGGTGGCTTACCTGTTCTCCCGCAAGGGCGTGGTCACCCTGGAGAAGAACGGTCTGACCGAGGACGACGTGCTGACCGCGGTGCTCGACGCGGGCGCCGAAGACGTCAACGACCTGGGCGACAGCTTCGAGGTCATCTCCGAGCCGACCGATCTCGTCGCGGTGCGCACCGCGCTGCAGGACGCCGGCATCGACTACGAGTCGGCCGAGGCCAGTTTTCAGCCGTCGGTCAGCGTTCCCGTCGACCTCGACGGCGCCCGCAAGGTGTTCAAGCTCGTCGACGCGCTGGAGGACAGCGACGACGTGCAGAACGTCTACACCAACGTCGACCTTTCGGACGAGGTGTTGGCCGCCCTCGACGAGGAGTGAGCGGCGGGCACGCATACCGATGACCGATCCGCCGGCGCCTGCCGCGGGTCGGTGTGGCCGGTGCAAGCGGTCCGACCGGAGCAGGCCACTCAGTAATAGCCGCGCCGCATGTCGTCGACGACGCGCGGATTGTCCAGCGTCGACGGCTCGAGCGCGCGGGGCCCGATGTCACCGGAGAACACGGTGGCGGCCGCAAGCACCTGCTGGTTGAGGAAACGCAGCGGGGGCGCGCCGGCCGGCATCGTGGGCGTGGGCGCGGCGTCCGCGCGCTGCGCCAGCGCGAAGCCCCAGTCGCCGAACGTCGGCACGTGCACGTGATACGGCGTGACCGCATAGCCGGCCGCCCGGACCGTCGAGATCGTGCGCCAGAACGCCGTCGGCGTGGAGAACGGGCTGCCCGCCTGCACGACCATCAGCCCGCCCGGGGCCAGCGCGCGGGCGGCGAGCGCATAGAACTCCGTGGAATACAGCCGGCCCAGGGTGGGCGTGTCGGGATCGGGGAGATCGACGATGACGGAATCGAACCGGTCCGGGGCGCCCCGCAGCCACGTCATCGCGTCGCCGATCACGATCTTGACGCGCGGGTCGTCCAGTGCGCCGCCGTTGGCGTCGCGCATCGTGGTGCGCGCCAAGTCGATCACCGCGGGGTCGAGCTCGACCTGAACGATCTTGGCGACCCCCGGCTGGCGCAGCAGCTCGCGGGCCGCCAGGCCGTCACCGCCGCCGAGCACCAGCACCGAGCGCGCGGCTTGGAAATCACCGCCCAGCGCGGGATAGACCAGGCTTTCGGTGTAGCGGTATTCGTCGCGGGTGGAGAACTGCAGGCCCCCGTCCAGGTACAGGCGCATGTCGTTGCCGCGCCGGGTCACCACGATCTCCTGATACGGCGTGTGCCGGTAGGCGACGATCGGGTCGGCGTAAAGCCGTTGCCTGCTGGTGGTTTCGATGTCGGCCGAGCGCACCAGCAGCGTGGCCAGCACCCCGAGCGCGGCGGTGAGCGCGCACAGCGCCGTCGCCAGCTGCCGCGGCGAGACCACGCGCCGCAGCAGGAAGAGGGACACGACGGCCGCGGCCGCCAGGTTGACGATGCCCGTGGCCGCGGCCCCGCGGATCATGCCCAGATGCGGCAGCAGCAGAAACGGCCAGACCAGCCCGCCCAGCAAGGCGCCCAGGTAGTCGGCGGCATTGAGGTTGGCCAGCGTGCGGCCGGCGTCGGAGGGGCCGGCCGTCCGACCGCGTTGCAGCAGGGTCATCAGCAGCGGCACCTCGGCGCCGACCAGCCCCCCGATCAGCGCCGTGCCCGCCGCCAGCACCCACGTCGAGCCGACCGAGCCGTCCAGGAACGCGAACACCACGTACAGCGCCGCCGCCGACAGCCCGCCGACGATGCCGAGGGCCGCCTCGACGGCGATGAAGGCGATCGCCGCGTGCGCCAGCAGCGGCTTGACCAGCAGGGCGCCGGCGCCCAGCGCGGCGATGTAGCCCGCGACGATCAGCGACGTGGCGACGATCCCGCCGCCGTTGAGGCTGGCCGACAGGGTCAGCAGGGCGAGCTCGTAGATGATGCCGCAGGCCGCGCACGCCGCCACCGCGGCCAGCAGCAAGGCGCGCCATCGCCCGGGCGAGGTCATGACACCGCCGCGGCGGTCACCCCTCCCACCGCGAGCAGTATCAGCGCCACCGCGAACGATCCCGGATGCAGCTCCGCCTCGTCGACGTGCTCGTGGAAACTGCCGGGAATCAGCAGGTGCATCGCCAGCATCGCGATGCCCAGCAGGATGACGCCCATCAACCCGTACACCGCCACGCCGAGCAGTCCCTGACCCAGCTGGCTGTAGCTGTTGGTGATGGCGCTGATGATGACGGTGGTGAGCGAGATGTACATGGATCCGGCGACGACGACGGCGTTGGGGCGCCGATCGATGAACACGAGTTGGCGCAGCTTGCCCGGGGTCAGCCAGTCGACCATGTAGAACCCGACGAGCAGCACGGCCATGCCGACCGCGAAGTACAGGATCGTCGCGAGGGCGCCCTTCAGCACGGGATTGACGTCGACGGTTCCGATCTCGACGGCGAGGTACATGGTTGTCTCCTTTGCTTTCAATCGCTAAGCCATCACTTGGTCCCGCCGGGCCCGCCGGGGGTGCCGCCGGCGCCGCCCGACGGGGATCCGGGGAAGAAGCCGGGGCCGAGGAAGATGAATGAGCCGTGGCTGTACCCGGCGCTCAGGGGCTCGACGCGGATGCTGCACGGGTAGTTGCCGTCGGGTCCCACGATCACGATGTTGTTGCTGTAGCGCAGGTATTCGCTGTTGCCGTTGGCGGCGCGCGCCTCGGGTGCCTGGTAGTCGGCGAGCGTGTCGGCGACCTGCTCGGCCGATCCGCTGCAGACGTAGCGCGTTGCGTTCACGTCACGCGAGTACTCGCGATAATGGCCCGCGATATAGGAGCCAATGTTCTTCTGCTGCAGGATGATTCCGAACACCAGCGACACGACGGCGGCGACGGCCAACGCGCCGGAAATCAAAAACAGGCGATTGCGGCTCACGGGTACCACCGGCTCGCCGTGTGCACCACCACGCCGCCGCGGCCCGGGCGCGGATACAGGTGCCAGGTCTGCCACCGCCAGCCGGCGCCGTCGGGTTCGGCGGCCAGGGCGGTCAGGGCGGCGTCGTCGCCGGGAAACGTGCCCCCGAGCCAGCCCGGTTGCCGCGCGCAACGCTCGCGAAGATCGCCCGCCAGCCGGCGGAAGCTCGCCTCGTCGTGCGTCTCGGTGCGCGACTGCAGGCGGTAGCCGGGGGCCTCGGACCGCTGCGGCAACTCGCCGCCGACGCCGCGCGCGGTGCACGAAACCTGCTCGGAGAAGCCGCCTTTGGCGTGTTCGACCGCGACGACGTGCGACGCGCCGAGGACGCCGAGCTGCAGCGCGCTCCCGTCGGGGTGCCGCAGCCTGCAGGCGGCCAGCGGCGCCGGCGCGGGCGCGTTGAGCGCCAGCCCCAGCCGCTCGCCGGACACGTCGGTGGGAGTCACGGCGAGCTGATGAAGGGGCACGGAGCGGGTCCTACGGGGCCGTGGGCGGGGGCGCGGGGTAGACGGTGAGCTCCCCGGGTACGACGTGCTTGCCCGTCGAAATCTCCCAGGNGGTCCGGTGGTGGAGGCCCTGGTCGGTCTCGGCTTCGCCGTCAAGCAGGCCGAGGAGGCGACCGACAAGGTGCTGTCCGGGGATCACGACGCGTCGACGTCCGGCGCCCTGCGGGCCGCCCTGTCGTTGCTGGGTAAGTCCCGATGACCGACGACGACTATCCCGACCGCGACGTCTCGCCGGCCCTGACCGTCGGCGAGGGCGACATCGACGTCAGCCTGCGGCCGCGCTCGTTGGGCGAGTTCATCGGTCAGCCGCGCGTGCGCGAACAGCTGCAACTGGTCATCGAGGGGGCCAAAAACCGCGGCGGCACACCGGATCACATCCTGCTGTCCGGCCCGCCGGGGCTCGGCAAGACCTCGCTGGCGATGATCATCGCGGCCGAACTCGGCGCGTCGCTGCGGGTGACGTCCGGGCCGGCGCTGGAACGCGCGGGCGACCTGGCCGCGATGCTGTCCAACCTGGTCGAGCACGACGTGCTGTTCATCGACGAGATCCACCGCATCGCGCGGCCCGCCGAGGAGATGCTCTACCTGGCGATGGAGGACTTCCGGGTCGACGTCGTCGTCGGCAAAGGGCCCGGGGCGACGTCGATCCCGCTGGAGGTAGCGCCCTTCACGCTGGTCGGCGCCACCACCCGGTCCGGCGCGCTGACCGGCCCGCTGCGCGACCGGTTCGGATTCACCGCGCACATGGACTTCTACGAACCCGCCGAGCTGGAGCGGGTGCTGGCGCGTTCCGCCGGGATTCTCGGCATCGAGCTGGGCGCCGAGGCCGGGGCCGAGATCGCGCGGCGCTCGCGGGGCACCCCGCGGATCGCCAACCGGCTGCTGCGGCGGGNGGTACGACGTGCTTGCCCGTCGAAATCTCCCAGGGCATGTCCGGGGCCCACCGCTCGAACGAGAGCAGGGCGGTCTCGCCGGCGTTGGCGCAGTCGAGGAATTCCATCTCGCCGCCGGCCGGCAGGCCGGTGGTGCCCTCGGTGGTGTAGGACGCCCGCCCGCGCTCCGTTTCGTGGAACGCCACGCCGTCGATGACGTACTGGTCGCCCGGCTGCAGCGTGAGGTCCTTGCGGGTCACCCACATGGCCAGCTCCAGGCGGCCGTCGTCTTCCTCGACGCTCAGCCAGATGGGCTGGTCGCCGCCCTCCAGGAGGTGCTCCCACCACACGAACGGGCCCTCGCGGAACGTCACCGAGCCGCGGACCACAAGGTCGACGCCGCCGTAGCTGACGATGGCCCCGGGCCCGAGTTGGCGGGGCCCGAACTGGGGCATCGCGTTGAAGGAGAGCGGGTCCTGGCGCCCGCCCGGGCGGGCCGGTTTCCTGGGTCGCCGCACCGCGATGACCAGCACCACAATCGACCCGATGAACAGCACTGCCGCGAGGACGAGCAGGAGTGTTCCCACACCAAACCTTCCTTGCCACGGTGCTAGCCACAGTGCCAGAGCGAACGTGGGCTATAAGTTAACAGGATTCGCCCGGCCACAGGCGTGTCCTACCGGATCCCGTCGGCCCCGGCCGCTAGGCTCTCGAACAGCTGTTCGTACGAAGGAGCCGGCCATGCGTGTGATGGGCGTCGACCCCGGGCTGACCCGATGCGGCCTGTCGGTCGTGGAGACCGGGCGGGGGCGCAACGTCGTCGCGCTCGACGTCGACGTGGTGCGCACCCCGTCGGACGCGCCGCTGGCCAAGCGGTTGCTGGCGATCAGCGATGCCGTCGAGCATTGGCTGGCCACCCATCAGCCCGACGTGGTGGCCATCGAGCGGGTGTTCTCCCAGGTGAATGTGACGACCGTGATGGGCACCGCGCAGGCCGGCGGCGTGGTGGCGCTGGCGGCCGCCAGGCGCGGTGTCGACGTGTACTTCCATACCCCCACCGAGGTCAAGGCCGCTGTCACCGGCAACGGCGCCGCCGACAAGGCGCAGGTCACCGCCATGGTCACCAGAATCCTTGAGCTGCAAGCCAAGCCGACGCCGGCCGACGCCGCCGACGCGCTGGCGTTGGCGATCTGCCACTGCTGGCGGGCGCCGATGCTCGCCCGGATGGCCGCCGCCGAAGCCCTGGCCGCGCAGCAGCGGCACGCCTACCGGGCCNCGTCCGGGCCGGCGCTGGAACGCGCGGGCGACCTGGCCGCGATGCTGTCCAACCTGGTCGAGCACGACGTGCTGTTCATCGACGAGATCCACCGCATCGCGCGGCCCGCCGAGGAGATGCTCTACCTGGCGATGGAGGACTTCCGGGTCGACGTCGTCGTCGGCAAAGGGCCCGGGGCGACGTCGATCCCGCTGGAGGTAGCGCCCTTCACGCTGGTCGGCGCCACCACCCGGTCCGGCGCGCTGACCGGCCCGCTGCGCGACCGGTTCGGATTCACCGCGCACATGGACTTCTACGAACCCGCCGAGCTGGAGCGGGTGCTGGCGCGTTCCGCCGGGATTCTCGGCATCGAGCTGGGCGCCGAGGCCGGGGCCGAGATCGCGCGGCGCTCGCGGGGCACCCCGCGGATCGCCAACCGGCTGCTGCGGCGGGTCCGTGACTTCGCCGAAGTGCGCGCCGACGGCGTGATCACCCGCGACGTCGCCAAATCCGCGCTGGCGGTCTACGACGTCGACGAGCTCGGCCTGGACCGGCTGGACCGGGCGGTGCTGTCGGCGCTGACCCGCGGCTTCGGCGGCGGCCCGGTCGGCGTCTCCACGCTGGCGGTCGCGGTGGGTGAGGAGGCCGCGACCGTCGAGGAGGTGTGCGAGCCGTTCCTGGTGCGGGCCGGCATGGTCGCGCGCACCCCGCGCGGCCGGGTGGCCACCGCGCAGGCCTGGACGCACCTCGGCCTGACCCCGCCGGCCGGGGCCGCCGGGCTGGGCCAACCGGGCCTGTTCGACTAGCGCCGGTTACGCCACCGCCGCCGCGGGTACCCGGGTCAACATCAGCAACCGCTTGTCGGAGGAGATTCTGATGAGGCACACCGGCCCCGACTATGAACGCCCATCCGCGCCCTACATGCCACGCACCCGCGGCGCCGTGACCGGGCTACTCCTGATCCTCTTGGGTGCTTGGGGGGCGTTGGCGCCGTTCATCGGACCCCTGATTCGGTGGACCTATTCCCTCGACCCCGCATGGACGTGGACGGCCGCGAAGGGCTGGCTCGAGGTGTTCCCCGGCGTCGTCGCCGTGGTGGGCGGCCTGGTGCTGCTGGTCTCCGGAAACCGCGCCACCGCCATGCTCGGCGGCTGGCTGGCGGCCTTCGCCGGCGCCTGGTTTGTGGTCGGCCGGGCTTTCGCGCCGACCCTGCAAATCGGGGACGTCGGCCAACCCGTGGCCGCGTCGGACCTGAAGCGGGCGCTGCTCGAGGTCACCTACTTCACAGGTGTGGGCGCGCTGATCGTGTTCCTCGGCGGGGCGGCGCTGGCTCGCGTGGCGGTTCGGCACGCCCGCGACGTCGTGGTGAGCGAACCCGCGCCCGTCGCGACCGCCCCGGCGGCGGAACCGGCCGTGCACGACGAATCGGCTCGCGACGTCGACGCCGGCGGGCGCGGCCGGGGCGGCCTGTTCCACCGGCGCGCCGGGGGCGGCCTCTTCGGCCGACGCCACCACCACGCCGGCGTGTAGCTCCTCGGCCGTCAGGGCAGCCCGGACAACCGCCGGTCGGTATTGTTCTTAGACGCAGCAAACGGGCTGTTCGACTAGCGAGGAGGAGCGATGCTCACCGCCGGGTTGGTTTTCGCCGCGCTGGCCGCCCTGTTGCACGTCTACATCTTCACGATGGAGTCGTTGACCTGGACCTCGGAACGCACCCGCGCCAGGTTCGGCACGTCCGCCGAAGAGGCCGAGGTCACCAAGCTGCTGGCCTTCAATCAGGGCTTCTACAACCTGTTCCTGGCGATCGTCACCGGTCTCGGCATCCCGCCGCTGGCGATGGGGGACACCGCCGTGGGAGTGGCGCTCGTCCTGGCGGGTGTCGGATCGATGGCCGCCGCCGCGGTCGTGCTGTTTCTCTCCGCCCCGGAGAAGGCGCGGGCCGCGCTCATCCAGGGCACGTTCCCGGTGATCGCCATCGTGTTGGTGGTGCTGGGCCTCTACCGGTAACAGGAGACACACTGGGCCCATTGGCCACGACCTCGATCGCCCGCGTTACACCGGCCACCGCCGGGGGTACCCGTGCGGGGCTGAAGTAGTCCGGCTTCTATCGAGGGGAAATTGATGACAGACGCAGAAAAAGGCCGACCCAGCGCGTTGTGGATGCCGCGTTCGCGCGGCGCGCTCAGCGGATTGATCTTGGTCGTTCTGGGCGCTTGGGGTGCGTTGATACCGTTCGTCGGCCCCCACTTCAATTTCGCCTACACGCCGGACCAGGACTGGACATGGACAACGGCCCGGGGCTGGCTCGAGGTGCTCCCTGGAGCCGCGGCGGTGCTGGCGGGCCTGCTGCTGATCTTCTCGGGAAATCGGATCACCGCAATGGTGGGCGGGTGGCTCGCCGTTCTCGCCGGCGTCTGGTTCGTGATCGGCGGCGATGTCGCCCCGATGTTGCGCATCGGTTCCGCCGGCGATCCGATCGCCGCATCCGACCGCAAGCGGGCGGTTCTCGAGGTTTCCCACTTCTCCGGTCTGGGTGCGTTGATCATCTTCGTGGGCGCCGCCGCCGTGGCGCGCCTCGCGCTGCGGTCGGCGCGGGATGTCGAGGCCCTGACGCGNCTGAGTTTTCTGTCGGGGCGTCAGAGCAATCCGAGCAACTGCAGGTCGGTGATGTACTTGACGATGATCGGCGCCGAAACGTGCGGAATGTCCTTGTCCGGGCCGATTTTCGCCTCCTGCACCGCGGCGCGGAACCTCTCGGTCGGCGCCAGCGATCCGCGCAGCGGCTTCTCCGGCTTCTCGTAGTTGTGCAGCAGCGGCAGCAGCGAGTACTGGCGCTGCCGCTCCGGCAGGGCCCGCATCGACCCTTCGAACCGGCGCAGCCAGTCGCCGTAGTCGGCGACCCGGTGCAGGGGGTAGCCGGCGTCGATCAGCCAGTCGACGTACTCGTCGAGCCCGATGCCGTCGTCGTAGGGGTTCATCACGTGGTAGGTCTGGAAACCCTCGGCCTGCGCCCCCAGCGTGGAGATCGCCGCGGCGATGAACTCGACCGGGAGACCGTCGTAGTGCGCCCGCTGCCGGTTGCCGTCGGCGTCCAACTCGTAGAACGAACCGGGCGCGACTCCCGTCGCCACCAGGCTCAGCATCAGCCGGGTGAACATGTCCGGCAGGTTGAGCTGTCCCGCGTAGGTGGTGTCGGCCAGGATCATGTCGCACCGGAACACCGCCACGGGCAGGCCGCACAGGTCGTGGGCCTCGCGCAGCAGCACCTCGCCGGCCCACTTGCTGTTGCCGTAGCCGTTGGCGTAGTTGTCGTTGATCGCCCGGGTCGCGCTGATCTCGCGGATGTCGGCGTCCTCGACGAACGTGCCCGGCTCGATCTGGTCGCCCACGCCGATCGTCGAGGTGTAGAGGTACGGCTTCTGCCTGGTGGTCAGCGCGAGCCGGATCAGCTCGGCGGTGCCCAGCGCGTTGGGGCCGAACAGCTCGCTGTACGGCAGCACGTGGTTGACCAGGGCCGCCGGGTCGACGATGAGGTCGACGGTGTCGGCCAGCCGCTGCCACGTCGCCTGGTCCAGGCCCAGGTTGGCCTCGCCCTTGTCGCCGGCGAGGACCTCGAGGTGCTCGGCGGCCAGCTCGCGGTAGTGCGCCAGCAGCGTGGGATCGCCGCTGTCGAAGGTGTTGTCCAGCCGGGCGCGGGCCTCCTCGTCGGAGCGGGCCCGCACCAGCGCGATCACCTTGCCGTCGACCAGGTCCATCCGCTCCAGCCACTCCAGCGCCAGATAGCGGCCGAGAAACCCGGTCGCCCCGGTCAGCAGCACGGTCCGCACCTCGGAGGTCGGCCTCGGCAGCTCGGGCGCGGCGGCCAGCGTGGCCTCGTCGAGGAACTTGTCCAGCGTCAGGTCACTGGCGTGCACCTGGGTCGCGCCGCGCCCGTGGACCGCGGCGAACGTGGGCCGCTTGGTGCCCTTGCGCTCGGCCTCGATGTAGTCGGCGATGGCCCGCAGGTCGTTGGCCGGGCTGACGATGACGCCCACCGGCACGTCGACGTCGAAGATCTCGCGCAGCAGGTTGCCGAATGTCAAGGCGGACAACGAGTCCCCGCCGAGGTCGGTGAAGTGCGCCTGGGGCGACAGGTCGCTGGCCGCGGTGCCCAGCATCGCGATCGCGGCCCGGCTCACCGTCTGCAGGACGGGCGCGTCCGCCCCGCCGCGGCGCAGTTCGCTGAGCTCATTGGCCTGGCCCTGGGCCAGCTCGGCGTAGAGCGCTTCGAGCCGCTCGCCGTAGTGCTGCTTGAGCTTCGGCCACGCCAGCTTGCGGATGCCGGTCAGCAGGCCGTTCTCCAGGCTGAACGGCGTGGTCTCGATGATGAAGTCGCGCGGCACCTCGTAGGACTGCAGGCCCGCGTCGCGCGCGACGTTCTGCAGCGAGTCGGCGATCAGCGGCTTCAGCTCGTCGGGCTGGTAGCGCGCCAGGGCCTCCTCGGTCGGCACCACGACGGCCAGCAGGTAGGGCTGCGCGCTATTGCCGTAAAGGTAGATCTGGCGCACCAGCGGGCTGTTGCCGAACTCCGCCTCCAGCTTGGCCAGCGTGACGAACTCGCCCTGGGCGAGCTTGAGCACGTTGTTGCGGCGGTCGACGTACACCAGCTTGTCGGGGGCCACCTCGGCGAAGACGTCGCCGGTCCGGTAGTAGCCGTCCTCGTCGAACACGTTGGCGGTGGTTTCGGCCCGCTTGTAGTAGCCGGGGAACATGTTCGCGGTCTTGAGCAGCAGTTCGCCCCGCGGGTGCGGCCGGTCGGTGGCGAAGTAGCCCAAGTCGGGGACGTCGACCAGCTTGTAGTCGATGACCGGCGGGCGCTGGATCTCGCCGTCGAACAGGACCATGCCGGCCTCGGTGGAGCCGTAGCCGTCCAGCAGGTGCATCCCGAGCAGTGACTCGACCCAATTGCGCAGCTCGGGGGAGGTGGGCGCCGAGCCCGTCATCGCGAAGATGAACCGCCCGCCCAGCAGGTACTGCCGCTGCTCGTCGAGGACCTGCTCCGCGGGGACCCCGCGGTCGACCTGGCGCTGGAACTCGGAGTACAGGGTCTCCCAGATGCGCGGCACGAAGTTCAGCTCGGTCGGGCGGACCAGCTCGAGGTCCTCGAGCAGCGTCGAGAGGTCGCTGCGGGCGGCGAAGTAGGCGGTGCCGCCGTTGCCGAGGGTGCCGTAGAGGATGCCGCGCCCCATGACGTGGCTCATCGGCATGAAGTTGAGGGTGATCGACGCGGCGCTCGGACCGAACCAGTTCCTGGCCGACCGGCACCACATCTTGCCGACGTTGCCGGCCCGGTACATCGCGCCCTTGGGCGCGCCGGTGCTGCCGGAGGTGTAGATCAACAACGCCAGCGGGTCGTCCTCATCGGGGGCGGGGACGGGCGCCGGCGGCAGCGACGTCCCGCGCTCCAGCAGCTCGGCCAGGGTCTGGACGGTCACGGCGGTGTTCGCCAGCCGCTCGCGCGCGGCCTCGACCGCCTCGCGCTGGTCGTCGACCTCGGGGTGGTAGTCGAAGACCACCAGCCTGGCCGGCGGCTGCCCGGCCAGGATCAACTCGACGGCGTCGGGCAGCTGGTTCACGCTCGCCGCGACGACGCCGGGCTCGGTCTCCGCCATGATCGGCCGCAGCTGCGCGAGCGTCGCGCTGGTCTGCAGCGGCACCGACACCGCGCCGAGCTGGGCCAGCGCCACGTCGATGGTCGTGAAGTCGACGCTGTTGAAGCCCAGCACGGCGACCCGGTCGCCCGGGCGCACCGAGTCGGCGGCCAGCGCGCGTGCCAGAGCGCCGACGCGTTCGTTCAGCTGGCGGTAGGTGATGGTCTCGTAGCGGGGCAGCAGCTCGAGCGAGGTGCGCCCGGTCTTGGGGTCCTTGACGGACTCCACGACGCGCTGGCCCAGGGCCGGGCGGTCGGCGTAACCCTCGAGCACGGTCTGGATGATCTGCGGAAGGCGCAGTCCAGGCTGCTCAAGGGCCTCGGCGACCGCCGGGTCGGGCCGGGCGGCGGCGAACTGTGGGTCGTTGGCGGTGAGGTCGTCGACTCGGCGCGCGAGCCGCTCTTCGGAAGTAGTCGACATAGAGGTTCCCCTATTCGCTGGAGAAAGTGCTTCGATCGCGCGACGCTGCGCTGGTAACTGGAACGTTAGCTAAACTAATGGTATTCCTCAACGAGGCACCAGTCGTGTGATCTTTCGCACCCCGGGTCTAGAGGGCGCCGAGGCTCCCGCCCAGGACGTCGATTCCCTCGATCAACAGCTCGTCGCTGATGGTCAGCGGCGGCAGCAGCCGGATGACGTTGCCGAACATGCCGCACGTCAACACGATGACCCCGGCGGCGTGGGCCGCCATGGACAGCCGCTGGGTCAGTTCCGCGTCGGGCTCGGAGGTTTCCGGCTGCACCAGCTCGATGGCGATCATGGCGCCCCGGCCGCGCACGTCGCCGATCCGGTCATCGGTGGCCTGCAGGCGTAGCAACGGCTCGGTGATCAGCCGTTCCAGTTGTCGCGCCCGCTCGAGGAGTCCGTCATTCTCGATGGTCGCGATGGTGGCCAGGGCCGCGGCGCACGCGACGGGGTTTCCGCCGAACGTGCCGCCCAAACCGCCGACATGCGATGCGTCCATGATGTCGGCGCGACCGGTGACCGCCGACAGCGGCAGTCCGTCGGCGATGCCCTTGGCGGTGCAGATCAGGTCGGGCACCAGACCTTCCGGCCCCTCGTGCTCGCAGGCGAACATCGCGCCGGTGCGCGCGAAGCCGGTCTGCACCTCGTCGGCGATGAACACCACGTCGTTGCGGCGGCACCAGTCGAGCAGCGCGGGCAGGAATCCCTCGGCGGGAACGATGAATCCGCCTTCCCCGGCGATCGGCTCGATGATGACGGCGGCCAGGCTGTCGGCGCCGACCTGGTTTTCGATGACGCCGATCGTGCGGGCGGCGGCCTTTTCGCCGTCGGCGCCGAGCTCTTTGTCGTGCAGCCCGTCCCGGTAGGGGTAGGACAGCGGCGCCCGGTAGACCTCCGGCGCGAACGGGCCGAAGCCGCTCTTGTAGGGCATGGATTTGGCGGTGAGCGCCATCGCCAGGTTGGTGCGCCCGTGATAGGCGTGGTTGAACGCCACCACCGCGGGCTTGCGGGTGTAGGCCCGGGCGACCTTGACGGCGTTTTCGACGGCCTCGGCGCCCGAGTTGAACAACACCGAGCGCTTCTCGCCCGAGCCCGGGGTGATCCGGTTGAGCTCCTCGGCGACGGCGATGTATTCCTCGTACGGCGTCACCATGAAGCAGGTGTGGGTGAAGTCGTCCACCTGCGCGCGCACCGCGTCCACGACGCGGGGCGACGAGTTGCCGATCGTGGTGACCGCGATGCCCGAACCGAGGTCGATGAGCCGGTTGCCGTCGACGTCCTCGACGATGCCGCCGCCGGCGCGCGCGACGTATACCGGCAAGGAGACGTTGACGCCGCCCGACACCGCGGCGGCCCGGCGCTTGTTCAGCTCCAGCGATGTGGGACCGGGGATTTCGGTGACCAGCTGGCGGCTCTGTTCGAGGCTGGCCACGACGTCCTCCTCACCGCGGCGCGGCTGTCACGTCGCCGATCAAGCCTATCCGCTCCGGCGCGAGTGGGCGGGGTCAGTGGGTGGCGACCTGCGGTGCTGGCAGACTGGCCGCATGGAGAGCTTGATCCTGTTCTTGCCGTTCGTGATCATCATGATCGGCGTCATGTACTTCACGTCGCGCCGCCAGCGGCGGGCGGTCCAGGCCACGATCGACCTGCAGGAGTCGTTGCGGCCCGGCGACCGGGTGCACACCACGTCGGGGCTGGAAGGCACCATCGTCGCGATCACCGAGGACACCGTCGACCTGGAGATCGCGTCCGGCGTGGTGACGACATGGATGAAGCTGGCCGTGCGCGACAAAATCCTGCCCGACGACCCCTCAGACCACGACTGGGAAGAATCCGAGGGACTGACCGACCCGGGCCGATAGGCCCGAGACACGTAGGCTCTGTCAGGGCAAGAAACCGATTCTCAAGGAGATACGAGGAACGTGGCATCGTCTTCGGCGCCGGTGCACCCTGCCCGCTACCTGTCGGTTTTCCTGTTGTTGCTGGTCGGCGTCTACCTGCTGGTGTTTCTCACGGGCGACAAGCGCGCCGCGCCGAAGCTGGGCATCGACCTGCAGGGCGGCACCCGCGTCACGCTGACGGCCCGCACGCCGGACGGCTCGCGGCCCAGCCGGGAGGCCCTGGCGCAGGCGCAGCAGATCATCAGCGCGCGCGTCAACGGCCTCGGCGTG
>NZ_LT546237.1:385391-413137 GCF_900078675.2 Mycobacterium interjectum
GGCAGAGCACCCGCCAGGGCATTCAGTTCCTCGCGCTGCAGTTCCAGGCGACCCAGTGCGACAAGAAGGACGACATCCTCGCCGGCAACGACGACCCGGCCCTGCCGCTGGTGACCTGCTCGACCGACCACAAGGTCGCCTACCTGCTGGGCCCGTCGATCATCAGCGGCGATCAGATCGCGAACGCCACGTCGAGCCAGAACCAGCGCGGCATCGGGTACGTCGTCGACCTGCAGTTCAAGCCCGCCGCGGCCAACACCTGGGCGGACTTCACCGCCGCCCACGTCGGCACCCAGACCGCGTTCACGCTGGACTCCCAGGTGGTCAGCGCCCCGATGATCCAGGAGGCCATCCCCGGCGGGCGGACCCAAATCTCCGGCGGCCAGCCCCCGTTCAACGCCACCACCGCCAAGCAGCTGGCCAACGTCTTGAAATACGGGTCGCTGCCGCTGTCCTTCGAATCCTCGGAGGCCCAAACCGTCTCGGCGACACTGGGATTGACCTCGCTGCGGGCCGGCCTGCTCGCCGGCGCCATCGGCCTCGTTCTGGTGTTGGTGTATTCGTTGCTCTACTACCGCGTGCTGGGCTTGCTCACGGCGCTGTCACTGACCGCTTCCGGCGCAATGATTTTCGCGATCCTGGTGATCCTGGGCCGCCAGATCAACTACACCCTGGACCTGGCGGGCATCGCGGGTCTGATCATCGGCATCGGCACCACCGCCGACTCGTTCGTGGTCTTCTTCGAACGCATCAAAGACGAGATACGAGAGGGACGTTCGTTCCGGTCGGCGGTGCCACGGGGATGGGTGCGGGCCCGCAAGACGATCGTGTCGGGCAACGCCGTCACCTTCCTGGCCGCCGCGGTGCTCTACGCCCTGGCGATCGGCCAGGTGCGGGGATTCGCGTTCACCCTGGGCCTGACCACGATCCTCGACATCGTGGTGGTGTTCCTGGTGACCTGGCCGCTGGTCTACCTGGCCTCCCAGTCCGCGACGCTGGCCAAGCCGGCGTACAACGGCCTGGGGGCGGTGCAGCAGGCCGCGCGCGAACGCCGGGCGGCGGACGTGAAGACGGGACGGGGTTAGCGCATGACTTCCTCCAAGGCGTCCGAGAGCGCGGTCGAGCTGACCGGCGCCCAGCTGCCCCACCACAACTTCATTTCCCGGCTCTATACCGGCACGGGCGCGTTCGAGGTGATCGGGCGCCGCAAGCTGTGGTACGGGATCAGCGGCGCCATCGTCGCGGTCGCGCTCCTCAGCATCATCCTGCGGGGCTTCACCTTTGGGATCGACTTCAAGGGCGGCACGACCGTCTCGATGCCCCGGGGTAACGCGCAGACGGCGCAGGTGTCCGAGGTGTTCCGCAAGGCCATCGGCAAGGACCCGGAGTCGGTGGTCATCGTCGGCAACGGCGCCTCGGCGACGGTGCAGATCCGCTCGGAAACGCTGACCAACGACCAGACCACCAAGCTGCGCAACGCCCTGTTCGACGCGTTCCAGCCGAAGGGCAACGACGGCAAGCCGAGCAAGCAGGCCATCAGCGACTCGGCGGTGTCGGAGACCTGGGGAGACCAGATCACCAAGAAGGCGCTGATCGCGCTGGTGGTGTTCCTGGCGCTGGTCAGCCTGTACATCACGGTGCGCTACGAGCGCTACATGGCGATCTCCGCGCTGACCACCATGTGTTTCGACCTGACCGTCACCGCCGGCGTGTATTCGCTGGTCGGCTTCGAGGTCAGCCCGGCCACGGTCATCGGCCTGCTGACGATCCTGGGCTTCTCGCTCTACGACACCGTCATCGTGTTCGACAAGGTCGAGGAGAACACCCGCGATTTCCAGCACACCAACCGGCGCACCTTCGCCGAGCACGCGAACCTGGCGATCAACCAGACGTTCATGCGCTCGATCAACACCAGCCTGATCGGCGTGCTGCCGGTGCTGGCGCTGATGGTGGTGGCGGTGTGGCTGCTGGGCGTCGGCACGCTGAAGGACCTTGCGCTGGTGCAGCTGGTGGGCATCCTGGTCGGCACCTATTCCTCGATCTTCTTCGCCACCCCGCTGCTGGTCACGCTGCGCGAACGCACCGAGCTGGTGCGCACCCACACCCGCCGGGTGCTCAAACGGCGCAAGCCCTCCGGCGAGGAGTCGCACGAAGAGCCCGTCGAGGTGAGCTCGCAAGCGGTTGAACCGGCCGAGGCCGCCGAGGCGCCTGAGGCGCCCAAGAAGCCCGCGGCGAACAAGCCGGCGCCGGGCGCGCGCCCGGTGCGCCCCTCCGGAACCCGGCGCCCGAGCGGCAAGCGAAACGCCGGCCGGCGGTAGCTCGTATGGCCACCTGGTGTCGGCTTGCACTGGCCGGGCTCGTGGTGGCGGCCTTCGGGCTGACGGCCTGTTCGGGTGGCGCCGCCCCGCAGATCGATTACGTGGTCGACGGCCCGCTGGGCACCTACAACACCAACACCGTCGTCGGTGCCGCATCGGCCGGGGCGCAGGCGTTCGCCCGCACGCTCACCGGTTTCGGCTATCACGGCCCGGACGGGCAGGTCGTCGCCGACCACGACTTCGGGACCGTCTCGGTCGTCGGCGGGTCGCCGCTGGTCCTCGACTACCAGATCGCCGACAACGCCGTCTACAGCGACGGCAAGCCGGTGACCTGCGATGACCTCGTCCTGGCCTGGGCGGCGCAATCCGGCCGGTTCCCCGGCTTCGACGCCGCCAGCCAGGCCGGTTACGTCGACATCGCCAACATCGAGTGCATCCCGGGACAGAAGAAGGCCCGGGTGTCCTTCGTCCCCGACCGCGGGGTCGTCGACTACAACCAGCTGTTCGGCGCGACCTCGCTGATGCCGTCGCACGTCATCGCCGACGAGCTGAACGTGGACGTGACCGCCGCGCTGCTGAGCAACAACTCGCAGGTCGTGGCGCAGATCGCCAAGCTGTGGAACACCACCTGGGACCTCAAGCCCGGCCTGGATCTGAAGCGCTTCCCGTCGTCGGGGCCGTACAGGATCGAATCGATGCTCAGCGACGGCGCCGTGGTGCTCGTCGCCAACGACCGCTGGTGGGGTCCCAAGCCGCTCACCAAGCGCATCACCGTCTGGCCGCAGGGGCCCGATATCCAGGACCGGGTGAACAACCGCAGCGTCGACGTGGTCGACGTCGCGTCCGGCTCCTCCGGGACGCTGCCCACCCCGGACAACTACGAGCGCACCGAGTCGCCGTCGGACGGCATCGTGCAGCTGATCTTCGCGCCACAGGGGCCGCTGGCGCAGCCCAAGGCCCGGCGCGCCGTCGCGCTGTGCACCCCGCGCGACACGATCGCGCACGACGCCGGGGTGGCGATCGCCAACACGCGCCTGCAGCCCGCCACCGACGACGCGATCGCCGCCGGTGAGGGCGCCGCCGAGGCCGGCCCGTTTTCCAAGGCGGACCCCGCCGCGGCCCGCGACGCGCTGGGCGGCGCACCGCAGCGGGTGCGGATCGGTTACCAGGGGCCCAACGCGCGGCTTGCGGTGACCGTGGGGGTCATCGCCAAGTCCTGCGCGGCGGCCGGGATCACCGTTGCCGACACCAAGCTGGACACCTCGGGGCCGCAGGCGCTGCGGGACGGCAAGATCGACGTGCTGCTGGCCAGCACCGGCGGGGCCAGCGGCAGCGGGTCGACCGGTTCCTCGGCGATGGACGCCTACGACCTGCACAGCGGCAACGGCAACAACCTGTCCGGGTACTCCAACCCCCAGGTCGACGCCGCGATCAGCGCGCTGGCGGTGTCGGCCGACCCCGCCGAGCGCGCCAGGCTGCTGGCGCAGGCGGCTCCGGTCCTGTGGGCCGACATGCCGACCCTGCCCCTGTACCGCCAGCAGCGCACGCTGCTGAAGTCGAAGAAGATGTACGCCGTGAGCAGGAACCCGACCCGCTGGGGCGTGGGCTGGAACATGGACCGATGGGCGCTGGTCGAGTGACGGATGTCGGCGGGGGCACGCCGGTGGCCGAACTGATCGCGTCGCTGGCCCGGGATGTCGCGGATTTTCCGAAGCCAGGCGTGCAGTTCAAGGACCTCACCCCCGTCTTCGCCGACCGAGCCGGTATGACGGCGGTCGTCGACGCGTTGATCGACGTCGTGTCCGGCGCGGACCTGGTGGCCGGCATCGACTCCCGCGGCTTCCTGGTGGCCGCGGCCGTCGCCGGCCGGCTGGGCACCGGCGTGCTGGCCATTCGCAAGTCCGGCAAGCTGCCGCCGCCGGTGCACGCCGAGCAGTACGCCCTGGAGTACGGCACCGCCACCCTGGAGATCCCCGCCGACGGGATCGATTTGCGCGGCCGCGACGTTGTCATCATCGACGACGTGCTCGCGACCGGCGGCACACTGGGCGCCGCCACCCGGTTGCTGCAACGCGCCGGAGCCCACGTGAGCGCGGCGGCGGTGGTCATGGAGCTGACCGCGCTGGGCGGCCGCGAGGCCGTCGCGCCCCTGCCCGTGTTCAGCCTGAGCAGGGCCTAGCCGCCGCCCATTAGCGATATCCTCGAGGTCGGAGGTGACCAACGTGGCTGACGAGAAGAGCGCGGCGCAGGCCCTCGACGCGCCCGCGGACGTCACCCAACCCCTGCTGGTCGGGGAGCCGCCGGTCGAGAAGACGAGCGCCTCGCGCCGGGTCCGGGCCCGGCTTGCCCGCCGGATGACGGCCCAGCGCAGCGCCCTCAACCCGGTGCTCGAGCCGCTGGTCGCGGTGCACCGCGAGGTCTACCCCAAAGCGGATCTGTCGATGCTGCAGCGCGCGTTTGAGGTCGCCGACCAGCGGCACGCCACCCAGTTGCGCCACTCCGGTGACCCCTACATCACCCACCCGCTGGCCGTCGCCAGCATCCTGGCCGAATTGGGCATGGACACCACCACTTTGGTGGCCGCGCTGCTGCACGACACCGTCGAGGACACCGGTTACACGCTCGAGGCATTGAGCGAGGAATTCGGCGAGGAGGTCGGCCACCTCGTCGACGGCGTGACCAAGCTGGACCGGGTGGTGCTGGGCAGCGCCGCCGAGGGGGAGACCATCCGCAAGATGATCACCGCCATGGCCCGCGACCCGCGGGTGCTGGTGATCAAGGTCGCCGACCGGCTGCACAACATGCGCACCATGCGCTTCCTGCCGCCCGAAAAGCAGGCCCGCAAGGCCCGCGAGACGCTGGAAGTCATTGCGCCCCTTGCCCATCGGCTGGGCATGGCCAGCGTCAAGTGGGAGCTGGAGGACCTGTCGTTTGCGATCCTGCACCCCAAGAAGTACGAGGAGATCGTGCGGCTGGTCGCCGGCCGCGCGCCGTCGCGGGACACCTACCTGGCCAAGGTTCGCACCGAGATCATCAACACGCTGAACGCGTCGAAGATCAAGGCGACGGTGGAGGGCCGCCCCAAGCACTACTGGTCGATCTACCAGAAGATGATCGTCAAGGGCCGCGACTTCGACGACATCCACGACCTGGTCGGCATCCGCATCCTGTGCGACGAGATCCGGGACTGTTACGCCGCCGTCGGCGTGGTGCACTCGCTGTGGCAGCCGATGGCCGGGCGGTTCAAGGACTACATCGCCCAGCCCAGATACGGCGTCTACCAGTCGTTGCACACCACCGTCGTCGGGCCGGAGGGCAAGCCGCTGGAAATCCAGATCCGCACCCGCGACATGCACCGCACCGCCGAATACGGCATCGCTGCGCACTGGCGCTACAAGGAAGCCAAGGGCCGCAACGGTGTTCCGCATCCGCACAGCGCCGCCGAGATCGACGACATGGCCTGGATGCGACAGCTGCTCGACTGGCAGCGGGAGGCCGCCGACCCGGGCGAATTCCTGGAGTCGCTGCGGTATGACCTTGCGGTCCAGGAGATCTTCGTCTTCACGCCCAAGGGCGACGTCATCACGTTGCCGACGGGGTCGACGCCGATCGATTTCGCCTACGCGGTGCACACCGAGGTCGGCCACCGCTGCATCGGCGCGAGGGTCAACGGCCGCCTGGTGGCGCTGGAGCGCAAGCTCGAAAACGGCGAAGTCGTCGAGGTTTTCACCTCCAAGGCGCCCAACGCCGGACCGTCGCGGGACTGGCAGCAGTTCGTGGTGTCGCCGCGGGCCAAGGCGAAGATCCGGCAGTGGTTCGCCAAGGAGCGCCGCGAAGAGGCGCTGGAGGCCGGCAAGGAGGCGATGGCCCGCGAAGTGCGGCGCGGCGGACTTCCGTTGCAGCGCTTGGTGAACGGCGAGTCGATGGCCGCGGTGGCCCGCGAGCTGCACTACGCCGACGTGTCCGCGCTCTACACCGCGATCGGCGAAGGGCACGTGTCGGCGAAGCACGCCGTGCAGCGGCTGCTGGCCGAGCTCGGCGGCATCGACCAGGCCGAGGAGGAACTCGCCGAGCGGTCCACGCCGACCACCATGCTGCGGCGCCCGCGCAGCAGCGACGACGTCGGGGTTTCGGTCCCCGGCGCCCCGGGCGTGCTGACCAAGCTGGCCAAGTGTTGCACCCCGGTGCCCGGCGACCAGATCATGGGGTTCGTCACCCGCGGCGGCGGGGTCAGCGTGCACCGCACCGACTGCACCAACGCCGCGTCGCTGCAGCAGCAGTCCGAGCGCATCATCGAGGTGCTGTGGGCGCCGTCGGCGTCGTCGGTGTTCCTGGTGGCCATCCAGGTCGAGGCGCTCGACCGGCACCGGCTGCTGTCGGACATCACCCGGGTGCTCGCCGACGAGAAGGTCAACATCCTCTCGGCGTCGGTCACCACCTCGGGTGACCGGGTTGCGATCAGCCGGTTCACCTTCGAGATGGGCGACCCGAAGCACCTCGGCCATCTGCTCAACGTGGTGCGCAACGTCGAAGGCGTCTACGACGTCTACCGGGTGACGTCCGCGGCCTGAGGTCCTAGCCCACCCGCACCGAGTTGATCGTCACGGTGCTGGCGGGATTGCCCCGGGTGCGATTGCCGGCAATCCCCACCTTGGCGATCTTGTCGAGGGTGTCCAGGCCGGCCTGGTCGACGGAGCCGAACACCGTGGACGTCGGCTCGATCTCGGCGTCCCGGTAAACCATGAAGAACTGGCTTTCGTTGGTGTTGGGTCCGGACTGGGCCATCGCGACGGTCCCGCGCGGATAGATCACGGTTGCCTTGAGCGCGGGATCGTCGGCCTTGTATTGGTTGGTGGGGTATTCGTCGGCGAATTCATAACCGGCGCCCCCGCCGCCGTCGGCATCGCCGCCGCCGAACAGTAGCGTCCCCCCGTCCGGCTCGTCGATGATCCGCCCGCAAATGGTGTTGTCGAAGAAGCCCTGCCTCGCGAGGCTGGTGAAGCTGTTCACCGTGCAGGGGGACTCGTAATTGGCGAGCTGGATCCCGATATCGCCGAAGTTGGTCGAGATGACGGCGCGGATCTGGGCCGGCTCGGTGGACATCCTGCCGGACGGCGGCGGGCTGGCGGGCTTGCTCGCCGGATCCGGCGACGGCGGGTATTGGCAATCGGCGCCGACGCCGGGCGGGGGCGCGAACGCCGGCAACGGCGGCACGGTCGCNCGCCCGCGGCGGCGGAGCGTTGACGTGCGCGTGCAGCTGTTCCTCAAGGCTGTCGCCGGGGTAGGGGCGGCTTCCGGTCAGGCACTCGTACAGAACGCAGGCCAACGAATACACGTCGGCGCGGTGATCCGTTGTCCCCCTGAAGCGCTCGGGCGCCAGGTACGCCACGGTGCCCATCGTGGCGCCGGTGTGCGTCAGTTGGGTGTCGGATTCCGCGCGGGCGAGGCCGAAGTCGATCAGGTAGACGAAATTGTGCGCGGTGGTCACCAGAATGTTCTTCGGCTTGATGTCGCGGTGCACCAGCCCCACCCGGTGGGCGCTGTCCAGCGCAGCCGCAACCTGTTCGATGACCGCGACCGTGCGCTCGGGGGACAGCCGTCCGCCGCTTTCGTCGATGTACTGCGACAGGTCGCGGCCCTCGATCAGCCGCATGTCGACATACAGCTGGCCGTCGATCTCGCCGTAACCGTGGATGGGCACGATGTGCGGGTCGTTGAGGCCCGCGGCGATGCGCGCCTCCCGGCGGAAGCGGTGCTGAAAGTCCTGATCCTCGGCCAGATGCGGCGGGAGCACTTTGAGAGCCACCACCCGGTCGGTGGACGCATCGTAGGCGCGGTAGACGCGCCCCATGCCACCGCGGCCCAGCAACTCCACTATTTGGTAATGACCGAAAGACTCCGGATCAATACTCACCCCACGAACCCTAAACCGTGGCGGGTGCGAGTCTGGCGATTCTCAGCAATCTGCGCGATGGTGTTGCGCTGCGCCGAGTTTAGTCGAGAAGCAGCGACTTGATGGTGACTTCGCTGGCGGGCGGCCCGTCTTCGCCGCCGCCGGCCACGCCGGCCTTGGCGATCTTGTCCAGGACCGCCAGCCCGTCGGACTGGATGGTGCCGAAGACCGTGTATTGGGGCGGCAGCTGCGAGTCCTTGTAGACCATGAAGAACTGGCTGCCGTTGGTGCCGGGCCCGGCGTTGGCCATCGCCAGGGTGCCGCGCGGATAGAGCACCGGCTGCTGCAGCTTGGGGTCGTTGGGCGGGTACTGGTCGGTGGGGTACTCGTTGGCGAATTGGTAGCCGGGGCCGCCGGTGCCGTCGCCCTTGGGGTCGCCGCACTGCAGGACGCCCAGCGTGTCCGAGGTGGTCAACCGGTGGCATTGGGTGTTGTCGAAGTACTTCTGACCGATCAGGCTCGCGAAACTGTTGACCGTGCAAGGCGATTCGTTGTTGGCCAGCATCAGGCCGATGTTGCCCTGGCTCGTCGCCATGCTGGCGCTCACCTGCGCCGGATCCGTCGGGACCTTGCCGGTGCGGGGCGGCTTGACCTGTTTGGCGGCCGGGTCCGACGACGCCGGGTACTGGCAGTTGGCGCCCAGGTTGGCCGACGGCTTGAACGCCGGCAGCGGCGGAACCGGCGGCGGCGGCCCGGCGGGCGTCGCGGAAGTGGAGGCCTCCGGGGCGCTGCTGGCGGCGGGGGTGCTCGTCGGTGCCGCGGTGTTGGTCTTGTGCTCGTGTTTGGTGTTGACGATGGCGATCACCACCGCGGCGATCACGGCCACCGCCGCGATCGAGCCCCCGGCGATCACCATGACGCGGCGCCTCTTGGCTTGCTTCTGGCGCCGCTCCAGCTGCCGTTCGAGTTTGCGCTTGGCGCTGGCACGTCGCTGTTCGTTGGTCGGCACGGCCGGTATGCCTCCATGTCGGTCGATAGGGCCCGAGCTAGCCAGCCCAGGCTAATGTGGGCGCCCTGACCGGCGCCAACCGGGCCCCGTGGGAAACTGGGAACCGTGTTGATCACCGGATTCCCCGCCGGCATGTTGGCGTGCAACTGCTATGTGCTGGCCGAACGCCCCGGCACCGACGCCGTCATCGTCGATCCCGGGCAGCGCGCGATGGGCGCGCTGCGGCGAATCCTCGACGAGAACCGGCTGACCCCGGCCGCGGTGCTGCTCACCCACGGCCACATCGACCACATCTGGTCCGCCCAGAAGGTTTCCGACACCTTCGGCTGCCCCACCTACATCCACCCCGAGGACCGCTTCATGCTGACCGACCCCATCTTCGGCCTCGGACCGCGGCTGGCGCAGGTGGTGGCGGGCGCCTTCTTCCGCGAGCCCAGGCAGGTGGTGGAGCTGGACCGCGACGGCGACAAGCTGGACCTGGGCAGCGTGACCGTCACCGTCGACCACACGCCGGGGCACACGCGCGGATCGGTGGTCTTCCGGGTCGCGTCGGACGAAGACGTCGTCTTCACCGGGGACACGCTGTTCGAGCGCTCGGTGGGCCGCACGGACCTGTTCGGCGGCAGCGGCCGCGACCTGCTGACGTCGATCATGGACAAGCTGTTGGTGCTCGACGACGACACCGTGGTGCTGCCGGGGCACGGCAGCGCCACCACCATCGGCGCCGAGCGGCGTTTCAACCCGTTCCTCGAGGGCCTGAGCCGGTGACGGAGTTCTCTGCCCCCAAGGGGGTGCCGGACTACCTCCCGCCCGATTCGGCGCAGTTCGTCGCGGTGCGCGACGCGCTGCTGGCCGCGGCCCGGCGCGCCGGCTACGGCGACGCCGAGCTGCCCATCTTCGAAGACACCGCCCTATTCGCCCGCGGCGTAGGCGAATCCACCGACGTCGTCTCCAANCGCGGCGCCTCTTGGCTTGCTTCTGGCGCCGCTCCAGCTGCCGTTCGAGTTTGCGCTTGGCGCTGGCACGTCGCTGTTCGTTGGTCGGCACGGCCGGTATGCCTCCATGTCGGTCGATAGGGCCCGAGCTAGCCAGCCCAGGCTAATGTGGGCGCCCTGACCGGCGCCAACCGGGCCCCGTGGGAAACTGGGAACCGTGTTGATCACCGGATTCCCCGCCGGCATGTTGGCGTGCAACTGCTATGTGCTGGCCGAACGCCCCGGCACCGACGCCGTCATCGTCGATCCCGGGCAGCGCGCGATGGGCGCGCTGCGGCGAATCCTCGACGAGAACCGGCTGACCCCGGCCGCGGTGCTGCTCACCCACGGCCACATCGACCACATCTGGTCCGCCCAGAAGGTTTCCGACACCTTCGGCTGCCCCACCTACATCCACCCCGAGGACCGCTTCATGCTGACCGACCCCATCTTCGGCCTCGGACCGCGGCTGGCGCAGGTGGTGGCGGGCGCCTTCTTCCGCGAGCCCAGGCAGGTGGTGGAGCTGGACCGCGACGGCGACAAGCTGGACCTGGGCAGCGTGACCGTCACCGTCGACCACACGCCGGGGCACACGCGCGGATCGGTGGTCTTCCGGGTCGCGTCGGACGAAGACGTCGTCTTCACCGGGGACACGCTGTTCGAGCGCTCGGTGGGCCGCACGGACCTGTTCGGCGGCAGCGGCCGCGACCTGCTGACGTCGATCATGGACAAGCTGTTGGTGCTCGACGACGACACCGTGGTGCTGCCGGGGCACGGCAGCGCCACCACCATCGGCGCCGAGCGGCGTTTCAACCCGTTCCTCGAGGGCCTGAGCCGGTGACGGAGTTCTCTGCCCCCAAGGGGGTGCCGGACTACCTCCCGCCCGATTCGGCGCAGTTCGTCGCGGTGCGCGACGCGCTGCTGGCCGCGGCCCGGCGCGCCGGCTACGGCGACGCCGAGCTGCCCATCTTCGAAGACACCGCCCTATTCGCCCGCGGCGTAGGCGAATCCACCGACGTCGTCTCCAAGGAGATGTACACGTTCGCCGACCGGGGTGACCGCTCGGTGACGCTGCGGCCAGAGGGCACCGCCGGCGTGGTGCGCGCGGTGATCGAGCACGGCCTGGACCGCGGCGCCCTGCCGGTGAAGCTCTGTTACGCGGGGCCGTTCTTCCGATACGAACGCCCGCAGGCCGGCCGGTATCGCCAGCTGCAGCAGGTCGGGGTCGAGGCGATCGGCGTCGACGATCCCGCGCTGGACGCCGAGGTGATCGCCGTCGCCGACGCCGGCTTCCGCTCGCTGGGCCTGGACGGCTTCCGGCTGGAGATCACCTCGCTCGGCGACGAGAGTTGCCGCCCGCAATATCGGGAACTGTTGCAGGAGTTCCTGTTTGGCCTCGACCTCGACGACGAGACGCGGCGGCGCGCGCAGCTGAATCCGCTGCGCGTGCTCGACGACAAACGGCCCGACGTGCGGGCGATGACGGCCGACGCGCCGGTCCTGCTCGATCACCTGTCCGACGGCGCCAAGCAGCACTTCGACACGGTGCTGGCGCATTTGGACGCGCTCGGGGTGCCGTACGTCCTCAACCCGCGGATGGTGCGCGGGCTGGATTACTACACCAAGACCACGTTCGAGTTCGTGCACGACGGCCTGGGCGCGCAGTCCGGGATCGGCGGCGGCGGCCGCTACGACGGCCTGATGCGCGAGCTTGGCGGACAAGACCTGTCGGGCATCGGATTTGGGCTCGGCGTGGACCGGACCCTGCTGGCCCTGCGCGCCGAGGGGAAGCGCGTGGGGGAGACCACGCGCTGCGACGTGTTCGGGGTGCCGCTGAGCGAGCCGGCCAAGCTCGCGCTGGCGGTGCTCGCGGCGCGACTGCGCGCCGCCGGCGTCCGCGTCGACCTGGCCTACGGCGACCGCGGGCTCAAGGGGGCGATGCGCGCGGCCGACCGGTCCGGCGCGCGGGTCGCGCTGGTGGCGGGTGACCGGGACCTCGAGTCCGGGACCGTCGGGGTCAAGGATCTACAGACGGGCGATCAGGTGTCCGTGCCGACGGACTCCGTCGTCGCCGACGTGCTCGCGCGGCTGGGCGGCTGAGCTTCCTGTCAGGCCCCCGTGGCATACTCGAACACGTGTTCGATGACGTGCGGGCCCGGTTCGACGAGATGATCGAGCGGCGCTATCCGTCCAAGACGGCGGAATCGGCGGCGATGGTGGAGCGGATCTGCGCGGCGTCGCGAGCGGAGAACCGGGACGCGGCCGCGCAGCTGGTCGCGATCCACGAGTTGTTTCGGTACCGGTTGTCGCGGTGTTCGGAGACCGAGGATTGGGCGATCGACACCATGGAGGCGGTGACCGCCGAGATCGCGGCCGCGTTGCGGGTAAGCCAGGGCCTGGCGGCCAGCCGGCTGCACTACGCGCGGGCGCTCTGTGAGCGCCTGCCTCGCGTCGCGGAGGTGTTCAGGGCCGGCGACATCGATTTCCGGATGTTTCAGACGATCGTGTTCCGCACCGATTTGATCGTCGACGACGACGTGTTGGCGGGTGTGGATGCCACGCTGGCGGCCAACGTGGGGCGCTGGCCGTCGATGAGCCGGGGCCGGCTGGCCGGGCAGGTGGACAAGATCGTGGCCAATGCCGATGCCGATGCGGTGCGCCGGCGCCGCGAGGCCCGGGTCGATCGGGAGGTGTGGATCGGCGATCGGGTCCAGGACGGGCTCGCCGAGATCCACGGGAGTCTGTTCGCCGCGGACGCCCACGCCTTGGACCGGCGGCTGACTTCGTTGGCGGCCACGGTGTGTGCGCACGATCCGCGCAGCCGTGAGCAGCGCCGCGCCGACGCGCTGGGGGCGTTGGCCGCCGGGGCGGANATCCCACCCGAACTGCTCCAGGAATTGGCCGCCTCGGCCAAGCGGGTGCCGCTGATTCACCCCGGCTATGCCCCGCCCGAAAACGGCTATTTACCCTCCAGGGCGTTGGCCGATTTCGTGCGTTGCCGGGATCTGACGTGTCGCTGGCCCGGCTGCGATTGTCCCGCGGTGCAGTGCGATCTCGACCACACCATCCCCTACAGTCAGGGTGGGCCGACCCACGCGTCAAACCTCAAGTGCTACTGCAGAACTCACCACTTGGTCAAGACGTTCATGGGCTGGGCCGAACAACAGCTTGCCGACGGAACGTTGATCCTGACCTCCCCGGCCGGGCACACCTACGTGACCACGCCGGGCAGCGCGCTGCTGTTCCCGAGTTTGTGTCGGGCGGTTGGCGGGTTCGCCGCCGCCGAGGCCGACCCGCCGCCGGATTACTGCGGTGAGCGTACCGCGATGATGCCCAAACGCCGTCGCACCCGCGCCCAAGATCGCGCGTACCGCATCGCCACCGAACGCCGACATAACCGGGAGGCCCGCGAAGCGCGCACCACCCCGCCCGCGGACTACCGGACCTACGGCGGACCCGCCCCACCGCCCGACGACGACGACCCGCCGCCGTTTTAGCGGCGCTTGACAACGCGATCGAACTATTGTTCGAATAGGGGCATGCGCTGGTCCGGTCAGGCCGTCGCGGTCAACGGGGACCCCGTCGACGACGGGGCGCTGCCGGGGCTGCAGCGGATCGGCCTCGTCCGAAGCGTGCGCGCACCGCAGTTCGAGGGCATCACCTTCCACGAGGTGCTGTGCAAGTCGGCGCTCAACAAGGTGCCCAATGCGGCGGCCCTGCCGTTCCGGTACACCGTCAACGGCTACCGCGGCTGCTCGCACGCCTGCCGCTACTGTTTCGCGCGTCCCACCCACGAGTACCTCGACTTCGATTGCGGCACCGACTTCGACACCCAGGTGGTGGTCAAGACCAACGTCGCCGAGGTGCTGCGTCGCGAGCTGCGCCGGCCGTCGTGGCAGCGCGAGACCGTCGCGCTGGGCACCAACACCGATCCCTACCAGCGCGCCGAGGGGCGTTATGCGCTGATGCCGGGCATCATCGGCGCTCTGGCCGGGTCCGGCACGCCGCTGTCGATCCTCACCAAGGGCACGCTGCTGCGGCGCGACCTCCCGCTGATAACCGATGCGGCCCAACAGGTTCCGGTGTCGGTCGCGGTGTCGCTGGCGGTCGGCGACCCGGACTTGCACCGCGACGTCGAACCGGGCACGCCGACCCCGCAGGCGCGGCTGGGCCTCATCACCGCGATCCGCGACGCGGGTCTGGACTGCCACGTGATGGTCGCCCCGGTGCTGCCGCACCTCACCGATTCCGCCGAGCACCTCGATCGGCTGCTGAGCCAGATCGCCGCGGCCGGCGCCACGGGTGTGACGGTTTTCGGCCTGCACCTGCGCGGTTCGACCCGGGGCTGGTTCATGGCGTGGCTGGCCCGCTCGCACCCCGAACTGGTCGGGCGGTATCGCGAGCTGTACCGCCGCGGGGCCTACCTGCCGCCGAGCTACCGCGACGCGCTGCGCGCGCGGGCCGCGCCGCTGATCGCCAAGCATCGGCTCACCGGCGATCCCCGCCCGGCCCCACAGCCCACGGCCGCCCCGGAACCCCAGCAGGCGACGCTGTTTTGAGCTAGGCGGGCCGGTCGCCGCGCGGCTTGCTCAGCGTGAACTGGTCCACCGCGGTGACCTGGCCGAAGGGACCGCTCAGCGCGTAATGCGTGGCCGTGATCGTGGTGTGGCCGCCGGGTTGGCCCGGGTCGACGTCGAAAGACGCGAAGCCGTAAGGGTTGTCGCGGTCGCGGAACGCGGACCAGGGCGCGTCCTCCAGGACGTAGATCGGCGCCTTGCGGCCAAGGGCGGGGTCGAACGCCCCGACGCCGGTCAGCACGCGGCACCGTGGCTCGGGAAACAAGAACCCGTTGCTCGGCGCCGACGTGCCGCCGCCGCCGATGACGAGGTGCACGGTGCCGCGGGTCGAGTCGATGAGGTCGTTGCGGGTGTCGACGGGCACCGGCGTGCGGGTGTCGGTGCCCAGCGTTCCGCGCAGCGGATGCGACCGCTCGTAGTGGTGCTCGTGGCCGCACACCACCAGATCGACCTGATACCGGTCGAACAACGGCAGCCATTCCTCGCGGATCCCCAGGTCGGCGCCGTTGGCCTTGTCGGCGGTGGAGATCGCCGTCTGATGCATGCAGACGACGATCCAGTCGATGTCGGGGTCGCGCCGTGCGGCGGCGAGTTCGGCGGCGAGCCAACGCTTTTGCTTGCCGCCCGAATAGCCGTGTACGTAGAAGTTGCCGCCGTCCTGGAAGGCGACGTCGTCGTTGTTGAGGCTGATCACCCGGACCGGGCCGGCGGTGAACGAGTACCACAGCCCGCGGGTCTGAAGGCTCGACCCCGAATCCGGCAACGCGAAGTAGGTCTGGTAGGCGTCGTAACCGATTGGGCCGTTGCCCAATTCGTTCTCGTGGTTGCCCGCGGCCGGCATCCAGGGCCGGTACCGCGCCGAGCGCGTGTTGTTCTCGAACCAGTTCGACCAGGTGCGGATGCGGTCCCGTGCGAGGTTGGCGTAGCACAGGTCGCCGTTGACGAGGTTGAACAGCGGACCGAGCCGCTCGACCGCCAGCGTGGTGTCGGCGGCCGCGGGCGACCCGATGTTGTCGGTGGCGTACCTGCCGTCGGGCAGCCTGGCCAGCGTCGGCGTGGATTGGTCGCCGAAGCTGGTGAAGCGCAGCGGCTTTCGTCCCGACGGCGCCGTGTGCACCGTTGCGGTTTCCGGCTCGGCGCCGTCGTGCACCGCGGCGTACACGTAGTCGGAATCGGGCGCCAGCCCCGTCAGGCGGGCGTGGTTGACGCGAACCTCGACACCAGACTTGGCATCCCGGTAGGTGCGGGTTTCGGCCTCGACGGTGCGCCCGAAGCCGGACTCCGGGGTGCCCAGCATGACGCGCGGATTGCGGACGGCCTCGGTGGTATGCCAGGAGATCACCACCTCGGTGGCCGCGCTCTTGCCGAACTGCAGATGCAGGCCGGTCACCGGCGGTGCGCCGCTGCGGTCCGGCTGATACCACGCCGACGGCGCCTGGGGATGCGACCCCAGCAGCGTCGCGCCGCCCCCGATGCCCGCCCCCAGGGCGGCCGAGACCGCGCTGGTGGTCAACAGCCGGCGGCGGCTGATCCCGGCGTCGTCAGTCATGCTTGCTTCATACCCGACCCGGGCGAACCGGCGGCATCGGTAACGAATCCGGTAGCGTTTTCGATATGACGAACGTGCGAAATGTGATCGGCGCGGTCGCGTTGGCAACGTTTGCAGCGGCCGCGGGAGTGGCCGCGATCCCCGCGACCGCGCACGCGGACGGCCATCAGGTGACCTACACCGTGACGAGCCCCAACAATCTGACCGCCACGGTCAGCTACGTGAGTTCCGATCCGCCCAGCCAGGCCGCCTACAACGCCGACCCGTCGAAGTTCATGACCAGTGTGCGGGCGCCGCTGAGCGGGGGAGCGCCGGTCACCTACACAGCCACGTTGGCGAACCCGGCCCAGTGGGCGAGCGTCACCGCCAGCGGCATGCTGCACTGGCCGGATTCGGGCAATGGTCCCGCTTCGTTCCACTGCGAGATCGCCGTCGACGGCCAAGTGGTCGCGCACCAGGACGCGACGACCACCGTCACCTGCGCGGCCAGGGGCTAACCCAAGTTCGTCGCGGCGAAGGTGTCGCACTTGTTGGGGTCGCCGGTCTGGTACCCGATGGTGAACCACTTCTGCCGTTCCGCCGACGAGCCGTGCGTCCACGACTCGGGGTTGACGCGTCCCGTCGACTCCTTCTGAATCCGGTCGTCGCCCACCGACGCCGCCGCCGAGAGCGCGTCGGCGATGTCCTGGTCGCTCAGCGGTTGCAGGTAGGGCACCCCGGTGCTCTCCTGCTTCACCGTCGACGCGTAGTGCGCCCAGATGCCGGCGTAGCAATCGGCCTGGAGCTCCGTGCGCACGCCGTTGCCGCCGGCGCCCTGCGCGCCCTGCTGCGAGCGGCCCAGGATGCCCTGCAGCTGCTGCACGTGGTGGCCGTACTCGTGCGCGACCACGTACTCCTGCGCGAAAGGCCCACCGCTGGAACCGAATCGGTCGACCAGCTCCTTGAAGAAGCCGGTATCGAAGTACGCGGTCTGGTCCACCGGGCAGTAGAACGGGCCCACCGCGGTGGTGGCGGGCCCACACCCGGTGTTGACCGAACCGGTGAACAGGCGCACGTGGGGGCGGGTGTAGTTCGGCATCAGCTGATGCCACACCGCATCCACGGAGTTGCCGGTCGCGATCACGCGGCACTGCACGTACTTGTTGGCGTCGGCCCCGGTCTTGCACTGGCTCAGGTCGAAACCGGGCGCCGAATAGCCGCCGGTGTTCATCTGCTGGTTCATCACGCGGCCCGGATCGATGCCGAAAAACAACGCGCCGATGAGGATCAGCAGCCCGATTCCGCCGCCCCCGAGGGCCATCCCCATGCCCCCGCCACCGGACGAGGACGCGGTGCTGGTGTCGATCTGCATGCCCTCGTTGAAGGTCATCGCACGCTCCTAAGGTTGCCGGGTCGCCAGGGCGTCCGTGTAGCTGCGCAGGTTGCGCAGGAACCGGCGCAGGCCCAGGTTCAGCAGCGGCCGGGCCACGAACATCGCCAACCACGCCGGGCCGGCCGGCTTCTGCGCCATGATCCAGGTCAGCCGGCAGCCGCCGGGGATCACCTCGACCCGGTAATCCTCGGCGAACGCGGCGACGGCCTGCGTGGAGCACTCGTTGAACCGGAATGCCATGCGGGTGAACGGCTCCCACGCGAGGAACTCTTCGTTGCCGACGATGCCGCCGCGCATGTCGACGGTGCGGGTGGTGCCCACGCCGCGCGGCTCGGGACTGGTCCAGGTGACCTTGGTGATCACCGACGCCCAGCGCGGCCAGGACTCGGCGTCGGCCAGCACGTCGAAGAGCTGCTCGGGGGTGACGGCCAGGTCGACGCTGTTGGAGAAGCGGAACGGTGCGTCATCGACGAAGCTCAGGTCGACGCGCTCGCAGGGAAACATGGCTTGAATCTAGCCCGGGCCGTCGCCGGCCGCCGCCAGAAGCGGCACCAGCACGTCGCTGATCGGCGTCGCCAGGCCGTGGGCGCGGGCCTTGCGGATGATCACGCCGTTGCGGATGTCCCACTCCATCCGCCGGTGGTTCTCCGCGTCGGCCAGGATCGAGGTGCCCATGTCCTCCGGGGCCTGCCGGAACAGGCCGCCCAACTCGTCGACCACGTCGTCGGGCAGCCGGGCGCCCTCGGCCCGCGCGACGGCCAGGCATTCGGCCACGTAGCGCCGCGACAGCTCGGCGACGTCGTCGCGGCGGAACATCCCGGAGCGCCGCCGCGACAGGGCCATCAACCCGGCCAGCGCGTTGGTCAGCAGCTTGCGCCACGCGGCGGTGAGGAAGTCGGGGTCGCAGTCCACCACGCAGCCGGCGCCGCGCAGCAGCTCGGCGACGCTTTCCGCCGCGGGTCCCGATGGCAGCACCAGCCGCGCCTCGGTGCGCAACCGCACCCAGCCCTCGGGCTGCGTCTCGGCGCCGTACCAGACGATCCCGGGGACCACCGGCGACGACGGGCAGTGCGGCTGCACCTGCTCGACCTGCTCGACCCCGTTCTGCAGCACCACGACGAGGGTGTGCTCGCCGCACAGGCGGGCCAGCCAGCCGGCCGCGTCGTCGTTCTGGGTGGCCTTGACCGCCAGCACCAGGACGTCGACGGGCCCGCTCACCTCCCCGGGATCGGTGTGCACCGGGCCGGGGACGACGATCGGGTCGGCGCCGTCGGGCCGCAATTCGATGCTGTCGCGGGGCGTGTGGCCGCACAGCAACACCGGATGCCCGGCCTTGTGCAACAGCGCGGCGACCGTCGTGCCGACGGCGCCGGGACCGACGAGTGCGATGTTGGTGACGATAAGAGCGAAATTACCTCCCTCTAGACTGGGCACTCGTTCCAACCGCCGGGAAAGGGAGTGTTTGTGCTGCGCAGCCACGCCGCCGGTTCGCTGAGAAGCAGCGACGCCGGCCAGCAGGTGACGTTGGCCGGTTGGGTGGCCCGCCGCCGCGACCACGGCGGGGTCATCTTCATCGACCTGCGCGACGCCTCCGGGGTCGCCCAGGTGGTGTTCCGCGCGGCTGATGTGCTGGCCCAGGCCCACCGGCTGCGCGCCGAGTTCTGCGTCGCGGTCACCGGCGTCGTCGAGGTCCGACCGGAGGGCAACGCCAACCCGGAGATCGCGACCGGCGAGATCGAGGTCAACGCGACCTCGCTGACCGTGCTGGGGGAGAGCGCGCCGCTGCCGTTCCAGCTGGACGAGCCCGCCGGCGAGGAGCTGCGGCTGAAGTACCGCTACCTCGACCTGCGCCGGGACGGCCCGGCCGCGGCAATTCGCTTGCGCTCCAAGGTGAATGCCGCCGCGCGCGCGGTGCTGGCGCGGCACGACTTCGTCGAGATCGAGACGCCGACGATCACCCGCTCGACCCCGGAGGGGGCGCGTGACTTCCTGGTGCCGTCCCGCCTGCACCCGGGCTCGTTCTACGCCCTGCCGCAGAGCCCGCAGCTGTTCAAGCAGTTGCTGATGGTGGCCGGGATGGAGCGCTACTACCAGATCGCCCGGTGCTACCGCGACGAGGATTTCCGCGCCGATCGGCAACCCGAATTCACCCAGCTCGACATGGAGATGAGCTTCGTCGACGCCGAGGACATCATCGCCGTCTCCGAGGAGATCCTGACCTCGCTGTGGGAGCTGATCGGCTATCAGCTCCCGACGCCGATCCCGCGGATCAGCTACGCCGACGCCATGCGCCGGTTCGGCTCCGACAAGCCCGACATGCGGTTCGCGCTCGAGCTCGTCGAGTGCACGGAGTTCTTCTCCGACACCACGTTTCGCGTCTTCCAGGCGCCCTACGTCGGGGCGGTCGTCATGCCGGGCGGGGCGTCGCAGCCGCGGCGCACCCTGGACGGCTGGCAGGAGTGGGCCAAGCAGCGCGGGCACCGGGGGCTGGCCTACGTGCTGGTCGGCGACGACGGCGAGCTGGGCGGCCCGGTGGCCAAGAACCTGTCCGACGCCGAGCGCGCCGGGCTGGCCGGCCACGTCGGGGCCGAGCCGGGCGACTGCATCTTCTTTTCGGCGGGCCCGGCCAAGTCGTCGCGAGCGCTGCTGGGCGCCGCGCGCGGCGAGATCGCCAAGCGGCTGGGCCTGATCGACCCGGACGCGTGGGCGTTCGTGTGGGTGGTCGACCCGCCGCTGTTCGAGCCGGCCGAGGACGCCACCGCGGCAGGCGACGTGGCGGTGGGCACCGGGGCGTGGACGGCCGTGCATCACGCGTTCACCTCGCCCAAGCCGCAGTTCGAGGACGCGGTCGACACGGATCCCGGCGGCGTGCTGGCCGACGCGTACGACATCGTCTGCAACGGCAACGAGATCGGCGGTGGCTCGATCCGTATCCACCGCCGCGACATCCAGGAGCGGGTGTTCGCGGTGATGGGCCTCGATGCGGCCGAGGCCCAGGAGAAGTTCGGATTCCTGTTGGAGGCGTTCATGTTTGGCGCGCCGCCGCACGGCGGCATCGCGTTCGGCTGGGACCGGATCAACGCGCTGCTGTCCGGCGTCGACTCTATCCGCGAGGTGATCGCCTTCCCCAAGACCGGCGGCGGCGTCGACCCGCTCACCGACGCCCCGGCGCCCATCACCGCCCAGCAGCGCAAGGAGTCCGGAATAGACGCCCGGCCGGAGCGTAGCTAACTGCGCTGACCTGCGTATTGCTTGCGTTCATTGGCTCTCAGTCCGCAGCTGGTCCGCAGTAGTTTTTGTCCGCTTCGCCGACGGTCGGCCGCTGGCGTCGGCGACGGCGGTAGGGACAGGTCGGCCGCCGAATTCGGACACATTTCCGCCCTGGCGTCATCAGGCCGAACGGGCGGCAAACGGGCGACACGCCGAGACACGGGCGCGCCTGACCCCGAATGTCCGCGGAGTGTGTTTAGGATCGTTTGCGGCAAGATTTGTGTCAGGCGGACGTCTCCGGTTCAGGAGACGCCCGCCTGATTACAGCCTTGCCGGGGAGAACGGAGAGGGTTCCGACTTGGTAGTCGGCTCCGCCTGCGAAGCGGTTGAAATCCCTGTCAGGTTTTCGGTTCGATTCCGGCCCTCTCCGCTCCCCAGCAGCGTGCGCAGAGCCTAACAGGCGTTTGTGCGATGCCAGGTTAAACCAGCGCAATTGTCAATGTAACGGCAAACCAGCGTGTCGTCACTTAGGGACACGCCAAAAATCGCCCCATCAGTCACACCAGCATCATTAGCTATCAACAACCTCCCCAGGCGCACCGGTAACAACGCGACCATGGCGTTGCGCCGCCAGCGCAGGCCGCACAGGCCGTACGGTGCCGTGCATGGAAGAGGACGACATCGCACGCGAGATTGAACGCAAGGTCAAAGAAAAGTTCGACCGCAGAATCGAGATCCCGGATGGCCTTACCGAGGACGAAGCCGTCGCGTCTGTGATCGAGCAGTACAAAGAGATGACCGGCGTCGAGCTCCCGGAGGCGGACGTACGCGCCGAGGTGCGTGAAAAAATGGCCGGCCGCGACCGGACGTGAGGCGAAGGTCCGCGCCGAGTTCCCGGGGGTTCCCGTCGTTGAAGTCACCCGTTGACGGATCTACCGTCGCTTACGTGACCCAACAACAACCGCAAACGATCAGGGTGCAGGTGTCAGCTTGGCTTGAGTACCAGATCGACAACCCCAACGCGCTGGGCGACGCAGGCGCCTTCACGCCCGACGAACTAGATCCCGACGGCAAGACGAACCTGCGAAGCGTGCCGCCCGAGCTCTACCGCCAGCCGGCGACCGCACTCATCATCGAGGTCGCCAAGCGTTCCGCCGCCGAGGGTATAAAGATCCCCCACCCAACGATCCCTGGCGCGACGTTGGTCGGGGGTGGTGGTCCGCAGTTCAGCATCGTGCCGCCAGGACAGCATGGCGTGACACCTACGCCAGGCTAAACCGACGAGCCCACAGCCCGGCGCGCCCCCGGGCAGTTCCCAAAAATGTTGATATGCAACGTCTTTGAACCCTCGTACACCCCGCCCGGCAGTCGAACACGCGTTCGGGGGCCTGGGCTGGCCCAAAAGTTTTCGGCCCGCCCAAAAAACAAATTTCGACTACCATGCGGAGTCGCCGCGCGGGGGGTCGGAATTTTTTTCGGGGGCCGCCCGCTGCCGGCGAGCTCGAGATCGGTCCCGTCCGGGGCGCCGGCCGGCCTGGACGGTGGGGGGTAGCCACGCGCTCGGGAATGGTCGTCGTCGGGAATGGTCGGTCGGGGACTGGTGTCGTTGGGGACTGGCGACGTCGGGGATGTGCCAGGCTACGTACGAAGTAGTAATTGGCGTACTCTGCTGAGATTGTCGATCGGCGCGTCCGGAAGCTGATAGCTTTGCGGAATGACGCACAATTGGCTCATCGTGGCAACGATAGTTGTGCCGATCGCCTCGCTGGCGCTCGCGGCGGCCAGCGCCTTCGTGGCGCTGAGGAAATCACGTCAGCTGCGTGAGGAACAGACGGCCCTCAAGATGTACATACGAAGACGCGAGTTCGAGGGGTACAAACGCGGATCGGACCCGCATGCTGGACCGGACCGCAGGCTATCGAGTGAAATGACTGATGCCCTCGGGGAGCAAGTCAAATCGGTCGAGAAGCTGTCCGAACTGGGTGGTGATGAGTGAACACCACTGACAAGACGGCACAGAATGCGTTGCCGCAGTTCTTGACCAAGACGCTTGAACAGATTTCGGGCACGGGTGCCGCCGAAGTGACCACTTTTCTTACGCAAAATACGGGAACTGCACGAGGTTTCACTGAGAATTCAGAAAAGGCGTTACTCAACGGTTCACAGCAATACTTCGCTCAAGTCGGAAAGAGGGCTATCGAGCGCGCCAATAAGCAGCGCAGCGAAGTGGTCGAATTGTCTGATATCGAGGGCGCTATCACGTCGCTCAACTCCGGGCCGAAGATAGCGGCCTTCTATAGCGGGGCTGGGGTTCTTGGCGCAATTGGCTCCGCTGCCCTTGTTACGGCACTCTTAGTGCCACCAGATGTCCATACACCAGTGTGGATACTCTGGGTTTCCGGTGTACTTTGCGTAATTGCGCTGGTCCTGACGATCTTTGGCATCATCCTTAATGTGCGTGACTGAGTTCCGGCCCGCCACCTAGTTCCGCCATTCTGGTGTCCATGCGGTGCCAAGCCGATTCGCTGATAAGCGACCGGACGGCCGCGTTTCGCGCGGCACATCGCCTACGATCCTGTCTGTGCTTGTGCCAAGTGAAGTTGTCTCTTACTTGGATATGTGTCGTGAGGAAGGGGTCAACCTACAGCGCGGGATGAACTTTGGCAGCAGCGGCAAGCCCAGCATCATCTTGATGAGCCGGCGCCCCGGCGCGCCTTACGACGACCGCGTCGAAGAGGATCGTCGCGTCCTTAATAGCCGAAAACATCCAATTGATGTGTGCGCGCCACAATTTGGCGAAGCACGACAGGATCCAGTGATCGCTGATCAGTAGAACCATTGTGGCACGCCGTCGGGTGTGAGCTGGGTGTCGGATTCGGCTGCGGAGTGGCCGATTTCGGACATGGGTATGGCGGTTTCGTTGGGAATCGAGGCCAAAACGTCGTGCATTCCTGGATCCGCGGACAGCAGGCTCACCCAGTGCTTGCGCCGGCCGGGCGTGATTTTGCCTTTGCCGATCGCGTTATCGACTTTAGCCTCGACGTCGGCGTGGGCGGCGGCGGCTTTGACCTGACTTTTATCAGGCTAGTGCGCACGTAGGCCGTGGATTGTGGCGAGGACTTCGGCGAGGTCGGCCGGCGGTGGTTCGGCGGCGGTCAGCGTGTGGCTGCCGGCTTGGATGGTGACGGTGCGGTAGCGCCGGGCGTTGCGGACGAATTTCTTGATGCTCCAACCGGTTTGGTGCTCTATCCAATGGGATACGGCCATTGCGGCGAACACCACGCTCAGGTGCGCCTCGATGGAGTCGCGGGTGCGGTGGTAGATCGGTCGGGCTTGTAGGTCGTGCTTGGACATCCGAAAGCTCTTCTCGACGCGCCACAGCTGGTGGTAGGCGTTGATGACGAACGCCGCGGGTTGTCCGGTGAGGTTGGTGGTGTAGCCCTTCCATCCGGCCAGTGCGCGGGACTTGGCTTCCAACGTCCGGTTCACCGACTTTGTCGCTCCCGAGAGTTGGATGTAGCGGTTTCGTTTGACCGGGGCGTGCCCGTCAACGGCACGTTCGGCCTTGCGGACTTGTTCGTCAATACCCCGCAGGGTGCGCCGGGCTCGGTCGTGGCGGTACTGGTAGTGGGTCACCCGATCCGGGATGCCCCGGGTCTTCTCCGTGGAGGTCGATGGCCAGGGCTGGGTCACCACCAGCCCATCGGGGATCGCGTCGTCGGGGTGTTTGTTGCGCCATTCGCGCACCACATCGGGCAGATACGGAATGCGGGCGCCCAGGATGAACGACAACCCCGCGGCCTGAAGAGCCACCTGATTGGCTTCAGAGATCATTCCGGCGTCAGCGACCACGGTGACATCGCTGAGCTGGTGGGCGGTCTTGAACGCGTTGATCACCGGCACCATCGTCGCCGTCTCGGCCTTGTTGCCTTCGAAGGCTGCCACCGTCAGCGGGAACCCGGTGGCATCGGTGAGCAGTCCGAGAGTGATCTGCGGATCGAGGCGGCGCTCCTTTGAAAACCCGGGCTCACGGAAACCGTCACCTGCGTCGGTCTCAAAGTGCAGGGTGGTCACGTCGTAGAGCACCAAGCTGGCCCGGCCCAACCGGGCATGAGAAGCACACATGGCCGAAAGCGCTTGCCGGAAACTGGGTTTGGCGAACACCGGCAGCCGGCGGTTGAGCGTCGGATACGACACCGGCGCGATGCCGGTCTCCTCGATGACGCGCAGGGAATCGGCCTTGCTGGTCGGCTCAATGATCCGTGCGAGCACCAGCTGGCGAAACGCCGCATCGCCGTCGGCAGCCTCGTCGAACCCGAGGATCTCGTAGGCAGCACACAGTGCATCCCACAGATGAGCGGCCTTCGAAGAGGTGATCGGCAACGGCTCGGACTGCGAGCGCGCCGCCAGCCCAAGATCCAACTGGGCCTGCCCGGCGGCCAGCCGCTGAGCAGCCGCAGCCTTCAGCGCGGCCACCCCCGCAACGTCATGGGCCGAGCCCAGGTGCTCGATCTTGCGTGACCCACGCCGCGTCGACCACACGATCTGCACCGCCGTGGCACCCGAGGAGGTCTTCACCGTGCGCACATACGCCACCAAGGCACCCTACGAGGCCAGCCCTAGTGCACAAATCCGCACCAGGAGAACACTCAACCGCCAGGTCAGAGCTTTACGAAGTCGCCAAACCCGCAACGGTGATAAAAGTCAGGTTTGAGGCGGCGGCCTTCGGCGGCGTCGAGCTTGAGCGCTTCGTGGGTGTCGTGGTCGAGGACGTCGAGGCCGTGCCGCTTGGCGGCGGCGGCGACCGCCGACGGTGCCGCGCTGTCATCGGTGACCGGCGCCGGCAGGATCGCATCGCGCACGGTTTCGACCACCAGGTCGGCGTCGTCGGTGTCCTCGGGCAAGCCGAGCAGCGTCAGCAGCACCGCGGACTGTGTGTCGTCAAACGAGAGTGCCATTGTTTCGATACCTTTCGGGCTCAGGACAGGCCGGTGATGGCTTTGGCGGCGTACGGGCGGTCAATCGACGACGTTGTAGAGGCCGGTGTCGGGTATGCGTTCGGTGCGGCGGATCTTGCCGTCGGCGCCGGCGCTGTACCGGAGGAAGCGGCCGCAGAAGCTGGTCGAGGACGCCGCGGCGCGTGAACGTGAGCCGAAGCGGCCCGAAGCTCTTGGACCGCCGGTAGCGCCAGGTCACGGCGCGAGCCCGTTGAGCTTGTCGGCGGCCTCGAGGAGGGCGGCCGCGCGCTGCTGCGCCCGCGCGGCGGTCATTCCGTTGTCGCTGCCTATTTCCACGATGTGTCGCTCGATGCGGCCGTCGCTGAATTGGAATCCGAAGATCGACACTTCGCAGTCGGGGTGTTCCCATGACGTGAACATGCGCTGTTGAACGTCGTGGCTCCAATGCTCCCAGTCGTCGATGCGACCGATCGCGTCAGGCGGGACAGGCAGGTTGGGTGTCGTGGCCATGTGGGTTGCGCCTTCCATTCTTGATGAGCCGGCACCGCGGGGTACGGTGCAGCTTGGTTCGCAGTTGGTCCGCAGTAGTCGCATACACGACTGTTGCCAACTAACGAAGCTAACGCTGTGAGCTGCGGAGTCCTCACGCACCAAACACAGCAAACTTGTACAAACGCCCTGAGGGGAGTCCGGAATAGACGCCAAGCCCGAGAAGGTTGTGCGGGCATGACCGAAGAAATGCCTGACACCGGCACCATCAACGCGTTCAACACGAGCATCATCGACGAATTCCGCGCCAACGACGGCAAGGTCGGCGGCCAGTTCGAGGGCGCCAACCTGTTGCTGCTCACCACCACCGGCGCCAAGTCGGGCCAGCCCCGGGTCAACCCGCTGGCCTACTTCCGCATCGACGGCAAGCTGATCATCATCGGCTCGTTCGCCGGCGCCCCCGTCAGCCCGGCCTGGGTGCACAACCTGCGGGCCAACCCGGCGGCGCACGTGGAGATCGGTACGGATGCGTTCGACGTGACCGCCCACGAGCTGCCGTCCGCCGAGCGCGACGCGCTCTTCGAGAAGGTCGCCGCCGCCGCACCCGGGTTCGCCGAGTACCAGTCCAAGACCAGCAGGGTCATTCCGCTGTTCGAGTTGCAGCCGGCCTGACGGCGGTGAACGCCGCGCGCGCGGGCATCAAACGGCTCCGGGCCGTGTGGTTCACGCTGGTGCAGGCGTCCGTCGCCGTGGGCCTGTCCTGGTACCTCGCCCACGACGTGCTGCACCACCCCCAGCCGTTCTTCGCGCCCATCGCGGCCGCCGTCTCGCTGTCGATCAGCAACGTGCTGCGCGCGCAACGCGCCGTGCAGATGATGATCGGCGTGACCCTGGGGATCGGGGTGGGCGCGCTGGTGCAGGCGGTGCTCGGGCCCGGGGCGCTGGCGATCGGCATCGCCGCGCTGATCGCGCTGTTCGCCGCGGTGTTCATCGGCCACGGCTTCATCGGGCAGGGGATGATGTTCGCCAACCAGACCGCCGTCTCGGCGATCCTGGTGCTGGCCCTGTACCGCAGCAACGTCGCGCTGGAGCGCCTCTACGACGCGCTGATCGGCGGCGTGGTGGCGATCGTGTTCGCCGTGCTGCTGTTCCCGGCCGACCCGCTGCGGGTGCTGCGCAGTGCGCGCGTCGGCGTTCTGGGTGTCCTGCACGGCGTCCTGACCCGCGCCGCCGAATTCGCCGCCGGGCGCCGGCAGGCCCCGCCGGACTGGCCGCTGTCGGCCGTCGACCGGGTGCACGGGCAGCTCGGCGGGCTCATCGAGGCGCGCACCACCGCCCGCCAGGTCGTACACATCGCGCCGCGGCGCTGGGGCCTGCGCGACGCCGTGCGGGCCGCC
>NZ_LT546237.1:413231-420338 GCF_900078675.2 Mycobacterium interjectum
CGCGCCCGGCGCCGACGGGTGCCCCCGGCTTCCCCGGCCCGCACACAGCGCGCTGGTGGTGCTCGCGGCCGCGGCCGCCCTGGCCGACTCCGACCCCGCCGGGGCGTGCGCCTACACCGCGTCCGCACGCCATCACGCCTCGGAGCTGCACGCGCTCGCCCGCGAGAGGACCCAGGCGGTGCTCGCCGACGCCGTCGCGGCCTGCGTCGACGACCTGCAGCGGGTCGTCGACCTGCGCTCATAGCGAATCGGCCAGGTACTCCTGGACGAGTTTCCGCGGCGCCTGCGTCAGCCAGGCCTCGGTGATCACCTCCACGAGATCGCGCACCCCGATCTCGCCCAGCCTGATCAGCACCGCCGGATAGCCGTCGAAATGCGGTGTGGTGAAGTAGACCCCGGGCTCGTCGGCGATCAACGCGAACTTGACGCCCTCGTCGGAGACCCGCACCCCGAGGATGTCGCCCTCGGGCGCCTCGACCCCGCTGTCCGCCAGCGCCTCGCGATCCGACGGTCGCAGTGGCCGCTCCCACGCCAGCAACTTCTTGCCGACCCGCCACTCGTGCGGTGACGGCTCGGAGGTAAGTGCCAGCTCACCAACGATGCGGGCGACGTCGTTCCACGTGGCCACGCTTTCGATTGTGCTCCCGACATGGCGCGCTTGGCTCGCGATCGGCAAACGGAGTGTGGTGGGATCAGCCTTGTGTCAGAAGCTTTGCCGGAAGGTGATGCCCGTCGGCACCGGGTCACCCACCGCACCGAATACCGCTACTCCGACGTCGTGACCAGCTCTTATGGTCGCGGCTTCCTCACGCCGCGGGACTCGCAACGCCAGCGGTGTGTCGCGCACGTGCTGACCATCGACCCGGCCCCGGCCGACAGCTCCACCAGCGTCGACAGCTACGGCAACGTCAGCTCCTACTTCCACGTCACCGAGCCGCACCAGACCCTGACGATCACCAGCGACTCCATCGTCGACGTGTATCCGCCGCCCCTACAGCGCTACAGCAGCGGGCCGGCGCTGCTGCCGTGGGAGGCCGCCCGCCCGGCCGGACGCAGGGGAGCGCTGGCGACCGAGTTCGCCCTCGACCTGGACCCGCCGGAGATCACGGACGGGGTGCGCGAGTACGCGGCGCCCAGTTTCGCGCCCGAGCGCCCCCTGGTCGAGGTGCTGCGCGATCTCACGTCGCGGATTTTCGCCGACTTCACCTACCGCTCGGGCTCGACGACGATTTCCACCGGGGTCAACGAGGTTCTGGCGGCCCGGGAAGGGGTATGCCAGGACTTTGCGAGGCTGGCGATCGCCTGCCTGCGCGCCAACGGTCTGGCGGCCAGCTACGTGTCCGGTTATCTGGCCACCGACCCGCCCCCGGGAAAGGATCGGATGATCGGTATCGACGCCACCCACGCCTGGGCGGCGGTGTGGACCCCGCAGGAGCCGGGCCGGTTCGAGTGGCTGGGGCTCGATCCCACCAACGACCAGCTGGTCGACGAGCGGTACATCATCGTGGGGCGCGGGCGCGACTACGCCGACGTCCCGCCGCTGCGCGGCATCATCTACACCAACTCCGAGCGCAGCGTGATCGACGTCGCCGTCGATGTGGTGCCCTTCGAAGGCGACGTGCTGCATGCGTGACTTCCACTGCCCCAACTGCGGCCAGCGCCTGACGTTCGAGAACTCCACCTGCCTGGCGTGCGGCAGCGCGCTGGGGTTCTCGCTCGAGCAGATGGCCCTGCTGGTGATCACCACCGGCGACGAGTCCGACCGCGCCGGGTTCGTCAGCGCCGCCGAATACGAGCTGTGCGCCAATCGCCATCTGGCCGAATGCAATTGGCTGGTCCCGACCAACCTTCCCGGCGGCCTGTGCGCGGCGTGCGCGCTCACGCTGGAGCGCCCCAACGACGCGGACACCGACGGCCTGGGGGCGTTCGCCCGCGCCGAGGCGGCCAAGCGGCGGCTGGTTGCCGAGCTGCACGAAATGAAGCTGCCGATCATCGGCCGCGACCGCGACCCGGACTACGGACTGGGCTTTCGCCTGCTGTCCAGCGCGCACGAGAAGGTGCTCACCGGCCACGAGAACGGCATCATCACAATCGATCTGGCCGAGGGCGACGACGTGCACCGCGAGCAGCTGCGGGTCGAGATGGACGAGCCCTACCGGACGCTGCTCGGGCACTTTCGCCACGAGGTCGGGCACTACTACTTCTACCGGCTGATCACCCCGTCGAGCGAATACGTGGCGCGGTTCAACGAACTGTTCGGCGATCCCGACGCGGATTACCAAGCGGCGCTTGACCGGCACTACAACGAGGGCGCGCCCGAGGGTTGGCAGGAAAGCTTCGTGTCGTCATACGCGACCATGCACGCCGCCGAGGATTGGGCCGAGACGTTCGCCCACTACCTGCACATCCGCGACACCCTGGACACCGCGGCGTGGTGCGCGTTCGCGCCGGCGTCGGCGACCTTCGACCGTACGCCGTTGGGCCCCAGCGCCTTTCCGACCATCATCGAGATGTGGCTGCCGGTGTCCTGGTCGCTGAACATGGTGAACCGCTCGATGGGACACGACGACCTGTACCCGTTCGTGCTGCCGGTGGCCGTGCTGGACAAGATGCAGTTCATCCACGACGTGATTGACGAGGTGACGTCGGCGCTGAGCGGGCCGGCCACCATCGCGGGATAGTCGCGGGGGCTAGGCCGGCATGACGCGGCGTTCGTCGGGGCCCCACAGCGGCTGGATACCGCCCGGCAGCCGCAACTGCGTCTCGGTGATGACCTCGGCCAGGTCGCGCAGCTCGGAGTGGATGGCGTCGAGCAGTTCGGCCAGCACCGCGCGGCGCCCGCCGCTGACCGCTTCCAGCTGTTCGGGGTGCGACCGGCGCAACAGCGTCCCGACCTCCTCGACCAGCCGCTCGGGGCGCGACGACCCCGACGAGCTCGGCAGGTCCTTGAGGTCGGTCCGCAGCCGCTCCAGCTGATACAGCAGCGACCGCGGGTTGCTGATGTCGTACAGCATCAGCTCGGCCACGGCGGCCACGCTGACCTTGCCGACGGTGCGGCGCCGGTAGCTCACCGACGATTCGCACGCCACCAGCGTCGCCTCGATGATCGTTTGCTCGGCGGGCGCGCCGCGGACATCGGTCACGGTGGCCCGCAACAGCGCGGTCAGCCACAGGCCGCGCTCGATGCGTTTGCCGATGTCCATCATCGTCCAGCCGACGTCGCGCACCATCGACTCGCCGGCCACCCCCGACAGCGTCAGCATCCCGGCCAGCGTCTGCGCCTGGGCCGACGCGAGCAGGGCGTCGGCTTCGGCCAGGGAGTCCGGCGGCTCCGGCCGCAGCGCAATCGCGCGCTCCACCCCCGCCAGCACCGTCCAGGTGTCGTTGGACAACTGGTCGCGCACCGCGCGGGCGGCCAGCGCCAGCCCCTCCACGGACTGCACCAGGGATCCGGGCCGGTTGGGATCCACGGTCAGCGACCACAGCGTCGAGGGGGCGACGGCGATCATCTCGGCGCCATCGCTCCCAAACCTGTTGTCGTTGCCGGTGATTCGGCCCAGCGCGGCCAGCAGCACCGGCACGCATTCGCTCTCCTCGATGTCCTGGTGGTGCCGGTAGACGTGGAAGCGATCGCGGGCGACGATGAGCAGCCGGGCCATCTGCTCGGCGCGCTCGCCGTAGCGGCCCATCCAGAACAGATCGGACAGCACGCGCGGCGAGCTGACGCCCCAGGTGCCCGCCGCGGTCTTCGCCGGTTCTAGACCCGAGGGTTGCAAAGAGGGGACAGCGATCGTCTCGGCCCGTGCGCGCTCCGTCGGGCGCACCCAGACATCCTTCGCCGCAATGGTTTTCAACGTATAGGCGGCCGGCCCGGGGGCCAGCACGTAGCCCGCGCCGCCGATCATCGGAGCGTAGCCGCCGCGCTGGGCGACGGTGAACAACCGCATCCCGACAGCGGCCGACGACAACACGCCGGCATTGTCGGTGGGCGCCGACGAGAACTGCGGCAGCTCCTGGCCGACCCACTGCCACGGCATGTCCTCGATGCGCGCGGCCAGCTCGGCGAGCTGAGCGGACGAAAGCGTCGGCCCGACAAGGGTATTCCCGCCGACGGTCGACTTGATCAACAGCGAGGACAGGTTGGCCAGCAGGTGCGAACGCTCGCTCGCCACGCCGCCCCAGTAGACCGGCGGGGTGTGCAGCAGCGGCTCCTCGCCGAGCAGCCGCTCGGCCAGTTCGGGCAGAAACCGCAGCAGCCCGGGGCTTTCCAGGATGCCGCTGCCCAGCGTGTTGACGACCGTCACCGTCCCCCGGTGCTGCGCCTCCACCAGGCCGACCACACCGAGGCGGGAATCGGCGCGCAGATCCAGCGGATCGGTGTACTGGGCATCGACCCGGCGCAGGACCACGTCGACGCGCTTGAGCGTGCCCAGCGAGCGCATCCACAGCTTGCCGTCGCGCACCACCAGGTCCGCGCTCTCCACCAGCGGGAAGCCCAGCAGGGTGGCCAGATACGCCTGGTCGAAGGCGGTCTCCGAGTAGATACCGGGGCTGAGCACCACGACGACGGGGTCCTGCGCGACGTCGGGCGCGGCGTCGATGAGCGCCAGCCGCAACGCCTGGGCGAACGGTGTCGTGGGTCGCGGCGCGATCCTTTCGTAAAGGTCCGGGATCGAGTGCGCCACCACGCGCCGGTCGGCCAGCGCGTACCCGGCGCCCGAGGGCGCCTGCGTCCAGTCGGCGTTGACCTGGAAGCCGCCGTCCGGCTGCCGGCTGATGTCGCAGCCGTGCATGAAGAGCTGGTGGTGTCCGGGAACCTCGATTCCGTTGGCGGGCCGCACGTAACCTGGGTGCCCGAAGACCAGCTGCGGCGGCAGGGCGCCCTCGGTGAGCAGGGTGCGCGGCCCGTACAGATCGGCGAGCACGGCGTCGAGCAGGCGCGACCGCTGCACCAGCCCGGCCTCCAGCGTTTCCCAGTCGGCCGCGGAGAGCACGATCGGCAGGGCGTCCAGCCGCCAGGGCCGGGGCTCCGGGGCGTGACCGTCGCGGCCCGAATCGACCTCGGTGTAGGTGATGCCGTCGTTGTCGACCAGGCTGTCCACCACCGAGCGCAGCCGGTTGAGTCCGGCCCGGCCGCGGTCCGCGACGGCGTCGGCCAGCTCCGACCACGCCGGCCGCACGTTGCCCTCGCCGTCGACGAACTCGTCGTAGCCGATCCCCGGGCCGTGCCGCAGGTCGAAGAGCGCCTCCTGGGCCCGCGCGGTCCGGTACCCGGCCAGCAGCCGGTCGCCGTCGTAGTGGCCGCCGGTGTCGGTTGCCATGTTGGGAAGCGCCATTACTGCTGCACGGTACGGACGCGCCGCAGATCGAGCATGCCCGGCGCGCCGATGTCGGTGAGGATCCTGGCCTGACGCTCCCGGATGGCGGCCAGGTCGAGCTTGCCCGGGGTGAAGCCGGTCGCCTCGAAGCGGCGGGCGCGGCGCGACTCGGCCTCGACGGCGTTGACCGGCGGCTCGTCGTAGGCGCGGCCGCCGGGGTGGGCGACGTGGTAGGTGCAGCCGCCGCGCGACGTCCCGGTGGTGAGGTCGACCAGCTCGAACTGCAGGGGGACGTCGGTGCTGATGGTCGGGTGCAGCGCGCTGGGCGGCTGCCAGGCCTTGAACCGCACGCCACCGACGTGGATGTCGGGGATGTCGGTGGCCAGCAGCGGCACCGGGTAGCCGTTGGCCGTCACCAGGTAGCGGTGGCGGTCGGCGCCGATGATGCGAATCTGGATGCGTTCGACCGACGAGTCGACGTAGCGCGCGGTGCCGGTGGCGGTGGACTCCTCGCCGAGGGTGTTCCACGGTTCGATCGCCCCGCGCAGCTCGATCTCCACGCCGTCGAAGACCGCGGTGCCGATGCGCGGGAAGCGGAACTCGGTGAACGGATCCAGCCAGCTGGTCTCGAAGGGTATGCCGTGCGCGCGCAGGTCGGCGGCGACGTCGGCGATGTCGTGAATCAGGAAGTGCGGCAACAGGTATCGTCCATGCAGGTTGGCGCCGTGCCGGATCAGCGGGGCGCGCAGCGGTTCGTCCCAGAACCACGCCACCAGCGAGCGCACCAGCAGCGACTGCACCATCGCCATGCGCAGGTGCGGCGGCATCTCGAAGCCGCGCAGCTCCAGCAGGCCGAGCCTGCCGCGGGGGCTGTCGGGGCTGTAGAGCTTGTCGATGCAGAACTCGGCGCGATGGGTGTTGCCGGTGATGTCGGTGAGCAGGTGCCGCAGGGCGCGGTCGGTCACCCACGGCTTGGCGGCCCCGCCGGCGCATAGCCGAGCGATCTCGGCGAACGCGATCTCGAGCTCGTAGAGCGCCTCGGCGCGCCCCTCGTCGACCCGCGGGGCCTGGGACGTGGTGCCGACGAATCGCCCGGCGAACAGGTAGGACAGCGACGGGTGGCGCTGCCAGTAGGTCAGCAGCGAGACCAGCAGGTCGGGGCGGCGCAGCAGCGGCGAGTCCGCGGGCGTCACGCCGCCGAGCGTGATGTGGTTGCCGCCGCCGGTGCCGCCGTGGGTGCCGTCGACGTCGAACGACTCGGTGGACAGCCGGGCCAGGCGAGCCTGTTCGTAGAGGCTCTGAAGCAGCTGTGTCTGTTCGGCGAAGCTGGCGGTGGGCGGCACGTTGACCTCGATGACGCCCGGGTCGGGGGTGATCGTCACCGACCTCAGCCGCGGGTCCGGCGGCGGGCCGTAGCCCTCGACCACCACCGGGCAGTCCGCCTTGGCCGCGGCGGCCTCGACCCGGGCGACGAGGTCCACGAAGTGTTCCAGGGCCTCGGTGGGCGGCAGGAAGACGTACAGCAGCCCACGGCGGACCTCGGCGACCATCGCGGTCGGCGGCGCGTCGCCGGGTTCGGTGACGACGGCGGCACTCGCGGCGTCCGCCGCGAGCTCGCCTCCCGCAGCCAGGGGATCGGCGTCGAACCTCGGCCGGGGCGGCCGCCAGCTGATCGAATCCAGCGGCAGCCGCAGACCCGCCGGGGAATCGCCTTCCAGCAACACGATCCGGCCGCGGCGCAGCCGCCAGTTCGCGCTGGCCCAGCCCAGGTCGTCGTCGCGGCGGTGCA
>NZ_LT546237.1:420541-423140 GCF_900078675.2 Mycobacterium interjectum
CCACGTGCGGGTACACCCGGACCAGCCGGTCAAAGGTGTAGCTGGTGCGGTGCTCCAGCGCAACTTTGATGGTCACCCGCTGATCTCATCACAAGCGCCACAAGGCTGCAGCGCAGCGAGATTCGCCGGCCGTGCCTACCCGAACTGCGGGCCCGGCGGCGCGCCGGGTGGCGGTCCGGCCTGGTAGCCGCCGCCCGGCTGCTCCAGCGGGACCACCTGGCCGCCGGAAAGCTTGCGGTAGCTGTAGGTCAGGACCAGCGCGGCGACGGGTCCGCCGACCAGCAGCCCCACGCCGCACAGCACCGCACCGACGACGACCGCGGCCATCTGCACCAGCCACGCCAGCAGGGCGTTGCCGAAGTTCGACGAGACGGTCGAAAAGCTCGACTTCAACGCGTCGATCGCGTTCTGCGACCGATCGATGACGAACGGGATGGTGAACTGCGCGAAGAGGCCCACGATGAGGCCGGGCAGGACGAAGCAGGCCGAGGCGATCGAGGTCAGGATCCCGACGATGATCCCGGCGAGGATCACCATGCCGAGGTTGCGCGGCTTGAAGAACGAGCCGACGCTGACCGGCCGTCCGTCGGCGAGGTCGAGACATCCGCTCAGGTAGGCGGCCTGGGCGAAGATGCCGATCGCGTAGACGAGTATGTAGCCGACGATCATGACGGCCAGCCCGGCGGCGCTGATGTTCGCGGTGGTGGTGGCGTAGCCGTCGGAGTTGGTGGTGGTGGTGGTCGAGCCCATGCTGCCGCCGACCGGGATCAGGGCGTAGGCGGCGCCGAACACCAACCCGTAGATGAGGGCGGACACCACCAGTGGCATGGCGTTCTGGGTGAACTTGCCCCACGCCCAGCTGAACGCCTCGCCCACGCTGAACTGCGGGCCCGGCGGGCCGGGCGGGGCGCCGTAGCCGGGCTGCGGCGGGTAACCGGCCGGCGGGNCGACGTCGCAGATCACCCGCCAGGCCTCGTCGGGGTAGGGCAAGGTGACGCGGGGGTCCTCGTGCACGCGGGTGACGGTGTTGGAAAACTCCAGCGTCGATCCGCAGGGTTCGGTGCCGCCGCTGATCGGCGCCGCGGTCGCCGGGTGCGGCGTGGCCGCCAGCGGGATGTGACCCTCGCCGGCGAACAGCCCCGACGTCGGGTCCAGCCCGATCCAGCCCGCGCCGGGGATGTACACCTCGGCCCACGCGTGCAGATCGGTGAAGTCGGCGGCGGGTCCGGACGGGCCGTCGAGCGCCTCGACATCGGACGCCAGCTGCACCAGGTAGCCGGACACGAACCGGGCGGCCAGCCCCAGCTGGCGCAGGATCGAAACCAGCAGCCACGCCGAGTCCCGGCACGAGCCGACCCCGTTGCGCAACGTGAAATCCGGTGTCTGCACACCGGGTTCCATCCGCAGGCTGTAGGCGACGTCGGCGTTGACGGCGCGGTTGAGCGCGACCAGGAAGTCAATGGTGCGGGTGCCGTCGCGCACGGTGAAGTTCTGCACCCACGCCCGCACCAGCTCGCCGGGGCCCGACCCTTCAGAATCCGGGCCGTCCTCGTCGACGGGCCGCAGGTAGGGCTTGAGGTCGTCGGCCAGCGCCTTGGGATAGCTCCACCCGCCGGCGGGCCAGGTCTCCGCCCAATCCTCGATGAAGAAGTCGAACGGGTTGATCACCTTCAGGTCGGCGATGAGCCCGACGGTGATGGTCAGCCGGGTCATCGGATTCGGAAACACCAGCCGGGCAAGGAAGTTGCCCACCGCGTCCTGCTGCCAGTTGACGAAGTGGTCGCTCGGCTCGACCCGCAACGAATACGCCTCGATGGCCGTGCGGGAGTGGGGCGCCGGGCGCAGCCGCACCACGTGCGGGTACACCCGGACCAGCCGGTCAAAGGTGTAGCTGGTGCGGTGCTCCAGCGCAACTTTGATGGTCACCCGCTGATCTCATCACAAGCGCCACAAGGCTGCAGCGCAGCGAGATTCGCCGGCCGTGCCTACCCGAACTGCGGGCCCGGCGGCGCGCCGGGTGGCGGTCCGGCCTGGTAGCCGCCGCCCGGCTGCTCCAGCGGGACCACCTGGCCGCCGGAAAGCTTGCGGTAGCTGTAGGTCAGGACCAGCGCGGCGACGGGTCCGCCGACCAGCAGCCCCACGCCGCACAGCACCGCACCGACGACGACCGCGGCCATCTGCACCAGCCACGCCAGCAGGGCGTTGCCGAAGTTCGACGAGACGGTCGAAAAGCTCGACTTCAACGCGTCGATCGCGTTCTGCGACCGATCGATGACGAACGGGATGGTGAACTGCGCGAAGAGGCCCACGATGAGGCCGGGCAGGACGAAGCAGGCCGAGGCGATCGAGGTCAGGATCCCGACGATGATCCCGGCGAGGATCACCATGCCGAGGTTGCGCGGCTTGAAGAACGAGCCGACGCTGACCGGCCGTCCGTCGGCGAGGTCGAGACATCCGCTCAGGTAGGCGGCCTGGGCGAAGATGCCGATCGCGTAGACGAGTATGTAGCCGACGATCATGACGGCCAGCCCGGCGGCGCTGATGTTCGCGGTGGTGGTGGCGTAGCCGTCGGAGTTGGTGGTGGTGGTGGTCGAGCCCA
>NZ_LT546237.1:424043-449752 GCF_900078675.2 Mycobacterium interjectum
GCGTCGAGACCGTCGAGCAGTCCCTGGACAAGGCCGCGGTGCGTTACGACCGCGACGGCGACCAGCACTACGACGTCGTCAGCGCCTTCATCAAGTCGGTGCGCGGCTCCGACGTCGACGCCGCGCTGCACTATCTGGCCCGCATGCTCATCGCCGGGGAGGATCCGCGGTTCGTCGCGCGCCGGCTGATGATCCTGGCCAGCGAGGACGTCGGCCTGGCCGACCCGACCGCGCTGCCGACCGCGGTCGCCGCCGCCCAGACCGTGCAGCTGATCGGCATGCCCGAGGCCCAGCTGACGCTGGCGCACGCCACCATCCACCTGGCCACCGCGCCGAAGTCGAACGCGGTCACCGCAGCGCTGGCGGCGGCGATGGACGACATCAGGGCGGGCAAGGCCGGGCTGGTGCCGCCCCACCTGCGCGACGGGCACTACTCCGGTGCCGCGGGGCTGGGCAACGCCCAGGGCTACAGGTACTCCCACGACGATCCCGACGGCGTTGTGGCGCAACAATATCCGCCGGACGAACTGGTGGGCGTGGACTACTATCGGCCCACCGGCCGCGGCGGCGAACGCGAGCTGGCCGGCCGGCTGGACCGGCTGCGCGCGATCATCCGCAAGAGGGGACGGTCCTGATGAAGACGTTTACCGACGAGGAGATGGGCCGGCTGCTGCCGACCGCCAAGCCCTACAGCGTCGTGATCCTCCAGCGCGGCCCGAGGTTCGGCGACGAGTCGTCACCGGGGCTCATCTGGGAGCACGGCCGGCGCAACTTCGGCCTGCGCGACGACGGGGTGCTGGCGGTGGTGCTGCCGGTCACCGATGAGTCCGACGTGTGCGGCATCGGGGTTTTCGCCGCGACGGTCGAGGAGACCGCCGCCCTGATGGACGACGACCCGGGGGTCGCGGCGGGGGTCTTCACCTACCAGGTGCACCCCTGCCGCGGGTTCCCGGGGGACGCGCTGCCGTAAGACCTAGACCAGCTCGGGCACCCGCAGGTGGGCGATCGCCAGCTCGAACTCGGCCACGTCCACCACCTCGGCACCCAGGTCGCGGACGCGCCTGCTGCGCAACTCGGTGGCGCGGTCGCGGTTGCGGGCCATCGCGTCCATGCTGTCGAACGTCGAGCAGGACACCGCCCGGCGGCACGCGGGGTGATCGACCATCAGGCTGGCGCTGCAGAACCCGTCGAGCTTCTCCATCTCCGGGAGCACCGCCATCCGGTAGAAGTCCAGCGAACGGCTCAGCTGGTCCGGCACCACCTTGAGCCAGGTCGCCCGCACGCACGCCCCGTCGGCCGAGTGGTGGTCGCGGTGCAGCAAAGTGATGTCCCACTCTTCGACCTTGGCGCTGCCGTCAAACATCAGCGCGGCGCGATCCCGTACCGGCGCCACCCGCTCGGCGCTGGCGCGCATAGCCTCCATCGTCTGCCAGGCGCTGGTGGCGATGCATCTGCCGGACTGGCGGTCCACCAACAACGACAACCCGACATACCCGTTCATCTCCTGCAAAGCGGGCATGACCACACCGCGAACGTGCGCGATGCCGATGTCGACCGAAAGCGGTTGGGCCTGGATGGTGGTAGAGCGTGCGTACATGGTCGAGCCTCCCGTGTCGGGGCTGGTATCTCTCCGGGCCCCGGTGGGCGCCACCGGTCCCACCAGATACTTTCCTCCTCGGGGGTAATCCGCCGCAATGGGCGCCGCGGGTGTGGGCGCCGTAGGCTGGAGCGGGTGCATACCGATGTGTTGGAGGTGGACACCGCTCGCCGCCGCGTCGTCGACCTGACCGACGCGGTGCGGCGATTCTGCTTCAGCTACGGCGACGGCCTGTGCAACGTGTTCGTCCCGCACGCGACGGCCGGGGTCGCGATCATCGAGACCGGCGCCGGCTCCGACGACGATCTGGTCGACACGCTGGAACGGCTGTTGCCGCGCGACGACCGCTACCGGCACGCGCACGGCTCGGCGGGCCACGGGGCCGACCATGTGCTGCCGGCCATCGTGGCGCCGTCGGTGACGGTGCCGGTCGCCAGCGGCGACCCCCAGCTGGGCACCTGGCAAAGCATCGTGCTGGTCGACCTCAACCGGGACAACCCGCGGCGGTCGGTGCGGTTGAGCTTCCTGGAGGGCTAGCTGTCTAGGCTGGGAATCCCCGATCAAGGCAAGTCGAAGCAACAGGAAGAAGCGGACCAGAAGTGCAGACACACGAGATCAGGAAGCGATTCCTCGATCATTTCGTGAAGGCGGGCCACACCGAGGTGCCGAGCGCGTCGGTGATTCTCGACGACCCCAACCTGCTGTTCGTCAACGCCGGCATGGTTCAGTTCGTGCCGTTCTTCCTGGGCGCGCGCACCCCGCCGTATGCGACGGCCACCAGCATCCAGAAGTGCATCCGCACCCCCGACATCGACGAGGTGGGCATCACCACCCGGCACAACACCTTCTTCCAAATGGCCGGCAACTTCTCGTTCGGCGACTATTTCAAGCGCCGCGCGATCGAGCTGGCCTGGTCGCTGCTGACCGATCCCATCGCCGACGGCGGCTACGGCCTGGACCCGAATCGGCTGTGGGCCACCGTGTTTCACGACGACGACGAGGCCGTGGAGCTCTGGCAGGAGATCGCCGGATTGCCCGCCGAGCGGATCCAGCGCCGCGGCATGGCCGACAACTACTGGTCGATGGGCATTCCCGGACCGTGCGGGCCGTCGTCGGAGATCTACTACGACCGCGGGCCCGAGTTCGGCCCCGAGGGCGGTCCCATTGCCAACGAGGACCGCTATCTCGAGGTCTGGAACCTGGTGTTCATGCAGAACGAGCGCGGCGAGGGCAGCAGCAAGGAGGATTACGCCATCCTCGGGCCGCTGCCGCGCAAGAACATCGACACCGGCATGGGCGTCGAGCGGATCGCGCTGGTCCTGCAGGGCGTGCACAACGTCTACGAAACCGACCTGCTGCGGCCGATCATCGATCTGGTCGCGGCGCGTGCGCCGCGCGGCTATGACGAGGGAAACCACGACGACGACGTGCGCTACCGCGTCATCGCCGACCACAGCCGCACCGCGGCGATCCTGATCGGCGACGGCGTCAGCCCCGGCAACGACGGGCGCGGCTACGTGCTGCGCCGGCTGCTGCGCCGGGTGATCCGGTCGGCCAAACTGCTGGGCATCGAGGAGCCGATCGTCGGCGACCTGATGGCCACCGTGCGGGACTCGATGGGCCCGTCGTATCCCGAACTCGTCACCGACTTCGACCGGATCAGGCGGATCGCGGTGGCCGAAGAGACGGCCTTCAACCGGACGCTGGCGTCGGGTTCGCGGTTGTTCGACGAGGTGGTCAGCGCGACGAAATCAGCGGGCGCCAAGGTGGTCTCGGGCTCCGATGCCTTCACCCTGCACGACACCTACGGATTCCCGATCGAGCTCACCCTCGAGATGGCCTCCGAAGCCGGCTTGAAGGTCGACCAGAGCGGCTTTCACGAGCTGATGCTGCAGCAGCGCCAGCGTGCCAAGGCCGACGCCGCCGCGCGCAAGCACGCGCACGCCGACCTGAGCGCCTACCGCGAGCTGGTCGACGCCGGGCCCACCGAGTTTACCGGGTTCGACGAGTTGACTTCCGAGGCAAGGATTTTGGGGATCTTCGTCGATGGCAAGCGGGTGCCGGTGGTCGCGCACGGCACCGACGGCGCGGCCCGGGTCGAACTGGTGCTGGACCGCACCCCGCTGTACGCCGAATCGGGCGGCCAGATCGCCGACGAGGGCAGCATCAGCGGGACCGGCGCCAACGAGAGCGCCCGCGCGGCCGTCACTGACGTGCAGAAGATCGCCAAAACGCTTTGGGTGCATCGGGTCAACGTGGAGTCCGGGGAATTCGTGGAGGGCGACGCCGTCGTCGCCGCCGTGGACCCCGGCTGGCGCCGGGGCGCCACCCAGGGGCATTCGGGCACCCACATGGTGCACGCCGCGCTGCGACAAGTGCTGGGGCCCAACGCGGTTCAGGCCGGATCGCTGAACCGGCCGGGCTACCTGCGGTTCGACTTCAACTGGCAGGGGCCGCTGAGCGAAGATCAGCGCACCCAGATCGAAGAGGTCACCAACGAGGCCGTGCAGGCCGACTTCGAGGTGCACACCTTCACCGAGAAGCTGGAAAAGGCCAAGGCGATGGGGGCGATGGCGCTCTTCGGCGAGGCCTACCCCGACGAGGTGCGGGTGGTGGAGATCGGCGGCCCGTTCTCCCTCGAGCTGTGCGGCGGGACGCACGTGCACAACTCGGCGCAGATCGGCCCGGTGACCATCCTGGGCGAGTCGTCGATCGGCTCCGGGGTGCGCCGGGTCGAGGCCTACGTCGGGCTGGAGTCGTTCCGGCACCTGGCCAAGGAGCGCGCGCTGATGGCCGGGCTGGCGTCGTCGCTGAAGGTGCCGTCCGACGAGGTGCCGGCCCGGGTGGCCAACCTGGTCGACCGGCTCAAGGCCGCCGAGAAGGAACTCGAACGCGCCCGCCTGGCGGGCGCCCGGGCCGCCGCGGCNCCGGCGACTCGACGACGATGGTCGGGGAGACGCTGCACACCCAGGGCGTGGTCGCCACGGTGCGCGCGTTCGTCAACGCCGCGCACGGCAACGCCGCGATCAACTCGATCCAGCCCGGCTTCTACCGGATGCGCACGGAAATCCCGGCGGCCAACGCCGTCGCGCGGCTGGCCGATCCGAACAGCCGGGTGGGGCGGCTCGTCATCCCCGAGGGCCGTCAGCTCGACGACACCACGGACATGAAGACCAACGTGGTGAACCCCGGCATCTTCTCGTTGATCTCCCGCGCCACCTGCGTGGATCTCGACGGCAACAAGCGCTGCGTGTCGGTGGACGACCTGCGCGTGGCGGCCTCCGACAGCGCGCCGACGAGCCTGGCGGTGCCGCCGTGGGCGGTCGAGCCGGTCACCGAGCTGGGCAAAGACCATCGCCGGATCGAGGGCCTGATCGCGCCGGGGACCTTCAACGTCGATCCCTCGGCGTCGGCCGAGAGCATCCTGACGAGCCTGATCAGCGCGGGCGCCGTCGAGTACGCGAAGTCGGGTTTGGTGGATTCCGCGCAGGCCATGGGCTTGTCGCCCTACGACATCCTGGTGGTCGCGTCGCTGGTGCAGCAGGAATCCAATACGCAGGACTTCCCGAAGGTTGCGCAGGTCATCTACAACCGGCTGCACACCCACCACACCCTGGAGTTCGACTCGACCGTGAACTATCCGCTGGACCGCCGCGAGGTCGCCACCACCGACGCCGACCGCGGCCAGCGGACCCCGTGGAACACCTACGTGTCCCAGGGCCTGCCCGCCACCGCGATCTGCTCGCCCGGCGTCGACGCGCTGCGCGCGGCCGAGCATCCGGAGCCGGGGGACTGGCTGTACTTCGTCACCATCGATGCCCAGGGCACGACGCTGTTCACGAAGGATTATCAGCAGCATTTGGCCAATATCGAGCTGGCTAAGCGCAACGGTGTCCTCGACTCAGCCCGCTAGGAAGGCGGGGGTACTCGGGCGCCCCATCGCGCATTCGAAGTCCCCACAGCTGCACCTGGCCGCGTACCGGGCGCTCGGGCTGCACGACTGGACGTATCAGCGCATCGAATGCGGCGCCGAGGAGTTGCCGGGCGTGGTCGGCGGATTCGGGCCGGAATGGGTCGGGGTGTCGGTGACCATGCCGGGCAAATTCGCCGCCCTGCGGTGCGCCGACGAGCGCACCGAGCGCGCGGAGCTCGTCGGCTCGGCCAACACCCTGGTCCGCACGCCGACCGGCTGGCGGGCCGACAACACCGACGTCGACGGGGTCTCTGGCGCGGTGGGGTCGGCTTCTGGATGGGCGCTGGTCTGTGGATCGGGCGGCACCGCGCCGGCGGCAATCATGGGTCTGGCCGGGCTCGGCGTCACCGGGGTCACGGTGGTGGCGCGGGATCCGGACAAGGCCGCCCGGCTGGTGGATCTCGGCGACCGGATCGGCGTCGAGACCCGGTTTTGCGGCCTGGACAGCGACGAGCTCGCCGACGAGGTGGCGGCCGCGGAGGTGCTGGTCAGCACCATTCCCGCCGACGTGGCCGCGCGGTATGCCGCCACGCTGGCCCCCATCCCGGTGCTGCTGGACGCCGTCTACGACCCGTGGCCCACGCCGCTGGCCGCCGCGGTGGCCGCCGCCGNCCCATGGCCGCGCGCTGGTGGCCTTGGTCGACGGCATGGTCGCCGGGGTGCAGGTCACCTCCACCGAAATCGCCGACCAGCTGGCCCGGCGCCGCCTCGGCTACGGCCGCGGCGCGCGGATGAAGTTCGAGCGCGACGCGGTGACCATCCTGTCCGGGATACGCCACGGCGTCACGCTGGGCGGCCCCATCGCCGTCGAGATCGGCAACACCGAGTGGCCGAAGTGGGAAACCGTGATGGCCACCGACCCCGTCGACCCGGCCGAACTGGAAAACAGCGCCCGCAACGAACCGCTGACCCGGCCGCGGCCCGGCCACGCCGACTACGCGGGGATGCTCAAGTACGGCTTCGACGACGCCCGGCCGGTGCTGGAGCGGGCCAGCGCCCGGGAGACGGCCGCCCGCGTCGCGGCCGGAACCATCGCGCGGTCGTTCCTGCGCCAGGCGCTGGGCGTCGAGGTGCTCTCGCACGTCGTCTCGATCGGCCCGTCGGCGCCCTACGAAGGCCCGCCGCCTGCACCTGCGGACCTGCCCGCCATCGACGACAGCCCGGTTCGCGCGTTCGACAAGGCCGCCGAAGCGGCCATGATCGCCGAGATCGAGGCGGCGAAAAAGGACGGCGACACCCTCGGCGGCGTGGTCGAGGTGGTGGCGCTGGGCCTGCCGGTGGGGCTGGGCTCGTTCACCAGCGGCGACAACCGCCTCGACAGTCAGCTGGCCGCCGCCGTCATGGGCATCCAGGCGATCAAGGGCGTCGAGATCGGCGACGGTTTCGAGACCGCGCGCCGCCGCGGCAGCCGCGCGCACGACGAGATGTACCCGGGGCCCGACGGCGTGGTCCGTTCCACCAACCGGGCGGGCGGGCTGGAAGGCGGCATGACCAATGGGCAGCCGCTGCGGGTGCGGGCCGCGATGAAGCCCATCTCCACCGTCCCGCGGGCGCTGGCCACCGTCGACATGGCGACCGGCGACGAGGCCGTCGCCATCCATCAGCGCTCGGACGTGTGCGCGGTGCCGGCCGCGGCGGTCGTCGTCGAGACCATGGTGGCGCTGGTGCTGGCCCGCGCGGCGCNGAGGCCGCCAGGTGACCGACAACGGCGGGCCGGTCACCGTGTACGTGGCCGTCGACGAGCCTTACCCGGTGGTCATCGGCACCGGGCTGACGGGCGAGCTGGAAGCAATCCTGGCCGGCCGGCACCGCGTCGCGATCCTGCATCAGCCGGTGCTGGCCGAGGCCGCCGAGGCCATCCGAACCCGGTTGGCGGATAACGGGATCGACGCGCACCGCATCGAGATCCCGGACGCCGAGGCCGGCAAGGACCTGCCCGTGGTGGGGTTCATCTGGGAAGTGCTGGGGCGCATCGGAATCGGCCGCAAGGACGCCCTGGTCAGCCTCGGCGGCGGCGCGGCCACCGACGTCGCCGGTTTCGCGGCGGCGACTTGGCTGCGCGGCGTCGACATCGTCCACGTGCCCACCACGCTGCTCGGCATGGTCGACGCGGCCGTCGGCGGCAAGACCGGCATCAACACCGATGCGGGCAAGAACCTGGTCGGGGCGTTCCATCAACCGCTGGCCGTGCTCGTCGACCTGGCGACGCTGAAAACGTTGCCGCGCAACGAACTCGTCGCCGGCATGGCCGAGGTGGTCAAGGCGGGCTTCATCGCCGACCCGGTGATCCTGGACCTCATCGAGGCCGACCCGCAGGCCGCCCTGGACCCGCAGGGCGAGGTGCTGCCGGAGCTGATCCGGCGCGCGATCGCGGTCAAGGCCGAGGTGGTGGCCGCCGACGAGAAGGAGTCCGAGCTGCGCGAAATCCTCAACTACGGCCACACTTTGGGGCACGCCATCGAGCGCCGGGAGCGCTACCGGTGGCGGCACGGCGCCGCGGTGTCGGTGGGACTGGTGTTCGCCGCGGAGCTGGCCAGGCTCGCCGGCCGGCTCGACGACGACACCGCGCGGCGCCATCGCACCATCCTCACCTCGCTGGGCCTGCCGGTCAGCTACGACGCCGACGCGCTGCCTCAGTTGCTGGAATACATGGCCGGCGACAAGAAGACCCGGGCCGGCGTGCTGCGGTTCGTCGTCCTCGACGGGCTCGGGAAGCCGGGCCGGCTGACGGGGCCGGACCCGTCGCTGCTGGCGGCGGCCTACGCGGGGCTGGCTCATGAGTAAGACGGTGCACGTGATCAACGGCCCGAACCTGGGGCGGCTGGGCCGGCGCGACCCCGACGTGTACGGGGACACGACGCACGAGCAGCTGGTCGCGCTGATCGAGCGCGAAGCCGAGACCCTCGGGCTCAAAGCCGTTGTGCGGCAAAGCGATAACGAAGCCCAGCTACTGGACTGGATTCATCTGGCCGCCGATGCCGGCGAACCGGTGATCCTCAACGCCGGCGGCCTCACCCACACGTCGGTGGCGCTGCGCGACGCGTGTGCCGAGCTGAGCGCGCCCCTGATCGAGGTGCACATCTCCAATGTGCATGCGCGCGAGGAGTTTCGGCGCCACTCCTACATCAGCCCGGTCGCGACCGGCGTGATCGTCGGGCTCGGCATCCAGGGCTATCTGCTCGCCCTGCGCTACCTGGCCGGGGGCTAACCCTTCTCCGGCTCCTCGCCCGGCTTGGCGTGCTTGGCGTCGTCCGTGCGGATCACCTCGGTCTTGGCGTCGTCGTCGCTTGCCGTCGGGATCGTTTCGGTGGGCGCCTCGCGCTCGGCGGTCGCGATCGACCCGGTGCGCTCCTCGGCCTGGGCCCCGGCGGCCGTCTGCGCGGGTATCTCGCCGGTGGGTGCCTCATCGCCGCGAACGGCCGAGAAGACGTCGGTGTCGGCCCGCTCCTCGTCCGCGCCCTGGGGGCGCGGCGGCGGGTTGCGGTCGATCCGCCAGCGACCCACGGCCACACCGATGATCCCGGGCACGAAGACGAGCAGCGCGGTGAACGCGGCGAACGTCGTCACCTCGTTGATCAGGCCCCCGGTGTACAGGCCTTGGTAGAACAGCGCGATCAGCCAGGAGACCGCGCCGCTGACGATGCCCGCGAGCAGGCCGGCCAGCAGCCAGGTCATCGCCAGGTCCTGGCGGCGATCCGGATCCGGCTGGGCAGTGGCGTCGGCCCGGCCGTCGAGCACCCCCCAGATGGCCACGCCGATCACGAACAAGATCAGCAGCACGATGCTGATCAGACCGGCCTGCGTCTGCCACGCGTTGATGAGCGCACCTTGGAGCAATCGAAGTACCACCATGGCCGCGGCGAACACCAATCCGCGCAGCATCCAGTTCCTCATGAAGGAAAAGCGTAGCGAGTACCGTCAAGGGTCGTGACACATTCCCAGCGTCGAGACAATCTGAAAGCGCGAATCGGAGCCAGCGGGCTGGACGCGATGCTGGTCACGGACCTGATCAACGTGCGCTACCTGTCGGGATTCACCGGTTCGAACGGCGCGTTGCTGGTTTTCGCCGACGACCGGGGCCCCGTGCTGGCCACCGACGGCCGGTACCGCACGCAGGCGGCGGCGCAGGCGCCCGACCTGGAGGTCGCCATCGAGCGGGCCGTCGGGCGTTACCTGGCGGGCCGGGCCGCCGACGCCGGCGTCGGCAAGCTGGGCTTCGAGAGCAACGTCGTCACCGTCGACGGCTTCGACGCGCTGACCGGCGAGATCGAGGAGCACAAGGCGGCCACCGAGCTGGTGCGGGCCGCCGGGGCCGTCGAGGCGCTGCGCGAGGTCAAGGACGCCGGGGAGGTCGCGCTGCTCCGCCTGGCCTGCGAGGCTGCCGACGCCGCGCTGGCCGATCTGGTGGCGCGCGGCGGCCTGCGCCCCGGGCGGACCGAACGCGAGGTGGGCCGCGAGCTGGAATCGCTGATGCTCGACCACGGCGCGGACGCGATCTCGTTCGAGACCATCGTGGCCGCGGGGCCGAATTCGGCCATCCCGCACCACCGCCCGACCGACGCGGTGCTGGCCGACGGCGACTTCGTCAAGATCGACTTCGGCGCGCTGGTCGCCGGCTACCACTCCGACATGACCCGCACCTTCGTCCTCGGTAAGGCCGCGGCCTGGCAGCTGGAGATCTACCGGCTGGTCGCCGAGGCGCAGCGGGCCGGCCGGGAGGCGCTGAAGCCGGGGGCCGACCTGCGCGAGGTGGACGCCGCCGCGCGGCAGCTGATCGCCGACGCCGGCTACGGCGAGCAGTTCGGCCACGGCTTGGGGCACGGCGTGGGGCTGCAGATCCACGAAGCGCCGGGCATCGGGGCCACGTCGACCGGCACGCTGCTGGCGGGGTCGGTGGTCACCGTGGAGCCCGGCGTCTACCTGCCCGGCCGCGGCGGCGTGCGGATCGAGGACACCCTGGTGGTTGCCGATGGGACGTCGCACACCGCCGGGGAGACCCCGGAACTACTGACCCGGTTTCCCAAAGAACTGGCCATTCTGGACTAGACAACAGTGTGCTCTGACTGGGTAAACGGGGTCAGCAGCACGCGCGGGGTCAATTATCGCAACACACGTGAGTGGGCTTGAGCCCGAGCAGCGGGTCGGCGGTGGTCCGTCTTCGGCGACCCCCCAGCGGGCGAACGCCCGCAGCGATGCCTGACGCAACCGCACTTTGTTCGCTTCCGCACCGTCGCGGATCAGTTCGGCGGCGTAGGTCCGCACCTGGGCGCGGGTAATCTCTACCGGGTGTCCGTAGCTCTCGCACCATTCGACGCACAACCTCGCGCATCGCGGGTACGACGCGATGGTCAAAGGGACCGGTAAACCTCAGTTCCCCACGAACTGGCGATCCTCTAGGAGATAAACCGACCGTGCCAAGTACTGCCGACTTCAAGAACGGCCTGGTGCTGGTGATCGACGGCCAGCTATGGCAGATCGTCGAGTTCCAGCACGTCAAACCCGGCAAGGGGCCGGCCTTCGTGCGCACCAAGCTGAAGAACGTCATCTCCGGGAAGGTGGTCGACAAGACGTACAACGCGGGCGTCAAGGTCGAGACGGCCACGGTCGACCGCCGCGACACCACCTACCTGTACCGCGACGGCTCGGACTTCGTGTTCATGGACAGCCAGGACTACGAGCAACACCACCTGCCGGAGTCCCTGGTCGGCGACGCCGCGCGGTTCCTGCTGGAGAGCCTGCCGGTGCAGGTGGCCTTTCACAACGGGGCGCCGCTTTACATCGAGCTGCCGGTGTCCGTCGAGCTGGAGGTCACCCACACCGAGCCCGGCCTGCAGGGCGACCGGTCCAGCGCGGGCACCAAGCCCGCCACCGTGGAGACCGGCGCGGAGATCCAGGTGCCGCTGTTCATCAACACCGGGGACAAGCTGAAGGTGGACACGCGCGACGGCAGCTACCTGGGCCGCGTCAACGCGTGAGCCGGCCTCCCAAGGGACGTCATCAGGCGCGCAAGCGCGCCGTCGACCTGCTGTTCGAGGCCGAGGCCCGAGGGTTGAGCCCGGCGGAGGTCGTCGACGTGCGCACCGCGCTGGCCGGCGCCAACCCGGACGTGGCGCCGCTGTACCCGTACACGGCCGCGGTCGCCCGCGGGGTCAGCGAACACACCGCCCACATCGACGACCTGATCAGCTCGCACCTGCAGGGCTGGACGCTGGACCGGCTGCCCGCGGTGGACCGGGCGATCCTGCGGGTTGCGGTGTGGGAGCTGCTCTACGCCGACGACGTGCCGGAGCCGGTCGCGGTGGACGAGGCCGTGCAGCTGGCCAAGGAGCTGTCCACCGACGACTCGCCGGGCTTCGTCAACGGGGTGCTGGGTCAGGTCATGCTGGTGACGCCGCAGATCCGGGCGGCCGCCAAGGCGGTCCGGAAAGAACCGTGACGCGGCTGGAGCTGCGCGTCGCCGTCGCCGCCTTCCTGGCCGCGACGGTGGTGCTGGGTGCCGTCGTGTGCGCCGCGTACGGGTGGACCATCGTCGCCTCGGCGCTGGCGATCTACGCGCTGGGCGTGGGCGCCTGGCTCTACCACTCGATCGAACGCCTGATCGTGGCCCGCCGCATCAGCACCGTCCGCTCGGCGACCAGGCCGCTGCAGCCGCTGCTGCCGGTGATGGCGGCCATCATGGGCCTGACGCAGGCCGTGGTGCGGTCGCTGAGCGACGTCACCGAGCTGCCGGCGCGCAGCCGGGAGCTTCCGGTGCTGCGGTGGATGGACGGCACGCGGACCACTCGGCGGCCTCTGAACGGTGACGACGGCGAGGACGAGCCGCAACGCTGACCGACCGGGCTCGATCCTGGGCGAAATGCGCACGCGCCGGGCGGGCGCGCGCCACACTGTTTGCTGGGTATGAAGAGAACCGCCGCGGGCGTCGCCGCCTCGTTGATCCTCGCCGTGATGGCCTTGCCAGCGGCCGGGACCGCGCACGCCGACTGCGGCATCGGCTCGATGGACAACGACGCCTTCGTCTTGTCTCGCGGTAATTGCGAGCTGCACTGACGCGCCTAAGGTGACGAGATGAACAAAGACAGCGCCCGGCCACGCCGGCTTCGTGTGTCCGCGCTGGCAGCCGTGGCCAACCCGTCGCACACGCGCCTCGACACCTGGAACCTGCTCGACGACGCGTGCCGTCACCTGGCCGACGTGGACCTCGCCGGCCTGGACAAGACGCACGACGTGTGCCGGGTGGAGCGGCTGATGAATCGGCTGGCGGCCTACGAGCGGTATTGGCTGTACCCGGGTGCGGCGAACCTGGCGACGTTCCGCGCCCACCTCGAGTCGCTGTCGACGGTGCGGCTCGCCGAGGAGGTGTCGCTGGCCGTGCGCCTGCTGAGCGAATACGGCGACCGCGCAGGGCTTTTCGATACCTCCGCGCCCCTGGCGGAGCAGGAGCTGGTCGCCCAGGCCAAGCAGCAGCAGTTCTACACGGTGCTGCTCGCCGACGACGCCCCGGCGACCGCGCCCGACAGCCTGGCCGAATGCCTGCGGGCGCTGCGCAGACCGTCCGACGACGTGCAGTACGAGCTGCTCGTGGTGGGAAGCATCGAGGACGCCATCACCGCGGTCGCGCTGAACGGGGAGATTCAGGCCGCGATCATCCGCCACGACCTGCCGCTGCGGTCCCGCGACCGGGTGCCCTTGATGAACACGCTGCTCGGTCCGGCCGGCGACGATGTGGTGGCGAGGGACACCCAGGACTGGGTCGAATGCGCCGAATGGATCAGGGAGCTGCGGCCCCACATCGACCTCTATTTGCTCACCGACGAATCGATCGCCGCAGAGACCGAGGACGAACCCGACGTCTACGACCGCACGTTCTACCGGCTCAACGACGTCACCGACCTGAACAGCACCGTCCTCGCGGGCCTGCGAAACCGTTTCGGCACACCGTTTTTCGATGCCCTGTGCGCCTATGCGGCGGCCCCGGTCGGCCAATTCCACGCGCTGCCCGTCGCGCGCGGCGCCAGCATCTTCAACTCCAAGACCCTGCAGGACATGGGGGAGTTCTACGGCCGCAACATCTTCATGGCCGAGACGTCCACCACGTCCGGGGGATTGGACTCGCTGCTGGACCCGCACGGCAATATCAAGGCGGCGATGGACAAGGCGGCCGTGACGTGGAACGCCAATCACACCTACTTCGTCACCAACGGCACCTCGACCGCCAACAAGATCGTCGTGCAGGCCCTGACTCGTCCGGGCGACATCGTGCTGATCGACCGGAACTGCCACAAGTCGCACCACTACGGCCTGGTGCTCGCCGGGGCCTACCCGCTGTACCTGGACGCCTACCCGCTGCCCGAGTACGCCATCTACGGGGCCGTGTCGCTGCACACGATCAAGAAGGAGTTGCTCGACCTCGAGGCCGCCGGTCAGCTGCATCGGGTGCGGATGCTGCTGCTCACCAACTGCACGTTCGACGGCGTCGTGTACAACCCCCGCCGCGTGATGGAGGAGGTGCTGGCGATCAAGCCGGACATCTGCTTCTTGTGGGACGAGGCGTGGTACGCGTTCGCCACCGCGGTGCCGTGGGCGCGGCAGCGGACCGCGATGGTGTCGGCGGAACGCCTCGAACAGATGCTGGCGTCACCGGAATACGCTGTCCAGTATCGCGATTGGGCCGCCGGGATGGAGGGGGTGGATCGCTCCGAGTGGGTGGAGCGCCGGCTGCTTCCCGACCCCGCCCGGGCGCGGGTGCGGGTGTACGCCACGCACTCGACGCACAAGTCCCTGTCGGCGTTCCGGCAGGCGTCGATGGTCCACGTCCGCGACCAGGACTTCAAGGCGCTCACCCGCGACTCGTTCGTCGAGGCGTTTTTGACCCACACCTCGACGTCGCCGAACCAGCAGCTGCTGGCGTCGCTGGACCTGGCGCGCCGGCAGGTCGACATCGAGGGCTTCGAGCTGGTCCGCAACGTCTACAACATGGCGCTGGTGTTCCGGCACCGGGTCCGCAAGGACCGGCTGATCGGCAAGTGGTTCCGCATCCTCGACGAGTCCGACCTGGTGCCCGACGAGTTCCGGGCGTCGTCGGTCAGTTCGTACCGTCAGGTCAGGCAGGGCGCGCTGGCCGAGTGGAACGAGGCGTGGCGCTCCGACCAGTTCGTGCTCGACGCGACGCGGGTCACCCTGTTCATCGGCAAGACCGGCATGAACGGCTACGACTTCCGCGAGAAGATCCTGATGGAACGCTTCGGCATCCAGATCAACAAGACCTCCATCAACAGCGTGCTGCTGATCTTCACCATCGGGGTCACTTGGTCGAGCGTGCATTACCTGCTCGACGTGCTGCGGCGGATCGCGACCGACTTCGAGCGCAGTGAGAGCGTCGGCGGCAAGGAGGACCGCGCCCTGCAGCAGCGCCGGGTGGAGGAGATCACCGAGGACCTGCCGCACCTCCCCGATTTCAGCGAATTCGACGTCGCCTTCCGGCCCGTGGACGCGTGCAAGTTCGGCGACATGCGCTCGGCGTTCTACGCCGGATACGAGGAGTCGGACCGCGAGCACGTCCTGATCGGCATGGCCGGCCGGCGGCTGGCCGAGGGCAGGACCCTGGTGTCCACCACGTTCGTGGTGCCCTACCCGCCCGGCTTCCCGGTGCTGGTCCCGGGCCAGGTCGTCTCCAAGGAGATCGTCTACTTCCTCGCGCAGCTGGACGTCAAGGAAATCCACGGCTACAACCCCGACCTGGGCCTGTCGGTGTTCACCGACGCGGCGCTGGCACGCATGGAGGCCCAACGCAACGCGGCGACGGCCGCGGTGGGTTCGGCGTTCCCGGCCTTCGAGCTGCCGGCCGACGCTTCGGCGCTCAACGGCGACGCCGCGCAGCCGGTCACCGAACGCGGCTGAGGAGCTACCCGGCCACGCCCGGCCAGTCCGACAGGCCCTGCCGGATTCCCCGGGCGATCGCGTCGTTGCGAATCGGACTGCCGGTCGGGGCGGGCTGCTGGCAGCTGCAGCTGAGGGTGCTGAACACGCTGGGGTCCGCGCCCGCGGCCGCCGATCCCACGACACCGGCGCCGACGGCAACCGCCAGGCCGAGCAGCAGCTCGGTGGTCAAGTGCGACACGTTAGCCATGATGGCCTCTCCTTACGGTGACTTCGCATCGTCGGCGTCGATCACCGCCGGGGGCTCGGAAGTGAGGCCGACGACGCTCTCGTCGGATTGATGAAGGCTGCTGATCAACAGCGCCTGGCAGTTGTCGGCGCCGTCTCGATGACGCGCGTAGAGAAAGTTGCCGGAGACACGCCGGTCAATGTGCGCGGGCGCCACATAGAGCGCGGCGTTCTCCATCCAGCCCATCGTGGAATCCTCGACAGCGATGGGCAGTTCGCCCGGAAGGCCGGCGAGCATCCGGCGCAAATCCTCGACGTTCATCGCGTCGCCAGCCTACGAGCGAGTCGCTGAGAATCCGCTGAGAAGCCCGTTGACCTGCGGTGTTTTCAGCCGATACAGGACATTGCAAGAATCGGGGTGTGCGGTGGTCTGCCGTTTGGCCCTTTCGGCGAAGCTTGGGCATCTCCGCTCGCTCGGCCGCGGTGTCCGCGATCGTCGTGCTGTTGGCGCTGACCCTTGCCGGCGCGGGGCTGGACGCGCTGCTGTACCGGACGTTGTTGGGGGGCGTCGACGACGCCGCCGCGGGCCGGGTTCGCAGCCTCGCGGCGGCGCTGCGGTCCGATTCGGTCGACGACATCGACAGCCCGCTGCTGACCACCGGCGAGCGCATCGTCGCGGTCCAGGTGATCGCCCCCGACGGCACGGTGGTGGTGCGGTCCGGCTCCGCGCCGAAAACTCCGCTGGTTCCCTTGAGCGCGTTCGACTTTCGGCTGCGCCGCGGCCTGCCCGACGACGCGGTGGCGGGTGACGACATGCGGGTCAGCGGCCAGCGCGTCGCGACGCCGCACGGTGATTACACGGTGATCGTCGGAGGGGGCAGCGAGGCGGTCGAGGAGACCGCGCGGGCCGTCGCGTTGCTGTTGGCCTGTGGCGCGCCGATCGTCGTCGGGGTGGCGGCGGGCGCGAGCTACTGGCTGGTCCGTCGCTCGCTGAAGTCGGTGGACGTGATCCGCAGCCGGGTCGCCGAGATCTCCACGTCCGATCTCGCCGAGCGGGTGCCCGTGCCCAGCAGCCGCGACGAGATCGCCGCCCTGGCGGTCACCATGAACGAGATGCTGTCGCGCCTGGAAGCCGGCCACCGCGCGCAGCAACGGTTCCTCGGCGACGCCTCCCACGAACTGCGCAGCCCGCTCGCCACCATCATCTCCGGGCTGGAGGTCGGCGAGGCCCACCCCGAGCTGCTCAACGCGGAGCTGGCGACCGACACCCTGCTTCCCGAGGCGCACCGCATGCGCACGCTCATCGAGGACCTGTTCCTCCTGGCGCGGGCGGATGAGCGAAACCTGATGCGGCACAAGGAGGAAATGGCCCTCGATGGCCTCGCCGAGGCGGAAGCCGCCCGCGTGCGGCGCGAAACGGCACGCGCGGTCCACACCGACATCGGTCCGGCGCGCCTGACCGGTGATCCGGCGGCCATGTCCCGGATGATCCGCAACCTCGTGGAAAACGCCGTCCGCCATGCGAACTCGTGCATCGCCATCGAGGTCGGCAGCCGGAACGGCGGAGCCACACTGATCGTCAGCGACGACGGCCCCGGGATCCCTCCGGCAGAACGGACCCGGGTGTTCGAACGCTTCGTGCGCCTGGATTCCGACCGGTCCCGCAGCGGCGGCGGGGCCGGCCTGGGCCTGGCGATCGTCGCGGAGATCGTCGCCGCGCACGGCGGCACGATCACCATCGACGACCGGCCGGGCGGCGGGACCAGGATGGTCGTGGAATTCCCTCAGCCCACCAACCGGTAACCGACGCCGCGCACCGTCTCAATCGTGTTGGTGCCGAACGGAACGTCGATCTTGCGGCGCACGTATCCCACATACACCTCGACCACGTTGTCCGGGCCCTCGTGGTACGCGTCCCACACGTTGCGCAAGATCTCGGCCTTCGTCACTACCACGTCCTTGTTCCGCATCAGGAACTCCAACACCCCGTACTCGCGGGGAGTCAGCGCGATCTGGATCGAGCCGCGCTGGACCGTGTGCCGGGCGGGATCGAGCATCAGCGTTCCCGCCGTCAGCACCGCCGGTCGCTCGGGGGCGCCGCGACGCACCAGCGCCCGCAGGCGCGCCACCAGCACCCGGAACGAAAACGGTTTCGTCAGATAGTCATCCGCCCCGAGGTCGAACGCGTCGGTCTCGTCGAACTCGCCGTCTTTGGCGGTCAGCATCAGTACCGGTGTCCACACGTCGCGCGCCCGCATTCGGCGCAGCACCTCGTACCCGCTGTGGCCGGGCAGCATGATGTCGAGGACCACGACGTCGAAGCTGCCCTCCGTCGCGCGCTGCAGGCCCTCCACGCCCGTGCCGGCGGTCACCACGACGAAACCCTCGGCCTTCAGGCCCATGGACAGCGTCGCCGACAATCGGGGCTCGTCCTCGACGATCAGGACTCGCATGCCGTCACGCTACGTCGCGGGCGACTTCCGCATGGCCCGGGTGGCGTCCCGGTCGCTGCGGCAGGACGATGAGCAGCGCGACGATGATCGCCGCGATCACCGCCGAGGCCAGCGGGCGGCTCAGGGCCAGGCCGCCGTCGGCGACGGGCTTGTCCAGGAGGTCGCCCACCGTCGCGCCCAGCGGGCGGGTCAGGATGAACGCGACCCAAAACAGGGTGACCCGTGACACCGAGGTCCAGTAGTACAGGGCGACGACGGCGGCGAGGGCCGCGGTGAACACCAGCGCGCCCCGCTCGTAGCCGAATCCGCGGGTATCGGCGAGCCAGTCGCCGAGCGCAGTGCCCAGCGTCTGGGAAAACGTGATCGTCGCCCAGTAGAACGCCTCCACCTTGGGTGTCGAAACGGTGTTCACCGATACCGTTCCCTCCGACCAGCGCCACAGGCCCAGGGTGGCCACCAGGCACGCCAACAGCAGCAGCGATCCGCCCGTGTAGCCGATCCCCAGCTGCCGGTCGGCGAAGTCGGCCAGCGTGGTGCCGAACGTCGTGGAGGCCACGATCGTCGCCCAGTACAGGGGCGCGTGGAACCGCTGTGCCAGGATCTGCGCGGCCACCAGCGCGATCAGCGCGACGCCGAACAGCGCAACGCCGGCCAGGTAACCCCAGTTCAGTGTCATCGTGACGGTGTCGCCGCCCGTCTCGCCCAGCGTCGTCGCCAGGATCTTGATCACCCAAAAGCCCAGCGTGACCGCCGGGACCTTGGTCAAGGCGTGTTTCGCAACGTCATTCACAGGCATCGATCTTCCGGTCTCGGTGTTGCCCATGTCTACGGCAGCCCCGCTGAGAAATCGCTGAGACCGGTTGTAGGAACCCGCTAAGTTTCGGCTGTGAACCGCGTGGACCAACTGCCGATCCGAGAGCCCCTCGCGCTCAACGTATTCCGCGGGCCGCGCGAGGTCACGCTGATGATCCGATCTGATTTCCGCTTCGCAAATACCTGAGGATTCAATAAGTTGCACCGCTGTCGAGGTGTCACCATGGATGGATGTCGAAGGAAACGGGCATTGCGTTCGAACTCGGCGCGGGGGCGCGGTGGTCGATCATGGCGATCTCGTTGGGGGTGACGGCAAGCTCTTTCCTTTTCATCAATGGCGTTGCGTTCCTTATCCCTTCGCTACAGGGCCGCCGCGGCATTCCGCTGACGGAAGCCGGCCTGCTGGCGTCGATGCCCAGCTCAGGCATGGTGGTCACGCTGGTGTTGTGGGGCTACGTGCTCGACCGCGTGGGCGAGCGGTTCGTGCTGACGGTGGGTTCGGCGCTCACCGCGGCGGCGGCTTACGCTGCGGCGTCGGCCCATTCGCTGCTGATGGTCGGCGTGTTTCTGTTCATGGGCGGGATGGCGGCGGCCAGTTGCAACGCGGCCGGCGGGCGGCTGGTGTCGGCGTGGTTCCCCCCGCGGCAGCGCGGCCTGGCGATGGGTATCCGCCAGACGGCGCAACCGTTGGGGATCGCGTTGGGCGCGTTGATCATTCCCGAGCTCTCCGAAACTGGCCCGCACCGGGGGCTGATGTTCCTCGCACTGATGTGCACGCTGGCCGCGGCGGCCAGCGCGATCGGAATCGTCGATCCGCCTCGCAAGCCCCGCAAGACGGTGGCCGAGGCGGACTTGGTCAGCCCGTATCGGGGCTCGTTCGTGCTATGGAGAATCCACGCGGTGGCCGGCCTGCTGATGATGCCCCAGACGGTGACCGTCACCTTCGTGCTCGTGTGGCTGATGCACCGCCACGGCTGGTCGGTGGCGGCCGCGGGCGGCATGGTCACCCTCACCCAACTGCTCGGGGCCGCGGGCCGAATCGCGGTCGGCCGCTGGTCTGATCGCGTCGGCTTGCGCATGCGTCCGGTCCGCACCATCGCGATCGTCGCGGCGCTGGCGCTGTTCTTGCTCGCCGTCGCCGACGGCACCGGTTCGGGCTACGACGTGTTGCTCATGGTCGCGGTGTCGGTGCTTGCGGTGCTCGACAACGGGCTGGAGGCGACCGCGATCACCGAATTGGCCGGCCCGTATTGGAGCGGGCGGGCGCTGGGTGTGCAGAACACCACCCAGCGCCTGGCGGCGGCCGCCGGCCCGCCGCTGTTCGGCGCGCTGATCATGGCGGCCCACTACCCGGCGGCCTGGGCGCTGTGCGCGCTGTTCCCCCTGGCGGCGGTCCCGCTGGTTCCGGCCGACCGTTCGGATTCTGCCCATCCGGATCGCAAGGACGACGCCCTGGTTCGGGTGGCGCAATAGCGCGACAGGGGCCCGCCCCCGGCAGGACGACCCGGGTGCTGCGATCTTGCGACAAGCGGGCAGCGCGACAGCGGAAGCGGTTCATGTTCCGTCAGATCTGGTGTGGGGTCGCCAGCAGTTGGGCGGCACGCTCGCCGATGATCACGCAGGGCGCCATGGTGTTGCCCGTGGTGATGCGCGGCATGATCGAGGCGTCGGCGACGCGCAGGTTGTCGACCCCGTGGACCTTCAAGTCGCCGTCGACCACCGACATCTCGTCGCGACCCATCTTGGCTGTGCCGCACCGATGCCAGAATGTCCGCGTCGCGTTGCGTGCGAACGATTCCAACGGCCCGCCCGACAGCGGCCCGGGCATCACTTCGCGCTTCACGAAGGGTCTCAACTCTGCGGAGTTGCCGATCTTGCGGGACAGCGCGATGCAGGCCAGCGCGGCGTCGACGTCGGCGCGTTCCGCCGGCGCGTTGGTGTGGATGCGCACCGGCGCCATGGGATCGGCGTTGGCCAGCTGGATGCGCCCGCGACTGTATGGATGCGCGATCGCCGAGAACATTGTCCACCCGTGCTCGGGAAGCCCTTATAGGGCAACGTTTTCCGGGGTGGACAGCGGCGCCTCCGCTTGCCAGATGACGATGTCCGGAGTGTCGCTCGCGGGGGTGATCTGCTCGAACACCACTGCTTCGGAGCGGTTGTTGCGCAGCGGCGGAGTGTCGTCGGGGTACGCCCAGACGCAGTCGAACGCGGTGTGGTCCTGCAAGTTTTTTCCCACGCCCGGTAGCTAGTGTCGGACCTCGACACCGGCGTCGCCAAGTTCGTCGCCATCGCCAATTCCGGACAGCATGAGCAGCTTCGGGGTCTTGATGGCGCCCAGCGACAGCACGACTTCGGCGGCGGCCGAGATCGTGCGGGTCCGTCCACGGTGGACGATCTCGACGGCCCGAGCCCGGTGGTCGTCGACGATGACCCGCGTCACCAACGCCTCGGGCAGCACCGTCAGGTTCGGTCGGTCCATGTAGGGGTAGGTGTAGCTGCGGAATACCGACAGTCGCCGGCCGTCGCGGATCCGTAGGTCGCCGATCGCCACCCCGCGATCGGACTCCATCATGCGGCGGTTGGCGTTCTCGTAGTGCGGGCTGCCAATCGCTTTGGCCCCCTGCAGCATTGCCAGCGCGACCGGATGAGGGTCGGGAGTGGGCTGGACGAACACTTCGCCGCCGACGCCGCGAAACGCCGGATCGGGGTCGCCGTGCCAGTCCTCGATGCGTCGATAGATGTCCAGCACGGGTTCGTAGCCCCATGACTTGTCGCCGGACTCCGCCGCGAAGTGATCCCAGTCGCGGGCGTGCCCGCGCGACCACACCATCGCGTTGATACTGGATCCGCCGGCGAGCACCTTGCCCATGGCCATCTGTAGCCGCCGGCCACCGAGGTTGGGGTCGGGCTCACCGGTGTAGCGCCAATCCCGTTCGTTCCCAATGTTTGTCGGCCATGCGGTGGGGTCCACGACCGCGGGTCCCTCGTCCGCGCCGCCGGCCTCGACCAAAAGGACCTGCACGGAAGGGTTTTCGGCAAGCCTGCGCGCGACCACCGAACCGGAGGACCCGGAGCCGCACACCACGAAGTCGTATACGCTGCGCAGCGCGTCGCGCAGCCGACGCTGGTTGGACTGTACCTTTCGGTCGAAATCGCTGGGATTCGTCGTCATGAACGCAAAGCCAGGTGCGGCGAAAGCCTTCGTCATGTCGCTGTCCGCTCAGCGGACACGGCCCTCAGGGGCCGGTTATGCCGACAGTTGTGCGGCCACTCGCTGCGCCGCGCGGCGGATCAGGGTCGCGAACCGGCTGGACGGGCTGTCGACCGGTGTCGAGATCTGCAGGGCGGCCTCGGTATGCCCGGCGACACGAATTGCCGATGCATAACAGGTCAACCCCGAATACACCCGGGCGTCGTCGTTGGCCCAGTCGTCCACCGGATTGGCCCGCTCCGGTGCCGCGCTGGGGTCGAAGACCCGGGGCGGCCGCGGACGCGCTCGGCATTGCGATGCCCGAATGGATCGGTGTGGGCAGGGTCACCCGCCCCGGCACGACTTCGAGCGCGGTGTAGCCGCGCGCGGCCGGGACAACGAGGGAGATCGTCGCTCCGGTACGTCCGCGCAGCGCGTGCATCATCTCCAGGCCCGTCGTCCGAAGTGCGGCGTGCGGATCGGCGCGACGGTCGATTTCCGACAGCGGCGTCGCCGGCACGTAGCGCCCGTCGGCGAGACGCTCCACCGCGCCGACCGCCTCGAGTTGTGTCATCAGCCGGTGGACCGACGACCGCGGAATCCCCGTGATACGCGCCAGCTCGCTGTGTTGATGGTCTCGTCCGGTCTCCGGCAGCGCCCGCAATAAGCGGAAGGCGCCGTCCAGGACGCCGCGCTCCTAACGCTGGTCGGTCACTCAACCTGCGGTTCAACCGAGCTGCACTCGCACTCAATGAACGATTCGGCCCTCCACATGGTTCACACCCGTCAGCGCAGGATCTTTGCGTACATGAGGGCGTCCTGGGGCTCGGGCCCCAGGGTGGGGTACACGGCGTGCCGGGCCAGCCGCCCCTCCAGCCCGAAACCGGCGCGCTCCAGCAGCCGCGCCGAGCGCTCGTTGTCGGGGCTGCACGTCGCCCACACGCGATACACCTGCCGATCCGCCTGCAGCGCCGCGAGCAGCAGGTCGAGCACCTCGGACATGTAGCCCTTGCCCCACCACCGCCGGCCCAGGCAGTAACCGATCTCGACCGCGTGCGGCACCGGGCGCCGGCAGCTGGTCAGCCCGATGACCTCGCCGCTGTTGCGCAGCGTGATGGCCCAGGTCCGCTCGTCGCCGCCGACGTTGAGTTTTTCGGTGATCACCCGCCGCGTCGCCGCCACGTCGGGATGGGGCGCCCACAGCAGGTACTTGGTGACCTCGGGATCGCGGGCTACCCGCTGAAACAGCGCGCCCGCGTCGTCGAGCACCGGGGGGCGCAGCACCAGCTTCGGGCCGGTCATCCGGTCGGGCGGGTAGGCGACCATGGCGCTAGAGGCCGAGCGCCTGATAGGTGCGCCGCACGAACTTCGGTTGCGCCGATTGGAGTTTCGCCAGCGAGGTGTTGCCCGCGACGGCAGCGGCCACGTCCGCGGACATATCGGGCAGGTTCTGGACCAGATACAGCAGCACCAGGTCGGCGCTCGGGTCGGCCTGCCACCAGGTGCCGTACGCGCCGGGCCAGCTGAACGTTCCGAGCCCACCCGGCCCGAACAGCGGCCCGCTCTTGGCCGGGTCGGTCACCACCGACAGGTTCAGCCCGAAGCCGCGGCCGACCCAATACGGCGCCCCCAGGAAGTGGTGCCGCTTCTGCTCGTCGGTGAGGCGGTCGGTGCGCATCAGGCGGGCGGATTCGGGGGAGAGCACCCGCACGCCGTCGATCGTCCCGTCGCCCAGCAGCATCCGCACGAATCGCAGGTAGTCATCGGCGGTTGACCACAACCCGCCGCCGGCGTTGCAGAAGGACGGTGGCTTGATGTGCGGCGGACCCATCGCGTCGTGGTGCAGCCGGCCCTGCCCGTCGAGCCGGTACATGGTCGCCGCGCGGCGGCGCCCCTCCGGGGACACGAAGAACCCGGTGTCGGGCATGCCCACCGGGCCCAGCACCCGTTCGTCGAGGACCTCGTTGAACGGCTTGCCCTCGACGCGAGAGGCGATGACGCCCAGGAGGTCGATGGAATGGCTGTAGGTCAATCGGTCGCCGGGCTGATGCACCAGCGGCAGCTTGGCCAGCTCGGCCAGCCAGGCGTCGGGGCCCTGGTTGAAGGGCAGCCGCACGTAGGCCTTGGCGATCGGTCCGGACACCGAGAAGCCGTAGGCCAGGCCGCTGGTGTGCGTGAGCAGGTCCTCGATCAGGATGGCGCGGCCCAGCGGGTGCGTCGCATCCAGCGGACCGAGCGGGTCGTCGAGCACCCGCACGTCGGCCAGTTCCGGCGCCCAGCGCACGACCGGGTCCTTGAGCGCCAGCTTGCCCTCGTCGACCAGGCTCATCACCGCCGCGACCGTGACGGGCTTGGTCATCGACGCGATGCGGAACACCGTGTCCCGCCGCATCGGTAGGCCCGCGTCGATGTCGCGGTAGCCGATCTCGTTGACCTGCAGCACTTGTCCGCGCTGCCACACCACCGTCAAGGCGCCGGCGAGCAGGCCCGCGTCGCACACCTCGCGGATGGAGGCCTGATTGACGTCCAGATTCACGCGTTCAGGTTAGTGTGCGCCGCCGCGCGCGGACGTAGCAGCTAAAATTTCACGACGGTTTCGGTTGCGCAAAGGTACGGCAGCTTACCCGCGATGCGGCGGCCGATATCGCCTGCTCGGTCTTAGTGTTGCTGCTATGGCGGGACTGGACAGTTGCGTGAGGCGCTGGCGCACGGCGCTTCACGGGACCGTGTCGGCAGTGCTGGTGGCCGTCCTCGGACTCGGCATCGCCCCCGCGGCGCAGGCGGCCGCGGCCTCGGCGACGCTGTCGGTGGAACATACGTGGCAGACCGGGTTCATCGCCCGCTTCGCCGTCACCAACGCCAGCATGGCGCCGATGAGCGATTGGAAGCTGGAATTCGACATGCCGGCGAGCCAATCCGTCCTGCACGCGTGGAACAGCACGGTCACCCAGTCCGGCACGCACTTCGTTGTCACCCCCGCGAACTGGAATCGCGTGATCGCGCCGGGTGGTTCGGCCACGGGCGGTTTCAGGGGCGCGCTGGTCGGTACCTACTCGCCGCCGAGCAATTGCGTGCTCAACGGGCAATACCCCTGCATGTAGTGGCCTCCGCGCACCCGCCAGTCAGGCGGCGCGGGGCTCGACGACGAATATGTCGAGCCGCCCGGGCGGCGGCGGCGCGCCGGAGCGATACCGCACGCCGGTGGGCGTCGTGAATTCGGCCGTGTGCCTGCCCATTTCGTCCACGCTCGCGGCGACGCGCCAGCCGGGCGCCTCCTTCGCGTAGTTGCAGCGCTCGCACATGCCGAGGCCGTTCGCCGCGCTGGTGGCACCGCCGCGGTGGTGGGGCCGGGCGTGGTCGTGGTGGCGGATCGGGGCGTCGCAGTAGGGAGTGCGACAGCGCTGATCGCGCAGACCGATGAACCTGGCAAGCCCCTTGGGGAAGCACCGCGCCCGCGACTCCATGGCGACCAGAGCCCCTGAACCAGGATGCCGATAGAGCCGCCGCAGGGTGGCCCGCGACCGGTCGTCGACGGCCGCGTCGCGCACCAGGTGGCGGGCCACGGCCGCCGGT
>NZ_LT546237.1:449808-476392 GCF_900078675.2 Mycobacterium interjectum
ACCAGATTCGAACATACTTTCGATTATAGCGCCGCGGCCGACAAGTGGCAGAGTCGGCTAGCGGCGCCGCGCGCGGACGTACCAGAACGCCATTTCGGTCTCGGTCCCGTCCACCTCGCGGCGCACCGTGGCCGGTTCCAGCGATTCGATGTCCCAGCCCGCGCCGCCGAGGACGTCGCGCAGCGTCCGCTCGGGCACCGACGGCCGCGGCCATTCGGTGTCGGCCGGGTGCGCGTCGGAGAAGCAACTGATGAGCAAAGTGGCGCCCGGCCGGGTCGCCCGGTGCGCTGCGGCGGCGTAACCGCGCTTGCCCTCGTCGTCGAGGCAGTGGAACATGCCGCTGTCGACGATGGTGTCGAACGCGTCGGTGTAGCCCGCGAGCCTGGTGGAGTCGGTCACCGCGAATTTCACCTGGACTCCGGCGTCGGCGGCCCGGCGCTCGGCGGTGATCAGCGCCGTGGGCGAGATGTCCAGCCCGGTGACGTGGTAACCGTTCTTCGCCAGGTAGATGGCGTTGTCGCCGAGGCCGCAGCCGATGTCCAGGACGTCACCGTGCACCCAGCCGCCCGTGTGCCACGCGATGACATTCTCCTTGGGCGCCTTGGTATCCCACGGGGGCGAGGCCATCGCCGGGATGCCTTCACCGGGGCTCTCGCCGCGGTAAAGCGCGTCGAAGTCCATGCGCTGCAATCCGGAGGGAAAGCCGGGGGAACTCGAGCCTGTCATTTCGCCCAGGCTAGTCCGCAGTGCTACGCTGCCGGGCAGTCGACATCCTTTAACGATCCGTCCAGAGAGGCGGAGAAGGAGGTCAAGTCTTCGCATGTGTGCCGCGAATGACACGGGCACCGGCCGCGAATTGATGTCGGCGGCCGACGTGGGCCGCACCATTTCCCGTATCGCGCATCAGATCATCGAAAAGACCGCGCTGGATGCTCCCGACGCGCCCCGGGTGGTGCTGTTGGGAATCCCGACCCGCGGCGTCATCCTGGCCCAGCGCCTGGCCGCCAACATCGCCGAGTACAGCGGCGTCGACGTCGGGCACGGCGCCCTCGACATCACCCTGTACCGCGACGACCTGATGCAAAAGCCGCCGCGGCCGCTGGAGGCCACCGTCATCCCGGCCGGCGGCATCGACGACGCTCTGGTGATCCTCGTCGACGACGTGCTCTACTCCGGCCGCTCGGTGCGCTCCGCGCTGGACGCGCTGCGCGACGTCGGCCGGCCCCGCGCGGTGCAGCTGGCGGTGCTGGTCGACCGGGGCCACCGCGAACTGCCGCTGCGCGCCGACTACGTCGGCAAGAACGTGCCGACCTCGCGCTCCGAGAGCGTGCACGTGCTGCTGAGCGAGCACGACGACCGCGACGGGGTGGTGATCTCGCGATGACGCGCCACCTGCTGGCCGCCGGTGACCTGAGCCGCGACGACGCCACCGCCATCCTCGACGACGCCGACCGGTTCGCCCAGGCGCTGGTGGGCCGCGACATCAAGAAGCTGCCGACGCTGCGCGGGCGCACCGTCGTCACGATGTTCTACGAGAACTCGACCCGCACCCGGGTGTCCTTCGAGGTGGCGGGCAAGTGGATGAGCGCCGACGTGATCAACGTCAGCGCGGCCGGGTCGTCGGTGGGCAAGGGCGAGTCGCTGCGCGACACCGCGCTGACGCTGCGGGCCGCCGGCGCCGACGCGCTGATCATCCGGCACCCGGCGTCCGGGGCAGCGCACCTGCTCGCCGAATGGACTGCGCCTGCCACGGCAGGCGATGACTCTGCGCCGTCGGTGATCAACGCCGGCGACGGCACCCACGAGCACCCGACGCAGGCGCTGCTGGACGCGTTGACCATGCGCCAGCGGCTCGGCGGCATCGAGGGCCGGCGCGTCGTGATCGTCGGCGACATCCTGCACAGCCGGGTCGCCCGGTCCAACGTCATGCTGCTGGCCACCCTGGGCGCCGAGGTGGTGCTGGTCGCGCCGCCGACGCTGTTGCCGGTCGGAGTCGACGGCTGGCCGGCCACCGTCTCCTACGACTTCGACGCCGAGCTGCCCGCGGCGGACGCGGTGCTGATGCTGCGGGTGCAGGCCGAGCGGATGAACGGCGGCTTCTTCCCGTCGGTGCGCGAATACTCGGTGCGCTACGGGTTGTCCGAGCGGCGCCAGGCGATGCTCCCCGGCCACGCCGTGGTGCTGCATCCGGGGCCGATGGTGCGCGGCATGGAGATCTCGTCGTCGGTGGCCGACTCCTCACAATCCGCTGTCCTGCAACAGGTTTCGAACGGCGTGCACGTGCGGATGGCGGTGCTGTTCCATGTTCTGGTGGGGACGGAGTCGGCCGGTAAAGAGGGGGCGGCATGAGCGTGCTGATCCGCGGTGTGCGTCCCTACGGCGAGGGCGACCGGGTCGACGTCCTGGTCGACGACGGCCAAATCGCCGAAATGGGCCCGGGCCTTGCCATCCCGGATACCGCCGATGTCATCGACGCCACCGGGCAGGTCCTGCTGCCCGGGTTCGTCGATCTGCACACCCATCTGCGCGAGCCCGGCCGCGAGTACGCCGAGGACATCGAAACCGGTTCGGCGGCGGCGGCTTTGGGCGGCTACACGGCGGTGTTCGCGATGGCCAACACCAACCCGGTCGCCGACAGCCCGGTGGTCACCGACCACGTCTGGCACCGCGGGCAGCAGGTGGGCCTGGTCGACGTGCACCCCGTCGGCGCCGTCACGGTCGGGCTGGCCGGGGTCGAGCTGACCGAGATGGGCATGATGGCCGCCGGCGCCGCGCAGGTACGGATGTTCTCCGACGACGGGGTGTGCGTGCACGACCCGCTGATGATGCGCCGCGCGCTGGAGTACGCCACCGGCCTGGGGGTGCTGATCGCGCAGCACGCCGAGGAGCCGCGACTGACCGTCGGCGCCGTCGCCCACGAGGGACCGACGGCCGCCCTGCTGGGGCTCGCAGATCGGCNCGTCGGCAAGAACGTGCCGACCTCGCGCTCCGAGAGCGTGCACGTGCTGCTGAGCGAGCACGACGACCGCGACGGGGTGGTGATCTCGCGATGACGCGCCACCTGCTGGCCGCCGGTGACCTGAGCCGCGACGACGCCACCGCCATCCTCGACGACGCCGACCGGTTCGCCCAGGCGCTGGTGGGCCGCGACATCAAGAAGCTGCCGACGCTGCGCGGGCGCACCGTCGTCACGATGTTCTACGAGAACTCGACCCGCACCCGGGTGTCCTTCGAGGTGGCGGGCAAGTGGATGAGCGCCGACGTGATCAACGTCAGCGCGGCCGGGTCGTCGGTGGGCAAGGGCGAGTCGCTGCGCGACACCGCGCTGACGCTGCGGGCCGCCGGCGCCGACGCGCTGATCATCCNTGCAGACCGCGCTGTCGGTGGTGGTGCAGACGATGGTGGCGCCCGGGCTGCTGACGTGGCGCGACGTGGCGCGGGTGATGAGTGAGAATCCGGCCCGCATCGTCGGGCTGCCCGATCACGGCCGCCCGCTGGAGGTGGGGGAGCCGGCGAACCTGACCGTGGTGGATCCGGACGCCACGTGGACGGTCGCCGGATCGGACCTGGCCAGCCGGTCGACCAACACGCCCTACGAGTCGATGACCCTGCCCGCCACCGTGACCGCCACCCTGCTGCGCGGGCGGGTCACCGCCCGGGACGGGAAGAGCCCGGCATGAACCGCGCCGGCGACCCGACCGCGCGCCGCATGAGCGGCGCTCATGAGAAGGAGCGGCGCGCATGAACTCCGCCACGCTGGTGGGGTCGCTGATCTTCGCGGCCGTGCTGGTGGTGGTGATCGCGGTGCTCATCCAGCTGATGATGCGCGGCTGGCAGCGCCGCGGGCGGCGGCAGACGGAGTTGATCGGCGACCTGCCCGGCGTGCCCGACCAGGTGGGCACCGCGAGCATCACCACCCGCGGGGTGTACTGCGGCTGCACCATGGCGCCCGCCTGGAACGAGCGCATCACGGCCGGCGACCTGGGCTACCGCAGCAAGGCGGTGCTGACGCGCTACCCCGAGGGGATCCTGCTGGAACGCATTCGGGCCAAACCGATTTGGGTCCCCCGGGAGTCGATCACGGCCATCCGCATGGAGCGCGGCATGGCCGGCAAGGTGGTGGCCCGCGTCGGGATCCTGGCGATCCGTTGGCGGTTGCCGTCGGGCCACGAGATCGACATCGGGTTCCGTGCCAACAACCGCGACGAGTACGACGCCTGGCTGAAGGAGGACGGCGCTCATGGGTAAGGCCGTACTGGTATTGGAGGACGGCCGCGTCTTCACCGGAACGCCGTTCGGCAAGGTCGGCCAAACGCTCGGGGAGGCCGTCTTTTCGACCGGCATGTCCGGCTATCAGGAGACGCTGACCGACCCCAGCTACCACCGCCAGATCGTGGTCGCCACCGCACCGCAGATCGGCAACACCGGCTGGAACGACGAGGACGCCGAGAGCCGCGGCGACAAGATCTGGGTCGCCGGTTACGCGGTGCGCGACCCGTCGCCGCGCGCCTCCAACTGGCGCGCCACCGGCACGCTGGAGGACGAGCTGGTCCGCCAGGGCATCGTCGGGATCGCCGGTATCGACACCCGGGCGGTGGTGCGGCACCTGCGCAGCCGCGGCTCGATGAAGGCCGGCGTCTTCTCCGGCGAGTCGCTGGCCGAGGCGGCCGAGCTGGTGGACCGGGTGCGGGGCCAGCAGTCGATGCTCGGCGCCGACCTGGCTGGCGAGGTCAGCACCGGCGGCGCCTACGTCGTGGAACCCGAAGGGGCGCGGCGGTTCACGGTGGCCGCCCTGGACCTGGGGATCAAGACCAACACCCCGCGCAACTTCGCCCGGCGCGGCATCCGCACCCACGTGCTGCCGTCGTCGGCGACCTTCGAGCAGATCGCCGACATCAAGCCCGACGGGGTGTTCCTGTCCAACGGCCCCGGCGACCCCGCGACCGCCGACCACGTCGTCGCGCTCACCCGCGAGGTGCTGGGCGCCCGAATCCCGTTGTTCGGCATCTGTTTCGGCAACCAGATACTCGGCCGGGCGCTGGGCATGTCCACCTACAAGATGGTCTTCGGTCACCGCGGCATCAACATCCCGGTCATCGACCACGCGACCCGCCGGGTCGCGGTGACCGCACAGAACCACGGTTTCGCGCTGCAGGGGGAGGCCGGCCAGTCCTTCGACACGCCGTTCGGCCCGGCGATCGTCAGCCACACCTGCGCCAACGACGGGGTGGTCGAGGGCGTCAAACTCGCTGACGGCCAAGCGTTTTCGGTGCAATACCACCCGGAGGCCGCCGCCGGCCCGCACGACGCGGAATACCTGTTCGACCAATTCGTCGACCTGATGGAGGGTGAGCGATGAAGGCCGTCCCGGCGAGCGTGCGCAGTTGTACGCGATCCACGGCGTGTCGACGTACCAACACGCACGCTCGCGGCGAGGGAGGGGGGCGCTAGTGCCGCGTCGCACCGACCTGCGCCACGTGCTGGTGATCGGCTCCGGGCCGATCGTCATCGGGCAGGCCGCCGAATTCGACTACTCCGGGACCCAGGCCTGCCGGGTGCTGCGCGCCGAGGGGCTGCAGGTCAGCCTGATCAACTCCAACCCGGCCACCATCATGACCGACCCCGAATACGCCGATCACACCTACGTGGAGCCCATCACCCCGGCGTTCGTCGAGCGCGTGATCGCCCAGCAGGCGCAGCGCGGCAACAAGATCGACGCCCTGCTGGCCACGCTCGGCGGGCAGACGGCGCTCAACACCGCGGTCGCGCTGTACGAGAACGGTGCGCTGGAGCGCTACGGCGTCGAGCTGATCGGCGCCGATTTCGACGCCATCCAGCGCGGCGAGGACCGGCAGCGGTTCAAGGACATCGTCGCCAAGGTCGGCGGCGAATCCGCCCGCAGCCGAGTGTGCTTCACCATGGACGAGGTCCGCGAAACGGTCGCCGAGCTCGGCCTGCCCGTCGTCGTGCGGCCCAGCTTCACCATGGGCGGGCTGGGCTCGGGGATGGCCGACTCGGCCGAAGCCGTCGAGCGGATGGCCGGCGCCGGGCTGGCCGCCTCGCCCAGCGCCAACGTGCTCATCGAGGAATCGATTTTCGGCTGGAAGGAATTCGAGCTCGAGCTCATGCGCGACGGCCACGACAACGTCGTCGTGGTGTGCTCCATCGAAAACGTCGACCCGATGGGCGTGCACACCGGCGATTCGGTCACCGTCGCGCCGGCCATGACGCTCACCGACCGGGAGTACCAGCGGATGCGCGACCTGGGCATCGCGATCCTGCGCGAGGTCGGCGTGGACACCGGCGGCTGCAACATCCAGTTCGCCGTCAACCCCGGCGACGGCCGGCTGATCGTCGTCGAGATGAACCCGCGGGTGTCCCGGTCAAGTGCGTTGGCGTCCAAGGCCACCGGCTTCCCGATCGCCAAGATCGCCGCCAAGCTGGCCATCGGCTACACCCTGGACGAGATCGTCAACGACATCACCAAGGAGACACCGGCCTGTTTCGAACCGACGCTGGACTACGTCGTGGTCAAGGCGCCCCGGTTCGCGTTCGAGAAATTCCCCGGCGCCGACCCGACGCTGACCACCACGATGAAATCCGTCGGCGAGGCAATGTCGTTGGGCCGCAACTTCGTCGAGGCGCTCGGCAAGGTGATGCGGTCGCTGGAGACCGGGCGCGCCGGGTTCTGGACGAAGCCCGACGATGAGGGGACCGTCGACGAGGTCCTGACCCGGCTGCGGACCCCGACCGAAGGCCGGCTCTACGACATCGAACTGGCGCTGCGGCTGGGCGCCTCGATCGAACGGGTCGCGGAGGCCAGCGGCGTCGACCCGTGGTTCGTCGCGCAGATCGGCGAGCTGGTCGAGCTGCGCGCCAAGGTCTGCGGCGCACCCGTCCTCGAAGCCGACCTGCTGCGCCAGGCCAAGCACCACGGCCTCTCGGACCGCCAGATCGCCGCCCTGCGCCCGGAATTGGCGGGGGAGGACGGGGTGCGGTCGCTGCGCGAGCGGCTGGGCATCCACCCCGTGTACAAGACGGTGGACACCTGCGCGGCGGAGTTCGAGGCCAAGACGCCGTATCACTACAGCAGCTACGAGCTGGACCCGGCCGCCGAGACCGAGGTGGCGCCGCAGGCCGAGCGGCCCAAGGTGTTGATCCTGGGCTCCGGGCCCAACCGGATCGGCCAGGGCATCGAATTCGACTACAGCTGCGTGCACGCGGCAACGACGTTGAGCCAGGCCGGTTTCGAGACCGTGATGGTCAACTGCAACCCGGAGACGGTGTCCACCGACTACGACACCGCCGACCGGCTCTACTTCGAGCCGCTGACCTTCGAGGACGTGCTGGAGGTGTTCCGCGCCGAAACGCAGTCGGGCGCCGGCGGCCCCGGGGTGGCGGGGGTCATCGTGCAGCTCGGCGGCCAGACGCCGCTCGGGTTGGCGCAGCGGCTCTTCGACGCCGGGGTTCCGATCGTCGGCACCCCGCCGGAGGCCATCGACCTGGCCGAAGACCGTGGCGCCTTCGGCGACGTGCTGGCCACCGCCGGGCTGCCCGCGCCGAAATACGGCATGGCAACGACTTTCGCCCAGGCCCGCCGGATCGCCGACGAGATCGGTTACCCGGTGCTGGTGCGGCCGTCCTACGTGCTGGGCGGTCGCGGCATGGAGATCGTCTACGACGACGCGACGCTGGAGGGTTACATCACCCGCGCCACCGCGCTCTCGCCCGAACACCCGGTGCTCGTCGACCGCTTCCTGGAGGACGCGGTGGAGATCGACGTCGACGCGCTGTGCGACGGGGCCGAGGTCTACATCGGCGGCATCATGGAGCACATCGAGGAGGCCGGCATCCACTCCGGCGACTCGGCCTGCGCGCTGCCGCCGGTCACCCTGGGCCGCAGCGACATCGACAAGGTGCGCCGCGCCACGGAGGCCATCGCCCACGGCATCGGCGTCGTCGGGCTGCTGAACGTGCAGTACGCGCTCAAGGACGACGTGCTCTACGTCCTCGAGGCCAACCCGCGGGCCAGCCGCACGGTGCCGTTCGTCTCGAAGGCGACCGCGATCCCGCTCGCGAAGGCCTGCGCGCGGATCATGTTGGGCGCCACCATCGCCCAGTTGCGCACCGAGGGCATGCTAGCGGCCTCCGGGGACGGCGCGCACGCGCCCCCGCAGGCCCCGATCGCGGTCAAGGAAGCCGTGCTGCCGTTTCACCGCTTCCGCCGCGTCGACGGGGCCGCCATCGACTCGCTGCTCGGCCCGGAGATGAAGTCGACGGGCGAGGTGATGGGCATCGACCGCGACTTCGGCAGCGCCTTCGCCAAGAGCCAGACCGCCGCCTATGGATCGTTGCCGGCCAACGGGACGATATTCGTGTCGGTGGCGAACCGGGACAAGCGGTCACTGGTGTTTCCGGTCAAGCGGCTGGCCGACCTCGGCTTCCGGGTGCTGGCGACCGAAGGCACGGCGGAGATGTTGCGCCGCAACGGGATTCCCTGCGACGAGGTCCGCAAGCACTTCGAGCCGCCGCAGGACGGCCGCCCCGCGATGTCCGCGGTCGACGCGATCAAGGCCGGCGAGGTCGACATGGTGATCAACACGCCGTTCGGCAACTCCGGGCCCCGCATCGACGGCTACGAGATCCGCTCGGCCGCGGTCTCGGTCAACATCCCCTGCGTCACGACGGCGCCGGGCGCCTCGGCCGCCGCGCAGGGCACCGCGGGTGTCTCTTATACGCATCTAGATGNGGCTTAGTCGGACGCGATGGCCGTGCTGGGCCGTGCGGTTTCCACGATCACGGTGGTGGCCTTGACGACGGCCACGGCCACGCTGCCGGGCTGCAGGTTCAGCTCCTCGGCGGCGGCGGTGCTCATCAGCGAGACGACCGTGTGGGGGCCGCACTGCATCTCGACCTGGGTCATCACCTTGTCGCTGATCACCCGGGTGACCAGGCCGACGAACCGGTTGCGGGCCGAGCTGCCGATGCTCAGCGGATCCGGCGGCGGGGCGGGGGCGTTGGAACGCGAAAACTCGGCCAGGTCCTCGCTGGCGATGACCTTCCGGCCGGCCGCGTCGTGGCTCACCGACAGCGTGCCCTGGTTGATCCACCGGCGGACGGTGTCGTCGCTGACTCCGAGCAGCTCAGCCGCCTGACGGATGCGCAGGTTCGGCACGGGTCGATCGTAACTGATCTCTGGCTGGGCATTCGCTGAAACATCGCTGCGCACGGGCCGCCGACCTGCCGCTTGTCAGCGGGCGCGACACGCGCGACACGCCACGGAAAAATCCGTGATCCGCCGCACCCCGATTTCGGGTGGCCCGGCGCGGCCCGCTGCGGCGGCCCCCGCCGAACCGCGCGACCCACACCCGTGGGCCTAAAAATGCAGCTCAAGGCGTATTTCGGGCCCGATGGGGAAGCCGATTTCGCGCCCGGAATGGCGCCCTGTCGGGCCCGTCGCCGCACCCCGCGGGGACCGCCCGCGGGGCGTGTCCGCGCGGTCCACGCTGCACATTTGCACAATTAACCAGGGGGGCGGGTTAGATTTCGTCAGGAAGGCTGAGTACGGTCATCTCCGCTGGCTGAAGTACCCGGCAGAGACAAACGAGATCGATTATCGATTGATCAGATACGGAGGAATCGTGGCCCTTCCCCAGTTGACCGACGAGCAGCGCGCGGCCGCTTTGGAGAAGGCGGCTGCCGCTCGTCGCGCGCGAGCAGAGCTCAAAGACCGCCTCAAGCGCGGCGGCACCAACCTCACCCAGGTGCTCAAGGACGCCGAGAGCGACGAAGTACTGGGCAAGATGAAGGTGTCTGCCCTGCTCGAGGCGTTGCCGAAGGTGGGCAAGGTCAAGGCGCAGGAAATCATGACCGAGCTGGAGATCGCCCCCACCCGCCGCCTGCGCGGCCTCGGCGACCGGCAGCGCAAGGCCCTGCTGGAAAAGTTCGGCTCCGCCTAACTCGCCCGCCGACGATGCAGGCCGAACGGCCTGAGGAGGAGGCGGGCAATCGGGCCCGGCCGGCGACGATGCAGGCCGAACGGCCTGTGGGGGCACCGACCCAAGGGCGCCGGTGAGCGCCGGCGAGGGGCCGGACGTCGCGCGGGGGGCACGCCCCGAGCCAACCGGCAAGGGGCGCGTGGTCGTGCTGTCCGGCCCCTCCGCGGTCGGCAAGTCGACCGTGGTGCGGTGCCTGCGCGAGCGGATCCCCAATCTGCAGTTCAGCGTGTCGGCCACGACCCGGGCGCCGCGGCCCGGCGAGGTCGACGGCGTCGACTACCACTTCGTCACCCCCGCCCGCTTCCAGCAGCTGATCGACGGCGGCGCCCTGCTGGAATGGGCGGAGATCCACGGCGGGCTGCACCGATCGGGCACGCTGGCCGAGCCGGTGCGGGCCGCCGCCGAGTCCGGGCTTCCCGTCCTCATCGAGGTCGATCTGGCCGGTGCCAGGGCGGTCAAGAAGGCGATGCCCGAGGCCACCACGGTGTTTCTCGCCCCGCCCAGCTGGGAGGACCTGCAGGCCAGGCTGGTCGGCCGCGGCACCGAGACACCGGAGGCCATCCGCCGCCGCCTCGACACCGCCCGCGTCGAAATGGCGGCCCAGGACGACTTCGACGAGGTGGTGGTCAACAGTCGATTGGAGTCTGCGTGCGCCGAATTGGTATCCTTGCTGGTGGGAACTGCGCCGGGCACAGCTCAAACTGCGAGGACAGACACCCGCCAGGCCCCGGCCACACCAGATTCAATCGACTCCAATCCGCCAGGAGATAGACCTACGTGAGCATTCCTCAGTCCGACGCGTCGCTGACCGCCGTGGACCAGTTCGATCCGTCGGCAGGCGGACAAAGCGCCTACGACACCCCGCTGGGCATCACCAACCCGCCCATCGACGAGCTGCTGGACCGCGTGTCCAGCAAGTACGCCCTGGTGATCTACGCGGCCAAGCGGGCCCGCCAGATCAACGACTACTACAACCAGCTGGGCGAGGGCATCCTCGAATACGTCGGCCCCCTCGTCGAGCCCGGGCTGCAGGAAAAGCCGCTGTCCATCGCGCTGCGCGAGATCCACGCCGACCTTCTCGAACACACCGAGGGCGAGTAACAGGCGGGCCGGGCGCGCTGTGGACCGCGAGCGGATCGCCAAACAGGTCATAGTCGGCGTCTCCGGGGGCATCGCCGCCTACAAGGCGTGCACCGTCGTTCGCCAGCTCGCCGAGGCCGGCCACGGCGTCCGCGTCATCCCCACCGAGTCCGCGCTGCGCTTCGTGGGCGCTGCCACCTTCGAGGCGCTGTCGGGCCAGCCGGTTCGCACGGGCGTCTTCGACGACGTTCCGGAGGTGCCGCACGTCCAGCTCGGCAAACAGGCCGATCTGGTGGTGGTGGCGCCGGCCACCGCCGACCTGCTGGCGCGGGCCGTCGCCGGCCGGGCCGACGACCTGCTGACCGCCACGCTGCTGACCGCCCGCTGCCCCGTGCTGTTCGCGCCGGCGATGCACACCGAGATGTGGCTGCACCCGGCCACCGCCGACAACGTGGCCACCCTGCGCCGCCGCGGCGCGGTGGTGCTGGAACCCGCGTACGGGCGGCTCACCGGCGCCGACAGCGGGTCGGGACGGCTGCCCGAGGCCGAGGAGATCACCACCCTGGCCCAGCTGCTGCTGGAGCGCCACGACGCGTTGCCCTACGACCTCGCCGGCCGGCGGGTGCTGGTCACCGCCGGCGGCACCCGCGAACCGATCGACCCCGTGCGCTTCATCGGTAACCGCAGCTCCGGCAAGCAGGGCTACGCGGTGGCGCGGGTCGCCGCCCAGCGCGGCGCCGAGGTCACCCTGATCGCCGGGCACACCGCCGGCCTGATCGACCCCGCCGGCGTCAACGTGGTGCAGGTCAGCTCGGCGCAGCAACTCGGCGAGGCGGTGTCCAAACACGCGCCCGAGGCCGACGTGCTGGTGATGGCGGCCGCGGTCGCCGACTTTCGGCCCGCTCAGGTCGCCGCCGCCAAGATCAAGAAGCGCGCCGAAGAGGACACCGCGGCGCCGACGATCGAATTGGTGCGCAACGACGACGTGCTGGCCGGGGCGGTGCGGGCGCGCGCCCACGGGCAGCTGCCCAACATGCGCGCCATCGTGGGGTTTGCCGCCGAGACCGGCGACGCCAACGGCGATGTGCTGTTCCATGCCCGGGAAAAGCTGCGGCGCAAGGGATGTGACCTGTTGGTGGTCAATGCCGTCGGCGACAACAAGGCGTTCGAGGTGGACAGCAACGACGGCTGGCTGCTGGCCTCCGACGGCACCGAGTCGGCGCTCCCGCACGGCTCCAAGACGCTGATGGCCAGTCGTATCGTGGATGCGATCGTGGCGTTCCTGCACGGCCACAGCGGGTAACGGGGTTTACTGCCCTACGGCGCCCGGGCGGGTGCCGGCTGACGCCGGAAGATATTATTCGACTAACTAACTATTGGAAGGGTAGAGACTGTGAGCGAAAAGGGTCGGCTGTTTACCAGTGAGTCGGTGACCGAGGGGCATCCCGACAAGATCTGTGACGCGATCAGCGACTCGGTCCTTGATGCGCTGTTGGCGCAGGATCCGCGCTCGCGGGTGGCGGTGGAGACGCTGGTGACCACCGGGCAGGTGCATGTGGTGGGTGAGGTGACGACGAGGGCCAAGGAGGCGTTCGCCGATATCACCAATACGGTGCGTGCGCGCATTCTTGATATCGGCTATGACTCCTCGGATAAGGGTTTTGACGGGGCGTCGTGTGGGGTGAATATCGGTATTGGTGCGCAGTCGCCGGATATCGCTCAGGGGGTGGACAGCGCGCATGAGGCGCGGGTGGAGGGTGCGGCGGATCCGCTGGATGCTCAGGGCGCTGGTGATCAGGGGTTGATGTTTGGTTATGCGATCAACGACACCCCGGAGTTGATGCCGTTGCCGATCGCGTTGGCGCATCGGTTGTCGCGCAAGTTGACCGAGGTGCGCAAGGACGGGACGTTGCCCTACCTGCGTCCGGACGGTAAGACGCAGGTGACCATCGCCTATGAGGACGAGGTGCCGGTGCGGCTGGATACCGTGGTGGTCTCCACCCAGCATGCCGAGGGGATCGATCTGGACAAGACGCTGGACCCCGACATTCGTGCGCACGTGCTCACGGCGGTGCTCGACGAGCTGGACCACCCGACTTTGGATGCGTCGGGGACGCGGGTGCTGGTCAATCCGACCGGCAAGTTCGTGCTGGGTGGTCCGATGGGTGATGCGGGGTTGACCGGCCGCAAGATCATCGTGGACACCTATGGTGGCTGGGCGCGGCACGGGGGCGGGGCGTTTTCGGGGAAGGATCCCTCCAAGGTGGACCGCTCGGCGGCCTACGCGATGCGCTGGGTGGCCAAGAACATCGTGGCCGCCGGGCTGGCCGAGCGGGTCGAGGTGCAGGTCGCCTACGCGATCGGTAAGGCCGCCCCGGTCGGGCTGTTCATCGAGACGTTCGGCACCGCCACCGTCGACCCGGTCAAGATCGAAAAGATCGTCCCCGAGGTCTTCGACCTGCGCCCGGGCGCGATCATCCGCGACCTGGACCTGCTGCGGCCGATCTACGCCCAGACCGCCGCCTACGGCCACTTCGGGCGCACCGACATCGAACTGCCCTGGGAACAGCTCAACATGGTCGACGAGCTCAAACGGGCCGTTTAAGCCAACCCGAGGCGCCGGTGCCGGTGTTGCCGAAGCCCGAGTTGCCTTGGTCGAAGGGGTAGCCGCCACCGGAGTTGAAGAACCCGGTGTTGTTGCCGACGCCCGAGTTGAACCAGCCCGTGTTGCCGCCGACGAACGAGTCGGTGTTCCAGAAGCCGGTGTTGTTGCCGCCGTAGCCGGAGTTGTCGAGGCCGGTGTTGTAGTCGCCGGGTCCTGCGTTTCCGAAGCCGGTGTTGTACTTGCCGCTGTCGGAGTTGGCGAAGCCGACCGAGAAGTGGCCGCCGCCGGAGTTGAAGGCGCCCGTGTCGTTGTTGCCGGTGCCGGTGTTCATGAAGCCGGAGTTGAAGCCGCCGGCCGCGGAGTTGTAAAAGCCCGAGTTGCCGTCGCTGGTGTTGAAAAAGCCCGAGTTGCCGGTGCCGGTATTGCCGAAGCCGGAGTTGGCGACGGCCTGGGTGAATGGGCTGCCCGCTCCGGTGTTGAGGCCGCCCGCGTTGAACAGGCCGGTGTTGGTGTCGCCCGCGTTGAAGAAACCGGTGTTGGTGCTGCCCCCGTTGAAGGATCCGGTGTTGCTGCAGCCGGCGTTGGAGTCGCCCATGTTCTCGTCGCCCCCGTTGAAGCTGCCCACGTTGAACGCGCCGGCGTTGCCGACGCCGATGTTGTTGTAGCCGCCGTTGAGGTGGCCGATGTTGCCCGATGAGCCGTTGAGAACGCCGATGTTGTTGTCACCACCGTTCCACGAGCCCACATTGCTGAAGCCGGGGTCGCCCACGCCCACGTTCTGGTATCCGGCGTTGAACGAGCCGACGTTGGAGTAGCCGGCGTTCCACAGCCCGGTGTTGATGTCGCCGGTGTTGCCGATGCCGGTGTTGATGTTGCCCGAATTGAACAGGCCCCAGTTGTGCGTGCCGCTGTTGAACAGGCCGGTGTTGCCGGTACCGGAGTTGAACAGGCCGGTGTTGCCGCTGCCGGAGTTGAACAGGCCGGTGTTGCCGCTGCCGGAGTTCAACCCGCCGAACGTGAACTGACCGGTGGCGGTGTCGTAATAGGTGCCGCCGACGCCGATTTGGTTGTCGCCGGTCAGCCCGAAGCCGATGTTGTTGTTGCCGGTGTTGCCCAGCCCGACGTTGTGGTTGCCGTTGTTGCCCCAGCCCACATTGCCGACGCTGCCGTTGGCGTTGAGCCCGCCGATGCCGACCAGGTTGTCGCCCTTGAGCCCGATGCCGACGTCGTTGCTGCCGCTGTTGCCGATGCCCAGGTTGTTGCTGCCCAGGTTCGCGAGGCCCACGTTGGCGTTGCCGCTGTTGCCGGCGCCCTGGTTGTTGCTGCCGAGGTTGCCGGCGCCCACGTTGGCGTTGCCCAGGTTGCCGCCACCCATGTTGGCGTTGCCGGCATTGCCGAGACCCACGTTGCCGTTGCCGGTGTTGCCGCTGCCGGCGTTGCTGTAGCCGATGTTGCCGGCGCCGACGTTGCCGTTGCCGATGTTGCCGTTGCCGATGTTGGTGTACCCGGCGTTGCCGCTGCCGAGGTTGGTGTTACCGGCGTTGCCGCCGCCGATGTTGCCGTTGCCGATGTTGCCCAAACCCAGGTCGGCGACGCCGTTGTTGCCGATGGTCAGCGCGTTGTTCGCCTCGGCGCCGGCGTAGGAGGCCGCGCTGGCCGACATGTTCTGCACCAGCCCCTGATGAAGGGCCGCCATCTGGGCGCTGATGGCCTGGTAGGCCTGCGCGTGTCCGGAGAACAGCACCGCGACCGCCCCGGACACCTGGTCGGCGCCGGCGGCGAGCACCTGGGTGGTCCGGGCGGCCGCGGCCGCGGTGGCTGAGTCGATCGTCGATCCGATGCCGGCTAACTGCGTTGCTGCCGTCCGCACGTGCTCTGGCATGGCGAACACAAACGACATCGTCGGTCTCCCTTTCCGTCGACCCCCGCTTGGCACAACCATCGGTCGAAGCCGGCAAAGCGTTACGGAATCGGCGCAGGCGGGGCTCAGGCGGGCCGCGGGGGAGCCGGGTGGTCGGCCTCCAGGGCGGGCAGCCCGTCGATGCTGCGCCGGTTGCGTTCGACCAGTCGGGCGAACGCGTCGTCGGACGCCTTGCCGTGATGCGCGTCGAGGACCGGGCGCTCATCGACGAGCTCGTAGTAGGGCACCGCGAATCCGCAGGCGTCGGCGATTCGTTCGAGCTCGACGACGATGACGGCCCGGACGCCGGCGTGCGTACCGCCGAAACGCGTGAGCAGGCCGGGGAATTCGGCGTTGTCCGGGCGCACGACGCGCCCGCTGCCGAACAGCCGCAGGATGCGCGAGTTGCGGGTGAATGAGCAGAACATGATGGTGATCCGGCCGTTGTCACGCAGGTGCGCGATCGTTTCGACGCCGCTGCCGAACAGATCGAGATACGCGACGGTGTGCTCGTCCAGCACCGTGAAGGTGTCGCGATAGCCCTTGGGGGAGAGGTTGATTCGGCCGCCCTCGGCGGGAGCGGTGGCAACGAAGAAGACGGCCTGATCCCCGATGAACTCCGTCAGCGACTCATCGAGACGCGAAAACTCCTTGGCCACGCCTGAAAGCGTAGCGCCGGCCGGGGACAGCCATCGCCGGGCTTGAGTGCGGCGCGACGCACGTCTCCGCCGTAGAAGTCGAGCACCCGCGGGTCCATCACCCGGCGCCACAGCGGCGGGAGCAGCGCCAACAGCAGCATGGCGCTGTACCCGCTCGGGAGCTGCGGGGCCTCATCGACATGGCGCAGCACCTGATACGGGCGCAGCGGATTGGCGTGATGATCGGAGTGCCGCTGCAGGTGGAAAAGCAGGACGTTCGTGATCACCGAGTTGCTGTTCCAGCTGTGCGCGGGCTGGACCCGTTCGTAGCGGCCGCTGGGCAGCTTCTGCCGCCGCAGCCCGTAGTGCTCCATGTAGTTGACGGTTTCCAGCAGGCAAAAGCCGATGATCGCCTGGCCGATCAGCCACGGCAGGACGACGGGGCCGAACCATACCGAAAGTACGGTGAACAGCGCGACGCTGATTAGCCAGCCGTTGAGTATGTCGTTGCGAAGCGACCAGCGAGGTTTGCTGCTGCCGGCCAGCCGGTCCGCCTCGAGCTGCCAGGCCGAGCGCAGGCCGCCGAACACCGACCGCGGGATGAACGCGTAGAGGTGCTCGCCCAAGCGCGCGCTGGCCGGGTCCTCGACCGTCGCGACCCGGACGTGGTGCCCGCGGTTGTGTTCGACATAAAAGTGCCCGTAGCAGGTTTGTGCGAGCGCCACCTTGCTCAGGCGCCGTTCCGCTTCGACCCGCGTGTGTCCCAATTCGTGCGCTGCGTTGATGGCCAGGCCGCCGACCAGGCCGACCGTGGCCATCAGGCCGACCTTGTCGACGAAACCCATGGCGACCCAACCGCCGCCGCTCCACACCCAACAGGCGAAGACCAGCGACAGGTACTGGTTGGGCAGGTAGAGGTAGGTGGCCCAGCGGTAGAACCGGTTCGATCCCAGCCAGGCGAGGACGCTCTCGTCGGGATTGTCGACGACGTCGGGGCCCATCAGGTGGTCCAGCACGGGAATGATCACGAACGCCAGGATGGGGACGCCCCACCAGAACCCGCCGAAACTGGTGTGTTGCGCCCCCGCCCAGCAGGGGAAGACCAGCGCCGGGACGGCCGCGGCCAGCAGCCAGAGGTATTTCTTGGGCCTCTTCCAGCGCGCGGCGGAGCCCTCCGGTCGACGGGCGGCCCCTATTCGAGGCAAAAGTGGCACACGCGTCCCATTACATTCTGACGGTCGAATTGACAGCCGGTCACCTGTCATACCTACGCACGATAGCGCATTTCGCATACTTCAGGTATGCTAACACTGCGGTTAGTTAAATCACAGTCTGCTTGGACCGGAGGCAGGGGATGGCTTTCTCGCGGAGACGCTTTCTTGGTGCCGCCGCGGGTGTCGCCGCGGGCGCCCTCGGAGCCGGCGTCGCCGAACTGGGAACGCGGCGCGCCGCCGCGACCGCCCTGCGCCCGCATTACCGGGCCATCGTGGTCGGCAGCGGGTACGGCGGCGGGGTGTCGGCGTTGCGGCTCGGCCAGGCGGGCATCGAGACGCTGATCCTGGAAAAGGGCAGATGGTGGAACAGCGCCGACGCGGACGGAAAGCGCTTCTCGCGGATGGTGCCCGCGGACAATCGCGCGGGGTGGTTCACATCCGTGCCGCCGAGCCTGGTGCCGTCGTACCGCGGCGTGTCGATCGCGCAGGTGGCCAAGCACTCGCCGTCGTCCCAGCCGGTCCAGGCCGGGATTTGCGAGAGGGTCGTGCATGGCGCGCACGCGGTGTTCCGCGGCACGGCCGTCGGCGGGGGATCGATGGTCAACGCCGCGATCGCGGCCATCCCCACCCCGGATCAGGTCCGGGCCACCTTCCCCGACATCGACCCCGACGCCTTCCTGGGGACCTACGTCGAACGCGCCAAATCCATGCTGCGGATCAGCTACCGCGACATGGACTGGTTCGAGAAGACACCGTGGTTCCAATACGCCAGGGTGGGTCGGCAGTACGCGGAGGCCGCCGGTTACCGCGTCGACTACAACGGCAGCGCCTACTCGTTCGACTACATGGAACGGGAGGAGGCGGAACTGGTTCCGCGCTCGGCGTTGAACTTCGAACAGCAGTACGGCAACAACTACGGCAGGTTCGGCAGTGTCGATGCGACCTACATCGCGGCGGCGCTGGCGACGGGGAGGGTCACCCTCAAGCCGCTGACCGAGGTGGCCGGCGTCCGGCGCGAGCCCTCGGGCGAGTACGTGGTCTCGACTCTCGAGATCGACCGGTTCGGCAAGGTGGTCGCCCGGTCCGAAATCGGCTGCGACGAGCTGTATCTCAGTGCCGGGGTGCTCGGCACGAACGAGATCCTGCTGCGGGCCCGCGAGACGGGGACGCTGCCCGACCTGAGCGACGAGGTCGGCCGCGGATACGGGAACAACGGGGACATCATGGTTTCGCACATGCTGGCGCCCGGCGACCCGGCGGGCACCCAGCAGTCGCTGCTGGGAATGATCAACCTCGACGGCAGGGACGATCCGGACAACCCGGTGTACGCCAGCATGTTCTCGCTGCCCCTCCCGGTGGAGACGCTCGCGCTGGGCTACTACGTGATGGTGCGCACTGGCGACCGCGCCAGCATCGTCTACGACCGCACCAAGGACTCGATCGCCATTGACTGGCCGGAGGGCCACACGGATCACCTGCGCGAGCGGGCGCAGCTCGTCTTCGACAAAGTGACGCAGGCCAACGGCGTGGACTACCGCGACGACCTCTTCGAGGGAACGGCCTTCGCGCCCAACACCGTCCACCCGATGGGCGGGGTGGTCAGGGGCAGGGCCACGGACGGCTACGGCAGGGTGAAGGGCTACGACAAGCTTTACGTCAACGACGCCTCGCTGCTCCCCGGCTACCTGGGCTGCAACCCGTTCATGTCGATCACCGCCCTGGCGGAACGCAACATCGAGGGAATCCTGCAGGGGCGCAGGTGATCAGGCGGTGAAGCGGTAGTCATCGAGGTCGAAGCGCCGGCTGCGCCAGTAGGTCTGAAGCGTGGTCGCCGGGCGCAGCGGCACGTCGCCGTTCTTGTCGAAGTAGTAACTGTTGGCCAGCTTGCAGCTGTCCTGCCAGAAGATCTGCCGGTGCCGCTTGCGCATCATCTCGGCGAAGTACCGCTCGTTGGCCTCCTTCGTCACCTCGACGCGGGTCGCGCCGTCGCGCCGGGCCCGTTTGAGGCACCGCACGATGTGGTGCGTCTGGGTCTCGATCAGCGCGAAATACGAAGAGCCGACGTACCCGTAGGGTCCGAACACGCTGAACATGTTGGGAAATCCAGGGACGCTGACGCCCTCGTAGGCCTGCAGCCGGTGCTCGTCCCAGAACCGGCTCAACGACCTGCCGCCGCTGCCGGCGACCGCAAACGTGGGAACGTTGTCGGTGTCCATCACCTTGAAGCCGGTGGCCAGGACCAGCACGTCGACCTCGTGGGTTTCCCCGTCGGTGGTGGCCACCGCGGCGGGCGTGATCTTGTCGATCGGCTCGGTGACGAGCCGGACGTTGTCGCGGTTGAAGCTGGCCAGGTATTCGTTGTGGAAGCCGGGCCGCTTGCAGCCCACGGCGTAGCGGGGGGTGAGTTGCTCGCGCACCGCCGGGTCGGTGACCTGCTTGCGCAGGTAGGCGAGCCCGGCCGAGCGCATCCGCTTGGCCAGCGGGAACACCGTGAAGTACTGCGCCGCGAGGGAAAAGGTGAGTTCGACGAAGACCTGGCTGAGCACTCGCTGTACGACCTTGCTGCCGGGGACGCGCATCGCGAGGCGGACCGGCGCCGGCAGCGGCAGGTCGAACTTGGGGAAGCACCAGATCGGGGTGCGCTGAAACACCGTGAGGTGGGAGACGATCGGCGCGATCTCGGGGATCACCTGCACGGCCGAGGCGCCGGTGCCGACGATCGCGACGCGCTTGCCGGTCAGGTCCTGGCCGTGGTCCCACCGCGCGGTGTGCATGGTGGTGCCGGCGAAGGAGTCGACGCCGTCGATGTCGGGCAGCTTCGGCACGGTCAGCACGCCGCTGGCGTTGATCAGGAACCGGGCGGTCAGTTCTCCCCCGCATGCGGGAGGTGCCCCCACCCCCGGATCGGTCTGCACCCGCCACAGGTGGTGTTCGTCGTCGAACTCGGCGGACAGCACCTTGGTGTTGAACCGGATCCGCGACCGGATGCCGTACTTGTCGACGCAGTGCTCGGCGTAGGCCTTGAGCTCGCGGCCGGGCGCGTAGGTCCGTGACCAGCGTGGGCTCTGTTCGAAGGAGAATTGGTAGGAGAACGACGGAATGTCCACGGCGATACCGGGATAGGTGTTCCAGTGCCACGTTCCGCCGACTCCGTCGCCGGCCTCGAGCACCAGGTAGTTGGACAGCCCGGCCTTGTCGAGCTTGATCGCGGCGCCGATGCCGGAAAATCCCGCGCCGACGATCAGGGTGTCGTAGTCGGGGTTCATGCGCGCCTGCTTCCCAGGACGTGCACGCCGCGCTTGGGCCGCAGGGTCATCGTCGCCTCGAGTTCGACGGGGTGGCCCGGGGCGAGATCAAAGGCGAAGCGCTGACTCATGATCGCGGCCATCAGCACCATCTCCATCAGGGCGAAGCTCTGGCCGATGCAGATGCGCCGGCCGCCGCCGAACGGCAGATAGGCCGAGCGCGGACGGTCCTTGTCCGGCGGGCAGAACCGGTTGGGGTCGAAGGTTTCCGGGTCCGGCCACCAGCGCGGGTCGTGGTGGATGTGGTGGATCGGGATCAGGACGGTGGTGCCGCGCCGGATGTGATGCCCCCCGATGACGTCGTCGTCGACGGCCCGGCGCGAGATGATCCACACCGCCGACAGGTAGCGCTGCGTCTCCTGCAGGCATGCGGTGGTCCACGGCAACCTGCCCAGGTCCTCGGCGGTGGGACGGCGGGTGCCCAGCACGTCGTCGATCTCGGCGAGCATCCGGTCGCGGGCGTCGGTGTGCAGCGCCATCAGGTACCAGAACCAGGACATGGCGTTCGCGGTGGTCTCGTGCCCGGCGAGCATGAATGTCAGGGCCTCGTCGCGGATCCGTTGCCGCGGCCAGGTCCCGCCGTCCGCGCGGAGCAGCACACCCAGCAGGTCGGCGGAATCGTTCGGGTGCAGCAACCGGTGGTCGATGACCGCGTTGACGGCGCGGTCGAGGGTCAGCGTGATGTCCTGCATGTCGCGCAGCGGCGGCGGCAGGCGGATGCCCGAGAACGCCAACCAGTGCAGCGCGTCGTAGACCGGGGGCGGCATGAGGCCCCACAGCCCGAGCCGCTGCAGGCGCTCGGCGTGCCGCAGGCCGCGCGTCGCCAGGTCGTTCATGCTCTGCACCAGGGGCCCGAAGTCCTGGCTGAACAGGGAGTTGGCGACCACGCGCAAGGTCGCCTCGACCATCGTCTGGTGGATGTCGAAGGTCACGTCCGGCCTCAGCGCGTCGGTGACGTCGGCGATCGGGTCGATCATCTTCTCGACGATCCCGCTGAGGTGGCGGCGGGCGAAGGTCGGGTTCAGCGTGCCGCGGTGGGCGGCCCAGGAGTCGCCCTCGTCGGTGAGCAAATTGATGCCGACGGTGGCGCGGATGGGCTCGTACTCGTTCGACTTGACGTATTTCAGCCGGGCCTCGTGCAGCACGTGATCGACGTAGTCGGGATGGCTGATCGAAACGAAACGCCTTCCCGCGCAACGGAATCGGACGATATCGCTGCCGCGCAGCCGACCGATGAAGCGATCGCCCACGTCGAACCCGATGGTCAGGGCCTCGCGGGTCATCGTCCAGGAGCTGAGCCGGCCGGCCGGTGTGGTGGCGGGCCGCGGGGCGGTGAGGGTCGCCATGACTCCACTGTATGGATGACGCGGGCGGCCGGTAATGAGATTATCGGACAGGGAGTTGGGATTTTAGGACAGGCCGGTGAGAGACCTTCTGACGCTGAGTCACCCGGTGTACGCCACCCGGGTGTTGTGCGAGGTGGCCAACGAACGCGGCGTCGCGACGGCCGACGTGCTGGCCGGCACCGCGATCGACCCGGCCGACCTGCACCGGGCGGACGCGATGGTCAGCGCGCTCGACGAGATCGAGGCGGTGCGCCGGGTGCTGGCCAGGCTCGATGACGCCGGCATCGGCGTCGATGTGGGCGGCCGGTTCACGCTCACCCACTTCGGGCTGTTCGGCTTTGCGGTGATGTCCTGCGGCACCCTGCGGGAGCTGTTCTCGATCGCCATGCGGTACTTCGCGCTGACCATGATGCAGATCGACCTCGCGCTGTTCGAAACGGCCGAGGGCTATGTGATCGAGTTGCAGGCCGGTCACCTGCCCGCCGACGTGCAGGCCTTCTTCATCGAACGCGACATCGCCGGGATCATCGCGACCACAGCCAGTTTCGCGCTGCCGGTGGCCGAAAAGTACGCGGACGAGGTGTCGGCGGACCTTGCCGTCGACGAGGAGCTGCTGCGGCCGCTGCTCGAACTGGTGCCGGTCCACGAGGTCCGGTTCGGCCGGGCGCACACCAGGTTGCACTTCCCGCGCGCCATGTTCGACGAGCCGCTGCCGCAGGCCGATCGCCACACGCTGGAAATGTGCATGGCGCAGTGCGACCTGCTGATGCAGAGCAGCGAGCGCCGCCAGGGGATCACCGCGCTGGTGCGCAGCAAGCTTTTCCGCGAGTCCGCTTTGTTCCCAACGCTTCCCGACATCGCCGGCGAACTCGACGTTCATCCGCGAACGCTGCGGCGGCGGCTCGCCGAGGAGGGCACGTCGTTTCGGGCCTTGCTCAACGAGGCGCGCTCCGCGCTGGCTGTCGACCTGTTGCGCAATGTCGGGCTGACGGTGGAGGAGGTGTCGACGCGGCTGGGCTACACCGAGGTCTCGACGTTCTCGCACGCCTTCAAGCGCTGGTATGGCGTTGCGCCCAGCGCATATTCAACGGAGAGCTGAGCTAAGCGTGCAGCGCGTTCCTCAGCGCCGCCAGCCCGCGGTTGGTGGCCTCGGCGGCGGCGGGAATCACCAGCGAGAAGCTGGCGTAGCCGTGCACCATGTTCGGCTCGTGGCTCAGTTCGGCGGGCACACCCGCGGCGTTGAGCAGCTCGGCGTAGCGGGACCCGTCGTCGCGCAGGGGATCGTGTTCGGCGGTTCCGATGAAGGCGGGCGGCAATCCGGACAGATCGGCCGCATTGGCCGGGGCCAGGGTGGTCGGCAGGGCCTTCGGGTCGGTGATCTCGAGGTCGGGCAGGTACCAGGACAGGAACGCCTCGATCACGTCGCGATCCAGGATGGGCGCGGAGGCGTTCTCGGTGTGCGACGGCAGCGACAGGTCGGCGGTGACGGTGGGGTACCACAGCAGCTGGAACCGCAAGGCCGGCCCGCCGTTATCGCGGGCCAGGTGCGCCATGACGGCGGCGAGGTTGCCACCGGCAGAGTCACCGGCCACCGCGATCCGGTCCGGGTCGCCGCCCAGCTCGGCGGCGTTCTCGGCGACCCACTGCAGCGCGGCCCAGCAGTCGTTGACCCCGGCCGGGAACGGGTGCTCGGGGGCCAGCCGGTAGTCGACGGAGACCACGATGGCCTCGGCGCCGGCGGCATGCGCGCGGGCGACGGGGTCGTGGGTCTCCAGGTCGCCGAGCGAGAAGCCGCCGCCGTGGTAAAACACGACGACGGGCAGCGCCTCGCGATCGCTGGCCGGCCAATAGATACGCACCGGGATGTCGGTCAGCTCGCCGTGACCGATCGTCCGCTCTTCGGTGCGCAGCTCGGGAAGCAGTTCCGGGGGCACTTTGAGCTGCCGCAGCCTCGAGCGCGCGACCTCGACGCCGTCGGCGGCGTTGAACGTCATCGGGAACGAGTCGAGCAGCATTTTCAACGTCGGATCGATGCTCGGTCGGGCGAGGGTCGGCTCAATCATCCGTTCACCGTACGCTTCCGGGCCGTTAATGCAGGGCATTGCGCAGCGCGGCCAGCCCCCGTTCCTGCGCGGCGGTGGCGGCGGGCACCACGCCCGCGTAGCCGAGGTAGCCGTGCACCAGGGTCTCGGCGTTGTGCACCTCGACCGCCACACCCGCGGCGGCCAGCAGCTCGCCGTACCGGATGCCGTCGTCGCGCAGCGGGTCGTGCCCGGCGACGCCGATGTAGGCCGGCGGCAGGCCGTCCAGGTTCTCGGTCCGCCCCGGCGCCATGCCCGGCGGCGGGTCCGACGGGTCGATTTCACCTGCGTACCAACGCGAGAACGCGGCGACCGCCCTGGCGTCGAGGATGGGCGCGGCGGCGTTTTCGGTGAACGACGGCAGCGACGGGTCCCAGAGCGTGGAGGGATACCACAGCAGCTGGAACGCGATCGCCGGGCCGCCCTGATCGCGGGCGCGGGCGCGCTGCGCGGTCACCGCCGCGATCGTCCCGCCGGCCGAATCGCCGGCGACGGCCATCCGGTTGGTGTCGGCGCCGAGCTCGGGTCCGTGCTCGATGACCCACAGCGTTGCGGCCCAAGCGTCTTCGACGGCGGCGGGGTACGGGTGCTCCGGCGCCAACCGGTAGTCGACGGACACCACGATCGCGTCGGCGCCGACGGCATGCTCGCGGGCCGTGCCGTCGTGGGTGTCCAGGTCGCCCACGACGAAGCCGCCGCCGTGGAAGAACAGCACCACGGGCGCACTCCGGCCGGGATCGGCGGAGGGCCAATAGATCCGGATGCCGAGGGGGCCGCCCGGACCCGGAACTGCCCGGTCCTCGACCCTCAGCTCCGGGTGCAGCGGGCGACGGGGCAGGTCGCGGAACCGTTGCCGCGCCGCGTCGACACCATCGTCAGTTGATAGCCGGAACGGAACCGCATCCAGTACCTTCTGCAAGATGGGGTCGATACCTGGGTTTTCGTCCGCGGTGTCCAAGCTGGGCATGGAAGTACCGTACGCACCTCGGCTGGTGTCGGGTGGCTGGGTGGTGGCCGGGTGGGCGGGCCTTGGCTACGGCGTCTACCTGACGGTGCTCGCGTTGCGCTCGCCACCGGGAACGAGTTTGACGGGGCACTGGGTTTTGCAACCGCCGCTCAAGGCGTCGATGGCCTTACTGCTGACCGTGGCCGCGGTGGCGCACCCCATCGTCCGCGAGCGGCGCTGGCTGATGCCGGCGCTGCTGTTGTCGGCGGTCGGCGACTGGCTGTTGGCCATCCCGTGGTGGACGATGTCATTCGGGTTGGGACTGGCAGCATTCCTGTTGGCGCACTTGTGTTTCCTGGGGGCACTGGTTCCTCTGGCCCGCGCGACGCGACCGCGCCTGGCCGCCGTCGTGCTGATGTGCCTTGTCTCGATGTCGTTGTTGCTGTTGTTTTGGCCGCATTTGAGCCGCGACAAGCTGACGATCCCGGTGGCGCTTTACATGATCGTGCTGACCGCAATGGTCTGCGCGGCGCTGCTGGCGGACCTGCCGACGATTTGGACCGCGGTGGGGGCGGTGTGCTTTGCGGCGTCGGACGCCATGATCGCTATCGGCCGGTTCGTCCTGTACAACGACGCGTTGGCGGTGCCGATCTGGTGGTTGTACGCCGCTGCCCAGGTCCTGATCACGGCGGGCTTCTTCTTCGGCCGGGAGGAACCCGATTACGAGTCGGATTATGAATACGATTACGAGGGCGACTACGAGGGCGATTACGAGCCCGAGGCTGACGAAGGCTAGTTGTCGGTTCCCTTGGCCAGCAAGGTAACTCCCGAGGTCGAACCGATCGCCCGGGTGCTGCCCATGCTCTCGGTGCCCCACCTGGACCGCGAGTTCGACTACCTGGTGCCGGCCGAGCAGTCCGACGACGCCCAGCCCGGGGTGCGGGTGCGGGTGCGGTTCCACGGCCGGCTGGTCGACGCGTTCGTGCTGGAGCGCCGCAACGACACCGATCACACCGGCAAGCTCGGCTGGCTGGACCGCGTCGTGTCGGCCGAACCGGTGCTCACGCCGGAAATCCGCCGGCTGGTCGACGCGGTGGCGGCGCGCTACGCCGGGACCCGGCCCGACGTATTGCGGCTGGCGGTGCCGCCCAGGCACGCCCGGGCGGAGCGGGAACCGGCGCGCGTTCTTGCGGTGCCGGTGGTCTCTCCCGTCGAGGCGTCGGGCTGGGAGGCCTACGCCCGCGGCGGGCAGTTTCTGGCCGCGCTGGCCGAGTCTCGCGCCGCCCGGGCCGTCTGGCAGGCGCTGCCGGGTGAGCCGTGGACGGACCGCTTCGCCGAGGCCGCCGCGCAAACCGTCCGGACCGGACGGGCGGCGCTGGCCATCGTGCCCGACCAGCGCGACCTGGACGCGCTGTGGCGCGCGGCGACGGCCCGGATCGACCAGGAGTGCGTGGTGGCGCTGTCGGCGGGG
>NZ_LT546237.1:476980-478332 GCF_900078675.2 Mycobacterium interjectum
GGCAGTGGAAACGCTGTTTTCCGGCCGCTTTGGGCCGACCCGACGGTAGCGCGCCAGACGGTGCTCGGGGGCGATAGTATTCGTAGGAAAGTATCTCGTCCCACGACCTTGCAGCGCTGTTACACTTCAAATTCTTTAGCCCGACGGCCCGAAAGACTCGGAAGAAAGGGCACGATGGCAACGGAAAACCCTACGGCAGCCGACGAGTCACTGGATGTGATCACCGACGCGCTGCTGACGGCCTCCCGTTTGCTGGTGGCGATCTCGGCCCGCTCCATCGGGCAGGTCGACGAAACCATCACGATTCCGCAGTTCCGGACCCTGGTGATCCTGTCCAACCGGGGCCCGGTCAACCTCGCCACGCTGGCCGGGCTGCTGGGTGTGCAGCCCTCGGCCACCGGCCGCATGGTCGACCGGCTCGTCGCCGCCGGTCTGATCGACCGGCTCCCGCACCCCACTTCCCGCCGCGAGCTGCTCGCCGCACTGACCAAGCGCGGGCGCGAGGTCGTCCGCCGGGTCACCGCGTACCGGCGCGCCGAGATCGCCGCCATCGTGGAGAAGATGCCGCCGCCCGAGCGCGGTGGCCTGGTGCGGGCTCTGACGGCGTTCACCGCCGCGGGCGGCGAGCCCGACGTCCACGTGGACGCCGACCTCGACTTGTAGCCGCCCTCAGAGCTTTTCGGCGGTGACGAGCAGGTACTCCCAGTGCATGGCGCCGTCGGCCAGGTGTTGGTATGCCAGTTCGACGAGTTGGGCGTCGAGCTCGGCGGCCAGGATCCGGTTGTGGCCGATGTTCGCGTACGCCTCGATCGTCGGGCCGTAGTGCTCCTTGAAGTAGCCGTGCACGGCCTCGGCGCTGCCGAACCGATCCACCCGCAGGTCACGCCGCAGCGTCGTGACGCGGCCGACCCGATCGCCCAGCAGGCCGGCGATGTAACCCTCGCGTCCCCACAGCGCCGCCGGGGCCACCGCCGGCGAGAGGCTCGGGCGGTACGGCCGCAGGGTGGCCAGCATCCGGCCGAAGAATCCTTCGGGGGTCCAGCTGATCACGCCGATGGTCCCGCCCGGCCGGCAGACCCGGATCAGCTCGTCGGCCGCGCGCCGGTGGTCCGGCGCGAACTGCACGCCGATCGCCGAGATCACCGCGTCGAACTCGCCATCGCCGAACGGCAGCGCGTGCGCGTTGGCTTCCCGGTAGTCGAGCAGCAGGCCCTGCGCGGCGGCCCGCGCCTGGGACCGCCGCAGCAACTCGGGGGTGAGGTCGGTGGAGACGACATCGGCGCCGGCCTTTGCGGCGGGCAGCGAGATGTTGCCGGACCCGGCGGCGACGTCGAGCACCCGGACGCCCGGCC
>NZ_LT546237.1:479801-490767 GCF_900078675.2 Mycobacterium interjectum
GCCCGCGCCGGGGACCGCCGCAGCAACTCGGGGGTGAGGTCGGTGGAGACGACATCGGCGCCGGCCTTTGCGGCGGGCAGCGAGATGTTGCCGGACCCGGCGGCGACGTCGAGCACCCGGACGCCCGGCCCGATGCCCGTCGCGGCCACCAGGACCGGACCCAGCGGGGCCATCACCTCCTCGGCCATCAGGGCGTAGTCGCCCAGCGCCCACAGCGCGCGATGCGTGGCCGCGACGTCGTCGGGGATCGTGGTTTCCGCAGTGTCGAGAGTCATCGGATCTCCTCAGCTAGGAAAATGGGCTGGCTGCTCGACCTCGTCGTCGTGACCATCACCTCATGAAATAGTTGCGCTTAGAAATAGTATACAGTCGCAACTGTGTGAATCCTGGGCGTGTCCTGCGCAGATCCGGTGCTCCCTAGACTTGTGCAGTGCGCCTCGTCTTCGCCGGAACCCCCGAACCCGCGCTGCCCGCGCTGCGCCGCCTCATCGAGTCGCCGAGGCACGACGTGCTCGCCGTACTGACCCGGCCCGACGCCGCCTCGGGCCGGCGCGGCAAACCCGAGCCGTCTCCGGTGGCGCGCGAGGCGCTCGACCGCGGCATCCCGGTGCTGCGGCCGGCGCGCCCCAATTCGCCGGAGTTCGTGGCCGAACTGGCCGAGCTGGCGCCCGACTGCTGCCCGGTCGTGGCCTACGGCGCGCTGCTGCGCGAAGACCTGCTCGCCGTGCCCCCGCACGGCTGGATCAACCTGCACTTCTCGCTGCTGCCCGCGTGGCGCGGCGCGGCGCCGGTGCAGGCCGCGATCGCCGCGGGGGACGCCATCACCGGCGCGACCACGTTCCAAATCGAGCCGAGCCTGGACTCCGGACCGGTGTACGGGGTGGTCACCGAGGCGATCAGGCCGACCGACACCGCGGGCGATCTGCTTGCGCGACTGGCGGATTCGGGCGCGGCGCTGCTGTCGGCGACGCTCGACGGCATCGCCGACGGGACCCTGACACCACGGCCGCAGCCGGTCGAGGGCGTCAGCGTGGCGCCGAAGGTCACCGTCGAACAGGCCCGGGTCCGCTGGGACCTGCCCGCGCCGGTGGTGGAGCGCCGGATCCGCGCCGTCACGCCCAATCCGGGCGCCTGGACGCTCATCGGTGACCTGCGGATCAAGCTGGGTCCGGTGCACATCGACGGCGAGCCAGAACCCTTGCCGCCCGGCGTCATTCACGCGGACCGCAAGAGCGTCTGGATCGGCACCGGCTCGGAACCGGTGCGGCTGGGCCAGATCCAGCCGCCCGGAAAGAAATTCATGAACGCCGTCGACTGGGCGCGCGGCGCCAGGCTCGACGCCGCCGCGCGGGCCTCATGAGCCCTAAACCGCAGCGGCGGCGCCGGCCGCTGGACCCTGCGCGCGCGGCCGCGTTCGAGGTGCTGCGCGCCGTCAGCGAGCGCGACGCGTACGCGAACCTGGCCCTGCCCGCGCTGCTGCGCCAACGCGGAATCGGCGGCCGCGACNCACCCGGCCGCTGTTCGAGCCCGTCGACGAGGGCCTGGGCAAGGGGCCCTACTCGCAGCTGTGGCCGCACCGGCACGGCACCGATGCGATGTTCGCCGCCGCGCTGCGCCGCGCCTGACGTGAGGTTGGCCCCCGCGCTCAGTAGTGTGGCGCACATGCCCGGCAACACCGGTAGACCGCTGATCGCGCCGTCGATCCTCGCCGCCGATTTCGCCCGCCTCGCCGACGAAGCGGCCGCCGTGCCGGGTGCCGACTGGTTGCACGTCGACGTGATGGACAACCACTTCGTGCCGAACCTGACCATCGGCCTGCCGGTGGTGGAGGCGCTGCTGGCCGCCACCACCATTCCGATGGATTGCCATCTGATGATCGAGGACCCGGATCGCTGGGCGCCGCCGTACGCCGAGGCGGGCGCCTACAACGTCACCTTCCACGCCGAGGCCACCGACAATCCCGTCGGCGTGGCCCGCGACATCCGCGCCGCCGGCGCCAAGGCCGGGATCAGCGTCAAACCGGGGACCCCGCTGGAGCCCTACCTGGACATCCTCCCGCACTTCGACACGCTGCTCATCATGTCGGTCGAGCCCGGCTTCGGTGGCCAGAGCTTCATTCCGGACGTGCTCGGCAAGGTCCGCACCGCGCGCAAGATGATCGACGCGGGCGAGCTGACGATCCTGGTCGAAATCGACGGCGGCATCAACGAGGACACCATCGAGCAGTCCGCCGAGGCCGGCGTGGACTGCTTTGTCGCCGGGTCGGCCGTGTACGGGGCGCAGGATCCGGAGGCCGCGGTCGAGGCGTTGCGGCGACAGGCCGCCGCCGCGTCGCCGCATCTGCGCGCATGAACCAGCCCCAGTCGGTCGACAGCCTCGACGCGGCCATGCGCCTGGCGATCGAGCACTCCTACCAGGTCAAGGGCGCCACATACCCGAACCCGCCGGTCGGCGCCGTCATCGTGGACCCGCAGGGCCGCGTGGTCGGCGTCGGCGCCACCGAGCCCGCGGGCGGCGAGCACGCCGAGGTCTTGGCCCTGCGCCGGGCCGGCGGTCTGGCCGCCGGTGGGATCGCGTTCGTCACGCTCGAGCCGTGCAATCACTACGGCAAGACCCCGCCGTGCGTGAACGCCCTGATCGAGGCCAGGGTCAGCATGGTCGTCTACGCCGTCGACGACCCGAACGCGATCGCGGGTGGCGGAGCGGGCCGGCTGCAGGCCGCGGGCGTGCAAGTGCGGTCCGGGGTGCTGGCCGATCAGGTTGCAGCCGGTCCTTTGCGCGAGTGGCTGCACAAGGTGCGGACCGGGCTGCCCCATGTGACATGGAAGTACGCCAGCAGCGTCGACGGCCGCAGCGCCGCCGCCGATGGCAGCAGCCGGTGGATCTCCAGCGAGGCCTCGCGATTGGATTTGCATCGCCGCCGCGCCATCGCCGACGCGATCGTGGTCGGCACCGGCACCGTGCTGGCCGACGACCCGACGCTGACCGCGAGGCGCGCCGACGGCTCGCTGGCGGACCGCCAACCGCTGCGGGTGGTGGTGGGGATGCGCGAAATACCGCCGGAGGCAAAGGTTCTCAACGACGACTCACGCACCATGGTGATTCGCACGCACGACCCCATGGAGGTGATCAAGGCGCTGACGGACCGCACCGACGTGCTGCTGGAGGGTGGCCCCACCCTCGCCGGCGCCTTCCTGCGGGCCGGGGCGGTCAACCGCATCCTGGCCTACGTCGCGCCCATGCTGCTCGGCGGACCCATCACGGCGGTCGACGACGTCGGGGTGCCCACTATCGCGCGGGCGCTGCGCTGGCAGTACGACGGCATCGACCGGGCCGGCCCCGATCTGGTGCTCAGCCTGGTGCCGCACGGCGGCTGATCAGCGCTCAGGGCGCCGGAACACTGACCGGCTCTTCCTCGGCGACTTCGGGTTCCTCGGCGTGCTCCTTGCGGCCGCTGATCAGCAGCCCCAGCAGCGCTCCCACCACGCAGACCCCCGCGGTGATGGTGAAGATCTCGCCGTACATCGCCGCGAACGACGGGAGGACGTTTTGCGCCTGGGCGACCGCGCGATCCGGCTTGCTCATGTTGGCCGGCAGCGCACCGTTCTTCTCGTTGAGGATCTGGTAGAAGCGGTACAGCCCCCAGGCGCTGAGCGCGGCCACGCCGATCAGCATGCCGGTCATCCGGGACACCACGACCGCGGCCGAGGCGATGCCGTGCTCGGCGGCGGGGACCACCCGCAGCGCCGCCGACGTCAGAGGCCCGATCACCAGTCCGAGCCCGAATCCGGCGATCAGCAGATCGTTGTTGACCGCGACCCCACCGATCAGCAGGTCGTTGTTCATCGCGGGCACCGAGAACAACCCGAAGAAGCTGTGCCGATAGTGCGGTAGGTCCACCGGCCAGTGCGAGATCAGCAGGTAGCCGCCGGCCGCGATGAGCAGCCCGACCAACGCGACCGCGCGGTCGCCGACCCGGGTGGCGATGAAGCCCCCCAGCAACGCCCCGATCGGCAGCGCGATCAGGAACGACGTGAGCATCGCGGCCGCTTTGGTCTGGTTCAAGCCGAGCACGCCCTGACCGAACAGCTCCACGTCCACCAGCGTCACCATCAATGCGGCGCCGGCGGCGAAGGACGCGCCCATCGCGGCCAGGAAGGGCCGGAACTGCACTCCCGCCGGGTCGATCAGCCGGGTTCGGGCGAAGCGTTCCCACAGCAGGAATACGACTGCGAACACGGCCGCCGCGATCACCAGGGGCAATCCGTAGCTGGGCAGCGCCTCTTGACCGTTGGGGTTGGGGTTGTACAGGCCCATGACCGCGAGACCGAGGGTGATGGCGAGCAGGACGCCGCCGACCACGTCGATCTTCTCCGGCGCCTCGCTGCGGTCGTGCGACGGCAGGCTGATCTGGATGAGGACCATGGCGACCAGGGTCAGCGGGACGTTGATCCAAAACACGTCACGCCAGTCGCGGAACAACCAGACGATGAGGATCCCGTACAGCGGGCCGAGCACGCTGCCCAGCTCCTGGGCGGCGCCGATGCCGCCGAGCACGGCCGCGCGGTTGCGTTGCGCCCAGAGATCGGCGCCCAAAGCCAGGGTGACCGGCAGCAGCGCGCCGCTGGCGACGCCCTGGATGGTGCGGCCGGCGATCAGCACGTGCAGCGTCTGCACGTGGAAGTTCTGGATCGGGTAGCCGAGGATCACCAGGTCCCGCAGCGGGTGCCCGAAGATCTCCACGCTCATGCTGGACACGTCGAAGTTGCCGACCGCCACCGAGAGCGCGGTGACCACCGAGCCGATCATGAAGGTGGCCAGGCTGACTTGCAGCAGCCGCTTGCGGCCGAACCGGTCGGAGGCCTTGCCCAACAGTGGCATGGCCGCGATGTAGCCCAGCAGGTACATCGTGACGATCGGGGTGATCCGCTGCAGCTGGTTAATCGGGATGCCGACGTCGTGCATGATGTCGCGCATGATCGTGACCACGACGTAGGCGTCGAGGGCGCCCAGCAGCACCGCCAGGCTGCCGGCGCCGATCGCGACGCGTCGCCCCGCGAGCCTGCTCATGAGCCCGCCGCGGGCTTGTCGATCTGCACCGGCTTGTTCCAGTTCGACAACGTCATCTGCACGTTGTTGCCCTGGCTGTATTGCAGGCTGATCTGGGCCAGCTGGTGGTCGCCGGTCTCCACGATCCAGACCGTGGCCGGCACCGGCTTGGTGGCCTTGAAGGGGGACACGATCTTGTTCACCGCGTCCGCCGAGACGTTCCCGCTGACGCGGACGGTGGTTTGACCGCTGACCTGGTCGCGCCCCTCGGCCTTGGCGTCGGTGAAGTTCGCCAGCACGTTGGGCAGGCCGGTGTCCTGGCTCAGGATCGCCGAGGGGTCATAGACCTGGGAGGCCGGACCGACATCGGTCATCGTCTTGTCGCCCGGGTTGAGGGCGTTGGTGTACAGGTCGCCGCCCACGACGACAAAGTCCGCGCTGATGTCTTGCCCGAGATAGCTGATCTGGGCGTTACCCTGCGCCGCGACGCTCGGCGAGGTGGTGAGGTCGCCGGTCAGGTTCCGCACGGGCAGCCCGGGGATCTTTCCGCCCACCGTCAGCACCAGATGCGCGCTCTTGAGGTTCTTGGTGGCGTCCGTGGACTGCTTCACCAGCGTCGTGCCGTCGGGCAGTGGGCCGCCGCTTTTCGACGAGCTGAACGAACAGCCCGCAACCAGCGCGGCGGCGAGGCTCAAGAATGCAAGGACGGCCGTAAGACGGCGGGGGGTTTGCATACCCTGCATCGTAGAGGGTGCGCGTGACGGGCTTTCCGAACGCGGGTGCCGCTTCGCCGCGCATCGGCCCATTAACCTGGTGCAATGTTCACCGGAATTGTGGAGGAGCTCGGCGAGATCACCGGCCGGGACGTGTTGGCCGACGCCGCGCGGCTGACCATCCGCGGGCCCGTGGTGACCGCCGACGCCGGCCATGGCGATTCGATCGCCGTCAACGGCGTGTGCCTGACGGTCGCCGAGCTGAAACCGGACGGCCAGTTCACCGCCGACGTGATGGGCGAGACCCTGAACCGGTCCAACCTGGGCGAGTTGCGGGTCGGCAGCCGGGTGAACCTCGAGCGCGCCGCCGCCGTCAACAGCCGGCTCGGCGGCCACATCGTGCAGGGGCACGTGGACGGCACCGGTCAGGTGGTGGAGCGCACACCCTCCGAACACTGGGAGGTGGTGCGGATCGAGGTACCCGCGGCCGTCGCCCGCTACGTCGTCGAAAAGGGATCGATCACCGTCGACGGGATTTCGTTGACGGTCTCCGGCCTTGGTTCCGAGCCCCGGGACTGGTTCGAGGTTTCGCTGATCCCGACGACGCGCGAATTGACCACCCTCGGCCGTGCCCCGGTCGGGACGCAGGTGAACCTCGAGGCCGACGTCATCGCCAAATACGTGGAGAGGCTGATGATGCGTTAGGCGTCGCCTACCAGGCTCTATACCACCGCGCTGCACGCCGAAATCGACGCTACCGTGCTGGCTACTCGAACGATGTCGCGCTCGCGTCGATCTCGACCCACGGGGAGGGGAGGGGTCGCATCCCACCCCGGAAAGCCGCGGCAATATCCGCGCCGCCGCGGTGGTTCATACTGAATGCAACACTTGGGCTTCTCCGGTGGGCCCCTACGAGAGCAGGCAGCAGCGATGACGAGGTTGGACTCCGTCGAGAGGGCGGTTGCCGACATTGCGGCGGGCAAGGCCGTCATCGTCATCGACGACGAGGATCGCGAGAACGAGGGCGACCTCATCTTCGCCGCCGAAAAGGCGACGCCGGAGCTGGTGGCCTTCATGGTCCGCTACACCTCGGGGTACCTGTGCGTCCCCCTGGATGGCGCGGTCTGCGACCGGCTGGGGCTGCTGCCGATGTACGCGGTGAACCAGGACAAGCACGGGACCGCCTACACCGTCACCGTCGATGCGAAAAACGGTGTCGGCACTGGCATTTCGGCTTCCGATCGCGCCACGACGATGCGGCTGCTGGCCGACCCGACCAGCATCGCCGAGGACTTCACCCGCCCCGGTCACGTGGTTCCGTTGCGCGCCAAGGACGGTGGCGTGCTGCGCCGGCCGGGCCACACCGAGGCCGCCGTCGACCTGGCCCGGATGGCGGGCCTGCAACCCGCGGGCGCGATCTGTGAGATCGTCAGCCAGAAGGACGAGGGCTCGATGGCCCAGACCGACGAGTTGCGGGTGTTCGCCGACGAGCACGACCTCGCCCTGATCACCATCGCCGACCTGATCGAATGGCGGCGCAAGCACGAGAAGCACATCGAGCGGATCGCCGAGGCGCGGATACCGACCCGGCATGGCGAGTTTCGTGCCATCGGCTACGCCAGCATCTATGAGGACGTCGAACACGTGGCGCTGGTACGCGGCGAGATCGCCGGGCCGAACGCCGACGGCGACGACGTTCTGGTGCGCGTGCACTCCGAATGCCTGACCGGCGACGTGTTCGGTTCGCGTCGCTGCGACTGCGGGCCGCAACTGGACGCCGCGATGGCGATGGTCGCTCGCGAAGGGCGCGGCGTGGTGCTGTACATGCGCGGCCACGAGGGCCGCGGCATCGGCCTGATGCACAAACTGCAGGCCTACCAGCTGCAGGACGCCGGAGCCGACACCGTGGACGCCAACCTGAAGCTCGGACTGCCCGCCGACGCACGGGATTACGGCATCGGCGCGCAGATTCTCGTCGACCTCGGGGTGCGGTCGATGCGGTTGCTGACCAACAACCCCGCCAAGCGGGTCGGGCTGGATGGCTACGGCCTGCACATCATCGAGCGGGTGCCACTTCCGGTGCGCGCCAACGCGGAGAACATCCGCTACCTGATGACCAAGCGCGACAAGATGGGTCACGACCTGGTGGGGCTGGACGACTTTCACGAATCGGTCCATCTGCCGGGAGAGTTCGGCGGTGCTCTGTGAGCGGTAGCGGGGAGCCGGAGCTGCCCGCGCTGGACGCGTCCGGCCTGCGACTCGGCATCGTCGCGAGCACCTGGCACGGCCAGATCTGTGACGCGCTGCTGGCGGGGGCCCGCAAAGTCGCCGCCGAATCGGGCATCGAGGACCCGACGGTGGTGCGCGTGCTCGGGGCGATCGAGATTCCGGTGGTGGCCCAGCAGCTCGCCACCAACCACGACGCCGTGATCGCCCTGGGCGTCGTGATCCGCGGTGAGACGCCGCATTTCGAGTACGTTTGCGATTCGGTGACCCAGGGGCTGACCCGGGTCGCCCTGGACGCGTCGACGCCCGTCGCCAACGGGGTGCTGACCACCAACACCGAGGAGCAGGCGGTCGCCCGGGCCGGGCTTCCGACGTCGGCCGAGGACAAAGGCGCCCAGGCCGCCGGTGCGGCGCTGACCGCCGCCCTGACCCTGCGTGACCTGCGCGCTCGGTCGTGAGTGCGCCGAACCCCGAGGTCTGGGATGTCGAGCTGCGTCCCCACCGAACGCCGGTATTCGTTTATGCCGCAGCGTTTCTGATTGCCGCGGCGCACATCGTGGTGGGCCTGCTGCTCAAGATCAGTTCCAGCGGGGTCATCTTTCACACCTCCGATCAGGTGGCGATAGCCGCGCTCGGCCTGCTGATCGCCGGGGGTGTGTTGTTGTTCGCGCGGCCCCGGCTGCGGGCGGGGCCGGCCGGGCTGGCGGTGCGAAACCTCTTCGGATACAGGCTGATTCCGTGGACCGACGTGGTGGATGTGTCGTTTCCCGCCGGCAAACGGTGGGCGCGCGTCGACCTGCCCGACGACGAGTACGTTCCCCTGATGGCGATCCAGGCCGCCGACCGGGAGCGCGCCGTCGACGCCATGGACACCGTGCGGTCACTGCTGGCGCGATACCGGCCCGAGCCGCGCAACGGCTGAGCCGAGCGCTCGCCCGGTTGGGAATCGCGCTGCGGACGAGGCTCACGGCGCCGCGGAGCGGCTGGCGGCGTGGGGGAGTTCCCATAGCCACAATCAGCCCTGGCGACGCTCGTTTCGTGGGCGGAAACCAGTGCCGGTGCGCCAGCGTGGCAGTAGACTTCGACGGCGGTCATGCGGTTGTGGCGGTCGTACCCAATCATTCGCTGGGAGTGGTTCTCTTGTGGTGGAATCGATGATCGGCTTTTTTGACCCGGCGTCCCCCACGACAGGCAGGCGCGCGCAAAAGCCCGGTTCACCACGTGGTCTCGCAGGCCTGCAATGACCGCGCAGAGGATTCAGCGTGACAGGCTGGGTGAGTTGACCAAGATCGGCCAGGGCGGCCAGGGCGTGGTCTATCGGGCACCCAACGTGAAGACCAAATTCGCGGCCGCGATGGTCTACAAGGAATACAAGACCCAAACCCTGACCCACATCGATTTCACGGCTCTGGCCGCCATGCCCGCCCTGGTCGAAGACACCCTGACCTATGCCCAGGCCGAACGCCTGATCTCCGTCGCGGCCTGGCCGTGCGCCCTCGTCGAAGATCAAGGCGCACCAACCGGATTCGTCATGCCCGCGATCCCCGACGAGTTCTTCATCGCCCTGGCCACCGTCAAAGGCACCTCGGATACGGCCGCAGAATTTCAACACCTCCTCAACCACCCCTCGGTGCTGGCGGCCCGCGGCATCGAGATCGACGACGCACAACGCTATACGTTGCTCCGCGAGGTCGCCTCCGGGCTGGCGTTTCTGCACAAACACGGCGTCTGCGTCGGCGACATCTCGCCGAAGAACCTGTTGTTCTCCCTGACCCCGCACGAGGCGGTCTATTTCATCGACTGCGACGGCATGCGCATCAACGGCGTCTCAGCACTTCCGCAGGTGGAAACCCCCGGATGGGACGTACCTGTCGGCGAGGAGTTGGCGACGGTCCACACCGACACCTATAAGCTCGGTCTGCTCGCACTCAGGCTGCTGGCCGGTGACCACGACACCAAGAATCCCCAACATCTCCCCCCGGCGACACCGGCCTTGCTGCGGCAAATCATCACCGACACGTTGAGGAACCAACCGGAAACACGCCCGCTACCCGAAGCCTGGACCTACGTCTTAGGCCACGCGATCGAGCACTCGCAGCACGAAAAGCTCGGCGCGGCAACCGCTGCCACGCCCATCAGCACACCGCTGGATCCACCACAGATACCGGTTGTGCATTCCAGACCGACCGCCAAAACCTCGTCCTCGCCACCGGCGTTGATCAGCAACGCGGCGCCGCCGACCAGCCCGCCGCCGCCATGGACAAACGCAGCGTCCCCCGCGAGGAAAGCGCGATGGCCCGCCATCCTCCTCATCGCCGCGGTCGCAGTATTCGCAGTGATGGTGTTGATAGCCAAACTTGCCCACAAGCACACCAACAATTCGGGAGCGATCGGGCCGACAAACACATCGACTTATCCCAGTAGCGCCGCAGCGTCGCCATCCACATACACGCCGCCACCGGCGGCGGCCCCGGAACCGCCCCCGGTCACCACCACCGCTTCGCCCCCCGATATGTACGTCGTTATCGTCGCCTCGAGTACCAGAGGTTGGTATGGGGCGAACAACTACAGCAGTTTCGACGACGCCAAGGACTCGGCAATGTCTCGGTGCCGAGCGAGAGAACCCGACTGCACGCTGGTTGCCTCGTCCGTTAACGGCTGTGTCGCACTTGCGTGGCAACGCGGCATCGGCTACGGAGCATCTGGGTCCAACCGAAAAGAAGCGGAGCAGAATGCCTTAGGCCGCGCCAGTGGGGGAGAGATCTTGACGTCGCTCTGCACAGGCTGATTGGCGTACGCGTCGATACCATTGGTCGTTGGACCGGCCCGGAACAAGGTTCCTCCGTGAAACCTCTCGATCGTCTCCGTCATCCGGTGGGCGTTACTGGTGCTGTCGCAGTGCACCACCAACCCGGGCGCGGCCATCGCAATCCGCCACTGCGGCGGGGGTGGCGGTGGCCTGTCTCTTTTACACCTCT
>NZ_LT546237.1:490958-531262 GCF_900078675.2 Mycobacterium interjectum
ATGATCCCCGCCAAGAAAATTCCAAGGCGGCCGCCTTAGGCTTGCCACCGCGGGCCGCAACGATCGGTCGCAATGGCGGACTGGCGCCATACATCTTCCCGAGGGGAGAAGCGGATATGACGGCTCCACCACCGGACGCCGATCGGCAAGCCCGCGGTCCCGGCCCGACCTCAACCACACTGCGGCCCCGGCGCCAGACGGCCTTGATCGCCGCGCTCGTGGTGGCCGTCGTGGTCCTGGCTGGCATTGCCGGCGTGACCGGCTATCTCCTGCTCCAGCAGAAGCGCACATCCCCAGGCCCGGACGCGAAAGCCGCGCCGCCTCCGGGCCAAGCCGCGCAACTCGCACCGCCCCCGGCGGCCGTTCCCACGACCACGCCACATCCGATTTCCAGCATGCCGGGGGTGGTCCCGTTCGTCGGACGATGGGGCGGCGGCAACGCTGGCGGGAGCATCGAGATCGACGCAGACGGCTCCGGGAGTTGGAGGTTTTCCGACAGATCGACCTGTCCGAATGCGCCAATGGTTGGCTGCGGCATCATCGGCATTGCGGAATTCGAGCTGAAGTCGGTCGTCAACGGCACCGGCACCGGAAGCGTGACGGCCACCTCCAGCCCCAGCCTTGTCCCCCTGGGTGAGCCCGTGACCATTGTGCTCGGCACCGGTCCCCAAGGCCAGGGCGCGGTCCTATCGGTGAGCATTGCCAAGATGCAGGGCTGGAATTTCTGCAACGGGACCACTCCCCATTACTGCGCCGGAGGCTAGAGCCCAAGATCTTCCCGTAGCCCACGGCGTTGGCGTCGGTGGCGTCCAGCACCTGATGCCAGGCCCCGCCGGAACGCACCGCGTGTTGAGGGCGCTTCACCCCGCCGTAGGTTCAGCACCCGAATGTTGTCGGTATTGGACCGAGGGTGCGATGCCGGGTTGCCTTGCCGCACAACAAGTGCCGTTTGCACGCTGCCGGGTTTTGCGCGAATCCGACGATGTTGCCCGCCAAGAAAATTCCAAGGCGTCCGTCGCAGAATTGCTAGCTGAGGGTGTATATGGGCGAGCGGCCGGGGCTGGGTCAAATGCATGACCGGTGTGTGGTCCGACATCCGCGCCGAGTTGCGGGCACGGCCACATGTTCGACCGAGAAGCGAGATGCAACGTCAACTGAAGGGCAATGAGATGAAGAAATTGATGATCGCAGCGGCAGCGGTTCTCACGGTCCCGTTCATGGCGCTCGGTGCGCCTCCGCCCGCCGCGCAGGCTGAGCCTGATCCCTGCGCGGGGACCTCCGGTGCCGCGCGACTGCAGTGTCTGCAACAGTGGCGAAACCAAATGCAACAGAACCAGAACGCTTGCGGAGTTGCGAGCGGCTGCACCAACACCGGCGGCATTCCGGGCCTGATCCACCAGGGTTGCCAGCAAGCTGGCAACTGCTGATCGGGATCGCAGCGACGCCGGCAATCGCCGCGCCCGGGATCCGATCCGGTGCAAAACTGCGGCGACCCGCAGGGCTCGGTGATGTGCTTCGCGTCGCTCGGCGCGACGCATCGCCCGGCGCATGGTGCCGTATGCAGTGTGGCCCAACGCCTCGGCCTAGTGGCCGCCGCTGAGCCCCTGCTGAATGCTCGAGGCGATTTCGCTGTCGTAGCTGTCGAGCATCTGGGCCCCCGCGATGCATCCGAAGTTGGTCGTCAGTGTCGTGGTCGTGCAGTCCTGAACTTGCGGGTACTCCTTGCGGTAGAACTCGAAATCCGCCAGGAGCTCGTCACGAACCGGGCCCTCGGGCAGTTTCTCGGCGGCCGGCTCCACCAAGCCCACATTGGAGTAGTGCGACCAATAGCACTGAAGCTTCCCGGCCGCGTTGGGCTGCTTGATGCACGGCGTGCGGAGGCCCGGGTAGTCGTGGTCGAGCTGCGCCCAGGTATACCCGGATCCCGGGGTTGTCGAGCCCGGGGGTGCGGCCTGGGCACTTGTCTGCTCACTCGCGGAGGGCCCTCCCTCAAACAGGGACCTGCCCCCAAATATGAAGCGCCCAAGGGTATCCCCGGCCGCAGTTATTGCTATGGCGACGAGTACCGTCGCGATACCGAACATGACTTTGCCGGCGTCAGACTGACGCGACCGAACCGTGATCGTCACGCCAATCATCACGACGGTGACTATCACCAGCAGATCGAGGAGTTGTAGGGCACCGACGTTGTGTGTGGTCAGCGCGTACACCATACGACCAATCACCGGGACGGCAACTGCGAGCAGGGCCAACCCAGCCAGGGCCATGATTTTCCGTTGACCGCGCGGACTTTCCGTCGTGACGGGTGGCTGGGCGGGTGGAGGTGCCTGATATCCGGCGTGTAGCTCTGGTGGATACCACTTGAGATCCGACGCCTGCCACCATTCGGGTCCCTGCGGTACGTCACTCACCGTGGCCTCGATTCAGCGCCGCCACGGATGCGATCGTGGGTGATACGCGTTCTGGCACTGGCGTGTCCTTCCTTCGCTCGGTAGGCAACTCATCAAATACCGCGTCGCCGCTGGACTCGCATTCGCCACCCGGGTCAGCCTTTCGCAAACACGGGAAACCTTGACCATAGCGGCCCCAGGGCCTTGCCTTCCTGTTCGAGCGAGCTGGGGCTGGGTGTGATCTGTGGTGGCCTTCATGGTTGTGGGTTGTCCGCGAGCGGTCGTCGCGGTCGATCACGGCAACGTTGCACCGGACACCTTGGCGGATTCTTGAAGGCTGGGTTGCCGGCGATGTGACGCAAGCTGGGAGGCGAGCAACCGTGTCGACGCATCGGCGGGGCGTGTCAGGCGTCGTAGAACAGCGTCCCGGTGTTGAGAGGGTTGTACGACAGGTAGATCGGGATGGTTTCGAAGGGGACATTCCCGGTATTGAAAAGGCCGTTCGCCCCGCTGACCACACTCGGGGCCGTCGGGGCCGCGCCGACCGTCTCGGAGTAGATGGCGACGTTGCCGGCGGTGTAGACGGTGAGCGTCGTTCCCTGTGGCACGTAGCCGCCCACCGAGCCGGTGCCCAGCGAGGCGGGTACGTCTCCCCACAGGCCACCGGAATCGACAAACGCGTCCGAAACGGTCACGGGGGTACCGCCGTTGACCGATACCTTCAGCGTGGTCACCGGCGCCCCGGAAGACGAGGTGAGGGCGGTCAGCGGGTTGGCGCCGAACTGCGCCGTACCCGCCGGCTCGTTGAGGAGCACGCCCTGGTTGAGGGTGTCGGGCAAGGCTTGCACGGGGCTGGTGGTCAACGGGCCGACGAGATTGCTTCCCCCAATGCCCAGAACGGGGAGTCCGTCCGACGCCGGCAAGTTGGTTGTATGGCCGTTCTGCGTCTGCGCGACGGAGGTAACGACGGCAACCTTGGTCGGCTGGCTGATGATGCCGTTCCCGAAATTCACGGTGGCCGAATACGTTGTGTAGTTCTCGGTCACGGTATTTCCGCCGTCGCCGTAGGTCACGCTGCCCGTCCCGGTGGGCGTGCCGAGGGACGCGAAATTGACGTCTTGCGGCGGGACGACAAGACCCCTGGATCCGGTGTCGAGAATCACTTGCGAATTCGGCCCGCCGGCGATGGAGACGTCGACGTAGGGCCTGTTCACTTGCTGGTCCACCTGCACCGGGATGGTGGGTGCGCCACCGGTGCCGCCGGCGGCCCCGTGCAGGCCCAACATTCCGGCGACGCCGCCGGTGCCGCCGGGACCGCCCGCGACTCCGCCGNTACGCGGATCGTAGCCGTCCGACCACCGGATTCCGCCGTTTTCAAGGACGATCCGGCATGTTGGCCCGAATCCGCGCCGATCAGGTGAACGTCAACAGCGGGATCCCCAAGCGACTGCGCGAAATCGCCCGCGCGGCAGAACATTCGGGACGCTACGCGAGACATCTTCGGGTACAGGCTGATTGCGTCGCCGGGCGTGGTGGTATGCGCGGTCGCCTCATTCGCCGCGCGCGTCTTCGGCGTCGGGGTTCCAGGTGGTTGGCGTCATCGGCACGACGGGTCCGCGGCCCATCGAGTCGCCGGCCAGCGTGGTCAGCCCGGCCGCCGGTTCGGCGCCGGCGGTATGGGCGGTTCCGGCGAACCCCAGCGTCCCCGCCCCTTGGTCCGACGCCGCCACCGAAAAGTCCGGGTCCAGGGATTCCTGTCCCTTATCCACATCTNTTCGACGGGCCCGGTTGCGTCCCGGGGACGGCGGGCATCGAGGCGGGGTCGGGTTGAGACAGGCCGGCCAGCCCGGCCGCCCCCGCGGAACCTCCCATGAATGCGGGGGCGATCAGGCCGAACGAAAGCTCCGACAATTGCGGCAATTGCGGAGCGAACGTGAGATAAACCTCGCCCGACCAGCGGGGAATCCAATATGTCAGCGTGGTGTAGAGGACCTGACCGTTCGTCGAATTTGGATTGGTCAACTCGTTCTCGAAGGCAGTGATGATTTTGCCGACGCGCTGCGTCCACCAGTTTGGGTTGGTCGGGCCGCCGCCCTCGTCCTGGTTGCTGCTGGCGGCGTTGCTGTTGGCTTTCAGGATCTGCGGCGCCGGGGCGGTTTGTGGCGTCGAGGCCACCGCGGTGCCGGACACGGTTTGATAGGTCGTCATCGTGGTGGCCGCCTGGATCCACATCCGCGCATAGTCGGCCTCGTTCAGCGCGATCGGAATCGCGTTGATCCCAAAGAAATTCGTCGCCACCAACGCCGCGTGAACGGCATGGTTGGCGGCCAACTCGGCCAGGGTCGGCATGGCCGCCAACGCGGTGACGTAGGCCGTGGCCGCGGCCTCGTGCTGTGCGGCCGCCGCCGCACTGGCGGCGCTCGCCTGCATCAGCCAAGCCAGGTAGGGCACGTGCGCGGCAACATATGACTCCGCGCTGGGGCCCTGCCACGCCCCTGCCTGCACCGCCGCCAGCAGCGCGTCGAGTTCTTCAGCGGCGGCGGCATATTCGGCGCTCAACGAGTCCAGCGCCGCCGCCGCGGAAATCAACGATTCGATGCCCGGGCCGGTGCTCAACAGCGCCGAATGCACCTCCGGCGGCGAGGCCATCCAGATCGGTCCCGTCATCGTCGGCGGCTTGTATCCGGGGGCACGCGAGCAATTCTTCACCGGCGGATAAGAGATCCGCAATATCGACTGAAAAAGAGGTTAGTATCCGCATTTACGGAGCAACATGCTGGACGTTGCCGTTGGAGCGGATGCCACCGAGGTTCAGTCGGGGGGCAGGCGGACTAAGAACCCGGCCGCGATCAGCGTGCGCGTCAGCTCCGTTTGCTGGCCCGCGGTCAGCCTCGGCAGATCGCGAACCCGAAACGGCTCAGTGCTTTTCGAGACGAAAAGCATTGCGGCGGTGTGGTCGGCGCCGACGCTGATCGATAACTGAGCAAACTGCAGGGCGGCGCCGCTGCCAGCGGCCACCACCCGCGAATAGAGCGGCTGATGCTTCGCCACCACGGTGTCCCCGTCGATTGCGACCGAGTCCGATATCCGTCCGACGGGTGGGCATCGGCCGCGCCGCACGAGGACGTCCTCCATCGCGTCGAAACCTCCCGCGACGACGCCTGGGTCCTCGACGATGTCGCGCACGAGCCCGCCGAGGCGCGCGCGGACGGCGTTGTCGTCGATGTGTCGCGGCGGCAGGCGGGCGTGCAGGCGGTCGTCGCGCAGGCTGAGCGAATGAAGCGCGTGCGTGATGAGGGTGAGCACCGTCGGCGCGTGGATCCCCACGGTCAGGTGGACGGATGGCTCCGAGGCAGTTTCGGCCGCATGAACCTGACCGCGTGGCAGGTACAGCACGTCGCCGGTTTCCAGACGCAACTCGCTCGGCAACGGGATGTCGCCGGCGACTCCCTGCCGGCGCTGTATCTCGTGCGGTGGCACGGCGGCGCCGTCGGACAAACGCCAGACCTTGAATCCATGGATCTGCAGGATCAGCACATCGTGGGGGTCGTAATGAGGCTCGAAACCGGTTGATTCGGGTGGTGTGAAATAGGCGTTGACCCGGGTCGGGAAATTCAGCTCGACTTCGATGGAGTGGGACAACGACGCGATCGCGCGAACGTATTGCTCGAGCCCGTTGAGGACGATCGTGTAGCCCTCGGCGAAAGCCTCACGGACGCGGGTCAGGTCGAGGCTGCCGTCGGGACATCGGTAGGCGTCGGCCGCCTCGCTCTCGCCACCCCTGACGAGGCGCACCGCCGACGGCTCCGGTCGGACGCGCTCCAAGAGCTCGTCGAACGCGGTCGGGCCGTGGACCAACCCGTCGAAATAGCCGCAACGGCTTCGCTTGACCTGATAGTGGGTGACGCCCCACACCTCCTCGAGGAAGGTCTGCACAGTGAGCGGCTGGAGCAACCACGCCAGCGAGGTACGGGACATGACCTTGCCAGCATCGCAGCCGACCGAACGGGTTGTCGAACGGGTCGGGGGTGGCTACTAGCCTGGATACGTGCCAGATCCCGCAACGTATCGCCCCGCGCCCGGGTCCATCCCGGTCGAGCCGGGCGTTTACCGGTTCCGGGACGCGCACGGGCGGGTCATCTACGTCGGCAAGGCCAAGAGCCTGCGCAGCCGGCTGACGTCCTACTTCGCCGACATCGCCGGCCTGCACCCGCGAACCCGGCAGATGGTGACCACCGCGGCCAAGGTCGAGTGGACGGTGGTCAACACCGAAGTCGAGGCGCTCCAGCTGGAATACAACTGGATCAAGGAATTCGATCCGCGCTTCAACGTCCGCTACCGCGACGACAAGTCGTACCCGGTGCTGGCCGTCACTCTGGGCGAGGAGTTACCGCGGCTGATGGTCTATCGCGGCCCCCGCCGCAAGGGCGTGCGCTATTTCGGACCGTACTCCCACGCGTGGGCGATCCGCGAGACGCTGGACCTGCTCACCCGCGTTTTTCCGGCGCGTACCTGCTCGGCCGGAGTCTTCAAGCGGCACAAGCAGATCGACCGCCCGTGTCTGCTCGGCTACATCGACAAATGCTCGGCACCCTGCGTCGGCAGGGTCAGCGCCGAGCAGCATCGCCAGATCGTCGACGACTTCTGCGACTTCCTGTCCGGCAAGACCGACCGGTTCGCCCGCGACCTGGAGCAGCAGATGAACGCCGCGGCCGAGCAGCTCGACTTCGAGCGGGCCGCGCGGCTTCGTGACGACCTGTCCGCGCTGAAGCGGGCCATGGAGAAGCAGGCCGTGGTGCTCGGCGACGGCACCGACGCCGACGTGGTCGCGTTCGCCGACGACGACCTGGAGGCGGCGGTGCAGGTCTTCCACGTCCGCGGCGGCAGGGTTCGCGGCCAGCGCGGCTGGATCGTCGAAAAGTCCGGCGACCCCGGCGAATCCGGGGAGGAGCGGCTGGTCGAGCAATTCCTGACCCAGTTCTACGGGGAGCAGGCCGAACTCGGTGGGGCCGCCGACGAATCCACCAACCCCGTCCCGCGCGAGGTGCTGGTGCCGTGCCTGCCGTCCAACGCCGAGGAGCTGACCAGCTGGCTGTCCGGGCTACGCGGCTCCCGAGTGGCGCTGCGGGTGCCGCGGCGCGGCGACAAGCGCGCGCTCGCCGAAACAGTGCTGCGCAACGCGAAAGAGGCGCTGCAGCAACACAAGCTGAAGCGAGCCGGCGACTTCAACGCGAGATCAGCTGCGCTGCAGAACATTCAGGAGGCGCTGGGTCTGGCCGATGCGCCGCTGCGCATCGAATGCGTCGACATCAGCCACGTGCAGGGCACCGACGTGGTGGGCTCGCTGGTGGTCTTCGAGGACGGCCTGCCGCGCAAGTCGGACTACCGCCACTTCGGCATCCGCGAGGCCGCGGGGCAGGGGCGCTCCGACGACGTCGCCTCCATCGCCGAGGTGACCCGCCGCCGGTTCGCGCGGCACTTAAGCGATCAAGGCGATCAAGGCGCCCCCAATATGCTTTCCCCGGAAGGAAAATCGCGCCGCTTCGCCTACCCGCCCAACTTGTTCGTCGTCGACGGCGGCGCGGCGCAAGTCAACGCGGCGTCGGCCGTGCTCGACGAACTCGGCATCACCGACGTCGCGGTCATCGGCCTGGCCAAGCGGCTGGAAGAGATCTGGGTGCCCTCGGAACCGGACCCGATCATCATGCCGCGCAACAGCGAGGGCCTCTACCTGCTGCAGCGCGTCCGTGACGAGGCGCACCGGTTCGCCATCGCCTACCATCGCAGCAAGCGATCCAAGCGAATGACCGCCTCCGCGCTGGATTCGGTGCCAGGATTGGGAGAACATCGCCGCAAGGCGCTGGTAACCCACTTCGGATCGATAGCCCGCCTCAAGGAGGCCACCGTCGACCAGATCACCGCCGTTCCGGGCATCGGCGTGGCCACCGCCACGGCCGTCCTCGAGGCGCTGCGACCCGAGCAACCGGAAGTCGCCGAATGACAAGCCAAGACGAGTTCACCAACAACCACCCGGGCGACGCCTACCCCGAAGACGGGGCCGGCATCGACGTCGTCCTGGTAACGGGGCTGTCGGGTGCCGGGCGGGGCACGGCGGCCAAGGTGCTCGAGGACCTCGGCTGGTACGTGGCCGACAACCTGCCGCCCCAGCTGATCACCCGGATGGTCGATTTCGGGCTGGCCGCGGGGTCGCGGATCACGCAGCTGGCGGTGGTGATGGACGTGCGGTCGCGGGGGTTCACCGGCGATCTCGACGAGGTGCGCACCGAGCTGGCCACCCGCAACATCACCCCGCGCGTGGTGTTCATGGAGGCCTCCGACGACATGTTGGTGCGCCGCTACGAACAGAACCGCCGCAGCCATCCGCTGCAGGGCGAACAGACGCTGGCCGAGGGCATCGCCGCCGAGCGCAGGATGCTGGCGCCGGTCCGCGCCACCGCCGACCTGATCATCGACACGTCGACCCTGTCGGTGCGGGGGCTGCGGGAGAGCATCGAGCGCGCCTTCGGCGGTGAGACCGGCGCGTCCACCAGCGTCACCGTCGAATCGTTCGGCTTCAAGTACGGCCTGCCGATGGACGCCGACATCGTGATGGACGTCCGGTTCCTGCCCAACCCGCACTGGGTCGACGACCTGCGCCCGCTCACCGGCGAGCATCCGGCCGTGCGTGACTACGTGTTGGGCCAGCCCGGGGCGGCCGAGTTCCTCGACGCCTACCATCGTCTGCTGAACCTCGTTGTCGACGGCTACCGCCGGGAGGGCAAGCGTTACATGACGGTCGCCATCGGCTGCACGGGCGGCAAGCATCGCAGCGTCGCGATCGCCGAGGCATTGATGCAGCTGCTTCGGGGTAACCCCCAGCTGGCGGTGCGGGTGCTGCACCGGGATCTGGGTCGCGAATGAGTGATGGCATCGTTGCCCTGGGGGGCGGACACGGCCTGTATGCGACGCTGTCCGCGGCGCGCCGGCTGACGCCCTACGTCACCGCGGTGGTCACGGTCGCCGACGACGGCGGTTCGTCGGGCCGGTTGCGCAGCGAACTGGACGTGATCCCGCCCGGCGATCTGCGAATGGCCTTGGCGGCGTTGGCATCCGACAGCCCGTACGGACGGCTGTGGGCGACCATCCTGCAGCACCGATTCGGCGGCAACGGCGCGCTGGCCGGCCACCCGATCGGCAACCTGCTGCTGGCCGGCCTCAACGAGGTGCTGGCCGACCCGGTGGCCGCCCTCGACGAGCTCGGCCGCATCCTCGGCGTCAAGGGCAGGGTGTTGCCGATGTGCCCGATCGCCCTGCAGATCGAGGCCGATGTGTCCGGCCTGGAGGCCGACCCCCGGATCTTCCGCCTGATCCGCGGGCAGGTGGCGATCGCGACCACGCCGGGCAAGGTGCGGCGGGTGCGGCTGCTTCCGTCCAACCCGCCGGCGACCCGGCAGGCCGTCGACGCCATCATGGCCGCCGACCTGGTGGTGCTGGGGCCGGGGTCGTGGTTCACCAGCGTGATCCCGCACGTGATGGTGCCGGGGCTGGCCTCGGCGCTGCGGTCGACCACCGCGCGGCGGGCGCTGGTGCTCAACCTGGTCGCCGAACCGGGGGAGACGGCCGGCTTCTCGGTGGAACGCCACCTGCATGTGCTGGCCCAGCACGCGCCCGGATTCACCGTGCACGACATCATCATTGACGCCGAGCGGGTGCCGGGTGAGCGCGAACGCGAGCAACTGCGCCGCACCGCGACGCTGCTGGAAGCCGAGGTCCACTTCGCCGACGTGTCCCGACCTGGTACACCTTTACATGACCCGGGCAAGCTCGCGGCGGCGCTGGACGGGGTCCGAGCGGGCAACAAGCGCCCGGAAACCCCTTCGGCGACGACCACGAACGAGATCCGGGTCGACGGTGAGAGGGGTGACGACGCGTGGCGATGACGACCGAAGTCAAGGACGAACTGAGCCGCTTGGTTGTGAAGTCGGTCAGCGCGCGGCGCGCGGAGGTCACGTCCCTGCTGAGGTTCGCCGGCGGGTTGCACATCGTGGGCGGCCGGGTGGTCGTCGAGGCCGAGGTGGACCTGGGTAACGTCGCGCGCCGGCTGCGCAAGGACATCTTCGAGCTCTACGGGTACAACGCCGTCGTGCATGTGTTGTCGGCCAGCGGGATTCGCAAGAGCACCCGGTACGTGCTGCGGGTGGCCAACGACGGCGAGGCGCTGGCCCGCCAGACCGGACTGCTCGACATGCGGGGCCGTCCGGTGCGCGGGCTGCCGGCCCAGGTGGTCGGCGGCAGCATCGGCGACGCCGAGGCGGCATGGCGGGGGGNCCCGGGTGGAGCGCGCGCTGGAGATCCTCGGCGACACCGTCCCGGACCACCTGGCCTCGGCGGGCCGGCTGCGCGTCGAGCACCGGCAGGCCTCCCTGGAGGAGCTGGGCCGGCTGGCCGACCCCCCGATGACGAAAGACGCTGTGGCCGGGCGCATTCGGCGCTTGTTGTCGATGGCCGACCGCAAGGCGAAGGTCGAGGGGATCCCGGACACGGAATCGGCGGTGACGCCCGACCTATTGGAGGATGCCTGAGCGGGGGCTACGGTCAGGGCATGAAACGGCTTTCGAGCGTCGATGCGGCGTTTTGGTCCGCAGAAACAGCGGGCTGGCACATGCATGTCGGTGCTCTGGCGATCTGCGATCCCAACGACGCGCCCGAATACAGCTTTCAGCGACTCCGCCAACTGCTGATCGAGCGGCTCCCCGAGCTGCCGCAGTTACGCTGGCGGGTCACCGGCGCACCGCTCGGGCTGGACCGGCCGTGGTTCGTCGAGGACGAGGAGCTCGACGTCGACTTCCACCTCCGCCGCATCGGCGTGCCGGCCCCCGGCGGCCGGCGCGAGCTCGAGGAACTGGTCGGCCGGCTGATGTCCTACAAGCTGGACCGCTCCCGGCCGCTCTGGGAGATGTGGGTGATCGAGGGAGTCGAGGGCGGGCGGATCGCGACGCTGACCAAGATGCACCACGCCATCGTCGACGGCGTCTCGGGCGCGGGGCTGGGCGAAATCCTGTTGGACGTCACGCCGGAACCGCGCCCGCCGCAACAGGAAACGGTCGGGTCGCTGGTGGGCTTGCAGCTTCCGGGGCTGGAGCGGCGTGCGGTGGGCGCCCTGATCAACGTCGGCATCAAGACGCCCTTTCGCCTCGCCCGCCTGGTGGAGCAGACCCTGCGCCAGCAGGTCGCCGCGCTCGGCGTCAGCAGCCGGCCGCCGCGCTACTTCGAGGCGCCCAAGACCCGGTTCAACGCGCCCGTGTCGCCGCACCGGCGGGTCACTGGCTGCCGGGTGGAACTCGCGCGGGCCAAGGCCATCAAGGACGCGTACGGCGTCAAGCTCAACGACGTCGTGCTCGCGCTGGTGGCCGGCGCCGCCCGCGACTACTTGCAGAAGCGCGGCGAGCTGCCGGCCAAACCGCTCATCGCGCAGATCCCCGTTTCCACCCGCACCGACGAGACCAAGGACGACGTCGGCAACAAGGTGAGCTCGATGACCGCGTCGCTGGCGACCGACATCGAGGACCCGGCCGAGCGGCTGCGAGCGATCCACGAAAGCACCCAGAGCGCCAAGCTGATGGCCAAGGCGCTGTCGGCGCACCAGATCATGGGGCTGACCGAGACGACGCCGCCGGGGCTGCTGCAGCTGGCCGCGCGCGCCTATACGGCCAGCGGGTTGTCGCGAAACCTGGCCCCCATCAACCTGGTGGTGTCCAACGTCCCCGGCCCGCCGTTCCCGTTGTACATGGCCGGCGCCAAGCTGGATTCGCTGGTGCCACTCGGGCCGCCCGTGATGGACGTCGCCCTGAACATCACCTGCTTCTCCTACACCGACTGCCTGGATTTCGGCTTCGTGACGACGCCCGAGGTGGCCAACGACATCGACGACATGGCCGATCGGATCGAGCCGGCGCTGACCGAACTGGAGAAGGCCGCGGCGAAGGAAGTGAGCGGTTAGCGGGCTGGGCAAATGGGTCAGCCCAGATGGTGATTGCCCTGAGCACGGCGGCCGCACGGCAGACGATCGCGAGTTTGTCGTTGCGGGTGGCCCGGCCGCGTCATAGCCTGACGCCGTTGCGTTTCGTTCAATGACGTTGCGGCGCTGCTGGTCCCCCGCGTCGAAGCCGGCGGCCGCCCGCGAGTGCGGCCCCGTCGACGTCGCCAAGCGCGGGTCGCTCGCTCGCAGTGCGCTTGACGCTGCGAACCAATCAAGTCCGCTTGGTGGTGGATGCGCCGACGACCTCCCAGTCTTTGAGGTTGGCGATGGGTCCGAACAGATCCGCAGGCAGATCGGGTGATAGCGGTTGACCGGCGCGCACTCGGTGGGGCCAGTCGCGGTTGGCCAACGCCGGTTTGGCCAGGGCGGCGACATCGGCGGCGCCGGACTCGATGATGGCGGCGGCGTCCCGGGGGTCGTCGAGATGACCGTTGGCGATTATCGGCAGCTTGCCGTATTCCTTGGCGAGCTGCGCGAGAGATTTGCCGGATTCGGCGAATGCCGGGGCCAGCGCCCGATATTCCGTCGTGTGGATGTAGTCGATGCCTGTGCCGGCCAGCGTGCTGAAGATAGCGGCCGCGTCGTCCTCGCGACCTGCCCACCGATGGTGGTTGTCGGAGACTTTCCCCTGGGAGACGCGGATGCCGACGGCGATGTCGCCGCCGACGGCCGACGCGACGTCATGGCAGACCTCGGCGGCGAGACGGACCCGGTTTGCCGTGTTGCCCCCGTAGCCGTCGGTGCGGGTATTCAAGTAGTCGGTGAGGAATTCGTCGAGCAGGTAGCCGTTTGCGCCGTGGATTTCCACCCCGTCGAACCCGGCGTCGCGCGCCTGCCGTGCCGCATTGACGAAGGCGCCGCGGACTTGGGCGATGTGCTCGGCGGTCATCGCCTGGGGAACCTGGAACGGGCCCGAACCGCGGTACATGGGCAGCTGCTCGCCTTTCGGGCGTATTGCGGACGGGCCCCACGTGATCGTTGTGTGCGGGTTGCCTTGTGACTGGCTGCCGGCGTGCATGAGTTGGGCGAAGTATTTGGCGCCGCGGTCATGGACGCCGTCGACGATCCGCCGCCAGGCCGCCGCGTGAGCGGAGTTCGCGATGCCGGGTTGGAAGAGGTATCCCTGGCTGGTCTGGTCGTCGATATAAAGGCCTTCGGTGATCAACAGAGCGAACCCACCCTCAGCGAATCTGCGGTAGTAGGAAGCCATCTGGTCGGTGGGCAGACCGTCGGCCGTCGCGCTGACCCGTGTCATCGGTGCCAGGGCGACGCGGCTGGCGAGGCCAACGCCACCGATAGTTGTCGCTTCAAACAGGGTCTGATGCGGCGGGCGCATTTGGTCGGTCGTTCCTTTGCCGTCTCGGTCTGCCGTCAGGATTGTCGGTTGTTGACTCGATCACGTTGAACGAGATTCACTGCCGCCAAAAACATGAAGAACAGGGGGATGAATGGAGGCTTTATTTTTAGTGGAAGTACACTTGCCGGCACCTCCGGGTGCAGGTGCACGTAGGTGGCGCCCGCCATGTTGGCAATCAGGCCGGCTGAGGCGGTGAACACGATCGGGCCGAAAAGATTCGAGGGTTTCCGTGTGCAGCCGGAAGCCGAAAGCAGGCTGAGGCCAATGGATATCTCTCCGGCGATACCGATTGGGATGCTGAATCGCGGGAGGCCGCTTTTGGTGACCTGTACATCGAACCACGTGCGAAATGGCTCGAAAAATTTCAGGAAGCCAAACAAGAACATCGCGGAACCCAGAAACATCGAGTTATATCTCGAGACCTTATTATCTGCGGTGCGGCAGCGGGATTTTTGATCGAGCTTTTGGGTGTCGCTCACCGCGCGTCCGGGTGGTCGGTTATGTACCGGATGAAGCCGATCACATCGTCGGCGACCAGCCGGCCGATGGCGCCGCTGGAGTACACGGCGAGCCGCACCGTGCCGTCCGGCGCCAAGATGAAGCCGGTCGATTGCAGGTAGTGCGGATCGTCGTTGACGTAGGCGCCCGTCGCCTCGGCGATCTTGTCGGCGTCCGCGCTGTGGCCGACCGGGAAGCTCAGCTTGCGCTTTGCGACCAGCGCGGCGGAGGTCTCCTCATCGTCGACAGACAGGGCGACGACCTTGATGCCTAGCTCGGTCAGCGCGTCGGAAGCGCGAGAGAACGCGGCCAGCTGCGCGTTGCAGTACGGGCACCAAGACCCGCGGTACACCAAGACGACGCCGTAGGAGCCGGCGAGATCGCCCGGCAGCGAGATCGTGCCGCCACCGACGGCGGGAACTTCGAGCGGGGGGAACTGCTGGCCATAGTTCAGGCGGGACATGTCATCTTCTCCGAGGGTTTGGCGGGCTACATGGCGAATTGTGCTGAAGCAAAAGTGGACTATCAAGTCCAATCTCAATACACTGCACGCATGTCATCAAGGGAGCGCCCCGGTGCTGGGCGGCTGACGACTCGCGGCGCGGCGACCAGAGCCCGCATCGTCGCTGCGGCGGCGATGCTCGTGCGCCGGCAGGGGGTGGCCGGGACGAGCCTGGACGACGTGATGGCGGCCACCGCCACGAGCAAGTCGCAGCTGTATCACTACTTCGCCAACAAGGACGCACTCATTCGCGAGGTCGTGAAGACCCAACTCGCCCACGTCATCGCGGCCCAGCAGCCCGATCTGGGCGAGGTCTCGTCGTGGGAGGGGCTGCAGCGGTGGTGTGATCACGTCGTGGCCATGACGCGTGCGACGCAAGGTGTCGGCGGTTGTCCGCTGGGCTCCTTGGTGGGCGAGCTTGCCGAACAGTCCGATTCGGCGCGCCACGAGCTTGCGCAGAGTTTCGCCGAGTGGCAATCGTATCTGTCCACGGGCTTGGCGACTATGCGCGACAATGGCGAACTCTCCGCGGCTGCCGACTCTGCCGAGCTGGCCCTGACCGTGATGAGTGCACTGCAAGGCGGACTGTTAATGGCGCAGACCATGCGCAGCGCCCGACCTGTCGAACTGGCCGTGAACATGGCGCTCGAGCACATCAGCGCCTATCGGCTCGGCCCGAAGCAAGCACGACGGCGCCAGCCGTGAAGCCGCCAACGCCGTCGCCCATCAGGCGGGGCGGGTCGACCGAACCCTCAGGCCCGCAACGGCGTTGACGACGCCAGCGCGCAACTATTGGTCGCGGTTGACATACGTCGTCGTGTACACCCAGGACAGGAAGCGGGCGACGGCCTCGGCGGATCGATGCGCCCGCGGGGAACTGAAGATGTCGAAAGCGTGCTGGGCGTGCGGCAATTCGGCGTAGGCGACCGGGGACTTCGACACCGCGCGAAGTTCCTCGACGAACTCCTGCGCCTCGCCGACCGGGATGAGCGAATCGTCACGGCCGTGCAGCACGAAAAACGGTGGCGCGTCGGCCCTTAGCTCCCTAATCGGCGAGGCGTCCAGGTAGATGTGGCGATGGGTGGCGAATTTCCTTTTGACGACGAACCTTTCGAGCAGCCCGATGAATTCGCGTCGCCCCTCGCCGTGGGTGGAGAACCAGTCGTAGCGCCCATACACCGGAACAGCGGCGCTCACCGAGGTGTCCGCCTCCTCAAACCCCGGCTGGAATTTCGGGTCGTTGGGGGTCAGCGCCGCCAGCGCGGACAGGTGGCCGCCGGCCGACCCGCCCGTGATCGCCACGAAATTCGGGTCGCCGCCGAAGCGGGCGATGTTGTCCTTGACCCAGGCGAGCGCCCGTTTGACGTCGACGATGTGGTCGGGCCAGGTGTGCACGGGCGAAACCCGGTAGCCGATCGACACGCACACCCAGCCGCGGGCGGCCAGGTGGCTCATCAGCGGGTAGGCCTGGGGGCGGCGCATGCCGATCATCCACGCGCCGCCGGGGACCTGCAGCAGCACCGGCGCCTTGGCGTGGCGCGGCAGGTCGCGGCGCCGCCAGATGTCGGCCAGGTTGGCGCGCCCGTGCGGGCCGTAGGACACCACGTTCGTCTTCTCGACGTAGCGCCGGCGCGCCACGGTGTTGCCCAGCGGCAGGGTGCGCCGGCCGCTGCGGGTGGGCCGCGCGTGCGGCAGCGCCTCCAGCGCCTCGGTGTAGTCGTGCCCCAACTGCTCGCGCAGGCCGGCCTCCAGCACCGGGCCCGGCGTGGTGACGCCCCGGTAGCGGATCACCGCCAGGATCGCCCAGGAGGCGGCCGTGAGCGCCAGCGCCGCCTTGCCGCGCCGCCCGGCGAAGTCGCCGCGCCGCCCGCGCCGCAGTGTGTCCAGCAGCGAGGCCGAGAAGTACACCCCGGGCACCTCCGACGTCGGCCAGCCGAACCAGAACACCAGCACGGTGCTGTATCCCCTGCGGGCCAGCGGTCGTAATCCGTTGGCGGCGTTGGCCAATTCCAGCGCGGCCCGCGCCAGCGGCCTCGGCTGTCTGATCTTGAACCGCATCAGCCGCCGACCCGTGCCTGCAGCTCGTTGCGGAGGATCTTGCCGGTGCTGCCGCGGGGCAGCTCGTCGAGGACGGTGATTTCGCGCGGCACCTTGTAGTTGGCCAGGTTCTCGCGCACGTGCTGCTTGAGCGTGTCGACGGTGGCGCCGGCCCCGGGGACCAGCACCACGAAGGCCGCCAGCCGCTGGCCGTACTGGTCGTCGCTGACGCCGATCACCGCGGCCTCCGCCACCTCGGGGTGCGCCGCCAGCGTCTTCTCCACCTCGATCGGGTAGACGTTCTCGCCGCCGGACACGATCATCTCGTCGTCGCGCCCGACGACGAACAGGCGCCCGGCGTCGTCGAGACACCCGACGTCACCCGACGACATGAACCCGGCGTGAAAATTCTTCGTGCTGCCCGAGGTGTAGCCCTCGAACTGGGTGTCGTTGCGGACGTAGATGGTGCCGACCTCGCCGGTGGGCAGCTCGTTGAATTCGCCGTCCAGGATCCGGATCTCGGTTCCGCCAGCCGGCCTGCCCGCCGTGTCGGGGGCCGCCCGCAGGTCCGCCGGGGTGGCGGTGGCGATCATGCCGGCCTCGGTGGCGTTGTAGTTGTTGTAGATCACGTCGCCGAACTGGTCCATGAAGGCGATGACGACGTCGGGGCGCATCCGCGACCCGGACGCCGCGGCGAACCGTAACGACTTGCAGCTGTACCGGTTTCGCACCTCGGCGGGCAGCTCCATGATGCGGTCGAACATCACCGGCACCACCGCCAGGCCGGTCGCCCGGTGGCGGTCGATGAGGTCGAGGGTGGCCTCCGGGTCGAACTTGCGCCGGGTGACCACGGTGCAGGCCATCGACGCCGCGAAGATCAGCTGCGAAAAGCCCCAGGCGTGGAACATCGGCGCCACGATCACAATGGTTTCCTCGGCCCGCCATGGCGTGCGGTCCAAAATCGCCTTGAGCGTGCCCACCCCGGCGTTACCGCCAGTTTGGTTGGCGCCCTTGGGCGTTCCGGTGGTGCCGGAGGTCAGCAGGATCATCCTGCCCTTGCGCCCGGTGCGGTGCGGGTGTTGGCCGGCGTGATCGGCGATGAGCCGCTCGACGGTCGCCCCGCGCTGCCCGTCGGAGGTCCAGGCCAGGATCCGGGTGGCGTCGGGCTTGTCGGCCAGCGCTCGATCGACGGTCTCGGTGAACTCCTCGTCGTACACAACGGCGTCGACGCCTTCGCGGTTGACCACCTCGGCCAGGGCCGGCCCGGCGAACGACGTGTTGAGCAGCACGACGTCGGAGCCGATCCGGTTGACGGCCACCACCGCCTCGACGAAGCCGCGATGGTTGCGGCACATGATCCCGACGACCTTGGGTTGACCCGACGGCAAGCCCTGCAGCGCCGCGGCGAACGCGTTGATCCGCTCGTCGAGCTGCCGCCAGGTCAGCGTGCCCAGCTCGTCGATCAGGCCGGGACGGTCCGGGCAGCGCGCCGCCGCGCTGGCAAAGCCCACGGTCATGCCCAGGCCTTCGCGGCGCATCGCGGCGGCCATCCTCAGGTAGCGGTCGGGTCGCATCGGTGCGATCACCCCGGCGCGCCACAGGGTGCCCAAGACACCGAAGCCGCCGAGCGCCTGGTTGACGGGGGAGGCCATGGCTCAGCCCAGGATCGGGAAACGTCGCTGGGCGGCGAGCTGGTCGAGCGCCTCCTGCATCACCGACCGCACGTGCTCGTCGACCTCGTCGACGTCCGGGTCGTCGCCGAACTGCGCGGCGATGTCGATGGGTGGGAGAACCTGCGTCACGATCTTGGCCGGCAGCGGCACATTGGGCGGCACGACGGCGCTGAGCCCGAACGGGAAACCGAACGACAGCGGCAGAATTGCGCTGCGCAGCAAGCGCTTTATGCCCAGGCGCTCGGCCAGCCAGGTGCCGCGGGTCAGGTAGAGCTGGGTCTCCTGTCCGCCGATCGACACGGCGGGGACGATGGGCACGCCGGCCTCGATCGCCGTGCTGACGTATCCCTTGCGGCCGTTGAAGTCGATGACGTTCTCCGAGAGCGTGGGCCGGTACGCGTCGTAATCGCCGCCGGGAAAGACGACCACCACGCCGCCGGACCGCAGCGCCTTGGCCGCGTTCTCCCGGTTGGCCCGGATGTAACCGGTGCGCCGGAACAGCGACGCCGTGGGGCCGGTCATCAGGATGTCGTGGCTCAGCGTGTAGACCGGCCGGCCGTAGCCGAACTTCTCGTAGAATCCGGCGCTGAAGATCGGGACGTCCATGGGGAACATGCCGCCGGAGTGGTTGCCGACCACCAGCGCCCCGCCCGGCGGGAATGAATCCAAGCCGTGCACCTCTGACCGAAAATACGTCTTCAGGAACGGACGCATCACGCTCATCAGGCGCTGGGTCAGACCGGGGTCGAACTTTTCGATGTCCTCGATGTCTGGGCTGTCGCTGTCGGTCACGTTTCTCCTCGTGGCTCTGGCGGGCCGCGATGCCCGTCGAGTCCCTCGATGGTAGCGACCGGGAACCGGGGCGCCGGCACGATGTTTTGCCCGGACTTGTACCCACGGTCGGTTCGACCCAACCTACGACGGATGTATCCATGGTCCGGCCCTATAGCGCCGGTCTGATCGGGGGGTTATTGTTACCTCTCGCCAATCACCCAACCCGCAGCTGAAAGGGCCGAAATGGACGTCGCCGGTCTGTCCGACGCGCGCGGTACCCGCCTGGCCGCTGGGCACGGTTCGGGTGGCGTTCGGGACCGGCGCGGGCGCATGCCCCGCAGCAGCGCGGTCCGCCCCGGCCCCGTCAATGTCCGCCTAGGAGGGGCCATGCCTTCGGTGACCATCAACCGGCAAGCCCGCGATGTCACGCTCTCGCCCGCGGCGGTCGAGACGGCGGACCATCGCCAGGCCGACTACTTCCGTCGGATCCTTTTCCAGAGCCGCCGTCAGATCGACCACCGGCTCGGTGAGTACCGGAAGGCGATCGTGGTCGCCGAGGCCGCGGGCGACGCGGAGGGCGCCGGCAGCCTCCGGCGCATGGCGCGCAGCGAAGAGCGGGAACGTCACGCCCTGGACGGCATGATCGAAAACCTGCAGCGGCGATTCCCGCACCGGGCGCGGTCCGCAACCCGTTAGCGTTACCGCGGCCGGCCCCTCAAACAGGCTGGGCGTAAGCGATTCTCATTGACCCATACCGCTGTGTCCGTCGCTGCGGATAGATTGTATTGGCCAGCTGGTTTCACCTCGGACTCTAAGGCCGCCCATGGGATTCATGTCACCGGAGCTACCGGACGTCGACCCCGAAACCTGGCGGACGTTGCCACGGGCGACGCGGCTGCAGGTCGTGACCCGGCACTGGGCGGAACACGGCTTCGGCACCCCCTACGCGGTGTACCTGTTGTACCTACTGAAGATCGCCCTGTATGTCGCGGCGCCGGCCGCGATCATCTCGCTGACCCCCGGGCTGGGCGGGCTGGGTCGCATCGGCGACTGGTGGACGCAGCCGGTCGTCTACCAGAAGTTCATCGTGTTCACGCTGCTGTTCGAGGTCCTCGGTTTCGGCTGCGGCTCGGGCCCGCTGACCGGTCGGTTCATGCCACCCATCGGTGGGTTCCTATATTGGTTGCGCCCCAACACGATTCGGCTGCCCGCGTGGCCGGGCAAGGTCCCGTTCACGCGCGGTGACAACCGCACCGTCGTCGACGTCGCCCTGTATGCCGTCGTGCTGATCGGCGGGGTGTGGGCGTTGATGTCGCCCGGGCCCCTGATCGACCCGGTCCGGGTGGTGCCGACGATCGTCGCGCTGGCGGTGCTGGGGCTGCGGGACAAGACGATCTTCCTGGCCGCGCGCGGCGAACACTATTGGCTGAAGCTGTTCGTTTTCTTCTTCCCGTTCACCGATCAGATCGCGGCCTACAAGATCATCATGTTGTGCCTGTGGTGGGGAGCGGCGACCTCCAAGCTCAACCACCACTTCCCGTACGTGGTCTCGGTGATGACGAGCAACAACGCGCTGTTGCGGCCCAAGCTGTTCAACCCCGTCAAGCACGCGCTCTACCTCGACCACGTCAACGATCTGCGGCCCTCGTGGTTGCCGAAGGCCATGGCACACATCGGCGGCACCACGGCGGAATTCGTGGTTCCGACGCTGCTGGTGTTTTTCGCCGGCGATCAACCCTGGCGATGGTTCCTCATCGGGTTCATGGTGGTCTTCCACCTCAACATCCTGTCCAACCTCCCGATGGGAGTGCCGTTGGAGTGGAACGTGTTCTTCATCTTCTCGCTGTTCTATCTGTTCGGGCACTACGGGGCGATCCGCGCCACCGACCTGCGATCGCCTCTGCTGCTCGCCCTGATCGTCGTCGCCGTGGCCATTGTGATCGCGGGAAACATGTTCCCCGAGAAGATCTCGTTCCTCCCGGCGATGCGCTACTACGCGGGCAACTGGGCCACCAGCGTGTGGTGCTTCCGCGCGGGCGCCGAGGACAAGATCGAGGCAAGCGTCGTGAAAAGCTCTGCGCTCGTGGTGAATCAGCTGGCCAAGCTCTATGGCGCCGGGACCGCCGAAGTGATGTCAGACAAGGTGGCGGCGTTCCGGGCGATGCACACCCATGGCCGGGCGCTCAACGGGCTGTTGCCCCGCGCGATCGACAACGAGGCCGACTACAGCATCCGCGAGGGCGAAGTGGTCGCCGGGCCGTTGGTCGGATGGAACTTCGGCGAGGGCCACCTGCACAACGAGCAACTGCTCGAGGCGGTGCAACGGCGCTGCGGATTCGCCGACGGCGACGTCCGCGTCATCGTGCTCGAAGGCCAACCGATCCACATCCAAAAGCAGTGGTACCGCATCCTGGACGCCAAGACCGGGCTGATCGAGGCGGGCTACGTGGAGGTCGCCGACATGCTGACCCGCCAGCCGTGGCCCGAGCCCGGGGACGAATTCCCCGTCCATCTCACGACGCAACCGGTCCTTCACGGCGAGTCGTGACCAACGCGGTGGTCGTCGGCGGGGGGCCCAACGGCCTCGCCGCGCGGTCCACCCGGCTCGCAACGGCGTCGACATGCACGTGCGGAGGCTCGCGACACGGTCGGCGGGGGAGCGCGCTCGGGTGAGCTGACGGTGCCCGGCGTCATCCACGACCACCGCTCGGCGACCCACCCGTTCGGCGTCGGCTCGCCGCCGGGGGCCGGCATCGACGGGCTGTGCGGGTACCACGCCGCCGAGTCGGCGCCGCGGTGGCTGACCGTAGCCAAAACGTGACTGAGATTTGACCAATTACGCACGCGCCCTTGCGCTTCCGCTGGTCAGCCCGGCTTTACCATCCTATTACAACTGTGTCAGTTGAAGGATTTAGGTCAGTCACCTTAAGGAATTGGAGCCATGCGGGCGGTTGTTCGGTGTGTGCTTGCCGTCATCGGGATCGCTGCGAGTGTGGTTGCGGGGCCGGTCGACGTGCGCCTGGCGGCGGCGACCCGGCCCTACGGCCTCGCCATCGCCGCGGTGCTGCCTGCGCGCGGCGCGGTGGTGGGCGTGGCGCACCCGGTGGTGGTGACCTTTGGCGCGCCCGTAACCAACCGACACGCGGCCGAGCGCGCCGCCCAGGTCACGTCGGCGCCGCCGATGACCGGCAAGTACGAATGGCTCGACGACGACGTGGTGCGCTGGGTTCCCGACCGATTCTGGCCGGCGCACAGCACGGTGGCGCTCTCGGTGGGCGGCCTGGCCACCGAATTTCAAACGGGCCCCGCCGTCGTCGGCGTCGCCAACATCGCGGATCACACCTTCAAGGTGACCATCGACGGGGTCGAGTCGGGGCCGCTGCCCGCGCCGCACCACCGGCCCCACTGGGGGGAAGAGGGTGTGCTGCCGGCCTCGATGGGCAGGCCCGAATACCCGACGCCGGTCGGCTCGTACACCGTCCTGTCCAAGGAACGCACGGTGATCATGGACTCGAGCAGCGTCGGCATCCCCGTCGACGATCCCGACGGCTACCGCATCCCGGTGGACTACGCCGTCCGCATCACCGGCCGGGGCCTCTTCGTCCATTCGGCCCCGTGGGCCGTCAACGCGATGGGGCTGGAGAATGTCAGCCACGGTTGCATCAGCCTGAGCCCCGAGGATGCGGAGTGGTACTACAACACGGTCCACGTCGGCGACCCGGTGATCGTGAAGGACGCGCCGCCGCAACGGCAACAGCCGCCGTTGCTGTGGGAGGCCCCGCCCAGCTGACGTGCGAACCCCGCTGTCGGTGCGGGCTTTTCATCCCCCACAACGAAACGGACCCGCCGGGTTAAACCCAGCGGGTCCGTTTCGAATTCGGAAGGGTGTCGGCCTCAGTGCGCGGGACCGGGCGCGATCGGCTGACCGGACACCGGGCCGCCGGCGGGCGCCGGGCCGGTCGGCTCGCCCTTGCCGGTCCCGGCCATGTCGATGATGGGTGCGGCCACCGGCGCCGCAGCGTCCAGCGGGCCGCCGGCGAGCGCGATCAGCGGAGCGCCGACCGGCACCACGGGCACGGGCGCCCCCANCCGATCAAAGCCCGTCATCAACCTCGACTCCTTTAGCATTCGCAATCAAATGCGGCAGCAGAACCGCATCGCCGTACCGCAGCCGTGTCGAATGTATGGCTTGGTATTGCTATTGGACACGCGACGATTCCGGGGCTTATAGAACCGATACAAAGGAGACACGCTCCGGTTACCAGGGGATTTTGCGCCTTATTCGCCCCCGGGGCATGCCTGCGCAAATCGCGGACCCGGCCGCCCGGCTTTACCCGCCGGGAATATTGTCCCCAGGTGCGCGGTCCCCACCTGGGGACAGCAGATCGCGGGGCGGCGCGGGTCCGGCGCTATTACCGGCGCGCGGCGGTGTTTCCCGCTGATCTAGGCTGACGACGAGCGCTCATCAGCGGACATAGAAAGACAGGGAGAGACAAGTGACTGTCCGAGTAGGCATCAACGGCTTCGGTCGAATCGGACGCAACTTTTACCGGGCCCTGCTGGCCCAGCAGGAGCAGGGCACCGCGGACGTCGAGGTGGTGGCGGTCAACGACATCACCGACAACGCCACGCTGGCGCACCTGCTCAAATTCGACTCGATCCTGGGCCGGTTGCCCTACGACGTCACCCTCGAAGGCGAGGACACCATCGTGGTGGGGACCACGAAGATCAAGGCGCTCGAGGTGCGCGAGGGCCCGGCGGCGATGCCGTGGAGCGACCTGGGCGTCGACGTCGTCGTCGAGTCCACGGGCCTGTTCACCAACGCCGCCAAGGCCAAGGGCCACCTGGACGCCGGCGCCAAGAAGGTGATCATCTCCGCGCCCGCCACCGACCCCGACATCACCATCGTGCTGGGCGTCAACGACGACAAGTACGACGGCAGCCAGAACATCATCTCCAACGCCTCGTGCACGACGAACTGCCTGGCGCCGGTGACCAAGGTGCTGCAGGACGAGTTCGGCATCGTCAAGGGGTTGATGACCACCATCCACGCCTACACCCAGGACCAGAACCTGCAGGACGGGCCGCACAAGGACCTGCGCCGGGCGCGCGCGGCCGCGCTGAACATCGTGCCGACCTCCACCGGCGCGGCCAAGGCCATCGGCCTGGTGATGCCCGAGCTCAAGGGCAAGCTCGACGGGTATGCGCTGCGGGTGCCGATCCCGACCGGCTCGGTCACCGACCTGACCGTCGAGTTGTCCAAAGCCGCCGCCGCCGAGGACATCAACGCCGCGTTCAAGGCCGCCGCCGAGGGGCGCCTGAAGGGCATCCTGAAGTACTACGACGCGCCGATCGTGTCCAGCGACATCGTCACCGACCCGCACAGCTCGATCTTCGACTCCGGGCTGACCAAGGTCATCGACAACCAGGCCAAGGTGGTGTCCTGGTACGACAACGAATGGGGCTACTCCAACCGCCTCATCGACCTGGTCGCGCTGGTCGGCAAGTCGCTGTAGACCATGGCCTCGTCTTCTGGGTCCTCCGTCCCAACCCTGGAAGACCTTCTCGCCGAAGGGGTTTCGGGCCGCGGCGTGCTGGTGCGCTCCGACCTGAACGTGCCCCTCGACGAGGACGGTGCGATCACCGACGCCGGCCGCATCACCGCGTCCGTGCCCACCCTGCAGGCGTTGCTGCAGGCCGGCGCCAAGGTCGTGGTCACCGCGCACCTCGGTCGTCCCAAGAACGGGGCCGACCCGGCATTGTCGCTGGCGCCGGTCGCCGCGGCGCTCGGCGACCAGCTCGGCCGGCACGTCCAGCTGTCCGGCGATGTCGTCGGCGGCGACGCACTGGCGCGATCCGAGGGACTGACCGACGGCGGCATCCTGCTGCTGGAGAACATCCGCTTCGACCCGCGGGAAACCAGCAAGGACGACGGCGAGCGGCTGGCGCTGGCGCGGCAGCTGGCCGAATTGGTCGGGCCCACGGGCGCTTTCGTTTCCGACGGCTTCGGGGTGGTGCACCGCAAGCAGGCCTCCGTGTACGACGTCGCCACCCTGCTGCCGCACTACGCCGGCACGCTGGTCGCCGAGGAGATCCGGGTGCTGCAGCAGTTGACCAGCTCGACCACGCGGCCCTATGCCGTGGTGCTCGGCGGGTCGAAGGTGTCCGACAAGCTCGGCGTCATCGAGTCGCTGGCGACCAAGGCCGACAGCATCGTGATCGGCGGCGGCATGTGTTTCACTTTCCTTGCCGCGCAGGGTCTTTCGGTTGGCACGTCGCTGCTGGAAAACGAGATGGTCGACACCTGTCACCGCTTGTTCGACACCTACGCCGACGTGCTGCACCTTCCGGTGGACATCGTGGCGGCCGAGGAGTTCGCCGCCGATTCGTCGCCGGAAACCGTTGCGGCGGACCGGATTCCGCAGGACAGGATGGGTCTGGACATCGGGCCGGAGTCGGTCAGGCGGTTCGCCACGCTGCTGTCCAACGCCAAGACCATCTTCTGGAACGGCCCGATGGGCGTGTTCGAATTCCCGGCGTTCGCCGCCGGCACCAAGGGCATCGCCGAGGCGATCGCCGAAGCGACGGGCAAGGGCGCGTTCAGCGTGGTGGGCGGCGGGGATTCCGCGGCCGCGGTGCGGGCGCTGGGCATCCCCGAGGGCGACTTCTCGCACATCTCCACCGGCGGCGGCGCATCGCTGGAGTACCTGGAGGGCAAGACGCTGCCGGGCATCGAGGTGCTGGGCCGCGCTCAGCCCTCTTGAAGCCATGTTGGGCCAACGCAAAGGAGACTCGTGAGCCGCACGCCACTGATCGCCGGCAACTGGAAGATGAACCTCAACCACTTCGAGGCGATCGCGCTGGTGCAAAAGGTGGCGTTCGCGCTGCCGGACAAGTACTACGACAGGGTCGACGTGACGGTGATCCCGCCGTTCACCGACCTGCGCAGCGTCCAGACCCTGGTCGACGGCGACAAGCTGCGGCTGACGTACGGGGCCCAGGACCTGTCCCCGCACGACTCCGGCGCCTACACCGGTGACATCAGCGGCGCCTTCCTGGCCAAGCTCGGCTGCAGCTTCGTCGTGGTCGGGCACTCCGAGCGGCGCACCTACCACAACGAGGACGAAGCGCTGGTGGCCGCCAAGGCCGCCGCGGCGCTCAAGCACGAGCTCACCCCCATCGTGTGCATCGGAGAACACCTCGACGTGCGGGAGGCGGGCAAGCACGTGCCGCACTGCGAGGAACAGCTGCGTGGCTCGCTGGCGGGCCTGTCGGCCGAGCAGATCGCCAAGGTCGTCGTCGCCTACGAGCCGGTCTGGGCGATCGGAACCGGACGGGTGGCCAGCGCGTCCGATGCTCAGGAGGTGTGCGCGGCGGTCCGCAGGCAGTTGGGGTCGCTGGCGTCTCCGCAGGTCGCCGAGTCCGTGCGGTTGCTCTACGGTGGCTCGGTGAACGCCAAGAACATCGGCGACATCGTCGCCGAGAACGACATCGACGGCGCCCTGGTCGGCGGCGCGTCGCTGGACGGCGAGCAGTTCGCGACGCTGGCGGCGATCGCCGCCGGCGGGCCGCTACCGTGACCCCGGGACGCCCCCGGTAGGCTGACCGCATGCAATTGGGCCTGCAGATCACCCTCGTGGTCACCAGCATCCTGGTGGTGCTGCTGGTGCTGCTGCATCGTGCCAAGGGCGGCGGCCTGTCGACGCTGTTCGGCGGCGGTGTGCAGTCGAGCCTGTCCGGGTCCACGGTGGTGGAGAAGAACCTCGACCGGCTGACCGTATTCATCGTGGGCATCTGGCTGGTGTGCATCGTCGGCATGGCCCTGCTGATCAAGTACCGCTGACGTCTCGGCGGGCGGACGACGCGTTCCGCACCGATACTGGGACGCATGGCTGACGCGTCCGACACCGCGCTGGAACCGATCGGCGCCGTGCAGCGCACCCGGGTCGGGCGGGAGGCGACCGAGCCGATGCGCGCCGACATCAGGCTGCTCGGCACCATCCTCGGCGACACCGTGCGAGAGCAGAACGGTGACGAGGTGTTCGAACTCGTGGAGCGCGCGCGGGTGGCATCCTTCCGGGTGCGGCGCTCCGAGATCGACCGGGCCGAGATGTCCCGCATGTTCGACGGCATCGACATCCACCTGGCCATCCCGATCATCCGGGCGTTCAGCCACTTCGCGCTGCTGGCCAACGTCGCCGAGGACATCCACCGGGAACGCCGGCGCAAGATCCACGTCGCCGCCGGCGAGCCCCCGCAGGACAGCAGCCTGGCCGCGACGTACGCGAAACTCGACCTGGCCGAGCTGGATTCGGGCGCGGTGGCCGCCGCGCTGGCGGGCGCCCTGGTGTCGCCGGTGATCACCGCCCATCCCACCGAGACCCGCCGGCGCACCGTGTTCGTCACCCAGCACCGGATCACCGAGCTGATGCGGCTGCACGCCGCCGGGCACACCGAGACCGATCACGGCCGCAACATCGAGCTCGAGTTGCGCCGCCAGGTCCTCACGCTGTGGCAGACCGCGCTGATCCGGCTGTCGCGGCTGCAGATCACCGACGAGATCGAGGTGGGCCTGCGCTACTACCCGGCCGCGCTGTTCACGGTGATCCCGCAGGTCAACGCGGAGGTACGCGGCGCGTTGCGGGCCCGCTGGCCCGACACGGGCCTGCTCGCGGCGCCGATCCTGCAGCCGGGCTCCTGGATCGGCGGTGACCGCGACGGCAACCCAAACGTGACCGCCGACGTCGTGCGGCGGGCGACCGGCAGCGCCGCGTTCACCGCACTGGCGCACTACCTGGCCGAGCTCACCGGCCTCGAGCAGGAGCTGTCGATGTCGGCGCGCCTGATCACCGTCACCGCCGAGTTGGCCGCGCTGGCCGAGGGCTGCGACGAGAAGGCCCGGGCCGACGAGCCCTACCGGCGGGCGCTGCGGGTGATCCGGGCCCGGCTCACCGCGACGGCCGCCGAGATCCTGGACCGTCGGCCGCAGCACGAACTCGACCTGGGACTCAAGGCGTATTCCGCCCCGGGCGAACTGCGGGCCGACCTGGACGCGATCGACGCCTCGCTGCGTAGCCACGGCGCCGGCCTGTTGGCCGACGATCGGCTGGCCCGGTTGCGAGAGAGCGTGCACGTCTTCGGGTTTCACCTGTCCGGCCTGGACATGCGGCAGAACTCCGACGTGCACCAGCAGGTGGTCGGCGAACTGCTGGCCTGGGCCGGCGTGCATCCGGACTACGGCACGCTGGGAGAAGACGAACGCGTCGAGCTGCTGGCCGGGGAGCTGGCCACCCGCCGTCCGCTGGTCGGTGACCGCGCCGCCCAGCTCTCGGACCTGGCCCGCGGCGAGCTGGGCGTCGTCGCGGCGGCCGCCCGCGCGGTGGAGCTCTACGGCCCGGCGGCGGTGCCCAACTATGTCATCTCGATGTGCCAGTCCGTCTCGGACGTCCTGGAGGCGGCGATCCTGCTCAAAGAGGCCGGCCTGCTGGACGCCTCCGGGCCGGAAACCTATTGCCCCGTCGGCATTTCGCCGCTGTTCGAGACGATCGACGATCTGCACAACGGTGCGTCGATACTGCAGGCGATGCTCGACCTGCCCATTTACCGGGCGCTCGTCGCCGCGCGCGGCAACGCGCAGGAAGTGATGCTGGGCTACTCGGACTCCAACAAGGACGGCGGCTACCTGGCCGCCAACTGGGCCGTCTACCGGGCCGAGCTCACCCTCGTCGAGGTGGCGCGCAAAACCGGTGTTCGGTTGCGGCTCTTCCACGGTCGCGGCGGGACGGTCGGCCGCGGCGGCGGCCCCAGCTACCAGGCGATCCTCGCCCAACCCCCGGGCGCGGTGAACGGCGCGCTGCGCCTCACCGAGCAGGGCGAGGTGATCGCCGCGAAGTACGCCGAGCCGCAGACGGCCCGGCGCAACCTGGAGAGCCTGGTGGCGGCCACGCTGGAGTCGACGCTGCTGGACGTCGAGGGCCTGGGCGATGCCGCGGAACCCGCCTACGCGGTGCTCGACGAGGTCGCGGCCCTGGCCCACCGGGCCTACGCCGAATTGGTCCATGAGACACCGGGTTTCGTCGACTACTTCAAGGCCTCCACTCCGGTCAGCGAGATCGGGTCGCTGAACATCGGCAGCCGGCCGACGTCGCGCAAGCCCACCGAATCCATCTCCGACCTGCGCGCCATCCCCTGGGTGCTGGCCTGGACCCAGTCGCGCGTGATGCTGCCGGGCTGGTACGGCACCGGGTCGGCGTTCCAGGAGTGGATCGCGGCAGGCCCCGAAAGCGAAACCGAACGGGTCAAGGTCCTGCACGAGCTGTACGAGCGGTGGCCGTTCTTCCGCAGCGTGCTGTCGAACATGGCGCAGGTGCTCGCCAAGAGCGACCTGGGCCTGGCGGCCCACTATTCCGAGCTGGTGGCCGACGAATCGTTGCGGCACAGGGTATTCGACAAGATCGTCGCCGAGCACCGGCGCACCATCGCCATGCACAAGCTCATCACCGGTCACGACGACCTGCTCGCCGACAACCCGGCGCTGGCCCGTTCGGTGTTCAACCGCTTCCCGTACCTGGAGCCGCTGAACCACCTGCAGGTGGAGCTGCTGCGCCGCTACCGCTCGGGCGACGACGACGAATTGGTGCAGCGCGGCATCCTGCTGACGATGAACGGGCTTGCGAGCGCGTTACGCAACAGCGGCTGATGGGCATCCCCGTGCCATGGAACCGGCACAACTGGCCCAAAACGGCGTGTTCGAACGATTCGCCCGCGGCGGCTACGTGGTGAACGGGCTGCTGCACCTGATCGTCGGCTACCTTGCATTGCGAATCGCGTTCGGCGACGGCGGCACCGCCGATCAGACCGGAGCGCTGGCGGCGCTGGCGGGCAAACCCGGCGGCCCGGTCGTGCTGTGGATCGCCGCGGCCGCCCTGCTGACGATGGGGCTGTGGCGGCTGGTCGAGACCGCCCTCGGTCGATCGAGCGACCGCACGCCGGAGGGCTCCTCGTCGGGGGCGTGGGACCGGGCGAAGGCCTTCGGATTGGCGGCGGTGTATCTCGCCTTCGCCTACTCGGCGTTGGGGTACGCCCGCGGCGCCGGGAGGGCGGCCGCTCAACAGAATTCGAGCATCAGCGCCCGCCTGATGCAGACCACCGCCGGGACCGTCGCGCTGATCGCCTGCGGCGTCATCATCGTCGCCGTGGGCGGCTACCACATCTACAAGGGCGCCAGCCGCAACTTCGTCGGCGACCTCAAGGGCAAGTCGGGCGATCTGGTGCGCCGCCTCGGCGCGGCCGGCTACGTCGCGAAGGGCTTGGTGATCGCCGGCACCGGGGCGCTGATCGTCGTCGCCGCCTGCCGCTCGGAACCGAAGAAGGCCACCGGTCTGGACGGGGCGCTGAAAACCCTCGGGGCTCAGCCCTACGGGGCGGCGTTGTTGAGCGCGGCCGGCGCCGGGATCATCACGTACGGCCTGTACAGCTTCGTGATGGCCCGATCGACCAAGATGTAGGGCTAGCTAGCGGTTGCGCAGCCTGTCCAGCATGCCGCGCACCGCGTGCTCCGTCATCGACAGCGGCGACATCATCGTCTCGCCCACCTTCACCATGTCGTCGATCCGCGCGACGATGGCCTCCACCGGCTCGACCAGGACGATCAGCCGCTTGGCCAGATCGTCGAGGCTGCCCAGGGTGCCGTCCAGGTGATCCAGGCCGGCCTCCATGCGTTCGACCGTGGCGTTGAGGTTGGACAGCGAGCTGTTGAGCTCTTGCATGGTCCTGCTCAGGCCGTCGAGGACGTCCTCGACCTGCTCGACGGTCTTGTCGGCGTTCAGGGCGGCCTGGGTGAGGGTCTTGATCCGGCTTCGCTCGGGCCCGCCGCGCACGGTTCTGTCTGCCATGACGGCCATTATGACTCGCGCCGGTCAGCGGGGAAGCTTGGCTGCGGCCTCTTGGTCGAGCAGCCACAGCGTGGTCTCGAGCCCGACGGCGCCGGCCGCAGGCACCGACGACGGTGCGACGCCGTTGATGGCGGCCGCCGCCGCGTCGGCCTTGCCCGCCCCGGACACCATCAGCCACACCTCGCGGGACCGCTGGATGGCGGGCAGTGTCAACGTGATCCGCTGCGGCGGCGGCTTGGGGGAGTTCTCGACCGGCACCACCATGCGGGTGGTCTCATGCACCGCCGGGGTGTCCGGGAACAGCGAGTTGATGTGGCCCTCGGGGCCCATGCCCAGCAGGTGGACGTCGAAATTCGGCGCCGGCTGCCCGGGTTCGGCGTTGGCGGCCAGCAACTGTTCGTAGGCCAGCGCCGCCGCGGCGATGTCCGTGCCGAAATCCCCGTCGCTGGCCGGCATCGCGTGCACGTGGCTGGACGGGATGTCGATGTGATCGAGCAGGGCTTCGCGGGCCTGCTTGTCGTTGCGCTCGTCGTCGTCCTCGGGCACGTAGCGCTCGTCGCCCCAGAACAGATGCACGTTGGACCACTCGACCCGTTGACGCCTGAGGTGCTTCAGCAGCCCGATGCCGTTGCCGCCGCCGGTCAGCACGATCAGCGCCCGCCCCCGGGCCGCCACGGCGGAGCCGATGGTATCGACCAGGCGCGCGCCCGCGGCCTCGACCAGGGCGTCGCCATCGGAAAAAACCTCGACTACGGGACTCATACGTATTGCACTTTCTTGATACCTTCGAGCGCGGTCAAATAGATTTCGTCGGCGTCCAGCCGCCGCAGGTCCTCGGCCAGGCATTCGCCGGTTTCCCTGCGCGCCAACGGGACCAAGGCATCCGGCTTGGCGGTCCGGCTCAGCGTGGCCGTCCTGCCCTCCTGGGGGCGGCTCAAGACGATGGTCTCGCTCTTGCGCGCCAACTCCACCTTGAGGTCGCCGACGGCCCGGCGTACCGGACCGTCGATCCGGCTGGCCAGCCAGCCGGCCAGGATGTCGAGGGCCGGCTCGGTCTTCAGGCCGGACACCAGCGCCGACTCGATGGGTTCGTGCGGCGGCTGGTCGACGGCGGAGGTCAGCAGCGCCCGCCAGTAGGTGATGCGCGCCCAGCACAGGTCCGTGTCTCCCGGGCTGTATCCGGGCAGCCGGCTCTTGATCGCCGACAGCGGATCGATGCCGTTGGTGGCGTCGGTGATGCGGCGAATCGCCAACTTGCCCAGCGGGTCTCGCGCGGGCTCGGCCGGGGCGATGTCGGGCCACCAGGCCACCACCGGGATGTCGGGGAGCAGGAAGGGGATGACCACGCTGGAGGCGTGGCCCGACAGCGGCCCGGACAGCGTCAGGATCACCACCTCGCTGGCGCCGGTGTCCCCGCCCGCGTGCAGTTGCGCGTCCAGGCGGGCGTCGTCGGCGTACGGGTCGCCCCGCATCGTGACGATGATCCGGCTGGGGTGCTCGTGGCTGGCGGCGTTGGCCGCGGCGAGCGATTCCTCCAGCACGTCTTCGCTGTCCGGCGCGATGATCAGCGTCAGCACCCGGCCCATGGTGACGGCGCCGACTTTCTGGCGAAGCTCGTCGAGTTTCTTGTTGACCGCCGTGGTGGTGGTGTCGGGCAGGTCGACAATCATGGCCGCCGCCATTCCCTGCCGGTGCGGCGCAGCATCTCGAAGGCCGATTCCGGACCCCAGGTGCCGGCCTCGTACGGGTCGGGCTTACCGTGCGACGCCCAGTTATCCAGCACGGGATCGAGTATCTCCCAAGCTAATTCGACCTCCTCGTTCACCGGGAACAGCGACGGCTCGCCCAGCAGCACGTCGAGGATCAGCTGCTCGTAGGCCTCCGGCGATTCCTCGGCGAACGCCGATCCGTAGGAGAAGTCCATGTTGACGTCGCGGACCTCCATCGCGGTGCCCGGCACCTTGGAGCCGAACCGCAGGGTGGTGCCTTCGTCGGGTTGCACGCGGATCACCATGGCGTTGGCGCCCAGCTCGTCGGTCATCGTCGCGTCGAACGGCAGGTGCGGCGCGCGCTTGAAGATCAGGGCGATCTCGGTCACCCTGCGGCCCAGGCGTTTACCGGTGCGCAGATAGAACGGGACGCCGGCCCAGCGGCGGGTGTCGACCTCGAGGGTGATGGCGGCGAACGTCTCGGTGGTGGAGTCCTTTGAAAATCCCTCTTCGTCGAGGAGCCCGACGACCTTCTCGCCGCCCTGCCAGCCCCCGGTGTATTGGCCGCGGCTGGTGGTCTCGTCGAGCGGTTCGGCCAGCTGCGTCGCCGAGAGCACCTTGATCTTCTCGGTCTGCAGCGCCGAGGGATTGAAGCTGACCGGCTCCTCCATCGCGGTCAGCGCCAGCAGCTGCATGAGGTGGTTCTGGATCACGTCGCGGGCGGCGCCGATGCCGTCGTAGTAGCCGGCCCGGCCGCCCAGCCCGATGTCCTCGGCCATGGTGATCTGCACGTGGTCGACGTAGTGGGCGTTCCAGATCGGGTCGAACAACTGGTTGGCGAACCGCAGCGCCAGGATGTTGCGCACCGTCTCCTTGCCCAGGTAGTGGTCGATGCGGAACACCGCCTCCTCCGGAAAGACGGCGTTGACCGCCTTGTTCAGGGCCTGCGCGCTCTCCAGGTCATGGCCGAAGGGTTTTTCGATGACGACCCGGCTCCAGCGGTCGCCCTGCGGGCGGGCCAACCCGGACTTGTGCAGCTGGTCGCACACCACCGGGAACGACTTGGGCGGGATCGCGAGGTAGAAGGCGTGATTGCCGCCGGTGCCGCGCTCGGCGTCGAGCTTTTCCAGCGTTTCGGCGAGCCGCGCGAACGCCGCGTCGTCGTCGAAAGCCCCCGGCACGAAACGAAACCCCTCGGCCAGCCGCTCCCAGTTCTCCTCCCGAAACGGCGTGCGGCAATGTTCCTTGACGGCCTGGTAGACCACCTTGCGGAAGTCCTGGGTCTGCCAGTCCCGGCGGGCGAAGCCCACCAGGGAGAAGGTGGGCGGCAGCAGCCCGCGGTTGGCCAGGTCGTAGATGGCCGGCATGACCTTCTTGCGGGCCAGGTCGCCGGTGACGCCGAAGATCACCATGCCGCACGGACCGGCGATCCTGGGCAGTCGCTTATCCTGCTTGTCCCGCAGCGGGTTTCGCCACTGCTCCGATCCGGTGCGGCCGCCCACCTTGGAGCTCGCCGGGCTCATTTGTCGGCGGAGTCGAGCTGCTTCTGAGTTTCCTCGAGCAATTCGGTCCAGGACTCCACGAACTTGTCCACGCCCTCGTTCTCCAGCACCACGAAGACGTCGGTCAGGTCGACCCCGACCGCGGCCAGCTTGTCGAACACCTCCTGGGCGGCCGAAGCGGTGCCGCTGACCGTGTCGCCCTTGATCTCGCCGTGATCGGCGACCGCGTCAATCGTCTTCTCCGGCATGGTGTTCACCGTGTTCGGCGCGACCAGCTCGGTGACGTAGAGGGTGTCGGGGTAGTCGGGGTTCTTGACGCCGGTGGAGGCCCACAGCGGGCGCTGCACGCGGGCGCCGTCGGACTTGAGCGCCCCGAAGCGATCACCGCCCTCGAACACCTCCTGGTAGGCGGCGTACGCCAGCCGGGCGTTGGCCACCCCGGCCCTGCCGCGCAGCGCGAGCGCGTCGGGCGAGCCGATCTTTTCCAGCCGCTTGTCCACCTCGGTGTCCACCCGGGACACGAAGAACGACGCCACCGAATGGATCTTGGACAGGTCGTGGCCGGCCTCGCGGGCCTTCTCAAGCCCGGCCAGGTAGGCGTCCATCACCTCGCGGTGCCGCTCCACCGAGAAGATCAGCGTGACGTTGACCGAAATGCCCTCCGCCAGCACGGAAGTGATGGCCGGGATGCCGGCCTTGGTGGCGGGGATCTTGATGAACAGGTTGGGCCGGTCGACGATCTTCCACAGCTCGACGGCCTGCGCGACGGTCTTGTCGGTCTCGGCGGCCAGCCGCGGGTCCACCTCGATGGACACCCGCCCGTCGACCCCGTCGGAGGCCTCCCACTCGCGCTTGAGCACGTCGCACGCGCTGCGCACGTCGTCGGTGGTGACGGTGCGCACGGTGGCGTCGACGTCGGCGCCGCGTTCGGCCAGCTCGGCGATCTGACCGTCGTAGGAGTCGCCGTCGGCGAACGCCTTCTGGAAGATCGACGGGTTGGTCGTCACGCCGACGACGCTTCTGGTGTCGATCAGCTCCTGCAGGTTGCCCGACTGCAGCCGCTCGCGCGACAGGTCATCCAGCCAAACGGACACGCCCGCGGCGCTCAACGCCGCGAGGTTGGGGTTCTGACTGGCCATGTGAATCACCCTATCTCAGTTGTCGACCACCTGCTCCGCGGCCGCCGCGACGGCTTCGGCGGTGAAGCCGAATTCACGGAACAAAGTCTTGTAGTCGGCGGATTCGCCGTAGTGCTCGATCGACACGATCCGGCCCGTGTCGCCGACCAGCTTGTGCCAGGGCTGTGCGATCCCGGCCTCCACGGCCACCCGCGCCGACACCGACGGGGGAAGCACGCTGTCCCGGTATTCCTCGGGCTGCGACTCGAACCACTCCACGCACGGCATCGACACCACGCGGGCAACGATGTCCCTGTCCGCCAACAGGTTTCGCGCCTCGACCGCGAGCTGTACCTCCGACCCGGTGCCGATGAGCACCACGTCGGGTTCGTCGCCCCCGTCGTCGCCCAGGATGTAACCGCCCCGCCCGACGCCCTCGAAGCTGGTGCCCTCCAGCACCGGCACACCCTGGCGGGTCAGGATCAGGCCGACCGGGCCGCTGCCGTTGCCGCGGGCCAGGACGGTGCGCCAGGCGTAGGCCGTCTCGTTGGCGTCGGCCGGGCGCACCACCGACAACTTGGGGATGGCGCGCAGCGCCGCCAGGTGCTCGATGGGCTGATGCGTGGGGCCGTCCTCGCCCAGCCCGATCGAGTCGTGGGTCCACACGTAGATGGTGTCGATGTCCATCAGCGACGCCAGCCGCACCGCCGGGCGCATGTAGTCGGAGAACTGCAGGAAGGTGCCGCCGTAGGCGCGGGTGGGGCCGTGCAGCACGATGCCGGACAGGATGGCGCCCATCGCGTGCTCGCGCACCCCGAAGTGCAGCGTGCGCCCGTACCAGTCGGCGGTGTAGTCCTTCGTCGAAATGGACGGCGGCCCAAACGATTTGACGTTGTCCATGGTGGTGTTGTTGCTGCCCGCCAGGTCGGCCGAGCCGCCCCACAACTCGGGCAGCTTCGGGCCCACCGCGTTCAGCACCTTGCCGGAGGCCGCGCGGGTGGCCAGCGGCTTGTCGTCCGGCGTCCAGGTCGGGACGTCGGCGTCCCAGCCCTCGGGCAGCTGCTCGGCGGTCAACCGGTCCAGCAGCGCCTTGCGGTCGGGCTCGCGTTGCGCCCACGCGTCGAACTCCGCCTGCCACTTCTCGTGGGCTTCCTTGCCCCGGTCCACCAGCTTGCGGGTGTGGGCGATGACCTCGTCGCGCACCTCGAAGTTCTTGTCGGGATCGAATCCCAATATCTTCTTGACGGCCGCGACCTCCTCGTCGCCGAGGGCCGCGCCGTGCGCCTTGCCGGTGTTCATCAGGTGGGGCGCCGGGTAGCCGATGATGGTGCGCAGCTCGATGAACGACGGCCGGTCGGTGACGGCCTTGGCGTTGGCGATGGCCTCCTCGATGCCGACGACGTTCTCGCCGCCCTCCACCCGCTGCACGTGCCAGCCGTAGGCCTCGTAGCGCGCGGCGGTGTCCTCGCACAGCGCAATGTTGGTGTCGTCCTCGATCGAGATCTCGTTGTGGTCGTAGAACACGATGAGGTTGCCCAGCTGCTGCACGGCCGCCAGCGACGACGCCTCGGACGTCACGCCCTCCTCGATGTCCCCGTCGGAGGCGATCACGAAGATGAAGTGGTCGAACGGGCTGGTGCCCGACTCGGCGTCCGGATCGAACAGCCCGCGCTCGTAGCGCGACGCCATCGCCATCCCGACCGACGACGCCAGCCCCTGGCCGAGCGGGCCGGTGGTGATCTCAACGCCCTTGGTGTGCCGGAACTCCGGGTGCCCGGGCGTCTTGGACCCCCAGGTGCGCAGCGACTCGATGTCCGAGAGCTCCAGGCCGAACCCGCCGAGGTACAGCTGCAGATACAGGGTCAGGCTGCTGTGCCCGGCCGACAGCACGAACCGGTCGCGTCCCAGCCAGTGGGTGTCGCTGGGGTCGTGGCGCATGGTGCGCTGAAACAGCGTGTAGGCCAGCGGGGCCAGGCTCATCGCCGTCCCGGGATGGCCGTTCCCGACTTTCTGGACCGCGTCGGCGGCGAGCACCCGGATCGTGTCGACCGCAGCCGAATCGATCTCGGTCCAGTCGTCGGGCAGGTGCGGATGGGTCAGCGTGGAGATCTCTTCGAGTGTGGTCACAGCCTCTGTCCTTGGGTCATCAAGCTGATATTGCTCACCCTAATGCGGGAGTGCCGGCTCTTGCAGCGCAGAGTTTGGGGTACCCAACGCCGGCCGCTGTGAAAATTACGCGCCGACGGCTCAAGGGATGCAATCAGTCCGGCAATGCGGGGAAAATTCACCCGAAGGGACCCTGAGGGCTAGCCACCGCCCCCGCGCGGTCTACCATCGTGCGTAGTAGATGCTGCGCGCTGCTGCGACCCCGAGGAGTTATTGCGTGAGCGTTCGCGGGCGCGTCGCGCCGAGCCGAGAGGCACCGAGCCGGGTACCGGGCACGGTCTTGGCATACCTGGCGCTCACCAAGCCCCGGGTCATCGAGCTGCTGCTCGTCACGGCGATACCCGCGATGCTGCTCGCCCACCGCGGCACCGTGAACCCGCTGCTGATCCTCAACACGCTGATCGGCGGCATGCTGGCCGCCGGCGGCGCCAACACGCTCAACTGCGTGGCCGACGCCGACATCGACAAGGTGATGAAGCGCACGGCGCGCAGGCCGCTGGCGCGGGCCGCCGTGCCGACGCGCAACGCCCTGGTGCTGGGGCTGGTGCTCAGCGTGGGCTCGTTCTTCTGGCTCTGGTGGACGACGAACCTGCTGTCCGGGCTGCTTGCCGTCGCGACCATCGCGTTCTACGTGTTCGTCTACACGCTGTTGCTCAAGCGCCGCACGTCGCAAAACGTCGTGTGGGGCGGGGCGGCCGGCTGCATGCCGGTGATGATCGGCTGGTCGGCCGTCACCGGCACCATCGGCTGGCCGGCGCTGGTGATGTTCGCGATCATCTTCTTCTGGACGCCGCCGCACACCTGGGCGCTGGCCATGCGCTACAAGGACGACTACAAGGCGGCCGGCGTCCCGATGCTGCCGGCCGTGGCCACCGAGCGCCAGGTCACCAAGCAGATCCTGATCTACACCTGGCTGACCGTGCTCGCCACGCTGGCGCTGGCGCTGGCCACCGGGTGGCTGTACGCCGCGGTCGCCTTGCTGGCCGGTGCGTGGTTCCTGGCCATGGCCCACCAGCTGTACGCCGGCGTGCGCGCCGGCGAGCCGGTCAAGCCGTTGCGACTGTTCCTGCAGTCGAACAACTACCTGGCGGTGGTGTTCTGCGCGCTGGCGCTCGACTCCGTCGTCGCGCTGCCGACGCTGCGCTAGCGGCTCGGCTACGGCAGCAGCACGATCGAGCCCGTGGTTTTGCGGCCCTGCAGATCCCGGTGTGCGCGGCCCGCTTCGGCCAGCGGGTAGCGCCCGCCGACCTCGATGGTGAGGGCGCCGCTGTCGATCGCCTCGAACAGTTCGCCCGCACGCCAATGGAACTCGTCGCCGGTGCGGATGAAGTGCACCAGCGACGGCCGGCTCAGGTACACCGACCCGGCGGCGTTGAGGCGCTGCGGGTCGAACGGCGGAACCGGGCCGCTGGCCGCCCCGAACAGCGCCAGGGTGCCGCGCACGGCCAGGCTGGCCAGGCTGGCGTCGAACGTGGTCTTGCCCACGCCGTCGTACACCGCCGCCACCCCGGCGCCGCCCGTCAACTCGCGAATTTTCCGGCCGAATTCGGCGGCGACGTCGGGGTAGGGGAGCACCTCGTCGGCGCCGGCCTCTTTGGACATCCGTTCCTTTTCCGGCGTGGAGACCGTCGTGATGACCCGGGCGCCGAGCAGCTTGGCCCACTGCGTGAGGATCAGCCCGACGCCGCCGGCGCCGGCATGCACCAGAACGGCGTCCCCGCTTTGCACCGGATACACGGATTTGAGCAGGTAGTGCGCGGTCAGGCCCTTCAACATTACCGAGGCCGCCACGTCGGATGTGACGTGATCGGGCACCTTGGCGGTCAAAGACGCTGGCGCGGTGGCGAATTCGGCGTAACCGCCGGCCGCGGCCGCGGTACCCACCCGATCGCCCGCGCCGAACCCGTCGACCCCGTCGCCCACGGCGACGACGGTTCCGCACGTCTCCTGGCCGAGGATGAACGGCAGCTCCCGCGGATACTGCCCGGAGCGGAAATAGGTGTCGATGTAGTTGACGCCGATCGCCTCGGCCTTGATCAGCAGCTCGCCGGGACCGGGCGTGGGCTCGGGGACGTCGACGTAGCGCAGGACCTCGGGGCCGCCGATTTCGCTGATTTCGATTGCGTGCATGGGGATATCATGCCCGGGCATGAAGCTGGCCCGACCGGACGTCTTCCATCCGCGGATCGTGCTGGCGGGCGGTCCCCGACACCCCGACGACGCGGGGCTGGTTCCCGCGCTGCGCAGGCGCGGGCTGCACGCCCGCTGGCTGCCCTGGGACGACCCGGAGACCGTCGGCGCCGACCTCGTCATCCTGCGCGCCGCCCCGGACGCCGCCGAGCGCCGCCAGGAATTCCTGGGCTGGATCCGGCGGGTGCGCCACCTGCTCAACCCGCCCGATGCCGTCGCGTGGAACCTCGGCGGGCGGTACCTGCGCGAATTGGAGAACGCCGGGGTGCCGACGGCGCCGGACCGAACGGCGCAGGCGGCGTTGATCTTTCTCGGCGGCGAGCGCTCGCACGCGTGGCCGATCGAGCCGGAGTTCGAGTCGTGGGACCTGGGTTACGCCGCGATCGCGTCGGCCGCCGCACGCGCCGGGATCGGCGTGCGTGAGTTGCTGTACGCGCGCGCCGACGTGGCGGGGG
>NZ_LT546237.1:531331-542856 GCF_900078675.2 Mycobacterium interjectum
GCCGTTGCTGCTGGCCGCCGGAGAGCCGCCGATACGTGGTGCGGGCCGCGTCGGTGAGGCCCAGGGTGTCCAGCAGCCACGCCGGGTCCAGCGGGTCGGCGGCGTAGGAGGCCACCAGGCCGAGCATCTCGCCGGCACGCGCCGCGGGGTAGCCGCCGCCGCCCTGCAACATCACCCCGATGCGCGCGCGCAGCCGCGCGTTGTCGGCGATGGGATCCAGGCCGAGCACCTCGATGGTGCCGGCGTCCGGGCGCACGAAGCCCTCGCACATCTCGACCGTCGTCGTCTTGCCGGCGCCGTTGGGGCCGAGCAGCGCCAGCACCTCGGCCGCGCGCACCTCGAGATCAAGATTGGCGACGGCCTCGACGGAGCCGTATCGCTTGCTGACCCCGCGTAGCCGCACCACCGTGTCGGGCGTTTCGGCGCGGCTCACGTGGAATCAGCGTAGGCGTCGGGTGCCGCCTCGGGACTGGGGGCCTCGGGAGCCACCGGGGCGGGCGGGGTGATGACCGCCTCGCCGTTCGTGGGTAGCCGGCGCCACGGCAGCCGGGTGTAGGTCGCGGCGATGAGCACCGCCACGATGAGGCTGCTGGCCAGCGTCGCGTCCACGATCTGAAACAGCGCAAAGCGGTCGCCGTTGGCCGTCGGGCCGAAGATGCCCACGATGAGGGTGATGACGATCGCCGCCACCCGGAAGCCGGTGCGGGTCGCCCAGGCGGCCAGCGGGATGATCGCCCACAGCAGATACCAGGGCTGCACCACGGGAAACAGCAGCACGGTGATGCCCAGCGCGACGCCCAGGCCGCCGATCGGGTGCAACCGGCCGCGGAAGACGGCGACCAGCAGCCAGGCCACCATCACCGTGATGATCAGCACGCCGATGGCGCGCGTGAGCCCCAACACCGCGGTCGTGTGATCGCCCAGCCCCAGCAGGATCCCCACCTGCCCGGTCCCGAGCGCCAGTAGCGTCGGCGGCGACATCCAGCTGCGCACCACGTTGGCGGTGCCCAGCGTGTAGATCCAGCCGAACCCGAGCCCGCTGGCCCAGCCGACGAGGGCCATCACCGCCAGCGACAGCGCCGCCATCCCGCCGCCGGCCAGTAGCAGCGCCCGCAGGGTGCCGCCGCAGCGGTGGGNAGGACCTCGGTGCGCCGGCGCGCCCGGGTCACGGCCAGCACGGCCAGCACCGCGGCGATTACGACCGCGAAGGTGATCATCCGGTTGCCGAACTCCACGGCCTGGTGAATTCGCGGCACCTCGGCGTGGGCCACCGGCGTGAAGCTGCCCGGGAAGCACTGCGGCCAGGTCGGGCAGCCCAGGCCCGAGGCGGTGACGCGCACGATCGCGCCCGTGACGGCGATACCGCCCTGGGTGAGGATGACGAGCGCGGCGATCACCCGCTGGGCGCGCAGGCTGGGGTCGGGGAGCAGGTCCACCACCCGCCGCAGCGTTCGTCCGAGCACCGCCCGATGGTAAGCCAACAAGAACTACGGCCTGTAGTAAGCCCGGGCGCCGCCGAGATAGAAACCTCGTACACCGGTGTCGGCGTGTCGTCGCAACTGGTTACGTGTCGCCGAGCCCGTCGGCGTCAGGTGAAGCGGAACCAGCGCCGCGCGGCCAGCGCCGCCACCGAGCCCCATGCCGCCAGGACGACGACGCCGAACCAGTCCACCGACAGCGCCATCGCCTGCGACAGCGCCTCGGTCAGCGCGCCCGACGGGGTGAGCCGCGCCGCCCACTTGACGCCCGCGGGGATCATCCCGGATTCCAGGGTCAGCGCGCCCAGCCCGGCGAACACGAACCACATCAGGTTGGCGACCGCGAGCACGATCTCGGCCCGCAGCGTCCCGCCCAGCAGCAGCCCGAGGGCGGCGAAGCCCGCGGTGCCCAGCGCGATGACGGCCGCGCCCAACAGCAGCGCCGCCGGGGCCGGCCGCCAGCCGAGCGCAAAACCGATGGCGCCCAACAAGATTGCCTGCATAAACACCACCGTCACCACGGCCAGCGACTTCCCGGCGATGATGCCCCACACCGGCAGCGGGGTGGCCCCGAGTCGTTTCAGCGCGCCGTAGCGGCGATCGAATGCGACCGCGATCGCCTGCCCGGTGAACGCCGTCGAAATCACCGCCAGGGCCATGATTGGGGGCACGAAGGTGGCGGCTCGGTTGTGCCCGAACGAGCCGAAGGGCAGCAGCGTCAGCCCCACCAGCAGCGTGATCGGGATGAACATGGTGAGCAGCAGCTGCTCGCCGTTGCGCAGCAGCAACTTGAGCTCCAGGCCGTACTGCGCGGCGAGCATCCGGGGCACGGCGTTGGGGCGCGGGTCGGGCGCGAAGGTCCCCGCGGGAAAGGCGCTGTCGGTCAAGGCCGTAACTTCCTGCCGGTGAGGTCGAGGAACACGTCCTCGAGGCTGCGTTGCTCGACACGCATGTCGGTGGCGAGCACGTCGATCTGCGCGCACCACGCCGTGACGGTCGCCAGCACCTGGGGGTCGACCGGCCCCTCGACCAGGTACTCGCCGGGGGTCACCTCGGTGACCTGGTAATCCTCCGGCAGCGCGGCGGCCAACAGGGAAAGCTCGAGCCGCGGCGGCGCGCTGAACCGCAACTGGTCTTTGGCGCCGGCGCGCATCAGCTCCGCCGGCGTGCCCGTGGCCACCGTCACGCCGTGGTCGATGATCACCAGCCGGTCGGCGAGCTCCTCGGCCTCCTTGAGCTGATGGGTGGTCAGCACCACCGTCACGCCGTCGCGGCGCAGCGCGTCGATCAGCTCCCAGACCAGCAGCCGGGCATGGGCGTCCATGCCCGCGGTGGGCTCGTCGAGAAACACCAGCTCGGGGCGGCCGACCAGCGCACACGCCAGCGCGAGCCGTTGCTGCTGGCCGCCGGAGAGCCGCCGATACGTGGTGCGGGCCGCGTCGGTGAGGCCCAGGGTGTCCAGCAGCCACGCCGGGTCCAGCGGGTCGGCGGCGTAGGAGGCCACCAGGCCGAGCATCTCGCCGGCACGCGCCGCGGGGTAGCCGCCGCCGCCCTGCAACATCACCCCGATGCGCGCGCGCAGCCGCGCGTTGTCGGCGATGGGATCCAGGCCGAGCACCTCGATGGTGCCGGCGTCCGGGCGCACGAAGCCCTCGCACATCTCGACCGTCGTCGTCTTGCCGGCGCCGTTGGGGCCGAGCAGCGCCAGCACCTCGGCCGCGCGCACCTCGAGATCAAGATTGGCGACGGCCTCGACGGAGCCGTATCGCTTGCTGACCCCGCGTAGCCGCACCACCGTGTCGGGCGTTTCGGCGCGGCTCACGTGGAATCAGCGTAGGCGTCGGGTGCCGCCTCGGGACTGGGGGCCTCGGGAGCCACCGGGGCGGGCGGGGTGATGACCGCCTCGCCGTTCGTGGGTAGCCGGCGCCACGGCAGCCGGGTGTAGGTCGCGGCGATGAGCACCGCCACGATGAGGCTGCTGGCCAGCGTCGCGTCCACGATCTGAAACAGCGCAAAGCGGTCGCCGTTGGCCGTCGGGCCGAAGATGCCCACGATGAGGGTGATGACGATCGCCGCCACCCGGAAGCCGGTGCGGGTCGCCCAGGCGGCCAGCGGGATGATCGCCCACAGCAGATACCAGGGCTGCACCACGGGAAACAGCAGCACGGTGATGCCCAGCGCGACGCCCAGGCCGCCGATCGGGTGCAACCGGCCGCGGAAGACGGCGACCAGCAGCCAGGCCACCATCACCGTGATGATCAGCACGCCGATGGCGCGCGTGAGCCCCAACACCGCGGTCGTGTGATCGCCCAGCCCCAGCAGGATCCCCACCTGCCCGGTCCCGAGCGCCAGTAGCGTCGGCGGCGACATCCAGCTGCGCACCACGTTGGCGGTGCCCAGCGTGTAGATCCAGCCGAACCCGAGCCCGCTGGCCCAGCCGACGAGGGCCATCACCGCCAGCGACAGCGCCGCCATCCCGCCGCCGGCCAGTAGCAGCGCCCGCAGGGTGCCGCCGCAGCGGTGGGCCAGCGCCACCGTGACAAAGCCCAGCGCCAGCAGTGACGGCAGCTTTACCTGCGACGACAGCGTGATCAGGATCGCGCCCGCGAGCAGCATCCCCAGCGGCTCCCAATCCGGGCCGGGCCGCCACGACGCGGGCAGCAGTCGCGGAGAGTCGATGCCGCGCAGCGCGAACTCGGCCCCGGCCAGCATCAGCCCCAGCATCAGCGCCTCGTTATGCACGCCGGCGACCAGGTGCATGATCAGCAGCGGGTTGGCCGCGCCCAGCCACAGGGCGCTGACCTCGGCGACGCCGCAGCGCCGGGCCAGGCGGGGGGTGGCCCAGACGATGAGGCCCACGCCGGCCAGCACCACGATCCGGTGGCAGAGCACCGCGGCGACGATGTTCTCGCCGGTCAGCGCCGAGATCCCGCGCCCGATCCACAGGAACAACGGGCCGTAGGGCGCCGGCGTCTCGCGCCACAGGGTCGGGACTGACAGCGTGAACACGTGACCGAGGCCCAGACCGGACGCCGGGCCCACCCTGTAGGGGTCGAGTCCCTCCAGCGAGATCTGGCTCTGGGCGAGGTAGGAGTAGACGTCCTTGCTGTACATCGGCGGCGCGGGCAACAAGGGCAGCACCCACAGCAGCAGGGTGCGGTCCAGGTCGCCGCGCGACATCCGCCTGTTGCCCAGCGCGAACCGGCCGAGCATCAGCCAGGCGAGCGCCATCATGACGGCCCCGGTCGTCGTCATGGTCAGCGACACGGTCTGGATGCGCGACGGCAGGTTGAGCAGCCGGACCCCGAAGGTGGGGTCCTGGACGACGGGCCGAGCCCCGGCGCCCAGCGCGCCGATCGCCATCAGGACGGTGCCGGTCGCGCCGAACAGGCGGGTGCGGCGCAGGACGGTGAGCTCGGTATCGTTCAGCGGCGAACCCACCGCCTGCTCATCGCCGTGCAGGCTGGCGATCGACGAGCTCAGCGTGTGGTGGCGGGCTGCCATCACAGCAGCGTAGCCGCCGCAATCGGGCGGCCGGCGGTGTGACCAGCGCAACGCCCGGACAGGGGACCCTTGGTGGACCGATCCCCGGAATTGCGTCACACTGGTGTTGTGAAAATCCGAACCAGCCTCGATGAGGCGCCCGCGGCTCCAGTCGGCGCCGCGGTGCCGGATGGTCACACCCGGCGCGCCATCGTGCGCCTGCTGTTGGAATCCGGATCGATCACCGCCGTGGAGATCGGCGACCGGCTGGGCCTGGCGCCCGCCGGCGTGCGGCGGCACCTCGACGCGCTGATGGAGGCGGGCGATGCCGAGTCGGTGGCCGCCGAGGCGTGGCAGCAGGTGGGCNCGAGCAGCAGGCGATGGCCGAGGTGCTCGGAACCCACGTGCAGCGGTTGGCGACCATCGTCAACGGAAACTGCGCCTGCACCACCCACGTGCCACTCACTGTTCCGGTCTCGACGGCGCCCAGCCCGCGCCGCGACACCACCAGCATCGAAGGAGCGTCCGCATGACACTCACGCCCGAGGCCAGCAAGACCGTCGAGCCGTTGACCCAGGAGCAGGCGATCGCCTCGCTGGGCCGCTACGGCTACGGCTGGGCGGACTCCGACGTCGCGGGAGCCAGCGCGCAGCGCGGGCTGTCCGAGGCGGTGGTGCGCGACATTTCGGCGAAGAAGAACGAGCCCGAGTGGATGCTGCAGACCCGACTGAAGGCGCTGCGCATCTTCGACAAGAAGCCCATGCCGAGCTGGGGTTCCAACCTCGAGGGCATCCACTTCGACAACATCAAGTACTTCGTGCGCTCCAGCGAGAAGCAGGCCGCAACCTGGGACGACCTGCCCGCGGACATCAAGAGCACCTACGACAAGCTGGGCATCCCGGAGGCGGAGAAGCAGCGGCTGGTCTCCGGTGTCGCCGCGCAGTACGAGTCCGAGGTCGTCTACCACTCCATCCGTGAGGACCTGGAGGCCCAGGGCGTCATCTTCTTGGACACCGACACCGCGCTGCGCGAGCATCCCGAGATCTTCCAGCAGTACTTCGGCACCGTGATTCCGGCCGGGGACAACAAGTTCTCGGCACTGAACACCGCGGTGTGGAGCGGTGGCTCGTTCATCTACGTCCCCAAGGGTGTGCACGTCGACATCCCGCTGCAGGCCTACTTCCGGATCAACACCGAGAACATGGGCCAGTTCGAGCGCACGCTGATCATCGCCGACGAGGGCTCCTACGTGCATTACGTCGAGGGCTGCACCGCGCCGATCTACAAGTCGGATTCGCTGCACTCGGCGGTGGTCGAGATCATCGTGAAACCCAATGCGCGCGTTCGCTATACGACCATCCAGAACTGGTCGAACAACGTCTACAACCTGGTCACCAAGCGGGCCCGGGCAGAGGCCGGCGCCACCATGGAATGGGTCGACGGCAACATCGGGTCGAAGGTGACCATGAAGTACCCGGCGGTGTGGATGACCGGCGAGCACGCCAAGGGCGAGGTGCTGTCGGTGGCGTTCGCCGGCGAGGACCAGCACCAGGACACCGGCGCGAAGATGCTGCACCTGGCGCCGAACACGTCGAGCAACATCGTGTCCAAGTCGGTGGCGCGCGGCGGCGGCCGCACTTCCTACCGCGGCCTGGTGCAGGTGAGCAAGGGCGCCCACGGATCGCGCTCGAGCGTGAAATGCGATGCGCTGCTGGTCGATACGATCAGCCGCAGTGACACCTACCCGTACGTCGACATCCGCGAGGACGACGTCACGATGGGCCACGAGGCCACCGTGTCGAAGGTCAGCGAGAACCAGCTGTTCTACCTGATGAGCCGCGGGCTGACCGAGGACGAGGCGATGGCGATGGTAGTGCGCGGCTTCGTGGAGCCGATCGCCAAAGAGCTGCCGATGGAGTACGCGCTCGAGCTCAACCGGCTGATCGAGCTGCAGATGGAGGGCGCGGTCGGATGACCGCTTCGCTAAACAAGGGGGAGCTATTCTCCTCCTTCGATGTCGACGCGTTCGAGATTCCGCACGGCCGCGACGAGCTGTGGCGGTTCACCCCGCTGCGGCGGCTGCGCGGGCTGCACGACGGCTCCGCGAACGCCACCGGCCGCGCCCACATTGACGTGGCCGAACAGGCCGGCCTGCGGGTCGAGACCGTCCGGCGCGGCGACGAGCGGCTCGGGCGGGGCGGCGCCCCGGCCGACCGCGTTGCCGCTCAGGCCTTTTCGTCGTTCAATTCCGCGACGCTGGTCACCGTCGCGCGCGACACTCGCATCGCCGAGCCGATCACCGTCACCGTCACCGGGCCGGGCGAAGGCGCCGTGGCCTACGGGCACCTGCAGATCCGCGTCGAGGAGCTCGGCGAAGCGGTGGTGATCATCGACCAGCGGGGCAGCGGAACCTACGCCGACAACCTCGAATTCGTGATCGAGGACGCCGCCCGGCTCACGGTCGTGTGGATCGCCGACTGGGCCGACGACATGGTGCACCTGTCCGCCCACCACGCCAGGCTGGGCAAGGACGCGGTGCTGCGGCACGTCGCCGTGACGCTGGGCGGTGAAATCGTGCGGATGTCGGCCAACGTGCGGTTCTGGGGTCCCGGCGGGGACGCGGAGCTGCTGGGCCTGTACTTCGCCGACGACGGCCAGCACCTCGAGTCGCGACTGCTGGTGGACCACGCACAGCCCGACTGCAGGTCGAACGTGCTGTACAAGGGTGCGCTGCAGGGAGATCCGGACTCCGCGCTGCCCGACGCGCACACCGTGTGGGTGGGTGACGTGCTGATCCGCGCCGCGGCCACCGGCACCGACACCTTCGAGGTGAACCGCAACCTGGTCCTCACCGACGGCGCGCGCGCCGACTCGGTGCCCAACCTCGAGATCGAGACCGGCGAGATCGTCGGCGCCGGGCACGCCAGCGCCACCGGGCGTTTCGACGACGAGCAACTGTTTTACCTGCGTTCGCGCGGCATCCCGGAGGAGCAGGCGCGCCGCCTGGTGATCCGCGGGTTCTTCGGGGAGATCATCTCGAAGATCGCGGTGCCCGAAGTGCGGGAACGCCTGACCGCAGCCATCGAACACGAACTGGCCATCACGGAGAAGACGGAAAAAATAGAAGCCTCATGACCACTCTTGAAATCAAGGACCTGCACGTCAGCGTCGACGACCCCAACGCGCCGGAGGGGGAACGGGAAATCCCCATCCTCAAGGGCGTGGACCTGACGGTGAAATCCGGTGAGACGCATGCCCTGATGGGGCCCAACGGCTCCGGCAAGTCCACGCTGTCGTACGCGATCGCCGGGCACCCCAAGTACCGCGTCACGTCGGGCTCGATCACGCTGGACGGCGGGGACGTGCTGGCGATGAGCGTCGACGAGCGCGCGCGGGCCGGGATATTCCTGGCCATGCAGTATCCCGTCGAGGTGCCCGGGGTCTCGGTGTCCAACTTTCTGCGCTCGGCGGCCACCGCCGTCCGCGGCGAGGCCCCCAAGCTGCGCCACTGGGTCAAAGAGGTCAAGGCGGCGATGACGTCCCTCGAGATCGACCCGGTGTTCGCGGAGCGCAGCGTCAACGAGGGCTTCTCGGGCGGTGAGAAGAAGCGCCACGAGATCCTGCAGCTGGAACTGCTCAAGCCCAAGATCGCCATCCTCGACGAGACCGACTCCGGTCTGGACGTCGACGCGCTCCGGGTGGTCAGCGAGGGCGTGAACCGTTACGCCGAGTCCGAGCACGGCGGCGTCCTGTTGATCACGCACTACACCCGCATCCTGCGCTACATCCACCCGGAGCACGTGCACGTGTTCGTCGGCGGCCGGATCGCCGAATCCGGTGGACCGGAGCTGGCCGACGAGCTCGAGCAGAACGGCTACGTCCGCTTTACGCAAGCGGCGGCAACAGGGGCGTAGGCATGCTGGACGTTGCGGCGATCCGTGCCGACTTTCCGATCCTCAAGCGCATCATGCGCGGCGGAAACCAGTTGGCGTACTTGGATTCCGGCGCGACGTCGCAGCGCCCGCTGCAGGTGCTCGACGCCGAGCGGGAATTCCTGTTGACCTCCAACGGAGGGGTGCATCGCGGCGCCCACCAGCTGATGGAGGAGGCCACCGACGCCTATGAGCAGGGCCGCGCCGACATCGCGGCCTTCGTCGGCGCCGACGCGCAAGAGCTGGTGTTCACCAAGAACGCCACCGAGGCGCTCAACCTGGTGTCATACGTGCTGGGCGACAACCGTTTCGAGCGTGCCGTCGGGCCCGGCGACGTCATCGTCACCACCGAGCTCGAACACCACGCCAACCTGGTCCCGTGGCAGGAGCTCGCGCGGCGCACCGGGGCCACGTTGCGCTGGTACGGCGTCACGGACGACGGGCGCATCGACCTGGAGTCGCTGCGACTCGACGAGCGGGTCAAAGTCGTTGCCTTCAGCCATCATTCCAACGTCACCGGCGCGCACGGCCCGGTGGACGAACTGGTGAGCCGCGCCAAGGCGGTGGGCGCGTTGACCGTGCTGGACGCCTGCCAGTCGGTGCCGCACCGGCCGGTCGACTTTCACGCGCTCGGCGTCGATTTCGGCGCGTTCTCCGGGCACAAGATGTTGGGCCCCAACGGGATCGGCGTGCTGTACGGGCGCGGCGAGCTGCTGGGCGCCATGCCACCTTTCCTCACCGGCGGGTCGATGATCGAGACGGTCGCCATGGAAGCCTCGACCTACGCGGCGGCGCCGCAGCGCTTCGAGGCGGGCACCCCGATGACGTCTCAGGTGGTCGGATTGGCGGCCGCCGCGCGCTATCTCGGCGCCATCGGGATGGACGCCGCCGAGGCCCACGAACGCGAACTGGTCGCCGCGACCATCGAGGGCCTGTCCGGCATCGACGCCGTGCGCATTGTCGGTCCGGCGTCGACGGAAAACCGCGGCTCTCCGGTGTCGTTCGTCGTCGACGGCGTGCACGCGCACGACGTCGGGCAGGTGCTCGACGACGATGGCGTCGCGGTGCGCGTCGGGCACCATTGCGCCTTGCCGCTGCACCGCAGGTTCGGGCTCGCGGCCACCGCGCGGGCGTCGTTCGCGGTGTACAACACCGCCGACGAGGTCGAGCGCCTGGTGGCCGGCGTGCGTCGCGCGCTGGATTTCTTTGGGAGAAGCTGACGTTGCGCCTCGAGCAGATCTATCAGGATGTGATCCTCGATCACTACAAGCACCCGCAGCACCGGGGGCTGCGGGAGCCGTTCGGCGCGCAGGTGTATCACGTCAACCCGGTCTGCGGCGACGAGATCACCCTGCGGGTCAGCTTGTCCGACGACGGCGAAACCGTCGTCGACGTCTCCTATGAGGGGCAGGGCTGTTCCATCAGCCAGGCGTCGACCTCGGTGCTGACCCAGCAGGTGATCGGCCACAGCGTCGGTGAGGCCCTCAAGACCACGACCGCCTTCACCGAGATGGTGTCCTCGCGCGGCACCGTCGAGGGTGACGAGGACGTGCTGGGCGACGGCGTCGCGTTCGCCGGGGTCGCCAAGTACCCCGCGCGGGTCAAGTGCGCGCTGCTCGGGTGGATGGCGTTCAAGGACGCGCTGGCTCAGGCCAGCGCGAGCTTCGAGGAGGACCAGAAATGAGCGAAACCACCGCACCGGGCGACGAGTTTCTTGCCGACCTGGAGGAGGCGATGCGCGACGTCGTCGACCCCGAACTGGGCATCAACGTCGTCGACCTGGGGCTGGTCTACGGCCTGAACGTCGAGGACGGCGACGAGGGAACGGTCGCCCTGATCGACATGACGCTGACGTCGGCGGCCTGCCCGCTGACCGACGTCATCGAGGACCAGTCGCGCAGCGCGCTCGTCGGCGCCGGCCTGGTCGACGACCTGCGGATCAACTGGGTGTGGAACCCGCCGTGGGGACCCGACAAGATCACCGAGGACGGCCGCGAGCAGCTACGCGCCCTCGGCTTCACCGTCTGATCCCGCTCCACCCCTTCACAGGTGGAAGGGCAGATGGGGCAGGTGCAGGTGGTGGTGCGGGTGCCCCATCGGCGGGCACGCCTGAAGGCTGATCGTCATCGCACCCAGCACGCCGGCGTCCTGGGTGCCCTGAGCGCCCATGCACTTGCCGTTCGCGATCGCCTGGGAGTCCGACGGCGTCTGCTTCTGGTAGGAGGTCGAATTCGCGACCGTCACGGTGGTGGGCGTTGGTTGGGGACCCATACCGCTGACGGCGATGCTGTTGCCCGAGACCGAGCTGACCGTGCCGTAGAACCCGGCCGGCGGCGGGCACTTGCCGTCGACGGCTGAGGTGACCGTCACGGCTTGCGCGGTGATCGCCCCACCCGTGGGCGCGCTCTGCGGGGTGGCGCGCACGTTGACGCAACTGCCGGGGGTGACGTCGGCCAGCTGGGCCGCGGTGACCTCGACGACCCGCGTCGATGGGGAGAAGTCCACCGTGGCCGACCCCGTCCGCGTCCGCAGCTGGATCGTGCCGCCCGACACCGACTCGATCAGGCCCTCGACGTAGTCCCTCGGGACGGCGGGCGGCGGCGGAGCCGGCGGCGGCGGCGTGCCCGGCGCA
>NZ_LT546237.1:543193-569587 GCF_900078675.2 Mycobacterium interjectum
GATGGTGCTTCCCGTCACCGACGCGACGGAGCCCCGCACCGCCGGTGCCGGAGCGGGTGCCGGCGTGGGGGAGCCCGAGGGGGCGGGAGAGCTGGAACCGGGGCCGGACGCCGGTCCGGACTCCTTGGGCTTCGGGCAGGTGCCGTTGACGGACGGGCTGACCCGGACCGATGCAGCGGTGACCGGCTGCTGCCCGCCCTGCGCTTCCTTGGTGGGCCGCACCGTGATGCAGCTGCCGGAGGTGACGTCAGCCAGGGTGGCCGGGGAGACCTCGGTGATCTTGGTCGTCGAGGTGAAATTCACGGCGGCGTTGCTCTTGTCTTCCTTGGTGACCTGGATCGAGTTGCCCGCGACGGACGCGATCAGGCCGCTCACCTTGGCCTCGTTCTGGGCCGGCGCCTGCGACGTCGTCGTCGAGGTCACCGTCGACGTGGAGGTGGACGTCGACGTGGGAGCCGATTGATTCGACGACCCGCACGCCGCGACGGACAGGGCGGTGGCGCCCGTGGCGGCCAGGATGGCGAACCGCGTGAGCGTGGGACAGCTTGCAGAAATCAACGTTTCCCCCATTCGTGAGTTGGACCACGAAAAGATGTACCCGCTGGAGCTGTGTCGCAGCTGTGAAACACCCAGTCAGAAGGCGTCTTCGGAGATGCGCATGATGTCGTCGTCGATGGATTCGATGACCCTGCGCTGCGCGGCCAACCGGGGCAGCATGTTCTTGGCGAAGAACGCCGCGGTCGCGATCTTGCCCTGGTAGAAGTGCTTGTCGCTCGCAGCGGCGTCGGCCAGCGCGGCGTGGGCGATGCCGGCCTGCACCAGCAGCCGCCAGCCGATGAGCAGGTCGCCGACCGCGAGGAGATACCGCACCGATCCCAGCCCCACCTTGTAGATCTCGGTGGGGTGCTGGGTGGCCGACATCAGGTATCCGGTCAGCGCGCCCGTCATCGCGGTGACCTCGTCGAGCGCGGCCTGCACCAGCTCGGCCTGCGGTTTCAGCGCCTGGTCGCAAGTGTCGATGGTGCGGCCGATCTGGGCCGTCAGGAACTGCAGCGCCTGGCCGCGGTCGCGGACGATCTTGCGGAAGAAGAAATCCAGCGCCTGGATGGCGGTGGTGCCCTCGTAGAGCGAGTCGATCTTGGAGTCGCGGATGTACTGCTCGAGCGGATAGTCGACCAGGAAGCCCGAGCCCCCCAGCGTCTGCAGCGACTCGGTCAGGATCTCGTAGGCCCGCTCGGAGCTGACCCCTTTGACGATCGGCAGCAGCAGGTCGTCGATGCGGTGTGCCATGTCGGGATCGGCGCCCGAAACCCGTTGCGCCACATCGGCATCCTGATGGGCGGCGGCATACATGTAGAGCGCCCGCAGGCCCTCGGCGTACGCCTTCTGCGTCATCAGGCTGCGGCGCACGTCGGGGTGATGGATGATCGTGACCCGCGGCGCGGTCTTGTCCGCCATCTGGGTGAGGTCGGCGCCCTGCACCCGCTCCTTGGCGAAGGCCAGCGCGTTCAAATAGCCCGTGGACAGGGTGCCGGCCCCCTTCACGCCGATCGTCATGCGGGCCTGCTCGATCACGGTGAACATCTGCGCGATCCCGTTGTGCACGTCGCCGACGAGGTAGCCCACGGCCGGCACGCCGCCGTCGCCGAACGTCAATTCGCACGTCGGCGAGGACTTGATGCCCATCTTGTGTTCCAGCCCGGTCGCGAAAACCCCGTTGCGGGAACCGAGTTCGAACGTCTCGGGATCAAACAGGTAGTTGGGCACGTAGAACAGGCTCAACCCTTTGGTGCCCGGGCCGGCACCCTCCGGCCGGGCCAGCACCAGGTGGAAGATGTTCTCGGCGGTTTCGCCGACGTCACCGCCGGAGATGAACCGCTTGACGCCCTCGATGTGCCAAGTGCCGTCGGCTTGTTGGATGGCCTTGGTGCGGCCCGCCCCGACATCGGATCCGGCGTCGGGCTCGGTGAGCACCATGGTGGCCCCCCAACCGCGCTCCACACCGATTGCCGCCCACTGCCGTTGCTGCTCGTTGCCCTCTTCGTACAGCGCCTGCGCCATGAACGGGCCGAAGTTGAAGAAGTTCGCGGAAGGGTTGGCGCAGAGGATCATTTCGGTCACCGCCCAGGCCAGCGGGGGCGGCGCCGGCATCCCGCCGATCTGTTCGGCCAGCCCCAGCCGCCACCACCCCGCCTCCTTGATCGCCTGCACGGTCTTGGCCAATTCGTCCGGGACGCTGATGGAGTGCTCGACGGGGTCGAAGACCGGCGGGTTGCGGTCGGCCGCGGCGAAGGATTCGGCGACCGGGCCTTCGGCCAGGCGGGCGGCCTCGGCCAAGATCGTCCGGACGGTGTCCTCGTCGAGATCGCTGTAGCGTCCGGTGCCGAGAACCGCGCCCACCTCGAGAACATCGAACAGATTGAACTCGAGATCACGGACGTTTGCGATGTAGTGGCCCAACGCGATTCCCTCACTGATCGATCGGCTCGTTGATCGGGCTCAGTCTCTCCGAGTGGGGAAAACGTACGCAACCGTAACCTGGGCGGGTTACCCGTTCGCGCCCTTCGTGCCGAACAGCAGCCCGCCTGTGCCCCCGCGACCGGGCGTGCCCAGAGCGTGGCCGCCGTCGCCGCCGTTGCCGGCCAACAGCGCGTTGCCGCNCGCGTTGATCGCGTCGAACAGCGGCTTCAACGGGTTGGTGTTGGCGGCTTCTGCGCCGGTATACGCCTGCGCGCCGCCGAGCAGGTTTTGCACGAATTGGTCGTGAAAGGCCGCGACCTGGGCGCTCAGCGCCTGATAGCTCTGGCCGTGCGCGCCGAACACCGCCGCGATGGCGGCCGACACCTCGTCGGCTCCCGCCGAGGCCAAGGTGGTCGTCTGGGCCGCCGCCGCGGAGTTAACCTCGCTAATTGTCGAACCGAGCCGCCCCAATTCCTCGGCTGCCCCCGAAACCAACGCCGTATCGGCGACCAAAAATGACATCTCGCACCTCCCGGCGAAGCGTCAGTGACGGCAGAATCTTATCGCGTTTTCGGCGGCTACGGGCGCCAGCGATTGGATTGCGCGCGCATCCTTCACCCTGTGTTCGGAATGCGCCCGATGGGGTGGCCGCGCTCGGCGGTTGGGATCGCCCGTTTGCGTTGTAGCAGCGGCGAATTCGATAACGTAGCCTCGACGCATTGAACGATTCGCGGATTCGGCCGTCGATAAACTCGGACAAATGACGTTGACCGGCTGCCTGCGCGACGAGCCGAGCGCCGGACGCGAACATCCCCGCGGGAACACCGCATCGGTTACCGACGTTAAGGCAACTGTGACAACACGCGATCTCACTGCTGAGAAGTTCAACGAAACCATCGAGGGCAACGACATCGTCCTCGTCGATTTTTGGGCATCCTGGTGCGGTCCCTGCCGCCAGTTCGCACCGACCTTTCAGGAGTCGTCGGAGAAGCACCCCGACGTGGTGTACGCCAAGGTCGACACCGAGGCCGAACAACAGCTCGCGGCGGCCGCTCAGATCCGGTCCATCCCCACGCTGATGGCGTTCAAGAAGGGCAAGCTGCTGTTCAACCAGGCCGGGGCGCTACCGCCGGCGGCCCTGGAGGACCTGGTGCAGCAAATCAAGGCCTTCGACGTCGAGGCGGCCGAGGCCGAGCAGGCCTGATCCGGCGGGGTGCCGCTACAGGGCGGCGGCGCTGCAGAGCGGCGCCACTGCGCCGCGGCCCTCGGCGACCCGGACGTAGATGGATTTCAGCGTCTCGATGTAGCGGGCGACCGACTCGCGCGCGACCGGATTGTCCGGGAAAAACACCATGGCCTGGGTCTCGTTCTCGTAGCGGTTGACGCGCAAATCGAATCGAGCCGGGACACCGCCGTCGTGGTGGATCTTGATGTTCGAGCCGCCCCATTCGGACTTGACGATGGTGGACAAAGGCGGGCTGCTGGCGTCGAGGTGAAACAGCAGGGGGACGCGACCGTCGGGCATCCGCAACCACGGCGCCAGTTCCAGCACGCGAGAAAACGGCACGTTCGCCAGCGCTTTGCCGGAGTCGAACGACTTCTGCGCGGCGCGGGCGGTATCACCGAAGGACGATGCGTCGACCGGGATGGTGATCGGGACAAAGCCGGTGAACCAACCGATCGTCAGGAACTCCGCACGGCTGCTGCGGGTATCGCACGCGACAAGTCCGTAATACTTTTCGGCGCCGGTCAATTCGTATTGCGCAAGGGCGGCGCAGGCGAAAACGCCGCCGCTGAAACGCGCACCCGCCGCGATGCAAGCGGATTCGAAGTTGGCCGTCTGCCGTTCGTCCATCACCCGCACGAACATCAGGTCGCAGGGCCCCGACCCATCGCCCAACGACACCGGGCACTCCGGAAGGGTTCCGTCGTTCTCTTCGAAGAAGTCGACCCAGCCGCGCACCTGCGGTGAATCCAGCGTGAGGGCCGAGGTGTACTCGTGCTGTCGGACACAGTAATCCGTGTAGCTGCCCGGGGCCGGAAGCGGTGGCGGCGCCCCGCCGGCGAGCAGGGAGGTGTACATCAGATACAGCTCGAGGCGGATGGCCCCCAGGAACTGCGCGTCGATGTAGAGGTGGTCGATGGCGAAGCAGAAGGTGAAGTGGTCCGCGCGCTGAATGATCGCGAACCGGAAGCAATCCCATTCCAGCGGGCTCGGCGTGGAAACGATGTGCTCGCGCAACGCCTCCGGCGTCATCTCGCCGTGCTCGATCGGAACACATTGAATGTCGCCGGGTTTGCGGAGCGTGTGCCGGACGATCGCGTCGCCGTCGGCGAACGCGAACCAGCTGTGATACGTGTCATGCCGCCGGAGGTGGGTGTTGATGACGTACGTGAGAACCCGGACGTCGCACTGGCCGGGCATGTCCCAACTGCCGATGCACAGCCGTGACATGTCGACCCCGCGGCTTTTGTGGTCGCGGAAGTTGCGCAGGTGCCTGGCCTGCTGATGGCTGGCCGGCACCGCGCTTATCGGGGCTTGCCTGACCTTGGCAAGCGAGGCGGGTGAGGGATGCCAACAGACGACCGACCCCGGCTCCGGCGCCCATTCGTCGAGGGCCCCGAACGCCTCTTCTCCTGGGATGAACACATTCCCTCCCTGATCGCTTCACCGCATCGGCATAGCGGATTCATAGATTCGGCCACGGCTCGATTCTTCGCGCTGCTACCTCCAGTACTCGGATCTCGTTGCGGCCCAGCGTATTTGCGCGGCCAACCGGGACGTCTCATGGCGTCGTAGCCGACACGTACCCAACGGTCGCTAAAGGTAGCAGACCGAACCAACCCAAGTAGGGTGTTTCGAAGACATTTAACGTACGCGCGCACCAGCGAAACGGCGACTCGGGCTCGTCACCCACCGCCGCCCAATCCCCCGGAAGTGCGAACGCAACCCTCCCTTGCCGCGGTAAAGTCGCGCCCATGTGGGGCACGGTGCTGGCGTTAGCGCTGGTCGCCGGGGTGGACCCGGGACGGATCGGGATCGCTGTGCTGCTGTTTTCCCGGCGACGGCCGGTGCTCCATCTGGTCGCATTGTGGCTCGGCGGGATCGCGGTCGGCGTTGTCCTGGCCCTGGGTGCGCTCGTGGGCCTGCACGACGTCGTGCTCGGGGTCATGGACAGGGTGGAGCTCGCCACCTCGACCACCACGGCGGGGCGGATTCAGATCGCGATGGGCGTGTTCGCGCTGCTGGTGGCCGCACTGATAGCGATCGGCTTTTCACTGCGTCAACCTGCGGCAATGCCCTCCGGCGGCCCGCCAAGCCCGGCCGCACCGACGGCGTTCTCACGGTTGTCGACGCGTGCAATAGAGGCGCTGCGGGCCGGGCCGCCGTGGATCACTTTCCTGGTCGGGGTCGGGATCACGACCGACTTTCGCTACCTGGCGGCGCTCACCGTGATCCTGGCGTCGGGGGCCGCCTTGGGCACCCAGGTCAGCGCGGCCGCCGCATACACGCTGGTCGGGCTGGCGTTTGCCGAGATCCCCCTGGTCTGCCAGGTGGCGGCGCCGGCGCGGACCGGCGCGGTGATGGCGCGCGTGCACGACTGGGTGCAGGCCCGCAGGAGGGCCGTCCTCGGGCTCGTCGTGGCCGCGCTGGGGGTTTTTCTGATGACCACCGGCATGGGCCACGTCTGAGCCTCGGGCGTTCCGGCACGCTACCTTTCACGGGTGAGTCTGGTACTGGTAGAGCAACCGCGGCCCGGTGTCGCGCTGATAACCCTCAATCGGCCCGAACGGATGAATTCCATGGCGTTCGACGTCATGGTGCCGCTCAAGGAGGCCCTCGAGCAGGTCACCTACGACAATTCCGTGCGCGTCGTCGTGCTGACCGGGGCGGGTCGGGGGTTCTCCTCGGGCGCCGATCACAAGTCCGCGGGCACGGTGCCGCACGTCGCCGGGCTGACCCGCCCGACGTATGCGCTGCGCTCCATGGAGCTGCTCGACGACGTGATCCTGGGGCTGCGGCGGTTACACCAACCGGTGATCGCCGCGGTCAACGGCCCCGCCATCGGGGGCGGACTGTGCCTGGCGCTGGCCGCCGACATCCGGGTGGCCTCGACGAGCGCCTACTTCCGGGCCGCGGGCATCAACAACGGCCTGACCGCCAGTGAGCTGGGCTTGAGCTACCTGCTGCCCCGGGCCATCGGGTCGTCGCGCGCGTTCGAGATCATGCTGACCGGCCGCGACGTCAGCGCCGAGGAGGCCGAGCGCATCGGGCTGGTGTCGTGTCAGGTGCCCGAGGAGCAGTTGCTGGACACCTGCTACGCGATCGCCGCGCGCATAGCCGCCTTCTCGCGGCCCGGAACCGAGTTGACCAAGCGCACACTGTGGAGCGGGCTCGACGCCGGTAGCCTGGAAGGGCACATGCAAGCCGAAGGCCTGGGACAGCTCTTCGTCCGCCTGCTCACCGCCAACTTCGAAGAAGCGGTTGCCGCGCGCGCGGAGAAGCGGCCGCCGGTGTTCACCGACGAAAAATAGACCAATGGGAGAGCGATCGTGATCACGGCCACGGACCTCGAGGTCCGCGCTGGTGCGCGCATCCTGCTCTCCCCGGACGGCCCGGACCTGCGCGTGCAGCCCGGCGACCGCATCGGGCTGGTTGGCCGCAACGGCGCGGGCAAGACCACGACGCTGCGCATCCTGGCGGGTGAGTCCGAGCCGTATGCCGGCTCGGTGGCCCGCATCGGCGAAATCGGTTATCTGCCACAGGACCCCAAGGAAGGCGATCTCGACGTGCTGGCCCGCGACCGGGTGTTGTCGGCCCGCGGACTGGACGTCCTGCTCACCGACCTCGAGAAGCAGCAGGCGTTGATGGCGGAGGTCGCCGACGACGACGCACGCGACCGCGCGATCCGTCGGTACGGGCAGCTCGAGGAGCGGTTCGTGGCGCTGGGCGGCTACGGCGCCGAGAGCGAGGCCGGCCGCATCTGCGCGAGCCTGGGCCTGCCGGAACGCGTGCTGACCCAGCAGCTGCGCACGCTGTCCGGCGGGCAGCGCCGCCGGGTGGAGCTGTCGCGCATCCTGTTCGCCGCGTCGGACACCGGCGCGGGTTCGTCCACCACGCTGCTGCTCGACGAGCCGACCAACCACCTGGACGCGGATTCGCTCGGGTGGCTGCGCGATTTCCTGCGGGCGCACACCGGCGGGCTGGTGCTCATCAGCCACAACGTCGAGCTGCTCGCCGACGTCGTCAACCGGGTGTGGTTCCTCGACGCCGTGCGCGGCGAGGTCGACGTCTACAACATGGGCTGGCAGAAGTACCTCGACGCCCGCGCCACCGACGAGCAGCGTCGTCGCCGGGAGCGGACCAACGCCGAGCGCAAGGCTGCCGCGCTGCGCACACAGGCGGCCAAGCTCGGCGCAAAGGCCACCAAAGCCGTTGCGGCCCAGAACATGTTGCGCCGAGCCGACCGGATGATGGCCGCGCTCGACGAGGAGCGGGTCGCCGACAAGGTGGCCAGGATCAAGTTCCCCACCCCGGCCGCCTGCGGGCGCACACCGCTGGTGGCCAAGGGATTGAGCAAGTCCTACGGGTCGCTCGAGGTGTTCAGCGGCGTCGATCTGGCCATCGACCGCGGGTCGCGGGTCGTGGTGCTGGGCCTCAACGGCGCCGGCAAGACCACGCTGCTGCGGTTGCTGGCCGGCGTCGAAAGCGCCGACAGCGGGGGCCTCGAGCCCGGGCATGGTTTGCGGATCGGCTATTTCGCGCAGGAGCACGACACGCTCGACAACGATGCGACGGTCTGGGAGAACATCAGGCACGCCGCCCCCGAGTCCGGTGAACAGGAGCTGCGAGGGCTGCTCGGCGCGTTCATGTTCAGCGGTCCGCAGCTCGACCAGCCGGCCGGGACGCTGTCCGGCGGGGAGAAGACCCGGCTCGCGCTGGCCGGTTTGGTGGCATCCACCGCCAACGTGCTGCTGCTCGACGAACCGACCAATAACCTCGATCCCGCGTCGCGCGAACAGGTCCTCGACGCGCTGCGCAGCTACCACGGCGCGGTGGTGCTGGTGACGCATGACCCGGGCGCGGCCGAGGCCCTTGACCCGCAGCGCGTCGTGCTGTTGCCCGACGGCACCGAGGACTACTGGTCCGACGAGTACCGGGATCTCATCGAGCTCGCCTGATCGGCACGTGGCGGCAGGCGATTTCGGCCAAAGCGGCCCACGACCGGCAGTGGCTTCTTACTCTATGTGCTTGGGGAGCGAGTCCGAGCCTGGAGGGGAGCCAGTGAGAAAGCCGAAGAAGACGCGCGAGCAGACGCTGTACGAGCTACGCAGCGCGTACGAGCGCGGTGCCAGCATTCGCAACCTGGTCGCCACCACCGGCAGGTCCTACGGATCGATTCACAGCATGCTGCTTCAGGCCGGCACCACGCTCCGCGGCCGCGGCGGCCCCAACCACACGTCGGCCCGGCGCCAGTCCACGCGAGCGTAGCGTCACTGCGAAATTACGTCCCCTCATTCGCAGTGGCGTTACGCTCGCGGCCCGAATTCCGCGAATCACGAGAATTGCTGCGCCGCACCGACTTTTCCACCAGGTCGAGGACCGCGGCCAACCGCCGCGGGTCTTCGCCGGACGCCAGCCGGGCCACCAGGCCGTCGAGAACAAGCTCTAGGTAGCACTTCAAGACGTCGGCGGGCACGTCGTCGCGCACCCGGTGCGCCTCCTTCTGGCGGCGCAGCCGATCGGTGGTCGCCGCCGCCAGCTCCGCGGAACGCTCCGCCCAGCCGCGACTGAAGACGGGGTCGTTGCGCAGCTTGCGTGCGATCTCCAGCCGGGTGGCCAGCCAGTCGAACTGGTCGGGTGCGGCGAGCATGTCGCGCATCACCTGGATCAGGCCCTCGCGGGACGCCACGTCGGCCATCCGTTCGGCGTCCTCGTGCGCCAGCGCGAAAAAAAGCGCGTCCTTGTCTCGGAAGTGATGGAAGATCGCGCCGCGCGACATCCCGACCGCCTTCTCCAGCCGGCGCACCGTGGCTTTGTCGTAGCCGTACTCGGCGAAGCAGCGACGGGCACCGTCGAGGATCTGGCGGCGGCGGGCCGCCAGATGGTCCTCGCTGACTTTCGGCATTGGCCGGGGGCTGTCTCGGCCTAGCCGGACTTGAGCATGTTGCGCAGCACGTACTGCAGGATGCCGCCGTTGCGGTAGTAGTCGGCCTCGCCGGGGGTGTCGATGCGCACCACCGCGTCGAACTCGATCGGGTCGCCGGAATCCTTGGCGGCCTTGACATGCACCGTCTTCGGCGTCTTGCCGTCGCCCAGCGCCTCGATGCCGGTGATGTCGAAGACCTCGGTGCCGTCCAGCCCCAGGTCCTGCGCCGTCTTGCCCTCGGGGAACTGCAGCGGGATCACGCCCATGCCGATCAGGTTCGAGCGGTGGATGCGCTCGAACGACTCGGCGATCACCGCGCGCACGCCCAGCAGCAACGTGCCCTTGGCCGCCCAGTCGCGCGACGAACCCGAACCGTACTCCTTGCCGCCAAGCACCACCAGCGGAATGTCCTGTGCCGCATAGTTTTGCGCCGCGTCGTAGATGAACGCCTGCGGGGCGCCGTCCTGGGTGAAGTCACGGGTGTAGCCGCCGGCGACATCGTCGAGCAGCTGGTTGCGCAGCCGGATGTTGGCGAACGTGCCGCGGATCATCACCTCGTGGTTGCCGCGCCGCGAGCCAAACGAGTTGTAGTCCTTGCGGTCCACGCCGTGCTCGTCGAGGTACTGCGCCGCCGGGGTGCCCGCCTTGATGCTGCCGGCGGGGGAGATGTGGTCGGTGGTCACCGAATCGCCGAGCAGCGCCAGCACCCGGGCGCCGCTGATGTCCTTCACCGGCTCGGGGTCGGCCGACATGCCCTCGAAGTACGGGGGCTTGCGCACGTACGTCGAATCCGGGTCCCACTCAAAGGTGTTGCCGCTGGGCGTCGGCAGATTGCGCCAGCGCTCGTCGCCCTTGAACACGTCGGCGTAGTTCTTGGTGAACATCTCCTGGCTGATCGCCGAGGCGATGGTGTCCGAGACGTCCTTCTGAGACGGCCAGATGTCTTTGAGGTAGACGTCGTTGCCGTCCTGATCCTGGCCCAGCGGCTGCTCGTCGAAGTCGAAGTCCATGGTCCCGGCCAGGGCGTAGGCGACCACCAGCGGCGGCGACGCCAGGTAGTTCATCTTCACGTCCGGGTTGATGCGGCCCTCGAAGTTCCGGTTGCCCGACAGGACCGCCGCCACCGAAAGGTCGTTGTCGTTGATCGCCTTCGAGATCTCGTCGGGCAGCGGGCCGGAGTTGCCGATGCACGTGGTGCAGCCGTAGCCGACCAGATAGAACCCGAGCTTCTCCAGGTAGGGCCACAGGCCGGCCTTGTCGTAGTAGTCGCTGACGACCTGCGAGCCCGGCGCCATCGACGTCTTCACCCAGGGCTTGGAGGCCAGCCCCTTCTCGACGGCGTTGCGCGCCAGCAGCGCCGCGCCCAGCATCACCTCCGGGTTGGAGGTGTTGGTGCACGACGTGACCGCCGCGATCACCACCGCGCCGTGGTCGAGCACGAACTCGCCGAATTCGTCCGACTTGACCGTCACCGGGTTGCTCACCCTGCCGTTGGCGTGCTTGGCGGCCGACTCCACCTTGGGGGCGTCGTCGGCGTGGCCGTTGTCCAGCGCGCCCGGGTCGCTGGCCGGGAAGGACTCGTCGACCGTCTCGTCGAGCTTGGAGTAGTCCTTCTTGTCGGGGTCGTCGCCGACGTAGTTGGGGATCTGCTCGCGGAAGGTGGATTTGGCGTCCGACAACGCGATTCGGTCCTGCGGACGCTTGGGCCCGGCGATCGAAGGCACCACGTCGGACAGGTTGAGTTCGAGGTATTCCGAGAACGCGGGCTCGTGCTCGGGGTCGTGCCACATGCCCTGCTCCTTGGCGTACGCCTCGACCAGGGCGAGCTGCTCGGGCTTGCGCCCGGTGAACTTCAGGTAGGAGATGGTCTCCTCGTCGATCGGGAAAATCGCTGCGGTGGAGCCGAATTCGGGGCTCATGTTGCCCAGGGTGGCGCGGTTGGCCAGCGGCACCTCGGCCACGCCCTCGCCATAGAACTCGACGAACTTGCCGACCACGCCGTGCTTGCGCAGCATCTCGGTGACGGTGAGCACGACGTCGGTAGCCGTGACGCCGGCCTGGATCTCGCCGGTCAGCTTGAAGCCGACGACCCGGGGGATCAGCATGGACACCGGCTGACCGAGCATCGCCGCCTCGGCCTCGATGCCGCCCACGCCCCAGCCGAGCACGCCCAGGCCGTTGACCATCGTGGTGTGCGAGTCGGTGCCCACGCAGGTGTCCGGATAGGCCACCCCGTCGCGCTCCATCACCACACTGGCCAGGTACTCGATGTTGACCTGGTGCACGATGCCGGTGCCCGGCGGCACCACCTTGAAGTCGTCGAAAGCGCCCTGCCCCCAACGCAGGAACTGGTAGCGCTCACCGTTGCGCTGGTATTCGATCTCCACGTTGCGCTCGAACGCGTCCGCGCGGCCGAACAGGTCGGCGATCACCGAGTGGTCGATCACCAGGTCGGCGGGCGCCAACGGGTTGACCTTGTCCGGCTTGCCGCCGAGGTCGCCGATGGCCTCGCGCATGGTGGCCAGGTCGACGATGCAGGGCACGCCGGTGAAGTCCTGCATCACGACGCGCGCGGGCGTGTACTGGATCTCAATGCTGGGCTCGGCCTTGGGATCCCAGTTCGCGATGGCCTCGATGTGGTCTTTGGTGATGTTGCTGCCGTCCTCGTTGCGTAGCAGGTTCTCGGCGAGCACCTTGAGGCTGTACGGCAGTTTCTCGGTATTGGGGACGGCGTCGAGGCGATAGATCTGGTAACTCTTGTCGCCGACCTTGAGGGTGTCGCGGGCTCCGAACGAGTTCACAGAATCAGTCACTTCAACTCCCAAGGATTCAGTTCTTCCACCGACGGGCCGTGTCGGCGGCGGTGCCAATTTTAACAGTACGCTTGTCCTGCATTACGGCGGCACCTCGTAATCCAGTCTTATCGCCGAACCCGGCGGTTTAAACCCCTTCGGGCGCTCCAGTTAGAGGGCCGAACGCGGGCAGGTGGCGCGCCGAGACATTACACACTGCGACCCGCGCCGGCGTGTCGTCGCAACCGGTTATGTGTCGCGGAAAGCCACGCGCGATCCGGCGAACCGAAGTCGCGTACGGTGCCTGTAGCGCCGGGGTGCCAACGGGCAGGAGGGACACGATGACCGGACACGATTCCTTCGTTCTGCCGCTATACATTCCGCAGGACGTGGACATGACCGCGATCAAGGCCAAGGTCGCCGTCGATGGTGTCAGCGCGCCGCCGGACGCCCTGCCCGGACTGCTTGAGGTGGTCAACCAGGCGCACGCCGACGGCATCAACCTCAAGATCGTGCTGCTCGACCACAACCCACCCAACGACACGCCGTTGCGCGACATCTCCACGGTCGTCGGCGCCGACTACCACGACGCCACGGTGCTGACCCTCAGCCCGAGTTACGTCGGCAGCTACAGCACGCAGTTCCCGCGGGTCACCCTCGAGGCCGGTGAGGACATCGCCAAGACGGGCAATCCGGTGGTCTCGGCGCAGCATTTTCTGCAGGAGCTGCACTCGCCCGAGTTTCCCTGGACCGGCCTGACCATATTTCTGTTGATCGGGGTGCTCGCGGCGGCCGTCGGCACGCGATTCCTGCAGTTGCGCAGCAAGCGCGCAGCAACGCAGGTCGGCGCACCGGAAACCACCGACACCGAGGCCGGTAGCGGCGTCTAACACGCGCATCCGGCTCGGGTCGGCCGGCCGGGCACGCGCCCGCCCCGGCGTGCGGCAAACGCCCCAGGTCACCATTCGGTCACATTAAACACACGTCCAGAGTGCAGTTTGTGACGAGCGTTTCCACCGCGTCTTGTGTGACGTACGGTGCAAATGATGCCTCTGTTGTTCTTGGCGCTTTCGAGATTTGGGTGCCTGGCGCCGCCCGTCCGCGTTGAGCCGTATGAGACCTGAGCCGTATGAGACGTACCCGCTGGGGCTTCTCGGCGCGACCGGCCGCCGGGCTGGTCCGGCCGGTGATACCGGCGGTGCTGTGCGTGGCGATGCTGGTGTGCACTCCCGGCCTGGCGGACGCCGACCCCGCCGCCGACAGCCTCGCCGCGCTGATCGCCAATGTGGCCAAGGCCAACCAGCGCCTCGAGGACCTGACGGCCGAAATCCAGACCGAGCAGGAGAGCGTCAACAAGGCCCTGGTCGACGTCGAGACGGCGCGGGACAACGCGGCCGCCGCGCAGCACGACCTCGAGGCGAGCCAGCAGGCGGTCACAGAGGCCAACGCGGCGATCGCTGCCGCGCAGCGCCGGTTCAACACCTTCGCGGCGGCGACCTATATGAACGGTCCGTCGGGCAGCTACCTGATGGCGACCAGCCCCGACGACATCATCGCCACCGAATCGGCCGCCCGGACCCTGTCCGCCAGTTCGCAGGCGGTGATGGACAAATTGCAGCGGGCCCGGACCGAACAGGTGAACAAGGAGTCCGCGGCGCGGCTGGCCAAGCAGAAGGCCGATAAGGCCGCCGCCGACGCCAAGGCCAGCCAGGACGCCGCGGTGGCGGCGCTGATCAACTCCAAGCGCAAGTTCGGCGAACAACGCGAGCAGGCTTCTCGGCTGGCCACCGAGCGCGATGCGGCGCAGGCCAAACTCGAGGCGGCCAAGCTGCAATGGTCGGCCGGGAAGGGCGGGGGCGCCGCCACGCCGGCGTCGGGCGACCGGTGGGATCCCGGGGCGCCGGCCGGTGCACCGCGCCCCGTGGGCCGGCAGTGGGACGGCGTGTGGGACCCGACGCTGCCGATGGTGCCCAGTGCCAACGTGCCGGGTGACCCGATCGCGGTGATCAACCAGGTGCTGGGCATCTCGGCCACCTCGACGCAGGTCACCGCCAGCATGGGCAAGGGATTCCTGCAGCAGCTGGGCATCCTGCGGCCCGACGACACCGGCATCACCAACGCCGCCCCGGGCCGCCCGTCCCGGATTCCCCGGGTGTATGGGCGCCAAGCCAGCGAGTACGTGATCCGCCGCGGCCTGTCGCAGATCGGCGTGCCCTATTCCTGGGGTGGCGGCAATGCGGCCGGGCCGAGCAAGGGCATCGACTCCGGCGCCGGGATCACCGGCTTCGACTGCTCGGGTCTGGTCCTGTATTCGTTCGCCGGCGTGGGCATCAAGCTGCCGCACTACTCGGGTTCGCAGTACAACCTCGGCCGCAAGATCCCGTCGGCTCAGATGCGCCGCGGCGACGTCATCTTCTACGGACCGGGCGGCAGCCAGCACGTGACGATCTACCTCGGCAACGGCCAGATGCTCGAGGCCCCGGATATCGGTTTGAAGGTGCGCGTTGCGCCGGTGCGCACCAGTGGGATGACGCCGTATGTGGTCCGCTACATCGAATATTAAACGAGGACGAACACAACGAGGAGCTATGCGCCACAATCGGTTTCGCGTGATCAACCGGGCCTGGATCGCCGCATTGGTGACCGGGTTCATGTTGGCTGTGGCTAGCCCGGCTCCCCTGGCCACGGCCGACCCGGGGCTGTGGGATCCGACGCTGCCGGCCCAAATCAGCGCCGGCGCCCCGGGCGATCCGCTCGCGGTCGCCAACGCCTCGCTGCAGGCCACCGCCCAGGCCACCCAGACCACGCTGAACCTGGGCAAGCAATTCCTCGGCGGCCTCGGGATCAACCTCGGTGGCGATCCCGCCCCCGCCGCGGCGGCCCCCACCAACCCCGGCGGCAAGATCCCGCGCGTCTACGGCCGGCAGGCGATCGAGTACGTGATCAAGCGCGGTGGGTCGCAGATGGGCGTCCCCTACTCGTGGGGTGGGGGCTCGCTGGATGGGCCCAGCAAGGGCGTCGGCGACGGCGCCAACATCAACGGGTTCGACTGCTCGGGCCTGATGCGCTACATGTTCGCCGGGGTCGGCGTGCTGATCCCGCGCTTTTCCGGTGACCAGTACAACGCCGGCCGCCACATCCCGCCCAATGAGGCCAGGCGCGGCGACCTCATCTTCTACGGGCCCAACGGTGGCCAGCACGTCACCATGTATCTGGGCAACGGTCAGATGCTCGAGGCGTCCAGCCTCGCCGGCAAGGTCACGGTCAGCCCGGTGCGCAAGCCCGGCATGACGCCGTTCCTGACTAGGATCATCGAGTACTGATCGCGGCCGGCGAACCGCGCCGTCGACGGAAACCGGCAGGCCTGGAATAGTTGGACGAGGGCACGTCGCTGCCCGGCAGTCGTGTCCGATTGAGCGTGGAGGGTTCTTGATGACATCAGCAGGTGGGCCGCCCCCGGGCGCCAGCAGTTACCCGGGCCCGGGTGGGCCCTCCGGCCCGCCCGCCCACGAAGCGCCCCCTGGCGGCGGCAATGGTTTGGCCGCCGAGGTCCACACGCTGGAGCGGGCAATCTTCGAGGTCAAGCGGATCATCGTCGGCCAGGACCAGCTCGTCGAGCGGATGCTGGTGGGCCTGCTGTCCAGGGGTCACGTGCTGCTCGAGGGCGTTCCCGGCGTGGCCAAGACGCTGGCCGTCGAGACCTTCGCGCGGGTGGTCGGGGGGACCTTCGCGCGCATCCAGTTCACTCCCGACCTGGTGCCCACCGACATCATCGGTACCCGCATCTACCGGCAGGGCAAGGAGGAGTTCGACACCGAACTCGGCCCGGTGGTGGTCAACTTCCTGCTCGCCGACGAGATCAACCGCGCGCCGGCGAAGGTGCAGTCGGCGCTGCTGGAGGTCATGCAGGAGCGCCACGTGTCGATCGGCGGCAAGACTTTCCCGCTGCCCAACCCGTTCCTGGTGATGGCGACGCAGAACCCGATCGAGCACGAGGGTGTCTACCCGCTGCCCGAGGCCCAGCGGGACCGCTTTCTGTTCAAGATCAATGTCGGCTACCCGACGCCGGAGGAGGAGCGGGAGATCATCTACCGGATGGGCGTCAGGCCGCCGGTGCCAAAGCAGATCCTGAACACCGAGGACCTGCTGCGGCTGCAGGACATCGCGTCCAACGTCTTCGTGCACCACGCGCTGGTCGACTACGTGGTGCGGGTCGTCACCGCCACCCGTAACCCCGAACAGCTCGGCATGAACGACGTCAAGACCTGGGTCTCGTTCGGCGCGTCCCCGCGTGCCTCGTTGGGCATCATCGCCGGGGCGCGTTCGCTGGCGCTGGTGCGGGGCCGCGACTACGTGATCCCGCAGGACGTCGTCGAGGTCATCCCCGACGTGCTGCGGCACCGGTTGATACTCACCTACGACGCGCTCGCCGACGAGATCTCGCCGGAAATCGTCATCAACCGCATCCTGCAGACGGTCGCCCTGCCTCAGGTGAACGCCGTTCCACAGCAAGGACATTCGGTGCCCCCGGTGATGCAGACCGTGGCGGCTAGCGGTCGGTGACCAATGACAAGCCGGCGGTGCGTCATCCGCCATCGTTCGAGCGCGGGCAGATCGACGATCCGAAGCTGTCGGCGGCGCTGCGGCAGCTCGAGCTCACGGTCAAACGCAAGCTCGACGGCGTCCTGCACGGCGACCACCTCGGCCTGATCCCGGGGCCGGGCTCGGAGCCGGGGGAGTCGCGCGAGTACCAGCCGGGCGACGACGTGCGGCGGATGGACTGGGCCGTCACCGCGCGCACCATGCACCCGCACGTCCGGCAGATGATCGCCGACCGCGAACTCGAGACCTGGATGGTGGTCGACATGTCGGCCAGCCTGGACTTCGGCACCACGGTGTGCGAGAAGCGCGACCTGGCGGTGGCGGCCGCCGCGGCGATCACGTATCTCAACAGCGGCGGCGGGAACCGGCTCGGCGCGATCATCGCCACCGGCGCGACCATCACGCGGGTGCCGGCCCGTTCGGGGCGCCAGCACGAGCAGACGCTGCTGCGGACCATCGCGACCACGCCCAAGGCGCCGGTCGGCGTGCGCGGGGATTTGGCCATTGCCATCGACGCGCTGCGCCGGCCCGAACGCCGCCGCGGCATGGCCGTCATCATCAGCGACTTCCTCGGCCCGATCAACTGGATGCGTCCGCTGCGGGCGATCGCGGCCCGCCACGAGGTGCTGGCCATCGAGGTGCTCGACCCCCGCGACGTCGAGTTGCCCGACATCGGCGACGTCGTGTTGCAGGACGCCGAGACCGGCGTCACCCGGGAATTCACCATCGACGCCCAGCTGCGTGACGACTTCGCCAAGGCGGCCGCGGCGCACCGCGCGGAGGTGTCCCGCACCATCCGCAGCTGCGGGGCCCCGGTGCTGACGCTGCGCACCGACCGGGACTGGATCGCCGACATCGTCCGCTTCGTCGAGTCCCGCCGGCGCGGGGCACTGGCCGGGCGGCAGTGACATTGCCGCTGCTCGGCCCGATGACGTTGTCGGGCTTCGCGCACTCGTGGTCTTTCCTCTTCCTTTTTGTCGTCGTCGGGTTGGCCGCGCTGTACATCGTGCTGCAGCTGGCCCGCCAGCGGCGGATGCTGCGGTTCGCCAACATGGAGCTGTTGGAAAGCGTTGCACCGCAACGGCCGTCGAGGTGGCGTCACGTGCCCGCGATCCTGCTGGTGTTGTCGCTGGTGTTGTTCACGATCGCGATGGCGGGCCCGACCAACGACGTCCGCATTCCCCGCAACCGCGCGGTGGTGATGCTGGTGATCGACGTGTCGCAGTCGATGCGGGCCACCGACGTCCCACCCAACCGGATGGCGGCCGCACAGGAGGCGGCCAAGCAGTTCGCCGGCGAGCTGACACCGGGAATCAACCTGGGGCTGATCGAGTACGCGGGCACGGCGACGGTGCTGGTGTCCCCGACGACCAACCGGGATGCGACCAAGAACGCGCTGGACAAGTTGCAGTTCGCCGACCGCACCGCCACCGGGGAGGGCATCTTCACAGCGCTGCAGGCCATCGCCACGGTCGGCGCGGTGATCGGCGGCGGCGACACGCCGCCGCCGGCGCGGATCGTGTTGTTCTCGGACGGCAAGGAGACGATGCCGACCAACCCGGACAACCCGAAGGGCGCTTTCACCGCCGCGCGCACCGCCAAGGACCAGGGGGTTCCGATCTCGACGATCTCGTTCGGCACGCCCTACGGGTTCGTCGAGATCAACGACCAGCGCCAGCCCGTTCCGGTCGACGACTCCACCATGAAAAAGGTCGCCGAGCTCTCCGGGGGGAATTGGTACAACGCCGCGAGCCTGGCCGAGTTGAAGGCCGTCTACGCGTCGCTGCAGCAGCAGATCGGCTACGAGACGATCAAGGGCGACGCCAGCGCGGGCTGGCTGCGACTCGGTGCGCTGGTGCTGGCGCTGGCGGGACTGGCGGCGCTGCTGATCAACCGGCGGCTGCCGACGTAACTTTAGGCTCGCGAGCGTAACCAGGCTGCGATTTCCGGCCTGGATTTTCGCAGTCCGGTTACGCTCGCGAAGCGCGCGCCTCGCGTACCCGGCGGATGACGTCGTTGGGGTGGTTCTCGGCGACCACCCTGACCACGATCCACCCCATCCGTTCCAGTTTCTCCAAGCGACCGATGTCGCTCACATAGTGGTACCGACTGATTTGGTGTTGCGCGCCGTCATACTCTGCAGCGACCTTGATGTCCTCCCAGCCCATATCCAAATAGGCCTCGGCCCAGCCCCATTCGTTGAAAACTGGGATCTGCGTCTGCGGTCGGGGAAAGCCGGCGCGCACCAATAACAGGCGCATCCAGGTCTCCTTGGGCGATTGCGCCCCGCCATCGGCCAGCTCGAGAGCGGCACGTGCAGCCTTCATGCCGCGGCGGCCCCGGTACCGGTCGATCAATAGGTCGACGTCGGCCATCTTCAGATCGGTCGCCTGCATTAGTGCGTCGATCGCGGCGACGGCCATGTCGGTGGGGTATCTGCACGCGAGGTCCAGCGCCGTTCTTGCCGGTGTGGTCAGTCGCATGCCGTGGACGACGGCCAGCTCATCGGGCTCGACCCGTGCTTCCCAGACTTGCACTCCGGCGCTCTTGCGACGGTTGGTGTCGATGATCGTGGCGGGCAACGTCGGATCGATCCACTTCGAGCCGTGCAGCGCGGAAGCGGAGAACCCCGCGAGCACTCCGCGCCGCCGAGAGCGTAACCAGCACGCCTTCGCCCGTGACACAGCGGTCAGCTCGGCGTCCCTCGGCACGTACACGTCTTTGTGCAGCGCCACATACCGACTACGCAGCTCATAGGACGTCAATGCGCCGATGCAGGGCTTCACTGCCCAGAAAAGGGTCCGTCATGGCGAAAGTGTGCTGGGCCACACCGACACGGGGTCACGAGCGTAACTGCACTGCGAAAATCCGGCCTAAAAACCGCAACCCCGTTACGCGCGCGGCGCGAAACGGGGGGACAGTCGGGCCGTGCCGCGGCGAGGCGATAGGTTGGCGGGGTGACTGACACAGCCACCGAGAACGCCCAAAGTGCTGCCGACTACGGCAGACCCGCATTCGTATCCCGCTCAGTTTTGGTGACGGGCGGAAACCGGGGGATCGGTCTGGCGATCGCACAGCGGCTGGTCGCCGACGGTCACAAGGTGGCGGTCACGCACCGCGGATCCGGCGCGCCCGCGGGGCTGTTCGCCGTCGAGTGTGACGTCACCGACAACGACGCCGTCGATCGCGCGTTCAAAGAGGTCGAGGAGCACCAGGGGCCGGTGGAGGTGCTGGTGTCCAACGCGGGCATCTCCGCGGACGCGTTCCTCATCCGGATGACCGAGGAGAGGTTCGAGAAGGTCATCGACGCCAACCTCACCGGGGCGTTCCGGGTGACCCAGCGCGCCTCGCGAAGTATGCAGAAGAAGCGGTTCGGCCGGATCATCTACGTGGGTTCGGTCTCCGGCAGCTGGGGGATTGGCAACCAGGCCAATTACGCAGCCTCCAAGGCCGGCCTGATCGGCATGGCCCGCTCGATCTCCCGGGAGTTGTCGAAGGCCAACGTCACCGCGAATGTGGTGGCGCCGGGCTACATCGACACCGATATGACCCGCGCGCTGGATGAGCGGATTCAGGAGGGCGCACTGCAATTCATCCCGGCGAAGCGGGTTGGCACCGCCGCCGAGGTCGCCGGGGTGGTCAGCTTTTTGGCGTCCGAGGACGCGAGTTACATCTCCGGTGCGGTCATCCCGGTCGATGGCGGCATGGGTATGGGCCACTGAGGGCCCCGACACTAGGACGGAAAATGGCAGGACTGCTCGAAGGCAAACGGATACTGGTCTCCGGGATCATCACCGACTCGTCGATCGCGTTTCACATCGCCAAGGTGGCCCAGGAAGCGGGGGCGCAGTTGGTGCTGACCGGATTCGACCGGTTGCGCCTGATCCAGCGGATCGCCGACCGGCTCCCGGAGAAGGCGCCGCTGATCGAACTCGACGTGCAAAACGAGGAGCACCTGGCCACCCTGGCCGAGCGGGTGACGGCCGAGATCGGCGAGGGCAACAAGCTCGACGGCGTGGTGCACTCGATCGGCTTCATGCCGCAGACAGGGATGGGTATCAACCCGTTCTTCGACGCCCCGTACGAAGATGTGTCGAAAGGCATTCACATCTCCGCCTTTTCGTATGCGTCGCTGGCCAAGGCGCTGCTGCCGATCATGAACCCCGGTGGCTCCATCGTCGGCATGGACTTCGACCCGTCGCGCGCGATGCCGGCCTACAACTGGATGACGGTCGCCAAGAGCGCGCTGGAATCGGTCAACCGGTTCGTGGCCCGCGAAGCCGGCCCGTACGGCGTGCGCTCGAATCTCGTTGCGGCTGGCCCGATCCGGACGCTGGCGATGAGCGCGATCGTCGGCGGCGCCCTCGGCGAGGAGGCCGGCGCCCAGATGCAGCTGCTCGAGGAGGGCTGGGACCAGCGCGCACCCATCGGCTGGAACATGAAGGATCCCACGCCGGTCGCCAAGACGGTGTGCGCGCTGCTCTCGGAGTGGCTGCCGGCCACGACGGGGACCATCATCTACGCTGACGGCGGCGCCAGCACCCAATTGCTCTAGCGCGCAATGGACTTCGACGCGGTCCTGCTGCTGTCCTTCGGCGGGCCCGAAGGCCCCGAGCAGGTGCGGCCCTTCCTGCAGAACGTCACCCGTGGCCGCAACGTGCCGCCCGAACGCCTCGATGAAGTCGCCGGGCACTACCTGCATTTCGGCGGCGTGTCGCCGATCAACGGGATCAACCAGGCGTTGATGACCGAGTTACAGGCGGAACTCGACGTGCCCGTCTACTTCGGCAACCGCAACTGGGAGCCGTATGTCGAGGACACCGTTAAGACGATGCGCGACAACGGTGTTCGCCGCGCCGCAGTGTTCACCACGTCCGCCTGGAGCGGGTACTCCGGCTGCGCGCAGTATGTCGAAGACATCGACCGGGCCCGCGGCGCGGCCGGACCGGACGCCCCCGAATTGGTCAAGCTGCGGCCCTATTTCGACCACCCGCTGTTCGTCGAGATGTTCGCCGGGGCCATCGCGGCCGCAGCCGGCACGGTTCCCGGCGACGCGCGGTTGGTGTTCACGGCGCACTCGGTCCCGGTGGCGGCCGACCAGCGTTGCGGTCCCCGGCTGTACAGCCGCCAAGTCGCCTATGCCACAAGGCTGGTGGCAGCGGCCGCGGGGTATGCCGACTACGACCTGGCCTGGCAGTCGCGGTCGGGGCCGCCGCAGGTGCCATGGCTGGAGCCCAGCGTCGAAGACCATCTCGCGGCGCTGGCCGTCTCTGGCACGAAGGCCGTCATCGTCTGCCCGATCGGGTTCGTCGCCGACCACATCGAGGTGGTGTGGGACCTGGACCACGAGTTGCGCTTGCAGGCCGAGGCCGCGGGGATGGCCTTCGCCCGGGCCGCCACACCCAACGCGGATCGTCGATTCGCCCGGCTGGCAGCGGATCTGGTCGACGAGCTCCGCCACGCCCGGGCGCCGAACCGGGTGAGCGGAGCCGATCCGGTGCCGGGCTGCCTCGCCAGCGTCAACGGCGCGCCGTGCCGTCCGCCGCACTGTGCGGCGCCCGAATGCGGTTAGCGGCCCTACTCGGCCCAGGCCGAGTGCAGGATCGCGGTGACCGCGGCCAGCCGCGCCGACCGCACGACCGTGGTCAGCGGGCGCAGCGCATCGGTGGCGATTCGAGCCTGCGACGACGATTGCGCGCCGATCCCGGCGACCATATGGTCTGCCGGTGAGTCGGATACCCGGCTGAGCCCGCAGCTGACCGCGATGATGGCGTCGACGTGCGCGGCGTTCTCCAGGACGCGCAGGGCGCGCGAGGGGGCATGGTCGGGAATGCGGTGTTGCCGTGCCGATTCCAGCAGCTGCTCGACAAGCCCCCGCGGATCTGCCACCTCGGACGCGGCGGCTCCCAGCCCGACGGCCCCGAGCGCGTCGGCCGCCGATCGCACGGCCGACCGCAGCGCGTACTCGGCGTCGCCGAGCTCGTGGTGGTCGAGCACCGGCGCGCCGGGCAGCGAGTACACCGTCCAAGCGAGGCCGCACAGTTCGGGTGATCCCGCGTCGTCGTCGGCCTCGTCGAGGTCGCCGTAGCTGAACTCCGGCACCAGCCCGACGGCGGTGCCGGAATCGTCGGGGTTGGTGATGATGACCGCCTCGCCGGCGGCCAGGGCGTCGGATTCGAACTGCGTTCCCGGCGCGAGGCCCCGCACATCGCCGGGCACCGGCAGCACCATGTTCACGGTCCCCCGCAACCGACCCCGGGCAAGCGACACCGCCGGCAGGCCCACCGCCGCGCGCAGCGTTTGCAACAGCGTGACGGTCCCGGCGTCGGGAACATCTGGCCACGGCAGGCCGGTGTGGCCCGCGGCGACCGCATCATAGGCGGTGACCGATTGCTTTGGCGCCCAAACGGATAACGCGTCCAAGACGTCGTCGGGCGCCGCCTTACCCGCGAGCCAGGCGTTGGCCCACAGGGACAGCGAGACACTGGGACACCACATGATCTCGGAGTGTAGTTGTTTGATCCGGCAAAGGCGGATTACGCGTATCCTGACCGCATGCCCGCCGCGGTGATTTGGCTCATATTCGCGCTGGTACTCGCCGGCGCGGAGGCGCTGACGGGTGACATGTCCCTGTTGATGCTTTCCGGCGGCGCGCTGGCGGCCACGGGGACCACGTGGTTGCTGGACTGGCCGGTGTGGGCCAACGCGGCGGTATTCGTGGTCGTCTCGGTTCTCCTCCTCGTGCTGGTGCGGCCGGCGTTGCGGAAGCGGCTCACGCCGGCAAAGGGGCTGCCGACCGGAATCAAGGCGCTGGAGGGCAAAAGCGCGCTGGTGCTGGGCCGCGTCGCACGCGACGAGGGCCAGGTGAAACTGGACGGCCAGGTATGGACGGCGCGGCCGCTGAACGACAACGATGTGTACGAACCCGGCGAACGGGTCACCGTCATGCAGATCAACGGCGCCACCGCGGTGGTGTTCAAGGACTTCTAATCCCTCTGGAGAAACAGGAGGAAGCGCGATGGCTGGAATCGCTCTGTTGGTGGTGGCGCTAGCAATCGTCGTCTTCGGGATCATCGTGGTGGCGAAGTCCGTCGCGCTGATCCCGCAGGCCGAGGCCGCGGTGATCGAACGCCTCGGTCGATACAGCCGCACCGTCAGCGGGCAGCTGACGCTTCTGGTGCCGTTCATCGACCGCATCCGCGCCCGGGTGGACCTGCGCGAGCGGGTGGTGTCGTTCCCGCCGCAGCCGGTGATCACCGAGGACAACCTGACCCTCAACATCGACACGGTGGTCTACTTCCAGGTCACCGTCCCGCAGGCCGCCGTCTACGAGATCAGCAACTACATCGTCGGCGTCGAGCAGCTCACCACGACCACCCTGCGCAACGTGGTCGGCGGGATGACCCTCGAGCAGACCCTGACCTCCCGCGACATGATCAACGGCCAGCTGCGCGGTGTGCTCGACGAGGCGACCAACCGCTGGGGCCTGCGGGTCGCAAGGGTCGAGCTGCGCAGCATCGACCCGCCGCCGTCGATCCAGGCCTCGATGGAAAAGCAGATGAAGGCCGACCGCGAGAAGCGGGCGATGATCCTGACCGCCGAAGGTAGCCGGCAGGCGGCCATCACACAGGCCGAGGGTGAGAAGCAGTCGCAGATCCTGGCCGCCGAGGGCGCCAAGCAGGCCGCGATTCTGGCCGCGGAGGCCGACCGGCAGTCCCGCATGCTGCGCGCGCAGGGCGAGCGCGCCGCGGCCTACCTGCGGGCGCAGGGGCAGGCCAAGGCCATCGAGAAGACCTTCGCCGCGATCAAGGCCGGCAGGCCCACCCCGGAGATGCTGGCCTACCAATACCTGCAGACGCTGCCGGAGATGGCGCGCGGCGATGCCAACAAGGTGTGGGTGGTGCCCAGCGACTTCAGCGCCGCGTTGCAGGGCTTCACCCGGCTGCTGGGGACCCCCGGCGAGGACGGCGTGTTCCGGTTCCAGCCGTCCCCGGTCGAGGACGCGCCCAAGCACAGCGCCGACGACGACGCGGACGTCGCCGACTGGTTCTCTACCGAAACCGACCCCGCGATCGCCCAGGTGGTGGCCAAGGCCGAGGCGATCGCCCGCCAGCCGGTGGACGGCCAGCCCGGAGCGCCGCCCGAGTTGACCCAATAGGCTGGTGGGATGAGCGCGCTGACTTCACCGAAAACCTATGCGGGACTTGCCGCTTTCCATGCCGTCGACGCGGTGGCGTGCGGTGTCCAGGTGGCCCCGATCAAGAAGGTTCTGGACGACCTGGGGGTGCCGGACGAAATCCGCCCCGTCCTGCCGGTGGTGAAGGCGGCCGCCGCCATCGGGCTGCTGTCGGTCACCCGGTTCCCCGCCCTGGCCAGGCTCACGACGGCGATGTTGACGCTGTACTTCACTCTGGCCGTCGGCGCCCACATTCGGGCGCACGACAAAGTCGTCAACACCGTTCCGGCGGCGACGTTCCTGGCCACGTTCGCCGTGATGACGGTCAAGGGACCCGATCGCGGCTAGTCGCCACTGTCGCAACGCAATTCGACGATCGGCAGCGGCGTGTCGGTGTCGGTGATGGGCGCGCCCAGCGTCTCCTCGAGCACCGGGCTGAGTTGATCCCACGCACGGGCGTGGCGGCGACGATAGGCGGCCAGCGCGCGGTCGGCCTCCCCTTGGTCGAGGACCCGGGCGGTGGCGCTCCGCGGCGCATGGCTGCCGATGTACACACGCACCCGCGGATTGGCCTCAATGTTGCGGAACCACTGGGCTTTTCGGCCGAAACCGGACGCGACGAGGTAGACACCGGGGGCGGGGTGGCCGACGACCTCCAACACGGCGTAGCGCGGTGCGCCGGACTTGCGGCCGATGTGCTCGAGCATCAGGATGCGCGAGCCGAACAGCGCGCCCGCGCGGGCCTTGTACATCCAGATCGGCGCGCGCATGAGGCGGCGGGAACGCAGCACCCGGGCGCCGGTCCTGGCAAACAGGGACGTGGTGGACATCGTGACCTCCCTCAATCTATTTCTGTGTCAGCCGCTGATAAGTCCGTCGCGATAAATCGCGAAAACCTCGCCGGCCCAGCGCCGCATCCCGGCCGTCGAGAGCGGATCGACGCCGAGCGCTTCGGTCAGGCGGGGCCGCAGGACCAGTACCGCCAGGTCGTTCACGAGCAGCAACGCCGCCCGGACCGTGGCGTCTTCGCCGGGACTCGCGGTTCCGGCCGCCACCATCGCCTCCAGGGTGGCTTGGCTGAGCCTGAACAGCCGGTCGAACAGGGCCGACCCGGCGGGACCGCCGGCGACCAGCAGCCGGCTCAGGTAGGCGGGGGTGGCAGAGGCCGTCGGCCAGGGGGGGGCGAGGTGTGGCGTGTACACATCTAGGTGTG
>NZ_LT546237.1:569739-575975 GCF_900078675.2 Mycobacterium interjectum
CGAGCCGTAATGCCTGATCAGCAGCGCGGCCGAGACGCCCGCCGCGGCCGCGATATCGCGCATCGTGACCGCGTCGGGTCCGCGCTCGGCGAACAGCCGCAGCGCCTCGTCGCGGATGCGTGCCCGGGCCGTGCGGTCGTCGGGGAGTGAATGCACGTTTACAACTATAAACAAGCGTTTAGTCGGCGCGTAGACCTAGGGCGTTTTGGGTAGCTTTCGCATCGATGAGTCAAAAAGCGGCCGGGGGTCGGGCCAAGGCGCGGGGCCGCGGGGACATGACGGCCGACGGCCGCGCCACGCATCGGTCGATCCAGGGCACCGCGATCGGCAACTTCATGGAGGCCTACGACTTCACCCTGTTCAGCCTCGTCGCCACCATCCTGGCGCAGAAGTTCTACCCCGGAGAGAACTCCGGCGCGGGCAACCTCATTGCCACCTTCGGCACCATGACGGCGGGCTTCGTCGTGCGGCCGCTCGGCGGATTCATCTTCGGCCCCCTCGGCGACCGCATCGGGCGCAAGCCTGTGCTGGTGATGACGATCTCGCTGATGGCGGTGTGCGGCGCCGCGACGGGTGCGCTGCCCGGCTACCACACCATCGGGGTCTGGGCGCCGATCCTGCTCACGGCCATCCGCATCGGCCAGGGGCTTTCCTCCGGCGGGGAGTACGCGGGCGCCATGACCTTCATCGCCGAGCACGCCCCGGACCACAAACGCGGGATGCTGGCCGGATTCCTGCCGGTGGGCACGCTGGGCGGCTTCGTGGTGGGCGCCGCGCTGGTGACCGGGCTGCAGACCGCTTTGCCCACCGCCGACATGCTGAACTGGGGCTGGCGCATACCGTTTCTGCTGGCGGCGCCGTTCGGCCTGGTTGCGGTGTACCTGCGTTCGAGGATCGACGAGTCGCCCGGCTACGAGAAGGTGCACAAGGTGGCGCTGCCCGTCTCGGTTCGCACCCAATTCGTGCTGACCGTCGTGCGGCAGTGGAAAGCGCTACTGATCTGCATCGGTCTGGAGCTGGCGATCAGCGACACCAGCTACATGGTCAGCGGTTACGTGCCCACGTATCTGAAGAAGACCGCGGGGGTGGCCGACACCGCGGCGCTGGTGATGGTCCTGATCGTGCTGGCGGTCCTGACCGTCGGCGTGTTGTTCGTCGCGATGCTCTCGGACCGCATCGGCATCAAACCACTGATGTGGACGGGATGCGGCTTGCTCATCGCGGTCTCGCTGCCGGCGTTCACCCTGATGCGGTTCGGTGGGGCGTATCCGATGAAGTTCGCCGGTGTGCTGCTGGTCGGGCTGCCCATGGTCTTCTTGAGCAGCCTCGAGCCGGCGATCCTGCCCGCGCTGTTTCCCACCAACGTGCGCTATGGCGCGGTGTCGATCGGATTCAACATAGCGGTGTCGGCGTTCGGCGGCACCACCCCACTGATCGCCGAGACGCTGGTCACCGGAACCGGCAACCCCATGATGCCGGCGTACATGCTCATGTTCGCCGGCGCGGTCGGGGCGGTCACCCTGATCTTCGCCCCGGAAGTGGCCGGCAAGCCGCTGCTGGGTTCCGGGTCCGGTGACCTGATCGACATTCAGCGCGGCGGCGGCGGCAAGGGTGGGGCGGGAATGACGCCGGGCGTGGGTGCCGGCGCGGTGGCCGACACCGGGGGAGCCGGATAAACGCAACCGGGCGCGTTCGACCCCAGAGGCGGCGGATAGGGCGGCGGCGGGAGCTGAACCCGGACCGTGAAAACCAGGCCGGGGAGTGCGAAGGCGGCGATCGCGCCCAGCGCCAAGCCNGCCGAGGCGGAGCACTCACAATGGGGCATGGCGAGTTCCCCCCGGGCGGCGAGGCGTCCCACGGCCGGTACACCGCGGGTGCTGGTGGTCGAGGATTCCGAGACCATCCGCGAAATGGTCAGCGAGGCGCTGGCCGACGCCGGATACCACGCCGACGCGTGTCGCGACGGCGACGGTTTGGAGGACGCTCTCGACGGGCTGCGACCGGACCTGGTGGTCCTTGACGTGATGCTGCCGGGGCGCGACGGATTCGCGCTCATCGACGTGGTCCGCGATTGGGGCGATGCGGGCATTGTGCTGATCACCGCCCGCGACGGCCTCACCGACCGGCTGCGCGGCCTCGACGGCGGCGCCGACGACTACGTCGTCAAGCCGTTCGAGCTGGCCGAGCTGGTGTCACGGGTCAGCGCGGTGCTGCGCCGGCGGGGACGGCTGCCGCGGGTGCTGCAGGTGGGTGACCTGATTGTGGATGTCGATGCGGGCGTCGCCGTGCGCGCGGGACACGACCTGGAGCTGACCGCCACCGAGCTGCGGCTGTTGCACTTCCTGGTCGAGCAGCGCAGCCGGATCGTGAGCGCCGGCCAGATCCTGAACGCGGTGTGGGGCTACGACGCCTATGACCCCAACCTGGTGCAGGTGCATATCAGCGGGCTGCGGCGCAAGCTCGAGGCCCACGGGCCGCGGATCGTGCACACCGTCCGCGGCATCGGCTACCGCATCCAAGCCCGCCGGTCATGACGGCCGATCCCGTAACGCCGACGCCGTCGCTGCAGCGTCGGGTCGTCGTCGTGGTCATCGGGTTGCTCGCGGCCTTGTTGGTGGTGCTCGGGGTGGTCATCGACGTCAGCCTGCGGGCCCAGGCAAATCGAAACCTCAACGACCGCCTTCTCGCGGCCACCTCGCGCGCGGACGCGCTCGCGCAGGCGCACACCCCGCCGCAGCAAATCGCCGCCCAACTCAACGGCGGCGTCGTCCGCGCGCTCGTGATCACCGCCGACGGCACAGCCTACGGCGACCCCGCCATCAGCCCGGACCCCAGCGTTGGCGCGTTCGTTCCGCCACCGCCGCCACCGCCGCCGGGCTACCCGCCGTTCGGGGCGCCCCCGGGCTACCCACCCCCGCCGCCGGGCGGACCGCCCGGGCCGCCGGCTGCCACCGCCACCGAGTTGGTCCACCCCTTGCCCGACGGGGCGCGGCTCATCCTGGTGGCCGACACGACGCAGACCACGCAGGTGACCCGTCAGCTACGTCAGCTGATGATCGGCGCCGGCGTGGTGACGCTGCTGGTGGCGGCGCTGCTGTCGGTCGCGGTCAGCCGGGTCGCGCTGCGGCCGTTGGATCGGCTCACCGCGCTGGCGGCCGACATCGCGACCGGCGATCGCGGCCGGCGATTGCGCCCCAAGCGCACCGATACCGAACTCGGTCGCGCGGCCGGCGCCTTCGACGGAATGCTGGAGGCGCTGGAAGCCTCCGAGAGGCGGGCCCGCGATGCGGCCGAGGATGCCCGGCGCGCCGAGGCGGCCACCCGGCGATTTCTTGTCGACGCCGCCCACGAGCTGCGCACCCCGATCGCCGGCATCCAGGTCGCCGCCGAACAACTGGCCAGCAACGCCGGCCGGCATCAACACGACGAGGTGGCGCGCGGTCAGTACCGTCGCGCCACCCTGTTGCTCTCCGACGCCCGCCGCGCCGGACGCCTGGTGGGCGACATGCTTGATCTGAGTCGCATCGATGCCGGGCTGCCGCTGGACGTGCAAGACGTCGACCTCGCCCGGGTGGTCGACGCCGAAGCCGACCGGACGACCATGCTGGCGCCGCGCCTCACGGTCGTCCGGACCGGCCTGGCCGAGCTCGAGGTCAAGGCGGACCCGACCCGGCTGGCGCAAATCCTGGGCAACCTGCTCGACAACGCCCGCAGGTACACCCCCGCCGGTGGCGCGATCAACGTCGACCTCCGCGCGGGCGACCACACCGCCGAAGTCACCGTCACCGACACCGGCCCGGGCATTCCCGAGGAGGAGCGTGAGCGCATCTTCGAGCGGCTGGTGCGCCTGGATGCGGGACGCGCCCGCGACCACGGCGGCGCCGGGCTCGGCCTCCCCATCGCCCGGGCGNGGTCGGTTCCTCGACGGTCACGGTGCCTCCTGGTTGCTGTGGTGGTGGCAGCGACGGTAGGAAGCGAAGCTGAAATCAACCTGAAGCGGGCCTCTTTCGGCGCATGTCTTCAGCTTGGCTTCAGAAATAGCGCCGGGGCGCAGTTAGCTGACAGCGGCCGGCTTCGGTGCGGGCTCCTCGCCCTGCGGCGCACTGTGCGTCTTGCGGCGGTGGTGCCGGCGGTGCTGGCGGATCTCGAAGACCAGCCCGGTCACCCCGACGCTCGCCGTGCACAGCGACACCAGGAACAGCAGCGGGCTGGGGTGACCGGCGAGCGCGTCGCCCAGGATCACCACCGCGGCGGTGCCGGGCAGCAACCCGGCGATCGTGGCGAACGTATAGGGTGCCACCCGCACGGTCGAGGCGCCGGCGGCGTAGTTGATCGCCGAAAACGGCACGGCGGGGATCAGCCGCAGCGACAGGATGGCCAGCCAGCCGCGCTCGCGCAGGCGTTCGTCGACGGTGTCGATCGATCGGTGGCGGACCAGGCGGTTGAGCTGCCAGCCGGCCGCGCGCACCAGCAGCAAAGCCAGCACCGCGCTGGCGGTGCTGGCGACGACCGCTATCGCGACGCCCAGCAGCGGGCCGAACAGCAGCCCGGCGGCCAGGGTGAACGCCGTGCGCGGAACCGGCACCACCGTGGCCACCACGTGCGTGCCCAGGAACGCCAACGGGAACCAGGGGCCCACCGATTCCGCCCAGTCCCGCATCTGCAGCGGCGTCGGCAACCGAAGCCACGTCGCCACCGCGATCAGCGCTGTGATCCCGACCACTGTCGCGACGGCGCGCGGTCGGGCGAGCTGACGCGCCCCCGCACCGATCGCGGCACGGAGATCACGCAGTCTGGCGCTGATTTTGCAGGTGGCGGAAGCCGTCACGCCTGCCAAGGGTACGGGCCGCGAGTGAATAATTCCCATCTCCGCGCCGGCGTTTCCCCGGCCACCCGCCCCGATGGGCGCCCCGCGCGGTTTTTTGCCGGGAGCCCCGATCAATTAGCCTCATTAGTACGTGGCAGAGCCCCATTTGCAGGGAAAAAGGGAGCAATCGGTGTCCATTGATGTACCCGAGCTCGCCGACCTAGAACAGGTTCGCGGGCGTTGGCGCAGTGCGGTCGCCGGTGTGCTGTCCAAGAGCACCCGCCAGGATCCCGGCCAGCTGGGGGACGAGCCCGAGCGGCTGCTGGAGACCCCGACGTATGACGGAATCGCCATCCGGGCGCTCTACACCGCGCTCGACGAGCTGCCCGAGGCGCCGTTGCCCGGCGAGTGGCCCTACGTGCGCGGCGGCGACGCGCTGCGCGACGTCAACGCGGGCTGGAAGGTGGCCGAGGCGTTCGGTGTTCCCGGCGGTGACGGCAACGCCGCGGTGCTGGCCGCCCTCGCCGAGGGGGTCAGCGCGCTGCGGATCCGCGTGGGCCAGTCCGGCGTGGCGCCCGCCGAGCTCGCCCAACTGCTCTCGGGCGTGTACCTCGACCTGGTGCCCGTCATCCTCGACGCGGGCTCCGACTACCCCGGGGCATGCGAAGCCCTGCTGGCGCTGCTCGACGAGCTGGGTCCGGAGCAGCGCGCCGCCGTGTCCATCGACCTGGGCGCCGACCCGCTGACCGCGAAGCTCAGCGGCCGGGAGTCCCCGTCGACGGAGCAAGTGGTCGCCGTGGCGACCCGCGCGGCCGCGAGCCGCGGTGTGCGGGCGGTCGCCGTCGACGGACCCGCCCTGCACAACCTGGGCGCCAACGCCACCTGGGAGCTGGCCGGCGCCGTCGCGGCCGCGGTGGCCTACCTGCGGTTGCTCACCGACTCCGGGCTGTCCGTCGCACAAGCCTTGCGGCAGATCAGCTTCCGGCTGGCCGCCGACGACGACCAGTTCCTCACCATCGCCAAGCTGCGCGCCGCGCGCCGGCTCTGGGCGCGGGTCGCCGAGGTCGTCGGCGACCCCGAGGGCGGCGCCGCCGTCGTTCACGCGGAGACCTCGCTGCCGATGATGACCCAGCGCGACCCGTGGGTGAACATGCTCCGCGGCACCGTGGCGGCCTTCGGCGCCGGGGTCGGCGGCGCCGACACCGTGCTGGTGCTCCCGTTCGACGTCGCCATCGCGGGCGGCTTTCCCGGTGTGGCGAACGGCTTCTCGCGGCGCATCGCGCGCAACACCCAGCTGCTGCTGTTGGAGGAGTCGCACGTCGGGCGGGTGCGCGACCCCGCCGGCGGATCGTGGTTCGTCGAGGACCTCACCGAGCAGCTGGCCCAACGGGCGTGGGCGCAGTTCCAGGAGATCGAGGCCCGTGGCGGG
>NZ_LT546237.1:576121-626388 GCF_900078675.2 Mycobacterium interjectum
GGCCGTGGCCGTCGTCTGCGGCACCGACAAGCGTTATCACGACGAGGCTGCGGGCGCCGTCGAGGCGGCCCGCGCCGCGGGTATCACGACGGTCTGCCTGGCCGGGCCCGAGCAAGCGCTGGGGGATGCCCAGCACCGCCCGGATGAGTATCTGACCGCGAAAATCAATGCGGTGCAAGCCTTGTCGGATCTGCTGACACGATTGGGGGCGTAGCTATGACGATGACCACACCCGCGATCGGCAACTTCTCGGACGTCCCGCTGCGCGGCGATCGCGACGTGCGGCCGCCCACCGAGGCCGCCGCGGAAGAACAGGCCGCCGCGGCCGCGTCGGCGCACGGGTACGCGCCCGAGCAGCTGCGGTGGCATACGCCCGAGGGCATCGACGTCAAGCCGGTGTACATCGCCGAAGACCGCGCCGCCGCGGCCGCCGACGGCTATCCGCTGAACAGTTTTCCCGGCGAACCGCCCTTCGTGCGCGGCCCCTATCCGACGATGTACGTCAACCAGCCCTGGACGATCCGCCAATACGCCGGGTTTTCCACCGCCGCGGACTCCAACGCGTTCTACCGGCGCAACCTCGCCGCCGGCCAGAAGGGTCTGTCGGTCGCCTTCGACCTGGCCACCCACCGCGGCTACGACTCCGACCACCCACGCGTCCAGGGTGACGTCGGGATGGCCGGTGTGGCAATCGATTCCATCCTCGACATGCGACAGCTGTTCGACGGCATCGACCTGTCCGCGGTGTCGGTGTCGATGACGATGAACGGCGCGGTGCTGCCCATCCTGGCCCTATATGTGGTGGCCGCCGAGGAGCAGGGGGTGCCGCCGGAGAAGCTGGCCGGCACCATCCAGAACGACATCCTCAAAGAGTTCATGGTGCGCAACACCTACATCTACCCGCCCAAGCCGTCGATGCGCATCATCTCCGACATCTTCGCCTACACCAGCGCCAAGATGCCGAAGTTCAACTCCATCTCGATCTCCGGTTACCACATCCAGGAGGCCGGTGCGACAGCGGATCTGGAGCTGGCCTACACGCTGGCCGACGGCGTCGACTACATCAAGGCGGGCCTGGACGCCGGCCTGGACATCGACAGGTTCGCGCCCCGGCTGTCGTTCTTCTGGGGCATCGGCATGAACTTCTTCATGGAGGTCGCCAAGCTGCGGGCCGGCCGGCTGCTGTGGAGCGAACTGGTGTCGGGCTTCGGCGCCAAGAATCCCAAATCGCTGTCGCTGCGCACACATTCGCAGACCTCGGGCTGGTCGCTGACCGCCCAGGACGCCTTCAACAACGTCGCGCGCACCTGCATCGAGGCGATGGCCGCCACCCAGGGGCACACCCAGTCGCTGCACACCAACGCCCTCGACGAGGCGTTGGCGCTGCCCACCGACTTCTCCGCCCGGATCGCGCGCAACACCCAGCTGGTGCTGGCGCAGGAGTCGGGCACCACCCGGCCCATCGACCCGTGGGGCGGTTCGTATTACGTGGAGTGGCTGACCCATCGGCTGGCGCAGGCGGCCCGCGCCCACATGGCCGAGATCGCCGAGCACGGCGGCATGGCGCAGGCCATCGACGACGGCATCCCCAAGATGCGCATCGAGGAGGCCGCCGCGCGCACCCAGGCCCGCATCGACTCGGGCCAGCAGCCGGTGATCGGGGTGAACAAGTACCGGGTCGACGAGGACCAGCAGATCGAGGTTCTCAAGGTCGAAAACAGCCGCGTGCGTGCCGAGCAGCTGGCGAAACTGCAAGAGCTGCGGGCCAACCGGGACGCCGCGGCCGTCGACGCCGCCCTGGCGGAGCTGTCCCGCGCCGCCGCCGCCACCGGCCGCGCCGGTGAGGACGGCCTGGGCAACAACCTGCTGGCGCTGGCCATCGACGCGGCCCGGGCCAAGGCGACCGTGGGCGAGATCTCCGACGCGCTGGAAAAGGTGTATGGCCGTCACCAGGCGGAGATCCGTACTATCGCCGGGGTCTACCGTCACGAAGCCGGAAAGGCCACCAACATCGCCACCGCCACCGAACTGGTCGAGAAATTTGCCGAGGCCGACGGGCGCCGGCCCAGGATTCTGGTGGCCAAGATGGGGCAGGACGGCCACGACCGCGGGCAGAAGGTGATCGCGACGGCGTTCGCCGACATCGGATTCGACGTCGACGTCGGATCGCTGTTCTCCACGCCCGAGGAGGTGGCCCGCCAGGCCGCAGACAACGACGTGCACGTCATCGGGGTGTCCTCGCTGGCCGCCGGCCACCTGACGCTGGTGCCGGCGCTGCGCGACGCGCTGGCCGAGGTCGGACGGCCCGACATCATGATCGTGGTCGGCGGCGTCATCCCGCCCGGCGACTTCGACGAGCTGTACGCCGCCGGGGCCACCGCCATCTTCCCGCCCGGCACGGTGATCGCCGACGCCGCGATCGGCTTGCTGCACAAGCTCGCCGAGCGGCTGGGGTATGACCTGGGCCAGTGACGTCGCCAATGCTTTCCGCGAACGTGATGTCATGGCGAGAATCGGCCCGATTTTTCGCCGTGACGTCACGCTCGGCGCGTGCCATATGAAGGGCTCCGTAGAGGAACTCGCCAAGGCCGTCCTCGGTGGCGACCGCGCGGCGCTGCCGCGGGCCATCACGCTGCTGGAGTCCACTCGCGCCGACCACCACGAGAAGGCGCAGCAGCTGCTGCTGGAATTGACGCCCCACGCGGGCAACGCTCACCGCGTCGGCATCACCGGGGTCCCCGGGGTGGGTAAGTCCACCAGCATCGAGGCGCTCGGCATGCACCTGATCGAGCGAGGCCACCGGGTGGCGGTGCTGGCCGTCGACCCGTCGTCGACGCGCACCGGCGGTTCGATCCTCGGCGACAAGACCCGGATGGCGCGCCTGGCGGTGCACCCCGACGCCTACATCCGCCCGTCACCGACGTCGGGCACCTTGGGCGGGGTGGCCAAGGCCACCCGGGAAGCCATCGTGCTGCTGGAGGCCGCGGGGTTCGACGTGATCCTGGTGGAGACGGTCGGCGTGGGCCAGTCCGAGGTGGCGGTGGCCAACATGGTGGACACCTTCGTGCTGTTGACGCTGGCGCGCAGCGGCGACCAGCTGCAGGGCATCAAGAAGGGCGCGCTGGAGCTGGCCGACATTGTCGTGGTCAACAAGGCCGACGGGGAGCACCTGGCCGAGGCGCGTAAGGCCGCGCGGGAGCTGTCCGCAGCGATCAGGTTGATCCATCCGGGCGAAACGCTTTGGCGGCCACCGGTTCTCACCATGAGCGCGACGGAGGGAGCCGGGTTGGCCGAGCTGTGGGAGACGATCGAGCGCCATCGCCGGGTGCTCGCCGACGCCGGGGAACTCGACGAGCGCCGGCGGGCCCAGCAAGTCGACTGGACCTGGCAGATGGTCCGCGACGCCGTGCTGGACCGGGTGCTGTCCAACCCGGCCGTGCGCAAAATCCGCGCCGACGTGGAACGCCAAGTCAAGGCGGGGGAGCTGACCCCGGCGCTGGCGGCCCGGCAAATACTTACGGCCGCGTCTTCCTAACGGAAAGGTAAATTAGCCGCCGTTTCCCCTACGGACAGTATGGAATGCAAGTAAATTCAATACTGTGACAATGGAGTCTCGGGTCGCTCGCCGCGCGGTCCCCGTCCACGATGGCCCTGACGCAGGCCACCGTGTGTCCGGTGCGGCGGACCCACATTTCGCCTGCGTCGTTCGCAGTTTCTCCACGATGTTCCCGGCCCGCCGGTTCGGTGGTGGGGCGCTGGCCGTCTACGTGGACGGTCAACCCGCCGTTGACGTGTGGACCGGCTGGGAGGACCGGGGCGGTCACGTGCCATGGTCGGCCGACACCGCCCCGATGGTGTTCTCGGCAACCAAGGGCATGGCCGCCACCGTCATCCACCGGCTCGCCGACCGCGGCCTCATCGACTACGAGGCTCCCGTCGCCGAGTACTGGCCGGAGTTCGGGGCCAACGGCAAAGCCGAACTCACCGTGCGGCAGGTGATGAGACACCACGCAGGGCTGTCGGGCCTGCGCGGCGCCACTCAGGAAGACCTGCTGGACCACGTCCTGATGGAAGAGCGGCTGGCGGCCGCGTCGCCGGGACGCCTGCTGGGCAAATCCGCGTATCACGCGCTGACCTTCGGCTGGCTGATGTCCGGGCTCGCCCGGGGCGTGACGGGCAAGGGCATGCGCACGCTGATCCGCGAGGAGCTCGCCGAGCCGTTGGGCACCGACGGAATGTATCTGGGCCGGCCGCCGGCCGAGTCCCCGACGCGGGCGGCGCAGATCATCATGCCGCAGAACCTCGTCGGCAACCCGGTCCTCACCTTCGTGACGCGCAAGGTTGCCCACGAGTTGTCCGGTGGATGGCGGTCCATGTACTTCCCGGGCTTCATCGCCGCCGCCCAGGGTGAGATCCCGTTGCTGGACGCCGAGATCCCGGCGGCCAATGGCGTGGTGACGGCCCGCGCCCTCGCGCGGATGTACGGGGCGATCGCCAACGGCGGCGAGATCGACGGCACCCAATTCCTGTCCCGTGAGCTGGTGGCCGGACTGACCGGTCGGCGGAGCCTGCGGCCGGACCGAAACCTGTTCGTGCCGTTGGCTTTCCACTTGGGCTATCACAGTCTGCCGATCGGCAACGTGATGCCAGGCTTCGGTCACGTCGGGCTGGGTGGTTCGGTCGGTTGGGCCAACCCCGCGGAGGGGGTGGCGTTCGCGCTGGTGCACAACCGGCTGCTGACACCGTTCGTGATGACCGACCACGCCGCGTTCGTCGGGATCTACAAGCTGATCCGCGACGCCGCCGCGAAGGTGCGCAAGCGCGGTTTGCAGCCGGTGACCGAGTTCGGGGCGCCGTTCTCGGAGCCCGGAGCCGTCGCCGGCTAGCGTCGCAGGCCGGCCCAGGAATCTTCCAGGCGCAAGCCGACTTTCAATTTTGCGGTAGACCTTATCGGTGGTGACGATGACGTGCGCGCGCACCCAACGGGTCGCCGCGACAGCATCGAGCACGTTGAGCGTGCCCACCGCGATGGTCTCGTACGTGTGGCGCGGGTCGCGGTACGACTTGCGGACCAGCGACTTGGCGGCCATGTGCACGACAACGTCGGGCCCTCTACTGGTGGATTGCCGCCGCGGAACCGTCAGATTTCGGATCCGAAACGCAGTATCCGTCGGCTGGTGTTGGTGACCGTTCGTAGTCTATTCGGCGCGCGGTTCGGCCGGTCGGTCTTGCCCGGCGGCGGGAGTCGCGTTTGCGCTGGTGCACAACCGGCCGCTGACGCCATTGGTGCGACCGATCACGCGCGTTCGTCGGGATCTACAAGCCGATTCACGGGGCCGCCGCGAAGGTCCGCAAGCGCGGTTTGCGGTCGTGACCGAGGTCGGGCGCCGTTCTCGGAGCACGGAGCGGTCGCCGGCTAGCTCTACTTTCCTAGGAGCTGTGTTGGCTCCGCACTTGGCACGGACACCATAGAGAGCGTGGAACCCCATCTTTGTTGCCGAAAACGACTACTTTCGAATAGAAGCAGGCTCACAGCGGAGATCGGTGACGTCACTGTCGGCGGCTCGGACCTGTAAGGTTGAGCACTCCGGGTTTCGGCGGGAGGGGTGCATTGCCAATGTTCTACGGTTGGGCGGATCCGCCGACGGCTGCTCGCAGACTTAATCTGTCGCCGTCCGGACTCGACCCGAACGTGCTGGCTCGGCGGGGCAACTCTAGGTTTTGCGCCAATGTGGTCCGGGTCCTTTCTATTCCACCATTAATCCGTTGACGCGCTCGCGCGACTTCGCGCTAATGCGAGCGCCAAAATCTTCGCGCCACAACGATCGGGCAAACCAGATATGACTCCAAAATTTACTGATCAGGTGCAATTTACTCATCACAACATCCGTCTCGACGATGGGACTTTCACTAAACCCGAATCGAAGCTATCGATGGCCGACTATCCGTATTGCATATCGGCGCGCAATATCCTGGAGGCGGTCTTCCCGGGGGATAAAACTCAACTGCGCTTGGTTGATATCGGCTGCCTCGAGGGCGGATACGCGGTTGAGTTCGCGCGCATGGGATTCAAGTCCTCGGCCTCGAGGTGCGTGAGCTAAACATAGCAGCTTGCAACTATGTCAAGTCGAAGACGAACCTGCCCAGTCTGGAGTTCATCCAAGACAATGCCTTGAACATCGCTAACCATGGGGTTTTCGACGCAGTGTTTTGTAGCGGGTTGCTTTACCATCTTGAGTACCCGATGCAATACCTCAGAACGCTGTCGTCGGTGACCCGAAAGCTTTTGATTCTGCAAACACAATTTTCTATTATCCATCCCATTGACGCAAGGCTCCGATTGAGTACGAGATTGCGACAAGCATGGGATAGATTGCTGTTAAAACGCGACCCGGTGAATTTCCTATTATCGGCGCCGGCCGAACACGAAGGTGTACCTGGCCGATGGTTTACCGAGTTCAAGGACGAGCGGTCATTCAGTCGACGCGAAACCGCACGGTGGGCTTCTTGGGACAATCGTCGGTCTTTCTGGATTCAACGTGAGCACCTGCTCCAAGCGATCAAAGACGTTGGATTCGATGTGGTGATGGAGCAGTACGACCACCTCGAACCAAGCATTGCCGAGTCCTTGCTCGGTGGTTCCTATTTCCCGCAGCTGCGGGGAATGTTTATCGGCATCAAGACGCGCTGAGGCAAGTATCGCCGGCATCCCCACCAGGTGGGGATGCGATCACACCCGCGCCATTGCGAGAGCAGGTACACAGCGTCGGCCTCGCACTTCGCGATCACCCCTACGAACGGAAAGTTTCGGCGACGTTTCCGATCTGGGCCGGATTGCTGAAAACGCTCACGTTCGGATACGCCAGCTCGTAGGCTTCACCAGAAAATAGCCATGAGCGTTGAAGGCACCGGGCATCGGGCCGAAGCTGTCGGACGATGGGGATCAAGGGGAGGCGGCGGTTCACATGGTGACCCAACCCGACAAACGAATCTGCATCATCGGGGGAGCCGGGCATGTCGGGCTTCCGCTGGCGCTGGTGCTTGCGGACGAGGGTTTCTACGTAGACATTCTGGACACCAACGTCAATGCCCTGAAAACCATCATGGCCGGCCGGATGCCCTTCGTTGAGAACGGCGCCGAAGAACTGCTCAAGCGGTTGTTGCCGACCGGGCGCATCTCGGCGACCACCGATTCGTGGGCGGTCAGGGACTCCGACATCGTGATCTGCGTCGTCGGCACGCCGGTCGACGAATACCTGACGCCGCAGGCGCACACCTTCTTTCGCATCATCGACGAGATCAGTCCGTACTTCCGCGACGGGCAGACGCTGGTCCTCCGAAGCACCGTCTACCCCGGGCTGAGCCAGCGCGTCCACGACATGTTCGCCGAGCGGGGGATCGGCGTTCACGTCACCTTCTGCCCAGAGCGCATCGCCCAGGGCCATTCGATACGCGAGCTGAGGGTGATTCCGCAGATCACCAGCGGCTTCGACGCCGAAGGGCGCCGGATCGTGCGCGAGCTGTTCTCGCAAATAACGAGCGAGATCATCGAGGTGGAACCGCAGGAGGCCGAGCTGGCCAAGCTGTTCTGCAACGCCTACCGCTACATCCAGTTCGCGGTCGCGAACCAGTTCTATCTGCTCAGCCGCGAGGCCGGACTCGACTTCGACCGCGTCCACCACGCCGCCACCTACAAGAACGCTCGCGTCGACAGCCTGCCCCGGGCCGGGCTGGCGGCGGGCCCCTGCCTGCTGAAGGACACCATGCAGCTGGCCGCGTTCAGCAACAACAACTTCATGCTGGGGCACGCGGCCATGCTGATTAACGAGGGCCAGCCGCAGTTTATCGTCAACATGCTCAAGCGCCGCGTTGACTTGCGCGACAAGACAGTTGGTCTCCTCGGCATGACGTTCAAGGCGGACTGCGACGACACGCGCGATTCGCTCAGCTTCAAACTCCGGCATCTGCTCATGCTGGAGGCCAAGAAAGTGATGCTGCACGACCCATTCCTGGAAGGCCCGGATTACTACGCGCTCGACGCCGTTCTGGGCCGTGCGGACGTCATCGTCATCGGTGTGCCCCACTCGATTTACCGAGGCCTGCAGATTCCGCGGGACAAGATCGTCGAGGACGTGTGGGGCTGCCTGGATGTCAGCGCGGCGGAAGCCGACGCGCCCAACGGGACCCCGTTGGCGACGCTGGGCGCGGGAATGCAGGCGCAGTGAAAGTTCTCGTAACGGGTAGCGCGGGGTTCATCAATGGCTACGTGGTCGACGAGCTGCTGCGCGCCGGCCACCAGGTCGTCGGAATCGACAACTACTCCAAATACGGCAAGGTCAAGAAGACCTACGACGATCACCCGCGTTACACCTTCGTCGAGGGCGACGTCAAAGACGTGGATTTGATGTTCCAGCTGATCGAGGGGTGCGACCAGCTGGTGGCCAGCGCGGCCCGCATCGGCGGCATCACGTACTTCCACGAGTACGCCTATGACCTGCTGGCCGAGAACGAACGCATCGCCGCCGCCCATTTCGACGCCGCGATCTATGCCTACCGTAAAGGATGGCTCGAGAAGATCAACGTGATCAGCTCCTCGATGGTGTTCGAAAACGCCACCGTGTTCCCGACGCCGGAGAAGCACATCACCGAGTGTCCGCCTCCGACGAGCACTTACGGCTTTCAGAAGCTGGCCTGCGAGTATTTCGCGCACGGTGCCTATGAGCAGTATGGCCTGCCGTATACGATCATCCGCCCGTTCAACTGTGTGGGTACCGGTGAGCAGCGAGCGCTCGGCGGCCGCGAAATTCCCAGCGGCAACGTCAAACTCGCGATGAGCCACGTCGTGCCCGACCTCATCCAGAAGGTGGCAAAGGGTCAGGACCCCCTACACATCCTCGGCGACGGCACCCAGGTGCGCCACTACACCTACGGCGGCGACCTGGCGCGCGGCATCCGCACCTGCATGGAGCATCCGGCCGCGCTGAACGGGGACTTCAACCTCTCGACGCCTCAAGCCACCACCGTGCTGGAGCTGGCGGAAGTGATCTGGAAAAAGATGCGCCCGGACACTCCGTTTCGCTACGAGAGCGACCCGCCTTTCGAACATGACGTCCAGCTGCGCTCGCCGGATGTCCACAAGGCGTCCGAGGTTCTCGGCTTCGAGGCGACAACCACACTCGAGTCCATGCTGGACGAGGTCATACCGTGGATTGTCAACGCCGTCGAGGCCGGGACCATCTGAAGTGCTCTGGCTGTCGCCATTGGGGTGCCATGCGCATCGCGGGTAAGCCCTACCTGCAACAGCTCTACCGCAATCGTTTCGGCCACGCTCGCGAGTCGCGGTTGGCAATTTGGGCCGTGTTGGTCCGCGACTTCTTCCAGGCATGGATCAGACGCAGCGATACGGTGGTGGACCTCGGGTGCGGCTACGGTGAGTTCCTGAATCAGGTAAGCGCCGCACGCCGAATTGGCGTCGACCTGAACCCGGACAGTGCAGGCATGCTTGAGCCCGGCATCGAGTTCCATCACCAGCGCGCCGACGACCTCGGTTTCCTCGCCGAGGCTTCCGTAGACGTGGTCTTCACCAGCAACTTGCTGGAGCACCTCCAAAGCAAGGAGGAAGTCGAGCGTACCGTCGCCGAAGTCCGCCGGGTGCTCAAACCGGGCGGCCATTTCATCGCGATGGGGCCGAATATTCGCTTCGTTGACGGCGATTATTGGGACTTCTGGGACCACACCGTTCCGATCAGCGATCGTTCACTCATCGAGTTGCTGGCGTCCTGCGACTTCGAGGTGGTGGACAGTTATGACCGCTTCCTGCCGTACACGTCGTCCTCGCCGCTGCCGCAAGCGCCCTTCTTGGTGCGGTTGTATCTGCGTTCCAGGATTGCGTGGCCAATCTTCGGAAAGCAGTTCGTGATTCGCGCTCGCAAGCCCCGAACTGGACCCGACATCGGTGACCAGCGTTTGGTAAGCGTGGTGATCCCGGTCTACAACGAGGGCGAGAACATCCAAGTCTGCGTCAGGAGACTTGCCGAGGCGTTGGCAACTATCCCCCATGAGCTTCTGGTGGTTTACGACTTCGACGAAGACAGCACCCTGCCGGCGCTCGCCGCCATGGCCGATCGGCCGACTACCGTGCGACTCGTCCGAAACTCTTTGGGCAAGGGTGTGGCCAATGCGTTGATCGCCGGGTTCGCGGCCGCACGCGGCGACGTCGTCGTCACCAGCATGGCCGACCTTTCGGACCCGCCCTCGGTAATTCCATTGATGGCAGCCAAGATCCGTGACGAGGGTGCAGACATCGTCAGCGGGTCACGCTACATGCCCGGCGGCTCTCAGACTGGCGGCCCTCGGCTGAAGACACTGATGTCGCGGACCGCCGGATTGAGCCTGCATTACATGGGCGGGGTGCCGACCCACGATGCCACCACCAACTTCCGCGCCTACAGCCGGCGGTTTCTCGAGGACGTCGCAGTCGAGAGTGTACGTGGGTTCGAGGTGGGCCTGGAGCTGACAACGAAGGCGCATCTGCTCGGCTACCGAGTTGACGAGGTCCCCAGCAGTTGGACTGACCGAACGGCTGGTACAAGTAAGTTCGACCTGGTCGGCTGGCTGCCCGCGTATCTGCACTGGTACGGGCTGGCCATGCGGGGCCCGCTGCTGCGGTGGACCGGTGGTGTGCTGACCTCGATCGGTGTGCTGCATTTCTTGCGGCGGCGCCGAAGTGATGATCTCCAGCCGGCTTTGACCACTAAACTCGATGTCGGCTAAGCGAATTCGGGCAGGCGCCGATTTTCGGCGAGAGCGTTCCACGCTTTTATGGTGGTTCAGGTTTTGGGGCGCTGCGGCGGGACGGGTGGATTACACGAAGTCTCGGAGGATTCATGACTTCATCTGACGAGGGTACCGAGACGGCCGACCTAGCTACTTCCAAACCGAACGTTTTGAAAAACTGGCTCAGGGTGCCGTTCAAACCCTTATCGGGATGGCTGGCCGGCTTGTTCGCAGTTGGGACGCTAATCCGCATCCCGCAACTGGGGCACGGGCTCCACGAGATGCACGGTTTCCGTCAGGCCCAGACGGGATATGTGGCACTGGAATACGCTCGGCACGGCATCAACCTGCTGCACACACCGCTGCCGATTTTCGGGCCAAACAGCGATGTGCCGATGGAGTTCCCGCTAGCTCAAGCGTTTGGTGCGGTCCTGATTCGTCTAGGCGTTGCGCCGGATGCGGCGATGCGGACTGTCGGGTTGGCAGGATTTCAAGCCTCTGCAATTTTGCTGTCGGTGTTAATTCTGCGCTGGCACGGGCGGCTGGCCGCAATTGTCGTACTTGCGCTGTTTGAGTTCTCGCCGTTCGGATTAGCGTGGGGCGCAGCCGCGCTCGTCGACTTTCCTTCCGTCGCGTTCTCTCTCGGCATGGTCGTCGGCCTCGACGCGTGGTTTCGCACCGCTTCGCGTGTCGGACTTTTGTTGGGCGCGATGAGCGCGTGGTTGGCCTTCCTGGTGAAAGCCACTACTCCACCGGCGTGGTGTGTGCTTCTCGCGGTCTCTGCCGCGACGGCGTACCTCATAGCGCGGTCGTGGAGCCGCATCATCGCCGGATTTCTAGTCGGCCCCATACCTGGCGCCGCGGCCGGGCTTTGGTGGGTTCGGTACGGCGACGCCGTGAAGAACCGCAATCCGTTGACGCAGTTCTTGACCAGCGCCAGTTTGAACGACTGGAATTTTGGGACGCTTGACCAGCGCCTTGACCTACGTGCCTATGAGCCAATTGTCGTACGGATCAACAGTGAAATCGCGGGGCCGTTGGCGTTAGGAATGGTTCTCGCTGTGCTCGGGATCATTCTGGCGCCGACGAGGATTGAGCGCATTCGCCGCGCTGGCTGGCTCGCCACCGCTGCGTCCGCGCCGCTGTTGTTTTTAAACCTATACCACGTGCACAGCTACTATCTGATTGCGGTCTTCCCTGCGATCATCGCCGGCGTCGGGATTGCGATAGTTGCTCTTTCTCAACGAATCCGCGCGAATACTGCATGGGTCGCGGCAGCCGGAACCGTACTGATCGTCCTGGGTTCAGCTGTCCCCCAAGACGTGATGCAATGGCTGAGATCACCAGCACCGGACCCTGGCGGCGAGCGTATACGGGCCGCGACCCACAGCAATGATTTGATCCTCGTCGTGGGGTGCGATTGGGACCCCACAACCCTGTATTTCGCTGATCGACGCGGATTAATGCTGCGCGACAACAAGCTTGACGTGTGGACCCATGCGAACGTCAACGACTATCGCTATCTGTTCAGCTGTGATCCGGCGCTACCCGTGGCCAAGTATGTCCCAGCCGGCCACACGGTGATCCCGACATCAGAGCCTGGTTTGTGGCGAATCACGAAATCTTGACTCGGCGATGGCCGAGGACTGCCAAAACCGGTCAGTCGCAGTGGAAAGGCGCGTTATTTGGGGCTTGGTGGGGCGTCGTTGACGCTTCTTGACGATCTGCGGCTCGGAGCCGCTGTTGGTGTCGCGCGGTACTTCGATCTCGACTGGGCCGACCTCGATGAGCACCGCCTTTGCCCGGGTGCCGTTGCGGGAGTTCCCGCTGCCGCGGCCGGCGGGGTCGTGCTTGCCGGAACCCAGGTGCTCGGTCATCTCGGCATCCGGCGCGGTCTCGAGCAGGGTTCGTGGCCAACTGATTCAGCAGCCCATTCGGGCCGACCACCTCGTACGCCTCGGTCCTTCGCTTGGGCCAGCAGCTGCTCAGCCAGGGGTACGGAAACAAACAAGCTAGACGAGCGCACTATCGACTCTGTCTGCGCGAACTCCTCGGTCGCGCACCACGAACCGTCGGTGTAGCACCGGCGGCCCGTCCAGCGTTAACGTCGCGACGATTCCGGCGGTTTGATGAGGATAGCTTGTCCTCCGGTCGCCAGCCGCAGAATCTGCAGCCCTCTTTCTTCGGCAAAACGGTCGTAACCGATCTTCTGCTGGTAGTGACGTGGCCATCCGTAGTCGTCCATGACGACGATGCCGAAGGGCGAAATCTTGGGCCAGAAATACTCAAGCGCCGCGATTTCCGGGGCCATGCAATTCATGTCGAGATGCAGGTAGGCGATTTTTTCGCTGGTGACGTCTCCAAGCGTATCGGGAACCGGGCCGCGAACCAGCCGGACGAAATCCATGCCGGCGAAGTTCTTTTTCACCTGCTCGAAGCAGTCGGAGTAATCCATGTAGCCGGCGTGCGACGCCTCCTCCGGCGTCAGCTTGGACCGGTCAAATCCCTTGAACGTATCCAGGAGCCAGAAGCGCTTGCCGAGGCGGATGAAGTTGGTATGCGTGATGACCGCCATCGCCGTTCCACCGCGGTCGACCCCGCATTCGACGAAGTCACCTTCGATCGCGGAGGCGTGGTTGGCGGCCCAGCACAGAACATGGATGCGCCAGCGGACATTCCACCTGCCGAACGACCCGGTGGACTTTGCGGCCGCGTAGACACGCTTGAAGTGTTCTGTGTTGCGGAAGTCCGCATTGGTTGTTGTGAAGAGCCCGTCTTCGTAAAAGCTCGTCCGCAACCGCCGCACCATGAAGAGGCTGTTGGCGATCGGGTGTGGCAGGTTTTGGATGAAGCTTCGCACTGATCTCCCTTGACCTTGTGCCCAGCTCGCCAAGACGTGGGCGGCTACCGGGCGGCCGGGCAACAGAATGCGACGATACTTGACTCTCGGGAGGTTGGCGTGGGAACAGGCCGCCCGGAGCGCCGTGGCGACCAAATCGACTCGGGAAACGCCGCCGTGTCCGGCGTCGCAGAGGCGATCGAAGCATCCTCCCTGCTCAGAACGGCACCGCTGCGCCTGTCCGTGACCGTGTTGTTACCGTCCGTTGAAATCGGCGCGCGAGAATCTCGAAAGTCGCACGCCAAGCGAACCTGAGATTTACATTAACGCCCATGACTGTGTTGGTTCGTCCGGCAGTCTCGGTGGTGGCACCGTGCTACGACGAAGAGGACGTGCTGCCGCTGTTTCTGCGCCGGGTCGGGGGTGTGTTGGATTCATTGGGCGGGAGCGGCGAGTTGGTCCTGGTCGATGATGGTTCGAGCGATCGGACCTGGGAAATTATCGAAAAGGCGGCCGTCGAAGATTCCCGGGTCGTCGGGGTCCGGCTGATGCGCAACCATGGGCATCAGCTCGCGCTCACTGCGGGGCTGAGCGTGTGCCGCGGCGACCGTGTGTTGGTCATCGACGCCGACCTGCAGGATCCGCCCGAGCTGTTGCCCGACATGATGGCGTTGATGGACGAGGGTGCCGACGTCGTCTATGGACAGCGCCGCCGGCGTGAAGGCGATGGAATGCTCAAGCGGGCGACCGCTGCAATCTTCTACCGGGTTATCGGCCGCATGACTGACGTTGAAATACCCTGCGACACAGGCGATTTTCGCTTGATTTCGCGTCGTGTGCTGGACCTTCTGATCGCGATGCCTGAACGTCACCGGTTCGTCCGGGGAATGGTGTCGTGGATCGGCGGCAAGCAGGTGCCGCTGGTCTATGATCGTGACGCGCGGGCGGCGGGTGAGAGTAAGTATCCATTCGCAAAGATGGTGCGATTCGCAGCTGACGCCATCACGTCGTTTTCGATGGTCCCGCTCAGGTTGTCGGTGATACTGGGCTGGGTGATGGCGGCCATTGGTTTCGCCGCCGCCATCAACTCGATCCGCGGCGCCCTCCTTGGTCAGACGGTTCCCGGTTGGAGTTCGCTGATGGCCGCGATCGGCCTGCTGACGGGTGTGCAATTTTTGATGCTCGGCATCATTGGAGCCTATCTGGGGCGCATGTATGACCAGAGCAAGGGACGGCCGCTGTTTCTGATCCGCGACATGGTGGGGGGCGTCGACGGCTCCGTCGCCGCCGCGGACCGAGCGGGCGCTATGTACGCCGGGCCGCCCAAGCCGTCCGCGTAGGCGGGGCCCGATGAGCCTCGACGCCTTCGCAGGGGACGGGGAGCAGATTCGTCCGCCAGCGGGAATGACCGGTGTTCCCGGCCCGCTGTTTCGGTTGATTCGCGATCAGCGGGTCGCTTTCCTCCTCGTCGGTGGCATGAACACCGCAATCGGAGCGGTTTGGTTCATATTGTTCTTGTGGCTCTTCCCTCGGGGAGCAGCCGGATATCTGAGTGCACTGGTATGCGCACACATTGCTGCCGTGCTATGCGCCTTCGTCCTCTATCGCAAGTTCGTCTTTCGGGTAACCGGTCATGTGGTTCGCGATCTAGCCAGGTTCGAGGTGGTCAATCTGTCGACTCTGGGCTTCAATTTCGTGACGCTGCCGGTGCTGGTGGAGGTCTTGGGCTGGCCGGTGTTGGCCTCGCAGTTCGCGATCGCTGGCGTGACCGTGGTGTACAGCTGGTTTGCTCACCGCGGATTCTCGTTCCGCCGCAGCCCCGCTGAGCTCGGCCTGACTGAGCAACTGCAAGGCGATTCGTGACGCCACGGGTATCGGTTGTCGTTCCTTCGTACAACAGTGTCGCCTTCATCGACGCCACCATGCGTTCGATTTTGACCCAGAGCTTCACCGATTTCGAGTTGGTGGTGTCTGACCACAGCTCGAATGACGGCACCTGGGAAGTGTTGCAGCAATTTACCGCCGACCACCGGGTTCGGTTGAGCCGGTTGGCTTCTGGTGGCGGTGGGCCAGCGAATTTCAATGCCGTCACTAATCTGGCGACGGGCAATTTCATCAAACTGGTCTGTGGCGATGATTTGCTCTCGCCGGACAGCCTGGCCGAACAGGTGGCGGCGTTGGACGCGCACCCGGCGGCAGTGATGGCCGCCAGCCCGAGGGACGTCATCGATGCTGCGGGAACGACGGTGCTGCGCAACCGTGGCTTGGCCGGGCTCCGCGGTGAGGTCGATGGCGCCGAGGCTATCCGGCGGACTGTGGTGGCCGGGACGAACATCTTCGGCGAGCCGGCGTCGGTGTTGTTTCGGCGTGCGACATTGGCCGATGCGGGCGGCTGGGACGGTCGCTACCCCTACCTGATTGACCAGGCGACCTACTTCGCGGTGCTGCTGCGCGGAACACTCGTCGCGGTGCCCCGCTCACTCGCGGCATTCCGGGTCAGCCAATCTCAATGGAGTGTGCACTTAGTGCGTGCGCAGGCTGAGCAGACCATCGGCTTCACCCGCGAGTTCGCTGCCGCGCACCCCGGTCTAATTGGTCGGCGCCACCTTCTCGTCGGCGAGATGAGGGCTCATGTGAATGCCGTCGGTCGCCGCGCGGTTTACCGCTGGCTCGGACGGCGGATGCGCCACATCGGCAATGACAACGACGACTGCGGCGCTAGATCCGTGAACGCGGGCGTCGACGAGGTCGGCAAGGCAGACAAGCCTCGGCGTTGACGCCAGTTTCGCTTTCTCCCCCCACTGTCAGCGAAGGGGCTGGTGGTGCGCTAACGCGCTTGCCGACCGCGGCCCAAAGCAGTAGCGATCGTGGAGGCGTACAACAACTTTCACCATCACCTTAGCCTGCGGCAGCGCGATAACCGGATCCGAAGCAGCGCTCGTGAGTTGAGGGCCAGATTTTGTCCCGGACGCCGGTCGAATCCTTCATATGCCGATCGTCTTGGATGGGATCGGGTTAAACTTCCGAGCGGCTGAGCTGGGGGCGGAAGCGGAATCTGCTCCGCCGTCGGCTGGAGGAGACCCAAGGAGATTCAGTGAAACGACTCCTCGATGTGATGCGGGGTGCGGTCTCGCCGGCTCGGGAACTGATTGCGGCGGTTGCGGGTCAGTCCGAACGCACCATCTTGCTCGGCGCTGTCCTGCTGGCGTCGGCGGTCTCGCTCGCGACGGGTGTTGTTCTCGCGCAGTACTACTCGGTCGACGTGCTTTCCTCCCTGATCAACTTCGTCCCAGAGGACTGCTACCTCGATTGGCCCATGAAGGTGGGTCGGCACTGCTTCAGCGACTATTCGATAACGATGAGCCTTGGGATGGCGCCTGACCCCTGGAAGCCCTACCCGTTGTACATTCCGCCTGACTTCAAGCCGGCTACCAGCAACTACTTGCCGGCCGGGATGGTGCCGCCGGTCATCTTCGGGTATTTGGGTAAATGGCTGGGCGCGCCGCGACTCGGATTGTTCGGCTACCTGCTCGTATTGACGGTCGCGGTCTTTACGCCCGCCGTATGGGCGGCTCGCGGTGCGCGGGGCCTAGAACGGGTACTGGTTTTCGTGGCGTGCGGCGCTGCAGCCATTCCGGCGTGGGTCGTAATCGATCGAGGCAACGTGGTGGGGTTCGTAGCGCCGATCGCGTTGGCTTTCCTGGTCGCGCTCTGCCGACAGCGATGGGGCCTGGTCGCGGTCATGGTGGTCCTGGCCGCGCTGGTGAAGCCACAGTTCGGCGTGCTGGCTGTCGCGCTTTTCGCGGCCCGGCGATGGCGGTTGGGTGGCATCGCGCTCGCCGGGATCGCGGTCTCCAATCTGGCCGCGTACCTGCTGTGGCCGCGTGACTTTCCGGAGACAATATTGCGGTCCATCCGCAACAGCCTCGGTTACGGTAGCGCTGTTCGCCAGGCGCTTGTCGCGAACTCCAACGTGTCCTTCGGGAAGGCGTTCCTGATGGTCCCCGACGGCATCAAGGCCCGTGAAACCGGCGGCACGGTACCGGAGGGCTTCCTTGCCGGTCCGCGATCGATGATCGGGTATGTCGTCGTCGTCGTGGTCGTCGTGTCGGTTTTGGCACTTGGGCGGCGCATCCCTCCTGTCATGGTGGGCATCGTCCTGGTGGCCACGGCTTCCCTCTTCCCAGCCCTGACCAACCCCTACTACTTGATCTTCGTTTTGCCAGTTGCCGCGCTGGTGGTCCGGGATCCGGGCGGACCGCCGGGAACCGGGATTTTCGACGGGCCCGCGACTGATGGTGGCCATCGTCGTGTAGTCGGTATTTGCGTCAGTCTGGCGGCGGCACTTTGCATCGCGCAGATCGCGCTGCCTGGCCCGCCGCGGCTGGTCCCGGATAATTTTGGACCGATACGGGCCCACGTTGTGACGCTAGTTGTCAGCAGCACGGTGTTCCTCGCGCCGCTCCTCTGGCTGGTTACATGCGCGGTGATTATTGTCTCGTACGCGCGGCGTCCGGCTCCCTTGCGCCGCGCCGACGACCCGGCTCGGGAGGCTCCGCCGGATGACCCTCGCGGCACCTCGGGTACATCGAAGTCAATCACAGGATCCTCGTCACCATGGCCGGCGTAAATGGGAAGCTTTGCGTAACCCGGAGACCTCGGGGGCGAAGTCCGGCGCCCTTTCCCCGAGGCGGGCAGAGCATGCAGGGGAACGAATCCGATCGTTCGAATTGAAGAGGAAGAAGATGCCGCGGACAGTGAGCGAATATTTCACGTCAAAATCAATGATTGACCTCTATTTCAACTTGAGGTTTGTCTCACTGCGATTTCCGGGCCGCCGCCAATATTACTCGTCCGTCCGCGACAAATATGGGATCGAGTTGGGCGGTCCGAGCGCGCTTTTCAAAACTGTGCTGCCCCTCTATCAAATCGTTCGAGGTCTCGATGGCGTCAACTTTTCTAGAGATACCATCTGGGAAGGAAATATCAACCCCGGAAATAACTTTAATTTTTACCACAAGAAGTCTGGGCGCCAATTCATTGCCGATGCCACAGATCTGAGCGAAATCACCGCCGCACGCTATGACTTCCTCCTGTCTTCGAACTGCCTGGAACACGTCGCGAATCCCATCAAGGCTCTCAACGAATGGAAGCGAGTAATTAAGGCTGGGGGAGTGATGATACTTGTTCTGCCTAACAAAGAGAGCAACTTCGACCATCGACGCCCAGTCACGAAATTCGAGCATCTGTTGGAGGACTTCAACCGCGACACAGGCGAGGACGATCTCACCCATCTAGATGAAATCCTGGCGCTTCACGACCTAAGCATGGATCCGCCGGCGGGCGACTTAGAGCAATTTAGGCAACGAAGCCTGCAGAATTTTCGCAACCGAACTCTTCATCATCATGTGTTTGACGTGTCGCTGATAGAAGAAGTTCTGAACCACGTTGGATTTGAGGTTGCGGACATGACGACCACCAAAACCGACTTCTTCGCGCTCGCAACCAAAAATCCTGCGGTCGGCCTCCGTGCCGAATAATCATGCATCGAACGGCCGCCGGCGACGGCAGCGGTCGGCCCGGGCAGGAATCGCCCCGGGTCCGCTATGACGTCGACGTGCCACAAACCGAGCCCTGCGCGCCCAATGCCGGGGCAACAGGACTGGACGAAGTCGCGACAGGACCGTGGCGACGACGAAGCGACACGACCCACCCCGAAACACGATCAGCGAAGCACCTCCTCCCGTCCTAACATGCAAAAATGGTGAGGCACGCCCAATTCCGCGTCGGTGACGCGCTGGACGCTGCGAGGTGACCTCGAAGCTGGCGAGCAGGCTGCGCGCCGAGTCCGACCGCGCCCGCCGCTACGTGGCCGCCCTGCCGTACCGCTTCCATGGCAACGCCCTACGCTTCGTCCGCCAAACGCATCAGGAGCTTCCAGCGCAGCCTCCGCCCGGTCGCGGCACGCTCGTCCTGTTCGCACACTTCGACCCGCAGGGCGTCGTCGACCCCTACGTCGTCCATTATCTGAAGGCGCTGTACCAGCTGGGCGCGACGATCCTGTTCGTCTCCGGCTCGCCACGACTCAGTCCGGAATCCGTTGCCCGCATCCGCTCCGTATCCGCGGGCATCTACACGCGGCGCACGCTATGCATGGACTTCGGCTCCTGGCACCTCGCGTGGGCCATCCTCAGACAGCGCGGCTGGTCGCTCGATCAGTTCGACCGCCTGGTCCTCGCCAACGACAGCGTGTTCGGTCCGCTTTTTCCGATCGAGGAGATGTGGAGCGCGTTTCACGGCGCCGACATGTACGGCGCGATCGAAAGCGCGGAGTTCGGCGTCCACCTGCAGTCGTTTTTCCTCGCGTGGGACCTCAATTCGCGGACCCGTCCCTTCCTCGAGGACTTCTGGAACGGCTTTACCTACATCGTCGACAAGGTCAACATCGTCGACCAATACGAGATCGGCCTGTCTAGGCGCGCTCGTGATGCGGGGCTCAGCATGAAACCCTTCGTGTCCGTCGCCGCCATCCGGGCGACTTATGCGCGTTCAGCGGATCATCAGTGGGCCCGCAAGTTCTCCGGCGAACCGTTCAACCACACCCTGTACTACTGGGACGGCCTGATCGAGCACCTCCGATTTCCCTTTCTCAAGGCGAGTTTGCCGCGATACAACGACCCTTGGCACGACTCCATGGCGCGGTTGCGCGACTTCATCGAGCAGCGCACCGACTATCCCTACGAGCTCATCCAGGCGAACCTGGACCGGCTCGGTTGCGGACCGTCGACCTGGGTCAGGCCACCGGTGGCACCGGCGTAGCCAGCTCGTCGAGCCGCCGTCGGGCATGAGCGAACTCGCTCACCGGGGCCTTAGCCAAGCTCTTCAAGCGTGTCCGGCGCTCTGGTCCAAACACCAGCACGCGGAAAGGCAAAACCAGCCACGTCAATGACCACTTGGCTCTGGCAATGATCCGGATTGAGGTGGGCGACGCCGGATCGACGATGAGCCACGTGAGGATCCGTAGCTGGTCCAGCCAATTGCGCCCCGCTCTGACGATGTGCATCGATTCGTTGGACGCCGTGTGAGTCCGCACCGAGAGTTCCTGCGGCACGAAACAGACCGTCGATCGGACCATCAGGCGATACCAAAAATCGAGGTCGACGAGCTGATAGATGTCGCCCCGAAAACCGCCGGCATCGAGGGCAAGCTGGCGGCGGAACATCACGCACGTTGGTTCGCCAATCCAATTGCCCGCGCCGGCGCGCACCAGCTGCTGCGCGACCAGCCAGGGCCCGCTGTTGCGCTCGCGCAGCCGCCAAAAGTGCTTGTGCGCGGGACCCACTCGGCGCCGCCACGGGAGATTGTCGTCCTGCACCACACGCCGGGGAGCGAACGCCATCCCCACCGCGGGGTCGTCGAAGCAAGGCGTGAGGGCCTTCAGGGCTCCCGGGAGCAACCAGTCATCGCCATGGACGAACTGGATGCACGTGCCCCGCGCGAGCTCAAGACACTTGTTGTGGTTTCCGTTCAGGCCGAGGCGAGACTCGTTGCGCACCAGCCGGTCTCCGGGCCGCAGCATCGTTGTGGCGATCGTGGCGCAATCGTCGGACGAATCGTCGTCGACAACCACGATCTCGAAGTCGACGCCCTCCTGCTCCAGGATGCTGCGCAGGCAGCGCGCGATGGTGGCGCTGTTGTTGTACATCGGCACGCACACCGAGACAGTGGGATTGGCTGCCATGCCCCCTCCATCGACGAACAGCGCGCGAAATCGGCTTGAGCATAGCCCCCGGTGAATCCCGACCTCGCCGAGTTGCGGAGCGGATCGTCAGGCCCGAAAATGACGGTTGTCAGGACCGTCATGCCTGGCCGGCTGCGGCACTGTGGGCGTTCCGAATCCGTCATAGAGGCATACGCCTGACGAACGAATTCGCCAGTTACGCCACGAGATACGGCCCGGCAAGGTAGCGTCCCCACTGATGTGGACTTTCGTGCTGATATGCGGGTTCGGGATGGCGATTGACCCCGTCCGGCTGGGGCTGGCGGTCGTCTTGTTGACGCGCCGGCGGCCGATGCTGAACCTGTTCGCCTTCTGGCTCGGCGGCATAGTCGCGGGCGTCGGCGTTGCCGTCGGCGTCCTGTTGCTGATGCGGGAGGCGGCGCTGGTGGCCATCCGCAATGTGGGAACGGCGATTTCGCAGGTCAGGTCCGCAATATTCTTCCTCGAGGGCGCGCGTCTTCAGATCACCCTCGGCGTGCTCGCGCTGGTCGTCCTCGCCGTCATGACCGCCCGGGCGAAGGCTGCGGCCCAGGTGCCCGCGACGGCGGCTCCGGCGGGCGGCGGCGCATCGGACACCCTGGTGGAGGAGCGTCAGCGCAGCGTATTCCAGCGATTGGGCGCGCGCACCCATGAAATGCTCAACACCGACGTGGTATGGCCGGCCTTCGTGGTGGGTCTCGCCTCGTCATTTCCGCCGTACGAGGGCGTGGTTTTACTCGCCTTCATCATGGCCTCGGGAGCGGCCATCACCACGCAGTTCGTCGCGTTCATCCTGTTCACCCTCATGGTGCTCGCTGTCATCGAGATTCCGCTCGTCGCCTACCTGGCCAAGCCCGAGCAAACCCTCAGCTTGATGCTGCGCCTGCAAGACTGGCTGCGGACATACCGTCAGCAAATCATGCAGGTCAGTTTCGGCGGCACCGGGCTCATACTGCTGACCCAGGGTCTTGTCGCTCTCTGACGGTCCCCCGGCCACCCCGCTCGTTTCGGTCTGCGTGCCGCTGTACAACAACGCCGGCACGATCGAGCGCTGCCTGCGCAGCATCCTTGAGCAGGACGGCGTCGACTTCGAGATCGTGGTCGTCGATGACGATTCGACCGACGACGGCGCCGCGATCGCCTCCGCGCTGCTGCGGCCCGGGGACCGGCTGGTGAAGAATCAACCCCGCCTCGGCCTGAACGGGAACCACAACAAATGCCTGGAGCTGGCGCGCGGCACGTGCGTCCAGTTCGTGCACGGCGATGACTGGCTGCTTCCGGGCGCCCTGGCGACGCTCACCCCGTACTTCGACGACCCGACCGTGGGGCTGGCGTTCGCGCCGCGGCGGGTGGTGGGTGACGACGAGCGCTGGCAGCGCCGGTACGGCAAAATGCACACGCACTTTCGCAACCTGCGGGAACGCAATGACGGGCCGTCGTTGGTGCGCCAGGTCGCGTTGCGCGGCGCCAAAGAGAACTGGGTCGGGGAGCCGACCTGCGTGATGTTTCGTCGCCGGCTGGCGCTGGAGGCGGGGGGCCTCCGCAACGACATCTACCAGCTGGTCGACGCGGAATTCTGGTTGCGCCTGATGCTGCGATCGACCGTCTGCTTCGTGCCCCGGGAGTTGTCGGTGCGCAGCCACATGAAGGGGACGGAAACGACGCACGTGATGACCAGCCGACGCTACCTGCTCGACCAGTTGCGCATCCTCAGTTGGCTGGCCGTCGATCCGGTGTCACCGCGCTCCATCCGGATCCTGGCGCGGCTCTGGTGGTTTCCGGCATGGCTGGCGCTGGTCGTGGAAATCGCAAGCTTTGGGCCGCAGCGGCGGTTGCACCTGAAGACCTTAATGCGGGCGCCCTTTCGCGAGTTTCCGCGCGCCCGGAGGCTAGCCGAAAATCTCGGCGGTCAGCCCGAACTCGCCGAACGTGCGTGAGACGTCCTCGCGCAGCGCGTCCTGAGAGTTCGTCCGGCCCGGGAGGTAGGCGTTGACCGCGACGAAAATCTTCCCCACGCCGCGCCCGGAAGCCAGAAACAGCTGGCCACCGACGCGATCGAGGGCGCGCCTGCTGATGCCGGGTTCGATCAACCTTCCGGACGCGTAATCGGCGTCGGTGCCATCCGGGCGCATCACCTCGGGGGGCATGTCTCCGATATTGGAGCAACCGATGGGGAGGGCGGCCGCGCCGAGCCCCATTCCCGCCGCCCTGCGTGCCACCCACTTTGGGGTCAGCGAGGTCAGGGGCAGCGGCCCCAAGAGCTCCTCGGTGATCCCGGCCAGGTCGGCAAACGCTTGCTTGAACTTGAGACGAGCTTCTCCCAGGTCCGAGGGCAGCCGCGTCGGGTCGAGCGAAACGGTGGGGAACACCACCGCGTTGCCACGCGTATCGTCCTGGGTGCGATCGCTGATCGGGAACGACAGGGTGACCGTTCCATCGTCGCAAACGCGGCCCATTCGCACGCCCAGCCTGCCTGCGAATCCGGCGAGAAGCGTGAAGCTGTTTCCGCCAACGCTTTTCGCGCACGCATCCCATTCCGCCAGGTCGAGGAAGGCGATCAGTGAGGGCACCACGACGGGCGGCTGGTTGTCGCCAGCTCGCCGCGGCGCCGGCGGTGCCGACCTCATCGAGGCGAAGACGTCCCTGCCCCGGTGCCGCGCGACGCGCACCGTGGCCGCGAGCGCCCGCGCCAGTTCCGGTGCCGAGGCGATGGTTTCACGGGCGTCCTGCACCATGGCCCGCCGGCGGGCGCGCGAGCGGGGATAGGGGTAACCGAGGTAACGGGTCCTTCCGTTCGCCGCATCCGCCAGCGCCCGCAGGATCCCGAGTCCGTCGACCAGCGTGTGCGACGTCGTCAGGCAGACCGCTGCCCCGCCGTCGTCCAGGGGGAGCACCCCGATGTGCCGGCCGGGCCCGTATTCGGGATCCAGCGGCAGGCAGGCCCGCTCATAAAGCCAGCCGTTCAGAGTTGCACGGGGGCGCGGTGTTTGGGCGACCTCGATGTCGTCCGGCCCCCTGGACACGACCCAGCGATCGCGCGCGAAAGGCAGCGGGGACGGTTCGACCAGCCGCCCCAACAGCCCGTATCCGAGATTGCGGTGGAAACGGCGCAAACCGTCAAGATCTACCGGCCGGTTGTAGATCCAGATGAACTGCACCAGCGCCCCGTAGCCAAGCGCCCGCAGACCCAGGTAGGACGCCTGGTCCATGTGTGCGAGTCGGTTGTCCACCGCGATCACGCTAGTTTATGTGTGCCGGCAGGGCGGGTCGCCGCGGCCTGAAGGGCGTGTTGTTACGGTTGTAACCTGGCCGTTCCTGGCCAGAAACGCTCTCGACGAAGGTAGTGTGTTGCCCGTGGTTCAGTCTTCGATCCCTGCCGTGCTGCGCGAGCGCGCGAGCCTGCAGCCCAACGACGCGGCGTTCACATTCCTTGACTACGAGCAGGATTGGGACGGCGTCGCACACACCCTGACGTGGTCGGAGTTGTACAAGCGCGTGGTCAACCTGGGCGAGCAGCTCAGGGCGGGCGCAACGACCGGTGATCGGGCGCTCATCCTGGCCCCGCAAGGGCTCGACTACGTCCTGGGCTTTCTCGGTGCCCTGCAGGCCGGCCTTGTCGCGGTTCCGCTTTCGGTCCCCTATGGCGGGGCGCACGACGAACGCACCATCTCCGTGCTGGCCGACACGTCGCCCACCGTCGTCCTCACCACGTCCGCGGTCACAGAGCTGGTCAGCGCTTCCGTGCAGTCGCAACAGGACGCATCCGCACCGACGATCGTCGAAGTCGATTTGCTGGACCTCGAGACGCGGCAGCGGCCGGCCGGCCCGCGACCCCGCGCCGGCACCAATGACGGGTCGGACTTCATCTACTTGCAGTACACCTCCGGGTCCACCCGCACGCCCGCCGGTGTCATGGTGTCCAACAAGAACGTCTTCGCCAATTTCGAGCAGATCATGGGTGACTTCTTTGCGCCCGAGGGCGGGATCGCCCCGCCCGACACCACGGTGGTGTCCTGGCTGCCGCTCTACCACGACATGGGCCTGCTGCTGGGGATCCTGATGCCGATCCTGGCCGGCGTACCGACGGTGTTGTCCAGCCCGGTGGGATTCCTGCAGCGGCCGGCCCGCTGGATGCACATGCTGGCCCAGAGCAGCTGCGCGATTTCGGCGGGGCCGAACTTCGCCTACGAGCTCGCGGTGCGCAAGACCTCCGACCACGACATGGCCGGGGTCGACCTCGGTGGTGTGCACACCGTCCTCAACGGCAGCGAGCGCGTGCAGCCCGCGACCCTCAAGCGATTCGCGGACCGGTTCGCCCGCTTCAACTTCGACACCCGGGCGCTGCGGCCTTGCTACGGCATGGCGGAAGCCACGGTATACATCGCGACCCGTCGGGTGGGGGACCCACCCGAGATCGGCCACTTCGATGCCGAGAAACTGCCTGGCGGCGAGGCGGAGCGGTGCGAAACCGGAAGCGGCACACCGTTGGTCAGTTATGGCGACCCGAAGTCGATGCAGATCCGCATCGTCGATCCCGACACGGGCCGGGAGTGTCCGGAGGGAAAGGTCGGCGAGATCTGGGTGCACGGCGAGAACGTCGCCGCCGGCTACTGGCAGAAAGCCGAGGAGACGGAGCGCACGTTCGGGGCGAAGATCGTCGAGCCATCGCAAGGGACACCCGAAGGACCGTGGCTGCGGACCGGGGACTCGGGCTTCTTTTCCGAGGGCGAGCTGTTCATCATCGGCCGCATCAAGGACCTGTTGATCGTCTACGGGCGCAACCACTCGCCCGACGACATCGAGGCGACGATCCAGGAGATCACCGCGGGGCGGTGCGCGGCGATCGCGGTTCCCGACAAGGGCGTCGAAAAGCTGGTCGCGATCATCGAGATGAAGAAGCGCGGCGACTCCGAAGAGGAGGCCGTTGACCGGCTGCGCGGCGTGAAACGCGAAGTCACCTCGGCGATTTCGAAGTCCCACGGGCTGAAGGTGGCGGATCTGGTGCTGGTGTCGCCCGGCTCGATTCCGATCACCACCAGCGGCAAGATCAGGCGACACCAGTGCGTCGAGCTCTACCGGCAAGATGAGTTCGTCCGGCTGGACGCGTAGCCGCTAGACGGGCGGGTGTTTGCCGCGCCCGTGGCCATTGGCGGCCCGGGGTGCCGGGGTACTCGCACCGAACAGCGGCAGTGAATTATCGGCGTCGTCCGCGACGGACTGTTCGCCGTGACCGTTGCCGTTCGAATGCCCATTTCCGTTGGCGCCCACGGTGATCGGCCGAGGCGACAGGAAGTCCTGCCCGAATAGCGGTAACGAGTGACCGAGGTCGAGATCGGCGTCACGCGTGCCACTGCCATTGGCGGGCGACGGGGGGTCCGGCGCCGCGTCGCGGAGATCGTCGATCACGTGATCGGGCATGCCGCTCAGGTCGAACAGCGGGAGCGCGTGCTCGGGCGCACGCCGGCTGGACCGTGGGCCATTCGTGGCTTTAGCGATTCCGGTCGACCGCGGCCGCCGCGACTTGGTCCGCGATTTGTGGGCGGGCGGGACGAGCTTCAGGCGGACCAGCAGGTCGTCCGGAATCAGCGGCGGGGCGGCCCCATTCGCCCCCGCGGAAGCCGTTGCCGGGGCCAGAGCCTCACGGTTGGGAATCACTTTCATCCGGACCAGCTGGTCGGTCAACTGTTCCAGTTGTTGCTGCTTGCGCTGGTGGGCCGCGTAAACCTGGGCCGGGCTCTTGCCGAGATGCGATGGCCACCAGTTCTTCTGGCCGATCAGCGCGGCCACGGCCGGCACGGTGATCGTGCGCACCAGGAAGGTGTCGATCAAAATGCCCATCCCGAGGATGAAGCCGGCCTCGGCCATGGTGTAGATGCTGGCGGTCATCAACCCGAACATCGAGGCGGCGAAGATCAGGCCGGCCGAGGTGATCACGCCACCGGTCGAACCGACCGTGCGAATAACACCGATCCGCACGCCGTGCGGTGACTCGTCGCGGATGCGCGAGATGAGCAGCATGTTGTAATCCGCGCCGACCGCGACGAGCAGGATGAACGACAGTCCGGGCAGGCTCCAGTGCAGGTTCTGCCCGAGCATCATCTGGAAAACCAGGACGCCGAGACCCATTGCGGACAAATAGGAAAGCAGCACCGAACCGATGAGGTACAGCGGCGCAATCACCGCCCGCAACAAGCCGACCAGGATCAGGAACACGATGAGGATGGTCGCGAAGACGATAAAACCGATGTCGTCGTTGTAGTAGTTGCGCGTGTCGTCAAGCCCACTGGGCAAACCCGCCACCGCAACCTTGGCGTCCGACAGTTCGGTGTTCGGCTGCGCCGACTGGGCGGCCTTGATGATCTTCGGGATCTGATCCATGGCCTCGGTGGAGAAGGGGTTGATGGCGCTTTGGATGAGGTACCGGGCCGCGTGCCCGTCGGGGGAGAGGAAGATCGCGGCGCCCTTCTTGAACTCGTCCCTCGTCATGATCTGCGGAGGGATGTTGAAGCCGGCCATCGACGCCTTGTTGTCGGTGTCGTGCTTCATGCTCAGCAGGAATTGCGATGCCTCGCCGAGGCCGCTGCCGATGTTCCTGGTCTGATCGACCAGTTCCTTCACGCCGCCGGCGATCGCGCGGCTGCCGTCGGCGAGCGCATTGGCGCCCTGTTCGGCCTGCCCCATCGTGGTTTGCAGGTTCTTGATCGTCTTCATGGCGCTGGAGGCCTGGGTCAGCGTTTGCTGAACCTTGTCGAGCGTCTGCCCGACGGTCTGCGCTTGCCCCGCCGATTGCAAGTTGTGGGCCATGATCTTGATCGAGTTGAGGGTGCCGTCGTTGTTGGCCTGCACCATGGCGGCCAGGCTCGCACGGGAATTCACGCAGCCCGGGTCGGCATTGCAATCCGGGCTGTTGTTGAGGGCGACGAGCATCGGGCCGGCCCAGGCGGCAATGTTTTCGGCGTTCACGGTGGACATGCTGAGGTTGTCGCCGAGTTTCTTCATCTGCCCCGTCATCGAGGCGCCCTGGTCGAGCGCGTTGATGGTGCGATCGCCGCCCGCCAGCTGCTCCATGGCCGTCAGCGCCGCGACGGCCGGCCCGAGGCTGGTCACGGCCCCGTTGACCTGATCGCGCAGCTGGGCCAGGGCGTCGGCCAACTGGTTGGAGCCGTTCACCAGCCGGTCCAGATCGTTGCCGTGCTCCTGAATCTGGGTGGAGCCCTCGGAGAGCTTATTGCCGACCTCTCCGGCCTGGAACGAGATCTTCGTCTGCTCCAGCGGTTCCCCATTGGGCCGGGTCAGGCCCCGCACCATGGTGATGCCGGGCAACTGGCTCACCCGGCTGGCCATCTGCTCCAGGTCGGCGAGGGCGGACGGCGTCCGCAAGTCGTGGGACGGCGACTTGATGAATAGCACCATGGGCGTGAGCGCGTTCGCCGGGAAATGGGCGTTCATCGCGTCGTATCCCTTGGAGCTGTCGGTGTCCGCGGGCATCGTTTTGAGGTCGTCGTAGTTGAAGCGCATCACGCTCGTGCAACTGGCCAAAGCGATGAGCACGATCAGGCTTCCGATCAAATGGATCTTGGGCCGGCGCACGACGCGCGTTCCGATGATCCGCCAGGTACGGGTGGTCCGGTCGCGTCCGGGCTTGATCCAGCCGCGTCGGCCCGCGAGGATCATCAGGGCGGGCAGCAGGGTGACCGCGGACAGCAATGCCACGACGACCGAAATCGAAATAGCCGGCCCGACGGCCGAGAACACTTGCAGCTTGGTGAAAGCCATCGCCAGGAAGGCGACCGCGACGGTGGCTGCCGATGCCGTGATGACCTTGCCGATCGACATCAACGCCATCTTGACCGCTTGATCGGAGTCATGGCCGTTGCGCAAATAGTCGTGATAGCGGCTGATCAGGAAGACGGCGTAGTCCGTTCCCGCTCCGACCATGACCGCCGTCATCAAAACGAGGCTCTGCAAGATCACCGGCAGGCCGAACTGGGTGCTCAGCCCGGACAAGATGCCCTGCGATGCCGCGATGGATGCGCCGATGTTGAGCAGCGGCAGCACCATGGTGACCACGTTGCGATAGATCATGAACAGGATGATTAGGACGGCGACCACAGTGCCGATCTCGATGAAGTGCGCGTCTTCCATCGCAATTTCGGTGGCGTCGGCGAGGGTGGCCAGCGGCCCGCTGACGTAGGCGGTCAGCGACGTTCCCGCGGTGACCTGTTTGGCGATGTCCTTGACGTGGTGGTAGCCCGCGATCGTCGTGGGCGCGGTGGCCGCACCGGGGAAAGACACCGGCAGAATGAACGCCTTGCCGTCCTTAGATGCCAGGACCTCGCGCATCTGCGGGGTGGTCAGGAAATCCTGCACCGTCATGGTGTCGGCTTTGTCCTGGTGCAGCTTGTCCACCAGCTTGGCGTAGACGGCCTCGTCGGCGGGTGAAATCCCGTTCTCGTCGGTCAGCAGGATCATCAGGAGCGATCCGCCACCGCCCAGCGGGTTATCGCCACCCCCGTCCCCGGCGGCGTCCCCGCCTTTTTTGGCGTCTCCGGGGCCCTTGGCGGCCGCGGAGGACTTCCCGGGCGTGGCGAAGGCCTCGGCCATTTCCTGGTTGATGAGCACCGTCGGGGCGTTGTCCGGCAGGGGCTTTTGCTCGTGCCTGCCGGCCTCTACCATCAGCGGCGGAAAGACCAGCCACAGGATGGCGGCGACCGCGATCCAGCCGGCGATGACAAGCAGCGGCCACCGCACGACGATGTCGCCTATGCGGTCGAAGATTCCCCCAGGCTTGGCTGCCTCGCCCGTGCCAGTCCGGCTCGACACCCGATTAACCCTACAATCAAGCCCGCCGTCGCGCGGAGTAATCAAGATCTACGCGGCGACCGTGATCCCGCCGTGATCTTGACAGTGAACCTGCTGGTCAGTGCCCTGGAATCCGGTGCGCGAGCGCCCCCAAAGTCCCCGTCGGCGACGAGGTCGAGGCGCCGATCCGGCGTGGGGCGCCGCGGATCCGTGTAACACTCTCCCCATGGCCATCGGTTACCGCCTGCAATCCAACCCGCTCGTCGGCAAGCTCACCACGAAGTACTTTCTGCCCCTTGGCACCCGCCAGGTCGGCGACGACGTGGTTTTCTTCAATTTCGGCTACGAGGAAGACCCGCCGATGGGCCTGGCGCTGGCGGCGTCCGACGAGCCCAACCGGTACTGCATCCAGCTCTACCACGTGACCGCCTCGCAGGTTGATCTCAGCGGCAAGAGGGTGCTGGAGGTCAGCTGCGGGGCCGGCGGGGGAGCGTCATACATCATGCGCAACCTGGGACCGGCCTCCTACACGGGGCTGGACCTCAACCCCGCCAGCATCGACAAGTGCCGGGAACGCCACCAGTTGTCGGGCCTGGATTTCGTGCAGGGCGATGCCCAAAACCTGCCCTTCCCCGACGAATCCTTCGATGCGGTGATCAACGTCGAGGCTTCGCATCAGTATCCGGACTTCGCCGGCTTCCTGGAGGAAGTGGCACGCGTGCTGCGCCCCGGCGGGCATTTCCTGTATACCGATTCCCGCCGCGCTCCCGTCATCGCCGAATGGGAAGCGGCGCTGGCCGGCGCGCCGCTGCGGAAGGTCTCGGAACGGGACATCGACAAAGAGGCCAAGCGCGGGCTGGACGCCAATACGCGACGCACCCAGCAGCAGATCAGCGGCCGCCTGCCGGGATTCATGAACTCCCTGATCCGTTACGGCGTGGGCGTTTTGGACTGGGAGCTGCGCCGCTCCGGCGGGTTCTGTTACCGCGTCTACCACTTCGCCAAGGATTGATGCGGGTTCAGCGCGCACCGCAAGCAGAAGGCCGAACTCCGCTATGAAGTTTGCCTTGGCAAGCTATGGAACTCGCGGCGACATCGAGCCCCTCGCGGCCGTCGGCCGCGAGCTGCGGCGCCGTGGCCATGATGTCCGGGTTGCGGTGCCGCCCAACCTGATCGGTTTCGTGGAATCGGCCGGGCTGTCCGCGGTGGCCTACGGGCAGCGGGATTCGCAGCAGCAGCTCGACGAGGATTTCCTGCACAACTCGTGGAAGCTCACCAATCCGGTCAAGTTGGCGCGCGAGGCCATGGAGCCCGTCAGGGCGGGGTTCGAAGAACTGGGCGCCGCGCTCACGCCCCTTGCGGACGGGGTCGACCTGCTGCTGACGGGCCAGCTCTACCAGGAAATCGCCGCCAACGTCGCGGAGTACCACGATATTCCGTTGGCGGCATTGCATTTCTACCCGATGCGGCCCAACGGTCACATCGCGTTCCCGGCGCGCTTGCCCGCGCCGTTGGTGCGCTCGACGATGCAGACCCTCGACTGGTTGTACTGGCGGTTCACCAGGGGCGCCGAGGACGCGCAGCGCCGAAAGCTAGGACTGCCGAATGCCACTTGCCCTGCGCCGCAACGGATGTCCGAGCGGAACGCGCTGGAGATCCAGGCCTACGACGGGCTGTGCTTCCCCGGGTTGTCCGCGGAGTGGGGCGCTCGGCGGCCTTTCGTCGGGGCGCTGACGATGGAGTGGCCCACCGACGCCGACGACGAGGTCGTGTCGTGGACCGCCGCAGGGACGCCGCCGATCTACTTCGGGTTCGGCAGCATGCCCGTCGGGTCACTCAAGGATCTGGTCACCATGATCGGCGGGGCCTGCGCCGAGTTGGGCGAACGGGCACTGATCTGCTCACGGGCACCCGACACCGGCGTGCCCGATTTCGACCATGTGAAGGTTGTGACGGCGGTGAATCATGCCGCGATCTTTCCCACCTGTCGTGCCGTCGTCCACCACGGCGGGTCGGGCACCACCGCCGCCGGCTTGCGGGCCGGCGTCCCGGCGCTGATTTTGTGGATCACCTCCGATCAGCCGATCTGGGCCGCCCAGATCAAGCAGTTGAAGGTCGGCTCGGCCCGCCGATTCTCCAGCACGAATCGCCAGACGCTGGCCGGCGACCTCAGGTCGGTCCTCGAGCCGGCGTATGCCGGCCGGGCACGTGAGATGGCCGCACAGATGACCAAGCCGGCCGAGAGCGTCGCGACCGCTGCCGATCTGCTGGAAAAAGCCGCTCGACGGGAGGGTTTCGGGTGATGTCGGAACGGACCTCGGGGCCGAGCGGATCGCGGTACGCTCCGGTGGTGTCCTTACTGATCACCGTGCCGGTTTACGGGCAGCACGAGTACACACACGCGCTATTAGCCGACCTGGAGCAGCAGGGCGCCGACTATCTGATCGTCGACAATCGCGGCGACTACCCCAAGATCGGTGACGAGCGCGTCATCACACCCGGCGAAAATCTCGGTTGGGCCGGCGGCAGCGAACTCGGATTCCGAACTGCGTTCGCGGAGGGTTACTCCCACGCGATGACGCTCAACAACGACACCCGGCTCTCCCGCGGATTCGTCGCCGCGCTGCTCGATCCGCGCCTGCCCGCCGACGTCGGAATGGTCGGCCCGATGTTCAACATCGGCTTCCCCTACGCGGTGGCCGGCGATGTACCGGACGCGGCAAGCTACGTGCCGCGGCCTCTGTATCGGGTGGTGCCCGCCATCGAGGGGACGGCGCTGGTGATGTCCCGGGAGTGCTGGGATGCCGTCGGCGGAATGGACCTGGACACCTTCGGGCGCTACGGCTGGGGGCTCGATCTAGACCTCGCGTTGCGGGCGCGCAAGGCCGGATTCGGTTTGTACACAACGGAGATGGCCTACGTCAACCATTTCGGGCGCAGGACCGCGAACGCCCACTTCGGTAGCCGCAGGTACCACTGGGGCTCGAGCTGGGCGATGATTCAAGGCTTGCGCAAGACGCACGGCTGGCCCGCTGCCATGGGAATCCTGCGCGAGATGGGGGCCGCACATCGCCGCAAGTGGTACAAGTCCTTCCCGCTTGTCCAGCACGACTCGGCCGCCAGCCGGCAGCCTTAGAGCCCGGGAACGAATTCAGACGCCGACGCGGACCGTCTGCTCCAACAGATCTGCGGCGGCGGTGACACCGACGGCGGGCGTGGTCATTTTCGGGGCGATCTCGCGGGCCCGTGCCACGCAGTCCGGCGCCAGGATCTTGCGGAGCTGCCTGACCAACGATCTCCGGGTGATGTTCGAAAGTTTTTTGGCGGAGCCGACTTTGAGGCGTTTGACCTGAGTCGCCCAGATGAACTGGTCGGCCACGTCCCACAGGATCAACGTCGGCAGCCCGGCCCGCAGGCTTGCGGCCGTCGTGCCGGCTCCGCCATGGTGGACCGCCGCGCGGCAGGTGGGCAGGATCGTGGAGTAGTTGAGGTGCCCGACCAGCTTCACGTCGGAACGGGAAGCGGTGTCCGTACCCTCGGCGCCGGAATAGATCAAGGCGCGTTCGCCTAGCTCGGCGCAGGCGTCGGCGATCATCGCCACCGTCTCGGCGGGGGACTGGACCGGCGTGCTGCCGAAACCGAAGTAGATCGGCGGTTTTCCCGCGGCGATCCAGGACGCGACCTCGTCATCGGTGTCGGCCCCCAACTCCAGCGTCAACGAACCGACGAAGGGGCGCTTGCCATTCCATTCCGCGGCAAGACCGGGGAACAAAGCCTGGTCGTAGGCCTGCAGCTCGAGCGTTCCGCTCTCGGCCATCCGCCGCCAGGCGGAAACCGACGTCGGGGGCAGGCCCAGTTCCCGGCGCTGCGCGGCCTCGTTCGCCTTGGTGATGTGCGAATACAGCCACCAGCCCGCCGTCAAGGTCGCACGGACCACGGGCGCCGGCGACGGCAGGAACGGAACACCGAGCTGACCGTTGACCCGCACCGGGAAGTGATGCAGCCCCGCGACCGGAATGTCGTAGTACTCCGCGACATTGGCCACCACCCCGTGGTAGGTCTGGCCCGTCACCAACAGGTCGGCCCCGTCGGCCAGCGAGACCAGGGTGCGGCTCATCTCGGCCCAGCCCTCGACGAAAAGCTCCTTGAGGTCGCGCATGAAGTTGGCCGGATTCTGGACCCTGAAGGCGTTGTGGGTGAAATCCGCGACGGCCACGACCTGCTCTCGCGTGTCCGGACCGTAGGAGACGGCGGGCACGCCGGCGGCCTCGACGAACTCAACCAGGTTGGGCGGCACCGCCATTCGCACATCGTGTCCCCGGCGCCGCAGCTCCGCACCGACCGTGGCGCCGGGCTCGATATCGCCGCGGGTCCCGTGGGCCGCCAGAACAAACTTCATCGACGGAGCTCAGCCTTTCACTTCACCCCGCTCGGGGCTGAAGCGCTTTGGAGCCTACCTGGCTACGCGAACCGGAACGGCGGCCAGCTTGCCCGCAACGACCCGCTCGAAGACCGATTTCATGGCCTCCGTGTAGCGCGTGACGGACTCGCGGGCAACCGGGTTGTTCGGGTAGGACACCATGATGGAGACCTCGTCGAACAACCGGAACACCGTCGAGTACATGTAGGCCGGGCTGCGGCCATCGGTGAACGCGGTCGCGTTCACGCCGTCCAGGGCGGTGGCGACGATGGCGGACAGGGGAGGAAGGCCCGCGTCCATGTAGCTCATCATGGTGAACTGGGGCCCGTGCCGGCGCAGCCAGGGCGCCAATTCGAGCACCTTGTCGAACGGCACATTGGCCAGGTCCATGTTCGCGTCGAACGAGGCCTGCGCCGCGCGGGCGGTCTCCTCGAACGAGTTCGGGTCGACCGGGACCGTGAACGGCACCACGCCGGTGAACCAGCCCACCGTCATGAAGTCCGCCGGGCTCTTCCGCTTGTCGGTCGGAGTGAGCCCGTAATACGTTTCCGCGCCGGTCAATTCGTATTGAGCGAGCGCCGCGCAGGCGAACAGACCGCCGCTGAACCGGGCACCCGCCTGCTGGCAGAGGGCCTCGAACTGAGCCGTTTCCTCCGGGCCCAGCAGCCGCTCGACGTGGGTGTCGCCGCCGCACGGGATCGATTGGTCACCCAGCGGCAGGGGGAAGTCCGGCAGGGTTCCGCCGTTGGCCTCGGCGAACTCGATCCACTTCTTCACCTCCGGGGACTCCAGCGTCATCCCCGACACGCAGGCGTGCTCGCGCATGCAGAAGTCGTCATAGCTGGCCGCCGGGGGCAGCGTGACGGGCGCCTTACCCTCCAGGAGGGCGTTGTAGTTCATCACGATCTCGACGTACAGCCCGGCGATCAACATCGGGTCGCAGTGCAGGTGGTCGACGACCGCGTACAGCGCGAAACGGTCCTCGTACTGGATGATGCCGAACCGGAAGCAGTCCCACTGCAGCGGGTCGGGAGTCGCCAGCACGTGGTCGCGCCATTCCTGCTGGGTCAGCACGCCATACTCCTTCGCGACGAACTGGATGTCGCGCGGATTCTTCAGGGTGTGCCGGACGATGTTCTTCTCATCCTGATATTCGAACCAGCTGTGGTAGGTCGCGTGGCGGCGCAGATGCGCGTTGATGACGTACGTCATCGCCCGAATGTCGCACCGGCCGGGCACCTCCCAGGAACCCATGACCGCCCGTGAGTAGTCGAGCCCGCGGTCCCGGAACTCCACGAAGCCCCGAAGATGGCCCGCCTGCATGGAGCTGGGCGGCACCGGGCTGACGGGTGCCTGCCGAGCCTTCGCGGCGCAGCCGGGTGTGGGTTCCCACGTTACGACGGGGCCCGGCTCCGGGTTCCAGTCGTAGGCGTTGCCAACTCGCAGGCTGTCGTGCTCAGAGCCTCCACCTATGAACACGTTTTCCCTCCTTTAGTACCGGCCTAGCAGTGCAGTCGACTTTGACGTAGGACCTCTCTCACGCGGGTGCCGCAGCGTTTTCCTCCTGTGGCGCCAGCTTGTGGAACAGGTGATCCGCCAAACCCCGCACCGTCGTGATGTCGGCAGAGGTGATGCGTACCCCCGTTTGGGCTTCGATGTGAGTCCGCAATTCGAGATTGCCCAGCGAGTCCAGGCCGTACTCGGAAAGCGGGTGGTCCACATCGATGTTGCGACGCAGGATCAGCCCGATCTGCTCGGAGAGCAGGCGCCGCAGCCGGGTCGGCCACTCGTCGAGCGGCAGGTCGGCCAGCTCGGCGCGCAGTTTGCTTGAACCCGAACGCTTTTCGCCCGCGGACTTGAACATCTCGAGGAACTTGCTGCGTTCCGCGAAGGACGCGATCCACGGTGTGCCGATCAGCGGGCTGTAGCCCGTGTACGCGCGGTCGTGGCGCAGCAGCGCCTCGAATGCGTAGGCACCCTCGTCGGGAGCGATCGCTGCGCCGCTGCCTTCCGCGAAGTCCGCACCGCGGCCGATCTCGCCCCAGGCGCCCCAGGCGATCGCCGTGGCCGGCAGGCCGTGGGCGCGTCGCCAGTGGGTGAAGGCGTCCAGCCAGCTGTTGGCCGCGGCGTAGGCGCCCTGGCCCGGCGAGCCGAGCAGGGCGGCCGCCGAGGAGAACGAGCAGAACCAGTCCAGGTCCGCAGATGCGGTGGCCTCGTGCAGGTTCCACGCGCCGTACACCTTGGGTGCCCAGTCGCGGTCGATCAACTCGTCGGTGATGTTGGTCAAGGTGGCGTCCTCGACCACCGCGGCCGCGTGCAGCACGCCCCGCAACGGCAGCCCGGTGGCCGTCGCCGTGGCCACCAGCCGCTGTGCGACGTCGGCCTGGGCGATGTCACCGCACTCCACGATCACGTCAGAACCTATCGCCCGGACGAGCTCGATCGTTTCAAGCGCCTTCTGCGAAGGCTCGGAGCGGGAGGTCAGCACGATCCGGCCCGCGCCGGCCGCGGCCATCTTCTCGGCCAGGAACAGGCCCAAGCCACCGAGGCCGCCGGTGATGATGTAGGAGCCGTCCTTGCGGAAGACCGGCGCCTGCTCCGGCGGCAGCACCACGCTGCTGCGCCCGGCCTGCGGGATGTCGAGGATGAGCTTGCCGGTGTGTTCGGCCGCGCTCATCACGCGAATCGCGGTGGCCGCCTCGGCGAGCGGGTAGTGCGTGCTCTCGGGCATCGGCAGCACGCCCTCGGCGGTCAACCGGTAGACGTTGCTCAGGATCTCGCTGACTTGCTGCGGGTGGCTGACGGACATCAGGCCCAGGTCGACGCCCCAGAACGCGAGGTTGCGACGGAACGGGAAGAGGCCCAGCTTGGTGTCCCCGTAGATGTCGCGCTTGCCGATCTCGACGAACCGCCCGCCCAGTGCCAGCAGTTTGATCCCGGCGAGTTGCGCCGCGCCCGTGACCGAGTTGAGCACGATGTCCACGCCGTAGCCGTCGGTGTCGCGACGGATCTGGTCCGCGAAGTCGACGGTCCGCGAGTCGTAGACGTGCTCGATTCCCATGTCGCGCAACAGCTGTCGACGCGCCTCGTTGCCGGCGGTGGCGAAGATCTCGGCACCCGCGGCGCGGGCGATGGCGATCGCCGCCTGCCCCACACCGCCGGTCCCGGAGTGGATCAGCACCTTGTCACCGGCCTTGATGCGGGCCAGGTCGTTCAGGCCGTACCAGGCGGTGGCGTGCGCGGTGGTGACCGCGGCCGCCTGCGCGTCGGTGAGTCCATCCGGCAGCGTCGTGGCCAGGCGCGCGTCGCAGGTGACGAACGTGGCCCAGCAGCCGTTGGGGGACATGCCGCCGACGTGGTCGCCGACCTTGTGGTTGGTGACATCGGGTCCCACGGCCGTGACCACACCGGCGAAGTCGGTGCCGAGCGCGGGCAGGATGTTGTCCAGGCTCTGGTAGCGGCCGAACGCGTTCAGCACATCCGCGAAGTTGATGCTCGACGCGGTGACCGCGACCTCGATCTGACCGGGGCCGGGCGGAACCCGGTCGAACGCCGCGAACTCCATCGTCTGCAGGTCACCCGGTGTGCGGATCTGCATCCGCATCCCGTCGCTCTGGTGATCCGCGATGGTGGATTGCCGCTCTTCCGGACGCAGGGGAGTGGGGCACAGGCGCGCGATGTACCACTCGTCGTTGCGCCAGGCCGTCTCGTCCTCTCCGGGCCCCGTCGTCAGCAGCTGGCGCACCACCTGCTCGGCGCTGGTCTGCTCGTCGACGTCGATGTGGGTGGTGTGCAGGTGCGGGTGCTCGGAGCCGATCACCCGCAGCAGCCCGCGCACCCCGCCCTGGTCGAGGTTCGGGACGTCCTCCGACAACACCTTCTGGGCGTTGCGGGTCACCACGAACAACCGCGGCGACTCGCCCTGCAGCTCCGGAAGCTCGCGGGCGATGCGGACCAGGTGGTGAACGTAGTCACCGCCGCGCACGGCGCTTTCGTCGTCCGGGCTGCCGTTCTTCGGCTCGGTGAGCACCACCACGCCGGCGTAGCCGCCCTTTTCGACCTCATCGCGGAGCCGCTCGGCGATCGCCGAGTGGTCGGCCCGCGCGGGCCAGGACAGCGTGGTGCAGTCCGCCTCGTGCAGCTTCATCGCGTCGGTAAACGCCGTCGCCACGAGGTCGGCGGCGTCGGAGGTGCTGACCAGCAGCCAGGCGCCGGTCTCGGTGGCGGGCACGTCGGGCAGCTGCCGCTGCTGCCATTCCACGGTCAGCAACCGCTCGGCCATCACGCGGGCCCGCTCGCCGCTCGGCGAGACGCCCGTGCCCATCTGCAGCCCGCGCACGGTCAGCAGCACGGCGCCGTGCTTGTCCAGGATGTCCAGGTCGGCCTCGACGGACCCGCCCGTGGCCGCGGTCACCCGCGAGTAGCAGTAGCGGGCCGAGCTGACGGAGCCGTGGACCCGCAGCTCGCGAACGCCCAGTGGCAAGAGCAGGCCGCCCAGGCTGGCGTTGGCGACGCTCGGGTGCGCGGCGACCGACTGGAAGCACGCGTCGAGCAGCGCGGGGTGCACGCCGTAGTTGGTTTGTTGCGTCCGGATCACGCTGGGCAGCCCGATCTCGGCCAGCACCGTGGTGCCGGTGCCCTCGGCGGTGTGCGCGGCGGCCAGCCCGGTGAAGGCGGGGCCGTACTGAATGCCGCACAGGTCCATCGCGTCGCGAAGGTCGCCGCCCTCCAGGCGGCTCGGGTGCGCGGCCAGCAGCTCGTCGATGTCCACCGCGGCGGGCCGTGCGGCATCGCCCGAGTCGTCGACGTCCACCAGCACCGCGGAGGCCCGCCGTGCCTGCACGCCGTCCTCGTTGGTCTCCACGGCGAAGGAGAGCGCGCCCGGCACCTCCGCGGTCGCGGTGAGGCTGATCTGCGTCTCCTCGTCGAGCATCAGCATCTGCTCGAAGCGGACGTCGCGCACCGCGGATGCGTCACCGAAGACGGTGCGCGCCGCGGCCAGCGCCATCTCGCAGTAGGCCGCGCCCGGCAGCGTCGCCGTGCCGTGGACCTGGTGGTCGGCCAGCCACGGCAGCGTCGCGGTGCCGATGTCGGCCTGCCACACGTGGCGTTCCGGCTCCTCGGGCAGGCGCACGTGCTGGCCCATCAGCGGGTGCACCGCGACGCTGGAAGCCAGCGCGCGGGAGCTGTGACCCTCGCGGCTCAACAGCAGCGAGCGGTGCGTCCACGCGGCCAGCGGGGCGTCCATCAGGTGCCCGCCGGGGTAGAGCACGGAGAAATCGACCGTGGCGCCCGTGGCGTACAGGTCGCCCAACAACCCGAGCATCCCATGGGGCAGCGGCTGATCGCGCCGCATCGCGGCGAGCGCTGCCACCGTCATGTCCAGGCTGCGGGCGGTCTGGTCGACCGCGTGGGTCAGCAGCGGGTGCGGCGACAACTCAGCGAACACCCGGTAGCCGTCTTCCAGCGCNCCGGGGCCTGCTCGACGATCGCGTGCACGTTGGTACCGGAGATGCCGTAGGCCGACACCGCCGCGCGCCGCGGCTGCCCGCCGCTCAGCGGCCACGGCGTATTCTCTTGCGGCACAAACAATCCGGTGTCGATCCGGGCCATCTCGTCCGGCAGCGCTTCGAAGTGCAGGTTCTTGGGGACCACGCCGTGCTGGACGGACAGGACCGCCTTCATCACGCCGAGCGCACCAGCGGCCGCCTGGAGGTGCCCGAAGTTGGTCTTCGACGCGCCCAGCACGCACGGGTTGCCGATGCCGTAGACCTCGGCGAGGCTGCCGTATTCGATCGGGTCGCCGACGGGGGTTCCCGTGCCGTGCGCCTCGACCATGCCGACGGTGCCGGCGTCCACGCCCGACGCCGCCAGCGCGGCGCGGTACACCGCGGCCTGCGCCTCGCCCGACGGCATCGCGATGTTCATGGTGTGGCCGTCCTGGTTGGCGGCTGTGCCCCGGATCACACCGAGGATCCGGTCGCCGTCCCGCTGCGCATCCGTGAGGCGCTTGAGCAACAGCACCACGCAGCCCTCGCCGGAGACGAAGCCGTCGGCCTTGGCGTCGAACGCGTAGCAGTGCCCGGTGCCCGACAGCATGCCCCCCGCCGATGCGGAGGCGGACCGGCGCGGTTCCATCATCACGTTGACGCCGCCGGCGAACGCGAGCTTGCTCTCGCCGTCGTTCAGGCTGCGGCAGGCCTGGTGAATCGCGAACAGGCCGGACGAGCAGGCGGTGTCGATCGTGACCGCGGGGCCGTGCAGGCCGAGCGCGTAGGAGATCCGCCCCGATGCCATGCAGGAGATGGTGCCGGGGTTTCCGTAGGGTCCGTCGAAGGCGTCGGTGGCGGCGTGAACGAATTGGTAGTCGCCATAGTTCAATCCGACGAAAACGCCCGTTTCCCCGGCGATGGTGTCCTTGGTGAGGCCGGCGTGTTCCATGGCCTCCCACGCGGTTTCCATGAGCAACCGGTGCTGCGGGTCCATGGCCGTGGCTTCTTTTTCGGTGATGCCGAAGAACTCGGGGTCGAAGTCGCCCACGTTGTCCAGGAAGGAGCCCCACTTGCACACGGAGCGGCCCGGCACGCCCGGCTCGGGGTCGTAGTAGTAGTCGACATCCCAGCGTTCGCCCGGGATTTCCTTGACAAAGTCCTCACCGCGCAGCAACGCTTCCCAAAAGAGGTCAGGGGAGTTGATGCCCCCCGGCAGCCGGCACGCCATCCCGATGACGGCGACCGGAGTCACGACTGCCTTATCCACTGTCCTTCACCTCTCCTTGCCTATCCACAAGTTCCTATCACTGCTGCTCGCTCTTATCTCAGCTTCGAGAAATCTCGCCGAATTTTTTTGCGCGAGCGACTAACTCCGCGAGCAACACACAAACAACCCACCGACCCCCGCTATCGAAGCCCGCCGTAAGAACGTGGCGCGATCAGCAGCGTAGCGGCTCGGTCCCAACCGCGTGGAAAAATCGTGCGAACGTACAAAAATTTAACAACGCCCGAACCATCGTCGCTGACAGGAAGCTTGGGTCACAGGGTGGTCACATACTTTTCGCACGATTATCGGGCGTAGCCCTGGACTCGAGTCGCTGCCAGAGGTGCTGTGCCGCAACTGCTCCGGCGACGTGGCGTGCCGGGGTGGCAAACATGACCACGGGCGTTTTCGACCGGCGCTGCGGTTCGGGGCAGCACGAACCGGCCCGCCCCAGGGCGGGCGAGGCAGTTACCAAATTGGACGCGCCGGTGCACTGCATCGGTGATCCGTAATCCCGCCATGGTAGGGGTTATTGAGAAGCCCCGCAGGCAAATCGCTGAAATCTTTAAGATTGCAAGTCAAGTGGGGATTAAAAGGTCGCCGATTCATGCTTTGTGGCGATATGCCCGGGCGAGCGAGGCGGTCGTGGACGGCCTGGGCTGGGTTTTCGGCCTTGGCGCTGCTGGCTTTTCGCCGGCACCTCGGGCCCACCTGCGCCCCGCGCCGATGGCTACGATGGCCGGTGAATGTGAGGTGTCTCACCAGTACACGGAGTGTTCACGCGATGACCCCACCCAGCGGGCAAGCCCGGGTCCCTCGACTGCCGGTTGACGAGGCCAAAGCCGCCGCCGACGAGGCCGCGGTGCCCGACTACATGGCCGAGCTCAGCATCTTCCAGGTGTTGCTGAACCATCCGACGTTGGCGCGCGCCCTCAACGACCTGCTCGCCACCATGCTGTGGCACGGCGCCCTCGACCCGCGGCTGCGGGAGCTGGTCATCATGCGGATCGGCTGGCTCACCGCGTGCGATTACGAGTGGACGCAGCACTGGAGGGTCGCGACCGGACTGGGCGTGAGCCCCGACGACATGCTCGGCGTGCGCGATTGGCAGGGGTATGGCGGCTTCGGGCCCACCGAGCGGGCGGTGCTGGCGGCCACCGACGACGTGGTGCGCGACGGCGCGGTAAGCGCGGCGAGTTGGGCCGCGTGCTCACACGAATTACGGGGTGACACAACGGTTCTCATTGAGCTTGTCACCGCCATCGGCGCGTGGCGAATGGTCGCGTCGATCCTGCACAGCCTCCAGGTCCCGTTGGAGGAGGGCGTGTCCAGCTGGCCGCCGGACGGCCGGTCGCCTTAACGATTGACTTATCAGTCAGTAACTCATAACGTCGGGCGATGCGAACCAGGGTCGCCGAGATGCTCGGCGTTGAGTTTCCGATCTGCGCCTTCAGCCATTGCCGCGATGTGGTGGCCGCGGTAACCAACGCGGGCGGGTTCGGAGTCCTCGGCGCCGTCGCGCACAGTCCGCAGCGTCTGCAGAACGAGCTGACCTGGATCGAGGAGCAGACGGGCGGCAAGCCGTACGGTGTGGACCTGCTATTGCCGCCCAAATACGTCGGCGCCGAGCAGGGCGGGATCGACGCCAAACAAACCCGGGAGCTGCTTCCCGAGGAGCACCGCGCGTTCGTCGAGGACATCCTGGCCCGCTACGGCGTCGCGGCGCCCACCGACGAGCCCAGGGCGCCATCCGGCGGCCTCAACATCTCACCCAAGGGCTACGAGCCGCTGCTCGAGGTGGCCTTCGCCCACAACATCCGGCTGATCGCCAGCGCGCTCGGGCCGCCCCCCGCCGACCTCGTCGAGCGCGCCCACCAACACGGCGTCCTGGTGGCCGCGCTGGCCGGCACCACCGAGCACGCGCGGCGGCACGCGGCCGCGGGTGTGGATCTGGTCGTCGCGCAGGGCACCGAGGCCGGCGGCCACACCGGCGAGGTGGCGACCATGGTCCTGGTGCCCGAGGTGGTGGATGCGGTGGCGCCGGTGCCCGTGCTCGCCGCCGGCGGCATCGCCCGCGGTCGCCAGGTTGCCGCGGCGCTGGCTTTGGGCGCCGAGGGGGTGTGGTGCGGGTCGGTGTGGCTGACCACCGAAGAGGCCGAAACGGTCCCCGTCGTCAAGGAGAAGTTCTTGGCGGCCAGTTCCTCGGACACCGTGCGGTCCCGCTCGATGACCGGCAAGCCGGCCCGGATGCTGCGCACCGCCTGGACCGACGAGTGGGCCCGCCCGGACACGCCCGACCCCCTCGGCATGCCGCTGCAGACCGCGCTGGTCACCGGCGCGCAGGTGCGCATCAACCAGGCGGCCACCCACCCGGGCACCGAGGCGCGCCAGCTGGCGACCTACTTCGTCGGCCAGGTGGTCGGCTCGCTCGACAAGGTCCGCCCGGTGCGCTCGGTGGTGCTCGACATGGTGGAGGAGTTCATCGACACGATCGGCCGGCTCGACGGCCTGGTCGATACGTGACCAGCGCGACCCGGCGGCGCCGCGCGGTCAGCGACGAGGACAAGTCGCAGCGGCGCGACCAGATCGTGGCGGCCGCCAAAGAAGTCTTTGCGCGCAAGGGTTTTCACGCCACGACGATCGCCGACATCGCCAAGCGGGCCGGCCTGGCGTACGGCTCGGTCTACTGGTACTTCGACTCCAAGGACGCGCTGTTCCATGCCCTTATGGCTGCCGAGGAGGGCGCGCTGCGCGACCACGTCGGTTCGGCGCTGGCCGCGCTTCCGGTGGCGGCGGCGGACGTCGGGCACGAGGAGCCGCTTGGCGTCGCCGTACGCGCGACGCTGGAGTTCTTCGAGTCCGACAAGGCCACCGTCAAGCTGCTGCTCCGCGACCCGTACGCGATGGGCGAGCGATTCGAGAAGCACCTCGGCGGGATCTACGAGCGGTTCATCGACGACATCGAAACTTTCATCGTCGCGGCGCAGGAGCGCGGCGAGGTGGTGGCCGCGCCGCCGCGCATGGTGGCGTACACGCTGGCGGCGCTCGTCGGGCAGCTGGCGCACCGGCGACTGAGCACCGACGACGACGTCACGGCGGCCGAGGTCGCCGACTTCGTCGTGGCGCTGGTGCTGGACGGGCTGCGTCCGCGCGATGCTGGCTGAAGCCTGTGTGCGCGCGTAATAAACGCATAAAGATTGGGTGACACAGCGCCAGGGCGTTTGACCGTGTCGTGCCCGTCGTGCATTATCGGTCGCGTATGCACCTCGTTAGGTGAGGCGTCTACACGAATACAGGCCACTGACCCCGAACGTCCAAAGACGCCCCGGGTCAGGACAGCTCCTCCCGGCTTAAGGGTTGAGCCCAGGTGGCTTCCGGAATATCGGACACGTCGTGTAGTGCCAAAGCTCTGACGAGAGGGGTGCGGATCTCCGGCAATCGCCGGTTTTTCCACTCCTTTTGGGTGCGCGTAGATCGTGCGACAACCGCACGCGTCGTGGCGTCGAGGAGGTGAGGGACGTATGAGTTCCAGCGACAGTCCGGGCCGAAGTCCGAACTGTGTTTCGTCCCGATCCGTTCTCCGGCGCGACGTTCGCGGCTAGCAATTGGCTTCGCGGCCAAGCGTTCTGGGGTTCGGAACCACGACGGGACGGGACACGTCAGTCCATTCAGTCCTCTTTGATTCCCGACATCGCTCTTGATTCCGGCTAGGAGACGATCATGACCGCAGTTCTGCACGACGAAGTGGTGACGGTAGCGCCCGCCCGCACGCTGAGGGTGGTGCGCGACGCGAACCCGGCCCCCACCCCCAAGAAAGCGGCGCGCTCGGTCGAGCGCCGGACCATCGTCATCAGCGACCCGGTGGTGGACGGCGCCGCTCACCTGCTGAGCATCGGCCTGCGGCACGTGTACGCGGCGCTGTGGCGCGTGGGTGTGCTCGACGTCCGTGCCTGAGAAAGTGGGCAGTGGGCAATCGGGGCTCCAAGGGGCTACCCGGCCGCAGGTCGTTTCCTGAGGCCAGGTAGCCCCTTGGGGTGCGGCAGTTGAGTAGAATCGACGCAATGGCATCGATCCGGCGATCACCGGGGAGCCTTCGGAAGAACGGCCGGCGCGGCTCAGTAGAACCGAACGGGTAGGCCCGTCACAGCCTGCATCGAGCGGTCGCGCGCAAGCGCGGCAAGCGGGGTGGTACCGCGGCGCTCGCGCACCGTGCGCGTCGTCGTCCCCGGCCTGAGCAGGACGGCCACAGGAGACGACACAGATCGTGACCGAGAACGCTGACGTCAAGGCCTACCCGAAGCTGGCCGGCGGGGCGCCGGACTTCCCGGCTCTCGAGCTCGAGGTCCTCGACTACTGGGCCCGCGACGACACCTTCCGGGCCAGCATCGCGCGCCGCGACGGCGCCCCGGAGTACGTGTTCTACGACGGGCCGCCGTTCGCCAACGGGTTGCCCCACTATGGGCACCTGCTCACCGGGTATGTGAAGGACATCGTCCCGCGCTACCGCACCATGCGCGGATACAAGGTCGACCGCCGGTTCGGCTGGGACACCCACGGGCTGCCCGCCGAGTTGGAAGTCGAGCGCCAGCTCGGCATCAACGACAAGTCGCAGATCGACGACATGGGCATCGCGGCGTTCAACGAGGCCTGCCGCGAATCGGTGTTGCGCTACACCGACGAGTGGCGGGCGTACGTCACGCGCCAGGCGCGCTGGGTCGACTTCGACAACGACTACAAGACGCTGGATCCCAGCTACATGGAGTCGGTGATCTGGGCGTTCAAACAGCTGTGGGACAAGGGCCTGGCATACGAGGGCTATCGGGTGCTGCCCTATTGCTGGCGCGACGAAACCCCGTTGTCCAACCACGAATTGCGGATGGACGACGACGTCTACCAGAGCCGCCAGGACCCGGCTCTGACGGTCGGATTCAAGGTGGCCGGGGGTGAGCTGGACGGCGCCTATCTGTTGGTGTGGACGACGACGCCGTGGACCCTGCCGTCGAACCTCGCGGTGGCCGTGCACCCGGACGTGACCTACGTGCAGGTCCTTGCGGGGGATCGGCGGTACGTGCTGGCCGAGGCCCGGCTGGGCGCCTATGCCCGAGAGCTGGGTGAGGAGCCCGCGGTGCTGGGCACGTATCGGGGCGCGGACCTAATGGGCACGCGCTATCTGCCGCCCTTCCCGTATTTCCTGGACACGGCCAACGCTTTTCGGGTGCTGCCCGGCGATTTCGTCACCACCGAGGACGGCACCGGCATCGTGCACATGGCGCCGGCCTACGGCGAGGACGACATGGCCGTCTGCGAGGCGGCCGGCATCGCCCCGGTCACCCCGGTGGATTCCAAGGGCCGCTTCGACGTGACCGTCCCGGATTACCTGGGGCAGCGCGTCTTTGACGCCAACCCGAACATCATCCGCGATTTGAAGAACGGCAGCGGCCCGGTGGCCGCGAACGGCGCGGTGCTGGTCCGCCACGAGACCTACGAGCACCCCTACCCGCACTGCTGGCGGTGCCGCAACCCGCTGATCTACCGGGCGGTGTCGTCGTGGTTCGTCGCGGTCACCGAATTCCGGGACCGCATGGTGGAGCTAAACCAGCAGATCACCTGGTACCCCGAACACGTCAAGGACGGCCAGTTCGGCAAGTGGCTGCAGGGCGCGCGCGACTGGTCAATCTCGCGAAACCGGTACTGGGGCACGCCCATTCCGGTGTGGAAATCGGATGACCCCGCGCACCCGAGGATCGACGTCTACGGCAGCCTGGACGAGCTGGAGCGCGATTTCGGCGTGCGGCCCACCAATTTGCACCGGCCCTACATCGACGAGCTCACCCGGCCCAACCCCGACGACCCCACCGGGCGCAGCACGATGCGGCGCATCCCCGACGTGCTCGACGTGTGGTTCGACTCGGGCTCGATGCCCTATGCGCAGGTGCACTACCCGTTCGAGAACGCGGAGTGGTTCGCGGGTGGGGCGGCGGGAGAGGACGCGCACTATCCAGGCGACTTCATCGTCGAGTACATCGGCCAGACCCGCGGCTGGTTCTACACGCTGCACGTGCTCGCCACCGCGCTGTTCGACCGTCCGGCGTTCAAAACCTGTGTGGCACACGGGATTGTGCTGGGTTCCGACGGCCAGAAGATGAGCAAGTCGCTGCGCAACTACCCCGACGTGTCCGAGGTGTTCGACCGTGACGGTTCCGACGCCATGCGGTGGTTTTTGATGGCCTCGCCGATCCTGCGCGGCGGAAACCTGATCGTCACCGAGCAGGGCATCCGCGAGGGCGTGCGGCAGGTGCAGCTGCCGTTGTGGAACGCCTACAGCTTCTTGGCTTTGTATGCGCCGAAAGTCGGCATCTGGCGCACCGATTCGGCCAACGTGCTGGACCGCTACATCCTGGCCAAGCTGGCGGAGCTGCGCGAGGACCTCACCGAGTCGATGGAGACCTGCGACATCTCAGGGGCCTGTGAGCAGCTTCGCCAGTTCACCGAGGCGCTCACGAATTGGTATGTGCGGCGGTCGCGTTCGCGGTTCTGGGCGGAGGACGCCGAGGCCATCGACACCCTGCACACCGTGCTGGAGGTGACCGCTCGTCTCGCCGCGCCGCTGTTGCCGTCGGTCGCCGAAATCATCTGGCGGGGATTGACCTTCGGGCGCTCGGTGCACCTGACCGACTGGCCCGAGCCGGAGGCCGTACCGGCGGATCCGGATCTGGTCGCCGCGATGGACCAGGTGCGGGAAGTTTGCTCGGCCGCGTCGTCGCTGCGCAAGGCCAAGAAGCTGCGGGTGCGCCTGCCGCTGCCGAAACTGACCGTGGCGGTGGACAATCCGGCGCGGCTGGAGCCGTTTGTCGATCTCATCGCCGACGAGCTCAACGTCAAGCGAGTCGAGCTCACCGACGCGATCGACACCTACGGCCGGTTCGAGCTCACCGTCAATGCGCGGGTGGCGGGACCGCGGCTGGGCAAGGACGTGCAGGCCGCCATCAAGGCGGTCAAGGCCGGCGAGGGCGTCGTCAACCCCGACGGCACCCTGAGCGCGGGGCCGGCGGTGCTGCAGCCCGACGAGTACAGCTCCCGGCTGGTGGCCGCGGACCCGGACTACACCGCGGCGCTGCCCGACGGGTCGGGTCTGGTGGTGCTGGACGGCACGGTGACCCCCGAGCTGGAGGCCGAGGGCTGGGCCAAGGACCGGATCCGCGAGCTGCAGGAGCTGCGCAAGTCGACCGGGCTGGACGTGTCCGACCGCATCCGCGTGGTGATGTCGGTGCCCGCCGAGCGGGTCGGCTGGGCGCAGGCGCACCGCGACCTTATCGCGGGGGAGATACTCGCCACCACCTTCGAGTTCGGCGAGCCCGCCGACGGCGCCGAGATCGGCGACGGCGTGCGGGTGGCGATCGTTAAGGCCTGACCGCGAAAGTGCAACTGGCGGCGCGTTTCCCGAGTAGTGGCGTCGGCAGTTGCACTTTCGTGCGCTGTCGGAGGGCCGTGGCAGTCTGCGGCCATGGGGAAGGGAACACCATTCGTCGGCACGCACGCGATCGACGCAGGCACATCCACCGAACGTGAGCTGCGGCGGTCGTGCACGCGGATTTATCGCAATGTCTACCAACGACGTGACAGCGGCCTGACCGCGAAAGATCGGGCGGTGGCCGCCTGGCTGTGGTCGGGGAAGAAGGCGGTTGTCGCCGGGAACTCCGCGGCCGCACTGCTCGGCGCGGAGTGGATCGATCCCCATGCGCCCGCGGAACTCATCAGCAGTCGCAAGCGTCCGCCGCCGCTGATCATCACCCGGAACGAGTCGCTGTTGCCCGGGGAGGCCACCGCGGTAAATGGTGTCGCGGTCACGACGCCGGCCCGCACCGCGTTCGACTTGGGACGCCGTCCCGGTCTGGCTCCCGCCGTCGTCGCTGTCGATGCGTTGGCGAGGGCCACCGGCCTGGCGGTTGACGGGGTGCAACCGCTGGTTGAGGTGCACCGCGGCGCACGCGGTGTGAAGCAGCTGCGACAAGTGCTCGATCTCGTCGATGCGGGCGCAGCATCGCCACAAGAGACTCGGACCAGGCTCGCCATCGTCGCCGCAGGGTTGCCCAGACCGCGGACGCAGATCGCGGTGTGCAACGAGTGGGGTGCCGTGCTGGCGCGCATAGACATGGGGTGGGAGCAGTGGCGCGTCGGTGTGGAATACGACGGTGCGCAGCACTGGACCGGCCCGCGCATTCGCGCTAACGACATCGACCGCGCCGCGGAGTTGGAGCGAAGGGGCTGGCGCATCGTTCGGGTGAGTGCCGACTTGTTGCGTAATCGGCCGGACATCGTCATAGCCCGGATCCGCGCTGCTTTGGCGGCCGCGGGCTATCCCTCCTGACCGCGAAAGTGCAGCTAGCAACCCATTTCTCGAGTGAGGGCATCGGTAGGGCACTTTCGCGGCAAAAAGTTCCGAAAAAACTGTCCGAGTCATCGGAGGTGGCTGCTCCTACCTGTGACGGCGGCCCAACGGGGGTCGCGACCACAGTTAAGGAACACACCATGAGCACCATCGAAGACTTCCAGTCGACGACCTTCGCGGCCATCCCGCACGAGGACCTCACCGTCGCCGAGGCGTGGGCGTCGAGCTCCCTGGGCGACCCCGCGATCGAGGACGGATCGCTGTCCACTCCCGCGGCATTTGAGGACTTTCCGCCCACGACCGTGACCGCGAAGCCGCGCTCCTGGGGCACGAACATGTTGGTGGCGGGGGCCGTGGTCGCGGCGCTCGGTGCGGTCGCCGGCGTCGGCCTGATGCTCCTCGATGGGTCGGACAAGGAGCAGAAGCCGGCCGTCGTGGTGCCGAATTCCGCCGTCAGCCCGGCGTCGCCCCAGGCCCCCAGCGCGGTTGCGCCGGCGGCCGTGGCGCCGGCTCCGCCCTCGGCGGC
>NZ_LT546237.1:626790-630575 GCF_900078675.2 Mycobacterium interjectum
TCCAGTGCCTTGCCTGCCAGCAACATCCGATCCAGCAACAGCCGATCCACCCGCAGCCGATCCAGCAGCAGCCGGTTCACCCGCAGCCGATCCAGCAGCTGCCGACGCCCGGGAAGAAGTGAGCCAGGTTGCTCAACCGCGAAAGTGCAACTGCCGACAAATTTCCCGAGAGGGACGGTCGGCGGTTGCACTTTCGGGGTGTGCTGTTACGCGCGCGATCGCAGCGCGCGGCGGGCGTGCGGCCAGAACGGCATCCCGGCCACGACGGTCGCGCCGGTCGCGATGACGCCGACCGCGACGTCGACGCTCTCGCGGCCGTCCTGTGCCCAGTAGACGTCCTTGAGGTCCAGCAGCAGGGCCAGCTCGTCGACGATCATCGCGTTCGCGGCGCCGAACGCGATCGCCGCCGCGGGATGCCGCCGCTGCTTCTCCGATCCGCGCAGACCCACGCCGGCCACCGTCGCCAGCATCCCAATGCCAATGTTGTAGTGGTGAAAGTGCTTGCCGCCCAGGCTCACACCGCCGCCCGACGGCCCATGGCCCGCGCGAATCCAGTGCGTGAGCCCGCGCAGACCGGCGAACATGAGCGTGAACGACGCCCAGGCCAGCACGGTGGCCTGCTCACCGGGTTGCAGCCGCCGGTCCCACTGGTCACGCAACCGCGCCAGCCGGGACGTCGGCGCGCCTCGCTTGCCCTCCATACCCCGCGACGTTAGACCAATAGCATCTGCAGTTGTGGAGTCCCGCTGGGTGCTGCACCTGGATATGGACGCGTTTTTCGCCTCCGTCGAGCAGCTCACCCGACCGACCCTGCGGGGGCGGCCGGTGCTGGTCGGCGGGCTGGGCGGCCGGGGCGTGGTGGCCGGCGCCAGCTACGAGGCGCGGGTGTTCGGCGCCCGCTCGGCCATGCCGATGCATCAGGCGCGCCGGCTGATCGGCGTGACCGCGGTGGTGTTGCCGCCGCGCGGGGTGGTGTACGGGGTGGCCAGCCGCCGGGTCTTCGACACTGTGCGCGGCCTGGTGCCCGTCGTCGAGCAGCTGTCCGTCGACGAGGGCTTCGGCGAGCCGCCGCGGCTCGCCGGGGCGTCGGCCGCGGACGTCGAGGCGTTCTGCGAGGGATTGCGACGCCGCATTCGCGACGAGACCGGCCTGGTCGCCTCCGTGGGCGCGGGCTCGGGCAAGCAGATCGCCAAGATCGCGTCGGGCCTGGCCAAACCCGACGGCGTGCGGGTGGTCCGGCGCGCCGAGGAGCAATCGCTGCTCGGTGGGTTGCCGGTGCGGCGGCTGTGGGGCATCGGCCCGGTCGCCGAGGAGAAGCTGAATCGGCTCGGCATCGAGACGATCGGGCAGCTGGCCGCGCTGACCGACGCCGAGGTGGCCAACCTGCTCGGCGCGACGGTCGGCCCGGCGCTGCACCGCCTGGCCCGCGGCATCGACGACCGCCCCGTCGCCGAGCGCGCCGAGGCCAAGCAGATCAGCTCGGAGTCGACCTTCGCCGCCGACCTGACCAGCCTCGAGCAGCTGCGCGACGCGATCGACCCCATCGCCGAGCACGCGCACCAACGCCTGCTGCGCGACGGCCGCGGCGCGCGCACCGTCACGGTCAAGCTGAAGAAGTCCGACATGAGCACGCTGACCCGCTCCGCGACGCTGCCCTACGCGACGACGGAAGCGGTCGCGTTGATCGCGGTGGCCCGACGGCTGCTGCTCGACCCGCGCGAGATCGGGCCGATTCGCCTACTCGGCGTGGGGTTTTCGGGGTTGAGCGACGTCCGCCAGGAGTCGTTGTTCCCGGACCTGGAGTTCTCGGAACCGGAGCCGGACACCCAACATTCCGTCGAGACCGCGACCGAGGCCATGTTCGCGCCGGCCGCAGCGGACACCTCGCCGTGGCGGGTCGGCGACGACGTCGCCCACCGCGACTACGGGCACGGCTGGGTGCAGGGCGCCGGCCACGGCGTGGTGACCGTGCGGTTCGAGACCCGCGGCTCGGGCCCGGGCCAGGCGCGCACGTTTCCCGCCGACACGGGCGACCTCACCGGCGCCAACCCCGTCGACTCCCTGGACTGGCCCGACTACGTCGGCGCGCTGCAGGCCGACGCGGTGTTAGCCCCAGCGGTCGATGACGTCGGCGACGGGTAGCCCCGCGGCCAGCGCGGCCATCGCCAGCACCCGCGCCTGCGGCGGCCGCACCCTCGGCACCATCACCGCGCCGGCGGCCGCCATCTCGTGGCCGGGGCCGTAACTCGCGCCGACCCGCCCGCCGGGGACGCGGGTGGACACCGCGATGACCACCCCTTCGCCGCAGTGGCGGCGCACGCCCTCGACGACCGCCGCTCCGGCATTGCCCGAGCCGAGCGCCTCCAGCACGACCGCCCGGGCGCCCGCGGTCACGCAGGCGTCCAGCGCCACCGAGTCACTGCCCAGGTACGCCGCGACGATGTCGACTCGCGGGGCGCCGGCGGCGCTGAGGTCGCCGAGATACGGTCGCGTCTTGGCGCCCGCCAGCGTCACGCCGCCGTGCACCGTGCCGACCAGCTCGCCGGCGAAGCCGCTCAGGTCGTCGGTGGCCACCTTGTGCATGCCCAGCGGCTGCAGCACCCGGCCGGCGAAGCACACCAGCACCCCCAGGCCGCGGGCGGCGGGGCTGGCCGCGACCGCGAACGCGTCGCGCAGGTTCCCCGGGCCGTCGGCGTCGGGGGCGTCGGCGCTGCGCATGGCGCCGGTGAGGACGACCGGGACGTCGCCCGCGTGGGTGAGGTCCAGCCACAGGGCGGTTTCTTCCATGGTGTCGGTGCCGTGGGTGATGACCACACCATCGGCGCCGTCGGCGATCGCGGCGCGCACGGCGGCACGGATCCGGTCCCAGTCGGCCGGTGTCAGCTCCGAGCTGTCGAGGGCCAGCAGCTCGACGACACTGACGTCGAACGTCGCGCTGAGGGGCGCCGTGAGGTCCGCGCCGCTGTAGGCGGGCCGTCGCACCCCGTCGGCGCCTTGGCCGGTCGATATCGTGCCCCCGGTGGCGATGACGGCGAGCCGGGCCTTCGAGTAAGCCTTCGAATAAGCCACGGTGGCATCATCGCGCACGTTCGGGGTAGGGGATGATGGTGACGTGTCCGACGAACCATCAGGGCCGGCCCGGGAGGTGGCCGAACCCGAACCCGCACCCACCGCGACGCCGAGGCGGCTGCGCCTGCTGCTGTCGGTCGCGGCGGTGGTGCTGGCCCTGGACATCGTGACGAAGGTGCTCGCCGTCAGGCTGCTGCCTCCGGGCCAGCCGGTGTCGATCATCGGCGACACGGTGACCTGGACCCTGGTACGCAACTCGGGCGCGGCGTTCTCGATGGCCACCGGCTACACCTGGGTGCTGACGCTGATCGCGACGGGCGTGGTGGTCGGCATCTTCTGGATGGGGCGACGGCTGGTGTCGCCGTGGTGGGCGGTCGGGCTCGGGATGATCCTCGGCGGCGCCATGGGCAACCTTGTCGATCGCTTCTTCCGCTCGCCCGGGCCGCTGCGCGGCCACGTCGTGGACTTCTTGTCGGTCGGCTGGTGGCCGGTGTTCAACGTCGCCGACCCGTCCGTGGTCGGCGGGGCCATCCTCCTCGTGGCGCTGTCGATCTTCGGCTACGACTTCGACAATGTGGGTCGGCGCAAGCCCACCCCGGACGGCGACCGGCGAGAGGCCGGCCAGCGTTGAGCGAACGATCGATGCCCGTCCCCGAGGGACTGGCGGGCATGCGCGTCGACGCCGGGTTGGCGCGCCTGCTGGGGCTGTCGCGCAG
>NZ_LT546237.1:630674-757082 GCF_900078675.2 Mycobacterium interjectum
GGAGAACACGCCCGTCGACATCGAGGGCATGACGATCCTGTATTCCGACGACGACATCGTCGCCGTCGACAAGCCCGCCGCGGTGGCCGCCCACGCGTCGGTGGGCTGGACCGGTCCCACGGTGCTCGGCGGGTTGGCCGCCGCCGGTTACCGGATCACCACCTCCGGCGTGCCCGAGCGGCAGGGCATCGTCCATCGCCTCGACGTCGGCACCTCGGGGGTGATGGTGGTGGCGCTGTCCGAGCGCGCCTACACGGTGCTCAAGCGGGCGTTCAAGCAGCGCACCGTCGACAAGCGTTACCACGCGCTGGTGCAGGGACATCCGGATCCGTCCAGCGGGACGATCGACGCGCCGATCGGACGCCACCGCGGCGGCGAGTGGAAGTTCGCCGTCACCAAGGACGGCCGGCACAGCCTCACCCACTACGACACCGTTGAGGCCTTCGTCGCGGCGAGCCTGCTCGACGTGCACCTGGAAACCGGTCGCACCCACCAGATCCGGGTGCACTTCTCCGCGCTGCACCATCCGTGTTGCGGTGACCTTGTCTATGGAGCCGACCCGGTGCTAGCGAAAAGGCTTGGGCTGGAACGGCAATGGCTGCACGCGCGTTCGCTGTCCTTCGCCCATCCGGCCGACGGCCGGCGGATGGAGATCGTCAGCCCCTACCCGCCCGATCTGCAGCACGCGCTGGACGTGTTGGGCGCGGAGGGCTGATCACCCCGCCTTGCGGGCCTCGACCAGGACGCGCGTCGGGTGCGCGACGAACGGTCCGTCGGCCTCGATCTGTTGGTGAAGTTGGCGCAGCCGGTCCCGGTAGCGCTCCACGGTGAAGTCCGGCACCGTCCACACCACCTTGCGCAGGAAGTAGACGACGGCGCCGATGTCGAAGAATTCGGCCCGGAGCCGCTCCGCGCGCAAATCCACCACCTGCAGGCCCGCGGCCTCCACCTGGGCGCGCACGGCGTCCGGGTGAAACTCGGCCCATTTCTCCGGCTGCGGCCCGATGAAGTACTCGACCAGCTCGCCCATGGTGGCGGGCCCGATGTGCTGTGCAAAGTAGGTGCCCCCCGACCGCAGCACGCGACGGATCTCGGCCCACCACACGGAGATCGGATGACGGGTCGTCACCAGGTCGAACGCCTCGTCGGCGAACGGCAGCGGCGGCTCGTCCGGGGTGGCCACGAGCACCACGCCGAGCGGATGCAGGCGTTTGGTCGCCAGCGCCGCGTTCGGGGGCCACGTCTCGATGGCCGCCATAGTGGGCGGGAAGGGCCCCGCGCCCGCCAGCACCTCGCCGCCCCCGGTGTGAATGTCCAGCGCGGCTGACACCGTCGCCAGGCGACCGCTCAACTGCCGCTGGAAGCCCCAGGACGGCCGCTCCTCGGTCGCGCGGCCGTCGAGCCAGGAGAAGTCCCAGCCGTCGACGGATACGGAATCGGCTTCGGCGACCAGGTCTTCGAATGTGCGGGACATGCATTGCATTGTCTCCGAAGCAGCGAGATCGCCGCCACGGTCGCGGCCGGCGGGTCAGACCGTGCTGGGTTCGGGCGACGCGATCTCGGGGGCCAGCGGCGCGATGGCGCTGAGTATGTCGGTGACGGTCGCGGAGGACACCCCGGCGGCGGCGAGCGCGTTGGCCAGGTGCCCGGCAACCAGGCTGAAGTGGTGCATGGTGATGCCGCGCCCCTGGTGCACCTGTTTCAGCGGCGCGCCCGTGTACGGCTCGGGCGCGCCGAGCGCGGCCGCGAAGAACTCGACCTGCCTGCCCTTGAGGCGGTTCATGTTCGTGCCGGTGAAAAAGCCGGACAGGTGATTATCGGCAAGCACGCGAACGTAGAAGTCCTCGACGACGACCTCGAGGGCCTCGTGCCCGCCGATCCGCTCGTAGATCGTGGCCGGCTCGGGGTTGCGGAAGCGCGCCAGAATTTTCATAAAACCGATTGGAACATCGCGGCGTTGCCCGCCAGTTAGTGCGCGATCACACCCGGATTACCCTCTGTAACAGCGGGATTGCCCCCAAATGGCCCTGACTTGGGCCGCGGTGTGACCCGCGGAGTCGCCGTTCACATGGCGGCAATCTTGCCTCCGACCGCCAAGGGATGCCCTAGGTTGGTCCTATGACCCACGTCACATTGCCCGTCAGGAGCAAATGCCGATGAATCTCCTTGGAGACTTGACCAACCTGATGGAAAAGCCTTTCGCGGCGATGTCGAACATCGTCAACACCCCCAACTCGGCCGGGCGATATCGACCGTTCTATCTGCGAAATGTGCTGGACGCGGTGCAGGGCCGCACGCTCGAGGATGCCGTGCAGGGCAGGATCGTCCTCATCACCGGGGGCTCGTCGGGCATCGGCGAGGCCGCCGCCAAGAAGATCGCGGAGGCGGGCGGGGTGGTGGTGCTGGTCGCCCGCACCCGGGAGAACCTCGAGAAGGTCGCCTCTGAAATCGAAAGCAACGGCGGAACCGCACACGTCTACCCGTGCGATCTGTCCGACGTGGACGCCATCGCCGCGATGGCCGACCAGGTGATCGACGACCTCGGCGGCGTGGACATCCTGATCAACAACGCCGGGCGGTCTATTCGGCGCTCGCTGAAGCTGTCCTACGACCGCATCCACGACTACCAGCGGACCATGCAACTGAACTACCTCGGCGCCGTCCAGCTCATCCTCAAGTTCATCCCCGGGATGCGGGAACGCGGCTTCGGGCAGATCATCAACGTCTCCTCGGTCGGCGTGCAGACCCGCGCGCCGCGCTTCGGCGCCTACATCGCCAGCAAGGCCGCCCTCGACAGCCTGTGCGACGCCCTGCAGGCCGAGGTGGTGAACGACGACGTCAAGTTCACCACCGTCCACATGGCGCTGGTGCGCACGCCGATGATCAGCCCGACCACGATGTACGACAAGTTCCCCGCGCTGACACCGGACCAGGCGGCCGGCGTGATCACGGACGCGATCGTGCACCGGCCCAGGCGGGCGAGCTCGCCGTTCGGGCAGTTCGCCGCCGTCGCCGACGCCGTCAACCCGGCGGTGATGGACCGGGTGCGCAACCGCGCATTCGCCATGTTCAGAGACTCCGACGCGGCCAAGGGCGGCGAATCGTCCAGTGATGCAGAGCCTTTCGACAAGCGGAGCGAGACATTTGTCCGGGCGACCCGAGGGATACATTGGTGACACGGGGAAGATTGGTAATACGATGAGCCTTCCGAAACCTGACACCGACACCACCGTCGTCATCACCGGTGCCTCCTCTGGCATCGGCGCCGAACTGGCTCGCGGCCTGGCCCGCCGTGGGTTCCCCCTGCTGCTGGTCGCGCGGCGCCGGGAGCGCCTCGACGAACTCGCCAACGAGGTGGGCCAGGAATACTCGGTGGCGGTCGAGGTGCTGCCGCTGGACCTCAGCGATGCCAAGAGCCGCGTGAAGTTGGCGGACCGGCTGCGCACCGAACCGATCGCCGGGCTGTGCAACAGCGCCGGCTTCGGCACCAGCGGGGTCTTCTACGAGCTGCCGCTCGAACGCGAAAGCGAAGAGGTCACGCTCAACGCGCTGGCATTGATGGAACTGACCCACGCGGTCTTGCCCGGCATGGTCGAGCGCGGCGCCGGCGCGGTGATGAACATCGCCTCGATCGCCGGGTTCCAGCCGTTGCCCTACATGGCGGTGTATTCGGCCACCAAGGCGTTCGTGCAGACGTTCTCCGAAGCCATCCACGAGGAGCTGCACGGGACCGGGGTGTCGGTGACGGTCCTGTGCCCGGGCCCGGTCCCCACGGAATGGGCCGAGATCGCCAACGCCGAACGGTTTTCCATCCCGGTGGCGCAGGTTTCGCCGCACGACGTGGCCGAGGCGGCCATCGGCGGGATGCTGGCCGGCAAGCGCAGCGTGGTTCCGGGCATCGTGCCCAAGGTCGTCAGCACCGGCGGCAGGTTCGTGCCGCGCACCCTGCTGCTGCCCGGGCTGCGGATCGGCAACCGATTCCGCGGCGGGCCTAATCGCTAGCGCCGCCGCATCGTCCCAGTGGTCACTCCCGACTCTGCGCCGGGGGATCGACGTGGGCAAGAAGAAGCACCCTCCCGCGACGTAGGCCATTGTGGCGGAAGTGACGGAGCGGCGGCGGTTTAGGCTCGAGCAATGGCCGCCGTGGAGATGACCGCCGACATGCCGATGACCCCGCAGGACATGTGGGACCACGTGTCGGACCTGTCGGATTTGGGCGAATGGCTGGTGATGCACGAGGGCTGGCGCAGCGAGCTGCCCGACGAGATCACCGAGGGCACCGAGATCGTCGGCGTGGCGCGGTCCAAGGGGCTGCGCAACCGGGTCACGTGGACGGTGACGAGGTGGGAGCCGCCGCACGAGGTCGCGATGAAGGGGTCCGGCAAGGGCGGGGCGAAGTACGCCGTCACGCTCACCGTACGGGCCACCGGGGACGGGTCCACCCTCGGCCTGCGCCTGGAGCTGGGCGGGCGTCCGTTGTTCGGTCCGGTGGGTTCGGCCGCGGCCCGCGCGGTCAAAGGGGACGTGGAGAAGTCGCTCAGGCAGTTTGTGGAGCTTTACGGCTAGGCAGCACGGCCGGGTCATCGTCCTCCCACAGCAGCAACTGCCGCACCGACGCGCGCGAGCCGTAGGGCTGCAGCATCTGGCTGGCCGGCCGCGGGCGCACCCGCTGCGGCCACCAGAACCAGCGCCCGAGAAGCGTTGCGACGGAAGGCGTCATGAAGGACCGCACGATCAGCGTGTCGAACAACAGCCCCAAGCCGATGGTGGTCCCGATCTGGCCCAGCACTTGGAAACCACTGAACACGAACGCGCACATGGTGACCGCGAAGACCAGGCCGGCGGAGGTCACCACGGAGCCGGAGCCGGCCATCGAGCGGATGATGCCGGTCTTCAGGCCGGCATGGATTTCCTCTTTGAATCGCGAGATCAATAACAGGTTGTAATCGGACCCCACCGCCAACAGCAGGATCACCGCCAGCGCCAGCACGACCCAATACAGTTTGATGCCGAACATGTACTGCCACACCAGCACCGACAGCCCGAAGGAGGCGCCGAGCGAAAGGGCCACCGTGCCCACGATGACCAGCGCCGCGACCAGGCTTCGCGTGATGATCATCATGATGAGCAGGATCAGGGCCAGCGCGGCGAGCCCGACGATCAGCAGGTCGTACTTCGCGCCGTCCTGGATGTCCTTGTAGGTCGCCGCGGTGCCGCCGATGTAGATCTGGGCGTCGGCCATCGGCGTGCCCTTCAGCGCCTCGTGCGCGGCGGTGACGATCGGGTCGATATGCGAAATGCCTTGCGGTGTTGCGGGATCGCCGTCATGGGTGACGATCATCCGGGCGGCCTTCCCGTCGGGCGACAGGAAGAGTTTCAGCCCGCGCTTGAAGTCGGGGTTGTTGAACACCTCCGGCGGCAGGTAGAAGCTGTCGTCGTTCTTCGCGGTGTCGAAGGCCCGCCCCAGCGCCGTCGCATTGTCGATCGCGGCCTGCGTCTGGGCGTTGATGCCGGCCTGGGTGGCGTGGCTTGCCAGCGCCAGTTGGCGGTTGGTCTCCTGGCTGTCGATCTGGGGTGGGATCAGCGCGACGAGTTTCGGCTGCAGCGCGTCGAGCTTGTCCAGGGTGGCCGTGAGGTTTTCGAATTTTTCGGTGAGCTGATCGACGCCGTCGAGGGCGTCGAGAACGGACCGGATCGCCCAGCAGGCGGGGATGTCAAAGCAGTGTCGCTCCCAATAGAAATAGCTGCGGATGGGCCGGAAGAAGTCATCGAAATTCGCGATCTTGTCCCGCAGGTCCCTGATCGTGTCGACCGTGTCGTGAAAGCTCTGAGTTTCGGCGTGGGTGGCCGCGGCGAGTTGCTGCTGCAGGGCGTACTGCTGCTTGAGGATGTTGATGGTCTTCGCCAATTCACCGGCCTGCGTGAGCAGGTCATCCGCCCGATCCCGTTGGTACGTCAGGTTTTCCTGCTGGGCGGCGCTCTGGTTGCTGATCACAAAGGCGAGCGAGCTGTGGTCGAGCGGGGTTCCCAGCGGCCGGGTGATGGTCTGCACCTGCGCGACGCCGTGCACATGAAACACCGCCTTGGCCACCCGGTCCAGGATGAGCATGTCGGCCGGGTTGCGCATGTCGTGATCCGTTTCGACCATGAGCAATTCGGGCTCCAGCCGGGCGCGCGAGAAGTGCTTCTCGGCGGCGGTGTATCCGATGTTGGCCGGGGCGCTGGCGGGCATGTAGGGGCGGGTGTCATAGCTGGTCTTGTATCCGGGCAACGCGAGCAGGCCGACCAGGGCCAGGGCGCACGCCGCCGTCAGGATGGGGGCCGGCCAGCGGACGATCGCCGTGCCGATTCGTCGCCAACCGCGGGTTCGCATCGCGCGTTTCGGGTCGAACACGCCCAGGGCGGCGCCCAGGGTGAGCACCGCCGGGCCCAGCGTGAGCGAGGCGAAAAGCGCCACGAGGATGCCGAGAGCGGCGGGGATGCCCAGGCTTTGGAAATAGGGCAGCCGGGTGAAGGTCAGACAGAAGACGGCGCCGGCCACGGTCAGGCCCGAGCCCAGGACGATGTGGGCCGTACCGTGATACATGGTGTAGTAAGCGGTTTCCTTGTCCTCGCCGGCCCCGCGCGCCTCCTGGTAGCGGCCGACGAAAAAGATCGCATAGTCCGTTCCGGCGGCGATCACCAGCAACGTGAGGAGGTTGGTCGCGTACGTCGACAAGCCGATGATCCCGGCGTTGCCCAGAAAGGCGACGATCCCCCGGGCGGCGGACATTTCGATGAGGACCGTGACGAGCACGAGCAGCATCGTGAAGAGGGAACGGTAGACGAACAGCAACATGAGTGCGATCACCCCGACGGTGATCGCGGTGACCTTCGCGGTGCCCTTGCTGCCGACGTCGAACTGGTCGGAGATGAGCGGCGCAGCCCCGGTGACATACACCTTCACGCCGGGCGGGGGTTGCATGTGCTCCACGATGTCGCGGACGGCGCCGACGCCCTCGTTGGCCAGCGCCGAGCCCTGATTGCCCGCGAGGAACAGCTGGACGTAAGCCGCCTTGCCGTCGCTGCTCTGCGACCCCGCCGCGGTGAGGGTGTCTCCCCAGAAGTCCTGGACGTGCTCGACGTGCTTGCGGTCCTGCTCGAGCTTGCGGACCATCGCGTCGTAAAACCGGTGCGCGTCCGCGCCCAGCGGCTTGTCGCCTTCCAGCACGATCATGGCCGAGCTGTCGGTGTCGAACTCTCCGAACGCCTGACCGATGCGCTTGATCGCCTTCAGCGACGGCGCGTCGGGGGAGTTCAGCGCCACGTTGTGGGTTTTTCCCACCTCTTCCAGCTGCGGCACCGCGATGTTCGTGATGGCGGCCAGCGCCACCCAGAACAGCAGGATCGGCAGCGAGAGCCGGCGGATGGTGTGCGGCAGGCGGGGCCGCGTCTGTTGATCGTTGCTCATCCCGACTTATCCAGACAGAAGGTGTAGGCGTCGACTTCGTTCACGGTGCGTTCGTCCTTGACCTCGCCGTTGACGGTGATCCGGCAGCCGAGGGTGCCGCCGGTGCCCTGCGCCACCACGTTGCCGACGACCGCGGGCTGCGTGGTGGTGATGGTGTATGACCAGGGCAGGGGTGCGTTTTTGACTTGCTGTGGCTGGGCGTTGACGTCCAGGTAGTTGATGGTCGCCACGGCGCCCGGCGCGCCGAAGACCTCGAGAACCACCTGTTTGGGGTTGAACGGCACGATCTCGTTGGACAGGCTGCCGTTGGCCGAGACGTTGGAATGGGAGCCGAAGATCCCGTGCAGGCGATAGATGGCGAATCCCGTGAGCGCGACGACGAGCACCGCGACCAGCGGTATCCACCCTCGCCTGATGACAGACGCTATCGAAATCCCCTTCACCCGTTGGCCTTTCGATGCTCGGGCGACGCCATCACGCTGCCGTGGTGAGCGCGATCGCTGGGTATGACCCTACGGTACTGATCAGTACTGCACAAGAGACGGGACCGTACACTTTGCGGATCATCTATCAACTGGCCTGATATCCGCTGGAACGGGTGAGTCCGGGCATGATGAAGCCGTCGACCAGGGCTTGCACCGTGCGCGGCGTGGGCGGCTCGCCGGGGATGATCGAGCGGAAGATCAGGTAGCCGGGCAGCAGGTCCCAGAGTTCTTCGGCGATGGCGGCCTCGTCGATCTCGCCGCGGTCGGCGGCCTGCCGCAGGATGTGCTGGATCGTGGCCCTGCGCTGGTCGAGGAATTGGTGCTGCAGTGCGTCCCGGAGGGCGGGGTCGCGCGACACCTCGACGAGCACCGCGCGGATGGTGCCGGCGTTGAGCCGGCCCTGCTGGCAGATAGTCTCGCCGATCTGGAGCAGATCGCCGCGCAACGTGCCGGTTTCCGGCGGGATCGCGACCTGGCAGATGCCCTCGATGAAGGCGGCCAGCACCAGTTCGGCTTTCGAGGGCCAGCTCCGGTACACCGTGGCCTTGCTGGCCCGGGCTTCGCTGGCCACCGCGTCCACCGTCAACCCGTCGTAGCCGTGCTCCTGCAGCAGCCGCAACGTCACCGCGAGCAACTCGGCCTCGCGCGGCGACCACGGCGATGGCCCCGCGCACCGATCGGCTGTCTGGGGCATAGCGCCCACCTTAGATCCGCGGGGCCCGAGCGCGTGAGTTAAAGACACACTCGCGACACGCCGGGGATGCGTCGGTGGTCGGTCATAGACTGGCGTGCCTATGACCGGTTCGTTGCCTCCTCACGCGAGCGTTCGTCGCGAGTCGTCGTTCGTGCACCTGCATAACCACACCGAGTACTCGATGCTGGACGGGGCCGCGAAGATCACGCCGATGCTCGACGAGGTGCAGCGGCTGGGGATGCCCGCGGTGGGGATGACCGATCACGGGAACATGTTCGGGGCCAGCGAGTTTTACAACGCGGCCGCGAAGGCGGGGATCAAGCCGATCATCGGGGTGGAGGCGTACATCGCCCCGGGCTCGCGCTTCGACACCCGGCGCGTCACCTGGGGAGATCCCAGCCAGAAGGCCGACGACGTCTCCGGCAGCGGTTCCTACACGCACCTGACGATGGTGGCCGAGAACGCCACCGGCCTGCGCAACCTGTTCAAGCTGTCCTCGCTGGCCTCCTTCGAGGGCCAGCTGAGTAAGTGGTCGCGGATGGACGCCGAGCTCATCGCCGAACACGCCGAGGGCATCATCATCACCACCGGCTGCCCGTCCGGGGAGGTGCAGACCCGGCTGCGCCTGGGCCACGACCGGGAGGCGCTGGAGTCGGCCGCCAAGTGGCGCGAGATCGTCGGGCCGGACAACTACTTCCTCGAGCTGATGGATCACGGCCTGTCCATCGAACGGCGGGTCCGTGAGGGATTGCTCGAGATCGGCCGCAAGCTCGGGATCCCGCCGCTGGCCACCAACGACTGCCACTACGTCACCCGCGACGCCGCCCACAACCACGAGGCGCTGCTGTGCGTGCAGACCGGCAAGACGCTGTCGGACCCCAACCGGTTCAAGTTCGACGGCGACGGCTACTACCTGAAGTCGGCCGCCGAGATGCGCCAGATCTGGGACGACGAGGTGCCCGGCGCCTGCGACTCGACACTGCTGATCGCCGAGCGCGTCCAGCCCTACGACGAGGTGTGGGCGCCCCGCGACCGGATGCCGGTCTTCCCGGTGCCCGAGGGGCACGACCAGGCGTCGTGGCTGCGGCACGAGGTGGACGCCGGGCTGCGCCGGCGGTTTCCCGACGGCGCGCCGGACGGTTACGCCGCGCGCGCGGAGTACGAGATCGACGTCATCTGCGGCAAGGGCTTCCCGTCCTACTTCCTGATCGTCGCGGACCTGATCAATTACGCCCGCTCGGTGGGCATCCGCGTCGGGCCGGGCCGGGGCTCGGCCGCCGGGTCGCTGGTCGCCTACGCCCTGGGCATCACCGACATCGACCCGATTCCGCACGGGCTGCTGTTCGAGCGGTTCCTCAACCCCGAGCGCACGTCGATGCCCGACATCGACATCGACTTCGACGACCGTCGCCGCGGCGAGATGGTGCGCTACGCCGCCGACAAGTGGGGCTCCGACCGGGTGGCCCAGGTCATCACCTTCGGCACCATCAAAACCAAAGCGGCGCTCAAGGACTCGGCGCGCATCCACTACGGCCAGCCCGGTTTCGCGATCGCCGACCGGATCACCAAGGCGTTGCCGCCGCCGATCATGGCCAAGGACATCCCGCTGTCGGGCATCACCGACCCGAACCACGAGCGCTACAAGGAGGCCGCCGAGGTCCGCGGCCTGATCGAGACCGACCCGGACGTGCGCACCATCTACCAAACCGCGCGCGGCCTGGAGGGCCTGATCCGCAACGCCGGCGTGCACGCCTGCGCGGTGATCATGAGCAGCGAGCCGCTCACCGAGGCGATCCCGCTGTGGAAGCGCCCGCAGGACGGGGCCATCATCACCGGCTGGGATTACCCGTCGTGCGAGGCCATCGGCCTGTTGAAGATGGACTTCCTGGGTCTGCGCAACCTCACGATCATCGGTGACGCGATCGAGAACATCAAGGCCAACAAGGGAATTGACCTCGATCTGGAGGCCGTGCCGCTGGACGACAAGGCCACCTACGAACTGCTCGGGCGCGGCGACACGCTGGGGGTGTTCCAGCTCGACGGCGGGCCCATGCGCGACCTGCTGCGCCGCATGCAGCCGACCGGGTTCGAGGACATCGTCGCGGTGCTCGCGCTGTACCGGCCCGGCCCGATGGGCATGAACGCCCACAACGACTACGCCGACCGCAAGAACGGGCGCCAGGCGATCAAGCCGATCCATCCCGAGCTCGAGGAACCGCTGCGCGAGATCCTGGCCGAGACCTACGGATTGATCGTCTACCAAGAGCAGATCATGCGCATCGCGCAGAAGGTGGCCAGCTACTCGCTGGCCCGAGCAGACATTCTGCGCAAGGCGATGGGCAAGAAGAAACGGGAAGTGCTGGAAAAGGAGTTCGAGGGCTTCTCCGACGGCATGAAGGCCAACGGCTTTTCGGCCGGCGCCATCAAGGCGTTGTGGGACACCATCCTTCCGTTCGCCGACTACGCGTTCAACAAGTCGCACGCCGCGGGCTACGGCCTGGTCTCCTACTGGACCGCCTACCTCAAGGCCAACTACGCGGCCGAATACATGGCCGGGTTGCTGACCTCCGTCGGCGACGACAAGGACAAGGCCGCGGTCTACCTCGCAGACTGCCGCAAGCTGGGCATCACGGTGCTGCCGCCGGACGTCAACGAGTCCGGACTGAACTTCGCCTCGGTCGGGGCCGACATCCGCTACGGCCTGGGCGCGGTGCGCAACGTCGGCGCCAACGTGGTGAGCTCGTTGATCGGCACCCGCGGCGAGAAGGGCAAGTTCACCGACTTCTCGGACTACCTGAACAAGATCGACATCTCGGCCTGCAACAAGAAGGTCACCGAGTCGCTGATCAAGGCGGGGGCTTTTGATTCGCTCGGGCACGCGCGCAAGGGCCTGTTCCTGGTGCACACCGACGCCGTCGACTCGGTGCTGGGCACCAAGAAGGCCGAGGCGATGGGGCAATTCGACCTCTTCGGCGGCTCCGGGGAGGCCGGCGACGCTGGAGACCCTGTGTTCACCATCAAGGTGCCCGAGGACGAGTGGGAGGACAAGCACAAGCTGGCCCTGGAGCGAGAGATGCTGGGGCTGTACGTGTCGGGGCATCCGCTCAACCGGGTGGCGCACCTGCTCACCGCCCAGGTCGACACCGCGATCCCGGCGATCCTGGACGGCGACGTCCCCAACGACACGCAGGTGCGGGTGGGCGGCATCCTGGCCTCGGTGAACCGACGGGTCAACAAGAACGGGATGCCTTGGGCGTCGGCGCAATTGGAAGACCTCACCGGTGGCATCGAGGTGATGTTCTTCCCGCACGCATACTCGACTTTCGGCGCCGACATCGTCGACGACGCGGTGGTGCTGATCAACGCCAAGGTGGCGATCCGCGACGACCGGATCACGCTGATCGCCAACGACCTTGTGGTGCCGGACTTTTCCAGCGCCCAGGCGGACCGGCCGCTGGCGGTGAGCCTGCCGACGCGGCAGTGCACCTTCGACAAGGTCAGCGCGCTCAAGCAGGTGCTGGCCCGCCATCCCGGCACCTCCCAGGTGCACCTGCGCCTGGTCAGCGGGGACCGCATCACCACCCTCGAGCTGGACGCCTCGCTGCGGGTCACGCCGTCGCCGGCACTGATGGGCGACCTCAAGGAGTTACTCGGCCCGGGCTGCCTGGGCGGTTGACGCCTGTCCGCGAGGGTGCGCAGATGTACGCGATTCTCGGAGTGTCGCCGTACAAACACGCACCCTCGCCGGGGGGAATGGGCCTAGGCGGGTAACTGCAGGGCCGCGTGGTGGTCGTGGGTGGGGATGATCCGCACCGCACGCCGTGCCGCGTGCAGGCGGTGCAGCGTCCGGAAGGTTTCGTCGCGATCCTCGTCCACCAAAGCGCCTGGGTAGCTTGACTTTTGCCGGACCTTCTCGATCTGCAGCGCGTGCCACGCCGCGTCGCCGGCGATCAGGATCCAGCCCCGCGACGTGTGCAGCAGCACCCCGACACTGCCGGGCGTGTGCCCGGCCAGGTCCACCAGGACGACGGTGCCGTCACCGAAGAGATCGTGGCTCCTGGCGAAGGTCAGCACCGGCGGTCCGTCCAGGTCGTATTCGACGACGGGCCGGCCGCGCAGCGAATCGCGGACGCCGCCGACGGGTGCCACGCCTGCGGCGCCGATCCACTCGTTTTCGGTGCGGTGCAGGTGCACCGCAAGACCGGGCAAGTCCAGCAGGCCCGACACGTGATCCCAGTGCGCGTGGGTGGGCAGTGCGAAGTCCAACCGCGGCGATTCGGGCAGCCCGTTCAGCGCCGTGATCGTCGGGATGGTCGCGGCGGGCGGCCGGACCGCGAAGCGCAACACCGCGGGCAACTGGGCGATCACCCGCTGCTCGACGTCCGTGCACACCGCGGGGTCGACGATGAACGTGGCCGCCGGATGCCGGACGACGAACGACGTCAGCGAATTCTGCACGCGCGCAGGGGCGAATGTGCCCTCGACGATCGCGGCGGTCGGCACCGGGCGCGGCACCTGGGGCAGCGCGGTCACCGCGACCGTGTGGCCGGGATCCGGCAGCCCTGCGTCGGCGATGCTGCGCAGGAACCGCCGGTCGGGCCGCCTCGGCCGCAGCAGGCCGTGGGCGAGTCCGGCTGCGGCGGTGCAGCATTGGAGGACGGTGGGGGAGCGGACGAGATCGGGCACGGGAGTGGCGGGCCGGGGCATGGCAGCTCCACCCGCACGATCGCGCTGTCGGGCCAGACGCGACGGTCACGCGCGCGCTGCAGCTTCTCGCGGACGCACAGGTCCCGGTGGACGTTGGTCACGCCCGGGACCTTGATCAGCGGCACGACGTTCCACTGCCAGCCGTAGCGCCGGCGCAGCACGCGGTTGGCCCGCTCGGCGTCGGCGCCCGACAGGATGGTGGCGCGGCCGGCCACCGTCGCGGCCCCGGCCGGGACCTGGCCCCGATAGTCGCAGGCGGCGAGTTCGAGGTCGCGCCGCGCCGCCAGCCGCCTGGTCTTGGGGCCCACCTTGGTCCGGAACAGCAACGCGTCGCCGTCCAGCCCGAACCAGATGGGGGTGTCGACGGGGGTGCCGTCGCGGCGGAAGGAGCGCAGCAGCGCGTATCGGGCGCGGCCCAGCTCATCGAGTGCTTGTTTGTGCATGGACACAGTCAACGACTTAGAGTTAGCTCTAAGTCAAGCATCGAATTCTGGGAGGCCCGATGGCCGCACGCCTGACGATCGGGGAGGTGGCGCGCCAAGCCGGGGTCGCGGCCACGACGCTGCGCTACTACGAGCAGATCGGGCTGGTTTCGGCGCCGGCGCGGCTGGGCGGCCAGCGCCGCTACGACGATTCGGTGCTCACCCGACTCGAGGTGATCCGGCTCTGCAAATCCGCCGGCTTCGCGCTGGAGGAGATTCAGTTGCTGTTCGCCGACGACGCCCCGGGGCGGCCCGCCAGCCGGGCGCTGGCGGAGGCCAAACTCGCCGAGATCGATGCCCAGATGGAGTCGCTGGCCCGGGCGCGTGCCGTCATCGAGTGGGGCATGCGCTGCACGTGCCCCTCGATTGACGCGTGTACCTGTGGGATTCATACCGCGTTACCCGCCTGAACAAAGGAGCAGCAGTGAGCCAGCCGCATTCCCTTGCCGTGCAGAACTTCTCCCACGTCTGCGTCGGTGTCTCGGACATCGAGGCGTCGTGCAAGTTCTACACGGCGGTGCTGGGCATGGACGTCGTGTTCGACGTCGAGCTGGCGGGGGCCGGGTTGAACTCGGTGACCGGCGGGGCCGCGCAGCGGGGCCGCATGATCGGAGGATTGATCGGCGGCGTCATGGTCGAGCTGCTGTCGCTGGGCGCGGTCCCGGAAACCCCGAGCGGGCCGCACCTGGGCTACACCAACATGTCGTTCCGCGTCGACGATCTCGACGCCACCTACGACACCGTTCGTCGGCACCATCCCAGCGTTCGGGCCGAGCCGCCGGTCGACATCGGCGGAGTCCGGATGTTCTTCATCTACGACCCCGACGGCACCCCCATCGAACTCCTGGAGTTGCCCGGCGGCGCGTCGACCACCGTGCAGCTCTGGCGCCCCCAGGGCTGAACAAGCCGGGTGATGTGTTCCGCGCCACCGATCCCGGACGTACGCTCACGAAGGGCAACCTGACCCCGCGCCAAGGAGGACGGCAATGACATCACCCGAACGCCCGGCCACCTTGTGCGAGGCGTTTCAGCGCACCGCGGCGATCGCTCCGCACGCCGTCGCGCTCCGGACGCCCGGAGACGCCCAGACGGTGACGTGGCGGGAGCTTGCGGAGCGGGTGCGGAAGGCCGCCGCGGGCCTGGCGGGCCTGGGAGTGGGGCGGGGCGACACCGGGTCGCTGATGATGGCCAACCGGATCGAGTTCTACCCGGTGGAGATCCGCGCCCAACACCTGGGCGCCACTTCGTTTTCGGTCTACAACACGCTTCCCGCCGAGCAGCTGACTTACCTNCTACCCGGTGGAGATCGGCGCCCAACACCTGGGCGCCACTTCGTTTTCGGTCTACAACACGCTGCCCGCCGAGCAGCTGACTTACCTGTTCGACAACGCCGGCCCCAAGGTCGCGATCTGCGAGGGGCAGTACGTGGACCGGATTCGCGCCAGCGGCGCGCCCATCGAGCACATCGTCTGCATCGACGGTTCGCCGCCCGGCGCCATCTCGATGGACGACCTGTATGCCGCCGCCCGCCAGGATTTCGATTTCGAATCGACCTGGCGCGCGGTGCAACCCGACGACATCGTCACGCTCATCTACACCTCCGGGACCACCGGAAACCCCAAGGGCGTGGAGATGACGCACGCCAATCTGCTGTTCGAAGGGTTCGCCCTCGACGCCGTCCTGCCGATGAAGTTCGGCGACCGCGTGACGTCTTTTTTGCCCACGGCGCACATCGCCGACCGGGTGATGGGGTTGTACGGGCTGGAGGTGTTCGGCAGCCAGGTCACCGTCGTCTCCGACGCGCGCGCCATCGCGGCGGCCCTGCCCGACGTTCGGCCCACGGTGTGGGGCGCGGTGCCGCGGGTGTGGGAAAAGCTTAAGGCCGGAATCGAATTCGCCGTCGGCCACGAGGCGGACGAGACCACGCGACAGGCGTTGCAGTGGGCGATGTCGGTGGCCGCCCGGCGCGCCGACGCCCTGGTGGCCGGCGAACCGATGCCGGAGCAACTGGCCGCCGAGTGGGCCCAGGCCGACGAATTGGTGTTGTCCACGTTGCGGGAGCGGCTCGGGTTCGGCGAGCTCCGCTGGGCGGTGTCCGGGGCGGCGCCGATCCCGAAGGAGACGCTGGCATTCTTCCTCGGCATCGGCGTCCCCATTGCCGAGGTGTGGGGCATGTCGGAGCTGAGTTGCGTTGCCAGCGTGAGCCATCCGCGCGAAGCCCGCCTGGGCACCGTCGGCAAGCTGCTGCCCGGGCTGGAGGGCAGGATCGCTGAGGACGGCGAGTTTTTGGTGCGCGGTCCGCTGGTGATGAAGGGCTACCGCAGGGAACCGGCCAAGACCGCGGAGGCGATCGATGCCGAGGGCTGGTTGCACACGGGCGACATCTTCGAGGTCGACGACGACGGCTATCTCAAGGTGGTCGATCGCAAGAAGGAGCTGATCATCAACGCGGCCGGAAAGAACATGTCGCCGGCCAACATCGAGAACACCATCCTGGCCGCGTGCCCGATGGTGGGCGTGATGATGACGATCGGCGACGGACGGCCGTACAACGCGGCGCTGATGGTCTTCGACGCCGAATCGGTCGGCCCGTACGCCGCCCAGCACGGCCTCGCCGACGGGTCGCCCGCGGCGCTGGCGGCCCACCCGGAGGTCATCGCGCGGATTGCCGCCGGCGTGGCCGAGGGGAACTCGAAACTGTCACGGGTGGAACAGATCAAGCGCTTCCGGATACTGCCGACGGTGTGGGAGCCCGGCGGGGACGAGATCACGCTGACCATGAAGCTCAAGCGCAAGCCGATCATGACGAAGTACGCGAGCGAGATCGAGGATCTCTACGCCGCCGAGCGGCACCCCGAGGTCCACGAGCCCGCCGAAGCCGCCACGGTACAGCCGGCATGAGCGGGGGGCCGGGGGCGACGGCGCGCGACATCGGGCGCGCCGGAGTACGAAAGCTGCTGCAGCGCACCGGGATCGTCGACGAATCCACGGCGCCGTTGCCGACCGATCCCGACGAAGTCGTCCAGCTCCTGGCGGCGCTGTGGTATGACGAGCGGCTGGGCAAACTGGCCGAGGAGCTCGGGCGCGATCACGACGGCGTGCGCGCCGAGGCCGCGGGCTACCTGCGGGAGATGGCGCCGTCGCTGGACGAGCGGGCGGTGCAGGCCTGGCGCAGCTTCAGCAACTGGCTGATGCGGGCCTACGACATCCTGGTCGACGAGGATCAGATCGCCGCGTTGCGCAAGCTGGACCGCAAAGCGACACTGGCGTTTGCGTTTTCGCACCGGTCCTACCTGGACGGCCTGCTGCTGCCCGAGTCGATCCAGGCGAACCGGCTCTCACCCGCGCTCACCTTCGGCGGCGCCAACCTGAACTTCTTCCCGATGGGCGCCTGGGCCAAGCGCACCGGCACGATCTTCATCCGGCGCCAGACCAAGGACATTCCCGTCTACCGCTTCGTGCTGCGCGCGTACGCCGCCCAGCTGGTGCAAAACCACGCCAACCTCACCTGGTCGATCGAGGGCGGCCGGACCCGCACCGGCAAGCTGCGACCCCCGGTGTACGGGATCCTGCGCTACATCAGCGACGCGGTCGACGAAATCGACGGCCCCGAGGTCTATTTGGTGCCGACCTCCATCGTGTACGACCAGCTGCACGAGGTGGAGGCCATGACGACCGAGGCCTACGGCGCGGCCAAGCGGCCGGAGGACTTCCGCTTTTTGATCCGGCTGGCGCGACAGCAGGGGGAGCGACTGGGCCGCGCCTACCTGGATTTCGGCGAGCCGCTGCCGCTGCGCAAGCGCCTCGAGGAGCTGCGGGCCGACGAGCCCGGGACGGGCACCGAGATCGAACGCATCGCGCTGGACGTCGAGCACCGGATCAATCGCGCCACGCCCGTCACCCCGACGGCGGTGGTGAGCCTCGCCCTGCTGGGCGCCGACCGCTCGCTGTCCATCAGCGAGGTGCTGGCCACCGTGCGCCCCCTGGCGAGCTACATCGCGGCGCGCAACTGGACGGTGGCCGGTGCGGCGGACCTGACCAACCGCTCCACGATCCGCTGGACGCTGCATCAACTGGTCGCCTCCGGCGTGGTCAGCGTGTACGACGCCGGCACCGAACCGGTCTGGGGGATCGGCGCCGACCAGCATCTGGTTGCGGCGTTCTACCGCAACACCGCGATCCACATCCTGGTCGATCGCGCCATCGCCGAGACGGCGTTGCTGGCGGCCGTCGAGGACGCCGAGAATTCCGTGGACCGCCAGGTGTTGCCCACCGCCGTGCGCGACGAGGCGCTGAGCTTGCGCGAGTTGCTGAAGTTCGAGTTCTTGTTCTCGGCGCGCGCGCAGTTCGAAAAGGAGCTCGCCGACGAGGTGCGCCTGATCGGGCGGGTCGAGGACACCAGCAAGGCCGCACCCGCGGCCGACGTGCGTGGGCTACTGGAAAAGGCCGACCTGCTGCTGGCGCACCTGGTGTTGCGCCCGTTCCTGGACGCCTACCACATCGTCGCCGACCGGCTGGCCGCCCTCGAGGACGAATCGTTCGACGAGGACGAATTTCTGGGCGAGTGCCTCGAGGTGGGCAAGCAGTGGGAGCTGCAGCGCAGGATCGCCAGCGCCGAGTCGAGGTCGATGGAACTGTTCAAGACCGCGTTGCGGCTGGCGCGGCACCGCGAGCTGGTGGACGCGTTCGAGAGCCCGGAGATCGCCCAGCGACGACGCGACTTCGCCGACGAGATCGCCACGGCGATCAGGCGCGTGAACGCTATCGCGGAAATGGCCCGGGCTCGGTCCTGATCAGCCGAGATCGACGGCGGCCGCGTGCAACTCGCGCAACGCCGCGCACGCGATGGTGCCCAGGTCTTGTTCCTCGCCCGGCTCGGCCCACTGGGCATAGGCGGTTTTGAACGCCACGGCACCGAGTTCCGCGGCCAGCACGGCCGTCGGTGGGGGAATGCCGCGCGCTTGCAGCGCCTCGGCCATTGCCGCCGACAACCCAATCTGCTTGAGCGCGTTGCGTTCTTGGAGCTCGGTGCTGGCGGCGATCGCGGCCTTGAGCCGGGGGGCGAGCTCGCGGTTGAAAGAGGTGAACGCCGCCGCGGCGGACTTCAGGCCGGAGCAGACCACAGCCAGCGGTGTCGCGTCCGCGGGCGCTGCGGCGACGCCCTCTCGAAGTAGTTGCGCGATGGTGTCCTGGCCCGCGGCCAGCAGATCGCGCTTGTCCGGGAAATGACGAAAGAAGGTGCTCTTCGTCAGCCCGGCCCGCGCGGCGATCTGCGCGACCGTCGTCTCGTCGTAGCCGCGCTCGTTGAACAGCTCCAGCGCCGCGGCGACCAGGCGTTCGCGTGCGTCAGGTTGCCAGCGGCCCATGACGCCATCCTAACGTGATGGGACTATTGTCCCATCAGTGCTGTAGGGTGATGGGATCATGGTCGCATCACCCGAAGGGAAGTCTCTCATGCGCGTGTTCGTCACCGGGGCCAGCGGAGGAATCGGCTCGGCCGTCGTCTCGGAGCTCATCGCCGCCGGCCATCGGGTCGTGGGCCTGGCGCGATCCGAGGCCGCGGCCGCGACCGTCAGCCGGCTCGGCGGTGAGCCGCTACGCGGTGACATCGCCGACGTCGAGGTCCTGAAAAAGGCGGCCGGTGACACCGACGGCGTCGTCTACCTGGCGTTCAACCACGACTTCACCGGCGTGGGGGACGCCATCGGCGCCGAAGCCCGCGCGGTCGCCGCGCTGGGCGAAGCGCTCGTCGACACCGGCAAACCGCTGGTGCTGGCCAGCGGCACCCCGCCGGTACCGGGGCGTGCGAGCACCGAAGGCGATCCCTTCGCCAGCGGCGGTCCGATGGCGGGACGCGGCCGCACCGGCCAGGCCGTCGTCGATCTGGCCGAGCGCGGTGTCCGATCATCGGTGGTGCGGCTGCCGCGGTCGGTGCACGACGCCGGCGGGCGGTACGGTTTCGCCGGCATCCTGATCCAGGCCGCACAACGCCGCGGCGTGTCCGCGTACGTCGGGGACGGTGCGCAGCGCTGGCCCGCCGTACATCGAGACGATGCGGCGCGGTTGTTCCGCCTCGCGCTCGAACAGGCGCCGCCCGGCTCGGTGCTGCACGCTGTGGGCGACGAAGGCGATCCGATGCGTGCGATCGCCGAGGTGATCGGTCGGCGGCTCGGTGTTGGTGTCGAGTCGGCCCCGGCCGACAGCTTTGGTCCGCTCGGCGCCATCTTCGCCGTCGACCAGCCCTCCTCGAGCGCGCTGACCCGCGAGCGATTCGGCTGGAACCCCACGGGTCCAAGCCTGCTCGAGGACCTGGAATCGGGGGAGTATGCCCGGTGAGGGGAAATCGGCGCGCCCTAAGGTGGGTGTATGCCGCTTTCAGGTGAATACGCCCCCAGCCCGTGGGACTGGTCCCGCGAACAAGCCGACAAGTACGCCGAATCCGGTGGAACCGAGGCCGCAGACATGAAGGGGAAGCCCATCATCCTGTTGACCACCATCGGGGCCAAGACCGGCAAGCTCCGCAAAACCCCGCTCATGCGCGTCGAGCACGACGGCCAGTACGCGATCGTCGCGTCGCTCGGCGGTGCCCCCAAGCACCCGGTCTGGTACCACAACGTCAAGAAGAACCCGCGCGTCGAGCTGCAGGACGGCAGCGTCACCCGCGACTACGAGGCCCGCGAGGTGTTCGGGGACGAGAAGGCCACCTGGTGGGAGCGCGCCGTCGAAGCGTGGCCCGATTACGCCGACTACCAGAAAAAGACCGACCGCCAGATTCCGGTGTTCGTCCTGAGCCCGGTCGGCTGACTTCCACCAGCAGTCGCAGAATCGCGCGCTCGGGGACCGAATCGTGCGATTCTGCGTCTGCTCGCGACCAGGGCCGAATCCCCAGCTGGGCGGCATGGCACCATTGATCGGTGTCCGCTGAATTGAGCAGTAGCCCGCGGCCCCCAGGAACTCCGCCGCTCTGCGCGGCTGACATCGAGGCCGCGGCGCAGCGGATTGCCCCGGTGGTCGCGCCCACCCCGCTGCAGCTGAGCGATCGGCTGTCGGCGATCACCGGCGCGCAGGTGTACCTCAAGCGCGAAGACCTGCAGGTCGTGCGCTCCTACAAGCTGCGGGGCGCCTACAACCTGCTGGTGCAACTGTCCGGGGAGGAGCTGGCCGCCGGCGTGGTGTGCTCGTCGGCGGGCAACCACGCGCAGGGCTTCGCCTTCGCCTGCCGGGCGCTGGGGGTGCACGGCCGGGTCTACGTGCCGGCCAAGACGCCCAAACAGAAGCGCGACCGGATCCGCTACCACGGCGGGGAGTTCATCGAGCTGATCGTGGGCGGATCGACCTATGACCTCGCCGCCGAGGCCGCGCTCGCCGATGTCGAACGCACCGGCGCCACACTGGTTCCGCCGTACGACGACCTGCGCACCATGGCCGGCCAGGGCACCATCGCCGTCGAGCTGCTCGACGAACTGGATGCCGAGCCCGACCTGGTCGTGGTCCCGGTGGGCGGCGGCGGCTGCATCGCCGGCATCACCACCTACCTGGCCGAACGGACGACCAACACCGCGGTGCTGGGCATCGAGCCGGCCGGCGCCGCGGCGATGATGGCCGCGCTGGCCGCCGGCGAGCCGGTGACGCTGGACCACGTCGACCAGTTCGTCGACGGCGCCGCGGTGAAACGGGCGGGGTCGCTGACCTACGCCGCGCTGGCCGCCGCCGGCGACATGGTGTCGATTACGACGGTCGACGAGGGAGCGGTGTGCACCGCGATGCTGGACCTGTATCAGAACGAGGGCATCATCGCCGAGCCGGCGGGTGCGTTGTCGGTCGCGGGCCTGCTGGAGGCCACTGAAGGGCCAGTCGAGCCCGGTTCCACGGTGGTGTGCCTCATCTCGGGCGGCAACAACGACGTGTCGCGCTATGGCGAGGTGCTGGAGCGCTCGCTGGTGCACCTGGGGCTCAAGCACTACTTCCTGGTCGACTTTCCGCAGGAGCCGGGCGCGCTGCGGCGGTTCCTCGACGAGGTGCTCGGTCCGAACGACGACATCACCCTGTTCGAGTACGTCAAGCGCAACAACCGCGAAACCGGCGAGGCGCTGGTCGGCATCGAGCTGGGATCGGCGGCGGGGCTGGACGGTTTGCTGGCGCGGATGCGCGCCACCGAGATCCACGTCGAGGCCCTGGAGCCCGGTTCGCCGGCCTACCGCTACCTGTTGTAGGCGTAGGGCTTCCGCCCGCGGGCGCGCGCAGTCGTACACGCTTTGCGGCGTGTCGGTGGACAGACGCGCGCGCTCGCGCGGCTAGCGCAGGTAGGCCGGCACAGGGGTGCGCGGATCGAGGTCGGTGGCCGGCACCGGCGGTCCGGGAATCAGGGTGAGCGGCACGACGCCGGCCCAGTGCGGCAGCGCGGCATCTTCCGGATCGTCGACCGGGCCGCCGGTGCGCAGCTTGGCCGAGACCTCGACGAGGTCGAGGGCGAGCACCCCGGTCGCGGCGAGTTCGCGCGCGTTGGGCGTCCGGCAGTCGTCCGCGCGGCCGGGCCGGATGTGGTCGAGCAGGCAGCGCAGCGCGCGCAGCTTCTCCGCGGGATCCNATCATTGCGCGGGGATTTCGGGCGCGTCGCTACGCACCCTGGCCGGTTCGACCGGCCAGTGGGCCTTCGTGCGGTCGGCGTCCAAGGCTTACGGCCCCGACCTGCGCGTCGCCGTGCTCGCCGGGGACCGGCGCACCGTCGAGCGGGTGCAGGGGCGGCTCCGGCTGGGACCGGGGTGGGTGAGCCACCTGCTGCAAGACCTCGCGGTCCGCTTGTGGGCCGACGACGGGGCGTCGCGCCTGATCGCGCAGGCCGAGGAGCAGTACGCCCGCAACCGCACCGGGCTGTGCGAGGCGTTGGTTCGACGCGGCGTGAGCGCCCATGGCCGATCGGGGCTCAACGTCTGGGTGCCGGTGCCGGACGAGACGGTGGCGATCACCCGGCTGCTCGCCTCCGGTTGGGCCGCGGCGCCGGGCACGCGGTTCCGCATTCGCACGGCGCCCGGAATGCGTGTCACCGTGGCCGATTTGAGAGCCGACGAGATCGATCCGCTCGCTGACGCGATCGCCGCCGCCGTGCTGGCTACCGGCCGTCCAAGCGTGTAGGGATGCCGGCCGCGCGGGCGACCTCGCCGTAGGCGGCGGCCAGGCCGGACAGCGACGCGTGGGCATTGCGGCCACTGGGATTGGGGACCACCCACAGCTCCGTTGCGGGATAAGGCGACTCCTGCTTGCCCGCGTTTGCGCCACGCTCGCCGAAGGCGTCTCGAAAGGCGGTGATCCCCAGGACGGCGACCACCGCCGGGGAGTACTTCCGGACCGTTCGGTCCAGCTTCCGGCGGCCCTTGACCAGCTCTGCGACCGTGAGTTCGTCGGCGCCCGCGCTCGCCCGCTCGACCAGGTTCGTGATGCCGATTCCGCGATTCAGCAAGTACTCCCGGTCGGTGGGGGTAAACCCGGAGGAGGCGTCGATGAGATGATCGGTGATGCCGGCGCGGTAGAGCGCCGGCCAGAACCGATTGCCGCGGGGAGCGAAATGGGCCTGCACCGCAACGGTTCTCAGCCCCGGATTGATTCCCACGAACAATAGTCGGACCTCGTCCGAGATGAGGTCGGGCAGGGTCTGACCACTGAACCGCCTCAGCTGCTCGCGGGTGAACCGCACCGCATCCGCCGGTCACCTAGTCCAACGTCGCCGTCAGGTAGCCGGAGTCGCCGCCGAACGCGGCCATCTCGTCGTTGGGCAAATCGAACCCGTGGGCGGCGTAGCACTGCTCGGTGGTTCGGATGTTCACCCGCCAGCCGTGGCCCGTGAGGTACTCGGCGGCGGTGTTGCGCTCGCCCGTGTAGAACAACTCGGCCAGGTTGATGTTGGAGCCGATGCGCCGGGACCGGTCGGTCAGCCGTTGCGCCCAGTCCGAGGGGACGTTGCGCAGGTCCAGGTGTTCGGTCGCGATCCGGCTGCCGGGCGCCGAGAGCGCGACGACGTTGTCGAACAGGCGATCCTGCGCGTCGGGCGGCAGATACGGGAGGAGGCCCTCGGCGCTCCAGGCCGTCGGCTGCCCGGTGTCGAAGCCGGCCGCCACCAACGCCGCAGGCCAATCCTCGCGCAGGTCGATCGCGACCGTGCGGCGCTGTGCGGTCGGCTCGGCGCCCAGGCCCGCCAGCGTCCGCGTTTTGAAGTCGATGACCGCCGGTTGATCGATCTCGTACACCACCGTGCCGGCCGGCCACGCCAGCCGGTAGGCCCGGGTGTCCAGGCCCGACGCCAGGATGACGGCCTGCCTGATGCCCGAGCCGGTCGCCTGCGTGAAGAAATCGTCGAAAAAGCGGGTGCGCACGGTGATCTGCTCGTTCATGGTCCGGCGGTTCAGCACCGGATCGTCGTCGCTCGGCCCGATCTCGCCATCGATCAGCTTGACGAAGGTGTCGATGCCCACCGCCCGCACCAGCGGGTCCGCCCACGGGTCGGCCAGCAGGGGATCGGGACCCTGCGACGCCATCGCGCGCGACGCGGCGACGGCCGTGGCGGTCGCGCCCACGCTGGACGCCAGGTCCCAGGTGTCGTTCTCGGTGCGGGTCATCCGCGAACTCCTTTTCCACGCAGCCGTGCGTTACTTAGGTCATATAAGGGTTATCACCTACTGTACGCGCAGAATGGCGAACGAATGCCCGTCCAGCACGGTGCCGTCGGTGCCGACCTTCGGCTCGCCCCACGCGAGGACCACGTCGCCCACCGCGGGCACCGTCGCCGGCTCGGCGCCCAGGTTGCACGCGATGCTCAATTTGCCGCGGCGAATGCTGATCCAGCGTTGCTCTTCGTCATAGTCGACCGTGAGGTGCTCCAGCCATGGGTCGGCCAGGTCGGCTTCGTTGTGCCGCAGCGCGATCAGCTCCCGGTACACGCGCCGCACGCGGGCGTGCTCGCCGGAGTCGACCTCGTCCCAATTCAGCTTGGAACGCAGAAATGTCTGCGGATCCTGGGGATCGGGAATCTCGTCGGCGTCCCAGCCGTGCTCGGCGAATTCGGCCTTGCGGCCCTCGGCGGTGGCACGCGCCAGCTCGGGCTCGGGATGCGAGCTGAAGAACTGAAAAGGGCTCGACGCCGCCCATTCCTCGCCCATGAAAAGCATTGCGGTGTAGGGCGACCCGAGTGCGAGCGCGGCCTTGACCGCGAGCTGGCCGCCGGTCAGGTTCTGCGACGGGCGATCACCGAGCGCCCGGTTGCCGACCTGATCGTGGGTGCAGGTGTAGGCGACCAGCCGGGTGGCCGGGACAGCACCCGTGTCCAGCGGACGCCCGTGCCGACGGCGCCGGAACGACGAATAGGTGCCGGCATGGAAGTAGCCGTGCCGCAGCGTTTCCGCCAGGGTGGCAAGCGAGCCGAAGTCCGCGTAGTAGCCCTGGCGCTCGCCGGACACCGCGGTGTGAATGGCGTGGTGGATGTCGTCGGCCCACTGCGCGGTCAGCCCGTAGCCGTTGCGCTCGCGCGGGGTGATCAGCCGCGGGTCGTTGAGGTCGCTTTCGGCGATCAGCGACAGGGGGCGGCCCAGCTGGCTTGCCAGCCAGTCGGTTTCGGTCGCGAGCTCCTCGAGGATGTGGATGGCCGTGGTGTCCACCAGCGCGTGCACCGCGTCCAGGCGCAGCCCGTCGGCGTGGAAGTCGCGCATCCAGTGCAGCGCGCAGCCGATGATGTAGCGCCGCACCTCGTCGGAGTCGGCGTCGGCGATGTTGATGCCCTCGCCCCACGGGTTGCTCGCCGATGACAGGTAGGGCCCGAAGCGCGGCAGGTAGTTCCCCGACGGGCCGAGGTGGTTGAACACCGCGTCGATCAGCACGCCCAGGCCGTGCGCGTGGCACGCGTCGACGAACCGCACCAGGCCGTCGGGGCCGCCGTAGGGTTCGTGCACGCTGTACCACAGCACGCCGTCGTAGCCCCAGCCGTGGGTGCCGGCGAAGGAATTGACCGGCATCAGCTCGACGAAGTCGATGCCGAGATCGACCAGGTAGTCCAGTTTTTCGGCGGCGGCGTCGAAAGTGCCCGCCGGCGTGAAGGTCCCGACGTGCAGCTCGTAGATCACCGCGCCGCCTTCCAACGACCGGCCCGGCCAATCGCGGTCGGTCCACCGCGCGCCGGCCGGGTCCCACAGCTGCGACCGCGCGTGCACGCCGTCGGGCTGGCGGGCCGNTGGCCGCGCGGGCCAGCACCAGCCCGTCCACCAGGGTGACGGTGACGCAGACCGGCAGACCCGAGCCGGACGCTGTGGCCGCCTTGGCCGCCAGCATCGGGCCGCCGCCGGTCGAGCCGTGCAGGTAGAGGGTTTCGCCAAGGCGCGCATGTGTCGTCGGCAGGACCACCGGCCGCCCGTCGTTGACGTAGCCCAGGTGGCAGACGAGGGCCTCGTCGAGGATCTGGTGCGCGGTCGCGCGGTGGTAGTCGGCGCGCTCCCGGTAGCGGGTGGGCGTGGTTCGGGCAGTGGGAAGGTAGCTCAACGGATTGCCTTCACTATTGTTCTAGTACATAATACACCTCGTGCCAGTACAATATACGGGGAAGGGCGCGGAATCCATAGCGGCCAGCGTCGAGGAGGCCATCTCCCACGGCGAGTTGGCGCCCGGGGCGGCGCTGCCGCCGATCCGCGAACTCGCCGGCCGGCTTCGTGTCAACGCGAACACCGTGGCCGCGGCGTACCGCCTGCTGCGCGATCGCGGGTCCGTCGAGGCGGCCGGGCGGCGCGNCGGGTCATCGGGTACCCCGCGCCCTCGACGTCAAGGCGCACCAGCGACGGCCTGGGTGCCCACACCCGGAACTCAGTCATGTCGGCGTTCCAGCAGCACCACGGGCAGGTCCGAGAACAACTGGGCGGCCGACGTCGCCCCGCTGGCCACGGCGCCGGACAGCGCGTCGGTCCAGGTGCCCTCCGGCAGCGGCAACACGGTGTTGCCCCAGCCCTTTTCGGCCAGCCGCACGGTCCAGCGGGTCACCGCGACCAGCACGTCGTCACCTCGGCGAAACGCCACGACGTGGTCGCTGGCCTCGCCGTCGGCGAGCACCGGAACGTAGGCGCCGTGCAGGAACGTGCCCGGGCGCGAACGCCGCACCCGGAGCGCCGTGGTGACAACGCGAATCTTCGGGTGGTGCAAATCTTTCAGGGCGGACCGCCGGGCGGCGTAGTCGACGGCGCGACGGTTGTCGGGGTCGACCAGGCTGTCGTCCCATAGCTCGGTGCCCTGGTAGACGTCGGGTATCCCCGGCACCGTCAGCGCGAGCAACTTCTGGCCCAGCGCGTCGCTGGCCGCGTGCGAATTGAGTTGCCCCACCAGTTCGGTCAGCTGGCCGGCCACCGGGCCGTCCAGGACGGTGTCCAGCCAGCGGTGCACCGCGTCCTCGAAGTCGGTGTCCGGGTCGTTCCACGACGTGTGCCAGGCCGCCTCGCGGATGGCTTTCTCGGCGTAGGCGTGCAGCCGGGCGCGCAGCTCCGGCGTCACCTGGCCGCCCACCGGCCAGACCCCGAAGATGTTCTGCCACAGGAACTGTCCGGTCGCCCGATCGGGGGAGGGGGCCTTGACCTCCCAGCGGGCGAGGAACTCGGTCCACAGCGACGGCACCTGGGACAGCACGCCGATCCGCGCTCGCACGTCCTCGCCGCGCTTGGTGTCGTGGGTGGTCAGCGTCGTCATCGTGTGCGGCCACAACCGGGCGCGCGTCGCGGCGCTGTGGTGGAACTCGGCCAGCCCGACGCCGAAACGATGCGGTTCGCCGCCCACCTCGTTGAGCGACACCAGCCGGGCGTCGCGGTAGAACAGGCAGTCCTCGACGGCCTTGGCGGTCACGGCGCCGCACAGCTGCTGCAGCCGGGTGGCGGGTTCGCCGCCCCGGGCCAGCGCCGCCGCGAGCACCTCCAGCGCGGGCCCCAAGTGTGGTGACTGCGCCTGGGTTTCGGCCAGCGCGGTGGGCAGCAGCGCGACCAGGCCCGGGTAATCGCTGCGGTAGACGCCGATGTGGGTGAGCAGGGCGGCGACCGCCTCGGACAGCAGCGGGTGATCGGCGCCGGCCGCGGCCACGATGGCCCGTCGCAGCCGGGCCAGCTCGCTCGCCAACGTCACCGTCGCCGCGCGGATCTTGAGCTCGGCGAGCAGCTTCGGCATCGCGAAATAATCCACCCCGGCCGACGCGACCAGTGCGGTCAGCGCCTCCTCGCCGGCCGGGTCGACGAAAACCCCACCGACCTGGCGGAGCACGTCGTAGCCGGTGGTTCCCGCCACCGGCAGGGTGGGTTCGAGCGCCTCGTCGACGGCCAGGATCTTCTCGATGACGATCCAGGCGTCCGGGCCGACCAGCTCGCGCAACCGCGCCAGATAGCCGCAGGGGTCGGACAAACCGTCGGGGTGGTCGATGCGGACGCCGTCCACCAGTCCCTCGCCGAACCAGCGTGCGACCTCGGCGTGGCTGGCGTCGAACACCGCGCGATCCTCCTGCCGCAGGCCGGCCAGCGAGGTGATCGAGAAGAACCGGCGGTAGCCGCAGACCCCGTTGCGCCAGCCCACCAGCCGGTAGTGCTGGCGGTCGTGCACTTGGGGTCCGCGGCCTTCTGCGGTGCCGGGCGCGATCGGCAGCGCCAGGTCGCCCAGCCGCAGCAGGTCCCCGTCGACCTTCGCCTCGGCCGCATCGTCGTCAGAACCCAGGATCGGCAACACGATTCGGCCGTCCTCGTCGAGGTCCCAGTCGATGTCGAAGAACGCCGCGTACCGCGAGCCCCGGCCGTGCCGCAACACGTCCCACCACCACGCGTTCTGCTGCGGGTCGTCGATCCCGACGTGGTTGGGCACCACGTCGATGATCAGGCCCATGCCGCGCGCCCGGGCCGCCGCGGACAACCGCGCCAGGCCGTCAGGACCACCCAGTTCCTCGGAGACTGTGGTCGGGTCGGTGACGTCGTACCCGTGGTTGGACCCGCGTGCCGCGGTCAGGACCGGGGACAGGTACAGGTGGGTCACCCCGAGGTCGTCCAGGTAATCCAGCAGGTTTTCGGCGTCGGCGAACGTGAACGCGAACCCGCTGGATTCACCTCGCAGCTGGAGCCGGTAGGTGGACAGGACTGGTAAGGCCATGCGTCACAAGGTCTTACGAAGGACCAGCAGCGAACGCGAGGCCAGCGAGACCTTCTCCTCGGCGTTCATCACCTGATCGGCGTCGCCGGCGGGATGGTTGGTGTTCAGCTCCACGGTCCACTCCTGTGCGTAGTCATCGGGCGGCATCACGAACTCGATCGGTGCGTCGCCGGCGTTGAAGCACAACAGGAACGAGTCGTCGACCACCCGCTCTCCGCGGGCGTTCGGCGCGGTGATCGCGTCGCCGTTGAGGAACACCGCCACGCACTTGTGGATGCTCTCGCCCCAGTCCTCGTGCGTCATCTCGCGACTACTCGGATTGAGCCAGGCGATATCGCGGACCTCGTCGCCGCTTCGGATCGGCTCGCCCTCGAAGAAGCGACGCCGGCGGAACACCGGGTGGTTCTTGCGCAGGGTGGTCACCTTGCGCGCGAACGCCAGCAGGTCCGCGTTCTTGTCGACCAATGACCAGTCCATCCAAGACAATTCGGAGTCCTGGCAGTAGACGTTGTTGTTGCCGTGCTGGGTGCGGCCCAGCTCGTCGCCGTGCGCGATCATCGGCGTCCCCTGGCTGAGCATCAGGGTGGCCCAGAAGTTGCGCATCTGGCGGTTCCGCAGCTCGATGATGTCCGGGTCGTCGGTGGGCCCTTCGACGCCGCAGTTCCACGATCGGTTGTGGCTTTCCCCGTCCCGGTTTTCCTCGCCGTTGGCCAGGTTGTGCTTTTCGTTGTAGGAGACCAGGTCGTTGAGCGTGAACCCGTCGTGGGCGGTGACGAAGTTGATGCTGGCGCTGGGCCGCCGACCGGTCGCCTCATAGAGGTCCGACGACCCGGTCAGCCGGGAAGCGAACTCGCCCAGGGTTGCGGGCTCGCCCCGCCAGTAGTCACGCACAGTATCGCGATACTTCCCGTTCCACTCGGTCCACAAACCCGGGAAATTCCCGACCTGATAGCCGCCCTCGCCGACGTCCCACGGCTCGGCGATCAATTTCACCTGGCTGACCACCGGATCCTGCTGCACCAGATCGAAAAACGCACTCAGCCTGTCGACGTCGTGCAGCTCGCGGGCCAGCGTGGCCGCCAGGTCGAAGCGGAACCCGTCGACGTGCATCTCGGTCACCCAGTAGCGCAGCGAGTCCATGATCAGCTGCAGCACGTGTGGGTGGCGGGGGTTGAGGCTGTTGCCGGTCCCGGTGTAGTCCCTGTAGAGGCGCAGATCCTCGTCGACGAGTCGGTAGTAGGCGGCGTTGTCGATGCCGCGGAAGTTGATCGTCGGGCCGAGGTGGTTGCCTTCGGCGGTGTGGTTGTAGACCACGTCGAGGATCACCTCGATGCCGGCCTCGTGAAAGCTGCGCACCATGGACTTGAACTCGGCGACGCTGGCCTTGCGGTTGGCCGCGTACTGGTTGTGCGGGGCGAAGAAGCCAAACGTGTTGTAGCCCCAGTAGTTTCGCAGCCCCAGGTCGAGCAGCCGCGAGTCGTGCATGAACTGGTGAACCGGCATGAGCTCGATGGCGGTGACGCTGAGCGACTTGAGGTGATCGATCACCACCGGGTGGGCCAGTCCGGCGTAGGTGCCCCGTAGCTCCTCGGGGACGCCGGGGTGGGTTTGCGTCATGCCCTTGACGTGGGCCTCGTAGATGACGGTCTCGTGGTACGGGGTGAGTGGGGCGCGGTCGGACCCCCAGTCGAAGAACGGGTTGCTCACCACGCTGGTCATGGTGTGTCCGAGCGAGTCGACCATCGGCGGGTTGCCGGGGTCGGCCCCGTCGGCGTTGGGGCCATCAGGGGTGACGGCCTTGAGGTCGTAGGAATACAGGGCCTGGCCGAAGGTGAAGTCGCCGTGAAACGCCTTGCCGTACGGATCCAGCAGCAGCTTGCTCGGATCGCATCGGTGGCCGGCGGCCGGATCCCACGGCCCGTGGACCCGAAAGCCGTAGCGTTGGCCCGGGGTGATGTTCGGCAGGTAGGCGTGCCAGACGTATCCGTCGACCTCGTCAAGGGGGATCCGCGACTCTTCGCCGTTGTCCTCGATCAAGCACAATTCGACCTGCTCTGCGATCTCGGAGAACAGCGAAAAGTTGGTTCCCGCGCCGTCATAGGAAGCGCCGAGGGGGTATGGGGTGCCCGGCCAAACGGTGGCCAGCGTGGGCCGTTGGTTACCAGCGCCTGTTGCTGAAGCGGGTTTGTCGGTCGGCATCACTTGACCTTATCGGCGCCCGCGGTGCGGCGGCTGGTTACCACCAACCGGTGCTGGCCCCGATCTGCCGGCCCAGCTCGGTCGTCATGGTCCGCACGTAGGTGGGCGACAGGTGGTGGGCGCCGTGGTAGATCAGCACGTTTCCCTCCACGGGGCGGCAGACGTCGGTGCGGCAGATCGCGTCCGACATGTCGAGGACCTTCAGCAGCGGGAACTGCGCGACGAAGTCGAGGGTCTGATTGTGATCGGACAGCACGTCGGAGCGCTTGACGGCGCAGGACTGCGGGCTGCCGCCCTTCTTGGCCAGGCAGTCCGCGGGGTCGAACGGTTTGCCGTCCTTGACCAGCCACGGGGTGTCGCGCATGCCGAGGATCGGAATGTTGTTGTCGGACAACGTTTGCCAGATGCCGATGTAGGTCGCCGGCATCACGTCGCCGGCCTTGATGTTCCACGGCCGGGTCGTCGTGGTGAACACGTAATCCGGCCGGTCGTCGATCAGCTTGTTCATCGTCCGCTGCACCCACTCGCGGCACTGCATGTATGGGGCGTTGTTGCCCATGATCAGCGGCACTTCCTCGGTGGACAGCGGGCAGCCCATCTTGAGATACGTCACCACTTTGAAGTGATGCATGCGGCCGAGCAGGTCGAGCGCGGGCAGCCAGTGCTCGGCGTGCGACCCGCCGGCCAGGGCGATGGTCCGCGCCGCGGCGACGTCGCCGTAGGCGCAGTTGACGACGGACGGGTTGACGAAGTCGCTGATGCAGCCGTCCCGGGTGGAGACGGGAAGGTCGTCCTTGATCTCGAGGACGCTGGGGCGCATCGGCAGCGCCGGCACCCGCGCGTGTTCGGTCAGGGCGCGCGCGCCGGGGTAGTCCTGCGGGTTGAGGACGCTGAGTTCCCTGCCCGCCGCGCGCAACACCGTGACGTGCTGACGCCAGGTGAACGACGTCGCGGTGAGCGTGACGCCGAGCAGCACCACCATCGATCCCAGCGCCATCGTTGGGCGGCGCAGGCGCAGCCACCAGGGGACCGTCAGGACCGACGCGACCGGCGCGGCGCCGGCGGGTGCCCGGTACCGGAGCGGGTCCTCGATGAGCCGCGTGGTCAGGTAGGCCAGCACCCCGGACACCAGCAGCAGCACCGTGCCGTCGACGAAGCCCGCGTGCTTGTGGCCGCTATAGGACAGCCAGAAGATGAGCAGCGGCCAGTGCCAGAGGTACAGCGAGTAGGCCATCGCGCCGAGAGCCACCACGGGCCCGGCGGCCAGCATCCGGTTCGGCAGCGGCATCCGGTCGTCCGCGCCGGCCCTCAGGTTGGCCCCGGCGAGGATCATCAGCATGGTGGCCCCGACGGGGACCAGCGCCCACGGGCCCGGGAATTCCTTGACGCCGTCGATCAGTGCCCCGCACGACACGATCGCGGCCAGCCCGGCGGTGGCGACGGCGGTGCGCAGCCACGTCGGCCAGCGGACGTAGGGCACCAGGGCACCGACGAGCGCGCCCAGCAGCAACTCCCAGGCCCGGGCGAAACTGTCGTAGTAGGCGATCGCCTGATCGTCCTGGTGCGCGACGATGGCGTAGCCGAACGAGGCCACCGTCAGCGCGCCGAGCAGGATAAGGAAGAGGGTCCGCGGCCCGGGGCCCGGCAGGCGCCGGAACAGGTACGCGCAGCCGGCGACCAGCAGCAAGAAGGCGATGTAGAACTGCCCCTGCACCGACATCGACCAGATGTGCTGCAGCGGCGTGACGGCTTCGCCGGCCCGCAGGTAATCGGACGCGCTGTTGGCCAGCTCCCAGTTCTGGTAGTAGCCGAGGCTGGCCAGGCTCTGATCGGCGAAGGTCTCCCAGCGCGTCTCCGGCTGCACCAGGATCGTCAGCAGCCCGCACGCGGCCAACACCACGACCAGGGCCGGGAGCAGGCGGCGGACCAGCCGGACCACCTCGGCGAGCGGCGACAGCCGGAGGTCCGGGTTGAGCGCGGCGCGCAGGATTTTTCCGCCGAAAAAGAAGCCGGACAGCGCCAGGAAGACGTCCACCCCGCCGGAAACGCGGCCGAACCAGATGTGGAACATGGCAACCAGCGCGATCGCGATGCCGCGCAGGCCGTCGAGGTCGTAGCGATAGAAGCCCGCGGCGCGCGCAGCCACCGGTTTCGCAGGGGTAACCGGTGGGCGGGGCGGTGACAGGCTCTGCATGGTCGACCGCTAATTTACCGAAAACCGCCACCCGCGCCCGAGTGGAGCGAGTGGCGGGTGTTCGGCGCGGCCGGAGGTGCCTCGCGAGGGACTTACCGCGTGATGCCGTACGGAGCCGGCTGCACCGGCGCCTGCTGCGTCGGCGACTGCAGCAGCGGGAGCTGCTGCAGGGGCGCCTGCTGTGCGGGAACCTGCTGGACCGGGGCCTGTTGCGTGGGCACCTGCTGGACCGGGGCCTGTTGCGTGGGAACCTGCTGCAGCGGGGCCTGTTGCGTGGGCACCTGCTGGACCGGGGCCTGTTGCGTGGGCACCTGCTGCGCGGGCGCCTGTTGCGTGGGCACCTGCTGCGCGGGCGCCTGTTGCGCGGGCAGCTGCTGAACCGGCGCCTGCTGGTAGGGCACCTGCTGGACGCCGAGCACCCGGACCAGGTAGGGCGTCATGCCGTTGGCGCGCACGGGCGACACCTGCACGACGTCGCCCACCTCCAGCATCTGGTTGTTGCCGAGGTACATCGCGACGCTTTGGGTGCCATCGGGACCGTAGAAGATCAGGTCGCCGCGGCGCGCTTGCTGCGGCAGGACCTTCTGGCCGAGGCGGTACATCTCACCGGAGGACCGCGGCAGCTTGATGCCCGCGCCCGCGTAGGCGTACTGCATCAGGCCCGAAGCGTCGAACCCGACGGTCATGGCGCCGGTGCCCTTGCCACGCGAGGGGCCGGTGATGCCGCCGCCGGCCCAGGAGAACGGCACCCCGCGCTGCGAAAGGCCGCGCATGACGACGACGTCGGTGGCCTGCTGATAGTCCATCGACCTGGTGCCCGGGTCAGCCGCCGCGATGCTGGCGGTGACCACCGGGGCCACCAGCATCGCGACTCCGATCGCGAAAGCGTAGATGCGTTTCATTGGGATCCCTACCTTCTTGGGTCCTGGGCCTCCGTCGCGGTGACTTCGCGCGGCGGCCGCTAGTGCAGGCGGCGAAGGCCTCCCCGTCGGGGCCGGACGCCGCTGCATGACGCTTGGCGCGAACCCGCCGGCTAGCCGGCTGAATTCACACCAGTCACTACAGACACTTTTACAACAGAAGTCGCGGCCGGAAAATAGCTGGTGAGGTCCCCGCGGGATTATTTGTCGTAACGTGACCGGACGGTGACTGGCGGACCCAATCCGGCCCGCGCAGTTGTGATTTGGGTCTCAGCCCGCTCAGAGCCAGTAGCGCGCGCTGAACGTGGTCAGGATCGAACCGGCCACCGAGGCGACCATGAGGAGGGCGAGGGACAGGACGGGCCAGAAGGACATGTACCAGCCCTTCAGGAGCGAAACGAACGGGCCGATCCCGGCCGCGGCGATGGCGGCGCCGATGCCGCCCCACACCAGCGGGCGGATGTAGAAGTCGACCCCGAACGGCACCGACCCGCACGTGTCGCCCTCGCAGACGTTCGCGAGGAAGCCGAAAAGCCGCGCCGGCCAGGTGGTCGCCGTCGCGAGGACCACCAGCAGCGCCAGCAGCGCTACTGTGCAGACGACGTCCCAGGGGACTATCCGCAGGCGCAGCACCCGGGGGGCCTGGTGCGGCTGGTCGGGCGCCGGCGGGGCGGCGATGCGGTCACCCTGATTGGGGTTCATGGGCTTAGATGGTCCCCGATGGCCGCGATTTGTGCGAGCCGGCTGCTTTACGCTCGGTCTCTATGCCTGCGGCGAGGGCCGGGTTGACGCCCGAGCAAATCAGCGCGATCGACGCGGCGCACCTGTGGCACCCCTACAGCACCATCGGCGGCGAGGCGGTGGCGCCCGTGGTGGCCGTCGCGGCCCGCGGCGCCCGGCTGACGCTGATCCGGGACGGTCGGCCCATCGAGGCGCTCGACGCGATGAGCTCCTGGTGGACCGCCATCCACGGCCACGGCCACCCGGAGCTGGACGCGGCGCTGTCCGCGCAGCTGGCCACGATGAACCACGTCATGTTCGGCGGGCTGACTCACGAGCCCGCGGCCCGGCTGGCGCAGCTGCTGGTCGAAATCACACCGGCTGGCTTGGACACGGTTTTCTTCAGCGACTCCGGATCGGTGTCGGTGGAGGTCGCGGTGAAGATGGCTCTGCAGTACTGGCGCAGCCGGGGCCGGCCCGGCAAGCACCGGCTGATGACCTGGCGGGGCGGGTACCACGGCGACACCTTCACCCCGATGAGCGTCTGCGACCCGGACGGAGGCATGCACTCGCTGTGGACCGACATCCTGGCCCGCCAGGTTTTCGCCGCCCAGGTGCCGCGCGAGTACGACCCCGCCTACATCGCGGCGTTCGAGGCGCAACTGGCGCAACACGCCGCCGAACTGGCGGCCGTCATCGTCGAGCCCGTCGTGCAGGGGGCCGGCGGGATGCGTTTCCACGATCCTGCCTACCTGCGCGACCTGCGCGAACTGTGCCGCCGGCACGACGTGCTGCTCGTCTTTGACGAGATCGCGACCGGGTTCGGGCGCACCGGGGAGCTTTTCGCCGCCGATCACGCCGGGGTGAGTCCGGACATCATGTGCGTGGGCAAGGCGCTGACCGGCGGATACCTCAGCCTGGCCGCCACGCTGTGCACGACCGGCATCGCGCAGGCCATCAGCTCGGGGGAGGCCGGCGCGCTGATGCACGGGCCCACCTTCATGGCCAATCCGCTGGCCTGCGCGGTGTCGGTGGCCAGCGTCGAACTGCTGCTCGGCCAGGACTGGCGGGCGCGGGGGGGGCCGGGGACGCTCTTCTTCACACATCGTGNTCGCAGCCTGGTCTACGCGATGCCGCCGTACGTCTGCTCGGGCGACGAGATCGCGCGGATCGCGTCCGCGATGGTCGAGGTCGCGCGGCTCGCCGGCTAAACGGCCGAGATCACTCAGCGAACTCTCAGTAGATTCTTCGACGCCGGCTAGCTTGGCTCAAAGGGTTCTCAAAGTCGCTGGCCTCAGACTTCTAGCTATGACAACTGGGTCGCTCTGCACGAACCTGATCGAACGCTATCTGGCCACGTCCGGGCTGCGGTTCCTCAGGGGTGAACACGATGGCGAATACTTCTGTGTCGTCGACGCCCGTGCCGGGCGGCTCCATGTCCACCTAGAGGTTTCCCCCTCGTTCGACGACATGTTGAGCGTTAGCGTGAGCCCTGGGCGGTTCTTCTCCGGTGCCGATCGCGCGTGGCTCACGCAATTTGCCGACACGTGGAACCAGAAGAACCGCGGTGTAACTGCAATTGTGCGCGGTTCCGCTGATTCGGAGCGCATTGGCCTTGTGGCCCGCCGATCCCAGTGGATCGCTGAAGGCATCGCCTTTGAGCGTTTCGCTTCGTTCGTCGACCGCACCATCGCCGAGGCCGTCGATCTGTTTGCTGAGGCGGCCGTGGTTGTCGAGTTGGCCGCGACGACGCAGCCCGTGCTGCGCGACGCGAGCTGAGATTACGGCGGGAGGGCCGGCAGCCACGTGGAGGCCCGGAGAGCCGGACCGTCGATGATGAAGTTGCGGCGTATCCAAGCCAACCGGGAGGGTTTCGGGGCCAGCTCCATCCGCACAGCCCGGTAGAGCCGCACCGAACCCGGAGGACTGCACGCTTTTGGGGCGTTTTCGACCAGGTCGGCAGCGGCACTCGCAGCCGGTTTGCACTGCCGCCAGTTTTTGTTTAATGCGTTCAGCCGAAGCTGCCCCACGCAGTTGTACTTGTGTGTAATCTCCGTGACGGGCGTGCCCAGTCGTGCTTGTCGCTTTGCCGCTGGGTCACCAGTGACCGGCTGGAGGATAGATATGTCGTACGTGAGCACGGCGCCGGAGATGATGGCGGCGGCGGCCGCTGAAGTGGCTGCGATCGGTTCGACGGTCAACGCGGCCCACCTGGCGGCGGCGGTCCCGACCGTCGCGGTGCTGCCTGCCGCCGCCGATGAGGTGTCGGCGGGTATTGCGCAGTTTTTCTCCGGGGTAGCCCAGGAGTTTCACGGGCTGCTTGGGAAGGCCACGGCGTTCGGTGAGCAGTTCGCGCAGCAGCTGCACGCGGGTGCAGGCTCGTACGCGGCCGCCGAGGCCGTCAATGCCGCGTCGTTGATGCCGAGCGCGCAATCAATCGTTGATATCGTTAATGGCCTGGCCGCGCCATACATCAATCAGATTACAAGCTTGATGAGTACTGTAAATTACGTCATGCAAAAACTCGTGAGCGCAATTACACTCGCCTTTCTTGTGCCATATGAGGCCTTGGTATTGGCATATTTGACGCTCGCTCTATTGATCGGCGCGATACAACTGCTGGAGGGCTTCCTCGGCATATCGATTCCGGTTCCATAATTAGTTAGCACATTTCGGGCCCACTCCAGATCGAATCAGTACCATACGCTTGGTCGCCAGGCCACCGACGGCGCGGCGCTGCACGTACAACACCGACCTAGACGGAGAGCCTCGGTAGTGCGACCGTGACCGCGTCGTCGCCGGCGGGGGGGTCCTCCCTCAGCAGCAGGGATCGCACCAACGGACGCGGCCCTACATCCCGAAGCATGTAGCTGGCCGGGCGTGGCCGCACGGTCTGTGGCCACCAGAACCACCGTCCGAGCAGCGCGGCGATGGATGGTGTCATGAACGAGCGCACGACCAGGGTGTCGAACATCAGGCCCAGGCCGATGGTGGTGCCGACCTGGCCGATGATGCGCAAATCGCTGAACACCATCGAGGCCATGGTGAAGGCGAACACCAGGCCCGCGTTCGTCACCACTTTCCCGGTTCCGCCCATGGCGCGGATGATGCCGGTGTTGATGCCGGCCGCTATTTCCTCTTTCATGCGGGATACCAAAAGCAGGTTGTAGTCGGATCCGACGGCCAAAAGGACGATCACGGACATCGGAAGCACCATCCAGTGCAATTTGATGCCGAGGATGTATTGCCATACGAGCACGGACAGTCCAAAGGATGCACCCAACGAAAGCAGCACGGTCCCGACGATAACCAAGGCGGCCACAAAACTGCGCGTGAGGACGAGCATGATGACGAAAATAAGACAAAGCGCGCCAACAAGGGCGATCCACAGATCGTATTTCGAACCATCGCGGAAGTCTTTGTAGGTCGATGCCGTGCCGGCGATCGAGATCTTGGCGCCCTCCAGAGGGGTCGTCTTGAGTGCCTCCTCGGCCGCCGACCGGATCCGATCGATCCGCGCGATGCCTTCGGGCGTCGCGGGATCGCCGCGATGCGAAATGATGAACCGGGCGGCCTTCCCGTCGGGAGAGACGAAGGAGGTCATGGCGCGCTGAAAGTCCGCGTTCTGGAAGACGTCTGGAGGCAGATAAAAGGAATCATCGTTGTGGGCGGCGTCGAACGCCTGACCCATAGCGGTGGCGTTCTGGCTCGTGTCGTCCATCTGGCCCAAGAACCCGGACGTGGTGCTGTGGTTCGTCAGCAGCATGGCACGGGTGGCCTCCAAGATCGCGATCATTGGCGGGATCTGCGCGAGTATCTGCGGCAACAGCTCGTCGACCTTCTCCGCATCTTCCAGGATATGGTGGGTTTTTTCGGCAAGCAGGTCGAGACCGTCGAGCGAATCGAATATGCTTCTCAGCGCAAAACAAGCAGGAATGTCATAACAGTGCTTTTCCCAGTAGAAGTAACTTCGAATTGGCCTAAAGAAATCCTCGAAATCCGAGAAATGAACCTCCGTGTCATCGATGATGGCAACCATTTCCTTGGTGAGGCCGATCGTGTGATGAGCAATCGCGGTGAGGCGCTCCTGCAATCCGTAGAGGCGCTTCATCACCGCAATCTGTTCCGCCAGGATGTCGGCCTGCTTGAGGAGGTCATCCATAGTTTTTCTAATGAACGTTACGTTTTGCAGCATGGCTGCGTTTTGCATGCTGATCAAAAAGGGTATAGAAGTGTGCTCGATCGGTGTCCCCTCAGGACGGGTTATGCCTTGGACCCGAGAAATGCCTGGGACCCGAAAGATCGCCTTGGCTAGTTTGTGCAACACGAGAAAATCGGCCGGGTTGCGCATATCGTGATCCGCCTGGATCATCAGGATATCGGGCATCATGCGCGATTGGGAGAAATGGCGATTGGCGGCCGTATACCCCAGGTTAGCCGGAAGGTCTTGGGGTAGATAGGACCGGTCGTCGTAGCTCGTCTTGTAGCCCGGAAGTGTTATCAGTCCAATCAGCGCGACCGCCAATGTCGCGGCGAGAATGGGCGCGGGCCAGCGGACGATCGCGGTGCCGACCCCTCGCCATCGTTGCTGCGCGATCCTGCGCTTGGGGTCGCATAGCCCGAAGCGACTTCCGGCGGTCAGAATGGCCGGAACCAGCGTGACCGCGATCGCGACCGCGACGAGCATGCCCACGGCGCACGGCGCGCCTATGGTCTGGAAGATGGGCATCCGGGTGAAGCCCAGGCACAACATCGCCCCGGCGATAGTCAATCCGGAACCCAAGACGACGGGAGTGACCCCGCGGTAGGTGGTGTAATAGGCCGTTTCGCGGTCTTCGCCGGCCTGACGGGCCTCTTGATAGCGGCCGAAAAAGAATATGCCGTAGTCGGTTCCGGCCGCCATCGACAGCGTCACCAGCAAATTGATGGCGAATGTCGAGAGCACGACAACGTTGTTGTCGGCGAGAAACGCGATGATTCCTCTGGCGCAGCCGACTTCGATTCCGACCCCGATCGACACCAGGACCGCGGTGGTGATCGAACGGTAGACGACCAGCAGTACCGCGAAGATGATCACGGCGCCTATCAGGGCCATCTTCAGGAGTGATGCGTCGCCGCTGCGCTGCATGTCCGGAATCAGCGCTGCCGGGCCGGTCAGATGCACTTCGACGCCAGGGGGAGGCGGCGTCTGCTTCACGATGTTCCGGACCGCCGCCACGGATTCCTTCGCCAAGGTGGTGCCTTGGTTGCCGGCCAGATTCAGCTGCACGTATGCGGCCTTGCCGTCGGGGCTTTGCACGCCCGCCGCCGTGAGTCGATCTTCCCACAAATCCTGGACGTGTTCGACATGCGCTGGGTCGCTTCGTAATTCGCGGACCAATTTTCGGTAGTAGGCGTGAGCGTCGTCCCCGAGCGGTCGCTGCCCTTCGAGGACGATCATCGCAAAACTGTCGGAATCGGACTCTTTGAAGGCCTTGCCCATGTTCGTCATCGCCTGCACCGACGGCGCGTCTCGAGGGGCCAGTGGGACGGAATGTTCTTCGCCGACCTGCTCCAACGGCGGAACCGCAAAAGTCACGATGAGCGTCAACGCGATCCACGCCAGAATGACGAATGGCGACAGCCTGCGAATCGTTCGCGCTACCAAGGGCGGACGAGGGTGTTCGGTGCTCATGCGGCCCTCAATGGGCAGGGGGTAACGGCGCCCGTGCCGTGCATGTCGAAGCGGTAGCCGCTGCTTGCGCTAACGCCCTGTGCCACGGTGCTCTCCACGGTTGCCGGTCTTGTCCTGAACTCGAAATCCGCCACTGGCTGCAGCTATCTCAGCAACAGGGCGCGTACCAACGGACGGGGCCCGGTGGGCCGAAGTAAGGAACTGGCGGGGCGGGGACGCACTTTTTGCGGCCACCAGAACCAGCGCCCGAGCAGCGCGGCGATGGACGGCGTCATGAACGCCCGCACGACCAGCGTGTCGAACAGCAAACCGAGACCGATCGTCGTGCCCACCTGACCGATGACGCGCAAGTCGCTGACCAGCATGGACCCCATGGTGAACGCGAACACCAGCCCCGCGTTCGTCACGACTTTGCCGGTTCCGCCCATGGCGCGGATGATGCCGGTGTTTATGCCGGCCGCTATTTCCTCTTTTATCCGGGCGACCAGCAGCAAATTATAGTCGGATCCCACCGCCAAAAGGACGATCACCGACATCACGAGCACCGACCAATGAATTTGTGTGCCGAGCAAATCCTGCCAGGCGAATACGGAGAGCCCGAAGGACGCGCCCAGCGAGAGCAATACCGTACCGACGATGACCAGGGCGGCAACAAAACTTCGGGTCATGATCAACATGACGATGAAAATAAGGCAGAGTGCCGCGACCCCGGCGATCATCAGGTCGTATGTAGAGCCTCGGACCACGTCGCGCACACCCGCTGCGGTGCCTGCGAGGTAGATCTTCGATGCTTCCAGCGGAGTTCCCTTGAGCGCTTCCTCGGCCGCGTTTTTAATCGGATCGACGCGGGAAATTCCCTCCGGCGACGCGGGATCGCCTTTCTGCAAAATGAGCATCCGGACGGCCTTCCCGTCCGGTGACAAGAATATCTTGATGATTCGTTGGAAGTCCTTGTTCTGGAAAGCTTCCGGCGGCAGGTAAAACGAATCGTCGTTTTGAGCGGTGTCGAATGCCCTCCCCATGGCGCTCCCATTACCGCTATCGTCGCTCATGTTTCCGAGGACCCCGGACATGGTGCTGTGCATGGTGAGCAGCATGGTCCGCGAGCTCTCCATGATCGCGATCATCTCGGGAAACTGGGCGAGTATCTGGGGCAGGAGCAGATCGATCTTATCGAGGTCTTTGACCACCTCGCCGAGCTGGTCGGTAACCGCGTCAACACCGTCGAGAGCGTCGAATACGCTTCTCAGCGAAAAGCAAACGGGAATGTCGTAGCAGTGCTTTTCCCAGTAGAAGTAACTGCGGATCGGCCTGAGGAAGTCCTCAAAATCCGAAATATGAACCCGCAGGTCGTTCGTGAGGTCCTGTATGTCATGCGTTGTGGCGACCATGTCGTGCGTTGTGGCGACCATTTGCTGCGTCAGGCTATAAAGGTGCCGCGTGATGTTGATCGCCTCGGCCAGCATGTCGGCCTGCTTGAGCATGTCTTTAAGACGCTCTTTCTGAAAAAACAGGAATTGCTGCTGGCCGGCGACTTGCATGCTGAGCATGTACGGTATCGACGTGTGCCTCATCGGCGTCCCCTCGGGCCGGGTTGCGGCCTGCACCGTCGAAATGCCCGGCACGGCGAGGACGGCCTTGGCCAGTTTTTCCAACACCAAAAAATCGGCCGGATTGCGAAGATCGTGATCGGTCTCGACCAACAGGATCTCGGGTGCCATCATTGCCGACGGCGGGAAATGTCGCGCCGCGGCCTCATATCCCAAATTGCCGGGGATATTCTTGGGGATGTACTTCTGGTCGTTGTAGCTGGGTTTGTAGCCCGGCAGCGTCAACAGCCCGACGAGCGTGACCGCTAGGCTGGCGACGAGAATGGGCGCGGGCCACCGGACGATCGCCGTGCCCACCCGTCGCCATGCGCGCGGGTTGATTTTCCGCCGGGGCTCGAACAGACCGAAACGGCTCCCGACGGTGAGAACCGCCGGGATCAGCGTGACCGCGACCGCGACCGCGACCAATACGCCCACCGCACACGGGACGGCCAGCACGTAGAAAGACGGCAGCCGCGTAAAGATCAGGCAGAAAAGCGCCCCGGCGATCGTCAAACCCGAGGCCACGACGACCTTGGCGACCCCGTGGTATGTGGTGTAGTACGCCGTTTCCCTGTCCGCGCCGGCCTGACGCGCCTCCTGGTACCGGCCGACGAAAAATATCCCATAGTCGGTTCCAGCCGCGATCACGAGGGATACCAGCAGATTGACGGCGAAGGTGGTGAGACCGATGACCCCGTAGTGGCCCATAAAGGCAACAATTCCCCGCGCCACTTGCAATTCGATCCCGACCACCAGCAACAGCAGAATTGCGGTGATCACCGAACGGTAGACGAGGAGCAGCGTAATGAAGATCACCGCGATGCTCACTGCCGTGATCGTGGCAACCGTCCTGTCGCCGCTGTGGCTCATATCCGCATTGATCGCCGCAGGCCCGGTGACATACGCCTTGACTCCCGGCGGGGCCTGCGTCCGCGCGACGATGCGCTGGACGGCTTCGATCGATTCGTTGCCCACGGTCTGGCTCGAGTTACCGGAGAGCAGCACCTGTACGTATGCGGCCTTGCCATCGACGCTTTGCGCGGCGTGTCTGGTTAGTTCGTCGCCCCAGAAATCCTGGACGTATGCAACATGCTTCGGATCGTCCTTTAACTGCGAGATCAAACGGTCGTAGTACTTGTGGGCATCGTCGCCGAGGGGTTGCTGACCCTCCAAAACGATCATCGCCACCGGGCCGGTATCTGACCGGCCAGTTTGGTCGGACGCCTTGAAGTCCTCGTTCATCCGCTGCGCCGCCGTGACGGACGGCGCATCTACGGGATTCAGGGATACTGAATGCTCGCTCTCAACCTGCTCCAGGGAGGGGACGAACATAATTAAGCATCCGATGATCCCCAGCCACGCCAGGATGATGAGCACCGAAAATCGGTGGATCGTCCGCGCTACCAATGGTCGACTGGTGGGTGGCTGATGGTTGCTCATGCGGCGTTCAGCGAGCAGGACGTAAAGGCGCTTACTTCGTGTGTGGTCTTCTCGGCTTTGACCACGCCGTCCAGCATGATGCGGCAGCCGATACTGTCACTGTCGCCCTGTGCCGCGACACTTCTCATGCCCGTTGCCGCGGTGATCGCGAACTCGTATGACCACGGCAGGCTCGCCGCCTCGACATGTTGCGGCTCACCATTGGCGCCGAAAAAGCTGATCAAGGCCACGGTCCCCGGTGGTCCGAAGACCTCGTACCTCAGATGCTGGGGATTGTAAGGTTTGTTGTCGACCCTGGTATCGGCATACGAGAGCCTCTTCTCAGAGCCGAAGAGGCCGTGCAGTCGCGACACCGTCAATCCTCCGACGGCGATCACCATCAGAACGACCACCGGGATCCACAGCCGCCTCAGCAGCTGAAGAACCACAGATCCCGGATTTCGGCGATTCTTTCGAGATCGAACTGGTGCTTGGGGCGCAGCTGACGGTTGGCGAGCACGGCGCATAAAAACGCGTCGGGGACCGGGCCGCGGGTCAGCGTCTCGGCCGCTCTCGATGGGAACATCGGGCCACGCCGGCTCAACATCGCGCACACTGCCCCAGACCACTGCACCACCCTAGCTGACACGAGTTTAATTACGGCTCCAAACCATACTGGTGGCCCACAGCGTCCGACCAGGATTTAAGGAACTTCTCAGGGTGCTCTCCCAAAGGGCGCTCCTTCACCGCCTCAGCATTCGGCGCGGCGCTGGTTTGGAGTGGATGACTTCGTCATGGTTGCGGATGTCGCCGCTGTTGGGGCTATGCTGCTGGGCGGCTGAGCCGGGACGCCGTCTGCCGCTTTCATTTCGCAGAACGCGCACGGAAGTGAAGGGCCGGGACCACCCGATGAAATTTGTGCTGGCGTTCTATGGAACTCGCGGCGATGTGGAGCCCGGCATCGCTGTCGGTCGTGAGTTGCGGCGCCGCGGGCACGAGGTGTGCATGGCCGTCCCGCCCGACCTGGTCAGCTTCGCCGAATCGGTTGGACTCGCGGCGATCGCCTACGGGCCGGACATGCAGGCGTGGCTGGAATCGACGCGCAACTTCTGGGCGCGATTCTTCCGCAACTTCTGGAATATCCAGGAGGCGAAGAAGTTGCTGCGCGAAGCGCGGGAGCCCGGTACCCGGCGCTGGGCCGAGATGAGCACCACGCTGACCGCGCTGGCCGATGGGGCCGACGCGTTACTCACCGGCATGAGTTATCAGGAGCTCGCGCTCAACGTCGCGGAGTATCGCGATATTCCATTGGCCACGCTGCTGTGGTTCCCGATACGGGTCAACGGCCAACTCTTTCCGGGTCTGCCGGCTCCATTGATCCGCTCGGCGATGGCGGCCTACGAGTGGTTGGTATGGCGGGGAGTGAAGAAGGTCCAAGACGCGCAGCGTCGGCAACTGAGCCTTCCGGATGTGAAACGTCCTGCGCCACAACGCATCGCGGAACGAGGCGCGCTGGAAATCCAGGCCTACGACGAGGTGTGCTTTCCCGGGCTGGCGGCCGAATGGGCGAATTGGAATGCGCGGAAGCCGCCGCAGCGGCCCTTTGTCGGCACGCTGACGATGGAGTTGGCGACGGGCGCCGATGACGACGTCGCTTCGTGGATCGCCGCGGGTACGCCGCCGATTTGCTTCGGGTTCGGCAGCATACCGGTCGAATCTCCGGCCGATACGCTTTCCATGATCAGCGCCGCGTGTGCGCAACTAGGCGAGCGAGCACTGGTCTGCGCCGGTTGGACCGATTTCGGCAACGCCGCCCACTCCGACCACGTCAAAGTGGTCGGCGCGGTGAATTACGCGGCGATCTTTCCCGCCTGCCGCGCCGTCGTCCACCACGGCGGCGCGGGCACCACGGCCGCGGGGCTGCGCGCCGGCGTTCCCACGTTGATCCTTTGGATGGCAGACGTTCAGCTGATCTGGGGAGTCGCGATCAAACGGCTGAAAGTAGGTACCGCACGCCGCTTTTCGAGCGCCACACAGAAATCGCTGGTCGCCGATCTGCGTCGGATCCTGGCCCCACAATATGCCGCCCGAGCCCGCGAAATCGCCACGCGGATGGGCAGACCCGCCGAGAGCGTTGCGGCCGCCGCTGATCTTGTGGAAAGTTTCGCCCGCCTCGAGCGTGCTGGCTGATACACGCTCGGAACTGTCGACGCCCCAACCCCTCAGGTGGGGAAATGCACCTGGTTGACGTGCTCGGCTACCCGCAGGGCGTTGGCCGCCACCGTCAAGCTGGGGTTCAAACCGGCGCTCGAAGGAAAGAACGAGGCGTCGACGGCGTAGAGGTTGTCGACTTCATGCGCCCGGTTTTGTGGGTCGAGGACGCTGGTTGTGGGATCGCTGCCAAAGCGGCACGTGCCGCAGACATGACCCAGGGTTGAGTTGTTCGCACCGGTCCGCAGTGTGAGCGTGCGGAATGGTTTCAACACCTCTTTTATCTGCCGGATAAACACCGCGCGGCGGTCGATCTCATTGGGGTGTAGACGATACTGAAGTCGCAGCCGTTGGCGGTCGTCCGCGCCGGGTCGCTCACCGGGCAGGACGCGGTTGTCCAGATATGGCAGGTCTTCCATGATCGGTGCCAGCAGCAGTCCACCGTTGAAGAAGCGATCGTAGATCGGCCGCACTGCGGGGCTGATCAGGCGCAGCGCCGTCGCTTGCCAGCCGGGGTGGTTGGTGAACATGTCCAAGGATGCCAAGTTGGCCATCGCGCCGGCCGACTGTAACGTGCCGTATTTCTGTCCGTCCAAGAAATAGAAGTCGTTGAGCCCGATTTCCTTGTTTTCGGCCGTGATGTTGCAGCCGGGTTCTGTCCAGACCTCGATCCAATCCATCAGGTGGCGCATCAGGTTGCGGCCCACGTGGTCTGAGCTGTTGGCCAAGCCGTTCGGCCAGTCACCCGAGCGGGAGTTGAGGAGCAGTACCGGGGTGGCCAGCGCGCCGGCGGCCAGCACCACCACCTTGGCTTTGAGGGCCAGCATGTCGGAGTGCTGCTGGGCGATCACCTGCTGCACGTGGGTGCGGTCGGCCTCCAGGCGCAGCACCCGGCATTCGGTCAGTAGGTGGGCGCCGTGCTCGGCCACCGCGGGTTGTACGCCGTTGCGGGCGGCGTCGTTCTTGCACGACTGCGGGCAAAGATGGCCCTGGCAGGTGGGACACCCGTCGGTGTAGTCGCAGGCCATCGGCAGGTGGTAGGGGTGCAGTCCGCGCTCCGCCAGGTGATTGACCAGCGGCTGGTTATCGGTCGAAAACGGTGGCGCCGGGGGGAGGTTGACGGCGGCGGCTTCGGGGCGCAGGGGGTCGGCTGCGCCGCGTACCCCGAGCAGTTTTTCGGCCTGGGCGTACCAGGGGCTGAGCTGGTCGTAGGTGATCGGCCAGGCCTCGGGCACGGTGGATTCGCCGGGGTCGCGGAAGTTTTGCCGGGGGGTGAAGTCTTGGGCGAAGAACCGTTCGCACACCATGCCGTACAAAGCTGAGGACCCGCCCGTGCCGCTGCCGATGTACGGCACGAACCGCTTGGAGAAGCGCCCGCTGATGTCTTTGATCTCGTCGGTAGTGCGCCCGGCGCGGGCCAAGACATCGTGGTAGGTCTTTGCGGAGCGGGCAGCCAGTGGTTCGGCCAGTTCGGGCATGGCCGCGCGGATGGTTCCCGGTGTTCCGGGCAGAGTCGAGCGGCCTTTTTCGACGAACAGCACCCGCCGGCCCGAGCGGGCCAGCGAGTAGCCCAGCATGCCACCGCCCATGCCGGTGCCCACAACGATCACGTCCCACACCACGCGTTCGGCCTCGCGCGCACTCACAACACCGTCAGCCAATCGAACTCCTTGGTGCAGGATCGGCCCGAGGCGCGACCGGCCTGGGCGAATCGGGATCGTAGCATCCGGCACGACGGACAGATGGGGTGAATTACCCGCCCAGTCGAGCGCACCGTCGCACGTCGATCGGCCCCGAATCGCCCGAAGCTTGCGGTTTGGTGGGCCGCCAGTTGCACCGTGGGACAGACCGATATGGCTCATCCCCAGACCGCCCCCCTTTCCACCGCGGCTTATTTCGGCCTAGAAGTATTCAAGTAAGGCAAATTGGTAGAGATCAGTATTGGACAGGTGTAGGGTAAGGCCGCTGCTTCAAGAGGACGTTGAAGACACGTCGCGCCTGCAATCGGAGCCACCCATGTCTCCCTATGTGATCGCAACGCCGGATCTGTTGGCCGCGGCGTCGTCCGACTNCTTTTCCGCGATCTCAGTGACCGATCCGCATCACGATTGCATCGACCGCATTGAACGGTCCGTGCCACACCGGCCACCACAACGCATGGCTGGGAATTACGTGAACACTGGCGTATGGCATTGCATCACGCAGTCGAGCGGGTGGCGTATCAGGTTGCGCCCCAACTTGTCTGAGTCGGTGGCCAGTCCGCGCGGCCACTGTCCGGAGCGGGAATTGAGTAGCCGCACCGGGGTGGCCACGCCGCTGGCGCCGACGGGCCCGCGAACCGAGGAGGCCATCGCGAAACCGAAGGAGTCGGTTTCTGCTCAACACGTGTTTAGCAACAGGTATCGTTTGTCTTCGTGATCGAACTGGATGGCGTAACCAAAACGTTCGACGGGACGATACAGGCCTTGCACGATGTGAGCTTTTTCGTTCCGACCGGGTCGGTATGCGCTCTGCTCGGTCATAACGGTGCTGGTAAGACGACAGCGATCAAGATCCTGTCCACGTTGCTGCGGCCCACTTCCGGCCAAGCAGTTGTGGCTGGATGCGACGTCGTCAGGGAACCGGCAAAGGTACGGGCAAGCATCGGGAGCATCGGACAATTCGCGGCGCTCGATTTTGAGCTCACCGGCCGCGAGAACATGGTGTTGTTCGGCCGGTTGCGCGGAATGCGGCGCAAACAAGCGCGGCTGCGGGCCGACGCTTTGATTGATCAGTTCGACATGTCGCACGCCGCCGACCGGCAGGTGCGAACCTACTCGGGTGGCATGTTGCGCCGCATCGATATCGCCGCCGGACTGATGGTCACGCCGAAGGTGATTTTCCTCGACGAGCCGACAACCGGGTTGGACCCGCGCAGTCGCCGCAACGTGTGGGGCCTGGTGTCGTCGCTGGCAGCTGAGGGCGTCACAATCCTGCTCACGACGCAGTATCTCGAAGAAGCCGACGTGCTCAGCGATTCGATCGTCCTTTTGAGCAATGGTCGTATTGTCGCTGACGGGACCGCCGAAGACCTCAAGCGGCGCGTGGGGCCGGGCTACTGCACGGTGAGTCCGGTAAACCCGGCCGACCTCTCCAAGATCTTCGCCGCGGTCGCCGAGCTCGACGGTGCCGAAGCCGATTATGAGGCGAACACCGTATCGGTGCTCGCCCCCGATGGTGTCGCGACGCTCGGCGAGGTGTTTCGCCGGGTGGACCGGCTCGGCGTAGAGCTGGTCGACATAGCGCTGCGCAAGCCTTCCTTGGACGAAGCGTTCCTGCACCTCACGGAGAGCGTCACCACGTGACCGCGCTTGCTGCTCTCACCGAGCGCATGGTCCGCAACGCAATGCGCGACGATTTGCCGTTCGCGGTCCTGTCGCCCGGCGCCAACTTCGTCGTCTTCAACTTCATGCTGGGGAATTTGATCGACACCGGGGGAATGAGCTACCCCCAGTACGTCCTACCGATTGTGGTCATCCAGGTGATCTTCCTCGGCGCGCTGACGACCGTTGACCGTGCCGCCCAAGACGAGCGAACCGACTTCGCGGATCGGCTCCGCACGCTTCCCATGTCCACGTTGATACCGCTGATGGCTCGCATGTCGTATTGCCTCATCCGCGGCACTCTCGGCCTGCTTGCCGCGATCGCAGTCGGGTACGCGTTCGGCTTCCGATTGTTCGGCGGTTTCGCCTATGCCGCGGGTTTCGCCGTTCTGGTTCTCATGTTGACGCTGGCACTCTCGCTCGCTGCCGATGCAGCCGGGGTTCTTTCCGTGGCTTGGCGAGGTGGGATTGCAAGCAACGGAGCGCTCACTCAGTTGCTCCTGGTTCCCCAATTGCTGCTGGTCATGCTGTCCACCGGGATGGCGCCCGTCGATTCGTTTCCCAGCTGGCTGCATCCGTTCGTCCGCCACCAGCCTGTTTCGCAGGTGACGCAAACCCTGCGTGGGTTCGCCTCCGGCCACGTCGTGGTCAGCAACCTGGCGGCCAGTTTGGCGTGGTGTCTTGGGCTGCTGGTGGTGTTCGGTGCACTCTCCGTGCGGATACAGAGGGGGCCGCAATGAGCGCTGACCCACCGCTGCGGAGCTCACTGGCCGCCGAAAGTCTGGTGTTCGCAAGCCAGATGTTCGCCCGGTGGTGGCGCGAGCCGGCGGTGCTGATCCAGGCCCTTGTCTTCCCGACGTTTCTGCTGATCGCCTACAAACTGCTGGCGGGCAAGTCGATACTCAGGGTCACCGGCACGGACAGTCTCTACGGCCTGGTGCCGATGTGTGCTGTGGCCGGTGCGATGTTCGGAGCGATTGCAGCCAGCCGCGGCCTGTCCTTCGAGCGCGACAGCGGTCTGATCGGCCGACTGTGGGTGTTTCCCGTGCACCGGGCTAGCGCCCTGACCGGGCGGCTGCTTGCCGAAGCCGCCCGGACGCTGGTGAGTTCCGCGTTGATCGCAGCTGTCGGCGTTGGGCTCGGACTTCGCTTCGAAGGCGGCTGGCTGACCGTGATCCCGTTCATACTGGTGCCGGTGCTGGTGGTTGTCCCCTTTTCGATGGCGGTGATAGCAATCGCCGTGCGGGCCAAGAGCGGTGCCGTGCTCGTCTGGCTAGCGGTTCCGGCGACCGGCTCGGTCTTTTCCAGCTCGGGCGTTGTACCACTTCAGACGCTGCCATCGTGGATGCGGCAACAAATGCATCTGCAGCCGATGTGGCCGACGATTGAGTCCATGCGGGCACTTGCCCAGGGCAATCCCGCGTGGTGGCCGCTTTTGCTGACTGTGGTGTGGGCTCTGGGTCTGGCCGCAGTGATTGGACCGCTGGCCGTCCGTGGCTACCGCGCGGCAGCAGAATCCCCGCACTGACACTTCCGCTAAGCGCCATCATCCAGGGCGCAGACGACAACCGAAAGGCTGTTTCGCGATGAAAGTTGTGCTGGCGTGTTATGGGACTCGCGGCGATGTCGAGCCCTGTGTTGCACTCGGCCGTGAGCTGCTGCGCAGAGGACACGATGTTCGCATAGCCGTCACTCCCGATCTGGTTGGCTTCGCCGAGGCGGCTGGGCTTGCGGCGGTCGCTTTCGGACCGGATTTCGAATCCTTCAACGACACGCAACGCAAGCTGTTGCCCGCGAAGGATTTCCGCATCCTCTTGAACATCCCGCGCCTTATCAGGTTATCGTTCCAAGCTCAGGCGCTCCTTACGCAGACCTGGAGACAGACGAGCGCGACGCTAACACCCCTAGTGGAGGGGGCCGACGTACTAGTCAACCATCAGCATCTCGAGGAATCCGCTCTCAACATTGCGGAGTATTACGGGATTCCGTTGGCCACGGTGCATGTCACCCCGAGGCGGGCCAACCGCCAGGTGCGCTCCGCCACTGCGTTAAACGAGTGGCGACATTACCGAGGAATGTTTAAGAAGATCGACAATGCGCAGCGCCGTGAACTTGGCTTACCGAAGGCAACAACTCCGTCGGGGTGGCGGATCACAAAACGCGGCTCGCTGGAAATCCAGGCTTACGATGAAGCGGGCTTTCCCGGGCTGGCAGCCGAATGGGCGAAATTCGCTGGCCAACGGCCCTTTGTCGGCACCCTGACGCTGGCGTTGGCGACGGAGGCCGATGACGCGGTCGCTAAATGGATTGCCGGGGGGACACCGCCGATTTACTTCGGGTTTGGTGGTACACCGGTGCAATCGCCGGCCGGCACGATCGCCATGATCGCCGCGGCCTGCAAGCAGTTAGGCGAGCGGGCGCTGATATGCGCCGCGGCATCTGACTTCAGCAACGTCCCCCAGTTCGATCACGTCAAGGTGGTGAGCGAGATGAGTTTCGAAGCCATCTTTCCCCTCTGCCGCGCGCTCGTCCACCAGGGCGGCTCGAGCACCACGCCCATCGGCCTACGCGCCGGGGTTCCCACATTGATCCTTTGGACGTGGTCCGATCAGGCCCTTTGGGGAACTCAGATCACCCGACTCAAGGCAGGCGCCGCCCAGCCCTTTTCGACCGCCACCGCGGAATCGCTGGTCGCGGACCTGCGCCAGATCCTTGCCCCGGAATACGCCGCCCGGGCCCGTGAGCTCTCCACGCGGATGACGAAACCGACTGAAAGCGTTGCCAACGCCGCCGATCTATTGGAAAAGTACGTGGGTTCAAAATGTTCCATTTAGTTGTCGGAGGGGGCCGATCGGGACGATCGGCCCCGCGCGTACGAGTCGATCTTCTTCAGATCCATGATGTCAGCCATGTTGCACCGCAATGCTTTCGCAATTGTAGCGGGCGAAGCGCTACACGTGGGCCGGCGGTGTTTGTGCGCACCAGATTAGCTGCGTCAAAAGTTGAGGAAAATTTGGCACGACCTGGCTTACCGTTCGTCGCGATGAGTTTTGCTAGTGACGGTATTTTTTCAGTGCCCCTCCGGCATGCTGTTGCCATGGACAACACTCGACGTATCGCCGCAATGCGTGCCTGTGGACCCGGTCGCTTCCGTTCGGTAGCGGCGCAGATCGATCCATACCGTGCCGCCAACCGCGTCGAGGGCCCGGTATTCAGTGCCGCAACAGCTACCCAGAATCTTGAAACCGATTTCGAGCACCGAGGCCGACAGTCCCGAGTTAGCCTGCCGCCGGACCATCTTGTGGCGCAGCAGCGCGTGCCGGTACTACAGGCCGCATCGAGGTCAAAGTAGTGGCCGAGAACGTACCCGTCCCGGAGGGCGGAACTGCGGACCGCCCCATCGTTTTGTTCGTTTTGGGCATGCAGCGGTCCGGAACGTCGGCGCTTACGCGAGTTCTCTCGCTGTGCGGTGGGACGCTCCCGGCCGCGCTGTTGGGCGCCAACGCCAACAATCGGCCTGGGTTTTGGGAGCCGCGCGCAGCCTTGGACATCGACGAGGCAATCCTGCGTCGCAAGGGCAGCGGCCCCTATGACCCGTCGCTGCGCTTGCAGGAGGAAGGTGCGTTCGAAGCGGAAGAAAAGGCCACCTGCGTCGCTGAAATCGGTGAGTTTTTCGCCACGCTGCCGGCGGCGCAGCTCGTAATCATTAAGGAACCGAGGATAACGACCCTTTTCGACATGTGGTGCGAGGCGGCGCGTCTTGCCGGATTCGACGTAGTGGCTGTGATTGCAGTGCGCCATCCCCAGGAGGTCGCCGCATCGCTTGCGGCGGTCAATCAAGCCTCAGCGGAGCTGGCGAGTGCCTTGTGGCTGAAATACAATCTGTTGGCCGAAAAAGACTCGCGCGGCGTGCCGCGCGTATTCGTCGACTATGCCAATCTCCTTGACGACTGGCGCCGCGAAATAAAGCGAATCTCTTCCGCGCTCGCAATCGATCTGGACGTCCAGGACGAGGAGGCGATCGACGAGTTCCTATCAGAGGACTCTCGGCATCATCGACATTGCGGCCCAGCGACAGACCTCTTCGGCACAGACTGGATATCCACAGTTTATGCAGCGCTTCGCGGGGCCGCTCGTGACGAGCCTTGGGATAAGGCTGTGGTGGAACGCGTGTTCGATGCATATCGGGTCAGTGAACGTGTTTTCCGGACGGCATTCGAGAATTTCCGAGAGGACTTCCGTGAAAACGTGCTCCCTCCTCGCGGCGTGCTCCTACATATCTTCCGACGTATTGCGCTTAGAGTCGAAATCCACCGCCGCAGCCGTCTCATGCTGAGCGTTGAGGTGCGCCGCCTCGGCCCATCGCTGACATCGCGCGCTTAAATGCGGGCAATCCGTTTGCTATTGGGGTCGCAAAGCCTTGCCCGACAGAGCTGGCTCGATTGCCGACGAACATGGCGATCGGCTGGCTATACCGCGGCGGGATCCCGTTGTTGCGACCCATCTTGCGTAGTAACACAGCTCGGCCGCGTAGCGGAGTCCCGCGCTTTCGGGGCCGGTCGGTTTCGACGAACGCCGCGGCGGGAGGGAACCAACGATGACCGATCAGCCAATCCAATGGTCCAACGCCGCGCCGATAATGGAGAACCGGTAATAATGATCGGTGCCTGTGCCCACGACAACTGAGAGGGTAAAAGCCGGCGATGAAATTTGTGGTCGCATGCTATGGAAGTCGCGGTGATGTCGAGCCCTCCGTCGCTGTCGGTCGTGAGCTGCAGCGGCGAGGGCACGACGTGCATATGGCCGTTTCGCCCAACCTGGTCGCCTTCACCGAGGAGGCGGGGCTCACGGCGGTCGCCTACGGCCTGGACACGCAGGCCCTCTTGGACGCTCAGCGCAACTACTGGACATGTCGCTTCCGCACTCCCTGGAATATCAAAGAGCTGAACAGGTTGCAGCGCGAAAATCTGGAGATCAGTGCCCAATGCTGGCGGGAGATGGGCACGACACTCACCTCGCTGGCGGACGGGGCCGACCTGTTGTTCACCGGCCTGACCTTCGAGCAGCCCGCCGCCAACGTCGCCGAGTACTACGACATTCCGCTGGCCACGTTGGATTACTACCCGATCCGGGCCAATGGGCAGCTCCTGCCGTTCTTGCCGTCGCCGTTGATCCGCCGCGCATGGATGATCGGCGAATGGATGAACTGGCGCGCGATGAAGAAGACCGAGGACGCCCAGCGCCGGGAACTGGGCCTACCGAAGGCCACGCGTCCGACGTCGCGACGGATCACCGAACGCGGTTCACTGCAAATTCAGGCCTACGACGAGTTGTGGTTTCCCGGACTCGCCGCCGAGTGGGCGAAATTCGATGGCCAGAGGCCCTTCGTGGGCACCCTGACGATGGAGTCGCCGACGGATGCCGACGAGGATGTCGCGTCGTGGATCGCCGCCGGCACACCGCCGATCTTTTTTGGTTTTGGCACCATCCCCATCGCATCTCCGGCCGAAACGCTTGCCATGATCGGCGCCGCCTGCGCGGAGGTAGGCGAGCGGGCGCTGGTCTGCGCCGGGTCGAGTGACTTCAGCGACGCCCCCGGTTTCGAGCACGTCAAGGTGGTGAGCACTGTCAATTACGCGACGACCTTCCCCGCCTGCCGCGCGGTCGTGCACCACGGTGGCGCGGGTACCTTGGCCGCGGGACTGCGCGCCGGAGTCCCGACGTTAATCCTCTGGACGCTGCCCGATCAGATTATTTGGGGAGCTCAGCTCAAACGACTCAAGGTTGGCTCCGCGCGGCGTTTTTCGTCCATTACCCGCAAATCGCTGGTCGCAGAACTCCGCACCATCCTGGCCCCCCAATACCTCACTCGGGCCCGCGAGATCGCCACTCGGATGAGCAGACCCGCCGAAAGCGCTGCAGCCGCAGCCGATTTCCTCGAAAAATTTGCCCGCCAACCAACCGTCAGCCGATCGGTGAAGCCAGGTTATTGAGCTGAAGGCCATTTCCGTTCTGCCGCAACGCCTATCCGCCTCTGCTGGACGACGCTGTCATCATTGATGACAGAGCCATCTGAGGCACGCGCTTCAACGAAGGCCAAGGACAGTCGCGAGTTCATTGTCGTGACGGTTGCGTTCGAAGCGCTGCGCGGTTTCCACCGCACCAACAGCGAGGCGTCGCCGCAGGTCCTCGTCCGACTCGAGCAACATCAGGTTGGCCGCAAGCGCTTTCGCGTCCCGGGCCGCGCTCAGCAGCCCGTTGACGCCTGGGTCGATGATCTCCAGCGTGCCCCCCGCGTTCGTCCCGCACACCGGCAATCCTGCTCTCATCGCCTCCACGGTGACGCGTCCGAAAGCCTCGCAGTCGCTGCACATGAGGCCGACATGGGCAGCGGCCCAGTAAGATCCGACGTCGTCGGTGGGTCCGTAAATGTTCACCAGGTCGGCGATGCCCAGAGTTCGTGCAAGCTTTCGCACTGGTTCAGGATCGCCCGGGCCGACTAGCGTCAACTCGAGCTCGACACCGGCCTTTCGGGCAATGGCAACAGCCTCGACTGCAACGTGTTGCCCCTTGGACTGAAAGAAATGACCGACAAGCACCACTCGCATGCGCTCGCCCGGGTGCCGCTCCGGTGGCGTGCCGAGCGGGGTGTCGACGACCGGGTAGATTACGTGTGTCTTCATGTGTGGATCTTGCGCGAGCAGAGCCCTTTCCACTGCCTGCGAATTGCAGATCACCGCTTCTGACAGCCGGCCAATCAGGCGGATGGTTCGACGGTCGCCGAACAGGAACCGAAACCAATGGTCGTCTCGGCCGAACTCGTGGACCATCCAGTAGTGCGGGATGCCGAGCAGCTTGGCAGCGACAGCGTGCGAAGGGATAACCATCGTGTTGCTGAGCACCATCTTCGGCCGCAGTCGAACAAGTAGCAGCAATGCTCGCAGGATCCCTGGAACGAGAAGCGCGGCAACCACCACGTCGGCGAGTGGTACGAGAAGCGCGCCGACGAGCGCCTCTGCGAGTGGCGAGCTGATGCGTTCTCGCCACTGTTCGAGATAAGCCCACGAGGGTACCCAGGCAGTCTCGGTCCGGATACCGTATCCAGCGCACTCCGCTGCGAGGCTTCCCTTTCGCGGGTAAACGCCGACAAGATCAAGGTCGGGCTGCTGTTTCTGGAGCGCCAGGACGAAGTCACAAAAAGAGAGCGCGCCGCCGCCGCCCAAATCAGCTACGTTTGAGACCACCAACGCTCGGGGGACTGTGCGCCCTCTGCGTAGAGCTTGGATTGCCCGAAGCCGGGATCCCGCGCGGCGCAAGGGTTCAGCAGCAACCATTGCCAGAGTGTATGCCCACAGTAGTGCCGACACACGAAGCATCGGACCGATTCCCATTCGACGTTCTTACCGGAGAGTCGATTAATCGTGCCAGCCGGAGGACATACCGGCCGCTCGATCCAGGTGTGAAGTCCAGAACCGAACCGTTTTCGACGAACTGCAAAGCGGAGTGCAATGTTTACTTGACGGACTGAGGCATTGTGACAGTCGGTTCAATTGCTCGATCTCTGCGAGTGATGCTGGAATGAGGTGCTAGCATCCGATCCGTGCCTGAAAGCAGCGGCTCGGTGCGGATCGGCATCCTGGGAGCAGCGAGCATCGCACCTGCGGCGCTCATTAAACCAGCAAAGGAAAACGACGAGGTCGTGGTCGCTGCGGTGGCCGCGCGCGATGTGTCCAATGCTGAAGTTTTTGCCGCCAAAAACGGTATTCCGCGAGTGCACGACAGCTATGAGGCGCTGTTGGACGATCCGGACCTGGACGCGATATACAACCCGCTGCCAACCGCGTTGCATGGCAGGTGGACTCGGGCTGCGCTTGACGCGGGCAAGCACGTGTTGTGCGAAAAGCCGTTGACTGCCAATGCCGCCGAGGCCCGAGAGGTCGCCGAACTGGCCGCCAAGGCAGACCGGGTGGTGATGGAGGCATTTCATTACCGCTACCACCCTTTTGCTTCGCGCGTCGAGGAAATAATTGCCTCGGGGGAGTTGGGCAAGTTGCAGCGGGTGGAGGCGAACTGGTGCTTCTGGATGCCCAAGTTCTCCACTAACCGCTACAACTACGCCCTTGGCGGTGGCGCGTTGATGGATCTGGGATGTTATGCGGTCGACATGGTCCGAACGTTCGGGGGTTCGACCCCAGAAGTTATTTCGGCGCGTGCGAAGCTGCGTGGTCTTGAGATCGACCGGGCCATGACGGCCGACTTGCGGTTCGCGGGCGGGCACACCGGCCGAGTGCGCTGCTCGATATGGTCGTCGGCTCCACCGCGGTTTACGGCCAGGGTGGTTGGCGATCGCGGGGAACTGCGGCTCAACCCGCTTATACCTTTCCAGCGATTCTCGGTCCGATCAACTGACGGAAAGCGTGTGGAAAACTTCGGGACGCGGCCCACCTACGCGTATCAGCTTGATGCTTTCGCCGCGGCCGTGCTGCGCGGAGAACCGGTGAAGACCGGTCCGGAAGACGCGCTCGAGACGATGACCGTCATCGATGCGATCTATCGCGCTGCCGGCCTGCCGCTCCGCAAGCCGGCCTGAACGCTCATCCGCTCGCCCGGTCCCACTTCGGGCCAACACGCGGGTCAGTTGGCGAAATGGGCCTGGTCCAGATGTGCGGCGACGCGCAGGGCGTTGGCCGCGACCGTCAGACTGGGGTTCAAACCGGCGCTGGACGGGAAGAACGAGGTGTCCACGACGTAGAGGTTGTCGACTTCATGGGCCCGGTTGTGGGCGTCCAGCACGCTGGTTTGCGGATCGGTACCGAAGCGGCACGTCCCGCAGACGTGGCCCAGGTTCGCGTTGCCTTCGCCGTTACCCAGGCTGATTTGGCGAAACGGCCGCAACAGCTCCTTGACCTGCGAGAGAAACGCGGCGTGGCGCGCGATCTCGCTGGGGTGTAAGCGGTACTGCATGCGCAGGCGTTGCCGGCCGTCGACGCTGGGCCGGTCGGGCGGCAAGATGCGGTTGTCCAAGTAGGGCAGGTCTTCCATGATCGCGGCCAACACCAGTCCGCCGGTGAAGAACCGCTCGTAGATCTGGCGCACCGCGGGGTTCATCAGACGCAACGCCCTCCCCTGCCAGCCGGGTCGGTTGGTCATCATCTCCATGGGCGGCATCGCGCCGAATGACTGTACTGTGCCGTATTTCTGGCCTTCCCAGAAATAGAAGTCGTTGAGCCCGATCTCCTTATTTGCGGCCGTGATGTTGCAGCCGGGCTGCGGCCAGATCTGGAACGGGTCCATCAGGTGGCGCATCAGGTTGCGGCCCACGTGGTCCGAGCCGTTGGCCAGGCCGCGCGGCCAGTCACCCGAGCGGGAGTTGAGGAGCAGTACCGGGGTGGCCAGCGCGCCGGCGGCCAGCACCACCACCTTGGCTTTGAGGGCCAGCATGTCGGAGTGCTGCTGGGCGATTACTTGGGTGACGTGGGTGCGGTCGGCCTCCAGGCGCAGCACCCGGCATTCGGTCAGTAGGTGGGCGCCGTGCTCGGCCACCGCGGGTTGTACGCCGTTGCGGGCGGCGTCGTTCTTGCACGACTGGGGACAGAGGTAGGTCTGGCAGGTGGCACAGTCGTCGGTGTAGTCGCAGGCCATCGGCAGGTGGTAGGGATGCAGGCCGCGGTCGACGAAATAGTTGACCAGTGGTTGGTTATCGGTCGAGAACGGTGGCGCCGGGGGCAGTTGGACGTGGGCGGCTTCGGGGCGCAGGGGGTCGGGCGCGCCGCGCACCCCGAGCAGTTTTTCGGCCTGGGCGTACCAGGGGCTGAGCTGGTCGTAGGTGATTGGCCAGGACTCGGGCACGGTGGATTCGCCGGGGTCGCGGAAGTTTTGCCGGGGGGTGAAGTCTTGGGCGAAGAACCGTTCGCACACCATGCCGTACAAAGCTGAGGACCCGCCCGTGCCGGCACCGATGAACGGCACAAACCGCTTGGAGAAGCGCCCGCTGATGTCTTTGATCTCGTCGGTAGTGCGCCCGGCGCGGGCCAACACGTCGTAGTAGGTCTTTGCGGAGCGGGCAGCCAGTGGTTCGGCCAGTTCGGGCATGGCCGCGCGGATGGTTCCCGGTGTTCCGGGCAGAGTCGAGCGGCCTTTTTCGACGAACAGCACCCGCCGGCCCGAGCGGGCCAGCGAGTAGCCCAGCATGCCACCGCCCATGCCGGTGCCCACAACGATCACATCCCACACCACGCGTTCGGCCTCGCGCGCAGTCAGTTCGCCGTCAGCCAATCGAGCTCCTCAGCAGATGATGGATTTGGGACAGGACAACTTTCACGTCGCCTTCCGTGAGCGGTTTGAGAGCCGAACGTGTCCGAGGCTCTGGCGCTCGCGGCGACGACGTCATGGTTCGCCAACATACTCAATGTGTTGAACAGGTGTGTGATAACTCCTCGGCATAAACGGAATTTTCGCCGCGCGCCGAGAAAAGTCGTGTCAGCCGTGTGCGAGCGCGCGGTCGGCCAGCGCGCCGATTACCGGTGCCAACTGTCGGGAGTATTCGAGCGTCAGGTGATTCGAATCGAGGTAGACGAGGGTGTTGCCGACGATGACCGGGCAGCGGTCGGTGGTGCAGAACAGTTCGGTGAGGTCGGCGTATTGTGCGTCGGCGGCTTTGGTGGCGGCGGTTTCGGCTGCGATGCCGGTTTGGTTGACCGCGGTCGATCTTGGTGGTGCGCAGGCCTTCGCGTCATCGAGGTGGTCGGACAGGCAGATTGGCACCACCGAGTGCGGGTTCGGGGTCGGCCCGAGCACCAGCACCTGCGCACCGGTGCCGCGCAGTCGCTGTACAAGGCGGGTCAGGCTGTCGTTCCAAGCCGCGCCGTATGACATCAAACCGGTGCCGGCGCCGTAGTCGCGCGCAATGCTGAGCACGACCAGCCGCGGGCGTTCGGCCTGTAGTCGTGCGACGATCTGACCGCGCCACTGCTCGCATTCGGTGTACTCCCGATGCAAGAGTGGGCTGATGATGGGCAGGTCCAGCAATGGGCAGAACCCTTTGTTCAGCATTTCCAGCCGCCAGTGTCGCTGTGGGGCGATCTGCTGGAACGCAGGGTTCCACATCGCGGCGTGTGAGTCTCCGACCACCGCCACCGTCGTGGTCGAGGCGGTGTCGCCCGACGCACACTCAGGTTGCGCGACTTCGAAAAGATTGCGCGCGCAGCTGTCGCGACCCATGGTTTTGCTTTCGGCTGCCGCTTCGGCAAGGGGCGGGTCGAGGTTCGACGGTACCGCCTTCAGCTCGGCGGATACGGCCACCGCGTTCTGCACCTGGGCGAATGCGTGCTGCACCGCCGCGTCGTAAGCATCCATGTTGGAGCCTGCGGGGGGACGTATCGCGGTCACGGTTAGCGCGGCGGCCGGCGCTCCATGGCCGGTTGGGGTGGGCACCCATGCCAGCAGCGCAACTCCCACACAGACCGCAACCGCTGTGGCGGCACCGCCGAGTGCGAGGCTAAGGGTGGCCGACCGACGTACGGACGGGGCGAATCGCAGCGGGTTCTCGATGAAGCGCAGTGTCAGCACGGCCAGCCCTCCCGAGATGACCACTGTCGCCAGCCTGCCGGCCAGCCCCAGCGGGTGCCCCAACAACGGCGTTGCGAGCACCAGTACCGGCCAGTGCCAGAGATACCACGAGTACGACACCCGCCCGACCGCGCGAATCGGCGGTAACGCCAGAACACGCCCGACGCCCTGAGCAGGCGCGGCACAGCCCGCGCCGAGCACCAAGGCCGTCCCGAGCACGGGCAGCAGCGCTGCGGTACCCGGGTAGGGCGTGGTAGTGCCCAACAGGGTGCAGGTCAGCAGGATCACCCCCAGACCTGCCCATCCCGCGACCGCGGCGAGCGGTGCTGGTAGTTGACGCCACCGGCTGGCTGTCAGAGCCACCACACCTCCGGCAGCTAACTGCCAGGCTCTAGTGGGCATGAGGAAGAAGGCAGCGGGGGGCCACACATTGGTGAGTGCCAGGGAGATCGCAAATGACACCGCCGCGACCAGAAACAGGATCACCAGGTACGGCCTCACCGACGACCTCGCGTCGGCGCCGCTGCGCCGACGCACACGCCGGATGAGCCACGCCGTTCCGATGATCATGGGTGGCCAGACCAGGTAGAACTGTTCCTCGACTCCCAATGACCAATAGTGCTGGAACGGCGACGGGGTCTCCGAATGTGAAAAGTAGTCGGCGTTCTGCACAACGAACCACATGTTGCCGACGTACATCGCGCTGGCGATACCGTCATAAATTACGTTCCGGACCTGCAACGGGGATAACAGCACCGCCGAGGCGATGAGCGTGATCACCCCTACCGCGGCCGATGCCGGCAGTAGGCGGCGGGCGCGCGCCCCGTAGAAGCGGCGCAGCCCGACTGTTCCGGAGCTGCTCACCTCGCGCCAGAGCAGCCCCGTGATCAGAAAGCCCGAGATGACGAAGAACACGTCGACCCCAACGAACCCTCCGCCCACCCCGGGCGCCTCTGCGTGAAACAGGACAACGGCCAGCACGGCAACAGCGCGTAAGCCCTCGATGTCCGGGCGAAATTGCGTCTGCACCGAGTGCGCACCCTGCACTCCTGCGGTAGGGCTAACCCGGTCGGCCCGGCGCACGGTCACCTACCTAGTGAGAGGACGCGTTCTTCGATCGAGGCATTATCACACACCTGTTTAATTCCGATGACTGAATGGGCGGTGGTGCGCCGGGTGCTGCACGGGGCCGCTTCTGCGCCGCCTCCCCACAAATTAAAGTCGTTGAGCCCTATTTCGATTGTTGGCGGCGGTGATCTTGGAGTGCTGTTGCGGCCAAGTTTCGCTTCCAGCCGAGCAGCGGTCGCGCTGGGCGCTCCCAACAACGCGGTCAGCCAATTGAGGCCCTGAGCGGAGACCATTCAAGCTGTTGGGCCGGGTTCAGGCGAAAGCGCGTTGTAACAGCTGTTGTGGAGGACAGAATGAGCGAACATGCCCGGGATTCCGCGCATCCGTGGCAGGAAGTCATGAGCGATGTCCAGGTTCCCACATCAAGCAGGACCGTTCGCGCCGCCATTTGTCCGCGATTCGGCAACTCAAGGCGCCTGCAGCTCCCTAGCCGGCGACGATATCGTCATCATTCGTCAACATAGCAAGTGGGTTGAACAGGTGTGTGATAATGCCACGACCCAAAGAAACGCGTTCTCTTTCCAGGTTAGGTGAGCTTGCCTCAGGCCGAGAGTGTTAACTCTACCGAAGAGGCGCAGGGTGAGCGCTTGGCACACACGCGGTTTCGCCCGGACATCGAGGGCTTACGCGCCGTCGCCGTGGTGGCCGTCGTGCTATTTCACGCTGAGATCCCCGGCGTGGGTGGCGGGTTCGTCGGGGTGGACGTGTTCTTCGTTATCTCCGGCTTCCTGATCACGGGGTTGCTCTGGCGCGAGGCGAACACCACTGGCACTGTCCGGCTGGGCTGGTTCTACGGGGCGCGGGCCCGCCGGCTGCTGCCGGCATCGGCCACGGTCAGCGTGTTTACTTTGCTTGGCGCGGCTGTCCTGTTGCCCGTGCTGCAGGCCGAACCGATCATTCGCGACGGAATCGCCAGCGCGTTGTACATCAGCAACTACTGGTTCGCGCTCCAAGGGGTTGACTACCTGGCCGCCACAGCGACGCCGTCGCCGTTTCAGCACTACTGGTCTTTGGGGGTGGAGGAGCAGTTCTATCTGGTGTGGCCGGCAATGATCATCGGTACGGCTTGGCTCGTCCAGCGCATGCATCGGCGCACGGGGGCCGATGCCGCTCCCTCGCAGCGTCCCTATCTGCTGGTCCTTGCACTGGTCGCGGCCGTCTCGTTCACGATGTCGCTGGCACTTACGCGTCTGGTGTCTTCCGTGGCGTTCTTTTCGCTGCCCACGCGGGCCTGGGAGTTGGCGGTGGGCGGCTTGGTGGCCCTCACGGCCGAGAAGTGGCGCCGACTTCCGCCCCTGCCCGCCGCAATCGCGGGGTGGTCAGGGCTCGGCATGGTTCTGCTGGCCTGCATCTGGTTGGGCCCGACCACGCCTTATCCGGGTACCGCGGCGCTGTTGCCCGTGCTGGGTGCGGTGCTGGTGATTGGCGCCGGTTGTGCCACGCCCGCTCAAGGATGCGGCCGCATCCTGCGAATGCGGCCTATGCGAGCCGTCGGCCGGTTGTCGTATTCGTGGTATCTGTGGCACTGGCCGGTACTGATGGTGGCGCTCTGGTCTGTGGCGCCCCTAGTAGGCCATGCCCTGTTGCTCTCGCTGGCGGCGATCTTGGTTTCCTTTGGGCTGGCAGTGCTCACACTGCGCCTCATCGAGAACCCGCTGCGATTCGGCTCGTCCGTACGTCGGTCGGCATTCCGCAGTCTCGCGCTCGGCGGTGGCGCCACCGCGGTGGTCATCTGTGTGGGCGTGGCGTTGCTGCTGTTGCTGCCAACCCCGGTCGGTCGCGGCCCGAACGCTCCAACGCTTTCGGTCACTGTGACGTCTCCGCCTGCTGGCTCTGACCCTGACGTATACGACGCGACGGTGCGGGACGCGTTTTCACAGGTACAGGCCGCGGTCGCGACGTCAGTTGGGCTGAGAGCCGTACCGTCAAATCTGGAGCCACCGCTTGCCAAGGTGCCGAAATTGTCGTTCTTAACCCCCGAACGCTGCCTTCTCAGTTTCTTCGAAGTCAGACAACCCGAGTGTGCGACGGGTGATACCACCTCGACGACCACGCTGGCTCTCGTTGGCGACTCGAACGCTCAGATGTGGCGCCCGGCGCTCCAGCGGGTCGCTGAGTTGCGGCATTGGAGGCTGGAGACCTTGACCAAGGTTGCTTGTCCATTGCTGGACCTGCCTATCCGCAACCCCGTTGTTGGCCGCGAGTACACCGAGTGTGAGCAGTGGGGCGGACAAATCACCTCCCGGTTACGCAACGAGCGTCCGCGGCTGGTCGTGCTCAGCGCGATGCGGCTATACGGTGCCCAATACGGTTTGACACCATACGGCGGTGCCTGGATGGACAGCTTGACCCGCGAAGTGCTGGCGCTGCGCAACACGGGTGCGCAGGTGCTGGTGCTCGGGCCAATCCCGGATCAGCGATTCCAGGCGCCGTTCTGCCTGTCCGACCACCTTGACGATGTAATGGCCTGCTCATCACCAAGATCGACCGCGGTCAACCACACCGGCATTGCAGCCGAGTCGGCCGCCACCAAAGCCGCCGGCGGACACTACGCTGATCTCACGGAACTGTTTTGCACCACTGACCGCTGCCCGGTCATCGTCGGCAACACCCTGGTATATCAAGATCAGAACCACACAACGGCCGAATACGCCCGGCTGCTGGCACCGGTAATCGGGGCCCTGGCCGCCCGCACGCTTGCCCGTGGTTGACGTGCTCCGGATCATTGGCGATGCGCAACGCCGGAAGATTGCGTGTTGGCGTTGCTCAATTTATCTGGGTGAACCGGTCGACTGTTGGCATCGGCCACGTCCACTCCGACCACGACAACCGAACTGAGCCTTGCCAACTGGCAGCGTCTTGATGTAGGAGCAGCCCTCAGCGACGAACCGATTCGGGCGGTGCGATCTCGGGCGGCAGGGCACTGTCGGTGAGCCAGCCGTGGACGGTGCGCGCGAAGAGGTCCGGATAGTGCGTGGGCCAGTCATGGGGCATACCGGTTGCGATCCTGTCGACTCCGTTGGGCATTTGCTGCGCGAGCGCTGCCGCCCAGCGGCGTGCGACCGACAGTTCCTTGCCGCCCGTGACGAACAACGTCCGCGAATCCGATCTGCCGAGTTCCTCGGGGAGCGTGAACCCCGCGGCCGCCATGGTGACGTCGGCGAGCTGCCCGCTGGTGATGAGGCGTACGTCTTCGCGATACTCGGCGATATGGGCCGAGGGAACCTTCACCTGCCAGGCAATGCGGTAGCGGCGCACCATCCAGCGATACATTGAGTTCCGGGCCGGCAGTGCGAGCAGGCGCCGCGTCAACCTCACGCACGGCAGCGTGTTGATGAACGTCCCGCAGAGCACCGCCCGATCAACGGATCTCGGCTCGGTCGCCAGCAACTGCACCCCGACTTGGGCCCCGAGCGACCAGCCCACCACGTGCGCCCGGCCGGTCCCCACCCGGGACCGGATGAGTTCTGCCACCGCAGCGGCGGCGCGGCCCATCTCGAACGGTCCAAGCCCGAAGCTCCTGCCGAACTGGGGCAAATCGGGGACAAGGCAGCGGTATTGCTGCATGCGGTCAACCACCGGTTCCCAGGACCAGCCGCTGGTGTACGCGCCGTGCAAGAAGACAATAGGAGGCGCCCCCACCGCACCAGATTCGCGCACGAAAAGATCCATGCGCTTCTCCTATGTCGAGCCGCTGCCGGTTCGCACCCGGCTTCCTGCGTGAATCATCGACCATTGTGGCGCCGCGACGATCAACTCGCCATCGTCAGCCAGGTCGCTGGTGGAAGAAGTCTTATGTCAATCCGGGCGCATGCCGGAACTTCCGGATTCCAGGGGCTATTGCACGGGTGTTGGATTAGACTGCCGGACGGGTTAGTGGGGGTGGGAGGTCGCCGCTGCCAGTCCATAGAACGACGCACGGGGGACCGAAGGGCTAGGTTCCGCGATGGCTGAAGGCGTGTTCGGACGCAGCGACGCTGAGATCGACCTCCTGGTGCGTGGTATGCGGTCGGGCATCGCGGTGGTGGGCTTCGGTTACATCGGTACCGTGATCGGCGCCGTGCTGGCCGATCGCGGCTGGCCGGTGACGGGGATCGACGTGCGACAGAGCGTCGTCGACGAGATCAACCTGGGCAGGACCACGGTGCCCGAGCCGGGGCTTGGCGAGCTGGTGGCCAACAACGTGGGAGTCGGTCGGCTTCGCGCCACGACCGACTTCGGTGCGCTGGCCGACAACGACTTCGTCATTGTGACCGTGGGAACGCCGCTGGGCCCGGACTTCGAGCCCATCGTCGACGACATCAAGGCAGCGGCGACGGCCGTGGGGGAGCACCTGCGCGCCGGCCACCTCGTCATCCTCAAGAGCACAGTGCCGCCCGACACCACTGAGAATCTGGTCCTGCCGATCCTCGAAGAGACCTCGGGGCTGCGGGCCGGGGTCGACTTCGGGTTGGCGTTCTGTCCCGAGCGCCTCGCCGAAGGGCAAGCCATCCACGAGCTGACATCGATCCCCGTCGTGGTCGGAGCCGTCGATGAGCGCAGCGCGCGCGCCTGTTCCACCCTGTGGCGACACGCCCTGGGAGTGGAATCCATCGTCGTCGACGATCCGCGGACCGCCGAGATGGTCAAGCTCGCCGACAACCTGTGGGTCGACCTCAACGTCGCACTGGCGAACGAGCTGGCCAAGGTGTGCGACCGGCTCGGGATGGACGCCCTTCAGGTCATTGAGGCGGCCAACACGATGCCCAAGGGCGGTCGTGACGCGAACATCTTGCGTCCGAGCATGGGCGTCGGCGGCTACTGCCTGACCAAGGATCCGTGGTTCGTCAACCATCTGGGCGAGTCCGTCGGGCTGGAGCTGGCAATCCCGCGGACGTCGAGGACTGTCAACGACACGATGCCGGCCTACACCTACGGGTTGCTCACCCAGCTGCTTGCCGATCAGGGCAAGGTGGTCGAGACCAGCAAGATCGCGGTGCTGGGTATCGCGTTCAAGAACAACACCGGCGACTGCCGGCTCACGCCCACCAAGTACGTCGTCGCCCTGCTCGAGGAGTCCGGCTGCCAGCTGTCGGTCCACGACCCGTGGGTACCGGAGGAGGAGGCCCACACGGTGACGAAGGTCCCGTTGACCGCGGACATCGAGTCGGCGGTCAAGGATGCCGATGCCCTGGTGGTGCTTGCGGGGCACCGGGAGTTCCACCAGGTTCCGCTGGTCCGGCTTGCCGAGCTGACGGCGGCCGGGTGTGTGTTCCTGGATGGCCGGAATAGCTTTGACCCGGCGGCGGTGCGCGCGGCAGGCTTCGTCTACAAGGGGATCGGCCGATAGGGATCGAAAACCGCTACACGGAAGCGAAAGAGCAAATATGTCGAATGTCGTCGTGACGGGCGGCTACGGTTTTATCGGGTCGCATTTGGTCTCGGCATTGCTGGACCGCGGAGACTCGGTCACGGTGTTCGACTTCGCCAAGAACACCCGTGACACCAGCATCGACTTCGACCGCCATGCCAATTATCGATTCGTCCAAGGCGATGTCAGAGACCTGAGTGCGCTGGAACAAGCCCTGACTCCCGGCGTCGACACGGTCTTTCACCTGGCCGCGGTCGTCGGTGTCAAAAACTATCTCGACGATCCGCTCGGTGTCCTCGACGTCAACGTGATCGGCACGCGCAACGTCCTGGAGCTGAGCCGGCGGCATCGAACGCGGGTGGTGTTCGCTAGCACGTCGGAGGTGTTCGGGAAAAACCCGAACCCGCCCTTCGCCGAGGACGATGATCGTGTCCTGGGTTCGACACGTACCGCGCGGTGGAGCTACAGCACCAGCAAGGCCATGGCCGAGCATCTGGTTTTCGCGATGCACACCGCCTACCAACTTCCGGTTACGGTGGTGCGCTACTTCAATGTGTATGGCCCGCGGCAAAATCCGATCTTCGTGATTTCCCAGAGCATTCACCGGATCCTCAACGGCCGCCAGCCGTTGCTGTACGACTCGGGTGAGCAGACGCGCTGCTTCACCTACGTCGACGACGCGATCGCCGGCACGTTGCTCGCGGCCGACAACGACGCGGCGATCGGCGAGGCCTTCAACATCGGGAGCATGACCGAGACCACCATGCGTGACGCCGTCGCACTAGCGATCAAGGTCGCGAATGTCGACTCGGTATCTGACGTCGAAGCCGTCGACACCGGCGCGCGCTACGGGGGGCGCTACGAGGACATTCCCCGTCGTATCCCCGACTCGACCAAGGCGCAGCGGGAGCTGGGATGGCGCCTCCAGGTCGACGTCGAGGAGGGGATCCGCCGCACCATCGAGTGGGCGCGCGCCAACCCGTGGTATCTCAAAGAGCCCGCGGGCGATAAGGCGTAAGACTGCCGCGTGTCCAAGGCCCCTGGATTCCAGTTCAATCGTGCGGTTAGCGCGATATGCGCGCTGGGCGCTGAGCCGAGGACGCGGCATGCCGCTTCCATTACCCAACACGCGCACGGCAAGTGAAAGGCTATGATCTCGCCGATGAAATTTGTGCTGGCAAACTGGGGAACTCGCGGCGAAGTCGAGCCCTACGTCACGGTCGGCCGCGAGCTGGTGCGCCGCGGGCACGAGGTGCACATGGCCGTAGCGCCCGAAATGGTCAGCTTCGCCGAGGCGGCCGGGCCTACGGCGGTGGCCTACGGACCGGCTTTGAAGGACATTCTGGACCCCCACCGCGATTTCTGGGCTGGCTTGTTCACCACCCCCTGGCGGGTTCGGGAGCTGGGCAGGTTGTCGGCAGAATACGCGGCGCCCCTTGCGCAATGCCGGGCGGAGGTCAGCAAGACGCTCACGTCGCTGGCGGACGGGGCCGACCTGTTGCTCACCGGCATGAATTACGAGAACGACGCGCTCAACGCCGCGGAGCATTGCGGCATTCCGTTCGCCACGCTGCATATCTTCCCGCTGCGAGCCAACGGCCGGCTCCTGCCGTACCTGCCGGCGCCCGCGGCCCGCTCGGCCACGCGGATGCTCGACTGGACGGCCTGGCGCGGAGGAAAGAAGATCGAGGATGCGCAGCGCCGTGAACTCGGTTTGTCCGAGGCGACGCGCCCCTGGCCGCGTCGGATCACCGAACGCGGATCGCTGGAAATTCAGGCCTACGACGAGGTGTGCTACCCCGGGCTGGCGGCCGAATGGGCGAAATGGAATGAGCAGCGGCCCCCCAGAAGGCCGTTTGTCGGCGCGCTGACGATGGAGTTGCCGACGGACAACGATGACGAGGTCGCGTCCTGGATCGCCGCGGGAACACCGCCGATTTGCTTCGGGTTTGGCAGCGTGGGCGTCGAGTCCGCTGCCGAAACGCTCGCCATGATCAGCTCGGCCTGCGCGCAGCTGGGTGAGCGGGCGTTGGTGTGTGCGGCCGGCTCCGACTACAGCGACGTCCCGCACTCCGAGCACGTCAAGGTGGTGGGCGTGATGAACTACGCGGCCGCCCTGCCCGCCTGCCGCGCGTTCGTGCACCACGGCGGCTGTGGCACGACGAACGCGGGTCTGCGCGCGGGACTGCCGACGTTGATCCTTTGGACGTTGCCGGATCAGGGGCTTTGGGGAGCGCGGGTCAAACGACTGAAAGTCGGTACTGGGCGGCGCTTTTCGGCCACAACCGAGAAATCGTTGGTCGCGGACCTGCGCACGGTCCTCACCCCGCAATGCCGCAGCCGGGCCCGCGAGCTCGCCACTCGGATGACCAAAGCCGCTGACAGCGTGACGATCACCGCCGATCTGGTGGAAAATTTCGCCCGCCTCAAGCGGGTCGGCTGAGCGGTCCTACTTCAGCACACCTGTCGTAGGGGTGTGATCGCTCGCTTTGACTGATTCGGGTTGCTCGCCGATCCAGTCGAGCAGTGCACGCAGACCGTCCTCGAGCGCCCACTTCGGGTGCCAGTCGAGCGCCTTCGTTGCGGGCTCGATGTCGCACCTCGCGGCGCGGACGTCCCCGTCGCGGAATTTCGCCACGACCTTCGGTTCGGGGGCGTCGCAGATTGCGGCAATCTGTTGAGCCAGCTCGTGGATGGTGGACGGGACGCCCGACCCGATGTCGAGGCAGCGTGGCTGCGCCGCGGGTTTCTCTATGGCGGCGAACAGCGCCTCGACGACGTCGTCGATGTAGACGAAATCGCGCACGATTTGTCCGTCTTCGTAGACCTCCAGCGTGCGCTGCTCGCGAGCCAATCGCGCGAAAAGGGCGACTATTCCGGTGTAGGAGTTCGTCAGCGACTGACCCGGACCGTAGACGTTCTGCAGCCGCAGCACGCTGAGATGGGTGTCATGGGCGGCCGTCCAGGCGGACAAGATGTGTTCTTGGGCGAGTTTGGTGGCGGCGTAAATGTTGGTGGGCCGCGGCTCGGTTCGACCGGCGCGGCTCGGCAGCGGCACCGCCGGATCGTCGGTGGGTCCCGGGGGATCCCAGATTCCGGCCAGCAGTTGAGCGTGGCTGCGCGGCTGCGGGTAGAAGATCTGTGCGCCGCATTGCCAAGCGCCCTCGCCGTAGACGGCCCGCGACGATGCCACGACGAGCTGGTCGGGCACGTGTGCGGAGCGGCTCAGGGCGTCGAGGAGTTGCGTGGTGCCCACCACGTTCACCGAGCCGTGGCGGGTCGCTTCCGACAGCGACTGCGCGGTTCCCGTCTCGGCCGCCAAATGCACGACTTGGGACGGTCGGCACAACCGCAGCACGGCGTCCCAGTCGGGGGCGTGGGTGACGTCGCCGGTGCACAGCCGCACCGATGGCGGCAGGTCGATCGCCACATGTTCGCCGTGCACCTGCGGGTGCAAGACGTCCATGACGGCGACGTCGTGGCCGGCTTGGACGAGTCGGCGCGCAAGCGCGGACCCGATAAACCCTGCCCCGCCAGTGATCAACACCGATGTCGACAAAATCCGTTGCCTCTCGTTACTTTGCTAAGGAAGCGCGTGACCGGCACGTACTGCTGGACGTGCGGTCCGCGCCGATCATATTGGAGACCACGTCACAACACCGTGCACCATGTCAACCGTTGGCGAGTGCGCGGTCAGCCAGCGCCCCGATCACCGGCGCCAGCAGGCGAGAGTAAACGAGCGTCACGTGACGTTCGTCGGCGTACGCCAAGGTGTTTCCGACGATGACCGGGCAGCGATCGGCGGTGCAGAACAGCTCGGTGAGGTCGGCGTATTGTCCGCCGCCGGCTTTGCTGGCGGCGGTTTCGGCCGCGATACCGGGTTGGTTCACTGCCTTTGACTGGGGCGGCGAGCAGGCGCTCGCGTCACTGAGGTGAACGGACACGCAGTCCGGCACCACTGACTGGGGATCCGGTATCGGACCAAGCACCAGTACCTGGGCGCCCATACCGCGCAGCTGTTGCACCTGGCGGGTCAGGCTGGCGATCCATTCCGGATCGTAGGCCGTGAAACCTGACGCCAGACCGTAGCGGGCGCCGTACGCCCGCATCATGTCGAGCACGACTAGCCGCGGGTGCTCGGCCTGTAACCGGGTAAGGACCTGCTTGCGCCACTGCTCGCACTCGGTGTACTCCCGGCGAAGGACAGGATTAAAGACGGGCAAATCCATAAATGGGCATAAGCCCTTGGCCAGGGTCTCGAGCCGCCAGTGCCGCTGCGCGGCGACCTCCTCAAATGCCTGTTCCCACATCGCGGCATTCGAATCGCCGATCAGGGCCACTGTCATCGACGATGCGGTATCGCCCGTCGCACACTCTGGCTGCCCGCGCTCGACGAAATTGCGCAGGCACCCGCCGAGAGAAAGGGCCTTCAGCTGGGCCGCCGCGTCGGTAAGCGGCGGGTTCAGGTTCGAGGGTACGAGTTTGAGGTCGGTCGAGGCCGCGACCGCGGCCTGCACCTGCGCGACCGCTTGTCGCACCGCTGCGTCATACGCGTCCTTGTCGGAGCCCGCGGGGGGACGCGTTGCCTTAACGGTCAGTGCCGTAGCCGCGGGGCCACGGCCGACCGGAGTAGGCATCAGGACCAGCAGGACCAAGCCGACACAGACCGCTACCGCGGTGGCTGTACCGCCGAGCGCAAGACTGCGGGTGGCCGACCGGCGCACGGGATCGGCGAATCGTAGCGGGTTCTCGATGAAGCGCAGGGTGAGCGCAGCCAGTCCTAGGGAAAATAGGACCGCTGTCAGCGCGCGCCCTAGGGAAGGGCCGGTCGCTGAGGCAGGCGCCACGAGCAGCACCGGCCAGTGCCATAGGTACCACGAGTAGGACACCCGCCCGATCGCCCGCATCGGCCGCACTGCCAGCGCGCGGCCGCATCCCTGCGCAGGGGCGGCGCAGCCCGCACCGATCACCAGCCCCGCACCCAGTACGGGCAACAGCGCGGCGGTACCCGGATAGGGCGTGGCCGGACCCAAATGCGTGCAGGCGAACAGGATGACAACTAGCCCTGCCCATCCGGCAATCGCAGCGATCAGTGGCGGGAGTCGACGCCATTGGCCTGCGGTCAGGGCGACCAGGCCGCCGACGGCCAGCTCCCAGGCCCGGGTGGGCAGCGAGAAGAACGCCACCGGAGGGGCCAGGCGAGTAGCCACCAGCGACAGCGCAAACGACACCGCTGCGACGAGCGCCAGGACCATCAAATACGGCGTCGCCGACTCGCTGGCATGGGTCCGGGTGCGCCGCCCTGCCCGTCGGATCAGCCAGGCCGTCGCGATGATCATGGCCGGCCACACCAGGTAGAACTGCTCCTCGACGCCCAACGACCAATAGTGCTGGAATGGCGACGGCCGCTGGTTGTTGGCGAGATAGTCGATGCCTTGGAGCATGAACCGGTAGTTGCTGACGTACAACGAGCTGGCGATGCCGTCACCGATGACGTGCCGGGACTGCAACGGCGATGACATGACAGCTGCGCCAAGCATGATCATCACCCCGACCGTGGCGGACGCCGGCAGCAGGCGGCGGGCCCGCGCCCCGTAGAAGCGGGCCAGTCGAACGGTGCCGGAGACGCTCGCCTCGCGCCAGAGCAGCCCGGTGATCAGGAAGCCCGAGATGACGAAGAAAACGTCCACGCCGACGAATCCGCCACCTACCCCGGGTATGTCGGCATGAAAGAGGACAACGGCCACCACCGCAACAGCGCGCAGGCCCTCGATATCTGCGCGAAATCCCGTTTCTGCCGAGGATCGACCAGGCACTGCTTCGGTAGGACTAACGCTGTCGGCTGAGTGCAAGGTCACCTACCTTGGAAGAGGACGAGTCCTTAGAGTCGAGGCATTATCACACACCTGACAAATAGGGTGGGCCGATTCCACGATCGGCGGCGCTCAAGGAAAATCCCGGTGTACGAATTGGGCAGCGAGTGGCCCGGCACAGAGGCATTGTTCAGACCGGCTGCATAGATTGATGTCGCGTGCGGCCGCTTAGGCGTGCGGGGTGAGCGGTTCCACTGAGGCACAGCTGTCATTAGGGGATGTGATCGATCGGCTTGACGGGTGGATCAGGTTGCTAGCTGCTCCACTCAGGCAGCGTATGCAGACCGTCCTCGAGCGCCCATTGAGGCGTCAGTCGAGTGCCTTCATCGCCGGCTCGATGTCGCAATTGGCGGCTCATACGTCGCCGTCGCGGAATTTCGCCGCGACGATAGGTCCGGGGGTTACCCGACAGGATGTCGAGTCGGCGTGGTCGGGGATACAGGTTTCCCAATCGCCGCGGACGGTGAAAGAACGTGCCCAGCAGACGCCGCGGACCATGTCAACTACTGGCGAGCGCGCGGTCAACCAGCGCGCCGATGACCGGCGCCAACAGCCGGCTGTATTCGAACGTTATGTGCATCTGATCGCGGTATACCAGGGTGTTGCCGACGATGACAGGGCAGCGGTCGGCGGTGCAGAACAGTTCGGTGAGGTCGGCGTATTGTCCACCGCCGGCTTGGGTCGCGGCGGACTCGGCCGCGATGCCGAGTTTGTTCACCGCCTTCGACGTGGATGGCGAGCAGGCGGTCGCGTCATCGAGGTGGAGCGACAGGCAAATGGGCACCACCGAGTGCGGGTCCGGGATTGCCCCGAGCACCAGGACCTCCGCACCAATGCCGCGCAGCTGCTGCACTTGGCGGGTAACGCTGGCGATCCACGCCGGGTCGTACGACGTGATGCCCGACTCCCGATACCGCCGCATCATGTCAAGCACGACCAGCCGTGGGTGCTCGGCCTGTAACCGGGTAAGGATCTGCTTGCGCCACTGCTCGCACTCGGTGTACTCCCGGTGAAAGAGGGCGCTGACGAAGGGCAGATCTAGCCATGGGCAGTAGCCCTTGGTCAGGGTTTCGAGCCGGAAGTGTCGCTGCGCGGCGACCCTCCCAAATGCCGGTTCCCACATCGCGGCATTCGAATCGCCGATGAGCGCCACCGTCGTCGACGAGGCGGTATCGCCCGTCGCGCACTGGGGATGATCGATTTGGAGAATATCTCGTAAGCAGTCTTTGGAGCCCAGGGGTATGTTCATCGCGTCGGCCAGCGGGGGGGTTAGGTTCGAAGGGACGGCTTTGATGTCGTCCGATGCCGCGACCGCGGCCTGCACCTGCGCGAACGCCTGCCTGCTCGCATTGTCGTATGCGGCGACGTCGGAGCCTGCGGGGGGAGGCGCCGCAGCGATGGTCAGCGTCGGCGCCGCCGGGCCCCGGCCGACCGGGGTGGGCACCACGACCAGCAGCGCCACACCGACACAGACCGCTATCGCGGTGGCGGCACCGCCAACCACGAGACTGCGGGTGGCCGATCGGCGTACGGGATCGGCGAATCGCAGCGGATTCTCGATAAAACGCAGGGTGAGCGCGGCCAGCCCGAGGGAAAACAAGATCATTACAATTGCCAGCCACAGTGGGTGTTTCGACCATGCCGCCGTAGACATCGCCACCAGCAGCACCGGCCAGTGCCACAGGTACCACGAGTAGGACACCCGGCCGACCCCGCGCATCGGCCGCACCGCCAACATACGGCCAACCCCGTGAGCCGGCGCGGCGCAGCCCGCACCGATCACCAGCGCCGCGCCCAGCACGGGCAACAGTGCGGCGGTCCCCGGATAGGGCGTGCTGCGGTCCAACCGGGTGCACGCCAGCAGGATTAATGCCAGACCCGCCCATCCGGCGATCGCGGCAGACAGCGGCGGGAGACGACGCCATTGGCCTGCGGTGAGGGCCACCAGGCCGCCGACCGCCAGCTCCCAGGCCCGAGTGGGCAGCGAAAAGAACGCCACCGGAGGCGCCAGGCGGGTGACCACCAGCGACAGCGCAAACGACACCGTCGCGACCAAGGCCAGGACCAGTAGATACGGGCGTTTCGAGGAGGTCGCCTCGGCCCTGGTCCGCCGTCGCGTAAGCCGGATCAGCCAGGCAGTACCAATGATCAGGGCCGGCCACACCAGGTAGAACTGCTCCTCGACGCCCAATGACCAGTAGTGCTCGAATGGCGATGGCGGCAGGTTGGTGGCGAGGTATTCGACACCTTGGAGCACGAACCGGTAGTTGCTGACGTACAACGCGCTGGCGATGCCGTCGCCGATGATGGGCCGGGACTGCAACGCGGGTAATAAGGCAGCCGACCCAAGCATGATCACGACGCCGACCGTGGCGGACGCCGGCAGCAGTCGGCGGGCCCGCGCCCCGTAAAAGCGGGCCAGCCGGACGGTGCCGGACGTGCTTGCCTCCCGCCAGAGCAGCCCGGTGATCAAGAAGCCCGAGATGACGAAGAAGACGTCCACACCGACGAATCCGCCCCGCACAATGGGTATGTCCGCGTGAAACAGGACAACGGCCACCACCGCGATGGCGCGCAGGCCCTCGATATCGGGGCGAAATCCCGTTTTTTCCGAGCCTCGACTCGGTATCGCTTGGGTAGGGCTAACACTGTCAACCGGCTGCAAAGTCACCTACCTGGGAAGAGGACGAGTCCGTCGAGTCGAGGCATTATCACACACCTGCCAAACAAGGCTGGACTGATTGGACGATGTCAACTGTGGGCGAGGGCGCGATCGGCCAGCGCCCCGATCACCGGGGCCAACGCTTGCGCGTATTCGACTGTCATGTGATTGGCGTCGAAGTACACGAGGGTGTTGCCGACGATGGCCGGGCAGCGGTCGGCGGTGCAGAACAGCTCGGTGAGGTCGGCGTATTGCCCGCCGGCGGCTTGGGTGGCGGCGGACTCGGCGGCGACGCCGGATTGGTTGACCGCCGTCGATCGTGGCGACGAGCAGGCGGTCGCGTCATCGAGGTGCGAGGACAAGCAGATTGGCGCCGCCGCGCGCGGGATTGGGATCGGCCCCAATACCAGCACCTGCGCCCCGGCGCGACGAAGCTGCTGCACCAGGCGGCCGAGGCCGTCGTTCCACATCGGGTCGTAGGAGGTGAAGCCCGGCGTGTAGCTGTGCCCGAAACCATACCCTCGGTACATGCTCACCACGACCAGCCGCGGGTGCTCGGCCTGCAAGCGGGCGAGGATCTGAGCGCGCCACTGCTGGCACACGACGTTGGACACCGCGCGGCGGATGGTGTCGACGATCGGCAAGTCCATCGGTGTGCAGGCGCCCTTTCCCAGGGTCTCCAGCCGCCAGTGCCGCTGTGCGGCGATCTGCTGGAACGCCGGGCTCCACATCGTGGCGTGCGAATCGCCGAGCAGGGCCACCGTCGTCGCTGAGGCGGTGTCGCCGGTTGCGCACTCCGGCTGGCCGGCTTCGAATAGATTGCGCAGGCACCCATTCTGGAACACCGCTTTATATTCGGCCGCCGCGTCGGCGAGCGGTGGATTGAGGTTCGACGGGACGGCTTTGAGGTCAGCCGATGCTGTGACGGTGGCCCGCACCTGCGCGAACGCCTGTCGCACGGCCGCGTCGTAGGCGTTCATGGTGGACCCGGCGGGCGGCGGCGTTGAAGTGATGGACAGCGCCGCGGCCGCCGGGCCGCGTCCGACCGGCACGGGAATCGACGCCAGCAGCGCCACACCCACGGCGACCGCGATCACGGTGGCGGCGCCGCCGAGCGCGAGGCTGGCCAGGGCGGAGCGGCGTATCGGGGCGGCGAACCGCAGCGGGTTCTCGATGAAGCGCAGGGTGAGCACCGCCAGCCCCCCGGAGACGAGGACCGCTGCCAACCTTTCCACCAGCCCGAGGGGGTGGCCCAACAACGGCGCCGCGAGTACCACCACCGGCCAGTGCCACAGATACCACGAGTACGACACCCGGCCGATCGCCCGCATCGGCCGCACTGCCAGCGCGCGGCCGCACCCCTGCGACGGCGCGGCGCAGCCGGCGCCGATCACCAGCGCCGCACCCAGCACGGGCAACAGCGCGGCGAGACCCGGGTACGGCGTGGCCGGGCCCAGCCGAGTGCAGGCCAGCAGGATCAGGACGAGCCCGGCCCATCCGCTCAGCGCGGCAGTCCTCGGGGCCATTCGGCGCCACCGGCCGGCGGTCAGGGCCACCAGGCCCCCGGCGGCCAACTGCCAAGCCCGGGTGGGCAGCGAAAAGAACGCCACGAAAGGCGCCACATAGGTGACCGCCAGCGATAGCGCGAACGACACGGCCGCGACCAGCGCCAGGACCACCAGATACGGGCGTTTCGAGGAAGTCGCCTCGGCCCTGGTCCGCCGCCGCACAAGCCGGATGAGCCAGGCCGTTCCGATGATCATGGCCGGCCAGACCAGATAGAACTGCTCCTCGACGCCCAACGACCAGTAGTGCTGGAACGGGGACCCCGCCCTGGACGCGGCGAAGTAGTCGACCTGTTGCTGGATGAACCAATAGTTGCCGACATAAAGCGCGCAAGCGATGCCGTCCATGATGACCAGCGGGGCCTGCAGCGGGGGCAGCAGCAATACCGAGGCGATCATGGTGATCACGCCAACGGTGGCCGAGGCCGGCAGCAGGCGGCGGGCCCGGGCCCCGTAGAAGCGGCGCAGCCGGACGGTGCCGGTGGTGCTCGCCTCGCGCCAGAGCAGCCCGGTGATCAGAAAGCCCGAGATGACGAAGAACACGTCCACGCCGACGAACCCGCCACTGAGCCCCGGCACGTCCGCGTGGAAGAGGACGACGGCCACGACCGCGACGGCGCGTAACCCCTCGATATCGGGGCGAAATTTCGTCTGTGCCGAGCGTGAACCCGCTACTGCTTCGGTAGGGCTAACACTGTCGGCCGGGTGCAACGTCACCTACCTGAGATGCAGACAAGCTCGTGGAGTCGAGGCATTATCACACACGTGTCGAGCAGGCCGGGTCGATTCCGGCATCGGGAATCGGTCGGGCCCGATAAAGAAACTTCGGTCCGGTCGACATCGATGGCGATCAGGGGCAGATCCCCACCCACATCGGGTCGTCCTCCAGCTGTGAGCATCGGGTTAAAAGTCCCCTCACTGACTGCTCCGTGTTGATCGCAGCGAGGACCTGGGACAGGGCGAAAAAGACGATCGCGACTGCGAAGAAGACCCGGGTGCGTCTCGTGGCCGAGCGGGCGGATTCAGGTTGACGGCTCGCGTAGAGCAGATAAACCACGCCCACGTCGAAGGAGATTGCGATCCACCATCGGGTCCAATCGGCCGAGGTTGCGAAAACCGGAAGCAGTAACAGTGCCGCCAGAGTTAGCCAAGAAAGCCATCCCTGTACAGCTAGGCGAAATCGTCCGAAGGACGCGCCGGAAATACCCCTGATGACAAGCATCGTCAGCGCGAGGATCACAATTCCCGCCACCGTCGACATGATCAAGGGGGCCCAACCAATCTGGTTGGGTCCGATGAAAGGAGTCTTTCTTGTCGTGACGGTGATAAAGCGACAAGTCCAGTCGTGATAGTCCACGTAGGCGTGTTCGCCGGTCGGCGCCGGGCCGGGCGCCCAGCGAACGGCCCCGTGTGGCAACCGGGCACATTGCGACGACACGTCCCGCTGTCGCAGCAGCGCTATCGCCAGCGCGACGACCAAGCCGGGAGCCACGGCGAGTAGCGCGCTGCGCCGCCGGATTTTGGTGGAACTGCGCGCCAGCACCGCAATTGCCAGGATCGCGCCGAGCGCCAGCAGAAAGGGAACCGCCTCGTGGATCAGCGTCAGCACCGCGATCGCGACGCCGTAAATGCCGCTCGCGACTGGCAGCGATCGATCCCTTTTCGCCGAGGCGAGCACCACCGCGAACACGGCCAGCGCCGCCGCGCCAAGAAGGTCGGGCGTTGGCAATACCAGGGCGTGCACAACGCCCAACGGCAGCACCGGGGTGAGCAGCGCCAGCATCAACCGCCGTTCCGAGCGGCCGAATCTGACCGCCACCGTCCACGCCACCGCCGCGATGCCGACTCCGAACACCGTTGGCACCAACCAGCGCAGAACCAACAGGCCGGCGAAGTAGAGGTCGGCCGGGAACAGGTTCAGAATCTCGCCGCCGAGCCCCCGCCTGGCGAAGCCTTGGCTGTAATCGACGGCGTAGTACGGGAAGAACTGCAGATTGGGTTCGTAAACGCTCGCGAAAACAACCCACGACGCCACATAGAGCAGCACGAGCAACCCGACGATCGCGTACCGGAGTCGGCGCCGGGTACTCGGCTGATCCGACGGCGGAGCCGCTGGTGGTTCTTCGGTTACGACCGGACGACCGGCACCGAATTCTGCTTCAGGGCTCATGCCGCAGCCCTTGACAGGGGACCGGCCGCACGAAAGGTCAAGGTCAGCAATCGATTTCTGCAATCAGATCGAATTCGGCGAACGTGCGCGACACCATCTCCCGCAGCTCATCCTGGGTATTTTGCCGGCCGAGAACATACGCGGAGATTCGGAAGAAGATCTTCCCGCGGCTCCGCCCGGAACCCACGAACAGTTGCCCGCCTATGTGCTCGAGCGTGCTTTTCTTGATGTCTGGCTCGAGGTTTCTCAGGTACGCATAGTCGGCGTCGGTGCCGTCGGGCCGATTCACCGCCGGGGGCAGATCACCGACGTTGGAGACGGTAACCGGATGGGTGGCGCCGCCCGCCGCCATCGCCGCCAACCTCCGGTTCAACCGCCTCGGTACCAGCGGCGCGAGTGGGAACGTCGACAAATACTCCTCGTCGGGGTTCTTCATCGCCTCGAGGATTGCCCGCGTGATGTCGGCGTGCATGTCGGCGAGGTCCGTCGCCGCGCGCGTTGGGTCGACTGCGACGTCGACCACTGTGAGTGCGTTGCCACGGGTATCGTTTTCGGTCCGTAGCGTCACCGGAAATCGTAGTGTGACCGTTCCGTCGTCATGGACACGCCCCGCCCGCACCGCGAGTCTGCACGCGACTGCTGCCACCAGCGAGTTGCTGCTTGCGCCAAGGCTTTTCGCGCGGGCATCCCACTCCGCCAGTTCGACGAATGCGGTCAGGGCGGGCACCGCCACCACCTCATCGCTGTCGGCGGTCCTGGGGGGAGGTGGTGCCGCTTTGATCGATGAGGTGAATTGCTTGCGGTCGGGCCAGATCTTTCCGGCCGCGGAGGCGAAGGCCTTCCCTATCTCGGGCAGTTCCTTGACGGTTTGCCGCAAGTCCTCACGCACCGCGCGCCTGCGGGTGCGCGATCCCGCGGGCGGGTAGCCGAAGTCGCGCATCCTGCCCTCGGCGGCGTCGGCTATCGCCTCGCCAAGCCCGATCCCGTCGACCAGCGTGTGCGAAACCACGAGGCTTACCGCTGCCCCGCCATCGTCGAGTCGAAGCACCCCCAGGTGCCAGCCGGGTCCCCACTCGGGGTCAATGGGGAGGCGCGCCCGCTCGTCGAGCCAGGCGTTCACCTCGGCGCGCGGCCGCGGCGTCGCGGCGATATCGATGTCGTCCGCCGCCGGAGCGAGGACCCAGCGATCACGCGCGAACGGCAGGGGAGACCGTTCGATTTTGCGTCCCAGCAACCCCAATCCGAGATTGCGGTGAAAACGCCGCAACGCATCGACATCGACGGCATGGTCGTATAACCAAGTGAACTGAGTCAGCGTGTCGTGCACGGCTCGCATCGCGAGAAATATCGCTTGATCCACGTACGCGAGCCTGTTGTCCACCGGCTCAACGCCATTCGTGCTGACCTGAGTCGCCGGGACGGCGGGCGCGGCGGTGTCGGTGAGTAGGTCTGCCAGGTGGGCGGCGAGCGCGGCGGGCGTGGGGTGGTCGAGGGCTGCGGTCGCCGGCAGGGCCAGGCCGGTGTGTTGGTTGAGGGTGTTGCGTAGTTCCAGGGCGGTCAGCGAGTCGATGCCGAGGTCTTTGAACGGGCGGTCGGGATCGAGGGCGGCCGGGTCGGGGTGGGCCAACACGGTGGCGGTGGTGGTGGTGACCATCGCGGTGAGAGCGTGGAGTTGCTGTTCGGGGGTTTGGGTGGCCAGCTGAGCCCGCAGGCTGCGGGCGCTGGCCGCGCTGGCGCGGGGGCGGCTGGTGGTAAGGGTCGACAAGATCGAGGGCAGGGCGCCGTTGCGTGCTTGGCGGGTCAACGCGGCGACGTTGAAGGGGCTGGCCAGCAGGTTGGGCCGCTGACTGCTGAGCGCGGCGTCGAACAGAGCCAGCCCGTGCTCGTTCGTGATGGGGGTCAGGCCGGTGCGGGCCAGGCGGGTCAGGTCGGCAGTGGTGAGGTGGGCGGTCATCCCTGACGGGGTTTGCCAGTAGCCCCAGGCGACGCTGGTGGCCGCGCGTTGGGTGTGATGGCGGCGGCGGGCCAGCGCGTCCAGGAAGGCGTTGGCCGCAGCGTAATTCGCCTGCCCGGGGCTACCCAAGATGCCCGCGGCCGAGGAGAACAACACGAACGCGGCCAGGTCGCGGTCGGCGGTCAGTCGATCCAGCTGCCAGGCGGCATCGGCCTTCGCGGCCAAGACCGCATCGAGTTGGTCGGCGGTCATGTCGCTCACCGCGGCGTCCTCCAGCAGCCCGGCGGCGTGGACGACGGCGGTCACTGGATGCTGAGGAGGAACACCGTCCAGCGCTGCGCTCAGGTCGGTGGAGTTGGCGGTGTCGCAGGCGGTGATGGTGACGTGAGCGCCCAGCTGGGTCAGGCGCTCCTGAAGTTCCGCCGCACCAGAGGCGGCCGGGCCGCTGCGCGACAGCAGCAGCAGGTGCTTGATGCCGTGGTGGGTGATCAGATGCTCGGCGAACAGCGCGCCCAGCATCCCGGTGCCCCCGGTGATCAGCGCGGTGCCCTCGGGGTCCAGCACCGCCGGCGGGATCAGGACGATCTTCCCGGTATGCATCCCTTGGCTCATGTCGCGGAAGGCTTGGGGCGCGTTGATTAGGCCGTAGCTGGTGGTGGGCAACGGCTGCAGCGCACCGGCGCCGAACAGCGTCAGCAGGGCCGCCCACGCCGGCCGCAGCGATTCCGGTGGGGCACTGGACAAGTCGTAGACCCGGTAGTCGACCCCGGGATGGGCCGCGGCGATGTCGCCGGGCACCCGGATGTCGGTCTTGCCGATTTCGACGAAACCGCCGCCGCGGGGCAGCAATTGCAGCGAGGCGTCGACGAAATCCCCGGCCAGGCTGTTGAGCACGACGTCCATGCCCTGCCCGTCGGTGGCGGCCTTGAAGGTGTCGACGAAATCCAGCGTGCGCGATGACGCGATGTGGGTCGGGTCGACCCCCAGCCCGCGCAGCACATGCTGTTTGTCGGGGTGCGCGGTGGCGAACACCTCGGCACCGAGGTGGCGGGCGATCTGGATGGCGGCCTGCCCCACCCCGCCGGCGCCGGCGTGGATGAGCACCCGCTGCCCGGCCGACAGCCCGGCGATCTCGACCAGGGAGATGTAGGCGGTCAGATACACGATCGGCGCGGAGGCGGCCTGGGTGAACGACCAGCCGGCCGGAACGGGTACCACCATGGCCTCGTCGGTGATCGCGGTGGGCGCGAACGCGTTGTGCGGAAACAGCCCCATCACCGCATCCCCGGGACGCACCGACGTCTCGGGCCCGGCTTCGAGGACCACCCCGGCGGCTTCGCTGCCCATGCCGTCGTCAGCGATGGCGCCCAGCGCCACCACCACGTCACGGAAGTTCAGCCCCGCGGCGCGCACCTGAACCCGAATCTGCCCAGGCGCCAGCGTGTCTGGCGCATCGGTCGCCAGCAACGTCAGGCTGGCCAGATCACCCTTGCGGGTGGTACCCAACTGCCAGTTTGGGACATCCGGCGGCGCCAGGATCGGGGTGCGGGCCAGCCGGGGAATGTGGACGGCACCGTTGCGCAGCGCCAGCTGCGGCTCGCCGGCCGGCCGCGCCGCCGCGACGGCCGACAGCTTGCCCGCGCTGGCGGCGGACTCATCGGTGTCGAGCAACGTGATCCGGTCGGGATGCTCGTTTTGGGCGGTGTGGATCAGCGCCCACGCCGCGGCATGGGCCAGATCGGGCACACCGTCAAAAGCGTTCACGCTGACCGCATGGCGGGTCACGACCACCAGCTGGCTGTGGGCGGCGTCGGACCGAGCCAACCAACCCTGCAACTGAGCCAACACGTCGCGGGTCAGGCCGTGCACCTGCCGCAGCGGATCGGCCGCGGCTTCGGCTTCGGGGGCGTCGGGCAGGAGCCAGATCACCAACTCCGGGCACGGTGCCACGGCCGCCAGGTCGGGGTGGATCGGGCCCTTGTGCAGGCCGGCGGGAAGTCGGTCGGGTGAGTCGGTGACAACCGCCCACTCGGGGGCGGCGGCCGCCGCCGAGGTGTCGTCGAGCAAGGCGGGCCAGCTCAGTTGGAACACGCTGTCACGCAGTCCGACCGCGGCGGTCAGTTGCCCACCGATGTCGGGCAGTTCCCGCAGGGTGATCGTTCGGATGGTGATCACCGGGGCGCCGGTGGGGTCGGTGGCGCGGAGCTCATACGTGTCGTCGGCGGTGCGGCTCAGCCGGACGTGCAGCTGGGTGGCCGCGGTGGCATACAGGGCGATCCCGCTGAACGCGTAGGGAAGCCGCAGCGCCGCCGAGTCGTCCGATACGGAGGCCATCGCGTGCAGGGCGGCGTCCAGCAGGGCCGGGTGGATGCCGTAGCCGGCGACTTCGGTACCGGCGGGCAACGCCACCTCGGCGCAAACCACCTCCGGTTGGGTCGGGTCGCTGCCGACGCCCCGCAGCGACCGGAACGGACCGCTGTAGCCGTAACCCCGCTGGGCCAACGCTTCGTAGAAGTCGTCCTGGTCCACCGCCTCGACACTCGGTGCCGGCAGGAACGGCGGTGTGGTGGGCTGGTGGGAGCTCAGCTCGCCGCTGGCGTGCAGCGTCCACACGCCGGAGTGGCCACCGATGCGCGAGTGCACGGTGAACGCGCGCCGCCCGCCGTCCTCGGCCGACTGCACCGCGAGCTGCAGATCGGTGGGCGCATCGTCCGCCAGCCTCATGGGGCTATGGAGAACCAGTTCGTCGATGACCGGGCAGCCGGTGTATTCACCGGCTTGCAACACCAAATCGATGAACCCGGTCGCGGGGAACAGCACGGTGTCGTTGACCCGGTGGCCGCGCAACCAGCCCTGCGTGGCCGTCGACAACCGGCCGGTCAACACGACCTGGTCCTGGTCGGCAAGGTCGACCACCGCACCCAGCAGCGGATGCTCCGCCCGGTCCTGGCCGAGCCCGGAAGCGTCGCCGACCGACGTGGGGTTCAGCCAGTAGCGGCGGTGTTCGAAGGGGTAGGTGGGCAGCTCGACGGTGCGCGCGCGGGGATACAGCGCCGACCATGACGGGCCGTGGCCGTGGTTGTGCAGGTGGGCCAAGGCGGTGGCCAGGTTGTCTTGGTCGGAATGGTCGCGGTGCAGCGTGGTGATGACCGCGGACTGGGTCCGTCCCGTGGCCTGGGCCAGGGTGTCGGTGATCGCCGGGGCCAACACCGGGTGCGGGGACAGCTCGACGAACGTGTGCTCGCCGGCGGCCAGGCGCTCGAGCACCCGGTCGTGGAACCCGACCGGCTCGCGCAGGTTGCGATACCAGTAGTCGGCGTCCATGGTGGTGGTGTCGAGCGGATCGGCCGAAAGCGCTTCTCCCACCGTGGAATACAGCGGGATGCTGGAGGGCATTGGGGTCAGGTCGGCCAGCTCGTCGAGCAGGCGCTCCCGGAGTGGTTCGACTTGGGCCGAGTGCGAGGCGTAATCGACGGCAATCGACCGCACGTGGACGCCGTCACGCTCGCAGGCCGCGCTGAACTCCTCGATCGCAGCGGGCGCGCCGCTGATGATGGTGTGCGAGGGGCCGTTGACCGTGGCGATGCTCAACGCCGCACCCCAGGGTTGCAGGCGTGGCCGCAGTTGTTCGGCGGCCAGCAGCACCGAGGCCATGCCGCCGGTGCCACCCAAAGCGCTGAGCGCTTGGCTGCGCCGCGCGACCACCTTGGCCGCCTCGGGCAGGGACAGCGCCCCGGCGATGTAGGCCGCGGCGATCTCGCCCTGGGAGTGCCCAATGACGGCGTCGGGAACGATGCCGTAGCGCCTTAACACTTCGGCCAGCGAGACCATCATGGTGAACAGCACCGGCTGCACCACGTCGACGCGGTCCAGCGCCGGCGCCGACGGGTCCTGGCGCAAGACGTCGCGCACCGACCAGTCGGTGAAGGGGCGCAACGCCTCGTCGCAGGCGTCGACGGTGTCGGCGAAGACGGGGTGGTGTTCGTAGAGCTCGCGCCCCATGCCCGGGTACTGGCCGCCTTGGCCGGGCAGCACGAACACGATCTTGCCGCCCAGCTGGGTCAGGTAGTGGTGGCTGACCAGCTGCGGGTGGGGTTGGCCGGCCCGCAGCGCATCCAGGGCATCCAACAGTTCTTTGCGTGGATCAGCGCTGTCCGCCGGCGCGGTGATCACCGCCCGATGCGAGTGATGGGTCCGCGTGGTGGCCAGGCTGTAGGCCACGTCGATCAGATCGAGGTCGGGGTGGGAGACCAGGTGTTGGTGCAGCCGGTCGGCCTGCGCGCTCAGCGCCGCCGGGGTGCGCGCCGACACCGGCCACATCAACAGCCCGAACTCGGCACTGTCGTCGGTCCGCTCGTCCGGTGCGGCGGCCGGGGCCTGTTGCAGGATCACGTGCGCGTTGGTGCCGCTGATCCCGAACGAGGACACCGCCGCGGTGCGGGGATGGTCGGTGTGCGGCCACGCCACCGGCTCGGTGAGCAGGCGCACGGTGCCGGCCGACCAGTCGACGTGCGGGCTGGGCCGATCGACGTTCAGCGTCGGGGGCAAGGTGTCGTGGTTGAGCGCCTCGATCATCTTGATCAGTCCGGCCACCCCGGCGGCGGCCTGGGTGTGGCCGATGTTGGATTTGATCGAGCCCAGCCACAGCGGGTGCTGCGCGTCGCGCGCGGTGCCGTAGGTGGCGATCAGCGCGCCCGCCTCGATCGGGTCACCCAGGGTGGTGCCGGTGCCGTGGGCCTCGACCACGTCGACCTGATCGAGCGCGATGCCGGCGTTGGCCGCGGCCTGGGTGATGACGCGTTGTTGGGCGGGCCCGTTGGGGGCGGTCAAACCGTTGGAGGCGCCGTCCTGGTTGATCGCCGAGCCGGCGATCACGGCCAGCACCGGGTGGTTGTTGCGCTGGGCGTCGCTGAGCCGCTCCAGCACCAGCACCGCGGCCCCCTCACCCCAGCCGGTGCCATCGGCGTTGGCGGAGAACGCCTTACACCGCCCGTCGGCGGCCAGCCCGCGCTGCCGGGCGAACTCGGTGAAGATCGTTGGGGTGGTCATCACCGTCACCCCACCGGCCAGCGCCAGGGCCGACTCGCCCTTGAGCAAAGATTCAGCTGCCCAATGCGTGGCCACCAGCGACGACGAGCAGGCCGTGTCGACGGTGACGGCGGGGCCCTGCAAACCCAACGCATACGCGACGCGACCGGAGACCACGCTGGTGGACGAACCGGTCAGGCCGTATCCCTCCGCGCTGTCCGAACCGCCCGCGCCGTAGGTCTGTGACCACGCCCCGACGAACACCCCGGTCGCCGAACCCACCAATGCGGCCGGATCAATGCGGGCGGTTTCCAACGCCTCCCAGCACACCTCCAGCAGCAACCGCTGCTGCGGGTCCATGGTTTGGGCCTCGCGCGCCGAGATCCCGAAGAAATCGGCGTCAAAGCCGGCCACGTCCGCCACAAAGCCGCCGGCGCGCGTGTAGGTCTTGCCGACCGCGTCGGGGTCGGGATCGAACAACTCCGCCAGATTCCAGCCGCGGTCGGCCGGGAACTCTCCCAGCGCGTCGATACCGCCGGCCACCAGATCCCACAGCGCCGCAGCCGAATTCACCCCGCCCGGGAACCGGCACGCCATGCCCACCACGGCGATGGGCTCGTCCACCCGCGCGTGCGCGCCCGCCGGTGCCGCGGCCGGGGACGACCCGCCCAGCAACTGGCTCAGGTGGGTGGCCAACTCGTCGGGGCTGGGATAGTCGAAGGCCAGCGTGAGGGGCAGTTCCAGTTCGGTGACCGTTTTCAGCCGGTCGAGCAACTCGGTCGCCTTCACCGAGTCGAACCCCAGTTCCTGGAACGTGAGCTCGGGGTCGATGTGTTGAGCGCTGGGGCGACCCAACACCGTTGCCGCCTGCGAGCACACCTCCGCCACCAGCAGGTCATGCTGTTGCCGGCTCAGCGTGCGCAGGCGTTGGGCCAATCCCGAGTCCGCCTCGGCGGCATCGATATTCGGCTGCTTCGGCGCGCGGATCGGCTCGTCCAAGCGGGTGAACGCGTCACGTGAGTACAGCTGTATGCAGTCCCGTCGCCGGACCTTGCCGCTGGTGGTGAGGGGAATCGAACCGGCTTGCACCAGAACGAGATCCGCCACGCTCAGACCGTGCACCTTCGAGATCGCCGCGGTGATATCGCGCCGCACCGCGCCTATCCGCCGCGCCGCAGCCTCTTCGGATTCGTCGCGTTTCTTGACCTCGACGATGGTGACGAGCTGATCAGCGCCGTCACCGTTGGCGACCGCGATGGCCACGCAGCGGCCGTGCGTGATTTCCTGGATGGTCGCCTCGATGTCGTCGGGGGCGTGGTTGCGCCCGTAGACGATCAGAATGTCCTTGATGCGGCCCTTGATGAACAGCTCGCCGTCGGAAAAGAAGCCCAAATCTCCGGTCCTCAGCCACGGCCCTTCGGGCGTGCGGGCCGACGGATTGACAAGCGTTGCGCCGAAGGTGCGTGCGGTCTCGTCGGGTTTCTGCCAGTAGCCGTCGGCGACGTTGTCGCCGTGCACCCAGATCTCGCCGACCGCTCCCGCCGGACACTCGATGCTGGTTTCGGGGTCGACGATGCGCACCGTCGGCGACGGCGGCATGCCGTAACTGACCAGCGGCATACCTTCCCCGGCCGCGCACCGCTTCGCGTGGCCGGCGGTCAGTTCCTCGGATTCGAAACTCACGATTTCTGGTGGATGGCCCGATTCGCGGGTCGCCACGAAGACCACTGTTTCCGCCAGCCCATACGAAGGCCGTAACGCGTCGGGTCGAAGGTTGAAGCGGGCGAACCGCTCAGCGAAGCGCCGCAGCGTCGACGGTTGTACCCGTTCCGCGCCGTTGAGGATGTGGCGCACGTCGCCGAGGTCGAGCCCGGCCAGGTCGTCGTCCGACGTCTTCAGTGCCGCCAACTCGAAAGCGACGTTGGGCCCCGCCGAAAACGCGCGAGTGTTGCTTGCCATCAACTGGATCCACCGCGCCGGTCGCTGCAGGAAGAACATCGGGCTCGTCACCACCGCGCGCAGTCCCGCCAACACCGGCAGGACGATGCCCACGATCAAGCCCATGTCGTGAAAGAACGGCAACCACGACACGACGGTGGCGTCGGGCGGCGGGGGCCCACCGTAGTAGGCGGAAATGATCTGCTCGAAATTGCCCCGAATGTTCTTGTGCGAGATCACGACTCCCGCGGGCGTGCGCGTCGACCCGGAGGTGTATTGCAGATACGCGATGTCTGGGGGGTTTTCGGGCTCGGCGACAGGACCGGGCTCAGCGTCCAGATCCAGCAAATCAAGCTCGACGATTGACGCCCGGGAGTCGGCGGGCTGCGCCGAGATGTAGTCGGCGATGCTTCCCGCGAGGGCGGACGTGGTGAGAATGACCGAGGGCGAGGCGTCGGCCAGGACCGCGCTCACCCGTTCATCGGTGGCACCGCCCAGCGGTTCCGACAGCGGCACGGCGATCTGACCGGCTTGCAATGCGCCGAGAAACGCGGCGACGTACTCGAGTCCCTGGGGCGCCGATATCACCACGCGGTCACCCGTTGACCCGCGAGATCTGAGCTCCCGCGCGACGTTGAGCGATCGCCGATACAGCTGCGACCACGTCAGGCTTTCCGCAACACCGGCCCAGTCCTGCTGGTAGTCAACAAATGTGTAGGCCGTCTCATGCGGCCGCAGACTGGCGTGCTCCCGCAGCACCGCCGGGATGGAGGACTCAATCACCGCGGGAGGCCACCCTGAGCCGACCCCGCAGCCATTCAATCGGGCAAACGCTGTCGGTGTGCTGCAAGATCATCAACCTTAAGAGAAGAGGACGCTTCCTCGAGTCGGGGAATTATTACACACCCGTCCAATGCATTGGGTATGTTGGCGAATCATCACGTCATCGTCGTCGGCTCGGGAGCCCCTGGCTGTCCGGGCTGCCCAAGAGCCGGCGGAAGGCGGTCCCGTGTGACGGTGAAAACCCGGACATCGCCCGTGGCCTTTCTGCCAACGCGGAGGTTCGCGAGATCGCGGGGCCGCGTCAGTCCGAGCACCCGGAGGTGAACCGGTGAGCGTAGTCGACAGTCCGACCGTCGATAGTCCGGCAGTAGCGGATCGGACGACTCTCCACCAGCTGTGGAAAGCGATTCTCGTTGTCATCGCGGCCGTTGTGGCCGGGGCGTGTTACTTCGCGCCGGTGTTACTCGTCGTGCTCGGGGCGCTTGTGCTGTTGCTCTTCTGTGCGCGCTTGGTTTATCGGGACCGCGACCGCTACATTCCGAACTTATATTCGCGGGACACCAAGGTATATGACGACGCATATCGCTCGTTTATCGGCCGCTCGCTTTCGAGTATGCGTAAGTGCAAGATTCGTGGCCACACGCTGTTGTGGGAGGCGTCGCGCCTGCCGAGGCCGAGCCGTCAGGATTCCGACGAACTCCTGCTCGATCTGGGCGTCTGGCTCGGCTGGTCGACGAGGCTGATTGCGGACGCTTCCGGCCGGCAGGTGTATGGCTTCGACACGTTTGAGGGCCTTGTCGAAGACTGGCAAGTCGACGATCAGATTCTCATCAAGAGCGGAAGCTTTTCGCTGTCGGAACCGCTCGCGCAACGTTCCATGCGCGATACCGGTGTGAGCCTGCACGACGGGGTGCCCGCGGCGCTCGGCCGCAAGGTCCAGTTCATCAAGGGAAGCACCTACGAGACGCTGGCCCCTTTCCTGGCCGACCGACCGGACGCCCCGATCCGGCTTTTCCACATGGATCTGGACACCTATGAGAGTTGCCTGCATGCGCTTCAGACGTGCAAGGACCGCTTTGTCGAAGGGTCCATTCTCGTCTTTGACGAATACCTCGTCACCAATGCCGAAATGCGGGCGTTTTTCGAGTTTCAGAACCAGTACGGGCTCGAATGGCGATACCGGGCCTGGGGCCTGGAAGTCATGGAGATGAACCTCGAGATGGTCATCTCGCGGTGGAAGCGCGTGGCGTACTACCTGCTCTGGATCGCGGCGTATTGGTTGGCGGGCGACGGCAGCTATGTCTGGAAGGTCTTCGGCAAGCGGTTTTGGCGATTTTGGCTCGGCGCACCGATCGGCGACATCTTTTTCATGCTTGGCGCGGCCGGGCAACGGAAGTCGGTCAGCCTCGAAATTACCGGTCTGGGCACGTTGGACCGGAGCCGTTCGCGCGACTAGGGCCCCGATGAAATTTGTCCTGGCGAGCTGGGGTAGTCGCGGCGACGTCGAGCCCAACCTCGCCGTCGGTCGCGAGCTGGTGCGCCGCGGGCACGACGTGCGCATGGCCGTCCCGCCCGATCTGGTCGGCTTCACGGAGGCGGCCGGGGTGGCCGCCGTCGGATTCGGGCCGGAAGCGCGGTCCATCCTGGACGCGCACCGCGAGTTCTGGACGTGCTTCTTCAACCACCCCTGGCGGCTGCGGGATCTGGTCCGGTCGCGCCTCGAAATTTCCGGGCCCCTGCTGCGCGCTTGGCAGGAGATGAGCACGACGCTGGTGGCGCTGGCCGACGGGGCCGACCTCATCTTTACCGGCATCAACTTCGAGGACGCCGCCGCCAACGTGGCGGAGTATTACGACATTCCGTTGGCCACGTTGCATTACTTCCCTTTGCGGCCGAACGGCCAGACCATGGCACTCCTGCCGGCGCCACTGGCGCGGGCGGCGGTGACGGCGTTTTGGTGGGTGTCCTGGCGTGCGACGAAGAAGGTCGAGGAGGCCCAACGCCGCGAACTGGGCCTACCCAGGGCAAAGGGATCGGCGCCGCGGCGGATCACCGACCGAGGATCGCTGGAAATCCAGGGCTATGACCAGGCGCTCTTTCCCGGGCTGGTCGACGAGTGGGCGGCATACGAGCGTCAACGTCCGTTTGTCGGCGCGCTGACGCTGGGGTTGGCGACGGACGCCGATGAGGAGGTCGCGTCCTGGATCGCGGCGGGAACACCCCCGATTTACTTCGGGTTCGGCAGCACCCCGGTCGAATCTCCGGCCGACACGATCGCCATGATCGGCGCGGCCTGCGCGCGGCTGGGGGAGCGGGCGTTGGTGGGCGCCGCCGGAACCGACTTCAGCAGCGTCCCCCATTCTGACCACGTCAAGGTGGTGGGAGCGGTGAATTTCTCGACCGTCTTTCCCGCCTGCCGCGCCGTCGTGCACCACGGGGGGACGGGCACCACGGCCACGGGCCTGCGCGCAGCGGTCCCCACGTTGATCCTTCCGACGGACATCGATCAGATGCTCTCGGGGTCTCGGGTCAAACGCCTGAAGGTGGGTACCGCTCGGCGCTTCTCGACGACGACCGAGGAATCGCTGGTAGCGGACCTGCGAACGATTCTCGCCCCGGACTACGTGGCCCGGGCCCGCGAGCTCTCAGCGCGGATGACCGACCCCGCCAAAAGCGTCGCCGCCGCGGCCGACCTGCTGGAAGACTTCGCCCGCTCCAAACGCGTCGGCTGATCGGACAAACGATCTTGTCGCCGACCGCGCGCACTCGTGGCGCCTACCACTTATTTATTGCAGATCACCTCGTCGTCGAACCGAACCGGCTGCAATCGGCGTGACGGGCGCCTCAGTTACCTATTCGCGTGACAGGCGTCTCACCCAGCAAGTATGGTCTAGAACTTGTTATACCCATGTCGAGTAGATGGTCTGGAGACGCGGTTGAGCATCAATCCCTTCGATGATGGCAGGGGCTGCTTTTTCGTCTTGGCTAACGACGAGAAGCAACAGCAGATGATCGGCGGTCGGAAATGACCGATCTGCAGAACAGTCTCGAGACACCACAGCCGGCGCGTGGATCGCAGGGGACGGGCGACAGCTTCGCAATCGTCGGGTACGCGGTGCGCCTCCCGGGCGCCGCCGACGCCGACGCGTTCTGGGAAGTTTTGTGCGAAGGCCGGGACGCGCTCTCGGAGGTGCCCCCGGACCGCTGGGACGTCGAGGAATTCTATGACCCCGATCCCGATGCGCCCGGAAAGATCGTCAGCCGGCGGGCCGGGTTCATCGAGGACGTAACCGGGTTCGACGCGCCGTTCTTCGGGCTGTCGAACCGGGAAACCATGCTGATCGACCCGCAGCACCGGATCTTGCTGGAGACGGCGTGGCAGGCGGTGGAGCATTCGGGAACCGCCCCGTCGGATCTGGCGAACACCAAGACCGGCGTGTTCATGGGTCTGGGCACCCACGACTACCTGGGATTGATCTCCGAACAGCTGAGCTACGAGGAGATCGAGGCCTACGTCGCGATCGGAACCTCGTCCGCCGCGGGAGCGGGACGGATCAGCTACGGGCTGGGGCTGCAGGGCCCGGCGGTGTCCGTCGACACCGCGTGCAGCTCGTCGCTGGTGGCAGTCCATCAGGCGTGCCAGTCCTTGCGCTTCGGGGAGTGCGACCTCGCGCTGGCCGGCGGCGTCAACGTCCTGCTCAGCGCCAAGACCGCGATGACGTTCTCCCACGCGCACATGCTGGCCCCGGACGGCCGGTGCAAGACCTTCGACGCGGCTGCGGACGGGTATGTGCGCGGCGAGGGCTGCGGTGTCGTCGTCGTGAAGCGCCTCGAGGACGCGATCCGCGACGGTGACCGGATCCGGGCCGTGATCCGGGGCAGCGCGGTCAACCAGGACGGCGCGTCCGGCGGATTGACGGTACCCAACGGCGTCGCGCAGCAGCGCGTCATCGCCGAGGCGCTGCAGTGCGCGGGTGTCGCGCCCGGCGAGGTGGGATACCTGGAGGCGCACGGGACCGGCACCTCGCTCGGTGACCCGATCGAAGTCCAGGCCGCCGGTGCGGCACTGGGCAAGGGCCGCGACGCCGACCGGCCGCTGCTGATCGGGTCGGTGAAGACGAACATCGGGCACCTGGAAGCGGCCGCGGGCATCGCGGGTCTGGTCAAGGTGATCCTGTCGCTCGAGCACGAGGTGTTGCCGAAGCACCTGAACTTCAGCAAACCGTCGCCGCACATTCCGTGGGACCGGCTGCCGGTGCGGGTGGTGGACGAGGCCCTGCCCTGGAAGCGGGACGGACGGCCCCGCATCGCCGGGATCAGTTCGTTCGGGTTCTCCGGGACCAACGCGCACGTCATCCTCGAGGAAGCCCCCGAGGTAGCGCCGGTCGCCGTGGCGCCGGAGGCCCCGTCCGACGACCGGCGGTTCAGCCTGTTGCCGCTCTCGGCGCGCAACCCGGCGGCCCTGGCGGAGCTCGCCAAGACGTACAGCAGCTGGCTGGCCGACCACCCGGACGCGTCGTTGGCCGACGTCTGCTTCACCGCCGGGGCCGGCCGATCACACTTCGAGCACCGGGCCGCCTTGGTGGTGAATTCGACGGATTCCGCGCGCGAGCAACTGGCCGCGCTGGCCGACGACCGCCCGGCACCGGGCCTGCTGCGCGGTGACTGCGCCGACCGGCCGAAGACCGCGTGGTTGTTCACGGGCCAGGGCAGCCAGTACGCCGGCATGGCACGGGAGCTGTTCGAGACCGAACCGGTGTTTGCCGAGACGATGACCCGGTGCGCGGCGGCGGTCGCCGATGTGCTCGAAAAGCCGCTGCTGGACGTGATTTTCGACCCGGATGGCGACGACGCCTTGCGGCAGACCAGTTACGCCCAGCCCGCCCTGTTCGCGGTGGAGATGGGGCTGGCCCGCCTCTGGCAGTCGTGGGGCTTCGAAGCGGACGTGTTGATCGGCCACAGCGTCGGCCAGTACACGGCGGCCTGCGTCGCCGGCGTGTACAGCCTCGAGGACGGCATGCTGCTGATGGCCGAGCGCGGCCGCCTGTTTGGCAGCCTGCCCGAGGGCGGCCGGATGGTCGCGGTCTTCGCCGCCGCCGAGCGCGTGGAAAGCAAGACCGACGAGTTCCCGAGCCTGTCCGTGGCCGCCTACAACGGCGCCAACACCGTGCTGTCGGGTCCCGTCCAGGACCTCGACCAGGCGGTGGCAGGCTTGGAAGCCGAGGGTGTGCGCTGTGACTGGCTGGACACCAGCCACGCCTTCCACTCGGCGCTGCTGGATCCGGTCCTCGACGAGTTCGAGTCGTATGCGAACCGCTTCGAGTTCGCCGCGCCGCAAAAGACATTGGTGTGCAACCGCACCGGCGCGGCCCTGGGCAGGAGCGCGAAACTCGACGGCGCCTACTGGCGCCGCCACGCGCGGCAGCCGGTCGAGTTCGCCAAGAGTGTGCGCACCCTGGCCGAACTGCACTGCGCGATGCTGCTGGAAATCGGCCCCCAACCGATCCTGACCGCCGCGGCCATGCGGGCGTGGCCGGACCCGGCCACCGCGCCCCGGGCGATCGCGTCCATGCGGAAGAACATCGCCGATCATCGTCAGATCACCGAAGCCCTGGCCAACGCCTACATCGTCGGGCACCGGCCCGACTTCGGCGCTCTGGCGCCGGTGACGGCGCGCAAGCTCGACCTGCCCACCTATCCGTTCCAGCACCGCCAGTACTGGTTCCGTGAGCAGCGGGCCGCGGCCAGCACCCATGCTTCCAGCCAGGCCTCGGCCGCGCGGACCCAGGCCGTCGGGCTCCTGGAGGACGGCCGGATCGAGGAGCTCGCGGCGCTGCTGGGCGGCGGGAACGCCAATCAACAGACCGTCGATGTGCTGAAACAGCTTGCGGCAGAACACAACCAACAGCGCAACGCGCAGTCCATCGCGGACTCCCGCTACGAGATCCGCTGGGAGAAATCCGCCGCTCAAGCCTCGGGCGCGCCGGCCGGCGAGGGCACCGCGTGGCTCCTCGTCAGCGACGACGCCGAGGCGGTGCAGCCGTTGGTCGACGCGCTGACCGCACGTGGGCACCGGCACCGCATCGTGGGTCTGCCGGTATCCGACGCCGATGCGGATCGCCTCAAGGAAACGTTGCGCGCCGCGCTGGCAGACGAACCGACGTTGCGCGTCCTGCATCTCGCGGCCGTCGGATCGGACACGGCACCGTCGACGCAATCGCTGTTGCGGATGCAACACCAAGTCCTGAGCGGGACGCGGCGACTCTTCTGTGCCGCGGCCGCCGCCGAACTGCGTACCCCCATCTGGCTGATAACCCGTGGCGCACAACGGGTCACCGACACGGACACCGTGTCACCGGCGCAGTCCTGCCTGTGGGGCTTCGGTCGCGCCGCCGCGCTGGAGCACCCCCGACTGTGGGGCGGGCTGGCGGATATGGCCGCGGGCGGTGCCCTGGACGGCGTGGTGTGGTCCCGGCTGATCGACCAGCTGGCGGCGGCACCGGCCGGTGAAGACCAATTCGCGCTTCGCGACCAAGCGGTCTACGTGCCCCGGCTGACCCGACGCGCGGGGCAGCCGGCCGGGACACCGCTGGCGCTTCGTGACGACGTGACATATCTGGTGACCGGCGGGCTGGGCGCGATCGGACTCGAAGTCGCGGCATACCTTGCCGCGCACGGTGCCCGGCACCTGGTGCTGACCAGCCGGCGCGCCCCCAGCGAGGCCGCGCAGCAACGCATCGATGCGATCGGCGAACAGAGCGGCGCCGAACTGCGGGTCATCACGGCCGACGTCTCCAACCCGCACGACGTCGCGCACGTCCTGGCCACCGTGCGGGCCGAACTGCCACCGTTGGCCGGGGTCGTGCATGCCGCGGGCGAGATCAGCACCACCCCGCTGCAAGCCTTGGACGACGCCGAAGTGGATCGGGTGTTCGCCGGGAAGGTCTGGGGCGCTTGGAATCTGAGCGAGGCCACCGCGGACCTGAAGCTGGACTTCTTCCTCAGCACCTCCTCGATTGCCGGGGTGTGGGGCGCCGGGGGCCAGACCGCGTACAGCGCGGCCAACGCCTTCCTCGACGGGTTGGCCTGGCGGCTGCGTGAGCAGGGCGTCCCCGGGATCAGCGTCAACTTCGGCCCGTGGGCGAACGCGGGCATGGCCGACGAGGCCGCTCGCGCGGAACTGGACAAGCGCGGGGTGCGGCCATTGTCGCCGGCCGATGCGTTGGCGGGGATGGCCGAAATCATGGCGTCGTCGGGCAAGGGCACCTCGCACGGGGTCGTGGCCCGGATCGACTGGGCCAGCTTCCTGCCGCTCTACCAGATGGCGGGCAAGCGATCGTTCTTCACGCAGTTGCAGCGCGAGGTGCCCGAATCGGAACAGGCACCGTCGGAGTCCGGGACCACGCAATTGGTCGACCGGCTCACCGCGGCCCCCGTGCAGCAGCGGAAGAAACTCATCGTGGACTACCTGCGCGACGCCGTCGCGGACGTGACCCGCATCGACCCCGCGGAAGTCCGCGAGGAGGCCGGGCTGTTCGACCTCGGCATGGATTCGCTGATGGCCGTCGAACTGCGGCGCCGGCTCGAGCGGGCGGTGGGCGCGGAGCTGCCGTCGACCCTGGCAATGGACTACCCGCGTATCACCGACGTCGCGAATTTCCTCCTCAACGACGTGCTCAGCCTCAATGCACCCGCGGCGGCGAGTGCGGCGGCGCAGCCGGCGCCGGTCGCGACCGCGGTGACGACGCGCACGGACGAGCCGATCGCGATCGTCGCGGTCGCATGCCGCTTTCCGGGTGCGCCCGATCCCGAGGCGTACTGGGACCTGCTCTCCGGCGGTGTCGATGCGATCCGGGAGATCCCGGATGACCGCTTCGACGTCGACGAGTACTACGACCCCGATCCCGAGGCGGCGGGCAAGATCTACACCCGGTACGGCGGATACCTCGAGAGCATCGACGGGTTCGATCCGGAGTTCTTCGGTATTTCCCCGCGCGAAGCCGTGTGGATGGATCCGCAGCAGCGGTTGATGCTGGAGATCGCGTGGGAAGGCCTGGAACGTGCCGGGTATGCGCCCGCGGCGTTGCGCGGCAGTCGCACCGGCGTGTTCGTGGGCGTGGCGGCCAACGAGTATTCACAGCTGCTGAACGCCAACTCGGTCGAGACCATCGAGGCCCACTTCATCACCGGCAACGCTCTCAATGTCATCGCGGGCCGGGTGGCGTTCGCGCTCGGGCTGGAGGGGCCGGCGATGGCGGTGGACACCGCGTGCAGCGCCTCGCTGGTGGCCGTCCATCAGGCCTGCCAGGCCTTGCATTCCGGTGACTGCGACATGGCGCTGGCCGGTGGGGTGAATGTCTTGGTGAGCCCGGCATCCATCGTCGCCACCGCGCGCGCCAGGATGCTGGCCGCCGACGGCCGATGCAAGACCTTCGACGCCGCCGCGAACGGCTACGCGCGCAGTGAAGGCTGCGGGATCCTGGTGCTCAAGCGGCTCAGCGATGCGGAGCGCGACGGCGATCAGATTCGCGCGGTCATCCGGGGCAGTGCGGTCAACCAGGACGGCGCTTCCAGTGGTCTGACGGTGCCGAACGGCGGTGCGCAGCAACGGCTTATCGCCGCGGCGCTGGCTCGCGCCGGTCTCGTCGGCGGGGACGTCGATTACCTCGAGGCGCACGGCACGGGCACCTCGCTGGGTGACCCGATCGAGGTCCAGGCCGCCGCGGCCGCCTACGGCGTCGGCCGTGACCCGAACCGGCCGCTGCTGATCGGATCGGCCAAGACCAACATCGGGCACCTCGAGTCGGCCGCAGGGATCGCCGGCCTGATCAAGGTCGTGTTGTCTTTGCAGCACGAGGTCCTGCCACAGAACCTGCACTTTGAGAACCCGTCACCGAACATCCCGTGGGACTCCCTGCCGGTCCGGGTGGTGGACCAGCCGATTCCGTGGCACGCCGACGGCAGGCCGCGCCGCGCCGGAACGAGCTCGTTCGGGTTCTCCGGCACGAACGCGCACGTGCTGATCGAGGAAGCGCCGTCGGTTGCCGAGATCACCGTGGCGCCGGAGCCCGCCGCCGAAGACGAACCGGTCGGCGTGTTGCCGCTCTCGGCGCGATCACCGGAGGCGCTGGTGGCGCTGGCGCAGCGGTATGAATCCTGGTTGGCGGAGCACCCAGAGGCCGATATCGCTGATGTGTGCTACACCGCCGGCGCCGGACGTTCGCATTTCGAACACCGCGCCGCGTTGGTCGTGGATTCGGTCGGGGGAGCCCGCGAGCTACTGGCCGGATTGTCCGAGAACCGGCTGGGACCGGGTGCGGTGCGTGGCGTGTGCGGTGACCCGCCGAAGACGGCGTGGTTGTTCACCGGGCAGGGCAGCCAGTACCCGGGAATGGCGCGTGAACTGTTCGACACCGAGCCGGTATTCGCCGAGACGGTGCGGCGCTGCGCCGAAGCGGTCGATCCGATGTTGCCGCGTCCGTTGCTCGAGGTGCTGTTCGACACCGACAGCGACACCGGAGAAACCCTGCGGCACACCTCTTTTGCGCAGCCGGCGCTCTTTGCCGTCGAGATGGGCCTGGCGCGGCTCTGGCAGTCTTGGGGTATCGAGCCGGATGTGGTGCTGGGGCACAGCGTGGGCCAGTACGCCGCGGCGTGCGTGGCCGGAGTGTTCAGCATCGAGGACGGGGCACGCCTGATCGCCGAACGCGGCCGGCTGTTCGGCAGTCTGCCCGAGGGTGGGCGGATGGTCGCGGTATTCGCCGACGCGCAGCAAGTGGACAGCGTCGCCGAGGAATTCCCGCACATTTCGGTGGCCGCCTACAACGGCCCCAACACGGTGCTGTCGGGTCCCGGCGCGGACCTGGAGCAGGTCGTCGCCAAGCTGACCGGTGACGGAGTGCGCTGCACGTGGCTGGACACCAGCCATGCCTTCCATTCCGAGCTGCTGGACCCGGTGCTTGACGAATTCGAATCGTACGCAAGCAAATTCGAATTCGCCGTCCCCACCCTGCCCCTGGTGTGCAACCGGACCGGCGCGCTGCTCACCGCGGATACCCCGCTCGACGCCCCGTATTGGCGGCGGCACTCCCGCCAGCCGGTGCAGTTCGCCGAAAGCGTGCGCACCGTGGCGGCGCTGGGCTGCTCGGTGTTGATGGAGATCGGTCCGCTACCGGTGCTGACCAACGCCGCCATGCAGGCCTGGCCGGACTCCTCGGCCGCTCCGCGTGCGATCGTGTCACTGCGCAAGGACGCCGATGCCCGGCGTCAGATGGCGGAAGCGCTGGCCGCGGCTTACGTCAGCGGCCATCGCCCCGTATTCGCTGCGCTGCACCATCGGCCGCGCCGCAAACTCGAACTGCCCACCTACGCTTTCCAGCGCCGGCGCTTCTGGCCGAAGAATGCCGACATCCGCGGCATCGACGGACATGGCGCCACCGGATCCGGAATCCTGGGGAACGCAAAAGACCTTGCCTCCGGCGATTCCGTCTACACCAGTCGGTGGTCCGTCAACACGCAGCCATGGCTGGCACATCACGTCATCTACGGCTCCGTTGTCGTTCCGGGCGCGACGTACGCGGCGATGGCCCTTGCCACGGTCGGGGCACCGGCGCAGGTGCGCGATGTCTTCTTCTACGAACCGATCATCCTGGGCGACAAAACTTCCCGGGAGGTTCAGCTGACGGTGCATCCGGATGACGGCGGCTGGACCTTCCAGGTGCACAGCCGCCCGTTCGGTGACCGTGACGCCGAGTGGTCGTTGAACGCCGACGGCCGGATCGTCGGCGGTGCCGACGACGAGCCCGCACTGGAGCCGACGGAATCCATCGACGCGGCCTGCGAGCGGCTGGGCCGCACGCGTCCGCAGCAGCTGTTCGACACCTTCGCCGACATGGAGCTGACCTGGGGTCCCACCTGGTCCACGTCCCTCAAATCGCTGTGGGCCGGTGACGGCGAGGCGGTCGCCGACATCGCCATCGGCGACGAGCTCGCCGAACAGCTCGGCGGCGAGCCGATCCACCCGGTGCTACTCGATCTGTGCACCGGAATTGCCTTCCCGGCCTTGGAGGCGGCGCTCGCGGCGACCGAGGACGGCGGCGGTTTGGCCGATCTGTTCTTGCCGCTGCGGTACGGGCGGGTGGTGCTGCATGACGAGATGCCCCGGCGGTTCTACTGCCGCGCGCGGTGGCAGAGTGGCGGTCTCGACAGCGAAACGCAGGTGTTCGACCTCGATTTCGTGGATCGCGACGGTCGCCAGCTGGGCGAAATTCGCGACTTCACGGTCAAACGCGCACCCCGGGAGGCGTTGCTGCGCGGACTCGGCGGCGACGCCACCCGCAACATGTACACCCTCGGCTGGGAGGAAGTGCCGGCGCCGGCATCGGGCGACGATGTTGCTGCCGCCGGGGGCGGCCAGGGCACCTGGCTGATCGCCGGGTTCGACGAGCTGGCGGCCGACGTGCCGGGTTGTGTCCCCTTGGACCGTGCCTCGGTGGATCCGGAGCGCTGGAAGCGGGCGTTCGCCGAGGCTCAGGAGCGTGGTGCCCCCGTGTCCGGCGTCGTCTGGCGCAGCCCCGGGCGGCCCGACGCGGAAGAGTCGGGCGCCGAATTCGCCGCGCGGCTGGAGACCGAGATCGACGAGCTGCTCACGGTCGTGCGCACGCTGTTGGCCCAGCAAGACCTGAAACTCGCCGGCGGGCTGTGGATCGTCACCGAGCGGGCGGTCGCGACCGAGCCCGGCGAGCCGGTGGACCCGGCACAGTCGGCGCTGTGGGGCTTCGGACGGACCATCATCACCGAGCAGCCGAGCCTGCGCTGCAGGCTGGTCGACTGCGACGGAGCCGACGACGCCGTGCGCTCGTTGGCCGGCCTGCTCGGCGCACCCGCAGACGAGCCCGAAGTCGCACTACGACAAGGAAAGTACTTGGTGCCGCGGCTGCTGCCGTGGGCGCGCAGCGGCCAGCTGCCGGTACCCCGCGCGACCGATTACAACCTGGAGCCGACCGAACGCGGCGCCATCGACAACCTTCATCTGGTCGAGACGCATGTGCCGCCGCCGAGCGCGGGCGAGGTGCAGATCCGGGTGGAGGCCGCGGGCCTCAACTTCCGGGATGTGCTGAACGTGCTCGGCCTTTATCCGGGCGACCCGGGGCGGGTCGGCGGCGGCGACCTCGCCGGCGTCGTTACGGAGTTGGGCGCCGGCGTGACCGGATTCGAGGTCGGCCAGCGCGTCTTCGGCTTCATGCCGGGCGGGTTCCCCACCCGGGTCAACGTGCCGGCCCACTTCCTGGCGCCGGTGCCGAACGGGGTGAGCGCGGTAGGAGCGGCGACCATACCCGCCGGGGCGCTGACGACCCGACTCGCTTTCGACTGGGCGAAGGTGGGACCCGGTGACCGGGTTCTCATTCACGCCGCCAGTGGTGGCGTCGGCCTGGCCGCGATCCAGATAGCCCAACAGCGCGGCGCGACCGTCTTCGCCACCGCCAGCACCTACAAGCGGGCGGCGCTGCGCAAAATGGGCGTAGAACACATCTACGACTCGCGCAGTACGGATTTCGCGGACCAGATCCTGGCCGACACCGACGGCGCCGGCGTCGACGTCGTGCTGAACAGCCTCACCAATGAAGGGTTCATCGCGGCGACCGTGCGGGCGACCGCACAGGGCGGCCGGTTCGCCGAAATCGCCAAGCGCGACATCTGGACTCGGGAGCAGATGGCCGCGGCCCGTCCCGATATCGACTACGAGATCATCGCGCTGGACGCATGCATCGAGCACGAACCCGAGCGGACGGGGAAGTTGCTGGCCGAGGTGGCGGACAGCATGGCCAAGGGCGAGTTGAAGCCGATCGCCGCCGAGGTCTACCCGGTGACGGAGGCGAAGACCGCGTTCCGCCGGATGCAGCAGGCTCGACACATCGGAAAGATCGTGCTGCAGATGCCGAAACCGCTGCAGCCGCGCGGCGATCGGAGCTACCTGATCACCGGCGGCCTCGGTGCGCTCGGCCTGCACACGGCGGCCCACTTGGCCCAGCTCGGGGCCGGTGACATCGTCCTGACCAGCCGGCGCTTGCCCGATGCCGACGCCCAACGGGCGATCGACGACATCATGGAGCGCTGCCGAACCCGCATCCACGTCTTCGCGGCCGACGTCGGCGACGAAGCGCAGATCGCGGCGGTGCTGGAACGGATCCGGGCGGAGTTGCCGCCCCTCGCGGGGGTCGCGCACCTGGCGGGCGTGCTCGACGACGCGCTGCTGCCGCAGCAGAGCTCCGAAGGCTTCCGGAAGGCGTTGGCGCCCAAGGCCTTCGGCGGCTGCCACCTGCATCGACTCACCAGGGACGATGATCTCGATTTCTTCATCGTCTACTCGTCGGCCTCCAGCGTGATCGGTTCGCCCGGCCAGGCCAACTACGCGACCGCCAATGCGCTGCTCGACGGGCTCGTTGCCGAGCGCAGGGCCCAGGGCCTGCCCGCGACCGCAATCAACTGGGGTCCGTGGGCAAAGGGCGGCATGGCCACGTCGCACGCCGCGCGCGCCAATCTCAGTGCGCAGGGCCTCATCCCACTGGAACCGTCGGCCGCCCTCAACGCGCTCGACGAGATCGTCGCCCACGGCACCGCGCAGGCGACTGTCATCAAAGCCAATTGGCAGCGCGCCGCGAAGGGGCTGGGTGCCTCTCGCCCGGCGATGCTCGACCATGTGCTGCCGAGCGCTGTCACGGCGGCCCGCGGCGACAGCGAGTTGTTGCGGCAACTGCATGAGGTGCCCGAGTCGGAGCGCGGCAGCTTCCTCACGGAGTACCTCCGGTACGAAGTCCAGAATTTCCTGAGGCTCGCGCAGCCGCCGGCGGCGACCAGCCGGTTCCTGGAGCTGGGCACCGATTCACTGATGGCGGTCGAATTCAGCAACCGGTTGCTTCCGCAGTTCGGTGGCGCGTTCACGATCAGCGCGACCGCGGTATTCGACTATCCGACCATCGGGTCGCTGGCCGAGTACCTGGCCGGTCAGGTGCCGGAGCCGGATAAGGCGGATTCGGTCGGTTTGGCCGAGCCCACGTAATCAACCCCGCCAAATCGCCGTACCAGGTCGGCCTTGGCGCGCGTTTCAAAACGGCACGGTGAATGTCGCAAACTGAAGAGTCGGCTCGGCGACCGCGAAATTCTCGCAATCGAAGGCGGCCAAGTGACGCGCCGTCGCCGCCGGGGACGGCGCTAGGCGGCTTCGGTGCGCAGTTGAGATCTCAGTATCCGGTACTCCAACAGGCCGGCCCGCATCTGCTCGTAGATCGCGGACCCCGGCAGGGCGAGGAAGTTCGCGACCCGGGCATTTCGGTCGCCATAAACCTCGGCCCAGGTATCACTCGCTTGATCGCGCGAGGCCAGCACGTTAGCGGTAATATCCCGGTCGCTTTCGGTGACGAAGCCCGATCGCTTCAACCGCATCCTGACCTGGTCCCAGTCCTCGGGGCTCAAAAAGTCGGTGTGTAAGAACCATCCCGCGGGTCGGCAAATCCTGCGAACTTCGCTCAGGAACTTCGGCAGATTGCCGTAGGAATGCGAGGACTCCACGTTGATGATGGCATCGCACGCCGCATCGGGCAGCGGAATATTCAACGCATCGCCGACGCGGAAGTCTATCGGACGCTTGACGTGCGTTTTACTGCAGAAAGCGATCGCTTCCGAGGACATGTCGATGCCGATCACCTGCGCGCTGAACTTCTCGGCGACAAGTGCGGCGTTGCCGCCGCGGCCACACCCTATTTCGACGACCGTTCGGTCGTTGAGGTCAACGGATCCGATGACCTCGAACACCAGCCGGACCGAGTTGGCGTTGAAAGTTCCCGGGCGAATGGTGAACGCAGATTCGTCGTTGAAACCCAGTGGGGCGTAGCCATAGTTGAGGAAAAACGATGAATCGGCGACCCCGGCGTCCTCAAGCCGGCGGCTGAGCAAATTATAAAAGCTTTTCCAGCCGCCGGCGGTCGTGGAAAGTAGGTCGTCAGCGAGGTGCTCCGACATTGCAACTGTTGAATTATCCTTCGATTCAACCTGCGCCGAAGGTTCGCTGTGCTTGTCCATTTATTTCGCCCCAACCAGATCTGCTTTGACCCATGATCGGTCACATGGTGTCCCTATTGTGGATATATTGATTCGGAATACACCGGTGCAACGTGCCGCCCAATCACGTTGCATGCTACACGACCGGCTCGCGTCGGGTAGCGGCTCAACCTTCGCGTTAGGCGTCATAAATTCATCTGGTCCAGATGCCTCCAATTCACTTCGAGCGGCTCCGCCGGCTCATCGGCCACGACGCCTCACTAAATATGTCGGCCATCGCAAAGATCGCCGCTTTACCGCCTTGTCGAGTCGTGTCGTGAAGCGGCCGTCGTTACGCGGTGGCGCCGGGCACCGTCGAACCTGCGTGCGCCACCGCGAGCATCCCCGCCGGCGCTCCGGCGCTGAGTCACGAACGGAGGAATTGGCCGGGCACCCGTCATCGAGCCGACCGCAGTTTGCCGGGAGGCGGGGGCGCCTCGCGCCCATCGATGCGCAAAGATCTGGTGTCCCGGCGAGAGCGGGTCGACCCGGAGACTGCGAGCGCCACCCCGGGCGCAGTGCGGCAATCGCGCTCACCCACCACGTACCGGCACGGAGCACCGGGGCCTGCCGGCGTAGGACCACAGCGGCGGATCGGTGACATTGTCGGCGAACCCAAGAGTCGACGATCGGCGCCACCGGGTCGGCGTCGTCGCGCTGCGGATTCCCGAGGCGCCTGGGACCGCGAACACTCCAAACGGCGTCTCGGGAGTCGCCGCCGGTTACTTCGGGCCCTAGTCGGCAGACGCTGCTCCGCAAACCGCAGGTAGAGGAACCGCGGGAAAACCATACCTATTGTTCGCCTAGGTAACGTCGCCGATGCGGTGGTGTGGGCGGATCGGAGCGCTACCAGAAATTCCACGAAGGCTTAGACAAGCTCTGTGGGGCTCCAGTATGGTTTAGAACTTGTTATACCCATGTCCAGTAGACGTCTGGAGACGCGGTGAGCATCAATCCGTTCGACGATGACGACGGCACCTTTTTCGTCTTGGTCAACGACGAGGAACAACACAGTCTGTGGCCGGCCTTCGCCGATGTTCCAGCCGGCTGGCGGGTGGTGTACGGCGAGGCGGACCGCGCCGCGTGCCTGGACTACATCGATCAGAACTGGACCGATATACGGCCGAAAACTCTGCGCGAAAGATTAGCGGCGGGACAGGGGTTTGATAGGTAATCCGGATGGAAGTTGATGACCTGGCTTTCCCGCTGACGCGGGGGCAGCTGGACATTTGGCTCGCGCAGGAAACGGGCCACTCCGGTACGGAGTGGCAGCTTGGTGTGCTTGTCCGATTCGACGGCACCGTAGACCGCGAGTTGCTTCAGCGCGCGATCCGTCACGTGATGCGGGAGGCCGAACCGGCCAGGGCCGCCGTCTTCGAGGTGGATGGCCAGGTGTTCCAGAGGGCGATCGATTACCCGGACTTCGAGCTAGCCTTCCACGACCTGAGCGACACGCGCCATCCGGTGCAGGAAGCCCGTCGTTTGGCGTTATCGATTCAACACACGCCAATGGCTCCGACCGGCCCGCTATTCAATTTTACTTTATTCCAAACATGGTCCGACGAATTCTACTTGTTCGGGTGCTTCCATCACATGATCGTGGACGGCTCCGGAATTACACTTATCGCAAATCGGATTGCCACCGTGTACGCCGCATTTGTTGCGAACGCACCCATTCCTCCTGCGTTCTTCGGCTCGCTGCAGGACCTGGTTCGCTGCGAGTCAGAATACGAAGCGTCCACCGATTATCTGGAAGATGAGGCCTATTGGGCCAGGAATCTTCCACCGGAAAGCGGGCCGCACAACGGGTTTCTCCCGGCCGCGGACGAGGGGGACGGGTCTGCGCCTTCTGCGCCGGTCCGACTGGACGCTGTCGTCCTTCGGCGAGTACAAGAATTGTCCGACGCGTGGAATATGCCTCGGTCGTCGGTCATCACCGCGGCGTGTGCCCTTTTAGTGCGTGGGTGGTCCGCCGCAGGCTCAGAGGTGGTGCTCGACTTCCCGGTCAGCAGGCGCGTGCGCCCGGAGTCAAAGACGCTTCCGGGGATGGTTTCCGGGGTGGTGCCGCTCGTGTTGAGCGTTTCGCCGGAATCCACTGTCGCGGGTTTTTGTGAGTATGTCGACGCGCGAATTCGGCAGGCGCTGGACCATCAGCGGTTCCCGGTGCACGCCCTGGAACGCAAGGCCGACCCGCGCGGCGCGGGACAGCGATCCGATCGGGTGAGCGTCAATTTCATGCCGTCGAAGATGACGATGGACTTCGCCGGCGTCGCGGCCTCTGCGTCATTCACCAATCCCGTTCAGGTGGGCGCGTTTGCGTTGATCTTCTCCGGCGGCGGCGACCAGCTTTTCCTCAGCACGGCGGGCGCCGGGGGCCCGTTGGCGAATCTCGACGTCTCGGAATTGGCGGGACGGTTGGGCCGCGCGCTGGTGGCGATGACCGCCGATCCGGGGCGGCGGCTCTCGTCGCTGGATCTTCACGATGCCGCCGAGATTGACGGGCTGGACGGGTGGGGTAACCGTGCGGTGTTGAGCCGGCCGGCACCCGCTTCGCAGTCGATTCCGGCGATGTTCGCCGCGCAGGCCGCCCGCGCCCAGGAGGCGGTGGCGATTACTTTCGGGGAATCGTCGTGGACCTACGGCGAGGTTGACGAGACCGCCAACCGGTTGGCGCGGCTGCTGGCCGGCCACGGGGTGGGTCCGGGACAGCGGGTGGCGCTGCTGCTGGAGCGTTCGGCCGAGGCGATCGTGGCGATTCTGGCGGTGCTCAAAACCGGGGCGGCGTATGTGCCGATCGACCCGGCGGTGCCGGCGGCCCGCATCGAGTTCATGCTCGATGACGCCGCGCCGATCGCGGCGATCACCGCCGCCGGCTTGGCCGACCGGCTGGCCGGGCGCGATCTGCTGATCGTCGACGTCGCTGAGGCCGCCGACCCCGCCGCCGGCGGCCAATCCGGCCCGGCGCTGCCCGTGCCGGAGCCGGACAATATCGCTTACCTCATCTACACCTCGGGGACAACCGGTGTCCCCAAGGGGGTGGCCATCACCCACCACAACGTGACCCGGCTGCTCGAGTCCCTGGACGTCGAGCTGTCGCCGGGGCAGGTGTGGTCGCAGTGGCATTCGTTGGCCTTCGACGTCTCGGTGTGCGAGATCTGGGGCGCGCTGCTCTCTGGCGGACGCCTCGTGGTGGTGCCCGAGTCGGTGGCCCGCTCGCCCGAAGATTTCCACGCGTTGTTGGTCAAAGAGCGGGTCGAAGTCTTAAGCCAGACCCCGTCGGCGTTTTATGCGCTGCAGACCGCGGACGCGCTCTCACCCGAGCTTGGCCGTCAACTCCGGCTTCAGGCGGTGATCTTCGCCGGTGAAGCACTGGAACCGCAGCGGTTGCGGACGTGGCTGGACAATCATCCGGAATCTCCCCGGTTGCTCAACCTGTACGGCACGACCGAGACGACGGTGCACGCCTCGTTCCGGGAGATCTTCCCGCAAGACCTCGACAGCCCTGCCAGCCCCATCGGGGTGCCGCTGGCCAAGTACGCCTTCTTCGTGCTCGACGCGTGGATGCAACCGGTGCCGCCGGGTGTCGTGGGGGAGTTGTATGTGGCCGGCGGGGGTGCGGGCCTCGGGTATTGGCAGCGGCCTGGTTTGAGCTCGACGCGATTCGTGGCGTGCCCCTTCGGCCAGCCCGGGGAACGCATGTATCGCACCGGGGACCTGGCATGGTGGGGCGCCGACGGCCAGCTGCGTTATGTGGGGCGTGCGGACGAGCAGGTCAAGATCCGCGGATTCCGCATCGAACTCGGCGAAGTGCAGGCGGCGCTGGCCGAAGTGGACGGGGTCGGGCAGGCGGTGGTGATCGCGCGCGAGGACCGCCCCGGCGACAAACGCCTGGTGGGATATGTGACGGGGACCGCCGACCCGGCGGCCGCACGCGCCGCCCTGGCCGAGCGGTTGCCGGCGTACATGGTGCCGGCCGCGGTGGTGGTCATCGACGCGGTGCCCCTGACGGTCAACGGCAAACTCGACAAGCGAGCCCTGCCGGCGCCCGAGTACCAGGACGTCGATCGCTATCGGGCCCCGGGCAACGCGGTCGAGGAGATCCTGGCCGACATCTACGCGCAGGTGCTCGGGCTGCAACGCGTCGGGGTGGACGAGTCGTTCTTCGAGCTCGGCGGGGACAGCATCTTGTCGATGCAGGTGGTGGCGCGCGCGCGGACCGCCGGGGTGGTGTGCCGGCCGCGAGACATTTTCGTCGAGCAAACCGTGGCCCAGCTGGCCCGGGTGGCCGAAGTGGCCACCGGCGACGCCGACGTGAGCGACGAGGGCATCGGCCCGGTGGTCGCGACACCGATCATGTGCTGGCTGCGCGGCGTCGAGGGGCCGGTCGATCAGTTCAACCAGACGGTGGCGGTGCAGGCCCCGGCCGGGGTGACGGAGGCCGACGTGGTCGCGGTGTTGCAGGCGGTGCTGGATAGACACGCCACGTTGCGGCTGCGGGTCACCGATGACGGCGCGGGGGGCTGGTCGTTGACCGTGCCCGAGGCCGGCTCGGTGGACGCCCGCGCGTGCCTGCGCGCGGTGCCGGAGCTGTCCGACGCGGCGGTGATCGAGGCGCGGTCGCGGTTGGACCCGGCGGCCGGGTCGATGCTGAGCGCGCTGTGGGTGGCCGACACCGGGCAGCTGGTGTTGATCGTTCACCACCTCGCCGTCGACGGGGTGTCGTGGCGGATTCTGCTCGAGGACCTCAACATTGCCTGGGCCCAGCATCGCGGCGGGCAGCGGTTGGTGTTGCCGGCGCCCGGGACCTCTTTCGCCCGGTGGGCGTCGCTGTTGGCCGAGCACGCGCACCGCCCGGAAATCGTGGCGCAGGCCGACGCCTGGCGGCAGATCGCGTCCGCGCCCGCGGCGCTGCCGGCCGTGCGTCCCGACGTGGATACCTATCTGAGCGCGGGCAACCTGTCGGCGCAGCTGGATGCCGAGACCACCCGGGCGCTGCTGGATGAGGTGCCCGCCGCGTTTCATGCCGGGGTGCACGAGATCCTGTTGATCGCGTTCGCCTTGGCGGTCGCGGAATTCGCCGGCGGCGGCGCGCCGATCGTCATCGACGTGGAGGGTCACGGGCGTCAGGAGGAACTGGCCCCCCATGTCGACCTGTCGCGCACGGTCGGGTGGTTCACGACGAAATACCCGGTCTCGCTGGCGGTCGGAGGGCTTGACTGGGCGCGGGTGGTGGCCGGTGACGCGCGGCTGGGCGCGGTGGTCAAGGACGCCAAAGAGCAACTTCGCGCGCTGCCGGACGGCTTGACCTATGGCGCGTTGCGTTATCTGAACGGCGATGTCGATCTGGCACCGACCGACCCCCCGATCGGGTTCAACTATCTGGGCAGGCTCGGTGGGGCGGCCGAGGTGTCCGGTGACGTGTGGCGGCTCAGCCAGGACGGCTGGTCGGTCACCGACGTTGCCGCGGCCATCCCGATGCCGCTGATGCACACCGTGGAGCTCAACGCCAGCACGGTCGACACCGACACCGGCCCGCAGCTGCACGCGCGCTGGACCTGGGCGCCCTCGGTCCTGGATCAGGCGCTGGCCGGCCGGCTGAACCGGTTGTGGTTCGACGCGTTGACCGGCATTTGCGCGCACGTGCGCGGCGGCGGGGGCGGGTTGACGCCGTCGGACATTGCTGCCGGTCTCAGCCAGCAACAAATCGACGACCTGCAGCGGCAATATGCGGATAGCTGACGTATTGCCACTGACCCCCTTGCAGCAGGGGCTGTGGTTCCATGCCATCACCGCTTCGGGCGGTGACGACGTCTATGCCGTGCAGCTGGAGATCGCGTTGAGCGGTCCGGTCGATCAGGACCGCCTGCGCAACGCGGTGCACGCGGTGGTCACCCGCCACCCCAACCTGGCGGCCCGATTCTCCGACAAGTTCGACCAGCCCGTGCAGATCATCCCGGCCGACCCCGTGGTGCCGTGGCGCTACGTCGACCTTCGCCAGGCCGGCCCGGACCTCGACGAGCAGATCCGGCAGGTGTGCGCAGCCGAACGCGCCGCGGTCTGCGATCTCGTCAACCAGCCCGCCTTCCGGGCCGCGCTCATCGGCACCGCCGACGATCAGCACCGGTTGGTGCTCACCAATCACCACATCGTGCTGGATGGCTGGTCGCTGCCGATCCTGCTGGGGGAAATATTCGCCGGCTATCACGGGCGGTGGCTGCCGGCGGCGGCGAAGTACCGCAGCTTCGTGACCTGGCTGACGAGCCGCGACCTTGATGCCGCGCGCGACGCCTGGCGTGCGGCGCTGGCCGGATTCGACACCCCCACATTGCTGGCCCCGCCGGGCCGGCTGGGTCTGGGGCCGCGAGGCGTCGCATCCTTCCGGGTGCCCGAGCAGATCACACGGGCGCTCGGCGAGCTGGCGCGCTCGCACCACACCACCGTCAGCACCGTGGTGCAGGCCGCCTGGGCGCGACTGCTGGTGGGGCTGACCGGCCGGCCGGACGTCGCCTTCGGCACGACGGTCTCGGGCAGGCCGCCCGAGCTGCCCGGCGCGGACTCGATGGTGGGCCTGTTCATCAACACGGTGCCGGTGCGGGCGAGCATCGCGGCCACGACCACCACCACAGATCTGCTCGATCAACTGCAGAACGCCTACAACCACACGCTCGACCACCAGCACCTGGCGCTCAGCGAGCTGCACCGCGTCACCGGCCTGGACCAGTTGTTCGACACCTTCTTCGTGTACGAGAACTACCCGCTGGACGCGGCCGCGCTGTCGGGCGGCCAAGGTGACCAAGGGTTGGCCGTCACCGATTTCACCCACCGCGAATACAACCACTACCCGCTTGCGGTCCAGGCCATGCCGGGCACGGAAATGGGTCTTCGCGTCGAGTTCGACACCGAGGTGTTCGACGCGGCCGACATCGACACGCTGATCGAGCGGTTCCAGCGGGTGCTGGCGGCGATGACCGCCGATCCGGGGCGGCGGCTGTCGTCGCTGGATGTGCTCGACGCCGCCGAGCACGCCCTGCTCGAGAGGTGGGGCAACCGCACGGGGCTGGCCCAGCCGGTCGGGGTGCCGGTGTCCATTCCGGTGCTGTTCGGCGCCCAGGTGGCGCGCACGCCGGACGCGGTGGCGATCAGCGCGGGGGAGCGGTCGTGGACCTACCGCGAGGTCAAGCAGGCGGCCAACCGGTTGGCGCACCTGTTGACCGAGCGGGGTGTGGGTCCGGGGCGGCGCGTGGCGCTGCTGTTGCCGCGGTCGGCCGACGCGGTCGTGGCGATGTTGGCGGTGCTGAAAACCGGGGCGGCGTACGTGCCGATCGACCCGACGGTGCCGGTGGCCCGGATGGGGTTCGTGCTCGATGATGCCGCGCCGATCGCGGTGATCACGACCGCCGGCCTGGCGGATCGGCTGGGCGGGCGCGACGTCGCGGTCATCGATGTCCACGACCCCGCCATCGACCGCCAGCCCAGCACCGCGTTGCCGGCGCCGGCGCCCGATGACATCGCCTACCTCATCTACACGTCGGGGACTACCGGAACCCCCAAGGGCGTGGCGATCCCGCACCGCAACGTGACCCGGCTGCTGGAGACGCTGGACGCCGATCTGGAGCTGGCGGGGCAGGTCTGGTCGCAGTGTCATTCGTTGGCCTTCGACTTTTCGGTGTGGGAGATCTGGGGCGCACTGCTTTACGGCGGCCGGCTGGTGATCGTGCCCGATTCGGTGGTCCGCTCGCCGCAAGACCTGCACGCGTTGTTGGTGGCCGAACAGGTCACCGTGTTGAGCCAGACCCCGTCGGCGTTTTATGCGTTGCAGACCGCCGACGCGGCACAGCCCGAGCCGGAGCCTCGTCTGAAGCTCGAGGCCGTGGTGTTCGGCGGCGAGGCGCTGGAGCCGCAGCGGCTGCGGACCTGGCTGGACAACCATCCGGGTTTGCCGCGGCTGATCAACATGTATGGCATCACCGAGACGACGGTGCACGCGTCGTTCCGGGAGATCGTCGTCGGCGACGTCGACAGCGTCGCCAGCCCCATCGGCGTGCCGCTGGCCCATCTGGAGTTTTTCGTGCTCGACGGGTGGCTGCGGCCGGTCCCGCCGGGCGTGGTGGGGGAGTTGTACGTGGCCGGTGCCGGAGTGGCGGACGGCTATGTGGGTCGGGCGGCGCTGAGCGCAACGCGGTTTGTGGCCTGCCCGTTCGTCGGCGCGGGAGCGCCCGGGCAGCGGATGTATCGCACCGGGGACCTGGTGTGGTGGGGCGCGGACGGGCAGCTGCGGTACGTCGGACGCGCCGACAAGCAGGTCAAGATCCGCGGCTACCGCATCGAACTCGGCGAAATCCAGGCCGCGCTCAGCGCGCTGGACGGCGTCAAGCATGCGGCGGTGATCGCCCGCGAGGACCGCCCCGGGGACAAGCGCCTGGTGGGCTACGTCACCGGAGTCGAGGATCCGGCCTCCTTCGGAGCGTCGGCGCGTGCGGCGCTGGCCGAGCGGCTCCCGGCCTACATGGTGCCGGCCGCGGTGGTGGCGATCGACGCGCTGCCGTTGACGGTCAACGGCAAACTCGACACCCGGGCCCTGCCGGCGCCCGAATACCAGGATGGCGACCACTACCGCGCCCCCACCAGCGCGGTCGAGGAGCTGCTGGCCGGGATCTACGCGCAGGTTCTGGGTGTGGAGCCGCCGCGGCTGGTCGGGGTGGATGAGTCGTTCTTCGACCTCGGTGGGGATTCGCTGTCCGCCGTGCGGCTGATCGCCGCCGTCAACAGCGGCCTGGACGCCGGTCTGTCGGTGCGCACGTTGTTCGAGGCGCCCACGGTCGCCCAGCTGGCGACGCGCATCGGTGGGGACGAAGCTCGGTTGGAGCCGCTGGCGCCTTTCGCGGCCGCCCCGCGGCCCGAGGTGATTCCGCTGTCGTTCGCCCAGAGCCGGTTGTGGTTCATCGACCAGTTCCAGGGCCCCTCGACGATCTACAACATGGCGGTCGCGCTGCGGTTGCGCGGGCGGATGGATGGCTTCGAAGAAGAAGCGTTGGGCGCGGCGCTGGCCGACGTGGTGGCCCGGCAGGAAAGCCTGCGCACGCTGTTTACCGCGCACGACGGCATACCTTGCCAGCTGATCGTGCCTCCCGAGCGGGCCGACTTCGGCTGGTCCATCGTCGACGCGACCGGCTGGTCGGAGAGCCGGCTGTACGAGGCATTCGACACCGTGGCGCGTCACCAGTTCGATTTGGCGGCCGAGATCCCCATGCGGGCAAGGCTTTTCCGGGTTGCCGACGACGAGCACGTGCTGGTGGCCGTGGTGCACCACATCGCCGCGGACGGCGCGTCGATCGCCCCGCTGGTGCGGGATCTCGGGGTGGCCTACGCCAACCGCAGCCTGGGACGAGCCCCCGACTGGCCCGAGCTGCCGGTGCAGTACGCCGACTACACGCTGTGGCAGCGCGCGCAGCTCGGGGATCTCAGCGATGGCGGCAGCCGCATCGCGGCGCAGCTGGCCTACTGGCAAGAGGCCCTCGCCGGAATGCCGGAGCACCTGCAGCTGCCCACCGATCGGCCCTACCCGCCGGTCGCGGACTACCGCGGCGCGAGCGTGTCGGTGGACTGGCCGGCCGAGCTGCAGGCGCAGGTCACCCGGGTGGCCCGCGAACACAACGCCACCAGCTTCATGGTGATGCAGGCCGCCATGGCGGTGCTGCTGGCCAAGCTCAGCGCGAGTTCCGATGTGTCCGTGGGGTTTCCGATCGCCGGGCGCGGGGACCCCGCGCTGGACGAGCTGGTGGGCTTCTTCGTCAACACCCTGGTGTTGCGGGTCGATCTGGCCGGTGATCCCAGCGTCGCCGAACTGCTCGCCCAGGTGCGGGCGCGCAGCCTGGCCGCCTACGAGCACCAGGACGTGCCCTTCGAGGTACTGGTGGAAAGGCTCAACCCGACCCGAAGCCTGACCCATCACCCGCTGGTCCAGGTGATGTTGGCCTGGCAGAGCGGGCAGGGCCAGGGCAGCACCGGCCCGGCGGCCGGGTTGGCGTTGGGTGGCTTGCACGTCACGCCGTTGCCGCTCGACACCCGGACGGCCCGCACCGATCTGGCGTTCTCCCTGGGCGAGATGTGGACCGACGCCGGCGAGCCCGCCGGAATCGCCGGGGGGGTGGAATTCCGGACCGACGTGTTCGACGCCGCCAGCATCGAAACGCTGATCGAGCGGCTCAAGCGGGTGCTGGTCGCCATGACGGCAGATCCGGGCCGGCGGCTGTCGTCGGTGGACCTGCTCGACGAGGCCGAGCACGCCCGCCTCGACGAGGCGGGCAACCGCGCGGTGCTGGCGGAGCCCGCACCGGTCGACCTGTCGATACCGGAGCTGTTCGCCGCCCAGGTGGCCCGCGACCCCGAGGCGCACGCGGTGACCTTCGGGGGCCGGTCGATGACCTACCGGGAACTCGATGAGGCCGCTAACCGGTTCGCGCACTTGCTGTCTGGCCACGGTGTCGGGCCCGGTGCGTGTGTGGCGTTGCTGTTGGAGCGGTCGGCTCAGGCCGTCGTGGCCATGCTGGCGGTGCTGAAGACCGGGGCGGCCTACCTGGCGATCGACCCGGCGCTGCCGGCGGCCCGGGTCGGGTTCATGCTGGACGATGCCGCGCCTATCGCCGCGGTCACCACCGCGGCGTTGGCCGACCGGCTGGACGGGCGGGACCTGACGGTCATCGACGTCGACGACCCCGCCGTCGCGGACCAACCCGCCACCGCGCCCCCGGCGCCGGCAGCCGACGACATCGCGTACCTGATCTACACCTCCGGGACCACCGGAACGCCCAAGGGCGTGGCGATCGCCCACCGCAACCTGGCCCACTTGGCGCAGTCAACGCCCACACCGTTGCCGACGACACAGGTGTGGACGCAATGCCACTCGTATGCTTTCGACTTCTCGGTGTGGGAGATCTGGGCCGCGCTGCTCGGCGGTGGGCGGCTGGTGGTGGTGCCCCCGTCGGTCGTCGCCTCACCGGACGATTTCCACGACCTGCTGGCCCGCGAACGGGTCAACGTGCTCACCCAAACCCCGTCGGCGGTGGCCGCGCTGTCGCCGCAACGGTTGGAGTCGGAGGCGTTGCTTCTCGGCGGTGAGGCGTGCTCGGCCGAGGTGGTGGACCAGTTTGCGCCCGGGCGGGTGGTGATCAACGCCTACGGCCCCACCGAGGCCACGGTGTATGCGTCGATGAGCGCGCCGTTGCGGGCGGGGTCGGGGGCGGCTCCGATCGGCGCGCCCGTGTCGACGGCGGCGCTGTTCGTGCTGGACGAGTCGTTGCGGCGGGTGCCGGCCGGCGTGGTCGGTGAATTGTATGTGGCCGGCCGGGGCGTGGGCGTCGGATACGTCGGTCGCGCCGGGCTGACCGCCTCGCGCTTTGTGGCCTGCCCGTTCGTCGGCGCGGACGCGCCCGGAACCCGCATGTATCGCACCGGCGACTTGGTGCGGTGGCGCGCCGACGGGCAGCTGCAATACCTGGGCCGCGCCGACGAGCAGGTCAAGATCCGCGGATATCGGATCGAACCGGGCGAAGTCCGGGCCGCGCTGGCCGCATTCGACGGCGTGGAGCAGGCCGTGGTGGTCGCGCGCGAAGACCGTCCCGGCGACAAGCGTCTGGTGGGATACATCACCGGGACCGCCGATCCGGCGGCGGTGCGATCCGCGCTGGCCGAGCGGCTGCCGGCCTACATGGTCCCCGCCGCGGTGGTGGGGTTGGCGGCCTTGCCGCTGACCGTCAACGGCAAGCTCGACACCAGGGCGCTGCCGGCCCCGGGATACGAGGCCACCGACAGCTACCGCGCACCGACCAACCCGACCGAGGAGATCCTGGCCGGCATCTATGCCCAGGTGTTGGGTGTGGATCGGGTCGGGGTGGACGACTCATTCTTCGACCTGGGTGGGGATTCGCTGTCGGCGATGCGTCTGGTCGCCGCGATCAACACCGGCCTGGGCGCCGGCGTCGCGGTGCGCGCCGTGTTCGAGGCGCCCACGGTGGCCCAGTTGGCCACGCGGATCCACGGTGGTGAGGGCGGGCTGGAGCGGTTGGTGGCCGTCGAGCGGCCCGCGGTGATTCCGTTGTCGTTCGCGCAGAACCGGCTGTGGTTCATCGACCAATTGCAGGGTCCGTCCCCGGTCTACAACCTGGCGGTGGCGCTGCGGCTGCGCGGGCCGCTGGACGCCGACGCGTTCTGCGCGGCGCTGGCCGACGTGGTGGGCCGCCATGAAAGCCTGCGCACGCTGTTCGCCGCCCCCGACGGGATACCGCAACAGCTGGTGCTGGCCGCCGAGCGGGCCGACTTTGCCTGGGACGTGGTCGACGCGACCGCGTGGTCGCCGGGCCGGTTGCAGGAGGCCATCGAGGAGGCGGCGCGACACAGCTTTGATCTGGCGGCCGAGATCCCCTTGCGCGCCAAGCTTTTCCGCGTCGCCGACGACGAGCATGTGCTGGTTGCCGTGGTGCATCACATCGCCGCCGACGGCCTGTCGATCGACCCGCTGGTGCGAGATATGGCCGTGGCGTACGCGAGCCGAAGCGTGGGGCAAGCTCCTGGGTGGACGCCGTTGCCGGTGCAGTACGTCGATTACACGCTCTGGCAGCGCGCGCAGTTCGGCGATCTCAGCGACGCCGACAGCCCGATCGCCGCCCAGCTGGCGTACTGGCAGCAGGCCCTGGCGGGGATGCCCGAGCGGCTGGAGCTGCCCACCGACCGGCCCTACCCGCCGGTCGCCGATCAGCGGGGCGCCGCCGTGGTGGTGGGGTGGCCCGCCGAGTTGCACCGGCAGGTCGCGCGGGTGGCCCGCGAACACAACGCGACCAGTTTCATGGTGATGCAGGCCGCCCTGGCGGTGCTGCTGGCCAAGCTGAGCGCGAGTTCCGATGTGGCGGTTGGCTTCCCGATCGGGGGGCGCCGTGACCCCGCCCTCGACGATTTGGTCGGGTTCTTCGTCAACACGTTGGTGTTGCGCGTGGATGTGGCCGGCGACCCCAGCGTCGCCGACCTGCTGGCTCAGGTGCGGGCGCGCAGCCTCGCCGCCTACGAGCATCAAGATGTGCCCTTCGAAGTGGTCGTCGAGCGGCTGAACCCCACCCGATCGCTGACCCATCACCCGCTGGTTCAGGTGATGCTGGCCTGGCGAACCCTGCACGGCATCGCCGACGATGTCGAGTTGGCGTTGGGAGACCTCGAGCTCACTCAGCTCCCGGTGGACACCGGCACCGCCCGCATGGACTTGGCGCTTTCTTTGGAAGAACACCTGGATGAGGACGGTGAGCCGGCCGGCATCGCCGGGGCGGTGGAATTTCGCACCGATGTGTTCGACGCGGCCAGCATCGAAACGCTGATCGAGCGTTTGCAGCGGGTACTGGTCGCGATGACCACCGACCCGACCCGGCGGCTGTCGTCGATCGGTGTGCTCGACGAGGTTGAGCGGGCCCGGTTGGAGGACTGGGGTAACCGGGCGGCGTTGACCGAGCCGACGAGCCCGCCGGTGTCGATTTCGGCGCTGTTCGCCGCACAGGTGGCGCGGGTACCCGACGCGGCGGCGGTGACCTTCGAGGGCCGTTCGATGACCTATCGCGAGCTTGACGACGCGGCAAACCGGTTGGCGCAGCGGTTGGCCGATGAAGGCGTGGGCCCGGGGCAGCGCGTGGCGCTGTTGTTGCCGCGGTCGGCGCAGGCCGTGGTGGCGATCCTGGCGGTGGTGAAGACGGGCGCGGCGTATGTGCCGATCGACCCGGCGGTGCCGGAGGCCCGGATGCAGTTCGTGCTCGGTGACGCCGCGCCGATCGCCGCGATCACCACCGCGGAATACCGCCCGCGGCTTCAGGGACGCGCTCTGCTGGTCATTGATGTCAGCGATCACGCTGTTCACGGCCGGCTCAGCACCTTGCTGCCGGCGGCGTGCCCGGACGACGTCGCCTACATCATCTACACCTCGGGCACGACCGGAACCCCCAAGGGGGTGGCGGTCCCGCATCGCAACGTGACTCGGCTGCTCGAGACGCTGGCCGGCGACATGGAGCTCGGCGGGCGAGTGTGGACGCAGTGCCATTCGCTGGCTTTCGACTTCTCGGTGTGGGAGATCTGGGGCGCGCTGCTTTACGGCGGGCGCGTGGTGGTGGTGCCCGACTCGGTGGTGCGCTCGCCCGAAGACCTGCACGCGCTGCTGGTGGCCGAACGGGTCAGCGTCTTGAGCCAGACCCCGTCGGCGTTTTATGCCTTGCAGGCCGCCGATGCGTTGCAGCCCGAGCTGGGTTCTCAGTTGGAGCTGGAGGCCGTGGTGTTCGGCGGCGAAGCGCTCGAACCGCAGCGCCTGCGCGCGTGGCTGGACAGCCATCCGGCTCGGCCCCGGTTGATCAACATGTACGGCATCACCGAGACGACCGTGCATGCCTCGTTCCGGGAGATCGTGGCCGCGGATGTCGACACCGCCGTCAGCCCCATCGGGGTGCCGTTGGCCCACCTCGGTTTCTTTGTGCTCGATGCGTCGTTGCAGCCCGTGCCCCCCGGGGTGGTCGGCGAGTTGTACGTCGCCGGCGCCGGGTTGGCACACGGGTACGTCGGCCGCGCGGGTTTGACGGGAACGCGGTTTGTCGCGTGTCCGTTCGGCGGGCCGGGAGCGCGCATGTATCGCACCGGGGACCTGATGTGCTGGAGCGCCGACGGGCAGCTGCGTTATATGGGGCGCGCCGATGAGCAGGTCAAGATCCGCGGCTATCGCATCGAGCTGGGTGAGGTCCAGGCGACGTTGAACGGCCTGGATGGCGTGGAGCAGGCGGTGGTGATCGCCCGCGAGGACCGCCCCGGGGACAAACGCCTGGTGGGCTACGTGACCGGAACGGTGGATCTGGCCGAGGTGCGCGCCGCGCTGGCCGAACGGCTGCCCGTCTACATGGTTCCGGCCGCGGTGGTGGCGCTGGACGCGTTGCCGCTGACGGTCAACGGCAAACTCGACACCCGGGCCCTGCCGGCACCGGAGTACCAGGATGTCGATCACTACCGCGCCCCGGCCGACGCGGTCGAGGAGATCCTGGCCGGGATCTATGCCCAGGTGTTGGGGCTGGAGCGGGTCGGGGTCGAGGAGTCGTTCTTCGAGCTCGGCGGGGACAGCATCCTGTCGATGCAGGTGGTGGCGCGGGCGCGCGCCGCCGGCGTGGTATGCCGGCCACGCGACATCTTCGTCGAGCAGACCGTGGCAAAGCTGGCCCGGGTGGCCGGGGTGGTCGCCGACGACGCCGAGGTGATCGACGAGGGCGTCGGCGCGGTGGTGCCCACCCCGATCATGCGCTGGCTGCAGGGCGTCCAGGGCCCGGTGGCGGAGTTCAACCAGACGGTGCTGGTGCAGGCCCCGGTGGGGGTGACCTCGTCCGACGTGGTGGCGGTGGTGCAGGCCTTGCTCGATCGGCACGCGATGTTGCGGCTGCGCGTCGACGACGACGGCGCCGACGGGTGGTCGGTGACGGTGCCCGAACCCGGTGCGGTGGACGCGCGCGGGTGCCTGCAGGCGGTGGACGTGCTGTCCGACGACGCGGTGGTGGCGGCGCGGTCGCGGTTGAACCCGGCCACCGGGGTGATGCTGAGCGCGCTCTGGGCGGCCCCCACCGGCCAGTTGCTGTTGATCGTTCACCATCTGGCGGTCGACGGGGTGTCCTGGCGGATCCTGCTCGAGGACCTCAACCTCGCCTGGGCACAGCATCGCGGCGGGCAGCAGGTCGTGTTGCCGGCGCCGAGGACGTCGTTCGCCCGGTGGGCAGCGCTGCTGGCCGAGCACGCCCGCCGTCCAGAGGTAGTGGAGCAGGCGCCCGCTTGGCGCCGGATCGCCGCGTTGCCCGCGGAATTGCCGGCGGTGCAACCGGCGGTGGATACCTACGCAACCGCCGGCAACCTGTCGGTCGAGCTGGACGCCGAAACGACACGGATGTTGCTCGGTGAGGTGCCGGCGGCGTTCCACGCCGGGATCCACGAGATCCTGTTGATCGCGTTCGCGTTGGCGTGTGCCGAGTTCTTGGGGAGTGGTGCCGCGCCGATCGTGATCGATGCGGAGGGTCACGGGCGCCAGGAGGAGCTGGACTCCAGCGTCGACCTGTCGCGCACGGTGGGATGGTTCACCACCAAGTATCCGGTGGCGCTAACGGTAGGCGGGCTGGACTGGGCGCAGGTACTGGCCGGTGACGCGGGGCTCGGTGCGGTGATCAAAGACGCCAAAGAGCAGCTTCGGTCCCTGCCGGACGGTTTGACCTACGGGCTGCTGCGCTACCTGAACAGTGACGTCGACCTGGACGGGTCCGACCCGACGATCGGGTTCAACTACTTGGGGCGGCTGGGCGCCGCGGCGACCGAGGTGTCCGGCGACATCTGGGAGATCCGCCAGGACGGCTGGGCGGTGACCGGCGTTGCCGCGGCGACCCCCATGCCGCTGATGCACACCGTGGAGCTCAATGCGGGCACCCTGGACGCGCCGACCGGTCCGCGCCTGCGCGCGGGCTGGACGTGGGCGCCCTCGGCCCTGGATCAGGCCCAGGTCAGCCGGCTGAGCCGGTTGTGGTTTGACGCGCTGGCCGGCATCTGCGCGCATGTGCGGGGCGGTGGCGGCGGGTTGACGCCGTCGGATATCGCGCCCGCGCGGCTGAGCCAGCTGCAGATCGACGAGCTGGCGCGGCAATACCGCATCGCTGACGTGCTGCCACTGACCCCCCTGCAGCAGGGGCTGCTGTTTCACGCCAGCACCGCCCAGGGCGGCGACGACGTGTATGCGGTGCAGCTCGATGTCACGCTGAGCGGCCGGCTCGACCAGCACCGCCTGCGTGACGCCGTGCACACGGTGGTCACCCGCCACCCCAACCTGGCGGCCCGCTTCAGCGCGCGGTTCGACCAGCCGGTGCAGATCATCCCGGCCGATCCCGTGGTGCCCTGGCGGTATCTCGACCTCAGCGAGGGGGATGGGGACCTCGACGAGCAGATCCGGCAGGTCTGCGCCGCCGAACGCGCCGCGGTCTACGACTTGGCCGACCATCCCGCCTTGCGAGTCGCGCTGATCCGCACCGCGGAAGACCGGCACCGGTTCGTGCTGACGAATCACCACATCGTGCTCGACGGGTGGTCGCTACCGATCCTGCTGGGCGAACTGTTCGCCAGCTATTACGGGCAGCGGCTGCCCGCGGCGGGGTCGTATCGCAGGTTTGTGTCGTGGCTGGCCGGTCGTGACCTCGAGGGCGCCCGCGCGGTGTGGCGGGAGATGTTCGCCGGCTTTGACACCCCAACACTGGTCGGGCCGCCGGATTGGTTCGGGCTGGGCCGGCGAGACGTCGCATCGTTCCGGGTGCCCGAACCGATCACACGGGCGCTCAACGAGTTGGCGCGCTCGCGGCATACCACCGTGAGCACCGTGCTGCAGGCGGCCTGGGCGCAGCTGCTGATGTGGCTGACCGGCCAGCGCGATGTGGCCTTCGGCGCGGTGGTCTCGGGGCGGCCGGCCGAGGTGCCGGGCGCGGACTCGATGGTGGGCCTTTTCATCAACACGGTGCCGGTGCGGGCGAGCATCACCAGCGGGACCACCACCACCGACCTGCTCGATCAACTGCAGGGCGACCACAACCGCACCCTGGACCACCAGCACCTGGCGCTGAGTGAGATCCACCGCGCCACCGGCCACGGAAGGCTCTTCGACACCGTTTTCGTGTACGAGAATTACCCGGCGGATGCCGCCGCGTTGTCCGGGACCGACGGGCTGGCCATTACCGAGATCACCAACCGCGACTACTACCACTACCCGCTTACGGTCCAAGCGCTACCGGGCCGCGAAGTGGAGCTGCACGTTCAATTCCGCGCGGACGTTTTCGATCAGGCCGACATCGAGGCACTGATCGAGCGGTTCAAGGAGACGTTGGTCGCCATGACCACCGACCCGACGCGACCGCTGTCGTCGGTCGACGGACAAGACGAGGGGAAGCACGCGCGTCCGGACAGGTCCGGCGACCATGCGCCGCTGGCCCGGCCGGCAACCCCGGCGGTGCCGGTAGCCGAACACCACCACAACGGTGCGGGCCACCATGCCCCGACCAGCCTGGTCGAGCAGATCTTGACCGGCATCTACACGCAGGTGCTCGGCGTCGACCGCATCGGAGTCGACGAGTCGTTCTTCGACCTGGGCGGGGACTCCCTTGCCGCGATGCGAGCCACCGCCACGATCAACACCGCCCTCGATGCCCACCTCGAGGTAACGGCACTGTTCGAGGCTCCGTCCGTCAGGCTCTTGAGCCAGCGGTTGGGCGGACATGCCTGCGCGGTCGAAGAAGTTCCCGTCATTCCGGACCTGTAGAACCGCGCCGAGGAGACCGGGGCTCCGCGAAGCGTGCGGCTGCTACCACATCGACGGCACCAGCCGATAGCGAACTTTCTGCGTGTACTCGAGGTATCCGTCCAACTCTTTCTGGAGCAGCTTCTCCTCGTCGCGGATGCGCGAGGTGAGCACGAGCAGGCCGGGAACGACGAAAACCAGTCCCCAGTAAGAACCGAGCGCCAGGGGGATGCCGACCATCATGATCACGTTGCCGGTATACATCGGGTGCCGCACCAACCCATACAGACCGCTGGAGACGACCTTCTGGCCCGCCTGTACCTGGACGGTCGCGGCCGCGTAGCTGTTCTGGATGATCACCAGCGCCACCACACCCAGTCCGACGGCGACCAGAACATCTCCGACCACACATATCGCCGTAGGCACCGGTGACCAGCTGAAGCGATGGTCAAGTGCGCTCACCACCACCATCGCCGCCAGCGACAAATACAAGCCGGCGATGATGACCCGCTGCGCCATCCGGGCCTCCGCCGCCGGCCCCCCACGCATCCGGGCCTCGAGCGCGGCGGGATTCATCCGTAGTAGGTACACCGCGGGGATCCAGGCCGAGACGCCGACCACCACGAGAAAGACCCACGCCTGCCAGTAATGGAACGTGCCTGCCGGAACAAACAGCATCGCGCCGAACACGAGGAGCTCGACAAGCCCAAAAACCAACATCTTGGGAATGGTTTTCACCCGTGCTCCTTCGTCCGTCCGGCCCCAAACAGTGTGGCGCAGGACTGAAACTACCGCCGCGGACCCGGGGGATGTGCGCGAATGCCGCGCCCTGGACCATTCGTTGGCTCGGCGCGCAGTCGACCTCGCCGATCTCGGCGACATCCGTCACGGGGATCCGCAGCGGTTGTCGGCCTACACAGCAGATATTAGAGCGAGGACGCGGTCACCTCGGCGCGGAAGGCACGCGCGCGGCGCGTGCGCCACCGGCATAACAATCGGCGTTCGGTGGCGCGTCGGGTGCGCATTCCCCGGGTCCTTCGCGACTTGTACTGCCACGTCGCAGGTTCTCGATCGCCTTGAGCACCTGTCGACCAACCGACATCTGGTACTCGCGCAGGTATTCCGCCCGGCGCGGGTCATCCTCTGCCAAGTGGTGGGTCAGCGGGTGTTGCGTCTTCCACACCGCGTCCTGCGCCGCCGCACCCACGGCGGCCTCGAAGTCACCCTCGGTCACTGTCCCCCCAATCACGCGCCAGGACTGACTCGCGTCCGGCTCCCCATTATGTGCCACGCCGAATGCCTTTAGCCATAAATTTTCCATATGAAATCGGTTCCAGGAATCACTTGGCCTAATTAAACGTGTGTCTAAAGAATATTCGTCAATAGTCTGTGTGCACCCGTGCCGCGGCATGAATAGCGGATCGAATGTCCTTGGAGCCCAACGCATTTGGTCGCCAGATCGCGAAGGCGGCCGGCCGTTCCGGTGGCCGCGGCCAGCTGAAAACGTTTGTTTTTGGATTCCGTACAGCTTCCTTCTATCGCCATGCTTTCAGTAATTGATCGCCGACGCTGAAATCAGCCTCGCGCCCATTGATCCGCCGACGGGCACGCCCCACTTCGGCGCCACCTACCGTGCGCACTCGACTCGATTTCCTTGGCTGCCGGGCAGCGGGCACCCCGGGAAGCCAGGGAGCGGTGCTGGCTGCGCTGCTTGGTCTTGCCGTCCCCAATCTGCCGCGGCGTCGCGGCGGAGGCCGGCGAGCAAATTTGGCGAAACGCAGTTATACAAGTGTGTAACGGGATAGGTTTTCACTCGCTAGTGATGGTGACCGTAACGGCGGATGTATTACCCCGACGGTCTTCGGAGGTCAGCAGTGTCGTATTTGATTGCGGCGCCGGACGCGTTGGCGGCGGCGGCGGCGGATGTGGCGGCCATCGGCGCGTCGCTGGATGCCGCACGCGCAGCGGCGGTCGCCCCCACCACCGCGGTGTCGGCCGCCGCGGGTGACGAGGTGTCGGCGGCGGTCGCGTCGGTGTTTTCCCGTGCCGGCGCGGAGTTCCAGGCGCTCAGCAAGCAGGCGGCGGCCCTCCAAACTCAGTTCGTGCAGGCCCTGACCGGGTCGGGGGGCGCATATGCGGCCGCCGAGGCGACGAATGCGTCGCTGTTGAGTGGGTCGGGGCGCTCGCTTGCGGCGCCCGCCGCGGCTTTTCAATCGCCGATACAGATCTTCGCGAACGCGGTGGCGGAAGCGTCCACGGGATCCCTGCCGCCTCCGACGGAACCGCTGGCGACGGTGATGTATCAGCTGAATCAGACCAGCGAGACATTCCTGGGACAGCCGCTGTTCTACAACGGTGCCAATGGGACGCAGGCCAGCCCGAACGGCCAGAACGGCGGCCTGTTCATGGGCAATGGCGGCAACGGCTGGAATTCCACCGTCGCCGGTGTCAATGGCGGTAACGGCGGGGCAACCCGGGGCCATCGGGGAGGGCGGGGCCGCGGGGGCCGGGGGGCCCCGGGGGNCCGGCGGCAATGTCTACGCAACCACCCCGGGCAATGCGTTCGTCGGGACCGGCGGCGCGGCCGGCGGGCCCGGCGGAACCGCGGGCGGTCCCGGCAGCGTCATATCGCTGTAGCGAGTCGGACGGCGGCAACCGAAAACATCCGCGCGTAGCCGAATCGGCGCAGGCCGGGGTTGTCGGGTGACGCCGGCCCGGTCGCGGCGACGTGCCGCGTTTCCCTGAAACGCAGGTCTACACGTGTGCAACGAGATAGGTTTATAGTGCCCGTAATTGTGACCGTGGCTAAGGGTGTTCTACCTCCGCGGTCTTCGGAGGTCAGCAATGTCGTACGTGGTCGTCGCGCCGAATGCGTTGACGGCGGCGGCGGCGAATGTGGCGACGATCAACTCCTCCCTTAAGGCCGCGAATGCGGCGGCGGCCCTCCCGATTGTCTGGGTGCCGGGATCCGCGGGCGATCAGGTGTCGAAGGCGATCGCGACGCTGTTTTCCGAGGTCGGCCAAGAGTTTCAGACGCTGCTCAAAGAGGCCCAGGCGGTTGCGGACCAGATTGTGCAGGCATTGAACCAGGCGGGTGAGGCGTTTAGAGAAGCCGAGGTGCTGTCCACCCAGGTGTTGACCCCGTCGTTGTGGCCGGCCGCGGTGGCCGATGCCTCCGGGGCGTCGCCGCCGCCCAGGACGGATCCCTTGGGCACGGTGATGTATGAGCTGAATCAGACCAGCCAGCGATTAGTCGGGGAGCCGCTGTTTTTCAACGGCGCTAACGGGACGCAGGCCAGCCCGAACGGCCAAAACGGTGGCCTGCTGATAGGCAACGGCGGCAACGGCTGGAATTCCACGGTCGCCGGTGTCAATGGCGGTAACGGCGGGACGGCCGGGATCCTCGGCAACGGCGGCAACGGCGGGACTGGCGGGCCCGGTGCGATCGGTGTGGCCCCCGGGACTGGTGGCAATGGTGGGGCCGCGGTGTGGGTGGGCAATGGCGGGGCCGGCGGCGCCGGCTGGAACAACTCCACCATCTCCGGCGTGAATGGCGGTAACGGCGGGGTAGGCGGGCAGGGTGGGTTCTACTTTGGTGTCGGCGGTGCCGGTGGGGCCGGTGGGAGCGCCACCGACGCGACCGGCGGCACCGGCGGGGCCGGGGGCAACGTGGGCTTCCTCGGGGGCGCCGACTTCGGCTTCGGCGTTCCCTCCGGCGGTACCGGCGGGG
>NZ_LT546237.1:757665-764951 GCF_900078675.2 Mycobacterium interjectum
CGCTGCGCATCGCGGGCCGGCCGGCGCAGATCGACGGCCGCTTCGTCGGCCTGCGCCGCTGGGACGGCGGCGCAAAGGCCGAACACCCGATCGGCGATTAGCCGCCCAACAACCGGGTTGAGGCACCCCGGCGGCCCCCGTGCGCTGCGGCCGTTACCCTACTTTGAACACCGAATTTATTCAGGCTGCCAGCGATGGCAGGTGCGGCTGCGCGCCCACGAAAAGGATGCAGGGGAGTACCTGGTGACTCAAGCGGCAACTCGGCCCACGACCGACGCCGGCGACGCGAACGACGACATTCTCGCCCTGGCGCGCCAGCAGGTGCTGGAACGCGGCGAGGGACTCAGCCGGGACCAGGTACTGCAGGTGCTGCAACTGCCCGACGAGCGGCTCGATGACCTGCTGGGCCTGGCGCACGAGGTGCGGATGCGCTGGTGCGGGCCGGAGGTCGAGGTCGAGGGCATCATCAGCCTGAAGACCGGCGGCTGCCCGGAGGACTGCCACTTCTGCTCCCAGTCGGGGCTCTTCCAATCCCCGGTGCGCAGCGCACGGCTGGACATCCCCAGCCTGGTCGAGGCGGCCAAACAGACCGCCAAGTCGGGCGCCACCGAGTTCTGCATCGTGGCCGCGGTGCGCGGGCCCGACGAGCGGTTGATGGCGCAGGTCGCGGCCGGCATCGAGGCCATCCGCAACGAGGTGGAGATCAACATCGCCTGCTCGCTGGGAATGCTGACGGCCGAGCAGGTGGAGCAGCTCTCGGCGATGGGGGTGCACCGCTACAACCACAACCTCGAAACCGCCCGCTCGTTCTTTTCCAACGTCGTGACCACCCACACCTGGGAGGAGCGCTGGGCGACGCTGTCGATGGTCCGCGACGCCGGCATGGAGGTCTGTTGCGGTGGCATCCTCGGCATGGGCGAGACGTGCGAGCAACGCGCCGAATTCGCCGCCGAACTGGCCGAACTCGGGCCCGACGAGGTGCCGCTGAACTTCCTCAACCCGCGGCCGGGCACCCCGTTCGGCGATCTGGAGGTCATGCCCGTCGCCGAAGCGTTGAAGTCGGTGGCCGCCTTCCGGCTGGCCCTGCCGCGCACCATGCTGCGCTTCGCCGGGGGCCGCGAGATCACCCTGGGTGACCTCGGCGCCAAGCAGGGCATCCTGGGCGGCATCAACGCGGTCATCGTCGGGAACTACCTGACCACGCTCGGCCGCCCCGCCGAGGCGGATCTGCAGCTGCTGGACGACCTGCAGATGCCGATCAAGGCGCTCAACGCCACTTTGTAAGAGACTTGGAGACTGTGGTTCGCGATCTGGGCGCTCCGGTCAGCGCCGGCGTCTACAACGTCTACACCGGGGAATTCGGCGGCACCGCCGTGCCGACGGCCGCGCAGTTGGGCCTCGAGCCCCCCCGGTTCTGCGCGGAATGCGGACGCCGGATGATCGTCCAGGTCCGGCCCGACGGCTGGCGCGCCCAGTGCTCGCGGCACGGGCAGGTCGACTCCGCGGACCTGGAGGCGCAGCGGTGACCGAGCAGGCCGCCCCCGAGACCCTCGAGCCGACGGGCNCCACTACGCCCAGGGCGGCATCGCGGTGGTGCTGCCGGACAACGACGACTCCGTCGAGGCCCACGTGACCGACACTGTGACCGCGGGCGCCGGCCTGTGTGATCCCGACGCGGTGCGGTCGATCGTCGCCGACGGCTATCGCGCCGTGTCCGAATTGGTCGGTGCGGGAGCGCGATTCGACGAAGCGGCCCCCGGCCGCTGGGACGTGACGCGCGAGGGCGGCCACTCCCGGCGCCGCATCGTGCACGCCGGCGGCGACGCCACCGGCGCCGAGGTGCAGCGCGCGCTGGACCACGCCGCCCGGCTGCTGGACATCCGCACCAGCCACGTGGCCCTGCGCGTGCTGCACGACGGCACCGCGGTGACCGGCATGTCCGTGGGCAACCCGGACGGATACGGAATCATCAACGCACCCGCGGTGATTCTGGCCTCCGGCGGGCTCGGGCACCTCTACGGCGCGACCACCAACCCCGACGGCTCCACCGGCGACGGCATCGCGCTGGCGCTGTGGGCCGGCGTGCCGGTCAGCGACCTCGAGTTCATCCAGTTCCACCCGACGATGCTCTTCGGCGCCGGGACCGGCGGCCGGCGCCCGCTGGTCACCGAGGCCATCCGCGGTGAGGGCGCGGTTCTGCTTGACAGCCAAGGCAATTCGGTCACGGCCGGCGTGCACCCGATGGGCGACCTGGCGCCGCGCGACGTCGTCGCGGCGGCCATCGACGCGCGCCTGAAGGACACCGGCGACCCGTGTGTCTACCTCGACGCGCGCGGCATCCCCGGCTTCGCGGCCCGGTTTCCCACCGTCACCGCCNCTTGACCAGCCGCGCCATGCCGACGTAGGTCATCGGGTTGAACATCGTCGGCCACGTGGTCCTGATCAGGTGCTCGGTCAGCGGCCGGCCGTCGAACCGGTCGGTGAGCCAGCGCAGCGTCATCGGGGCGGACAGCGGATGCAGGCACAGGTGCTCGTTGAACGCGTCCCGGTGGTAGGTGACCCGGGCGCCGCCGGCCGAGTACGCGTCGGCGAGCGCGTCGATGTCGTGCACGTCGATCAGGTAGTCGTGCACGGCCTGCACGATCAACACCGGCGGCGTCGGCACCGCCGCGCCCAGCTTGATGCTCTCGAAAACGTGCATGATCTCGGGCGTCGACAGGATGTCTTCCAGCGGCTCGTCGAGGTAGTCACCCATGTTCTTGCCGGCCATGCGCAGCACCGCTTCCACGGTGGTCATGTTCTCCAGCGAGTCCAGCAGGGCGCGCCCCTCCTCGCTGGTGTGCTCGGTGATGACGCGCTCCAGGTCGGGGTAGATGTGGGCGAGCGCGGCCACCACCAACGCCGGCAGGCCGGCGAGGAAGCCCCCGTTGAGCCTGCGGAACGTGTGACCCAGGTCGCCGACCGGGGAGCCGAGGACCGCCCCGACGATGTCCAGGTCCGGCGCGTAGTCGGCGCACACCTCGGCGGCCCAGGCGCTGGCCAGGCCACCGCCGGAGTATCCCCACAGCCCGATGGGGGCCGACGGCGACAATGCGAGACGCTCGAAATTCAGGGTGGCCCGGATCCCGTCCAGGACGCGGTAGCCGGGCTCATAGGGCGCGCCCCACGACCCGTGAATGCCTTCGTGGTCGGGGACCGACACGGCCCAGCCCTCGGCGACGGCGGCATTGATCAGCAGAAACTCCAACTGACTCAACGATCCGAGGGCCTTCGCCCGGCGCCGCAGCGCATAGGACGGGAAGCAGCGCGAGGTCATCGCGTCGATCGCGCACTGATAGGACAGCAGCGGGCAGGTCTGCCCCGGAGCCAGCTTCGCCGGGACGATCACGGTGGTCACGGTCGCCTCGGGACGGCCGTTCATGTCCATCGTCCGGTAGAGCAGCTGCACGGCCGTGACGGGCTGCGGGATCAGGCCCAGAAACGCCAGCTCGACGTCGCGCGAGCGCAGCACCGTGCCGGGCTCGGCGTGCTGGAAGCCGGGCGGGGGCTGGTAGAACGGGTCGTCCGAGGGCAGCAGCGGCCGCACCTTGCGCCGCAGTTCCTCGTGCGGCGGCTTTGCGATCCACTGCGCGCCGTGCGTCCCCGCCAGATTGCCGAGCTCAACCATTCGTCGATCCCTCCTTGGCCACCCGGCATTCTCGCGCATGAACGGGTGGTGGCCAAAACGTAATCGCCGCATTGTGAGCCGGTTCTCGTCGGTCTGCGCAGCTCAGCGGCGAAGGTGTTGCCGACCAATCTACCGGCGTGTCGAGAGAAAGCCGCTCAAAGCTGGCCGGGCGGCCGGAACGCGGCGAATTCGTCGGTGACCCGCAGCCGGGAGTCGGTGAAGTGGTAGAGCGCCGCCGGGCGCCCGCCGCTACGGCCGGACTGCGCGATCGTGCCGGTCTGGCTGATGACGCCGCGCCGAACCAGCACCCGCTGCAGGTTCGTCGCGTCGACCTGGTAGCCCAGCGCCGCGCCGTAAATATCGCGCAGCGCGGAAAGCGCGAATTCCCTTGGCGCCAAGGCAAACCCGATGTTGGTGTAGGACATCTTGGCGACCAGCCTGGTTCGGGCGTGCTCCACCATCGGGCCGTGGTCGAACGCCATCGGCGGCAGGGAATTCACCGGATGCCAGCGAGTGTCCGGCGGCAACTCGGGGATCGCGGGGGAGGGCACCAGGCCCAGGAACGTCGACGCGATCACCCGGGCGCCGGGCACCCGGTGTGGGTCGGAAAACACAGCAAGCTGCTCTAAGTGAGCCAGCTCTCGCAGGTCGACCTTCTCGGCCAGTTGGCGGCGCACCGAGGTGGTCATGTCCTCGTCGTTGCGCAGCCGGCCGCCGGGCAGCGACCAGGCGCCCTCCTGCGGATCCTGGGCACGCTGCCATAACAGCACGTTCAGCTGGGGTTTTTCTCGGCGCGGTGGCGCCGTTACCTGGCGAACCTGGAACACGACGGCCAGCACCTCGTGTTCAGTGCTAGTATGGCCCATGTTTTCGATTGTAAGTCGAAAACCTCCCGGCGCGAAAGGAGCCGCCATGACGGTTTTGACTCGCATGGAGTCGTTCGCCGAAAACGGGGCCGACTTGACCGGCCGCATCACCGACACCGCCGCCGGCTACGCCGGCCTCGAGGGCGACGAGCGGTGGGCGGCCGAGGTCCGGCGGCTGGCGAAGCTGCGCGGCGCCACCCTGCTCGCGCACAACTACCAACTGCCCGCGATCCAGGACGTCGCCGACCACGTCGGCGATTCGCTCGCGCTGTCGCGGATCGCCGCGGAGGCTCCCGAGGACACCATCGTGTTCTGCGGGGTGCACTTCATGGCCGAGACCGCCAAGATGCTCAGCCCCGAGAAGACGGTCCTCATTCCGGATCGGCGGGCCGGCTGCTCGCTGGCCGACTCCATCACCCCCGACGAACTGCGCGCCTGGAAGGACGAGCACCCCGGCGCCGTCGTCGTCTCCTACGTCAACACGACCGCCGCGGTGAAGGCGCTCACCGACATCTGCTGCACGTCGTCCAACGCGGTCGACGTGGTCGAGTCCATCGACCCCGATCGCGAGGTGCTGTTCTGCCCGGACCAATTCCTCGGCGCCCACGTGCGCCGGGTGACCGGTCGCACGAACCTGCACGTGTGGGCCGGTGAATGCCACGTGCACGCCGGCATCAACGGCGACGAGCTGTCCGAGCAGGCGCGGGCCAACCCCGATGCCGAGCTCTATGTCCACCCCGAATGCGGTTGCGCCACTTCGGCGTTGTACCTCGCCGGCGAGGGCGCCTTCCCGGCGGAGCGGGTGAAGATCCTGTCCACCGGCGGCATGCTGGACGCCGCGCACCAGACCCACGCCCGTAAGGTCCTGGTCGCCACCGAGGTCGGCATGCTGCACCAGTTGCGCAGGGCGGCACCGCAAGTCGACTTCCGCGCGGTCAACGACCGCGCCTCCTGCAAGTACATGAAGATGATCACGCCCGCGGCGCTGCTGCGCTGCCTGGTCGACGGGGCCGACGAAGTCGACGTCGACCCGGAGATCGCGGCGGCGGGCCGCCGCAGTGTGCAGCGAATGATCGAGATCGGCCAGCCGGGCGGCGGCGAATGATGGGCCGTCCCGAGTGGACCGACGCCGCCGACGTCGTCGTCATCGGCACCGGCGTCGCCGGACTGGCCGCCGCGCTGGCCGCGCATCGCGCCGGGCGCCGCGTCGTGGTCCTGTCGAAGGCGGACCAGGCGCGTGGGGTGACCGCCACCCACTACGCCCAGGGCGGCATCGCGGTGGTGCTGCCGGACAACGACGACTCCGTCGAGGCCCACGTGACCGACACTGTGACCGCGGGCGCCGGCCTGTGTGATCCCGACGCGGTGCGGTCGATCGTCGCCGACGGCTATCGCGCCGTGTCCGAATTGGTCGGTGCGGGAGCGCGATTCGACGAAGCGGCCCCCGGCCGCTGGGACGTGACGCGCGAGGGCGGCCACTCCCGGCGCCGCATCGTGCACGCCGGCGGCGACGCCACCGGCGCCGAGGTGCAGCGCGCGCTGGACCACGCCGCCCGGCTGCTGGACATCCGCACCAGCCACGTGGCCCTGCGCGTGCTGCACGACGGCACCGCGGTGACCGGCATGTCCGTGGGCAACCCGGACGGATACGGAATCATCAACGCACCCGCGGTGATTCTGGCCTCCGGCGGGCTCGGGCACCTCTACGGCGCGACCACCAACCCCGACGGCTCCACCGGCGACGGCATCGCGCTGGCGCTGTGGGCCGGCGTGCCGGTCAGCGACCTCGAGTTCATCCAGTTCCACCCGACGATGCTCTNTGCTGGGCGAAAAGCCGGAGCTGATCCTGCTGGACAATTTTCCGGTGTGGCAGACGCAGATGGCTGTGCAGCGCCGCGACGCCAGGGCGCCCGCCGTCCTGCTCGAATCGTCCGGCGGGCTCAGCCTGGAGAACGCCGCCACGTACGCCGCGACCGGGGTGGACTACCTGGCCGTCGGCGCGCTGACGCACTCCGTGCGCGCGCTCGACATCGGTCTGGACATGTAGGGTGCCCAGGGCCATTGAGCGTGCGTCCTGGGTGTGAAAATCGCCGAAATCCCGCCCTCAGCGCACACGGAAAGCCGTCAGTGCACCCTCAACCGCGGCCGCGGCCCGAGCTCAGGCGATATCGCCGACGAAGACCCCGACCCGGCCCAGCTGCATGCGCGCCATCCGCGGCAGGTTTTGCGCGTCCGGGCCGTCGTAGCCGGCCGGCAGGATCCGGGTATTGGTGATGTGCACCTGACGGCGGGCGAGGCGCAGGTCAGCCTCGCCCGCGGCCAGCACGTTCTTCACCCAATCGGTCTTGCCGTGGGCCAACGCGATCGCCAGCACGTTTCCCTTGCGGTAGGCCGTCACGATGGTCTTGTACGGCTTGCCGGACTTGCGGCCGCGATGCTCGATGGTCCCGGTTCCGGGCAGAAAGCGCGCGATCGGCTTGAGCGCGTTGTTGAGGTATTTGACCTGAAAGTTCTCAAACCAGACCGGGAAGACCATCGGAACGCCCGGGGCGTTGTTGGGGTGATCCTTTTTGGACATGACGGCACTGTACCGGCCGGATAACGACTTGAGCTGCTCTGGGACAATGAACAACGTGACCCCCACCCTGCCGTCGCCGATCGCCCGCATTGACCTGCGCGGCGCGGAGCTGACGGCCGCCCGGCTGCGGGCCGCGCTGCCCCGCGGCGGCGCGGACGTGGACAGCGTGCTGCCC
>NZ_LT546237.1:764970-775922 GCF_900078675.2 Mycobacterium interjectum
CACCGCCGATCCCGCGCATGTGGCCGCCGACCTGATCAGCCAGGCCGAGCACGACGAGATGGCCGGCAGCGTGCTGGTGACCCCGAGCGAGCAGCTGGCCGCGGCCACCGAGGCCGAGCTGGCCGCCCAGCTGCAGACGACGGTGCACCGCGAACGCGTGACGACCGCGCTGGGTGGGCCGCAGTCGGCGATCATCCTGGTCGACGACCTGGGCGCCGGCATCGAGGTCGTCAACGCCTACGCGGCCGAGCACCTGGAGATCCAGACCGTCGACGCGTCGCAGGTTGCCGGGCGAATCCGTTCGGCCGGAGCGATTTTCGTCGGCCCCTACGCGCCGGTCAGCCTCGGCGACTACTGCGCCGGATCCAACCACGTGCTGCCGACCGGCGGCTCGGCCCGGCATTCCAGCGGCCTGTCGGTGCAGACCTTCCTGCGCGGCATCCACGTCGTGGACTACACCGAGGCGGCGCTCAAGGACGTTTCCGGACACGTGGTCACGCTGGCCAAGGCCGAGGACCTGCCGGCGCACGGCGAGGCGGTACGGCGGAGGTTCGAGCGATGACCGAACCCACAAATCCGACGCTGGACGACCTGCCCCTGCGCGACGACCTGCGCGGCAAATCGCCCTACGGGGCGCCGCAATTGGCGGTGCCGGTGCGGCTGAACACCAACGAGAACCCGCACCCGCCGACCCGGGCACTGGTCGACGACGTCGTGCAATCGGTGGGCGAGGTCGCGGCGGACCTGCACCGGTATCCCGATCGCGACGCCGTGGCCCTGCGCCGCGAACTGGCCGCCTACCTCACCGCGCAGACCGGAACTTCGTTGACCGTCGACAACCTTTGGGCCGCCAACGGTTCCAACGAGATCCTGCAGCAGCTGCTGCAGGCGTTCGGCGGGCCGGGGCGCACCGCGATCGGGTTCGTCCCGTCCTACTCGATGCACCCGATCATCGCCGACGGCACCCGCACCGAGTGGCTCGAGGCGCCGCGCGCCGACGACTTCGGCCTCGATGTCGACCGCGCCATAGCCGCGGTCGCCGAACGCCAACCCGACGTCGTGTTCGTCGCCAGCCCGAACAACCCGTCGGGACAGAGCGTTTCGCTGCCGGACCTGCGCCGGCTGCTCGACGTGGTGCCGGGCATTCTGATCGTTGACGAGGCCTACGGCGAATTCTCCTCGCGGCCCAGCGCGGTCGCGCTGATCGAGGAGTATCCGACCAGGCTCGTCGTCACCCGCACCATGAGCAAGGCGTTCGCGTTCGCCGGCGGGCGGCTCGGTTACCTGATCGCCACGCCGGCGATGATCGACGCGATGCTGCTGGTGCGACTGCCCTATCACCTGTCGTCGGTCACCCAGGCCGCGGCCCGGGCCGCGCTGCGCCACGCCGACGACACGCTGGGCAGCGTCGCCACCCTGATCGCCGAGCGGGAGCGCGTCACCAAGGCGTTGAGCGGCATGGGGTTTCGGGTCATCCCGAGCGACGCCAACTTCGTGCTGTTCGGGGAGTTCGCCGACGCCCCGGCCACCTGGCAGCGCTACCTGGAGGCCGGCATCTTGATCCGTGACGTCGGCATCCCGGGCTACCTGCGCGCCACCACGGGGCTGGCCGAGGAGAACGATGCGTTCCTGCGCGTCAGCGCCCAGATCGCGGCCACCGAGTTGGCCCCCGCCACACCAGTAGGAGCCCAGTGAGCACCGAAGCCCGACGCGCGCGTATCGAGCGGCGTACCAAGGAATCCGACATCGTCGTCGAGCTCGACCTCGACGGCACCGGCCAGGTCGACGTCGACACCGGCGTGCCGTTCTACGACCACATGCTCACGGCCCTGGGCAGCCACGCCAGCTTCGACCTGACCGTGCGCACCAAGGGCGACGTCGAGATCGAAGGCCACCACACCATCGAGGACACCGCGATCGCGCTGGGTCAGGCGCTCGGGCAGGCCCTGGGCGACAAGAAGGGCATCCGCCGCTTCGGGGACGCCTTCATCCCGATGGACGAGGCGCTGGCGCACGCCGCGGTCGACGTGTCCGGCCGGCCCTACTGCGTGCACACCGGGGAACCGGATCACCTGCAGCACACCACGATCGCCGGCGCCTCGGTGCCCTACCACACCGTCGTCAACCGGCACGTGTTCGAGACGCTGGCGTCCAACGCCCGCATCGCGCTGCACGTGCGCGTCCTGCACGGTCGCGACCCGCACCACATCACCGAGGCGCAATACAAGGCGGTGGCCCGCGCGCTGCGCCAGGCCGTCGAGTTGGATCCCCGGGTGACGGGCGTGCCGTCCACCAAAGGCGTTCTGTGACGAAATCGGTTGTGGTCCTGGACTATGGCTCGGGCAACCTGCGGTCGGCCCAGCGCGCGCTGCAGCGGGTCGGCGCGTCGGTGGAGGTGACCGCCGACGCGGGCGCCGCGGCGGGCGCCGACGGGCTGGTGGTGCCCGGCGTCGGCGCCTTCGAGGCGTGCATGACGGGCCTGCGCAAGATCGCCGGGGAGCGGATCATCGCCGAGCGGGTGGCCACCGGGCGCCCGGTGCTGGGTGTGTGCGTCGGCATGCAGATCCTGTTCGCCCGCGGCGTCGAATTCGGGGTGGAGACCAAGGGCTGCGGGCAGTGGCCGGGCGCCGTCACCCGCCTGGACGCCCCGGTGATCCCGCACATGGGCTGGAACGTGGTGGATTCCGGGCCGGGCAGCGTCCTGTTCAAGGGGCTGGACGCCGGCGCCCGGTTCTATTTCGTGCACTCCTACGCCGCGCAGCGTTGGGAGGGCTCGGCCGACGCGGTGCTGACGTGGGCCACCCACCAGGTGCCGTTCTTGGCCGCGGTCGAGGACGGGCCGCTTTCGGCCACCCAATTCCACCCGGAAAAGAGCGGCGATGCCGGCGCGGCCGTGTTGAGCAATTGGGTTGAAGGACTGTGAAAAACTTCGCGACAGTGCAACCGGCGACGCGAACGCCGAGAAGAGGCGTCGCCCGTGGCACTTTCGGCGCGCGGGAGGGGCTGTGTTGATTCTGTTGCCGGCGGTCGACGTGGTCGACGGCCGCGCCGTGCGCCTGGTGCAAGGCAAGGCCGGCAGCGAAACGGAGTACGGCTCCGCGCTGGATGCCGCGCTGGGCTGGCAGCGCGACGGGGCCGAGTGGATCCACCTGGTCGATCTGGACGCCGCGTTCGGGCGCGGTTCCAACCGGGAGCTGCTCGCCGAGGTGGTGGGCAAGCTCGACGTCAAGGTGGAGCTCTCCGGCGGCATCCGCGATGACGACTCCCTGGCCGCCGCGCTGGCCACCGGGTGCACGCGGGTCAATTTGGGCACCGCGGCGCTGGAGAACCCGCACTGGTGCGCCCGGGCGATCGGCGAGCACGGCGACAAGGTCGCCGTCGGACTGGACGTCCAGATCGTAAAGGGCGAGCACCGGTTGCGGGGTCGCGGCTGGGAGACCGACGGCGGCGACCTGTGGGAGGTGCTGGAACGCCTTGACGGTCAAGGGTGTTCGCGATTCGTCGTTACCGACGTCACCAAGGACGGCACCCTCGGCGGCCCGAATCTCGAGCTGCTGGGCGCCGTGGCCGACCGCACCGAGGCGCCGGTGATCGCGTCGGGCGGCGTGTCCAGCCTGGATGACCTGCGCGCAATCGCCACGCTCACCGACCGCGGGGTCGAGGGCGCCATCGTGGGCAAGGCGCTCTACGCCGGGCGGTTCACCCTGCCGCAGGCCCTGGCCGCGGTGAGGGCGTAGGCGCATGGACCTCAGCGCACTGGTGTCGGTGGCGTCGAAAATCCTCGACGCCGCCGTGCCGCGGTTCCTGGACGGGCACCGCGCCGATTCCGCGGTCGCCAAGAAGGGCAACGACTTTGCCACCGAGATCGATCTCGCGATCGAGCGGCAGGTGGTCACCGCGCTGCAGGCCACCACGGGGATCGGCGTGCACGGCGAGGAGTTCGGCGGCACCGACGTGGACTCGCCGTGGGTGTGGGTGCTCGATCCCGTGGACGGCACCTTCAACTACGCCGCCGGTTCGCCGATGGCCGCGATCCTGCTGGCCCTGCTGCACGACGGAGATCCGGTGGCGGGCCTGACCTGGTTGCCGTTCATCGACGAGCGCTACACCGCCGTCGCGGGAGGCCCGCTGGTCAAAAACGGTGCGCCGCAGCCGCCGCTGGAAACCACGGAGCTGGGTGAGAGCCTCCTCGCGGTCGGCACGTTCAGCGCCGACTCGCGGGGCCGGTTCCCGGGGCGCTACCGGATTGCGCTGCTGGAGAACCTGAGCCGGGTGTCGTCGCGGTTGCGCATGCACGGCTCGACCGGGATCGACCTCGTCTACGTCGCCGACGGGATCGTCAGTGCCGCAATAAGTTTCGGTGGCCACGTGTGGGATCACGCCGCCGGCGTGGCGCAGGTGCGGGCCGCCGGTGGCATCGTCACCGACCTGGCCGGAAAACCGTGGACCCCCGCGTCGGACTCGGTGCTGGCCGCCGCACCCGGCGCGCACGGCGAGATTCTCGACATCCTGAGCGCCGTCGGCGATCCGGGGGACTACTGAGATGTACTCCGACACCGGCCTTGCCGTGCGCGTGATCCCCTGCCTGGACGTCGATGCCGGGCGGGTGGTCAAGGGCGTCAACTTCGAAAACCTGCGCGACGCCGGCGATCCCGTGGAACTGGCGGCGGCCTATGACGCGGAGGGCGCCGACGAGCTGACCTTCCTCGACGTGACCGCGTCCTCGTCGGGCAGGGCGACGATGCTGGAGGTGGTGCGCCGCACCGCCGAGCAGGTGTTCATCCCGCTCACGGTCGGCGGTGGGGTGCGCACGGTCGCCGACGTCGACACGTTGCTGCGGGCCGGGGCCGACAAGGTTTCGGTCAACACCGCCGCGATCGCCCGCCCTGACCTGTTGGCCGAAATGGCAACGCAGTTCGGCTCGCAGTGCATCGTGTTGTCCGTCGACGCCCGCACGGTTCCCGCCGGGTCGGCGCCGACGCCGTCGGGGTGGGAGGTCACCACCCACGGGGGGCGCCGCGGCACCGGCATCGACGCCGTTCAGTGGGCGGCCCGCGGCGCCGACCTGGGGGTGGGGGAGATCCTGCTCAACTCGATGGACGCCGACGGCACCAAGGCCGGGTTCGACCTGCCGATGCTGCGCGCGGTGCGCGCGGCGGTCACGGTGCCGGTGATCGCCAGCGGGGGGGCCGGGGCGGTCGAACACTTCGCGCCCGCGGTCGCCGCCGGGGCGGATGCGGTGTTGGCCGCCAGCGTCTTTCACTTCCGGGAGCTGACGATCGGCCAGGTGAAGGCCGCCATGGCCGCAGAAATGATCACGGTCCGATGACGCTCGACCCGNTGCCGTGACCTGCGGGTTCACACCCGGCCAGCGGCAGATTCGTGTAATTCGACCCAGCCCCCTGTGTCCTGATCGGGTCGTGTCGTGTTCGTCGCGTGCTGATGAGCCCGGTTGATCGTGGCGTCCACCGACACCGTCCAGTCGAGTTGACCGTCGGCATCAGCCATCGCCAACAGGTTCACCAGTACCCGGTCCCAGGTGCCGTCCGCGGCGTAACGGCGATGGCGTTTCCACACCGTCTGCCACGGCCCGAACTCCGATCGCGGCAGATCCCGCCACGGAACACCGGTCCGATACCGGTAGATGATGCCTTCTACGACCCGGCGGTCATCGCCGAAGGGATGCCCCCGCCGTCCCTCGTTCGAGGGCAGCAACCCCGAAATCAGTCCCCACTGAGCGTCATTGAACAACCGAAACCGCGAAACCGTCGTCACCCCCACAGCATCTCGTCAAAACTAACCCCCATATGGGAGACACGCCCTAGCTCGGCGCGACGTCCAATCCCTGGGCGGCGGCGATCGCCGCGCGGGCCCATTCGTGTCGGAACACGGCCGGCGAGATGCGGTCACGGCGAATCATTTCCAGGTCGATGGCCTTCCCGGTGATCACCGCGTTGGGAACCCGGAAGGAGAAGGCGGGACCGTCGGTGGCGATGGCGAGGATGGCGTCGCTGTCGGTGAAATTGCTGGCCACCATGGCATTTTCGGCCCACTTGAACGGCTTGAGGCCGCCGAAGTTTGGGACGTACACCACCCAGAGCCGGGTACCGCGCCCGTTGTAGAGCCTGGTGAGGGCCCGGTTCACGGCGTCGTACTCGAGGGGACCGAGCACGCCCACCTGATCGGTGATTTGGCCCGACAGCTTGATCGCCGGGGGCCCGGCGTTGCCGGGGGGCGCCGCGGCGGCGCCGGGCGCCGGCAGNCGGCGCGGACAGATGCTGGGTGATGACCACCGCCGGGTTGGAGTGGCGGAACGGCGCCGACCCGGCCAGCAGGTCGAACGCGGTGCAGCCGAGCGCGTATTGATCGGCCCGCCCGTCCAGATCCGCGCCCTGCAGCTGCTCGGGCGCGCAGTAGGCGGTGGTGCCCACCAGCATGTTGGTCGCGGTCAGTCCGCTGATGTCACCCAGCTCGCGGGCGATGCCGAAGTCGGCCAGCAGGATCCGCCGCCGCGGGCTCGCGTCGGTCAGCAGGATGTTCGCCGGCTTGACGTCGCGATGCAGCAGCCCGCGTTCGTGGGCGTAGTCAAGGGCGTCTGCGACGGCCGAAATGATCTCCACCACAACGGCTTTCGGCATTCCCGACGGGTATTTCGTGCGCTGCAGCCGTGCGGCGTCGGTTCCCTCCACGTAGTCCATCGAGATCCACAGCTGCCCGTCGTACTCGCCGCGGTCGTGGATGCCGACGATGTGCTCGTGGTACAGGCTCGCGGCCAGGTCGGCCTCCCGGTTGAACCGCTGGCGGAATTCGTCGTTCGCGGTCAGCTCGCGCGGCAAGATCTTCAGGGCGTCGCGGCGGGGCAGCCGCGGGTGCTGCGCCAGATACACCTGGCCCATGCCGCCCGACCCGAGCCGCCGAATGATCGTGTACCCGGCGAACACCTGCCCCTCGGTCAGGCCTTCGCTCCGGCCTGCCGCGCCCGCATCGCTGTTCGGCATGTGAGCATGTTACTGAGGGCCGAGGCCCGAAGATGGCAGAAAGGACCTGCCGTGGTGTACCGACCCACGCTCTACCGGCCGCCACCGCCCCTGGCCGAATACGTCGAATTCTTCGGGCATTGGCGACACCGCGGGCCCAGCTACCGGAGCCGCGCGCTGCCGCGCGGCGCGGTGACCATCGTGTTCGACGTCGGTCGGCGCCAGCAATTGGACTTCTACACCGCCGACGGGAGCACCCGCCTGCCGGTTCCGCCCGCGGTCGTGACCGGACCGCACCGCGCGTCGTACATCACCGACATCGCGGCCGACGAGCCCGCGATGGCGATCCACTTCCGGCCCGGCGGGGCTTTTCCGTTTCTCGGGATTCCGCTCGGCGACGTGGCGGACGTGGCCGTCGGCCTGGAGGAGATCTGGGGGCGCGGCGGGCGCGCGGTGCACGAGCGCCTGATCGCGGCCCCGTCGGTGGCCGCCCGCTTCGGCATCCTCGAAGACTTTCTGCTGTCGAGGGCGNCCGCAGAAATGATCACGGTCCGATGACGCTCGACCCGAACATCGCCGCGCGGCTCAAACGCAACACCGACGGGCTGATCGCCGCCGTCGTGCAGGAGCGCGGCAGCGGGGACGTGCTGATGGTCGCGTGGATGGACGACGACGCGCTCGCGCGCACCCTGGAAACCCGCGAGGCCACCTACTATTCGCGCTCCCGCGGCGAACAATGGATCAAGGGCGCGACATCCGGCCACACCCAGCGCGTCCACTCGGTGCGCCTGGACTGCGACGGCGACACCGTGCTGCTGACCGTCGACCAGGTCGGCGGCGCCTGCCACACCGGCGATCACAGCTGCTTCGACGCCGACGTGCTACTGGAACCGGACAGCTAGGACGTGTCTCCCATATGGCGGGTCCAGGTGATGCATGCGCTGAGGACGACTGCGGCGCGGTAAACGATGGCGAGTTTGTCATAGCGGGTGGCTAGCGCGCGCCATTGTTTGAGCAGCGCGAATGATCGTTCGACGAGATTGCGTTGCTTGTAGCGGGTNTGCCCAGCCACGTCCCGGTCGGTCGGCACAAATATCCAATACCGGCGGCGCCCGGGCGGCCATGATCGAAGCATGGACAGCACCAGGGCCGCGGTAGCGTCCACCGGACTCCTCGCGGCGGCCGTGCGCGCCGAGGAGTCCCGGCGCGACGACCCGCTTTTCACCGACCCGTTCGCGGAACGGCTGGCCGGCGACGACGGTCGACGGTTGCTCGCCGACGCCGTCGCCGAAACCGGCCAGTCACCCGCCGAGATCGCCATCCGCACGCGGTTTTTCGACGAGGCGCTGCTTGACGCGCAGCGCGGCGGCGCGTCGCAGGTGGTGATCCTGGCCGCGGGCATGGACGCCCGCGCGTATCGCCTGCCGTGGCGCCGAGGCACGACGGTCTACGAGGTGGACCAGCCCGGGGTGATCGCGACCAAGGAGCAGCGACTGGCCGGCGCACCGGCCCGGAGCCGGCGCGTGGCGGTGGGCATCGACCTGGCCGATGACTGGCCGAAAGCCCTTCTTTCGCAAGGGTTTACGTCATCGGCAACCACGGTGTGGTTGATCGAGGGATTGCTGCAGTACCTCGACGCACCGGCCGTCGACACCCTGTTCGCGCGCGTCGATGCGCTGTCGGCCCCGGGGGATGTGCTGTTGTACAACGTGATCGGCCAAACGTTGCTGGGGGCGCCGTTTTTGCAGTCCACCCAGCAATACATGCGCCGGCTCGGCGCGCCCTGGACGTTCGGCACCGACGCGCCGGCCGCCCTGGTCGAGCGGCACGGCTGGAGCGCCGCGGTCACCGATGTGGCCGAACCCGGGACCAGGTGGCACCGGTGGGAGCACCCGGTCGTTCCGCTGGACGTGCCCGGCGTGCCGCGCGGCTACTTCGTGGTCGCCACCAAATCTTCTTGACGGCCTGAATATGGCCTGAGCCCGCGGCCGCCCGTCGCGCGTCGGGGCGCCGGTTCGGTGAGAATGGCGGGCGATGTTGAAACGGCTGCCCTGGACGTCCTGGACCGCGGTGGTGCCGCTGGTCGCCGTCGTCGTGCTGACCGCCACCTGGGGCGAGCACCTCGGGCCGGCGCTGGTCGCGCTGCAGGCCGTGCTGTTGATCGGTGCCGTGCTGGCCGCCGTCGAGCACGCGGAGGTGGTCGCGGCCCGCGTCGGCGAGCCGTTCGGATCCCTGGTGCTCGCGGGCGCGGTGACGGTCATCGAGGTGGCCCTCATCGTGGAGCTGATGGCATCCGGGGGCAACGAGGCGGCCACGCTGGCCCGCGACACCGCGTTCGCCGCGTTCATGATCACCACCAACGGGATCGCGGGTTTGTCGCTGTCATGGGGCTCCCGTCGGTACGGCGTGACGCTGTTCAACGCCGAGGGCAGCGGGGCCGCGCTGGCCACGCTCACCACGTTGGCGACGCTGAGCCTCGCCCTGCCCGCGTTCACCATCAGCCACCCGGGCAAGGAGTTCTCGCCCGGGCAGCTGATCTTCGCCGCGGTCGCGTCGCTGCTGCTGTACCTGCTGTTCGTCTTCACCCAGACCGTCCGGCATCGCGACTTTTTTCTGCCCGTCGCGCAGCGGGGCCAAAAAAAGCTCTTCGAGGAGGACGAGAACCACGCCGATCCGCCGACCGCCCGTGCGGCGCTGACCAGCCTGGTGCTGCTGCTGGTCGCGCTGGTCGCGGTGGTGGGTCTGGCCGAACAGGAATCGCCGGCGGTCGAACGCCTGGTGACCGCGGCCGGCTTCCCGCAGACGTTCGTCGGGGTGGTGATCGCGATGCTGGTGCTGCTGCCCGAGACGCTCGCGGCCGTGCGCGCGGCGCGGCGCGGCCGCATCCAGACCAGCCTGAACCTGGCCTATGGTTCGGCGATGGCCAGCATCGGGCTGACCATCCCGGCCATCGCGTTGGCCAGCATCTGGCTCAAGGGCCCGCTGGTGCTCGGCCTGGCGCCCACCCAGCTGGTGCTGCTCGCGCTGACGGTGGTGATCAGCATGCTGACCGTGGTGCCCGGCCGGGCCACGCGGCTGCAGGGCGAGGTACACCTGGTGTTGCTCGCCGCGTACGTGTTCTTGGCGGTGATCCCCTGACGGGCGCCAGGCCGGGGCGGATCCGCTAAGCCGAGGACCGCGCCCGCAGCGTCTGAAGCGCCTTGTCGGCATGGGTGTCCATGCTGAATTCGCTGGCGATGACGTCGAGCACCCTGCGATCGGTGTCGATGACGAACGTCGTGCGCTTGACCGGCATCAGCTTGCCGAGCAGGCCGCGCTTCACGCCGAACTGCGTGGCGACGGCGCCCTCGGTGTCCGACAGCAGCGGGTAGTCGAACTTGCGCAGGTCGGCGAACTTGGCCTGCTTCTCCACGGGGTCGGCGCTGATGCCGACCCGGCTGGCCCCGACGGCGGCGAATTCTGCGGCCAGGTCGCGGAAGTGGCAGGCCTCCTTGGTGCAGCCGGGCGTCATCGCGGCGGGGTAGAAGAACAGGACCACCGGCCCGTCGGCGAGGAGGGCGCTGAGCTTGCGGGGCGTACCCGTCTGGTCGGGGAGCTCGAAGTCGGCCACGGTGTCACCAGGTTTCATGGGCGACACGCTACGCTCGCGAGCCGCCCGACCCCATCTGGGAGGATGGGTCGGTGCACGCCCACCTCGCCGCCACCACGTCACGGGAGGAGTTCCGCCATCTTGCGGCGGAGCACCGTGTGGTTCCGGTGACCCGCAAGGTCTTGGCCGACAGCGAGACTCCGCTGTCGGCCTACCGCAAACTCGCCGCGAACCGGCCCGGCACGTTCCTGCTCGAATCCGCCGAGAACGGGCGGTCGTGGTCGCGATGGTCGTTCGTGGGCGCGGGCGCGCCGTCGGCGCTGACCGTGCGCGACGGCGAGGCCGTGTGGCTGGGCGCCGTGCCGCGGGACGCGCCGACCGGCGGG
>NZ_LT546237.1:777299-815464 GCF_900078675.2 Mycobacterium interjectum
GCGGGGACCCGCTGCGCGCGCTGCGGGACACCCTGGCGCTGCTGGCCACGGCCGCGATGCCCGGGCTGCCGCCGCTGTCGGGCGGCATGGTCGGGTTCTTCGCCTACGACCTGGTGCGCCGCCTGGAACGGCTGCCCGAGCTGGCCGTCGACGACCTGTCGTTGCCCGACATGGTGCTGCTGCTCGCCACCGACCTGGCTGCCGTCGACCACCACGAGGGCACCATCACGCTGATCGCCAACGCCGTGAACTGGAACGGCACCGACGAGCGTGTCGACGAGGCCTACGACGACGCGGTCGCCCGGCTGGACGTGATGACCGGCGCGCTGGGTCAGCCGCTGCCCTCGACGGTGGCCACGTTCGGCAAGCCGGAGCCGCGGTTCCGGGCGCAGCGCACCGTCGAGGAGTACGGCAAGATCGTCGACTACCTCGTCGAGCAGATCGCCGCCGGCGAGGCCTTCCAGGTGGTGCCCTCGCAGCGCTTCGAGATGGACACCCACGTCGATCCCATCGACGTGTACCGGATGCTGCGCGCCACCAACCCAAGCCCCTACATGTATCTGTTGCACGTGCCCAATAGCGCTGGGGCAACCGACTTTTCGATCGTCGGATCCAGCCCGGAGGCGCTGGTCACCGTCGCCGACGGCTGGGCGACGACACACCCGATCGCCGGAACACGCTGGCGCGGGCAGACCGACGAAGAGGACCAGTTGCTGGAAAAGGAATTGCTGGCCGACGACAAGGAACGGGCCGAGCATTTGATGCTCGTGGACCTGGGCCGCAACGACCTCGGCCGCGTCTGCACGCCCGGCACGGTGCGCGTCGACGACTACAGCCACATCGAGCGCTATAGCCACGTGATGCATCTGGTGTCGACGGTCACCGGGATGCTCGGCCAGGGCCGGACCGCGCTGGACGCGGTGACGGCCTGCTTCCCGGCCGGCACGCTGTCGGGCGCGCCCAAGGTGCGGGCCATGGAGCTGATCGAAGAGGTGGAGAAGACGCGCCGCGGCCTGTACGGCGGCGTGGTCGGCTACCTCGACTTCGCCGGCAACGCCGACTTCGCGATCGCCATCCGCACCGCGTTGATGCGCGACGGCACCGCCTTCGTTCAGGCCGGCGGTGGGGTGGTGGCCGATTCCAACGGCCCCTACGAGTACACCGAGGCCTCCAACAAGGCGCGGGCGGTGCTCAACGCGATCGCGGCCGCCGAGACGCTGACGGCGCCGCTGCCGGGCCGCAATGGCTGATGCGCGCCCGGCCCGGGCGGGCCGGGTCACGATCGTCGTCGCCCAGCTGCTGTTGTTGGCGGCCGCGGCGGCGCTGTGGGTGGCGTCGCGGCTGCCGTGGGTGGTGGTCCGTTCGTTCGACGGGCTGGGCCAGCCGAAGCAGGTGACGCTGTCCGGGGCGACATGGTCGTCGGCGCTGCTGCCGTTGGCGGTGCTCATGCTGGCCACCGCCCTGGCGGCACTCGCCGTGCGCGGGTGGCCGCTCCGGCTGCTGGCGGGGCTGCTGGCGGCGGCCAGCCTGGCGGTCGGCTATCTCGGGGTCAGCTTGTGGGTGATTCCCGACGTGGGGGTGCGCGGCGCCGACCTGGCGCATATCCCGGTGATGTTCCTGGTCGGAAGCGAGCGGCGGTACTGGGGGGCCGGGATCGCGGTCGCCGCCGCGGTGTGCACGCTGGCCGCGGCCGTGCTGTTGATGCGGTCAGGGAACCTGGTCCGCGAAAGCGCAACGAAATACGCCGCGCCCGCGACCCGCCGATCGAATGCGCGACGCGAAGACGCCGGCGGGTCGATGCTGGAGGGCAGCGAAAAGCCGGGGAACTCGGAGATGTCGGAGCGGATGATCTGGGATGCGCTTGATGAGGGACGTGACCCGACCGATCGGGCCCGCGAGTCCGACAGCGAGGGTCGGTGACGGGCCGCGCGGTGACGGTCGCTACCCTTCATTGACGTCATCGAAATCGGCTAAGTAATCGTGGCGACAGTGTGATGGCAATGGGAAGGAACGACAGGCATGAGTCCGGCATCCGTGCTTGACTCCATCCTCGAGGGAGTCCGGGCCGACGTTGCCGCGCGCGAAGCCATTGTCAGCCTGGCCGAAATCAAGGCGGCCGCCGCGGCGGCGCCACCGCCGCTGGACGTGATGGCCGCCTTGCGCGAGCCCGGTATCGGTGTCATCGCCGAGGTCAAGCGCGCCAGCCCGTCGGCGGGTTCGCTAGCGCCCATTGCCGATCCGGCGAAGCTGGCCCAGGCCTACGAAGACGGCGGCGCCCGGATCATCAGCGTGCTGACCGAGGAGCGGCGCTTCTGCGGCTCGCTCGACGACCTTGACGTGGTGCGGGCCGCGGTGTCAATCCCGGTGTTGCGCAAAGACTTTGTCGTGCAGCCCTATCAGATCCACGAGGCGCGCGCGCACGGCGCCGACATGCTGTTGCTGATCGTCGCCGCGTTGGAACAGTCGGCGTTGGTGTCGATGCTGGACCGCACCGAATCCCTCGGCATGACGGCCCTGGTCGAAGTGCACACCGAGGAAGAGGCCGACCGGGCGCTGAAGGCCGGGGCCAACGTGATCGGCGTCAACGCCCGCGACCTCGCCACGCTGGAGGTGGACCGGGATTGCTTCGCCCGCATCGCGCCGGGGCTGCCCAGCAACGTGATCCGGATCGCCGAATCCGGCGTGCGCGGCACCGGCGACCTGCTGGCCTACGCCGGCGCCGGCGCCGACGCGGTTCTGGTCGGCGAGGGTCTGGTCAAGAGCGGCGACCCGCGCGCGGCGGTCGCCGATCTGGTCACCGCGGGCACCCATCCGTCCTGCCCCAAACCGTCGCGCTAGCCGCCGATGAGCTGTCCCCGCGTCGAGAATTGGTGATGGTAGACCTGACCCGCCCGGAGCTTCCGCTTTCGAGTGCGGCCATCGCCGAACCCACCCGCCACGACCCCGATCCGGGTGGTCATTTCGGCGGCCCCGGTGGTTATGGCGGCCGCTACGTCGCCGAGGCGCTGATGGCGGTGATCGAAGAGGTCACCGCCGCCTACGAGAAGGAGCGCGTCAACCCCGACTTCCTCGACACCCTCGACGAGCTGCAGGCCAACTACACCGGCCGGCCGTCGCCGCTGTACGAGGCCACCCGCCTGTCCGAGCACGCCGGCTCGGCGCGGATCTTCCTCAAGCGAGAAGACCTGAACCACACCGGTTCTCACAAGATCAACAACGTGCTCGGGCAGGCGCTGTTGGCCAAACGGATGGGCAAGAACCGGGTGATCGCCGAGACCGGCGCCGGGCAGCACGGCGTGGCCACGGCCACCGCGTGCGCGTTGCTCGGACTCGATTGCGTGGTCTACATGGGCGCCGTCGACACCGCCCGGCAGGCGCTCAACGTGGCCCGGATGCGGCTGCTGGGCGCCGAGGTCGTCTCGGTGGAAACCGGTTCCCGCACGCTCAAGGACGCCATCAACGAGGCGTTCCGCGACTGGGTTACCAACGCCGACAACACGTACTACTGCTTTGGCACCGCGGCGGGACCGCACCCTTTCCCCACCATGGTTCGCGACTTCCAGCGCGTCATCGGCCTCGAGACGCGCGTGCAGATCCAGGCGCAGGCGGGCAGGCTGCCCGACGCGGTCACCGCGTGCATCGGCGGGGGCTCCAATGCGATCGGGATCTTTCACGCTTTCATCGACGATCCCGGCGTGCGGCTGGTCGGCTTCGAGGCCGCCGGCGACGGCGTCGAGACCGGCAGGCATGCGGCGACGTTCAGCGGCGGTTCGCCCGGGGCCTTCCAGGGGTCGTACTCCTACCTGCTGCAGGACGAGGACGGCCAGACGGTCGAATCCCATTCCATCTCAGCGGGTCTGGACTATCCCGGCGTGGGTCCCGAACACGCCTGGCTCCGGGAAACCGGACGCGCCGAGTACCGGCCCATCACCGACGCCGAGGCGATGGACGCGTTCGGCCTGCTGTGCCGTACCGAAGGCATCATCCCGGCCATCGAATCGGCGCACGCGGTCGCCGGGGCGCTGCGGCTCGGTGCCGAGTTGGGCAGCGGCGCCGTCATCGTGGTCAACCTGTCGGGCCGCGGCGACAAGGACGTCGCGACGGCCGCGAAGTGGTTCGGCATTTTGGGGCCCGACGAGCAATGACCGTGCAACAGAGCCAGGCGAGCCGGCTGGGCCCGGCTTTCGAGTCCTGCCGCGCCGACAACCGCGCGGCGCTGATCGGTTACCTGCCCACCGGCTACCCCGACGTGCCCACCTCCATCGACGCGATGATCGCCCTCGTCGAATCCGGTTGCGACATCATCGAAGTCGGCGTGCCGTATTCGGATCCGGGCATGGACGGCCCGACCATCGCCCGGGCGACCGAGGCCGCGCTGCACGGGGGCGTGCGGGTCCGGGACACGCTGGCCGCGGTCGACGCGATCAGCGCGGCCGGCGGTCGCGCGGTGGTGATGACGTACTGGAATCCGGTGCTGCGCTATGGCGTTGACGCGTTCGCCCGGGATCTGGCGGCGGCCGGCGGGCACGGCCTGATCACCCCCGACCTCATCCCCGACGAAGCCGGGCAGTGGCTGGCGGCCTCCGAGGCGCATCGGCTGGATCGCATCTTTTTGATAGCGCCCTCCTCGACGCCGGAGCGGCTGGTGACCACGGTCGAGGCTTCGCGCGGCTTCGTCTATGCCGCCTCGACGATGGGTGTCACCGGGGCGCGTAACGCGGTGTCGCAGGCCGCGCCCGAATTGGTGCGCCGGGTCAGGGAGGTGTCCGACATACCCGTCGGCGTCGGCCTGGGTGTGCGGTCGCGGGAGCAGGCCGCGCAGATCGGCAGCTACGCCGACGGTGTCATCGTCGGGTCCGCGCTGGTGTCGGCCTTGGGCGAGGGCGGCCTGCCCGCCCTGCGGGCGCTGACCGGGGAGCTGGCCACGGGTGTGCGGCAACGGACGGCCGACTCGTGACGCACGTGCTCGCATATTTCCCCAGCCCGCCGCGGGGTGTGTGGCACCTCGGGCCGCTGCCCATTCGCGCCTACGCGCTGTTCATCATCACCGGCATCGTGGTTGCGCTGATGATCGGCGACCGGCGCTGGGAGGCCCGCGGCGGCCAGCGCGGCGTCATCTACGACATCGCGCTGTGGGCCGTGCCGTTCGGTTTGGTGGGCGGCCGGCTCTATCACCTGGCCACCGACTGGCAGACCTATTGGGGCCCGGGCGGCGCCGGGTTCGGCGCGGCGCTGCGCATCTGGGACGGCGGCCTGGGCATCTGGGGTGCGGTGGCGCTGGGCGGCGTCGGCGCGTGGATCGCCTGCCGGCGTCGCGGAATTCCGCTGCCCGCCTTCGGCGACGCCATCGCGCCGGGAATCATCCTGGCGCAGGCCATCGGCCGGCTCGGCAACTATTTCAACCAGGAGCTCTACGGCCGGGAAACCACGGTGCCGTGGGGTTTGGAGATCTTCTACCGGCGCGACCCTTCCGGATACGTCGACCCGCATTCGCTCGACGGTGTCTCGACCGGGCAGGTCGCGCTCGTGGTGCACCCGACATTCCTCTACGAGTTGATCTGGGACGTCCTGGTTTTCGTCGCGTTGATCTATGTGGACCGGCGGTTCAAGTTCGGTCACGGGCGGCTGTTCGCGTTGTATGTCGCCGGCTACTGCGTCGGGCGTTTCGGCGTCGAGCTGCTGCGCAACGACACGGCCACGCTGATCGCCGGGATCCGGATCAACGTGTTCACGTCGACGTTCGTGTTCATCGGGGCCGTGGTCTACATCATCCTGGCGCCGAAGGGCCGCGAAGACCCCGCGAGCCTGCACGCCGACCATCCGGTGCCCGAGGATGCGCCGGCACCCAAGCCGCAAGCCGAATCCGAACCCGAGCCGATTACCGGCGCTTCGGTGGTGGCGGCGGCCACGGTCGCCGGTGTCCTGGCGACGGGCAAGTCGGCGAAAAGGCTGATTGCGCGTGGGCGGTCGAAACCGGTGCAGCCCGTCGAGGCGGACGCCGAGGCCGAGGCCGTGAAGACGGAGGCCGAAGCCCCGGAAACGGAGGTCGCAGAGCCCGAAACCGCCGAGACCNCTGATCACCCCCGACCTCATCCCCGACGAAGCCGGGCAGTGGCTGGCGGCCTCCGAGGCGCATCGGCTGGATCGCATCTTTTTGATAGCGCCCTCCTCGACGCCGGAGCGGCTGGTGACCACGGTCGAGGCTTCGCGCGGCTTCGTCTATGCCGCCTCGACGATGGGTGTCACCGGGGCGCGTAACGCGGTGTCGCAGGCCGCGCCCGAATTGGTGCGCCGGGTCAGGGAGGTGTCCGACATACCCGTCGGCGTCGGCCTGGGTGTGCGGTCGCGGGAGCAGGCCGCGCAGATCGGCAGCTACGCCGACGGTGTCATCGTCGGGTCCGCGCTGGTGTCGGCCTTGGGCGAGGGCGGCCTGCCCGCCCTGCGGGCGCTGACCGGGGAGCTGGCCACGGGTGTGCGGCAACGGACGGCCGACTCGTGACGCACGTGCTCGCATATTTCCCCAGCCCGCCGCGGGGTGTGTGGCACCTCGGGCCGCTGCCCATTCGCGCCTACGCGCTGTTCATCATCACCGGCATCGTGGTTGCGCTGATGATCGGCGACCGGCGCTGGGAGGCCCGCGGCGGCCAGCGCGGCGTCATCTACGACATCGCGCTGTGGGCCGTGCCGTTCGGTTTGGTGGGCGGCCGGCTCTATCACCTGGCCACCGACTGGCAGACCTATTGGGGCCCGGGCGGCGCCGGGTTCGGCGCGGCGCTGCGCATCTGGGACGGCGGCCTGGGCATCTGGGGTGCGGTGGCGCTGGGCGGCGTCGGCGCGTGGATCGCCTGCCGGCGTCGCGGAATTCCGCTGCCCGCCTTCGGCGACGCCATCGCGCCGGGAATCATCCTGGCGCAGGCCATCGGCCGGCTCGGCAACTATTTCAACCAGGAGCTCTACGGCCGGGAAACCACGGTGCCGTGGGGTTTGGAGATCTTCTACCGGCGCGACCCTTCCGGATACGTCGACCCGCATTCGCTCGACGGTGTCTCGACCGGGCAGGTCGCGCTCGTGGTGCACCCGACATTCCTCTACGAGTTGATCTGGGACGTCCTGGTTTTCGTCGCGTTGATCTATGTGGACCGGCGGTTCNCCGTCGCGACGGACGCCGAGCAGGCCGAGGTTGCTGAACCCGAAGCCGAAGAGCTAGAGAACGAGCCCGAGGTTACCAAGCCCAAAGATGAAGAGCCCGAAGCCGACTCGGAACCCGAGTCCGACGCCGATGCCGAAGATGCCGTGGTGGACACCTCGGCCGGCTCAACGCGGAGGCGATTGAGCTTCCGGCTGCGAAACCGACGCGGCCGCTAGCGCCGCGCCCGCGGCGGGAAGTGCCGGCCCGCATCCGCCGGGTCCACGCCGCGGTGGCGGGTCGAGTGTGAACTCAGGGCGTTTCCGTGTGAGCTGGTGGCGAACTTCGTCGGCGTGTCGTCGCCCAGGATTCACACTGGCCCAATGGTTCGTCCAACGTCGGGTTGTTGCGCGAGATGCGCGGGCGGTTTGCCCCGCAACTAGTCGACGTTCGGCGCACTAAGGTTGGGAACGTGAATCGGACTCACGCCGCGGCGGGCACCGGCGCGCTGCTGGCAGGCGCGGTCGGCTACGTCGCGCTGGTCGATCCGCACAACACGCATTCGGTGTATCCGCTGTGCCCGTTCAAGTGGCTCACCGGCTGGAACTGCCCGTTGTGCGGTGGCCTTCGCATGACGCACGACCTGCTGCACGGTGACCTGATGGCCACCATCAACGACAACGTCTTCCTCCTGTTCGCCATCCCGGCGCTGGCCGGCTGGATTCTGCTGCGTCGCCGGCGGGGCCAGCCGGTGCTGTCGACGCCCGCGGTGGTGACGATCACAGCCGTGGCGATCGCGTGGACGGTGCTGCGCAACCTGCCGGGCTTCCCGCTTGTCCCGACCGTCCTCAGTGGGTAGCCGCCCTGCGTCCGATCGGTTAACTCGGGCTGCGCCCGCGCCGCACGACTATGCTGGTTCGCCGTGAGTAGACGCGGGAAGATCGTCTGCACTTTAGGCCCGGCAACAAACTCCGACGAACTGATCCTGGCGCTGGTAGAGGCCGGAATGGACGTCGCTCGAATGAACTTCAGCCACGGGGACTACGCCGACCACAAGGCCGCCTACGACCGCGTGCGGGCCGCCTCCGACACGACCGGCCGCGCGGTCGGTGTGCTCGCCGACCTGCAGGGCCCCAAGATCAGGCTGGGACGCTTCGCCACCGGCCCCACGTTTTGGGCCGACGGGGAAACGGTCCGCATCACCGTCGCCGAGTGCGAAGGCAGCCACGACCGCGTGTCGACCACCTACAAAAAGTTGGCCAAGGACGCCGTGGTCGGTGACCGCATCCTGGTCGACGACGGCAAGGTCTGCCTGGTGGTGGAGGCCGTCGACGGCGACGACGTGGTGTGCACCGTCGTCGAAGGCGGCCCGGTGAGCAACAACAAGGGCCTCTCGCTGCCCGGCGTGAACGTGTCCGCCCCCGCCTTGTCCGACAAGGACATCGAGGACCTCACCTTCGCGCTGAACCTGGGAGTCGACCTGGTTGCGCTGTCATTCGTGCGCTCGCCGTCCGACGTCGAGCTCGTGCACGAGGTGATGGACCGGATCGGGCGGCGGGTACCGGTGATCGCCAAGCTGGAAAAGCCCGAGGCGGTCGACAACCTGGAAGCCATCGTGCTGGCGTTCGACGCCATCATGGTGGCCCGCGGCGACCTGGGCGTCGAGCTGCCCCTCGAAGAGGTCCCGCTGGTGCAGAAGCGGGCGATCCAAATCGCCAGGGAGAACGCGAAACCCGTCATCGTGGCGACCCAGATGCTCGACTCGATGATCGAAAACTCGCGGCCCACCCGGGCCGAGGCGTCCGACGTGGCCAACGCCGTGCTCGACGGCGCCGACGCGTTGATGCTGTCGGGGGAGACGTCGGTGGGCAAGTATCCGATGGCCGCGGTTCGGACGATGTCGCGCATCGTGTGCGCGGTCGAGGAGAACTCCACCGCCGCGCCGCCGTTGACGCATGTGCCCCGCACCAAACGCGGCGTGATCTCCTACGCCGCCCGCGACATCGGCGAGCGGCTCGACGCGAAGGCCTTGGTCGCCTTCACCCAATCGGGTGACACCGTGAAGCGGCTGGCGCGCCTGCACACCCCGCTGCCGCTGCTCGCCTTCACCGCGTGGCCCGAGGTGCGCAGCCAGCTCGCCATGACCTGGGGCACCGAGACCTTCATCGTCCCGATGATGACGTCGACCGACGGCATGATCCGCCAGGTGGACAAGTCGCTGCTCGAGCTCGGTCGCTACAAGCGCGGTGACCTGGTGGTCATCGTCGCCGGCGCGCCACCTGGCACAGTAGGGTCGACCAATCTGATCCATGTGCACCGGATCGGGGAGGACGACGTCTAGCGCAAAGACCCGCAGGACCCATAGGAGATGCCGCGATCAGCACCAATTCTGATTTCGAGGAACTGCTGGCGATACTCGACCTCCACCGGGTCGCCGAGGACCGGTTCGTCGGATCCCATCCCAGCAAGAATCCGATGCGCACCTTCGGCGGGCAGCTCATGGCGCAGTCGTTCGTCGCCAGCAGCCGCACGCTGACCCAGGACGGCCTGCCGCCCAGCGCGCTGTCCGTGCACTTCGTCAACGGTGGAGACACCGCCAAGGACATCGAATTCCACGTGACGCGGCTGCGCGACGAGCGGCGCTTCGCCAACCGGCGCGTCGACGCGGTACAGGACGGCATGGTGTTGTCCTCGGCGCTGATCTCGTACATGTCGGGCGGCCCCGGTCTCGAGCACGCCGTCGACCCGCCGCAGGTGGCACAGCCCCATACGCAGCCGTCGCTCGGCGAGCTGTTGCGCGGCTACGAAAAGGTCGTCCCGCACTTCGTCAACGCCCTGCAGCCGATCGAATGGCGCTTCACCAACGATCCCTCCTGGGTCATGCGCGACAAGGGCGAGCGGCTGCCGCACAACAGGGTCTGGATGAAGGCGCTGGGTGTGCTGCCCGAAGACCCGGTGCTGCACACCGCGACCATGCTGTTCTCCTCGGACACCACCGTGCTGGACTCGGTCATCACCACCCACGGGCTGTCGTGGGGGTTCGACCGCATTTTCGCCGCGTCCGCCAACCACTCCGTGTGGTTTCACCGGCAGGTCAACTTCAACGACTGGGTGCTGTACTCCACGTCGTCGCCGGTGGCCGCGGATTCGCGTGGGCTGGGCACCGGGCACTTTTTCGACCCGGCCGGCCAAGCCATCGCCACCGTGGCGCAGGAAGGCCTGCTGTTATATTTCCCGCCCTCCCAGCGATAGACAGGTCACAGTACGGCATACCCGCAGGAAGACCGCCTGATTTTGGCCCACCGCGGCCGCAATCGGGCGTAAGTTCTGATCAGCCGGGTATTCGGTGCGAAGTGGGAGCTGATCGCATCGGGAGGTGAAAGTGAACGGACCGGTCGACGTCGCAGCGAAGCCCCGCGCCCGAGAACGCGTTGTCGTCCACGTCGATTCACTGGCCGCCCGCTGGATCGGGGCGTTGGCCTTGCTCTGCGCTGCGGGCTGGCTGGTTGGCATCCTCGCCCGACACCACCAGCAGCCGGATTGGGATTGCACGGATCGGCTGGGCTGGTCGCTGACGATCCTGGGCGCGGTGGCGTTCATCGCCCGCGGCATCTTCCTCGGCCGCCCGGTGACGACCACGCACGCCACCGCCGCCGCGCTGTTCGTCGTGGCGGGGCTGGGCGCGCACGTGCTGTCCTTCGACCTGCTGGGCGATGCGCTGATCGTCGGGTCCGGGATCGCGTTGATGTGGCCCACCTCGGCGCATCCGCGAGCCGCGGACCTGCCCCGGGTGTGGTCGTTGATCGATGTCACCGCCGACGACCCACTGGCGCCCTTCGCGATGCAGACCGGCAAGTGCTACCACTTCACCGCCGACCGGACGGCCGCGTTGGCGTATCGGACCCGGCTGGGGTATGCCGCGGTCGGCGGCGACCCCGTCGGCGACGAAGCGAAATTCCCCGAGTTGGTCGCCGACTTCGCCGCCATGTGTCACACCCACGGCTGGCGGATCGCGGTCGTGGGCTGCAGCGAGCGGCGACTCGAGTTGTGGCGTGACCCCGCGGTCATCGGGCAATCGCTGCGGGCCATACCGATCGGCCGCGACGTCGTCGTCGACGTGGCCGCCTTCGAGATGGTGGGCCGCAAGTTCCGCAACCTGCGGCAGGCCGTGAAGCGCACCCACAACTTCGGCATCACCACCGAAATCGTGGACGAGCAGGGCCTCGACGACAAGCTGCATGCGGAGCTGACCGACGTGGTGCGCGCGTCCCCCAGCGGCGCCCACCACGATCGCGGCTTCTACATGAACCTCGACGGCGTGCTGGAGGGCCGGTTCCCCGGCATCAAGCTCATCATCGCCCGGGACGCCGAGGGGCTCGTGCAGGGCTTCCATCGGTACGCGACCGCCGGCGGTGGCAGCGACGTCAGCCTCGACGTGCCGTGGCGTCGCCGCGGATCGCCGAACGGCATCGACGAGCGGCTCAGCGTCGACATGATCATGGCCGCCAAAGACGCCGGCGCGCAGCGGGTATCGCTGTCGTTCGCGGCGTTCCCCGAGATCTTCGAGGACAAGGATCGCGGCCGGGCCCAGCGCGTCTTTTACCGGCTGATCCACATTCTCGACCCGCTGATCGCGCTGGAATCGCTGTTCCGCTACGTGCGCAAGTTCCACGCCATGGACGCTCGCCGCTACGCGCTGGTCTCGATGACGCAGCTGCTTCCGCTGGTGGTGGTGTTGTTGACGCTGGAGTTCATGCCGCGCCGGCGCCACCTGTGAGCCGCAGCTCGCGACAGCGAATGTCCTTGGGCAAGTGGTGAGTTGCCACCACGACGGTCCGTCCGGCCGGCAGCAGCGTGGACTTCGGGCCCAGCAAGTCGCGCAGCACCCGTTCGGCGTCGGTCGCGTCGAGGTGCTCGGTCGGCTCGTCGAGCAGCACGATGCGGGCCGGTGCAAGCACGGCGCGGGCCAGCAGCAACCGCCTGCGCCTGTCTCTTCTACCCATCTNACCGGGGCCGCCGACGCGAGCGCACGAGCGAGTCCGAGCCGTTGGCGCTGTCCCAGCGACAGCCCGACGCCCTCGCGCCCCAGCCGGGTGTCCATCCCATCGGGCAGGTCGGCGAGCACCGCGTCGAAACCGGATGCGGCACAGGCCCGGTCGAGGTCGGCGACCGGCCCCAGCAGGAGCAGGTTGTCGCGCACGGTGCCGGGGACCAGCACCGGGCGCTGCGGCAGCCAGGACAGCTGCCGCCACCATGCCGCAGGGTCGAGGTCGGTGACCTCGGCCCCGCGCACGCTGACCCGCCCCGAGGACGGCACGGTGATCCCGGCGATGGCCTGCAGCGTGGTGCTCTTGCCGGCGCCGTTGGGCCCGGTCAGCACCGTCACCCGGCCGGGTTCGATGAGCGCGGTGAGATCGCGCGGCGCGTCGCCGTCCCGGCCGACCACGCTGAGGTTTTCCACGCGGATCTCGCTGCCGCGCGCGTTCACCGTCGCGTCGCGCCCCGCCGGGCCGGCCGGTTCGCCGATGAGGGCGAACGCCTTGTCGGCGGCGGTCCTACCGTCCTGGGCGGCATGGAATTCCACGCCGATCCGGCGCAGCGGCCAATAGACGTCCGGCGCCAGCAGCAGCACCGTCAGCCCGGTGGTCAGGGTCATCTCGCCGAACACCAGGCGAAGGCCGATACCGACCGCGATCAGCGCGACGCCCAGGGTGGCCAGCAATTCGAGCGCCAGCGCCGACAGGAAGGCGATCCGCAGCGTCGCCATCGCCGAGCGCCGGTGGGCGGCAGCCAGTTCGGCGATGCGCTGTTCGGGGCCCCGGCCGCGTCCCAGCGCCCGCAGCGTCGGGATGCCGGCGATCAGGTCCAGCAACCGGGCCTGCAGGGTCGTCATGGCCTCCAGCGCCGCCGCCGAGCGGTCGGCGGTCGCGATGCCGATCAGCACCATGAAGATCGGTATCAGGGGCAGGGTGATCGCCACGATCACCGTCGATTTCAGGTCATAGGCGGCGATCACGGCGACGGTCGCCGGGGTCAGGATCGCGGCGAGCAGCAGGGTGGGCAGGTATCCCGCGAAGTACGGGCGCAACCCGTCGAGCCCGCGGGTGACCACGACCGCGGCGGCGTCGCGCTGGGTGGCGAGCTCGCGTGGCTGGCGCGCGGTCACCGCCGCGAGAACCTGACCGTTGAGGTCGGCGATGACCGCGCTGGAGCCGCGCTGACCCAGGCGGGCCTGCAGCCACTGCGTCACCGTGCGAAAGACCCACAGCGCCAACAGGATCGACAGCGGTGCCAGCCAGGAGCGCGGGCCGCGCGCCGAGGGATCGCCGACGACGCGCGCGACGGTGCTCGCCAGCACGATCGCCGAACCGATCGCGCAGCCCGAGATCGCGACCCCGCAGACCACGCTGGCGACCAGATAGCGCCGCAACGCGGTCGATGCCCGCCACAGCCGCGGGTCAAGCGGTGCCCGGCTGCTCAGGACGGACGCCTCGCCAGGCCGATGGGCGGCGGTATCCGGTCCGACGAGATCCGTTGCCGGAACACCCAATACGTCCACGCCTGGTAGACGACCGTCAGCGGCGCCATGATCGCGGTCACCCAGGTCATGATCTTGAGGGTGTAGGGGGTCGACGAGGCGTTGTAGATCGTCACGTTCCATTGGCTGTTCAGCGTCGAGGGCACCAGGTTCGGATACAGCGAGCCGAACAGCAGGACGACGACGGCGGCGACCACCAAGGCGGTGCAGGCGAAAGCCCAGCCGTCCGACGCGCGCCGCCACACCAACAGCACCGCGGCCAGCTGCGCGACGACCGCGACCCCCAGCACCAGCCAGGTCCAGCCCTTGCCGTGCGCCAGCTGGGTCCAAAGCCCAAATGCCGCAACCAGTCCGGTGACCGGAAGCGACAGCCGCACCGCGAATCGGTGCGCGTCGTCGCGGATCGTGCCCGACGTCTTCAGGCCGACGAACACCGCGCCGTAGAACAAGAACAGCCCCGCGGTGGCCAGGCCGCCCAGCAGGGTGTAGGGGTTGAGCACGTCGGTGATCGACAGGTTGACGTGGCCGGCGGCGTCCACCGGCAGGCCGCGGACCAGGATGGCGAACGCCACGCCCCACAGCACGGCGGGCAGCCACGACCCGGCGGCGATCCCGAAATCGGCCCAGCCGCGCCATTTCGTGTCGTCGACCTTGCCGCGCCATTCGATCGCCACGGCCCGCAGGATCATGCCGAACAGGATCGCCAGCAGCGGGAGATACAGCGTGGAGAACACCGTGGCGTACCAGCCGGGAAATGCGGCGAACATCGCCGCGCCGCCGGTGATCAGCCACACTTCGTTGCCGTCCCAGACCGGGCCGATGGTGTTGAGCACGGTGCGCCGCTGCAGTTCCGGCTCACCGGTGCCCGTGCGCGCGAACGGCTCCATCAGCATGCCGACGCCGAAGTCGAAGCCCTCCAGGATGAAGAAACCGAGAAACAGCAATCCGATGATGCCAAACCACAACTGTTGCAATGCCACCGGTCAGCTCCTTAATACGCGAACGAGAGTGGGGCCACCTCGTCGTCGCTGGGTGCGCGAGGCGGTGCCGGTTCCGCGTCGTGTTCCTGCGGCCCTTCGACGATGTAGCGCTTGAGCAGCCAGAACCAGATGACCGCCAGCACCGCGTACACGAGGGTGAACGTCACCAGGGAGGTGACGACCATACCGGGGGCGTGGTTGGACACGGCCTCGTGAACGGTGAACCGAACCTGCTGGTCGCCGGTCGGGTTCGGGACGACGATCCACGGCTGGCGGCCCATTTCGGTGAAGACCCACCCGGAGATGTTGGCCAGGAACGGTGTGGGAATGGTGAGCAGCGCCAGCCAGGAGAACCAGCGCTGGTTGGGCGCCCGGCCGCCCCGGGTGAACCACAACGTCGCCAGCGCGAACAACACCGGAATGGCCAGGAACCCGATCATCGCGCGGAACGACCAGTAGGTGACGAACAGGTTGGGCCGGTAGTCGTTGGGCCCGAAGCGGTGCTCGAAGTCCTGCTGGATGTTGCGCACCCCCTGCAGCGTCACGCCGTCGAATCGTCCCTCAGCGAGGAACGGCAGCACGTAGGGGACCTGGATGACGCCTTTGACGCCGTCACAGTTGTTGTGCCGGCCGACGGTCAGGATCGAGAAGTCGGGATCTGTCTGGGTGTCGCACAGCGTTTCCGCCGACGCCATCTTCATCGGTTGCTGAACGAACATCAGCTTGCCCTGGCGGTCGCCGGTGAAGAACAGGCCGACGGCGGCGAGCAGCACCACCCAGCATCCCAGGATGGCCGCGGGCCGAAACACGGTGCGGGCGTCCGCCTCAGGGAGGGCGGCCCCCGGCTTGCGCGAGCGGACCAGCCACCAGGCGCTGACGGCCGCGACGAACGTCCCGGCGGTCAGCAAGGATCCGGTCACGGTGTGCGAAAACGCAGCCAGCGCAGTGTTATTGCGGAGCAGCGCGGAAATGCTGTCCAACTCGGCGCGGCGCGTCACCGGGTTGTAGTGCGCGCCGACCGGGTGCTGCATGAACGAGTTCGCCACGATGATGAAGAAGGCGGACACGTTGACGCCGAGCGCCACGATCCAGATGCACGCCAGGTGCACCAGCCGCGGCAGCCGGCTCCAGCCGAAGATCCACAGGCCGATGAAGGTGGACTCGAAGAAGAAGGCGAACAGGCCCTCCATCGCCAGCGGGGCGCCGAAGATGTCGCCGACAAACCGCGAATACTCGCTCCAGTTCATGCCGAACTGAAACTCCTGAACGATTCCCGTCGCCACGCCGATGGCGAAGTTGATCAGGAACAACTTGCCGAAGAACTTGGTGAGGCGATACCACGCGGCGTTGCCGGTGGCCACCCACACCGTCTGCATGATGGCGAGCAGGGGGGCCAGGCCGATGGTGAGCGGCACGAAGATGAAGTGGTAGACGGTTGTGATACCGAACTGCCACCGCGAAATATCGACGACATTCATTGTCATCTCCTGAGATTACGGCCAGCTACGACACAGTGTAGTAGTTGGCTCAGACCGGCGCTATGCCTTAACCACTGAGTTGTTTGGACGCTTTGCGAATGCCGAATGAGGACACGATCTCGAAGACGCCGATCACCACGAACCACACGCCGACCACGAGCGCCAGGGTGACGATCGACTCGAACGGCGACGCCAGGACCACGATTCCGGCGAGCAGGCTGATCGCGCCGACGAAGATCGACCAGCCGCGCCCGGGCAGCGCCGGATCGCTGATGGCCGAGACCGTGGTACCGACCCCGCGGAAGATGAACCCGATTCCGATCCAGATGGCCAGCAACAAGACGGCGTAGCCCTGGCCGAAATGGCGAAACGCCAAGACCGCCAGGATGAGTGATGCCGCGCCGCTGATGAACAGGAGAATCCGGCTGCCCGCCGAGACGTGCAGGCTGAACGCGAACATCACCTGCGCGACGCCGGCGATCAACAGGTAGACGCCGAACGCGACGGCAGCTGCCAGGATCGTGATCCCCGGCCACGCGAGGATCACGGCGCCGAGGATCAGCGACAGGATTCCCGATACCAGCGTCGATTTCCATAAGTGCGGCAACAAGCTTGGAACCGGGGCGGTTCCAGGAGTGGTTTGCATGGCCGCAGTCTGACACAGTCCGCGGTGCGGGGGATAGGGACTTTCGACTCACACGCGCGCGGTGCGCGGTTCCTCGGAATGCAGGTCTGTGGACTGCTCGGTTGCCTTGCGGCCGATCAGATACCAGGTCCGCATCGGGCCCTTGCCCTTGACGTCGACGCGGCCCCGCTCCTGCAGCACGAATTCGTCTTTGAGGCGCTCGTACAGCTCCTCGGGCACCTGGATGCGGCCCACCGAGTCGGTGGCTTCCATCCGGGAGGCGACGTTGACCGCGTCGCCCCACACGTCGTAGAAGAACCGGCGAGAACCCACCACGCCCGCGACCACGGGCCCGCACGCCATGCCCACCCGCAGCGGAACCGGCTCGCCGTGTGGATCCTTCAGTCCCGCAACGACGTTGGCCATGTCGAGCGCGAAATCCGCCAGCGCTTGGGAGTGGTCCGGCCGTGGCCGCGGGACGCCGCTGACCACCATGTACGAGTCGCCGCTCACCTTGATCTTTTCCAGCCCGTGCTTGTCCACCAGGGCGTCGAACGCGCCGTAGAGGCGGTCGAGGAAACGCACCAGATCGGCCGGGGGGGTGGCGCTGGCGCGTTCGGTGAACCCGACGATGTCGGCGAACAAGACCGTTGCGTCGTCGTACTTGTCGGCGATGACGCCGCGGCCCGGCTCCTTGAGCCGCTCGGCGATGCTGGCGGGCAACATGTTTTCGAGCAACGTCTCCGAGCGGTCGTACTGGGCCTCCATCACGGCCTCGGCGCGCGCGGTGTCACGCAGGGCGAACCACACCGTGACGACGACCATCACGACGCTGGAGATGGCGGTGACGACAAAGCCCGCCGACTGGGCCCAGGCCGGCTGCAGCCCGGTGTTTTCCGGGACCAGGAACTGGACCGCGATGATCAGCCCGGCCGCGACGGCCGCCAGCGCGGCCGCCAGCACGATGTGTTCGATTCCCAGCAGCAGCACCACGATGCAAGCGCCGACCAGGAAGAAGAACTGAGACCCCGAACCGGTGCCGATGTCCAGGCAGCTGGCGAAGACCGAGACGTAGGCCGCGCCGATAAAGGTAAGCGGCGCAACCAATTCCCCGAACCGCTGCAGCCACGGCACCATCGCGAAGACCATGGCGCCGATGACGTTGATCGAGCTGACCTGCCACGTCCAGGAACCGGTGGCGATCTGCACGACCACGAAGCTCACGCTCACCATCACGGCCAGCCACGCGGTGATCATGAGGATCCGGCCCCGGCGTGCGGCGCTGGCGGCGTAGTGCTGATTGCGGTCGCGCGTCTGCGCCCGCACCGCGGCCACGCAGTCCGGGCGATTCGACGAGCCGTCTTTCCGGGGTGGGGCCCCGCATTTCTTGGCCACCACCACCAAAGCGTAACCGTTGACCTCGCTATTTGTCGGCTGGCTAGTCAAGATCGCCGGTCAGCCACTCCGACGGCCGGTGCGGCGACAGCGAGCCGTTGGGCATGATGTGCTGCACCGGGTGGCCGTCGCGGGCGGCCAGGTCGGCGATCATGCGCCGATGGCAACGCCACCAGGTGGGCTCACCGCACATCACGGCGACGTTGCCGGCCTCGGCGTCGCGCAGCAGGCGCCGGTACGCCGCCTGGAAGCCTTGTGTGCGGGTATGCGCCGCGTAATTGGCGAACGACCGGCTTTCCCACCACTGGTCCCGCGGCGCCGGGGAGGCCGGAGGTCTGCGTCGCCCACCGAGGTCCGGTTCGTGGCGGTAGGCGATCCCGGCGGTGCCCAGCCAGCCCGGCAGCGCTTCCTTCGACACGTCGGGGTTGCGCCGCGAGCCGGGGAAACTGCGCACGTCCACCAGCAGCGTGATGCCGTGCCGGCGCAGCGCGGCGGTGAGTTCGTCGGCGGTTTTCGCGCCGTGGCCGATGGTGTACAGCATGGGTGGGGAGTGCCCTCGGTGGGATTCGAACTCTTTTCCCGCGTCGCTGACACCTGCGACGATACCGCGAAAACACCTCACTGCCTGCAGTGTTCTAGTCAACCGAGATTAATGCCGATTAACCGCGACGAACCGAGGATGTAGCCAAAACGCAGCCAGACGAACGGGTGTTCGGCGCCAACGGTGCCGGGGGCCGTAACCAAGTGGCCAAGGTCGCCCCCGGTGTAGTTTCGGGCGTCGTGACGGATACACCAAGCCGACTCGAACAGCAGATAAGGGAGACAGACGCCAGGGTCGAGGCCCACCGTAAAGCCGAGGCGCGCGCGTTCAAGCCCTCCAGAACGCCCGAGGTGCTGATCTTGCGCGTCATTGGAGGTTGGGAGAACTTGCTCGGCGTGGTGAACTTCAGTCGATTTCATGCCGCCGGCTACGGCGCTGGCCCGCTTCCGAAGGAAGAACTGGCCAAGGGCATGCGCGGACTGGCCGACAAGTTGCGGGTCCGGTGGCCCCACCAGGATTGGTCCGCCACGGCGGCACGGGCGAAGCTGGCCCGCAATGAGCTGGCCCACCTGCTGTACATCCTTGAGGTCGAGGGCGACATGCCGGATCGGACGTTCTACATCGCACGACTCGGCGAGGAGGGTAAGCCGCGCAAGGCCGCCGATGGTACTCCCGGCGAATTGTCGTGGCGCGATGAAAATTGGTCGTCTCAGACGCGACATGTCGCAGCGATTCGTGAGCGGGCTCTGATCGAAGCCCTTGAGGGCATGAAGTGGATGATTGATTGCTGTCGCGGGCTCCTCCGAATCGGTGCTCTCCTCATGCACGAGAACGCCGACCTACCCGATAACAAGGTGATCGACTCCTACATGTGGCAGGTCAACTGGTGGCTGCCCGAATGGGGTGACCCCGAGACGACGCCGCTCACCGTGGGTCATGTCCGCCTGGGGCCGGGCGAGTCGAACTGACGAATCCGGCGTTGGACACCGGCTTGCGATCATGTCTGGTATGGCAGCTCGGACGCGTGTATCGCCGTATCGCGAAAGCCATTTCGGTCCAGCATTCGCCTCAGTGTGGGTTTGGCGAGATGGTGTTTGACAGATGGTCCGGTCACGACTTCCACAAGGGCGGCGTGATCGAATGGCAGTGAGACATACGGCTTGAACAACGTCGGACCCCCAGAGCGGAATCGCACATCGACTGTATCCAGCGTTCCTTGTGCGTAGTCGGAGAACGGTTTGCCCAAGGTCCCGAGAGCAATCCGCTGCATGCGAGTCCTGCCGCCTAGATGCTCGGTGATTGTGACGCGGTGTTCTCGCTCATCTTCGAATGCGTCGTGTTTCACCAGGGGTAGCCAATGCACGTGGGCGTGGGTTCGGAAAATGAGATTCGCGACCTTGCTGTCGAAGCTGCCCACTCCGTTCTTGTCGCCGCTCCTCTCCACAACCTCTATCAGATTGCCGACGAGGCGATCACGCTCGGCGTCGCCGTAGCGCACCTGCTGCAGGACCGCCATGTCGGTCATGTGCTGCTGGCGTGTCGGTGGGGGCGGTGACTCACCTTCCGGTAGATCTGCGGGTGCGCTGTCAACGACCCAAGCCATCGCGGGCAATAGGTGACCACCCTGGGCGTGGTGGAAGATGGGCGCGTTAAGCGCCCGTATGCGTTCCGAATCGAACCCGAGAGCGATGCCGTGACCGTTCGCGCCGTAACGGCTCCACTGGCTCACTACGTCCCGGAGTTCAGTGAAGCACGCCACAAACATGCTGTCGTCGAAGCCCATCAGGTCAGTGGCTTTCATCAGTTCCAGTGCTTTGAGCTGCGCGGCATACGCTTCTGAATATTCACCCGGTTCTGATGAGAGCTGCTGCAGCTTGGCCACGAACGGGTCCCACGCATAGCTCAGCTCACGCGAATCGTTGAGGTATCGGAAATCGGTTGCCCACAATGCGGCATTCTGAATGATGCCCGCGAACGCCTGCGTGTCTGTGTAGTGGTAAACGGTCGAACCCACTTCATCAAGCTACGTTGTTTCTGCTGGGCTTCGACCGCGCGCTTGGCGGTGTGTCCCGATCAAGCTTTGTCCCGCGTCAGGCGGGCACAGATGGTCGCGTCACCGTGAAGGAACCCGGCGCGGCGCCGCCGCGGATCAGCGCGAGATCATGCCCGTTGTCCTTCGCCGGGATGCCCAGCGCCGCGCACACGTCGGCGTGCCGGACCACGGTGGTGGTGGCGATCTTGGATGCCAGTTGGCAGATCGGTCCCCAGCACCGCTCGAGCAGCGGGATGACACCGGAGCCGGCGGCGGTCCCGCCGGCCGCCAGGAGCACCGCGTGGTCGCCGTGGCGGTTGACCTCCAGGATGCGGTACAGCTCGGCCTGGGTGGGTCGGCGGTCATGGCGCCAGCGCAATTGCGACCACGGGCCGGCGAGCGCGACTTCGGGGTCGTGGCCCAAAGGCATCGGGTCCAGGGTGGTCAACGCGCGGAAGGGGCCGCCGGTTTTCAGGCCCGTCACCGACGCCGCGCGGAGCCGCCCACCCAGGACAACACCGGCCAGCCCGTGGGCTGATTCGTGGATGCACAGTTCGGCGAACCGAAGCTCGCGGGTGGAGAACTCGGAACGCTGATTTCTCATGCCGACCCGCCCTCGATGGAGACGGCGCCCAGCGGCTGCTCGTAGGCGATAACGCAGCTGCGCTCCGCGATCCCGATGTAGGTGTTTTCCTGGTAGTCGATAACGTCGCGGACCGCCACCGTCTCCCGCCACCCCCACAACGGCCGGGATGTGGCGATGAGCAGCGAGTCACCCAGCACCGGCCGGTAGCCGCCGTCGAAGATCACAGCGTGCCCGCCCGGTGTCAACCAGCCACCGACCCCGCCGCGCGTGATCAACACATGGCTGACCAGGTGTGGCAGCAGGAACGGTGAGCAGTGCACCGCGCCGACCACGTTCGCGTCGGCGAACAAGCACTCAATTTCGCCGACCGCCTCGATGAGATCACCGCCCGCGATCGGTGCGCCCGCGTCCACCAGGAGCCGGCCGGCGAACTCGCGGGCCACCAGGTTCGGCTCCCGGATCCGCAGCACCTGCTGGCATCGGGTCAGCACTTCAGCCCGAGATTCCGGGGTCAAGTCGCAGGCATCGAAACCCCAGCACGTGATCCCGAAGAACGTGCCCGGATCATCCGGGCGCACCCCTTCCTTGACTTCACCGGACACCGACCCGGAGCCGGGTTCATCGCACCAGCCGGCGCCCCACACACCCGCCGACAGCTCCCCGCTGAAATTGCCGCTGACCGAGCTGCGCAGGGCGATCCCCGCCTCAACCCAGCGCGGCGGCCCCGTCTCCTCGGTCCAGGACACCGCGTTGACAAGCCCACCCGGCGCCGGGTTCGTCAGCGGCGGCGTGAAATACGTTGGCAGCAACGAATGTTCCTGCGTCAGCGTCATGTGCGTGATCCCTTCCTAGACGGGTGGACAGGCGCGGGGCGGTGCCGCCGGGAGACCGTCATCACGACGACACCGCCACCGCTTCGGAGGCCGAGCTATCCTCCGCACCCTCGGAGCCTGCGCGCTCCGAAACCTCGCACTCCCCGCCGGCATCATCGGCGCGCTCGTCGGGGTCATACCAGCGCACCTTGGCCTCGACCGCATCGGCGAAAGTCTGATCAATCAGCCCGGTCTCCACCGCGTGATCCAAGTGCTTCCGGAACCGCCAATACCCCAGCCCCGCCAACGCTTCCGCAACCCTCGGGTCGGTGTCGTCGGCATAGTGGGAGCGCAGGTTGGCCAGTTTCGCCTTCCACACCGTCACCGGCAGCCTCGACAAGTCACTTGTGCTCATGGCTCGGGATGCTAGCCGCTAGGTGTGCAAGCAAAAAAGTGCACCGGGTACCGGGTTAGGGGTTTTACCTGCGGCACAAGCGGTCTCGGCGTGTCCTCCTTGACTAAAACCCCTACCTCAGTGTCCGCCAGGAGATTTCGGCCCTGAGAGCCCCGTAGAGCGACCGAAACGCGGCCAGGGTTCCCGACTATCCACCCCAGCCCTGCCCACCCCGCAGCGGTCGCAGCACCCGCCCCGAATCACACGCCCTACGCCAACGCCACCCCCACAACCGCACAAAACACCCAAACCCCGTGCGACCAAACACCGTGCGCGGCACCCCGCGATGCGAGGATCACCCCATGCGCAAACGCCACGGCCCCGCCCGCGACCGCCAACTCAAAGCCGTTGAGCTGCACCTGGCCGGCATGACGTACCGGGAGATAGCGCAGCGGTTGGGTTTCCGCTCCGAGTCCGGCGCGAGGATGGCGGTGAACCGGGACTTCGCACGGCGCTCCGCGGGCATTGATGAGCGCCGGGCGTCGCATAGCGCCAGGTTGGAAAAGTTGATCGCGGCGCACTGGACGAGAGCCACGACGGGCCGTGATCCTGACGCGGCGCATGTTGTGTTGCGCACCATGAGCGACTACTCCCGGCTGTGGGGCCTGGATGCGGCGCAGCGCCACCTGGTCGCGGCCGGCGTGATGTCCTCGCAGGACTTCGCCGAGAAGTGCGCCGAGATGATCGAGACGTTGGGACCGATCGCGATGGCGCAGACGCTGGCCGGTGCGCCGGGGGTGGCGGCTCTGCTGCCGGCGGAGACGCGGGCTGCCCTGTTCGCCGAGCCGCCCGTCGAGGAGGTCTTCGATGCGTCCTGGTCGAACGTCGAGCCGAGCGACGCCACGTCCGCGGCGTTCACCGCTTCCGGGGCGCTCACCGACGACGACCAGGACGACGACGAGCCCGACGAGCCGGCCGAGCCCGACGAGCCGGCCGAGCCCGACGAGCCCATCGAGGTCGAGGCCGAGGTGATCGAGGGCGAAGTCATCGAGGCCACGGTGATCCCGCTGCCGCCCGGTCAACGCAGGATCCCGGCAAGCGAGGTGCTCGACGGTGACGGTGTGCCGGTCCGCACCAGCTTGTCCGGCCGGCGACTCGGCGAACCCCGCTACAACCCGCTCGCCGGCACCCGCTTCGGCGGCAGCGAGATTCTGTGGCCCTAGAAGGGGCCTGGGTGAACGCCCATCCCACCGAGGACACCGCCTCGCTAGCCGGTATTTGCGCAGGTCAACGGCCTATCGCAGCCCGGTTATCCGACCGGCGTCGACCCGATTGGCTGCGCTTTGGCTGCAATTCCGGCCCGGAGCCGCGCGGTGACCTGCGGATATGGCCCTCGTCGGCCGGTGTGAGCCAGCGGCGGCAGGAACGGCACATGAAGCCGCGGCGGCAGCAGCAGGCCGCCATGAAGTAGGCGGCAAGCCCGGAGTCGTGGCGGGTCATGATTCGTAGCCGGCGCGGACGTTGTCTTCGATGCGGGCCTGTTGCCCGGCGGTCGGGGTGTAGGGCTGCGCGCCGTTCTCGCGTGCGCGTGCGCGTGAGTCACCTTCCCCTTCCTGGTTGCTTTTAGTACTTTCCTGCCTTCCTGCCTGCCTGCCTATTGAGTCCGCCGTGACATCACGCGTGACGTCACGCGTGACATCCTGTTGACCTGCTGCTTTCGCGGCGCGGGATTTCGCCTTCCGTTCGCGGTTTCCGGCGCGCAATCGGTCGTTGGCTTCGAACTCCGCGCGGCTGGTTTGCGTCGCGAGGTAGACAGTTATCAGCCAGCCGTCGTCGAGTTTCACGAATAGCTCCGCGGCGGCAAAAGCGGCCACGGCGTCACGGTCCAGCCGGGGAATCAGCGACAGGTTCTCGGTGCGGATGAAGCCGTCGGTGCGGTTGGCCGCACACCACGCCAGCGCGTGCATGAGCGCTCGGAAGTGCTCGGCGGAGAGCCCTTGGATTCGGGCGTCGTGCATCCAGTGGTCGGGGAATCGGGCATCGGTCATCGTGGCCGCCTCCCGCAGATGTCGTGTGGTTCTGCTGGGTCGCGGCGTTGGGAACCCGGCAGTGGCGGCAGCCGTCGCGACGCCTCGTGCCGGCGGCGGAGCTGGGCCAGCAACTCGGCCCCGCAGGTGGTCTTAGGGGTACCGGGGGCGGTATTTTGGCTTTGGGCTCGGATAGTCAATCTCGGCCTCTTTCGGTAAGTCGCCCCGCTCGGTATCGGTGACCGGCGGGGCGCTCGCGTATTCGGGTGTCAGTCGCCCGGCCGGGTGGTGTGGGTGTCGAGATATTCGCGAATATCTTTGACGCGGTAGAGGATTCGGCGCCCGGCGCGTATGTAGGGCAGGCCGACGCCGCGGTAGCGGTTTTGCGCGAGGACGGCCTCGGTGGTCTTCATGAAGCGTGCGGTTTCGGGCGGTGTCAGCACCGCTTCGGGGTCGCGGGGCAGTACCACCGTCTCGGGTGCGGCAGTGGCGGCCGCTGCGCGCAGTCCGGCGCGGGCCTCGGTCTCGGGTGTGGCGGCGGTGCTCATCAAAACTCCATCTTTGATCGCTTTCGCGATCCGTTCGATCTCCGAATGAGATATGTCTAACATTCATCGCTACTGAGGTCAATTTATGCGGATAGATCTTCATCTTTGATACGATCTCGGGATGGCAGGGAAAAAATCTGACCTAGGCCCCACGGGCAAGACCGTGACCCGCAATGTTCGCCGGCTCCGCGAAGCGCGCGGGTTGAGCTACGCCGGGCTGAGCCGGCGGCTCGCCGACATGCGCCGGGAGATACCGCCGCTGGGGCTACGTCGGATCGAGTCCGGCGAGCGGCGGGTGGATGCCGACGACCTCGTTGCCCTCGCGATCGCCCTCGGCGTGACGCCGATCACCCTGCTGATGCCCTACACCGAAACCGAGGACACGCCTGTTGAGGTGACGGGATGGCCTGAGCCGATTCGGGACAGGACGCTGTGGAGCTGGCTGGAGGCGCGAGATCCTCTCTCCGCTGACGTCGGTGACGATTCGATGCACGGGTGGTTGGCGTTTGTTCTCGCGACGTCGCCGACCTGGATGGTCCGCGGAATTGACGATGCGGTGCGCCGGGGGCTCGACGGACAGAGGGCACGCCTTGCCCTGGACATGCAAGCAGGGAAGGCCCTCAACCGAGCCGCCAACCGAAGAGAGGACGGCTAAGAGATGGCCAGCATCAAGCGTTACGGGACGGCTAAGGGTGAGCGGTGGCGTGTGCAGTACCGCACGCCTGAGAACCGGGTGACGCAGCGGCGCGGATTTGCGACCAAGCGCGACGCTGAGTTGTTCGCGGCCACGGTGGCGGTGTCCAAGTCGCGCGGGGAGTACATCGACCCGGCCGACGCGCGGGTGCGCGTCGGTGACCTCGGGCCGGGGTGGCTTGAGCGCCGCGCGCACCTCAAACCGTCGACGCGGCGCAGCGATGAGATCGCCTGGCGCGTTCACGTGCAACCCCGCTGGGGCAACGTGAAACTCGCCGACCTCAAACGCTCCGCGATACAAGCCTGGGTCGCGGATATGGGCCGCGAGGTCGTCAACACCGAGGGGAAGGTGACCAAGCGTGCCAGCGGCGCAACTGTCGTGATCCGCAACTTTGGCGTGCTGGCCTCGATCCTCGATGACGCGGTGGCCGACCGGCGGCTGCTGACCAACCCGTGCCGCGGGGTCAAGTTGCCGCGCAAACCCCGCCGTGAGCACCGCTACCTCACCGACGAGCAGGTGTGGGAGCTGGCGCACCAGGCCGGACCCGACAAGGGCGTGGCCGTGCTCGTGCTGGCGTACTGCGGGCTGCGGTGGGGCGAGCTGGCCGGGCTGCACGTCGCCGACCTCGACCTGTTGCGCCGCCGTGTTCATGTGCGCCGCAACGCCGTCAACGTCGGCGGCACCATCGAGGTTGGCACACCCAAGACGCATGAGCGGCGCACGGTGCCGCTGCCGCGGTTTTTGGTCGAGCCGCTTTCCGCCGTGTGCCGGGGCAAGACCCGCGAGCAAATCGTGTTCCCCGCCGCCAACGGCAGCTACAGCAAACCACCCGGGGTGAACACGTGGTTTTCCGGCGCGGTGGACCGCTGCGTGACCGCGGCGGAAGCGGCCCGTGCCGCCGAGCGCGCCGCGCACCCCGACCGCGAACCGGACACGCCGGTGTTCCCGCGGATCACTCCGCACGACCTGCGGCACACCGCCGCAAGCCTGGCGGTGTCGGCCGGCGCCAACGTCAAAGCGGTGCAGAAGATGCTCGGGCACGCCTCCGCGGCAATGACTTTGGACACCTACGCCGACCTGTTCGACAAGGACGCCGAGGCCGTCGCCGACGCCCACGACCAGCGCCTCGCCGGGATGGTGTTCGCACCGAATGCAGCCAAAACGCAGCCACACACCGCGGAACAGGCCGGATAACCCGCCCGCGGTAACCCGTTGACCTGCACAAACATTCACGATTGACGTGGTGCCCTCGGTGGGATTCGAACCCACACTGGACGGGTTTTGAGTCCGTTTCCTCTGCCAGTTGGGATACGAGGGCTGGGCAGCCTCCCACCATAGAGGATTGGTGCGCCGATCGATTCTCACCGCCCCCGAGTGCGCTGGTCGCGGGCGTGCAGGACACAATGTCCGTCATGACAGGCCCCACGACCGACACCGACGCCGCCGCACCGCGCCGGGTCCTGATCGCGGAAGACGAAGCGCTCATCCGGCTGGACCTGGCGGAGATGCTCCGAGAGGAGGGGTACGAGATCGTCGGCGAGGCCGGCGACGGCCAGGAAGCCGTCGAACTGGCCGAACGCCACCAGCCCGACCTGGTGATCATGGATGTGAAGATGCCGCGGCGCGACGGCATCGACGCCGCCTCGGAGATTGCCAGCAAGCGCATCGCGCCGATCGTGGTGCTGACCGCGTTCAGCCAGCGCGACCTGGTCGAGCGCGCCCGCGACGCCGGCGCCATGGCCTACCTGGTGAAGCCGTTCACCATCAGCGACCTGATCCCGGCCATCGAGCTGGCGCTCAGCCGGTTCGCCGAGATCACCGAGCTGGAACGCGAGGTGGCGACGCTGTCCGACCGGCTGGAGACCCGCAAGGTCGTCGAACGCGCCAAGGGTCTGCTGCAGACCAAGCAGGGCATGACCGAGCCCGAGGCCTTCAAGTGGATTCAGCGCGCGGCCATGGACCGGCGCACCACCATGAAGCGGGTGGCCGAGGTCGTCCTGGAAACCCTCGGCGACGCGGCCAAGGAGCCCAAAGAACAGTCGTGAGCGTGCGCGGTTGTACACGTTTCACGGCGTGTCGGCGTACAGACACGCACGTTCGCGCAGAGGTGCTCTAGCGCGCCACGATCACGGACGAGCCGTGCCCGAACAGGCCCTGGTTCGCGGTCACGCCGACCGTGGCGTTCTCGACCTGCCGGCCGGTGGCCTGACCGCGCAGCTGCCAGGTCAGCTCGCAGACCTGCGCGATGGCCTGGGCCGGGATGGCCTCGCCGAAGCAGGCCAGCCCGCCCGACGGGTTGACCGGGATCTTGCCGCCGATGGCGGTGGCACCGCTGCGCAGCAGCCCCTCGGCCTCGCCCTTGGCGCACAGACCCAGGTGCTCGTACCAGTCGAGCTCCAGCGCGGTGGACAGGTCGTAGACCTCGGCCAGGCTCAGGTCCTCGGGCCCGATGCCCGCTTCGGCGTAGGCCGCATCGAGGATCTGATCCTTGAACACCCGATCCGGTGCGGGTACCGCCGCGGTGGAATCCGTTGCGATGTCGGGCAATTCGGGCAGGTGCTGGGGATAGTGCGGGGTCACGGTGCTGACCGCGCGCACCGACGGCACGCCCGCGACCGAGCCGAGGTGCTTCTCGGCGAAGGACTTGCTCGCCACGATCAGCGCGGCCGCCCCGTCGGAGGTGGCGCAGATGTCGAGCAGCCGCAGCGGGTCCGAGACCACCGGGCTGGCCAGCACGTCGTCGATCGAGTTCTCCTTGCGGTAGCGGGCATTCGGGTTGTTGAGCCCGTGCTTGGAGTTCTTGACCTTCACCTGGGCGAAGTCCTCGAGCGTGGCGCCGTAGAGGTCCATCCGCCGCCGAGCCAGCAGCGCGAAGTACACCGTGTTGGTGGCGCCGATGAGGTGGAAGCGCTGCCAGTCGGGGTCATTGCGGCGTTCGCCGCCGACGGGCGCGAAGAAGCCCTTCGGCGTGGTGTCCGCGCCGATCACCAGCGCGACGTCGCAGAACCCGGCCAGGATGTGGGCCCGGGCGCTCTGCAGCGCCTGCGAGCCGCTGGCGCAGGCGGCGTAGCTCGAGCTGACCGGAATGCCGTTCCAGCCGAGCTTCTGCGCGAACGTCGCGCCGGCGACGAATCCCGGGTAGCCGTTGCGGATGGTGTCCGCCCCGGCGACCAACTGGATCTGGTTCCAGTCCAGGCCGGCCTCCGCCAGCGCGGCGCGCGCGGCGACGACCCCGTACTCGGTGAAGTCGCGGCCCCATTTGCCCCAGGGGTGCATTCCGGCACCGAGGATGTACAGCGGTTCGGGGGGCGTGCTCATGAGCGGATCCTCCACGCGTGCACGATGCGCTGCACGCCGTCGTCGTCGGTGAACAGCGGCATGGTGGTCAGCTCCATCTCCATGCCGACCTTCAGGTCCGCCGCCAGCGTGCCCTCGACCACCTTGCCCAGCACGATCAAACCCTCGTCGGCCAGCTGCACCGCGGCGACGGCGAACGGCTCAAAGGGGTCCGGGGAGGGGTACGGCGGGGGTGGCGCGTAACGGTTCTCGGTGTAGCTCCACAGCGTTCCGCGCGTCGACAGCGCGACGGACTCCAGCGTGTCGTTGGCGCAGGCCGGGTTGGGGCAGTTGTTCTCGCGGGGCGGGAAGACGTAGGTGCCGCACGCGGGGCACTTGCTGCCGATCAAATGGGGGCGGCCGGCCTCGTCGGTGGCGAACCACCCCTCGATCGCGGGTTGTTGGCTGGTGACCTTAGGCACCCGCCAACACTACCAAGCGCTTGTTTGGGTACGCCAGAGCCCGTCACACCTAGTGCCTAGAGTGTGAGCAGTGAGCACCGCCAACGCGACGGAAACCAAACCGACACTGATGCTGTTGGACGGCAATTCGCTGGCGTTCCGGGCGTTCTACGCGCTGCCCGCCGAGAACTTCAAAACCCGCGGCGGCCTGACCACCAACGCGGTATACGGCTTCACCGCCATGCTGATCAATCTGCTGCGCGACGAGGCCCCGACGCACATCGCGGCGGCGTTCGACGTGTCGCGGCAGACCTTCCGCTCCGAGCGGTACCCCGAATACAAGGCGAACCGGTCGTCGACCCCGGACGAGTTCCACGGCCAGATCGACATCACCAAGGAAGTGCTGGGCGCGCTGGGCATCACGGTGCTCTCCGAGCAGGGCTTCGAGGCCGACGACCTGATCGCGACGCTGGCCACCCAGGCCGAAAACGAGGGCTACCGTGTGCTGGTGGTCAGTGGCGACCGCGACTCCCTGCAGCTGGTCAGCGACGACGTCACCGTGCTGTATCCCCGCAAGGGCGTCAGCGAGCTGACCCGGTTCACCCCTGAGGCGGTCGTCGAAAAATACGGGCTGACCCCCACGCAGTACCCCGACTTCGCCGCGCTGCGCGGCGATCCCAGCGACAACCTGCCCGGCATCCCCGGGGTCGGGGAAAAGACCGCGTCGAAGTGGATCGCCGAATACGGCTCGCTGCAGGCGCTGGTCGACAACGTCGACTCGGTGCGCGGCAAGGTCGGCGACGCGCTGCGGGCCAACCTGGCCAGCGTCATCCGCAACCGCGAGCTCACCGACCTCGTCAAGGACGTACCGCTGGCCCAAACCCCGGACACGCTGCGGCTGCAGCCCTGGGACCGCGACCAGATCCACCGGCTCTTCGACGACCTGGAGTTCCGGGTGCTGCGCGACCGGCTGTTCGAGACGCTGGTCGCCGTCGAGCCCGAGGTCGACGAGGGTTTCGACGTGCGCGGCGGCGCGCTGCAGCCCGGGACGGTCCGACAGTGGCTGGCCGCGCACGCCGGCGACGGGCGGCGCGNCTGCCGCACGGCGGGGACGCCACCGGGCTGGGCATCGCCGCCGCCGACGGCGACGGCGGCTACGTCGACACCGCGACGTTGACCCCCGACGACGACGCCGCGCTCGCGGCCTGGCTGGCGGACCCCGCCAAGCCCAAGGCGCTGCACGAGGCCAAGCTCGCCATCCACGATGTGGCGGGCCGCGGCTGGACGCTGAACGGCGTCACCTCCGACACCGCGCTGGCGGCCTACCTGGTGCGGCCCGGTCAGCGCAGCTTCACCCTCGACGACCTCTCGCTGCGCTACCTGCGTCGCGAGCTGCGCGCGGAAAGCCCTGAACAACAACAGCTTTCGCTGCTCGACGACATCGAGGGCACCGACGAGCAGGCCGTGCAGACCCTGATCCTGCGGGCGCGCGCCGTGGTGGACCTGGCCGACGCGCTGGACGCCGAGCTGGATCGCATCGACTCCACCGCGTTGCTGGGCGAGATGGAGCTGCCGGTCCAGCAGGTGCTGGCCGGCATGGAGAGCGCCGGCATCGCCGTCGATCTGCAGCTGCTGGGCGAGCTGCAAAGCCAGTTCGGCGACCAGATCCGCGACGCCGCCGAGGCGGCCTACGCCGTCATCGGCAAGCAGATCAACCTGGGCTCGCCCAAGCAGTTGCAGGTGGTGCTGTTCGACGAGCTCGGGATGCCCAAGACCAAGCGCACCAAGACCGGCTACACCACCGACGCGGACGCCCTGCAGTCGCTGTTCGACAAGACCGGGCACCCTTTCCTGCAGCACCTGCTGGCCCACCGCGACGTCACCCGGCTGAAGGTCACGGTCGACGGGTTGCTGAACTCGGTGGCCGCCGACGGCCGCATTCACACCACGTTCAACCAGACGATCGCGGCCACCGGGCGGCTGTCGTCGACCGAACCCAACCTGCAGAACATCCCGATCCGCACGGAGGAAGGCCGCCAGATCCGGGACGCGTTCGTCGTCGGCAAGGGCTACGAAGAGCTGATGACCGCGGACTACAGTCAGATCGAGATGCGGATCATGGCGCACCTGTCCCGCGACGAGGGCCTCATCGAGGCGTTCAACACGGGGGAGGACCTGCACTCGTTCGTCGCCTCGCGGGCGTTCGGGGTGCCGATCGAGGAGGTCACCGCCGAGCTGCGGCGCCGGGTCAAGGCGATGTCCTACGGGCTGGCCTACGGGTTGAGCGCCTACGGGCTGGCCGCGCAGCTGAAGATCACCACCGAGGAGGCGAAGGTCCAGATGGACCAGTACTTCGCCCGCTTCGGCGGGGTGCGCGACTACCTGATGGACGTCGTGGAGCAGGCCCGCAAGGACGGCTACACCTCGACGGTGCTGGGCCGCCGCCGCTACCTGCCCGAGCTGGACAGCAGCAACCGTCAGGTGCGCGAGGCCGCCGAGCGGGCGGCGCTCAACGCGCCCATCCAGGGCAGCGCCGCCGACATCATCAAGGTGGCGATGATCGAGGTCGACAAGGCGATCAAGGAGGCCGGGCTGGCGTCGCGCATGCTCTTGCAGGTGCACGACGAACTGTTGTTCGAGATCGCGCCCGGCGAGCGGGACCGGGTCGAGGCGCTGGCGCGGGAGAAGATGGGCGGGGCGTATCCGCTGGACGTTCCGCTCGAGGTGTCGGTGGGTTACGGGCGCTCCTGGGACTCCGCCGCTCATTGAGGCCCCCGGTGTAACGTGAGGGCGAAAAATCGGCCGGAAATTCGCCGTGGCGTTACATTCCCTTCAGCATGTAGCGGCCGAGTTTGTCCAGCTAGTGCCCTGTCGAGTAGCCTCGACAGGTAAATCCCAGTTTTATCCCTACGACCTCACCTGTCCGGAGCAACCCAACAACATGCCGAGTCCCACCGTCACCTCGCCGCAAGTAGCCGTCAACGACATTGGCTCGAGCGAGGATTTTCTCGCCGCAATAGACAAAACGATCAAGTACTTCAACGATGGCGACATCGTCGAAGGCACCATCGTCAAAGTGGACCGGGACGAGGTGCTCCTCGACATCGGCTACAAGACCGAAGGGGTCATCCCCGCCCGCGAGCTCTCCATCAAGCACGACGTCGACCCCAACGAGGTCGTTTCCGTCGGCGATGAGGTCGAGGCCCTGGTCCTCACCAAGGAGGACAAAGAGGGCCGGCTGATCCTCTCCAAGAAGCGCGCGCAGTACGAGCGCGCCTGGGGCACCATCGAGGCGCTCAAGGAGAAGGACGAGGCCGTCAAGGGCACGGTCATCGAGGTGGTCAAGGGTGGCCTGATCCTCGACATCGGGTTGCGCGGCTTCCTGCCCGCCTCGCTGGTCGAGATGCGCCGGGTCCGCGATCTGCAGCCGTACATCGGCAAGGAGATCGAAGCCAAGATCATCGAGCTGGACAAGAACCGCAACAACGTGGTGCTGTCGCGGCGGGCCTGGCTGGAGCAGACGCAGTCCGAGGTGCGCAGCGAATTCCTCAACCAGCTGCAGAAGGGCAGCATCCGCAAGGGTGTGGTCTCCTCCATCGTCAACTTCGGCGCGTTCGTCGACCTCGGCGGTGTCGACGGCCTGGTGCACGTCTCCGAGCTGTCCTGGAAGCACATCGACCACCCGTCCGAGGTGGTGCAGGTGGGCGACGAGGTCACCGTCGAGGTGCTCGACGTCGACATGGACCGCGAGCGGGTTTCGTTGTCGCTCAAGGCAACCCAGGAAGACCCGTGGCGGCACTTCGCCCGCACCCACGCCATCGGCCAGATCGTGCCCGGCAAGGTCACCAAGCTGGTTCCCTTCGGCGCGTTCGTGCGCGTCGAGGAGGGCATCGAGGGCCTGGTGCACATTTCCGAGCTGGCCGAGCGCCACGTCGAGGTGCCCGATCAGGTGGTCGCCGTCGGCGACGACGCGATGGTCAAGGTCATCGACATCGACCTGGAGCGCCGCCGAATCTCGTTGTCGCTCAAGCAGGCCAACGAGGACTACACCGAGGAGTTCGACCCGGCGAAGTACGGCATGGCCGACAGCTACGACGAGCAGGGCAACTACATCTTCCCCGAGGGCTTCGACTCCGAAACCAACGAATGGCTCGAAGGCTTCGACGCCCAGCGCAACGAGTGGGAGGCGCGCTACGCCGAGGCCGAGCGCCGGCACAAGATGCACACCGCGCAGATGGAGAAGTTCGCGGCGGCCGAGGCGGCCGGGCACGGCGGCGGCGAGCAGTCGCCAGGTAACGGCGCTCCGCCCGAGAAGGCGGCCGGTGGGTCGCTGGCCAGTGACGCCCAGTTGGCGGCTCTGCGGGAAAAGCTCGCCGGCAACGCGTAACCGCCTTCGCGCATGCTCCGCATCGGGTTGACCGGTGGCATCGGCGCCGGCAAGTCGGCGGTGTCGGCCACCTTCGCGAAGTGCGGTGCGGTCATCGTCGACGGCGACGTCATCGCGCGCGAGGTGGTCCAGCCGGGCACCGAGGGCCTGGCGGCGCTCGTCGAGGCGTTCGGTGACGACATCCTGCTTCCCGACGGATCACTGGATCGTCCGGCCCTGGCCGCCAAGGCCTTTCGCGACGACGCGGCGCGCCAGCGGCTCAACGGGATCGTCCACCCGCTGGTGGGCAAGCGGCGCGCGGAGATCATCGCGTCGGTGCCCGACGATTCGGTCGTCGTCGAAGACATTCCGCTGCTGGTGGAATCCGGGATGGCGCCGCTGTTCCCGCTCGTGGTCGTGGTGCACGCCGACGTCGAGGTGCGGGTGCGACGGCTGGTCGACCAACGCGGGATGCCCGAAGAGGACGCCCGCGCGAGGATCGCCGCGCAGGCCAGCGACGAGCAGCGCCGCGCCGTCGCCGACATCTGGCTGGACAACTCGGGCAGCCTGAAGGACCTGGTGCAGCGGGCCCACGACGTGTGGAACAACCGGATCGTGCCGTTCGCCTACAACCTGAGCGCGCGCCAGATCGCCAGGGCGCCCGCGCGACTGGTGCCGGCCGACCCGAGTTGGCCCGACCAGGCGCGGCGCATCGTCAACCGGCTGCAAACGGCGTGCGGCCACCGGGCGCTGCGCGTCGACCACATCGGCTCCACCGCGCTGCCCGCATTGGACGCCAAGGACGTCATCGACATGCAGATCACCGTCGAATCACTCGCGGTCGCCGACGAACTCGCCGAACCGTTGTTGGCCGCCGGTTACCCCCGCATCGAGCACCTCACCGAAGACGTCGCCAAGGACGATGCGCGCAGCACCGACGAGCGCTACGACCACAGCGACGATCCCGGCCTGTGGCACAAGCGGATTCACGCCTCCGCCGACCCGGGCCGGCCCACCAACGTGCACCTGCGGGTGGACGGCTGGCCCAACCAGCAATTCGCTCTGCTGTTCGTCGCCTGGCTGCGGGCCGATCCCGGCGCGCGCGCCGACTACCTGGCCGTCAAGCTCAGGGCCGAACAGGCGGCGGGCGGTGATATCTCGCCCTACGTCGCCGCCAAGGAGCCGTGGTACCCCGACGCCTACCGGCGGGCGTGGGAGTGGGCCGACTCAACCGGATGGCAGCCCTAGCCGGTCGGTGTCGCGCCGCACTGCAGCACGCCGTTTTTCGGATCGGAATTCCCCGGCGTGGGTCTGACGAACTGATCGAGCTGCGTGAAAACGTTGTCGTCCACGTCGATCTCGCAGTGCACGTTCGCCGAGTAGGGGAAATGCAGCACGATCTGCATGCCGGCCTGCTGCGGATCGGGCAACACCGTGTTGGCCTCGAACACGTTGCCGGGCATCGAGGGAAGGTTGGTGCTGTTCGTCCGGTCACCGTTGATCACGAAAATGGCCTGGCTGCCGGTGGTCAGCGCATCGATCCGGGCGCGGTAGGTGATGTTGTGCAGGTCCGCCCGCGCGGTTGCCGGGCTTAGCTGGGAGCCGGCCGCGATGACGGTCAGGGCGGCGATCGTCATCCACCTGTGGTTGCTGGGGCTCATAGCAGCCGAGATTACCCGGGCTGGCACCGCGAGCACCACAGCGACGTCCGGCCCCCGACCCGGCCGTGCGCGAGCCGCGCGCCGCAGCGCGGACAGGACGGGTCCGGCTCGTCGCGCACCCCGGTCAGCCACCCCGGCAGCCCTGGAACCCGGCCGTGCCGCACCGACGTGCGCAGCACCGACGCCATGGCGGCGTGCAGGCGTTTGACGTCGTCGGAGTCCAACCCGGGATCCGGGCGATGCGGCGCGATCCGGGCCCGCCGGCAGATCTCGTCGGTCAACAGGTTGCCCAGCCCGGCGATCACCGACTGGTCCATCAGCGTGGGCTTCAAGCGACCGCGCCGGCCCGACAGCAGATCCCCAAACGCCGGCAGGCCGATGCCCAGCGCGTCGGGGCCCTGCGGCCCGGTCACCCGCGCGACGTCCTCGTCGGTATCGGCAAGCCATACTCCGCGCAGCTTGCGCAGGTCGGCGTAGCGCAGTTCCCCGCGATCCAGCGCGATCAGCCGCTCGTAGGGCTCGCGGGCGGCGCCGTCGGCGGCGTAGTACGGGTGTCCCGTCATCCCGCTGTGCACCAGCAGCGTCGGGCCGTCCGTGGGCAGCATCAGCCACTTGCCGTGCCGCCGTGGGGGATCGAAACGCCGGCCACCCAGGCGCCGGCCCAGTGCCGCGGCGGTGGTGTTGCGCAGCACGCCGGGATCGTGGACCTGCACCCGCCGGATCCGCCGCCCCGGCAGCGTGCCGGCCAGCTGGCGCCGAAACCACTCCACGCCGGGCCGCTCCGGNCCACGGATCCGGTTGCCCGGCAAGCCGTTTGGGAATACCGCGGATCGTGAACCGATCCGCCCGCAAGCCGCGGGTGTCCAGCTCGTCCCATTCCAGCGGCGTCGCCACCGGCGCGCCCCGGCGGGCCCGGACGGAGTACGGGGCAACCGCGGTCTGCGCGTAGGCGTTTCGCATGATGTCGAGATACACCCGATCGCCGCGCTTGTTCTTCCGGGCTGCCACGGTGCGATGCGCGGCGTCGTCGGCGGCCACCACCTCGGCCACACCGCGGGCAAAGCGCCGGGCGGCGTCGAAATCGGTGTCGGCGCGCAGGGGCGTCACGACGTGCAACCCGCGCGACCCGGTGGTCTGCACGTAGCACGCCAGCCCGAGGTCGTCCAGGACCCCGGCCACCGCGCGCGCGGTCGCGCGCACCACGGCGAAGTCGCTGTCGGACGGGTCGAGGTCGAACACCAGCCGGTCGGGCTTGTCCAGCCGCAGTCGCCGCGACTGCCACACGTGCAGCGTGACGCAGTTCTGGTTGGCCAGCCAGCGCAACGCTTCCGGGCGTTCGGCCACGGGATGTACTACGGTGCCGCCGTCCTCCTTGGCGACCTCGACCCGGCCCATCCAGTCGGGCAGCGAATCGGCGAAATCTTGCTGCACCCAGCCTTGCTCACCGATGCCGCGCGGGAACCGTTGCACGGTGAGCGCCCTGCCCTTGAGGTGGGGCAGCATCGTGTCGGCCACCTCGCCGTAGTAGTCGACCAGTTCGCCCTTGGTGATTCCGTCGTTCGGGAACATCACCCGGTCCGGGTGGGTGACCTCGACGGCGATGCGGGGCATCAGCGCGTCTCCCGCACCACGTCGGCGGGCTCCTTGTCGGTGCGCAGGCCGAGGTAGCGCGGGTGGCGCAGCTTGCCGTCGCGCGTCCACTCGGTGAAGCCGATCTGGACCACCAGCTCCGGACGTACCCAGCGGGCCCCGTTCTCGCGCACCAGGCCCCGGGTGAAGGGTGCCGCGTCCTGCTCGATCGGCGACAACCGCGCGTGCAGGCGGCGCAGCGTGGCTTCGTCGAAGCCGGTTCCCACCTTGCCGGCGTACACCAGGTCGCGCCCGTCGTGGTAGCCGAGCAGCAGCGCGCCCAACTCGATGCGGCTGCCTTTCGGGGCGGTGTAGCCCCCGACCACGAACTCCTGATCGCGAACGCACTTGAACTTCAACCAGTTCGGCGAGCGCCGGCCGTCATATCTGGAGTCGGCCAGCTTCGCGATCACCCCTTCGTCGCCACGCTCGCAGGCTTGCCGGTAGGCGGTGATGCCGTCCCCGACGCGGTGGGGCGTGTAGCGCAGCGGATCGTCGAATTCGATGGCCTTGCGCAGCAGCCTTTTTCGCCACAGCAGCGGCACGTCGGTGGTGGACTTGCCGTCGAGGTGCAGCAGGTCGAACAGGTAATAAAAGACGCGCACCGGCGATGCCCGGGCCACCTCGGGGTCGGTGATGCCCAGGCGGCCCTGCAATCGGGCGAAGCTGGTGCGGCGCCCCTCGAACGCCACCACCTCGCCGTCGACGACGAATCGTGTCGTGTGCTGGGCGCCGAGCGCGTCGACCAGTTCGGGGTAGGTGCCGTTGAGCGGCTGGCGGTTTCGCGACAGCAGCCGCACCCGGTCGCCGTCGCGGAATGCCAGGCAGCGCATCCCGTCGAATTTTCGCTCGAAGATCCAGCCGGGATCGGAGAAGCGCTTCTCGGTCAGGGTGGCCAGCGTCGGGGCCCGCCAGTCGGGCACCGGCTCGTCGCGCAGCGCCGCGCACACGGAGGGGGGCAGGGCGGGGGGGCCGGGCCAGGACAGGTGGCCTCTT
>NZ_LT546237.1:816261-855830 GCF_900078675.2 Mycobacterium interjectum
CGGGGCCCGCCAGTCGGGCACCGGCTCGTCGCGCAGCGCCGCGCACACGGAGGCGGGCAGCGCGGCGAGGCCGGTCATGACCAGTCGTCCTCTTCCTTGCGCCTGATCAGCAGCCACGTCTCTTCGTCGCCTTCCCGGACCCGGGTGAGCGAGTAGCTGCAGCTCAGCCGCTCGCCGCTCAGCCGAAACGAAAGATGTCCACAGTCAAGGCATTCGGCCATGTCGTACTGCGTCACGTTGGCGTAGGTGCCGCTGTCGGCCACGATGACATCGCTTGCGGCGTCCTTCAGCGGTTGGTCGTCGGTGCGGCGGGCCAGCCGCCCGTCCCTGGGTATCGCCCAGCACACCAGCACGCCGTCGATCTCCAGGCGAAGGTCGTAGTGGTCGCCGCCGGCCGAGTCGTGCTGGATGACGAAACAGGGCCGGCCACCCGACCGGCGTCTGCGCCGGTAGTCGGTCAAGCTCAAGCGCATCCCCAGGGAATACCCGCCGGTAAGGTGGGGAAACGGCCCGGAAACGGTGCGGAAACGGCTATCTCCCATGCCAGGTCAGCTCCATGCCGCGGGTGCTCAGCCACCCGCAAAGGTCATAGTCGTTGCAGGCCAGGCCTTCGACGGCGGTCACGGCGCGTCGCATCGCCCGCTCGGCGACCTCGGGAGTCAGCAGGCCGTGGCGTACCGCGTCCAGTAGCTCGTCGACGTCGGCCAGCGTCAACCCGGCCCCGGTGCGGACCTCGATGTCGAGGTAGTGGTCCTCCGAACGCCACACCTGGGGACCGGGTGTGTATTCGCCCACATCGAGGTAGTAGTCGTGGTCGCGTTCATGGCCGGGATTGAAGTGAAAGACGGTGGCGCGCAGGCCCAGTGGCGGCAGCAGCCACGATTCGAGGTAGCGGAACTGGGCTCGGCCCGGGGTGGGACGGGCCAGGTAGAGGCCCCACGGTTGCACGACGTACTCGTCGACGGCCCGCACAATGCCTTTCGGATCGGTGTTGGTGCGGTCGACCAGATCGAACGTCTCGTGCTTCGGCGGATGGATGGTCCCACCCTAGCGGCGCTCAGCGTCTCAGTCGGATCTTGTACCGCACGAAGCCGGCGTAGAACAACGACAGCGCGGCCAACATGCCGATGTCCAGCAGCCACACCGTCGAGGTGTGCTGCCAGAACCGGTCCTGGGACACCAGCGAACCGGGCACCAGGTTGCGCAGATCGACCGTCGACGCCGCCGCGGCGTAGCCCCAGCGCGCGGGCATCGCGAAGGACAGCTGGTCGAGCCCGAGCCGGCCCGTTACCGGGACCATCCCGCCGCAGAGCACCAGCTGCGCCATCACCGTCACCACGAACAGCGGCATGATCTGCTCGCTGGACCGGACCAGCGACGAGATGGCCAGGCCGAGGATGGCCGAGGCGACACAGGTCGCCGCGACGGTGACGAACAGTTCGGCCGTGGCGCCGAAGGTCGAATGACCGAGCAGGACGCCGCCTCGGGTCGGGGCGCTCTTGCCGACCACCACGATGGCGGTGATGATCGCCGATTGCAGAATCGCGAACCCGCAGAACACCGCGGTTTTGGCCAGTAGATAGGCGGTGGTCGACAGCCCGACCGCCTGCTCGCGCTGGAAGATGGCGCGCTCGCCGACCAGGTCGCGGATCGTCAGAGCGGTGCCCATGAACGCGGCGGCGGGCAGCAGCAGGGCCAGTATCTGCGCGGCTTCGTCGGGTGTCCCGGCGTTGGGGCCGGGCGCGTGGAACCCGTTGCCGCCGGGAACGGTCAGCGACAGCGAGCCCAGGATGAACGGCAGCAGCGCCAGGAAGACGAAGTAGGCGCGGTCGGCGACGACCAGGCGGACCTGCCGGCGCGCGACCGTCGAAATCTGGCGCCGCACGCTGGTGTGCACGGGTTCGCCCAGCGCCCCCGGCTCGTCGGTCTTGTCCGGCACCAGCTTCTGCGGCCGCTTTTGGGCGTCGCGCTGCTCCAGGAACCGCCGGTTGGCCTCCTCGGGGTCGGCCCCCACCTGGGTGAAGATCTTGGCCCAGTTCGTGGTGCCCATCGCGTCACCGATGTGGTCCGGCGGGCCGAAGTAGGCGGTCTTGCCGCCGGGTGCCACCAGGAGCAGCTGGTCGCACACGTCGAGGTAGGACAGCATGTGCGTCACCACGATCACCACGCGCCCGGCGTCGGCGAGCTGGCGCAGCATCGTCATCACCTGGTGGTCCAGCGCCGGATCGAGGCCGGAGGTGGGTTCGTCGAGGATCAGCAGCGACGGCCCGGTCAGCAGCTCGAGCGCGACCGAGGCTCGTTTGCGCTGGCCGCCGGAGAGCTTGTCCACGCGGGTGTCGGCGTGCTTGGTCAGGTCGAGCTCGTCGAGGACCTGGGCGACCACCTTGGCGCGGTCGGCCTTGCTGGTGTCGGGCGGCAGCCGCAGTTCGGCGGCGTAGCCCAGCGCCTGGTTGACCGTGAGCTGGCGGTGCACCACGTCGTCCTGGGGCACCATGCCGATCCGGCTGCGCAACGACGCGTACTCGGTGTGGATGTTGTGGCCCTCGAAGGTCACCGAGCCCGACGTCGGTGTGGTGTAGCCGGCGATCAGCCTGGCCAGCGTGCTCTTGCCGGCGCCCGAGCCGCCGATCACGGCGGTCAGCGTCCCCGGGCGGGCGGTCAGCGAGATGTCGTCCAGCAGTTGCTTGCCGTTGTCGACGACGTACTTGACGTTGCGCACCTCCAGGCCGCCGCCGCGCGTCGCGGCCTCGCCGCGCTGGACCAGGGTGCCGTCCCGGAATACCAGGTCGACGTTGCCGATGGTGACGACGTCGTCGTCGCTCAGGATCGCCGACCCGACCCGGGTGCCGTTGACGAACGTCCCGTTGATGCTGTTGTCCCGGATCTCGGTCCCCAGCGGCGTCTGCAGCAGCGTCGCGTGGTGACGCGACGCCAGGACGTCGTAGACCACGATGTCGCTTTCGGCCGCGCGGCCGATCGTCATGGCGCCGGCCGTGCCCGCAGCGGCCGACATGCGCGGCGAGAGCAGCTTGACGAAGCGGGTGGCCAGGTTCGACACGTCGGCCGTCTTGGCGTCGATCACGGTGGACTCGGCGGGCGGCGGCGCATCGGGCCGTTCCGCCGTCTCGGTGTTGACCACCGTCAGCGGGTCGGGCGGCGCGCCACGGAGCGGCCCCTTGGCAGCCGGCATCCCCGACGTCTGGATCCGTACGGGCGGCGGNTCGGGTCACATAATCAAGTATCGGTCCGCGGTTGGAGTGGTCTCCATGGGACGCGCCTGTGATTTGTCTTTATTTCGGTTCGGCCACTCATAGCGCATTCATAGCCTGCTGCGACCCGTCGCCCACCGAGATCCGGCATGATCCAGCGTGAGGGGAGTTAAAGGAGGGGCAAACATTGACGGACGGACCTAAGGGGACGACCCGGCGCATCGACGTCGGGCGACGGCTGCTGAACAACCCGCGGCTGGCCCGCGAGGCCCTGCGCGCGGGCTTCGAGTCGATACCCTCGGCGACCGTCGCGCACCTGTTTCGCCGCATTCCGCCCGTCGGCTCCACCCCGAACGTCGACCCCGCATCGGTGCCCCCCGCCGAGGTCAGCGGGTCGCGCCTCGCGCTGAGCAACGGCGCGCCGTTTGCCGGCTACACGATCCTGCGCCAGCTGGGTGCCGGGGGGATGGCCGAGGTCTATCTGGCGTTACACCCGCGGTTGCCGCGGCGCGACGTGATCAAGGTCCTCGCCGAGGCGGTCACCGCGGATCAGGAATTCCGCGAAAGGTTCAACCGGGAGGCCGACCTCGCGGCGACGCTGTGGCACCCGCACATCGTCGGCGTTCACGATCGCGGCGAATTCGACGGGCAGCTCTGGATTTCCATGGACTACGTCGAGGGCACCGACGCCGCCCGGCTGGTCAAGGAGCGCTACCAGGACGGGATGCCGATCGACGAGGTGTGCGCGATCGTGCAGGCCGTCGCGGGCGCCCTCGACTACGCACACGATCGCGGCCTGCTGCACCGGGACGTCAAGCCCGCCAACATCCTGCTCACCCACCCCGAGTACGGGGAACGCCGAATCCTGTTGGCGGACTTCGGCGTCGCACGCCACCTGGCCAACATCAGCGGCATCACCGAGACGAACGTCGCGGTGGGGACGGTGGCCTACGCCGCGCCCGAACAGCTGACGGGTTCCAACATCGACGGCCGGGCCGACCAGTACGCGTTGGCCGCCACGGCTTTTCACCTGCTGACCGGTGCGCCGCCCTTCCAGCACTCCAACCCGATCGCGGTGATCAGCCAGCATTTGCACGAGGATCCGCCCCGGCTCAGCGATTACCGCCCCGAGCTGGCGCACCTCGACGACGTCTTCTTCAAGGCCCTTGCCAAGCAACCCGCGGATCGGTTTGACGGGTGCCGCGCCTTCGCCGCCGCCGTCGGTGAGGGGATCTGCGACGCGGGGGCCGACTCCGACGGGGGCGCCGCCCGATCCGCCGTGCCGACCCCGCCGCGGCGGCCNTCGTCTGCGAGGGCAACACCTGGTCCAAGGCTCCCATCACGATGGGGGTGCACGCCTCGGGCAGCTCCTGCGACCGGCCGAGCACTTCGGTGTTCGCCATGACCACCTCCAACGACGGCCACCTGCTGCAGTGCGATCCGGTGACGCGCACCTGGACGCGCCCCTCGGCGTAGGCCAGGTCGCGCGAGGTGGGGGCACGGGGCACCCCCCGCTCGCGAGCGTGCGTGTTCGCACGGCGACACGCCGCGTGGGTTGGCATTCTGCGCACGCTCGCGGCAAGTCCTTGTCGGTGCCGGCCTCTACCCTGGTGACATGGCCTTTGCCACTGAACACCCCGTAGTCGCGCATTCGGAATACCGCCCAGCCGCCGAAGAGGTGGCCGGGTTGGTGCGCGCCGGCGGCCGCTTCGAGGTCGTCAGCCCGCACGCCCCGGCCGGCGACCAGCCCGCGGCCATCGANCGACCGCAGCAAGCAGACCACCAACGGCATTCCGATCCGTCACGACGGTCCGACAACGAGCTGGTGGGCATTCCGCTCGGTGTGCACCACCGATGGATGCGCGGCGACCGGGACCCAGCTCGACGACGCCAACCACCAGGTGGCCAGCACCACCGACGGTGGCCACACGTACGCGCTGCGCTTCATCGGCGGCTATTGGCAGGGCGGGTTTCAGCAGGAGCGGGCGGGCTGCACCCAGCCGAACGGACAGGTGCAGGCCACCCAGCAGGAAACCGTCGCGGGATCGCTGGCGCCGCAAGCCGACGGCACGCTGCGCGGCACGGTGACGCAAACCGCTCTGTCGAACGAGTGCGGCGCGCAGGGCGCGGTGGTGCGGGTGCCGGTCATTGCGACCCGGGTCGGTGACGCGCCGCCGGGCGTGCCGGTGGCCGACCCCACCCAGGTCGTCAACACGGCGACGCCGTCGCGCCCGGCGCCGGCCGTCCTCGGTGGGGCGTGCAGCGACGTCGACAAGCTCGCCTACGACCCCACCAACAACGAGCAGGTCGTCTGCGAGGGCAACACCTGGTCCAAGGCTCCCATCACGATGGGGGTGCACGCCTCGGGCAGCTCCTGCGACCGGCCGAGCACTTCGGTGTTCGCCATGACCACCTCCAACGACGGCCACCTGCTGCAGTGCGATCCGGTGACGCGCACCTGGACGCGCCCCTCGGCGTAGGCCAGGTCGCGCGAGGTGGGGGCACGGGGCACCCCCCGCTCGCGAGCGTGCGTGTTCGCACGGCGACACGCCGCGTGGGTTGGCATTCTGCGCACGCTCGCGGCAAGTCCTTGTCGGTGCCGGCCTCTACCCTGGTGACATGGCCTTTGCCACTGAACACCCCGTAGTCGCGCATTCGGAATACCGCCCAGCCGCCGAAGAGGTGGCCGGGTTGGTGCGCGCCGGCGGCCGCTTCGAGGTCGTCAGCCCGCACGCCCCGGCCGGCGACCAGCCCGCGGCCATCGACGAGCTGGAGCGCCGGATCCGGGCGGGGGAGCGTGACGTGGTGCTGCTCGGCGCCACCGGCACCGGGAAGTCGGCCACCACGGCCTGGCTCATCGAGCGGCTGCAGCGCCCCACCCTGGTGATGGCGCCGAACAAGACGCTGGCCGCCCAGCTGGCCAACGAGCTGCGAGAGATGTTGCCGCACAACGCCGTCGAGTACTTCGTGTCGTACTACGACTACTACCAGCCGGAGGCCTACATCGCGCAGACCGACACCTACATCGAGAAGGACAGCTCGATCAACGACGACGTGGAGCGGCTGCGGCACTCCGCGACGTCGTCGTTGCTGTCGCGCCGCGATGTGGTGGTGGTGGCCTCGGTGTCGTGCATCTACGGCCTGGGCACCCCGCAGTCCTACCTGGACCGCTCCGTCGAGGTGCGGGTCGGCAGCGAGGTGCCGCGGGACGGGTTGCTGCGGCTGCTGGTCGACGTCCAGTACACCCGCAACGACCTGTCCTTCACCCGCGGCTCGTTCCGGGTGCGCGGCGACACCGTGGAGATCATCCCGTCCTACGAGGAGCTCGCGGTCCGCATCGAGTTCTTCGGCGACGAGGTCGAGGCGCTGTACTACCTGCACCCGCTGACCGGCGAGGTGATCCGCCAGGTCGACTCGCTGCGGATCTTCCCCGCCACCCACTACGTGGCCGGCCCCGAGTGGATGGCCCACGCGATCTCCACCATCGAGGAGGAGCTCGCCGAGCGGCTCGCCGAATTCGAGAGCCAGGGCAAGCTTTTGGAGGCCCAGCGGCTGCGCATGCGCACCAACTACGACATCGAGATGATGCGCCAGGTCGGATTCTGCTCGGGCATCGAGAACTACTCCCGCCATATCGACGGCCGGGGGCCCGGCTCGCCGCCGGCGACGCTGCTCGACTACTTCCCGGAAGACTTCTTGATGGTCATCGACGAGTCGCACGTCACGGTGCCGCAGATCGGCGGCATGTACGAGGGCGACATGTCGCGCAAGCGCAACCTGGTCGAGTACGGCTTCCGGTTACCGTCGGCGGTCGACAACCGCCCGCTCACCTGGGAGGAGTTCGCCGACCGGATCGGTCAGACGGTGTACCTGTCGGCGACGCCCGGCCCGTACGAGCTCGGCCAGTCCGGCGGCGAGTTCGTCGAGCAGGTGATCCGGCCCACCGGGCTGGTGGACCCGAAGGTGGTGGTCAAGCCCACCAAGGGCCAGATCGACGACCTGATCGGCGAGATCCGCAAGCGCGCCGACGCCGACCAGCGGGTGCTGGTGACGACGCTGACCAAGAAGATGGCCGAGGACCTCACCGATTACCTGCTGGAGATGGGCATCCGGGTGCGTTACCTGCACTCCGAGGTCGACACGCTGCGCCGGGTGGAGCTGCTGCGCCAGCTGCGGCTGGGCGACTACGACGTGCTGGTCGGCATTAACCTGCTGCGCGAGGGCCTGGACCTGCCGGAGGTGTCGCTGGTGGCGATCCTCGACGCCGACAAGGAGGGCTTCCTGCGGTCGACGCGCAGCCTGATCCAGACCATCGGCCGCGCCGCCCGAAACGTGTCCGGCGAGGTGCACATGTACGCCGACTCGATGACCGACTCGATGAAGGAGGCCATCGACGAGACCGAACGGCGCCGGGCCAAGCAGATCGCCTACAACGAGGCCAACGGCATCGACCCGCAGCCGCTGCGCAAGAAGATCGCCGACATCCTCGACCAGGTCTACCGCGAGGCCGACGATACCGAGACCGTCGAAATCGGCTCCGGCCGCAGCATGTCCCGCGGCCGCCGCGCCCAGGGTGAGCCGGGCCGCGCGGTCAGCGCCGGTGTGTTCGAGGGCCGCGACACGTCGAACATGCCGCGCGCCGAACTGGCCGACCTGATCAAGGACCTCACCGCGCAGATGATGGCCGCTGCCCGTGACTTGCAGTTCGAGCTCGCGGCGCGGTTCCGCGACGAGATCGCCGACCTCAAGAAGGAACTGCGCGGGATGGACGCCGCCGGCCTGAAGTGACGCACACCGCGAACCTCACCGGCAGCTGGCGCGAGCTGCTGGGCGCCAGATACCTGGGCACGTCCGTCGTGCTGGCCGGTGGTGTCGGGCTGTACGCCACCAACGAGTTCCTGACCATCAGCCTGCTGCCCAACACCGTTGCCGAGATCGGCGGCAGCCGCCTCTACGCCTGGGTGACCACGCTGTACCTGGTCGGTTCGGTGGTGGCGGCGACCATGGTCAACCCGATGCTGGTGCGCGTCGGGGCGCGGCCGTCATACCTGATGGGGCTGGCCGTGTTCGGTGTCTCCAGCCTGGCCTGCGGGGCCGCCCCCAACATCGAGGTGTTGATCGCCGCGCGCGCCCTGCAGGGCGTGGCCGGCGGGCTGCTGGCCGGCCTCGGCTACGCGGTGATCAACGCGGCGCTGCCGCGCTCGCTGTGGACCAGGGCCTCCGCGCTGGTATCGGCGATGTGGGGCGTCGCGACGGTGGTCGGGCCCGCGACGGGCGGCCTGTTCGCGCAGTTCGGGTTGTGGCGGTGGGCGTTCGTCGCGATGGCGATCCTGACGGCGCTGATGGCGATGCTGGTGCCGGTCGCGCTGCCCGCGGGCCGGGTCGGCCCGGGCGCCGAGACGCCGGTGCTGAGGGTGCCGGGGTGGTCGCTGGTGCTGATCGGCGCGGCGGCGCTGGCGGTCAGCGTCGCCCAGATCCCGCACAACATCGTCGCGACCGCCGGGCTGCTCGCGGCCGGCGTCGTGCTGGCCGGACTGTTCGCGATCGTCGACCGCCGGATGCGCGCCGCGGTGTTGCCGCCCAGCGTCTTCGGGCCCGGACCCTTGAAGTGGATCTACCTGACCATGGGCCTGTTGATGGTCGGGGCGATGGTGGACACGTATGTGCCGCTGTTCGGTCAGCGATTGGCGCATCTGACGCCGGTGGCGGCCGGGTTCCTGGGTGCGGCGCTGGCGGTCGGCTGGACCGTCTCCGAGATCGTCAGCGCCTCGCTGGAGAGCCCGCGGGCGATCGGTCGGGTGATCGCGGTCGCCCCGGTGGTGGTGGCGTCGGGCCTGGCGCTGGGTGCGCTCACCCAGCGTGACAACGCGTCGGCCGGGGTGGTCGCGGTCTGGGCGCTCGCGTTGCTGGTGGCCGGAATCGGGATCGGGATGGCCTGGCCCCATTTGTCGGTGCGCGCCATGGATTCCGTCAACGATCCCACCGAGGGGGTCGCGGCGGCCGCGGCGATCAACACGGTGCAGCTCGTCTCCGGGGCCTTCGGCGCAGGAGTGGCCGGCGTCGTGGTCAACACGACCCAGGGTGGTGACGCGATGGCGGCCCGCTGGTTGTTCGCCGTGTTCACCGCATTGACCGCGGTGGGTGTGGTGGCTTCCTACGCCGCCACCCGCGGCAACCGGTGACTCAGTCCGGCTCCTCCCCGCCGCGCAGGACGGCGACAACCCCGTCGACATCGGCGAAAACCTCTGTCGCGCTGCCCATCTTGGCGCCCGACAGGGTCATAGTCACCCTGACCTCGCCGTTGTCGATGTCGCGCGCGTCGGCGTCGAGCTCGGTGAGCTGCCAGTTACGCTGCCCGCAGATCCGCAGCAACTCCCGAAGCACTCCGCGGCCGTTCTCGTAGATGATGGTGAGCCGGCGGGTCCCGCGCAGCGTGGCCGTGAGCTGGCGCTCCACGGCGTGGAAGGCGAGCGCGCTGACGAAGTGCAGGGCCACCACGGCGCTGGCGAGCAGCAACAGCCCGGCGCCCGCCGCCATGCCGATCGCGGCCGATTCCCACACCGCCGCCGCGGTGGTGAGCCCGTGCACCGCCCCGCGCCGAGTGATGATGATTCCGGCGCCCAAAAAGCCTATGCCCGATACGATTTGGGCCGCGACGCGGGAGGGGTCGAGCACGATGGACCCGGGGTGCAACACATCGCCGAAGCCGTACTTGCTGACCAGCATGATCAGCGCCGCCGAAGTGCCGACGATGGTCTGGGTCCGCAGCCCGGCGCTCTTGCCCTGGATGGTTCGTTCCATGCCGATCAGCGCCGTCAACCCGAACGCGGCCACCAGCTCGACGAAGTGTCGCGCGCCCTGCACGTCGCCACCCAGCAGCGGGGCCGACAGCCAAATCTGCATGACCGTCAACTACCCACAGCCGGCGTTTCTATGCCCCCGTCATCGCGTCGACTTGACCACCTGCGAGTAGTGGAATTGCCAACGCTCGACGATGCGGAACCCCAGGTAGCTGGGGAATCGATAGGCCGGGGCGCGCCCGAAGGCGGCTCCCGGCGGCAGCGCTGGTCCGGCCTGGTGATCGGGCAGCGACGTGTCCCGATTGGTGATGGTCCAGATGGTCGTGCACTTGTTGATCTTGGCCGTCGTCAGCCACACCGCGACGTGTCCGTCCCACAGCCAGCCGACCTTGGGTCCGTAGGCGCCGCGCTCGACGTCGATCAGCGACTTGAAGGCCGCCGGCCGGGTGGCCAGCAGGGCGCGGATCGGCCCCGGCCGCCAGGGCACGGTGTTGTCCACGATCAGACAGTCCCCGGGCGATGCGTGGGAGCTGATCAGGTCGGCCACCTGGCTGTAATCCCAGCCCTCCTTGGCATAGGGCCAGCGCTGGATGAACAGGTAATTGGGCAGCGCGGCCGCGGCGAACAGCAGCACCACGGCCGCCATCGGCCACGGCCGGCGGGCGATCGTCACGATGCAGACGGCCATGACGACGGCCGCCGCGGGCGCGGTGAGGATCAGATAGCGCGGGAAGTAAATCGGTTCGATGGCCGCCGAGTAGACGACGACGAGGGCGGTGGGGAGGACGATCCACGCGGCGCACACGATCAACAGGCGGCGGGTGTCGCCCGCCGGACCGCGCGCGCCCCTGAACCGGGCCGCCGCCGCCGCCACGAGGAGGACGCCCGTGAGAATGGCGAACGGAACGCTGTGGTCGAAGTACTGCCGCAGAATGATGTCGAACGCGTAGTGCCAGCTGACCGGAAAAATCCAGTTGACCTGGTACACCTGGCCGTGGGCGAAGACGATGAACGGCGTCACCGCGGCCACGGCGACCGCCGAGCTGACGGCCCACCGGATCACCGCGGACTTGCGGGATCCCTTCGGCGCCAGCGCCGGCAGGGCCGCGGCGTACACCGCCACCAGCAGGACCAGGTTGAGGCTCAGCACGATCGAGACCGCCAGCGCCGTCGCGTAGGACACCCACAGACGCGCCGTGTTGCGCCGGACGGCGGTGACCAGCAACACGGTCAGCCAGATGGCCGCGGCGGCCGCGAAGGCGTACGACCGCGCTTCCATGCCCGCCCAGGTGGTGCGCGGCAGGATCGCGAAGACGGCGCCCGCGCACACCGCCGTGGCGCGCCCGGGGACGAACTGCTTGGTGAACACCGTGACGCCGGCGGCGGCGGCCCCGATCGCCAGTGCGCTGGGCGCCCGCGACCAGAATTCGGTCGGCGGAAATATCGCGAACCAACCGTGCATGAGCAGGTAATACAGCCCGTGAACGGCGTCGATGTGGCCCAGCAGCTTCCACAGCTCGGGCAGGGTCCGGCTGGCCGAAGCCGAAATCGTGGCGCCCTCGTCGAACCACAGCGACGGCCGGCAGGCCCAGGCGGCGCTGATGACGGCGGCGAGCAGCGCGATCGCGCACGGATCGAGCAACCTGCCGCGCGGTCGCGCGGGCTCGGGCCGGTCAGCGACGCCGGGGGCGTCGGAGGCCCGCTGCTCAGCGGTGGACATGGCCATGATGCTTGTCACTGTAGGGCGCACCGGATGAACCGGCTCACGATCAGGCCGCCGTGCCGGAGCGGCGCATTCACGGTGCGGCGCCGCGTGCCGCGAAAAGGTCCGGAATGCAAGGCTTTCCGCTTTGCCGTGGTCACTCGGCGGTTTCGGCTCCGGGCAAACTGTTCGTCGGCGCAGCGTGGCCCCGCAATAGCCGGTCGCGCCACGCCGCGCTGACCCATTAATCAGATCCCTCTTTTTCCGGCAAACACGATACTGTCTTGGGTTGGCGGACCAACCGAAACTGGGAGGGTAAATGAGTGCCTATCGGACCGTGGTGGTCGGGACGGACGGCTCGGATTCATCGTTTCGTGCGGTGGACAAGGCGGCGCAGATTGCCGGGGACGACGCCAAGCTGATCATTGCGTCTGCGTACCTGCCGCAGCACGAGGACACCCGGGCCGCCGACGCTCTGAGGGACGAAAGCTACAAGGTGTCGGGCACCGCCCCGATTTACGCGATCCTGCAGGACGCGAAGGAGCGCGCGCACAAAGCGGGAGCCAAGAACGTGGAGGAGCGCTCGGTCGTCGGCGCCCCGGTCGACGCGCTGGTCAAGCTGGCCGAGGACGAAAAGGCCGACCTGCTGGTCGTCGGCAACGTCGGCCTGAGCACGATCGCCGGCCGGCTGCTCGGATCGGTGCCGGCCAACGTCTCACGCCGCGCCAAGGTGGACGTGCTGATCGTGCACACCACGAACTAGGTCGATGGTGGCGTGGGGGGACTGAGCGCCCATCGATAGGGGCGGCGCCATCGCCGCCAGCGCCTTTAGGCTGTCACCCCGGGATCGTCTTGCCGATCACGTTTGCTGCCAGATGCCGACGACGTTGCCGGCGGGGTCGGCGAAGAGTGCGACGCGCAGGGTGCCCTCCGGATAGGGCGGCGTGACCACCCGGCCCCCGTGGGCGGTGACGGTCTTGAGTGTGTCGTCGACGTCGGTGACATAGATGTAGGCCCGCAACCCGTCGGCGCCGGCGACTGCTTGATCGGTGACCCAGCGCCCGATCACGTGGCCCGTCCCGTCGCTGAAGCTGGGCCGGTCCGGTTCGCCGCGTAGTTGCCAGCCGAATACGTCGCGGTAAAACGCGGCGGATTCGACGACGTCATGGGCCGGTATATGCAGATAGGACACACCCGAGATGCGGCCGACCAGCGACTCCACGGTGATCCCCCTACCAGCCTCGCTCGCGCCATTCGCGCAGGTGGGGACGTTCTGCGCCCAGCACCGTGTCGTCGCCGTGGCCGGGGTAGATGACGGTGGAGTCGTCGTACACGTCGAACACCCGGGTGGTGACGTCGTCGAGCAGCTGGGCGAAATCCCCCGCCTGCCACGTCTTGCCGACCCCGCCCGGGAACAGGCAGTCGCCGGTGAACAGCTGCGTGACCCCGCCGGTCGCGGGCCCGTCGAGGGCCAGCGCGATCGATCCCGGGGTGTGCCCGCGCAGGTGGATGACGTCGAACTTGAGCTTGCCAATGTGCAGGGTGTCGCCGCCGGCGAGCAAACGCTCCGGCTTGACCGGCAACGGTTCGGCATCGATCGCGTTGGCGGCGGTCGGGGCGCCGGTGGCGGCGGCGACGGCCTCCAGCGCCTGCCAGTGATCGAAGTGCTGGTGGCTGGTCACGATCAGCGACAGCCTCGGCGCATAGCGCCGGATCAGGTCGATCAGGAGGTCGGCGTCGTTGGCGGCGTCGATCAGCAGCGTTTCCCCGGTCTCCGCGCACGTGACCAGATAGGCATTGTTGTCCATCGGGCCCACCGACGCCTTTAGAATCGTGGCGCCGGGTAGGGTCCGGCGGGCCGCGGTACCAGGGTCGACGTGTCCGGTGTAGTTGGCCAACTCTCCAGCGGGCATATTCTCGGCCGTCATAGCGGCCACGTTACTGGTCAAACGTTGCTTGTCGGTACGGGCACATAGCATGGAATGCGCCGTGCGCGATATCCGCTGCAGCACGCAAGAGTTTCACCGAAAGAGGGCAGCGTGGCTGACCGCCTCATCGTCAAGGGCGCCCGCGAACACAATTTGCGCGGCGTCGACCTCGACCTGCCGCGGGACGCGTTGATCGTCTTCACCGGGCTGTCCGGATCGGGCAAGTCGTCGCTGGCGTTCGACACCATCTTCGCCGAGGGGCAGCGCCGCTACGTCGAGTCGCTGTCGGCCTACGCCCGCCAGTTCCTGGGGCAGATGGACAAGCCCGACGTCGACTTCATCGAGGGTCTGTCCCCGGCGGTGTCGATCGACCAGAAGTCGACCAACCGCAACCCGCGGTCGACCGTCGGGACCATCACCGAGGTGTACGACTACCTGCGGCTGCTGTACGCGCGCGCGGGCACCCCGCACTGCCCGGTCTGCGGCGAGCGGATCGCCCGCCAGACGCCGCAGCAAATCGTCGACCAAGTGCTGGCAATGCCGGAGGGCACCCGTTTCCAGGTGCTCGCCCCGGTGGTGCGCACCCGCAAGGGCGAGTTCGCCGACCTGTTCGAGAAGCTCAACGCCCAGGGCTACAGCCGGGTGCGGGTCGACGGCGTGGTGCATTCGCTGACCGATCCGCCCAAGCTGAAGAAGCAGGAAAAGCACGACATCGAGGTGGTGGTCGACCGCCTCACCGTCAAGGCCAGCGCCAAGCAGCGGCTCACCGACTCGGTGGAGACCGCGTTGAACCTGGCCGACGGCATCGTGGTGCTGGAATTCGTCGACCACGATCACGACGCCCACAACCGGGAGCAGCGGTTCTCCGAGAAGCTCGCCTGCCCCAACGGGCACGCGCTGGCGGTCGACGACCTCGAGCCGCGGTCCTTTTCGTTCAACTCGCCCTACGGCGCCTGCCCGGAGTGCACCGGCCTGGGCATCCGTAAGGAGGTCGACCCCGACCTGGTGGTGCCCGACCCGGAGCGCACGCTGGCCGAGGGCGCGGTGGCGCCGTGGTCGACCGGCCACACCGCGGAATACTTCACCCGCATGATGGCCGGGCTCGGCGACGAGCTGGGCTTCAACGTCGACACGCCATGGCGCAAACTGCCGGCCAAGGCCCGCAAGGCGATCCTGGAGGGCTCCGATCACCAGGTGCACGTGCGGTACCGCAACCGGTACGGCCGCACCCGCTCGTACTACGCCGATTTCGAGGGCGTGCTGGCGTTCCTGCAGCGCAAGATGGCGCAGACCGAGTCCGAGCAGATGAAGGAGCGCTACGAGGGCTTCATGCGCGACGTCCCCTGCCCGGTCTGCGAGGGCACCCGGCTCAAGCCAGAGATCCTGGCGGTCTCGCTGTCCGCCGGGGGCCGCGGCAAAAAGTCCATCGCCGAGGTGTGCGAGCTGTCCATCTCCGACTGCTCGGACTTCCTGAACGCGCTCACCCTGGGGACGCGCGAGCAGGCGATCGCCGGCCAGGTGCTCAAGGAAATCCAGTCGCGGCTGGGCTTTTTGCTCGACGTCGGGCTGGACTACCTGTCGCTGTCGCGCGCGGCGGCCACGCTGTCCGGTGGTGAGGCCCAACGCATCCGGCTGGCCACCCAGATCGGGTCCGGCCTGGTGGGCGTGCTCTACGTGCTCGACGAACCGTCCATCGGGCTGCACCAGCGCGACAACCGTCGGCTCATCGAAACCCTCACCCGCTTAAGGGATTTGGGGAACACGCTGATCGTCGTCGAGCACGACGAGGACACCATCGCCCACGCCGACTGGATCGTCGACATCGGCCCGCGGGCCGGCGAGCACGGCGGCGAGATCGTGCACAGCGGAACCTACGCCGACCTGCTGGCCAACAAGGACTCGATCACCGGCGCCTACCTGTCGGGCAAGGAGAGCATCGAGATCCCCGCGATCCGCCGGCCCGTCGACCGCCGCCGCCAGGTCACCGTCGTCGGCGCCCGCGAGCACAACCTGCGCGGCATCGACGTCTCTTTCCCGCTCGGGGTCCTCACCTCGGTGACCGGTGTGTCCGGCTCCGGCAAGTCGACGCTGGTCAACGACATCCTGGCCACGGTGCTGGCCAACCGGCTCAACGGCGCCCGGCAGGTCCCCGGCCGGCACACCCGGGTCACCGGCTTGGACCACCTGGACAAGCTGGTGCGGGTCGACCAGTCGCCGATCGGGCGCACGCCGCGGTCCAACCCGGCCACCTACACCGGGGTGTTCGACAAGATCCGCACGCTGTTCGCCGCCACCACCGAAGCCAAGGTCCGCGGCTATCAACCGGGCCGATTCTCGTTCAACGTCAAGGGCGGTCGCTGCGAGGCGTGCACGGGCGACGGCACCATCAAGATCGAGATGAACTTCCTGCCCGACGTGTACGTGCCGTGCGAGGTCTGCCACGGCGCCCGGTACAACCGGGAAACCCTAGAAGTGCACTACAAGGGCAAGACCATCTCCGAGGTGCTCGACATGTCGATCGAGGAGGCGGCGGAGTTCTTCGAGCCGATCACCGGCATCCACCGCTACCTGCGCACGCTGGTGGACGTCGGGCTGGGCTACGTCCGGCTCGGCCAGCCCGCCCCGACGCTGTCCGGCGGTGAGGCGCAGCGCGTCAAGCTGGCCGCCGAACTGCAGAAGCGCTCGACCGGGCGCACCATCTACATCCTCGACGAGCCCACCACCGGGCTGCATTTCGACGACATCCGCAAGCTGCTCAAGGTCATCAACGGCCTCGTCGACAAAGGCAATACGGTCATCGTCATCGAACACAACCTGGACGTCATCAAGACGTCGGACTGGATCGTCGACATGGGCCCGGAGGGTGGCGCCGAGGGCGGCACCGTTGTCGCCCAGGGCACTCCCGAGGACGTCGCCGCGGTGCCCGAAAGCTACACGGGCAAGTTCCTCGCCGAGGTGGTGGGCCGGGCCGAGGTGCCGCGGCGGGGGACCCGCCGCCGCAAAGTCACCGCCTGAGCCGAGGCGCATCGCGACACATAAACGTCGCACACGACACGCCGAAAAACGTTGCAACCGTTTATATTTCGCGGCCCGCGGCGGCACCGCTTTTCGACAGCGGCGACGGGAAGCGGGGGCTGATGCGCACGCCGTCCAGCCACGAGGTGAGCTCGTCGGCGCGGCGCCGCAGCGCGCGCCGTCCGTCCCGACCGGGATCCTCGAGGAGCTGCAGCCGGACGCGGGCGCCGTCGTCTTGATACCAGCCGCCCACCACGCGTCCGTTCCACCAGGCGGTGGGCCCCGCATTGCCGGTGCGGTCGAACACCCGGTCGCGATGGTCCCCGAGATACCAATCGCGCGCAAACCAGCCCATGGTGGTGGCGTCCAGCCCGGGCAGCAAGGCGCACCACGGGGGCGCCTCGGGCTCGGGTTCCAGGTCGTCGGGCAACGCCCAGCCGGTGCCGCCGGGGCCGCCCTGCAGCTCGACTTCGACCGCCCCGATATCGCTCAGGGCCTTCCGGGCCGCCGTCAGCGTGGTGCCGAGCCACCACTTGATGTCGGCGGCGGTGGCGGGCCCGAAGGCCGCCAACCAACGGCGGGTCAGGTCGGCCTGCGCGGCGGGTAGGGGCGGGGCCTGCACGGGCTTGCCGAGCCAGTCCCCGGTCCTAGCCCAGCGCGGCCGCGACGTGGTCCACGCCCCGTCATTGGGCCCCCGCACGATCTCGCCCCGCGCCGAGAGCACCGTGAGGACCCGCGGGGCGAGCGGAACCTGCCCGCCCCAGCGCTTTCCGGGAGCCGGGTCGTAGCTCCCGGCCAGCTCGGGCAGCGCGGCCCGCAGTTCGGTGCTGCTGGCCGGCCCGCTGTCACTGAGATGGCGCAACACCGCCGAGCAGGCGCGGTCGAGCCAGCGCTCGCCGTCGGCGGCCACCCCGGCCTTGCGCACGTCGGCGGCCAGCCGGCGCCGTTCGTTCTCGGCGACCCGCGCGCTGGACGCCGACTGGATCATGGGCAGGTCGTCGCTGCTGACCAGCCACAGCGTCCGTCGCATCGCCAGCTGCCTGACCGCGGCCCGGTTCTGGTACAGCTGCAGCTCGAGGTCGGCGGTCAGGAAACCCGGGGAGCGCGCCCACAGCGACAGGTACGGGGTGGCGGGGTCGGTCGCATGCAGCCCGACGAGCCCGGCGATCACCCGGGTCAGCGGCGGTGGGCCGCCAGCGGAAAGGAAATGCCTGCGCACCAGGCGGTTACGCCGCTCGTCGATGGTGAATGTGCGCACCTCAACGCTCGTCGGAGCGCATCGACTTCCGGATCTGCCTCAACCGCTCCGCCGCCGCGCGCTCGCGCTCCTGGTACTGCTCTTCGACCGAACGGCCCTCCGCCGTATCGGCGTCGAGCTCGCCCGCACCCTGCGCCGTCGCGTAGCGGGACTCGATCTTCTCCCGGATGGATTCGAAGGTCGGCACGCCGGCCGCGTCGTACCCGGGGTCGGGAGTCGTTGGTTCGTCGGGCATTCCGTCACGCTACTGCGCCCGGCGATCGAAATAGCGCACCATCTGCTGCCAATACACCAGGGTGAGGGCCATCTGCACCGCGATCGCGGCCGCCGCCGGCATGCGGCGATGACGCCGGCGCCGCGATGACGCCGGGCGGCGACGATGGCGCCCAGCGCAGCCGCGGATGTCACCGCGCTGACGAGCACGGCCGCGTCCCGCGGTCGACGGCTGATCCATAGTTCCTCGCCCAGCATCGCCCTGGCTGACCAGGCGCGTTGGTGCGCCGGCTTGCTGAAGTCGAACGGGTTGGCGGCGAACCACAGCGCGACCAACGCCGCATGGCTCCAGCGCCGCGTCCACACCGGCACCAGGGTCAGTTCGAGTCTGCGCCCCGGCCGCGGGTTTTGGCGAAGTCTGGGGCGCCTGCCGCACAATCGATTCGGGCGGGGGCGTAAACATCTCTTGATAATTGCGCCGGCCGAAATTCGTTGTCTTCGGGGGCCCGCCGTGACGACTTCGCCGATTTGTGGTCGCCGGAGTCGATGCGCGCGGTCAGAAACCAGCTAACTCCGCAGCGCCCGGCTGCCGCCACGGGAAAAAATTGGAACTAGAAGCAGCCCGCTTCGTCCGGTTAAATCATCTAAGTGAGAAGGGGCCGAGGGGCCTCGAACAGGCCTAATTGTCCCGTTCGTACCCAGCCACGCGGACGCGTGCACACGCGGTTAACCGAAATGCAGCCCGCGCGGCGATCACCTGGTCCGCGACGCGGGGAACGCCGCTGTACCGTTACAGGCAAATATTCGTTACAGCAGTTCAGGAATGTGGACAATGACCACGGCTAAAGCGGCGATGTCGTCACTACAAGCGGGGATCCATCGCGCAATTGCGGCGGTAATTTATTGCGCTGAGATAACGAAATACTTCAAGAGCGTTTGCACAAATGGTCCGAGCAGCACAGATCGGGAATGAAGGGACAACTATGGAAGCGGCTCAGCTGGCGCGTAGGGCGACCGATGGCCCTTGGCTGGAGGGCAGTTGGGGATGGCGGGATGACGCGACAGGATGCCGGGTCACTGCGTCGACGCCGCAGGCGCAGCCTGAGCTGTGGGAGCAATACCTCGACGGCGCATTTCAGAGCTATCGGCGGCACGGACTGGAATGGGTACTCGACATCGACGCGGTTCGGGACGGCGCCGACACGGCGCTTTTCTTCGCTGCGACCGACCGGGAAGGCCGGGTCGTCGGCGGGACGCGCGTCGTGGGGCCGCTGCGGGCGCCCGAGGACTCACACGCGCTCGAGGAGTGGGACGGCAACCCCGGCGTTGCCGTGCTGCGTTACATGATCGCCAACCGCATCCCGTTCGGTGTCGTCGAGGTCAAAAGCGCCTGGGCCAATTCCCAGGAGTACGGGAGCCGCGCCCTTTCCAGGGTGTTGGCGCGCACCGCGCTACCGACGATGACGCTGATGGGTGTCCAGTTCGTGATGGCCACCGCGGCGGCCCACGTCTTGGAACAGTGGCAATCATCCGGGGGCGTGGTGGCCTCGCGGATACCGGCGGCCGCCTATCCGAACGACAACTACCGAACCAAAGTCATGTGGTGGGATCGCCGGACCATTGCCACGCATGCCGAGCCCGATCAGTTCAAGCTGATGTGCGCCGAGGACGCGGTCATCCTTCGTCGCGCTTCGGCTTAGGAGAAACCAGGCACTGCTCGTCATCGCCGGGCGCTAAGTCCGCACCCCGTGGTGGGCCTGGTTTCCGCCCCGGTGTTTGGCGGCATACATCGCGGTGTCGGCGATGATGATCAGCTCGTCGACGAGCCACGCAACGTCGCGTCCGGTGAGTAGGCGCAGTTCGGCGCTGGCGGTGCCGATGCTGGCGGTTATCTCGGGGGAGAGCTCAGCAAGTGCGGTGCAAAACTCCGTGGCCAGCGGTGACACGTCCGGTGTGTCGGAGGTCAGCGCGATCAAGAATTCCTCCCCTCCGGCGCGGCAGATGACCGCGTCGGAAGGGGTGCGCGCGCTCAGCAGGTCGGCCACTTCCCGCAGGGCGCGGTCACCCGCCGAATGGCCGAGGGTGTCGTTGATGCGTTTGAAGTTGTCGAGGTCGACCATCACCACTGCAAGGTGGGTGTGCCCCTGCGGCGGGTCCGTCAAGCAGCTGCTGACCGCCTCGGTGAACGCCCGCCTGTTTAGCAGGCCCGTGAGGGAATCCTCTTGGGAGCGAAGAGCATACGTTCCCATGGCCCGTGAGATACCCCAAATCCCCAAGGGCAACCACAGATTGAGGAAAATGTTGAGCCAGAACGCGGAGGCCGCGCTGGCCACGTTGGCCTCTTGGGTCAGCCTCAGCACCGCCACGGTGGTGACCCCAACGGCGACGACGCCATTGAACACCAGAAGCCTGGGGCCGTGGAACAGCGCGATATAGCTGCCCGTGATGGCCATGGCCGTACAAGCCAGGGCGGCGAGGGCCGCGGTAGGCTGGACGACGCTCCACCCGCCGACGCACAACGCGCCCACCGCGACGCCAATTTGCGACTGCCGGCGGGTAGGCCAGCGCGTCAGCCATAACAAGGTCACGCCGGCGGTGAACGTGGCGGCAAGTCCGCCGGTAATCACCTCGACGGCGCTGGGGTGGTGTTGGCTAGGCAACACGGTGAGCGGCACGAGTGCCGACGAACCGGCGATGACGGCCATGATGGTTCGTGCCGAACGCAGCATCCCGCGCTGTCGCAGGAATCTCGTCGTCCAGTCGTACTGGTCGGGTTCTTTCCACCACGCCTTCAGCCGAGACATCAGTCAGCGAACCTCTCGAGACACCCCCGGCTGCGCTTGCGGTCCCAAGCGATCGGCTGAAGAGGCCGGGTGGGGCCGGATAGGTGCTCGTGGCCGCGAATGCCATGATTGCGGCTATGGCTTCTCGACACACGCGATTTCGGTTCTTTTACCGCATCGGTTTCACGCCGTGGGAAGGTCATGCGATCGGGCAGGGTCTGCGGGATCTGGTCGAAGGAACTGCCGATAGTCCTGCGTTGCCTACGGGCTCGGCGCTGGATGTCGGATGCGGTACCGGGGATTGCGCCATCTACCTTGCCCAGCACGGGTGGAAGGTCACCGGGGTTGACTACGTCGAGAAGCCGCTCGAGAAGGCCCGCGCCAAGGCCCGCGCGGCGGCTGCGTCGGTCAACTTTGCTCGCGCCGACGTTACGCAGTTGAGCCAGGAGGGGATCGGTACCGGTTTCGACTTGATCGTCGACAACGGCTGCCTGCACAACATGAGTGGCGCCGACCGTGCGGCGTACGTCCGGGAAGTCAGCGCCGTGGCGGCGACCGGCGCGCGGCTGTACATCGTCGCGTTTCCTCCCGGCGGGAGATTCGGGGTGCCGGGCATCGACCGCGCCGAAATGGAACGACGATTCGCCCCCGGCTGGACACTGCTGTCGACGGGTGACGAGCGAGAACTCGACGACAAGACCCCGACGTACTACTACCTGTTTCAACGCCGCCCTTAAACTTCGATCGCCCTTGGGTGTGCTGGGAATTGGCCGCCGTAGGCTGCGCTTGCCGCGGGCCTAGACAACGTCCTTTCTCCCCGGTCTTTGAGGCTGCGGCGCATCGCTTGAGTCGAAGAAATCCATCGGTATGACGCGCTTGGCGAGCAGCGACTCCATTGCCGTGCTTTCGAGCGGGCGTGACAGCAGAAAGCCTTGCGCCCGAGAGCAACCCAGGGCGAGCAGCGTTTTGGCCGCCGCCACCGTCTCGACGCCTTCGGCGACGACGTCGAGCCCGAAAGCGTCGGCCAGCGCCAGTGTCGACCGCACGATGGCCAGGTCACCGGCGTTGGTATCGAGATGGTGGACGAAGCCTTTGTCGATCTTGAGTGCGTCGACCGGAAGAGACTTCAGATATGTCAGCACACTGTAGCCGGTGCCGAAGTCGTCGATGGCGATCTGTACTCCAATGTCCTTCAATCCGAACAGGGTCTTCCGGGTGGCGTCGATGTCTTGGACCACAACGCTTTCGGTGATCTCCAGACATACCGTGTTGGGGTCGAGGCCGAACTCCGCGAGGGTCGTTGCGACGGTGTCGATGATGCCATCGGTGACGAGCTGCACGGGTGACACGTTGATACGCAAGACGGTTCCGCGCCCGATGTCGCGTGATCGCCAAAGTCCGAATTGCGCACACGCCGCCCGCATTACGAGACGACCGAGTTTAGCGCCGAGATTGATCGATTCGACCACTTGGATGAACGAATCGGGCATCAACAGCCCGAGAGTAGGGTGTTGCCAACGGATTAGCGCCTCGGTGCCGAGGATTTCACCGGTACGCATGTCAAACTCCGGAAGGTAATGGAGTACCATTGCGCCGCTGCCGCCGTCGATCAGGCCTTCCAGATACAGTTCGATATCGTTGCGGATCATGTTGGTTCTCAACATGTCCGGGCTGAAAGTCGCGACCGCGTCGCCGCCAGAACTTTTCGCCGATCGGAGGGCCTGGTCGACCCGGCGCAGTAGATCCGAGGTGCTGTCCTGCCCCGGTCGACCCGATGCCACACCGACACTGACCGTGCGAGTGAGCATCTCGCCGTCGATCACCACCTGCTTGTGGACTCGATCGTGCAACGACTGAGCGAAAGCTTCGGCGGCCTCGTCGCCTATTGATGACCCGGGGACGACAACGAACTCGTCACCGCCGAAGCGGCCGATGGCCGCGGGAAGGTCGGTGGCCTCGCGCACCAGCCTGGCGAAGGCCTCGATGAACCGGTCGCCGGCGCTTTGACCAAGGTGATCGTTAATGACTTTGAAGCGATCCAGGGCGAGGAACACCACCGACACCGGGCCGGGCTGTCCTTCGGCCAGCCGCTGGTCCAGGTACTTGATCAGCGCCCTGCGGTTGAGCAGGCCGGTGAGGTCATCGTGTTCGGCGAGGTAGTGGAGTTGCTGTTCGGCGACGGTGCGGCCCTGCAGCTGAGCGAACAGCGCGGCGATCGCCTGTAGCGCGTTGAGTTCTTCTGGTAGCCATTCACGGTCTCCAAGCTTGCCGAAGGCCAGCGTGCCGGTGGTGACGTCGCCCGACAGCAGCGGAACGGCGGCGAGCGAGACGGCCGGAGCCCCGGTGCCCTCCTCGATACGGTGCTGGTAGTCGGCGTTCTCCGGCTCGGGGCGCACCACCTCCGGCACCTTGAGGTGTTCCGTCCGGGCGAAGATGGAGTCGGCGTCGGCGAAATAGACCAAACCGATCGGGTCCGGGTCGACGTTCCGCGGCGGGAATTCGGCGATGAGGACCGTCGCGCGGATGCTGTGATCATTGTGGCGCAGGAAGCTGAAGTCCACTCCCAGGTCGCGAACCAGGTTCCCGAGCACGCGTTGGCTGATCGCGGCAGAGTCAGCCGCGGTGGCCGCCATCAGCTCGGCGGCGGCAGCGGTGACCAGGTGGTCCAGTTTGCCCGACATTGCCCCATTACCGTAGCGGTAACCTGGGCGGGGCGTCCGCATTGCATAGCGCGTCTAGCAATGATGCAGTCAACGTCACACCAGGTAAGTCCGATTTCGAACTCGCCTAGCGACGCGGTCGAACGCGAGCAGGGATCGGACCACCGGCAATCATAGTGAAGTGCAAGGCAAGCGGAAATACGTCTTCGAGAGAGCGGATTTCGACTCTGCGGATGAGCGTCGCCAAGGCGAGTGTGACTTCGAGCATGGCGAAATGGTCGCCAATGCACGAGCGCGGTCCGCCGCCGAAGGGCACGTATTGCCACCGATCGAGAGCCTTGAAATTCTCCGGGCTGAACCGCTCGGGGTCGAATCGGAGGGGATCATCCCAAAGCTGTGGGTCGCGTTGTACGGCCATTCTCCCGACAATGAGCATGGTGCCTTTCGGCACACGGTAGCCGCCCACCTCAACATCCCGGCACGCCATGCGTGTCCCCGTGGGCGCCGGAGGGCACAGGCGAAGCGATTCCCGTATCACCTGCACCGTATAGCCCAGCCGTGGAATGTCGTCGGACGTCAGCGGCCGATCCGGCAGTGCTGCCACTTCTACAGCGACTCGGTCCTGGCAATCGGCGTGGTGTCCCAGGGCCCACAGGGCATAAGTCAACGCCGTTGTCGTGGTGTCGTGGCCGGCGAAGAGGAACATGACCAGCTCGTCGCAAATCTCGTCATCAGATAACCGTTTTCCGGTCTCTGGATCCTCGGCGGCGAGGAGTGCGTGGACCAGTGGCGCGACTCGTGTCGGATCCGCGCGACAATCCCGCAAAATCTCCTGCGTCAGAGCATGGAGTTTGGCGCTGGCTGCTCGCGCGCGCTGACGCGCCGGTGTGGGCAGCCAGCGAGGGGCGCGCAAAGGGCTTGTCGCACGCCTGACCGCGTAAGCGAGCGCGACCCGCAGTGGCTCGACAACCTCGTCGGCCCGCTCTTCCAGGTCGAGCCCGAGCACCGATCGGCCAAGCGCGCGCAACGTGATCGCGCGGCATTCGGCGTCCAAATCGACGACGGAATCCTCACGCCAACCTTCACTCACCGCATGCGCCGCCTGCTCCATGTGACCGCCGAACTCGCTCACACGCTGCTTGGTGAAGACGGGCTGTAGGGTGCGCCGACGTGACTTCCAAGGCTCGAAGGGAAGATCGGTAAGGCTGGCGCCGATGATATGACGCACCTGTTCGAAGACGGGAGTTGTCTTGTCCACGGAATCATCTTTGGTACTGAGGATGTCGCGAATAGCCTCCGGAGACGTCGCTAACACCATTGGAGGCATCAGCCATCGCGGCCCTAACGTGAAATAGCTCACCCGCCCGCCGGCATCACGCAGCCTCTCCGTTCCGGTGCTGAATTCCCTCACCGCCGCGAGGCGCTGACGAAAAGGCATCGGGTTCACGGGCGGGAGGGGCAAGGACTTGAGTCGGTCATTCGCAAGGGCCTGAACCACGCCTACCTCCCGCGGATAACGCTGCCGACGCGGATCGAACGACCGCGCAGGCGAAAGCTTACCGATAGCCGCTGAACCGGCAAGTACTGCACGACATCCACTTCGGGACGTCGAAAGTCAGCGGGCACCCGCGGGAAATCGCCGAGTCAGGTTAATAATCATCTAGAACAGTTCGCCGTGGTACCTGACCACCGCCAGAACCTAACGCGAAATCGATGACGCGGAGTCCATGAGAGGTTGAGGGTGAAGAGAATTCGGCCGCTATGGCGGGTGCCTGGGATCGTTCTGCGCGAGCGGTCCCATCCAGCAGGGCGTCAGCGCATTCCTGAGCCGATGGTGGTGGACGATCCGGAGTCGGTTGCACAATTTCACACCGGCGGCGCATCTAACCCAGGGATCCGTGCGGTCTACGATTTGTGCGCTCGCGCGCTTGATGCGCTCCTGCCTCCCGGTGGTCACCTACTGGATCTCGGCGTAGGCTCAGGCCGCGCGCTCAGTGCCGTCCTGCGGCGCCGGGCCGACGTTCGGGTAACCGCTGTCGATCTGGCCCCCAACATGCTGTCGACGGCGCAGGAGCTATTCGACGCTGAGGGCCTGGGCGAGCGTGTCGAACTGCTGCGGGCTGACATCACCGCGCTGCCGGAGGGGATTGCGACGCGCCGTTGGGACACTATCTCCTGCATGTGGACCCTGCATCAGCTACCTGATTTCGACACGTTGCGCGACGCCCTCAGCCAGATCGCTGACGTCCAACACCGCAGCGGAGCTGCCCTATGGATCTCCGACTTTCAGCGGCTGCGGGACCCGACAGCCGCCCCTAAGATGCTGCAGATTGCCGACCCTGCGTCGCCGGCTGTCCTGCGCCAAGATGCAATTGCAAGCGAGGCGGCGGCTTTCACCATCGCCGAGCTATCGCAAGAGATCGCCGCCGCCGGACTGCAAGGAATGCACTGCGGTCATTCGACTCCGTTGCCCTACTTGCAGGCGTACTGGATGTTCGGTGCACGCGGCAAGCCAAACGCATTAAGCGGCACGCATGACACTCAGCTGCGCGGACCGGCCCGCCGCGAGTCGGCTCTGTTGCGCTGGGGGTTCACTGCGAAACCGTTTTGAGTCGGCTGGCGCACGAGAATCGCATTACAGGCGCTGCGAACGGACTCGGCTCAGGCTGCGGCGACTCGGTACCGACGGCGGCGGTGCGATCGTCAACCGAAAGACCAGCACGGTAGATTCCTCGGGATCGGCCCCGGTGAGGTGCACAAAATCGCTTTGCAATCGCCTTAACTCGGCGGCAAAGCCCGCCGACAATTCATTGAGATCGGCAGCATTGCGAGCGTGCAAGAACACCGGTGACAACGGCCGGACAGCGAGCCCTTCGCGCTGGGCGAGGATCCATACCGCCTCAACGGCTGATCCGCCACGGGCGTAGTCGCGAAGCCGCTCTCCGATCACCGTGATCACTGCCAGCGCGGAGCTGGCCATGACCTGGTCGCGCATGCCGTCGCCCAGCGCGCTGCCGGCGTTCCATTCCGCAAGGTAAGCCATGACATCGGGACGGCGCACGACGTCAAGCAATGCGAAGTCGCTGGCATCGAGTTCGAGGCTGTGCACGTCGATGCCGGTGTCGGGGTCGGGATCTCGTGGCCAGCGCAGTTCCGAGACCATCTCGTTGTGTAGCTGCGGTGTCAAGTACCGGATGCGGTCGGCCGCCCCGAAAATCGTTGCAGCCCGCGAAAGGTCGTCGCGATCGGTGAGCAGGTGCAGACGTGCGTCCTCGCGCTCGGCTGCGGCGGTGAGCAACTTGATCGTCTGGTCGTCAAGTGATTGAGGCGTTCCGCAATGGCGGTTGGTCTCGCGTGCGAGCATCGGCTCATAGAGAGCGGCGAGGGCGGGATCGTGACCGTTTTCGAAGTGCATCGTGGCTCGTAAAGGAGATCCGTCTACGTCTTCGGCGACGCTCACCGGTCCGAGCATCCCACGGGCGGCCGCAGCAATTTTGACGTTATACAGGGCTGCGCCCAGTGCGACAGCGCTGCCGCGGAAGCCGACGTCCATCGTTGAAGAATGTTCTGTGGCAATGCTTATGGTGATTTTGGTCGGTTCCGCGTCTATATACCACGGCTGGCTGTTTCCGCCCGAGGGGGCGCGCAGAGCGGCAGCGACGATCGTGTCGTTGATCGTGGCAGACGCCGGCTTGCTTCCATGCTCGTCTTCGTGCGACGGGCGAAGCTGGGCCGTTTCGACTTCGTCGAGTTGATCGAGTTCCCAGCCCATGTCAATGCGGCACCGACCGGATTTCAACTCTTCGCCCAGTCCGATTCTGCGCACAGCTTCGGCCAGTGCTGAAGCGCCAACGATGACATCGGATGCCAACTGGGGCCAGGTCGATAGCGATCGGTCGATCTCGACGAGTGATGCAGCAGTGCGCGCCGATACGCGTTCGGCTTCGTCGTACCGCAGCATATAAGGGATCTTTTCCCGGATGCTCATCCCCGGGAGAAGCTCGATGTTTAGCTCGCCCAGCAGCCCGTGCAGGATCGGACGTTCGGGTTCGTGATCGAAGCGTTCGACATCGACTCTGCCGCGGTCGCTGGTCGCCATCAACACCGGGATATGCCGGTCGCGGGCTGCCATGCGCAGGGCAACCTTCATGTCGAGCGAATCACACTCTTCGACGACGATGTCGAGTCCATCCAGGAACGCGTCAACGGTGTCCGCGGTGACTCCGGCAGCGAACACATCCACTGCCTGGTAGGGGTCGAGCTCGGCAATCCTGCGTGCCGCCACATGCGCTTTGTTTAACCCAAGGTCGAAGACTGTTGCAGGCACCCGATTCAGATTCGAAAGCTCCAAATGATCGAAATCTGCCAGCCGAAGGCTGCCGCACAACCCCTGCAATGCCAGGGTGTGAGCGATGACATGGCCGACGCTAAGACCGGCCACCCCGATGGTCAGCGAGCCGAGCCGGGCCTGTTCTTCATGGGTGATGTTGTTTCTGTTGCGATCGAGTCGTAGCGCCCGAAAACCGCGTGGGCCCAGCACCGCAACGACGGTCCGGCGCCACGGGTAGTACGCCCACCGGGTCCGCTCGCCAAGGAGCTCCGAATCCGGTGCTGGCCGAAGGTTGCGCAGATTGGCCAGTTGCGCGTCGGTCCGGTCGATGACCTCGACGCTGGGTTCATCTCGTAGCCGCTGCAGCAACAGACCGTCATCGAACTCGTCTGGGTCGAGAATTTGTGCGCTGTACGCGGTTACCTCGGGCTCGTCCATGGTGTTTCGTGTATAGCACCTGACTGGCGACGCGGCCGCTCGACGCCGAGGTCGGCCGTTCACCAAGCGATGACGTCTGTGCCGGGGGGTTCCGTTTGCTCGAGGAATTGTCCTTGCCGTATCAGGCTCGTGACGGCGGTGTCCCAGCGTCGAAGCTGCGGCTCAGTGAAGAAAGACTTGCCCAGGTAGAGCTCGATGTACGGGTGCAGAATGATGGCGCCGATGCGCAGGATGAGCGGGTTGAGTACCCCCCAATCGGGATCAAGGTCAGGTCGGAGGGTGCCCTGTTCCACGAACTGGTCGCCCTGGCCTGCGCTGATGCCCACTAGCCCGCTGAAGATGACCGAACCCAATGCACCACCCTCGGCGAGCGCGCGCCCGAGATAGGTCATGACGTCGGGACGTGTAACCATCAGTGCGGTCAGCCGGCGCCCGGCTTCGTTGAGCCCGTCGGAGGGCGGTTCGGGCAGTGTTCTGGGTTCCAGCGCCTCACCGAGCACTTGCAGCACGTACTGATCGACGGCGGCGGTCAGCGCGGCCTTGGTGCGGAAGTGGTGCTGCACCAGCCCAATCGACACCTCCGCGGTCTCGGCGACCGCGCGCAGCGGCGTGGCAGCGATACCGCGAAGACCGAAGCAGCTCAGCGCGGCGTCACGAATCCGCTCCTTGGCCGACGGCTCGGGCGGCTCGGGCGGGTCGTACGGAAACAGGCGGGTGGTTCCCACGGCCGGACAATACACCCGCATCGCGTCCCAATATGGGGGTATCGGATTACCGTAACCGCGTATTGTTCCGGCATTTGCGTTGCGCCAGCGCAAGCGTCGGATGGTCGCCCGCTTCGACGACATCTCGAGAAGCGACGGCGGCGTTACTTGCCGGCGGTGCTGGAGCGCTCGGCCGGGACCACCACCCGGCTGGGCGCGGGCGGGGCGGACGCGGTGGGCAGCGGGGTTCGGGTGACCCCGGGAGTGCCGAGGCGGCCGGCCAGCCACGGCAGCGCGGCCGCGAAGGCCCTGTCTGCGAACGGCCAGTCGTGCTTGCCCGGCTGGGGGAGGACCGCGCACTCGATGCCGTTGGCGCGGCCGAGCGCGCACAGCGAATAGGCGGCCGCCGTTTGATTGCTCGGGTTGGCCGCGGCGTCACGACTGACGAGACGCATTGCGCCGGCGTCGGTTACCGACGGGTCGCGCCGCGGTGCAGGCGGGCCGTCCGAGGAGATGGCGAACCAGCCGGCCACGTCGCGGTACGGGCCGTGCCGGTTGATCACCGTGGTCGGGTCGAACGCCGCCCACGCCTCGGCGTTTCCGCCGAACAGCCTGGCGATGGTCTGGGCTTTGGTGCCCGCGTTGGGGTAGAAGTCACCGGCGACGTCGACGAACGCGCTGAACATTTCGGGATGCATGACGGTCAGGTCCACGGCACAAGTCCCGCCCATCGACCAGCCGGCAACGCCCCAATTGGACCGGTCGGGACTGACGCCGAATTTCGAAATCATGTAGGGGACAACGTCCTTGGTGAGGTGGTCGGCCGCGTTGCCGCGAACACCGTTGACGCATTCGGAGTCGTTGTTGAAGGCCCCTCCGGAGTCGACGAACACCAACACCGGCGCCTTGCCGGCGTGCGCGGCCGCGAAGTCGTCGATGGTCTTGACCGCGTTGCCCGCTCGCGTCCAGTCCGCCGGCGTGTTGAACTGCCCGCCGATCATCATCACAGTCGGCAACGCCGGCGGCGGGCTGTCCCCCGGAAGCGGGTGGTGCCCCCTGGCGAACCATTCGGGCGGCAGGTACACCAGTTCACCGCGGTGCTTGAAATGCGATGCCTCCGAAGGGATCACCACCGGCACCACGCTGCCGTGCGAGGGCCGGGCCCGCTGTGCGACCATCGCCGTGACGGTGGCCGGGTCGGTCTGATCGGGCAGGGGGCCGAAGGTGAGCTGATTCCACGCCGCCTGCACGGTCGGGAAGTAGCCCACCCACAGGTTGAGCGCCAGCGCCGCGCAGAGCAAACACAGCGGCACCGCGAGCACGGTCGCGCCGCGTCGCCACGGCGGCGCGCTGCGCCAGCCCAGCACCAGCACCGCCGCTGCGAGGCCGGCCAACGCGATCCACACCCACAGCGCCGACGGCGCCGGTTCGTCGGACAGGCCGCGATCGACGATGTACCAGTGCGTCACATACGCAGCGGTGCCGCCGAGCACGCCGGCCAGCGGCAGCCAGATCGTCCGCCAGCGCCGCGACCGCCAGCCGACGGCCAGCGTCAGCACGACCGCGGCACCGATCTGGATCGTCGTCGGCACCCAGCCGTGCATCAGAGAAATGTGACTACTCGCCAGCAAATGCTCCGGCCCAAGGGGCGCCGAGGGTGCGGTGGCGGTCACGTGACTCATTGTGATCGATCGTTAACCGCCCCGGAACATAATCGCCGAATGTGCGCCGCGCTGCATGGAGGAGTTCAAGGCTCGTTCAGTGCGGCTTCGCCAGCGGAAATGGCAGGGTCTCCCGGATGCTGCGGCCAGTTATGAGCATGACGAGCCGATCGACGCCCATGCCCATGCCGCCGGTGGGTGGCATGGCGTATTCCATGGCTTGCAGGAAGTCCTCGTCGAGCTCCATCGCCTCGGGGTCCCCGCCGGCCGCCAATAGCGACTGCTCCTGCAGGCGACGCCGCTGCTCCACCGGATCGGTCAGCTCGCTGTAGGCGGTCCCCAGCTCGACACCCCACGCCACCAGGTCCCACCGCTCGGCGACGCCGGGCTGGCTGCGGTGCGGCCGGGTCAACGGCGACACCGAGGTGGGGAAGTCGATGTAGAAGGTCGGCTGCTCGGTCTTGTCCTCCACCAGGTGCTCGTACAGCTCGAGCACGACCGCGCCGGAGTCCCAGTGCGCGCGATACGGAATGTGGACGGCGTCGGACAGCTTGCGCAGGACGGCCAGCGAGGTCTCGGTGTCGACCCGCTCGCCGAGGGCTTCCGACACCGCGTCGTACACGGTCTTCACCGGCCAGATGCCGGAGATGTCGACCGGCTCGAGGCGCCCGTCGGCGCCGGCACCGCCGCTGCGGGGCCGCAGCACGGTCTGTTCGCCGTTGGCGGCCTCCGCCGCGTTGTGGGTGAGCTACCGGCACTCATCGATCCACATCTCGTAGTCGCCGTGGGCCTACTGTCCNCTGTTCGCCGTTGGCGGCCTGCGCCGCGTTCTGGATGAGCTCCCGGCAACCATCGATCCACATCTTGTAGTCGGCGTGGGCCTGGTAGGCCTCCAGCAGGGTGAACTCCGGATTGTGGCTGAAGTCGACGCCCTCGTTGCGGAAGGCGCGGCCCAGTTCGAACACCCGCTCCACGCCGCCGACGCACAGCCGCTTCAGGTACAGCTCCGGCGCGATGCGCAGGAACAGGTCCATGTCGTAGGTGTTGATGTGGGTGACGAACGGCCGGGCGGTGGCGCCACCGTGAACCTGCTGCAGGATGGGCGTCTCGACTTCGATAAAACCCTTGGCGAACAGCGTTTCCCGCACGGACCGCAACACGCTGCTGCGGGCCTTGATCAGATCGCGCGATTCGGGGTTGACCGCCAGGTCGACGTAGCGGGCGCGCACCCGCGCCTCGGGGTCGGTCAGCCCCTTCCACTTATTCGGCAACGGCCGCAAGCACTTGCCGATCATCCGCCAGTCGCGCACGATCAGCGAGCGGGTCCCGTTCTTGCTGTAGCCCATCTGCCCGGTCATCTCGACCAGGTCACCGAGATCGATGGCCGCGGTGAAATCGGCGGTGCGACAGTGCTCCAGGTGCGAATTGTCCAGCAGTACTTGCATTTCGCCCGACCAGTCACGCAGCTGGGCGAACAGCACGCCGCCGTAATCGCGTATCCGCAAGATGCGGCCGGCAATCGACACGCTTTCCTCGTCGTTGGCATCCAGCGCACGGGCGATGGTGTGGCTGGGCGGGGTTCCCACCGGGTAGGCGTCAACGCCGTTGCGCTGCAGGATCTTCAGCTTGGCCAGGCGGACCCGAACCTGTTCGGGCAGGCGGGACCTGAACTCCTCCGCCTCGGCGGCGCTGACCCCGCGCTGCAGCCCGCTCACGTCGGGCGCCGACCCGTCGTGATGCAACAGCCCGGACTCGGCCAGCCTGGCCGGGACGGCGGGGTGGTGCCCGGTGTGCGTCTTGCGCCGGCTGAACGGGAACACGAGGAAACCCTCGGCCAGGGCCGAGGCGACGCCGACGCGCGGAATCAGCCGGGCGTCCTCGTAGCAGGCGTAGCGGGGAACCCAATCAGGTTGGTACTTCATGTTGGAGCGGTACAACGTCTCCAGCTGCCACCACCGTGAGAAGAACAGCAAGAACCCGCGCCACAACCGCGCAACCGGGCCCGCGCCCAGCTGGGCGCCCTGCTCGAATGCAGACCGGAACATGGCGAAGTTCAGCGAAATACGGATGATGCCAAGGGTTTCCGCGTTCAGGGCAAGGTCGCTGACCATGAGCTCGATGGTGCCGTTGGGGGATTGTGGGGAACGGCGCATGAGGTCCAGGGAGACGCCGGTGCTTCCCCACGGCACCAGCGACAGCATCGCGACCACCCGGCCGTCGCGGTCCAGGGCCTCGACCAGCAGGCAGTCCCCGTCGGCGGGATCGCCGAGCCGGCCCAGCGCCATCGAGAAACCGCGCTCGGTTTGGGTGTCGCGCCAGGCGTCGGCGCGGGAAATCGTTTCGGCCATCTCGTCGGCGGAAATGTCGCGATGGCGCCGGATGCGCACCGTCAGACCGGCCCGGCGCGCGCGCGTCACCGCCTGGCGCACTCCGCGCATGTCGGGGCCGGACAGCTTGAAATCGGACGCCAGCAAGATCGCCTCGTCGCCGAGCTCCAGCGCGTTGAGGCCGGCCTCCCGATAGGCCTGGGCCCCCTGCGAACTGGCGCCCATCACCCCGGGCGCCCAGCCGTAGGTCTGGCACAGCCCCAGCCACGCGTCGATGGCCTGCGGCCACGCCCTCGGATCGCCCACCGGATCGCCGCTGGCCAGGCAGACGCCGACCTCGACGCGGTAGGTGACGGCGGCCCGGCCGCTGTGCGCGAACACCACCGACTTGTCGCGGCGGGTGGCGAAGTACCCCAGGGAGTCGTTCTTGCCGTACAGCTCCAGCAGCCCGCGGATCGCCGACTCGTCCTCACCGGTGAGCGCGTTGTCGGCGCGCTGGGACTGGAACAACACGATCGTCGCCGCGATCAGCGCAAGCGCGCCGAACAGCCCGAAGACGGCGTTGAGCAGAACGTGCGGCCGGCCGGTGAAGGCGTCGGGATCGACGAGGGAGAATCCGACGACCCGGTTGACCACGTACCAGAAGCGGGAGTCCGGCGCCAGGGTGCCCGGGAACATCTCGACCAGGCCCCAGGAGGCCAGGATGCCGATCACCCACCCGGCGACCAGCACCGCGGCCGCCTTGAACAGGGCGGCTTGGCGCACCTTGGCCCAGAACTGCCGATAGGACAGGACCAGGAGCACGATCGCGACGATGTGCACCGCAAAACCGAGGTTCTCGCCGAAGGATTCGGCCGCGGTGTTGTCCCCGGCGGCGATGTCGGCGGCGTTCAGCGCGGCGGCCAGGATCATGTTGCCGAGGAGCAGCACCCAGGCGACGCGTTTGCGCGCGGTGAGCGCGGCGGCCAGCAAGGCGAGCACGAAGGACCACGCGATGCTGGTGTCGGGGAAGTTGAACAGGTAGTCGTTGATGAATTCCCGCGGGACCTTGATCAGCCACCGGATCAGCGGCGACACGCTGGCGACCAGCGACAGGGTCGCGATGACCCCGACCGTCCAGCCCGCCGCCGCCGGTACCCACCGATACCGGGAATTAGGCTGGCTGCCCGAACGTGGGCCGAAGCGGGACGTAGCTACAGTCACAGACCGCGAGGATATGCCCTCAACCCATGAAAATCCTGACGAAGCGCCAAGAGCCACGGCGGGTAATCGCCCGCGGTGTCGGGTGGCGTCACCCGGGCCGAACTCCCGGCCCCGACGCAGACGTGCTGGAAGACGCCCCACGGCTGCTAAACTGTGGGCTGCGACCATCCCGGTGAACGCCGGGGAACAGTAAGTGGAGTCCCACTCCCACCGCTAGCCGCGAGGCAGGCTTCGAGCCTCTTTCCGGCGACACGGTCCGGTCACAGGCATCGTGGATGCCTGTTCCGCGGGTAGCGCGGGCGGCTGGTATGAGCCGCGATCGGTCGGCATTGGGCCCTGCTTGTGCAGGGCTTTTTTGCTGGTGGTGTGGGTTTTCACCGCTGGACCTCCGACGGGTGCGGGGAGTGGCCGCCACCGGAGAAGTAGAAGCCCAACAAGGGAGGCCCCATCAGCACTGAGACCCGCGTCAACGAGCGCATCCGCGTACCTGAAGTCCGATTGATCGGCCCGGGAGGGGAGCAGGTAGGCATAGTGCGCATCGAAGACGCACTGCGCGTCGCCGCGGACGCCGATCTCGATCTCGTCGAAGTTGCCCCGAACGCCAGACCACCGGTCTGCAAGATCATGGATTACGGCAAGTTCAAATACGAGGCGGCGCAAAAGGCGCGCGAGTCCCGCCGGAACCAGCAGCAGACCGTCGTCAAAGAACAAAAGCTGCGACCCAAAATCGACGATCACGATTACGAGACCAAGAAGGGCCACGTAATTCGCTTCCTGGAGGCGGGATCGAAGGTCAAGGTCACCATCATGTTTCGTGGACGCGAGCAGTCGAGGCCCGAGTTGGGCTACCGACTGCTGCAGCGGCTGGGCGCGGATGTCGCCGAATACGGATTCGTCGAAACGTCCGCCAAGCAGGACGGCCGCAACATGACGATGGTGCTGGCGCCGCACCGCGGTGCGAAGACCCGCGCCAGGGCGCGGCATCCCGAGGGACCGGGAAGCAGTGCCGCGACGGACGCCGAGGCGGCGCCGGACACGGACCCGTCGGCCAACTGACCTGACAGCGCGAGCAAGTACGAGCTGTACGAGAAACGAAGTAGAGGAAACATGCCCAAGGCCAAGACCCACAGCGGGGCTTCGAAGCGGTTCAGGCGCACCGGTAGCGGAAAGATCGTGCGCCAGAAGGCGAATCGGCGCCACCTGCTCGAGCACAAGCCCACCAAGCGAACCCGGCGGCTCGACGGCCGCACGGTGGTGGCAGCGAACGACACCAAGCGCGTCAACAAGCTGCTCAACGGCTGACCAGCCGACCAGACCCTGACGAACCAATCACTGCCTGAACGAGAGTAGGAACACCCAATGGCACGCGTGAAGCGGGCGGTCAACGCCCACAAGAAGAGGCGCAGCGTCCTGAAAGCCTCGAAAGGCTATCGCGGCCAGCGATCCCGGCTCTACCGCAAAGCCAAAGAGCAGCAACTGCATTCGCTGAACTACGCCTACCGCGACCGCCGTGCGCGCAAGGGCGAGTTCCGCAAGTTGTGGATCTCGCGGATCAATGCGGCCGCGCGCGCCAACGACATCACCTATAACCGGCTGATCCAGGGCCTCAAGGCCGCCGGCGTCGAGGTCGACCGCAAAAACCTCGCCGACATCGCGATCTCCGATCCGGCGGCGTTCACCGCGCTGGTCGAGGTCGCCCGGGCGGCCCTGCCCGACGACGTCAACGCCCCCTCGGATTCCGGAGAGGCCGCTTAACCCGCGACGATGCCCGCGGCCCTCACGGAACGCTCGGCCCGGGTGGTCGCGGCGGTCAAATTGCTCCGGCACGTCGGTCGCCGGCGGGCGGGACGATTCCTGGCCGAAGGCCCCAACCTGGTCGAGGCCGCGTCCGCTCGCGGGTTGATCCGCGAGGTGTTCGTCAGCGAAGCCGCCGCGCAGCGGCACGCCCCGCTGCTGGACGCCCAGGGCTGCCCGGTCCATCTGGTCACCGAGCGGGCCGCAAAAGCGCTGTCGGACACCGTCACCCCGACGGGGTTGGTTGCGGTGTGTGACACGCCGGCGATCCGGCTCGAGGATGTGTTGGCCGCTCCGCCGCCGTTGGTCGTGGTTCCCGTCGCGATCGGTGAGCCGGGCAACGCGGGCACGCTGATCCGCATCGCCGACGCCATGGGCGCGGGGGCCGTGATCCTCGGCGGGCACAGCGTCGACCCGTACAACGGCAAGTGCCTGCGCGCCTCGGCCGGCAGCATCTTCTCCATCCCGGTCGTCACCGCGCCCGACGTCCCCGCCGCCGTCGCCGCCTTGCGCGCCGCCGGGCTGCGGGTGCTGGCCACCACCGTCGACGGGGCGACACGCCTGGACGAGGCGGGCCTGGGGGCGCCGACGGCCTGGTTGTTCGGCGCCGAGGCGCACGGGCTACCGGTCGAGCTCGCGGCGGCCGCCGACGACCGCGTGTGCATCCCGATGTCCGGCGGCGCCGAGAGCCTGAACGTCGCCGCCGCCGCGGCGATCTGTCTCTACCAGAGCGCGCACGCTCTGGGTCTGCTCAAGCGGCCCTGACGCGCCCCCGGGCCGGCCGCAGACCCGCCAGCGAAAGCGTGCCGTGCACCAGCGAGCCGGCCCGCTCCATGAGCGCTTTGGCCGGGTCGAGGGCGGACCGTGGCCGGGGCGGGAAGTAATGCATCGGCATCCCGCGGCGGTCACGCGGCGGCCCCATGAACGCCGGAGCCTCGACGAGCGGGGCGTCGCTGGGCAGCCGTCCCTGGGCGCGGCGATACGCGGCCAGCGCGCGCGGGTGCAGCCGGATCTCGTCGGGAACGGCCAGGAAGGCCAGCTCGACGAGTTTGCCGAACACGCGCAACAGCACCTCGTCGCCCGGCGTCCAGTGCATGCCGGCCTTCTCGCGAACCGCCGGCTCGAACAGGCCCGCCGCGATCCAGCGCTGGCCGGCCACCAGCGGCTTGAACAACTGGTCCCAGATCGGCGTCGGCATCGGCACGAATTTAGGTTTGGGAATCCGGATCTTGAAGATGTCCAGCGCCGCCTGGTTGATCTCCAACTCCTCGCGGCACACCCGATCCCAGTACTCGCAGAATTCCTCCCACGATCGGGGCACCGGCCGCATGCTCATGCCATACATGCTGTACCACTGCACGTGCTCGTCGAATAGTTGTCGTTTCTCGGCCTCGGTCAGGCCTCCGCAGAAGTACTCGGCCACTTTGATGATGAGCATGAAGAACGTGGCGTGCGCCCAATAGAACGTGTCCGGGTTGAGTGCGTGGTAACGACGCCCCGCGCCGTCGACGCCCTTGATGGTGCGGTGATAGCCCTTGATCTGCTGGCCGGTCTGGGCGGCGCGGTCGCCGTCGTAGACCACGCCCATGATCGGGTACACGGAGCGAGCCACCCGCTGCAGCGGCTCCCGCAGCACGATGGAATGCTCTTGGACGCCCGCGCCCAGTTCCGGATACATGTTCTGGATCGCGCCGATCCAGACGCCCATCATTCCGGTGCGGAGGTCACCGAAGTACTTCCACGTGAGCGAGTCGGGTCCGAGCGGATCGGCGGATGTCGTTGGTATGGCAGTCATCTCGGCCTCCTGCGCCTAACTGCGCTCACGATAGGCTCTGACAACGCACGTTGTCTAGAATTTCACGGCCGCGTGCCATAACTGCTACCAATTGGAAATACGACTGTCCTGCCGGACCTGCGACCGGTGGAGTCGAATGGCGCGCGGCGGGCGCCGTGGTCATGGAGTTTCCGCGTGGGCGGGGCAGCGGTGCGATGAGAACGTTTGTCGAGGTGCACTCGGGGGGACCTGGTGGCAGGTTGACTGAAGGTGAGGCCAGCGCCGGCCTCGACACCGCATCGCTGTATGTCGCCGTGCGTGTGAGTGGGTGTTCGTACACGCGCTAACGGTCTTTAACCAGCGGAGGATTGCACGCCAGTACACTCGGTGCTCAATTTCGTGACCGCGGTCGCGAGCCCAAAGGGGATCGACTATGTCTTTTCTAAGCGTGGTACCGGATTTGGTCGCGGCCGCGGCCGGGGATTTGGAGGAAATCGGCTCTGCGCTGAACTCCGCCAGCGCGGTGGCGGCGGCCCCGACGAGCGTGATCGCGCCCGCGGCTCAGGACGAGGTGTCGATTGCGGTCGCGAGACTGTTCGGCAACATTGGTCAGGAATTTCAGGCGCTCAGCGCTGAATCGCAGGCATTTTATGACCAGTTCGTGGGCGGGTTAACCACCGCCACCAGCATGTATGTCGGCGCCGAGGCCGCGAATGCTCAGCAGAATTTGCTAAACGTGCTGAATGTACCCATCGAGACTTTGGCCACTGGCGGCGGTTTGCGCGCCGTGACCAGCGCCCTGGAATCCGGCGGCACGGGCCTGGTCAACGGTTTGCTCGATCCAGAGGTCGCCATTCCCATCATCAATACACTCACCCCCCTCGGTCCCGTGGTGCTGACGCTGTACGGGAACGAATCGGTCCTGGGAACCCTGACGATTACCTCAGGATCCCTCGAGGTGGGCGCGCCGCTAGCGCTCGCCATTGATGCGATTGGGGCGCCGATCAACGGGCTAAGCGCACTCAACGCCAGTGGTGCGGCGTTCGTCGGCGCGGTACAGACGGGGAACCCGGTGGCGGCCATCACCGCACTCGTCGCTGCTCCCGCGAACTTGGGCAGCGGTTTCCTCTACGGCGAGCAAACCGTGACGATCACCGAGGCGGCGCCTTCGGGTTCGGGATACTCGACGGCGTCGGTGAGTATTCCCCTTGGCGGGCTTCTATCCCCTCTTGCGCCCGACACCTTCAGCCTTACCTCGACTGACGGGACGGTCACTTCGTTCCCGTTGAGCGGTGCTATGTTCGGCGGCCTCCTCGCGGGCATCATGAGCGCCGTCTAACCGTCAGTTCCGATCGCGCGGCGATGGTTGATTCCAGAGATGGGCCCGTCGGCGGTCCCACCACGCATGTCGCAGCGACAACCAAATGAGCAGGACGTTTGTTGCGAGATGTGACACAAACAACGCGATCGCCGTTGCTCGTCTCAGCCGAAACTACTTACCCTTGCGACGTGGAACTCGCGCCGCGCGATCCGGACCCGGGCGAGGCCTCGGCAAGGGACCTGAACTCCGAACATGAAGCGGTGGGGACGGTGCCCTCGGCTTCGGAACGGCGGTCTCCGGCGAGGTGGCTGCACTCCACGAATCGCAGCCCCGCCGTGGTGTCGTTTCTCCGGCGTGCGCGCCGGCTGTTGCCCGGGGACCCCGAGTTCGGCGACCCGCTTTCCACCGCGGGCGAGGGCGGTCCGCGCGCGGCGGCGCGAGCCGCCGAC
>NZ_LT546237.1:856366-879799 GCF_900078675.2 Mycobacterium interjectum
CTCGGTGTGTTGCAGCTATGGCAGGCGCTGACCGAGGCGGTGTCGCGACGCCCGGCAAACCCCGAGGTGACGCTCGTGTTCACCGACCTGGTGGGCTTTTCGACCTGGTCGCTGCAGGCGGGCGACGACGCGGCCCTGGTCCTGTTGCGGCAGGTGGCGCGCGCCATCGAGCCGCCGCTCCTGGACGCCGGCGGGCACATCGTCAAACGCATGGGCGACGGACTCATGGCCGTGTTCCGCGATCCGACGGTCGCCCTGCGGGCGGTGCTGGCCGCCAAAGAGGCGCTGAAATCGGTCGAGGTGGCGGGCTACACACCGCGGATGCGGGTCGGCATCCACACAGGTCGCCCGCAGCGCATGGCCGCGGACTGGCTCGGCGTGGACGTCAATATCGCCGCGCGGGTTATGGAACGCGCCACCAAAGGTGGAATCATGGTGTCGAGCTCGACGTTGGACCTCATACCGCAAACCGAGCTGGACGCGTTGGGCATCGCCGCCAAGCGTGCACGCAGGCCCGTCTTCGCGGGCAAGACCGCCGGCATCCCCGCCGACCTGGGGATATATCGCCTGAAGACTCTTAAGGAGTTAACAGCCTTTGATCACGCTGACGACACAAACTAGCCCCCATAATGGATGTCAATGATTGGGGGCATCTTCTCCCGGCTCGCCCGGGTCCGGTTCACCGTGGGGTACGTGGCAGCGCTGCTTGCCATCAGCTGCGCCATCCTGGCGCTCGGCCCGCACGCGCATGACGTGCTCGTGCAGCGCGCGAGCACCAACCTGCACAACCTGGCCCACGGCCACGTCGGCACTCTGCTGGGCAGCGCGCTGGTCGTCGACGCCGGGCCGCTGTACTTCTGGTTGCCCTTCCTGACCTGCCTGCTCGCGCTGGCGGAGCTGCATTTGCGCACCATCCGGCTGGTGGTGGCGTTCTTGGTCGGCCACATCGGCGCCACGCTGGTGGTGGCCGCCGCCCTGGCCGCGGCCGTCGAATTCGGGTGGCTGCCGGTGTCGATCACCCGCGCCAGCGATGTCGGGATGAGCTACGGCGCCCTCGCGGTGTTGGGGGCGATGACGGCGGTGATCCCGCAACGCTGGCGGGCCCCCTGGGTCGGCTGGTGGGTGGCGGCGGGCGTCGCCTCGGCGATCATCGGCGGTGACTTCACCGACGCGGGTCACACCGTCGCCGTGGTCCTGGGCGTGCTGGTGTCGGCCCGCTTCCAGCAGCCCGTCCACTGGAACCCGCTGCGGGTTTTGATGCTGGCGGCGTCCGCGGGCTTCGGCTTCCTGATGCTGGCGCACCACTGGGGCACCATGGCGGCCGCGCCGGTCTTCGGTGTCCTGGGCGCCCTGGCGGCCCACAAGATCTTTCAATTCGTCACCGGACGCGGCGCCCTGCCGGTTTTGCCGATGGTGGATGACACGATGGCCCGTCCGCAGCCGGTCGTGACCGGCTAGCCACGAGTCCGACTGCCCCGCACCGCACGCGCCCGGCGCCGTGCACCGAATCGCCTATGATCAGCACTTGCGCTGGGCGCATCCAGCCGTTCGGAACAGCCTCGTTAGCAAGGAGAGTGCCGCCGCGTGGGCGATCAACCCGTCGACCTGTCGCCGGAAGCCTTGGCCAAGGCGGTCACCGCCGCCCGGCAGGCCATCGCGGCCGCCGGCGATCTGGACGCGCTGGCAGGGGTCAAGACCGAGCACCTCGGTGACCGCTCGCCGCTGGCATTGGCGCGCCAGGCCTTGGGCAGCGTCCCCAAGGACGAGCGTGCCGACGCCGGCAAACGCGTCAACGTCGCGCGTGGCGAGGCCCAAACCAGCTACGACGAACGGCTGGCGACGCTGCGTGCCGAGCGCGACGCCGCGGTCCTGGTCGCCGAGGGCATCGACGTCACGTTGCCGTCGACGCGGCAGCCCCCCGGCGCGCGGCACCCGATCACGATATTGGCCGAGCACATCGCCGACACCTTCATTGCGATGGGATGGGAGCTGGCCGAGGGGCCCGAGGTCGAGACCGAACAGTTCAACTTCGACGCCCTCAACTTCCCCGCCGACCACCCCGCCCGCAGCGAGCAGGACACCTTCTACATCGCGCCCGAGGACTCCCGCCAGCTGTTGAGAACCCATACCTCGCCAGTGCAGGTGCGCACCCTGCTCGAACGGGAGCTGCCGGTCTACATCATCTCGATCGGCCGCACGTTCCGCACCGACGAACTCGACGCCACCCACACGCCCGTCTTCCACCAGGTCGAGGGCCTCGCGGTGGACCGGGGCCTGTCGATGGCGCACCTGCGCGGGACGCTCGACGCGTTCGCGCGGGCCGAGTTCGGCCCCACCGCCCGCACCCGGATTCGCCCGCACTTCTTCCCGTTCACCGAGCCGTCCGCCGAGGTGGACGTGTGGTTTGCCAACAAGAAGGGCGGCGCCGACTGGGTGGAGTGGGGCGGCTGCGGCATGGTGCATCCAAACGTGTTGCGCGCCGCGGGAATCGACCCCGACGTCTACTCCGGGTTCGCGTTCGGCATGGGGCTGGAACGCACCCTGCAGTTCCGCAACGGGATCCCGGACATGCGCGACATGGTCGAGGGCGACGTCCGGTTCTCGTTGCCGTTCGGGGTGGGTGCCTGATGCGCGTTCCCTACAGCTGGCTTCGCGAGGTCGTCACCGCCGGCGCCCCGGGCTGGGACGCGTCCCCCGGCGACCTCGAGCAGACGCTGGTGCGCATCGGCCACGAGGTCGAAGAGGTCGTCACCCTGGGCCCGGTCGACGGGCCGCTGACAGTCGGGCGCGTCACCGCGATCGAAGATCTGACCGAATTCAAGAAGCCCATCCGCGCCTGCCTGGTAGACGTCGGCGAGGATAAGCCACGCGAAATCGTTTGCGGAGCAACTAATTTCGCTGCTGGTGATCTGGTTGTGGTGGCGCTGCCGGGCACCACGCTGCCCGGCGGCTTCGCCATCACGGCGCGCAAGACCTACGGGCGCACCTCGGACGGAATGATCTGCTCGGCGGCCGAACTCGGTTTGGGCGCCGAGCATTCCGGGATCCTGGTGCTGCCGCCCGACACCGCCGCACCCGGCGCCGAGGCGGCCGGGGTGCTCGGGCTGGACGACGTAGTTTTCCACCTGGCCATCACCCCCGACCGCGGCTACTGCATGTCGGTGCGCGGCCTGGCCCGGGAGATCGCATCCGCCTACGACCTGAACTTCGTCGACCCGGCGGAGGTGAAGCCGTTGCCGGTCGAGGGGGAGGCCTGGCCCCTGACCGTTGACGCTGAAACGGGCGTGCGCCGCTTCGCGCTGCGCCCGGTCACCGGGATCGACCCCGCCGCCATCTCGCCGTGGTGGCTGCAGCGCCGGCTGCTGCTGGCCGGCATCCGCGCGACATCGCCGGCGGTCGACGTCACCAACTACGTGATGGTCGAGCTCGGCCACCCGATGCACGCCCACGACCGCAACCGCATCACCGGGGGCCTCAGCGTGCGGTTCGCGCGGGCCGGCGAAACCGTCGTCACGCTGGACGACATCGAGCGTCGGCTCGACCCGACCGACGTGCTCATCGTCGACGACACGGCGACCGCCGCGATCGGCGGCGTGATGGGCTCGGCGACCACCGAGGTGCGCGACGATTCCACCGACGTACTGCTGGAGGCCGCGGTGTGGGACCCGGCCGGCGTGTCGCGCACCCAGCGGAGGCTGCACCTACCCAGCGAGGCCGCCCGCCGCTACGAGCGCGCGGTCGACCCGGCCATTTCGGTGGCCGCGCTGGACCGCTGTGCCGGCCTGCTCGCCGAGATCGCCGGGGGAGAGGTGTCGCCGACGCTGACCGACTGGCGCGGCGATCCACCCGTGGGCGACTCAGTCGCCGATTGGGCCGGGTCGCCGATCCGGATCCCCGCCGACCTGCCCGACCGGTTCGCCGGGATCGCTTACCCCCCGGGCACGACGGCCCGGCGCCTGGCCCAGATCGGCGCGGCGGTGGCGGACGAGGGCGACACCCTGACCGTCACGCCGCCGAGCTGGCGCCCCGATCTGCTGCAGCCCGCCGACCTTGTCGAGGAGGTCATGCGGCTGGAGGGGCTGGAGGCCATCCCGTCGGTGCTGCCGGCGGCCCCCGCGGGCCGGGGGCTCACGGCGCTGCAAAAGCGCCGGCGCGCCATCGGCAAGGCGCTGGCCCAGTCCGGATACGTGGAGGTGCTGCCGACGCCGTTCTTGCCGGCCGGCGTCTTCGACCTCTGGGGCCTGCCGGCCGACGACCCGCGGCGCGCGGCGACGCACGTGCTCAACCCGCTGGAAGCCGACCGTCCGGCGCTGGCCACCACGCTGCTGCCGGCGCTGCTGGAAGCGTTGGGGCGCAACGTGTCTCGAGGGCTCGTCGATGTCGCGCTGTTCGCCCTGGCGCAGGTGGTTCAGCCCACCGAGCAGACCCGCGGAGTCGAACTCATTCCGGTCCACCGCCGGCCGACCGAGACCGAGATCGCCGCGTTGGACGCGTCCCTGCCGCGGCAGCCGCAGCACGTCGCCGCGGTGCTGACCGGACTTCGCGAACCCCGCGGCCCCTGGGGTCCCGGCCGCCGGGCCGAAGCCGCCGACGTGTTCGAGGCGGTGCGAATCGTGGCGCGCGCCAGCGGGATTGACGTTCGTCTGCGCGCGGCCCAACAGCTGCCCTGGCATCCGGGCCGCTGCGCCGAGGTGCTGGTGGGGGAGGCCTGCGTCGGGCACGCCGGCCAGCTGCATCCGGCCGTCATCGAGCGGGCAGGCCTGCCCAAGGGCACCTGCGCGATGGAGCTGAACCTCGATGCGATCCCCATCGTCGACGCCCTGCCGGCGCCCAGGGTGTCGCCGTTCCCGGCCGTGTTCCAGGACGTCAGCCTCGTGGTGGCCGCGCACGTGCCGGCCCAGGCGGTGGCCGACGCCGTCCGGGAGGGCGCGGGCGAACTGCTGGAGGATCTGCAGTTGTTCGACGTGTTCACCGGCCCGCAGATCGGTGCGGACCGCAAGTCGCTGACGTTCGCGCTGCGGTTCCGGGCGCCCGATCGCACGCTCACCGAGGACGACGCCAGCGCGGCCCGCGACGCCGCCGTGCGACGCGCCGCCGAGGCCGTCGGCGCCGAACTGCGCGCCTGAAAATCGGCCGACGAGCTCGTCCGGCGGGGAATAACCCCCGGATTGCCTGTGAGTTTCCTGGAAATTATTTACGCGTTAAAAAATAAGTTGCGGTCTCCCCGGTCTTTGTAGACGACCGCCGGTCATTGTCCCCAGTGAACCGAGGAGTGTTTGCCATGGCGTATCTTGTCGACGCCGGAGCTGGTGCGGGGCGGCGCCGTGCAGTTAGCGGAAATTCGCCCTTCGCTGGCCGAGACCGCCGCCACCGTAGCGGGACCCACCACCGTCGTGTGCCGTGAAAACCTTGATTGTCATATTGACAAAAGCGAAGTGCTTATTAGACTCACGTCTGTCTTGGTTACCGACCGGTAAGTTTACCGCCCGGTAACCGGCTGTAGTTGAGAGTCGAGGGGGGCCTCGCGCATTCGTGCGCGGGGCCCTTATTCGACTGTGCCGAATTGAGTGACCGTCGGTCACCGCGCGGTGGCCCGAGGAGAGGGTGGACATGTCATTTGTGATCGCAACACCAGATCTGGTCGAGAGCGCGGCCACGAGTCTGGCGGGCATTCGTTCGTCGTTGGCCGAGGCCGCGGCAACCGCGGCCGGTCCCACGACCGGGATCGCGGTCGCGGCGCAGGACGAGGTATCGGTGGCGATCGCATCGATGTTCGGCAATTTCGGCCAGCAGTTCCAGGCCGTTAGCACCCAGGCTCAGGCGTTCCACCAGCAATTCGTCTCGTTGATGAATGCGGGCGCGGGCGCCTACGCCGGCGCCGAGACCGCCAACGCGGCGCAGACGCTGCTGGGCGGTGCCCTGGATGGGGGCGTCGTTGGCGGCATTGGGCAGGTGGCCGGCAACGTCGGCGCGGAGATTCATGCTGGCGCGCAAGCGATTTCGAACACGATCGCTGGCTCGCCCATCGGCCTCGGGACCCTGCAGACGGGCGGGGCGGCCGCGGCGATGAGCGGTATCAGCTCGTTCGGTGCCACCGTGGCGGCGCCGTACCAGGCGCTCGTCTCGAACACCGTCACCAACCTGCAGGCCATCGGGAACACCGTCGTCTCCAACCCGTTCCCGTTCCTGCACCAGCTCGCCAGCAACCAGATGTTCTACGGCCAGGAGATTGCCACGGCGATCACGAGCGGTATTCAGAACCTGCCCACGGAGTTGGCCAATCTGCCCGCGACGATCCAAGCCGGCATTCAGGGGCTGCTGTCGTCTAACCCGGTGCCTTACCTCCAGCAGCTCATCGCACAGCAGATCGGCTACGGCCAGACGACCGCCGCCTCGTTGCTAGCAGCCCCAGTGGATCTCATAACCGGGCTGCAGGCACTGCCGCCAGGCTTTGTCGCGGCCGCCCAGGACCTTTTGGTAGGCAACAACGTCGGCGCGTACCAGGCAATCAACCAGGCCCTGCTCAATGCCTTCCTGCCCGGCTTTGCCTCCACCCCTATCGCGTCGGGGCCCTCGTCGCTCACCATCGGCATTACGCCGACGGGTCCGTTGGGTGATTTGGCACCCGCCTTGGCCATTCCCGGACAGATAGCGCAAAACGTGGTCAACGCGTTGCCGGCCGGCACCGTCCCCGCTCAGATCGCGCAGAACGCAACCAATCTGCTGAGCGCCTTCACGAACCTGGGAACCACGCTGAACATCACCGGTGGTACAGCCAATTTGAGCTTCGGGATACCGCTGCAGCTCATTCTGGACGGGATCGGTGCGCCGGCGAACGCCTTGAGCGGGCTCAATTCGAGCGCGGTGGCGTTTGTCGGCGCACTGCAGGCCGGGAATGCGTCCGCCGCCGCCGCCGCACTCTTGGACGCCCCGGCCGCTATCGCGAACGGCTTCCTCAACGGGTCGACCATCGTGGCGTTGCCCCCGGCGATGGTCAGTCTGCTGGGTCTTACCCTCCCGTCAACGACCTACATCCAGCTGGGCGGGCTTCTCACGCCGCTCGCGCTGCCGCAGGTCCTGGTCAACCTCGATGGGTTTATTTTGCCGCTCGAGCTCTCGGGCAACACCCCCGTCGGGGGCCTCATTCCCGGCCTGCTGAGCTTCCCCGCCCAGCTGGCGGCGGACATCGCCGCTACTTAGTCGGAGTTACCCACTCGTTGAGGATCGGGCCGTCGGTGTAAGCCGGCGGCCCGACCCTCACTCGTTGTCGGGGCTGAGTCCAGTGTTCGGACCGCATTGAAAACTGTGAAATCACCTGTTGTCTTTTGGCGTGGGCGCCGCCGCTGGTTACGATCGCTCTCGTCTTGGTTACTGGGGGGTAACCGCCCGCAGAGATATCGAGCCCGGGGACTCGTATCGAACATTGGATGACCACCGGTCACCCCTTAGTGAGCCAAGGAGAAGGTCAGATGTCGTTTGTGTTCGCAACGCCGGAGCTGGTGGAGAGCGCGGCCCAGGACCTGGCGGGGATCCGTTCGTCGCTGGCCGAGGCCGCGGCTACCGCGGCGGGCCCGACGACGGGGGTAGCGACGGCGGCTCAAGATGAGGTGTCGGTCGCGATTGCTTCCCTGTTCGGCAACTTCGGCCAGGAGTTCCAGGCCGTCAGCGCCCAGGCCCAGGCGTTCCATCAGCAGTTCGTCAGCTTGATGAACGCGGGCGCGGGGGCCTACACCAGTGCCGAGGCTGTCAACGCGGCCCAGACCGCGCTCGGCGGCGAGATCCAGGCCGGCGCGCAAGCCATGTCGAACGCGATCGCCAGCTCTCCCGTCGCGCTGGGATCACTTCCGACGGGCGCCGGATCCGGGGTGATCACCGGACTCAACTCCTTCGGTGCCACCGTGGCCGCGCCGTACCAGGCGCTCGTCTCGAACACCGTGACCAACCTGCAGGCCATCGGGGCGACCTTCTCGTCCAACCCGTTCCCGTTCGCGCACCAGTTGATCAACAACCAGATCGGCTACGCCCAGACGATCGGGTCGTCGATCGCGACCGGGATTCAGAACCTGCCCGCCGAGTTGGCCAACCTGCCGGCCACCATCCAAACCGGCGTTCAGGGCCTTGCGACGTTCAATCCGGGCGCCTTGTTGCAGCAGTTCGTCAACAACCAGATCGGCTATGCCCAGACGGTCGTCACGGGGCTGCAGAATGCCGGCACTGACCTCGTGACCGGGCTGGCCGGCTTGCCCGCGAGCTTCCAGGCGGCTGGCCAGGCGCTGGCGGCGGGCAACGTCCAGGGCGCCGTGAACGCCGTCGCGCAGGGCTTGGAAAATGTCGTCCTGCCCGGTTTCCAGGGCGTGAGCTTCGACATCAGCGAACTGGGATCGCCGACGGCCACGCCTCTGCCGATCGTTCCGCTCGGCCCGCTGGGCGACCTGGCGCCCATCTTCGCCATCCCGGGCCAGATGGCGCAGAATTTCACCAACCTGTTGCCGGCGGGCTCCATCCCGGCTCAGATATCGCAGAACTTCACCAACGTGGTCGACACGCTCACCAACTTCGGGTCGACTTTCAATCCGGGGAATCTCGGCATCACCTTCGGCCTGCCGTTGCAGCTTGTTTTCGACGGGATCGGTGCGCCCGCCAACGCGCTGAGCGCCCTGAATTCCAGCGCACAGGCGTTTGTCACCGCGGTACAGACGGGCGACCCGGTAGGGGCCGCGGCGGCACTGATCGACGCCCCCGCCAACGTCGTGAACGGTTTCCTCAACGGCCAGACCTTCCTGAGCCTGCCGCCGCTTACGACGACCGTCACCGCGGGCGGTATCCCCATCCTGGACCTCACCGCCACGGCCGAACTTCCCTTGGGCGGCCTACTCACCCCGCTGAGCCCGGTGACCCTCGGCGGCGGCTTGGGCACGGTCCCGGGCACGCCGATCGGCGGCCTTATCCCCGGGTTGCTGAGCTTCGGGTCGCAGCTGGCGGCGGCGATCACACCGCTGGGGGGATAACCGCACCAAAACGCCAATTTTGCGGCGCGATGAACGGTATGTGATTAGGCTCACATTGTCTCGGTAGCTGTCGGGCGACCGTCGTATTGAGCGATGGGGGCTGCACATGTCATACGTCACCGCGGCGCCCGACGAGGTGCAGGCGGCCGCCCGAAACCTGGCGGGTATCCGCTCCATGCTTGCCGAGTCCACTGCATCGGCCGCGGCGCCGACGGCCGACGTGGTGGCGCCGGCCGACGACCAGGTCTCGGCCCAAGTCGCGACGCTTCTGAGTGCCTTCGGACAGGACTATCAGGGCATCAGCGCCCAGGCGCAGGAATTCCACGAGCAGTTCGTCAATTTGCTGAACGTGGGTGCGGGCGCCTACCTCGGCACCGACGTCGCCAACGCCGAGTAGAACTTGCTCAATGCCGGCGCGGGCGGCGGCGTCGTGGGTGGCGGCGCGACGGCGCTCCGAAACGCCGGCGCCGATCTGCCCGAGGAGCTGAGCGGATTCCAGCAGGCGCTGGCGCCCGCGCTGTTCGCGCCGGCGGGACCGACACTGGGCTCGCCTCGATCGCCGGTCCCTACCAGACCCTGTTCCAGCACACGGCCGCCAACCTGCGAATCCTCGGTAACATCTGGCTCGCGACCGCTCTGCTGATCTACGCGCCCGAGCAACTTGCGGCCCCAATCACTGCCGCGAGGGAGGGCTTTGACGGGTCGATCACGGGCAACGCCAACATTTCGGGTCCGTCGGTCCGTCGAACCGCACTTCATGTTTACCGTGGCGCTGATTGGGTATCAGCTACTCGCCGCCAGCGAACCGAGGGGGTCGGACATGTCGTTTCTGGTCACGTCGCCGGAGCAGGTCCAGGCGGCGGCCGATGGCAGGTATCCGCTCTTCCCTGGGCGGCGTCCAGCGCCGCGGCCCCACGCCGGTGGTGTTGCCGGCGGCGGCCATCTCGGCGATGTTCGGCAATTTCGGCCAGGAATTCCAGTGGACCGGCGCCCGAGTCCACGCGTTTCACGCCGAGTTCGTCAGCCTGATCAACGCCGGCGCTGCCGGCTACCTGAGCACCGAGACCGCCAACGCCGAGCAGGTCGTGGCCAACGCGATCAATGCACCTGCCGAGGCGATACCAGGCGCCGCGCAGCGTGTCAGCGTCAGCGGTCTGCAGGGGAGAATCCTCGGCGTCGGCTCGTCGGGCGGCTGGTTGTTGGGCGGATTGACCGGTGGCACAAGCGGATTGGGCGGGTTGCTCGGCGGTCTGGACAGGCGGAAACGGTCCCCTTTGGGGGCTGGGGTTCGCTCGCGGCGTCCTGGGCTCGCTGGGAAACCTGGGCCCACTGGGAAGCAACCTCGGCTCGCTGTTGCCGGCGCCCTTCCCGGCTTGCCGACAAGCCTTGGCGGCCTGACGAATACGTTGACGGGGCGTCGTGAACTCGCCGCTGCCGGGAATACTCAACGTGCAAGCCGGCGCTGGCCCCTTCTTCACCGGCGTCGTCAGCCGCGCGCCCCAACAGCTGGCCCAGGCAGTCGGCGCACCCGCCTCACCGCCGCCACTGATCTCGACAGGCCTTTTCACCTCGTAGCGCACGGGCGCTTATTCGACACGTATACAGAAAGCGTTTGGAATACACCGCTTTTCTGACCCATGGGGGGTAGCCAGTGTCTCTACTGGAGACATTCGGCTGGGTGGCAAACCTCGGCCCTTAGAGCGCGCGATTGCGCGACGGGTAGAACTGACGGTTCCGCGTCTTCGACTAAAAGCCCTATGCCGCAGGGATTGTGGGGTCTAAGGTATTGGAAAGCCAGCGTCGTACGGTGCGGGGTATTGCGTTCGTCACATCGGCGATGGGGGCGCACCGGACACCGCGCGCTAACGATGTAGGCGCGCAACGAACAGCGCAAACACCTTCGGAATAAGCCTATTTCGGTACCACCGTCCAGTTGCGCGGGAGCCTGGAGAGTACGCAGGCGCGCCGAAGTCTCATGAAAACAACGGTTTTCGAATGCGCTTCTCGGCGCGCACTTACGCTCGACTTGCCTCGATTATTCGGGCTCATAAACGTATATATGTCGTTCATTCGCGTGGGGAGATGAACATGTCTTTTGTGGTCGCAGTTCCGGATCTTGTCGAGGTGGCCGCCCAAGATCTCGCAGCTATCCGTTCGGCGCTGGACGACGTCGCTCAAGCCGTACTCGCCCCGACGACCAGCCTGGCGCCCGCCGCAGGCGATGAGGTTTCGAGCGCAATTGCCGCACTCTTCGGCACATTCGGCCAGGAGTACCAAGCACTCAACGCGGAAGCCGCGGCGTTCCACAACGCCTTCGTCGGCACGTTGAGTAGCGGTGCGGTCGCGTACGCAGGGGCCGAAATCGCCAACAGCGCCGCACTGCTCTCGGGCGGCGGAAACCTGGCGGCCGAACTCGGCGGCGCGATTTCCGGGTTGGGCGCAGCGATCAGCGGATCCCTATCGGGCGGCGTGAGCAGCAGCCTGGGAGCGTCTCTCGGCGCCACGCTGGAGACGCTCCTCGGCGACGGACTCGGCGGACTCGCCTTCCAGACCGGCGGTTTCATCCTGTCCGGCATCGGCAACGGGATGGTCCAGACGGGCAACGCCATCATTCAGGCCGGGCTCGCCCTGGAAAACAGCGGTGCCGCGCTATCGGCCATGGGCGCTCAGATGCTCGCCCAGGCCAACGCCGCACTCAACGCCCTGCTGAACGCCAACTTCGGTCTCGACCTCGCCGCCGCGTTGTCCGCGAGCGTCGGCGGCAGCCTGAACGGATTGGCGGCCAACCTCGCGGCCGGGCTGAACGGCTTGGGTAATTTGGCCGGCAACATCGGCGCGGGTCTGAATGGGGCGTTGCAGACGGGTGCGACGCTGGCGGGTAACTTCTTGGCGTCGTTGCCGGGTCTGCCGGCGCTGACGTTCCCGAACTTGGGTTCGTTGGGTGTGGAGTTGTCGGCGGCGCTGAATGGGTTGGGCGCCAATCTGAGTGCGTCGTTGAATGCCGCGCTGAATGGCGGGCTCAACCTGGGTGCCAACCTCGGCGGGTTGCTGCAGGCCGGTGAGAATTTTGCGGCCAACCTCGGGGCGGGTCTGAATGGGGCGTTGCAGACCGGTGCGACGCTGGCGGGTAACTTCCTGGCGTCGTTGCCGGGTCTGCCGGCGCTGACGTTCCCGAACTTGGGCGCGTTGGGTGTGGAGTTGTCGGCGGCGCTGAATGGCTTGGGCGCCAACCTCAGTGCCTCGTTGAACGCGGCGCTGAATGGGAGTTTGAACCTGGGTGCCAACCTCAACGGGTTGCTCCAGGCCGGTGAGAATTTTGCCGCCAACCTCGGGGCGGGTCTGAACGGGGCGTTGCAGACCGGTGAGACGCTGGCGGCCAACTTCCTGGCGTCGTTGCCGGGTCTGCCGGCGCTGACGTTCCCGAACTTGGGTTCGTTGGGTGTGGAGTTGTCGGCGGCGCTCAACGGCCTGAACGCGTCGTTGAACGCGATGCTGAACGGCAGCCTGAACCTGGGCGCCAACCTCAACGGGTTGCTCCAGGCCGGTGAGAACCTGGCCGCCAACATCGGTGCCGGCCTTAACGGCGCGTTGCAGACGGGTGCGACGCTGGCGGGTAACTTCCTGGCCTCGCTGCCGGGTCTGCCCGCGCTGACATTCCCGAACCTGGGTGCGTTGGGTGTGGAGTTGTCGGCGGCGCTGAATGGGTTGGGCGCCAACCTGAGTGCGTCGTTGAACGCGATGCTGAACGGTGGCCTGAACCTGGGTGGTCTGCTGCAGACCGGTGAGACTCTTGCCGCGAACCTTGCCGCCAACCTGGGGAACTTGGCCGGCAATTTCGCGGCGGGGCTCAATGGGGCGTTGCAGACCGGTGCGACGCTGGCGGGTAACTTCCTGGCCTCGCTGCCGGGTCTGCCCGCCCTGACATTCCCGAACCTGGGTGCGTTGGGTGTGGAGTTGTCGGCGGCGCTGAATGGGTTGGGCGCCAACCTCAGTGCGTCGTTGAACGCGGCGCTCAATGGCAGCTTGAACCTGGGTGCCAACCTCAACGGGTTGATCCAGGCCGGTGAGAACCTGGCCGCCAACATTGGCGCCGGCCTGAACGGCGCTATCCAGACCGGCGAGACCCTCGCGGCCAACTTCCTCGCGTCCCTGCCGGGTCTGCCCGCGCTGACGATCCCGAACCTGGGTTCGTTGGGTGTGGAGCTGTCCGCGGCGCTCAACGGGCTGAGCGCGTCGTTGAACGCCGCGCTCAGCGGCAGCCTGAACCTGGGCGCCAACCTCGGTGGGCTGATCCAGACCGGTGAGACCCTGGCCGCGAACTTTGCGGCCAACCTGGGGAACCTGGCCGGCAATTTCGCGGCGGGTCTGAACGGGGCGTTGCAGACGGGCGTGACGTTGGCGGGTAACTTCCTGGCCTCGTTGCCGGGTCTGCCGGCGCTGACGTTGCCAAACCTGGGTGCGTTGGGTGTGGAGTTGTCGGCGGCGCTGAATGGGTTGGGCGCCAACCTGAGTGCGTCGCTCAACGCGGCGCTCAACGGCAGCTTGAACCTGGGCGCCAATCTGGGCGGGCTGATCCAGACCGGTGAGACCCTGGCCGCCAACTTCGCGGCCAACCTGGGCAACCTGGCCGGCAGCCTCGGAACGAACCTCAGCGCGGGGCTCAATGCCCTACTGTCGGGCAGCCTGACCTTGCCGGGCCTCCCGCCGTTCACGTTCCCGGGCCTGCCGTCGATCTCGCTGTCGCTGGGCGCGCTTGGCGGTGAGCTCAGCGCGGCGCTGAACGCGTTGTTGTCGGGCAGCATCACGTTGCCGGGCCTCCCGCCGTTCACGTTCCCGGGCCTGCCGTCGATCTCGCTGTCGCTCGGCGCGCTGAGCGCTGAGATCAATGGGGCGTTGCAGACGGGTGCGACGCTGGCGGGTAACTTCCTGGCGTCGCTGCCGGGCCTGCCGGCGCTGACGTTCCCGAACTTGGGTGCGTTGGGTGTGGAGTTGTCGGCGGCGCTGAATGGGTTGGGCGCCAACCTCAGTGCCTCGTTGAACGCGGCGCTGAACGGTGGCCTGAACCTGGGTGCCAACCTCGGTGGGTTGCTCCAGGCCGGTGAGAACCTGGCCGCCAACATCGGTGCCGGCCTTAACGGCGCGTTGCAGACGGGTGCGACGCTGGCGGGTAACTTCCTGGCGTCGCTGCCGGGTCTGCCGGCGCTGACGTTCCCGAACTTGGGTGCGTTGGGTGTGGAGTTGTCGGCGGCGCTGAATGGGTTGGGCGCCAACCTGAGTGCCTCGTTGAACGCGATGTTGAACGGCGGCTTGAACCTGGGTGGTCTGCTGCAGACCGGTGAGACGTTGGCCGCGAACTTTGCGGCCAACCTGGGCAACCTGGCGGGCAACTTCGCGGCGGGCTTGAATGGGGCGTTGCAGACCGGTGCGACGCTGGCGGGCAACTTCCTGGCGTCGTTGCCGGGTCTGCCGGCGCTGACGTTCCCGAACCTGGGTGCGTTGGGTGTGGAGTTGTCGGCGGCGCTGAATGGGTTGGGCGCCAACCTCAGTGCGTCGTTGAACGCGGCGCTCAATGGCAGCTTGAACCTGGGTGCCAACCTGGGCGGGCTGATCCAGGCCGGTGAGAACCTGGCCGCCAACATCGGCGCCGGCCTGAACGGCGCCATCCAGACCGGCGAGACCCTCGCGGCCAACTTCCTCGCGTCCCTGCCGGGTCTGCCCGCGCTGACGATCCCGAACCTGGGTTCGTTGGGTGTGGAGCTGTCCGCGGCGCTCAACGGCCTGGGTGCCTCGCTGAGCGCATCGCTCAACGCGGCGCTCAATGGCGGACTGAACCTGGGTGGCAGCCTGGGCGGACTGATCCAGACCGGTGAGAACCTGGCGGCCAACTTCGCGGCGGGCCTGAACGGAGCGTTGCAGACCGGCGCCACGCTGGTGGGCAACTTCCTGGCCTCGTTGCCGGGTCTGCCCGCCCTGACATTCCCCAACCTGGGCGCGTTGGGTGTGGAGCTGTCCGCGGCGCTGAACGGCTTGGGCGCCAACCTCAGTGCGTCGCTCAATGCGGCGCTGAACGGCGGACTGAACCTGGGCGCCAACCTGGGCGGGCTGATCCAGACCGGTGAGAACCTGGCGGCCAATTTCGCGGCGGGCCTGAACGGGGCGCTGCAGACCGGCGCCACGCTGGTGGGCAACTTCCTGGCCTCGCTGCCGGGCCTGCCCGCGCTGACATTCCCGAACCTGGGCGCGCTGGGCGCTCAATTGTCAGCGGCGCTCAACGGTTTGGGCGGTTCCTTCGGTGCCTCGCTCAGCGCGGCCCTCAACGGGTTTGGTGCGTCGCTGAATGCGGCCCTCAGCGGCAGCTTGAACCTGGGAGCCAGCCTGGGCGGGCTGATCCAGACGGGTGAGACGCTGGCCGCCAACTTCGCGGCCAACCTGGGCAACCTGGCCGGCAACATCGCGGCGGGCATCAACGGCGCGATCCAGACCGGCGAGAACCTGGCGGCCACGTTCCTGGCCTCGCTGCCGGCGCTGAACCTGCCGAACCTGATGCTGTCCATCAACGCCGCCCTGTCGGCCAGCCTCGGTGCGGGCCTGGCCAACGCCGGACTGGCCCTGGAGGCCGGGCTGACCGGTGGCCTGTCGGGCGTGGTCCAAGGCCTTGAAACCCTGGGCGGCAGCCTGGCCGGCGGCCTGTCCGGGCTGACGGGGACGGGGGCAGCGCTCGCGAACATCTGGGAGAACACCGCGGCCGAAGTTGGCGGCGCGCTCAGCAACGGCTTCTCCTCGAGCCTGGCCGTTGGGTTCCCGGGCCTGGTCAACCTCGGATCGTCGCTGGTGACGGGCATCTCCGGTGTCACCGCCGGACTCGAGCAAGCCGGCGGCGCGCTGGGCGGTTCGCTGTACATCGCCCTGACTAACCTGCTGCTGTCACTGCGGGCCGCCCTGAACGCGAGCCTGGGTATCGGGGTCAGCGGATAGACCGGTGGCGTCCAGGAGACTCGTGTAGGCCCTCGCTCTCCCGAAGCGGAGCCTTTGCCCGACACGATCTCCTGGGCGCACGCCGCTCCGGCGGCAGCGGAATGGATTTGCAAACTGCTGCATAACCATGCACAATCGGGCGAATGGCCGACGTATTGAGGGTGGCGGTTGCCGGTGCCACCGGCTACGCGGGTGGGGAGATCCTCCGGCTGCTGCTCGGGCATCCCGCCTGCGCCGACGGGCGGCTGACCATCGGCGCGCTGACCGCCGCGGCCAGCGCCGGCAGTACGCTCGGTGAGCACCATCCGCACCTGATCCCGTTGGCCCAGCGCACGATTGAACCCACCGATCCCGCCGTGCTCGCGGGCCACGACGCGGTGTTCCTGGCCCTGCCGCACGGGCATTCGGCCGCGCTGGCCGAACAGCTCGGCCCGGACACGCTGATCATCGACTGCGGGGCCGACTTCCGGCTCACCGACGCCGGCGCCTGGGAGCGGTTCTACGGAACGACCTACGCCGGCAGCTGGCCCTACGGCCTGCCGGAGCTGCCGGGCGCACGCGAGCGGCTGCGCGGCGCGCGCCGGATCGCCGTGCCCGGTTGCTACCCGACCGCGGCGTTACTGGCGCTGTCGCCCGCGATGGCCGAGGACCTCATCGAACCCGCCGTCACGGTGGTCGCGGTCAGCGGCACCTCCGGGGCCGGCCGCGCCGCCAAGGCCGACCTGCTCGGCTCGGAAGTCATCGGCTCGGCGCGGGCCTACAACATCGCCGGCGCGCACCGGCATACCCCTGAGATCGCCCAGGGGCTGGGCGCCGTCACCGACCGCGACGTCACGGTGTCGTTCACCCCGGTGCTGATCCCGACGTCCCGGGGCATCCTGGCCACCTGCACGGCGCGCACCCGAGCGCCGCTGTCACAGCTGCGCGCGGCATACGAAAAGGCTTACGACGCGGAACCTTTCGTTTATCTGATGCCCGAGGGGCAGCTGCCCCGCACCGGGGCGGTGATCGGCAGCAACGCGGCCCACGTCGCCGTGGCGGTGGACGAGGCGGCCGAGACCTTCGTGGCGATCGTCGCGATCGACAATCTGGTCAAGGGCACCGGCGGCGCCGCGGTGCAGTCGATGAACCTGGCGCTGGGTTGGCCTGAAGGCGAAGGACTTTCGGTGGTCGGGGTCGCGCCGTGACCCACACAGCCGAGGCGCGGTTGCTGCGCGAACAGGGTGTCACCGCGCCGGCGGGGTTCCGGGCCGCCGGCATCGCCGCCGGCATCAAGGCGTCGGGCAAACGCGACCTGGCCTTGGTTTTCAACGAGGGGCCCGACTACGCGGCCGCGGGCGTGTTCACCCGCAACAAGGTCAAGGCCGCGCCGGTGCTGTGGAGCCGGCAGGTGCTGACCACCGGGCAGCTGCGCGCGGTGATTCTCAACTCCGGCGGCGCCAACGCCTGCACCGGTCCCGGCGGCTTCCAGGACGCGCACGCCACCGCGGAGGCGGTCGCGGCGGCGCTTTCCGATTGGGGGACCGAAACCGGTGCCATCGAGGTCGCGGTTTGCTCGACGGGGCTGATCGGTGACCGGCTGCCGATGGACAAGGTGCTCGCCGGGGTGCGTGAGATCGTGCGCGAGATGGCCGGCGGACTGTCGGGCGGCGAGGATGCCGCCGAGGCGATCATGAGCACCGACACGGTGCCGAAACAGGTTGCGCTGCACCACCCCAACAACTGGACGCTCGGCGGGATGGCCAAGGGCGCCGGCATGATCGCCCCCTCGCTGGCCACCATGCTGTGCGTGCTCACCACCGACGCGGCCGCGGAGCCCGCGGCTCTCGACCGCGCGCTGCGCCGCGCCACCGCGCGCACCTTCGACCGGCTCGACATCGACGGTTGCTGCTCGACCAACGACACCGTGCTGCTGCTGGCATCGGGTGCCAGCGAGATCACGCCGCCCCAGGCCGATCTCGACGAGGCGGTGCTGCGGGTCTGCGACGACCTGTGCGCCCAGCTACAGGCCGACGCCGAGGGCGTCACCAAGCGCGTCACCGTGACCGTGATCGGGGCCGCCTCCGAGGACGACGCGCTGACCGCCGCGCGGGCTATCGCCCGCGACAGCCTGGTCAAGACGGCGGTGTTCGGTTCCGATCCCAACTGGGGCCGGGTCCTCGCGGCCATCGGGATCGCGCCGATCACCTTCGATCCCGACCGAAACCGGGTGTCCTTCAACGGTTCCGCGGTGTGCGTCGACGGGATCGGGGCGCCCGGCGCGCGGCAGGTGGACCTGTCGGGCGCCGACATCGACATCACCGTCGACCTCCGGGTCGGCGACGCCACCGCCTCCGTCCGGACCACCGACCTGTCGCACGGCTACGTCGAAGAGAACTCGGCCTACAGCTCATGACCGTCCGCGTCGATGCGCTGCCCACGGGGGTCAAGGCCCAGGTGCTGGCCGAGGCCCTGCCGTGGCTCAAGCAGCTGCACGGCAAGATCGTCGTCATCAAATACGGCGGCAACGCCATGACCGACGACACGCTGCGGCACGCGTTCGCGGCCGACATGGCGTTCCTGCGCAACTGCGGCATCCATCCCGTGGTCGTACACGGCGGCGGGCCACAGATCACCGCGATGCTGCGGCGGCTCGGCATCGAGGGCGACTTCAAGGGCGGATTCCGCGTCACCACACCGGAAGTGCTCGACGTGGCGCGGATGGTGCTATTCGGGCAGGTGGGCCGCGAGCTGGTCAACCTGATCAACGCACACGGACCCTACGCCGTCGGCATCACCGGCGAGGACGCGCAACTGTTCACCGCCGTGCGGCGCAGCGTCACCGTCGACGGTGTGGCCACCGACATCGGCCTGGTCGGCGACGTCGACAAGGTCAACACCGCTGCTGTGCTGGATCTCATTGCCGCGCGGCGTATTCCAGTGGTTTCGACGCTTGCGCCCGACGCGGAGGGTGTGGTGCACAACATCAACGCCGATACCGCCGCCGCCGCGCTGGCCGAGGCCCTGGGGGCCGAAAAGCTGTTGATGCTCACCGATGTCGAGGGCCTCTACACCAGCTGGCCGGACCGCGGATCGCTGGTCAGCGAGATCGACACCGCCACGCTGTCACAACTGCTGCCCACGCTGGAGGCGGGCATGATCCCGAAGGTCGAGGCGTGTCTGCGGGTCGTCACCGCGGGCGTGCCCAGCGCGCACATCATCGACGGGAGGGTCGAACACTGTGTGTTGGTCGAGCTTTTCACCGACGCGGGCACCGGAACCAAGGTGGTGAGCCTGTGACCGGCACCGAGAAAATGCAGAAGCGTTGGGAAGCCGTGATGATGAACAACTACGGCACCCCGCCGGTGGCGCTGGCCAGCGGCGACGGCGCCGTGGTCACGGACGTCGACGGCAAGACCTACGTGGATCTGCTCGGCGGCATCGCGGTCAACGTGCTCGGTCACCGCCACCCGGCCGTCATCGAGGCCGTCACGCACCAGATGGCGACGCTGGGCCACACCTCGAACCTGTATGCCACCGAGCCGGGCGTCGCGCTGGCCGAGGACCTGGTCGCCCTGCTGGCAGTCGACGCACCGGCGCGGGTGTTCTTCTGCAACTCCGGCACCGAGGCCAACGAGGTCGCGTTCAAGCTGTCGCGGCTGACCGGCCGCACGAAACTGGTTGCGGCGCAGGAGGCGTTTCACGGCCGCACGATGGGCTCGCTGGCGCTGACGGGCCAGCCGAGCAAGCAGGCGCCGTTCGAGCCGCTCCCGGGTTACGTCACGCACGTGCCGTACGGCGACGTCGACGCGCTGGCCGCCGCGGTCGACGACGCCACCGCGGCGGTCTTTCTCGAGCCGATCATGGGGGAGAGCGGCGTCGTCGTCCCGCCCGAGGGCTACCTGGCCGCCGCGCGGGAGATCACCGCCCGCCACGGCGCCCTGCTGGTGCTGGACGAGGTGCAGACCGGAATGGGCCGCACCGGCGCCTTTTTCGCCCACCAGCACGATGGCATCACCCCGGACGTGGTGACCATGGCCAAGGGCCTCGGCGGCGGGCTGCCCATCGGGGCGTGCCTGGCCGTCGGTCCGGCCGCCGAGCTGTTGACCCCCGGCCTGCACGGCAGCACCTTCGGCGGCAACCCGATCTGCACCGCGGCCGCGCTGGCGGTGCTGCGCACGATCCAGGCCGAGGACTTGGTCCGGCACGCGGAGGTGCTGGGCAAGTCGGTGCGCCACGGCATCGAAACGCTGGGCCACCCCCTGATCGACCACGTCCGCGGCCGGGGACTGCTGTGGGGCATCGTGCTGACCGCGCAGCGCGCCAAGGACGCCGAGGCGGCCGCGCGCGACGCCGGGTTCCTGGTCAACGCCGCCGCGCCGAACGTCATCCGGTTGGCGCCGCCGCTGATCATCACCGAGGCCCAGATCGACGGCTTCATCGAAGCGCTGCCGGGCATCCTCGACTTAGCCGGGACCGCAACATGATTCGCCATTTCCTGCGCGACGACGACCTGTCGCCCGACGAGCAGGCCGAAGTGCTCGCGCTGGCCGCCGAGCTGAAGAAGGACCCGTTCGGCCGCCGACCGCTGGAGGGGCCGCGCGGCGTCGCGGTCATCTTCGACAAGAACTCCACCCGCACCCGGTTCTCGTTCGAGGTGGGCATCGCCCAGCTCGGCGGGCACGCCGTCGTCGTCGACGCCCGCAGCACGCAGATGGGGCGCGACGAGACGCTGGGCGACACCGCGCAGGTGCTGTCCCGCTATGTCGAGGCCATCGTCTGGCGCACGTTCGGGCAGGACCGGCTCGAGGCGATGGCCGCGACGGCGACCGTGCCCGTGGTCAACGCGCTCTCCGACGACTTCCACCCGTGCCAGGTGCTGGCCGACCTGCAGACCATCGCCGAACGCAAGGGATCGCTGAAAGGCCTGCGGCTGTCCTACTTCGGTGACGGCGCCAACAACATGGCGCACTCGCTGATCCTCGGCGGGGTGACCGCCGGTGTCCACGTCACCGTCGCGGCGCCCGACGGGTTCGCGCCGGACCCGGCGGTGGTGGCCGCCGCCGGGNGCTGCTGAGCTTGGCCGACCCGGAAGCCGTTGTGCTGCACTGCCTTCCGGCCCACCGCGGCGACGAGATCACCGACGAGGTGATGGACGGCCCGGCCAGCGCGGTATGGGACGAGGCCGAAAACCGGCTGCACGCCCAGAAGGCGTTGCTGGTCTGGCTGCTGGAGCGTCGCCCATGACGCGCAGCAAGACCACACCGGAGACCACGCGGGCCGGACGGCAGGACCGCATCGTGGCGATCCTGTCGTCGGCGTCGATCAGCAGCCAAAGCGAACTGGCGGCCAGGCTGGCCGACGAGGGCATCGACGTCACACAGGCCACGCTGTCGCGTGACCTCGAGGAGCTGGGTGCGGTGAAGCTGCGCGGCGCCGACGGCGGCGTCGGGGTCTACATCGTTCCCGAGGACGGCAGCCCGGTGCGCGGGGTGTCGGGCGGCACCGCCCGGTTGTCGCGGTTGCTGAGTGAGCTGCTGGTGTCCGCCGACGCCAGCGCCAACCTCGCGGTGTTGCGCACACCCCCCGGCGGCGCCAACTACTTGGCCAGCGCAATCGATCGCGCGGCGTTACCGTACGTGGTCGGCACCATCGCCGGCGACGACACCGTCTTCGTGGCGGCCCGGGAGCCGATGACCGGCGCCGAGCTGGCCACCATCCTGGAACGCCTGAAGTAACGAAGGAGACCTATGTCAGAGCGCGTCATCCTGGCGTATTCGGGGGGCCTGGACACCTCGGTGGCCATCAGCTGGATCGGCAAGGAGACCGGGCGCGAGGTGGTCGCGGTCGCGATCGACCTTGGGCAGGGCGGCGAGGACATGGAAGTGGTGCGCCAGCGGGCCCTGGACTGCGGCGCGGTGGAGGCCGTCGTCGTCGACGCGCGCGACGAGTTCGCCGAGGGCTACTGCCTGCCGACGGTGCTCAACAACGCGTTGTACATGGACCGCTACCCGCTGGTGTCGGCCATCAGCCGGCCGCTCATCGTCAAGCACCTGGTGCGGGCCGCCCGCGAGCACGGCGGCACGATCGTCGCGCACGGCTGCACCGGAAAGGGCAACGACCAGGTTCGCTTCGAGGTCGGATTCGCTTCGCTGGCACCGGATTTGCAGGTGCTGGCGCCGGTCCGCGACTACGCCTGGACGCGGGAAAAGGCGATCGCGTTCGCCGAGGAGAACGCGATTCCGATCAACGTCACCAAGCGCTCGCCGTTCTCGATCGACCAGAACGTGTGGGGCCGCGCGGTGGAAACCGGCTTCCTGGAACACCTTTGGAACGCGCCGACCAAGGACGTCTACTCCTACACCGAGGACCCCACCCTGAACTGGAGCCCGCCCGACGAGGTGATCGTCGGCTTCGAGCGCGGCGTGCCGGTGTCGATCGACGGCAAGACAGTGTCGATGCTGCAGGCGATCGAGGAACTCAACCGTCGCGCCGGCGCGCAGGGCGTCGGGCGCCTCGACGTGGTCGAGGATCGGCTGGTGGGCATCAAGAGCCGCGAGATCTACGAGGCGCCGGGGGCGATGGTGCTCGTCACCGCCCACACCGAACTCGAGCACGTGACCCTGGAGCGCGAGCTGGGCCGGTTCAAGCGGCACACCGATCAGCGCTGGGCCGAGCTGGTCTATGACGGGCTGTGGTACTCGCCGCTGAAGGTCGCGCTGGAGAGCTTCGTCGAGAAGACCCAGGAGCATGTCTCCGGCGAGATCCGGATGGTGTTGCACGGCGGGCACATCGCGGTCAACGGGCGGCGCAGCTCGGAATCCCTGTACGACTTCAACCTGGCCACCTACGACGAGGGCGACAGCTTCGACCAGTCGGCGGCCAAGGGCTTCGTCTACGTGCACGGGCTGTCGTCGAAGATCGCGGCCCGCCGGGACGCGCAGTGACCCTGTTTTCCCGGCGACCAGACACATCGCATCCAAGCCTTCGTGTGAGTGCGATTCTCCGTTCCCCCGCAAGCGGCAGGCACCCTCAGCTCGCGGAGAAACGGTGAACACGCGCGAGGGTTCGCTGTGGGGCGGCCGGTTCGCCGAGGGCCCGTCCGACGCACTGGCCGCGCTGAGCAAGTCCACCCACTTCGACTGGGTGCTGGCGCCCTACGACATCGTCGCGTCGCGCGCCCACACCGTGATCCTGTTCCGGGCCGGGCTGCTCGACGAGGAGCAGCGCGACGGGCTGCTGGCAGGTCTGGACAGCCTGGCCGCCGACGTCGCCGACGGCAGCTTCGCCCCGCTGGTCACCGACGAGGACGTGCACGCCGCGCTGGAGCGCGGGCTGATCGACCGGGTCGGGCCCGACCTGGGCGGGCGGCTGCGGGCCGGGCGATCGCGAAACGACCAGGTGGCCACGCTGTTCCGGATGTGGCTGCGCGACGCGGTGCGACGGGTCGCGTCCGGCGCGCTCGACGTCG
>NZ_LT546237.1:881349-883912 GCF_900078675.2 Mycobacterium interjectum
CGAGGCGGCCGGGGCGGCTGTGCGGGCCGCCGAGAGCCGCGGCGTCGGGCTGGACGAGCTGGCCGACGACGAGCTGGCCGCCATCAGCCCCGAGCTGACGGCACAGGTCCGCGAGGTGCTGACCATCGAGGGCTCGGTGGCCTCGCGTGACGGCAGGGGCGGCACCGCGCCGATCCGGGTCGCCGAGCAGCTCGATGCGGTCCTGGCCAGGCGTGCGGAGCTCAGCGAGCGGCTACGCGAAAGCGGATGACCTGGGCATATGCCCGGCGGTTTTCAAAAGGCTAAACTTCCAGACTTATGGCATCGAGTTGAACCACTCGGCCTATGTCGTCGTCACCAAGGGATGGGACCAATGAGCGTCATCGCCGGAGTCTTCGGTGCGCTGCCGCCGTACCGCTATTCCCAGCGAGAGCTCACCGACTTCTTCCTCCGCATTCCCGGTTTCGAGGATTACGAGGACATCGTCCGCCAGCTGCACGCCAGCGCCAAGGTCAACGGCCGCCACCTGGTCCTGCCGCTGGAGCAGTATCCCGCGCTGACCGACTTCGGCCGGGCGAACCGGATCTTCATCGAGAAGGCCGTTGACCTCGGTTGTGAGGCGCTCGAGGGTGCCCTCGCTGAGGCGGGCCTGCGGCCTCAGGACCTCGACGTGCTCATCACGACGACGGTCACCGGGATCGCCGTCCCGTCGCTGGACGCCCGGATCGCCGGGCGTCTCGGGCTGCGCGACGACGTGCGGCGGGGGCCGTTGTTTGGCCTGGGGNAGCTAGTGTTGTCCAAAGACGTGGCCGCCGTGGTCGAGCAGTACATCGCCGAGGACGTCGGCGGGTTTCTGGGCGCGCACGGCCTGAGCACCACCGACATCGGCGCCTTCGTGAGCCATCCCGGGGGTCCCAAGGTCATCGAGGCGATCAACGCGAGCCTGGACCTGCCGCCGGAGGCGCTCGAGCTGACCTGGCGCTCGCTGGGCGAGATCGGCAACCTTTCGTCGGCCTCGGTGCTGCACGTGCTGCGTGACACCATCGCCAAAAAGCCGCCCAGCGGAAGCCCGGGTCTGATGCTGGCGATGGGTCCGGGATTTTGTTCTGAACTTGTGCTGCTTCGGTGGCACTGATTCGGCGTGTTCGTGAACTTTTCGTCGTACGGTAAAGCTCTGCCGGTGGGGTCTGTTGGGGCACGCGAAGTGCTGACAGTGGGGCGGCGAGAGTGTGGTCGGGGGTCTGTTCGGGGGTTCAGGAGAGGCGCAAGCCGTGTCGGGCGGGGCGATGAGCCCGGCTCGGCCGTCGCTGTCGCGCCGCCGTACCCCTGTGCGGATGAGTGACACGAGAGGCCGGGTGGCATGACCAGCACCCACGATGAGCTCGTCGCTGCGCTCCGCAAAACACTGAAGGAAAACGAGCGGCTGAAGCGGGAGAACCGCGAGTATCTCGCGCTGATCGCGGAGGGGCCCACCGAGCCGGTGGCGGTGGTGGGAATGGCCTGCCGCTACCCGGGCGGGGTGGATTCACCCGAGGGCCTGTGGCAGCTGGTGGCCGAGGGCCGCGACGTGGTCTCGGACTTTCCCGGCGATCGGGGCTGGGATCTGGCCGGGCTGTTCGACCCGGATCCCGATGCGGTGGGCAAGTCGTACACGCGGTGCGGCGGGTTCCTGGCCGACGTCGCGGATTTCGACGCCGCGTTCTTCGGGATCGCGCCCAGCGAGGCGCTGGCGATGGATCCGCAGCAGCGGCTGTTGCTGGAGGTGTCGTGGGAGGCGTTGGAACGGGCCGGGATCGATCCGGTCGCGTTACGGGGCTCGCCGACCGGCGTGTTCGCCGGGGTGTTTCACGGCTCCTATGGCGGCCAGGGCCGGGTTCCTGGAGACCTGGAAAGGTACGGCCTGCGGGGATCCACCCTGAGCGTGGCCTCGGGCCGGGTGGCGTACGCGCTGGGCCTGGAGGGCCCGGCGGTGTCGGTGGACACGGCGTGCTCGTCGTCGCTGGTGGCGATGCATCTGGCGGCGCAGTCGCTGCGGTCCGGCGAGTGTGATCTGGCGCTGGCCGGCGGTGTGACGGTCATGGCCACTCCGGCGATGTTCATCGAATTCAGCAGGCAGCGAGCGCTGTCCGCCGACGGCCGATGCAAGGCGTACGCGGGTGCCGCCGATGGCACGGCGTTCTCCGAAGGCGTGGGCGTGCTGGCGCTGGAGCGGTTGGCCGATGCCCGCCGATTGCGGCATCCGGTGCTGGCCGTGCTGCGGGGATCCGCGGTGAATCAGGACGGCGCCTCCAACGGGCTGGCGACGCCCAACGGGCCGTCGCAGCAACGCGTGATCCGCGCGGCGCTGGCCAATGCGCGGCTCAGCGCGGCCGAGGTGGACCTGGTGGAGGGCCACGGCACGGGCACCACCCTGGGGGATCCCATTGAGGCCCAAGCGCTTCTGGCGACCTACGGCCAGGACCGGCCGGCGGACCGGCCGCTGTGGCTCGGGTCGATCAAATCGAACATGGGGCATACCTCGGCCGCGGCGGGCGCCGCCGGGGGGGGCAAAGTGGTACAGGCGCGGGGGGATGGGGTGATGGCC
>NZ_LT546237.1:885534-889683 GCF_900078675.2 Mycobacterium interjectum
CGGCGCAGGACCGGCCGCGGCGCGCGGGGGTGTCGGCGTTCGGGATCAGCGGCACCAACGCGCACGTGATCGTGGAGCAGGCGCCGGAGGTGGAGACGCCGGGGTCGGCGGGCGACGACGCGGCGGCGCCGTGGGTGCTGTCGGCGCGGTCGGCCGACGCGCTGGCCAATCAGGCCGCCCGGCTGCTCGCGCACCTGGCAGCCGATCCCGCCGTGCGCGCGGTCGACGTGGGCTGGTCGCTGGCCTCGACGCGATCGCTGTTCGAGCATCGCGCGGTCGTGGTCGGTGCCGGTCGCGACGAGTTGGTGGCGGGGTTGGCGACCCTGGCCGCCGGTGAGCCGGGCGCCGGCGTGGTGACGGGGCGGGCACGGCCGCTGGGCAAGACGGTGTTCGTGTTCCCGGGCCAGGGCTCGCAGTGGGTCAGCATGGGGGCCGAATTGCTCGACAGTTCAACGGTATTCGCCGAACAGCTGCACCGGTGCGAGAGGGCGCTCGCCGAGCACGTGGAGTGGTCGCTGGTCGACGTCATCCGCGGTGCGCCGGGGGCCCCGGGGCTCGATCGGGTTGACGTGGTGCAGCCGGCGCTGTGGGCGGTCATGGTGTCGCTGGCCGAGCTGTGGCGCTCGATGGGCGTGACCCCGGACGCGGTGATCGGGCATTCGCAGGGCGAGATCGCGGCGGCCTACGTGGCGGGCGCGCTGTCACTCGAGGATGCCGCCCGGGTGGTGGCGCTGCGCAGCCGGCTGCTGGTGGGCCTGTCGGGTGCCGGCGGCATGGTCTCGCTCGCCTGCGGGCCGGCGCGGGCCGGGGAGTTGGTGTCCGCGTGGGGCGATCGGCTGAATATCGCTGCCGTCAATGGTGTTTCGTCGGTGGCCGTGTCGGGTGACGTGGACGCCCTGGCCGAGCTGGTGCAACGGTGCGAGGCCGAGGACATTCGCGCCCGGACGATCGACGTCGACTACGCGTCCCATTCCGCCCAGGTCGACGTCATCCGCGAACCGCTCCTCGAGGCGCTCGCCGGCATCGCGCCTCGTTCTTCGTCCGTCGCCTTCTTCTCCACCGCGACCGGTGACGTCCTGGACACCGCCGGGCTGGACGCCGACTACTGGTACCAAAGCATCCGGCAGACGGTGCAATTCGAACGAGCCGTGCGCAGCGCGGGCGACGCAGGATATCGCGTCTTCATCGAATCGAGCCCGCATCCGGTGTTGATCGCCGGCATCGAGCAGACGCTGGCGGATCAGGTCGCCGACGCGATCGTCATTCCCTCCCTGGGTCGCGAAGATGGTGGCCTGCAACGGTTTTGGCTATCGGTGGCGCAGGCGCACGTCGCCGGCGCGCGCGTGGACTGGCGCCCGGCGCTGGCCGGTGGGCAGCGGGTGGACCTGCCGACGTACGGGTTTGTGCGGCGGCGCTTTTGGCTCCCGGACGCATCGACGGGTTCGGGCGACGCGGCCAGCCTGGGCGTGCTGGGCGCCGAGCACGGCTTCTTGCGCGCGGTGGTGGAGCGACCCGACGCGGGCGGGGTGGTCCTGACGGGCCGGCTGTCGGTGGCGGCCCAGCCATGGCTGGCCGGGCACGCGGTGGCCGGCGCGGTGTTGTTCCCGGGGGCGGGATTCGTGGAGCTGGCCATCCGGGCCGGCGACGAGGTCGGGTGCGGGGCGATCGACGAGCTGACTCTGTCGGCCCCGCTGCTGTTGCCCGCGACCGGCGCCGTGCAGGTGCAAGTGGTCGTCGGCGGCGTCGACGACTCCGGGCACCGGGAGGCGTCGGTGTACTCCCGTGGCGCCCAATCGGGTTCGGACTGGGTCCTCCACGCCCAGGGCCTGCTGACCGAGCGGCCCGTGACGCCGGATTCGGACCTGTCGGTGTGGCCGCCCGTCGGCGCCACGCCGGTGGACGCCGCCGGTGCCTATGAGCGGCTGGCCCAGCGGGGCTACCAGTACGGCCCGGCCTTCCGGGGGCTGCGGGCGATGTGGCGGCGCGGGGACGAAGTCTTCGCGGAGGTCGAGGTTCCGCGGGACGCCGGCGCCCAGGCCGGTGGCTTCGGGATGCACCCGGTCCTGTTGGACGCGGCGCTGCACGCGCTCGGGCTGGCTGACGAGCAGGCCCCGACGGTGCTGCCGTTTTCCTGGCAGGGCGTGTCGTTGCACGCCGCCGGCGCCGCGCGGGCGCGGGTTCGCATCGCCCCGGCCGGGGCCGACGCGGTGTCGCTGGAGCTGGCCGACGCGACGGGACTACCGGTGCTGTCGGTGCGGTCGTTGGTGATGCGGCCGGTGTCGCGTCAGCAGCTGTCGGCGGCCGCGGCCCGGGCCGAGGGGTTGCTGGAGGTGCTGTGGTCACCGGTGGCGTTGGGCGACGACGGGATTGGCGATGGCCTCGCGGTCTGGGAGCTGGCCGCCGCCGGCCCGGACGTGGTGGGCTCGGTACACGCGGCCGCCACCGAGGTGTTGGGCGTGCTGCAGTCCTGGTTGGCCGGAGAGGGTTCCGGGGTGTTGGCGGTGCTCACCCGCGGGGCCGTCGCGCTTGCGGGCGAGGATGTTTCGGATCTGGCCGGTGCGGCGGTGTGGGGATTGGTGCGGTCGGCCCAATCCGAACATCCCGGCCGGGTGGTGCTGGTCGATTCCGACGGCTCGGTGGACGTGGCGGCGGCGATCGCCTGCGGCGAGCCGCAATTGGTGATTCGCGCCGGTGTGGTCCATGCGGCGCGCCTGGCGCAGGTCGCGGCGGAGTCGGTGCTCACGCTGCCGCCGCGGGGGTGGCGGTTGGACGCCGGAGGCGCGGGCACGCTGGAGGACCTGGTGCTGGGGCCGCTGCCGCGGGCGGAGCTCGCGGCCGGGCAGGTGCGGGTGGCGGTGTCCGCGGTCGGGGTGAACTTCCGGGATGTGTTGGTGGCGTTGGGCATGTACCCCGGCGGCGGCCGGCTGGGGGCCGAGGGCGCCGGGGTCATCACCGAGGTCGGCCCGGGCGTGAGCGGGTTGGCCGTCGGCGACCCCGTGATGGGCTTGCTGGGTGTGGTCGGTTCCGAGGCCGTGGTGGACGAGCGTGTGGTGGTGCGGGTGCCGGCGGGGNCGCAGGTGCGCGTGGCGGTGGCCGCGACCGGGGTGAACTTCCGGGATGTGTTGGTGGCGTTGGGCATGTACCCCGGCGCCGCCGAGTTGGGGGCTGAGGGCGCCGGGGTCATCACCGAGGTCGGGCCGGGCGTGAGCGGGTTGACCGTCGGCGACGCCGTGACGGGAATCATCGGGCTGACGGGCTCCGAAGCGGTGGTGGACGAGCGCCTGGTGGTGCGGGTGCCGGCGGAATGGTCGCTGGTCGGGGCCGCGGGCGTGCCGGTGGTGTTCTTGACGGCGCTGTACGGATTGTCGGATCTGGCCGGGTTGAAGGCCGGTGAGCGGGTGTTGGTGCACGCCGCCACCGGCGGGGTGGGGATGGCCGCGGTGCAGCTGGCGCGGCATTGGGGTGCGGAGGTTTTCGCCACCGCCAGCCGTGGCAAGTGGGACACGTTGCGAGCCATGGGCTTTGACGACGACCACATCGGCGATTCGCGGACGTTGGCGTTCGAGGAGAAGTTTCGTGCGGTGGCGGGCGGCCGGGGCTTCCAGGTGGTGCTGAACTCGCTGGCCGGTGAGTTCACCGACGCGTCCTTGCGGTTGTTGGGCCCCGGCGGGCGCTTCATCGAGATGGGCAAGACCGACCCGCGCGACCCGGCGGCCATCGCCGACCAATACCCGGGGGTGGCGTATCAGTCGTTCGACCTGATGGAGGCCGGGCCGGATCGCACCGCCGCGATGCTGGCGGAGGTGATCCGCCTGCTGCGCGACGGCGCGATACGCCCGCTGCCGCTCAAGACGTTTGACGTCCGGTGCGCCTCGGCGGCGTATCGGTTCGTCAGCGCGGCGCGCCACATCGGCAAGGTCGCCCTCACGATTCCCGACGGGCCCGGCGGCGCCCTTTCCGGATCCGGTGGCGGGTTGGCCGGGGGCAGCGTCGTGATCACGGGCGGCACCGGGATGGCGGGTTCGGCGCTGGCCGGCCACCTCGTCGAGCGCTACGGGGTGGCCCACGTGGTGCTGGTCAGCCGCGCCGGCGCGGCTGGTCCCGGGGCGGCTGAGCTGGTGGGCCGGCTGGAAGGCGCGGGCGCCCGGG
>NZ_LT546237.1:890058-895665 GCF_900078675.2 Mycobacterium interjectum
GGCGACATCGCCGCCGACCGCGCCTTCCAGGACCTCGGTTTTGACTCGCTGACCGCCGTCGAGCTGCGCAACCGCCTCAAATCGGCTGCGGGCCTGACGCTTTCGCCCACCCTGATCTTCGACTACCCCACACCCGCGATCCTGGCCGCTCACCTGGGCGCCGAACTGGCCACCACCGCCGACGGGCCCGCCCTGATGTCCCGCTTCGAGGACATCGTCCGCGAGCTGCAGGCGCTGCTGGACTCGCCCGACTGCAAGCCGGACGACAAGGCGCGGCTGAGCGCTCGCATCCAAACCCTGCTTGCCGCAACGGCTCCCGCCGACAAGCCCGACCCCGACCACCTTGACGAGCTTGATCAGGACCTCCACGCCGCCGACGAAAGCCAACTCTTCGCGATCCTCGACGAAGAACTCGGCCGCTCATAAGACCTAGGAAATTCCCCTGAAATGACCACGCCGAGCACCGAAAAGCACGTCGATTACCTCAAGCGCCTGACCGCAGACCTCAGGCGGACCCGGCGACGGGTGGCCGAGCTCGAGGGCAGGCTGTCCGAGCCGGTGGCGGTGGTCGGCATGGCGTGCCGCTACGCCGGCGGGGTGGATTCGCCGGAAGCCTTGTGGCAGCTGGTGGCCGAATGCCGCGACGCGGTGTCCGATTTTCCCACCGATCGTGGCTGGGAGATCGACGCGTTGTACGACCCGGACCCCGACGCCCAGGGCAAGATGTACACGCGCCGGGGCAGCTTCCTGCAGAACGCGGGCGACTTCGATGCCGGATTCTTCGGCATCGGGCCCAGCGAGGCGCTGGCGATGGACCCGCAGCAGCGACTCATGCTCGAGGTGTCGTGGGAAGCGTTGGAACGGGCCGGGATTGACCCGCTGGCGCTGCGCGGCTCACCCACGGGGGTGTTCGCCGGGGTCATTCACGCCGGCTACGGCGGCGAGGTCAAGGGCGAGCTGGAGGGCTATGGGCTCACCGGCTCCACGCTGAGCGTGGCATCGGGCCGGGTGTCCTACGTGTTGGGCTTGGAAGGCCCTGCGGTGTCGGTGGATACGGCATGTTCGTCGTCACTGGTGGCCATGCACCTGGCGGCGCACTCGTTGCGCACGGGCGAATGTGATCTCGCGCTGGCCGGCGGCGTGACGGTCATGGCCACGGCGGCCGCCTTCGTCGAATTCAGCAGGCAGCGGGCGCTGGCCCCCGACGGCCGGTGCAAGGTCTACGCGGGCGCCGCCGACGGCACCTCGTGGTCGGAGGGCGCGGGGGTGCTGGTGTTGGAGCGGTTGTCCGACGCGCGCCGGCTGGGGCATCCGGTGCTGGCGCTGCTGCGCGGGTCCGCGGTGAACCAGGACGGCGCCTCCAACGGCCTGACCGCCCCCAACGGGCCGTCGCAGCAGCGGGTGATCCGGGCGGCGCTGGCCGACGCGGGGCTGACGACGGCCGACGTCGATGTGGTCGAGGGTCACGGCACTGGGACGGTGTTGGGCGATCCGATTGAGGCCCAGGCGCTTTTGGCGACCTACGGCCAGGATCGGCCCGCGGACCGGCCGTTGTGGCTGGGGTCGATCAAGTCCAACATCGGTCACACGTCGGCCGCCGCCGGGGTGGCCGGGGTGATCAAGATGGTGCAGGCGATGCGCCATGAGCTCATGCCCCGGACGTTGCACGTCGATGTGCCCACGCCGCACGTGGATTGGTCCGCGGGGGCGGTGTCGGTGCTGACCGAGCCGCGGCCCTGGACGGCCGAGCCGGCGAACGGGCCGCGGCGGGCGGGGGTCTCGTCGTTCGGGATCAGCGGGACCAACGCGCACGTCATCATCGAGGAACCGCCCACCGAGGCCGAAAGCGCTGAGCCGGAGAGCCCGGCGCCGCAACGCGACGGCGCCAATCCGGTTGTGCCGTGGGTGGTCTCCGCCCGTTCGGAACGGGCGCTCGCCGATCAGGCGGCCCGGCTCGCGGCGCACGTCGGTGCGCACCCGGGCGCGGACGTCGTCGACGTCGGGTGGTCGCTGGCGACCACGCGGTCGGCCTTCGAGCACCGTGCCGTGCTGGTCGGCGGTGACCGCGCGGACCTGCTGGACGGGCTGGCGGGGCTGGCGTCCGGGCACCCCGGCGCCTCGGCGGTGGTGGGCAGCGCGCGATCGGTGGGCAAGACCGTCTTCATGTTCCCCGGCCAGGGCTCGCAGTGGTTGGGCATGGGCGCGGCACTGTACGGGCGCTTTCCGGAATTCGCCCGGGCGTTCGACGAGGCCGCCGAGGCGTTGGACGGCCACCTGCGGTTGCCGCTGCGGCAAGTGGTCTGGGGCGACGACCCGGAGTTGTTGGAGAGCACCGAATTTGCGCAACCGGCGCTGTTCGCCATCGAGGTCGCGTTGGCGGCGCTGTGGCGGTCCTGGGGTGTGGTGCCCGATGTCGTGATGGGCCACTCGGTGGGGGAGCTGGCCGCGGCGCACGTGGCCGGCGTGCTGTCGCTGGCCGACGCGGCGTGCGTGGTGGCGGCGCGGGGACGGTTGATGGCGCGGCTGCCCGCCGGCGGGGCGATGGTGGCGGTCGCCGCCGCCGAGGCCGAGGTCGCATCTCTGCTGACCGAGGGCGTCAGCATCGCGGCGGTCAACGGCCCCGAAGCGGTTGTGGTTTCGGGCGAGCGGGGCGCGGTCGACGCGGTAGTGGACCGCCTGGCGACGCAGGGCCGGCGGGTACACCGGCTGGCGGTCTCGCACGCGTTCCACTCGGCACTGATGGACCCGATGATCGACGACTTTGCCGCGGTGCTGGACGGCATCTCGGTCGGTGAGCCACGGATTGAGTTGGTGTCCAACGTGACCGGGGAGCTGGCCGGCCCGGGGTACGGGTCGGCGGCGTACTGGCTGGAGCACGTGCGCGAACCCGTGCGCTTCGTCGATGGGCTGCGGTTGGCCGAATCGCTCGGCGCGCGGGTCTTCGTCGAGGTGGGCCCCGGCGCCGCCTTGACGGCGTCGCTGTCGCAGTCGCTGAGCGCGGAACCGGCCGCGTCGGTGATCACGATCGCCAAAGACCGCCCCGAGAGCGAATCCGCGCTGCGCGCCGCCGGCGGCCTCTACGTCAGCGGTGTCGCCATCGACTGGGCGGCGACCTATGACAGCCTGCCCGCGCGACGAGTCCCGTTGCCCACGTACGCCTTTCAGCGGCGGCGGTATTGGCTGCCGGCCGAACTGGTCGGTTCGGGCGGCGTGAGCACCTCGGGCCTGGCGGCGACCGGGCACGGGTTGCTGGGCGCGGTGGTGGAGCGGCCCGATTCGGGCGGGGTGGTGCTGACGGGCCGGATGTCGACGGCCGCCCAGCCGTGGCTGGCCGACCACGCGGTGGCCGGGATGGTGCTCTTTCCCGGCGCCGGGTTCGTGGAGCTGGTGTTGCGCGCCGGCGACGAGGTCGGCTGCTCGGTGGTCGAGGAGTTGACCCTGTCGGCTCCGCTGATCCTGCCGGCGCGCGGCACGGTGCGCGTGCAGGTGGTGGTGGGAGCCGCCGGAGAGGCTGGCCGGCGGGGGGTGGCCGTGTATTCGTCTGACGTGCAACCGAATTCGGACTGGATGCTGCACGCCGAGGGCGAGTTGAGTGCGGGCTCGACGGAGCCGGCCGCCGACCTGTCGCTCTGGCCGCCGGCGGGCGCGACGGCGGTGGACGCGGCCGGCGGCTACGAGCGGCTGGCCGCGCTGGGCTACGACTATGGCCCGGCGTTCCGCGGCCTGCGGGCGATGTGGCGGCGCGGCGAGGAGATCTTCGCCGAAGTCGCCGTTCCACAGGCCGCCGGCGTGACGGTCGCCGGATACGGCATACACCCCGTCCTGTTGGACGCCGCCCTGCATGCGCTGGGGATGGACGACGCCCAGGCCCAGGCCGTCCTGCCGTTTTCCTGGCAGGGCGTGTGCCTGCATGCGGCCGGGGCGTCGCGCGTCCGGGTGCGGCTGAGCCCGGTCGGTGCGGGCGCGGTGTCGCTGGAGCTGGCCGATCCCGCGGGCCTGCCCGTCTTGACGGTGCGGGAGCTCGTCCTTCGCCCGGTGTCGGCCGAGCAGCTGTCGGCGGGGGCGGCCCGGCCCGGTGGCGGCGGCCTCTTCCAGCCGACCTGGTCGCCGGTGTCATTGCCGCCCAACGGCAGTGCCGAGGCGGCGGTGGTGTGGGAGCCGGGCTCGCAGGACGGCGCCGGCCTGCCGGGTTTGGTGTACGCGGCCACGCACGAGGCGCTGGGCGTGTTGCAGTCCTGGCTGGCCGGCGACGGGCCGGGCGTGCTCGTCGTGCAGACCCGCGGGGCGGTGGCGTTCGACGGCGAGGAGGTCACGGATCCGGCCGCCGCGGCGGTGTGGGGCTTGGTCCGTTCGGCGCAGGCGGAGCACCCGGGCCGGGTGCTACTGCTTGATTCCGACGGGTCGATCGACGTCGACACCGTGATCGCGTGTGGTGAACCGCAAGTGGTCGTGCGCGCCGGCGAGGCGTATGCCGCCCGGCTGGCGCCGGCCGAGGTTTCGGCCTTGGCGCTGCCGCCGGGGGAGTGGCGGCTGGCCGCGGGCGACGCGGGCACGCTCGAGGACCTGGTGGCGCAGCCCTGCCCGCCGGCCGAGCTGACGGCCGCGCAGGTGCGCGTGGCGGTGGCCGCGACCGGGGTGAACTTCCGGGATGTGTTGGTGGCGTTGGGCATGTACCCCGGCGCCGCCGAGTTGGGGGCTGAGGGCGCCGGGGTCATCACCGAGGTCGGGCCGGGCGTGAGCGGGTTGACCGTCGGCGACGCCGTGACGGGAATCATCGGGCTGACGGGCTCCGAAGCGGTGGTGGACGAGCGCCTGGTGGTGCGGGTGCCGGCGGAATGGTCGCTGGTCGGGGCCGCGGGCGTGCCGGTGGTGTTCTTGACGGCGCTGTACGGATTGTCGGATCTGGCCGGGTTGAAGGCCGGTGAGCGGGTGTTGGTGCACGCCGCCACCGGCGGGGTGGGGATGGCCGCGGTGCAGCTGGCGCGGCATTGGGGTGCGGAGGTTTTCGCCACCGCCAGCCGTGGCAAGTGGGACACGTTGCGAGCCATGGGCTTTGACGACGACCACATCGGCGATTCGCGGACGTTGGCGTTCGAGGAGAAGTTTCGTGCGGTGGCGGGCGGCCGGGGCTTCCAGGTGGTGCTGAACTCGCTGGCCGGTGAGTTCACCGATGCGTCCTTGCGGTTGTTGGGCCCCGGCGGGCGCTTCATCGAGATGGGCAAGACCGACCCGCGCGACCCGGCGGCCATCGCCGACCAATACCCGGGTGTGCGGTATCGGGCGTTCGACCTGATGGAGGCCGGGCCGGATCGCATCGCGGCGATGCTGGGCGCCCTGATGAGCTTGTTCGCCGACGGGACGTTGACGCCGTTGCCGGTCAAGGCGTTTGACGTCCGGCACGCCTCCGCGGCGTATCGCTTCGTGAGCCAGGCCCGCCACACCGGCAAGGTGGTGCTCACCCTTCCCGACGGCCCGGGCGGACTGGCCGCGGGCACGGCATTGATCACCGGCGGGACCCGCATGGCGGGGCCCGGGCCTGGCCCCCCCCCCGGGGGGGCAAAACTGGGGGCCCCCCGGGTGTCTTTTTTTTTTTACACCCTTAGTGTG
>NZ_LT546237.1:895780-953648 GCF_900078675.2 Mycobacterium interjectum
GGAGCAGCGGCACCGGGAGCTCGTTGATCTGGTGTGCGGCAACGCCGCCACCGTGCTCGGCCACGCCACCGCGGACGTGGACGCCGAGCGCGCCTTCGGCGATCTCGGGTTCGACTCGCTGACCGCGGTGGAGCTGCGCAACCGCCTCAAGACCGCGACCGGGCTCACCCTGTCGCCCACCCTGATCTTCGACTACCCCACGCCGGCCGCGCTGGCCGAGCACCTCGACGCCGAACTGGCCGCGGCGCCCACGAACGACCCGCCCGATCCCATGGCCCGCTTCAACGACGTCGCGCGCGAACTGCAGGCCCTGATCGACCAGCCGGGCTGGAGTCCCGACGACAAGTCACGGCTGACGGCCCGGATCCACACCCTGCTCGCGACCCTGAGCGCCCCGGAGCCGGAGCTGGACCCCAGCGAGCTTTTCGACGATGACCTCGCCTCGGCGACCGAAAGTCAGCTGTTCGCCATCCTGGACGAAGAAGTCGGGCCCTGAGCCGTGCCCCCGACAGCCATCGCGGTCATCGGGCTGGCCTGCCGATTCCCCGGCGCCGGCGGCCCCCGCGACTTCTGGCGGCTGATCCGCGATGGCGCCGAAGCCACGGCGTTGCCCGGTGACGTCGCCGAGTTCGACGCCGACTTCTTCAGCGTCTCGCCGCGCGAGGCCGCCGCCATGGACCCTCGGCAGCGCCTCGCGCTGGAGCTCGCCTGGGAGGTCCTCGAAGACGCGTTCGTGGTGCCCGAAACCCTGCGCGGAGAACGGGTTGCGGTTTACCTGGGCGCGATGAACGACGACTACGGCGTGTTGACGGTCGCCCAGGACATCGACCACCACTCCTTCGCCGGGGTCAGCCGGGCGATGATCGCGAACCGGGTCTCGTACGCGTTGGGGCTGCACGGCCCGAGTTTGACCGTCGATTCCGGCCAATCGTCGTCGCTGGTGGCGGTGCACCTCGCCTGCGAAAGCATCCGCACCGGCGAGTCGGCGCTGGCTCTGGCCGGCGGCGTGCACCTGAACCTGGCCAGCGAAACCGCGTCGCTGGAAACGGAATTCGGGGCATTGTCGGCATCGGGTCACACCTATGCATTCGATGCGCGCGCCGACGGCTACGTGCGCAGCGAGGGCGGCGGGCTCGTGCTGCTGAAGCCGTTGGGCGCGGCCCTCGACGACGGTGATCCTATTCGCGCCATCATTCGTGGCAGCGCGGTGGGCAACGCCGGACACAGCGCCGCCGCCCCGACGGTGCCCTCCGTCCCGGGCGAAGTCGACGTCATCCGGCGTACGCTGCGGGCCGCCGGGCTCGACGCCGGCCAGTTGCAGTACATCGAGGCCCACGGCACCGGAACCGAAACCGGCGACTCGGTGGAAGCGACGGCGCTCGGCGAGGTTTTCACCGGGCCCCGACACCGGCCGCTGACCCTGGGATCCGTGAAGACCAACATCGGCCACGCGGGCGGCGCCGCGGGTATCGCGGGTTTGCTCAAGACCGTGTTGGCCATCGAAAACGCCGTCATTCCACCGAGTCTCAACTACGCGGACCCGGGTGCCGGCATCGATCCGGAACACCTCGGGCTGCGCGTCAACACCGCGCTGACCCCCTGGCCGGCGGTGGAAGGACCGCGGCGGGCGGGTGTGTCGTCCTTCGGCATGGGTGGAACCAACGCGCACGTCATCGTCGAGCAGGCCCCCGCGCGACCGAAAGGCGAAGCGCCGCTGCGCGGTAACGCGCCGACGGCGTGGGTGCTGTCGGGTCGTTCGGAACGCGCGCTGGCCAATCAGGCCGCCCGGCTGCTGGCCCACGTCACCGCCGATGCCGGGCTGGAGGTCGGCGACGTGGCGTGGTCGTTGGCGACGACGCGGTCGGTGTTCGAGCATCGGGCGGTGCTGGTGGGCGCGGACCGGGGGGCTCTCACATCCGGTCTGGCGGGATTGGCCGCCGGCGAGTCGCACCCCGACGCGCTCGTGGGCCGGGCGCGCGCACCGGGCAAGACAGCGTTCGTGTTCCCCGGGCAGGGGGCGCAGTCCCTCGCGATGGGTGCTCAGTTGTATGGCCGGTTTCCCGCGTTTGCACGGGCCTTCGACGAGGCGGTCGAGGCGCTGGACGACCACCTGCGGTTGCCCCTGCGCGACGTGATGTGGGGCAGCGACGCAAAGCTGTTGGACAACACCGAATTCGCCCAACCGGCCTTGTTCGCGATCGAGTATGCGCTGGCGGAGCTGTTGCGCGACTGGGGTGTCGTCGCGGATGTGGTGCTGGGTCATTCGGTGGGCGAGATCACCGCCGCGCACGTGGCGGGGGTGTTGTCGCTCGCCGACGCGGCCAAACTCGTGGCGGTGCGTGGCCGGTTGATGGCCGGGCTGCCCGCAGGTGGCGTGATGATCGCGGTGGCCGCCGGCGAGGCCGACGTGGCGCCGTTGCTGACCGACGGGCTGGCGATCGCGGCGGTCAACGGCCGCGACGCGGTGGTGATCTCGGGTGCGGACGCTCCGGCCGGAGCGGTCGCGGAGGCCCTGGCGCGGCAGGGCAGGCGGGTGCATCGGCTCGCGGTCTCGCACGCGTTTCACTCGCCGCTGATGGACCCGATGATTGATGACTTCGCCGCGCTGGTGGCCGAGCTGTCGCCGGCGGAGCCGCGGATTGCGTTGGTGTCCAACGTGTCCGGACAGCTCGCCGGGCCCGGGTATGGGTCGGCGCGCTACTGGGCCGAGCATGTGCGCCTGCCGGTGCGTTTCGCCGACGGGGTGCGAGCCGCCGAGTCGTTCGGTGCCGATGTGTTCGTCGAAGTCGGGCCGGGTGGCGGCCTCGGCGCCGCGGTCGAGCACTCCGTGACCACCGATCATCCCGTGTCGGTGACGACGCTCGCCAAGGACCGGCCGGAAACCGAATCGCTGCTCACCGCGGCCGGCCGGCTGTTCACCGCGGGCGTGACCGTCCGTTGGGGCGCCGTCCTGGGGGGCGGTCAGCGAGTCCCGCTGCCGACGTATGGCTTTGCGCGCCAACGGTTCTGGTTGGGTACGCGCACGGACACGCCGTCTCCGGTGCCGTCGCGGCCGGCCGAATTGGCCGAGCGGTTGCGCGGCATGCCTCGCCACGAGCGGCACCGAGAACTCGTCGCGCTGGTGTGCGGGCACGCCGCGGCCGTGTTGGGACATGCCGATCTCCATGCCGTCGACGCCGAGCGCGCCTTCCAAGACCTCGGGTTCGATTCCTTGACCGGGGTCGAATTGCGCAACCGCCTCAAAGCGCACACGGGGCTGGCGTTGTCGCGCACGCTGGTCTTCGACTATCCGAACCCGGCGGCATTGGCCGATCACCTGGCGCAACAGCTCCTGCACGGCGAACACGAAAAAACCAATGACGAAAAGGTCTGGTCGGCGCTGAAAAAGATTCCACTTCATGAACTTCGAAGAACCGGATTGCTCGACAAACTATTGGCGTTGGCGAGCGATCCGGAAACTCCGTGCGCGCAATCCTCGGTCACCGAAGACGCCATCGACTCCCTGAGCCCCGACGCGCTGATCGCGCTTGCGCTTGATGCGGACCAAGCGGACGACGTTCAATAAGCAAACAAACGCTGGAGGAACCGAAAACACCACGTGATAACGTAATTCGACATACGTTAAATAGCGCAATTTGACATGCGTTGAATAACAACGGCTTTGCGGTGCTGCCGCAAAACTTCTAAACTTCCACATCGGCGCTAGATTCTCGCCGGCGCACGAAAGTGATCACTTTCTTTGATCACGACCAAACAAGGTAGGGGCATGAGCGTTATCGCGGGCGTGTTCGGAGCGCTGCCGCCGCATCGGTATAGCCAGAGCGAGATCACCGACCAATTCGTCGAGTTTCCCGGATTGAAGGAACACGAGGAGATTGTTCGGCGGTTGCACGCGGCCGCGAAGGTCAACAGTCGCCACTTCGTCCTGCCGTTGGAGCGCTACCCGACACTGACCGACTTCGGCGAGGCCAATGAGATCTTCATCGACGCGGCCGTCGACCTCGGCTGCGAGGCGCTGCTGGGCGCGCTCGAGGAGGCCGGCCTGGCGGTCGGGGACATCGACCTGATCGCCACCTCGACCGTCACCGGTGTCGCGGTGCCGTCGCTGGACGCGCGGATCGCCGGCCGGCTCGGCCTGCGGCCGGACGTNATCGACCGCTACCTGGCCGACGACGTCAAAGGGTTCCTCGCCACGCATGGGCTGACCAAGGACGACATCGGCGCGTGGGTCACCCACCCGGGTGGCCCCAAGGTCATCGACGCCATCACCAGGACCCTTGAGCTCGACCCCGACGCGCTGGAGTTGACCTGGCGCTCGCTGGGCGAAATCGCGAACCTGTCGTCGGCCTCGGTGCTGCACATCCTGCGCGACACCATCGCCAAGCCGCCGCCGAGCGGTAGCCCCGGGCTGATGCTCGCGATGGGTCCCGGATTCTGTTCCGAACTGGTGCTCCTGCGCTGGCAGTAGCCCGATGGTCGCGACCTGCGGCGGTGCGCCCAGCGCCCTGCTAGGCCGCGCTAGCGGCCGTCCACGAGCCCGACAACGTCGACGGTCACTCCCGGCCTGGGGGACAGCGCGGCGAGGTTGTGAGCCCGGATGCGCTGAGGGGGCAACCGCAGCGTGGTCCTGCCGACCAGCCGGGCCAGCATGACGGTCATTTCGGTGGTCGCCATGACCGCCCCGATGCACCGATGCAGGCCCCCACTGAACGGAATGAACTCGTACGGCGCGGGCCGGCGGTAACCCGGTGAACCGGGATCCCAGCGCGCCGGCCGGAACTCCGTCGGCTCCGGCCACAGCTCGGGAAGCCGGTGCGTGATGTACGGGCTGAAGATCAGCAGCCGTCCCGCCCGGATCCGCCGTCCGTCGAAACTCAGGTCCCGCATCACCTTGCGGGCGGAGATGACGCCGGGCGGATACAGCCGCAGCGTCTCGTGCACCACGCCGTTGAGGTAGGTCAGTTTCTCCAGGTCGCCCGCGACCGGCGGCCGGTCGCCCAGCACGCGGCGCACCTCGTCGGCGGCGGCGTCCCACGCGCCGGGCAGTGCCAGCAGCGTGTGGATTGCCCAGGCCAGCGCGCCACTGGTGGTCTCGTAGCCGGCGGTGATCAGCGAAATGACCGCGTCTCGAATCTCGTTGTCGCTCAACGCATAACCCTCATCCCCGCGACCGCTGATCAGCATCGTCAGCAGGTGGTCGTCGGGCGCGGGTTGCGCGCGGGCCGCGCCGATCTGCGCGTCCACGAGGTCGTTGATGCGTGTCCGCGCCGCCATCGCCCGCCGCCAGCCCGGGGAGTTCAGGCGCCGCTTGAGCTGCATCACCTGCGGCAGCCGGTGGGTCATGTCCAGCAGGGGCTGCAGTTGCTCGCCGAGGAAGTCCGAATGCACGGCGATGCGCGGGCCGAACAGGCTCGCGGCGGTGCTGTGGCGCACCGCCGAGCGGCACTGCCGGTAGATGTCCAGCCGCTGCCCGGGGCGCCATCCGTCGATCACGGCGTCGATGCTCGCCGCCATCGTCTGGACGTAGTCCTGGATCCGCCGGCGCCGCAGGCCGGGCGCCACGACGCTGCGCCGGCGGCGGTGGTCGTCGCCGTCGCTGACGATCAGCGCGGTGGGGCCGTCGACGAAGGCCAGGTTCTCGAACGTCTCCCGCCAGCTGAACGCGTCGGCGTTGGCGAACACGAACTTGTTCGCCTCGGGCCCCAGCAGGTAGGTGTAGCCGCGCCGGCCGATTCCGGAATTGATCACCGGACCGCGCCACCGGTACAGCGCCAGCAGCGCCTCGCCGGGCGGGTAGCGCACCGGCCGATAGCCGCTCATTCGAGCGACTCCGACAGCTCCAGCCAGCGGAGCTCCGTCGCGGCGACCTCATCTTCCAGGCCGCGCAGGTCACGGGTCAGCCGGGTCAGGCCGACGTGATCGGCCTGGTCGTGGTCGGCGAGCTCGTGGTGTTTGGCCGCGATCCGATCGGCGAGCCGGGCGAGCTGACGGTCGACGGCGGCCAGCTCCTTCTCGGCGATGCGCCGCTGCGAGCCGGACATCGTCTCGGAAGCCGACGGCCCGGCCCGCGGGCGCTCGGCAGCCGCCGGGCGATGCGCCGCCAGCCGCAGGTACTCGTCGACGCCCCCGGGCAGGTGGCGCAGCCGGCCGTCGAGGATCGCATACTGCTGGTCGGTGACCCGCTCCAACAGGTAGCGGTCGTGCGAGACGACGATCAGCGTGCCCGGCCACGAGTCGAGCAGGTCCTCCACGGCGGTCAGCATCTCGGTGTCGACGTCGTTGGTGGGCTCGTCGAGGAGCAGCACGTTCGGTTCGGACAACAGCGTGAGCATCAGCTGCAGCCGCCGCCGCTGACCGCCGGACAGGTCACCGACGCGTGCGGACAGCTGGCCCCGGCCGAACCCCAACCGCTCCAGCAGCTGGGCCGGCGTCACCTCCCGGCCGTCGACCTCGTAGCCGCCGCGCAGGCCGCCCAGCAGGTCGGCGATCCGGTCGCCGGCGAGCGCGGCCAGCTCCTCGCCGCGCTGGTCCAGCACCGCCAGGCGAACCGTCTTGCCACGCTTGACGCGCCCGGTGTCCGGCGTGACGGTGCCGGCGATCAGGCCCAGCAGCGTCGACTTGCCTGCGCCGTTGGCCCCGACGATGCCGGTGCGTTCGCCCGGCGCGATCCGCCATTCGACGTCGCGCAGTACCGGGCGGCCGCCGAACGAGACCGACACGTCCAGCAGATCGATGACGTCCTTGCCGAGGCGCGCGGTCGCCAGCTTGGCGAGCTCGACCGTGTTGCGCAGCGGCGGCACGTCTGCGATCAGCTGGTTGGCGGCCTCGATCCGGAACTTGGGCTTTGAGGTGCGCGCCGGCGGACCCCTGCGCAGCCACGCGAGCTCTTTGCGCATCAGGTTCTGCCGCTTGGCCTCGGTGGCGGCGGCCACCCGGTCGCGCTCGACGCGCTGCAGCACGTAGGCGGCGTAGCCGCCCTCGAACGGCTCGACGATCCCGTCGTGCACCTCCCACGTCGTGGTGGCGACCTCGTCGAGGAACCAGCGGTCGTGCGTCACGAGCAGCAGCCCGCCGGTATTGCGCGCCCAGCGCTGGCCCAAGTGGCCGGCCAGCCAGGTGATGCCCTCGATGTCCAGGTGGTTGGTGGGCTCGTCGAGCGCGATCACGTCCCACTCGCCGATCAGCAGCCGGGCCAGCTGGACGCGCCGGCGCTGCCCGCCGGACAGCGTGTCGATTGTTGCGTCCCAGGCGATGTCGGCCACCAGTCCGCCGACCACGTCGCGCACCCGCGCGTCGCCCGCCCACTGGTGCTCGGGCCGGTCACCGACCAGCGTCCAGCCCACAGTGTGCCCCGGTTCGAGCGTGTCGGCCTGGCTCAGCGCGCTGACCCGTAGCCCGCTGCGCCGCGTGACCCGGCCGGCGTCCGGCCGCAGCTGGCCGGTCAGCAGGCCCAACAGGCTGGACTTGCCGTCCCCGTTGCGCCCGACGATGCCGATCCGCGCGCCGTCGTCGACCCCGAGCGTGACCGACCCGAAGACCAGCTGGGTCGGATATTCCAGGCGGATGCCCTCGGCTCCCAGTAGGTGCGCCACCGGGCCGACCCTAGCGCGGCGGCGACGCGGACCGGAAAACGCCGCGGTACGAGTGGGTCGCGCCGGAAGTGCCGTCGACGCATGCGGCGGACCCGGCCCCGCCGCATGCGTCCTCGCAGGAACCTATACCCGCTATGGGTAACCCGGACACGCGCCGACGACTGGCCCGAACCCGCGTCCGGATGGAATCTCAATCACGTTCTAGAACAACGAGTTATGGTGTGGTAACGCCTTGATGCGCCCGGTATCCCGAGCGCCTTAAAGGGTATACCCCCCTCACTATGCTAATCTGAACGCTGCCATGCATCCCGCGAGAAACCACCCCCGGCGTTGGCCGCGGCACCTGATTGCCGTCGCGGCCTTGGTGTGGTTCCTCGGCGCCGCGGCCGGTTGCCACCTCGCGCAAACGGGCTTCGCGGCTGCTCGGTCGCCCTCCGCGTCGACCGTCAGTGTGGGCAATTTCCGTGCCGAGCCGCTCGCCTCCGGCCGTGTCGACGCCGACTGTTGCCGGGCGGCGACCCATGACTGCATGCCCGTGGCGCAGTCATGGGGGACGGCGGGCCAGCTTGCTCCGGGTTTCACGATCGCGGCGCTGGCGTCGGTCGCACTGCGGCCCGCACTGGTGCGGCCGCCGACGCGGGGCCCGCCTCGTCCGGGTCGCGTGGTCGTTTCTCGTCCGGGCCGAAGCGTCCTGACCCGGATCTGCATCTCGCGCGTCTGATCGGTCAGCGCCACGTCGTGTGCGTCGTCGCACGGCCGGTCGCCGCTGTCCCGATTCGCTGCCGCGCGCCCGCGGCTTTTGATGCAGAAAAGAGAACCTTCATGAATTCTGTCCTGTGCGCATTTCGACCCTCCATGGGCCCTCATCGCCTCGACCGCCCCGACGCGACGGCCATCTCGCCGCCGGACCAGCCACGGGCCTTGGTCATCGGAGCCGGAGTCAACGGATTGACCGCCGCGGTGGTGATGGCGCGGCGGGGCTGGCGGGTAACCGTGGTCGCCGATCGGTTCGGCGTCGACACGGTATCGACAGTCGCCGGTGCACTATGGGAATGGCCGCCGTCGGTGTGCGGTCGACACCACGACGACACCACGCTGACCCGCTCCACCGGCTGGGCGATGAGCTCCTATCTGCGGTTCGCGCAGCTCGCTGCCGACCCGCGCACCGGGGTGAGCCTTCGGCCCGCGGTCTTCTACTTCTCCCATCTCATCGAGGAAGATGCGGCCGAGCACGCGAAAATGCTTGAGGTTCAAGAGCGTGTACCCGGATTCGTGCACGACCCCGCCCTGATCGAGGCCCACGGGGTCAACCCGGACACCGGTGTGGTCGACGCCTATTCCTATCTGGCGCCCACCATCGACACCGACTGGTATCTGGCTTGGCTGGCTCATCAAGCCCACGCGGCGGGCGTCACCGTCACCCGCCGCCGCGTCGACGGGACGCTCGTCGAGCAGGAGCAGCAACTGCGCGTGGAGTACGGGGCCGACGTGATCGTCAACTGTGCCGGCCTCGGCGCGGCGACGTTGGCGGACGACTCCACCATGGATCCGCACCGGGGTGCCCTGCTGCGGGCGGTCAACGACGGCAGCTACATGTCGCGCGTGACGGCGGCCCTCGCGGTGGCCAACGACGCGAGCACCGAGGCCCAAGACATGATCTTCATCGTGCCCCGCGGAGCCGACCGGCTCCTGCTGGGCGGACTCGTCGAACCGGGTCAATACGACACCGACCTCACCCTGGACAACCATCCGCCGTTGCGGCAGATACTCGACCGCTGCACCGATTTCCTGCCGATGCTGCGCGGCGTCCATCTGGATGCGGTTGACCCGGTACGGGTCGGTCTGCGGCCCTTCCGCCACGGAGGTGTGCGGCTGGAAACCCAGCCGGGCACCCAGATCGTGCACAACTACGGCCACGGCGGCGCGGGAGTCAGCCTCTCGTGGGGCTGCGCCTACGAGGTTGCCGACCTGGCCCACAACTTGGTCGCCCGGCAAGGCGCCGCCTGAAACAGGCGCCGTCGACTCGCGGTTCGACGACAGCACCTTCACGACACAGACCAAAAGGAGAAGCAATGCTCGAAATGAGTTCCACGCCAAGCCATTCCGTCGTAGCAATCACCGGAATGGCCAACATGCCCGATATGACCGTGGCACCCGCCTGGGTGACGCTATTGGGCTGGATTGTGACCGGCATCGGGGTGCTGATGGCCGGTGCGATACTCGTCGACGTCTTTGTGGGCGGGTACCGGCAGCCGATGTGGCCGATGGAGTGGGTCTGGGCGATCACCGCCGTGTATGCCGGCCCCCTGGCCCTCTGGGCCTACTACTGCTGGGGGCGGCCGGACAGCCGTAAATGGCAACAGCGGCACGGGTCTGCGCCCCGGTGGGGGCTACCGGTGAGAGCCATGCTCCAGACCATTCCGGGCGGCGCCGCGTCGTTCATCGGTCACCTCGTTGCCATACCGATCGTCATGCGGGCCGGGCTCACCATCGGTGGCAGGGCCGTGTGGCCGATGATCTTGCTCATCGCGGCATTCGCGTTGCCACTGCTGGCGGCCTTCGAGTATCGCGCGTTGTCCATGGCCGAGGAGGTCCCGTCGGCGGGCCGGCGGGTGCGGCTGGCGGTATGGATTTCGGTGTTGGCCGTGTTGGCATTCGATCTCGGCATGGGCGTGGCGATGATGCTCGTGGCGTTCGTTTTGGGGTATGCCCACACATCGATCGCGTTCTGGCTCGTCATGTGGGCCGGCATGCTGTTGGGTTTCGTCACGGCTTATCCGATGGTCTGGCGGCTGCTGCTCCGCGATTCGATGCAACCCGCGGCCCCGGCCGTGCGCGCGGCGCCCGCATCCAGCGGATAGCAGGGCTGGTGGGCGCACATCCGGCGTCTGGTGCGCCCGCGGTTATTCGAGGGTCAGCAGCGCGTCGTCGACGTGGGTCCGTGTGTCGGGCGACGCCTTGCCTGCCACGGCATCAAGGAATCGGGCGGCGAGGTCGCGCACCTTCAGATTGGTCTCCTGGGAACGCCAGACCAGGAGGTCGAACGCGCGCTCCGCGGAGATGCCGTAGGCGCTCATGAGCACCCCCTTGGCCTGCTCGATCTTGGCGCGGGCGTCGGCCACCGCCTCCAGGACGTTGGTGATATCCGTGTGCAGGGAGTCGGTGACATCGACGTAAAAACCCGACGTGCCGGCCAGCGCGCCGCTCTCATCGACCATCCGGTCACCCGCGACGACGACGCAGCGGGTGCGCCCGGCGGTGTCGATGATGCGGTGGCGGCTGCTGAACGGCTTGCCCTTGAGCACGTGGTCGAGCACGGCCGCGACGCGCTCGCGGTCTTCGGGGTGCTTGTGTTGCAGCAATAGTTCCGTGGTCGGCTCGACCTGCCCCGGCTCGTAGCCGTGCATGCGTGCGACCGCGTCCGACCACTCCCAGCGCTGGCCGTCCAGGTAGAACCGGAACCGGCCGACCCGCTGCGGCTCGCCGAGGCCCAGCACCAGGTCGACCGCGCCCAGCTCCTGCTCCTCGACCACATCGGACATCAGCGCATCGGAGGGCGCCGCCTCGCCGTCGGCGTTCCCGTTTCGACGTTCAGCGGTTTCGTCGTCGAAGTTCACAGTCATCGCGCGTCTCTCCCGCAGTGCCTCGATTCTTTGTGCCTATCAATGCCCATTGTCGGGTACCTTCATGCACGATTCCAGGGCCGTCAGCTCACCCGGTATTGCTCGGCGTCGCGGTGCTTGAACTCGAGCCCCAGGCCGGGCCGGTGCTGATCGGGCCGTAGCACCCCGCCGTCGGGGGACAGGGCGCCGTCGAAAAGCATCTGCTCGATGCGGTGGTGATCGTGAAAGTACTCCAGGTGCCGCAGGTTGGGAATCGCGGCGGCGACGTGGGCGTGCAGGTTGGGGGCGCAGTGTCCGGAAACGTCGATGTTGTGCGCGGCGGCGACGGCGGCGGCCCGCAACCAGTCGGTGATGCCGCCGCAGCGGGTGACGTCGATCTGCAGGCAGTCGACCGCTTCGGCGGCCAGCATCCGGCGGAAGTACGTGAGGTCGTAGCCGTATTCGCCGGCGGTGACGTCGGGGGTTACCTGGTCGCGCACCTCGTGCAGCCCGGCGAGGTCGTCGGATGACACGGGTTCTTCGAACCAGGTGACGTCGTGGTCGGCCATGGCGTGGGCAACCCGGATCGCCTGCTTGCGGCGGTAGCCGCCGTTGGCGTCGACGTAGAGTTCGGTGTCGGGCCCGATCACCTTGCGCGCCAGGGCGATTCGGTCCAGGTCGCGGCGCTCGTCGGACCCCGACGACTCGCCGATCTTGATCTTCACCCGCGGGATCTTCCAGGCGTCGACCCAGCGCTCCAGTTGGGTGCGGGTCTGGCGTTCGTCGTAGGTGGTGAAGCCGCCGCTGCCGTAGATCGGCACCTCGGGCTGCGCCACGCCGAGTAGCCGGCACACCGGCAGGTCGAGGAGTTTTCCCTTGAGGTCCCACAGCGCGGTGTCGACCGCCGAGATCGCGCAGGAGGCCAGGCCCGGGCGCCCGCTGTTGCGGATCGCGCGGACCATGGACTGCCAGGCGCCGGTGATGTCGAGGGCGCTGTGCCCTTTGACCGCGCCGTCGAGTGGCCCGGTGATCAGCTCGCGGCAGGCGGCGGCGGCATAGGTGTAGCCGAGCCCGCGCCGGCCGCCCGCGACCACCTCGGCCAGGATCAGCGTGGTCGAGGACCAGGCGAAGGTGCCGTCGGCTTCCGGTGCGTCCGTGGGGATCTCGTATGCGTGCGCGGTGACCTCGTCGAAGCAAGCGTCAAGCATGCGGTCCTCCTATGTCGTCATGGCCGCGCGCACGGACCCCGGCAGGGTGTACCGCGCAACCGATTCGGCGACCCGATGGCGAAGACGGACGAGGGTGGCCAGCGCGTCGCCGGTCGGCGCGTCCGCCACCGGGGGCGTCCGTCGCGCCTGCGCGGCGCCGNGGGAGAACCACAATTCGGGGCTGTGGGCGTAGGACTTGTCGTCGAACTCGCCGTGGGCGCCGTGGTCGCTGCCGGGCTGCTCGTCGACCGGCTGCCACAGGTTGTGCGGCTGATCGCCGTGGACCCGCTCGTCGGTCTGCTGGGAGTCGTACCCGGTGCGGCCGAGGTAGCGGTCCAGCAGCGGTGCGACGAACTTCTGCGCGAGCAGCGTGACCGCGGTGCTGTCACCGACCCAATACTGTTTGCGCCCGGGATGATCGGCCGCATAGACGGCGCCGCGGGCGGCCACCTCCGGCTGGTAGATCGGCGGCACCGGCTGCGGATGCCGGGGCAGGCGGGAGAGCACCCAGGAGAACTGCGGGGTGTTGACCGCCGGCATCTGGACGACGGTGATCCGCACGTTCGAGCCCTCGTGCAGCAGCTCGCAGCGCACCGATTCGGTGAACCCGTTGGTCGCGTGCTTGGCGCCGCAGTAGGCCGACTGCAGCGGGATGGACCGCTCGCTGAGCGCGGAACCGACCTGGACAATGGTGCCGCGGTCGCGCGGGCGCATCTTCGCCAGCGCCGCCATGGTGCCGTGCACGTAACCGAGGTAGGTCACCTCGGTCACTCGCTTGAATTCCTCTGCGGATATTTCCCAGAACGGCGCGAACACCGAGGTGAACGCGACGTTGACCCAGGTGTCGATGGGCCCGAATGCGGCCTCCGTCTCGTCGGCGGCGGCCTCGACGGCAGAGTAGTCGGCCACGTCGGTGGGGATGGCCAGCGCCTTCCCGCCGCCGGCCTCGACGTCGCGGGCGGCGCCCTCCAGCCCGGCGGTGCCGCGGGCGAGCAAGGCGACGTTGGCGCCGCGCTGCCCGAACTTCTGGGCGGTGGCGCGGCCGATGCCGGCGCTGGCGCCGGTGATCACGACGGTCTGTGTCATCGCACAATCTCCTTTCGTCAGTCGTGGTGGACGGCGTCCTCGGCCAGGGTGGCCGTGCATTCCAACAGCAGGGCGTGCGCGAAAGCTTGCGGCAGGTTGCCGCGCAGCTGGCGCTGCCGGACGTCGTATTCCTCGCAAAACAGGCCCGGCGGGCCGCAGGCGGCGCGGTTGCGTTCGAACCAGCGCATCGCACAATGGGCATGGCCGATCTGGTGTTCGGCCAGCGCCATCATGAAGCCGCAGAGCAAGAAGGCCCCCTCGGCGTCGCCCAGGTCACGCTCGTCGTGCCGGAAGCGGTAGACGAACCCGTCCTCCGTGAGGTCGCGGCGAACGGCGTCCAGCGTGGCCCGGGTGCGGGGGTCGTCGGCGGGCACGGCGCCGCNCAGCCACGCCACGTCGCCCTCCGGTCCGATGAGCGCGCCCCGTTCGCCGTCGGCGAGCAGCGCATACTCGCGCAGCACGCGGGGCGTGAAGGCGGCATCGACGTCGATCGGCTGCTCAGCCACGGGCCCCCGCCTTGGACCGTCGGTCGCCCGCGCCGGCGGCGTCGGTGCGGATGGTGCCGGCCGCCATCCGTTCGGCCAGCCGGGAGGCCAGCGCCATGATCGTCAGGGCCGGGTTGGCCGAGCCCTGCGTCGGGCAGACCGAGCCGTCGGCAAGAAACAGGTTCGGCACGCCCCACACGCGGTGATCGGAGTCGACCACCGAGTTCTCGGGGCTGGTCCCCATGCGCGCGCCGCCGATCAGGTGGGCGAAGCGCTCGATGGTGAGTGTGTCCTGCGCGTCGGCGGCGTGCAGGATGTCGCCGATCACCTTGGTGGAGTAGGCCATGTTGGCCTTGTCGTTGTCGCAGAGCGTGTAGTCGAACCGGGCCACCGGGATGCCGTACGGGTCTCTCTCGTCGGCCAGGGTGACCCGGTTGTCCGGCTGCGGCAACAGCTCGTTGAGCACACCGATGGTCGCCCAGTGGTTGTAGTCGCGCATGTACTCGCGCAGGGCGCGGCCCCAATGCCCTTCGGCCATAACGTGTTCGGCCCAGCCGATGGGCATGGGCGACACGGTCTGGATGGAAAAGCCGCGGGCGAACCCACGGGAGGGATCGGTCTCGTAGAACTGCTCGGAAGACACCTCGGGGGGAGGCGCCTTGTACATCCGGAGCTCCTCGGACCACCGGCCCGCGGACTGGGTGGCGCCCTGCACCATCACGTAGCGCCCGACCTGATCGTCGTTGTTGCCCAGACCGTTCGGGAAGCGGTCGCTGACCGAGTTCAGCAACAGGCGGGGGGTTTCGATCGAATATCCGGCCACCGCAACGGCTTTCGCGCGCTGCAGCCGTTCTGTGCCGCCCGCCTCGTCGTGGTAGACCACGCCCCGCGCGGCGCCGCTCTCGTCGAGCTCGACGCGGGCGGCCATGCAGTTGGCGCGGATCTCTACGCCGTGGGCTAGCGCGTCGGGCAGGTGCGTGACGTACGGGCTGGCCTTGGCGTTGACCTTGCAGCCCTGCAGGCAGTAGCCGCGGTAGATGCAGTGCGGGCGGTTGCCGAAGGTGCCGTTGACGATGCCGACGGGCCCGACGCGCATCTCGATGCCGAGCTTCAGCGCGCCCTCCCACAGTTTGGCCGCCGCTCCCGAAATGGGATGGGGGGCAAACGAATACCGGTGGGGGTGGCCCCAGGGCCAGTTCTGTCCGGCCACCGGCAGCTCGAGCTCGACGCGCTCGTAATGGGGCAGCACGTCTTCGTAGCGGATGGGCCAGTCCGCGCCGACCCCGTCGAGGCTGTAGGTGGCGAAGTCGCTGGGGTGAAACCGCGGGCAGTAGCCCGCGTAGTGGACCATCGAGCCGCCGACGCCGCGCCCGGAATTGTTCTTGCCCAGCTCGATCGGATCCTGCCCACCAATGATGCGTTTCTGCGTCCAGTACAGGTCATGCGAGCCGGCCTCGTCGGACACCCAGTCCTCGTCGGGGTGCCAGAACGGGCCGGCCTCGAGGATCACCACCCGCCAGCCCGCGCGCGCCAACCGTTGGGTGAGTACCGAACCGCCTGCGCCGGCGCCGACGACGACCAGGTCGACCTCGTCGTCGTCGCGAAAGCGGCGCATGGTCTTCTCGCCGGGCAGGTCGCGGGAGTGCACGTCCAGCAGGAACCGCGAATCGTTGTCCTTCGGGCCGACCGCCCCCTTGAACAGGCCGCGCCAGAAGTCGCCCATCAGATTTCACCCTCTTGCACGACTCGCACGGGATCCTCGTCGGTGGCCCCGCGGGTCTCGAACGGTTCGCGCGCCGAGGCGGGCCCGGTGGCACCGCCGAGACGCATGAACCCGCGCGGGTAGGCCGGTCCGCCGAAGCCGATCTCGTTCCAGGCCCAGGGGTGGGAGTAGAAGCCCGACAACGTCATTCGCATGCACACCGACCACGCGCGCTTGACGTTCAGGCGCTCCCAGGTTCCGTCCTCCAGCTGGCCCTTGCAGAATTGGTCGACGATCGCTTCGCGGGTGGCGGGCTCGGCGGCGGCGAAGGAGGCGGCGCCGTGGCGGCGCGCGGCGGTCTCGTCCAGCCCGCGCAGCACCAGCCGCCAGGTGTCGCGATCGTCGGGCATGTCGGCGTACTGGTAGCCGTCGAGTCGCCCGTCGGCGAGCTTGGAGTCGACCGATTCGGCCACCGGCACCCGCGGCTCGCGATCCTGCGCCAGCACCGTGTCGCAGAACGCGCGCAGGCAGGGCTCCTCGTCCTCGGTGAAGAACCGCAGCGGGCCGGGGGGCTCCAGCCGGGCCAGCACGACCTTCCTGGTGGCGTCGTCCCACGAGTCGGCGGTTGTCAGCACGTCGAAATCGGGGTAGCGACCGATCATTTGGGGCGTGGTGCCGCGGCGCTGCCTCGGCAGCCACGACGGATGCGGGGGCTGACGATCCGGGCGCAGTTTGGGCAGGTGGTCGGGGAGCGAGGTGTCGGCCATCGTGAGATTCCCTGGCTATCGCCGGAACCGTTCGCGGCGCAGGATCGAGGCGAGCAGCCCCATCCCGCCGACCATGCACATCAATCCGGGCGCCGCGATCGGCGGGCCCATCGGCACGTTGTAGGACGCGTGCTTCCAGCCCCCCGGCTTGCGTGCCACCCCGCGCGCGTGCAGATACTCGCCCATGAGGCCGTTGGCCGTATAGATGCCGGCGGTGATCGGCAACCAGAGCTTGGCCCAGCGCCGCGAGAACACCCCGCCGATTCCGGCGACGACCACCGGTGGGGTCACCACGATAGGGCTCCACATCCACTTGTTGCCAAAGCTGGCCTTGTAGTGCTCGAAGTAGATTTCGGCCGTCGTCACGACGGCCGCCATGGCCGTCAGGCCCGACAGGGAGCGTTCGAAGCGACCGTGCGCGACGTCGTACAGTGCCCTCTCGGCCAGCTGCTGGGGCTGGCCGGCTTTGCGCCGTCCGCCGTTGCCTAGCAACAACATTTCCCTACCCTTTCCTGACGTCCGCCGGGCAGCGCCGGCCCAGCTTGGCTGCGTTGGCGAATTGCCTCAGTCCCGCACGAAAACACGCTGTCGCAACCACCCGACGACGCCGACAACGACGGGTCGAGATGGCGACCAGAGACCTCGCGCCCAGCTGCGTGCTTCAACCGAGGTGGCCCTGACGGCATGCAGGCATGCGTCGTCGAACCATGCGCTTGGGTTGCATACCCTTATTCAGCGACGCTAACCATTTGGACTCCATCCGTGCCGCGGTCGCCCGTAGCGCCCTGGCGTGCAACGCAAGTCATCGCTTTCCAGACCCGCCCGGCCAAACGCGTTTCACGCGCCCCAACAGGGTCAATCCTGCCGCCAGAAAGGACTAAAGCATGGTCAGCGCAGATAACGGGCTCCAGGCTGAACCCGATCTTGAAGTGTGGGGCGCCGAAGACGCGCTCCGCGCCGGCCAACGGGCCGAGCACGCGTGGCTATTGGCCAGGGCCGCGCAGCGATCCGCAGCCAACAGCTTGGACCATTCGGCAGCGAGCCACGAGCGAACCGCGGACGTGTACGACGAAGCGGCCGAACGCAACAATCCCGGCGCCGGCGAATACCGCCAACACGCGGCTCGGCACCGCGAATTCGCGCAGGAGGACCGCCTGATGGCGCAGCGGCTGCGTCAGATGGCGGACGCCGGGCCCATGGGTCTCACGGACCTGTAAAAGCGGCGGCCGGAGGCGCCGAAATTTACGGGCCCGACTAATTCGACGGGCCCGATCGTGCGGGCCGAGCCACCCACGGGCAAACAGCCTGACCAAAACCGCCGGGCGCGCCGATGTGCCATGATGTCGGAGCTGTCAAGAGTCAGGGAGCAGCGGTGGATCTCAATTTTTCGATGGTCACGCGGCCGGTCGAGCGCCTGGTCGCGACGGCACAGAACGGGCTCGAGGTCTTGCGACTGGGGGGTTTGGAAACCGGCAGCGTCCCGTCTCCGTCCCAGATCGTCGAGAGCGTCCCGATGTACAAGCTGCGCCGGTATTTCCCGCCGGACAGCCGGCCCGGGCGTAGGCCGGTGGGCCCGCCGGTGCTGATGGTGCACCCGATGATGATGTCGGCCGACATGTGGGACGTCACCCGCGACGACGGGGCGGTGGGGATTCTGCACGCCGGCGGGATCGATCCGTGGGTCATCGACTTCGGCTCGCCGGACAAGATCGAGGGCGGCATGCGCCGCAACCTGGCCGACCATATCGTCGCGCTCAGCCAGGCGATCGACACGGTCAAGGACGTCACCGGCACCGACGTGCACCTGGTCGGCTATTCGCAGGGCGGGATGTTCTGTTACCAGGCCGCCGCATACCGGCGTTCGAAGAACATCGCCAGCATCGTGGCGTTCGGCTCGCCGGTGGACACCCTGGCCGCGTTGCCCATGGGCATTCCGGCGAACTTCGCCGCGCCGGCGGCAAACTTCATGGCCGATCACGTCTTCAGCCGGCTGGACATCCCGGGCTGGTTGGCGCGCGCCGGTTTTCAGATGCTCGATCCGCTCAAGACGGCCAAGGCCCGGGTGGACTTCGTGCGCCAGCTGCACGACCGCGAGGCGCTGCTGCCGCGCGAACAACAGCGCAGGTTCCTCGAGCGCGAGGGCTGGATCGCGTGGTCGGGTCCGGCGATCTCCGAGCTGCTCAAGCAGTTCATCGCCCACAACCGCATGATGACCGGCGGTTTCGCCATCAACGGTCAGATGGTCACGCTCACCGACATCACCTGCCCGGTGCTGGCGTTCGTCGGCGAGGTGGACGACATCGGGCAGCCCGCCTCGGTGCGCGGCATCCGGCGGGCCGCGCCGAACACCGAGGTCTACGAATCACTTGTCCGCACAGGGCATTTCGGCCTGGTCGTGGGATCCAAGGCGGCTCGGGAAAGCTGGCCCACCGTCGCCGAGTGGGTGCAATGGCTGTCCACCGGCGGCGACAAGCCCAACGGCATCGACCTGATGGCCGACCAGCCGATCGAGCACACCGACAGCGGTGTGGCGTTCAGCTCGCGGATCGTGCACGGTCTCGGGGAGGTGTCCGAGGCGGCGATGGGGGCGGTGCGCGGCACGGCCAACGCGATGGTCGCGGCCAACAAGTCGATGCGCACCCTGGCCGTGGAGACGGTGCGCACGCTGCCGCGGCTGGTCCGGCTGGGACAGATCAACGACCACACCCGCATCTCGTTGGGCCGCATCATCGACGAGCAGGCGCGCGACGCCCCGCAGGGCGAGTTCCTGTTGTTCGACGGCCGCGTGCACACCTACGAGGCCGTCAACCGCCGCGTCAACAACGTCGTCCGCGGCCTGATCGAGGTCGGGGTGCGCCAAGGCGACCGCGTCGGCGTCCTGATGGAGACGCGGCCCAGCGCGCTGGTCGCCATCGCGGCCCTGTCCCGGCTGGGTGCCATCGCCGTGGTGATGCGCCCCGACGCCGACCTGGTCGCGTCGGTCCGCCTCGGGGGCGTGACGGAGATCCTCACCGACCCGACCAACCTCGACGCGGCGCGCGACCTGCCGGGGCAGATCCTGGTGCTGGGCGGCGGCGAGGCGCGGGACCTGCACCTGCCGCACGACTCCGACGTCATCGACATGGAGCAGATCGACCCGGACGCGGTGCAGCTGCCCGCGTGGTACCGGCCCAACCCGGGACTGGCCCGCGACCTGGCGTTCATCGCGTTCAACGCCGCCGGCGGCGAGCTGGTCGCCAAGCAGATCACCAACTACCGCTGGGCGGTGTCGGCCTTCGGGACCGCCTCCACCGCCGCCCTCGACCGCCGCGACACGGTGTACTGCCTGACGCCGCTGCACCATGAGTCGGCGCTGCTGGTCAGCCTGGGCGGCGCGGTCGTCGGCGGCACCCGCATCGCGCTCTCGCGCGGCCTGCAGCCCGACCGGTTCGTCCAGGAGGTGCGGCAGTACGGCGTGACGGTGGTGTCCTACACCTGGGCCATGCTGCGCGAGGTCGTCGACGACCCCGCGTTCGTGCTGCACGGCAACCACCCGGTGCGGCTGTTCATCGGTTCCGGCATGCCGACCGGGCTGTGGGCGCGCGTCGTCGACGCGTTCGCCCCGGCCCGCGTCGTGGAGTTCTTCGCCACCACCGACGGGCAGGCGGTGCTGGCCAACGTGTCCGGCGCCAAGATCGGCAGCAAGGGCCGGCCGTTGCCGGGTGCCGGGCGCATCGAGCTCGGCGCGTACGACGCCGAGCGCGACCTGATCCTCGAGGACGACCGCGGCTTCGTCCAGATCGCCGCGCCCAACCAGGTCGGCGTGCTGCTGGCGCAGTCCAACGGGCCGATCGACCCGAGCGCGTCGGTCAAGCGCGGCGTGTTCGCCGCCGGCGACACCTGGATCTCCACCGAGTACCTGTTCCGCCGCGACGACGACGGCGACTACTGGTTGATGGGCCGGCGCGGCTCGGTGGTGCACACCGCGCGCGGGCTGGTCTATGCCGAGGCGGTCACCGACGCGCTGGGCTGCATCAACGGCATCGACCTTGCGGTGACCTACAACGTGCCGGTGGGTGACCAGCAGGCGGCGGTGTCGGCGGTGACGCTGCTGCCGGGGGCCACCATCACCGCGGCCGATCTGACCGAGGCCGTCGCGAAGATACCCGGCGGGCTGGGGCCCGACATCGTGCACGTGTGCCCGGAGATGACGCTGAGCGCGACCTACCGGCCCACCGTCAGCGCCCTGCGGGCGGCCGGGATCCCCAAGCCGGGACGCCAGGCGTGGTACCTCGACGCCGGCAGCAACGAGTTCCGCCGACTCACACCGGGGGTTCGGTCCGAGCTGAGCGGCGCCCAGTGATGGTCGACGACTCCCTGCTCGCCATCCTGGTGTGCCCGGCCGACCGTGGCCCGTTGCTGTTGATCGACGACGAGCTGCTCTACAACCCGCGGCTGCGGCGCGCCTACCGCATCGAGGACGGCATCCCGGTGCTGCTGATCGACGAGGCCCGCGACGTCGACGACGACGAGCACGCCCGGCTCATGGAACGAGCCCGTCCGGCAGCTCCCCGGTGAGGTAGCGCTGCAGGTTAGGCGCGATGGTCCGCGCGATCTGATCGGCCGGCAGCGACGCGAACGGCTGCAATTGCAGGATGTAGCGCGCCATCACCACGCCCACCAACTGTGAGGCGACGAATTGGACGCGGATGGCGCCGCTGCCCGGCGGATCGTCGACGCGCGGGCCCACCTCCACCGTGATCACGTCCTCGATGAACGTGCGGAACAGGTTGATCTCCGAGCCGGCCAGGACCGACCGCAGCACCGCGATGAATCCCGTGCCCAGCTCGGAATCCCACAGCGGCAAGAGCATTGACGGCAACCGGAAGCCGATCTCCTCGATCGGCACCTCGCGCAGCGGGCCAATGATGTCCATCGGGTCGATCGGGATGTGCACGGCCGCGGCGAACAGCTTTTCCTTGGTGCCGAAGTAGTGATGCACCAACGCCGAGTCGACGCCCGCGCCCGCGGCGACCGCGCGTACCGAGGTGTTGCGAATCCCCTTGCTGGCAAACAGTTCTCGGGCGCTGGTCAGGATGCGGTCGCGGGTGTCGGACGCCCCGGCCGGACGCCCGGGCCGCCGCCGGTTCTTGGTCTCCGCCACTACGACCCTCCGTGGCGACCCGCGGCGCCCGGCCTCGCCGCGCTTGCGATCGCCACGGCTCCTGCGTGGCGACCCGCGGCGCCCGGCCTCGCCGCGCTTGCGATCGCCACGGCTCCTGCGTGGCGACCCGCGGCGCCCGGCCTCGCCGCGCTTGCGATCGCCACGGCTCCTGCGTGGCGACCCGCGGCGCCCGGCCTCGCCGCGCTTGCGATCGCCACGGCTCCTGCGTGGCGACCCGCGGCGCCCGGCCTCGCCGCGCTTGCGATCGCCACGGCTCCTGCGTGGCGACCCGCGGCGCCCGGCCTCGCCGCGCTTGCGATCGCCACGGCTCCTGCGTGGCGACCCGCGGCGCCCGGCCTCGCCGCGCTTGCGATCGCCACGGCTCCTGCGTGGCGACCCGCGGCGCCCGGCCTCGCCGCGCTTGCGATCGCCACTACGGCGTCCGCCGCCGCAACGTCGCCGCCGCCAGGCACAGCGCGGCGATCGCGAAACCGAGCACGACGATGATGTCGCGCACCGCGATTGAGGTCAGCTGCGAGTGCGCGCCCACCTGCTGCAGGGCCTCCAGCGCGTAGCTGGCCGGCAGCACATTGCTGACCCACTGCAGCCAATGCGCCATCAACGCACGGGGCACGATGATGCCGGCAAGCAGCAGCTGAGGGACCATCACCAGCGGGATGAACTGCACCGCCTGAAACTCGGTGCGCGCGAACGCGCTACACAGCAGGCCGAGCCCGACCCCCAGCACGGCGTTGACGATCGCGATCACGAACACCCACACCGGGCTGCCGGCGGTGTCGAAGCCGAGGAACCAAAACGACACGATGCACGCCAGAATCGCTTGCACCGCAGCGGCGATCGAGAAGGCGGTGCCGTAGGCCATCAGCATGTCGAGCCGGCGCAGGGGCGTGGCCAGGATGCGCTCCAGCGTCCCGGAGGCCCGCTCGCGCTGCATCGTGATCGACGTGATGATGAACATCACGAAGAGCGGGAACAGGCCCAGCAAGATCAGACAGGCGTTGTTGAACGGCGACGGGGTGCCCGGGCGGTGCGGGGCGTTTTCGAACATGAAGTACATCAGCGTGATGACCAGGATCGGCACCAGCAGGATCAGCGCGACGCTGCGGTGATCGGCTGCCACCTGGCGCAGGATCCGCGTCGTCGTCGCCGCGTACGCCTTGAGCCCTAGCCCGCCTTTTGCTTCGTGCTGCGCTTGATGATGGACAGAAACGCGTCCTCCAGTGACGTGCATCCGGTGTCCTCTCGTAGTCGGGTCGGGGTGGTGTGGGCCACCAGGTGGCCTTCGCGCATCAGCAGCAGGTCGTCGCAGTGCTCGGCCTCGTCCATCACGTGGCTGGAGACCAGCAGCGTGGCGCCCGCACGGGCGAGCTCCGTGAACTGCTCCCACAGATCGACCCGCAGCACCGGGTCCAGGCCGACGGTGGGCTCGTCGAGCACGAGCAGCTCCGGTTGGCAGACCAGCGCGCACGCCAGCGACGCCCGCGTGCGTTGGCCGCCGGACAGGTTGCCGCAGAAGGCTGTCCGATGGTCGGTGAGGCCGACCCGGTCGATGGCGGCGTCGGCGGCGCGGTTGTCATAGCCGTAGAGCGAGGCGAAGTAGCGGACGTTGTCGACGATGCGCAGGTCGTTGTAGATCGTCGGATCCTGCGGCATGTATCCGACGCGGCGCCGCAGCGCCGGGCTTCCGGCGGGCCGGCCCAGCACCGTGACGGTGCCCGACTTGACGATCTGGGTGCCCACGATGCTGCGCATCAGCGTGGTCTTGCCGCAGCCGGACGGACCGAGCAGGCCCGTGATGGTGCCCTGGGCGATCTGCACCGAAAAGTCATGCAACGCAGGCCGTTTGCCGCGGACCACGCGCAGATGCTCGATGCCGACCGCGGGTCGATGGCCCCTCGCCAATAATTCATCACTCGATGAACTCATCATGCGATGAATAATCGTCCTGCGACGGGGGGTTGTCAAGGGTTGCCGAGAGTGCAGCTACCGACGGGCGCACTCGCGAAACCCGTCGCCAGACGCACTCTCGCGGCTATGCGGCAGGCGAACCCGGGCGACGCTGCGGCAGATGCCCGTGCACGCCCTCGGCGTAGGCGGTTTCGGCGTGCTGGGTGAGGTCGACACCGGTGGTCTCGTCTTCGGCGCTGAGCCGGAAGCCCACGGTCGCGTCGATCAGCTTCGCGAGCGCGAACGACACGGCGAACGCGTAGAGCGCCACCACGACGATCGCGAGGGCCTGCTTGCCCAGCTGGCCGAAGCCGCCCCCGTAGAACAGGCCGCGCGGGCCCGCCGTCATGACCGCGGTGGCAAGCAGCCCGATCAGCGACACGCCGACCACACCGCCGACGAAGTGCACGCCCACCACGTCGAGCGAATCGTCATAGTTGAAGCGGAATTTCGCGCCCACCGCGAACGAGCACACGATACCGGCCGCAAGCCCCACGACCGCCGCGCCGAGCGTGTTGACCGTCCCGCAGGACGGGGTGATGGCGACCAGGCCGGCGACCACACCGGATGCCGCGCCGAACGTCGTGGGCCTGCCGTCGCGGACCTGTTCGACCGCGAGCCAGCCGAGCATGCCGAGGCAGCCGGCGACGAGGGTGTTGAGGAAGATGGCCGCGGCGGTCCCGCTGGCGGCCAGCGCCGAGCCGGCGTTGAACCCGAACCAGCCGAACCACAGCAGCCCCACCCCGAGCAACACGAAGGGCAGATTGTGCGGCCGCATGGCGTCCTTCTTGAAGCCGATGCGCGGCCCGAGCACCAGTGCCAGGGCCAACGCCGAGGAGCCGGAGACGATCTCGACGACGAGGCCGCCCGCGTAGTCCAGCACGCCCAGCTTGCCCAGCCAGCCGCCGGGCCCCCACACCCAGTGCGCGACAACCGAATACACGACGATCGCCCACACCGCGACGAACGCCATCCAGGCCGCGAACTTGGCGCGGTCGGCGATCGCGCCGCTGACCAGCGCGGCCGTGACGATCGCGAAGGCCAACTGGAACGTCGCATACAGCAGTTCGGGAACCGTCCCGTGGACGGTGTCGGGGCTGATGCCGAGCATCCCGACGTGTTTGAGGTTGCCGACGAACCCGCCCGCCCCGTCTTCGGAGAACGCGATCGTGTAGCCGACCAGCAGCCACGCCACCGTGACCAGCGGGATGGAGATGAAGCTCATCATGATCATGTTGAGCACCCCGGTGGTGCGGACCATGCCCCCGTAGAAGATGGCCAGGCCCGGGGTCATCAGCAGGACGAGTGCGGTGCTGGCCAGCAGCCACGCTGTGGCGGCGGGGTCGATCGCATGCATAGTGGGGCTCCTTCGCCACGCGGCAACCGGAGATAATGCCATGGCGACGGTGCCGGTACGTTCGTTGGGTGGTTGCGGACCGGCTGGTGGTGGACCCCGTCGCGGCCGCCCATCGGCTGCTCGGCGCCACCCTGAGCGGACGGGGCGTGCGCGCCGTCGTCGTCGAGGTCGAGGCCTACGGCGGGGTGCCCGACGGTCCCTGGCCCGACGCCGCGGCCCACTCGTACCGCGGCCTGTCCGGGCGCAACGCCGTGATGTTCGGCCCGCCCGGGCGCCTCTACACCTACCGCAGCCACGGGATCCACGTCTGCGCCAACGTCTCCTGCGGGCCCGACGGCACCCCCGCCGCCGTGCTGCTGCGGGCCGCGGCCATTCAGGACGGCACCGACGTCGCGCGCGCCCGCCGCGGCGAGCTGGTCCGCACCGCGGCGCTGGCGCGCGGCCCGGGCAATCTGTGCTCGGCCCTGGGCATCACCATGGACGACAACGGAATCGACCTGTTCGACGCCCTAAGCCCGGTGACTCTGGAACTGCATGACCCGCTGACCGCCGTGTCCGGCCCCCGTGTCGGGGTCAGCCAGGCCGCCGACCGGCCGTGGCGCCTGTGGCTCGGGGGCCGGCCGGAGGTCTCGGCGTACCGCCGCAGTCCCCGGGCCCCGGCTCCCGGGACCAGCGATTAGACGGGACTAGACGGCGACGGGGGCGACGGAGCGAAAGGCCGGGTCGACTCGGCGAGCGAGAAGAATGAACGTCACGGCCAGCAGCGGCGCGATGGCGCTGTACACCGCCGCCGGGGTGGCCATGACGGCGCTGTTCAGCAACTGCGGGCTCAACGCGATGCCCATCGCCACCACGGCGTTGTGCATCCCGACCTCCAGGCTGACCGCGACGGCCTGTCGCGGCGCCAGACGCATCAGGCGCGGCGCCAGGTAGCCGACGGTCAGGCTCACGGCGCAGAAGGCCACGACGGCTCCGCTCAGCAGGCCGATGTTGTGCCACAGCGTCGTTCGTCCGCCGGCGATGGCCGCAACGATGGCGAGCACCAGCAGCGTGAGCGCCGCGATGCGGACCGGCTTCTGCATTCGCCGGGCCAGCTCGGGGAAGCGGTGGCGGATGGCGACCCCGATCGCGATGGGAACCAGCACCAGGCCGATCACCGCGAGGAACTTGTCCAGCTGCAGCGGGAGAAACCGCCCCTCGCCGAGGAACCAGGTCATCGACACCGCCAGAATCGCGGGCAGGGCAACGATCGACAGGACCGCGTTGATCGCGGTCAGCGTGAGGTTGAGTGCCAGGTCGCCGTTGAACAGGTGGCTGAGGATGTTCGACATCGTCCCGCCGGGCGTCGCGGACATCAGCATGAGCCCGACCGCCAGGTGCGGTTCCAGATGGAAGGCCTCGGCGATCACCAGGCACAGGGTCGGCAGCAGCAGCGACTGACAGGCGAGCGCGACGACGAGGGGCTTGCGCATCGTGGCGGCCCGTTTGAAGTCGGCGACGGTGAGGGTCAGCCCGAGGGCGAGCATGACGATCGCGACGACCAACGGCCAGTATCGGTTGTCCATGACGCTCCGCGGTGTTGGTGCGCGTACGGGGAAGGCGATGGCGCGACGATGCGCCGCGTAGTTAGCTTGCCTTATATAGCCGCGCATGAGCGAATCGAGGCCGCCCGAGCGACTAAAGTCGTGCGCGATGTCTTCCGGGATCCTCGACGAGCTGGGCTGGCGCGGGCTGATCGCGCAGTCCACCGACCTCGACGCGCTGGCCGCCGAAGCCGCGCGCGCGCCGATGACGGTCTACGCCGGCTTCGACCCCACCGCGCCGAGTCTGCATGCCGGGCACCTGGTGCCGCTGCTGGCGTTGCGCCGGTTCCAGCGCGCGGGGCACCGCCCGATCGTGCTGGCCGGCGGCGCCACCGGCATGATCGGCGACCCGCGCGACGTCGGCGAGCGCACCCTCAACGAGGCCGACACCGTCGCCGCGTGGACCGAGCGCATCCGCGGGCAGCTGGAACGCTTCGTCGACTTCGACACCTCGCCGACCGGCGCCGTCGTCGTCAACAACCTGGACTGGACCGCACCGCTGTCGGCCGTGGAATTCCTGCGCGACATCGGCAAGCACTTCTCGGTCAACGTGATGCTGGACCGCGACACGGTGCGGCGCCGCCTGGAGGGCGAGGGCATCTCCTACACGGAGTTCAGCTACATGCTGCTGCAGGCCAACGACTACGTCGAATTGCATGCGCGCTACGGCTGCGTCCTGCAGATCGGCGGCTCCGACCAGTGGGGCAACATCATCGCCGGGGTGCGGCTGGTGCGCCAGAAGCACGGCGCGTCGGTCCACGCGCTGACGGTCCCGCTGGTGACCGCCGCCGACGGCACCAAGTTCGGCAAGTCCACCGGCGGCGGCAGCCTGTGGCTGGACCCCCAGATGACCAGCCCGTACGCCTGGTACCAGTACTTCGTCAACACCGCCGACGCCGACGTGATCCGGTACCTGCGGTGGTTCACCTTCCTGTCGGCCGAGGAGCTGGCCGAACTGGAACAGGCCACGGCCGAGCGCCCGCAGCAACGCGCCGCCCAACGTCGGCTGGCCCGCGAGCTGACCGTGCTGGTGCACGGCGAGGCGGCGACCGAGTCGGTCGAGCACGCCAGCCGGGCGCTGTTCGGGCAGGGCGAACTCGACCGACTCGACGAGGCGACGTTGGCCGCCGCGCTCCGCGAGGCGTCGGTCGCCGAACTCAAAGCCGGCAGTCCCGACGGGATCGTCGACCTGCTGGTGGCCAGCGGGCTGTCGGCCAGCAAGGGCGCCGCGCGGCGCACCATCGGCGAGGGCGGCGTTTCGGTGAACAACGTGCGCATCGACAGCGAGGACTGGGCGCCGCAGACCTCGGACTTCCTGCACGGCCGGTGGCTGGTGCTGCGGCGCGGCAAACGCAACATCGCCGGGATCGAACGGGTAAGCGGGTAGTCCCAAACCTTTATCGCGCCGTGCTCCGGACGTGACCGCCGACGACCACTGTGGTCACGGTGACTAGCGCGAGGCGGGTGCTGCGGGTCGTCGGGGTGGGCGCGGGCGTGGCCGGTTTGACCGCGGTGCTGGCGGCACCCGTCCACGCGGACCTGCGGGGCAACGCGTTCCTGCGGGCCCTCACCAACGCCGGCGTCCCGGTGTCGCAGCCGGACTCCGCGATGGCGCTGGGCCAGTCGGTGTGCCCGATGCTCGTGCAGCCCGGCGGATCGTTCGACTCGGTGATCGCCGCGGTGGCCGACGGTTACGGCATGTCCCAGGATGCGGCCGGCGTGTTCACCGTCGTTGCGATCGCGACCTACTGCCCGGCGGTGCTGGCGCCCCTGCTGACCGACCGGGGTCCGGCCTGAGCGGTCTCGCTTCCTCGTGTGAGCTGACGACATTCGCTGGGTACTCAGGGCGGGATTCGGCCGGTTTTCCCGCCCTGGAGGCACACTCCAAGCCGTCACCGCACGCGCAACGGCCCAGCCGCGAGGGCGTCCGTATCCTTTGCAGGGTGGTCGACGACAGGCAGGGGCGCGACGGAAAGCGGCGACCGCGCTCGGCGGCCGGCTCCTGGTCGGGCCCGGGCNTCTATGCCTACGCCGACACGCTGCTGGCGCTCGGCCGCAACGACGAAGCGCTGCAATGGTTCCTGCGCTCGGCGGCCGCCGACGTCGAAGGCGTCACCGACGCCGAAGAGCGGGTCAGCGAGCTGGCTTGATATGAAAAGCCTCGCCCGGCAATACGATTGCCTGTTAGTCGACCTCGATGGGACCGTCTTCCGCGGCGCCGAGCCGACCCATGGCGCGGTGCAGTCGCTGGACGAGGTGGACAGCCGCAAGCTCTATGTGACCAACAACGCCTCGCGCAGCGCCGACGAGGTGGCGCTGCACCTGCGCGAGCTCGGCTTCACCGCCACCGGCTCGGACGTCGTCACCAGCGCGCAAAGCGCGGCCAAGCTGCTCGCCGATCAGCTACCGGCGGACTCCCGCGTGCTGATCGTGGGCACCGACGCGCTGGCCGACGAGATCGCCGCCGTGGGGCTGCGCCCGGTGCGCCGCTACGACGACGACCCCGTGGCCGTCGTGCAGGGCCTGTCCACGACCATCGGCTGGTCGGACCTCGCCGAGGCCGCCCTGGCCATCCGCGCCGGCGCGCTGTGGGTGGCGGCCAACGTCGACCCCACGCTGCCCACCGAGCGTGGCCTGCTGCCCGGGAACGGATCGTTCGTGGCCGCGCTGCGGGCGGCCACCGGCGCCGAACCGCGGGTTGCGGGCAAGCCGGCGCCGCGACTGCTGCAGGACGCGGTGGCCCGGGGCCAGTTTCGCGCGCCGCTGGTCATCGGCGACCGGCTGGACACCGACATCGAGGGCGCCAACGCCGCGCGGCTGCCCAGCCTGATGGTGCTCACCGGCGTCAGCACCGCGCGCGAAGCCGTCTACGCCGACGCCGCCCGCCGGCCCACCTACATCGGCCACGACCTGCGCTCGCTGCACTCCGACGGCGAGGTGCTCGCGGTGCGGCCCCAGCCCGGCTGGCACATCGACGTCACCGACAAGGCCGTGAGGGTCAGTGCCGATGGCGCCGACGACGGGGACGGGCTGTCGGTCGTCCGCGCTGTCGCCAGCGCGGTCTGGGACGCCGGGGATCCGCAGCCGTCGCGCATCGAGGCCGCCGACGACCGGGCGCGCGACGCGCTGCAGCGCTGGTCTTTGGTGCACGGCGACTAACGTAGGTACGCGATGACTATCGATCCCGATCAGCTTCGCGCTGAAATTGACGCCCTGGTTGCCCAGCTGTCCGAGGTCGGGGATCCGGAAAACCCCGACCACGAGCCGTCTCTCGCCGAGCTCGAAGAGATCGCGCGCCGCCTCTCCGAGGCGCACGACGTGCTGCTGGCGGCCCTGGAGTCGGCGGAGAAGGGCTGAGTGCGACGGTGGCGCGGCGTGCCCGCGTCGACGCCGAGCTCGTCCGCCGCGGGCTCGCGAGGTCCCGTCAGCAGGCCGCGGAGTTGATCGGCGCCGGCAGGGTGAGCATCGATGGCCTGCCGGCCCGCAAGCCGGGCACCGCCGTCGACGTCACCGCCGCGCTGACCGTCGCCGACGACGGCGAACGCGCCTGGGTGTCGCGCGGCGCGCACAAGCTGATCGGCGCCCTGGACGGCTTCGGCATTGCGGTCGCGGGCCGCCGCTGCCTGGACGCCGGCGCCTCGACGGGCGGGTTCACCGAGGTGCTGCTGGACCGCGGCGCGGCCGAAGTGGTGGCCGCCGACGTGGGCTACGGCCAGCTGGCCTGGTCGCTGCGCTGCGATACCCGGGTGACCGTCGTCGAGCGGACCAATGCCCGCGACCTGACCCCGGAGGGGATCGGCGGGCCGGTCGACCTGGTGGTGGCCGACCTGTCTTTCATCTCGCTGGCGAGCGTGTTGCCCGCGTTGATTGGATGCGCCCGGCCGGGCGCGGATATCGTTCCCATGGTGAAACCGCAGTTTGAGGTGGGCAGGGGCCAGGTCGGCGCCGGCGGGGTCGTTCGCGACCCCGGCTTGCGGGCCGACGCGGTGCTGACCGTCGCGCGCCGCGGCGGGGAATTGGGCTGGCAGACCGTCGACGTCATCGCCAGCCCGCTGCCGGGTCCATCGGGCAATGTCGAATACTTCCTGTGGTTGCGCGCCGAGACCGATCGGGGGCTGACTGCTGATGGGCTGGTGGACGCGGTGACGCGGGCCGTGGCAGAGGGCCCGCAATGACCGATCACCGAACCGTGCTGCTGGTGGTGCACACCGGCCGCGACGAAGCGACCGAAACGGCGCGGCGCGTGCAAAAAGTGCTGGGCGACAACGGAATTGCGCTCCGCGTGCTGTCCGCCGAGGCGGTCGACCGGGGGCCGCTGCACCTGGCCCCCGACGACATGCGGGCCATGGGCATCGAGATCGAGGTGGTCGACGCCGACCCGTCGGCGGCCGAGGGCTGCGAACTGGTGTTGGTGCTCGGCGGCGACGGCACGTTCCTGCGCGCCGCCGAATTGGCCCGCAACGCCGGCATTCCCGTGCTGGGCGTGAACCTGGGCCGGATCGGATTCCTGGCCGAGGCGGAGGCCGAGGCCATCGACCGCGTGCTGGAGCACGTGGTGGCCCGCGACTATCGGGTGGAGGACCGCCTGACGCTCGACGTCGCGGTGCTACACAAGGGTCACGTCGAACACGGCTGGGCGCTCAACGAAGTCAGCCTGGAAAAGGGCCCGCGGTTGGGTGTGCTCGGGGTGGTCGTCGAGGTGGACGGGCGCCCGGTGTCCGCCTTCGGCTGCGACGGCGTGTTGGTGTCGACGCCGACCGGGTCCACCGCCTACGCGTTCTCCGCCGGCGGGCCGGTGCTGTGGCCCGACCTCGAGGCAATCCTGGTGGTACCCAACAACGCTCACGCGCTGTTCGGCCGGCCCATGGTCACCAGCCCCGAGGCCGCCATCGCGATCGAGACCGAGGCGGGCGGGCACGACGCCCTGGTGTTCTGCGACGGCCGCCGCGAAATGCGGATCCCGGCCGGCTGCCGGATCGAGGTGACCCGCTGCGACACACCGGTCAAATGGGCGCGGCTGGACAGCGCGCCGTTCACCGATCGCTTGGTCCGCAAGTTCCGCCTGCCGGTGACCGGTTGGCGCGGAAAGTAAGGACGCTCGTCAGGTGCTCACTGAATGCTGACGGAAATCAGGATCGAGTCGCTGGGTGCCATCAGCGCCGCGGTCGGGGAGTTCGGCCGCGGCCTGACCGTGCTGACCGGCGAGACCGGCGCCGGCAAGACGATGGTGGTGACCGGTCTGCACCTGCTCGGCGGCGCCCGCGCCGACCCCACCCGCGTCCGATCCGGGGCCGACCGCGCCGTCGTCGAGGGCCGTTTCGCCACAAGCGATCTCGACGATGAGACGGCGACTCAGCTGGATGCGATGCTCGAAGACCTGGGCGGGGAGCGCGACGAGGACGGCAGCGTGATCGCGCTGCGCTCGGTCAGCCGCGACGGCCCGTCGCGGGCGTATCTCGGCGGCCGCAGCGTGCCCGCCAAGTCCCTGGGCGACTTCACCACCGAGCTGTTGACCCTGCACGGCCAAAACGACCAGCTGCGGCTGATGCGGCCCGAGGAGCAGCGCGGCGCGCTCGACCGCTTCGCCGGCGCCGGTCCGGCGCTGGAGCGCTACCGCAAGCTGCGCGACGCCTGGCTGACGGCCCGGCGCGACCTGATCGACCGCCGCGTCCGGGCCCGCGAGCTCGCCCAGGAGGCCGACCGGCTGAAGTTCGCTTTGCACGAGATCGACACCGTCGACCCGCAACCCGGCGAAGACGACGCGCTGGTCGCCGACATCCTGCGCCTCTCCGAACTCGACACGCTGCGCGAGGCCGCCGCCGCCGCGCGCGCCGCGTTGTCGGCCGACGACGCCGACGGTCTCGGCCAGAGCGCCACCGATGCCCTCGGAAAGGCAAGGACCGCAATCGAATCCACCGACGACGCGACGCTGCGCGCGTTGGCCGGCCAGATCGGCGAGGCGCTCGCCGTGGTCGCCGACGTCGCGCACGAGCTGGCCGGGTTCCTGGACGATCTGCCGGTGGACGCCAGCGCGCTGGAGTCCAAGCTGGCCCGGCAGGCGGAGCTGCGCACGCTGACCCGCAAGTACGCCGCCGACATCGACGGGGTGCTGCGGTGGGCGCGGGAGTCACGCGAACGGCTGGCCCAGCTCGACGTCTCCGAAGAGGGGCTGGCCGCGCTGGAACGCCGGGTCGACGAGCTGGCCCGCGAACTGTCCGAGGGGGCAGTCGATCTCAGCAAGCTGCGGCGCAAGGCCGCCAAGCGGCTGGCCAAAGAGGTGACCGCGGAACTGTCCGGGCTGGCGATGACCGACGCGGAGCTCACGATCGAGGTGGCTTTGGAAACCGTGCCGGCCGGACCGGACGATCCCGCCGCGCTCGCGCTACCCTCCGGCGAGCTTGTGCGCGCCGGAGGCGACGGCATCGACCAGGTCGAGTTCGGCTTTGCCGCCCACCGCGGCATCACGGTGCTGCCGCTGGCGAAAAGCGCCTCCGGTGGGGAGCTGTCCCGCGTGATGCTGGCATTAGAAGTCGCGCTGGCGACTTCCCGTAAAGAGGCGGCCGGCACCACGATGGTGTTCGACGAGGTCGACGCCGGCGTCGGCGGCCGGGCGGCCGTACAGATCGGGCGGCGGCTGGCGCGGCTGGCCCGCACCCATCAGGTCATCGTCGTCACGCACCTGCCGCAGGTCGCCGCGTACGCCGACGTGCACCTGGTGGTGCACAGCGCCGGACCCAGGGGCACCAGCGTGGTGCGGCGGGTCACCGACGACGACCGGGTCGCCGAGCTGGCCCGGATGCTGGCCGGGCTCGGCGACTCGGACAGCGGCCGGGCGCACGCCCGCGAACTGTTGGAAACCGCGCAGAACGACAGGGACTGACCCGCCCCCTGCCGCGAGCGTGCGCGTCTGTACGCCGACACGCCGCGCAGCCCGTACTTCTGCGCACCCTCGCCGCGACCAAGCCGTGATGGCCTTGTTACTGATGTGACTCTAGATAACTTCTGGGGCTAATGTTACGGCGCGCCTACTCGCCCGACCCGGGCTTCACCGACAGAATCGCCCCCATGAAGATGTCAGGTCTGCTCTCGCGTAACACGTCCCGGCCGGGCCTCACCGGCACCGCTCGGGTCGACCGGAACATCGACCGCCTGCTGCGCAGGGTGTGCCCCGGCGACATCGTGGTGCTCGACATCCTGGACCTGGACCGCATCACCGCGGACGCGCTGGTGGAGGCGGACATCGCCGCGGTCGTCAACGCCTCACCGTCGGTCTCGGGCCGCTACCCGAACCTCGGCCCGGAGGTCCTGGTCAACAACGGCGTGACGCTCATCGACGAGACCGGGCCCGAGGTCTTCAAGAAGGTCAAGGACGGCGCCAAGATTCGCCTCTACGAGGGCGGCGTGTACTCCGGCGACCGCCGGCTGGTCCGCGGCACCGAACGCACCGACCACGACATCGCCGACCTGATGCGCGAGGCCAAGAGCGGCCTGGCCGCCCACCTGGAGGCGTTCGCCGGCAACACGATCGAGTTCATCAAGAGCGAAAGCCCGTTGCTGATCGACGGCATCGGCATCCCCGACATCGACGTCGACCTGCGCCGCCGGCACGTGGTGATCGTGGCCGACGAGCCCGGCGCCGAGGACGAGCTGCGCGCGCTCAAGCCGTTCATCAAGGAGTACCAGCCGGTGCTCATCGGTGTGGACACCGGCGCGGACGTGTTGCGCAAGGCCGGTTATCGCCCCCAGATCATCGTCGGCGACCCCGACAAAATCAGCACCGACGCCCTCAAGTGCGGTGCGCAAGTCGTCCTGCCCGCCGACGCCGACGGCCACGCGGCCGGGTTGGAGCGGATCCAGGATCTCGGCGTGGGCGCGATGACGTTCCCGGCCGCGGGCTCGGCGGTCGACCTGGCCCTGCTGCTGGCCGACCACCACGGGGCCGCGCTGCTCGTGACGGCCGGCCACACCGCCAACATCGAGACGTTCTTCGACCGCAACCGCACCCAGAGCAACCCCTCGACGTTCCTGACCAGGCTTCGGGTGGGGGAGAAGGTGGTGGACGCCAAGGCGGTTGCCACCTTGTACCGCAATCACATTTCGGCGGGCGCCATCGCGCTGCTGGCGCTGACGATGCTCATCGCGGTCATCGTGGCGCTGTGGGTGTCCCGCACCGAGGGCGCAGTGCTGCACTGGGTCACCCCGTACTGGAACCACTTCTCCCTCTGGGTGCAGCACTTGATCACCTAGTTCGAGGACGGTGCGTTAAATGATCTCGTTACGCCAACATGCGTTGTCGCTGGCCGCCGTCTTCCTGGCGCTGGCCGTGGGAGTCGTGCTGGGTTCCGGCTTCTTGTCGGACACCCTGCTGTCCAGCCTGCGTGACGAGAAGCGCGACCTGTACACACAAATCAGCGGGCTCAACGACCAGAAGAACGTGATGAACGAAAAGCTGGCCGCGGCAAACAATTTCGATAACCAGCTGGCCGGCCGGATCGTGCACGACGCCCTGGGCGGAAAATCGGTGGTGGTCTTCCGCACCCCAGACGCCAAGGACGACGACGTCGCCGCGGTCTCGAAATTCATCGGTCAGGCCGGCGGGACGGTCACCGGAACGGTGTCGCTGACGCAGGAGTTCGTCGACGCCAACTCCGCGGAGAAGCTTCGCACGGTGGTGAACTCGTCGATCCTGCCCGCCGGTCAGCAGTTGAGCACCAAGCTCGTCGACCAGGGTTCGCAGGCCGGCGACCTGCTGGGCATCGCGCTGCTGGTCAACACCAATCCGAGCGTGCCGCCCGTCGACGACACCCAGCGCGACACCGTGCTGGCCTCGCTGCGCGACACCGGCTTCATCACCTACCAGCCCGCCGACCGGCTGGGGGCGGCCAACGCCGCGCTGGTCGTCACCGGCGGCGGCCTGCCGCAGGACGCCGGCAATCANCACCTCAATCACCGTGCCGCAGTAGCGGGCGTGTTCCCCGCGACACAGCGTCGTGGATGTTAGGGTGGGTTTCCGTGGGTCGGCAGGCCCATCTAGTTAATCGCTAGAAAAATCGAAGCCCTGCCCGTCTTCACGGAGGTCGCCTGTGCGGAAGCACCCGCAAACAACCACCAAGCACCTCTTCGTCAGCGGTGGGGTCGCTTCCTCGCTGGGTAAAGGGCTGACCGCCAGCAGCCTGGGGCAGCTACTGACGGCGCGTGGGCTGCGCGTCACGATGCAGAAGCTCGACCCGTACCTCAACGTCGACCCGGGCACGATGAACCCGTTCCAGCACGGCGAGGTCTTCGTCACCGAGGACGGCGCCGAGACCGACCTCGACGTCGGCCACTATGAGCGGTTCCTGGATCGCGACCTGTCCGGCTCGGCGAATGTCACTACCGGTCAGGTGTATTCGACCGTCATCGCCAAGGAACGGCGCGGCGAGTACCTCGGCGACACCGTCCAGGTGATTCCGCACATCACCGACGAGATCAAGCGGCGCATCGTGGCGATGGCCCAGCCGGACGCCGACGGCAATCGCCCGGACGTCGTCATCACCGAAATCGGTGGCACCGTGGGCGATATCGAGTCGCAGCCCTTTCTGGAGGCGGCGCGGCAGGTGCGCCACGATCTCGGCCGGGAAAACGTCTTCTTCCTGCACGTGTCGCTGGTGCCCTACCTGGCCCCCTCGGGCGAGCTCAAGACCAAGCCCACCCAGCACTCGGTGGCCGCGCTGCGCAGCATCGGTATCACCCCGGACGCGCTGATCCTGCGCTGTGACCGCGACGTCCCCGAGGCGCTGAAGAATAAGATCGCGCTGTCCTGCGACGTCGACATCGACGGCGTCATCTCCACCCCCGACGCGAAGTCGATCTACGACATCCCGAAGGTGTTGCACCGCGAGGAACTCGACGCGTTCGTGGTGCGCCGGCTCAACCTGCCATTCCGCGACGTCGACTGGACCGAATGGGACGACCTGCTGCGCCGGGTGCACGAGCCGCACGAGACGGTGCGAATCGCTTTGGTGGGCAAGTACGTTGAGCTCTCCGATGCCTACCTGTCGGTCACCGAGGCGCTGCGCGCCGGTGGATTCAAGCACCACGCCAAGGTCGAGATGGTGTGGGTGCCCTCCGACGACTGCGCGAATCCCCATGATGCCGCCGCCGCGCTGAGCGACGTGCACGGCGTGCTGATCCCCGGCGGCTTCGGCATCCGCGGCATCGAGGGCAAGATCGGCGCGATCCGGCACGCCCGGGGACGCGGGCTGCCGGTGCTGGGGCTGTGCCTGGGGCTGCAGTGCATCGTGATCGAGGCGGCGCGCTCGGCCGGTCTGACGGAGGCCAACTCGGCCGAATTCGAGCCGGGCACACCGGATCCCGTCATCTCGACGATGGCCGATCAGGAGCAGATCGTCGCCGGCGAGGCCGACCTCGGCGGCACCATGCGGCTGGGGGCCTACCCGGCGGTGCTGGAGCCGGATTCGATTGTGGCCCAGGCGTACGGGGCCACCGAGGTGTCCGAGCGGCACCGGCACCGCTACGAGGTCAACAACGCCTACCGCGACAAGATCGCCGAAAGCGGCCTGCGTTTCTCGGGGACCTCGCCCGACGGGCACCTGGTGGAGTTCGTCGAATACCCGACCGAGGTGCACCCGTTCGTCGTCGGCACCCAGGCCCATCCCGAATTGAAGAGCCGGCCCACCCGCCCGCACCCCCTGTTCGTGGCGTTCGTCAAGGCGGCCCTCGACTATCAGGCGGGCGAACAGCTGCCGGTGGAGATCCCCGAGCAGCACTCGCCCAACGGCACCCAGCATCGTGACAGCGTTCAGCGGCCGCTACCCGAGCCCGCGGCCCGTGGCTGACCACGTCTTCGAGACGGCATCGTCCGAAACCTTATACACGGGAAAGATTTTCGCGCTCCGGCGTGATCACGTCCGGATGCCGGGCGACACCACCGCGGTACGTGAAGTCGTCGAGCACTACGGCGCGGTCGCCGTGGTGGCGATGGACGACGACGGCAACATCGCGATGGTCTATCAGTACCGGCACCCGCTTGGCCGGCGGCTGTGGGAGCTGCCCGCCGGGCTGCTCGACGTCGGCGGCGAGCCCGCCCAGCTGACCGCAGTCCGGGAGCTGCGGGAGGAGGCGGGGCTGAAGGCCGACACCTGGCGGGTGCTCGTCGACCTCGATTCCACGCCCGGCTTCAGCGACGAATCGGTGCGGGTCTATCTGGCCAACGGGCTCACCGAGATCACCCAGCCCGAAGGGCACCACGAGGAAGCCGACATGACGCTGAAGTGGTATCCGCTCGCCGAGGCCGTCCGGATGGTGTTCAGCGGCGAAATCGTCAACGCCATCGCCGTTGCCGGAGTTCTTGCCGCGCAGGCCGTGGCCCACGGCCTCGCGCAGCCCCGCCCGGTGGACAGCCCGTGGACCGACAAGCCGACCGCGTTCGCCGCGCGTAAGGCCACGCAATGACGGCGGCTCTCGACACGCAACTGCAGGGCTATCTCGACCACCTGACGATCGAGCGGGGCGTGGCGAAAAACACGCTGAGCTCCTATCGCCGCGACCTGCTCCGCTACAGCAAGCACCTGTCCGACCGCGGCATTCACGACCTGGCCAAGGTCGGCGAGGACGACGTCAGCGAGTTCCTGGTGGCGTTGCGCCGCGGCGACCCCGACACCGGGGCCGCGGCGCTGTCGGCGGTGTCGGCGGCGCGGGCGCTGATCGCGGTGCNGCCATCTTCCTCAACGCCCGCGGCGGCCGGCTGTCGCGGCAGAGCGCATGGCAGGTGCTGCAGGACGCCGCCGAGCGCGCCGGCATCACCTCGGGGGTGTCGCCGCACATGCTGCGCCATTCCTTCGCGACCCACCTGCTCGAAGGCGGCGCGGACGTCCGCGTCGTGCAGGAGCTACTCGGCCACGCCTCGGTGACGACCACGCAGATCTACACGCTGGTCACCGTGCACGCGCTGCGCGAGGTGTGGGCCGGGGCCCACCCGCGGGCGCAATAATCCCGCGCCGAACGTCGACTTGTTGCGCGAAGTCGCAAATCCCGGCATCAAGTCGACGTTGGGCCCAGGTATTCCGACTCCAGCACCAGATCGGACACCAGCGACTGGTATTCCAGGTGCGCCTTGTGCTCGACGGTGTTCCACAGCTTGCCCTGCTGCTCGCGCATGTACCCGCGGTATTTCGGCGCGCCGGGAATCCTGACGTTGTCGGCGACCACGATCGCGCCCGGGCGCAGCCAGCCCCGGTCGAGGATGCTCATCAGGTCGTCCAGGTAGGCGTCCTTGTCGTGGTCGAGGAACGCGAAATCGAGTGCGCCGGAGGCGAATCCGTGCTCGGCGGCCAGCGCGTCGAGGGTGCGTCCGCCGTCACCGATGGTGCCGACCACGCAGGTCACCCGGTCGGCGACCCCGGCGTGCTCCCAGATCCGCCGGGCGTTGGCGGCGTTGGCCTCGGCGAGCTCGACGGAGTACACCTTCGCCTTCGGGGCGGCGCGGGCGATCCGCAGCGCGCCGTAGCCGCAGTAGGTGCCCAGCTCGAGCGCCAGCGCGGGATCGGCGCGCCGCACGGCCGCGTCGAGCAGCAGCCCTTTCTCGTCGCCGACGTTGATCAGCATCGACTTCTCGTAGGCGAACTTGTCGATGGTGGCCAGCACGTCGTCGATGTCGCCGGCCCGGGCGTTCTTGAGGACGTATTCGACCGCGGCGGACTCGCGCCCGTCGCCGATCTGGCCCGTGGTGGTGATGTTGCGATTGCCGGCGGCCATCCGCCACACCGACCACCGCAGGATGGGCAGTCGTCGCTTGAGATCCATGAGCACCCACGATAGTGCCGGCCGTCGGCACCCCACCGAATGGTGCTGGTGTGACTGAAGTTAACCCTGCGCGCAAAGGTGCGTCCCACCAGCGATTTCCGCTCATATTGGCTGGTGACTCGCCCGCGCGGCGCCCGGCTTAACTGCGCGAAGCCGTTAGACTTTCGAGCGATGTTCACCTCTCGAACACGCCGGGCGTGATGACCGAGCACCCGGACAACGGCGTCGAGATCGGCTTGACGGGACGCCCGCCCCGGGCGATCCCCGAGCCGGCGCCGCGCACCTCGCACGGCCCGGCCAAGGTCGTCGCCATGTGCAACCAGAAGGGCGGCGTCGGGAAGACCACCTCGACGATCAACCTGGGCGCGGCGCTCGCCGAGTACGGCAGGCGCGTGCTGCTGGTGGACATGGACCCGCAGGGTGCGCTGTCCGCCGGCCTGGGCGTCCCGCACTACGAGCTGGAGAAGACGATCCACAACGTGCTGGTCGAGCCGCGGGTGTCGATCGACGACGTGCTGCTCAAAACCCGGGTCAACCACATGGACCTGGTGCCCAGCAACATCGACCTGTCGGCCGCCGAGATCCAGTTGGTCAACGAGGTCGGCCGCGAGCAGACCCTGGGCCGCGCGCTGTATCCGGTGCTGGACCGCTACGACTACGTCCTGATCGACTGCCAGCCATCCCTGGGCCTGCTCACCGTCAACGGGCTGGCCTGTTCGGACGGCGTGGTGATCCCCACCGAGTGCGAGTTCTTCTCGTTGCGCGGCCTGGCGCTGCTCACCGACACCGTCGACAAGGTGCGCGACCGGCTCAACCCCAAGCTGGAGATCAGCGGCATCCTGCTCACCCGGTACGACCCGCGCACCGTCAATTCGCGCGAGGTCATGGCCCGCGTCGTGGAGCGGTTCGGGGACCTGGTGTTCGACACCGTGATCACCCGGACCGTGCGGTTCCCGGAGACCAGCGTGGCGGGCGAGCCCATCACCACCTGGGCGCCCCGATCGACCGGCGCTATCGCCTACCGCGCGCTGGCCCGCGAGTTCATCCACCGATTCGGCGCGTGAACGGCACCGCCAACGGAGAGGCGCCAGCAAAGGACGGCTTCCGGGTTCGCCTGACCAACTTCGAGGGGCCGTTCGATCTGCTGCTGCAGCTGATCTTCGCCCATCGCCTCGACGTCACCGAGGTGGCGCTGCACCAGGTCACCGACGACTTCATCGCCTACACGAAGGCGATCGGCTCCCAGCTGGGCCTGGAGGAGACCACCGCGTTCCTGGTGATCGCCGCGACGCTGCTCGACCTCAAGGCCGCCCGCCTGCTGCCGGCCGGGCAGGTCGACGACGACGAGGACCTGGCGCTACTCGAGGTGCGCGACCTGCTGTTCGCGCGGCTGCTGCAATACCGCGCCTTCAAGCACGTCGCGGAGATGTTCGCCGAGCTGGAGGCCGCCGCGCTGCGCAGCTATCCGCGCGCGGTGTCGCTGGAGGACCGGTTCACCGAGCTGCTCCCCGAGGTGATGCTCGGCGTCGACGCCGAGCGGTTCGCGCAGATCGCCGCGGTCGCGTTCACCCCGCGTCCGGTCCCGACGGTGGCCATCGGCCACCTGCACGAGCTGGCGGTCTCGGTCCCCGAGCAGGCCGAAAAACTGTTGGCGATCCTGGAAGCCCGCGGCAGCGGCCAGTGGGCGACGTTTTCCGAGTTGGTCGCCGATTGCGAGGCGCCGATGGAGGTCGTCGGGCGCTTCCTCGCGCTGCTCGAGCTGTATCGGACGCGGACGGTAGCATTCGACCAGTCAGAGCCGCTTGGCGTGCTCCAAATTTCGTGGACCGGGGAGCGTCCGGTAGAAGTGCGGGACGAATGACGGACGAGTTGCCAGAGATCGATCTGGGCATCGAGATCGCCGAGGCGACGCCGATGGACGCCGAGGAACTCGGCTCCGTGCTGGAGGCGCTGCTGCTGGTGGTGGACACCCCGGTCACCGCCGAGGCGCTGGGCTCGGCCACCGGGCAACCCGTCTACCGCATCACGGCCCGCCTGCAGCAGCTGGCCGAGGAACTCGCCGAACGCGACAGCGGCATCGATCTGCGGCAAAACAGCGAGGGCTGGCGGATGTACACCCGCGCCCGGTTCGCGCCGTATGTGGAGAAGCTGCTGCTGGACGGCGCGCGATCCAAGCTCACCCGGGCCGCGCTGGAGACGCTGGCGGTGGTCGCCTATCGGCAGCCCGTGACGCGCGCGCGGGTCAGCGCGGTGCGCGGCGTCAACGTCGACGCCGTCATGCGCACGCTGCTGGCGCGGGGCCTGATTACCGAGGCCGGCGTCGACGACGACACCGGCGCGACGACGTTCGCCACCACCGAGTTGTTCCTGGAGCGGCTGGGGTTGACGTCGCTGGCCGACCTTCCGGACATCGCGCCGCTGCTGCCCGACGTCGACACGATCGAGGACCTCAGCGAATCCCTGGACAGCGAGCCACGTTTCATCAAACTTGCGGGCGGTTCGGCCTCCGAGGAGTCGCTGTCCTTCGACGTGGACAAGGATTGATGGCCGAATCTGAAGGGGTCCGCCTACAAAAAGTCTTGTCCCAGGCCGGAATTGCGTCGCGCCGGGCCGCCGAGAAGCTGATCATCGACGGCCGCGTCGAGGTCGACGGGCAGGTCGTCACCGAGCTGGGCACCCGGGTCGACCCGGACGCCTCGGTGATCCGCGTCGACGGCGTCCGGGTGCTCGTCGACGACTCGCTGGTGTATTTCGCCCTGAACAAGCCGCGGGGCATGCACTCGACCATGTCGGATGATCGTGGGCGGCCGTGCATCGGCGACCTGGTGGCGCGCCGGGTTCGCGGCAACAAGAAGCTGTTTCACGTCGGGCGGTTGGACGCCGACACCGAGGGGCTGATCCTGCTGACCAACGACGGCGAATTGGCGCACCGGTTGATGCACCCCTCCCACGAGGTGCTCAAGACGTATCTTGCGACGGTGACCGGGACGGTGCCGCGCGGGCTGGGCAAGAGGCTGCGCGCGGGGATCGAGCTGGAGGACGGTCCGGCGCGGGTCGACGATTTCGCGGTGGTGGACGCCATTCCGGGTAAGACGTTGGTGCGCGTGACCTTGCACGAGGGACGCAACCGCATCGTGCGCCGGCTGCTGGCGGCGACGGGCCACCCGGTCGAGGCGCTGGTGCGCACCGACATCGGCGCGGTATCGCTGGGGGAGCAGCGCCCGGGCAGCCTCCGGGCGTTGCGCCGCGACGAGATCGGTTCGCTCTACAAGGCGGTCGGGTTGTGAGCGGCGTCGTTGTTGCTATCGACGGCCCGGCCGGGACCGGGAAGTCCTCGGTGTCAAGGGGTTTGGCGCGCGCGCTGGGCGCCCGCTATCTCGACACCGGCGCGATGTATCGGATCGTGACGCTGGCGGTGCTGCGTGCCGGCGTCGACCCCGCCGACGCCGAGGCCGTCGGGTCTGTGGCATCGCAGGTGCAGCTGTCGGTCAGCTACGACCCGGATGCGGACCGCTGTTACCTTGGCGCGGAGGATGTTTCGGTCGAGATCCGCGGTGACGAGGTCACCCGGGCGGTCTCGGCGGTGTCGTCGGTGCCGGCCGTGCGCGCCGGTCTGGTCGCGCTGCAGCGCGACCTGGCGCAGGGCCCGGGCAGCGTCGTGGTCGAGGGCCGCGACATCGGAACCGTGGTCCTGCCCGGCGCGCCGGTGAAGATTTTCCTCACCGCCTCGGCCGAAACCCGGGCCAGGCGGCGCAACGACCAGAACGTCGCGTCGGGTCTGCCCGACGACTATGACGGCGTGCTCGCCGATGTGCGGCGCCGCGACCATCTCGATTCCACCCGGGCGGTGTCGCCGCTGCGCGCGGCCCCCGACGCGGTGGTCGTCGACACCAGCGACATGACCGAGACACAGGTGATCGCCCATCTGCTCGAGCTGGTCCGGCAGAAAAGCGGGGCGGTGCGATGACGCAGGACGGGACTTGGGTCGACGAAAGCGATTGGGAAGCGGTCGAATCCGGCCTGGCGGATGCCGCCGAGGCCGGCCCGGCGCCGGTGGTCGCGGTGGTGGGCCGGCCCAACGTCGGCAAGTCGACCCTGGTCAACCGGATCCTGGGCCGGCGCGAGGCGGTGGTGCAGGACATCCCCGGCGTCACGCGCGACCGCGTGTCCTACGACGCGCTGTGGACCGGGCGCCGGTTCGTCGTGCAGGACACCGGCGGGTGGGAGCCCGACGCCAAGGGCCTGCAGCAGCTGGTGGCCGAACAGGCGTCGGTGGCCATGCGCACCGCCGACGCGGTGATCCTGGTGGTCGACGCCACCGTCGGCGCCACCGCGGCCGACGAGGCCGCCGCACGCATCCTGCTGCGCTCGGGCAAGCCGGTCTTTCTGGCGGCCAACAAGGTTGACAGCGAGAAGGCCGAGGCCGACGTCGCGGAGCTGTGGTCGCTGGGGCTCGGCGAGCCGCACGCCGTGAGCGCGATGCACGGCCGCGGGGTCGCCGATCTGCTCGACGAGGTGCTGGCCGCGCTGCCCGAGGTGTCCGAGGCGGCGCCGGCGGCGGGTGGGCCGCGGCGGGTGGCGCTGGTCGGCAAGCCCAACGTGGGCAAGAGCTCGCTGCTGAACAAGCTTGCGGGCGACGAGCGTTCGGTGGTGCACGACGTCGCCGGCACGACGGTCGATCCGGTGGACTCGCTGATCGAGCTGGGTGGCAAGGTGTGGCGGTTCGTCGACACCGCGGGTCTGCGGCGCAAGGTGGGCCAGGCCAGCGGGCACGAGTTCTACGCGTCGGTGCGCACCCACTCGGCGATCGATGCGGCCGAGGTGGTGGTCGTGTTGATCGACGCGTCGCAGACCCTGACCGAACAGGACCAGCGGGTGCTGTCGATGGTGATCGAGGCCGGCCGCGCGCTGGTGCTGGCGTTCAACAAGTGGGACCTGGTCGACGAGGATCGCCGCGAGCCGCTGGAGCGCGAGATCGACCGCGAGTTGGCGCAGCTCCGGTGGGCGCAGCGGGTCAACATCTCGGCGAAGACCGGCCGCGCGGTGCAGAAGCTGGTGCCGGCGATGGAGACGGCGCTGGAGTCCTGGGACACCCGGATTTCCACCGGGCAGCTCAACAACTGGATCAAGGAAGTGGTCGCCGCCACGCCGCCGCCGGTGCGCGGCGGCAAGCAGCCGCGCATCCTGTTCGCCACCCAGGCCACCGCCCGCCCGCCGACGTTCGTGCTTTTCACCACCGGTTTCCTGGAGGCCGGTTACCGGCGTTTTCTGGAGCGGCGGTTGCGCGAGACGTTCGGGTTCGAGGGTTCGCCGATCCGCATCAATGTGCGCGTGCGCGAAAAGCGGGGAGCCAAGCGGCGCTGAGCGCCTCGGATGCTCGCCGCTTCCCCGGACCGATAGGCGACCCTCGAATGCGGTAGCGCCGGCGGTATCACGTTCATGGACCGCCCCCGGCCGCGGAAGTCATGACCATTACTCCCACGATACGGAATATGAAAGCTGTATCACAGGAATAATTGTTGACTTCCGGCTTTGCGCCGCCCTACCGTTGCTTCTATATCGGGTTGATATGCCCGCATTGTGGGATTTATGGAGGCATCGGTGAAGCTGTTCAGCGTCCAGGACAAGTCGATCCTGATCACCGGAGCGACCGGCGCCCTCGGCAGCGTCGCGGCCCGGGCGCTGGCCGAAGCCGGTGCCCGAATGACGCTGGCCGGCGGAAACCCCGCGGCACTGCACGCCCTCGGCATCGACGACGCCGCGATGGTCATCCGCCGGCCCGAGAACCCGGCCGACGCCGACGAGATGGTGGACGCGGCCGTCGCCAAGCACGGCCGCCTCGACGGGGTGTTGGTGGCCTCGGGCATGAACCACGTCGCGCCCATCACCGAGATGGCCGTCGAGGACTACGACAAGGTGATGGGCGCGAACGCCCGCGGGGCCTGGCTGGTGTGCCAGGCGGCCGGGCGGGTGCTGCTCGAGCAGGGCACCGGCGGCAGCGTCGTGCTCGTCTCCTCGGTGCGGGGCTCCCTCGGCCACCCCGCCGGCTATAGCGCCTACTGCCCGTCGAAGGGCGCCACCGACCTGCTGGCCAAGAGCCTGGCCGCGGAGTGGGGCCCGGATGGCATTCGGGTAAACGCCCTGGCGCCAACGGTTTTCCGCTCCGAGGTAACCGAGTGGATGTTCGCCGACGACGAAAAAGGGCGCCGAACCCGCGAGGCGATGTTCGCCCGAATCCCGTTGCGCCGCTTCGCCGAGCCCGACGACTTCGTCGGCGCCCTGATTTATCTGCTCAGCGACGCCTCGAGATTCTTCACCGGCCAGGTGATGTATCTCGACGGCGGCTACACAGCGTGTTGATCGACCGAAAGGAAATCATGAGTATCACTTGGCCCCTCGGCGACGCCGAATCGAAGCTGGAGTTCTACGACCTGTCCCACCCGTGGGGTCATGGCGTGCCGGCGTGGCCGTACTTCGAGGACGTGCAGATCGAGCGCCTGCATAGCATGGCGCGAAGCCGCGTGCTGACCCAAAAGATCACCACCGTCATGCATTCCGGCACCCACATCGACGCGCCCGCGCACGTCGTCGAGGGAACCCCGTTCCTACACGAGATTCCGCTGAGCGCGTTCTTCGGCACCGGCGTCGTCGTCTCGATCCCGAAGCAGAAGTGGGAGGTCGTCACCGCCGAGGACCTCGACAACGCCACGCCGCAGATCCGGCCCGGCGACATCGTCATCGTCAACACCGGCTGGCACCACACCTACGCCGACAGCGCCGAGTACTACGCCTATTCGCCGGGCTTCTACAAGGAGGCCGGGGAGTGGTTCGCGGCCAAGGGCGTCAAGGCCGTGGGCACCGACACCCAGGCGCTGGATCACCCGATGGCCACCTCGATCGCCCCGCACGGACCGGCCGAACACACCGGCGGCCTATTGCCCTGGGCGGTACGGGAATACGAGGAGGAGACCGGCCGCAAGGTGCTCGACGACTTTCCCGAATGGGAGCCGTGCCACCGTGCGATCCTGTCCAAGGGCATCTACGGCTTCGAGAACGTCGGGGGAGACCTGGACAAGGTCACCGGCAAGCGCGTCACCTTCGCCGCGTTCCCGTGGCGCTGGGTCGGCGGCGACGGCTGCATCGTGCGGCTGGTGGCGATCGTCGACCCCAGCGGGAGCTACCGCCTCGAGACCGGTGCGGCGGCGTGACGTCCGACGGGGCCGGCGTTCAGGTCATCGCGCGTGCGGCCGAGATTTTGCGGCTGCTCCAAGCTCACCCCGGGGGACTCAGCCAGGCCGAGATCGGCGAGCGGCTGGGCATGGCGCGCTCGACGGTGAGCCGGATCCTGGGGGCGCTGGACGACGAGGGCTTGGTGGCCGCGCGGGGGGCGCGCGGCCCGTATCGGCTCGGGCCCGAGATCGCGCGCATGGCCGCCACCGTGCGGCTCGGCGTCGTGATGGACGTGCACCCGTTCATGGAGGAGCTGTCGCGGCAGCTGGAGGAGACAGTGGACCTGTCGATCCTCGACGGTGACCGCGTCACGTTCGTCGACCAGGTCGTCTCGCCGCACCGGCTGCGGGCGATCAGCGCCGTCGGCGAGTCGTTCCCGTTGCACTGCTGTGCCAACGGCAAGGCGCTGCTGGCCAGCCTGCCGCCCGAGCAAGCCTTGCCCAGCCGGCTGGCCCGCCTGACCGACAACACGATCACGACGCCGGCGGCGTTGCGCAGGGAACTGGAGCGCGTCCGCGCCGACGGCGTCGCCTACGACCGCGAGGAGCAGACCGAGGGCGTCTGCGCGGTCGGTGCGGTGTTGCCCGGCGTGGGCGAGCAGCTGGTGGCGGTCAGCGTGCCGGTGCCGGCGCAGCGGTTCTACCGCCGCGAGTCCGAACTGGCGCAGGCGCTGCTGGCCTGGGTGGAGAAGACGCGCAGGTCGCTCGGGCATTAGCAGGGTCGCGTGTTGGCTGCGGTAGGCTGTCGACCTGCTGCCGGTGATCCCGGCGGCATCCGGGCTGTGGCGCAGTTTGGTAGCGCACTTGACTGGGGGTCAAGTGGTCGCAGGTTCAAATCCTGTCAGCCCGACACACGAAAACCCGCTCTGACCAGTACCGGAGCGGGTTTCGAGTGTTTTGGTCACGTCGCCCGAATCGCCCCGAGCTTGCCAAGAACTTGCCAGGCGTCGGGCAGCGGACGTGGGTGCTCCCGGGCGGCGCGCATTCGACGCACTGTCAGCCTGTGATCGCTGGGTTGCTTCCCTACTAGTGGGCGCCCCTCGTGATGCTTCAGCTGTCCCGGTCTGAGGTCGAGTAATCGGTCCGCCACCGATCTCGATGAGAAACGCGGCTCTGATGTCGCTCCCTGGTTCGGGACGCCACGCAGGTCTACGCTGGTGGCCTCACGTCGAACCGACATCGTGGCTATGCCCAGACCGTAGTCGTTGACGGTATGCGGCGGCAGATTATGGACGGCCGAAATCGGCCACGGCCCCCAAGACCGAAGCCCTATTACGTAACTTGCTCGGCAAGAGGACGCACGTCGAGCTGCGCAAGGCAGTACCGGTAACCCCGCCATATTCCGCCGTATTCGTCCCGTCATGGGACGAGGGAGCAGCTTGCGAGGTCATCGTCATGGTCGGCACCATCGGGCGCAACGGCTTCCTGCGCACTGGCAATGGGCGTAGTTTCCGAAGTGTTGAATTTCCGCGCGGAAGGGAGTTGTGATGGATGTGCGACTCCGTGGGTTCGGGTCGATCGAGGTCGAGGGACAAGCGTACGAGCACGACGTCGTCATCGACCGAGGTACTGTGCGCAAACGGAGCAAGAAGCCCTCGAAGCCATACCGCGACAAGTTCGGACACACTCCGCTCTCGGCCGACGAGGAGCTCCCGGGGGCGGACCCGGGTTGATCATCGGCACCGGGGCCCACGGCTCGTTGCCGATCATGCCCGAGGTGGCGGCGGAGGCTGCGCACCGAAACGTCGAGCTTGTCGCTGTCCCGACGGAACAAGCCTGCCGGCTGATCACGGGCCTCAAGCGACGAGAGGTCTGCGCGGTCCTTCACGTCACCTGCTGATCCAGCGATCTGGAGCGCGGCGAATCAGCTCACGACGGGTTACCGGTAAGGCAGGCGACAGTGATGAGCAGCGCCTACACCGCCAGAACTGCCGCCTGGCCTTATGGGCGGCTGATCACCCGATCACGCGATCTGGGGGTGGCTTTCATTACTTCTGATTGGGTTTCTTAGCAGGAGCCTTCTTCGCGACAGCCTTGGCCGCGGTCTTCTGGGCCGGGGTTTTCGCCCGGCTGGGCGTTTTGGCCGTGGTCTTCTTTGCGGCGGTTTTCCGGGCGCCGGGCGTGGCGGCTGTTGCCTTCTGCGCCGGGGCCTTCTTGGCGACGGCCCGCTTGATGGAAGTCCGCTTGGCGGCGGATCGGTTGCCGGCCGCAGCCTTCGTTGCGCCACCCTTCTTAGGTGCTTGCCAGCCAACGGCTTTCGCGGCGCGCCCGCTATACCGCGCGCGTCTGGCTCGCGACGTTGCCGAGCGCCTCTTTCACGTTGTCGATGAGACGCTGTCTAGCCATCACACTCCTCGGGCCGGATCGGTCTTCACCTACAGCATGCGCCTCAACATCCTCGGCCGGCGCCGATTCGCCGAAAAGACGGGGTAGCCGTGGCCGCACATCTCAGCTCAGCCTGGCCCGCGCGATCGATGAGCTCGCATGCCGTCATGCGCAGCTGGCGGCCGCGGCGCCGGGCCGGCCCTGTGTCACGCCAGATGCGATTGATCGAAACTTACACTGCGACAGGCAATACTGGCCGAACGTACCCACTGGTCCGTGGCGTATAGACGAGGGCCGACCTGATTCATCAGATGCAAACGGAGACCTTTTTCGTCGATATCGGCGGTTTACCGGTAGGTGTCGTAATACGGGATGCTTTGTGGACGACCAGTTCGAGCGAGGGGACGGGTCTTGACTGGGAACGCATCAATCGTCAGCTCGGAGTGTGGAGTGTACCGACCTGAGAGGTTAGGCCTCGTGGCAGTTACCAGTTTCCCTCGCGAGGCGGACGTAGTTGCTCCTGCTGTGTTGTGAACGGATTTGTGAACGAAACGCCGCGCAACGCCATAGATCACATTGAACGGCTGTGACGATAGAGACGTCGGACAGCGTGCTTTCCGGGTCAGCCGAACAGCGACGCGGCGGCGGCGCGTAAGTCGTCGGGCTGTGCGTCGCTATAGATCCTCAGCGACACCGCCGGGTCGTGGCCGTGCCAGGCCGCCACGATGTGCACCGGGATGCCCGACGTGAGCATGAGGCTCACACTGGTGTTCCGTAGCCCCTTGAGATGGATACGGCGCAGTCCGGCCCGTTCGCGCAACCGCTGGAACTCGTCGGAGTACCAATCGTGCCGTACCGGTGTCGAGTCCTCGTGCACCGCTATCAGCCGGTCATCCGACCACGCGACGCCAAGCGCCAGCGCCTCGGCCTTCTGGCACATCTTCAGTGTGCGCAGCGCCTCAGCCAGCTCAGGCGGCGGTGGGAGGTCGCGACGGCTGCGCCGGGACTTCGGTAGCCCTTCCTCGGTCTCGCTGCCGACGGCGACCCGGCCTCGCCGCACCCGCAGCGCATGATCATCGAGCTGAGACCAACGCAGGCCCAGCACCTCGCTGCGGCGCAACCCGTAACAGCTCAGCAACCAGCACGCGAACAGGCGTTCATCGCGCACCGACTCGCGGAACGCCTCCACCTCGTCCACCGTCCACGACTTCGCCGGGTGGGCGGCTTCCTCGTCGGTCGTCGCGTCGGCTGGTCGCTCGACAAGCGCAATAACGTTGCGAGGCAACATGCCCTGATCTACGAACGACTGCACGACCATGCCGAAGGTGGTGAGGGTGGAGCGCACCGTGACCGGCTTGACGCCGCGAGCGGCCGTGTCCACCTCGGCGGGGTCGGCCAGGATGTACACCGCCCGGCGTGGCCGCGTGACTCGCGCGGCGCGCACCAGGCCGGATAGGCAAGTGTGTACGTCCTCACCAGGGAACGCGGCGGCCAGCGCCGACGCCGAGATGCCCTCGGGGCGTTGCCCGATCAGTTCGGCGACGCGGCTGGACAGGCTGCCGGGCTGGTAGTGCTTCGGTGACCTGCGGCCTTCGGTCAGCATCAATTCAACGAGGGCGTCACCGTCGGCCTTGACGATCTGCTGGAGTTTCTTACCGCCGAGGTAGCGGCGTACCGGTTTGAGGTCGTTTCGGTAGCCCTCCAGTGTCACGCGCCGAATGCCGCGCCGTCCGTCTAACCATTGGTCGCAGGCGTCGTCAACGGTGATGGCCGTCCGCCGGGTGTAGGTGCCCGCAGCCACCTCGCTGGTGATGCGCCGATACTCGCGGCGCGCCTCCGCCTTGGTGCGGTAGGTGAATCGTCGGCGGTCCCGGCTGCCGTCGGGCTTGGTGCCCACGTCGGCCTGGAACCAGTAGGACACGGTGCCGTTCTTGGCGATGTGCTGGGTTATCGGCTCAGCGCGACGGGTGCGGTTGGCCTGTTCGGACTTGGAAAACTGTGTGTCAGTGCTCATGTTGGTCGGTCTCCTCGGTCGCGGTGCTCCAGCCACGTGGCAACCACCTGGGACCCCGCTGGTACACCGAGCCTTTCACGAGGCTAGCTCACGAAGGCCGGCGGTCACCACGTAGACGCGACCGCCGAGCCGGCGGACCGGCAGGTCTCCGGAGGCCGCCAGACGGTAGGCCGCGGCCCGGCTGATTCCCAGCAGCTGCGCGGCTCGGGGCACCGCGAGCAGAAGGGGCAGATCGTTGAACATGTTGTCTTCCATTTTCATTCACCACCCTCCGAAGAGTCGTGTCCGCCGAGCCGACGAACTGGCAGCTCGCCGGAGGCCACCGGGCGATACGCCGCGGCACGGCTGATTCCCAACAGCTGAGCTGCGCGAGGTACCGCAAGCAGAAGGGGGAGTTCACTGAACACGTTATTTTCCAAGATAATTCACCACTGTTCGGTATGTTGAAGGATTTTTCTCTGGATGGATGTGCCCTGTGCAGCTGTGGGCTGCACCGCGGGCAAAACTGCGCAGCTTCGGTTCCGTCGGGCGCAGTGACGGTGATGGTGCGAGAGTGCGTGTCTTCGCATTCACCACACCACGGCACGGTTGGGGATGTAGGTCGTGTAGCTGCGGGAGATCGTTCAGGCGCCGGGCGAGCACCCGCACCGGATCACGCACCGGGTTGGGGTTTTGGATCAGGTGGTCGGTGAGTTCTGCCGCCGGCCATCCGTGCGCCAAGGCGGACTCGACGGCCGCTTGGAGACTACGAGCCTCGCGGGTGCCCAGCGTCCACGCTTCGGTGACTGCCTCCAAGATGCGCGCCGCGGCATCGCTTGGTTCGGATGGGGATTCAATTGATGGATTCAAGGGGTCCCGCTGTGGGACCCCCGGAGGGTCCCACTCTGACACGGTCCCCGTCCCGCAGTGGGATGGGGGGCGTTTCGCAGCGGGACCCTCCGGGGGTCCCGGATCGGGACGGGGGGTCCCAGATCGGGACGGGGGGGTCCCGGATCGGGACGGTGCGAAAGATGTGGTGCCAAGGGGTGATTCAGGTAGTAGCGAGTCGAGCGTTGCGCCCCGGAGTCGTGGAACTGTGGATGGCGACTGATGAAGCCAACGCGTTTCCAGGTCTCTGAGTGCGCGCAGGACCGTGCTTCTCCCGGCATTGGACTCAGCCATCAGAGTACGGATCGAGGGATAGCACGAGAAATTCTCATCCGCCTTATTCGCTAGGAGTATGAGGATGAACTTCGCCGCCGAGGATCTGACGTCTAAGTCCGTCGCCCAGTTGAGCGCACCCCAGCTCATCTTTATGCCTGGGCTGAGGATCGCGCGTTGCGGAGAGTTTCGGCGGGTTCGTCCCTGCACTCACTCGTGATGGGTCGTTTCATATCTAGAACGCTAAGAGGTGTTATTGCGCTGCGCGACAGCCAGTCTGAGAAATCTCTGGCGGGTTTTGCGTCGTCGCGTTTCCGTTTACCGCTATTGATCGGAGCGCAGTGAAACATCGTGAAAGACAGAGCGGCTCGGCGGTTATCGACTGTGTCACTGGTCGCGGAGAAGGAGGGAGCAGCTCATCGCCACCAGGGCGGCAATCATGTCGGAGCACGAGCGCCGACATAACCCGACGATGGCCTACTCCCCGCTAGAGAAAAGTCGTTGAGTGCATCGATGCGCAGTGCGGATGTAGTCGTTGTGCACCAGTAATTCTCGATGTTTCCCGGTCGATCGGTACCTCGTGAGAAATCCGCCACGCGAGGCCGATCGCGCCCCAAACTGACGCGTCTGTGCCGTCGCGTGGCCGTGGCCGGAGTCGTCAAGGTCAGAAGGCGGTGAGAGAACCGTCCCGGGTTTGGTGCCGCTTCCTTGTGTGTGAAGGATGGCGACTATGGCCAAGCGTTACCCGGTCGAGCAGCGTGAGCGCGCGGTGAAGGTGGTGCTGGATCACCTTCAGGAGTATCGGTCGGTGTATGCCGCCTGCCAGTCGATCGGCCCGAAGGTCGGCGTCGGTGCGGAATCGCTGCGGCGATGGGTGTTGCCGGCCCAGGTCGAAGCCGCCCAGCGGCACGGTGTCACAAGGTATTGCGAGTCGGATTGAAAATCCGCAGCCGCCGAGCGACGCGTAACGCCGCCGCCGGCTGTATGTTTCAGCTGTAAGCCCAACCACTGCAGGCCTGAACGGAAGACTCAACGCCGCTTTTCTGGCCTCTCCCACGGTGATCGCCCGTTCCGCCCGTCCGTCTTATGCGAAGGAAATCTCGCAGTGACCACGCTTGACACCCGTCGAAACGGTGCCGCGGTAGCAGCACAAACCGGCGTTGAGCCTCAGCCGATGGACGACCTGGCACCGGCGGCCGGGCCCAGCGGCCGTATGCAGGCCAACTCGCGTCGTCGCGGGCGGCCGGCGATTAAGCCGCGGCTTGCGAGGGAAGCAGATCAGACCGACGACGAGATCCGCACGTTACACCTTGTTCGCAGAAGTCGCCGTGCTGCTGGGGGGTTGACGATCGGGATCGCGACGGTCAGCTTTGTGCTGTCGTTTACGTCCTTGCGTGAGTTGGCGGCGATGGCGGCGTGGCCCGGCTGGCCGTCGTGGCTATGGCCGTTGATTATCGACGGGACGATCGTCCTGGCGACGCTGGGAATTGTGTCACTGGCGCCGTATCGGGATCAGTTCTGGAACCGGGTTTTCCTGTGGGGTGTCCTTAGCTCCGCGGCTTTGGTGAGCGTTGGCGGTAATGCTTTGCATGCGTGGCTGTCCACCGGGCACATGGTGTTATGGATGAGGTGGGGGTCGGCGGGGCTTGCCTGTGTTCCACCCGGGGCCTTACTCGCGACGACCCATATCGCCGCCATCTTGTGGCGGTTCAATCCCACGCCGCCGCCCGACGCCACCTCGCAGTTGTGCGACCGTGCGCTCGAACTGGCGGTGGACAGGATGGACAAATGGCGCGCGGCGGCGGCCCAGATGCACGAGGATGGTTATTGCCGGAACGTGTCGACGACAAAGATCGCGCACGCTTTGCGTTATCTGTACGAATGCCGCCCGCCGATGTCGCTTCGCGCCATCGGTGCCCAGCCGGAGATCGAGTTGCACCACGATAATGTGGGCAAAATCCGCGACGCGGCGCCGATTGTGCTGGGTGTGCCCGTCCCTGGCGGGCGGTGAGGACTTCGTCGGAGCAGCATGGGTCGAAATCGGTTGGGCGCGACCGTCGCGTAGCGCCAGCAGGCGGCGGTAGCGTTTTGCCCAGCGACCTGCGTGTAGAGGGGATTCGGGCGCGCCATGGGCTTATTCGACGTCTTGGATGACCTGTTCGACGACCTGACGGGGATCTTCGGCGGTGATGACGACGGTGAGGGTGGCGATGAGTTTGATGGGCCGCCCCAGCAGGCGCTGCCAGCGCCGCCGGCCGGGGCGCCGCCGTGGGGGCCCGCTCTGCCAGTGCCGAACGGCCCCAGCGGGTTACAGCAGGGCGTCGATCACGCCGGAACTACCTATCAGCAGGCCAGCGGCGCGCTCACCCAGACCGATGACAAGCTGGCCGGCTTGCTCAAACAAATTTTCGCCACCAACGACGACACTCGCTCCAAAATCGGCGCCATCATCAGCAGCATCGAGACGGCGCGGCGCGCGCTGACGTCTCACCCGCAAATGGCCAATGACCCGCATGCGATGGCGCTGTTTAATGAGTTCTTGGACGGTCAGCTCGCCCAAATTCAACAACTGCTCGACAGCTCCAAAGTGGACAGTAAGAAGCAGGCTGAGCTGCTTTCCGCGCTCGGTGATGAGTACCGCGACAGCGCCGGCGGAGGCCATTCGAAGGACCAGGGCAACGCAGGCATCGCCGGGGGTGGTGATGGGGGCGGTGCTGACACCAGCGGTGATGGCGGCGGCAGTGGCGGTGGTGACGGCGGGGCGGGCGGAACCGCTACAGGTGCCGGTCCGGGCGGGCTGACTGATCCGCTGGCTGGGCTGAGCGGGCTTGGCGGGGCGGGCCTGGGCGATCCGCTGTCGATGTTGGGCCCGGCGATGGCGGGGCTGGGGTCGATTCCTGGCGCGCTGGGCGGCGCTGCAGGATCCTTGCCGATGGACGCGCTGGGCGCGATGGGCCCGCTGGCGAGTGGTTTTGCCGGCCAGGGCGGGGGGGACGGATTTAAAGACAGCGACGGTCACGACCACGGCAAGTCCGACGATTTCGAAGACGGGTCGCACGGCAAGGGTGACGGCGATGGCGGCAAGAACGGCGCCGCGTCAGCCGGCAAGGACGGCACCGGCGATAAGAACGCGCCGACGCAGCCTGCGGGTACGACTCAACCGCAGCCGAGCACACCGCCGGCCCCGCCGGCTGCTGCGCCGGCCAGCGCGGGCGGTGACCCGAGCCGGGTGGTACAGATGCCCGATGGTTCTGCGGTGACGGCGACGACGGCCCAACACGCCGCCGCGGTGCGGGCGGTGCTCAACGGGGCGACGGTCAGCGATGGGTGGAAGCAGGCCCACGTGGAGTTGCCGCCCCCGGGAACACCGGTGACCGCACCTGCCGATCCGAGCCATTTGGTGCCCGGTCAAATCGCGCAATTCAAGAGTCGTGACCCGGTCATGTATATGGGTAATGGCAAAATCTGGCTTGATGGGCAGCTACAACCGCAAAGTGCACTGCCCACAGGTGATTTCCTGGGGTGGGTCGATCCACCTCAGCTGGCCGGTACAACGACGCTTGCCTCGCCGCCGCCGAGCACCGCCGCACCGGCCGGCCAGCCGACAACGACGAATACCGGCGGTAGCTAAATGTGGGGCAACGATGCGGGAGTCGCGGTGACCGACGAGCAGCACCAGCAGGAAGAGGAAGTCTTTCCCACTGTCGTTGAATGGTCATCCGATGGCGCCTTAATGGTGGAGCTCGACTGGCAGGGAGAGGGCTTGCGGGTCCAACTCGAGCCGGAGGTAACCCGCTCGTGGACCTCAGAGGTCCTGGCGGACCGGATTATGCGGCTCCACCGGCTGGCGTTGATGCGGGCGCGCGCCGAGCAACGCATGCGCGTCATTGAGGAGCACGGTACTGCGCTGCCGACGACACCGGGGTGGCCAAGTTTGACCGATGTCGACGAATATCGGCGGACCATCGATTTTTGACCTGTTTCGACCGATGCGTAGCCCGCTGAGCCGTTGTTAGGCTTTAGCAAATAGCCAGTGCAATGGGAGGTGTGCGGTGGCCGGCAACGATGTGATGCTGGATTTCGACGCGTGGAATCAGCACGCACAGTGGTGGGATCAAGAGGCGCCACGGGTGCGAGAACGTCTCACTGTCGATCCCGGCACGGCGCAAAGCGTGGGACGACGCTTCGGTGACATCGGCTGGGAGGTGCGTCAGGCCCTCATCGAGACGCTGCAGGCGCGTAGGGAGGCGGGTCAATCGCTGGGGCAGTATTGCGAGGGTGTGGCCGACCATATCCGGTCGAGCCTGGCCTCCTACCAGCAGACCGAAGGCGACAGCCAGCAAATCCTGCAGACGTAACTAAAGGGCTACGCGGTGGCGGATTCAGTACGCGTTGATACCGAGGTCGTCCGGTCGGCGGCGCGCCAGGCAGATGCCGCTGGCGCGACCGCAACGCCAGGCTCGGCTCAGGTGCAGCCGAGCGCATCGGACGTGGTGTCGGTGGGGGCGAGCATCCGTTTCACCGCGCAAGTGACCTTGGCGCGCAAATACACCGTGATGGCCAACGCGATGGCACGCCAGTTCGGGGTGAAGCTCGATGCCAGCGCCGGCGCCTATGACGACCAGGAAGCGCAGTCGGCCGAGACGCTGGGCACCGGGAGCGCCGGTGCGGTTGTGCCCGCTGGGCGGACCCTGCCGGCAGGGCAGGTGGTGCCAGCGGGTCTGGTGTCTGGCGGCGTGGGTACCAGTTTGCCGGCCGGTGAAGTCCCGGCAAGCCCGCGCGATATTGCTCGCCTGATCGAGACCGGCCGCGCCGGCGCGGGCAAGAAGACCTGGCAGGCGATGGAATCAAGCCTGCGCGCCGAGGCCAAGCAGCTCAGCGACGCTGCCGATCAGCTGGGCGCGGCCATCGGCATGACGGGTGATGGCTGGCAGTCAACGTCGGCGGATGCGGCCACGACAAGGATGCGGGCGCTGCAGACGTGGTATCAGGGCCACGCCCGCTATGTGGACGGCCTGGCTGAGCAGGCCAAGGTTCATGTGCAGCACTTCTCCAAAGCCCTCACCGATGTCCCGCCCTATCGCCATGTGCTTGACGCCGAGCGGGAGCTGAAAGCGGCTTTGCAGTCCAATGCGCGCGCCGGTGGCGCTCACCGGCTTGCTGTGGTTAATGCGCAAGTGAAGGTCAGCAGGCTTTATCAGGCCTCGACGGCTGGGTTTAGCACTTACACGTTCTCCGAGGCGGCTCCACAGCCCAAGGTGCCGACGCCGCCGCCGGGTCCGAGCCCAGATGCGGCGCCAGCCGCGCCGCCGGTGGTCGCCGGTGAGGGGCCGGTGGCGCAGCGGGAAGCAGAGCACTCGCCCAAGGGTGCACCCTTGGACCCGGTGCAGGGAGGGCCGGGTGTGGGACAGGATTTGACGGGCGGGCCGACGTGGCCGCCCGGGGCTGCTGATCTAGCTGGCCCCGCGAATCCGCTGGCCGATGCCCTGCCGGAGACAGTGGGCTCACTGCCCTCAGAAGTCATTCCTGGGATCATCGGCGGCGTGGTGGGCGGCCTGGGCGGTGTACTCGGTGGCCTTGCCGGTGCGGGCCAAAAGGCGCTGCAGGGAACGGAACAGGCGGCCGGGCCGATGATGAGCGGTCTGGGCCAGCATCCGCCCGGTGGTGAACCGCAGCACGGCGGCGAACAGTCGCCTCAGTCACCGGAGCCGCCTTCGGCAGGCGATCTGTCGGCTCCGGGGGATCTGGGTGCTGGGGGAGGCGGAGCTGACACCGAGCCGGCCGGCGGGGGGGTCCCGCTGGCAGCACCGACCGAAGTCGCCGCCGCGCCGGCGGCGGCCGCGCCGGTCTCGGCGCCGTCAGC
>NZ_LT546237.1:954474-976382 GCF_900078675.2 Mycobacterium interjectum
GCGGCCGCGCCGGTCTCGGCGCCGTCAGCTCCGGTCGCGCCGGAAGCGCCCGCGCCGGGGATGGGCGCCATGGGCCCGATGATGATGCCGCCCATGCGGGGCGGAGGCGGTGAGGGTTCCGAGGCGGACAATAAGCAGCTCTACCAGGAGCGCAAGCTGAAAGTGGTGGCGCCGGCCAACAGTGAGCCGGTCAAAAACCGCAGAGAAGGCCGCGCGAAACCCGATGATCGGAAGAAGCCGTGAGCACCCCTCAGGAAAGGATCGCCGCCGTCGACCAGGGGCTTCGAGTGACACGGGCATTGATGGCTGAACTGAACACGGCCGTCCAGAACATGCGCGAACGGGACCCGATCAGCGACGTGGTGGTGGCTTCCTTCGACCGCGATGGCTATTTGCGCGATCTGTTCATCGAGCCGACCGCACTGACTGATTACACCCACGCGGGGCTGGAGGACTTGATCACCGAGGTGTTGCGCGATGGCAATGAGCGATTACGCGAGGCCAGCAATGCGGTGATCGACCGGTATTGGGGGCTGGAGTCGTCCTGGCATGAGCTCAAGGCGTTGTGCGACGACTGGTGAGCTCCCGCTCGCAGGCGGGCCTCAAGGGCAGCCTTGTAGCTGACGATGGGTTAGGGCTACGTGGCCGTTCGTGGTCTCACGCAGCTTGGAATGAGACCGACGAACGCGCCGTCGATCACGCTGTCGGGGCGATTGAGCGCGTCGGTGTCGGGTGGTGCACCGACGGGGCCGGCTACCCGCTGCGGTTCGCGGCTTATTCGGTCGACCAGGGGTGCCTGGTGAATGCTCGTGAAGCCTTCGTGAATGGCCATCGTGAGATTCCTTGCAGGGCTGAGTGATTCAATAGGCGGCGCACCGGCCGATACCGGCAATTCCGGATCGGTCATCAAGTGCCTCAGGCGCCGGGCCGTGGCGCGGAGCTGGGCACGCAAGGCTGCTTAGCCACCTACCGCGGCAGGGTTGGTGTAAAGGTGGGCGATTAGCTCGACCCATCGACACGCATCCTCGCGGCGCGCTGCCAGAAGATGCGGGGGTGGGGTTTGGGTGGCGGTGCAGCCGGCGCTGGCCACCCCGGTGGCCAGATAGAGCCGCCAGTACACGTGACCGACGGGTCGAAATGCCCCGCAAATCACCGATGTGTCGTCATCAAAGACCGTGATGCGTTCGGTGCCGTTGTCGTCGACGCTGGTGATCGCGGGATGCTCGGCAGTGACGGAGCTCATGGGAACCTTCCTATGCGGCTAGGCGGCGCCGGCCTGAAAGATCAGGGGTTCGTCGTCGTCGGTCTCGTCGTCGTCCATGAGGTCAGGTAGCGGGGCGACCTTAAGGTCACCGACCTCGGTCTGTCGGCGCTGCTCGAACTGTGCGGCCAGACGCGCATAGACCGGCTTGAGTGCCTTGGGCTGGGCGCCGGGCAGAATCACTCCACCCCAGACGCCGTGCGTCGCGCCGGTGGCCACCGCGTTGTAGCCGCAGCGGCCCCTGAAGGGGCACTCGACGCAGCGCTTGATGGCGCGATGCTTGGTACGGGGGTTAAAGAACAGCTCGGGGTCTTCTTGGCAGGCCAAGTCTTGGCTGGTCTGGAAGAGGCGCACGTCGGCGCGCATCTGGAAGGACGCAAAAGGTCTGGCGACGGTGTTGGGGGTATCGGCCGGGGGGGTGAGCGCGGTTGTCATCGGAGGCGTCCTTCCTATAGGTCGTCGGTTCTTCACTGCGGCGGAACACCCGTGAATTACCGCTAATCTAACAGATATTTTAGCGTTTTAGCGGTTATACCGCTAGAATTTTGAGGATGGACGCCCTCTCTTACCGCACAGCCAGTAGCAGGAAGCGGTGTCGACGCATGTCAGACTGCATTTCGTGGCTGGCTCGGTAGCGCTGACATCACCGGTAGCCCGAACCGCTGAATCTTCTGTTTTAGCGGCGCGGATGGGGAAATCTGGCGGTTCGTCGGGCAAGATACGGGTCATGTCCTGGGAGCGGCTGGCCGACGAAGTACGACGTCGCCGCAAACAGCTGAAGCTGACCCAGACGGATGTCGCCGAGCGCGGGGGCCTGTCGGTAGCCACGGTGCGCGCCGTGGAAACCAACCGCTCAGGCCGGCTGAGTCGACGGCTGCGCCGAGCCTTGGAACGGGCGATCGAGTGGCAAGACGGCACTATCGACGCTGTCTTAGACGGCAGTGCACCTCGTGTGGTCACTACCCCGGGCGCCGGTGCTGCGCCACCGCCCGTCAGCGGGGATACCGCTAGGGTCGCAGCCGAACGATTCGCCGTTGCTCAGCGACTAGTCACGATGCGCCAGGCGTTCCTCGAGCACCGCGACCACATGTCCGAGGCAGCCCGAGCTGCTATGGACGATGAATTTAGCGCTGCATCCCGCGAGACCGAGGAGGCGCTGATCTGGATGCTGCCCTGGCTAGGAGATGATGAGCGCGCCGAAGCGATCCGAATTTTGGCCCAGCTGAGGGAGATTCGTCCTTGAGTCGATGCCGCGCCGCTGTGCATGTGCTTGGTGGAAGGCGAGGCGCCCGCTGATCGGGGGTGGGTGTCACATCGAAAAGGTACGGTGCGGTCATGTTCGACATCCCAATGCCGGGAATGCCACCATCGCAGCGGCATAACCTTCCGGTCAGCCGGGCGCCGTCGACAGCCCGCGTTCCCGATGGCCCCGCTGGTGGATCTCACCGTGCGCGCCAACCACGGGCAGCCTGGCAGCCGCGCACTCCTGCCGAGCAGTGGTGGGACTACTGCCGTGGTTGCGCGGCAGCGTTGCGGGCCGGCCGGTCGCCGACCCCGATCGAGGTGTACGGCCCGATCCTCGAACCGGGGGAGCGGGCGCTGCTGAGCGCTGAGATCGACTACAGCCGCTTTTGTGGCGGCGATGGCCGGTATTCACCGCTGCCGTTGATTGTCGCGGGCCGTCCGGCGGTCATGTTCGGCGCGCTGGCGGTCCAAGGCGTGGTCAATCACCGCCGCAAGGCAGCCGCGGCGCAGCGGGCCGCCGCTCAGTGGCGGTTCCACCAGACGTGCGCGGTGATCGTGACAACCGACCGGCTGATCTGCACGACCGCGCCGCACGGCCTGGTCAGTTTCTGGTTCGGAGCGTGCACAGAGTTTTACCCGGATTTAGAGCGGTGGATCTTGACATTGGGCTTCGACTCCACCTATCCGGTGCGGCTCAGTGGCCCGGCCGCACCAGCGCTGAGCTTGTGGAGCGCCTACCGCGTCTTAGGTGACGCCTGGGTCGATGACCCGCGTCTGGCCCTCCTGAGGTAAGTCGAAACCGCCTCGTGGTCACGACCTTTCAGGCGCTCCTTGTAGCAGTAATCGCGGTCCTGCCGGGCGCGGTGTACACAATTCCGCGTGAAAGCCACGGCGCCAGCTGGCGTGGCGCAAAACGATGCCGCAACGCTGATCTTCCGCTTCTTGGCGACCTCAGGGGCGTTTCACGTGCTGCTGGCACCAGCGACCTGCTACGCCTACCGCCTCGTCGTTTTGACCGGCGCGACCGCACCCAGTGGACTGCCTTGGTCATGGTGGGTCGCGATAGCGGCATACATCGCCATCCCCTACCTCCTTGGGGCGTGGATGGAAGATTCCCGCGATTGGCAGCCGAGTTCTCGCCGCGTGGTCTGGCCGAAGAACGCACTTAAATGGCTCTTGGCCTTGATCTCAGGGACCGACCCTGATCCGGTCCCACGCGACGACGGGATCGAGAAAAAGGGTGGCTATCCAGCAGGTCCCAAACCGGCGAAAGGCGTTCCGCCCGTCCCCCAAGGCCTGCGCAAACTGCGTAAGCAGTCGTAGCGAAGCTCGCCAATGCTTCGAATCCGTGCTGGTTAGACGATGTGTAGCCGCGACACCGGCGGTAAGATATGCGGGCATGGCAGCGAAGTTCACCATGGATGCGGCCGACACCGATACGGGCCTGTCCGCCGCGGATGAGGCAGTAGCTCAACAATCCGGCTCAAACCTCGGCAGCCTCTGCATCGGTGGCTACATGACGTCCTTGGTGGGCGCGGCGATCGGTGCGCGGGCCGTGGAGGAGGCCCAAACAGAAGGCCGTGCTGCGGCGAACACTGGCGGTCGAGAGTCCAGCATCGCGACGGTTCAAACGACTGAAGCCGGCAACTCAGGCGTACTGACCACGTAACGACAGGGGGGAGCGGCACATGGACACTTCATCACCATGGTCCAGGGCAGGCGCGCCATCCGTGACGCTGCCTTCTCCGCCTGGGCCTCCACGCGTCCCTGCGCCGCCCGGAGCACCGGCGTCGACTCTGCCGCCCGCCGGTGCCCCGTTACCAAGCGACTTTCCGCCAGGCCGAAAGCCTCGCCGTCGGACCTGGTTGTGGGTCGCGCTGGGGCTGCCGGTAGTTATCGTGGTCTCAGCTGCTACCGGGTCAATAGCCACTTTCGCGGTGATGCACAACGCGACGCAGTCGGCCGCACAACCATCATCTGCACCATCAGGGTCGCCGTCCGCGCCGATAACCCCGCAAGTCAGCGCGGCTGATGCGTCTGCAGCGAAAAATCACTTGTGCCAAGTATTCGATGTATCAGTACGCGGCGAGCAGGGGAAAGGCGGCCTGAGGGTAGACGGGAACTTGAATGTTCCCGTTGTGCTGCGCTCGGTCAATAGCGCATTGGCGGTGCAAACAGCGTTGGTTCCGGCAGTGCCAGCCGACGTTGGCTCGGCGGCACGGAACTACATCCAGACGACGCTAGATGTGACGACCGCGGCGATGGGCAACACCCCAACTCCTGAGGTAAATCGTCTCAACGACATATCGAACGACGCGATTAACGCGCTGCTCGATACGTGCGGATTGCCGAGGTAGTCCGTCCATATGGGCGCGGTGACAGCCTCGGGTGGGGACGAGGTTCCTTCCTGGTGGGCGGAGCGCAACAACAAGCAAGCGGCGCGGCTGCTGAAGCTGTTTGAGGCGGCGAAGCCGATTTCCAAACTGGCATCAGGGTTTCCGCATCTTGGCGGTGGTGGCGATGGTGGTGATCACCCCAAACCGCAGGGGCCGTTCGTCCACATCCTTTTCCAGCCTTTTGTGTGGCCGCAAGACTCGGAGACACATCTGGCCAACGACGCTGACACCCTCCTGGACGAATCAAAGTTGTACGAGGACAACGCAATGGACGCCCGCCAGGCCGCCAATGGAGTGTTCGACGGCGGCTCCTGGGTGGGTAAGAGCGCAGACGCTGCTCGCACGGCCTACAACGAGGCAGCGTCGATCAAATTCAAACAGGCTGAGGTCAGTAGGGTCGCTTCCGGTTTGTTCAAGCGGGCATCGAGTGACGTCGGGATGACGAAGCGTCTTATGAGCGACGAAAGCAATACCGCGCATAAAGAGGCCGAAGCGTTTTTGCGAAGCGGCTCGGGGCAGTCGCTCGCGCAGGTGGCGGTCATTCTGGGTGTGCACCGAACGGCGATTGAGGGCTACTCATCTGACCTGCAGGCCTTCGCCACCCAATACACCACCCAATTCACCAACCACTTTAAGCAGAGCCCCAGCGGCGGCCCGAAAGTTAAACAAGCTGGCAATGATACGGACAAGGACCCATCGACAGACGGGCCTCCACGGCCGCCAACTCCGGGTTTTCCGGGTCCTCACGCCGGCGGCGGAGCAGTTCGTGACACATCGTCGGGCGGCGCTAGCGGCCCAGCGCCGCCTGCACCGGGCGGACCCCTACGAGCCCCGTCGACGGATCAGCCATTTGAACCGCCGCGTCCGCGTCATAACCCGTTGACGTCGTTGATGGGTGGCGGGTTGCCGGGTTTGCCGGGTATGCCTGGTGGGGGCTCGGGCGGTGGGCTTCCGATGGGCCCGTTGCAGGGGCTGATGGGAGGTTTCGGCGGCTTCCCCGGGGGGATGGCACCGCCGACTGGGTTGAGCGCGCCTGGGTTGCAGGGATCTCCAATGCCGTCGTTGGGAATGGATTTCGGCCGCGGCCTGGCCGCTGGTGCTTCGGCGGCGGGTGCTGTTCCGCCTGTGACACAAGCTCCGTTGACGCCGTTGGCCGCGCCGGTGGAGACGGCTCCGACGTCGGCGGCGCCGGCGGCTGCTCCGGTGCCTGCTGCGCCCCCGACTGCTGCTTCGGCGCCGGCGCCCGCACCGGCGGCTGGTATTCCGGGCGGCGGCTTGACGTCGTATGGGTCGGTTCTTCCCCCACAGGGCACGTCGGGTGCGCCGCCGGTTGGTTCGGCGCCGGCTGCGCCGTCGGTTCCTGCTGAGGCCGGTGGCGGGTCGTCAGGGTCTGGGCCGGGCACTGGGTTGATGCCGGTAGCGGGCCGGCGTGAAGCCGCGGCGGTGCGCCGCGATTTGGCTGCGTCGGATCTGGAGCTGGCGAGGATGGCGGTGGCCGAGCTGGCCGGAGCCGCGAGCGTGACAGATCCTGGCTTGGATTGGGCTGTGGCCGTTGGCCGTAACACCTCGGGGATGCCGACGTTGTGGGTGGCCACTAACGACGGTGCCGCCTACATCCCGCCGGGTGTGTTCTTGCGGAAGACGATGCCGGTGGCTGGCGGGCATAGCGAAGAGTTCGATGCCCGCTGGTTTGGCTGGGTGAACCCGGCCGATAAAGCGGTGCGGGCGGCGCGGGAGTGTGGGGATAGCGTGGGCGCGGTGGCTACGACGTGGGCGTGGTCGTCGGAGTTCTTGGCGGAGCATCCGGCGGTGACCGAGGTAGCGACTGGTGTGAAGCCGGTTGGCGCGGTGGATAATCCGGCTGCGGAGTTATTGCCGTCGCGGTCGCATCGGCTGCAGACCGTGGACGCGGCGCTGTACGCGGACTTGGTGGCAGCCGACGAGTCGATGGTGCGTGACTATTGCCGAGAGTTGACCCGCCAGTTGGCATTCGGGATTTCAGGTGAGGAGTTATCGCCGGTTGCTCAGTCAGTGGCGCATGCGCTGGTCGCGCAGCGTTGGCCCAAGGCTGAAGAGTGGGCGTTGCTGGGCGAAGAACACGAGGACGCGCTGGTCATGATGGTGGCCCAGCGGCCAGGATTGAACGGCGTGGAAAACCCCCACCAGGTCGTCAGCTATACAAGGGAATTCGTTAAGTGCCGCCGGTTGGAGGCGCTGCTGTGCTGGGAGCGGCACGGCGCGGACCTGCTCAACGTGGTGTACGCGGCCTGGGTTGCTGGAGTGCGGGCGCCGTTAAGGGACTTGGTGTTGACCTAAGCCGTTTCAGCAGGTGCTCCCGTCGCTGAGTTGTCTCCGAGTGCCTGTTCACCTTCCGATTTTGCTGATCGGGGAGCGATCGTCGAGCAATGGCCAGATTTCGGTCTTGAGGATGTCGAGCAGTTCATCGGTGCCATAAATATATGGGAACAGAAGGTGGGCGATACCACCAATGAGGCCCGCACTTTTGGCCTGCTTGGGTGTGGCCTGGCTGGGGTTGGGTCAGTTAATTTTGTTGGGTGAGTATTGCGGCGTTTGTGGCTGGGGTTGATCGGCTGCTGACGCGTGCGCACGAGCTGTATCCGGCTGGCGGTGAGGGCGCGGCATTGCCTACGTCCGGGGGCGGGGGCTCTATGCCGGGGTCGCCTGATGGTGGCAGTGGTTTGCAGGTGGGTGTTGTGAGAGCCGCTGGTTCTTATCAGCAGGCACAGACCGGTGTTGCGGGCTTGGATGAGGAGTTGCAACAGGCCGCGGCCCAGGGCGGCGCGATCGGTGAGCAGGGCCGGGTGGCGTCGGGGCTGATGCGTGACCAGGCCCGTGCGACGGCGGCCGCGCTGATGCCGATGGCTAAGTCGCCGGCGGGTGCGCAGCTGTTGATGGCGGCGATGGACCAGCATTTGTCGGCGATGCAGGGACAGTTGCAGTCGACTAAGAGCCAGTACCAGGGTGTGTCGGCGACGTTGCGGCAGGTGGGCGCGGGATATCAGACCCTCTCTAGTGGGGCGAAGGATTCGCCGCCGGCGGTGCCGCTGGACTCGTCGGGTAAGTGGAAGCCTGGCGACAAGCACCATATGCCGTACTACGCCGGCAAGGGTGGGCTGGGTCCGCCCAACTTTCCTGATTCGCCGCCGTGGGTGGATATTTACGACAGGACAAAGGATCCGGATCAGGTTCCGCACTTTTTCGTGAGGTCTGATGAGATCCCCGACTACAAGGTGCTTCCGCCGGGCGCCCTCGGTCCGCCGACGGTGGTCGACGAGCAAGGCAATCCCGACCCCTACATCGAGCTGGGTCCCAACTCGGGCGTGTGGGTGCCGCAGTCGGCTTTTCCCGGCGCGAAGTTCTATCCGCCGGGGTGGGCGGGTGATCCGCCGCCCTACGGCTGGGACGAGTACCTGCCGGGTTCAGGGATTTACCTGTGGCACGGGGATATGGTGCCGGAACCGTATCGGCCGTACGGCCCGCTGGGCCCGCCGACTTATCCGCAGGGCGGCCACTGACCGGGCGCCGAACTGGGGGTGCGTGGCTGTGGCCGGGGGGATTTGCTCAGGTTAATTTTGGTGGGTGAGTGTTGCGGAGTTCGTGGCTGGGGTTGATCGGCTGCTGACTCGCGGTCATGGGTTGTTTCCGGCCGGGGGGCCCGGCGAGGGTGGGCAGGTGTTTGCCGCCGGCGCCGGTCGGGGAGCGGTGCCGGTCGGCCCGGGTGAGGACAGCGGCTTGACTGGTGGCGCGACGGCCGCTGGTGGCGCGTACCAGCAGGCCCAGGCTGGCACGGATGGTCTTGATGAGGGCTCGGGGCAGGCGGTCACCCACGGCGGGGCGGTTGGCGCTCAGGGCCGGGCGGCGTCGGGTCTGATTCGTGATCAGGCCCGCGCGGTGGGTGCTGCGACCGCTGGGTTGGGTCGCTCGCCGGCCGGCGCGCAGTTGATCATGGCGACGATGGATCAGCATTTGGCGGCGATGCAGCGTCAGCTGGATCAGACCACGGCGCAAAACCGGTTGTTGGCGCTGCGGCTCCGCGAGCTGGCCGCGGGCTATCGCGGCATCGGGTCAGCGGGGATGGGGGGTAGGCCGCTATCCGGGCCGGGCGGTTTGACGTCGGGCAGCGGCGGCCTCAGCGGATTGAGCGGGTTGACTGGCTTGGGAAGTTCGCCAGGGGGTTGGAGCCGTCTGGTTGGATCGGCGCGTAGGGCGCGTGGATCGCGCAGCGCTGAAGCGGCACCGCGTGGCGATGTGGGGACTCCGCTAGGCGGGTTGACGCTGGATTCCACTCCGCACGAGGTGGCGGCGGCGATCATCCATGAAGCCCGGCGCCGCGGCTACTCGCCTCACCAGACGATCGCGATCTTGTCTGCGGCGATGCAAGAAAGCGGGTTGCGCCCTCGGGCTGTGAGCCCGAATGGGTTGTGGAGGAGCATTTTTCAGCAGGATGCGGGCTATCCGGGCCGCAACAATCCGAACACGGCGATCTCGGGGTTTTTTGACCGGCTCGCGCACCACGGCGGCCCGTCGTCACCGGATATTTGGAAGTCGATCTTTTGGTTACAGCAGCGCCCGGGCGAATCGTCGGCTGAAGCGGCGGTGGCCCACGGCCGCAGGGCCTATCTGAGCGAGATCGAGAGTCAGCTGCCCAAGGCCACTGCGTTGTACCGCAGCATCGCAGGGATGTGGTGATGGTGGTGGTGATGAGAGGTGTAGGGTCTCGCGATCCGTGGCGGACTTTCACGAACGATGGTGGGCGTGATGGCGGATCCGCCAACCTTCGCAGCCACTACCGTGGCCAACTAGGGCGAGGATACCAATAGTTGGTATCATTCGATGTGTGGGCAAGAATACGTCCTTCAGCCTCGACGAGCATTACAGCGCATTCATCGATGAGGAGGTGGCGTCGGGCCGTTACCGCTCGGCCAGTGACGTCGTGCGTTCTGCTCTGCGGCTGCTTGAGGATCGTGAGACCCGCCTGCGCGCATTGCGCCAGGCACTCGACGCCGGCGAACGAAGTGGTGAGCCGACACCATTCGACTTCGATGAGTTCGTTGCGCGCAAGCGAGCTGAGCAACCTCGCCGCCGGTGAACCGGTATGTACTTTCGCCCGCCGCCCGCGCCGACCTGGAACAGATCTGGGATTACACCTGCCAGCGCTGGGATGACGATCAGGCCGAGGAATACGTCCGTGAAATCCAGCGCGCGATCGAACGAGTGGTCGACAATCCTATGATCGGACGGGCCTGCGACGAACTCCGCCCTGGCTACCGGAAGCACGCTGTTGGATCGCACACGCTCTACTACCGGATTGTCACCGGCGACGTGATCAATGTGGTGCGCATACTCCACCAACGGATGGATGTCGACCGGCACTTCGACTGACTTCATGCAGCGCGATGTCGCAGCCAAGATGCCTGGAGACCCTCGGTCAACACTGATCGCCGGCCTCGTAGGAAATGAAGTGGATCGTGAGACAAGCCGGGGCGGAACCGCCGCGAGACAACCGGGAGCATCGCAGGTCAGCGGTAGCCGGAGATGTCGCCGACGGCGAAAACCTACAGTGAGGGGGCAATTGTGCGTGGCTGTGGCCGGGGGGATTTGCTCAGGTTAATTTTGGTGGGTGAGTGTTGCGGAGTTCGTGGCTGGGGTTGATCGGCTGCTGACTCGCGGTCATGGGTTGTTTCCGGCCGGGGGGCCCGGCGAGGGTGGGCAGGTGTTTGCCGCCGGCGCCGGTCGGGGAGCGGTGCCGGTCGGCCCGGGTGAGGACAGCGGCTTGACTGGTGGCGCGACGGCCGCTGGTGGCGCGTACCAGCAGGCCCAGGCTGGCACGGATGGTCTTGATGAGGGCTCGGGGCAGGCGGTCACCCACGGCGGGGCGGTTGGCGCTCAGGGCCGGGCGGCGTCGGGTCTGATTCGTGATCAGGCCCGCGCGGTGGGTGCTGCGACCGCTGGGTTGGGTCGCTCGCCGGCCGGCGCGCAGTTGATCATGGCGACGATGGATCAGCATTTGGCGGCGATGCAGCGTCAGCTGGATCAGACCACGGCGCAAAACCGGTTGTTGGCGCTGCGGCTCCGCGAGCTGGCCGCGGGCTATCGCGGCATCGGGTCAGCGGGGATGGGGGGTATGCCCCTGTCCGGGCTGGGCGGTTTAACGTCGGGCAGCGGCGCCTTCAGTGGCGTGACTGGCTTGGCATCGGGCATACCAGCGTCACTGATGGGCAGCCTGCGCAGCGGCGGCGGGGAGCCGGGTGGTGAGTCGGGCGCCTGGATGTTCGGCGGCGATGGCCGAGGTAGGGGGACGGCGTTGCGGGCAGTGCAGTACGCCGAGACGAAGCTGGGCTGCCCGTATGTGTGGGGCGCGACGGGGCCACGAACATACGACTGCTCGGGACTGGTCATGGACGCCTACGCTCACACGGGGGTGCGGTTGCCGCGCATGACCTACGACATGATTCGGGTGGGCACGCCGGTGGACCGGGCTGACGTGCGGGCCGGTGATTTGGTGTTTTCCAATTTCTCGGGCCGCCGGCCTGAGCATGTGCAACTCGCGGTGTCCTCGACGAAAGTGATCGAGGCACCCACGCCGGGCGGCCATGTCCAGTATTCGGGCTTCCCGCAAGGACGTGTTGTGGTGAAACGGATTATCGGATAACGATTTTCGGTGGGGATGTAGCGGTGGTTGAGCCGGGAATGGATAAGGCGGAAGAGTCGCGATGGCGCGGCCGCGGTCTAGGGTTGTCGACACGGGTGCAGGTGTCGGGGCACATGTTTTTTGCCCGCCGGGCGGTGTTGGCGATGACGCGGCGGCGGGTGCGGATGGAGGCCGAACCGGGCCGGCGCCAGTCGATGGCGATGTTGGCGGGTGTGACGATCACCGCGGTGCTGTGTCTGGGGGCGTTGTTTTGGTCGTTCGTGCGCCCGGCTGGTTCGGCGGGGCAGGCGCGGATTTTGGCGGATCAGGATTCGGGTGCGCTGTATGTGCGAGTGGTGGACAAGCTGTATCCGGCGCTGAATTTGTCGTCGGCGCGGCTGATCGCCGGGGAGGCGGCCAACCCGGTTCGGGTGCGCCGCAGCGAGATTGAAGCGCACCCGCGGGGGCCGCTGGTCGGTATTGCGGGCGCACCGCAGGATATGGCGGTGACGTCGCCGGGCCGCTCGTCGTGGCTGGTGTGCGATGAGATCACCAAAGCGTTCGGGACAGCAGCACCGGAGCCGGTGACGGTGACAATTATTGATGGCCAGCCGGATCTGGGGCCGCGCCGCCATGTGCTGGGCTCTAGTGATGCGATGGTGCGCCGCTATGGGGATGCGGTGTGGCTGATCCGCGATGGCCGCCGCTCGCTGATCAATCAGGGCGCCCGGGCGGTGCTGTTGGCGCTGGGGTTGGGCGAGGACGCGGTGCTGGGGTCGCGCCCGATGAGCCGGGCGCTGTTTGATGCCATTCCGGTGGGCCCGGAGTTGTCGGTGCCGGTGATCCCGGATGCTGGGTCACCGGCACGGTTCGCCGGGGCGCCCGGCCCGGTCGGCACGGTGGTGTCGACTCCTCAGGTGGGCGGGCAGACGGCCTACTCGGTGGTGCTGACCGATGGCGTGCAGCCGGTGTCGCCGGTGGTGGCTCAGGTGCTGCAAAATGCCGGGCCGGCCGGCGCGGTGATGCCGGTGGTGGCCGGGCCGGTGTTGGCCAAGTTGCCGGTGGTGCAGCCGCTGGACTTGTCGGCATTCCCGGCCGCGCCGCCGCAGGTGATCGACAGCCAGCTCAACGCGGCGGCCTGCTGGCACTGGGAGAAAGTGAGCGGGGAGTCGATGGCCACGACGTCGGTGATCGCTGGGCCGACCATCCCGGTGGCCGAAGCCCAGGTGGACAAGGTGGTGGACTTGGTGAAAACCCCGGGCACGCAGATGCAGGCCGACCGCGTGTATTTGGGCCCCGAGTACGCCAATTATGTGGTGTCAACCGGTAATTCACCGTCAGCTGCCACGGTGGAGTCGTTGTGGTGGATCTCGGAATCAGGTGTGCGCTTCGGGGTGCCACGCGAGGAGGACACGATGAACGCACTTGGTTTGAAGAAACATTCCCCGAGCCCGGCGCCGTGGCTGGCGCTGCGGCTGCTGGCCGCCGGGCCGGCGCTGTCGCGCGCTGATGCGCTGGTACGCCACAACACGCTGCCTGTCGACGCCAACCCGGCTGAATTGGAGGTCCCGAAGTCGTGAAGCATGGGTTTGCCCGCAAGGAGACCGCTGAGGCGCCATCGTATAGGCCAGAGACCATTGAGTTGCCCACACCGCTGAAAGTTCCGCCGCCGCAAAGCAAACCGCTGTGGTCGGTCGTGTTGATCGTCGGCTTGATGGGCTTGGTCGGCGCGATGGTTTGGGTGTCGTTCGCCAGCGGGGCCCGCTCGTTTACCGGCGCGGGCTCGTTGTTTCCGATCGTGATGGTCGGCGGTCTGATGGCGATGCTGTTCGGCGGGCGCGGCGGGTCGCAGGAGATGTCGCGCTCCAAGCTCGATGCGCTGCGGGCGCGTTTTTGCATGGTCATGGACGAGCTGCGGGGAACCACATCGGAGTTGGCTGACCGGTTGGATGAGAACTACCGCTGGTATCACCCCGCACCGGACACGCTGGAAGCCAGCGTGGGCAGTGTACGGATGTGGGAGCGCAAACCCAACGGTTCTGATACGTGGTTCGGGGTGGCCCGGGTGGGGGTGGGCATGACGGATTTGGTGGAGTCGCATACCGCGATGTTCGCCGAGCCGCAGGACGCGCCGACCGATATCGAGCTCGAGCCGGTGACCGGCAAGGTTCTCCAGGAGTTCATGCAGTACCAGACGGTGGCCTATGGGGTGCCCGCCCTGGTGTCGTTGATGGTGGAGCCCGGATATGAGCTGCGCGGGCCGCGCGAGCGGGTGCTGGCGTTGATGCGCGCGATCATCTGCGAGTTGGTGTTTTTTCACGGCCCCGATCATCTGCGGCTGGTGGTGGTGACTTCTGATGTGCCCGAGTGGGATTGGGTGAAGTGGCTGCCGCACGCCGGTGACCCGGTGGTCGAGGATGGCGCTGGCCCGGTGCGCATGGTGTATGGATCGGTTACCGATTTCCTTGCCGCTCAAGCGGATGCGCTGTCGCTGCGTGGGCGCGGGGACTTCCGGGCCCGCCTCGGGGCCTCCAAAGACCCGATTAACCCGTTGCCGCACACGTTGATTGTGTGCGACACCGAGGTGGGTTGGGATCGTTTCGGAAGCTCCGAAGGGGTCAACGGGTTGACGTTTTTCGACGTGCGCGGCTCAAGCCGGGTGCCGGCGTGCCGTGATCCGCGCCGCGTGCTCTATATCGGTGAGAACGCGGTGATCAACGCGGTGCCGCGCGACCCGGTGACGTGGGACGCCCAGGGCAACGAGCCGCAGTTTTTCGCCTACGCCGATCAGATCAGTCGCGACGCGGCCGAGACATTCGCCGAGCGGATGTCGCGCTGGCGGCTGGCCGAGGCTTACGAGGCGATCGAAATCAACACCGGACAGCGGGTGATGGCCCGAGACATTCTGTCGTACTACGGCATTGAGGACGCCGCCCATATTGATTTCGAGAGGTTGTGGGCCTCGCGCAGCGACATCAACTCCCCGCAACGGCTCAAGGTGCCGCTGGGTAACCGCGCCGATAACAACGAGCTGTTTTTCGTCGACCTCAAAGAGGACTCCCAGGGCGGTCAGGGCCCGCACGGGGTGATGGCCGGCACCACCGGCTCGGGCAAGACGATGATGTTGCGGGCGCTGATTGAGTCGCTGATTTTGGGGCACCCGCCGCAAAATCTGCAGTTCATGTTGGCCGACCTCAAAGGCGGCTCGGGTGTGCGGCCGTTCGCCGGGGTGCCCCATGTGGCCCAGATCATCACCGACCTCGAAGAGGACCAAAGTCTGATGGGCCGCTTCGTCGACGCGCTCGACGGCGAGATCGCACGACGTAAAGCCTTGTGCGATTTAGCCGGTGCTGATGATGCGACCGAATACAACAAGCTGCGCGCGGATCAGTTGTCGTCGGGGGCCGCCGAGGTTTTGCCGGCGCTGCCGGTGTTGATGGTGGTCATTGACGAGTTCGCCGAGCTGTTCAAGCTGATGGGCAGTGAGATCCAGGTGGCGCTGGATCGGATTTGCCGCCAGGGCCGGGCGTATTGGGTTCATCTGCACATGGCCAGCCAGCAGATCGACACCCGCGCTGAGGCGCTGTTGGAGAACATGGGGTATCGGCTGGCCCTGCAAACGAAAACACCGCAGGCCGCCGCGGCGATCGGCGTGCCGAACGCGGTGAACCTCAAGGGTTCTGGGCAGTGCTACTTCTTAGAGGGCAGCCCGTCGAATGGCGCCTTGACGAAATTTCAAGGCGAGTTCTTGTGGCGTGAGTACCGTAAGCCCGGCACCGAGGACTTCGACGGCGGCCCCCAAGCTGAGGGGGCGTCGGTCAGTTATTTTGCGCCGCAATTGTTCTCCACGGATTTCACGCCGCTGCCGCTGCCCGATGAATCCGAGGCCTCCGCGGCCACCGACGATGCGGGCGGCGAGGTCGACGAGGTGATCGAGCAGCCCCGCGACAGCGAGGATGCCGAGGCCGTCACTGCGCTGATGCGCCCACAGGTGGGGCGCATCATCATCGACCAGCTGCGCCGGATTGACTTTGAGCCCTACCGGCTGTGGAAGCCGCCGCTGGATGCGCCGTGGAGTGTGGAGAAATTGGTGAACACCCATCTGGGGCGGCGCTGGGACAGCGACTATGCGCGCACCCCGAATCTGGTGTTTCCGATCGGGCTGGTGGACCGGCCGTTCAAGCACGACCAGCATCCGTTGACGGTTGACGTGTCGGGCCCGGGGGCGAACGTGGTGATCGTCGGCGCTCAGGGCTCGGGCAAGACGACGGCGCTGCAGGACCTGATTTGCGCGGCGGCCATGACCCATACCCCAGAGCAGGTGCAGTTCTACTGCTTGGCGTTTTCCTCGGCGGCGCTGGGTAGTGTGGCGGGGTTGCCGCATGTCGGTGGTGTTGCGATGTCGCTGGACGGCGACGGTGTGCGCCGCACCGTGGCGGAGATGGCGGCGCTGCTGGCCTCACGTAAGCGCAGTTTCGAGGCGACCGGCGTGATGTCGATGGAGGTGTTTCGCCGACGCAAGTCTGGCCGTGAGGCCGGGGCGATGCCCGATGACGGTTACGGCGACGTGTTTTTGGTGATCGACAACTACGCGGCGCTGGCTAGTGAGTATCCGGCGCTGGTCGAAGACAAGGTGAACCGGCTGATCAAGGAAGGGCCGACGTTCGGTATTCACGTGGTGGCCGCGGTCTCCAAGAGCACCGACCTGCAGGTGTCGGTGCGCGCGGACTTCGGGTCTCGTGTGGAGCTGCGCCTGGCCGATATCAACGATGCCCAACTGGTGGCCAAGCCGCGCCTGGCCGCCGAGGTTCCTTCGGGCCGGCCAGGGCGCGGCATGATCGGACAGAACTACGAGCGCGCCGGCTGGGACCCGGTGGGGTTGCACACCCTGATGGCGCGCCCGGCGCTGGAGTCCACCGCTGGCGAGGTGTTCGACTCACGCAGCGTGACCGATGCCGTCAGCCGGGTGGCTAGCGGGTTTACCCCGGCGGCGAAGGTTCGCCGGCTGCCGCAACGGGTGGCGCGGGCCGAGCTGGCCGCCCGTGCGGGCGGGGATGGCCGGGCGGCGTCGGCGATGGTGTGGGCGCTCGATGAGACCGAGCGTCCGGTGTTCTTCGACGGCCAGCATCTGGTGATCACGGGGCAAACCAAGTGCGGGCGCACCACGGCGTGTGCGACGTTGATGCGCGAGATTGGGCGGGTCTATGCCCCGGGTGCCGAGGCGTCGACAAGTCAAGTGGTGACAGGGCAGGCGGGCCGCCCGGCCGCGCAGGTGTGGCTGGTTGATCCGCGCCGCCAGCTGCTCAGTGTGCTGGATTCGTCGTATGTGCACCGCTTCGCGTCGACACCGACGGCGGTCAAGCAGCGCATGGATGAGTTGGCCCAGGTGCTTGCGCCGCGGATGCCCAGCGACGATGTGTCGGTCGATCAGATCGGCCAGCGGCACTGGCAGGGCCCGGAGGTCTTTTTGATCATCGATGATTCTGAGCGGCTGCCGGCCGGCTACGACTCTCCGCTGGTCCCGATCGCTCCGTTCGTCCAGGCGGGCGCCGACGTGGGGTTGCACATCGTCTACACCCGACTGTTCGGGGCGTTCATGGCGGGGCTGGGGGCTGATCCGGTACTGAGGCTGCTTCGGGATGCCACCGAGCCGCTGCTGGTAATGGATTCTGACCCCGACCCCGGTTTCGTGAAGGGCAAATGGAAGGGGCATTCGATGCCGCGGGGCCGCGGATTCTTGATGAATACCGCCGAATCGGGCGAATCGGGAATTTACGTCCAAGTAGCCGATGCCGGGTTGGGCTAGATCGCTGATGGGCCGCGCATAAGTCCGTGCGCGCCGATACACTTTTGTCATCAGACCGGGTAAATGCTCCGGTCGGTTGTTTGTGGGGAGGATTTCTATGTTTGTCGAGGCGTTACCTGCGGGGATTGATGCGTCGGCTTCGGGGTTGGCGGGGATCGGGTCGGCGGTAGCGGCGGGTAACGCTGCGGGCGCGGCGCCGACGCTGGGTGTGGTGCCGCCGGCGCCCGAGCCTGCCTCGGTTCTGTTGGCCGCGGCGTTCGGCACGCACGCCGGGGTGTACCAGGCGACTCAGGCGATCGGGTCGGTGATTCATGCGATGTTTGTCTCGACGATGGGTGCCAGCTCGGCCGACTACGCCGCGACCGAGGCGATCAACACCGTCGCGATGGTCTAACCCGAGGGTCGCGGCCCCAGCCATGGATTACGAGGTCCCACCGGAGATCAACTCAGGCCGGATGTACGCCGGCCTGGGTTCGGCGTCTTTGATGGACTCGGCGGCGGCGTGGCAGGCGCTCTCCGCGCAGCTGGGCTCGGCAGGGGCGGCGTTCGGGGCGGTGATCGAGGCGCTGACGAGCACGGCGTGGCTGGGTCCGTCGTCGATGACGATGGCGTTGGCCGCGGCGCCGTATGTGGTGTGGATGATCGCCACCGCCGAGCAATGCCAGGCGGCGGCTGGGGCTGCTGCTGCGGCGGCGGCGGCGTTTGAGGCCGCCCGGGCGGGGGTGGTGCCCCCGCCGGTGATCGCCGAGAACCGCGCCCAGCTGGCGGCGCTGGTTGCGACGAACTTCATGGGGTTCAACACCCCGGCGATCATGGCCAACGAGGCTCACTACGCCCAGATGTGGTCCCAGGACACCTCGACGATGTATGGCTTCGCCGGCCAGGCCTCGGGCATCACCGGCACGCTGGTCCCGTTCGTCCCGCCGCTGCCGAACTCTGATCCAATGGGGCTGGCGGCGCAAGCGGCCGCATTGGGCCAGTCGGGCGGCACCTCAGCCGGACAGCAGCCGATGAATTTCGCCAGCAACGCCGGCTTGCCCGCCGGTTTGGACGGCGAGACGATGCTGTCGATGGGCCCGGAGTTCGTTAGCAGCATTCCCCAAGCGCTACAAGGGCTTTCCTCACCGTTGAGCGGCGGGCTGGGGCCAAGCGGGCTGGGCCAGTTCCAATCCCTGCTGAGCCCGTTCATGAGTTTTATGAATCCGAGCATGTTCGGTGCGGGCGGGGCGTCAACGTTAACGAGTGCCGGCGGGCCCGGGGTTGCGGGGCTGGGCGGGGCGGCCTCGGAAGTGGAGGCCGCGGCCGGCCGGGCGGGATCGCTGGGCGGGTTATCGGTGCCGGCGACCTGGACGTCCGGGGGCGCCGGTGTGGAGTCCGCCAGTACCGCGCGGGCGGTCGCACCCGTGGCCGCGTCGGGCGGGGGTCCCTCGGTGGCGGCCGCGCCGGCCACCACCACCGGGGGCTCGGGGATGTATGGGGGTACGCCGATGGCCGCCGGGATGCACGGCCGCGGCACCGACAGTGACGGCACACCGCGGTATGGAAAACCGGTCAAAGTGCTACGCCGACGCTAGCCCTATATTAGTCACATGAGGCGAGAAAAAATTTGTGCAAAATAGGTTGCGCCGACCGTTGCCCGGCGTTAGATGAGGCCAATAGACTGGTCACACAGCAACGCTGAAATAAAATCACCCGCGCTTTAAGGAGAGCTTTATTATGGCCACCCGCTTTATGACCGACCCGCACGCGATGCGGGGCATGGCCGGCCGTTTCGAGGGACACGCCCAAACGGTCGAGGACGGGGCCCGCAAGATGTGGGCGTCCTCGCAGAACATCGCCGGCGCCGGCTGGAGCGGACAGGCTCAGGCGACGTCCTACGACACCATGGGCCAGATGAATCAGGCGTTCCGCAACATCGTGAACATGCTGCACGGGGTGCGCGACGGCCTGATCCGCGACGCCAACAACTACGAGACCCAAGAGCAGGCCTCTCAGCAGATCCTGAGCAGTTAGCCGCCGGGGTCCGAAACCAACTTTTACGCCAAGGAGACTGGAGAACAATGTCGATCAACTACCAGTTCGGTGATGTCGATGCCCACGGCGCCCTCATCCGCGCCCAGGCCGCTGCCCTGGAGGCCGAGCACCAAGCGATCGTGCGAGACGTGCTCGCGGCTGGGGATTTCTGGGGCGGCGCCGGCTCGACGGCCTGCCAGGAGTTCATCACCCAGTTGGGCCGCAATTTCCAGGTGATCTACGAGCAAGCCAACGCCCACGGGCAGAAGGTGCAGACCGCCGGTGCCAACATGAACAGCACCGACAGCGCCGTCGGATCTTCGTGGGCCTAGCCTGCACTGTTCGAGGGCGGCGACGTGGCGGCACCGGATGCGGTGCCGCCACGTTTGCGTTAGCGACCAGGGAGCCTTTCGATGATGACCGCTGAAATTCCCACCACCCCGACCGCCGACATCACCGTCAACCTCGAGGGGCTGTGGCTGCTGCAAGCCATGCTGGGCATTTCCCAGCTTGCTCCCGAGCTGCGCGGGCGGCCCTACGGGCAACCGCAGAGCGCCGAATGGCTCACCGCGCACCCGGGTTTGGCTGTGCTGGTCGACCAGGGCATTGCCGATGAGGGCGCGGTGGTGCGTTCCGATATCGCGGCGCGCATGAAGGTATTGGCCAGCCCTGACGTCGAAGTGATCCTGTTGGTGTCTCGCGGGCCGATGAACGTGGTGACACCGGTGGTGATGGACGTGCCCAGCACCTGGCGTGCGATACCCGATGAGCAGCTGCGCGTTGTGCTGGCCCGCCGCGACGGCCGCTGGGCCTCGGCGGTGCGCGCCGGGTCCTACATCACCATCGACGATTGCCCTGGAACCGATCAGGAGTGGGTGCAACGCCTGGTCGGTGAGGCGCTGGACTCGGTGCACCGGGTGGAGCCGGCACGTATCAGTGCGGTCAACGTACCGCTGGATGACATGCGCACCGCGATCGCGATGCATGCCAAGGCCGATTCGGCCGCGGCCAAGCTGGCTGCGCTGCGCGCGCTGGGGCTACGCGGCGGGGCGCTGGCTGAGCTGGGCGCGGCGTTAGAAGATCCGCAGGCCGAGGCCTTGGTCTATGCGCGGGCCCATGTGGATATCGACACGGTGTGGAGCCAAACGGTGCTGAACCTGCGGGATACCGCCTCGGGGCGGGTGGCGCTGTATCGGCTCAACCCGCCACCGGGTAGCCAACAGGAGTGGCTGGCGATCGCCCCGGCCACACCTGCCCAGCTACATCACGCGCTGACGACGGTCTTCGACAGTGTCGGGGTGCGAGCCTGGGTTAGCCACGAACGAATGGCCTGACTAAACGCTGGGCCACCTGCCCAGCAAACTGTTATCGATAAATACTGAGCGGGCGTGGTATAGCAAGAATTCTGCCCCTAGGATCGAACGTAGTAAACGCCAGCTATATGGGGACTAGTAATGTCTGACAATTCCGACTTCATGTCGCGTTATCTGCCGCCGGACAACACCGAGGCACACCGCGAGCATCCGGGGCCCACGGACGACCTCACCGAGGAGGTGTCGTTGGCGGATCTGCGGTTGCCCGAGCCGGGCGCGCCGCAGCCACCGCAGATGCCGCCGGTGAGCCGATACGAGTTCACACCGCCACCCGCGGAAGGCGACAGTGCAGAGGCCGGGTGGCCGCCGGAACCCGGCAGCGCGTCAGCGGCGCCGGATGGCAGTGAAGGCGCTCACGCTGCACCCGAACCACCACCACCACCGCCGCCGCCTCCTGGGCCCGCCGGGCCTTCGTTCGGCCCGGCGCCGCCCGTCGGNCACTACGCCCAGATGTGGTCCCAGGACACCTCGACGATGTATGGCTTCGCCGGCCAGGCCTCGGGCATCACCGGCACGCTGGTCCCGTTCGTCCCGCCGCTGCCGAACTCTGATCCAATGGGGCTGGCGGCGCAAGCGGCCGCATTGGGCCAGTCGGGCGGCACCTCAGCCGGACAGCAGCCGATGAATTTCGCCAGCAACGCCGGCTTGCCCGCCGGTTTGGACGGCGAGACGATGCTGTCGATGGGCCCGGAGTTCGTTAGCAGCATTCCCCAAGCGCTACAAGGGCTTTCCTCACCGTTGAGCGGCGGGCTGGGGCCAAGCGGGCTGGGCCAGTTCCAATCCCTGCTGAGCCCGTTCATGAGTTTTATGAATCCGAGCATGTTCGGTGCGGGCGGGGCGTCAACGTTAACGAGTGCCGGCGGGCCCGGGGTTGCGGGGCTGGGCGGGGCGGCCTCGGAAGTGGAGGCCGCGGCCGGCCGGGCGGGATCGCTGGGCGGGTTATCGGTGCCGGCGACCTGGACGTCCGGGGGCGCCGGTGTGGAGTCCGCCAGTACCGCGCGGGCGGTCGCACCCGTGGCCGCGTCGGGCGGGGGTCCCTCGGTGGCGGCCGCGCCGGCCACCACCACCGGGGGCTCGGGGATGTATGGGGGTACGCCGATGGCCGCCGGGATGCACGGCCGCGGCACCGACAGTGACGGCACACCGCGGTATGGAAAACCGG
>NZ_LT546237.1:976933-1006216 GCF_900078675.2 Mycobacterium interjectum
CACCGCCACCCGCGGAAGGCGACAGTGCAGAGGCCGGGTGGCCGCCGGAACCCGGCAGCGCGTCAGCGGCGCCGGATGGCAGTGAAGGCGCTCACGCTGCACCCGAACCACCACCACCACCGCCGCCGCCTCCTGGGCCCGCCGGGCCTTCGTTCGGCCCGGCGCCGCCCGTCGGGCACCCCAACGCGGTGCCGTGGCCGCCGGCGGCGCGGACGCCGGGCGCGGAAGTGTCAGCGGCCAGTAGCCCGGATGCTGCGGCGCCCGCACTGATCCCGCCGCGCCCGCACTTCGACCAGCGCAACCAGTCACCGCCGCCGCCGCAGGGGTGGTCACCGCCGCGTATCGACCCGTCGCAACGGTGGGCACCGCGGGCGGACCTTCGCACTGCCGGCTCGGCACCCATCAGGCATGTCCAGGTCGAGGAAGTCGTGAAACGCCGCCGCGAACCGGCCGAAATCGGTTGGCGCAAAGCGGTTTACGCGTGCACAGGCGGACTGGTTAATTTGGGCGCGGGCCCTCACGAGCGCAAGCTGCGCGACTGGAAGGCGCGGGTCACCTCCAACATTCCCGGCAATTATCAAATCGCGTCGATATCGGTCAAAGGCGGAGTCGGCAAGACGCGGGTGACCGCCGGCGTGGGCACCGTGTTCGCCGATGAGCGCAAACAACAGGTGATCGCGATCGACGCCGACACCACCTACGGCGGTCTGGGTCGTTTCGTTGATCCCAAGGCGCTGAGCTCAATTCGTGATTTCCTTGCCGCCAAAGACGTCGTGGTCGACTATCCCAAGGCACGTCATTTCACCGGACAAAACAAGCAGGGCCTCGAGGTGTTGGCGGGCAACCAAAATGTCGCCAATCCGATGGACCTCGACGCGACAACGTTTTTCGACACCGTCACCTTGACACGCCGCTTTTACCAACTGGCGCTGGTGGATTGCGGCGCCGACGTCGAAACCGAGTTCTTCAAAGCGGTGCTGTCGGTCTCGGATGCGTTGATGATCATCGGCTCCTGTACTGCCGAGGGCGGCTTGGCGATCGAGACCACGGTCGACTGGCTGGCCGCCCGAAACGGCCACGAGCTGCTCAAGCGGTCAGTGATCGTGCTCAACGACACCCATGACTGCGCGAATAAGACGTTCATCTCCCATATCACCGAGACGGTGGGGCCTCGGGTGCGCTCGGTCAAGACGATCCCGTGGGACCCGCACCTGCGGGATGCGGACACGCTGGACTTTCCGGCCCTGCACAAACGCACCCGGCTGGCGTTTTTGGAGCTGGCCGCCGAGCTGGCCGAAGGGTTCCCCACCGCGGGGGCGCTGAGCGCGTGACTATCGAACGGTCGACAACAACCAACCCCGTGACCGCCTCGGCCGGACCGGCCCTGCCCGACCGGGTCTTGGTCGCGGTCATCGCCGGGGTCACCAAGATCGGGGTGGTGCTCGACGCCGCCGCCCCGGTGTCGGTGCAGTTGGCGGCGTTGGTGGACTTAGTCAATACCCGCCTTGGTGAGCTGGGGCAGCCGGCGCTGACGGCGGGCCCACGGGGCCGCTGGACGCTGTGCTGGGTGGATGGCAGCCCGCTGAAGCCGGGACTGTCCTTGGCAGCCCAAGGGGTCAGCGACGGCACCCGGCTGTGGCTGCGGTTCGCCGCGGACACCGAGGCCCGTATCAACGTCGTCGAGCATGTCACCTCGGCGGTGGCCGCCGAGCTCACTAAGCGGTGGCCGGCTGTCACCCCGGTGTGGGCGGCCCGCGTCGGCGCGGGCATGGTGGTGGCCGGGGTGCTGGCGGGCACCGCACTGTTGGGGCGGTGGCGTTATGGGCACCTGGGCTGGGCGCCGGCCGCCTACTGCGGTGGTCTGGCCGCGATGCTGCTGGCGGCGGCGGTGATTATCTTGGCGCGCCAAGCCAGCGTGGTGGCGCGCGGCGTCGGTGACACGCTGCTGTTGACCGGATGCATACCGGCGGCGGTGGGTGCTGCGGGTGCGGTGCCCGGGCCGGTGGGCGCCCCGCACGCCGCGCTGGGATTGGCGACGGTCCTGTTCGCCGCGGTGCTGGTGGTGCGGTTCACGGGCCGCCATATTGCGTTGGGCACGGCGGTGATCGTCAGCGCGGCCGCCGGGGTGGCGGTGGGTGTGGTGCGCATGGTGCTGGTGACCTCGGCGCCGATCCTGTTGACGGTGCTGCTGCTGGTGGCGCTGATGGGGATGCATGTGTCGCCCACCATGGCGCGCTGGGCGGCCGGGATTCGCCTGCCGGTGTTCCCCTCGGCGTCGGGGCGCTGGATCTTTGAGGCACGCCCGGATTTGCCGGCTGATCATGCGGTGGCCAGCGGCCAGGTCGCCACGTTCGCCGGGCCTGAGTCGGTGCGCGAGGTGACGGTGGCCACCGACCGGGCGCACTCCTACCTGACTGGGTTGTTGGTCGCGACAACATCTTTGGCGGTGGTGTGCGGTGTGGGGTTGTGCGATCCGCACGCTTCGCGGCGCTGGCTGCCGCTGGTATTGGCGGGCCTGGTGGCGGTCGCGGTGTTGCTGCGGGGCCGCTCGTTCACTGATCGCTGGCAGGCGACGATTCTGGCGTTGGCCGCCGTGACGCTGGTGATCGGGGTGGCCGGGCGTTTCGTGCTGGGGCTGTGGACGATGCCCGCACTGCTGGTGGGGGCATCGGTGATGATCGCGGTGCCGGTGGCCGGGCTGGTGGCCGGTGTGGTGGTGCCCAACCGCTTCTACACACCGACGTTCCGCAAAGTGGTCGAGTGGGTCGAATATGTGTGCTTGACCGGCATTTTCCCGTTGTCGTTTTGGCTTATGGGTGTGTTGGCCGCGATCCGGTACCGGTAGCAGGAGTGGTTTTGGTGAGTCGTGCAAAGCTGTGTGCGGCGGTATCGACTGTCGTGGTAGTGGGGTTCACAGGGTTGTGGGGTGCCCCCCCGGTCGGAGCGGTGGAGCCCCCGCAGATTGATGTGGGCGCCACCCCGCCCGATGGGCCGCCGGGCCCGGATCAGCCGATGCGCCAGGGCGCTTTTTGCACCAAGGTGGGTACCTTGCCGGGCACGGACTACCGGGTGCAGCCGCACTACTTGGACATGCTGGATTTGGCTGAGATGTGGCGTTTTGGCCGCGGCGCCGGGCAGCGGGTGGCCGTGATCGACACTGGGGTCAGCCCGCATCCGCGGCTGCCCGATCTCATCGGCGGCGGTGACTATGTGGTGGCCGGTGGGGATGGCCTGTCCGATTGTGACGCGCACGGCACGATCGTGGCCTCCCTGATCGCCGCCCAGCCAGCCGACGGCAAGACGCCGCCGCCTCCGCCGCGCCAGGGCCGCCATCCTGACACGGTGCCGACCACTGAGGCCCCACCTCCTCCGCCGCCACCACAAACGGTGACCGTGCAGGTGCCGCCTGCACCGCCTCCGCCGCCGCCGGACGGTGCGAGCTGGCAGCCCCGCCCACACCAACAGGTCGTGGTGCCCGCCGGGCAGGCCAAGCCGGCCCCCCAGNGTGGGCCCGCATTTGGTGGCGGTGGTCGCTGTCGACGGGCCGCCGCACAGCCCCTCGGTGTTGGATTACCCGCGGGTGGAATCCTTGGCGAAGCTGCCCCTAGAGGCGGTGGCCGCCGGGCTGAGCCAGTTCGATGTGAGCCTGCAGGGCATCGACATCGTCTCCGCGGGCGCGCGGCGGGCCCCCAAAACACATCACCCGTATGCGCCGGTGTATTCGGCCGAGGTGGGTGATCATCCCGCGGTCGGGCAGCGCCGCACCTGGCTGGTGGTGCGGCTGGACGCGCTGGCCAGTGCGCGGGCGATTGTGTGGCGCGAGTCGGTGGCGGCCACGATGAGCGCGGCGGCCGAATGGCTGGCCGCGGAGCTGACCAGTTTGCGTATCCCGGCGCGGGTGTTGACCGCGGCCCAGATCCGCGCCGCCGATGAGGCGGTGCTGGCCGGTATCGACCCGAAGGGCTTGAGGCCAGGGTGGGGCCGGTTGCGCCACGCGGGCGGTTATGTGCAGAACTATTGGATGTCGCCGGGCGACATTTCCAGCACCGCGATTGACCGGTTGTGGGCGCCGGACACCCATGCCACCGTGGTGTCGGTGCAGCTGCGCCGCAGCGACACCGGGGCCATCACAGCGGGGGTGATGGTGCGCTATCACACCGGCGGGCCGCTGGCCGAGCCGCCGCTGACCGGGCTGAACCCCTTTGCGGGTCGTCACGACGCCGCGCTGCGCGCCGGGCTGTTGAGCGCAAGCCGCTGGCTGGCGGTACCGGCGCGCGGGNCGCGGCGCAAAGCCGGCGATATCCGCACGATGGCACGCGCGATCGTGCACGCGGCCAACATGGGCGCCACGGTCATCAACATTTCGGAGGTGTCGTGTATGACCGCGACCGACATGATTGATCAGCGCGATTTGGGGGCCGCGATTCACTACGCGGCCGCAGACCGAAACGTGGTGATCGTGGCGGCGGCGGGCAACGCCGGCAACGAGGGCGGCAACGACTGCAAGCAGAACCCGATCTATAACCCGTTGACCCCCAACGATCCTCGCGATTGGGCCGGGGTGACCACGGTGGCCACGCCGGCGTGGTTTTCTGATTACGTGCTCACGGTGGGCGCGGTGGATTCCACCGGTGCTCCGCTGGATAGCAGCATGGCCGGACCCTGGGTGTCGATCGCGGCACCGGGCACCGACGTCGAAAGCCTCTCGCCGCGCGACGACGGGCTGATGAACGCCGTCGAGGGGACCAAGAACACGCTGGTGGCCCCCGCGGGCACCTCCTTTTCGGCCGCGATCGTCTCGGGTGTGGCCGCGCTGGTGCGCGCGAAGTACCCGCAGTTAACGGCCCATCAGGTGATCAACCGGCTACTGGCCACCGCACGAGCGCCGGCCCGCGGGGTGGATAATCAGGTCGGGCACGGCATCGTCGACCCGGTGGCCGCCCTGACCTATGACCTGCCGTCCGGGGAACCTGTTGGGCCGCAACGCTTAGCGGCCCCGCTGGTACTGGCACCGCCGAAGGTGGGCCGCGACATGACCCCGGTGTGGGTGGCCGGCGCCGGTGTGGGCGGGCTGGCGCTGCTGGGTTCGGTGGTACTGGGCTCGGCAGCATTGATGCGCCGGCGGGGGGCCCGCTCATGAAGTCAACCTTCCCGTTGAGCGTGGCGGCCGGCTGGCCGCGGCTGGTGGCGTTGTTCGTCGTCGACGTCGCGGTGGTGGCGGCGGGCGCGGCTGTCGGCGGCCGGCCGGGCTGGTGGGCNGCACCACTGCCAGCGGCCACCCGCTGCTGGTTGATCTGCGTGACCCGACCGAGCTGGCCACGGTGACGATCTCCGGGGAGTTCGCACTGCTGGTGCAGGTGGCGCTGCGCGCGGCCGCAACCGGCTACCAGGTCCTGGTGTGCACCAATCGCCCCCAACGCTGGCAGCCGGTCACCGGGGCCGGGCTACAGGTGGTCGGCGCGGCGGGGCTGGCCGAGCAGTTACCGGCCTCGCTGTACCCGTATGTGATCGTCTACGACGGGGTGGGCGGCCAGGCGCCGGCGGGGGCGGCGGTCACGGTGCGCACGGTCGGCAGACGCTCGGCCAGCGGCGCCGATATTCATATCGAGCAGGAGAGCGCCGGAGCGGCGGTGATCCGCACATGGGCGTTTCAATATCGGCTACGCATCAACCTCGATTATGAGCGCCGCGTGACCGACGCGGGCCCACGCCGGGCAGCCTAACGGGCTAGCATTCGAAGCTGACCATGACAGGCATTGACGCAGAAACCCCGGCCCGCAGCGCTTTTCGCCGCGGGCTGCTGGCATCGGGCATCGGTGTGGGCGGCTTGGTGCCTAGCCATAACCGGCAGGTGGCCGCGGAGATGTTTCGCACGGTTACCCGCGCCGAACCGAGCGTGTGTGACGGCTGGATGGGCCGGGTGCTGGCCGGTGAGGACACGGTTGAGGTCCTGGCCGGGGCCTGGGCGGCCGCAGAAACCTTCGGATGGGAGATCCGCCGGCTGCAGGTGCTGGGCGCCGATTTTCGCCCCTTGGTGTTCGACGGACTGTTTTTGCAGCTGCCGATCAGCTCGGTGGATGCGCTGCGCTGCGCGTACGCGACAGTGTTGATCCGCGAAGCCAACTACAGCCAAGCTGATGAGCTGCTCAGCTCGGCTGGCAGGCCCTCTGATCCCTTTGACGCCGACATGGCCTGCTACGTGTCCGGGCTGCTGCATTTCCGCACCCAACGCTGGACCGATGTGCTGCGCCTGTTCCGGGTCGACAAGCGTTGGTATCGGGCCGAATACGAGTGCGCGGCTACCGCGATGGCCACCACAGCGTTGGCGTCGCTGGGGGTGTTCGAGGATGCGTTTCGCCGCGGGGAGAGAGCCGCCGGCGATGACCGCGTGCCCCAGGCCGCCACCGTGATCCTCTACACCCAGGCGATGTGTCTTCGCCACCTGGGCCGCGAAGATGAGGCCGCCCAGCTGCTGCGCCGGGTGTATTCGCGCGACCCGAAATTCACCCCGGCCCGCGAGGCGATGGACGACGCGACCCGCCGGCTGGTGCTGACCGACCCAGAAACCATCGAGGCGCGCTCCGACCCGTGGGACCCGGCAAGCGCCCCGAGCCGACTAGAGACCGAGACGGCCCGCGACGCCGAGAAGGCCTCGGAGTATTTGGCCGAGGGGCAAGCCGAGCTGGACGCCATGCTGGGCATGGAGGCGGCCAAGCGGGAAATCAAACGCATCCGCTCGACCACGAAGGTCAATCTGGCGCGCGCCAAGGTGGGACTGCGGGTGCCGGTGACCTCTCGGCACACGTTGTTGCTGGGTCCGCCGGGGACCGGGAAGACGTCGGTGGCAAGGGCTTTCACCAAGCAGCTGTGCGGGCTTAAGGTGCTGCGCAAACCGCTGGTGGTGGAGACCAGCCGCGCCAAGTTGTTGGGCCGCTACATGGCTGATGCGGAGAAGAACACCGAAGAGATGCTCGAAGGGGCTCTGGGTGGGGCGGTGTTTTTCGACGAGATGCACACGCTGCACGAGCGCGGCTATTCCACCGGCGACCCGTACGGCAACGCGATCATCAACACGCTGCTGCTGTATATGGAGAATCACCGCGACGAGCTGGTGGTGTTCGGCGCCGGCTACGCCAAAGCCACCGCGCGGATGCTGGAAGTCAATCAGGGTCTGCGGCGGCGGTTTTCGACCGTGATCGAGTTCCACAGCTACACCCCGCCCGAGCTGATCGAGCTGACCAAGCTGATGGTGGGCGAAGACGAAGACGTGACCACCGATGAGGCCGTTGAGGTGCTGCGCCCGGATTTCGAGAGGTTCTATGCCGACGAAAACATCACCGCCGAAGGCGATTTGATCCGCGGCATAGACGTGTTGGGCAATGCCGGGTTTGTGCGCAACGTGGTGGAAAAGGCCCGCGATCACCGCAATGACCGCCTCGACACCACCGAGCTCGATGACCTGCTGGCCAGCGACGACGTCGAGGTCAGCGCCGAGCAGCTGCAACGGCTGCGCGAGCTGACCCGCGAGGACCTGGCCGAGGGTTTACGTGCAGCGGTGTCCGAGAAGCGCTCCGAATGAGGCGAAAAGTGGTATTTCGCTCGTCTTACCCACACCTGACTTACGTTGGCCTGAGCAGATGCTCACGACTGCACACTTGGTGCAGCGTAACGACGGACGCCGTCTGATCCCGAGCACTTCACTGCGAGGAGACGACTTGGTAGAAGCATTTGGCGATGTCGGAGATCAGTCGTGACCGGCCTGGCGCGTTGGTGAGGAAGTAATCGCTCATCTTCTCGTGCGCGCCGCGGTTGTCGGCGACCGCGCCGGTGACGGCGTCGTCGAAGTCAGGGGACTCGACGAACTGCTTCGTGGATTGACCTTGGCCTGCTGCACGACCGGCGGCGCAGCTCCAGATCCTTGCTGTCGAGGCCGGCCATTATGTCCTCGATGCGCTCACCGCGCTTCCCTGCTTTGTCTACCTCGTGTTGCTGGAGTATTCACGACGATACGTCAATAACCCACAAAACCGGCATCATCCTCGGCTAGGCTCGGTCATCCCCAGTTAAATCGGGTTTCGCCGGAGCGGAGGATCTGCTTTGTCCGAACCTTGGTTGTCTGCCGACGACATCGCCGCCCACCTTGGCGTCACGAAGGACACGGTCTACTCATGGATCTCCGACAAGGCGATGCCCGCCCACAAGGTCGGTCGCCTCTGGAAGTTCCAGGCGAGCGAGGTCGACGGGTGGGTCCGCAACGGCGGAGCAGCCATCTCTGACGAGCCGCTCCCGACCGAGTGACGCGCTACTGGTCGCCGGTAGGCGGAAATGTCTGACGGTGGCGATACCCTGATCGACTTTGTTCATGGCCTGAAGGAGGTGCACACGATGACGGACACGCCGCGCGCATCGCGCTACGCGCTGTCGTTCACCACCGGTGCCCTCGTTATGCGGGAAGCACTCATCGCCGCCCCGATCTACCTCCGCGAGCACGACTGGGCCAAGGTCCGCCAGCTCATCGAAGAGGACAACCTCCTCCAGGCCCGTACCGTCTCTACCGGGCACAGGCGCGCACGCGAGGTGGCCCAGCGTCTCGCCGTCTTGACCGAGTGCGAACTTGAGCTGCTTGTGGACTCGACGACATCGGAGCGCGGTCACTTACTGTGGGCCGCCGCTTGCCGGCACTACGACCTGATCGGCGAGTTCGCCGAGGAGGTGCTTCGCGAGCGCTTCCTCCTGCTGACTCCGACGCTCGATCACGACGACTTCGACAGCTTCATCCTTAGCAAGGCGCTCTGGCACGAGGAAGTCGCTGGTGTCAAGGACTCTACCCTGCGCAAGCTGCGCTCCAATGTCTTTCGCATGCTCGTCGAGGCGGGCCTCCTGAGCGAAGACGGCCGCATCCTCCAGGTGGTGCTGTCGACCCGAGTCAACGACGCGCTGGCCGCCCGCACGCCGAGCGACATCCGCTTCTTTCCGACGGGAGGTGGTGCGCGGTGAACCGTAACGACCTGACCAAGCAAGAGGAGCACATGCTCGCGGTGCTAAGCGGGAAGCGGTTCCTCCAGATGGAGGGCCTCAGCAACGAGGTTCCTTTCTTCATCTATCCGTATGCACCGGAGGACGCCCTCGCCGTGGCGCACGCTAGGAAGCGGATCAAGAACAGGCTGAGCCAGAAGGGCATCAGCGTCTGTGAGGTCAACCTCTACGACCTCTCCGTCGAGATCCTCAAGGAGCGCGGCGTCTGGGAGCGTGTCCTGGCCGCGGAGCCTGACCAGGACAAGGAAGACTTCCGCGAACTGCTCCAGGGCATGCTGGATCCGCAGCTGCACATCGCGCCGGCGATCCGCTCCAAAATCGACGACGGCGAGTTCGACATCTTCTTCCTCACTGGCATCGGCGAGGTATTCCCATACATCCGGTCGCACAACGTGCTGAACAACCTGCAGAGCGTCGTGACCGGCAAGCCCATGCTCATGTTCTTCCCTGGCCGCTACGAGCAGTCCGACACCCTCGGCTCCTCCCTCGTTCTGTTCGGGCGGCTGAAGGACGACCAGTACTACCGAGCCAAGAACATCTTGGAACAGGAAGCGTGAATCCGATGCTGCTCAACAAGATCTTCGCCAAGGACGTGCAACGCCCAATCGAAGGTGTCATCAAGGCGGACGACACCGCGCACCTGGGCACCGAGGTGGACGAGTACGTCGTGACCAATGAGGCGGCCAAAGGCCTTGAGCTGCTTCTTGAGTCCTACACGAACTACACCAACGCCAACGGTGTGTGGATCTCCGGCTTCTTCGGCTGCGGTAAGTCGCATCTATTGAAGATGCTCGCCCATCTCCTCGGTGACGTCGAAGGCCAGGAGTTTGATCGAGCAGAAGTCGCGGAAAGCTTCCGCGCCAAGGCAACTGGCGCCTTTTTGCCGGCCCTGCTGACCAAGGCAGAACGCATCCCGGCCAAGAGCCTGCTGTTCAACATCGACCAGAAAGCGACGCTCATCACGAAAGACCAGACCGACGCTTTACTCAAGGTGTTCGTCAAGGTCTTCGACGAGAGTCGCGGCTATTTCGGCAACCAGGGTCATGTCGCTCGCTTCGAGCGTGACCTCGACAACCGCGGCCAGTACGAAGCGTTCAAGGTGGCCTACAAGCGCATCGCTGGCCGCGATTGGACCCAAGGGCGTGAGGAAGGGGTCCTGGAAGAGCCGAACGTGGCCAAGGCGTATGCCGAAATCAGCAGTCAAAACCAAGGATCACCGGCGAACATCCTCACCAAGTACCGCAACGAATATTCCGTCTCCATCGAGGACTTCGCCGACGAGATCAGGGGTTGGCTGGACAAGCAGCCCGAGGGTTTCCGGCTCAACTTCTTCGTCGACGAGGTCGGCCAATTCATCGGCTCCAACACTCACCTGATGCTCAACCTTCAAACCATCGCCGAGAGCCTCAACACGAAGTGCCAGGGCCGCGCGTGGGTGTTCGTGACTTCCCAGGAGGATATGGACAAGGTCGTCGGCGACCGCACCAGGCAACAGGGCAACGACTTCTCCAAAATCCAGGCCCGCTTCAACACCCGCGTGAAGCTCACCAGCGCAGACGTCGAAGAAGTCATCCGCAAGCGCCTGCTCGAGAAGAACGAGACCGGTGCCGCCGCACTCAGAGCGATCTATGCCAACGAGTCGGCAAACTTCAAGACACTCTTCGACTTCGTCGACGGCGCCAAGACCTACCGCAACTACACCGACGAAGCTCACTTCGTCGACACCTATCCCTTTGTCAGTTACCAGTTTCCGCTATTCCAAGCAGCGATCGAAGGTATCTCCGACCACAACGTTTTTGAGGGTCGCAACCGCTCGGTCGGCGAGCGGTCGATGCTCGGTGTGGTCCAGCAGGTTGCCAAGGACATCGGTGACGTGGAGGTCGGGCGTCTGTCGACCTTTGACCACATGTTCGCCGGCATCCGGGCATCGTTGAAGTCGGCCGCCCAGAACTCTGTCCTGCGCGCGGAGCGCGACCTGCCGAATCCCGATTCGAAGGTCACGAAGTTGGCTGTCCGCCTGCTTAAGGCGCTCTTCCTCGTCAAGTACGTCGAGAGCTTCAAGGCGACACCTCGCAACCTGACCGTGCTCGTCTACGACCGCTTCGGTCTCGATCTCCCGGCTTTGTCGGGAGATGTCAAGGAAGCGCTGATCCTGCTGGAGACGCAGACATACGTCCAGCGCAACGGCAACATTTACGAGTACCTGACCAATGAAGAGCAGGTCATCGAAGAAGAGATCAAGAACGTCGACATCGACGCCTCCGAAGTGAGCGCACGACTGTTCAAGATTCTCTCCGGCGACGTCATCAAGACCAACAAATTCCGCTACGCCAAGAACGGCCAAGACTTCCCATTCGGCTTTAAGCTCGACGACCAGGTCCACGGACCCCAACGCGAACTGTCGATCCACTTCATCACGCCGGAGTACCCATACACGCCGGACGAGACGCGGATGCACAGCGCCGGGAAGGACGAGCTGCGCGTCATCCTCGAACCAGATGAGCGCGTGCTATCGGATCTGCGCTTGCTCATCAAGACCGAGAAGTACACGAAGCGCAAGCAGACCACATCGCTCACGGCGATCGAGGATCAAATCCTTCGGTCGAGGGCTGCACAGAACGTCGACCGCGAGAAGGAGCTCATCGAGCGCGTCGGCCGCGCTGTGGGCAAGTCGGCACTGGTCATCAACGCCACGGATGTGTCCTCAAGCTCGCAGGACGCGCTCGCCCGTGTATCTGACGGCTTCCAGGATCTCGTCAGCCGCACCTATACCCAGCTCAAGCTACTTGGGGGTGTCACCTACAGCGAGCAGCAGGTGGCTGGTGCTGCCAACCCCGACAGTGGTCTCTTCGACGCCGCGGGATGGACGAAGCTCTCCACCCCCAGCGAGGAGGTGCTGGCGTTCATCCTCCGCAAGCAAGCACTGGGCGAACAGGTCACCGTCAAGACGATCGTCGACAACTTCCAGACAAAGCCCTACGGCTGGGACCTTGCCTCTATCGAGGTGTTCGTGGCCTATCTGATCGGTGCCTCGAAGGTGACCCTGACAGTGGATGGCAATGTGCTCAAACGAAGCGAAGTGGCCGGCGCGCTGCGAAACACGCAGAAGCACTCGCATGCGGTCGTCGCTCCGCAGAAAACGTTCGACGAACGCAAGGTCACGGCCTTCCGGAAGTTCTGCACCGACTTCTTCGACGAAGCCGACGCGCCCAAAGATCCGCTGGAGCTCGCCCGCCACGGCGCCGACAAGCTGGAGGGAAAGCTTGACGAACTCAAGGCCACCGTCACTGGCTCGAAGTACCCCTTCGTTGAGCAGCTCAACGGCCCCATCAGTCTGCTCGAAGAGACGGTGGGCAAGACCGACGACTGGTACCTCGCCGACTTCAACATTGGCAACGACCTGCTCGACGCCAAGGAGAGCGTCATCGATCCGATCCAGTCGTTCCTCAACGGCGCGCAACGCACAATCTACGACGAGGCCGTGGCAATGCTCGCTACGCACAGCAGCAACCTTGGTTACCTGCCGAACGGCAGTGACGAGGCCGTTAGGAGCGCGCTCGCTGACCCGAATGCCTTCCGGGGCAACAGGATGGCGCATCTCAAGCAGGCGACCGATAAAATCCGCAGCCAGGTCGACGAAGTTGTCGCAGCCAACAGGGCAACCCTCACCACCTCGATCGACGACCGCAAGGCTGAACTAATCGGCAGCACCTTCTACGAGAAGGCCACGGCCGAGGCTCAACAGGGCGTCGTTCAGAAGATCGACCAGGTGCTCTCGCGAGTCGGCGCAGAAGGTCAGATCGCACTCATCCTGCAGATCGGGGCCGAGTTCGAAGACAGTGTGTACCCGTCGCTGCTCGATCAGCTCGCTGCTTCTCGACAGGGTGGTGGTCTTCCGCCCCCTAAGCGGACGGTCTCCATCAAGACAGTCAACGTGCCCGGAGCATCCGGCGTTCTCGAAACAGACACTGACGTCGAGAAGTACCTCACTGCCCTGCGCGCTGCGCTGATCCAGGCGCTCAAGGACGGAAAGCGAATCTCACTCTGATGGAAACCGCACCGCTGAAATCCTTCGCTGTATGGGCGCGCACCGCGCTGATTCGCGAAGTCACCGCACGCATCGCCGTGGTGCTGGCCCCGGCGTCACCGGAGAGAGTCGAGCAGCCCAAAGCTGTTGCAGCCCTGGAGAAGGCAGTCATCGCTGCAGGCGGTGGTGACAGAGGTCGTGCGGCGGTGGCAGACCGGGTCGCCTACACCTGGTTCAACCGGATCATCGCTCTGCGATTCATGGACGCCAACGGCTACACCGGTATTGGAGTCGTCTCGCCCCAAGCTGGGGTCGACGTTGGGCAGCCAGAGGTCCTCGCTGAGGCCAAACGCGGCAACATCGACGCCGAGGTGGTCAGCAAAAAGAGGAGCGAATCTGTCACGGGGTTGCTCAATGGAACCCGCCGCAGTGACGACCCGCAGGGCGAGGCCTACGCGCTGCTGCTCACCGAGTACTGCCGCCACTGGAACCGTGCCATGCCCTTCATGTTCGAGCGCGAGGGCGACTTCACCGAGCTGCTCATCCCGGCCAATCTGCTCGCAGATGACTCGGTGCTGAACCGAGCCATCAACGTGTTGAGCGAGGACGTGTGCCAAGACGTCGAGGTGATTGGCTGGCTCTACCAGTTCTACATCATCGAACTCAAGGAGCAGATCAACGATTCCAAGGTGCCGATCGGCGCCGATAACCTGGCGCCGGTCACCCAGCTGTTCACTCCGCACTGGATTGTTCGCTATTTGGTAGAGAATTCGCTTGGGCGGTTGTGGTTGCGTTCTCGCCCCTCCAGTCGACTACGGGATCGCATGGAGTACTACGTCGAACCGCTAGCGGGACAACAAGACACGGGCATCGTTGTGAGCTCCCCGGAGCAGATCCGGGTAGTCGACCCTGCCTGCGGCTCCGCCCACATGCTCACCTACGCCTTCGATCTCTTGTATGCGATCTACGAAGAGGAGGGCTACACACCAAGCTCGATTTCCGAACTAATCCTCACCCACAACCTCCGCGGGCTGGAAGTTGACGACCGGGCGGCACAGCTCGCCTCGTTTGCGCTTGCCATGAAGGCACGTGGGCGTGACCGCCGATTCCTGCAACGGCGAATCCAGCCGGACATCATCTGGATTCGCCCGATCACGTTCGAACCGACCTCGGTCCAGCGGATCGTAGAGACAGTCACGACGCAGCCGCGAGCCGATGGATCGCCGGCCGATGCCGAAGCGGTGAGCCGGTTGCTCTACAGCTTCGTCGACGCGAACTACTTCGGCTCCTTGATCCGCGTCAACGCCGCCGCCCTCGCCGCCCTCGATAACGCCCTCGACACACTCGAGGCCAACGCCGCCGACCTCTACGCCACCAACGATGCGATCCAAGCCCGCGACCTAGTGCGCCAAGCGAAAGCTCTCGTCGACCAACAATACAACGTAGTGATCGCTAACCCCCCCTACCTCGCCGCCCGAAACATGGCCCCGAAGCTGAAAAACTGGGTGGAAACAAATTACGCCGGCGCTAAGAACGACCTACTAGCCGCATTCATGGTCCGGGCGACGGAAGTCTCTGTGCAGTCTGGCCAGTGGGGCATGATCGTTCTGCCCTCATGGATGTTCCTCTCAACCTTCGCCGCGTTTCGCGAATGGTTTCTCGACAGCCAACGGATCGAGTCGTTTCTTCACCTCGGGCGAGGTATTTTCGGTTCCGACTTCGGCTCGGATGCATTCTCGGTCACCAACGCCCCAGCGCCGGACGGATACCGAGCGACATATCGCAGATTGTTTGACGAGCACGTACAAGTCCGCAAACCAGAAGTCATTGAGCGACTGTTTCGTGATCCTGAGTACCACCACTTTGAGACGAAACAGTCAGATTATAAACTTATTCCAGACGCGCCAATCGCCTACTGGCTCTCCAGTGCAATGAAGAATGCATTTGCCAAAGGGGTTCGCCTCGCCGACATCGCCTCCCCTCGACAAGGCCTCGCCACCGCGGACAATAACCGATTCCTACGACAATGGTTTGAAGTATGTGAAAGTCGGATTGGATTCGGCATGAAGAGCCGACAGCAAGCAAAAGAATCTGGCAAGAAGTGGTTCCCCTACAATAAGGGTGGTCCGTTCCGCAGATGGTGGGGTAATCAAGACTACGTTGTCAACTGGGAAGACGACGGTAAGGATCTGTGGGACTTCCGGCCCCGGTCAGTTATTCGTAATCCGAATTTCTACTTTCGCCGAAGCATTTCCTGGTCAGACGTATCATCGGGCCTGACTCCGTTTCGTATGTTCCCAGATGGCTTCGTATACGATGTCTCCGGAATGTCGTTGTTTCCCAGCGAGCCGGCACGCAACGGTGTTCAGGGATTCTTGAATTCTTCAGTATGTCCGAAGTTCTTGGCGATAGTTTCGCCGACGATTCATGCTCAAATCGGCGACGTTGGCAAGATTCCTATTGTCCCAGCGGATTCGTCTGTTGTCGGACCGCTTGTTGATGAGCTTGTTTCGACTTTTCGGTGTGATTGGGATTTGTTTGAGACGTCGTGGGATTTCGGGGTGAATCCGCTTGTGGCGTTCGGGGCCGGCGCCCTCGAGGCGCACGCGAAGACCCGTTGGGACAATGCTGTCGCCACCACTAAACGTGCGCAAGAGTTGGAGGAGGAGAACAACCAATACTTCGCCAGGCTCTATGGGCTTGAGGACGAAGTGGAGTGCATGGTTCCGCTCAGTCGGGTTTCGCTGACGCAGAACCCCTACTTTCGGTATGCGCCAACAAGGGGTGTGGAGCGCAGTGAGGAGGATTACCGGACGCTGTTCTTCAGCGACCTGGCAAAGGAATTGGTGTCCTACGCGGTCGGGTGCATGATGGGCCGCTACAGCCTCGACGCCCCGGGGCTAATCCTCGCTGATGAGGGCGCCACGTTGCAGGACTACCTCGCAAATGTTTCCTCGCCCACGTTCATGCCGGACAAGGACAACGTCATCCCCATCGTGGACGGCGACTGGTTCGAGGACGACATGGTCGCCCGCTTCCGCCAGTTCTTGCGTGCAGCCTTCGGCGAACAGCATTTTGAGGAGAACCTCCGATTCGTCACCGAATCCCTGGGGGTGAAGGACCTGCGCGACTACTTCGTGAAGTCCTTCTACAAGGACCACGTTCAGCGCTACAAGAAACGCCCGATCTATTGGCTCTTCTCAAGCCCTAAGGGCTCGTTCAATGCGCTCATCTACGTGCACCGCTACACGCCGTCGACAGTTTCGACCGTGCTAAATGAGTACCTGCGCGAGTTCAAGGCCAAGCTAAGGTCCAGCCTTGAGCACCAAGAGCGCCTCGTTGCCGCCGGTGGTGGTACCCCTCGGCAGCAGGCGGCGGCGCAGAAGGAAACGGATCGGCTCCGCAAGGTCCTGCTGGAGCTCGACGAGTACGAGCACGACGTCCTCTACCCATTGGCGTCGCACCAGATCGAAATCGATCTGGACGACGGTGTGAAGGTGAACTACCCGAAGTTCGGCGCCGCTCTGAAGAAGATTCCCGGACTTGAGGCAAGCGAATGAGCGAAATCGCTACAGTCCGACCGCATCTGGAGCGTCGCTTCGAGGACTACCGCGTCGTGTTCTGGCACGACCCAGAGGGTCAGTACGCCGGGGACCTACACAATCTTGCGCTGCCGGGTGTGCAGACGATCCGGGTTACCAACAACGAATACGGCATCAAGGACCGGCTGTTGCACGACGAGCCAACGAGCAAGTTCCTCGTGTACCGCTCCGGACAGGTTCCTGATGGCGTAGGGAACTGGTTGCTGGATCTGGAATTGGCTTACGGGGTCTTCACGGCGGATCGCACGTCCTTGGTCGCCCAAGATCTTGGGCTTACCGTCGAGGGCATCGATGAGGTCGTCCGCTCCCACGAGAAGTTCTTCAACGCCACCAAGCGAGTCCAGAGCCTGAAGGCTCTCCTGAGCCCTGAGGACGATCCGGCCAAGCTTCGAGCGAAGATCACCGCCGTCGTGCTCGGGCAGCGCGAGCACAGTCTCCTAGAGATCACTCGCGCACTGTTGGTTGAGAACGGCACGGGGCAGCGAATCAAGTACGACGCACTCGTCGACTACGGGCTGGACGATTTCTATTGGCGTGGTGTTGCTTCCATCTATGGATACGAGTCTTCGTCACCAAGTGTCGATGACCTTGTGCTGTGGATCTTTCGGAAGGCGATCGAGGGGTTCAAATCGGATCGACCGGGTGGCCTCCAGAACATTCAGCTTGATTTTGCGAGCCTTCGGAACGACAGGCGTAGCCAAGAGGCTTTTGTCACCGTCGCCAAGCGCGCGGCCCGCGACCTCGACTATGCCTCGTCTATTGAAGATGTCAGCTTCCGCGACCTCGTGTCCGTCGACATCTTCGAGGAGACCGACCAGAAGATCATCAGTGATTTGGCTCGCGCGGTGGCCGAGCAGACCATATCGGCACGCGAAGTCGCCGAACTTGTACGTGCACGGCAGAGCAGCGTGTGGATCGACGGCTATCGGCAGCTGTATATGGCGATCGCCAGTGCATCGGAGTTACTGACCGAACTGGCGTCGCTTGACCTCGCAGCGCAGTCGTTCGACGAGGCGCTTGAACGTTACCGGCGTGAGTGGTTTCGCGTCGACCAGCTCTATCGGCAGTTCATTTTTGCGGCGCGCACCGCCGAGTACCCGAAGCCTTTGGAGGCTCTGCGGGAGCAGGTCGAGAAGCGCTACACCAACAAGTTCGTTTATGAGCTCGGCAACGCTTGGCAGCAGAAGGTTGACTCAGCGGACAAGTGGACCTCGTCGGTACTCCGTCCGCAAGCCTCCTTCTATAGCGACTACATCGAGCCACTGGTGCGCGATGGCGATAAGAAGGCCGTTGTAATCATCTCCGATGCGCTTCGCTACGAGGCGGCCGAGGAGCTCGGCTCCCGGATCCGTCAGGAGGATCGTTTCGACGCCTCGTTGGATGCGGTCCTGGGGGTGCTGCCGAGCTACACGCAGCTGGGAATGGCCGCGCTGCTTCCGCATTCGACGTTGAAGCACTCGCCTGATGCGAAGACGGTGCTCGCGGACGACCAACCCACCAATGGAACTGCATTCCGCCGCAAAATCCTTGAAAGCGTGGGCGGTTCAGCGGTCCAGGCCGAGCAGTTTAAGGGAATGACCGCGGACGAGCGTCGCGCACTCTTCAGATCGAATCGAGTGCTGTACGTCTATCACAACCGGATCGACAAGACCGGAGATGACCCGATCTCGGAGCGGCAGGTGTTCGAGGCAGTGGACGACACCCTCCGTGATTTGGTCGATTTGGTGAAAAAGGTCGCGAATGCCAACGCCACCAACATCTTCGTCACGGCTGACCACGGTTTCTTGTTCCAAGATGAAGCGCTTGCTGACTCGTTCTTCCTATCGATGCAACCGCACGGTGACGACATCAAGGTGACCAACAAGCGCTACGTCCTCGGCCACGGGCTGAAGGTTGACATCGCATTCACGACGTTCAACTCCGCGCAGCTCGGGCTTGACGGCGATCTGGAGGTACAGGTCCCCAAGTCGATCCACCGTCTCCGCCTGGCCGGCGGTGGCTCGCGATTCGTCCACGGCGGCGCGACACTTCAGGAAATCGTCGTGCCGGTTCTCGCTGTCAACAAGAAGCGTAAGAGCGATACCCGTCTCGTCAACGTCGAGGTGTGGCCGGAGTCCGACAAGATCACGACAGGGCAGGTTGTTGTCCGCCTGTTCCAGCCCGAGCCGGTAAGCGAGAAAGTACAGCCGCGCACAGTTCGTGCAGGCCTCTATGCCGGCGAGACCTTGATCTCGAACCAGATCGAGATGACGTTCGATCAGGCGTCGTCCGACAAGCGTGATCGCTACCAGAGCGCTCGGATGCTGCTCAGCCAGGATGCCAACGACTACAACAACCGAGCGGTCGAGTTCCGGCTCGAAGAGCGCATCCCCAACACCAACCAGTGGCGCGTCTACGCCAAGGCGATGTACACGCTCAAGCGTTCCTTCGCCACCGACTTCGACTTCTAAAGGAGTGCAGCAATGGGCGAAGTCAGTGAGATCAGCGAAATGGCGATCGATGAAGCAGTTCCCGATGTCCCGCCGGCTCCGTCGGCACTCGACCGCAAGATCAACCAGCACTTCGCGGGCGCGGTCGTACGCAAAGACTTAGTCAAGGCGGTCAAGGGCAACGCTATCGTGCCGACGTACGTGTTGGAGTACCTACTTGGTCAGTACGCCGCCTCCGACGACGAAGCCACCATCCAGGTGGGCATCGACACGGTCCGGCAGATCCTTGCTGACCACTACGTTCACCGCAATCAGTCCGAACTGGTGAAGTCAACGATCCGCGAGCGCGGACGCCACAAGATTATCGACAAGGTTACTGTCACCTTGAACGACAAGGATGACGTCTACGAGGCCACGTTTGCCAACCTCGGCATCAAACAGGTTGTCGTCGAACCCGCCACGATCACGGCCCACCCGAAGCTCCTCGTCGGCGGCGTGTGGTGCATCTGCGACATCGAGTACTTCCACGGTGACAACGCTCGAGTCGTGCCGTGGATTCTCGGGTCGATCAAGCCGATCCAGCTCTCCACCTTCGACTTCGAGGGCTACGTCGCCGCCCGTCGCGAGTTCACTACCGAAGCGTGGATCGACCTACTGATCCAGTCAATCGGGTTCAACCCAGAATTGTTCGGCCGTCGCGCGAAGCTCATCCAGCTTGTTCGCCTCATCCCATTCGTCGAGCGCAACTACAACCTCGTCGAGCTCGGACCGAAAGGCACCGGCAAGTCGCACATCTTCTCGGAGTTCTCGCCTCACGGCATGCTCATCTCCGGTGGAGAAGTCACTGTCCCCAAACTCTTCGTCAACAATTCCAACGGCCGCATCGGCCTGGTCGGCTACTGGGACGTTGTCGCCTTCGACGAGTTCGCGGGCAAGAAGAAGCGCACCGACAAGGCACTCGTGGACATCATGAAGAACTACATGGCGAACAAATCGTTCTCCCGAGGCGTCGAGACACTTGGCGCAGAGGCATCGATGGTCTTCGTCGGCAACACCTCGCACAACGTGCCCTACATGCTCAAACACTCAGACCTCTTCGACGAGCTACCCGAGAGCTACCACGACTCGGCCTACCTCGACCGCCTGCACCACTACATTCCCGGCTGGGAAGTCGACACCATCCGCGGCGAGATGTTCTCCAACGGATACGGATTCGTCGTCGACTACATCGCTGAAATCCTCAAATCCATGCGGAACGCTGACTACTCCGACCGCTACCAGCAGCACTTCACGCTTGCCTCCGACATCTCCACCCGCGACCGTGACGGTATCCACAAAACCTTCTCCGGCCTGATGAAAATCCTCTACCCACATGGGGAAGCGACGAAGGGGGAGATCGAGGAAATCCTCCGGTTCGCCATCGAAGGCCGAAAGCGCGTAAAGGATCAGATCCTTCGCATCGACACCACGATGGCCGACGTGAAGTTCGGCTACCTCGACAAAGCCGGCGAGTGGTACGCAGTCACAACGCTCGAAGAAGACGAGTACCCGGCTTACTACCACCAGCGGCGACGCGAGGACAGCAGGGCTGGCGACTCGTCGGAAGGCGAGACCACCGAGTCGGAGGCTCTCGTCACTGCGTCCATCGAGTCAATGTCGAAGCCTGCGCCGCTATTTGAGGGTCACCGCGAGTTCCAGGAGAACCAACGCGGTGTCTCCTACGAAGCGCTGCTGCTTCCTTACCTTCGCGGCGCGGCCGACATCACCATCGTTGATCCGTACATCCGTTTGCCGCACCAAGGCCGCAATCTCGTTGACTTACTTGGCCTGCTGGCTCGCGCGAAGGACCCAGCGGACGAGATCTCGGTGACACTTGTGACCAAGGAAGACACCGGCCAGTTCCAGCAGCAGCACCTATTGATGCTCAAGGACATCCAGGACGGGGCAGCGTCAGTCGGGATCAAATTCAACGTTGAGTGGGACGAGACCATCCACGACCGGTCCATCCGGGCTGACAATGGCTGGAAGATCCTCCTCGGTCGAGGCCTCGACATCTTCCAGAAGGGGTCCGGCAGCCAGTTCGACATCGGGGCCCGTCGCCAGGAGTTCAGGCAAGTCGTCGCTTTCGGGCTCACCTATATCCGCGAAGCCTCACCGGATATTTCATGACGGAACTGCGCGTCAACGGCGTTCCCCACAGGCCGGTGTTCGGCAGCCAGGCGGACGGCCTCACGACAGACCGGCTGCGCACAATCGTCCAGGACTCACACCTCAACTTCCTGATTGGCGCTGGCACCCCCTGCGCTTTCTTCGGGCTCCTTGGCAACATCGAAGAGGCACTCACTGAGCTTGTCGACGCCGAGGCCAGTGCTGAAGCCAAGGCGATCGTTCGCGCTTCGATCCAGGCCTACTTCTTCGAGGAGGTCTTGGCCCCGAACCTCAAGGTAATCGAACGCACGGCTGAAACCGAGACAGTCCTGACTTCATACGCGCGCTTCCTCAGGACCCTTAACCGGATTCTTCTCAAGCGCCACAGTTCGGTTCTTGCCAAGCAGGCCAACATCTTCACGACCAACGTCGACATGCTGTTCGAAGTCGCCTTCGAACAGATGGGGATTGACTTCAGCGACGGTTTCAGCGGGAAGATACGCCCCCGCTTCGACCTCGGAGACTTCAACACTTTGCGGTTCCGGATGGCCAGCCGATTCGAGCAGCGGTCCGAAGTTCCGGTCTTCAACCTTGTGAAGCTCCATGGCTCGGCGGGCTGGCTGCAAGTAGAACGGTCGCCGACGAAGGTGGAAATCTTCTTCGATCATGGCCTCAGTCTGGTGTCCGATACCCAAACGGCGCTCGCCGCCGCGAAGCGGGACCTGATTTCAATCACTGAACCCGAAGAAGTCGAAGTATCCGCGCTCCTTGCGAGAGTGCCTGACGAAGCAGTGCCCGATTCCGTCACGGCTTTCAGGGCGGCTTACGACAGGCTCGGCATCGTCAATCCCGACAAGCAGAAGTTCGCCACGACTGTGCTCAACGAGACCTATTACGAACTCATCCGCCGGCTTGCGAACGAGTTGGAGAAGGAAAACAGCGTCCTCTTCGTCCACGGGTTCTCTTTCCGTGACGAGCATCTTCGGGACGTGGTTGTCAGGGCAGCCCGGGCGAACCCAACCCTTCTGGTGATCGTCTTCTGCTACTCACGCAACGGCCTAGCGGACTACCACGAGCTCATACGCGAGCACGACATAAAGAACGGCAATATACAGATCGTGGCTCCTTCGGAGCCGGCCGATGGAGACGAGCGCAAAGCGACCTTGGACGTGGTCACGGACGACTACTTCGCCCCGATCGTCGCTGACAAGTTCCCCGAGCCCGATCAGCGAATCGAACTCGACATCCGCATCCCCAACGAAGAGGGGGCCGATGTTTGAGCGTGAGGTGCTGGAACAAGACACGGTCTTCCGCGTCGGCCGAGTGGTCTCGGTCGAAGGGCGGCGGGTTCGTGTAGCCGTCGACAAGCTCAAGAACAGCTCCCATCTGCTTTTCCAGGGCGGCATCGTCCGGAACGTCGCTGTCGGCAGCTACCTCAAGATTGTCAAGGGTTTCTCCGAGCTGATCGCCAAGGTTGACGGCGAGGTCATCAGCGAGGACCGAGCCGCGTCTACGGTCTACCGACGTGGCGTGGAAGCCATGTCACGTCAGCTCGACGTTAGCCTCATCGGCTACGTCGAAGACGGACGGTTCACGCGCGGCGTCCGCGAAATGCCCCTACTCGACAACGAGTGCTTCATCCTGACGGGGACAGAGTTTGGCCTGATCCACACCTTCGTGGGCGAGTCCGACACGCCAATCGAGATCGGCGTCCTCGCGATGGAGCCCACCCAACCCGTATCCGTCGGAGTGAATGCGATCTTCGCGAGCCACGTCGGGATCTTTGGAAACACCGGCAGCGGAAAGTCATACACGCTGGCGAAGCTGTACCACCAGCTCTTCGAGGCGTATGCCCACCACGAAACTTTCAGACAGCGGTCCCAGTTCGTCCTCATCGACTTCAACGGCGAGTATCTCGACCGAAACGACGACGATGGAGATCCTCGCTCATCTTCCGTCGTTACTGAGGTACTCAACAAGCGGGAGTACGCCCTGAGTACCCGCACTGCAACGGGCCAGCGACTGCCCCTTCCTTCCAGCGCCGTCGAGGACATCAACTTCTGGACGGTACTTCTCAATGCAACCGAGAAGACCCAGGCGCCTTTCCTGGCGCGTGTTCTGTCGAGCGATTACTGGGACCGGACGCTGGCCGAGCCGGACGACCTGCTCGACGTGATCGGCGACATGGTGTTGCGGGCTACCAAGAGCAACGACACCTCGCTGGATCGGCAGACGGTTCTCAACCTGCTCGCCGAGATTCAAACGTGCCTAGGTGCGGCGTCTCCCCAGGAGCTGACGGATCTGATTGATGACTTCCAGCAGAACCTGCACTACAACGCGACGATGCGCAAATTCTACTGGGGCGAGTGGACCAACTACGTCGATTCGGACCACCACACGTGGGAGTCGCTGACGAACGACAAGGTGACCGCCCTCCCGATCGACTTCGCAACGATCGAGCCGGGAATCGACCTGATCCGCTTCAAAATCGTCCTCCAGTATTACAGCGATATCATCAGCGGCTTCTCGAACCGCGAGCACCTTGCTCCGCTGATCAAGCGGCTCGAGACTCGCGTGCCCGACATCAAGAGACTCATCGTCGCTACCGACGATGAGCCGTTCGACACGCCACTGATCGTCGTCTCGCTGCGCGACGTGAACCTGGCAATGCGCAAAATCATCCCGATGCTGCTATGCAAGCACCTCTACGACCGCAAAAAGGAGATGGATCCCAAGAACCATCAGTATCTCAATCTGATCATCGACGAGGCTCACAACATCTTGTCCTTGGAGTCCTCGCGCGAGAGCGAGGCCTGGAGGGACTACAGGCTTGAAACGTTCGAGGAGATCGTCAAGGAAGGCCGCAAGTTCGGGGTCTTCTTGACTCTGGCTAGCCAGCGGCCGCACGACATCTCGCCGACGATCATCTCCCAACTTCACAACTACTTCCTGCATCGCCTGGTCAACGACCTCGACATCGACGCGATCAAGAAAGCCGTTGCCTACCTCGATCGGGTCTCGTTTGAGTCGCTACCAATCCTGCCGACCGGGGTCTGCGTACTCTCCGGGGTGTCCGCGCAGGTTCCCGTCGTAGTAAAGGTCACGGAGCTTCCGGCGGCATCTGAGCCGAACAGTCGGACCATGTCGGTCACAACCGAGTGGTTGAAGCCGTTACCTCCGCTCGACGATGATGACGACGACGGTTTGGAGCTCGACAAAGACCTCTCATGGGACGACGAACCCCCTTTCTGATTTGGTACCGGCCGGCACGATACCCGCGATAATGGTCGAGCCATGACCACCATCACCGCAGACCAGCGTGCTCGGCAGCGACGCAAGGCAAGGCTCGACGCGCGGATCGAAACATGCCAGCGCTGCGGCCCGACGATGAACGTGCCCGGCGAAACCCAGTCCGCGCCGGGCTTCGGCTCGGTGTGCTCGCCCGTGGTGATTGTCGGGCAGAGCCTCTGCGGCAAACCGTGCATGGACTCGCAGATTCCGTTCACCCGCGGCAGCGGAAAGCTGATCGACGAGGCTCTGGCGAGCGTCGGCAAAGACAAGAGCCACGTGTTCACGACGAACGTGGTGCACTGCCATCCCCCCAGGAATCACCGGTCTCTGCCCGAATGGATCAAGAATTGCACGCCGTACCTGCATCGTGAGCTTGAGATCGTTCAGCCGAAACTGATCATCGCCTTGGGCAAGGACGCGCAGGCGGTGTTGCAGGCGCGTTATCCCGAAACGAACCCGCTGTCGTGGGAGCGCCAACGGCTACGCAACAAGGGCTCGCCCGACCTGCGGTTCGCGCCGCATCCGTCGCACATTCTCAAGCCATGGGTTCAGGAACAATACCCAGGCATCCGTGATCGGTACGTGGCCAGCCTGACCCGCGCGCTCAGGTTCGGCTTTGGCGACCAGTAGTAAGCCTGCGCCTGTGATTCCAGAACCGTTGACAAACAACCAGACTGGGGGTCGGCAGTCATTGTGTTAGCGGCCTTTCACGGGAGTTTCGGTGTCGGCGAGTGGCGCGCCGCTTCGGTCGGGTTGAGGGCGCGCGTCGTGAGGCTGACGATCCGATGCGGGTCCGGAGGTGGCGCGCTCGGTGGGGGTGGGGCGTGTGGTGCCGGCTCGGCCCGTCGCTGGTGCTGGGGCCGGTTGGGCCACGTTCGGTGCCCCGGCCCCGCCTTGGGGTGAGGAGCTGGGCGGAGCGGCCTGGCCGCTGTCCGCGCGGGCGCCACGGCTGTGGTCGCGGTGCAGGCGCTGGGTGACCTGGCTGGCGACAGCGACGGCGGCCACGGCTTCGGGTGCGACGACGGCGGTCGCGGCTTCTCCGGCCACCATTGCCCCGTCAGCGGCGCCCGCGCCGGCAACCGGCGCGCTTGGTGGGCCCGCGCCCGCACCGGAGCCGGCGGCGGGCGGACTAGGTGTGGGGTCCGGCGTGGGACAGCGCGGGCTTCCGGGTGAGGGTGGTCGCCCGCCGGGTGGGCGGCCGTTGACGGGGGGGCCGGTGAGGGGCTGGTCGGGTTCGTCGGGGGTATCGGATTGGTTGGCCCACGGTGCGCGCGAGTTGAGGTCTCGGGCGCGGTCGTAGGCGTCTTGTCCGCGCTGGTAGCCTTCGCTGCCTCGGCGGCCGAGGTCGCTGATCGAGTGGGTGAAGTCCTGGCGGGTGTGGTCGCCGAGTTCGCGTTTGAGCCACCAGAACACGCCGATGGCGACGACGGAAATGATGGCGATCATGAACAGCCGGGCCAGCGGGTGGGTCATGCCGACTTGATCGGCGTAGCCGCTGCGGGCACCCATTTTCAGCACGATCATCGCCGCCATGGAGATGTAGGTGGTGTAGGCGAAGACCAGGGCGGCGTGTTTGAAGAACATTTTGATGCGCCGGCCGGCACGCCGGCGCGGGTGTCCGTGGATCATGGCGGGCGCGGCGGCAACGATGGACAGCAGGGCGTTGATGAAGGCCGCGCAGCACACCATGACGTAGCTGTAGGTGACGTAGCAGACGAAGAAGGCGAAGATCGCCCCGAGTAGGCCGTAGCAGCTGCCGAGTGCGAGGTTGGCGCCGCTGAGGTGCTGGGCGAAGGACAGGGCTTGTGGTGCTCCGCAGGAGGCCATGGCGTGGGCCGGGCCGGCGAGGTCGCTGCCGTCGTGGGGGGTGAGCATGGCCGCGGTGTAGGCGTTTCCGCAGTTTCCGATGTCATCGACGGTGGTGCCGAAGTTCATCAGCTGCAACGGCATTCGCAAGGTGGTGTCGGCGATCAGGCCGGTGAGGTGTTGAAGCTGGGCTTGGCCGCCGCCGGTGGTGATGGAGCCGTTGTTGAACGCCGCTTGGGAGACGCTGAAACCTAGGTTGCGTCCTTGGGTCAGCAGCCCGTTTTCGCTGTAGAGGTCGGACAGCGGGTCGTGGGTGAGCACGATGCCCAGCACGCCGATGGCCACGGTGGACACGATGATTCCCGATCCGAAGCCTTTGCGGCCATGCCACAGGATATGGAATGCGCCCACTGCCAGACCCAGCATGAGGCAGATGGGAAAGACCCACAGGTCGGCCAGGATGACCCGAATTGTCTCGAACACGGGGCGAAACCAGGTGGCCAGCCACAACAGCCAGGTGTTGGACATGGCGAACCGCAACAGCCAGAGCGACATGGCGATCATGAAGATGTAGATGGCGGCTTGGGCTTGCAGCACTTCGACGATGCTTTCGTGGGTCAGTCCGACGGTCAGCGCGTTGGCCAGCCACCGGGCCCAGCTTGAGGGGTCGAAGCTTAGGCCCGGGCCTGCTTTGGTGATGGCTTCGCTGGTGTTGACCACTGACAGGTAGTAGTTGCCCACCGGGACGCCGTGGCTGTCGGTGACGCCGGTCCAGTTGAGCGCGCCTGCCAGGGTGGAGGCGGCCGCGGGTGGGGCGGCGCCGATCGCGGCCGCGCCCAGGGTGTGGGTGATCATCCAGAAGGCGGTCAGGCGCCGGAGGCGGGGCCGGGTGGCCATTTGGTAGCCGAGGTATTCGGCGGCGCGTTGGCCGAATGTGGTTGGGGCGGTGGTCATTCCGCCCGTCCGGGGGTGGTGTCGTAGGCGTGGTGCACGGCGGTGTCGGGTTCGGTGGCCACCCAGATGGGTGATTTGCGGCGGAACTCGTCGATGAAGAATCCGTAGCCTTGCCGGGCGCCTCGGTGGGCGCCAGCGCCGGTGTCGACGTCGTCGAATGCGGTGGGGTCGCGCATTTCCTCGGGTGAGGACTGGGCGAGGAAGAACTCTTCGATGTCGGGGTAGTCGTCGAGGCGGATGCCGACTTTTGCGGCGACTTGGCGTGCGAGGTCTTCGTTTTCAAACGGCATGATCAGCTGTTGGGTGATGAATTCATCGCCCATGAGGGCCAGGTCTTTGACCGGGTTTTGGGTGATGATCAGCAACCCCGTGTAGTGCTTGCGAGCGCGGCGGCTGATCAGGTGTGCGTCGTCGGCGCCGGCGCGGGAGTTGAGCAGAGCGCCGGCTTCTTCGAGGACGATGAGCCCGAAGCGGGCGCTGTCGGCGAAGAACGTCACTCTGGCCAGTCGCACGAGCATGCCGTAGATGGCCACGGACGCGCGTTTGCGGTCGGAGAGTCGTTCGTAGAGGTGGGGGGTGTTCATTTCGTCGGCGGTGGGCAGATCGAGGCTGCCGGTGAGCCAGATTGTGACGTCGAGGCTGGCCAGGTCGGGCACGGGCAGGGTGGCGTCGAAGATGGCGTGGGTGAAGTCGTAGGTGGCCCACGATTGCAGGGCGGCGGCGATGGGGGCGAGGTCGTCGGCGAGTTTGGCGACTTGCGGTGAGCGGGTGTCGGGGCCGGTCGCGGGGGCTTGGATGTGGCTGATGTAGGTGATGAGTGCGGCGGTGCTGGTGATGCCGAGCCGTTGGCGGGCATCGGCTTGCAAGATGGTGCGCAGCCGGCTCACCGCGACGCTGCGCGGGTCGAGGCTCATCATGGGAATCATGTAGTCCAGCCAGTAGCTGCCGGCTTGGTGGGGCGGGAAGGTGCGCAGGGGGTCGCAGCTGAAGTGGTTGCCCGCCATGTCGATGACGGCTTTGTTGTCGACGTCGCAGAGGGCTTTTTGCCATTCGATGCCGGGGTCGACGATGAATGCTTGTGTGCCGCGCTGGATTTCGGCTCGGGTGATGCGTTTGGCGGAATAGGATTTGCCGTATCCTAGGGCGCCGCTGCACACCAGACAGGGGCTGTGGTTGCGGCGGGCGGCGGCGGGCAGGTCGAGCAGCACTGCGCTGTTGAGGGCGTTGTTTCTATTGAACCCGAGCAGGATTCCGGTGCTGTTGCCGACCATGGAGGAGGTGAACGGCACAAACCGTGACCATTTTTTGGTGGTGGTGGGTTGGGCGAATTGGTCGACGGTGGTTTTGTGGGTGGGCGTGGCGGGGTTGAAGGCCGCCCACAGTTTGGTTTGGGCGCCGCGGTAGTGGCGGATGGCGATTTGGCCTGATTGGGTGAGTTCTTCGCGCAGGCGTTTGACGCTGTAGTCCAGGGTGCGCGGGTCGGGGGCGCCGACGGCGATGACGAAGGCGGCGTGCAGGGGACGTTCGTCGATGTTGGCTTCGAGTTGGCGGTTGTATTCGGCGAGTTGGCGCCGGGTGGCGATGAGTTCGGCGTCGCCGTTGCGTACGTCGCGGCGCTGGGTGAACTGGTCGTCGATGTTGCCTTTGGCGCGGTCGTTGCGCACGAATTCCATTTCGCGGCTTAAGGTGACGAGGTTGACGGCGAAGTCGAAGATGGCGCCGGTGTCGAGGTCGTCGAGGGCTTGCAGGAATTCTGAGCCGGGAAACATGATGCCGGCTCTCGGCATGTCGACGACGGGCAGGATGGCTTGGTAGCTGTCGGGATAGCTGCCGTGGGGGCTGGATACCCGCAGGATTTTGCTCCAGGACGGGATGCGCCGGATGCCGGCGGTCCAGGCCAGCAGCGCGACCGCGGCCAGCGCGGCGGAGGGGGCGGCGAGCGGGGGCCCGACGAAGACGCCGACGGCGGCGGCCGCGCCCGCCAGTGCGG
>NZ_LT546237.1:1006540-1016790 GCF_900078675.2 Mycobacterium interjectum
CCCGCCAGTGCGGTGGCGATGAGGCGCAGCGGCAGGGTGCGCCCGCCGTGGTGGAGCTGGTCGCCGTCGTCGAAGACAGCGACCGGCAGCGCGGTGGTGTCGAGCTGGCCGGTGGTGGCGCGGCGGGGCAGGGGGTTGTTGAACACGCCGCGCCAGGCGTTGTGGCGCCAGAACCAGTCCATCATGTCTGCGCTGACTGGTTGGGGGCCGAATTCTTCGGGGATGGCGGTGGTGATGTCGTGGGCCAGGCGCTGGTAGGCGGCCACGGAGTCGTCGGAGTCTTTGTCGCGGCCGATCACCCAGTCGCGCACTTTGGCGACTTGGCCCGCGGGGCTGTGCCCTGCCCGGCCGGCGTCGACGGGCAGGGCTAGCCAGTAGATGCGGGTGCGGGGTGTTTGTGCGGCGATGACGGGCGCCATCTGCCGGCAGGCGTTGATCCAGCGGTGTTTGTCGCGGTGGCCATCGAGCATGGCGCGCAGCAGTTGGCGTTGGTTTTGGGGCACGGACAGCCCGAAGACCCATGTGCCGGCCGGGATTTCGCGGGCCAGGGCTTGGTGGCGGTCGGCCACGCCGATGCGGCGTTTGGTGGATTGCAGGTAGTAGGGCAATCCGCTGATCAGATAGTGGGCGTAGACGCCGTGGGCGGTGAAGCTCAGGTTGCCGATGACGGTGCGCGGTGGCGCCAGAAGCGGGTCGCTGGCGCTGCTGGCCAGGTCGGGCCGCAGGGCGCGCCATGCGCTGGCAATGCGGAAGCGCAGGGTGGGCCGTTGGCGGGGGATCAGTGCTGCGCCGCCGGCGGCGGCGCCGGTGAGGATCAGGCCGTAGATCAAGATGGCGCGGGCGTGCCCGGAGTCCAGGGTGAGGATGGTGAGCGCGACGGTCAGGGCCGTGCCCCCGTAGAGGCTGATCGCCACCCCCAGTCGTAGCGGCTTTTTGAACAGGATGTCGGTGTAGACGGGGGTGTCGTGCACACCTTTGAACAGCTGCGCTGACTCGGTCACGAGTTGTTTTCCTCGGCGTTGTGACCGCCAATCGGGTCGGTCGCGGTGAATTGTCGGGGCCGCGTGGTGGGTTACTGGCCGAATTGGCCGGTGGTGATGCCGGTGCGGTCGACGGTGCGTTTGGTCGAGGTGTAGATGGCGTAGCCGGAGCCGACGACGACAGCGACGATGACCGCGGTCAGGGCCCAGGCCACGGTGGCCCCGATGCGCCCGCCGAAGAAGGCGCCGGCCGCGCGTGCCCCGCCGCCAAGCAGGATGAGCACGACCAGCACCCCCACGCCGATGGTGTAGAGGGAGTGGCTGCCTGAAACCAGGTCGGTGGCGGCCAAAACCGTTGGGGCCGAGGCGATATTCATGTCAGGTTTCCTTTCGTGATTAGTGCAATGACAGCGGGAGGGCTCCCCAGATGGGGCCGGCGTTGATGGCGTGGCCGGACGCGGCCAGCAGTCGCGCGCCCGCGGCGGTCAGTAGGCCGGTTCGGATGAGCGCGCGCAGGTAGCGATAGCGCACGAGCCGTGCCAACCGCAGCAGCACTGTGGCGGTCAGGATCGCTGGGGGAAGGTGCGTAAGACTCATGGTGGATGGCTCCTGGCTGCTCTAGCGCGGCGCGGCGGCGGTAGGAATGACGGGGGTCAGTTCGGCGCCCTCGGCGAGCAGGGGCGCATAGTCCAGCCCTGAGACGCTCCAGCGGCCGCTGGTGACGGTCAACACGATCGGGTAGTCCAGTTGCAGCGGGGCGTATTGACTGGTGACGGCGTTGACGGTGGCCAACACGTGCACGGTGGCGCCCTCAGCGGGGACGTCGTGGTCACCGGGGCTGTGGTTGGCGACGAGCTTGATGACTTGGGCGGAGCGGTAGTCGGCGGCGGGCAGCAGCCCGGAGCTGGTGGTGACGTAGCGTTCCAGCCCGCTGGCGCCGGTCAAAAAGCTGGTGATGAATCCGCTGACGGTGGCGAAAGCGGGTGAGGTGTCCGCGACGGCGGTGGAGTAGCCCAGCGGCGCGTCCGCGCCGGCGCCGGGCCCGTTGACCCGGGCCGGTAGCGCGCTGGCCCGCAGTCCGTAGGTGCTGTAGACGACGGGCAGCCGATAGTAGGCGGTGCGGGGGGTGGCGGCCTCAAATGCCCGCTCGGAGACGCTGATAACCACGCTCCACTGCTGGGCGCCACCAGTGTCGCCGACCAGGGTGACGGCCGAGACAGCCGGGGAGGCGACACTGAGCGCGGGCGTCGTGGGCAGCCGGATCGGGTCGCGCAACGACCAGCAGTCGTGCAGGACCTGCTGGTGGGCTGCGGTGGCGGTGAGCCACCGAGTCACACAGTCTTGTGCATAGGAGCCGACCAGGGCGGTGCGGTTGACAGCGCTGCGCGCTGGGCCGGCCACGTCGATGGGCTCGTTGAAGATCCACCCCCAGATGGTGGCGATGGCCACGACACTGCACGAGGCGAGGCCGACGATGAGTGCGCCGCGGCGAACCGCGCGGTGGGTGCCGTCGAGGCGCTTGCGCCAGGTGTTGGTGAGCATGGTTGGTGGAAACCTTCACTGGGGTGGGTGGCCGAAGATTTTGATCGACGACACCGCAAACGTGTTGTCGGCGGGGTCGGTGTGGCTTTGGTCGGCGGGCAGCCCGGGCAGCGCGGGGATGCTGCTGATCGGCGCCGGATCGGCGGGTGCTGCCGGTGGGCCCAGGACCTCGCCGATGAGCCCACCTCCACCGCCGGGGGCCGGGCTGGTGGTGGGGGTGATGTCGGCGGGTGCGCGCCCGGTCTCTTGGACGAGCATGATGATGCGCGAGGCCAGCACGCCGCGGGTCGGCATGGGTTTAGCAGCTTCTCCGTGCACGCTGGCGGTCTCTTGGGGCACCACGGTGGGCGGGCTGTCGTTGAAGCTCCATTGCACACGGGTGAGCACGCGGTGCTGGTGCCATTGGTCGGCGCCCGACGCGTCGGCGCCGACCCAGCCCGGGGTGATCGACACGGCAGTGACGACCATGCTGCGGCCGAGATTGAGCACGAGGTATTGGCCGACGTTGCCGCCGGTGACACACACCCAGGCCTGGGTGGAGTCGGGGCCGGCGACGGATTGCGCGGCGGTCGAGCCGGCTAGGCATCCCACCGACGTGGCGGTGTAGGGGATGGTCAAGTCCTGGTTGTCGGGCGCCGGGGTGGTGCTTGATGGTGCGGCAAGAACACTGAGCCGGGTGTTGGGCGCCGCAGGTTGGGATGGCTCGCTGGTGTGCGGGTCGCCGCGCATGGCCAGCAGAGCGCCGCTGGCAATCAGGGTGGCCACCACGGTGGCGGCCGCGAACCCAACAGCGATGTTCTTGTTGTAGCGGGGGGTCCGCTTGGATTCCGCCGGGCTATCTGCGGCATCGTCGGTTCCGCTGGTGGAGGTGAGCTGGTCGACGAGATCGCTACCTGGCAGCGGGGTTTCGGTGCTGTCGTGCTGCCCGCTGGTGCTGGGATCACTCGTGTCGGCGCCCTGAGTGCTGGGCTGCGCACCGGAGTCGCTGGGGCCGTCGAGATCAATGGGTGGGTCATCGGTGGGCCGACACGCACCCAGATGGGCGGGACCCGCGGCGGCACGGCCGCCGACGTCGATGGTGTCCTCGGGCCGCGCGGCACCACGGCTGATCGGTGCGTCGTGCGCATCGCCGACCTCGGCGGAAGGGTCAATCTCAGCGGGGGGGTCGATCTCAGCGCGGGGGTCGACCTGAACGGCGCCCAGGCCGTCGCGGTCGACGTCGGCGAGGAACGCTTGGGTGATCGCGATCACGCAATCGCGCTCGTGGTCGATCGGGGGATTGCTCATGGCAGGCACCGCCCGGGCGGCAGGCTTGGCAAGCAGCGGCGACGCGAGACCGCTGAAGACATCTCTGGTGCGGCCGACCGGCTCACCGGCGGCAGCTGCGGGCCCGTCATGGCGGCGGGATATCCCAAGCCAGGCTGTGACCGCCGGGTCTGGCGTCGACGCACGGTGGCAACCAGGGCTGCGGCGGCCAGGCTGGCCAGCATAAGGCTGGCAAACAAGTGTTGGATCACGAAGATCGCTGCCGTCATCAGGGTGAAAACGCATCCCATGATGGCGGTGAACACAGCGCCGATAACAACACGCATCCGCTGGCCTCCTTATCCCTTGGGGTCAGCCTAAGGGGTGGAATAACAGATATTCCACGGCCGTAGCGAAATAACTAGATCGGTTGTTACCGTCTTTTGTGTGAACGCATTACCGGCAGACGGAGTAAGGCGGCTGCTATTTTTCGTCGAGGACCGCCTGGCGCAGTTGCGCTGGACCCGCGGGGACCTAGCAGCCGCGGGCGGCCCAGCCCCGTCGACGCTGTATAAGGCCGCCGAGCGCGATGGTGGATTCGCGCTCAAAACGCTCGCGCGTCTCGATGTCGCGTTGGGCTGGCAAGAAGGTTCTGCGCAGCGGGTGCTGGCCGGCGAAAGTCCTGCCGTGCGGATATCAGAGCAGCTCAGCCTTTGCACAGCTGCGATCGACGCGGCGCGGCGCGGCGCCGAATGCACCGGGGTATCGCGCTGCGCAAGCGAGTTGAAGACCTTTCTGCTGGACGTCGCGCAACGTCTCGACGACTTTTACACTGAGCCTGTACGAGCCGTGGGGGATGCTGCTGATGCCAGTGCCTGCTGATCGGTTCGACGAGATCCGCCGCAAGTGGATCGCCCGCAATCAACGCACTTTCATATTCCAGAAAAGGCGTGCAGAAATTCTCGCGCGCCAAATACGAGACCGCGACACCGACCGCACCGGAGCGCGGGTCGATCCCGCCGACGACGACGTTATTCATCCCTGGTATGCGCGGCCAATCAAAACGCCGTATGCAATGTTTGACTGGGTCATTCTTATGACGGCGGCAGTGCTGGCGCCGCTTGGGTGGCCGGCGGGCAAAGCCATGTCCGTCCGCGTGGTCCAGCTAATCCCCGGCGAACTGCGCTCGTACCCGATCGCAGCGTTCATGTGGGCGGCGGCGGCGGTCGGTCTGCCGTTGCCGCTGCTGTATGAGCCCGGCGATTCCCTGGTGTCAGCGGCGGCGGTGCCGTGGCTGGTGGCCCAAATCCCGGCCGCGCTGCTCACCGCCGGCATCTACGGCGTCGTGGAAGGCTGGCTGGCCGTTGACGGGGCCCGCGACTGGTGGCCGATGCGCCCACCCGAAGAGGTCGACGACGTCGATTTCGGCTTCCTGCAACCCGATGACCTCACCGGCCCGGGGGTGTTTCCCACGTGCCGCGACGACCCACCCGGCGATCCGATCCCATCCAGCAGGTTCTAGCGATGTATCGTCCCCCGTCCTCGCCGTACTGCGGGTTTAGCCGCGACGGCTCGACCAACAAGCTATCGCTGGCTGACGGCGCCTGCCACCTGTTGGTGTCCGCCCCCACCGAAACTGGTAAGACGCGCGCCGTGTTAGCCCCGGCGACGGTGTTGTGGGGAGGGCCCACGGTATGCGTATCGTCCAAAGACGATCTGATGTGGCTCGTGTGCCAACGCCGTTGGGGCCCAAAGCAAGTTATCGACTTGCGGCCGGACTACTCGCCGGTGTACCCAGCAGATTCGCAGGTCCGCTCGTTTGATCCCACCGCGCTGATCAGCACGCCGGATCAGGCGGTGACCGCGGCCAACACCATGATGCAGATGTCGGCTGTCGGACTGGGCTCGGGCATCGATCAGGTGTCCGATGCCGGAATTTGGGAAGCCAACACCGAGGCCCCGCTGGCGGCGATGCTGTATGCGGCTTCCCCCTGCGGGAACGGCAAAGGCATCGAATGGGTGCTGCTGGCCGTGGACAACTTGGCAAAAGACGACAAGGACCCCGACGCACCGGGCTGGCACAGCGCCGCGCGGCACGTGTCCAGCCAGCCGCTGTTTCGCAACGCGCTGATGCGCACTCTGGCGATGGACCCCCGCCAGCGCGACAGCATCGCGTTGACGATGCGCAAGGCGGTCACCCCGTGGATGCGATTGGCGCTGCGCGGCATCAACGATCCCTGCTTCGATGCGTCGTTTCTGTCAGAACCCGATGCGACGCTGTTCATCCTGGCCCCTGCCGAAGGATCGATCGCCGGGGCCGCCGTCACCTTGCTCGAACACCTGGTGCGCAGCTGGCGCGGCAAGACTGCCCGCAAGGAAATGCTGCACCGGCTGCTGCTGGTAATCGATGAGGCCGCTAACGTCGCCCCGATGCCGGCACTGCGCCGGCACGTCTCAGAAGGCCGCGGCCTGGGTGTCAACCTGCTGCTGTCGGTGCAGGCCTCCAGCCAGTTCGACACCGTCTATGGCAGCACATACGCCCGTGAGCTGCGCGACACCTTCCCGGCAGCGCTGATCATGTACGGAGCCGCCGAGATGGAGATGCTGCAGCGCGGCGAACAGTGGTCACGCGAAACCACCCGCCGCCAAGAAAGCTTCGACCAGGCCAGCGGCGCGAAGACGTTGTCCTCCCATTTGGGTCCCAGCCTCGACTACCGGAGGCTGCTCCCGCAGAACCTCGGGCAGGCCCGGCTGCTGCGCCGCGGAACGGCCGGCATCACCACCGAGCTACCCGACTGGCAGGATTTCGTCGCCAAATACGACCACGCGGTCAAAACCCTGCTGCAGGCTGACCGGCCCGCCGTCGAGCAGCCGCGCAACCTGTGGGACTGGGTGGTAGCCCGTCACCGCCGCGCCGCCGAAGCGATCACCCAGTGAACGCCGAGCAGTTACGCGACCAACTTCTTGAGGTGCTGACCGGCGCGAGTGAACCGATGTCGGCCACCCAAGCCCACCTGGCCGTCACCGAGTACTGCCGGCGCCGCGGGCGGCCTGCGTTGGCCGAGGAGGTTTATCGCGCGCTGGCGATCCTGGCGCGGCGCGGCGTCGTACGCCGCGTCGCAGGCCGGCCCGGCCGCGGCTCCCACTGGGAACTGACCCGCCGCCGCGTGCGGCCGGCGGGCGCAGGATGAGCTCGCCAATGAGGCCGCCGGCGAGCACCCTCCTCGCACATTCAGTAACTCTGTTGCAGCGGCTTTCCAATTCCCAAGGAGGACAAGATGATATGCCAAACTCCTAATGACGATCCGTGCTCGCGGGTGACCTCGCCGGCCGAAGCGGTCGAATACGCGGAGGCGTTGCTGGTCACGTCGGCGAAGGCGGGTAGGGAGTTTTGGGCCGCGGCAGCGGTTGGACCTTTGGCGGGGATGTTGTATGCCGCCTCGCCGAGGGGGAACAACGAAGGGATCGAATGGTTGATACGGGCGACCGCAGCCATCCCAGACCATGCATCTGGCGACAGCGCGCGGGTGCGTGCGACTCGGCGCTGGGGTCCCAGCTGGGACAGCGCCATCGCCTGCCTGGCTGAGCAGCCTCGACTGAGCAACGAACTGCAGAGTGCGCTCAAGCTCCACCCGCGCCAGCGGGACAGCTTGGTAATGATGATTCGAGATGCGCTCTCGCCGTGGAGGCAGGCCGAAAGCTGTGACGAGCATGAATGATTCGCGCAAGTTCCCGTGGCTCGGCGGACTGGTCGTGGCCTTGGTGGTCGCGACGGTGCTGATCGCAGTGGCTGTCCAAGGCACATTGCAGGTGATCGATGACTTCGGCACCCAGGACGCCGACACCTACCAACCCTGATCCAGACGGCGCCTTGCAATGGCGAAATTCGCCACCTGAACCTATGTGGGTCGGACCGCGCGCAGCAGTTCGGCGAGCGTCTCTTGTGTCGTACCAATCGCGTAGGCTGGCGGGTTGGTCTGGCGAAGGCATGAATGGAAGGTGATGCAGATGTCGGTGCGGGCGGTGGTATCGCGGTATTGGCCGCCCGCGGTGCTGGCCGCAGTCTCCACCGTCACCGTGACGTTTGCGATCAACTTCCTGACCGCCGGCAAGCCCGGGTGGTGGTGGATCGTGCTGGTACTCGGCGCCCTGGGCTTCGCCGGGGCCGGGGTGTGGGGCTACGTTGTCCAACACGATCGCGGCGGCGATGAACCTGCATCGCGATCCGGGGCGGTGGCTCAGCAGGACGCCGGGGTGGCGCAACAGTCCGCGACCGGCAACGGCACGAACGTCTCCATCAACGCCGACAACCAATCGGTGGCGGCCTGGGAGATCGGAAGCGTCAACTTCGGTGGCGGACCCGACAACCCGAAGCCAAAGACGCAGTGACGCAGACGCAAGGACAACCGGGCGAGCAAGACCCCCAGTCCGGGCACGTTGAAATCAGCGCGACGGATAGGGGTGTCGCCGCTTTCCACATCGGTCAGGTCAATAGTCACCTCCACGTTGACGGCGTCGCCGGGCTCTGGGACTTTTTGCAACGCAATCAGGTTGTCAGCACGACAACCGGCGACCCGGCCAACGACATCAGACGCCAGTTGAGCCAACAATCGCCCGATATTTCGGTGCACGGTACGGTGACTGAGCAGCTCGGCCGGCTGCGTGGGCTGCCCGAGTTCGCTCTTGGTGACTACAACAACTACGACCGAGACCACGCCCAAACGCTTTCCGACCGGGTCGTTGAAGCCACCCGGATACCGGTCGCCGTCGTCGCCGTCCTGGCATTCTGGGGCGACCCCGACACCGACAGCTGGTGGATGCCGGACCTGCAGCGACTCGCGAGGGTTACTCGGCGCGGCGGCAGTGCATGGCTTATCAATCTTGCCATTGGTCGCGGCGTCGATGCTGTTCTACGCCGCCGGCGTCGCCGCTGTCTGCGCGGAGAACTACGGGCGCGTGGCCAAGTTGTTGGCCTTGTATGGGGAGCCAATCGACATCGCGGGCCCCGTACCGTTGCCCCGGATGCTGGCGCCCAACCCCTCGGCGATCAAACTCACTCCGGCCCAGAATTATCAGGCGGTCAGTCCCACGGTGGTCGAAGCATTGCATCTGGGCTCCGATGCCCTCGACGACGCATGGCAGCTGTTCGAAATCCTGCGGCTCGCTTCAGAACTGATGGGCCGTAGTCAGTTCGACGCGGCTCTCGCAAAATACACCGCGGCGAATAGGCGACGCGATGCGACTGCCAGCCTCGATCAGACCGCGCGACTGCAAGCCGAGGCGACGAAGAACGGCATACTCGATGACCTTGCCGGATACAGCCCTGCCAGGGGCTTGCATCTGCTTGCCGCCGACAAGGTATACAGCCCGGGAACCGGTTTTCGTTGGGGTAGCCCCACTGCCGAACGGGTCGCCGCAGAAGTCAGCCGCGACGGCAACCAGCACCCCATTGTGCGCGGTCTGAGCATCAGCGCCGACCGAATTGAGCTGGCACTTCGAGCAGTCAGTCGTGCTGTTGGTGCCGCGGCCGTAGCGCACCCCGCCAATTGGGCTAGCGGTGCTGTACCTGACGATATCTGGCTAGACGGTTGAAGCCGTTAACTCCGACGGTGCGCTAATTTCCACGCAAATTCGGTTGCGGCCCAATCGTCCTTCTGACTCGTTGTCGTCGGCGGCGGCAGGTAGCGCGGGGGTGGGCCGGATCGGTTAGAGCCCGATGCCGTTGCCGCGGTCTTGGTGGCGGCCACGGGCGCGGTCGCGTTCGGCGATGGCGTCCAATCGCGTTGCGGTGGTGGCGATGTCGCGTAGATGCGCGAGCACGTGGTTGCGTTGGTGCAGTAGTTGGACGGCGCGGTTTTGGGCCGGGCTGGGTGCGTTGGTGGCGGCCAGGTGGTGTTCGGCGCGGTCGATCGCGGTGCGGGGTGGGCGCCGCTCGGGGTCGGGGGTACCCAGCTGTTGGGTGTGGGGCAGGTCGTTGGACAGGACGGTGAGCAGGGTGTGCGCGGGCTGCTGGTCGCCGGCGGTAATGAGCACGAGTTTGGTGTTGGTGGTGGCGGCGCTGTCGGCGAGCCAGCGCAGCTGAGTGGGGGTGAGCGCTTGGGCGTCCTCGACGATGACCAGGCTGCCTAGCGGTGGCGTGTGGCCCTTGGCGGTGAGGTCGTCGCGGTGGCTGCCGATGGTGGCGGTGGTGTCGGCGTAGGCTCGATCGGCGCCGTTGTCAGTGCCGGCCAACGCAATGATGTGTTTGTTGTGGTGGTGGGCGGTGTCGGCGAGGGCGCCCAGCGTAGCGGTTTTGTCGGCGCCGGTGTGTAGGTGGAGCAGTTGGACGCTGTGGATGTTGGTGGTGATGGCGTTGACTGTGCGGCGGTGCGCGTCGTCGAGGCCGGCAACGGCGGCGTCCGGTGGGGTGTACATAGCGGCGGGGGGGGGTGGGGCGGCGGGGGGGAGGGAGACGCATTTCGCCTGTTGTTGGGTTAGGGTCGG
>NZ_LT546237.1:1017615-1200194 GCF_900078675.2 Mycobacterium interjectum
CGGGCGGGCACGGCGGGACGCACGGTGGGCAGGTCGTCGATGTCGAGGCCGCCGAGGTCGTCTTCGACGAAGCCGTAGGAGTAGTCGTAGGGGTCGGGCGGGGGCTCGTGTAGGTCGGCGTCGATGTGGTGGTCGTCGAGGTCGAATTGCTGTTGGCCGGTGGATGTTTCGGCCTGTTCGGCGGGATGGGGGATGTCGGGGTCGATGGTGGCGGCGTGGTGGGTGAGCAGTTCGACGCGGTAGGTGAGCAGGCGGGCGTATTCGTCGGGCCGGATGGTCTGGGTGGTTGCGATGTCGTGCAGGTGTTCAGCGGCCGCGGCGAGCAGATCGTGGGGGGGCCAGTCGGCGGCGGTGACCGCGGCGACGAGGCCGGGCCAGGCGGGGTCGGTGATGACGGCTTCGGCGATGCGGGTGCCCAGGAGGTGGTGCAGGTCGGCGGTCCAGGGGGGCCGCAGGTTGGTGTCGCTGCCCTCCAGGGAGGGGGGCGCCAGGGTGCCGGCCAGCCGCCACCACAGGGCAGCAGCGGGCATTTCAGCGGGGAGCGGCCCGTGTTCGGTCGCGGCCTCGTGGAGCAGGGCGGCGACGTCGGCGCCGGCGCGGGCGGCGCCGTCGAGATGGGTGGCCAGCCGCGGCCAGTATGGGTCGTCGGTGAGGTGGGGGTCGATGGTGCGCGCGAGTTGGCGCCAGCGGGCGGTGTCGGCGCCGGCGCGGGTCAGAGCGGCATCGAGGCGGGAGTGGATGGCTTGCTGGACCATGGCCGAGCGGTTGGCGTGCTGTTCGGGCCCGGTAATCCGGGTGTCGGCGGCCTCGACGCGGTGGGCAGCGCGGAAGACCGCGATTTCGGCCAGCAGGTTGCGGTTGCCGTCGAGCAGGGGCCGCGCCCAGGCGGGGGCGGTGGCGGCATCCCAGGCGCGGGCGGTGCCGCGGATGTGATCGGCGAGGTCGCTGACGAGTTCGGCGCGCTGCCGCAGGTAGGTCGCCCAGGTCGGGTCGGTAGTGATGACGTCGGGGATGGCGGGCAGCCAGTGCAGCGGTCCACGGTCTGCGGCACTTGAGCCAGTGGGGGTTGGGAGGCGCCAGTCCAGGACGGCGGCGGGGTCGTGGGCGTCACCGAGTCCGGTGGCCGCGGCCTGGTGCAGGGCGTCGATGGGGTCGTGTCCTTCGATGGCCAGCAGGGCGAGGTGGCGGCGCAGCACGGGCCAGGCTTGGGCGTCGGTGAGGTGATGGCCCAGCCGGGCGGCGGCGGTGTCGATGCGGGCCATGACGTCTGGCCCGGCGTGGTGTTCGGCGGCGGCGCTCAGCGCATCGGAATACATGTCGGCGGCCAGGTGAAGCCGGTTGAAGGGGTCGGTGTCGGCGGCGGCGATGCTGTGGGCGGAGTGTTGGGCGCCATCGCGGCCGAGGATGGTGGTCAGGATGTCCACGGCGGTGGGCGGGTGGGTGGCCTTAGGGGTCAGGATGCGGTGTGGGTCGGCTTCGGCGGTGGAGAAGTAGAGGTGGTTTTCGGTGCATCCGCGGGTGGCGGCGACGTAGAGCTGTTGGCGGGTGAGCCGGTCGGAGCCGACGATGTGGCAGGTGCCTTCGGTGTCGCGGTGCCCGGCGGTCATGCCTTGGGCGGCGTTGATGGTGCTGGCGTAACCCAGGGTGGTGTAGGTGGTGACGTAGCGGGCGGGCAGGCGCACCGGGGTGGCCGGCCCGCGCAGGGGGACGACGGTGATCGAGCCGTCGTCGTGTACGGCGCGGATGATCCAGCGGTGGCCGTTTTTGACCCAGGCGCCATGCGTGGTGGTGCGTAGCCAGCGGGCGTTTTTGCGGGTGGCGATCCAGTCGCCGGCCGAGGCGGTGAGGCCGTCGGCGAGGGTGACGGTGGCCGCTGATTGTGGATCGTTCGGAGGGCTGGCGGGGATGGTGGGGGTGTGGGTGAGCCGGTCGAGGCGGGCGCGTTCGTTGAGTTGGGCGACGAGGTCGTTGGTGGGGGCCAGCAGGATGGAGTCGCGGCCGGCGGCGCGGTCGGCGGCCCAGGCTTGGAATGCCATGTCGGCGGCGGTCTGGTCGGCGCCGACATGCACCCGGTGGTGGTCGATGTAGAAGCCGATTCCGGCAGGGTCACCGGCGCGGATGGCCAGGCTGGCCGCGGCTTCGGCTTTCCCGGTTTCGGGGTGGGTGAAGCGCACGACGGTGCTCAAGGTGACGGTGTCGTGGCGCTCGGCCAGGTCGCGCAGGACGCCGCCGGCCGAAACCGACGCCAGTTGTTGGTCATCGCCGATCAGGCGCACGCTGGCTCCGCGTGCCAGGGCGTGGGCGATGAGGGTGTCGAGGTCCGCGGTGGAGGCCATGCCAGCTTCGTCGACGATGAGCAGGGTGTCCGAACTGATGCGGTCGAACCATCGGCGGGCGGGGTCATCGGCGGGTGCGGGGGTGGCGGTGCTGGTGTCGGTGAGTTGGTTGAGTTTGGCGATGGTGTCGGTGGGGGAGGCGAGGTCTTGGGCGAGGACTTCGGCCGCGCCGGCGGTGGGGGCCAGGCCGATGACGGTGCCGCCACTGTTGCGCCAGGCGGCCGCCACGGCGGCCATGGCGGTGGTTTTGCCGGTGCCGGCCGGTGCGAGCGCGAGCTGGAGGCGGGCACCGGAAGTGGCCATGTCGCGCACCAGGGCGACTTGTCCTTGGTTGAGTGTTAGGCCGTGGTTGGCGTGGGTTTCGGCCAGGGCTAAACCGATGTTGATGTCATCGACGGTGCGCCCGTCGCGCGTGGTGGCGGCGGCCAGGATGCGCCGTTCGGCGGCCATGATGGCGGCACTGGTGTAGACGGTGGTGTCGTGGCGGGGGGAGACGCTGGCGCCGTCGCGGCGGCGCAGCGCGGCGGGCTCGTTTTTGTCCGTATCAGCGTCGGTCGTCAAGGTGATGCTGTGTGCGCCAAGGGCGCTCGCCACGATGCGGTTGACGACCTCGGGGCCGCCGGGGTGGTTGGCGTAGCGCAGCGCTCGTTGGGCTTGGGCGCGCACGTGGTTGACCGTCCAGGTGGCCCGGGTTTGGGCGACGGTGGCGACGACCGCCGCGGCCTGCTCACTGATCCATTTTTCGGTGATTTCGACTTGTTGTGCGACGACCTGATTGGTGGCGTCGGCGATCATGGCGGTTAGGGCGCGCTGGCTGCCGAGCACCTCGACGGCCTGCACGCGCCACACGTGGCGCTGCTCGGCCAGCGAGCGCGGTTCGTGTTTGGCTTGCCGAGTTTCCAAGGTGGCCTGCTGCGACAACGCCAGCATCTCCACCATGGTCGGTTCACGCCCGTGCGCGGTTTGGAATTGCTTGGCCAGCTGGCCGACGCGATGGTCAATGGCCGCGCTGCGTGAGGAGTATTTTTCGATCAATTCGGTGGGGATGCCGGCGATTTCGCGCACCGGCCGTTTACCCGGTTTGGCATCGGTTTCGGCGAACCGGACACCGAGTTGTGCGGTGAGCAGGGCTTCGATGCGGGTGTTGTACAACTCCGATGCGGCGACGGTGGCGTGGTGTAGCGGGGTGCCATCTAAGGCCAGCCAGCGCGGGATGCCATCGGCGCCAACGGCTTGCACTTTGTTGCTGATCACCAGGTGGGTGTGCAGGTTAGGGTCCCCGGCGCGGCTGTCGCGGTGATCGAAGGCCGCGGCGGTCAATCCGGTGGTGTTGACCTGGGCGACACCGTGGGCGCCGATGCGGGAAAACGCGGCGTTGTCTTCGAGGAATTTCAGGGTTTCGGCGACGGCGTGGTGGTGGCATTCCTCGATCGCCCGCGCGATCGGTGTTGGCGCGATCGCCCACAGCGCGGAGACGGATTTGACCGGGGTGAATGTCAGGTCATAGCCGGCCACCGCGGTGGTGGCCGCACGCGAATTGCGGGCGATGAACCCCGACAGTTCCCGGTCATCGGCGGGGGGTCGGGCGTAGCTTTCGGCGAACATTTGGTGCCCGAGTGCGGTGCGAATGCGGGCGCGGATGTCGGCGGCGAGGGTGGCGTGCTCGTCGTTGCCCACGGTGGTGTTGTAGTCGCGGTAGGCCTGGCGCAGCCGGGTGACGAACTGGTTTTCGCTGTTGTTGATGGCAAACGGCCGGCCCAGCCGCGCGGCCGCGATCGCGCCGCCCTGGGCGAGGCCAAATCCGCTGAGGTGGCGGGTGATTCGGTCGGCGTTGGGGTGTAAGCCTTCACCGAAGAGGGCTTTCATTTGGTCTTCGCTGACTTGTGATCCGTGCCGCACCGCCCACAATTCGGCGACCAGCGGGTCTGAGGCATCCCGGGCGATGGGGTGCCCGAGTGCGGCCAGGCCGCGGCCCATCCAGGTGCCCGGAGTTTCACCCTTGGCGCTGTAGTAATCCGAAAGGCTAGGGCGCCCACGGTCGGTGGCATCCGAGGCGGCGACTTGGCGGATCAGGTACATGTAGCCGTCGCCAGCGGTCAGTTTGTGTAGGCCCATCACCGCGGCATCACCACAAATTCGACTCTGACATCGGCCCGGGCGTTACGCGACGGCCGGCGACAGAAATATCGCGTCGGTTAGCCGCCCTAACGATCCGCCGTTATCGAACCGTGACCTGAGTGCAAGAGGTGTGATGTTCGGGAAGCGGTGGAAGTTAGGGTGGGCTAAGTGACGGTGGGCTGGTGTGGTGAGTGGTCGGGTCCGGGCATAGGGAGTAAGGATAGCGGTGAGATTTTTGTGTTCGGGTGCGGCGTAAGGGTTTTGCGGGCTTTAGCGTGAAGGCATGGGAAACAAGGCGGTCAGTAAGCAAGCCCGGCGGGCGGCGCGTGAAGCGGCGACGGCGGCCCAGGAAGAGGTCATTCGGCGCACGAAGGCCAACGTGGAGGATTTAGCGGCGTTCTTCGATGCGCGAGTGCGCGAGGACGGGGTCAATGTGTGGTTGGCCGAGCGCCAGCAGGCGTTGCGAGAGCAGGCCGCGCAGCGGCGCGCCGCTCACCGCCTGCAGTGCGGCACGGCGCTGCGCGCGATGCGCGATCGCGGGGAGACGCTGCGCGAGATCGGCCGCATGGCCGGCATCAGCGAGAAGGCGGTGCGGGAGTTGATTCGCGAAACCGAATCCACCGAGCAGCCCGCAGCATCGCCGCCGGGCGCGGCGCGGGCGGCGAGCCCGGCCACGATGTCAGAAACGCTGGGGCGGAACGAGATGGGGGCGTACAGGACGGAACCGGATGCCCGGTGCCAGGAGTCGATGTCGGCACGGGTGTAGCCGTGTGCGGGCGGCTGTCGGTGGGTGCGGGGATGATAATGGCGACAGGCGGCCCAGGGGGGCAAGGAGCCGAAAGCATCGGGAGTTATGGGGGTTTCGCAACCGCTACGGCTGGTGGTGGATCAGCGGGCGCACGCCGACGAGTTACGCCGGTTTGAAGACAACGTTGTACGCGGCCCGGGTGGGGAAGATTGCGCGATCTGGTGTTCGGCGATCGGGGCCGATGGCTATGGGCGCTTTTGGGTGCGCCGCGGCGGCACACGAATCATGGTGCGAGCCAACCGTTATGCTCTGGCCACGGCGATGAACGGAAAGGCTCTGGAGCCGTGGGTGCGGGCACTGCACGGCTGCGACAACCCGGCGTGCGTGCGGGCAAGTCTGCCCGGAGAGATCGGTCTCCTGCACATCATCGGCGGCTCACAACGCGACAACATGATGATGACGGCGCGCGCCGGCCGCGGCGGCGGCCGGGTGGCCGTGCGCCGCGGCGATCACGGAATCAAAGCTCGGCGCGCTCGGGCGGTGGCGCTACGCGAAGCGGTGCGCCACCGATGGGACGCCGAAGCCGTTCGAGGCAGCGCTGCTGGGTTCCACCGACCCGACACTGTGGTAAGCCGCACGGCAGCAACACAATCGCGCACGGCAGCCGGTCGGCAGCGCCCGTCGGACAAGGGCGCTTGGCGCCGAAAGAGCGGGCGCGCCGGGCGGGCCGATACGACAGTCCAGGACTGTCGACGGTGGGCCTGTGGCGGGTCAGTGTCGGCCCGGCGGCGGGTGTCCCCCAGCGGGAAGTGGAGCGAGGCTATCGACAAGCAGGTCCAGGAGGCCAGCGACGGAGCCCACCTCGGAGGTGGCGAACCGTTGGCAGGCGGCGGCGAGTAAGCCGCCGGGCAGGGTGCACGCGGGAAGAAAAAAGGGGCCCGGCCAACCCCGCGGATGCACGTGGTGGCCGGGCCCCAGTTAGCCGGTGGCGCGCTTACAGCGTCTGCAGCAGGCGGAACGCTTTGGGCTTGAGCGATCCGCTACCCGCGGCAGCGGCGGTGACGGTCCGCAACGCGCGGGCGGTGCTGGCGTCACTGGCGGTTCGGGCGCCGCGGATAGGAACGATGTGGTCAAGGTATTCGGTTACCGCGTTGTAGGCCGCCCACCGGGTCCCGGCGACGGGGGCGACCGTGGGCGAAGACGTCCACAGTTTGACGATGGCGCTGGCGCGTTCGCGTCGGTGGCGCAAGGTGGCGGCGGTGCCGGCCGAGTCGACCTCGAGCAGGGTGTTGGCGAAGCGCCGCATCTCCTCGGTGTCCATCGGGGCCGCGTAGAGCGCGGCCGCCTCGGCTTCGAACGCTTCGATGTAACGCCAGCAGAGCTTGAGGGCGTTGCGGGCTTCGGTGATCGAGGCCCGCGCGCCGCCGGTGTGGCGGATGGAGAAGCTGGCCTTGGCGGCCGCGAGCGCGGCGGACTGGGTATTGGCGCACACGATCCGGATGGGCGAGACCAAGAAACGGAAGGCTGAACTGCCGTCGTGAGAATTTAAGGCCGCGAGGTAGAAATCGGTTCTGTCCTTGCTGCCATCTTTGCCGTCGAAGACCATGCTGCTGGGCAGCTTCATGGTGACGATACGTTTCGCGTCCACCCCGCAGGGCACCGGCGGTCTCGAAATGCGCGCCGCCGCTTTGATCCACCAGAGCATCGAGCAGGTCGCAGGAGGCCTCGTTTTGGACGGGCTCGTACTTGCTGCCGACGACACCCAGAACGTCCAGGCTCCCGTTGATGGGGTTGGTGCGCACGGTCGCGTAGAAGTCCGGCACGGCCAAGGGCGCTGGAGTGGTGACGCCGGTGTCGTCGATGACGGGTTCCTGGGGCACCTGCAGCGACATTTTGCGGACGTTCCAGCCGGCCAGGTGAGCGGCCTGCAGCGCCTCGCGGGCGGTCATGGCGTGGCCAACCGATTGGCCGAGACGGTGCCAGGCGTCGGGGCGAGAGTTGGCGAAGGAGGCCTGACCATCGGTGATATCGAGCTCGTGTGCCATGAGAGTTGTTCCTTTCAGGAAGGGTGTTGGTTCGCGCCAGTCAGCGCTGGGTGTGGGGGGACCGGCGGGGTGGCGGTGTCAACCCCGAAGAGGCCGGCGGAGAAGCAGGAGGCGGATTTTCGGCACGGCGAGCCCGGCGCGCAGCGCCTTCGGGCGAGCTGTCATAGGGCCGTGAAATGCCGCCGGTGCCGCGCGGGCGCAGCGGGAGCCGGCCGCGGAGGCCGGCGGGAGCGGAGAACGGGCGAGCCCGCCGGGCGTGGGTTGAGAGCGACGGGGTCCCTGACGGATCATACTTGGCACCCGCTGACGGCTAGAAGAAGATGAGGGGCTACGGACGGTCGCCGCCGGAAGGCGGCGTCGCGCCCGTGGAGGGCGCGCAAGGATGAAGCGCCGGAAGAAATAGGGGGCCCGGCCAACCCTCCGTGTGGGGAGCTGGCCGGGCCTGGGGAACCGTTGGGGGGTTAGTCGCGGGTGGTGGCGTCGATGATGGCGCGGCTGATCTGTTGGGGCGGTATGCCGGAGCGCAGCGCGGTGAGAAGCATGAGAGCGAGCCGCGGCGGCGGGGTCTGGGTGGCTTGGGCCTCGTTGAGTGCAGCGTCTGCGGCGATGCCGGGGCGAATGCTGTCGTTGAGGAAGCAGTAGCAGGCGGCGGCGATGGTCAGCGCTTCGGCGCGGGGCTGGCCGCGCAGGCGCCGGGCGATGTGGGTCCACAGGTAGGCGCCAGTGTCGGTGTGTTGGGCGGCGGCGGCGATCATGGCGTCGCGCACGGCGACGTCGGCGGTGATGGCGATGCCGGCGCGGGTGGGCAGGGTGCGGCTGATCGGGTGCCCTGCGAGGGCGTCGGCGATCTCCCGGGCGGCGGCGATGACAAGTTCGCCGCGGTCTCCGAGGGCCATCGGGGGAGCGGGCGGCAGGTAGGCGAATTCGGCTTCGATGTCGCTGCGCCCCGCGCTGACGCGGTCACCGCCGAGGACCCGGTGGGCGGTGACCAGCGAGTCGGTGTAGGGGTAGGTCGGGCCGGTGGCGCCGCTGTCGGGGTCATACCAGTGCCCTTCTGTGGTGACGTCGCGGGTCATGATGCGGCGCAGCACGGGGATGCCGGCGGCGCGTAGCGCCACGCGCACGGCATCGAGGACGGTGAGGGCGTGCCATTCGTGGGATTGGTCGCACACCGCCAAAAGCACGGCGGCGTGGCTGGTCTCGGGTCGCAGGCTGCAGGTGGCCGGGAAGTTCGCGGCTTGGTCCACGGTGATCGAGACGTCGAACCGAATCGCGGTGCGCACCACCATGTCGCCGCTGTTGGGGTCGCGGTGCAGCATGTAGGCCACGATGCTGTTGGTGGGGGCGAAGCCCATCAGTGCCGCCGCGGCGGCGACGATGTCTGCTTCGGTGCGCAAGGTCGTGGTGGGCATGGTGTTTCTCCGTTCGGTGCGGTGAGTGGTGCGCCGGTCAGCGCTGGGCGAGCGGTCAATCGGCTGAGGGTGGGCGGTCAACCCCGAAGAGCCCGCGCCGAACGGAGCAGGGTTTTCGGCTCGCGCCCGCCGGCGCGACAGCGCCATGGGCGGGCTGGCATAGGGCCGAAAAGGTCACTCGGCCTGCGCAGTTCGGCGCGGGCGTGGGTTGAGCGGTCGGGCCCCCGGCCGATTAGGCTGCGTCCCCTGCTGACGGCTTAAAGGTGAGGGGCTACGGACCGGTGGCCACCGCAGGTGGCCAATCCGGCGGGAGCGCGGGGCGCGCGACGCCACCTCACACCGGAAGAAAAAAGGGGACTCCGGCCGACCCCTCGTGTGGTGTGCGAAGCGGCCGGGTCCCCGAAAGGGATGCCGCTCAGGTGATCTCACAGGCGGCGTCGCTCAGCGCCTCGAGCAGATCGACGTTCTCACCGAGCGTCATCGTGTCGTGTCCCCACTGGCGGGTTGTCGAAGATCCAGGTGAGGTTGCCCACCGGCCGGTGGAATCCTTCGTGTGCGGCCCACAGCAGGACATTGATATGTTCGGCCTCGACGACGTATGCGCTCATGATGTTTGCTCCGTTCTGTGCGGTGAGTGGTGCGCTGGTCAGTGCGGGGGTGCTGGGAAGCGGGTGAGGGTGGGTGGTCAACCCCGAAGAGTCCGCGCCGGGTGCACGCCGGGTTTTCGGCCGCGCTCGCCGGCGCGAGAGCGCCGTGGGGCGAGCTGGCATTAGGGCCGAAAACAGTCACTTGGTACGGCGCGCCGCGGTGCGGGCGTGGGTTGAGCGTCGGGCCCCGCTTACCATGAGCACCCTGCTGACGGCTAAAAGAAGTGAGTGGCTACGGATTTCGGCCACCGCAAGGGGCCGCTTCGGCCGGCGCGCGGGTCGCGCCGCCGCCACCGCGATTTGACCCGGATTCCCAATCGCTGACGGCAGATGGCCCTGAGCATTCCGAGCTGCGCCCAGAGGTCGGGCCTAGCGGTAATCCCTTGGACAGCTTGAAAAGAGCCAGCGCCAACCGGTCCGACCGGCTCTCAACTGTGCGGGTCGAGTGTTGCCGGCGTTGACAAGCCGCCGACGTCCCGGGAATTGACGCACTCGGTGGTTACCCTCCCGGGATGGGAGTGAGCGATCCACCGGCCGTCGCCGCGGGCGCGATGAATGCCCCGCGTCCGAGCGAGGAGACCGCAGAGGTCATGGTCACCGTGAAGACTTACCCGAACCCGAGCGAGACGTACGGTGAAACCGTCTGCGTTGCCGGCGTGCGCCTCGACCGGGAACGGCCCGAGTGGATTCGGCTGTACCCGGTGAAGTTCCGCAACGCCGACTTCGACAGCCAGTTCAAAAAGTACGAGATAATCCGTGTCAACGGGGCCTACCAGCACGTCAACGACAACCGCCCCGAGTCGTTCCGGCCGCGGCAGGACGAGCTGGACCACATGGAACAGCTCGACACGAGCAGCAACTGGCAGCGGCGGCGGATGAACCTGGACGGACTCATCGGCGCCACCACGATGTGCGAGCTGCTCGACCAGAACCCGGTCGGCGGCATGGCCGTCCCGTCACCGTCGCTCGGCCTGATCAAGCCCCTCGACATCGTGGCCACCGTGGTCGACGGCGACCCGTGGAACGCAGCCGAGCAGGCGAAGATCGACAAGGCCTCGGCACCGGACCTGTTTGGCACGTCGCTCAAGCCGCTAGAGCCCGCACCGTTCGCGGTCCGGTACAAGTACCGCTGCGAGTCGCAGAAGTGCAGGGGACACGACCAGAAGGTGCTCGACTGGGAGGCTGGCCAGGCCGGCCGGCGGTGGCTGCGGGAGTACGGCGATGCCGATGCCCGCGCGGCGATGCTCAAGAAGTGGAGGGATGAGATGCTCGCGCAGGACAACGACGTGCACTTCTACGTCGGGAACCAGAACGTGCACCGGCGGTCCTTCTCGGTCCTCGGCGTGTGGCGGCCGAAGTTCGAGAACGCGTTGTTCTAGATGTGCACCACGGCCGCGTTGGGGCGGGTCTTCAGCAGCCGGCGCACGACGATGTCGCGGTGGCACTCGGCGTGGTCGTGCTCGAAGCACAGCAGCGCCACGACACCTCCGTCCAGTAGCTCGCAGACGTGCGCGAGCGCGTCGGTGGCCGCCGCGGTGTCCAGCACGTCGCGGTAGCGGGCACGGGACTCCGGCTCACCGGCACGGAACCCGGCTCGGTTGTCCTTCGGGTTGCCGAGCGCGCGGTGGTGCACGTAGGCGATCCCGACCGCGGCGAGGGCCTTGGAGAGCTTCGTCTTCGACAGGCCAGGCTTGCGGCTCAGCGGGGTCAGGCGCACGTCGACGAGGACCTGCACCTGCTGTTCGAGGAGCTTGGCGACGAGATCGCCGACGGTCTTCCCTTCGTAGCCGATGCTGACAAGGGTTCCCTCGGCGGTGTACCGGGTGGTGTCAGAGGTTCCCATGGGTCCCTATGGTGCCGCAGCGGTCGGGGAGAAGTGAGGCAACCCCCGCGGGTGCGATGGAACCGTGACCACAGCCGGGAGGGTACGCAGATGGTCCGACAGGGCGCCGTCGGTGCTAATCCCACGACATGGTGGGTCGCCCGAAACGCCAGTGCTGTCGGTGTCGCTGGCTAGCCTGCTGCGATGACAGATGCGGGTGTTGAGGCGTTCACGCCGGGGACGATCGAGGCCGTGGCGAAGGCGATCGGTGAGCTGTACAGCGGCTCGGAGCTGACCCGGGTCCTGGCGACGGCGAAGCTGCCGGACGTGATCGGCGAGGGCACGACGAAGTGGAAGCGCCTCGCGGAGGCCATGCAGCAACAGCAGTTCAAGCAGAGGGACGGTCGCCCGATCCTCGCGCTCATCATCGCGGCGATGGCACCCGACCGCACCCTCGGCCGTCGCCCCGCCGCGAGCGCCACGCGAGACGAGCTGAACCAGATCCTGTCGCTGTCCGGCTACCGCGTCCGGGACGACGGGCGCATCGGCCGCGCGTCGAAGGCGACCACCGACGCGGACGCGGCAAGTCGGAGCACACGTCTGCGCACCCACCTGACCGACCGTGGTGCGCATCCGGAAGTCGTGCGCCACTGCCGGGCGGAGCTGCTGAAGACCGACTACTACGAGGCCGTGTTCGAGGCCGTCAAGGGACTCGGTGCGCGCCTGCGGGAGAAGTCGAAGTTGGACCTGGACGGGCGTCCCCTTGTGCAAGCCGTGTTGCAGGGGAAGTTACCGCGCATCCTCCTCACCCCGTGCACCACCGAGACCGAACGCAATGAGCAGATGGGCATCGCTCTGCTCGCCGAGGGCGTGTTCGCCGCCTTCCGCAACCCATCGGCACATGAGCCCCGGCTGGTCTGGCACGTCACCGAACAGGACGCCCTCGACGTGCTCGGGACACTGTCGATGATTCACCGCCGCCTCGACACGGCGCGTCTCAGTGGGGGAAGCGCCTAGCACGCTCCGCGCCAAGGAGTAATCACCCAAACGTGCCTTACATGCCATAGCCCACATCATCGCGGGCATCACGTTAGATGCACTGGTTCACCATTATCTTTTGCGCCGTCCCCTCGGGGGATAGGTAGATAACGGTCGAGGCCAGCGCGTAGTCGATCTCGGTCATGCGGGGTGAGTCCTTTCTGGCGGGGTGAGTCCTTTCTGATGTGGAAATAAGATGCGACCGGGCCGACGTTCGGATGTGAGACGCCGGCCCCGGCCGCGAAGCACGGGTCAGGGCGGTTAGGCCGCCAACAGTTTGGCGGCTGCGATGTGGTTGAGGGCGGTCTCGAGGTCCTCGTGCGCGGCGGGTGGGTTGGCGTCGAGAGCGACGGTCCACATCGGTTCCTCGCCGATTCCGGCGGTCAGGGTGTAGGTGTGGCCGGCGTGCGCGGCGCGGTAGGACCAGTCGCGGCCGGGCACGGCGTGGAAGGTGAGATCGCCGGCGCGGACCTTGAGGATGCGCGTGTGCGGCTCGGCGTTTAGGTCGGGTGCGGTCGCTTCGACGGCGGCCATCTGCCCGTGGGCGTCGGTGGCGAAGAGTACGAGGCGGTGCCCGCCCTCGCGGGTGTAGTCGTGCACGGTGGTGAGCCCGATGTCGCCGTGGTTGTGAAACAGGATTCGGGTGATGCCGTACTGCTGGTGCTGGATGCGTCCTGCGGCTTCGTCGACGAGGTTAAAGGCGAGCTCGAATTCGTGGTCCATGGTGTTTCTCCGTTCGGTGCGGTGAGTGGTGCGCCGGTCAGCGCTGGGGGAGCGGTCAATCGGCTGAGGGTGGGCGGTCAACCCCGAAGAGTCCGCGCCGAACGGAGCAGGGTTTTCGGCCCGCGCTCGCCGGCGCGAAGCGCCCTGGCGGGCTGGCATAGGGCCGAAAAGGTCACTAGGCCTGCGCAGTTCGGCGCGGGCGTGGGTTGAGCGGTCGGGCCCCCGGCCGATTAGGCTGCGACCCCTGCTGACGGCAAACAAGGTGAGGAGCTACGGACCGGTGGCCACCGCAGGGGGCCAATCCGGCGGGAGCGCGGGGCGCGCCGACGCCACCTGAAACCGGAAGAAAAAAGGGGACTTCGGCCAACCCCGGGGAAGGGCGGCCGGAGCCCCCCTGGTGGTGGTGTCTGCGGCGCAGTCAGGGCGCCGACGTTGTGACCAGTTCGCGGCGGGTGTTGTGGTGTTCGGTCAAGCCGAGTCGTGCCGCGATGCGGTGCACGGTGCGCGTGGTCGTGTAGAGGCGCCAGGCGATCAGGTCCAGCTCGACACCTCCGTGCATGCGGCGTACTGCTTCATCGCGGTCCGCCCCGCGCAACCGCAACCGTAGGCCGTCGTGGGCGACCTGGACGACGGCCAATTCGTCGATTTCGGACGGCTTGTCGTGTTCGGGTTCCCGATCGTGCGAGCGTTGGGGGTGGGCTACTTCGCCGTGAGATGGCAGCGCTTGGGCTTCGTCGTGGTCGGTGATCGCCCACGGGTCGATAACTGCGCTCATGATGGTTCTCCGTTCTGTGCGGTGAGTGGTGCGCTGGTCAGCGCTGGGTGCGGGCAAGCGGGTGAGGGTGGGTGGTCAACCCCGAAGAGTCCGCACCGGGTGCTCGCCGGGTTTTCGGCCGCGCTCGCCGGCGCGAGAGCGCCTTGGGGGCGAGCTGGCATTAGGGCCGAAAACAATCACTCGGCACGGCGATGCCCCGGTGCGGGCGTGGGTTGAGCGCTCGGGCCCCCGCCCGCTTACCATGAGCACCCTGCTGACGGCTAAAGGAAGTGAGTGGCTACGGATTTCGGCCACCGCAGGGGGCCGCTTCGGCGGTCGCGCGGGGCGCGACGCCGCCCCTCAACCGGAAGAAAAAGGGGGACCCGGCCAACCCCAGGTGCTACAAGCGCTGACGCCAATCGCGATGCAGTGAGGGTCGCTCTGGCCGCCGCATCGCAGGTAGCCTAAGAACGTGATGGAAACGGCGGTGCTACAGGAGCTCGTGGAATCGGATCGTATTCCGACACCGGTGATCGACTGGCTGGTGAACGGTCACTGGTCCACGCCGGTGCTGGCTTGTGATGTGTCGTATCCTCGCGCCGATTACTCGGGACTGCTGGAGTTTTGACCAAGACGGCCGGGTGCGTTTAGGGCGCGGAGTCCACTCGATAGTGAGGCAAAGCGGCCGTACTCTTGGCCGGCCGCAGTCGTTTTCTCCCCTAGCCAAATCCCGATGATTTGCGGGAATCCGTGCAGGGTCCGCGTCCACACCGGGCCTCCGGAGTCACCGGGGATGCTGGGCGGCATGCCAGTGGTCAGGTATTGGTCTTCACCTTGGCCGGCCGCGATTTGACCGCAATGCTGACCGCTGGAAACACCGATCCGGCAGACGGTTTCGCCGATTTGGGGCTCGGGGTGGTCATCGGTGAAGGGCATCTGGTTGTCGGCGATGAATGCTGACGCCAAGGAGTTGGTGCTGAAGTCGATCAGTGCATAGTCCGCGCCGCCGCTGCGCGGGGGCTCGAACACGGTGCGCACGAAGTCTCCGGTGAGCCTGCTTCGCTTGTCTCGCGCATAACCTGATGCCGGGTTGGCGCGGCAGTGCCCGGCGGTGATGGCGTAGGTGTGAAGGTCGACGCCGGTGTAGACGTAGCCGATCGTGCAGAACTGGTTGCCGCCGGCGGGGTTGATGTAGTCGACCTCTTCGCCGGGGCTGACGACGGTCAGTATGGCGTGTGACGGAGGTGAGCCAGCCAGTGCCAGCGCCGCTGCCGTGGTGAGCAGGCCTGAGACGATGGCGGCGAATCGGTGCGTTGTGGTGCGCATGACTCAGTCACCTTCCAGGTTCTAGGCGGCCCGGGCGTGGCGCAGGCGGCGTTCGGAGCGCAGTTGCGCGCGGGCGGTCATGCTGTCGAGGCAGGCGCGAGCGGTGCTGGCCGCCGGCCCGGNGCTGCAGCTCTTGTTGGGTGTGTTGCACTGCGCGCAGCTGGTCGGCGGCTTCAGCGAGCCATCGCGCGGCGTTGCGTGCGCTGCCGGGCACCAGGCCGCGCCGGTCGTGGTGGGCGCGGGCTTCCCGTAGAGCGGTGTCGAAGCGGTCGGCGGCCCAGCGGGCCTTCGCGGCGGCGGCGAGGGCGTGCAGGTCGGCAGGGGTGATGGTGGTGAAACCTCCGAAGGGGTCGCTGCGGTCCCAGAGACCGGCGTTGACATGGTCGGTGACGTCGGCTTTATCGACCTCAATGCCCGGCATGAGCAGCACCACCTGTGCGGCGCTGGCGTGCAGACGTTCATGCAGGTTGATCGCCCGCTGATAGCCGGCGAGGTCCCGGTCGGCCACGATGGCGACGTTGAGTCCGGTGAATGCGTCGACCAGTGCGGCAGGGAAGTTGGCGGCCCCTTGGGCGTTGGTGGTGGCCAGGCGACCGAGCGAGGTAAGGGTGTCGGCGTCTTTCTCGCCCTCGGTGACCCATACCCATGCGCCGGTCTTCGCCGCGCTCTGAATTGCGTTGGGCCGATACAGCATCGGGGTGAATCCGTCCGGCTTGCGGTACACCCATTGGTGTGCGTCGCGATAGCGCTGCCGGAACCGTTTGTGGGGCTGGCCAGTGCAGGTGCATTCTTCGCGAATGACCTGCTGCACTGGTTCGCCGGAGGGGGTGAGGTAGGTGTAGACCCGGACCCGACGCCACTGGTGCTCGACGTGATCGCGGGGCACGGTGATACGCGCTGGCAATGGGCCTAACCCGGGAACTCGTCGCGCCGCCTTCGGTTGTGCGGCGCGCGTCCAGCCTTGCCCGGTTGCGGGGGCAGGGTTGTCGAACAGATCGGCCAGGCGCAGACCGAGGGCGCCGGCGATGTCGGCGGCGGGGGCCCGGCAGCTAAAGCAGTGCAACAGGACCGCCCCGCCCCGGCCCGCGCGGGTATTTTCGCGCCACCCAACCGATAGTGAGGGGGAGTGGTCGGTGTGCAGGGGGCAGCTGGCCATGAAGGCTTCCCCGCCACGGGGGCGGATGCTGTGCCCTGCTGCTTGCAGAGCGTCCCGCACGTGGTCCAAAGCGGTTCCGGGTCGGCGGGTTTGGTGTGTGCTGGCCATTACGGAGTCTCCTGGTCGATGACCGTGTGCACCACGGCGTAGGCCGCGCGGGTGTTGCGGATGCTGTCGTCGAGGAAGGTGGCGACATCGCGTCCGTCACGGCCGTCTACAAACTCGACGTCGTAGATGGTGTTACTGCGCAACTGCTCAAGACTGCTCGCGGCCTTCTGCAGGGCTTTCACGGCGGCGGACAGGTGGGCAAGCAAATGGCTTCGCGTTTCACCGATTTGCTCGATGCGGTCCAGTTCGGCGAACTCGGCAACTGCTTGCTCCAGTGCGGCGTCGGTATACAAGGGGTAGGGTCCTTTCGGTCAGGAGTGGGGTCTAGGCGGCGGCCAGGAGAGCCACGCGATCCGGACGAAAACCCGACCAATGCACCGTGGGGGAGACATAGACGACAGGCGCGCCCAGGTAGCCCAAACTCATCACGTATTCGCGGGCCTCGGGATTTTCGGTGATGTCGATCTTCTGGTAGTCGACGATCCCCGTTTTGTCGAGCGCTCTGAACGTCGCGTTGCACTGCACGCAGGCCGGTTTCGTATAAACCGTGATTGGGGACATTACTTGCCTCCTTCGTAAATACAGGGTGCTGCGCTGGATAATTAAAGATTACTGACGTGATTGGCCCTATGCCATAGTCGCGCAAAGAATTTCGAGGAATTGTGGATAGTTCGCAACACCGATTGAAGTTGGGTATGCGCACCCTCCTTTCGGCGCGATCGCCCCAGGATGTTCTCGCGCCGTAACCGCCTGTGCCCTGCGGCTTTACAGCGTTGTGCGCAGGCAGCGCACAGGAGTCGGCGAACCCGGCCACTGCACCAGGGATTCACGCTTGTTCTCGCTTCCCGCGACCTGGCGGTAATCGTTTAGCAGCAGCGATCATGCCCCGTCCTTCTTTTTGTATTCCATCACGGATCTACCTTGCTTAACCGGTCGGTGTAAGCCGTTTGCGCTCACTACCTCCACGCTCCCTTCGCTGTAATTGCCGCCATTATTTTGCCTTTCTTGCATTCACGATATGAACCGGCCAACGGGGCCGTGGAGTGCAAGGCCCGGGCGCGCAGTTTTCCCGGTGAGCGTCAGCGAGCGGCGCGGGGAAAAGTTCGCGGGCCCACCGGCCGCAGCAGCGCGAAGGCCGGCGCCTTGCAGGTAGCGGTCCGGTCGGTCAGAATCGAACGGCCAGACGGCACAACATGTTTCGCCCTATACCCGAGGATCGAACCGCCACCGCCGTGATGAGCGAGCAGCACCGGCTGGCGGGTGGGACGGCAGTCGCCAAAGGTGGGGCCAGTACCGCAGCCCTGACCCCACCCGAGCGGCGCGCTACTCCTTTACCGCATCGGCCAAACACTGCTCGTACACGTCGTCGGCCTTCTTGGCCTTGGTCACGACTTCCTCGACGGGAGCCAGCGGATAGTCGTTGTCCGCGAGCCAACGCAGGTACTCGCCGCTGCCGACGTGGTGGCCCCACCCGTCCGCATTGTTGCGCCAGGCATCCTTGGGGGTCCGCGATTCGAGCGCACCGAGCACCAGGGCCAGCGTGATCACCTCAGCGCGCCCGTCGCCGTTGGCGGGCAGGTCGGCCACCAGCTTGGCCACGGCCTGGCCGCTGTCCACTCCGAGCAGTGCAGCAGTCGTGTCCAGCGCGTTGTGATTGGTGAGCAAGAAGCTGTCACGAGACAAGCAGTCAGCGATGAACATGGCCGCGCCCTTGGGAGGCGTCTTGCGCGCCAAGAGCTTCTTGACGAACTCGCGCCGCACATTGAGGGCCGCGTCACCGAGCTTGTTGAGGGCCAACACTTTCCGGCGCACACGCTTCTCGGTCTCGGCGCGCTCGATCGCGGCCTGCTGGCGTGCCGCCTCGCGTGCCTCGTCGTCCAAGTCGACCGCTTCGCCGGTGCCGGTGTCCGCCATGCCCGCCTGCCGCGCGAACCAGCTCTGCGGCGTTAGTCCTGCGGCATGGTAGTCGAGGCAGTAGTAATCGGGGACGAACACCGCTGTCTCGGTGACCGAGTTGGCGTGGCGCAACCCCTCGGCAGGCTCGGCGTCTGGCTCGTCTTCGGTCTCCCAGTCCACGATCCCTTCGTCAACAACGTCGCCGGTTTCCACGTCGCACAGTGCGGTGTCCTCAGAGAGCACCACAGCCCAGTGGGCGGGGTTGGTGACAGCGTTGTCGTCGGCTTCGTCCCCCTCGCCGGTCACCAGGTGATGCAGCGGTATGCAGGCCGCATCCCACGACTCGGGCCGCTGCTCAAGGACGGTGAACCCCTTGTCGGTGTAGACCCGGGCTGCCTGGGCTCGGACCTGGGCGGTGGCGCGTTCTTGACGCAGCTGGGCGACCGTGTGCTCGAACCAGCCCCTTCCAGCCGAGCTCATCAGCCGCTCAAGCGCGCCGGGCACGTCCTCGAACTCAGTGATCGCGGCTGCTTCGACCAGGCTGAGCTGGCCGCTGGCCAAGGCGTCCATGGCGGTAGCTGACTGCGCGGCGGTGTGCGCGGCCTTCACGGCGTCCTTGGCGACGGACAACCGCTTGGCCACCTTGGTCACCGACATCCCTGCGTCGATCATCTGCTGGATGCCGCGCGCCCGCTGGGCGTCGGTGAGGTCCCGCTTCTGATCGTTGGTGACGATCTGGTGCACGATGCGGTCGATGGTTTCCTGGCTGGCATCAACAGCGGAAGACGGCAGCACATACACCGGAACGCTGGACAGGCCGACTTCGCGAGCAGCAAGAGTGCGCCGCTGGCCGTTGCGGACGCGGATGACCTCGGGCCGCTCGGGGTCGCGAACACCCGTGATCGGCACCAGCACTCCGTTCTCGGCGATATTGGCGATGAACGCCTTGCTCAAGGCTGCGTCGTCGCGGACATTGTCACCGATGTCAAGCAGCGCCGGGTCAAGGTGTTCCATCGTGCCTGACGGTTGGTCAGCGCTGCTGGCCGCGCTTTCGGTGTTGGCCGTGTCGGTCATGGTTGAACCCTTTCTGTGTGAGTCAGGCGTCCCGCGTGGCCGCCTGTTCTGTTTGCCTTCTGGCAATTGAGATTTGGGCCGGCATAGGGACGCGGAGTGCAAGGTCCGGGCGCGCAGTTGCCCGCGCGCGAGCGAAGCGAGCGTAGGCGGGGGACTGTGCGAGCCTTGTGCCCGGAGCGAAGCGGAGGCCGTGGCCTTCGCGCGAAGCGGACCGCCGGCAATAATCGAAAGCCAGAAAGGCAAACAAACACGGGCTTTGGGTCAGGGCCCAAGCTATTCAGCAGCGCCGGAGGCGCTTCAACTTCAACTCCCCGCTACGATCGCAAAGATGGGGCTTCGGCAGAGCCGGCGCCGGTGGGAGGAGCCCGTCGTTCGCACTGCCCCGAATGTGCTGCGGAGCTCGGCGCTCACAAGGTGCTTGTCGGAGTAGCGCATTGCCGGTGCGGACGGATACACCGTTCTCGCTGTTGCTAGCAGAACGAGCGGAATTGCCTGTGCTGCACCAACATTACGCAGTCCTACATCGTGGATTCGACGTGCCGGGCGGCGGAGATCGGCGATCGCAATTGGCATGCGCTGCTCGACGCGCACGACGCCGCGGTGAGGGCGCAGCTACGTCGCTTTCGAGGCCCGAGGTGAACACGGCGGGTGACGGCTTCCTCGGATGGTCGACGGCTGGCTACTGCATCTGGTCGAGCATGGTCGAGAACGCTGCCTTGAGCCGCAACCCTTTCTTGACCTCATCGGCTGTCACGTAGGGGTACTCGCTGATTTCCAGAAAGCTCGGTACGTGATGCTCACGAACGAACTGGACGAAAGCCTCGGGACGTTCTCGCCAGTCTTCGGGGAATCCTTCAGGGTTTTCGAAGGTGGTCGTGATGCCCGACTCGCTGAACAAATTCACCGCATCCTCGGTGTACTTGTCGAAGTCGGTGTCGAAGATCCCCTGGTACTGGAAGTAGGTCGTCGCCGATATTGAACAGCTGCCACTTCAGATAATGCAGCTTCAGGACATCCAAAACCTCGGGATCCTTATCGACTGCTGACGCCAGGGTTCTGCCGTGCTCGCGGATGGCCTGTTCTCGGCCAGGTTTGACCTTCGCGATGATCGTGAAGCCGTAGCAGGCGGGCGTGCGCGGAAAAACCGGTCCGTACCGCCCCCGCTCCAGCTCGAAGTAACCCTCTTTGGGGATTGCTAGCGCCGCTGGCTTGGTCCAGTCGTGATTGGTGATAGCGGCCCGTCCGGCAACATCTAGGCCCCTCAAAATGGATCTACTGCCGGTCAGAGTTGCGCCGCTGGCGGGAGAAGCTATTTACTCGTGGTTGGAAGCCGCTGCTCGCGCCATGAGACTCTCAACGAAGCAGACGTTGAGGCTGCTCGGATGCACTAAGAGGAGTTCGGTGTGCGCGTGTCCCGTCGAGTCGCGGCCTTTAACAAGCGAATCACCAACCCAGCCGCCCTTCGGGTGGTCGACCGAATGCCTGGTATGGGAATTCTTTACCACGTCGGGCGCCGATCCGGAGCACGCTACCGTACACCGTTGCTGGTGTTCGACACGACCGACGGCTTTGCATTGCTCGTCGGCTACGGACCCCAAACAAACTGGGTGCGAAACGTTCTCGCGGGCGGCGACACCGCCATCTGCAAGCACCGCAAGACTGTCGCGGTCGGCCATCCCGTCCTCCTAGCCAAAAGCGAGGTGGCCCCCCAGGTGAGTCCCTCCTCGCGGTGGCTGTACCGCCTCTTTCCGTACAATGAATCGGTGATGGTGCTCAAGCGCCTCTAAGTCGGCGCGCTAGCGCATCGGTGGGTTGGCTTTCACGCCACGCTGGCGCCGCCAGAAGTGTCGATTCGTCGCTGGAACCTGATGGCTGAGACTCGTGACACAGGCGGATTCAATTCTGGCGCAATAGGTTCGACGCCTCAAAACATCGCGACGATATGCGAGGTCGCATGGCGCGTTACACCCACGGTATGGATGGTACGGCCTCGATCTACTTCTTCCGACGTCGGTGGCGAAGCGATCGCCCTGGGGAGAAACCGGACTTGACGGCTTGCGATGCGGCGGCGGCGAGTGCCGGCAGACTGCGTAGGTACGCGCATCGAGCAGCGCGGGCCAGGTGTGCCAGCTATTGGGCCGGTCGTTTTTGGCGAGCCGTTCGGCGAGCCACCATAGGCTCATCGGAACCGCGAAGGGATACAACAACAGGTGCTCGGCAAGGGGGTCGCGGTGGTAGCTCACCGCGGCGCCGCCTTGGGTGTATGCCAGGACCAGCCTGTCCACATCGGCGACGTCGACGATCTTGTCGTGCACGCCCTGGATGAGTAGCAGGGGCATGCTCGGTGTCTTTTGCCCGAGCCGCGTCACCTCGAACACATGCTGCAGCTCGGGCAACGCGAACAATTCCTGAAAGCTCAGGTCGACGTAGTCGGCGATGTCGACATTGCGGAAGCGTCGGATCGCCCCTCCGGTCGACATTCCCTCGATCTCTGCAAGCAGGGCCTTGCCATCCTCGGTCGCGTGTTCATCGACGACCTTTTTCGCCTCGGGGAACACATGCACCAACGACGCGATCATCAACGCAGCAAGACCCGCCCACGGCGACGCATTCAACCGGCGCGCAACGCTTTCGGGATCCACCACCGGTGAACCCAGCACTGCCCCGACGATGTCGAGCTCGGGTGCGTACGTGGCGGCGACTTCGGCGGCCCATCCGCTGGCCAGGCCACCGCCGGAATACCCCCACACCGCCATCGAGGCCTTCGATGAAAGGCCTAACTTCGGGTAGTTGACAGCGGCACGCAGACCGTCGAGAACACGAAAGCCCTCCTCATACGGCGCGCCCCACATGCCGTTGAGGCCCTCGTGATCCGGGATACTGACCGCCCACCCGCGAGATAGGGCCGCGGTGATGAAAAAGAATTCCGCCTGAACCGAGGCCCCGACCAGCTCGGCGCCGTGCCGCAGCGCATAGGACGGGAAACACCGCGCCGCCACGGCGTCGATGGCGCACTGGTAAGACAGCACCGGGCACCGGGCCGGGTTCTCGCCACGCGGAACTATTACCGTGGTCACCGCCGCCTCGGGGAGATCGTGGGCGTCGGTGCTGCGGTACATCAGCTGCACCGCCATGCCCTGCCGGAGGCGACCGAAGAACGACACCGGCACCACCCGCGACCGCAAGACCGTCCCGGGTGCGACCCCGCCCAGACCGGCGGGGCTGGCATAGAAAGGATCGCGATCAGGTGTGGGGAAGCCACGGCGTGTCCAGGAGGACGAGTTCTTCATGATGTGTTGCTTTCCAGGCTGTTGATGGTGCGCGCCCAACAAAACGTTAGGCACGACCTGCTTGTCTAGCTGGCGCGCGCCGCGGTATGTAATCAGGCTGTGTTGGTGATGCCTTGAGCGATATCGCGCACCGGGGTGTTCGTGTGCTGGGATTGCTGTCTCAGTAGTCCCTGCAGAAGAAGTTCAAACGGTCGGTCATCCAGCGCTATCGGGGCGTTTGGGAATCCACCGTCATCGGCAGACTCCGCCGCCCGCGCTGCACCGTGCTTCTGCGTCATCCTGGCGAGAAGTAGCGACCCTCGAACGAGTTCCGACACCGCGGAGTAAGTGTCGTGCGCTGTCTGCTCATCGAGACCGGAGTCGATCATGTTGGCGATCGCTTTCTGTGTCTCGTGTCCGCCGAGCCGTCGAGCCATCTGGGCGATTGCCGCTTCGGCGACGATGCGAATGCCTTTGCGCCGACACGCGCTTCGCAAATTCTTCAGGTAGCTTTCGCCGATCAGGTTCTGCTCGACGAGAACTCCGATTTCGGGGAGTCCGCGTTTGGCAACGAGGTCCGCGATGAAAATCGGCTCGTCGGTCATCGAGCCCTGCGGGAAGGCGAAGGTCCACTCGCCTAACCAGTCGTCGGTGCCGGTGATGGCGATCGCCGGGACCTTGAACCGCTCTTCGATCGCTTCGCGGGTGGGCACGCAGTTGTCGGTGATGTGGGGTCCGAACACCACCAGACAGGCTTCGTCGACAAGCTCACCGAAAGCGTCGATGACCGCCTTGACCGACCATCAGGTAGCCGATCTTGATGGGCTCTGCAGTGCTTTCGTAGGACATCGCACTTCCTTCGGGTTTATGCGGGTCAACCTAAGATTTGTTATCTGCCGCGCGGATTCGCTAGACGTTTTCGTTGAGGTAGACCTCGATCATCTGGATGAGTCCGTTGGTGATGGCGGGATCGTCGCTGAGGGGTCCGGCGATCGCGGCGCGTGCCGCTTTGGGTGCGGGCAGGCCTTGGGCGATCAGGCGGCCCGCTGCGATGAGCACCCGCGTGGACGCCACTTCGCGCAACCCCCCGGTTTCCAGGCGCCGGATCGCTTGACCGAACCGGACAAGCTGTGCGGCGTGGTCGCTGCTGATTCCTGCTTCGGTCGCGACGATCTTTTCTTCGATGTCGGCGTTGGGGAAGTCGAACTCTAAGGCGACCATGCGTTGCCGCGTGGAGTCTTTGAGATCTTTGAGGACGCTTTGGTAGCCCGGATTGTAGGAGACCACCAGGCCGAACCCGGGTGCCGCCGCCAGGGTGACGCCGAGCCGTTCGACGGGGAGCTGGCGGCGGTGATCGGCTAATGGGTGCAGCACGACGGTGGTGTCTTGGCGGGCCTCGACGACTTCGTCGAGGTAGCAGATGGCTCCTTCGCGCACCGCGCGGGTTAGCGGCCCGTCGACCCATTGAGTGTCTCCGCCGACGAGGAGGAATCGTCCGACGAGGTCGGCGGTGGTGAGGTCGTCGTGGCAGGCGACGGTGATCAGTGGCCGACCCAGGTCGTGGGCCATGGCCTCGACGAAGCGGGTCTTGCCGCATCCGGTCGGACCTTTGAGCAGAATCGAAAGGCCTTGCAGGTAGGCGGCTTTGAACACATCTTCTTCATCACCGACGGCGACATAGTAGGGACGGGCTGCACTGTCGCCGACGTCGGCGCGGGTCGATTCACCGTTGCCGGCGGTGCCGGCGGCCGACGATGGGGCCACTGCGCCCTCGGTGCTGGCAACGTGCAGCCGCCCGCCGTCGTCGTCGTGGTCGGGTCGGGCGGAGACGTCGGTCAGGTGGCGGGGGTCGGTGGATCGCGTCATGCGCTTCGTGTCCGTTCTGTTGAGGTGACGTGCTGAACCGGGCGGGTGGCATTAATCAGGCGGCGGCGCGCTTCTGCCGAGCGAAGCGCGGACCGAAACAGGGGTCCGACAACACCTTTGAGATCCTCGGGGCGTGCAACGGTGGCGTGGGCGGTGCTGCCGAAGACGTGGCGCAGCGCCGCGACGTCGGTGCTGGCGCCGATGGTCAGACACAGACAGCCAGTGCCGCGGCGGCGAGCCTCGGCCAGCGCGCGGCGAGCGTCGGCGGCACCGTAGTCGCGTTCGTATCCGTGGTCGTAGGCCAGGCCGTCAGAGATCACCACGAGCAGTCGGCGCGGCGTGCCGGCGTGTTTTTCTACCACCGCTGCGCCGTGACGGATCGCGGCGCCCAGCCGCGAGAAGGCGCCGGGAGTGATGGCCTGCAGCCGTTGCATGGTGCGGGTGTCGAGGTGATCGTCGAAGCGTTTCACCGGTGTCACCTCAACCATGGATCGACCTTGAGAGGCGAACGCATACAACGCGACTCGGTCACCGAGGTCGTGCAGCGCCACGGTGATCGCTGCTGCGGTAGTGCGCTGCTGTTGATGTACGGTCTGACCGTGCGTTCCCGGTTCGGCGGTGGATCCAGAGACGTCGAGCAAAACCAACACCCCCAGATCGCGTCGGCGCCGCAGGGTATCGAGGTAGACCTCCTCGCCCGAGGGCGCTTCGGCCCGTGTTTCCACTTGGGCTTCCACCGCCGCGTCGATGTCGATGTCGTCGCCTTGGGCCTGGCGGCGCCACCGTTGCAGCCCGACCCCGAGGCGTGCCAGCGGCTTACGCAGCCCGATATCGCGTGCGATGTGCGCGGCCGCACCGGTATTCGGGGGCTCGATCTCGTGCACCGTGCACCACTGCGGGCGGTAGCGGCGCTCGCGCATGTTCCATTCGGGATATGTCGCGCCGCGCGGGGCGAAGGGATCGTCAGTCTCGGTTGCCGATCGTGCGTTGGAAACCACTGCAGTACTGGCCGTCGCGCCGGCCCGAGTGCGATGCGTCGGTGTGTCAGCGCCTGGTTGGCCGCCTCCGGACAGCTGGCGCACCACGCTGAGCATGCGTGCCAGCAGTTTGCCCAGCACGCCGCCACCGCCGACCGGGCTGGTGAACGGGTCTTGCATGTCTTGGTCGTCGGCGATGTCGTCGTCGGCCAGTTCCTGGAGTTCTTTGTCCTGTTGTCGTCGTGGGGTGTGCTCGCCGGCCGGGCCGGGCCCGTGGTCGGCGCGTTTGTCGACGACGACCTTGCGGGGACGTAGGACGCCGAAATCGGCGGGCGGGTCGGGTATGGGTTGGCGACTTAACGCGATGTCGAGTGAGGCGGCCGGCGAGTGAGTGCGCGAGGCGAGGTCGCCGTCGATGAGCGTGCGCACTGCCGGCGGCAGCCACATCTGGTTGGCGGCCAGCGCGCGGTGACCTTCAATGGCCAGGTAGCGGCGCACCGCCGCGCGATGTGTGCTCAATGTGCGGGTGATCGCGGGTTGGAGGCTGTCGGCCGCGATCAGACAGGCTTGAACGGTGATCGCGGTGAGTCGAGCTGTGGGCGGGCTGTTTGGGTCGACGAAAATCGTGCGCATGTCGGTCCAGCACGGCTGACCGGGCTCTGTCGCGGCGACGGCAACCGGTTGCCCTGACAGCGCTGAGGCCAGCATCTCTAGCTGTGGCAAGGGTGTGGCGGGGCGATCGGGTGTCATCTGGTCCTATGTCCGTGCCGGGCCGCGCGTCGGAGTCAGGCTGCGGTCGGCGATGCCACGGATCACGGTGTCGCGGGCCAGGCGCAGCGCCGCCCGCCTACCCAGGCGGTGGACGAGGTTTTCGGGTATCCACAAGACGCCCATGACGCAGCGCGCCAGCATCTCTAGCGATGATGTGTGCGCCTGCAGGTCGTGTGACCGGATGCCCTCGCGCAGCAGGCTTTCCAGTTCGGCCAGTCGCTGGGCGAAGGCCAGGGCTGGTTCTGGTGTGTTCGGCGGGTGCTGGCGCAGCCACGCGAGCTGAATCTTCCACTCGTGGGGGAAGCGGTCGATCGCGTTGATGTTGACCCAACTGAGCGCATCGAGCTTCTCGACCGCGGTGGCGTCGCTGGCCAGGACTTCGGCGAAACCTCCGCCGGCCTTGCGTCCGAACGCCTCGATGATCGCTCTGAACAACCTGTCTTTGGAGCCGACCACCGAGTACACGCGGGCAGGACCCAATGCGGTGGCCTCGATGATGTCGCGCATCGTGGTGGCCTCATATCCGCGGCGACCGAATTGTTCTCGCGCCACGGCGTGGATGTAGGCGGACTTGCGTGTGACCTCGACATGGCTGTCCTCACCCCACGAGCCGATGGCCTTTTCGGCGGCGGCGAAGGCGGCCGAGGAGTCCAGTTCGTCATCTGTAGGCGGCCGGCTGCTCAGCCCTGTCGTCATGATTCGGCACAACAGGGCGGCGACATCCTCGGCGGCGGCGGTGTGGCGGATGACGTCGAGCCCGACGTGCATCAGGCTTTGGCAGATACGATCGGCCAGCGCCGATATGGCGACACCTGATCGAAGCAGACCGTTGGCCGCGCCGGCCGCCAGTATCTGGGTCATCGTGTATTGCAGCGTCGTGGGTCTCGCGGACAGAAGCAGGCTCAGTGACGGGTTGGCGCTGGCAGCCTCGAAGAATGACATCTGCAATGCGGCCGGGTGGCGCGCCGCACAGCGCGCGATGGCTGAGCCGAAGTCATAGAACCCGGCGGGGAATGGGCTGGCCTGGCGGTGGTCGGTGTCATCGAGCGCCGCCTTTGCGACGCCGTCGATGTCGGCGCGAAAACCCTGGACCAGTTCGAAAAGCAACTCTTCTTTGCTGCTGAAGTGGTGATACAGGCTGCCCGCCAATATGCCGGCGGCTGCGGCGATGTCAGCCAACGAGGCGCGCGGGCCTGCCGAGGCGATCACCGATTCGGCCGCCTGCAGGATCCTGGCACGTGCCGTGCACTGGCGGGCCCAACAAGTGTCCGCCGGCAAGCGGGGACCACTATGCGGTGGTGACATCGGTTCGGCCCGGCGGGGCTGAGCCGATCGCATGACGCGGGCGCGGGTCACCATGACTGACACTCGATAATGTCTGCAGGTCTGTTGGCGGCGCCGGGTGCGGCTGACCTCCGTCCGACGTTGTTGTGGCCGGCGCCGAATCGACCGTGCTCTCGCGGCGTGCGACCACGCGTGGTGCCGATGAATTGCCAAGGCAAGCATCGGGTGGCGAATCGGAGCAGGCCTGTCATGACGGCGAATCCCCAAGAGCGTCGGCGGGTGCGGCAGGGCGGCAATGTTCCCTGGGCGCAACGCGAACCCGACAGCTGCTCGACCCGGTCGGACCCAAGCTCATCGAGGAGCTACCGACGAGACATGAGATGGCCACCAGCTCACCGGACACCTCTAACCGGCCGGTCGAGACACGCGGGCAGCTTAGCGACATCGCTCGTCCTCTCCGTCCCGACCTATTGTGGTGCAGTCTGACTCCAGAATAAGATCTGGTGCTAGATTGCACCAGATCAGTTGGGTTGGTCAAGGGACCGCAGCCAGACGCCCAGTCACCGCTTCCTGCTCTTGGTTGATGGACCGGCCTGCAGGTTAGCCGTATCACGTTGATAAGCAACCGAAGTGGAGGAAGATCCTTTGTCCGGACGTCTCGACGGCAGGTCGCCGTCATCAGGGGAGCTGCCTGCGGCCAAGGGCGCGCGCACGCCGTCGCCATAGCCAAAGCGGGCGCCGACATCGTTGCCCTCGATATCTGCCGGGACGTCCCGAGCAACCCCTACCCGTTGGCGACACCCGACGACCTCTCTGACACCGAACGATCGGTGAAAGAACTTGGGCGGCGCGTGGTCGCGCGGATCGCCGACGTGCGTGAACGCCACGAACTGCGCGACACCGTCGAGGCCGCTCTGGCCGATCTCGGCAGGATCGACGTCGTCGTCGCCAATGCCGGCATCCTGCCGATGGCGATGGGCAACCCCGACCCATGCATTTCGTCGACGCCTCCGACGTCGACCTGGTCGGCGCGATGAACACCGTCGCGGTCACCATGCCCGCTACCTGTGGGTAGTGGGTCAGTTTGAAGTTATTGGCTAGTTGCGCGGCCTTGGCCCGAGATCGTCGAGAATCTCTTTGGCCATGACAACGGGGAGCAGGTGACCGGTCGCGGGGACCGCCCTCAGCGTGCTGTTGGGCAACAGGCTAGCCAAACGACGTGCATGTTTCATCGGCACCAAGGTGTCCTCTTCCCCTTGCCAGATGGTGACCGGCTGCTGGATCTCGGGGAGGTCGAAACCCCATGAGCCGAAGTAGTGACGGTACTCTTCGACCATTCCCTGTACGCCGCCGCTCATCACTTCGCGATGCGTCGCCAGCAGGGATAGGGGCGGCGGGTTGAGTGCTGCGCCATCCCGGCTGCCTGCTAGGTGCGGGAGGACCCACCCGAGCACGCGTGGCGGTACACGGCGTATCAGTTGCAGCAGCGCCGCAGCGGCCCACGGCGCCCATCGGGCGGCCGGGATGAGCAACTCATCGGGCAAGAACCCGATCTCGAAGACGTTCCTGAGTCGCTCCAGGGGAGCCATCCCGTCGATGGTGGCGACCACGCGTACTCGCCCGGGCATCGCCGCAGCGCACGCCAACGCGAAGGGGCCTCCGCCCGACCAGCCGGCGACGGCGAAGTCATCTAGAAGCAGCAGGTCAGCAACCTGAGCCACGGTGTGCCCCCACTGGCCAACCGAGGCCATGCTCCATAGGTCGCTGCGCCCAATGCCCGGTCGGTCAATTGCGATGATTTCGGCACCACAAGAACGCGCCGCCTCGTCCATCACCGTGGCGTCCATACCGCAACTGAGTCCGCCGTGGTTCCACACCAGGGGCCACCCACCAGGTGACCCAAACCGCCACACACCCACGCGACGCGAATCGACCAGCACGGTCGAACCCGAATCGGTACCCCCGTTGTTGCTCTGCATTGATCGCCCCTCCGAAAGGTCACCCCGCCGCACCGTTCTCGGCTATTGCACCAAATATCTGTTCCGCGCTAGTGGTATTTCCCTGCACATGTTGGCGACTAATGATCGCGGCTTGGTGCAAAGGTCTAGTCGAGTAGCGCGCGCACTTGTGCGACGGCGCCTCCATCATCGTCACCGGTTCCACCGCCGGCATGATCCGGGGCGCCACCGACAACCCGACCATGGGCCCCGGTGGGGCGGGCTACGCCTGGAGCAAGCGCGTCGTCATGGAGGACGTCGAGGAGATGTGCTTGCACCTGGCGCTGCGGATGATCCAGATCAACGCCATCCACCCGACCAACTGCAACACCCACCTGCTGCAGAACGATGGCATGTACAGCATGTTCCAGCATGTTCCGCCCGGATCTGACCCAAGCGGGCAAGAAGGCCACCCGCGAGGACGCCGAACCGTTATTCACCCTTTTCCCGGCCATGCCCACTCCCTACGTCGAACCCGAAGACATCGCCAACCTGGGCGTGTTCCTGGCCAGCGACGAAAGCTGCTACATCACCGGCCAACACATCCGCGTGGACGCCGGGCCTGCTGAAGTGGCCAACGGGCCCGGCAGGTGGGACGTGCCCCCTGAATGCTTGACCAATGGACCCGTTGTGGTGCAGTCTGACTCCAGAATCATGGTCTGGTGCCTAACGACACCAGAAAGAATGGGTAGGGAGCAAAGTCGGTTGACTCGACAGACGTGCAGGTCGACCCCATGATGTCGCGGCCGCCGGGGGCGCCGGCGACGCGTGCGCTGGTGAGCCGCTACATGACATCCGAGTACGACAGGCGTTCACCCCATCCGCCTCCACGCCAGCCCCGCCGCAGCGGGGCTCCGGCGTTATCGATGCGATCCCGAGACGTAGTCGGCGATCGCCCTGGCCTGGAACAAATGTTTGTGGAGGGCGGTTGGTGATCACCGAGCAAACCCCAGCACCTTCGCGGACACCAGAGCGCGTCGCTGCACGGTCGCCAAGGGGCAGGATCGCAGCCTGGTTGCTCGCGGTGCTCGCCGTCGCGTTGGTCATCGCCGTCGCGTGGAACGCGCGCGACTATCCCGATGCGCGGGTTGGTAATCCGGAGGTCTCCGGCGCGCCGCGCCCCGTCGAGCCGCTGGTGGGCTATGACCACTGGCTGGGGCTGTTCCAGATCTTCGCGGTCGTGTTGGTCGCCGGCCTTTTTGCGCTATTCCTGTGGGGATGGCGAGGCTATGGGCCGCACCCCTACGTCTTGATGGGTGTGGTGACCACCTTCATCGCCTGGCAAGACCCGATCATGAACTGGGCGCCCTACGCGGTGTACAACCCCAGGTTGTGGCATTTCCCCGAGTCATGGCCGCTGGTTTCGATATCTCCGACCATCGAGCCCTTCGTCGTCCTGGGTTATGCGTTGTTTCAGTTTGGCCCGTATTTTCCTGCCGTCTGGATTCTGCGCAAACTTCAGGCCCGGCGCCCGGCTGACGCCTTCGTGTGGCGTCGCCCGCTGATCAGCCTCGCCGCGTTGATCTTCGTCTGCGGCTTCCTCATCGACATGCTGTTAGAGGTGTTCCTCGTGCGCACCGGGTTTTACATCTACTCCCAGGTGATCCCGTTCGGCTCCATCTTTGTGGGCACTGCCTACCAGTTCCCATTGCTGTGGGAGTCGTCGTTGGTGACGCTGGTCATGATCCCCGCCGGCATCCTGGTGTATCGCGACGACACCGGCCGCACGGTGTCAGAAAAACTGGCCCAGCGCGCCGGCATCCTCGCAGGGCGGCCGGTGCTCGCCTCGTTTCTGGTGATGCTGGTCATCATCAACGTTTCCTACCTGGTCTATGGAGTGACGTTCACCGCGCTGAAGTGGTCTCGGCTGGCCTCCTCGGTCGCTTGTCCGTGGCCGTACCCCGACACCAAGGTCTTTGACCCCCAGGGGTTTTACGAGCAGAACGGCCAGAAAGGTCCCTATTCAGTGGGGATTATGTCGACCTGGGGCAACGGCCAGCCCCACGGGCGCCCGAACGCGCAGCTCGGCTCCGAAAGTGACCGTTGTGCCAGGGCGCCAACAGGTGACCGCGCAAATTTCAGACGATCAGTGATCGGTGAGGAGAGACAATGACCACAGAACGAACCTCCAAGCCGGCGAGCCCACCCGACATCGAGCCGACCCGCTGGTCGGCCAGCGGGATCTGGAAGTGGGTGTGGCTCGCGCTCGGTGTCGCCACGGTGGTGGCTGTCGGGTGGAACGCGCGCGATCGTCCCGATGCGCGGATCGCAAACCCCGCGGTCACGGGTACGCCACGGCCTTGGGAGCCGCTCCTCGGCTACCAGCACTGGATCCCCGTCCTGCAGATCTTCACCGTCATCGCCGTCGTGGGCCTCATCGTGGCAGGCGTATGGGGCTGGCGACGCTACGGGCCGCACCCCTACATCCTGATGAGCCTGGTGACCACGATCATCGTCTGGCAGGACCCGCTGATGAACTGGGCGCCCTACGCCGTGTACGACCCGCGGCTATGGCACTGGCCCGAATCCTGGCCATGGGTCTCGCTGGCGCCGACCGTCGAACCGTTCGTCGTCTTCGGCTACGTCATGTTCCAGTTCGGACCGTACTTCCCGGGAGTCTGGGCGCTGCGCAAAATTCAGGCCCGGCGGGGCACTGACACCTTCGTGTGGCGCCACCCCCTGCTGAGCCTGGGGGTACTGATCTTCATCTTCGGGTTCATCATCGACATGATTCTTGAGGTCACGATGATCCACACCGGGCTCTACATGTACTCCCAGGTGATTCCCTTCGGGTCGATCTTTGTGGGCACTCCCGTTCAATTCCCCTTGTTGTGGGAATCCTCATTGGTGACGCTGGTGATGATTCCTGCCGGGATACTGGTCTATCGGGACGACACCGGCCGCACGGTGTCGGAGAAACTGGCCCAACGTGCCCGCATCTTTACGGGCCGACCGGCGCTGGGCTCGTTCATCGTGATGCTCATCATCGTCAATGTGTTCTATTTGGTGTACGGGCTGGCGTTCGCCTCGTTCAAATGGACACGGATCGCGACATCTGTCGCGTGCCCCTGGCCCTACCCGGAAGCCAAAGTCTATGACCCGCAGGGCTTTTACGAGCAAAACGGTCAGCAAGGCCCGTACTCGGTGGGTATTGCCTCGACGTGGATGATGGCCCAACCGCACGGACGTCCCCACGTGACGCTCGGATCCATCAGTGACCGGTGCGCTTCGAACAAGCAGTGAGTGCTGGGCGCATCGGTGGCGTCTGCAAGCAACGAGTGCGCAGTCTGCACGTCGGGAACGACCGTGTGACCCTGTGATTGCCGTTGGGGGCGATCTGTGCCGAAGGCGCCGATACGTTCGCGTGGGAAACCGGCGTGGTGAGGCGACAATTGGTCATCGTGGATGTCCTGCCCCGCGGGCGCTTCCGGGGGAGGCGCGCTTTCTGCCGATGGCAGCGTCATTACGGCAACCGTCTTGCTCAAGGGCGATGTTGGTGAACGCCAGAAGGCGTCGGCGTCGCTCAACGAGCACTTGGCGAAAGACATGCCCGCTGGAATCAACGCCGCGATGGCCGGCAACAGTCCGCTGATGGGCGACCTCACCGAAGTCGACGGACAGGACATGATGACCGCCGAGATGGTCAGTCTGCCATTGGCGTTCATCGTGCTGCCGCTCGCGCAGCGGTCCGTGCTGGCCGCGATGATGCCGATGGTGCTCGGAATGTGCGCTGTGGGGGTCACTCTCGGCTTGTTGTCGCTTCGGTGTCCCTCATGGACTGGAACGTATTCGTCGAGTCGTTGGTGGCGATGATGGGCCTTGCGATCGGGATCGACTACTCGTTGCTGATCGTGCGGCGCTACCGTGAGGAACTGTCCGCCGGCATGGTCCCGCGGCAGGCCATCGTGCGAACACTCGAGACAGCGGGTCGCACGGCGCTCTTTCGGGCATGATCGTCTTCATCTCACTGGTCGCAATGGCAGTCACCGGTCTGCCCGTTTTACGCTGACTCCGCAATCGGAGTCATCCTCGTTATCCTCGTTCCTGGTCACCGGCGTACTGACCCTCTTGCCGGCATTGTTGCTGGTCGTCCTGGGCGACCGGCTGGACAGAGGGAGGAGGCTTCACCCAGCTCCAAACGATTGGCAGACAACGGTAGTCGATGGGAACGTTGGGCGCGTGCGGTGATGAGACGCCCGGTGCCGGTTCTTGTGGCCTGAACACTGATCCTGTTGGTGGCCGCGATCATGGTGGCAATTTTCAGATCTTTCTGCCTGGACAGAATCCCGGAGATGAAACAGATGGGATTCGGACTCGCTGTTGCGGTGCTGTTTGACGCCACACTCATCCGCGTCACCCTTGTGCCTGCCTTCATTGAAAATCACCGGGAACTGGAACTGGTGGATCCCACGCCGCCTGGACCGGCTGCTACCCGAACTCCAGCACGGATGAGCTCCCGAACGCGTTTTACCACGTGACGGGCAGCTCATTCATACCGTAGATGCCGGACTCGGCTTTGAACGTGAGATCGGCTGACGGTACGGCTAATTGCAAGCTGGGCAGGCGCCTTGCCAGTGACGCAAACGCTACCTGCATTTCGACTCGCGCAAGGTTCTGCCCGATGCATTGATGAACTCCGTAGCCAAAACCGAGGTGTCCTCTCGTCTTTCGCTCGACATCGAACTGATCGGGATGGCTGGCGAAAGTATCATCCCAGTTGCCGGCCGGCAGGTTCATCAACAGCCTTTCTCCCGCACGCACGAGTTGGCCACCGATTACGAGGTCTTGGGTAGCCACCCGGTCGACTTGACTCTGCACGATGGTGAGATACCGCATCAGCTCTTCAACGATGTTGGCAACCAAAGAGTGATCGTCGGTTTGGCCCAGTCGATGAAACACCTCTGGCCGATCCAGCAGCGCAAGGGTACCCAACGCGATCATATTCGCCGTGGTTTCGTGACCCGCCTGCATCATGATCACGCCCGTCATGGCTGTGGTGTCTCGATCGAGTTGGCCGGTCATTACGTAATCGGTGACCAGGCGGCTGATCAGGTCGTCGCCGGGCTCGCGTTGCTTTCGGTGTGTCAACTCGTGAATGTAAAGGTACATTGCCGCAAATGCCTGCGAACGCTGCTCGTCGCTCACACTTGAGTCCAAGGTGATCGCGGTGTTGCGCTGAAAAAAATCGAGATCTTCCTCCGGGACGCCCAGCAGCAAAGCGATCACCAAAGACGGTACGGGCAAGCCGAATTCGCGCACCAGATCCGATGGTGGCCCGGTGGCAATCATCGTATCCAGGCATTCATCGACCAGCTGTTGGATTTGTTGCCGACGCGATTCGCTGCGCCTGAAGGTGAATTGACTGGTCATCATCCGTCGGAGCCGATGATGTTCGGGGTCGTCGGTTCGCGCAAACATGACGGGTGTATTTTCGCGGCCCGCAGGCATGCGGGACCAATCGATCGTATCGGCCGAAAGTCGTTGATCGACTAACGCTTCCCGGATGTCGTGGTAGCGACTCACCACCCAGTGTGGTTGGCCTTGCCATGTCGCACGTCGCAGACCCGGCTCCTGGCGCCAGGTCGTGAATGCCGCAGGCGGCTCAAGCGGACACTGAACTGCGCGGGGGACCGGCATCACTGGCATATCGCCGCCGGAGGAGAGATCTGAGGTTTCCGAAGACATCGACGGTCAGTCCAGCGGGGTGAACTCTAAGTGAAGGTTGGTCAGACCGCGCAGGATGAAGGTGGGTTCATACCCGTAGTGGCGGGTGTCGGCGGGGCCGTGGCAGGCCTCGCTGATGCGGATGTCGGCCATCCGGTCAAAGATGCGGTTCAGTGAGATGCGGCCTTCGGCACGCGCGAGCGGCGCCCCTGGGCAGGAGTGATTGCCGCGGCCAAAGGCGATGTGTTCACGCACATTCGGGCGGTCCAGCCGAAATTCGTTGGGTGCGTCGAACTTTGCGGGGTCACGGTTGCAGGCCCCGGGCAGCAGCATCATGGTGGTGCCGGCCGCGATCGGCACGCCGCCCACCGTGGTCGATTGCCGTGCCAGGCGGAAGTGGCTTTTCACCGGGCTTTCCATGCGCAGCGTTTCTTCCAGGAACACCGGGATGCGGCTGCGGTCCTCGCGCAGCACCGTCTGAATGTCGGGGCGCTCCCCGAGGATGCGCAGCGCGAAGCTGAGAAGTTTCGTGGTGGTCTCCATGCCCGCCGAGAACAGGAACGTCGCCAGGTGCACGACATCCATCACCTCAGGTGTTGACCCGTCCGGGTACTTGGCTTGCGTCAGTTCGGTCAGCACGTCCTGGCGTGGCTGCGCGCGGCGCTCGACGATGTAGCCGGCGAATTTCTCATCCAGCCACAGCAGCGGGTTGTGCGCTGGCGCGTCGTCGCCGAGAGCGCCGGGGACCTCGTCGTTGGCTGCCAGCGTCGCACGGAACATCTTGTGGTCGTCTTCGGGAACACCGAGCAGATCGGCGATCACCAGCAGCGAGAACGGTCGCGCGTAGTCCTCCAGGAACTCGCAGCTGCCGCGGGACACGAACTCGTCGAGTTGCTCGTCGGCCAAGCGCCACATGAAGTCTTCGTTCTCCGACAGGCGCTTGGGGGTCAGCAGACGGCTCAACAGCCCTCGGGTGTAGGCGTGCTCGGGGGGGTCTTGGGTGACGATGTGCTCGCTCATCGGGATCTGGTCGCGCTTTTCGGCGATCAGGGCGCTGATGTCATCGGTGTCGGTGTCGAAGGACACCCCGGCGTAGGGGCCGGCCACCGACACACACGCCGAAAAGGTGTTGTCCTTATAGACGGTGAGGGCTTCTTGGTGGCCGGTGATGGCCATCACCTGATGGTGCGGCTCGGCGGTCACCGGGCATTTGGCGCGTAGATGGTCGAAATACCCGTAGGGGTCGGGCACCAGCTCAGGGTCGGTGAAATAGTCGACCGAATCGAAGTCGTTCACAGCCAAATCTCCTCTTGCAGTGGGGCTGTCACAATACGGGCGCGGCGGATTCGGTGACCGAGGCGTCGTGGAGGTTCATGACGTCGGCAAGGTTGTCGGCGATGTCTTCGGCGGTCAGCGCGTCCCTGGCGAATCCGGGTCCACGCACCACGGCGAGGCGCGCGACGCTGCCCATCCCAATCTGAAGAACCTCACCGGTCAGCGGGCACGAGTCGTGAGCCAGGAACACCGCTGCCGGCGCGCATAATTCGGGCGGCATGGCGGCGTTGATTTGGTCCATGACGTCGGTGGGTATGGACAGGTGCTCGGCCAGGGCGTGGGAGTGTGAGGCCGACATGCGGGTGAACGCGCGCGGCGCGATGGCGTTAACCGCGATGCCGTGCGCGGCTCCCTCGGTGGCCAGATTCCGGGTCAGTCCAAACACTGCACCCTTTGCTGCCCCGTAACTGCTCAATTCGGGGATACCGCCGAGCATGGCTTCAGAAACGGTGTTGACCACCCGGCCGTATCCGGCGCGGATGAAGTGCGGCCAGGCGGCGCGGGTGACAAGCACGGTGCCGACATAGTGAACGTCGATCATCGTGCGAAACTGGCTGACGGTCAGATCTTGGAACGGGGCGGGATCGTGGATGCCGGCGTTGTTGACGATCGCGTCCAGCCGCCCAAACTGTCTGAGCGCGGTGTCGATGATGTCGGCGGCGGCGCGTTCATCGGCGACCGAGGCAAAACAGGCGACGGCTTGGCCGCCGGAGGCGTTGATCTCCTCGGCGACCGCTTCGGCGGGTGCCCGAGAGTGACCGCCGCCGTCGATGTCGGCGCCGCTATCGACGACGACGACGCGTGCTCCCTTGGCGGCCAACAGCAGTGCGTGGCTTCGTCCGACCCCCCGGCCCGCGCCGGTGACCACGACCACCCGGTCATCGAAGCGCAGTCCGGTCACGACCCCCTCCTGTCTGCGATTGTGCGGTTCGAGGCGACTGCGCCCACGTGGCAGACCGGTCCACCGCGGGCGATTCGGGGCAGCGCCGCAGTAAGCGGTGCTGCGGCCGCCCGCCGTGCATCATCGCGTCGACCCGTCGTGGAACCCACCGCCACCTCTTAGGTGTCGGCGCCGAACCGGACCGGCAGCGACGTCGGCGATCGGAACACCTGCCCGCGGATGTGGGGATCGTTGCCGTCGGGGTCCAGCCGCAGGTTGGGCAGGCGGTCCAATAACAGATTGACCGCAACGCGCATCTCCATGCGGGCCAGGTGCATTCCCAGGCAGACGTGCGGACCGTGACCCCACGAGATCGGGGTCCTGGGTTGACGGAACAGGTTGAACCGGTCGGGGTCGGGGTAGCGGTTCTCGTCGCGGTTGGCGGCACCGAGCATCGGCATCACCGAGGACCCGGCGGGGATGGGCACCCCGGCCAGTTCGGTGTCGCGGGTGGCCACACGCGTGATCGACAGCAGCGGTGCCTCCCACCGCACCGCCTCTTCAATGGCTGCTGACAGCAGTGTGCGGTCGTCGCGCACGGCGTCGAGCTGATCGGGGTTGGACAGCAGTCCGAACAGCAGGTTGCCCAGTGAGCGGTAGGTGGTTTCCACCCCGGCGGGCAACAACAGATGCAGGAAGCAAAAGATTTCCTCATCGGAGAGTTTCTCTCCGTCGATCTCGGCGGCGGCCAGGCCGCTGGTGAGATCGACGCGGGGCTGCTCGCGGCGGGCCGCAAGGATCGGCACCAGGTAGTCACCCAGCGCCTTGGTGGCTTCGGCGGCGCGCTCGGGATTGACCCCTACTGACAGGAGCGAAATGGACCACCGCTGAAACTGTGGATAGTCCTTTTGGGGTAGGCCCAGCAGGCCGGCGATGACTCGGCTGGGGTAGGGAAAGGTGAATTCCTTCACCAGATCTGCGCTGCCGCGATCGGCGAACGTGTCGATCAGCTCGTTGCCGACTCGGCCGGCAAGATCGGTTTCCCAGCGCGCCAGCGCTTTGGGGGAGAAGGCCTTGGAGACCAGTGCGCGGTGGCGGCCGTGCTCGGGCTCGTCCATGCCGACCATGACGTGTTTGCCGATCCCGAAGAAGTCCTTGATGATGGCCGAGGAGAAGGTTTCGTTGTCGCGCAACAGTTCCTGAATGTCCTCGTGGCGGTACACCATGAAGACCGGTTTGCCCTCCTCGCCGGGCATGACCGAAAAGTCGAGGCGCTGAATGGGTTCGGTGCGCCGCATCCGCGACAGTTCGGTATAGGGGTCGCGGACGTCGCCGGCCACGGCGTCATCGAAAGACCCGAAGTCCTCCAGATCATCGAATAATTGCATGCGCTAAAACCTTTCAGCTGGCTGGGTAGGCGACGGACTTCACCTCGGTGGACTGGTCGAACCCGGCGACACCGTTTTGGCGGTCGACACCGCTGGCCTTGAAACCCCCGAACGGGGTGTCGGCGCCGTATCCGACCGTGCCGTTGAGTCCGATGAACCCGGTGCGCAGCCGCCGCGCCACGGCCAGTGACCGTTCCAGTGATCCCGACATCACGTTGCCGGCTTGGCCGTCGACCAGCTGCCGTCAATGAGCATCCGCGACTCAAACCGACGGGTAACTGCCTCAGACACGGTTCTCGCTTTGCGGGCATGGCGCTGCGCTCGTGGCCTTGGCGGCGCCGTGCCGTGGAAGGCCCATGGCGATGCGGATGATCTGGTGCATCGCCCTGGCGGGCAAAAGCCGGTTGAGGATGAGCAGCATTTTGGCGTCGACGCCGACGGCGTGCCGGGCGTAGGGCGCAGTATCGTCGAGGGCTTTGGCCAGTGCGTGCGCGAAACGTCTGGGCGGGCTGGCCATCCGGATGGCCAGTCGGCCCCGCCGCTCGATGGTGGTGGTCAAGGCGCCGTAGGGTCCGCTGAAGTCGCGGTGGTCCTGCACCCCGGCGTCGGTGATGATGTCGGTGTCAAACACCCCGGTCACCAGGACGCTGACACCCAGCCCGAACGGCGCGATCTCGGCGGCCAGGGCTTCAGCCCACCGCTCAGATCCGGCCTTGGACGCCGAGTACGACGCCGTGCAGGGCATCCCGCGGACACCGTTTTCGCTGGCGATCACCACGATGCGGCCGCGTCCGGCGGCGCGCATCGAGGGCAGCAGCGCGTTGGTCAGTGCCACCGGGCCGAACAGGTTGGTGGCGAACAGCTGCTGCCACACGTCGAGGTCGAGTTCTTCGACGCAGCCCACCGCGGTGATCCCGGCATTGTGCACCACGACATCCGGGGCTCCAACCGCCTCGAGGATCGCCTTGGCTGCGTTCGTGATCGATGCCGGATCGGTGAGATCGAGTTGCACGCCGATCAACCGCGAACTGTCGGCGGGGGCCCCGGTGGCATCCAGTATGTTTTGCAGGCCGATCTCCGGTGTGCGCATCGCCGCGACGACTCGCCATCCGGCCTTGTACAGGTGGGCCGCCGAGGCCAGCCCCAGCCCGCGCGAGGCCCCGGTGATGACGACGCTGCGGGACTCACCCATGGCTGACCTGCAGCGCGCAGCGTGGACTGTCAGAAACCGTATCGACGGCGCGATGGCTCTGCGATCGGCCCCGTATCCGCGTCGACCCCATCACTGCCCGGCACGGTCTCCGTTGGCCGGCCGTGTCATAGAAGCTCTGCACGCTGGTCACTTTCGTGTAATCCCTTACTCCCGTAGCGCGGGTCGAATCGGAAAAGCTCGCCGTGAGCGTCTCCATCGCCACGACGACTCCTTCGCGGCATGTCGGCTCTGCGTGAGACAACCTCAGCGACCGCAGGTTTGGGTGGCGCCGGGCACGAAGGACACCAGTCCGACACCCTGATACCGGGCGACGATGCGCTCGTACTGGCGGCGGTTGCGGGCCAAGGGTGTTTCGGTGATGCGGCGCGGCAGCCGACGGTAGGCCCCGCGCAGTACCCGGCTGAACACGAGAAATTCGATGTCGTGTCGGCGCGTCCAGGGCATCGGGACCAGGGCGCGGACTCTGGGGTGCATGATGCCGAATCCGAGGATGGCCGCAATATGCCCGAAGATCGGGCCAAGAAGCGAATACAGCGGCGCGGTGATCGCCGGCATGTGCGCGGGCCGCCTTGGGTGCAGTGTGGCGGCCATGACGATGTCCAAAGCTTCGGTGTGGGTGAGCTTTTCGGCGGCAACATGATCGTAGTAGGCGCACAGCTGTGGATAGCTGGTCGGAAGTTCACGCGCCCGGCCGGGCATCTGCAAGTCGGCGGTGAGTGCTCGGTAGCGGTCCCAGACGGCCTGATCGCCCGTGTCGTCGAGCTGTTCACCGGTCAGCGCGATGAAGGCGCCGCGGTGCATGAAGAAGATGCTGATCAGATTCCAGTTCCAGGCCTCGGGGTTGAGCCCGCTGTACCGGATCCCCTCGGGTGTCACGCCTTTGATGTCGCGGTGCAGCCGCACCAGGCGTTGCATCTCTTCGCGGCGATGGGCGCCGTTCGCCAGCACCGCCACTTGGTCTGACGCCGCCGTGCGCCGTGCCCGCCCATACGGGTTGTCGCGGATGCGGGCGGTGTCAACCAGAGAAGCTGACACCATCGGCAGCATCATCTCGTCGAACAGGGCCGGGGAGAACAGTGCCAGCAACCGGGTTCCCATGATGCGTTCGAAACGGTCGGCCACCGAGGCGGTTGGCGCGTCAGCAAGACACGACGCCGCGGGGTGGTCGTGGATCGGTGCTGATGACGCGATCAACACGTCAGGCGATTCAACCGACATGAGGCCTCTCCCTCAGATCTGGGCAGATCTGGCGCAGCGCGACACCAGAATATATTCTGGTGTCAGATTGCACCAAACAGTCCGAAGGGTCAAGGGCTCTGGGATACTTTTTGCGATGACTTCTGTTGCGCGCTCTTACGGTGGCGTCACTGCCGAGCGGCGTCGCGCCACCCGGCGTGCGGCGCTGCTGGAGGCGGCCCTGGACCTCTTCGCCGAATACGGTGCGCGCGCGGTGTCCAAGCGTGCGGTGTGTTCACGCGCGCGACTCAACGACCGATATTTCTACGAGCACTTCACCGATTCCGACGCACTGCTAGAAGCCATGGTCAGGGATCAGACCACTGCCGGGCTGGAGGCAGTCGGCGCCGCCGCCCATGGTGTCGGTTCCGATGTCGGCGCGCAGATCCGCGCCACCGCTGCTGCGTCGCTGGTATTTCTCACTGCCGATCCGCGCCGTGGCCAATTGCTGTTGCGCTCGCACACCTCCGACGTGATGCAGCGTGCGCGCGTGGACAGCACTCGGGCGATCGCCAACGCGATGACCGCGATGCTCACCGATACGGCCACCACTGGACCTGCTAGCCGGCTGGACATCGAGATGGCGTCGTTTGCGTTGGTCAGCGGTGCGATGGAAGTGATCGCCGGCTGGCTGCGCGGTGATTTCGCCACCGACCAAGATCACGTCGCTGACACCGTTGCCGGGCTGTTACTGGCCATCCCCGACATCGCGGCCGCGTTGCCAGCCGTCTCGGCGAACAGCATTCCACTGCGCCGGTGAGCTGTTAGGCGGTGGGCACCAGCGCCGAGATGTCCTCGCCTTGCAGGATTTTGATGGTCAGGTTGACGTCGAAGTAGTCGGTCCAGCGGGTGATTGTGCCGTCCTCGTCGACCACGAATGTTCCCATCACCGGCACGCCCGGTTTGGATCCGTCGGGGGCCTGAATGTAATCGAGTCGTTCAGTGAGAACGATCGGACCGTCGTGGGCGATGTTGACGATCTCAAACGCATAGGCGTCGGGAAACATGGAGAACTGGGCGGCCATGTTTTCCACGATGGCGTCGGCGCCCACGGTGGCGGGCATGCCGACGTTCTGATATACCGCACCGTCGGCCAACAGCGGGCGCAGCGCCTCGGCGTCGCGTTTTTCCATCAGCGCGCAGAACTGGCGGACGACATCGACGGGATCAGGCATCAGCGACCTCCGGTGAGCTACAGGGCAGGCGAAGCTACGGTTCAGATACAGAATGTAGGTCACCTACAGATGGTATGCAATAGGCTTACGTGATGGCTGCCGCCGGTTCTGAGCGCCTCGACACCAAAGCCCGCCGCGCTGCGCAGGCTGAGGCCACCCGTGCAGCGTTGATCGACGCTGCACGTGACCTTTTCGTCGAGAAGGGCTACCACGACACCGGGACCGAAGAGATCGTGCTGGCCGCCGGTGTGGGCACGCGCGGAGCGCTGTATCACCACTTCACCGACAAGCAGGCTCTTTTCGAGGCCGTCTTCCTGACGGTCGAAGAAGAACTCGTGATGGCGGCAGCGCAGAAGCTCACCGGCGATGCGGATCTGTCGGCGCTGGACGTGCTGCGGCGCGGCCTGCTCGGCTTCCTCGACGCCTCCCTGACCAAGCCCGTGCAACGGATCCTGCTCATCGACGGACCGGTGGTGCTGGGCTGGCAGCGCTGGCGCGAGCTGGAAAGCCGCTACGGCCTGGGCGCTATCCACGCCATGCTGCACCGCGCCGCCGACGAGGGTGACCTAGCCACGGCACTGTCGATCGACGTGCTCGCGCATCTGCTGCTCGCGGCCGCCGACGAGGCCGCACTGTTCATCGCCAACGCCGCCGATCAGGTCGCAGCGCGCGATCGAGCGGTGCACACCCTGGATGCACTCGTCGAAGGGTTGCGCAACACCGACCGCGAATGATTGACCCACATACAGCCTGTATGTAGGCTCGCACGTCACGCGGGCAGATCTCATGGACAAAGCTGCCGGCAAAGGAGGCGTGATGGGCAACAGCTGCACCGTGGATGGCGCAGTCATCGACTTCACCGACACCGGATCGGGGCCAGTCGTGGTGTTCGTGCACGGCGTTTACGTCGGCGGGGCGATTTGGCAGCGGGTGGTGGCGGCGCTGGGGGGGCGGGTGCGCTGCATCGTGCCGACCTGGCCGCTGGGTGCCCATCTGCCGGTCGGTCGCGATGTCGATCTGGGTGCCGGCGCCGCGGCGAGGCGCATCGTGGCCTTTCTCGACCAGCTCGACCTACACGATGTCACGGTGGTGGCCAACGACACCGGCGGCGGGCTGGTGCTGGCCGCGCTGGGCGACCCCTCGCTGGACGTGTCGCGCATCGCCAGCCTGGTCTTCACTAACTGTGACAGCTACGAGCACTTCCCGCCTGGCCAGTTCAAGCTCGTCGTGCAGTTGTGCCGACGAAGTCCCGCGGTGGGCCGAGCGATGCTCGCCATGCTGGCCAGCCCGGTGGGTCAGAAGGTGTTCCTGCGGGCGGTGTGTCGCACGCGACTGTCCGCGGGAGAACGCGCCGAGCTGTTCGGTGCCTTCCTGACCAACAAGTCCACGCGTGCGCAAGCCGCCACCGTCACCGCGTCGTTGGATCCGGCGCTGACCCTGCGGGCGGTCGACGCGATCCAGCGCTTCGACAAGCCGGTGGCCGTGGTGTGGGGAACCGAGGACAAATTGTTTCCCTTCTCCGATGCCGAGCGGCTCGCCCGTGACTTCCCCCGGGCCACGCTCATCACGATTCCGCACAGTCTCGCTTACGTGATGATCGATGCACCCCAGGAGCTGGCCAGCGCCATCGTCGACATCGCGGCGGCGTCATGACCGGCAACAACAGCTGGGATGTCACCACCAATCTCGGAACCACCGCGCTGGGGGTGGCGGCTCAGCGGGCCGCCGAGACGGCCCAGAATGATCCGCTGTTTCGTGACGAGTTCGCCGCTGTGCTGGTCGCGGCCGTCGAGGAGCCCGGTTGGCAGATGATGGCCTCCGGTGACCTGTCCTGGATGGGTCCCGAAGATGACAACGGCCGCCGGGCAGCCACGAGCGGGCGCGATTACGTCGCCAGCAGAACCGTGCACTTCGACGACTTCCTCGCCGCCGCCGTCACCGCGGGAATCCGTCAGGTGGTCATCCTCGCTGCCGGTCTGGATGCCCGGTCCTATCGCCTGAACAGCCTGTCCGGGGTGGTGGTCTACGAAGTGGATCAACCCAATGTCCTGGGTTTCAAGCACACCGTGTTGCGGGCGCATGGCGCGGTGCCGGTGGCGGATATGCGTGCGGTGCCGGTCGATCTTCGCGACGACGAGTGGCCCTCAACGCTGAGCTCGGCGGGCTTTGATGCCTCGGCGTCCACGGCGTGGCTGGTCGAAGGGCTGCTTCCGTACCTGTCGTCTGCCGATCAGGAGCACCTCTTCGACCGGGTACTCGGGCTCAGCGCCGAGGGTAGCTGTATCGGAGCGGACGCCTATCCCAGTGCGTCGACTCATCTCGGTGAGGATCGGATGAGCAGCTGGCGGCAGGGGGCCGCTGAGATCCGCGACAAGATCGGCGTCACCATGGACGTGGCGGCCTACATCAAGCACGAGGACCTCACCGACATTGCCGATTGGCTTGCGCGCCGCGGATGGATCGTCGACGCCCTCGACAGCCGCGAGCTGATGGCGCGCCTCGGGCGCGCTCTGCCTGCCGACCTGATCGGTGTCCTTCCGATCAGCTCCCTGATCACCGCCACAATGCCTCCGGGATCTGCCCTGACCAGCCCATGACGTCTACAGCCGCATTTCGTGACTGGTCACCGCGGTGATTCATTCGGCATGTTCGGTCGCGCCGTTCTTGGCTTTCAGTCGCAGCGATGCAGGAAACCGTGCAGGATCGCTTGGACGAGTTCGTCGACGATCGCCTCACGGGAAGGCTGGTTGGCCCCGAAGAAGGTCGAGCGCAAAGCGACCATGCCGGCGATCGTTGCGACCGTGGTGTGCGCGGGCAGGTCGGGCCGGCCGGCCCGCAACCCGCGCAGACGCATGCCCTCAGCGCTGATCTGACCGAGCACGCCGAGCGCCCGTGTGATGTCGGCGATACCCGCGTCGGTGATCTCGTCCTCGCTGAGCGTCTCCGATGCGACGAGCGTCAGCAGAAGCCCTCGATGTTCGACGACCACGTCGTAGAGCTGTCCGACGAAATGTCTTGCCAATTCCTCTTCGTCGGTTTCGTCGGGGACCACTGATTGCCACGTTCGGCCGAATTCGTCGACGAAATCGGTGAACGGTAGGACGAGGGCTTCCCGGAACAGTCCGGCTTTTGAGCCGAAGTTGCGGAACAGCAGGTACTCGTTAACGTCAGCGGCTTCGGCGATCTCGCGTGTCGTGGTGCTGCGGTAGTCCTTGCGAGCGAACAGCTCACGCGCGGCATCCAGGAGAAGTCGGCGCGGCTCACCGCGGGGCCGGCGCAGGGCCTGTACCGGCGCATCTGCCGTTGCCCGATCCTTGGCGGACGGTCGCTGGGGCACGGTTGTTCTCTCCTTGGACCGCGCTGAGCGGTTGATGGCATTCACGATAGTCGGCCTTGACCAACCGCCTTAGAATAGTGTCCACTATTAACGCGGTCGTGGTGCTGGTTTGGCGAAAGGGTGTGGGTGTGGGCGCAGTCATCATGCTCGGCACGCTGCTCGGGTTGATCATCGTGATCTTCGGGCTGGTCTGTTATTTCGACCCCGAAGCGCGCCGCCGTTCGGGTCAAGAAACTACGTCATGACGACCGAGCTGACGCCGTTGCTGACGGCGGCCAATGCCTTCGGCTGGCTGAGCGGCATCGGGTTCACCGTCACCGGGATCTACCTGAGCGTTCGCCGCCGCCGGTTGCACCCGCTGCTTCTGCTGTGCATCTCGGCGATCTCGTTCTCATGGATCGAAGCCCCGTATGACTGGGCGATGTATGCGCAATTTCCGCCGGCACTTCCACGCATGCCGTCGTGGTGGCCGTTGAACATGACCTGGGGTGGGCTGCCCTCGTCGGTGCCCCTAGGGTACATCGGCTACTTCTGCATTCCGGCCGTCGTCGGCGCCGCACTGGGGCGCGGGCTGAGCGCACGGTTCAACTGGCGCAGGCCGATCACGCTGCTGGCCGTGGGCCTGGCCGTCGGGTTCTGCTGGGCCTTGCTGTTCAACGGGGGCCTGGGCGCCCGGATCGGCGTCTTCTACTACGCCTTCGTGATCCCCGGACTGGGACTGTTTGAGGGGACCCTGCACCAGTACCCGATCTATGACGCTGTCGCGATGGGTATTCAGATGATGGTCTTCACCTATCTGGTGGGCCGCACGGATGCGCAAGGCCGCAATGTCATCGAGATGTGGGCCGACCGGCTCTCGAAAACCAAGGTGCAGTCGGCAGTGCTGGCTGTCGTCGCGGTCATCGTCATCGGAAACGTGCTCTACGGCAGCCTTTTCGCACCCCACCTCGTGACCAAACACATGGGTTACGTGACCTCGGGTCCCGATGCGCAATTGTTCCCTGGCGTGCCGAACCAACCCAGGTAGTGAAAGAGGATCTGTGATCAGCAATCAAACCGCGGGGCTGTACTACGACCCGTTCGACTTCGATATCGACGATGATCCGTATCCGGTGTGGAAACGGATGCGGGCCGAAGCCCCGTTGTATTTCAACGACAAGTACAACTTCTATGCGCTCAGTCGCTACGACGACGTGGCGCGTGCTCTGCCCGATTGGCACACGTATCGCTCGGGACGGGGTACGACCGCCGACATATTGTTCAGTGGCATCGACGTACCGCCGGGCATCTTGTTGTTCGAGGATCCGCCGCTGCATGATCTGCACCGGCGCTTGTTGTCTCGAGTCTTCACCCCTCGGCGGATGCTGGCCGTAGAAAGCCTGGTGCGCGGTTTCTGTTCGCGCGCACTGGATCCGCTTCGCGACGCGGACGGGTTCGACTTCGTCGTTGATCTCGGCGCGATCATGCCGATGCGCACGATCGGCTACCTGTTGGGTATCCCCGAAGAAGGCCAGCAGCAGATCCGTGATCGCAATGACAAGAGCATCACGGTCGGCGCATCGGAGGCAGCCGGCGGTGTCAGCCCGACGATCTTCGAGGATGCGATCGCCATGTTCGCCGAATACATCGAGTGGAGGGCGACACATCCATCCGATGACCTGATGACAGATCTGCTCAACGCAGAGGTAGAAGACCAAGACGGATCACGGCGCCGGCTCGAACGCGCTGAAGTGCTCGCCTATACCGCGATGATCGCCGGCGCCGGAAACGAAACCACCGCTCGGCTCATTGGATTCATGGGCCAGCTGCTCGGCGAGCATCCAGATCAGCGACGCGAACTCGCCGCGGATTCCTCTCTGATCCCCTCGGCGGTGGAGGAGACGCTGCGCTACGAGCCGCCATCACCGGTACAGGCACGCTACGTCGCTCGCGACGTCGAGCTCTACGGTGACACCGTAGCAGAGGGGTCATACATGTTGCTGCTCAACGGATCTGCCAATCGTGACGAGACGCGATTCACTGACCCCGACCGTTACGACATCCACCGCAAAGGCGGTCATCTCAGTTTTGGACAAGGACTGCACTTTTGTCTTGGCTCAGCCCTAGCGCGACTCGAGGCACGCGTCGCCTTCGAGGAGGTCCTCAAGCGATGGACTGACTGGACCGTCGACTACGACAACGCAAGCAGAGCCCACACCTCCAGCGTCCGAGGATGGGCACGCCTTCCGGTCACAACCGTTTAGCCCGCTCGCGCCGAGCTGCACAGCTTGAAACGGCGCTGCAGTCTTTACGGGAAGGCGATCCGCGGTGTGTCTCTACGAAACCGTGTGCCGAGCGCCGGGCGGCCAACGGGGCGCGGATTGGCTCGTGCCCGAGCGCCTGGGGCCGACCATCGCACAGTGGATGAGTCTCTACACCTAGAGGCTGCGGCTGCGGCCCACCGACAAATTGGGCGGTTAGTAGGCACTGGCCCATATGTTTTCGCCAGGCAGAGCGCCACAACAGCTGCCCGGTTCAATATGCTGCGTGGGCGATAGTGGCTGTGGATGCCACGTTGCGGCCCGCGCAGTCACCGAAGGATCAGTAAATACATCCGCGAGCACGGTCGACCAAATATTTGTCCGCACTTATCCCGTCCGGGTCAGATATGACCATTGCAAACCGGTATGAAGGGCTGAGGCCACCTGTTCTTGAACCAAATATATGTTCTGGTTACAGTGCCTGAGGAAGCCGAGAAAAGGGCGGGTAATGATAGTGAAGCTTCGTTTACAGCCAGGGCTCCCCCGTAGTACGCCAGGGGACGCTGCGGCACACAGGCAGCCCAACGGCCGCTCCGCCGCGATGACCAACACGGCGCTTCGTATCGGTGTCATGGTCATGCCATGGATTCCGCCGTGGCTCAAATGCCTCCTCGCTGGCCGTAGAAGGGTCACCATCGACGGCAACACCCTTGACAGCACGCTGCAGTTAATACTGGCCGCCCAACTGCGCACACGCACTGGCGGCCTGTCGGCTGCTGGCGATCCTGGAATCGCCCGCGCCCTGATGCGGAACTCGCACTCGGTGATGGGCACCCGCGTCGCCGTCCCCACCACCGACCTCACGATTCCGGGACCCGACCGCCCCCTGCGGACGCGACACTACCGACCGATCGTCGCGGGGCCGGCCCCACTGCTTGTCTTCTTCCATGGCGGTGGTTTTGTCGTCGGCGACATTGAATCCCACGACGGACTGTGCCGGATGATCTGCAAAGACGCCGCGATACATGTTTTGTCGGTGGACTACCGGCGCGCGCCTGAACACAAGGCCCCAGCCGCGGTCGACGACTGCGTCGCGGCCTATCGCTGGGCACTTGGACACGCCGCCGAACTAGGCGCCGACCCGTCCCGAATCGGCGTCGGCGGCGACAGCGCGGGCGGAAATCTAGCGGCACTGGTCGCGCTGCGCAGCCGCGACGAGGGCATTGGGCAACCGGCGCTGCAGGTGTTGCTCTATCCGAGCCTCGACCTGTCCGCGGAAACCCGGTCGCGCATCCTGTTCTCAGACGGATTCTTCCTCTCCAAGCAGGACATGGACTGGTTCAAAGAGTTGTATCTGGACGGCGCCGGCCTTGCAGCCGACGATGCGCGGGTATCGCCACTGAAGGCCGCCGACCTATCCGGTCTGGCACCGGCCCTGGTGCTCACCGCGGGATTCGATCCACTGCGCGACGAGGGAAACGAATACGCCACGGCGCTGCGCTCGGCCGGTGTCAGCGTAGACCACCGCCAGTTCGATGCGCTTACCCACGGCTTTGCCAGTCTCGCCCCGTTCGGCGGCGGGAGCGCGGATGCTATCGCGGCCACCATCTCGGCCATCCGCGCCCACCTCAGCCGCGGCTGACCCGAAAACCGGCAGCTACATCGTGCCAAAGGATCCCCGCCGCTCAGCACTGCAAAACACGACTACAACCACCGTCGCCCACATTGGTGCCCTGGCGCGCCACCCACCCACCAACCCACTACGCAGCCCCTGCGCGCACCGATGAGCGAGGGCCCCGCTCGTCGTGGATGCGCTACCTGCTGGTGAACTGCAATCGGAGGACCCATCTGTGATGTCGAAGCTGGCAGTAGTGACCGGCGGGGCTGGTGGTATGGGGCTGGCCGTGGCCCATGTCATAGGTCGCCAAGTCGGAGTGCTGATCTGCGATGTCAGCCAGGATCGCCTTGACGCCGCCCAACGGGAGCTCCGCGGCGCCGGGATTGACTGTGCGCGACCCTCTGCGATGTCAGCCAGGATCGCCTTGACGCCGCCCAACGGGAGCTCCGCGGCGCCGGGATTGACTGTGCGCGACCCTCTGCGATATCACCGATTGCCAATCGGTGAGCAAGCTCGTCGCGCGCGCTCAAGAGCTCGGAACCGTCACCTCGGTCGTTCACACCGCCGGCGTCAGCCCGAGCATGGGATCAGCAGAGATGATCTTGCGCATCAATGCCGTCGGCACCGTTCTGATCAACAACGCTTTCCACGACATCGCCAGCCAGGGCATGGCCCTGGTCAACGTCGCCTCCGTCGCCGGACACCAGCTCCCGGCCGTTGTTACCCCCAAGCGCCGCTACAGGCGGTCCTTAACCGACATCGACCGGTTCCACGCAGAGCTGCTGGCGCTGTGCAAGCTGATGCCATCCGCGAGACGGCCCCAACTGGCCTACATGCTCAGTAAGAACTTCGTCATTTGGTACAGCAAGACGATCGCCGCGCAGTACGGACGCAAGGGCGCGCGCGTGGTCTCAGTCTCACCCGGCTCATTCGACACTCCCATGGGAAAGCTCGAGGAAGGAGCCGGCGCTGGCGCCCTGGCTCAGCTGGGCGCACTCAAACGCTTCGGCCGCCCATCAGAGATCGCCGAACTGCTTGCGTTTTGCGCCAGCGACAAGCCCGGATACCTCACCGGCACCGACATCATCTGCGACGGCGGTGTCATGGCCGCGATGAGGCCCAAGGACATGCTGAAACTCGCTCGCTCACAGTGACGTCCGCACAAACTGGATGGTCATAAAGCGCTCGCCGTTGTAGAAGAACTGTTCAACAGCCCGAACATCGCGGGCCGGCTTCACGTTGGTAGGTCCGGTCATTGCTGAATCGTAGCCCCGTCAACACCCAGATCGTCTGTAGCGCAGGCTCGCCGGGGCTGCGGGCGCGCGCCGCTGGGACCGCTTGCCACGCATCCTGCACAGACGCTAATTCCGCCGGCTTTGCTGTGCTATGCCGCGGCAGCAAGTTAGCATGATTCGTCCAAAGCGCTGCGCAATCCGGCTAGGCAGCTCACGGGCATCGGCTATTTTCCGTCCGCAAGGTCAACGCCGAGGCGACCTACTACGCCGAATAGCTCCTCGTAGATGTTCGCGGGGATGGTGAACGATTCCGTTCCTGAAATCTCGGAGAAGTGTTCGGCGATATCGTCGGCGGTGGCGGTGACTTCTGTATTGGCCAGCCAACCGTCCCCAAGACCGATAAACGCCCTTGCGTATCTGCCTGCCAAGGCGGAGTAGTTCTGATGAGTACATTCGCAGGCACGACTGGCTAGATAAGTGACCATCGGCACAACCTTCTCTGGTGCAATTATATCCTTCAGTCCGGTTTCTTCCAGCGTCTTGGAGTCCACCGTTTCGGTGACCATCCGCGAAAAGCCAAACGGCAGGACGGTGTTTGAGACGATCCCGTGGTCGGCTCCCTCAAGCGCGATGACGTTGCTCAGCCCGACCAGCCCCGCCTTTGCGGCACCATAGTGCGCTTCTAGATGCTGCCCGAACATGCCGCCCGACGACGAGATAAACACGAAACGTCCGTATCCCTGTCTCTTCATTACCTTGAACGCGGGTTGACTCAGGTGAAAACCGCCGTCCAAGTGGACCGACAACATCCGCCTCCAATCGGTCGCCGTCATCTCGTCGAAGGCGATGCTGTTGAAGATGCCCGCATTGCTGACCACAGCGTCAAGGCGTCCGAAGTGTTCGAGAGCGGTTTGGACAATGGCGTTTCCGCCTTCGGGGCTGTCAACTGAATCGTAGGACGGGACGGCGTTCCCACCCGCTTCGACGATTTCTGTGACGACTTCATCCGCGACCTTTGTGTCGGAACCCTCGCCACGCATCGTGCCGCCTAGATCGTTGACCACCACCGAAGCTCCGCGACTTGCTAAGTCCATGACGTAGAGCCGGCCCAAACCCCTACCAGCTCCGGTGACTATCGCAACTTGACCTTCGAAATCAATCATCTCCAACTCCCGAAAAGCTATCCGATCAGCGACGGCGCTGACCCGGCCAACGCAACCCCAAGCCAACGGGGCTGCCCGAACCGCTACGCGAGCACGTCCAGGGCGGCACCGTCTCTAGAGTCATTGCCAGCAGCCGACACAGTCAATGACTTGCGGACAGCCTGCAAGGCCGATGACCGCGCTGGGCATGACAGTTGGCGCATCAGAACGGCCTAGACCAGGCACTAGTGTGAGACACGGCCGCAAATGTGTCTCACAAATGAGAGAAGCTATCACGGGTGATGAGAGGACTTTGGCATGACACGTAGGGACTGGGCGTTGGGGCCAGACCGCAACGCCGCTGCGCGTGAGCGCATCCTTTCCGCTGCCTCGGAGTTGGTCTCACGCAGGGGATTCGAGGCATTTACAGTTGAGGCGCTTGCCGGCAAATTGCATTGCTCGCCTGCGACCGTTTACCGCCACGCGGGCGGCAAGACTATGATCATCGAAGCTCTCATCTCGCGATTCTCCGAACGTATAGCGCGCTCGGTCAATGAGGCAATTGCAGAACTGAGCGGTACTGAGCGGGTTGTAGGCGCAATCCTCGTCGGGTTGGAACACATGCGCGCCGAACCACTTGGCCAATTAATAATGGGTGACATTCGGCCAGGACACGATGGCGGGGCCGTGAGTACTTCACCCCTGGTGGCCTCCGGCCACCGCTGAAGGATCGCTACAGCGCACGCCGCGGCACCTATCGCGTTCTCTACAGAATTGACCACGAGCGGCAGCAGGTCACCGTCGTGGGCGTATTCAGTCGTACGGATGCCTACCGTCGTCGATGACAGCAGCATCCGCTCTACGACCCGCATGCGGGCCAGCGGTCCGCACCCCTTCGCCAGTCCGCACACAGTCCGCAGGAGTCTCACCGACCCCCATTCAATCCTCGGCACTTTTCGGCTGTGTATTCCGTTGTGCCGAGCGGATTACCGTCGTTTGACGCCACACATCATTAAACGTCGTCAAATCCCATTTCCGCAGGTGGGACGCTCTCATAATCCGTTGGTCGCGGGTTCGAGCCCCGCCCGCCCCACGTCAGAGCTGGTAGAGGGAGTATTGGCCGAGCAGTTGCCGGGCCGGGATGCCCGCTTTACCGGCGAGCGGGCGCCGCGACGGCTGCCCGTGTGACTGTTGCGGCAAGTGGGGCATATACACCAAAGGTTCGCCTGTCAACCTTGTAGCCCACCGGCGTGTCGTCCCGAGATTTGTCAGACGTTCTTGGAACAATCGCACACATGAGTTTTTTGCCGCACATCCTCACGACCCACGAGTTCTGGGCCGGGGGCTTCATCGTAGGCGCGCTGAGCAGCGCCACCACCTACATCTCTACCCGCGCCAGCGATAGGCGGAAGGCGAAGCAGGAAGACAAGGTGCTCGACCGCAAGGAGGAGCGCGAGGACAGGTTGCGGGAACACGAGGCACTCCGCGAGGCGGCGATGGAGTTCGCGCAGGTGTCGACCGACATCCTCACCACGACCATCGACATCAACGGCGTCTTCAACATGGTGCGCGACGCGTTCTACAATCAGGCCGGGGCCGACGACCCGAACGCGGAGGCGAAGTTCGAACACTCTCAAAAGGTGATTGACGCGCAGATGAGAATCGCTGTGCCAGTGAACAAGTTGAAGATGTTTGCGCCGACAAACGTACTCGCGGCGGCTACCCGCGCGACGGCCGCGATCATCACGACCGTTCAGCAGACGACGGAGCCCTTTGCGGGGCTGGTCGCCCGCAAAGCCGCATCCGACGAGGTCAACAACTTCATCAGCGTCTTCCGTGAAGAGCTCGGGCGCGACCCGTACACCAACGACCAGCAGCAAGAGCAGGTGGCTTCCTTCTTGGAGACGCTGAGGAAGCAAGTGGCCGACTTCGTAGAAGAGTCGAAGGCCGACATGAAGGCGGCGGGCTTCAAAACCACGCCCTGGGACGCTCCCCGGCCAAAACCCGAACCCGAACCGGAACAGACCGACGAGCAGCCCACGTTCCTGGGACCGACCCCGTCAGTTCCGGTGAAGTCCCTCAATGTCGGCGAGGACATTGCGTTACCGATTGCTCGAAGGGGTGCCACGGGCACTATTGGGCTTCGTTCGACCATCCGGAGCTTCAATGGCGACCGGACTCGGATGACTGTCTTTGTCCACAACGGCGCAAAAACGTTGACGCTCAACGTGAATCCAGAACTCCAATTTGCCAGAGTCGGCGCACCACCGGCGGCGTCCTAGCTCTACTGCCGCTTTTTGGTGGGCCGCCGCAAAGTTCTTCGCGCGCGGGCGCGGGCCTGGCCGTTCCCGTTGCCCTTCGCGCCATCTGCCTTTGCGAGCTTGGCGCGGGCTGCGGTGTTGCTTTCTTGGTGCTGTCCGATGTTTCGTTGCGGAGTTGAAATCACGGATCGTGCCGCCGCTGTGGGCTAGGGTGATTGCGAGCGCAATTCGGAGAGGTTGCCTTGAAGACTGAGGTGGTTTGGGGCGTTGGAATCCTGCGACCCTTGAAGCATGGGCGACCGCCGTGCAAAACTCATCGAAACTGAAAACTTTTCCGCGAGAACGCCCAAAACCTCCGCAAACGTGTTGCACAGCAACGGATTTGAGAATGAATAATGTCTGGTAGAGGCCCGCGAGCCAAGGTAGTTCTTAGTTCTCAAGCGCTCCGGCCGGGAGAGGTAGCGGTCCAAGACGGGAAATCGGTCCAAGAGGGGACATACTGAGACCAACTTGTTCGCTCATCGATGCAGCGTAGCTAGGTGTTCAGACACGCAATGGGATGTCGACCCGCGCCACCGCCTCTTCGGGTCGGCGCTTTCGGAGTTCAGTCGCTAAGAGGTGACGTGCAAACAACGGCATGCGGACATACGTTTGGCGGTTGTGGCCGTGGTAGGGAGGTCGTGTGGGGACCGAACCGCCGTTGCTGCTTGTACTGGATCTGACTGGCACCTTCATTTTCGGACTCAACGGGGCACTCACAGCAGTGCGCGTTGCGCGGCTCGACATCGTGGGCGTGGTGACCCTCGGCATGATTACGGCGTTGGGTGGGGGAGTCCTCCGCGATGTTCTCATTGGTTCCATACCGCCTGCCACGTTTCGTGATTGGCGTTATTTCCCACTCGCCGCCGCTGGCGGGCTAATCGCGTTCGCCCTTAGCAGGCGCTTGGATCGGTTGGAGACGCCGATTACGTTACTCGACGCGATCGGGCTGAGCGTGTTCGCGGTTATCGGCGCGAACAAGGCCGTGACTGCCGGACTGGGGATTGGGCCGGCGATCTTGCTTGGCGTCGTGACCGGGGTGGGCGGCGGCACGATCCGCGACACGCTAATACGGCAGATCCCCACGGTGCTGCGCAGTGAGCTGTACGCCATCCCGGCCTTCGTAGCCGCCGCGATCACGGTCGCCACTATGCGGCTGGGCATTTACGGTCTGCCGGCCGCGCTGGGAGCCGCGGCGGTCTGCTTTGGCATCCGGATGGCCGGCGTCCGGTACGGCCTTAACGCACCGACCCCACCAGGGAACGACGAACCAGGTTCTCCGGTATCGGGTTCTCCACAGCCGCCTTCCGGGGTGTAGTAGTCAGCTAGCGAGCCAGTCGAGCGCGGCAACAACAAGTGCTTGGGTGCCGGTATCCAGGGTGGGTTGGATTACCGGGGCGAAAGTCGGCGAGTGGTTGACGGGGATGTCTTGGGCGACCCGCCCAGCGTCGGCAGCTTTGCGGTATTGCTGCTCGTCGATTCCACCGATCCCCCAATAGGTGTAGGGGACGCCGAGAGCATCAGGGATGTCGCTGAAGTCCTCACTGGCTGACTGTGCAGGCATCGTTGCGAATCGCTCGGCAAAGTATCCGGCGAACGCCTCGCTGACCCGGTCGGTGACATCGTCATCGTTGACCGTGAGCGGGAAGCGGTCGTAAAGCTCGAATTCGGCCGCTTTCGGCGAACCTGACGCCTGGCACTCGGCGACGACGATGCGCCGGATCGCATCGAGCACTGCACTACGTACGGCTTGATCGTAGGTGCGCAGGTTCAACTCCAGAACGGCTCGGTCACCGATCACATTGCTTTTGCTGCCGGCGTGGATGCTTCCGATCGTCAGGACAACGGTGTCAGTGGGGGCGACCTCTCGGGAGACGACGGTTTGCAGTCGCAAGACGATCATCGCCGCGAGCACCACCGGGTCGACGCCGGCCTGCGGCATGGAACCGTGGGCGCCGCGGCCGTAGACCGTGATCCGCATGCTGTCGGCGGCCGAGAGCACCGGCCCTCGATGGGTGCCGACGTGGCCGGCTGGCGCGGGGAGGACATGCTGGGCAAGGGCCACGTCCACAGGGGGTATGGCGCGGCTTAGCCCATCATCGACCATGCCGCGGGCACCGTCACCGGTTTCTTCGGCGGGCTGAAACAGCGCGACCACAGTGCCATGCCAGTGCTGGTCTCCTTCGGAGAGCAACGCAGCAGCGCCGAGCAAACAGGTGACGTGCACGTCGTGACCGCATGCGTGCATCACCGGGACCCGGTTACCGGAGCTGTCGGTGGCATGCGCAGTGCTGGCGTAGGGAAGGCCGGTGGCTTCCTGGACGGGCAGCGCGTCCATGTCAGCGCGCATCAAAACCGTTGGCCCGCTGCCGTTCCGCAGGACTCCCACTACGCCAGTGCCGCCAATTCCGGAAAGCACCTCGTAACCCGAACCGCGTAACCTCTCGGCGACGATGTTCGCGGTTCTACTTTCCTGATGGGACAGTTCAGGGTGCTGGTGGATGTCACGGTAGAGATCCTCCTGCCACGATCGAACTGCGGGTAGGCGCTCGAGAACGGCGTGGGCGGGGGTCGACGCGGTACGCATTTTTTCTCACCTCTGACGAATCATGGGCTCGGGCCGCGCTAAATCCAGTGGCGGGATCAGTGGCCGGCGCCACCGCCGTCCACCCCCATCGTGCCTCGACTCAAACTTCTCTCATCGAGCGACTCGTCGAACGGACGGCTCCCAGCCCTGTTCCCCCTCCGACGTCGCACCGCGGCAATCAGCCGCGGCTCGGCAAAAGTGTTCGCGCCGCCGCGCATCGACCCGAGCCAAGTGCGAGGCATGACAAGGAATTGCAAGCGATTCCCCGCGGCGGCCCGCGGCGTGGGGGACGACGGAAGCTCAGGGTTGGTCGGCGTGGCGACCGGCTAGGACCTGTGCCGAAATCCGACCGCACCTTGTCACGGCGTGGTCACAACTCGGCGGCAACACGCAGGCATCCGGTGAAATGCGCTGACACCATTAGGGCAGGTCACTGGACTTCACCGCATCTGTCGAAACCTCATGAACATGCGTCTTGCGGACTGTAAATCCGTCGGCCGACGCGCAAGAGTTTCGGCCCCATCGCGACGCTGAGACTTGGGCAACCCGCATAAAATTGCGAGTACTGGCCCTGTCCGTCCAAGCGCCAGCACTGTTACGTCGCGTAACACAAGGAGACATATCGCCAGTACGGGGGCACTCGACGTAACGCAGCGTGTGAGCGGTAAGTCCAGCTCAGCTCATATTTCCGCTGGATTCGACAGGGGTTCGAATCCCCTTAGCTCCACGCGGGAACCGCTAGTTAGAAGGCATAATCAGCGTTAGCTGAGACCGGCCAGGATAGGCCTCCGGTACAGCCCCGGTACACCAGACAAGCGCCCGAGCTGGCTGCGACGGCTGGCCGCGACGGCGTGGCCTGTGCTGATAGCAAACACCACTCCGCACGCCAATTGATGCTCCCAGAGTGCTGCCGTCGCCATGCTCCGGCGTCCGGCTGCGTGGCACAGGAGCCATCAGTTTGCGAAAGTTGAGGACCGCTGGACCAAGACGGTTCGCGACCCGCAAGGCAACAAACAGACCGCGCCCAGCGCCGACCACGGACGCGGATTACGCTGGCGTGCAAGGTACGTCGATGACGAAGGCCGTCAACATGCCAAGTCATTCGTACGCAAGGCCGACGCAAATCTGGCTCGACAACGAGGTCACACCCGCGCTGGCCACCGGAAGCTACGGCCACCGGACGCGTCTAGTGACCGTGGGCGCGGTGTATGCGTCATGGACAGCGGTGCAGGCCACATCGCGGCCAAACTGCGGTACCGGCAAGGGGTCGGTCCAGCATCCCTGTCTCGTTTCCAAGCATTTGAGAAGTCGCTAAGTTCGTGCAGGCGGGCATCGCGAACCGATCAGCCAGCTCGACCCGCGCTTGCGAGCAACTCCTCAAAAGCCGTCTGCATGCATTGGGCATACGTCGCCGGGTCTGGCAGCGCGTCGCGATCCGCAGTAGCGCTGATCGACAAAGTTCCGTTGTAGCTTGCAACGACATGGATGAGGTTCAAGCCGGCCACCAGCGGACCGAGACCCGCGGCGCGAACGAGTCGGGCTCCGCTGAAGAAGATCGGTTCGGTTGGACCTGGCACATTGGTCACAGTCGTGTTGGCGACCGTCGGGCCAGAGAACGGAAGCACGCTCGCGGCCTTTGCAGTCATCCCGAGCAGCGAGGTTGGCATTATCCCAACCAGCTCGAGCAGCTGGGTCGTGGTCGATTGATCCGATCCCGCACGACTCGGCGCGGTCTCTTCAGCGATCATGGCGAGCCGTTTGAGCGGATCGGCGATGTCGGTACCGAGCGATTGCAGCCGGCCGAACAATGCGTTCCCGTTGCTGGTCTTATCGCCCGCGTCGCGCAGTGAGATCGGGCAGGCCGCGACGAGCGACTCATCGGGAAGCTCGCCGTGGCCACCCAGATACTCGCGAAGGGCCCCGCCGACGTAGGCGAGCGCAACATCGTTGATCGTCGAGCCGGGCACGCTGGCCTTGATCCGCTTGAAATCGGCGAGATCGTGGAACCGAGCCTCGAAGACACGGTGCGGCGACACTGTTTGGTTGAAACGGGTCTTCGGTGCAAACGACGGCAAACTACCCCCGGCGACCCTAGACGCGACACCGTCGACCAGCTTGCCCGGCAGGCCGGCTAAGCCGCGGACTGCCTTCGGGGCATTCGACGCGAGTACTAGGGCCGCCCGCAACGGGTAGAGCGCCGCGTCGAACGCCGTGCGAGACAGTAAGTTTGCGGTCGTTGGAAGGGCGTCGGGGCGCCAGGGACTCTCTGGCCCAGCAGGGCGCGGGCTATCAGCGGCAAGGTCGTGCATTGCCGCGATCATCTCAACGCTCGCCATGCCGTCGACCGCACAGTGGTGCAATTTCAACGCCATCGCGAACGAGCCCTTCGGTACCCCTGGCACGGAATTCAGTCCCTCGATGACAGTGATCTCCCACGGCGGGCGTCGCAGGTCGATCGGTCGGGCGTGCAGCCGCGCGACTTGGATACACAGCTGCCGCCAGTCACCGGGCTGGGGCAGCCCGATATGACGGACGTGATACTCAAGATCGAAGCTCGGGTCATCTACCCAGTACGGCCTCTGCAACCCCCCCGGCAGCTCGGTCAACCGCCGCCGGAAGACATCCGCGAGGTGCAGCCGGGCGTCGAGCTCCTCGAGAATCCCCTTGAAGGTCACCTTGCCATCCGGGGCGGTTGACGGGTCATAGATCAGAAGCAACTGAATCTGTAACGGCGTCGCTGGTCGTTCCGCGCGCAGCATCATGTCATCGGTCCAACTCAACTGCTGCACAGACGGCCCCCTTCACGCACGCTCTCTTCGAAGAGTAGGCCGGTCATGCCGCTCAGCGGGAAATCGTGAGACAGTGAGAGACATCAGCTGCGGCAGGCAGAGCAGGTACGCCAGAGTGACCAGATCGCACACCCATTCGGCAGCGTGCCAAGAACTTGCCAAGACAGGCACGAACAGGGGGGACAGGGCGACACGGACCGGACGCGCAGACGTCCCTGACCTGGACGTATTAGACGCAGTAGAACGCTAGTTCACACTGTCCTCTTCCCTGGGGGTCAAGTGGTCGCAGGTTCAAATCCTGTCAGCCCGACGCTGGTCAGGGGCATTTTTGGGCCTCGTAATTGCCCGTTCGTGGACGTTTGACCCACACTGTTGACCCAAACCAGCTTTCACCTGGTCCGGAAACTCCTTTGCTGTGCGGCGGACAATCGACTCATGGCTTATGACGGATTTACGGGGGAAATCCCCGAATTGGTGAAAGCCCGCGGCATCGTCGACCGGGCGACCGGGATTGAGAAAGCCCGCGCCTCTCGTCAGTGGCTCTTCGACGCGGCGAAAGAGGCCCTGGGGCGCACCGACCAGTTCATGGATGGTCACCTCCTTGTGATGGGCCTGGCGAGTCGCGCGGTCGGGTTGCACGACGGCGCGGTTCACGCCCTTGAAACCGATAACCCGTTCGCGACGTACACGTTGTTGCGTTCGTACGCGGAGAACGCCGCCGCGGTGCTTTACATCACCGACCATCCGACCCAGCTTCACAGGATTCTCGGACTTGGTGATTCCCACCCGGTGAGGGTGGGCACCATCACGAACTATGCCGAGCAAGGCAGCAAACGGTTTGGAAGTTTCAGGAGCATGTACGAGGGCCTCAGCCAATTTGCGCATCCGATGTCGAGGTCGATCTTCGCGTCGGCTAAGAACACCGGGGACCGAACGCTTCAGTGGCGGTTGGACCCGGCATTCAAGTACGACGCCGATCTTCTCGTGGCGTGCAATTTGGTCGTCGAACTTGCCGAGGCCAATGCACACCTGTTGGTCGAGTACGCGGACGCACAAGGCTGGCGACGCCGACATCCCCCAGCGTCCAACCGCGCCAGTCCAAGCTAGTCGCCAAAAAGAAAGTGCATAAACCCACCAATGTTTCCGAGCGAAATCCACAGTTCTGGCCGTGCGGGACTGGTGGCGGGGGGAGGGGGTGCCGCGCCCCGGTCGCGGGGGGTTCACGTGGGAGTGGTTGCGCGAGAGTCGGTTTCAGGGCGGTCGCGGTGGGATTGGTTGCCGGGCCTGAATGGCGTTCTCCGGTCCGAATCGGTCAAGGGTGGATAGAAACCCCGAAGTGGGTCAATGCGGGAGGGGCCTGAGCCTCTCTGGAAGCGGCTCGCCGCATTCGTGGCAATTGTTCGGATCGCGCTTGGCTATGCGGCGACGGAAACAAATGCGGCACACGCGGGTGCCTCGGCGCTCGACGTACACGTTGTCATCCGTCAGCGGGTGCCCACGCTTGCAAGTTTTCGCCTTCTCCTGGAAGCGGTCGCTCAGGTTGTCTTGGCGGGTGGCATAGCGGAGATTCTCGGCACGGTTGTCGTGTCGAACGTGATTTATGTGGGAGACTTCGTGATCCGGCGGTCGGGGTCCGATGAATACCTCAGCGACAATCTGGTGCATGTATCGCCGCGTCCCATCTCCGAAGGTCACTCGCTGGTAGCCCTCGTAATCGATGTATCCCTTGATGATTTGGGGTACGAAGTTGGCCCGGTCTCCGCTTCGGCACCTTCTATAGCTTCGAACACGACCGTGGCTCGACGCTTCATAGTCTGGCTGTCCGGGTATCGCACGCCATACCTCCGGGGTAGTCGGTTCTATGACAAGTGTGTCGTCGACTTCGTACCGAGGCCGCGCTTTCTTGCGCTCGGGCGACGGTCGGCCGCAGTAACAATCGTGGGAGTTGCGCCGGGCCATAAATCGACGGCGACATTCCCGGCACGTAGGTCTACCGTTACTCGGGGTGATGTAGAGATTGTCTCCACTGAGTGGATGACCACGTCTGCAATGGGTGGCCGGTGGACGCACACGTGTACGTGCCCGGTTTTCATGCGCCGTCGTATATGTGAGGTTCTCCACACGGTTGTCGTCGCGCTTATGGTTCAGATGATCGACCTGCATCCCCTCAGGGCGCGGACCGTGCCAGGTGAGGGCAACGAGATAGTGGATATACATCAATTTCCCGTCCACAAACGCACGCGGGTAGCCGTTGGGGTTCGGGCGCGCGCTCGCAAGCCTCGGACGACCATCACGCCCGAGCCGCTTGTAGCTCCGTACCCGCCCGAGACTTGACACTTCATATAGCGGATGGCCTGGGACGGCGCGCCACTCCTCGCCGTGATTTTCACCGTCAGCCAATTTCACGTGCAGGATCCTACTTCGATGCACCGACAAAGATGAGTTGTTAGACCGAAGCTCCCTGTCCCGCGCGCCGTCGGTCCGCGCGTTGCGTCGGCCAATCTGCAGCACCCTGGGCGAAAATAATGCCCGGCGGCATCAGAACGAAGGGGGTGGTTTCTTGCCAATCGAGCATCAGGCGCAAGTGATGGTCACCGTAAAGGCTTATCCTCAGCCGTCGCGTCGGTGTCATTCGCCAGGGTGATGGGACCACTGTTTGGCCACGGGCTAGGGACCACCTGTTTGGCTCAGTGGGGATGATGTGTGCTTGACGGTGAGCTGTCAACCGTGGGCTTTTGACGTTGTCGGTAAGACGGTCCTTCGATGACGAGTTCGTGGGCTGTCGAGGTGAGCCGATCGACCGCTGATTCGGCGAGCATGGCGTCGGTCATGACCGTCAGCCATTCGTCGGCCCCGCGATTTGAGGTCACGATCGTGGCGCTGTGTTGATGGCGGGCGACGACGAGTTCGTAGAAGTCGGCGGTGGCGGTGGCGTCCATGGGCTGCAGCGCGAAGTCGTCGATGATGAGCAGACGAACTTGAGCGAGGCGCCGCATCTCGGCCTCGGTGCTGTTGTCGAGGCGAGATGCCCGCAGTCGCTTGAACATTGCCTCAGCGCGCAGCATCAGGGTGGGGATGCGACGACGCACTGCGATGTGGCCCAGTGCGGTGGCGAGGTGGGTTTTGCCGACGCCGACCGCACCGAGGATGACTGCCCCGTGGGCGGCGTCGAGGAACCGCAGACTGGTCAGGTCGGTCCACAGGGTTCGGTCGTAGCGCACGGCGGCGTCCTCGTCCCAGGTGTCCAGCCGCATGGCCGGGTCCAGGCCGGCGGCGCGGGCTCGGCGGGCTGCCGAGCTGGTGTCGCGTCGGGTGGCTTCATCGGCAAGGACCAGCTCCAGGAACGCGGCGTGGGACAGGTGTTGTTGGCGGGCCAAGGTGAGCCGATCGGGCAGGGTGTCGAGCATCGGGGACAGTTTGAGTTGCCGCATCACCTTCTTCAGATCCGCCGAGATCGGATCCGTGACCACCTCGTTGGCGGGCTTGGTCACCACAGCCCCTCCTGCCCCTGCTCACCGGTCTGGCCGCCGTCGATGACCTGCAACCAGTCCGGCCGCGGTGTCGGGCGGTACTCGCGAGGATCGCGGGCGAACCGAGCCGCCGCCAGCCCGGAGGCGGCCCGCGGCGGCGGGATCGGACTGTTCTCGGTGGCCTGCTCGAGCATGGCGGCGACCTTGGTCACCGAGACGACATCTAGATCCAAGGACCGGCCGCAAGCCATCTCGACCGGGCCGGGGCCGTAGCGTTTGACCAGCCCGAGCAGCCGGTAGACCTGGCGCATTCTGGTCCAGGGCAGATCGTGATCAAGCATGCGTTCGGCGTAGGTGCCGATATTGGGGCCGTGGCCGGCAGCGGTGGCGATCAACCGGTGCAGATCGCGCATCGCGTAGCCGGTCTTGTCCGCAGGCAGATCAGCCGGATCGGTAGACCGGGCGCCGGCGGACTGGCGCGGATGGGTCTTGATCAACTGGCCGCGGTGATAGAACTTCGCCAACTCGGCGTCGGCGCGGGCGGTGATCGTCTGTCCGCGTAGGTGGTGCGGGATGGAGTACAACGCCTTGGCCAGCTGGACGTGATAGTCGCGGGCCACTTTGACCTCGGCATACACCGGCACCGCATACCGCACGGTCGGAGCCGCCAACAGGCGTTCGGCTTCTCGGTCGGCGAACACCATCGCCGGCTGCGCGCACGTGGTGCCGTGGATGCGCAGGCCCGCCTTCTGGGCGCACCACACCTGCGCCCGGTCTTGGGCATCAGCGAGGTCGGTGAAGTCCTCGCCGGCGAAGAAGTTGTTGCGTACGTACTGCACCATCCGCTCCACACGTGGCTTGTCTTGCGGGTGTGCCACCCGCGCCGGGTCGGTACTGAAACCACGGGCCTGGGCATACTCCAGCCACCCGACGGTGAACCGTGGGTTCACCGAATCAGCATGAGCCACAAGCGCACTCATATTGTCGGGGATGAGGACCTTGAAGACACCGCCGAAGAATGCCCACGCAGCTTCGCAGCCGTCGATCACCGCGGTCAACGTTTGGGAGAATGTCAGCCACACAAACATGTGCCGCGAATACACCGCCGTGAAGATCAACGCGTGCACCACCCGCCGCCGGCCGGTCGCCGAGTCGAACAGCATGCCCATCCGGGCGAAGTCGATCTGGCACTCCACCCCGGGCTCGCCGTCGACCACCGGCACCGTCCCAGCCCGCCGGCGGCCCTGATAGCTGGTGTTGGTTTGGCAGTAGCGGTGCAGTGTCCGCTGCGGAACGAGTACACCCTGGCGGGCCAGCAGGTCGCCGATCTTGACCACCGTCAGGTCATCGTCGACCCACTTAGTGATCTGATCGTGGTTGGCGGACAACAGTTTCCACGCAGAACCGAATCCATGCGCGCGATCCGGGCGGACCACCGTGACGACCGCACCGATCAACGCATCGTCAAGCTGGTCCACACCGCCGGCCCGGTCCAGGCCCGCGGCCACCGCAGCCTCGACATAGCGACGCGCAGTCTTGCGGTCCACCCCGGCCTGGGTGGCAACCACCCGCAACCCATGGCCGGCCAGCCACGCTCGAAGTACTTCACGAATCTCGACCACAGAAACCTCCCGAAACATCGGCGAACCCCTTCACGCGACTTCGACGTGAAGCGATCCGATCCAGTTATCGAGCGGCCCCCGACGCGACACGCCGGTGGTCCCATTACTGGCAATCAGGTGGTCCCATGACCGTGGCTAAACCCAGCTCAAACCGGTCCCATCACCGTGGCGGGCGACAGCGTCGGTATGGGGAGACGGTATGTGTGGCCGGGGTGCGGTTGGAGACAGCTGCGCGGGAATGGATTCGGCTTTACCCGGTCACTTTTCGCGAGCTTGGGATCACGGAGCGGTTCCATAAGTATCAGATGGTCAACTTGAGGGTGTTTCGGTCGGGCTCCGATTCACGCCCGGAGAGTTTCAAGCCGAACCTCGATTCTGTTGAGCTCGGGGAGGTGATCGGCACGGATGGCGGCACGTGGCGGCGTCGGTGGGAGTACCTGGGTGACTTGCCTGGCGCGACTTCGACATGCGAACTGATAGATCGTCAGTCCAGAGGTGCAGACGCGCCCTCATTGGGATTGATAAAACCGGTTGAGGTACTAGACCTAGAGATCGAATCAAACGATGGATTCACCGCCGATCAGCGGGCGCTCGCCGAACTCGCTGCGGCTGGTGACTTGTTCAGCGAGGGGCGTGCGGTGCTTGAGCCAGCCCCGTACAGGCTCAAATACCGCTACCGCTGTTCGGAGGACGCCTGCAGGAGCCATAGCCAGACCCTTATCGACTGGGAAGCGGGTCAAGCCGCCCGCAATTGGCTCGCTAACGGCTATGCCGCTGACCAATTGCCGGGCCTATTGCGGCACAAGTTTCTCGATGAAGTGTGCGCCCCGACCCGAGACACGTATTTCTATGTCGGCAATCAGCATCAACATCGCGGCAGCTTCCTGGTTCTGGGGCTGTTCTGGCCACCGGCCGGCAGCCGCCCTCACCCGTCACTGTTCTGACTAGATGTGGTGTATCGCCATGCCAGGACTGTCGGCGGCCATTGCTTCAATGATGAGGGCACGATGACACTGCTCAGGGTCACGCTCGAAACATAGGAGTGCAATCACATTCTCGGATGCGAGACCCCTCAGGCGCTCGACAGCACCTCTCGCGTCTGGCGAGTCAAGCAACCCACGAAAGCGCATAACTGCGTGTGCCTCGGCATTTCGGTAGGCATCCCGGTTATCACGGGGATTGCCGAGCTGAGGGAGATGCACGTAGCCGATCCCGGCCCCCCGTAACGCCTCGGCCAGCTTTGTTTTGGATAGACCGGGTTTGCGCGATAAGGGCGTAAGTCGGACATCGACGACTATCTCCACACCTGCGGCGGACAAATCGTGTACGAGCTGGTCAACCGCTCGACCCTGGTAGCCAACGGTCATCACAGCCGCCTGGTCGGTACGCATGCCGATCATCTTCGCCGGAGTGGCCGCCCGTGCGTGGCATTTTGGCCGAATACCTTCCCCCACAACGTAGAAGCATAGCGTCCATCCCGGAGTGTCGAACCAGTGCAGCAACCCGCCGCGCCGGTGTGGTGGTCGCCGACGCGGCGGGCGCTGGTGTCGCTTCCCGGCCCGCCCTACGCCCAGGATTAGAAAGCATTGCGCAGGGGTTGCCGGGCCGGGGAAGCGGCCTGGGCCGGACAGGAGGACGCTCATGGGGCTAAAGCGTTTTGGACTCGGCCCAGGCTGACCCTTAGCTACCGGACAGTGTGCTCACGATCTTGACGACGGCTTGCGGGTGCGGCCACGCGGCGCCCAGCCTCGCGGTCGAGCGCACAGCCCAGGCATCCGCCGTGAAGTACGGAAATTCCGTCACCCGCAACGTGACGTTGTTCCGCATCCCCATGAACACGCGGGAGCGATCCCATGCCCAAATGACGCCGGGGTCGATCACACCAGTCGGCAACGGCCACAATGGAACCCCCAACGCGGACTTGCTGGTCGGCTGGGACAGGTCGTCGTTGACGGCCAACAGCGGTTCGTTGCTGACGAGGGTGTCGCTCGACCCGCCGAACTCCTTAAGCAGCGCCAAAGCCAGGATCGTGGACGTATCCGCACAGAACGACGTGCATCGCCCGCCCACGGCCTCGATACGGCTGATGGCTTCGGCGAGCGGGTCCAGGTTGGTCAGCGGCCCCCCGACGTTGACGACTTGGCACGCCTCCTGACCGGCCTTACCAGTGAGGGATTCGATGCCGTCGAACCCGTCCGTGGTGCTGGCAGCGAAGTAGCACTTGTCCACAACCCTGGCGATATTGCGGGCGATGCCCTCGCCGATGACGTTGGCGATGGCCGGGTCGGAATCGTCGAAGGTCTCCGAGGAGACACGGGTAAGCGCGGCGCACTTGTAGAAGTCGATGTAAGCCTCTTGCAAGGAAGCGTCGCTCGGGTCGATTTCGGTGTTCTCGGCGACGAATGCGGCTTGCGGGTCAGCCGTCACCACCGGGATGCGTAGCCGGTGGTTGTTCGTCGGCAATACCGTCGTCGTTCGCAACGCGGTGGACGCGGCGGTCAGCGGGCGGACGACCAGGGCGGCGATCTCGTCAACGCTGAGCGAGACGCCCGAGGTCGTGGTCAAAATGGCCATGAGTGGCTCCTGCGGAATCAGAAGGATTCACGCGAGAGCGACACGCCATGCTCGCGGCGGCTCCCAGAGCCCTACGCACCAAACCGGCCAGTGGACACACCGGATTCGGTTGGTGCGGTTGATCTTACGCCGAGGGTCACGCCTCTCGGGTGTTCCGCGCTCTGTCGAAAAGCCCTTGCCAGGTCGTTGCTTGGTCGGCGTCCAGGTTCGGCCTGCCGTCCGACGTGACCTGACTCGCCGGGGCGGCGGGAGACACCGGATTCACAGCCCAATGTGGGTGCTCGGCAACCACTGTCGTGACCGCTTCGTCGATGCGGTCGGGGTCGAGTTCGCCGTCGTCGCCGCGCAAGTCGTCCAGCGTGACGCCAGCGCGCCACAGGTCGCCGGGATCGACCAATCGACCGGCAAGGTCGCGTTCCACGTCGGCGGTGTCGCGCGTTTCCAGCCGGGTGCGGAGTTGGTCGCGTTCGGCCTCAGTGTCGCGCAGGGCTTTTCGATACTTGGCCTCGCGGCTGTGGCCCTCGGGCTCGGTCGGCGAGGGTGCGGGTGCATCCGGCTCGACGGTCTCGGTGGGCTCGGGTGGGGTGTCGGGTGTTTCGGTGTCACTCATGGTGCAACTCCTCTTTTGGCCCAGGCGTCGATGATGGCGCACACGATGGCGGCGGTCAGTTCTAGTTGCCGCACGTCGAGATCGGGGCGGCGTTCGGCGATGTCGTCGAAGGCTTGCCGGTCGCCCTCGACGACGGCGATGGCGACCATGCGGCCAACCACCACAGGATCGTTGAATGACACCGTGGGCGCGGCGGGGCGCTGGCCGTTGGTGCTCACTTCTCCTCCTCGGGCAGCGCGGCGAGGTTCGCGATGTCGGCGCGGAGCGCGGTCACGAGGTCGGCGTCGGTGCGGTCGGTGGCGCGGAAGTATGCCCGCCAGCCTTTCTCGCACATGAACAGCAAGGCGCGGGTGGCGGCCCAGGTTTGGTCGTTCTCAATAGCCTGTTGGTGCAAGGCTTTCGCACCGTCGTGGTCAAGCACGAGCCAGGCGACGAATTGCGCCAGCGCGGTTTGCAAGCCAGATCGGATTTCAGGGTCCATCCGTGTCCTTCCTCTCGGTGTTCATGGTGCCCGCCGCGCGCTTCGGCGGCGAGCAACTTGTCAGCGCGGCGGCGGTCATCGGGCACCCGCTTTGGTGGCGGCGAGCTGGCACCAATAGCAGGGCTTCGGTTGGTCGGTGCATACACAGCCGAGACGGCGATAGTCACCGGGTTGGGTAGGGGGGTCTGTGTTAACTCGGTGCACTTGGTGATCCCGGTGAACTTGGCTATGTGCGCCGGGTTCGCCAGGTTTGCCGGGTGCACCGGGTTCATTAGGGCCTATGCCAAGCCGGTGCCATGTCGGTTCAAGGCTGGCGTAGAGGTACCCGCGCGGTCCGCGGCCACCGGGCCGCACGCTGGTCACTTTTGATGCCTGCGCGATCAACCGGCCAAACCTCGTCTCCGTCAAGGGTTTGCCGTACGGGCTGGCGATCCCCCAATAGTCGGGGTTGTGGCGGATCAGATAGTCAACCAGAAGCCTTGTCGCAGCAAAGTCGAACGGGGTTTTGTCCTCGTATGTCGGCCAGACCTCGCGTATATCGGTCAGGGCAACGATGCCCGGAGGCAACGACCGTAACCCGGCCTCGCGTTCGGCTTCGTCTTCGTCAAGGCCGCGCCGGATCAGGGCGTCGCATACGGCGGGCCACCGGCCGCCGGCTGCTACGGCGATCCTTTTGAGTGGACGCCACTTCTCCTTGGCCCGACCAATACAGCCATGAGGTAGGGCCACCACCATGCCCGCGACGTTCCCGCGGATACCCTCGCACCAATCCACGATGCGGTCGTGTAAATCCCTGGCCTCGCCGCCGACGTACTCCCAATCGGAATCCTCAACCACCCCAGCCAGATCGGGCATCAGCAGGATTCGGATGGTGCGTTGCATTGTGTCGTCAGGTAGGTGTGGGGAGTTCCCGGCCAGCACGACCGGGGCGAAGACGCTCATCCGGCAGGTGTCCCACCCGCCGCCCTTCGTGGGCACCAGCACCGGGCGGGTGGCGCCGAAACGGTATCCAGTGTTGACGATGCTGATTAAGTCCTCGACATTAGGCCGATCTGGTCGCAATGACCTGTGGACCTCATCAACCAGGATGGTGTGGATGCCGCTTTGCAAGAGCCGCGGCAACAGCGCGGGCGATGTGAGGGACGCGACTTGCTCGCCTGCGCAACACAACCGGGAGAAGTGTTCCAGCAAGGTCGTCTTGCCGCTACCCGGCATGGTTGAGTCGAGTAGAAGCCGGGGCGTGGTGAAGCATTCTCGGACCAGGTGGGTGTGCACCGTCCACAGCGCCATCAGCGCAAGGTCTTCGGTCTCGGTCGGGAGTATGAAGCGACCGAACCAGGTCTCCAACTCGTCGAGCAGCTCGTCGCCGTAGATTTCCTCGGTCATCGTTCCTCGCCTCGCAATCGGGCGAGCCGGTGCGCGGTGTCGGTGACCGTGGCGGCGACTTGCGCGGCCAGTGGCGCGAGTTCGGCCTCGGTTGCCGAACGGGAAGCGGAACGCAAAGCGGTGCCACCGGATTCGACACGGCGGCGGAGTGCCTTCGCGACCACCGCGGCGGCATACTCCCGCGACGACTCCGGGCACGCACCGGACGCGACGGCATCCGCTACTGCCTTAAAGGTGGATCGGCGGGCACCCGTGCGGATCAGCTCATCGAGCACCAGTTGCGGACTGACCGGCTTACCCGCGTGGTGGAGTCGCCGAATCACGCTAAGTACGACCGCCGCTTGAGGATCAGTGATGTCGTCGTCGTGCACAAGGTCCAGCACGTCGGACGGATCGGACCACAGCAACGCACCAATGAACACCATGGCCGCGTCGGGAAGTGTGCCGATGTGTCGTAGGTTGACGGTAGGATTCATGATGGCTTTCGACAGAGGGTCACATGACGGTCCCGGCCAGCGCGCCGGGATTCGTCGTCTCAGTGGTTAGTCGGGATGTGCTGCGCTACGGAGTCTTTCGACGTAGGCGTATAGGGACTCCGCGACGACGAACGAACGCCGCCCGATGTTCACTCGCTCAAGCTCGCGGTCGTTGATGAGTTGGCAATAGGTGGTGTCGCCGATGCCGCCGAGGATGCGCTTGACGTCTGGCCGCGGGATGAGGAGCCGGTCGTCGGTCTCGGGTGAGACTGTCATCGTGTCCACACTTTCCTTCGCTGGTGACCGCCATGTTTTCGGCGGTCATTGACAACAGTGGCACATGCCATAGATGATGTGAAGATGACAGTAAGCGACTTCCTGGTGGCACATCGGGAGCGCGCGGCACTATGACCTGGTTCCGCGGCCCCTACGAGTTGCCCGATGGCGGCATGGTGAACATCGAGGACGCCGAGTTGGTCCCGATGGGCGACGTGTACGCCTACCGGCGACTGACGTACACACATCGCGGCGACGGCGAACGGCCCGCGTGCCAAGTGACTTTCGAGGTCCGCGACGGCGTGCCGGTGTGCACGTACTTCGCCCTGTCCGCAATAGCCGACGAGAGCGCCGTCCGGCCAAGGTATTTAAAGGAATTTCCGCTAGACGCGGTGCGGAATGACATGTACGGCTACGTCGGCGTGTTCACGCGGGAGCCGGGCGGCGGTCTGGTCTCGAAACTCGGGCGGGCATCACGCGAACGCACCCGCGGCCAGGTCGAGCAAGCTGCGAAGCGGCGCAAGGTCACACCTGAGTTATTGAAGAAGGTCGCCAGCGTGCACCGCGCAGCTGGTCCCGGTGCGCGCATTGATGCCGTCCGCGGCGCATTCACGGTGTCAACACGGACGGCGTTGAGGTACATCGCCGCGGCGAAGGAGATGGGATTGATCGACGATGAGTAAGCGGGCGTCTGGTGAAGGGAGTGTGCGTCAGCGCGCCGATGGGCGGTGGGAAGCGCGGTTGAGTTATGTGGACCCGGCGACCGGGCGGCGCAAGTCGCAATCGTTCTACGGTCCGACCGCGGAAGCGGTGCGCGCAAAGCTGGACACCGCCCGCGACAGGGTGAAAGTGGAGGCTCCGCTGCGTGATTCGACGATGCGGCTCGCGGACTGGATCGAGCACTGGTCGGAGACCACGCTGGAAGCGTCCGACCGCAAGGAATCGACCAAGGCGTTGTACAAGGCATTGGCGCGAAAGCACCTGGTAGCGGCCCCGTTTGGTGACACGCGGCTGGACAAGCTCCGCAAGTCTGACATCGAGGGGTTACTGGTCGGGCTCCGCAAGCGCGGCCTATCCGATAGCACGAGGCGTCAGGTCTACACCATTCTGAGGACCGTCCTCGCCGACGCGAAGCTTGACAACCTAATCGCCGACAACGCGGCCACCCGAACGCCGCGACCGCGAGTCGAGCGTACCGAGGCGCGCTACCTCGACGCCGGTCAGGTGACCGCGGTCCTCAACGCCGCGGCGGGACTCCGGTATCACCCGGTGCTCGTGCTGATCGCCGCGACCGGGCTACGCCGCGGCGAAGCGTGCGCGCTGAAGTGGAAGCACGTCAACCTGGACGACGGGTCGCTTCGGGTCGAGGGCACCCTGGCGCGCGTCGGCGGTCGGCTCGACATCACCCCACCCAAGTCGCCCCGGTCCCGTCGCACGGTGCCGCTGTCGCCCGCGGTGGTGTCCATGCTCAAGAAGCACCGCACCGCCCAGAAGGAGGAGCGGCTGCTGGCGGGGGAGCACTGGACCGATCACGGTCTGGTCTTTTGCACCGAGTTCGGCACCCCGGTCGAGCCGCGCAACATCTTGCGGACCATCGAGACCGCGGCGGCGAAGGCGGGCGTCGAGGGAGTCGGCGTGCACACCCTCCGTCACTCCGCGGCGGTGGCGTTGCTTGAGGCCGGTGTGCACATCAAGGCCGTCGCCGACCTCCTCGGTCACTCGTCCATCAGCATCACCGGCGATATTTACGGGCACTCCTCGGACGCGGCCACCAGGGCCGCGATTGACGGCCTGTCGGGCACTCTCGGATTATGAGTGTTTGCTGGGTTGACCCAAACGGTGACCCAAACCAGCGTCATTTTCGTGGGTATCCGCTCATTCTCGCTGAGTCGATATTCGGTTGGGGGCCAACGGATTACGGGTCTCAGCGAAGGCCCGCGAAGGTGCCGGATTAACCTGGGGGTCAAGTGGTCGCAGGTTCAAATCCTGTCAGCCCGACCAAGCAGAAACGGCTTTCACCTGCGACGAAGGAATGCTCGTCAAGACGAAATGACCCGCAGTTGGGGACCATTTGGGAACCACAAGTGCCGGGAGAGCAAGTCTCCATCGTTAGTCACGGAATGCCGGTCGGGGTGCAGATAACGCTGGGTCGTAGTTAGCGTGCCGTGGCCTGCGATTTTTCGGAGAGTGTGCACTGGCATGCCGGCATCGGCCATCCAGGTCAGTCCGGTATGCCGTAGGCGGTGCCGCTTCAGATGTTCATATCCCAGTTCGGCGACCACGTCGTCCCATGATGTGGCGTCGCGCAGGGTAGCTGTGGTGATGCGACCGCCCTTCGGGCCGGTGAACAGTCGAGCATCTGCTTCATTGCCTGCTAGCTCGATGCGCCGGTTAACAAGGTCGCGGATCGGTCGATCAAGAAATTAGGCGTCCGAAACAACAGCCGGGTCAATCCGGCCGGCGGTCGAACATTCTTGATTCTCTTAATGATTGGTTTCTTTCGTTTCGCCGCCACGTACTCGACGCCAACGCTTGATCGACCGTAGTGGCTGCTGGGCTGCCCGTCTTCAACCACGCCACTGACGCCGGCGCGCTGAAAGGCCTGCCGACCCAAACCGCCTGGCCGAGGGCCTAGCTATAGCTAGTACGGCGCTCCGATAGGGCTCGGCGAGCACCCCGCGCGATATCCGATGAGCTGTGAAAGCCGTTGGAGGGTTATCCCGGGGCGACCGGGGCGGCCGAAGGGGCAGCTTCGGTGGTTGATCGCTGGGCCGGCTTGCCCGGGTGTCGGTCCAGCCACCAGTTGGTGGCGAGTTTGACGCGGTCTTCGATCAGGAACCAGAACAGTGCATAGGCCCAGACCACGCCCGCTAGGCCCCATCCGAGCGGTGTCATCAGTGCGCCGTAGACCGCGATCAGGGTGGCGATGGTTTGGGTTCCGATGACCGCGGCAAGCAGTATCGGTGCGGGTGCGGGTCGTGACCAGAACGGGCCGCGGGTGCGGGTGACGAAGATGGTCAGGTGCCCCGATACTGACAGTTTGAGGTAGATCAGGGTGCGGATGCCGTGGTGCAGGCCGAAGACTTTGTCGGCGAGGGCCAACAGCAGAAATGTTTCGGCCACGCCCATCAGCCCCAGGGCGGTTGCCAGGATGAGCACGCCGCGCATGTCCCAGGCAGCGGGCTTGGCTGAGCCGCGGACGTTGTCGTAGGCGATGCTCAGGATGGCGCCGTCGTTGAGCAGCGCGAGAAATACGATCATCACGGCGGTGACCGGGAAGAAGTTCATGATCACGATGGCCAGCGTGATCAGCAGCAGCACGCGGATCGTTTCGGCGATGCGGTAGGTTGCGTAGCTGGTCATCCGGGCAAAGATTTCACGGGCCTGGCGGATGGCGGCCACGATCACCGACAGCCCTGCGGATAGCAGCACCACGTCGGCGGCGGCGCGTGCGGCGTCGGTGGCTCCGGCCACGGCGATCCCGGCGTCGGCTTGTTTGAGCGCGGGAGCGTCGTTGACCCCGTCACCGGTCATACCGACGATGTGGCCGCGGGCTTGTAGCAGCCGCACGATGCGGTACTTGTGTTCGGGGAACACCTGGGCGAACCCGTCAACTGTCTCGACCCGAGCACCCAACGCACCATCGTCTTCGTGGGTGTCGAGTGCCGCGGCGTCGAGGATGCGATCGCCCAGCCCGACCTGGCGGGCGATCTGTTTGCCGATGGCGACCTGGTCGCCGGTCACCATTTTGACGTCGATGCCCTGCTGGCGCGCGGCGGTGATGGTGGCTGCCGAGTCGTCGCGGGGTGGGTCGGCCAGCGCGAGCACCCCCAATAGCCGCCAGGGTCCGTCGGCGTCGGCGCGGGCGACCCCCAGTGACCGGTGACCATGGCTGGCGAATGCTTGCACCACAGCGGCGACTTCCGTCGCGGCGCCGTCCTGGTTGCACAGGGCGGCGATCACCTGCGGGGCGCCCTTGCTGACCCGGAAGAGTTGCCCGTCGGGGGCTTGCAGGGTCGCTTCGGTGCGTTTGACCACCGGATCAAACGGCGCGAAATGCTGCACCCGCACGGCGGGAACTTGCTCGGCCACGGCCAGGATGGCCAGATCGATCGGGTCGTGATCCTCGGCGCGCGAGGCCAGCGCCGCCGCGGCGAGCAACTGCTGATCGGCGACCCCGGGCGCGTTCCAACGGTCGGCCAGCGCGAGCCGGTTCTGGGTCAGGGTGCCGGTCTTATCCGAGCACAACACGTCAATGCCGCCGAGTTCCTCGACGGCGGGCAGGTGGCTGACCACCGCCTGCTGGTGGGCCAACTTGCGCGCCCCCACCGCCATCGTGACCGACAGCACCGCCGGCAGCGCCACCGGAACCGAGGCGATGGTGACGACCAGCGCGAACTCGAGTGTCTGCAGCACCGGGTTGCCCCGGATCAACGAGACCACCACGGTCAAAGTCACCAACACCGCCGCAATCACGATCAGGTAGTTGCCGATGCGCAGCACCGCGCGCTGAAAGTGGCTGACCGTGCCTGCGGTCTCCACCAGGGCAGTGGTTTCCCCCATATACGAGGACGCACCAGTGGCGTAGACGACCGCGTCGCCCTCACCGCGCACCAGCACCGACCCCGAATACAGCGCCTCCCCGATACCGCGGGTGACCGCCAACGATTCCCCGGTCAGCGCGGATTGATCCACCTCCAGCGACACCTCGTCGAGCACCCGCAGATCGGCGGGCATCACATCACCCAAGCGAATCCGCACCACGTCACCGGGCACCAGTTCGCGCACCGCCACCGTCACCCATGTCCCGTCGCGCAACGCCCGCGCCGACGCCGCGAGCCGCTGTTTGAGCGCGGCGATCGCATTGGCCGCCTGGTGCTCCTCGACGAAGGCCACCAACCCGTTCATCGCCAGCAGGGCCCCGATGATGATCGCGTCGGTCCAGTGCCTCACCAGCAGCGACAACACCAGCGCGACCTCGATCATCCACGGGATCGGCGCCCAGAAATAGCCCAGGAACGCCAGCACCGGGTTGCGGTGCTTCTCGGCGATCTCGTTGGGCCCATACCGCGCCAACCGCGATTGCGCCTGTGTTGAGGTCAGTCCTTGCGCCGAACTGTCCAGCTCTGTCAATAGCTCAGGCAGCGGAACCGCCTTCAAATCGACTGTGTCGGCCACCGACCGTCCTCCTCCGAATGCAGTCCACGCGCCGACAGCCCGAAGCCATGCGCAACCCCGGTGTTCGCGGTTTCGATCGGCCCTCTATCTACGGTCGCAGAAGCACCCGCTCCGGTAAAGACGCATGGCGGTGGGGAAGCGCAACGTCGCTGTTCGGCCTGGGGTTGAACGCCCGCCTGGGCGAGCCTTCTTCGCGCCGCGGCTGACTCTCGACGACGTCGTCGGCTTCGCCGCTTGCGTCCCGATACCGCCAGCGCGCCAACGCCTTCCAGCCGGACGCCCCGCCACCACTGCCGTCATTGCGGCGTGCCCCGGCGGGTTCATCTCGGATTTTGGCGCTGGGCTCAGCCTTGGGTTTGAGCAATCCATTCGCGCGCTTGCCCGGCGTCAGCGGTCGGGAACACACGAAATTCCCCGGGCATCAGGAAGCTGAATAGTTTCACGGTGTGGTTAATCCATTCGACGTCGCTGACGACCGCAAAACGTTCCCACCGCAGGAAGTGGCTGAAGCCAACTTTGGTGTCCTCCCACACAGCGCCCGGATCGACGCCGCCGAAATCCGCAGCAATCTCATAGTAGATCCGCACCTTTTCGTGCCGCTTCAGTTTTTCGTCGATATCCGGTATCAACACCGTCTCATAATCAGTCTTCGTGACATGCCTGTGGCATGCATACGCCGCGATATTGTCACCGAATCCTTCCAACACTTCGATCATTGGTCCTCCTCGAAAGCCGATCACTTCGTCGGCAGTTGCATTGTCGGCCCAGTTCCTTGCCGAGCGCGGCACGGCGATCCCGTGCGACTCACCGGTGAGCAGCACGACCGACCGGTCGCGCCCACGTATGCGGTGAGCGCCGATTCTGCTGGCCACGGTCGCGCGACCATGCTCTCGGTAGCCGCTCGGGATTGCCAGGGTCGAAGGTCACTACACCCGACGACCGATGCGCCAAGAGCTCCAGAGATCCGTTGGGCCCGTCGCGGCGGCCCTGCACTACGGCCGCCGTCCCCGGTACCAGTGCCCGTGGGTTAGGGACCAACGCCCCCTGCCCTGACGGCGATGGTTGCCTAATGTCAGCAGGTATCCGGCAACGGCTCGTCTGCCCACGACATGCGTTACCGATGCGCTCGAAAAAGGAGAATCCGTATGTCATCCCAGCAAACGCACCGCGGAATTGTCGTCGGTGTCGATGGCTCGCCGTCGTCAACCGCGGCTGTGGAATGGGCGGCGCGGGATGCTGAGATGCGCAACGCGCCGCTGAGTCTGGTGCACGTCGTGGCTCCTATGGTGACCGCGGTTGGGGACGGGTCAAACCTCGCAGCATTTGCCGACTATGCGCAGTTGCAAGACGACCAAGCAGGCAAAATCATCGAGCAGGCGCAGAAGGCCGCGATAGAGGCGTTGTCGCCAAGCCGGGCGGCGGATGTAACGAGCGAGGTGCTGCACACCGCGATCGTGCCCGCCCTGGTCGACCTGTCCGAGCACGCCGACCTGATGGTGGTGGGCTGCCGCGGCCAGGGCGCAGTGGCCCGCGCCTTGCTGGGATAGGTCAGTTCCGGGCTCGCCCATCACGCGCATTGCCCGGTCGCGGTGATCCATGATGAGGATCCACTGATGACGCGCTCGCGGCAGGCGCCGGTGGTGGTGGGCGTCGACGGCACTCCGGCCTCGGAGTTGGCCACCGAGATCGCCTTCGATGAAGCGTCGCGCCGCGGTGTGGAATTGGTGGCGTTGCACGCCTGGAGTGACATGGGTCCACTCGACTTCCCCAGTATTAATTGGGCCCCCATTGAGTGGAGAAACATCAAAGATCAGGAAGAAGAAGCCCTCGCCGAGCGTCTGTGCGGATGGCACGACCGCTACCCCGATGTTGTCGTCCACAAGGTCGTGGTGTGCGATCAGCCCGCACCCAGGCTGCTCGAACAGGCGCAGAAGGCTCAGCTCGTGGTAGTGGGCAGCCACGGCCGCGGCGGGTTCGCCGGCATCCTGCTGGGCTCGGTCAGCACCGCAGTCGCGAACTGCGCCCAGATTCCGGTGATCATCGCCCACATGCCCCAGCACGATTGAGGTACAACAGAATCCGAAACACGAGATCACCCAAAGAGAGGCTGATGAGTTCTTGGTGCGGACACGGTCCGCGGCATTACCACGGGGTCGGCGACGGCGAAGGGCACAACCGCAGCCAAAGTTAGAGCCTCTGCCGGGCAAGCCTTCTCAGAAGTTGGAAGAACAGTTGCCGCTGCTTGAAACCATCACAGGGTTCATCGTCGCGTTGACCGACGCTTGTGTGGACATAAACCAGGATGCGATTGACTAAGACATCGCATAGATGGCCGTAGTGGGTGGGCTGGTCACCCGTTATTCCTTATTCCATGGAATGGATCATGATTCCGTCGTCGGTGGCGGCTTGGTCAGGCGCGTCGCCGGTCTCCCTGAAGTCGATGAATGCCGACAGCTGGTTCGACGCATTCAGCAGCTCACTGAATGCGCCCCAGACGGTAGTTGCGCCCTGCAGCGTTGACACGTCGGCGATGTAGTCGATATTGGCGGCCTGCTGGAAGCTTTTGCTTTGCAGCGTTTTCGTACCGGGCTTGCCCAACGCCACGTTGACCAAACCGCCCGATGACGTGTTGATGAACTGATTGATGTCCGCCTGCAGCACGGCGACGACGTCTGTCCCACTAGCTGGTTTGACCGCGACGTACATCTGCGCGCTGGAGTCGGCGTTGCGGAGAGTCACCGAGTTCGGGCCCTGGCCTGCGCGCGTCCAGCCCGGCGCGGGGGTGATCGAGATGCCCTGCCCGACGTTGATCGGGTCGGCCGAGGTGAGCTGCACCGCCATGCCGTGCACTGTCCTTGGCGTACGCGCGAGTTGGTCTGGCGGGTTGGCTGGTCGGGAAATCGCGGACTCAGCGGGAACAGCCATGGCGGCATGGCTGATGGGCTGCATCGGCGGCAGTTTGGGCCGATGGGTTGTGCGGGTCATGACGATCGCCGCAGTCACGGCCGCGGCGATGAGGATCACCACACCGATAATGGCGGCGATGACGACCGGGCGCAGTCGGTGTCCGACCCTCTCGCCGTTGCCGGGGTAGTGCAGTGGCGGCGGAGTGTGCGGCGGCGGTGGCGTTGATGACATCGTGGCTCCTGGTCCGGGGTGTGGTTTCAGGCCGTCGGTGCAGCGTTCGCGGAGCCCGTTGTCGGGGCGGGGTGGCGGGCCAGTGCAGCCGTAGCTGTTCCGCAGACCTGGCAGAACGCGGCACCGGCGCCGATTGCTGCGCCGCAGTGCGCGCAGATCTGGTGGGTGTCGGGGGCACGGTTCAAGGCGCGGTCCCCGGTGAGCGCGGCTGCGGCTTCGACGAGCAGCGCGGTGTGCAAGGTGTCGCGCGTGCCGAGCAGTCCGGCCCCGGCCAGCACCAGCGCCGCCAGTGTGGTCAGCACGATGCCGCGGCTGCTGTAGGGGGTGAGCAGGGTGGTGGCCAGTTCGTAGAGCATCACCAGCACCAGGCCTTTGCCCAGTCCCGCGGCGGTGTTGACGACGGCGCCGCGCAGCGGCACCACGGCCATGGCAGCGGCGGTGGAGAAGATGATGGGCTGCAGAAACCCGAGAGTCAGCGCGATGAATGCCACCTGGGCCGGGTCGACCCACAGCGCGGTGAGCGCCGAGTCCCCGGCGGTCGCCGCGATGTGGGTGAATGCGCCGCGCTGCACGACCACGCTCAGACCCAGTGACAGTGCGGCGCCGCTGAGGGAGCAGGCGACCACGGCATCGACGGGGTGCCGAAAGGCGCTGCGCGCGGTGATCAGCAGCGGCGCGATCAGCACAGCGACGAAGGCCACGACCGGGACGAGCACGCCCAGTTCGAGGATCTGGGTGAGCGTGGGCGGCCGGTGATTGGGCGCGGCCAGCAGGACCGGCTCGGTGAAGTGGTCCTCGAGCAGCCCGACACCGACACCGAGCACCATGGAAAGCAGAAATGCCACCCCGATGACGGTGATCGGCTCCTCACACCACGCATCGTGGTCGTGCATATAGGTCAGCAGCGCCGCCGGCAGCGCAATCGCCGCCAGTACCAGCGCGACCGAAAGCACCCCGAACGCGGCGGCGATCAACGCCGCCAGCAACGCCAGGGCGATCGCGCCGCGGTAGATGTGATGACGCCCGCCCGACAGGTGCGGCATCAGCGTGCTCATCACCGCCAGCGCCCGCACCGGTTCCTCGGGATGAGCAGCGAAATGCCGGGACCGATCGATGGCCGGATGTAACGGAGTGCCGCAACGAGCACAGAAGCGAGCCGCGTCTGGGTGTGGGGTCGAACAATTCGGACAGTCCATCATCTCCTCCGGTTAGTCGGCGGCTAAATGCCTTGCAGCCAACGACCGCATCGCTGGCGCTACACGATCGGACCCAGATTGATAACCGCGGGACCTGTCAGCGCATGTCGGACCGCGTGGCTCATTGTGCCGGCCAACCGGCGGCGCGGCCGTCTGCTCACCGCCCATCAGTGTCACATCACCTCCGGTAGCCGTCCTACTCGGCCGGGCGCGATGAGCGCTAACGCCCCGGCAAGCGGATGCACCTCGTGTTCGTGGTGAAGATATGTAGCTTATCGCAAATATGCCCAGGTCTTGTAGTTCGATTTGCGACTCCGGCCTAGATCTTTTGATCAAGCAAAGCAAGCGGGCAGATCCGGATAAGCTGCGCGTGGTAATGGCATGCTGCGCTGGCGTGGAGAGAGCAGCTTCGATGTGTCCGGGGCTTCTCGCGAACCTACGTGACGACGAACGGTGAAGACATGCCTTGATACGTTATTCGCTGAAACTGATTGTGACAGAACGGGAATCAGCGACGCTAAGCAGTCATCTGCGCACCATCGTTTACCGAGACACCGCCCGCGAAAGCGGACACCGCGAAGCTGCCACCCGCCGTGACCGCTAAAAGCTCCCGACGCGAAAAGAACTCAAGCAACTCGAAACTGGGCTTCCCCTGAGCCGATAGCGGTTGGGCTGCGGACGTCGCGGTTCACGAACTCCAGGACCGCCGTCGCCGTTGAGCCAGAGTCGAATTGGTGGTCCGGCATCGACCCACGCGCCGGGTTCGGGGCTCTTGTTACTCACGATCCAGTGCTGGTTGCCGGGCACGGTCGGACTGTCCGGTTCGGCGTTGATCGCCACCAATCCGTTGTCGACGTTGCGGACCTCGTTCCATTCGAGTCCCAGGACGTTGGGCACGATCACCGTTGGTCCGCGATGCCGCTCCCGGGCACGTATCTCGATCAGGTGGCCCGCCGCATGAGCAAGAACCGTCGATGCAGCAGCACGTTCAACCTCGCCACCACCGGGGCGATCATCAAGATCAAGCCAGCGTTCGCACGGTGATTGCCACGCCACGCCCAATAGGGGTCCCCTTAGCACGGCGACGCCGGGGGAGTGGACAGCGGGCGGATCCGGACCAGGCAAGTAGGCCTGTACCCTGCCAGCCCGACTTATGTCAGTCCGACCAGAGAAAGGGCTTTGAACTGGGAGCCGGCGTAGCTCTAGTCATGTCGCCGTGCCGGTTACCACGGGTTGGGCCTCTTTGTTGCCAGATCTCGAACGGCACGTTCAGGCCCCAGCGCACCAGCACGCTGCAGTCCGAAACACCTTGCGCCAGAATGCTGTCAAGCGTGGGGAATGGAAAGTTCGGCCACGGTTCTACACCGACTTGCCGACTAGCGCGACCAGGTCGATGAGCCGGTTGGAGTAGCCCCACTCGTTGTCGTACCAGGCCACCACCTTGGCCTGGTTGTCGATGACCTTGGTCAGCAGCGAGTCGAAGATCGACGAGTGCGGGTCGGTGACAATGTCGCTCGACACGATCGGCACGTTGTAGTACCTCAGGATGCCCTTGAGCTTGCCCTCGGCGGCCGCGTGGAAGGCCGCGTTGATCTCCTCGGCACTCGGTGACTTCGACAACTCCACAGTGAGGTCGGTGACCGAGCCGGTGGGCACGGGGACCCGCATCGCGAAGCCGTCGAGCTTGCCCTTCAGCTCGGGCAGCACCAGGCCGATGGCCTTCGCGGCGCCAGTAGAGGTGGGCACGATGTTGATGGCGGCGGCACGTGCGCGGCGCAAATCCCGGTGCGGGCCGTCCTCCAGGTTCTGGTCCTGGGTGTAGGCGTGGATGGTCGTCATCAGGCCCTTGACGATGCCGAACTCGTCGTTGAGGACCTTGGCCAGCGGTCCGAGGCAGTTCGTGGTGCACGAGGCGTTGGAGATGACGTTCTGGCCGCCGTCGTACTTGTCGTCATTGACGCCCAGCACAATCGTGATGTCCTCATCCTTGGCGGGCGCGGAGATGATCACCTTCTTGGCGCCCGCCCGCAGGTGTCCTTTCGCCCGTGCGTCTTTGAAGATGCCAGTGGATTCGACGACGACGTCGACGCCGAGGTCGCCCCACGGCATCGCGGCCGGGCCGTCTGTGACCTCGAGCGCTTTGATCTTGTGGTTGCCCACGACGATGGTGTCATCGCCTTGAAGGCTGACGTCTTGTGGCAACCGGCCCAGAATCGAGTCGAACTTCAGCAGATGCGCCAGGGTCGCGTTATCGGTGATGTCGTTGACCGCGACCACCTCGATATCACCGGCGCTCGGCGCCTGATGCGCCAATAGGGCACGGTAGAAATTGCGTCCGATCCGGCCGAAGCCGTTGATGCCTACCCGAATCGTCATGTCCCGTCTCCCTTCCGAAACCCCGCGCCGCCCGGTGATGCTCTCTGAAATACGTGCCTCGGTTATCGCAGGATGCTGGTGTAACTGGTAGTCAGGATTTCGTGGTACTGGGCGCGCATGAAGTCCGCCGTGTCGGCGGGACGCTGCCCGGCGGCGAGGCGACCCTTGAAGGCAGCGACCGACTCGAACCCCCGGCTTTCCATCCAGTCGCGCAGGCCCTCGACCAGCGTGGTCAGATGGTCAGGACCATGCTCGAGCAGCGCCGAGGTTGTCATCACCAGATCTGCGCCGGCCAGCAGATACTTGACCACTTCGTCGCGGGTCCACACTCCGGTGCTGGCCGCAATCGAGGCGTTCAGATGCCGTGAGAGAAGGGCGATCCACATCAAGGGCAGCCGGATGTCATAGGGTGTGCTGAGCTGAAGATCGGGTTGCGCTTTCAGCGAGTCGAGGTCAATGTCGGGTTCATAGAAGCGGTTGAACAGCACAAGGCCATCGGCGCCCGCCTGCACCAGTTTGGTTGCCATATTTCCGGGCGAACTGAAGAACGGGGAGATCTTGACCGCGACCGGGACGCTGACCGTCTTCTTCACCGCGCGCAGAATTTCGGCGTAGCTTTCTTCTAGTGCCGCGCCGGTTTCGGCCGGGTCGGCGGGAACCCGATAGATGTTGAGCTCGATGGCGCTGGCGCCGGCCTCTTGCAGCCGATGCGCGAAATCGACCCAGCCGGCGCTGGATTTCGCGTTCAGGCTGGCGATGATCGGTACGCCCGCGCGTTGCGATGCCCGTCTCAGAGTCTCCAGCCGGCCCGCCAGCATGCCCCTGCCTTCGGGCACTTCGGGGAAGTATCCGGCGGCCTCCGGCTGTGTGTCGCTGCCCTGTTCCAGCAACGCCGCCTGCGCGAGTTCCTCGGCGACGACCTGTTCTTCGTAGATCGAGGCCATCACGATGGCTGCGGCTCCTGCGTCCGCGAGTCGCAGGATGTTGTCGAGATCGGAGGTCAGCGGCGATGCCGAGGCGACGATCGGGTGTTTGAGGTCGAGCCCCAGATATCGGGTGGCCAGGTTGGTCATTGCGTGAGGTCCTCCCAGTGCGGCAGGAAGCGACTGCCATCGCGCGCTGCCAGGTCTTCATAGCTTCGGTATCGCTCGTCAGCGGCCGCCTGGGCCTGGCGCAACATTTCGGCCGCCGCTTCGGGATGGGTTCTTGTCAGCGTCGTGTAGCGAAGCTCTTGATAGGCATAGTCTTTCAGCGGAATCCGCGGGCGCGGGGAATCCAGCCGAAACGGGTTCAGTCCCTTCTTCCGCATGGTTGGGTCGAACCGGAACAACGGCCAGTAGCCGCTGGCCACCGCGCGAGCCTGTTGCTTCATGCCGGTGCGCATGTCGATCCCGTGGGCGATGCACTGCGAATAGGCAAGAACGATCGACGGCCCATCGAATGCCTCCGCCTCGCGCAGCGCGATCAGCGCCTGTTCGGAATTGGCGCCGAGCGCAATCTGAGCGACATAGACGTTGCCGTAAGTGATCGCCTGACTGGCAAGATCCTTGCGCGGCACGCGTTTACCCGCTGCCGCGAATTTGGCGGACGCGCCCAGCGGGGTTGCTTTCGACGACTGTCCTCCGGTGTTGGAGTAGACCTCGGTGTCAAGGACGAGCACGTTGACGTTGCGCCCCTGCGCCAGCACGTGGTCCAGCCCGCCGTAGCCGATGTCATAGGCCCAGCCGTCACCACCGACGATCCAGACGCTGCGACGTACCAAGAAGTCGGCGAGGGTGACCAGCATCTTCGCATCAGCCGACTCGATCGGTTTCAGCCTGTCCTTCAGGGCGGCAACCCGGGCGCGCTGCGCTGCGTATTCGGATTCGCTGTGCTGTTGGGCCCCGAGCAGCGCGCCGGCCAAATCCGCACCGACCTGCGGGGCAAGGGTTTTCAGCAGGTCGCGGGCGAGGCTGGTCTGCATGTCGATGGCCAGCCGGTAGCCCAAGCCGAATTCGGCGTTGTCCTCGAAGAGCGAGTTCGACCATGCCGCACCACGCCCGTCCGCGTTGGCCTTCCAGGCGTGGGCCGGGGTGTTGCCGGCATAGATCGACGAACAGCCCGTCGCGTTGGCGATTTGCAGCCGGTCGCCGAAAAGCTGTGAGATCAGTTTCAGATAAGGGGTTTCGCCGCATCCTGCGCACGCACCGCAGAATTCGAACAACGGTTCGAGGAGCTGCACCCCGCGCACATTGGCGAAGTTCACCCGCCGCCGGTCGGGCGTCGGCAACGTCTCGAAGAAGGTGATATTTTCGCGCTCCTGCTCCAGGATCGGCAGCTTTTCACCCATGTTGATGGCGCGCCGGCCATCGCCGGTCGGGCTGTAGGCCGGGCAATTCTCGACACAGACTCCGCAGCCGGTGCAGTCCTCGACGTAGAACTGCAGGGTAAAGCGCGCGTCGGGGTAGCCTCGCGCATTGACAGGGGCAGCCTTGAAGGCGCCGGGCGAACCTTCGAGGTCTTTCGCCTCGTATGTCTTGGCGCGGATGACACTGTGCGGGCAAACGATGCTGCACTGGCCGCATTGGATGCACAGGTCCGGATCCCAAATCGGCACCTCGGCGGCGATGTTGCGTTTCTCGTATCGGGTCGTGCCCACCGGGAAGGAGCCGTCTTGGGGTATGCGGCTTACCGGGATGTCGTCGCCGCGCCCGGCCATAATCTCTCCGGTGACCTGGCGGACGAACTCCGGCGCGGCAGGCGGAACGATAGGCGGGATATCGTTTGTGCCGGTGGCGGTTTCGGGCACCTCGACCTCGTGCAGGGCCTCGATCGCGGCATCGACCGCCGCGAAGTTCAGTTTCACCACCGCCTCGCCTTTGCCGGCATAGGCCTTTTCGGTGAAGCGCTTGATCTCGGCCACGGCCTGTGCGGGCGGCAAGACGTTGGCAAGATGGAAGAAGCAGGTCTGCAGGATCGTGTTCACTCGTGGCCCCAGCCCGATCCGTCGTGCCACCTCTGAGGCGTCGATCACGTAGAAGCGCAGGTTCTTATCGACGATCTGTTTTTGGATCTGCCGTGGAAGCTGATGCCAGACTTCGTCGGGTCCGTAGGGACTGTTCAGCAGAAATGTTCCGCCGGGAATCGCCGGGCCGAGCACGTCGCGCTTGTTGAGGAAGCTGAATTTGTGGCAGGCAACGAAATTGGCGTGCCGGATCAGGTAGGGCGCCGTGATCGGGGTTGTGCCGAAGCGAAGATGCGACGCGGTTTCCCCGCCCGATTTGTGGGAGTCGTAAGCGAAATACGCCTGCGCGTAGCGATCCGAGGGCTGGCTCAGAATTTTGACGCTGTTCTTGTTGGCTCCGACCGTCCCGTCGGCACCGAGCCCGAAGAACAGGCAGCGCACGGTATCGTCGGGCTCGATATCCAGCATCCTGTCGTAGTCGAGGCTGGTGTGGCTGACATCGTCGATGATCCCGACGGTGAAGTGGTTGTGGGAACGGGGCTTGGTCAACTCGTCGAACACGGCCTTGGCCATGCCGGGATGAAAGTCTTTGGAGGACAAGCCGTATCGGCCACCGATCACGCGCGGCATCTGAGTGAGCCGGCCGGCTGCGACGGCCTCGCTCAGCACGCCCACTACATCTGAGTGAAGTGGTTCCATCGGCGCGCCTGGCTCCTTGGTCCGGTCGAGCACGGCGATTGAGCGCACGGTTTCGGGCAGTGCATCCAGGAAGTGTTCAGCGGAGAACGGTCGGTAAAGCAAAACCTGTATGGCGCCGACCTTTTCGCCGTGTCGGTTGAGCCATCGCGCCGTTTCGCGCACGACTTCGGACCCCGACCCCATGCTGATCACCACGCGCTCGGCGTCGTCGGCGCCGTCATAACGGAATAATGAGTAGTGTCGGCCGCACAGGGCTGCCAGCCGATCCATGGCCGACTGCACGATAGCCGGCACTTTCGCGTAGAAGGGGTTGACGGCCTCGCGGGTTTGGAAATAGGTGTCCGGGTTTTGCCAGGTGCCCCTGATTACCGGATGTTCCGGACTGAGGCCACGCTCGCGGTGGTTGCGCACCAGATCATCGCTGATCATCGAAGTGATTTGTGCGTCCGGGATCAGCGAAATCTTGTTGTACTCGTGTGAGGTTCGGAAGCCGTCGGTGAAGTGGATGAAGGGAACGCGGGCCTCCAGCGTCGCGGCTTGGGCGACCAGCGCGAGGTCGTGGCCTTCCTGCACCGAACTTGCGCCGAGGATGGCGAAGCCGGTGACGCGTGACGCCATGACGTCTTGATGGTCGCCGAAGATTGACGACGCGCCGGCGGCCAAGGCGCGTGCCGCCACATGAAAAACCGTCGAGGTCAGCTCGCCGGCAATTTTGTACATGTTGGGCAGCATCAGCATCAGGCCCTGCGACGCGGTGAAGGTCGTGGTGAGGGCCCCGCTTTGCAGCGAACCGTGGACGCAGCCTGCGGCGCCCCCTTCGGCCTGCATTTCCTGCACGACGGGGATGCTGCCCCAGATGTTCCTGACACCCTGATCCGACCAGGCGTCGGCCAGTTCCGCCATCGGAGACGAGGGAGTGATCGGATAGATGGCGCAGACCTCATTCACGCGATAGGCGATATGCGCGACCGCGCTGTTGCCGTCCATGGTGGCGGTCTGTTCGGTCATGTCTGCCTCTTATGTCCGCACCTTGAAACTGTTTGGCGCCAGCGGTTCCCCGAGGTTTCCGACGGTGAGGGACTGGCCCGGCGGCTCGGGCGCCATCTCGATGGCGTGGCAGGGGCACTGTTCGAAACACGTTGCGCAGCCGGTACAAAGGTCCATGTCGACGCTGTACCCCTGCCCCGGGCCGAGGCGCGTGATGGCCTGTTCGGGGCAGGCCGCATAGCAGTTGTCGCATTCGAAGCAGTTGCCGCAGGACAGGCAGCGCTGCGCTTCGTACCGCGCCTGCTTTTCATCAAGGCCCGCCGCAACTTCCCCGAACCCGCTGCGCTGCGCGGGCGGCACTTCCCGCTGTTGGCTGCGCGGGGCGTCGAGATAATCGAGCAGGTGGAGCATGTCGAAAGTGACCAGTGGATGCGAAGCCGGATGTTGGTAGCTCTCGCCTCTCATCCAGGCATCCATGGCGCGTGCCGCCAGCTTGCCGTGCCCAACTGCCGTCGTCATAGTCCGCGCGCCGCCAATACAGTCGCCGCCCGCAAAGATTCCGGGATGGCCGGTCATTAACACTTCGTCGACCTGCACGATGTCAGTTGGCATGATCTTGACGTCCGCCGCGTCGCGCAGCAGCGACAGGTCGCTGTGCTGGCCGACAGCCAGCACGACCGAGTCGGCGGCAAGCCGCTCGGTGTTGCCGGTTGGGGTCACGCTGCCGTCGGGGTTCGTGTCGACCTTTTCGATCACGATGCCGTCAGCGCCGAACTGCTCGACCGTGCTCAGCCACTTGATCTTGACGCCCTCGGCGAACGCCTCGGCGGCCTCGCTCGGCGTCGCTCTTAGATGGGCCTTGTCACGGCGGTACACGATTAGCGCGTCATCAGCACCCAGCCGCCGCGCGGTACGCGCAGCATCCACAGCTGTACCACCGCCGCCGATGATCGCGACCGCGCGGCCAAGCTTTGGCCGCTTGCCCTCTTTCACCTCGCCGAGCAGGCTGACCGCATCGATGATCTTCTTCCCGTCCATGGCCGGAATGTTCACGTGGTTCGCTTCGTGCGCGCCCACAGCTACGAAGACCGCGTCGAAGCCGCCGTTGTGCTTTTCGGCGAGCACGTTATTGACCCGCTGCCCGCATTTGAGCGTGATTCCGGGCATGGCGGTGATGCGGGTAATCTCGTTGCGCAGCGCCTCACGCGGCAGGCGGTAAGCCGGAATGCCGAACTCCATCATTCCACCGGGTTCCGTTGCGCCGTCGCGGATTTCGACCTGATAGCCCAGGCGCGCCAGATGGTAGGCACACGACAGGCCGCCCGGCCCGGCGCCCACAACCAGAACCTTCTTGCCGCTGGGTGGCGCGACCGGCACCCGCCAGCCCTCTTCAACGGCGAGATCCCCGAGGAAACGTTCGACCGCGTGGATCGCGACCGAACTGTCCAGGGACGCCCGGTTGCAGCCACCTTCGCAGGGGTGATAGCAGGCCCGGCCATGGGTAGAAGGAAGCGGATTGTCCGCTACCAGCGCCTGCCACGCCCTCTCATATTCTCCCGCCTGAGCATGGGTCAGCCAGGCCTGAATGTTTTCTCCCGCTGGACAGGCGTGGTTGCAGGGCGGAAGAAGATCGACATAGAGCGGCCGCTGCCATCGCTGACTACCCACGCCCTTGCGCGTTGTCTCCTGCAGCACCTGGGTCATATCGGGCAACTTCAAAGTCATTTGGCGTTCTCCAAGCCGACGCAATTCGATTCTTCAGACCTTTGCCGCCAGGTCATAGTCCTTGGCCGGATGTTTCGAGAGAGCAGCAGATCGGAGGTGACTACGACAACGAGCGGGCGCTTCTTGCGGCTGACTACCGATGAAATGCGGAACGGAACGGTCAGGTTGGCACCGACCATGACGCTCGCGGTGGAGTCCTCCCCGAGCTGTCGCGATAGGGAAATCATCTGGCGCCCCGGCGATGTGGAATGCGTGCGTGCTCAGTCATTGCGGGATTGCCCACGACCAGTTACGAATTTCCGGCAGATCCTTGCCGTGCTTGTCGATGTAGATCTGGTGCTCGACCAGCTTGTCGCGCATGGACTGTTTGAGATAGTCACCTCTGGCCCCCAGTTGTGGCAGCCGGTCGATTACATCCTCGACCAGGTGGAAACGGTCCAAACGGTTCTGCACGCGCATGTCGAAGGGCGTGGTGATGGTGCCCTCCTCGGTGTAGCCGCGCACATGCAGGTTGTGGTTGGTGCGGCGGTAGGTGAGCCGGTGGATCAGCCACGGGTAGCCGTGAAACGCGAAAATGATGTGCTTGTCGGTGGTGAACAGCGAGTCATAGTCCCGCTCGCTGAGCCCGTGCGGGTGCTCGGTGTCGGGTTGCAGCTTCATCAAGTCGACGACATTGACGACACGGACTTTTAGATCGGGCAGCTGCTCGCGCAGGATCTTCGCCGCTGCCAGCACCTCCAGAGTGGCCGTGTCGCCGCAGCAGGCCAGAACGACATCGGGCTCGGCGCCCTCGTCATTGCCGGCCCACCGCCAGATACCCGCACCCTGAGTGCAGTGGATCACCGCCTCGTCCATGCTCAACCATTGCGGCATCGAGCGTTTGCCCGCGACGACCACGTTGACGTAGTGGCGGCTGCGCAGGCAATGATCAAATACCGACAGCAGAGTATTGGCGTCGGGTGGCAGGTAGACGCGGACGATATCGGCCTTCTTGTTGATGACATGGTCCAGGAAACCGGGGTCTTGGTGGGTGAAGCCGTTGTGGTCTTGCTGCCAGACGTGGGAGGACAGTAGATAATTCAGCGACGCGAGGTCGCGTCGCCAGTGCAGCTCTTTGGTGATCTTGAGCCATTTGGCGTGCTGATTGAACATCGAGTCGACGATGTGGATGAACGCTTCGTAACAGTTGAACAGCCCGTGCCGCCCGGTGAGCAGGTATCCCTCGAGCCAGCCCTGGCACTGGTGCTCGCTGAGCATCGAGTCCAGCACTCGCCCGGCGGGGGCGAGGAATTCGTCGTTGTCCAGCCGGCAAGCGTCCCATTGGCGGTCAGTGGCGTCGAAGACGGCGTCGAGCTTGTTCGACAGCGTCTCATCAGGGCCGAAAATCCTGAAGTTGTGCTGATCGTCGTTGAGCGCCGTCACGTCGCGCAGGAAGGCACCCAGAACGCGGGTGTCTTCCGCATCGACCAAGCCCGGAGCTGGCACGTCCACAGCGTGCACGCGGAAGTCGGGCATCGCCAGTTCGCGCAGCAGCAGCCCACCGTTGGTGTGCGGGTTGGCGCCCATTCGTCGGGCACCCCGCGGCGCCAGGGCGGCCAGGTCCGGCAACAGCGTTCCGTCGCCGTCGAAAAGCTCCTCAGGCTGATAACTTCTCATCCACTCTTCGAGCTGGGCGACATGCTCGGGATGCTCGTCATCCACCAGCAGCGGAACCTGATGCGCGCGGAACGTGCCCTCGACCTGCAGACCGTCGACGACCTTCGGTCCGGTCCACCCTTTGGGGGAGCGTAGTACGATCATCGGCCAACGTGGCCGAGAAGGGTCCGCGCTGCTGCGGGCGTGATCGCGGATCGCGTAAATACGGTCGATCACGGCATCAAGGGTGGCGGCCATCAGTTGGTGCATCAGCTCCGGTTCGTGGCCTTCGACAAAGTAGGGCTCCCAACCACAGCCACGCAGAAATTGCTCCAGCTCCTCATGCTCGATGCGGGCCAGCACGGTTGGGTTGCTGATCTTGTAGCCGTTGAGGTGAAGAATCGGCAGGACCGTGCCGTCGGTGATCAGGTTGAGAAACTTGGTGGACTGCCACGCCGTCGCCAGTGGGCCGGTCTCGGCTTCGCCGTCACCGATCACGCAGGCCACGATCAGATCGGGGTTGTCGAATGCCGCACCGAAGGCGTGGCTCAACGAGTACCCGAGTTCACCGCCCTCGTGGATCGATCCCGGTGTCGTCGGGGCGACGTGGCTCGAGATCCCGCCCGGAAACGAAAACTGGGTGAACAGTTTCTTAAGCCCGGCCTCGTCCTGGCTGATATCGGGATAGATCTCGCTGTAAGAGCCCTCAAGATAAGTGTTGGCTACCAGCGCCGGACCGCCGTGACCAGGACCGGAGATGTAGAACATGTCCAGGTCGTATTTCGTGATGATGCGGTTCAGGTGCAGATAGATAAAATTCTGGCCCGGCGTGGTGCCCCAATGGCCAACAACGAGCGGCTTCACATCTGACAACGTCAGCGGCCGTTTCAGCAGCGGATTGTCGTACAGGTACAGCTGGCCAACCGACAGATAATTCGCTGCGTGCCAATACGCATCCATCTTGTGCAGCAGATCGGGGCTCAACGTTGGCTCTGTCACGACGTGCCCCTCCTGCGGGACACTGCGCGTCTGGGTCATGTCGTCGTCCTCCCGTGATAACGACTGGTTAATTCGGAGTTGGACCCTGCGGTCTTGGGTGATCAGTTGTGCGACAACGCGCCTCGTCCTGGATGGGCCGGTCATCCACCGTCGGAAAGCCCGGTTCGGATGTCCCGTCGGCAGCAACCCCACCTCGAGCGCGACCACGGGAACTCACACTGCTGCCGGGATCAAGTCAACTCCGCATGGCTCTTTCCCGTCAACGCCCGGGCCGTTCGTTGTGAAGCTACAAACTCGACAAAGCCGACACCCGGGACCTTCGGCACACCCCGGCTCGACGAGTTGGACCCAATCGCCGGCCTGCAAAGGCAAGCGAACCCAAGTGATTTCTCTGTGGCGCCGGGCTCCCTGGGACCTGGCCACCGAGATTCCGGATGCCAACCCCACCTGCTCAAGGCCCATCACGGCCATCCTTTTACGGGCCGCGTCTGGGATGAGGCATTTCACAAAATGCCGCCACCGCCGCGGCCGATGCGACCGTACTGGGGTCTCGTCAGTACCCGTTCGTGTTATGTCCATGCGCCCCCTCGATTGGGTGCATGCGGGCCCGCCTTGTGACGACTACTCCGTGGCCGCGTCATCGTCGTCGCTCGCCAACTCTTTCCTTGCCTCTGCCAGCTCCGCTTTGGCGGCAGCGTCGACCTGCGGATACTGCGGGTTGAGAGCCCGCAAGGTCTCCAACAGCACCGCGGAAGTCGACACGTGGCTAAACCATTTGTGGTCTGCGGGGATCACGTGCCAGGGCGCCCAGACGGTGCTGGTGTGGCTGAGCATGTCCCCAAACGCCCGCTGGTTGTCGTCCCAGAACGCGCGCTCGCGTAGATCCGCGACGGAGAACTTCCAGTTCTTCTCGGTTCGTCGATGCGCTCGAGCAGCCGACGCAGGCGCACGTTATCGGCACGGAGCGTCGCCAACTCACCGGGAAACCGCTCCTCCACGACTTACATCCTGCCTGAAGGGAATCGCTGGCTCAGAGTCTCGCGAGCGTGGCGCCGATGTCCTTGGTCAGCAGGTAGAGGTCCAAGTTAGTCGAGTCCTCGGCATCGAACGGTTCAAACCCGAACCGCTGCCACCAACTGAAAGCGGCCGGGTTCAGTGCGGTGACCACGACAGCTCGGCATGCTGCTTTGACGTTCAACTCGGCTGCCGTCGCCAGGATGTGTTTGACCATTTGGGTGCCCAGCCCAAGCCCAGTCACGCCGGTGTCGGTGGCTAGCCGGCCTACTAGGAGCGCGGGAACCTGCAATGGGGCGCCCTTCGCCAATGGCGTGGGACTTGCTGACCGATCCACGGATGTCATCGACAAAGTCGCGTAGCAAACCACCCTGTGATCAACATCAGCGATCACCCAGACCGCTGCGGTGTTGCCGCGTCGGTTCTGGCCGGCGTAGCGGCGCAGCCACTCGTCCAGGGACGAATCGCCCGACGTGAACTCGTCGCGCCGGTGTCTATCCGGGTCGAGTAGGTTCGGCCGGTAGAACTGCACTTCAGTCGAGCCAGGTGAACTTCGCTGGCCGCTTCAAGGTGGCCGCCAGTCGCTCGTTAACCCGCGCCGGATGGTTCAGTGCTTCGGTGAACACGGCCGCCGAGTCGGGGGACAGGCGAATTGTCTGCCGCTCGGCGAGCAAATTGTCGGCGGCCTGGCTGGCGGCCTGCAGCACGAACGCCGTCACGCTCAGGTGCGCCTCGGCGGCGGCCTCCTCCAGCCGCCGCTTGGAGGTTGCGTCGACGCGCAGCTGCAGGCGGTCATCTTTCATCGAAGTCATGTACTTACAATGGCAGTACGCGAACTTCTGGTCAAGCGAGGGGTCGTCGGCACTGGTGCATGGCACGTCGGGGACCATTTTGGGACCACACGTCATGCGCGATGGTGAACGACCTGCGCGTCCGTGCACGCTATGTACGCGCACGAATCGGCCGCCTACCGTCACCGACCTGCGGAAATGCGTTACCGCTATTTACTGGGGGTCAAGTGGTCGCAGGTTCAAATCCTGTCAGCCCGACGCACGAAAGCAGGCGCAAGGACTCGGCCACGCTCGACTCGACGAGTTGCCTCCCGAACCGTTGCGCCACCTTGCCTTCGACGCGCAACGCGGTGTCCGTCTGCGACGAACCCCATCCGCCGCAACGCGTTCAGGTTGGCACGGCACAATGGCGCTAATGACAACCCCCGAGGGCCCGCCGCGCGGCAATTCGCCGGAATGGAATCGTCCGCCCGCGCCGCCTGGCCCTGGCAGGAGACCGGTACATCCAGGGCCCCAGCCCGCGCCCCCATCGGGATCCCCGACCCGACAGATTCCTCAGGCCGGTCGGCCATACCCACCGCCACCGCCGTCACCGAACAGACCACCGCCGCCCGGCCGCCCACCGACTCCGCAGCCGTATCCGCCGGCCCCGCCGCAACGTCAGTCCGGGCCGCCACCAAGCCAGGTTGAGCAGGCCACTACTCGGCTGCCCACTCAGCCACCGCAAAGGGAGGCGCCGGCCCCAAGCCGACGCCGCTTGTGGGGCAACCGGCGGTCGATGGCTCTCGTCCTGGCCATCGTGCTGGTGGTCATCCTGGCCGCCGCGGTCGGTGCCGAGCTTTTCCTCCGCCACGTGGTGGGCAGCAAGGTGGCAAGCGCGGTGGCGTGCGAGGTGCAGGACAGCGCGACGGTGTCGTTTGCCTCCATGCCGCCAATGCTCTGGCAGTACTTCAGCGGCCAGTATCCCGACATCTCTGTGCAGACGGCCGGCAATCAGGTGCGCAGCGCGAAAGGCATGAAAGTCAGCATCGATATCAAGGACCTCCACCTCAGCGACACCAACAACTCCAAGGGCACCATCGGCGCGCTCAACGGCACCATCACCTGGTCATCCGACGGCATCAAACAATCGATCCAGGACGCCATCCCGGTGCTGGGCAGTTTCGTGACCAGCCAAGTCACCACCAACCCCGGCGACGGAACCATCCAATTGCAGGGCCTTCTCGACAGCGCCACCGTCAAGCCCCAGATCGCCAACAACGGGCTGTCACTTCAGGTGGTCAACTTGACCGCTTTGGGCTCCAAGATGTCGACGGACAAGGTGCAGACGAATCTCGATAGTCTTACGTCCAAAGCGACCCAGAACTATCCGCTGGGCATTCACGCCGACAACGTCAAGGTCACCGATACCGGCGTGGAGGCAACGTTTTCCACCACCAACGCGACCATCCCGGCGTCATCGTCGTCGTCTCAGACCGGTCAAGACTGCTTCAGCGGAGTCTGATTCCGCCCTGAGGCCGTCGAGCGTAGCGAGCATGGCCGACAGTCCAGTACGGGGAATGCCGAATGCGCCCGGCACTGAGGATCCCAAGAGCCTCCGCTGGGAGCCGGATGCTCCCGCTGAACTCAACCGCGAATTCGGTGGTGCCGATAGTGATGAAGTCGCCGCTGCGCAGAAGAGCCCGACCGATCCGTGCGCCGTTGATGAATGTGCCATTGCGACTGTTGATATCGCGGATCTCGACGCCGGCCGGGGTTGAAACCAGCACCGCATGCGCGCGCGACACGCGCTGATCTCGGAGAACTAGGTCATTGCTCATGTCGCGGCCGATCGTCGCGCTAACGAGACGGGATGGCGCTAGCGGAAGCCGATCTGTGTCACCGAAGCTTCCGCTGAAGCCCTGCTGACTGCGGCTGTAGCCGGGGGTCGGCAGACCCGAATGAGCCCATGCACCGGGCGGCCGCGCCAATCTCGCCGTGTCGGGCGTCGCAGTGGCGGCGCCCATCGGCATTTGCTGCACGTTGTCCCACACCTCGATCGTGCCGGCCCTGACATCGCTCATGTAGCCAGCGTGCCCTGTGACCGCTGTGGAGACGCTGAGAAGGGAGCAGTCGCGGCCACCGGTACTCATGCTCATCGCCAAAGAGGCGAGTGCGACGAGACCGACGCGTTCGATCTTGGGGTAGACGATTATCTGACGAAGCCGTTTTCTTTTCGAGTGCTGGTGGCGCGCCTGCGCGCGTTGGTGCGTCGCGGCGCGCCGGAACGACCGGTGATGTTAACCGCGGGATCGCTATCGCTCGATCCGGCTCGGCGCACAGTCCAACGCGGTTGTACGCCAATTGGTTTGACTCCCCGCGAATACGATGTGCTCGAATTTCTCATGCGCAATAAGGGCACAGTGGTGGCGAAGGCTCCGATATACCCTGCGAGACCCAGTAATCGCGGGCGACCTGCGATTGCCAGCGGCCCTCGACAAGTACTGCGGTGATGACCAGAGAGCCTTCGACACCAGCTCGAACTCTCTGATTCACCTATTGAAATGTCTTGAGACAGCCCATTCCGATGTATTGACACCACACTGTCAGCCCGACCGATATATGCAGCTTAGATGCCGTTTTGGGAAAATCTGGGACCGCCTCATTGTGTTAGAGCACCGTCCGGAGAATGTGCGGTGTCCCGGCGGGGTGCCGGGCACGCGTTCGAATCTTCCCTCAGTACCTGTCCGGTAACGTTCGTAGAGTGCATGGCTTTCGCCTCGACGAAGTCGCTGTGACTCGCGGCCCGGCCACCCTCCTTGCGCGGATCAATGCATGTATTCCGGCTGGCCGCTGCACCGCGGTCATGGGTGCGAGCGGCGCCGGAAAAACGACGATGCTGCGGCTACTGAACCGGCTCACCGAACCCACGACCGGACGCGTCCTGCTTGACGGTGTGCCCATTGCCGAGCTGGACGTGCTGGCACTGCGACGGCGTGTCGCACTGGTAGCGCAGGCCCCAGTACTGCTTGCCGACCGCGTACTCGACGAGGTCCGTGCCGGCCGCCCCGACCTTCCCGACGACCGAGCGGGCGAGTTGCTTGCGCGGGTGGGGCTGGCGCCACGATTCGCTACCCGCACTACCGCCGAGTTATCCGGGGGCGAGGCGCAACGATTGTGTCTGGCCCGGTCGTTGGCCGTCGAACCGGAGATCTTGCTACTAGATGAGCCGACCTCAGCGCTGGACGGCCCCACGGCCACTGTCATTGGCGCACTAGTCCGCGAGCATGTGAGCACGGGCGGCACCGTGGTGCTCGTCAGCCACGACCACGGTCTGATCGGAAGTGTCGCCGAGCGAGTCTTGCTCCTTGAGCACGGCCATCTCGTCGCGGACCGCACGGCATGACCGCGTTAGATGTGGCGTCCGGGCTGTGACCTGACAATGATGGGAAGAACGATGTGGAGGGAGTGTCCGCGATGATGTGGCATGGACTTTTAGCGAAGGCGGCGCCGACCGTAGTGACCGGCGTTGTGGGGGTTGCTGCATATGAGGCGGTTCGCAAAGCGGTGGCGAAGGCTCCGCTGCGGGAGGCATCCGTTTCCGCGACGGCCTGGGCGCTGCGCGTTGCGCGCGATGCCGAGCGCAGGGCCGAGGAGGGTACCGAGCGGGCCCGACTGGCGGTCGCCGACGTGGTCGCCGAGGCGGCAGAGCGCGTGGGGGAGGAAGTCCAACCGCCGCCGGCGAACTCCGCAGACGTCCCGGCCCGCAAGGCTGCCCGTAAGGCTGCCCCCAAGGTTGCGCCGAAGGTTGCGCCCAAGGCTCGAGGCGCCAAGCGCTGACGTGGGCGTCACACTGAGCCCCAAACTCACCATCGTATCGGCTGCAGCGGGTCGGATGCGTGTGCAGGCCAACGGGTTTCGCTTCGATGCGACCCGGGCCCTCGCGATCGAGGAGACGGTTGCCAACCTGACCGGTGTGCGCGCGGCGCGCGCCTATCCGCGAACGGGATCCGTGGTGGTCTGGTATTCGCCCGAGCACTGCGACACCGCTGCTGTCTTGACGGCGATCGCTGACGGGGAGCGCGTTCCCGCCGCGTCGGTGCCCGCACGTGTCCGCCACTCGACTGTTGTCAGTCACGGCGGCGTGATGGAGAAAGTCATCGGCGGGATGGCGCGAACTCTGTTGCGTTCGCGCGGCGACGGGCTAGAGGTTCCCCCGGAGATCGAGAGGCTGCGCAAGGCGCTGGACCGTATCGGCTATCACCTCGAGCCGCCGACGGCGACCCAGCCGACGCAGGACGGGCTACGGAGTTCATGGCCGTGGGCGCGCCTGGCTTGGCCGCTGGGTCTTCTCGTAGTTGGCTCGACAACGGTCTTGGTTTCCCGCGCTAACCCATGGATGCGGCGGCTGATTGGTCTCGGTCCTCGAGCAGGGCCGTCTGGTCGCGGTTTGTCGTCCGGGCGATTCCGCCCACCGGTCGGCGCGATGGCCACATCCGCGCTGCTGGTGCCGAGCTGGGGCGGGGTAGTCACTTCTCTGGCGCTGGTCGCGGTGGCCGCAGCGGTGGCCTACCGCCAGCGGCTGGGGCTCACTCGGGAACTCGTCGTCGCCGCGGCCCGCGCCGGGTTGCAGTTGGTCGGGGTCGGCGCCATCCTTCTCCTACTGTTCCAACGAGCCGGTCTACCCGGCGGCGCCGGCTGGGTGATCGTGATGATGTTGATCGCCGGCCAGGTCGCTGGCCGCCGCGGCGCGGGCCTGCCCGGCGCCAAGGTAGCCGCCACCGGCGGTGTCGTCACAGGCACCGTTGTCACGCTGGGTGCCCTGCTGGCCGGACGGGTTATCGCCGCCGAGGCCCGTGTGATCGTACCGGTCGGCGGCCAGATCGTCTCGTCCGCCATGCTGGCCGCCGGCGTAGCGCTGCGGCGGATACGCGAGGAAGCCCAGCAGGCGCGGCCCGAGATCGAAGCCCGGTTGAGCCTTGGGCAGTCCGGCCGGCAAGCGTTCCTGCCACATCAACAATCCGCGCTGCGCACCGCGCTGATACCGACCATCGACTCCACCAAGGTAGTCGGGCTGATTAGCCTGCCCGGGGCCATGACCGGACTGATCCTCGCCGGGGTCAATCCGGTCACCGCGATTCGCTACCAGATCGTGGTGATGTACATGCTGTTGGCCGCCACCGCGCTCTCCGCGCTCACTGCCGCCCGTCTCGCAGAACAAGAACTCTTCGACGAGGCTCAGCGCCTGGTTCAGGTGGATCATGTAAGCGAACCGAGCTGACTTGAACGGCGGCGCTGTTGCCGAGCACCACGTGATACTCAAGGTATTAGGGAAGGTTGGTGCCTGTAGAACCGTATCGGCTCCTTATCGCTGGGACGCTTCTCGGAAACTGAGGTGCTGAAAGTAGTTGATGGCGTGCGGATACGAGCCGCGTGGACCCAACCCGGTGATCGCCTCAAAGCGTTCGATCAGCCGGTCCTCGCCCTCCGGTAAATGCACTTTCTTGGCGCGGCGCTGCCGATGTAGGCGGCAACGACCCCGGACGCGATGTCGAACATCGCTTGGCCATACCGATGCCGAGGGAACGACCAAGCCCTGGTCGAAATCCAATAGCCCGATCCTCCGGCAGAACTAGGGCGATTCATTACCTCTAGCCTCGGTGTTTCATGAATTGGTCGGTGACACCGGCCTGTAATACACGGAAGTGCCTGTCCTGCTTGGGAGACTCAACGCCGCCCCGGGGAGCCGGAGCGTCCTATGCTAAGGCAACCTAGACCTTGTAGAGACCGTCGCCAAGTCCGCGAGGGCACGCGCGAGCGGAGGAAGTCAGGGCGGGGCGGGGGGCCGCGGACATCTCAACAACATCCTGGCACATCCCGAGTCGGCCGATGCCGCTAACGGTTACTTCTCCTTGAGCATCACAATATTCGGCGGAAGGTTTTACTGCCGCCAGCGTTGGCCGAGCGCTTTTGCCGCCGTGGACACCTTCATGATCAGACGACGCTCGCGATTCCTGACGGGGGTGAAGTGGTAGTGCTCGTAGAAGGATTGCGCCTCGTCGTCGATGACATCAACGACGACGAGCCGGCCGCCGCCAATTTCCGATGCTGCGACGGCTTTGCCTAGCGCGTCGAGAAGTAGCTGCTCGCCATATCCCTGACCCCGAAGCGATGTGTCGATCGCCAGGCGTGCGATCAAGTATCCGGGTATGCGGGAATAGCCGCCGGCCATGGATCCGGAGATGCCGTCGTCGTTGCGTACTACCTCGGTGGGACAGATTGCGAAATAGGCGCTGACTTTCTGTTCGCCGAGCGGGGTCCACACGTAGACGTGGGCGACTCCGCTGCTGTCCGCGCGACGAGCATGTGCGATAAGCCAGGTATTCAGCGATTCCTTACCGCAGTCGAATCCTTCCAACGTGTGGGCGTCAGCGAGTCGCGCGGACTCGAACATTGTTCAGCGCCTTGTAAAAACCGCTGGTTTGCGTGCGGCTGCCGCCAGCCGCGGCGCGTCGTCAGCAGCATCGAGCGAGGACATCAGATTGTCGAACTGTTCGGGCTCCATTGCCGTTACCAACTCCTGACGCAGGATGTCTTCGGCCCGTTGCATCGCAGCTTTCCGCACAAATTCCGACGTCTGCTCATGGACAAGGTTGGCGGCACGCTGGATGCGGTCCAAGGTCGCTTGCTCCGCGCGAAGCTCGATGCGCTTCGTCTTGGCTGCCACAGCGACACCTCTTTCTCTCTCTCGATAATCTGCGCTCGCAACTGTCGACCGCTTCATTGTACGGTGAATGTACGTACACGGCTAGTGACGGTTGCGGCCAGGACTAGGGACCACCCAGCGTGTGCCGTTTAGTATGAGCCGGGGAAGCGCGCCATGACGGGAGGCATATGCCGAGGTCCCGAGACATACTGCAGCGCTTTCGATCCGCCGGAACTCCCGGAGCGGCCACGGCGACCGGTGTACCGGCAGACCGTGTGGCCGAGCTGTCAGCCGAGCTCGAGCCGGTGCTGGCACGGCTCGCCGCGGCGCAGGAAGAAGCCGCGCGGATCCGGGCCGAGGCTCAGCAAGGAGCCGAGCGACGCCGACAGTCCGCGGCGGAGGAGGCGAGCGCTCTTATCGCCGCCGCGCACCGACAGGCGGCGGCCGAACGTGCGGACGCCGCCCTTCGCCTTGCCCGCCGGGCGGAGCAAGAGACGGCCGCGACTCTGGCTGCCGCCGAAAGGGATGCCATGACGGTTCGCCGCCACGCCGCGGCGAGGATGCCCGCCTACGCCGAACGGGTGGTGTCGGCGGTGAAGGCCGCATTGGACACGGCAGAGGAAAACGCTTCGTGAGCTCGTCCTGGGTCGCGGGTGTGGTCCGCGCGAAGGCGCTGGCCAGGCGCCGTCTGGGTGCGGCCGGGGCGCGCGCGGTTGCGAAGTCGCCGGGACTCGGCCAGGCGCTGACCGCTCTGGCTTCCTCGCCATATGGGCATGACGTGCGTCCGGGTCAGAGTCTGGGCGCCGCTCAGCGCGCGGTCGCTGCGTCCTTGCTGTGGAACATGCGGGTGCTTGCCGGTTGGCTTCCCCGTGGGCGGGTGGATGTCGTGCGCCTCGCCGTGGCGGGTTACGAGGTGGCCAATCTCGACGAGCACCTCTGGACGCTGCAACACCCGTCGGAACCTCACGGCGAGCCCGCAAATCCGCCCTACTCGCTCGGGACGCTCGGAACCTCGTGGTCGCGGTTGTCCGCGACGACCACCCTCACTGGGATCGCGGAGGTGCTCGAAACGTCGCGCTGGCAGTTGCGTGGTTGCCTGACACCGCGTGAGTTTCATCTGGGAATTCGTCTGGCCTGGGCCGACGCTGTGGTCGCGGGTGTGCCTGAGGCCTCCGGGTGGGCGCGGGCCGCAGCCGCGCTCCTCGTGCTCAAGGAGGTGCTCCTCGAGGGCCGCCGCCTCAGCGAACCGCTGGCGTTGCGCGCTTCTTACGTGCTGGGTCCGGCGTTCGTTGGTGCGGTGGCCGGCCGCTCGCCCGGTCTGGCCGGGCTGCGGGACGGTCTGCCCCCGGATGCCAGGTGGGTGCTCGACGGCCTCGATCAGGGGCAGGAGCTGTGGCGCGGCGAGGCCGCGTGGTGGCATCGGGTCGAGCGGGACGGGTTCGCCCTGCTGCGGGGTTCCGGCTACGACCGCAGACCGGTGGTCGGTGCTCTCGCGGTGTTGGCCGTGGACGTCTGGCGAGTTCGTGCGGCGCTGGAAACGGCGGCACGAGGCGGTGCAGGATCGACACTTGAGGCTTTCGATGGGGTGGCGTGACGCCGCTGCGCCGGCGCGCATGCAGCGGGTAGCGCTTGTGTGCCCAAAAGCGGCGCTGCGCGACATGCTCGTTCAGGTTGCCGACGCTGGCGTCGTGGAGATCGCCCGCACCACATCGGAAGCCAATGCTGGAGGGGCCGGACAGCCTTTCAGCTTCCGCGGCGTGCGCCCCCCTGGGTCACCGGAACCCCGCTTGTGCGCGACCGCACCTGACCCCGCTGACCTCGAGCGGGGCGGCCGGGACGATCTGGTCGTCGGGGAGGCCGAACTCCGGTCGTTTGCGGACGAGGCGGTCGTCCGCGATGAGGTCGCGGCTCTGGCCGGCTGGGTTCCAGCTGCAGAGTTACCTCACCTGACCGGCCGACTGGCGAGCGTGGGTGCCGGCGTCGTGCCGATCCCGTCGCCGCGCGGCGTGGACCCGCCGACCCTGCTGCAGCGAGGAAAGGGCATGCGGCCGTCGTTCACGCCGCTCGTCGAGACGTACGGGACGGTGCCGTACGCCGACGTCGACCCCAGCGTGATCGCTGGCATTGCATACGTTCTGATGTTCGGAATGATGTTCGGCGACGCCGGACACGGGGCCATGCTCGCCGTTCTCGGATTCCTGATGCGCGCCGGACGACCCCGCCCCCTTGCCCGGTTCCGAAAGGGCTGGCCGTTCGTCGTAGGGTCTGGGCTGGCCGCGATCGTGTTCGGTTTGCTCTACGGGGAGTTCTTCGGGCCCACCCGAGTGGTTCCGGTGCTGTGGTTGGCCCCTCTCGACAAACCGATCACGCTGATGGCTGTTGCGCTGGGTGTGGGCGCGGTTTTCCTTGCCGGCGCCCAGATCATCGGCACGGTCAACCGATGGCGAGAGGGAGGGTGGCCGCTGGCGCTGAGCGCCTCATCGGGAATCGCCGGTGCGGCCCTGCTGGCCGGCCTGGGCCTCATCGTGCTCGGGGCGAGCGGCCGTCTCAGGTGGCTCATCCTGGCCGGCGCCCTGGTGATGGTCGGCGGCATCGCCCTGGCCTATATCGGATTCCTGGCTACGACGGGTGGCGGCGGTGCGGGCATCACCCAAGCCTCCGTGGAGGTCTTCGACGCCGTGATGCGGGTCGGCACCAACCTGATCTCCTTCACCCGCCTGGCCGCCTTCGGTCTCACCCACGCAGCGCTCGGCATGATCGTGTGGGACGGGACCGCCGCGCTTGCCAGGTCGGGTGGCCTCCTGCTGGCCGCTGCTGTCGTCGTCTTCGTCGTCGGGAATGTGCTCGCTTTCGGCCTCGAGGCGCTGGTAGCCGGGGTGCAGGCACTGCGTCTCGAGTACTACGAGCTGTTTTCCCGGATTTTCATCAGCGAGGGCCGGCCGTATCGCCCCTGGCACGTTCCGACCGATCGCAACGGTGATCCAACTCCATCAATAGCTCGACAATGATCGGCGCTACCCTCGGGAGAAAACCATGATGATCTGGGTTCTTGCAGTCCCCGTTCTGGTCGCTGCGTACGCCGCGACCAGCCGGTTGCTCAGGCGGCGAGGCCCGACCGCCGTGCGAATTCTGGTCGGACTCAATGCGTTTGTCTTTGTCGGTGCGCTCCTGGTGCTCGCTTTTGTAGCCACCGCGGGCCCCGGGGCGGCCGAGGTGACCACGACCGCAGCGCAAGGGGGCGGAGCCGGGTCCTCGTCGTCGGCCGCGCTTATCGGCGCTGCCATTGCCGTGGCGGGCTCCTCGCTTGGAGCTGCGATCGCGGTGGCCTACACCGGTGCCGCCGCGCTGGCGGCGATGAGTGAGCGGCCTGAGTTGTTCGGCCGCGCCATGGTCATCGTCGGCCTGGCCGAGGGAATTGCCATCTACGGCCTCATCGTCGCGATCATCCTGATCGGCAAAGGGTGAGTGAGGTGGGACGCGTCGCCGTGATCGGCGAGCAGACGGCGGTGTCCGGCTACGCGTTGGCGGGCGTCCTAGTGCTCTCGGCGGAGAATGACGAGGCGGTCCGCGACGCCTTCAGCGGCCTGCCCGACGACGTTCAGGTGGTCATTTTGACTGACCGGGCCGCCCGCACCCTGGGCGATGTCCGTACGGCGAAGCTGCTCCCGTTCACGGTTGTGATGCCATCGTGACCGCGGCCCCCCATGCCTGACTTGGTCGATCCACTCGCCCCCGTCCGAGAGGAGGTGTCGGCGCACGCGCGAGCCGACGCTGAACGGGTGCTGGCCGAGGCCGATGCCGACGCCGCTGCGACCTTGGCGGCGGCGCGAAGCGAGGCGGACTCCATTCTCGAAGCGGCGCGCGCGGAGGGGGAGTCCGACGCCGCGGTGGTGCTCTCGGCGAAGCGGGCGCGGGACCGGCGCCAGGCACGGGCGGTCGTATTGGCCGCGCAGCGGGAGGCCTACGACAACCTGCGTTCCCAGGTAGTGCAGGCCTTGTCAGCCATCCGCGACGATCCCGGTTACGGACCGTGGCGGGACGGGCTGGCCGACCACGCCCGGCGTGTGCTGGGGGCGGACGCCGTGGTGAGTGAGGCCCCCGAAGGTGGGGTGCTCGCCGAGGCGAACGGCCGACGAGCCGCCTACACCCTGGTGGGACTTGCCGACCGGGTGATCAACCAGATGGGCGCCGATATCGAAGGGCTCTGGTCTTCGTGACGGGCCTGGGAAAGGGGAAGTTGACGCGCTTTGTGACCGGAAAGGTGTCCCGCGTATCGGGCTCGCTGGTCGAGCTCGAGGGCCTGGCCGGGGTGGCCATGAATGACGTCGTGCTGCTCGGTGAGCACCGACTGACGGGAGAAGTCGTTGCCATCGCCGATCGCCGGGTCACCGTGCAGGCCTACGAGGACACCGGCGGCCTGGCCCCGGGTGCCCCGGTCGTTGCGCGCGGTGCGCCACTTTCTGCGGGTCTGGGTCCCGGGCTGTTGGGCTCGGTGTTCGACGGACTGCTGCGCCCGTTGTCCAGGGCCGGAACTTGGCTGCGTCCCGGTACTGCGCCAGAGGCCGGCACCGACGAAAGGTGCCAATTCAGGCCCTCCGTCGCCGAAGGCGCCACGGTGTCGGAGGGTGACGAGCTCGGGTCGGTCGGCGCCGAGACTGCGTTGCCGCTGCGGATCCTGGTCCCTGCCGGCGCCACCGGTGTGGTGCGGCACATCGCGGAGGCGGGCAGCTACGCCGCGGATGCGGTGGTTGCGACGGTGGAAGGGGTGGATGTTGCTCTCACCAGCCGGTGGCCGGTGCGGCGACCCCGGCCCTACCGTGAACGCCTCGACGCCGAGGAGGGTCTGCACACCGGGCAGCGGGTCCTCGACCTGCTCTACCCGGTGGCCCGCGGCAGCAGTGCCGCCGTGCCGGGCGGATTCGGCACCGGTAAGACGATGCTGCTGCAGCAGATCGCGAAGTGGTGCGACGCCGACGTCATCGTGTACGTCGGGTGCGGCGAGCGCGGCAACGAGATGGCCGACGTGGTCGACGAGCTCAGCCTGCTCGAGGATCCGCGCACCGGCGATCGGCTGAGCCGCCGCACGGTGATCATCGCCAACACTTCGAACATGCCCATGATGGCGCGCGAGACCAGCATCTACACCGGCGTCACCGTCGCCGAGTACTTCCGCGATATGGGGTACCACGTCGTGCTCATTGCGGACTCGACGTCCCGCTGGGCGGAGGCGCTGCGGGAGTTCGCGTCTCGGACCGGGGCCCTGCCGTCGGAGGAGGGATATCCCGCAAGTCTCGCGTCGGCGATGGCGGCGTTTTACGAGCGGGCCGGGCACGTCGTCACTCTCGGCGGCCGCCGAGGGTCGGTCACCATCATTGCCGCCGTGTCGCCGCCGGGCGGGGATATGACCGAACCGGTGACCGCGCACACGCAGCGGTTCGTCCGTTCGGTCTGGATGCTCGACCGGGACCTGGCTTACGCCCGGCATTACCCGGCGGTTGCGTGGTCAGGATCTTTCTCCCGCGACGCCGACGCGCTGAGCGTGTGGCATGCGCAGCGGGGGGATCCGGCGTGGGCTCACCGCCGCGAACGGGTCAGCTCGTTGCTCTCGGATGCCGACCGGCTCGGTGCGCTCGCCGACCTGGTCGGCGTCGCGGCGATGCCGGGTGCCGAGCGCATGGTCATGCTGGCCGGTCGGCTGCTGCGCGAAGGGGTGCTGCAACAAAGCGCGTTGAGCCCGAATGATGTCTTCTGTTCGACTGCCAAAAGTGCGGCGCTGGTCGATGCCGTCCTCACGGTCATCGACCGATGCAATGCGCTCGTCGATTCCGGCATGCCCGCCTCGACGATCGAAGAGACGGACTTCGGCAGCGTGCTGCGCGCCGCCCAGGAAACCGGCCCCGAGGACTTCGAGGGAGTCCAAAAGCACCTTGAAGCCATGCTGGCCCGACTCGGGGAGTTGCCTTGAGTACGAGTACCTTTGGCGTGCTCGAGTACACGGATGTGTCCGAGCTGCGAGGACCATTGCTGGTCGTCCGTGGCACGTCGGGTGTGGGTTGGGACGAGGCCGCGCGGGTCGTGCTGAGGTCCGGGGAAGCTGAGGAGATTAGAAACGGCCTGGTCCTCGAAGTCGACCGTGACATTGCGGTCGTCGAGATGCTCGAGGGAACCGAGGGCATCCGGCCCGGCGACGCCTGTGTCCGTTTCGCCGGAGAGACGCTGCACATCCCGGTGGGACCCGGCTGGCTCGGACGGGTTTGCAACGGTAGGGGCGAACCCGTTGACGGCGGCCCACCGATCTTCGGTGTGCGTCGTGCTCCTGTGTCGGGGTTCCCGCTCAACCCCACACATCGCGAGCCGCCCGCTGAGCCGGTCATCACGGGGGTCTCGGCCATCGACGCGCTGACCACCGTGGTGAGGGGGCAGAAGCTGCCGGTCTTCTCGATTGCCGGGTTGCCGCATCTCGAGCTCGCGACTCAGGTCGCCGCGCAGGCCAGCGTCGGTGATGAGCCGTTCTCGGTCGTCTTCGCAGGCATGGGTCTTACCCACCTCGACACCTCTGCTGTGCGAGACGCCCTGGAGATGCGCTCCGCCGCAGGCGAACTGGTGTTGTTGCTCAACACCGCTGATGACCCCGTGGTCGAACGAATATTGACCCCCCGCATCGCGCTTACGGTCGCCGAGTATCTCGCGTTCGACATGGGCCGGCATGTGCTTGTCGTGATGGCCGATATGACGGCCTACGCGGAGGCGCTCCGGGAGGTGTCCGCAGCGAGGGGTGAGATACCCGGCCGCCGGGCGTACCCGGGCTACCTCTTCAGCGACCTCGCCTCGCTCTACGAACGGTGCGGCCGCATCCGTGAGGTGCCCGGGTCGGTCACTGTGGTTCCGGTCTTGACGATGCCCGCCGGGGACATCACCCACCCGGTTCCGGACCTGACCGGATATATCACTGAAGGCCAGATAGTGCTCTCGGCGACGATGCAGGATGCCGGCATTTACCCGCCCGTGGAGCCCCTGAGTTCCCTGTCCAGACTCATGCGAAAGGGCGCGGGACCGGGACGGACCCGGGAGGATCATTTCGACGTGGCCGCTCAGACCCTGGCGGCGCTGGCCCGGGCCCGGCAAGCGCGTGAGCTGGCCGAGTTGATGGGTGAGGACGCACTCAGCGCCACCGACCGCTCGTATCTTTCCTTTGAGCACGCGGTGGAGCAGCGCCTGCTCAACCAACGCCGCGACGAGGCGCGGACACTCGACGAGACACTCGATCGCGCGTGGGAGGCGCTGCGGGTTCTGCCGCGCCGGGAGCTCACGATGTTGCCGACGTCAGTGCTCGAGGCCCGGTACGTCGGCCCTTCCGCGGGGCGGTGACGTGGTGGCCAAGATCCTGCATATGCCGCCCGGACGGGCCGGTCGCTTGTGGCTGCAACATCGGCTCTCCACCGCGCAGCGCGGCGCCGACCTGCTTGACCACAAGTTGCGCATCCTTCGTGGCGAGCGGGAACAACTCGCGCTGGAACGAGACATGATGGCTGCCGAATGGGATTCCGCGAGCCGGGAGGCGTACACGTGGCTGTTGCGTTCAGTGCTGCTCGGTGGGCAGCGGTCGGTCCGGCTGGCCGCCACACCGGCGCCCGCCGAGGTTCGGATCCACTGGGCGCAGTCCATGGGCGTGCGCTATCCGGCTGAGGCCACGTGCAGCGTGCCGGAACCCGCGCCGGACGCGCCGCCCCCCGCCAACGCCGCCCTGGTAGCGGCTCGTGACTGCTATCGGCGGGCGGTGGCGGCCGCGGTCCGGCAGGCAGCGCTCGAGACGGCGGTCCGGGCTCTCGATGCGCAAGAGGTGGCCACTCGCCGCCGCCTCCGAGCGATCGAAGACCGGTGGATAGCGCGCTTGCAGCAGGCCCTGGCCGACCTGCAATTCAAGCTTGACGAAGACGAGCACAACGACGCCGTGCGATTGCGCTGGGCGGCGGAAAATCGCTCCCTTTCCGACAGGGGCCGCGACAGCAGAGGAACGCCATGACAGCCAACGTGTTCCACAGGGTCCTGGTTGCCGTCGACGACTCCCCGGCAGCCCTGGCCGCGGCCCGCGCCGCCATTGACGTCGCCGTGCGCACCGGCGCACACCTTCGTTTCGTGCACGTCACGAGCGACGGCGAACTGCTCCGCGCTCTCGCCGACCGGGGACGCGACAGCCAGCTCGCGGCCAGGCGCAACAAAGCCGCAGTGGCACTCCTGGACCATGTTGGTGCCGAGGCCGAACGGGCGGGAATCCAGGCCGAGACGAAACACGTCAAAGGCGATCCGGCCGCGATCGTGCTCGCGGAGGTCAGCGATTGGGGCGCCGATCTGCTCGTCATCGGCCGATCCGATATACGGGGAGCGGGCAGGCCGTATGTCGGTACGGTCACCCGGCACGTCCTCGAGCTGGTCGACATTCCCGTCCTCGTCGTCCCGCGCCCGAGATGAGATTGGCTGCGGCTGCCTGTGTCCCGACCGACCTGCGGCTAACAGGTGACCAAAGCCCCATGTTCGAATGCGGCCTGCCACGTAACGTGAGCGACACCGACTGTTACATCTGGACACACTGGAGCGAGGTCACCTGAGATGTCGGCCTATCCGAGCGGTCGGGGCATCGTTGTTGGCGTCGACGGGTCTCCGGCCTCCACCGCAGCGGTCCTATGGGCCGCGCGAGACGCTGCGCTGCACAAGATTTCGCTCACGATCGTGCACGCGGTAGAACCGATCCCTCCCGCTTCGGGCGTCTGGGGGGAAGTCCCGGTGCCTGAGGGCTACGGGCAGTGGCGGGAGAGCGAGGCGAAGAGAGTCATCGATGATGCGCTCCACGTCGTCACGCAAAGTACGCCCGACATTGATTCGGTGTCCGTTCGTAGTGAGCTGGTCCACGGCGCCGTCGTTCCTACGCTGATTGACTTCTCGAGTAGTGCCGACATTCTGGTGGTCGGCAGCCGTGGGCTGAATGCGGCCAGCCGTGCCATGCTCGGATCGGTCAGCGCCGGCGTAGTGCGTCGGGCGCACTGCCCGGTAGCTGTGATTCACGACGAAGATCGGGGCGCGGCACGGCCGGCGCACGCACCGGTGCTCGTCGGCATCGATGGGTCTGCATTGTCAGAGTTGGCGGCCGACATCGCCTTCGATGAAGCAGCGCGTCGTGGCGCCGAGCTGGTTGCGTTACACGCGTGGAGCGACCTCGCCGAACTCGGCCCCCCGGCTATGGGTTGGTCGCCGGCGCAGTGGTTAGAAGTTCACGACCGTGAGGATCACGTGCTGGCTGAATGGCTTGCGGCAAGGCAGAAGCGTTATCCGGCTGTGGCGGTGCGCCGCCTCGTGGTCGGCGGTCGACCGGGTCATGCTCTTATCGAAAACGCGGAAACTGCTCAGCTCGTTGTGGTTGGCAGCCGTGGCCGCGGTGGGTTCACAGGGATGCTTTTGGGCTCAGTCAGCAGGGCCGTCGTCAACTCCGTCCGGACGCCTGTGATCGTCGCTCGCACGCCTTAGTCAGTCATTCGTTAGTCCCGCAATTGCAGGCGCATGTGTGCCGTGTCCATTGTGGGGCCGCAAACAAATCAATCCACACCTCCACGCTGACCGCTAAGGCCCGGATGTAGAGGTGGTTTTCAACCCGTTGATTTTCAACTCGTTGAGGATGATGGTCTGCGGATTGCTGGCCAATCCCGGCGCGAACGATGCCCACACCTGTTCGCGCATGAACTTCCTGTATGAGTTTGCGCTGTCGAGGGTGTCGAAATAGAGAAGTTCTACGATGTGCTGCGGGTCGCCCTCGGCTTGGAGGACCTGCACCGCGGTGACCCCAGCCTGCTCCCGCGCAGCCGCGCGGCTGGCGAACTCGCGCAGCCACGCGTCGAGGTCGGCAATCTGGTGTTCGATCTGCAAGATGGGCATGGGCCAGTGTTGCACGCGGTCTCTCGGTGCGTAGACCTGCTCATCTTCTCGGTCCAATAGGGGCCAGGATTTCGTCCTAATCGCCGCATTACTTCCGGCGCGGCAATCGGTGCCAAATTACCAACTTTTTCTGACCGCGGAGTTGACCCGGCTGCTCGCCCGGAGTCATCTCGCGCGTGGGGTAACCCAGGGGCGCCGCGGGCAATGTCGGGAGGCTTTCAGATTCCTGCTCGAAACCGTCAGCTTCTTGCTCGCATTGTCCTTCGGCATCCACGCACCCTTCCGAAAAATCAGCGGCAGGCGCATCCACGCATAGGCGACGCACCGACGCGTACGCCCGCGCAACTCCCGGCGCTTCCCGCGCCTGCTGGTCGCCCACACGGTGAAGCTCTTCAATACACCGGGCGGGCAACGTAATTGGCGTCACTGAAGCCGAAGCCGACGATCACTGCCCGCCGCGCTGCGCACGGCGCGGATAACCCACGCCGACGGTGGTGGCAAACCCCGGGCGACCTTCTGCGAGGCTGACAGTGATCGTTGCACACAACCAGGAGGCGAAGTTGTCGGCGCTCTGGAAACGACTGGCGGAGGCTACCCGGGTGGAGCCGGGGTCCAAGGTGGACCTGGCCAAGGACTTCGATCCCGGCCGCCGCGACAAACAGCTTCGAAAAGACCACGGCGCCGCGGTGCTGGCTGAGGCGAAGACGGCGCTGCTGGATTTGCAGGACCGCTTCTTCGCCCAGGCCGACCGGTCGCTGCTGATCATCCTTCAGGCGATCGACGCGGCCGGAAAGGACGGCACGATCAAGCACGTCATGAGCGGCCTCAACCCCGAGGGGGTCGACGTGTACAGCTTTAAGGCGCCCTCGGCGACCGAGCAGGCGCACGACTACCTCTGGCGCCACCAAAGGTCGCTGCCGGAACTGGGTCGTATCGCGGTGTTCAACCGGTCCCACTACGAGAACGTATTGATCACCCGTGTGCACCCCGAGACGCTATGGCCGCGCACCACGGTGCTCGACGCCGGGGACATCTGGCAGAGGCGGTATCGCGACATCAACGACTGGGAGCGTTACCTGACCGACAACGGGACCGTCATCGTCAAGCTGTTTCTCAACATCTCCAAGGACGAACAGGCGCGCCGGTTCCTCGAGCGCATCGACGAACCGGAGAAGAACTGGAAGTTCTCCGTCGCAGATCTACGCGAGCGCGCGTTCTGGGACGACTACCAGCGGGCGTTTCAGGACATGCTCGGCCACACCAGCACCGTCTGGGCTCCCTGGCACGTGATCCCCGCCGACCACAAATGGTTTAGCCACGTGTCGACTTCGGCGGTGCTGTTGGAGACGTTGCGGGCTCTCAACCCGCAGTATCCGCAGGTTGACGCCGCCGCCAAAGCGGAGCTGGCAGAGGCAAGGAAGGAGTTGGTAGGCGACGAGGGCCCTGCGGCCGCACCGTCGTCGTAACGTGCACCCGCCGCGCCCCACCGACCTACCACGGCCGGCCCGGCCAAGAAGACCGCGGCGAAGAGATAGTTACGCGGGCAGATTCACCCGCAGCGCCAGGTGCTCATCGAGTATCCGGCGCAATGCGGCGTCCATCGGATGCGCGGATGCGAGGTCACGGCCGCACCGGCTGTCCACCACGACGACCGCGCCCTCACGCAGTTCGGCGGTGTCGACCTGATCGACGAAAGGATCGAACAACGCGGGCGGCGTGGCCAGGTAATACAGCGCCCGGCGCGACGCGTTCAATCCGGCGGCGTACAGCAGTCCGTATTGGGTGATCACGAAAAGTTCCGAGGCGATCCTGGCGTTCGGGGTCTCGGCCTTGCCCCATGCCATGGCGGCGCACCGGGTCTGCGCCAATCTGTCGGGGACGTCGTCACTGAGCGCGAGTAACTTCTCGACGAGTGCGCCACCCGTTCGCGGATATGCGTCGATGGCGGGTCTGAAGTACCGCTGGAAGATGTCGCGGGTCTGCTGCACGAGTAGGTGACACCTGAGATGGCTTGCCCCTGTGGGGTGGGCTGGAAGGATGTCATTGTGCCCAGGCCGTATCCCCGTGAGTTTCGTGACGACGTCGTTCGGGTCGCCCGCAACCGTGACGACGGCATCACCCTTGAGCAGATCGCCGCTGACTTCGGGGTGCACCCGATGACCCTGTCGAAGTGGATGCGTCAAGCCGACGTCGATGACGGTGTCAGGCCGGGCACCAGTACCAGCGAATCGGCGGAGCTGCGGGATGCCCGCCGCCGAATCAAGCTGTTGGAGCAGGAGAACGAAGTCCTGCGCCGAGCCGCGGCCTATCTGTCGCAGTCCAATCTGCCGGGAAAAGGCTTTACCCGCTCGTGAAAGAGCTCGCCGCCGAGGGGATCCCTGTCGCGGTGACGTGCCGGGTCCTCAAGCTCGCCCGCCAGCCCTACTACCGATGGCTGGCCAATCCGGTCACCGACGCCGAGTACGTCGAGGCGCATCGGGCCAACGCCTTGTTCGATGCCCATCGCGACGATCCGGAGTTCGGCTACCGGTTCCTGGTGGCCGAGGCCGGCGACGCCGGCCTGCCGATGGCCGAGCGGACCGCGTGGCGGATCTGCTCGCACAACGGTTGGTGGAGTGCGTTCGGCAAACGCAAGCGCGGCAAGAACGGCAAGGTTGGCCCACCGGTCCATGACGATCTGGTGGGCCGGGATTTCACCGCTGATGCGCCGAATCGGTTGTGGTTGGCCGATATTACTGAACACCGCACCGGCGAGGGCAAGCTCTACGTCTGTGCGATCAAAGACGTGTTCTCCAACCGCATCGTCGGCTACTCCATCGACTCGCGGATGAAGTCCCGACTAGCCACCCAGGCCCTCAGTAGTGCGGTGGCGCGCCGCGGTGATGTCGCCGGCTGTGTGGTTCACAGCGACCGCGGCAGTCAATTTCGAAGCCGGAAATTCGTTCACGCCCTGGGCCGCCATGACATGGTCGGCTCCATGGGCCGCGTCGGGGCTGCCGGCGACAACGCGGCCATGGAGTCGTTCTTTAGCCTGCTGCAGAAGAATGTCTTGGACCGCCGCCGCTGGGACACCCGCGAGCAGCTGCGCATCGCGATTGTCACCTGGATCGAACGCACCTACCACCGCCGACGCCGGCAAGTGAGTCTTGGCCGGTTGACGCCCATCGAATTCGAAGCAATCATGGCCACACCGGCCCATCAGGCCGCGTCACCGAAACTGTCACCTATCCGTGCAGCAGACCCCGCCGAAGAGGTCGTACGGTTGCTCGCTCATCGCAGCTCCCCAGGTTTCAGGCGGACTCCTCAATTGTGCGCCCGTACCGTCGGCTGAGCACGAGTTTGATTGGGACGGCGGCCTCGCGGATTACTACTGTCGCGTCCGCGTGGCGTGGCTCGCTGGGTCGACGCGTTGCGATGACCGGTCGCTGCCGCTGTCCTCGCCGCACGGTTATCGATCGCCGTGGGTGATCGGCGACCTGGGCGCGGCGCTGACGTTGCTGGCGATCGCGGTGCCGGAGCAGTTGGCCGCTGGCATCGTCATCCCAAGTTAGCCGTGGTGGGCGAGACGACGAGCGACACAAGGTCAGGGCGTTTTCGCGTCGTTGCCTCCTGCGTAGTCACCGCTCTTCTCTCGACCCACTTTCATTGGCGAGGGCGACCAATTGTCCATTCCTTTGAGCGGGCGCTGCAGAAGGAGCAATACGGGTGGGGAGATCGTGACTAGTGCAAGAACAAAGATCAAGACGGTTAATTCATATCCTTTCAGCTTCGAGTCACTAACGAGGATAAATCCCCAGCTGGTGAAGGCGATCGACGTGGCAACACCAAAGAGCAGGATTCCGATCGCCCACCAGGCCAGCTTCCGCCAAGTCACCAAATCCTTTTTGAGTTGGTCGACAAGGTCAACACGCTTCTGCAGAAATGCTGCATGCTGCTTAGACGTAAGGCCCGCCTTAGACCGCAACATTTCTTCGGTAAGCGCGGTTAGCGACTCACAGTGAACGACCTGGTCCGCAGGATCCTTGCGAAGCTCGCTCTGAAGTTGGGTCAGCAATTCCTTGTCGGCCATTCCCCGCCAGTCCTGTCGGGCGATCAGCTGCTCGAGGTACGTCTTTGCTATCTTCTTCCGGTCAGGGCTCTCCAACACGTCGAGCATGGCTAACGTCACCGTGGTATCGGAAGCCCCACGGTCGCCGGGTCCGCCATCTGCGGCCGTGGAAGAATCCGGAGGTTCCGTGGGTTCGGACTCCGGGATAGCCAGGATCTGTCCCGGGGTCGTTTGGGTCATGTGCAGGATCGTCGCGGGGGGCAGTCTTCTCAGCGTTGAACCCACATCCAGGTCCCAAGGCCGTACCTGCCGAGGGGGCTCATATCCGTGCGATCGCACGTACTCGGCGAGTTCGTCCCAATGCTGATATTCGCGATAACAGAACAACGTCGGCTGATTATCTTGGTCCGGGCCGCCATTTCTCAGTCGCCAGCCGTCGCGAAGCAAGGACGCTATCTCCTCGGTGTCGCCGGGACGAATCCGCATGCCGGCCATTACCACAATGGAGCCCCCTATACTCAGAACGGACGCATGCCAGCCTAAACGACCTCCCGCTGTGCTACGGGGTGATTTCTCCGATTGCCAACGGCGGTAAACCGCTGGGAAGCTGTGGGATTGAGTAGCCGCTGCAGCCCAAAGGGCGGTGGCCGGCATCACCGCGCTGAGTGCGCTTATGAGACCCGCCGCACTGTCTGAAACACCGAATGGCTGGCTCGTAACCCTGAGGTCGCGACCGCGCACCGTGCCCGGGTCGGCGCATGATGACTGTCATGGACGCTGACCTGAAACGCTGGCTGGACTCGGGCGAGTACTTCGACCACCTCGGCTTCGACATCTTCTACCGCGTCGAGGGCAGCGGACCTCCGCTGCTGCTGATCCACGGTTATCCGTTCAATTCCTTCGACTGGGCGCCGATCTGGCCGACGCTGACGCAACGGTTCACCGTCATCGCGCCGGACATGATCGGCATGGGATTCTCCGCCAAACCCGTGGCCTACCAATACTCCGTCACAGACCACGCCGACATGCACGAAGCGCTGCTGGACCACCTCGACATCCACAACGCGCACATTCTGGCCCACGACATCGGCGATTCGGTGGGCCAGGAACTGCTGGCCCGTCACGAGTTCGGCCAACAGACGTACAGCGAATGGCGCATCGACTCGATCACCTGGCTCAACGGCGGCATGTTCATCGAGGCCTACAGGCCCCGCGCGGCACAGAAGCTGATGTCGGGCACCCCGTTGGGCGACGTCTTCAGCCCTGCGCAGAACAGCCCGCTGGCCCGTCGGCTGCTCGAACCGACGCTGCGCGAGATGTTCGGCCCGAACACCAAGCCGACCCGGCACATGATGGACGTGTTCAACCAGATCCTGGACTACAACGACGGGCGCCGGGTGCTGCACAAGGTCGGCCGGTTCATCAACGACCGCTACACGCACCGCAACCGGTGGGTGCGCGCCATGCGGCGGACCGCGGTTCCGATGCGGTTGATCGACGGGCCGGTCGACCCCAACTCCGGTGCCCACATGGCCCGCCGCTACGCCGAGGTGATACCGAACCCCGATGTGGTGATGCTCGCCGACGACATCGGGCACTGGCCGCAGATCGAGGCGCCCGATGCGGTATTGATGCACTTCCTTGCCCATATCGACCGCATCGCGGCCGGCTGATCCGCAGTTCATGTAGCCTCGGAGGTCAACTAACGACTAGGGGCGACAGGCAGGTGCTCACAGATGGCACAGCCGTCCACCGGGCCGGGTGGTTCGGGCGGGTCGCCGGGCCGACGGGCTCCCGTGACGGGGGCGACGACGGCATCAGAATCGGCTGTGCAGCCGTGCCGGCGAATGCACGCCAAGACATCGATCGGTGCCCGATCGAGTAGATCCCCGCTCACCTGACCCCGCGCGGGCCTTGGCCTGTTGCGCGTACAACCCTCCAAAACAGATCGGATGTGACCCACATTGCTGCGGTTCGTAAACCTTCCTTGGCCGCGCGTCGCCGCCCGGACACCGCGTGCCATGGTGCCCGAATCTCATTGAGATTCCGTGGCCATCACCGAAGTACCGGAATACGCCCATCTGAGTGAGACGGACCTCGAGGAACTCGCGGCCGCGTTGGAAGCGATCCGTCGCGACGTCGAGTCTTCACGCGGCGCCGGCGATCGGGCATACATCAAGCGCGCCATAGCTTTTCACCGCGCCCTCGAGGTCGCGGCGAGGCTGGTCATCGGCACCAGCAGGGGCGCGTTCGGCTGGGCCGTCGGAACGGGCGCCCTGGCCGCGGCGAAGTGCATCGAGAACATGGAACTCGGCCATAACATCACCCACGGTCAATGGGATTGGATGAACGACCCGGAAATTCATTCCAGCACCTGGGAGTGGGACATGGCCGGTCTCACGTCGCAGTGGAGGAACTCCCACAACTACCGGCACCACGTCTTCTCCAACGTCGTGGGCGTGGACGACGACCTCGGCTTCGGAGTCTTGCGGGTGACTCGAGACGAGGAGTGGCGGCCGTGCGCATTGCTGCAGCCATTGCGCGCGGTGCTGCTGGCGCTGCTGTTCGAATGGGGCGTCGCGCTGCATGGCCTGTATTCAGTGCAGGAGCGGGAGACGACGACCGCCGGTAAAGCCGCTCACAAGACAGCGCTGGTCCGCAAGATCGCCGGGCAGGTCGGTAAGGACTACGTGCTGTTTCCCGCGCTGAGCCGCCGGCGGTGGTGGCGCACCCTGGGGGCCAATGTGGTTGCCAACGGGCTGCGCAATGTCTGGGCCTGCGCCGTGATCCTGTGCGGGCACTTCGTGGATGGAGCGGAAAAGTTCACCCCGTCGGTGCTGGAGGGCGAAACGAAGCCCGAATGGTATCTCCGGCAGATGCTGGGGACCGCGAATTTCCGGGCCGGGCGCGTGCTGGCGTTCATGAGTGGACACCTGTGTTATCAAATCGAACATCACCTCTTTCCTGACTTGCCGAGCAATCGATACCCCGAGATCGCCGAGCGGGTGCGCGCCTTGTGCGGCACGTACGACCTGCCGTATACGACGGGTCCGTTGCTTCGCCAGTACCTGCTCACCGCGCGCACCATCTGCAAGTTGGCGCTCCCGGACCGATTTCTTGTCGCGACCTCCGACGATGCACCAGAAACCGCGTCCGAACACAGATTCCGGAATGCCGTCAAACCATCGCAGGTATCAAGCGTGGGAAACGATATGGGGCGGCGCGGATTGGCGACGGCAATACTCAGAAGCACTAACCCAGGCATGTCCAGAGACCGGTCGGCGTAGCGACCGAATCAGGCTGCGGCACAGACGATTGCAGCTCATGTGCCGCTCTGTGGTGTCGTGATACCGATTTCGTACGACTGGTGCCCGAATTCGGCCAGGCCTGGACGATCCTGATGGCTGACTTTCACGCCGCGGCGATCCCCTGGCACTCCAGCCCCGCCACCGGGGTAAGGTAGTGGGCGCGGTTGGGAGACGCGAAAAAGCACCGCCTGGTGTATTGCAGATTGACGGCCGGACGGCTCGGATTTCAAGTCTGGCTGCACGACAATCAGAGCGCCTCAGTAAATCCCTGCCACAGGAAGAAGTCATGCCCACCGTCGAGGCGCAGCTCCGCCAGGACTTGCGCGACTACGCCGTCGAATTGCGGCAACTTGCGTACACGCTGCCCGGAGGCCTGGGCGAGCACGATCTCCTTGGATTGTCTGGTCGGATGCGCGCCAGGGCCGATCAAGCGGAATTGCAGCGGAGCGTTGATCGTGGCTGATCGCGTCATGAGGGGCAGTCGCCTCGGGACCTTGAGCTACGAGGTCGACCGCAACCATGACCTGGCGGCGCGCAAGATCGCGCGGTACCGCACCGACAACGGCGACGAGTTCGACATGCCCTTTGCCGCCGACGCCGAGGTCCCCGGCACCTGGCTGTGCCGCAATGGCCTGGAGGGCAACCTGGTCGGGGACGGTGACCTGGCCGAACCCAAGAAGGTCAAGGTGCCGCGCACCCACTGGGACATGCTGCGGGAACGCCGCTCGATCGAAGAACTCGACGAACTCCTCAAGGAGCGCCTCGACATCATCAAGTCGCGGCGCACTGGCAAGTAGTTTCACGCAACGGCTGGCTAAACACTCAAGAGGTTCTCGGCGTCGAGCTACGGCGCCTTCCGGAGATCGGCGAGCGAGTTCCGGAGGCCGCCGTCGAGGCGGATCTGAACGGCCGCCACGGCGATCATTACCCCCGCGGTCACCAAGTGCACCACCGCGTCGGTCGTGTTGTTGGGAAAGGTGAAGACGAACGCCACCTGGTGCGAGAAGAACGCCCAAATGCCCGGCAGCGCGCCGGCTATCGCGGCGAAGGTCAGATAGCACGGCCCACGACTTGCGCATCGCGAACACCAGGCCCGGCGCGAACAGGGCCAGGCCGGCGACGGCGTGCCAGCCGTTGTAGTCCATCCCGAACAGTTGGACCGTCGTGGCGTTGGGTCCGGTGGCGAAGCTGGGTTCGAGGATGAAGCCGATCACCGCCTGAATGACGTGCAGAACACAGATGATAAGCAGCCCGACCTGGGCGAAACTCCACCTCACGTTGCACCTCCTTGTGCACGGTGGGATCGCCCCGAATACTACGCTCGGTAGTAGGTCATGGCAATGTCACTTCCGGCCGGGCAGCCTCATCACCGCACGCACGACGGGCACCAGCGACTTCTGCCACAGGGTCGACGGAACGCCAAGCGGGGGATCGAGATTGAACACGCGGGCCGCCGCGATCGTCTGCGATTCGGTGTACTTCAGCAGGCCCTCGGGCCCGTGCCGGCGGCCGACGCCGGACTGGCCCATGCCGCCCATCGGCGCGCTGAGGCTGCCCCACGCGAACGCGTAACCCTCGTTGACGTTCACCGTCCCCGACCGGAGCCGGGCGGCGATCTGCTCGCCCTCCGCGGCGGAGCCCGCAAACACGCTGGCGTTCAGACCGTACTCGGTGTCGTTGGCCTTCTGGACGGCTTCGTCCACGTCGGCGACGGGATAGATGGACACCAGCGGTCCGAACGTCTCGTTCGCCGCGCATTCCATCTCCGGCGTGACGTCGGTCAGCACCGTGGGCTCGTAGAACAGCGGCCCGATGTCGGTCCGTGCTTTGCCGCCCGTAATCACTTTGGCGCCCTTGGCTTTCGCGTCGTCCACGTGGTCGGTCACCGTGTCCAGCTGACTCGCGGAGATCAGGCTCCCCATGTCCACCGAAAAGTCATACGCGGTGCCCAGCTTCATGTTTCGGACCGCGGCGCCGAACTTGCCGGTGAAGTCGTCGGCGATGTCCTTCTCGACGTAGATCCGCTCGATGGAGATGCACAGCTGGCCCGCGTTGGAGAAGCACGCCCGGGTGGCCGCCTTGGCGGCCTTGTCGAGGTTGGCCCCGCGCGTGACGATCATCGCGTTCTTGCCGCCGAGTTCCGCCGAGAAGCCGATCAGCCGGCGGCCACAGTGTTCGGCGAGCTGCCTGCCGGTGGCGGTCGAGCCGGTGAACATCAGGTAGTCGCAGTTGTCGATGATCGCGGTGCCGACCACCGAGCCCGGACCCGGCACGATCGCGTAGAGGGCTCGCGGCAAGCCGGCCCGATACAACAGCTCGGCACACGCCAGCGCGCAATAGGGCGTCTGGCTGTCCGGCTTGAGCACCACCGCGTTGCCCGCCAGCAGCGCCGGCACCGAGTCGGACGCCGTCAACGTCATGGGGTAGTTCCACGGCGAGATCACCCCGACCACGCCCTTGGGCTGGTAGACGACCGTGGTCTTGCCGACCCCCGGGAGCAGCGCCTGCACCCTGCGCGGCTTCAGCAGGTCGGCGGCGACGCGCACGTAGTAGTTCGCGTTGGCCATCAGATCGACGATTTCCTCCTGCGCCGCCCAGCGGGCCTTGCCGGCCTCGGCCTGCAGCAGGTCCATGAGGAACTCGCGGTTCTCGACGACCAGGTCGCGATAGCGGCCGATGACGTCGACGCGCTCGCTCACCGGACGGTTCGCCCAGTCGACCTGCGCGGCGCGCGCCTCGGCGAACGCCGCCTCGACGTCAGCGGCCGTGCCGATGGGGATCGTGGCGAGCGGCTTGCCGGTGAAGACCTCGTCGATCGTCTTGGTGTCGCGTGCGCTGGTGTCCTTGATCGCGGCGAGCTGGCGCAAGCGGTCGAAGACCTCGGCTGACGGTGCGGACATGTCGTTACCCCTAGAAAATGCGCAGGCGTCCAAAGCACCAGCCTATAGCCGGCGATTACAGTGCTCCCCCGTGAAGCCTGACGCGGCCGCCTTCAGTCAGCAGTGGGTGGACGCGTGGAACGCCCACGATGTGGAGTCGGTTCTTCAACATTTCGCGGACGACGTCGTGTTCACGTCGCCGGTGGCCGCCGCGCTGCTGCCGGAAACGGCGGGGGTGATTCGTGGCAAACCCGCGCTGCGCGACTACTGGACCCGGGCGTTGCGGCACATCGCCAACCTGCGGTTCACAATCGAGACCCTCTACGAGGGCATCGACACGATCGTCATCGCATACCGCAACCAAGACGGCGGTCTGGTCAGCGAAGTTCTGCAATTCAGCGACGGCCTGGTCATCGAGGGCCATGGAACGTATCTCGTTGCCGCGCAACAGGCTACGGACCCGATCAGCTGATTGGGGTCGGCGGGCGGCCCTGGTCGGCGGCAGGCGGCAGGTCGAGTTGCATCCAGGCGACGTCATGCCATCGGTCGTGTTTCCATCCGACGCGGCGGTACAGGCCCGCATCTTCAAACCCGAAGGATCGATGAAATGCGTTGCTGGCGTGATGGGGTTGGGTAATGCCGGCGAAGGCGCGGCGGTAACCGCGCTCGGCCAGCCGGCGCAGCAGCTCCGTATAGAGCGCGCGGCCGGCGCCCGAGCGGTGATGCGCGTTATCGATGTAGATGCTGGTTTCGGCCGACCATTGGTAAGCGGTTCGGGGATTGAACGCGTGGGCGTAGGCGTAGCCGATCACTCGCCCGGCGGCGTCCGCCGCGACAAGCCATTCATGGGTGGCCCGGGCCGCGGCGATACGCGCGGCCATCTCCGCTACCGTCGGGACTTCCACTTCGAAGGTGATCGCCGTGTTCTCAACGTAGGGGCGGTAAATCGCCGTGCAACCGGCGGCGTCGTCCGGGATCGCCGGCCGCACCCCGCTATCGCTTGCTGCCATGCCGGTAGTGTCCCACTACGAATTCGGCGGGAACCTCGAGTTATTCAGTGACGGCCGTGGCGAGTTGTTGCCGGGCGGCCTGCAGGATCAGGCCGGCGGTCAGAAACGCGGGCTTGCCTTGGTCGCACGAGTCGACGGGCAGGTCGGCGGCGCGGCGCAGCACCATCACGGCGAGCGCGGTGTGGGTGGCATACGGGATGACCAGAAGGTTGACGTGTACCTCACCGCCGCTCAACGTCATCACATGCTGGCGCTTGTGTTCCCAACCCGCCCAATTGAAGTCGGGCGGTCGTTGCAGCGGTGGCCAGTTGACGTTGATGGAGTCGATGTCGCCGAGCAGGGGAGTCAGGGCCGCGACAAGAGTGGGCAATTCATTGGTGATCCGGTCTGCGCGGGGCCACCACGCTCCGTCGATCGCCCCACCCAACTGGCGGGCCACGGAGAGCCGGACGGGATCGGTGCTGCGCCGCCGCGCTCGTGGATAGGTCATCGCTCAGCCGACCGATTTGCGAGCTGTACTTACGCTTAACGCGGCGCGATCCACGGGCTGGTCCTTCACGTTCTGCATCGCCTGCCCCGCGGGCGCGGGCCGAGCGGAGGAATCGCATTGCCCGGGGGTGTCACCCCGCTGATCGCGGTGGATCACCGCGGACAACGAAACGGCTCGCGGTTGACGCTACGCCACCAGCGGCCGGGCGGACCGGTCGGGTGACCAGCGCGGAACGCAAATCCCAAGTAGGGTTGCGGCAACAACCAAAGGATGGACGAAATGCCCATAGAGAATTGGTGCGACGCACCCCAGATCCATCCGTCGCAGGTCCGGGTCGGTGACATCATCGGCACGTTGCGCGACACCAAACTGCGCCTGACCGTGAAACTGATCGGTGGGCCCCAGAGCACTCCGCGGCAGTGGACGTTTTTCACCCGCGACGACAACGGCCTGCAGCGCACGAGCACCTTCGGCGAGGACGAGATGGTCCGCAGGTACGCCAAGGCATATTGACAGCCGCCCGGGCTTCGAATCGGCCGCTGCCCTGAGCGCCCACGAAGATAGCCGACCGGTCGGCTATTATGTAGCGCTATGCCGCGCCCACCGAACCCAGAGGTGCGTCGCCGCCTGCTCGAGGCGGGGCTCGCACTCGTGCACGCCCGAGGTTTCACGGCCAGTGGCGTCAAGGACATCACCGACGCGGCAGGGGTGCCGAAGGGGTCGTTTTACGCGTACTTCGACAGCAAAGAGGCTTTCGCCGCGGCGATCCTCGAACACTACTGGGCCGATGTCGAGGCGCGGCTGCTGCCGATCCTGAACGCGGACGGCACGGCGCAGGAGCGAATCGCGCGCTTCTTCCATGCGCTCGCCGACGAACACGAGGCCGGCGACTTCCTGCTCGGCTGCCTGGTGGGCAACCTGTCGCTCGAACTCGGCGGGTCGAGCGAACCGGTGCGCACCGAGCTCGCCCGCATCCTCGACCGCTGGGACGCGGCGCTTACCACGTGCGTGCGTGCCGGCCAGCGCGGTTCCGGTGGCATCCGCAGGGATCTCGATGCGGGGGAGCTGGCCGCCCAGCTCATCGAGGCGTGGGAGGGCGCGGCACTCCGCGGGAAAGTGACCCGCAGTCGCACCCCGTACGACCGGTTCGAAGCAGTCACCGTCCCCGTGCTCCTGCACTGATCCGTCCGCCACGGGAATGACTGGCCGACCCACCTTGTTGAATAGACGACTGGTCATCTATAGTACAAGCCAGACGCTCGCCCTTCCCGAATCGCAAGGACGGCCCCATGTCAGACCCGACCATCTACGCCGAGCCGGAGCAACCCGCGCTGCCCGATTCGGGGTTTGAGCTCGATCCGGCGCACGCCGCGCTCGTCATCACCGACCCGCAGATCGATTTTCTGAGCCCGGGCGGTGCCGCCTGGCCGGTGTTCGGTGACAGCATCCGCGACAATCGCACCGTCGCCCACATCGGCGAGCTGTTCGACGCGGCGAAGCTGGCGGGCATCACGGTCGCGATTTCGCCGCATTACTTCTACCCAACCGACAAGCAGTGGCGGTTTGGCGATCCGCTCGAGAAATTCATGAGCGCCGTCGGCATGTTCGGGCGCCAGGGCGCCTATACGACGGACGGGTTTGCCGGATCCGGCGCCGACTTTCTGCCCGCTTACCGGCAACACATCCACGACGGGCGGACCGTGATCGCCTCTCCGCACAAGATCGTTGGCCCCGAGTCGAACGACCTCGTCCTGCAGCTGCGCAAGCGCGGGGTAAACCAGGTCATCCTGGCGGGGATGGCGGCCAACCTGTGCGTCGAAGGCCACCTGCGCGAACTGATCGAGCAGGGCTTCGAGGTCGCTGTCGTCAAGGACGCCACGGCGGGCCCGCGGCTGCCCGAAGGCGACGGCTATCTCGCGGCCCTGGTGAACTTCCGGTTCCTCGCCAGCGCCATCTGGACGACTGCCGAGGCCGTCGCACACCTCGCCACGCACACGGAACACATTGTCCCCGAAGAGATTTTGTCAACACAACGAGAGGCAGAAGGCCATGGCGACGAACCACAACCTCAGTCAGCATAGATTTGCCTTGAACAACGGCAGCGGTGCGATTCCTGCGCTCGGGTTCGGGACGTCGCTGTCCGACAACACCAGGACGCGAGATGCCGTTAAGGCCGCGGTGCAGGTCGGGTTCCGTCACCTCGACGCCGCCGAGCGCTATCGCAACGAAGCCGAGGTCGGCGCGGCGCTCAAAGAATTGTTCGCGGACGGCACCGTGCGCCGCGAGGAACTGTTCGTCACCACCAAGCTGTGGAACAACAACCATCGACCCGAACGCGTCAGGCCCGCGCTGCAGGCCAGCCTGGACAGGCTGGGGCTGGAGGCCGTCGATCTGTATCTGGTGCACACGCCATTCGCGTTCGGGCCCGGCGACGATCAGGATCCCCGCGACGCTCGCGGGGCTGTCGTCTACGACGACGGCGTCACCCTCGAGGAGACCTGGGCGGCGATGGAAAGCCTTGTCGACGAGGGTCTTTCGCGAGCGATAGGGCTGTCGGACATCGACGCTGCGGGCACCCGGACGATCGTCGAAACCGCCCGGATCAAGCCGGCGGTCGTCGAGGTCGAGTCGCACCCCTATCACCCGCAATGGGGACTCCACGAATTGTGCACGACGCACGGGATCATCCTGCTGGCATTCGCCGCGCTGGGACACGCGCTGCAACCGCGCCTGCTCGACGACCCCCTCATCGCCTCGATTGCCTCCCGCCTCGGAAAGACCCCCGCGCAAGTGCTTCTGGCCTGGGGCATCCAGCGCGGCAGCGCCGTTCTCACGGCATCCGTGACGCCGGCGCGTATTCGCGAAAACTTTGACGTCACCGCCCTCCCGGAGAGCGCGATCCACGAGATCAACGAACGTCTGGAAACTCGGCACCGGTTCAATTCCGTCGTCGATGCCGGAGAACCGGGGTTCGCCGAAGTCCCGCAGGGCAGTTGAGCAGATGACGATTGAGAGCGAGTCGGCCGGCCTGCGCTTCCACACCGGTGAGCTGGCGGTGCAACGCCAGGCCGGGGTCGAAGCGCAGGCCGCCCGGCTCGCGCCGATGGTCGGCCCGGGGCGGCTGCGGGACGGGATGGCCGCAGCCCTCTCCGAGATGACGTTCGCGGCGCTGGCCGCGCGCGATACGACCGGGCGGCTGTGGGCCTCACCGCTGCTGGGGCCGCCCGGGTTCCTGCGGGCAGCGTCGCCGACCACCCTGCAGATCCACGCGTCGCTGCCGGACGCGGATCCCCTGCACCGCCTGCCTTGCGGGCAACCGGTGGGCGTCGTCGCCATGAACTTCGCAACCCGCCGGCGGGTCCGGATCAATGGTCGCGCCACCGCCGCCGAGGCCGGACTGGCCATCGACATCGACCAGGCCTACGGCAACTGCCCGCAATACATTCAGCAGCGGCGCATCAAGGTCGAAGGACCACCCGACGACAACCGCGTGCGGCTGTATTCCGGAAACACGTTGCGGCCCGACGACATTCGCCTCATCACCTCCGCCGACACGTTCTTTCTGGGTACCGCCCACGCCACCTCCGGCAACGACGCCTCGCACCGCGGCGGCCCTCCGGGGTTCGTCCGCGCCACCGAAGGGCAGCTGTGGTGGCCCGACTACCCGGGCAACAACATGTTCAACAGCCTGGGCAACCTCGCCGCGGACCCCGCCGCGGCCCTGCTGTTCCTGGACTTCCGCGCCGGCATCGCGCTTCAGCTCTCCGGCAACGCGGCGGTCAGCTGGAGCGACACGGCGGCTGCCGGCGACGCCGGTCCCACCGGGCGTCGCGTCCATTTCGTTCCCCAGCGGGTGATCAGCACGGCGCTGCCCGCCCTCGGCGAGGCGGACGACATTCGCCCCGCGTGATAGCGAGCGCGTTCGAGACTGCGCTCAGCGCCTGCGTTGCTGGGCAAACCGCGATCTGTGCGCAGCCTCGATGCCGGGGCCCGCTGACGCAACCGACTTTCCCAGACGCCGCCGTAATGGCCCCAAATGGAAGACGGCCCGAATTTAACAACTAAGTTTGTGGCTATGGGGGTCGACGACCGGGACGAATCGGCGTTCACCTGGCAGGGCCGGCGTGAGCTGGCGGGCCCGGTGCATGAACAGCTCGACGAGCTGGTGGCCGCCCGCGACCAGCTGGAACAACTGGTGCGGGTCATCGTCGAGATCGGCTCCGATCTGGACCTGGACGTCACGTTGCAGCGCATCGTCGATGCGGCGATGGAGCTGACCGGTGCCCCCTACGGTGCTCTGGGAATACGCGCGCCCGACGGCGCCCTGGCCTCGTTCGTGCACGCCGGAATCGACGACGAGACGGCGCGGCGGCTCGGCGAGCTGCCGGTCGGCCGCGGTCTCCGCATCGACGACGTGAGCGGTGACCCGCAGGCCAGCGGGCTGCACGTGGGCGGCACGGCGATCCTGGCACTCCTCGGAATTCCGATCACCGTGCGGGCCGCTGACTTCGGGAGCCTGTACCTGGCCGACGACCGGCCAGGCCGAGTGTTCTCCGACATTCAGGAGGGCGCCGTGCGGGCGATGGCCACGGCGGCGGCCGCCGCCATCGACAACGCGCGGCTGTTCGAGCGAGAACGCGAATCGGCGAAATGGACGAAGGCCAGCCGCGAGATCACGACCGCACTGCTGTCCGGGGCCCCGCAAACGGGACCCTTGCAGCTGATCGTGAACCGGGCGCTGGAGCTGGCCGATGCCGAGCAGGCGATCCTGCTGGTTCCGAAAGAGCCTGATCTGCCCGCCGATGAGGTCGACACCCTGGTGGTGGCCGCCACCGCGGGCCGCTACTCGTCGGAGGTGATCGGCCGGCAGGTCCCGATGGAGGGGTCCACCACGGGCGGGGTGGCCCGGCGCGGCCTGCCGCTGATCACCGATTCCTTCCAGTACCCGATCGAAGGGTTCACCGATGTCGGCGAACGCTCGGCGACGGTCATGCCACTGATCGCCGACGACCGGGTGCTCGGAGTCATCGCCGTCGCGCGCCACCCGCAGCAGCCGCCCTTCGACACCGATTACCTGGAACTGGTGAGTGACTTCGCCCGACACGCCGCCATCGCTTTGGCGCTGGCCGCCGGCCGCGAACATGCGCTCAATCAGGAACTCGCCCAGGCGGACACCGTCGATGACGCGCTGCGCGCCGTGGCCGAGGAACTGCGCCGGCTGTGGCGGGCCCGCCGCGTGCTGGCCGTCACCTTCCCGGCCCACGGCTCCTCCACCGAAACCGCTTATAGCGCACCGCAAGTGGTGTCGGTCGGCGAAACCGCACAGTGGGCCGACCTGCCCGCCGCTACGCGACAGATGCTCGGGCTGGTNAGATGCTCGGCACCCTGCGCGACGGCGACCTGCTCACCCCGACCGCGGCCACGCCCGGGACGGCCGGCATCGCACTGCAGCATCCCGAGGGCGTGCTCGTCGTCTGGCTGGACCTGGCCGAGCAGCGCCCGTTCACCCTCGAGGACCAGACCCTGCTGACCGTGCTGGCGGGCCGGCTAGGCCAGGGCCTGCAGCGGGTGCACCAGGTGGATCAGCAGCGCGAGACCGCCCTGGCGTTGCAGCACGCGATCCTCGGCCCCGCCGATTTGCCGCACGGGTTCGCGGTGCGCTACCAGGCCGCAAGCGCCCCGCTGCAGGTGGGGGGTGACTGGTTCGACATCGTCGATCTGGAGGACGGGCGCATCGCGATGATCGTCGGCGACTGTGTCGGCCATGGCCTCGCCGCCGCCACCGTGATGGGTCAGATGCGCAGCGCTTGCCGCGCGCTGCTGTTCGACAATCCCAGCCCGGCTGCCGCGCTTGCGGGGATGGACCGCTTCGCCGCACGGCTGCCCGGCGCCCAGTGCACCACCGCCGTCTGCGCGGTGCTCGACCGCGAAACCGGTGAACTGGTGTACTCCAGCGCCGGGCACCCGCCACCGATCCTGGTCCACTCCGACGGCACCACCCAGATGCTCGACGGCGGCCACACCATCGCATTGGGAGTGCGATCCCACTGGCCGCGCCCCGAAGCCCACGTGACCATCCCGGCGCGTGCGACCCTGCTGCTCTACACCGACGGTCTGGTCGAACGTCGCCGCAGTGCGCTGCAGCAGGGCATCTCCCGCGCCGCCGCCCTCCTCCAGGATGGCCGGACCTCCACCCTCGATGATCTGGCGAACCACATCATGTCCGGACTCGCGCCGAGCGGTGGATACCAGGATGACGTCGTCCTGCTTCTCTACCGCCACCCCGCACCGCTGGAGCTGACGTTTCCCGCGGACGTCAGCCAGCTCGCCCCCGCGCGCACCGCGTTGCGCACCTGGCTGACCCAGGCTCGGGTGGACCCGGATCAGACGGTGGACGTGCTCGTCGCGGCCGGGGAAGCCGTCGCCAACGCCATCGAGCATGGTCATCGCCACGCTCCGGACGGCACGATTGTCCTGGGCGCGACCGCACTGGTAGACCAGGTGCAGTTGACCATCACCGACACCGGCTCGTGGAAGCCGCCGCAACCGGCCGGCGGCACCAACCGCGGCAGGGGCATCGCGCTCATGCGAGGTCTCATGCAGGACGTCACGATCAGACCCGGTACCGCCGGAACGACGGTTCACCTATCCGCGAGGATCACCTCATGACCACGCCGCTCACCCTCGACACCGCCCGCCGCGACGACGGGAATCTCGTCCTGACCGCCGCGGGGGAAATCGACCTGAGCAACATCGACGTCTTCAACCAAGCCCTCACCACCGCCACCACCGAAGCCGGTGGCGGGGGCGAAACGCTCACTGTCGACCTCAGCGCCGTGGAGTACCTCGACAGCGCCGCCATCAACGCCCTGTTTGCCCGCGCCGACGACATCCGGCTGGTCGCCCACCCGCTGCTGATGCCGATCCTCAATATCAGCGGTCTCACCGAACTGGTCACCACCGAATCCGCGCCGCCGGCTGAACGCTGACGCCGGCGACGACCCTCCGACGATCCGCGGAAAGTCCGTTCTCGTAGCGGGTTCCGCCGCCGATATCGGTCTGGGCATCGTGCGCGCCTTCGCGGCGGAGGGCGCGAACGTGACCGTCATCCGTTTCGGTGACCCGGACGCCGTCGAGCAACAGCGGCGTGGCCGGCACCATCACGGGGCGAGTTATTCGATCGACGGCGGGTGGACCGCGCAATGAGGAGGGATGCGCCGACGAGTTCTGGGGATTTCGGCTATTGTGGGACGCAGAAATTCGCCAAGTTCATTTAGGGCGCGGCAATTGCTGAAAAGCCAAATTTTCATGGCTCTTTCGGTGTTTTCCTATTAGGCTCATGTTGCTTAGGTCATCGGGCGACCGTCGCATCCGATCCACAGGAGGCGCGTGTGTCATACCTGGTGGCCGCTCCGGACGAAATCGGAGCGGCGGCCCAGAATCTGGCAGGTATCCGCTCGTTGCTGGCCGGGTCCGCCGCATCGGCCGCGGCGCCCACGACGGCGGTGGCCGCCGCGGCCCGGGACGAGGTTTCCGCCTTGGTCGCGGCGATGTTCAACAATTTCGGCCAGGAATTCCAAATGATCAATGCCCAAGCCAACGAGTTTCACGGGGAATTCGTGGGCCTGATCAAGGCGGGAGCGGGCGCCTACCAGAGCACCGAGGTGGCCAACGCCGCGGCGGCCGCGACTGGCGCGATGACCGCGCCCGCCCAAGGACTGCTGGTGCAGTCCGTTCAGGGCGCGGCCGGCGCCACCCCGTCGGCCGCCGACCTCAGCCTGGGCGGCGGGAACGTCGGCGTTCCGTCGATCGTCACCGGTGGTGTGCCGACCCTGTCCTCATTGCTCGGCGGTGGGCAACTGACCGTGCCCCCGGTGCTCAGGGGTGGCCTGTTGGGCCTGCTAGCTAGGCCGGCGCCGTAGGGGATTGCGGCAGCGTCCCCGCCGTCGCCGATTCCAGGATTTCCCGGATGCGTCGCCGTGACCGGCGCCAGCCCCGCACGTATTCTTCGTGCACCTCGTCGCCGTCGCATTTGATCACGATCCGCCACCGCAAACCGAGCCAGTGCGCCACAAACCAGAACGGCCACCACGCCCCGACGAGCACCGCGATCGCCACCAAGATGCCTATGCCACCGTCCCCGGGATCGGTCAAGTCCCAACCGGACAGGGAATACCACCGGCGCCGGCGCACCGACCACTGCAGGCCACGCGGGTCGGTGACCTGTGCCATGTCGCCTCACTTCGTCATCGAGTTTTGCCGCACCGCGCGGCGGTCAGGTGCAGTTTGGCGGAGCGGCCTTGGAGGATCCTTGGCGCCGAACGGGATTGGCGCCGCGCGCCGTCAATCCCTCACTGTGACGGCGCCGGGGTCATCGACCCGATGTAATAGGTTTCGTGCCCGGTCGGGTACCCACCGCCGTTGGTGGCGATATGGACGTGGTCGTAGTGGTTGAGGGTTTCGTTGCCGTAGTCCGCGGTCCAGCTCGGCGAGCCGACCCCCGGATAGATCTTCTGCCGCCAGATCACGTGGTTGATTCCCCACCGCTTCGCGTTCGCCAGCGCGTACCCGGCGATTTCGTTGCCCAGCTGGATGCCCTCGGGGGAGGAATGGTTCGGGATCATCACGTCGATCGCCAGGCCATTGGGGTGCCACGGCAGGGGATCCTCCCGGTACCCGTAGATCGTGGTGATCTCCGGAAACAGCACGCTGATGGCGCGGGCCGCCCAAATGGTCTTGACCTGCAACCGCTGCTCGGACGCCACGCCGGGCGATAACGGGAACAAGAACTGCTGGGCCGCCGCGGGCGCACCCGCCGCCAGCTTCTCCACCTCGGCGGGAGTGGCGATCTGCGGCGCCGGGCCGGCGCTGTCTCTTATACCANCTGAGACCACGAGGGAGGCCGCCAATGTCAGCCAGCGGCTCCTGCCGATGGCTAACACACCTTTGCCCACGACCAGCAGCTTAGTGGCGTTTGGGACCCCGGTGGCAATCTTTTTCATTTTCGGTTGGCTACTACATCGAGTCGTCGGGTGGGATCCTGTCCGGATGAGCGTCAACGCTGAATCGGCCAGGCCGGGCGGTTTGGTGTCCTGCGGACTGCCCACCCCCCGCTAGACCGACAACGGACCGTGCTGGGGTGGCTGGTGATGGTGGCCGCGGACAACGCGGACGCCATCGGCACCGCGGACCGAGACCGGCTGTGCGCCTTGGGACAGGCCCATCTACGGTGAACTCATCGAACACGAAATGGTTCCCCACTAGCGTGCTGTACGCATCCGCTCGACTCGCCCTCGCCGCGCCGCGCCGCGTCATCGCCCTGGCGGTTCTGGTCATGGTCGGCACCGCGATCTTCGGTATTCCGGTGAGCAAGACGCTCCTGCCCGGCGGCTGGTTCGATCCCGGCTCCGAGTCGTCGCAGGCGTCCGCGTTGCTCTCCCAGAAGTTCGACCAGGGGGACATGGTCATGCTGATCACCGTCACCGCCGGCGGCGGCGCGGAAGACCCCCGCGCCAGGGCGGTAGGCACCGATCTCGTTCAGCGGCTGCAGAATTCGCCGAATGTCGGGCAGGTGCAATCCGCGTGGACCCTGCCCGCGGCGGCGGCGCGCGCCTTCATCAGCGAGGACGGCAAGACGGGACTGATCATGGCCGCGATCACCGGCGGCGAGGCCAACGCCCAGAAAGCTGCCGAGCGCCTGTCCCGCGAACTCGTGCACGACCGCGACGGCGTCACGGTGCGCGCCGGAGGTGACGCCACCGTCTTCTGGCAGGTGGACGACCAAACCCGCAAAGACCTGCTGGTGATGGAGTCGTTGGCGCTGCCGCTGAGTTTTCTGGTGCTGGTCTGGATTTTCGGGGGCTTGTTCGCCGCGGCGCTGCCGGTGGTCGTCGGCGGGTTCGCGATTCTCGGTGCCATGGCGTCGCTGCGCGCGGTCTCGCTGTTCGCCAACGTGTCGATTTTCGCGCTGAATCTGACGGTCGCGATGGGCGCGGCACTGGCCATCGACTACACGCTGCTGATCCTCAGTCGATACCGGGATGAGTTGGCGGAGGGCCAGACTCGCGATGCGGCGCTGATCCGCGCGATGGCCACCGCCGGCCGCACGGTGCTGTTCTCGGCGACGACGGTGGCGCTGTCGATGGCCACGATGGTGCTGTTCCCGCAATACTTCCTGAAATCGTTTGCCTACGCGGGCGTCGCGGTGATCGCGTTCGCGGTGGCCGCGGCGGTCGTCGTGACGCCGGCGGCGATCGTGCTGCTGGGAGAGCGGCTCGACTCGCTGGACGCGCGCCGGCTGCTGCGCCGGATCCTGCGGCGGCCGGAACCCCAGCCCGCGCTCTACGAGCGGTGGTTCTGGTATCGCTGGACGAGGTCCGTTACGCGCCACGCGGCGCCGATCGTCGTCGCCATCGTCGCGCTGCTGTTGTTGCTCGGCTCGCCCTTCCGCGATGTGCGGTGGGGTGTTGCCGACGACCGGGTCCTGCCCACCTCGGCCTCGGCGCGTCAGGTCGGCGACCAGCTGCGCACCGACTTCCGCGGCAGCGGGGTCCCCGATGTCACCGTGGTGCTGCCCACCGCGACCGGTCTCGGCCCGGCCGATCTCGATGCCTACGCCGCCACGCTGTCGCGGGTGCCGGACGTGTCATCGGTGTCCTCGCCGGGCGGCACGTTCGTCGGCGGCCGGCCGACCGGACCGCCCACCGGGCCCACCGCCCTCAAGGACCGCAGCGCCTTCCTGACGGTGAGCACTGTCGCACCGCTGTATTCCGCCGCGTCGGCCAGTCAGCTTGACCGGCTGCACGCCGTCGCCACCCCCGCGGGCAGACCGGTGCAGTTCACCGGCGCGGCACAGAGCGATCGCGACACCGTGCACGCGATCACAACGCGCCTGCCACTGGTGCTCACAATCATCGCCGTGATCACCCTGGTACTGGTGTTCTTGCTGACCGGGAGCGCGGTGTTGCCCTTCGAGGCGCTGCTGACGAACACCCTGTCGCTGGCCGCGGCGTTCGGCGCGGTGGTGTGGGTGTTCCAGCAGGGGCACCTGGGCGGGCTCGGCACGGCCGCGACCGGCACGATCGGGGTGGACCTGCCAGTGTTGTTGTTCTGCATCACGTTTGGGCTTTCGATGGACTACGAGGTGTTCCTGATCGCGCGGATCCGGGAGTACTGGCTGACCTCGCACCGGGGCTGGGGCGCGAACGACAAGAGCATCGCGCTCGGCGTGGCCCACACCGGGCGGGTGATCACGGCGGCAGCGCTGATCATGGCGATCTCGTTCGTGGCGCTGATGGCTGCCCAGGTGTCGCTGATGCGGCTGTTCGGGTTCGGGCTCACGGTCGCGGTGCTGGTCGACGCCACGCTGGTGCGCATGCTGCTGGTGCCGGCGGTCATGCATGTGCTCGGCCGGGCCAACTGGTGGGCGCCGGATTGGTTGGCGCGGCTGCATGAACGGTTCGGGATCCAAGAAACCGCCAGCCGCGGCCCCGACGATGCCCAACCCGATTGGCGGATGCTGAGCCGCCGCGTGCTGTTCGGTGTCCAGATTCAGCCGCAGCAGGGCCGTTGACACCTCGCGATCAAACGGCGACGGCTTGTTCGAGCTTAATTCGCATGGCCCTCAAGGCCAGCAGTTCGAGTTCCTGCCCCGCCAACCGCTCCACGAGAAGCGGAACGTACTCCCGCACCGGCCGGCCGTCGAAGCGGGCATGCACGTCGCGCACGACCGCGGTCACGGTTTTCGCCGAAAAGCTCGGGTATTTCCTGGTCAATCGATCGGCCACCCCGTCGATGATCTGCTGCTCGCTCAACTCGATCACGGCGCCAGGCTCGCATGCGTTCATGCGGAAGTCAAACGTCGTTAACGAACGCGAGGCCGCCCGCGCCGTGCCCTCATCGCTGAGTATTGTGTACTATATCCAGCATGGCGCAAAAGCTTCCCGACCGGCTGGCCGAGCATCCCACCGTGCGACGGGTGCGCGCGCGCACTACGCAGCGGCCCGGCCCGCTGGACGCCGACCGGTTGCGCGAGATCTGCGTGGCCGCCGGCGTCGACGACGTCGGGTTCGCCAGCATTGACAACCCCGACTTGGCCTCGGAGTCCGAGCACGTCGAGGCCGCGCTGCCGGGAACCAAGAGCTACATCTCGCTCGTCGTCAAGATGAACCGCGACAACGTGCGCTCGACGGCGCGCAGCGTGGCAAACCAGGAGTTCCACCGCAGCGGCGAGCTGCTCAACGAAGCGGCCCACCGCATCGTGCGACGGCTGCAGGATGCCGGCTATCGGGCGCTCAACCCGTCGGCGACCTTCCCGATGGAGATGGACAACTTCCCCGGCCGGATCTGGGTGGTGGCGCACAAGCCCGTCGCCGTGGCCGCCGGCCTCGGCGTTATGGGCATCCACCGCAACGTGATTCACCCGAAGTTCGGCAACTTCATCCTGCTCGGCACGATCTTGGTGGACGCACCGATCAGCAGCTACGGCCGGCCGCTCGACTACAGCCCGTGCCTGGAGTGCAAGTTGTGCGTGGCGGCCTGTCCGGTCGGCGCGATCGGCAAGGACGGCGATTTCGACTTCGTCTCCTGCTCGGTGCACAATTATCGCGAGTTCATGGGTGGCTTCACCGACTGGGTGCAGACCATCGCCGACAGTGCCGATGCGGCCGATTTCCGTTCGCGGGTAAGCGATTCGGAGAACGCCTCGATGTGGCAGAGCCTGTCCTTCAAACCCAATTACAAGGCCGCGTACTGCCTGGCGGTGTGCCCGGCGGGGGAGGACGTCATCGAACCCTACCTGGAGAACCGCAAGGGGTTCATGGACCTGGTGTTGAAACCGTTGCAGGACAAGAAGGAAACGCTGTACGTGCTGCCCAACTCGCGGGCAAAGGCGCACGCCGAACGCCGCTTTCCGCACAAGCCGGTGCAGGTCGTCGACGGCGGAGTCCGCGGACGCTAGAACTTACCCGGACACCGTCGCTCGGTATTGCGGGCAATAGGCGGACGCGGAAATGCCGAGGAAAAAGCCGGCCTGCCTTGCCGTGAGGTTGGTGTCCCGCATCAGCCTCATCACCAGCAGGGGTCGCGTTGTGCCTTGGTCGAGTAGGGCACACATGGTGCGGCCCTCCTGGATCGCGGCGTTGTTATCGGGAACCGGGAGCCCTTGGTTTACCAGCGCCGCGATGAAAGCGTCATCGATCTGGTCCGCCGACGCCGGCGCCGCGGCGAGTGAGGCCGCGGCCGACAGCAGCACGGCAAGAAATGCCGACCACGTCCCGCGACCAGCCCTCGATTGGGTCATGGTTCCCCTTCAAGCGGGCGAAGTGCGTCGATCTAAAAATAATCCCGCCGCGCCTCAGGCGAAAGCGCCGGCCGGGCTCACATCATCGGGGGAAACGGCACCGCCCAGTTGAAGGAGTTGTCGGTGTTTCCGCGGTATTGAGGGCAGTAAGCGGCCACCGAGACGCCGACGAAATAGCCGGCTTGTTTCACCGACAGGGGGGTCTCCCTCGCAATCCCCAGCGCCACGTGGGTCGATGGCTCACCTTTGTCGAAGCCGGCGCACACGGTGTGGCCCAGCGACACCGCGGTATTGCGGTCGGACAGGGGAATCCCGTTCTTCGCCAGGGCCGCGACAAACGCGTCGTCGGTCGGATCCGCCGACGCCGGCGTCGCGCAAAGCAGGGCGGCCGCGGACAGCAGGGCTGCGCCCGCCGCCGACCACCTGGTGCGACCGATATTCCTCGCGGTCATCGCCTTCCCGGTAAATCGACTTCCAGTCAAGAACGACCTGATTGAACGGTAGCTGAAATCTCGTCTTTTCTCTCTCCGAGGGGTCGCAAGAATTCCGCAAGAACTTCGCGACGAACCGGCAAGCCGTGCGGAGTTACGTAGGTGCTGCCGGTCACGGCGACCGGCCCGCGAGAAGTTCGCAAGAAAGTGTCCGACCGCGGGGGAGCGGTGGCTCTTACCTGGGCGAGCGGCTCACCGCGCGGCGGCGGTCGGAGATCTTGGGACCGGTAGCGGCGCGGGGGGTGTCGACTTGCACACAACTACAGACCACCCACCGAGAGGAAACACCCCGTGAGCACCGACCTCGACAACGCGCCGACGCTGCGCACGCGGAGCATCGGCGCACCGAGCACCGTGAGCGAGCCCCGCATCGCCCACCGTGGCTGCTACGCGACGGGATCGCGCGCGCTCGCGGCGACGGACACGACCACGCTCACCCGGCTGCAGGTCGTCAGCGGCGCGGTGGTCCCGCTGCCCACGGCATCGGTCGAACGTGCTCCCCGGAAATGCCAAGGCCTCTACGCGCTGAAGCCGTGGTACACCCGCCGGTTGACGCCGATCGTGAATGTCGCCGTGGCCCGGCGTATCTCACCGGACGTGTTCACCGCGGCCGGGGTCGCGGCGGCGGGCGCGGCGGGTGTCACCGTCGCGCTGGGATGGTGGCCGCTGGCGGCGCCATTCCTCGCGCTGCGGCTGGCCGGGGCGAATCTGGACGGCGCGGTCGCTCGCGCCCGGGGCGTGAGTCGGCCATGGGGATTCGTCGTCAACGAGATCGGCGACCGCGCCTCGGACCTGCTGACCTTCACGGGGCTGGCGATGTGGGCGGCGCGACAGCGCGGCCCCGGGCTGCATTGGNCGGCGCTCAAGGCCGGACGCACCGTCGTGATCTACCCGGAGGGCACTCGCTCCACGGACGGCAGCATCGGTGAATTCCGCTCCGGCGCAGTGCGCTTAGCGCGCGACTGCGGCGTGCCCGTCGTCCCGGTGGCCGTGCTGGGCACCGCCGCGGTGCTGCCCAAGGGCGCCAGCTTCATCTCGCATGCGCCGATGCAGGTCCGCATCGGCGCACCCGTCGACCCGCACAGCGCCTCGGCGCCCCAGCTGCGGGAGCGTGTCATGGCATTGCGCGAAGGCTCCCCGGCAAAGCGCCCCGAGCTCGCGCACGCCGCCTGATCGGCCGGTCATCCCAGCAGATACGCCAGCGGCAGAACCAGCAGTAACGAGTCGATCCGGTCCAGCAGTCCGCCAAAGCCCGGCAGCCAAGTGCCCGCGTCTTTGACCTGGGCCTGCCGCTTCACCATCGATTCGACCAGGTCCCCGAGAACGCCGCCGAATGCCACCGCGACCAGCAGGCCGATCGTGACCGTGCCCAGCAAGGTCAGCACCAGAAACGCCCCTATGACCGCGCCGACCAGCCCGCCGACCGTCTTGTTGGGGCTCAACGGCGACAACGCCTTTCGGGCCCACCGGAAGTGACGCAACCCTTTCCCGCCGCACCAGGCCGCGACGTCGGTGGCCGCGGCCGCGAAGCACACCAGGTACGCGTCCGACCACAGCGTCACCAGGTGCGCCAGCGACCAGCAGATCCACACCGAACCGAACGCGGTGAACGTGGTGCGCCTGCCGCCGTGCTCGACGTCGCCGCTGAACACCGAGGGCAACGCGCACGCCAGCACGATGATCGGCGCGAGCCGCAACAGCGGTGGGTGCAGCCAGGCCGCGGCGGGATACAGCACGGCCAGCGCCAGCAGCAGATAGGTGTCGACCTTGCCGAGTTTCACCAGGCGCGCGTACTCGAACACCGCGACCACGGCCAGCGCCGCGGCCAGCACCGCGGTGGTGCCCCGTCCTATCCAGATGGGAATGCCGACCACCGGCGCGATCATCACCCACGTGGTCCACCGCCGAATCAGCTCACGCCGGCGCGACGCCAGCACCACGACTCCGGCGACCACCAGGATCACCACGGTGACCCACATGAAGAACACCGATCGGGCGTGCAGGTGCACGTGCAGCGGGCCCAGGTCGAAGTTGAGCGGCAGCCGCCGATCCAGGTGCAGGATCCGCAGGTAGTAGTCGACGAGCATCAGCGGGGCCAGGCGTGTCGGTGGTGCGGAGCGGTCAAGCGGTACCGGCCGAACGGCGTCCCGTCCACATCAGCCTCCCAGCAAACTGTGGTCCAGGAAACGATAAGCCGTCCGGCCCTATCCAAGAAACGAAAACGGAGGAACTGGGTCGCCGTTGGCTACCCAACGCCGCCGCCGCACTGTACGCGCCGGAACGGGTCCCGGTAGGGTCAAAGGAGTGTGTGGACTCACCGGTGAGGTGCGACTCGACGGCCGGGTCCCCGATCTAGCGGCGGTGTCGGCGATGGCCGCCGTGATGGCACCAAGGGGGCCGGACGCGGCGGGGGCCTGGTCACAGGGCCGGGCCGCCCTGGGTCATCGCCGCCTCAGAATCATCGACCTGACCGAAGCCGGCGCCCAGCCGATGGTCGATGCCGAACTGGGCCTCACGATCGCCTGGAACGGCTGCATCTACAACTACCAGGAACTGCGACGCGAGCTCACCGGGCACGGCTACCGCTTCTTCTCGCACAGCGACACCGAGGTTCTGCTCAAGGCCTACCACCGCTGGGGCGACGACTTCGTCAGCCACCTGCACGGGATGTTCGCCTTCGCCATCGTCGAAAGGGACAGCGGCCGGGTCCTGCTCGGCCGCGACCGGCTCGGCATCAAACCGCTCTACCTGACCGAGGACGCCCACCGGATCCGGTTCGCCTCGACACTGCCGGCGCTGCTGGCCGGCGGCGGCGTGGACACCCGCATCGATCCGGTCGCCCTGCACCACTACATGACGTTCCACTCGGTGGTGCCGGCGCCGCTGACGATCCTGCGCGGCGTGCGCAAGGTCCCGCCCGGCTCGCTCCTCGCCATCGAGCCCGACGGGCGGCGGGCCACCACCACCTACTGGACGCCCGACTTCAGCAGGCGCGACGACCGTGCCGACTGGTCCGAGCGCGACTGGGAGGACGCGGTGCTGTCCGCGCTGCGGGTCGCGGTCGAGCGCCGGCTCGTCGCCGACGTTCCCGTCGGCTGCCTGCTCTCCGGTGGCGTCGACTCCAGCCTGATCGTCGGGCTGCTCGCCGAGGCCGGTCAGCACGGGTTGTCGACCTTCTCCATCGGCTTCGACTCGGCGGGTGGCGTCGAGGGCGACGAGTTCCGGTGGTCGGACATCATCGCCCGACGCTTCGACACCGACCACCATCAGATCCGCATCGGCACCGACCGGATGCTGCCCGCGCTCGACGGGGCGATCGGCGCGATGAGCGAGCCGATGGTCAGCCACGACTGCGTGGCCTTCTACCTGCTCAGCCAGGAAGTCGCACGCCATGTGAAGGTGGTGCAATCGGGTCAGGGTGCCGACGAGGTGTTCGCGGGCTACCACTGGTACCCGCCGATGGGTTCGCCGGCGGCCGCGACGCTGCCCGGGGCGGTCGCCGAATACCGCAGCGCCTTCTTCGATCGCGATTCGCTGGGCGTCCGAGACCTGTTGGGACCGGCCTATTTCGCGCAGGGCGACCCCAGCGAGCGGTTCGTCAGCGAGCACTTCGCCCGCGCCGGCGCCGAGACCGGCATCGACCGTGCGCTGCGGCTGGATACGACGGTGATGCTGGTCGACGATCCGGTGAAGCGGGTCGACAACATGACGATGGCCTGGGGGCTGGAGGGCCGGGTTCCCTTCCTCGATCACGAGTTGGTCGAGCTGGCGGCGAGCTGCCCCCCCGAGTTGAAGATCGCCCACGAAGGCAAGGGCGTCCTCAAACAGGCTGCGCGGCGGGTGATTCCGTCAGAGGTCATCGACCGGCCCAAGGGCTACTTCCCGGTTCCGGCGCTGACCCACCTCGAGGGGCCCTATCTGGATCTGGTGCGCGACGCCCTGTACGCGCCGGTGGCCAAGGAGCGCGGGCTGTTCAACGCCGAAGCGGTCGATGCCCTGCTGGCCGACCCGAACGGCAAGCTCACCCCCCTGCGCGCCAACGAACTGTGGCAGATCGCCCTGCTGGAGCTGTGGTTGCAGCGCAATGGCGTGACCGGGCAGGCCGCATGACGGCCGTCGACCCCTCCGAGGACCACACCGAAGCCATCACGATGGGCCTGCACGACGCCTCGCCCCCCGAGCTGGTCGACGCGATGGCCAAGGATGTCGAGCTCGAAATGGGTTGGGGCCGTCTCATTTTCGGCCAGACCTTCGCGGATGCGGACACCCTGGCCGAGACGCTGCGCCGGGAGGTCCCGGGCCGGCGCGACATCTGTATCTACGCGCGCGAGTCCCACGTGGTGGTCGCCGGGGCGCCGACCGAGCTGTTCATCGACCCCAGCCACACCTATCGGCTGCGCTTTCATCCGGGGGAGGAAGACTCGGCGCCCTCGCCGGTCGGCATGACGGTGCGCACCCTCAACGACCCCGCCGACGCCGACGCCATGAACCGCGTGTTCGTGCGGTGCGGCATGGTGCCGGCGCCGGTCGAGACGATCTGGGACAACCACCTGAACGCGGAGGCGGTGACCTACCTGGTCGCCGTGCGGGACGACGACGGCGCCGTGGTGGGCACGGTGACGGGCGTCGACCACGAGTTGCTCTTCTCCGATCCGGAGGAGGGCTCGAGCCTGTGGACCCTGGCCGTCGACCCCGCCGCGGCGCTGCCCGGGGTGGGTGAGGCCCTGACCCGGGCCCTGGCCAACCATTTCCGGCGGGCCGGGCGCGCCTACATGGATCTGTCGGTGGCACACGACAACGCCGCGGCCATCGGCCTCTACGAAAAGCTCGGCTTCGTCCGCGTTCCAGTGCTGGCGATCAAGCGGAAGAACGCGATCAACGAGCCGCTGTTCACCGCGCCCCCGGAAACCGTCGAGGATCTCAACCCCTACGCCCGGATCATCGCCGACGAGGCGATGCGCCGCGGGATCTGGGTCGAGGTCCTCGACGCCGAGGCCGGCGAGATCCGGCTCACCCACGGCGGCCGCAGCGTGATCACCCGCGAATCGCTGTCCGAGTTCACCTCGGCGGTCGCGATGTGCCGTTGCGATGACAAGCGGTTGACGCGGCGCCTGGTCTCCGAGGCGGGTATCACCGTGCCGCGCGCCCGCCTGGCCACCTTCGACGACGGCGACTACGCATTCCTGCAGGAGGTCGGTGAGGTCGTCGTCAAACCGACCCGCGGGGAGCAGGGCAAGGGCATCACTGTGGGCGTGCCCGCCGAGAAGGGCCCCGACGAGCTGGCCGCGGCCGTGGCGCGGGCGCGGCAGCACTACCCGGAGGTGTTGATCGAGGAGCGGGTCCAGGGCGACGACCTGCGGCTCGTGGTGATCGATGGCCGGGTGGTCGCCGCCGCGCTGCGGCTGCCGCCCGAGATCATCGGCACGGGGGAGCACACCATCCGCGACCTGATCGCGGCCGAGAGCCGCCGCCGCTCGGCGGCCACCGGTGGGGAGTCCAAGATCCCGATCGACGACCTCACCGAGGCGACGGTCGCCGAAGGCGGTTGGACGCTGGATGACGTGCTGCCCCAGGGGACACGGCTTCGCGTCCGGCGCACCGCCAACCTGCATCAGGGCGGCACCATCCACGATGTCACCGCCGTGGTGAACCAGGAACTGTGCCGCGTTGCGGTGGCCGCGGCCGAGGCGATCGGCATCCCCGTGACGGGCATCGACCTGCTCGTCCCCGATGTCACCGGCGCCGAATACGCCTTCATCGAAGCCAACGAGCGACCCGGGCTGGCCAACCACGAACCCCAGCCCACCGCCGCGGCTTTCATCGACTACCTTTTCCCGGGTCAGCCGGGCCAGCCGCTGGCCTGGACCCCCGAGGAGTCACGCCCGGACCGGGATTGAGGCTTGCCCCACCGCTTGTTTGGGTAATTCTCTGCTCACCCGGATAGGAGTCAGATGAGCGCAGGCGTGCAAACCGGAACGATCACCACCCAGGTGCCGGCCCGGCTGGACCGGCTGCCCTGGTCGCGATTTCACTGGCGGGTCGTCGTCGGCCTCGGCGGCGTCTGGATCCTCGACGGCCTCGAGGTCACCATGGTGGGCAACGTGTCCTCCCGCCTCACCGAAAAGGGCAGCGGCATCGAGCTCAACGCCGCGCAGATCGGGATGGCGGCGGCGTTCTACATCGCCGGGGCCTGCCTGGGCGCGCTGTTCTTCGGTCACCTGACCGACCGCTTCGGGCGGCGCAGCCTGTTCATCCTGACCCTCGCGGTGTACCTGGCCGCCACCGTCGCGACCGCATTCGCTTTCGCCCCTTGGTATTTCTTCATCGCCCGCTTCTTCACCGGCTCCGGCATCGGCGGCGAATACGCGGCGATCAATTCGGCGATCGACGAGTTGATTCCCGCGCGCGTGCGCGGTCGGGTGGACCTGATGATCAACGGGACCTACTGGCTGGGGTCGGCGGCGGGAGCGGCCGGCGCCCTGGTCCTCCTGGACACCTCGAATTTCGCGCCGAACATCGGGTGGCGGCTCGCATTTGGCGTCGGCGCCATTTTCGGCATCTTCGTGCTACTCGTCCGGCGCAACGTCCCGGAAAGTCCCCGGTGGTTGTTCATCCACGGCCGCGCGGAGGAGGCCGAGCGGGTCGTTGGCGAGATCGAGGCGGAAGTGCAGCGCGACACCGGTAAGCCGCTGCCGCAGCCGGGGGGCCGCCCGCTCAAAGTCCGCCAACGCGAGACGATTTCGTTCCGGGAGATCGCCAGGGTGGCGTTCACGCTGTACCCCCGGCGCGCGGTGCTCGGGCTGGCGCTGTTCATCGGGCAGGCGTTCCTCTACAACGGGGTGACGTTCAACCTCGGCACGCTGTTGAGCGGCTTCTACGGGGTTCCGTCCGCGAAGGTGCCGCTGTTCTTCATCCTTTGGGCGCTCAGCAATTTCGTCGGCCCCCTGGCCCTCGGGCACCTGTTCGACACCGTCGGCCGCAAACCGATGATCAGCGCGACCTACATCGGCTCGGCCGTCGTCGCCGTCGTGTTGGCGGTGGTGTTCGTGACGGGGACCGGCGGCGCCTGGACGTTCATCGCCGTCCTCGCGATGGCGTTCTTCTTGGCCTCGGCGGGGGCGAGCGCGGCCTACTTGACCGTCAGCGAGATCTTCCCGATGGAGACCCGGGCGCTGGCGATCGCGTTCTTCTACGCGGTCGGGACGGCGATCGGCGGCATCAGCGGCCCGCTGCTGTTCGGCCAGTTGATCAATTCCGGGCAGCGCGGTGAGGTGGTCTGGTCGTTCCTCATCGGAGCGGCGGTGATGGCCGTCGCGGGCCTGATCGAGCTGTGGCTGGGCGTCGCCGCCGAGCGGCGCCCGCTGGAAGAGCTGGCGCTGCCCTTGACGGTGGCCGACGCCGCGCGCGACGAGGAAGCGCCCCGCAAGCGCTAGCCGCCACCCCGGCACGCGTCTCACGATCGCAACCATCGCGGACCCAGCGTTGACACGGGCGTAACAGATTTGCCATCGAACGTTCCTATGGTGGGGCGGTCCGTCGTCCGCCACGTGAACCGTGGGGCCCCCCAGCGATAGGAATTCAATTGAGCGGAAACGCTGTCCGTCTGCAGGCGATCAACAACGTCGAGGCGTATGTTCCCCCGGCCATCAGCTTCGTGCCCGGGGAGACCCCGGGCGAGATTTTCGGCTCGAACGTCTTCACCAAGGCGGAAATGCAGGCGCGACTGCCCAAGTCGGTGTTCAAGTCCATCGTGGCCACCATCGAGAAAGGCGCCAAGCTCGACCCCGCGGTCGCCGACACGGTGGCGGTGGCCATGAAGGACTGGGCGCTGGAGAAGGGTGCCACCCACTACGCCCACGTGTTCTACCCGATGACCGGCCTGACCGCCGAGAAGCATGACAGCTTCCTGGAGCCCATCTCGGACGGGCAGACGCTCGCCGAGTTCGCCGGCAAGACCCTCATCCAGGGCGAGCCCGACGCCTCCAGCTTCCCCTCGGGTGGGCTGCGCAGCACCTTCGAAGCGCGCGGCTACACCGGCTGGGACGTCACCAGCCCGGCTTACATTCTGGAGAACCCGAACGGCAACACGCTCTGCATCCCAACGGTTTTCGTGTCGATGACCGGCGAGGCACTGGACTACAAGACACCGCTGCTGCGCAGCCAGCAGGCCATGGGCATCCACGCCGAGCGCATCCTGAAGCTGTTCGGCCACAAGGAGCTCAACAAGGTCGTGTCGTTCTGCGGCCCGGAGCAGGAGTACTTCCTGGTCGACCGGCACTTCTTCCTGGCCCGGCCGGACCTGGTCAACGCCGGCCGCACGGTGTTCGGTGCGAAGCCGCCCAAAGGGCAGGAGTTCGACGACCACTACTTCGGCGCGGTGCCCGAGCGCGTCCTCGGTTTCATGATGGACACCGAGCGGGAGCTGTTCAAACTGGGCATTCCCGCCAAAACCCGGCACAACGAGGTGGCCCCGGGCCAGTTCGAGGTGGCGCCGATGTTCGAGCGTGCCAATATCGCCTCCGACCACCAGCAGCTGCTGATGACGATCTTTAAGACGATCGCCAAGAAGCACGGGATGGAATGCCTGTTCCACGAGAAGCCGTTCGCCGGCGTCAACGGCTCGGGCAAGCACGTCAACTTCTCGGTGGGCAACGCCGAATTGGGTTCGCTTCTCGTCCCGGGCGACACCCCGCACGAGAACGCCCAGTTCCTGGTGTTCTGTGCGGCGGTGATCCGTGCCGTGCACAAGTTCGCCGGGCTGCTCCGGGTGTCGGTGGCGTCGGCCACCAACGACCACCGGTTGGGCGCCAACGAGGCACCGCCGGCGATCATCTCGATCTTCCTCGGAGAGCAGCTCGCCGACGTGTTCGAGCAGATCGCCAAAGGCGCGGCCACATCGTCGAAGGGCAAGGGCACCATGATCATCGGTGTCGACACGCTGCCCCCGCTGCCGACCGATGCCGGCGACCGCAACCGCACCAGTCCGTTCGCGTTCACCGGCAACAGGTTTGAATTCCGGGCCCCGGGTTCTGGGCAGACCGTTGCCGTGCCGATGATCGTGCTCAACACGATCATGGCCGACTCGTTCGACTACATGGCCTCTATCTTGGAGAAAGCCGTCGCAGACGGCGAGGACTTCGATGCGGCGGTACAGAAGCTGCTCACCGACGTCATCACCGAACACGGCGCGGTGGTGTTCAACGGGGACGGGTATTCGGAGAACTGGCAGATCGAGGCGGCCGAGCGGGGCCTGCCGAACCTGAAGACCACGCTGGACGCGATCCCCGAGCTGATCAAGCCGGAATCGATCGAACTCTTCGAGAAGTACGGCGTGTTCAACGACCGCGAACTGCACAGCCGCTACGAGGTCCGGCTGGAGCAGTACGCGCTGACCATCGCGGTCGAAGCAAAGCTGGCGCTCGAGATCGGGACGACGGTCATCCTCCCGGCCGCGATCCGCTACCAGACGGAGCTTGCGCAGAACGTCGCGGCCTTGAAAAAGGCCGGCGTGGAGCCGAGTATGGCTGCATTGGAAGGAGTTTCGGCTCCGATTGCCGATCTGTCCGCGGCGTTGGCGACGTTGAAGTCTGCACTGACGGGCCACTCGGCATCGTCGGCCCTCGAAGAGGCCACGCACGCCCAGCACGAGCTGCTACCGGCGATGGAAGCCGTGCGCACGGCCGTCGACACGCTGGAAAGCGTTGTCGCCGACGATCTGTGGCCGCTTCCCACCTACCAGGAGATGTTGTACATCCTGTGACGGACTTCGTCGGGCGTGGGGGCCGGCCGCGTAAGCGGCGGTGATCCGCGGCCCTCACGCCCGGCGATCCGCGCACGCAGCGCAAGAATTCCGCAAGGACTTCACCAAGTTCTGGCAAGTTCGGTGCCGCAACCTTTCTGCTGACGGGCGATCGCCCTGTGGCCGAAAGGATCGGAAGTGCGCAAAACCCCCGAGGGCAAGACTTACGATCTCGCCATGCCGCTCGCGGTCGGCCAGGTGTTTGCCGGATACACGATCCGTCGGCTGCTGGGATCGGGCGGCATGGGCCAGGTGTACCTGGCGGCGCACCCACGGCTGCCGCGCGAGGACGCGCTGAAGGTGCTGCCGCCGGAACTGACCGCCGACGCGGAATTCCGGGCCCGTTTCGCGCGCGAGGCCGACCTGGCGGCGGGGTTGTCACACCCGCACATCGTGCGAGTCCACGACCGCGGCGAGGAGGACGGCCACTTCTGGATCTCGATGGCCTACGTGCCCGGCACCGACGCGGGCCGGCTGCTGCTCGAAAACGACCCCGGCGGACTGCCGCTCGACGGGGTGGTGTCGATCATCACCGCGGTTGCCTCGGCGCTGGACTACGCCCACCATCGCGGGCTGCTGCACCGCGACGTCAAGCCCGCCAACATCCTGTTGACCGACCCCGACGGTCAGGACCGGCGGGTGTTTCTGGCCGACTTCGGTATCGCCCGGCGCATCGAGGATGCCACCGGTCTGACCGCGACCAACATGACGGTCGGCACGGTCGCCTACGCGGCGCCCGAGCAGCTCAAGGGCGAGCCCATCGACGGGCGCGCCGATCAATACGCCTTGGCCTGCACGGCTTTTCACCTGCTGACCGGTGCGGCGCCCTACGTCGATGCCAATCCCGCAGTGGTGATCAGCCAGCACGTCAACGCCGCGCCGCCCTCCATCGGTGCACGGCGGCCGGAGCTGGCCGCGCTGGACCCGGTGTTCGCCACCGCGATGGCCAAGGAGCCTTCGCAGCGATTCGGCAGCTGCGGGGAGTTCGCCGCCCACCTCGGCCAGCAGGCCGGCCCGGGCTACGCCTATGCCGGCCAGATTCCGCCCCGCCCCGACAACGAAGTCACTCAGCCCTCGTTCGGCGGGGCCGGGCCCACCGCGCCGCTGCGGCCGACGAAACGGTTGCGCCGCCGCCCGGCCGTCCTGATCCCCGCGCTGGCGGGCGTCGCGGCGCTGATCGCGGGCGGCGTCTGGGCGGGGGATCGGCTCACCCAGTCCCACCGGCCGTCGCCCGCTGCGGCGCCCACGGCCGCCCCGACCCCGCCGCCTAACGCCGGTCCGTTCACGGGTGTCTACCGGGCCGACTTCGCGCGGATCACCAGCATCGAGGGCATGCCGCCGCCGGGCGCCGCGCCGACCACGGAGACGTGGGGCGTGAGTTCCGCGTGCCGTCCCACCGGGTGCGTGGCGATCGCGACACGCCTGACCGGCGAGACCATGCAGGTGCCGACCATGGTGCTGGACCAGGTCAACGGAAGCTGGCTGGCCGTGAGCGCCGGCTCGAGCACGTGCGGCAAGGCCGACGGTGAAATCTGGGAGACGTTCACGCTGCAACCGCGTCCCGACGGCACGCTGGCCGGCGAGGCCACCGAGATGATGGCCAAGGGGTGCGCCAACAAACGAAGCGTGACCTTCACCCGCACCGGCGATGTCGACGTCACGAGCATGGCCGATCCGAACGCCCTGCCGCCGCGGGTCGTGTCGCCGGCCGTGGGTGTGCACGGCCATTACCAGGAGACGGGCACGCAGCCGAACGGTTACCGCGAGCAGAACGACTTCGTGGTCCGTACGGACTGCCTGCGCAACGGTGACCGGTGCCTGAGCTTCTTCCACAAACCACCGCTGTCGGCCATGGCGCTGGTATTCGATGGCGGGGCTTGGACTTACGACCGCGAATTCGACATGCCCTGCACGCGGGGCGGCGCCATGGAGCACACCAGGATCGTCGCGCACTTCCCGATGCCCCAGCCCCCGCAGGACCCGATTCCGCTGATCAGCGGACACGGTCACGAGGACGTGACCGGGCCGCCGTCGCCCTGCAAGAGCACCGACGTCGATATCAAATTCGCGCGCACCGGCGACTGACCGGCTTCCGGGGGCCCACAAACTAGGGCCAATGGTCCCTACCCCCATGGGGTATTCCTGTGCGATCCTGCAAGCCATGACGGAAACACCCGAATCCACAATCGAACCGACCACCGCGACCGGGCCGCCCCGGCACGACAACCGGTATGGCGCATCCAGCCGCTTGGGCCAAGCCGCGGCGTGGGTGGTCATCGTTGCCGGGACGCTCTTCGTCGTCTCGGTGATTCTGTTCTGGGGGCTGCTGTTGGGCTGGTCCTCGGGCAGCCACTACGGCTGGTACCGCGGGTATTACGTCGGACACTCCGGTAGCTGCCCGATGATGGGAACCGGCGGAATGGGCGGCATGATGGGGCCCGGCGGAATGGGCGGCATGATGGGGCCGGGCGGGATGATGGGCCCGGGTGGGATGATGGGGCCGCCGCAAACACCCTCGGCGCCAACGCCTCCCACACCGCACCCCTAACGCCGCGTGGCCGGGGCAAATCACCCGGCGCGGCAACGCCGTCGGCGGCTTATCCGATCAGTTTGGTGAGCCAGGTCGGATCCTGATAGTTCACCGACTTGGTGCCGTCCCACACGAATGGCGTGCCGGTGGCGTTGAGCCCGCTCAACGTCGCGTCCCCGGCCGCGGCCTTGGCTTTGGCGGTGGCGACATCGTCACCGGCTTTGATGCAGTCGATCACGCTGGCATCGGCGCCGACGGTCTTGGCCAACTGCGCCAGTTCGCCGTCGGTGCGATCCTCGGGGGCGTTCTCTGCGGGCTGGAAGGTGCTGGCGAACAGGCCGGAGTAGAAGTCGCTGTAGAGCTTCGGATCATTCTGCGCCGCAACGCAATACGTGGCAGCCACCGCGCGAGTCGAGTAGGTTTTGCTATGCGACTTGTCGTCGAGGAAGTTGAGCAGGTGATAGCGCACCGCCAGCTTCTTGTTGTTCACCGCGCTTTCGATGTCGCTCGCATTGGACCGGATGAAGCTGCCGCACGGCGGGCAGATGGGCTCGTTGAAGATGTCGATCGTCGTCGGTGCCGCCGCGCTGCCGATGGACACGCCGTCGTCGAGCACTTTGAGCTCGACCGCGTCCGGCGGGGGTGGCGCCGACGTCGGGGCGGGCGTGGGCCGGGACGAAGACGATTGCCACGGATGGGCGGCGACGACGGCCAATACGCCGGCGACGGCGACCACGACGGTCACGGCGGCGCCCACCCACAGCCACGGCTTGTGCCCGCCCCGGGGCGGCTGTCCCCACGGCGGTGCGCCGGTGCTCCCCATATCGCCCGTGCCCCAAGGCGGAGTTCCGGGCCATCCCGTCGGCTGTGGCACCGGTCCACCGCCGATGACCGGTGACCCGGTCGCCGGGGTCGCGGGCCACACCGGGCCCTGGGGCGGCGCGTGGTTGGCCACGGCGGACGGCACCGACGCGTAGCCGCTGGGCTGCTGGCCGGCGAACGCCGCGGGCAGCTTGGCCACCTGGCTGCGCTCCAGGATGTCGGTGGCCCGATCCTGATCGGGTGTGGCCAGCGCGGCGTAGGCGGCCGACGACAGGTCGCCGCACGTCGCATAGCGCGCGGCGGGGTCCTTGGCCATGCCGCGGGCGATCACGGCGTCGAAGGCCACCGGGATGCTCGGCCGCGCGACACTGGGCCGCGGGATTGCCTGGTTGAGGTGCGCCCCCATCACGCTGATGGTGTCGCCCGTGTACGGCGGGGTCCCCGTCAGGCACTCATAGAGCACGCAGGTCAGCGCGTAGATGTCGGCGCGGTAGGTCACTTCGCTGTCGCTGAACCGCTCCGGCGCCATGTATTTGACCGTGCCCACGGTGGTGCCGAACTGCGTCAGCTTGTCGTCCGACGTCGCGCTCGCGATCCCGAAGTCGACGAGATAGGCGAAATCGTCGGCGCTGACGAGAATGTTCTCCGGCTTGACGTCGCGATGCATCACCCCGGCCGCGTGCGCCGCGTCGAGCGCCGAGCCGATCTGGCGCACGATCGCCACGGCGCGCGGCGGCGCCAGCGGCCCGAACCGGCTCAGCGTGGTGGCCAGGTTCTTGCCGTCGATCAGGCGCATGTCCACGTACAGCTGGCCGTCGATCTCGCCGAAGTCATGAATCGGCACGACGTGGGGCTCCTGCAGCCGCCCCGCGGTGCGGGCCTCGCGCTGCATGCGCGAGCGGAAGACCGGATCGCTGGACAGCGTCTGCGACATGAGCTTGAGCGCCACGATGCGTTCGCGCACCGTATCCTCGGCCTCGTAGACGTCGCCCATGCCGCCGCGACCCACCAGCCGCCGCAGCCGATACGGCCCGAACTGCGAACCCTCCCGCGAATCCGCGGTCGTGTCACCCATCGCCGACTCCTCATCCGGGGCCGCAATCACCTACAAGCATGGCCTGCCAGGCATAAGGCTAATGGCTTCGGCGGCGCCCGGGCACCGTGAATAGCGAGAAAGCCAGCTCATGGCGACTTTGCTGGGCGTGGGACCTGCGGGCCGGACGGCGTGGGCAGGGGCTCAGCGGCATTCCTCGTCGCCGGCTTTGCGTTCGCTGAGACCCTCGCGGGACAGCGCCCGGACGAAGCCGTAAGCCTGCATCCCCGCGGGGCCGGGATTTTTGACGATCCAGTCGTTGATCTTTCCCAGGGCGTTGGCCAAGTCGTCGCGCCTGACCCGGATCAGATACGTCTTTCGATCGTCGTGCGGGTCGTCGAGCGATTCGGCGACGGCGACGGGATTGCGGAACGCGTAGGCGATCCCGTGCACCGAGTCGTGGTTGAGCGCCCAGTGCAGCTCGCCGGGCCGCAATCGGTTCACCGCCAGGTTGCGGTATTCGTCCTCGCCGTTTGCATCGCTCACGTGGCCGGTGATCCTCCTCTCCGGTGCCCGCGAGTGGTCGGACGACGATGGGCTGAAGGCAGTGTCGCGCAGGCAATTCGATGAAAATATTCCAAGCTTTCATCATAGGAAGCCGCGTGACTCGCTGCATGCCGAGCGGCCGTCCAGCAATCGCCGCGGCACTGCCCTCAACCGCACCGGGCGACGTAGAGTTACCCGCGACGCAATTTATGGCTATCTCCGCTGGCTGCGAGGACGCATGACCGAACGCATCGAGACCAGTCGCACCATCCCGGCGCCCGCCGCCGACATCTTCGCGGTGCTGTGCGATCCGCACGGCCACGTCGCGATCGACTCCTCGGGGATGCTCCAGGACGCCGACGGCGAATCGGTGACGGGTGCCGGGGACAGCTTCGTGGTGCACATGGACCGCGAGTCGCTCAATGACTTCCCGCAGCTCGGCAAGTACGACGTCACCGTCAGCATCGAAGAGTTCGAGCAGGATCGGCTGATCTCGTGGACGGTTCTCGGCCAGATCCGCCCGCAGATCGGCCATCTCTACGGTTACCTGCTCGAACCGGCCGGCGACGGCGTTTCCACCGTGGTCACCTCGTTCTACGACTGGTCGAACATCGACGCGAAGTGGCGGGACGCCGGAATCTTCCCGGTACTGTCCGAGGGCGCGTTGCGGGCGACCCTGGGCATTCTGGACCGGACGGTCCGCCGGGGCTATCCCCGCGGCTGACCAGTCAACGGCGGTATTTCAGATACAGGTAGTCGTCGCAGGCCAGCGCGTGCTCGAGCCGCATCGCGACCGGCACCGACAGCCGCGCGGGCCGTCGCAGGCCCACGGGCTGGCCCCCAGCCAGCTTGGGCGCCAGGGTCACGCAGATTTCGGCGATGGCGTCGGCGTCCACCAACTTGTCGAGCAGGGTGGGTCCGCCCTCGCACAGGATGCGGCGCATGCCTTGTTCGCGCAGCAACTCGACGGCGCGGCTGACGTCGACGGAGTCGTCGCCGACGACGACGGCCCGCGGGTCGTTGCCGACGTCGTGCCGGGCGGGCGACCGTGCGCAGGTCACCAGGATCGGCGGCTGGTCGGGGTCGCTGAACAGCCTGGCCGGCAGTTCACCGCTGCTGCTGACCACGGCGATCGGTGGCGGCGCGGTCCGCCCTTCGGCGTGCCGCTTCTGCCGTTGCGCATCGGTCAACCGCACCGGGCCATAGTTTTCGGCGCGCGCGGTGCCGGCACCGACCAGCACCACGTCGGCGAAGCTGCGCAGGATCCGCAGCAGGTGCTGATCGGTGGGACACGACAGCGGTCCGGCGCGGCCACCGAAGGCGGCGGCGCCGTCGGCGCTGAAGATCATGTTGGCGCGCACGCCGTCCGGGGGATCGGCGTAGAACGACGCCAATTCGGTGATGTCGCCGACGGCGCCCACCCGTGCGGACTCGGTCACGTCAGGCCTCGTGACCCGGTTCCAGGTGGCGCACGTCGCCGAATGACACCCATTCCTCCAGTTCCTGCGGCGGGCGACCATCCACCGGCTCCAACAAGTGCCCGACGTGGTCGCCCAGGGAGAACCGATCGAGGATCCTGCCGGCGAACCAGGCGGCCGCGTCGTCGAGGATGGGCAGCCGCGCAGGGCCGCGATGCCACGAGCACCGCTCGAACTTGTTGACCGCGTCGCCGGTCTGGCTGCCGAAGAATTCCACGACATCGATGTGCTCGCGGTCGAACACGTGCACAGCCAGGTGGCTGGCCCCGGTGGCCACCCGGAACGTGTGGTTCTTCTTGGAAAGGCCGACCAGGAAACGCGGCGGGTGGATGCTGGTTTGGCTGGCGAAACCGACCAGGCAGCCGGCGTCGACGCCGTCGGCGTGCGTGGTCACCACGAACATCGGATAGTTCAGCAGCGCCACCAGCTTTTCGAATGCTTCCGTTCCGGGCTCGGCCACCCGTTCAGTCTTCCCGTTCGGGCCGGCCGGGAATCGCCGTGGGGGCACCTACGCCTGGCAGCAGGCCTCTTCGGCTTCGCCGCTGGCGGGCCCGAAGGTGTCGGAGTCGGCCAGGACGGTGTAGACCTCCCAGCTTTCACCGCCGGGGGCGGTGACCCACACCTTGTCCTGGGCGGCAAAGCAGCAGGTGGTGTTCATCTCTTCCTCGGTGAAGAGCCCGTGGGCGCCGAGACGGCCGATTTCGGCGTGCACCGCGTCCGTGGACGACACCTCGACGCCGAGATGGTTGAGCGTGCCGCCGTGGCCCGGATTCTCGAACAGCACCAGCTTGAGCGGCGGTTCGGCGATGGCGAAGTTGGCGTAGCCGGGCTTGACCTTGGCGGGTTCGGTGTCGAACAGCTTGGAGTAAAACGCGATCGCCTCGTCGAGGTCGTCGACGTTGAGGGCTAGCTGCACGCGGGACATGTTCATTCCTTTCTGCGGGTGCGGGTCGTCATGAGGGGGTGGACGTGGGCAGGAGTTCGGCGATCAACGCGCGGACGCGGCCGGCGATGTCGTCGCGGATGGCGCGCACGGTGCCCAGCGGTTGGCCGGCGGGGTCGGGCAGTTTCCAGTCGCGGTAGGACACCCCGGGAAAGTACGGGCAGGCGTCCCCGCAGCCCATGGTGATCACCACGTCGCTGCTGCGCGCCGCGTCTGCCGTGAGGATCGCGGGGGTGGCGGCCGCGATGTCGATTCCGATTTCGGCCATCGCCGCGATGGCAACGGGGTTGACCGCCTCGGCGGGTTCGGTTCCCGCGCAGCGGATCTCGATGCGCTCTCCCGCGAGGTGCCTCAGCAAGCCGGCCGCCATCTGCGACCGCCCGGCGTTGTGGACGCAGACGAACAGGACGCTGGGTTTGTCGGCCATCGGTTACGGCTCCCGGAACAACCGGGTTCGCAGCGCGAGGGATACGTAGACCAGCCCGACGAGGACGGGCACTTCGATCAACGGCCCGACGACCCCGGCCAGGGCCTGCCCCGACGCGGCGCCATAGGTCGCGATCGCCACGGCGATGGCCAACTCGAAATTGTTGCCGGCGGCGGTGAACGCCAGCGTGGTGGTGCGGGCATAGCCGAGCCGCAGCAGCAATCCCAGGGCATATCCGCCGGCCCACATGATCGCGAAGTAGGCCAGCAGTGGGATCGCGATGCGGGCGACATCCCATGGCCGCGAGGTGATTTGGTGGCCCTGCAGGGCGAACAGGAGGACGATGGTGAACAGCAATCCGTACAGGGCCCACGGGGCGACGCGCGGCAGGAAGCGGTTCTCGTACCAATCGCGCCCCCGCGACCGTTCACCGAGGCGGCGCGACAGGTATCCGGCCAGCAGCGGGACGCCGAGGAACACGAGCACGGATTGCGCGATCTGCCAAGGGGAGACGGCGATACCGGTTTGAGGCAAACCCAGCCAGCCGGGCAGCACGGACAGGTAGAACCAGCCCAGCGCGGCGAACATGGCAACCTGAAACAGCGAGTTGAACGCGACCAGCACGGCCGCGGCTTCGCGGTCCCCACGCGCCAGGTCGTTCCAGATGATGACCATGGCGATGCAGCGCGCCAGCCCGACGATGATCAGCCCGGTGCGGTACTCCGGCAGGTCCGGCAGCAACAGCCAGGCCAGGGCGAACATCACCGCGGGCCCAATCAGCCAATTGAGCGCCAGCGCGGTCACCAGCAGGCGGCGGTCGCCGGTGACCTCGTCGAGTCGGTCGTAGCGCACTTTGGCCAACACCGGATACATCATGACCAGCAGGCCGATCGCGATGGGCAGCGAAATGCCTTGCACGGCAACCGCGCTCAACGCCGACCCCAGCCCCGGGATGAGGCGGCCCAGCAGCAACCCTGCGGCCATCGCCGCCGCGATCCACACCGGCAGGAACCGATCCAGCGTGGACAGGCGGGTGGCGACCGCGTCGGCGGCGGGCGCCGACGTCGGGGTTTGGGTCACGAGGGGTCGCCCACCCGCAGGACCGCTGAGAGCTGGTGCAAAGCAGCGGGAATCACCCAGTAGTACACCCAGGTGCCGCGCCGCTCGCAGTCCAGCAGACCGGCCGCGCGCAGCAGCTTGAGGTGATGAGAAATCGTCGGCTGCGAGACGTCGAAAGTCGCCGAAATTTCGCAGACGCAGGCCTCGCCGCCCGGGTGGCCGGCGATCAGGCTCAGCAGGCGCAGGCGCACCGGGTCGGCCAACGCCTTGAACATCGCCGCCAGGTCGACTGCCTGCGCCTCGTCCATGGTCGCCGCCCCGAGCGTCGGGCAGCACGCCGGCGACTGATTCGACATCCATCTATATAAACACTTATCGAATCAGTCGGCAAGGCCGGCGTCGGCTCAGGCTCGATCGGTGGGTCGTGCCGCGCGCCGAAGCGCATAGGCCGCGACGCCGATGCCCAGCACGATCGCGCCCGCCAGCACCGAAGACGGCGGCATCGCGAATGCCAGGACCACGCACCCGATTAGCCCGATCACCGGGATCGCGCGGCGCGGGCGGCCCTCGTCGGGCCGCAGGGTGAACGCGGAGGCGTTGGCGACGGCGTAGTAGATCAGCACGGCAAAGGAGGAAAAGCCGATCGCGCCCCGCAGGTCGACGATGGCGGCCGACACCGACACGATGGCCCCGATCACCAGCTCGGCCCGGTGGGGCACCCGGAACCTCGGGTGCACGGCGGTCAGCACATGGGGGAGGTGGTGGTCGCGCGCCATGGCCAGGGTGGTGCGGGAGACCCCGAGGATCAGCGCGAGCAACGAACCCACCGCCGCCACCGTCGCACCCACCCCGACCACGGGCACCAGCCAGCCGATTCCCGCCACCCGCACCGCATCCGACAGCGGTGCCGGGGAATCGGCCAGCCGCCGCGGTCCCAGCGCGCTGAGTGCGGCAACGGCCACCAACGCGTAGACAGCCAGGGCGATGCCGAGCGCGAGGGGGATCGCCCGCGGGATGGTGCGCGCGGGGTCGCGGACCTCCTCGCCCAGCGTGGCGATCCGCGCATAGCCCGCGAACGCGAAGAACAACAGCCCCGCGGCCTGGATCACCCCGCCCGCAGTGACACCGGTCAGGCGCAGGTGATCGGCGCCGACGCTGCGAGAGGTGAACGCGGCCACGACCACCGCGGCCAGCACGGCCAGCACCACCGCGACGATGACGCGGGTCAGCCAGGCCGACTTCTGCATCCCGGCGTAGTTCACCGCCGTCAGCGCGACCACCGCGGCGACGGCCACCGCGTGCGCCTGCGCGGGCCACGCGTAGGAGCCGACGGTCAATGCCATCGCCGCGCAGGAGGCGGTCTTGCCGACGACAAAGCCCCACCCCGCCAGATATCCCCAGAACTCCCCGAGCCGCTGGCGGCCATACACATAAGTGCCGCCGGAGGCCGGGTACAGGGCGGCCAGCCGAGCCGACGAGGTGGCGTTGCAATAGGCCACCACCGCCGCCAGCGCCAGCCCCACCAGCAGCCCCGAGCCGGCGGCACGCGCGGCGGGGCCGAGTGCGGCGAAAATCCCGGCGCCGATCATCGAGCCCAACCCGATCACGACCGCGTCGAACACACCCAGGCTTCGTCGAAGCTCGGGGTTCGTCGCGTTCACGGCCGGTAACCTATCAAATCTGTTTGATGTATTGTGCGAAGGGTGGCGGCGACCGATCGGGCGGTGGTTCCCCAGCTGATGCGGATGGCCTCGCATCCGGTGCGCTGGGCGCTGCTGACCGAACTCGCGGCCGGCGACCACCGGGTGCGGGAACTGGCCGCCGCCGTCGACGAACCGCAAAACCTCGTCTCGTATCACCTGCGGCTGTTGCGCTCGGCCGGCCTGATCGACGCGCGGCGCAGCAACTTCGACGGCCGCGACACCTATTACCGGCTGAACCTGACCAGCTGTGCGGGGGCGTTCGCCGACGCGGCGGCCGCGCTTCATCCGTCGCTCGCGGCGGCCCCCACCACGCAGCCGGCCGGATCGGTGCTGTTTTTGTGCTCCGGCAACAGCGCGCGCTCACCGATGGCCGAGGCGCTGCTCCGCAAGAAGGGCGGGACCCGCATCCGTGCCGCCAGCGCGGGCAGCCATCCCAAGCCCGAGTTGCACCCCAACGCGGTACGGGTCATGCGCGACATGTACGGCATCGACCTTCGTGACAGTCGGCCGCGGCCCCTGGCGGCGGTCGCCCGGCGGCGTTTCGATTACGTGATCACGTTGTGCGACAAGGTCCGCGAGTACGCCCACGAGCATGGCGTGGCCACGGCGATGCATTGGAGCCTGCCCGACCCGTCGGCCGCCGCGGGGAAGCGGGAGACCTACGCCGAATTCCGGCGCGTGGCAAGCGAACTGGATAGCCGTATCGAGTTCCTGCTGCCCGTTTTGGCCCGGGAGCGGTGAGCATGGCGGTCGATCGACGTCGATTCCTGAGAGGCGGTGGCCTGGCGCTGATCGCCGCGAGCGGCGGCGCGGGCCTGGCAACGGCCGCGTGTTCGCGGAGCGCACCTCCCGCCCCACCCAACGGCAAGCCGGATTACACCCTGCGGATCGGTACGTCAACGGTGGAGTTGGCACCGGATCGCATCGCGTCGACCTTGACCTACAACGGCCAATTCCCGGGTCCGTTGCTGCGGTTCGAGGAAGGCCGGCGGACGTGGGTGGACATCTTCAACGACACCGATTCGCCCGAGCAGCTGCACTGGCACGGCCAGCATGTGGGCGTCGACGTCGACGGCGCCGCCGAGGAGGGAACGCCCTACATCCCCGCGCACGGCATGCGGCGCATCTCCTTCGTCCCCGGCCCGGCCGGCTTCCGGTTCTATCACACTCACGTCGTCCCGCGCTCCGACCTGTCCCGCGGCCAATACAGCGGCCTGGTCGGCCCGGTCTACATCGAACCCCGGCAGAACGCCGGCTCCTACGACCAAGAGATCTTCTTGACGCTCAAGGAATTCGACCCCACCTTCAGCCGGCTCGGCGACATGGCCAGCGAGTTCTTCGCCGGCGAGCAGGACCCCGATCTCAGGGACAAGGGCGAGTCGGCGATGAAGGCCTCGCTCGACCGCGGCGATCCGCGCGGCTATGAGGTCAGCTACGGGGCGTTCGCGATCAACGGTCGCATGCTCGGCCACGGCGATCCCATCCGCGTCCAGACCGGGCAGCGGGTGTTGCTGCACGTCCTCAACGGCAGCGCCACCGAGACGCGTAGCCTGGCGTTGCCCGGGCATACCTTCAATGTGGTTGCGCTGGACGGGAACCCGGTGCCGAATCCGGCGCCCGTGCCGGTGCTGTGGCTCGGTGCGGCCGAACGCATTTCGGCGGTGGTCACAATGAACAACCCGGGAGTGTGGGTGCTGGGCGACCTGTCCGACGACGACCGCGGCCACGGCATGGGCGTGGTGGTGGAATACGCGGGCCGCGGCGGAGATCCGCAGTGGGCGCCGCCGCCGCCGTTCACATGGGATTACCGGCTGTTTGCGCCGCCCAACCCCGCGCCGCCTCCGGCGCCCGACCGCACCATCGGAATGCTGATCGAGAAGCGTAACGCCGCCGAGGGCGGCTTCAACCTCTGGACGATCAACGGGACACCCTTTTCGATGGACGCCAACGGGCCGGTGCTCGGCGTGCAACGCGACAAGCGCTATCGGCTGCGCTTCCGCAACGCCACCGACGATCTGCACCCGATGCACCTGCACCGGCACACCTTTGAGATCACCCGCGTCGCGGGGACACCGACCGGCGGCGTGCGCAAGGACGTCGCGATGCTGGGCGGCTACCAGAGCATGGAGATCGATTTCGTCGCCGATCAACCCGGCCTGTCCCTGTTGCACTGCCATCAGCAGATCCACATGGACTACGGGCTCATGCTGCTGCTCAACTGCAGCTGACCGGCGAGACTCTACGATTTGCCTATGTCGCTTGACGCCGGGCGGGCGTTTGCCGGATACACCATCCTGCGGGTGCTGGGTTCGGGCGGCATGGGCCGGGTCTATCTGGCCGCGCACCCGCGGTTGCCGCGCGAGGACGCGCTGAAGGTGTTGCCGCCCGAGGTGACCGCCGATCCGCAGTACCGGGAGCGTTTCGAACGTGAGGCGGAGCTGGCCGCCGGCCTGTCGCATTCCCACATCGTGGGTATCCACGACCGCGGCGAATACGAGGGCCAGTTCTGGATCTCGATGGAATACGTGGCCGGCACCGACGTGGCCCGGCTGCTGCGCGAGCGGTTCCCGGGCGGCATGCCGGTCGACGAGGCGATGACGATCATCGCCGCGGTCGCCGCGGCGCTGGACTACGCGCATCGTCGGGGCCTGCTGCACCGCGACGTCAAGCCCGCCAACATTCTGGTCACCGATTCCGGCGGGCAGGGGCGGCGGATTTACTTGGCGGACTTCGGCATCGCGCGGCACATCGATGATGTGGCGGGGCTGACGTCGACCAAGATGGCCGTCGGCACGGCGGCCTACGCGGCGCCGGAGCAGCTGATGGCCGGGCCGGTCGACGGCCGCGCGGATCAATATGCCTTGGCGTGCACCGCGTTTCACCTGCTGGCCGGCGTCCCGCCGTACGGGGGTCCCAACCTCGCGGTGCTGATCGGCCGGCAGCTCAGCGCCCCGCCGCCGTCCATCGGTGCTCACCGGCCGGAACTGGCGGGGCTGGACCCGGTGTTTGCCACCGCGATGGCCAAGGACCCGTCCGGGCGGTTCGGCAGCTGCGGGGAGTTCGCCGAGGCATTGCGTGCGCACCTCGGGGCGGCCGGTTCGCACTCCGAACCGGCGGTTGACCGGACCGCGCTCGCGTTGCCGCCCGCGTCGCCGGCGAAGGGGAGAGCGGGACGGCGCCCGGCCGCGGTGATCGGCATCGTGGCGGGCATCGTGTTACTCGTCGCGGGTGGCGTCGTTGCGGGCATGAAGCTCACGGGGCAGCGCCACCCGGCCGCGGCGTCGGACCCCTTCACGGGCACCTACCGGACCGACTTCGGGCCGACCATCTCCCTCGACGACATTGCGGATTCGGCTGCGCCCCCGGCGCTCACGAGCACCTACGCGATCCGTTCGGTGTGCCGCGCGCAAGGTTGTGTGATGACGGCGCAACGCCTGGGCGGCGCGTCCGTGGCGGTCCCGACGCTGGTGTTCGACCAGATCGGGGAGAGCTGGGTGGCGGTGTCGCTCGGGTCGGACACGTGCCGCGATGCCCCCGCGGAGTTCTGGCAGGTGTTCACGCTGCGGCCCGGCCCCCGCGGGAGTCTCTCCGGTGACTACACCGCGACCGCCGCCAATGCCTGCGCGACCAAGCGGACCGTAACCTTCACCCGCACCGGGGATGTCGACGTCAAGGGCATCCCCGACCCGGCCGGCAACCCGCCGCGGGTGGTATCGCCGGCCCAGGCGCTGCGCGGCCACTACCACGTGACGTGGACCCTGACGAGCGGGGACCCCCTGCAGCAGTTCGATACCGCCGTCACCACCCATTGCCTGCGCACGGGCGACCGATGCATGAGCTACTTTCACGAACCATCCAACGACCTGCCGCTGGTATTCGGTGGCGGCAGGTGGACCTGGAACGTCGACGCCACCAGCACGTGTCCGCGGTCGGGGGACACGACGCACCTGAAATCCCGTGGTGAATATCCGCTGCCGCAGCCGCCGATGGACCCCATCGCGAAGCTCACCGGGCGCGGTCACCAGGAACAGAGCGCACCGTGCCCACTCGACGCGGACTTCGACGAAACATTCACGCGCACCGGCGATTAGCGCGGCCGGAGCGGATAAGCCTGCCCGGTGAGCGGCCGTGTGTGCGCGAATCGCACGTGCCGCTGCGGCTTCAGCATTTACGATCTGCCCATGTCGCTCGAAGCCGGCCAGGTGTTTGCCGGGTACACGATCCTGCGGATGCTGGGCTCGGGCGGCATGGGCGAGGTGTTTGTGGCCGCGCACCCGCGGCTGCCGCGCGAGGACGCGCTCAAGGTCCTCGCGGCGGACTCGACCGGTGATCCGGAGTTTCGGGCCCGGTTCCTGCGTGAGGCCGACCTGGCGGCTGGCCTGTCGCATCCGCACATCGTGGCGATCCACGACCGCGGCGAGGAAGACGGCAGGCTCTGGATCTCAATGGATTACGTGGCCGGCACCGACGCGGGCCGGCTGCTGCGCGAGAACCACCCCGGCGGGATGCCGCCCGAATTGGTGGTGGCCATCGCGACCGCGGTCGGCTCGGCGCTGGACTACGCGCACCAACGTGGGCTGCTGCATCGCGACGTCAAGCCGGCCAACATCTTGCTGACCGAACCCGACGGGCAGGGGCGGCGGGTCTTTCTGGCCGATTTCGGCGTCGCGCGGCGTGTCGACGACGCCACCGGGCTGACGGCGACCAACATGACGGTCGGCACGGCGGCCTACGCGGCGCCCGAGCAGCTGAAGGGCGAGCCGATCGACGGGCGCGCCGACCAATATGCGTTGGCGTGCACGGTCTTTCACCTGCTGACCGGCGCGGCGCCCTACGCCGATTCGAATCCCGCCGTGGTGATCAGCCAGCACATCGGCGCCGCGGCCCCCTCAATCGCCGCCCATCGTCCGGAGCTCGCCGCGCTGGATCCGGTGTTCGCCACCGCGATGGCCAAGGGGCCGGCCGAACGGTTCGCCAGCTGCCGAGAATTCGCCGACCAGCTGGCCCGCGCTCTGGGCGCCGGCCCGTCCGGGCCGGGTGCCGTTCCGTTCCCCGACACCCAGCCCGCGATCGACGCCACCATCCCCGCCGTGCGGCCCCCCGTCGGCCAGCGGTCCGCGCGGCGGCCCCGCGTGCTGGTCGGCGCGCTGGCCGGAATCGGGCTACTCGTCGTGGCGGGTGGCGTCTTCGCCGGTGTGAAGCTCCTGCAGCACCACGATCCCGGTCGCACCGCGTCGCCTACCAGCGTGCCAACGAAGAGCCCGCCGCCGAACACGGGCCCGTTCACCGGTATCTACCAGGCGTATTTCGGGCAGGGCGGCACCCTCGACGATGTCCCGGCGGCGGCTGCCAAGCCGACGACGGACACCTACGCGGTGCGCTCGGCGTGCGGGTCGACCGGTTGCCGGGCGACCGCGTCGCGCCTCAGTGGGGAGCTGAGGCTCGCCTCGAGCACGGTGTTCGACGAGGTGGACGGGCGCTGGGTGGCCGTCAGCCTCGGCTCGGACAAATGCCGGGATGCCCCGGCCGAAGTCTGGCAAGTCTTGACGCTGCAACCGCAGCCCGACGGCACCCTCACCGGCGAATACCGCGGGGCCTCCGAAAACGCCTGCAACGAAAAGCGGGCGGTGACGTTCACCCGCACCGGGGACGTCGACATCAACAGGCTGCCCGACCCGGGCGCGCTACCGCCGCGGGTCGGCTCGCCGGCCGAAGCGCTACACGGCCGCTACCACGTCGCGCGGAAATTCAAGAAGGCCATCCCGCCGCAGCAGGGGGATCAGGCGGTCGTCACCGACTGCCTGCGGGGCGGCGACCGGTGCATGAGTTATCTCCACTCCAAGACGATCGACACACCGCTGGTCTTTGCCGGCGGGACCTGGAGCTTGCACGTCGAGCATGACGACAACGACCCCGGTTGCGGTGGCCTGGTCTACGCGAAAGCCACCGGGCAGTATCCGCTGCCGCAACCGCCGCAGGACCCCATCACGATGCTCGCGGGGCACAATCACCTGGACGAGTCCGGCGGACCCAACTGCCAATGGAGCCTGGATTACGACGAAACACTCACGCGCACCGGCGATTAGGGCTCACCGAGCGGGAAGTCACGTCGGGCCTTACAGTGAGGCATGTCGCATCCGCTGGGCCCCGGCGCGCCGCCCCCGTACCCGGGTGGACATCCGCCGCCGTATCCGGGGGTGTATCCCGTCGTTGCGCACCCCGCGCCGTACCCGCCGAGTGGATATCCACAGCCGTACCCGCCGTACCCGTACCCGCCGCCGTACCGCCAGACGACCAGCGGGTTCGCCGTCGCGTCGCTGGTGTGCGGGATGGTGGGTGGAGTCCTGCTGAGCGTCATCTTCGGCGTCATCGCGCTGGGAAAAACGAAACCCGGTGGGCAGCGCGGCCGGGGGATGGCCATCGGCGGACTCGTGCTGTCCGCCGTGTGGGCGATGGTGATCGCCATCGCGATCGCTTTCGTGGCCCTCTGGCCGACTCGCACGGTGAGCGCTCAAGACATCAAGGTCGGGGACTGCTTCGCCGAGTTGCCGACCGGAAACCGGATCTCCTCGGTGAACACCGTCAGCTGCGACCGGCCCCACGTGGCGGAGGTGGCCGGCGTCGTGACGATTCCCGACGGACCGTTCCCCGGAGACTCCGGATTCGGCGCCTACGGCAAGCAATGCAAGGAGTCGCTGGCGTCGTACTCGGCCACGGCGCTGCTGGATCCGGCCGTCGAGCTGGCGGTCATGAAGCCCACGCAGGATTCGTGGCAGCACGGCGACCGGGCGATGGTGTGCGTCGCGACGTTCGCGAACAAGCGAACCGGGTCGATCAAGAGCTGAGCCCTCGGCGGCGGCCACTAGCGCAGTGGCTGGTTTTCGCGCACTCCCCGATACATGCCCCATCGGACGATCCACGGCATCACCACCCGCTCGACCGACCACGACGGGAAGCGGAACGCATGACCGGTGGGAAAGAAGACCTCGAGCCCGTTGGGCTGGATGCCCAGCAACGAACCCCAGCGGCGTCCCGGCGTTCGGAAACGGCGCAGGTCCCGACCCGCGAACTCGGCGCGAATGTTGCGGGCTACCAGCGCATCCCCGCGATTGCGGGCGGAGCTGCGCAGCGGGTCGGTGGCCGCGACGTCGCCGACGGAGAAGACGCCTTGGTGGCCGGGCACCCGCAGCTCCGGGGTCACGCGCACGAAACCGCGTTCGTCGAGCAGTTCGGGCGGCAGCCAATCGGTGTTGGGTCGCGCCCGACCGATGGCCCAGAGCACGGCGTCGGCCGAGCTCGGGGGTTGCCCGGTGCTCCAATCGACCGCTTCGCCGGTGATCGCGTCGCCCGAGAAGCCATCGGGAACCCGGGCACGATGCCCGGCGTGCAGGCCCACGCCGAGGTCGGTCAGTCGATTGCGGACACGCCGCCAGGTGGCCGGGTGATACTCGCCCAAGGCGCGCTCGCCGGGGAAGTACAGGTCGATCCGCTTGCCCGGCCAGGTCGTCGCCAGGTTGACAGCGCTGCTGACCGCGGCCGCGCCCCCACCGATGACCAGCACCGAATCCGCGGCGGACAGCCGGTCGTGGGCGGCGCGCAGCTCAGCGCCGACCTCGGCGGCGGACTGCAGCGTCGGCCGGCGCCAGAATCCGTTGCTGACCCCGGTCGAGATGACCAGCGCGTCGTACTCCTCGGCGAGGGGTGTGCCGTCCGCGCGGCGGCCCACGACGGTGCGGGCCGCCAGATCCAGGCCCGTCAACGAGGCGTGCTCGGTCCGCACCCCGTCCAGGCGGCGGAACCTGTCGAACGGAATCCAGTAGTCGCGGGCCCAGTCCGCGGGGCGGGACAGCCGGATGCCGAGTTCTTGACCGCTCACCAGCGCGGGTTTGCTGGAAATCCCCACGACGTCGGCGTGCCGGGCCAGCCGGATCGCGGTCAGGACGCCGACGTCGCCCAGTCCCGCGATGACGACGCGCTTGCGGTTCATGTCACAGGCCCTCCGCCACGGTCGGCAAACTGTAACACGTTCTACCGGCGGGGCATTGGGCATGGCCCACCCCGACGCCGCATCAGTAGCATTAGCCAGCGGCACCTCCGACCGTCGAAAACGTGTCAGCTGACAAGGACCGGCGCACCGCACTGGCACCGAAAGGAACGGCCCACATGACGACACCGGCTGACGCCCATCGCCACGCCCCGCAACTCATTCCGCGGCGGCTGCTGCGGAGCGGGCAGGTCCACCACCCGGCGGTACTCGGCGAGGCCAGGAGGCGAAGCGAGAGCTTCCAGCTGCGCTTGGCCGACCGGATCACCGCGTTTGCCGGGTCGATGAACTTCGTGTGGCTGCACGCGGCCCTGTTCGGCGCGTGGATGGTGTTTCTGGAACGGAACCCGTGGCCCACCCTGACGCTCGCGGTGTCGCTCGAGGCGATCTTCCTGTCCACCTTCGTGATGATCGGCCAGAACCGTCAGGCCGCTTTTCAGCAGGCCCGGGCCGACCATGACTTCCAGACCCAGGAAGTGGAGCTCAAGACCGACCTCGAGCTGACCCGCCAGATTCACCTCCTCACCGAGGAGCTGCACAAACGCATCATCGGGGAACCGGGCCGGCGAGGATAGCCAAAAGCGTTGCGGGGCGGGCGTTAACGAGTCTGGCGGGGGAGCGGATGGCGGAACTTCAGGCGACAATGCGGCCACGGCTGGACGCCGCGCTGCGCGCCGCCGTGCGGGCGTCGGCCCCCCGCCCCGCCGCCGNCGCCCGGCGGGCCGCCAAGGATTTGCAGCAAGCCCTCTGGACGGCGGTCGGCGCCGAGATCCGCTGGGCGTTCACGCCGCCACGCACCTGGCTGATGGGAGTGCTGGCCAACGTCGTCTTCGCCGCGACGTGGTTGCTGGTTCAGCCGCTGACGACCGGCCGCCACCACTCGGATTGGGTGATCCTGATCGGCACCTACTTCTCTTCCTGGGTCCTCGCCGATGTGACCACCACCAACCTGCTCGGCGCCGACCATTACCGTGTCCGGCAGGCGCTGTCCCACGGGGTGCCGTTCTGGCGGATCATGCTGATCAAAAACCTCGCCCTGCTGGCGATCGTCGGCCTGCCGACCCTGGCGGCGGCGATGGCCCTCACGCTGTTGTTGGAGTCGCCGGGGCGCCTCGTGGTGACCATCCCCACCGTCGCGGTGCCCATCGTGTCCTGGCTGGGGGTCGGTAACCTCATCTCGGTGTTGCACCCGGTGAGCGTCGAGCCGCTGATCCGGCGGTGGCGCCAGCGCGGCGATCGTCTGCGCACCGGCGGCTGGGTGCTGGCCCTGTCGCTGCCGTATGCGCTGTATTACGTCGCCGACCCGATGAACGGGGTCGAGCACCGGGTGCTGTGGACGCAGGTGCCCAAACTGATCTGGCCGGTGTTGGGACGGGACACGAAAAGCTTCGTGCACCTGGCCATCGCCGCCGGGGTTTATCTCGGGGGGACCGTCGCCGCCTTGCTATGGGTGCGCAAGCGGGGGTTGCAGATCAGGTGACGCTGAGCTGGCGAAGTCGGGCCCTCCCCACCGTCCTCCGCCTCACCCGCGGGCGGCCCTACCGAACCGCGGAGAGCGCCCGCCAGCACATCGACCAGCGGGCGTCGCTTCCGAAGGCGTTCGGGCCGCCACCGCGGTTGCGGTCCGACCTTGACGTGCACATGGAGGTTCGCTCGGACTGGCCGATTTTCAGCCTGACATCGAAGAACGGCGCGACGCCGCGCGGCACCGTTTTTTACCTGCACGGCGGTGCCTGGGTCAACGAAATCGCCTCTCAGCATTGGCGATTGGCGGCGCAGATCGCCGCGGAGACCGGGCTGCAAGTGGTCGTACCGATCTACCCGCTGGTGCCGTTCACCACCGCGGCAGAGGTCATGCCCATGGTCGCCGAGCTGGTGGCCGAGAAGGCGGTGGCCGATCACAGCGTGTGTTTGGCCGGGGATTCGGCCGGGGGGCAGATGGCTTTGTCGGCCGCGCTGATGCTGCGCGACGAGCACCGCGTGGTATTGCCGCGGACCGTGTTGATCTCACCGGTCCTCGACGTGTCGTTGACCAACCCGCTGATCAGCGCCGTCGACGATCCGTGGCTGACCCGCGCGGGCCTGCTGGAATTCGCGGGGCGCTGGCGCGGCGATCTGGCGACGACCGACCCGATGGTGAGCCCGTTGAACGGCGACCTGAGCGGGCTGGGGCCCTTGACCGTCTTCAGCGGCACCCGCGACATCCTCAACCCCGACGCGCGGCTACTCGCCGAGAAGGCCGCGGCGGCCGGTATCGACATCGAATATCACGAACGGCGCGGCCTGGTGCACGTCTACCCGCTGACGCCGACGGCGGAAGGTCACGCCGCGCGGGCCGTCATCGTCGAACGTCTACGCGAGAACTGAGGGGATCGGCTCCTCAACCGGACATCCGGTGCGGCCGTCGCTGGAAAATCTGGCCCTCCATTGCAGGACAAATCAGGGTCGCCGATGCAATGATTGGCGTCGACACTGGTCAAAGAAGATCAATGACCAAGCGAGAAGTGGCGACAATGAAGCATGCCGGCTATCACGGCTACCTGCGGTCGAAGTGTATTCGGCTGAGCCACAGGGGCATTCGGCACATTCACCGGCGCTCGTCCAACCCCCCGGGCACGCACCCGCCAAGAATCCTCCAAGGCGTCTCCACCAACCTTGCCATGACCCGCCGCAACGAGCGGTAACAGCACCGATCACCTTCAAAAGAGAGGGAACAAAATGACCGAACAACCAGCCGCGGGGTGGTACCCGGACCCCAGCGGCGGGCCCGGCCAGATGTACTGGGATGGCCAGCAGTGGCGCGCCGACGCCGCCTCGGGCGCCGGCGTCGCCCCATACGCGGGCGACGCACCATATGGCGTCGACGCCTACGGTCGCCCGCTGTCGGACAAGAGCAAGGTGGTCGCCGGGCTGCTGCAGATTTTCCTCTCCACGTTCGCGGTGGGTCGGTTCTACCTTGGCTACACCAACCTCGCCATCATTCAAATCGTGGTGACCGTGTGCACCTGCGGCATCGGCGCCTTCTGGCCGTTGATCGACGGGATCATGATCATCATGGGCAAGGTTCCCGACGCACAGGGGCGCACGCTGCGCGATTGACCGCGTCGCCGGCCGCAAGAACTGAATTCCGCACCCGTCGCCCATGAAGGACATCGTGGGCTCACGAGAGGTGCTCGCCGGCAGGCCAATTCGCGTCACGGACACGTCATGACCGAGACACCCGAAGGTCCCGGGTGCCGGCAAGCGGCGGACCACAAGTGGCATCCACCCGAGTCCGGCTGTGCATCCGGCGATCCGGGCCGCAGCAGCGGTCCTGGCAAACTCCCTGGGGCACAAGGCGTTCACAACGGGTGAGGCTATCCCGCCAGCTTGACCACCCGGTTGTGCCCGGCATCGGTGACATAGACGTTGTCCGAGGTGTCGACCGCGACCCCGGTGAGGTTGCTCAGGCCGGTGGTCGGCAGCGCCGTTTGCGTGGTCGAACCCGCGGCCAGCTTCACCACCCGGTTGTTGCCCCGGTCAACGACATAGAGATCGCCCGCAGCGTCCGCCGCGACGCCGCCCGGATCGTTGAGGGCGTTGAACGGCACCACGGTCGGGCCGCCCGCGTCGGCCGTCAGTTTCAGCACTCGGTTGTTGCCGCTGTCGGTGACGTAGACGGCGCCGGTGCCGTCCACCGCAACCCCCGTGGGATTGCTGAGGCCGGTGAAGGGCAACGCGGTCGGATCGGCGGAACCCGCTGCCAGTTTCAGTACCCGGTTGGAGCCGTCGGTGATGTAGAGGTTGTCGGCGCCGTCCACCGCCACCCCACGGGGGCCGTTAAGCCCGGTAACCGCCAGCTCCGTCGGGCTGCTGGAGCCCGCCGGGAGTTTCAGCACCGGATTGTTGCCGGGGCAGACGACATAGACGGTGCGAGCGGCATTCACCGCCACGCCGCTGGCCCCGCCCAGGCCGGTGAACGGCAGCGCGGTCGGGCCGTTGGAACCTGCCGCCAGTTCCAGCACCTGACGATTATCCGTGTCGGCCACATAGACGTTGCCGCTGCTGTCTACCGCGACACCGCTCGGATTTTTGAGGCCGGTGAAGGGCAACACGGTTTGTCCCGAAGACGTTGCGGGTTGGGCGGTTTGCTCCGGTTGTGGCCCGGGCGGAGCCGCTGAGGTGCCCGGGACCGACGCTTGCGGTCGCAACAGGTAAGCGGTGGTGACCGCGGCGACGGCCACCACGATGGTGGTCCCGACGATCACCGGCCACTTGAGGCGGCGGCGGCGCGCCGGCGGCGATGGCGATGGATGCCGCGGCGGGTCAGATCGCTGCCGCGCCGGCGCGGGTAGCGGTTTGTCCGGCGGGCTGGTCCTGGGTACCGGCCGGGTCGGATCGAACAGGCCGGGGGGCGGCTGGGCCGTGGGCCGGTTAACGGGTGGGGCGGGCGCAGGCGCCGGTGTGCTCGCGTCGAGCAGGGTGGGTGTGCGGCGTGCGCGTTGGGCCGAAGCGGTGGTGAGCGCGTGCTGGGCGGCGGTGGCCAGGTCATGGGCGCTCGCGTACCGCGTCTGGGGGTTCTTGGCCATGCCGCGGGCGATCACGCCGTCGAACCCGGCCGGAATGGTGGGGTCGGCCTCGCTGGGCCTCGGCGGGTCGACAAAGAAGTGCCCGCTGGATTGCTGTTGCAGGCTGTCGCCCGGGAATGGATGGGCGCCGGTCAGGCACTCGTATAGCACGCAGGCCAAGGCGTAGATATCGGCCCTGGCGTCGGTGGCGCCGGTGCTGAAGCGTTCCGGCGCCATGTAGGGCCAGCTACCCACGATCATCCCGGTGCGGGTGAGCTTGACGGCCGTGGCGTCCTGGGCGAGACCAAAGTCGATCAGATAGACGAAGTCGTTCGCTGTGACGAGCGCGTTGGAGGGCTTGACGTCGCGGTGCACCAGCCCGGCGGCGTGCGCCGCGTGCAACCCGTCGGCCAGCTGCTCGATGATCCGCACCGCCCGCTGCGGGCTCATCGGCCCCTCGCGCTCCAACAGAGCCTGCAGGTCGGTCCCCTCGACGATCGGCATCACGAGGTAGAGCTGGCCGTCGATCTCGCCGGTGTCATAGATGTGGATGATGTGCGGCGCGGCCAACCGCGCGGCGGCGTGGGCCTCCCGTCGAAACCGCTCCCGATACCCGGGTTCTGCGCCCAGCTCGGTGGGCAGCACCTTGATGGCGACATCGCGACCGATCACGGTGTCATAGGCCTTGTATACCTTGCCCATGCCGCCTTCGCCGATGAGCGAGAGCAGCCGGTAACGCCCGAAGGTCACCTCATCCACCGACAGGCCTCCCACACCACGCTTGGTGGGACATCGAAAACCGTTGCCATTGAGGGGGATACATCCGCTAGTAGAGGTAGACCCTGGCGCCATTGCCGCCGGTGCAGGTGATCCAGGGGTCGCTGCCTTCCACCGCACAGGTCATCACGAAATCGTCTCCGGAGCACGGGAACGACGTCGGCGCGTTCGCACGCACGCTCGGGCACGTGGCTTTGCTGCCGGCGATCACCTCACGCGAGTCGCGGCTGGGCGACGGATAAGCGTTCCAATACGCGATCAATACGTTGTAGGCAAACAGGCACGACGTCTTGTCCGTCCCCCGAGCCGAATTGCTCGCCCACCCGGACTGACTCGGATGGTGATACCCGTTGGGACAGCTTTCACCGTAGGAGTCGGGGGTCTGCACCATGGGCGGGGGCACCGACACGGCCGGCGGCGTCCAAGACGGTGGTGCAGCGGCATAGGAATAGGACGGGGAGGTTTCGGTGGCCGACGAGGTCGCCGGGGTGCTGGCGGGTGAATAGTTGCCTTTGTTGGCCAGGGCCACCATGACCACCACCAACACGGCCACCGCCAAGGCGGCCACGCCGACACCGATCCATACCCCGGTCCGCGATGAGGTCGGGGCGGTCGGTGGGGGCGACCACGCCGGCGTTGGGGGGTTGATCGGTGGTTGGGCTTGAGCGGCCGGCACCGGTGGCCGGGACCGCGCGGTGCCTGCCGATGGCCTGGAGTGCACGATGGGTGCCGGTGGTGGGTCCAGTGGGGTGCTGACGGGCGTTGTGGCTGCGGTTTTTTCGCGGTGTTGTGCGTCTTCGATGGCGTGGCCCAGGACGTAGGTCCAGGCTTCGGGGAGGGGTCGTCGTTGGGGTTCGTTGTGCAGTGTGTCGGTGATGATTTGGCGCAGCAGGCCGGGGGTGGTGGGGGGCAGGTGTTGGGGGTTTTTGGTGTCTTGGTCGCCGGCGAGCAGTCGCAGGGCGAGCAGGCCGAGTTTGTAGGTGTCGGAGTAGATGGTGGCCAGTTCTTCGCCGGCGGGCACGTCCCAGCCGGGGGTTTCCATCTGCGGTAGTGCCGAGATGGTGTTGATGCGCATGGCGTCGCAGTCGATGAAGAAGACCCCGGGGTGTGGGGTGAGGGTGAACAGCAGGTTTTTCGGGGAGATGTCGCCGACGGCGACGCCGTGTTTGTGCAGGAATGCCAGTCCGGAGGCGACTTCGCGGAGCAGCGAATAGCGTTGGGCGTCGTCGAGGTCGATGCCGCGGGCGTGCAGTACCGAGGAGTGGTTGAGTAGGTGTTGGAATTCTGCGGTGGATGACGAGGCGCCCTTGGCGGTTTTGAGTTCGACGAAGAACTCCTCGGGGATGGCCGGCATCACGAATCCGGTTGGGGTGCCGTTGTCTTCGACCAGGGCACACGGCCAGGCCGCCATCGAGACCAGTCGTTCGGCTTCGGCGTAGGACAGTGCGTCCTCCACCAGGGCGGGCATGGCCGCCAGCGCGGTGAAATCGATCTCGGCCCGGGTCTGGGCCTTGTACTCCTTATAGACCATCGAATCGGCGAACTTCGTCTTGACGTTGGGAGCGCCATAGACCACCCCCTGCCCACCCTGCCCAATCTTGCTCAGCGCACCCAACTTATCGCGCTCGATCAGCTGCCGTGCCATGGCAGACCTCCCTCGCCGGTCAGGAAGCCGGGCCGTCGTGGCGGCGCGGCGGGCACAGGGGAAACCTGTTTTTTCGGCCATACCGCGACCAAAGTCCGGTCGTCGTCGAAGGTTTCGCGGCTGAAGTCCACGGCATGGGCGAATTCGATCAACGACGGCGGACACGGTCTGGTCAACACGTCGCGGAAAAGGTTTCCCACGCCGCCCTGCCCGGCGCCGAGCGGATCACCGATTCCGTCCGTGGCGATCAGCAGCACCTCGTCGCCTTTGATGTCGACCTGAACGGCGGTCACTTCCGGTGCGACGCGGGGCAATCCCACCACCGCCGACGACGTGATCCCGGATTCCGGCTCGCTCTTGCCACCGAGGATCTGTGTGAACCGCCCCGATGACAGCAGCCAGGCCGCCGAATCGCCCGCGCCCACCAGGTAAGCGCGCAGGGCGCCGGGGCCAACGGGCTCGATGACCGCGCACATCAGGGTGGTCGCGAGTTGCTCCTCGGCGCGAACGGGGTCCGGTTCGGCAAGCCCCAGAAGCGATTGGGCCCGTTCGTTGAGCGCCCAGGCGGTGCTCTTGAGCAGGCCGACCCAATCGGTGGCGGCGAGGTTCTCGTCGAGGTTGGCGTGCAGCCATTCGGCCGCTTGCCTGGTGGCGGTGCTGGCGCCGATGTGTGATTGCGGTGCACCCGAAACCCCGTCGGCGACAAGGGCGATCACGCGTCCATCGGCCAGATGGTGCAACGCGAAATCGTCCTGGCGCGGCGCGCCGTTGTAGCGGTGCAGATGACCTCGCAACGACGCCCCCCGCAGGGTGATGGCGTCGGTGGACCACCCGTCTATCACCACGTCCGGACGAAACGGCAACGAGCGGTAGTCCGCAGCGATCGCTACCGGCTCCACCCGGGGCGACGGTGAGCCCACGACGATCTGAGGGATGACGGTGGGGCCGACGACTTCGGAAACTGCCGACGCCTCGCGCGTCGATGCGGCGGCACGGACCGCGGGCGCGCCGACGGGCGGCGCGTGCGGTTCGAACTTGGGCAGCGCCAGCGGGGCCGTGGGGTCCTCGTTGGGCGGCACCGCTGCTCTTCGCCGTCGCTTGAAGGGGACCATGAGCAGCCGACCGGGGCGGGTTTAGACGACGTCCACGGCGAGGGTGAAGCCTTCGGGCTTTTCGAATTGCAGTTCGGCGGAGCCCGAGGCGAGGGCTTGTCCGGAGCTGATCACTGATTGGGTCAGTGAGGTGAGGAATTCGGAGATGGCCGCGCCGGTGTCGACTCCGCGTGCCGCCACGAACGCGAAGTGGGGTTTGGTGGCCAGCTCGGCCACGGTGGCGGCGTCGGCGTCGCCGATGCCGAAGGCCAAGATGTTGGGCGCGGCGGCCTGGGTGAGCAGCTGAGCGCGTACCGCGCGCCAGTCTTCGTTGCCGTTGGGCAGCCCGTCGGTGAGGAAGAACACCGCGGGTCGGTGCACGGTGTAGCCCTGGGCCTTGAGGCTGGGCACATCGACGCTGATGCGGTAGGCCAGTTGGTCGAAGGCCGCCGCGTAGGAGGTGAGGCTTTGGGCAGTCAGCACCGGCATGCCTTGCAAAAACCGCAAGTCGGCGGGCTCGAGGTAGGTAAATGCGGTATCGGAAAAGCCGATCACCGACAGCCGGATCTTGGCCGCGGCAAACGACTCCCGCTGCAGGGCGTCGTGTAATGAGGCCAGGCCCTCGTTGAGTTCATCGATATTGCGGCCCATTGAGCCCGACTCGTCGGCCACGAAATAGACCAGAAGAATTGATCCTTTAGGCTCCACCATCGGACACCTCCTCATATCGAATGATTGGGTCGACCAGCCCAACGACCGAACCGGCCGTCAAAGTGTACTGCCGAATACACACAATCAACACCACCTTTCGTGCACGTGCCGTTAGCGGCCGCCTAGCCATGACATTGACCCGCCGGCAGCGTTGCGATCCGCTTGTTCAGCCAATCGCCAATTTTGGTGAGATCCGCTGTGCCATCCGAGAACGAACCCGAAGCGGGTTCCACGGCCACCGCGACTACGCTCACGGCGCCGGACGGATGAGTGAGGAAGCCGAATTGCCGAACCAGGTAGCTGCCTTCCTCGGATGGCCCCCAGCCGCCCTTGAATTCAGCGTTGGGAATATCGCCCAATCCCCATCGTTGGCCTTGCTCGATTTGGCCCATCAGCGCGCGCACCGGTGCATCCCGCTCGTCGCAGGCCGCGAAGGCGGCAAAACGGATTTGAGCGGTCAGGGACCACTGTGTTTGGCCGAATGCGGTGAACTGAGGGCGGATTTTCCGCGACTCGACCGTGGTGTGGTCATCCGCCTCAACAAGCACCTGTTCGACGGTATGAGCCGCGGTGGCCGGATCGCCCAAGCCGTCCCAGATCGATTCGGCCGCCGCATTGTCGGAGTTGACGATGGCAGCCCGCATCGCATCGGTGATCTCAGCGGAGTGATTTTCACGCAAGGCGGCAATCACCAACGGCACCTTGATGGTCGACCAGGCCGGACCAATCGTCCATTGTCCCAACGTCACGGGCGAGGCCGCGTTCCCCACAGGCGCGATCATCAGGCCGATCCTTCCGTCAATGGCGCTTTGCAGACTGGCGAAGTCGGCTTTCAGGGCCCCAACGTCGGGCCCACTCGGCGGAGTGGTGCCACCCCGGGTTGGGGTCTGCGCTGCGTTGCCGGGCGCGGGGAGTGGCGTTGGGGCCGACGGATTCTGCTGGCGGGGCGCAGCCGGTCCGCTCAGTTTGACGACGGCGATGGCCGCGACGACGACGATCGCGGCGGCCACGATCGCGCCAAGGGCGGCGTCGCGTCGGATTCTCCGGCCCGGCATGGCGGTGATCAATGCCTGCAGAGTGAATCGAAGGCCTTGGCGGCCGCCATCCGGCGCACCGAAGCGTCGATGTTGGGTTGGCTCAACTCCCCATCGTTCAGCGCCGACACCAGCCGGTCGAGTACCGCCGGAACCGCGGTGGTGCTCACCCACAGCGCGGTGTCATTTCCGGCCTGCAGGGCCTTCAGCACCGCCTCGGCGATCCCGTAGCGATCGGTGATCGCTCGCATGCTCGACAGGTCGTCGGTGAACACCGGGCCGTCGAATGGCGGCCCACCGTAGCCTTTTCCGTTGCGCAACAACGCGATCGCGGCCGCACTCAGGCTGGCGGGGTCATTGCCGGTCAAGCCGGGAACCTGCATGTGGCCGATCATCACACCGACGGGGGCCTGGGTCACCAGCGTCCGGTAGGGCACCAGGTCCACATTTTGCATTTCGTCCAGCGGCGGGGTCACCACCTCGGTCGCGTGCGAGTCACCCGAGGCGTGGCCGTGCCCGGGAAAGTGCTTGAGTACCGGCAGCACCCCGGCGTCGCGCAGGCCGCGCGCGTAGGCGCCCGCGAACTTCGTCACAAGCGCAGGGTTGTCGCTGAACGACCGGTCACCGATCACCGTGTCGTCGGGTGCGTCGGTGACGTCGACGACCGGGGCGAAATCGACGGTGATGCCGAGCTGGCGCATCTTGCGGCCCCGGTCCACGGCGAGTTGGTAGACCTGGTCCGGTGATTCGTTCTGCCCCAGCGCACGCGCCGACGGCGCCTTCCCGAGCAGCGACGGCGAGGATAACCGCTCGACCCGGCCTCCCTCTTCGTCGACGCTGACGGCCAGGTGCAGCGGGCCCGCCGAGCGGGCGATCTGGAGCAGTGACCCGTCCTTCAGCATTGACAGGTCGGTCCAACTGGCGATGAAGATTCCGCCGACGTGCTGATTGGCCACCACCGCACGGGCATCGGCGGCATCGGTCACCCCGACCATCAGCAGTTGCGCGAGCTTGTCGCGGTTCGACATCGACGCGAGCAACGACGTTGTGTCGCAACCGGGCGGCGCAGGGGAGGCCGGGGCCGCGCCTCTGCTGGGCGCCGCCGGCGTCGGCGTGGAAACGCTGCGCTGGCCGCGGCTCAGCCGAAGGCCCACGATCACGCCGGCGGCGACGATGACAATGGCGACAACGCAGGCGGCGACGATGGTGGCGCGCGGCCGGGAGCGGCGCAGTCGTGGCGACGACTCGTCGTTGGCGGCCGGGGTCACGGCCGGAGCCATATCGCGCTGTTGCATCCGCTCGTGATCGGTTGCCGCATCGGTGAATTCGGACCGACCGACGGGGCCTTGGCCGGGGTTGTCGGGGCGACGGCGAGGCAGGCTGTGCTTGTGCGGCCGGTTGCTTGTCATTCAGATTGCCCTCGGCGATCCTATCCGTGAGTTCCATTGGGGCTGAGCGTCTTGCTGACAATCTGGGCGCTGCAATGGTCCTTGTCCAGCCCGTGCCCGCCACACCAGCTGAGGGCGCCGCCTACGGTCGAATATCCTTGCGGCACAACAGTGACCCAATAGTCCGGGTGGTCCCATGTCGTCCAGTCGCCCGACCAAACGAGTTTGGCGCCATACTGCTGGCGGAGACGCTGATGTTCCTGCAACGTCAGCACGCTGTCATACGTCATGCCGTCCTCGCTGTCGTAGGTCCAAGGCTGCGTGCCATGTTTGGAACTGAGTTGCGGGATCCAGCTGCCGGAGACTTGGTCGATCGCGGAAGCGTCCTGATTTTTGAGGTCCACCAACTGCTGGTACGCCGCGGCCTCGGGATCCACCGGCGGCGCGGAGGTGGACGCGGGTTCCGGGGCGCCGGCCGGATACGTCGACGGGTTTGTTTGCGCGGCAGTGGCCGAATTGGTGGTGTTGGTGTTGCGGAGCGCGGCAACGAGCACGACCGCGACGATCACCGCGATGACGACCGCGGCCCCGAGGATCGCGACGGGCCACAGGTTGGTTTTCGCCGCGGGTGGTGCGCTCATCGGGGGCGGCGGCGGTGTGGGTGGGGTGACTATCGGCCCGGAGCGCCCGGCGGCTACCGGTGGCCGGGACCGCGCGGTGCCTGCCGATGGCCTGGAGTGCACGATGGGTGCCGGTGGTGGGTCCAGTGGGGTGCTGACGGGCGTTGTGGCTGCGGTTTTTTCGCGGTGTTGTGCGTCTTCGATGGCGTGGCCCAGGACGTAGGTCCAGGCTTCGGGGAGGGGTCGTCGTTGGGGTTCGTTGTGCAGTGTGTCGGTGATGATTTGGCGCAGCAGGCCGGGGGTGGTGGGGGGCAGGTGTTGGGGGTTTTTGGTGTCTTGGTCGCCGGCGAGCAGTCGCAGGGCGAGCAGGCCGAGTTTGTAGGTGTCGGAGTAGATGGTGGCCAGTTCTTCGCCGGCGGGCACGTCCCAGCCGGGGGTTTCCATCTGCGGTAGTGCCGAGATGGTGTTGATGCGCATGGCGTCGCAGTCGATGAAGAAGACCCCGGGGTGTGGGGTGAGGGTGAACAGCAGGTTTTTCGGGGAGATGTCGCCGACGGCGACGCCGTGTTTGTGCAGGAATGCCAGTCCGGAGGCGACTTCGCGGAGCAGCGAATAGCGTTGGGCGTCGTCGAGGTCGATGCCGCGGGCGTGCAGTACCGAGGAGTGGTTGAGTAGGTGTTGGAATTCTGCGGTGGATGACGAGGCGCCCTTGGCGGTTTTGAGTTCGACGAAGAACTCCTCGGGGATGGCCGGCATCACGAATCCGGTTGGGGTGCCGTTGTCTTCGACCAGGGCACACGGCCAGGCCGCCATCGAGACCAGTCGTTCGGCTTCGGCGTAGGACAGTGCGTCCTCCACCAGGGCGGGCATGGCCGCCAGCGCGGTGAAATCGATCTCGGCCCGGGTCTGGGCCTTGTACTCCTTATAGACCATCGAATCGGCGAACTTCGTCTTGACGTTGGGAGCGCCATAGACCACCCCCTGCCCACCCTGCCCAATCTTGCTCAGCGCACCCAACTTATCGCGCTCGATCAGCTGTCGCGTCATTGCGGACCTCCCACGCCACCAGCTCCTTCAGAATGAGTCGAAGTTTTGAGCGGCCATTGCCATGCCGTGGCCGGTCGTGTCGTTGATGAAGCGAGCCCAGCCGCCGCTGGTGACTATCGTCCAGCCATTGGTTCGATAGGTCCCGGAGAGCTGCTGTGCGCCGTTGGGAGAGGCCATATCTGGCGGATGCTTGTCGACGTTGCCCTGCGTATCGACGGCGATGGCCGGCGCCGGGTCGGCACACGTGTACGCGTTGGTGATCACCTGGCCGGGGACACAGGTTTGGCAAGTGACCTGTTGCACGGTGACCTGACAAACCTTGCCCGACGGCGTCGCGAAGTACTCAGACGTCGGGGTTGCACTCGATGTCGGCGCGGGCGGTGGGCTTTGTCCGGGTGGGGGGGCGCCTTGCGCGGGCGGCACCGCGGGAGCCGGCACGGGTTGCGCGCCGGGAGTCTGCGACGGGTGGGACCGTGTGAGAAGCAGGTAGCTGGTGACGCCGATGATGCCCAGCAGGACGGTGACGGCCGCGCAGAGCGCGGTGATCAGTGCCGTGCGGCGCTGGGGTTGTGGCGTCGAGGCGGCCGGGACGTCCGTATGCCATTGCCGGCCATCCCAATACCCGAGGCCGGGCTTACCGCTCGGGTCCGGGTACCAGTCGGGCGCCCGCGGTGGAGTCGTCATTGTCCTTCTTCCCTCGCGAATGTGGGGGCTGCCCGTAATCGCGCGGGTTGGTCGGTGCTGCCGGGTGTCGACGTCAGGGCAACGGTGCGCCGAGCGCCTTGGAGGATTCTTGACGCGCGCCGGGGAAATCGGTGGCTTTCGACAAGAATGGGGCGCGGGTAGCTATTCGCCTGGCATGCCAATTTCATCGAGAGGTAGAGCCCGAACGGCGTGCCGTGCATTCAAGCCTCCCAGAGCGAAAGCCCACGTGAGCTGCAAGCACGATACCGCTGAGCCGGTGTCCCCGCAGCCGATCGCCGTCGGCATTCAGGAATATCCGCCAGGGGAGGTGCGGCCGTAGTATTGGTTCTCGCGAAGGGGGCTGAGATGAGGCAAATCGCGCTAACGATATTTTCCATCGCGGCGCTGACCCTGGCTCCATTGGCGAGTGCCGACCCCACCGCAGGGCACGACGCGAAGGTCAATGTCCGCACACCGCCGATGCTCTGCGAGATCGGCTCCGACGATGCGGATCCGGGTATCGGCCCTAATGTCGTCTGCCAGGGGGCCTTTGCCCAGGTCCCGGGCGACGATCAGGCCTTCGTCACCGCAGCGGGCCAGTTCAGCTACCGAGGCGCGAACATCGGCGTCGGCTATCCCCATGCCCCCTTCGACACTCTCGTTCCCGGGCAGACTTATCGCATCCAGGGCTGGACGGTCGTCGCGAGAGACGACGGCATTCGCTTCACCAACGACGCCAGCGGGCACGGCATGCTCATCAACGGCAATACCACCGTCAACCCATTCTGATTCGTCGAAACGGGGTGACCGTCAATGCCTCATTACCGCGCCGGCAATTTCAGCACCCGCGCGTTGGCATTGTCGGTGACATAGACGTTGCCGGCGCCGTCCACCGCCACACCCTGCGGAGATTTGAGGCCGACGAAAGGCAGCACGGTCTGGGTGCTCGAGCCCGCCGCCAGTTTCACCACTCTCTTGTTGTTGTTGTCGGCGACGTAGACGTTGCCGGCGCCGTCCACCGCCAGACCCTGCGGGAATTTGAGGTCGGTGAAAGGGAGCACCGACTGGGTTTCCGAGTCCGCCGCCACCTTGATGACCTGACCGCTGACGATGCCCATGTCCGTGACGTAGAGGTCGCCGGCGGCATCGACGGCGACACCGCCGGCATTGACGGGGTCGGTGAACCGCACTTCCGTCTGCCCGTTCGAGCCCGCCGCCAGCCTCACCACACGGCCGCGGTCGGCGACGTAGGCGTTGCCGGCGCCGTCCACCGCCACGTCGCTGGGAATGTCAAGGCCGGTGAACGCCAGTGCCGTCTGCGTGTTCGAGCCCGCCGGCAGCTTCAACACCCGACCGTTGTCGCACTCACGCTTCGGGCAGCTGCCGTAGCTGGTGGCGTAGAGGCTGCCGGCGCCGTCGACCGCCACACCGGCGGGGGCGAAGAGACCGGTGAAGGGCAACTCGGTCGAGGTGCTTGAGCCTGCCGGCAGCTCCACCACCCGATTGCCGCCGGCATCGGCGACATACAGGTTGCCGCCGGTGTCCACCGCGATACCGTCGGGGGCCTTGAGGCCGGTGAACGGCAGCACGATCTGCGCCGGCGGCGCCGGCGACTCCGACGTGGGCGCGGAAGCCGGGGTGGAGTGCGCGGGTGGGTGCGGCCCCGCGTGGCAACCGGTGGCCCCGACGGACAGGGTCGCGACCAGCGCGGAGATCAACGCCGACGTCGCGCGCCGGCGCGTCCTTGACCACGAGCTTTCCACGCCGCGATGCGATGTTGAGGCACAACGTGTCCCGCAAGCCTTCACGGCGCCGAACCCGTCGCCTCTGTGGGTTGAGCGGACTCCTGGGACGACGGGGTTGGGTTCACGTTGGATGCTTCCTTCTTCTGGTGGGTGATCCCTGCGCTGAGCGCAAGGAGGGCGATGATCATGATCGAAGTCGCCAGGCCGACGACGGCGCACACTGCGCGCCTGGATGGGGTTGGTGGGCTTGGCAATGGCCCCCACGCTGGTGGTGGTGGGTTGATTGGTGGTCCGTAACACGCGACCGGCGCCGGTGGCCGGGATCGTCGCCCGTTCCTCACCGGAGGTGACGTTCCAGCCGGGGGTTTCCATCTGGGGCAATGCCGAGACGGAGTCGATGCGCACGGCGTCGCAGTCGATGAAGGAAAACCGCCGCCTGCGGTTCGACGTGGAACAACAGGTTTTTCGGAGAGATGTCCCCGACGCAGACGCCGTGTCGGTGCAGGAATGCCAGCCCGGAGGCGACCTCGTGCGGCAGTGAATAGCCTTGGGGCTCATCGATGTCGATGCCGCGGGCTGCTAGCACCGAGAAGTGATTGAGCAGGTGCTGAAACTCCGCGGTGGACGACGCCACACCCTTGGCCGTGCGCAGGTTCACGACGAAGCCGTCGGGGGTTGCGGGCGTCACGAACCCCGTTGGTGTGCCGTTTTCTTCGACCAGGGCACCCGGCCGGGCGGCGATCGAAACCAATCGTTCGGCTTGGACATGAGGCAGTGCTTCCTCGACCAGTGTGGGCATCGCGGCCAGTGCGGTGAAATCGATCTCGGCGCGGGTGTGGGCCCTGTACTCCGTGTAGACCATCGAGTCGGCGAACTTGGTGTTGACCGTCGGGGCGCCATAGACCACGCCCTGACCGCCCTGATCGATCTTGGTCAGTCCGCCCAGCTTGGCGCGTGGGACCACTTGTGCTGTCACGGCAAACCTTCCATACCACGAGCGAGGCCCAGCGGGGTTTGACCACGCCGCGTACGTTGAGTCGTCATCTTCTTCCTCCGCCGGGAAGATGTCCAGGATCGAGCTGCCGAGATGCCGCGGGCGGATCAGCGCGAGGCCGCGGTAATGCTGACGCACACAGCTTGGCGGATTCTTGACGCTGCCCACCTGCCAGGCGCCGTGGCGACCAGAGATCGCGTGCCGCGGGTAGGAGTCCGGTAGCTCATTGAGAATCTTCCAAGCGGCGAGCTTCATCCTCACCGGACCGGCCACCGAGGTCGGCGGAGATTAGGAACCCCGACAGTGCATCAGCCGATCTGCGACCAGCTGTCCACGACACGACACGAGAGCAGTCGAGTCGCCACGTGGACGAGCAGGATCGGGCCGCCGGTGGCGGCATTTGCGGAGCGCTTTCAGAAGCGGGCGGCCTACCTCCTCGCGCTGGGAACCGGACTGTTGGCCGCCATGGCTTCGACGGCCGCACCGGCTGCCGCCGCCCATGTGGACCTGGCGGTGGGCATGCCGATCGAGATCGGCAACCACAGCTGCTCGCTAGGGTTTTTTGGGTTCAATGCCCGCCAGGATCGGCTCGCGGTGACCGCGGGTCATTGCTCGGATTCCACGCCCAACGAACCGGTGTTTGCCGATAACGGCGTGGAGATCGGGGGGGTGGTCGCCTGGAAACAAGACCTTCAGAACGACTCGGGCAAGTTGGTCGGCGCCCGTGGATACACGATCATCGCTGTCTACAAACGGTTTTCGTTGCAACCATTCTTTTCCGGCATTCGGTCCTCCATCAGCGAGGGCGATTATGTGACCAAGTTCGGTCAGCGCACGGGCAAGACCAACGGCGTCATCAAATCCGTCCAGTACGACCCCAAGCGACCTGACCTGGCGTTGTTGTCGTCCAACATGGTGCAACTGCCCGGCGACTCCGGCTGCCCGTGGTACACGAGTGAGGATGCGTTGGTCGGGATGGGTTCGAGCGGTGATCAGGAACTGCAAGGTGGCGATGCCGGCAGCCAGGCTCAACCGATCAGCGCGGTGCTCGACATGATCCGCGCAAACGGAGGTGTTTGGGGCGAAGACTTCAAGGTTTGGACGCAATAGGTCGGTGTCCGAAATGGCTGAAAGGTCTGTGATTTCGGGGATCATGAATCATCCGAAGTCAGCATCACAATGGTTGTGCGCGGTGGAGCAGGGCAGAGGCGAAGCGGTTCTTGCCGATGGCTGCGGTGGAGACAATAATTACCCGCACCCAACACCGACGTTAGTTTCTCCATTCTCGGCTCATCGGGGGCGATTGGACGAACGGAGGGTCGACGTATGACGACACCCGCGGGCTGGTATGACGACCCCGAGGACTCGAAGGCGCAGCGCTATTGGGATGGCCAGGATTGGACGCCGCACCGACAGCGAAAGCCGGTTGCACAGCCGGCGCCCCAGCCGGTGATGTCCTCGCCCCCCATGCCCGGGCCGGCTGCGTCGATGCCGCCTCCACCGCCCGCTTCGCCGTCTCCGCCGCCGAATCAACAAACCCAGTGGTCGCCTCCGGGTCAGCAGCCAGTCGGACCGTCACCGCAGCGGTCCATTAGCCCGGTCGTCATCGTCGGGGTGATCGCGGCCATCGTCGTGTTGGCCGTCGGCGGATTTCTGGCATACAAGCAATTCGGTAAGAGCGGTCCAAGCTCACCCGAGGACCAGATCAAGTCGGTCGTCGAACGCGAGGTTCAGGCGTGGAACAAGTCCGATTTTTCATACAATCCGGAGTTGTACTGCAAAGCAAGCTCTTCCCAAGACCAGGCTGGTGTTAACGAGGGACGCGAGCTCAGGACCCAAGCCGGAATGATGTCCGTGTCGGTGGACAGCATCCACCTGGCCGGTGACCAGGCGACCGTTGATGTCACCGTCAAATTTCAGAACGCGCCGGGTAAATCCGCCGCCTCTACTATGCAATTCGTCAAAGAGGACGGACGTTGGAAGGACTGCACTCCTCCGGATACGTCCGGCAATTGATGATCAGCCGTGGGCGCTACTATCCGGACACCGCTCTTTGTGGGCAGTCGAGGTCGGGTCGCGAGACGCCCAGCGCGTGCCAAAAACGATTCCGCGAGCGCGTGGCCCTGGCCGCCGCGAGTAGCTCCAGGAACGCCCAATGGCCGGTTTCGCTATCACGTTGTCCGGTAGCCTGTTTCGGTCTGGAGAAGCGTCACTTCAACCACCCCTACGATCGTCGCCCGCGCCAAATAGTAAAGAATCCGCGACCACTCGGCGGCAACGTCGTTTCAGCGGATGGGGCATTGAGCCCGCGCGCTGACGAAGCGACTCGCCAACCCCAATTCGTCGCAAACGTCGCTGATGGTTGACGCCCGCGCTATTCTCGCTTTCGCGGGTGCAGTTCAGTCAACCGGGAGGATCTGCCCATGACGACACCCAACCAGCCCGGCTGGTATGACGACCCACAAGATTCAAACGCGCAGCGTTACTGGGACGGTCAAGATTGGACGCCGCATCGCCAACGCAAGCCGAACGTGCGAGCCGCCCGGCCACCGGTCATGCCGCCGCAGCAAGCTGCGCCGCCGTCTCATCTGCCGCCGCCTTCTGCGGCGCCCACTCAGGCCGCGCCTCTCCCGCCACCTCCGCCTCCGCCAAACCTTCCGCCGCCGCCCCCGCCACCGCGCGCCGCCGCGCCGA
>NZ_LT546237.1:1200449-1210840 GCF_900078675.2 Mycobacterium interjectum
GCCCGTTCGCCGATGCCGCCGCCTCCACCGCCCAATCTGCCGCCCCCGCCGGGATATTCACCGCCCGGAGGGCGGCCGGGCCCTGACGTGCCCACGCAGCAAGGCTCCCAACAGTGGCCGCCGCCGCCCCCCGGTACCCAAATTCCCGGCGCCGGCGCTCAAATGGCCTCGGACGGCCTCGCGACGGTGAAGGGCTTCGCCGGAAAAATGTCCGTCACCGCTTGGATCGTGCTCGGGGGGCTCGTCGTGACGGTCATCGCGACCTTCCTTCCGTTCGCGACCGAGAGCATCAAGCTGTTCGGTGAAACTCTCGGCTCACACGAGGTTCCGGCCAACGGCGCGGCGAAGTTCGTCGTCATCGTGCTGGTCGCCCTCGCCGTGTTCTTGGCGCTTCCGGCCTTATCGGGGTCCCAACTGGCTGCCGGGCGGCTCATCGGGCTCAGTGTGGTGGTCGGCCTGCTCGCTGTCCTGACGCTCGTCTGGTTCAACACGGTGTCCACGGAAAACAACAAGGGCGAGGGCGTCGTGGAACTCACGCCCGGGCTGGGCTTGATGTTGTACGGGGTCGCGGTCATCGTCACCGCGGTGGGCGTCGTGCGACTTTGGATCGAGCAATCGAAGTCACGGAAACAGTCGTACTAGGAGTACGCGAGGACCAATCCAACGCGGAACGGAATTAGGTGCGCCCATGAGTTCTCCCCGAAGTGCTCGTCAGCTGATCGGTGTCACCGGCGCCGTCGCGCTCATCGCCGCAACTGCGATGACCGCCGCCTGTACTGCCAAGGGCACCAACAATCCCGGAGCCGCCGGCACGACGGCGACGGCACCCACAGCGGCCACAGCGACTTCGGCCACGACTGGCCCGACCAGGTCGGGGCAATCTTCACCGTCAACGGGACAGCCTTCGACGGGTCCGGCCACGGGTTCGGCCGTCGTGCTGCCCTTCACCGGGCTGGACCGGCCCGTTGATGTCACGGTGGCACCGGGAACCGGCGCCGTCTTCGTCACCGATGGCGGCAACAACCGGGTGGTGAAAATGGCGGCAAACTCGGCCACGCAATCCGTACCGCCCTTCACCGGGCTCAATAACCCGGTCGGGGTCGCCGCCAACGGCGACGACATCTTTGTCAGTGATGCCAGCAACGCCCGGATGCTCTGGGCAAACACCCCCCGGACGACCCCGAGCGCGCCATGGCAGTCCGCCTCGAACGCCGAATGGGTGGGGCCCTTCACGGGCCTCAACTCCCCCCGTGGCGTTTTTCTGGTGATGGGCTCGGTGTTCTACGTCGTTGACAGCGGCAACAATCGGGTCCTGATGTGGCGGGAGGGGATCAACGCGCCGCAGGTGCTGGGCTTCACCGGTCTCAGCAACCCGGACAGCATCGCGGTCGACGACTTCTCCAACGTGTTCGTCTCCGACACCGGGAACAACCGGGTGATGCTGCTGAAGGGGGACGGCACGCAAAGCGCCCTGGCCTTCACCGGCCTCAACAGCCCGCAGGGTGTGGCCGTCTACTCCGGCGATGTCTACGTCGCCGACGGGGGTAACAACCGGGTGGTGAAGCTCAAGACCGACCGCACCACCAAGGCCACCACCCAGTCCATCCTGCCGATCAGTGGTCTGAAGAATCCGCGTGGTGTGGCACTGGACGGGCAGGGCGACCTCTACGTTGTCGACAGCGGCAACAACCGGGTGCTCAAGCTGGACAAAGCCTTTGCCGGGCAGTGACTTACGCCCTCACCTTTCGTGGACGACGACGCACCTGCCGCGTTCGGCGTGACGACGACGACCATTCCGGCGGCTGTGAGAACGGCCTGGGCGGCGGCAAAAATACGAGCGTCGAGGGCTAGTGGCGAGGTGAATGGTGGCGGCCTCTAGCAACACGCCCGGCGGGCAGCCCGACGAGGCGCTGGCGTACCTCGTCGTCGCGGACGGCGGCACCGAACGACCCGTCCCGATCTTTGATCAGCTATTCGTGGGCCGGGAGTGTGCGGGCATCAGCGATGCGCGCCGGCTCGTGATCGACGATCCCGAGATCTCCCGCACCCACCTGGAGATTCGGCTGGACGCCGCCGGCGATCAGGCTTTTGTGATCGACACCAGCAGTAACGGCACTCTGCTCAACGGCGTTCGTGTGGAACGCGCGGCCGCGCTGCCGATCAGACCCGGCGACGAGATCCGGATCGGCGACGTGGCGCTGACCTTCCGCTCACAGCGATTCACCGCCGTTCCCCGGGCCGCGCCGCTACGCACCCGGGAGCGCATCGGCAGGGCCGCCATGGTGATGGTGGTCGGGGACATCGTCAATTACTCGACGATCTCGCAGATGACGGACGAGGGCGTGATGGCGCGCGGCTTGCACACGCTGTGGCAGCGGCTGGGCGATGTCTTGCGTGGGCATCGCGGCACGCTCAGCTACTACGCGGGCGACGCGCTGTTCGCCGTGTGGGAGCTCGGCCGGTTTCCGGACGCCGGCGAGCTGGCGATCGACTTCGCGCTCGACGCGAATGTGCTGGTCGAGGAGCTGGGACCCGAACTGCCGCTGCGCGACCCGAAGGGGTCGCCGATCCGCATGGGCTGGGGTGTGGTGCAGGGGATGGTGGCGCTGGCCGCAATGACCAGATCGACCGACGCGGTCATCGGCGACGCGACCAACGTGGCGTTCCGGCTGTCCGGGCTCGCCGGCCGGGACGGGCGCGCCGCGGTGCTGGCGACCGCCGGCGTGCGCCGCTCCGTTGCCGAGCGGTACCTGTGGGGAGAAGGCGAACACGTCGAACTGAAAGGCCGCTCCGGAACGGAGACCGTGTTCGGGGTTCTTGCGCGCGCGCCCCGCCAGTAGCGCCCGACGACCCGCGGGCATCCAAGAATGTTCCAAGGCGCCAAAAGCATCCTTGGGGGGTGAGAAAGGCCGTGCGGGTCCTGGTCGGGACCGCCTGGGTGGCACTGAGTTGCTGCCCAATCGCGGGTGCCGATCCCATGCCGGACCACTACGTGAACGTCAGAACGCCCACACCGCCGATGCGCTGCGAGGTCTCCTCGGACGGCGGCGATGGAGAGGAACCCGTGGTCGTGTGCCAAACCGGCGGCTTCCCTCAGGCGCCCATGGATCCCGTCCCATACCCGGGATGGACGGGGGATCCGCGAGTACTGCACCAGGATCAGGCGATCATCCGCGCGTCCGGCCGATTCGATTGGCGGACCGCCAATCTCGGCCTGGCCCCGCCCGGTCAGCCGGATACCACACTGGTGGACGGTCAGACCTACGACGTTCAGGGCTGGAAGATCGTGGCCGCCACCGACGGCACGCGCTTCACCAACGGTGTCACCGGGCACGGCATGTTCATCGGCACGGACTACAGCGTGACCCCGTTCTGATGTCCCGGCCAGCGGTCCGCGGTACGGAATCTGGTGACCCGTGTTGTTACGCTGGCGGAGTGGACGAGACCAGCGAAAACCCGAACAAGGCGGCGCTTGCGGCCACCAGTTGGGCGCTGCTGGGCATGATGTCCTACGAAGAGGAAGTCTCCGGTTACGACCTCAAAAAGTGGATCGACTGGAGCGTCGATCTCTACTACTGGAGCCCGTCGTACAGCCAGATCTATACCGAGCTGAAGAAGCTCGAGGGCCTGGGGCTGGTCACGTCGCGCGTCGAGCGCGACGAGGGCACCCGGAGCCGCCGGCTGTACAAGATCACCCCGGCCGGGATGGATGCCATCACCGAGTGGACCAACCATGCGCCGGTCGATCCGCCCGTGCTCAAACATAGTGTGCTACTTCGGGTTACGTTCGGCCACCTCAGCAATCCGGCGCGGCTTAAGGAATTGCTGCAGGAGTATGTGGCGTATGCGGAAGCCCGGCATCGCAAGGCGGTCGAGGATGCGGACGGAGCGGAGATCGAACCCGCGTGGGCGTATTCGGTCATCGCGTTGCGCTGGGCCGCGAAGTACTACGCCGCCGAGCGAGAGTTCGCGCTCGAACTCATGAAAGAAATCGACGAGGCGGATGCGATCATGCAGAAAGCCGCGAAGGGCGGCTTCGGGAAACCGCGTCCCAAGCCTGGTTACTGGCGCGAGGTCGAGAAGCAGGTCCAGGCCAAGCGCGAAACGGACTAATCCCGATGGTGACGACCCGCTCGCGCGGGTGCCGCGCTTGCGGTCACCACTACCCAGCCGCATCCCGGGCCGCGATGTAGCCGTACACGAGTCCCTGCGCGATCGTCGCGCCCGCGCCCGGATAGGTTGTGCCGAAGGCGTTTGCGGCAGTATTGCCGATGGCGTACAACCCGGCGATCGCGGCGCCGTCTTCGCGCACCACGCGCGCTCGCTCGTCCGCGTTCAACCCCCCGCAGGTGCCTAAATCGCTGAGCACCATTTTCACGGCGTAGAAGGGTCCCTTCACCAGCGGACGCAGGTTGGGGTTCGGTTTGATCGTCGGGTCGCCGTAGTACCGGTCGTAGGCACTGCGGCCCCGGCCGAAGTCGGGATCCTCGCCGGCAGAGGAGTTTTGGTTGAAACGGGTCATCGTCTGGAGGAACTCCGAGACCGGGACTCCCATCTGCGCGCCCAGCTCACCGAGTCTGTCGGCGCGCACCGCGATGCCCGCGTCGTACCAACGCTCGGGGATCCGCATCCGTGGAAACAGTTCGGCACCAAAGACATAGCTGTTGCGATACTGCTGGTCGAAGACGATCCACATCGCTTCGACGGGATAGCCTGAGCGTTCCAGCTCGAGCACCCGCTGGCCGAACGACATGTAGTCCGCCGACTCGTTGGCGAACCGGCGGCCGTACTGGTCCACGATCAGGCAGCCGGGCAGCGACCGTTCCGCCAGCATCACCGCCGGCGCCTTGCCGGGCAGTGGCGCAATGGCGGGAAACCACCACGCCTGATCCATCAATCCGATGGCGGCGCCGAGTTCTTGCCCCGCCCGAATCCCGTCGCCGGTATTGGATTCGGCGCCCAGACTCAGGCCGGAGCCCAGTGACTCGGATTGGAACTTCCAGCGCATCTCCATGCTGTGGTCGAAGCCGCCGGTGGCCAGCACCACGCCGCGACGCGCGGTGATCGTCACCTCGCGCCCGCCGTGCTCCACGACCGCGCCGGTCACGCGTTCACCCTCGACTGAAGTGCTCAACAGACGCAACAGCGTCGTGTCGGTCCACACCGGGATCCTGGCGCGCAATACACCCGCGAACAACCCGGCCATCAGTCCCTGACCGCCCGCCGCATACCGACGGCCGACCAACCGGCCACCTACGCCCTGCGCCAGCCGCTTGCCGAACGTGGGAATGCCCTTGCGCGGCACCCGCGCCACCAGATTCATCCAGCGATAGTCGGCGCCCGTCGTGGGTATCGAGAAGCCGGCCTCCAACACGCCGGGTCGAAGCCGGGTGCGGTACTCGCCGAGAATCGAGGTGTCCAGCGGGTGACACTCACAGGTGCGGCCGGCCGCACTACCGCCGGGCTCCTCCGGGTGGTAGTCGGAGTAGTCGCGTGCCCAGAACAGCCGCAGCGGAGTGGTGCGGCGCAGCATCTCGACGGTCGCCGACACGTGCTCGACAAACGCAGCCGACCGCTGTCGCGGGGCCGACCCGGCGACCACCGAGTTCAGATAGGTGGCGGCGCGCTCGGCGGTGTCGTCGGCGCCGGCCTCGGCCAGCACCGGGCCGGCGGGCAGCCATAGTGCGCCGCCGGAACGGGCGGTCGAGCCCCCCAGGTAGGACGATTTCTCGACGATCAGCACCGAGAGCCCGAGCTCATGGCCGGCCAGCGCCGCCGCCATGCCGGTCCCCGAACCGACAACCAGTAGGTCTACGCAGGTGTCGGTCACCGGTAGTCCTGCGGGAATCGTCGTGCTGTGCGCGGTCACGCCTGAAACGCTAGGCCGGGGCGCGGTGGCCAAGGAAGAGCCTTCCTGATGAGTGGAACACGCCACCGCCACGAACCGGACTACGGGGGTTGAATGACGGCCATGACGTCGCAGCCCGAGGCCGACCAAGTTCGGCTCATCGAAGCGCAGGCCGCGCCCGCGCGGTTCGCCCGCGGCTGGCATTGCCTGGGCTTGATCAGAGATTTCGCTGATGGCAAGCCGCATGCGATCAACGCCTTCGGCCAGAAACTCGTGGTCTTCCGCGGCGCCGACGGCCAAATCAACGTGCTTGACGGCTATTGCCGCCATATGGGCGGCGATCTGTCGCAAGGTGAGGTCAAGGGCGACGAGATCGCGTGCCCGTTCCACGACTGGCGCTGGGGTGGCGACGGACGCTGCAAGCTGGTGCCGTACAGCAGGCGCACCCCAAAACTGGCCCGCACCCAGGCTTGGACCACCCAGTCACAGGACGGCATGTTGTTCGTGTGGAACGATCCCGAGCGCAAGCCACCGCCGCCGGAGGTGACGATCCCGCGCATCGAGGGTGCCACCAGCGACGAGTGGACGGACTGGCACTGGTACACCACCGTGGTGAACACCAACTGCCGCGAAATCATCGACAACGTCGTGGACATGGCGCACTTCTTCTACATCCACGGCTCCCTGCCCACATTTTTCAAGAACATCTTCGAAGGCCACGTTGCGACGCAGTACATGAACAGTGCGGGCCGCCCCGACCTCGGCGGCACCGAGGGTGCGCAGATGCTCGGTACGACGTCGGTGGCGTCCTACTGGGGGCCGTCCTTCATGATCGACGACCTGACCTATCACTACCCGGACGCCGACCACCACACGGTGCTCATCAATTGCCACTATCCGATCGACGCGAATTCCTTTGTGCTGCAATACGGCATCATCGTCAAGAAATCGGACGCGTTGCCCCACGACATGGCGATGCAGACCGCCATCAGTCTCGGTGACTTCGTCAAATTGGGTTTCGAGCAGGATGTGCAGATCTGGCGGCACAAGGCGCGCATCGACAACCCGCTGCTCGTCGAGGAGGACGGGCCGGTGTACCAGCTGCGTCGCTGGTATCAGCAGTTCTACGTGGACGCCGCCGACGTGCAGCCAGACATGGTGGACCGCTTCGAGTTCGAGCTCGACACCACCCGGCCCTACGAAGCCTGGATGAAAGAGGTCGAGGCCAATATGGCGGCCCCGGCCACCACCGCCGGCTCAGTCTGATGACGCTCGACGGGTCTGTCCGCGCGGACAACCGGCTCGACGAGATGCCGATGATGCCCGTCGCGTGCCGCAGCTGTGCTGCGCTCGTGCTGGCCCGCAAGAGCACCTGGAATCAGACCAGCGTGCAGTGGAACGCCGAGGCGACGGACCGATGCGTCGAGCGTCGCGAGGCCAACCGCCTCGCCGGTCACCACGGCGGGTTGTTCCTCGCGTGTTCGGCGTTGCGGGATTCGATCGAGGCCGCGGTCCGCGCCGGCGAACTGGCAATCGTCCAGGGCGACTAGGTAAGCGAGACAGACCCGATAAGGTTCAGACGCTGATCGGGGCCGAGACGGCCGACCGTTACGGCATCGTTGACGAAGGCGAGCGGCGGCCACCGGCACACCGGGACATGTTGGGTGCGCCGCGCACGCCGAGCGGCGTCGTGGTCAGATAATCAGGCGTGCGCCCCGCCGTCGATCCGTATTTCGGTGCCGGTGAGGAATGCGCCGTCGTCGGAGGCCACCATGGCGACCACCGCCGCCACCGAGCTTGGGTCGCCCAGGATTTCGTTCTCCCGGCCATGCAACAGCGGTGTCTGCTTCGCCCACAGGCCCAGGTCGTAACCATCGGGCATCTTGTCCAGCGTGTTCATCGCCAGCGCGGTGGCCACCCCGCCGGGCTGGATGTTGACCGCGCGCAACCCTTGCTTCGAGTACTCCAGCGCCAGCGCGTGCGTGAACGACAGCACCCCACCCTTGCTGGCCGCGTAGGCCGCCATGTAGGGGTGGGCGAACGACGCCGCGGTGGAGGTGAAGTTGACCACCACGCCGCGACCGGAGTCGAGCAGCGCCGGAAGCGCTTGGCGGGTCATCAGGAAGGTGCCCGTCAAGTTCACCGCCAAAGTGGCGTTCCAGTCGGCCAGCGTGTGCTCGTGGGTGTTGGCGCAGTGCTGGATGGCCGCCGCATTGACAAGAACATCGAGGCCACCGAACTTGGCAACGGACTCGGCGACCGCACATGTGACCGCTTCCTCAGAGGAGACATCTAACACGGCGGTGCTTAGCCGCTCCGCGGTGTCAGCCTCGTCCGCGGCCGCCGCGGTAGCTGCCAACCCCCGCTCATTGACGTCTAAGCCCATCACCGTGCCGCCTTCATCGAGCAGCCGGATCACCGTGGCCGCGCCGATGCCGGACCCTGCTCCGGTGACGACGATCCTGCGGTTGTCGAATCTCTGCATGTCGCGCCTTTCGTTCAATCAGCCTGGACGCAGTACGCCGATATCGCCGATCGAGATGCGAACATCGAAATGGCGGCTGATGATTCGCCATCCGCCGGGCGTTCTGACGTATTGGTCGTGGTAGCTGCCGATCGCCTCGTATGGCCTCAGGTGCATGCGGTCGCCGGAGCCGAGGTGAATGACTCGCGCTTGTGTGGAAGATTTGGCGTGGTCACCGTCAACGTCGATCTGATAGTTGCCGAGTAGGTGCTGTGAGGGCCCGCATCCACCCAAGAACGTGCGAATGGACGCGATGATTGCGCTGCGGCCTTCGATCAGGGACCCGTAGTGCCCCCTTGCCTCTGGATGGAACACCTCCTCGAGCCCCTGCCAGTGGCGATCGTCGAGGCAAGTTGCGTACCTGTTGAGAAGATTGACGATCGCGGTGCGATCACCGCAGCAACACGTCGTCACGCGAGCTGGAAGGCGCTGATCGGCGCCTCCTCGGGATAGCCGGTCGGGCCGCCGATGTCGTAGGCGGCGTTGAGCGCGTGGATGAACGCGGGGTCGTGCAGGGGCTGGCAAGGGATGTCGAGCTTGATGCCCTTGGAGGTGATGTCGTCGACCATGATGTCGATGGCCTTGTCGATGGTCAGATCGTCGGAGCCCTCCATGTTCTTCTTCAGCTCGTCGTAGTCGGCGAATACCTCGGCCGACCAGTGCACCAGGAACCGCAGTTGGTCGGTGTGGTGGCGGGCGATCACCTCGTCGCCGTTCTTCAGTAGCCAATGGTCACGGTCGGACGGGTCTCCCGCGAACACGGTGTCGAACGCCAGGCCGGCCGGAACCTGTTGGTCCAGCGGCCCATTGGCCTCGCCTCGGTGTACCATCATCTCGTTCTGCACCACCACGCCGCGGTTGAAGATCGGCGGGAGCACACGCCGCGGGGCCTTGAGCGGCCCTTCTGGCCAGTAGGTGAATCCGCTTGTGTCGTCCAGTGAGAACCACGTGATCACCTGTGCCATCTTGATCAGGTAGTCCTGGAAGAGTCCCGACTTGCCCATCACGCTGGTCAGCCAGGTCGGTGCGTTCTCGTGCCGCACGCCGCGGAAGCTCGGCGAATCCAGGTGCCCGGGGTCGCGGTTGGCGCACGGCCCATTGATGTTGAACAGCATCAGCTGCGGCTTGGCGTATTCGGCGCCCCAGTAGCTTTTGGCCATCTCCAGAAACCGCGCGTTGTAGAAGCAGTCGTGCAGCTGCGGATAGAGCGTGGCTCCGTAGTTGGCGAGGTAGCCCCGGAAGGTCGGGGTGAGAAACAGGTCCAGTGACGGGGTAAACCCCTCGGGGTAGACGCCGCTCATGGTCGCCATCAGTTCGTCGGCCGACGCGAAGTGCTGGGCGATGATCAGTTTCCACGGACCCTCGGTGCGCACCACGTCCAGCAGTCGCTCGCGTTGATCGTCGGTGTAGACGTTGTCGATCTCGCGGGGCGGTGCGGCCGGCCGCAGCACGTCGGATAGCTCCATCCGTCGCTGGTCGGTGAGCATCAGCTGTCTCCTTTGCAGTCGATTGATTGTGCGCAATCGCACCGCTTTGCGGTCGCCCGCTGTCCGGTGATTGGGACGTCAAAACCGCAGCGGATGGGCGAACTTGGCCCGCAGCAGCCCTCCGATCTCGGCGAGGGCCAGCCGGCCGCGCGCCGTCGCGTCAGGGCGCATCAGAAAGCCGTGGTACACGCCCGGATAGCGGGTGATGGTCGTCTGCACACCCGCGTCGCACAACCGGGCCGCGTACCGCTCACCCCAATCCCGGATCGGGTCGCAGCCCGCGGTCACCACGATCGCCGGCGGCAGCCCGGACAGGTCGGACGCGTACGCGGGAACCAGGTAGGGATCGCTGGGCGGCCCGGCGTCGCCGTCAGCGACTGCGTGCATGTAGTCGATGTCGTCGCGGGCGAGCAGCGGCGCGTCGGCGAGGGTGGCGATCGACGGGACGGTCATGTCGCGGTCGAGCCCCGGATACATCAGCACCTGCGCGCAGATCGCCGGCCCGGCGCGGTCGCGAGCGGCCAGCGCGACT
>NZ_LT546237.1:1211923-1429358 GCF_900078675.2 Mycobacterium interjectum
CCGCGAGCCGGTCGCCGTCGACGCCGAGATCCGCGGCGTTTCGCGTGACCCATTCGGTCGCTGCGTACGCGTCGTCGAACTGGGCGGGCGGCGCAGCCTCCGGGGCCAGCCGGTATTCGACCGCCACGACGGTGGCATCGGCCGCCAACGCCAGTTCGCGTGCCAACGGCTCGAACGAATGGTTGGAACCCATCACCAGTCCGCCCCCGTGGAAGTACACCAGTGCGGGGCCGCCAAAGGCGTTGGTGGGATTGTAAATCCGGGCGGGGAGGTCTGTGGCAGGCCCGGGGATCGCGGTGTCGGTGACGGCCGCCATCTCGGGCATTGCCTCGGGCAGCGGGGCGGATTCGAGTCCGGCGCGCACCGTGGCAAGGCCGCGCTCACGCATCGAAGGGACGCTGCCGAAGGAGGCGATCCGCGCGGCCGCGTCGGGATCCAGAGCGGGAGTCATCATGTCATCGCTTGGTGGGGCCGAAACGGCTTTCAGCGCGCAGCATCGGTCGGCTTTGTGCGGCAAGCGCATTCGCGCGCTCGGCCATCGCCGCGCCAACCGCCTCCGGTTGGGTAAGCAGATAGAAGCGACCCTCGGCGGCCTGCGCGAACAACACCTCGGCGGCCATCAGCGGATCCATGGCGGCGGCTTTGACGTCCAACATCGCCGACCGCTGCGACTCGGCGGCACCAGCGTCGGTGGCCCCCGCAGGGTCGACGCCACCGGCCGATTCGAAGATGTCGGACACCACCGCACCGGGCAGTACCACCTGCACATGGATGTGGTCGTCGTGCCGGGCCGCCTGGACCTCGAGATAGAGGCACTCGGTCAACGCGAGCACCGCATGCTTGCTCATGATGTAGGGCGCCTGCAAGGGGATCGCCATCACACCGCCGACCGACGACAGGTTCCACACCCACGCCTGCTCGTCGGTGGCCATCATCTTGGGCAGGAACGCCTTGATGCCGTAGAAGACACCGCTGACGTTGATATCGACGACGCGCTGCCAGTTGAGCACCGGCGTGTCCCATAGGTAGCCGAACTGCTCGACCCCGGCGTTGTTGACCAGCAGACGCGCTGGGCCGAGGTCCCGGTAGACCCGCTCGGCCAGTTCTTGCATGGCATCGGGGTCGCGCACGTCGCACACGATGTCCGTCGCCGCACCCCCGGCGGCACACAGTTCGTCACGCACCGCGGCGATCGCGTCGGCGTCGATGTCGGCCAGCGCCACTGTCATGCCCAACCGGCTGGCATACCGGGCCAACCCGGCCCCGATTCCGGCGCCGGCGCCGGTGATGACGGCGACGCCGTGCGAGAAGGTGTCCCGGACGCTCACGAACCGGCTGCGCTGCCGGCGCTCAGCTCCGACAACAGGACCGAGTTGGTGGTGTCGAGGATGACGTTCATCTCGGCGAATTCCAATCCGTTGGCGCCGCGCCGGACGCCGACGTCGACCACCCCGCTGGACACCGCGAACGGCACGAAGTTCGCGATCTGGTTGACGAAGATGTAGAACCGGGCGCGCGTGACATCGCCGTCGACGCCGGTGCGGTGCAGGTTGGTGGCGTGGTGCCGCAACGGGTAGGGGCTCTGTTTGCGGTGCTCGGACATCCATTCCATCACCGCGTCGCGGCCGCGCAGTTCGGGTGACATCAACTCCTCGAACGGGCTGGCGCCGGAATCGCTTCGGGTCAGGTAGTGCACGTCTTCGGCGTAGCTGACCGCGAGTTCGTCGTAATGCGCCTCGTCGTAGTCATGCCAGAACCGGGCGATGAACTCCTGAAGTTCGGGCAGGCTGATGTCGGTCGTCATGGCGCCAGTCAACTCCGGGTGTGGTCTCGCTGACACCGCGAATGCCCGGTCAGTGGAACATGGTCTGGGCCTCAGCCGGTGATCAGGCTCCACAGTCCGCCGGCGCTCGCGTACAGCGCCGCGTCGGTGACCTGTTCGTCCCAGTACTGCACCGAGCCGAACTCCGAACGCCATGCGAGTGCGGCCCGGGTGAATTCGTGCAACCGGTGCTCACGGGTGGTGCCGATGGCCCCGTGCACCTGGTGGGCGTTACGCACCACCACCGAAGTCGCGTGGCCGGCGCACGACCGCGCGACGGCGACCAGGAAACCGACATCCGGTCCCGTCCATTGACTGGACATCCCGGCGGTGAGCGCGGCCTCGGTGGTGGCCCGGGCGAGCGCGGCCTCGGTTGCGATGTCGGACACCAGGTTTTGCACAGCCTGGAATTTCGCCAGCGGGCGGCCGAACTGGGCACGTGAGGTCGCGTGGTCGACGCACAGCTGCAGGATCCGGTCCAGGGCGGCGCACACCTGGATCGACCGCACCAGCGCCGACTTCAGCCGTAGCTGGGTGATGAGGGTAAGGCTAACCGCGGTCCCTTCCAGCCCGGCCGGATCGGCGGCCACGGTGTCTCGTGGTTCGCCGATCAGGTTGACATCCGGTGTGATGGTGAGCATCTCGGGCGCGACGTCCGCGACGCGGTATTGGCCGTCGGCTCGCCACGCGACCACCACCCGGTCGGCCGACGCGGCCCACGGCACCTTTGTCGCGACGCCCCGTTTGTCGAGCACGCACACGGTCCGAACCGCGCCGTCCGCGGGTGCCCCGGCCGCGTCCAGTAACCAGCATGCCAATAAATCGTGCTCGGCCAACGGGATTCGAACGCCGTGGCGGACCGCGGCGGCCAACAATTCCGCGGCTTCGGTCCATGCGGCACCGCTGCCGCCCTGCTGCTCGTCGCCGGTCAGCCGGACCAGGCCGAGTTCGTCCAGCTGCCGCCACAAATCCGGATCCCGCCGGACCGCCGCGGCGGGCGGATGATTTTCGCGGTAACCGGCGAAAACGGCACCCATCATGTCGACGAGGGCGCCGTCAACGGAAGGCCCGGTGGTCATCGCAGGCCCAATCCCCGCGCAACCACGCCACGCAATACCTCGTTGGTACCGCCGCGCAGCGTAAAGCCGGGCCGCTGATCTAGGGCCGCACGTACCAGGCCGGCGAACACCGAATCGGGGGAGTCCTGCAGGTCGGCGAATTCGGCGATGTCGCCCTCGGTAGTGGTGCCCAACACCTTGACCACCGCCGCGGGGAGGTCCGCGGGGTCATGTCGTTCCAGCGCGCCGGCCACGGCGGTGGACATCTGATGCACGCCGGCGACGCGCGCCACCAGCCGCCCCAGATTCGGGTCGCGAGGGACGGCGTTTGACGCCATGCGATCGGCGCAAGCCGCCAACAGCACAAACGTAGACAGGAACCGTTCGGGCCCGCTGCGTTCGAAGGCGAGCTCGGAGGTCACCTGCTGCCAGCCGTTGCCAATCTCACCGAACACCATGGCGTCGGGAACGAAGGCCTTATCCAGGACCACCTCGTTGAAGTGGTGCGCGCCGTTCATCGAGACGATCGGCCGGATCTCGACGCCGGGCCCGCGCAAATGCACGATGAACTGGCTCAGCCCGGCGTGCCGATGCGCCGTGTCCACCGCCGCGGTGCGGGCCAAGACGATGAACGCGTGCGCCCGGTGGGCACCCGACGTCCAGACCTTGGTGCCGGACAGCGACCAGCCACCGTCGACGCGCTCGGCTCTGGTGCGCACGCTGGCCAGGTCGGAGCCGGAGTCGGGCTCACTCATGCCGATGCCGAAGAAGCGCTCCCCTCGCACGATCTGCGGCAGGAACTTCGACTTCTGCTGCTCCGTGCCGTACTTGAGCAACGACGGGGCAATCTGGCGGTCGGCGATCCAGTGCGCGGCGACGGGTGCACCGGCGGCCAGCAACTCCTCGGTGACGACGAAGCGTTCCAGGAACGACCGCCCGTGCCCGCCGTATTCGGACGGCACAGTCATGCCCAGCCAGCCGCGCGCGGCGAGCGCCGCGGTGAATTTCTCGTCCCAACCCGTCAGCCAGGCATCGACCGAGGGGGTGAACGCCCCGGCGGCCAGTTGGTCGGCGAGGAACTCGCGCACCTCGATGCGCAAGCCCTCGGTCGCCGCGGCGTCGACGCCGGCTGACGGCACCAGGCGGGGGAGCATCAGCGCGTCCTCCACTTCTCGATGCGCCGCCCGTGCTCGGCGGAGCGGTGGGCCGGCGGTTGCACTGCCGCGTCCACGCGGTTGACGGTGCACGTCGTCTCGGCAGCGCGCTCGTAGCCCACCTTGATCGGGATCTCGCCGGGACTCACGCGGGGCAGGCTGACTGTTTCGATTTCGAAGGGCTTTCCCGGCCTGTCGAATCGGGCGATGCGGCCTTTGTACACGGAGGTTGAATCCTATCGAGCGAGCGGGGCTTGGCGAGGCGCCGGTTAGCTGAATACGTGCTGTTCGAAACTGAAACGCTCCCGGAGTTGGCGTTTGAGCAGTTTGCCGCTGGGGTTCTTCGGAAGGGAATCGACGAGAAAGACCCGTTTGGGCGTTTTGAAGCCCGCCAGGTGTTGCCGGCAGTGGGCGACGATCTCCTCCTCGGTCGCGGTTTGGTCGTCGCGTAGCACGATCGCCGCCACCACCGCCTCGACCCAGACCGGGTGCGCCAGGCCGAACACCGCGGCCTCTTCGATTCCGCTGTGCCGGTAGAGAACCTCTTCTACCTCCCGGCTCGCGACATTTTCACCGCCGGTCTTGATGATGTCCTTCTTGCGGTCCACGACGTGCAGCAGGCCATGCTCGTCGTAGTAGCCCAGGTCACCGGAATGAAACCAGCCTCCCCTGAACGCGGCGGCGGTGCGCTCCCGGTCGTCCAGGTAGCCCAGCATCAAATGCGGGCTGCGGTGCGCGATTTCGCCGGCGACGCCGGCGGCTACGGGATTGTCTTCCTCGTCGAGGATGACCGTTTCCACGTTGGCCGCGGGGCGACCTGCCGAACCGGCGTGCGCGTCTTGTTCATCCGGCCCCAGTACCGAGGCCAGCGGCGCCATCTCGGTCTGGCCGTAGAAATTCCACAACCGCAGATTAGGCAGCCGCCGCCGCATTTCGGCGAGGATCTCGATGGGCATCGGCGAGGCACCGTAGTAACCCTTGCGCAGGCTCGACAGGTCCACTTCGTCGAACACCGGAGACCGCAGCAGGGAGATCCATACCGTCGGGGGAGCGAAGTAGCTGGTAACGCCGTGCCGGTCGATCGTGCGCAGCACCGCTTCGGGGTCGGGGCGCGGCAGGATGATGCTGGTGGCGCCGAGGTAGATGTCGGTGGCCAGAAAGTTGTCCAGCTGAGCGCAGTGATACAGCGGTAGCGAATGGATCTCGACGTCGTCGTGCGACATCTCCCCGGCGACGATCGTGCTCATGTACTGCCACATGAGGCTGCGGCTGGTGTGCATGGCCGCCTTCGGGCGGGATTCGGTTCCGCTGGTGTACATCAGGCGCACCAGCTGGTCATCCTCGATGTGCGGGCTCGGGGCTGCCGTGGCGGTGCTCAGCCACCGCGCGAAGTCGTCCCAGCCGGGCACGGGCCGGTGCCCGGCCGGAAGCAGGGCGATTTTGGTGCGGACCGCCCCGCCGCGCCGCATCGCTTCTTCGGCCGTCGGCGTCAAGGCCCCTTCGACGATGAAGCCGCTAACCCGACTGTGACCGAGGATGTAGGAGATCTCCTCTGCGGTCAGCATGAAGTTGATCGGCACCAGCACCACCCCAGCGCGCGCGGTGGCGAACGCCAGCACCGCGTACTGCCAGCAGTTGTGCGCCAACAGCGCAAGGCGCTCACCAACCCCAAAGCCGTTGTCGTACAACGCGGCCGTTGCGCGGTCCACTAGGTTTTCGAACTCGCCGAAGGTCAGCGCCACGTCGCCGTCGATGACCGCGATCTTGTCCGGCCGGCGCCGTGCCGACCGGCGGGGAATATCCCCGAGTCCATGACCGCGCGCTCGCGCGATCGCGGCGTCCAGGTCGTGAGACTGCATGTCCGCCACGGTAGGCGCGATCGCCCTGGACCGGGCCGCCGGCGTCCCGCTGAGTAGACAAGGCCCTGCCCGCGGCAACAGGTCGCCCCGATACTCGGTGACATGAGCGCTGGCGTCCCCGTGACGACTGAAGGCACCGGACGGGCGGAACTGGATCCCGACCAGTTGCGGGCCAACCTGCGGCAGGCCGACCCCGGGGTGCTGGTCGCCGTACTCGCGCAACTGCTCGGCGATCCGGCGGTGGCCGACCGGTTCGGGCCGAAGATCAGTTACGTGCCCGACCCGCCGGAGCAGGCCGGCGTGACCGACCCCGCGACCGCCGCCGAGCTGGTCGAGGCAGTGGTGGCGGCCCTGCAATCACCGCGCCCGGCCGACGCCCTGCCGGCCGACGACGCCGGCCTGTTCGCCCGGATCGCCCCGGCGGCACTCGGGGGACCCGTCGGCCCCGAGTACCTTCAGCTGCTGTTGGAACAGGGCGGATTTCAGCCCTCGCAGCCCGTTCTGCCGCGCACCGCCAAGCTGTCCCCCGATTTCCGGGTCGTCATCGTCGGCGCGGGAATCGCCGGCATGACCGCCGCACTGGCATGCGCGGACGCCGGCATCGACTACCAGATCTTCGATCGCAACGCCGAGGTCGGCGGCACTTGGTACACCACCACCTACCCGGGCATCGGTGTGGACACCCCGTCGGCGTACTACTCGCTGTCGCGCGACGTCAACGGTGACTGGTCGAGCTACTACCCCCAGGGCGCGGAATACCAGGCCTACCTGGTGTCCGTGGCGGAGAAGAACAAGCTAAGAGAGCGCACCCGGTTCGGCACCGAGGTGGAAGCGCTGTGGTGGGACGAGCAGCGGCACCGGTGGCAAATCCACGCGGCGGGTCCCGACGGCAGCCGTGACGTCAGTTACGCCAACGTGGTGATCCCCGCCGCCGGTTATCTCAACCGGCCGCGCTGGCCCGATCTGGCGGGGCGAGAGACGTTCTCGGGGGTGTCGATTCACTCTGCAGAATGGGATCCGGATCTGGACCTCACCGGCAAGCGGGTCGCCGTGATCGGCGCTGGGTGCACCGCGGTCCAGATCGTCGATGCGTGCGTGGACGAGGTGGCCCATCTCACGGTCTTCCAGCGTCAGCCGCACTGGGTGGCGCCGCGGCGGCGCCTGTCGGACGACGTGCCCGCCCACCAGCGGTGGCTGAGCACCCGGGTGCCGTTCTACGCCAATTGGGTTCGGCTGAAGTCCTATTGGGGCACCGCGGACAACAACTACCCGGTGATCCTGCACGATCCCGATTGGGCGGCCGAGCACCTGTCCATCTCACCCGCCAACGACGCCCTGTTGCGGATGTGCATGGACTACATCGACCGGGTCTTCGGTGCCGGCAGTGAACTCGCCCGCAAGGTCACGCCGGACTTCGCGCCCTACGGCAAGCGGATCATCCGCGATCCCGGCGGGTACTACGCGGCGCTGGCGCGCGAGCATGTCGACGTCGAGGCGAGCGAACCGGCCCAGGTCAACGAGGCGGGCATGGTGACGGCCGACGGCCGGCAGATCGACCTCGATGTCATCGTCTATGCGACCGGGTACTACCTGGATTTCCTCTCCAACGTGGACATTCGCGGCCGCGACGGCAAGCGGCTGGCCGACGAGTGGGGTGACATTCCACGCGCCTACCGCGGCGGTATGGTGCCGGGTTTCCCCAACCTGTTCATCTCTTCGGCGCCCAATTACAGCCCCGGACACGGTGCCGGCCATAACTTCGGCGTCGAGGTGATGGTGCACTACGTCATGGAATGCCTGCAGTTGATGGCGCTTCGCAAAGCATCCGTGATGGAGGTCAAGCGACGTGCCTACGAAGGCTACGTCGCCGACATCGACAAGACCATGGCCGGCACGGTCTGGTGCCATACCCCGTCGGCACACACCTACTACCGCTCCGGCGGGGGGCGAATCGTGACCGCGTTCCCGTACCGGCTGGTCGATTTCTGGCGTGACCATCGCGCTCCAGCCGAGCAGGATCTTGAGCTGCGATGAACCAATTGCTCTCCGGTAAAACGGCTTTGGTCACCGGTAGCAGCCGGGGGATCGGCCGCGCGATCGCCCAGCGGTTGGCCGCCGAGGGTGCCATTGTGGCGATCACCGCCCGTTCGCAGACGCCGTCCCTGTCTGCGCGCGCCGGCGCGGCCGCGACTCTGCCCGGCACGATCGCCGAGACGGTTGATTTGATCGAGTCCGGAGGTGGGCAGGCATTCGGCGTCGTGGCCGAGCTGGAGGACGCCGAGCAGCGTGACGGCCTGGTCGACGCGGTGCTCGCCCGCACCGGCCGCATCGACATCCTGGTCAACAACGCGGGGTTCGCCGACTACTCGCTGGTCGAGAACATGAGCCTGGAAACGTTCGACCGTACCGTCGAGCATTACCTGCGCGTGCCGTTCGTCCTGACGAAATCCGTTGTGCCGCATATGCGCAAGCAGGGTGGCGGCTGGATCGTCAACATCGGCTCGGTCACCGGCGTCGCCCCCGTCCGCCCGTATCGGGAATACAACAAGACCGCGGGCGACGTGATCTACGCGTCCATGAAGGCCGCGCTGCACCGGTTCACGCAAGGGGTGGCCGCCGAACTGCTCGACGCGAATATCGCGGTCAATTGCGTTGGGCCGTCGACTGCTGTCCGCACGCCCGGCGCGGCGCAACTGATCCCTGATTCGTTTCCGACCGAGCCGGTCGAGTACCTGGCCGAGACGGTGCTGGCGATGTGCCACCTGCCCGCCGCGGAGCGCACCGGCTTGGTCGCGTTCAGCCTGCACTATCCCTGGTCGCAGCAGTTGCCGGTGCACAGCCTCGACGGGAGCGAGGTGCTGCGACCCCAGGAACCGCCGCCGACTGCCAATCCGAACATCGCGCCCGCCGGATTCTGACTGAACGTCCGAGTCGCGATCGGCCGGTCACGAACCATGCGGCACCCGTTCCGGCTCTCCGCTCCCCCGGAGGACTGCCGTAGCGCTTCGACAAAAGCTGTGGCAAACGCGATCGCGCACGACGACATCGGGACACTCGGGGTCGAACCAACGGTCCACGTGGGCCCAATGAATCGGATGCATCAGATAGGGACCCATCAGCCCGTCCACGTCGGTAAAGAGCTGTTCGAACACGTGGGTCCACGCCGACGCGCCACAGGTTTGCTCCACCCGGCTCAGCTGCCAGTCAGTGATGGTACGCACGTACCGCGGCATCAGCCGCAGGTCGGCCTCGAAGCGGGCGACGGCGGCCTCGTCGGTGCCGGGAACCACAGAAAACAACAGGGTGCGGTAAACGGAGCCAGGACTGTCCGACCGATCGCTGCTGGCGGGGCTGCCCACATAGGTGGCGCCGTTGATGCGAACAACTGCCGGATCGCGCAGCAAATCGTCGAATCCCGATGCGACCGCGGCCCATTCGCCCGGATGGCCGAACCGCAGGTGCATCAGGATGTCGCCGCCGTTGCGCGATTCGGGCAGCGTCGGTGCCACCACCCAGCGCATCGGGGCGGCTGCGGCCGCGGCAGCGCGCAGCCCGGCGAGGATCCGGCCGCGTTCGGGCTCGGCGACGTCGATCAGCCTCGTGACGCTATACATCGCACAGACCGTCGACATCGTCGGCGGCCGCGGCGAAGGACCGGGACCGCTCCTGCACCAATTCGCCGATGCGAGCCCACCATTCACCCAGCGTCGCGTCCGGGCGGCCTTTCCACGTCATCGCCCACCACGCGTGCGGACTGGGCAGCGTCCAGATCGCGGTGACGGTGTTGACCTGATCGTCGGAGTCGGCGAACCAGATCGGCGGGCTGACCAGGATGTCACGCAACGCCATCCCCCGTTCGCGCGCGCCGGGAGCGTATTCGGCGAGGTAGGTGTCGACGAACCGCCGCGCGCATCCGGGTCGGGTCACCACCCGGTCGATCACGAAGACTTCGCCGTGGGGCATGAGCTGACCGTATGACATCGGCTCGGCCCACCGCGGGAGACTCCCGACCACCGGGAATCTGCCGTTGACCGCCGCCGGATCCGGGGCAGCGCTACGGCGCGACGGAGCCGTTGCGGCCCAAGGCCTTACCCTCGCAGCAGATCGGCTAGCGCCGACGATGCCTCGCTGCGGGCCCGGTGTGCGAGGTCGAGCATCGGCATCGTCATGAAGCCATGGATGCCGCCCTCGTAACGCAGGCACACTGCCGGTACGCCGGCCTGCTCCAGCGCCGCGCCGAAGGCCAATCCTTCGTCGCGCAAAGGATCGTGTCCGGCGACCACCAGGACGGCGCGCGGCAGGCCGCGTAGGTCCGCCCGCAGCGGTGAGGCATAGGGATGTCTGCGGTCGTCGTGCGACGGCACGTAGCAGTCCCAGTACCACTGCAAGGCCGGCTTCGGGTTGTAGTAGCCCCGGCCGAACAACTCATACGACTCGGTGTCGAAGTCCGCGGCGATCACCGGATAAAGCAGCAGCTGGCCGGCCAGTGCCGGGCCGCCGCGGTCCCGGGCCATGATCGAGGTCACCGCGGCCAGGTTGCCCCCGGCGCTGTCGCCGCCGACGGCAAGCCGGTGCGGGTCGCCACCGAGTGCGGCGGCGTTGTCGGCCGCCCAGCGTGTCGCGGCGAACACGTCCTCGGCGGCGGTCGGCCACGGATTCTCCGGCGCCAGCCGGTAGCCGACCGAAACGACCACGGCGGGAACGAGATTCGCCAAGGCGCGGCAAAGACCGTCGTGGCTGTCCAGGTCGCAGAACACGAATCCGCCGCCGTGGGCGTAGACCACGATGGGGAGCGGACCGGCGGCGTGGGGCCGGTAGACGCGCACCGGGATCGGGCCGCTGCGGCCGTCGAGCGAGTGCTCGGCGATCGCACCGATCGGCTCGGGCCGGGCCGGCGGCACGAACCGGGACCTGATCAGCGCCCTGGCCTCGGCGCCGGTCATCTCATGGACGGGCGGGAACCCGGCGTCGAGTTGCTCGAGGACCGGGGCGATCTGCGGGTCGAGGCTCACGCGTATTGCAGGGCCGGCCGCGGTGCCGGATGTTGGGGCCGCTGGGGGAGCAGTGGCCGCAGCGGCTGCAGGGTGGGTGCGACTCGTTGCGGACCGTCTTCGACGTTGCGCCAGATGCCCATCGCGGTCATGCGCACCGGAGCGGCGAGCCGTTGATCGAACCTCATGCGATTCATCGGGCCGCACACCGAGACTGCGGCCACCGCTTCCATGGCTTCACCGGGACTCCCGATGGGCGCCGCCACGCAGCCAAAGCCGAGCAGCGCCTCTTCGCGTTCGTACGCCACGCCGTGGGCCCGGACCTTGGCCAACTCCGCCGTCAGCTGCGGGTTGCTGGATATCGAATACCTGGTCAGGCGGGACTGCGGGTCGACGTGTATATCCCGGCGCGCCGCGTCGCCGCCATAGGCCAGGATCGCCTTGCCGACCGCGGTGCAGTGCGCGGGCTGACGGCCGCCGACCCGGGTCGGGATCGCGCTGATCATTCGGTCGCCGGTCTTTTCGAGATACACGACATCGGCGCCGTCCAGAACCGCGAGGTGGACGACGAGGCCGGTGGCGCGGTGCAATTCCGCCAGCAGCGGCCTGGCCGCCCGCACCAGGCGGTCCTGGTGCACTGCTAACGAGCCCAACTCGACGAGCCGCATTCCGAGCTCGTAGTCGCGGCCGCTGCGCCGCAGCCACCGCAGTTGGACCAGGCGCTCGAGCATCCGATGGGCCGATGAGCGCGGCAGTCCGGTGCGCCGCACGATTTGGGCCAGCGTCAGGCGACCCGGACCGTCGAACGCGTCGAGCACCAGCGAGATCCGGTCGATGACGGCGCTGGGCGTTGCTGATTCCGCGGGTACAGCGGTCGTGGCCATCGGGCGGTCCTCCAAAAACGTCGGTGTATCTGGCTGGTATATTCCTATTAGGAATATCTGTTTTTACCATATGGTGTGGCTGCTGTCACATGACACGCAACGATCGCCGCCGGACACCGTCGCGGCCCCGCGGCGGGCGTCGAACCAGTGCAGGTGGTGGGTTCAGCTGCGGGCTGCGGACAAGCCCGCGCGGCGGCCATAGAAGCTGCCGTCGCCGAGCGAGATGCCGCTGGCATATCCCCAGGCGGCCAGCCCGGCGGTCGATCGGCCGGCGGCGAAGAGCCCCGGAATGGGGTCGCCGTTGACGTGCAGCACCTGGGCCTCCAGGCTGGTGCGCAACCCGCCGAGGGTGAAACCGCCGGTGCTCTCGCGCAAGTCGATCGCGCCGAGGGGCGAGCCGATCGGTTTGAGCCACTCTGGCTTCTTGTGCAGGAGCGGGTCCTCGCCGCGAGTGGCGGCCTCGTTGTAGGCGGCGACGGTGGCCTGCAGCGAACCCGGGGCCAGGCCCATCTCGCGCTCCAGCTCGGCCACGGTGTCGGCCACCCAGGTCGCCGGCCGGAGCATGAACTTCGGCGACCACGAGGCCATCGCCTCCTGTTGCGCGTCGTCGTCGATGATCAGGTAGGCGACGTTGTCCTGCTGGTATAGCGTGAGCTGCCCGACCCGGCCCGGGTAGGTGTCCTCGGGGACGTAGCGCTGGCCGCGGCCGTTGACCAGGATGCCGCGCACCAATTGCTGGGGGTCGACGAAGATCGCGACCTCGGTGGCGTCCATGTGGGCCAGGTCGGCACCGAGCGCCTGCGCCATCCGGATCGCCTGACCGTCGTGCTGCTCGATGGACGCGGCCGGGCGTCCGGCGATCCGCGGCGCGTAGCGCGCCACCATCGCGTCGTTGTAGGCGAAGCTGCCCGTCGCGAGAACGACCCCGCGGCGCGCGCGAATGGACATGTCGGTGCCGTACCGCCGTGCGTGAATGCCGACCACCCTGCCGTCGGATTCGACGATCAGGCGCTGCACTCGCACGTCGTAGAGCGCCCGCGCGCCGGCCGCGGTGGCCGTCTCAACCAGCGGCTTCATCAGCATGTAGCCCGCGCTGGCCTCGCCCTGCTTCTTGTTCGACATCTGCGGGACGTGGCCGCGCGGGGCCGGCGTGGCAATCGTGTTGAACGGGTACGCGTTCTCGCCGCCGCTGTACATCAGGCCCTGGTCGCCCATCGGTTCCCACCCCGGTTCGGCGAAGAATTCCGCCTTGAACGGCACGCCGCAGCCGACGAGCCAGTCGAAATGCGCGACGCTGCCGTCGCAGTAGTCGGCGATCCGGTCCACGTCGGCGCCCGGTCCCATCGCGACGTTGAGGAAGGCGGCCATGTTCTCGACGGAATCGGTGAAGCCGCAAGCCTTTTGCAGCGGTGTGCCGCCGCCGAGGTAGATGAAGCCGCCGGCCATCGCCGCGGCGCCGCCCCAGGATCCGGTGCGTTCGAGCACCAGGACGTCGGCCCCGGCGCGCGCGGCTTCCACGGCCGCGGCGGCGCCGGCGACCCCGTAGCCGGCGATGACGACGTCGGCCTCGTCATCCCACGAGGCGATCGACGAGGCCGCCAGAGGCGTGACGTCAGTGTCAGGTGTCATGGCCGCATGGCCGCGGGCATCTCGCCGACCCACTGATGACCCCAGTAGCTGTCGGCGGTGATTTCCTCGGCGCTGTAATAGGTTTCGTCGACCCGCATGCCGTCGGTGCCGAACTCGATATCCCAATCCCCGGGGGTGCGGACGTAGAACGAGATCATTTTGTCGTTGGTGTGCCGACCCAGGGTGGACGACAGTTGGAAGCCCTCGGCGTTGACGCGGTCCAGTGCCTGACCCACCGCGTCGAGGGTGTCGACCTCCACCATGATATGGACGAGTCGGGGATCGCGCTGATGCATGGCGGGGACGATCGCCATGCTGTGGTGGCGTTCGTTGATGCCGAGGAAGCGGACCCGGATCGGGCCGAACTCTTTGGGCAACGGCACCCGGAACGCGCCGCGGGAACGGAAACCCAGCACCTCGGTGTAGAAGTCGAACAGGCCGTTCGGATCCATCGCGGGCACCACGACATGGCCCAGTCCCTGGTCGCCGGTGACGAACCTCGCGCCGAACGGCGTGATCACCGGGCTGTGGTCGAGCACGGCGCCGTGGAACACCTCGATCGTCGTGCCGGCCGGGTCGTCGAAGGTGATGACATCTTCCACCCTGCGGGTCTCGGCGTCCTCGGTGGACAGCTGTTTGAACGGGACCCCGGCTCCGTCGAGTGTCGCTTTGACCCGTTGCAGGGCCGGGCGGTCGCGCACCTCCCAGCCGATGGTGAGTACCCGGTCGGTATCGCCGGGAACGACGATGAGCCGTGCCGCGCGCTCGTCCATCCGCAGGTACAGCGCCGACGGGTCGGGCCCCTTGCCTTCCGCGAAACCGAGGACGCCGAAGGCGAACTGCCGCCACCGTTCGATGTGACGGGTCGAAATGGTGATGTAGCCAAGGCTTTTCAGGTCGGTCATGGCTACTCCTAAATCAGGGCCCGCAGCGGACCCTCGGGCGGATCGATTCCCAGCGAACTCAGCGCCGACGCGTGGTAGGTGGTGCCAGGAACGTGAATGGCGTGCAGATGGCCGACGTGCACGTCGCGCCAGTAGCGCTGCAGTGGCTTGTCCATTCGCGCCGCGTTGCCGCCCGAGCGGGCGAAGATCTCGTCGACCGCCGCAACCGCGCGCCACACCGCGCGAACCTGCGTGCGGCGGCCCGCCGCCCGGTCGGCGAAGGACACCTCCTTGCCCGCGGCCACCATGTCGTAGATGCGATCGGCGTTGGCCAGCAGCTCCTGGCGGGCGGCGTTGATGTCGGCCGCGGCCTCGCCGATGGCGTGCATGACGTAGGGGTCGTCCTTGATCGCGGTTCCGGTGGCGCCGACGCGCTCGCGCTGGTAGTCCAGGTGCGCGGCCAGCGCCCCCTCGGCGATGCCGATCGTGGCCGCCGAGATGCCAAGGGGGAACATCGTCGACCACGGCATCAAATACAGCGGCTCCGTCATGCCGGCCTCGCGCTGGGCGGTGCCGTCCATCACCTTCGTCGCATCCATGGTGCGGTAGGCCGGGACGAACGCGTCTTTGACGATGACGTCCTTGGAGCCGGTGCCGCGCAGCCCCACCACGTTCCACGAATCCTCGACGATCTCGTAGTCCTTGCGGGGCAGGATCATGTGCAACATCTGCGGCGGCATCAACGGGATGCCCTTGTCGTCGCCGAGCATCGCGCCCAGGATGATCCAGTCGCAATGGTCGGTGCCCGAGCTGAATTGCCAGCGGCCGTTGAAGATGTAGCCGCCATCGACGGGCCTGGCCACCCCCTGCGGCGCGTAGGGGGAGGCCATCCAGGTGTCGACGTCGTCGGCCCAGATTTCGGCGGCCACTTTCGGGTCCGCGTAGGCCAATTGGTAGGGGTGCACGCCCACCACCCCCACGATCCAGCCGGCCGCCGGGTCCAGCGCCGCGGTAGCCATGGTCGTCTCGGCGAACTCACGAGGGTGAACCTCGAACCCGTGGTATTGCTTGGTCTGCAGCATCCGGATCAGGCCCGCACCCTTCATCAGTTTGACCGTGTCGTCGGTGAGCCGGCCGATCCGTTCGGCTTCGGCGGCCTGGTCGCGCAACTGGTCGGCCATGGCCATTACCTGGTCGAGTACCCGCTCGGTCATCTCGTCGTCCTTACGTGTGGGGGGCGTAGTAATGGTCTACCGCAGTTCGTGCCTGACCCAAAGCCGTTCCCGATGAGCGGACGAAAAAGCCGTCAGAATTCGACGCGCAGGTCGGCGCTGCCCGGCCGGGACTGGCACGACAGGATCAGACCGGCGCGCACACGAACCGCGGCGCCCTTCGCGGCACGCGTGAGGCACGTCAATGCCGGCGTCGAGCATCGCGTCTACTAGGGACTGCCCGCGCGGGCCAGCGCAATTGGTATCGCCGACCGTCCAGGTCGACGTCGGCGTGTGCAACTTTCGACATCTGTCGATGGTCCTGCATCGAAACGTTGCGGCGAGTTCGCGCGCGCGATGACCGGGAACACGCGATTCGAGCGTCCGGTGACCGGGAAGGGGAGCGGGCAACCGCGACCGCGCGCCCTACCGTCTGCGGTTGTGAACGGTGTCGACGCGCAGCCCCTGGACGTCATCGTGGTCGGCGCCGGGTTCGCGGGCCTGTACGCCCTGCATAAGCTGCGGGCCCAAGGCCTGTCGGTGCGGGTCGTCGAGGCCGCACCCGACCTGGGCGGCACGTGGTACTGCAACCGGTACCCCGGCGCGCGCTGTGACGTCGAAAGCGTCGACTACTGCTACTCGTTCTCCGACGAACTCCAGCAAGAGTGGACCTGGACCGAGAAGTACGCCACCCAAGCGGAAATCCTCGCGTACCTGAACTGGGTGGCCGACAAACTCGACCTGCGCCGCGACATCGCGTTCAGCACCCGCGTCGTGTCCGCGGCGCTCGACGAAACGACGCTGCGCTGGACGGTCACCACCGACGGCGGGGCGCCGCTGTCCGCGCGATTCTGCGTGATGGCGACCGGCCCGTTGTCGGCCGCGCTGACCCCGAACTTCAGCGGCCTGGATTCGTTCGCCGGCGAGGTGTACCACACCGCCGAGTGGCCGCACGAGCCTGTGGACTTCGCCGGGAAGCGGGTGGCGGTGATCGGCACCGGATCGTCTGGCATCCAATCGATTCCGATCATCGCCGAACAAGCCCGGCATCTGTACGTCTTCCAACGCACCCCCAACTACAGCGTCCCGGCCGGCAACGAACCGCTGTCGAGCGCCGAACTGGACGGCATCAGGGCCGGCTACCGCGAACGGCGCCGCTTGTCGTGGCGCAGTGGCGGCGGATCACCACACATCACCGCTCCCAAGCCCACGATGGACTGCACGCCCGAGGAGCGCCGCGCGGCGTTTGAAAAGCGCTGGCAGCTGGGCGGCGTGCTGTTCTCGAAGACGTTCCCGGACCAGTTGACCGATCCGATGGCCAATGACGAGGCCCGCAAGTTCTACGAGGAAAAGGTTCGGGCGGTCATCGACGATCCGGCGGTGGCCGACCTGCTCATCCCCACCGACCACCCGATCGGCACGAAGCGAATCTGCACCGACAGCAACTACTTTCAGACGTTCAACAAGCCCAACGTGTCGCTGATCAGCGTGCGCGCCACCCCGATCGAATCGGTCGACCCCACTGGAATCAATACGACCGATGCACACTACGACCTCGACACGATCGTCTTCGCAACGGGCTTCGACGCGATGACCGGAGCGCTGGCAAACATCGACATCGCCGGCCGCGATGGCACCAGGCTGCGCGACGACTGGGCGCACGGGCCGCGCACCTATCTGGGGCTGGGCGTCAACGGATTCCCGAATCTGTTCTTGATCTCGGGACCGGGAGCGCCGGCGGTGCTGGCCAACATGGTGTTGCACGCCGAGGCCCAGGTGAACTGGATCGCCGACGCCGTCGCCTACCTCGACTACCACGGTTACGCCGCAATAGAAGCCACCCCCGATGCCGTGGACCAGTGGGGTGCGGAGTGCGCCCGGCGCGCCGACGCCACCCTGTTCACCAAGGCGAACTCTTGGTACATGGGCGCCAATGTGCCCGGAAAGCCAAGAGGATTCCTGCTATTCGTCGGGGGGTTCGCGACGTACAACGATATCTGCGCCGAGGTTGCCGAGGCCGGGTACAAGGGCTTCGATCTGGTTAAAATGCCGCGATGACGGGATTGGTCGGCAAGGCCGTGCTGGTGACCGGCGCCGCCCGGGGCACCGGACGCGTGCACTGTCAGCGCTTCGCCGACGAGGGCGCCGATGTGATCGCGGTCGACGGACCGGCGGCCACCGACGAGTTATGCGACACCGCAAGGGAAGTCGAGAACCGCGGCCGCCGCTGCGCAACCGGCGTGGCCGAGGTGAGCGACCTGAAGGCCGTTACCGCCGCGGTCGACGCCGGCGTCGCCGAACTGGGGCGCCTCGACGTCGTCATCGCCAATGCCGGGATCCATATCGGGGGCGCGCCGGCATGGGAACTCGACCCCCGGGACTGGCAACGCACGCTCGATGTGAACCTCACCGGCGTCTGGCACACCGTCAGGGCGGGCGTGCCGCACCTCGGGGAGCCGGGCGGCTCCATCGTCATCATCAGCTCCACCAACGGATTTCGCGGTACACCCAACACCGCGCACTACACCGCGAGCAAGCATGCGGTGGTGGGCCTGGCGCGCACGCTCGCCAACGAACTGGGGCCGCGCAGCATTCGGGTCAACACCGTGCACCCCGGACCGGTCGCCACCCCGATGGTGCTCAACGAGCAGACTTTCCGGCGCCTGCGCCCCGACCTGGACAACCCCACGGCTGCCGACGCCGCCGAGGTGCTGCAGGCGCGCAACCTGCTGCCGGTGCCGTGGGTGGAACCCGTCGACGTGGCCAACGCCGTGGTGTTCCTGGCCTCCGATCAGGCGCGCTACATCACCGGGACCCAGCTCGTCATCGACGCTGGCCTGACCCAGAAGACGACGTGAGTGGGCGGCTGCAGGGCAAAGTCGCATTGATCACGGGTGCGGCACGCGGGATCGGGCGTGCGCAGGCCGTCCGGTTCGCGCAGGAGGGCGCGGACATCGTGGCGCTGGACGTCTGCGGTCCGGTGGAGACGGTGATCATCCCGCCCAGTAGCCCCGCCGACCTCGACCAGACGGCCGCGTTGGTCACGGAGGCCGGCACTCGCGCGCACATCGAAATCGTAGACGTGCGTGACCTCGCCGGCGTGCAGGCCGCCACCGACAGGGGGGTCGAGCGGTTCGGCGGGCTGGACGTGGTGTGCGCGACCGCGGGGATCACCTCGCGCGGGGCGGCGCTCGAGCTCGACGAAGACGCCTGGCGCACCATGCTGGAGGTGAACCTCACCGGGGTGTGGCACACCTGCCGGGCGGGCGCGCCGCACCTGATAGCGCGTGGCGGTGGTGCGATGGTGCTGACGAACTCCATCGCGGGATTGCGCGGGCTGGTCGGCGTTGCGCATTACGCCGCCGCCAAACACGGCGTGGTCGGCCTGATGCGCAGCCTTGCCAATGAGCTTGCGCCGCATAATGTCCGCGTGAATTGCGTTCACCCCACCAACGTCGACACCCCGATGATCCAGAACGACGCCGTCAGGTGCGCGTTCCGTCCCGACCTGAACCGGGCGCCGACCCGTACCGAATTCGCCGAGGCGGCGCGCAACATGAACATGCTTGCGGTGCCGTGGATCGACGCGGTGGACGTGGCCAACGCCGCGCTATTCCTGGCCTCTGACGAAGCGCGGTACATCACCGCGGCGACCCTCCCGATCGACGCGGGCGCCACCCAACTGTGAGCAGCAGGACGGCGACGGCGAGTGGGAGGAATGGTGCAGGGTGACTGAGAACGCCGACGAAGATGGACCGAAATACGGACAACTCGCCGAATCCGTGCGCCGTCTCATCGACGTCACCATCCGAACGGAAGCGGGGGCGAGCTCCGTCGCGGCGGCCAAAGCCAACGTAGATCGCGCGGTCGAGCAGCTGAGCGAAGTCCTGATGCCGAGCTCGTTCGGTGTCCGTCCGGTTGTCGACGGACAACCCGTCGCGTCCGGCAACGTGCTGATCGGCGTCCGCAATCCCGTCGCGCCGCCGCTCACCGTGCACCGGAACCCGGCTGGTGCAGTGTGGACCGATGTCACGCTGGGCGCTGCCTACGAGGGGCCTCCCGGTCATGTCCACGGCGGCGTGTGCGCCATGATCCTCGACCACGTCCTGGGCGCGACCGCCCATCAGCCCGGACGCCCGGCGTACACCGGCACCCTCACGGTGCGCTATGTGCGGGGAACGCCTCTTGGCCCGGTGCGCGCAGAGGCACGGGTTGTTCGGATCGACGGAGTAAAGACCTTCGCCACGGGACACATCGCCGACAGCCGGGGAGTCACAGTGGAGGCAGAAGGCGTCTTCATCACGCCCGCCAAGGCACCGAGGTGAATCCAGTCGACTCGGGCACCAACCACCGACAAGGAGCACCACCGATGACCGATATTGACGACTTGGCGGCGCGGCTGCGCCGACTCGAGGACGACCGCGACATCCGGCAGTTGATCGCCTCCTACGGCCCGGCGGTGGACGCCGGGGATGCGGATGCGGCGGCGCGGCTGTGGGCGGCCGACGGCGTCTATGACGTCGACGGTTGGCGCATGAACAGCCGGGCGGAAGTCCACGCGATGATCAGCTCGCAGGCCCATCAGAAGCTGGTGGCCAACGGGTGCTGTCACTTCCTCGGGCCGTGCGTCGTCACGCTCGCCGGCGACGTGGCGGTGGCGGTTTGCGAATCGCTGGTGCTCGTCCGCGAGGGCCCTGAAAAGGGGGCTTATCGCGTGTGGCGGGCGACCGCCCACCATTTCGTGTTGAAAAGGATCGACGACCGCTGGCAGATCACCACCCGCACCAGCCGGGTCCTCGACGGCAATCCGGACGCGCACGCGCTCTTGACGAAGGGCCTCGCCGGGTCGGTTTAGCGGGTCAGAAAGGCCAGCACGGTGCTTTCGAACGCCTCCTTGGCCTCGATCATGGCCCAGTGCCCGGAGTTGGGGAAGATGTGCAGTTCGGCGTTCGGGATGGTGCGCATCGGGATGAGCGCCATGTCGGGCGGGCTCACCCGGTCGTCGCGGCCCCAGGTCAGCAGGGTCGGCGCCGCCAGCTTGTGCATGACCGCCCACGGCTGCGGCCGGTCGGAGGCGGCCATCGCGGCGTTCATCCCGGCGAAGGCGGCCTTGCCGTACATGCGGCGCGCGGCGGCCAGGGTCTCCGGGTCGGTCGCCAGCTGCCAGCGTTCCTCGATGAGTTCGTCGGTGACCAAAGACTGGTCGTACACCATCGACTTGAGCCAGTCGACGAGGCGCTGGCGCGTCGGGTCTTCGACGAACTCCTGCAGCAGCCGGATGCCCTCGCTGGGGCTGGGGCTGAAGATGTTGGTGCCGATGCCGCCGATCGTCACCAGCCGGCCCACGCGGTCCGGATTGCGGATGGCGAAGTTGATGCCGACGCCGCCGCCCATCGAGTTGCCGACGATGTGCGCCTTGTCGACGCCCAGCGCCTCCAACAACGGCGACACGGCGCCGAACGCGTCGACCATCGGGTGGCCCCCGAAGTCGTCGCTGACCCCGAAGCCCGGAAATTCCAGGACCAGGCAGCGGAAGTGCTCGGCGAACGTCGGCAGGAGCCCGCGAAAGTTGCGCCAACCGGTGACCCCGGGACCGGAGCCGTGCAGAAAGAGCAACACCGGCCCGGAATTCGGGCCGCAGTCGTAGTAGCGCAACGCGCCCTTCGGGGTGCTGATTTCGCGCAGGTCTTGCTCGACGGTCGTCTGAGAGGTGTTGGCCACGAATGCCACCCTGCCATGCCGCCGAGTCGAACGGGAGCGGTGTTCCGCCTACCGGCCGGCCGGCCCTCGTCTACAGTCTTGCTGCATGCGCTTGCTGGTCACCGGCGTCGACGAATCCGGGCGGTCGTGCGCGGCGCAGGACGGGCCCGTCGAGATGCACGGCGACGCCGGTCTCGGCGGCGTCCTTTTTTCGGTGCTCTACGCGGCGCCGGCCCTGCCGTCGATTTCGACCGGGGGCGGGCGGGTCTCGGACCTTCTCGACCTCGTCGTGGCGCCCGGCGCGCTGCGCTGGACGGCGATCGAGTACGCGCCGGGTGCCGAGGTTTCCATGCATCACACGGACACCGTCGATTTCGACGTGGTGCTTTCGGGCGCGGTGGACTTGATCCTGGACGACGGGGCCCACCCGTTGGCGGTCGGCGACAGCGTCGTGGTCACTGGCGTCGACCACGCCTGGCTCGCCGGTCCGCAGGGCTGCCGGCTCAGCGTCCTGACGATCGGGGCGTCGCCGCCCGATTCACTCTGAGGGACGGGCCATCGTCGAGTTCGGAGCCACCCAGTCGGTGGACACCTTGCGATGCCTGATCCGCCAGGCGCCACCGTCGGGCACCAGGATGTCGCGATAGCGGCCGAAATGGTCGAGCCCGATCTGGGTGACCACGGTGAAGTAGGACGACACCTCGGCCCGGTCGGGCGTGAGGCCGGCGAACAGCACGTTGGCGACGTTGTGCCGGACGACGGGCCTCGCGCCGGCGTGGGCGGCGACGTTCCCGGTGATACCGCTGAGGAACGACGCGATCTCGGTGCGCCCGCGCAGCCGCTCCGCGCCGCGGATCTCGAGCACGCCGTCCGCGCAGAACGTTTCGGCAAGGCCGTCGGGCCGGCCCGAATCGCCCGACCAGTTGTACCGCGCCAGGGTGTCGCGGATCTGCTCGCGGGCGACCAATTCCCACATCTCCACGGGTTTCTCCTATGTCAAGCCGCTGCCGTTTGGCAAGGCTTTGTTCGGTTGTTGTGGTCGGTGTTTAGGTGGCCGAAGACGACGCGGGCCAGGCGTCGTTTGAGGCAGCGCAGGGCTTCGGGGTTGGAGTCACCGCAGCCTTGGCGGTGGCGGTAGTAGATCTGTCCGGCTCCTTGCAGGCGGATTTGGGTGACGGCGATGCGATGCAGGGCAGCGTTGAGTTGGCGATTGCCTGAGCGCGTCATGCGCACCCGGCCTGCGGTGTTGCCCGACCACACCGGGATGGGCGCCACTCCGGCGTGACGGGCAAAAGCCGCCTCGCTTTTGAACCGGGGGACCCCGGCGGCCTCGCCGACGAGTTTGGCCGCGGTCAGCTCCCCGCACCCGGGCATCGCCAGCAAGGCCGGGGCCACCACACGCACGCGTTCGCCGATCCGCTTGGCCAACGTGTCGATCGCGTCTGTCAGCCGGGTGATGTCGGCCAGTTCATCGCGGGCCAACTCAGCGACCAGACCGGGCAGGGTCGCCAGCCAGGCGCCCAACAACTCGCAATGTTTGGCACGATCCAGCGACGCTGGGACAGGGGCACGCTCGGGGTCGAGTTCATGGACCCGCCAACGCAACCGGTTGATCGTTGCAGTCCGTTGTGCCACAAGAACTTCCCGGCGATCCACCAACAGCTTGAGCTCGCGCGACACCTCGTCATGCGAGGCCACGGGCAAGTCAGGTTCTCGCAAGTACCCTCGCGCCACGGCCAGTGCGTCGATCGGGTCGGACTTGCCCTTAGTACGTGCTGAGGCACGAGCCTGAGCCATCAGCTTCGGCGGCACCCGCACCACCTTCTGGCCAAAACCCATCAGGTCGCGTTCCAACCTTGCCGACAGATGCCGGCAATCCTCGATCGCCCACACCACCTGGGCCCCGAACCGTTCCCGCACCCACATCACCGCCTCGGCATGCCCAGCGGTAATGGCTTTGACGGTCTTCTCCCCGAGCTTGCGACCCGCTTCGTCGACGGCGACGAAGGTATGCGTGCGCTTGTGCACATCGGCTCCAACAACAACCATGGTGGTTGCCTCCATTCACTGTGAGGTGACGGTTGGGCCGGTCGGCGGACAAACCTCAGTGGGGGCGGTGCCACGCTCCTATCAAGTCACGCCGGCCGGTCCTTCACACCTGATGCCGACAAAACCCATGGACGCCAACCCAACGGCGGCACACAGCCTAAGAGCCAGACACCAGGTGATCAGGATCCAACCACCGCAACATGCGGCATCTCACCCTGACACTGACGCGAGCCTAACCGCGGCGCGTCACCTGACGAGGTAAGGGCGGAAACCGCGCTGTGCCGGCGCCGGCGTGACCCCGTTCAGGTCGAAGACGGCGATGAGGGCCCGCAAGAGGGCGGGGGACCAGTCGTCGAACGGTTGGGCGTCCATCCGATCGAGCACTTCACTGCGGAGGTATTCGATGCCGGTCGGCGGCCGATGCTCGGTCATGTCGGATACGACGCTAGGAGCGGACGGCCGAAGCCGTACAGCCAACTGGTCATATTCAAATCTAATTCCAGGGAATGAATCGCGGCGTGCGGCGGTAGAACAACGCATGAAGCTCAACGACGTCGCGCGGGAACTCATCGGCAAGGGGGCCGACGCCACCCTGGTAACCGTCAACCCCGACGGCAGCCCCCAGGTGAGCCTGGTCTGGGTCGCGCTGCAGGCAACGCCCGAGGGAGACGAACTCGTCACCGCACACCTCGCCGAACACAAGAAGGTGCGCAACATCCGCAAGGATCCGCGCGTCGCCGTCACCATCGTGTCGCTGAACGGGCCCAGCCCGGGGATGCGCCCGTACCTCTCGATCACGGGAACGGCACGAATCGTCGAGGGCGGGGCCCCCGAGCTGCTGAGGGAGCTCAACCCGATCCTGGGCGACCCGAACATGAAGTTCCCCCCGGACGACGCCCCGCCGGGGCTGCTCACCCGCATCCGCATCGACAAGGTCGGCGGCATCGGCCCCTGGGCCTCCTGACCACAGACATTTGCCACTTCCGCTACTTGGCGTAGCGGAATACAGTGGGTGGGTGGCGACCGGCGAGGACGGCAGGCATCTGCGCACCTGCCCATTGTGTGAAGCCATGTGCGGCTTGGAGATTCAGGTCGAGGGCGGCAAAGTCACCAGCATCCGCGGCAACCGCGACGACGTCTGGAGCAGGGGACACCTGTGCCCCAAGGGCGTATCGCTGGCCCAGGTGCACGACGACCCGGACCGCATCCGCCGCCCGCTGATCAAGGTGGACGGGCAATGGCACGAGGTCAGCTGGGACGCGGCATTTCGCCGCTGCACCGAGCTGCTGACGCCGGTGATCGAGAAGTACGGGATCGGCGCGGTCACCGCCTACACCGGTAACCCACTGGCGCACTCGTTTTCGCTTGCCCGGTACGCGGGTGTGCTGATGGGCATGTCCGGGATGCCGATCACCTATTCGCCGGGCACGGTCGACCAGTGGCCGAAGAACCTGTCGTCGCACCTGATGTACGGCCTGTGGTGGAACTTTCCCGTGCCCGATATCGAACGCACCGACCTGCTGGTCATCATGGGCGCCAACCCCGCCGCTTCGCAGGGTTCATTGCTGGCCGCGCCCGACGTGATGGGGTTGATCGCCAAGATTCGCAAGCGCGGCAAGGTGATCGTGATCGACCCGGTGCGCACGCAGACCGCCGCCCAGGCCGACGAGTGGCTTCCGATCGTGCCGGGCACCGACGCGGCGCTGCTGCTGGCCGTGGCCCACACCCTCTTTGACGAGGGGCTGGTCAACGCGGGGCCGCACGTCGAGGGCCTGGAGACGATGCGCCGCGTCGCCGCGGAGTGGCCGCCGGAGCGGGTGAGCACCGTGACCGGCATCGACGAGGACCGCGTCCGCGAGCTGGCGCGCGAACTCGCCGGCACCGAGAAGTCGGTGGTATACGGCCGAATTGGCCTGTGCAATCAGGAGTTTGGCAGCTTGGCGAGTTGGCTGGTCGACGTGATCAACATTTTGACCGGCCATTTCGACACCCCCGGCGGCGCCATGTTCCCCAAGCCGGCTGCCTGGTCGATCACGACGCAGCCGTTGCCGGGTCTGGAGGGCGGCCTTGCCGAGTTCGGCCGCTGGCATACTCGGGTGCGCGGCGCGAAGGAGGTCCTCGGGCAGGCGCCGGTGTCGTGCATGGCCGAGGAGATCGCCACACCCGGTGAGGGACAACTCAAGGCGTTGATCACGGTCGCCGGCAACCCGGTGCTTTCCACCCCCGGGGGCGACAAGCTCGACGAGGTGCTCCCGATGCTGGAAGCGATGATCTCCGTTGACCTTTGGCTCAACGAGACGACGCGGCACGCCGATGTGATCCTGCCCGGGCTGTCCCCGCTCGAGCAGCCGCACCACGACGACCTGATCCTGCTGTTCGCGATCCGCAGCATCGCGAATTACTCCGCGCCCGTTTTCGATCCGGGTGACCGCCCGCACGAATGGGAGATCTTGATCCGGTTGACCGGCCTGTGCACCGGCACGCCGGCCGAAGAGGTGGACGTCGCCGCGATCGACGACGGGTTCTTCGATTACCTGGCCTTCACCCGCGGCGTCGACGGTGCGGAGATCCGCAAGCTCTACGAGCACGGCGGCCCGGAGCGGATGCTCGACCTGACCCTGCGCACCGGGCCCTTTGGCGACCAGTACGGCAAGAACCCGGGCGGGCTCACCCTGGACATGTTGAAGGCAAACCCGAACGGAATCGACTTCGGGCCGATGGTGCCGCAGCTGCCCGACATCCTGGGCACCCTCGACAAGAAGATCCACCTCGCGCCGCAATACCTGCTCGACGACCTGCCGCGGCTGGCGGCGCGAATGGAGCGGCCGGCCGAGCCGCTGGTCCTGGTCAGCCGCAGGCACCTGCGATCGAACAACACCTGGCTGCACAACGTGCCGGCGCTGATGAAGGGCAAGGACCGGTGCACGCTGCTGATGCACCCCGAGGACGCCGCCCGCTGGGGCGTCGCGGACGCCGACGTCGTCACCGTGAAGTCGGAGGCCGGCGAGATCAGGGTGCCCGTCGAGGTCACCGACGCGATCAAGCCCGGCGTGGTATCGATGCCGCACGGCTGGGGACATGGCAAGCCGGGCACCCGCATGTCGGTGGCCAACGGCTCGCCGGGGGCTAACACCAACGCGCTGTCGCCGCCGACGTTCCTCGACGAGCCATCCGGCAACGGCGCCCTCAACGGCATCCCGGTGACGATCATCGACGAGCAGGCGCGGTTCGGGGCCACCGGCCCGGCCCAGTACGCATAAGTTCACTGCTGGGCCAACATGTAATTTAGTTCACCTTCCGCGCGATCCGATGAACCCACGGCGGGGCCGTACTCGTCGGCTGTGCATGACTGCAACAACGTATTCACCTTCCACACACCGGCCTGACGGCCATGCCGGGCGGGCCCCGCGCATCGCCGGCACGGCGGTGGCCTTCACCCCGCACCGCTACGACCAGGACGAGGTGGCGCGCGAGCTCACCGAATTCGCGGAACCGGGCTTCATGCGCTTCGCGCACACCGCGGGCGTCGACCAGCGCAGCCTCGCACTGCCGCTGTCGCGCTACCCGACGCTGTCCGGATTCACCGAAGCGAACGACGCCTACCTCGAGGTCGCCGTCGACCTGGGCGAGCGGGCGGTGCGCTCGGCGCTGGAGGCCGCGAATATCCAACCCGATGAGGTCGACACCATCGTGATGGTCTCCAGCACCGGAATCGCGGTGCCGACCATCGACGCGCGATTGATGTCGCGAGTCGGGCTGCGGCCCAACATCAAACGCGTCCCGCTGTTCGGGCTCGGCTGCGTGGCGGGGGCCGCGGGCATGGCACGGGTCTACGACTACCTGCACGGCTACCCGGGGGATGTGGCCGTGCTGCTGTCGGTCGAGCTGTGCTCGCTCACGCTGCAGCGCACCGACACCTCGATACCGGCCCTGATCGGAGTGTCGCTGTTCGGAGACGGTGCCGCGGCGGTGGTGGCCACCGGCGCCGACCGAATCGTGCAGGGAGGCAGCCTAAGTCGCGCTCCGCAAGTCATGGCGACGCGCAGCCGCGTCGTCGCCGAGACCGTCGACGTCATGGGCTGGAACGTCAGCTCCAGCGGGTTCCAGCTGGTGATGTCGCGGGACGTGCCGAAGATGGCCGATGATTATCTGCGCGACGAGGTCGACGAATTCCTGGCCGAGCACGGCTTGTCGATCGCCGATATCTCGACCTGGGTCTGCCATCCCGGCGGTCCGAAGGTGCTCGACGCGATCGAGAACGCGCTGGCGCTGCCGGCCCAAGCGCTGGCGCATAGCCGAGACTCCATGCGCGAGAACGGAAACATCTCCTCGGCGTCGGTGCTGGACGTGCTGCGCCGAACGGTGGCAAACCCGCTGCCGGCGGGGTCCTTCGGCGTGATGCTCGCGATGGGGCCGGGGTTCAGCTTCGAGCTGTTACTCCTGCAGTTTTGAGGTACGAGGCCATGTATTACTACCTGTTCATCCTCGCCATCGGTGCGGAGCGGCTGGTCGAACTTGCGGTTGCCCAGCGAAACGCCAAGTGGTCATTTGCGCACGGGGCCAAGGAGTTCGGTCGCGATCATTACCCCGCGATGGTCAGCATGCATGCGCTGCTGCTGGTCTCGTGCATCGTGGAAGTGTGGTCGCTCGGTCGGCCGTTCATCGGTTGGCTCGGCTGGCCGATGCTTGCCGTGGTGGCGCTCAGCACCGTCGTCCGGTGGCGATGTGTCGCCGTACTCGGAAAGCGCTGGAACCCGCGGCTCATCGTGATTCCGGGTGCGCCGGTGGTGCGCAACGGTTTGTACCGATGGGTGCGTCACCCCAACTACACAGCGGTGGCCGCGGAGGTGGCGGCGCTGCCGCTCGTGCACTCGGCGTGGCTGACGGCGCTTGTGTTCAGCGTGGCCAACGCCGCGGTGCTGGGTGTGCGAATCCGCGCGGAGAACGCCGCGTTGGGTTACGCCTAGCGATCAGGGTGCGAGGGGGCGATTGGTCCACTCCCGACCGGGCCGGCGCGACGAGCGGAACCATCCGCCCGCCGCGCCGGTGCCGCCGTCGGTGGGGATGGTGTGCCCGGTGACGAACGCCGACAGGTCCGAGGCCAGGAACAGGATCACGCGGGCCTGGTCCTCGGGTAGCCCCATCCGTCCGACCGGGACCCAGTTCGGCCATTGCGTCTGCTCCTCGGCCGACAGCCACTGCGAGTAGGGCACCTGAAGCGATTCGGTGACGTCGGGGCCGATCGCATTGACCCGCACCCCGTCGCGGCCCACTTGCACGGCCAGGCTGCGGGTGAAATGGATGACGGCGGCTTTGAAGGCGGCGTAGACGGGATCCTCGGGGTAACCGCGTAGCCCCTCGACCGACGAGACGTTGACGATCGCGCCGGCCCCACGTTCGATCATCGCGGGCAGGAACGCGTGGCTGACCAGGAAAACGTGGTGCAGGTTGATGCGGTACAGCTCGTCCCACAGCTGGGGGTCGGTGTCGACGAAGTTGCCCGGATGGCGCAGCCAGTGGCCCACGTTGTTGACCAGCACGTCGATCCGGCCGTAGCGATTCAGCACCGATCGCGCGAGGTCGGCGACCTGGTCCGCGTCGCGGACGTCGGTCGTGACCGCCAGGGCGGAGCCAGCCGACGCGGTGATCCCGTCGGCGGTGCGTCGGGCCAGCTCGTCGTCGATATCGGCGATCACCACCTGCGCGCCATGCCGGGCGAACAGCCGCGCGGTTGCCGCGCCGATGCCCCCACCGCCTCCGGTCACCACGGCGACCCGATCGGCCAGCAGCGCGGCCCCGGGCGTTGCCTCGTCCATGCCCAATATCTTGGGCCACCGGCGGGATCGATCCCGTTACCCACGCTGTTAGCGCCTCAAACAGTGATAAAGCCGACATTTGCCAGGGATTAACCCGCCGTTTTTCCCAGACGGCGGCGGGTATCCGATCGACCGCTACGGAGGTGAATGCGAATGGCGATGCGGCCGAACCCTTGTCACATATTGCCAAGCCAGGCAATGAACCGGCGCGTTCACCATCGGCACAGCCCGCAGTCTTTTGCTGTGTCGCTGGCGAGCCGGTTGCTGGTGAAAAATGTGGTGCGGGCTTGGGCCATTCAGCCGAATCTGCACTGGCCCTTCCAATATGTGGACGGTTTGGCGGGCTTGATGCCGCATTTCACCCACTCGGCACGGATCGAACCGGTCCGGCTGGAGAATTGCGCCGCCGAATGGGTGCAAGCGCATGGTGTGTCTGCCAAGCGCGCAATCCTTTACCTGCATGGCGGCGCGTTCCTTACCTGCGGCCTCAACACACACCGGTCCCTGGTGACTCGGCTGTCGAAGGCGGCCGACGCCGGCGTGCTGACCGTCGGATACCGAAAGTTGCCGACACATCAGATCGCCGACGCGATCGAAGACGGAATGAACGGCCTGCGCTGGCTGGCAGAGCGCGGCTACGACGGGGACCAGGTCGTCGTGGCGGGCGACTCGGCCGGGGGATACCTGGCTTTCATGATCACGCTGGCGGCCATGCGCACCGGTGTCATGCGGCCCGCCGGCATCGCGACGATCTCGCCCTTCACCGACGCCGACCCGGCCCGCAAACTGCGCCACCGCAACGCACGCAGGTGCTCCATGTTCACCCGGGCGGCGTTGTCAATGTTTGCCCAGTATCTCGGCGAGGTGCGGCTTCCGCACGACGGGGGAATGGCCGCGCGCGTCGAATCACCGGTGGACGCGGATCTCTCCTCGCTGCCCCCGGTGGCCATCCACGCAAGTTCCGACGAGTTGCTACTCCCGGACGCCGAGCTCATGGCTGAACGGTTGCAATTCAGCGGAGTTCGCTGCGATTTGCACCTGTGGGACCGCCAAATTCACGACTTCCCGATAGCAGCCGACATCCTGCCGGAGGGAAGGCGGGCCATTCGCTACATCGGCGACTTCATCAAAGAGGTCACCGGCGCAGCGGACGGTTTGCCCAACGGCCGCCAACACTGGGTCGGTCGGCAACAGGCCGATTTCGCCGCGGCAGCGGGATAACGGATCTCCGACGCGAATTCCATCCGGGGTCATTCGTGTTGCTCGGGCTACCCCACGTCGGGGTCGGTGAAAACGGCCCGCATCGTGCGCGCCTTGCGGGTGGGCCGACGGCCGCGAACCGCGTCGACGACTTGGGGCGCAATCGGCGCCGCTGCCGATACAGTTGGTCCTCGTGAGCCCACCAGTCCCACCTGTGCTGACCGTGCGGTACGAGGGATCCGAGCGCACCTTCGCAGCAGGCACCGACGTCGTCATCGGGCGTGATCTCCGCGCCGACGTCCGCGTCGCACACCCGCTGATCTCCCGGACGCACCTCATCGTGCGATTCGACCAGGGCAGATGGATTGCCATCGACAACGGCAGCCTCAACGGGCTCTACGTCCAGAATCGTCGGGTGCCCGTCGTCGACATTCAGGACGGCACGCGGGTCAACATCGGCAACCCCGACGGCCCGGCGCTGACGTTCGAGGTCGGCCGCCACCAGGGTTCGGCCGGGCGGCCGCCCTTGACGACGTCGATACCGATCTTCAACCCCGCCGGCGGACCGAGCGCCGGGGCGCCGCACGGCCAGCCGCAGCAGGCCGGCCAGCACTGGCCCGGTCAGCCGCCGCAGCCGTCGGGACCGGTCCGCCAGCAACCGCATCCACCCGGGCTGAGGCCGATCCATCCGCCCAGCGGGCCTGAGCCGATTCACCCGCCCTCCGGGCCGCAACCGGTTCATCCGCCCAGCGGACTGAAGCCCATCCAACCCGGCAGCGGACCCCAGCCGGCGCCGAAGATCTTCCGCCCACAAACCGGGCAGGTGCCGCAGGCCCCCACGGGGGAGCCGGAAACCGGCCGCGTCGCGGAGCCGGCGGCCTACGAGACGGGCCGCGTCGGCGATGCCACCAACATCGCGACGTCGATGATGAAGATCCTGCGGCCCGGCCGCACGTCGGTGGAATCCATGCCCGGCGCGATCAAGATCGGCCGCGCCAACGACAACGACATCGTCATTCCCGAGGTGTTGGCCTCTCGCCACCACGCCACGCTCGTTCCCACGCCGCACGGCACCGAAATCCGCGACAACCGCAGCATCAACGGCACGTTCGTCAACGGCGCCCGCGTCGAATCCGCCGTGCTGCACGACGGCGACGTCGTCACGATCGGCAACATCGACCTCGTCTTCGCCGGCGGCACGCTGGCCCGCCGCGACGAGACCGCGACCGCGACCCGCACCGGCGGCCTCGATGTGCGCGGCGTGACGTGGACGATCGAGAACAACAAGGTCCTGCTGGACGACATCTCGCTGGGCGCACAGCCCGGGACGCTGACGGCCGTCATCGGCCCGTCGGGTGCGGGGAAGTCGACATTCGCCAGGCTGGTGGCCGGCTACACGCACCCGAGCAAGGGCACGGTTTCCTTCGAGGGGCACAACGTTCACGCCGAATACGCCTCCCTGCGCAGCAGGATCGGGATGGTGCCGCAGGACGACGTGGTGCACGGTCAGCTGACCGTGCAGCAGGCGCTGATGTACGCCGCCGAACTGCGGCTGCCGCCCGACACCACCAAGGACGACCGCGCCCAGGTGGTGGCCCGGGTCCTCGAGGAACTCGAGATGACCCAGCACCTGCACACCCGGGTCGACAAGCTGTCGGGCGGCCAGCGCAAGCGGGCCTCGGTGGCGCTGGAGCTGCTGACCGGGCCGTCGCTGCTGATCCTGGACGAGCCGACGTCGGGCCTGGACCCGGCGCTGGACCGGCAGGTCATGACCATGCTGCGGCAGTTGGCCGACGCCGGCCGTGTGGTGCTCGTCGTCACCCACTCGCTGACCTACCTGGACGTGTGCGATCAGGTGCTGTTGCTGGCGCCCGGCGGCAAGACCGCGTTCTGCGGGCCGCCCAACCAGATCGGTTCGGCGATGGGCACGACGAACTGGGCCGACATCTTCAGTACGGTCGCGGGCGACCCCGACGGCGCCAAGGCGCGCTACCTGGCGCGCACCGGCCCGCCCCCACCGCCACCGCCCGCCGAGCAACCCGCCGAAATCGGCGATCCGTCGCACACCAGCCTGCTTCGGCAGTTCTCCACGATCGCGCGGCGCCAGGTGCGGTTGATCGTCTCCGACCGCGGCTACTTCGTCTTTTTGGCGCTGCTGCCGTTCATCATGGGGTCGCTGTCGATGTCGGTGCCCGGCGACGTCGGCTTCGGCAAGCCCAACCCGATGGGCGCCGCGCCCACCGAGCCCGGACAGATCCTGGTGCTGCTCAACGTCGGTGCGGTCTTCATGGGGACCGCGCTGACGATTCGGGATCTGATCGGTGAGCGCGCGATCTTCCTGCGCGAGCAGGCGGTCGGCCTGTCCACGTCGGCCTACCTGCTGGCGAAGGTGTTCGTCTACACGGTGTTCGCGGTCATTCAGTCCGCGATCGTCACCGTCATCGCGATCATCGGCAAGGGCGGCCCGACGCAGGGTGCCGTGGCGTTGGGAATTCCGAACTTGGAGCTGTTCGTCGACGTCGCGATGACCACCGTCGCCTCGGCGATGCTCGGGTTGGTCTTGTCGTCGATCGCCAAGTCCAACGAGCAGATCATGCCGTTGCTCGTCGTCGCGGTCATGTCGCAGCTGGTGTTCTCCGGTGGCATGATTCCGGTCACCGATCGCCTCGGGCTGGACCAAATGTCTTGGGCCACACCGGCCAGGTGGGGCTTCGCGGCGTCGGCCTCCACCGTCGACCTGCTCACACTGCAGCAGGCGGTGCCGTCGGTGCCGCACGACTCGCATTGGCGTCACACGCTCGGCGCGTGGTGGTTCGACATGGGCATGCTGGTGCTGCTCAGCGTCGTCTACCTGGGCTTCGTGCGCTGGAAGATTCGGCTCAGGGCCGGCTGAGGGCTCCGCCGCGCGGCGGGTGCGCCCGCGGCTTTCGGTGTGCGGTGACGGCTTTCGGTGTGCGGTGACGGCGCCCGGCGCGCACACTCGCCACCCTGGGCTCACACCCGAGGCGCTGGGGCTCACACTCGCCCGCCGCGCTAGGCTCCCTTTCGGACCGCCTGCTCGGCGGCGGCCCGCATCCGGTCCGAGAGCTGCAGCAGGGCGTGTTCGCCGACCCCGTTAGGCACCGTGTAGGCAAGCTGCCGTAACTCAAGGGCGCAGTCGCGCAACTCCTGGCGGAGGCGTGTCTCAAGGGTGGGCATGAGTTCTTCCTGTAACGACGGGCCGGGCGAAACTCCGTGCAAGAGAATTTTTGCAGCCAGAGACCTCATCCGCGACGGTGGCGAAGCGTGTTTACGGGAGTTTGACAGGGTTTTTACAGACGGGGAGCTATCTGATGGCGCCGCCGTGAACCCGCAGATAGCCCTCGATCGCCCTGGCGACCCGCTCGGGCTGTTCGGGGAACAGGGCGTGGCTGGCGTCCTCGATCACGGTCGAGGTGATGCGCTCGCCGTAGCGGGTGCGCAGGTCGGCCCATTCCGCCCGCTGGTGGAAGGGGTCCAGGGCGGCGATGATCTCGAGCACGGGCGCGTCGCCCGCACCCCGGTAACGATCCACGTCGGCCTCGCGGGCGCACTCGACCTGCATGGCGAGGGTTTCGGGGTACCAGCCGTCGAGCCAGATCGACGGGTCGTGGCCGGGCGCGAAGAACGCCAGGCGCAGCGCGGCCAGCCGCTCGGCCTCGGGCAGGGACAGGTCACCGGCGCGCATCGGGGCCGAGTTGACCTCCGGTGCAACGGTTTTCCCGGCCGCCGCGGCGAGGACCACCGCGGCGACCTTGTCGCGATGGTGCACCGCGGTGGCGCGGGCGACGAAGTTCCCGAAGGCGTGGCCGACAACGACCGCGGGTTGCTCGGCGAGGGTCTCGATCACCGCCGCGATGTCGTCGGCCATGTCGTCGAAGCCCACGTCGCTCATCGGGCCAACCGAGCGCCCGATGCCGCGCGGTTGTGGGCGCAGCACACGGTAGCCGGCATTGACGAGTGTCGCTGTGAGCGAGTCGAAGTCCTTGGCGCCGTCCCGGCCGTAGGACGGGATGATGACCACCGCCGGACCGCGTCCATCGACATAGGTCTCGATCGATGCAGCGCCGGCGGTGACCATCTCGCTGCGACGCCTCATGGCCGGTCCGCGTAACGCAGCTCGACGCGCAGCAGCGCGGCTTGACGGACGATGCCTTCCGGGGGAGCCGTGGTCCCGCCGTCGGTCGTGACGTAGGCGACGCGGCCATGGTCGCCGGGGCCGCGGCCCCAGGCGGCGCTGGACGGTCCGACCAGCGTTGCGTCGAACGGGTGGCCGGCGATGTGGCGCACCTCGCTGCCGTGCCGGGGCGCCAGCGGCACCCGGTCGAGGGTGTTGGCGCGATGCCTGGTGACATAGGCGAATCCGGCATCCTCGTCGAGGCAGAAGTCGTCGGCGTTGTCGATGGCGGCGACGAACTGCGCCGGCCCGGCCGGGTCGAGGGTGGCCGGATCCACGGGGACGCGCATGAACACCCGCTGCGCGGTCGAGGTGTAGTACAGGTGACCGGTGCGCGCGCCGTACCGGACGCCGTTCACGCCGGGCTGCGGCGGGGGAGGCACGCCGCTGTCGGGGTCGTCGCCCATGGTGTCGTCGGCCAGCCACACCCGGGCCGTGGCGCTGCGCGCGTCGTCGGCGAGGTCGACGCGCCAGATGAGCCCGGCGAAGCAGTCGGCGATCGCCAACACGTCCGGACCCAGCACGCAGCTGCCGTTAGGGGCGCGGACACGGTCGTCGAAGGTGTAGATCAGCTCCGGCGACACCGCCGCGCCCGGTGCCCAGCCGGTGAAATCGATTCTCGCCAAGTGCGATTCATGCGTGGTGTAGCCCTCGGTGAGACAGACGATGAACACGTCGGGCGCCACCTCCGCGATCCCGGTGACCGGGTGATCGAAGGTGTGCACCAGGACCGGTTCGACTACCGCCGCATGATCTGCCCGCGGCACCCACCACAGCTCTTTGTGCATGACGTCGGTGACGAGGATCGACTGATCGGCGCGCACCGCGAGGTTTTCCGGGAAATACCACTGCGGGAAGAATGCGACGGGTGTCAGCGTGACGGTGGGCAACGGGGACAGGGCCATGGCTACTGCTCCAACCCGTCGGCGTCGGCCGGAACGTCGAACGCGCCCAGCGTCATACACACCATGGTGAACCAGCCCAGCAGCACCGCGACGTCCACGATGCCGGCGTCACCGAGCAACTCCTTGGCGCGCCGGTACATCCCCAGAGGTACGACGCGCGGGGCGACCAGCGCCGACGCGAGCTCATAGACGACTTGTTGGCGCGGGTCCTCGAACGACGTGGGTAGCCCGGCGATCAGGGCCTCGACCCGGCGCGGGTCGAGGTGTCCGGCGCGCTCTCCGATGATCTCGTGCTCATAGTTGGCGTAGGGCGAACGCCAGCGGCCGTTGACGATGTTGGTGGCGATCTCGATCTCCGCCTTCGTCAACGTGGATTGGCGTTGGAAGTAGGCGCCGGTCGGCACGATCGTCCTGGCCAGGGCGGGGTTGGCGAGCCAGATCTTGTGCGGGCCGGGCACCAGTCCGCGCAGTTCGCGGGTGAAGTCGTAGGCCGCCTTCATTTCCGGCGGCATCTCGGCCACCGGCGTCTCGACGAACCGGCCGAATGTGCCGAAATCGGATGTGTCACTCATGGATCCGCCCCTCCCTTTTCCGCGTGCTTCCAGTCAACGACGCCGAGGCGATATCGTCCAATACGTTCTTATCCCGGACTCCATATGCTGTCGGATATGGAATTGAGCCAACGGCTTCTCGAGCAGTTCCTCGCGGTGGCCGACGAGCGCAACATCGGCCGCGCGGCGCGGCGCCTGTCGATGACCCAGCCGCCGCTGACCCAGGCGATCCAGCGACTCGAACGGGCAATGGGCGTCACGTTGTTCGACCGCACCCCGCGAGGTGTCGAGCTGACCGCCGCCGGACGGTCGTTTCGTGAGGATGCGGAGCGCCTGAGCGCCGCGCACGAAGCGGCCATCAGGCGCACCCGGCGGGTCGCGACCGGCCTGGAGGGCGTCGTCCACATCGGCTTCGCGGTCAGCCTGGCCTACCGGTTCGTGCCCGGGCTGCTCCGCGCGAGCGCGGACGCGCTGCCCGAGCTGACGTTGCACCTGGTTCTGGCGCGAACCGCGCACATGTCCGACGCGGTTCGGTCCGGCCAACTCGATGTGGCCTTCACTCGCGGTCCTGTCGAGGGCGGCGATGGACTGGTCGTCGGCGAAATCGGCCGCGAGAGAACGGTGGTCGTCCTGCCGAAGCAGCACCGGCTGGCCGGGAAACGCGCGGTGGCGCTGGCCGACCTGCGCGACGAGCCGGTGGTGCTGCCGTCGCGGCAGTCGCTCCCCGGAGTCGCCACCCAGCTGCTCAGCGCATTTCGCGAGGCCGGCGTCAGTCCCCACGTCGCGGCGTACACCGACGAATTGTCGGCAATGATGGCGTACCCCATCGCCGGGCTTGCCGCCTGCCTCGTGCCCGAGCAGATGCTGGCGATGCGGCACCCCCAGATCGTGTATCGAAGGCTTTGCGACGACCTGCCTAGCCTCGTCACCCGGATCGTCGCCGTGCGCCGGACACGGGCCGACGACGCGGTCGTCCGGCTGCTGGAGCTGGCCGCCGGCAGCTGGCGGGGCCGGTAGTCAGGGCCGCGCGGCGACGAACGTTTCGTTCGACACCCCGGCGGCCAGGCCTTCGACGTCGAATGGCGCATCGAGGCGCGCGTGCAGCGTGCCGGGATCGGTGAGCAGCCGGATCTCGGCGGTCTGGCGGGCAAAGAGCCGCCCGAAAAGCGGGTAGAGCCGACGCATCAACGCGCGCTCGGCGGGCGAGCAACGCGCCGCGCAGTAGCCGACGTGGCCCAACTCGTCGGTGAGGATCTCGGCGTAGAGCCGGTCGATCCGTGCGGCCACCTCCGGTTCGTCGGCAAACAGTTCGACGCCGACGCGGCGCAACTCGTCGAACATGATGCAGCCCGCCATTTCCGCGGCGCCCACGAACGGGAACCCGAAGCGCTCGGGCAGGAACACTTCCATCTTCACGAACTGGCGCATCACAAAGGGCGGCACCACCACGTGGAACGGCAGGCCGAACACGTCGAGCACGTAAGCCAACAGGCGGGTGTGATAGTGCTCCTCGAGCGCGAGGTAGACGCCCTCGGGCGGCTTGTCCTCACCGCCGATGCGCCCGTACGTATCGCCCAGGTCCACGCCGAATCGCTCCGCCTGGTTGAGTTTCGCGGTGGCGAGGAGGAACAGCATCTCGCGCGGGAGCGCGGGCTCGGGCCGGCGGCGCCGCAGGTTGCGCAGGAACACCTGCCGATCGATCGGCCGGTGAGAGCGAACCGGGTCGGCCTCCAGCGATGCGAAAAAGTCCTCGCGGTTGGCGAGCCGGCGATGCAGCAGATCGGCGTCGCCGTCCCGATGCGCGAGGTACTCCCGGTAGCCCTCGATACCTGTGCCGGTCATGCTGCCTCCATTCCGTGGACGATGGTCTTCACGTAGCGGTCCAAGAGCGCCGCGCGATCCCCGGGCGCCGTTCCGCCGGTGGCCAGCAACGCGAACAGCCCGGTCAGGAAAATCACGCCGAGCTCGCGCGCGTCCGCATCCCGGGGCAGCCGCCGCGCGCCTTGGGCTTGGGTGAGGGCGGCGATGACGAACTCGGCCAGTGGATGCTCGTCGAGCTGATCGCCGACCGGGCGGGTGGCGGAGAAGTGCAGCGCCAGCATGTCCCTGAAGACGACGGGGCCCAGCCGCTGCTCGGCGGCGAGCACCTGGCGCACCAGCGAGGTGAGCATCGACATCAGGTCGCCGTGGTGGTCCGTCCGGTCGGCGAGCTGCGCCACGATCTTGGCTTCCTCGCTGCGCTCCAGCTCGACCAGGACGTGCTCCTTGGTCGGGAAATGGAAATAGAACGTGCCCCGCGCGACGCCCACGGCCGCGGCGATGGCGGCGACGTCCGTGCCCGCCAGCCCGGTCCGGCCGATCTCGGCGACCGCGGCGTCGAAGAGGCGGGCCCGGGGTTGCAACCGCTGCGCCTCCCGGGCATTGAGAACCTGCGAGCCCACGACGGCGAACCTATCGCGACTCGCTGGCGCCTGTCAATGACGGGTGTCAACGAAGTGGGTCTGCCGATACGAAAGGCACGCCGGGCGTAACGTCAGGCCGAAATGGCGCACGGAATTTCGCCGTGGCGTTAGGCTGACGCCGCCTGAGGGAAGGGTGAGGTGGGCCGGCATGGATTTCGAACTCGACGCCGGGCAACGCGCTTGGCTGGCCGAGGTTCGGGATTTCCTCCGCGAGAACGTCACCGCCGGATTGCGCGCCGAACTCGGGCAGCATGATCTGGAGCTGCCCGACGGCGAGGTGGCACGGTTTCGGCGCAAGATCGGCGAGAAGGGTTGGTTCGGGCTGAACTGGCCGCGCGAGTACGGGGGGCTCGGGTTGGGCGCCGTTCATCAGCACCTGCTGATGAGCGAGTTCGAGTATTGGGGTGTGCCCGGACCCGACCTCACGGTCACCTCGGTGGCGCCGATGATCATGCGCCACGGCACCGAGCGAAACAAGAACGACTGGCTGCCGTTGATCGCCAAAGGCGAAATGATCTGCGCCGTGGGCTATTCCGAACCCGACGCGGGAACCGATTTGGCGAACCTGCGCACCCGGGCGACGCTCGACGGCCAGGAATGGGTGATCAACGGCACCAAGATCTGGAACAGCGGGGCGCAGCGCGCCACCCACGAATGGCTTTGTGTGCGAACCGATCCCGATGCGGTGCGGCACAGGGGGATTTCGGTCATCATCGTGCCGATCGGCAGCCCGGGTGTCCAGATCCGTCCGCTCTACGCCTGGTCGGGCTATCGCACCAACGAGGTGCACTTCCGCGACGTGCGGGTCCCGGTCACCAATCTGATCGGCGAAGTCAATCGGGGGTGGACATACATCACCGGCGCGCTCGATCTGGAGCGCGGCGCGCTGACCAACGCAGGCGACCTGCGCCGCGCCGTCGACGACTTGCATCGGCTGGCGCGAAGCCCACGGCGTGACGGCACGGTGCCCGCGCACGACCCGGCGCTGCGGCGTCGCCTGGCGCTCGCCGAGGCCGACGTGGAGGTGGCCACGCTGATGGGCTACGAGGCCGCATCGATCCTGGACGGCGGCGTCATCCCCACCGTGGAGGTCAGCGTGGAGAAGGTCTTCACCAGCGAACTCCGCCAGCGCATCGCCGACCTGGCGCTCGACCTGCTGGGGCCCGACGGCCTGCTCACGCATCGCGGCCAGGACGCGCCGCTGTCCGGCAAGTTCGAACGGCTGTACCGCGCCGCCCCGTTGATGCGTTTCGGTGGCGGCACCAACGAGGTCCTGCGCGACATCATCGCCCAGCGCGGCCACGGAATGCCCTCGTATGGACGTTAGGCCCAGCGCCGAGCGGCGCGAGTTCGCCTCGATGTTGCGCGCGCTGCTGGCCGCGGAGAGCACCGTCGGGCTGGTGCGCGGGCTGCACGAACCCGACGCCGACCGAACCACGCCGGCATTGTGGAAGGCGTTGTCCGACGCGGGAATTTTCGGGTTGGCCATTGCCGAGCAATACGGCGGTTTCGGTGGGTCGCTGGAGGGGCTGGCCGTCTTCTTTACGGAGGCCTGTGGCGCGCTCGGTCTCTCCCGTGTCTTTTTCTCCACTAGATCTGTATAAGATGCATGGANCGACGCCGGCGCGCTGCTCGGACACGCCGACCGGCCGCTGCTGCGCCGCGTCGCGAACACCTCGGTGGCGCTGGGCTCGGTCGACCTGGTGGGCGTCGGAGAGGCGGTGCTGGACCGCACCGTCGACTACACCAAGCTGCGTCACCAGTTCGGCCGCCCGATCGCGTCCTTCCAGGCGGCGCAGCACCTGATCGCCAACATGCGCATCGCCCTGGCCGCCGCGCGACTGACCGCGCATTCGGCGGTCTTCTGGCTGGGACGCGGTCACCTTGCGAGCAGGGCAACCGCGATCGCACGCATGCGCGCCGCCGCCGCCGCGCGGCTGATCACCCAGGACGCCCACCAACTGCACGGCGGGATGGGCTACGTCACCGAGACCGACCTGCACCTGTGGAGCGAACGGGCGCGGCTGGGTGCGACGCTCGGCGGCGGAGCCGACGTCGCCGCGGCATGGCTGGAAGAGACGATCGACGAAGGGAGCGCCGGTGAGTGAGGACACCCTGATCGACGCCGAATCGGCGTCGCGGGTGGGCACCGTCGCCGCATCGGCCACGGGGGAGGTGAACCGGCGCGATTGGCAGCGCTGGGCGGCGGCCGTCGGTGACCACAACCCGCTCTGGTTCGACCCGGAATATGCCTGTGCCAACGGGTTTCGCGACATCATCTGTCCCCCTTTGTTCCTGCAATACGCCGTACTGGGCGTCACGCACCTCGAGGCGCTGCGGCCCGACGGATCCTCCGGCGCGGTCTCCGGCGGCCTCGCGTTTCCCCGCGCCCCCAAGCGGATGGCCGGTGGTGAGAGCTTCGCCTTCCACCTGCCGGCCTACCACCGCGACGAGATCGAGATGACCCGCACCATCGAGTCCATCGTCGAAAAGCAGGGCCGCTCGGGCAGATTCGTCCTGGTCACCTGGCACACGGTGTACCGCAACCAGCACCGCGAACTGCTCGCCGAAGCCTCGACCTCGATGATCGCCCGTCCCTAGGAGCACGATGACCGACCCACAGGTGTTCTATGACGACATCGCCGTCGGCGACCACATGCCAACGCTGACCGTCACCGTCGACGAGACGCAGCTCTTTTTCTTCAGCGCCGCCACCTACAACGGCCACCGCATCCACTACGACAAGGAATGGGCCCGCATGGTGGAAGGCTACGACGACGTGTTGGTCCAGGGCCCGCTGCAGGCGGCGCTGCTGGCCCGCGCGATCGGCGACTGGATCGGTGGGCGCGGCCGCCTGGTGTCCTTCTCGGTGCAGAACCGGGCGGTCGCGTATCCCGGCCAGCCGCTCAGCTTCGGTGGCGAGGTCACCGGCAAGCGCCTCGGCGAAAGCGGCGCGGGGCTGGTCGATCTCGAGATCTCCGGCCGCCGCGACACCACCGTGCTGATGCCCGGAACCGCGACGGTCGAGCTGCCCCGGCGCGGAACGCCGTCATGACGGGACTGCGTGGCGAGGCGGCCGTCATCGGCATCGCCGAGCTGCCCGCCGAACGGCGCCCCACCGGCCCCCCGCGGTTCACCCTCGACCAGTACGCGCTCCTTTCGAAGCTGGTCATCGAGGACGCCGGCGTCGACGCCGCGTGTGTCAACGGCCTGCTCACCCACGGCGTCGCCGAATCCGCGATGTTCGCGCCCGCCACCCTGTGCGAATACCTGGGCCTGGCCCTGGATTTCGGGGAACGCGTCGACCTGGGCGGGGCGACCTCGGCGGGAATGGTCTGGCGGGCGGCGGCCGCCGTGGAGCTCGGCATCTGCGACGCGGTGCTGGCGGTGGTCCCCGGTTCGGCCGCGCAGCCGCAATCCGAAAGGAGGCCGCCACCGGCCCCGAATTGGTATGGGGCATCGTCGAACAACTATGGGTCACCCCAGGCCGAATTCGAGATCCCGTACGGCAACGTGGGCCAAAACGCGCCGTACGCCCAAATCGCCCAGCGCTATGCCGCCGAGTTCGGCTACGATCCCGCCGCCGTCGCCAAGATCGCGGTCGACCAGCGCACCAACGCATGTGCGCATCCCGGCGCGGTTTTCCACGGCTCCCCGATCACGGTCGACCACGTTCTCGCCAGCCCCATGATCGCCGATCCGATCCACATGCTCGAGACGGTGATGCGGGTGCACGGGGGAGCCGGGGTGTTGATCGCCAGCGCCGACATCGCGCGGCGAAGCCGCCATCGCCCGGTGTGGATCAAGGGCTTCGGTGAGCACATCGCGTTCAAGACCCCCACCTACGCGGCGGACCTGTTACGCACGCCGATCGCCCGCGCCGCCGACAGGGCGTTCGCGATGGCCGGGCTGAGCCGCACCGACGTCGATGTCGCGTCGATCTACGACTGCTACACCATCACGGTGTTGATGAGCCTGGAAGACGCCGGCTTCTGCGCCAAAGGCGATGGCATGTCCTGGGTTACCGAACACGACCTGACCCACCGCGGCGACTTCCCGCTCAACACCGCAGGCGGCCAACTGTCCTTCGGGCAGGCCGGGATGGCCGGCGGCATGCACCACGTGGTCGACGCGGCGCGCCAGATCATGGGGCGCGCCGGCGACGCGCAGGTGCGCGACTGCCACACCGGGTTCGTCACCGGCAACGGCGGGATCATGAGCGAGCAGGTCGCGCTGCTGATGCGGGGGGATTAGCGGTGACCCGCGCCGGCGACGATGCAGAGGGGGTACCTCCCGCTTGCGGGGGACGAAGCGATGTGGGGGTACCTCCCGCTCGCGGGGGAGAGGAGCGGCGCAAGTGACCGCCGAATATCCCGTTCCCGAGCCCACCCCGGTCTCCCGGCCCTTTTGGGACGGCCTGGCGCGGCACCGCATCGTCGTGCAGTATTCGCCTTCGCTGGGGCGCTACGTCTTCTATCCCCGGACCCTCGCGCCGGGTTCGCTCGCCGACGACCTTCAGTGGCGCGAAATCGACGGCGCGGGAACGTTGTACACCTACACCGTGGCCCGCAGACCCACCGGCCCGCCCTGGGCGGACGCGGTGCCGCAGCTGCTCGCGGTGGTGCAGTGGGATGCCGGGCCACGGATCAGCACCGAATTGGTGGAGGTCGACACGGCCGACATTCGAATCGGAATGCGGGTACGGCCGGTGTTCTACGATCTTGACAGCGGAATCACCTTGCTGAAGTACCGGCCGGCTTGACCGGCGCAACCGTGCGGGCGGAGGCGCACATGGACCATGGCAACGATGCCATCGACGACACGGTGCAGGCGATGTTGCGCGAGTTGAACGCCGGATTCCCCCGTGTCGAGTCGATGACCGGTGCGCAGGCGCGGGCCGCCGTCGCCGCGCGGCGGGTGCCGGCCAACAACATCGACGACGTCCGCAACACCATCGACCACTCCGCCCCGGGCCCCGCGGGCGCCATCCCCGTGCGGATCTACCACCCGCACGGCGAACTCGGACACCGCCCCGGCATCGTGTTCTACCACGGCGGCGGATTCGTCTTCTGCGACATCGAATCCCACGACGGCTTCTGCCGATCCCTGGCGCGCGGCAGCCAAGCCGTCGTCGTCTCCGTCGGGTATCGGCTGGCGCCGGAGCACCCCGCACCCGCGGCGGCGCTGGACGCTTTCGCCGCGTTCCGCTGGGTGATCGAACACGCGGACGGCCTCGGCATCGACGCGACGCGGACCGCGGTCGCCGGCGACAGCGCCGGCGGAAACCTGGCCGCGGTCACCGCGATCCTGTGTCGCGAACGAGGCGTCGCCCGGCCCGCCGCCCAGCTGTTGCTCTACCCGGCCGTCGATCCGTCGTTCGACACGGACAGCTACCACCGCTACGGCGCGGGGTGTTTCAACACGCGGGCCACGATGCAGTGGTATTGGCGTCAATACCTGGGCGATGAGCGGCTTTTCGACCCGCCCTGGCTGGTTGCGCCGGCGCGCGCGGATAGTTTCGCGGACCTGCCGCCCGCGGTGGTCGTGACCGCCGGCCTGGATCCGTTGCACAGCGAGGGATGCGATTACGCGCGCCGCCTGCGCAACGCGGGCGTGCGAGTCGTGCACCGTGATTTCCCCGGATTGTTCCACGGCTTCATGACGATTCAGTCCTTCCCGCCGGCCACCGCGGCGCGCGAGCTGGTGTGCGGCGACCTGCGGGAGTTGCTGGACCGAGCTCGATGCGGATCGAAATGACCGAGACCGACGTCATCGTCATCGGCGCGGGATTCGCCGGACTTTACGCCGTGCGCCGGGCCGTCTCGGCGGGCCTGTCGGTGATCGGCATCGAGGCGGCACCCGACGTGGGTGGCACCTGGTATTGGAACCGGTACCCGGGCGCGCGGTGCGACGTCGAAAGCGTCGACTACTCCTACTCATTCGACGATGCGCTGCAGCAGAGCTGGACGTGGAGCGAGCGTTTCGCCGCGCAGCCGGAGATCCTGGCCTATCTGCGCCACGTGGCCGACCGCTTCGACCTACGCCGCCACTACCGGTTCGGCGTCGATGTGATCGGGGCGGAATTCGACGGGGAGGCGGGAGGCTGGCGCGTCCGCACCCGTGATGTTTCGGAGGGCGGCGAGACGCACGCGGCGCAGTTTCTCGTGTGCGCGACGGGCTGTCTGTCGGCGGTGAACCGCCCCGATATCCCCGGCGTCGACGATTTCGCCGGCGAGGTGTACTTCACGGCCGCGTGGCCCCGCGAGGATCCCGACCTGCGCGGCAAGCGGGTCGGGCTGATCGGCACGGGTTCGTCCGGCATTCAAGCGGTTCCGGTCATCGCCGGCCAGGCCGAGCGGCTGGTGGTGTTCCAGCGATCGGCGAATTACAGCATCCCGATGCCCAACCGTCCGTGGTCGGCGGAAGAACAGCTACGGATCCGGGAGGAGTACCCCGAGCGGCGCCGGATGTCGGCCTACGCGTCGGCGGGCACGCCGCATGGCACCTACCACAAAAAGGCGCTCGAAGCCGAACCGCACGAGCGGATCGAAGCCCTGTGGCGTCGCTGGCGCGAGGGTGGCGTGCTGTTCGCCAAGACCTTCCCAGACCAGAATTCCGACCCGGCCGCCAACGACATCGCGCGGGAGTTCGCGGAGGAGCGCATCCGCGAGATCGTCAACGATCCCGTCGTCGCCGCGGACTTGATCCCGGACGATCACCCGATCGGGACGAAGCGGATCTGCACCGACGCCGGCTATTACGCGACCTTCAACCGCGACAACGTCCGGCTGGTGAACCTGCGCCGCGAGCCCATCGACGCGATCGTCCCTGAGGGAGTGCGAACCGGTGCAGCGACCTATCCCTGCGACGTCTTGGTCTTTGCGACCGGATTCGACGCGCTGACCGGCGCGCTGACCCGCATCGACCCGAGTGGGCCCAGGGGCGACCGGTTGCGCGACATCTGGGCCGACGGCCCCGTGACTTTTCTCGGCCTCATGGTCCCCGGCCTGCCGAACCTGTTCACTATCAGCGGGCCCGGCAGCCCGTCCGTGCTGGCCAACATGGTGCTGCACGCGGAGGTTCAGGTCGACTGGGTCATCGAGCTGATGTTGGCGGCCCGCCGCCTCGGCGTGCACGAGGTCGAACCCCGCCGCGACGCCGCCGACGCCTGGACCGACCATGTCGCGAAAGCCGCCGAGCAGACGCTGTTTCCGAAAGCGTCGTCCTCGTGGTACCTGGGCGCCAATATCGAGGGCAAGAAGCGGATCTTCATGCCCTACGCCGGGGGATTCGGCACCTACCGCCGGCACTGCGAAGCGGTGGCCGATCAGAACTACGCCGGATTGGTCCTGACCACCCGATGAGCCAACCGGGACCCGAGACGGTTCAGCAGCTGCTGCGGCGGCGGCGAAACGACGACACCGCCGCGATCGCACACGGCGACCGGACCTGGACGTGGCGGCAACACCTGACCGAGGCCGAGGCCGAGGCCGCCGCCCTGATCCGCCTCGCCGACCCCGCCCGTCCGCTGCACGTCGGGGCCCTGCTCACCAACTCGCCGGCGATGCTGCGCGCCATGGCGGCCGCCGCGCTGGGCGGCTACGTGTTGTGCGGCATCAACACCACCCGCCGCGGCGCCGCACTGCTCGCCGACATCCGGCGATCCGACTGCCAGATCCTCCTCGCCGACGCCGAACACCTGCCGCTGCTGGATGGCCTGGATCTCAACGGAATTCAGGTCATCGACGTCGGGGCGCAGCGCTACGCGGACATGGTGGCCGCGGCGCCGCCGCTGGTGGCCCACCGCGAGGTCACCGCCGCCGACACCCTGATGATGATCTTCACCTCCGGCACCAGCGGCGACCCCAAGGCCGTCCGGTTCGCGCACGGGATGGCGATCATGTGCGGGGCCAGCCTGATCTTCCAGTACGACGTCACTCCCGACGACGTCTGCTACCTGGCGATGCCGCTGTTTCACTCCAACGGCATCGCCGCCGGGTGGGCCGTCGCCATCGGCAGTGGCGCCACCATGGTGCCGGCCAAGTTCTCGCCGTCGCGCTTCATCGACGACGTGCGCCGCCACAACGTGACCTACCTGAACTACGTCGGCAAGCCTCTCGCGTTGATCCTCGCCACCCCCGAACGTCCTGACGACGCCGACACGACGCTGCGTATCGCGTTCGGCAACGAGGCCACCGATCGCGACATCGACGAATTCGCAAGGCGTTTCGGATGCCGGGTCATCGACAGCTTCGGCTCCAGCGAATTCGCGGTGATCGTCGTCCGCGAGGACGGCGCCCCGCCGGGGTCGATCGGCAAGCCATACCCCGGGGTCGGCATTTACAACCCGCGCACCCTGACCGAGTGCGGGGTCGCGAAGTTCGACGAACACGGCGCCCTGACCAACTTCGACGACGCGGTCGGCGAACTCGTCAACACCCAGGGCGCGGGCCCGTTCACCGGCTACTACAACGATCCGTCCGCGACGGCGCAGCGCATGCGGCACGGCATGTACTGGTCGGGCGACCTGGCCTACCGCGACGCCGACGGCTGGATCTATCTGGCCGGTCGCACGGCGGATTGGATGCGAGTCGACGGCGAAAACCTGGCCGCGGCGCCCATCGAGCGGATCCTGGAGCGGTTGCCGCAAATCAGCCAGGTCGTGGTCTACGCCGTGCCCGACGAGCGTGTCGGCGATCAGGTGATGGCGGCCTTCGTGCTGCGCGACGGGACAGACTTCCAGCCCGAGGATTTGGAGAAATTCCTTGCCGCACAACCCGATCTGTCGCCGAAGGCGTGGCCGCGCTATGTGCGGATCAACGACGACCTGCCGGCGACGGCCACCAACAAAATCCTCAAACGGGAGTTGATCGCCGCCGGCATCGACGCGCAGGGCGGCGTGCTGTGGACGCGCAGGCCGCGCGGCACCACCTATGCCGCCGAGGCGCCCTAATCGGCTTCGGCGGGAGTGGGGGCTTCGCCGAATCGGGCCAGCACCAGCGTTGCCGACACCGCCACCACGAATCCGAGGACGACCAACCAGCCGAGACCGTCGCGGGCACTGTCGCCCAGCCACACCACTCCCACGAGCGCGGGGGCGATCGTTTCGCCGACAACCATGGCGGCCACCGTCGTGGTTACCGATCCGCGATGCAAGGCGGAGGTGAGCAAAAGGAACCCCGCGGCACCGCCTCCGGCCGCCGCGTACAGGGCCGGATTGGTGTAGAAGGCGGCCTTGGTCGGATCGATCACGTCGATGAGGCGCACGCCGACCTCGACGACACCGAAGCCGCTTCCGGCGCCGAACCCAAGGGCAAGCGCGCGCTCGCGATCGTGTAACCGGCCCGCGGCGGCACCGGCGACGAAAATCGCGGCGACCACGCCGATGAGCGCCCAGCCGAGCCCGGCCGGCGCATGACGAAAGTGTCCCGGCCCCGCCGCGCAGGCGAGCGCGGCCAGGCTCATGCAGACCACCCCGACGGCCGTCCACTCGGCCCGTGACAGCCGCGCCGACAGCACCCACGCCGACACGATGCCGGTGACCGCGATGGAGGCGGCCAGCGCCGCGGCGACGACATAGATTGGCACCAAACGCAACGCCAACACCTGGAGCAGGAACCCGAGGCCGTCGAGACCGATGCCGGCGACGTAGCGCCATTGCCGGACGGCGCGCATCAGCAGCACGGCGTCGACGCCCGATTTGCTTGAGGCTTCCACCGACCGCGTCGCGACAGCCTGCAGAACGGAGGCCGTGCCGTAACACACCGAGCAACCCAGCGCGAGCAGGAACCCGATCAGCACAGAGGAGACAATACGAGACATCAACGGATTTGCCCCGCCGTTGGGGTGTACGAGGGGATTCTCCGGTGAACAACGTCGAGGGGAAGGTCGTCGCGATCACCGGCGCGACCAGCGGGATCGGCGAGGCGACCGCGCGGCTGCTGGCCGCGCGGGGCGGCAGCGTGGGCCTTGGCCTGTATCTTGTACACCTCTAGCTGNTCGAGCGGCTGATCGCGGCCGCCACCGAGCAATTCGGTTGCGTCGACGTCCTGGTCAGCAACGCCGGGATCAGCAAGATCGGTCCCATGGCGGACCTGGACGCCGAAGGCTGGTCGGCGATGATCGACGTGAATCTGCGCGGGGTGCTGCACGGCATCGCCGCGGCCCTACCGGTTTTCCGCAGCCAGGGACGCGGCCACTTCGTGACGACCGTGTCGACGGCCGGGCTGAAGATCGTGCCCACCATGGCGGTGTACGCGGCCACGAAGAATGCCGTCCGGACCGTCATGGAAGGCCTGCGTCAAGAGTCGACCGACGGCGTTATCCGAACGACTTCTATATCGCCGGGATTCGTTGACACGGAACTCGACAGGTCGATCGACGACACCGCGCTGCGTGACCAAATCCGACGCAGCATGAGCGCCGTCGGGCTGCCACCGGCGGCGGTCGCGCGGGCGATCGCTTTCGCGATCGAGCAACCCGACGATGTCGAGATCGGCGAGATCGTCATCCGCCCTACGGTTCAGGGTTAGGGGCCATCTTCGCCGGCGGGCCCGTCACAGCTCGCCCATGATGCGCAGCCGCCGCGCGGAGTACTCGGCCTCGGAGATGGCGGCGGCTTTCGCGCAGCGCCTCGAGTTCCCTGAAGCGCTCGGAAACCGGCACCGGCGGTTCCGGATACGAAAGCGGTATCGGACGCGCGGGGTGCCTCATGTTCCCGGCGTCCCATCCCGCGCCGAGGTTGATGAGCCGCAGCGCGAACAGCACGCCGGCCGCGGTGATCGGCAGCCCGAGATAAAGCATCCAACCCAGCGGCAGGCCGGCTCGACTCAACGCGACATAGCGCGACAGCAGCAACAGAGCGACCAGCGCCCCGGACAGCAGGACTGCGGCCTTGGTCTTCATTCGCGGGTTCCTCCTTGCGATCGCAGAGTTCCTATCGCAAGTGGACGACGCGCGTGGCGCTACCGATCCCAATTCCGGTAGAAGTAGTGCAGCACCAGCGCGGTGACCAACCCGTATCCCAGGTGCGGGATCAGATCGCTGATCCACCCGACGACTCCCCAGGTGCGCGGATCGGTCACCCCGAGCACGGTCATCGGCCCGTTGGTGCCGATCAGGGCGATCACGGTCGCGACCAGCGTGGCCACCAGCAGGCCCGGGCGCCACCCCAGTGCATACGCCAGCCCGAGAATCAAGCCGATCCCGATGCCCGCGGCATATCCGGTCAACGCGCCGAGGCCGAGGAGCCGGTTGGCCAACACATCACCGGTCCCGGGCACCGTCAGGCCAAACAGCCTCGACATCGCTTCGACGGTTCGTTCGGGCGTCGTGCTCGTCGGCCGGCCCCGCACCGCGATGTCCAGGTAGGTGATCACGTCGAGCGCGGTGGTGCCGGCCGCCGCGGCGGCGGCGCCGCAAAGCAGCCCCGGCCAAAGCCGGTCAATCCGGGTGGTCCTCACCGGCCACCGCCTCCTATGCTGGCAGCTTGCGTCGGGTTTGACTAAAGCATCCTGTGTCGCTGTACGCATCCGGCGACCGCCAACTACAGTTGGTAACCATGACGAATCGCAAAGCCAGGGCGGCCGCGGTGTGCAGCGGCGCCGCAGTGTTCTTTGCGGTCGGGTTGGGCCTCGCCGGCGTGCAGGGCGGTGCCGGTGAGCCGCTGACCAGCGCACCGAGCTCTTCGTCCGGCGTGGCGCCCACCGGCGGCGACGGGGGCGGCGCCATCACCGTGCAGCCGGTCGGCGGGGGCGCCTGCATCATCGGCCTCAACTGTGGCTGCCTTCCGCGCCGCACCTGTCCGACGCCGCACCCTCGTCCGGGCACCGCCGGCGCCGAGCAGCACAACGCTCCGGCCCCGCAGAATCCTTAGCGGCCGGACTTCCTGACTAAACGGCGAGCGGTTTCCCTATCATTTGGGGATGAGCGCCGGTGGGCTGGATACCGTTGGCTCGCCGGCATTCGCCGACGAGGATGCGGGCCTGTTTCGCGCCGCCGGCTGGTGGTCGGACTCGACCCTGTCGGACGCGGTGCGTCGCAACGCCGAATCCGCACCGGATCGCCGCGCCTATGTCGACGATCTCGGCGCATCGCTGAGTTGGCGTGAATTCGGCCATGCGGCAAGCAAACTGGCGGAGGAACTGGCCGGAATCGGTGTGCGCCGCGGCGATCGGATCGCGGTGTGGCACGGCGATTCCACCGCCATCCACGTGCTTTTCGTCGCGATCGAACGGTGCGGCGCCGTCGTGGTCGGCATCGGCGCGCGCGCCGGGACCCGCGAGGTGGCTGCGATACTACGGAATTCGCAACCAAAGATCCTGATCAGCGACCCGGAGCGCGGCGCGGCCGCTGCGCAGGCGGCCGGGAAGGCCTCGGTGTCCACCCTGGTCATGGACGGTGGTCCCGGTGCGCTGCGGTTCGACGCGTGCGCGCAGCCCAGGGCGTTGGAGGTGGACGCACAACTGGGACCCGATGACGTCTTCCTCATCAATTCCACGTCCGGGACGACCGGCCTGCCCAAATGCGTGGTGCACACACAAAACCGTTGGCACTACTTCCACCAGAAGGCCGTCGCCAACGGATTGCTGACGCCGGATGACGTCTTCTTGCCGGTCATACCCACGCCGTTCGGCTTCGGCGTCTGGACCAGCCACACCACCCCGATCTATCTCGGTGCCACCGCGGTGATCCTGCAGCGGTTCACCGCGCGTGCGGCGTGTGAGGCGATCGCGCGCCACGGGGTGACCGTGTTGTGTTGTGTCAGCACGCAATTGACGATGCTGATGGCGGACCCGGCGTGCCGCGAGCATGACCTGAGTTCACTGCGCGTCGTTTTCGCCGGCGGCGAGGCGTTGCCGTACCGGCCGGCCGCCGAATTCGAGGAACTCACCGGCGCGAAGATCCTGCAATTCTACGGCTCCAACGAGACCGGGTTGCTCAGCGCCACCACGGTCGATGACCCACGCGAACGCCGACTCCGCACGGGCGGCCGGATCGTTCCCGAAATGGCGGTCCGGCTCTTCGACGGAGATCGGGACGTCACCGCGACCGGGCGCGGCCAGCCCGCCTGCCGGGGCCCGGCGACCAGCCTCGGGTACCTCGGCGGCGCCGACCACGACAAGCTGTTCACCGCCGACGGGTGGATGCGCATGGGCGACCTCTGCGAGATCGACGCGGAGGGCTACCTGACCGTGACCGGACGCACCTCCGACTTCATCCTGCGCGGCGGCAAAAACATCAGCGCGACCCAGGTCGAGGACGCCGTGACGACCCACCCCGCGGTCGCCGTGGCGGCGGCCGTCGCGATGCCCGATCCGGTGTTCGGCGAAAAGGTCTGTGTCTACACCGAACTCGTCAACGCTCAGACCATCGACCTGCCCTGCCTCGTCGACCATTTGTTGGCCCTGGGCGTCTCCAAGGAGCTGTTGCCCGAGCGGCTCATCGTGGTCGACGAACTTCCCCGATCGTCCGGAGGCAAGGTCGCCAAAGGTCTGCTCCGCGAGGATATTCGAACCAGGATGGAGGCCGATCATGAACGCTCCTGACGCACGGCGGGGTGGCCTCGAGGTCTGGGCACCATCGGTGGTGCCTCCGATCGGCGTCGAGCTGTCCCATGAACAGGCCCTCGCCATCGCGTTCCGCCACCTGGCCGCCATCGGATTCGCGGAGAACATGGCCGGGCACATCACCTGGCAGCTCGACGGCCAAACGGACATGTTGGTCAACCCGTGGGGGCTGTGGTGGCAGGAGCTCACCGCCTCGGACATCTGCGTGGTGGACAGTGACGCGCGGGTGGTTCGCGGTCGCTGGGATGTCACCCCGGCCATCCACATTCACACGGAACTGCACCGAGTCCGCGGCGACGCCCGGGTGGTCATTCACAACCACCCCTATTACGCGTGCGTGCTGGCCGCGCTGGGCAGGCTCCCCGAACTGGTGCACCAGACCGGCTCGCTGTACCTCGACGACCTGTGCCTCGTCGACACGTACGACGGCGAAATCGACAGCCCCGCCCGAGCCGCGGACCTCGCCGCGCGCATCGGCGGTGCCAACCTCACGATCCTGGCCAACCACGGCGTGATCGCGACGGGCCGCAACCTGCCGGAAGCCGTGTACCGGGCGGCGTCGATCGAGCGGGTATGCAAGCTGGCTTACGACGTCATGCTCACCGGCAAGGACCCGGTGAAGATGAATTGGTCCGACATGGCGGGCATGCAGCGGTCGCTGATCGAACGCGCCGCCGACGTGTATTGGGCGGGGGCTGCTCGGATGACCATCAGGGCGGACACCGATGTGCTCACGTGAGGAGGTGCCGATTGTGCAGCCACGGCGTCGAGTGTGCGCACAGGGTGCAATTCGGCCGTGGTTCCCGCCCTGGCCGCACAGTCAGAACCACCATCGCACATTCAAGCGCCTGCCCCGCAAGGAGATTGACAAGTGAAATCGATCGATGAGCTGGCCGGTGACCTGAACTTCACCACGGCCAAGACGGGCGAGCAACGCTCCGTCACGTTCCTGCCGGATCCGCCCCGGGCGTCCCGCCGCTACACGGTGATCTCGGTCGACGACCACATCGTCGAACCGCCGGACACCTTCGCGGGGCGGTTGCCGCGAAAGTTTGCCGATCGCGCCCCCAGGGTCGTTGAGACCGGTGACGGGGGACAGACGTGGGTCTACGACGGCCGGGAATTGCCCAACGTCGGATTCAACGCCGTGGTCGGGCGGCCGGTCGCAGAGTACGGATTCGAGCCGGTCCGCTTCGACGAGATGCGCAGGGGCGCATGGGATATTCACGAGCGCGTCAAGGACATGGATCTGAATGGCATCTATGCGTCGCTGAACTTCCCCTCCTTTCTTCCGGGGTTCGCCGGCCAGCGGCTGCAGCAGGTGACCACGGATCGGGACCTGGCGCTGGCCGCCGTGCGCGCCTGGAACGACTGGCACCTCGAGGTCTGGGCGGGGTCATACCCCGACCGCATCATCGCCTGCCAGTTGCCCTGGCTGCTGGACCCCGAACTCGGCGCGAAGATGATCTACGAAAACGCCGAACGCGGCTTTCGCGCCGTCACTTTCAGCGAAAACCCGGCGATGCTCGGTCTGCCGAGCATCCACTCCGGCCACTGGGACCCGCTGATCGCGGCGTGCGCCGAGACGGGCACCGTCGTGAACCTGCACATCGGCTCCTCGGGGTCGTCGCCGTCCACCACCGACGATGCCCCACCGGATGTGCAGGGCGTGCTGTTCTTCGCCTATGCCATCTCGGCCGCGGTCGACTGGTTGTACTCCGGCCTGCCCAGCAGATTCCCGGACCTGAAAATCTGCTTGTCGGAAGGCGGGATCGGTTGGGTGGCCGGGTTGCTCGACCGTCTCGATCACATGCTCAGCTATCACGCGATGTACGGCACCTGGCAGGCGCTGGGCGAAAGCCTCACTCCCGCGGAGGTGTTCACCCGGAACTTCTGGTTCTGCGCGGTGGAGGACAAGTCGTCGTTCGTGCAGCGTGACCGGATCGGGGTGGACAACATCATGTTGGAGGCCGACTATCCGCATTGCGACTCCACCTGGCCGCACACCCAGCAGACCATTCACGAACAAATCGGTGACTTACCGCCGGACGTGATCCGGAAATTCAGCTGGGAGAACGCTTCTCGCCTGTATCGCCACCCGGTGCCGGTCGAGGTTCAACGGGATCCCGAGGCATTCTGACGTCGTCGTCGCGGCCCGGGGCCGCAGGATGGCGCACCCACCCAGTCCGTGAACTGCCATACGGCCGGTGCCGGGCGTCAGAATGCGAAGCGATTGAGCACGTCGTAGTTCCGCATCGGGGTGGCGTTCACCACCCGCCAGATCAGCCGCACCGGCGCCGAAGGGATGCGGTCGCAGAGCGCGCCCACGGAGGACTGCTCGAGGAGGCGCAGCCGCGGGTTCCATTGCTCGAGTTCGCGCGCGTCGCGGATGCCCCACCTGGTGATGCCCTTGGTGAAGATCTTGGACAGCCGCGGCCCCGTCGGCGACACCGTGTCGAAGGCGAACTCGCCGCCGCCGAATCGATCCGTGATGGAGTGCAGGAGCGCCCGCACCTGGGGTCCGGTGAGATACATGACGAGCCCTTCGGCGACCATCAGCGTCGGGCGATCGGTGGGTACCTCATCCAGCCACGTTTCATCGGTCACCGACGAGCCGATCATCCGGTAGCCGTCGCGGTCCTCGTAGAGCTTGCGGCGCAACGCGATCACGTCCGGCTGGTCGACGTCGAACCACTGCACGGTTTTCGGCGGAGCCAGGCGCATGGCCCTGGTGTCCATGCCGCACCCGAGGTGCAGCACGGTGGCGTTCGGATGGCGGCGCAGGAAGCCGGCGGTCCAGTCGTCGAGCTGTTTGGCGCGCATCGCCACCAGGTATTGGTTGGATCCGGGCCGCATGGCGCGTCGCATGCGGGCCCAGTCGTAATCGATGCGGTCCACCGCCTCGGCGGCCGCCGCGTCGCCCAGAATCGGTGCCGGCGAACCGCTTTCGTACGCCCGCAGGTACAGCGTGCACAGATTCGTCCATTCCACCGATCCCCACGCCACGCCGCTGAAGTCGACTTTGTCCGTCGTCGTCATGGTTGTCTTCTTCCCTCCCGATATTCGGTCCACATCCGCATCAGCTGGTCGCGATAGTCCCGGGTACAGAACTCGCAGAAATCGCGGAAGTCCTCGACGCGCTGCCGCTGCTCGGCGCGGTCCTCGCCCAGCACGGACAGGGCGAACTCGGCGGGCTCGATGCCCAGCCGCATCAGCGACAGCTGCGTTTCCAGGACGCTGGTGAACCCGCCCGGCGTGACCCGGTAGAGGTGTTGACGGTTCGGGCTCGGCAGGCGCTCCACCATGCCGCCCTCGAGCAGCTGGCGCGCGACGGTGCTGATCGACGCCTTGCTCACCGACAGTGCGTCGGCCAGCTGGGTCAACGACTGCTGCGGCGGATCGCAGATCAGCAGCCACCCGTATACCCGGCCCATGGTGCGGGTGGCGCCGAGGAGCTCGAAGAACAGCCCGAGGCGGTCGACGAACTCAGTCTCGTCCGGTGACATGGCCCTCGATTAGTTCGTTCAGTACATACTAAACGAAGGCTACAACAAGGGCCGCGTCATGGGAAGCCAACCCGGAATGAGAGCGACCTATCAGAGTTTGGATGCCAGCCGCCGCAGGATGTCGGTCGCGGGCTCGGCGGTGGCGTGCCGGTACCCGGTGCCCGCCCACAGGTGGATGTAGTCGGGCTTGCCCGCCGCGGCGGCCGCTTTGCGCATCCCGGTGGTCAGGTGGTGAATCGCCGGATAGCCCAGCGGCGCCTGCGCTTCGTGGGCGTCGATGAACGCGTTGCGCAGGCCGCGCGCCGGGCGGCCGGTGAAGGCCCGGGTGATCACCGTCTCGGTGTACGCGGGATCGGTCAGGGCCGCCCGGTGGGTGGCCGACGCACCGCTCTCGGTGGCGCGCAGCAGCACGGTTCCGACGACCGCCGCCATGGCGCCCGCGCGGATCACCTCGGCCACGGCGGCGGGGGTGGCGAGCCCGCCGGCGGCCATGATCGGCAACGGAACCCTCGCCGCGACTTGCTTGACGAGGTCGACGATCGGCACCGGCGTTAACGGCCGGTGGGGCGACAGCGTGCCCGAATGCCCGCCGGCGGCGGCCGCTTGCACGGCGAGCATGTCGACCCCGGCTTCGTGGGCCAGCGCCGCCTCGTCGGGAGTTGTCACCGTCTGGACCACGATGGTGTCGGCGCGTCGCAAGGCCGCGATGACATCGCGCGACGGTATCCCGAAGGTGAACGACACCATCGGGACCGGCTTGTCGAGCAACAGCGCGATTTTCTCGTCGAACCTGTCGGTGTCCTCGATCGGCTCCATCGGCAGGGTCAGGCCAAACTGGTCGGCGTCCTGCTGCACGATTGCCGCGTAGGCCCGGTAGCTGTCGGGATCGACCGGCAGCGGATTCGGCGCAAACAGGTTGATGCCGAACGGGATCCCCGCGGCGCGGACCTTCTCGAGCTCCGCTTCGACGGCCGCCACGGTTTTGTAGCCCGCCGCCAGCATGCCCAGGGCACCGGCCCGGGTCGCGGCCGACACCATGGCTGGGGTGGTGGGACCGCCCGACATCGGGGCGGCGACCAGCGGAATGGACATCCCGAACTGTGCCAGCATCCAACGACAATATCCGTGCCACCGCAGCGTTCCCTCCGGGCGCCGGACCTGACAGGATGCTTCAGCGTGAAGCGACCCAACTTTTTAGTGATCGTGGCGGACGACCTCGGATTTTCCGATATCGGCGCATTCGGCGGCGAGATCAACACGCCCAACCTGGACCGGCTGGCTTACGCCGGCGTGCGGTTCACCGATTTTCACTCCGCGCCGGCGTGCTCGCCCACCCGGGCGATGCTGTTGACCGGCACCGACCATCACATCGCCGGCATCGGCACGATGCTCGAGGTCGCGATGCCCGGGTTTGAGGGCGCGCCCGGCTACGAGGGCTACCTGAACGACCGGGTCGTGGCCTTGCCCGAGCTGCTGCGTGACGCCGGGTATCTGACGCTGATGTCGGGCAAGTGGCACCTCGGTGGCACCATCGAGACCTCCCCGTGGGCCCGCGGCTTCGAGCGGTCGTTTGCGTTGCTGCCTGCCGGCGCCAGCCACTACGGCCCGGGCGCCGGCGGCGGGTTCTCGCCGGTGGCAACGCTTTACACCGAGGACGACCGGTTCGTCACCGTTGGCGACGACTTCTACTCCTCCGACTCCTACGCCGACACCCTGCTGCGCTACCTTCGCGAGCGTCCCCCGGAGGACGACCGGCCGTTTTTCGCCTACCTGCCCTTTCAGGCGCCGCACTGGCCCTTGCAAGCGCCGGACGAATCCATTGCGCCGTATCACGGCGGCTACGACGACGGCCCGGACGCATTGCGCGAGGCCCGCCTCGAGGCGCTCAAGAAGCTCGGCCTGTGCCCGCCCGACGTGGTGGCGCATCCCGTCGTGGCCGACGGCGCTCCCGAGTGGGACGCCATGACCGACGACGAGCGCGCGCGTTCGGCCCGCAGCATGGAGGTCTACGCCGCGATGGTCGACCGGATGGATCACAACATCGGGCGGGTGATCGACTACCTGGCCGGCACGGGCGAGCTGGACGACACCGTGGTGATCTTCTTGTCCGACAACGGCGCGGAGGGCGCGATGGTCGAGGCGATGCCGCTTCGCGGCGCCGAGATCGTCGCGCAGATCGAAAAGTATTGCGACAACAGCCTCGACAACCTCGGCGGACCCACCTCGTTCATCTGGTACGGCCCGCGCTGGGCGCAGGCCGCAACGGCGCCGTCGCGCCTGCACAAGGCGTTCACCACCGAGGGCGGGATTCGGGTGGTGGGCTTTATCACGTGGCCCGGCTTTGCGAGGCAGGCCGAGATCGGCACGGCGTTCAGCACGGTCATGGACATCGCCCCGACCGTGCTCGAGCTCGCGGGTGTCACACATCCCGGCACCGCCTACCGGGGCCGTGAGATCGAACCCATGCGGGGCCGCTCGCTGCTGCCATATCTGTCGGGGGACAGCGAGAAGGTCCATGGCGACGAAACCGGCACCGGCTGGGAGTTGTTCGGCCGCCGCGCGATTCGACAGGGCGATTGGAAGGCCGTGTATCTGCCCGCGCCGTACGGTCCGGGAGCCTGGCAGCTCTACGATCTCTCCGGCGACCCCGGCGAGATCGACGACCTCGCCGCCGCGCGGCCCGACAAGCTGGCCGAGCTGCTGGCGCTGTGGGACCGCTACGTTGAGGAGACGGGCGTGCTACTCGGCCCCGTCTCGGTGTTCGACGCCGACTTGTAGGCGTAAGACCGCTCCCAGGAAACCGCAAGATACGTCGGCTATGTTCTGCTCGTATTTGCGACGCGGAGGGGTGGGATGACGCCGGAGATCGAGACTGACGTCGAGAATCAAACATCGACGCCGGCCGCCGACCTCGATACCCTGACCGCGGCCAGGGAGACGCTCGAGGACTACACACTGCGGTTCGCGCCGCGCAGCTACCGGCGGTGGTCCACGGCGGTGGTGGGTATCTCGGCGCTTGGCGGTATCGCCTATCTCGCCGACTTCGCGATCGGCGCGAACATCGGCATCTCCTATGGCACCGCAAACGCCTTGTGCGGCATCGGAATCTTCGCCGTCGTGATCTTCCTGACGGGATTGCCGCTGGCCTATTACGCCGCGCGCTACAACGTCGACCTGGATCTCATCACCCGCGGTAGCGGCTTCGGCTACTACGGCTCGGTGGTCACCAACGTCATCTTCGCGACGTTTACGTTCATCTTCTTCGCGCTCGAGGGTTCCATCATGGCCCAGGGCCTCCAGCTGGGCCTGCACCTGCCGCTGTGGTTGGGCTATGCCTGCTCAACGCTGCTCATCTTCCCGCTCGTGATCTACGGCATGAAAGTCCTCTCCCAGCTGCAGGTTTGGACCACCCCGCTCTGGCTGATCCTGATGGTGGTGCCATTCGTCTACCTCCTGGTCGGGCACCCGGACTCGATCGGCCAGTTCTTCGCCTACGGCGGCCGCGTGGGTAACGGCCAAATGAACATCGGCTCAACATTGTTGGCCGCCGGCGTCTGTCTGTCGCTGATCGCCCAGATCGCCGAACAGATCGATTACCTTCGCTTCATGCCGCCCCGGACGCCGGCCAACGCCCGGAGCTGGTGGACCTGGATGCTGCTGGCCGGCCCCGGCTGGGTGGTGTTCGGGGCGATCAAGCAAGTCATCGGCCTGTTTCTCGCCGTCTATCTGATCTCCAACGTCGCCGGCTCCACGCCGATCGCCAACCAGCCGGTCCACCAGTTCCTGCTGATCTACCGCAATTTCATGCCCGACTGGCTGGCGCTGACGCTCGCCGTGGTTCTGGTGGTGATCAGCCAGATAAAGATCAACGTGACGAACGCCTATTCGGGCTCACTGGCGTGGACCAATTCGTTCACCCGCGTCACGAAGCACTACCCGGGACGTGTGGTGTTCCTCGGCGTGAACCTCGTCATCGCGTTGATCCTGATGGAAGCCAACATGTTCGACTTTCTCAACACCATCCTGGGTTTCTACGCCAACTGCGGCATGGCGTGGGTGGTGGCGGTCGCCTCCGACATCGTCTTCAACAAATACCTGTTGAAGCTGTCACCCAAGGCACCCGAGTTCCGCCGCGGGATGTTGTATGCCATCAACCCCGTTGGTTTCGGTTCGCTGCTCGTGGCGGCGGGGCTGTCAATCATCGCGTTCTTCGGTGGCCTGGGCGCGGCGCTTCGGCCCTTCTCGCCGCTGGTCGCGATCGTCCTGGCGCTGGTGATGCCCCCCATCCTCGCTGCCGCGACGAAGGGCAAGTACTACCTGCGGCGCAGCCACGACGGCATCGACTTGTCCATGTACGACGACCACGGCAACCCCTCGGCCGAACAGTTGAAGTGCCATGTCTGCCATCACGACTACGAGCGGCCCGACATGCTGACGTGTCACACGCACGGCGCGTACGTCTGCTCGCTGTGTTTGTCCACCGACCGGGTGGGCGACCACGTGCTGCCCGCGCTTGGTTGAACGCCGCCGTATGCTTGAGCGCTGATGGTTGAGACAACCACGTGCGCCGTCGTCGGCGGCGGCCCCGCCGGAATGGTGCTCGGGCTGCTCCTGGCGCGGGCCGGTGTGGAGGTCACCCTGCTCGAGAAGCACGGTGATTTCCTGCGCGACTTTCGGGGCGACACGGTGCATCCGACCACCATGCGGTTGCTCGACGAGCTGGGCCTGTGGGAGCGCTTCACGAGGTTGCACTACAGCGAGGTTCGCAAGGCGAAATTCGAAGCGAATGGGCACTCGGTCACCTACATCGACTTCGAGCGGCTCGGGCGTCTCGGGCAGCCCCACCCTTACATCGCGATGGTGCCGCAGTGGGATCTGCTGAACCTGCTCGCCGAGGCCGCCAAAGTCGAGCCCAGCTTCACCCTGCGGATGCGGACCGAGGCCACCGGGCTGCTGCGCGAGGGCGGCCGGGTCACTGGAGTGCGTTTCCTGGCACCCGACGGGCCCGGTGAATTGCGGGCCGAGTTGACGATTGCCTGCGACGGCCGTTGGTCGATCGCCCGAAGCGAGGCCGGACTGAAGACGCGCGAGTTCCCGGTGAACTTCGACGTGTGGTGGTTCAGGTTGCCGCGCGAAGGCGATGAGGAATTCTCCTTCCTGCCCCGCTTCGCGCCGGGCAAGGGTCTCGGCGTGATCCCGCGCGAGGGCTACAACCAGATCGCGTATCTCGGACCCAAAGGCACGGACGCCCAGCTGCGCGCGCGAGGCATCGAGGAGTTCCGTCGCGACGTGAGCGCGCTGATACCGGAAGCGGGCGCGTCCGTGGCGACGCTGAATTCCATGGACGACGTCAAGCATCTCGACGTCCACGTGAATCGGTTGCGCCGCTGGCACGTTGACGGGCTGCTGTGCATCGGCGATGCGGCGCACGCGATGTCCCCGCTGGGCGGCGTCGGCATCAACCTGGCGGTCCAAGACGCCGTGGCGGCCGCGACCATCTTGGCTGAGCCGCTCCGGCGGCACCGCGTCACCGATCGCGACCTGGCGGCCGTCCGCCGACGCCGTGTGGTTCCCACCGCGGTGACCCAGGCGGTGCAACGGGTATTGGCCAACAGGCTGCTCGGGCCGCTCCTTCGCGGCGCCGACCCCACCCCGCCGGCGGCGGTGTTCGGCCTGGTGGAGCGGCTCCCGTGGCTGTCGGTGGTGCCCGCGTATTTCATCGGCGTCGGGGTTCGTCCCGAGCACGCACCGGCTTTCGCCCGTCGCTGAGCGCCGAAGCGGGCGCGACCGGATGCTAGCGTCAGCTCCGTGTCTGGCCACGGAAAGCCCATCCGGTTCGGGATCCTGGGTGCAGCCAACATCGCGCCCCAGGCGCTCGTCAACCCGGCGAAGCACCACGGCGAGGTCGAGGTGGCCGCCGTCGCGGCGCGGGATGCCGCGCGTGGGCAGGCCTTCGCCAACAAACACGGCATCGCCCGCGTGCACGACAGCTACGACGCACTGATCGCCGACCCCAACCTCGACGCGATCTACATTCCGCTGCCGAACGGGCTGCATGGCAGGTGGACCCGGGCCGCGGTGGCCGCCGGCAAGCATGTCTTGTGCGAAAAGCCCTTCACCGCCAACGCCGCCGAGGCGCGCGAAATCGCCGAACTGGCCGCGAATTCCGATCGGGTGGTGATGGAGGCATTTCACTATCGCTATCACCCGCTGAGCCGGCGCGTCGAGGAGATCATCGCCTCCGGCGAGCTCGGCGAGCTCAAGCGGGTCCAGGCCGCGTTGTGCTTCCCGCTGCCGAAATTCTCCGACATCCGCTACAACTACTCGTTGGCCGGCGGGGCGACGATGGACGCCGGGTGCTACGCCGTCCACATGGTCCGCACTTTTGGCGGTTCCACCCCGGAAGTCGTGTCGGCACAGGCGAAATTGCGAGACCCGCGGGTCGACCGGGCCATGACGGCCGAGGTGAAGTTCGCGGGCGGGCACACCGGCCGGGTGCGCTGCTCGATGTGGTCGTCGCGGTTGCTGCAGATCAGCGCCCGCGTGGTCGGCGAACACGGCGAGGTGCGGGTGTTGAACCCAGTGCTGCCCCACCTCATCAATCGGCTGAGCGTCCGAACGCCCGCCGGCAAACGCGTGGAGCGGTTCCCGCGCCGCACCTCCTACGCCTATCAGCTGGACGCTTTCGCCGCGGCGGTGCTACGCGGCGTACCGTTCGAGACGACCCCCGAGGACGCGATCGAGAACATGACCGTCATCGACGCGATCTATGGCGCCGCCGGCCTTCCCCTGCGCGAACCGAGCTGAGGCGCTAACCCGTTGGCCCGGATCCCGATTCGGACAACAAGCGCCGCGCCGCCTCGACACACGGCCGGAGGCGATCAATCGGGCTGACCCCCTCCAGCGCCAGCGACCGTCGTGGCACTTCGATCTCGATCACGATGTCGTGCGGAAGCGCGACAAGGATGTCGCGCAGCGGCAATTCGCCTTCGCCGGGAACCATCCGCTCGAACATGGCCTCCTCCATGTAGTTGTCGGCACGCGGCCGCAGCGTCGTGTCGTTCAGCTGGGCATATCCGATGTGGCCGGGATCGATGGCCGCGACCTCAACTGCACCGGAACCGGATCGCACCAGGTGCATGGTGTCGATCAACAAACGGAAGTCGGGCCGGCCAACGTGCTGCCGCGCGGCCAGCGCGGTCGGCACGTCGCCGACGGTCAGGCCCGGTACCGGTTCGACGACGGTCTGGATGCCGCGTTGTGCGGCCAGTTCGGTCAGCATCGCGAACCGGTCGAAGGTGCGGCCGAGGTCGGGGTCGAGGCTGACGACGTTGATCCGGGGAACGGCGAGTTCGGCAAGCGCGTCGAGATCGGTTGCGAACGTGTGCATCTGCGTGTCGGGCATGATCAGGAATCCGTCGCCGAGCGAGATCGCCACGCCGCGGTGATCCATGGCGGCGAGCACCTCTCGCCGCAGGCTCGCGTCCTTCAAAGAGAAGGGCGGGTATCCGAGCTGCACCAACGGCAGCCCCCGCACCACCGCCGACATGTACCGGCAGCCGAGGTCCGCGGTGAGGTCGACGAATTCCACTGGCGGAAGGCCGAATCCGCACAGGAAGCCGATGCCGAGCCGGTCCACGTCAGGCACCCCGACCCGCCAGCCGGGCCAACTGGTCGGCGGCCTGGGCGGTTTGGGTGGTCAGCGCGACCTTGCCGGACGTCACCTGTTCTTCGATGATCGGCGCTTCCAAAACGATGTCATCGCGAATGAAGGCCACATGGTCTTTCAGGTGCGCGGCGGTGTATGCGGCCCACGCCGCCGCCGACGGAGGGTCCATCGTCAGACTCACCTCATAGAAACCCGACGTCAGCGACGTGGGCTGGTCGACGCGGGTAAGCGTAAGACGCATCGTCTCCGGACCCAACGTATACACGGTGGTTTTGGCGAGGTCGCAGGCGACCAGAATGCTGGCCGGCGCGGCGGGCGCGACCGGATCCGTCGCGGGGCACTTGGTGGGCGATGCCGGCTGGGACTTCTGCACCGGTCGAACCGGTAACGGCTGGATGTTCACCGCGGGCGCCGCCGACGGGGTCGTCGTGGGCGACGCGCTGGTGGTCGACGTGCTGGGCGGGGGCCGATGTTGCGTTGAGTGGCAGCCACACATCACCGCGCCGAGCAAAAGGACGCTCGAGAGCCTGCGGGTGCCCATCTGGCCATTCCACCACACATTTACCGCAGAAAAGGTTGACCCCAGCGCGATTCGCGGCCAGTGCCGGGTCACACGCGGTCACCCCTTTACGGGCACTACAAATATAGAGTACCCTCACCGTCCGAGAAGACGCGATGGACAAACGACGAAAGCCTAATCCCACCGAGCGCCGCCGCGACCTGTGTGATGCGGCGATTCACCTGTTGGCCCAAGACGGCGCCAAGGGGCTGAGCCATCTCAAGGTCGATCGCCGGGCCGGTGTTCCGGACGGCACCACCTCGTTCTACTTCCGGACCCGCTCGGCGCTGCTGCGTGCGGCGGCCGAGCGGCTGGCCGAGCTGGACCTGGCGACCCTCCAATCGGTCGCCGACGACGGCTCCACCGCCCGCCCACACCCATCGCCGTCGCGGTTGTCGCAGGTGGTGATCCAAGCCGGCACCGAGCCGCAATTGTCGCGGACGAAGGCCCGCTACGAGCTGACGATGCAGGCCACCCGCGATCCAGCGCTGGCCGCGATCCTGCAGCAGGCCACGGACGCCTTCACCAAGCTGCACCGGGAGATCCTGGTGCAGCTCATGCCGCGCGGTGGGGAACTGGAGCCGGCCGTGGTCGAGGACCTGAGCAACATCACGCTCACCCTCATCAACGGCCTGCTGCTGCGGTTCGCCCACGGCGACCGCATCATCGACAGTCCCGAGCAACTCGACGGGATCCTGACGGCAATCGCAACCGGCGTTCTGAAGAGTTCGGGCAAGGGGCGGCTCACCCGGACCGGCGACGCCCCGGCGGGCCGCCGGCGGGCGGTCGCCTCGGGTTGAGCGCGCCAACGATGTTTCGCCCCGCCGGCTCTTGCCAGGGCACCCGCCGTATGGTTCTCTACGAGAATAGAGAGGGTTTAGGGCCAATCGCTCGCGAACCTGTTAGAGCGACGCAATTAAGCGGAATGTACAAATCGTCCGGACCGATTTCGGAAATGGCAGCGGCAGGAGAGATTTCGTGACGACGAGCACCGACAGCGATGTTCACTTCGACCCGTACGACGTCGACCTGATCGCCGACCCGTACCCGATGTTCGCCCGCCTGCGGGATGAGGCGCCGCTGTACTACAACGCCGAGTACGACTTCTTCGCGTTGAGTCGATACGCGGATATCACCAAGGCGCTGGTCGACCACGCCACCTTCAGCTCGGCCCGGGGCGTGATCCTCGAATTGATCAAGGCGAACCTCGAGATCCCTTCGGGCATGCTGATTTTCGAAGACCCCCCGATCCACGACGTGCATCGCAAGCTGTTGTCACGCATGTTCACCCCCCGCAAGATCAACGCGCTGGAACCGATGATCCGGGATTTCTGCGCTCAACTCCTTGATCCACTGGTGGGGTCGGGGCGGTTCGACTTCGTCACCGACCTGGGCGCAATCATGCCGATGAAGGTCATCAGCATGCTGCTCGGGATTCCCGAAGAAGACCAGGAGTACATCCGCGATCGCGGCAACGCCCAACTACGCACCGAGCCCGGCAAGCCGATGAGCGCCGCCGAGCACGGCCTGTCGGTGGGCGAGCAGTTCGCGGCCTACATCGACTGGCGTGCGGATAATCCGTCCGACGACATCATGACCGAACTGCTCAATGTCGAGTTCGTCGACGAGAAGGGCTCCAACCGGCGCCTCACCCGCGAGGAAATCCTCGTGTACCTCAACGTCGTCGCCGGGGCGGGGAACGAAACCACGACGCGGCTGATCGGTTGGGCGGGCAAGGTGCTCGCGGAGCACCCCGATCAGCGTCGTGAGCTTGTCGAGAACCCCGCACTCATCCCGCAGGCGATCGAGGAGCTGCTGCGCTACGAGCCGCCCGCCCCGCACATGGCGCGGTACGTGACCCGCGACGTCAGCCTGTATGACCGGACGGTGCCCGAGGGGAGCGTGATGATGATGCTCCTCGGGTCGGCGTGCCGCGATGAACGCCATTTCGGGCCCGACGCCGGCCAATTCGACATTTACCGCGACCCCCGGCCGCACCTCACGTTCAGTGTGGGCACCCACTTCTGCCTGGGCTCGGCGCTGGCGCGGCTGGAAGGCCGGGTCGCCCTGGAAGAAATCCTCAAGCGATTCCCGGAGTGGGAGCCCGATCTGGCGAACGCCACGCTCAGCCCGACGTCGTCGGTGCGGGGCTGGGAAACCCTGCCCACCGCGGTGCCCGGATGACCGGCCGGGTCGCGGGCAAGGTCGCCTTCATCAGCGGCGCGGCCCGGGGGCAGGGCCGCAGTCACGCGGTGCACCTGGCGCAGGAGGGCGCCGACATCATCGCGATCGACGTCTGCGGGCCGATCGACAACCTGGCCTACCCGCATTCGACCCCCGAGGATCTCGCCGAAACCGCCGACCTGGTGAAGGGTCACAACCGGCGCATCGTGACCGCGCAAGTCGACGTGCGTGACTACGAAGCGCTCAAAGCCGCGGTGGACGGCGGCGTCGACCAACTCGGTCGCCTCGACATCATCGTCGCGAACGCGGGTATCGGCACGTTCGGCAACAAGCTGCACAAGATTCGCGAGAACGTCTGGCAGGACATGATCGACGTCAACCTCTCCGGCGTCTGGCATACCGTGAAAGCCGGTGTGCCGCACATCATCGCGGGCGGGCGCGGCGGTTCCATCGTCCTGACCGGATCAGTCGGGTCGCACAAGGCGATGGCTTACACCGGCCACTACATCGCCGCCAAGCACGGGGTGATCGGGCTGATGCGCGCCTTCGCCGTCGAACTGGGGCAGCACATGATCCGGGTGAACTCGGTCCATCCCAGCCAGGTCAACACGCCGATGACCATGAACGACGTGACGTTCCGGCTGTTTCGGCCGGACCTGGAGAATCCCGGACCCGACGACTTCGCCCCGTTCTCACAGATGACGCACACGCTGCCGGTGCCCTGGGTGGAAGCCGCCGACATCAGCAACGCCGTCCTGTTCCTCGCCTCTGACGAATCCCGTTATGTCACCGGCGTTTCCTTGCCCGTCGATGCGGGTGCTTTGCTCAAATAACAGAAGTGGAGAAAGACCCTATGCCTGAATACGACTACGAAGAATTGAAGAAGGAAGCCGAGCAGTACATCAGATTCGAGAAGGACAAGAAAAACCGGATTGCCTACATCACCTTCGACCGTCCCGATGCGCAGAACGCCACCACGTTGGGGATGCGGCAGAACTACGCCGACCTGATCCATAAATGCAACGTCGACGACGACGTCAAGGTCGTGGTGATCCGGGGCGAGGGCGAGGATTTCGGTAGCGGCGGGGACCTGCCCGAACAGCGGCCGATGCTGGAGAACCCGGGCCTGCCGCTGCTGCACGAGCTCGCGATCAACGACGACGACGTCAAGTACCCGCCGGGCGGCTCCTACCGCTACCTGTCGACGGTTACGGACTTCTACGCCAAGGCCCGCGCGGGAAACCGCCCCCTGCAGGAGCTTCGGAAGATCAGCATCATCGAGGCCAAGGGCTACTGCTACGGGTGGCACTTTTATCAGGCCGGCGACGCGGACCTGGTGGTGTCCTCCGACGACGCTCTGTTCGGGCATCCGGCCTTCCGCTACGTGGGCTGGGGACCGCGGCTGTGGTGGTGGGCCGAGACGATGGGCCTGCGGAAGTTCTCCGAAATGCTTTTCACCGGGCGGCCGTTCAGCGCCAAGGAGATGTACGAGTGCGGCTTCGTCAACAGTGTGGTGCCCCGCGAAAAGTTGGAGGAAGAGACGCTGAAGTATGCGATGGCCTGTTCACGCTCCCGCCCAACGGATACGGTCGCGGTCCAGAAGACCTTCCTCGAGCTGTACAAACAGCACAAGGGCGAATACTTCGGCAGCCTGCTCACCGGCATGGTCGAGGGCATGCTGCCGCTGATCCAGAACGACGCGCAAGAGGTCGACCTCACCGAGGGCACCTTCGAGAAGGGGCTCAACAACGTGGTCAAGGACAACGACCTGAACTTCCCGCCGGAGTGGCGCCTTAGCCGCTCGGGCCGAAAGAAGCCCTGACCGTTTTGAGAGGGCGCCCATGCCGGCACTGACGGGCATCCGGGTCCTCGAGTTGGCCGAGACCGTCGCGGGGGAGTACTGCGGCAAGCTGCTGGCAGATTTCGGCGCCGAGGTGATCAAGGTCGAGGCGCCGGAAAACGGAAGCCCCACCCGCGCCATGGCGCCCGTCCTCGCCGCGGGACGCGAAGGCAGCGCGCTGTTCGCCTACCTCAACACGAACAAGCGCTCCGTCGTGCTGGACGATGCCGATCGCCTGCAGAACCTGATCGGCACCGCGGACGCGGTGATTGAGGACCGTGCGACCGGATGGTCCGAACGGCACCCGGGCGTGGTGTTCTGCTCGATCACGCCTTTCGGCCAGGGCGCGCCGGCGGATTTCGACAATGCGAAGAGCATCAACGTCTTCCAGGCCAGCGGCTGGGGGTATCACACGCCCAGTCACGCCGATCCCGACAGACCCCCGCTGCAGGGGCCGGGCAGGTTCCTGGTCGATTACGAGGCGGGGCTCGACGCGGCCCTGTGTGTCGCGTCATCGCTGTTCCGGCGCCTGCACACCGGCGAGGGCGAATTCATCGACGTGTCGCAGCACGCCGTGCTGGTATCCCGCGCCGACTGCATCCTGGGCCGATTCCTCGCCGGCGAGGTTCCCGCCGAGGGCCTCCGCGGCGACTACGACCAGGCCGGCCCCGCGGCGTTTTTCGCCTGCGCCGACGGGTTCGTCTATCTCTACATGACCAGCCGCGCCCACTGGGTCGGCGTGCGGGAACTCATGGGCCGTCCGGAGTGGCTGACCGCCTTCGAGGACGACTGGCTGGAGTTCTCCGTCACGGCGGAGAAGGTCGCCACGTTTCAGCGGGGATTCGCCGCATGGGTTCGGAACTTGGACAAGCAGTCCGCCGCCGACCGGGCCCAGCGGCTGGGGGTGCCGCTGGTCCCCGTCAACGATGCCGCCGATCTGCACCACTCGCCGCAGTACCGCCACCGCGGCTTCTTCCAGCGCGTGAGCCACCCCGTGCTGGGGGACGCGGCGTACGCCACCGTGCCGTATGCGCTTAGCGCGTCGCCGGCCCGAATCCACTGCGCCGCGCCCGCTCTCGGCCAGCACACCGCCTTGATCCTGGACCGGGCCGAGGGGCCGCGCACGCCACCGTCGGTCAAGACGCCGCAACTCAGGCCGCCCAAAAGACCGCGGGGCGGCCCGCTGGAAGGCGTGCGCGTCGTCGAACTCACCAAGGTATGGGCCGGGCCGTACGCGGGCAAGCTGCTGGCGATGTTGGGCGCCGAAGTGATCAAGATCGAGACGGCAACCGCCCCGGAGGAGATGCGGGCCTACGGCGGCACCGACATCAACCACGCTCCCTACTTCCTCAGCATCAACCCCGAAATCCTCAGCGTGGACCTCGATATCAAGTCGGCCGAAGGCATGGCGCGGCTGCGCGAGCTGATCGCCCGCAGCGACATCGTCGTCAACAATTTGCGTCCGGGCGCCATGGAGCGCCAGGGCTTGGGCTATGAACAACTGGCGGCCATCAAGCCGGACATCATTTCGGTGTCGATCAAGATGTGGGGCAATGACGGACCGCTCGGCCATCAGACCGGCTATGCGCCATGCTTCGCCGCGCTGGCGGGGCTCGCCTCGCTGGTCGGCTACCCGGGCGGCCCGCCACTCGGGACGAGCATGCGCTATGGGGATTCCACGGTCGGCGCGGCAGCCGCCTACGCGGCCGTGGTGGCGTTGCTGCACCGGGAGCTCAGCGGCGAGGGACAATTCGTCGACGTGTCGGCGGTGGAGACCCTCTCGTCGATGATCGGGGATTGCCTGCTGGAGCAAAGCCTCACCGGGAAGCGCCTGGGCCCCAACGGCAACCGGCACCCCGACCTGTGCCCGCACGGCTGCTACCCCTGCTTGAACGATTGCTGGGTCACGGTGGCCGTGGCCAACGACGCCGAATGGCGGGGTTTGTGCGGCGCGCTGGGCGCCGCGGCGCTGTCTGACGACGCACGGTACGCGACCATGGACCAGCGACACCGTCACGCCGCCGCGCTCGACGCCGAGCTCGCGCGGCTCACCCGCAACCACGATGCCGAGGAGCTCGCGTACCGGCTGCGCGCGGCGGGAGTGCCATCGAGCAAGAGCGCCACCGCACCCGATGTGATTGCCGATCAACGATTGTGGGAGCGCGAGTTGTATCGCTTCGTCTCCGATCACCGGGAGGGCCAGCGCCCGATACTGGGGCCGTCCTGGCGGATGTTGCGCGTTCCAGCGCGGATCGAGCGCGGCGCACCGGATCTGGGTGAGGACACCGAGTACGTTCTGCGGGAGATCCTGGGCACCGGAACACTGGCGGGAGGCCAACCATGACGGAGACACTGGCGGGCGCGGTGGCGCTGGTGACCGGTGCCAGCAGCGGCATCGGAGCCGCAACGGCGAAAGCGCTGGCCGCCGAAGGCGCGGCGGTGGCCCTGCTCGCGCGCCGCGCCGACCGACTGGCCGAGCTGAAAAGCGAGATCGAATCCGACGGGGGCACAGCGCTGGCAGTGACCACCGATGTCACCGACGCCGGAGAGGTGGCGGCGGCGGTGCAACGGGTCGTCGCCGAGCTGGGCCGGCTGGACGCCGTGGTGAACAATGCCGGGCTGATGCGCTCGGGGCCCGCGGCCGAGGCCAGCCTGCAGGACTGGGATGACATGGTCGCGGTCAACGTGCGCGGGGTGCTCTATGTCGCCCGCGCGGCGCTCCCGCACCTGATTGACGCGGCCGCCGATTCCCCGCGCGGCGTCGCCGACCTGGTCACCATCGGATCCACCGGCGGCTGGGTGGCGCGACCGAACACCGCGGTCTATTCGCTGACGAAATTCGGCGTGAATGCCTTCAGCGAGGGCATCCGCCAGGAGATGCTGGGCATGCGGGTGCGCGTCGGTGTCGTCAGCCCCGGCACCGTCGACACCGAAATCTTTGCCCATCTGGCCGAACCCGCGCGTGCGGCGGTGGAGCGACAGACGGCCGGCATGGTCAAGTTGCGTCCGGAAGACATCGCCGACGCCGTGCTCTACATGGTGACGCGGGACCGCCGGGTGGCGGTCAACCACATGCTGGTGCGCGCGGCCGAGCAGACATGGTGACCGGCGACCAGTTCGGCCTTCCCATCCCGGCCGACCCGGCGGCGCTGCGCGGCGGCGGGGAGCGATTTCTCACCGAGGCGTTCCGGGCGTCTGGCGTGCTCTCGGTCGACAACGCCGTCACGAGCATTACCGCGTTCCGCGAGGTCGCCGGCGGCAGCACCGGACGCAAGGTCATCTTGTCGGTCGAATACGCCAGCCCGCAGCCCGGCTTGCACACCGACCTGTTCGTCAAGTTCTCCCGCGACCTCGACGATCCGGTACGCGACAGGGGCAAGACCCAGATGGAGCCGGAGATCCGGTTCGCCACGCTGTCGCGCGTGCCCGGATTCCCCATCGCGGTACCCGTCGTGCAATTCGCCGACTACCATCGGCCAAGCGGCACCGGCATCCTGATCACCGAACGAATCCCGTTCGGCAGCAACGGGATCGAGCGGCAATATCACAAATGCCTCGACTACGAGATGCCCGATCCCGTCGAGCACTACCGTGCGCTGCTGACCGCGCTGGGCCGCCTCGCGGGCAGCTACGGATCGGCGTCCCCGCCGGGCCGGCTGGCCGCGCACTTCCCGCTCAACGTACAGGGCGCAACCGTGGGAGAACGAGCACCGCACGACGCCGCGAAATTGGACCGGCGGCTGGCCCAGCTCCTTCACTTCGTCGAAACCTCGCCCGGGCTGGTGCCCACCAACGTCCGCTCGGCAGAGTTCTTGGGGCGCTTACGCGAAGACCTCCCGCGCACGGCACGCCACGAGCACACGGTCATGCGACAGCTGGCCGCCGACTCCGACTACGTCGCGCTGTGCCACTGGAACGCCAACATCGACAACGCCTGGTTTTGGCGGGATGCCGACGGCGCCCTGCGCTGCGGCCTGCTGGACTGGGGGTGCGTCGGGCAGCTGAACATGGGCATGGCGCTCTGGGGAGCCATGTCCGGCGCCGAAACCGACTTGTGGAACCGGCATTTCGGCGAATTGCTGGAACTGTTCGTCGCGGAAGCGCAGCAGTGCGGCGGTCCGCGGCTCGACCCCGACCGATTGCGCCGGCACACGCTGCTCTATGCGGCGGTGATGGGCGTCGCCTGGTTGCTGGACGTGCCGGCGTTGATTCACAAGCGATTCGGAGCCGCCCCGCCCGAAAACCGCACCGATCCGCGGGTCAGGAACGACGAAGGCGTGCGCGCGCCGCTGCAGATGCTGTCCAACCTGCTGAACCTCTGGGAGCGGCACGACGTCGGCGAGCTGCTCGATGTGGCCCTGGCCGAGGACGGCTCCGTCAGCCCGCCGGCGGCTTGAGCACGAATCGGTGGGCGTCATCCCCTCCCAGGGGAGGCTGGGTGTCTATCAGGGGCGGCGCCTCCCGCAGGTCGTTGCAGGTGTCCAACCCGGCAGCCGAGTATCTCCGTAATCCCTTGCGTCACAGTTGTTTCAGTGGTCCCAACACGGCCGATTTTGTCAGTGGGTGTTCGTAGAGTTTGGGCCATGGGTGCGAGCAGTCGTGAGGAGATCGTCGAGGTCTTCGACGCGCTGCGCGCGGAGCTGGACCGCTTGTGCGGCTTGTCCTTTGACGTGTTCACCACCCCGGAGCGGTTGCGGGCCCTGGAGCGCCTCGAGTGCGAGGCGCGCCGGCTGCGGTCCGCCCAACACGGCTTGATCAATCAGATCGGGGCGCAGGCCAGCAAGGCAGAGCTGGGTGGCACGCTGCGTTCGGCGTTGGCCGACCGGCTGCGGATCACCAAGGCCGAGGCGGGCCGGCGCGTCGACGAGGCCGGGGATTTGGGCGAGCGTCGGGCGCTGACCGGTGAGCCGTTGGCGCCGCAGCTAGCCGCGACCGCGGCCGGCCAACGCCAGGGGCTGATCGGTGAGGGTCATATCAAGATCATCCGCAGCTTTTTTGCCCATCTGCCCGCCGAGGTCGACGTGTTCACCCGGGCGGCCGCCGAAGCCGACCTGGCCGGCAAGGCCCGCGGGTTTCGCCCCGACGAGTTGGCCACATACAGCCACCGACTCATGGGTGTGCTGCATCCCGATGGGGACTTCAGCGACGCCGAGCGGGCCCGCCAGCGCGGCATCATCTTGGGCGCCCAGCAATGCGACGGCATGTCGCGCATCAGCGGGCTCATCACCCCAGAGCTGCGGGCCGCCATCGAGGCCTTGGTGGCCAAGCTGGCCGCCCCCGGGGCCTGCAACCCCGACGACGACATCCCGGTCGTCGATGCCACCCCCGACGACGACGCGGCACGGCGCGATCACCGCTCCCAGCCCCAGCGCAACCACGACGCCTTCCTGGCCGGGCTGCGCGCCCTGTTCGCCTCCGGGGACCTGGGCCAACACAACGGCTTGCCGGTGTCGATCGTGGTGACCACCACGCTCAAGGAGCTGGAGGCCGCGGCCGGCAAGGCCCTCACCGCCGGCGGCACCCTGGTCCCCATCTCCGATGTGATCCGCTGGGCCGGCCACGCCCACCACTACCTGGCCATTTTCGACAAGGCGCGGTCGCTGGCGCTGCATCACACCAAGCGGCTGGCCTCTCCCGCGCAGCGCATTGTGCTCTACGCCAGGGATCGCGGCTGCACCAAGCCCGGCTGCGACGCGCCGGCCTACCACAGCCAGGTCCACCACGTCCGGGGCTGGGCGGCCACCCGCCGCACCGACATCGACGACCTAACCCTGGCGTGCGGTCCCGACAACCGACTCGCCGAACAAGGCTGGATGACCCGCACCAACGCCCGAGGCGAAACCGAATGGATACCCCACCCCACCTGGACCGCGGTCAACCCCGAACCAACACCTTCCATCACCCCGAAAAACTCCTCCACCACGAAGACAACGACGAGGACGGCGAGGGAGAGCGGTCAGCGTCCTAGGGTCAGCTGGGATCGCCGGTCAGCAGTTCGGCGCCGCCATCGGTGATGTGGACGGTGTCGCGGCGGAACACGCCGCCGATGCCCTCCTGCCAGACGTGGCCGCTGATCGCCAGCACCATTCCGGCTTCGAGCCGGTCGAGTTCGCCCGCGGCCGAAAGTGTTTCGGACACGACGGGTGGGTCGAAACCAAGTCCCAAGCCGTGCGCAATGGGAATGGGCGGCAGCGGCTCGCCGGCCGCCTCATAGGCGGAAAGCAGCGCGGTAGTGGGAGCACCGGGCCGACAGGCGGCGATCATCTTGTCGAACAGCGCCTCCGAGCGTGAGAAGACCTTGCGGGTGAAGCCGTTCACGGCGTCGCCGGCCTGGAAGGTCCTGCCCACCTCGGCGACATACCCGTCGGCCAGCGCACCCGCCGCGAAGGCGACAAGATCGCCCGGCTGCACCACGCTACGACGGCGTTGCCACGGGTCTTCCCGCGAAGTCACCCAGGCGACATCCTGGGTGGCCGGCGTGCTCACCCCGCCGGCGGCCATGGCCTCTAGCGCGGCACCGGCCAGCGTCTGCTCGGACACGCCCGGCCGCAACTCCGCCAAGGCGGCGGCGAGCCCCTTTTCCGCCACGCGGAGCGCCGGGCCCATGGCCGCGATCTCATCGGGTGTCTTGACGCGGCGCGCGGTTCGCATGGCCGGCTCGCCGTCGACGAGTTCGGCGTTGGGGAAAGCCTCGGGCAGCAACGCCGCGAAAGTCGGTGTGATGGCATCCGTTCCGACCCGGCGCGCCGTCGCCGCACCGTCGATGTGCTTGAGCACCTCGATGAGTGTCATCGGGTTCCACGCCAGCCCGTACAGGTGATCGCGACCGATCTCGTCGGGGACTCCCTCGTCGTCGGTGCTGTTGAGGTATATCGCCCCGGTGGCCCGCACCACGACGCACATCGGGCCGAACGGCCGCGTCCCGGCGATCCACAGCTGCGGGGCGCCGGTGACGTAACGTATGTTGGCTTGCCGCCCTAGCACCAGGATGTCGAGGTCGTGCGCCTTCATTTGCGCCAGCGCCCGCTCGCGACGCCCTGTGCGCAACGAGAGGGGATCGGGCGAAACTTCAGTCGTCATAGGGGGAGCCATAGGGGGAGTACGGGTAGTCGGTGATCGGCGTGTAGCCGTCTTCGGTGATCACCACGATCTCCTCACTGCGGTAGCCGCCGGTTCCGTCCTCCCACACCACCGGTTCGAGCACCAGCACCATGCCGGGTGGGAAGACGAAGTTGTCGTCGAATTCCTCGCCGAGATCCGTTCCGATCATCGGTGCTTCGGCGGGGTAGGTGCCGATGCCGTGTCCGAGATAAAAGTGCGGCAGCCACGGCTTGCGACCGCCGTTGGCAGCGATCGCCGCCCGCGCCAGATCCCCCGACGTGACACCGGCTTTGGTCACGGCGAGCACCTCGTCGAGGATGGCTCGCCACCGGCGGAACTGGTCCTGTTGCCGCGGCGAGGGCGTGTCGCCGACCAGCCAGGTTCGCCCGAAGTCCGAGCAGTAGCCGGCGTAGCTGATGCTGATGTCCGTCCACAGCACGTCGCCGGCGGCCAGCTCCCGGGCGGTGGGGAGCAGGGGCAACGCGAGATCACCGTGGGTGGTCCACACCCCGGTTTCCCGCGAGCTGGGCATCACCTGCCAGATGGCCTCGAGCATGTTGGTGGTGGCGCCCAGCTCGAAGGCGCGCCGAACCAGCCTGGCCGACAGGTCGATCTGCCGAACGCCGGGTGCCAGTGCCTCCTGTACATCGGCCATGGCCCGTTCGGTGATGCGACACGCGCGGCGAAGGCAGGAGATCTCGTCTGGCGTCTTGACCAACTGCGCCGCGCCGACCACGATCGCCGCATCCGACGGCGGGCCGGAGGGAAACAGTGCGTCGCCCGCCCGCCGCATCGCGCCCGTGAGCTCGTCCACGGCCACCGCCGCGCCCGGCGGGATCAGCTCGGCCAGCTCTCGCGCGAACTCCGTCACGCCCTGGTCGAATTCGAGATACACCGGCCCGTGCAGATGATCCTCGGGAACCGGTCGACCGGAGGATTCCGGGAACGCCCCGCCACCCAAAGGCATGAACAGGTGTGGGTGTTCGTCGTCGGCCAGCACGACGGCCACCGGGCGCTCGACGTGCGAGAGGCCCGCATCGAGCAGCCGCCAGCTGGTACCCGTCGCGTATCCGACGTAGCCGTTCATCAGCAGGATGAGCGCGTCGATGCCGTGGTCCGCCATCGCGGCCCGCAGGCGGGCGCCGGTCTCGGCGCGCATGCGCCCCCAGTTCGGCTCGTCGGGAATGTCGAACACCGAGCCGCGGGCGGTGAGTGAGTTCGTCATCCTAAACGCCCAGGAACGCCTTGATGTTGCCGCTGACGACGCGGACGGCGTCCTCGGGGCCGACGGCGTCGACCACCGCGGCCAGCGACCGCTCCGAGTAGCCGAAAGTGCTCTCGTTGTGCGGGTAATCCGATGACCACATCACCTTGTCGATTCCGATCTCCTCGATTTGGCCGAGCCCCAGCCCGTCGACCATGAACGACGCGCACATGTGCTGGTCCCAGTAGTGGCGGACGTCGTGCTCGGGGTGGCCTTTGAGCATGTGCCGGTAGGAGGCCAGCACGTGTTCGGCGTCCTGCAGAGCCGGCGGCACCCAGGCGATTCCGCCTTCGAACCAGCCGACCCGCAGCCCGGGATGCCGGTCGAGGATGCCGCCGAAGATGTACTTGGAGAACATCTCCCGGAAGGAGTCGATGTTGACCATCATGGCGACCGCCACGCTGTTGACCTCGCTCGGGCACTTGGGCTGGCTTTCGCCGATGTGGTGGGTGACCGGCAGGCCGGCCTCCTCGATCTCGTCCCACACCGCGCTCATCGCTGCGCTCGAGTAGTCGATGACGTGTCCGTTGTCGTCGTTGCCGGGGTTCAGCGGCATCAGAAAAGTCTTGAGCCCCAGCGACTTCAGCTGGGCTAGCGTGCGGCGGGCGCCGCGCGGGTCCCACCAGTTGACCAGGCCGACGCCATAGCAGTGTCCGTTCGAGCGCTCCTGCACCGCGGCGATGTGTTCGTTGTAGATGCGCAGAATCCGTTCGCGCAGATCCTTGTCGGGGTAGTGGAACAGGGCCAGCACCGCGTTGGGGAACACCAGTTCCTTGTCGACCCCGTCTTCGGCGAGTTCGCGGACGCGGGCGTCGATGTTGTTGGAGACCGCGCCGGCCAGGTCGTCGTATTGCATGAGCACCGCGCTGAAATCGCCGACCACCATGGACTGTCCCGGATGGCCGAGCAGGTAGGCGCCGTCCTCGTACCAGATGCGCGGCGCGTAGTCCTTCAGGTCGTCCGGGAAGTGCTCGTAGAAGATGTCGTCGGCTACCGAGATGTGGTTATCGGCCGAGAACACCTCCGTGCCGGCGGGAAGGCCCGTGACGGATTCTGCTGCGTGACCGCGGCGGTGCTTGGGCGCACCGATCACCCCCTCCGGGTACAGGGTGCGGGCCGGACCTGACATCATCGTCCCTTCATTGCGGATACCTGACCCCGGTGAACTGTTCGGAAACCTGCCACAGCCGATCCATGTCCGCCTCGCCGCGCGCCAAGCCGGGCACCGCGGCGAAGGTGACTCCGCCCCCGGCGGTTTCGTAGAAGCCGCGCGGCCCGTAATACCTGCCACCTTCGGCGCCGTGCGAAACCGCCGCGTACAGCGACGGCTTGATGCCCTCGTCGACGTCCAGCCACATGAAGGGCAGCAGGCGCCAGGTCAGCCTGGTGAGCCGCGCCTGCAGCGTCGGCTTGTCGCGGCCGTAGGACGCGCCGCTGAGGAGGTTGGTCTTGCTCAACCCCGGGTGGGCGGCATTGGACATCACCCCCCAGCCGCCGAGGCGGCTGCGCCGATCCAATTCGATTGCGAACATGAGTTGCGCCAGCTTGGCCATTCCGTAGGAGCGCATGGGTTTGTAGCCATGTTGCGCGTTGGGGTCGTTGAAGTCGAGGCCGCGCTGCGTCGCGGCGATGCTGCTGACCGTGACCACGCGTGCGGAGGTCGCCGCGCCCAGCAGGGGCAGGAGGTGCCCGGTCAGCGCGAAATGGCCCAGATGATTTGTGCCGAACTGCAATTCAAAGCCGTCCTGCGTTTTCCGGCGCTGTGGCGGTGTCATGACGCCGGCGTTGTTGATCAGGATGTCGATCGGGCGGCCCTCGCCCGCCAGTTCCTCACCGAACGCCGCCACGCTCTTCAGGGACGACAGGTCCAGATGCCTGATGGCCAGCTTGGCCGCCGGTGCCTGCCGGCGGATCTCCGCGATCGCGGCTTCGCCCTTCGTCCGGCAGCGGATGGCCAGGACGACGTCGGCGCCCGCGGTCGCCAACCGTTTCGCCAGACCCAGGCCCAGACCGCTATTGGCCCCGGTAACCACCGCGAACCTCCCGGACAGGTCCGGGACTTCGAGGCGCAGGTCCGGCTTCACCATGTCACGGGAAGCTCGTAGACGCCGTACGCCAACGAGTCGTGTTTGAACGGCAGGTCCTCGAGCGGGACCGCCAGGTGCAGCGTCGGGATGCGGCGCAGCAGGGTGGGCAGCACGATCTGCAGTTCCATTCGGGCCAGCTGCTGACCCACGCATTGGTGGCGGCCGTAGCCGAAACCGACGTGCGCGCCGTCCTCGCGGCCCAAATCCAGCCGGTCCGGGTCGGGGAATTGGCGGGGGTCCCAGTTCGCCGGCGCCACGTCGAGGATGATGCCCTCGCCGGCCCGGATGGTCTCCCCGCCAACCTCGATGTCCTCGACGGCGATGCGACGCTGGCCGGTCTGGATGATGCTCAGGTAGCGCATCAATTCCTCGACCGCGGTGGCGATCGTCTTCGGGTCGTCGGCGTCACGCAGCACTGCTCGCTGATCGGGGTGCTCGAGCAGCGCCGCCACACTCAGGCTGAGCATGTTTGCGGTGGTTTCGTGCCCGGCGATCAGCACGCCGAGGGCCAGTTGGGTGGCCTCGCGCACGCTGAGCTCTTCGGCGTTGACCCGCTCCGCCAGATCGGAAACCAAATCCTCCGAGGGGTCTTCCATCTTGGCGCGGATCAGCTTGGCGATGTATTTCGCCAACGAGGCGGCGCCCTGGGCCGTGTCCTCCTCGGTCGCGTAGCGCCCGGTGCCGCGTTGCGCTTGCTCCTGAAAGAAATCCGCGTCCTCGTAGGGCACACCCAGCAATTGGCTGATGACGAGCGAGGGGACGGGCAGCGCAACGGTGCTCACGACGTCGCCGGGGTTAGGGCCGGCCAACAGGGCGTCGATGCGATCGTCGGCGATCTTCTGCACCGCCGGCCGCAGGCCCTCGACGCGCTTGAAGGTGAACGGCTTGGACAGCATCCGGCGGAATCGGGTGTGCTCTTCGGCGTCGGACGTGAACACCGAGCGGGGCCTTTTGTGGACGGTCGCCAGCATTCCTTCGTTCCAGTGCGGATAGCCCGGCAGGCGGTCGTCGACGCTGGTGCGCGAGTCGGTGAACAACGCGCGTATCGCGTCGTAGCCGTGGACCAGCCAGGGCGTGCTGCCGTCCCAGATGCGCACCCGGCTCAGCTGCTTGTCGGCGTTGAGCGCCAACGCCTCCGGCGGCGGCGCGAAGGGGCAACCCGGCGCCCGCGTCATCGGAAAGTCGGGAATATCGGTGGCGGTCGAGATCTCGGTCATCGTCCTCCTCGGTTCTCATCTGCCGCGCCGACATGCACCGGCGCGCGCCACAGACCGACGATCGCGTCGATCAGCCCCTCTCCGGCAACGGGCCAGCTCGACCGCGACCGTGGCCCGTGCTCGGCCAGGGCGCCCTCGTGCTCGGCGCAGGTATGCATCAGGAGGTTGCGGACCATCACGATTCGCTCGAAGCGCACGCGCTTGGGCAGCTCGGGCAGGCAGCGGGTGATCCCGTCGATCGTCTGCACCAGTCGCGGCGAAGTGAGCGCGTCCTTGGTGACGACCTGTCGATAGGTGGGGTCGGCCATCGCCTGGGCGGCGAACCGTGCGTACCAACTCGGGGTGCCCAGGGCGGCCAGGTGGTCGGTGAGTGGACGCACCAAGGTGCCCACCCAGTCCCGTAGCTCGGTCGAATCGCCCACGTCGGCGAGCATTTGCGCGCGCAGTTCCTCGATCGGCTCGCGATGCTTGCTCTCGATGGTCCGGAGCAGGTCGGTCCTCGTCCCGAAGTGGTAGCAAGCCGCGGCGTTGTTACCCTGCCCTGCCGCCTCGCTGATCTGCCGGTTGGACACCGCGTACATGCCCCGCTCGGCGAACAGCACTTCGGCGGCCGACAAGATCGCCTCTCGGGTGCCCGTCGACCTCTCGGAGCGAGCCATCCGCTCGGCGGTCATCGCCTCAGTGAACACCGCCCGCAAGATTAAATCAAACCATTTATTTAATGGCGGCCTCGCGCACCTCCCGCGGGCCCGGCCCGGACGCGCCGTCGTACGCGAAATCCGCGGTGGCCGGGAGCATTACGCGGTCGGGATGCCCGACCGGACCGGTCGGGAATAGAGTACGGCTGTGAATCCGCTGCAGCGGGTGGCGCGCAACCCGACCGCCTACCGCTGGTTGGTGCTTCGGGGGCGACCGGTAGCCCAAGGGGCCGAAGCGGTGATCCGCTTCGCAAGCAACGGGCGCCTCGGTGTCCTGGACCTGATCGGGGTGCCGAACGTGCAAGTCACCACGTCGGGGCGCAAAACCGGTCTTGCCCGCACCGCCACGGTGCAATGTGTGCCCACCGAGGACGGGCTGCTGGTCGTCGGCTCCAACTGGGGTCTGCCCCGCCATCCGTCGTGGTCGGCGAATCTCAAAGCGACAGAACGGGTCACCGTTCGCAGGCGTGGCCACCGATTCACCGCGAAGGTGCGCCTGCTCACCGGAGAAGAACGCGCCAGGGCATGGGCCACCGTGCTCACGCACTGGCCCAATTATCAGATCGCCCAAGACCGCGCCGGCGGCCGCCCGTTTCGGCTGTTCCTTCTCACGCCGAATTCGTAGCCGCTCAGCCGGCAAGGCCGCCCTCGGCGAACAGCAGCACGGCGCCCGGCTGACCGGCAGCGAATATGCCGTCAGGCCGCCGATCCGAGCGCGTCGAAGATCAGTTCTCCGTAGGTCGCCATCCGGTCCGAACCGAGGATCCCGGGCCCCATCTTGTTCATCACGTAGGAGACGGTGGTTTGGCGGTCGGGCCACGCCAACACCATCGATCCGCCCCAGCCACCCCAGAAGCAGATCTTCTCGTCGGGGACGTAGGGGAGCGCCTCCTGCTGCGGAAGCCCGTATCCCAGACCCCAGCGCAGCGGCGCGGGCAGCACCAGGTCGACGCCGCTTGCCTGCTCATCGAAGATCCTCTCGACCGTCTCGGGCTTGAGCAGTCGAACTCCACGGGCCGTGCCGCCCAACGAAATCACCGACAGGATCGCCGCCAGGGAACGCGCGTTGCCGTGGCCGTTCAGGGCGCCCATGTCGGCGTCGCGCCAGGCCGGCGTGTTCGCGGCGTCGGCGTTGGGCGGTGGACCGCTGAAGGTTTTGCGCATCGGGCTGTCCTCGGGAAGCTGGTCGAGCGGCAACTCGAGGGGAGGCGGCGGGACGATTTCGGCGATGCGCTCGTAATCGGCCGGCACCGCGCCGATTTGGAAGTCGGCGCCGAGCGGCCGCGCGATTTCGTCGCGGACAAAGTCCTTGAGCGAATGCCCGGTGACGCGGCGTATCACCTCGCCGATGAGGTGGCCCTGATTGTGGGCGTGATAGCCCGATGCGGTTCCCGGTTCCCACCATGGTGCCTGGGCCGCCAGGGCTGCCGTGGCCCTGTCCCAGTCATACATGTCCTCGGTGGCGAAGGGTAAGTCCCAGCCGGACACGCCGGACGTATGCGACAAAATGTGGCGAATCTCGATGTCCTGCTTGCCATTAGCGGCGAATTCGGGCCAGTAAGCGGCAACCGGCGCGGTGGGTTCGACCAGACCGCGGTCGATGAGCATCAGGGCGGCCAGGCTGGTGACTGTCTTCGTGGACGACCACACGTTGACGATGGTGTCCTCGACCCAGGGCCTGGTGCGTGCGGCGTCCGCGTGCCCGCCCCAGATGTCGACGACGCTTTCGCCGCCGATGTCGATGGCGATGCACGCGCCAACCTCTTCGCCGGAGGCGATGTTGGCGGCCAGCGCCGCTCGGACCTCGTCGAAACGCGCGTCGCAGTGTCCAATGACGTCCATCTGATCAGCTCCGTTTCGCCGTGCGCCCCGATGTGACGTCCGTCACCACGAACGGAACATAGGGGACGAACGGGGCAGTGGGCAAGGGAGCTAACGAGCCACGTGGCCGGCGATGTGCGTGAGCAGGTCCCGCGCGACTCCGGCGGACGGTGCGCGCCCACCCACCCAGACGGCCCGCAGTTGGCGTCTCAGGTCCAATTGGGCGATCGGCACCGTCCGCAGCCGCCCGATCGCCAGGTCGTCGGCGACCGCCAGCCTGCTCATCACCGCGGGCCCCGCGCCGGCCNACCGGATGCGCTTGCGGGGCGTACTCGCCCAGCGCTCGGCGCAGTGCGGCGGTGAGCGCATCGCGCGTCCCCGATCCCGGTTCGCGAGTCACCAGCGGCGTCCGACTCAGTTCCGCCGCGGTTATCGATCGCTGGCGCGCCGCCCATTTGTGGTCGGGGGGCACGATCAGCACGAGCTCGTCGTGCGCGACCACCTTGCTGCGTAACTCTTTTGGCAGGTGGGGCGTCTCGATGAAGCCGAGATCGGCTTTCCCGTCGCGCACGGCGGTGATCGCCTGGTCACTGTTGGTGGCGGTCATGATGACCTCGGGAGTGGTGGCGCCGAGCCGGCTTGCAGCGAGCTGCAGGGATACCAGCCAGCGCGGCATGAGTTGTTCGGCGATCGTGAGGCTGGCCGCCACCTTCACGCGCTTGCGCCTTTCGGCTCGCAATGACGCCAACCCGGCATCCACGTACTGGGCGACGTCGAGCAAGCGGTCCGCCCACTCCGCGACGACGACTCCCGCGGGTGTGAGTTGCGAACCGCGTGGTGTCCGAATGACCAGCGGGATACCGGTCTGGGCCTCGATCGAGGCCAGCCGCGCCGAAACCGCTTGCTGCGTCAGCCCGTATTCCCGGCCCGCGGCGGCGAGGCTGCCGGTCCGGGCGATGGCCAAGAAAATCTCGAACGCGGACAGCTGCGGTATGTGACTGCTCAGCGGCATGACGATCCTTTGGGTACAAGGCGGCTTTGGGGGTACCCACAAGTAAAACTTGTGCCCCCACAAAACTCACCCCCCTAGCGCTAGCCGCGTAGCGGAGGAACGATTGCTGATATCGCCGGCAGAGGAGGAAGCGTGACAATAAGCGCCATGACGCCGACCACGGCAGTGTGGGGTAAACGCGACGACATGATCGTGCGTGCGCACTTTCCCTACAACGCCGAACCGCCGCCCGGAGTCCTGGCCGGCGGCGGCATCACCCCGATCGACGCTTTCTACGCCCGCAATCACGGCCGGTTCCCCAACACGGCGCCGCAGTACTGGCGACTGGCAGTGAACGGACGGGTGGCAAGGCCGCTCACCTTGACGTATGCGCAGCTGACCACCGAGTTCGATCAACACGATGTGGTGGCGACGCTGGCATGCGCAGGCAATCGGCGCGCCGAGCTGCTGCGGGTGCGGCCTATACCCGGGAAAGAGCACTGGGCGCACGGGGCGATCTCCACCGCCCAGTGGCGGGGCGTCCGGCTGGCCGACGTCCTGGCGGCCGCGGGAGCGCATCACGACGACGGGCTGCACGTCGCCTTCGAGGCATCGGACATCGCCGAGGAGGCGACGCCATTGCAGCCTTACGGGGGCTCCATCCCGCTGAGCAAGGCCATGTCGCCCGAAGTGCTGCTCGCGTGGCAGATGAACTGCGAACCCCTCCCGCGCGCCCACGGCGGTCCGGTGCGGGTGGTGGTGCCCGGATACGTCGGTGCGCGCAGCGTCAAGTGGATCTCTGCCATCACCGTGCAGACGGGCCCTTCGGAGAACTACTTCCAGTCACGCGACTACCGCATCCTGCCGGCGGACGCCGACCCCGACGCCGCCGCCGCCGGGGAGGGCATTTCGCTGTCGTCGCTGGCGCTCAACTGCGACATCCTCGACCCCACCGACGACGACCGGGTGCCACGCGGTCAGTTGACCATCCGCGGCTACGGCATCGCCGGCGACGGCCGCAGCGTCGAGCGCGTCGACGTGTCGCTCGATGACGGGCTCACCTGGCGGCAAGCCGATTTGCATCCGGCCCCCGGTAAATGGTCGTGGCGACCGTGGTCGCTGGACGTCGACGTCCCGCCGGGACCGTTGCGCATCACCGCCCGTGCCTGGGACGAGGCCGGTGCCACACAGCCGGAATCCGCGGCGTCGCTGTGGAACCCGCGGGGCTACGGCAACAACGCGTGGGCGCGCGTCGCATTGAACGTGCACTGACGCGAGTTGGCTAGGTCCCGTTGGACTTCTCGAGGCGCGCGATCTCGCCTCCCCATACCGATTGGGCGCCTGCATCACCGGTGCGGTAGACCTGCACCATCGACGAGACGCTCACGGCGAGAACGATAATCGCCACGACGACCTGGCTGATCACCCGCCGCTTCTCGGATCGGCGTTCGATGAAGCGCAGCGCGACCAGCCCGATCGCGACCACCAGCAGGGCGGCGGCGAAGTACACCATCGTGCTGCCGCGTTCGGCGTGTTCTTGCAGGATGGGGCTGGGCTTTTTCCTCAGGTCGTAGAGCCATTCGCCGGCGTTGACCGTGATGGGCGTTATCACCATTGTGGCGGTGGCCAGCAACAGCGTGAGCCACAGCAGCTGGCCCCGCCGGGCGGCCGGCCACAGGCCGCAGACGATTTCCAGCACGGCCGTGAGCGGCACGAACACCACCACTAGATGCAGCAGTAGCGCATGGGCCGGCAGGCCGTTGACGACGTTCATAAATCCCCTCGCCTGCTCGCGTCAGGCGCTCGGCTCAACCGCCGAGCCCCTTCTTCACGGCCGCGTCCTGCTTCTGCGCCACGTCGGTGACGAAGTCCTGCGGCGGGAGCGAGTCGACCGGTCCGTCGAACTCCAGCGTGACGAACGCCCGGCCCTCGGTGAACATCAATATCAGGACGCCCTTGGAGTTGTCCGGCGAGTTGCCGGTCAGCGTCGTTCCGCCCGTTCCGACGTTGAATGGTTCGGTTTTCGGATTCTTGACGTTATTGCCCTGATTGCCCTTCGCCGCATTCAGCGCGTTCGTGGCAGCCGCCGGGTCCGGGAGGACCTGGATCGTGTCCTTGATGACGTGGCTGTTGTCCTGGGTGCTGAACGTCGTCGCGACGCCCGGCTGGCCGTTGGGGTTATTCGTCGGCGGGCTGCCCGTGAACTGGATCGGTGCGTCGATGTCGGTGGCCTGGATCAACAGCGAGGCGTAGTCGCCGGCTTGCGGTGGCGCCGACGATTTCGTCGCCGGGCTGCTGCTGTTGGTGGCGGGGCTGGATGACGACTGCGATGTCTGCGAGGTCGAGGGGGCCGGCTTACCGCCGCAACCGGCCACCGATGCCGTCAGCGCCGTCGCCGCCGCGAGGCCCGCGATCACAGTCCGAGAAACCCTCATCGCATCGCGCTCCTTCCAGGCTGACTCCGGCGACACCGTCGACTCGTTTCCGAATCGCACAGTACATCGCCTGGACGCGCCGAAGGTGCTGCCAGGCCGTGGCGAACCGCAACCACGGCTACGCAGCGCTTGCGATCGCCACGTCCTATGGTGGCGACCCGCAGCGCCCGGCTACGCCGCGCTTGCGATCGCCACGTCCTATGGTGGCGACCCGCAGCGCCCGGCTACGCCGCGCTTGCGATCGCCACGTCCTATGGTGGCGACCCGCAGCGCCCGGCTACGCCGCGCTTGCGATCGCCACTACTCCAGCTGGTCGCGCAGGCAGCGCAGGGTGTTGGCCAGGATGCGAGAGACTTGCATCTGCGACACGCCGATTCGCTCGGCGATCTGGCTTTGGGTCATCGATTCGAAGAACCGCATGTACAGCACCTGGCGTTCGCGCTCGGGGAGCGCGCCCACCAGGGCGTGGACTGCCTCGCGGTTGGTGATGTGCTCGATTTGCGGATCGATGCCGCCCACCGCGTCGGCCACCAGTCGGGGTTTGCCCGAGTCGTCGGCCCCGAGGGGCGCGTCGAGCGAGTCGAGACGATAGGCGTCGCCCGCGACGAGGCATTCGACGATTTCCTCCCGCGGGACTTCCAGCACCTGAGCCAGCTCGCCGGCGGTGGGCGCGCGGCCCAGCTTCTGCGCCAAATCACCTGTCGTCCGGCTGATTTGGACGTGCAACTCGCGTAGCCGGCGCGGCACGCGCATGCCCCAGCTGTAGTCGCGGAAGTAGCGCCGAACCTCACCCATCATGGTGGGAACCGCGAACCCGATGAAGCTGGGCCCTTTGTCGGGGTCGAACCGGTTGATGGCGTTCATCAGCCCCAGGCGGGCGACCTGAATCAGGTCGTCTAGACCTTCGCCGCGACGGGCGAAGTGGCTGGCCACATGGTCCGCCAGGGGCAGGCATCGCGCGACGATTCGTTCGCGCTGCCGCCAGTACTCGTGGGATTCGCCCGGCATCTGGCGCAGCGCGACGAACATCTCGACAACGTCGTCGTAGGAATCGTTCGATTGTGCGCTGGCAGACCGGGTAGGACGGGGTGGTGTCGCGACGTTGCTCATAGGCTCGAGCGCGTCTTGCTGACCAAACTCGCAGTGAAACGATAAGTGCACGAACAGGTTTGCATTTTGGCCCACTCCCTATGGGTCACGTGCGTGGAGGCACCGCAGCTATGCGCACAGCCGCCTCCACCGCACCTTTATCCGTGGACGAGTCGATGATCAGCGCACATAGCAACAACGGGAGGGATGACGGTGCGGGTATCGCCGGACGTCAAGCCCAAACAACCGTGCGGGCTGATTGACCGCTTTGAGCTAAACGGCGACATGTCCAGAACGGACTTCACTGGCAACTCTACGCCCCGTCGCGGGAAACCGCGATCCCGCTCGCATAACAGCACGAAAGCGGACGGTTGGCTGCGGCATGGCGTTCTCGTTCCGGTGTCGCCCTGGGTACTGTTCGCCAGATGGGTGTGACCACCGCGACACATGCCGATGCGTAGCCCGCACCTGCTGGGTGGCCGCGGCGTGGTGGTATGCGGTGGCAGCCGCGGCATCGGGCGGGCGGTCACCGAACTGATGTGCGATCTCGGCGCCGGCGTGGTCGTCAACGGGCGCGACGCCGACGCCGTGCAGGAGACCGTCGCGGCGATCACCGGATCGGGGGGCCGCGCCACGCCGGTGATCGGCGCCGCGGACGACGAACGTGTAGCCGGGGCGCTCATCGACGAATGCATGCGTTCCTTCGGGCGGTTAGACGCCCTGGTCAACTGCGCCGGGATCGCCGAGCCTGCCGACTCGTCGATCCTGAATGTCTCGCCGGCAGAATTCGACCGCCTGATCGGCGCGCATCTCGGTACGACGTTTCATACCTGCCGGGCGGCCGCGGGTGTCATGGCCGCGCAAGGGCACGGGGCGATCGTCAACACCGGCTCGGTGGCGTTTCTCGGGGACTACGGCGGAACCGGCTACCCCGCGGGCAAGGGCGCCGTCAACGCGCTGACCATGGCCATCGCGGCGGAACTGAAGCCCCATGGTGTGCGGGCCAACGTGGTGTGTCCCGGCGCGCGGACGCGGCTCTCCACGGGCGCCGAGTACGAGCGACACATCGCGGACCTCCATCGCCGCGGCATGCTCGACGAGATGACGATGCGAGCCTCCCTCGACAGCGCTCCGGCGGCGTTTGTGGCCCCACTCTATGCCTATCTCGCCAGCGACTTGTCGCACGACGTGACCGGTCAGATCTTCGTCGCCGCGGGCGGGTTCGTCGGCAGCTTCGATCGCCCGACGCCGCGCGTGCTGGCGTATCGCGACCACCACGGGGCCGAACCCTGGTCGGTCGAGGACCTGCACAAGATGGTCGGCTCGCCGCCTACCTGACCCGCGCGCCGCGTGAACCGATCAACCGACCGCTGGTTATCGCGGAGGGGGTCGTCGCGACCCCCCTGGCGTGGAAGCCGAATTCGAAGACGGCGGCGCGGCCCGGGGCGACGCGGTGATCGGCGCCGAATGTTTATCTGTCGCGGCGTTCGGGGAACCCGTCGGTCTTCATCGGGGCGCGCGCCGCACCCGGGGATTGCTGCGTCCCGCTTCGGAGCGGGACCGTTGAAATCACGCCGCGGTCATCAACAATTAACGCGAAAAGTTTTGTAATGCAGTGGCTTTCCACATTTGCGCTACCTAAACTCTGTGGGGTTAGGTCGGGGGATTTAGCGGTCACTAGTCGGGCGGGCGGTTATGGAACGACTAAGCGGACTTGACGCATTCTTTCTCTATTTGGAGACTCCGACGCAGCCATTGAACGTGTGTTGCATTTTGGAGTTGGACACCTCGACGATGCCGGGCGGCTATACCTACGGCCGCTTTCGAGCCGCGGTGGCCAAGCGCGTGGCCGCGATGCCGGAATTTCGGATGAAGCTCGCCGACACGCAGCTGAACCTGGATCACCCGGTGTGGGTGGATGACGAAGACTTCCAGTTGCGGCGACATTTGCGCCGCCTCGGGGTGCCGGCGCCCGGGGGGCGCCGCGAACTGGCCGACATCTGTGGCTATGTCGCGGGGCTTCCGCTGGACCGCGATCGACCGCTGTGGGAGATGTGGGTGCTCGAGGGCGGCGCCCGCGCGGGCGCGGTGACGGCGCTGCTCAAGGTCCACCACGCCGTGGTCGACGGAGTGGCCGGCGCGAACCTGCTCGCCCAGCTTTGCACCCTGGATCCCGACGCGCCGCCACCGCGGCCGACGCGCGGCGCGGGTCGCGGCAACGCGCTGCAGATTGCCGCGAGCGGACTTCTCGGGTTCGCCCTGCGGCCAGTGCGGCTTGCAACCGTGCTGCCGGCGACCATGCTGACGTTGGCGCAGACGGCGCTTCGCGCGCGCGACGGGCGCACCATGGCCGCGCCGTTTTCGGCGCCGCCCACCCCCTTCAATGGCGCCGTCAGCCGGCTCCGCAATATCGCCTACTCCCAGCTGGACATGCGCGATGTCAAGCGGGTCAAGGACCGGTTCGGGGTGACGATCAACGACGTCGTGGTGGCGCTGTGCGCGGGGGTGCTGCGGCGGTTCCTGCTCGACCGCGGCGAGCTGCCCGACCAGCCACTGGTGGCGACCGTGCCGGTGTCGGTGCACGACAAGTCCGACCGGCCCGGCCGCAACCAAACCACCTGGATGTTTTGCCGGGTGGAAAGCCAAATCGGCGATCCGGCCGAACGCATCCGCAGCATCGCGGCGGGCAATGCGGCCGCGAAGGACCACACCGCGGCCATCGGCCCCACGCTGCTGCACGACTGGACGCAGTTCGGCGGACCCACGATGTTCGGCGCGGCCATGCGGATTCTGCCGCGCATCCCGATATCGCACAGCCCCGCATACAACCTGATCCTGTCGAACGTGCCCGGCCCGCAGGCCCAGTTGTATTTCCTGGGCTGCCACGTCGACACCATGTATCCGATGGGACCGATCATCGGCAGCGCGGGGCTGAACATCACCGTGATGTCGCTCAACGGGGAACTCGGCATCGGCATCATCGGCTGCCCCGACCTGCTGCCGGACTTGTGGGACATCGCCGACGCGTTCCCCGACGCGCTCAAGGAGCTGCTGGAGTGCGGCGACGATCAGCCGGAAGGTAGCTGTCCGCGATAGTTCTCGCGAGGCGTAGCCATCCGGTGATCGCCGCCCGGCGGGCTACGCTGTCCTTCCGGACCTCAGGAGGGCCTGCAGCCGATGCAACCGAACCCGCTCGACCCAGTTGCCAGCGAACGACTGTCGCACGCCGGCAAGGTCTTCACCTCCGACCTGTCGATCAACGAATTCGCCCTGCTCCATGGGGCCGGGTTCGAACCGATCGAACTGGTCATGGGCGTGTCGGTCTATCACGTGGGTTACCAGTTCACCGGCATCAGGCAGCAATCCGAGCTGCCGGTGCTCACCGAGGCGACCTACCGCGCGCGGTGGAACGCGATGTCGCGGATGCAGGCCGAGGCCGATTCGCTCGGCGCCGACGGAGTGGTCGGCGTCCGCCTCGAATGGCGTCATCAGGGGGAGGGCGAGCACCTCGAGTTCATTGCTGTCGGCACCGCGGTGCGGTACACCGCGAAACCCGGGGCATACCGGCGCCCCAACGGGCAGGCGTTCACCAGCCACCTGTCCGGCCAGGACCTGACGACCCTGCTGCGGTCCGGCTACACCCCGGTCGCGTTCGTGATGGGCAACTGCGTGTTCCACGTCGCCGTGCAGGGGTTTTTGACGATGCTGAAGCAGGCGGGACGCAACACGGAGATGCCCCAATGGACACAGGGCAGCTACCAGGCCCGGGAGCTGGCGATGTCGCGCATGCAGAGCGAGGCCGAGCGTGACGGCGGAAACGGCGTCGTCGGTGTGCATTTCGCCATCTCGAACTATGCGTGGGGACACCACACGGTGGAGTTCTACGTGGCGGGTACGGCCGTCCGTCGCGGCGGCGAGGCGCAAATTCTGACGCCGTCGTTCGTCCTGCCGATGAGTGATTGATGACGGCCTTCGATCACGAACGGGTCACTCACGCCGTCGGGTCGGCCCTGGCCGGGCCCGGGGGAGTCGCGTTGGTCGTCAAGGTGTTCTGTGGTGTTCCCGGGGTGGTCCTGGTCCCGCCACGGCGGGGCTTTTTCCGCTCACAGCCCGAGCGGATCCAAATCGGCGACTGGCGCTATGAACTCACCGCCGACGGCCGGCTCCGCGCCGCCCACGTGGTGAACGGCATCGTGCTGGCCGAGGAGGTGCTGGCCGCCGGCGCCGTGGGTCCGCACGTCGCCCGGGCGCTGGGACAATTGGTGAGCGGTTACGGCCCGACGATCGTTCCGAACATCGATGCGGCCCTCGAAGTTCTCGAGAGCGCGCCCCGTTTCTGAGTTACCCGGGCTCACTCGCCGGGTTGAGCCTGATCGATCGCCACCACCCACCGGCTGAGCCGCCACGCGCCGCCCTGTTTGGATGCCGTGAACTCGTAACGGCCGGTCAGATCGGGAACGGGCGGGCCGCCGTCTCTGACGGCGAAAACCTGGACGTAACAGTGCCCCGTCGCCTCGGTGTCGCCCTGGCTGGAGAACCAAAACGAATTGAGCGCGTGGCGCCGCTGGTTGTTTTCGGCCTTGAACCCCGCCTTCCGGACCGCGAGCAGGCTCATGACCGTATCGATGTCCGCCGACAGCGGGCGGCCCTCGTGCCACAGGACGAGCTCGGGTGCCTCGGTGAACAAGGCACGAAAGTCGTCGAGCAGGTTCTCGTCATAGGTGTAGGCGTAGGCGCCGAACAAGTTGATGATGGCCAGCCGGTCGGCGACGTCGAAGGCGGCGCTCCCGACATGCTCGAGCGGACCGTTCATCCCCACTCGATCTCCCCGGTCACGATCGCCCGTTCGCGCGCCTACAGGCGGCTCGCGGCGAAATCGGCCGCCTGATCGACCATCCCGGCGTCGACGTACTGCCGGTGCGCGGCCGGGAATCCCGATCCCGAACAGACCGGATCGTTGGGAACGCACAGGTCGATCGTTTTGGGCGCATATAGCGGGCCGACCGTGACCGGCGGCTCGTTGATGATGCTCATGAACTGGCCCGAGGGCTTGCCGAAGAGGGCGACCGCGGCGACGTGGTTGGCGACGTCGGGAGGCATCGGCTGGGGTGGTTGCGCGAGGTTTGCTCCGTCCGGCACCTTGTTCGCGGTGACGAAACCCATCACGGCCGCGCCCTGGGAATATCCACCCAGCACCATCTTGGTTTTGGGACAGCTCGCCGCCATGGACTCGACGTGGTGGCCGGCGTCGTTGATGCCGTCAATGGCGGTGGGGAAGTCCGTGGTGGCCGGGTAGTTGACCGGATACACGCCCAGCGATTTGCCGCCAACTCGCGAGCGCAGCGTATCGACGAAATTCTGGCCGATGCCGCCGACGCCGGGAGGCTCGCTGGTGCCCCGGGCGAAGACCACCTCGACATCGGGGCACGGCTCGGCCGATGCCGAGGGAACGGGCGCGATCACCAACAGCCAAATCGGCGCCGGCGCAGCACAAATCAGTTTGAGAAGGGCAGGGAACTTCACGTCAAAATTTTGGCATAACGCGGGGGCGAATGCTCGGCGAGCATCCCGGCCCAGAATCGACCCGTCCCCCCGCGGCCGGCAAAATCGCAGTTCAGGGGCGTAACGGCGGGGCTACTTCGCGGTGTCCCGGCCGCGCAGGAGGGAGGTGGCGGCGCGCAGGACACCCCGAAACGCGTACGCCGCGGTCACCACCGACAGCAGGATCAGCAGGATGAACATCGGCAGCCAGTTGCCGCGGCTGTGATCGACCTCCCACCAGATGATGGTGAACAACACCACGCAGAGCAACAGCACCACATCCCGCCAATTGCCCCGGTACGACAGCGTGGCCTTGCGCAGCGCGCGATTCCTGTCGGCGACGTCGACCAGGTCGTCGATGCGGTCATCGATGGTGCGTTGCAGCTCGGCACGCCGCGCGATGGCCTCCGGCGGGAGACGATCCAGCAAATCCATGTCCTGTTTGATCAGCTCGCGGTAGTTCGGACCCCTGAATTGGCCGGCCGCAACGGCCAGCATCACACCACCGAACACGGGTGCGCTGTTGAGCGCGACTTGTCCCAGACCCACCACGTCCACTCCTCTGCCGGTCGTCAACGTCGGTTCGTTGAGGATCGCCGAACTCGCCGAACGGATCAACCACCCGGGCAATTGCAGATAGGCGACCGCGGGCCCGCCTCATCGAAACCCTAACGCCACATGACTGAATCCCGTTCCACCGCAACGAGTTACGCGTGCGATGCGCCCAGTATCAGCTCGACGGCCTCGTCCAGCCGCCCCGCGATCTCCTGGTAGCTGACGAACCGTGCCGTCAGGAGCGCCCCGGCGAACGTCATCTGCAGCGCGGATTTCACCGCCCGCGGCCACCCCGGGCCCAGCGCGGCACCGATCCGCCTCGACACCTCGGCGCCGATCTCCTCGCGCAGCGGTTTGACCGCGGGATCGTCGGCCATCAGCGCGGCGCCGCAGGCCGTCATCAACTCGGGCTCGTCGGCCACCATCAGCGCCATGTCGCGCAGCGTCGCACCGACCCGGGCCGGGGTGGTGTCGTTGACGTCGGTGTGCAGTGGGAGGTCGCGCAGAAAGCGGAGGTACACCGCCGCCACCAACGCGCTCTTCGACGGAAAGTATGTGTATGCGCTGGCCGGGGAGACCCCGGCGCGGGTTGCCACCGCCCGCATCGTCAGGTTCGCGTACGACGATTTGCGCAGCTCTTCCAGCCCGGCGTCGAGGACTTTGCGGATCGTCTGCGCCGGCCGACGGTCCGAGCGGCGGGGCGTGGTGGCGGCCGGAGAAACCGCTTCCCTAGACACCGGACCAGTGTAGAAACGACCGGCGCGGCCTGCTCCGACGGTCGCGCCCCGCAGCGCCCGGCTACGCCGCGCTTGCGAGCGCTCTAGGGTGGCGGCTATGGCCGAGGCCGACCGGCGCCGCTGGGACGAGCGATACGCCGCCCAGGGACCGCCGCCGGTGAGCGCGGTGGACCCGCCCGACCTGCTGACGCGCCACGCGAACGAGTTTCCGGCGGCGGGGCTTGCCCTCGACCTGGCCTGCGGCCAGGGGTTCGGTGCGGTGTGGCTGGCCCGGCGCGGCCTGGACGTCCGGGGGTTCGACGTCTCCGCAGTCGCCATCGACCGGGCCCGCGAGGTGGCNTCGCAACCCGGTAATGTCACGAAGATGGAGCGGCGCGTGCTCGAAGCGATCATCTATGAACGCGAACCGCCGATTGCGCGGATCATCCTGAATCGGGTCGACAAGGCCAACACCAAGGACGCGGTGTTGGTCACCGAAGTCGACAACTGTCTGCATGAGGCCGACCGCGACAAAGAGATCAAGGTCGTGATCCTCAAGGCCAACGGCAACGGCTTCTGCGGCGGACACGTGGCGCGCTGGGGCCCCGACGAAAACCCCTACCCCGACTTCGGAAACACCTTCGAGGAGCTCTACAAAGGGACCGCCGACCTGTTTCTGTGGCCCACCCTGTATCTCTGGGAATTTCCCAAGCCGACGATCTCGCAGATTCACGGCTACTGCATGGGCGGCGGCATCTATCTGGGCCTGCTGACCGACTTCTGCGTGGCATCCGAGGACGCGTATTTCCAGATGCCACTTGCTCAAAGCCTCGGGGAACCCGGCGGGCACACCATGATCGAACCCTGGTTGTTGATGAACTGGCACCGCACCATGGATTGGCTGCTGCTGGCGCCGACCCTGTCCGCGCAGCAAGCGCTCGACTGGGGGCTGCTGAACAGGGTTGTGCCGCGCGAAGAACTGGAAGACACCGTCGAGGAAATGGCCCGCAAGATCGCCCAGATCCCGCTGACGACGCTGATGGCGGTGAAGAACAACGTGAAGCGCGCCTGGGAACTGATGGGCATGCGGGTCCACCTCCAGGTCAGCCACATCCTGACCAATATGGTGGGCGCCGCCTCCGATGTTCAGGCGCGACGGGCCGAACTCATCCAATCGGGGATGAAGCCAAGGGATTTCGTCGACCAATCGGATCTGCCGCCAGCGTGACGCTGCGGTCACATTCGAAGCCGAGCGTGACGGCAGCGTCACGCTCGGCGACAGGGAGCGGGCCCTAGCGGGTGCGCTCGCCGGCGATTCTGCGCCCGGCGGCGTGCCGCGCGGCGACATATCCGAACACCATCGAGCTGGCGATGCTCGCGCCGGCGCCCGGATAGGTGCGGCCCATCACCGTCGCGGTGGTATTTCCGGTGGCGTACAGGCCGTCGATCACCAGGTCCTGCTCGTCCAGGACCTGCGCGTGCTCGTTGGTGACGACGCCCCCGCACGTCCCGACGTCCGCCGGCAGGACCCGTGTGGCGTAGTAGGGCGCCCGGTCGAGCGGGCCGATGGCGGCGTTCGGCCGGTAGCCGGGATCGCCGAGGCAGTCGTTGTACGCCGACTGACCGCGCCCGAAGTCCGGGTCCAGGCCCTTGGCGGCGAACCGGTTGAACCGCTGGATCGTCCGCGCCAATTCGTCTGCGGGAAGGTCGATCTGGCCGGCGAGGTCGGCGATGGTGTCGCCGCGTTTGACCGCGCCGCTCTCGATGAGCTCCGGTGGCAGGTGCTGGTTTCGCTTGAACGGGTTGCTGCTGGTGACGTATCGGCGCACATAGCCCTCGTCGTAGATCATCCAGCAGGGCACCGCCTTATTGGCGTACATCGCCTTGCCGACCTCGACGTAGGAGTTCGACTCGTTGCAGAATCGCCGGCCGGTCGAGTCGACGTAGATGGCCCCGGGCCGCTGGCGGCCCGAGCCGAGCGAGGCCGCCACCGCACCGCCGTTTGCGATGAAAACGGAAGGCAGCCACCAGGCTTCGTCCAGCAGATCGGTTTTGGCCCCCAGCCGCATCGCCGCCTGCAGTACCTCGCCGGTGTCCCCGGCGTTGGCGATCGACCACTGTGCCTCATTGGGCTGATCACCGCTGTACTGGCGGCGCATCTCCTTGTTGTGGCCGAACCCCCCCGCCGCTAGCAGTACGCCCCGCCGGGCCTCCACGTTCAGCGATTCCGTGCCCCGGGAGACGCGTGCGCCGACCACGCGGCCGTCCTCGACGATGAGATCGTCCATCGCCGCATTCGTCCAGAGCGGCGGCTGCCCGTCACTGAGGTCGATGAGCGCCTTGAGCATCTGAGCGATGAGCGACGCTCCGTTGGTGAGGATCTGGCGGCGGCGCGCCCGCGCGGCCGCTGTGCGCAGGAACACTCGGGTCGCCACGGCGAACGCGCGCGGCGAACGGTTGTAGTACTGAACCGAGCGCAGTTCGTTGGTCAAGACCACGAAGCCGTAGTTCTTGGCCAGCGCAGGCTGCACTTTGCCGCTCCAGGCGCCCAGCTCCGCGGCGTCGAAGGGAATGCCCTCGATCGCGCGCCCGGACTCGTTGCCGCCCTTGTGGTTCGGGTAGTAGTCGCTCCATCCGGCGCACCGGATCAACCGAACACCCTTGCGCACGAGGAAATTGACCATTTCGTAGCCGGCGGTCAGGAACATCTCGCGGCGGGCGGGCGACGACGGCGCGCCGATGTCGCCGACCACGTCGGCCAGGTACGCCAGGCCGTCCTCGTGCGAGTCCGCGACGCCCTCGGCGCGCAGCAGGGGGTTGTTGGGCAGCCAGACGATGCCGCCCGACAGCCCCGTCGACCCTCCGACCAGCGCCTGCTTCTCGATGATCAGCGGCTCCAGCCCGCAGTCGAGTGCGGCCAGCCCGGCCACCATGCCGCCGCCGCCGCTGCCCGCGATGAGCAGGTCGACCGAGCGGTCCCACTGGGTGGTCATCGCGGCCCCTCCCCGAGTCCCAGGTCGGCGACCGGCACGTCGATGGTGGTGTTGGCCTTCTGGATCGCGGGGACCAGCGCGTCGTACGGCAGGCCGGCCAGGAACCCGTCGACGACGCGCTCGAAGTTGGAGATCAGCCCCTCGATCTGGTCCGACAGCCGCATGAACTCAAACCCCTTGGAGTGCAGGCCTTTCTGCTGTCGCGGCAGGTTGGAGAAATCCTGGGCGGGGATGGGCGGCCAGCGCGGGTCGTCGGGCGCCATCGGCTCCGGCGGCTGTGGCTTTCCCGCGGAGATGTCCGAGGGAAACCGGGTCAGCGACCAGATCTCGAACAGTGTTTCCTCGGGTCCCAGCGGGCGAATCCGGTATGACGAGGCGCTGCTGTAGGTGGGCAGGATGAAGTGGTGCGGGAAGCAGAATCCGATCGCGTCGGTGATCCCGCGGCGCACCAGGTCGTTGAGGTCGGGCATGGTGCTGCCGCGGGCCCGATGCCAGCCGACCACCGCGTCGTTGAGGGCGCTGCGCCAGGCCACCATCGCCTCGGCCGGGTTGGCCGGCAGCGCGATGGTCTGCAGACCCTCGGCGACGCGGATGTCGTTCTCGTGGGTCATGCCGCCCATGCCTTCTCCGAGCGTGCGCATGAAGTACAAGCTGCTCGCGACGACGGGATGCACGGCTTCCGACGGGCCGCCGGTCTGCGCGCTCGGCAGCAGCTGGGGATGGGTTTGGGGGACGTGATACCCCTCCATGAACGCCGCGGTGGCCAGCTTCCAGTTCACCGGAAGCCGGCACGACTGCCACCACTCGGTGCGCAACGCTTCGACGTTCCACGCGTCATAGATCGACGCGAACGGTTCGATGCAGTCCCGCAACGCGGGCGCGCCGTCGTCGAGGTTGATCCACGCGCAGCCGCCCCACAGCTCGCACCGGACCGCGACGAGCTGCAGATCGTCCGGGCGCAGGTTGTCCTCGGCGAACGCCTCGGGTCGCAGCACAAAGGTATTGCGCCCGTCGACGCCCCAGCACCACCCGTGGAACGGGCACACGAAGGTACGCCGATTCCCGTTGCCCTCCACCAGCTTTACCCCGCGATGGCGACAGGCGTTGTGGTAGGCCCGCACCGTCTGACTGTCGACTCGAACGACGATGATCGACTCGTCGAGGATCTCGTACTCCACGAAGTCGCCGGCCTTGGGGATCTCCTCGAGGCGGCAGGCCATCTGCCACACCCGTGGCCAGAACATCTCTTTCTCGCGGGCGTAGAACTCCGCGTCGTAATACCGCTGCTTGGGGATGCGATCGGGCGTCTGGACCGCCCATGGCACCGGTAGGGGCGTCCAATTGACGCCGGTTCTCGTCGAACCCGTCTCTACAGCCATCTCACTATCCCTTGTCAGCTCATACGATCCGAGAGGCCCGTCCCTGCCAGTAACGTTCACGAATGCGCCGCTTGTAAAGCTTTCCGTTCGGGTCGCGCGGCAGCTCCGGTGCGAACTCGACCGTGCGTGGGCACTTATAGCCGGCCAGTTGAGCCCGGCAGTACGCGATGAGCTCTGCCTCCAGGTCGGGACCGGGCGCCACGCCATCGACCGGTTGCACGACGGCCTTGACCTCCTCGCCGAACTCGTCGTTGGGGACGCCGAACACGGCCGCGTCCACGAGCTTGGGGTGCATCACCAGCAGGTTCTCCGCCTCCTGCGGATAGATGTTCACCCCGCCCGAGACGATCATGAACGTCGACCGGTCGGTGAGGTAGAGGTATCCGTCCTCGTCGACGTAGCCCATGTCGCCCAGTGACCGCCAACCCCGGTGATTGGAGACCGACGCGGTCTTGGCCGGGTCATTGAAGTACTCGAAATCGGGTCCGCCTTCGAAGAACAGCTCGCCGGACTCGCCCACCGGGAGCTCGACCCCGTCGTCTCCAAGCACGTGAACAGGGCTGAACGGCTTGCCGACCGAACCCGGATGGGCGAGCCATTCCTCGGGTCCGATCGTGGTGCCCGCGAATCCCTCTGTGCCGCCGTAATACTCGTGGATGATGGGACCGAACCACTCCATCATCCGGTGCTTGACGTCCACCGGACACGGGGCTGCCGCATGGAGCACGCATTGCAGGCTGGAAACGTCGTATTTCCGCCGGACCGCCTCGGGCAACTTGAGCATCCGCACGAACATGGTGGGGACGAACTGGGCGTGGGTGACGCGATGCGTCTCGATCAACCGCAGCACGGCCTCGGCGTCGAACTTGCGCATCAGGATCGAGGCGGCGCCGACGCGGTGCACCGCCATGGTGTAGTTCACCCCGGCCGCGTGATACAGCGGTGCGGGGGAGAGGTACACGCTGGACCGGTCCATCCCGTACTTGTGGATCAGCGCCATCTCCAGAACCGCCTGGGCCCACGACCCGTTGCCGTCGGCCGGCAGCGACCGCCGCACCGCCTTGGGCCGTCCCGTGGTGCCCGATGAATAGAGCATCTCCGAGCCGTCCGACAGCGGCGGCGCGTCGCCCGCGGCCGCCAGCGCTCCTTCGTACGAGCGCCAGCCGGGCAGCGCGCCCCCCAGGGCCAGGTGGACGGCCACGCCCGCGTTGGCCGCGCGCACGTGCCCGGCGAGTTGCGCCGCGGACGCCTCTGAAGCGTCGACGAAGACCGCCTTCGCCTCGGAGTCGTCGATGACGTAGGCGACCTCGTCGGGCGTGAAATGGGTGTTCACGGCGGTGTAGTACAGCCCGGAAAGCTGGCAGCCCCAGGTAATTTCGAAGAACTCGGGTCGGTTCGGCAGCACCAGCGCCACGCCGTCGCCGCGCCGCAGCCCGGCGGCGTGCAGCAGGGCGGCGACGCGTTGGCTCCTGGCATGCAGCTCGCCGAACGATATCGGGCCGCCATCGGTAATCAAGGCGGGCGAGTCCGCGGCTGTGCTCGCATGGTCGGCGATGTTCACCCGCGCTCCCCTTTGAGCCGTCAGTGTTCTAACTAGCCGTCGGTGGACTCCCTGTCGTGACGATACCGGGTCAGCGCGGGTCGGCTATCCACCGAGGGGCGGGCGGGCCATGACGGTCGGCCGGAAGCCGTATCGCGGTCCGGCGCCGCCGGCGGAACCCGAACCCGTGCCCGCCAACGGCATGCCGCCGAGCAGGTTCCCGGGTCCGGCGCCGACCTCCGCATTCGGCCGGATCGCGCTGACCAGCTCGGTCCCGGCATGCTGTACCGCCGGGGCGGCCGCCGCCCACGTCGCCGGTACCGACAGCTTGCCGATCGACGTCGCGCTGCCCAGATGCGCCGCCGCGCCGGCGCCACCGCCGAGCAGCCCGCCCAGTCCGGGCAGGCCCTTGGGCACGGTAGCGATACCCGGTCCTGCCGCCCCGCCGATCCAGCCCAGCGTCTTGGAGATCTGAACACCGAAGTTGCCCATGCCGACACTGAAGTAGGGCAGGCCCTCGGTGTTGTAGAAGAAGCTCGTATAGGGGGCGATGCCGTTCAGGAACGTCCCGAGGTTGGTCGGCAGGATGGTCTGCCCGGTCAATAAGAACCACAGCTCGGTCAGCACCGGCATCGACGCGGCGGCTGACGCCGCCGAGGTTGGCGACGCCAGGCCCTGCAGCTGGCTCGGCAGGTTGGCAATCAGCCGTGCCAGCGTGGACTGCGCGCCACCCGCTGCGCCCGTGGCCGCCTGTGCGGCTTGGGCGGCCGGGTTGGCGATCTTCGGTGCCGCGGTGAACTGCGCGACCTTCGTGGCGCTTGCCGAGGAACCCGCGTAGTTGTACATGGCCGCGGCGTCTTGGGCCCAAAATTCGGCGTATTGCGCTTCCAGTTGCGCGATGATCGCGTTGTTTTGACCCAGCACGTTGGTCGCGGTCGCCTCCGCGAGCTCGGCGCGGTTGGTCGCGATCAACGGCGGGGGCACCACCGCGGCGAGTGCCGCCTCGTAAGCTGCCGCGGCCGTTCGAGCCCGCGCGGCCGCTTGTTCGGCTTGCGCCGCAGTCGTGTTCATCCACTCCACGTACGGCTGCACCGCCGCCGCCATGGACGCCGAGGCCGGCCCCAGCCATTCCTCGCCGGACAGCGTGGTGACCACCTTGTCATAACCCGCCGCAGCCGAATTCAACTCGGCGGCAAGCCCGTTCCAGGCCGACGCCGCTGCTATCAACGATGACGAGCCGGGACCCGCATAGATCCGCGCAGAATTGATCTCCGGGGGCAATGCGCCAAAATCAATCATCGTGACTCCTTGGTCGGCCTGGCCGGGTGGGTCTGGGGTTGCGTCGTCTCGACTGACATCCGATCTCCTTGGTGGGCGTTATCCGGCCGATGGCGGGCGTACAACCACGCTGTGGCGAGCCCCGTAGACGTTGGTGTGTCCGTAGGCGGCAGTGCGCCGGCCCGCGGCCCCGGTTGGTATTCCCCGCAGCAGGGCATTACCCGTTCCGCTTGCGGCGCCGGGTGCGGCGGCGCTCTCGTCCACCACAGCGGCGGCAAGTGTCACTTCCGATGTCGGTGTCGTCCAATTCGCCGGCACGGACAACAGCCCGACCTTGCCGGCCTGGCCCGCGCTCGCCGACGTCGCTCCGGCGGTGTGGGCAGCTACGCCGCCCACACCCTCGAAGTGCAGGCCGAAAAATTGAGGCGTCGGGTACCAGGCGCCGCCCGAACCGGCCGTGGTTCCGGAGCCGAACGTCAACTGCTGCCCGATGCTGTAAGCGAAGTTTGCGACGCCCACCCCGAAATACGCCTGCAAGGTTTGCTTGAATACCGTGATGTAGTTAGGCGGGGTAAGCCCTAGCCAGTTGTTGGTCGGAGTGGGTAGCCCATACTTGAGGAAGCCTTGGATCGTGTTCCAAATGAGCCCCTGCGCGGCCGACGCCGTCGGCGACGAAAGTTGTTGCAGCGCTTCAGGAGCGGCGGCTTGGGAAGCCGTGGCGTCCTGCCGGGCCGCGGCGTCGGGGGTGGCGATGCTCGGCGGTGATTGGTATGGGGTCAGCTGGGCGGCCGTCGCCGAGGAAGCCGTATAGCCATACATGGCGGTCGCATCCTGGGCCCACATCTCCGCGTACTGGGCTTCGGTGGCGGCGATCGCCGGCGTGTTCTGCCCGAAGAAATTGGTGGCAATCAGCGTCATCAGCAACAGCCGGTTGGCCACGATCACGGGCGGCGGCACCGTCATCACGAAAGCTGTCTCGAAGGCGGCCGCGGCCGCGCGGGCCTGGCTCGCGGTCTGCTCGGCCTGGGCGGCCGCCGCGCCGAGCCAGCTCACATAAGGGGCGACGGCGGACACCATGGCGGCCGACGAGGGCCCCACCCAGGGGGAGCTGGTCAGCTCCGTGATCACCGAGCTGTAGCCGCTCGCCGCCGTGCCCAATTCCGCCGCCAACTCGTCCCAGGCCGTCGCGGCGGCCATCATCGGCTCCGAACCCGGGCCCGAATACATTCGACCGGAATTGATTTCGGGTGGCAGCACCCCGAAATCCAGCACCTCACTACCCCTTAGCCGACCGGGATCCGATGGTCGATCCTCGGCCGGTGTCGGTGGACACACGCGAATCGTAATTCGGCCGGCGTCGATTGCCTTGAATTAGAAGCGCTACGGCGCGTCTATTTACTTCGGCCGGGGGCTCTTTGGCCGTCATCTGGAGCAGCGTCGGTCAGCACGGCCCAGCGCCACCAGGGCCGAACGTCGCCTGTGTATGTGGCTAACGTCCCGTCAAGCTGTGCAGAGCCGCGACATTGTCACGCCGGCGAAGCGCCGTCCTTCGCGGCGGCCGCGGCGGCCTGGCGCCGGGCCTGTTCGGAGGGCAGCACCTTGTCCTTGAACACCGTCTGGATCAGTTCCTGCACATCTTTGCTGATCGACGCGAGCGCGACCAGGTCGTTGGAACTCTGCCAGTGCACCCGCATGCCCATCAGCTCCCAGGCTCGCTTGAGATTGGCCTTGGTCGCCAACAGGGTCGTCATCGGCGCCTGGGCGATGTGGCGGGCGATGGCGTCGGCGCGCGCCTCCAGTTGGTCGCGCGGCACCACCTCGTTGACCAGACCGACCTCCAGCGCCTTCTTCGCGTCGATGACCTCGGCCAGGTAGAGGTAATACGCCGCGCGCCGCCAGTTCATGAAAACCCACGGCTCGATCGAGCATTCACCCGACGGCATCCCGAATCCCTGCAAGGGCGGATAGGAGAAGTACGCATCCTCGGCGGCGATCACGATGTCGGTCGTCAGCCCGTAATGGGTGCCCCCGCCGACGCAATAGCCGTGCACGGCCGCGATGGTCGGCTTGGAGAACTCCCACAGGTTCAGAATCGGCTTGACGAACAGGTCGGTCTGGGGCTTCCACGGCGTGCCCATCACCTTGGCGCCCTCGACGAATGCCGGATAGTCGACCGCGTTGTTGCCGATGGCATGCCCGGAGCAGAAGCCCTTGCCGTTGGCCTTGAGGATCAGCACCTTGATGTCGTAGTCACGATCCGCGTCGAGCAGCGCGGCGTCGACTTCCTCGGCCAGCTTCTGGTCCTGGGCGTTCGCCTTCTCCGGCCAGTTGAGTGTGACCCGGGCGATCGGACCTTCCTTTTCGTAGACGATTCTCTCGCGGGTCTCGTTGAGATCCATGTAGTCTTACCTTTCACTGTTTCGAATTATGCTGTAATGATGCCGATTTCGGCGCCGATGTCGTAGGTCGTCCCGACCTGTCCGGTCCATTGCACGACGCCCGACGCGCCGGCTTCGATTTCCTGTTCCACCTTCTCGGTGGCGATCACATAGATTGGTGTGCCCGCCTCGACATGCTCACCCGCATCCACGAGAAGATCGGTAAGCTCGGCCTCCGAGACGGCCACCGACACGCGTGGGATGCGGATGATGAAGTCAGCCATGCACTTTGGCCTTCCCCGCGCTTTCCAAAGCACGCCGGGCGGCCGCAACGATGCGCTGCGGCGACGAGTACATCTGCGCCTCGAGCGCGGCCGCGGCCGGGTTGGGGACGAACCTGGCACCCACCCGTTCGACGGGTGCTGCCAGCTCGCCGAACAGTTCGAACTGCAGGATCGCGGCGATTTCCGCTCCGGGGCCGGCGAATTGGACCGCGTCGTGCGCGATCACGACCCGTCTGGTGCGGCGGGCCGATTCGACGATGGTCTCGACATCGAGCGGCACCAGAGTGCGCAGATCCACCACTTCGGCGCTGACTCCCTGTTCGGCCAGCGTGTCGGCCGCCGCGAGCGCGTCGTGCACGGGGCGACCGTATGCGATCAGCGTCACGTCGGTGCCACGCCGCTTGATGTCGGCCTGTCCCAGGGGGATTGAGAATCCGGGTTCGACGGGGACGGGCCCCTTCTTGCCCTGCAGCCGGATCGTTTCGATGAATAGGCAGGGGTCCGGATCGAAGATCGCCGCTGTCAGAAGGCCTTTGCCGTCGCGCGGGGTGGACGGCACGATGACCTTCATCCCCGGGATGTGCATGAACCACGCTTCCAGGCTTTGCGAGTGCGTGGCCCCGGTGGCCAGCCCGGCATAGACCTGGGTGCGGATGGTGATCGGCGCCGTCGTCCGGCCCGCCGTCATGAACCGCAACTTGGCGGCGTTGTTGATGAGCTGGTCGGCGGCGATGCCGATGAAGTCCATGATCATGATCTCGGCGACGGGCAGCATCCCGTCGATCGCGGCACCGATCGCGGCACCCACGATCGCGGCCTCCGAGATGGGCGTGTCCAAGACCAGGTCGTGGCCGTACTTGGTGGACAACCCCGCCGTGGGCCCCGAGGCGCCGGGATCGGCGATGTCCTCACCGAGCAGGAACACTCGTTCGTCGGCGCCCAGCGCCTCGTCGAGCGCGAGGTTCAGCGCCTCGCGCATCGTCATCTCTTTTTCCTGCGTCATACCGGAAACCCGATCGGGGTCGCGTACACGTCGTGGTCAAGCTCGTCCCTCGAGGGCGACTGCGCACCCATGACCGTCGCCAGGGCGTCCTCCACCCTGGCAAGCGCCGCGGCGTCGATACGGTCGAGTTCGTCGGAGCCGCAGATTCCGGCCTGCGCGAGGCGATCACGAAACCGCGGCACCGGGTCGGCCGCCATGGCCGCGGCCAGTTGCTCCTTGGGGATGTAGGGCATCCGGTCACCGAAGTAGTGGCCGCGGAAGCGGAACGTCACGCACTCGATGAGCGTGGGGCCCTGGCCGGCGCGGGCGCGGCGCAAGGCGTCGTCGAGCGCGGATTTCACCGCCAGCGGGTCATTGCCGTCGACGCGCACGCCCGGCATGCCGTAGCCGGCCGCCCGTTGGGCGACGTGCTCGAGCTTCATCGTGTCCGACGTCGGCGTCATCTCGGCGAACAGATTGTTCTGGCAGACAAACACTAGCGGCAGGTCCCACAGCGCGGCCATGTTGGCCGCTTCGTGGAACGAGCCGGTGTTCGTCGCCCCGTCGCCAAAGCTGACCACCGTGACCCGGTCGAGGCCCTTGCGCTTGCCGGCCATCGCCAACCCGACGGCCACCGGAGGTCCGGCCCCGACGATGCCGGTCGAGAGCATGACGCCCACGTCGGGCTTGGCGATGTGCATGGTGCCGCCCTTGCCCCGGCTCGCGCCGACGGTACGACCCATCATCTCGCCGTAGATCTCCTCGAGCGGGACGCCCTTGCCGATCAGATCGTGCAACCCGCGGTAGGTCGTCACCAACTGGTCGTCGGGCCGCAGCGCCACCCCCATCGCCGCGGCGATCGCCTCCTGACCACGCGAAGGCCAATACACGCACATGAATTCGCCGGTGCCGATGCCCTTGGACAGCCGGTCGTCGGCGGCCTTCATCAGGATCATCAATTCGTAGAGGTGACGTTCGACGTCCGCTGCGGCCTGACCGTCGCTCACCTATACCCTCCAGTCATTCTGCACCCCAACACGATTGGCGACGCCGTCGTCAGCCGCCCGACCACGGCTTGACCTTGAGGAAGCCGCCCCCGTCCACGCGGAGCTGCTGTCCGGTGATGTAGCGCGCCGCGTCGGACGCCAAAAACAGCACGGCCTCGCTGATGTCCTCGGGTTCGACGTAGGGGATGGGCATCGCCTGAACCACCGGAAAGACCGGTTCGGCGTCCTCGCGGGTCGGCTCCTTCAGGTCGGGCCGGAACGCGCGGTACATCGGTGCGCTGTGCAGCATGTCGGTGTTGACGTTCGTCGGATGCACCGCGTTCATCCGGATGGAGAACTTGGCCAGTGCCAATGCGAAGTCGTTGACGTAGTGCGCGGCAGCGAGTTTCGCGAACGCGTAGCCGGCGCCGCCGGGGCCACCGACCCCACTCTCAGCGCCGGAGGTGCTCAAGGACGACATGAACGCCGCGTTCGACCCGATCACGATGATCGACGCGCCGGCGCGCAGATGCTTCAGGCTCGCGTGCACCAGATTGAGCACGCCGACCAGGTCGACATCGACCGCGTCGGCGAACGCCTGCGGCGGAAGGCCCGCGGTGAGCGGGCAGATGCCGGCGTTGGCCACCACGATGTCGAGGTGGCCGAACTCGGCCACACCCTGGTCGATCGCGGCGGCCAAGGCCACCCGGTCGCGGACGTCGGCGATCGCCGTGTACGCGCGCTGCCCCTCCTTCTCCACCAGCCGCGCCGTCTCGTCGAGATCCTCGGGACGCGCCAGCGGGTACTCGTTCGTCTCGATGTCCGCGCACAGGTCCACCGCGATGATGTCGGCACCCTCCGCGGCCAGCAGGCGCGCATGGGAACGGCCCTGGCCGCGCGCCGCCCCGCTGATCACGGCCACCTTGCCCGTCACCCTGCCCATGTTCCGTCCTTCGCCCCGGTGCCTACACCAGCGACCCGCGTTGGGGCCCAACGCTATTCGGCGCCAAAGAGCCGGGAATCCGCGCACTCACCGCACCGCGCAGGCGGAGCGACCCTATGGTCGGCTCCTTCACATGTCTGCCACGAAAACTGCGCGTGGCCACAGCCGGGCTCTCGATATCCCTTAGAGTAGCTAGAATACCTAAAATAGCAAGAAAGACGAGCGAGGGGTTGCCTTGTCCAGCGTGCTGAGCGGTGTCCGGGTGGTCGAGTTGGCGTCGTGGACCTACGTGCCCTCGGCCGGCGCCGCCCTCGCCGACTGGGGCGCGGACGTGATCAAGGTGGAAGGCGTCGCCGCGGGGGACCCCGGGCGCGCGCTCGTCGTCGGCGGCTTCACCCGCGAAGCGGCCCGCCCCGACGCCGATTTCATCCTCGAATTGGGCAACCGCGGCAAGCGCAGCATCGCTATCGACATCAAGTCCGAGCTGGGCCGCGAGCTTTTTGGCCGCCTGTTGGCCAGTGCGGATGTGTTCCTGACCAATTGGCTGCCCGGCGCGCTGGAGCGGGCTCGGCTGACCGTCGACGACGTCCGCGGGTTCAACCCGAAGATCATCATCGCCCGGGGCACCGGGCTGGGGGTCCGGGGCCCGGACCGCAATCGCGGCGGGTTCGACGCCGCCACGTACCTGGCGCGCGGTGGGGTGGCGTACACGCTCACGCCGTTCGGCACCGACACGCCCGCGGTCCAGGGGCCCGCGTTCGGGGACCTGCAAGGCGGCGCAACGCTGGCCGGCGGCGTGTGCGCGGCGTTGTTCCACCGGGAACGAACCGGCGAGCCGACGATCGTGGACTCGTCGCTGCTGGCACAAGCGATGTGGGCGATCGCTCCGTCGATTTCGGCGGCCGATTTCTTCGATATCGACGGCATTCCCGGTGCGCCGCCCGGGCTGGCCATCAACCCCCTGGTGAACCGGTACAAAACCAAGGACGGCAGGTGGATTCAGCTGGTTTTCCTGCAGCCCGACAAGTTCTGGGCCGGCTTCTGTGCGCGGATGGGGCTGGGGGAGTTGGCCACCGACGAGCGGTTTGTGCCGTCGAGCAACCTGATCGCCAACGCCGCCGCCGCGACCGAGCTCGTGGCGAACGCCTTTGCCCGCCATGACCTTGCGCACTGGCAACGGGTTCTCGCGGACGAACCCGGCGTGTGGGGCGCGCTGGCGACGCCACGCGAAACCCTCAACGACCCTCAGGTCGAACCCAACGGGTACGTGGTGACCAACGTCGACGACCACGGGGAGGAGTACCGCATCGTCGCGGCGCCCGTTCAGTTCGACGAAACCCCACCCGCGCCCGCTCGCGCCCCGGAGCACGGGCAGCACACGGAGGAGATTCTGCTGGAGCTCGGCGTCGACTGGGACGACATCGCCGGCGCGAAGGATCGCCGCGCGATCCTCTGAGGCGGCCCCGCGTCGCCGCGTCTCCGGATCAGCCGGCCACCGCGGCCTTGCGGGCGGCGATCTTGGCGCGCACCGCGTTCATGTCGAGCGATTTCACCTGGCTGATCAGGTCCTCCAGCACGGCGGGCGGCATCGCGCCGGGTTGGCTGTAGACCAGGACGCCGTCACGAAACGCCATGATGGTCGGGACGGAGCGGATGCCCAGCGCGGCGGCCAGCTCCGGCTCGGCCTGAGTGTCGACCTTGGCGTGCACGACGTCGGGGTGTGCCTGTGCCGAACGGTCATAAACGGGCGCGAAGGCCTGACAGGGACGGCAGTACGCGGCCCAAAAGTCAACCAGCACAAGCGGGTTGTCGACGATGGTCGATTCGAACGTCTGGCGGGTGAGGGCGGTGGTTGTCATGCTGCTTCCTTTCTTCACATGCTTACCCGTGACAACTGATACCCTATGGGGTATATTCCACTGTGGATCAGTTGATACCCCGGCGGGTACCCTGTGGGTAGCAACAACGAGACGGAGGATCCAGTGATTGGTGATCAAGACAGCATCGCCGCGGTGCTCAACCGGCTGCGGCGGGCCCAGGGCCAGCTTGCCGGGGTGATCTCGATGATCGAACAGGGCCGCGACTGCAAGGACGTCGTCACCCAGCTCGCGGCGGTTTCGCGCGCCCTCGACCGCGCCGGGTTCAAGATCGTCGCGACCGGGTTGAAGGAATGTGTCTCGGGAACCACCGCGGACGGCGGGACTCCGCTGAGCGAGGCCGAGCTGGAGAAGCTGTTCTTAGCGCTCGCCTGAGCGCCGGGGCGGTGAACAAACGAAAGGAAGCACGATGAATCTCGCCATTTCGACACCGCTGCAGACCTCGTTCGAGGACGCGGTCGCCAAGACCCGCGAGGCGCTCGCGGAGCAGGGCTTCGGTGTGCTCACCGAGATCGACGTGAAGGCCACGCTGAAGGCGAAACTCGGCCATGACATGGAGGATTACCTGATCCTGGGCGCCTGCAACCCACCGCTGGCGCACCGGGCCCTGGACGCGCGACGCCAGATCGGCCTGCTGCTGCCGTGCAATGTCGTCGTGCGGGCCGACCCCGACCACGCCGGCACGGTGCTCGTCGAGGCCATGAATCCCGGGCTGCTGGTCGAGGTCACCGGCGAGCCGGAACTGCGTCCGGTCGCCGAGGAGGTCACCGACAAGCTCCAGGCGGCCATCGACTCCCTCAAGCCCGCAGTTCACCACTGAGAGGGGGGCCGGGCAATGTCGGATCACCAGCATCATCACGAAGTACTGCAGGACCTGCTGCCGCAGCACCGCGCGCTTCGCAAGCAAATCCCCGAGGTTTACCAAGGATTCGCGGCCCTCAGCGGCGCCGCCCTGACCGATGGTGCGCTGAGCCGCAAGGTCAAGGAGCTCATGGCGCTGGCGATCGGGGTCGTCGAGGGCTGCGACGGCTGCATCGCCTCGCACGCGCAGGGCGCCGCGCGCGCCGGCGCCACCCGGGAGGAAGCCGCCGAGGCCATCGGCGTCACCTTCCTCATGCACGGCGGCCCGGCGACCATTTACGGCGCGCGCGCCTACACGGCCTTCTGCGAATTCGCCGACGCCGAGGCCGCCAAGCCGTCCTAGCCGCGGCGCCGCTGACGAAGGACCCGACGTCGAAGGACCAAAGTCATTGGCTGCCAAGGATCTGCTGACCTTTGCCGCCCCGCGTCGTAGGTTGGTGCCCGGAGCATGCGATGACCGGATTCCTGCGCAACAGCGACGCCTTCACCTGGGCGATGGAAAGCGATCCACGGCTGAGATCAACCGTGGTCAGCGTGGTGTTGCTGGAGCGCTCGCCCGACTGGGACGAAGTGCGCCAGCGCTTCGACCTGATCAGCCGCAAACTTCCGATGTTTCGGCAACGGGTGGTGCCGTCACCGCAGCCGGCCCCGCCGCACTGGGAGTACGCCCCGGACTTCGACCTCGACTACCACGTCCGGCGGGCCGCCACCCCGGGGGCCGGCACGCTCGATGACATCCTCGAGCTGTCCCGGCTGGCCGAGATGCAGGACTTCGACAGGGCCCGGCCGCTGTGGGAGACGAGCCTCATCGACGGCCTGGAAGACGGTGGCGCGGCAGTGATTTGCAAGTTCCATCATGCCCTCACCGACGGGATCGGCGGCGTGCAGATCGCGATGCATCTGTTCAACCTCTCCGAGGAGTCGTGCCGGCGCGAACCGCTGCCGCCCGAGCCGGAGGTATCGACGCCTTCGTGGCTAGGTGGCTATCGGGATACCTGGCGCTACGACGCCGGGCTGCTGGCGACCACCGTCGGCAGAGCGGTCAAAGCGGCTCCGCGACTGCTCTACGGCGGCGTGCGCCGGCCCCTCGCGACGGCCCGCTCGGCGGCGGCGACCGCGGCCTCGTTCTATCGGACCGTTCGGCCGATAAGTCGCACCGGTTCTCCGCTGCTGACCGAACGCGGCCTGATCCGTCGCCTGATGGTGCACCAGGTGCCGCTGCAGCAACTGCGCGAGGCGGCGCACCGCTCCGGCGGGGCCCTCAACGATGCGTTCGTCGCCGGGGTCGCCGGCGGCCTGCGCCGCTACCACGAAAAGCACGGCGTCGAAGTTGGCGACCTACACCTCACGATGCCCATCAGCCTGCGGACCGAGTCCGATGAGATGGGCGGCAACCGGATCACGCTGATGCGGTTCGACGTTCCCGCGGGTGAGACCGAGCCGACGGCACGAATTCAGGCCATCCACGAGCGCGCCGCCGCGGTGCGCTCCGAGCGCTCCCTGCCGTACACCCAACTGATTGCCGGCGCTTTGAACTTGATGCCGCGCTGGTACATCGGTTCCGTGCTGCGCCACGTCGATTTCCTCGCCAGCGACGTGCCCGGCGTGCCGGTGCCGGTATTCCTGGGCGGCGCGCCGGTGCGCGCGCAGTACGCGTTCGGCCCCACGATCGGGTCGGCGGTCAACGTCACACTGCTCACCTACGTCGACACATGCGCCCTGGGCATCGACGTCGATACCGCCGCCATACCCGACTATGACATCTTCTATGAAGCCCTGGTCGCCGGCTTCGGCGAAGTACTAGCGCTTGCAGGCTGATTCGCTCGATCCCGAAACGGTCACAAGCGCATATCGATACGGGCGGCGGTCTGGCACAAACTCGTTCGATCCGCAAATCATTGCACAGGGCGCCTTTCGAGAATCACCGGCGCGACGATGCGTACCGAACGCGCGCGTAGCGCATCTCGTTCGGGCGCAACAGGAGGTATCGACAGCATGATCGCGAACTGGGTCCCCGCCCAGACTTCGTATGGCCCGAATTCCGGCCGCATTCTCGACACCGCGCGAGGCATCCTCATCGGCCTTCGCCGCTGCCCCTCGCAAGCGGCTTTGGATGAATTGCACAGCGCGGCACTACGTCACAAGGTTCCGGTGTTCGCCATGGCCTGGGCGCTTGTCCACCTGGCCGGCGAAGGGGAGAAGACGCCCAGCTTCGTCGACGCGCAGTCGGCGGCTCGCCGGGAGTGGGGTTCGCTGTTCGCCAGGTCGGCCGCGGTGAGCTGCTGAGGAAAGGTTAGGACTTGGCGCGGCCGGGGTCCTGGGGGGTACCGCGGCCGTCGCCAGCAACCACCGAGCCGCTACTTCAACGCGTCCAGGCCGGCGAGTCGGCCGCCGCGCGCAACGCGTCGATGATGCGCCCCTCCTTCTCGCGAAAGCGCTCGGTGGGAGCCGGAACCGAGATCGCGACCACGTTGTCGCCCACCGCGCGCCGCGCGATCGCGGCGGCCGAGATCCCACGGGTGTGTTCGTCGCGGTCGAAGGCGATCCCGGTGCGCCTGATCTCGGCGACCTCGGCGCGCAGCGGGTCGGCGACTTCGGGGCCGAATCGAGCGAGGGCGGCCTCCGCCTCGGCCATATCGAGCGCGGCGAGGGCGGCCTTTCCGTTGGCGGTCGACTCGAGCGGGAAGCGCACGCCGACGGCCGAGACCGCCCGAAGGCGGTGCGACGATTCGATCTGGTCGACGAACCACATCCGCTGCCCCCGCAGTACCGACAGGTCGACGGTCTCGTCGTCGGTCGCACGCGCCACTCGCTCGATCGTCGGGCGGAAGATCGTGGCGATCTGCGCCCCGTCGGCCCTGCCGTACCCCAGCAAGCGCTCTCCTAGGGAAAAGCGGCCCTGCGCGTCGACCTGGGCCAACCCGACCTCAACCAAGCCCACCAGCAGGCGGCGAGCCGTCGACTTGGCCAGCCCGAGCCGCTCGCCGAGGTCGACGAGGCGGAGGCGTCCCGGCTCGGCGCCGATCTCGTCCAGCGCGGCGGCGGCGCGACGTAACACCTGGATGCCTTCGTCGCGACCAGCAGGCAAATTTTCTTCCGTGGAAGGCACGATGACACTATAGTGTTCCGCAATGCGGTCTATCAAGAACCGCAATGTGGATCGAAGGGAGCTGCAATGGGCGCGCTACCGGCCGGGCGACATTTTTTCCGTGGCGATGACGGGTACGAGGCCGCCCGCCGAGGCACCGTGTGGCACCAAAAAGTGCCCGACCGGTATCCCGAGCTGATCGTGCAGGCCGTCGACGCCGCGGACATCGTCGCCGGCCTGCGCTACGCCAAGGCCAACGGCCACCAGGTCAACGTCGTCTCGGGGGGACACAGCTTCGCGGCCAGCCATCTTCGCGACGGCGCGGTGCTACTGGACCTCAGCCGCCTCGATCACGCGACGATCGACGCCGAGAAAATGACCGCGGTCGTCGGGCCGGGCAAGGGGGGGAGCCTGCTCATGGCCGACCTGGAGGCGCAGAACCTGTTCTTCCCGGGCGGCCACTGCAAGGGCGTCTGCCTCGGCGGTTACCTGCTGCAGGGCGGTTACGGCTGGAACAGCCGGATCTACGGCCCGGCGTGTGAGAGCGTCGTCGGGCTCGACGTCATCACCGCCGACGGCGAACAGATCCACTGCGACGCGGAGAATCACCCCGACCTCTACTTCGCGGCCCGCGGGGCCGGTCCGGGCTTTTTCGGGGTCGTCACGTCGTTTTACCTGAAGCTGTACCCGCGCCCGGCCGCCTGTGGCACCAGCGTGTACGTCTACCCGTGGGACGTCGCCGACGAGGTCTACACCTGGGCCCGCGGCATCAGCGCCGAAGTGGACCGTCGCGTCGAGATGCAGGCCATCGCGACCCGCAGCCTCTCGGAGATGGGCATCGACGGCCCCGGCATCGCGTTCGCGTCGCCGGCCTTCGCCGACTCCGAAGCGGAAGCCCAACAGGCCCTCGCGATCTTCGACACCTGTCCCGTCGTCGATCGAGCCGTGCTGAAAGTCCCCTACATGCCCAGCGATTTGCCCACCTGGTTCACGGCGGTGATGACCCACTACCTGAACGATTACCGCTATACGGCGGACAACATGTGGACCTCGGCGTCGGCCGAGGAGCTGCTGCCCGGCATCCATACGATCCTCGACACGATGCCGCCGGCTCCGTCGCACTTCCTCTGGCTGAACTGGGGGCCGTCGCCGGCCCGCCAAGACATGGCCTACAGCATCGAAGACGAGATTTACCTGGCCCTCTACGGGTCCTGGAAGGACCCCGCCGACGACGCCAGGTTCGGCGACTGGTCGGGATCCAACATGGCCGCGATGTCGCACCTGGCCACCGGGATTCAGCTTGCCGACGAGAACCTCGGCCAGCGCCCGGCGAAGTTCGCCAGCGACGAGGCGATGGCGCGGCTCGACAAGGCGCGCGCCACCTATGACCCCGACGGCCTGTTCAACGCCTGGATGGGACGACTCTGATGACCGGCGATCTTTACCTCGGCTACCGCAACGACGACGCTAATACGCCGTTTGGCAAGTTCTTCAAGCCCGAGATGGCCCCGCTTCCAACGCATGTCGTCGAGGCGCTACAGCATGGCCCGCAAGGGGCGATGGCGCTCTCGGCGTTCGCCGACGCCGCCGGCGTCGCCGAGCAGGGCTACCAGCAGACCGAGAACGGCTACGGCGTTCTCGAGGACGGCAGCTACCAGGTATCGGTGCGCACCGACATGCCCGGAGTCACCCCGGCGATGTGGTCATGGTGGTTCGGCTGGCACGGCTGCGACACCCGCCGCTACAAGCTGTGGCATCCGCGCGCGCATCTGTCCGCCGCATGGAAAGACGGTGACGACGCCGGTCGTCAGGGCGCCCGGCGCTACATCGGCCGCTGGTCGATCATCAGCGAGTACATCGGCTCCACGATGCTCAACGGTGCAATCCAATTCGTCGAGCCGACCGAGATGGGTTGCCCACCCGACAGCGCCGACGCGGTGGCGATCTGCGCCCGACTGGGCTCCAGCGACGCGCCGGTGGATGTCGGATGGTTCATTCACCACATCCGGTCGACGCCGGAGGGCGCCGAGATGCGGTCACGGTTCTGGATGGGCGGGCCGCACATCGCCGTGCGCAAGGCGCCCGGCGTCGCGTCCAAGGCGGTGCGCCCCATCGCGTCGCGGATACTTGGCGACCCGGTGGCCAGCGGCCGCAATCTGCTGGTGCACTGCGCCCAGGAGATGAACCACCTGGCGGGTTTCTTGCCCGCGCTCTACGCGGCCTTGGGCGACGAGTAGTCGCCTATCAGGGTTAGGCCCCCGCCGCCGGTCACGCGAAAGTGCAACTGGCGAGGCATTTCTCGGGTCGCCGCGTCGGTAACCGCACCCTCGTGGCTATGCGGGTGTCGCCGGCGGGTGCGCGGCACCGATGACAACAAACGCCTCAACGGTGGTCGCCTGCTCGAAGCCATCGACCTCCACCCGCCACTCGTAGATACCGGGTTCCAGCGGTATCCCGGCGGGGATGTTGAGCGTGAGCGGCATGCGAACCGAGGTGCCGTGGATCGCCCCCGGCGGGCGGCCGGCCTCCGCGGACGCCTCGAAAGAGATCCGCTGGGGTCCCTGCGTCCCCATCACCACCACCGGGTCGCCGTCGGTGGTCAACAGCTGGCAGGTCAGCTTGTGCGGCTTGTTGGTCTCGTCCCAGTCGATGTCCAGGAACAGCACCAAAGCGAAAGGGGGCGTGGGCGTTTGGCACTGCCGCCAGCCGAGCCCGAGGGCGTGGACCTTTCCCGACTGGGCGTCCGCCTGCGCCGCGTCCGCGAGGAACAGGGTGATCTTCATGGCCGGGCCCTTCCGGTGCTCACCGCAAGACCCTGCCCTGCCATTGCCGCCGCCTCACGACATCCACGCGATCTGTCCCCCGATCTTGTCGGGAGGATCATACCTTCGCGCGGATCAGCCGCCGCGGCCCCGCACGCCCGCGGCCGTTCAGTGCGCGACGGATCTGTCGGCTATGCGCCGCTGGGCTTCGGCGCCGCGCCCGGGTCCTCGGCTTGCGTCAGCTTTTCCGGGCAGTACGCGGAGGCCGCGAGCGCCGCAAACTTCGCGGCACCCGGGCCCTGGAAGCCCGGGTTGCGGTCCTGCAGGTTCTTGACGATCTCCTCGCCCGTCATCCCGCCGTCGGCCAGGCTGCACACCTGTTTGCCGGCCGTGATCGCGCGGTCGGCGTTCAGGTAGGTCAGCCCGGCTTGGGAAAGCGCGGTCAGGAAGGCTTGGTCTTTCGGGGTGGGGTCGGCGTAGGCCGGGGCGGCCGTACCGATGACCACGGCGGCGCTTGCCATCAACAGCACGAGTCTCATAGTTCGCTGATTGTTCCAAAGTGACGGTAAGGGTGCATCCTTTGCGGCCAAACAGAACTTGAACGGGAGCTGACCACCCAATGAAATCCGAGTGATTCGAATTGCCCTGTCCGGCAACGCCGCTCGGAGGTGCTGCGCGGCGCCGATCACTGCCCGGGCGGCAGCTGGCGCGGGCCGTCGGGCGCCCGCAATTCGCGCGGGCCGNACGTCACCTTGTGGGTGCGCCTGAGCGAAAACCGGATCTCCTCGACCTCCTCGAACACCTGACGCGCGGTGCGCAGGGGCGAAGTCGTGTTGTCGATGACCCGCGCGACGAACGGCGGCACCAGTGGGCGAATCCAGCGAGCCGCGGCCTTGGTGGCGTCAGGAATGGACGGAATCAGGGGCGTCGCGCGCTCCTCATGCCGCGGTTCGACCTCGCCGCTCGGTTCGACATGCGCCGGCAAGTTCTCGGGGACGGTCTCGGCAGGCGGCACGGGGGCGATCGCCCGGCTGGCCGCCTCGGCTTCCGCGGCGATCGGCAGGTAGATATCGTCGTCCGCCGGCTCGAACGCACGCTGCGACGACGTGCGCACCGGGGCGTCGAGGGCCTCCATCACCCGCCGGCGCTGGTTTTCGCGATCAATCTCGGTCTGGGCCTCGATGGCGAGCCGGGCCTGTGTGAGTTGGTGCTCGGCCCACATGATCTCGGCCTCGCGGCGGACCTGCGCGCGCTTGAGCGCGATCGCCGTGTCCGCCTCGAGCTCGGCGCGTTCCTGCTCCGCCCGGGCCGTCGCGTGACGGTCGTGGGTCGTCTCGCCACGCCACCGCCGCAGGATCAGCGGCAGCACGCACAGCAGCGCGAAGAAAGCGATCGTCACCACGCGCAGCGCCAATGCCCCCGGGCTGGCCAGCGTCATGTCGTTCATCGCCACCCAGCGTGCGCCCAGGCCCCGGCCGGCGTCCGCGACCGCGTCCTGCCGCGCGTGAGTCAGGGCCAGCTCCTCGCGGGAGACCCTGGCGTCCAATTCGGGCGCTTGACGATCGCGGGTCGCCAGCGCGTTGTCCAGCTCATGCTGCGCGTCGGCGAGAAGCTCGTTTGCCGTTCGCGTTTCGGGCCCGGACCCCGGAACGCCGGTGATCCGGGTCTGCGGGCAGGCCGGGGTGGGATGGTATTCGCAACGCGCCACGACCAGGGCCTGATCCTGGTGCTCGCGAGCCCGCTCGACGGCCCGGTCGAGCGCGCTGCGTGCATCCTTGGCCTGCTGCACGGCCGCCGCCGCCTGCGCGACGGCCGGCGNGCGAACGAGCGGGGCTCAGGCACGGGCTCAGCAATTTTTTGGGCGCACATCAGCTCCAAACACCTCCCAGTAGGTCAAGCCTCCCAGGCCGCCGCCCGACACACCGAATCGAAGCGCCACGCCTGTGGTGCTCTTCACAGAGGACAGGGTGGATGCGGATCACGTCCTCGTGATACCCATCGGATCCGCTCAGCCCTGACCGCGGCCGCCTCCGCCGCGAAATTGCTGCGACGCGGGCAGATCAGCGACCGTTCCGGCAGGGGACGTGAGACGGTATAAGCCTATGCAAAATCGCGAGTATGTCACCTACGAAGAGTTCGGACGCAGGTTCTTCGAGGTCGCCGTCACCCCCGAGCGTGTCGCCGCGGCTTTCGCCGACATCGCGGGCAATGAGTTCGCCATGGAGCCGATCGCCCAGGGCCCCGGGGGTATTGCCAAGGTCAGCGCCAACGTCAAGATCCAGGACCCCAAGGTGACCCGGCGCCTGGGCGACGACATCACCTTCGTCATCCACATCCCCTTGTCCATCGATCTGCTGCTGGACCTGCGGCTCGACAAGCAGCGGTTTGTGGTCTCCGGAGACATCGCGTTGCGCGCCACGGCGCGCGCCGCCGAGCCCCTGCTTCTGATCGTCGACGTCGCCAAGCCGCGGCCATCCGACATCACGGTCAACGTGTCGTCGAAGTCCTTCCGCGGCGAGGTGCTGCGCATCCTGGCCGGCGTCGATGGCGAGATCCGCCGCTTCATCGCCGCATACGTCGCCGAGGAAATCGACGCACCGCAGTCCCAGGCCGCGCAGGTCATCGATGTGGCCCACCAGCTGCAGGAGGTCTGGCCCTAACGGCGCCGATCGCGTTTACCTCGTCGTCGCAGCCGGGTATGCGGGTCCCAACAGCGACCGTCTCACGAGGAGCGAGAAGACTTGGCACGAGTAGATGTTTCGATGTCGTCCGAGGTGGAACCGGAAACCGCCTGGAAGCTCGCATCCGACCTGCGCCGCTTCGACGAGTGGCTGACCATCTTCGGCGGCTGGCGCGGGCCCGTTCCCCCGACCATCGAGAAGGGCACCTGCGTTTCCTCGTGCATCAAGGTCAAGGGCTTCCGCAACGTCATCCATTGGGAGGTCACCTGTTACGACGCGCCGGAATCGATTGAGCTGCAAGGCCGCGGCCGGGGCGGCATTCGGATCTCGGTCGGGGTGACCATCTCCGACGACCGCCCCGGATCGAAGTTTCACCTCACCGCGGACCTCAAGGGCGGGGTGCTCAGCGGGCCGGTCGGGGGCCTGGTCGCCAGGGTGCTGCGGTCCGACATCCGCAAGTCGGTCGGCAATCTCGCGTCCCTGGAGTAATCGCGCTGCCGGCGCATCCCGCCGCCACGTTCGGCGTCGCGAAACCGCCTGCCGTCCATGCCAAGCCAGGCGAGGCCGGCCCCCAACGCCGACAACCCGACGATCGCGGCGACAACGCCTCCGCCCGCCTCGCCGAGGGCGAAATTGATCCCGCAGACCACGAACGCCAGTACTGCGCCCCCATGATGACGGGCCCGGGCGAGCGCTGCGCATCCCGGCGGGCGCGCGTGATGTGATCCATGGGTCCCCTCAGATTATCGCTATCGTTTCGGCCGCTTGCTTGCGGCTACCCGAAACACCCTCTGAGGAAACGACTTCCGGTCGGCGCCCCTACAGCGTCTGGTGGCGTCCGAAGTACTTGTGGTCCTCGCTGTAGCCGCCGTAACCGCTGCCGATGTCGCGATAGTCGGCGACGAACTCGATCCCCTTGATCCACTTCACCAGCTTGAAGCCGTGCTGCAGCTCGTTGCGCAGCCGCAGCGGCTTGCCGTGCAGGTAGGGGAGTGGCTGGTCGTTCATGTTGTAGGCCAGCATCGTCATGTGATGGTCCATCTGGCCGATGTGGTGGGCGTTGTAGTAGATGCCACCGGTGGCGCCGAGACCCATCGAATAGAACACCGCCCATTTCGCCTCGGGCAGCGGTTTGACGATGTCCATGATCGCCTTCATCTGCACGCCGCCCCACTTGGCCACGCCCGACCAGGCCTGGATGCAGAAGTGCTGGCTGATCTGCTCGTGGTAGGGCAGCGCCTTCAGGTCGTCGAGCGAGAATTCCATCGGGTGCTCGACCAGGCCGTAGACCCTCAGCCGCCAATCGCGAAAGTCGTTGGCCTCCAACTCCTTGTATTCGACCGTCTCCGGCAGGCGGCCGTTGCGCCAATGGTGCGGTGAGATGTCTTTCTCGGTGAACGCGCCGGGCTTGGGATCGAGCTGTTCGAGCACGCGCTGGAACGGGCCGACGAGCGCGTACCCGACCCGCTGAATCACCCGGGGATGCCGAATGGTGAAGGGGGTCGCCCACACCCACGCGACGGCCGTCACCGCCATCGCGGCGGCGAAGATCCCGAAGCCCACCCAGCTGTCGTCGTCGCGCGAGGCGAACATGTGGTTGAGGTTTCGCAGCGCGCCGGTGGTCAACACCATCGTCACGTGCACCAGGATGAAGAACAAGAAGTACACCAGCACAACGAAATGCAGGGACCGCGCGTGCTGAATGCTCAGCCGCTTGCTGAGCCAATGGACGCGCTGCGACAGCGCCGGCGACATCCCCAGGCCGGTGATCAACGCGGCCGGCGCGGCGATGAAGACCGTGGCGAAGTAGGCGAGCAGCTGCAGGCCGTTGTAGGCGACCCAGCCGTTGTCCTTCGGCCAGTCCAGCGACAGGTACTGCACCGCGACCGACGCGGCGTTTCCGAAGACGTCCCAGCTGGTGGGCACGATGTGGCGCCACTGGCCGGTGACGAACAACAGCACGTAGAAGACCAACCCGTTGACGAGCCACAGCACGTCGATGCCCAGGTGCCACCAGCGGGCCAGCCCGATGGAGTGCCGGAACCCCGGCAGGCCGAGCTGCGGTGGCAGCGCGACGGTGTCGGCGTTGGCGGTCCACAACTCGTCGTCGGGCACCGGCGGCCCGACGCGCAGCCATTCGTCCTTGCCCGGTGTGGCGTTGCGGCTGAAGTAAAGCCGGGGATGGTCACAGAGGATCTGGATCCCCGTCCGGATGATGAACATCATCATGAAGAGGTTGAAGAAGTGGGTCCACCCGATCCAGGCGGGCAGGCCCGGGCTGACACCGGTATGGGTGTCGGTCCCCGGGTAGCGCTGGACGAACGACTGCACCGCCGGCATGTTGTGCAGGCCTTTGCCGATCGCGACTCCCACGACCAGCAGGGCAAAGCCGATCGGAATCAGCCACAGCAGGTTGAACCACTTGTCGCGCCCGACGCGCAGTTTCGGGGCCGTGGCCCGCCTGGTGAGGTCGAAGCCGCCACCGTAGGACTCCACGTCGATGGTGTCCTCGGCGGTGTGTATCTCGTTGCGGTAGTCCGGGGTTTCCGCCAGCGGCGTGCCCACCGCCTGTGTCGATACAGAGCCGTCCGGTGCTGCCCGCCCCCCGGCGGTCCCGGCGGAGTCAACGCGCAGGTCCCGATGTTCGGTGTTCGTCACGCGGCCGAAAATACACGAGTCGGCTTGGATAAATTGGACTCGATCGGAAAGAGGGGCACCCCGGCGACCCTGGTTGCGCTGCGCGGTCACCGGCCACAGTTGCCGGCGGGCAAAATCGGCATCGGCACGCATAGCGGTAGCCGCAACTACCAATCAACTAATCATTTTTCGCCGCAAACTCGCTTCCTGGGTGGTGGCTGTGAGTTTGGGCATAACCCTCTGGACGTCGGCTAAGCCCGGTCTCGCGGCAGCAATTTCCGGGCCGTACGGGTCTCAATGGCGTTGATGGTCAGGGCCCGGCGGGCGATCCGCCAGCCCGCGTCCGTCCGTCGATAGTCGTCGTCGTAGCGCAGGTGCCACACCACGTCGACCACTTCGTCCCCGCGCCGGCTCCAGTGGTGCGCGACGCACGCGACGCGACCGCGCGCGGCGCCGGGGCGCGGGCCGTCGTCGTAGACCTCGCCGATGATGGCGTGCTCGGTGCGGGTGACGGCGGCGACGGCGGCCACCGCGACGGCGATGGCCTCCCGGCCCCGGTGGCAGTGGACGGGCTCCAGCTCGGCCGGCGGCTCGGGCAGCACCAGCTCGGCCTCCTCGGTGAAAAGCGCTACGACGGAGTCGAATTGACCGTCGTCGACGTTGCTGGCGTAGCGGTGCACCACATCGCTGAGTGCCACCTGGTCGTCGACTGACAGGGTCATGAGGCCAGGCACAGCCGTTGCGCGCACGCCGACAGCATGTCCTTGGCCTCCCCGATATCGGCGGTCGGCGGCATCGACAACACGATCCGGTCGGCGCCCTGATCGACGAGGCCGCCCGCGCGTTCGGCGTCGATCTTGGTGACCGCGTGGCCCAGCGACACCTCCAGGGCCGCGGGATCGCGGCCCGCCGCGGATGCCTCGTCACGCATCAGCGCGATCAGCGACGCAAGTTGCGGTCCCGCCACGCCCAGCGGTTGGAAGCCGTCTCCCAAGCGCCCCGCGCGGCGGGCCGCCGCCCGGCTGTGCCCCCCGATGTGGATCGGAAGCCGTTCGGCTGCAACGGGTTTCGGGTAACACATGACGTCGTCAAAGTCGAAGAATTCGCCGTGGTGCGAGGCCCCTTGCGGGCGGTCGGCCCACAGCGCCCGCAGCACCGCCAACTGCTCGTCGACCCGCCTGCCCCGGCTGTCGAACTCCGCGCCGCAGGCGGCCAGCTCCTCCTTGAGCCAGCCCACGCCCACGCACAGCCGCAGGCGCCCGCCCGAGAGCGCGTCGACGGTCGCGGCCCGTTTGGCCAGCACCACCGGGTGATGGTTGGGCAACACCAGCACCCCGGTGGCCAGCCCGAGGCGGCTGGTGTGGCCGGCCAGGAAGGCCAGCAGGTCGAGCGGGTCGGGGATGGGGCAGTCGGCGGTCAGGCCGACTCGTCCGGAGCTGTCGTAGGGATAGACGCTGTCATAGCGGGTGAACAGAACGGTGTGCTCGACGACAACGATCGATTCGAACCCGCAGCGCTCCAGGTGATCCGCGAAGCTCACCATCCACTCGGGATCCGCGGTGACACCGTCGGCGACCGGGGCCACCACCCCGACTTTCAGGGAAGCCGTCATGGGATCCGAAGCTAACAGGCCACTTACGTGTCCGGCGCGATCGCCTCGCGGACGGCCTCGGCCAGGGTCGCCGCCCGGGGATCGGTGAAGACGTCCTCGAGCGTCACCGGCCGGCCGTCGGGCCCGGTCAGCGGAACCCGCCAGTTGGGGTATTCGTCGGTGGTGCCCGGCTGGTTCTGGGTGCGGCGGTCGCCGACCGCATCGGTCAGCGCTACCCCCAGCAGGCGCGACGGCGTTCGGCCCAGGTAGCGGTATAGCGCGAGGACGACGAGTTCCGGGTCGTCCTCGCCCTCGACCAGCAGGCCGACCCGGCGCAGCTCCGCCATCCACGCCGCCAGCTCGGCCCGGTCGGATTCGAGCTCGGCCTCCACGGGCCGGGTGAGCAACCCCAGGGACTCGCGCAGCCGCACGTGTTCGCCCGCCAGGTAACCGGCCGTCGGCGGCAGATCGTGGGTGGTGACCGAGGACAGGCAGTACTCACGCCAGCGCTCGGCCGGCAGGGGGCCGCCGTTGCCGTCCCGATCCAATTCGAACCACAGGATCGAGGTGCCCAGCACGCCGCGCAGCAAGAGGTAGTCGCGCACCCAGGGTTCGACGGTGCCGAGATCCTCGCCGACGACCAGCGCGCCGGCCCGGTGCGCCTCGAGGGCGACGATGCCGATCATCGCTTCGTGGTCGTAGCGCACGTAGGTGCCCTGGGTGGGCGGTGCGCCCCGCGGGATCCACCACAGCCGGAACAACCCGATGATGTGGTCGATGCGGACCCCGCCGGCGTGCCGCAGCTGCGCCCGGATGAGCGCGCGAAAGGGCAGGTACTCCCGCTCGTCCAGCCGGTCCGGGCGCCACGGCGGCTGGGACCAGTCCTGGCCGAGTTGGTTGAACTCGTCCGGCGGCGCGCCCGCGGTCACGCCCAGCGCCATCGCATCCTGCAGGGCCCAGGCGTCGGCGCCGTCGGGGTGCACGCCGACGGCCAGGTCTCCCATGACGCCCAGCGCCATCCCGGCCCGGATCGCGTGCGACTGCGCCGAGGCGAGCTGTTCGTCGAGTTGCCACTGCAGCCATCGGTGGAAATCGACCGCGTCCGAATTTCTTTCGGCAAAACCGGCGACCCCGGCGGCGTCGGGGTGCCGCAGCGAATCCGGCCAGCGGTGCCAATCGCCGCCGTATTCCTCGGCCAGCGCGCAATACACGGCGAAGTCCTGGAGTGGAGTTCCCTCCCGGTCGCGGAACGCCGCGTAGGCCAGCTCGCGGCCCGCCGACCGCGGCACCTCGTGCAGCAGCTTGAGCGCCGCGCGTTTGGCCGCCCAGGCGCCGTCGCGGTCGATGGCGTCGAGCCGGCCGGCCCGCCGCTGGACGTCCGAGCGCAGCCGACGTACCCGACCGCGCTTGGTGAGGTCGGCGTATTCCGGGATTGCCTCGACGCGGAGGTAGATCGGGTTGACGAAGCGGCGGGAGGTGGGCAGGTACGGCGACGGTTCCATGCGCCCGCTCGGACCGAACCCGGCCGCATGCAGCGGATTGATCAGCACGTAGTCGGCGCCGTGGCGGGACGCCGACCACACCGCGAGGTCGGTGAGGTCGGTGAGGTCGCCGACGCCCCAGGACTGGCGGGACCGCACGCTGTAGAGCTGGGCCGCCAGCCCCCACGCGCGCCGGGCCCCGAGCTGTTCCGGCAGACCCAGCCAGTCCGGGGTCACGATCAGCGCGGTGCTCGTCTCCGAGTCGCCGGACCGCAGGTGCACGCGGTGATAGCCCAGTGGCAGGTGCGCGGGCAAGACGAAGCTGGCCTCGCCGATCCAGCGTCCGTCCAGCTCGAACGGCGGCGTGAAGTTGTCCACCTGCTGCACCCCGCCGCGGACCGTGCCGTCCTCGAGCTGCAGCCACACCTCGGCGGGGTCACCGTGGGTGACGTGCGCCCAGAACCGGATCTGCTCGCCGGTGCGCCCGACGATGGTCGCCGGCATTCGACGCTGCCAATACGCCCGCCGGTGCGCCGTCAGCGCGGCGTTGCGCTCCTGCTCGGTGCCGGCCTCGACACCCAGCGCGGCGAGCACCGCCACCAACGTTTCCGCTGGGACCAGCACCGGCCGTCCGGTCCAGTCCTCGTATTCGGTCGCGATGCCGAACCGACGGGCGAGTTCGACCAGCGAGGGCGCGAGCTCAGGCATGCCGCCCATCTTGCTCGAGGATGCCGGGAGCCGGCTCGGGCGGGGCCATCGCTCTAAGGTTGCCGTTCAGCAGGACTAGTCGGGCGTCCGCGGTTAACATGCCCAGTGAAGACGCGAAAAATCCAACCCGGGGGATGAGTGGGGAAAAGCAATGTTGGCGGCTCCGCAGCCGGCACCGCCAACGGGTCAGGCGCTGGAAAAGAGGCAGCGTGCGCCGGCCCAGTGCGATGTAAATAGAAGGTGAAGCGCACGCCAACGCGTGGCGAGGTAGGTGCGGGTCCCTTACGGTTGTCGATGTAATTCGCGCGGTGGACATTTTCGACGGACAATATCCAGGCGTTCTAGCAGACCGGATGGTGAAATAACGTGGCGGAAGAGAGTCGCGGGCAGCGGGGGTCGGGGTACGGCCTCGGGTTGTCGACCCGCACCCAGGTGACGGGCTATCAATTCCTGGCCCGCCGAACCGCTATGGCGCTGACCCGCTGGCGGGTCCGCATGGAGATCGAGCCGGGCCGGCGCCAGACGCTGGCCGTGGTGGCCTCGGTGTCCGCGTCGCTGGTGATCTGCCTGGGCGCGCTGCTGTGGTCCTTCCTCAGCCCGTCGGGTCAGATCAACGAGTCGCCGATCATCGCCGACCGTGACTCCGGCGCGCTGTACGTGCGCGTGGGCGACAAGCTCTATCCGGCGCTGAACCTCGCGTCGGCGCGGCTGATCACCGGGCGCCCGGACAACCCGCACCTGGTGCGGTCGAGCCAGATCGCCAACCTGCCCCGCGGGCCGCTGGTGGGCATTCCGGGCGCACCGTCGAACTTCGCGCCCAAGACTCCGTCGGCATCGTCGTGGCTGGTGTGCGACACGGTGTCCGGTTCGACCGGGACGGGTGCGCCGTCCGGGGTGACGGTGACGGTGATCGACGGCGCCCCGGATCTCAGCGGCCACCGCCAGGTGCTCAACGGGTCGGATGCCGTGGTGCTGCGGTACGGCGACGAGGCGTGGGTGGTTCGGCAGGGGCGGCGGTCGAAGATCGACCCGACGAACCGGTCGGTGCTGCTGCCGTTGGGTTTGACGCCCGAGCAGGTCAGTATGGCGAAGCCGATGAGCCGCGCGCTCTACGACGCGTTGCCGGTGGGGCCCGAGCTGACGGTGCCCGAGATACCGAACGCGGGTTCCCCGGCGACGTTCGCCGGTGCGCCCGGTCCGGTGGGGACGGTGATCGTCACACCGCAAATCAGTGGGCCGCAACAGTATTCGCTGGTGTTGACCGACGGCGTGCAGACACTGCCACCGTTGGTGGCTCAGATCCTGCAGAACGCCGGCGGCCCGGGTGGTAACACCAAGCCGGTCACGGTGGAACCGTCGGCGTTGGCGAAGATGCCGGTGGTCAACAAGCTGGACCTGTCGTCGTATCCGGACAACCCCTTGAACGTGATGGATATGCGGGAGAACCCGGCGACCTGCTGGTGGTGGCAGAAGACCTCGGGGGAGAACCGGGCCCGCATCCAGGTCGTGTCCGGGTCGACCCTGCCCATCCCGACCAAGGAGATGAGCAAGATCGTGTCCTTGGTGAAGGCCGACACCACCGGCCGCGAGGCCGACCAGGTGTACTTCGCTTCCGATCACGCGAACTTCGTGGCCGTCACCGGCAACGACCCCGGCGCCAAGACGACGGAATCGCTGTGGTGGCTGACGGACGCGGGCGCCCGGTTCGGGGTCGACGACACCCGCGAGGCCCGCGAGGCGTTGGGCTTGAAGACCACGCCGAGCCTGGCGCCGTGGGTGGCGCTGCGACTGCTGCCGCAAGGCCCGACCCTGTCGAGAGCAGACGCCTTGGTGGAGCACGACACCCTGCCGATGGACATGTCCCCTGGAGATTTGGTGGTACCTCGATGAAGCGCGGATTTGCTCGGCCAACGCCGGAGAAGGCTCCGGTCATCAAGCCGGAGAACATCGTCCTACCGACCCCGCTGAGCATCCCGCCACCCGAGGGCAAGCCCTGGTGGATCGTGGTGGTCGGGGTCGTGGTGATCGGCCTGCTGGGCGGCATGGTCGCCATGACCTTCGCCAGCGGTTCCCATGTGTTCGGCGGCGTCGGCGCGATCTTCCCGATCTTCATGGTCGGCGGGATGATGATGATGATGTTCCGCGGCGGCGGCGGCCAGCAGCAGATGAGCCGGCCGAAGCTGGACGCGATGCGCGCCCAGTTCATGCTGATGCTCGACATGCTGCGCGAGACGGCCCACGAGTCGGCCGACAGCATGGACGCCAACTACCGCTGGTTCCACCCGGCGCCCGACACCCTGGCCGCGGCCGTCGGGTCGTCGCGGATGTGGGAGCGCAAGCCCGACGGTAAGGACCTCAACTTCGGTGTGGTGCGCGTCGGCGTGGGCATGACCCGGCCCGAGGTGACCTGGGGCGAGCCGCAGAACATGCCCACCGACATCGAGCTGGAGCCCGTGACGGGCAAGGCGTTGCAGGAATTCGGCCGCTACCAAAGCGTCGTCTACAACCTGCCCAAGATGATCTCCCTGCTGGTGGAGCCCTGGTACTCGCTCATCGGCGACCGCGAGCAGGTGCTGGGCCTGATGCGGGCGATCGTCTGCCAGCTGGCGTTCTCGCACGGGCCGGACCACGTGCAGATGATCGTGGTCAGCTCCGAGGTGGAGCAGTGGGACTGGGTGAAGTGGCTGCCCCACTTCGGCGACCCGCGCCGTCAGGACGCGGCCGGCAACGCGCGCATGGTCTACAGCTCGGTGCGGGAGTTCGCCGCGGAGCAGGCCGAATTGTTCGCCGGCCGTGGGTCTTTCACGCCCAGGCATGCCAGTTCGTCGGCGCAGACCCCCACCCCGCACACGGTGATCATCGCCGATGTCTCGGACCCGCAGTGGGAGTTCGTGATCAGCGCCGAGGGTATCGACGGCGTGACGTTCTTCGACCTGACCGGCGGATCGATGTGGTCGGCCGTCCCCGAACGGACCCTGAAGTTCGACGAGCGGGGTGTGATCGAGGCGCTGCCCCGCGACCGCGACACCTGGATGGTCATCGACGAAAACACCTGGTTCTTCGCCCTGACCGACCACCTCAGCATCGCGGAGTCGGAGGAGTTCGCGCAGAAGCTGGCGCGGTGGCGGCTGGCCGAGGCGTACGAAGAGATCGGTCAGCGGGTGGCCCACATCGGCGCCCGGGACATCATGGCGTACTACGGGATTGACGATCCGGCCGACATCGACTTCGACGCGTTGTGGGGCAGCCGCACCGACTCGATGGGCCGGTCGCGGCTGCGGGCGCCGTTCGGCAACCGCTCCGACAACGGCGAGCTGCTGTTCTTGGACATGAAGTCGCTGGACGAGGGCGGCGACGGCCCGCACGGGGTCATGTCGGGAACGACCGGTTCGGGTAAGTCGACCCTGGTGCGGACCGTGATCGAATCGCTGATGCTGGGGCACCCGCCGGAGGAGCTGCAGTTCGTGCTGGCCGACCTCAAGGGTGGTTCGGCGGTCAAGCCGTTCGCGGGCGTGCCGCACGTGTCGCGCATCATCACCGACCTGGAGGAAGACCAGGCGCTCATGGAGCGCTTCCTCGACGCGCTGTGGGGTGAAATCGCCCGCCGGAAGGCGATCTGCGACAGCGCCGGTGTCGACGACGCCAAGGAGTACAACTCCGTGCGCTCCCGGATGCGGGCGCGCGGTCAGGACATGCCGGCGCTGCCGATGCTGGTGGTCGTCATCGACGAGTTCTACGAATGGTTCCGCATCATGCCCACCGCGGTCGACGTGCTGGACTCGATCGGGCGTCAGGGACGCGCCTACTGGATCCACCTGATGATGGCGTCGCAGACGATCGAAAGCCGGGCCGAAAAGCTCATGGAGAACATGGGTTACCGGTTGGTGCTGAAGGCTCGTACCGCGGGCGCGGCCCAGGCGGCCGGCGTGCCGAACGCGGTGAACCTGCCGGCCCAGGCCGGTCTGGGGTATTTCCGTCGCAGCCTCGAGGACATCGTCCGGTTCCAGGCCGAGTTCTTGTGGCGGGACTACATCTCCCGGGGGATCACCATCGACGGCGAGGAAACCCCGACGTTGGTGCACAGCATCGATTACGTGCGCCCGCAGCTGTTCACCAATTCGTTCACCCCGCTCGAGGTGAGCGTCGGGGGACCGGAGCTGGAGCCGGTAGCGGTCCACTCGAACGGCGAGGCGCTCGAGGTCGCCGAGAGCGAGGAGGACGAGGAAGGGATCAGGGTGCCGAAGGTCGGCACGGTGATCATCGATCAGCTGCGCAGGATCGACTTCGAGCCGTACCGGCTGTGGCAGCCGCCGCTGACCACTCCCGTGGCGATCGACGAGCTGGTCAATCGGTTCATCGGCCACCCGTGGCAGCAGGACTACGGCACCGCACAGAACCTGGTGTTCCCGATCGGGATCATCGACCGCCCGTTCAAACACGACCAGCCGCCGTGGACGGTCGACACCTCGGGGCCCGGCGCCAACGTCCTGATCCTGGGCGCCGGCGGTTCGGGCAAGACCACGGCGCTGCAGACGCTGATCTGCTCGGCCGCGCTGACGCACACGCCGGAGCAGGTCCAGTTCTACTGCCTGGCCTACAGCGGCACCGCGTTGACCACGGTCGGGCGCCTGCCGCATGTCGGTGAGGTGGCCGGCCCGACGGACCCCTACGGCGTGCGCCGTACCGTGGCCGAACTGCTGGCGCTGGTGCGCGAGCGCAAGCGCACCTTCCTCGAATACGGCATCGCCTCGATGGACGTGTTCCGGCGCCGCAAGTTCGGCGGCGAGGCCGGCCCGGTGCCCAACGACGGGTTCGGCGACGTCTACCTGGTGATCGACAACTACCGGGCGTTGGCCGAGGAGAACGAGGTGCTGATCGAACAGGTGAACCTGATCATCAACCAGGGCCCCTCGTTCGGGGTGCACGTCGTCGTCACCGCCGATCGCGAATCGGAGCTGCGGCCGCCGGTACGCAGCGGTTTCGGCTCCCGGATCGAGTTGCGGCTGGCCGCGGTGGAGGACGCCAAGCTGGTCCGCTCCCGGTTCGCCAAGGAGGTTCCCGTCAAGCCGGGGCGCGGCATGGTCGCGGTCAACTACGTCCGCCTCGACGCCGACCCGCAGGCCGGCCTGCACACGTTGATCGCCCGGCCCGCGCTGGCCAACACACCCGACAACGTGTTTCACTCCGACAGCATCATCGAGGCGGTCAGCAGGCTCGCGAGCGGCCAGGCACCGCCGGTGCGCCGGCTGCCCGCGCGGTTCGGCGTGGAGCAGGTGCGCGAGCTGGCCGCCCGCGACACCCGCCAAGGGGTGGGCGCCGGCGGAATCGCCTGGGCTATCTCGGAATTGGATCTGGCGCCGGTGTACCTCAACTTCGCCGAGAACGCGCACCTGATGGTCACGGGCCGGCGCGAGTGCGGGCGCACCACGACGCTGGCCACCATCATGTCCGAGATCGGCCGGCTGTATGCGCCGGGATCCAGCAGCGCACCGACACCACCGGCGGGGCGGCCGTCGGCCCAGGTGTGGCTGGTCGACCCGCGGCGTCAGCTGCTGACCGTGCTGGGCTCCGAATACGTCGAGAAATTCGCCTACAACCTCGACGGCGTGCAGGAGATGATGAACGAGATGTCGGCGCTGTTGGCCAGCCGCGAACCACCGCCCGGCCTGTCGGCGCAGGAGCTGTTGTCGCACTCCTGGTGGAGCGGCCCGGAGATCTTCTTGATCGTCGACGACATCCAGCAGCTCCCGGCGGGCTTCGACTCGCCGCTGCATAAGGCCGCCGCCTGGGTGACCAGGGCCGCCGACGTCGGCTTGCACGTGCTCGTGACCCGCACGTTCGGTGGGTGGTCCTCGGCGGGCAGCGACCCGATGCTGCGGGCGCTGCACCAGGCGAACGCGCCACTGCTGGTGATGGACGCCGACCCCGACGAGGGCTTCATCCGCGGCAAGATGAAGGGCGGCCCGCTGCCCCGTGGCCGAGGCCTGCTGATGGCCGAGGACACCGGCATCTTCGTGCAGGTGGCGGCCACCGAGTTCCGCCACTAGGACGGCGATACCGCTGCGCTGGGGTTGACCCCGATCGACCGGGGATCAACTCCAGTGCAGCGGTAATTCCTTGAGCGCGAACGTCTTTGAGGGGAATTTGATTTCCGGTTTGTAATCGGCCGGCACCTCGAAATCGGGGATCTGCCTGAGCCATTCCGCGACGACGATGGTCAGCTCGATCCGCGCCAGGTGCGAACCCAGGCAGCGGTGCGGTCCACCGCCAAATCCCCAGTGCCGGTGCACCTTGCCGTCCAGGAACAGGTCGTCGGTGGACATCGCGTCGCTGCCATCGCGGTTCACCGCCGCCATGCACAGCCGCACCGGCGTGCCCGCGGGCAGCGTCATGCCGCCCACGGTGACGATCTCCGTCGTGACCCGCGGCGCCACCGGCGCCGATGGCTCCAGCCGCACGATCTCTTCGATGAACACCCTGATCTGCCTGGGATTGTCGCGCAGCTCTTCTCGGAGCGGCGGCCTGCGCGCGAGTTCGAACAACGAGAATCCGATCGCCGCGGTCACCGTGTCCAAACCGGCCAGGATCAGCAGGTGGCTCATGCCCAGCAGCTCGAGATCGGTGAAGTCGCCCTCGCCCGTCATCACTTGGGACAACATGTCCGAGCCCGGGTTTTCCCGGCGCTGGGCAATCGCGTCGGTGAGATATGCCAACAGCTCGTGTGCCTTGGCTAAGTCGTCCTGCGTCATGTAGGGCTTGTCGGCGATGATCGCGTCCTTCCAATCGATGACGCGGTCGCGGTCCTCGACTGGGAGACCGTAGAGATCGAGGAAAACCTGGAAGGGATACAGCCTCGCGAAATCCGCCATGCCATCGCACTTGCCGCGCCCGGCCAGCTCGGCGATCATTTCCGCCGCGTGGCGCTGCAGCACGGGCCGCGACTTGCTCAATCCCTGCGGGCTGAAGTACGGCTGCAGGATCTTGCGGTAGCGGGTGTGCTCCGGCGGGTCGAACGCCAGCGGTATCACCGGTAACGGGCTGCCGGGGGGCTGCAGTGCCAGGCGCGACGAAAAGACCTTGGGATTGCGCAGCGCGGCGAGCACGTCCTCGCGGCGGGTCAGGTAGTAGTGGCCGTTCATGAACACCACCGGCCCGGCGTCCCGCAGCGCCTTCCACCCGACGCCCCGATCGTCCGCCAACGGCAACTTGGTGTACTCGAGCCGCGGAAGGTAGAAGCTACCTGGCTGGCCTTCGCCAAAAGTGCTCATGCGCTCGATCTCCGCTTGTCCTGGTGCTTTTCGGGCTTTGCCGTCTCAGTCCCCGATGCAGCAGGCCCGCCCGGATCCCGATGGCACACCAATATTGCATGTGGAGAACAAGGGCACCAATTGGCACGGCCGCCGTCGGCGACCATCTCTTAGACTTTATCGACCGACCCAATCCACTACCGTCGAAGAAGGAAACCTGGTGAAGGTTCGTCTCGAAAAGTCCAAATGCGTGGGCCACGCCCAGTGTTACGCCGTCGATCCCGAGCTGTTCCCCATCGACGCTTCGGGCTATTCGACCCTCGAAGAGCACGAGGTGCGGCCCGAGGACGAAGAGTTGACCCGCGACGGCGTGGCCTCCTGCCCGGAAATGGCGCTGATCCTCGAGGAGGACTAGCAGCGCAACGCGGCAAGCCGCGAAACGAACGCCAAGTGAACGTTCGGTTGTTTTTCGTGAACCGAGGCTTGCCGGGAATGAACATTGGTTGGCCTGGAATGAACAGTTGGCATCGTCGGTCGGTGCGCCCGAAATGAGCAGCTAATGTCGTTCGCGAGCGGCAGTTCAAGCACCAGCGAGCTGTCGCTCGGTTGCTGACACCGGGATAGTCGAGGCAGATTGCTCATGTTGTTACCGACCAGATTTCCGGGAGTTCTGTTGGCGGAGCGCCCATCCGGGCACAACGGACGGGTCCGCCTCAGTATTCCGACTACCCCGTCGGCTGGGTTTGCTGGTCCACAAAGTCGTGACCGCGCTCACCACGATCTTTACCTGACCGCCGCGATCGCCACCGCGATCGCGGCCGACTGAGGAGGACACGGGGTGTTCGACTTCGGAGCGTTACCGCCCGAAATCAATTCCGGTCGGATGTATGCGGGTCCGGGAGCCGAGTCGATCATGGTTGCCGCGACGGCCTGGGACGCGCTCGCCGCAGAACTGAGCACGGCGGCCAGTGGCTACAACTCGGTGATCACGGAACTGACCAGCGCGCCCTGGGTGGGGCCCTCGTCGGCGGCGATGGTGTCGGCGGTCGTGCCCTACGTGAGCTGGCTCGGCTCGGCGGCGGGGCTGGCCGAGGAGAGCGCCAGCCAGGCGCGGGCCGCCGCGGGCGCCTTCGAGGCCGCGTTCGCGATGACGGTGCCCCCGCCGGTGATCGTGGCCAACCGGGTGTTGTTGGCGACGCTGGTCGCAACCAACTTCTTCGGGCAGAACACGCCGGCGATCATGGCCACCGAGGCGCAGTACATGGAGATGTGGGCCCAGGACGCCGCCGCCATGTACGGCTACGCCGCCTCGTCGGCGGCCGCCACGGTGTTGACCCCCTACCAGGCGCCGCCCAACACCAGCACGCCGGACGCGCCGGCCGAGCAGGGCGCCGCCGTCGCCCAGGCCACGGTGCAGCCCGCCGGTAACTCCGCGCAGACCGCGGCGCAGGCGGTCCAGGCCGCATCGATTCCGCAGACCTTGCAGCAACTGGCACTGCAGCAACTGTCCGCTTATCAGTTCACCCAGTGGCCGTTATCGATGCTGCAGAGCCAGCTGAAAGATCTGCTCACCTATGGGCTGCCCAGCCCGAGCAACAACTGGTTCGGGATCACTCCTCCGCTGTTCAACGCGGCCCGTCAGACCCTGCAGGCCTACTTCGGTGTCGGCATTGGCAACTTCGGGTGGTCGATGGGCCAGCAGCTCACCTTTGGTCCCGGTGGTGCGACGGCCGGTGCGGGTGGTGCCTGGTTCCCGACGCCGCAGTTCGGCGGCCTGCACCTGGGCGCGATCGGGGCGAGCTCGGTCAGCGGCCAGGGTGGCGGCGCGGTGTTGGCCAGCGCGGGCCAGGCCGGCAAGGTCGGGATGTTGTCGGTCCCGGCCAACTGGGCCAACCCGACCGCGGAGGCAACCCTGGTCAGCGCCGTCAGCGACGAGGCCCCGGCCAACGCCGGCGCCGTGCCAGGAAACGCCATCCTGCGGGGGATCCCGATGACGGGCACGGGTCGGCGCACCGCGGGCTATGGCTACACCAACAAATACGGGTTCCGATATAGCGTGCTGACCCGCCCGCCGTCGGCCGGATGACGAGGAGCGCCGAGCGTGAGCTACCAGCCGGCAAGCCCGCCCGGGGTCGCCGCGAAATGAACAGCAGTTGTCCACCAATGAACAGTTGGCGCTAAGGAGGCGCGACCCGGAGGGATCCAATTAGTCTCGCTAGCAAGCCATGTCTGAAGGGAACCTTCAGCAGCAAATCTTTCCTTGATGGTCATCGAGCCTGAAAGTTGAGGAGGAAAACCACATGTCTTTTGTGACTACCCAGCCAGAAGCCCTGGCGACGGCCGCGGGCAGCCTGCAGGGCATCGGCTCGGCGTTGAGCGCCCAGAACGCCGCGGCGGCGGCCCCGACGACGGGGGTGGTGCCGGCGGCGGCCGACGAGGTGTCGGCGCTCACCGCGGCCCAGTTCGCCGCCCACGCCCAGATGTACCAGGCCGTCAGCGCGCAGGCGGCGGCGATTCACGAGCAGTTCGTCAGCACCCTGGGCATCAGCTCGGGGTCGTACGCGGCGACCGAGGCGGCCAACGCGGCCGCGGCCGGCTAGGAGGCAGTGATGAGTGACTTGGGTATGTTGCCACCGGAGGTCAGCTCCGCGATGATCTACGCGGGCCCGGGCTCGGGCTCGATGATGGCGGCGGCCGCGGCGTGGAATGGGATTGCCGCTGAATTAACCTCGGCGGCCATGGGCTACGACCAGATCATCACCCAGCTGTCGAGCGAGGAGTGGATGGGACCCGCCTCGGCGTCGATGGCTTCGGCGGCGCAGCCCTACGTGCAGTGGATGACGACCACCGCCGGTCAGGCCGAGGAAGCCGCCGCCCAGGCCCAGAACGCCGCGGCGGCCTACGAGACCGTGCTCGCCTCGGTGGTGCCCCCGCCGCTCATCGCGCTCAACCGCACGGAGTTGTCGCAGGCCATGGCGACCAACATCCTGGGGCAAAACAACGGGATCATCTCGCAGCTGGAGGCCCAGTACCAGGAGTTCTGGGCGCAGAACTCCGCGGCGATGTACAGCTACGCCGGTCAGTCCGCGGCGGCGGCCAAGGTGACGCCCTACCAAAACGCGCCGGCGGTGGCCAACCCTGCCGCCGCGGCCGTCACCCAGTCCGCTGCGCCGGCCGCCTCGATCCAGCAGACCCTGCAGAGTTACCTCACCCAGATTCAGAGCTCGTTGGGCGCCCTGGCCACGCCCAGCTCGACGGTCTCGGCGGTGAACTCGTTCTCGAGCAACAACCCGTTGAGCGAACTCTGGTTCCTCATCAGCGGCCAGACCGTGCTCCCGTCCAACGTCGGGACGTTCCTGAGCGGCTACAACAACTTCTCGAGCTTCTTCTACAACACCGAGGGTCTGCCGTACTTCAGCGTCGGTATGGGCAACTTCGGTATCCAGATGGCCAAGACCCTCGGGGCCATTACCGGGCCCGCGGCGGCGGCGGCGGCCGTGCCGAAGGGCCTGCCCGGTCTGGGCGGCCTGCTGGGCGGCGGCGTCGGCGGTGCGGCGGCGCATTTGGGCAGCGCGACGTCGATCGGCAAGCTGTCGGTGCCCGCCACCTGGGCAGGGTCGGTCCAGGCCGTCACGCCCCATGCCTCGGCCATACCGGTCAGCAGCATCAGCGCTGCGCCGGAGGCCGCCAGCGGACCCGGAAACCTGCTCGGCGGCATGCCGCTGGCCGGTGCGGGCGCCGGCGGGGGCAGCGGTGCCGGACCCCGCTACGGGTTCCGTCCCACCGTGATGGCCCGGCCGCCCCTCGGCGGGTAGCCGGTCGTTGGAAAATTCGGCGCCGTGGGCGCAGGCAGGAATGCCTGCGCCCACGGTCGTTTGTGGCGTAAGGCCGGCCTCGATAAAACCGGGGCCTACCCTCTCGCAACGAAAGGTTTGCTAAACACCGGGGTGTCTCGTCGCTTCGATGGCTTCTCGCGGCCGGTGGCCTGCGCCCCTTACGGCACCGATTACGGTTTTTCCGCGACAGGATTTTTAACTGTCCCGACGGCTTCGTGCCGTCGAACCTTCCTCGGAACTGGCCCGGGCGCCGCGCGCCACCGAACCGCAGCCGCGAGGCTATCGATGCATTTCTGCAGGTAGAGGAGCCGCCTGCACGCGGTTAGCAACCGGGGATCCAGCCCCACTTTGCTCTTCGGCCACCCAGCGAATCGCCACCGGCCCGAGGTGCCGGCCCTATCGCGTGGCGGCGGCGATGGGGTCGCGCGGTTTAGCCTCACAGCAGTACAACGTCGCGAACAATCGCGCAGTTATATCCGAACTTGCGGAGAAAAAATGCCCTTTGAGTCCGACGGTTCGTAAGTGCTCGACTTCGGGGCGCTACCACCAGAGATCAACTCGGGCCGGATGTATGCCGGCCCGGGTTCCGGGTCGATGATGGCCGCGGCGTCGGCCTGGGATGGGCTGGCCACCGAAATGAGCCTGACCGCGACCGGCTACACGTCGGCGGTCACCGAGCTGACCAGCGCACCGTGGCTGGGCCCGGCGGCGCAAGCCATGGTGGCCGCGGCCGCCCCTTATATCTCCTGGCTCAGTACTGCCGCCGCGCTGGCCGAGGAGACCGCCAACCAAGCCAGGGCGGCAGCGGCGGCCTTCGAAACCGCCTTTGCGCTGACGGTCCCTCCTCCGGTCGTCGCGGCCAACCGGGTGTTGTTGATGACGCTGGTCGCGACCAATTTCTTCGGGCAGAATTTCCCCGCGATCGCCGCCACCGAGGCCCAGTACGCGCAGATGTGGGCGCAAGACGCCACAGCGATGTACGGCTACGCGGGCGCCTCGGCGGTCGCCACGCGGTTGAACGCTTTCAGCGAGCCGGCACGGGCCACCGACCAAAGCGGACTGGCCGCGCAGGCGGCCGCCGTCAGCCAGGCCATCGCGACGCCCGCGGGGACCAGCGCACCGGAAGCGGCCGCCGCGACCCCTGGACTGTCGCTCACCCCTGACGCGCTCTCCGTCACGTCGATCTTTACGTCGATCAACCAAGCACTCCAACAACTTTCGACGGGGGCGTTGGCGTCGCCGCTGAACCCCTACAACTGGTGGATCGTCCAGCAATTCGCCAATCTCAACGTGACGAACCGGGTGGCCCTGTCCCGATTGGCCGTGGGGCTCCCGTACTTCTCAACCGGCATGATGAGTTTCGTCGGCTCGATCTCGCAGCAGTTGACGTTCGGTCCCGGCGGAACGACGGCCGGTTCGCAAGGCGCCTGGTTCGCCACGCCCCAGTTCGCCGGCCTGCACTTCGGCTCCGTGGCCGGTGGCGCGGGCAGCCACGGGGGGGTGGCGGCGAATTTGTCCTCCGCCACCAAGATCGGGGGGCTGTCGGTGCCGCAGGCATGGACCGGCCCTCCCGTCTCGGTGCAGCAGCAAGCCGCCCAGGCGCTCGCCGTCGACTACGCCACCGACCCGCACGGCGCCGGCCCCAACGGGCTGCTGCGCGGCATGCCGATGGGCCCCGGCGGCCGACGCGCCGGCTCCGCCTGGCCGCCCCGCGAATATGGCTTCAGACGCAGCGTGCTCGCCCGTCCACCATCGGCCGGATGACGCAGATGCCCAACGACATTCGCCAAGCCGGTACCCAGCCGACCGAATCCCACCCGATCCGGCCGTCGCCGTCAAGCACGGTATGGGCAAGTGCGGCAAGCGATTTCGGAGCGATTGAGTCGGCTACGGAGGCGGCCAACGCGGCCGCGACTGGTTAAAGGAGTCAGGAAATGGCACTCGATTTTGGCGCATTACCGCCCGAGATCAACTCGGCACGCCTGTACGCCGGCGTGGGCTCCACGCCGCTCGTGACCGCGGCCTCGGCGTGGAACTCACTGGCCGCCGAGCTGACCGCGGCCGCCCTTGACTACGAGAACGTGGTGACCCAGTTGGCCAGCGAGGAGTGGCTGGGGCCGGCCTCGGCGTCGATGGCGCAGGCCGCGCAACCATACGTGGAGTGGGTGAGTACCACCGCAGCCCAGGCCGAACAGGCGGCCACGCAGGCCAGCGCTGCGGCCGCCGCCTACGAGGCCGCGGTTGCCGCGATAGTGCCTCCGCCGGTCATCGCGGCAAACAGAGCCGAGTTGGCTGAGGCGGTGCAGACCAACGTGATTGGGCAGAACACCGGGATCATCGCGCAACTGGAGGCGCAATACGGCGAGTTCTGGGCTCAGGACGCCGCGACCATGTACAGCTATGCCGGCAACTCGGCGTCGGCTTCCACCGTGACGCCGTTCACCGCGGCACCGACGGTCGCCAATCCGGCGGCGTCGACCACCCAGGCGGCCGCCGCCACGACTTCGGTCAGCTCGATACAGAACCAGCTCAACAGCGCCATCAGCCAGATCACCGCTCAACTCACCAGCCTGGCGTCGCCGTACTACACGCCATTGCAACAGGAATGGTGGTACTTCGCGTCGGGCGCGGGCCCGCTGTCCCCGGTCTGGCAGATGTTGTTCGGAAGCCCCACCTTCCCCGGGACCAGCCTTTCGGCATTTATGTCCGCGATCTCGCCGTACGCCGGGGTTTTCTACAACACCGAGGGTCTGCCCTACTTCAGCATCGGTATGGCCAACTCCATGACCCAGACCGCGAAAACGCTCGGCGCGATCGGCGGGGCGGCGGCGCCGGCGGCAGCCGCCATCCCCAAGGGCTTGCCCGGGCTGAGTGGGTTGCTCGGCGGAGGCGCCCCCGTTGCGGCGCACTTGGGGAGCGCGACATCGCTCGGCAAGCTGTCGGTGCCGGCGTCGTGGTCGGGGCCCGTCACGGCGCCGAGCCATGCCACCGCCATACCCGTCAGCAACGTCAGAGAGGCACCCGATGCGGGAGCCGGAAACCTCCTGGGCGGCATGCCGCTGGCGGGCACGGGTACCGGCGGATCCAACGCGGGACCGCGCTACGGATTCAAGCCGGTCGTGATGGCCCGCCCGCCGGCGGCCGGGTAGGCGGGGGTACGCCGTGCTGCATTTGCTCCCGCGCGTTTTCGCCCCGTCGGTGATAAGCTCCATACGTGCTGGCCAGTAGGCCTTCCACAGCACCAACGGGGTCTCGCCTCTGACGGTTTGCTGTGACGGTCCTGTGAACGCCAGCGGTAGGGGCCGTGCGCTGTTACTGTGTCGTTACCAAAAGTGAATTTGCCGTGCCATCCAGTGAACAATTGAGAACGGGTGGCCTCGGAGCGAGCTTCAAGCAGATGTTGTCATCTACTCTCTTGCACAAAGCGGTGCGGAGGAATTCGAGGAGGGAAACCTATGTCGTTCGTTACCACACAGCCGGAGGCCCTGGCCGCGGCGGCCGGAAGCCTGCAGGGGATCGGCTCGGCGCTGAGCGCCCAGAACGCCGCGGCGGCGGCCCCGACGACGGGGGTGGTGCCGGCGGCGGCCGACGAGGTGTCGGCGCTGACCGCGGCCCAGTTCGCCGCGCACGCGCAGATGTACCAGGCGGTCAGCGCGCAGGCGGCGGCGATTCACGAGCAGTTCGTCAGCACCCTGGGCATCAGTTCGGCGTCCTACGCCGCGACCGAAGTCGCCAACGCGGCGTCGGCGGGCTGATCGGGTCCAGCGGTTAACGCCTTCGACGGAACCCGCGACGATGCGGGTTCCATGGCGACCATCCGGCGTCGACGGCGCCGGGGCCTGACGGCTGGGCCGAAACAGCTTTCCGGGGGGGACCAACTTTCTGTATGCGATTCGGCGGTGCGTTAGCGCGTAACCGCCGGGTCGTCGCTCATCACAACTGAAAATCAAGTCACTCAGAATTAAGGAGAAAGCCAACATGGCAACACGTTTTATGACCGACCCGCACGAGATGCGGGCGATGGCGGGCCGTTTCGAGGTCCACGCGCAGACCGTTGAGGACGAGGCCCGCAAGATGTGGGCGTCGTCGATGAACATCGCCGGTGCGGGCTGGAGTGGCCAGGCGCAGGCGACCTCCTACNCGGCGGATCCAACGCGGGACCGCGCTACGGATTCAAGCCGGTCGTGATGGCCCGCCCGCCGGCGGCCGGGTAGGCGGGGGTACGCCGTGCTGCATTTGCTCCCGCGCGTTTTCGCCCCGTCGGTGATAAGCTCCATACGTGCTGGCCAGTAGGCCTTCCACAGCACCAACGGGGTCTCGCCTCTGACGGTTTGCTGTGACGGTCCTGTGAACGCCAGCGGTAGGGGCCGTGCGCTGTTACTGTGTCGTTACCAAAAGTGAATTTGCCGTGCCATCCAGTGAACAATTGAGAACGGGTGGCCTCGGAGCGAGCTTCAAGCAGATGTTGTCATCTACTCTCTTGCACAAAGCGGTGCGGAGGAATTCGAGGAGGGAAACCTATGTCGTTCGTTACCACACAGCCGGAGGCCCTGGCCGCGGCGGCCGGAAGCCTGCAGGGGATCGGCTCGGCGCTGAGCGCCCAGAACGCCGCGGCGGCGGCCCCGACGACGGGGGTGGTGCCGGCGGCGGCCGACGAGGTGTCGGCGCTCACCGCGGCCCAGTTCGCCGCCCACGCCCAGATGTACCAGGCCGTCAGCGCGCAGGCGGCGGCGATTCACGAGCAGTTCGTCAGCACCCTGGGCATCAGCTCGGGGTCGTACGCGGCGACCGAGGCGGCCAACGCGGCCGCGGCCGGCTAGGAGGCAGTGATGAGTGACTTGGGTATGTTGCCACCGGAGGTCAGCTCCGCGATGATCTACGCGGGCCCGGGCTCGGGCTCGATGATGGCGGCGGCCGCGGCGTGGAATGGGATTGCCGCTGAATTAACCTCGGCGGCCATGGGCTACGACCAGATCATCACCCAGCTGTCGAGCGAGGAGTGGATGGGACCCGCCTCGGCGTCGATGGCTTCGGCGGCGCAGCCCTACGTGCAGTGGATGNTCGGCCGTCGGGTCCAGCTGGGCCTAACTCGCAACTTCGGGCGCGGCAGCACACCACACATCGGTGTGCTGCCGCGTCCTGCGGTTTCAGTAAACTTCGACCACTTCGACCACTTCGACCACTTCGACCACTTCGACCACTTCGACCACTTCGACCTCTGAGGCTATTGATGGATCAACAGAGCACCCGCACCGACATCACCGTCAACGTCGACGGCTTCTGGATGCTTCAGGCGTTGCTCGACATCCGACACGTCGCGCCCGAACTGCGGTGTCGGCCGTTCGTATCCACCGACTCGAGCGACTGGCTCAACGAACATCCGGGAATGGCGGTGATGCGCGAGCAGGGCATCGTCGTCGGCGACGAGGTGCAGGAGCAGGTCGCCGCCCGGATGCGTGTCCTCGCCGCGCCCGACCTTGAGGTCGTCGCCCTGCTGTCGCGGGGCAAGCTGCTCTACGGCGTGGTGGACGACGAGAACCAGCCGCCCGGTTCGCGCGACATCCCCGACAACGAGTTCCGGGTGGTGCTGGCCCGCCGAGGACAGCACTGGGTGTCGGCAGTGCGAGTCGGCAGCGACATCACCGTCGACGACGTCGCCGTCGCGGACAGCGCCTCGATCGCGTCGCTGGTGTTGGACGGCCTGGAGTCGATTCACCACGCGGAGCCGGCGGCGATCAACGCGGTCAACGTGCCGCTGGAGGAGATGCTGGAAGCGACGAAGTCGTGGCAGGAGTCCGGGTTCAACGTCTTTTCCGGCGGTGATCTGCGGCGGATGGGCATCAGCGCCGCCACGGTCGCCGCGCTGGGCCAGGCCCTGTCGGACCCGGCCGCCGAGGTAGCGGTGTACGCGCGCCAGTACCGGGACGACGCCAAGGGCCCGAGCGCCTCGGTGCTGTCGCTGAAGGACGGCTCGGGTGGCCGCATCGCGCTCTATCAACAGGCGCGCACAGCGGGCTCGGGGGAGGCGTGGCTGGCGATCTGCCCGGCGACCCCGCAACTGGTGCAGGTGGGCATCAAAACGGTGCTGGACACCCTGCCCTACGGCGAGTGGAAAACCCACAGCAGGGTTTGACATCCGCGTGAAACACAAACTTTACCAACGCTTTTGCCGACAACATGCGGTCGGGGTGCGAAGACGGCATACTTCTCTAGAATCATCAGCAAATCTCCAAAGCACTCTCACCACCACTCCTTAGCGCAAGGCGAGGCAGATGAAATTCGAATTAGTCGAGCTGTACCTCTCAGGGGGCCGCAGCGCCGCGGCGAGTGAAGCCACCGAGGCTCCCGCGCGTATGGCGACACCGGGTTACACATTCACCATGACGGGGGGTGCCGGGCGATGACATCGGCAGGAGTATCTGACGCCTTACAGGCGGAAATCGAGGGCATCGCACAGCCTCGCGCGGTAGTCGTCGGCATCATGGCCGGCGAGGGCGTCCAAATCGGCGTTCTGCTGGACGCCAACGCCCCGGTCTCGGTGATGACCGACCCGCTGCTGAAGGTGGTCAACAGCCGCCTCAGGGAACTCGGCGAGACCCCGCTGGAGGCCACGGGACGCGGCCGGTGGGCGCTGTGCCTGGTCGACGGCAGCCCGCTGCGGGCCACCCAGTCCCTGACCGAGCAAGACGTCTACGACGGTGACCGGTTGTGGATCCGGTTCCTGCCGGACACAGAGCACCGGTCGCAGGTCATCGAGCACATCTCGACCGCGGTCTCGGCAAACCTGAGCAAGCGCTTCGCCGCGATCGACCCGGTCGTCGCCGTTCAGGTCGGCGCTTCGATGGTCGCGATCGGCGTGACCGCGGCGGCAGGTTTGCTGGGGTGGTGGCGTTGGCACCACAACTCCTGGCTGCCCACGGCCTACTCTGCGATCATCGCCGCGGTCGTGTTGACGGTCGCCATCCTGCTGGCGATGCGGGCGAAGACGCACTCCGACCGTTTGGTCGCCGACATCATGCTGTTGAGCGGCCTCGCGCCGCTGACCGTGGCCGCGGCCTCGGCGCCGCCGGGTGGTGTCGGCTCCCCGCAAGCGGTGCTGGGCTTCGGGGTGCTTGCGGTTGCGGCGGCGCTCACCCTGCGCTTCACCGGTCGCCGGCTTGGCATCTACACCGCGATCGTCACCATCAGCGCGGTGGCGGCGATCGCCAGCCTGGCACGCATGGTCGCAAATACCAGCGCGGTCACGAACTTCACCTGCGTGGTGCTGGTCTGCGTGCTGACCTACCAGGCGGCGCCGGCCTTGTCGCGCCGGTTGGCCGGCATTCGGCTGCCCGTCTTCCCGTCGGCCACCAGCCGGTGGGTGTTCGAGGCGCGGCCGGATCTGCCCACCACGGTGGTGCGGCCCGACGGCGGCGCTCCCGTCCTGGAGGGTCCCGCGTCCGTCCGGGATGTGGTGCTGCAGGCCGAGCGGGCCCGGTCGTTCCTGACGGGTCTGCTGCTGGGGCTGGGCGTGCTGATGGTGGTCTCGCTGGCCTCCCTGTCCGATCCGCACACCTTCCAGCGCTGGCTGCCGCTGCTGCTGGCCGGCTTCAGCGCGGGCTTCCTGATGTTGCGCGGGCGTTCCTACGTCGACCGCTGGCAGGCCATCACCCTTGCCTCGACGGCGGTGCTCATCGTCGCCGCGGTGGTGGTGCGCTACGCCCTGGGGCTGCAGTCGCCGCTGGCGGTGTCGATCTGCGTGGCGATCCTCGTCGTGCTGCCGGCGCTGGGTATGACGGCCGCGGCGGTCGTGCCCAACACCATCTACAGCCCGCTGTTCCGCAAGTTGGTGGAATACGTCGAGTACCTGTGCCTGATGCCCATCTTCCCGTTGGCATTCTGGCTGATGAATGTTTATGCGGCGATCCGTTACCGCTAAAAGCAAGGGGTGGCGCGGTCGCGCTTCGCGCGCGACCGTCGCCGCTCTCCTGCTCGCTTCAGGTGCACTAGCCGGTTTGCCACCCGCGTCGGCGATCTCCCCGCCGACGGTTGATCCGGGTGCGGTGCCGCCGGACGGTCCGCCGGGACCGCCGGCGCCGATGAAGCAGAACTCCTACTGCACCGAGGTCGGGGTGCTGCCCGGCACCGACTTCCGGCTGCAGCCGAAGTACATGGACATGCTGAACCTGCAGGAGGCGTGGCAGTTCGGGCGCGGCGCGGGGCAGAAGGTCGCGGTCATCGACACCGGTGTGACGCCGCACCCGCGGTTTCCGCACCTGATCCCCGGCGGGGACTACATCATGTCCGGCGACGGGCTGTCGGACTGCGACGCGCACGGCACCATCGTCGCGTCGATGATCGGCGCGGCCCCGGCCAACGGCGCCGCTGCGCCGCCCGCGGCGCCGCGCAAGCCGGTCACCATCCCCACCACGGAGCCGCCCCCCAAGGCGCCGCCGCCGCAGACGGTGACCCTGTCGCCGCTGCCCCAGACGGTGACGATGGTGCCTCCGCCACCGGAAGCGCCTCCGGGACCGTTCGGCGCGCCCCCAGCGCCTCCCGCGCCGCCGGAACCTNCGCCACCCCCGCCCCCGGCGCCGCCGGGAGCCCCGTCGTCGCAGCCCGACGCCTACAGCGGGATCGCCCCGGACGTCGACATCATCTCGATCCGGCAGTCCAGCCAGGCGTTCGGCCTCAAGGACGCCTACACCGGGGACGAGGATCCGCAGACCCGGGCAAAGATCGACGACGTCGAGACCATGGCGCGGGCGATCGTGCACGCCGCGAACCTGGGCGCCACGGTGATCAACATCTCCGACGTGACCTGCATGAGCGCGCGCAACATTGTCGACCAGCGCACGCTGGGCGCCGCCGTGCGGTACGCGGCGGTCGACAAGAACGTCGTCATCGTGGCCGCGGCCGGGGACACCAGCAAGAAGGACTGCAAACAAAACCCGGCCTACGATCCCATGCAGCCCAAGGACCCGCGCGGCTGGAGCGGTGTCAGCACGGTGGTGACTCCGTCCTGGTACAGCGACTACGTCCTGACGGTCGGCGCGGTCGACACCGAGGGCCGGCCGCTCACCCAGGGCGGCGGGCAGGGTTCGACGAGTGTCGCCGGACCGTGGGTCGGCATCGCCGCGCCGGGCACCGACGTCATCGGGCTCTCGCCCCGGGACGACGGCCTGATCAACGCCATCGACGGCCCGGACAACACGCTGCTGGTCCCGGCCGGCACCAGCTTCTCGACCGCGATCGTGTCCGGCGTGGCCGCCCTCGTTCGCGCCAAGTATCCCCAGCTATCGGCGTACCAGATCATCAACCGGCTGGAGCGCACCGCCAGGGCGCCGGCGCGCGGGGTCGACAACCAGGTCGGATACGGCGTGATCGACCCGGTGGCGGCGCTGACCTGGGATGTACCCGAGGGTCCGGTGAAGGCGCCGCAGCAACTGTCGGCGCCCCTGAACATCCCGAAGCCGGCCCCCCACCGCGATATGGTGCCAATATGGGTGGCAGCCGGAGGGTTGACCGCGGCCTTGTTGATCGGCGGCGCCGTGTTCGGGATCGCGGTGTTCATCAAGCGAACACGCAAGCAGCAATGAGGTCGGAGCAGCGATAGTAATGAAGGCTCAACGCAGTTTTGGACTGTCCTTGGCGTGGCCGCGCGTCACCGCGGTGTTTCTGGTCGACATCCTGATCCTGTTGGTGGCCAGCCACTGCCCGGCCTCCTGGCAGGGTGAGCACCACATCGCGTTCTGGGTGGGTGTGGGGCTGGCGTCGGTGGTGACGCTGCTGTCGCTCGTCACCCACCACGGGCTCACCGTGACCTCCGGCCTGGCCACGTGGCTGTGGGACTGGTCCGCCGACCCCGGCACCGCGCTGACCGCGGGATGCACGCCCGCGATCGACCACCAGCGCCGCTTCGGGCGTGACAAGGTCGGCGTACGCCAGTACGAAGGCCACCTGGTGAGCGTGATCGTGGTCGACGGCGGGGAGGAGGACGCCTCCGGGCGCCACCGGCACCGGACGACGGCCGGCATCCTGCCGGTGCACGCTGTCGCTGATGGCTTGCGCCAGTTCGATATTCACCTCGACGGCATCGACGTGGTCACGATGAAGGTTCGCCGCGGCGGCCCCGAGGTCAGAGCCGCCGAGAAATCGAAGCTGGATGACTGGGGGCCCGAAGAGTGGGGGCTGGTGAGCGACGAGCCCACCTCCTACGTACGCCGCACCTGGCTGGTATTGCGGATGAACCCGCAGCGCAACGTCGCCGCCGTGGCGGCCCGCGATTCGCTCGCATCGACGTTGGCGGCGGCCACCGAACGGCTCGCCCAGGATCTCGACGGACAGTCGTGTGTGGCCAGGCCGTTGACCGCCGACGAGCTCGCCGAGGTCGACAGCGCCGTGCTGGCCGACCTGGAACCGACGTGGAGCCGTCCCGGATGGCGGCACCTGAAGCACTTCAACGGGTTCGCCTCGAGCTTCTGGTTGACCCCGTCGGACATCTCCACCGAGACCCTTGAGCACTTGTTGCTGCCCGACGTGGGGGCCGCCGTGATCACGGTCCGGCTCGACACCAGCGGCGGCCGGCCCCAGCTGGCGGCATGGGTGCGCTACCACAGCGAAGGCCGGCTCCCGCGAAAGGTTTCGTCGGGCCTCAACCGGCTCACCGGCCGCCAACTGGCGGCGGTACGCGCCAGCTTGCCCGCCCCGGCGGCCCGCCCGCTCCTGGTCGTGCCCAGCCGTCCGTTGCTCGATGACGAGGATCTGGTGCTGTCGCTCGGTCAGGTTCGGGAGGGCGCAGCGAGCGTATCCGCAGCGCAATGACGCGGCCCCAATCCACCGCCGAAGACGCCCGTAATGCCATGGTCGCCGGGCTTTTGGCGTCCGGAATATCGGTCAACGGGCTGCAGCCAAGCCACAACCCGCAGGTGGCTGCGCAGATGTTCACCACGGCGACCACGCTTGATCCGGGGATGTGCGATGGCTGGCTGGCGCGGATGCTGGCAGGGGAGCAGAGCATCGAGGTGCTTGCCGGCGCGTGGGCCTCGGTCCGGACGTTCGGCTGGGAAACCCGGCGCCTCGGGGTCACCGATCTCCAGTTCCGGCCCGAGGTGTCCGACGGGTTGTTTTTGCGCCTGGCCGTCACCAGCGTCGAGTCGCTGGCGTGCGCTTATGCCGCCGTCCTCGCCGAGGCGAAACGGTACGAGGAGGCCGCGAAACTTCTCGACGGCGTCGAGCCCCGGCACCCCTTCGACGAGGAAGTGGTCAACTACGTGCGGGGTGTGCTGTATTTCCGCACCGGGCGGTGGCCCGACGTGCTCGTCCAGTTTCCCGAGGGAAAGACTTGGCGCCACCCCGAGCTGAAGGCCGCGGGCGCGGCGATGGCGACCACCGCGCTGGCATCCTTGGGCGTCTTCGAGGAGGCCTTCCGCCGCGGCGAGGCCGCCGTCGAGGGGGACCGGGTTCCCGGGGCGGCCAACATCGCCCTGTACACGCAGGGCATGTGCCTGCGGCACGTGGGCCGCGAGGAGGAAGCCGTCGAGCTGTTGCGACGGGTGTATTCGCGGGACCCGAAGTTCGCCCCGGCCCGAGAAGCGCTCGACAACCCCAACTACCGGCTGGTGCTGACCGATCCGGAGACGATCGAGGCCCGCACCGACCCGTGGGATCCCGATAGCGCGCCGTCGCGCGCGCAGACGGAGGCCGCCCGCCACGCCCAGGAGGCCGCCAAGTATCTGGCCGAGGGCGACGCCGAACTCAATGCGATGCTGGGCATGGAGCGGGCCAAGCGCGAGATCAAGCTCATCAAATCCACCACCAAGGTGAACTTGGCCCGGGAGAAGATGGGTCTCCCGGTGCCCGTGACCTCGCGCCACACCCTGCTGCTGGGGCCGCCCGGGACCGGCAAGACGTCGGTGGCGCGCGCGTTCGCCAAGCAGCTGTGCGGGCTGACGGTGTTACGCAAGCCGCTGGTGGTGGAGACCAGCCGCACCAAGCTGCTGGGCCGTTACATGGCCGACGCGGAAAAGAACACCGAGGAGATGCTCGAGGGCGCGTTGGGCGGAGCGGTCTTCTTCGACGAGATGCACACCCTGCACGAGACGGGGTATCACCAGGGTGACCCCTACGGCAACGCGATCATCAACACCCTGCTGCTCTACATGGAGAACCACCGCGACGAGTTGGTGGTCTTCGGGGCGGGCTATGCCAAGGCCATGGACAAGATGCTCGAGGTGAATCAGGGTCTGCGACGGCGCTTTTCGACCGTGATCGAATTCTTCAGCTACACGCCGGACGAGCTGATCGCCCTGACCAAGCTGATGGCACGCGATAACGAGGACATCGTCGCCGACTCCGAGGTCGAGGTGTTGTTGCCGTCATACACCAAGTTCTACCTCGAAGAGAGCTATTCCGAAGACGGGGACCTGATCCGCGGCATCGACACGCTCGGCAACGCCGGCTTCGTGCGCAACGTGGTGGAGAAGGCCCGCGATCACCGCAGCTTCCGCCTGGACGACGAGGACCTCGACGCGGTGCTGGCGAGCGATCTCACCGACTTCAGCGACGCCCAATTGCTCCGGTTCAAGGAACTGACCCGCGACGACCTCGCCGAGGGGCTGAAGGCGGCGGTGGCCGAGACGAAGCCCGGGTGATAAAGCTCCCGCCCAGCCGCAGCAGCTAACCCGCACGGTCTGTTTTCGCGGCGGCCGAGCGATGCTTGGCGGAGGGACGGGCCATGGCTCGCGCTACGGGTTCCGCGTGACCGTGATGGCCGGCCCGGCGGCCGCAGGATGAACCGGGCGGCAGGCGAATTGCGGCAAGCCGGCCGCGGCTTGGCTTGACTGACCTACGCTGCTGATGCCACGATGGCCTCTGCAAGCACCTCGCTAGGTGAGGCGTCTGCACGGACACAGGCCACTGACCTCGAACGTCGAAAGACGCCCAGGGTCAGGACAGCTCTTCCCGGATTAAGGGTTGAGCCCAAGTGGCTTCCAGCTCGAGTAGAGCCGGATACGCCGTGTGGTGCCAAAGCTCTGACGAGAGGGGTGCGGTGTCCGGGCGTTCCGCCCTGACCCTCCTCCCCGTGTGCAAGCCGCGTAGGTAAAGGGCATCCCCGTGTGCCAAGGCCGTGAGGAGGTGAGTGCGAAATGAGTCCCGACGATAGTCCGTATTCCAGATCGACCATTTCGTTTCGATCCGACCCCGGCCCCGTTCTGACAGTCTGAACGGCTCGCCCCCGGCAGGCCTCGTCCGCCCGCGTCCGCTTCGCGGATTGCGGCTTTGGCATGCGCGGAAGTAGCCGGCACTGGCCAGGCGCCCCGGGATCGGCCCTTTCCCGTGAGGAGAAGTTCCGATGCCGTTTGTCCATCCGCGCGTATCAGCCTTGACCGCAACACAATTCAGCGCACCCGCCCAGATCCCAGCGAGCCGGAAGCGAGGCCGGCGATGACCCTGGAACTGGATTTTGCGACGCTTCCGCCCGAGGTGAACTCCGGCCGAATGTATTCCGGCGCGGGTTCGGGCCCGATGCTGGCCGCCGCGTCGGGCTGGCATGGGCTGGCCGCCGAAATGCGTTCCACTGCAACGTCTTACGGTTCGGTGCTGGCCGCACTGACCGGTGAAGAATGGCACGGCCCGGCGTCGGCATCGATGGCGGCGGCCGCGGCGCCGTACGTTGCCTGGTTGGGCACGACGGCCGAGCAAGCCCAGCAGGCCGCCACCCAGGCCGAGGCCGCCGCGGCGGCCTATGAGGCGGCGTTCGCCGCCACGGTGCCGCCGCCGGTGATCGCGGCCAACCGCGCCCAGCTGACGGCGCTGATCGCCACCAACGTCCTTGGCCAAAACACCCCGGCGATCGCGGCCACCGAGGCGCAGTACGCCGAAATGTGGGCCCAGGACGCCGCAGCGATGTACGGCTACGCGGCCTCCTCGGCGGTCGCCACGCAATTGAGTCAGTTCGTCGAGCCGCGGCAGACCACCAGCCCCGGCGGGCTGTCCGCGCAGTCGACCGCGGTGGCCCAGGCCGTCGCCGCCCCGGCCGGTACCCAGCAGAACACGCTGTCGCAGCTGATGTCGGCGTTGCCCGCCACGCTGCAGGGCCTGTCCTCGCCGGCGTCGTCCTCGTCGCCGGCGGCGGAGATCGCCGGGCTGCTGACCGGNCCGGTCGGCGGATTGAGCTTTCCGCAACCTGCCGAACACGGCGAGCGCACGCAGCGACGGACCCGGCGGGGCCGCTAGCACGACAAACGGCCTGCGTCGGGCTCACAGGGAACTTCAAGCAGCTAATCAGCGGTATGGCAGCGATCAATGCGTACGCTAGGTGAAATTCAGGGGAGCACCACATGACGATTAGCTGTCCATTCAGCGAGGCCGAGCGGCCCGTGGGCAAACGGCGCGTACCGCCGGCAGCAACATCGACGACACCGATGGCGCCACCGGATCCGGCCGTGCGCAAACGGCACTTCTTCCAGAATAACGAACACTGCACCGCCGCCACCCAGGACACTTATTGACGAACGCAAATGCGTCCTTTCCTGCCGGATAATGACGCATGCGGCCATTAAATAGTATGGCGAATGTACGATAGCCACGCGGGGCCATCGAGCTTATCAATCACGTCCGTTTAAGCTCGCGCAAGCGCATGTCGATTGCGGAGCACAGATAAAATAGCATGGCTTTCTGAAAGGTTGCTGAAAGCTATCTATAAACCTGCTGCACAACATCTTCAACACAGCAAGACGTTAGCTGACGACCAGCGTACTCACAGCCAGAGTGACACCGTGAGATATGTTCTTTACGTTAGCCTTACATCCCAGGAACCCACGACAAATACGTTTCCATCACGATCATCCTGATATTTTGGGCAGCGGAGCCCTGACGGCGGGTAGATGCGCGGCCAGCTTCATCTTCAAGTTAACGGAGCGGAGTCTGTTGTCTTCAAACGAGTTGTACAGGTCCGTGGACCCGGCATCGGATTCCATGGATTCCATTAGAGCTACCGGGCGGTTGCGGCCGGAGCTACCGAACCGCGCCTACCATGGCGGCCACCTAGGGGACCGGAGGGCATAGATGTTCGATTTCGGGGCGCTACCACCGGAGATCAACTCCGGCCGGATGTATGTCGGCGCCGGGGCGGGGCCGATGCTCGCAGCCGCGGCGGCCTGGGACGAATTGGCGACGCAGTTGCAGTCGACAGCGGCCGCCTACGGCTCGACGATCCAGGGCCTGGCGGTCGGACCTTGGACCGGGCCGTCGTCCATCGCGATGGCGGCGGCCGCCACCCCATACGTGGCATGGATGAACGCGACGGGGGCCCAGGCCGAAGAGGCGGCCAGCCAGGCCAAGATCGCCGCGGGCGCCTACGAGACGGCGTTCGCGGCCACGGTGCCCCCGCCGGTGATCACGGCCAACCGCGCACTGCTCATGGCGCTGATCGCCACCAACTTCCTGGGCCAGAACACCCCGGCGATCGCGGCCACCGAGGCCCAGTACGCCGAGATGTGGGCCCAGGACGCCGCCGCGATGTACGCCTACGCGGCCTCCTCGGCGACGGCGTCACAGTTGACGCCGTTCACCGAGCCGCCGCAGACGACGAACTCCGCGGCCGCGCCCATGCAGGCGGCCGCCGTCTCTCAGTCCAGCGGAACGGGTGGCCTGAACATCGGTTCCCAGCTGTCCCAGTTGGTCAACTCGCTGCCGACCGCGCTGCAGAACATGGCGACAAGCACCACGCCGGCGGCGTCGTCGTCGGGGTTGTTGAACTTGCCGCCACTTCCGGCGGGGCTCACGGCCGACCTGACCAACTGGAACACAATCAACTCGTCCCTCACCTCGATATGGTCGCCTTTCTTTGGGGACAGTTCGCTGGCCGGCGGCCCGTTCCTGTCGTTCGGTCAGACGTACGCCTATGCCCAAAACGGGCAGGGTGTCGCCGCCTTCGGCGCCATCAAACCCATCACCGGGGCGTTGGCCCCGCTGACCAGTGGGGAGGTGGCAAACCTGAGCTCCGCGAGCTTCGGCGGGGCGCCGGCATCGGGGGCCATGGGCAAGGCGGCCCTCGTCGGGAGTATGTCGGTACCCCAGGGCTGGACCGAAGCGGCACCGGCAATCAAAACGCTCGCCTCGGTGTTTCCCACCAACTTGGCGGCCGCACCGGAGGCCGCGCTGGCCGGCGAGGGCGGCGTCTTCAGCCAGATGGCCCTGTCGAGTCTTGCCGGACGCGCCATCGCCGCTGCCGGGACCTCCTCCGCGGGCGGCAGTGCCGTGGCTGGGTCACTCGGCGGTGTAGTCGCTGCGGCCGACCCCGCCGCGGCAACCATCATCGTGATCCCGGCAATCGAGGAGTGACTGCGATGCGGATGGATAGTCGCCCAACACAGACCACCCAGACTCGCCCGACAGGTAAGGGGTAGAGACATGTTTTACGCAGCGTTTCCACCGGAGTTCAACTCGGGCAGGATGTACACGGGCCCGGGATCGGGGTCGATGCGGGCCGCCGCGGCCGCATGGGACGGGCTGGCCACCGAATTGCAGTCCACAGCGGCCTCCTATTCGTCGGTGATCGACACACTGACCAGCAGCCCCTGGGTCGGTCCTTCGTCGCTGGCCATGGCCGCCGCCGTCGCGCCCTATTTGACCTGGATGCAGGGGACCGCCGCACAGGCCGCCGAAACTGCGACCCAGGCCACGGCGGCGGCTACCGCCTACGAGGCGGCGTTCGCCGCGCACGTGCCGCCGGTGGAGATCGCGGCCAATCGCACCCAACTGGCGTCGCTGGTGGCAACGAATGTTTTCGGGCAGAACACCCCGGCGATCGCGGCAACCGAGACCCAATACGCCGAGATGTGGGCTCAGGACGCTGTGGCGATGAACAGCTACGCCGGCTCGTCATCGGCCGCCACCGAGGTGACACCGTTTACCGCGGCCCCGCAGATCACCAACTCCGGCGGGATCGCCACCCAAACGGCCGCGGTGGCCGCCGCAGCTGCGACCCCGGCCGGCGCTGCACAGTCCCTCGTGTCAGAAATAGTCAACCCTCTGACGGTGGGCAACCCGATACTGGCAGCACTGGCAGAAGTGAGCACCGGCTACACCAGCTTCTTCAACAACATCGTCGACTCCGTCCTAGGGCCAACCTGGTCTACGACCATTGGCCAGATCTACACAGCCCTAAGGACTCCACTGGGCTACACCACGCAATACAACTGGATCGGGCTGGCCATTAACCTTCCGGTGTCGCAGGTCCTCAAGTTCGCCCCTCACCCAAGCGCGCTTGGCGCGATCCCGAGAGACTTGCTAGGGGGCGGGCTTGCGGCGCCACACTTTGGCCGGGGCACGCTGTTCAGCGAGGTGTCGGGCGGTATGGGAAATGCCGGCACTCTGGTCGGGAAGTTGTCGGTTCCGCCCAGCTGGGCCGCGAACACTCCAGCCGTCAGAATGGTCGCCTCCGCCTTGTCGGCCGGGGGAGCGGAGGCCGTGCCGGCGGCCGCGCTCGGCGAGGGTGGGCTGCTCAGTTCGATGTCGGTGGCAGGCATGCTCGGCAGCGCGCTGGGCGCGGGGGGCCCCACCGTTGTGGCCAATGCTGGCGTGCGCGGCCGCGTCAAACCCATCAAGGACCTCAAAGACGCCCACTCGCCGGAAAAACTCAAGCGTCTGGTTGCACAAATCTCGGAGAAACCCGAAAGCGTGCAGCACCACACGGTTGACCAGGAAGGTCTTGACAGCCTGCTCGAGCAGCTAGCGAAAAAACCCGGCATCCACGCGGTGCACCTGAAAAAGGGCGACAAGGCCACAATCGTGCCCTCCGAAGCGCAATCGAGTTAGTGCGCAACGAAATTGGGAGAGTGAATTATGAGACTGCTACTAGCGATACTCGGCGTTTCCGCCATGATCGGCCTCGCCGCGCCAGCCTACGCCGATCCTCCGCCTCCGCCGGAGGGTGACGACGCCGGCTTCCTCGCTGCTTTGCAGCAAGTCGGCATCAACTACGGCAACCCAGATGCGGCCATCACGTCCGGCAAAGCGGTGTGCACGTGCTTGAACGACGGCGAATCGGGCCTGGAGCTAGTTCACGATGTGAAGACCCATAATCCGGGGTTCGATATGGAAAGCGCATCCAATTTCGCCATGATCTCGGCGAAGTTCTATTGCCCCCAGCAGCTCCACAAGGCATAGCGCAAGCCCCCGCGGCTTGACCGGTTGAAGTTGACGACGGGCTCTTCGGGCTCCAATGCATCGGTCGCGCCATCTCGCGGTTTCGCGGGTGTGGCCGCGCGGCAACGGGTTCGGGTCCGGTCCACCTGCCGTTCACCTGTGCGTGGTTAGCTGCCGCCGACCGGCGCGCGGGCGGGGAAGGAGGGCGCCGCCATGCAGACATTGAGCGTCGCGGACTTCGCCCTCCGCCTTGCCGTCGGGGTGGGCTGCGGCGCCTTGATCGGCCTGGAGCGGCAGTGGCGGGCGCGGCGGGCGGGCCTGCGCACCAACGCGCTGGTCGCCGCGGGCGCGACGCTGTTCGTGCTGTACGCCGTCGCCACCGAGGACACCAGCCCGACGCGGGTCGCGTCGTATGTGGTGTCCGGTATCGGGTTTCTCGGCGGCGGGGTGATCCTGCGCGAGGGTGTCAACGTCCGCGGGCTCAACACCGCGGCCACCCTGTGGTGCTCGGCGGCGATTGGCGTGCTGGCCGCGTCGGGGCACCTGATCTTCACGTTGATCGGCACCGGCACCGTCATCGCGATTCACCTGTTCGGGCGCCCACTCGGCCGGCTGATCGACCGCGACAACACCGACGAGGAAGACGAAAGCCTGCAGCCGTTCCTCGTGCAGGTGATTTGCCGACCGAAAACGGAAAAGTACGCGCGCGCGCAGATCGTGCAACACGCCAGTGGCAACGACATGACGCTGCGCGGCATCCACACGGGGCCGGCCGGGGACGACGAGATCACGTTGACCGCGCATCTGCTCATGGACGGCCACACCCCGGCGAAACTCGAGCGGTTGGTGGCCGAACTGTCGCTGCAGCCGGGCGTGCGGGCGGTGCACTGGTACGCCGGCGATCAGGTGCAGTCGGACTGACCCGATCAGGGGCGGGCCTGCAACTCTGGCGCGGCGGCGGCGAGCAGCTCGGCGCGGTCGCGGGTCAGCGGCGGGTAAATCCGGCGGGTGTTGATCGTCTGCTTGGTGGCCTTGGCCGCCGCGCCCGTCGAGACCACCACCCGGTCCCACCCTTCGGTGTAGACGGCGCCGGCCGGACCCAGATCGAGAACCGTGACGTACCAGGGTATTCGAAGGGCCAGCATCGGCTCACCGAGCAGGTCGCTGATGACGTTGTAGCCGGCATAACGGCCCATCGGCCGCCCGTGTTGACACGACATCACCGACAGGTGCTCGTCGTCCATGCGGGCAGCGGCCACGTCGCCCGCGGCAAAGACCGACGGCACGCCGACCACCCGCAGGTAGTCGTCGACCTGCACCCGGCCCAGCCGGTCGCGCGGCACCGGTAGCTGCTCGGTCAGCGAGCTGGCCCGCATGCCCGCGCACCACACCACGGTGGCGGCCTCGAGCCGTTCGCCCGAGGACAGCGACACGCCGCGCTCGGTGACCTCCGTGACACCGACCGCCGTTCTGGTCTCAACGCCGTTGCGTGACAAGGCTTCTTCGATCACCGGACGCGCCGAGGGACCCATGTCGGACCCCACCGCGGGATTGCGGTCGATCAAGATCACCCGCGGGGTGGCGGTTCCGCGAGAGAACAAGGCGCGCAGCCGCTTTGGCAGCTCGCAGGCCGCCTCGACGCCGGTCAGCCCGGCCCCGACCACGACGACGGAGGCCGCCCCGGGCGTCGGCGCGCTGCCGACAAGCTTGCCCAGGTGGCGCTGCAGCGCAAGGGCGCCATCGTGGGTGTCGACGTCGAAGCCGTACTCCCGCAGGCCCGGTATGTCGGGTTTGAGCACGTGGCTGCCCGACGCGAGCACCAGCCGGTCATAGCCGAACACCGCACCGCCCGATGTGGCGACCGAGCGGGCGCCGGGGTCGATGGCGGTCACCTCGGTGGCGACGTGCGCAACGCCGACGGGATCGAGGAGGTCGGCGAGCGGGATCCGGCAGTCGCTCAACTCCGCCTCGTAGTTGCGCACCCGGATGTCATGGAAGGGCTGGGCGCTCAACACGGTGATGCCGACCGTGCCCGCCGGCACGCCGAGCTCGTCGAGGCGCCGGGCGGCGCCGAGGGCCGCCCACAGCCCGGCAAACCCGGCGCCGATCACCACCACTGCGGTCACGCGCTCAACACCTCATTGGTACGGGCCGTTACCAACCTCGGCCGGTGGAAGTAATCTATCCGTGTGCACGCTGTCACCGGGTTGTGGTTCGCGCTGCCGGCGCAGATGCGAGATCCCGTGCTGTTCGCCGTTCCGTTTTTCCTGCTGATGCTGGTTCTCGAATGGACGGCGGCCCGCAAGCTGGAGCGCATCGAGTCCTCGGGTGCCTATCCCGCCCGGCACGCGTCGGGCGCGTACCTCGCCCGCGATGCGGCGGCGAGCCTCTCGATGGGGCTGGTTTCGATCGCCACCTCAGCCGGCTGGAAGGCGCTGGCCCTGTTCGGCTATGCCGGCATCTATGCCTACCTGGCGCCGTGGCACCTTTCGGCACAGCGGTGGTACACGTGGGTGATCGCGATCCTCGGTGTCGACCTGCTGTGGTACACCTACCACCGCATCGCCCACCGGGTGCGGCTGATCTGGGCAACGCACCAGGCCCACCACTCCAGCGAATACTTCAACTTCGCCACCGCGCTGCGCCAGAAGTGGAACAACAGCGGCGAGATCCTGATGTGGGCGCCGTTGCCGCTCTTGGGGCTTCCACCCTGGATGGTGTTTTTCAGCTGGTCACTGAACCTGATTTACCAATTCTGGGTGCACACCGAGCGCATCGACAAGCTGCCCCGGCCGTTCGAGTTCGTCTTCAACACCCCGTCGCATCACCGCGTGCACCACGGCATGGATCAGCCGTATCTGGATAAGAACTACGGGGGCATCCTGATCATCTGGGACCGGCTGTTCGGGACCTTCCAGACGGAGCTGTTTCGCCCGCACTACGGCCTCACCAAGCGGGTCGACACGTTCAACATCTGGAACCTGCAGACGCGCGAATACGTCGCCATCGCCCGCGACTGGCGATCGGCGAAACGCCTGCGTGACCGGCTCGGCTTCGTCTTCGGGCCCCCGGGGTGGGCGCCGCGCGTGGCGAGCACGCCCGCCGACGCCGTCCCGCTGGTCACGCCGGGGTAACGCCAGCGCCATCACGTGCGAAAAGATCAACGAGGGGTGAGACTAAGTCGTAACGTCACCCTTCGGATCGGCCTTTTCACGGACGGATGGGGGCTCATGGTGCACCGCCTGGCAATGCGCGCATTCGCCGCGTCGGCTTCCTTTGCGGCCCTGGCATCGTGGCTACCGCCGGCGCCCGCCAGAGCGGATCCGGTGGTGTTTCCCGGGATGGAAATCCATCAGGACAATCGCGTCTGCACGCTGGGCTACGTCGACCCGGGGCTGAAGATCGCGTTCACCGCGGGGCATTGCCGGGGTAGTGGGGTCGTTTACGACCGGGAACACAACGTCATCGGCCGCCTCGCGACGTTCCGCGACAACACGCCCAGCGGCACCACCGTGGCCACCGACCAGGCGATCAACGACTACGAGGCGATCGTGCTGGACAGCGGCGTCACGGCTAACAACGTCCTGCCCGGCGGGCGCCCACTGGAATCCAACCCCGCCGCGACGCTGCAGCCGGGCGAAGCCGTATGCCATTTCGGCGTCATAACGGGGGAGACGTGCGGGACCGTCGAAAGCGTGAACAACGGCTGGTTCACCATGTCGCACGGCGTCCAGAGCCAGCGGGGCGACTCCGGGGGGCCGGTGTACCTCGCACCCAACGGCGGGCCGGGGGAGATCGTCGGAATTTTCAACAGCGTGTGGGGAGATCTGCCCGCGGCGGTGTCGTGGCGGGCCGCCTCCGACCAGGTCCGCCAGGATCTCGGGGCAACGACCAACCCGCGCTGACGCGCCCTACCGAGCGGGTTCGAGCACGAACACGGGGATGGCCGGTGCGCCGGCGAGCAGCTGATCATCGGTGGAGTCGGGCGTCAACCCGCCGACGTAGTCCTTCACCTGCCAGTACCACCGCGCCAGGTAGCGCCTCAGCACGTCGGGCTTGGCGGCATCGTCGACCTCGCTGACCCGGGAGCGTCGCCTCCGCCAGCGCGGGCCGACCTCGACGACGCCCGCGGCCCGGACGTTGCGCGCCCACTGCGTGTTCCCGCGCGGCGAGACCAGATAGTCGACGCCGTCGACGCTCAACAGGTTGATCACCACCGCCCGGGGTTTTCCGCTTTTGCGGCCACGGACGCGCAGCGCCCGGGTCCCGGCGATGCTGATTCCCAGCTCGGCAAACCAGCGGATCACGGTGTTGGCGGCCCGGACCAGCCGCCCCGGTTCTTCGTAACGCGTCGCCATGGTCAGTCCTCTCGAAGATTGTGAGAGCGGTGCTCTCATTGCTCGACACGCTGCCACAGCCCGGTTCGAAAAGCAAGAGCGGTGATCTCGGTTGTGCCAGACTGGCCACGTGGGCAAACGCCAGGAATCGCGGGAGCAGATCGAGGCGCGGATCGTCGAACTGGGCCGGCGTCAGCTGGTGGATCGCGGCGCCGCGGGGTTGTCGGTGCGTGCCATCGCCCGCGATCTGGGCATGGTGTCCTCGGCCGTGTACCGGTACGTTTCCAGCCGCGACGAGTTGCTGACCTTGCTGCTGGTTGACGCCTATTCCGACCTGGCCGACGCGGTGGACCGGGCCCGCGAGACGGTGGGCGACCTGTGGAGCGACGACGTCATCGCGATCGCGCGGGCGGCGCGGCGGTGGGCCGTCGCCCATCCCGCCCGGTGGGCGCTGCTCTACGGCAGCCCGGTGCCCGGATATCACGCGCCGGCGGAGCGCACAGTCCCGGCCGGCACCCGCGTGGTGGGGGCCATCTTCGACGCCGTCGCCGCCGGAATCGCCACCGGGGACATCCGGTTGACGAGTGACCTTGCGCCACAACCGATGTCGTCGGACTTCGAACGCATTCGCCACGAGTTCGGGTTTCCGGGGGACGACCAGGTCATCGCCAAGTGCTTCTTGTTGTGGGCCGGTGTGCTCGGCGCCATCAGCCTCGAGGTGTTCGGGCAATACGGCGCCGATACCCTGACCGACCCGTCGGCGGTGTTCGACGCCCAGCTCGGGCTGCTGGTAGACGTGCTGAGCCAGCATTGACCCGGCGGAATTAGAACGTGTTCATCGCCCCTTTCCGGGGCCCAGGCGGCCTGTCACGGCAAAGTTTGGCCGGCCCTTTCTGGCGGCCGCCGCCCTGGGCTATCCTGCGAGACGATGACCCCTACGCCTCAACCGCCGACGCAGATCGCATGGGTCACCCCGGACCTGGACGCCACCGAAAGGGCCCTCACCGGCTTATTAGGCGTCCGGAAGTGGGTGCGGATACCCGACGTGCACTTTGCTCCGGAGACGTGCAGCTATCTTGGCAAGCCGGCCGATTTCGTCGCCAGCATCTCCCTGAGCTACCTCGGGGACATGCAGTTGGAGCTGATCCAACCGGTCCGCGGGGAGAACATCTATAGTGACTTCCTCCGGGAATCGGGGGCGGGGTTGCACCACATCTGCGTGGAGGTGGGGAGCCCCGAACAGTTCGACGCGGCGTTGGCCGAGGCCGCGGGCCAAAAAGCGCCGGTCGTGCAGCAGGGCGTGATGGCCGGCGGCATCCAATTCGCCTATGTGTCGGCGCGGCAGGCGGGAGTGCCGTTTCTTGAAATCGCCTACATCGCGCCCGAGATGAGGCCCTTCTACGACTACATCAAACAGGAGCAGCAGCGGTGAGCACCGAGATTCCAGCGACGATCAGCGCGACCACGGTGACGTCTTGGTCGGACGACGTCGATGTGGTGGTGATCGGCTTTGGCATCGGCGGTGGCTGCGCGGCGGTCAGTGCGGCCGCCTCGGGTGCGCGGGTGCTGGTGCTCGAGCGCGCGGCCGCGGCGGGCGGCACCACTTCCCTTGCGGGAGGCCACTTTTACCTCGGGGGCGGGACCGCCGTCCAGCAGGCCACCGGGCATCCCGATTCGCCCGAGGAGATGTACAAGTATCTGGTCGCCGTGTCGCGGCAGCCGGACCACGCCAAGATCCGCGCGTACTGCGAGGGCAGCGTCGAGCATTTCAATTGGCTGGAAGACTTGGGCTTTCAGTTCGAGCGCAGCTACTTCCCGGGCAAGGCGGTGATCCAGCCCAACACCGAGGGGTTGATGTTCACGGGCAACGAGAAGGTGTGGCCCTTCCTGGAAAAGGCCGTACCGGCGCCGCGAGGCCACAAGGTGCCCGTGCCCGGCGACACCGGCGGTGCCAGCATGGTGGTCGACCTGCTCCTCAAACGCGCCGCGAGCCTCGGCGTGCAAATACGCTACGAGACGGGCGCCACCCAGCTCGTCGTCGACGACTCCGGCGCAGTAACCGGCGTGGCGTGGAAGCGCTTCACCGAAACCGGTGCGATCAAGGCAAAGTCGGTGATCATCGCTGCCGGCGGCTTCGTGATGAACCCGGAGATGGTAGCCAAGTACACCCCCAAACTGGGCGAGAAGCCGTTCGTGCTCGGCAACACCTATGACGACGGCCTGGGCATCCGGCTGGGTGAGTCCGCCGGCGGCGCCACCCAGCACATGGATCAAATCTTCATCACGGCCCCGCCGTACCCGCCGTCGATCCTGCTGACCGGGATCATCGTGAACAAGCTCGGCCAGCGGTTCGTCGCCGAGGATTCCTACCACTCCCGGACCGCCGGCTTCATCATGGACCAGCCGGACAGCGCGGCGTTTTTGATCGTCGACGAGGCGCACCTGGAGCATCCCAAGATGCCGCTGGTGCCGCTGATCGACGGCTGGGAGACCGTCGCCGAGATGGAAGCCGCGCTCGGCATCCCGCAGGGCAACCTGGTCGCGACGCTCGAGCGCTACAACACCCATGCCGCCCGCGGCGAGGACCCCGACTTCCACAAGCAACCGGAATTCCTTGCGCCGCAAGACAAGGGCCCGTGGGGCGCGTTCGACATGTCGTTGGGCAAGGCAATGTACGCCGGTTTCACCGTCGGCGGGCTGGCCACCTCGGTGGACGGCCAGGTGCTGAGCGAGGACGGCTCGGCGGTACCCGGCTTGTACGCGGTCGGGGCGTGCGCGTCCAACATCGCCCAGGACGGCAAGGGCTACGCCAGCGGCACGCAGCTGGGGGAGGGATCGTTCTTCGGTCGCCGCGCCGGAGCGCACGCGGGCCGCGGGGCCGGGGGCGCGCAGGCGCGTTAGGACATCGCGCCGGAGCGCACGCGGGGCGCGGGCGCTAAACGGGCGCGGGCTCCTTTTCCACCGGGCCCAGCCGCCATTCGCCGCCGCCCAACAGGTGGAGCTGTTGGTCGTGGTGCTGTTCGACGGTGGGCCGGTGACTCACACTGACCAGGACGGTGTCCGGCAGCTCGGCGCGCACCAGCTGGTAGAGCGCGAATTCGAGGCCCTCGTCCAGCGCCGAGGTGGCCTCGTCGAGGAAGACGGCCTTCGGCCTGGTGAGCAGGATGCGCGCGAACGCGACCCGCTGCTGCTCACCCGGGGAAAGCACCTTGGCCCAGTCCTGCTCCTCGTCCAGCCGGTCAATCAGCGGCGCGAGAACCACTTTGGTCAACACCTCGCGCAGCGCATCGTCGGAGACGTCGTCCGGCGAGTTCGGGTAGCACACGACGGTGCGCAGATTGCCCAGCGGCACGTACGGCAACTGCGACAGGAACATCGTCGCGTTGTCGCCGTCGGGACGGCACAGCGTCCCCGACGCGTAGGGCCACAGTTCGGCCAGGCTGCGCAGCAGCGTGGTCTTTCCGGCGCCGGACCGCCCGGTGATCACCAGCGCGTCACCCTCGTCTAACTGCACATCGAGGGGATCGATCAGCTGGTCACCGCCCGGCGTGCGCACCTCGACACCGCGGAGCTCGACCGTCGCCTCCTCGCTCGGCTTGACCAGAATGGTCGGCAGCGCGCGGCCCTGGCTGTTGGCGTCGACAAGCCCGTGTAGCCGGATGATCGCTGCCCGAAACGCCGCGAACGCGTCGTAGTTGTTGCGGAAGAACGACAGCGAATCCTGAATGTTGCCAAAGGCCGTCGCGCTCTGGCCGACGTCGCCGAAGTCGATCTTTCCGGCGAACAGCCGCGGCGCCTGGATCACCCACGGCAGCGGAACGATCACCTGCGACACCGACCAGTTCCACCCGTTGAAGATGATCGTCCGGCGCACGAACTTGCGATAGTTGCCGATGATCGGCGTGAAGCGCCGCCACAGTTGCGCTCGCTCGACTCGTTCACCGCGGTAGAAGCCCACCGCCTCGGCCGCGTCGCGCAACCGCACCAGGGCGTAACGGAAGGCGGCGTTGAGTTTTTCGTTGTTGAAGCTCAGCTGGATCAGCGGATGGCCCAACCAGATCGCGACCAGGGTAGCGACCAGCACGTAGACGAGGACCGTCCAGAACATCGCGCGCGGCAACACCACGCCGAAAACGTCCAGATCTCCCGACAGCTGCCACAGGATGGCCGCGAACGAGATCACCGAGGCCACCGCGTTGACGGCCCCGAACAGCAACGTGCTGCCGGTCCCGTTGGACGGGATGTTCGGCGTGCCGCCGGCATTGGCGGTGAAGATGTCGATGTCCTGCTGGATGCGCTGGTCCGGGTTGTCGATCGTGTTGTCGATGAACAGGTCCCGGTAATATGCCTTGCCGCCCAGCCAGTCATCGGTGAGGTGGGCGGTCAGCCAGATGCGCCAGGCGATGATGAACCGCTGCGTCAGATAGATGTCGATCATGAACCGGATGACATACAGCGTCGCCAGCACGGAAAAGATCACGATCGACATCCAAAAGCCATGGATCCCAGACTGTTTGACGTTGTCGTCGTCCGCCGCGATGCCCTGGACCGCTTTCTGCACCCCGGTGTAGAGGTCGTTGCCCTGATAGCTGAGCAAAACCGTGAGGCGCACCGACAGGAGCACCGACAGCAACAACACGCCGAGCATCAGCCACACCTTGATGCTCGCCGGACCGACGAAATATCCGCGGGTGATCCGCCAGAACTGCCGGCCCCACGGCGTGAGAAACCGAAACGCGACGAGCACGGCCAGCAGACACACGGCCCCGATTGCCCAGGCGATGGCGATCCACCGCAGCGAATCCATGGGTGCCGCCGACCAGTCGATCGACGGCTTGAACGGCTTCGGGCCCATGGTCGAGGTCTCCTTACGGCCGAGGTGTCCAGCCTGTGCTCAACGAAAATCCTTCGGCGAAGGTACCCGAAGGATCTGGATAGGCTGCGGTAATGAGTACCGACGCCATCCCCACACAAACATTGCACGCCGGCCGGCTCATCGCGCGGCGGCTCAAGGCCAGCGGCGTCGACACCGTCTTCACGTTGTCGGGCGGCCACCTGTTTTCCATTTACGACGGGTGCCGTGCCGAGGGAATCCGGCTGATCGACACCCGGCACGAGCAGACCGCGGCGTTCGCCGCCGAGGGCTGGTCAAAGGTGACGAGGCTGCCGGGCGTAGCCGCCCTCACCGCCGGGCCCGGCGTCACCAACGGGATGAGCGCGATGGCGGCCGCGCAGCAGAACCAGTCGCCGTTGGTGGTCCTGGGGGGCCGGGCTCCCGCGCTGCGCTGGGGCATGGGCTCGCTGCAGGAGATCGACCATGTGCCGTTCGTGGCCCCACTGGCGCGATTCGCCGCGACGGCGCAGTCGGCCGGGGACGCCGGCCGGTTGGTCGACGAGGCGTTGCGGGCGGCGGTGGGCGCCCCGTCCGGTGTGGCCTTCGTCGACTTCCCCATGGATCACGCCTTTTCAATGTCGGAGGACGACAACTCACCGGGCGCCTTGACCGCGCTGCCGCAGGGCCCCGCCCCGGATGCCCGGGCGCTGGACCGCGCCGCCGGCCTGCTGTCCGCCGCGCAGCGGCCGGTGATCATGGCGGGCACCAACGTCTGGTGGGGACACGCGGAGGGGGCGCTGCTGCGCCTCGCCGAGGAACGACAAATCCCGGTGCTGATGAACGGGATGGCCCGCGGCGTCGTGCCCGCCGACCACCCGATGGCGTTTTCGCGCGTCCGCGCCAAAGCACTGGGGGAGGCCGACGTGGCGCTGATCGTCGGCGTGCCAATGGATTTCCGGCTGGGCTTCGGCAAGGTCTTCGGCGCCCAGACCCAGCTCGTCGTGGCCGACCGCGCCGAGCCCGGCCGCGAGCATCCGCGTCCCATCGCGGCCGGGCTGTACGGCGACCTCACCTCGATCCTGGCCGCCCTGGCGGCGGGCGGTGCCGGGCACCAGGGGTGGGTCGACGAGCTGCGCACGGCCGAGGCGGCGGCGCGCGCCCAGGAAAAAGCCGAGCTCGCCGACGACCGGGTCCCGCTGCATCCGATGCGGGTGTACGCGGAGCTGGCGCCAATGCTGGACCGCGACGCGATCGTCGTCATCGACGCCGGCGACTTCGGGTCCTATGCCGGCCGGGTGATCGACAGCTACCTGCCGGGCTGCTGGCTGGACAGCGGCCCGTTCGGCTGCCTGGGATCGGGCCCCGGTTATGCACTGGCCGCCAAGTTGGCGCGGCCCGACCGTCAGGTCGTGCTGCTGCAGGGCGACGGCGCGTTCGGCTTCAGCGGCATGGAGTGGGACACCCTGGCGAGGCACGGCGTGCCGGTCGTGTCGGTGATCGGCAACAACGGGATCTGGGCCCTCGAAAAGCACCCCATGGAGGCGCTGTACGGCTATTCGGTGGTGGCGGAGTTGCGGCCCGGCACCCGCTACGACGGGGTGGTGCGCGCCCTGGGCTGCCACGGCGAACTGGTCTCCGCGCCGGTCGAGCTGCGGCCCGCGCTGGAACGCGCGTTCTCCAGCGGGTTGCCTGCCGTCGTCAACGTGCTCACCGACCCGGCCGTCGCCTACCCGCGCCGGTCGAACCTGGCGTGACGGGCGCCGACGAGCCCGCGACCGTGCGCAGATTGCCACGGATTACGGCGTGTCGCGGTACAGACACGCACCCTCGCGCCCGACGGCGGCTCGCGTACCGTTGACCTGTGTCAAAGACCACCCGGACCCAACCCGGACGCCTGAGTAGCCGGTTCTGGCGACTGCTGGGCGCCAGCACCGAAAAGAACCGCAGCCGGTCCCTTACGGACGTCACCGCCTCGTCGGAGTACGACAAGGAAGCCGCCGACCTCAGCGACGAGAAGCTGCGCAAGGCGACCGGGCTGCTCAAACTCGACGACCTCGCGGAATCCGCCGACATCCCGCAGTTCCTCGCGATCGCGCGGGAGGCGGCCGAGCGGACGACCGGGTTGCGGCCGTTCGACGTGCAGCTCCTGGGTGCGCTGCGGATGCTTGCCGGCGACGTGATCGAGATGGCCACCGGTGAGGGCAAAACCCTGTCGGGGGCGATCGCGGCCGCCGGATACGCCCTGGCCGGTCGGCACGTGCACGTGGTGACCATCAACGATTATCTGGCCCGCCGCGACGCGGAGTGGATGGGCCCGCTGCTGGAAGCGATGGGGCTGACCGTCGGCTGGATCACCGCGGACTCGACGAGCGAGGAGCGGCGGGCCGCCTACGGCTGCCACGTCACCTACGCCTCGGTCAACGAGATCGGCTTCGACGTGCTGCGCGATCAGCTGGTGACCGACGTCGACGACCTGGTCTCGCCGAACCCCGACGTGGCCCTGATCGACGAGGCCGACTCGGTGCTGGTCGACGAGGCGCTGGTGCCGCTGGTCCTGGCCGGCACCACGCATCGCGAGACACCGCGACTGGAGATCATCAAGCTGGTCGGTGAACTGGACGCCGGCACCGACTACGACACGGACTCCGACAGCCGCAACGTCCACCTGACCGACGTCGGCGCCCGCAAGGTGGAAAAGGCGCTCGGCGGCATCGATCTGTATTCCGAAGAACACGTCGGGACCACGCTGACCGAGGTCAACGTGGCGCTGCACGCGCACGTGCTGTTGCATCGCGACGTGCACTACATCGTGCGGGACGACGCGGTGCATCTGATCAACTCCTCCCGCGGGCGCATCGCGCAATTGCAGCGGTGGCCGGACGGCCTGCAGGCCGCCGTCGAGGCGAAGGAGGGCATCGAGACCACCGAGACCGGCGAGGTGCTCGACACCATCACCGTGCAGGCGTTGATCAATCGCTACGCCACCGTCTGCGGAATGACCGGCACCGCACTGGCCGCCGGTGAGCAGCTGCGCCAGTTCTACAAGCTCGGTGTGTCGCCGATCCCGCCGAATAAACCCAACATTCGCGAGGACGAGTCCGACCGCGTCTACATCACCGCCGCCGCCAAGAACGACGCGATCGTCGCCCACATCGCCGAGGTGCACGAGACCGGGCAGCCGGTGCTGGTCGGCACCCGCGACGTGGCCGAGTCCGAGGAGCTGCACGAGCGGCTGCTGCGCCGCGGTGTGCCGGCGGTGGTGCTGAACGCGAAAAACGACGCCGAGGAGGCCAAGGTGATCGCCGAGGCCGGCGAGTTCGGCACGATCACGGTGTCGACCCAGATGGCCGGGCGGGGCACCGACATCCGCCTCGGCGGGTCCGACGAGGCCGATCACGACCGGGTGGCCGAACTGGGCGGGCTGCACGTGGTCGGCACGGGCCGGCATCACACCGAGCGGCTCGACAACCAGTTGCGCGGGCGCGCCGGGCGCCAGGGCGATCCGGGGTCGTCGGTGTTCTTCTCGAGCTGGGAGGACGACGTCGTCGCGGCCAACCTCGACCGCAACAAGTTGCCGATGCAAACCGACGAGGACGGGCGGATCGTGAGCCCCAAGGCGGCGGGGATGCTCGATCACGCGCAGCGGGTCGCCGAGGGCCGGATGCTGGACGTGCACGCCAACACCTGGCGCTACAACCAACTGATCGCCCAGCAGCGCGCGATCATCGTCGACCGGCGAAACACGTTGCTGCGCACCGCAACCGCGCGCGAGGAACTCGCCGAGCTGGCGCCGGATCGGTACGAGGAACTGTCCAAGGAAATCCCCGAGGAGGGTCTGGAGAAGATCTGCCGGCTGATCATGCTGTATCACCTCGACCGCGGCTGGGCGGATCACCTGGCGTACCTGGCCGACATCCGCGAAAGCATCCACCTGCGCGCGCTGGGCCGGCAAAATCCGCTCGACGAATTCCACCGGCTGGCTGTCGACGCCTTCGCGTCGCTGGCCGCCGACGCCATCGAGGCGGCCCAGCAGACCTTCGAAACCGCTAACGTGCTCGAAGACGAGCCGGGTCTGGACCTGTCCAAGCTGGCACGGCCGACGTCGACGTGGACGTACATGGTCAACGACAACCCGCTGTCGGATGACACGCTGTCGACCCTGAGCCTGCCCGGGGTGTTCCGCTAGGGCGTTCGGCCGCCGAGTGCGCGGCCAGCTTCACCTCCGGCGTTCGACTAATGTCACGGCTCATGGAGCAGGTGCTTCCGCCCGATCGGGTGCTGACAGTGCCCAACGCCCTGAGCGCCATCCGCCTGGTGCTCATCGGAGTATTCATCTACGTCCTGCTGTTCGCGCACGCCAACGGCTGGGCGGTGGCGATCCTGATGTTCAGCGGGGCCTCCGACTGGGCCGACGGCAAGATCGCCCGCACCCTCAACCAGTCGTCGCGGCTCGGCGTCCTGCTTGACCCGGCGGTGGACCGCCTCTACATGGTGACCGTCCCGATCGTCCTGGCGGTCGACGGAATCGTGCCCTGGTGGTTCGTCATCACGCTGCTGGTGCGGGACGGGCTGCTCGCGGCGACGCTGCCGCTGCTGCGAAGTCGCGGGCTGTCGGCGCTGCCGGTGACCTACATCGGCAAGGCCGCCACCTTCGCGTTGATGTCCGGCTTCCCGTTGGTGCTGCTGGGCACGGGGGGTGCGGTGTGGAGTCGGGTGCTGAGGGCCTGCGGGTGGGGCTTTTTGGGTTGGGGCTTGTACTCGTACCTGTGGGCTTTCGTGTTGTATGCGGTGCAGATGGCGTTGGTGGTGCGCCGCATGCCCAAGCTCAAACACGCTGCCCCCCAGCCGGTCGCGCCCGAGACGGGTGAGCATGGCTGACGCCGACCGCCTGCTCGGCGGCTATGACCCGAACGCCGGCCGCAGCGCCCACGCCGCGGCCCGGCCGCAGCTGATCCCGGTGCCCTCGCTGCTTCGCGCCCTGCTGTCGGAGCACCTGGATCCGGGGTACGCCGCGGCCGCCGCCAGACGCGGCGGCTCGGACGCACCGCGGCGCGGGCGGGAACGGGCTTTCGGCCGGCTGTGGGAGGCGCTGGCGGCGCTGTTGATCGCCGCGGTATTCGCCGCGGCGGTCGCCCAGGCCCGCTCGGTTGCCCCCGGCGTCCGCAACGCGCAGCAGCTGCTGTTGCAAAGCGTGCGTTCGTCGGAAACCACGGCGGCCAGGCTGGGCAAGGAACGCAGCGCGCTGTCGGCGAGGGTCGACGACGTGCAGCGCCGGGCGCTCGCGGACAACGCCCAGGGCCAGCGGCTGCTGACCCGGCTCGACGCGCTCAGCCTGGCGGCGGCCAGCACCGCGGTCATCGGTCCCGGTCTGACGGTGACCGTGACGGATCCCGGTGCCGGACCGAACCTTTCCGACGTGTCCAAGCAGCGCGTCAGCGGCAGCCGGCAGATCATCCTGGACCGAGATCTGCAGCTGGTCGTCAACTCGTTGTGGGCCAGCGGCGCCGAAGCGATCTCCGTCGGTGGCGTGCGCATCGGGCCGAACGTGACCATCCGGCAGGCCGGCGGGGCGATCCTGGTCGACAACAACCCCACCAGCAGCCCCTACCAGATCCTCGCGGTCGGGCCGCCGCACGCGATGCGAGACGTCTTCGACAGCAGCCCCGGCCTGCAGCGCCTGCGGCTGCTGGAGGCCTCCTACGGCGTCGTCGTCACCGTGAACGTCGCCGACGGTCTGTCGCTGCCCGCCGGATCGATCCGGGATGTCAAGTTCGCCAAACAGATTGGGCCCTAGTGAGACAACTTCTCCCCAGACCGATCCCGCTCGCCGGCGTGGGGTGCCGCGCATGATCGGCATCGCGGCGCTCGCCGTTGGCATCGTGCTCGGCCTGATCTTCCACCCCGCCGTCCCCGAGGCCGTCCAGCCCTACTTGCCGATCGCGGTGGTGGCCGCGCTCGACGCGGTGTTCGGCGGGCTGCGCGCCTACCTCGAACGGATCTTTGACCCCAAGGTTTTCGTCGTGTCGTTCGTGTTCAACGTCTTCGTGGCCGCCCTGATCGTCTACGTCGGCGACCAGCTGGGCGTCGGCACGCAGCTGTCCACCGCCATCATCGTCGTCCTGGGCATTCGCATCTTCGGCAACGCGGCCGCGCTGCGGCGCCGGCTGTTCGGGGCTTGAGGCCAGCGTGAACCAGGACCCGCCCGATCGCCCCGGCCCCCAAGGCGGGGCCAAAGACAGGGAAAGTCGTGAGCACAAGGCGGGCGACGGCGCGCCGCATGGCCGCCATGAACTGCCCGCCAAGCGCCCGCGCCCCGAGATCGGGCCGGTTCGCCGCACGGGGCTGTCCGGCCTGCGGCGGGGCGGTCGCTCCCGCCTTGGCTTCGGGATCTTGGCGACCGTGCTGTGCCTCGTCCTCGGGGTCGCGATCGTCACCCAGGTGCGCCAGACCAAGTCGGGCGATTCGCTCGACACCGCCCGCCCGGCCGACCTGTTGGTGCTGTTGGATTCGCTGCGGCAGCGTGAGGCCACGCTGAACACCGAAGTCGGGGAACTACAGAACACGCTGAATTCCCTGCAGGCCTCCGGCAACACCGATCAGGCCGCCATCCAGAGCGCCCAGGCCAGGCTGAACGCGCTGTCCATCTTGGTCGGCGCCGTGGGCGCCACCGGGCCAGGTGTCACGATCACGATCGATGACCCCGGCCCCGGGGTGTCACCGGAGGCGATGCTCGACGTGGTCAACGAGTTGCGCGCCGCCGGCGCCGAAGCGATCGAGGTCAACGACGCGCACCAGTCGGTGCGGGTGGGTGTCGATACCTGGATTGTGGGTACGCCCGGCTCGTTGACCATCGACACCAAGAACCTGTCGCCGCCGTATTCGATTCTGGCGATTGGCGATCCGCCCACGCTGGCCGCAGCCATGAACATCCCGGGCGGCGCGGAAGACAGCATCAAGCGCGTCGGGGCGCGGATGTCGGTGCAGCAGGCCGACCGCGTGGAGGTGACCACCTTGCGACAACCAAAACCGCACCAATACGCTCAGCCCGTCAAGTGAGAAGCGACCAGAACAGGATCCCCCGTGAGCGATATTCCGTCCGATCTGCATTACACCGCCGAACACGAGTGGGTTCGACGAAGCGGTGAGGACACCGTCCGGGTCGGAATCACCGACTTTGCGCAGTCGGCCCTGGGCGACGTCGTTTTCGTCCAGCTGCCCGACGTGGGCAGCCAGGTGAGCGCGGGCGAATCGTTTGGCGAGGTGGAATCGACGAAATCGGTGTCGGACCTGTTCGCCCCGGTCTCGGGGACGGTGTCGGCGGTCAACGGCGAGCTGGAGGGCAGTCCGCAGCTGGTCAACTCCGACCCCTACGGCGCCGGCTGGCTCGTGGATGTCCAGGTTGCCGACGGCGCCGAACTTCAGTCGGCGATTTCCGCGCTGCTCGACGCCGAGGCCTACCGCGGGACGCTGACCGAATGACGGTTGCTAATGTGCCTGCCAGCCCCGCTCGCCGACGCGGGCGGCGCGCCCGGTCGGGATTTCGATCATCAGGTGGTGGGGGCATCGCGGACCGGTGCGCGGTACGGTCGACAGATCGACACTTGATCGACACGCGAAGGCACTAGACAGTCAAGTAATAAGCAATACGGGGCCGAGAAAAACTCAGGAAACCCAGAGGAGAACCGGGCGTGCCGCCCGGTCGGATAACGCCACAGCGGCCAGTGAGGAGCAGCGCGTGACGGACATGGACTCGGATATGGGGAAAGACCAGACCTCTGACGAAGTCACGGTTGAGACGACTTCGGTCTTCCGCGCCGACTTCCTCAACGAACTGGACGCCCCCGCCCAAGCGGGGACCGAGAGCGCGGTATCCGGGGTCGAGGGGCTCCCGGCCGGCTCGGCGTTGCTGGTCGTCAAGCGGGGACCGAACGCCGGATCGCGGTTCCTGCTCGACCAGCCCATCACGTCCGCCGGTCGGCATCCCGACAGCGACATCTTCCTCGATGACGTCACCGTCAGCCGCCGCCACGCCGAATTCAGGTTGGAAAACAATGAATTTCACGTCGTGGATGTCGGTAGCCTGAACGGCACCTACGTCAACCGCGAGCCCGTCGATTCGGCGGTGCTGGCCAACGGCGACGAAGTGCAGATCGGCAAGTTCCGGTTGGTGTTTTTGACCGGACCCAAGCAGGGTGACGACGATGGAGGTTCGGGAGGGTAGTGAGCGCGCCCGATAGCCCGGCTCTTGCCGGGATGTCGATTGGGGCGGTCCTGGATCTGTTGAGGCCGGATTTCCCCGATGTGACCATCTCCAAGATTCGCTTTTTGGAGGCCGAGGGGCTGGTGACGCCGCAGCGCGCCGCGTCGGGATATCGGAGGTTCACCGCGTACGACTGCGCGCGCCTGCGGTTCATCCTCACGGCCCAGCGCGACCACTACCTGCCGCTGAAGGTGATCAGGGCGCAGCTGGACGCCCAGCCCGACGGTGAGCTCCCCCCGATCGGATCGCCTTACGCCGTACCGCGATTGGTATCGGTGCCGGACCGCGGGGAAGAGACCGAGGCCGGGCCCGACCCGGCGGCCGTGGCTCCGACCCGGATCCGGCTGAGCCGCGAAGACCTGGTGGAACGCTCCGGTGTGGACGAGCACCTGCTGACTGCGCTGCTCAAGGCCGGGGTGATCAACACCGGTGCGGGCGGTTTCTTCGACGAGCATGCCGTGGTGATCCTGCAATGCGCTCGGGCGCTGGCCGAATACGGCGTCGAGCCGCGGCACCTGCGCGCCTTCCGCAACGCGGCCGACCGACAGTCCGACCTGATCGCCCAGATTGCCGGGCCGGTAGTCAAGGCGGGCAAGACCGGCGCCCGCGACCGCGCCGACGACCTGGCGCGTGAGGTGGCCGCGCTCGCCATCACGCTGCACACCTCGCTGATCAAGTCTGCCGTTCGCGACGTTCTGCATCGCTGAGGATTAGACTTCGTTGGACAGCTTGGTGTTCGGGCGGGCTGAAGAGTTGCGGAGGGCAGACACAGATGGGCGAAGTTCGTGTTGTCGGCATTCGCGTCGAGCAGCCGCAGAACCAACCGGTGCTGTTGCTGCGCGAAGCCGACGGTGACCGATACCTGCCAATTTGGATCGGTCAGTCCGAAGCCGCCGCCATCGCGCTGGAGCAGCAAGGCGTCGAGCCGCCCCGTCCGCTGACGCACGACCTGATCAGGGATCTCATTGCCGCACTGGGGCATTCGCTGAAAGAGGTGCGGATCGTCGACCTCCAGGAGGGCACGTTCTACGCCGACCTGGTCTTCGACCGCAACATCACCGTGTCGGCTCGCCCCTCGGACTCGGTGGCGATCGCGCTGCGGGTCGGCGTCCCGATCTACGTCGAGGAGGCCGTGCTCGCGCAGGCCGGCCTGCTCATCCCCGACGAGACCGACGAAGAGGGCAACACCGCCGTCCGGGAGGACGAGGTGGAGAAGTTCAAGGAGTTCCTCGACAGCGTCTCGCCGGACGACTTCAAGGCCACCTAGCGCCCGCAGTCACCCATCGCGAGCAGTCGCAGAATCGCACGGGCTGCGCTCCAACCGTGCGATTCTGCGTCTGCTCGGCGAAGCACTAGGCTGGGTCTCGACATCACGGATCCATCTCATCTGGCACCGCGATGTCGACACGCTGGTCGATAGTGCGGCCACACAGCTTCGCAGCGGCCATACTTTCATCACGACTTGAAGGCGCGTCGGCTATCGAAAAGCGTAAGCTCTCTAGCACTCGGGCCTGAGCAAACGTGGCTGCGGTGCAGCCAACGAGGACAGCGCGATCGGCGAGAGGAACCACCGTGAGCGAGCAGCCACGTCAAGAGCAGCTGGATCTGGCTGACGGCGCGAACGCCGCGGACAGCGACCAGGCCGTCACCGCAGCGAGCGCGCCCGTGCAGCCGGGGCTGTTTCCCGACGATTCCGTGCCCGACGAGCTGGTGGGTTACCGCGGGCCGAGCGCTTGCCAGATCGCCGGGATCACCTACCGACAGCTGGACTACTGGGCCCGCACGTCGCTGGTGGTCCCGTCGATCCGCAGCGCGGCCGGCTCCGGCAGCCAGCGGCTGTACTCCTTCAAGGACATCCTGGTTCTCAAGATCGTCAAGCGGTTGCTCGACACCGGCATCTCGCTGCACAACATCCGGGTCGCGGTCGACCATCTGCGCCAACGCGGCGTCCAGGACCTGGCCAACATCACCTTGTTCTCCGACGGCACCACCGTGTACGAGTGCACCTCGGCCGAAGAGGTCGTCGACCTGTTGCAGGGCGGGCAGGGCGTGTTCGGCATCGCCGTCTCCGGGGCCATGCGCGAGCTGACCGGCGTCATCGCCGACTTCCACGGCGAGCGCGCCGACGGCGGCGAATCGATCGCCGCCCCCGAAGACGAGCTGGCCTCCCGCCGCAAGCACCGCGACCGCAAGATCGGCTGACGCCCCTCCGTTGGCGCGAGCGTGCGCGGGTGTACACGTTTTGCGGCGTGTCACTGCGCAGACACGCACGCTCGCGGGGGATTGACGGGGGCCGGGTAAACTGGCGCACGCGTCGCACTCGAGCGGGAGAGTTCCGTGGCCGCCAGTCACGGACGCCGAAGGAGCAACACCTCTCCGTCAACCTCTCAGGCACCCGGACCGCGCGAGTTGACGATGCCTCTGGAAAGCGGTGGAGAACCGTAACGGTCCACACCCGCCGATGGGGAAAGGCGTTCGGGCAGCACCCGGCGCCGAATCTCTCAGGCGCCCGGCGAACGGGTGAAGACAGAGGGAGAGGGCCGCTACTCCCTCGACCTCAGGAGTTCTGCCCGTGCCCGACCAGTCAACGTTCGCCTCCCGGCACATCGGCCCCGACGGCCAGGCCGTTGCGGCGATGCTCAACGTCATCGGTGTCCCCTCGTTAGACGAGCTGGCATCGAGGGCGGTTCCCGCCGGCATCCTCGACCGGCTCGTCGACGGCGCCGCGCCCGGCCTGGCCGAGTTGCCGCCGCCGGCCAGCGAGGCCGAGGCGCTGGCCGAGCTGCGGCGGCTGGCCGACGCCAACACCGTGGCCGTGTCGATGATCGGGCAGGGCTACTACGACACGCACACGCCGCCGGTGTTGCTGCGCAACATCCTGGAGAACCCGGCCTGGTACACCGCCTACACGCCGTATCAGCCGGAGATCAGCCAGGGCCGGCTGGAGGCGCTGCTGAACTTCCAGACGATGGTGGCCGACCTCACCGGCCTCGAGGTCGCCAACGCGTCGATGCTCGACGAGGGCACCGCGGCGGCCGAAGCCATGACCTTGATGCACCGCGCCACCCGCGGCGGCTCCAACCGGCTCGCGGTGGACGCCGACGTCTTCGCCCAGACCGTGGCCGTGCTGGCCACCCGGGCCACGCCGCTGGGCATCGAGATCGTCGGCGCGGACTTGCGTCAGGGCCTGCCGGACGGTGACTTCTTCGGCGTCATCACGCAGCTGCCCGGCGCCAGCGGACCGGTCACGGACTGGTCGGCGCTGGTTTCCGAAGCCCACGACCGGGGCGCGCTGGTCGCCATCGGTGCGGACCTGCTGGCGTTGACGCTGATCACGCCGCCCGGGGAGATCGGGGCCGACGTCGCGTTCGGCACCACCCAAAGGTTCGGCGTGCCAATGGGATTCGGCGGTCCACACGCCGGCTACCTGGCGGTGCACGCCAACCACGCGCGCCAGCTGCCGGGGCGGCTGGTCGGGGTGTCGCTGGATGCCGACGGGTCGCCGGCCTACCGGCTGGCGCTGCAGACGCGCGAGCAGCACATCCGTCGCGACAAGGCGACCAGCAACATCTGCACCGCGCAGGTGCTGCTGGCCGTGATGGCCGCGATGTACGCCAGCTACCACGGCGCCGACGGGCTGACCGCGATCGCGCGCCGGGTACACGGTCACGCCGAGGCGATCGCCGCCGCACTCGGCGACGCGCTGGTGCACGACAAGTACTTCGACACGGTCCTGGCCCGGGTGCCGGGACGCGCCGGGGAGGTCGTCGCCGCGGCCAAAGCCAACGGCATCAACCTGTGCCGCGTCGACGACGATCACGTGTCGGTGGCCTGCGACGAGGTCACCACGGACGAGCACGTCACCGCGGTGCTCGAGGCCTTCGGCGTGGCGCCCGCCGAGCCCGCGTGCGCCGGCATCATCACCCGGACATCGGAGTTCCTGACCCATCCCGCGTTCACGCAGTACCGCACCGAAACCGCGATGATGCGTTACCTGCGCACGCTCGCGGACAAGGATATTGCCTTGGACCGCAGCATGATTCCGCTCGGCTCGTGCACGATGAAACTCAACGCCGCGGCCGAGATGGAACCGATCACCTGGCCGGAATTCGCCCGCCTGCATCCGTTCGCTCCGGCGTCCGACACCACGGGTGTGCGCCGTCTCATCGCCGATCTGGAGAACTGGCTGGTGCAGATCACCGGCTACGACGCCGTCTCGCTGCAGCCCAACGCCGGCTCGCAGGGCGAATACGCCGGCCTGCTGGCGATCCACGACTACCACGCCAGCCGGGGTGAACCGCATCGCGACATCTGCCTGATCCCGTCCAGCGCGCACGGCACCAACGCGGCATCGGCCGCGCTGGCCGGGCTGCGGGTGGCGGTGGTCGCCTGCCGCGACAACGGCGACGTCGACCTCGACGATCTGCGGTCGAAGGTGGCCGAGCACGCCGACCGGCTGGCGGCGCTGATGATCACCTACCCGTCCACGCACGGCGTCTACGAGCACGACATCGCCGAAATCTGCGCGGCCACCCACGACGCGGGCGGTCAGGTCTACATCGACGGCGCCAATCTCAACGCGCTGGTCGGGCTGGCCCGCCCGGGCAGGTTCGGCGGCGACGTCAGCCACCTGAACCTGCACAAGACGTTCTGCATCCCGCACGGCGGGGGCGGTCCGGGCGTCGGCCCCGTGGCGGCGCGCGCGCACCTGGCCCCGTTCCTGCCGGGGCACCCCTACGCACCGGAGTTGCCCGGGGGGCATCCGGTGTCCTCGGCGCCCTACGGGTCGGCGTCAATCCTCCCGATCACCTGGGCCTACATCAGGATGATGGGCGCCGAGGGTCTGCGGGCGGCCTCGCTGACCGCGATCGCGTCGGCGAACTACATCGCCCGGCGGCTCGACGAGTACTTCCCGGTGCTGTACGCCGGCGAGAACGGCATGGTCGCCCACGAGTGCATCCTGGACGTGCGCGCCATCACCAAATCGACCGGGGTAACCGTCGACGACGTAGCAAAACGGCTGGCGGACTACGGCTTTCACGCGCCCACCATGAGCTTCCCGGTGGCCGGCACCCTCATGGTGGAGCCCACCGAGAGCGAGACCCTGACCGAAGTCGACGCCTTCTGCGAGGCCATGATCGCCATCCGCGGGGAGATCGACCGCGTCGGCGCGGGCGAGTGGTCCGCCGACGACAACCCGCTGCGGGGCGCGCCGCACACCGCGGAGTGCCTGCTGGTCTCCGACTGGGACCACCCGTACACCCGGCAGGAGGCCGCCTACCCGCTGGGTAAGGACTTCCGGCCCAAGGTGTGGCCTCCCGTGCGCCGCATCGACGGCGCCTACGGCGACCGCAACCTGGTCTGCTCCTGCCCGCCGGTGGAGGCGTTCGCGTAGCCCCGGCCCCGTCAGCCGAAGCGTTCGAGGATCGCCGCCGCGATTCGATCCGGGGCGTCCTCCTGGATGAAGTGCTTGGCCTCGGGCAGCTCGACGACGACGTGATCGGGAAACGTCGCGCGCATCCGCGGGATCGTCGGGCCGGGCCGGAACGCGAAGTCCTTCATGCCCCAGACGAACAGCGCGGGCTTGGCGCCCAGTTCGGCGGGCACCTCGCGGGCGAGCCGGGCCAGCAGGGGATGGGCGGCGAGGATCTGCTTGGGCATCTCGGCCACGCCTTTGCGCGCCTCCGGGCTGGGCTGCACGGCCCGGTAGTGCTCCATCACCGCCCCGCTCGGGCGGTGCTGGGTGCCCGCCGGGATCAGCCGTTCGACGAAAAAGTTGCGGTGCAGGACGGCGTATTGCATGGGCGGGCTGGACATGACCCGGCTGAACGCCTTGGTCGAGAACGTGTCCGCCGGCCAGAACCAGGTGTTGCCCAACACGACGCCGCGCACCCGGTCGGCGCGCTCGACGGCGACGGCCATGCTGATGGGGCCGCCCCAGTCCTGGCCCATCGTCAGGTAGCCGTCGAGCCCGAGGTGATCGACGAACTCGCCGACCACCTGGGCGTGCTCGTCGATCTTGTAGCCGAACCCCGCGGGCCGCTCCGATAGCCCGAAGCCGAGGTAATCGGGTGCGATGCAACGGAACCGGTCGCGCAACGCGACGATGATGTTCCGGTACAGAAAGCTCCACGTCGGGTTGCCGTGACACAACAGGATCGGCGGCCCGTCGCCCTCGTCGATGTAATGGAGGCGCCCGCGCGAGCTGTCGAACCAGCGCGACTGGAACGGGTAGAGCTGAGGATCCGGGGTGAAATCGATCTTCATGGGGCTCCCTTCGGCAACGCCCACGATGCTATGGCGGAGGGGTGACAACGCCGCAGCGTCAACGGGAGGCGGTCAGCATTGGCATGTTTGGCCGCGCCAGGACTGCAGGCCTTCCCAGCCGGCGGCGGCGGCGATGCCCAGGCCGATGACCGGGTCGACCCACCAGACGCCGGGCCGGGCGGCCGTGACCGCCAAACCGACGAGCACGGCGGCGGCCTGGGCGGCGCACAGGTAGTTCTGGGTTCCTTCGCCGGCGGTGGCCCCCGAACGAAGCTCTTCGGCGAGCCCGCGCTTGGCGCGGCCGAGGATCGGCATCGCCACCACCGCGGCGGCGGTGAGCGCGATGCCGATCGCGGTGGTTTCTGCGTGGTCGGCGCGCAGCAGGTGGTGAATGGACTCGGCGGCGATGTAGGGCGCCAGCAACCAAAACGACACGGCCACAGCGCGCTGCGCGTTGCGTTCGGCGGTCGGGGAGTGGGTGCGGGCACCGGTGAACCGCCAGATCACGATGACGCTGGCCACCCCCTCGACACCGCTGCCCAGCGCCCATCCGGCCAGGGCGATCGAGCCGGCGGCCAGCCCTTGCCAAAGCCCCAGGACCGCTTCGGTGAGCATCCAGGCCAGGCTGACCCACGACAACCGCCGCGCCCACCGAGCCGCGCGGAGCCACCGCGGGTCAGCCGCGGATGTCTGCGGCTGCGGCGACTGACACATATCGCAGCAGGGCTCGATCGCTGTCATTGGCAAATGTTATCGCCGAATCCGAGCCGATACCGCGACACCTCCGGTGACCCGGCGGTGTCGCCCTTAGCTCAAAAACGTGTTGAGGGCCGCGGCGAGGTCGGGGGACGCCGAGGTTGCCAGGTTCTGGTAGCCACCGCCGCTGAGCTGAGCGACGGCTTCCCATGTTGACCGGTCCGGGTCGCCGCCGAAGTCGACGACGTTGACCGCGATCGGTTTGGCCGGGTCGGCACTCTTACGGATGAAGTCCTGCAGGCCGGCGCCGTCCAGGGTCTGATCGGTGTGCGGCCCCGAGGTGATCACCAGGATCGAATTCGCCTGCCCCGCATGATAATTGGCCTGCATTTCCTGGTAGATCATGCGCAGTGTGGTGAACGACACGGCGCCGCCGGCCGACGAATACTGCTTGTCCAGCGCCGCCGCCAGCGCCGCCGAGCGCGGCTGGCCGTTGATGGGGTCACCCAGCGGTCCGCCGGGCACCTCCGAGCGACCCTCGTGGCCGTCGAAGGTCCACAACCCCACGCTGGCGGTCGGCGGCAACGACTTGATCTTGTCGCGCAGCGCGCCGATGACGTTGGCGAGCCGGGTCTTTCCGCCTTCATCGGCGGGCATCGACTGGTCCAGCATGATGGTCGCGGCCAGTCCGCTCGACGGGGCGGCCATGGCTTCGGCCAGCGTGGCGCGCATCGCGTCATCACCCACCGACAGGGTGGCGGGCAGCGCGGGGAAACTGGTGACCGGGCTGCTGGGCGGCTTGACCCCGTTGACCCGGAAGCCGGCCTTGGCCAGCTTCGCGAGTTGCTCAGGCTTTTGCAGGAAGCGGGCGAATCCGCTGGCCGCGGAGGTCTGCTCCTGCGTCAGCCACGAGCCACTGAGCAGCACCGCGGGAAAATCGGCGACGGGCGCGGGTCCCGGCGGCAGCCAGGAGGCCAGCGTGCTCTTGGCATCGGACATCGACTGGCCGCGCGCGAACAGCTGCTGCTCGGTGGTGACCACCGCGTGCACCGGCGCGCTCGCCGCGTCGCCGGGCTTCAGCAGCGCGTTCATCGCCTCGGTCAGGGAGTTGTCCGCCAGCTTGGGCTGCGCGCTCAGCAACGTGCGCACGGCGCCGGTGCCCTGCGTAGCCGGCGCACCGGCCGGAACCGAGGCGGCCGCGACNCATGACCGGCGACGTCACCAGCGAATGGCTTTCGGTGATGGTTTTCTGGCCCGCGGTGGCGGCCAGCCGCGCGGCGGAAACGGAGCTGCCCGGGATCCACAACGCCGGCTGGCCGCCCAAATCCGAAGGCCACTTGCCGACGAATCCGTTCAGCACGGCGTCGGAGCCGGCCGGTTTGACGCTGACCACCATGCAGTGATCGCCGACCGGGCCGGCCGTGGCGTTATAGCCCTCGGCGAGCTGCTGCACGGGCTCGGAGATCGACGGGTCGGCGATGACGGCGACCGACTCCTTGCCGCCGACGCAGCGCGCGGCGGCGCTGTGCGAGCGGTGCGACAACGCGTCACCGAAGAAGCTCCACAGGATCACGGTGCCCACCACGACGACGACGGCGACGAGCGCGACGATCACCCCGATGCTGACCCCGCGCCGCCCGCCCTCGCTGCGGTGGCCGCCGAGGCGCTCGCCGAGGCCCCGGTGCCCGCCCCGTAACCGGGACGACAGCGACGGCGGGGAGGCCGGCGGCCCAGCGCCCGCCGGACCCGGGCTACGCGGCGGGAATTCCGGATAGTCGTCGGCGGTGGGCGCGAACTTCTCGGCGGCGGGATAGGGGTTATCGCCCTCGCCGGGAAAGCCCTCGTCGACGTAATCGCCTGCGCGCCAATAATGCTCATCGGCCGCGCCATCGCGGTGATGGTGACCCGTGTCGTCGGAAGCGTCCAGATCGTCGGCGAAGTATTCGTCAGCCGGCTCATCGACGGCATCATCCGGGTCGGGCATGCTGTGCCTACCCATACCGGTGCCCGCCGCCTTTCCGTCGACTCATCATGTGAATTGTTTTCACCATGTGAGATGTTGTGGACTCGGCCCAGATTCTAGTCATCGGCCGCGCTACTTACCGCATCGTCGAGCCGGTTTCAGCCACCGGCGGCGCGGGCTTTGAACTCCCGCCGGCGCCGATGCAGGATCGGCTCGGTGTAGCCATTGGGCTGCTGCGTTCCGGACAAGATCAGCTCCTGGGCGGCCAGGAAGGCGACGCTGTCGTCGAAATTGGGCGCCATCGGCAGGTATTTCGCGTCACCGGCGTTCTGCTGATCCACCATCGGGGCCATCCGTTCCAGGCTGGCCCGGACGTCCTCGCTGGTGATCACGCCGTGCCGCAGCCAGTTGGCCAGCAGCTGGCTGGAGATCCGCAGCGTGGCGCGGTCCTCCATGAGCGCGACGTTGTGGATGTCGGGCACCTTCGAGGACCCCACGCCCTGGTCGATCCAGCGCACCACGTAGCCCAGGATGGACTGGCAGTTGTTGTCGACCTCCTCGCGGATCTCCTCGGGGGCCCAGGCCAGCTCCTTGGCCAGCGGGATGGTGAGCAGCTGATCGATGCTCGCCCGCTTCTTGCCGGCCAGCTCGTTCTGCACTTCGATGACGTCCACCTTGTGGTAGTGCATGGCGTGCAGGGTGGCCGCCGTCGGCGAGGGCACCCAGGCGGTGCTGGCGCCCTGCTTCGGCTGGCCGATCTTCTGCTCGACCATGTCGGCCATCAGCTCGGTCATGGTCCACATGCCCTTGCCGATCTGGGCGTGCCCGGCGAACCCGGCGGCCAGGCCGGTGTCGACGTTGTTGTCCTCGTAGCCCAGGATCCACGGCTGGGTCTTCATCGCGCCCTTGCGGACCATCGGACCGGCCTCCATGGAGGTGTGGATCTCGTCGCCGGTGCGGTCCAGGAATCCGGTGTTGATGAACACGATGCGGTCGGCCGCGGCCTTGATGCACGCCTTCAGGTTGACGGTGGTGCGCCGCTCCTCGTCCATGACGCCGACCTTGAGCGTGGTCTGCGGCAGCCCGAGCACGTCCTCGACCCTGCTGAACAGCTCGGTGGTGTAGGCCACCTCGTCGGGGCCGTGCATCTTGGGCTTGACGATGTAGATGGAGCCGGTGCGGCTGTTGACCAGCGGGCCGTTCGCGTCGGTGGCCTTCAGCCCGTGGACGGCGCACAGCCCGGTGAAGAGCGCGTCCTGGATGCCCTCGAAGATCTCGTTGCCGTCGGCGTCGAGAATCGCGTCGTTGGTCATCAGGTGTCCGACGTTGCGGACGAACAGCAGCGCGCGCCCGGGCAGCACCAGCTCGCCGCCGTCGGGGGTGGTGTAGTGCCGGTCCTGGTTGGGCACCCGGGTGAACGTCTTGCCGTCCTTGTCGACCTCGGCGGCCAGGTCGCCCCGCATCAGGCCAAGCCAGTTGCGGTAGGCGGCGGTCTTGTCGTCGGCGTCGACGGCGGCCACCGCGTCCTCGAAGTCGATGATCGTGGTGACCGCCGACTCCAGGACGACGTCCTTGATGCCGGCGCGGTCGGTCCTGCCGATGGGCGAGGAGGGGTCGATCAGGATCTCGATGTGCAGGCCGTTGTTGGTCAGCAACACCGACCAGTCGGGGGAGCCGAGCTCGCCGCTGTATCCGACGAACTTCTCGGGCTGGGCCAAACCGGTGGACTCACCGCCGCGGTCAACCTTCAGCCGGCCGTCGTCGATGCTCAGGCCGGTCACGTCCGCCCACGAACCCGACGCCAGCGGCACGGCCTCGTCGAGGAACTGGCGGGCGTAGGCGATCACCTTGTCGCCGCGCACCCTGTTGTAGCTGGTGCCCTGCTCGGCGCCGTCGGTTTCCGGGATCACGTCCGTGCCGTACAGGGCGTCGTACAGCGAGCCCCACCGGGCATTGGCGGCATTCAGCGCGAAGCGGGCGTTGGTCACCGGCACCACCAGCTGGGGGCCCGCCGTCGTGGTGATCTCGGGGTCGACGCCGGACGTGGTGATGCTGAAGTCGGCGGGCTCGGGCAGCAGGTAACCGATCTCGGTCAGGAACGCGCGGTAGGCCTGTGTGTCGATCGGCTCGATGACCCGCTGGCGGTGCCATTTGTCGATCTGGGCCTGCAGCTCATCGCGGCGGTTGAGCAAATCCTGGTTCTGCGGAGTGAGGTCGGCGACGACTTTGTCGACGCCCGCCCAGAAGCTGTCCGGGTCGATATCGGTGCCGGGCAGGGCCTCGTTGTTCACGAAGTCGTAGAGCACTTTGGCGACGCGCAGGTTCCCCACCGACACGCGATCAGTCATCTTTCTCCTCCATAACGGGCTCCGTAATGGGCCACGCGGGACCTCACCGGCCTCAACAGGTATTGACGTCAGCCTACCGACCGGCGGCCTGACGACCGTCACCCGGCCGACCCACAACTGCAGGTCACGCCGGGCTCCAGCCACAACGATGGCGCCGCGGCGGGCCTGAGGGCCGCTGCGGGCAACGCATGTTCCGCGGGCCGGGACCCTCTGCTTTCCAGCATCTCGGTGACTGGTAGCCGTTGGAGATCATACGGCCTGCGTCGGGCCTCACCCGCCGGCCAGGCCGACTATGCGTCGCGCATGGCGCCGACGAGGTCCTCCACCAGATCTTCCATCGCCACCATCGCCACGACGGCTCCGTTGTCATCGGTCACCAATGCCAGGTGGCTGTTGCTGCGGCGCATCCGCGACAGCGCGTCGGCCAGCGGCAGCGACCGGGGGACCTGCGGCAGCGGTCGCACCAGCGCCAGGTCGATCACCGTCTGCGGGTCGTCGCCGAGCGTCAGCACATCCTTGATGTGGACGTAGCCGATGAACTGCGCGTCGAGGTTCACGACGGGGAACCGCGAGTATCCGGTCTGGGCCAGGGCGTGTTCGACCGCGCCCACGGTCGGCCCGGAGCCCGCCGTGGCCACCGGTACCGCCTGGATTTCGGCCAGCGGCCGCGCCACCTGGCCGACCGTGCGGTGGCGCAGCTGCAGCGCCCGGGTCAGCCTGCCGTGCTCCTCGGCATCCAGCAGGCCTTCCGACACCGATTCGCTGATCATCACCCTCAGCTCCGTGGTCGAAATCGCCAGGCTGAGTTGGGACTTGGGCTCGACACGCAGCGCGCGCAGCACCACGTTGGCGCATTTGTCGTAGAACGCGATGAACGGCCGCGCGGCGCGCACGTAGGCCAGGTAGGGCGGAACCAGCAGCATCGCGGCGCGCTCGGGGCCGGCCAGCGCGATGTTCTTCGGCACCATCTCGCCCAGCAGCACGTGCAGCGTCACCACGATCGCCAGCGCGATCACCAGCGACACCGTGTGCAGCAGCGCCGGTGGCATCCCCGTCAGCCCGAACGCGCCACGCAGCAGGTTCGCGACCGCGGCCTCCCCGATCCGGCCCAGCAGCAGCGAGGCGACCGTCACGCCCAGCTGCACGCCGGCGAGCATGGACGGAAGATTCTGGCCGGCCCGGATCACCGTGACCGCGCGCGCCTTGCCCTGCTCGGCCAGCGCTTCGAGGCGGTCGCGCCGGGCCGAGATCAAGGCGAACTCGGCCCCGACGAAGAACGCGTTCACCCCGATCAGCAGGATCGCCAGCAACACTCCCAGCGTGTCGTTCATCGGGGGCCTTGTCCCGTGGCGGTCCCGTCCTGCTCCTGCAGCTCGAGCACGTCGATCCGACGACCGTCCATCCGAACCACCGTCGCCCGCCAGCGCATCGACGAATCCAACAGGCCGTCGGCGTCCAGGGCGGTCAGCTCCACCGTCTCCCCGGCCACCGGGATGTGGCCGATCTCGCGCAGCACCAGACCGCCGATCGTCTCGTAGGGCCCTTCGGGGGCCCGATATCCGGTCGCCGCGGCGACCTCGTCGATGCGCAGCAGCCCGCTCACCCGCCAGCCGGTGCCGGCCGCGACGACGTCGGGGGTGGCGTCGTCGTGTTCGTCGCGGACGTCGCCGACGATCTCCTCGATCAGGTCCTCGACGGTCACCATGCCGGCCGTGCCGCCGTATTCGTCGACGACCATCGCCGTTTGCAGCGGATTGGCGCGGATTTCGGCCATCACCGCGTCGCCGTCCAGCGTCGAGGGCACCACCGGAACGTGCTGCGCGAGGGTGGTCAGCAGGGTTTTCGGGCGGTCGGCCGGCGCGATGGCGAACACCTGCTTGACGTGCACGATGCCGACGGTCTCGTCGAGATCGCCGTCGACGATGGGGAACCGGGAGAAGCCGGACTCGGCGGCGGCGACAACCAGATCGGCGACCGTGTCGTCGGTTTGCAGCGCGACGATCTTCGACCTCGGCGTCATCAGCTCCTCGGCCGTCAGTTCGCCGAACTCCAGCGATCGCCGCAGTAGCACGGCGGTGGCCGCGTCCATGGTGCCGCTGCGGGCCGAGCTGCGCACCAGGGACGCCAGTTCCTGCGCCGAGCGGGCCGAGCGCAGCTCCTCGGCCGGCTCGATGCCCAGCTCGCGGACGATCCAGTTGGCCACGCCGTTCGTCAATCGGATGGCCGGGGTGAAGAGCAGCGAGAACAGCAACTGAAAGCCCACGACGGCGCGGGCGCTGGACAGCGGGCGCGCGACGGCGAGGTACTTGGGAACCAGCTCACCGAACACCATCGACACCGACGTCACCACCACCAGCGCCAGGAACGCGATGATCCCGTCGGCCAGCCGGTTCGGGACGCCGATCGAGCTCAACGCCGGATGCGGCAGGTCCGCCACCAGCGGCTCGGTCAGGTACCCCGTCGCCAGCGTGGCGGTGGAGATGCCCAGTTGGGCGCCCGACAGCTGAAACGACAGCCGCTGCTGGGCGCGCTGGATGAAGCGGTCGCGGCGGCCACCGGCGCGCGCGTTGGCGTCCACCACGCTGCGGTCCAGCGCGGTCAGCGAGAATTCGGCCGCGACGAAGACCCCGTTGGCGAAGATGAGCAGCGCGATGGCCAGCAGGCTGACCGCGGTGAGGGCGACGTTCACGACCGCTTCCTGCGGAAGGCCCGGCTCGGTGGCGGGGCCTCGACGCGTGCCTGCGGCACGTCATCCCTTTCCCTCGATGCGGCGCAGCGCTTTGCTGCCGGCCGAAAACTCACGTGAATTCACATGGTAGCCAAGACGTCCAGCGGGCTGAACGACCGTCGGCGACTTAGCGCGCTCACCAGCCCAACGGCAGCGGATGCCCCTCGGCGAACCCCGCGGCCGACTGCACGCCCACGACGGCGCGCTCGTGCAGCTCGGCCAGGGTGCACGCGCCGACGTAGGTGCAGGTGCTCCGCACTCCCGACGTGATGTGGTCGATCAGGTCCTCGACGCCGCCGCGGTCGGGGTCCAGCCCCATCCGCGCCGTCGAGATGCCCTCCTCGAACAGTGCCTTGCGGGCGCGATCGAACGCGGTCTCATCGCCGGTGCGCGCGACCACCGCCCGCTTGGACGCCATGCCGTAGCTCTCCTTGTAGGGCTGGTCGTCGCGGTCACGCATCAGGTCTCCGGGCGACTCGTACGTCCCGGCGAACCACGACCCGATCATCACGTTGGACGCTCCGGCCGCCAGCGCCAGCGCCACGTCGCGGGGATGGCGGATGCCGCCGTCGGCCCACACGTGCCCGCCGGCTTCCCTTGCGGCGGAAGCGCATTCGAGTACGGCGGAGAACTGGGGGCGGCCCACGCCGGTCATCATCCGGGTGGTGCACATCGCGCCCGGCCCGACGCCGACCTTGACGATGGTCGCCCCCGCGCCCAGCAGATCCCGGGTGCCCTCCGCCGACACCACGTTCCCCGCCGCCAACGGCAGACCGAGCTCCAGCTCGGCCACCAGCTTGATCGCGTCGAGCGTCTTGACCTGATGCCCGTGCGCGGTGTCGATCACGAGCAGATCCACGCCGGCCTCGGCCAGCGACCGGGCCTTGGCGCCCACGTCACCGCTGATGCCGACGGCCGCGCCGATCCGCAGCCGCCCGCGGGCGTCGGTGTTCGGCGTGTACAGCCCGGCGCGGATCGCCCCGGTGCGGGTGAGCACGCCGGCCAGCGTGCCGTCCGCGTTGGTCACCATCGCGACGCCGATCGGGGAGTGCTCGAGCAGGTCGAAGATCTTGCGGGGTTCGGTGCCCATCGGGGCGGTGACGAAGTCGGTGGCGACGACGTCGCGCACCCTGGTGAACCGGTCCACGCCCAGGCAGGAGGATTCGCTGACCACACCGATGGGACGGCCCTCGAACAACACGACGGCGACGCCGTGCGCGCGCTTGTGGATCAGGGCCATGGCGTCGGACACCGAGTCGTCGGGCTCCAGCACCACCGGGGTGTCGAGCACCAGGTCGCGGCTCTTGACGAACTGCACCATCTGCTGCACCGCGGTGATCGGGAGGTCCTGGGGCAGGATCACGATGCCGCCCCGCCGCGACACCGTCTCGGCCATCCGCCGGCCGGCCACCGCGGTCATGTTGGCGACCACGACGGGAATGGTGGTGCCGGAGCCGTCGGTGCTGGCCAAGTCGACGTCGAAGCGCGACGCCACCTCGGACCGGTTCGGCACGATGAAGACGTCGTTGTAGGTCAGGTCGTAGCCCGGCCGGTGTCCGTCCAAGAACCTCATGTCAGTCGGCTTGCCCCCTTTCGGCGCTTCTACACGCAGGCCAGCTACGCGGGCACTTCGCTGCGGTCACCGCTCCACAGGGTGTGGAAGCGCTTGTCCGGGTCGTCGTCGGTGCGGCCGTAGGTGTGCGCGCCGAAGAAGTCGCGCAGCCCCTGGGTGAGCGCCGCGGGCAGCCGCTCGGTGCGCAGCGCGTCGTAGTAGGACAGCGCCGAGGAGAAGCCCGGGATCGGGATGCCCAGCCGGGTGGCGGTCACCACGACGCGGCGCCAGCCGTCGATCGCGGCCTCGATCGCGCTGCGGAAGTACGGCGCGACGATCAGCGTCGGCAGGTCGGGGTCCTCGTCGAACGCGTCCTTGATCCGGTTGAGGAATTTCGCCCGGATGATGCAGCCGCCGCGCCAGATGGTGGCCAGGTCGCCGGGCGTGATGCCCCAGTCGTATTCGGCGCTGCCGGCCTGAATCTGGTTGAAGCCCTGGGCGTAGGCGATGATCTTCGACGCGTAGAGGGCCTGCCGGACGTCCTCAACGAATTGCGTTGCGTTGGTGGGCCTTTCACCGAGCTGGCCGGACGCCAGCCCGGTGGTCGCCTTGCGTTGGGTCACCGAACCCGACAGCGCGCGGGCGAACACGGCCTCGGCGATCCCGGTCACCGGGACACCGAGGTCCAGGGCCGACTTCACGGTCCAGCGGCCGGTGCCCTTCTGCTCGGCCTCGTCGAGGATGACGTCGACGAGCGGCTTGCCCGTCTTCGCGTCCTTCTGGCGCAGGACCTGGGCGGTGATCTCGACCAGGAAGCTGTCCAGGTCGCCGGAGTTCCACTCGTCGAACACGTCGGCGATCTCGTCCGCGGTCTTGCCGAGCCCGTCGCGCAGCAGCTGGTAGGCCTCGCCGATCAGCTGCATGTCGGAGTACTCGATGCCGTTGTGCACCATCTTCACGAAGTGCCCCGCGCCGTCGGGCCCGATGTGCGTGCAGCACGGCACGCCGTCGACGTGCGCGGAGATCTCCTCGAGCAGTGGGCCCAGCGACGTGTACGACTCTGCGGGTCCGCCCGGCATGATCGACGGCCCGTTGAGCGCGCCCTCCTCGCCGCCGGAGATGCCGGCGCCGACGAAGTGCAGGCCGCGCTCGCGCATCGCCTTCTCGCGGCGAATGGTGTCGGTGTAGAGGGCGTTGCCGCCGTCGATGATGATGTCGCCTTCCTCCATGGCGTCGGCGAGCTCGTTGATGACGGCGTCGGTGGGGTCGCCGGCCTTGACCATGATGAGCACCCGCCGCGGCCTCTCCAGCGCGTCGAGGAACTCCGCGATGGTCTCCGATCGCACGAACTTGCCCTCGTCGCCGTGGTCCTTGAGCAACGCGTCGGTCTTGGCGACGGACCGGTTGTGCAACGCGACCGTGTAGCCGTGGTGGGCGAAATTGCGGGCGATGTTCGATCCCATCACGGCCAGGCCGGTGACGCCGATCTGCGCGGTACCGGTCTTCGCGTCCTTGGAAGTCGGGGCACTCATCTGTTGGCCTCTCAGTGTCGGGGAACTAACTTCCGAAAAGCTTTCGGTCACACTGTGGCACAGCGGTCACCCATCCGCCCGGGCTGATTGGCTCTTCGCAGCGGGCGTCAGAGGTTGAACAGCCGGCGCAGCTCGGTGAGCCACGGGACGACCAGCGCGACGGTGGGCACCACCATGACGGCGGCCGCGGCCAGGTACGCGGCCGCCGAGAGCCTCAGGCTGTTGCCGCGCCCGGACAGCCGCCGCACCCGCACCACGGTGCTGGGGCCGCCNCAAATCGTGGCGGGCCCGCAGGTGGGCTCGCTCGTGGGTGAGGATCGCCGCGACTTCCTCATCGGCGAGCGCGCTCAGCGCTCCTTCGCTGACCACGACCCGGCTCCGGACCCCGGGCAGGCAGTAGGCGAGCGGCTGCCGAACATCCAGGATGCGAAGGTCGCGCGTGCGGGCGCACGGCTGGGCGGTGGCCGCGTCGTGCCCGACCCCGACCAGGTCGACGACCATGCGGTGATGGGCCCGCCGGCGGCGATTGGCGATGGCCACCCGCAGGACGGCGACCATCAGCCGGGCGCCGACCACCACGGTCAACGCCAACACTGCGATGTAGGCCGCCCAGAGCGGCCAGCCCAGCCGGGCGGCGGCGCCCATGACGCTGGCCGTGGGCCGCCCGTCGGGGCCGGGCACGAGCAGCCTGCTGGCGATCGCGATGCCGGCGCTGAACGCCGACAGGACCGCGGCCAGGGCGACCGCCTGCCACAGCACCATCGCGGCGCGCGGGGCGCGCAACGGCCACGTCGCGCGTGCCAGTAGGGCCGGCGCCGGGCCGACCAACAGCACCGCGAGGAGGGTGAAGGCCAGCGCGGACACGCTGCTAGTCTCCCTCAGTCCTCCGCCGCCGCGCCAGCCGACGGCGTGTTGTTGCGTTGATTGGCTTCCAGTTCGGCGAGTGCGCGCCGCAGCGCCTCGGCCTCGTCGGCGCCCACCCGCTCGACGAAGTGCACCAGCGCCGCCCGCCGGTCCCCGGAGTCCTCCGCCTGCGCCAGCGCATCGACCATGAGCCCGGCGACCAGCTCGTCGCGACCGTGCACCGGTGCGTAGCGGTGGGCGCGGTCGTCACGGATCTGGGAGACCAGGTTCTTCTTGGCCAGCCGCTGCAGGACGGTCATGATCGTCGTGTATGCCAGGTCGCGCCGCGCAGACAACGCTTCGTGGACTTGGCGGACGGTTTGGGGTTCGGCCGTGGACCACAAATGATCCATCACGGCGCGTTCCAGATCCCCCAGCCGGGTCAGCTTGGCCATAGTGCGTTCATCTCCTGAGCGTCGAAATAAGCGTACTCCGCTTACTACTGACGGTCGTACCAACACGTTCCCGATGCGACCTGTTCGGTGAAAACGTACCTTGCGAAATTAGGGCAGCCTTGCCTATGCTGATCTCGGTCGAGCGACAATGACCGTGGCAGAGTCCTGAGGGCTGCAGCGACCCCCGGTCTACTCGATCGGCGAGCCCCGCGCCCGGCGCGGGGCTCGCCCGTTTTACGGGCAGGCGTTCCGCCCCGGCGGCGCCGGGTCGCCAATGGTGTAGACACATAACGTGCCACCGCCGCCCGACCCGACGTTGCCGCCGAACTTCACCGCGCCGTTCGACACCGAGTTGGGGCTGCGGTTCACCGAGCTGGGCCCCGACGGCGCCCGCGCGCAGCTCGAGGTCACACCGAAGCTGTTGCAGCCGATGGGCCTCGTGCACGGCGGCGTCTACTGCTCGATGATCGAGAGCATGGCCAGCGTGTCCGCCTTCACCTGGCTGAACGCGAAAGGCGACGGCGGCAACGTGGTCGGCGTCAACAACAACACGGACTTCCTGCGCTCGATCGGCTCCGGGACGGTGTACGGCAGCGCCGAACCGATTCACCGCGGCCGGCGTCAGCAGCTGTGGCTCGTCACGATCACCGACGACACCGATCGGGTGGTGGCCCGCGGCCAGGTGCGGCTGCAGAACCTCGAGGCATAATTCCCAGCAAGTTCCCAGCAGTCGGCCAGGCGTTACCGAGGCTTCCCCCGACGCGGTGCTCGGTCGCCGAAAATTCCTGTTCCGCAAGGGAAATCCCGACGCTCTGAATCCGGTTCTCGGACCGGCGTGCACTCGTTCCGTTCGGCCGAGTCTTCACGAACGCCTCGAGCCTGCGGGCGAATGCTTGCGCACAGTCCTCCGCTAGAGACGTTGCCCTGCAACATCATTCATGAACGCATTAGCGGCCAGAGACGTACGGACCACCACGCCCGGGCAGAGCCGGTCGCCGCTGCGCGACACGACCACCGGAGAAGTTGCAGCCGCCGGCCGAGCCGGTACCTTCGATAGCGGCGCGCCGCAGCGGCCGCCCGGACGAGTTCGCCGTACCCGGAAAGCGACAAGACGGCGACCGCGGGATGCCTGGCGCGCCGGTTCACCCAAAAGTGGGTCTTGAACCCGTCTTCCGCTTAGACGCCGGTCGTCGGGGCATCCTCCGCCGTGAATTGGTTCGCGACGAGAGGACACATTGATGACAAACCCGTTCGCCGGACAGGCCGACATTCCCAACCGGGAAGGTAGCTGGGCGCAGCAGGCCGAGGCGGAACTCCCCACCCGCCGGCATCGCGAAGAGATCGAGCGGTGCCTGGCCCACGGCCTCGAAGCGGCCCCCACGATCAACGACCGCACGCTGTCCACCTTTTCCCGCGGCGAGCTGCCGCACTTCGCCGGGGAGCGCGGCACGTTCCTCAAGTGCCCGTTCCTGGAGGACGTGAACGACGTGGGCGACGCCGAGGTGGCGGTCTTCGGGGCGCCGCTGGACGCCGGGACCACCTATCGGCCGGGTACTCGGTTCGGGCCGATGGGAATCCGCCGCTCCACCAACCTGTTCGGCACCTACTGCTACGAACTCGGGGTGGACCTGCGGGAACAACTCAACATCGTCGACATCGGCGACGTGGTCACCATTCCGGCCAACATCGAGAAGTCTTTCGACCAGATCAGCACGGCCATGTCCCACGTGGTGTCGAAGGGCGTGTTCCCGGTGATCCTGGGCGGCGACCACTCGATCGGGTTCCCGACGGTGCGAGGTCTGGCCCCGCACATGGACGGCAACGTCGGCATCATCCACTTCGACCGCCACGTCGACACCCAGGAAACCGATCTCGACGAGCGGATGCACACCACGCCGTGGTTCCACGCCACCAACATCAAGAACGCGCCGGCCACCAACCTGGTCCAGATCGGCATCGGCGGCTGGCAAGCCCCGCGCGCCGGCGTGCAGGTGGGCCGGCAGCGCGGCAGCACCGTGATCACGGTCGGCGACGTCGAACGCGTCGGAATCGAAAAGATCGCCGAAATCGCGCTCGAAACGGCGTGGAAGGACGCCAAGGCGGTCTACCTGTCGTTCGACATTGACGTCATCGACGCCGGCTTCGTGCCCGGCACCGGCTGGCCCGAGCCCGGTGGCCTGTTGCCGCGCGAAGCGCTGAACCTGATCCGGATGATCTCCGAGCCCGGACTGAACGGCATCGAGGTGGTGGAGTGCTCACCGCCCTACGACTGGGCGGAGCAGACCGCGCTGATGAGCAGCCGGGTCATCCTCGACAGCCTGGCCGTCATGGTGCGCGCCGGAAAGCTCGGCAAGAAGCCGGCCGCCATGAAGCGGCACGCGTGGGGACCCTATAGCGACTAGCCGCCGGCGCGAGTTTCACCAAGCCTCCGCCCCGGACGGCGGCTGCCAATTGCTGGATATGAAATTGGCAAAGCCGTTGGGGGCCGGAGGTGTCGGCGCTGGCACCATCGACCGGGTTCGCGTCGCGGTTGCGCGCGGCGGGGGGCTTGGGCTTCGGGCGGAGCCCGGGTGCGCGAACTTCGGAAGCTCCCCATGCGGGGTTTCCGATTGCGTAAACGGTCTGTTATGCAAGCATTTTCATGCGTGTGCCGCCGTACCCCGCTGCGGCTGAACCAATCGCATGGCGCGCTCCCGCCGCTCGGGACAAGGGCGCTTGAACCTTAGCTGGCGGGCGCTGCGGCCGGATGCCCAAGCGCGACGGCAGTTCATTTTCAGCTACTTCTCAGGCGTTAGCCAGCGCCATTACAGCGAGCTGCGTCACCATGTAGTCATTGTGCGGCGATCTGGACGCTGGTACGGCAAGGTGCACGTTGGTGCGCTGTCGTGCACATCGCGGGGGACACCATATCGCGCGCATCGCCGGGCGTTCAAAAACCAGCGCCCAGCCTTCGTTCGCGCGGGCGTCCCGGCCAGCAGAGCCTGCGTCGGGCGGCCTTACCAGGGGGACTTGTGACGCTGGATTTTGCGGCATTGCCACCGGAGGTCAACTCCGGACGCATGTATGCCGGGCCGGGCTCGGGGCCGATGGTGGCCGCCGCGGCGGCCTGGGACGGGTTGGCCGCGGAACTCAATATCGCGGCCAGTTCGTATCGCTCGGCGGTGTCCGAGCTCACCGGCGGGCCGTGGGTGGGTCCGTCGTCGACCACGATGCTCGCGGCGGTGACGCCGTACATGTCGTGGATGAGCGCCACGGCCGCGCAGGCCGAGCAGGCGGCCGGTCAGCTCAAGTCGGCGATCGCGGCCTACGAGGCCGCATTCGTGGCGACCGTGCCGCCACCGGAGATCGAGGTGAACAGGGCCCTGCTGGCCGCGCTGGTGGCCACCAACTTCCTGGGGCAGAACACCCCCGCGATCATGGCCACCGAGGCGCAGTACGCCGAGATGTGGGCCCAGGACGCGGCGGCAATGTACGGCTACGCCGGGGCGTCGGCGGCGGCGACGAAGCTGATTCCCTTCGCCTCACCGCCGCAGACCACCAACCAAGGCGGTACGGCCACGCAGGCCGCCGCGGTCAGCCAGGCCGCGGCGTCTGCGGCCGGGCCGAGCGCGCAGTCCGGCCTAACCCAGGCGATGAANAGGCGATGCTGTGATCGGCATCCTGGATTTCGCGGGGTTGCCGCCGGAGGTCAACTCCGCCCGGATGTATGCGGGTCCGGGGGCCGGCTCGCTGACGGCGGCCGCGGCGGCGTGGGAGACGCTGGCGGCCGAGTTGGGTTCGACGGCGAGCTCGTATCGCGCGGTGGTGTCCGGGCTCACCGGCGGGCCCTGGGTGGGTCCGTCGTCGGAAACCATGACGGTGGCGCTGACGCCGTATCTGTCGTGGATGACCGCGACCGCCGCCCAGGCCGCGCAGACCGCCGGTCAGCTCGGCTCCGCGGTCGCGGCCTACGAGGCGGCGTTTGCGGCCACGGTGCCTCCGGCGGAGATCGAGGTGAACCGGGCGTTGTTGGCGTCGCTGGTGGCCACCAACACTTTTGGGCAGAACACCCCCGCGATCGCCAGCACCGAGGCGCAATACGAACAGATGTGGGCGCAGGATGCGGCGGCGATGTACGGCTATGCCGGGGCGTCGGCGGCGGCCACGAGGTTGACGGCGTTCGGCACACCGCCGCCGACCACCAACCAGGCCGGGACGGCGAGTCAGGGCCCTGCGGTCAGCAACGCCGCCACCACCGCGACCGGCTCGAGCACCCAATCGACGCTTGCCAACGTGCCAAACCTGCTGCAGGGCATGTCGGCACCGGCGGCATCGGCCCCCCCGTCGAATCCGATCATCGACTACCTCAACGGGCCGAACCCGATCCTGAGCACGCTGAACAGTTATCCGTTCCAGACGTTCCACACGCTGAGCGCCGGCACGGCGGGTTATCAGATCCTCTCCGAGGGTCTGAACTTCGACGCGTCCGGCGCGATGCTGACCCTCGCGCCGCCGGTGGCCGCGGGCTGGAATCCGTTGGTGAACGCGCTGACGGCCCCGGCGGCCGCAGCGTCCGACGTGCCGGGGGCCGGAGCGCTGGGCGCCGGGCTCGGGTCGAATCTGGTGAGTTCGTCGGGCGCATCGGCGGCCCTGGGCGGGGCGGCCACGGTTGGCAACCTGTCGGTGCCGCCGTCGTGGGGCAGCTCCCCGGCGATCCGGCTGGCGGCGACGGCATTGCCGGCCACCGCCGCCGACGGCTCGCCGCTGGCCGGGCTTGCCGCGCCCGGAACCTTCTACGGGGGCATGCCCCCGATGGGCCCGGTGGCCAGCGTCGTCAACGCGCCACGCGGCGACGGGCCACGGGCGCGGTCCCGCCACAAGGTGGTCGCGGCGCTGCCCGGTGAGCAGGAGGATCCCGCGGCCCCGTGGGTCAAGCCGGGGGCGCCCGCGGACGGCGACGGCGCGGTCAGCGAACGGGAAGAACTCGCCCAGCTCCGCAAGGCGGTCGCGGACGTGACCAGGCAACGCGATGTGCTCAAGCGCACGGCCGCGACGCTGATTAAGGAGGGCACGCAGAAGTAGTCGCGAAGACCGCATTTGTACAACAGGTTTCGATGATTGGGGTCGGTTCAATTGTTTTTCATGAAGTTCGCCGGGTCTGACCAAAGCTTAAAGAGCGACCCGGCCGTCGATGTGGAACCAGCGATCGCGCACAAGGGTACGGCCCCCGAGGCGGTGCCCGACGCCGCGCATGAGGACGAGGACCTCGCCCAGCTGAAGGCGTTGGGATTCTCCTCGGAGTTCAGGCGCGACATGAGCCCGTGGGCCAACTTTTCGCTGGGCTTCACCTACCTGTCGCCGGTGGTCGGCATCTACACGGTGTTCGCGTTCGCCTTGGCCACCGCCGGTCCGCCGATGATCTGGAGCCTGCTGATCGTCGGCGCGGGCCAGATGCTGGTGGCGCTGGTGTTCAGCGAGGTGGTCGCGCAGTTCCCGGTGGCCGGCGGCGTCTACCCCTGGGCGCGGCGGCTGTGGGGCCGCAAATGGGCATGGATGACCGGATGGGTCTACATGTTCTGCCTGCTGGCGCTCATCGCGGATGCGGCCTTCGGCGCGGGTCCCTACCTGGCCGCCATGGTCGGGTTCCGCCCGACCGCGCTGGCCAAGATCTTCTGCGCGCTGGCGGTTTTGGCGGTGGCCACCCTCATCAACCTCACCGGCACCAAGATCCTCGGCTACTTCGCGATCTTCGGCTTCACCGCGGAGCTGATCGGCGCGCTCGTGGTCGGCGTCTGGCTGCTGATCACCCACCGGGCCCACGGCCTGGGTGTGCTGTTCCACAGCTTCAACGCCCAGGGCAGCCACAGCTTCCTGTACGCGTTCCTGGCCGCCAGCCTCATCGGCTTCTATCAGTTCTTCGGGTTCGAGGCGTGCGGCGACGTGGCCGAGGAGGTCCGCAACCCCGGCATCCAGATCCCGAAAGCCATGCGCCGCACCATCTATGTCGGCGGGGCGGCATCCACGTTCGTGTGCCTGAGCCTCATCCTGTCGGTGACCGACTTCGGCGCGGTCATCCGCGGTGAGGACACCAACCCCATCTCGACCGTTTTGCAAAGCGCCTTCGGCGACGTCGGATCGAGGGTCGTGCTCGGCATCGTGTTGATCTCGTTCGTGTCGTGCGCGCTGAGCCTGCAGGCGGCCGCCAGCCGGTTGATCTTTTCCTACGGCCGCGACGGGATGATCTTCGGCTCCCGGCTGTTGGCCCGCTTCGACCACAAGCGGCACGTGCCGCCGTTCGCGCTGCTGGCCGCGGTCCTCGTCCCGGGCGCGCTGATCATCGGGACCATCGTCTCCGAGCACCCGCTCAACAAGCTGGTCAGTTTCGGCACGGTCGGCGTCTACCTCGGGTTCCAGATGGTGGTGTTGGCCGCCCTGCGGGCAAGGCTGAAGGGCTGGAAGCCGTCCGGCAAATACCGGCTGGGCCGGTGGGGAATGCTCATCAATGTCAGCGCCCTGGCCTACGGCGTCGCGGCCATCGTCAACATCTGCTGGCCGCGCACGCCCGACGCCCCCTGGTATGACAACTACGTCGTTCTGCTGATGGCGGGCATCATCATCGGCGTCGGCCTGCTCTACATGGTGTCGGCCCGGGCCTACGCCAACAGCGAGGCCGCCCACGCCGACGCCATTCCGCAACGGGCCTGACTCGAGGTGTCACCTACCGCCGCGCAATGGCAGGATCTACCACGACATGCTTCTCACGCCGCACGAGCAAGAGCGACTGCTGTTGTCCTACGCCGCCGAGCTGGCTCGGCGGCGTAGGGCGCGAGGGTTGCGGCTGAACGTCCCCGAGGCCACCGCCGTCATCACCGACCATATTCTCGAAGGCGCGCGGGACGGCCGCAGCGTCGCCGAGCTGATGGCCAGCGGATGTGAGGTGCTCAGCCGCGACGACGTGATGGAGGGCGTACCGGAGATGATCGACGACGTGCACGTGGAAGCGACGTTCCCGGACGGCACCAAGCTGGTCACCGTCCATCACCCGATCGCATGATTCCCGGCGAGATCCTGTACGGCGCAGGCGATATCGAGATCAATGCCGGCGCGCAACGGCTCGAGATGCAGATCGTCAACACCGGCGACCGCCCGGCGCAGGTCGGCAGCCACGTCCACCTGCCGCAGGCCAACGCGGCGCTGGCGTTCGACCGCGCTGCGGCCCACGGGTACCGGCTGGACATTCCGGCGGCCGCCGCTGTCCGTTTCGAGCCGGGCATTCCCCGGACGGTCGGGCTGGTGCCGCTGCGGGGACGGCGTGAGGTGCACGGCCTGGACCTGAACCCGCCCGGACGGCTCGACCCGTCATGACGCGGCTGTCCAGGCAGCGCTATGCCGACCTGTTCGGCCCCACCACGGGGGACCGGATCAGGCTGGCCGACACCGACCTACTGGTGGAGATCACCGAAGACCGCTGCGGCGGACCGGGTCTGGCCGGAGACGAGGCCGTGTTCGGCGGCGGCAAGGTGCTGCGCGAGTCGATGGGCCAGGGGCGCGCCAGCCGGGCCGACGGCGCGCCCGACACCGTGATCACCGGCGCGGTGATCATCGACTACTGGGGAATCATCAAGGCCGACATTGGGATTCGCGACGGCCGCATCGTCGCCATCGGCAAAGCCGGCAATCCCGACATCATGTCGGGCGTGCACCCGGACCTGGTGGTGGGGCCGTCCACCGAGATCATCGGCGGCAACGGACGAATCCTGACCGCGGGGGCCATCGACTGCCACGTACACCTGATCTGTCCGCAGCTGATGCCCGAGGCGCTGGGGTCCGGCGTCACCACCATCGTCGGCGGCGGCACCGGGCCCGCGGAGGGCACCAAGGCCACCACCGTCACCCCCGGCGAATGGCACCTGGCCAGGATGCTGGAGGCGCTGGATTCGTGGCCGGTGAACTTCGCGCTGCTCGGCAAGGGAAACACCGTCAACGCCGACGGCTTGTGGGAGCAATTGCGGGGTGGCGCTTCGGGTTTCAAGCTGCACGAGGACTGGGGATCGACGCCCGCGGCCATCGACGCCTGCCTGACCGTGGCCGACGCGGCCGGCGTGCAGGTGGCGCTGCACACCGACACCCTCAACGAGATGGGGTTCGTCGAGGACACCCTGGGCGCGATCGCCGGCCGTTCGATCCACACCTACCACACCGAGGGCGCCGGCGGCGGGCACGCTCCCGACATCATGCGGGTCGCCGCCGAACCGAACGTGTTGCCCAGTTCCACCAACCCGACCCGCCCGCACACGGTCAACACCCTCGACGAGCACCTGGACATGCTGATGGTCTGCCACCACCTCAATCCCGCGGTGCCCGAGGACCTTGCGTTCGCCGAAAGCCGGATCAGGCCGTCGACGATGGCCGCCGAGGACCTGCTGCACGACATCGGCGCGATCTCGATGATCGGCAGCGATTCGCAGGCGATGGGCCGCGTCGGCGAGGTCCTGATCCGCACCTGGCAGACCGCGCACGTGATGAAACGCCGCCGTGGCGCGCTGCCCGGCGACGGCACCGCCGACAACAACCGGGCGCGGCGCTACGTCGCGAAATACACGATCTGCCCGGCGATCACGCACGGCCTCGATCACGAGATCGGCTCGGTGGAGGTGGGCAAGCTCGCCGACTTGGTGCTGTGGGAGCCCGCGTTCTTCGGGGTGCGACCGCATGCGGTGCTCAAGGGCGGCATGATCGCGTGGGCGGCGATGGGCGACGCCAACGCGTCGATCCCCACCCCGCAGCCGGTGCTCCCGCGTCCGATGTTCGGCGCCGCGGCGGCTCCCGCCACCTCGGTGCACTTCGTGGCGCCGCAGGCCATCGAAGCGGGCTTGGCCGAGAGACTGGCCGTCGACCGGCGATTGGTCCCCGTCCAGGACGTCGGCTCCGTCGGCAAGGCCGACCTGCCGCTCAACGACGCCATGCCGAGCATCGAGATCGATCCCGACACCTTCACCGTGCGCATCGACGGCGAGGTCTGGCCGGAGCAGCCGGCGACGGAACTTCCCATGACACAACGATATTTCCTGTTCTGATGGTCCAGTTACCTTTGGCCACGCTGCTCGCACTGGCCGACTCGCGACTGCCCACCGGCGCACACGTGCACTCTGGTGGCGTCGAAGAGGCCGTCACCAGCGGGATGGTGACGGACCTGGCCACGCTCAAGGCGTTTTTGGTTCGCCGGATTCGCACGCACGGGCTGGTCACCGCCTCGGTGGCGGCCGCGGTGCACCGCGGCGAGATCTCCCTCGACGACGCGGACCGCGAAACCGACGCGCGCACCCCGGCCCCCGCGGNCCTCTTCGTCTCCTGAAAGGCCAACCATGTCAACGCACCTGCATGCCCACCCGCACACGCACCACGATCGGCCGAAACGGCTCCGGCGGCCGGGGGAGCCGCTGCGCATCGGTGTGGGGGGACCGGTTGGCTCCGGCAAGACCGCGCTCGTCGCCGCGCTGTGCCGACAGCTGCGCGGTGAGAAGTCGCTGGCGGTGCTGACCAACGATATTTACACCACCGAGGACGCCGACTTCCTGCGCCGCAACGCGGTGCTGCCCGACGACCGGATCGCGGCCGTGCAGACGGGGGGCTGCCCGCACACCGCGATCCGCGACGACATCACCGCCAACCTCGACGCGATCGACGACCTGATCGCCGGCCACGACGACCTGGACCTCATCCTGGTCGAGTCCGGCGGCGACAACCTGACGGCCACGTTCTCCTCGGGCTTGGTGGACGTGCAGATCTTCGTCGTCGACGTAGCCGGTGGCGACAAGGTGCCGCGCAAGGGCGGACCCGGGGTGACCTATTCGGATCTGTTGGTGATCAACAAGATTGACCTGGCGCCGTTGGTCGGGGCGGACCTGCAGGTGATGGCCCGCGACGCGGACGCCGTGCGCGTGGGCAGACCGACGATCATGCAGTCGTTGACCAAAGACCCGGCGGCCACCGAGGTGCTGGCCTGGGTGCGCGCCCAGTTGGCCGCTGTGACCTGATGCACTCCGAGGTCGTGCTGGTCGCCTCCCGTGACCGGTTGCCGCGCATCCAGTGCCGCGGCGGCGGCATCCAGGCGCGCTGCACCGCGGCCGCCACGGTGCACTTGGTGTCGGCCGCCGCCACCCCGCTGGGCGGCGACACCATCGACATTCGCATCGTCGTCGAACGGGGCGCCCGCCTGAAGTTGCGCAGCGCCGCCGCCACCGTCGCCCTGCCCGGGGCGGGCACCCCGACGTCGCACGCCCACTGGGCGATCGAGGTGGCCGGGAGCCTCGACGTCGACCTGGAGCCGACCGTGGTCGCCGGCGCCGCCCGGCACCTGTCCAGCGCGGCGCTGTCCCTGCACGACGGCGGCGTGCTCCGGTTTCGCGAACGGGTGCAGATCGGCAGATGCGGTGAGCGCGAGGGGTTCTGGTCCGGATCACTACACGCCGACCGCGACGGCCTTCCGCTGCTGCGCCACCGGGTGGAATTGGGCGCGGGATCGCTGGCCGACGACGACATCTCGGCACCCCGCGCCGCCATCAACGAATTGCGCTACCCCGCAACGAGTTTCGAGACGACAGCCGTCGACGACGGATCGACCGTGCTGGCGTTGGCCGGCGGCGGGACGCTGAGCACCTGGCAGGCCGACCGGCTGGCGGGTTAGCTCGCCCGCCTGGCCGCCGGACGCTTGCCCTCGGCGGCGAGTACCGCCAGCTGTTCGAGGCGGGTGCGGGCAAACGCCTGCTGCTCGGTGATCGTGAGTTGGCCGCGGCGAGTGCTCAAGAAGGTCACCGTCCACGACAGCAGCGTGCTGACCTTGGTCTTGAATCCGACCAGATAGACCAGGTGCAGCACCAGCCACATCAGCCAGGCGATGAAGCCGCTGAACTCCAGCGGACCGACCTTGGCGACCGCGGAAAACCGCGACACCGTGGCCATGGAGCCCTTGTCGAAGTATTGGAACGGCTCGCGCTCGGCCGGGTCGGCGCCGTCCAGTTCGGCCTTGATCGCGGCGGCGGCGTACTTGGCGCCCTGGATGGCGCCCTGCGCCACGCCGGGCACGCCCTCGACGGCGGCCATGTCGCCGATGACGAACACGTTGGGATGCCCGGGGATGGAAAGGTCGGGCAGCACCTTGACCCGTCCGGCCCGGTCGAGTTCGACCGAGGACTGCTCGGCGAGGTCTCCGCCCAGCCCGCTGGCCTGAACCCCGGCGGACCACACCTTGCACGCGGACTCGATACGCCGGGTGGTGCCGTCGGAGTCCTTGACCGTGATGCCGTTGCGGTCGACGTCGGTGACCATCGCGCCGAGCTGGATCTCGACGCCCATCTTCTCCAGCCGCGCCGCCGCCCGCTCGCCGAGCTTTTCGCCGAACGGCGGCAGCACCGCGGGGGCGGCGTCGAGCAGGATCACCCGCGCCTTGGTGGAATCGATGTGCCGGAAGGAACCCTTCAGGGTGTGGGAGGCCAATTCGGCGATCTGCCCGGCCATTTCGACGCCGGTCGGGCCGGCGCCGATCACCGTGAACGTCAGCAGCTTGGCGCGACGTTCGGGGTCGCGGGACCGCTCGGCCTGCTCGAAGGCGCTCAAGATACGTCCGCGCACCTCGAGGGCGTCGTCGATCGACTTCATGCCCGGCGCGAACTCGGCGAACTGGTCGTTGCCGAAGTACGACTGGCCGGCGCCGGCGGCGACGATCAGGCTGTCATACGGGGTTTCGTAGGTGTGGCCGAGCAAATCCGAGACGACGAACTGGCCCTCCAGGTCGATGTGCGTGACGTCGCCGAGCAGCACCTGCACGTTACGCTGCCTGCGCAAAACGACCCGGGTGGGCGGGGCGATGTCGCCCTCCGACACGATGCCGGTGGCGACCTGGTACAGCAGCGGCTGGAACAAGTGGTGGGTGGTGCGCGCGATCAGCTTGATGTCGACATTCGCGTGCTTGAGCTTCTTTGCCGCGTTGAGCCCGCCGAATCCCGAACCGATGATGACGACTTGATGACGACGCTCGGGTGCAGCAGTTGTTTCTGCCTGCGTGCTCATGGTCGGGCTGCTCCTGATCGGGGGCTCCTGGTCGCGCGAGTTCAGTTAGCTACCACGCTAGTAAAGCCGATACCCGCAAGCCCAGATCGTAAGCATGTGTAATCAAGCACATTGCGCATCGGGCCTGGTCGAGTGAGCGTGATACTCGTCATGCCCGATGCCCAATGCGTCGTGCGTTACAGCCCGACGACGGGGCGCAGCGCTTCGCCGGCCGCGCTGATGATGCCCGGCGTGTAGAAGGGCAAATTAATGATCACCCCGTCGATCCCGGCGTCCAGCACCTTGGTCTGGATTTGTTCGGCGACCGACTCGGCGCTACCGACCACCATGCGCTGGGTCATCTCGGCGGGGATCTGGTCGGCCTTGAAGTTCTCGTCGATGACCGCCGTGGTCAGGGTGCTGGTCTCCAGCGTGGCCGGGTCGCGGCCGATCTCCTCGCAGCGCTGCTGCACGACCTTCAGCTTCGCCGGCAGCTCGTCGAACCCGGCGATGACGTTGAGGTGGTCGAAGTGCCGCGCGGCCATCGGGATCGTCTTCTTCTCGCCGCTGCCGCCGATCATCAACGGAATGTGGTCGCGGAAGCGGGGATTGGCCATCGCCTGGTCGACCCGATACCACTTGCCGGAGAAGGTCGGCCGCTCGCCCTTGAGCATCGGCAGGATGATCTGTAGCGCCTCGTCGAGCCGGTTGAACCTGTCGGTGAAGGTGCCGAATTCGAAGCCCAGCTGGTGGTGCTCGAGCTCGAACCAGCCGGCCCCGATACCCAGGATGGCCCGGCCCTGGCTCACCACGTCCAGCGTCGTGATGATCTTGGCCAGCAGCGTCGGATTGCGATACGTGTTGCCGGTCACCAGGGTGCCCAGCTGCACCCGTTCGGTTCCGGTGGCCAGCGCGCCCAGCGCGGTGTAGGCCTCCAGCATCGGCTGGTCGGGATCGCCCAGCATGGGCAGCTGGTAGAAGTGGTCCATCACGAAGACCGAATCGAATCCTGCCGCTTCGGCCTCGCGGGCCTGGGCCAGAACGGTGGGGAAGAGCTTGTCCACCCCGGTGCCGTAGGAAAAGTTGGGAATCTGCAAACCGAGTCGAATAGCCACGCTAGCTACCGTAGCCACCGCCCGGGCGTCCGAACCAGAGCGTCAAGCCGATTTGGATTCAGCCTCAGGCGAAATGCGCCAGCGCGCCGTGGCTCACGTGCAGCGTCTGGCCGGTGATGTGGCGAGCCGCCGGGGTGGTGAGGAACAGCGCCAAGCGGGCCACCTCCGCGGCGGCCGGTGGCGTGGTGCGGGAAAGGCCGTCGTAGCCGGGCTGGACGCTGCGTCCACTGGCCACGGCGTTGATCGTGATGCCGCGGGTGCCGAAGATGTCCGCCTGCCCGGCGATCCAATTGGACAGTGTCGCTTTGATTGCGGCGTCGACGCTCCCGGCGGTGGGGTTCTCGGCCACCACGCCGATGATGGAGCCACCGGAGCGAAGGTTATCGCCGACGGCCTGCACGGTCAGCACCGCTGAGAGCACCGTCGCGTCGAGGGCATGGCGCCACGCGGCGGCGGTGTCGGATGGCGAGTAGGTGCGGGGGTCGCCCTGGTCCCGGGTCGGCGCCGGCACGTGGACGATGGTGTCTAAGTGATGCGGGAACAACCCGCGCACCGATTCCAGGCTGGCCGGGTCGGTGGTGTCGCAGACGATCGCGTCCGCATCGAGCTCCTTGGCGGCGATCTCGAGGTCGTCGCAGCGCGCGCCCACGAGGGTCACCTTGTGACCGTCATCGCGGAAGCCCTCGGCAACCGTGCGCCCCAGGTCCGTGTCCCCGCCCGTGACCAGCACTTCCACTGCCATGCCCTCCCTGTCTCGGCCGCTATGGCATCAATCCACGGTTCATGTTACTGGACAGTAGCTGTCGATGAAATTCCGGACGCGCGCGACGCGCGGATAAATTTGCATAACGCTTCACGCGTCACTTTTTTGCGACGATTCGTCCCAACAGCGGACCGCATCCTCGGCGGGATAGGGTGCACGCATGCGGCGGATCGGGATCCTGGCCGGTGCGATTTCCATGCTGCTGGTCGCGGGCCTGGCCGGGTGCGGTTCGAAATCGCCCTCGGCCCCGCCTCAGGCGTCCGGGAAGCTTGAGGTGTTCGGCGCCGCCTCGCTCAAGCCGGTGTTCACTCGGATCAGTCAGCAGTTTACCGGCGAAAATCCTAGCAGCACAGTCGATTTCGAGTTCGCGGGGTCCTCCGAGCTTGCCACCCAGTTGACCCAGGGCGCGACGGCCGACGTGTTTGCGTCGGCCGACACCGCCCAGATGGACGCCGTCGCCAAGGCGGGCCTGCTGGCCGGCAATCCGACCAACTTCGCCTCCAATACGCTGGTCATCGTCACCGCCGCGGACAACCCGAAAAAGGTCGGATCCTTCGTGGACCTCACCAGGCCGGGGCTGAGCGTGGTGATCTGCCAGAACCCGGTGCCGTGCGGGGCGGCGACCCGGCGCATCGAGGACAACACGGGGGTGCACCTCAACCCGGTCAGCGAGGAGCTCAGCGTGACCGATGTCCTGAACAAGGTCACCACGGGGCAGGCCGACGCCGGGCTGGTGTACGTCACGGACGCCCGCGGCGCCAGCAACACGGTGGCGACCGTGAATTTCCCGGAGGCCGCGGCGGCGGTGAACGTCTACCCGATCGCGGTGTTGAAGAGCGCCCCGCACCCCGCGTTGGCGCAGAAGTTCGTGGCCATGGTGACCGGTGACGCCGGGCAAAACATCCTGGCCCAGTACGGCTTCGCCAAACCCTGACCCGTGCACCGGCCTACGGATCTGCCGCGGTGGGTATACCTCCCCGCCACGGTGGGCACGGCGTTCGTGGTGCTGCCGCTGCTGGCCATTGCGATCAAGGTCGACTGGCCCAACTTCTGGTCGCTGATCACCAGCCCCTCGTCCCGGACGGCGCTGGTGCTGAGCCTCAAGACCGCCACCGCCAGCACCGCCCTGTGTGTGCTGCTGGGGGTGCCGGTGGCCCTGGTGCTGGCCCGCAGCACGGCGCGCCCGGTGCGGCTGCTGCGGCCGCTGATCCTGCTGCCGCTGGTGCTGCCGCCGGTGGTGGGCGGCATCGCGTTGCTCTACGCATTCGGCCGGCTCGGCTTGATCGGGCACTACCTGGAGGCCGCCGGCGTCAGCATCGCCTTCAGCACCACCGCGGTGGTGCTGGCGCAGACGTTCGTCTCGCTGCCGTTTCTGGTGATCTCCCTCGAGGGCGCCGCGCGCACCGCGGGAGCCGACTACGAGGTGGTGGCGGCGACGCTGGGCGCACGACCCAGCGCGGTCTGGTGGCGGGTGACCCTGCCGCTGCTGCTGCCCGGCATGACGTCGGGAGCCGTGCTGGCGTTCGCACGCTCGCTCGGGGAGTTCGGCGCGACGCTGACGTTCGCCGGTTCCCGGCAGGGCGTCACCCGGACGCTGCCGCTGGAGATCTACCTGCAGCGGGTCAGCGACGCCAACGCCGCGGTGGCGCTGTCGATCCTGCTGGTGGCCGTCGCGGCAATGGTGGTGCTGGGGCTGGGCGCGCGCCGGCTCACCGGGACCGGCACCGGGGAGCCGCGATGAGGCAACCGCCAGATCTCGCAGATCTCATCGTGGACATCAACCGTGTCAAGCGAGCAAGGCGATGACCTGGCGGCACCTCGGGCGCATCACCGACCCATCGAAGATCAGTGACTTAAGGATGGTGCACCGGTGAGCCAGTTGCAGTTGCGCGCCGTCGTAGCCGAACGCAACCTCGATGTGGAGTTTTCGGTGTCCGCGGGCGAGGTGCTGGCTGTGCTGGGACCCAACGGCGCCGGCAAGTCCACCGCGCTGCACGTGATCGCCGGCCTTGTTCGTCCGGACGAGGGGGTCGTGCGGCTGGGGGATCGGGTGCTGACCGACTCCGCGGCCGGGGTGAACGTGGCGACGCACGATCGCCGGGTGGGTTTGCTGCTGCAGGATCCGCTGCTGTTCCCGCACCTGAGCGTCGCGGCCAACGTGGCCTTCGGACCGCACAGCCGCCGCCGATTCTTCCGGTCGACTCGTGCCACCGAGCGGGCGACCGCGCTGCGCTGGCTGCGCGAGGTGGACGCCGAGGGCTTCGCGGACCGAAAACCGCGGCAGCTGTCCGGGGGCCAGGCCCAGCGGGTGGCGATCGCCCGCGCCCTGGCCGCCGAACCCGATGTGCTGCTGCTCGACGAGCCACTGACCGGGCTCGACGTCGCCGCGGCCGCGGGCATCCGCGCGGTGTTGCGCACCGTGGTCACCCGAACCGGCTGCGCGGTCGTACTGGTCACCCACGAGCTGCTCGACGTGTTCACGCTGGCCGATCGCGTGCTGGTCCTCGAGTCCGGGAGGATCGCCGAATTCGGGCCGGTGGCAGACGTACTCACCGCGCCGCGCAGCCATTTCGGTGCGCGCATCGCCGGCATCAACCTCGTCAACGGCGCCGTGGGACCCGACGGGGTGCTGCGCGATCGCTCCGGCGCCCACTGGCACGCGACCCCGGCCCAGCGGCTGGACGCCCACGTCGTCAACGCGGTCGCGGTGTTCCCGCCCGCGGCGGTGGCCGTGTATCGGGATCACCCGCACGGCAGCCCACGCAATACGGTCGAGGTGACGGTGGCCGAGCTCGATGCCCGCGGCTCCGCGGTCCTGGTGCGGGGCCGGGAACAGCCGGATGGCGCGCCGGGACTGGCCGCGGAGATCACCGCGGACGCCGCCACCGAGTTGCGGCTGACGCCCGGGGAGCGGGTGTGGTTCTCCGTCAAGGCACACGAGGTGACCCTGTATCCGGCGCCGCAGTGACCTGCACGGACGCTCGCAAGGTTGCACATCGGCAACATCGGCAAAACCGCCGCAAGGCACCCTTGCGTCACAGCCGCAACACGGTAGGTTCGTCGCCATGGAGCAGGTGGACGCGAACTCGACACGTCGCAAAGGATTTTGGGCGACGCTGGCGATTGCCACGGTGACCAGCGCCAGCGCTGTCGCCATCGCATTGCCGGCGACCTCGAGCGCCGATCCCGAGACCCCTACCCCGGTCCCGCCGAGCACGACGGCGGCACCCGGGCCCGCGCCGGCGACCGCCACCACGCCGCCCCCGCCGGGCGCCCCCGGGGCGCCGCCCGCCCAGCCGGGCGATCAAAACCCGGCGCCGCCGCCACCACCGGTTGACCCGAACGCGCCCCCGCCCCCGCCGGTGGACCCCAATGCGGGCCGGATCGGCAACGCCGTCGGCGGGNGGCGATCGCGGGCATTCACCTCTCCGACATCCCGCCCCTGAACTACCAGCGGCACCTGTTTCAGGAGCGCCAGGTCCGGTCGGTCACGTCGAACACGCGGGCCGATGCGCGGGCTTTCCTCGAGTTCGCCGGGCAGCACCACATCGAGGTCACCACGCCGGAGTACCCACTGGGAAAGGCCGACGCAGCCCTCACCGACCTCAGCGCCGGGCGCATCGCCGGGGCCGCAGTGCTGCTCGTGTAGGCGGGGCTCAGGTCGACAGGTGCCAGACCAGCGCCGCGGCCAGGGCACCGAGCCCGTTGAGCGACCAGTGCAGCGCGATGGGCGCGATCAGGCTGCCGCTTCGCCGGCGCAGCCAGCTGAAGACGAACCCGGCGGCCCCGGTGGCCAACACGGCCAACGTCACCCCTGCCAGCATTCCAGCGAACCCGCCGCCGAACAGCCGGGTGAAGCCGACGTTGTTGCTGGTGAGCCCCAGCGACGTGGCGACATGCCAGAGACCGAACAACAGCGACCCGCCCAGCGCCACACCCCGAAAACCCCAGGCGCGGTTCAGCGCACCGTGCAGCACACCCCGAAACGCGAGCTCCTCGGGGATCACGGTCTGCAGCGGGATGACGATCATCGAGGCGATCAGGGCGCCGGAGATCGTGGCGTAGTGGTTGTTCAGGAACATCGGCCGGGTCATCGGCAACAGGATGCCCAGCGCGATCACCGCAGCCACGACGCCGACGGCGCCCAGCGCATACCCCAGCCCGGACCTCCAGTGCGCGCGGCCCAGGCCGAGGTCGGCCCATTCCAGCCCCCTGGCCCGCATCAGCATCGCCAGGCCCACGGCGGCGGCCGGGACGGTGGCGATGCTGGCCCACGGCGTGGTGAAGTGCGCGATCAAGTTGGTCAGCACCAGTACCGCGACGACCACGGCGATGTCGAGGTGCATGTGGAACCGATGCGGCGCCGAAGGCTGTGCGGCAGCGATGGCGTCGGGCATCCGGCAAGTTTACCTGCGCCGGCCGTCGGCCCAGCTCAGCTCGCCTCCCAGGTCTGATCGGTCGTCTCACTCCCGTCACTCGCTACGCTCGTTCCGCTCGTTCGCCTCCCAGGTCCGATCGGTCGTCTCACTCCCGTCACTCGCTACGCTCGTTCCGCTCGTTCGCCTCCCAGGTCCACCCCGAGACCGCCGGGTCGTCCTCGCCGTGCTCGCGGGTGTAGGCGCGGGCGGCCAGGCGGGCGTCGACCATGCGCTGGCGCAGCACCGCCGCCTGGCTGGCCAGCCCGTCCACCCGGTCGATGACGTCGATGACCAAATGGAAGCGGTCGAGGTCGTTGAGCATCACCATGTCGAACGGCGTCGTGGTGGTGCCGCGCTCCTTGAAGCCGCGCACGTGGATGTGCGGGTGGTTGGTGCGCCGATAGGTGAGCCGGTGGATCAACCACGGGTAGCCGTGGTAGGCGAAGATCACCGGCTTGTCGCGGGTGAACAGCGCGTCAAACTCCCTGTCCGGCAAGCCATGTGGGTGCTCGGACTCGGGCTGCAGCCGCATCAGGTCGACGACGTTGATTACCCGGACGGCCAGCCCGGGCAGTTCGCGGCGCAGGATGTCGGCGGCGGCCAGGGTCTCCAGGGTCGGGATGTCCCCGGCGCAGGCGAGGACCACATCGGGTTCGGCGGTGGCGGTGCTCGCCCATTGCCAGATGCCCAGGCCGCGCGCGCAGTGCGCGATGGCCTGGTCCATGTCGAGGTAGGCCAGCGCGGGTTGCTTGCCGGCGACGATCACGTTGACGTAATTGCGGCTGCGCAGGCAGTGGTCGGCGACCGACAGCAGCGTGTTGCCGTCCGGCGGCAGGTACACCCGGGTCAGCTCGGCGCGCTTGTTCGCGACCAGGTCGATGAACCCGGGATCCTGGTGCGACGCCCCGTTGTGGTCCTGGCGCCACACATGCGAGGTCAGCAGGTAGTTCAGCGACGCGATCGGCCGCCGCCACGGCAGTTCCCGGCTGGTGGCAAGCCACTTCGCGTGCTGGTTGAGCATCGAGTCGACGATGTGCACGAACGCCTCGTAGCAGTTGAACAGGCCGTGCCGGCCGGTCAGCAGGTAGCCCTCCAGCCAGCCCTGGCACAGGTGCTCGGAGAGCACCTCCATCACCCGGCCGTCGGGCGCGAGGTGCTCGTCGTCGGGCCCGATCTCCGACATCCACACCTTGGCGGTCGCCCCGTACACGGCGTCGAGCCGGTTGGACGCGGTCTCGTCGGGACCCATCAGGCGGAACCGGTCGGGGTTGCGGGCGATCACGTCGCGCAGGAAGGTGCCCAGCACGCGGGTGGCCTCGTGGGTCTCGGTGGCCGGGCGCGACACCGGCACGGCGTAGTCGCGGAAGTCGGGCAGGTCGAGGTCGTGCAGCAGCAGGCCGCCGTTGGCGTGCGGGTTGGCGCTCATCCGGCGCTCGCCGCGGGGCGCCAGGGCTGTCTCTTATACTCCTCTNTCCTCCAGCTGCGCGCGGTGGGTGGGGTTGTCGTGGGTCTCGGCCAGCGGCACCTGGTGCGCCCGCCAGGTGCCCTCGACCTTCTTGCCGTCGACCATCTTCGGGCCGGTCCAGCCCTTGGGGGTGCGCAGCACGATCATCGGCCAGACGGGGCGCTCCACCCCGTTGCCGGCCCGCGCCGCGCTCTGGATGGCCGCGATGTCGTCGAACGCGTCGTCGAGCGCGGCGGCCAGCTGGCGGTGCACGTCGGCCGGGTCGTCACCGGCGACCGTGATCGGCCGGTAGCCGTACCCGCGCAGCAACGCTTCCAGCTCGGCGTGCGGGATGCGGGCCAGCACCGTCGGGTTGGCGATCTTGTAGCCGTTGAGCGCCAGGATCGGCAGCACCGCGCCGTCGGTGACCGGGTTGAGGAATTTGTTGGAGTGCCAGCTGGCGGCCAGCGGACCCGTCTCCGCCTCGCCGTCGCCGACCACGCAGGCCACCACCAGGTCGGGGTTGTCGAACGCCGCGCCGTAGGCGTGCACCAGCGCGTAGCCCAGCTCGCCGCCCTCGTGGATCGACCCCGGGGTCTGGGCCGCGACGTGGCTGGGGATGCCGCCGGGAAAGGAGAACTGCCGGAACAACTTTCGCAGCCCTTCGGCGTCTTCCTCGATGCCGGTGTACACCTCGCTGTAGGTGCCCTCCAGGTAGGCGTTGGCGACCAGCCCGGGGCCGCCGTGGCCGGGCCCGGTGACGTAGATGACGTTGGCGTCGCGGTTGCGGATGATCCGGTTCAGATGGACGTAGACGAGGTTGAGCCCGGGCGTGGTGCCCCAGTGCCCCAACAGTCGGGGCTTGACGTGTTCGGGCGACAGGGGCTCCGTCAGCAGCGGGTTGTCGAGCAGGTAGATCTGCCCGACCGACAGGTAATTGGCGGCGCGCCAGTACGCATTGATGAGGGCGAGTTCGTCGTCGGCCAGAGCGACGGTTGTCGGGGTTGCGGCGGTTTGTGCGGTCACCCGCCTGATTGTCCGCGCCTGAGGTGAACGGTGCCCGTCTACTCCTCGCCGCGGGCGCGCGCCTCGTAGGCCCGGCGTTTTTCGACGTCGACGTCGTCGGTGAAGACATGGTCGCCGCCGAGCATGCGGTTGAGCCCCTCGGCGAGCCGGCGCGGCCAGAATTTCTGGGACACCACCATCGCGCCCGCCGCCTTGGTGATCCGCACCCGCGGCCTCGGGTGGGCCACCAGCCCGACGATCGCGTCGGCGATCTCCGCCGGCTCGGCGTTCCGAAACCCCTTCATCCCGGGGGTGCCGGCCACGAGCTCGGTGTTGACGAACGTCGGCAACACCATGGAGAACTTCACGCCGGTCGAGTGGTACTCCAGCCGGGCCGAGTCGCTGAACCCGACCACCGCGTGCTTGCTGGCGCAGTAGGTGGCCAGGCCGACGACGTTGAGCTCCCCGGCCAGCGAGGCGACGTTGATGACGTGCCCGCAGCCGCGCGGGACCATGCGCTGCGCGGCCAGCTTGCTGCCCAGGATCACGCCGTAGACGTTGATGTCCAGGATGCGGCGGGTGACCGCGTCCGGCTCGTCGACGATGCGGCCGACCGGCATGATGCCGGCGTTGTTGATCAGCACGTCGATCGGGCCGAGTTGGCGCTCGACGTCGTCGAGGAACTCGGCGAAAGAATGCGCGTCGGTGACGTCGAGCTTGCCGTAGACGTCCAGCCCGAGCGCGGCGCCCGACTCCTTCACCCGCACCTCGTCGACGTCGCCGATGGCGACCCTGGCGCCCAGGTTGTGCAGCGCGGTCGCGGTGGCCAGCCCGATTCCCCGCGCCCCACCGGTGATCACGATTACCTTGTCGCGCACCTTCAGGCCGATGGATGCCGTATCAGCCATTTGGTCCTCCCAGAAAAGTTGACGGGTGTCAGGTTGGCGATGGGGTAAGCACAGCACTCGGCGCCGCGGGCCGCAAGGACCGGGCCGGCGGAACGGACGTCAACTCAACGAGCGGAGCCGAGGCGCTCCCGCAGCAGCAGTTCGGCGGTGCAACGCAATCCGGCCAGCCCCACGCCGATGACGACGACCTCAACCTCGTTGTCCGACACTTATCGGCCGCCGATGACGTCGACGGTCACCACCCCGCCGACCCCGGAATGCCTTTGACGGACCCGACACCCAGCTGGTGATCCAGCCGCCGTAGAAACCGCCCGGTTGCGGCACCACGACCTCGCCATTGACCGTGCAGCGGTCGACCGCCGCCGCCATGATCGCGACCGCGCCGGCGATCGACTCGAACCCCGGCGTCGGATTCAGGTAGCTCCACGCGGCTTTCGGGGCGACGATGCCGCCGCCGACCAGGTCGTAATAGGTTGCCCGGCCTTTCCATTCACACCAGGAGCTGCCGCCCGCGCGGCGCAGGGCCCCGTCGGCGAACGCGTGGCGGGGGAGGTAATAGGTCGGCGGATGACTGGTCTCGAGGACCCGCCAGCACTGGCGGGTGGACGCGATCACTTGGCCACCCAACTCGACGGTCACCGGGGCCGTGAACGACTCGACGCGGGGCGGCCGAGGGTAATCCCACACCGACTCGAGCGGGAGTGCGGGACCTGCGGATCCGGACCGATTCATGTTCGTCACCTCCGACCGTCGAACCCTTAGTGCAAGGTGAGCCACACCAGGCTACCGGCGCCGACCAGCGCGCAGTAGACGGCGAACGGTGTCAGGGTGCGGGTCTGGAAGTACCGGGTCAGGAACCGCACGGCCAGGTAGGCGGCGACGAACGACGCGACGCTGCCGGCCAGCACCTGGCCGCCGATTCCGGCCCCGAGCGGCCCGAACAGGTCGGGGATCTTGTAGACACCGGCGGCCAGGATGATCGGCGTGGCCAGCAAGAAGGAGAAGCGGGCGGCGTCCTCGTGCGACAGGCCGCGCCACAGCCCGGCCACCATGGCGATGCCGGATCGGCTGATGCCGGGCAGCAGGGCCAGAATCTGGGACGCCCCGATCAGCAGGCCGCGGCGCATCGGCAGCTGGGCGAGTCGGTTGTCGATCGCCTCGCCGCGGTGGTCCTCGTGCTCTTCGTCACCCGCCGGGGAAACCCGGCGGCGCAGCACCTCACCGGCGTACAGCACGATGCCGTTCAGCAAGAGGAACGCCGCCGCGGGTATCGGCTTGCCCAGCGTGGTTCGGAAGAGGTGCTCGAGGGCCACGCCGGCCAGCCCCACCGGGATGGTGCCGACCACGATCAGCCAGGCGAGCCGCTCGTCGGGCGCCTGGATCCGGCGGTACCGCACCGACGAGACGAAGCCGGCCACGATGCGCAGCCAGTCCCGCCAGAAGAACACCAGCAGGGCGGCGGCGGTGGCGACGTGCAGGCCGACGATGAACGCCAGGTAGGGCGATTCGGGGGTGGAGACGTTCAGGTCGCGCGCCCATTGCCCACCCACCAGGGCCGGCACCAGCACCGCATGACCGAGGCTGGAGACCGGGAACAACTCGGTGACGCCCTGGAAAGCGCCGACGATCAGGGCCTCGACGTAGCTCAGGTGCGCGGTCACGGGTCGGAGTCCTCCATCCGGGGATCGTCGGCAGAACTACCGAGCGTAGCGGGTCCCGTTTTCCGTTCGAACCGGCTTGGGCGGCTGGGCATTTGGTCGCGGCGCGAACACGCGCGGTTAGCTGAGGATGCTCCGGGTACCGTGGGCGGATGGCCGACCCGTTGCTCGAGGGTGTGCGCGTCCTCGACCTGTCGAGCGGCGACGCCGACGCGGTGACCCGGCTGTTCGCCGACCTGGGCGCCGACGTGCTCAAGGTGGAACCCCCCGGCGGCAACCTGGGTCGCGACGAATTGCCGACGCTGGCCGGCGCGAGCATCCCGTTCGCCGTGCACAACGCCAACAAGCGCAGCGCCGTGCTGGATCCGTTCGAGGAGGAGGACTGCTACCGATTGCTCGGCCTCGCCGGCGAGGCCGACATCGTCGTGGACAGTGGCCTTGACGGCCTGGCCGGTGCCTTCGGGGCTCCCGGCCCCGACTTGGCCGCCCGCTACCCGCACCTGGTGGTGCTGTCGATCACCGACTTCGGCGCGAGGGGCCCGCGGTCGTCGTGGCGCGCCACCGACGCGGTGTTGTACGCGATGTGCGGCGCGCTGTCGCGATCCGGTCCCACCACCGGCACCCCGGTGTTGCCGCCCGTCGGAATCGCTTCGTCCACCGCCGCCGTGCAGGCGGCGTGGGCCGCGCTTGTCGCCTACTACAACCGATTACGTTGTGGTACGGGTGATTACATCGATTTTTCGCGTTTCGACGCCGTCGTGATGGCGCTCGACCCGGCGTTCGGCGCGCACGGGCAGGCCGCCGCCGGCGACCGCGGCGCCNGCCGAACTCGTCCCCGGGGTGCGCACCAGCGTCCCCACCGGTTATTTCGTGGTCGACGGCCAGCGGTCGGGTTTTCGCGCGCCGGCCCCCACCGCGGGGGCCGACGACCCGTACTGGCGCGGCAGTCCGGTGGTGGTGCCGGCGCCGTCGGGCCGGGTCGGCGAGCAGCCGTTGGCGGGGCTGCGGATCCTCGACCTCGGCATCATCGTCGCCGGCGGCGAGTTGGGCCGGCTGTTCGGCGACCTGGGCGCAGAGGTCATCAAGGTCGAAAGCGCCGAATACCCGGACGGGCTGCGGCAGGCCCGCGCCGGCGACGCCATGAGCGAGTCGTTCGCGTGGACCCACCGCAATCAGCTCGGGCTCGGCCTGGACCTGCGCAGCGAGCGGGGCAAGGATGTGTTCGGCCGCCTGGTCGCCGAGGCCGACGCGGTATTCGCCAACTTCAAACCGGGAACCCTTACCGCCCTTGGGTTTCCGCACGAAACCCTGCGCCGGCTCAACCCGCGGATCGTGCTCGCCGGCAGCAGCGCCTTCGGCGACACCGGGCCGTGGAGCACCCGGCTGGGCTACGGGCCGCTGGTGCGCGCCGCCACCGGCGTCACCCGGCTGTGGACGTCCGACGATCCGGGCGAGGACGCCGACGGCGCAAGGCATTCCTTTTACGACGCGACGACGATCTTCCCCGATCATGTGGTCGGGCGGGTGACCGCGATCGCCGCGCTGGCCGCGCTGATCCACCGCAATCGGACCGGTCGCGGAGCCCACGTGCACATCTCGCAGGCCGAGGTCGTGATCAATCAGCTCGACACGCTCTACGTCGCGGAGGCCGCACGGGCCGCGGGCATCGGCCCGATGCGCGACGACACCGGCCTGCACGCGGTGTGCCGGTGCGCCGGCGACGACGAATGGTGCGTCATCTCGATCGGTTCCGACGACGAATGGCGCCGCGTGGCAAACCTTTTCGATCATCCGCATTGGGCGGACGACCCGCGCTTCGCCACCGGCGAGGCGCGGCTGGCCAACCGGCGCGAGCTGGTGGAGCTGGTGGCGGCCCTGACCCGCACCCGCACCCCGGTGCGCGTCGCCGAACTGCTGCAGTCGGCCGGGGTGGCGGCCGGGCCGATGAACCGTCCGCCCGACATCCTGGAGGACCCGCAGCTGATCGAGCGAAACCTGTTCAGCGACATGGTTCATCCGCTGGTGGAGCGGCCGCTTCCGGCGGAGACGGGACCGGCGCCGTTTCAGCACATTCCGCCCGCCCCGCAGCGCCCGGCGCCCCTGCCCGGCCAGGACACGCGGGAGATCTGCCGCGATCTGCTCGGCATGAGCGCCGACGAGACCGAGCGGCTCATCCAGGAGGGCGTGCTGTTCGCGACCACCCATGAGAACGCCTGAGCGGTCCGTCCGCACCGAGTGTGCGGCCGGCCGCATACTCTGAGTCCGATAGGTTCAGTCGTATGACCGTCGATTCCAGGACACCGGTGTTGATCGGCTACGGCCAGGTCAATCACCGGGGTGAGATCGACCCCGCGACGCGGTCGGTCGAGCCGGTCGACCTGATGGCCGCCGCGGCCCGCGAGGCCGCGGACTCCCGGGTGCTCGCGGCCGTGGATTCCATCCGCGTGGTGAATGTGCTCTCGGCTCACTACCGCGATCCCGGGCTGCTGCTCGGCCGGCGGATCGGCGCCGCTGACTTCACCACCCTGTACAGCCCCGTCGGCGGCAACGTGCCGCAGTCGCTGGTCAACCAGGCCTGCCTGGACATCCAGCGGGGCCAGGCCGGCGTCGTGCTGCTGGCCGGCGCCGAAACCTGGCGCACCCGCAGGGGGCTGAGGGCCAAGGGCGCCAGGCTCGAGTGGACCGTGCAGGACGAGGCCGTCCCATTGGCACCGGTCAGCGGCGACGACGTCCCGATGGCCGGCGACGCGGAGATCAGGATCGGGCTCGACCGACCGGCCTACGTCTACCCGCTGTTCGAACAGGCGCTTCGCATCGCCAACGGCGAATCGATCGAGGACCACCTCGAGCGCATCGGCGGGCTGTGGGCGCGGTTCAACGCCGTCGCGGTCGGCAACCCGCACGCGTGGATCCGCAAACCGGTGACCGCCGAGGAAATCCGGTGGCCCGGGCCGCAGAACCGGATGATCAGCTGGCCGTACACCAAACTGATGAACTCCAACAACATGGTCGACCAGGGCGCCGCGCTGATCCTGACCTCGGTCGAGCAGGCAAAGCGCCTGCACATCCCCGCCGAGCGGTGGGTCTTCCCGTACGCGGGCACCGACGCCCACGACACCCCGGCCATCGCCGAGCGCGACGAGCTGCACCGCTCGGCGGCCATCCGGATCGCCGGGGCGCGGGCGCTCGAGCTGGCCGGCCTGGGCGCCGACGACGTCGACTACGTCGACCTGTACTCCTGTTTTCCCTCCGCCGTACAGGTCGCGGCCGGCGAGCTCGGACTGAGCGTCGACGACCCCGCCCGCCCGCTCACCGTGACCGGCGGGCTGACGTTCGCCGGCGGCCCGTGGAGCAACTACGTGATGCATTCCATCGCCACCGTGGCCGAGTTGCTGGTGGCCAATCCCGGACGCCGGGCCCTCATCACCGCCAACGGCGGCTACCTGACCAAACACAGCTTCGGCGTCTACGGCACCGAGCCTCCGGCCGAATTTCGTTGGGAGGACACCCAACCGGCGGTCGACCGCGAGCCCACCCGCGACGGCCCGGTCGAGTGGGAGGGCGTCGGGACCGTCGAAGCGTGGACGACGCCGTTTGACCGCGACGGAAAACCCGAGAAGGCCTTCCTCTCGGTGCGCACGCCCGACGGGTCACGCACCCTGGCCGTCATCGCGGATCCCGCGGCCGCCGAAGCGACCGTGCGCGAAGATATCGGTGGCGCCAAAGTTGCCGTCACCGCGGACGGCGCCGCGGCGTTGCAGTAGCCGACCGAGAACATCATCGCAGGCCAGCGCGCCGTTACCGGGGTAACGGTCGCGTAAGTGCTATCGACTTGCCTATTGTCGAGACTGGACGTTGGGAGAGGTGGACCCAGGTGCAGATCCTGGTTACCGACGCCACCGGCGCAGTCGGGCGGCTGGTCGCACGGCAGTTGATGGCTGCTGGGCACACGGTCACCGGGATTGCTGAGCGCCCCCACCCCTACCTGGATCCCGGCGTCGAGTTCGTACGCGCGCCGCTGCGCCACCCCGTCCTGCGAGACCTGGCCGACGAAGCCGACGCGGTGGTCCACCTCGCCCCGATCGACACCAGCGCACCCGGCAGCGCGGACATCGACGGCGTCGCGCGCGTCACCGACGCCGCCGCCCGCGCGGGTGCTCGGCTGCTGTTCGTGTCGCAGGGCGCGGGCAGGCCCGAGGTGTATCGGCCGGCCGAGGAGCTGGTGTCCACCAGCTGGGCGCCCAGCCTGGTCGTCCGCATCGCGCCGCCGGTCGGCCGGCAGCTCGACTGGATGGTGTGCCGCACCGTCGCCACGCTGCTGCGCACGAAGATTTCTGCGGTCTCCACCCGGCCGGTCCGAGTCCTGCACCTCGACGACCTGGTGCGTTTCCTGGTCGCCTCGGTGAACACCGACCGCACCGGTGTGGTGGATCTGGCCACCCCGGACACCACCAACGTGGTCACCGCGTGGCGCCTGCTGCGGTCCGTCGACCCCCGCGCCCGGCTGAATCGGGTCCGCAGCTGGCCGCAGTTGACCCCGGCAATGGATATCGCTGCGGTGCAAGAGGATTGGGGTTTCGAATTCGGCTGGCATGCGCTCGAGGCGATCGGGGACACCGCGCGTGGACTCGTCGGGCGCCGGCTGCACGCGGCGGGCGCCGTAAGCCACGACCGCCGGCTGGCCCTCCCGGTGGAGGTTTTTCCGCGCCCCCGACCGTCCGACGACCTGCGCAGCGCGGCCCCCGAGGGCATGGAGGGGGAGTTCGACGACCGGATCGATCCGCGGTTCCCGGTCTTCAGCGCGGCCGGGCTCGCCGAGGCGCTGCCCGGGCCGCTGACCCCGATGACGCTCGACGTCCAGCTGAGCGGCCTGCGCACGGCCAGCCGGGTCATGGGTCACGTGCTCGCCCTGGGCGGCGTCGTCGACGACGAGTGGGGCAGCCGGGCCATCGCGGTCTTCGGCCACCGCGCCTACATCGGGGTGTCGGCCAACGTGGTCGCCGCCGCGCAACTGCCCGGCTGGGACCAGGACGCGGTCGCCCGCCACGCCCTGATGGACCAGCCGCAGGTGGGCGACGTCCTGCCGTTCGGGGAGCCGAAGCTGGCGGAGGGAGCGCTCGGGTCGATGGCCAAGGCCGTCGTCGCGGCGCGGTCGCTGACGCTGGTGCGCCGGCTGGGGCCCGACACCCGCGCCTACAGCGCGGCCGCCGCGGTGGAACACCTCGACGCCGCGCAGCTGGCCGCGCTGCCCGACGCGGCGCTGGAGGTTCGGGTGCGGCTGCTGCGGGATCGCATCCACCAGGGCTGGATCCTCACGGCGCTGTGGCTGATCGACTCCGGAGTCACCGCCGCGGCGCTGCACCACACCAGGGCCGCGTCCAGGATCTCGGGGCTCGGCATGATCGTC
>NZ_LT546237.1:1429406-1442134 GCF_900078675.2 Mycobacterium interjectum
CCCGCCGCTGCGGGCGCTGGCCGCCGAGGGCAACGTCGGCAGCATCCGCGCGCTGTCGCCCGACACCGCCGGCGCTCTCGATGCCGCCGTCGCCCGGATCGGGCACCGCGGGCCCGGTGAAGCCGAGCTGGCCGGCCGGGTGTTCAGCGACAATCCGGCGATGTTGCTCATGGCGGCCGCCGAGGTGGCCGACGCCGACGAGACCCCAGCGGCCACCGCCACGCCGACCGAGCCGGCGCAGGCCTCGACATTGGCACGAAGAATGGCCGACAACGCCCGCGCGTCGCGGGAGCTGGCCCACGACGGCACCATCCGGTTCACCCACGAACTGCGGATGACCTTGCGGGAGTTAGGGTCTCGTCGGGTCGAGGCGGATCTGTTCGACGCCGTCGACGATGTCTACTACCTGACCTGTGACGAACTGGTCACCATGCCGGCCGACGCCCGGTTGCGGATCAAGCGCCGACGCGCCGAACGGGACCGCTTGCAGGCGCAGCGCCCGCCCGACGTCATCGACGGGGCGTGGACCGCGGTCGACCCGGTCGGCGGCGCCTGACCCGGGTCAACCCAACAGCCCGCGCAGATAGAGCGCGTTACGCACGGCGTGCCCGCCGAGGTCGTTGTTGAAGTACATCCACACGTCCCTGCCGTCGCCGTCCCATTCGGCGATCCGGTCGGCCCACTGCCGCAGCTGGTCGTCCGAGTAGCAGCCGGCGTAGATCGCGTCCTGATCCGGGCCGTGCATCCGGACATACACCAGGTCGGTGGTGGCCCGCGGAACGCATGCCAGTCCGGCGCCGCTCATCACCACGTACGCGGCCCGTCGTCGTTCCAGCAGCTCGTACACGGCGGGGTCGTTCCAAGATGGATGCCGCAACTCGACGGCCACCCGGATCGCCTCCGGCACGAGCGCCAGGAACCCGTCCAGGCGCGCGTCGTCGCGCTGTTGCCCGGGGTGCAATTGGACCAGCAGCACCCCGGCCCGATCGCCCAGCAGCTGCCAGCAGCGTTCGAACCGCTCGATCCAGGGTTCGGGGGAGGAGAGCCGGCGGTAGTGCGTCAGCCCGCGATGCGCCTTGACCGACATCTTGAACCCGTCGGGAAGCTGGCCGCGCCATCCGGCGAAGGTCGATTCCTTGGGCCACCGATAGAAACTGGCGTTCAGTTCGACGGTGTCGAAAACCTCGATGTAGCGGGCCAACCGGCGCGCGGACGGCAGGCCGGGCGGGTAGAGCACATCCGCCCAGTGGTTGTAGGACCATCCCGATGTGCCGATCCGTACGGTCAAGCGGCCACCCGCCGGCGCACCTCGTCGTCGAGCGCCGCCCGCACCAGCGCGGCCGCCAGTCGCGCATTGGCATGCGGCGCAAGGGCTCCCAGCCTCGCCGGCTGTGTGGGCAGACCCAATTGCTTTGCGGCCGCGATGGCGCGGTCGTCGAAGTGCGGCCGCACCCAGGTCCAGACGTCCTGCACCTCACGCAGATAGATATCGGCACCGGTGTCGCCAATTCCCTTGAATGCCTTCAGCATCCGTTTCGCCGCGGCCACATCGTGCCGGCTGCGTTCGGCGATGCCGCGCAGATCGCCGGCGTATTCGTCGCACACGAACTCGGCCATGTCGGTCAGGCGGGTGGCCGAGCTTTCGTCGTAGCGCACGTAGTGGGCGCGGCCGAACGCGCTGATCATCGTCTGCCTGTCAGCCGCCAGCACGGCTTTCGGTGTGCGCAGGCCCGCCTTGAAGAGTTCGTGCGCGGCGCGCATGGCGATGGCGGCATCGATCGGCTTACTGGCCAGCATGACCAGCACCAGCAACTGGAACAGCGGCATCGGCTTGTCGCTGATCTTGATGCCGGCCTCGGCCGCGTAGGTCGTCCCGGCGACCTTGAGCAGCCGCCGCACAAGTTGCTCGCGCCTGTCCATACCGCACCGCTTACCCGGACCTCGTTGCAGCTAACCGAGCGCGGTCATTTCGGGGGCAGGCTCCTGGCATAGCCGACGCCCCGGGTGACCCAGCCCTGCAACAGGCGTTTGGTTCGCAGCCCGCCGGCGTCGATGCGTATCCAGCCGCGGGCCTCCCGTCCCGCCATCACCATCGGGCTCACGTGATCCCGCGCCAGCAGCTTGTCGCTGTCGTCCGGCGGGACGCGTACCAGCAGCCCGCCCTGGCCACTGGCGGCCACGGACATGTTGCCGTTGATCAGGAAAGCCAGGCCCCCGAACATGCGCTTTTCCTCGACGCCCCGCTCGGAGCCGAGCAGTTCGCGGATCCGGTTCGCGAGGTCTTCGTCGTAGGCCATGGGTCATCAGTCCAGATCGACCCGGATCGTCAGCAGGTCGGTCCCCATCGTCCGCACGCCCGCGCTGTTGAGCCGCGGGAGGCTCCGCAGCCGCTGTCGCGGGTCGTCGTCGGGCAGCAGATGCGCGGTGCCGCTGCGCCACTGGCCATTGATGCGCACCCGCACCGCCGGATTGGCCTTGATGTTGTAGACGTAGTCCGAGTGGTCGCCGTGTTCGGAGACCATCCAGAACTGGTTGTCCACCACGCTTCCGCCGACCGCCGTCCGGCGCGGCTGCCCGCTCTTGCGGCCCGTGGTTTCGAGCATGGTCACCGGCAACTGCCGGCCCACCGGGTTGACGACAAGCCGTTGAACTCTGTGCACGAATCGCCGTTTCAGATTCATGCCGTTATTCAACGCCGACCCTTCCGCCGATGTCACGCGCAACCGAGACAGCCGCCCCCGTGGGGGCGGCTACCGCGGCCCGGCGGGTACGTACCGGTTTGGCGGGGGGGTTCGGGCGTGCCGGGGTCGCCGTTCACCTGGCCTCCCGCACCGCCCGCGGGCGGGTACGCCCGCAAACCCGCGGACGTGTTGACGCCCCACTGCTCCCCGCGGACCGTTCAGGCCCACCTGTGGCATGTCCTCACCAAGCTCGGCCTGACTTCCCGCGTTCAGCTGGTGCAGGAAGCCGCGCGGCACAGTTAACGCCGAGCGTGACCCCACTGTCACGCTCGGGGGGTGAATTCAGGGTTTGGTTGCAACAGTGGTTGTTGTCGGGTTTGACAGTAGTCGGTTGAGGATTTGGGCTGGTGTGTCGAATCCGAAGCGTTCCCGTGGCCGATTGTTGAGTTGCAGGGCGACGTAGTCCAGGTAGTCGCTGCTGTAGATCGATAAGTCGGTGCCCTTGGGGAAGTATTGGCGTAGTAGGCCGTTGATGCTTCTATGTCAACGCGAGCGGTTGGTATCTGGTGATCTGGTGCTGCCAGGAAGCTTGATCAGTGTGCATAGCTCGGTAGATCACATCGACAAGGTGGCGTTTGAGGATACGTCTGGCGCCACGGGCGCCCTTCACGGGCTCCTGGCGTGCGATGAGGTGTTGGGCGGCCGGACTGAAGCGCTTCTGCACGATGGCGGCGGTGTAGAGGACGCTGTTGAGGCGGCGGTTCCCTCCCCGGTGAAGGCGGTGACGTTCCTCGTCGGACGAATAGACCGGGATTGGAGCGCAGCCGGTGTAGCGGGCCAGTTTGGCCGAGCTTGAAAACCGTGTGATGTCACCGATTTCGGCGAGCAACACCGCCGCAGAGTTATGGCTGATCCCGGTGATTGCCAGCAAGTTGGGCGCGAGGGGGCTGACGAGCTCTTTGATCATGGCGTCGAGATCATGGATACGTTGGTTGACCTCAGCGAGCTCGCTGATCATCTCGACGATCACATGACGGACGTGGGCGCCCACCTGCACGGCGTCGAGTCGTGCGGTCAGCGTCATCAGAGCCTTGGTCCGCGCCAGATCGCCCGGCGTGTGGACCCGCATCTCCGGATCATCAGGAAATGTCCGGGCCAGCACACCGGCGATCTGGCGAGGACTGTGTTTGTCGTTGAGCCGTTGTTCGACAACAGCACGCAACGGCTCACAACGCCCAATCTTGCCCATTTTGGGGCGACGTGCCCGCGCCTGGCTGCGGGCTTGCGCGATATGAGCCTGATAGCTCACCACAGCATCCCAGCCGCCGCGGTTGGCCCCGAACCGGTGCAACCGTCGATACCGGCCAGTGGACCCACGTCCTCCACCATTGATCGCGATTTCGCGCATCACCGTGGAGGGATGGCGCCCCAACTCCATGGCGATCGCCCGAATCGACTTCTTCGCGGCCACCCCGACCATGATGATTTCGCGTTCGGCAATGCTCAGCCGCGGCCGCAGCCGTCCGACCGGATCCGTTAACTGAGGGTTCACCCCGCCACGATCCCGAAACCATTGCCGCGCGCAGCTTCCCGACACGCCAAGCATCGGCCCAGCATCGGTGGGTGTCATTCCCGCACCAATTAACCGCCAGAACCTGCGCTCAACCGAAACCGCGACCCCATAACTAGCCATCAACACTCCCGAAATCACGAAGTGTTGCAACCACCCCTAGAACTCAAGCCCCGAACGTGACGGCAGCGTCACGTTCGCGGCTTGGGACTAGGCCGCCGCCGTCACCGCCTGCGAAACCGGTTCCAGCGCCTGAGCGACGATCTCGGCGACGTCGGTCATCGGCCGCACCTCCAGGGCGTCGAGCACCTCGGCGGGCACGTCGTCCAGATCCGGCTCGTTGCGCTGCGGAATGAAAACCGTTGACAGGCCCGCGCGTTGGGCGGCCAACAGCTTCTGCTTCACGCCGCCAATCGGCAGCACCCGGCCGTTCAGCGTCACCTCGCCGGTCATCCCGACGTCGGAACGCACCTGGCGCCCGGTCGCCATCGACACCAGGGCGGTCACCATCGTGACACCGGCCGACGGGCCGTCCTTGGGCACCGCGCCGGCGGGCACGTGCACGTGGATGCGCCTGTCGAGCGACTTGGGGTCGACGCCCAACTCGGCGGCGTGCGAGCGCACGTAGGACAGCGCGATCTGCGCCGACTCCTTCATCACGTCACCCAGCTGACCGGTCAACTGCAAGCCCGGCTCACCATCGGTAGCGCCGGCCTCGATGTAGAGCACGTCGCCACCCAGGCCGGTGACGGCCAGGCCGGTCGCCACGCCGGGCACCGCGGTGCGTTCGGCCGACTCCGGCGTGAACCGCGGACGGCCGAGGTAGTCCACCAGATCCGGCTCGTCGACGGTGATCGGCTCGGGATTCTCCGCCAGCTTGGTGGTCACCTTGCGCAGCGCCTGGGCCAGCAGCCGCTCGAACTGCCGCACGCCCGGCTCGCGGGTGTAGTCGGCCGCGATCTTGCGCAGCGCCGCTTCGGTGACGCTGACCTCGTCGGCGCTCAGCGCGGCCCGCTCCTGTTGCCGCGGCAGCAGGTAATCGCGGGCGATGGCCACCTTGTCGTCCTCGGTGTAGCCGTCGATAGCCACCAGCTCCATGCGGTCCAGCAACGCCGACGGGATGTTCTCGATCACGTTGGCGGTGGCCAGGAACACCACATCGGACAGGTCCAGGTCCAAATCCAGGTAGTGGTCGCGGAACGTGTGGTTCTGCGCCGGGTCGAGCACCTCGAGCAGCGCTGCGCTCGGGTCGCCACGGTAGTCGGAACCCACCTTGTCGATCTCGTCCAGCAACACCACGGGATTCATCGATCCCGCCTCGCCGATGGCCCGCACGATCCGGCCCGGCAGGGCGCCCACGTAGGTGCGCCGGTGCCCCCGGATCTCGGCCTCGTCGCGCACGCCGCCCAGGGCGACGCGCACGAACTTGCGGCCCAGCGCGCGGGCCACGCTCTCGCCCAGCGACGTCTTGCCGACCCCGGGGGGACCAGCCAGCACCATCACCGCGCCGGAGCCGCGGCCGCCGACGACCTGCAGCCCGCGCTGGGCGCGACGGGAACGCACGGCCAGATATTCGACGATGCGGTCCTTGACGTCCTGTAGCCCGTGGTGGTCGGCGTCCAGGATCTCCCGCGCGGCCTTCAGGTCCGTCGAATCCTCGGTCTTGACGTTCCACGGCAGGTCCAGCACGGTGTCCAGCCAGGTACGAATCCAGCCGGATTCCGGACTCTGGTCGCTGGCGCGTTCCAGCTTGCCGACCTCGCGCAACGCGGCCTCGCGCGCCTTCTCGGGCAGGTCGGCCTCCTCGACGCGGGCCCGGTAGTCATCGGATCCGTCCGGCTCACCCTCGCCCAGCTCCTTGCGGATAGCGGCCAGTTGCTGACGCAGCAGGAACTCCTTCTGCGTCTTCTCCATGCCCTCCCGCACGTCTTCGGCGATCTTGTCGTTGACCTCCACCTCGGCCAAATGCGAGCTGGTCCAGTCGATCAACACGCGCAGCCGCTCGGCGACATCGACGGTCTCCAGCAGCTCGCGCTTTTGCACATCGGTCAGGTATGACGCGTACCCCGACGTGTCGGCCAGCGCCGACGGATCGGTCAGGCTGTTGACGTAGTCGACGATCTGCCAGGCCTCGCGCCGCTGCAGCATCGCCAGCAGCAGCTTCTTGTACTCGGCCGCCAGGGCCTTGACCTCGTCGGTCGCCTCGGGCTCGGGAACCTCGGTCACCTCGACCCACAGCGCGGCCCCCGCCCCGGAAGCGCCCGCCCCGATGTGGGCCCGGCGCTCACCGCGCACGACGGCGGCGGTCCCACCGCCGGCGATCCGCCCGACCTGCAAGATCTTGGCGATCACGCCGTGCGTCGCGTATCGGTCGTCCAGCCGGGGCGCGATCAGCAGTTCCCCGGACTCGCTGGCCTGCGCGGCGTCGATCGCCGCCCGCGCGGCGTCGTCCAGCTCGATCGGCACCACCATCCCGGGCAACACGATCGTGCCGGTGAACAACACAGGCACTGACTTGCCTTCAGCCATCAATCCTCCAAAAGTTGAGTCTGATGCGCTTAACCCAGCCCGGTACTGGTTTGTTCCCCGGCGGGGATTCGCTGCGCGCATAATCGGTGCGTGGCACTGTCCCGTCCGGTCGCGAGCCCCGTCGACCCGGGCATCCTCGAAGCCGCGGCCAGAGAGCTGGTTGCCGGGGCGATCACGTTCCTCGTCGACGACGCCGCAGTCACCTACGCCGTCGACGGCTCGGCGATTCGCGTCGAGGACGGACACGCGACGCATGCCGACGTCGTGGTGCGCCTGTCCCGGCCGGCGTGGGACGACATGGTCGACCAGGTCCGCACGGTCATCAACCTGTTGCTCAGCAACGACCTCGTCTTCGAGCGGGGAGGATTCGAGCGGCTGGCCGACTGGGATCCGGTGCTGCGGTATCTCCACGCCGGCATCCCGCCGTACGACCCCGCCCGGGCCGACCTGCAGGGGCGCGACCCACGCGCCGTCTTCACGCTCGACGCCGGCGACGACGAGCTGGCGGCACAGCTACAGACGATGGGCTACCTGCACGTCAAGGAGGTCTTCGCGCCCGAGGAGATGCGGGCCGCCAACCGCGAGGTCGACCGCCTTGCGGCGCAAGCCCGCCCCGGCGACGACCGATCGTGGTGGGCCACCGCCGAGGACGGCAGCACCGTGCTGTGCCGCCTGGTCTACGCGACGTTGCGCTCGCCGGTTCTGGCCGCCCTGGAAAACGATCCCCGGGTGCGCCGGCTCGGCACTCTGACCGACCGCGCCCTGCGCGCGGCCCCCGATCGGATGGAAGGCAGCGCGGTGCTGCTCAAAGCGCCGGGCAACACCAGCGGGCTGTCCAACATCCCCTGGCATCAGGATTGCGGCATGGGCGGCCACGGCATCATGTGCCCCGCGGTCAGCGTCGGCATCCAACTCACGGGCTCGGATTCGTCGACCGGCAATCTGCAGGTCGTTCCCGGCAGCCACGGTCAGGCCATTCATTACCGGTGGGAACGGCGGCTGCAGCAGGTACCGGTCGTGAGCATCGACACCGCACCCGGCGACGTCACAGTTCACGTCCAGGACCTGATGCACGCCTCACCGCGGCCGACCGGCGCCGGCGGCCGCCGGACCATGTACGTCACCCACTACCCGCCGCAGCTCTTCGAACACATCGGACCGGGCCAGGCCTTCAACGACCTGGTGCGCAACCGCACCGAGCAGGTCGCCCGCCTGCAGTAGCGCTACTGCACGGGCCCCAGCCGGCGCAGCTGGGTCACGTGCTTGGGGGAGAGCTCCTCGAGGCAGGTGACGCCGAGCAGTCCCATCGTCCGCAGCACCCCGCCCTGCAGGATTTCGATCGCACGCGTCACGCCCGCCTCACCACCGGCCATCAGCCCGTAGAGGTAGGCCCGGCCGATCAGCGTGCACCGGGCCCCCAGCGCGATCGCCGCCACGATGTCGGCGCCGGACATGATGCCGGTGTCCACCAGGATCTCGGTGTGCTTGCCCAGTTCGCGCGCCACCGCGGGCAACAGGTGGAAGGGCACCGGGGCCCGATCCAGTTGGCGCCCACCGTGATTGGACAGCACGATGCCGTCGACACCGCGGTCGACGACGGCGCGGGCGTCCTCGAGCGTCTGGATCCCTTTGACCACCAGCTTGCCGGGCCATCGGGCCTTGACCCATTCCAGGTCGTCGAAGGTGAGGCTGGGGTCGAACATGGTGCTGAGATACTCGCCGACGGTGCCCGACCAGCGATCCAGCGACGCGAAGGCCAGCGGCTCGGTGGTCAGCAGGTCGAACCACCACTTTGGGTGGGGCACCGCGTCCAGGACGGTGCGCAGGGTCAGCGTCGGCGGGATGGTCATCCCGTTGCGGTTGTCGCGCAGCCGCGCGCCGGCGACCGGGACGTCGACGGTGGCCAACAGCGTGTCGAAGCCCGCGGCGGCCGCGCGCTGCACCAGCGCCATCGACCGCTCGCGGTCGCGCCACATGTACAGCTGAAACCACTTGCGGCCCTGGGGGACAGCGGTGACCAGGTCTTCGATCGCGGTAGTGCCCAGGGTAGACAGCGAGAACGGGATCCCCGCTTTGGCGGCCGCCCTCGCGCCGGCGATCTCGCCCTCGGTGTGCATCAACCGGGTGAATCCCGTCGGCGCGATCCCGAACGGCAGGACGACGGGCTGGCCCAGGACGTTCCATCCGGCGGTCACTTGGGAGACGTCGCGCAGGATCGTCGGGTGAAACTCGATGTCGCGGAAGGCCTCTCGGGCCCGCTGGATGGACAGCTCATCCTCGGCGGCCCCGTCGGTGTAGTCGAACGCGGCCCGGGGCGTGCGGCGTTTGGCGATGCGCCGCAGGTCTTCGATGGTGAACGCGGCGTCGAGGCGGCGCTTGGTCGCGTTGAACTGCGGCCGTTTGAACTGGAGCAGCGGCGCGAGGTCACGCACTTTGGGCACTCGTCGTTTGACGGCCTCCCGTCTTTTAAATTCCATACTGTGCAACCGTAGCCGTATGGCGAGCGACCCCTTCGACCTGAAACGCTTCGTCGATGCCCAGGCCCCGGTGTACGACAGCGTGGTCGAGGAGCTGCGCGGCGGGCGAAAACGCAGCCACTGGATGTGGTTCGTCTTTCCGCAACTTCGCGGCCTGGGCAGCAGCCCGACGGCGGTCCACTACGGCATCTCCTCGCTCGAGGAGGCGCGGGCCTACCTGCGGCACGAGCTGCTCGGGCCCCGACTGCGCGAGTGCACCCGGCTGGTCAACGACGTCCGGGACCGTTCCGCAGCGGACATCTTCGGTTCCCCCGACGACCTCAAGCTGCGCTCATCGATGACACTGTTCGCCCGCGCGACCGAGGACAACGACGACTTCGTCGCGCTGCTCGATAGCTACTACGGCGGCCGGCACGACGAGCTGACGCTCGCCCGGCTACGCGAGACCTAAAATTCGCCAGCCATGAGGTTCGACCACCACCGTGTCCACGACCTCCTGCGGCGGCGCCGCCGACCCGCCGAGAACCTGGCCGCGCGGCGCGCCGAACTCCGAGAGCACCAGGCGCAGCGGCTCGTCGTCGATGTTGAGCGCGACCAGCAGCGCGTTGTCGCCGCTGCGGGTCTCGTAGACGTAGTGGCGATTTTGCAGCCGCACCGCGGTGGTCGACGCCGCATGCAACCACGGGTGGCGACGGCGCAAACCGACCAGGAACTGGTGCAGCGCCCACATTTCGGTGCCGAACCCGTCCAGTTCCATCGGGGGGGAGCCGAACTCGGGTCGTACCGCGTCGTCACCGCCGTACCGATCCTCCTTGACACCGCGGAAGCCGAGCTCGTCGCCGGCGTACACGCTGGGCACACCCCCGACGGTCAGCAGAATCACCAGCGCGTGGGCCACATGCTCGGGCCGCTCCAGCCGGCTGGCGATGCGGGTGACGTCGTGGTTGCCGATGAACGTCATGGGGGCGAAGCTGGTCAGAAACGCGTTGTGCCGCTGCAGCGCCCAGTCCAGCTCGAAGAAGTTGCCGTCGTTGAGGCCGCTCCAGATCGCCTTCCACAGCTCGTATTGGGTCGCCGAGTCAAACGTCGCCGCCTCGACGACCGCGGCGTAGTCGCCGTGAATGAGCTCGCCGACGAACCAGGCGTCCGGGTGTCGCTCGCGCACCCTCGGTAACGTCGCGGCCCAGAATTGCTGCGGCACAATGTAGGCCGCGTCCAAACGCCACCCGTCGGCGCCGCGCCCAAGCCAGTGGGCCATCACGTCCACCGTGTAGTCGATGACCTCGGGGTTGTCGTGGTTGAGCGTGATGAGCTCCGAGTGGCCCTCGAACGTGTCGAAGCGACCCGGGCGACCGCGAAACCAGCGCGCCGACGCCTCATCGTCCGGCGCCTCGCGATAGCGCGCGAAATCCACGCCGACATGGTTGAATACGCCGTCGAGCAGCACGCGCAGACCGCGGCGATGGGCCTCGGCCACAAGGTAATCGAAGTCGGCGTCGTCCCCGAGCCGCGGATCGATGCGGTAGTGGTCGGTGGTGTCGTAACCGTGGGTGCGCGAGGCGAAGATCGGCCCCAGGGCGATCCCGGAGGCCCCCAGCGCGATGGCGTGGTCGAACCAATCGACGAGCCGCCGCAGCCGGTGTTGGCTTGGCTGCGGCGGCTCAGACGACTGCGGCGCGGGAAACGCGCCGACGAACCCCAGCGGATAGACCTGCCACCAGAGGGCGTGTGCTACCCAGGCCGGCGCCGTCACCGCGATCAGCCGACGGCGGCCGGGGTCTGAGTGGTCACGATCGCCTGTGCCACACCGGAAACGATCGCCGCAGCCTTGAGTGCCTCGTTGATGGTCTCCCGGCTCACCCCCGCCTCGCGCAGCGTGTGTTCGTGCGCGGTCACGCAGTCCGGGCACCCGTTGATCGACGAGACCGCAAAGCACCACAGCTCGAAATTCGCCTTCGCCACGCCCGGATTGGCGATGATGTTCATCCGCAGGCCGGCCCGCAGGTCGTCGTAGGAACCGTCGAGGAAGCCGCGGCCGCGGTAGAACACATTGTTCATGGCCATGATGCAGGCGGCTCCCAATGCCGCCTGATACGCCTCGGCCGACAGGTAGTCGGCCGCCTCGGCGCCAATCTCGGCCAGCACCTGGGCATTCCGCGTGGCCGCGGCGCCGGCCAGCAGGGTGCCCCACAGCTGCTCTTCGTTCAGCTCGGTGCTGCGGGTGATCGAGCCCAGGTTGAGCTTGAGGTCCTTGGCGTACTCGGGCAGCGCGGCCTTGAGGTTTTCTACGCTCATGTCCCCCTCCTAGGCGGAAGCCTTGAGCAGCTCGCCGGCGTCGATGGTCGGGTCGCCCTTGCGCCAGTTGCAGGCGCACAGCTCGTCGGATTGCAGTGCGTCAAGGACGCGCAGCACCTCGTCGACATTACGCCCCACGGATCCGGCGGTCGCCGAGACGAATTGGATTTCGTTATTTGGATCGACCAGGAAGGTCACCCGGTCCGCAACGCCCTCGTCGTTGAGCACGCCGGTCGCCAGTGCGAGCTCCCGCTTGATGTCCGAGAGCATCGGGAACGGCAACTTCTTCAGGTCCTCGTGCTGCGCGCGCCACTGGAAGTGCACGAACTCGCTGTCGACCGAGACACCGAGGATCTGGGCGTCGCGGTCGGAGAACTCGTCGTTGAGCTTGCCGAACGCCGCGATCTCCGTCGGGCACACGAAGGTAAAGTCCTTGGGCCAGAAGAAAACCACGCGCCACTTGCCGGGGTGGTCCTCGTTGGTGATGGTCGTGAAGTAATCGCCGGGCTGCTTGGCGTCGACCTTCGACAGATCGCCACCGATCAGCGCGGTGAGCTGGTAGGCGGGGAATTGGTCGCCGATTGTCAGCAGGGACATCTCACTCCTTATTTGGAATCACTCAAGATTAGCCGTCTGTCCCCATGATGCCGCCCGGCCCGTTTGAAGTAAAGGTGATATATCACACTATACTTATAGCCATGTCCGATAAGAGCTATCAGCCGACCGTCGCCGGGCTTCGCGCGTTCGTCGCGGTGGCGGAAAAGCAGCATTTCAGCAGCGCCGCAACGACTCTCGGGGTAAGCCAGTCGACGTTGTCGCAGGCGCTGGCGGCGCTGGAGGCCGGCCTCGGCACGCAGCTTTTCGAAAGGTCGACGCGGCGTGTCTTCTTGACGGCGGAGGGCGCGCAACTGTTGCCGCGGGCGCTGGCCGTGGTCGAGGCCGTAGACGCGTTCACCACCGCCGCCGCGGGCGCATCCGACCCGCTGCGGGCCGGCGTGCGGCTGGGACTGATACCGACCGTGGCGCCCTACGTGCTGCCGACGGTGCTGGCCGGCCTGGCCGAGCAGCTGCCGTCGGTGACCCTGCGGGTGATCGAGGACCAAACCGAACGGCTGCTGCGGCTGCTGCGAGAGGGGGCGCTGGATGCCGCGCTGATCGCGTTGCCGGCCTCGGGCG
>NZ_LT546237.1:1442678-1465220 GCF_900078675.2 Mycobacterium interjectum
TCAGTGTCAGGGTGAGATGCCGCATGTTGCGGTGGTTGGATCCTGATCACCTGGTGTCTGGCTCTTAGGCTGTGTGCCGCCGTTGGGTTGGCGTCCATGGGTTTTGTCGGCATCAGGTGTGAAGGACCGGCCGGCGTGACTTGATAGGAGCGTGGCACCGCCCCCACTGAGGTTTGTCCGCCGACCGGCCCAACCGTCACCTCACAGTGAATGGAGGCAACCACCATGGTTGTTGTTGGAGCCGATGTGCACAAGCGCACGCATACCTTCGTCGCCGTCGACGAAGTGGGTCGCAAGCTCGGGGAGAAGACCGTCAAAGCCATTACCGCTGGGCATGCCGAGGCGGTGATGTGGGTGCGGGAACGGTTCGGGGCCCAGGTGGTGTGGGCGATCGAGGATTGCCGGCATCTGTCGGCAAGGTTGGAACGCGACCTGATGGGTTTTGGCCAGAAGNCGACGGATCGGCCTGGTGTTTCGCTCCTCGAGCGGCCGTGACGACGCCTATCGGCAGCTGGCCGCGATGATCGGCACACTGATCGGCCAGGAACACCAGGTGCGGATCGTTAAATAGTCGTGCTCCGGCGGTAAGTTCGGCCCATGGAAAAAGTGATCGCCGTGCTGATGCGTGCCGACTCCAACGACGACTGGTGCGCCCGGCAACGGGGTCACGTCGCCGACGCCCTGTTGGAACTGGGCCTGCCCGGGCTGCAGATGAACGTTCGTGACGGCGCGGTGCGTCACTCGCTGATGACGCTGACGACGATGGACCCGCCGGTGGCCGCGGTGGTGAGCATGTGGACCCAGCAATGCTATGGCGACCAGACGGCGGCGGCGCTGAAATTCCTCGGCCAGGAATGCGAGCAACTCGCCGCCTACCTGGTGACGGAGTCGGTTCCGCTTGCCGCCCCGCCGACCGAATCCGGTTGTCGGACAACGGGTCTGGCGAATATCGCGTTGCTGCGCCGCCCCGCGGATCTGGACCAGGCGACCTGGCTGGACCGGTGGCAGGGTGATCACACCTCGGTGGCCATCGAAACCCAGTCGACCTTCGGCTACACCCAGAACTGGGTGGTACGCGCCCTCACCCCGGACGCGCCGGGAATCGCCGGCATCGTCGAGGAGTTGTTCCCCGAGGAGGCGATCACCGACCTGAAGGCATTCTTCGGTGCCGCCGACGACGACGACCTGCAACACCGGCTTGGCCGGATGGTCGCCAGCACAACTGCATTCGGCGCCAATCAGAACATCGACACGGTGCCGACCAGCCGCTACGTGTTCAGGACACCATTCCGGGATTGAGGATCGCTCATGACGACGCTCGACGAGGCCGTTGCCCTCGCCAAAGGAGAAAGCGGACTGGCGGTGGTCTCGACGGTTCGCGCCGATGAAACCGTGCAGGCTTCGTTGGTCAACGTCGGCCTGCTGCCGCACCCGGCGACGGGGGAGCCGGCCCTGGGGTTCACCACCTACGGCAAGGTCAAGTTGGCCAACCTGCGGGCCAGGCCCCAGCTGGCCGCCACCTTCCGCAACGGCTGGCAGTGGGCGACCGTCGAGGGCCGCACCGAGCTGGCCGGTCCCGACGACACGCAGCCCTGGCTGACAGACGCGGACCAGTTGCGCCTGCTGCTGCGCGAGGTCTTCACCGCCGCCGGCGGCACCCACGACGACTGGGATGAATACGACCGCGTGATGGCCAAGGAGCGGCGCGCGGTCGTGCTGATCGCCCCGACCCGCGTCTACAGCAACGGGTGAACCGCACCCGTTAGGCTGCAGTCAGTGTCAGGGTGAGATGCCGCATGTTGCGGTGGTTGGATCCTGATCACCTGGTGTCTGGCTCTTAGGCTGTGTGCCGCCGTTGGGTTGGCGTCCATGGGTTTTGTCGGCATCAGGTGTGAAGGACCGGCCGGCGTGACTTGATAGGAGCGTGGCACCGCCCCCACTGAGGTTTGTCCGCCGACCGGCCCAACCGTCACCTCACAGTGAATGGAGGCAACCACCATGGTTGTTGTTGGAGCCGATGTGCACAAGCGCACGCATACCTTCGTCGCCGTCGACGAAGCGGGTCGCAAGCTCGGGGAGAAGACCGTCAAAGCCATTACCGCTGGGCATGCCGAGGCGGTGATGTGGGTGCGGGAACGGTTCGGGGCCCAGGTGGTGTGGGCGATCGAGGATTGCCGGCATCTGTCGGCAAGGTTGGAACGCGACCTGATGGGTTTTGGCCAGAAGGTGGTGCGGGTGCCGCCGAAGCTGATGGCTCAGGCTCGTGCCTCAGCACGTACTAAGGGCAAGTCCGACCCGATCGACGCACTGGCCGTGGCGCGAGGGTACTTGCGAGAACCTGACTTGCCCGTGGCCTCGCATGACGAGGTGTCGCGCGAGCTCAAGCTGTTGGTGGATCGCCGGGAAGTTCTTGTGGCACAACGGACTGCAACGATCAACCGGTTGCGTTGGCGGGTCCATGAACTCGACCCCGAGCGTGCCCCTGTCCCAGCGTCGCTGGATCGTGCCAAACATTGCGAGTTGTTGGGCGCCTGGCTGGCGACCCTGCCCGGTCTGGTCGCTGAGTTGGCCCGCGATGAACTGGCCGACATCACCCGGCTGACAGACGCGATCGACACGTTGGCCAAGCGGATCGGCGAACGCGTGCGTGTGGTGGCCCCGGCCTTGCTGGCGATGCCCGGGTGCGGGGAGCTGACCGCGGCCAAACTCGTCGGCGAGGCCGCCGGGGTCCCCCGGTTCAAAAGCGAGGCGGCTTTTGCCCGTCACGCCGGAGTGGCGCCCATCCCGGTGTGGTCGGGCAACACCGCAGGCCGGGTGCGCATGACGCGCTCAGGCAATCGCCAACTCAACGCTGCCCTGCATCGCATCGCCGTCACCCAAATCCGCCTGCAAGGAGCCGGACAGATCTACTACCGCCACCGCCAAGGCTGCGGTGACTCCAACCCCGAAGCCCTGCGCTGCCTCAAACGACGCCTGGCCCGCGTCGTCTTCGGCCACCTAAACACCGACCACAACAACCGAACAAAGCCTTGCCAAACGGCAGCGGCTTGACATAGGAGAAACCCGTGACGCTGCAGATCGACGACAAGAACCGGGTGCGCACCCTGACGCTGAACCGGCCCGAGGCGCTCAACGCGTTCAACGAAGCCCTCTACGACGCGACGGCCGACGCGTTGCTGGCCGCCGCCGAGGATCCGGAGGTCGCCGTCGTCCTGCTGACCGGCGCGGGCCGCGGCTTCAGCGCGGGCACGGACCTGGCCGAGATGCAGGCCCGCATCACCGACGCCAACTTCACGCCGGGCAAGCACGGCTTCCCCGGCCTGATCGATGCTCTGAGCGCGTTTCCCAAGCCGCTGATCTGCGCCGTCAACGGCGTGGGGGTGGGCATCGGCGCCACCATCCTCGGCTACGCCGACCTGGCGTTCATGTCGTCGGCGGCCCGCCTGAAGTGCCCGTTCACCAGCCTGGGCGTCGCCCCCGAGGCGGCCTCGTCGTATCTGCTGCCGCAGCTGGTGGGCCGGCAAAACGCCGCCTGGCTGCTGATGTCCTCGGAGTGGGTCGACGCCGAGGAGGCGTTGCGGATGGGTCTGGTCTGGCGGGTCTGCGACCCGGATGAGCTGCTTCCCGAGGCCCGTCGGCACGCGGAAGTCCTTGCCGCCCGGCCAATCTCGAGCCTGATGGCCGTCAAGCACACGATGATGGAGCCGATACGTCCCGGGATCACCGCGGCGAGTGCGCGGGAGAACGCTCACTTCGCCGAACTGATGGGCGCTCAGGCCAACGCCGCGGCCCTGGCGGACTTCAACAAGCGGTGACCTACTGAGCGGGCTCGAACTGCCGCGAGGCCGCGATGATCGCGCGCAGCGTGCGCCTGCAGCGCCCGCAGTCACCGCCGGCGCCGCACGCCTCGGCAACCTCCTTGGACGTCGAGGCACCCCGCGCGACGGCATCGCAGACGGTTTGGTTGGTGGCTCCGACACAGAGGCACACGTACATCAGCACACCCCCCGGGGGCGGACGTAGGCGGAGCGAACAAGCCGCATGTTAGTGAAGTCTAGCCTAAGTAGGTTAGCGATGCCTAACCCCTGGTGCGTGACTCACGCGACACACTGAGCACAGCCATACCTTCCTGGAAGATTCCAAATCGGCATGGCAAAGTGCTGCTAGAGCCCGGTGTTCAGCCCAACCCGCCGCGGCCGGCCAAGCCCGCCTTCACACCGTAGGAGCGATCATGCAAGGCGATCCGGATGTTCTGCGCCTGCTCAACGAGCAGCTGACCAGCGAGCTCACCGCGATAAACCAGTACTTCCTGCACTCCAAGATGCAGGACAACTGGGGCTTCACCGAGCTGGCCGAAAAGACCCGCGAAGAGTCCTTCGACGAGATGCGGCACGCGGAAGAGATCACCGATCGCATCTTGCTGCTCGACGGGTTGCCCAACTACCAGCGCCTCTTCTCGTTGCGCATCGGCCAGACGCTGCGCGAGCAGTTCGAGGCCGACCTGGCCATCGAATACGAGGTGCTGGACCGGCTCAAGCCGGGCATCATCATGTGCCGCGAGAAGCAGGACAGCACCAGCGCGAACATCCTGGAAAAGATCGTGGCCGACGAGGAAAAGCACGTCGACTACCTCGAGACCCAACTGGAGTTGATGGAAAAGCTGGGCGAAGAGCTGTACTCGGCGCAGTGCGTGTCGCGGCCACCGAGCTGACCCCACCGGGGCAGCTCTTGGTTGCCATCGGTTGACCCTGGGCATTCATAGGCATCGAACGCCCGGGGAAGGCAGGCATGACGAGCACGACACCAGCGGCGGTTCCAACCGGCCAGTCTGTCGAGTCCGGACCAGGCGACGCCGCGGTCAATCCGCAGCGACGCAATTTCATCTTCGTGGCGGTCTTGCTCGGCATGCTGATGGCCGCGCTGGACCAGACGATCGTGGCGACGGCGCTGCCGACCATCGTCGCCAACCTTGGCGGGGCGGGCCATCAGTCGTGGGTGGTCACCAGCTACCTGCTGGCGTCGACCATCATCACCGCCCTGGTCGGCAAGTTCGGTGACCTCTTCGGCCGCAAGAGGGTGTTCCAGGCGGCGGTGGTGTTCTTCATCTCCGGGTCGGTGCTGTGCGGGCTTTCGACGTCGATGGGCATGCTGGTGGCGTGCCGCGCCCTGCAGGGCATCGGGGGCGGCGGCCTCATGGTCACCGCCATGGCGCTGATCGGCGAGGTGATCCCGCTGCGCGACCGCGGCCGCTACCAGGGCGCGATGGGCGCGGTGTTCGGCGTCACCACGGTGATCGGCCCCCTGCTGGGCGGCTACTTCACCGACCACTTCACGTGGCGCTGGGCGTTCTGGATCAACGTGCCGATTTCGGTCGTCGTCTTCTTCGTGGCGGCCGCGGCCATCCCCGCGCTGGCCGACCGAACCAAGCCGGTGATCGACTACACCGGGATCGTGTTCGTCGGCCTGGGCGCCACCGGCCTGACGCTGGCGACCAGCTGGGGCGGGACCACCTACCCGTGGGGGTCGCCCACGATAGTCGGGCTGTTCGCCGCCTCCGTCGCCGCGCTGGCCGTCTTCGCCTGGGTGGAAAGCCGCGCCGCCGCGCCGATTCTGCCGACGCGGCTGTTCGGCAGCCCGGTGTTCACGGTGTGCTGCGTGCTGTCCTTCGTCGTCGGGTTCGCGATGCTGGGCGCGCTGACGTTCCTGCCGACATACATGCAGTTTGTCGACGGCGTCTCGGCGACCACGTCGGGCCTGCGCACGCTTCCGATGGTGGTGGGGATGCTGACCACCTCGATGGGCAGTGGTGTCCTGGTCGGCCGCACGGGCAGATACAAGGTCTTTCCCGTCGCCGGCACCGCGGTGATGGCGGTCGCGTTCTTCCTCATGTCGCGCATGGACCCGTCGACTTCGGCCTTGCTGCAGTCGCTGTTCCTCGTCATCCTCGGCGCGGGCATCGGGATGTGCATGCAGACCCTGGTCCTGATCGTCCAAAACACCTCGAGCTTCGACGACCTCGGCGTCGCCACCTCGGGGGTCACCTTCTTCCGGACGATCGGAAGTTCGTTCGGCGCGGCGATATTCGGTTCGCTGTTCACCAACTTCCTGCACAGCCGCATCGGTCCGGCCCTGCTCGCCAGCCGCGCCCCCGCCACCGCGGCCGCGTCGCCCGAGGCCTTGCACCGGCTGCCGCACGCGGCGGCGGCCCCGATCGTGGCCGCCTACGCCGACTCGCTCACCCAGGTCTTTCTCTGGGCGGTGCCGGTCGCGCTGCTCGGGTTCGTCCTGGCGCTCTTCCTGCGGGAGGTTCCGCTCCGGGACATCCACGACAGCACAGTGGATCTCGGCGACGCGTTCGGGATGCCGAACAGCGAGACACCCGATCAGATGCTGGAGGCGGCCGTCGCGCGCATGCTGCGCAGCGAGCCGGGCATGCGCCTGCGGAGCATCGCCATGCGACCCGACTGCCGGCTCGACGTCGCCGGACTGTGGGGCGTCCTGCGCATCAACCGCTACCGGCAGATGTACGGGTCGGCGCGGCTCACCGACATGGGCGAGTACCTGCGCATACCGTTCGAGGTGCTGGAGCCCACCTTCTCCCGGCTTGTCGCCGCCGGGTACGCGCAGGGCGACGGGGACGAATTGTGGCTGACCCCCGCCGGAATGCAGCAGGTCGATTACGTGCATTCGCTGCTGCTGGCGTGGCTGGCCGACAAGCTGGCCCGCTCACCCAGCTTCGAGGGCCGGCCCGACCTGCGCCAGGTGCAGGCCGCGCTGGAACGCGTCGCGGGCCGAGTGCTGGCCCAACGCGATTGGCATGAGGAACACCCGACCATGGCGATCAAGGCCGCGGGCCCCGGGGCTGGGCGTACCATCTCGCCATGAGCCGAATCGGAACGTTCGCTGACGACGACATCTACAGCTGGGCCGCGAAGTCGCCTGACCTCGGCGGCGCCATCGCCAACTTCAGCCAGGCGGTCTACACGAAGAACCGGCTGCCCATGCGCACCCGCGAACTGGCCCGGGCGGTGATCGCCCACGACAACGAATGCACCGTGTGCATGAACACCCGCGACGCCGACGGGCCCGCCGCCGGCGTCGACGAAGAGCTGTACGAGCACGCGCTGGAGTGGCGCACCTGGCCGGGGTACAGCGAGCAGGAGCGCCTGGCCGCCGAGTTCGCGCACCGCTTCGGCACCGAGCACACCAAGCTGCGTGACGACGAAGATTTCTGGAGCCGGTGCAACGAGCACTTCTCCGAGGAGCTGCTCGCCGACCTCGCCATGTCGTGCGCCCTGTGGGTGGGCATGGGGCGGATGCTGAGGACCCTCGACATCGGCCAGTCCTGCATGCTCACCCTGCCCAGCCGCGCCTGACCCGCCGCGCTCAATTGCGCTGCGACACTTAAACATCCGTGAAGATTCGGTTCGGCGTCGGGCTGGGCGCCGATACGGCGCCGGATCAGCTCGCCGGCATCGTCGACCACCTGGAGAGCAGCGGCGTGGACTCGCTGTGGTTCTCCGAGCTGGTGTACTCCCCGGCGGTCGATCCGATGGTCGGCATGGCCTACACGCTGGCCCGGACCACCCGGTTGAAGGCGGGCACGTCGGTGGCCGTGCTGCCCGGGCGGCATCCGGTGCTGGTGGCCAAACAGCTGGCGTCGCTGGCGGCCGTCGCGCCAAAGCGGGTGTTACCGGTCTTCGGTCTGCGCCCGGCGATCCCGGCCGAGCGTGAGGTGTTCGTCGTCCCCGACGGAGAGCGCGCCGCGGTGTTCGACGAGTCCCTGCGCGTGCTGCGCGCGGCGCTGGTCGACGACGCGGCCACCTACCACGGCCGCTACTTCACCGTCAGCGGCGCCGCGGTCGCTCCACGGCCCGTGCCGCCGCTGGACATCTGGCTCGGCGGCTCGGCGTCGGCGGCCCTGTCTCTTATCCTACTCTAGATGTGTCTAAGATANCCGCGGGCTGGGAGAAGCTGCACCGGCAGCTCGACGCCTACATCGACGCGGGCCTGACGAAGTTCGTCATCCGGCCGGCCGGTAAGGCGCCGCTGGACGCCTTCATCGACCGGTTCGTCGGCGAGCTGATCACCCGGCAGAACTGATCGAGTTGCCACAATGGCAGCCATGACAGCCACCCCGCTCGCCGCCGCCGCGATCGCGCAGCTCGAGGCCGAAGGCGTCGACACGGTGATCGGCACCGTCGTGAACGCGGCCGGGCTCACGCAAGCCAAGACGGTCCCCATCCGCAAGACCAACACCTTCGCCGACCCCGGCCTGGGCGCCAGCCCGTCGTGGCATGCCTTTGCCATCGACCAGAGCGGCATCGCGTTCACCGACGACGTCGGGGTGGTCGGCGACCAGCGCCTGCGCCTCGACCTGGCGGCCTTGCGGATGATCGGCGACGGGCTGGCCTGGGCGCCCGCCTCGTTCTTCTTCCAGGACGGCACACCCGTTGCCGCGTGCGGCCGGGGAACGCTGGGGCGAATCGAGGCCGCCCTCGCCGAAGCCGGCCTCGAGGCGGCGATCGGCCACGAAATCGAGTTCCTTCTCGTCGATCCCGACGGTGGACGGCTGCCGGCCGCGCTGTGGGCGCAGTACGGCCTGGCGGGGGTGCTCGAACACGAGGCGTTCGTGCGCGACGTCAACGCCGCGGCCACGGCGGCCGGCGTCGGGATCGAGCAGTTTCATCCCGAATACGGGGCCAACCAGTTCGAGATCTCGTTGTCGCCGCTGCCGCCGGTGGCCGCCGCCGACCAGCTGGCCCTGACCCGGCTCATCATCGGACGCGCCGCCCGCCGCCACGGGCTGCGCATCAGCCTGTCACCGGTGCCGTTCGCGGACAGCGTGGGATCCGGTGCGCACCAGCATTTTTCGCTCACGACGTCGGAGGGTCCGCTGTTTTCCGACGGAACGGGCCGGGCGGGCATGACCCCGGCGGGGGAGAGCGCCGTCGCCGGCGTGGTCAGTGGGCTCCCGGAAGCCCAGGGCATCCTGTGCGGTTCGATCGTGTCCGGTCTGCGGATGCGGCCCGGCAACTGGGCCGGGGCGTATGCGTGCTGGGGCACCGAGAACCGCGAGGCGGCGGTGCGATTCGTCAAGGGCGGCCCCGGCACCCCGCGCGGCGGCAACGTCGAAGTCAAGATCGTCGATCCGTCGGCCAGCCCCTACCTCGCGTCGGCGGCAATTCTCGGCCTCGCGCTGGACGGGATCAAGCGCCAGGCGGCCCTGCCGCCCGAGATCACGGTGGACCCAGCGCAGCTCTCGGATGCGGATCGCGACGCCGCGGGCATCGTGGCGCTGCCCGAGTCGCAATCGGAAGCCATTGCCGCCCTTGATGGTTCGGCGCTGCTGCGGGCAATCGTGGGTGACGCCGCGGTCGACATGGTGGTCGCCGTCCGCCGCCTCGAGCAGGAACGCTACGGCGACCTGGATCCGGAGCAACTGGCGGACAAGTTCCGGATGGCCTGGAGCCTGTGACGGGGTCCGTCATGGTGTCCGACCCGTCCGCGCTGGCGCACCGCATCGACGAGGTGGCCCTGATCGACCAGCACGCGCACGGATGCTGGTCGACGGCCGGGGACCGGCAGCGCTTCGAGAACGCCCTCAACGAGGCCAACACCGACCCACTGGCGGACTCGGGCTTCGACTCCCAGCTCGGTTTCGCCGTGCGCGCCCATTGCGCGCCGATTTTGGGATTACCCAAACACGTTGAACCGCAAGCCTACTGGGAGCGGCGCCGGCAAATCGGCGAGACCGAGCTGGCCCGGCTGTTCTTGCCCGCCGCCAAGGTGAGCGACTGGCTGGTCGACACCGGGATCGGCGCAGATACGGCCGGAACGGCCGAGATGGCCGATTGGTCCGGTAACCGCGCACACGAGGTGGTCCGGCTCGAGCAGGTCGCCGAGCAGGCCGCCCAGGCGCCCGGCGATTACGCCGCCGCGTTCGAGGAGATCCTGCACCGGCGCGCGGCCACGGCCGTCGGCACCAAATCCGTTCTGGCCTACCGCGGCGGGTTCGACGGAGACCTGAGCGAGCCGCCGGCGGCGCAGGTGGCCGAGGCCGCCGCACGGTGGCGCGACGACGGCGGCACCCGGCTGCGGGATCGGGTGCTGCTGCGCTTCGGGCTGCACCGGGCGTTGCGGCTGGGCAAGCCACTGCAATTCCACGTCGGCTTCGGCGACCGCGACTGCGACCTGCACGACGCCAATCCGCTTTTTTTGCTCGACTTCCTGCGGCAGTCCGGCGATACGCCGATCGTGCTGCTGCACTGCTATCCCTACGAGCGCGAGGCCGGATACCTCGCGCAGGCCTTCAACAACGTCTACCTCGACGGCGGGCTGAGCGTGAATTATCTGGGAGCCCGCGCCCCGGCGTTCATCGCCCGGCTGCTGGAGATGGCGCCGTTCCGCAGGATCCTATATTCGTCTGATGGGTACGGCCCAGCGGAACTGCACTTTCTCGGTGCTGCCTTGTGGCGCAACGGGATTCACCGCGTGCTGCGCGGATTCGTCGAGAACGGGGACTGGAGCGAGGGCGACGCCATCCGGGTGGTCGACCTGATCGCCCGGGACAACGCCGCCCGCCTCTACGGCGTTTGACTCCCGGTGACACCGGGGTATACCCGGTGCTATGGCGACCGTCGGGGACGTCTTGGAGTGGGCCCGCAACCAGGTCGTGTCGCGGGTCCCCAAAGCCGATCTCGATCAGCGCGACCCCGACTACATCCGCGACCAGCTGCCGGGCACCTGGCTGCTGGCGTCGCTGTACTTCCGGGCGGACGTGCGGGGCCTCGACCGGATCCCTCCCGAGGGGCCGGTGCTGCTGGTCGGCAACCACAGCGGCGGCAACGTGCCGCCGGACACGTTCGTCTTCACGCTCGCGTTCTGCTCCTACTTCGGCGTCGAACGGCCCTTCTACCAGCTGGCCCACAACCTCGTCGTCTCCGCGCCGCCGCTGGGCTGGCTGCGCAAATTCGGCACCGTCGCCGCCAACCCCGACAACGCCCGGCTGGCATTGGAGTCCGGGGCGGCGCTGCTCGTCTATCCCGGGGGCGACTACGAGGTCTTCCGCCCGTCGTGGGAACGACACAAGGTCGACTTCGGCGGGCGCATGGGCTACGTGCGCCTGGCCCGCGAAACCGGCGTGCCGATCGTCCCCGTCGCCAGCGTCGGCGGCCAGGAAAGCGCGCTGTTCCTCAACCGCGGGCAGTGGCTGGCCAAGCTGCTGATGGCGGACAAGTTGTTGCGGCTCAAGAGCATCCCGATCTCGCTGGCGCTGCCGTGGGGCATCAACATCAGCGACCTGGCCGGGCACATCCCGCTGCCCACGAAGATCGTCATCGAGGTGCAGGAGCCGATCGAGGTCGACGGTGACGACCAGGCGGTGCACGACAAGGCGGTGGCCAGCCTGCAGGGCGGTGTCGACCGCCTGGCCGCCGAACGCCGATTCCCGGTGATCGGCTGATGCGCGTCGAACGCCGCTGCCTGATCAACGCCGACCGCGACGCGGTCTGGAAGATCGTGGGCGACCCCGACCGCTACCCGTCGTTCATGACGAGCCTCGAGCGGTGGGAGCCGTCGAACGACCAACCGGCCGGCGTCGGCGCGCGCTACACCGTGCACTGGAAGATCGGGTCGGTCCCGGTCGGCGGCCTGATCGAGGTGGTCGAATTCGACGAGGGCCGCGACCTGGCCTGGGTCGGCATCACCGGCGTGAGCCTGCGTGGGCGGATCCGGCTGCGCGACGCCACGGGTGGCAGGACGAAAGTGACGTTCCGGCTGTCGTACCAGGCGCCCGGCGGCTTGATCGGCTACCTCGCCGACCGCGTCGCGGTGCGTCAGGTGGGCCGCAACCTGTCGGAAACCCTGAAGTGCCTCAGGAGGCTGGCCGAGTCGTAGCCGGCCCTGCCCTGCCCGCGAAGGTGCGCAGAATGTCAGCCGTACCGGCGTGTCGGGGTGCAAACACGCACGCTCGCGGCCGGCGAGAGCCATTACGCTCATGGGCAACCAACCAGGGAGTGTGAGCGCCATGGAGGTCCCCGTCCGGGAGTGGACGCACTGGGTGACGGGGTACGGACTCTCGCGCGTCTCGCTGAAACTGCTGGCGCGGCGGGGCGATCCGTTGGCGCAGCTGCTGAGGCTCGACAGCAACCCGGTGAGCGATATCTATCCGCTCATCGAGCGAGTTCGCGAACGCGGACGCATGTCCCCGGTCCGGGGGGCCGGCTGGGTCAGCGCCGACGCGCAGATCGTCCGTGAAGTGCTGCGCGACGGCCGGTTCAGGACGATCAAGCAACGGGATCGCTCGCCCTTCCGGGTCGGCAAGTGGATCCTGGCGAAAACCGATCCCTACGTGTTGAATCCCCTCCAACCGCCCTCGATGCTGGTCACCGATCCGCCGGATCACACGCGCTTGCGTCGCCTGGTGTCGCGGTCGTTCACGCCACGGGCGCTCGACGGACTCAGCACCCGGGTTCACGAGGTCGCCGACGACCTGCTCTGCGGGCTGGACGGCCGCGCGGAGTGCGATTTGATCGCCGAATACACCACCCGGATCCCGATCGCGGTCATCGCCGAGATGCTGGCGATTCCGCGCGACGAGATCAGCTACCTCTTCGCGGTCAGCGAATGGACGACGGCATTGATCGGCAACGCCGCCGCATCCTGGAAGGACTTCAGGACGGCGACCAAAGCCCTGCACGGATTCGACCGATACCTCGCCGAACATATCGAGCGGGTGAGGCGAGGCGACGCCGCCGACAGCATCCTGTCCGACGTGGTGCACAACGGCGACCTCACCGAAGTCGAGACCAAGCTGCTGGCCGGGCTGGTGCTCGGGGCGGGGTTCGTCACCACCACCCATGTCCTCGGCAAGGCGGTCGTGGCACTCGTCCGTCACCCGGATCAGCTGGCCGCGCTGCGCGCGAACCCCGAGGGATGGCCGAACGCGGTCGAGGAAATCCTGCGTTACGACACCACCGGTCAGGTCGCGGGGCGGGTCGCCACCGAACCCGTTGACATCCAGGGCTATTCGGTGCGGGCGGGCGAAACGATATTTCTTCTGGTGGGCGGGGCCAACCGCGACCCCGCGGTGTTCGAACGCCCCGATGTCTTCGACACAACCCGCGCCAACGCCCGCGAGCACATCAGCTTCGGTTATGGTGTGCACGCCTGCCTGGGCGCGGCGCTGGCTCGCATGGAACTGCACATCGGCCTGCAGTCGTTGTTCGAGCGCTTCCCGCGGCTGGCGCTGGCGGGCGAACCGGCCCACAACGGCAGCATCGGTCTGCACGGACTCACTCAGCTGCCCGTGTCACTTCGTGCCGCGAGCGTCGCGCCTTCCTAGGTCTACCCTCGAGGAGTACGAGGGAAAGGCATGCGATGCTCGCAGCGTTCGGATTCGAAGCCCTAGGCGTCGTCATCGGCGACATGTATTTCGTCGACCCGACCCCGCTCGCCGGTCAGGAAACTCCGGAGCGGGGGGTCAGGCTGGAACTGCGCCTCATCGACCGGGCCGCACCCCAGGGATCGATCTATGCCGGCATCCCGATCGCCTTCACCCGCCCGGTGTGGCGTGTCGACCTTTTCGGGTCGACCGAGAGCCCACCCGGAACGCTCGACCGGGCCCATCACCACCCCCGCTTCACCGGTTGGGAACCCGGACGCAGGCAGTTCGTCCCCGAGCTCTCAGCCGACCCGCTGTCCTGGCTGGCCGATCAGTTGGCGAACCCGGCGGCCGTGCTGGCGCGGGCAGGAGTCGAAGCGGACGATTTCACCGAAGCCGATGTGACGGGACTCGCCGCCGCGGCCCCGGAGATCGTCGCGGTCGTCAAACGCATGCTGGACGGCGTACGGGACGGGCAACTGGCTCCGGCGCCCGCCGAGCCGGTTGCCGCCGCCCGCACCGGTTGGCTCTGACGGCGGATCGCGGCCTTCCGGAATAATGCCGGCGCCACGGCGGTTGTCCAACATGTGTCTAATAGCCGTGACTTCCGGTAGGAGCCACTTACCGTCCCGAAGGCATCCGCCATGTTGCATTTGCTGCCCAAGTCCCACTCACTGCCCGATACCCCCGCGCGCGATGGCGAGCCGGCGGCGTTATCTCATCACCACTGGCCCGGCCCGGCGTTCCTCGAGGCGATCGGGCACATTCACTTCGGCGCCTCCGAGCCGCGACGGCTTTACCCGCTGCACGAGGCCAGCTATCTCGAGACGGAACTGATGTCCCGCCTCATGGAGCACCTTTGACGGGTTGGGCGCCCGCGGACTGACCCGTCAGACCAACCCCGACGCGTCGAACACCCAGCTGGTGTCCGCCGTCGCGAGCGCCTCGAAGTGGTTGGGCGGCGCGAAGCTCACGAGGCTGTTCATGTCCCAATAGTCTTTCCACACCGTGATCTTGCCGTCGTCGACTTTGTGGACGGTGACGAACCTCAACACGCCCTGCTCGCCGGTCGCGAAAGTCCAAGTCTCCGAGTGCTCGTAGATGACGTCGGAGCCGTTGGACACCAGCACGCCGTCATGGTTTTCGTAGCCGGCCAGCGGCTCGAGCCCCATCTTGAGCCGCTTCACGATGTCCTCGGGACCGCGCGCCGACAACGCGGGGACCGGCATGTCGACATAGAGGCAGTCGTCGGCGAGGAACGTCTTGACCGCGTCCCAGTCCCGCCGCGACAGCGCCTGCCACATCCCGACGACGACGTCCTCTACCGCGATCTCAGAAACCTCTGTCATAGCGGCAAATAAACTAGGTTGCTGAACGCGTGTCAACCACGGCTCTGCGGCGGATACCCCTGAGCGTGACCGCGCTGCGGCGCTACATCGCCGAGGAAATCGCGACCGACCACGTCGACGGCCTGCTCACCCGGCGTGACGCCCGTCGACGGCTGGCCCTGCTCGGCATCGGCGCCGCCGCCGCGGGCGAGCTCATCGCGGCCCGCGCCCAGCGCCAAGACGCAGACCGGTTCCCCCAAGCCCACCGCCATCGAAAGCCCAACTGGCTCAGCGCAACCGCCGGGCGCGGCCGACGCGCTGCCGACCGCGGCCATCGCCTGGGCCGGGCCGCAGGGCCGGCTGCAAGGGGCATGGGCCCAGGCACCCAATTCCAGGAGCTGCGTGCTGGTCGTCCACGAGAACGAGGGACTGAACGACTGGGTGCGGTCGGTGGCCGGGAGGCTGGCCGGCGCTTGCCATTCGGCGCGGGCCATCGATTTGTTGGCCGCGGAAGGCGGAACCNCGACTTCCCCCTCGGCACGCGCGAGCGCGGCCCCCAGGCAGAAGTGACGACCGCCGGAGAACGCGAGATGCCTTCCCGCGTTGGGCCTTTCGATGTCGAAGCGGTGCGGATCGGGAAACACCGACGGATCGCGATTGGCGGCGGCCAGGTAGATGACCACCAGATTGCCGCGTGCGATCTGCATGCCCGCCACCTCGACATCCCTGAGCGTCATCCGCGCGGTCAGCTGCACCGGCGAGTCCAGACGCAAAATCTCTTCGACGGCGTTGGGCCACAGCTCGGGTCGTTGACGCAATGTCTCGACGTGCTCGGGCCTGTCCAGCAGCATGCGAATCCCGTTGCCCAGCAGGTTCACCGTGGTCTCGAACCCGGCCGCCAATACCAGGCCGGCGATCGCCTGCAACTCCTGCGGATCGAGACGCGTTTCGGCGGAACCGCTTTCGGCCATCTGGATCAACTGGCTCATCAGGTCGTCACCGGGGGTGCGCCGCAATTCGCTCAGATGACCGGTGAGCCAGGTGTCGAACCCCGCGATTCCCTTCTGCACGTTGCGGTACTGCCACCACGGCAGGCCGACATCCAGGCTCGGTGCGCCCAATTCACCGAACTCGAGAACGCGGCGCCGGTCCCGCTCGGGCACCCCCAGGATGTCGCTGATGATCGCGACCGGAAGCTGCGAGCAGTACCCGTCGACCACGTCGATAACCCCGTCTTGGCCGGCCAGCGTGTCCAAGAGACTGACGGCGGTCTGCTCCACCCGGTCACGCAGCGCCGCGACGGCCCTTGGCGTAAAAACTGCCGACACCGTCTTGCGATAGCGCGTGTGGTCGGGTGGCTCGACGGCCAGCAGCGACGGCGCGCGCAGCGGATGCAGAAAGTCGTCGCGAGCGCGGCGCTCCAGCCAGCGCAGCGGGGCCGGCAGATTCGAGCCCATGTTCACCACGCGGAAGTCGTCGGATCGCAGCAACTCGTGGGCCAGCGCATGATCGGTCGTCAGGTAGTTGATGCGCCCTTTCACGAGCGGCCCGAGGGCACGCAACTCCTCATAGAACGACACCGGGTCGGCGGCCACCGTGGGATCGGCGATCAGCCTCGCCTGGGGGTCGCCGCGCCGTGCCCCGAACGCCGCGACGCCTCGGATGAAGCCATGCATCGCAAGCCAGTGCAACCGCTCTTTCACCGCGCCTCCCTCACCTCGGCCCTTCACCCAGGGTAGGCCGCGGGAGGCTCAGCACTCAGCTGTGATCTTGAACTCGGTGGTCACCGTTTTGTTGGGATTGCTGTTGTTGATGCCGTACGCGCTGCCGGTGATCGTGTAGGCGCTGTTAGTGAGGTCGGCGTGCGCATCACCCACCCCGCCCTGCCAGTAGCTGCCCGTGAACCCATCGACGTTGCGGATCTTCACCCACTGCGGGATGACGCGGTAGCCGCTGAGCAACACTGTCGCTTCGACGTGGCCGTTCTCGTCGCCCATGTCGAGCGTCCGATAAGACTGGGCCTGGCTGCATGCCGCCGGACGGGCCGTGTGCGTAGTGCCGTCGATGGTGACGTGGGCGGCTTTCCGGGGCATGGTCTGCGCCTGCCCGCACCCCGCGGCGGCCGCCGTCGCGATCAGGGCGAAAGCGATTGCCAGCAAACGGTTTTGCACGGAGTCGTCTCCTTCACTGCCGCTTCGGCATCAGCGCCGGTAGGGACTTGGCGATGCGGCCCCGCACGAACTCGGGGCTCAGGCCCTTGAGCAGGTCGATCACCCGGATGCTCTTGGGCACGTACCAATGCAAACGCTTCGGGTCGTGATAGGCCTGCCACGCCGCCTCCGCCACGCTGCTCGCCGGCATCAGCCGCATCATGCCCTTCTTGGGCGCCCTCGCGCGAAGCTCCTCGGCGGACATCGCCGGACCGCCGTCGTCGGAGTGGTTGGTCGTGGTGGTGAGGATGGCGGTGTCGATCAGGCCCGGCAGCACGTCGGCGACCCGAACCCCATGCCGCTGCCATTCCACGCTCAGCGCCTCGGTGAGGCCCTTGACCGCGTGCTTGGTCGACGAGTAGACCGCGATGCGCGGCATTCCGTAGGTGCCCGAGGACGACGACGTCGAGAACATCAGGCTGCCGGGTGTCTTCTTCAGGTAGGGCAGCGAGGCGTAGGCGCCCGTCAGCACCGCTTTGAAGTTGACCTCGACGACGCGCATCGAGGCGTCGTACGGCACATCCTCGAACCAGCCCGATTCGCCGATGCCGGCGTTGTTCCACATCATGTCGAGCCCGCCGCCGTCGTTGCCGGCGCAGAAATCCGCCAGGGCGCCGTCCAGGGCGGCCTTGTCCGTCACATCGACCGCGCGCGTCCAGAGCCGGTCGTCACCCAGCTCTTGGCGCAGCGTCGCCAGGCCGTCTTCGTTGCGGTCCACCGCGCCGACCCGCCAACCCTTGGCATGGAAGAGCTTGGCGCCCTCGCGGCCCATGCCGCTGCCCGCGCCGGTGATGAAGACCGATTTCACGACGCGTCAGCCCGCCTCGACCACATCTTTGATGCGGTTCAGGGTCTTGGTCATGTCCCGGACGTTGCGCCGCCTGCGCAGGAATCCGCCGAACAACCAGTAGACGCCGAGCCACGGGGCCGGGGTGAGCCGGAAGGACTCCGTCACGTCGGTGCCGCCGCCACTGGGCGCCAACCGGTAATGCCAGTTATTCACCGGCCTGTCGCCCAGCATCACCGAGAACCCGAACTCGCGGCCGGGCTCGCACGCGGTGACCTCGCACGTAGTCCAGTACACCGGTCCGAGCTCGTTGCGCCGGACGTGGCCGCGAAATTTGGCGCCGAGGGCCGGGCCGGTCGCGTCGCCCAGCCATTCGGCCTCAAACACTTCGGGGGAGAACCGTCCGGTGTTGCGAACATCCGCGATGACATCCCAGATCTTGTCCGCGGGCGCCGCCATGTGGACCGTCGCCGAACCTTCCATGGGCTGATCCAAACACAGCTTGGCGCCGGGTCATAGGGCGCGGGCCCGAAGTGATCAGTGCGGTACGGCCGCCTGAATGAGCCCGTTGATCATCTGCTTGATGCCCTGAGCGGGATGCGAATACCACGCGATAGGAAGCCCCGAGGAGCTGCCGCACTTCGGCCATGGCTCCAACCCCTCTTCGGCGAACACGCGGTTGGCCACGGCGATCTGTTGGTCCCTGGAGGCGGCCGCGGGGTTGCCGACGCCGCCGTACTGGGCCCACGTGCCCGGCTTGAATTGCAGCCCACCGTATTCCCCGTTGCCGGTGTTGGCCTGCCAGTTGCCACCGGATTCGCATTGCGCGACGGCGTCCCAGTTGGGGGCCGTGGGGGCGGCGTTCGCCACACCGGTGGAGGAAGTCAGCGACGCTGCAACGAACCCGCCGACCATCGCGGACTTGACGAGAGGCTTGCAGAGTTTTCTCATGCCAGGCATTTCGCGGAGCGTGTCCGAAGCGTTACCGATTCGAAAATGTCGCGAGATATGCCCTCTAGCAGCGAAATCAGCGCCGTGAGCAGCGGATTCGCAGGTTTAGAAAATCGTGAGAGTTAAATAAATTAGCCCTGGCAATACGACCGGGTGGCCAGCGAAAGCGCTTGTTGATAAAGGTCATCCAGTTGTCGGGCGCGTGCGACGCCGGCCCTGGCGGCGTCCAGCTCCGGGGCGCAGGCCGGCGAGTGCAACAGGTCCCAGTGGGCCTCGATCTGGGCCAGCATCGTCCGGTTGAAGCCGTCGATGACCGCCCGCGACGCCGACAGGTCCGGCGCCGCGGACGGCGCGTCGCCCGGCTTCAGCTTCCATCCCGCGAACCGGCTGTATTCGATTGCCTCCGTGGCGTTGATCTGATCGCCGAACACCCGGGCGACGTAATCGGCGTCGATCCGCGCGGCGTCGGCCTCGCCGCGCGCCTGCGCGAGCTCCTGCTCGACGCGGCCCGGGTCCTCGATGGCGCCGTGGGTATTCCACTTGAACGCGGCCACGGGCTCGGCGACCTGTAGCCGCTGCGCGGCGGCGTCAACCAAGGCGGTCAGCGCACCGGCGGGATCGGCTCGCGCCTCCGTCGCCAGCACTGTCGCCGCCACCCAGCAGCCGATCAGCACGGCTCGTCCGCAACCCATGACGATGATTCTGACCTGACGCCTGCCCTTCCCGGAGTTAGCCTGGCCGCTGATGCCAGTGAAGTCTTCGGCCGCGTTGCGCTCGACGCAGGTTCGCGCGGTGATCGCCGCCGCGCTGACGGCCTCGCTGCTACTGGGCGGAGCTTTCCTGGCGGTGGACAGGCTGCACACGACACCCGCCGACGTCATCGACCACCCAGCCAACCCGGTCACCGACGATCAGTCCCGGGCTCAGGTGGTCGAGTCGGCCCGACAGATCGTCGCGCTGGCCCGGCTGCAAACGGCGTCGGCGGGCTACACGCTGATGTCGTGCAAAAACCGGGACGAGCCGCCGTATCAGGGCGCAATCTATCTCACCTTCGCGCTGCCCGCCGGCGCCCGGCCCGACGCTTTCTTCCCGACGGTCGCGGCGACGCTGGCCGCCCATGGCTGGACCCGCGGCCTGCCGCCGAATGGTCACGCGTACGCCGAGTCGCTCACCACGGACGCCGCCACGGCGATCGTCTATCTGCAAAGCGAAGAGCCGAGCCTGGGTGTGCTCCGCGTTTACGGTCAGTGCCGGAACATGAGCGACCACCGCAGCGACTCGACGGCCTGGGTCGACGTCACCGACCGACTCAGGGCCCCTTGACGCGCTACTGCGCCTGACGTCATCGTCAAGCGCAGTAGCGACCTCAGGTTGGGTGGGTGGTTAGCCGCCGCCCCCGGGGGTGGCGCCCAGGCTGCCCTGCAGGTCGGGCTTCATGGCGTTGAGCTGCGCACCCCAGTACTCCCAGCTGTGCGTTCCATTGGCATCGAAGTTGAACACGGCGTTGTGGCCGCCGGCCGCGTTGTAGGCGTCCCGGAACTTCAGGTTGCTGCTGCGCACGAAGTTCTCCAGGAACTCGGCGGGCATGTTCGCCCCACCCAGCTCCGACGGTGTGCCGTTACCGCAGTAGACCCACAGGCGGGTGTTGTTGCCGACCAGCTTCGGGATCTGAACCGTGGGGTCGTTGCGTTGCCAGGCCGGGTCGCTCGAGGGGCCCCACATGGCATCGGGCTTGTAGCCGCCGGCGTCACCCATCGCGAGACCGATCAGGCTTGGCCCCATCCCCGACGACGGGTCCATCAGCGCGGACAGCGAGCCCGAGTAGACGAACTGCCCCGGGTGGTAGGCGGCGAGGATGAGCGCCGAGGATCCGGACATCGAGATGCCGACCGCGGCGCTGCCGGTGGGCTTGACGCTGCGGTTGGCGTTCAGCCATTGCGGCAGCTCGCTGGTGAGGAAGGTTTCCCACTTATACGTCGAGCAGCCGGCCTTGCCGCAGGCCGGGCCGTACCAGTCGGCGTAGAAGCTGGACTGCCCGCCGACCGGCATGATGATCGACAGGCCCGACTTGTAGTACCACTCGAACGCGGGGGTGTTGATGTCCCAGCCGTTGTAGTCGTCCTGGGCCCGCAGACCGTCGAGCAGGTACACCGCCGGGGAGCCGTTTCCACCGCTTTGGAATTGGACCTTGATGTTGCGGCCCATCGCCCCGGACGGCACCTGCAGGTACTCGACCGGCAAACCCGGGCGCGAGAACGCGCCCGCGGTCGCCGCGCCACCGGCAAGACCGATCAGGCCCGGCAGGGTGACAGCCGCGGCTGCACCGACCAAAAGCCGGCGCCCCCAGGCCCGGATCTTCTCGCTCACGTCTGTCATACCTGCCCCTTGTCCGTCTGTGATCGCGGTCTCAGCTGGAATTTACCGGGTTATTCGGCCAAATGTCGATTGGGACGCGGTGTTGTCGCAGTTTCATATCGGTTTCCGACCGAATTTCGCATTGTGGACAAAAGGCGCCTCGAGGGGCCATACCGCCCGAAGCGCCAGGCAGCCGGGCCGCGGCGACAAACGCAAGGCGGTGCGGCGACCGCCGCCACGCCCGATGTAAAGGACATCTCTCGAATGGCGAGTCGATTTGCGCGACACGCCCGGTGGGACGCCGGTCAGGCGCGCCGGCGGGGCGCCCCCAGGTCGGTCGGGTGTTTTTTCCGCGGCCGCAAAAGGCGATTTCGGGGCCCGGCGGCGGCGCCCGAAGCGCGCAGCGTGGGGCAGGCACGCGCGTGGCCTGCGAGTTCAACGCGAATTCAATACCGGGGCAGCCGAACTTGCGCGGACCGCGTAGGCTCTCACGGAGCAAGCCGATGGAGACCACACATTCCGGTCCGTTCCGGCCCTCACGAACTGTCGCGCCAGCGAGCTTTTGGTGCGCGATCGCGGGTCAGGGCGACGGAGGACCGGGCCGATTGAGGTGCAAGTTTGGACACGGTACTGGGGCTATCACTGACGCCGGCCACCGTCGGGTGGGTCCTCGCCGAGGGACACGGCGCCGACGGCACGATCCTGGACCATCGGGAATTGGGCCTGCCCAGGGGCCGCGGGGTCCGCGCCCTGAGTACCGCCGAGCTGGTGGCGGACGAGGTACTGCGGGCCGACGCGCTGGCGGCCACGAGCGACCGCCGAGTGCGCGTCATCGGGCTGACCTGGAGCGACGAAGCGTCCGCTCAGGCGGCGCTGGTGTTGGAGGCGCTGACCGACGCCGGCCTGGACAACGTCGTGCCGGTCCGGATGCTCGAGGCGGTCGAGACCCTCGCCCGCGCCATCGCGCCGGTCATCGGCTACGAGCAGACCGCCGTCTGCATCCTCGAGCACGAGTGGGCGACCGTCGTCATGGTCGACACCCATGACGGCGAGACGCGAACCGCCGTCAAGCACGTGCGCGGCGGGTTCGACGGGCTGAGATCCTGGCTGAGCGGGATGTTCGAACGACCGACCGGCTGGCGCCCCGGCGCGGTGGTGGTCGTCGGCGCGGACAGCGAGCTCAACGGGTTCTCGTGGCAGCTCGAAAAGGCTTTGCCCGTTCCCGTTTTCGCCCAGACCATGGCCCAGGTGACCATCGCGCGGGGCGCGGCCCTCGCCGCGGCCAACAGCACCGAGTTCACCGACGAACAGCTGGTGGCGCACGTCAGTGAGCCCGTCGCCGCGCCGGCGGCGCGGACCCGGAGGTTGTCCTACACGGGCGCCGCGACGGCATTGGCTGCCGGTGCGATCACTTTCGTCTCGTCGCTGTCACTCGCTTTGGGTATTCAGCTCGCCCCGGCCAGCGAGTCCGCGCCGGCGAAGCGCGTCGTGCACGCCCCGCCCCAGCAGATCGCCGAGGCCGTCGCG
>NZ_LT546237.1:1466080-1473463 GCF_900078675.2 Mycobacterium interjectum
CCCCGCCGGCGCCGAAGCCGCAGGCACCCGCGGGCGAACCCGCCCCGGAGTCCGGGGGAGAGCAGCAAGGCGCTCCCGACGAGCCGCAGCTGGACGCGAGTGTCCGCCAGCCCTACTTGACCCGGGTGCTGGAGCACATCCCCGGCGACGCGGGCGATTCGGCGCCGCCGCACGCGCCGACGCCCTAGCGGAACGCGGTGGAGCTCAGGCCTTGGGGTGCACCGCGGTGAAGGACACCGACACCTCGTCGGCTACTTTCACCGAACCCATCAGCAGCGAATAGGGCTTGACGCCGTAATCGGTTTGCCGAACGGTGGATTCGACCGACAATCGCCAATCACCGCCGAGATCCTCTGTGCGCAAGTCGATGACGTGCTTGCGGGACTTGCCGCGGATGTGCAGCTTCCCGGTCAGGCGGTAGCCGTCGTCGGCCTTGTCGATCGTGTCGGCGGCAAAGCGCATCTCGGGATAGCGCTTGGCGTCCAACGACTTCAACGCGTTCGATTTCACCAGGACCTTCTCCGGCCCGGACAATCCTTTGACCCCGCCCTCGCCGCGCAGCACCTCGAGCGAATCGACCTCGACCGTAAGCTCCGCGGTGACCGGTTCGGTGCCGGCCCACGCCACGGTGGCCTCCCAGCGCGTCATCGCGATGGTGAGGCGATGGCCCATTCGCGCCGCCCTGCCCGTGACGCCGGTGCGGATCGACAATTCACCGTCGGAAGCCGTCAGGGTCCATAGGTCGGTCACAGACCGACTGTAGTCACATCGTCAAAACGGTCCGGTAGTGCGCCCGCCCCTGCTCCAACGCCGCGTAGCCTTCGGCCGCCTGCGCCAGCGGCAACTCCTCGATCCACGCCCGGACGCCGGACAGGACCGCGAAATGCATAGTGTCCTCGACGTCTTTGGCAGTGCCCGACGGGTGGCCGACGACGCTGACACCCGGGGTAATGAGCTGAATGGGACTGATCGGCAACGGTTCGGGCGTGACGCCGATCGTGACAAGCTCGCCTTGTGGCGATATCCCGCCGACGGTTGCGGCCATCGCCGGCGAGTTGCCCGCGGTTGCGAGCACGACCGCGGCGCCGCCGAGGGCCTTCAGCGCTTCGGCGGGATCGCCGGCGGTGGAGTCAATGTAGTGGTGGGCGCCCAACTTTCGGGCGTCCTCCTCTTTGCCGCCGCCACGCGCGATCGCGATGGTCTGGAAACCCATCGCCCGGGCGAACTGCACCCCGAGGTGGCCGAGCCCGCCGACGCCGAGGATCGCCACCCGATCACCGGGCAACGCCTTGGTGTGGCGCAGCGCGTTGTAGGTCGTGACGCCGGCACAACCCATGGGGGCGGCTTCCGCGTCGGTGAGCTCCGCAGGAATCCGGGCCAGCGCGTTGGCCGGGGCCGTCACCGATTCCGCGTAGCCGCCGGGATAGTGCCAGCTCGGCACCTTTCCGTTGACGCAGTGGATGAAAAGGCCCTTGCGGCACGGGTCGCAGTGGTAGCAGCACCCGCCGAACCAGCCGACGGCGACGCGATCGCCGACCGCGAAGTCGTCGACGCCGTCGCCGAGTTCGGCTATGGTTCCGGCGATTTCGTGTCCCGGGGTCAATGGCCACGACATGTTGGGGAAGCCGTCGTTGACGAAGGCGCGGTCGGTTCCGCATACGCCGCAGGCGGTGACCGCTATGCGCACCTCGTCGCGCCCCGGCGGCCGCGTCTCTACTTCGGCAAGCTCCAGCGGGCCGCCCGCGGACTGGACCCGGACGGCTTGATGTGTCGGCATTGGCTTAGCGTAATGCGCGACAGGTCATTTGGCGGCCCCGGCGGTGTGGTAGTCGACCTGCCAGTGCTTGATCCCGTTGAGCCAGCCCGACCGCAGCCGCTCGGGCTTTCCGATCGATTCCAGGTTCGGGATGCCGTCGGCGATCGCGTTGAACATCAGGTCGATGGTCATCCGCGCCAGGTTCGCCCCGATGCAGTAATGCGCACCGGTGCCGCCGAATCCCACGTGCGGGTTGGGGTCGCGCAGGATGTTGAAGCTGAACGGATCGTCGAACACGTCCTCATCGAAATTGGCCGAGCGGTAGACCATCACCACCCGCTGGCCCTTCTTGATCTGCACACCGGACAGCTCGTAGTCCTGAAGCGCGGTGCGCTGGAACGACGTGACCGGGGTGGCCCACCGCACGATCTCGTCGGCCGCGGTGGCGGGACGCTCCTTTTTGAACAGCTCCCACTGATCGGGGAAGTCGGTGAAGGCCATCATGCCCTGGGTGATCGAGTTGCGGGTGGTCTCGTTGCCGGCCACCGCAAGCAGAATGACGAAGAAGCCGAACTCGTCGTCGGAAAGCTTGTGCCCGTCGATGTCCGCCTGGACCAGCTTGGTGACGAGGTCTTCCCCCGGGTTCTTCGCCCGGTCGGCGGCCATCTGCATGCCGTACATGATCAGCTCTACCGAGGCGGTGATGGCGTCGTTGTTGGCGAACTCGGGGTCCTGGTCGCCGACCATCTCGTTGGACCAGTGGAAGAGTTTCTTGCGTTCTTCCTGGGGCACACCCATCAACCCGGCGATGGCCTGCAGCGGCAGCTCGCACGAGACCTGCTCCACGAAGTCACCGCGCCCCTCGGCGGCCGCTTCCTCGACGATGTGCCGGGCGCGCTCGGCGAGGTCGTCGCGCAGGCGCTCGATGGCCCGGGGAGTGAAGGCACGCGAGACGATCTTGCGCAGCCGGGTGTGCTGAGGCGCATCCATGTTGAGCAGGACGAACTTGCCGCGCTCGACCTGCTCGCCGACCGTGCCGTCCTTGTAGCGCGGCAGCGCGGTCTTCTCCAGGCTGGAGAAGACGTCGCTGCGCAGCGAGATCTCTTTGACGTCCTTGTGCTTGGAGACCACCCAGAAGCCCCCGTCGTCGAACCCGCCCGCCCCGAGCGGCTGTTCGTTCCACCAGATCGGCGCGGTTCGGCGCAGCTCGGCCAGCTCTTCCACCGGCAGCCGCTCCGCGTGGACGTCCGGGTCGGTGAAGTCGAATCCGGGCGGCAGATTGGGGACCGGCTTGGCCGTCGGCTCTGCGGTTGACATGGCGCACTCCTCGATACGAAGTCCTCTAGGCATCCTTAATGCAAGGAAACCATTGCTAGACCACGGTTGGGAAGGACTGAAGCAAGATCGACGACCCGAATTGCAACACGTTCAGCCTCGATGAGTTTCGCGGGCTCGGCCGGTCGGTATGGGAAGCAACAGGACCGACCGACCGAAAGGGGAGCACACGCGCATCGTTCTCAGCCACTTCATGAGCCTGGACGGCGTCGTCCAGGCACCCGGCGGCCAGGGTGAGGACACCGACGGGGGATTCGCGCACGGCGGCTGGTCCGTGAGGTACTTCGAACCGGAGACCATGGGACCCGCCGTCGCCGAAACCATGGCCGAAACCGAGGCGCTGCTGTTCGGCCGGCGCACGTGGCAAACGATGGCGGCCGCCTGGCCGGACCGCGGCGGGGACCCGTTCGCCGACCGCATGAACGAGATCCCCAAATACGTGGCGTCCCGCACGCTCACCCAAGACGAACTGAGCTGGACCGGCTCGGCCCTGCTACCCCCCGACGATGCGATCGGCGCGATACGCGAGCTGCGCGCCCGCGACGGCCGGGCGATGCAGGTGATTGGGAGCCCGTCGCTGGCCGCACAGCTGATCGAACACGACCTGGTCGACGAATACCGGCTGATGATCGAGCCGATCCTGCTCGGCGGCGGCAAGCGGCTGTTTCCCGGCGACGGCCGGGCCCGGGCGCTGGAGTTGGTGTCGACGACAGCAACCGGGACCGGGGTGTTGCTCCGCACCTACCGGCGTCGCTGACGGTCCCCGGCAAACGCGCTTGTGGCTCCCGGTGCAATCGATATGCTTTGTGCAGGTCACCGGCGACAGGTGGGGTGAAACATGATTCGGGAACTGCTCAGCGCCGCTTCGATAGCGGGCATCACGATCGGCATGGCGCCGTCCGCCGCGGCCGATCCGCACTACAACGGCGACGTGCCCGGGATGAACTATCAGGCCTCGCTGGGTGCGCCTTGCGACAACTACGAGCGCTTCATCTTCGGACGCGGCCCCAGCGGACAGGCCGAGGCCTGTCACTTCCCGCCGCCCAACCAGTTCCCCGCGGCTACCACCGGCTACTGGGTCGTCTCCTATCCGTTGTACGGCGTGCAGCAGGCGGGCGCGAAGTGCCCGGGCCCGCAGGCGGCGGCACAGTCGGATGCCGGGCTGCCCATGCTCTGCCTGGGGGATCAGGGCTGGCAAGAGGGGTGGTTCACCGGGGCGGGGTTCTTCCCGCCGTCGGGATAGCCGGCTGACGCCATGAACCAGGCTCGGCCCGCCGAGGCGCCGATCCCGCGCTGGCTGCGCTTCGTGCTGGCTTCCGATCGCGCCGGCTCGGCGTGGTACATCGGGGCCGGCTTCTTCTTCGCGCCGGTGCTCGCCGTGCTGTCGCCGTGGCCGGCGGTCACCGCTGCCCTCTGGGCCGTCATCGGGCTCGCCGGGCTGTGGCTGGGGCTGCTCGGCGTCGCGATGGCCATCGGACTGGCGCGCGTCTTGCGGTCCGGCGCCGAGATTCCCGAGGATTACTGGCGCACCCTGGTGAACTACTAGAGTCGTACCAAAGGTCCTGCGACAAAAGGAGATTCCGATGGGCTTCAATCCGAAAGACGCAGTCGACGCGGCCCGCGACATCGCCACCAACGCCGTCGAAAAGGCCTCGGACATCGTCGAGCACGCCGGCGACATCCTCCGGGGCGACATCGCCGGGGGCGCCAGCGGCATCGTCCAGAACTCGATCGACATCGGTACCTACGCGGTGGACCGCACGAAGGAGGTCTTTACCGGCGGGGAGGACGTCGACGAAGTCGACGACGAGTAGCCGCTATACGGCGGCGGCCTCGTTCAGCTCGTCCAGCCTGTTGGTCGCCTCCAGGTACTCCTGCACCCACCGCTCGATGACGGTCGCCGTCTTCTCCACCTTGGTGAATTGCCCGACCACCTGACCGACCGGGTTGAACGCGACGTCGACGGACTCGTTGGGGTACCGGTTGGTGGCCCGCACCGCCATGCCGGAAACCATGTATTGCAACGGCATACCGAGCGGCTTCGGATTGTCCGGCTGCTCCCAGGCCTCGGTCCAGTCGTTGCGCAGCATCCGGGCCGGCTTGCCCGTGAACGAACGGCTCCGGACGGTGTCACGGCTGCCCGCTTTGACGTACGCCTGCTGCTGCACCGGCGTGTTCGAGGATTCCTCGACCATCAGCCACTGCGAACCGGTCCACGCGCCCTGGGCACCCAGCGCCAAGGCAGCCGCGATCTGCTGACCGCTCCCGATGCCTCCGGCCGCCAACACCGGCACCGGCGCGACCTCCTTAACGACCTGCGGCCACAACACGATTGAACCCACCTCGCCGCAGTGGCCGCCGGCCTCGCCGCCCTGGGCGATGATGATGTCGACGCCGGCGTCGGCGTGTTTGCGGGCCTGCGACGGTGAACCACACAGCGCGGCCACCTTGAGTCCGGCGTCGTGGATGTGCTTGATCATGTCGGCCGGGGGAGTGCCGAGCGCGTTGGCGATCATCTTCACCTTCGGGTGCTTCAACGCCACTTCGACCTGTGGGGTGGCCGTCGCCTCGGTCCACCCGAGCAGTTGCAGGCTGTCCCCGTCGCTGTCTTCAATCGGGACACCGTGGTCCGCGAGGATCTTCTTGCCGAAGTCCAGGTGCTCCTGCGGCACCATCTTGCGCAGCGTCTCGGCCAGCTCCTCCGCGGAGAGGTGGGAGTCCATGCCCTCGTATTTGTTCGGGATCACGATGTCGACCCCGTAGGGGTGATCCCCGATGTTCTCGTCGATCCAGTTGAGCTCGATCTCCAGCTGCTCGGGGGTGAAGCCGACGGCGCCGAGCACGCCGAAACCACCGGCCTTGCTGACAGCGACCACGACATCACGGCAGTGGGTGAAGGCGAAGATCGGGAACTCGATACCAAGCTCGTCGCAGATCGCGGTGTGCATGCCTACTCCTGTGGAAGCGTCACGGTACATAAAGAATTGAAACGTGTTCTAGTTTAGTACGTGGACCGTTGACGTGGCCAGCCGCCCCCGGCCAGCTCTTCGGCACTACGACGTTTCAGGCCTTTGTCAGAGCAACCCGCGGGCCGCCCACATGACGACGAACGCCAGCATGCCCGCGAAGCAGACCAGGTGATCGCGGCAGATGGCCCGCGCCAGACGGGCCTGTTCGGCCGGACCGCCCGTCCGGTGCCCGAGCCGAACGGCGCTCGGGACCGTGTGCGTCAGCGCCAACACCACCGGCACCCCCGCGAGCGCGGCCGAGGTCCCCAGCAGCCATGCCGGGTCGTCGCCTCGAGCGGCCTGACACCCCAACGCGCCCAACAAGATGAGCATGACGGCGGCGATGACGTGGCTCATCGGTCGCGACGTGGTCGTCGCGCGGTGGTAGTAGTCCGCGATGGAAGCGAGCGCGGGCTCGGGCAATTCCGCACCCGCACTTCGATATTGGAAGACCTGGACATCGAAGATCAGATCCATCTACAAGACGGCGAGCAAAAAGCCGCCGCAGGACGTGAGTATCGGGGCCACGACGCTTTTTACCTCCGGTTCGACCGAGCGCCGCAAAACGGATCGAAAATATTTTTCCCCGATAAGCCGCCGCTGGGAAATAGCTTTGAATTGTTGTAAACGTGTCGAATTACGCGTCAAGGATGCCTACGATCCGCTGAGGGCGGGTTACCTGGAGGTTGACGGATGTCGTTTTTGGTTGCAGTACCGGACGCAGTCGCGACGGCCGCAGAGAACGTCGCGGGTATCGCTTCCTCGCTCAGCGCCGCCAATTCGGCAGCGGCCGTCCCGACCACCGGAGTGCTGGCCGCAGCCGGTGACGAGGTGTCGACGGCGATCGCTTCGCTGTTCACGAGCCACGCCGCGCAATACCAGGCGCTCAGCGCCCAAGCCGCGGCGTTCCACGCGCAGTTCGTGCAGGCCCTCAACGCCGCGGGCGGCGCCTACGCGTCCGCCGAAGCGGCCAACGCGTCGCCGTTCCAGACAGCGGCGCAAGACGTGCTCGGGGTCATCAACGCGCCGACCAACACGTTGTTGGGTCGCCCGCTGATCGGCCCTGGCACCAACGGCGCCGCGGGGACCGGACAGAACGGTGGTCCGGGCGGGATCTTGTGGGGCCACGGCGGCAACGGCGGCTCGGGCGGGGCCGGGCAGGCCGGCGGCGCCGGAGGCGCGGCCGGCCTGTTGGGCTTCGGCGGCATGGGCGGCACCGGGGGCTCCGGCGCGGCGGGAGGCCACGGCGGCACCGGTGGCTGGCTCTGGGGTAACGGCGGTACC
>NZ_LT546237.1:1474035-1599469 GCF_900078675.2 Mycobacterium interjectum
GGCCTCGGCGGCTACATTGGCGCCCCCGGCGCCAACGGAAAGCCGTAGCGGCACACCCGGCGGGCGGCGCGCCAATCCTTGATCCCCTCCGTCGCAACGGGGTAGCGTGGTCCCGGCAATTACGAACCTCCGAGTAGCGTAATTCGCCGCCCCCGTCTACCGGAAGGATCGGCTTGATGCGCAGCCGCTACGCCGGCCATCCCTTCACCACGCCGACCGCCGAGATCGAGGCCGCGCTCGAGGATGTCAGCATCCCGACCCTGCTGCTCTCCCTCGTCCACATCACCGGTGACCCGCGGTTCATCCGCGACTTCAAGCCCATGGGCATCTTCCTCAACGAGGTTCAGGGCTTCATGTCCGAGGAGGACAAGGCGCGGGCCCGCGCGGCGGCGCTACCGGTGCTCACCGAGTACCGGGACCGCGGTTGCCCCGAACCCGAGCCGCTGAGCCTCGAACTGATCCGGGAGATGATGGACTGGGCGGCCTGCGAGCACGTCACCGACGACTACCTGCCGCTGATCCTGGAAGAGATGGATCTCGACGGCGTCGACCCGCGGCGTCCGGCCCCCCTGCCGACGGAGTCCGCCGCCAAACTACCCGTCCTGGTGGTGGGGTGCGGGGAGTCCGGTCTGCTGGCCGGCATCCGGCTCAAACAGGCCAACATTCCCTTCACCATCGTCGAGAAAAACGCCGGACCCGGCGGAACATGGTGGGAGAACAGCTATCCCGGCGCCCGCGTCGACGTCGCAAACCATTTCTATTGCTACAGCTTCGAACCCAACAACGATTGGACGCACTTCTTCGCCGAGCAATACGAGCTGCGGGACTATTTCACGCAGGTGATGAACAAGCACGGGCTGGCCGAGCACATCCGGTGGAACACTGAGGTCGTCGAGGCCGAATGGAACGATGCCGACGGGTTGTGGAGCGTCTCGCTGCGCGGCCCGGACGGCCAGACGAGCACGATCACCACGCGGGCCGTCCTGACCGCGGTCGGTCAGCTGAACCGGCCCAATATCCCCGAATTCGACGGCGCCGACACCTTCGCGGGACCGTCATTTCACTCGGCGGCCTGGGACCACTCGGTCGATCTGACGGGCAAGCGGGTCGCGCTCATCGGCGCCGGCGCCAGCGGCTTCCAAATCGCACCAGCGATCGCCACCCAGGTCGAGAAGCTCACGGTTTTCCAGCGCACCGCCCAGTGGATGTTCCCGAACACCATGTATCACGACGAGGTCGGCGACGGGGTGCGCTGGGCGATGCGCCACCTGCCCTGCTACGGCCGGTGGTACCGGTTCCTGGTGCTCTGGCCGGGCGCCGACAAGGGACTCGACGCCGCCGAGGGCGACCCCAACTACGCGGATCAGGACTACGCCGTCAGCGAGATCAACGCCGCCGCCCGAATGATGTTCGCGCAGTGGATCACCAGCCAGGTCGGCGAAGGCTCGAACTCTCAAGAGTTGTTGGACAAGGTGTTACCCGACTATCCCGCGACCGGGAAACGGACACTGCAGGACAACGGCAGCTGGCTGCAGACGCTGCAACGCGACAACGTCGAGTTGGTGCGCACGCCGATCCAGAAGATCACGCCGCACGGCGTCGTCACGCAGGACGGTGTGACGCACCAGGCCGACGTCATCGTCTACGCGACCGGGTTTCGCCACACCGATGTGTTGTGGCCGCTGAAAGTGCTCGGCCGCAATGGGATTGACCTGCACCAGATGTGGGGGAGCCGACCCTACGCCTACCTCGGCATCACGGTGCCGGGATTCCCGAACTTCTTCATCATCTACGGGCCCGGAACTCATCTCGCCCACGGCGGCAGTTTGATCTTTCAGTCCGAACTCCAGATGCGCTATGTCGGCCAGTGCCTGCAGCGGCTGGCCCAGGAGAAGCTGCACTCGATGGAACCAACGCCGGACGCCGCCGCCGAGTGGCATCGACGGACACAGGACCAGATCACGAAGATGGTGTGGTCGCACCCCGCGGTCAAGCACTCCTACTTCAAGAACGCCGACGGCGAGATCCACACCGTCAGCCCGTGGCGCCTCAACGAGTACTGGGCCGCCGTGCGCCAGCCCGACTGGTCCCAATTCGTTCTGCGGCAAAGAAAGTGAGCACACCACCATGCGAACGGTAGTCCTCGACGGGCCACGCAATATCGAGGTCGACACGCGCCCCGATCCGGCACTCCCGGGTCCCGACGGAGCGATCGTTTCGGTCACCGCCGCCGGAATCTGCGGATCCGACCTGCACTTCTACGAGGGCGACTACCCGCTGGCCGCGCCGATGACGCTCGGGCACGAAGCGGTCGGCACCGTCGTCGAAGTCGGACCCGACGTGCGCACCGTCAAGGTCGGCGACCAGGTCATGGTGTCATCGGTGACCGGCTGCGGCGCCTGCCCCGGATGCGCCACCCGCGACCCGGTGCTGTGCTTCTCCGGGTTTCAGATCTTCGGTGGCGGCGTCCTTCCCGGCGCGCAGGCCGACCTGCTCGCCGTGCCCGCGGCCGACTTCCAGCTGCTCAAGACGCCCGACGGGATCAGCACCGAGCAAGCGCTGCTGCTCACCGACAACCTGGCCACCGGTTGGGCGGCGGCCCAGCGAGCCGACATTCCGCCCGGTGGCACGGTGGCGGTGATCGGCCTGGGGGCGGTGGGCCTGTGCGCCCTGCGGTGCGCATTTTTTCACGGCGCCGCAACGGTTTTCGCCGTCGACCGCGTCGACGGGCGGCTGGACCGCGCCGCCGCGTGGGGAGCGACGCCGGTCAAGCCGCCCGCCGTAGCGGCCATCCTGGCGGCCACCGGCGGACGCGGAGCCGACTCGGTGATCGACGCCGTGGCCACCGACGCATCCCTGACCGACGCGCTGAACGCGGTGCGGCCGGGAGGCACCGTCTCGGTTGTCGGTGTGCACGACATGAACCCGTTTCCGCTCAACGCGCTGGGCTGCCTGATTCGCAGCATCACGCTGCGGATGACCACGGCGCCGGTGCAGCGCACCTGGCCGGAATTGATCCCGCTGCTGCAAGCCGGCCGGCTCGACGTCGACGGCGTCTTCACCACGACGCTGTCATTGGACGAGGCTGCCAAGGGTTACGCGACCGCGGAGTCGCGCTCCGGCGACGAGGTGAAGGTCCTGCTGACGCCTTAACGCCGCATCCGCACTCGGCGACGGCCCGACGTGAGACACATCACCGGCCACCCGTGCGCGGCGGCCGCCGCGGCGAGCCCGGCGCGGGGATTCACCGGCCGCGGACACCCGACGACTGACATCGCCGCCGCATCCTCGTCACCGTCGGCGTAGAAGTAACTGCGCTGCGCCGCAACGCCGTTGACGGAACAGAATTGCTGTACCGCGGCGGCCTTGGTGGCCCCCCACACGATCGGTGTGACGATCCCGCCGGTCAGCCGCCCGTGCTCGTCGAGCTCGAAGTGGTTGCACTGCACGTCGGAAATGCCGAGGAAGCGCGCGACGGGCAAGGCCTGAATGGACAGCGCGGACGAGCTCAGCACGACGGCGTGCCCGCGGTCCTGATGCGCCTGCACGATGTCATGCATGTGCGAATACAGGCGCGCGGCAACGCGTTCGACGAACAGGCGATCGCCCAGCTCCTCGAGCTCGGTGAGCGATTCCCCACGCAGGTAACCGGCCGCCCGCACGATGAGTTGCTCGAACTCCAACCGACCGAAGCGGTATCGCAGCGCGGCTTCGAACACGCCGAGGAGCTCGCCGAGCCCGGCCTGGCGGCGACGGATCCGATCACCGACGTGGACGGCCGCGGTGAAGCCGTCGACCAACGTGCCGTCGAGGTCGAAGAAGGCAGCGATCCCGGGCCCCGGTGTGCTGGCGCGGATCTCCGCGATGGCGTCGGCGGGAGAGAGCCTCGTGAGCGGCACCATTTCGGCTCACCCGGACCGCGTCGCCGTGATGTATTGGGAGCGCATGAACGCGTCAATCTTGACGTCCACCTGCGGCGGGGTCATCCCGTAGCCGGCCTGCAGGTCGAGCGTGTTGCGGACGGGCTCGACGGCCCAGCCGTGCGCGGCGAGCCATTCCGCGGGGTCGCCCTTGGGCTCGTAGGTGAGGGCGGAGAAGTCCACATCGCCGGACATGTTGACCCCGGGGTGGTCCGTCTCCAGGGCGGCGAGCTGCTCGCGATCCAAGCGGGATCCCAGCGCGCCTATGGCGATTCGGCTGCCCGGCGCGCTGAGCCCGCTGATGCGGGTGAAGAGCGCGTTCTGGGCTTCGTCGGTCAGATAGGGCAACACGCCCTCCACCGACCAGGCGCTGGGGGTCTCGGTGTCGAAGCCTGCCGTTTCCAACCGCCGCGACCAGTCGGTGCGCAAATCGGCCCCGACCTCGACCCTGCGGGCTTTGGGCGTAGCGCCTTGCTCGCCGAGCACCCGTCCCTTGAATTCGAGGACCTTCGGCAGGTCAACCTCGAAAACGGTTGTGCCATCGGGCCAGTCAAGGCGGTACGCGCGAGAGTCCAATCCCGCGGCGACGATCACGGCCTGTTGGATGCCCACCTCGGCGGCGGAGACGAAGAAGTCGTCGAAGAACCGGGTCTGCACACCATAGAGGCGCGGGAATGCCGTCTCGTCCTCGGAGGTGCCCGGATTGGCAAGCACACCCGCCAGATACGGGTCCTGCGCGGCGGCGATGAAAACCTGCGCGTATTCGTCGCGGACCAGCGGCCGCGGGCTGATGGCGTGCAGCGCCCGCCATCCCGCCACCAGCAGCGCGGTGTAGCCCACGCCGCTGACGATGTCCCACTGGTCGTCGTCGGAGCGAAGCGACCCGAATTCGGGCGAAGTGCTCATGGTCGCCCCCTCACGTCAGAGTCAGCCACGGGCCGACATCAACCAAGGTACCTGCGGTGCCGTCGTCAAATCTCGAGAATCACCGTGACCGGTCCGTCGTTCACCAATTCGACCTGCATATTCGCGCCGAACACGCCCGTCTGCACGTCGGCGCCCAGCGCGTGCAGCGCCGCGGCGAACGCGTCGACCAGCGGTTCGGCCACCGCGCCGGGGGCGGCCGCGTTCCAGGACGGCCGCCGGCCCTTCGCGGTGTCGGCGTACAAAGTGAACTGGCTGACCACCAATATCGGCGCGTGGACATCGGCGGCGGACCGTTCATCGGCGAGAATGCGGAGATACCAGAGCTTTTCGGCCAGCCGTCGCGCCTTGCCGGGATCGTCGTCATGAGTGACACCGACGAAAGCCAACAAACCCTGGCCGGCCGGCCGCAGAGCGCTCACCACTTGGCCGTCGACCGACACCGATGCCGACGAGACCCGTTGCACCAGAACCCGCATGGCCCTCGATGCTGCCAGGCCGGGCTCGAAAATGGTGGGTAGGCTCGTGACGTGTCCGTGCTCGTCGCGTTTTCCGTCACCCCGCTGGGCGTGGGCGAGGGCGTCGGCGAGATCGTCGCCGAAGCGGTTCGGGTGGTCCGCGAATCCGGCCTGCCCAACAAGACGAGTTCGATGTTCACCGAGATCGAGGGCAACACCTGGGAGGAAGTGATGGCCGTCGTGCAGCGCGCAGTCGAGGCCGTGGCCGCCCGCGCGCCCCGGGTCAGCACGGTGATCAAGGTGGACTCCCGGGCAGGCGCCCAAGACGCGATGACGCAAAAGGTCGCGTCCGTCGAGCGCCGCCTGTCCGGCGGCTAAGCCTGCACCACGTCCCGGAACGCCCGCTCCGCCGCGTCACCGTGGACGGCGAATACCACCTTCTCCAGCGAGGTCGCGCGGTGTTCCCGGACGACGTCGACCATCAGCCGCGCCGCGTCGTCGAGCGGGAAACCGCCGACGCCCGTGCCGAAGGCCACCAGGGCCAGCGAGCGGCAGCCGAGTTCGTCGGCCTTGCGCAACGTGGCACCGGTCGCCCGGGCGATGATCTCGGCCGAGGTCGGGCCGCCGAGCTCCATGGTCGCCGCGTGGATGACGTAGCGCGCGGGCATGTCGCCAGCGGTGGTTTCCACCGCGTCCCCGAGCTCGATCGGCGCCTTCTCAGTCGATTCGCGCTGCACGTCGGGCCCGACGGCACGGGCAATCGCCGCGGCGACACCGCCACCGTGCCGCAGTTCGGTGTTGGCGGCGTTGGTGATCGCGTCGAGTTCGAGCTTGGTTATGTCGGCCTGCACTACCTCTAACTCGATCATTCGTTCATTGTCCGTCTGTTGCCGGGCGCCGGCGCACACCCTGCCCGGCCGCGCGGGGATTTCAACAACCCGGGCTTCTCAGCCACTCGTGCCTAGCTTCGCGCGAACTGCGAGGACTAGGCCGGCCTGGCTCCCAGCGAGGCAGGTGCGACCGGTACCACGAGCGAAACACCCCTGAGCGGCAGCGCCGGAGGAACCGGTGGCGCAGGTGGCGAGGGCGGAGCCGGGGCGCAGCGGCCAAGCCGGGCAAGCCGGGCCGCTAGCTCCTGACGGTAACGCGCGTCGGGCAGTTGCCTTCGAGGCCTCGCCGCGCCAGTAGGCTCGTGTCGGTGAGCGCACGCGCAGGCATCGTTGTCACCGGAACCGAAGTCCTCACCGGCCGAGTCCAGGACGCGAACGGCCCCTGGATCGCCGACCGCCTGCTGGAACTGGGCGTGGAACTGGCGCACATCACCATCTGCGGCGACCGGCCGGGCGACATCGAGGCGCAGCTGCGTTTCATGGCCGGGCAGGGCGTGGACCTCATCGTCACCAGCGGAGGCCTGGGGCCGACGGCCGACGACATGACCGTCGAGGTGGTGGCACGGTTCTGCGGCCGCGACCTCGTGCTCGACACCGAGGTCGAGCAGAAGATCGCGAACATCCTCAAAAAGCTGATGGCGCACTTCGATCAGGGAAATTTCGACGCGGTGCGCGCCGCCAACCGCAAGCAGGCCATGGTCCCCGCAGGTGCGCAGGTGCTCGACCCGGTGGGGACCGCGCCGGGCGTGGTGGTGCCCGGCCGACCGGCGGTGATCGTGCTTCCGGGACCGCCGCGCGAGCTGCAGCCGATGTGGCGCAGGGCCATCGAAACCCCCGCGGCGCAGGAAGCGATCGCCGGCCGGACCACGTACGAGCAAAAGACGATCCGGATGTTCGGGCTGCCCGAGTCGGGGCTCGCCGAAACTCTGCGTGACGCCGAGAAATCCGTCGCCGGCTTCGAGCGCCTGGAGATCACCACCTGCCTGCGGCGCGGCGAGGTCGAAATGGTCACGCGCTACGAGCCGGACGCCGCGGACGTCTACGCGCAACTGACCCGGTTGCTGCGCGACAAGCACGCACAGCAGATCTACTCCGAGGACGGCTCGAAGGTCGACGATGTGGTCGCCGGGTTGCTCAGCGGCCGCTGGATCGCCACGGCGGAGTCCTGCACCGCCGGCCTGTTGGCGGCGCGGCTGACCGACCAGCCGGGCTCGTCGGACTACGTGGCGGGCGGGGTGGTGTGCTATTCGAACGAGGCGAAGGAACAACTGCTCGGCGTTGACCCGGTGCTGATCGAGGCGCATGGCGCGGTGTCCGAGCCGGTGGCCGAGGCGATGGCGGCCGGTGCGCTGAAACGCTTCGGCGCCGATACCGCGGTCGCGATCACAGGGATCGCCGGCCCGGGTGGCGGCACGCCGGAAAAGCCGGTCGGCACGGTGTGTTTCACGGTGATGCTGGCGAACGGGCGCACAGACACCAGGACGCTGCGGCTACCCGGCAACCGGTCCGACGTCCGGGAACGGTCGACGACGGTGGCGATGCATCTGCTGCGGCGCATACTCCCCGACGGGGACTGAGTTCACGCCATTTCTGTTGGCAGAAAAGCGCTTTCAGCAGTGCCAAAGCGAATCCCCGTGGCATCCTTACCAATCAACGTCAAGAAAGCCACGGCGATCAGCACCGGCACGATCGTCGCCGCCAGCGCGAAGGGATAGCCGTGCGACTCGGCCAGGCGCTCCTGGATGGGCAGGTTGAACGCGGCCAGCAGGTTTCCCAGCTGATAGGTCACGCCGGGGTAGAGGCCCCGGATGGCGTCGGGTGACATCTCGGTCAGATGCGCGGGGATCACGCCCCACGCTCCCTGCACGCAGACCTGCATCAGAAACGACCCGAGACACAGCATCGCCGCGGTGTGCGAGTAGGCGAACAGGGGCACGATCGGCAGGCCTAACAACGCGCAAAAGATGATCGTGTGACGGCGGCCGAATCGCTGTGACAGCGAACCGAACACCAGCCCGCCGATGATGGCGCCGAGGTTGTAGACGATCACGATCCACTTGACGGTGACACTGGACAAACCGGCGCCGTGGTTGGCGGTCGCCCCCAAGAAGGTGGGGTAGACGTCCTGCGTTCCGTGGCTCATCCAGTTGAACGCCGTCATCAGCAGCACCAGGTAAATGAATCGACGGACGATCGCGCCGTCGCGCAGCACGTCGCGAATCCTGGTGCTGGTGAGGCGCATCCGGTCCTGTGCGGCCTCCCAGACCTCGGATTCCTCCACGCGATAGCGGATGATCAGGCTGACCAACGCCGGGATGATGCTCAGCCCGAACAGCCAGCGCCACGAGAAGCCCAGCCAATTCATCACCACCAGCGAGGCGACGCTCGCCAGCAGATAGCCGAAGGCGTAACCCTCCTGCAGCAGCCCGGAGAAGAACCCGCGCCGCTCCACGGGAACCTTCTCCATCGCGAGCGCCGCGCCCAGCCCCCACTCGCCGCCCATCCCGATGCCGTAGAGCAGACGCAGGATCACCAGCACGGTGAAGTTCGGCGCGAATGCGCACAGGAATCCGACGACGGAGTAGAAGATCACGTCGACCATCAGCGGAAGCCGCCGGCCGACGCGGTCGGCCCAGAGCCCGAATATCAGCGCGCCGACGGGGCGCATGAACAGGGTGGCGGTGGTGACGAACGCGACCTCAGCCTTGCTGATATGGAACGTCTTGGCGATGTCGGCGTAGACGAGCACGACGATGAAGTAATCGAAGGCGTCCATCGTCCAGCCCAACAACGCCGCGACGAATGAATTTCGCTGATCGGCGGTCAAGCGTTGTGAGGTCACTGGAGCATCGTGCAGTACCGGGCGGCGATGCGCGAGAGTAAGTTCCGGATACATGCGAATCATCGACGCCGATGGACACGTCGCCGAGAACTCCTCGCTGGCGATCGAGGCGATCAAGCGCTGGCCCGACCACGTCAAGCCCAGCAGCGACGGGCGGCTGCGGTTGACGCTGGAGGGCCGCAACTACCCGGAGGACCAAGGACCGGGAGCCGGCTGTCCGCCCGAGCACGGGATCAGCAAGGCGCCCGACATCAATTGCCGGTCACCCGAGGGCGTGCTGGGCGACGCCGACCGCGACCACATCGACACGATGGTGCTGTATCCGAGCATGGGGCTGTGCGCACCCAGCCTCGAGGACCCCGAATTCGCGGCGGGATTCTCGCGCCTCTACAACCAGTGGATCGCCGATTACTGCGCCTCGTCCGGTGGCCGCTTGCGCGGCGTCGCCGTGACCCCGATCGAACACGGCCAGGCGGCTGTCGACGTCATGACCGAGGCCAAGGAGCTCGGCCTCGTGGCTACCCTGGTCCCGCCGGCGCTCAAGACCCGCAACCTCGACCACCCGGACCTCGATCCGTTCTACGCCGCGGCCGTCGAGCTCGGGATGCCGCTGGGCGTTCACGGTGCCCCCGGCATTCACCTGCCGAAGATCGGCGTGGACCGGTTCACCAATTACATTCAGGTGCACTGCATCAGCTTTCCCTTCGACCAGATGACGGCGATGACCGCGATGGTCTCCGGCGGCGTCTTCGAGCGCCATCCCCAGTTGCGGGTCGCCTTCCTGGAGGCGGGCGCGGGCTGGGTCCCGTTCTTCATCGATCGCCTGCACGAGCATTACGAGAAGCGAGGCGACTGGGTCGAGCGCGGCTGGCGCCGCGATCCGCACGAATACCTGGCAGCGGGCAACATCTTTGTGACCTGCGAACCGGAGGAACCGATCCTGCCCGGCGTGATCGACGTGCTCGGCGCCGACTTCATCATGTTCGCCAGCGACTACCCGCACTGGGACGGCGAATGGCCGGAGAGCACCAAGCACCTGCGCACCCGCGCGGACATCAGCGAGGAGGCTCGCGCAAAGATCGGCGGGCTCAACGCGCAGCGCTTCTACAACCTGAACTGAATGGGCTGACTCCGGGCACACCCGGTGGCAGGATCTTGGGCCATGGGCCCTTTTCTGCTTCGTGCCGCGCTGACCGGCCTCGCCATGTGGATCGTCACCCTCTTCATGCACGGAATCAGATTCGTCGGCGGCAACACCACGCTGCAGACGGTCGCCATCATTTTCGTCGTCGCCGTGATCTTCGGCCTGGTCAACGCGTTCATCAAGCCGGTCGTCCAGATCTTGTCGATCCCGCTCTACATCCTGACGCTGGGGCTTGTTCATATCGTGATCAACGCCTTGATGTTGTGGATCACCGCATGGATCACCGCGCACACCACGCACTGGGGACTGCAGATCGACCATTTCTGGTGGACGGCGATCTGGGCCGCCATCCTGTTGTCGATCGTGAGTTGGGTCCTGTCGCTGGTGATCCGTGACGTCACTCGCGCCTGAGCGCACCTAAACCTTCAGCGGCCCCGCCAGCGCGGCGGCCGCTTCTCGGCGAAGGCGCGCGGTCCCTCCTTGGCGTCCTCGGTCTCGAAAACCCGGTCGCTGTGCCGTGTTTCGTTGTCGTAGGCCGACTTGAGGTCGAGCGCCAGGCCCTCGACGGCCGACTGTTTCGTCGCGAAGACCGCGAGTGGCGCGTTGGCCGCGATGCGCTCGGCGTAGCCATACGCGGTGTCCATCAGCCGGTCGGCGGGGACCACCCGGTTGATCAGCCCCATGGCCAGGGCCCGCTCCGCGTCCACCATGTCGGCGGTCAGCAGCAGCTCCATCGCGAGCGGGTACGGCATCTGACGGGGCAGCCGAACGGTGCTCCCACCGCCGGCGAACAGGCCGCGCTTGGGCTCCATCACCGCGAAGCGCGCCTCGGGCACGGCGACGCGGATGTCGGTGGAGGTCAGCATCTCGAAGCCGCCCGCGACGCAGGTGCCGTTGACGGCGGCAACGATCGGCTTGTACACCGGGAACCGATGCAAGACGGCGTGGATCGCGTCGTCCTTGTTCCAGCCCTCGGGCCTGGGCAGGTCCCCGGTGAGTTCCGGGATGAATTTCTTGAGGTCGGCCCCCGTGCAGAAGTCCCGGCCGGTGCCGGTGACCACGGCGACCCAGGCGCGATCGTCGTCGCGGAACGCCGCCCAGGCGTGGGCCAGATCGCGGAAGTGCTCCATGTCCAACGAGTTGCGTGTCTCGGGACGGTTGATCGTGATGTTCGCGACGTGGGCCTGCAGCGCGTAGTCGATGCTCATCGCCCCTCCGGGTGATTGACCAGGCGCACCACGTCGCGCGCGCAACCCCACGACAGCGTCACGCCGTTGCTGCCGTGCCCGTAGTTGTGAATGCACCGGGCCCGTCCGAGCGGCTCGGCCTGCACCCGCACTGCCGGCCGGTCAGGCCGCAGCCCGGTGATCGTCTCGATCACCTCGGCCTCGCGCAGTCGCGGCTCGACGCGGCGGCACCGCTGCAGGATGCGGTCGGTCACCTCGGGATCGGGGGTCGTGTCCCAGCGGCCGGGAATGCTGATGCCACCGCACACCACGCGCTGCGGGTGCGGGAAGAAGCAGGTCCATTCCCGGCCGTGGTTCAACTCGATAAACAGTTGCTGCACACCGGGATTCGCCAGGACGACGTGCTGGCCGAACAGCGGCCGCACGGAGTCGTCGCCGGTCAACGCTCCCGCGCCCAGCCCTGCGCAGTTGACGACGATGGCTGCGGCGTCGGCGGCCTCGGCCAGCGATCGGACGGGGCGCACCTCGATCTCGCAGCCGGCCGCGGCCAGCCGGCGGGTCAGGTAGTCGAGGTAGCGCGGCATGTCGATCATCGGCATGCTGGCGCGAAAGCCGGCGCCGAAGCCGTCCGGCACGTCGGCCGGATCGGCCCGCCGCAGGTCGGGGATCAGCTTGGCCGCGGGCGAGGCGGCCTCGGCCCCGATGAATTCCCCGACGGCCAGCGCCGGCGCCAGGACAACCCCGGTATCCGGGTCGTCGGCCAGTCCGCGAAACACCCGCAGGGAATGCGCGGTCCAATCCAAGGTCGCCGCGGCGCGTTCGGCAGGGCGCGGGGGCGCCCACACCGCCCCCGCCACCACCGAAGTCGTCTCTTGGGGTAGCGCGGCCGCCCACACCCGCACCGGCCGGCCCGCCTCGGCCAGGCAGATGGCCGACGTCAAGCCGCTGACGCCGGCACCGATGACGACAATCTGTTGCGGGTCGCCCGCCTCACTTGCCAATGGGCAGCGAGCTCCGTCAGGAATGGGGGGGTGGCGGGCCATTCTGGCCGCCGAGAAGCCCGTTGAGGATCCCGAGAGTGCCCTGCACACCCGCAGGTGGCGTAGTGGGCGGCGGAGTGGCGTCGGGCGTCAGCTGCCAGGGCTGGCAGCCCGATGTCTTGAACGATTTGTCCGTGGGGTCGATCTGCACCACCTGTGGCTTTTTGCTCAGGGCGTTGTCGACGAGGTTGCCGTCGGGGTTGCCCGTCCGCTTCCAGTAGCAGGTGCCGTCGCCGACGGGTCCCGCCGAGCTGTAGATGCCGGGCGCGATGTCGCTTCCGACCGCGAACGTGCCGTCGTGGTCCATCGTGGTCTTCGGCGCGGGTGGCGGCGTCGGCTCAGGATCGGCGCCGGCGACGGCCGCGGATGCCGCCCAGCCGGCAAGCAGCACTACTCCTGCGGCGGCAGCTCGTGCCGCCGCGGATGCTTTAACCTTGAACCCCACGACGCACCAGCCTACCGGTGCGAGCAACTCATTTCATATAGACGTTGACGGGCGTGAAACGGAAGGCTCGATGGGATGCTCGTTGCTAGCCACTGTGGCATCAGCGATGTCGTAGCGAGCCCAGCCGGCATTGGCTCCCAGCCCGCCTGTCCCAATTCCGGCCGCCTTCAACCCGGTAATGGGCGTGAGCGGGCCGGGAGCAAGCCATTCCCCCGGGCCCGGGGTTGGCGTTGGCGTCGGCAACGGTTGGCCATCGCTCGCTGGCAGGTTGCCGCTGTCGCCCGAGCTAAGCAGGCCGGGGGGGAGTTGTTCTGTGGGACTGTGGTCCCCGATGGCTTGAGGCACCTGTGATACCGAGCAGCCGGGACAGCGACCCCAGTAAATGACCTCCGCACCGTCGAGTTGGAAGCCGCTGGTGTCCGAAACGGTCAAGCAGGGTGACGCGCCGACGGCACAGTCGACATCGGCGATCGCCCCGCAACTCCGGCAGACCATGTGATGGTGGTTGTCGCCGACGCGAGTTTCGTAGCGCGCGACCGAGCCCGGGGGCTGTACCCGTCGCAAGAGACCGACGTCGGTCAGCGCGTGCAGGATGTCGTACACCGCCTGCCGGGACACGTCGGGCAGACAGGCGCGCACGGCTTCGATGATCGTTTCCGTGTCGGCGTGCGGGTTCAGGTGCACCGAATGGAGCACCGCGATCCGCGGGCGGGTAACGCGCAGATCGGCCGAACGAAGGCGCTCCGCATAACGCGCCACGGAGGGCACCTGAACGAGGCGGAGGTCTTTTCTGGAATTGATCAAGCTCTGACCTTTCCCTCGGACCGCGAAACCGCCCTGCCGTTGCGGCGCCTGCGTTATGAGACGGATTGTCGCGGCGCAGCCAAGGCTAGGGGCCCTTGGCACCTTATGGTGTGTTTTCGACAAATCGCACCACCTTCTTTGATCCTTCGCAATCCGAGCAGCAACCAAATCTTGGGTCCGCCCACGCGAAGCGTTTTCTTCGACGCAAACTAGCCCCCGTAAAGTACCGTCGGTTCAGTTCTTCGCGCGTTTGGACGCCCGTCGGGAGGGTTCCGCTGCGGCCGCGGGGCGCACCCAGCACCAGTTGTGTGCCTCGACCGCCGTCGAAGCTCGCCGACCACGACCAGCATCCCCGCCCGTCGGCCCACACGAGCTGAAGCCCCCGCAGCTCACGCCCGTACATTGCGATCGCGGCAGTCATGTCGTCGACGTGGGTCGGACCGGGGAGGGTGAGCCGGGCGCCGGGTTCGCGCGCATCGACGTCCCAGCCAGGCCGGTGCGTACTGGTAGGGAAGGTGCGTACTGGTAGGGAAAGCGATCGTCCTCGACGGATTACACCGTCCGGCCGCGGATCTTGCCGCGGATCACCCCGAGATAGTCGTCGACGGTGCGGCCCGGGTGGTCACACATCCGGCGCATGTTTGGCCGCACGCGATCCGCCGGGCGACGAAAAGCGTTGTCGGGGAAAAGGATTGTTACGTCAGCCGGCGCACTTTGCCGGCGTAGCCCAGCGCGTGCTCGTAGGTGTCGAGGTTGTCGCGGGAAATCCTCGCGTGCACCGGACGTTCGAGGAAGAAGCGCAGCACCGGATTGTAGGCGTGGTAGGTCTCGTGGAAGGTCAGCACGGTGGTGCCGTCGGGCTGCTCCTCGAGTTCGTGATAGCCCTCGGCGCGCGACCACAGCGGCGCGCCGACCGCGACGTATCGCGACAGCTTGTTCATCTCCGCCTCGGTCACGGTCTCCCACGACCGCGCCCTGCCGCCCGACAGCAGGTACTTGGGGACCGGGAAGACGCAGGTGCGGACCAGGCCCTCGCCGGCCTCGTTGCCTTCGTTGAGGATCTCCATGCTGCCCGTCGGCCAGGTGAGCACTCGCGGCCTCGGCGCGTTCGGCGGAACCGGCGGATGCAGCACCCGCCACACCTTCCTCGGCGGCGCGTCGACGTGGAATCGCACGGTGTAGGACTGCATCAGCGTTCTCCAACCGGATGTCCCCAGGCATCCCAATAGGTGATGGTCTCCGCGGGCGGCCGCTTGGCCGGCCGGAAGTCGGTGCCGATCGTGTAGGCGACGGGGAAAAGGGCGGCCTGGGTTGCCGTGTCCGGGATGCCGAGCAACTCGGCCACCTCGCGCTCCCTGGCCAGGTGCATCGTCGTCCACACCGAGCCCAGGCCGCGGGACCGCAGGGCGAGCAAAAAGCTCCAGCCGGCCGGGATGATCGACGCCCAGGCCGACGCGGCCGTCAACAGATTCGAGTTGTCGATGCGGTTGTCCAGGCAGGGGATGACATGCACGGGAACGCGGGCCAGCGTCTCGGTCAGGGCCTGCGCGCCGGCATACACGCGCCGGGTCTGCGGATCGGACGCCTCCTTGGCCGCGTACGCCAGATACTCGGCGCCGACGCTGTGGTAGATGTCGGCGATCGCGGCGCGCTTGCCGGCGTCGGTGATCACCAGCCAGCGCCAGTCCTGTGCGTTGCTCGCGGTGGGCGCCTGCATGGCGAGACGTATGCACTCGAGGATCACCTCGCGGCCGACGGGCCGGTCGAGGTCGAGACGGTTGCGCACGGCGCGCGTGGTGGTCAGCAACTCATCGACGGTCGCGATGTCCATCGGATCCTTACTTTTGTTGGTCGAAGGCCGCTCAAAGCTCGATGGCGCAGGACTGGTCGACACCGAGCACCGCCAGCGAGCGGCCCAGGCCGAGGAACACCGCGGCGCACAGCGTCAGATCGAGGACCTCCTCGTCGGAGAACACGGCGCGCAGCCGCTCGAAGAACCCGTCGTCCATCGATGCGTGGTTGTTGGCGAAGCGTTCGGCGAACTCGATGGCAAGGCGCTGACGCGGAGTGTAGCCGGGGTAGCTGGCGTAGGCGGCGACGTTGTCGTAGAGATCCGGGGCGACGCCGGCGTCCAGCACGGACTGGGCGCGGAAATCCGAGCAGGCGACGCAGTCGTTGATCTGGGCGATTCGCATCCGCGCCAGCTCCCGCTCCTCGACCGGCAGAATGCTTTGCTCGTACGCGCCCCGGATCATCCGCTCGACCATGCCGCCGAGCTGCGGCCGCAGCGTCCAGATCATGGCGGGTTCGCCGCCGGGACCATCCGGCACATCGAGTCGGGCCATCCGTGAACTCCTGCCCGGCGAAGGTCGTTACCGTATCGAAGCAAACCAGATTCTCGACTCGACTGTCTAGGTTGGCGAACGCGCCTCATTGTGCATATGTCGACCCGGCGCGGCGACCGAAGAGTGGCCGGGTTACCGTCCGTTAAACGTGGGCGTTTAAAGCAGAGCGCCCCGTGTTTGGAGGTCTCGGCGTGCTGTTCATGCACGAGGTACACAGGGTGCGCGGCCGCGCCGAGGACGACTTCGAGGCCGCGTTTCGGGAGGGCTGGATGCCCATGCTCGGCGCCGACGACGACGCGCGGCTGCTGTGGTATGCCGATCACGCCCAAGGCAGCGGGCCCGCCTACACCGTCGTCACCATCACCGCGGTGCGCGACGGGGCGGCGTGGGAACGGCTCGCTTTGCGGGTGCAGCAGGGCGACTTGCAGAAGTGGATCCGCGGCGTCGACGAACTCCGCCACGAGGTCGAGGCCAAGCTGTTGGTCCCGCTAACGTGGTCGCCCCTGCAGGAAGTGTCGTTCGGCCAAGTGCCGACCGACGGCCGGGAGCACGAACTGACGCTCTACATGGAAGACACCATGTGGCCCTACCAGGACAAGTTCGAGGAATACATCGACCGCTGCGGCGACGTCTACGCCCGCAGCCTGGAGCGGCCGGCCTCCATGCTGACGATCCAGGCGGCCTTCCAGCCCGCGCTGGGCAGCCACCTGCGCCGCGAGGTCATCCTGATGCAGCGCATCAAACGGCCGGAGCAACTGCTCGAGCTGCTCCGGACTCACATTCCGTCCGAATACCGCGCGCCGGGCACCTGGATGCACGACGCCCTGGATCTGCGCGACCAGTGGACCAGCCGGCTGCTGCGCAGCTCCGCGTGGTCACCGCTGTATTAGGTGTACTGACCACGGACGTTAGAGACGGCGTGGCGTGGTGACATAACGAAGACCTCCGAGTGAAGTGCGAGCTGTCGAGGAACGCACTAACTCACTCCGGAGGTCTTCGTGTCCCACCGTAATGCCCCTTTGTCTGAAACCGGGTGGCTGCGTCTTGCGCGTTGCATCGTGGAGGACGGCTGGCCGCTACGCCGGGCTGCCGAGCGGTTCCAGGTCTCGGTTGGCACCGCTGCTCGCTGGGCCGGGCGCTACCGTGAACTCGGTCCTGTCGGCATGGCCGACCGCAGTTCACGGCCTCACCACAGCCCCAACAGGACACCCGCACGCACCGAACGGCGCATCATCAAAGTCCGGGTGATCCGACGCTGGGGGCCAGCACGGATCGGTTATCTGCTGGGGTTGCATCCCTCGACCGTGCACCGGGTGCTGACTCGGTATGGCCTGGCCAAATTGCGTTGGCTCGATCGCCCCACGGGGCAGGTGATCCGCCGGATGGAATCGGCAGCGTGTGGCGATCTGGTTCACATCGATGTCAAGAAACTGGGCAAGATCCCCGCCGGGGGCGGTTGGCGGATGCTGGGCAGAACCGCCGGCAGACGCAACAGACAAGCCGACAAGAGTTCAGGGCAGATCAGCAAGTACCGCAATCCGGTGCGCGGATATCACTTTCTGCATACCGCGATCGACACCCACTCGCGACCGGCCTACAGCGAGCTGCTGGCCGACGAGCGCAAGGAAACCGCTGCGGCGTTCTGGTGTCGCGCTAACGCCTGGTTCAACGAATGCGGCTTTTCAGTGCGACATGTGTTGACCGACAACGGATCTTGCTACCGATCCCACGCCTTCGCCGACGCTCTCGGCGAGATCAAACACCGCCGGACTCGNCGCGGGGGAGCCGTACGTCGAGCGCCTCCGCGACGCGGGCGCGCCGACGGTATTGACGGTGTCCGACCTCGCCGACGAAAAGCCCGAGCCGGCACCGCCTGCCGACGACGCCGACCGGGACGCCCTGGTGCTGTTCACCAGCGGCACGACTGGGCTCCCCAAGGCCGTCGGCATCACGGGCCGGCGGCTCACCGCGCGGATCACGGGAGTGGCGGCTCCCTTCCGGGCGGGAGCCAAACCCGCGATCGGGATCATGTGCGTCCCCTTCTTTCATGTCGGCGGCGCGCTGGGCACGCTCGGCGCTTTGTACTCGGGTAACACCTCGGTGGTGCAGCCGCGGTTCGACGCCGGCGAATGGTTACGTCTGGTGTCGGAGCACCGGGTGGCGACCACCTTCCTGGTGCCGACGATGCTGCAGCGCATCCTCGACCACCCGGACTTCCCCAACACCGATCTGACGTCCTTGGTCGCCATCGCGTACGGGGCCGCCGCCGCGCCAATCACCTTGGTACGCAGGGCGATGGCCGCGCTGCCGCACGTCGCGTTCGCCAACGTGTTCGGCCAGACCGAGACGCTCGGGGCGTACACGAGCCTGCTGCCCGACGACCACCGCGACCCGTCCCGCACCGGCTCGGTCGGCCGCCCGCTACCCGGGGTCGAGGTGCGGGTGGTCGATCCCGCCACCGGCAACGACGTGGCGCCCGGAACGGTGGGGGAGCTGTGGGTGCACACCACCCAGAACGTGACCGAAGGCTGGCTTCGCACCGGTGATCTTGCCCGCCAAGATTCCGACGGCTACCTCTTCCCGTCCGGCCGGCTGAGCGACACCATCAACCGGGGTGGCGAGAAGTTCGGGCCGGTCGAGGTCGAGGAGGCGTTGCGTTCCCATCCCGCGGTGAGCGACGTCGCGGTCGCCGGGCTCGCCGACGAGGAGCTTGGCCAGCGGGTCGGGGCGGCCGTAGTGGTGTGCGCGCCAGTGACACTCGAGCAGTTGCGAGCGCATTGCCGCGAGTTGATCGCCTACTTCAAGCTGCCGGAGCGGCTGGCGATCGTCGACCAGATCCCCTACAACGCGACCGGCAAAGTCAGCCGCCGCCAGATCGCCGCGCTCATCGTGGGCGAGACCTGAGCCAACACCTGAAACCCCGGGAGTGCCAGTGCTGTTTCTTCACGAGACCCACAAGGTGGTCGGCGCGCGGCAGGACGAATTCGAAGCCGCCTACCGCGACGGCTGGATGCCCACCCTGGCCGGCGAGGACAACGCGCGGCTGCTCTGGTACGCCAACCAGGCCCACGGCAGCGGGGCGTCCTACACCGTCGTCACCATCACCGGGATCAGCGACGGCGCCGCCTGGGAAAGCCTGGCCCGCCGGGTCCGGACCGGGGACCTTCGGCACTGGATGCGCGAACTGGACAACCTGCGCCACGAGGTGACGGGCAAGCTGCTGCTGCCGGTCGCGTGGTCACCCCTGCAGACCGTCGATCTGGCCAACGTGCCCGCCACCGCCCAGACCCACCCGCTGACCATGTTCATGGAGGACACCGGCTGGCCCCACTCGCCGCTGGACGACTACATCCGCTCCTGGGACGAGATCTACTACCGGCCGCTGTCCCAGGCGCCCGCCAGGATGCGCATCCTCGACATCCAGGCGTGCTTCCAGGTGGCCCACGGCAGCTATCGCCGCCGAGAAGCCATGCTGTGGCAGAAGATTGACGACGCCAACAACTACGCCGCCCTCGTCCACCTGCTCACCAAGGAGATCCCGGCCGAGCACCGGGCGCCCGGCAGCTACATGTTCGAGGCCCTGAAGTTCCGCGATCAGTGGGAGAGCCGGCTGCTGCGGACGTCCGACTGGTCACCCCTGTACTGAGCTGGTCTCAGGATCCTGGCCGCCTCACCGACCATCTCGGCGACCACGTCGGCGGCGGGCTGGACCTGGCGGATGCGCCCGACTGCCTCGCCGATTATTATGGCCGCGGTGTCGAAATCCTGCTCAGCCGTTGCTGTTTCGAAGGCCTCCACCGCCTCGGCGACCGAACCTGACAGTTGTTCCTCGTTACCATGCCAGGTGTCGGGGAAAGAGTTGCTTAGGGCCCTCCAGCGGCACCACCAGCCCGTGGTCCTGGCCCGCGGGTGCGGGTCCGGAAACGATCGTCGAGACAACGAATTTCGACGAGTGGATCGAATTCGTTGCGGCCGATCGCGGCTTCGGCGCGATCCCCGACGTGGCGGTCAGGCGCAACATTCACCCCGGCGTGCGGCTCATCGCGCTGCGGGGAGCGCCCGAAAGCCCCGTCTCACTCGCGTTTCTGGCCCGCGCGCGCAACGCCGTGCTGCGCCGCTTCGTCAAGGCCGCCCTGCAGAGCGGTCAAGCGATCTGAGGGGCCAGCCACGGCCGGTTGCCGCGGCGTGTCGTCGCCGCGAGGGCAGCGGCTGCTGGGATCGGCCGACCTGGCCGGGATCTCGGGTTAGCAAGCGCCCGTCACGGCTTGCACGCGGGCTCCAGCGGAAGCACCGCCCCGCCGGATTGCAGGGACAGCAGGTACAGGTATGTCGCCAGCGAATGTTCGCATAGCACCGAATATTTCACCAGCACCTTCGGCGGAAGCGGCACCAGCCGAATCGGGTTCAGGTCGTAGCGGGTGAGCACGTGCTCATAGTCGACGGGAGGCGGCAACGCGGGGACGACGTCCAACCGGTTCGCGACGCGATAGGAGTTCTTGACCACCTGGTCAAAGGTGCTAGCAAACAGCGAATCCCCGGTGCGCGGACTGGCATAGGTGTAGACGGCCGGGGCGGTGAATGTCGTGTTCGCCGCCACGTCGAGGGCGAGCAGCGTCGCCAGGGCGCCGCCCAGGCTGTGCCCGCAGATGGTGACGGCGCCGACGGATTGTGAAAACGGAAGCGTCGCAAGCGCTTTGACGAGCGTCGGCGCACCCGGGTCGGTGCCGGTCCGCAGGGACTGGTACATCTCGGTGAAGCCGTCTTCGGTATGGCCCGCGCCGGCCAGGAACGGGCAGGGGACCTGCAGAAACTCGGCATCGTGAATCCATTCCAGCGTTCCCTCGGTGCCGCGGAGCGCGATCGCCACGTCGCCGGTCTTGTTCTCCTGGCAGATCACTCCGATGGACACCTCGACGTCGGCTCGGCCCGGGTTCATATCCGTTGCAAGGTCATTGGCGTAGACCGTCGTGACCACCGTGTAGTCGATGCCGCCGGCGCTCAGGGCCTGGCCGGCCTTGTTGGTCAGATCGCCCGGCGAGGTCGCATAGGTGGCGTTGACGAGTTGGCCGAATTCGATTGCCTTGGTTACGTCGAACGCCGGCAGTGTCGAAGGCATCAGCCCCCGAACGTTCCGGTGTACTGCGCGCGCCCGGACGCGGCCTGCGCTATCGCCTGCGCCGCTTGCGGCCCGGCGAGTCCCGGCGGGAGCTCGTACGTGGCGGGGAGCTGGTAGAGGGTGAACCGGTAGTGGTGCACGCCGGTGCCCGCGGGCGGGCAGGGCCCGCTGTAGCCGGCCTGGCCGGCCGAGTTCGGCAGGCCGCTCCCGCCGGCGGGCGTCCGACCATCCGCGGTGCTACCGGCGCCGGGAGGGATTCCGACGACAAGCCAGTGCACGTAGGGCCCGCGCGGGGCGTCGGGATCGTCGACAACGAGCGCCGCGCCCAACGGCGCCGACCACGTCAACGGCGGCGCGACGTCGGCCCCCTTGCAGGTGTACTGCGCGGGAATGGGCGCACCGTCGGCGAACGCCGGACTGCTGATGAGCAGCGGCCCGTCGGCGGGCGCCTGGGCGACGGTGCGACCGAGAGTGGTCACCTTAAGCGTCGACGAACCCGTCATGCGGCCGCCATCGCCGCCGCCGCACCCGGGCAGTGCCGCCAGCAGCGCCAGACCGGCGGTGACCGACGCGATGCGGTGAAATGTCGATTCCATAGAGGACAGTGTCGCTCCGGAAGCGTGGGTCCGGAAGCTACTTGTCACCCTTGACTTCGAGCACGCGCTTGCGCAGGCCCTCGGTCGCCGTCTCCATCAGTCCCTTGGCCCCCCGCCTGACCAGGAATCCCGGGACCGGCGCGGAAAGATCCACGGTGAGCTCGAAATGGACCCGCGTGGAATCGCCTTCGGGCGTCAGCGTGTAGCGGCCCTCCTGCGCGCGTTGCTGCTTGGCGCTCACCAACGACCAGCTGACCCCGTCGTCGTGGACGGAGTAGTCCAGCACCTGCTCGTCGCTGACGCCCACGAGTTTGACCGTTTGCCGGGATTTGCTCGGACGGCCCTGCTCGTCTCGCTCCAGGATTTCGACCTTTTGATGAACCGAGGACCACTGGGTCAACGACTCGAGGTCGAACAGCACGTCCATGATCTCGTCGGGCGTCGCGTCGATGACGACTTCGCGGGACTCGGTGATAGCCATGGGTGTTGGATAGCCCCCGTCGCAGTAACAAAAACTCAGGGCACCAGGACGACCTTGCCGATGTTCTCCCGGGCCGCCAGGATGCGGTGGGCTTCGGGCGCCTCGGCGAACGGCACCGCCGCGTGCACGACGGGGTCGATCCTGCCGTCGTCGAGCGCCTTTACCAGGGGAGTGATCCAGGGCTCCAGCGTGCCGCGGTCATCCCACAGCCGCAGCATGTTGAGGCCGATCACGGCCTTCGACTCCGAGAGCTGGTCCAGCAGGTTGAACCCGCGCAGCATGGCCAGCGCGTGCGGCGCGGCCGCGCGCAGCGAGCGCTTCTCCCCGTGCTGCATCGCCGAAACCCCGTAGCCCACCAGCCGTCCGCCCGGGCGCAGCAGGGCATACGACCGGCGCAGCGACGTGCCGCCCAGCGCGTCGAGCACCACGTCGTAGGGGCCGAGACCCTTCCACCAGCCGTCGCGACGGTAGTCGATGGCCCGGTTCACACCCAGTTCGGCCAGCTTCGCGTGCTTGGCGGGCGAGGCGGTGCCGTGCACTTCGGCCCCGGCGGCCTTCGCGAACTGCACCGCGGCGATGCCGACGCCGCCGGCGGCGGCGTGCACCAGGACCCGCTCGCCGGCGCGCAGCGACCCGTAGCCGTGCAGCGCGGCCCAGGCGGTCGCATAGTTGACGGGCACGGCCGCGCCCTGTTCGAAGCTCAGCGCGTCGGGGAGCCGCACGGAATCGTTCGCCGCGACGTTGACGACCTCGGCGTAGCCGCCGAATCGCGTGCCCGCCAGCACCCGTTCGCCGACGCGGCCGGCGTCGACACCGTCGCCGACCGCCTGCACCGTCCCGGCCACTTCGTAACCCACCACCGCGGGCAGTTTCGGCGCATCGGGATACATGCCGACGCGGGCGAGGTGGTCGGCGAAGTTCACCCCGGCCGCGCGCACGGCGACCCGCAGCTGCCCCGGGCCCGGTGCCGGCGGGTCGGGGCGCTGTTGAACCTGCAAGACCGAAGGGTCGCCGTGCCTGGTGATGACGATTGCGTGCATCGTGGTTCCTCCTCGAGGGCTCAGGCCTGTGCGGCGGCGTCGGAAAGGCGGGGGAGGACGACGTCGCGCCAGCCGGGGCCCATGCGCTCGAACGCCTCGGCCATCCTTTTGTCACTGAGGTCGAAACCGCTGTGTTCCAAGAACACTCGCGTTCCGGTGCCTTCCGGCTCCAGGCGCCAGGTCAGCGTCCAGGCCGCGGTGAAGGTATAGACGAACCGGTGCGGAGGATCGACCTCGAGGACCTTGCACGGTTGCCGGCCGTAGCCGGGCATGTCCAGGGTGAACTGGTGGCCGACCACGGCGGCCACGTCCCCCTCGGCCCACCAGCGTCGCATCAGCTCCGGTTCGGTCAGCAGCCGCCATACCTTCGCCGGTGGTGCGGCTACGAATTGGTCGAGCCGGATGGCGGCGGGCGCCTTGCCTGCCACGGGTGTCTCGGTCATTCCAGCTCCTCGGCTGCCTCGGCGAGCCCGGCCAGTCGGGCGCGCCAGAACTTCTCGAACGGATGCAGCCACTCACCGAGTTGCGCCAGCGGTTCTGCGGTCAGGCGGTAGATGCGCCGGCGGCCGTGCGGCTCGTCGGCCACCAGCCCGGCGTCGCGCAACACCTTGAGGTGCTCGGCGACGGCCGGGCGGCTGAGCTCGAACCGGTCGCTGAGTTCCCCCGCGGACAACGGCCGCGCCGTGAGGAGCTCCAGCAGCTCCCGGCGCACCGGGTTCGCCAGGGCAACGAAGACGCGATCGGCCGTGGCCACACCGCCAAGATATGTCGGACGTTCCCGACATGTCAACTTTTTCCGACATGTCCCGCGGCGTTCCCGCTGCGGCTACCGTCCTCCTTGTGCACTTCGCTTGGGAGCGACTGACCGACACCGTGCATCGCTGTCGGTTGGCGTTCTGCGACGTCACGGTCGGGCTGGTGCGCGGCGCCCACGGAGCGCTGATCATCGACACCGGAACCACCCTCGCCGAAGCCGCCGCGATCGAGGCCGATGCGCGACAGGTCACGGGGCGCCACGTGACCCACGTTGTGCTGACGCACAAGCACTTCGACCATGTCCTGGGTTCCTCGGCGTTCGGCGCCGCCGAGATCTATTCCGCGCCTGAAGTTGTCGAATATCTATCGTCGGGCACCGACCAACTTCGCGAGCACGCGCTCAGCTACGGCGCGCGGGCCGTCGACGTCGATCGCGCGATTTCGGCGCTGAAGCCACCTCGGCACGGGCTATACGACGCCACGATCGATCTGGGCGACCGCACCGTGACGGTGACTCACCCGGGGCGCGGCCACACGACGGCGGACCTGGTCGTGGTGGTGCCCGCCCCAGACGGGGAACGGGACCCGGTCGTGGTGTTCACCGGTGACCTCGTCGAGGAGTCGGCCGACCCTTGTATCGACGCCGATTCCGACCTGGGGGCCTGGCCGGCAACGCTGGATCGGCTGCTCGCGATCGGCGGCCCCCACGCCAGCTATGTCCCCGGGCACGGGAGGGTCGTCGACGCGGAGTTCATCCGTCGGCAACGGGATTGGTTGAGTGCCCGCGGCGGGCCGCGATGGGGGCCCGGGCGGACGGGGCCGGCTCAACGGGCACCGCGGGCCCGAACCCCCGGAGTACGGCACGGCAACGGTTTCGGCTCGGGACCATTGACCCCTGATTGAACCGCCTGCTCCGGGGATAAACTCACCTGCAGCGGAAATCGTGAAGAGGAGCGTAACCCCATGGCCATCATCGAAACGGACACACCGGTCCGCACGCCGTTCGAGCAGGACGTCGAGGCTACGCAGCGATACTTCGAGGGTTCGCGCTTCGCCGGGATCACCCGTCTGTACACGGCCCGCCAGGTCGCCGAGCAGCGCGGCACCATCGCGACCGATTACCCCGTGGCGCGCGAGGCGGCGGCGGCGTTCTACGACCGGCTGCGCGAACTCTTCGCGGCCAAGAAGAGCATCACCACATTCGGCCCCTATTCGCCCGGCCAGGCCGTGAGCATGAAGCGGATGGGCATCGAAGGCATCTACCTCGGCGGGTGGGCGACCTCGGCAAAGGGCTCCACCACCGAGGATCCCGGCCCCGACCTCGCCAGCTACCCGCTGAGCCAGGTGCCCGACGATGCCGCGGTGCTGGTGCGCGCCCTCCTCACGGCCGACCGCAATCAGCAGTACCAGCGCCTGCAGATGAGCGAACAGCAGCGCGCGACGGCCAAGGAATACGACTTCCGGCCGTTCATCATCGCCGACGCCGACACCGGCCACGGCGGTGATCCGCACGTGCGCAACCTGATCCGCCGCTTCGTCGAGGTCGGCGTGCCGGGGTACCACATCGAAGACCAGCGCCCCGGTACCAAGAAGTGCGGCCATCAGGGCGGCAAGGTCCTGGTGCCGTCGGACGAACAGATCAAGCGCCTCAACGCCGCGCGGTTCCAGCTCGACGTCATGCGGGTGCCCGGCATCATCGTCGCGCGCACCGACGCCGAGGCGGCCAACCTGCTCGACAGCCGCGCCGACGAGCGTGACCAGCCATTCCTGCTCGGCGTCACCAACCTCGACATTCCTTCGTACAAGGCGTGCTTCCTGGCCATGGTGCGCCGGTTCTACGAACTGGGAGTCAAAGACCTCAACGGTCACCTTCTCTACGCGCTTCCCGAAGGCGAGTACGCCGCGGCCACCGCCTGGCTGGAGCGCCAGGGCATCCAAAGCTTGATCTCCGACGCCGTAAATGCGTTGCGAGAGAACGGAAACCAATCGATCGACGACCTCTTCGACCAGGTCGAGTCGCGGTTCGTCGCCGCCTGGGAGGACGACGCGGGGCTGATGACCTACGGCCAGGCCGTCGCCGACGTGCTCGAATTCGACGCCAGCGAGGGCGAGCCGCGCGAGATGAGCTCCGACGAGTGGCGTGCCTTCGCCGCGCGCGCCTCGCTCTACGCCGCCCGGGCCAAGGCGAAGGAGTTGGGCGTCAACCCCGGTTGGGATTGCGAACTGGCCAAGACCCCCGAGGGCTACTACCAGATCCGCGGTGGCATCCCGTACGCCATCGCCAAGTCATTGGCCGCGGCGCCGTTCGCCGACATCCTCTGGATGGAAACGAAGACCGCGGACCTGGCCGACGCCCGGCAGTTCGCCGACGCCATCCACGCCGAGTTCCCCGACCAGATGCTGGCTTACAACCTCTCGCCGTCCTTCAACTGGGACACCACCGGCATGACCGACGAGCAGATGAAGGAGTTCCCCGAAGAGCTCGGCAAGATGGGGTTTGTCTTCAACTTCATCACCTACGGCGGACACCAGATCGACGGCGTCGCCGCCGAGGAGTTCGCCACCGCGCTGCGGCAGGACGGCATGCTGGCGCTGGCCCGCCTGCAACGAAAGATGCGCCTGGTCGAGTCCCCTTACCGCACACCGCAAACCCTGGTCGGCGGGCCGCGCAGCGATGCGGCGTTGACCGCGTCCTCGGGCCGGACCGCGACCACTAAGGCGATGGGCGAGGGTTCGACCCAGCACCAGCACCTGGTGCAAACCGAGGTGCCGAAGAAGCTGCTCGAGGAGTGGCTGGCGATGTGGAGCGAGTACTACCAGCTCGGCGAGAAGCTGCGCGTGCAGCTCCGGCCGCGCCGGGCCGGCTCGGACGTGCTCGAACTCGGCATCTACGGCAACGGCGAGGAACAGCTGGCGAATGTCGTCGTCGACCCGATCAAGGACCGGCACGGCCGCAGCATCCTGCAGGTGCGCGACCAGAACACCTTCGCCGAGAAGCTGCGGCAGAAGCGACTGATGACCTTGATCCACCTGTGGCTGGTGCACCGCTTCAAGGCCGACGCGGTGATCTACGTGACGCCGACCGAGGACAACCTCTATCAGACTTCGAAGATGAAGTCCCACGGCATTTTCAGCGAGGTCTATCAGGAGGTCGGCGAGATCATCGTCGCCGAGGTGAATCGCCCGCGCATCACCGAGCTGCTGACCCCCGACCGCGTGGCGCTGCGGAAGCTGATCACCAAGGAGGCGTAGGGCGCCGCCCTTGCCGATCAGTCCTGGAAGAACAGGCCTGCCAGCTCGGAGCCCGCGTTTTCGGCCCCCGAGACCAGGCTGGTCGCCGAGAACGGCAACGTGCCGGTGTTGAGGAACCCCGAGACACCGCCGCCCACGTTGTTGAAGCCCGAAATCAGGCTGCCGTAGTTCTGGTAACCGGAGCCGCCGAGGAGCCCGGCCACTGGGTTCGCGTTGAACCAGCCCGAAAGCGCCGGCCCGTTGTTGCCGAAGCCCGAGTCGCCGCCGGCGCCCGTGTTGAAGAAACCCGAGGACGGAGCGGTGCTCGAGTTGAAAAAGCCCGGGGCCGACGGGATGTCGATGCCCGCGACGGTGGTGCTGGGCAGGTGGATGCTCGGGATGGTGAGCGCCGGGGTGGTAAAGCCGCCGAGCCCGACCGGCGGGACGGTGAACGGCTGAGTCGTGACGGGAGGGACGCTGACCTGGGGAAGGGTGAACCCGCCCAGGCCGATCGAGGGCACCGTGTACGGCGTCGTCGTCACCGCGGGAGTGCTCACCTGCGGCAGCGTGAACCCGCCCAACCCGATCGACGGCAACGTATACGGCGTCGTCGTCACCGCGGGAGTGCTCACCTGCGGCAGCGTGAACCCACCCAACCCGATCGACGGCAACGTATACGGCGTCGTCGTCACCGCGGGAGTGCTCACCTGCGGCAGCGTGAACCCGTCCGCGCCGATTGCCGGGATCGTCAACTGCGGAGTAGTGATCGTGGGGGTCACGATCTGGGGGAGCGTAAACGCGTCGACGCTGATCGAGGGAATGTCGAACCCGCCGACGGAAAGGCTCAATCCGATCGGGGGAACGAAGAATTGGTTGATGGTGAGGCCGAGGCCGGTGATGGTGGCCGGGCCGATTTGTATGTAGGCGTCGGGGCCGCCCGAGTTCGGAGCCCCAGGGTGGCCTAAGGGAAGGCTGTTGCTGATCACCCCGCCGCCGATTTGGGGGAATACGCCGGGGGTGCCCGATTGCAAGACAAGGATGTTATTGGGGAAGAACAGAACAAAAGGCACCTTGATGGTGGGTAACGACACGTCCAGGTCGAGGGCCACTCCGGGGAAGTAGAAGCCGCCTCCCGGCCCGCCGATGCTGATCGACGTCAACTGGATTGCGGGCACATGTATCGCCGGCAGATGGAACGCGCCGATTTGCGTGCCGGCCGGTATCGTCACCGGCGGAACGACAATGGGGGGAATGGTCAGCGCGGGCAGGCTGAACGCGCCCACCCCGACGTTGGGCGGCGACGTCAACGCCGGAATCGTCAACGACGGCAACGTAATCTGCGGCAAACCAAACGCCCCGACCGCCACATCGGGCGGCGACGTCAACGCCGGAATCGTCAACGACGGCAACGTAATCTGCGGCAAACCAAACGCCCCGACCGCCACATCGGGCGGCGACTGCAACGCCGGAATCGTCAACGACGGCAACGTAATCTGCGGCAAACCAAACGCCCCGACCGCCACATCGGGCGGCGACTGCAACGCCGGAAACGTGAACGACGGCAACGTAATCTGCGGCAAACCAAACGCCCCGACCGCCACATCGGGCGGCGACTGCAACGCCGGAATGGTGATCGGCGGGAGGCTGATGGCGGGCAGAGTGAATGCGGGAACGGATATTCCGGGTATTTCGAGCGGTGGCAGCGTCAGATCGGGCGTCGTGAACGCCCAGTGGAGGCTGCCCTGGCCGACGCCCTGGTAGAGGGCGCCGGTATTCAGTTCGCCGCCGTTGTAGAGGCCGTTGTTCATGTTGCCCGTGTTGAAGGCGCCGGTGTTGATGTTGCCGGTATTGAAGAAACCGGTGTTGGCGCTACCGGTGTTGAAGCCGCCGGTGTTGGACGCGCCTGGGTTGAAGCTGCCGCTGTTGTAGTTCCCGGTATCCAGGTTGCCGGTGTTGGCCAAGCCCGCGTCGAACATGCCCGTGTTGAACGAGCCCGCGTTGAAGAAGCCCGTGTTTGCCGCGCCCGAGTTCCCGATGCCGGTGTTGTAGCTGCCGGAGTTCCCGATGCCGAAGTTTCCCGTGCCGGAGTTGAACAAGCCGATGTTTCCGGTGCCGGAGTTGAACAAGCCGAGATTGCCGCTGCCCGAATTCAGCCCGCCGATGTTGAATTGATTGATGCCCCCGGGGCCAATGCCGATGTAGGTATTGCCGACGCCGATCCGGTTGCTGCCCGTCAGGCCGATCCCGACGTTGTTGTTGCCGGTGTTCGCGATTCCGATGTTGGTATTGCCGGCGTTCCCGACACCGACGTTGCCGGTGCCCGCGTTGCCGAAGCCGATGTTGCCGGCCCCCAGGTTGCCGAAACCGGCGTTGGAGTTGCCGGAGTTTCCCAAGCCGCCGTTGGAGTTGCCCAGGTTGGCGCCACCGAGGTTTCCGAGGCCCGTGTTGGCGTTGCCGACGTTGCCGCCGCCGACGTTGGCGAGGCCCAGATTGAGGGTGGTCGTCTTGGGCGCGGCGGCGGCCGCGTTTGCGCCGGGCGGCTGAGTGAAGGGGGCCAAGGCCGCGACGGCCTCGGACGCCCCGGCGTGGTAGTTCGACATGGTCGACACCGCCTGGGCCCACATCTGCTCGTATTCGGCCTCGGCGGTCGCGATCGCGTGCGCGTTTTGCCCGAACAGGTTCGACATCACCAACGCCACCAAGTAGGAACGGTTGGCCGCCACCAGAGCGGGCTGCACCATCGCCGCCTGCGCCGACTCGAACCCGCTCGCGATAGCCCGGGCCTGCGCGGCCGCCCCCTCGGCCGCGGTCGCCACGGTGGTGAGCCAGGCGGTGTACGGGGTGGCCGCGGCCGCCATCGCCGCCGATGACGCTCCCCGCCATGCCCCGCCCACGAGGCCGGACGTGACCGTTCCAAAGGCGGCCCCCGCCTCGGCCAATTCCGCGGCAACCCCGTCCCACGCGGTCGCCGCCGCCAACATGGGAGCCGACCCCGCGCCGGCGAATATGTTGGCCGAGTTGATCTCGGGCGGCAGCACCACAAAATTCATTTTTCAACCTTTCGCGGCGATCTTCGGCGCGCATAAAACACGGCCCAATATGGCAACGGCTAAGCTTCAGACGGTCGCCGTGGCGCTTTTCGTAGCCCACAAGCTACGGGGCATTATCTGTGGCAAGCGCTATAAGTTATTGACTTTATACCGAATCGTTATAGGACTGTTATAACGAGCGGATCGATTTGTACAATTTTTTTACACGGCCGGTCTTATATGCCTCCGGCGCGATCAATGTCAACCATTACATAAGTGCGCGGAAGCAATTTTATTGGCCCGCCGACGGCATAAGGCAGCGACGGCGGGCCGCGCCCAATGGTCCGCCGCGCCGAAGCATTCTTGTAGCAATAGTTTCACAGGCGTATGCTTTGTTATTAACACCCGAAAAGTGGTTGTAACAAAGGGTGTCCACGAGGAAGGGAGTGGCTGATGAAGGCACCAATCAAGGCGGCGATCGCGATGTTCGGCGGCGCCGCTGCGCTGGCTTTGACGGTTGGATTCGGTGGCGTAGGCGTCGGCCCGGTCGGCGGCGCGTCGCCGACGACCCAGTCGTCGTCCGTGGCGCCGGCTCCGGCACCCCACGCCGGGGTCCATACGGCGACCCTGACCGGCTGCATTTCCGGCGAGAACTGCTAATCCCTCAAACCCCGGGCCGCTGGATCGCTCCCGATCCGGCGGCCCCGTTCGTCCCGTCGCCGTTCCCATCGGCGGTGTTCGACCCGTTTGCCGCCGCGCGCGGCCGGGTACGGAGAAGTGGACTGCAAACGAGTGGTGCGAGTGGAGATTGGGGAAGCTGATGAGGTCTGGAGCCAGGAATGCCGTCGCGCTTTTGGGCGGTTCGGCGATGCTCGTGTTGGCGGTCGGATGCGGCGGCGGCAGTAAGGGGCCGAGCAGCAGCAGCACGACGCCATCGACCACCACCACTCCTACTTCCAGCGTCGCGCCATCCACGGCACCGGGTGGGGGCGGCGGCGCCCCCGGCGGTCCCACCGGCGGCGGGGGCCCNCCCCGGGCGAGTTGAGTTATGGTTCTCCGCAACTCGACTGCAAGGGGACACCCATGGCCAAGCTCAGGTTTGGATACTTCATCGCCCCGTTCCACCGGGCGGGCACCAACCCGACCCTCGCCCTGCAACGCGATCTCGAGTTCGTCCAACATCTCGACGCGCTCGGCTTCGACGAAGCCTGGATCGGCGAGCATCACTCCGCCGGCAGCGAAATCATCAGCTCCCCGGAAATCTTCATCGCCGCGGCCGCCGAACGCGCCAGGCGCATTCGCTTCGGGACCGGGGTTATTTCGCTGTCCTATCACAACCCGCTCTGGGTCGCCGACCGATTGATGCTGCTGGATCACCTCACCCATGGGCGCATCATCGGCGGGGTGGGTCCCGGTTCGCTGCCCACGGATTCCTCGATGATCGGGCTGAATCCGACCGACACGCGAGAGCTACTCGAGACCAACCTCGACATCGTCGTTCGGTTGCTGGCGGGGGAGACGGTGAGCGCCAAGACCGCCACGCACCAGCTTTTTGACGCCAAGTTGCAGCTGGCCCCGTACTCCGAAGCGGGGATACCGCTGGCGGTCGCCGCGGTCGCATCGCCGACCGGGGCCCGGCTGGCCGGCAAGCACGGCATCGGGCTGCTGTCCATCGGGGCGACGCTGATCGTCGAGGGCTTCGACGCGCTGTCCTATCACTGGAACATCGTCGAGGAGCGCGCCGCGGCCTTCGGTACGCAGGTCGACCGCAAGGCCTGGAGCCTGGTCGGGCCCATGCACATCGCCGAGACCGACGAACAGGCCCGCGCCGACGTGAAATTCGGCATCGAGTCGTGGTTCAACTACTTCCAGAAGGTGGCGGCCTTCCCCCAGATGACCATGCCGGGCGAGCAGCTGGACGAGATGATCGACGTCATCAACGACAACGGGGCGGGCGTCATCGGCACGCCGGAGCGGGCCCGCGCCCAGGTGCAGCGGCTCTGGGATCAGTCCGGAGGCTTCGGCTGCTTCCTGCAGATGGGCCACGAGTGGGCGAACCCCGCGGCCACCAAGCGGTCGGCCGAACTGTTCGCCGCCGAGGTCATGCCCCACTTCCAGGGCCTGGCGCAGCCGACGCTGGACGCCGCGGCGCGGGCCGGGCAGGTGCGCGACGACCTGGCGCAGTCCCAGCTGCAGGCCGTCGAGCACATGGCCAAGAAGTATCAGGACGAGATCGGTTCTCAGTAGCGGCTCCTCGGCCAAACCACCGCAAGATCTCATACTGCAGCGACAGCGGCTACTCAGCTCGCAGCTAGTCAGGGGCGCAAGCCTCGATGCATGACCATCCAGAAATCCGGCACGCCGCGTCGGCAATGGCGGCGGCTCCAACTCATTTTCGCCGGGGCAGCGGCCCTTGCGACGCTCGCGCTTTTCGGCACGGCGCGTCCCGACGTCGCGGTGGCCGCTCCCGTCAGCGGCCCGTTCGGCGGCTTCGCCGCCGACGACAGCGACGACCAGGCCCAGTTGCAGCAACAGCTGGACCAGCAACAGCTGCAGCAGTCCATGCAACAGGCCGAGGAACAAAACGAACAGGCCCAGCAGCAATTCCAGCAGGACATGCAGCAGGCCCAGATCGACGAGCAGCAGGCCAACAACCCTTAGCCGTGAAAGCCCTGGGCCGCGGGGTAATCCCTACCGGTCGCCGGCCGACTCGCGCTCGGCCGCCTGCACCAGCCGGCCCGAGAAGAACCGGACCGCCCCGCCCAGCGCGGCCCGCATCACCGGACCCGTTCCGCGGACTCCTTCGACGAACTCGCCCGTCCAGCGGATGTCGGTGCCGCCCGACTGATTCGGGGTGAAGACCACCTCGCCGAAGTAATCCTTGGCGGGGCTGGGCGGCCCGACCAGCTTGTAGGCGTGCCGGCGGTCCTGCTCGTAGACGACGGTTTCCTCCTGCACGAGCAGCGGCCACATCCCGACCTTGCGGACGGCCCCGACGCCGCCCGGCGCCGGATCCCCCTGGCGCGCCCAACTCGACTGAAGAACGATCGGCTTGGCCCACTTCGACCAGTTGGCGCCGTCGGCGACCAGCCGAAACAACGTCGCCGCGGGCGCGCTGCTGGTGCGGTTGATTTCGAACGAAAACTTACGGCCCGACATGCCGCGTACCCTACGCGTCGGGTGTGGAGCCTACGAGTGCGGTCACGGTGCGGCCGTCCTCGAGCTCGATCCTGCAGCTGGCAAACCCGCTCCAGGCAACCCCGAATCCATTTCGGCCGGGTGAATTCGGGTGGACTCGTGGCGATGACAACCGAAGTCGCCAGAGGTCGCCCGCCGCCCCGCGATGAATTTTGGCGTCGAGCATTGTCTATATGTGTAGTTCCGTCGGACTCGATCGGCTCGATGGGTCAACACAAGCTGCCCCCGCACCTCCCGCGGGGGCTTTTCATTTGGGAAGGGGTTTGTCGTGAGTGAGATCGCCGACAAAGCAGTTCTGATCACCGGCGCCAATCGCGGCATCGGCCGGGCGCTCCTGGACGAGGCGCTGCACAGAGGGGCGCGGCGGGTTTACGCGGGTACGCGGGATCGCTTTACCGCGACCGATGAGCGCGTCGTGCCGGTGGCGCTGGACGTGACGAATAATGCGCAGATCCAAGACACCGTCGGCGCGGTCGAATCGCTTGATGTGCTGATCAACAACGCGGGCATCGCGCTCTACGACGATCTCAGCGATCCCGGGGTGCTCCAACGGCACCTGGCCGTCAACCTCTTCGGCACCTACGCGGTGACGCAGGCGTTCCTGCCGGCGCTGATTCGATCCCGGGGCGCGGTGATCAACAACCTGTCGGTCAACGCACTGGCGCCCCTGCCGCTCATTCCCGCGTACTCGGTCTCCAAGGCGGCCGCGCTCAGCCTCACCCAGTCGCTGCGCGCCGTCCTGGGGCCGCAAGGCGTCCGGGTCCACGCGATTTTCACCGGTCCGGTGGACACCGACATGACCCGCGACCTCGACATCCCGAAAGCAACCCCGCGGTCCGTCGCCGCCGCCGTCTTCGACGCACTGCAGCGCGGCGAGCACGACATCTTCCCCGATCCCGTGTCGCAATCCATCGCGCGGGGCTGGCACAGCGACCCGGCCAAGGAGCTGGAGCGCCAGTACGCCCAGCTACTCGCGACGGCCCACGCCTGACCGCACCACCAGGAGGACAAGATGAACAACCTATCGGGCAAGACCGCACTCATCGTCGGCGCAAGCCGCGGGCTGGGCCGGGGCATCGCACTGGCTACGGCCGCCGCCGGCGCCTCGGTGATAGCCGTGTCCCGCAGCGCGACAACGTTTCCCGAGCCCGGCGGCGCCGGCAGCATTCAAGCGGTCGTCGCCGACGCGACCGACTCCTCGGTGCCGGGCAGCCTTCTGGACCGATACGATCCGCAGCTTCTCGTGTTGGTGGCCGGGGCAACCCCGCTGATTCGCCCACTGCAGCACCACACCTGGGAGACGTTCTCGGCCAACTGGAATACCGACGTGCGCATCACCTTTCATTGGCTGCGCGAGACCCTGCTCAAACCGCTGCGGCCCGGCAGCACGGTGGTGGTCGTCAGCAGCGGCGCCGCGCTGGCCGGCTCGCCGCTCAGCGGCGGGTACGCCGGCGCGAAAGCCACCCAACGCTTCATCAGCGGCTACGCGCAAGAGGAGGCGGACCGCGCGGGCCTCGGCATCACCTTCACGGCCGTGCTGCCGCGGATCACTCCGCTGACCGACCTCGGCCGCCCCGCCGTGCGGGCCTACGCGGCCCGCAATGGGCAATCCGAAGAGGAATACGTCAGGCAGCTCGGCGAACCGCTCAGCCCGGAGTCGGCCGGTGCGGCCGTGCTCGAGTTGGCGCGGGCGGACAGCGCCAGCGTCGCTCCCGGCTACCTGCTGACCGGCGCGGGGCTGCAGAAGCTCCCCTGACACGCCCAAGCGTCGAAAAACACTGCACCACAACAGAAAGGCCGACGATGAACATGCAGACGCCCCCGATCGTATCGGCGCCGGACTGGGAGGCCGCGCGCCAGCAGCTGCTGGTCAGGGAAAAAGAGCTCTCCCGGGCACGGGACGCGCTGGCCGCCCGGCGCCGCCGCATGCCGTGGCTGCCGGTGGACAAGCCCTACCAATTCGACGGGCCCGACGGCAGGGTCAGCCTGCGGGACCTGTTCGGCGGCCGGCGCCAGCTGATCGTTTACCGGGCGTTCCTGAAACCCGGGGTGGACGGCTGGCCCGACCATGCCTGCCGGGGCTGCTCGATGATCGCCGATCACATCGGCAACCTCGCGCATCTGAATGCCCGCAACACCACGCTGGTGTTCGCCTCCCGCGGCGGCCAGCCTGACATCGCCCGGGTGAAGGCCCGGATGGGCTGGCACATGCCCTGGTACACGATCACCGACGACTTCGACCGCGACTTCGGCGTCGACGAGTGGCACGGCACCAACGCCTTCATCCGCAACGGCGACCGGGTGTTCCGCACGTACTTCATCAACAACCGCGGCGACGAGGCGCTGGGCACCACCTGGAGTTACCTGGACATGACCGCCCTTGGGCGGCAGGAGGATTGGGAAGACTCCCCGGACGGCTACCCGCAGAGCCCCGCGTATGCGTGGTGGAATTGGCACGACGCCTACGGCGAGGGGCAACAGCAGTGGTGGGACGAGCCCGACCCGGGCGCGCGCAACCCCGACGATCCCCGGCCGCCACGCCGCGACTCGTGAAAGGCTTTGGGCATGGCGCACGGCGGCATCGATGATTTCGCACAAGTGGCCGAACGGTACCGGCCGGAGCTGCGGGCATACTGCTACCGCATGCTCGGATCCGTCGACGAGTGCGAGGATCTCGTGCAGGACACCTACCTGCGGGCGTTGCAGGCGTACGAGGGGTTCGAGGGGCGATCCTCAGTCCGGCTGTGGCTCTACAAGATTGCCACGAACACATATTTGAACGTGTTGCAGACTCGCAAGCGGCGTCCCCTTCCCTCCGGGCTCGCCGCCCCGGCCGACAGCGCGGCAGTCGCGCCGGCCCCGGCGCAATCGGACATCCCGTGGTTGCAACCCGCACCGGACAGCCTGTTGTACGGCGCCACCGACGACCCCGCCGTCGTCGTTTCGGTGCGCAGCAGCGTCCGGTTGGCATTCGTCGCCGCCCTGCAGCATTTGTCGCCGTTGCAGCGCGCGGTCCTGGTACTGCGCGACGTATTGGGTTGGCAGGCCGGCGAAGTCGCCGAGATGCTGGAGACTTCCACCGCCGCCGTCAACAGCGCCTTGCAACGCGCCCGCGCCCGATTGGCACAGGCCGGCCCGGCGCTCGACGAGCTCAGCGAACCCACCGAACCCGAACTGCGCGACGTGATCGACCGCTACATGGCCGCCTTCGAACACGCCGACGTCGACGCACTGGCGGAACTGCTGCGCGCCGACGTCGAGCTCGAAATGCCGCCCATTCCAACCTGGTTCACCGGACGGGATGCGGTGTGCGCGTTTTTGGCCCGGGTCGTGCTGCACACCGCGGATCAGTGGCGGCTCGCGCCCACCCAGGCCAACGGCGCCCCGGCCCTGGCCATGTACGGGCGGGCACCGGATGGTTCCTTTCGAGCCCATGGGCTGGACGTGCTGGCCCTGGTCGACGGTCGCATCTCGCGTATCGTTGCGTTCAACGACGCGGCGCTGGTCGCGAAGTTCGGCCTGCCCGAGACGTTCGTCGCGCCGGGGAGCTGAAGGCACGGACCGTGTCCGACACCGATGAGCGGGCCGTGCTGACCGAGGCGGCCCGCTACCTGCTCCAGAATCTCCTTCTGGTTCGCGAGGCCGACCTCGCGGCGCCGACGCCCTGCCGGGAGTGGGACCTGCGCCGCCTGTTGCACCACATCTGCGCCTCGTTGGCGGAGGTCGCCACCCTGCTGGCCGCGCGCGACTTCGGCGAGGGGACCCGGCCGGCGGCAGGTTCCGATCCAGCGGGCGCAGTGCGGGCCGCGATCGTCGACTTGGTGCTCGCAGCCCGGGTGCACAAGTCCGCTCCCGCTTTTGCCGGCCGGTGGTGCGAGATCCAGGGCCGGACGCTAGCCGCCAAAACCGTTGTCCACGTTGGTGCCATCGAGATGGCCGTGCACGCGTGGGATATCGCCCAGGCGTGCCGAATCGATCGGCCCATTCCCTCGGGTGTCGCTTCGGCCCTGTTGTGGGTTTCGCCACCCCTGGCCCGGGCCGGGCTGGCCGGGCACGTGTTCGCCGAACCGCTGCCGGCACCGCCGACCGCCACGGCAAGCGAGCAGCTCCTTGCCCTGTTCGGCCGTCGACGCGCCCCTCGATGAGCGCGGGCCGGGCATCTACCGCCCCCGCGAACGTGGCGTGCGTCGACCCGCGCGGGGCACCGAGCCACCGCGGCGGGCACCTAGACTGCGCTCATGGATTGCGGTTCGGAGCGCAGCGCCGTGGCTCCAAAGGGCCTGCTACTGATAGAGGACTGCCTGGACGCCGAGGGCGGCGTCGAGTTGCCGCCGGGCACCACCCTGATATCGCTCATCGAGCGCAACATCGCCAATGTCGGTGACGCCGTGGCGTATCGCTTCTTGGACTACGCCCGCTCCGAGGGAAACGCGATAGAAGTGACCTGGGCCCAATTCGGGGTCCGGTTGCGGGCGATCGCCGCGCGGGTGCAGCAGTTCGCCGGCGAGGGCGACCGGGTGGCGATCCTCGCGCCCCAGGGCATCGACTACGTCGCCGGCTTCTATGCCGCGATCAAGGCCGGGACCATTGCGGTGCCGTTGTTCGCGCCCGAGCTGCCCGGCCACGCCGAACGCCTGGAGACGGCGCTGCGCGACTCCCGGCCCGCCGCGGTGCTCACAACGGCGGCCGCGAAAGAGGCCGTGCAGAACTTCCTCGGCAGTCTCCCGGACTTGCGGATACCGCAGCTGATCGTCATCGACCAGATAGCCGACTCGGCGGGGGAGCTGTTCGTGCCCGTCGACCTGGACATCGACCGCGTTTCGCACCTGCAGTACACCTCGGGTGCGACGCGGCCCCCGGTCGGGGTGGAGATCACCCACCGCGCCGTCGGCACCAACCTCGTGCAGATGATCCTCTCCATCGACCTGCTGGACCGGAACACCCACGGCGTCAGCTGGTTACCGCTCTACCACGACATGGGCCTGTCGATGATCGGCTTTCCCGCCGTGTACGGCGGGCACTCCACCCTGATGTCGCCCACCGCCTTTGTCCGCAGGCCGCTGCGCTGGATCCACGCGCTATCCGCCGGTTCGAAGCAGGGCCGGGTGGTGACCGCCGCCCCGAACTTCGCCTACGAGTGGACGGCCCAGCGCGGGCTGCCCGCGCCCGGCGACGACGTCGACCTCGGCAATGTCGTCCTGATCATCGGTTCCGAACCGGTCAGCATCGAGGCGATCCGGACCTTCAACAAGGCGTTCGCCCCGTATGGATTGCCGCGCACGGCATTCAAGCCCTCGTACGGCATCGCGGAGGCGACCCTGATGATCGCGACCATCGATGCCTCCGCGGAGGCATCCGTGGTGTATCTCGACCGCGAACAGTTGAGCGCCGGTCACGCGGTACGTGTCGCGGCGGACGCCCCGAACGCGGTGGCGCAGGTGTCCTGCGGCCGGGTCGCTCGCAGCCTATGGGCGGTGATCGTCGACCCCGAGAGCGGATCCGAACTGCCCGACGGTGATGTCGGCGAGATCTGGCTGCAGGGCAACAACGTGGGTCGCGGCTATTGGGGGCTGCCCGACGAGAGCCGGCTGGCCTTCGGCGCCACGCTGCGGTCGCGGTTGGGCGACGGCAGCCACGCCGAGGGCTCGACGGCCGAACGGCCCTGGCTGCGGACCGGGGACCTGGGCGTGTACCTCGATGGCGAGATCTACGTCACCGGTCGCATCGCGGACCTGATTACCATCGCGGGCCGCAACCACTACCCGCAGGACATCGAGGCCACCGTCGCCGAAGCCTCGCCGATGGTGCGCCGGGGCTACGTGACGGCGTTCTGCGTGCCGGAAGACGGCGACCAGCGTCTCGTCGTGATCGCCGAACGCGCCGCCGGCACCAGTCGCGAGGATCCCCAGCCGGCGATCGAGGCGATCGGGAACGCGGTGTCACGCCGGCACGGCGTGCCGGTCTCCGACGTGCGCTTCCTGCCGGCCGGTGGCATCCCGCGCACCACCAGCGGCAAACTGGCCCGCCGAGCCTGCCGCGCGCAATACCTCAGCGACACACTGGGAGTGCATTAACCGGCGGTGCCGAGCACGCCGCAAGGCGCCGCGGTGGCATCCTGGCGGAGTGGGTCTGCTCATCCGATTGGCGGAGCTCCTGATCGTGATCCTGCCGTTGACGGGCATCGTGGTCGCCGCGGTGCGGGCGTTCGCCGCCAACAATCGGCGCGCCGACGAGCCGCGGGAGGTGGATCAAGCGCGCCCGGCGGAAACTGTGGGAGCCTCGGCTGGTAACGTCAATAGCCAAGCGGCGCAATGGCTTTTGCTCCGACGCGTCATCGAGGAGCACAGCCGCACCGACGCACGATGGCTCGAGTACGAACTCGACGTCGCCAAGCTTCTCGACTTCCCGCTGATGACCGACATGCGCGATCCGCTCACGGTCGGATTTCACAAAGCCAAGCTCCGGGCGGACTTCCTGCGCCCTGTCAAGGCCGAGGACCTCCTGGATGATCGGGAGGCCGCGGCGCGGTATCAATCCGCCGTCGAGGACTACGTGACCGCGTTCAACGTTGCCGAGGCCGAGGCGACGCGCAGGCGCCGCAACGACTTCTCGGCCGAAGGCCGGCAGCGGATCGCGCGCGCCCAGAGCCTCTTGCGGGTGGCCGCGGACCCCGCCGCGGCGCCGCAGGAACGACAAAAAGCATTCGACCTGGCCCGCAAGGAGCTCGACGGCCTCATCGTGTTGCCCTCCACGACACAGGCCAGCATCGAGCGGGGGATCTCCGGCCAGCTGGAGGGATGACTTTCGGCTCTTATCTGTGCAAGCGGCTCGGTGCACCATGACGGCATGATCGATTATGAGCTGGACAGCGAGCACAACATCCTGCTGGTCCACCCGAAATCCGCGCTCGATAAGAACGACTTCACCGAACTCGCCACGGCCGTCGACCCGCACATCGAAGCCAACGGCGACCTTGCCGGGCTCATCATCAGCGCGCCGTCGTTCCCCGGCTGGGACAGTTTCGGAGCGATGGTCACCCACTTCCGCTTCGTTCGCGATCACCAGAAACACATCAAAAAGGTCGCGGTGGTCACCGACTCGCACCTCGGAGATCTGGCCGAGCATCTGGGCTCGCACTTTGTATCCGCGACGATCCAGCACTTTCCCGCCGGGCAAGTTGAACAGGCGCGGCAGTGGATCATCAACGGATCGTGAGTCGCCGGTCTACCGTTCTCGAATGGCCGTCCCGCCCGAGGTTCCCGACGCGCAACCGGGTCTCGCCGGCTACCCGGTCGCGCCGCCGCCGCTTCCCGGTCGAGTCACGTTCGAGCAGCGCTGGGCCGATCTGACCTTCATCCACTGGCCGGTGCGGCCGGACGGCGTCGACGGCCTGTACCCGCCCGGCACCCGCCCGGACGTCTTCGCCGACGGGATGACCTACGTGTCGCTGATCCCGTTCGTGCTGGCCGGCACCAGAGTCGGCACCGCGTTGCCGCTGCCGTACTTCGGCCGATTTGCGGAGACCAACGTCCGGCTCTATTCGATCGACGACGCGGGCCGGCACGGCGTGTTGTTCCGCTCGCTCGAAACCGCGCGGCTGGCCGCCGTGCCCGCGATCCGGGTGGGCGTCGGCGTGCCCTACACGTGGTCGAAGATGCGGGTGACGCGTCGTGGCGACCACCTCACCTACGACAGCGTGCGCCGCTGGCCCCACCGCGGTCTGCGCAGCCGGGTGACGGTCGCCCTTGGTGGCGTGGTCGAGCCGAATCCGCTGGAGGTCTGGCTCACCGCCCGGTGGGGCGCGCACACCCGCAGGGCCGGCCGGACCTGGTGGGTGCCGAATGAGCACGACCCGTGGCCGCTGCGCGCGGCCGCGATCGTCGAATTGAGCGACGAATTGCTCGGCGCGAGCGGGGTGCGACCCGCCGGCGAGCGCCTGCGTGCCCTGTTTTCGGCCGGGGTGCGGGCGCGCTTCGGTCGCCCGTGCCTCGTGGCTTGACCCGCGATCAGGGGCAAGAGTATCCGCCGTCGATGACGATGTCCGAGCCCGTCATGTAGCTGGACGCCTCGCTGGCCAGATACACATACAGCGCGGTGAGCTCCTCGGGTCGGCCCAGCCGGCCCATCGGTATCTTCGGCTCCCACTGGGCATGTAGGTCGGCAAAGGGCATGACGAGCTCGGTGAGGATGTAGCCCGGACTGACGCTGTTCACCCGGATTTGGTGCGGCGCGAACTCGACGGCCATGGCCTTGGTCAGGTGGATGACCGCCGCCTTGGCGGCGCAGTAGTGGCCGACCTGCTGCGGAATGTTGACGATGTGGCCGGACATCGAGGCGGTGGTGATGATGACCCCACCCCGTCCCTGCGCGACCATCGCCCGGGCGGAGGCCCGGGCGGTGAGGAACACGCCCGTCACGTTGGTGTCCTGGATGCGCTGAAACTCTTCGGGCGGCATGTCCAGCATCGGTGTGACGGTGATGATCCCGGCGTTACACACCGCGATGTCGATGCCGCCCAGCTCCGCGGTCACCCGGTCCAGCATGCTGTCGACCTGGTCTGGCCGGGTCACGTCGCAACCGATGGGCACGACCCGGCCGCCGGCCGCCGTGAGCTCCGCGGCGACCTCCTCCAACCGCTCGTAATGTCGCGCCGCGATCGCGACTGCCGCGCCCGCCTGGAGGTAGGCCAGCGCCACTTCCTTGCCGATGCCGCTGGACGCCCCGGTGACCAGAGCCTTCTTGCCGTGCAGGTCGAACAAGTTCAGCACGCTCATGCGATATCCCCATTCAGAGCAGTCACCTTGAATCGAAACACGTTCTAGTGTGTCCGCTATGGGCAAATTCAGCAGGGCCGAAATTGAGCAAGCCGTCGCCAACTACACGACCGTCGTCGAGGGGTGCAGCGCCTCGGGCGACTGGCGACCCTTCGCCGATCTCTTCACCGAGGACGTCGTCTACACCGAGCATCACTACGGCGTCTTCCACGGCCGCGAGGCGGTGCGGGACTGGATCGTCGCGGTGATGGCCCCGTTCCCGCACATGCGTTTTCCGAATGACTGGATCGCCTACGACGACGACAACGACGCCGTCGTCATCATGATCAAGAATCTCCTCGACCACCCGACCGACCCGGACGGCGAGCCGTTCTGGTTCCCCAACTGGACCCGGCTGGTCTACGCCGGCGACGGGTTGTTCCGCAGCGAGGAGGACATCTACAACCCGAACCGCGACGCGCCCAGGGTTGTCGCGGCCTGGATGCAGGCCGGCGGTCGGCTCGCGTCGGAGGAGATCCTGCAGCCCAACGCCTAAAGCCGAAGGGCGCGAACGCTTGCGGCCGAAGTGATCCTCTCGGACCCGCGCTGCGCCCCAGATTGCGCCTTCTGGCGCGAATAGCATTGTGCAATAATTGCACCCGCCTACTGTATTGGGTCAGTGCGCGCGGTGTCGGGCTGACCGTACGCCAAAGTTCCGCAGCCAGGACAGGAGCCCAATCGCCGGACCGGAGGCGAAGGAGGCGGCAGTGCACACTGAAGACGAATTGGCGAGCGTGCCGCTGCCGCAGGCATTGATCGAGCTGAACAGCTCCGCCGCCGGTTTGACCGCCGCCGAGGCGTTGCAACGGCTCCAGCGTTATGGTCCGAACGAAATCGTTGAGCGCCAACGCAATCCGGTGCTGGAGTTGTTGGGCTATTTCTGGGCGCCGATCCCATGGATGATCGAGGTCGCGCTGGCGTTGTCACTGGCTGCGCGGCATTGGACCGACGCCGTGATCATCGGGGTTCTGTTGGCGATGAACGGGCTGGTGGCCTATTTCGAGGAACATCAGGCGGCCAACGCGATCGCCGCGCTCAAGCAGCGCCTGGCCTCGTCTGCGCGGGCGTTGCGCGACGGCGCGTGGGTGACGGTGGCGGTGCGCGAGTTGGTGCCCGGCGACGTGGTGCGGGTCCGGCTCGGTGATGTGGTCCCCGCAGACCTGCGGGTGCTCGACGACGTCACGCTCGAGGTGGATCAATCGGCGCTGACCGGCGAATCGCTGGCGGTGAACCGCGGGCGGGGCGACAGCCTGTATTCGGGGGCGGTGGTGGTGCGCGGCGAGGCTGACGCGCTGGTGTGCATCACCGGGGCGTCGTCGTACATGGGCAAGACCACCGCGCTCGTCGAAAGCGCCGGCACCGTCAGCCACTTCCAGCGGGCCGTGCTGCGGATCGCCAACTACCTGATCGTCATCGCGGTCGCCCTGGTGACGTTGACGGTCGTGGTTTCACTGCTGCGGGCCAATCCCGTGCTGGAGACCCTCGAGTTCGCGCTGGTGGTCACGATCGCCTCGATCCCGGTGGCGCTGCCGGCGGTCTTATCGGTGACCATGGCGGTGGGTGCCCGCCAGCTGGCGCGCCAACAGGCCGTGGTCAGCCACCTGCCCGCGGTCGAGGAACTCGGCGGCATCGACTTATTGTGCTCGGACAAGACCGGCACCCTGACCCAGAACCGTCTCGCGGTCGCCGCCCGCTGGACCGCCCACGGCATCTCCGACGACGAGCTACTCGCCGTCGCGGCGTTGGCGTCACGCGCCGAAGACAACGACCTCATCGATCTGGCCGTGATGGCGGCCGCGGGTCAACGACCGGCGGCCTCGGTGGACCAGTTCGTTCCATTCGACCCGGTCAGCAAGCGCACCGAGGCGCTGGTACGCGAGCCCGACGGTCGGACGTTTCGGGTCAGCAAGGGCGCACCGCAGGTCATTGCCGCCCTGTGTGACGGTGACGGCGCGACCACCGAGGTCAATGACGTGGTCGGCCGCTTCGCCACCCACGGACACCGCTCTCTCGGTGTGGCCAAGACCGACGCCGACGGCTCCTGGCGGCTGATGGGCGTGCTGGCTCTTGCCGACCCGCCCCGCGACGATTCCGCGGCCACCATCACCGCCGCGAAGGAACTCGGCATCGATGTCAAGATGGTCACCGGTGACCAGGTCGCCATCGGCCGCGAGATCGCCCGCCAGGTCGGTCTGGGCGACCAGATTCTCGATGCGTCCACCCTTGACGTCGACGCCGCCGACGACGAGCTTGGCGCCCGAGTGGAGGCCACCGACGGATTCGCGCAGGTCTTTCCCGAACACAAATACCGCATCGTGCGGCTGTTGCAGGCCCGCGGGCACATCGTCGGGATGACCGGCGACGGGGTCAACGACGCCCCCGCGCTCAAACAGGCCGACGCCGGCATCGCGGTGGCCGGGGCCACCGACGCGGCCCGGGCGGCCGCCGACGTGGTCCTGCTGGCGCCCGGGCTGTCGGTGATCGTGGCCGCGATCGGGCAGGCCCGTGAAATCTTTGCCCGGCTGACCAGTTACGCCACCTACCGCATCGCCGAAACCATCCGGGTGCTGCTGCTGATCACCCTGGCGGTCGTGTTGATGAACTTCTTCCCGGTCACCGCCGCGATGATCGTGTTCCTCGCGCTGCTCAACGATGGCGCGATCCTGTCGATCGCCTACGACCACGTGCGCGGCTCACCCAAGCCCGTCAAGTGGGACATGCGCGTCGTGCTGACCATCGCCACAGTGCTCGGCGTCATCGGCGTCGTTGCCACCTTCACGCTTTTCTTCCTCGCCGACAAGGTCTTTGGCCTCAGCCACGACATGATCCGCACGCTGATCTACCTCAAATTGTCCGTTGCCGGGCAGCTCACCATTTTCCTCACCCGCACCCGGGGTCCCTTCTGGTCACGGCCCGCACCCGCACCACTGCTGCTGGGCGCCGTCATCACCGCGCAAACGATCGCCACCGTGATTTCGGTCTACGGGGTTGCGATGACACCGATCGGGTGGCGGTGGGCCGGTGCCGCGTGGGCCTACGCGGTGTTGTGGTTCCTAGTCAATGACCGGATCAAACTCGCGGCCTACCACTGGCTCGACCACCGCCGATCCCGTGCCTCCGCAACACCTGATCGCCGTTGAATTGATGGACGCCGAGTCGGAAAACCGTCAAGGCGGCGGACTTTCGCCGGAAATCGCGGCGCGCGTCTATGACAGGATCGGCCGGTTCCAAGACACCCAGAACCCATTTGAACGACCCGCGCTTGACCGGCTCATCGCCACCGCCCGTTTTGAGACTGCCACCTCAGTCTTCGAGTTGGGCCCCGGGACCGGTAGCTTTGCCCAGCGCCTGCTCAGCGACCACCTTGCGCCAACGTGCACATACCTCGGCGTGGACGTCAGCCCGCGGATGGTCGAGCTCGCCCGCCAACGCCTCGCGACCTTCGGCGATCGGGCCAGGGTCATCCACAGCGACGGGACGCTGCCGCTGCCCGCGCCGGACCGCTCGGCCGACAGGTTCATCGCCGCCTACGTCTTCGATCTTCTCCAACGCGACTACGCGTCACGGGTTCTCGTTGAGGCGCACCGCCTGCTCATCCCCGGGGGCCTGGCCTGTCTGGCCAGCCTCACGAATGGACAGTCGACTGTTTCACGACTGATATCGCGCGGCTGGCAGGGAATTTCGCGAGTCGCGCCTCGGCTCGTCGGCGGGTGCCGACCCATAGACCTGCGCCGCCTCTTCGATTCGGACAGCTGGGCTGTCGATGAGGACGTCGTCATCGAATCCTGGGGCGTTCCTTGCCAGCTCCTTGTCGCATCCGCCCGAGCGTGAGTGGACGCCCGGCCCGCTAGCCATCTGAAACTTGCCGGGCTGCAACAAATGCCAGGGCCTCGCGTAAAAGCGCGGGCCAGGCTTCCGGGCGTTCAGCGCCGATGGAGGCCCATTCGCGAAACCGGCGACCGGACGGCGCGAACGGCTCGGCCGCACCGGATTCCATCAGCTCGTTGACTCTCGCCGCCGGCAGCTTGACGACGAGCGCGGCGCTGCGCCGGTCGAAAGAGGCGAAGAATCGGCCGTCGGCGCGCAGGCAGGGGAGACCCATCATCGTCGACCGGGTGACCGTGGCGTCGGCCAACAACGGTTCGGCGACCGCCCAGAAGCGGGCTTCGGTGGTCCCGCCGGTCACCGGCGTAGCTCCGCGCGACTTGGCACCCGGCGGTCGGCCCACGGATCGGCCTCGACGTCCTCGCCTTCGGCGGTGCGGCGCAGCCGATGGAGGTAGTGAGTCCAGCCGCCGTCGTGGGCCTCCGCGGCGCCCTCGTCGAGACCGCGATGCACCAGTTTGACGAGCGTGGTGCCGTCGGTCTGCGGAATGAGGTTGACCTCGACGGTGGTTGAGCCGGGCGGGATCCCGACGTCGGCGCGCTCCCAGCCGTAGGTGAACACGATCCGCCGCGGCGGGTCGACTTCGACGTAGCGGCCGGACACGGTGTCGCCGTTGGGATGGGTCCAGCGGACGACGCCGCCCGGGGTGGCATCCAGGATTGCGCCCTCGGCCATCCACTGCCCGAATTGCGCCGGGTCGGTGAACAATTCAAAGACACGCTCTGCGGTGGCGCGTACGGATAGCTGCTGGATGACAAGCTTCACGGAGATTCGCCTTCGGCGGCGGCGCGCAGCCGTTGTAGCGGCGCGGCCCAGAAGTCGTCCAGCAGCGCCGCCACCTCTGCGACCCGCGCCAGGTCGGCGCGATATAGCCGACGTGTCGCATCGACACGGACGTCGACCAGTCCCGCGTCGCGCAAGACCTTGAGGTGCTGGCTCGCAGCCGATTTCGACAGCCCCGCGGCGTCGGCGAGCGCGGACGCGGGCCGCTCCTGATCCCACACCAACCGCAGCATCGTGCGGCGGCCCGGGTGCGCCAGCGCCCTGATGGCATCCTCGACGGCCGGCTCGGTCATGGTGCGCGGCCCATCGCCGCCAGCAGCCGATCCTGGGCCGACGCGCCCTCGCCGACCACCACCGCCGGGCCAACGATCCCGGCTTCCCTTCCGCGCCTTGGCATTTCGGGGAGAAACATTGCGGTGCAGGCCTCCACCAGGCCCGCGTCAAGCCGTTCATCCTGCTTCGTCGCCCGGGCCAGGTCCCAGGTGTGGATCAGCACGTCCATAAACGTGCCGGCAACGGCGGCCGACACGGGCCAGTCGAAGCCGAGCGGTGAGACACAGACCCGCTCCAGCGCGCCGGGGGATTCCAGGGCGGTCAGGACGCGGTTCACGCGCGCCCGGTACTCAGTGCCCGGCACACCCTCCGACGGGCCCGGCCCCATCCCCTTCGCCGCCGAGAGCAGGTAGTCCGCGCCGCCGATCAGGTGGTCAATGAGCTGGTGCACCGACCACTCCGAGCAGGGTGTCGGCCACCCGAGCTGATCGGGTCTGACCGCCTCGACGACCGCTACCGCGCGCTCCGTCGCGGCGCGGTACAGCAGCGACGGAGCGGGCTGATTGTTCAACACCCGCTAAATTTAGGACCTGCTAAACAATGCGTCAAGCCCCCGCCGCGGCGGGTGTGACCCGCCTCCGCCGGCGCGACCGGACCGCCGTCAGCGCCTGATCCCAGGCCAGCAGCGTGGTGGCCGCCAAGTTGGCCGGCTTGACGCTGTCCCTCGACAGCAGCGCGGTGGCGGCGGCCTTCGTGGTCGCCGACGCCTTGGACAGGTGACCGGAGTCGAACGGCGGCTGCGGGTCGTATTCGATCGCGAGCTGGATCGCCTTGGCGCGGCCCTCACCGCCGATCTGGCCGGCCAACCACAGCGCGAGGTCCAGCCCGGCGGACACGCCCGCGCTCGTGATGACGTTGTCCTCGTGCACGATCCGCTCGTCGGACACCGGGGTGACGCCGAACGCCTTCAGCGCGGGAAGCGCGATCCAGTGCGACGTGGCGCGGCGGTCCTTGAGCAGACCGGCGGCCGCCAGGATCACCGAACCCGAACACACCGACGCCGTCCAGTCGGCGGTCGAATGCGCCCGGCGCAGCCACTCCAGCAGCACCTCGTCCCGCGCGTGCACCGGGGTCGACGGGCCGCCCGGCACCAGAATCACGTCGGGGGAAGGGGTTTCGGCCAGCGAGTGGGTGGCGCCGATGACCAGCACGCCGGAGTCGGCGGTGATCGGCCCGGATTCGTGCCACACGAACCGCACCTCGGCGCCGGGCAGGTTGCGCAGCACCTCGTACGGACCGATCATGTCCAGCGCGGTGAAGCCCGGATAGGCCACGATGGCGATTTGGGTATGGGACATCGGGGGGATCCTTTCTCGATCAGGCGAAGGCCTTGCGGTACTGATCCGGCGAGATGCCAACGCGCCGGAGGAAGTTGCGCCGCATCGTTTCCGCGGTGCCGAAGCCGCACCGGGCGGCGATCGCGACGACGGTGTCGTCGGTCTCCTCCAACTGCCGGCGCGCGGCTTCGGTGCGGATGCGTTCGACGTAGTGGCCCGGCGCCTCACCCACCTCGTCGGTGAAAACCCGGGTGAAATGGCGCGGGCTCATCGCCGCGCGGCGGGCCAGGTCCCCGATGCTGTGCTGCCCGCCCGGTTCGGCCTCGATGGCCTCCTGCACCTGGCGGATGGAGGTGCGTTTGGCGCGCGGCATCCACACCGGCGCCGCGAATTGCGTCTGCCCGCCCGGGCGGCGCAGGTACAGCACGAGCCAGCGGGCGACCGTCTGCGCGACGTCGGTGCCGTGGTCGTCCTCGACCAGGGACAGCGCGAGATCAATTCCGGCGGTGACACCCGCGGCCGTCCACACCGTGTCCGAGCTACGGACGAAGATCGGGTCCGGATCGACGTCGACGGCGGGGAACTCGCGGGCCAACCGCCCGGCGAACGCCCAGTGGGTGGTCACGCGCCGGCCGTCCAGCAGCCCCGCCTCGGCGGCGAGGAACGCGCCGGTGCAGACGGTGACCACGCGGCGCGCGTTTCCGGTGACGCGTTTGATCCAGCCCACCAGCTCCGGATCGGATCGCGCCTCCTCGACACCGGCCCCGCCGGGCAGCACCACAGTGTCGAGGTCTTCGCCGGGGTCGGGCAGCGGCTGGGCCAGGAAGGCCAGGCCGGTGGCGGTGCTCACCGGTTGACCGCCCACCGAGGCCATCAGGACGTCGTACCCGCCGCCGGTCAGCAGCGACGCACCGGTGAACACGTCGTGGGGTCCCACCACGTCGAGCGCCTGGACGCCGGGGAAACCGACGATCACCACCCTGCGAGCCATGCACTCAGTCTCGGCCTGAACCCTCATGGCGTCTACGCCCAGTACCCCACGAATTAGGACATGCCGACCTGGCCCCAGGCCTCCGCACCGGGCTTGGCAGACTGTGCCCCATGGCACAGATAACCTTGCGTGGAAACCCGATCAACACCGTCGGCGAGCTACCTGCCGTCGGATCCCCGGCCCCGGCCTTCACCTTGGTCGGCACGGACCTGGGCGCGGTCAGCACCGACCAGTTCAGCGGTAAGCCCGTGGTGCTGAACATCTTTCCGTCCATCGACACACCGGTGTGTGCGACGAGCGTGAGGACCTTCAACGAGCGCGCGGCCGCGACCGGCGCGTCGGTGTTGTGCGTGTCGAACGACCTGCCGTTCGCGCAGGCGCGATTCTGCGGCGCGGAAGGCATCGAGAACGTCAAGACGGGGTCGGCGTTCCGCGACAGCTTCGGCCAGGACTACGGCGTCAGCATCGTCGACGGCCCGATGGCCGGCCTGCTGGCGCGTGCCGTGGTCGTGGTCGGCGCCGACGGCAAGGTCGCCTACACCGAGTTGGTGCCCGAGATCGCGCAGGAGCCCGACTACGACGCGGCGCTGGCGGTGGTGGGCTGACGCCAAGGTCGTCGGCTTCGACGTCAGGAGCCGTCCGCCGTAATCGGACCCAGCCGGTCGACCGTGGCGGCCAACACCTCGCGGCACCCGGTCCACATCCGGGTGATGATGTCGGCGGCCGGCGCAACGTCGTGGATCCGGCCGGCCACCTGGCCGGTGTTGGCGACGCTGGCGTCCATGTCGCCGTCGAAGTAGAGCCGCTGAACCCGTTGCAGCGCCTCCGCGCCTTGCGCGAAAGACGCTGACGCATCGAGCTTTTCGGCGGCGGGCGTGCGGATCACCCGCATCATTCGTTTCCCGTCGAGGGGCAGTAGCACGGTCGCCGTCTCGTCGGCGCGCACGACCGCTTGCTTGAGGTTGGCGTGCACCGGCGACTCCGCCGAGGCCATCAGCCGGGTACCCATCTGCACGCCCTCGGCGCCGAGGACCAGCGCGGCGGCCATGGATCGGGCATCGCAGATGCCGCCCGCGGCCACGATGGGCACGTCGACCTGGGCCGCGACCAACGGCAGCAGCACCATGGACGACGCGCCGAAGCGGTTCTTGAACCCGCCCCCCTCGACGCCCTCGACCACCAGGCCGTCCACGCCGGCATCGACGGCCTTCTTGGCGGCGGCCAGGGTGCCCACCACGTGGAACACGGTGATGCCCGCGTCGTGCAGGCGGTCGGTGAACAGCGAGGGGTCGCCTGCCGAGGTGGTGACGAACCGGATGTCGTTGGCGACAAGGAGATCCACCACGGCCGGATCGCGGTTGAACAGCAGCGCGATGTTGGCGCCCACCGAACGGTCGGTGAGCTCCCGGACGCGCCGGATGTCGGCGCGGCCCGCTTCGGAGGTGGTCTCGATGATCCCCAGCGCCCCCGCGCTGGACACCGCGGCGGCCAACTGGGCGCCGGCGATGTAGGTCATCGGCGCCTGGATGATCGGGACATCGATCCTCGCGAGCTCGCAGACCCGGTTGGGGGCGGGGCCACCGCCGTCGGCGGCCATCAGCCGCGGGGGTCGATCAGGTCGCGGAAGCCCGCCGCGGGGTAGACGGAGGCGCCTAACGTCGCGACCCGATCGGTCAGCCCCTTGTCCGACGTCACCACCCGGATGTCGTGCGGTCGCGCGTCGGCCCGCACCAGCCGGACGATCTGGTCGTCGGCAGAGTTCGCGGCCGGCCTGGGGGCGTACGCGACCTCGATCACCGACGAACCGATGGCGGTCGCCGGCGGCCGCTCAAACACCACGGTCACGTGCTCTGCTTGTGTTGCCGCCCACCGGTCGAGCCTTTCCACCAGCGCGACCATGGCGCGCCCGCGGTCCTTCCACCACCCGTCGGGGCGACTCCCGATCACGTTCATGCCGTCGACGATCCAGCGCACAGACACACGGTATGGCACACCGGTTGCAGGGCAGTCATTTCCAGGCCAACTGGGCAAGGCTGAACAGGACGAGGACCGTCAGCGTCAGCAACTGGGGCCACGGCCGCCACGGCGCGTCCTGGATCGCATACGACATCTCTTTCAGCGGCGATGTCGGCGGCGGGGCGGCCCGCTCCGGCGCCACCGGCCGGTGGAACCGGTGGAAGTACAGCTGGATGAGCGTCGCACCGAGCCACAGCCCGCCCAGAAAGCCCACCGGGTCCGCGCCGCGCCACAGCAGGAGGGCGGCGATCACCACGGTGAAGGCCATCAGCACCAGATCGGACGTGGTAGTGGCCGAGGCCTTGCCACCGTACTGTTTGTCCAGCAAGGCGCGCCGTCTGCGGTAGGGCAGCGCGAAGAACGCGAACTTTGTGATGATGTGCAGGCCAAGTACTACGACGGCGACGGTCGCGATGGTATTAACTACGGTCACCGGTATCAGTTTTCTCCAGCGGATGCCGGCGCACCCTAATCGATGATGGGAAACGCCGATGACGTCGTTAGCCGACACGGAAGACCGGGTGGTTTCGCTGGCCCGCGGCATGCGGGACCTCGTGCAGGCGCAAGCCGCCGAGTCCGAGCGGGCGCGCACGCTGACCCCGGCGATCGTCGACGAAATGTGGGCCAGCGGGCTGATGTCGTCGTTCAACCCCGTCCAGGCCGGGGGCGTCGAGCCGTCGTTCACCGAGATGATCGAAACCTGGATCGAAATGGCTTGGCAGGACGGATCGTTCGGGTGGATCGGCATCGCCAATCTGCCGTCATCCTTTGCCGCCGCGGCGTACCTGCCCGACGAGGGCTTCGCGGAGGTGTTCACGGCTCACGACAACCGGGTCACCCTGGGCGGGCAGTTCTTTCCCAACGGGCAGGGCGCCGCGGTCGAGGGCGGATACCAGGTGACCGGGGCGTGGAACTTCGGCTCGGGCATCGGCCACTCCGAATACGTCGCGGCCGGGTTTTTGCCGATGGACAACGGCGAAATGCGTTGGATCAGCGAGGGCTTCCCGGAGATGCGCGTCGCCGTGCTTCCGCGCGAGCAGGTCAGCTTCAACGACGGCTGGCACGTGCAGGGCCTCAAGGGAACCGGCTCCTACGACTACAGCGTCCAGGACGTGTTCGTGCCGTCGGCCCGCACCTTCGAGCTGTTCGTCCGGGAGCCACATCGCGGCGCCTCACCGGCCACGCGGATGGGGCTGATGCCGGTCACCGCGGCCGGCCACGCCTCGTGGGCGCTCGGCGTCGCCAAGAGCATGCTCGACGACGTCCAGGAACTGGCGGCGACGAAGTTCCGGATGAGCGACATGGCCTCACTGGCCAGCCGCCCGACCTTCCAGAAAGGGCTGGCGCACCACCGCGCGGCCTGGCGCGCCGCGCGCCTGCTGGTGATCGACGCGTTCACCACCGCCGAGGCCGCGGTCGCGGCGGGCGACGACCTGACGCCGGCCCTGCGTGCCGACATGCGGGTGGCCGCCGTCTTTGCGACCGACACGGCGCGGGCCTGCGCCGAGTGGGCGCACCTGGTCGCGGGCACCAGCTCCATCCGCGAGGGCAGCCGCCTGGAGCGCGCCTTCCGCGACATCTACACCGGAACCCAGCACGCCTTCATCAGCGAGAAGGTGGCCATCGACGTGGCGCAGATCTGGCTGGGCATCATCGACGATCAGCCGGGGCTATAGGAGGCGCTCGTCCGGTTGCGGCTCGCCGGGGGTCTCACCCTCGGTGTCGTCGCGCACCAATGATGCGGCGCGAGCACAACGCGCAAGACCGGGTAATCGTCGCTTATTTCCCGACGGCCCAATTCACACTAGCGCGAAGGAGATTCGCGCGCGAATGAGCGCAATGCGCGAAAGTCGGGCGGTGTCGTTGTCGCAAAGGCACTTTCGTGCCGTGCCGTCAGACGGACGGCTTGTCGCGCAGCCTCGCCGCGGCCGCCGCCGATTCCATGTATTCGGTGACGGCCTCGGGCGCCACCAGCCCGAAGCGGACCTGCAGGTCGATGGGGTTCAGCCCGAAGTACTCGGCGGCCCTGATCAGGTTGTCGGCGGTGATCAGCCTGCCCTCGCGAGCCGCCTTGTAGTAGGCGGACTTGCGGTAACCGAACGCCTCGTAGACCTCGGTGGCGGCGAGGGGCCGGCCCACCAGGTACCGCAAGACCACCGTCGGGTCCTTGTCGCGGTCGTCCATAATCCGAAAACAGTAGCCGACGATGGTGGACGGCGCCTGCTGTGCGGACACCATCGCACTTGGCGGATCGCAGCGCCTACTATCAGCGCATGCGCGGCTCAAAGATCTTGATCACCGGCCCGACCGGTCAACTCGCCACCCCCATCGCCCTGGCGCTGGCGCCCGAAAACGAAGTGTGGGGCATCGCCCGCTTCAGCAACCCCGCTGCACGAGAAGGCCTCGAAAAAGCGGGGATTCGGTGTCAGACCGTCGACCTGGCGGCCGGGGACTTCACCGGCGTCCCGGATGACTTCGACTACGTCCTCAACTTGGCGGTCGCCAAGAGCGGACATTGGGACAAGGACCTCGGCGCCAACGCGGAATCGGTCGGCCTGCTGATGGCCCACTGCCGCGGGGCGAAGGCGTTCCTGCACTGCTCCTCGGCGGCCGTCTACGACCCGCCCGACGACGAACCCCGAACCGAGCAGGCCGCCCTCGGCGACAACCACAAGTTTCTGTTCCCCACCTATTCGATCTCCAAGATCGCCGGGGAGGTCGTCGCCCGGGCGATGGCGCGCATCCTCGACGTGCCGACGACCATCGCCCGCCTCAACGTGCCCTACGGCAACAACGGCGGGTGGCCGTACTACCACATGGAGATGATGCTGGCCGGGATCCCGATCCCGGTGCCGCCCGGCGGGCCGGCCCGCTACAACCCGATCCACGAGGACGACATCATCGCGACCGTGCCCAAGCTGCTCGAGGCGGCGTCGGTCCCGGCGACCACGGTCAACTGGTGCGGCGACCAGGTCGTCAGCCTCCAGGAATGGTGCGGCTACCTCGGTTCCCTCGTCGGCAAGGAGCCGCTATTCGAGGAAAGCGCGCAGGCGTTGCGGGGCAATCCCACCGACGGGGAGCGGATGCACGAGCTCATCGGCGGCACGAAGGTCGACTGGCAGGACGGGTTGCGGCGGATGGCGGCGAAATTCCACCCGGAACTGGTCGGCGCGTAGCGGCCACGCCCGGTCACAGATGAGCTAAGAGCCGGTCGGCGAACGTCTCAGGATGCTCCCGGTGCATGAAGTGACCACCGGGGACCTCCTCGATCACGTACTCGTTCGCGAACATCCGCGCGGCGCCCCGGTAGTCCGATGGCTCGGCGACCGGGTCGTCCAGCCCGGCGAAGACGACCGTCGGCACAGTGATCTTCGCCTTCAGCGACGGGCTGGGTACGGGAGAGAGCTTTCGGTAGTAGCCGAACGCCGCGTCCAGGCTCGCCGGGTTCGAGAAGCTCGCGCGGACCGCGTCGAACTCGTCCGGCCCGGGATTCCACGTCGGGGACCATCGGCGGCAGATGGCGGGCAGCGCCGCGAAGTCGTTGCGCGCGAAGCGTTCCGCCGCCCCCGGCAACTTGTACGCCGCGAAGTGGCGAACGCCCCAGAGCTTTTTCAGCGTCGGCTTGAGCGTCGCCGGATGCGGAATGCCGATGACGAACAGCTTTTTCACTCGATCCGGTCCGAGTCCGGCCGCGCCGTACGCGGCCGAGGCTCCCCAGTCGTGCCCGATCACGATGGCATCGTGGGCGCCGAGCGATTCGATCAGCGCGAGCGGATCGCGTGCCAACGTTTCCTGATCGGCATCCCGGTCGGGAATCGCACTGGGATGGTAGCCGCGCATGAACGGGCTGACCGCGCGGAAGCCCTCGGCGGCGAGGCGCAGACGAAGGTCGTCCCAGGTGTGCGCCGTGTCCGGAAACCCGTGCAGCATGAGGACGAGCGGCCCGGAGCCGTCCTCCAGATAGGCGAATCGAAGCCCGTTGGCTTCGACGAAATGGATCTCATCGGCCATGCCTTGGGGACACTACGCGCCGGCGGGCACCTCCGCCGAAGTGAAAGCGCCGCTCGCTTCGGCGCTTATGAACCGGGCCGCTCGACCGGTTCGACGATGCGAGTCGCCGCCTCGACGGCCGCGGCGCGGCGGCGGGCGACCACCTTCGGGTCTGTGGTCGCCGCGGCGGGGTCGGGCCAATGCGCCCAGGCCAGTCCGACCGCGAACAGGAGCACCAGCAGCTGCTGGGGTTCCCAAGCGGGGTCGACGTGGCCGCCGGCTTGCGCCTCTTCCAGGGCGGCGAGGGCCTTTTCGGGTGGATGCTCTCCGTCGAACTCCGGCTTGTCGAGCGGAAAGCCTTCCAGCTGGGCCCAGGTGATCATCCGCAGGTGTTCGGGGCGCCGCTGCGCCAGGTCGAAGACGCCGCCGACGAACTCGGGCACCGCGTCGGGGCGCAACTCGACGGCGTGGAAGAACTCCGCGCCGTCGGTGGCGACCACGTCCCGAAAGAGGGCCTCCTTGTCGCCGAAGTGCGCGTACAGCCGCTCCTTGCTGGCACTGGCGGCGCGGGCGATGCGGTCGATGCGCGCTCCGGCCAAGCCGTACTGGGCGAACTCGGCGCGGGCGGCCGCAAGTATTTCGCCGCGCAGCTCGGTCTTGGTCCTCACGGGAATATCATAGACAGACGAACTGGTTCGTTTGTTATGGTGGTTCCAAGAACGGGCTGACAACGACGAAGGAGGCCGTGATGGCAGCGACGGATGTGCTGCACGAAGACATAGCGACGATGCCCAGGGGCGGCCCGGGTGCGTCGTGGCTGGACCGTCGATTCCAGACGGATGCACTGGAGTACTTGGATCGCGACGACGTGCCCGACGACGTCAAGCAGCGGGTGATCGGAATGCTTGACCGGATCGGCACGCTGACCAGGCAGCACGAGAAGTACGCGCGCACCGCACTCGAGGTCGTCGCCGACATACCGCATCCGCGCATCCTGGAGATCGGCGCCGGGCATGGAAAGCTCTCGGCGCAGATTCTTCGGCTCCACCCGACCGCTACCGTCACGGTCAGCGACCTGGATCCGACCTCCGTGGCCAACATCGCCGCGGGGGAGCTTGGTACGCACCCGCGGGCGCGCACGCAGGTGATCGACGCGACGGCGATCGACGCCGCCGACGACAGCTACGACCTCGTGGTGTTCGCGCTGGCGTTTCATCACCTGCCGCCGGCCGTCGCCAGCCGTGCCATCGCCGAGGCCACCCGGGTGGGCAAGCGCTTCCTCGTCATCGACCTCAAACGGCAAAGGCCGTTGGCCATGATGCTGTTCCCGGCAATGGCACTGCCGATGAACCTTGCCCTGCTGCGAGGGTCGTGGAATTGGCCGGGCCTGCACGACGGGTTCATCAGCGCGCTGCGTGCCTACAGTCCCTCGGCGCTGAAGGCCCTTGGCCGTGCCGCCGATCCCCAGATGAACGTCGAATTGCTGTCCAGCCCAACGCGGCTCGGCCCGCCTTCGCTCACCGTCGTGTTCTCCCGTCCGGGCGTCGACGACCGTGGCTGACAGCGCGGGCCCGGCCGGCATCACCGAGCCCAGCGCGCGGGTGCGGACACTGCGCCGGCTGCTCGACACGGTGAGCGACCGGCTGCGCCCGGTTCTCGCGGTTTCCCGACCCTACGTTGACGGCCTGGAAAACCTACCCGGCGACGGCCGATTCCTGTTGGTGGGCAACCACACTCAGTTCGGCTCCGAGGTCTTCTTGATCTCCGATACGGTACGGCACGCGATCGGCACCCGGGTGCGCCCGCTGGCGGAACGGGGTTTCGGGCGGATGCGTGGGCTACCGGCCGACCTGATCGAGGCGTTCGGCGCGGTGGTCGGCGCACCGGAAACCGCGCGGGAACTCATGCGCGACGACCAGACCATCCTGGTGTTCCCCGGGGGCGGCCGCGAGATCGCGAAGTTCAAGGGCGAGGAGTACACCCTGCGCTGGCAGGGGCGCGCGGGATTCGCGCGGCTGTCGGTGGAAAACGGCTACCCGATGGTGCCGGCCGGTCTCGTCGGCGGCGACGACGTCTATCGCAGCTGGACCGCCCGCGACGGCGCATACGGAAAATTCAGCGAGGCGCTGGGCCGCAGGTTGAACGGGCGATCGGACATGGCGGTGCCGCTACTGCGGGGGATCGGTCCGACCCTGATTCCGCGCCCGCAGCGCATGTACCTCCGCTTCGGCACGCCGATCGATACCAGCAGACCGCTGGGCGTCGGCGAGCAGCAGTGGGTCGAGGCGGTCAAGGACCAGACGCAACGAGCGCTCGAAAAGATCCTGGCGGACCTGCGGACGCTGCGCGCCACCGATCCGTATCGCAACCTCAGCCCCCTGGCGTGGCGCGACGCGACTACTCCATAGGGACATCGAGTGCCCTGTGTGGCGCTCGATGCCGCGACACGTAACCAGTTGCGAAGAATCGCCGGCGGGGATCGCAACGGTTTATGTTTCGCGGCCCCGCAGGCCCGGTGGCAACATGGCCGGAGTGACCGCTAGCTCGGCCGAACAGCGACTGCGTGACCTGGCGCTGCTGCGCCGCGTCCGCGACCGGATCGACCGGGACTACGTCCCGCACGACGACCCGGAAGCCTCGCTGGCCTTCTATCGCGACACCCTCGGCTTCGAGGTCCGCCTCGACGTTGGGCAGGGCAAGATGCGCTGGATCACGGTCGGCCCGCCGGGTCAGCCCGGCACGTCCATCGTGTTGACCCCGCCGGCCGCCAACCCCGGCATCACCGACGAGGAGCGCCGCACCGTCGCCGAGATGATGGCCAAGGGCACCTACGCGATGCTCCTGCTGGCGGCCAAGGACCTGGACGGCGCCTTCGAGCAGCTGCAGGCCGCCGACGCCGAAATCGTCCAGGAACCGACCGAGCAGCCGTACGGGCTCCGCGACTGCGCCGTGCGCGACCCGGCGGGCAACCTCATCCGCATCCAGCAACTGCGCTGAGCCAGACAACGGGAAAAGTCCCGAACCTCAAGCGGATTCGGGACTTTCCACTTCCAGCGGGCCGGGTCAACTCCCCTTGGAGTAGCGGGTCAGGAACCCGACGCTCGCGATCCCCGCGACGGCGCCGACCACGGCCCAGAGCACCACCTGGAACGCCATGGCCCCGAAGAACCAGCCGAACGTCAACCCGAGGTAAAGCACCCAGATCAGCCGGATCAGGCTCCAGGCCGCAACCAGGCCGGTGGCGATCCCGATGTACAGGCTGCGCTGACGGTCGACGCGGTTGATCTGCTCTTCGATGCTGGCGGGTACGAGCTTCATTTGTCTGACTTCCTTTCACGTGGCGCCGCCGGGTTGGCGTCGTCGTTGCGGTAAGTACAGAGCGCCCGATTGGCTACCGATCCCAAGAAATCTGCGGTGGTAGAACGCCTCACGATGGCGCTTCTCGCGGATTGCCGTCGCGCGATGACAGGTCCGCTTGGCCAGGTTTGGGAAGGCCCCGATCAGGGGGCGACGGCCGTCGTCTTGGTGTCGCCTTCGACCGCGTCATCCATTTCCGCCCGGAACCGGCGATACCGCTCGCTGTGCCCGGGCCGGCGCCGGACGACGAGCCAACCGGCCCCCAGGGCCACGAACCACAGCGGAAACCATGCCAACGCGATCGCGGTTTCGTGTTCGGTGCACAGCGTCCAGATCACGAACGCGAAGAAGCCGAGGATGGCCCAGCACATCACCACGCCGCCGGGCATCTTGTAGGACGACGCGGCATGGCGCGCCGCGTCACGGCGGCGGTAGACGAGGTAGCTGACGATGATCATCGCCCAGACGAACATGAACAGCAGCGACGAGATGGTTGTCACGAGCGTGAAAGCGTTCATCACGGAACCGCCGACGTAGAGCAGCGGGATGGACGTCAACAGCAGCGAAGCGGTGACCAACAGTGCCGGCGCCGGCACCCCACCTCGGTTCAGCCGGCGGAAGCGCGCCGGGGCGCTGCCTTCGTCGGCCAGACCGAAAAGCATGCGGCCGGTGGAGAACAGGCCGGAGTTGGCCGAGGACGCGGCCGCGGTGGTCACGACGAAGTTGACGATGGACGCCGCGGCGGCGAGCCCGGCCAGCGAGAACATCGTCACGAACGGGGACTCGCCGCCGGGTAGCCGCCGCCAGGGGACGACGGTGAGGATCGCCAGGAGCGCGCCGATGTAGAAGACCGCCACGCGCAGCGGAACGGCGTTGATGGCCCGGGGGAGGGTGCGGCGCGGATCGGCCGTCTCGGCCGCCGCCGTGCCGACGAGTTCGACGCCCACGAATGCGAAGAACGCGATCTGGAATCCGCCGACCACGCCCATGAACCCCGTCGCGAAGAAACCGCCGTCATTCCAGAGGTTCTCAAACGTCGCGCGATTGCCCTGCGGCGACACGAAATTCGTCGCGACGAGGACGGCGCCGACGACGATGATGCACAAGATCGCGGCAACCTTGATCAACGCGAACCAGAACTCGATCTCCCCGAAATGGCGCACGCTGAACAGATTGAACAGCAGGATCAGTCCGACGGTGACCACGGCCGGCAGCCACGCCGGCAGGCCAGGCCACCAGAATTTCGCGTACCCGGTGATGGCAACGACTTCCGCGATCGCGGTGACGACCCAGGCGAACCAGTAGGACCATCCGATGAAAAAGCCTGCCGCAGGGCCCAACAGATCGGCGGCGAAGTCGACGAACGACTTGTACTTGAGGTTCGACAACAGCAGCTCGCCCATCGCGCGCAGCACGAAGAACACGAAGAAGCCGATGATCCCGTACACCACCAGTACCGCCGGACCGGCGTGCGCGATCGTCCGCCCCGAACCCATGAAGAGACCGGTGCCGATCGCGCCACCGATCGCGATCAACTGGATGTGCCGGTTGGACAGGCCCCGCCGCAGTTGCCGGACGTCGCCGACCTCAGGTGGACCGGCGACATCGTTCGACACGGTGGGGCGCCCGCGTCAGTTCGGGGCCGTTTTGACGACCAGCTTGCCGACGTTCTTGCCGTCGAACAGCATGTTGATCGCCGTCGGCAACTGCTCGAAGCCCTCGACGACCGTCTCGAGCGGCGTGAGCTTGCCCTCGGCGATCAGGCCCGCGATCTCGCTGTTCGCCTCCGGCGCGCGGCCGAGGTGGTCGAGGACGATGAAGCCCTGCACCGTCGCGCGCTGGATGAGCAGGTTTCCGAACGCGCGCGGTCCCGGCGGTGGATCGGCGGAGTTGTAGCCGGAGATCAGGCCGCAGAGCGCGACGCGGGCGCCGATGTTCAGCCGCGCGAAGACGGCGTCCATGATGTCGCCGCCGACGTTCTCGAAGTCGACGTCGATGCCGTCGGGGGTCGCGGCGGCGAGCTGGGCGGCCCAGTCGTCGGCGCGGTGGTCGACGGCCGCGTCTAAGCCAAGTTGGTCGGTGAGCAGGGCGCACTTTTCGGGCCCGCCGGCGATCCCGACGACCCGCGCGCCGGCGGCCTTGGCGAGCTGCCCGGCGACCGACCCGACTGCGCCAGCCGCGGCCGAGACCACGACCGTCTCGCCTTGCTTCGGCTTGCCGATGTCGCGGATGCCGACCCACGCGGTCAGCCCGGTCGAACCGAGTGCGCCCAGGTAGGCGCTGGGCGAAATGCCCGTGGCGACGTCGACCGGCATCACGAACGACGTGGGGGAGACGACCGCGTAATCCTGCCAGCCCAGCAGGCCCTGCACGGTCTGACCGACCGCAAAATTCGGGTTCTTCGACGCGACGACCTGGCCCAGACCGGCCGCGCGCATCACCTCGCCAATGCCCACCGGCGGCAGGTAGGTCGGCGTGTCGTTGATCCACATGCGGTTCGTCGGGTCGAGCGATATCCAGTCGACGCGCACCAGCGCCTCGCCGTCGCCGATCTCGGGCACCGCCTCCTCGCTCAGTTCGAAGGTGTCCGGGCCGATGCGGCCGGTGGGGCGTTCGCGGAGCAGAAAACGGCGGTTTCGATCGGACATATGCGCACCGTACCCTTCAACAAGGGGGCCGCCGAACGAAAGGTTTTGGGCGGTGAACGTGATGTCGCGAATCGTCGTTGTTCGCGTCGCCGCGCTGACAGTGCTGACAGCGGCGGCGTCGCTGCCGGCCGGGTCGGCCGCCGCGGACCCGCCGCCCACCCAGCAGATCACCGTCGTGGCCGTCGGGCCCGACGGCCAACCGATCAACGGTTACCAGGTGGCGTCCGGACCGGGCAACGTCGGCCAGGCCAGCGACTGCACGACGCCGTCCCCGTCGGCGGTGGCCGACAACGTCTACTACTGCTCGCCGACCGCGGCCGGCGCCGGAACCTGTTGGCCGTCGACGCCCGGATCGCTGCTGTGCGTGGACGATCCCTGGGACAAGCGCCTGCATCGCGTGACCTATGACGGTCCGCTTCCGCCCGTGCGGCCGACCGCGACGCCGGACCCGTTCGCGCTGACCCTCGACGACGGCACCCATTGCCTGTTCCGCAACGGCGGCGCCTGGGGTGGGCGGGCCGACGGATATGTCGGCGTCTACGGGTGCGGCGCCCAGGGCGGCTCCAATCCCGCGGTGCTGTGGCTGCCCAGCCAAGGCGCCGGAAGTTGCATCGACCGCTCGTCGCCGGCGTGGACGGTCAAGGTCGGTCAGCTCGGCAGACCCGATGCCGCCTTCCCGCCGCCCCAGACCCGGACGGTGACGGAAGCGTGGTTCGCCGGAGGCAAGGCCGGTCAATAGCCTGGCGCGGGTGCTGCTATAACGCACGTATGTCAGCCCCTCGACACACCATCACCCATGTCTCGGATACGGCCCGTTGGACGGCGTTGCATCGCGCGACCGAATCGGCGCGTCCCGACGCGCTTTTCAGCGACCCACTCGCCGAACGCCTCGCGGGCGAACACGGCCGCGAGATCGTCGCCAACGTGCCGCGGTCGACCCGCAACGGCTGGTGGCTCGTCGCACGCACCAAGATCGTCGACGACGCCATCGCCGAAGCGATCGCCGCCGGCTGTGACCGGGTGTTGAACCTGGCCGCCGGTCTGGATACCCGGCCGTACCGTTTGGAGCTGCCGGCCGACCTGATCTGGGTCGAGGCGGATCTGCCGAAGTTGCTCGAGGAAAAGACGCAGCTGCTGGCCGACCAGACTCCGCGATGCCGGCTGACGCGGACCGCGGTCGATCTGGCCGACGCGGCGGCCCGAGCCGCGTTCCTCGATGAGTCGCTGGCCGGCGCCGGCAAAGCGCTGGTGCTGACCGAAGGCCTGTTGATGTATCTGGAAAGCAGCGACGTCGTAGCGCTGTCGGCGGCGTTCACGCGACCCGAAATCGCCTGGTGGATGCTCGATTTCGCGGGCCCCGGGTTGAAGAGGATGATGAACAAGAAAATGGCCGGCATGCTGCAGAACGCGCCGTTCAAGTTCGCGCCCGACAGCGGCTTGGCCTTTTTCGAGGACCTCGGCTGGCGGACGGTCGAGGTACAAGCGCTCTACGTGGCCGCCCACCGCTTCCATCGCTTGCCGCTGTGGATGCGCCCGATGACCTGGCTGCCCCAGCCGGACCCGCGTCACCCCGGCGGCAGGGTCTGGAGTGCAACCGCGCTTCTTACGCACTGACAGCGTCGATGAGTCGAGCCAACGACAAAGTGGACGCCAGGCTGCTGACGGGCGTCTCGGAGACCGCACTGTTGACCCTGCACGGCAGGGCCTACCAGGCGGGCCGCCCAGCTCCGATCATCGACGACCCGATGGCCATCAAGCTCGTCGAGACAATCGACTTCGACTTCGAGAAATTCGGCCGCAAAGGCCAGGAGATCGCGTTGCGCTCACTGGCCGTCGACCGTTGCGCGATCGGGTACCTCGCCAAGCACCCCGGGGCAACGGTCGTCGCACTCGCGGAAGGCTTCCAAACGAGCTTCTGGCGTTTGAACAGCGCGCTGCCACACGCGCAGTTCCATTGGCTATCAGTGGATCTGCCACCCGTCATACAACTTCGACAGCGCCTGTTGCCGCACTCGCCGCGGATCACGCACCTGGCGCAGTCGGCTCTCGACGACAGCTGGATGCCCAAGGTCGACACCAGCAACGGTGTATTCATCACCGCAGAGGGCCTGCTGATGTACCTGCAACCGCACGAGGCCATGGGACTGATCGCAGAATGCGCCAAACGGTTTCCCGGGGGCCAGATGTTCTTCGATCTGCCGCCGATCTTCGTCAAGAAGCTGGCTCCCAGGGGGCTGCTGTCGTCCCGTCGCTACCGGGTGCCGCCGATGCCGTTCAGCCTGTCGGCGCGTCAACTGGCGGATCTGCCGAACACCATGCCCGGGGTCCGAGCGGTGCACGACGTCTCGATACCGAAAGGTCGGGGCTTGTTTTTCGGGACGCTGTTCCCCGCGTTCTGGCAGTTCGGCCCCACGAAGCCCGTCCGCGGGGCATACACCCTGCTTGAATTCGGCTGAGCGTCAGCGGGTCCTACCAGACGCGTATCCAGTCGATGAGCATGTCGGCGGGATAGGTTCCCGGTCCGGGGTCACCACCGCCGGAACCGGCGACCGCGAGGTTGAAGACCGGGAAAACGGTGTAGCCGGGGCGATTGAACGGCCAATCCGGTAGGGAACTCGCCGGTACGTCGAAGTAGGGCTGCGCCCCGTCGGTGTAGTCCTTCCAGAACCGGATGCCGGCGTCGTCCCATTGGGTGCGCCAGGTGTGCCAGGCGCCGTCCACCGCGATGTTGTGGGTCTTCCACTCGCCGCCGTTCGCTTTGGCGTGCACGGTGGTGGCCGAGGGCCAGTTGCCGTTCCCGTACCACTCCATGACGTCGATTTCGCCCTGATCGTCATTGCCCAGCCAATAGGCGGGCCAGGCGCCGGCGGTCAGGCAATTGAGCTTGATCCGGGCCTCCCACGTGTGGCCCACGCCGCCCCGCCACAGGCTTTGGACCTTGCCGCTGTAGTAGGCGGGTCCATCCTTAGCGGCGCGCAGGACCAGGTTGGAGTTGCCGTCGAGGAATACGTTGTGGCGATCGTCGCGGTACTGCCCGATGTTCTCGGGACGCTCCCAGTACGTCGGGTCCTTGATCGTCTCGCGAGCTTTGGCCACGGCCCACTTCGACGCATCGGGGGCCGAGCCGGCCGGACCATCGAACTCGTCCTGGAAAATGTAGGCCCCGGCCTGGCCGCTGGGCGCGGCGGGCGGTGGGAACTCGGGCGATCCCGGTCGGCGGGGGTAGGCCTGGGACTTTGGAAGCGGCAGCGCGGCTGCCAGCACTCCGATCCCGGCCGTCAGCATCATGCGGCGGCGGTCGATCTCTGGCATAAGCAACGCACGATAGCAGCCGGCGCCGCCCGCACGCGAAACGGGAAATCTTGTCGGTGGCCGTCGTTACGGTGTGGTTCGCCGCCGGACGCAATCGGACGACGGCAGGTAGTGGTTTTGGATTACGCCAAAATTCATGGCCAATTCTCACGTTGGCGCGTGGTTTGGTCTCAGGATTGGTAGGGCATTCTGGAATCACGAACCGATAACCACTGTTGATAGCTTTTGGCAGGTTGCTCGGGAGGAGTTGGAATCGTGGCGGATGCACCGGGGGCGACGGTAATTTTCCTTCAATCTCATCCGGCGTGGGTTGCTGCCCGCCGCCTCGAACGAGAGCGCCACGCGGCGATGCGCCGCCATCCCTCTTGTGCAACCCGTCGGCACGCCGCCGGGGCGGTCGGCCAGGTTACCCGCGACTTCAAGCTGTACTCGAGCACCGACACCCCCGCCTGAAGCCTGCCGGCGGAACGGCGCCATCACCATTTCCGTCACGCCGATTTGGGCGATCCCGCATTTGATTCCGCCCGCCCTAATCGCCCATTAATGGAATCGCTTGCGACACAGGCCATTAACGAACGCTGCGAGAAGGCCGATGGCCGAGCATAATTCTTCGCGTGGCAGAAACACACAGGACCAAGGCGCTCGCGAACCCGGCCCAACCGCATAGCGCGCTTCTGCACGAACTGGAGCGCTACATCGAGGCGCACAATGCCGGCGTGACGGACGTCAACGTCGTGAGCGTGACGGACACCGGTCAGGCGGACACGAGCCACAAGCCGGTACGCCACTGGTATCAGGTCACCTACGAAGCCTGAGATTGAATGCCGGACGTACGCCCGGGAAACCGGAAAAATGTCACCGGCGGCATGGTGACCGTGGTGTATGGTCCAGCCAGGTCTGGGTTGATCAAGCAGTCGGTCCCCATGTTCATTGACGCGCTCCTCGATGAGCGAAGGGGACCCGATGGCTGTTACTACCGGCGACGCACACAGGGGAGCGACCCTCTCGGTGGGAGCCAGGCTGTCGCGAACCACTATTCGCCTCGCCATCGCGGCTCTACAGCAGCGGTACGGCCTGGATGACCAGGTGGCCTTCGAGATGTTGCGGGACGTCTCTCAGCGTCGCAATGTGAAGCTGCGCGCCGTGGCCGCCGAATTGCTGTCGCCCGGTAGCGACGGGCGATCGGGCCCCGCCGCGCCGCCGCCGCCCTTGCCGTTCACGATCGGGGGTCGCGCGTGCTCGAACCGCAGCGAGGTACTCGCGGAGTTGATGCGTGCCGCCGTCACGCGCTGCGGCTCCGACGGCGGAACCGTTCAGTTGCGCGACCCGGTGCACGGCGGTCTGCAAATCGAAGGTAAGCGCGGTTTCGGCCAGCACTTCGTCGACGCCTTCAGCTACCTGGACGAACCCGAAACCGCGTGCGGGCATGCGTTTGGCAATGCCCGTCAAGTGGTCGTCGCCGACGTCGACAGCTCGCCGATGTTCAGCGAATCCGCCCGGGAAATCCTGCAGGCGAACAACGTGCGCTCGTGCGTGTCCACCCCGATCCTGGACGACGACGGGAAGGTCCGGGGCGTGGTCTCGACCCATCAGCGCGAGCGCGACGCCGTTCCGGGCGAGGCCGACCTGCGCCACGTTCGGATGCTGGCCAACCAATGCGGTCGCTGGCTGCAGTGGTACGACGCCGCGGTGCTGCCCACGATTGTCGGCGAGGTCCATCAGGCCGCGGCCGCCCAAGCCAAGCGCGCCGGCGCCCGTCGGGCCGCGGACCCCGTCGAGNCCGCCCAAGTGGTCAGTTAGAGCTTGCCCGCGACGAAGTCTGCGGCCTGGTTGGCCATGCCCGCATCGATGTACGCGCTGGCCAGGTGTTGCGGCCAGTTTTCTTTCCAGGTGTTCGGGTCGGCCGGGTTGCAGATGGGATCCGCGCCGTGGCACAGCTCGATGGTCCTGTCGTTGTAGGTCGGGTTGAAGTTCGTGATCGGACCGACCCACTGGCTTCCGTTGCCGAACAGCGCGACGGCGGCGATGTGCTCGTCGATGCCCGGCGGCAGGGGGCTGTCGAAGCCGAACGCGCTGATGGGCGCCGCCAGCACCACGTCGGTGACCGCCGCGCCCAGCGAGTAGCCGCCCAGCACCAGGCGGGTGTTCGGGCAATTGTTGACCATGTCCTGGATGTGGTGGCTCATGTCGTTGGCGCCGATGTCGATCTGCGTGTCGGCGGGGTAATTCACGGCGTAGACGCCGATGTTCTTCGACACCTTGGACCGCAGCGCGCTGATGAACGCGTTGCCGAGCGCCCCCACCCCCGGGGATTCATATCGACCGCGGGCGAAGACGACCTGGACCGGCGGACAGTTCGCCGCGGCTGCCGTCGGCGTCGCGGACGGCAGCATCGTCAGCCCGGCTGCGATCACCACCACCGCCAAGCCGGCATCAACCCAGTTGCGGGCAGACACGCGCACAGCATGATCGTAAAGCGACCGCGGCGATCCCGCTGGCCGGAGGCGTGCAGGCGCCAGATAGGTTCGGCTCATGAGCCGCGCCGACGTCAGTTCAACCGAGCGCCTGTTTGCGATGGCCGAGCGGGTGCAAGGCTTCATGCCGCCCGACGAGGGACGCGCGCTCTACGACGCCGCGCTGCGGTACCTCGGCGGCGGAGTCGGCGTCGAGATCGGCACCTACTGCGGCAAATCGACCCTGCTGCTGGGTGCGGCGGCGCAACAAGCCGCCGGCGTGCTGTACACGATCGACCACCACCACGGCTCGGAGGAACACCAAGCGGGCTGGGAGTACCACGACGCCACGATGGTCGACGACGTCACAGGGCTATTCGACACGCTGCCCACCTTCCGTCGCACGCTCGACGCCGCGGGCCTCGACGACCACGTCGTCGCCGTCGTGGGCCGCTCACCGGTAGTCGCCCGCGGCTGGCGAACACCGCTGCAGTTCTTGTTCATCGACGGCGGCCACTCCGAAAAGGCCGCGACCGACGATTTCGACGGCTGGGCGAAGTGGGTGGAGGTTGGCGGGGCGCTGCTCATCCACGACGTGTTCCCGGACCCGCGCGACGGCGGCCGCCCGCCCTACCACCTCTATTGCCGCGCGATGGATTCCGGTCAGTTCCGCGAGGTATCGGCCACCGGGTCGCTGCGGGTGCTCGAACGCACCGGCGGGCAGGCCGGTGCTGCCATCGGCCCAGGCGGGGTCACCAGCCCGGACCGGTAGCCACACATTCGCAGTCGAAGTCCGTCTGCAGTCCCATCGGCAATCCATCACCGCGGAAAATGCCGGCGCCTGCCGTGGTGTTCGACAACGCGTCGGCCGCCAGGATCATCGCCGCGCCGGTCCAGGTGGTGCGCTCCTCGGGCCAGCGCTTCCCGTCGGCGAAAACCAGGCCCGTCCAATAGGACCCGTCCTCTTCGCGCAGGTGCTGCATCGCGGCGAACTGCCGCTGCGCGGCGGACCGGTGGCCGATGGCATCCAGGGCCATCACCAGTTCGCAGGTTTCGGCGCCGGTCACCCACGGCCGGTCGCCGACGCAGCGAATGCCGAGATCGCCGACCACGAAGTCCTCCCAGCGCTCCCTGATCCGCGCGGCGGCCGCCGGGCCGCGCAGCGCACCGCCGAGGATCGGGTAGTACCAGTCCATCGAGTAGCGGTCCTTTTCGGTGAACGCCTCCGGGTGCGCGGCAATCGCGTGGCCCAGGCGCCCCAGCGCCAGTTCCCACTCCGGTTGCGGATCCCCGACCAGCACCGCCAGCGCCAGCGCGCAACGGATGCTGTGGAACACGCTGGCGCATCCGGTCAGCAGGGCTTCCGGCAAGGGCCCGTCTTCGCTTCGGGCCCAAGCGATCTCGCCATAGCCGAACTGCAGGTCGATGACGAAGTCGATCGCCTTGTGCACCACCGGCCACATCCGGGCGGCGAAGGACTCGTCGCCGGTGATCAGCGCGTGGTGCCACACGCCGGCGGCGATGTAGGCGCAGAAGTTGCTGTCGCTGTTGTGGTCTTCGATGACCCCGGCCCGGGTCTGAATGGGCCACGAGCCGTCGGGGCGCTGCGTGCGGCGACTCCAGTCGAACGCGGCCCGCGCCGGCTCCAGCAGCCCCGCGGCCGTCAGCGCCATCGCGCATTCCACGTGATCCCACGGATCGGTATGCCCACCCGCAAACCAGGGGATGGCGCCCGACGGTTCCTGGGCGGCGGCTATCGACAGCGCGGTCTGCCGGCATTGGGCGGATGTGAGAACACCCGGAACGGCCGGTGCGTTACCCCGATGCAACTGAATACCCCAGGGCCGCTTCGCTTTCCGTGGATTTCGACTTGGTGAAATACATCGCCACGCTCTTGCCGACGAGCGGGTTGAGCAGCGACTCGGCCAGCTGCGTGACCCTGGGCCTTCGCATCAGATCCCACACCAGCAGCTTGTGGTAGGTGGCCACCGCGAAATGGTCGGGGTTTGACACGCCGACAGCACATTTCAGCCACCAGAACGGCGAGTGCAGCGCGTGCGCGTGATGGGTGTGCGTGAGTTCCATTCCGCCGCCGGCGATCTTGTCCCGCAGCTCGCTTGCCTTGTAGATGCGCACGTGGCCGCCCTCGTTGGCGTGGTATTCGTCGGAGAGCAGCCAGCACACCCGCTCGGGAAGCCATCGCGGGACGCTGACCGCCAGCGTGCCACCGACTTTGAGGACCCTGATTAGTTCGGCGATCGCGGCGTCGTCCTGGGGGACATGTTCGAGGATTTCCGAGGCGATCACGCAGTCGAACGTCTCGTCGGCGTAGGGCAGGCTCAGCGCGTCGCCGAGGACAACCTTCGCCGACGCCGCCGCCGGCGCCTCTCCGGTTTCGGCCATCGCACGCAGAATGGTGTCGACGGAACGCAATTCGGAGGCGTCGCGGTCGAAGGCGACCACGTCGGCGCCGCGCCGATAGGCTTCGAACGCATGCCGGCCCGCCCCGCAACCGACGTCGATCACCTTCGTGGACGGCCCGATAGCGAGCCGGTCGAAATCGACGGTCAGCATCGCGCGATCGCCCGCTCGTAGACCCGCACGGTTTGCGCGGCCACCGCCTCCCAGCTGAACACGCTGATCGCGCGGTCGCGGCCCGCCTTGCCCATGGTGCGGCGCTTTTCCGGCGAGTCGAGGACCTCGCCGAGCGCGCGGGTCAGGGCGTCGACATCGGCGGGCGGCACCAGCTCGGCGCAGGCGCCGTCGGTGCCCAGCACCTCGGGTAGCGCGCCCACCCGGCTCGCCACGATCGGTGTTCCACTGGCCATGGCTTCCACCGCGGGCAGCGAAAAGCCTTCGTAGAGAGAGGGAATGCAGGCGACCTCGGCCGAGGCGAACAGCGCGGCGAGCGCCTCGTCCGAAAGCCCACTGGTGATGTGGACGATGTCGGAGATTCCGAGTTCGGCGATGAGTTTGTGGGTGGGGCCGTTGGGTTCCACCTTGGCCACGAGCCGCAACTCGAGGTCGCGGCGCGTGCGCAGCTTCGCGACCGCGTGCAGCAACGTGCGGACTCCCTTCAGCGGGGTGTCGGCGCTGGCGATCGCGATGACCCGGCCCGGTTGCCGCGGCTGCGAACTCGGCTGGAACAGTTCGGTGTTCACCCCCAGCGGCACCACGTGCAGTTGCTCCGCGGAGACGCCGAAGTCGGCGACGATGTCCGCGGCCGACGACGACGAGACCGTCAACAGGTCGGGGATCCGGCGCGCCACCTGTTCCTGCATCTTGGAAAAGCCATACCAGCGGTGCACCAACGGCTTTCGCCACCACCGCGCGGCCGCCACATCGAGCACCCGGTCGCGGGTGATGGGATGGTGGACCGTGGCCACCACCGGAAGCCCGGTGTCGGCGATCGCCAGCAGCCCGGTGCCCAGGCTCTGGTTGTCGTGCACGAGGTCGAACTCGTCCGCCCGTTCGGCCAGCAGCCGGGCGACGCGCATGGTGAACGTCCGCGGTTCGGGGAAGCCCGCCGTCCACACCGTCAGGAGTTCCAGCAGGTCGATCGAGTCGCGGATCTCGCTGGGACGCGGCACCCGGAACGGGTCGGGCTCGCGGTAGAGGTCCAGGCTGGGCACCTTGGTCAGCCGCACCCTCGGATCGAGCAGCTCCGGGTAGGGCTGGCCGGAGAAGACCTCGACGTCGTGGCCCAGGTCGACCAGGCCGCGGCTGAGATGGCGCACGTAGACGCCCTGTCCGCCGCAATGGTCCTTACTGCGATAGGACAGCAGGGCAATTCGCATACTCAACTCTTATCCGCCGACGAAACAACGCGGGCGACCGCCCCCCAATCCATCGCTCTCAACGGACTCCCGAACCCCGCGACAGCAAACTGGACATGTGTCCAGACTATAGTTCGCCCACCTAATTGACGCAATCGAGGCCGGGACCACCCTGGGCCGACACTCGAAGCCGTCAGCGCACAACGGCGTGAACCGTGCGGCTCACCAATTCGTGGACTCAGGTATAGGTAGCTATACCCAGCTAGAATTGAGGAGCAATCAGTGGGTGCTGTGTTGGAGGCGCGTTACGACGTCATCGTGTGCGGGGCGGGATCCTCGGGCTCGGTGATCGCCGGCCGGTTGGCGGCAAACCCCGACGTCAAGGTGCTGCTGCTGGAGGCCGGCGGCACCGACGAAGTCCCCAGCGTCACCGAGGCGGGCCAGTGGCCGCAAAACCTCGGGAGCGAGCGCGATTGGGGCTTCGCGTCCGAGCCCGACCCGCGGATCCACGGGCGCTCGATCCCGTTTTCGATGGGCAAGGTGCTGGGCGGCGGATCCAGCATCAACCTGATGGTGTGGGCGCGCGGTCACCGCAGCGACTGGGACCACTTCGCCGCCGAATCGGGCGAACGGGCCTGGGCGTACGAGCCCGTCCTCGATCTGTACCGGCGCATCGAGGACTGGTACGGCGTCGGCGAGCCCAACCATCGGGGCCGGGGCGGTCCGGTGTTCGTACAACCCGCGCCCGGCGCGCATCCGCTGGCGACCGCGACGCTGCAGGCCGCGCGGGCGCTGGGGATTCCCACCTACCAGAGCCCCAACGGCCGCCTGATGGAGGACACCCGCGGCGCGGCGATCCTCGACCTGCGCTGGCGCGCCGGGAAGCGGCTGTCGGTGTTTCGCACCTACACCGCCCCATACCTGGACAAGCCGAACCTGACGGTGCTGCCGCACGCCCTGGTCACGCGGGTGGTTTTTCAGGGCAACCGGGCCGTCGGCGTCGAGGTCGTGCACGGCGGCGCGGTGCACCACGTCGCCGCCGACGTCGAGGTCGTGCTGTCGCTCGGCGCGATCCATACGCCCAAGGTGCTGATGCAATCGGGCGTCGGCGACGAAGCGGAGTTGCGGGGCGCCGGGGTAACGGTCCGCCATCACCTGCCCGGCGTCGGACGCAACTTCCAGGACCACTTCGGGTTCGATTGCGTGTGGGAATTTCCCGAAGATCTGCGGGGCAACACGCAGGCCGCCGCGGCGCTGTTCTGGGACTCCGGGGCGGCCGACATCCAGGGTCCGGACCTGTTCGCGTGCCTGGGGCCCTTCCCGAAATCCACGCCAGAGAACGTCGCGAAATACGGCCTGCCACAGAACAGTTGGATCCTATTTGGCTCGCCGACTCACCCCAGCAGCCGCGGTCGGCTGCGGTTGTCGGGTCCGGACCCGTCCGATGCCATCCGGATCGAGGCCAACGCGCTGTCGGACCCCGAAGACCTCAAGACCGCGACCGCCTGCATCGAGACCCTGCGCGAGATCGGCAATGCCCCGGAGCTTCGTCCGTTCGTCGCGCGGGAGGTGATGCCGGGCGACCTGTCGGGCGCCGAGCTGGACGCCTACCTGCGCGACGCCGTGACCACCTACTGGCACGAATGCGGGACGGCGAAGATGGGCCGCGACGCCATGTCGGTGGTCGACGGACGCTTGAGGGTCTACGGGCTGGAGAACCTGCGCGTCGCCGACGCGTCGATCATGCCCCGCATCACCAGCGCCAACACCATGGCCCCCTGCGTCGTCATCGGCGAGCGGGCCGCACAATTCATCAAGGCCGAGCACCGAATCTGACTTTGTTACCATCGCGCCGTGCGATCGGTCTCACGGCGCGACGTCCTCAAATTCGCCGCACCGGTTCTCCTGGGATTGGGCGCGGCGGCCGCGCCGGCCAACGAGCCCAAGGCGCGGGCCGCCGACACGCAGCTGATCGATTTCGCCGAGCGGCGCATCGCACCCGACGAGATCAAAGGCGCCGGCTACGCCGGGGTGGTGAACTACGTGTCCGCGTCGCGGCCCGGCGCGAACTTCGAGGCGAAGCCCATCACCCGCGAGTATGCGGACGCGCTGCGCGCGGCCGGCCTTCAAATCGTCAGCAACTTCCAATACGGCAAGCCCGGCTGGCCCGACCCGTCGGATTACACCCGCGGGTATGACGGCGGCGTGGCCGACGCGCACACCGCCCTGCAGCTGCACAACGCGGCGGGGGGCACGGCCTCGGCCCCGATCTTCTTCAGCGTCGACGACAACATCGACGAGAGCACCTGGAATGGCGCTGCGGTGCAATGGTTCCGGGGCATCAACTCTGCCTTGGGCGTGGGCCGCACCGGGATCTATGGCCACGCCCGTGCGTGCGGGTGGGCGATCCGCGACGGCGTCGTCGGAAACTCGACCACCCCGGGCCACCGCTGGGCCTGGCAGACCCGGTCGTGGTCGAACGGGGAGCGCGAACCGGCCGCGGTGCTGTATCAGGCCGTGGTCAACAGCCCGTCGAACCCGAGCCCGCTGCTGGGCGGGATCAACGTGGATATCGACGACGTCCTCGCGCCCGACTACGGCCAGTGGGACTTCCCGCGCTGAACCCAGAGCCGCGTCACTCCCGCCGCTGCACCGAGACATAAACGACTGCGACCGCCCGGCGTGTCGTGTGCGTAGGTTATGTGTCGCGAAACGCCCCGGCCCGCCACCCCCGCGACGCACGACGCCCCGCGGACCGATGGCCCGCGGGGCGTCGCTTGCTAGCGGGCTGTTACTTCAGGTCGAACCGGTCGGCGTTCATGACCTTGACCCAGGCCGCGACGAAGTCCTCGACGAACTTCCCCGCGTTGTCGTCCTGGGCATACACCTCGGCGAGCCCGCGCAGCACCGAGTTCGACCCGAACACCAGGTCGTTGGCGGTGGCCGTCCACTTCTTCTGGCCCGACTTGCGGTCGACGACCTCGTAGACGTTCTCCGCCGTCTCGGACGCCTTCCACGCGTTGTCCATGTCGAGCAGGTTGACGAAGAAGTCGTTGGTCAGCGTGCCGGGCCGGTCGGTGAACACGCCGTGCTTGCTGCCGCCGTGGTTGGCGCCCAGGGCCCGCAGCCCACCGACGAGCACCGTCATCTCCGGACCGGTCACGCCCAGCAGGTAGGCCCGCTCCTGCAGCAACTGCTCCAGCGGAGCCTTCTCGCCGGCGCGGATGTAGTTGCGGAACCCGTCGGCCCGCGGTTCGAGCACCGCGAAGGACTCCACGTCGGTGCTCTCCTGGGAGGCGTCGGTCCGCCCGGGCGCGAAGTGCACCTCGATCTCGTAGCCGGCGTCCTTGGCCGCCTTCTCAACGGCCGCGGATCCGGCCAGCACGATCAGGTCGGCCAGCGAGATCTTCTTGCCGCCCGACGCCGACGCGTTGAAGTCCTGCTGGACCTTCTCCAGCACGGGCAACACCTTGTCCAGCTCCGAGGGCTCGTTGACCTCCCAGTTGCGCTGCGGCTCGAGGCGCAGCCGCACCCCGTTGGCGCCGCCCCGCTTGTCCGTGCGCCGGAAGCTGGACGCCGCGGACCAGGCCGTCTTGACCAGCTGCGGCACCGACAGGCCGGAGTCGAGCACCTTTTGCTTCAGCGCCGCGACGTCCTTGTCGTCGACCAGCTCGTGGTCCACCGGCGGAACCGGGTCCTGCCACAGCTGCGGCTCGGGAATCCACGGGCCGAGGTAGCGGCTGATCGGGCCCATGTCGCGGTGCAGCAGCTTGTACCAGGCCTTGGCGAACGCCTCGGTCAGCTCTTCGGGGTGGTCCAGCCAACGCCGCGTGATGTCGCGATAGATCGGCGACTCGCGCATCGAGATGTCGGTGACCAGCATCGTCGGGGCGCGACCCGGCCCGCCGAACGGGTCGGGGATGGTGCCCGCACCCGCGCCGTCCTTGGCGACGAACTGCCAGGCATCGCCGGGGCTCTTGGTCAGCTCCCACTCGTAGCCGTACAGCGTCTCCAGGAAGGTGTTGTCCCACTTGGTCGGCGTCGGCGTCCAGACCACCTCCAGGCCGCTGGTGATGGCGTCCTTGCCCACGCCGGTGCCATACGAGCTCTTCCAGCCCAGGCCCTGCTGCTCGATCGGGGCGGCCTCCGGCTCGGGGCCCACCAGATCGCCGCTGCCGGCGCCGTGGGTCTTGCCGAAGCTGTGCCCGCCGACGATGAGTGCGGCGGTCTCCTCGTCGTTCATCGCCATCCGCCCGAACGTCTCGCGGATGTCGATCGCGGCGGCGATGGGATCCGGCTTGCCCTCGGGACCCTCGGGGTTCACGTAGATCAGGCCCATGGTGGTCGCGCCGTACGGCTGGGCGAGGGCGCGCTCACCGGAATAGCGCTTGTTGGTGCCCAACCATTCGTCCTCTTCGCCCCAGAGGATCTCCTCGGGTTCCCAGGCGTCCTCGCGCCCGAAGGCGAAGCCGAAGGTCTTGAATCCCATCGACTCCAGCGCGCAGTTGCCCGCGAAGATGATCAGGTCGGCCCAGGAGATCTTGTTGCCGTACTTCTTCTTGACCGGCCACAACAGCCGGCGGGCCTTGTCCAGGCTCACGTTGTCCGGCCAGCTGTTGAGCGGGGCGAAGCGCTGCATGCCCTGGCCGCCGCCGCCGCGGCCGTCCTGAATACGGTAGGTGCCCGCGGCGTGCCAGCTCATCCGGATGAACAGGCCGCCGTAGTGGCCGTAGTCGGCGGGCCACCAGTCCTGCGAGGTGGTCATCACCGAGATGACGTCCGCCTTGAGCGCGTCGACGTCAAGCTTGGCGAACTCCGCGGCGTAGTCGAAGTCGTCGCCGAGCGGGTTGGCCTGCGGCGAGTGCGGGTGCAGGGTCGAAACGTCGATCTGATCCGGCCACCAGTCCCGGTTCGTCAGGGGCGCATGCGCTTTAGGCTCGGGCGCGGGGATTGCCGGGTTTTCGCTCTCGGACACAACATTCCTTTCGGTGTTTGGTGAATAGGGCTGCGATCACGGGAGTGATCAAGGATCTGGGGTCGTGCAATCGGGGCACATGCCCCAGTAGATGACTTCAGCCTCGTCTAGGACGAAGCCATCCAGCACCTTGTTGTCGTCCAACGGCGTCAGGCACGGCGCCTCTCCGACAGCGCAGTCGACGTCGGCGATGACCCCGCAGGCGCGGCACACGACGTGGTGGTGGTTGTCGCCGACCCGGGCTTCATAACGAGCGACCATCCCCAGTGGCTGGATCCGGCGAACCAGGCCCACGGCGGTCAGCGCGCCGAGCACGTCGTAGACGGCCTGGCGGGAAACGTCGGGCAAACCGTCCCGCACCGCGTTGAAGATCGTGTCGGTGTCGGCATGGGGATTGGCGTGCACGACCTCCAGGACGGCAAGCCGGGGCCGAGTCACCCGCAGGTCGGCCATGCGCAGCCTGTCCGCGTTGCTCGCCGATGAGGACACGTGGTCCATATCACTCTCTTATTTGGAATGAGTCAAGACTTTCCCGGGGGAGTGTTGCGCGAATACGCGGTGAACGTCGACCATCGAGTCGTCGAGCGGCACCGGCGGTGGGTGGAATGACGTTGAGTGCGAGAACAACTCGGCATCGAGGCCTAGGACGCCGGCTGCAACGCGCTGCCCTTGCGCCACTGGTCCCAGCTCAGCGTCCAGTCGCCGTTCTGGGCCACCGTCAACGGCGGTCCGCCGCTGTTGCGGACCTCGACCACGTCGCCGGGCACCGAGAAGTCGTAGAACCACCTTGCGTTGTCGGCGTTCAGGTTCAGGCAGCCGTGCGAGGTGTCCCGGTGGCCCTGGGCCCACACCGTCGCATCGAGCTCGTGCAGGTAGATGCCGTCGGTGCTGATCTTGGTGGCCCAGTTGATGGTCTCGCGGTAGCCGAGGCGCGAATTCTTGGGCAGCCCGAACGTCGAGGAGTCCATCACGACCGGGTTGCCCTTGGAGAGCACGGTGTAGATGCCCGGCGGGGTCCACAACGAGATGATGTGCCCGGCGACGTCGTCGGTGCCGCCCATTCCCATCGACGTGGGCATGGTCCTGACCAGTGCCCCGTTGTCGAACACGCTGACCTGATGGGTGGCGTCGTCGGCGATGGATACGTGAGCGTCACCGATCCGGAACGACACCCGCGTGTCGTCCTGCCCGAATAAGCCGTCGCCCAAGGCGATTCCGTAGATCTTGGCCTCGGCGGTGACGGTGGTTCCCGGGGCGTAGTAGCGCTCGGGACGCCAGTGTGCGTTTTGCCCGTCGACCCAGAACCACGAGCCCGGCACCGGTGGGTTGGTCGTCATCTTGAGCTGCCGCTCGGCGGCGGCCCGGTCGGAGATCTGCTCGTCGAAGTGCGCGACGACCACGGTGCCGACGCCGTAGGTGCCGCCGTCGTGCAGCGCGGCCTCGGCCGTCGTGGTGAAGGAAACCTTGGTCTGGTTGGACGGCCGCAGCGTCGAGAACGACGAAACCTGCGTGGCCGCAACGCGGTTGGCCCCCTGCGCGGTGGCGGTCAGCGTGTAGGTGCGCCCGTACCCCAGCGGGACGGTGGGCTTCCAGACGGTGTCATCCGGGGTCATCACGCCCTGTACCGATTTGCCGCTGTCGTTGACCATGCGCACGTCGGTCAGCGTCCCCCCGTCGACTTTCACCAGCACCGGTGCGAGCGGGTCGACGTCGTGTGCGCCCGCGCCCGGCGTGATCGTTATTTGCGCGGCGGCAGGCGTTTTCGCTGCGACGCTGTGGCGCGGGCAAACGCCGTGCGGGCAGCGCGTCAACGACGCCGTCTCGATCGCGCCCATCAGCCCGACGAAGATCAGCACGGCCAACAGGAACCGGCGAGGCCAGGCCGCCGAATCGCTGCTTGCGTCGCGTGCGGGCATGCGAATCATGTAGCCCACGGCGTTCGCACTGAAACGTGAGGCGCCCCGCGAGGGATCATGGCGTCATGGCCGACGACGAACTCGACAGTCTGTACTGTGCGGAGCCCGGCGCCTTCACGGCGCTACGCACCAAATTGGTCGCCGAGGCGAAGGAGCGCGGCGACGCGGCGGCCGCCGAACGGATCGCGGCGGCGCGCAAGCCGACGACGGCGGCCTGGATCGTCAACCGGCTGGCGCTCCGGCGGACGGACGCCACGAAGCGCCTGTCCGACCTCGGCGACCGCCTGCGGGCCGCGCACGCCGAGATGGCCGGCGAAAGAATCCGCGGCCTGTCGGCCGAGCAACACAAACTGATCGACGAACTCACCCGGGCCGCGTTGCAAACCGCCGACGTGACGCGGCCGTCGGCATCGGTGCGCGAGGACGTGACCGGCACGCTGCAGGCCGCGGTCGCCGACCCCGACGTCACCCGGCGGCTCGGCCGGCTGACCAAACCCGAGCGCTGGTCGGGGTTCGGCGTCGGCGACGCGGGGCCCGCCTCGACGCCTGCCAAGCGCTCCAGCACGGCCGCGCAGCGGCGCCTGGACAAGCTGAAGGCGGCCATCAACGACGCCGAGCGGGAAAAGGCCGAGGCCGGCGACGCGCTGTCGCTTCGTCAAGCCGAACGCGACGATGCGCGCGCGGCCGTGCGCGAAGCCCAGCGCCGACTCGACCGGGCCGAGGCCGTATATGACAAGGCGGAGCGGGCGGACCGTGCCGCCGCCGCAAAGGTCAAAGAGGCGCGAGCGCAGCTCAAACGGGCGTGACCGGCACTGCGCCGGCGGTGGCCAGGTTTTCCCCGGTCCCTCGCGGGTATCAGCCAGCCGTGACCTCTTTATGGATGGCCGACCGGGCCGAACAGCCTTGGGCTGCAAGCCGGCTTGATGACGGTCCCCGTTCCGCCGACGTCATCGTCGTCGGCGCCGGGATCACCGGGCTGATGACCGCCGTCCTGCTGGCCCGCGCCGGCATGGACACGTTGGTGCTGGAGGCGCGCACCGTCGGTGCCTGCGCCACCGGGAACACCACCGCCAAGATCAGCTTGCTGCAGGGCACCCAGCTGTCGAGGCTCCTGCCCAGGCACGGCAGGGATGTGGCGCGGGCCTACGTCGACGGCAACCGGGAGGGCCAGGACTGGGTGCTGCAGCACTGCGAGTCGCGCGGCATCGCGGTGCAGCGCGAGGACGCCTACACCTACGCCCAGTCCGCAAAGGGGGTCAGCTCCGCGCGCGCGGAGCTGAAGGCCTGCGAGGCGGTGGGGCTGCCCGCGGTGTGGGACGACGACGCGGACGTGCCGTTTCCGTACCACGGCGGCGTGCGGCTGCCCGACCAGGCGCAGTTCGACCCCATGCCGTTCCTGGACTCGCTGGCCACCGAGCTCCTCGATCGCGGGGGACGGCTGGTCGAGCACGCCCGGGTCCGGCGGGTGTCGTGGCGCGGCAAGGGCGTGCGCGTGCACGTCAACGACGCCGCACAGCGCGACGTCGAACTCGAGGCCGGCCAGCTGGTGCTCGCCACGGGGATCCCGATCCTGGATCGCGGCGGCTATTTCGCGCGGGTCAAGCCAAGCAGGTCCTACTGCCTGGCCTTCAAGGTCCCCGGCACCATCACCCGGCCGATGATGATTTCCACCGATTCGCCGACGCGTTCGGTGCGCTACGCGCCCGTCGCCGACGGGGAGCGGCTGATTGTGGGCGGGGCCGGCCACACGGTGGGTCGCAAGAAGAGCCCCGCGAAATCCCTGGCGGAGCTCTCGGACTGGGCGCGCAAGCACTATCCCGGCGCCGTGCAAACCCACTTCTGGTCGGCGCAGGACTACACGCCCATCGACCACCTGCCGTACGTGGGCCCCATCCTTCCCAACACCGAAACCATCTTTGTCGCAACGGGTTTCAACAAGTGGGGCATGACGAACGGCCCCGCCGCCGCGCTGGCGCTGTCGAGCCGCATCCTGGGTGGGCGGATGGACTGGTCGAGCGCGTTCGCCAGCTGGAGCCCGCACGAGCTGTCGGGTCTGCTGACGGCCCTGCAGGCCAACCTCGAAGTCGGGTTCGACCTGGCGAAGGGCTGGATCACCCCGGCAATACGCACCGGCCGTCGCAGCCCGGTCAACGGCGAGGGCGGCGTGGTGAGCGGGCCCCCCTGGCATCTGGAGGCCCGCTGCCGTGTCGGCGGCGTCAATGGCACCAAGCACCGCGTTTCGCCGGTGTGCCCGCACCTGGGCGGGATCGTGAACTGGAACGACGCCGACAACGCGTGGGAATGCCCGCTGCACGGGTCGCGCTTCGCGCCGGACGGCACCCTGCTCGAAGGACCGGCCACCCGCGACCTGACGGCCTAGGTTCCGCGCCGAACGTGTATTGAGGGCGAGAAATCCGCCGGATTTTCGCCGTGAATGCACGTTCGGCGCAAGGGGATTCAGCTCGATTTCTGATAGACGAGCCAACGCAACTCGATCGGCGACTGCTCACGCGGGACATCGAAGACGTCGAGGCCGCTGGCCCAGCCCTCGAACCAGCCCGTTGGGGGCCAGGCCCCCTCGGGCAGGTGCGCCTTCTCGTACTCGTAGGCCGAATCGTCGGCGATGAGCTCGAGGGGTAGCTGCGCCGCGGCGCCGGTCACCTCGTCCCGGGTGAAGATCATGGTGTTGCACTGCTGCCCGAGTTCCCGCGCGGAGTTGTCGGGGGTGTAGCCCGGCCGCGCCAGGAAGGTGTTGAACACCAGGCGTCCGCCGGGGGCCAGGCAGTCGGCGGCGAGCTCGAACAGGCCGCGCAACTCGTGGGTCGTGCGGAAGTCGGGCACCACCTCGGAGAGCACCATCAGCTGATACTCGTCGTGGACGCCCTCCACCGCGGTGAAGACGTCGCTCTGGATGACGCGCACCCCGAGCGATTCGCGTTCGACCTCCGAGCGCATGACGTCGGCGAACTTCGGCGCCATCTCGACCGCGTCGACGGAGTGCCCGAGCCGGGCCAGGGCCAGGGCGTTACGGCCGGTCCCCGCGCCGACGTCGAGCACCCGAACCGTCGCGGGATCGCCCGTTTCGCGGGCCAGCGCCACCACGCGCGCGTCGGGTTCGGTGCCGAACAGCGGCGGCGGCCGGGTGGCGACCCAGTTGTCGTAGTCGGCCTCGACCGTCCGCCATTCGGCTTTGACCTGGTAGTTCAGGCCGGTGCCGAAGGGGAGCTGAAACGAGATCGCTATGTCCGAACGCTGGGAGGCCTTGAACGCCTTCGCCAGCTCGCCTTCCAGCACCTTCCTGAGCTGAATCGATTGTTCCGGCGTGTAGGGAACGCCCAGGGTGGCGCAGAGGTTGGCGCACAGCTGGACGTACTCGTCGATCATGCCCGGGACGGCCGGCACCGTGATTTGGCCCTCGGCCAACGACCGCCGATACAGCCGCCTGACCATCGCCTCGTGCAACGTCGACCGATCGAACGATTTGGGCGCCTCGTCCACCAGACTCTTCTACACGACGCGGTCCGTGGTCGCACGGTGGCCGCCTCCGACACCGAGCCTTAACACGTCCGTCGGCGCGGTATTGGCAACGTTTGGGTACCGGACATGTACTACTGAAGGAAGTGCGATCGTTTGCTGGCTCGGTTCTGGCTGTGCCGCCCAGTACGCGTCACCGGAGCCGGCCAAGCCTGGCGGCTTCGAACCGATCGGAGGGAACGACATGGACTACGCAGCGCTGCCGCCGGAGGTCAACTCCGCGCGCATGTACGCCGGTCCCGGATCGGGGCCGATGCTGGCCGCGGCGTCGGCGTGGGACGGATTGGCCGCCGCCCTGCATTCGGCCGCGAGCTCGTATCAGTCGGAGCTCGCGGCATTGACCGCCGGGCCCTGGCTCGGCCCGTCGTCGGCGTTGATGGCCGCCGCGGTCGCACCGTACGTCACGTGGACGAGAGTCTCTGCCACGCAGGCCGAGCAGGCCGCGAACCAGGCGGCGGCCGCGGCGGCCGCCTACGAGACGGCGTTCGCGGAAACGGTGCCGCCACCGGTGATCGCGGCCAACCGCAGCATGCTGCTGGCCCTGATCGCGAGCAACATCTTCGGCCAGAACACCCCGGCGATCGCGGCCACCGAGGCGCAGTACGCCGAGATGTGGGCCCAGGACGCCGCCGCCATGTACGGCTACGCCGGCGCGTCCGCGCTGGCGACGGTGCTGACGCCGTTCGCGCCGCCGCCGAGGAGCACCAACGCAGGCGGGTCGTCCCCCTGTCTCTTATATAGCTCTNGGCGGCGGTACCGGCCCAAGCGACGCCGCTCGACGCGCTCGGCCTGATAAGCGATCTCATTGCGATCTTCCTCGACGCACCAGCCAGCGTGGCCGGGCTTGGTATCGACGCGCCAGGGACGCTCGTGGCCCTGCCGTTCGACGTCGTCGGCGCCCTCACCGGTTTCCACACCGACGACATCGTCAGCGGGTGGGCGGGGATCCAAGCGTGGCCGGGCAACGCGCCGGTGCCGCCCTCACCGTTCCCGGTGATCACGAACCTGGCCGGCGGCTCGGCGGTGACGGCCGGCCTGGCTGAGGCGAAAACGATTGGGGCGCTGTCGGTTCCACCGGCCTGGACCTACGAAACGACGATGATCCGGCCCCTGGCCGTCGCGCTGCCGACGGCCACAGCGGCCGCCGCGGATGCGTCCGCCGGGAGCGCGGGCAGCCTGTTCAGCCAGATGGCGCTGGCCGGCATGGCCGGGCGCGCGATGGCCGGCACCGGCGGCGCCGGCGGTGGCCCCGGCCGGCGGGGGCGCATCCNCGAGCAGAAAAAACGCCTGCTGGCCCATTAAGCCCGTAGCAAATTGTCGATCAGGGCAATAGTTGCCATTTGATGGCGAATAACATCGGGTATTCGCTAGCGTCGCAATGCCGCCGCTCGGTTAACCACACGTTGCCACTGGAAATATGAGCGCCGGCTGTGCGATCTTCCGCCTACGGCGCGCCCCGTGGGTGCTAGGTTTGCACGCAATTCGAATCTCCGACTGGTCTTTCCGAGCGATCATGTTCAAGCACCGGCTAGCACCCGCGGCGCGCACCGCAGTGGCGTCCGCGTGCATCGCCTCGGCCTGCCTTCTCGCGGGGGAAGGCCCGGCGGCGACGGCCACCGACGGCGTCTACGGCGACCCCACGGCGGCGGCCAAGTACTGGCAGGAGCAGTCGCTCGAGGACAACTGCGGCCTGATGGCCGTGGCCGACGTCGTCGGCGAGGTCACCGGCCAGTCGCCGACGGAGCGCCAGATGATCAAGCTGGCCCAGAACACACCGTCGGGGACCAACCCCGGCCCCATTTACGCCCCCCGCGGGGACCCGAGTCATACCAACGGCAACGGCGGCATCGAGATGGCGGACGAGGTCGTCCTGCTCAAGCACTTCGGCATCAAATCGACCATGTTCTGGGACAAGCAACCCGACGACCGGACCGGACTGCCCGCGCTGGAGCACTACCTCAGCGACAACCGCAAGATCGTCGCGTACGTGAACTACGCGTTCATCTGGCACACCAACGACCAGCACACGGACGCCGATCACTTCGTGGTCGTCACCGGGATCGACACCAACAAGCAAGTCGTCCACCTCAATGACCCTGCCGCCGAGTACGCCGACACGCAGGTCCCCGTCACCGCCTTCACGAATGCCTGGCGCACCGGCGAGGACTCGATCGTCGTGACGTCCTAATCGGCTCGCCCCAAGTTTCGAGATTTTGAATATTCGTTTATCGTGAACGCCCATACTGGCGACACACTCGACGCGGACAACAAAAGAAAGGGTATGAAATGTTTGCACCTCGCTGGCTGGCCAAACTGACCATCCCGGTGATGGTCGGCGCCGCCCTCACCGCAAGCACCGCTATTGCATCTGCCGACTCCACCGACGACGCATACTTGGCGAAACTGAAAAACCTGGGATTCAGTTGGCCCTCCGCGAGCGACTCCGACATGATCGCGATGGGACATGCGGTCTGCGCCGACCGGATGGCCGGCAAGACGCCGGATGAGATCGCCTCCGACTTGCACTCCAGCATGAGCGCGAAGGGCTTCTCGTTCGCGGACATGACCGGCTGGGTCAGCGCCGCGGAGTCGACCTACTGCCCGGGCTAGTCGCCTCGCTCCACCTGTAAAACACATACTGTTTCCATAACGGTGTGTGGGATGTGCGCTGGGTGGAGAGGTGCAGATGCGGGTGCAGAGTTTGCGCCGGTACCCGGTGAAGTCGATGCTGGGCGAGAGCGTGGACAGCCTGTTCGTCGACGAGGGCGGGGCCGAGGGCGACCGGCGGCTGGCCCTGATCGACACCGAGACCGGGCACGTGGCCAGCGCCAAACAGGCGCGGCTGTGGCGCGGACTGCTCAAGTGCACCGCCAACGCGGAGACGGGGCGGGTGAGCATCGAGCTACCCGACGGGACGCACCTCGCGTCCGACGACCCCGTCGTCGACGACACGCTGTCGCGGCTGTTGGGACGGACGGTCCGGCTGGTCAGGCAGCGGCCGGCCGGCGCGACGCTGGAACGCCCGGATCCGGAAAAGCTGCTGGAGCTCGGGTTGGACGCATCCGAGGCCGAGGTCGGGGGCCGCATCCTCGAGATCGCTCAGGCCACCCCGGGCGACTCGTTCACCGACGAGGCCCCGCTGCACGCCATCACCACGGCCACCCTCGACCACATCGGCGTCGAGGCGCTGCGCTACCGGCCGAACCTGGTGATCGCGACGCCACCGGGCTACCCGCCGTATGGCGAAAGCGACTGGATCGGAAGGGAACTCGTGGTGGGGGGCGCGCGACTGCGCGCCCTGACGTCCACGTCACGGTGCGTGGTGCCCACGCTGGAGCACGGACCGTTACCCCGAGCCCCGCAGGCGCTCCGCACGCCCGCGGCCGAGAATCGTTGTGACACGGGCGGTCACGGACCGCAGCCGTGCGCGGGCGCGTACCTCGAAGTGCTGTCGGCGGGCGTCGTCCGCGTCGGCGACCCCGTCACCCTTGGGCCATAGCCGCTTTCAGTCGGCGACCGCGGCGAAGTCGACCCACAGGTGCCGCGGCCCGCGGAACACCTGGTTGTGCCGATACGGCGGCGGGTCGACGACCAGCTTCGGAGATTCGACGCGGCGCAGCAAGATCTCCAGCGCCAGGTTGACCTCCAGGCGCGCCAGCGGGCCGCCCATGCAGGTGTGAATGCCGCTGCCCCAACCGAAATGCTCGTTGTCCTCGCGCAGCGGATCGAAGCGGTCCGGCTTGTCGAACCGCCGCGGATCCCGGTTCGCCGCGGCGTAGACGAGGTGCACCGCCGACCCGGCCGGGATCAGCGTCCCGCCGATCTCGATGTCCGCGGTGGCGCTGCGGCTGGGGAAGAACTGCACCGCCGACTGCAGCCGCTGCACCTCCTCGATGGCGCGCGGGATCAGTTCGGGGCGTTGCCGCATCAGATCCCAGGAGCCAGGGTTGCGCAGCAGTGTCATCACGCAATTGGTGATGGTGTTCACGGTGGAGTCGTGACCGGCGACCAACAGCAGCATGGCGTTGGACGTCGTCTCCTGCACCGACATCGGGCCGTCGGGCCCGTCGTCGTGCAGCAGTTTGGACAGCAGGCCGTCGCCGGGTGTCCGCGCGTACTTGCGCACCAGGCCGCCCAGGTAGTTCTGCAAAGCGGCGGTGCCGGCGCGGCCCTTTTCGGCCAGCGCCCGGCCCTCTTCGGTGGCGCCCTCCGGGCCGAGGTCGCTGCCCATCATGAAGTCGAAGATCCAGCCGTGAAACGTCGGCTCGTCTTCGACCGGCACGCCGAGGATCTTGCAGATAACCGCGACGGGTATCGGGTAGGCGAAGTCCTCCACCACGTCCAGGCGGGTCGTGCCGCGGGCCTTCACCCCCTCGAGCATCTCGTTGGCGATTTGCATGACGAACGGCTCCATGCCCGGGATCAGGCCAGGGGAGTGCGGCGGACCGAAATGGCGCATGACCTGGCGGCGGGCCCGGTCGTGCTCGGGTGGGTCGGAAACGATGATGCTGGGGGAGCCGCCGTAGGCCTCCATGTGTTCGCTGCCGGCAGTGGGCTTTTCGCCGCCCAGGCCCGCCGGGCTTCGGCGGGTGTCGGAGCTGATCCGCGGGTCGTGGGCCAACGCGAGCAGCTCGCGATACCCGGTGACGACGTACGTGTTGGCGGAGACCTTGGCCACCGGATTTTCGCGCAGCTCCCGAAAGAAGGGGTACGGGTTGGGGCGGTTCTCGAACTTCATCGCCTCGGCCCAGGCGGTTTCGGCATCCATCATCGGCTCCTGGGCCGGAATTCCGCACCGCGCGAGGTGGGGTCGTGTCCGGTCAGCACCACGTCGGGAATGGCGGTCGGTTCGCGGGGGTCGGGGAACCGGGCCGGCATCGGCTCGAAGATGACGGGGCGGTCGTAGCCGGGCGGAGGCGGCGGGAACGGCGCGGACCGCTCGATCAGTGACGCGTAGTACGGCAGCCACTTGCCGTGGTTGAACGTCACTGCCCCGACGATGCGGCCGCGGTATCCGTAGGCCGCGGCGAACCGGCGTTGCGCGGGCGAGCCCTGCGTGAACACGATCTCGTCGCCGAACGAGCACACCCCGACGCTCTTGATGTTGACCCCGAACTGGCCGGACCAGAACGACGGAAGCGGCAGGTGCGGCCGTCGTCCCATCTCCAGGCTGATCATGTTGTTGGCCGCCACCTCGGCGCCGAAAACTGCGTTGTCCCAATGCTCTTGGGACATGAACTCGTACTCGTAGAGGACGTGCGGGGCGCGGGCCACGTCGCCGGCGACGAAGATGTTGTCGGTCACCACACCGTTGATGTCGAACGCGCGGCACCCGGCGTCGCACGCCACCCCCCAGAACCCGCTCGCCAGCTGCGCACCGTCGAGCCATTCGACGTTGCGGATCGAACCCAGGCAGGCCACCACTACGTCGACGTCCAGCTCGGTGCCGTCGGAGAGCCGGGCCCGGCGGACGTGGCCGTCGGCGTCTCCGTCGAGGGCGTCCACCGCCACGCCGGTGCGCAGGTCCACCCCGGCGTCGAGCTGCATCTGGGCGGCGATGTCGCCGATCACGCCACCGAGCGCGCCGCTCAGGGGCGCCTTGCCGCGCTCGGCCACGGTCACCGGGAGGTCGAGATCGCGGCACACCGAGGCGATTTCGGAGCCGACGAACCCCGATCCGACGATGAGCACGCGGCGCGGTCGCTCCCGGAGCGCGGCGGCCAGCCCCGCGGCGTCGTCGCACGTGCGCACCGTGAAAAGCCCCTGCAGGGCGGCCTCGTTCGCGTTGAACCACGGCCGCGCCCTGGTTCCGGTAGCGATCAGCAGGCGGTCGTAGTTCACCGTCTCGCCGTTGGCGAGCAGCACCTGGCGGTTGGATCGGTCCAGGCCGACGGCCGCCACGCCAAGCCGCCAGTCGGCGTCGACGGGACGCAGGCGGGGGAGCTTCGTGTGATCGGCGGGCACCCAGCCCTTGAGGACCTGCTTGGACAGCGGCGGCCGGTCGTAGGGTTCGTGCGGCTCGTCGCCGATGATGGTGAGCGGCCCACGGAAGCCCTTCTCCCGCAAGGCTTCCGCCGCCCGCAGGCCCGCCAGCGACGCACCCACGATGACGATGCGGCCGTCCGCCTTGAACGCGTCGACGAGCCGGCCGACCAGCGAAGCGGCCGTCATCGGGTGTCTCGGTCGGCCGGCGGATCGAGCTCCAGGACGATGGCTTGCACGGGGCAGGACGCCGCCGCGCGCAGTACGCGCTGGCGCTGGGAGTCGTCGGGGTTGGGGTCGTAGGCCAGAGCCTCCTCGCCGACCATCTGCAGCACCTCGGGCGCGAGCGGCACGCATTGGGCGTAGCCCTGGCACTTGTTGAGATCGACCACCAACCGCATATCCCGAGCCTTCCGCCCGTGGGCTACCTGACCCCCTCGCGCGCAGAGTACTTGGCCGGGACGGGCCGCGACAGCCATCGCCGGAATTCGCCCGGGGGGCCGGTGCTGTCAGGCACCCAGAGAGTTCAGCCCACCCAAACCGGGCCCGCGCCGCGACCTACCGGCTCAGCGCCACTTGATGCCGCACCCGATCGACGGCCGCTGATCGGGGTCGACCGGCTGCCCGGCGAGCACGGCGTTGACGGCCGCCCGGACGTCGGCCGCCGTCACCGGCTTGTCGTTGCCCGGGCGGGAATCGTCGAGCTGGCCGCGGTAGACGAGGCGACGCTCGCCGTCGAAGACGAACGTGTCGGGCGTGCACGCCGCGGAGAAGGCGCGCGCGACATCCTGGGACTCGTCGTAGAGGTACGGGAACGTCCAGCCGTGACCGCGCGCCTCGGCGACCATCTGCTCGGGCCCGTCCTGCGGGTAGGTGACGACGTCGTTGCTGGAGATGCCGACCATCGCGACGCCCTTGTCCGCGAGGTCGCGGCCCAGCGCGGCGAGCCCGGCGGCGACGTGCTTGACGTACGGGCAGTGGTTGCAGATGAACGTGACCACGAGCGCCGGGCCCCTGAGGTCGTCGAGGCTGACCGTGGCCCCGGTGGCCGGGTCGGGCAGCGAGAAGGGCGGCGCGGGGGTGCCGAGGGCGAGCATGGTGGACTCGATGGCCATACCGGCCAGACTAGCCCGGCGCTACAGCTTGGAGCCCAGCCCCGCAACCAGATTGATCGTGACGGCCAGCACCACCGCGCCGAGGAGGTAGGACAGCAGCGCCTGGCGCAGCACCGTCGCCCTGATCGAGGTCAGCCCGATCTCGGTGTCCGACACCTGATAGGTCATGCCGACGGTGAAGGCCACGTAGGCGAAGTCCCGGAACCGGGGCGGCTCGGGGTCGTGAAAGTTGATCCCGCCCGGTTCGTCGACGTAGTAGAGCCGCGCGTAGTGCACGGTGAACAGCGTGTGCACCGAAAACCAGGACGCCGCGACGGCCGCGATTCCCAGCAGCGCGGCCAGTACGGCTTTGGGGCCGGAGTGCGACCCCGCCGCCACCACATAGCCGACCCCGGCGAGGCTCGCGACGCTCGCCGACACGATGACCGCGTCGGCGACCCACCGGGTCGGGTCCTCGCGGGTCACATAGGCGCGGGTTTGATCGGCGTCCATTCCGGCGAGGAGGAGCCAGGTCCATCCGACATAGACGCCGGCGGTGACGACCCAGCCGATCAGGGCGAACCGCCAGCCGACCGTGTTGCCGACCGTGACGGCGACGGCAACACCGAGCACCGCGGCTACCAGGATCCGGACCGCGACCGTGTCGCGGGACAACGCAACGAGGGATTTCACACTTCCGACCTAAGCATCATCGGAAGCGTGCCCGGACGAAACTAGCCGTTCTGGGGCCGTGGCGGCGCCTGCCCGAGCTTGTTGACGGCGAACGTCGCGGCCTGGTTGACCATCCCGTTGTCGATGTACGACATGTGCGACATGATGTTGCCGCCCGGGGAGCAGATCGGGTCGTCGGGGGCACACAGGCTGATCGTCTTGCCGACGAGCGCCGGGCTGATCGTGGGCAGCGGCTGACCGCCCCACAGCATGCTGGAGAAACCGCTGGTGGGCTCGCCAAACAGGGCGACGGCGGCGACGCGGTCGGCCGCCGGGGCGGGCAGCGTCTGGCTGGCCAGGTCGATCACCGTCGAGCCCTGCGAGTACCCGCCGAGCACCATCTTGGTGTTGGGGCAGCTGGCGGCGACGTCCTGGATGTGCGCGCTGGCGTCGGTGGAGCCGGCCGTGGCGCTGTTGTGGTAGTCGTCGTTGGCCGGGTAGTTGACGGCATAGGCGCTGATGGACCGCCCGCCGAGCTGCGCGGTGAGCGAGTCGACGAATGCTTGCCCGACGTTGGCAAGGCCGGGTTCCTGATGGGTGCCGCGCGCGAAGACCACCGCGACGTCGGTGCAGGGGTCGGCGGATGCGGCCGGGGCGGCGAAAGGTGCGCTCAGCGCCGCCCACGCCGTCACGGCCGAAACACCAACGATGCGGGCAAAGCTGCGTGAATTCATGTCCAAATGCTGACACACCGTCGGCGGCGGCGACGTATGCGGGCCTTAGAGCTCGCCGCGCGCGATCCGGTCGGCGCGCCAGCAACGCGCCTGCATGGGGATGTCGATCACGTCCGCCCCGGGATACCGCGCCACCAACGTGGCGCGCGCTTCGGCCAGCCGCCGCGCGCGGTCGTCCGGGGACGCGACGATCACCCTGCTGTAGGTGCCCAGCATCGCGACGGCGTCCTCGACCGTCATGGTCCGGACGAATCGGAACGTCTCACGCGCGATGTGGTGGAAGATCGGCGGCTCCGGGAGGACCACTTCCACGCGCCGGCGTACCCGCTCGGCCGAGGCGGCTTCGTCCTCCTCCCCGGGCAGCCGTTCGAGGTTGCGCACCCAGTCCACCTCGCGGTCGCGGCTTGTCCAGACCAGGCCGAGCCGGCCGCCGTCGCGCAGCACCCGGCCGATCTCCGGAACGGCCCGTTCGTGGTCCATCCAGTGCCACGCCGACGAGACGAACACGGCGTCCGCCGACGCGTCGGGAAGCGGGATCGACTCGCCACGGCCCTCGACCGCGCGGACGCCGGGGGATCGCGCGGCCAGCACACTCCGCATGCGCGCATCGGGTTCGACGGCGATGACCTGGGTCGCGTTGCCGACCAGGGTGCGGGTGAACAGCCCGGTGCCCGCGCCCACGTCGACGGCCACGCCGCAACCGGGGGGCACCAGCCAGCGGACCGCCTCCCGCGGGGGTTGCGGCCGCAGCCCGTCGTAGTCCTCGGCGATCGACCCGAAGGACATCGCGCGCTCTTGGCGATCGGTCACAACGCCACCGTAGTCGCCTCGGCGTTCACGACTGCTGGCGTGGAAACGTTTGGTAAATACCGAGATTTTCGCGCCGGAGTTTCCTAGAGTCGGCATACCGGCCTGTGGCGTGAGCTGCGCGTCCCCGGTATGAGACGTGGTTTGCGGGTAGAGGGGAAGGATACCGGGGGATGAGTTTTCTGACGTCGCCGCCAGAGATAATCTCGGCGTTACTCCATGCGGGCGCGGGCCCTGAGCCGATGCTGGCCGCGTCCGCGGCGTGGGACGGGCTGGCCACGGAGCTGGGGTCGGCGGCGCAGTCGTTCTCGTCGATCACCGCCGGGCTGGCCGGTGACGCCTGGCAGGGGACCGCCTCGACGGCGATGCTGTCCACCGCGGCGCAGTACACGGGGGTGCTGAGCGCGGCGGCGGCGCAAGCGCAAACCGCCGCCACCCAGGCCCAGGTGGTGGCCGCCGAGTTCGAATCCGCGCTGGCCGCCACCGTGCACCCCGCGTTGGTGTCCGCCAACCGCAGTCAGCTGATCCAGCTGGTGTTCTCCAACCTGTTCGGGCAGAACGCCCCTGCGATCGCCGCGGCCGAGGCCCAGTACGAGCAGATGTGGGCCCAAGACGTGTCGGCGATGGTGGGCTACCACGGCGGGGTTTCGGCCGCCGCGGCCCAGCTGTCGTCCTGGTCGTCGGCCATTCAGGGCCTGCCGGCCCAGGCCGCCGCCACGATCGCCGGCAGCCCCGCCGCCGCGGCGCTGAGTCCGGCCACCCCGGCGGCCGCCAACCCCATCGCGGGGCTACTCGGGGGCGTCGAGAGCGAGGCGACTAACCTCGTCGCCCAGGCCGAGCACTACGCCATCAACATCATCAACGCGCCCACCGACCTGCTGTTCGGCCGTCAGCTGATCGCCACCGGGCCGCAGTCCACCGGCGGCGTCGCGACCGTCAATTCCGGTACTCAGACGGCGACCGCTCCGCTGACCATCTTCGGCGGCACCGAGCCGCTGGTGAACGCCTCCGTCGGCCCCGGATCCGCCATGCCGCTGCTGGTCGACACCGGGTCGACGGGCCTTGTCGTCCCCATGACCAAAGTCGGGGGCCTGCTGGGAATGCTGGAGATGGGCATACCCCGGGGCCTGGGCATCGGCGGTTACAGCGGCGGGCTGGACTACGTCTACGCCACCTACAACGCGCCGGTGAATTTCGGCGGCGGCCTCGTCACCGGGTCGACTCCCGTCAACGTCGAACTGTTCGCCTGGCCGGTGTCCATCCAGTCGGCGATGAACAGCGGTTTGACGTTCCAGTCCTTCTTCGCGACCGACGGGGCGTCCGGCGTCCTGGGTGTCGGACCGAACGCGGGCGGCCCGGGCCCGAGCATTCCGTTGCAGGCGCTGCCGTCGCCCTACAACCAGGGCCTGCTGATCAACCAAACCGTGGCCAACCCTTACCTGCAGTTCGGTGGCACGTCGACAATCACGAACGCTCCCCTGGCCATGCTCAACGGATCGCCCATCACCAACCTGGACGTAAAGGTCGCAGGCGGGCCACTGCAACAGGTTGCCTCGATCGTCGATTCCGGCGGTGTGGAAGGGACGCTCCCGGCGAGCCTCAACGCGTCACCCGGCGACCTAATACAGGTCTACGACAGCACCGGTACGAACTTGCTGTACTCGTACACCTACAACGGCGATTACTTCCCCACGCCGATCTCGAGCGGGTTGATGAACACCGGGAACCTGATTTTCGCCGAGCACCCGGTGTACGTCGATTTCGGCAACAACACCTCGACCATTTACCAGTGAGCCGAGGCATCCTGCGCTGACCGCCCGCTAACGCCCTTGAGCGGCCTCAATCAGCTTGTGGGCCAGGGCAATCCGAAGGCGCAACCCTGGCCGCCCGATGACGCGTCGTGAAATGCGCACCGGCGCGAAGCGAACAGCCGCTGGGTTCCTACCTCACGGTGCGAGCTTGACGAAGCCCGGGCCCATGGGTGGCGGCGGCTGCGCCGGACCCCCGCCGGCACCGCCGCCGGGGCTTCCATCGCNTCGACGGGGTATTGCCGCTCGACCGGGTCCACGGTGTACGCCTCGATGATTTGCTCATCCACCAATTGGCCCACCGGCATGCCGCCCTTGAGTTTCTCGCAATCGCCATGGGCTGTGGCGATGAGGGTCGGCACATTCGAAACAGCGGGGATGTTTTCTTGGTCGAGCAATGCCAGGAACTTGTTGTCTTGATTTGTGTCGGCCGCTGCTGCGCCGCAACGCAGTAGTGTGGCGCTGGTCAGCACCGCGATGGTGGCAACGAGGGCGCCGGAGTGGCCTGTGATGCCGGCGAACATGAGAGGGTTCCGTTTCGCTTGGCCATGGGTTATAGATTCTGATTTTCGACCACATCCATGGTACGTCGTGAAGCTTCCTCGGCGACCATTGAAGGAACGGTGAAATTCCTGTCAATCCCAATCCGCACCGACTGCCGGCGGTGCCTCCCGATTTAGCGCCCCCATTACAAGCCCGACCGAATGCACGCGCGGCCACAAATACGCTTCGCCCAATGGTGCGTGGGGCTGCGGGACAGGAATCCGTTGGCGAAACCCAGCCGTTTTTCGGCGGTGCGCCGGCGTTGGCCAGTGGGGCGCGGCATCGCCGCTGACCGAGTCCTCGGCGGCGGCCGCGTGGTCCTCGCGCACCAGCCGAGACACCACGCAGGTGGCACCGCTGCCGTCCGGCGATCGCCCCGGCCGGAGGGGGAAGGTTACGGCACCGGAGCCCGTTACGGTGTGCGGTCGCACCGTCGGCGCGGTCGGCCGAATGTCGTTGGCGGGAAGGCGCATTTTCAGGTCGGCGGCCCGGCCATTTCCTAAAGTTTGCCGTACCGGTCGAGGCCGTTCTCCAGTCAATCCGACCGGGTGCGGGAGGGGAAGGACACTCGGGGATGAGCTTTCTGGTCTTACCGCCGGAGATCAATTCGACGCTCATGTACGCGGGCGCGGGCTCGGCGCCGATGCTGGCCGCCGCGACCGCGTGGGACGGGCTGGCCGCCGAGTTGGGCTCAGCGGTGCAGGCGTTTTCGTCGATCACCTCCGGCCTGGCCGGCGAGGCCTGGCAGGGGACCGCCTCGGCGGCGATGCTGTCGACCGCCGCGCAATACACAGAGGTGCTGAGTGCTGCCGCGACGCAAGCGCAATCGGCTGCCGCCCAGGCCCAGACGATCGCGAGTGCGTTTGAATCCGCCGTGGTCGCCACCGTGCACCCCGCGTTGGTGAGCGCCAACCGCAACGAGCTGGTGCAGCTCGTCGTCTCAAATCTTTTCGGGCAGAACGCACCCGCGATCGCCGCCGCGGAATCCAACTACGAGCAGATGTGGGCCAAGGACGTCGCCGCGATGGTCGATTACCACGGCGGCGTTTCGGCGGCGGCGTCGCAACTGCCCTCGTGGTCGGCCGCGGTGCGCGGCCTGCCGGCCCAGGCATCCAGCGCGATCGCCGCCACTCCCGTTGCCGCAGCACTGAATTCGATGGCCCCCGCGGCCAGCGACCCCATCACGACCGTCGAAAAGTACGCCATCGCCGCGATCAACGGGCCCACCGAATTTCTGTTCGGGCGCCCGCTGATCGGCACCGCACCGGCGGTGGGCCTCGGTGGCACCGTGAGCGGCGGGACGGCAACCGCCCCGCTGACCCTCTACGGCGGCGGGGAGCCGCTGGTGAACGCCTCCGTGGGCGGCGGGGCGCCCGTACCGTTACTGGTCGACACCGGGTCCACCGGTCTGGTGATCCCATTCCAAGACGCCGGGGGATTACTGGGAACACTTCAGCTTGGCTTGCCCACCGGCTTCGGCATCGGGGGATATAGCGGGGGAATCAACTACCTGTACGCGACGTATAACGCGCCGGTGAATTTCGGCGGCGGGCTCGTCACCTCGAGGACGCCCGTCGACATCGAACTTTTCGCATGGCCGGCATCCATTTCGGCGGCAATGAACCACGGCCTCACGTTTCAGTCCTACTTTGCTCAGGACGGTGCGAGCGGCGTTCTGGGCGTCGGCCCCAACGCGGGGGGACCGGGACCGAGCATCGCCACCCAGGCATTGCCGGCGCCCTACAACTCGGGCCTGCTGATCAACGAAACCGGGCAGCACCCTTACCTGCAGTTCGGCGCGCCGCCGACGAGCCTGAACCCCATCGCCACGTTCTCCGGATCTCCGATCGCCACCCTGGGGATCAGCACGGGCCCGCTGGGCGTTTTGGGCCCTCAGTATTCCGTCAACTCGGTTATCGATTCCGGCGGCGTGGCGGGAACCATCCCGTCGGGCCTCAACGCTGTGCCCGGCACACCGGTGTACGTCTACGCCCCGAACGGCGCGCTGCTGTACTCCTACATCTATGACGGGACGTACTTCCCGACGCCCTCGCCGTACATCATGAACACCGGGGCCCTGCCCTTCCTGGCACACCCGGTGTACATCTCCTACAGCCCCGGCGGGGTCGGGACGACCACCTTCTACCAGTGAGCCATTTCGAGCCGGCCGTCGCCGGGAAGGTCAGCGCCGACAGGGCATAGAGTGCCCAGTCAAATGGGCTTGTGGGCAAGCGGTTTCCCGCTGAGCGGACTTGACGCCCGTCGGGCGTGGGCCGCGGTGTTCGCGGCGCTGTTGTCGGGGAGTTTCTGTGTCGCCGCGACGGCGTCCGCCGAACCCCTCGTCAAGGCGCCCGTCGTACGGGCGGCCGGCTGGGACGTCTACCGCCGATTGGATCTGTTGCCGTACCTGAGTTCCGACACACAGAGCTTGGAGGTCTCGAGCTTCGATCGAAGCGGCGGTGACTTCGACATCTCCACCGGCAACAAGAACGGCAGTGGCGGGTGCTTGGCGTCCGGCGGCGCGGGCTGCGTGATCGCCGAGGATCGCGGTGCCGGAGAGGTGGATTCGATCTGGTTGACCCGCGACGGCGGCAACGTGCGCGCGATCGGCGCGATCCGCATCGAGTTGGACGGCCAGACGGTGATCGACACACCCCTGCAATCGTTGGTCGACGGCGCGATGGGCACGCCATTCGTGTGGCCGCTGGTGGCCAACGCCGCGCAGTCGCCGGGCGGCGTGTACATCAAGGTCCCGATGCCGTACCGGCGGTCGATGCGGATCAGCGTCGCATCGCACTTGGAGTACTACCACGTCGACTATCGCCGGTTTTCCACCGCCGACGTTGTCAGCACGTTCTCGCCCTCCGATCCCGCGCTCGACGTCCTCGCCACCCTGCGCGCCGCGGGAACCGGCGACCCCAAACCGGGGGCACCCGAAACCGCACATACGAATCGGGTCGTCGAGGTGCCCGCCGGCGCGGGTGCGACGCTCACGGAACCGGCCGGGCCGGGCACTATCTCGGCGTTGCGCCTACACCTGCCCGAACCCTCGGATCCGCTGCTGAGCGGGTTGCGGCTCCAGATCGAGTTCGACGGCCAGACCACGGTCGACTCGCCGCTCGGAGAATTCTTCGGCGGCGGACTCGGCACCAACGACGTGCGGTCGCTGATGTTCGCCACGACCCCACAACCCGACGGGTCGCTGTCGTTAATGGCATGGTGGCCAATGCCTTTCGCCCGCACCGCCCGCGTCACGCTCGTCAACACGACCGGAGAACCCGCGCCGCCCATCGACAGCGAAGTCGTGACCACAACCGACCCGCAGTGGGCGCCCGCACTGGCCAGCGGCCGCGCCGGTTACTTCACCGCGCGCTCACACGCCGGGCCGACAGCGCTGGGTCAGGACTGGCTGTTCGCCGAGGAGCGCGGTCACGGCAAGTTCGTCGGCGTCAGCCACACCATCCGCGGTTCCCGAATCAAAACGTCGTTCAGCGACGACGCCCCCTATTTTCTGGAGGGAGCCGAACGCGTGTACACCGACGGCGCCTTGTCGCCCCAGTGGTACGGCACCGGCACCGAGGACTTCTACGAGGGCGGCTGGTACTTCAAGAACGGCACGCGCTTCAGCGCCCCACTGACCGGACAACCCGACCAACGCACGGCCACCGGCGGATGCGCCGACTACTGCGTCGCCGCCTATCGCCTCATGCTCGCCGAAGCCATCGACTACCACTCGGCGCTCCGGTTCGGCATCGAGCACGGCAAACGCGACATGGTCCTGCCCGACTACAGCTCGACCGCCTTTCTGTACACGCACCCGGACGACACCATCGTGCCCGGCGACGACGTCTACCCCGGGAATCCGGTCAGCCGGCTGCTGCACGGCTACCACGACGACGACGCCACCGATCAGCTCCTGGTCAGCCAATACGACGGCAACGACGACACCCGCCCCGTTGTCGGGCTGGTCCGCGCCACCGGCGCCCCGATCGCCTTCGACGTCGCGATCGCCCCGGACAACCGCGGCCTGCTGCTGCGCCGCACGTCGGACCAGGCGAGGGGCTATCAGGCGGCGGACATCGCCATCGACGGCACCCCCGCCGGGCTCTGGCTGCAGCCCCGCAGCAACGCCTTCCACCGCTGGCTCGACGACACCTACCTGGTGCCCGGGTCGCTCACAGCGGGCAAGGACCGCGTCACCGTCGCGCTCACGCCGATTCCCGGCACCCCGCCCTGGACCGCGAGCCGCTACCACGTGGACGCCCTGACGGATTAGTGGGCGCGACCCGGTTCGCATCCGCCGCCGGTGTGGCTACCGTAAACATCGTGAGCCGTAACCGTGTAGGGCCGCTTGTGCTGGGGGCGATCGCGCTCGCGCTCGCCGTCGTCACCGATCCGGGTGCCGCGGTGGCCGCGCCGACCACAGTGGCCGAGGCACCCAGGATGCCCGAGGGAGCGCAGCCGCAGCTGGCGTCGGACCCCGCGCAGCTGGCCGACGACCTGGTCGCCGACGAGCACGCGCTGCGTGACCCGTCGACGGCCGAGCCGGCGCTGACGGCGGCGGCCAAGCGCCAGCAGGCGGCGTATCGCGCCATCGGGCTGCACCCCGAATGGGATGCGACCACGCGACCGCGAATCCCGGCGCCGCTCCTCGATGTCTACGACCGCAACGTCGACGCCCGCCGGCAGCTGACCGCGATGACGCCCGTGCGGGACACGCTGCCCGCGTGGCGCATCGAGCCGCCGGCCCCGGCCGACGAGCTGCTGGGCTATTACCACCAGGCGGAGTCGGACTCCGGAGTGGGATGGAATTACCTGGCCGCGATCAACCTCATCGAAACCCGGCTTGGCAGCATCCAGGGCGTCAGCACCGCCGGGGCGCACGGACCCATGCAGTTCTTGCCCGCGACGTTCGCCAGCTACGGGCAGGGCGGCGACATCGACTCGCCCCGCGACAGCATCATGGCGGCCGGGCGCTACCTGGCGGCCAACGGCTTTGCCAACGATCGCGATCACGCCATCTACCAGTACAACCACGCGAACCAATACGTCCGCGCCGTCGACCAATACGCGGCTCTGCTGGCCGCCGACCCGTCGACCTTTGGCGCGTACTACCGGTGGGACGTCTACTGCCGCACCACCGCGGGCGACGTGCTGCTCCCGATCGGCTACGCCGCGACGTCGCCGATCCCCGCCGCGGACTACGTGGCGAGCCATCCGCAGTAGCGCCTCGCTCGGCGGCCGATTTTTGTCGTACCCGGTTGCGATGATGGGGTTATGTTTTCGACGCCGCCTCCGCTAGGGGTGAACCATAAGAAGCGCCTGGAGGTGCTTTTTGAGGAGTTGGCGGAGTTGGCCGGTCAGCGCAACGCCATTGATGGGCGCATCGTGGAAATCGCCGCGGAGATGGAGCGCGATGAGCTGTGCGGGTCCACGGGGGCGCGGTCGGTGGCGGCGTTGCTGGCCTGGAAGCTGGGTTCGTCGTCGGCCAACGCGCACACGATCACTGCGGTGGCGCGTCGGCTGGAGGAGTTTCCGCGCTGCGCGGCGGGTCTGCGGGAGGGGCGGTTGTCGCTGGATCAGGTCGGGGTCATCGCCGCGCGCGCGGGTGAGGGATCCGATGAGCATTACGAGCAGTTGGCGCGCGTTGCCACGGTCAGCCAGTTGCGCACCGCGGTCAGCCTCGAGCCGCGGCCCCCAGAGGCCCGCCCGGCCCCCGAACCGTCGATCACCAAGACCGCCACCGAGGAGCTGACGTGTTGGCGGATCAAGCTGGGACCTTTGGACGCGGCGAAGTTCGACGCCGCGCTGGCCTCACATCGCGAGGCGCTGATCGGCGAATGGAAACGCGATCACGGCGATAGCGAGGGTCAGGGCCATCCCGATCAGCGCCCGCCGCTGCCGGGCACTTTGGAGGCGTTTTTGCGGCTGGTCGAGGCCGGCTGGGACGCCGAAGCCACCGGCCGCCCGCACGGCCAACACACCACCGTGGTGGCCCACCTCGACGTGGCCGCGCGCGTCGGCGCGCTGCACCTGGGCCCGCTGCTGTCCGACGCCGACCGNGCCACTTTTCGCCACACGCCGGCGCGGCTGACCAGGTGCTCGTCTCCGGCGACGTGGCCGTCGGTGTCGTTGATCTGTTTGAAGTTGTCGATGTCGAGCGCGATGACCGTGACGGTGGCCGACGACGAACGGGCTCGTGCGAGCAGGTCGGCGGTGGCGATCTCCCAGCCGGCCCGGTTCAGCAGGCCCGTGAGCGGATCGGTGCAGGCCGCGGCGACCAGGCTCCGTGTCACCAACCCGAAGGACTCGGCGGCCCCGACGATCGCGACCACGAAGATCAGGTAATCGATATACAGCTTGCGCGTGGGCGCGAAGGCAAGCGCGACAACGCACGCCACGGTGAGCACGCCGACCAGCAGCACCCCGCGGCGCGGTGAGTAGAACGCGCGCAGGTACATCGCGAGGAACATCGGCGCGATCAGGCAGGCCAACTCGGCGCTGATCGCGATATGGAACGCCATCACGATGGGCGTGGCCACGATCGCCACCGCGGTCGCCGGCGCGGGTTTATCGGGCCGGACGGCCAGCCATACCAGCGCCGCCACCCCGAGGGCGATCGCGACAATGCCGCCGGTTGGGTTCCCGTACTTCAGTCCGCGGTGGATCGGGAAAAGCGTGAACACCACGCCGTAGGCGTAGAGGAACGTGGTGGTGCCCAGATAGATCCGGAGCAGCCGAACCTGGTGTGCGGCGTAAAAGCCGCTTCCCGAATCGGCGCGCAGCCGCAATTGCTGTCGGCGAGTGGCCCGACGGCCGAAGGGGCCTGCGAGGCGAAGACCCATCCCGTCACTCTCTGGTCAGATGCGGCTTTGCGGAAGAACCGCCAATTGTCATCTGAACGGTAATGGATGGGTCGAGCAATGTCCGCAAAAGAAGGGGACGGTTTTAATCCGTCCCACTTCAACATATTACGCACCCGGGGGCTTGCGGCAAGACCGGGGTCATGCCTCAAAATCGCTGGTCGAAGCGGAATCAAAGCGGAATCAGAGCGAAGCGGGGGTGGCGAAATGAGTGCGTTGTCATCGGCGGAGGAAAGCCACGCGGTGGTAATCGCCGGGGGAGGCCCGACCGGATTGATGTTGGCCGGCGAGCTGGCGCTGGCGGGGGTCGACGTCGCCATTGTCGAGCGGCGCGCCGGCCAGCAGTTGATCGGCGCGCGGGCGGGCGGATTGCATTCGCGCACCATCGAGGTCCTCGATCAGCGCGGAATCGCTGACCGGTTCCTCGCGGAGGGCCAGGTGGCGCAGGTCGCGGGGTTCGCCCAGATTCGATTGGATATCAGCGACTTTCCCACCCGCCACCCCTACGGGCTCGCGCTCTGGCAGACCCACATCGAGCGGATCCTGGCCGGTTGGGTCGACGAACTGGCGGTGCCGATCTATCGCGGACGCGAGGTGACCACCGTCGCCCAGGACGACAACGGCGTCGACGTGGCGCTGCCCGGCGGCCGGTTCCTGCGCGCCCGCTACGTCGTCGGGTGCGACGGCGGACGCAGCGCGGTCCGCAAGTCCGTCGGCATCGCCTTCCCGGGCTGGGATGCGACAACGAGCTACCTGCTCGCCGAGGTCGAAATGGCGGGTGACGGCGAGCCGGAATGGGGCATTCGCCACGACGCCCTGGGCGTCCATTCGCTCAGCACACCGGAGGATGGGGGACCGGTGCGGGTCATGGTGACCGAGCGGCAGGTCGGCGATACCGGCGAGCCCACCCTCCGCGAGCTGAGCGAGGCGCTCGTCACCGTATATGGAACCGATTACGGGATACACAGTCCCACTTGGATTTCGCGGTTCACCGACATGGCGCGACAGGCGGCGACCTATCGCGCGGGGCGGGTCCTGCTGGCCGGCGACGCCGCACACGTTCATCACCCGATAGGTGGGCAGGGCCTCAACACCGGCGTGCAGGACGCGGTAAACCTCGGCTGGAAGCTGGCCCAGGTGGTCAAGGGGATATCGCCCGACGGGCTGCTCGACAGCTACCACGCCGAACGGCACCCGGTAGGTGCCCGCGTGCTGCGCAACGCCATGGCACAAATGACGCTCCTGCGTCCGGATGAGCGCCTGAAGGCGTTGCGCGACAGCATGTCCGAGCTCCTCAGCATGGACGAGCCGCGGAGACGATTCGGTGCGATGATGTCGGGCCTGGACATCCATTACGACCTCGGCGAGGGGCACCCGCTGCTCGGGCGCCGCATGCCCGACGTGGAGGTGGTCACCGCCGACGGCCCGGCGCTGGTGTCCGGCTTGCTGCGCGACGCGCGGCCGGTGCTGCTCAACCTCGGCGAGGATGCTTGCGACGTCGACGCCTGGAAGGATCGGGTAAAATCGGTCGACGCGAAATACGTTGGAGCCTGGAATCTTCCGGCGCTGGGCAGGGTGACCGCGCCAACCGCCGTGCTGATCCGGCCCGACGGTTATGTCGCCTGGGCGGGGGAGCGAGGCCCCGTCGGGCTCGCCGACGCCCTCTCCGTGTGGTTCGGTGACGGTCAGCGGCGCCCGAACGCGCCGGGCCCGGCGTGAAAGAGCCCGATCAACAGCACCCCGAGCGCCGTCGCGCAGAACGGCCACAGTGGCTCGCGCCCCTGAAATGCGGCGTGCAGTGCCACGGCGGCGAGCACCAAACCGGCCCATCCCGCAACAACATTGGGGACGGGGCCACCGCCCCACGCGTTCGGGTAACGCTGCCTGGTGATGCCACGGACGAAATGCGGTATGGCGTTGCCGGCCAGCAGCCCGCCCAGGAATGCGAGCGCAAGAGTCGGGATCATGACTTCGGTTGGTCCTTCGAATCGCGCGTCAGCACGGGCATCAGCACGGCGTCCACGATGCGCGCGACCTCGGCGTCGTCGAGCGGCTGGCCGGTGACCAGGATGCGCGTGAAGACGAGCGCGGAAGCGATCTCGGATGCCAACTGGTGGTCCGCCCGGGCCGGCAGCTCCCCCCGCTCGATCGCACGCGCGACGAGCCCGCCGATGACCGATCGTTTGGCGCTCAAGACTTGACCCCGGACATGCTCGGCAAGCTCGCCGCTGTCGCGCATCGCGTTGAGCAGACCCAAAATCAACGCGCCATCTTGCGACGCGAGGCTGTCGCGCATCTGCATGATGGCTTGAGCCAGGTCGCCGCGGAGATCACCGGTATCCACTTCCGCGGTCGCTGCCGTGCCGTGTCGCGACAGCGCCGCCATCACCAACTCGGGCTTACCGGACCAGCGACGGTAGATCGTCGCCTTGCTGGCCCCCGCTCGGGACGCGACCGCATCGATGGTCAGCCGGTCGTATCCGGTGGCCGCCATCAACTCGAGGGCCGAATCCAGAATCGCGTCGGTGCGCGCTGCTCCCCGAACCACTCGGCCCTCCGATGAACGAAACAGTTTCGTACACTTATTCCGAAGATATGGGTGCCACGGCCGGCGGTCAAGGCGGGAAGGAACCGCGGCTTCGCTCAGTTTGTAGTGCACGTGTTGTAGTGCACGTGCCTGGCCGGAACGCCAAGATCGGCTTGCAGACAACGACGAGAGGCGAAGATGACCGACTCAGCCAGCGGGGTTAGGCCCAGCCACGTGAGGATCGGCGTTCAGCTGTGGCCCGGGGGGACGCCCGACTACCGGACGTGGCGACAGGCCGTGCTGCACGCCGAGGAACTCGGCGCCGACGCCATCTTCGGCTACGACCACTTCCACAAACCGTTCGTCGACATCGTGGACGGGGTCCCGCAGCTGCACGATGAACAGCCGGAAGTCAACAACTTCGAGGGCTGGACGGCCCTGGCGTCCTGGGGAGAGATCACCAGCCGAGCCGAGATCGGTCTGCTCGTCACCGGTATGCCCTACCGCAACCCCGACCTGGTCGCGGATATGGCGCGCACGGTCGACCACATCAGCGGAGGCCGCCTGATCCTCGGGCTGGGGGCGGGCTGGTACTGGAAAGACTTCACGGTCTACGGCTACGACTACGGCAGCGTGCGAACCAGGATGGACCAATTCGACGAAGGCTTGGCCCGCATCGAGCACCGGCTCGCCCACCTGACACCCGGTCCGGTGCGGCACATCCCGATCCTCATCGGCGGCGGCGGCGAGCGGCGGACCATTCCGATCGCGGCGCGCCACGCCGACATCTGGCACAGCTTCGAACCCATCGAGGAATTTCGTCGCAAGAACGAACTCCTCAAGCGGCTTTCCTCCGAGGCCGGACGCGACGAGGCCGCCATCGAACGGGGAGTGGGATGGACTGACGCCACCACCGCCGACGCCTTCGTCGACGTGGGGGTCACGCTGTTCACCACCGAGATCCACCCGGACGGCAACGGCTACGACTTCTCCGAACTGGAGACGATGCTCGCCTGGCGCGATCGATAGGCCCAGCCGGTAAAGCTAGTCCGGCGGCTCTTCCTCGGTGCCGCGGGTGGCGGCGTGTTCCCGCTCGCTGGGCTTGCCGGGAACGTCCTTCGCTTCCCGCTCGTTGGCGACCTTCTCGCCGAGCTCGTCGACGATGTCCTCCAGCTGCTGGGCATGACTCACGGGGTCTTGGTCGGGGTTTGTCATATCGCTTTCCATTGGACGTTCAGGGTCGGGCCGCGGTACCCGTCGCTATTCCATACCCAGCCGCGCGATGGGTAACCGCGCCACCGGGCTGCACACACGGCGCGGCGATGGAAGTATCGCAAGAGTGGCCACCAAGAAACCGCAAACGATCGCGTACCCGGCGCCGGAGAAACGCCAGCGCCGCCACCAATCCGAAGCGCTCGACCCCCACGTCATCGTCCTCTTCGGTGCGACGGGGGATCTGGCCAAACGCAAACTGATCCCCGGCCTGGCCTACCTGGACCAGTCCGAGCTTGCCCCCGATATCCAGATCGTCGCGACGTCGCTCGAAGACCTCAGCGACGACGAATTCCGCGAGCTCGCCAAGAACGCCATCGATTCGTTCGGCACGCACAAGCTCACCGACGAACAGTGGGCCAACTTCGCGAAGATCATCACCTACGTCCCCCAGAGCGCCGGGCCCGAAGCGCTCGCCGCCGCGGTCGCCGAGGCCGAGAACAATCTGGGGCCCAACGTATACCGACTGCATTACCTGTCGGTCCCTCCGAAGGCGGCGCGCGCCGTCATCACCATGCTGCGCGACGCGAAGCTCGTCGAGCGCTCGCGGGTGGTCATGGAGAAACCGTTCGGCACCGACCTGGCCAGCGCGGTGGCACTCAACGACTTCGTGCACGAAACGTTCGAGGAATCACAGATTTTCCGCATCGACCACTTCTTGGGCAAAGAGGCCGCCCAGAACATCCTGGCGTTCCGCTTCGCCAACGGGCTGTTCGAGCCGATCTGGAACCGCAACTTCATCGACCACATCCAGATCGACATTCCCGAGGCCCTGGGGCTGGATCAGCGGGCGAACTTCTACGAGGAGACGGGCGCCTACAAGGACATGGTCGTCACGCACCTGTTCCAGGTCATGGCGTTCGTGGTGATGGAGCCCCCGACCGCACTCGAGCCGTTCGCCATCAGCGAGGAAAAGAACAAGGTCTTCCGGTCGATGCTGCCGATCGAGCCGTCCGACGTGGTGCGCGGCCAGTACAGCGGGTACCACGACGAGAACGGGGTGGCCAAGGATTCCGACACCGAGACGTTCATCGCGCTCAAGGTCGGCATCGACAACTGGCGCTGGGCCGGCGTGCCGATCTATCTGCGCACCGGCAAGAAGATGGCCGAGGGCATCCGCATCATCTCGATCGCCTTCAAAGAGGCTCCGCGAACGATGTTTCCGCCCGGATCGGGGGTGGGGACCCAAGGCCCCGACCATCTCACGTTCGACCTCGCCGACAACTCGAAGGTGTCGCTGTCGTTCTACGGCAAGCGCCCGGGTCCCGGCATGAAGCTCGACAAGTTGTCCATGCAGTTCTCCTCGCAGGAGATCGACACCGTCGTCGATGTCCTGGAGGCCTATGAGCGGCTCATCCTCGACGCGATGCGGGGCGATCACACGCTGTTCAACACCGCGGAGGGCATCGAATCATTGTGGGAGCGTTCGGAGGATCTGCTCAACGATCCGCCCGCCGCCAAGATGTATCAGCCCGGCACGTGGGGGCCCAACGCGATTCATCAGTTGATCGCGCCCAACGCCTGGCGGCTGCCGTTCGAGCGGGAGTGGCGCGAAAAGAAGGACTAGCCGGACGACTCCTCCCGCGCGCGCGGCTGATCAAGCCACTGGCGCAATTTCGCGTAGATCTCGGCGTGGTTGAGCAGGTCGAAGTGGTGCAGGCCGGTGAGCGTCAGCCCGTGGTCCGGGTCGAACGGAATCCGGCGCGACTTGCCCTTCCCGGATGCGCTGTGGGGGCGCACCAGGCGGTCGCCCAGCACGGCCCCGACCGGCCGCGGGCCCGCGCTGGTCGCCACGAAGTGGTAGACCGCATGGGGCAGGAACGGCACCTCGTTGCAGCGGTCGCGCAGGAACTCGTCCGGGTCGCCGTCGCTCCAGTCCTCGTCGAGCAGGGCGCCGAACCGCAGATCCTTCGTGCCCACGCTGCGGGCATTGAGAAACGCGGCCAGGCCTTCGGTTTCGGGCAGCCGGGCGAGCGCCCAGGATGCGGCGTTGACGCCCTTCTCCAAATCGGCGCCCAGGTGCGGGGAACCGAGGCAGACGACGTGGCGAACGGAGTCGGGCCAGCCGTGCTGGTGCTGGGTTCCGTAGTGGCACGCGCTGCGCGCCACCAGGCCGCCCATCGAATGACCGATCAGCGCGATCTCCTCGACCGGAACCGGCCACAGCGCCCGCAGCCGATCGATCAGGGCGGCAAGGGATTTCCCGTTGTCGGAGATGTGCAGTCCCGTGTTGTAGCGCAGGTAGACCGGGGTGAATCCCAGCTCGCCGCGCAGGCGGGCGCCGTACGGGCTCGCCTCCTCGCCGTCGCGCGGCCGTCGCCACCACGACCGTTCGGTCATGCACCAGCCGTGCACGAACACCGCGATCCGCCCGGTGGCTTGCGGAAACGCCTCCGCGATGTCGGTCGCACTCATAGCGACGGGTTTGCCGTGGCGGCGTAGCTGCATGGTCAGCGCGAAGCCGTTTCCGCGGTCGGTCAGCTCATCGCCGTAGATCCCGTTGAGCGCGGCGATGAAGCCCGCGACCCGGGGATCTGACTCGACGGTCTCGTCGTCGTCGCTGCCGCGCACCTCGGCCGCCAATTCACCGGCACCGCGCAACGCGGCCCTGAGTGCGCCGTCGACGGCGCGGTAGGTCGCGGCGGCGGTCGCGTTGTGCACGACCTCCACGGGTTTCGACACGGGGCCGATGGAACCGAAGACCCGCCGCGCGATGCCGCTGTGCGTGTCGCGCACCAGGCTCGTGAGCACACCGGTGCCCTCGCCGGCCAGGTCGGCGAGTGACCGGATCTCCTGTCGCTGCATGAGCTGCTCCTTTCTGTTCCCATCCAGGGTTCCCGCTCGGGGCCCGCCTTAGCCCGCGGCGAACGAGATCGTGGAGCGCCGGGCGGTCGACGCCGTCGACGACCGTTATAAAGCGACCTTTACAAACCGAGAAAGCTCGTTTTCGAAAAATTGACAGCAAATTTTGACATAGTCCAGTTTGTAATCCGCAGTGCGCAACTCGACGCCGGCCGACACGGCCAATGAATTCACGCCAATTCGGCTCCTAATCGATCACCGGTTGTTACGATTTGGCGATCGCCAAATGTCTCGGCGCATGTTTCGCGGCTATTCGGTGGAGGGCGGGGTTATGTCGTTGCTGAGCATCGCACCGGAGCTGGTGTCAGCGGCCGGCGGAAACCTGGAGAACCTGGGCGTTGCATTGCGCACTGCGGCCGCGGCGGCGGCTGGTCAGACGACCGCGATCGCGGCGCCGGGCGCCGATGAGGTTTCGGCGGCGGTCACTGCACTTTTTGGTGCGCGGGGTCAAGAATTTCAGGCGCTCAGCGCCAAGGCGGCGGCCTTTCACGACGAGTTCGTGAACCTGTTGAATGGCGGGGCCGCGCAATATGTGAGTACCGAAGTCGCCAATGCCCGGCAAACGGTGATGAGCCCGCTGAATACGACGGGCGTTGGCGCGGCCGCCGCCAGCCCGGCTCAAACGTTTAGCCAGAATTTCGGCCCGTTGCAGGTTGCGATAAGCGGGGGCGCTGGAGGTGTGGCCGAATCCGTGATCCTGAACGGTCCGCTTGGCCAAGTGGGGTCGTTGTCGCTGAGTGGGATCCCGTTCGTTGCGCCCGGCGGCTCGGGCATCGGGTTGGCGGTGAACGGAACCGGGACGATCAACACCCCGTTGGGCCCGCTGACGTGGCTGTCGGCGACCGGGAGCGAGTACGCCGGACCCGGCGGCTTCGGGGTAAGCCTAGGTGGGCTCACGCCAGTCGGCTACCAGGCAATTTCCGTGACCGGAACCGCTTTGGGCCAGATCACCGGCGGGTCGTTCACCACCTTCGGTTTGGAGTTCTTCTTCCAAGGAACCCAGGTCGGCGTTATCCCGCAGTCCGCGAACCTCCCGCCCTTGATTTTCTAGCCGGACCCACCCCCTGACATTCCGGCTCGGCCACGCCGATCGGCGCCGCCTACCCTTGCCGCGTGGAACTTGAACGCGAAGAGGCGACGGCACCGGCGTTGCGCCCGCGCAGATCGGCCCTTTACCTGCCCGGCAACAACTCCCGGGCGCTGGAGAAGGGCAAGACCCTGCCGGCGGACGTGTTGATCTTCGACCTCGAGGATGCCGTTGGACCGGATGCCAAGGCCGATTCGCGGGCGAAGGTGTGCGACGCGATCTCGTCGGAGAGCTACCAGCCTCGCGAGGTCGTGGTCCGCATCAACGGCCTCGACACCGACTGGCACGACGACGATTTGGCCGCCGTGGCCGCCTCGGTCGCCGACGGCGTGCTGGTGCCCAAGGTCGAGACAGGCGAACAGGTCCAAGCGTTGGCCGCGGCCCTCGACACGCTCGGCGCGCCGGATTCGCTGCGGCTGTGGGTGATGATCGAGACGCCCCGCGCCTTCCTGAGGGCGGAAGAGATCGCGTCGGCCAGCGATCGCTTGGCCGCATTCGTGGTGGGCACCAACGATCTCGTGAACGATCTGCACGCACTGCACGTCCCCGGACGCACGCCGGCGCTGACGGCGTTGTCGCTGGCGGTGTTGGGCGCGAGGGCGGCCGGAAAGGTCGTTCTGGACGGCGTTTTCAACGACATCACCGACGAAGACGGCTTCCGCGCCGAGGCCCGACAAGGTCGCGAGCTGGGGTTCGACGGCAAGACCCTCATCCACCCGTCCCAAATCGTTCCGGCCAACGACCAGTTCGGCCCGTCGCAAAAGGAGCTGGCCGACGCCCGCAAGATCGTCTCGGCCTACGATCAGGCCCGGGCGGCGGGAAACAGCGTCATCACGGTCGACGGCCGGATGATCGAGAGCTTGCACGTGCGCGACGCCCAGCGGACCCTCGCCCTCGCCGCGCTCATCTCAGAGCGCGAATCCGCTTGCTAGCGCCCAGCGATCCACTGGGTGAGCGCGTCCTCGAGCGCCGCCGAAACACTCACCCCGGCGCCGGTGGCCGCCTCCTCGAAACGTTCGACCAGGTCCGCCGGGACCGAGCCGTTTACCCCGCAGCGGTCCTGTTTTGGCTTCCCCTGCGCGCGGACCACCGGCTCGTGTCGGGCGACGGTCGCGTCCATCGTCTCGCGCAGGGCGGGCATCTCCTTGAGCAGGCGGGCGAGCTCGTCGCGTTCGATCCGGAGCACCTCCGAGGGCCCCGTCGTCGTCACCGTCGCAGAACGGAGTTGCCCGCGGCGGAGCACAGATTCGCCGATCACCTCGCCCGGGCCTAACACGGCGATGCGGTCCTGGCCGACGTACACCCCGGCCTCCCCGCTGAGCATGATGTAGCAGGCATCCGAGGGAGTCTGCTCCTGAATCAGCGGCCACGGCTTGGACCGCGCGATGCGGTGTGCCGCTTCGACGAGACGCCGCAACTCACCGTCGGAGAATTTGTCGAATGCGTTGAATTCACGTAGCCGGCGGACGTCTTCTTCCTGGTGTCCTTCCGCATCTACTTTCATAGCGGGCTCCTCATGCGCGATGTAAACCCGGACATCGAGGAGCCTAACGTGAATTTGCAGCAATGACGGGGAAAGTATTTTCGCGGATTCCGCCTGCCAGCCGGCCGGGTCCCACCACCCGGTAGGTTGAACGCGAATCCGGACGACACCGAAAGGAGACACCGTGCGCCAAACCGCGGCCATGGCTGAGGCCGACCGCGCGTGGATGATCGACACCCTGCTCGCGCTGCTGCAGACCCCGAGCCCCGCGGGGCGCACGGACGCTGTGATGCAGCTGATCGGTGACATCTTCGACGACTTTGGCGTGCCGTTCACCCTGACCCGCCGCGGTGCGCTGACCGCCGAACTGCCGGGGGAGTCCGCGACCACCGACCGGGCGCTGGCGGTTCACGCGGACACCATCGGCTGCATGGTGCGCAGCCTCAAGGACAACGGCCGCCTCGAGTTGGTTCCCGTCGGCACCTTCTCGGCCCGGTTCGCCACGGGCGCCCGCGTACGAATCTTCAGCGACGACCCCGACGAGTTCATCACCGGCACCGTCCTGCCGCTCAAGTCCAGCGGGCACGCGTTCGGCGACGAGATCGACACCCAACCCACGGACTGGAAACACGTCGAGGTCCGCGTCGACCGCAAGGTCTCCTCGCGGGAAGACCTGGTGCGCCTGGGCCTGAACGTCGGTGACTTCGTCGCGTTGATCGCCAGCCCCGAACTCACCGCCGACGGCTTCATCGTCTCCCGCCACCTCGACGGGAAGGCAGGGGTCGCAATCGCGCTCGCACTGGCCAAGAACTTTTCGGAGCACAAGGTGGTGCTGCCGCACCGCACCACGATCATGATCACCATCACCGAGGAGGTCGGGCACGGCGCCAGCCACGGCCTGCCCGCGGACGTCGCGGAGCTGGTCTCGGTGGACAACGCGGTGTGCGCGCCCGGCCAGCACTCCATCGAGGACGGCGTGACCATCCCGATGGCCGACATGCACGGCCCCTTCGACTACCACCTGACCCGCAGGCTGTGCCGGCTCGCCGAGGAGCAATCGATTCCCTTCGTGCGCGACGTGTTTCGCTACTACCGCTCCGACGCCGCCGCGGCGATCGAGGCGGGCGCGGGCACCAGGGCCGCGCTGGTCGGCTTCGGGGTCGACGGCAGCCACGGGTGGGAGCGCACCCACATCGACTCGCTGGAGGCGGTGTACAACCTGCTGCACTGCTGGCTGGGCACCCCGCTGACGTTCGCGAAGTGGGACGCCAAGCCGTCGGGCAGCCTGCGAGACTTCCCGTCGTCCAAGCAGCCCGCGCCGACCGAGCAGTGGGTGCCGTTGGCCCGCGGCGAGCACGCCGAGCCCGGCGACGCGTCGCCGGGCTCGCACTGGCCGCCGTCGGAGGGCCCTCAAGCCTGACGCGGACCGCNGCCGTTGCCACCCCGCCCGGGGTTGCCGCCCATGTCCGGGCCGCCACCGGTTCCACCCCTCCCGCCTATACCGCCGAACAGGCCGCCAGCGCCCCCGTTGCCGCCCGGTCGGCCGGCAGTGCCGGACCCACCGTTTCCGCCGTTGCCCAACAACCATCCGGCGTCCCCGCCGTTTTGCCCGGAGAATTGGGCCCCGTTGCCGCCGTTGCCGACCAGCGGCCGCCCGGTCAGCAGCAGGGTGGGCTCGTTAATGGCGGCGAGCACATCCTGCTCAAGAGTCTGCAGCGGGTTGGCGTTGGCGGCCTCGGCAAGCGCGTACTGTGTCGCGCCGCCGTTGAGCAGCTGGACGAACTGCTGATGGAACGAGGCCGCCTGCGCGCTGAGCGCTTGGTAGGTCTGCCCGTACTCGCCGAACAACGCCGACACCGCGGCCGAGACCTCGTCGGCCCCGGCGGCCAGGATGCCCGTCGTAGGGGAGGCCGCAGCTCCATGTGCGGCGTCGAGCGTGGCGCCAAGGTTTTCCAGATCCGTAGCCGCTGACGTCATCGTCTCCGGAACCGCTACCAAAAAAGACATCGTGACCCCTTCCGCTACGCAACCGGCGCGAGCGCGAGATGTATCGAGCGCGTGGGTTAATCGTCGGGGTCGAGCCAGAGCGGCGAATCAGGGAAATCCCTACACTTGCGGTCGCCCCTCAGCCGTCCTGACCGCTCCACCAGCCAACAGCGGCGCTGATCCGCTCCGGGGGAGCGCCCGCGCCGTCGCAGATCTCGGCGACAATCTCGGCCGACGGGGCCGCAAACACGCCGAACGCGTAGTCGTCCGAGGGAATGGCAACCGCCATCAGCAATCGGACCCGGCCACCGCGAGCCGAGGCCGATGCGGCCCGGTCGTTGAGCCGCCGGGCGGTTTCGCCGATCCAGTGCGCGGGCGCGTGCGGGCCATACCACTCGACAAGAAACGACTCTGTCCCCGCTTCGACGATCGCCACCGTTGCCACGCTATTGCCGCCGGCGATCGCTTACATCAGGGGTTTACCTACTCATATCGTTTTCCAATTTCCATGCCTGCAGCGCTTGGTACAGCTCAGCGCGGGACCGGATGTTGAGTTTGCGGTAGATCCGGCTGAGGTTAACCTCCACAGTCTTGGCGCTGATGAACAGGGCCGCGGCGATGTCGCGGTTGATCATGCCCGAGGCGGCCAGCTCGGCGACGCGTTCCTCGGTTTCGGTCAACCCATGGTCGCGGCGTCGTCCTAAGATGCCCCGTGCCAGTTCGGCTTCGGCACGCTCGGCCCACACCGTGGTGCCGAGCCGCCGAAAGGTTTGCGCGGCCTCTTGCAAAGTCGTGGCGGCGGCGTCTCGGCGGCGCTGGCGACGTTGCAGCTGACCGAGCAACAGCTGGGTGCGGGCACGCTCGAACGGCATAGGCAGGCGTTCATGCTCGGCGACCGCCAGCTCGGCCGTCGTCACGGCGGCACTGATGTCGCCGCGCCCGGCTTGCAGCATGGCGCGACAGCGCATCCCGATGGCCAGCGTCCACGCGCGGTCAAGCCGACGGCCGTTGCGCTCAAACGCGTCGACCAACGGCTCGGCATCGTCCAGACGCCCGAGACCGACCATCGCCTCCACGGCGTCGGGAACGAAAGACGAAGAAATGATCTCGCTGACGTCGGGGAGTGCCTGCACCATGGGCAACACCGGTTCAAGCGCGCCGAGGACCGCCGGATAGTCACCGCATGACACCTCGACAAACCCGGCCAACATCGCGGGCCACTCGACCAACCGCGTTGAGCCGCAACGTTGGCCGGCTTCAATCGCCTCGCCTAGGTCGGCACGAGCGTCATCCAGGCGGCCGACGTAGGCGGCGACCGCGGCCCGAAGGGTGCGAGCGATAAACAATGGGAAGTCACCGCCCAGCTGGGATGCCCGCTCCGTCGTTGCGTCGGCGGTGATCGCTGCGTCGTCCAATCTGCCAAGCCAGATGTCCACCAAGGTGAGATGGAAGGCGACGAAGATCAGCTCACCTTCCTCGCCGATGGCGAGACATTGCCGAGCCTGCTCTGCGAGCTCATTTCGGGCTCGCGCAAGCTCACCCGTCCACGCACGCAAGAGCGTCAGCTGCACATGAGGCCGCAACGCCAACGGAATCCGCGCGCTTCGATCCTCCATTTCGACTACGCGGTGCAAGGCGGGCTCGTCGAATCCCTGCCCGCCCATGAAATCCAACACGGCCCGCATTCCGAGGGCGGCGCTGAGGAGATCTCCAGCGCCAAGGCTCTCGGCATCGCTCACGGCTTGTTGCACACGCTCATAGGCCTGCTGGGCCCGGCCGGCGTTGAGCAGAGCGAACGACAAGCTGACGAGGATGCGCGCCCGCAGTCCGACGTCAGCGGCGCTATCCCTTACTCCAGCTTCCAACAACTCCGCCGCCTCGAGGAAACTGTCGTCGTAGAGGCGGACCAACCCCAGCTGGTGCAATGCCTGTGCACGGACTGGACCCGCCCGAAGCGTCGCGACAACCGGATCGAGAATCTCTCGTGCCCGGCCCGGGTCACCCGCATCGAAATAGTACGCAGCACAACGAATCTTCCGATCCGAGTCGTCCGCGCCCAGGCTAAAGGCAAGTTCAAGCAGTTCCGCAGCAGCGACCGGCGCTCCTCTGTCGCGGGCGATATCGGCGGCGGCGTCGATGGCGGCAATGGTCTCTGGCTGTCCGGAGGTGTCTGCCAACGCGAGGTGGCGGGCGCGCAACTCCGGTTCGGTGACCAGTTGGGCCAGTCGCCGGTGCATTTCGCGGCGGCGCCGGGGCGATGCCGCAGTGTAAACGCCGTGCGCCAGAATCGGGTGAGTGAATCGGAGTTGGTTTCCGTCGATAGCCACCACCGCTTGGCTTTCGGCCTCAGCGAGCGACTGCACCACCTGATCCGGCGTCGAATCGGTCGCCCGCGCCACCACCGGCACGGTGGGATCGGGAAGGCTGGCCATGGCAAGCAAAACGTCGTCGGCACCGACGCGGCCGATCCTGGAGCGGACCAGGTTGTTGAGGCTGCTGGGCAGGCTCAAACGAGAGGGACGGCCCTCGGTCCCGAGTTCCCGAGTCAACTCCAACGCGAAAAAGGGATTCCCGTCGGTGATTTCGTGAATGCGCAGCAATGTGGGGCGGGCAACCGATCGGCCCATCCGACGCGACAAGACCTGATGCAGCTCGCCAACGCTCAACGGCCGCAACCCGATTCGCCGCACGGCGTCCGGGCTCGGCAGTTGCAGCCGCGCCGCCTCCCCCCCGCTGCGGGTCGTGCACACCAGGGCCACTCCGGCCGGCAGCCTGCGTGCCGCATACGACACAACGTTGGCACTGGACCTATCCACCCATTGCAAGTCATCGATCGCGATCACCACCGGGTTTCCGGCGGCGAGCCGCCCGATGACGGTCACAAACGCCGCCGCCACCGCTCGGGGATCGACGTTGTGGGCCTCGCCTTGGTAACGCAACAGCGCGCCATCCAGGGCCTGCTGCTGCGGTATCGGCAGGTCCGCCAGGGCCGAATCGTCCACTTCGGCGAGCAGATCCGCCAACACCGTGTACGCCAGCACCGACTCGGCCGCGGCGGCGCGGCAACTCAGTGCGCGAAACCCGCGCGCGCGAGCCCGGTCCAGCGCATCCAACCACAGCGTCGTCTTACCGATGCCCGGCTCACCCTCGATGACCAGAGCGCACGGCTGGCGGGGTGCGGCATCGAGAAAATCCGCGACTGCTTGCACTTCGGCTTGCCGCCCGACGACCTGCTCCGCCATGTAGCGAACCCGCCTAGCCGTCCGACGAGTACGCGCGCGAGAGCGGAGTCTTGTCTGTTGGATGCAGCCCGCCACCTGTCCGGGATCTCAACCCGACGGCCATCACGAGACGATTATCCCTTAGGCGGGCAAAGACAGCAGGCCGAATTTCAAGCCGCAGCTGACTTGCCAATGCCGGTGCCAGCCCCGTCCACAGGGGGAGTGGTGGGGCCGTTACCGAAGCCAGCGGGCCGGATAGTGTCGACGCGCGAGCATTAAATCAATTGGTTTATTTAGGCACCGGGCGAATGTGACAGGAGAGCGACATGCCAGACGGCGTGGCCAACAAAAGCGAAACCGAACAGGTGGTGCTCGACTTCATCCACGCGGCTCACGGCCAGCACATGAACATCGACGCGATGACGGCGTTAATGGCGGAGGACTTTGCCTGGCAGCTGCACGTGCCGCTCTCACCGGTGGTCGTCGGACGCGACGCCGCGCGCACCGAGCTGGAGAAGCACAACAGCCTTTCCACCGGCATGATCGACGGAAGCGAAATTCGCGCGATTGTGTCGAGCGGTGACACCGTGGTCGTCGAACGAATCGACGTCAACGCCATGAATGGCGTCACCGTGAAGTTCTTCGTCACAGCCATTTTCGAGGTCCGCGACGGTGTGATCACGCACTGGCGTGAGTATTGGGACACAAGCCACGTGGCGCGACAACTCGGTATCGAGCCGGCGCACATGTTCGATCCGCTGGCCGGAAACCCCTAGCCGGCGTGTACGTCCGGGGTGCGGACATGCTCGGGACGGAAACCGCGCCCGACGATGATCGGCGGAAGGAACTGCAACGGACCGCGACCGACGAATTTGGGAATGGGGATGGGGGACAGGTCACCGGTCAGATTGGGTTCGACCGCCCGGTTCTGGATGAAGACCTGACCGGCCTGGATGATTCGAGTGGGTAGCTCGCGGCGTTTCTGAACCTTGGCGAGGTCGGCATCGGTCAGCCGGTTTTCACGAAGTGGGCCGCACAGAACATTCGCCGCGGCGACCGCATCGGCGACCGCGAGGTTGATGCCGACCCCGCCGGCCGGCGACATGGCGTGCGCGGCGTCGCCGATGCACAGCAGGCCGGTGCGCCACCACTTCTCGAGCCGGTCCACCCGCACGTCGAGGTGGCTGGTGTCGTCCCAGGAGTGCAGGTCGTTGACGTGTTCGCGCAGCTGCGGTCGCGCGGCGACCAGACGCTCTTTGAACGCCTCCAGCGACCCCTCACGCGGGTCGGTTCCCTTCGGCATGAGATGGGCGACCTGCCAGTAGTCACCCCGGTAGATCATCGCCATGAGCATCCCCCTGCGGATGACCCCGAACAGCTCCTGGGGGTCGCCGGGACGCCATTTCAGCCGGAACCACAAGACGTCCATCGGGGAATGCGCGGCGGCGATGGTCAGGCCCGCGGCGTCGCGCACGGCAGACTTGCGTCCATCGGCGCCGAGCACCAGCTCGGCGCGCACCTCGAGGTCGGGCGTGCGTACCCCGGCGACGCGCTCGCCGTCGAAGATCACGTCTTTGACTTCGGCGTTGCGGATCAAAGTGAATTCCGGGTAGGCGCTTGCCTTTTCGGCCAGGAAGTCCAGGAAGTCCCACTGCGGCATCAACGCGATGTAGGGCTGTCGAAAGCCCAGCCGTTTGAGCATGCTGAAGTTGCCGAAGGTGCGAAGTGAGCCGTCGGTATCGAAGGCGACACGGGTGATCTTGGTGTGGGGCAGGCGCAAGAACTCGTCGATGAACCCGAGCTCGTCCATGATCCGCAGCGTGCTCGGATGCACCGTGTCGCCGCGGAAATCGCGCAGGAAGTCGTTGTGCTTCTCCAGCACGACAACCTGGACGCCGGCACGGGCGAGCAGAAGAGCGTGAACGAGCCCGGCGGGACCGCCGCCGGCTACACAGACCTGGGTTCGCAGAACGGTCATGCGCTGACCCTACCCGCCGACGGTGGTGACCTCGCCCGCCGCCGCGCGGCATCTCTAAGAACGGCGGGGGTCTCGGTGCGCCCCGCCGTCCCGCGCCGTGCCCACCGCCTCGAGGCGGCTGTTGCGCTGAATCACATTGCGGGCAAATTAATTTCGCCGCGCGTGGCTGCGGGCCTCGCCGCGCGGCCTTCCAGGTGGCCGTGCACAACCTAAACGTTATCTAAGAACCTCTTACTATGTCCTTAATATTCGGCTAAGGTCGAGTTCGAGGCTGGTCGAACGATTGTGGGAGCGGAATGAAGCGATTCGACGTCGTCGTTGTAGGCGCGCGGTGCGCCGGCTCACCGCTGGCCACGATGCTCGCGCGGAGGGGCTTGAGCGTCTGTCTGGTCGACCGCGCCCGGTTTCCGTCGGACACCCCCTCGACCCACATCATTCAGCCGTCGGGCGTGCAGGTGCTGGACCGGCTGGGCGTGCTGGAGGCGGTGCTGGCCGCCGGGGCGGTACCGCTCGATCGCATGACGATGGTGATCGACGATGCGGTGCGGATCGAGGCCACGGCCGACCCCGCGATCACGACCCCCCGCGGCGTGTGCGTTCGGCGAGTGACGCTGGACGCGTTGCTGGTCGACGCAGCGGCTGCGGCGGGCGCCGACGTTCGCACGGGCTTGCGCGTCACAAACCTGCGCACCGAGGACGGGCGCGTCACCGGTGTGGACACGGCCGCCGGCCCGATCGATGGACGGTTGGTGGTCGGGGCCGACGGCCGGCATTCGACGATCGCCACGCTGGCCGGTGCCCGCGAATATCACGTCGCAGCTCCCGGAAAGATGTTTGCCTGGGCCTATTTCGAGGATGTGCGCGACCGGGAAGGACACGCGCGCCTCGGTCGCCGCGGGGATCTGGCCTTCCTCGCCGGGCCCACCGATGGTGACCTCTATATGGCCGCGATCGGGATCGATATGGCGAAACAAGTCGAGTTCCACGCCAATCGAGACGCCAACTTCACCGCCGGCCTACGGGCGTGGCCCGAACTTGCGGAGGTAATCGGAGACGGTCGACGCGTCGGCCCCATCCGGGTGCTGACAAATTGGCACGGCTACTTCCGAGAGGCGGCCGGGCGCGGATGGGTGCTCGTCGGCGACGCCGGCCACTTCAAGGATCCATCGCCGGGGCAGGGGATCGGCGACGCGTTTCGCCAGGCGTGTCGGCTGGCCCGCTCCATCGAGGACGGGCTGGGCGACACCAGTCCCGACGAGGCGATGCGGCGGTGGTGGCAGTGGCGCGACGACGATGCTTATGAGATGCATTGGCTCGCACATGATTTCGGTATGCCAGGCGCTTCGACACCGCTCAACACGCGCTTGATGAAGGAGGTCGCCGCCGATCCCGCAGCGACAAGCATGCTTCTCGGTGTGCTCAACCATGACGTCCGCCCATCACAGTTGTTCACGACCCGACTGGTCGTCCGGGCCGCGGCGCGCGCGCTGCGCGACAGGCCCGACCGGCTTGTCTCGACGCTCAAGGAGATCGTCAGCGCGGGTAAGCGGAACGCGCTCCGTTCCCGACAGAGGCGGCTTGCCCCGGCGTGAACTCCGCGACCAGCCAAGGCGCCACCCGTCAGGACGTCGGCGCCGCCGCCGGCGATCGGTGGTGCCGCGCCTGGTTTCCGCCGCATCGCTTGGCTTCGTACATGGCGGTGTCGGCGTCGGCGACCAGCTGGCGAAATGCCCGTTCGACGTCATCGCATCCCACGCTGCGCAACGGCAGGGTGGCGGTTCCCACGCTGGCCGTCACCTGGGCGGGGATCGCCGCAACGGCATGACAGAGCCGATGACCCCACCCGTGCGGCGGTTGCGTCGTGACGACGTCCGCGATCAGGAATTCCTCCCCGCCGACCCGACCGATGACCGCGGTGTCCAGGCAGGCGGCCGTGAGCGCCCGGGCGGCCGCGACGAGCGCCTTGTCGCCGGCCGCATGCCCTTGGCTGTCGTTGACCGCTTTGAAGCGGTCCAGGTCAACCATGGCGACGGACAGAAACATGTGATCTCCGGCGGCGAGCATCCGCCCGATGATGGCGCGGTCGCAGGCGCGCCGATTCAATAGGCCGGTCAGCGGGTCGCGATTGGCGCGCAATAAATCCACGCCCAGCGCCCGCACGACGATTTGGATGGCGAATGGCACTATCACGTTGAGTTCAAGCACGAGAAAGTAACCGGTGAAGGCCAGCGTCGCCTCGCCGGCGAAGACCAGGCGCACCACTTCGACGGCCCCCACCGCGCCGGCCAGGAAGAAGTTCAGAGCCATATATCGGCCGGTGTGAAAAAACGCGACGTAGCCACCCGGAACGGCTAAAGCCGAGCACGCCATCAGCGCGACGATCGGCTCGGTCTGCCAGAGGCAGCCGGCGGCCACGCTCGCGCTGCCGGTCATCGCGAAAACGATCGATTGACGCCGCGTGGGCCACCGGGACAACCACACCATCGCCATGCCCAGCCCGACCAGGCCGGCCAGCATGGAGACGGTCAGCGCCACACGCGGGTAAAACGGGGTCTGGCCCCACAGGACGTTGACCGGCCACAACGCCAGCGACGCGGACACCCCCGCCAGGACGCGGCGGGTGTTGGCGCTCAGACCGTGGGCTTGCAGGTAGCCGGTCAGCCAGTCGAAGTGGTCGGGCTGCCGCCACCACGCCGCCAACCACCTCATTGTTGCCTTCCCAACGGGTATCCGGCGGCCGCACGGCGCCGGCTTTGGGTCATCGAGATTTACCAAACTAAACCCGGATCGCCCGCCGAATCCGACGAATGCTTCTATTCGACCAGAGGAATGCTTCGGGCGAACAATTTGGAATGCAAGTCTGATGTACGAAGCGCACTTTTCGGTGGACCGAATATGTGCCGTGCCGCATTCGTTCGCGGGTTGAACCGGAGGATCAGTGCGCGATCGACCGCTCGAGGGCCGCCAGCGATTGCGCCAGGTAGTCCGGACCGAAGATGGGCATCGTGCCCACTTGGTCGCGGAAATCCTGCGGCGTGCCGCTCCAGTCATAGGTGAGGGTGACGTCGGTGCGGTCCCCGTTCGGGGCGAGGTCGTAGCGCCAGAACCAGCCGCCGGGGCGGTGGTTGCCCGCGTCGTCGAGCTGGCCGGGCATCCACCCGATCGCACGGTCCTTCTCGAACACGTTCACCAGGTTGTGGACGACGTAGTCACCACCGGCCCGGGTCAGGAACATGTTCATCGCGAACGTCCGTCCGGCGCCGGTGATCGGTGCGACGTCCACCGCGTCACGAACCCAGTCGGTGGGTTCGGTGTTGCAGTGGTGGGAGGGGTCCGCCAGGACGGCGAAGATCTGCGTCGGCGTCGCTTCGATAGTGCGGGTGGCGACGTAGCGTTCGGCGGTGGCCGTCATGAGTTGGCCTCTTTCTCCGTGGGCCCGTAGGCGGCTGCGATGTCGGGGGAGTCGAGCCACCCCGAGTATGTCGGGCGGGAGGGCCAACCCTCAGGGGAGTCGAGCCATTCCTCCTGCCGGCCCCACGGCAAAATGTCGATCAGCCCGAACGAATGGCTGAGCTGCTCGGTGCCTCGCCCGTTCGTGTGCCACGTGCGGTACACGGTGTCGCCGTCGCGCAGGAACACGTTGACCCCGAACCCCCCGCCGGGAGGCGCGTCCATGTCGGCGCCGAACGTGCTCTGCGCCGACGAGTACCACTCCATCCGGTTGCCGACCTTTCGCTTGTAGGCGAGTGCCTCCTCGATCGGTCCGTTGGTCACGATGACGAATCGGGCGTCGTAGTTGTCGAGGAACTCCAGCCGAGTGAACTGAGACGTGAAACCCGTGCACCCACCGCACTGCCACTCAGCGCCGTCCGACCACATGTGGTGGTAGACGATGAGCTGCGACCGGCCGGCGAAGACATCCACCAGGCGGACCGGTCCATTGGCGCCGATCAGGGTGTAGTCGGGCAACTCGACCATCGGAAGCCGCCGGCGCTGGGCCGCGATCGCGTCCAGTTCGCGGGTCGCGGCCTTCTCGCGCTTGCGCAGTTCGTCGAGCGCGGCGCGCCACGTCGAGCGGTCGACGACGGGGGGCAGGGCTTCGTTGTCCACGGGCATGGGATCCACCTTTGCGATCAATTTCTTGGCTCTTAAAGGTCTGACTCGTGGCGTACCCCAAACTCATCGGTACGGCATTCGGACGGCGGTAGCCTTCGCGGCATGAACGACTCCGTCGTCGTCAAGGTCAAGCCCGGCAGCCGCAAGGGGCCCCTCGTCGAGGTCGGTCCTGACGGTGAGCTGACGATCTATGTCCGCGAGCGCGCGGTCGACGGCAAGGCTAACGACGCGGTCGCCCGGTTATTGGCAGCCCATCTCGAATTGCCGCCAAGCAGGGTCGAATTGATTTCGGGCGCGGCGTCGCGGCTCAAACGTTTCCGGGTTGGCCGTTGAGCGATCGTCGGGCTACGCGCTTACCGCGGGTTCGATGTCCAACGACACCACGTCGGTCGCGTAGATCGACATCGCCGCATCAAGGTCGTGGGCCCGAAGGGCGCCGGCCAGCTCGTCAATGAGCCGGCGAATCTCGGCTTCGTCAGTCGCGGGGTCGGTTTCAGTCGTCACGGACTCGACGGTAGCCGCGCCGGACCTCTTGACCTGTACGGCCGGGATCGGTTCGATGATCCATATGCCGCCAGGGGGAGGCTTGCAATGAGGACGTTCGTTCGCCGTCTTGTTCCCGCTGTCATGGCGGCGTTGGCATCGATGGCCGCCGTGACGATCACGATTCCGCCGGTGAGCAAGGCCGACTGCGCGGACGGCGAGTGGTGGGACCCGACGGGCAAGGTCTGCCGACCGCTCGGTGTCGGGCCACAACCCTTGGCGTGCGACGCGGGGCAGTGGTGGGACCCCACGGCCAATGTGTGCCGCCCGCTGGGTGTCGGGCCGCAACCGCTGGCATGCGACAACGGCTGGTGGTGGGATCCGGGCGCCAACGTATGCCGTCCGCCGCTGGTACCGCCGGCGAGCTAGCCCCGACGGTGACTTCCGCAAGGTCGCGCAGTAGACGCTGGCGTTCCTTCGCCACGCATAGTAAGCTCATAGCAAATAGTGAACGTATTCGTCTATAATCTCCAGAACGAAGGCGCCATGTACACCGCACCATCGCCTTTCGACGACCCGACTACGCCGATTGACGCTCAAGCATTGCGAGCATGGTGGGCGCGCCAGCGACGTGAGGCGCAAGCGATGCAGCGACGCAAGCCAGAGCGCGTCGCGTTCATCCGTCAGAGATTGTGATGGCCACCCCTGCTGTTCAGCGGGCAGAGCATCGGGCGCGCAGCTCGGGGACGCCGGGACCGGCGAGATCGTCGCAGTAGGCAACGCGCCCGGCCATCGCCATCGTCAGCGCCAGGGTCGTACCGCTGACGAGCGGGCCGGCGCCGGTCGCAAAGGAACTGTCCGTCGCCTCCAACCGCAGACCATTGATCGCACTCCGGCTGGCTACTGTGAAGTCCCGCCGAGCATAGAAGCCCGCTAGTGGGGTGACGGCGCCCACCGGGGGTGTGCGGACCAGTCGGAGGGGCCGCCGAATGTCCTGAGCGTGCACGATGACCTCACCCAGCCACGCGGTGGTCGGTCCCAGTGGCGCGGTGGTGCTGGAGATGACGCGCCGGAATCGCTCGAGCGTCTCGGCGGGTGTTCCGCCTCGGTGCTCGGCCAGACGCCGGTCGTTATGCAGGTCGAAGTCGAATCGTGCCCCCAGGGCACTGGTGATCCAGCGCAGGGGGCCGGTGCTCGCGGCCGCCGTCAGGTGGGCAACCACCTCCTCGATAACCCACCGTCCACACAATGACGGCTGCGCCCACTGCGCATCGTCGAGACCGGCGAGGTCCTCCGCGAGCGCGGCGCGCTCAGCATGGACCGCCGACCAGACAGCGTCGCGGCTGGCTCCTTCGATCATGCGAGCCTCCTATACACGGCCGAGATGACGTCGGTTTAGACCTGCGCCAGCGGTCAAAGTCACCGGAAGACCGGCACACCCGTGTGCGAGGAGTCACCCGTTGCTGGGTCCGTGCTACTGACGCGTCAGCTCGAGGCGCTCAGGATCTTGATCGCGAAGACGAGCGTGTCGCCCGGCCGGATGCCGGCGCTGGGCTGGCCGTCGGGATAGCCGTCCGCGGATGTCATCGCGACGGCGACCGTGGACCCGACCTTTTGTCCCGCAATGGCCTTCTGGAACCCGGGCACCACCCCGCCGAGCGGGAAGTCAACCGGAGCGCCCCGGTCGTAGCTGCTGTCGAACACCGACCCGTCACGTCCGTTTACTCCCATGTAGCAGACGGAAACCTTCGCGGTGCCCGGGACCATCGGTCCGTCTCCGGCGTGCAGCGTATGCACTTGGGTCTGGGTCACGCTGAAGGGCGCCGTCACGGTCACCCGAGGTGCCGTCGTGTCCGTGGACCCGGTGACCGCGACGCTGCCCGTGGTTCCGGCCAACGTCCAGTCGGGCGTTCCGCCGGCGGGGGGTGCGGCGGTGGGACAGGAGCCGGCGGCGGTGGCCGTGCCCGATCCGGCGATCGGCAGAACGACAGCCGCGACACAGGCCGCCAACGCGGCGGTGTAAGACACCGGGGAAGATTTCACGGCCGTCACGCTACAGACAGCCACGGAGGTCGTTCGTGGTGCCCTACCGCGCCCTCGGACTAGCTGGTGATTCCTGCCAGTTCGTGTGCCACCGCATCGAACGCGCGCAGCGTGTCCAGCATGTGCGGCTCGTGGGAATGCGGCTGGCTGGACAACTTGGCGGCGACCATCTCGGTCGCGCGGTTGATGTAGGTCATCTGACCACACATGCCCAGGCACAACGCCACGGTGTTGCCCGGGTAGGGAAGCCACACCTGGTTGCGGTACATCCCGCCGGGCAATTCGGTGTCCTCGGGGCAGGCGGCGAAAGCCTGACGCGAGTCGGGGTCGCCGTCGAGGGTGTCGGCGATCCACTCGGCCGGCACCACTTGCCGGCCGGTGAGCGAGACACCTTCGCGCAAGAACAACGAGCCGAACCGGATCATGTCGGTAAGGCACGCGTTGATGCCGCCGTCGAAAAATCCGGTGCCGACCGGGTCTACACCGATGGTGGCGTCGCATTGGGCGCCGATTCGGCTCCACAGTAGTTCCGACATCAGTTCGGGCATCCGCCGGCCGCCGGCGACCTCGCAGATCCAGCCGAGTACATCCGTTTCGCACGAACGATATTCGAACGGGCCGCCGTGCACAGACTTCTGCCGCAAGGTCAGCAGGAAGTCGCGCAGGGTGGCAGGTGCGTCCGGGCTACGCCTGGGCGCCCAGCCCATCGCCTGGTCGAGGAGATGTATCTCCGCGGACGGGTCGTCGTAGTTTTCCGAGAAGGCGATGCCTGACCTCATGTCCAGCAGGTGGCGTACCGTCGCACCGTCGTAGCCGGAATTCGCAAGGGCGGGAACGTATTTCGTGACCGGCGCCTCGAGATTGATCGCACCCGCCCCGTGCAGCGCGCCGACCACGGCACCCACCAGCGACTTGCTCACCGAGAACAGCAGGTGCCGGGTGTCGGCTTTGAGGGCGCCGAGGTACTCCTCGGCCACCATCGACCCGCGATGGGCGACGGCCCACCCCTCGGTAGCGGTGGCGGCCATCACCGCGCCGACGCTGCTGGCCATCCCGTCGGTGTTGGTCACCGGGATGTCCGCGAGGGGAGCGGGGGCCGGGGGTAGCGCCGCGACCGGGCCGGTCCCTCGCGAGATCCGCGCGGTCGGCACCACGTCTTCGACATGCTGGAACGACCAGTGCGAGTACGGCGGTGACAGCCAGTTGTCCAGTGAGATGCCGGCGGGGGCGCTCACGCGCGCGCGACGAGCCGAGAGACGATCGGCGCGGCGGGCGTCAGGGGCGTTGAGACGAACTTCGCCTTCATGCCCTTGACCCAGCGCTGGCAGCGGTCGCTGAGCTGATAGTCGTCGGTCTGCAGGTGTGAGCGGGTGACGAGCACGCCGAGCTGGGCGCCCTCGGAGCGCAAGTCGCCGGGCGCCGCGACGCGCAGGTAAAAGGCCTCGGACCCGTCGAGCAGCGTGGCCCAGTCGTTGGCGGTCCGCGAAAAGGAGACCCGCCCATCGTCGTCGAGGCGCCATACCCCGGTGCGTGGCGTCGCGGTGAAGATCTCCAGATCCGGCGACGTCTCCGTGATGATCACCTGGCCCCAGACCTCGTCCTCGCCGTAGCCGCGCTCCCAGCGCGCGTTGATGTCGTCGATGTCGAGCTCGTAGTCCACGTCCATGTACTCGAGCAGATGAAAGAGGAACAGCGGCATGTCGGCGTAGGCCTCGGTGGTCAAGTTTGTCATCGGGCTGGCGCCGGACAGGCGCGGATTCACCTCGCCGAGGTAAAGCTCGTCGGAGTCGAGGTCGTGCAGCAGGTCCACCTCGAAGTAGCCGAGGTAACCCTCGCGGCGCATGACGTCGCCCAGCTTTGTCACCATTTCTCGCGCGGCGTGCGTCTGGGCGGGCGGCAGCACCTCGTGCCAGATGTCATTGCCACACCAGCTGCCCCGGCTCGGAGTCAGCTCCGAATAACCGACGAGGCTCGTCATCGCGGGGCCGACCACGGTGCCATGGCGGGTCACGGCGCCCTCGAGGCACACCTCGACATTGCGGATCCGCTTCATAACCTTGAGCTCCTGGCCGACCAGTTCGCCGGCGTTCTTGTCCCAGTCGCCCTGCCCGTGCACAAAGAACGTCCCGCTGCCTGCGTTGCCGTAGGCGATCGAGATGACGAGGTCATCTCCCAATCCGGCGTTTTGCGCGAGCGCCAGAAGTTCGTCGTAGGAGCCGGCCCGCCCGATCGTGTTGGGCACGCTAGGTATCCCCGCCTCGTCGGCCAGGCGCGTCATGACGATCTTGGAGCCCAGGCGATTGCGCAGCTCGATCGGCGGGGGCGTGACCCACAGAACCCCCCGTCTCGCGCGGCCCCGGGTTTTCTC
>NZ_LT546237.1:1600372-1677649 GCF_900078675.2 Mycobacterium interjectum
ATTGCGCAGCTCGATCGGCGGGTGCATGACCTCGAGACCCGCCTGTCGCGCGAGGCCCTGGATTTCCTCGTTCATCATCACAAAGCAACACTTGCCACCGGGACCTTTACCCCCGATGAAGTCGAGCGTTTCTGGATCGGACAGCAGGTGGCTGCACACCTCGTCCATCGAGTCAAAATCGCGGCGGTCGCGGCGGCGGGGCACGAACACGCGCGAGTGGGTGCCCTCGAACGAGTCAAAGTAGGTCAGGTAGAAGAAGTTTCGAATCCAGCGGTCGACGCCTAGCAGGTTGAACGGGGTAGGCGAGATGAAGTACAGCGGCACCTTGTTCGTGTGAAAGAACGCGCGTATGTCCGACAGGCCGTTCAGGCGGCGCGGCTCGGATCCGCCGGTGGGCGTACTCATGCTGGCCGCGCTGACGTCGGCGCTGTGGTTGGTGCGACGGTGATCCGATCACGCAGCTGCATTGCACAATTGTGCGCCCCGCCCATGGCCGATGTCTGTGTGGGGATGAAAATTCCCCGCTGGATCCGCGCGTCGCCAGGGTCTGCGACGGGGCGCGTGAGAGCACCGGGCCGAAGGCGTCCGGAATGTCGTCGAGTGGACCGGCCACCCGGATATTGCGGAGCGCGTGCAATCGCGATACAAGGCACCGCGCGCAATCACCTGTAATATCGGTCGCTGATCTTGGTGCTGCTTTGCATTGGATTCGCGGCAGTATTCTCAGGACGGTCGAGGAGGCGTCTCTAGAGGTGGCTTCGCTGCCCGAGTCCAGAAGTTTCGCGGTGTTTCGCCGTCTTGCTGGTGAATGGTGGAATTCGCCCGTCGACTACGCCGCACAGGTGCAGTACTTCGCCAAGCGGTCCATGGCTGAGGCTATCCGAGTACTGATCGGGGTGGGTAATGGTCTGACGGTCGTGACTTCCCTGGCGATTCTTCTTCCCTGGGCCGGACCGGACCGTCTCGTATCTCGGATAGTCGTGGCATCGTTTGCCGTCGTCGTGATGTTTTGGGTGATCCGGTGGTGTTTTCGACCATGGCCCTCACTGCCAATGTCGCGCGCGTTCGTCATCTCGTGCGACATCGGGATCGCGACATTGGCGTTGTACGAACCAACTTGGCTCTCGGGTCTGTACGGGTTCAACGCGTTTACGCAACTCTCGGTGTATCTGCTGTTCTTCGACGGACCGAGATTCCTTGCACTGCACACCCTCTGGATCTTCGCATCGACGGCCGTGTTTGCCATGCGGGCAGCTGCAGAGGCACACTTTGACGGCGTAGTCTTCGCCGTCAGCATCCTGGTCGCGACGACACCGGTCCTCGCCGCACCCGTAGGGATTCAGTTCGGGATCCGGACGCTGCGCAACGACGCCAACGAGTCGGTCACCGATCCGCTGACCGGTCTACTCAACCGGCGGGGCCTGCATCTTCACTTCGCCGAGTTGTTGAGCGATCGTCATCCCTCGGGCAGGTACCTAGCCTTGATGGTCGCTGACCTCGACCGCTTTAAAGACATCAACGACACCTTCGGCCACCCGATCGGCGATGACGTATTGATCCGCACCGCGCGGCGGATCGAATCCGCGGTGCGCGCCAACGCATTAGTAGCCCGAATCGGCGGAGAAGAATTTGTCGTCATCGATGTCACGGAGCCTGACCACACACAACGAACTGCCGAACGAGTCAGGTGCGCGATCGCCGCGTCGGCAGATCATGCTCCAGTCACCGCCAGCATCGGCGTCACTCATGTCGAGCTCGCCATCTTCACCGCGCCCGAGGCTGACCCGATGGCCCTCCTCGACACCAGCCTCAGTCGAGCCGACCAGGCGATGCTCGATGCGAAACGCAAGGGCGGCAATACCACAGTCCACGTCACGCCCATTGATCAAGACCTTGAGTCGTCGGACCGCTACGCGGCACAAAGGCGGACGCCCGATCAATGAGGGGATGGCCGGCGGATCAGGACGCGATGAACGCGAGCAGATCCGGGTTGAGAACATCCGCGTGCGTGGTCAGCATGCCGTGCGGGTAGCCGGCATAGGTCTTCAACGCGCCGTTCTGCAGTAGGTCGAGAGCTCGGGGCACCGAGCTGGTGAACGGAACGATCTGATCGTCATCGCCGTGCATCACCAGGACCGGAACGGTGATCGCGCGCAGATCCTCGGTGTAGTCCTGCAGCCAGGAATCCACCGTCTCATAGTGCGCGTGGGCGCTGCCGGACATGCCCTGTCGCCACCAGTTCGCGATGACCGCCTCGGACGGCTCCACCCCAGATCGGTTGAATCCGTAGAAGGGGCCCTCCGCCACCGCGCGGAAGAATTCCGATCGATTTCCCAAGACACCCGCCCGCACCGCGTCAAACCACTCCTGGGGCTGACCACCGGGATTGTCCTCGCTCTGCGCCATGTTCGGTGTCGGGGAAGACACCAGTACCGCCTTAGCGACCCGCTCCTGGTGGCGCGCCACATAGCGCGCCACCTCAGGGCCACCGGTGGAGTGCCCAATATGGACGGCCTCGCGCAGGTCGAGCTGCTCGGTCAGCGCGGCCAGGTCGGCCACCCAGTGGTCCACGTCATTGCCGGTCCCCACCTGATCGGATCGGCCATGCCCGCGGCGGTCGTGAGCGATCACCCGATAACCGTGGTGCAGGAAGAACATCATCTGCGCGTCCCAGTCGTCGGCTGTCAGTGGCCAGCCGTGACTGAAGACGATCGGCTGGCCAGAGCCCCAGTCCTTGTAGAAGATCTCGACACCGTCCGACGTGGTGATGGTAGGCACCGTCGTTCCTCCCGCAGTCGCCTCTCACGGGCGCTCCCCGCGATCGACTGACAGTCAACCGCAATCCGCAAGTTTTTCCTGCGACCGGCCCGACTCATGAAACCCTGACGACGCAAAGGCTACTCGTGGATGGCGGTGGCGGCCTGGGTCGCCTGCAGGATCGGGGCCGGGGGCTCAAATAGATCTCAAGGGAGGACGGGCGGGTTATCGAAGGTGACCCGCCAGAGACACTCGTTTTCGACGACGACTGAAGAATGAGTCCATTGTTCCGCTTCATCCCGCTTCCTCCGAGGTGGGATCATTTGCTGATGGTCCAGGAAGAGCCCGAGCAATACATCGCCGAGGTTGAACATCAACAAGCGGGGCAGCAGCCTGTTACGGATCTCCCACCGGCAGGCCCAGACCGCACCGCTGAGTCGCGCCGTTTCGTGGCAACCAGCACGCGAATGCAGACGTGGCTCTTCATCTGCACTTTCGGGTTCTTTGCAGCGTTGGTGGCGGTGTTCGCGGTGATGTTCGTGTTTCCTTCTGCGTTTATCACCGGCTGGGTGGTCCTCGGTCTCATAACGGTCGGGCTAATCCTGTTTGGTGTCGTGGCCGTTCGGAGGTGGGGCTGGAGCAGAAAGATTCCCGTTTGCATCACGAGCGATGGCCTGACTGTCGAAGGCAGGCCGGGTGAGGTCTTTCCTTTCGACGATGCACAGCTGGGCCTGTTCAGTTTCGGGCAGGAGGCCACGATGTCGGGTACGGCGCTTCACCTGCGCTGCGGCTCCCGCCGCTTTGTTCTCGGCGGGCGAGATCATCGCCTCGGCACCGCAACGCCGCTCCAAGCGCCGCCCACCGGGCGCGTCGACGGGTGGTTGCAGGCCGCAGAGTTCGATGTGGTGCTGTCCATGGTCGCCCGCCGCTCTGGGTTGGAGGTACGCGGTCCTGCACCGGGTGAACCGCTTCGCTGTCTGCTGTACCCGCCTCCCAAAACATTGGGGCCATTCGCACCGTTCACATCCGGGCGCAGACACCAACCCCCGCAACCACGCCTGGCCATCGAAGGGCTTGCTGACGCGATCCGGGTGGTCGACCCGAACACCAACGCGGTCATCGCCTCGGCTTCGCGCACGCAGGTAACCGCGACGCCCGCGAATTACCGGCACGTCGATCCTGAGCAGTCGTACAACGTACCGGTCCTGGTCGTGCACGTTCCTGGTATGCAACCACTGATCATTCAATGTCATCGCGACTGGCGCGGCGACGTGCCTAAGCAGAAGACGAAACCCGAATTTAGGGTCTCAGCCGCTGATTCGCGGGCGCTCGTCGAGGAATTCGGGTTGGCCGCGAACTTGAAACCCTAGCCGGCGACAAGGTCGAATTCGTTGCCTTCGGGATCGGTGAAGCTGATCCATCGGCAGTTGTTGTCGCTCGGTGACCGCACTTGTTTGGCTCCCAACTTGGTGGGCGATCGGCTTCGGTGTGGACGTCGGCGGCTTTGAGGTCGAGGTGGACGCGGGTTTTAACCGTCTTTCCCTCAGGAACGCGGTGGAACATCAGTAGCGGTCCCGTGGGCGGGGCCATCGTCAGCGGTGATGGAAGCGAACTGGTCGGTGGCTCCTTCGGTGACGTTGCGCTGCAACGCTTTTGCCCAGAATGCGGCGAGTTGGCGGGGATCGTGGGCGTCTAAGCTGATGCCGAGGAGGTCAATGCTCATCGTCGTTCCTTCTTTGGGCGTGGGTCGCGTTGGTGGGAGCGCCCAATTATCTGTGGAGTCGATTGTTCGTTGCTGTGGAGTGCTGTGGTGAGGAACGCGGTGACTGCGGCGCGAGCCTCCGCCGCGATGGATGGGTCGTGATCCATCTGCGCGCTGAGGATGGCGCCGTCGTAGATGAGGTGCAGTTGGCGTCCCAGTGTCCGGGGATCGGCGGCACCGGTGTCTGCGGCGAGGCTGGTGAACAGTTCCCGTAGCTCGGCGCGGTAGGCGTCGACGGCGTGTTCGATCATTCCGCCGGGCGGCGCCTCGGCGCTAGCCGAGATGAACGCGCAACCACGGAAGGTGGGCTGGGCCAGGATTTCGGCTTGGGCGTCGAAGACCGCATACACCCGCGCAACCGGGTCACTGTGCTGTTGCATCGCGGCCCGCAGACGGGCGATAGTGCGCGCGTGCCGTCCATCGAGATAGGCCTGCACCAATTCGTCCTTGCTGCCGAACGCGTTGTACAGCGACGCCTTGGCCACTCCAGCGTGTTCGATAACACGGTCGATGCCCACGGTATGGACGCCTTCGTCATAAAACAATTCGTCGGCGGCATCGAGCAGCCGTTGGCGAGCCGAGCGCCTCGGCGCTGGTGCACTCGTGCCGGTGGTCGCCCGTGTCGCGGTGGCCATCAGCTCTCCCCGGGCACTTGGTCGACATCCGTTGCGCCGTCGTACTGTTCGACCGGTTCGAGCAGCATCACCGGAATGTCGCGATCGCCGGCCTTGGCGCGGTATTCGGGGAAGTGCGGCCAGAAGCGTTCGGCGACCTCCCACCATTGCGCTTTCTCGGCACCGTGGGCTTCCCGGCCCCGCAGGTGATGGACGGTGGCGCCGTCCTGCAACGTCACCTGTGGGTGGGCAATGAGATTGCGGTACCACGCCGGATGAGTGGGGGCGCCGGCGGCCGAGGCGACGGCAACGTAGGTGTCGCCCTGCTTGATGCGCATGACCGGGTTTTTCCGGACGCTGCCGGTTTTGGCGCCGATCGTGGTCAAGATGACCACCGGTCGGCCCTCCAGGGTGCCACCCTCGACTCCGCCGGTGGCTTCGTAGAGTGCGACCTGCTCACGTACGCGATCACTGGGGCTGGGCACATAGCTGCTGGCCATGTTCTACACCGCCGTCCGGCCGCCGTCGACGGGGATGACCGCGCCGGTGATGTAGCTGGCCTTGTCGGAGGCGAGGAAGGCAACGACCTCGGAAATCTCCTCAGGTTGCGCGCCCCGATTCAGTAGCGTGGTGCCGGCCAGATTCTCGATCAGGTCGCGCTTGGACTCGGCGGTGAACACCGGCCCAGGCGCCACCGTGTTCACCCGCACTCCCGACGGGCTGAACTCGGCTGCCCACGCCCGTGACATCGCGGTCAGCGCCGCTTTGGTCGCCCCGTAGGCGGCTCCGCCGGCCAAGCCGACGTGCCCGGCCATGCTGTCAATGCTGACGATGCTGCCGTGCCCACGCTTGGCCATCCCCGGCGCCAGTGCAGCGACCAGCTGGTAGGCCGCGCGCACGTTGCTGTCGAACAAGTGATCAAAGGTCTCGGTGGCCAGCTCCGCGCTGGGACCGAACCAGGAGATCCCACCGTTGTTGACCAGCACCTCAACCTCACCAACCTCGGCCGCCAACGCCGTCACTGCGTCGGCGTCGGCTAAGTCCGCCGCGACGAACCGCGCCCGACCGCCGTTGGCGGCGATCTCATCGACCGTGGCCGCGCCGCGTCCGGCGTCGCGGCCATGCACGATCACCTCGAAACCGTCACGCGCCAAGTTCAATGCGACTGCCCGGCCGATGCCCGAGGTCGCCCCGGTCACCAAGGCCACCGGCTGCCGACTGTTCGATTGTTCCGTCACGATGACTCCCGACTGAGTAGACCTGTCTGTCTAATTTTGCGGACGCCAGTTCAAACAGAAGCCCTCGCCCGATCATTCCCGACACAGCCGAGACACGATCTGAGCACGCTCGTTGCTCTAGATGCGGGACTCCACGACTCCGCGACTGCACGGCCGCGGGCGGTCACGAAAAGTCAGTCCGTGCTCGATTGAGGACTCTCCTGTGGACCAATTCACGGTTCCAGTCGCCCGTCTGATGCTTTCCGGATTGCGAGGGCACCGCGATGAGGAACTCGCCGGACGCACGGGAGACAAAACGCCCGTGGTCACGTGCTTGCAGTGCCTACCGTGACAGCGGAGCGCGGCTCTGAGCTGGTCAGCGCCGCGGCCACGTCTGAATTAAGTTGGTTTAGCGGTGCCAGTGTGTTCGTTGTCGAGGTGTCAATCGAATCTGCAGGCGTGAGTGGTCGAGCGCCAAGGGCAGCGGATTGTGTGGGTTGAGTTTGACACCGGTAGCCGCCGGGCTGCGTTCGCTAAGTAATGCTGTCAGTACGACGGCGCCGAGTTGCAGCGCAAGGCCGGCTCCGGGACATCCTTGCGGGCCGTGACTGAAGAAGTTGAATGACCAACAGGATTCGGCGGATCCTTCGGTCCAGGCGGTCGGATTGAAGTGGTCGGCCTCGGGGAGCCGGCTGGTGTCGCGGTGGTTGAAGGTGTTGACGATCATGACTTGTGTTCCTTCGGGAACTGTCGCGCCATCCCATTCAGTGGCCCGAGTTAGGATTCGCGCCAGTACGGGTGTGCTGGGCCATAGGCGCATCGCTTCGGATAGGCAGCCGACGAGGTAGTCGTGGCTATTTTGTTCGTCAATTTCGTTCTGCGCCTTCGCAAGAATGGCAGGGTGAGTGGCAAGCAGCGCCAGGCAGCGCCAGAGGTTGATGGCCAGGGTGTCACCCATCGCGAACATCCAGTGAATGACCTGATGGGTCGGATGGGTTACGTCGCTGGTGGGGGCCGCGACGAATTGCCCGACCAGACTGTTGGCTTCTGCGGCTTGTATGTAGCGGTCCAGTGCGGCCAGGAATGTGTTGAAGAGCTGGGGATCTCCCTTGCCTGGTGGGTTGGCTTTGGTCATGAGCGTCGCCAGTTGTGCCGAGATTTGTTCGTCGTCGGTGGCTTTGTCGCCGAGGATGATCCGTCGCGAAATGCGTTGTATTGCAGTGTGAAACCGTGGCCAGTCAAGGTTGTCGGGGATAGACAGGGCTTCCTCGTGAGCGACGGTGTCGCATCGGTTCGCGATGGCGCCGCTGCCCGTGGCGTGTGCTAGGACGGCGTCGGTGAATTGGCGTCGGTCGGACCAATGGCTGCCTCGGGATATGGTCAGGGCGTGCGGCTGGAATTTGTTCATCCCTGAGAGCTTGGGTTCGGGGTCGGATGCGAATGGCTCTGGCGCGTGGGAGAGAACGAAGCGGATCTGGTCGGGGCCAAAGACGAGCAGTGTGTGCTTGCCTGCCACGTTCACCCAAATAGGTCCGTCGCCGTAGCGACGATGCAGTGCGGTTAGGAGTCGGTGGGCGCGGCGGGCGACACCGATTCGGTCGAGCGCAGCGGTCACGGTGGGCCGGCGGCTGAACAGGCCTTCGGCCAGATTGGGCAACGCCACCAGCGTTGTGAAGCGCAAGCTCTCGGCTGTGGAGGTGTGCGGGAAGGCGATTGTGCGGCTCATCGAGGTTTCCTACTGGAGATGATGGCGGCGGTCGTCGTCGTGCCGTGGTGCGTTGACGGTGGCGTGGATGTGGCTGAGCAGTGTATGTCGTGCAGGCTTGGCTTCAGGGACTGGTAGCAGTGGGTAGACGTGAATTGCTCCGGGGTCCTCGTGGTAGGTGATGCGGTCGTTGCCGATACAGTCGCGGAGTTGACGGCAGTCGGCGAGGAAGATGTCGCGGTCGCCGACGTAGAGGTCGATCGGTGGAAGGTTGTGCAGTTCACCGTGGATGGGGCTGACTCGGTTGTCGTCCGCCGGTAGGTGTCTGGCCCACACACGGCCGCACTCGCGCAGCCCGGGAACCGCGAGCCATGGATCGCGTTTTGCGATGGTGGCGATGGCGGGATTGGTGAGTGCGATGTCGAGCCAGGGACTGATCAGGGTCAGTCCAAGGGGCGGGGTGGCTCCGGCGATGATCACCGTTTGGGTAGCTGCCAGGGCCAGTCCCGCTCCGGAGGAGTCGCCAGCGATGTAGATAGGGCCTTGTTGTGCCGCTCTGCCCATCACTGTCCCCAGCAAGTCGATCGCTTCTTCGGCGCAGTGTTGTGGCGCGAGACCATAGAGAGGCACGTGTACGGGGCGCCGGGTCGCGTCGGCGATCGCGCAGACGAGTTTCCAGTGCGCGCGCTCGATTTGGTTGACGTAGGCACCGCCGTGGACGTAGACAACCGACGACCGGTCGGCAGCAATGGTCTCGCTGCCGCTGGATTGCACTGTGTAGCAGTCGAACCCGTCGATAGTGTCGCGGGTCAGCTGGTAACGAGCTGACTTGGCCAGTTGCGAGGGTGGTCCGCCGGCACTCTTGGGCCGACTGAGGTAGGCGCGCGCGCTCTGGGGTGTTGCGTAGGTGCGGGGTCGACGTACGAGGCGCCCGTAGGTAGCGATGGCGTGCATCTGCCACGACATCCGTCCGCCCTATTGCAGTTGCGGTGTCATCGGGCGACCGCAATTTTGAAGACAGCGCTGCTGATCGTTCCGAATGCATTGTGGCCGCCGATGAATAGGCGTTTGGTGTCGTAGCCGGCGACGTCTTTCATGTTCTGCCCGCCGAAGCGGGCCACGGCGGCGCCGTCGGGCAGCACGACCTCTACGCCGAGCAACCCGTGGCGCACCGCTCGGCGTTCGTCGCCCGTTGCGTAGGCGAGCAGTTCGCCGACGGTGCGTTCGGTTTTCTCGGTTGGGATGGCGGGGCATGTCACGCCTTCCTCGTCGAGTTTCTTCGATAGCTCGTCGACGGTGACTGCGGCGCCGACCACCAAGTTCAAGTTGCCGGTGTTCACCTCGACCGTGGTGTCGCCACCATCGGCTTGCGCAGCGCAACGTGGACGGCGGTTGAGCGCAGCGCGCACCGCGGCCTCGAAAGCGGGCAGCCCGGGTTCCTCCGGTGACACTTCGGGCAGCATGATGCCCGGATTGAAGCGCTGCGCGGGATCGAAGACCTGCTTGAGGACACGCTGGGCCGCGATCTCCACCGGGGTGAAGCGTTTGGTCATGAATTGGATCTTCTCGGTACCGACACCGTGCTCGCCGGTGATGGTGCCACCCAACTGCAATGCCGCTTCGATGATCTGGTTATTCGCGGCCTCCAGCGCAGCGGCGGCGTCGGGGTTCTCCTTGTCGTAGAACGTGGTCGGGTGCAGGTCACCGTCGCCGGCGTGTCCGGTCACAGCGATAAACAGCAGTGCGTCGGAGTGTCGCTTGGCGGCATCCTGAATTGCCTGCTGCATCTCCGGGATGTGCTGGCGGGGAACGGTGACGTCGCCGATGAAAAACCCCTTGCCGCTGCGGACGACGGCGTCCGGGGCGTGCAGGCGCCCGTACCACAGTTTGGCGCGGGCGTCATCGTCGTCGGCGCGGCGCACCTCGACGGCGCGTTGCCGCAGCACTGCCTCCACGATCTCGGCGTCGCGGTCGACCTCGTCGGCGGTGCCGTCGACGTCGATGAGCACGATCGCATCGGCATCGGCTGGATAGCCCGTGTCGGTGAACTGCTGCAGTCCGGCGATACCGACGCGGTCGAGCCATTCGACCGCCGCGGGCACAGTCCCCGTCTGAATGATCGCGGAGATGGTTTCGGCCGCCTCACGGGCTGTGTTGAAGCTGCCCATCAGGCTGCGGGTGACCGGCGGGATGGGCCGCAGCGCCACGGTAGCCTCGGTCAGGATGGACAGGGTGCCTTCTGACCCGATGAGCACGCCCAGCAGGTCAGGTCCGTCGTCATCGGCACTGAATTGCACTACCGAGCCGTCGGCGAGCACCGCCTCCACGGCCACCACGTGGTTGTATGTGACGCCGTATTTGAGAGCGTGTGGGCCACCGGCGTTTTCGATGATATTGCCGCCGACCGTCGCCAGGTGTGCCGACACGGGGTCCGGTGAGAACACCAGCTTGTGCGGGGCTAACCGCTCCTGCAGATCGGAATTGATGACGCCGGGCTGGACGCGGGCGGTGCGAGCTGCCGGGTCGATGTCGAGAACCCGATTCATCTTCGTCAGGTCGATTATCACGCGGTCCGAACCGGCCATGACTCCGGCACTGCAGTTCGACGCTCCGCCGCGGGTGACCAACGCGACATCGTGTTCAGCCGCGACTTTCACGATTGCGACGACCTCGTCGCGAGTGTGCGGGCGTAGCACCAGAGCGGGTTGTTGACCGAAACCCCAATAGTCTTTTGCATTTTCGGCCAGGGTGGTGGCGTCAGTGGCCACTGCGTCGGGGCCGCTCAGGACCGCGGCAAACGCCGATACGATCGTGTCATCCATTGGCATCCTCCTAGCTGCCGAATCCGCCCGTGACGGGTGTGGTGCGCGCGTTGATCAGGGTGGGTCGGTCGCGGTCGGCGATGCCCGCCTTGACCAACTCGAATACCTCATCGGAGCTGTGTGCTTCGTGGGCGTCGACGCCATAGCTGGCCGCGGTTCTCACGATGTCGAGGCCGGGGATGTCCAGCCCGGGGACGTTCGGGGTCTTTTCCCAGACGCCGAATTCTTTGACCACGCCGTACTCGGCGTTGGAAGCCACGACAACGGTTACCGGGACCCTGTATCGCGCCGCGCTCCACAGCGCGGTGATCGCGTAGTGCATCGAGCCGTCGCCCATGAGCGCGACCACGGGCCGATCCGGTGCCGCGATTTGGGCGCCAACCGATGCGGGTAGGCCCCACCCGAGTCCGCCGCCGGCCGCGGACAGATGCGACAGCGGTTTGCCCGGACGGATGCTTTCGGTCATGGGGATCTCGTTGCTGCCGGCTTCGCTGACCCACAGCGTGTCATCGGGTGCGGCGTGGCCGACGGCCGTCCACAGGTCCGCGGGCTTCAGCGGCACCTGCGCCGACACCCGTTCGGGGACGCCCGCGCGCGGAGTGGGGGTGGGCCGTTGGGTGGGTTTCACCGTCGTAGCCAGAGCCTGGGCCGCTTTGCGGACGTCGGCGACGATCGCATCCCCGACGGGGGCGCGGGCGGCCTCGTCGGGATCGTTGGTGATTTGGATCAAGCTTGCGCCCTCGGGTAGGTAAGGCCCGGGCACCAATGGGTAGTAGCGGAACACCGCAGTCCCGATCGTGAGGATGAGGTCGTGGCCGGCGAGAATCTGCGAGATCCAGCCCGCGCCCGGTGGCAGCGCGCCGTGATAGAGCCGGTGATTCTCCGGGAATCCGCTCCAGCCGGTCAATGGGGCGGTGAACACCGGCGATTCGGTGCGCTCGGCCAGTTCGATCACCGCGTCGTACGCGTCGTAGCGGTCGATGTCGCCGCCGACGACGATCGCCGGTGATGTGGCGGCGTCTAATCGTGCAGCGACCTGCTCGGCCAACTCGGTCGGGAAACCCGTCGCGTGGGTCACGGTGCGGTCGCGCACCACCTTGATATCGGCGAGCTGTTCGTCGGTCAGTTCGATAGGCATGTCGTCCATCGGGAGCGAGACGAATACCGGTCCCATCGGCGGGGTGGTCGCCAGGTGGATCGCGCGGGCAAGCACGGCGGGGGATTCGCTCGCGATCGCCGGCTCGGCGGCCCATTTCACGAAAGGCTTGGGCGTGGTGGTGGGTTCGTGATTAGTCAGCAGGCAGTACTGGTTTTGCATGTTGCGGCGCTGGTTGCCTGCCGTGATGATCAGGGGCGTCTTGTTGACGTAGGCGTTGTAGATCTGGCCTTGCGCGTTACCCATTCCGGGCGCGGTGTGCAGGTTAACCACGGCGGGGCGCCGGGTGACTTGTGCGTAGGCGTCGGCCATCCCGACCGGGATCATCTCCTGCAGGCCGAGGAAGTATCGGAAGTCGTCGGGAAAGTCTTGCAGCAGGGCCAATTCGGAAGAACCGGGGTTGCCGAACCAGGTGGTCAGATTGTGTGATCGGAACAGGTCAAGGATGGCGTCGCGCACTGTGGACACTGGTGGTCATCGCTTTCATGGGAAGTTACCGAAGGGGTCAGTCGAGTTCCCCGCGCACGGGGTTGAGCGCCCAGTTCAAGGCGAAGTCGGCGACTTCTTCCCATCCTGGTGCGCCGCAGGTGAAGTGGTCTCGCTGGGGGAACAGCTTGTAGGCGGTGATCGCGGTCGAGTGTTCGACGTTTTTCCTGTAGTTCTCGTGCTGCACCGCCGGCGGCAGGATGTGGTCGCGTCCGCCGGCGATGAACAGCAGCGGCGCGCGATCGTCGTTGGCGAAGTTGTATGTGGTGGCAGCGTTGTGAGCGAAATTGGCCAGTCCGCCCTGGAACAGGATCCGCCCCGGAACCGGGACGGCGTAACGGTCATAGGCGATCATAGATTCAGATTCGCCGAGCGTGTTGGTGAACGCGTAATGAAATTGTGCGGCCGTGATGGGCACCGCGCGGTGCACATTGGCGGGATTTTTCAGTACCGGGAACGTAGCCCGGATTTCTGAGAATGGCAGTGCTTTGATGCCCTTGACGGCAGCACCATCGATGGACACCCCGGCTTGCCCGTAGCCGGCGTCCAGGAGCAGCTGCACAAAGGTGCCCCCGAACGAGTGGCCCATCAATATCGGCGGTTCGGCAAGTCCATCGATGAGCTCGGCAAGGTGATCGAAGACCTCCCGCACCCCAAGTTGCGCCAAGGGTGTGGCGTCTTTGCGCAGAGCTGCGACACCGGCCGCGCCCGGGGCGACACCGGGGTAGCCCGGTGTCAAGACGTCATAACCACGGGCGCGGTAACGCGCCACCCAGTCCTCCCAAGCCAACGGCGTCATCCACAGCCCGTGGATGAGAACGATCGTCTGCTCAGAAGCGGCTTTCATGGCAGCAAGCATGCGGAATCGAGGCGGGCGCCGGCAATGAACCGCAGCCTAAAACGACCCCGGCGAACGTTGTGCCAGGGCACAATATCGCGCGGCGCTTTAAGATCCGGTACGTGCCGCAGCAACGAACACGGACAGTTCTCACCGATCGCGTCCGCGCACAGTCGGAGGCGATCGTGGCCAAGGTCCTCACTGTGCTGAGCAGTGAAGTTCCTGACTACGTCCTCACCCGTGACGATAGAGGCAACACAGTTCAGGACAATATCGCCAGTTACCTCGCCGAGATGCTGGAGTGGATCGACCTCGGCGCCGAGCCCGGCCACCAGAGTTTCGACTCCGCTATTCGTCACCGCGCCAGCCAGGGCCTGACACTATCCAGCTTGCTGCACGCCTACAGGCTTGGCGCGGCAACCATTTGGGACGAGCTGGCACGGCTGGCGGACACAGACGAAATCGAAAAAGAGGCGCTGATCGCGGCAACGCCATCCATCTTTGCCTGGATGAACACCAATTCGCTTCGCGCTCACTCGGTTTTCCGTGAGATCGAGATCCGGGATGCGCGGCGCAACGAACAGGTACGAGCCGCGCGGCTGGATACGATTCTGTTCAACGACTCCAGCATCGGAGCGGCGTTCTGGGACGCCGTCGCCGCACTCGGTCTCCCACGGGCGGGCCAACTGACGGTCATCGCGGCCACCAGCGCCAAGCAAACATCGATGGGGGACTCGCCTCCCGACATCGAGACGCTCATCTCTGCGCACCCCGCTGTTCAAGACTCGTGGTTCCGCCTCACGTCTCATTCGCAATTAGGGGTCGTATCGCTTCGACGGGATCGCGCCGAAGCGCTGGACAGCATCGCCGGCACCATCTGCTCGGACATCCCGATCATGATCGGTCTCAGCAGCCCCTTCACCGAAATCGCTGACTGTTCGAAGGCCCGCGCCCAAGCGCAAGTCGCCATGTCAGCCTCCTCGAGCGGTCGCCCGACTACTCGCTACAACCGCGATGTCATAGCGGTGTTGCTCGCCAGTTCGCCAGACGCCGCCGCATCCATAGTGACGACCACACTGGGACCAGTCCTCGAGTTGCCAGCCGAACGCTGCGAACCACTACTCACTACGGTCTACACATGGCTACGGCTCGGCCAGTCCGTCTCGGCCACCGCCGACGAACTGCACTGTCACCGCAACACCGTCAACTACCGATTGCGTCGATTCGCCGAACTCACCGGACGACCACTGGCCGACAATTTGTGGCTGGCGCAAGTCGCACTTGCGCTCGAGGCCCCACGCACTCAGAAGTGAGCCACCAAGCCGATCAACCACAGTCAAGCCCGTTGAAGCGCGGCCTTCCAATTGGGCGGTGCGCCAGTCGAGGGCTACCCCTCACCGGGGCAGGTATCGGCGTAGATCGCGCTATGAAAGACGTTGGCGCACAGCATGATAATCGGAGTACTTTGCCGGTAAAGCCGCACGTTCGATTTCCGCACTTTCACCGAGACTGGTGTCGAACAGCCGCCAGACCACCGGGCGGCAGTCTCGTCGGGCTCGATCCAGCTGGTGTAGTCGCCGCCCCTCCGGTTTACCCGTTTTTCGACGCTGCGAGATCTGCGGCATCACTCACCGGGCTCACGTGGACTCGTTGCTGTGTCGCGGTCGTGTGGGCCTTCCACAGGTTGGCGGCCCACGACCGCGAGAAGGCGCAACTTGTCCATGCTCGATGTCCCAGCGGGCGGTGTGAGGATTACTAACTGCTGGCCGTCCATGGTTGCAAGCACTTCGCAGTCCAAAGGGATGGGACCGACTTGTGTGAGGAAGGTTTTGCGCTGGCTGCGCCGTACGGCCACGTCGTGACGCCTCCACAACTCGCCGAATTCGGGGCTTTGCTCAAGCAGGCCATCAACCAGTTCGCGCATATCGGGATCGTTGGGCCGGCGCCCCCACGCCGCCCGCAGATCCGCGACCCGGATGCGGGTGTGGTGAGTGTGTTCATCTTGCGGGATCGTGTCACGCGAGCGTGGGTCGGTGAACCAGCGCCAGCACATGCTGGCGTTAAGCCCGGCATCGCCGTTGGCCACCTCGCCCATCAACAGCTTAGCCAAATCGTTTTGGGCGAGCACGATCTCGGTATCTGAGCATACGAAGGCCGCCGCGTCGCGCAATTGATCGAGCAGGAACAGCAGGGCCGGCCGCACATGCAGGGTCTGCCATGGGCGGTCGGGGACAGCGTGACCGGCCAGTCGGTAGAGGTGGTCGGTTTCGTCCTCGGTCAAGCGCAATGCGCGGACGAGTGAGCGAACTATCTGCGGGGACGGCTGCGTGCTGCGGGCCTGCTCGAGGCGGCTGTAGTAGTCGACCGACATGCCGGCCAACTGGGCCACTTCTTCCCGCCGTAAGCCCGGCGTGCGGCGGCGCACGCCCGGCGACAAGCCCACTTCTGCGGGACTGATCACCTCGCGTCGGCGCCGCAGGAACGCCGCCAGCGCGTCACGATCCATTCGTCCATTGTCGTCACTGCATCCTCGCTTAGCCAGGGACTCCCGGTCCTCGGTTGAACGCGTCCTAGTTGGTCCGGCCGATTCGACGCAGACTGACCGCATGCGGACGAAGAACCCGGGATACCTCGCCGGCGCGGCTCAATGTAACGGCCATGTACGCCGTGTACGACAGGGGCGGCGGCTGGCGCTGATTTGAGGGGTTTGCCGACCGACCGGGAGGGCGCGACCTAAGGCCGTCATTCTCGATCTCAACGGGCGACGTGAACGGCGGCGTGCCGCAAAATCGTCAGTTGGCCGAAGCCACCGCACAACAACAAGATACGACGAGCCAGATATGACTAACGAGGAGAATCACACATGCGGTACCGCACACTCGGCCGGACCGGCATCAGGGTCAGTCCGTACGCGTTGGGCGCCATGATGTTCGGCGCGATGGGCAACCCCGACCACGAAGAGTCGATCCGCATTGTCCATCAGGCCCTGGATGCCGGGATCAACATCATCGACACCGCTCCGGCGTATTCTGACGGCGAGTCCGAAGAGATCGTCGGCAAGGCGCTCAAGGGTCGACGTGACAACGTGGTTCTGGCGACCAAAGTCCGTCGTGTGATGGCAGATACGTCTGTCCAGTGCGGGAATTCCAGGCGTTGGATCACGGAATCGGTCGACAAGTCGCTGCGCCGCTTGCAGACCGATTACATCGACCTCTACCAAATCCACCGGCCCGACCCCGACACCGACATCGAGGAGACGCTGTCGGTGCTATCGGATCTAGTACGCAACGGCAAGATCCGCGCCATCGGCTCCTCGACAATGCCCGCGTCAGACATGGTCGAGGCCCAGTGGGTCGCCGACAGGCGCGGACTGCAACGGTTTCGGTGCGAACAGCCCCCGTACTCGATCCTCAACCGCGGCATCGAGACTGAGGTTCTGCCGGTGGCGCAGCGCTACGGGATGGGCATCTTGGTATGGAGCCCACTGGCACAGGGGCTGCTCACCGGCCGTGCCCGCAAGGGCGGGCAGACCGACCTGCGCCGCGCAGCATTCTTCAAGCATCTCAGTGACGAACGCCGGCTTGACACTGTCGAACAGTTGACCATGCTGGCCGAGGAATCCGGGCTGGGGCTGCGCCACATGGCGATCGCGTTCGCCATCGCTCACCCCGGTGTGAGCAGCGCCATCATCGGCCCACGCACCATGGACCACCTCGAGGACCTACTCGCGGGCGCCGACGTCACCCTTGCCGACGACATCCTCGATCGGATCGACGACATCGTTGCCCCCGGTACTGACATCGGCACCCTCGACATGGCCTACCGACCCCCAGCGCTGCTAGAGCCGACCCTGCGCCGGCGGCCCCGCTCATCCGCGGCGTCCTAATCGAGATCGATCAACCGGCGCACACCAGTCTGGGGTGGAAGAAAAACTTACGCAAAGTGTTGCTCGCGCAGGGCCGGTTTTCGGGCTGCCTTGGGACCTGACTCCAGGCCACTGTTAGGCGGATTCGTCAGGCGGGCATTGTTTGGTCGCCGACTTTGTCGATGATTTCTTGTTCGGATTCGGTGGGAACGCGTGTGCTGACGAGGAATCGGTTGAACATGTTGTACCAGCAGATGACGGCGATGTAGCGGCGGGTGACGTCGTCACCGAAGCGTTCTTTGAGTGCGGCAAGCGTGGTGTCTTGTAGGCCTGCGTTGTTGGTGATCTGGTCGGTGGCGAGCATGACGACGGTGGCGTCGTCGTCGAGTCCGGTGACCGGTCCGTCGTTTTGGATGCCTTGTTTCTCTGCATCGGACGCGCGCAGGTTGTCGAGCATTCGGAGGTTGGGCCCCCAGGGGTTGACTCCGCCGAGCAGTTTGGCGATGCGCAGGCAGATGAATTCGCGAATTTTGGGATCGACGCCGTCGACTCGAAAGACGGCGCGGGCGAGTTCGATCATGGGCCGGCCGATGCCGCCGGTGCCGAGCATCATGCGCCCGTCTTTATAGTTGCGCGCGAAGTCGTGTAAGTAGGCTACGGTCTCCGGCCCGAGTTCGTCGTCGGTGGGAAGTGGGATCGATTCGGTGAACGGGTATGCGTCCAGATGTGGCATCTCACTGTTCCTTTCGGCGGTTGGTGGGGCGGTATAGCCAGGGGCGCAGCTGTTGATCGCGGGCGCGGTAGGCTTCGATGTCTTTGCGGTGGCGCAGATTGTCGTCGATGTCGTCCAGTCCGTCGAGAAGCAGCTCGCGGGACCGTTCGTCAATGGGGAACGAGTGCCAGGGCCCTGCAGTCGCGCGTACGCGGCTGTGTTCGAGGTCGATCTCTGCTTGTGGTGGTTCGGCGGCGTCGATGTGTAGTTCGGCGACCAGGCGGGCGTGTTCTTGTGGTGGGAGGGCTAGCGGCAAAATGGTGTTGCGGTAGCAGTTGGCGGCGAAGATGGAACCGAAGCTGGGGGCGATGATGGCTTTGATGCCGAATCCGCGTAGCGCCCAGACGGCGGATTCTCGGGAGCTGCCGCAGCCGAAGTTTGCACCGGTGAGAAGTATGGTAGCGGTCCGGTAATCCGCCTGGTTCAGGATGAAATCGGGCTGTTGGTATCCGTTCTCGTCATAGCGCCAGTTGCCGAACAGGATTGATTCGTAGCCGGTTTTGCCTAGTCCGGCCACCTGCAGACGTGAGGGGGCGATGACGTCGGTGTCAATGTTGTCACGCAGCAGTGGCGCGACCACGCCGGCGACGTGTCTCAGTGATCGGTCGGTCATGTCAGGGTCCTGGGATCGGTGATGTGTCCGGTGAGTGCGGACGCGGCGACGGTGGCGGGGCTGGCCAGGTGTGTGCGTACGCCGGGACCCTGGCGGCCTTCGAAGTTTCTGTTGGTGGAGCTGATCACGCGCGCGCCGGTCGGGAAGCCCTCGCCGCCGCCGAAGAAGCAGAAACCGCAGCCTGATTCGCGCCATTGAAAGCCGGCGTCGATGAAGATGCGGTCGATGCCCTCGGCCTCGGCGGCGAGCTTGACCGCGGTCGACCCGGGGATGCAGATGGCGGTGACTCCGTCGGCGACGTGGCGCCCGGCCAGCAGTGCTGCCGCAGCTCGCAGATCCGAAAGTCTTGCGTTGGTGCATGATCCGACGAACGCGGCGTCGATGGGTACAGTGGTCATCGGTGTGCCGGGCGTCAGGCCAATGTAGTCGAGTGCCTTAGCGGCTCCGGCGGGATCGGGCAGTGTGTCGGGATGCGGTACCGATGCGTCGATGCCGACGCAGTGTTGGGGACTGGTGCCCCAGGTGATCTGAGGCGTCAAGGCGGTGACGTCGATGTCGACGGTGCGGTCAAAACGTGCCCCGTCGTCGGTGCCCAACGCCAACCATTGCCGGGCGGCGCGCTGCCAGTCGGGAGCGGTGAGTGCTCGTGGTCGGGTCTTGAGGTATTCCAGGGTGATGGCGTCGGGGGAGACGATGCCGGTGAACCCGCCGGCCTCGACGGCCATGTTGCACAGCGTCATTCGGCCTTCGATGGGCATCGATTTGATGGTCGGCCCGGTGTACTCGATGGCGTAGCCGGTGGCGCCGGCGGCGCCAATGGTCGCGATGAGCGCCAGGATCAGGTCTTTGGCGTAGACGCCATCGCCGAGTGATCCGGTGCAGCGGGCCTGCAGGGTCTTGGGCCGTTTGACGGCCAGCGTCTGGGAGGCCAGGGCGGTCTCGCAGGTGCTCACGCCCACGCCCCAGGCCAATGCGCCGAGCCCTCCGTTGGTGCCGGTGTGGCTGTCGGCGCACACCATCGTCATGCCGGGCAGGACCAGTCCCTGCTCAGGGAAGGTGACGTGACAAATTCCCTGGCGGTCGTCATCGAGGTCGAAGATCGGTATGCCTGCCGCGGCGGCGGTGGCTCGGAATCCCTCGATGAATTTCTGGTTGTCGGGCAGGGGACTGGCGTCGGTGCGTCCGGACCGGGTGTCCACCGAATGGTCGAGGGTGCCGAATACGGTGTGCGGGTCGAAGACCTGTCGGTGATCGTCGTGCAGGCTGGTCAGGGCGAACGCGCCGCTCTTCTCGTGCAGGAAGATCCGGTCGATGTAGAGCAGCGCGGTGTCGGCATCGAGTTGGGATACCACGTGGGCGTCCCAGATCTTGTCGAAGACCGTGCGCGCTTTCGGTGCCATCACTGCCTCCCACCGTCGGGCAAGAGACCGGCGAGGTAGCGCTGCTCGAGTTCGGCGACCAGCGGCGTGCCGACGAGTTCGTGTATGTCGGCGAAGCTGGCCGTGCGCAAACCCAAATTCCAGGTCCCGTCGTCTTCACGAATCTGCTTGAGCGCGTCGGTGATCCCCGTGATTGCGGCGGCAAACAGGGCGCCGGGCAGACTGACCCGGGCCACGCCGAGCGCCTGCAGTTCGGTGAACGTCAGATGGGTCGGGGACTTGCCGCCTTCGCTGATGTTGATCCCGACCGGCCCGTCGATACCTGCGACGGCGGCGACGAGTTCTTCCCGCGCGTGCAATCCCTCCACGAACACCAGCGTCGCGCCGGCATCCAGGTAGGCGTTGCCGCGCTTGATCACACCGTCAATGCCCTCCACGGCCAATGAGTCGGTACGGGCGGTGATGACGAAGTCCGGGTTGTGCCGGGCATCGGCGGCGGCGCGAATCTTCGCCACGGCCTCGTCTAGGTCGATGACGTGTTTGCCGTCGAGGTGGCCACACCGTTTCGGCATGACCTGGTCTTCTAAGTTGACCCCCGCGAGGCCGTGGCGTTCGAAGGTCTGCACCGTGAAGAACGTGTTGACCGCGTTGCCGAACCCGGTATCGGCGTCACCCACCACCGGAATGTCGACCGATCGGGCGATCACGCCGCACGCGCCGGCCATCTCGGCCAACGAGGCGATGGAGTAGTCCGGGACGCCGTAGTGCACCGCGGCGATCCCCAGGCCACTGCACTGCAGCGCGCTAAACCCGGCTTGCTGGGCCAGCTTGGCGCTGATCGCGTCGTACACGCCGGGCATCACGACCAGATCGGGTCCGAGGAACAGTTCTTTGAGTCGGGACGGCTTGTCGTCAATGGAAGTCATCTCCATCACCTCCTATCTAACATCTATAGCTATAAAACATAGCTGTCAACACCCTGCCGCGATGCGGCGTTGATTCACCGGAGGTGGGGTTAGGGTTGTTCGAGATGGAACACGAGGAGGCGTCGCGGCTGCGGCGCCAGCTGATGACACTGCAGCGCCGGATTCGCCGGGAGATGAGAACCGGTCCGGTGGCGCTGTCAGATGCCCTGGTGCTGGGCGCAATCGAGCGCCGTGGGGGAGCGGTGTCTCCGGGACAGATCGCCGAGGACCTGGTCATGACGACGTCCAACGTCGCCGCGGCGCTGCGAGCACTCGAGGCGGCGGGGCTGATCAGTCGTCAGCGCGACGCCAACGATGCCCGACGGGTGCGTATCGAGCTCACCGACGACGGCCGCCGTCTGGTCGTCAACGATCGGCGCCGGCGCGACGATTGGCTGTGTGCCACCATCAACACCTCCCTGACCCCTCGCGAACAGAAAGTCCTGCGGCAGGCCGGTGAGTTGATGGGCCGCCTGGCCTACGAGGGCCTCGACCATCGCGATGAGCTCGACCCCGGTGACGCGGCTGCAGGCTGAGCCGCGCCCTACGACAGACACACCCGACTTCCCGACTACGCACGCGGTCGTCTCGGCACTATCCACCGCCACCGCGGCGACTACCCGTTGCCCGACGAGCTCGTAGCTCACGGCCACACCAATCCAGAAGCGCTCTACAGCGTCTACTTCGAGGCCAGCGATCTATGGGGCGAGGACGCCGGTAATCACCGCGTCTACCTCGACCTCTACGAAACCTGCAGCCCATGGAAGGCGAGATGCGGTGAGCCGCAACCATAGCGCTCACACCGATGCACAGCGCGCACACATCACCGCGCGGGTCGCCGTGCTCGAACAGCGGTTGATCGAGCGCGGCGCCATCACCGGCGAACAACTCGACGACATCCTTGACACATTCACCCACCGCTTAGGCGCCCATCACGGCGCCCGCTACGTTGCCCGAGCCTGGACCGACCCAAAGTTCAAACGCGAGCAACTGACCGAAGACCAACTCGCTGCACTGGTCACCCGAGACTGCTTGATCGGCACCACACAGCCCGTTGGGCCATCGCCTCGGCCGAGCTCGCATGCCTCGGCTGCGTCTGCCCCCCGGCGGGGGAGCGGCGCGTGACAGCCGGCCCCTGACATAGACCTCGATCAGTGTCGCGATTTGGAGCCGGTCGTTCGCGGCCGCGGTGAAGACACGCTCGCGGTCCAATCGCACGAGAAAGACTCCAGGCCGAACTCGGGCCGGCGTCGCTACGCTGCTGTGTTATGCAGGAGACGCGCCTCGACACCGCCCGCATCCGGGCGGCTCGTCGGGCGATCGACCCGATTTTTCTCGACACGCCGCTGTACCGCTGCGAGGCGCTGGAACCCGACCTCGGCTGCGCGGTGAGCATCAAGCTCGAAACGGCGAACCCGGTCCGTAGCTTCAAGGCTCGCGGCACCGAGGTAGTCGCGAGCCAGCTCGCCGCCAAGGGCTCGCCCGCCGTGGTGTGTGGCAGCGCGGGCAACCTCGGCCAAGCCCTGGCTTGGTCTGGTCGCGCCAGGGGTCTCGAGGTCACGGTCGTGGCATCCCGGTTTGCACCTGCGATCAAGCTCGATCGCATCCGCGCACTGGGCGCGAGATTGGCGCTAGTGGACGGCGATAACGAGATGGCCCGTGCCCGCGCGGCAGCCATCGCGCGGCATGAAGGCATCGGGCTGCTCGATGACAGCTTGGACATCGAAACCTGTGAGGGCGCGGCGACCATTGGCCTGGAACTGGTGGAGGCCGGGTCGTCGTTCGACGCTGTGCTGATCGCTCTCGGGGGCGGAGCGCTGGCTACCGGTGTCGGGCATGTAATGAAGGCCCTCGCGCCCGACGTTGAGGTGATCTGTGTTCAGCCGGCCGGCGCACCGGCGATGACACGTTCGTGGCGTGAGCGCCGCGTTGTCACCACCGACTCGACTGACACCATCGCAGACGCTGTCGCCGGCCGGTGTCCAATTCCGGAGGTCCTCAACGACCTCCTCCTGGTCGGCGACGACGCCGTGTTGGTCCAGGAAGCATCGATCATCGCCGGTATGCGGGTACTTCTGGAAGACGCTGGCCTCGTTGTCGAACCGTCGGCCGCGCTCGGAATCGCGGCGATCCTCGAAGACCGTGACCGCTTCGCTGACCGCCACGTAGTCACCATCGTGTGCGGCAGCAACGTCGACGTAGACGCCTATCACCGCTGGGTCGATGCTGCTCCCATCCGCAGGCCTTGATGGCCACGATGGTACCCATTCCAATCGAAACTTAGCGCCCTGTTACTCCAGATGCGATTGATCGAAACTTCCACTGCGACGGCCAATCCTGGCCGGGCGCGCCCACGGGCCGGGGCGGGAAGGCGAGGGGCGACGCTGATTCATCAGATGAAAACGGCGCTTTGCATATTCGATCCCACCGTATCCACCGAATAACCAAGGTTACTACTGGTAACCCTTCATATTCGATCTGTGCATATTCCTGTTATGCGTGAATCGGGTGTCTATGCACCCTCGGTGCGCTCCGGTGCGAGGTAGTCGGCGCCTCCGATGTAGATGGTGTCTTGTGGGTGTGTGGGGCCTGTGGCGGCGGCGGCGATTGCGGCTGCGAATTCGTCGAGGGTGGGTAGTGGCCGTGTGCGCGACGGGCGTCGACAGCGGCGGGGTCGCTGCGGTGGAGAAGTCGCACGATGATGGTTCCGTCGATCATGTCGCCGGAGACGACGGTCAGCGAGACGCCGCGAGAGGTCAACTCGGGTCGCATGGCGCGGAGTCCGTCTTCACCGGCGCGTTTGCTCTCGGCGATCGGAATGTATTGCTCCGGTACTGGTTTGAGGCCGTGGAAGTGGGCCTGGTGGCTGGTGACGAAGATGACGCGGCCGCCTTGGGGGATGAGCGGTAGGGCCCGGTGAAGCAGTTGAATGGGTCCGTCGCGGTTGATGCGCATCGGGGAGTCGGGGGCGGCGCCGCGTTCGAGTCCGCCTGAGGCGTTGAGAATGGGGGTATCGAGCCGGCCGAATTTGTCCCCGATATCGCGAATGACTTCGGCGCACGGCGTCGGGTCGCAGATGTCGAGGTGTGCCGTCGATGCTGATCCGCCCGCTGTGATGATGTTGGCGACGACGTCGTTGGCGCGGCGCTGTTTTTCGCGGTAGGTCACGACAATGTGGCTGTCTGCTGATGCGAGGTGGCGTGCCGTTGCGGCACCCGCACCTCGGGATGCCCCGGTGATCAGGACGACCCGCGGGTTCATCGACATCGGGCTATCGCCGCGGTATCGCCGGCTCGAGTCGTAATCATGAGCTTTGAGTGTTTGTCTCTCGTGAGGCTGCCGCGTGTGCGTTCTGTGGTTTGGATTTTCGGTGTCGGAGTGGGCGTCGGAGGTTGGCGATCGCGATGCGCGGTATGAGGGCGGGATCTTGCAGGCGCGTGGGTGGATCGACGAGTTGGCAACTCGGAACAGTCGTTCGGTGACGGTGGTGTCGGTGGCGGCGGCGCGTAATGCGGCGTTCGTGATCCACTGGCTGATGCGTCGATGCAAGGGCCGGCGGGCGTCGGCCCCGAGTGCGGTGTGGTCGTTGTGTGTATTCATTGACCAGGCCGTACGGATGTGCGGCACCGTGGCTGTGAAAAAGCGTTGCGGCAGGTCAGTCGTGCCCTCTCGCAGGCAGTCCTGCAGTGTGAGTGCTTGGACCGCGGCCATCGTCATCCCTTGTCCCCAAATGGGATCGAGCGTGCATAGCGCGTCACCGATGACGATGACGCCGGCAGGCAGCTGTGTCATCTGGTCATAGCGTCTCCAGACCGCGGCTGTGTCGCGGAAGATCGTGATGTCGCCGGTGGGTGTCGCCGCCCGCAGTCCTGTCATGACGGTCGTGGGAAGGATTTGTTCGGCTGCGTTGATAAGTTGTGTGTAGTCGGTCGGGGGAGGTGCGTGCCTGGTGGCTTCGCCGATCGCCAGGATCCAGGTGTTGTGCTCATACGCCAGCAGCAGCAGACGGGTCGAGCGTTTTCCTTGGTCGAGCATTGACACCATCTGCGGGGTGATTTGCCCTGCGGGGATGTCTAGTAGCTGGCCAGAGTAGGCCCAATTCGCCTGTTCCCGCCGCTCTGGCGGTACGCCAAAGCTATTGCGTTGCAACAGGGCTGGTGTCTGTGTCGCGCGGCCGGTGGCGTCGACGACGAGGTCCGCGGTCAGGATGGTCGGGTCTGTGTTGTCGCAGTTGGTCACGCGCAGGCCGGTGACGGCACCGTCGGAGGTGGTCAGATCGATCGCCTCGTGCCCGTCGAGAAAGGTGATGTTGCTGATCGCTTCGATGCGGCGGCGGATGTGAAATTCGATAAAGGGGCGGCTGGCCTGGTAGTAGATCAGCGCCTGGGGGTCCACCAGGCTGCCTGTGCTGCGCAAATGATGTGGACCCACCTGGGTGTACATCCGCGATGGGTCGTTGACTACAGCGCCGGCTGCGGCGAGTTCGCTCAGGATGCCAGGTAGTAGCTCCACGGCAATTACCCGCCCGCGGTCTGACTTAATGCCAGCGCAGCGGCAAACTCGACAGCCGGACCGCATCCTCGAGGATAACTGGCGGCACGGACTCAGCATCTAACGCGAACGGGGGGATAGTGCGTAACCATTCGCTGACCAACACAATCAACGCTGTTTTCGCCAGACTGACGGCCACACAGCGGTGCGGGCCCCCGCCGAACGCCCAGTAGTCCGCCCGCGACCCGTGGCCGTCCGCCATGTCCTCTTGGATGGCCGCCCCTACGCACAGCACGACCCGGGCCCCTGCCGGTATCTCGACACCCGCCACGGTGACGTTCTGAGCGGCCCTGCGGATAATCACCGGGGCCGGCGGATCGCGGCGCAGCACGTCTTCGACGAATCCCTCAATCCCTGCGGGGTTTTCGCGGAGCGAAGCGCACAGCCGCGGGTCGCGGGCAAGGTCAAGAAACACGAAACCCACCGCGCTCCTAAACGGCGTAATGCCCGCAGCGATCAGCATCTCAACTACCGCGCACGCGTCAGCTTCGTCGAACCCGTCGTCACCGGCAACCAACCCGGACATAACACCCGCAATATCAGGGCTGACGCGGCGCTGCGCGAAAGCCCCCGCCAAATAGGCGAGCATCTCAAATTTTTGCACCAAATCCTCGAAACGGACACCTTTGACAGCGGCCAGAGGCGCCCGCTGGATCGCCCAAAGCGCTTTCTCCCAGCGCAGCAACCTATCCCCGTCTTGCGGCGGCAACCCCAACACTGTGAGCAGAACCTGAGCCGCGAATGGCTCCGCAACATCGGCGATCACCTCACAACTACCCTGCGGGGCGACCGCTTCGACCACCGCCGCGGCCTGATCTTGCAACGCGGGTTGCATCTGTTTCACCGCGGGCGAATTCAATAACGGCTGCAAGATTGCGCGCCAACGCGCATGGTCCGGCCGATCCAAAACGGCGTTAAGCGAAAACACTTCCGGGTTACGCAGCGCTGCGAGCACGTCATCCGCCCGTGTGAGGCAATAGCCATTCATAACCACGCTGTCGTCGATAAACACGACCGGCCCGCGCTCGCGCAGCGCGTCCCAAAGCTCGCTGCGATCCCCTGTGAAGAAATCAGGCAGCAACCTGTCACCGATCGGTGAGAGGTGAGCTATCCCGGGCCGCACCTGCGCGGGCACACTCACACATCGCCGAAGTACTCGCGGATCTGATCGAACTCGTCCAACAGGTACAGCCCCTCCCGCGCCAGCGGATATTCGCCGCTCGGCGGCCCTGATTTACGCCCCCACCATACCCGACGCCGCGGGAACATCGGTCCTGGATCCACGCGAGTCGCCCTGAGGCGCGCATCCCCAATAGTCGGTTGACTTGACATAATGTCGCTTATCGGTACAGAACATTGCGAGTTGCATCAGATGAAAGCGCTCGCATCCTTTGACGATTGGCCCATCTGCGCACCTCTCGGCGCTGTTCCGACGTCTTCAGTTTCCCGAACGAACCGCTGCGGCAGTTGCGCCGACGGCCGAGGCTGGCGGATGTTTCAATCACTTAGATCATGACTCGGGTGTTAGGTGAAATCATGAGCGAGCCCGACCGCCCGGCGCCATAGTCGGCAGCCCACCAGCTGCCCCGCCCCGGGCTGCGCCAATACGTCACTGTGACGAATTGGGTTGGGGTAGCCGGGCTTTTGAAACTGCGGGTCGGTCGATCATCAGCACGATCTCGGACGGTTGCCGACATGGCTGATGTCCGTTCTCAGCAATGTTGGGGCATTCTCATTGAATCTGGGCAGCAGATCGAGGCGGCATATGCGGGCCTGGTCGGCAATGACCCCGCGTACCGTGCACCACGCCTCGCCCCCCGGGGTGAACGCGTATGAATGCTCGATGCGAAGGATTTGCGCGCGTTTGTCGCGGGACTATCCGCGCCGAACTATTGCTCTAACTCACCGCGTGCCGGGCACTTTCGCGACCGTTCATCGTGCAATCGCACACCGACCTCCCCGCCGAAACGAAACGGCTGCACCGCTAGTTCCGTCACGTGATGATTTGGTCGGCCTTCCGGGCTGCGTGCCCGCCGCGCTTGCTACGGCCGCGACAAGTCCAAGTGGGCTGGTGCGAAGCAACGCACCAGCCCACTGTCACGAGTGTGAGTGTTAGACGGCAGAGACTCCCATTGCCTGGGGCCCCTTGGCTCCTTGCCCAACCTCGAATTGAACACGCTGGTTCTCCTCGAGCGAGCGGTAGCCGCTCCCCTGGATCTCGGAGTAGTGGACGAAGAGGTCCTTCGCGCCGTCGTCAGGGGTGATGAAGCCGAAGCCCTTTTCCCCGTTGAACCATTTCACAGTTCCCTGTGGCATTTACTTTCTTCTCTCATCTAAATGTGGGATGTACCTAAAACATCCGCACGACCAAATTAGCACGACCGGCCATTAAGCAAAACCGTTGTGCCGCTGTCACAATTAACGCTGCGCAGCGCCCGACCGGCGACCACGCCTGCGGCCGGCGGTACCCGAGCGGCGGGGTTGCGACGGATGCGACGTCGGCGCCTTCTTCGGTGCGGGAGCCCGATACGGAGCCGGTTCACCGGCCACCGCGTGCACGGCGGCCGAGTCGACGGTGACCTCCTGGGGAGTGACACGGATGCCTGCGCGGCGCATCAGCGCATGTGTGTCCTTGCGCTGCTCGGGCAGGACAACGGTGACGACGTCACCCGCGTTGCCCGCCCGGGCGGTTCGCCCGGACCGGTGCAGGTAAGCCTTGTGCTCGGCGGGCGGATCGATGTGCACCACTAACTCGATTCCGTCGACATGCACGCCGCGGGCGGCGATGTCGGTGGCCACCAACACGCGTGCCTCGCCCGTGCTGAAGGCGGCGAGGTTCCGGTCGCGTGCCGGCTGAGAGAGGTTGCCGTGCAAATCGACTGCCGGAACACCGGATTCGGTGAGCTGCTTGGCGAGCTTGCGCGCTTGATGTTTGGTGCGCATGAACAGGATTCGGCGGCCGCTGCCGGAGGCGAGCCGGTGTACCAGCTCCTTCTTGGCCTGCACCCCGGAGACGTGAAAGACGTGGTGGGTCATCTCGGACACCGGCGAGTTGGAGCCGTCGACAGAGTGCAGCACCGCGTTGCGCAGGAATCGGTTGACGAGCTTGTCGACGCCGTTGTCGAGGGTTGCGGAGAACAGCAGCCGCTGGCCGCCGCTCGGTGTGGCCGCCAGGATGCGCGTCACGCCGGGCAGGAAGCCGAGATCGGCCATGTGATCGGCTTCGTCGATCACCGTCACCTCGATCGAGTCCAGGCTGATCAACCGTTGCTTCATCAGGTCTTCGAGCCGACCGGGGCACGCCACGACGATGTCGACGCCAGCCTTCAGCGCCGCCACCTGCTTGCCTTGCGGTACGCCACCGAAGATCGTGGTCACGCGGAGGTTGTTGGCGGCGGCCAACGGTTCCAGGACCGCCGTTATCTGGCTGGCCAACTCCCGCGTCGGAGCCAAAACCAGGCCCGACGGTCGCGACGGACGGCGGGGATGCCCGGCGAGCCTGCTGACCATAGGGATCGAGAAGGCGAGCGTCTTGCCGCTGCCCGTCTTGCCGCGGCCGAGTACGTCGCGGCCGGCGAGTGTGTCGGGAAGCGTTTCGATTTGGATGGGGAATGGGTGGGTGATCCCCCGCGTGGTCAGCACTTCGATGAGCGCTTCAGCCACGCCGAGATCGGCAAATGTCTTGCCAGTGGTCACTTTGATGTCTTTCAGCATCGGTTGTGCCGAATGGGCGGCGAAATGCGCGCGATCTGTCAGCACAGGGTGGCGAGATTGCCGGTGGGCAAAATCGATCGCCGCGATACGAACTGTGCCGGGTTCAGTGCGCCAGCCACTGGATCGGGGCGGGCGCCGGAAGGAGGAAGAAGCGTTTCACGACGTGTTGGCCATCGAGTAAGACAGCCAACGTTGTCCTTAGCATAGCAGCACCGCGATCTTGTTCCCGCCAACCCGCCGCAGGCTCTGCGCTGATGCGGGTCAAAGTCGCGCTTTTATCCTCATATTCGGCGTTAATAGACGTATACATCTGTTTCTGCGGTTCACTGTCGTGAGGGCTCCTTGGGACAACCGCGGTCGCGGCCGCGCCGGACAGCACGCCCGCTGCTGCCCGGCACCGGACAAACCGGCTAGCTAGCCCGTCGCCACCACCGAACCGGAATTCCACGGCGCCAGCCGTTCGGACGACGCCGGCGTGTCGGGGAGATCATCGCTGACGTCCCAGGAAGCGGCCAGGCGCCCGACGCCCAGTGCGACCGCGCAATGCACACCGAGTTCCACCAGCTGGTCTTCGCCGAAGTGCTCGCGCAGCTCGTCGTAAACCTTCTCATCGATGGCGAGATGATTGGTGGCGAAGAGCTCGGCGAAGCGCAGGGCGGATCGCTCGGCGGCCGAGAGGTTTTCGGCGTCGGCCGGCCGTTCCAGCGAGCAGACGGCGTCGTCGTCGAGGCCGTCGTCGATGGCGCTTTGGTAGCGCACCGCGATGCAGCTTCGGCACTGGTTGAAAAACGCGATGCGCAGCCGCACCAGCTCGAGCAGCCGGGGCGGCAGCGTCCCGTCGGCACGCAGCGCCGCGGTCAACGAGCCCAGCGCCTCGGCGACCGCGGGGAGGCGACCCATAATCGCGGCCACACCGAGGTTGATCCGATCCCCTTGGCCGAGATCTTGTGTCGGCACCGCGGCGAACGCTTCGGAAGGCGCGATACGTGTCAATTCATCGTCCCCTGTGTCCAGCCGGTTTCGGGATGAAAACCATTCACTGGACACTACGACACTTCATTGCTCTGATAGAAGGACTCTTGCACGCGGCAGAGCCCGAAGAGCGAGGACCACATTGATGCGTCCACGCAAGGTAGGTGTTCTCCCACTTGTGGTCATCTTGTCATTCGTCACACCGCCCGGCCAGGGGTTTGCGACGCCCGACAGCGGGGTGAATTCACAGACGCTGAACCAATCCTCGCAAGATGGAAGAGATTTCATCATCCGCGAAAGCACCATCGCCCCGGGCGGCAGCACGGGCTGGCACTTCCACGACGGCACCTTGGTCGGCGCGATCAAGCAAGGGACACTCACCCACTACGCCGCAAACTGCTCGGTCGACGGCGTCTACAACCCGGGTGACACGATCGACGAACCTGCAGGGCCCGAGCACGTGCACCTTGGCCGCAACCTCGGCGCGACCCCGCTGGTCTTGGAGATCATCTACGTCGTCCCGTCGGGTAAACCCTTGGCCGAGGATGCGGCAAACCCTGGCTGCCCCTTCTCCTGACAGGCAGACGCGACCTAGCCGCCGAACGGTGTTCCGTCGAAGCGCTCGCGAGTCGCGAACTCCGGAACCGGGCGTCGTCGCAGTTTCGTCACCTGACCCACCGGCTTGCCCAGCGGCACGACCGCGGCGATGGCGTACGGGTCGGGCACGCCGAGCAGCTCCTTGACCCGCGGCTCCTCGGCCACGGCCATCGTGGTCAACACCCCGCCGTAGCCTTCGTTACGCGCGGCCAGCAAGACGTTCCAGACGAACGGGTACACCGAGGCCCCGGGCACCACACCCACCCGATCGAGGTCCTGATCGGTGGCGGCGACGACCGCGAGGTCCAGGCAGATCACCAGCACCACCGGCGCCCGGCGAATCGGAGCCGACATCTGCGCGGGCGGCTCCACTGAATCGGTCGTCGACGCGTCGACGCCGCTCGGCCGCAACGGGTTCCACGGCGACTCGCCGCTTGCGAGCTGCGCGGTGTAGCGGCGGGCGGCAGGCAGTCCGAGGTCGGCCAGGGCCGACCGGGTCTGCGCGTCGCGGAGGACGATGACGCGCACGCCCTGCCGATTGCCGCCGGTCGGCGCGAACCGGGCGTTGTCGAGAATGCGCCCCAGCACGTCATCGGGAAGCGGGTCGTCGGCGAATTCGCGGACGGCCGGCGTGGATCGCATGACGTCGTAGAGCTCCATCGCACCATCGTGCCGCAGGCGGTCAGGCGGCGTCGTGGAAGATCAAGCCGAGTGTGCACCGGTCCCCGGAGCGGACCACCGAGACCCCGTGCCGCACGGGGGCGGCCGACCAACCCCGTGTCGGAGGAATCGGCCGTTCCCTGGTGGTGAAGACGTAGCCGTGCCCCTGCGGCAGCGTGGTCGCGGTGCCGCGTGACTGCGCCCGCGGCCGCTGCTCGACGAGCAGGAATTCGCCGCCGGTGTGCGCCACGCCCGGCTCGTTGAGGTTGATCACGACCTGCAACGGAAAGACGAGGTCCCCGTAGAGGTCTCGATGCAGCGCATTCCAATCACCCGGCCCGTATTTGAGCAGCAGGGCCGTGGGTTTGGTTTGGCCGGCGCCATGGCATACGTCCAGCCATTCGTCGAGCGTGTCGGGCCAAGGCGGCTCCCGGCGCAGCTTGGTCCACCAGTCGCGGGCGATCGGCAGGAGCCGGGGGTAGAGCGCCTGCTTCAGCTCTTCGATCGGCCGCGGGTAGGGCCGCTTGAAGTAGCGGTATTCGCCCTGCCCATAGCGGTGGCGCGTCATGTCGATGGTGGCGCGAAACAGGCCGTCGTCCGGGTAGATATCAAGCAACGCCGCACACTCGCCGGGAGTGATCAGCTGCGGAAGCAGTGCGCCGCCAACGTCATTCATGTCGGCCGCGACCGCCTCCCAGTCCGCGGCGTTCACCCGCCGGTCCCATTTCGAGGGCATCAGAACAATCTGCCTGCCACCGCGGGTATCGGCGCCTCCAGGTCGAGCAGGAATCGTTTGCGCTTCAGGCCGCCCGCATAACCGGTGAGTGCGCCGTTCTTTCCGAGCACGCGGTGACACGGAACGACGATGCTGAGCGGGTTGCGGCCCACCGCTTGGCCGACGTCGTAGGCTGTGGCGCCCCCGCCCAGTCGCGCGGCAAGCTCGCCATAGTTGGCGGTCTCGCCATACCCCATGTCGAGCAACAGTTCCCAGATCCGCCGCCGATGCGAATTCCCGGCCAGGGCGATCGGCAGATCGAACCGAGTGCGCTTTCCGCTGAGGTATTCGCGCAGCTGCTCGGCCGCCCGATCGAACAGGACGTCGGCGCCCGCCTCGACGCAGCGGCCCAGGGCATTAGCCGTCGGCGGATGCCAGTGGTGCCGGAAATACACACCCGTCATCGCGTCGCCGTGGGCGGCCAGTGTGAGCTCACCGAGTGGGCTGTCTGTCACCGCGTGTCGTGTCTGCATCGTTGCACCTCCTTTCACGGTAAACGATGGGCTGCGTGAAAGCGTGAGCTCATCAGATCCCCGCCGGCACTAGATTCGTTGAATCCGCTTTCTCACGTTCGCCAATGCGCCGACGTCTACGGAATAGAAATCGCTGATGTCAGGAGGAACCCGAATGCCTACCGGGCCCCGTTGATGGGAGTCGAGCGGCACGTCAAGCCACCGTTCGAGGCCGTGGTGGCTTGCCACGGCGCCACGGTGTTGCGGGTCGTGCGTGCGGTGGTCGGTCACGCCGACGCCGACGACGCCTGGTCGGACACGTTCCTGGCCGCGCTGAAGGCGTACCCGCAGCTGCCGGCCGACGCCAACATCGAGGCGTGGCTGGTGACCATCGCGCACCGCAAGGCCATCGACATCACTCGCGCGGCGTCACGGCGGGCCGTCCCGCTCGCCGATCCCCCCGACTCCCTCGCCCGCGAACGGGCCGACACCCACGATCTCGACCTCGACGCCGCGGTGGGTGCGCTGCCCCCCAAACAGCGCCAGGCGGTGGCCTATCACTATCTGGCCGGCCTGCCCTATTCGGAAGTCGCCGTGATTCTCGGCGGCAGCGTTACCGCCGCCCGGCGAGCCGCCGCCGATGGGATCGCCACCCTCCGACGCACCTATCCCCGTCTCGACACCGCAAGGAACCACGAATGACCACACCCGATCTGACCAAGCACTACCCCGTCGACCGCGAACACCTTCGGCGCCTACACGCCCGGCTCGAAACGGACGCCCAGGCCGGCGATCTCCTCGACATCGCCTACCGCACAGTGGATTCCGCGGTGGGAACGCTGCTGTTGGCGGCCACCCCCCGAGGCCTGTTGCGTGTGGCGTTCGCCAACGAAGACCGCGCCGGCGTGCTGCAGGACCTCTCGGAGCGCATCAGCCCGCGGGTACTCGAGTCGCCCGCCCGGCTGGATTCTGTTGCGCGGCAACTCGACGAGTATCTCAGCGGCCGTCGCCGCCGCTTCGACGTCGCGCTGGACTGGTCGCTGTCCCAAGGTTTTCGGCGCACGGTCCTCGAACACCTCAGCACCGACGTCGGCTACGGCGACACCGCAAGCTATGCCACCCTGGCCGGGCTGTCGGGCTCCCCCAAGGCGGTCCGCGCCGCCGGCACGGCGTGCGCGACCAACCCGATTCCCATTTTCGTGCCGTGCCACCGGGTGATCCGTTCCGACGGAACGATGGGCGCCTACCGCGGCGGTACCGCCGCGAAGCGCGTCCTGCTGGATCTCGAGCGGCACGCGCGAGAGTGCAACTAGCGACACGTTTCTCGAGGAGCGACGTCGGCAGTCGCACTTTCGCGGGCCATCAGGCCGGCGCCGACCAGTGCACCACCTTCATCGTGGTCATCTCGTCAAGGAGCTCGGGACCGAAGCCGAACCCGGCGCCGCTGGCGCGGCGCGGCTGGGACGCGCCCCCGGGGGCGCCGCCGAACACATTGTTGATCTTGACGGTGCCCACCGGCAGGGCGTGCCACGCCTCCTGCGCATGCGACATGTCGCCGGTCAGCACGGTCGCGGCGAGACCGTAACGGTCGTCGGCCGCCTCGAACAGGGCGCCGGCGAAGTCGGGAACCATTCGCACCGCCGCGATCGGGCCGAACGTTTCCTCGCTCATCACCAGCATGTCCGGCGTGCAGTCGGTCAGCACCGTGGGCGGATAGAACGCCCCCGGCCCCGGTCCCGGTTCGCCGCCGGCCAAGACGTGGGCGCCGCGCCGGACCGCGTCGTCGACGTGCGCGTGCACGTGATCGCGATGGCGCTCGTCGACCAACGGCCCGATCCGATCGGCCCACGACGCCGCCTCGTCGGCCAGCACGCCGACGAACGCGTCGGCGATCGGCTGGACGACATAGATTCGCTCCACCGACGCGCAGAGCTGCCCCGCGTTGGCGAAGGCGCCCAGTGCGGCCTGGCCGGCCGCCCAGCCGGGGTCGACGTCGGCGTCGACGATCAACGCGTCGTTGCCGCCGTTCACCAGCAGCGCCTTCGCGCCGCGTTCGGCGCAGGCGCGGGCGATTTCGCGGCCGGCCGCGCTGCTGCCGACGTGCGCGACCACGTCGACCNTTGGACCCCGGTCTGCGTGCGGCGGCCCGATTCTTGCCCCGCGGCTACGCCCTGCACCGGGGCTACAAGATCCAGCGCCGGCTGATGAACCTGATGGGCAACGCGGGCCGGATCCGCCACGTCCCGGTGGCCGCGGTCAACGAGCACGTCACCGTGCGCCTGCATCGTCCGGCCGGCCTTCCGGTCCGCGCGCCGGCGATGTTGTGGATCCACGGCGGCGGCACGATCATGGGTCACGCGGCACAGGACGACAAATTCCTGCGAAACCTGTCGCATCTCACCGGCGTCGCGGTGGCCGCGGTGGACCACCGGCTGGCCCCCGAGCACCCCTACCCGATCCCGGTCGAGGATTGTTACGCGGCGCTGCGGTGGCTGGCGCACCAACCGTGGGTCGACCCGGATCGCGTCGCTGTCGGCGGGGCCAGCGCCGGCGGTCATTTCGCGGCGGCCGTGGCGCAGCGGGCTCACGATCGCCGGGACGTCAGCCTTGCGTTTCAGCTGCTGGTGTACCCGATGCTCGACGACCGCACCGGCGCCAACCGCAGCGGTCACAAGCGGCTCATGTGGACCGAAACCGACAACCAGCAGGCGTGGCGGTGGTACCTGAACGGCGCGGATCCCGCCGAGGCCGCGCCGGCGCGCCGGGAAGACCTCTCCGGCCTGCCGCCGGCCTGGATCGGGGTCGGGACGTTGGATCTGTTCTATCAGGAGTGTCTGGACTACGGGCGACGGCTGCGCGAGGCGGGGGTTCGCGTGCACGAGGAGATCGTGCCGGGAGCGTTTCACGCGTTCGACCAGATCGCGGACAAGGCGCCGATTTCGGTTAAGTTCTTCGCCAGCCAGTGCGATCACCTGCGCGACGCCCTCGCCCCGCCGAGCCCGTGAGCCGGGCGGCGCACCCACGCCGTCCGCGACGTGTTGACTGCAAAGTTTGCGGTCTGTGCAACTATTAGTGGCATGGGCAATCCCCTCGGTCTGCGCGAGCGGCGTCGTCGCCAGACCAGCGCCGACGTTCGCGACGCCGCAGTGCGCTTGGCGCTCGAACGCGGCTTCGACAAGGTGACCGTCGAAGAGATCTGTGTCGAAGCCGGGATTTCGACGCGCACGTTCTTCAATTACTTCCCGAACAAAGAGTCCGCGATCGCCTACGGCCCGTCGGACCTCCCCGTGGAGCTCGCCGCGGAATTCGTCGCGGCCGGGCCGGCGCCCTATTCGGTGGTCCTCGCGGAGCTGATCACCCTCGCGGCGCACCATCTGCGCGACATGCCACCGCTGCGCGAACAGGCCGCCGGCATGCTCGAACTCTGCAAGACCAGCCCCGCGGTGTTGGCGGCGTTCCTCGCCGAGCTCGAACGGTTTCAGAACCAGCTGACCGACATCGTTGCCCGTCGCCAAGCGATGCGGCCCGACGACGAGATACCCGCGCTGATCGCGGCGCTGGCGTTGACGGCCGTGCGTTCGGGCATCGAGCGCTGGGCCAGCGCCGATCCACAGGATTTCGACGACACGCCGATGCCCTACGTCGAGCGCGCCGCCGCCCTGGTCAACAGCATCTTCGTGAAGTGACCGCCGGATAGTTAGCTAGATCACCTTCGTTTGCATGGTCTGCAAATTATGCAGGCGGTGTATTATGCTGTGGTGGCATCAGACGGGGGTTCGCGATGCAGGGACAGACTTCCCAGGGCCCGACAACCCAAACCGACCACGCCGGATGAGCTCCGTTGTGGCGCAACCTAATACGGTGATCACCTCGAAGGCGACGCACCAACGTTGATTTGACGACGAGAGGAATCCACGCAGGTGCAGCTATCCAAGGTCGTGCGCAACGCGTGGTTGCCGCTGTTGATCGTGGCGGTGGTGGTGATCGGCGGGTTCACCGTGGCGCGGGTCAAGTCGTTCTTCACGGCCAACGACACCGGCGTCCTGACGAGCCCACGGCAGGAGGATTCCAAGCCGTTCAAGCCCAAGGTCGTCAAATACGAGATCTTCGGCTCGGCCAGCCACGCCAACGTCAACTACCTGGATCTGTCCGCCGACCCGAAGCGGGTCGACGACGCGCCGCTGCCGTGGACCTTGGTCCTGTCCACGACCGCCCCGTCGGTCTTCCCGAACCTCTCGGCGCAAAGCGACGGTGACCGCCTCGGTTGTCGCATCACCATCGACGACGAAGTCAAGGACGAGAAGATCACCAACGGCGTGCACGCCCTGACCTTTTGCTTGGTGAAATCCGCATGAGCGCAAGCGCTGAACACCCGACCGACACCCTGCCCAGCACCGGACACGCCGTGCGCCCGGCTATCCCGCGACTCATCCGACGCTTCGCCGTGCCCATCATCCTGGGCTGGATCGGGATCATCGCGGTGCTCAACACGATCGTCCCGCAGCTGGACGAGGTCGGGAAGATGCGCTCGGTCTCGATGAGCCCGGACGATGCGCAATCGGTCGTCGCGACCAAGCACATGGGCGAGGTGTTCCACGAATACAAGTCCAACAGCTCGGTCATGATCGTTCTGGAGGGCCAAAATCCGTTAGGCGCCGACGCCCACGCCTATTACGACCAGATGGTCAAAAAGCTCGACGCCGACACCAAACACGTCGAGCACGTCCAGGACATGTGGAGCGATCCACTCAGTGGGGCCGGTGTCCAGAGCAACGACGGCAAGGCCGCGTACGTCCAGGTCTACCTGGCCGGCAACCAGGGCGAGGCCCTGGCCAACGAGTCGGTCGAGGCCGTCCAGGACATCGTCAAGAGCCTGCCCCCGCCGAGCGGGGTCAAGGCCTATGTCACCGGACCCGCCGCGGTGCAGGCGGATCAGCACATCGCCGGCGATCGCAGCCTGCAGGTGATCACCACCGTCACGTTCATCGTGATCATCGCGATGCTGCTGATGGTCTACCGGTCCATCGTCACGGTCCTGCTCACGTTGGTGATGGTGGTGCTCGAACTGTCCGCCGCCCGCGGCATGGTGGCCTTCCTCGGCTACTACAACATCATCGGGCTCTCCACCTTCGCCACGAACCTGTTGGTAACGCTGGCGATCGCGGCCGCCACCGACTACGCGATCTTCCTGATCGGGCGATATCAGGAAGCCCGATCGATCGGTGAATCGCGAGAAGACGCGTATTACACGATGTTTGGCGGCACCGCGCACGTGGTGGCCGGGTCGGGCCTGACCATCGCGGGCGCGACGTTCTGCCTGCACTTCACTAACCTGCCCTACTTCCAGACGCTGGGCATCCCGTTGGCCATCGGCATGGTGGTCGTGGTCGCGGCGGCCTTGACGCTGGGCCCCGCGGTCATCTCGGTGGCGTCTCGCTTCCGCCAGACACTCGAACCCAGGCGGGCGCAGCGGATCCGCGGCTGGCGCAAGATCGGCGCCGTCGTCGTCCGGTGGCCCGGTCCCGTCCTGATCGTGACGATCGCGGTCGCGCTCGTCGGCCTGCTCACCCTGCCCGGGTACCGGACCAACTACAACGACCGCAAATACCTGCCCGCCGATCTGCCGGCGAACGCAGGCTACGCGGCCGCCGACCGGCACTTCTCCAAGGCGCGGATGAACCCCGAGCTCCTCATGATCGAAAGTGACCACGACCTGCGCAATTCCGCCGACTTCCTGGTCATCGACAAGATCGCCAAGTCGATCTTCCGGGTGCCCGGCATCTCACGCGTGCAGGCGATCACCCGGCCGCAGGGTACGCCGATCGAGCACACTTCGATCCCGTTTCAGATCAGCATGCAGGGCGTCTCCCAGCAGATGAACCAGAAGTATCAAGCGGATCAGATGGCCGACATGCTGCACCAGGCCGACATGATGCAGACCACCATCGACAGCATGGTCAAGATGCAGAGCATCACCGCGCAGATGGCCGACAGCATGCACGTCATGGTGAGAAAAATGCACGAGATGACCATCGACATCGCCGAATTGCGCGACCACATGGCGGATTTCGAGGACTTCTTCCGACCGCTCCGCAGCTATTTCTACTGGGAAAAGCACTGCTACGACATCCCGGTCTGTTTTTCGCTTCGCTCGGTCTTCGACGCCCTCGACGGCATCGACACGATGACCGATGACATCCAGAGCCTGCTGCCCGTGATGGATCACCTCGACACCCTGATGCCCCAGATGGTGGCGCTGATGCCCTCCATGATCGAGAACATGAAGGCCATGAAAACGACGATGCTGACCATGTATTCGACCCAGAAGGGTCTGCAGGATCAGCAGAACGAGGCCCAGAAGAACTCCAACGCCATGGGCAAGGCGTTCGACGCATCCAAGAACGACGACTCGTTCTACCTGCCGCCGGAGACCTTCAACAACGCGGAGTTCAAGAAGGGCATGAAGAATTTCCTGCCGCCCGACGGGCACGCGGTGCGCTTCATCATCAGCCACGACGGCGATCCCATGACGCCGGAGGGCATTTCGCACATCGATGCGATCAAGAAGGCCACTTACGAAGCGCTCAAGGGCACGCCGCTGGAAGGCTCCAAGATCTACCTCGGCGGCACCGCGGCCACGTTCAAGGACATGCAGGACGGCAGCAACTATGACCTGCTGATCGCCGGAATCGCCTCGCTGTGCCTGATTTTCATCATCATGCTGATCATCACGCGAAGTGTGGTGGCCTCAGCGGTGATCGTGGGCACCGTCTTACTTTCACTCGGGGCATCCTTCGGGCTCTCGGTGCTCATCTGGCAACACCTGGTCGGCATCGAGCTGCACTGGATGGTGCTGGCGATGTCGGTCATCATCCTGCTGGCCGTCGGCGCCGACTACAACCTGCTGCTGGTGTCCCGGTTCAAGGAGGAGATCCACGCCGGCCTGAACACCGGCATCATCCGGGCCATGGGCGGGACCGGATCGGTGGTCACCTCGGCGGGGCTGGTGTTCGCCTTCACGATGATGACGATGGCGGTCAGTGAGCTCACGGTCATCGGCCAGGTCGGCACCACCATCGGCCTCGGCTTGCTCTTCGACACTTTGATCGTGCGGTCGCTGATGACCCCGTCGATTGCCGCGTTGCTGGGCAAGTGGTTCTGGTGGCCCCAACGGGTGCGCCAACGGCCGGTGCCTTCGCCCTGGCCCACGCCGGCAAAGGAGCGCGAAACGTTCGCGGTGGCGCCCTGACGGCGCCGAGCCTGCGCACAGCGCGTGCCAGGGCCTAATGTTCCAGCGCTGGACGCAGTTTCGATGTGGGGTTGGGGCTAGGTGACCCACTCAGGCTGCTGGCTGGCGTCGACCGCGGAGAAGTCCTTGTGCGCGAGGCCGGCGGTGGTGCCACCGTCCACGACGAACTCGGAGCCGGTCGAATAACTCGATTCGTCGCTGGCCAGGTACACCACGAGGTTGGAGACCTCCCTGGGCTGGGCGATCCGGCCCAACGCGGTGTGGAAGATGTCCTCGGGGACCCACTCGGTCATCGGCGTCTTGATGAGCCCGGGATGGATCGAGTTGACGCGGATCCCACTCGGCCCCAACTCCAGCGCAGCCGACTTCGTCAGGCCCCGGACCGCGAATTTTGTTGCCGTGTAACCGTGGCAGGCGATGGTGCCGGCCATGCCCTCGATCGAGGAGATGTTGATGATCGACCCTCGTCCCGCTTCCTTCATCGGTTTCACCACGGCGCGGATTCCGAGAAACACTCCGGTCAGGTTGACGTCAAGGATCTTGTGCCACTCGGAGAGTTCGTAGTCCTCGATGGTGCCGATGTTCAGGATGCCGGCGTTGTTCACCAGCACGTCGATCCCGCCGAACTCGCCCAACGCGGTGGCCACCGCAGATTCCCATTGCTCGGGTTTCGTCACGTCCAGGTGCACATAACGGGCGGCCTCACCGACCTCGGCCGCGACCGCCTTGCCCTCGTCGTCGAGGATGTCGCCGAACACCACCTTGGCCCCCGCGGTGACCAGCGTTCGCACGTGCGAGGCGCCCATCCCCCGCGCACCGCCGCTGATGAGCGCGACCTTTCCCGCCAAGCGTTCTGCCACTGGTCTTCTCCTGTCGTGCCCATGGGTTTGTTGCACCATACATATGCACACAGGTGTACGACCAGGGTTTCGCCGACGGGACGGCCGAGTCCGGGCGGCGCACGAGGCGCCCTTGTGTCGGCGGCGGGGGGACGCCGTTACTTCTTCTTTGGAGCGCTGGACGGATGGTGTTGCGGGCAGTAATCCGCGGTGGCCGCGGCGACGAACATCTGGGCCTGGGTCGGCTGCAGCCGGTGCGCCCCCGTGATTTGGTCCACCTCGTCCCTCTCGGTATAGCCCGCGTCGAGGTCGCTGCACATCGCGTGCGCCGCCTTCACGCTAAACGCCGGAGTACCGAGGTTGACGCCGTGGGAACTGAGGAAGTTGGTGAAGTCCTGGTCCGTCTGGTCCGCCCGCGCGACGCCCGCCGGCACCAGCATCACCGCCAACAGAGCGCCGAACGTGCACGCGGTTAATCTCTTCGTCATCTCACGCCGCTTCATCGTTGTCCCCCAATCGCTTTCAAGGCTTTACATCGATCCGGATCGACACTTGAGCCGCACATCAAACCCGCTATGGTTGCCACTGTTGATGGTTTTGACTGTCGATAGTATCCGATGTCAATGATTTTGCCGGGTGAGCTGTGCTTTCGTCAACCGCACGCCGCCGCCCCGCTCCCGAAGAGCTGAAATTTAACCCGCCGTTAGCATGTAATTCCGGTGGCTTCCGGTTCCGCCCGAAGACGGCCGGCGGCTTGGGAGAGCGCCAAACCGCGGTCGATCAGCGGGCGTCCACGACCTCGAAAATCGCCGCGGCGGAGGTGATCGCCTTGTCCGCGTTTCCCTCGTCGTGCAGCAGCATGCGCACGCCGACGCGGCCGCGCACGCCGCCGTGCACCGTGCCTTCGACGCGGAAGGGACCCACCTTGCCGCGGGACATGAACATGACGTGCCAGCTGACCACCTGGACCTTCCTGGTTCCGGCAAGGTCGGCGGCCAGGTCGATCGCGGCGGTCTCGAGGACGACGTGTTGGGGTCCGATGTGCAGCGCGGCGTCCGGCGAGGCGAGTTCGGCGCTCAGCGCCGGCAGCACCCAGTGGCCGTCGTCGCGCTTGGCCGCACCGAAGGCTTGCCACAGCGGCGGCAGGTCGGGCGAGTCCTCGATCACCAGCTCACTGCCCGAAACATCCATCTTGCCAAGGCCTTCCGGAGGGACACCGATGACCGCTCCCTGCCCCTCGTTGAAGGCGATCACGCGGTCGGGATCGTCGGCATCCACGATCTTGCACCGGCCGTAGCCCATGGTCCGGCCCTGGTGCACGATGCCGGACCCGACGATCTCGATTCTCGTGACGTCATAGCCGGGGTCGACGATCTGTACCGACGCGATGACCGGATTGGGGACCGCGACCATGTCGGTCTGACATCCCTCCGGCGACGAGATGGCCAGCGGCGCGACCATCAGGCCGCCCGCCTCATTGCGCATGTCGCGGCGGATGGTGACGGTGTCGTCGGATTCGCCCATGTTCATCGACGAGTGGTTACGCCCGATGTAGCGGTAGCTGAGCAGACCCGTCCAGCGCCGGAACAACTCGTCGCGATAGGCGTCGGTGTCGTTGGCGAGCTCGCGGATGTCACGGAGTTGGTCGCTCACTTCTGGACTCCCTCTGCCGCTCTGCCCCGGCGGACCTGGTTGAACGGCACGCCGCGGTCGGCGGCGTACTCGCGGGGAAAGTTCAGGACACGCTCGCCGATCACGTTGCGCGCCATCTCCGTCGTGCCGCCCCCGATGCTGGCGATCTGGCGGCCCAGGTAACGCGTGCCGACGTCGAGCAGCCCCGCGTCGTCCTGCACTACGGCCGCCGAGCCGGCGATGGCGTGGGCGGTGTCGTTCTCGACGTCGTGCACCTCGGCCATGTCGAGCCTGATGATCGAGCCCGCGGCCGGGGGCAGCGTTCCGGCGACCACGGCGTGGAAGACGTGCTCGCTCAGCTGAGCGTGCACCGCCCGGTGCACCAGCGCCCGGCCGACCATCTCCCGGACGCGTTCGCTGTCGCCCTGCTTCGAGCGGTCGACCAGCGACATCAGGTCTATCGAAATGTCTTCGGCCTCAGCGATTCCCGGGCCGCTGGTGTATTCCGAACCGTCGCCCATGGTGCGCCGCTCGTGGTAGAGCTGTCGCGAGGCGACCTGCCACCCGTTGCCGGGCTCCCCGACAACGGCGTCGTCGCCCACGTCGACGTCGTCGAAGAACTCCTCGCAGAATTCGACCGAACCGTTGACCTGACGGATCCGGTTGATCGTCACCCCGGGGTGTCGAAGGGGTACCAGAAACATCGTCAGGCCGTTGTGTTTGGGTGCGTCCCAGTCGGTTCGGGCAAGGCACAGGCCATAGTCGGCGGCGAACGCCCACGTGCTCCACGTCTTGGCGCCGTTGATGATCCAGTGTCCGTCCCGGCGATCGGCACGGGTGATGACGCCCGCGAGATCCGAACCGCCGCTGGGCTCCGACAGCAGCTGGACCAGGACTTCGTCGCCGCGCAGCGCCGCCCGGATGTGGCTGCGCTTCTGCTCCTCGCTGCCCATGTCGAGGATCGTCGCGCAGCAGATGGCGAAGGACGGGATGTTCAGGAGCAGCGGCGTCTCGTAGGCCAGGGCCTCCGCGTCGAACGCTTTTTTGTACTCGTAGCCCAGCCCCAGCCCGCCGTACTCCCGCGGAAAGCAGATGCCGGCGAATCCTCCGTCGTACAACTTGCGTTGCAGTTCGCGCGCGCGCCGCCACGACGCCAGTTCGTCGCGCTCCAGGACCATCGCGTCGTCGGAATCGAGCCGCGGCAGGTTCGCGGCCAACCAGGCTTTGGCTCGGCTGCGGAATTCCTCGACCGACTCGGCGCTCACCGAATTCGCCTGCGCGTCATCGCCGATGGCCTCCTCGAGCTTGTGCTGAGCGACTGTACAGCACCGCTTAATGAGTGTACAGGTCGCCTAGGACGCGTTCAGCTTCACCGCCGCGCGGATGAGGGCCGTCAGTGCCTTGTCATCGATCGTGTCGCCCGCATGGAAGTCGATGGCTCGCCGCGTGTTGCCGCCGAGGCTCGAGTTGAACAGCCCCGACGGGTCGTCCAGCGACGCGCCCTTGGCAAAGGTCATCTTGACCACGTTTTTGTACGTCTCCCCGGTGCAGATCATCCCGTCGTGATACCAGACCGGGACACCGCGCCATTTCCACTCCTCGACCACGTCGGGATCGGCCTGCTTGATCAATCTTCTGATGTGAGCGAGCGTTTCGCCGCGCCAATCACCCAGCTCCTTGATGCGGGCGTCGATCAGCCGCGAAGGAGAGTCCGTCATGGTGTCGGTGCCTTCCCGATGGTTGCCGTCAGGGGATGGTGAGCGCGATCTTGCCGACGTGCTGGCCGGCCCGCATCACCGCCAGCGCGTCTTCTAGCCTCGCCCAGTCGAAGACGTGGCTGATATGGGGTTTGATGCCCGCGCCCGACATCAACTCGCACAACTCCCGGTGCGCGCGCACGCTGCCCACCGTGATCCCGACGATGCGCAGATTGTTGAGCATCACTTCGGCGACCGAGACGGGCGCCGCGTCGAATCCGGTCAGCACGCCGATCACGGCGACCGTGCCGCCCACCCTCGCCGAATGCACCGACTGCGCCAGGGTGGCGGGCCCACCGAGGTCGACGATCAGGTCGGCGCCTCGCCCCCCGGTCAGCCGCTTGACCTCGGTCTCCCAGTTCGGTGTCGCGCGATAATTGACGAGATACGTTGCGCCCAGGCCGGATCCGACCTTCAGCTTGTCGTCGGACGACGACGTCAGAATCACGGTGGCGCCCAGCTGCGTGGCGAGCTGGACCGTGAACAGCGATACCCCGCCGGTTCCCTGGGTGACCACGACGTCGCCTTCGCCGACGTGGGCTTCCCGCAGGGCACTGTAGGCCGTCACGCCCGCGCAGGGCACCGTCGCGGCTTCGACGTCGCTGAGGTGCGCGGGCGTGGGCACCAGTCCCGTGGCGTCGGCGACGCGGTACTGCTGCAGCCAGCCGTCTTCGGTGTCGCCGGGCAGCTCGCGCTTGGACTCCGGTGTCGGCGGCCCGTCGAGCCAACCGGGGTGAAACGCCCCCATCACCCGGTCCCCCAGCTGCGGCCAGTCGACCCCGGGTCCGACCGCCACCACTTCCCCGGCGCCGTCGCTCATCGGCACGCGTGGCCACGGCCCGGGGAGCAGCCCCATCAGGTTGACGTTGTCGTGGTAGTTGAGGCTCGATGCCCGCACCCTGACCAGCACCTGCCCTCGACCGGGTTCGCCGACCGGCCTGTCGATGGTCTCCAGGGGCGCGCCGGGGCTATTCATCACCATCGCTTGCTGGCGATCCGGAATGCTCATGCGAGACCCGCCTCCTTCCCTGCGGACTTCCGCGGCCCGCCGGTTGAGGTGCGAGCAGACGCAGAATTGCATATATCGAGGCCGGATCGTGCGATTCTGCGTCTGCTCGCCGTGACAGGTTACAGTTTCGGCGTGAAACGTCACGCTTGGCGGAACCGCCGGTCGACCCGAATCGAGCCGCGATGACGGAGCAGACCACCGACGCCGGCGTCGCCGCGCTGCTGGCGATCGAGGCGATCAAGCAGCTCAAGGCCCGCTACTGTCGGTACCTCGACGCCAAGGACTGGGCGGCGTGGCGGTCCCTTTTTGCCGATGATTTCCTGAGCGACACATCCGAGGCCGGCGGCAAGCTGATTCGCGGCGCCGACGATTTCGTGGCGTTCACCCGGAGGGGCATCGGACGCCCCGCGCAGGCGACCGCCCATCAGGTGCACGCGCCCGAGATCGAACTGACGTCGGCGACGACGGCGCGCGGCGTGTGGGCCCTGCAAGACGTGGTCCGCTTCGGTCCGGGGGTGACCCTGGTCGGGTACGGCCACTACCACGAGACCTACGAGAGCGTCGCCGGGCAATGGCTCATCAAGAGCTCCAAGCTGACCCGGCTGCGCGAGGACATCGTCACCCCGGTGTTCTCGGTTTACATTTCAGACCGGATCCGGCGGGTGGCTGGCAAGCTCGCCGGGCGGATGATCGAACGGTAGGCATCGATGACTGTTGACACCATTCTGATCACCGGCGCTTTCGGCCAGGTCGGCAGGCGATGCACGCAGCTCCTGCTGGAGCGGGGACGCACCGTCGTGGCGATGGATCTGCGCACCGAGAAAACCGTTGCGGCCCAAGCCGAATTGGGCGCGGGTGAACACGCCGGCGCGCTGGTTGCGGCCTACGTCGACCTGTTGGACGCCGAGGCGGTGCGCGATCTGGTCGCGACCCATCGGCCCGGGGCGATCATCCACCTCGCCGCCATCGTGTCACCGCCGTCCTACCGCAACCCCGGGCTGGCGCGACGCGTCAATGTGGGTGGTACGGAAAACCTGCTGGCGGCGGCCGCGACGCTGCCCCATCCCCCGCTGTTCCTGATGGCCTCCAGCGCCGCGGTCTACGGCTCGCGCAACCCCCACCGCCACCCGGAGCGCATCACCCCGGACACGCCGGTGCAGCCGATCGATCAGTATGGCCAGGACAAGGTCCTCGCCGAGGCGGCAATCCGGGCGAGTGGTCTGCCGTATGCGCTGTACCGCCTGGGTGGGATCATCTCGCCGGATACCCAGGCCGACATCAACGGCGACCACCTGGCCCTGATGCGCTCGATGCCCGGCGACAACCGCATGCACGCGGTGGATGCGCGCGACGCGGCGCTGGCGTTCGCCAACGGCGTGGATCGTGCAGCGACGATCGCGGGCAGGGTCCTGCTCATCGGCGGCAACGAAACGTATGTGATGTTGCAGCGCGACCTCGAGGACGACCTGATGACGGCTGCCGGCCTGGGCCCGCTCGGGCCGTCGGCGAGCCTGCCCGGTGACCCCGGCGACGACCGCGGGTGGAGCTTCACCGGCTGGTACGACACCACCGAAGCGCAGGCGCTGCTCGACTTCCAAGAGCACGATTGGCGCCAGACCCTGGCCTGGATCGCCGAATCGCAGGGCCGCCAGCGCATCGTGTTGCGGGCCCTTGGCCCGTTGTTGCGGCCGCTCGTGCGCGCCGCACTCCGGCTGCAGCGCCGGGCCGAGCGCCGCGGCCCGTACGCCGACCCGTGGGCGCTGATCGAGAAGAAGTACGGCTCCGGGGCGCTGGCCGCGACCGACTGACGCGCCTAGCTTTCCGACGCGAAGAAGACCGCCACATTCGCGCGTCGACGACGCAGTAGTAGACGACGTCACACCCGTCCATGGCGGCGCGCAGGGCGTCGTCGTCAAAGACGTCCCCGTAGCAGCGCTCGACGGCCAGGTCGTCGATTCCCTTGGTGGAACTGCTGCGGCGCAACATGACTCGGACGTCGGCGCCCGTCGCGACGAGCTGGCGCGTGACGTGGGATCCCAGGAAACCGCTGGCGCCGATCACCAGCTTCTTGCGGGCACCCACTAGCGGTCGATCCATCCCATTTGCGCGGCGGCGTGGTGGCCGCCGACGGGCGGGGTGAGCCGGTCGAGTCTCGCCAGCTGGTCGGGGCCGAGTTCGAGGGCGTCGGCGGCGACGTTTTCCTCGAGCCTCGACACCCGCTTGGTCCCCGGAATCGGCACGATGTCAGTCCCTTTCGCCAGCAGCCAGGCCAGTGCGACCTGGGCCGGGGTGGCGCCCGCGTCGGCGGCGATGTCACGCACCTCGTCCGCGCACCTGAGATTGTGCTCGAAGTTCTCGTCGAAGAAGCGGGGGTTGGTCTTTCGGTAGTCGGTGTCGGGAAGCTCGCCGGTGGAGCGGATCGCGCCGGTGAGGAAGCCACGGCCCAGCGGCGAGTAGGCGACGAATCCGATCCCCAGCTCCCGCAACACGTCGAGGACCCCGTCCTCGGGGTCTCGGGTCCACAGTGAGTATTCGGACTGCACGGCGGCGATGGGGTGCACGGCGTGGGCGCGGCGAATGGTGTTGACGCCGACTTCGGAAAGGCCTATGTGCCGGATCTTTCCGGCGGCGACGAGCTCGGCCAGCGCCCCGATCGTGTCTTCGATCGGTGTGCCTCGGTCGAGGCGGTGTTGGTAGTAGAGGTCGACGTGGTCGGTCGCCAGCCTCTGCAGGGACCCGTCGAGGGCAACGCGGATGTTGGCGGGGCTGCTGTCGAGCCCGGCACGGCCGGTGTGGGAGATGAGGCCGAACTTGGTCGCCAGCACCACCTGATCTCGCCGGCCCGCCAAGGCGCGGGCGAGGAGTTCTTCGTTGACGTAGGGACCGTAGACCTCGGCGGTGTCGATCAGCGTGACCCCGAGGTCGATGGCGCGGTGGACGGTGCGGATCGCTTCGGCGTCGTCGGTGCCTGCGCCGGCATAGGCGACGGACATGCCCATCGCGCCCAGACCGAGGCGTCCGACTTCAAGTTCGGCGAGATGAGCCGGTTTCATGGGCCCATTGTGCGCTGACCAACCACGACCCGTTGGACGGGTACCGTTGCGCTCGTGCCCGACACCGCGCGACCGGTCCGCAATCTGGCCGTCGACTTCTATCGCGCGTCGGGCGTGGTCCTCATCGTGCTGGGTCATTGGCTGGCCGGCTCGGTGACCTACCACGACGGATCTTTCGGTCGCCAGAACCCGCTCGTCGACCTGCCGTGGACCCAGTGGCTGACCTGGCCGTTTCAGGCGGTGCCGACGTTCTTTCTGGTCGCCGGATATGCCAGCGCGTTGTCCTGGAAGCATCGGCACGAGACCGACGGTGTGTCCCGCCAGACCTGGCTCCGGCATCGATTGGCCCGGGTACTGGGACCGACCGCCGTGTATGTCGCGCTGGTGTCGATCGTCGTGGTGGTGCTGGGTGTCGCGCACGTGGCCGGTTCGGTGCTGGAATACGCGGGCTGGGCGGTGGCCATGCACCTGTGGTTCCTGGCCGTCTACCTGATCGTGGTGTCATTGACACCGATTGCGATTGCCGCGCAACGGCGTTGGGGTCTCCTGGTGCCGGCGGCGCTGGTGATGGGAGCCGTGGCGGTGGACGTGCTCGCGATCGGCCTCCACCTGCACCGCCTCGGCTGGTGCAACTACCTGCTGTGCTGGGGGACGTTCTACCAGCTCGGAATCGCCTGGCGCGCTGGCCTGTTGCCCGGCCGAAGGACCGCACTGCTCGCGGTGTGCTCGGCGATCGCGCTGGCGCTGCTGATCGGGCTGGGCCCCTACCCCGTCAGCATGATCGGGGTTCCCGGGCAGACCATCGACAACACGACGCCGCCCAACGCGGCGCTGCTGGCCTTTGGATGCGCGCAGGCCGGATTGGTCATGACGCTCGCGCCGGCGCTGAACCGCGCGCTGCGATCAGGTCCGTTCAAGCGGGCGCTGGCCGTCGTGAACGACAACGTGATGGCGCTCTATCTCTGGCACATGATTCCGGTCGTGATCGTCGCGATCGTCGCCTATCCGGCGGGTCTGCTGCCTCAACCGCCGGAGGGCACGGGGGCGTGGTGGCTGGCCCGGTTGGAGTGGGTGCTGGTCCTGAGCGTGGTGACCGCGATCGAGCTGGGGTTGCTGTGGTGGCGGCGACGCTTCTTCGCCGCCGCGCTGCCCATGCGCGGCGTACCCCTCACGGATCGTTGGGGTGAAGTCTGCATGCTGGCCGGGGTCGCGCTGGCCGCCGCAGGTCTGCACTTCTTCGCCTACCTGGGCTTTGCGCCGGACGGGCGTTTCCCCTGGCTGATTGCGGCGCTGTTCGCCCTGGGCGTGCTGCTGGCCGCGCTTCGCCCCAGCAAGGTCGGCCGGCGGTCGCCCGACCCGGCACGCGCGGCCGGGTGAATTCTTTGAGTCTTCGCTGAAATCCGTTTGCCGACCGACCTACGGCCCCCTGGACAGGGGCCGTAATGCCCTGGTCGGGAGCGATATATGGGAGGAGACTTCCGGTAGGTTCGGCGCCATTTCCAGCGTCCGGGCCAGACGGAGACAACGTCGCCAAGGGAGTACACCGATGTTAAACAGCCTAACGCTCCACAACAACGCGGTCGCCCAGCAGCGTGCGCAGGACACCGAGCTCCTCAAGGACTCGGGTGTGCACAAGCTTGTCGTCACAGATCGCGACGGCAACTGTTTGGCTTTCGTATTGGCCTGGGACAGCTTCGAATACGACGCCGAGACCGACACGTATGTGTGTGTTGCGGACGGCGATGGCCGGGAACTGATGACCGTGTACGCCGCCGGCGACGTCAAGTCCGCGCCCGGCGCGAACATGTACGTGATAACCGCACCGGACGGTGCACAGGCCGCGGGGCATCTCAGGCCCTGTTGACCTCCCGGGCACACCGGCAGCTTTGATCTTGAGCGTTCCTCACATCCCGGCCTCCTGGGGCCGTTTCGCGTAGCGAGCTAAGCTCGCGCGATCCTCCACGATCCGCCACGCGCGCAGCATTCCGTGGCCGCTGATGCCGCATGACCATTTTCGGCGAACCGCGGGTTATGATAGACCGTTCGTACGGTTAGTCCACGCCGAAGGGTTCAAGTTCAAGATGCCCAGATCGCCTGGAAGACGCGGCGAAATTCTCGACGCTTTTGTCCGCTATGTCGCCGAACGTGGTTACGACAGAACGAATATCGGCGATATCGCAGACGAGCTCGGCATGTCCAAGGGCACCATCGTTCATCACTTCGGAACCAAAGCGCAGATGTTGCGCGAGCTCGAAGAAACACACCTGACCCGCCAGCGCGACGTGCTGCGGATGGTATGGGACCGACTGGCCGCGCCGCACGAGCGCATCGCCGCGATCATCTACGCCTCCGCACTGCTGCAGGTCACCGAACGCGACGCGACGGTGGCAAGCCAGCGCGAGGTGGTGCAGTTGTCGGATGACCCGGCCATGCAGCAAGTGCGCAAATTGCGTCATCAATTGCAAACGCTGGCGATTGACGAGATCCGGAACGGCATAGAGATCGGCGTCTTCCGAACGGTGGACGTCGAACTGGCGGCGCTGCAGCTGTGGGGATCGCTGGAGTGGATGTGGGTGTGGTTCCACCCCGCCGATTCGCGGACACCCGAACAAGTCGGGGCCGCCTTCGTCGACGTGTTTCTCGGCGGGCTGCTGCTCGACCGGTTGGGGCTCAGCAGGTGGGCGAACCCCGCCGCGGACGTCGTTGCGGTGGTGCGCGAAAGCCTTGCCGCGGCGGGTGCTACCACAGGTTGACCGTCTAGCGACGGAATATCGTGCGCCGGACGGCAATTGCCGTCATGCGAGCGCGCCCCGGCTTCAGGGAGTGCGGCCGGCATTTCGAGGGCGAATCTTCGCGGGCCGCCGCTGATCAGGTTTGTTGACTGACCGTACGGTCTAATGCCATAGTTGCTGGGTGGGGCGAGCAGACGCGACATGCAGCATGGTGGCAGCGACCGCCGTCCGGCGCCGGGAGCGAAGTAATGCGCTGCAACGCGCCTCACGCCCATGGTCGTCGCGCCGTAGGTCACCGCAATCCGCGCGAAGCTTGAAACATCTTCTGCGGCATCGCGGTTCGCTTAGCGCGACGTGGGCTCCCATCCCCCGTCGAGATTGCCGGCGCCCATGACTACCTCCAACGCGATTGGCAGCAAAGCACTCCAACGGATGCGGCCGGGGACCGAAGTGGCCGGCGGGTTCTTCCGCATGTGCGTGCTGACCGGTAAAGCCCTGCGACAGCCGTTCGAATGGCGTGAATTCATCTGGACCGGCTGGTTCCTCATGCGGGTATCGCTGCTGCCCACCATCGCGGTGTCCATCCCGGAAACCGTGCTGCTCATCTTCACGCTCAACCTGCTGCTGGCCGAGATCGGCGCCGCCGACGTCTCCGGTGCCGGCGCCGCCATCGGCGCGGTCACCCAGCTCGGCCCGATCGTGACGGTGCTCGTGGTTGCCGGCGCCGGCGGCACCGCGATCTGCGCCGACCTCGGCGCGCGCACCATCCGCGAGGAAATCGACGCGCTCGAGGTGCTCGGCATCGACCCGATCCACCGGCTGGTGGTCCCCCGCGTCGTCGCCTCGACGATCGTCGCGGTCCTGCTCAACGGCCTCGTGGTCGCCGTCGGACTGGGGGGTGGCTACCTGTTCAGCGTGTACCTGCAGAACGTCTCGAGCGGTGCGTATCTGTCCACGTTGACGGCGCTGACGGGCCTTCCCGAGGTGGTGATCGCGTTCATCAAAGCCGCGACGTTCGGGCTGATCGCCGGACTGGTCGGCTGCTACCGCGGGCTGATCGTGCATGGCGGGTCCAAAGGTCTCGGCACCGCCGTCAACGAGACGGTGGTGCTCTGCTTCATCGCGCTGTTCGCGGTCAATGCGGCGCTGACCACCATCGGTGTCCGGTTCGGGACGGGGCGCTGACATGGCCGCGACCACAGTGGCGACGCCGGCGCGTTTCCACTTTCCGCGAGCCACCCTCGTCCGATACGGGGAGGCCCCGGTCCGGGGACTGGTCGAACTCGGGCAGATGGTCTGGTTCGCGCTGACCGCGGTCGGGCAGATCCCCTTCGCCCTGCACCGCTACCGCAAAGAGCTGCTGCGGATGGTCGCCCAGATGGGGATGGGTAGCGGCGCGATGGCCGTGGTCGGCGGCACCGCCGCCATCGTCGGCTTCATCACCCTGTCCGCGGGTTCACTGGTCGCCATCCAGGGCTACGCGACGCTGGGCAACATCGGCGTCGAGGCGTTCACCGGATTTCTGGCCGCGCTGGTCAACGTCCGGTTCGTGGCGCCCGTTGCCGCCGGTCAGGCGCTGGCCGCCACGGTCGGGGCCGGCGCCACCGCCGAACTGGGCGCCATGCGCATCAGCGAGGAGATCGACGCGCTGGAGGTGATGAGCATCCGGTCGGTCGCCTACCTGGCGTCCACCCGGGTGGTGGCGGGACTCATCGTCATCATCCCGCTCTACGGGCTGGCGATCACCCTGGCCTTCGTGTCCCAACAGGTCACCACGGTTTTCTTCTACGGGCAGTCCGCCGGCACGTACAACCACTACTTCCACACGTTCCTGCGCCTCAACGACGTGGGCTGGTCATTCGCGGAGGTGATCCTGGTCGCGGTGGTCGTGATGACCACCCACTGCTACTACGGCTACAACGCCAGCGGCGGGCCGGTCGGCGTCGGCGAAGCGGTGGGCCGGTCGATGCGGCTGTCGCTGATCACGATCGTCGTCGTGGTGGTGCTGACCGCGATGGCGGTCTACGGAAAAAGCCCGAACTTCAACCTCACCGTGTAACCGCCATGACGTCCCCGGCCCCGAAACCCAAGGAGAACCCGCCACGTAACCCGCCGTACAAGACGGCCGCCGTGGTGTTCTTGGTGGTCGCCGCGGTGGTGTTGGCGTTGGTGTGGCTGCAGTTCCGGGGCCGGTTCACGCCGAAGACGCCCTTGACGATGATTGCTCCACGGTCGGGTTTGGTGATGGATCCGGGGTCGAAGGTCACCTACAACGGGGTGGAAGTCGGTCGGGTGGCCCAGATTTCGGAGATCCAGCGCGATGGCACACCTGCGGCCCAGTTCGTCTTGGATGTCAATCCCAAGTACATCAACCTGATTCCGGCCAATGTGGATGCCAATATCAGGGCGACCACGGTGTTCGGGAACAAGTATGTGTCGTTGACCTCGCCGAAAAATCCGACGCCACAACGCATCACACCGCAGCACGTGATCGACGCGAGGTCGGTGACGACGGAGTTCAACACCTTGTTCGGGACGATCACCTCGATCGCGGAGAAGGTGGACCCGGTCAAGCTGAACTTGACGCTGGCCGCGGCCGCGCAGGCACTGACCGGTTTGGGCGACAAGTTCGGGCAGTCGATCGTCAACGCCAACGCCATCCTCGACGACGTCAATCCGCAGATGCCGCAGATCCGGCACGACATTCGACAAATCGCCGCCCTCGCCGACACCGACACCAACGCCGCGCCGGACCTGTTGGATGCCCTCAACAACGCCGTGATCACGGCGCGCACGCTGCACCGGCAAGAAGGCGACCTGGACGCCGCGTTGTTGGCCGCGGCCGGGTTGGGTAACACCGGGGAAGACATCTTCCGGCGTGGCGGGCCGTACCTGCAGCGGGGGCTCGCCGATCTGGTGCCGACCGCCCGGCTGTTCGACACGTACAGCCCCGAAATCTTCTGCACCATCCGTAATTACTACGACGAAGAACCCGCGGCCTATGCGACGACGGGCGGCGGTAACGGCTACGCGCTGAGGACCATGACCGAGCTGACGTCGGGATTGGGCGGCATCCTGACGCTGCCTGGGCTGGCCGGCACCGTGCTCACCCAGGGCCTGTTAGGGCTTGCCGGACTGGTGGGCGGGGCGCCGAATCCCTATGTGTTTCCGGACAATCTGCCGCGCGTGAACGCGCGGGGCGGGCCGGGCGGCGCGCCGGGTTGCTGGCAGGCCGTCACCCACGACCTGTGGCCCGCGCCCGAACTCGTGGTGGACACCGGCGCCAGCCTCGCGCCGTACAACCACCTGGACACCGGCTCGCCGTACGCCATCGAATACGTGTGGGGCCGCCAAGTCGGGGACAACACGATCAACCCATGAAAATCACCGGGTCCGCCATCAAGCTCGGCATCGTCTCGCTGGTGCTGCTGCTCATCACCGTGTCGATCGTCGTGGTGTTCGCTCAGATGCGCTTCAACAGCACCAACAGCTATTCCGCCGAGTTCAACAATGCCAGCGGGCTAAAAGACGGCCAGTTCGTCCGCGCCTCCGGGGTGGAGGTCGGCAAGGTCAAAGCGGTGCAACTGGTCGACGGGGGCCGGAAGGCGGTGGTGAAGTTCGACGTCGACCGCTCGATAACGCTCTATCAGTCGACGACCGCGCAGATCCGCTATCTCAACCTGTTCGCCGATCGCTACCTGGAGCTCAAACGCGGCGAGGGCGAAGGCGCCGATCGGGTCCTGCCCCCCGGTGGCTTCATCCCGATGTCTCGCACTTCACCGGCGCTGGATCTCGACGCCCTGATCGGTGGTTTCAAGCCACTGTTCCGGGCCCTCGATCCGGAAAAGGTCAACACCATCGCGTCGGCGCTCATCACCGTGTTTCAGGGCCAGGGCGGCACCATCAACGACATCCTCGACCAGACCGCGCAATTGACCGCGCACATCGCCGAACGCGACCAGGCGATCGGCGAGGTGGTCAAGAACTTGAACGTCGTGCTGGACACCACGGTTCGGCATCGCAAGGAGTTCGACCAGACCGTCGACAACTTCGAGAAACTGATCACCGGACTGCAAAACCACGCCGACCCGCTGGCCGCCGGCACCGCGCACCTCAGCAATGCCGCCGGAACGGTGGCCGACCTGCTGGGCGACAACCGCGCCCTGCTGCACAAGGCGATCGACTACCTGCAGGCCCTGCAGCAGCCGCTCGTCGACCAGAAGGATCAACTCGGCGATCTGATCCACAAGACGCCGACCGCGCTCAACCTGATCGGGCGCAGCATAGGGCTCTACGGAGACTGGGTGAACTTCTACCTCTGCGACCTCACGATCAAGTGGAACGGGCTGCAGGCCGGCGGCCCGGTGCGCACGGTCCGGATCTGGCAGCAGCCCACCGGTAGGTGCACGCCGCAATGAGAACCCTGACGGAATTCAACCGCGCTCATGTCGGGCTGATGGGCATCACCGTGCTGGTGCTGGCGGTCGCCGTCGGCCAAAGCTTCACCAGCGTCCCGATGTTGTTTGCCAGTCCGAGCTACTACGGGCAGTTCACCGACACCGGCCAGCTGAACAAGGGCGACAAGGTGCGCATCTCCGGCGTGAACGTCGGCAAGGTGGAGGGGCTCGACATCGACGGCGACCACGTCCTCATCAAGTTTTCCATCGGTGGCAACACCATTGGCACCGAAAGTCGGCTCGCCATCAAGACCGATACCATCCTGGGCAAGAAGGTGCTCGAGATCGAGCCGCGCGGCACCCACACGTTGCCGGCGCGGGGCGTTTTGCCGCTGGGCCAAAGCACCACCCCTTATCAGCTCTACGACGCGAACTTCGACATCACCAAAGCCGCCGCCGGCTGGGACATCGACACCGTCAAGCGGTCGCTGAACGTCTTGTCGCAGACCGTCGACCAGACCTACCCGCACCTGAGCGCCACCCTCGACGGCCTGGCCAAATTCTCCGACACCATCGGCAAACGCGACGAACAGATCAAACACCTGCTCGCCCAGGCCCATCAGGTTGCCAGCGTGCTCGGTGACCGCAGCGAACAGATCAACCGGCTGTTGGTCAACGCGAAGACGCTGCTGGCGGCATTCAACGAACGCGGACGCGCCATTTCCGCTCTGCTGCAGAATGTTTCCGCCTTCTCGGCCCAGGTACAGGGATTCATCAACGACAACCCGAACCTCAATCCGGTGCTCGAGCAATTACGCGCCATCAGCGACGTGCTGGTGGCACGCAAAGACGACCTGGCTCAAACCCTCACGTACGTCAGCCAATTCGCCGCCTCGCTCGGTGAATCCGTCGCGTCGGGACCCTACTTCAAGATTGTCCTTTCCAACCTGCTGCCGTACTGGATCCTGCAGCCGTTCGTCGACGCCGCCTTCAAGAAGCGCGGCATCGACCCCGAGGACTTCTGGCGCAGCGCCGGGCTGCCCGAGTTCCGCTGGCCCGACCCCAACGGCACCCGGTTCCCCAACGGTGCGCCGCCGCCCGCGCCCCCGGTGCTGGAAGGCACGCCGGATCATCCGGGCCCGGCCGTCCCCCCGGGCACGGCGTGTTCGTACACCCCGCCCGNAGCCAGAATTGAGCACCGCCTTGAGTTTTCGCAACCTGCGGTCCCGGCGGGTCATCGGGGCCGTCGTCGTCGCGCTGGCTCTGCTCGCGGGGTTCGTCGGGTTGCGGCTGTACGACAAGTTCACCACCAACACCGTGGTCGCCTACTTCCCGTCGGCGAACGCGCTCTATGCCGGGGACAAGGTCCAGATCATGGGCGTTCGCGTCGGTTCGGTCGACAAGATCGAGCCGGCCGGCGACAAGATGAAGGTGACGTTTCACTACGACAACAAGTACAAGGTGCCCGCGAACGCGTCCGCCGTGATCGTCAACCCAACCCTGGTGGCGTCGCGCAACATTCAATTGGAGCCGCCCTACAAAGGCGGTCCGGTGATGGCCGACAACGCGGTGATTCCCCTCGAGCGCACGCAGGTGCCGACGGAGTGGGACCAACTGCGCGAAAGCGTCGCCAACGTCATCGACAAACTCGGGCCGACCCCCGAGCAGCCCAAGGGCCCGTTCGGTGAGGCCATCGAGTCGTTCGCGGACGGGCTGGCCGGCAAGGGCAAGCAGATCAACACGACGCTGAACAGCCTGTCGCAGGCGTTGACCGCGCTCAACGAGGGGCGTGGCGACTTCTTCGCGGTGGTACGCAGCCTGGCGCAGTTCGTCAACGCCCTGCACAAAGACGACCGGCAGTTCGTCGCGCTGAACGCCAACCTGGCCCAGTTCACCGACGAGTTGACCGGGTCCGACCGGGACCTCGCCAATGCGCTGCAGCAGTTCGACAGCCTGCTGTCCACCCTGCGCCCGTTCCTGGACAAGAACCGGCAGGTGTTGGCGCACGACATGGACAACCTCGCCAACCTGACCACGACGCTGGTCCAGCCCGATCCGCTGAACGGTTTGGAGACCGCGCTGCACGTGCTGCCGACGCTGGAGACGAACCTCAGCCAGATCTACCACCCGGCGCACGGCGCGGTCATGTCCATCCCGGCGATCCCGAACTTCGCGAACCCGATGCAGTTCGTCTGCAGCATGATTCAGGCCGGCAGCCGGCTGGGCTACCAAGACTCGGCCGAGCTGTGTGCCCAATACCTCGCGCCCGTTCTCGACGCGATCAAGTTCAACTACCTGCCGTTCGGGCTGAACCTGTTCAGCACGGCCGAGACCCTGCCGAAAGAGGTCGCCTACTCCGAGCCCCGGCTGCAGCCGCCCAACGGGTACAAGGACACCACCGTGCCCGGGATCTGGGTGCCCGACACCCCGTTGTCGCACCGCAACACCCAGCCCGGCTGGGTCGTCGCGCCAGGCATGCAGGGCACCCAGGTGGGACCGATCACGGGCAGTCTGTTGACCCCCGACTCGCTGGCCGAGTTGATGGGCGGCCCGGACACCGCGCCCCCGCCGTCGGGGCTGCAGACGCCGCCTGGACCGCCGAACGCCTACGACGAGAACCCGGTGGTGCCACCGATCGGCGTGCAGGCCCCGCAGGTACCGATCCCACCGCCGCCACCGGCGCCCGGGGTGGTCCCCGGGCCGGTCGCCCCGACGCCCGCCCCGGCGGCTGCCGCAGCGGGAGCGGGATCATGATGCGCGCCTTGATCATTCGGGCGCGGCAGGGGATGGCGCTGCTGGCGGCTGCCGTGGCGCTGACGTCATGCGCGAAGTGGCACGGGATCGCGAACGTGCCGATGCCCGGCGGCCCGGGCAGCGGGCCCGGCAATTACACGATCTACGTGCAGATGCCCGACACGCTGGCCCTCAACGACAACAGCCGGGTGCGGGTCGCCGACGTGTTCGTCGGGACGGTGCGCGCGATCAGCCTGAAGAACTGGATAGCCACGCTCACGCTGCATCTGGACAAGGGCGTCAAGTTACCCAAGAACGCGACCGCCAAGATCGGGCAGACCAGCCTCCTGGGCTCTCAGCACATCGAGCTGGCCGCGCCGCCCAATCCGTCCCAACAGCTGCTGAAGGACGGCGACACCATCCCGCTGAGCAGCGCGTCGGCCTATCCCACGACCGAGCAGACACTGGCCAGCCTCGCCATGATCTTGCGCGGGGGCGGCATCCCCAACCTCGAAGTGCTGCAGAACGAGGTCTACAACATCGTCAACGGGCGGGCCGACCAGATCCGCGCCTTCCTGGGCAAGCTGGACACCTTCACCGCCCGACTCGACGAGCAGCGGGCCGACATCACCCGGGCCATCGATTCCACCAACCGGCTGTTGGCGTACGTGGGCCCCCGCTCCGACGTTCTGGATCGGGTCCTGACCGAATTCCCGCCGCTGCTCAAGCATTTCGCCGACAAGCAGAGCCTTCTGATCAACGCCGTTGACGCGACGGGGCGGCTCAGCCAGGTCGCGGACCAATACCTGTCCGCCTCGCGGGGGGACCTGCACGAAAACCTGCAGGCGCTGCAGTGCCCGTTGCGGGAACTCGGCCGCTCCGCGCCATATCTGATCCGGGCGCTCAAGCTGATCCTCGTCCGGCCGTTCGACATCGACGCCGTGCCGAAGGCGTTCCGCGGCGACTACTTCAACCTGTCGCTGACGCTCGACCTGACCATGAGCTCCGTCGACAACGCGATCCTCACCGGGACGGGATTCTCCGGAGCGCTGCGCGCGCTCGAGCAGTCGTGGGGCCGCGACCCCGAAACGATGATCCCCGACGTCCGGTACACGCCGAACCCCAACGACGCCCCGGGTGGCCCGTTGGTGGAAAGGGCGGATCGGCAATGCTGACCCCCTTCATCAAGCGTCAGCTGATCATGTTCGCCATCCTGTCTGCGATCACGGCGGTGGTGCTGGGCGGCTACTACCTGCAAATTCCCACTGCGGCGGGGATCGGCCAGTACACGCTCAACGCGGACCTGCCCGCGTCGGGCGGTCTGTACGAGACGGCCAACGTGGCTTATCGCGGTGAAACCATCGGCAAGGTCATCGCGGTCCGGCCGACGGAGACGGGCGCGCGGGTGACCATGCGCATCGCCGACCGCTACCAGATCCCGATCGACGCGTCGGCCAACGTGCATTCGGTGTCGGCCGTCGGCGAGCAGTATCTGGACCTGGTGTCGGCCGGGAACCCGGGCAAGTACTTCGCGCCCGGACAGACCATCACCCGCGGCACCGTGCCCACCGAGATCGGCCCGGCGGTGGATGCCGCCAACCGCGGGCTGGCCGCGCTGCCCAAGGACAAGATCGCCTCGCTGCTTGACGAAACAGCCCAAGCGGTCGGCGGATTGGGCCCCGCCTTGCAGCGGCTGGTCGATGCGACGCAGGCGATCGCCGGTGACTTCAAGACCAACATCTCCGACGTCAACGACATCATCCAGAATTCCGGGCCGATCATCGACAGCCAGGTCGAGTCGGGTGACTCGATCCGGCGCTGGTCGCACAACCTCGACATCCTGGCCGCGCAGAGCGCGGGTAACGACCAGCATGTGCGCAGCATCCTGACGCAGGGTGCGCCGACCGCCGATCAGGTCAACGCGGTGTTCGGCGACGTCCGCGAATCGCTGCCACAGACGCTGGCGAACCTCGAGATCGTGCTGGACATGCTCAAGCGCTACCACAAGGGCGTCGAGCAATTGCTGGTCGCCTATCCGCAGGGCGCCTCGGAAGGCCAGACGGTGACGACGCCCTTCCCGGGCTACGCGTCGCTGGGCACCCACCTGACGATCAACCAGCCGCCGCCCTGTCTGACCGGGTTCCTCCCGGCGCCCGAGTGGCGGTCCCCGGCGGATACCAGCATGGCGCCGATGCCGTCCGGAACCTATTGCAAGATCCCGCAAGACGCTCCGGCCAACGCCGTGCGCGGGGCACGCAACCTGCCGTGCGTCGACGTCCCCGGCAAACGCGCCGCGACGCCCCGGGAGTGCCGCGACCCAAACCCGTACGTTCCGTTGGGCACCAACCCGTGGTACGGCGACCCCAACCAGATCCTGACCTGCCCGGCCCCCGCGGCGCGCTGCGACCAACCGGTGAAACCGGGCCAGGTGATGCAAGCGCCGTCGGTCAACAACGGGCTCAACCCGGCACCCTCGGACCGAGTCGCGGGCACACCGCCCCCCGTCAGCGATGTGTTGCAGCGGCCGGGATCGGGGACGGTCCAGTGCAATGGGCAGCAGCCCAACCCCTGCGTCTACACCCCCAACGGGCCGCCCGCCGCCGTTTACAGCCCCCAGAGCGGCGCGCTGGTCGGTCCCGACGGCATCAAGTACGCGGTCGAAAACTCGACCAAAACCGGCGACGACGGGTGGAAGGACATGCTGGCCCCGCCCCGCTGATTCGCGGCGCGCTCACTCCCGTTGATTTGCAGCGGTTTTCACTACACGCCGACCCGTCGACGATGTGGGCCGCGCAGCCACTCGGGAAGTCCCGCCTCTCCGCCCCGGCCGGCCGCCGCAAAGTTTGACACTGACCGCACGTACAGTCATATACTGGCAGCGCCGGGTACCGCGGCGCGGCCACCGGTGGCCTACCGAGATCGGAGCGACATGCCGGAAGTAATTGGCCTGGGCCAACTCCGGAGCGACGCGTGTGCGTATCTCGAGCGGGTTGCCGCCGGGGAGACGATCGACGTGGTCCGTCGGGGCAAGTTGGTGGCCCGCATTGTGCCCGTCGGCGACTGGAGGGTGGCCCCGATCCCGGCGCGATCCGTGAAAGTTTCTGCGCCGGAGACCGGTGGCTGGGTCGGGCTCGAGGAACTGCGAACGCGCGCCGGGCGCTGCTTCGATCGGGTTGTTGCCGGCGAGACGATCTATGTCGTGCGTGGCGGCAGGTTACTGGCGCGGATCGTGTCGGCCGGTGACCCGATGGCCACCCCGCGACCCGACGACGTCGGCCGGCCAATCGAGCTCGATGAGCTGCGAAAGCGCGCCGGACGCTATTTCGACAAGGTCGCGGCCGGACAGACGATCGAGGTCATCCGGGGCGGCAAGCTGGTGGCGCACATCGTGTCGGCCGGCGGGAACGACGCCCGCAAAGGGGCCTGACAGCCCCGTCCCACCGCGGCCGCGGCGTGCCCCGACGGCGGCCGGCCGGTTTCGCGCTCATCAATGTGGGTAGGCTACCCTAAGCAATACATAGGAAGGCTTACTTACCGTGCCGCTGAGGTTCCCGTTCCATCCCCACGCCGATCCCTCCCGCCGCGCCTGGCTGCCGTGCCCGAATTGCGGCTGGGGCCGCAACAGGTGCTCGGATTGCCGCAGTCACCGCAACTGCGGCGCGCACTGGCAGTACTTGCTCAGCAACCGCGCGACGCTCGTCAAGCTGCAATGCCCGGGCTGCGCGAACGTGTGGTCGACCGACACCCGAAACCGCTAGGGCTGAGCGAACGCGTCGTCGGGAAGCGGGCGTTGGCAGACCGTGTGCGCCTCGGCGGCGCTGAACCCGAACAGGCGCAACACGCTTTCGGTGACGCTGTCGGTGTCCCGCGCGTCGTCGCGATCCGGGTTGTCCCGCAACAGCTTCCCGAGCCCTAACAGCGCGCCGCCGGCGGTGGCAAGGGCGAGTTGGGGGTCGTCGACCGTGAATCTCCCGGCGTCCGCGCCGGCCTTGATGTCCCGCAGCGCCCGCGGCGCCAGACCGCGATCGGACGACAGCAGCGCCGGCCCGTTGACCAACAGGATCTCGCTCTCCCGCGGCCGGCGGCGAAACAGGCGGCCGGTCAGCCGGAAACTGGTGGCAAACGTTTCCGCGGGGTCGTCGATCGACTCGGTGAGCCGGTCCAGCATGGCTCCGTACTCGTCGAGCACGTCGGTGACCGCGGCCTCGAACAACTGCTCCTTGCTGTCGAAGTGGTTGTAGAACGAGCCCATCCCGACGTCGGCCAGCCGGGTGATCTCCAGGACCGGCACGTTGACCTTGCCCTCGGCGATCAACCGCTGGGCGGCCCCGATCAGGGCCGCCCTGGTGCGCTGTTTGCGCCGTTCCAATCGGCTGGGCGGCTCAGCGCCCTTCGGCATCGCGCTCATCTTTAGCAGTATGCCTCACTTCTGAGGATTTCGTCAGCACCTCTTGACCAGGCGCCCTCCTGTATGTGACGATTTCGTCAGTTAGTTTGGAGACGGCATGGACTTGACGCATACCCACCGGCACCTGCACAGCGAGCGGGGGGCGCTGCGGGGCGACCACCCCGGGCGGTCCCGCAACCCGGTGATCAAGGTCGCCGACATCGCCTGGCTGGAGTTCGAGAAGCCCGACCTGACGCGCGCCGAGGCATTCGCCCGCGCCTTCGGCTTCCAGACGGCGCGGCACGACCCCGGCGAGCTGCACCTGCGCGGCACCCGGGCGGGCGGTCCGTGCGTGATCCTGCGCCGCGGGCCGCGCACGCGCTTCACCGGCGTGGCGTTCCGCGCCTGCGACGAGGCCGACGTGCTGCGCCTGGCCGGCAAGTCCGGCGCCTCCCCACGGCCGCTTCCGGAGAGCATCGGCGGCCTGTCGGTCGATCTGGTCGACCCCAGCGGCATGCCGGTCCGCGTCGTCGCGGGCTGCCACGAACTCCCCGAGCTTCCCGGCCAGCCGCCCCACGTTTTCAATTTCGGTGACGAGGCGCGGCGCACCAACGCCGGCCAGAGGCCGCCCCGGCTACCCGCGCGGGTGCAGCGGCTGGGCCACCTGGTGATTCAGTCGACGAAGTACCTCGAGGCGCTGGACTGGTATCTGGACCACCTGGGACTGATCGTCAGCGACTTCCTGTTCTTCCCAGGCCAGCGCGACCGCGGTCCGACCATGAGCTTCATCCGCTGCGATCGGGGTTCGACACCGACCGATCATCACACGCTGGCGATGGCGCTGGGCCCGGCCAACCGTTACGTGCACTCGGCATATGAGGTCAGCGACCTCGACGCTCTGGCCGCCGGCGGCGAATACCTCAGCGAGCGTGGGTATCTGCGATCCTGGGGAATCGGCAGGCACATCCAGGGCAGCCAGATCTTCGACTACTGGCGCGATCCCGACGGTTTCCTGGTCGAGCACTTCGCCGACGGCGACCTGTTCGACGACACGCTCGAGCCGGGCTGGGCGCCCTTCACCGCGTCCGGACTGGCGCAGTGGGGGCCGCCGGCGACGAAGGACTTCCTGGGCACCGACCTGAAATCCGCTCGCCGCGAACTGGTGTCGATGATCAGCGCCCTGCGTTCCTACAACGAATTCGATGTCAACCGCCTCGTCGGCCTACTGAAAGTGCCCACCTCATGACCGTTTCCGTGCTGCACACCGCCTCTGAAACCGGCCACGCCTGGTGGCTCAAGACCGCCGACGGCGCCGCGCAGATCGACACCACCGCCGCCACCACCGGCGCACTGCTGGCCGACCGGCCCGCGTTCGAGGCCGCGATCCAGGCGGCCGCCGCGAGCACCGACACCGTCGCCGTGGACGGCCTGAAGCTGATCTCACCCGTGACCAGGCCGTGCCGGGTGGTGGCCCAGATGACCAACTTCGAGTCGCACGTCAGGGACGCGGGCATGGACCCGGCGTCGGTTCCGCTCACCTTCTTCCGCAAGGCGTCGGCGTCGATCAACGGCCCTTTCGACGACATCGTCAAACCCGCGCACGTCAGGCTGCTCGACTACGAGGTGGAGATCGGGTTGGTCATCGGGCGGCAGATCCCGATCGGCACAACGATTTCCGACGCCAACCTCGCCGATTACATCGCCGGGCTCGTCGTCACCAACGACGTCTCGGCGCGGGATATCCAACTCCCCCAGACCCAGTTCTACGAGGCCAAGTCCTACCCGACGTTCACCCCGGTCGGGCCCGAGTTGGTCCTGCTGACGGCCGACGAGCTCAAGCGGTTCGGCGACCTGCGGCTGCGCCTGAGCGTCAACGGTCGCGAGCGGCAGAACGCGCTCGTCGAGGGCGACATGTTGTACCGGCCGCTGGAGGCGCTGCAGTCGCTGACCCAGTTCCAGGAGCTCGCCCCCGGCGACCTGATCCTCACCGGCACCCCGGTCGGCACCGCGCTGAGCGCCCCGCCCAAGCCGATGCAAATGGTCGGGAATCTCTTGCCGCCGGCGGTGAAGTGGAAGTTGTTCTTCTCCCGCCAGGCCGGCAACCGGGATTATCTGCAGGACGGCGACGTCGTGGAGGCCTCGGTGGCCACCGACGACGGCGCCATCGATCTCGGAACCCAGCGCGCTAAGGTCCGATTCGCTTGAGCGACAACGCCGTTCGGCGTGTCCCAGTCGTTATCGTCGGTGCCGGGCCCACCGGCATCACCGCCGCCACGCTGTTGGCACAACACGGGGTGGAGTGCCTTGTCCTCGACCGCTGGCGCGGGGTCTACCCGCAGCCGCGCGCCGTACACCTGGACGACGAGATCTACCGAATCGTCGCCCGCCTCGGCTTCGCCGACGAATTCGCCGCGACGTCATGGCCCACGCTGGGTTTGCGCCTGGTGGACAACCGATCCGGACGTTCGCGGGTGCTCGCCGAGTTTCACCGCGACCCGGCCCGAAGCCCGCACGGCTTCCCGCAGGCCAACATGTTCGATCAACCGGAATTCGAGACGCTGCTGCGCGCCAACCTCAAGCGCTACCCGGCCGCCCGGTTACGCGGGGACGCCGAGGTCACCTGGCTGACCGAGGACGAAAGAGGGGTGCGCGTCACCTTTACCGATCGCTCCGACGGCTGCGTGCACCAGATCGACGCCGACTACCTGCTGGGATGCGACGGCGCCAACAGCCTGGTGCGCGCGCAGATCGGCTCGGCCATGGCGGATTTGAAGTTCGAGCAGCGCTGGCTGGTCGTCGACGTCGCATGCGATGCGGATCTGCGGCAGTGGGAGGGCGTGCACCAGGTGTGCGACCCGGTGCGCGCGGGGACCTACATGCGCATCGGACCGGGGCGCTACCGCTGGGAATTCCGGTTGTTGGCGGGCGAAAGCGCCGACGACTTCGACACCCTGGGGGCGCTGCGACCACTGATCGCACCGTGGACCGCGCACGTCGCGGCCAGCCAACTGACGGTGCTGCGGGTCGCCGAATACACGTTCCGCGCCCAGATCGCCGACCGGTGGCGCCGCGGGAACGTCTTCATCCTCGGCGACGCCGCGCACCTCACTCCCCCGTTCATCGGGCAGGGCATGGGCGCGGGAATGCGGGATGCGGCCAACCTCGCCTGGAAGATCGCCGGGGTGCGGGACGGGACGCTGGCCGCCGACGTCTTGGATACGTATGAGCGGGAGCGCAAGCCGCACGCGCAGCACATGATTCGGCTGGCGCTGGGCGTCGGGTGGGCCATGACCGGCGGCGGCCGCGTCGGCGACGTGGCGCGCCGCGCGGTGCTGCCCCGGCTGCGGCTGATTCCCGGCCTGCGCGACAAGATGGTCGACTCGACCACCCCACGGCTGCGCGCTTCCGCGCTGGTGTGCAGGTCCCGCCGCCCGCGCCAGCTCGCCGGCACGCTGTGCCCAAACCCCTTGCTGCCCAACGGTCTGCGGCTCGACGACGCGATCGGCACCGGTTTCGCGCTGATCGCCGCCGGCGACCCCGGCGCTGCCCAACGAGAGCAGCTCCGCCGGCGCGGCGTCGTCGTCGTGACCGCCGAACCCGGCGGTGCGCTCGACGCGTGGCTACGCCGAGGGCGCGCCACCGCCGCCTTGGTGCGCCCGGACCGCACGGTGATGCGCGCCGGGCGCGACCTTGCGGCGCTGTGCGCCTGGACCGGCACCGTCTTGCACGGCGGCTAGATCGGCGAGGGGCTAGGACTCCGAGGGCCGGGCCACGATGACCGGTACCCGCACGGAGTGCAGGACGGTGTTGCTCACCGAGCCGAGCAGCATGCCGGTCAGGCCTCCCCGGCCATGGCTGCCCAGGACGACGAGCTGGGCGGAGGCCGCCTCGTCGATGAGGTGTCGCGCCGGCCGATCGCGGACGACGCGGCGATGCACCGTGACGTCCGGGTAGCTTTCCAGCCAGCCCGCCAGGCTCTCGGCGAGGCTGCGCTGCGCCTCCTCCTCCACCGTCGCCCAATCCAGATACGGAACTTCGGTCGTGACGTCGCTCCAGGCGTGCAGGGCGACGAGGTCGACGCCGCGACGGGAGGCTTCGTCGAACGCGAGCTCCGTCGCGCGTTCGGAAATCGACGAGCCGTCGACTCCGACGAGCACCGGGCCGTCCTGCCGGTCGGCCGGCCCCTCGTCATGAACAACGGCGACCGGACAATTCGCATGCCGCACCACCGTCGCACTGACCGAACCGAGCACGCCGCGGGCCAGCAGTCCCCGCCCGGAGGTCCCCACGACGATCATGTCCGCCTCGTCGGACATATTGATCAGCGCCGGCGCCGGGCTGGAATACATCAACTCCCGCTCGATCGCGACCTTCGCGTCGGCCGGCATCGCGTCCTCGGCGATCTTGACCGCGTGCATGATGGCCTTTTTGCCGTCGTCCTCGAGCCGTACCACCAAGGCTTCGGGATACGGCACCGGCGGATAGACGGCGGTGGGGGTGGCCACCGCGTGGACGACCGTCAGTGGAAGGTTTCTCATTGCCGCGTCGCGGGCCGCCCAGCAGGCGGCCGCGTCGGCTGCCGGCGAACCGTCGACCGCGACGACGATGCCCAGCCGCTTCGTAGATGTCGACACTTGGTTTCTCCCTTCGTCAGCAGCGACGCTATCGGGCGGCGGGCCGTCGGTCGTGAGGCTTTAGTCCTCAACCGCTGAGCCGGAGGACCGTCGGTGGAACCCCTTGGGGCCCTTGGATTGCCCTTGGCCGACGGAAGTTGCCCGGAAGTAACCGTCTCGTCACCGGTCGGTTGGGCAACGTTCAGATCTGGCTCCGCTGCAACCGCGCGATGATCCAGAACGGTAGCGCCACGAAGAGTGTGCCGCCGATCAAGTTGCCCACGGTAGTGATGCCGATGTTGGTGAGCAAGCCGTCGTGCCCGAAGCCCCAGCCGATTCCGGCGCGTGGCGCGGCGGGGTGAAAGAGGTTGAGTAGCAAGGGAAACCCGAGGAACCCGACGTTCGCGATCACGTGCTGGGTGCCGCCGATCACAAACGCGAACGGCCCGTAGAACGCGAATGCCATCCGCGCCACGTCGCTGCGGGCCTTGAAGAACATGCACATCGCGGTTTGCAGGAACCAGGTGCACAGCACGGCCAGCAACAGCGCGGTCCAGAACGGCTGGCCGGCCTTCATGGCGCCGACGGTCGCCGCTCGCTCGGCGAAGGCGCCCAGGTAGGGGCCTCCGGCGGCGCCGCAGATCGCGACGAACACGAACGCCCCGGCGATATTGCCGATGAGGCCGACGACAACCAGAAACGCGTAGCCGCCGAGGCTCATGCCGCGTTTCAACACGGCGAGCAACCCGGCGGCCATGTCCGCGGTGATCAGCGACATGCCGGACACCAGGATCAGGACGAAGGACATACCGAACGCCAAGCCCATCAACAGGCTCGCGACGCCCGGTGTCTTCACCCCGGTGCTCACGACCAATGCCAGCAGCGCCCCGAAAGCCACCATGGCGCCGCCGACCAGCGAGCGCATGAAGAACGCCCACGGGTGCGCGGCCTTTTCCATCGCCATGCCGGCTACCCGGTCCACCATGGCGCCCACGCTCAGCGGCTCAAAGGGGTCCTCGGCGGTGAGCGTGGAGGGCAAGGGAGCCAGCGTGTCTTCCGTCGGCGCCCGCGTTTCCAGTCGCGGCGCCCGCGCGTCAATTGTCATTTGTGTCGGCCCTTCTTGAATTCGTTGATCGCGTTGATGACCCCGGAAACGTCCTCGTCGCCGAGCTTCTCCCCGTCGAACACGTGGTTGAGCAGGATCTTGAGGTCGAGCATTTGTTGCAGATACACGAGGCACGGCGGGCATTCCTCCAGGTGCCTGGCGACGATCGGTCCCCATCGCTTCGGGTCTGCGTCGACGAGCTCGTCGACGAGCCGAACGAAGTCGACGCAGTCGATGGCGGGGACTGTGTTGTCGTAGACGGTCATCGTTGATACCGCTTTTCCAGTTGGTTTCGGAGATTTCCCCGGGCGCGGTAGAGCAGAGCGCGCTGCGCCTCGGCGGAGAGCTCAAGGATTTCGGCGGCCTCGTCGGCCGACGTGCCGACGAGGTCCCGCAGGATGATCAGCTGTCGCTGCCGCTCCGGCAACGCATCCAGCGCCGCCCGCACGAATCCGACGACCTCGCTCGCCACGGTTTGGTCCTCGGGCAGAAAGCGCCGCGATGGCGGAGCGCTCCAGTGGCCGGCATCCGGGTGCCCCGCGGGGTGCATCCGGCCCGACAGCGGATCGGTGGCTTCGGCATCCGCGGCCGCGAGCACCTCGTGGTCGCGAATGCGCGACTCGCGCCGCCGGTGCCGTGAGGCGGTGTTCTTGACGATCCCGAACAACCAGGTGCCCACCGAGGAACGCCCCTCGAACGAATCCGATGACTGCAGAACCTGCACCCAGGCCTCCTGCACCGCTTCTTCGGCCACCACCGTCGAATTGACCATGGTGCGAGCGAAATTCACCATCGGGCCGTGGAAGTCGCGGACCAGCCTGGCCAGCGGAATCCCGCCGACCAGGTGTTCGGATTCGGTGCCCTCCGGTGGCACCGCCACCGGAGTCACCATCGATCCACACTCAGGCGCATCCGGCGAGTTCCCAGCGCAGTTGCGCTTCCGACGGAGACTGGACGGGGATGAACGCCGCCTCGCGGTACCGCCGGCTCGCCGACGTCCTGCTCGCGTACCCCTTGCCCCCAGCGGTCCGGATCTCCAGATCGGCGCTGGCGCTCGACAGTTCCGCGGCGGCGAGGCGCAGCGAAAGCAACTCTTTCTTGCCCGGCGCCGCCGCCCCGCCGACGGCTGCGGCCAGCCTTGCCAAGGTCGACTCCGCCGAGGCGAGGTTGCCGGCGATCCGGTCGACGTCGGCGGCAAAGACGGCATTGACGCCCGTCAGGCCGAGCCGGCTTTGTTCCAAGGTGGTCCTCGTCAGCCCCAGGCACATAGCCGATTGCAGGACAAGGAAAGTCGGGCGCACCGCCCGAAGAAACCCGTCGAAGTCTCGCGACAGCACCTGCTCCGACGACACGTGCGCCCCCTGCAGCTTCAGGTACGACGACGCGGTGCTACCCATTGCCAACAAGTCGAAGTGATCCCCCACGACGACACCGGGTGTGGTCAAAGGTAGTGCCACGATCAGCTTTTCGCCGGAATCGGCGCGGGCCGCGGTGACCATCATCGAGTCGGCGAAGAGGTTGCTGGCCCACCTGATCGGACCGGACACCTCGTAGCCGTCGCCGACCGGTGTGGCGGTCAATTCCAGGCTCCCGCAGCCCGCGGCTTCCTTGAACGCCGCAGCCATGCCGGTGACCCCTAGCGTGGTCCCGGCAAGCAGCGGCTCGGCGGCCGCCAAGCTGAACGGTGTTGCGGCACTGAGCAAGTACTCGACCGCCATCCGGTGGGCCCATAACGAGAAGCCTGTGCTCATGCACTCGCCGGAGATCCGGCGGATGACGTCGGCCATGTCGGGGAGCCTGCCGTCGGCGTTGTCCGGTGCGCCGATGCCAAGGAGGCCGGCCGCGCCCAGTGCGGCGAAGCTGCGCCGCGAGTGATGCTCACCGCGGTCCAGCGCCCCCGCGTGGGCCCGGATGTCCTCCAACAATACGAGATCCAATAGGCCGGCCTCGGGATCGATGGTCGCCGTCATTTCATTACCTCCTGGGCCTGCTGGGCAGCTTGCTGCCACGCGTAATCGAGGAACTTTCCGTCGAACGTGACGACCACCCTGTCGCCGGCCGGGTGCGGGCGTCGTTCAACGCTCATCTGGAAGTTGATGGCGCTCATGATGCCGTCACCGAATTCCTCGTGGATGAGTTCTTTGATGGCCGGACCATAGACCGCGAGTGCCTCATGAAAGCGGTAGATCGTGGGATCGTTGGCGATGGCCGGATCGGATCCCCGATACGGAATGAGTTGCAGAACCGCGACCGCCTCATCGTCGAGGCCGAGAAGCGCTGCGACGGTTGCTGCGTCGCCGGCCGAAAGGGGATGCTGGCCGAGCAGGGCAGCGACGGTCCACACCGGGTCCTTGCCGATCGAATCGGCGATCTTCGCCCAACTCAACCCGTGCCTGACGCGAGCCAGCCTGATGACCTGCGCGAGGTCACTTTTCGTCAGTGTTGTTGCCACAGTTGATTTCCCCACGATTCCTATTCGGTGACCGGGGTCGAGACGACGCTTACCGGGTTGCGCAACGTGTTGAGCACGGGCGACCACGCGATCGCGTTGTCGTGGATCTCCTTGAGGGTCGCCTCGTCGGCATCGCCGGCGAGGGTTACCTTGCAGCGCACCGCGCTGAAGCCAAGGCGTTTGCCCTCGGGGGTGTCGCCCACCCCCCACACCGCGGAGATGTCGATGTCGCCTTCCATCTCGACCTCGATCTTGGTGAGGGTCACGCCCCGGTGGGTGGCGTTGGCCAGCAGGCCGACCGAGACGCACGACCCCAAGGCGGCCAGGGCGGTTTCGGAGGGGTTGGGCGCCGAGTCGTCGCCCAGAAGCGCGGGCGGCTCACCGACCAGCATGGGCGCAAGGTCGCGCACGTAGGTCATGTTGCGAAACCCCGCCTCACAAACCGTCGTGGCTTTCAGCGTCTTCTTTCCCGTGTCGGGGTTGGCCTTGGCGTTGCACGACAGCCGGTCGAGCCCTTCGGCATCGATGACGAGCGCGTCGGTCATGAACTTCCTCCGTTTCCGCCGATTATTGGTTCTTCACGGATTTAGTGCCCATCGGCGACCGATGCGTGACGGCGGGCCACATTGTTTTACGTTGACGACACAACACATCACTTGCCCGAAACATCACGGCCTCGCGCCATTACGGGCATGTTCCGCTGTTGCTCCGGTGAACAGACTCCGCGCGATGTAGTGGCATTCGTTGACCGCGAGCCGGGCCGCAGGGGTAGCTGATGTGATGTGGCCGCCGCGACAACCGAGCTGTCGCCGGCGGCGAGTCGCCTCAGCAGGTGAATAAAATCCCGCGGATCTTTTTGGTACGTGAGATTCAGGCGGCGGGCGGTTGTGTCACGAAGTCGATGAGTTCCTCGACGCGGCCGATGAGCGCCGGTTCCAGATCGTTCCAGTCGCGGACGCTGGAACGGATTCTCCGCCAGGCACGCGCGATGTCCGCCTGGCCGGCGTGCGGCAGGCCCAGCGCCGCGCAGGCGCCGTGCTTCCACTCCAGCTGCCGCGGGACGGTCGGCCAGGCCGACAGTCCAAGCCGCTGCGGCTTGACCGCCTCCCAGATGTCGACATAGGGATGACCAACGACGAGCGTGTCGGGGCCGCCCGGCCCCCGCCGTACCGCCTCGGCGATTCGAGCCTCCTTCGAACCCGCGACGAGGTGGTCGACGAGCACCCCCAGCCGACGGCCGGGACCCGGCCGGAACTCGGCCACGATGCCGACCAGATCGTCGATCCCACCGAGGTGCTCGACGACCACTCCCTCGATGCGCAGGTCCGCGCCCCACACCTGGGCGATCAGTTCGGCGTCGTGGCGGCCCTCGACGTAGATGCGGCTGGCCCGCGCGACGCGGGCCCGCGCACCGGGCACCGCGACCGAGCCGGATGCCGTCCTACCCGTGGTAGCAGCCGTCGCGCGACGCGGCGCGGTGAGGATCACGGGGCGTCCCTCGAGCAAATACCCTGGGCCGAGCGGAAAGCCGCGGATATGGCCGTGCCGGTCCTCTAGCTCGACGCGACCGTACTCGACCCGCACCACCGCGCCGACGTAGCCCGTCTCCACGTCCTCCACGACCAGGCCGGGTTCGGCCGGCTGTTCGGTCGAGCGAGGCTTGCGCCGCCCGGCGGCAAGCACGTCTGTTCCATAGCGATCAACCACCCGGCAATACTAGGAAGCGTTGCGGCCAAACGCCCTTAGGGCGCGCCGACTCCGCCCACCAACACTCCACTCGTCGAAATTGTTAAAGCGCTGAGGATTCGGGCGCAAGGCTGAAAAATCCATAAATTAGTCGTAAGTAACTGCGTGGTCTTACCGGGCTGATGGCGTCACTACTGCTAGGTTGCTAAGTGCCGCTATTGCACAGCGTGTAGCGGTGAGCGAGGTGGACGTATGGACCTGTCCCATTGGGTGTCGAGCATTGTCGCCTTCGTGCGCGCCGGTTACCCCACCGGCATGCCGGTTACGGGGCATGTGCCGCTGGCGGCATTGACGCGTCGTCGCGTATCCAACGACGAGATCACCACCATCACACGAGAACTGATCATGCGCCGGTGCCCGCCGATCAGTACCGCCGACGTCGGGGTGGCCATCACCCACGTCACCAACGAGATGCCCTCGCAGGATGACATCGATCGCGTGCAGCGCCGGCTGCAGGCGATCGGATGCGCCCGCGGGTAGGTTCTGACGGTCAAGAAATTCGGCGCCCGTCCGTGCCGAAGAAGTGCAAATGCCCCGGCTCGGGATGCAGGCGCACCCGGCTGCCCTTTTCCGGCGGGTGGCGCCCGTCGGCGCGCGCGACGACGGGCTGACTGATCACCTTGCCCGAGCCGGTGATTCGACCGTAGAGGTACGCGTCGGCTCCGAGCTCCTCGACCACGTCGACCTCCATCTCCACCCCGAGGCCGCCCAGTTCGAAGTGCTCGGGGCGAACCCCGACCACGACCTCGGTTGCGGTGGCGGCCATCTCACGTGGCGGCGCGATCGGCCAGTCCCCCAGCGACACCGACGAGTCCACGATCGGCAGGGTGAACAGGTTCATCGCCGGCGACCCGATGAACCCCGCGACGAACACGTTGTCCGGGTTGCGGTAGAGCTCACGCGGCGTCGCGAACTGTTGCAGCACGCCGTCGCACAGCACGGCGACCCGGTCCCCCATGGTCATCGCCTCCACCTGGTCGTGGGTGACGTAAACCGTTGTGGTTCCGAGCCGGCGCTGCAGCGCGGCGATCTGGTTGCGGGTCTGCACCCGCAACTTGGCGTCGAGATTGGACAGCGGCTCGTCCATCAGGAACACCCGCGGCCGGCGCACGATCGCGCGGCCCATCGCCACCCGCTGGCGCTGGCCGCCCGACAGGTCTTTGGGTTTGCGATCCAGGTAGGGTTGCAGGTCAAGCAGTTTCGCCGCGGCCAGCACCTGCTCCCGGATCTCGGCCTTCGGGGTCTTGGCGATCTTCAGCGCGAAACCCATGTTCTGCGCCGCGGTCATGTGCGGGTAGAGCGCATAATTCTGAAACACCATCGCGACGTCGCGATCCTTGGGATCGAGGTTGGTGACGTCACGGTCCCCGATCCGGATGCGCCCGGAATCCAGCGTTTCGAGTCCGGCAACCATCCGCAGGGAGGTCGTCTTGCCGCATCCCGACGGCCCGACCAGAACGACGAACTCGCCGTCCCCGACGTCGAGGTCGAGGCCGTCCAGCGCGGGGCGATCCGCCCCCGGATAGCGCCGCGTGGCTCGCTCGAAACTCACCGAGGCCATGGCTATCCGTTCATTCCGGTGACGGCGATGCCGCGCACGAAGGAGCGCTGCGCGACAGCGTATATGATGACCAGCGGCACCATGATCAGCATGGAGGTCGCCATGATCACCGGCCAGCGCGCGACGTATTCGCCCCGCAGCCGAACCAGGCCCAGCGTCAGGGTGGCGAGGCTGTCGCGCTGCAGCATCAGCAAGGGCCAGAGGAAGTCGTTCCACACATTCACCCAGGTGAGCACCGCGAGCACCAGCACCGCCGGCCTCGCGTGCGGCAGCAGGACCCGCCAGTAGATCTGCCACGGCGAGCAGCCGTCCAGGATCGCCGCCTCCTCGAGATCGGTGGGAAGCGTTCGGAAGAACTGCCGCATGAGGTAGGTGCCGAACGCGCTGCCGAACAGACCCGGCACGATCATCGACCACGGCGTATCCACCCAGCCCAGGGCGCGCATCAGGATGAACTGCGGGATGACCGTGACGGTCAATGGCACCATCAGGGTGCCCAGGTACAACACGAACAGCGTGTCGCGACCGCGAAACTGCAGCCTTGCGAACGCGTATCCGGCCAGGGAGCAGAAGAAGACCTGTCCGGCCGTGACGCACCCCGCGTACAGCACGGTGTTGAAGAACATGCGCCCGAACGGCATCAGCGAGAACACCTCGGTGTAGTTCGACCACCGCGGATGCGCCGGCAACAGCCTGGGCTCGGTCACCTCGCCTTCCCTTTTCAAAGAGCCGGACACCGCCCAGGCGATCGGGAACAGCCAGACCCACGCGATCGCGAGCAGCGCGGTGTAGACCACCACGGCACGAAACACGTTGCGGGTGAACACCCGCTCAGCCGAGGCCATCGGAAACCTCCAGGGAACGCTGCCGGGTCAGGCGCAGCTGCACGACGGTCAGCACCAGCAGGATCGCGAACATCACCCAGGCCAGCGCCGACGCGTAGCCGAATTCCAGGAAGGAGAAGGCGTGCTGGAACAGCATGATGCCCAGCACGTAGGTCGCACTTTCCGGCCCGCCGTTCGCGCCGTTGAGGACGTAAACCAAGTCAAACGCCTGGAACGCGTGGATGACCGAAATGACCACCACGAACGACATGGCCCCCCGGATCAGCGGCACCGTGATGAACGCGAACTGCCGGATCTCGCCCGCGCCGTCGATTCTGGCCGCCTCGTAGACACTTTCGGGCACTCCCTGCATCGCGGCCAGCAGGACGACCGTGGCGAACGGCACGCTGCGCCACACGCTGACGACGCAGAGCGAGGCCATGGCCCAGTGCGGGTCCACCAGCCACGGGATCGGGCCGACGCCGAACCAGCCGAGCATGATGTTGAGCAGCCCGTTGTCGGTGTTGAAGACGAACTGCCACACGACCGCCATCACCACCGACGAGATGGCGAGCGGCAAAAAGACGATGGTGCGAAAGACGCCGATGCCCTTGACCTTCCGGTTCAGCAGCGCGGCGACGACGAGGCTGACGACGATGGTCGGCACCACCGTCCCCAGCGTGAAGATCACTGTGTTGCGGATGGCGATGAGAAACAGCGGGTCGGAGGTGAACAGCTCGTTGAAGTTCTTCAGTCCCACGAACTTCGGCGGCCTGAACACATCCCAGCTCTGAAAGCTCATGTACAGCGAGAACACCAGCGGGAAGATCATGAACACCGCGACCGCCATCAGGTTCGGCGCCACGAAAAGGCGACCGGCCCGCGCGCGCCGCCGCAGAGGACCGGATCCTTTGGCGTCGTTGCGGGCATCGGTCGATGTCATGGATTGCGCAGCACCTCGTCGAGGGCGGGCGACAGCCCGGTCAGCGACGTCGCCGGCCGGGATCCGCGCAGCACGGGTCCGAAGCTGCGGTCCATCAGGGCGACGATCTTTTCCCACGCCGGGGTGACCGGCATCCCATCCGAATAGGCCGGCCCCTGGGTGAGCACGGCGAGGTTGCCGATCCTGTGGTGTGATTCGGCGAAGCCGGTCGAGTTCAGTGCGGAGCGCAGCACCGGCACGAAGAGGGTGGATTCACCGGTCAACGCCTGGCCGACGGGACCGGTCGCGAACTTCACGAATTCCCATGCCTGTTGCTTGCGTTGGCTGCTCGCGGAGATGGCCAGTCCGGTGGAACCGATGTTGGAGCGGGCGGGCTGTCCGCGCCGGCGCGGCCCCACCGGCAACGGGGTGACGTCGAAGTCGAGGTCCTCGGCGCGGATGAACGTCTGGTAGCGCCAGTGGCCGCCCATCGCCAGCCCCGCCTTACCCGACGCGAACAGATCGGGCGTGGACATCGATTGCACCTCGGATGCGTCGGGCGCCACCCGGTGTTTGTTGGACAGGTCGGCGTAGAACTGGACCGCCTCGATAAAGGCGTCGTCGCCGAAGTTGAAGTGGGTCGGGCTGGTCAGCGGGGTGGACCACGGCACCCCATTGTTCATGGCGAACAACCCCGCCGAGTAGTACGAGAACCACAGGTTGACGAAACCCCACTGCGTGGCTCGCCCGGATCGGTCGCGTTGGGTGAGAGCCTGGGCGGTTTCCAGGAACTCGGTGAAGCTCCACGGCCGCTCCCATGTGCTGGGCGGCGGCGGCAGCCCGGCCTCGGTGAAGAGCCGCTTGTTGTAGAACAGGTAGTTGCCCGACCACTGTTCGGGGAGCGCGTACTGGCCCCCGTTGAACGCGAAGGTGTTGTACAGCGAGGGGATGCTGTCCGATCTCAGTTCCGCCGCGAAGGCCGGGTCGCGCGCGAGCATGGTGTTGAGGTCGAGCAGCACCCCCCGGTCGGCCAGTTCGGCATAGGTCAATTCCCACGCCATCAGCACGTCCGGGCACCTGCCGCCGGCGCAGAACGTCGAAAGCTGCTGCATCACGCCCGGCGCCGACAACACCGCGCGGACCTTGATGTCGGGATGTTGGCGCTGGAATTCCTCGACGATGCGCAACCTCCGGTCCCGCTCGTCGGGATTGGCGGCGAAAAAGAAGGTCAGCGCGTCATCGTCGGGAGCGCAGCCGGCGGCCCACGGGGCCAGCGACGCCGCGGTGAGCGCGCCCGCGCCCCGCAGCAGGCTTCGACGCCCGAACTGCTTATCGAGCATGGCGCTCCCGATGTTGGCCGGCGGCCGGCGGCCGCGCCGGCTGTTGCTGCCGCGACGGCCAAGTCGGCAGCGCGAGAACGGCCCGTCGCAGGCAGTCCGGATCGCCGGTGATGTCGATGGTGTGAATGCGGTTGTCGGCTCCCACGCCGATCCGCAGGAGGACCTGCGCACGCCCGCGGGGCGCGATGACGACTCCCGGAACACCGTCGATGAGCAGCACGACGCCGGCCCGCGCGCGCCGCGTGAAGTGGCGG
>NZ_LT546237.1:1678483-1685636 GCF_900078675.2 Mycobacterium interjectum
TGGCCGACCTCATTCCCGCCGGGTTCGTGCTGGCGAATTCGGCCGAGGTCGGGGTGCCCCGCTCGTGGTTGGCGCCACTGGCGGCGGCGAAGCTGGCCGGGGCCGCCGGGCTGGTGATCGGCCTGCTGGGCGTGCCGGCGCTGGGCATCGCGGCCGCGGTCGGGCTGGTCCTGTTCTTCGTCGGCGCGGTCATCGCGCACCTGCGGGCCCACGTCCTCTACAACATCGCGTTTCCCGGTACCTTCCTGTGCCTGTCCGCGGCGACGCTGGCCCTGATGATCGCGCGCTGAGCTCGGCCATGGTCAGGCCGGAAAGTAGCGGATCCGGTCGATCGCGTTGCCCGGCCACGCCGCATCGACGAACACGATCCCACGGCCGTGGGCCGAGTTGACCGAGACCGCGACCGTGGGGCCGGCGCCGATCACCTTGGTCCAGTTGGCCCCGTCGAATTGCTCGACGAGCTCGCCGATATCCAGCGGGTCGTCGTCACCCAAAGTTATTGGGGCACTGCGCCCTAACGCGCGCACGGCCGCGGACTTGTCTTTGCGCGAGACGGCGCCGAGGAATGCCTCTGCCAGCCTCTTGCGCCGCGCACCGGCCCGCCGAAAACCGGCCATGAAGCCGGCGGTCCCCCGCAACCCCTGGTTGGCCAGCAGGCCACTGGACAGCTGCAGGGCGGGCGACGCCGCGCGCGGGCCGGTTCGCAGGAACTGCAGCATCATCGCCGGCAACTCCCAGTAGGCGCGCAATCTGCCGATCTTCCAGCTGCCGTTGGCTTCTCGGAGGTCGTAGCGCAGCAGCGCGGGAATGTACATCGTCACCGCCGGACCCATCGACACCTCGAGCTCGAGGTCGCGCAGAACGGTTGTGCCGAACACGATGTCGAGGTCGCGATGAAACGTGATGCCGCGCGGACCGATGAAGGTGTCGTAGAACCGGCCGATCTGGGTGTGCCCTCGGTGCGGCCGGGATCCCACCGGGTCTTCGATGCGCCCGTCGGCGGTGAACAGCCCGACCCACCCGGCGCGGTCGTGCGCGGCGGCGGCAAGCGGTGAGCGCTCCACCGCGGCCAGCAGCTGCTCGCGGTCCACCGCCACCATCAGCGCCCACCCACCAGCTCGACGCCGGCGGTTCTCCTCCCGTCTCTTTTACCCCTCTAGATGTGTTNGTCAGGCCGGCCCGGGCCGCGTCCTCGGCGGTCTGGCGGACGCAATGGTCCGTGGCTATCCCGACGACGTCGACCTGGTCGACCCCGCGCCGCCGCAACCACTCGAGCAGCGGGGTGCCGGTTTCGTCGACGCCCTCGAAGCCGCTAAAGGCCGCGGCGGAGGTGCCCTTGCGAAAGACGGCCTCGATCGGGGCGATGTCGAGGGCGGGATGAAAATCCGCACCGGCGCTGCCCGCCAGGCAGTGCGGCGGCCACGACGACGAAAAGTCGGGCCGGTCGGAGAAGTGATCGCCCGGGTCGACGTGGCAGTCCGCAGTCGCCACGACATGGTCGTAACCGGGCTTGGCGGCCAGGTAGTCGCTGATGGCGGAGGCCACGTGCGCGCCGCCGCGAACCGGCACGGAGCCGCCCTCGCAGAAGTCGTTTTGCACGTCGACGATGACCAACGCTCGCACGGGTCCACCCTATCCCCGACGGGCCTAGAGCTGGGCGTTCACCCGGGCCGCCGCGCGGCACGGTTTGTTTGCCGGTCCGCCGGGTAATCCAGCTGCCATGTTGATCCGCAGAATCGCGAGGCCCCTGCTGTCGGCGGTGTTCATCGGCCAGGGCATCGACTCACTCCTCAATCCCAAGCCCGCGGCCGAGGCCGCGGCGCCGGCGGTCGACGGCCTTCGCGCCCTGCCGGACCCCGTCGGCAGCGCCATTCCCAGCGACCCCCAGACGTTCGCTCAAATCAACGCCGCCGTTCAGATCGGCGGCGGCCTGCTGCTTGCCACCGGCAAAGCGCCGCGGATCGCCTCGGCGGCACTTGCCTTCACGGTGCTGCCGGCCAACCTCGGCGCGCACATGTTCTGGAGCGAGAGCGACCCGGCGCTCAAGGCCCAGAAGCGCAAGGACTTCCTGACCGACCTGAGCCTGCTGGGCGGGCTGATGATCGCCTCCGCCGACACGGCCGGCAAGCCGTCGCTGGGCTGGCGGGGACGCCAGGCGGCCGAACGGCTCTCCGAACGGGTTTCCTCGGCGCTGCCCGGTTCCTCTGACGGGTCGGACACGTTCGACGAGCTCGGCGAGCGGATCGTGCACGGCCTGCAGGTCGGCGCCGAACGCGGCCGCGAACTGGCCAGCACCGCCGCCGAACGGAGCGCACCCTACGCCGAGGCCGCCCTCGAACGCGGCCGCGAACTGGCCGGCACCGCCGCGGAGCGGGGCGCCCCGCTCGCCAAGAAGGCGCGCAAGCGCGGCGAGGAACTGGCGAGCACGGCGGCGGAAAAGGGCGCGCCGCTGGCCAAGAAGGCGCGCAAGCGCGGCGAAGAGTTGGCCGACACGGCGCGGGACCGCGGGGTGGAACTCGCCGAGATCGCGCGGCTGCGCGGCAGCGAGTTCGCCAACACGGCGGCCGCGCGCGGCAGTCAGCTGGCCGACGCGGCCCGCGAACGGGTCGGCGACGGGGTCCCCACCCGTCGGCGCCGCCGCCCCTGGTAATCGCGCGCTCGGGTAGACGCGCTCACCGCGGCCACCGCGACCGCAATACCTCCGGCGCCCACGGCCGGCCACTCCGGCGAGCCGGCCGCTTCGCCGCCGCTGAGTTGGGCGACGATGCGCGGCCCGCGCCGACGACTGCCGTCGTACACGGTCGCGATGTCGGACAACGCGATGCCCTCGGCGACCGGCCCCACAGGCGGCGGTGCCGCTGGCGAACCTTGGCCTCGGGCACGTCGTGGCCGCCGGCCAGCACGCGGTGCCTGACGCGCCCGACCGCAAGGTCTTCCGGGACGAGCAGGGAATGGAGGACGATGGTGCAGCCTTCGCCGTGCGCTGCGGATCACTGGGTCGCCGCGAGCCGCTGGCGAGCCGCCTGGTTGCGAAGAGGCCGAGCCTTGGCGGTTGCCGCGCCGCGAGCACTGGGCGCCAGTCCACGCACAGGCAACGGCGCGGCTTCGCTCGTGTGATCGGTAGCCGGCCGTCGCAGGTGCGGGTCAAAGTGGGAGCGCTCCACGGTCGCGCCACCGCTCGACTCGGGGTTCGCACGATCGGAGCTCTCGGCGGAGGCCGAGTGGGCGCGAGGCGTGGGTGGGCCGTACCAAAGCGGACCATCGTCGATGATCAGCAAGGCCAGGGCGCCGAGGACGAACATCGCTGCCGCATAAAGCATTAGCGTCACCGCGCAGAAGCGCAACACATTGACCAGTGCGGTCTGGGCGCTAGATTGCGCCGAGCCGTTCCGTGAAGCCCCTTGCGATGAACGCATGATCACGTCCTCCTGTGAGCGGGTTGCATTACCGGTTCAAGACAACCCTGAAAAAGGGATCACGTCCAACGATGAATGTTGATGCCAATGATCGCGATTCGCGATATGTTGGGCGAATGGAGCTGCGCCAGCTGGAGTACTTCGTCGCGGTGGCCGCCGACCTGAATTTTTCGCGGGCGGCCCAGCGAATCCATGTGGTGCAGTCGGCGCTGTCGGCGTCGGTGGGCAGATTGGAAAAAGAGTTGGGTGTCGAGTTGTTCGACCGATCCAAGCGGCAGATCGCGCTCACCGCGCCCGGCGAGGTCTTCCTGGAGCAGGCCCGGGAAGTCATACACACGGCACAGCGGGCACGGTCCTCGGTGGAGAACTATCGCGGTCACATGACGGGCACCGTCACACTGGGCACCCTGATGTCGTGGGGAACGCTGGACCTGCCGGCCGCTCTGGAAGAGTTTCGGCGCAGCAACCCGGCGGTGACGGTTCAGCTGCGGCAAAGCCTCACTGGCTCGGCGGGCCACCTGGAGTCGATCGCCGACGGCCAGATGGACCTCGCCCTGGTCTCCATCCCCTCCTCGCCGTCTCGCCTCGTGGCCCTACAGCAGCTCACCCACGAACCCATGGTCTTTGTCTGCGACTCGACCCATGCACTGGCGCGCCGCCGCCGGGTGCAGCTCGCCGACCTCGCCGGCCAAGACTTCATCCACTTCCCGCGTGGATGGGGAATCCGCCAGCGCCTCGACGCCTGCTTTACCGCTGCCGGCGTCCACCCGATCAACGCCTACGAAGTGGCCGACTACGCGATCGCGGCCGAACTCATCCGACGCCGGCTGGCAACGACCGTCTTGCCCCTAAGCGCAGCCAACCGGTTTCCCGACTTGCGCACGGTGGCGCTCAACCCGCCGCTGACCTGGACGCTGTCCCTCGCGTCCGCGGCGACCCAGACCGCCGGCCGCGCCACGAAGGCGCTCGTCGACACGATCATCCGTCACATCGGGAGCTGACGGTGCTCGCGGTAGCAGATCCGTTCCGCATCAACGAAATAAACGCGGTCGCCGTGATCGCGTGGATGGCTCAGCGGCCCGGCCGCCGCACCGCCGACCCCGCCACGAAGGCGTCGACGATGGCGTCGACGGCCTGGCCGGCGTCCGCGGTGACACCGGCCTCATCGGGGCCGAGGGGTTCCAATGCGTCGAATTGCGACTGCAGCAGCGCCGCCGGCATGAAATGGCCGGGCCTGCCGGACAGCCTGCCGCCGATGAGTTCGGGTGAACCGCGCAGGTGCAAAAACTCCACCCGCGGGCAGTGCGCCCGCAGCTGGTCGCGGTATTTGCGCTTCAGCGCCGAGCAACTCACCACCCCGCCGCCGCGATGGCCCGCCAGCCATGCGCCGACGGTCTCCAGCCAGGGATGCCGATCGTCGTCGTTCAGCGGTTCCCCGGCGGTCATCTTGGCGATGTTGGCCGGCGGGTGCAGGGCGTCGGCGTCCACGAAGGGCACGTTGAGCCGTCGCGCCAACGCCGCGCCCACCGTCGACTTGCCCGATCCCGAGACACCCATCACCACGACGGGTGACCCGGCGCCTACTCGGGCAGGTTGCGGTTCCATTCCACCCAACCCACACCGGCGCGGCCGTCCGCCGTCCTGACGCTGACCCAGGCGCGCGGAAACTGGCTCACCCGCCCGTCGGCGGCGACCAGGCGCACCGGCGCCTGGCCACGCACCTCGATGTCCGCGGTGACCCCGCCCGGGCTGCGATCCAGCGTCGCGCTCAGTGGTATTCCGGTGTCCCCGACGGCTTCCCGCGAGGCGACGGGNTGGCCCGCCAGCCATGCGCCGACGGTCTCCAGCCAGGGATGCCGATCGTCGTCGTTCAGCGGTTCCCCGGCGGTCATCTTGGCGATGTTGGCCGGCGGGTGCAGGGCGTCGGCGTCCACGAAGGGCACGTTGAGCCGTCGCGCCAACGCCGCGCCCACCGTCGACTTGCCCGATCCCGAGACACCCATCACCACGACGGGTGACCCGGCGCCTACTCGGGCAGGTTGCGGTTCCATTCCACCCAACCCACACCGGCGCGGCCGTCCGCCGTCCTGACGCTGACCCAGGCGCGCGGAAACTGGCTCACCCGCCCGTCGGCGGCGACCAGGCGCACCGGCGCCTGGCCACGCACCTCGATGTCCGCGGTGACGCCGCCCGGGCTGAGATCCAGCGTCGCGTTCAGTGGTAATCCGTTGTCGCCGAAGGCTTCCCGCGAGGCGACGGTATCCAGCTCGACGACGTTGCCGCCGGCGTCCTGGGTGTAGCCGATGCTGAACGCCGGCGCGCCCGGGATGCGGATGTTCACGCCGTGCAGGTGGGTGCCGTCGTCGAGGTGCAGCGCGCTCCAGATCCAGTCCATGCTCCACCAGTCGCGCACCCCCCAGGAGTGGTCGCGCTGTCCGGGCACCGAGTCGACGCGGTAGCTCTTGTCGTCGACCGTGACGGTTCCCGTGACGGTGCAGGGGATTTCGTAGCGCGTCGTGAGCCGATACTTGTACGGGGTGCCGTCGGTGGCCCACACCAGGTTCATCGTCATCTCGACGGGGGTTCCCGGCTCGCCACGCAACAACGCCGACGGGTCGGGGTACGCCCGGGCCCGCGCCCGCACGTCGACACGGTAGGCCCGCAGCGGGGCGCTGGCACCGTGGCCGACCTCGAACTCGTCGGCGCGCAACAGCCACGGGTCCTCCGGCAGTGGGACTTCGGCATCGACGGCGACGGTCGGCAGGCCGGGTCCGCACAGCAGCGCGTGCACCAGGGCCGTGCGTCGGTTGGCTATCAGGCCGATGCGGAACCAGCCGCCCAATCCCTGTGCCGCATCGGCGAAGTCGGCGTACCAGCTCTCGCTCCACAGCGGTTCCGAGGTCGGGGTGTGGGCGAGTTCGTCATCCTCCGTCGGCCGCAGCGGCTCGGCCACTGCCGCGTCGGGCAGCGTCGCCAACGCATCGGTGTCCAGCACGTGATCGCAATTGCGTTCCAGCATCGTCATGAACATCCGGTCGCCACGGTCGGTGCGCTCCACCAGCATCGACGAGACGATCGCCATCATCACGCCGAAAAAGCTCTGGCGCCGAACCCCTTCGGCAACGTCGGCGAGGCTGATCGGCGCGTCCGACCCCAGCGCCTCGTGGTACGCGCGCAGCAACTCGTCGTACCGGTCGCGGCGGTCCTGCGTGCGCAGCGCGCAGCCGAGGAAGTACGCCAGGTCCGTCAGCGCCGGCCCCCAGGACACCGTCTGCCAATCGACGACGGTCAGCGGGCGGTCGGCGCCGGCGGTGCCGAACAACATGTTGTCCAGCCGGTAGTCGCCGTGCACCAGGCCCCGGATGCGGTCCTCCGCCGACTCCTGGGCGAGGTAGCCGTCGAACGCGGCCACCAGGCGTTCGCACACGACGCGGTGCTCGGGCGCGATCTCCTCGCCGTACCGCTCGATGAAGCCGGCGTACAACGGTGCGATCATCGCCTGGTTGAGCGGCGAGTCGCGGTTGAGCCACGGCGCGTCGGCCAGCGACGGGTCGCCGAGCAACGGACCGTGCAACCGCCCCAACTCGACGACGCCGAGACGCGCCTGTTCGCTTGTCGCGCCGGCGATTTCGTCACCGACGACGGCGGGTCCCGCGTCGCCGAGCAGCAGGTCGAACGCGCCCGTCGCGGCGTCGACCGCGGCGTGATATCAGGGCGCTATCGGCCCCCCCACGCCC
>NZ_LT546237.1:1685902-1777595 GCF_900078675.2 Mycobacterium interjectum
CCGCCAGCAACTCGGTGGCATGCGTGGCGCCCAGCCCCGACCAGCGCAGTGTCCGGGGGGCGTAGTCGTACCGGTACAGATAGGTGGGCGCATGAGCACCGTGGGCCTCGGCGATCTGCCAGGCCGCCGAGCTGAACGCGAAGTCGCCGCCGAGTTGGATGCAGGCCGACGGTGCCGGGTAGTCGGGGTAGGCGGCGGTGATACGTTCGCGGGCAGCGGGTTCCGTGTCAGCCAGCAGCTCTTCGATCATCGACTCGTTCGTCGGCAGCATGCGCAGGAAGCGGGTGAACAGGCGGCCCTCTTCGGCGTTGGTGCCCACGATCAGCGGCACCCGATGCGCGCGGCCGGTCCGCATGGCCTCGACCGGGTCGACGGGCAGCACGTCGTCGCCGAAAACCGGGCCGATAGGGAAAGCACCGAGCCTGTTCTCCATGCCCTGGTCGATCAGCCGGTGTTGGGTCTCGACAAACTGCGCCGCGGACGCCCGCAGCAACGCGGTGGCCGCGTCCTGCCGGCGGGCGCCGAGCAGGCGGGCGAAGCGCGTCGCGAACTCGGCGGCCGTTTCCCGCGACCGCACCATGCCCGAGGCCGGGCTTTCCGAAATGGCCTGGGCGAACAGGCCTTCGGCCGCGGGTACCGCCAGCAGCGTCGCGGTGATGTGCGCGCCCGCGCTCTCCCCGAAGATGGTGACCTTGGCCGGGTCACCGCCGAACTCGGCGATGTTGTCGCGGATCCACTGCAGCGCCAGCACCAGGTCGCGTAGGTAGAGGTTGCTGTCGATGGTGATTTCGGAGGTCGACAGCGACGACAGGTCCAGGCATCCCAGGGCGCCCAGGCGGTAGTTGACCGATACGTACACACAGCCGCGGCGCGCCAGCGCCGCCCCGTCGTACAGCGGCGTGGCCGAGCTGCCCAGGATGTAGCCGCCGCCGTGGATGAAGACCATCACCGGTAACGGCTTGTCGGAGGGGACTTCCGGCGTGACGACGTTGAGGGTGAGGCAGTCCTCGCTCATCGGCTGGTAGCGCCCGACACCGAGCAGCGTGTAGCGGCGTTGCTGGGGCGCGCAGTGGGTGAAGCCATGGCAGTGCCGCACACCCGACCACGGCGGCGCGGGCTGCGGCGCCCGGAGGCGCAGGGGTCCCACGGGCGGGCGGGCGTAAGGGATGGATCGCCAGCGATTTACGCCATCGCGGGTGAAGCCTTCGACGATGCCGGCGGTGGTGCGGGCGCGGATGGTGCGCTCATGCATACCAGTGACGGTAGCCGACAGTGTGGCCGTATCGCGCGGGCAGCGGCCGAATCCCGGGCGTGGCGGTTAGCCTGGCGGGATGCGGATCGCCGCGCTGGTCTCAGTCGCCTTGCTGGTCGCCGGGTGCTCTCACCCGGCCGGCGACAACGCGGGGCGGCCACAAACCACCCCGCAGACCTCGGCCGGCGCCGCCCCGACGACCACCGCGCCGTCGGGTAGCAAACCGCCGGCACCGGCCGGTGCGCCGNGCCGTAGAAGCGGACCTCACGCTCGTAGAGCCCCAGCGCCGACCCCGTCTGCCGGCTCACCGGGTCGGACGCCGCGACCTTCAGCACCACCGACTCGGGCACCCCGGGGCCGGCGTCGGCGTAGGTGAGCAGGACGCGGTAGCACTCGCTCATCTGACCGGTGCCGATGCGCTCTACGGCGAAGTCGGCAATGGGTCCGGTGCCGATCGCGGCGGCCAGCCAGGCCGCCGTGAGATCACCGGGTCGTTCGATGACTTGCTCTGTGTGGGCATGCATGACGGACAGCGTGCCAGGTCAACGCGCCAGTGAGAAGCCGTCCCACGCCATCCGGCGATGGGGGTGCGGATCGAACTCGATCCGGCTCTTGCGGTCGAACACCATGACGGCGCGCTCGTCCGGGCTGTACGCGGGCCAGTCGTCACCCGGCGACCCGGTGCGGCTGAATGCCCGCCACCGCCGCTGCACATGATTGCTGACCCGCAGCGCCGCCCGCCGATCCGCGGCCGCGGTCAGCAGCGCACCGAACCGGGTGCGATAGACGTCGAAGACCGCCAGCAACTCGGTGGCATGCGTGGCGCCCAGCCCCGACCAGCGCAGTGTCCGGGGGGCGTAGTCGTACCGGTACAGATAGGTGGGCGCATGAGCACCGTGGGCCTCGGCGATCTGCCAGGCCGCCGAGCTGAACGCGAAGTCGCCGCCGAGTTGGATGCAGGCCGACGGTGCCGGGTAGTCGGGGTAGGCGGCGGTGATACGTTCGCGGGCAGCGGGTTCCGTGTCAGCCAGCAGCTCTTCGATCATCGACTCGTTCGTCGGCAGCATGCGCAGGAAGCGGGTGAACAGGCGGCCCTCTTCGGCGTTGGTGCCCACGATCAGCGGCACCCGATGCGCGCGGCCGGTCCGCATGGCCTCGACCGGGTCGACGGGCAGCACGTCGTCGCCGAAAACCGGGCCGATAGGGAAAGCACCGAGCCTGTTCTCCATGCCCTGGTCGATCAGCCGGTGTTGGGTCTCGACAAACTGCGCCGCGGACGCCCGCAGCAACGCGGTGGCCGCGTCCTGCCGGCGGGCGCCGAGCAGGCGGGCGAAGCGCGTCGCGAACTCNGAGGCAGGTCACCCAACCGACCCGGGCCGCTATCACAGCGCAATGCGGGAGGGCGCCACGACGCCGCTGGGCAACGACATCGCGTTGACCGCCCAGGGCGGCAAAGTCTCCTGCATGACCGATGTCAAGCACACCGGCGGTGCGCTGGCATGCCTGGTGAGCCTGACCAATCCCCCGCCGCGCCCCGACACCGCCTACGGCGACTGGAAGGGCGGCTGGGTCGACTTCGACGGAACGAACCTGCAGGTCGGGTCGGCGCGCGCCGACCCGGGTCCGTTCCTCAACGGCAACGGACCCGCACTGGCGGACGGGGACTCGTTGTCCTTCGGCGACTACCGGTGCCGCGCCGATCAATCCGGCCTGTTCTGCGTGAACTACGCCCATCAGTCCGCGGTGCGGTTCGCGACCGCCGGCATCCAGCCGTTCGGTTGCCTGCAGTCGGTGCCGCCGCCCGACGGTGTCGGCACGGCGTTTCGCTGCTGAGCGGGCACTTCGAGCGGCCCTGAATCTTGCTGCATCCGTGGTTTGGGCGTGCGACGATTTGCCGATGGACGCCGACGATCCCGAAAAGCGCATCGCCGACCTGGAACGTCAGCTCGCCGAGCAGAAGCGCATCGCCGAGCTGGAACGTCAACTGGCCGAGGCCAAGGCGGCCGCGGGGCAGGATCCCGACGATCGCGCACGCCAATACGCGCAGTCGTTGTGGGAGGGGTTGCGCTCCGGCGGTCCCGTGGGCCCCGGTGGGCCGTCCGCCCCCGAGATGGCGCAGCATCGAGAGGCTTTCATGCAAGCCGCGGCCCAGGCCGGCCTGTCGCCAGAACAGATCGACAACATCTTCAAGCACGGCAAGGCGACGTTCAAGGTGGGGCATTCGGTCGTGTATTCCGGCCAGGGCGTCACGGGCGACTACGGCGCGGTCGCCGGCATCCGACAGCCACCCGGCTTTCCGCAACAGGTCGGCTCGAGGCGCCACGTCGCGCAGGGCCGCCGCCGGCCGTGGGGCATGCGCGGGTGGCCGGATCGCATCGGGGCGATCATCGGGGCCCTGGGCCTGTGCATCGGGGCCGCCGCGTCGTTGACCGCGACGATGCCGGCGAGCGCGATGTGGACGAGCCCCTTCGTATGCGACAGCGGGTACCAGCTGGCGTACAACACCACCAACTACAGCTACAAGCCCGGCCAGTCGGGGACCAGCGTGAGCTTCGAATGCGTCGGCGCCACCGGCTCTTACGAGCCCAGCTGGATCGCCATCGACGCGCTGCAGACCATCCTGGCCGCCGCGTTGCTGGGCGCCGCGGTGGGCGTCGGCTTCCTGATCTGGCGCACCTTCCGCAAGCAGAGCTGACCGTCAGCCGGGCCGGGTGGCGACGGCGGCGAACAGCTCGCTCATTTCGTCGGCGGGCCCGCGCGGAACGGTGTAGCCGGCTTCGTCGCGAATCTCCTCGAGGTGATCGCGCACGTCCTCGACGGACAGCCCGGGGTCGTAGAAACCCGTTGTCCTGCCGATGAAGAACCGTGCGACGTGCCCGGCGCCGGCCGTGTAAATCTCCCCGGAAACCGGACAGTCCCGGTGGGTCAGGAAGGCCGCGACCGGAGCCACCAGGGCCGGGTCGAGTTTGCGAAGGTACTGACCGACAAGGTCATCCAGCACCGCCCGCGCCGCCGCCTCCCCGGGCTGCTCGGCGCTCCTCAGGGATTGCTCGAGCATCCGCGTGTATGCGATCGGGGCGATGGCGTTGACCTTGATGTTGTGGGCGGCCCCTTCGGCGGCCAGCACCCTGGTGAAGCCGATCAGCCCGGTCTTGGCCGCCCCGTAGTTGCTCATGCGTTCGGCGCCAAGGATTCCCGCCGCCGAGCAGGTGTTGAGGATCCGGCCGTAGCCGCGCTCCCGCATCACCGACCAGGCGGGCCGCGTAATGTAGAACGCACCCCGCAGGTGCACATCGATGAGGGGCTCGAGCCGTTCGGCGGTCATGTCCTCGAACGGTGCGTCGCCGACGATCCCGGCGTTGTTGATGACGAGGTCCAGCCGCCCCCAGGCGCTCAGGGCGGCGTCGACGATGGCCTGCCCGCCAGCGGGATTCGTCACGCTGTGCGTGTCGGCGACGGCCTGGCCGCCGGCTCGACGGATCTCATCGACGACGGCGCTCGCCGCCGCACCATCAGAGCCGTCGCCGGTCACCGAACCACCGACGTCGTTGACGACGACGCGCGCGCCCCGCGCGGCCAGCAGCAGCGCATACTGCCTGCCCAAACCGCCGCCGGCGCCGGTGATCACGGCGACCTGGTCGTCGAACCGCAGGTCTTTGCTCACCAACTGACCGGCAACTCTTTCATGCCGTAGATGTTGGCGTCTTTGAACCTCAGTTCCCCGGGCGCCACGGCCAACTTCAGCCCGGGTAGCCGGCGCGCCAGCGTGGCGAACGCGACCTGCATTTCGACGCGAGCCAGGTTCGCTCCGATGCATTGATGCACGCCGTATCCGAAACCCAAGTGCCCGCGTGGGTTTCGGCCGCATTCGAAGGATTCGGGATTGTCGACGAATTCGGGGTCCCAGTTTCCGGCGGGCAGGTTCATCACGACGAACTCCCCCGCCCGAATCAGCTGACCACCGATCAGCAGATCTTCGGTTGCCAAGCGATCGACCTGACTGTGCACGATGCTGAGGTAGCGCATGAGCTCTTCGACGATGTTCGCGATGACGGCGGGGTCGTCGGTTTGCCCGAGCCGTTCGAACACCTCGGGATGTTCCAGCAGCGCAACGGTTCCCAGCGAGATCATGTTGGCGGTCGTTTCATGTCCCGCCTGCATCATGATCACACTGCTCATGGCCGTGGTGGCACGGTCGAGTTGGCCGGTAGCCACATAGTCGGTGACCAGGCGGCTGATCAAGTCGTCGCCGGGTTCGCGCAGCTTGCGCTCCACCAACTCCTCGATGTAGGCGTACATGGCGCCGAACGCCTGGCCCTTTTCTGCGTCGGTGGACTTCTGGTCGAGCCCCTTCGTCGTGTTGCGTTGGAAGAGCTCGAGGTCTTCGGGCGGGACCCCCAGCAGCAGCGCGATCACCATTGACGGCACCGGCAAGGCGAATTCGCGTACCAAATCGGCCGGCGCACCGTTGTCGACCATTTGGCCGAGATAGTGATCGACCATCTCCTGGATGTGCGGCCGCATCGATTCGCAACGCCGAAAGGTGAAGTTGGCGGTCATCATGCGCCGCAACCGGTGATGCTCGGGATCGTCGGTCCGCGCGAACATGACCGGGACCTTGTTGTCGGCGTCCGTCGGCATGATGGAGTCCGGAATGGTCTTCGCGGACAAGCGCGGATCGACCAACGCCGCCCTGATGTCGTGGTAGCGGCTGACCACCCAGACCGGGTTGCCCTGGAACATGGCCCTTTGCAGGCCGGGTTGTTCTCGCCACTGCACGAACTCGGACGGGGGCGCGAGCGGGCATTGCCCCGGCCGCGGGCCGGGCAGCACCGGAAGATCGGCATCGGGGCAGGGTTGGGCTGTTCCGAGAGATGTGGAAGTTGTTGCCATAACCCGCGTTTCCCATTAAGTGTCAGACGACTGCCAGTTGTAGAGCCTAAAGCCCGGCCTGGTGGCAGTCAACTGTCGGTTACGCTGTCCTCATGTCCGGCGTTGAAGACCGGCCATTGCGGGCGGACGCAGTACGCAATGTCGAGCGCATATTGCGCGCGGCGCGGGACGTCTATGCCGAATTCGGGCCCGACGCACCGGTGGAGGCCGTCGCGCGCCGTGCGGGCGTGGGTGAGCGAACCCTCTACCGCAGGTTTCCCACCAAGGCCGACCTGGTCCGGGCGGCCCTCGATCAGAGCATCGCCGAGGACCTCACTCCGGTAATCGACAAGGCCCGGCGCGCCGAGGACCCACTGCGCGGCCTCACCCAACTGATCGAAGCGGCAATCTCGCTGGGCGCCCGCGAACACAGCCTGCTGACCGCGGCACGCCGGGCCGGGTCACTCACGTCGGATATCTCGGTTTCGCTCAATGAGGCGCTCGACGAGCTTGCCCGCGAAGGCCAGCGAGCCGGCAGCGTCCGCGCCGACCTGGTCACCGAGGACCTACCACGCCTGGTGGCAATGCTTTTCAGCGTGCTGGTGACGATGGATACGGACTGCGACGGCTGGAGACGCTATGTCGCCCTCGTCGTCGATGCGGTGTCGGTCAACGAGCGACAGCCGTTGCCTCCGGCCGCGCCGCTGCGTTATGAGGTCGGACCCGATAGCTGGCCACTGTAGGGCCGGGCGAGGGGTTCAGTTGATGGTGACCCCGGCGTCGACCTTGAACTGCAACCCCGTCACGTATCGGGACTCATCGGATAGCAGGAACAGCACGGCGCTGCTGACATCGGCCGGCTCCACGGCCGGGGTGGGCATCGCGTTGACGAAGATCGGGATCAGGTCGGACCGTTGCTCACCCAGAAGAGGCCCGAACGACGGCGGCACCATCCCGGTGGGTACACCGGTGGGAAGCACGGTGTTGACGCGCACGTTCTGTGCGGCCAATTCATTCGCCAAGGCCAGCGTCAAGCCGACGACGCCGTACTTCGCCGACGTGTAGGGCGTCTGCAGCGGAAAGCCTTTGATGGCGCCGGCCGAGCTGACGTTGACCAGGCTGCCGCCACCCTGGTCGAGCAGGTGCGGTATCGCGGCCGCGCAGGTGTTCCACACGCCGATGAGATTCACGTCGACCACCGTGCGCCACTGATCGGCGGTTGTCCTGTCCCAGGGCGCCACCGTGAGCACACCGGCGTTGGCGACCGCCCCGTCGAGACCCCCCAGCTCGCCGGCGCCGTCGTCGACCGCGGAGCGCAATTGCGCCTCGTCGCGCACATCGACGATGCGACTCACGCAGCGGCGGCCGAAATCTTCGACCATCCTTGCCGTTTCGGCCAGGTCGTCTTCGGTGGCCAGGGGATACTCGATCTGCGGTAAGGATTGGCAGATGTCGACCAGGACGAGGTCCGCGCCTTCCTCGGCAAGCCGCAGCGCATGGCTACGTCCCATGCCGCGAGCTGCGCCGGTGATGAGGATGCGTTTGCCCGCGACGCGCACCTACCGCTCGTTCCACATCAGGCCGCGCATCGTCGCGGAGAGCGGGATCTCCTCCACGCCGATAAGTCCCCGCGGTGCGCGGCACACCCAGTCGATCGCATTGACGGCGCGGCCCGCTGTCGAGATACAGCCGGCATCGGTCGAATCGAAGACAGGGTGCGAAACATGGGTGTTGATTTCCACCCGCGGTTCACCCTCCACGACGACACGGTGCACGCCGGTGTGGCCATCCGGCGGGAATTCCCAATCCGGCGCCGCAGCTTGGGTGAGCCTGGTGACGTGCTCAAGAGTGATCACCGGCTTGCCGTCACGGACACCCTCGGTGGCGAACCGCACCGCGGCCATCTGACCGGGCTGCACCGTCATCATGGTGCAGTCGATGCGCTCGGGGGTGAACCAGCGTTCGATGCGCTGGCGCACTTCGTCGAGCTTGATGTCGAGATGGTCCGCCAGGCTGCGGACCTGGCCTCCCCACATCGCCACGATCACCCCGGGCAAGAACATCATCGGCGAGTCGTCGTCCGCAGTCGTCCCGAATCCCATTGCAGCGCCGGTGAACTCGGCATCGTCGTAGTTTCCGTAATCGAAAATCTCCTGCACGGTGATCGAATCGACCCGGGTGGTCAGACTGGCCGCCGAGTGCACCAGCGTGTCGCCGGAGAAACCGGGGTCGATGCCGTTGACGTAGAGCGAGGTGTCGCCGGCCGCGCACGCGCGCTCCAGGGGCTCCCGCAACCAGTCGCCGGCATGGCGGGGTGTGACCAGCCAGACCATCGAGGTACCCACGACATTGGTGCCGGCCGCGAGGAACGTGGCCATCTGCTCGATGGCCTCCATCGGCCGGGTTTCACCTTGGGATGTGTAAACCACGCAGTCGGCGCCGAGGCCCACGAGGGCGTCCATGTCGTCCGTGGCAATGATCCCGGTCGGCTGGTCCAGCCCGCAGAGTTCGGCGGCGTCCCGGCCGATCTTCGCGGCGCTGGCGGCATGCAGCCCGACCAGTTCGAGGTCCGGCCTGCCGATGATGGCCCGCAACGAATGCCGGCCGACGTTTCCGGTCGAGAACTGAATGACTCTGCGCACGGTTACCCTCGTCCTTCCAGCGGCGGGTGATGTCCCATCATGACGCGTACGGTCGCGGCACCGGGGGTCAGTAGTCGGGTATCGGCAGCGGCGAGTTGTTCGAGTCGATACCGCCGTCGACGTGGAAGGTCGCGTTGGTCGCGTAGCAGTCGCGGGTGCACAGGTACACCGCGAGCCGCCCGAGGTCCTCGACGTCGCCCAGCCGATGCAGGGGTGTGGCCTCTTGCATCTTCTCCAGTGACCCGGGCATCAGATCCAGGCTGCCCCGCAGACCGTCGGTGGCGAACGAACCCAGGGCGATCGCGTTGACGCGAATCTTGGGGGCGAGTTCCTGCGCCATGGCGCGGGTCAGCGCTTCGAGACCGCCCTTCGCCACGCAATAGGCGGTCAGCGCCCGGATGCCAAAACGCGCAGAGCCCGAGGAGATGTTGATGATGGACCCGTGTCCGGCACTGAGCATGTGGGGCGCCACCAGCTGACTCATGATGAAGGCGGAGGTCACACACCAGTCGAACGTGTGCCGGAAATCTTCGTCGGTGATGTCCAGGAACCGCGCGTAGGTCGACCCACCGACATTGTTGACGAGAATATCGATGCGGCCGAGGCGCTCCATGGCCGTGTCCACGACGCGTTCTGAGTCCGGACGACTCATCGCGTCGGCAACGATCGCGACGCCCTTGCCGCCCGCGGCCTCGATACCGTCAATCGTGCCAACGATATCCGCCTCGGTACGTGCGGTGCCCACAATCGTGGCCCCCGCCTCCGCTAAGACCCTGGCAATGCCGGCCCCGACACCCTTCCCGGCCCCTGTGACGATGGCCACCTGTCCGTCCAGGCGGAACTGCTCCAACGCCATGGCGGGCTCCTTCGATCGTGCGCAATGCGTGCGCCGTTCAATCTAGGAACGCTGCTGACTAAAGTCAATGAATATGCCGGATGGGAATCCCTGACGGAAGGTGCGGTCTTAGAATGACCAAGTTGTGCAAGCCTTTCTGACGCGGAGGCGGCATAATGGTCGGGTTAGCCTCGGAACTCTTGCATGAGTCAGGTCAATCGTGAGGAAAGAAATGGCTGTGACGGATCGGCTGTCTGCGCGAGAAGCCAAGCGTCTGCAGACGAGAGAGCGTTTGATGGGCGCCGCGATCGCGGAGTTCACCCGAGCCGGGATGGCCGAGGCCGACGTCAGCGCTATCGTGTCGGCGGCAGGAGTCGCCCACGGCACCTTCTTCTTCCACTTCCCCACCAAGGAGCATGTGCTGCTGGAGCTAGAGCACCGCGAAGAGGAACGCATAGCCAAGCAGTACGCCCAATTCCTGAAGTCCAAGCACGACCTTGCTTCGGCGTTGAACGAAGCGGTCCGGCTGGTCGTCGGATTGGAACGCCGACTGGGCGATCTGCTCTTCAATGACTTTCTCGCGCTGCACTTCTCCCAAACCCGTCCGCAGACCGAAGACGGCAGGGATCACCCCTTGATCGTTTTGGTCGCCCAGGAAATCGCGCTTGCCCAAGAACGCGGCGAGGCGGATTCACAGGCCAATCCCATGAACAGTGCGGTGTTCTTCCTCTTGGGTCTCTACGCCCTCTTGATCACCACCAACCACTGGCCGACTGGCCACGCCCTGCTCGAAGACTACGTCGCAAGGACATTGCGCGGCCTAAAGCCCTGACCCTGCAACGCCTTACACCACTAGCGCACCACACCGCGCAACGGCACCAAACCTAGCTCCTTGTGGGTCAAAAAGCCCGGCGCCGCCTCGCATACGGCCGGAACCGTATTCGCCGGGCCCATCGCGGTCCAGGTGTAGCCGGGCTTGGGGTAATTTCCCTGTGGATCGGCCGGCGCCTGCAGGACTAGCTCGGTGGGCTCATCGCCCTCGATCACGATGCGGTAGTGGTAGTGGCCCCCCCAATCCGGCCGCGGCTCAATGGCGTCGTATTCGTCCATGGTGTACATCTCGTGGAAGGTGATGAGGGGCTTGCCGTCGACCCACGTCGTCCATTTGTGATGCTGGGAGGCGACGGTGCCCTTCTTGATTGAGCCCTTGAAGCCCGGCATGTCGCTGGACGGGCCCCCTTCGTACGGGATGTCGCGAATCGCCGTTCCCAGCTCAACGTCCGTCGTGTACCTGTCGACCGTCTTACCGAGGCCGTCGACCACCATGGCCATCGATTGGGCGAACAGAGGCCAGGCGTTGCCCAGCAGGTTCGGTCCGGCCAAGAACTCTTCGGGGGTGTTCCCCATCCCCATTTCGTGCAGGTATTTCAGGGTGTCCTTGCCGAAGTTCACCACCTCGTAAATGTGAATGGCGTCGATCCGGCTGACGATGCGGGCCAGCGTCAAGACGAGCAGGTCTCCGGCGAAACCAGGGTTGACACCGCCCGCGTGAAACGACGTTCCGCCCTCGTGACACGCCGCATCGATCTTGTCGATGTCCGCCTGACTGTGCTCGGTTCGAAACCACCAGGCGCCGCCCGAGGCAACGACATTCTTGCCCGACCGCAACAGGCGACAGACTTCGTCGGGATCCGACCAGAGCGGCGCGTAGAACACGCAGTCCGCATCCAGCGCTTCGATCTCCGCCTTGTCGGTGGTGGCGAGCACCCCGATCGGCGAGGTACCGACGAGCTCCCCGGCGTCCCTGCCCACCTTCTCCGGACGGTTACAGAGCACCCCGACGACCTCGAAGGCAGGGTTGTGCGCGAAGTGACGGAGCGCCACCGTGCCGACATTGCCTATCCCCCACTGGATAACGCGATACCTCTTCTCGGCCGGCGATTCGACGGTCATTGCTACTCCTTTTGCATGCACCGACTGCGCTATGACCAACGGATGGTTCCCAGCCAACGGCACACCACGGCTCAACGGCTGAGCGCTCGCTGAGCGTAGGCGCGCGCCGAACGGGGTGTCAACGCTCAGAAGCTGACTTTCGTCAGTAGAACGAGCGACGCATCGTGTCGGCTCCATCGCGGCACTTGGTAAGTGCACTATGCAATCGTGAGAACCGTGCCGCATTGCGCCGGTTCAACGGCGGCCGCGAACGCCTTCTGCTGACTCTAGTCAGCCTGTTATAGTGCACGAGCCGATCCAATCAGCAGGACGGGGAGGGTTCGTGAATCTGCCGAAGCTGCGGCAGCGTGATGCTGGCATGGGCACTGCAGCCGGTTCAACCGGCGCCGCCCCGGAGAGCCTGACGATCGACGAACACATGGAGCGGTCGCAACTCGCGCAGCGTCAGGCCGACAAGTGGCTCATCTCCGGCAGCCTCCTGATCGGCACCGCCGCCCTCGGCGTCTTCGGCTTGCCGCTGTTCGGATGGGGGGTGCGGCTGCTGCGCCGGGCCCAACGGGATGGCCTCTCGGTGCGCCCGATGCTGGTCACGTTGCTCGGCTACCTGGTCATCATCGACGCCGCGATCAACACCGTCGGGTGGGCGCTCGACCTGGTGGCAAGCCACACCCTGCTGGCCCGAGTGCTGCTCAACGGATGGGGCAACATGTTCGACGCCGGCTATTTCTGGCACTACAACGAGCTATGGGTCGGCGGGGCGGCAGGCCCCGGCGAAAAGGCCATGGAAGTCGGTCTCATCCTGACCGTCTTCACCATGCGCATCGCCGCAGCCATCGGCTTCCTGCAAATGAAGCGCTGGGGCCATCAATGGATGGTCATCACCTGCTGGATGGGCGTGGTGATCTGGATCACCTACGTCTTCAACATGACCATGTTCGCCGACGTGCGCTACGCCGGCGTCGTGCTGCCGGTCGTCGGCTGGTGGCTCTACGACATCTTCTACATCACCCCCTTCCTCGCCATCCCGTACCTGCACACCGTCAACCGCGAACTCTTCACCGACTGAGCGTGGCGCGATGAGCATCCTCACCGAATTCACACATCGATCGGCGGTCGATCCGTCACCAAGGAGGTCAAATCGTGGGCTATGTGTGGGAAATCCTGCGCTACGTCGCCGCCTGGGGTGGCACCGGCCTGATCATCTTGTTCTGGTACTGGCTGTTCTCCAACATAGGTACGTTCTGAAGCGCGGCCGCGGCAGAAGGCGCAGCACACGGGATTCGGCCTATGGCTGAGTATTCCGATGCCCATGCGATGGCGCTGGAACGGAGTTGCGCCGTGACGGCGGTCGCGCTCAGCCAGCAACGTCGTGAGGGCGTCCGGCTCATCACCGGCGAACGACGCGGCTTCGGTTTGGACGCAGCGCTCGCCTTCGTTCATGTCCCCTATCCCGCCCCCAATGGCTGGACACGTAGAACGCTGACATGCGGTGTGGCCCTGCAGTGTGCACCCTCGAAAGAACGCATCACCGAATATCGCCTCAACGAGCTATCCGCGCGCGAACTGCGCGCGCTCACGCTTGTCGAAGGTGGCGTCGCCCTCGGCTGGATGGCGTCGCGGTGCCCCGGACTGCTGCCCGAGGTGCGACGGCTGCTCCCCGAAATCCGCGCCGAATCCGCTGATCTGGGTGCCGCCGAAATGCTCAACCGGGCAATGGCATTGGCGGCCACCGGCCAGGCGTTGACGGTTCATCCGCTGCTGGGCACTTTGCCGCCGGCCTACACGGCACCGCACGGATTGGCCGACAGGTTGCGGCACAGCTTCGGCAGGATGCCATGGACGACGCGGCAGAAACGTCTTCCGCGGCCGTATTCGGTTCCCGTCGGCGGCGACGGGGGTGTCCGCAATCCCAACCTGCCGCCACCGAGCCGGCCGAAGGACAACGATCTCGACGTCACACCGGACCACCGGCCCGGGATTCCTTATCCCGAATGGAACATGTGGACACAGCGATTCATGCGCGACCATGTCGCGGTCATCGAGCAAGCCGACAGCCGGCGCACCCGCCGCCCGGTGCCGGTGGCCGTGGAGGTGCGCGTGTGGTTCGAAGAACACACCCATCGCGCGATGACCAACCGCCTAGAAGACGGCTGCGAACTCGACGTCGACCAGTACGTCAACCACTACATCGACCTGTCTACCGGCGAGGCGACGGAGCCCAGGGTCTTTCGCGACTTGCGGCCCAGCGGCCGCGACGTGACCACGGCGTTGCTGCTCGACGGCAGTTCGTCGCTGGGGGTCCACGGGGGGCGGATTTTCCGGCTCGAACTGGCCTGTGCCGACGCGCTTTCGCGCGCCATGACGCTGGCGCGTGAGCGTCATGGTGTTTTCGTGTTCACCGGCAATACCCGTCATCGCGTCGAAGTGCGGTGTCTGAAGGACTTCCAAGACCGCCGCTTTGTTGCGCCCAGTGGGCTGGGCCTGTCCACCCGCGGATACACCAGACTCGGTGCGCCACTTCGCCATTTGACAAGCCGCCTGCTGGCGCAGCCGTCCGAACGGCGGCTGCTGATCATCATCGGAGACGGGCTGATCTCCGACGAAGGCTACGAGGGCCGATACGCCTGGGCGGATGCCGCGCACGCCGTCGAGGAGGCCGGCGACGCCGGGGTGTCGATGTACTACGTCGGCGTGGGACCGACTCGGGTCGATCCCCTTCCCGAGGTGTTCGGGCCCCGCCGGTCGCAACGGATCCGGCGCATCGAGGAGCTGCCCCGGGTGCTGGCCCATGTCCACCGTGAACTGATCGCCGCGTGACCTGCCGACTGAGGAACAGATGACCACCGAGACATATTTCGCTCACGGCAACGAAGTTCAGCTGTTCGAGCGGGCCTTCCACCGGCGCATCCCGGTAATGCTGACCGGCCCAACCGGATGCGGCAAGACTCGTCTCGTCGAACACATGGGCTCACTGTTGCAACGACCCGTGGTCACCATCAGTTGCCACGACGATCTCACCAGCTCCGATCTCGTCGGCCGCTTCATGGTGACCGGAGGCGACGTGGTCTGGACCGATGGCCCGCTGACCCGGGCCGTCAAAGCCGGTGCCATCTGCTACCTCGACGAAGTCGTCGAAGCTCGGCACGACTCGCTGGCGATCCTGCACTCGCTCACCGACCACCGGCGGTCGCTCTACCTCGACCGCGCCGGCGAGGTGGTGAAGGCGCCGGAGGAGTTCATGCTGGTGTGTTCGTACAACCCGGCATATCGCAGCTCGCTGAAGGAACTCAAACCGTCGTTCCGCCAACGTTTCGTGACGTTGGCGATGCGGTATCTGCCGCCGGACCGCGAGGCCCAGGTGATCGTCGCCGAATCCGGGATTCCCTTGGCCACGGCCCAACGCCTGGTCGGATGCGCGGTCGCGATCCGCACCGCCGACGAGGTCTTTCACTTCGAACCGCCGTCGACCAGGGTGCTGGTCACGGCCGCTCAGCTGATCGCGGCCGGCGCTACCGAATTGGATGCGGCCGACGCGTGCATACTCACGCCGCTGAGCACCGACGGCGCGGTCACCGACGGTTTACGCGAGGTTGCGGCCGCCAGCCTGGCCGCCTCGAACACATTGGACGCCTAGCAGTTCGCCCGAGAAAGGAGCAACCGGCATGGACCGACAGGAGCAGAAGCGTAAGAGGGCGCTCATCGTCTTCCAAATCTTCATCTACGGCTACCTACTGGCGATGTTCGGCATCCAGCTCTACATGTCATTCGCCCGCGGGTGGTGGGACCTGTGAATCCTGTTGCCGCGCAGACTGCAAGCTCGGTCGGCCTCGACGACCACCATGACGAATCCCGCCAAGCGCAGCGCCGCGCCGACAAGTGGATGATCGTCGGCGCCGCCCTGATGGGCATGTGGGCGCCGGGCCTGATCGGGTTCCCCATTTTCATGCGTGGGGTATGGCTGCAGCGCCAGGCCCTGCGCGCCGGCCTGTCGGTGCGGCCCATGATCGTGACGCTGATCGGCTACCTGGTCCTGATCGACGGGATGCTCAACAGCCTGGGCTGGGCTCTTGACCTGGTCGCCAACCACACGTTGATCAACAGGGTGCTCATGGTCGGCTGGGGCAACATGTTCGACGCCGGTTATTTCTGGCATTACAACGAGCTGTGGGTCGGGGGCGCCGCGGGGCCCGGCGAGAAGGCTTATGTGGCGGGCTTGATCCTCACGGTGTTCTCCATGCGGGTGGCCGCGGCGATCGGGTTTCTACAGATGAAGCGGTGGGGCCATCAATGGATGGTCGTCACCTGCTGGATGGGCGTGGTGATCTGGTCGGCCTACGTGTTCAACATGACCATGTTCGCCGACGTGCGCTACGCCGGCGTCGTGTTCCCGGTGATCGGCTGGTGGCTCTACGACATCTTCTACATCACCCCCTTCCTCGCCATCCCGTATCTGCACACCGTCAACCGCGAAATCTTCACCGACTAAACAGGTTTAGGAGCATTGCGATGACCGAAGCGCCAGCAACCGAGGCAAACAACCCGAGCGGGGATTCCGAGGATCTCGAGCCGGGGACGACGCCGTATTACGCGCGAATGCACAAATGGATCAAGCGGGCCGTCCTGGTGTGCCTCGTCGCACTGGTCATCGAAGGCGCGTTCACCTTGCCGTTCATGGCGGTCTATTACGGCTACCCCACGCTGAGCCTCACCGAGATCTGCAGTGAGCTGCTGAAGATCAGGTACTCCAACGACACCTTGGAGTGCAAGTACCCCTACCCACCGTTCGGACCGCCGGAAGGAGCCGAGGGCAAGGCCACAGCACAGGACGTGTGGGGCATCCAGCCGATCCCGAAATACCACCGGCTTGGGTTCCGCGAACTCGTCAGGATTCACGACGAACGGCTGGCCCGGCAGGCCGCGCATCAGCAGCCGGCGCCGCATCCGTGATCCCGGCGCCCGCGTGCGGGCCCCACGCTCGCAGCTCGGGCGTAGTGCATACTGCCACGCGGGGCATACCCGGCCAGAAGGAAGTCACATGACGGCGGACAATCAATCGTCGCTTCATCACGTCGTGTTCGCGGTGGCACCCGAGCGACATGCCGCCGCCGCGCAACTGTTCGCAGACCTGGGATTCGTCTTCGAGAACTTCCAGCTGACCGAACTCGGCTTGGACATTCACCTCGACTGGAATCGCGGTATCGAGGTGATCAGCCCGATTCCGGGATCGCCCGGGCCCGTGGCCGCTTCGGTCAACGAGTTCCTCGGCGATCACGGCGACGGCGTGTACAGCGTGGTAATCCGCGTTGCGGCGGCCTCGGCGGCCGAAGCCGTGGCCGAGCGCTACGGGGCGACAACGCGATTCCGGCAGAGCATCGCGGGCGAGGGCTCCCATCTCGACGAAATCGACCTGTCGGTGTTGGGCCTGCCACTCACCTTCCTGGCGACGGACATTCCGTGATCGGCACGCGGCCGCGTCGGACCCGGCGCCGGGCTCAGAGCTCGAGCACGCGGATCTCCCCGGTCGCGCCGTCGACCTCGACGAGGGCGCCGGGCGGCAACGATTTAGTGGCGCCCTGTACGTCCACCACGCAGGGGAAGCCGAACTCGCGCGCCACCACCGCGGCGTGCGACATCGGGCCGCCCAGCTCGGTCACCACGGCCGCGGCGTAGCAGAACGCGGCGGTGTAGCCGACGTCGGTGACCTCGGCGACGAGGATCTCGCCCGGTTGCAGGTCGTCGATCGTCTCGGGCCGCACGATCCGCACCCGTCCGCGCACCCGTCCCCCGCAGACGCCCACCCCGCGCAGGGTGTCCCCGCCGGCCAGCGCCGGTGCCGAAGTCACGGACGGCTGCCAGCTCCCGCTGAACACCGTCGGCGGGACGACACCGGCCAGCCGGCGCTGCTCGGACCGCCGCTCGGCCACCAGCTTCGCCGCGTCCGGTGGCAGAGCTTCGAGTTCGTCGACGAGGAGATAGAACACGTCGTCGGCTTTTTCGAAGACCGTGGCGTCGACCAACCGGCGGCCGTACTCCCGCAGCAGGCCACGCAGCACCCAGTTGGCCCGCACCACCTTGTCCCGACGGATTTCGCGGTCCCGCAATTGGCGCACCGCCAGGGCCGCGACCGGCTTGGCGCGCAACGGAATCCCCGGGTGCACCGGCGGTGGCGCGGCGGCGGCGCCGAGCGTCTTGGTCACCATGCGGACCAGCAACTCGGGGTCGTCGGCGTAACTGGTCGACAACATCTCAAGCTCGGCCGGGCCGCGGTGGCCGATGAGCGCCAGCTCGGCGAGCACGGCGGCGTGGAACTCGGGCGCGTCGACGGCCAGCTTGCCGATACGCTCCCCCGGTTCGCCCAGCACGCGCACCACGTTCGGGTCGCGTTGCGCCGCCAATACCAGCCGCTGCATCGCCTCGACCGAGCGCGCACTGACCAGTTCCGGACCGGCCGAGGGCGCGGTGTCGCGCCCCCACAGGGCGCGCAACAACACGTTGTACGCCGCGCACAGCAGGAATGACCCCGCCGCCAGCACCCAGCCGTGCACCACGTGGTCGCGCGCCAACAGGATCAGGCTGAGCAGCCGGCGATCGTCGAGTCCGGTGAGGTCGTCGCCGACCAGCCGCTCCAACCGATCGACGTCCGCGACGAAGGCCGCGGTGTCTCCGGCCGAACCGGCGCTCAGACCCACCAGGTTGACCCCGAACACCCCGATGTTGCGCAGGGTGCGCAATTGCCTTCGGGTACGGCCGGATTCCAGCGTTGGACGGTTCTCACCGAAGATCGGCAGGGCCGCCATGCTCGGGCCGAAGAAGCCACTGTTGCTGACCACCGTCGCCGGCTTGATGAAAGGCACGGTCTCGGCCATGAAATGCGCCGTCGTGATGGCGCCGTAGAGCCGGTGGGCGAACACCGCGACCATGCGCATGGCGATCTCGCGTTGGATCATCCCCCCCGGCCGCAGCCGCTCGGCGACGCACACCGCGCTGGCCCGCAGGCCGCGCACCGTCGCCGACGCCGACGCCGGCGAGAACGGGCCGGGCAGCGCCTCGGACAAGTTGGTCGCCAGGAACGTCGGGAATCGCGGGTCTATCGGTGTGTCGAACTCGCCGTTGAACCCGTCCGGCCCGGCCAATGCCGGCGCCACGCCGTCCCTCGCGGGCGCGTCGACCGCGGGCAGATCCTGGATATGGGCGAGGCGCCATGGCAGCGATATCACCCGCTTGCCCAGCGTGACCCGCCCGCGCACCGCCAGTGCCAGGTCTTCGACGCATTCGTCGGAGTTCCACGCCGGTTGATATCCCCATTCGCCGTGCAGCCGTGAGGTATCCATCAGCGGCGCGCTCTGCACCAGTTTCAGTTCGGCGAACGACGCTGTGCGGGGCAGGGGCAGCGGCACGATGCGACGACCGAGCGCTGCGGCGATGTCGCGGAAAGTCGGCGCGCCGGGCGCGGCGAGATTGATGGGACCGCCGGGGATCTCGGCATCGACGACCGCGCGGGTCAGCAGCCGCAGCGCGTCGTCGAGATGGACCAGCTGCACGCGGCGGTCCGAGGATCCGTCGGGAAAGACCGGCAGCGCCAGCGCCCGGCGCACCCAGTTGTCGACGCCGCGACCGACGATGAGGGCGCAGCGGATCGCCACCGATTCGACGTCGGCGCCCCCCAGCAGCTCTTCGATGCGGGCCTGGTGCAGGCCGTCGGCGGAGACCGGGTTCGGCGCGGCGGACTCGGCATTCCGAGCGTCTCCGCCGCCGTAGACGTGTGCCGACGACGGGAAAACGATGCGCCGGGTGCCGCTTCCGGCGATCGCCTCCAGGACGTTGAGCGTGCCGCCGATGTTGACCTGCTCGTTGCCCCTGGCCCAGGCGCAATGCGCGACGACGTCGGCACCGGCGAGGGCGCGCCCGACCTCGGCGGTGTCGCGGATGTCCGCCGCGACGAATTCGGCCGCGCTCGGCCAGCTTTCGGGCCGGTGCCTCGCGAGGCCGACGACATCGTGCCCCTGGGTGAGCAACCGGGCGGCGAGGCCGCGGCCGAGCACGCCGCCGGCCCCGGTGACCGCGACTCTCACGGAGTGCTCATCCCGCACATGGCTATTCGTCGTCGTCCTCGTTCAGCAGTGCCGCGTTGACCAGCGCGTCGAGGTCCATGCCCGCGATGTCCGTTTCGGTGGTCGCCGCGGGGGCCGCGGGACCGCCGCCGCCAGCCTCGTTCGCCAACGCGAGCAGCAGCTCGAGCACTCCCGCCTGGCGCAGGCGCTTGACCGGAATGGACGCCACCACGCGCTGGATTTCGGCCTCTCCGGGTGCGACGGCCGGGGTCTGCTGCTCCGCCGAACCGACGAGCTCGCGGTACATGTAGCCGGCCAGCGCGGCCGAGTTCGGATAGTCGAAGATCAGGGTCGGCGAAAGCGCGAGTCCCGTCGCGGATTTCAGCCGGTTCCGCATCTCGACGGCGGTCAGCGAGTCGAACCCCAACTCCTGGAACGCCCGGTCCGGATGGATGGACTCGGGGCTGGAGTTGCCCAGCACGATGGCGATGTTGGACCGCACCAGGTCCAGCAGCACCTCCTGCTGCTCGTCTTCGGGCAGCCCTTCGAGGCGCTGCAGCAGAGCCGATTTCGACTTCGCCGCGGCCAGTGAGTCGTCCACCTGCCGTCGCGTCGGCGCGTTGATCAAATCGACGAACATGGGCGGCAACGTGCCGTTGTCGAACTTGACCCGCAGTGCCGCCAGGTCGATGTGGGCGGGCAACAGGAACGGCTCGTCGACGATCAGGGCGGTGTCCATCAATTCCAGCGCCTCGTCGGAGGACATCGCGACGATCCCGTCCCGGCCGAACCGGGCGCGGTCCGCGGTGCCCAGCGCGCCGGTCATGGCGCTGGCCTGATCCCACAGGCCCCAGGCCAGCGATATCGCCGGCAACCCCTGCCTCCGACGGTGCACGGCCAACCCGTCGAGGAAGGAGTTGGCCGCGGCGTAGTTGGCCTGACCGGACGCGCCCGCCAGCCCGGCCATCGACGAAAACATCACGAACGCCGACACATCGAGGTCGCGGGTGAGCTCGTGCAGGTTCCACGCCGCGTCGACCTTGGCCCGCAACACCGCGTCGACGCGCTCCGGCGTCAGCGACGAGATCACCGCGTCGTCGAGGACCCCGGCCGCGTGGATCACTCCGGACAGCGGTCGGTGCACCGGGATGTCGGCGAGCACCTTGGCGACGGCCTCGCGGTCCCCGGCGTCGCAGGCGATCGCCTGCACCTGGGCGCCGGCCGCGGTCAGTTCGGTCACCAGCTCCGCGGCGCCCGGGGCGTCCAGCCCGCGCCGACTGATCAGCACCAGGTTGCGCGCACCGTGCCGGGCCACGACGTGGCGCGCCAACGCCGACCCCGCCATGCCGGTGGCACCGGTGATCAGGACCGTGCCCGCCACCCAGGCGTCGGGCATGCTCATCACGACCTTGCCGACGTGGCGGGCCTGGCTCAGGTAGCGCAACGCGGCGGGTGCGCGCCGCACGTCAAACCTGGTGACCGGCAACGGTTGCAGCACGTCCTCGCCGAACAGCGCCGCCAACTCGTCGAGCAGCTGCGCGATGCGCTCCGGTCCGGCCTCGAAGAGATCGAAGGCGCGATAGCGCACGCCGGTGTGGTCGCGGGCGACGGCCGCGGGCTCGCGGATGTCCGTCTTGCCCATCTCCAAGAACACGCCACCGGGGGCGACCAGCCGCAGGGAAGCGTCGACGAAATCGCCGGACAGCGAGTCGAGCACCAGGTCCACGCCGCGCCCACCGGTGACCGCGCGGAACTTTTCCTCGAATTCCAGGCTGCGGGAGTCCGCGATGTGGTCGTCGTCGAAGCCCATGGCCCGCAGCGTGTCCCACTTGCCGCGGCTCGCCGTCGCGAACACCTCCAGGCCGAGGTGGCGGGCCAGTTGCACGGCGGCCATCCCGACCCCACCGGCGGCGGCGTGCACCAGCACCCGCTGGCCGGGCCTCGCGCCCGCCAGGTCGACCAGCGCGTAGCGCGCCGTGGCGAACACGACCGAGGCCGTCGCGGCGGCGGTGTGCGACCATCCGGCCGGCACCTTGGCGAGCAGTCGCTGGTCGGTGGTGGCGATCGTCCCGGTGCCGTCCGGGAAGAGGCCCATCACGCGGTCGCCCACCGCGAAACGCCCACCGCCCGAAGCGATCTCGACCACGACGCCGGAGCCTTCGATGCCCATGACCGCGTCGGGGTTGGGATAGAGGCCCAGCGCGATCATGACGTCGCGGAAGTTGGCGGCGATGGCCGACAACGCAACCCGCACCTGACCGGGGCCCAGCGGCGCGTCGGCATCTCCGATCCGCTCCAGCCGCAGGTTCTCGATGGTGCCGTAACTGCTCATGCCGAGCCGCCATGGCCCGTCGTCGGGCGGCACCAACAGGCCGCCGGCTGCGCGGCTGCCGTGCACCCGCGCGGTGTAGACCGTCGCGTTGCGCAGCACCACCTGCGGCTCGGCCGCCGCCAGCACCGCCGCGACCGCGTCGGCATCCAGCGCAGCATCGGTGTCGACGAGCACGATTCGGCCGGGATGCTCGGTCTGCGCCGAGCGGACCAGGCCCCACACCGCGGCGCCCGCCAGATCGGTGACGTCCTCCCCCGGCAACGCCATCGCGCCGCGGGTCGACACCACCAGCGTCCCCGCCCCGTCGCGGGCCAACCAGGACTGCAGCACGGGCAGGACCGCGCGCGTGGCCGCGTAAACCTCCGTCACGACGTCGCCGGCCACCGGCGCCGATTCGAACAGCACCGCCGAGCGCTCGCCCTCGGCGTCGTCCAATTCCGCCGTCCCCCAGGCCGACACGGAGACCGGCTGCACCGCGGACAGCGGCTGGGCCGACCAGATGACCTCGAAGAGCCGGTCCGGCCCAGAGCTCGACACCGCGGCCAGCAGCTGCTGATCGGTCACCGGCCGGGCGACCATCGACGCCACCGAAAGCACCGGCAGCCCCAGGCCGTCGGCCAGCTCGATCGACACGGCCGACTGGCCCACCGGCACGATCCGCGCCCGCACCGCCGCCGCGCCGGCGGCATGCAGCGACACCTGCTGCCAGGAGAACGGCACCAGCATCGAACCCGCTGCGAGCTCGCCGTCGTCCGACGCGAGGATCACCGCGTGCAGCGCGGCGTCGAGCATCGCGGGGTGCACCCCGAACCCGGTCACCGACACCCCGGCGTCCTCGGGCAGTGCGACCTCCGCGAACACCTCGTCGCCGCGGCGCCACATCGACGTCAGGCCGCGGAATGCGGGCCCGTACCCGTAGCCGCGCTCGGCCAGTTGCTGGTAGCCGTCGCCGATGTCCACCGGGACGGCGCCCACCGGCGGCCAGGGCGACAGGTCCGCGCTGGGTTGCACCGAACCCGCCCGCAGGACGCCCTCGGCATGCAGCGACCAGCCAGAGCCCGCTTCCGCGCGCGAGAACACCGACACCGCGCGGGCGCCCGCCTCGTCCGGGCCNCGCCCACCGCGAAACGCCCACCGCCCGAAGCGATCTCGACCACGACGCCGGAGCCTTCGATGCCCATGACCGCGTCGGGGTTGGGATAGAGGCCCAGCGCGATCATGACGTCGCGGAAGTTGGCGGCGATGGCCGACAACGCAACCCGCACCTGACCGGGGCCCAGCGGCGCGTCGGCATCTCCGATCCGCTCCAGCCGCAGGTTCTCGATGGTGCCGTAACTGCTCATGCCGAGCCGCCATGGCCCGTCGTCGGGCGGCACCAACAGGCCGCCGGCTGCGCGGCTGCCGTGCACCCGCGCGGTGTAGACCGTCGCGTTGCGCAGCACCACCTGCGGCTCGGCCGCCNGACCGAGCCACCGGCCGGCAACACCAGGGGCGCGGCCAGATTCAGCTCGTCGACTATTCCGCAGCCCACCTCGTCGCCGGCGCGGATCGCCAGCTCGACGAAGCCCGCACCGGGGAATAGCACGACGCCACCGACGGCGTGATCGTTGAGCCAGCCCTGCGCGGTGGGTGACAATCGGCCGGTCAGCACCACGCCGCCGGAGGACGGCAGCTCCACCACCGCGCCCAGCAGGGCGTGTTCGCCGGAGGCCAGCCCCAGCCCGGCGGCGTCGGCCGGGGCGCTATCGCCGGAAAGCCAAAAGCGGCGCCGTTCAAAGGCGTACGTGGGCAGCTCGACGAACCTGCCGGTGCCCAGTGCGGCGCGCCAGTCCACGTCCATCCCGGCGGCGAACCCCTGGGCGACGGCGGTGGTCAGTGTCGCCGGCTCCGGGCGGTCCTTGCGCAGCGCCGACATGGTGGTGACGGGCGCATCCGGGAGCGACTCCTCGATCGCCGCCGTCAGCCCGCCGCCCGGGCCGACCTCGAGGAAGCGGGTGGCACCGGCCGAGTGCACGAAACGCACGCTGTCGGCGAATCGCACCGCCTCCCGGACGTGCCGCTTCCAATACGCCGCCGAGGCGAAGTCGTCGCCCGCCAGCTGCCCGGTGACGTTCGAGACGATCGGGATCGTGGGCCTGCCGACAGCGAGTCCCGCAGCGACGGTGCCGAATTCGTCGATCATCGGGTCCATCAACGGGGAGTGGAAGGCGTGGGACACGGCGAGTTGGTGCACGCGGCGCCCGTCGGCGCGCAGCCGATCGGCCACCGCGGCCGCCGCCTCCTGTGCGCCCGAAATCACCACCGAGGCCGGTCCGTTGACCGCCGCGATACCCACGCCGGGGGTCAGCAGCGGGCGCACCTCCTCCTCGGTGGCCTGCACGGCGATCATCGCCCCGCCCGCCGGCAGCGCCTGCATGAACCGGCCCCGGGCGGCGACCAGGACCGCCGCGTTCTGCAGCGACAGCACGCCGGCGACGTGTGCGGCGGAGATCTCACCGATCGAGTGGCCCAGCACGAAGTCGGGTCGCACACCCCAGGATTCGAGCAACCGGAACAGCGCGACTTCCACGGCGAACAGGGTCGGCTGCGCGAATTCGGTCGTGTTCAGCAGGTTTTCGTCCGGGCCCCACACGACGTCCCGCAATGGCCGCAACAGGTGCTGGTCCAGTTCGCCCAGCACGGCGTCGAACGCCTCGGCGAATACCGGGTAGGCGGCGTGCAACCCCATTCCCATCCCGAGCAGCTGGGCGCCCTGGCCGGGGAAGACGAAGACGGTCTTGCCGGGCGTCGCCGTGCCCTGGACGACGGAGACAGCCTGGCCGGCGGCCAGTTCGTCGAGACCGGCCAGCAATTGCTCGCGGTCAGCACCGACGACGACGGCGCGATGCTCGAAGTCGGATCGGCCCGCCAGCGACCACGCGACGTCGGCGACGTTGAGCTCGCCGTGCCGGCGCAGGTGCCCGGCGAGCCGAGCGGCCTGAGAGCGCAACGCCGGCAATGACTTTGCCGAGATCGCCCACGGCAGCACCGGCAACTCGGGCCGTTGCGCGGCGGGCGCGGGCTCGAGGGGGGCAGCCTCGATGATCACGTGGGCGTTGGTGCCGCTGATGCCGAAGGACGACACGCCGGCGCGGCGCGCGCGGGTGGCCGGCCAGGGTTGGGCCTCGGTCAGCAACGACACCGAACCCACCGACCAGTCCACATGCGGGCTGGGCTCGTCGACATGCAGTGTGGCGGGCAGCATTTCGTGGCGCATCGCCAGGACCATCTTGATCACCCCGGCGACGCCCGCGGCGGCTTGGGTGTGACCCATGTTCGACTTGATCGACCCCAGCCGCAGTGGCTCGCTGCGATCCTGACCGTAGGTCGCCAACAACGCCTGGGCCTCGATGGGATCGCCCAACGTGGTTCCGGTGCCGTGACCCTCGACGGCGTCGACCTCGACCGCGGACAACCCGGCGTTGGCCAGCGCGGCGCGCACCACCCGTTGCTGCGAGGGACCGTTGGGGGCGGTCAACCCGTTGGAGGCGCCGTCCTGGTTGATCGCCGAACCCCGCAGCAGGGCCAGCACGGGATGGCCGAGCCGCTGCGCGTCCGACAACCGCTCCACCACGAGCATGCCGCCGCCCTCGGAGAAACCGGTGCCGTCGGCCGCGCCGGCGTAGGCCTTGCACCGGCCGTCCGCCGACAACCCGCGCATGCGGCTGAACTCCACGAAGATGTCTGGCGTGGCATTGACCGTGACGCCGCCGGCCAGGGCCAGGTCGCATTCGCCCGAACGGAGCGATTGGGCCGCCATGTGCAACGCCACCAACGACGACGAGCAGGCCGTGTCCACCGACACCGCCGGGCCCTCCAACCCCAGCGCATACGAGATCCGCCCCGACGCCACGCTCGACGACTGTCCCGTCAGCCGGAAGCCCTCCGCGGCCGGCGCGGCGCCGATGCCGTAGCCCTGCGTGTACACGCCGGCGAACACGCCGGTGGCGCTGCCGCGCAGGCCGCCGGGCTCGATTCCCGCGCGCTCCAGGGCTTCCCAGGACAACTCGAGGAACAGCCGTTGCTGCGGATCCATGGCCAGCGCCTCGCTGGGCGCGATGCCGAAGAAGGCCGGATCGAAATCGGCGACACCGTCCACGAAGCCGCCGGTGCGGGTGTAGCAGGTGCCCGGTACGTCGGGGTCGGGGTTGTACAGCCCGGCCAAGTTCCAGCCGCGATCGCTCGGGAATTCGGAGAGCACGTCGCGACCCTCGGTGAGCACGTCCCACAGGTCGTCGGGGGAATTCACCCCGCCGGGGTAACGGCAGGACATGCCGACGATCACAATGGAATCGTCGTCGGTGGCGCGGACGACGGGGGCCTGCTTGATTTCCTGCGGCAGCCCGGCGAGTTCGGTGCGCATGTAGGCCGCCAGGCCGTTGGGCGTCGGGTAGTCGAAGATGAGCGTTGGCGAAAGGGCCAGCCCGGTCGCGGTTTTGAGCCGGTTACGCATTTCGACCGCCGTCAGCGAGTCAAAGCCCAACTCCTGGAACGCCTTGTCCGGGTCGATCGCCTCGGCGCTGGTGTTCCCCAACACCGTGGCGATGTGCGAGCGCACCAGGTCCAGCAGCACGGCGTGCTGCTCGGCCTCCGGCAGCCCGTGCAGGCGATGCGCGAGAGCCGATTTCGACTTCGCGGCGGCCAGCGTGTCGTCGACCCGGCGCCGGGTCGGGGCGTTGAGCAGATCGGCGAACAGGGGGGGTACCGCGGCGGCGTGGGCGCGCAGCGCGCCGAGATCGATGCGGGCGGGGGCCAGGAAGGGTTCGTCGACGATCAACGCGGTGTCGAACAATTCCATCGCTTCGGCCGACGACAACGCCAGGATCCCGTCGCGGCCCAGCCGGGCACGGTCGGCGGCGTCCAGCCCACCGGTCATGGCGCTGGCTTGATCCCACAGCCCCCACGCCAGCGAGATCGCGGGCAGCCCGTGCGCCCGCCGGTGCGCGGCCAGCCCATCCAGGAACGAGTTGGCCGCCGCGTAGTTGCCCTGACCCGAGGAACCCACCAGGCCGGCCATCGACGAAAACATCACGAACGCCGACAGATTCAGATCGCGGGTCAATTCGTGCAGGTTCCACGCCGCGTCGACCTTGGCCCGCAGCACCTCGTCGACTCGCTCCGGGGTCAGCGAGGTGACCATCGCGTCGTCGAGCACGCCGGCCGCATGAATGACGCCCGAGAGCGGCCGGTTGGGGGCGATGTCGGCGATCACGGCCGCCAGCGCGGTCCGGTCGGCCGCATCGCACGCGACCGCCCGCACCCGGGCNGTGGCGGGCCTGGCTCAGGTAGCGCAACGCGCTGCGCGCGCGTCGCACGTCAAACGTCGTGACTGGCAACGGCTTGAGTATCCCGGCGTCGAACAAGCCCGCCAGCTCCAGCATCCACTGATGCATCCGGGGGCGGCCGGGCTCGAACAGGTCGAAGGCCCGGTAGCGCACGCCCGGGTATTCCTGGGCGACGGCGCCGGGGTCGCGGATGTCGGTCTTACCCATCTCCAAGAACATGCCGCCGGGGGCGACCAGCCGGAGCGAGGCATCGACGAATTCGCCGGCCAGCGAGTCCAGCACCACGTCCATCCCACGGCCGCCCGTGACCGCCCGGAACTTGTCCTCGAACTCGCAACTGCGGGAATCCGAGATGTGGTCGTCGTCAAAGCCCATGGCCCGCAAGGTGTCCCACTTGCCGCGGCTGGCGGTGGCGAACACCTCCAGGCCCAGATGGCGGGCCAGCTGAACCGCGGCCATCCCCACTCCGCCAGCGGCGGCGTGCACCAGCACCCGCTGTCCCGGCTTGACGTCGGCCAGGTGGAGCAACGCCATGTATGCGGTGGTGAACACCGCCGAGATGCCGGCGGCCTCGGCGTAGGACCAGTCGGACGGCATCGGCACCAGCAGCCGCACATCGCCGGGCACCAGCGTGCCGCTGCCGTCGGGGAAGAATCCGTACACCGAGTCGCCGACCGCGAACTCGGTGACCCCGGGCCCGACCTCGACCACCACGCCGGCGCCTTCGCCGCCGAGCAGGGCGTCGTGGGTGAACATGCCCAGCGTGATCATGACGTCGCGGAAGTTGGCGGCGATGGCGCGCAGGGCCACCCGAACGTGTCCCGGCTCCAGCGGAGCGTCGGCGCCCGGAACCGGCTCCAGTTGCAGGTTTTCGAAGGTGCCCGCGCTGCTGATGCCGAGCCGCCAGGGCCGGTCCGCGGGAGGCGTCATGATGCCGTCGACCGCGCGGCTGCCCCGCACCCGCGCGACATACGCCGTGCCGCCGCGCAGCACTACTTGTGGCTCGCCGACCGCCACCGCGGTGGCTATCGCGCCGTCGTCCAGCGGCGCATCGGAATCCACCAGCACGATGCGGCCGGGGTGCTCGGTCTGCGCCGACCGCACCAGCCCCCACACCGCGGCGCCGGCCAAATCGGTGACGTCCTCCCCCGCCAAAGCCGCCGCGCCTCGGGTGGCGACCAGCAGCACCCCGGAGTCGTGCTCGGTCAACCACGACTGCACGGCGGCCAGCGCACGGTGCGTGCGCTCATGGGCTCCGGCGACCGGATCGTCCTCGGCCGCAACGGATTCGAACACTTCGTGCGCGGGCACCTCGGCGGCGGCGTCGGTCCGATGTGTTGCCGTTGCCGGCGACCAGTCCACCTCGAACAACCGGTCCGGGCCCGCGCCCGACACCGCCGCGCGCAGCTGTTGCTCGCTCACCGGACGGGCCGCCATCGCCCGCACCGACAGCACCGGCAATCCGAGTGCGTCGGCGAGCTCGATGGACACCGTCTTGGAGGCCGCCGAAGTTCCCGCCGGGGCGATGCGGGCGCGCACCGCCGACGCGCCGGCGGCATGCAGCGAGACGCCCTGCCACGCGAACGGCAACACCACTTCCTCGGCCTGGCCGTCGGTTTGGTGAGCCACCATCAAGGCATGCATCGCCGCGTCGAGCAGGGCGGGGTGCAGGCCGAACCCGGTGACGGCTCCGGCGGAGTCGGGCAGCCGCGCCTCGGCGAACACCTCGTCGCCGCGGACCCAGGTCGCGGTCAATCCCCGGAAGGCGGGCCCGTAGCCGTACCCGCGCGCGGCCAGCCGTTCGTAGCAGTCGCCGGGGTCGGCCGCGACCGCGCCGGCCGGTGGCCACGCCGACAGGTCCACGCTGGGCTCGACCGAGCCGGTGCTCAACGTTCCCTCCGCGTGGCACACCCAACCGGAGCCGCCGGTGGCGCGCGAGAAGATCGACACGCTGCGCCGGCCGGGTTGTTCCTCGGCCCCCACCACGACTTGCACCGCCACCGAGCCGGACGCGGAATCCTTGGCGGGCAACAGCAACGGCGCCTGCAGCGTCAGTTCGTCGACCGTCGAGCAACCGACCTCGTCGCCGGCGCGGATCGCCAACTCCACAAACCCGGCGCCGGGGAACACGGCCACAGCGGATACAGCATGGTCGGCCAGCCACCCCTGCAGGCTCGGCGCCAACCGGCCCGTCAGCACCACCCCGCCCGAGGCCGGCAGTTCCACCACCGCGCTCAGCAGTGGGTGCTCGCTGGTCGCCAGGCCCAGACCCGCGGCGTCGGCGGCGACACCTTCCCCGGACAGCCAAAACCGCCGGCGGTCAAACGCATACGTCGGCAGCTCCACGAAGCCTGCTCCATCGAGCACGCCCCGCCAATCCACGCTCACTCCCGCGGCAAAGGCGGTGGCCGCGGAGGTGAGGAACCGCGCGAGGCCGCCGTCGTCGCGGCCCAAGGTGGGGACGACGATGGCCTCGGTGTCGCCGGCGGCGCAATCATTGGCGGTGTCTTCGATGCCTGCGATCAGGGCGGGATGCGGGCTGGATTCGATGAAGGATCGGTACCCGTGCTCGCACGCACTGCGCACCGCCTGGTCGAACTGAACGGTCTGCCGGATGTTCCGATACCAGTATTCGGCGTCCAATCCCGCGGTATCCAAACGGTTTCCGGTCACGGTCGAGAAGAAGGCCGTGCGCGACGAGCGCGGCTCGACGCCGGCCAGCACCTCGGCGAGCTCACCGCGAATCGCCTCGACCTCGACCGAATGCGACGCATAGTCCACGTCGATCCGCCGCGTCCGCAGCTCCAGGTCGGCGCAGAAGGCGACGAGTTCGTCCAGGGCGGCGACGTCACCCGACACCACGACGGCGGACCGGCCGTTGACGGCGGCGATGCTGACCCGATTGCCGTAGGGCGCCAGCAATTCCCGGGCCCGCTCGGTGCTGCAGGCGATGGACAACATGCCGCCGGGGCCGGCCAGCGAGCGCAGCAGCTTGCTGCGCAGCGTGACCACCCGGGCGGCGTCGCGCAACGACAACCCGCCGGCAACGTAGGCCGCGGCGATCTCCCCCTGCGAGTGCCCGATCACGGCATCGGGGCTCACTCCGACCGACTTCCACAGTTCGGCCAGCGACACCATCACCGCAAACAGCACCGGCTGCACGACGTCCACCCGGTCCATGCCCGGGGCGCCGGGTGCGCCGCGCAGGACATCGGTCAGCGACCAGTCGACGAACTCGGAGAACGCCTCGGCGCACGTCTCGATCTGTTGCGCGAAAACCGGTGCGGTGTCGAGCAATTCGATACCCATGCCCAGCCATTGGGAGCCTTGCCCGGGGAAGACGAAGACGGTCTTGCCCGCGGGCGCGGCGGTGCCGCGAATGACCGACACGGGCTGGTCCGCGGCGAGCTCGTCGAGGCCCGCCAGCAACCGGTCCCGATCGCCGCCGACCACGACGGCCCGATGCTCGAAGCTCGACCGGCCCGCCAGCGTCCATGCCACATCGGCAACGTCGAGCTCTGGATGCGCACCCAGATACCCGGCCAACCGGGCGGCCTGTAACTGCAACGCCTTTGCGGATTTCCCCGAAATGACCCACGGCACTGCGACCGGTGCGGGGCGGGTCCGCGGCGGCTCCGCGGCGGGCACCGCCTCCACGATCACATGCGCGTTGGTGCCGCTGATCCCGAACGACGACACGCCCGCCCGGCGAGCCCGGCCGCCGGCCGGCCAGGGGCGCGGCTCGGTCAGCAGCGACACCGACCCCGCCGACCAATCCACGTGCGGGCTGGGCTGATCCACGTGCAGCGTCGCCGGCAACGTCTCGTGGCGCATCGCCTGCACCATCTTGATGACGCCGGCCACGCCCGCGGCGGCCTGTGTGTGGCCCATGTTCGACTTGATCGACCCCAGCCACAACGGCTCGGTGCGGTCCTGGCCGTAGGTGGCCAGCAACGCCTGGGCCTCGATCGGGTCCCCCAACGTCGTGCCGGTGCCGTGGCCCTCGACCACGTCCACGTCGGCCGTCGACAACCCCGCGTTGGCCAGCGCGGCGCGCACCACGCGCTGCTGCGACGGGCCGTTGGGCGCCGTCAACCCGTTGGACGCGCCGTCCTGGTTGACCGCGGAACCCCGCACCAGCGCGAACACCGGATGACCCAACCGCTGCGCGTCCGACAGCCGCTCGACGACCAGCATGGCGCCGCCCTCGGACCAGCCCACCCCGTCGGCGGCGGCGGCGTAGGCCTTGGAACGGCCGTCCGGTGCCAGCCCACGGTGCCGGCTGAATTCGACGAAGACGGTCGGCGTGGCGTTGACGGTCGCACCCCCGGCCAGCGCCAGGTCGCACTCCCCCGAGCGCAGCGACTGCACCGCCATGTGCAACGCCACCAACGACGACGAGCACGCCGTGTCCACCGACACCGCCGGGCCCTCCAAGCCGAGCACGTAGGAGACCCGCCCCGAGGCGACGCTGGACGTCATGCCGGTGAGCCGATAGCCCTCGATCTCCTCGGCCAACATGCCGTAGCCCTGCACGATGAGTCCGGCGAACACCCCGGTGGCACTGCCGCGCAGCCCGCCCGGATCGATGCCGGCCCGCTCCAACGCCTCCCAGGACAGCTCCAGCAGCATCCGGTGCTGGGGATCCATCGCCAGCGCCTCGCTGGGCGCGATCCCGAAGAAAGCGGGGTCGAAGTCCGCGACGCCGTCGACGAAGCCCCCGGTGCGGGCGTAGGTCTTGTGGCGCGCGTCGGGATCCGGGTCGAACAGCCCCGCGACGTCCCAGCCGCGATCGTTGGGAAACTCCGTGATCACATCGCGGCCGTCGGCAACCATCCGCCACAGGTCTTCCGGGGTCTCGACCCCGCCGGGGAAGCGGCACGACATGCCGACGATGGCGATCGGCTCGCTTGACCGCTCCAGCAGCGCACGGTTGGTGCGCTTCAGGCGTTCCACCTGGACCAGCGCTTTGCGCAGCGCCTCGGTCGCATGCTGGAGTTGGTCCACCATCTAGTAACCTCGCCTAACCCTCACCCGGCATGTGGCCGTCGTGTCGCCGCCGGATGCGGCCGTTGCCGAGCGTCCCGGCCGAGTCACGGAAGTTGCTGCACGAATCGGTCTCGTGGATTTTTCGACCAGCGTCGTGCTGCTCTGCGACCCGAGAATGTCGCTCGTGAGTATGGCCAACTCCGGCACGATTTCAAAAACGTCCGACACTCCCGGCTGCCAGAGGAGGACCGGCTTCGCCTGTACGCCCGAGTACGGCCGGTCCGCCGCCCATGGCGCGACTGTACCCGGATACCCATCGGTGGTGGTCAAACCGGGTTAGACGGCCGCCCGGCGCCATCCGTCGGCGGCGCGGGCGGCCCGGATCAACACGTCGCACAGGTCGCGCAGTTCCCTCGCCCCGGCCCCCTCGTCCAGCGCGGTGGCCACGTCCTCGGCAGCGCATCGCACCTGGTAGACGCGATCGGACAGGTCGGCCGCTTCGTCGGCCGACAGCACCACCGCGTCGGCGGGCAAGGCCCCGGCCCCGTCCCGGTCCAAGCCCCGGGTCAACGAGGCGCGTTGCTCGTAGGCGCGTTGCCGGCACGACTGCCGGCAGTACTGGCGGCGGCGGCCCATGCCTGCGTCGGTCACGTCTCGACCACACCAGCGGCAAGGTTGGGGGTGGGAGCGGCGGGTCACGCCTGCCGACTGTAGTCGGCTTGCGTCCTCAGGCTCCGCATCCGCGCGTATCATTGAAGGTCGCGTCGCGTACGCCGCGTGTCGGCCCGGGAACTACGCCGACCGTCATATCGTTTTCTTAAGCGGTACAGAATTGGACGTCAGACCAGCCCCAGCCCGCAGGACCTGAAGGAGTAGCACGCATGGCCGATCGCGTTCTGAGAGGCAGTCGCCTTGGAGCCGTGAGCTACGAGACCGACCGCAATCACGACCTCGCGCCGCGCCAGATCGCGCGGTATCGCACCGAGAACGGCGAGGAGTTCGAGGTCCCCTTCGCTGATGACGCCGACATCCCCGGCACCTGGCTGTGCCGCAACGGCATGGAGGGCACCCTCATCGAGGGCGACCTGCCCGAACCGAAGAAGGTCAAGCCGCCGCGCACGCACTGGGACATGCTGCTGGAGCGGCGCTCGGTCGAGGAGCTCGAAGAGCTGCTCAAGGAGCGCCTCGACCTGATCAGGTCGCGCCGCCGCGGCTGACCTGCCGCCGCGCCGCCGCTAACCGCGGTTGTCGGCGCGGATCGCCCGGGGACGGTTCGCCCGCCCCTCGACGCCCCATCGGGTGACCTTGACCAGCGCCTCGCGGATGTTCGATCCGCTCATCTTCGAGACGCCGAGTTCGCGCTCGGTGAAGGTGATCGGCACCTCGGCGATGACAAACCCGTTGCAGACGGTGCGCCACGTCAGGTCGATCTGGAAGCAATAGCCCTTGGAGTCCACGCCGTCGAGGCCTATCGTCTCGAGGACTTCGCGGCGGTAGGCCCGGTAGCCGGCGGTGATGTCGTGGACGCCGATGCCCAGCGCCAGCCGCGCGTAGGTGTTGGCCGTCCAGGACAGCGCCCAGCGCCGCCACGGCCAATTTCGCACCGCGCCCCCGTCGACGTAGCGCGAACCGATGGCCAGGTCGGCGCCGGCGTCGACCGCATCCAGCAGCAGGTGCAGCTGTTCGGGCGCGTGGCTGCCGTCGGCGTCCATCTCGACGAGCACCGAATAGTCCCGGCCCAGACCCCAGGCGAAGCCCGCCAGGTAAGCCGCCCCCAGGCCGTCCTTCGCGGTGCGGTGCAGCACGTGCACGCGGTCGGGGTCGGCCGCCGCGAGCTCGTCGGCGAGCTGCCCGGTGCCGTCGGGGCTGTTGTCGTCGACGATCAGCAGGTGCACGCCCGGGCACGCGGCCGTGAGCCGTCGATGGATCACCGGCAGGTTCTCCCGCTCGTTGAACGTCGGGATGATCACCAGGACGCGCTCGCTGGGACGGCTGCCCGGGACCCGGGGCTCCGGCTGGCCGGTGGTCATGTAGCTCCTCTGTGTCGCCCGAAATCGGGTTGGCCGCCCTCGTCGGGCGGAGTGTCGTCACCGCCGCCCTCGTCCGGCGCAGCGTCTTGCGCGGTCTGGGCGTCGCCCTCGTCGGGCGGGGGTTCGCCCGGGGGCTTACCGGCGTCTGCCGATTCACCGCGGGGCCGCGACCTCAGGCGAACCGGACGCACGAACCATCCATTGTGCCGCATCCCGACCAGAATGGCCGCTCCGGCCGCCAGCACCAAAGCCCACTGCAGGATCGGCGCCCAGCGGGTTGCCGGTGTCAGCTTGGTCTTGAGGCGCACCTGCATGTCCAGGTAGGCGGGCTCGAAGAAGTCGGTGCGCACCAGCTCGGCGCCGTCGGGGGCGATGACCGCGCTGATCCCGGTGGTGCCGGCGACCACGACGTAGCGGTCGTGCTCCACCGCGCGGAGCTTGGCGAACGCCAGCTGCTGTTCGCTCATCGTCTTGTTGAAGGTGGCGTTGTTGCTGGGGACCGCCAGCAGCTGGGCGCCGCCCAGGACCGCCTTGCGCGGCGCCCGATCGAAGATGACCTCCCAGCAGGTGGACACCCCGACCGGCACCCCGGCGATGTGCACCACCCCGCTGCTTTTGCCGGGCACCATGTGGCCGGCCCGGTCGGCGTAACCGGAGAGATGCTTGAACAGCCACGGCATCGGCAGGTACTCGCCGAACGGCTGCACGATTTCCTTGTCGTGCCGGTCGGCCGGCCCGCTGACCGGGTTCCACACGATGACCGTGTTGGTGTAGGCGGGGGCGTTCGGCGTGCGGCCGGGCACCTCGAGCACCGTGCCGATCAATATCGGCGCACCGATCGCCGCGACGGCCCGCGCGACCTGCTCGGCGGCGTCGGCGTTGGTGAGGGGGTCGACGTCCGAGGAGTCTTCCGGCCAGATCACGAACTGGGGTTGCGGGGCCGCCCCCGCCCGCACGTCCTCGGCCAGCCGCAGGGTCTCCCGCACGTGGTTGTCCAGCACCGCGCGGCGCTGCGCGTTGAAGTCCAGGCCCAGCCGCGGCACGTTGCCCTGTACCGCCGCGACGGTGACCGAGGGTTCCCCGCCCGCCCCCGCGCCGGCGTGGCGCACCTGCGGCCAGACCAGGACCGCTGCGAACAACACCAGGCAGATGCAGATGCCCGGCAACACCACGGCGGGCGGCGGCCCCGGGGCTTCGGTGGCCGAGGGGGCGTGATCGGCTTTCCACCACTTGGCGATCTCCAGCGCGATCGCGGTGGCGCTGAACCCCACCAGCATGACCGCGGTAGACAGCAGCGCGACGCCGCCCAGCTGGACCAACGGCAACAACGGGCCTTGGGTCTGACCGAACGCCACCGCACCCCAGGGGAAGCCGCCGAACGGGAAGACCGACTTCAGCCACTCCTGGCCGGCCCAGACCAGCGCGAACCAGACCGGCCAGCCGGGCAGCCGCCGCACGATGACGGCCGCCAACCCGAACAGACCGGGAAAGAGCGCGCACGTCGTCGCCAACGCCAGCCAGGGCACGGCGCCCACCAGCAAGCTGATCCACGGCAGCAGCGGGATATAGAAGGCCAGCCCGAACACGAACCCGTAGCCGAAGCCACCCGCCGTTGTGGTGGCCGGACGCGTCAGCACCCAGCCCAGCAGCGCTGCGGCGACGACCGCGCCCCACCACCAGTTCAGCGAAGGGAAGCTGGTGAACAGCAACAGGCCAGCCCCGGCGGCGAGCACCAACCGCGGCAGCCGCGGCACCAGCGCGGCGCGAGCCCCGGGCAGCCGCGCGGCCGCCGCCGCGGCCAGTCCCGCCAGCGCCCGGCGCGNACCGCCCGCCGCCGGCAAGTCCGCGACCAGCCGCCGCAGCCCCGTCGACGCCAGCGCGGAGTGGACGTCGACGCGGGCCAGGTAGGCCGGCCGGTCGCCGAGGACCGCATCCAATTCGGCGGTGGCCGGCGGGGCGTTCTCCGGCCACGCCGATTCGTCCCAGCCATGCCCCCACACCGGTTGGCCTGGGTGGGCTGCGGCGTAGTCGGCGACCATCCGGATGCACTGGGCGCGCGACGTGGCGGTCCGCAGATCCAGGCCGCTGAGCGTGAGGCCGGTCGCGGTCAGGTGGACGTGGCTGTCCACGAACCCCGGCGCCACGAAGCCGCCGTCCAGGTCCTCCACCTCGGCGCCCGGAAACTGACCGCGCCCGACGTCGTCGCTGCCCAGCCACGCGATGACGCCATCGCGCACCGCCATCGCGGTCGCGTCGGGATGGGTCGGGCTGTGCACCCGGCCGTTGACCAGCAGCGTGGTGCGCGTGCCGTCCGGACGATCAGGAGATGTCACAGGCCAAAGCTACGTGCGGCGACCACCGGCGCGGTCAAGGTGATCGCGATTGCGGCGCAGTGGGTCGAAGCGGGTCGCCGCCAACAGGGCTAATCCCACCCCGGGTGCCCGGGGAATCCTCCGCGCATCTCGTTCGGCAGGGCGGGCGGCCGGAACTCCCGCACGTCGATGACCTCGCCGTCGATGTAGTCAGCGGGGCCGTCGCCCGGATAGCCCGCGCGGCCGTCTGCGCCGAACAGCCTGGCGTCGGTGATCAGCGGCATCCGCCGGCGCAAACCGCGCACCCCGAGCGCGGCCAGGCCGGGGCGGGCGAGCGAGCGTATCGGCGGAACCAGGAGCAACAGCCCCAACGCCGTGGTCACCAGCCCCGGGAGCAGGATCAGGACGGTGGCCAGCGTGACCATCGTCCCGTCGCTCACCGCGTTGGGGTCCGAGCGCAACTGCCTGAGCTGGCGGACGAGTTGCGATCCCGCCATCGGCGCCAGCACACCCCACCCGAGCAGCGAGGTGGCCAGCAACGCCAGCAGGGTCCAGCCCCACCCGACCGTCGAGACCAGGGCGATGACCGCCGCCAACTCGGTGACGGCGTAAATCAAGAACAGCCGCGACAACATGTCACGGAAACGTCCGCGGGCGGCCTCCGAGTTCCCCTGGTGGCGCCCGTCCCGGCTGCAGTTAGATGACGCTATGACAACGATTGAGATCGACACCCCCGATGGACCGATCGATGCTCTGCTGGACGTCCCGCAGGGACAAGGCCCGTGGCCGGGCGTGGTGGTGATCCACGACGCGTTCGGCTATGGCCGGGACAAGCAGGCGACCAGCGCGCGCATCGCCCGGGGCGGGTACGTGGCCCTCACCCCGAACATGTACGCCCGCGGTGGCCGCATCCGCTGCATCACCCGGGTGATGCGGGAGATGCAGGCGCAGCGCGGCCGCGCCCTGGACGACATCCTGGCGGCGCGCGATTACCTCAAGGCGATGCCCGAGTGCTCGGGGCAGGTCGGCATCGCGGGCTTCTGCATGGGCGGCCACTTCGCGCTTGTCATGTCGCCCAAGGGTTTTGGCGCCTCGGCGCCGTTCTACGGAACTCCCCTGCCGCGCAACCTCGACAAGACCCTGGACGGGGCATGCCCGATCGTCGCGAGCTTCGGCGGCCGCGATCCGCTGGGCCGGGGCGCGCCGGAGAAATTCCGGGAGGTGACCGAGGCCAAGCAGATCACCACCGACACCAAGGTCTACCCCGGTGTCGGGCACAGCTTCGCCAACACCCTTCCCGCCCAGCCGCTGCTTCGCATCACGGGTTTCGGCTACGACCAGGCCGCCACCGACGACGCATGGAACCGCGTCTTTGCGTTCTTCGGCGAACATCTGGCGGCCGGGGCAGCGACGTAGCGCCGCCGGCCTTAAGGTAGGACGATGCGCGAGTTGGCGATTCGGCGGCGTGCCCCGTGGCTGGGCATCGGCGCGGCGCTGGTTGCGCTCGCGGTCCTGATCGGCGTCGGACGCGTGGCCCTCTCCGACCGCGACGCGCCCGCGCCCACCAAGGACGCCGCGAGAACGGTTGCGTCCCAGGCCGGTTCGGGGAAGGACTTCAGCCCGTCCGAGCAACAGATCGTGGGGTTGCTGCCGCCGGGCTACAGCGCCGCGGCCTGCGCGCGGGCCACCGACCCGTTCCCGACCGCCGTCGCCAGCCTGGACTGCAGCCAGGGCACCGACTCGGGCACCCCGACCTACGCGCGGTTCACCCTCTACGACGACCTGGACGCGCTGACCGGCGATTTCCAGACGACCGCCAGCGGCATGCTGGTGTCACCGTGCCCGGCCAACAACACCTTCCCGCTGCCCGGTACCTGGAGTTACGGGTCCAACGCCAACCAGATCGGCGGCAAGGTGGTCTGCGGCAGCGTCGACGACCGCGCCAACATCGCCTGGACCCGCGATGCCCAGCTGCTGTTGGCCACCGTCAATGGCGGGCCGGACCTGAACAGCCTGTACCAGTGGTGGCAGCGCTACGGGATCCTGACGCAGCACTGAAAATCGCTGCGTCACTTCAGCTTCCGTGATATGACGGCCGCGAAGGTGTGCGTGTCGCCGGGCCAGCGCGCCGACACATAGCTGCCGTCGTCGACGACGAACGCCGGGCGCGGGTCGGTGGCGGTGTCACGCACGATCCCCGATGACTTGAGCCACCGGTGCGGCGAGCCGCGTTCGACGTCGCAGAAATCGGCCGGATCCGCAAGGGCGCGAGTGACTTCCGACTGCACCGACATGTACCCGGCGGGCTGGCCGGGCTCCTCGGTATAGGTCCGGTAATAGTTGCGGTCCCAGAATCGGGTGAGGCGGGTGAGATTCCACGCGGTGCGCTCCATCGCCCAGGTCAGCGCCGTGGTCTTGCGGCCGTAGAGCACCGAACGACCGGTGGCGGGATCGACGCTGCGCGCGGCGAGCAGCACGCCATGACAGATCGCGGCCACGACCAGCCCGCGGGCGAAAGCGTCCACGACGAGCCGCTGCAGTACGTCGCTGTCGACGTAGCTCCGCATCCCGCGGGCGCGATGGCCGCCCGGCAGCAGCAGCGCGTCGATGCCGTCGAGCCCGGCCTGCGACCAGCTGAGCGGATGCCGAAATTCGGCCGATGCCACCATGTCCCGATACGCGTCGCGGCCGTCCTTGTTGGCCCGCAGCGCCAGCCCGACGAGCGGCACGGCGCCCAGCACGGGCAGCGCGGACCAGACGTCGAGTCCGCGACCGGTCACCATGATGTCGTCGGCGACGCCGGGGGTGCCGCTTTCGGTGGCGAAGACCACCCGATGCCCGCCGTGGGTGAGCACGCGCCAGCTGACGGCGACCTCGGTCGGGTCGAAGTCACGATCCGGGATCGGGATCAGCACGGTGCCCATTTGTTTTAGCTGGAGGCCACTTTCAGCTCGAGGCCGACGTTGTTCTGCATGCCCCCGCGCAGCTTGCTGGCGAAGTTGAAGACCTTGCCCACAATGCCGTACCGCCGGCCGATCGCGTCGTAGACGGCGGCGGTTTCCGACTTGTCGAGGATGGCCGCGGTGCCCTCGACGGCCTCGCTGGTCGGGCGGCCGCGCATGGTGCAGGTGGCCAGCGTCACCCGGGGCGTGTTGCGGATTCGCTTGACCTTCCACGATTTGGCCTCGGTGATGACGAGCAGCCGGTCGCCGTCGGCCGCGGCCCAGATGGGCACCGGCTTCGGCCTTCCGTCCTTGGTGAAGGTGGTCAGCAGGATGTACTGCGCCTTGGCGAGGTCGGCGAAGGTGGGCGTCACGGTGTGAGCCTACCTCGCGCGCTGGGCGCACCTCCCGGTCGCGAGCAGACACAGAGTCGCACGGGGAGGGCCCCGATGACGCAATTCTGCGTCTGCTCAGCGGCCTCGGCGTTGACATTCGCGCCCATTGGCTGCGATAGTCAGCGCACCTTAAACGTGAACCAGGTTTTCACTTAAGGACGCCGTGACACCGACCGAAACGGGGACAACGTGAGCGACCCGAACAAGCCAACGGCGTGGTTGCCGTTCTCTGTCGCCGAAGCGGCGTTATCCGAGGACCGCGGCGACGTCGACCTGGCACAGGCGTGGTCGTATCTGATGGACCGGCTCCGCGAAGCCGCGCGCTCCGTGGAATCCGAGCCGGCGAGCCGAAATCGAGTCGACCTCGCCGCCGGGCTCCGGCACCTGCTGGTCTTGCTCACCGCGGGCATCGACGAGGTGTTGCGGTTCGATCCGGACCCGATCCTGGCTGTAGGACGCACCAGTACCGATGACGTCGTGACTTGGGGAATGGAGTGTCCGGACTGCGTTTATGCCCGCGCCGTGCTGCGCGGCGGGGAAACTTACCGACTGTTCGGCAATCGCGGCACCGCCCGCTACGTCGGATTGCAGACGATGAACGGCATCGCGGCGACGGCGAACGAACTGGTCGACGAACTCGAGGTGGATGACGACGGAAACTTCGAGGTGGTGCTGTCAGCCTCTGAACAGACGGGGCGAGCGGGCAATTGGATGCGCATCGACGGCGAGCATCCCACGCTGACGGTGCGGCACTTCTTCTACGACTGGGACACCGAGGTGGCGTCGTCGCTGCGCATCGAGCGGCTCGGCCGCGCGATGGAAACCACCAGTCGTCCGGTCGATACGGACCGGGCGGTGACGCGGCAACTGGTCGCCCTCGGCGAGTTCGTCCAGGACAACCTGGCGTTCTTCTTGCAGTTCGGTGCGGCGGCCCCGGCAAACGGGTTCCTGCCACCCATCGACCGCACCGATATCGGAGCCGCCGCAGAGAACAGGCCGGTGATCGGCCGGTGGGAGCTGCACCCGGGCGAGGCACTCATCGTCGAAGTGCAACCGCCGGAAGGGATTTACTGGAGCTTTTCGGTCGGCAACCCGTGGTGGGAGACCATTCACTACGGGCGCCACCAATCCAGCCTCAACGGTCATCAGGCCGCGGTGGATCCCGACGGCCTCGTGCGCATGGTGTTGAGTGCGCAGGATCCCGGGGTCGCGAATTGGCTCGACACCGCCGGCCACAGCAACGGTCCCATCATCCTGCGCTGTGTGCGCACCAAAACGGCGCCGACACCGATGACGCGAGTCGTGCCCGTCGGCGACATTCGGGCGGAATTGCCGTCGGACACCGCGATGGTCACCCCCGAACAGCGGAAATCCATCCTCGCGGCGCGCCGGCGCGCCGTGCACGAAAGGTTCGGACGATGACGTTCGACGCCGACGAGTTGGAGGAGGGCGCTTGCGCCGCAACCGGTCTCGATGATTTCGGTTCGCCCTACTATCGCGAGGGCCTCGAACGCATCGTTGCGGCGTTGAACACCGAGGCCGACCTCAACGACATGGGCCGCGTCATCCAGCACGCCACCATCAGCAACGCCCTGATCCAACGCCTCAAGATCGAGGACGCCTACGCTCAGCACCCCGAGATCGATGACCAGGTAGTCGGCGGGCCGGTGTTCGTCATCGGATTACCCCGCACCGGGACCACCGCGCTGAGCCAACTGGTGGCCGCCGACCCCCAGTTCCGGTCGTTGCGCATGTGGGAATCCCAAGCACCGACCCCACCGCCGGAGGCCGCCACCGAGCACACCGACCCGCGAATCGCGCAGGCCGAGGCCGGATTGAAAATGCTCGACGAGATGTTCCCGCTGATGAGGACGATGTACAACTCCGAGCCGACGGCCCCGACCGAATGCCAGGACCTGATGGGAATGAGCTTTCGCACCTTCCATTTCGACGGCGCCGTCCGCGCACCGCAATACCTGGCGTGGCTGATGGGTTGCGACATGCGCGAGACGTACGCATTTCACCGGCGAGTGCTCAAGCTGCTGCAATGGCACTGCCCACCGGTTCTGTGGCACCTCAAGACACCCGTGCACATGTTCGCCCTCGACGCGCTCGTCGAAGCTTACCCGAACGCCAAATTCCTGTGGAGTCACCGTGATCCGGCCAAGGTGATGGCCTCCGTCTGCAGTCTTATCCAGTATGTGCGCAGCTGGAGTAGCGACCGCAACGACGCTGGGGAACTCGGCACGGAGCAGGTCGACAGCTGGGTTGAAGCTGTACGGCGCGCAATGGATTTCCGCAACCGGCAGGGCGACGAGCGATTCGCCGACGTCTCCTTCGCCGATTTGCAAACCGATCCGGTACGGACCCTGCAAACCAGCTACGAGTCTTTGGGTCTGAGCTTCACCGATGCCACGTTGCAGTCGGTCACGCGATGGGCTCAGGGACATCGTCCTGGCTCGCGCGGTACCCACGAATACGACCTGGCCGACTACGGCCTCACGCCCGACGGTGTTCGGGAGCGGTTTTCCGACTACCTCGCCGCCTACGATGCGACCGCCTGATCCCCTCGATGGTCGTCGCACGCGGCGGCGCGACAAACTGGCCCCCGACCCAGCGGTGCGCCGCGAGCTCCTTTCCGCCGCCGCAAAGACACTGCGCGAGCAGGGCTTTCAGGGGCTCAGCATCGCCGCGGTTCTCGACGGCGCAGCGGTGGGCACCCGCGCTTTCTATCGGCATTTCGGCTCCAAAGACGAACTGGTGGCCGCGCTGTTCCTCGAAATGGCGCGCGTCGAGGAACGCCGACTACGGCGCCGAATGGCTTCGGCCAACACGGAGATCGGCGCGGTTGCGGCGTGGATCGATGGACGACTCGACTTGGCATTCGACGACAGCATCAGATCGGATTTGCGCCGCGTATCGCTGGAGGCTCAATCGCAGATGTTCGCCTCCCCCAACTTGGTCCAGCCGGCGTACGAGCAGTTGCTCAAGCCGCTCAGTGCGGCTTTGCAACGCGGCCTGGACAAGGGGGTGTTCCATCACATCGATCCGGTGGCCGACGCGCAAGCCATTCACGCGGTGGTGTGGGCGGGCATCGAGCGGCAATGGGCGACCGGCGATTGCGACCGCGACGACGTCCGCGCGCGCATCCTTCGCTTTTGCCTGGGCGGGCTGGGCGTGGCGGCGCAAGCCATTGCCCAGGTTTGACCAGTCACACGACAACCAGATGGGAGACGCGGATGGACCTGGGGTTCGCGGGATCGACGGCCGTGGTCACCGGCGGCAGCAAGGGTATGGGGCTGGCTATCGCCGAAACCCTTGCGGCCGAGGGAGCCAGCGTGGCGGTGATGGCCAGAAGCCGAGGATCGCTCGATGCCGCCGTGGTGTCGCTGCGCGAGGCGGGCGCTCCCGATGCCGTCGGGATCAGCGTGGACATGACCGATGCCCAGTCCATCGCCGACGGCTTCGCCGCAGTCTCGGAGCGTTGGGGCCAACTCAACAGCCTCGTGCACACGATCGGGCCGGGCGACGGCTATTTCGAGCAGATGGACGACACGCAATGGGACGACGCGTTCACGCTCGGCACGATGTCGGCGGTGCGATCGATCCGCGCCTCGTTGCCGTTGTTGCGCGCCGCGGATTGGGCCCGCATCGTGACGCTTTCCGCGCACTCGATTCAGCGCCAAAACCCGCGCATCGTCGCCTACACGGCGTCGAAGGCGGCGTTGGCCAGCGTCACCAAGAACTTGTCGAAAAGCCTTGCCAAGGACGGCATCCTGGTCAATTGCGTGTGTCCCGGAACCATCGTGACCGCCAGCTTCACCGAAGTGCTCAAAGACATCCTCGCCGCCGACGGCCTCGACGCCACCAACCCGGTCGATGTCATGACCTGGATCGACAACAACTTCCACCAGCCCTGCGACCTGGGCCGCGCCGGACTACCCGAAGAGGTCGCTTCCATCACCGCCTACCTGGCGTCGCGGCGGAATGGTTACGTCACCGGCGCCACGGTCAACGTGGACGGCGGGTCGGATTTCATTTAGCCTTCCAGGTCGCCTTCGGTTTCCAGCAGCGCCTGGCGCAGGCCGTCGAGCGTTTCCGGTTGCGGCTGCGCCCACATGCCGCGGCCCGCGGCCTCCAGCAGCCGTTCGGCCATGCCGTGCAGCGCCCACGGGTTGGATTCCGCCATGAATTTGCGGTTCTCGGCGTCCAGCACGTAGCGCTCGGTCAGTTGCTCATACATCCAGTCGGCCATCACCCCCGCCGTGGCGTCGTAGCCGAACAGGTAGTCCACGGTCGCCGCCATCTCGAACGCGCCCTTGTAGCCGTGCCGGCGCATCGCCGCCATCCAGCGCGGGTTGACCACGCGGGCGCGGAACACCCGGGTGGTCTCCTCCGACAGCGTGCGGGTGCGGATCGCGTCGGGCCGGGTGTTGTCGCCGATGTAGGCGGCGGGCGCCTGGCCGGTCAGCGCGCGCACCGTGGCGACCATCCCGCCGTGGTACTGGAAGTAATCGTCGGAGTCGGCGATGTCGTGCTCTCGGGTGTCGGTGTTCTTGGCGGCCACCGCGATCCGCCGGTACTGGCGGTTCATGTCGTCGACGGCCTCGCGCCCGTCCAGGTCGCGCCCGTAGGCGAATCCGCCCCAGGCGGTGTACACCTGCGCGAGGTCGGCGTCGTCGCGCCAGTTGCGGCTGTCGATCAGTTGCAGCAACCCGGCGCCGTAGGTGCCCGGCTTGGATCCGAAGATCCTTGTGGTGGAACGGCGTTGGTCGCCGTGCTGGGCCAGGTCGGCCTGGGCGTGCGCGCGCACGTAGTTGTCCTCGGCGGGTTCGTCGAGGTCGGCGACCAATCGCACCGCGTCGTCGAGCATGGTGACGACGTGCGGGAAGGCGTCCCGGAAGAACCCCGAAATGCGCACGGTGACGTCGATGCGCGGGCGGGCAAGCTCGGCAAGCGGAATCGGCGCCAGGCCGACGACGCGCCGCGACGCGTCGTCCCAGACCGGCCGGACACCCAGCAGCGCAAGGACTTCGGCGATGTCGTCGCCGGCGGTGCGCATCGCCGAGGTGCCCCACACCGACAGCCCCACCGACTGCGGCCATCGCCCGTTGTCCGCGCGATAGCGGGCCAGCAGCGAATCCGCCAGCGCCACACCGGCTTCCCAGGCCAGCCGCGAGGGGACCGCCTTGGGGTCGACGGAGTAGAAGTTGCGCCCGGTGGGCAGGACGTTGACCAGGCCGCGCAGCGGCGACCCCGACGGGCCGGAGGGGATGAACCGGCCATCCAAGGCCCTGAGCACCTGGTCGATCTCGGCTGCGGTGCCGGCCAGCCGGGGCACCACCTCGGTGGCCGCGAACCGCAGCACGGCGGCGACCTCGGCGTCGTCGGTGAGCCGGTCGGCGGCGGCGGGATCCCAGCCGGCGGCCTGTAGCGCGCCGACCAGCCCCCGGGCCGTCGCCTCGGCGCGGTCGACCGCCGACCGCTCGTCGGTGCCGTCCTCGGCCAGGCCCAGGGCCTGCCGCAGGCCGGGAATGGTCTGCTCGCCACCGAACAGCTGGCGCGCCCGCAGGATGGCCAGCACAAGGTCGAGTTCGGCCTCCCCCGTGGGCTTTTGGCCGAGGACGTGCAGCCCATCGCGGATTTGCACGTCCTTGATCTCACAGAGCCACCCGTCGACGTGCAGGATCATGTCGTCGAAGGCGTCCTCGGCGGGCCGCTCGGTCAGCCCGAGGTCGTGGTCCATCTTGGCGGCGCGGATCAGCGTCCAGATCTGCTGGCGGATCGCGGGCAACTTGCCGGGATCCAGCGCGGCCACGTTCGCATGCTCGTCGAGCAGTTGCTCCAAACGCGCGATGTCGCCGTAGGTTTCGGCGCGCGCCATCGGCGGGATGAGATGGTCGACGAGCACGGCGTGCGCGCGCCGCTTGGCCTGGGTGCCCTCGCCGGGGTCGTTGACCAAAAACGGGTAGATCAGCGGCAGGTTGCCCAGCGCGGCGTCGGGCCCGCAGGCCGCCGACATGCCCAGCGTCTTGCCGGGCAGCCATTCGAGGTTGCCGTGCTTGCCGAGGTGCACGACGGCGTCGGCGTGGAACCCGGCCTCCAGCCAGTGGTAGGCGGCCAGGTAGTGGTGGCTGGGTGGCAGGTCCGGGTCGTGGTAGATGGCGACCGGGTTTTCCCCGAAGCCGCGGGGCGGCTGCACCATCAGCACCACGTTGCCCGCTGGCATTGCGGCGATGACGATCTCGCCGTCGGGGTGGTGGCTGCGGTCGACGAACAGGTCGCCGGGCGGAGGGCCCCAATGCTTGATCACGGCGTCGGTGAGTTCGGCGGGCAGGCTCGCAAACCAGGCACGGTAGTCCGCGGCGGACACCCGGATCGGGTTGCCGGCCAGTTGGCCGTCGGTGAGCCAGTCGGGGTCTTGCCCGCCGCGTTCGATCAGCGCGTGGATCAGGGCGTCGCCGTCCTCGGCTTCCACCCCGGGCAGATCACCCACCCGGTAGCCGCGTTCGCGCATCGCCCGCAGCAGCGCGACCGCGCTGGCCGGCGTGTCCAGCCCGACCGCGTTGCCGATCCGGGCGTGCTTGGTGGGGTAGGCCGAAAAGACCAGTGCCACCCGTTTGTCGGCGGGCGCGACGTGCCGCAGGCGCGCGTGCCGGAGCGCCAGGCCCGCGACGCGCCCGCAGCGTTCCGGGTCGGCGACGTAGGAGATCAGCCCGTCGTCGTCGATCTCCTTGAACGAGAACGGGACCGTGATGATGCGGCCGTCGAACTCGGGCACCGCCACCTGGCTGGCCACGTCGAGGGGGCTCAGGCCGTCGTCGTTGTCCCGCCATTGATCGCGCGGGCTGGTCAGGCACAGGCCCTGCAGGATCGGGATATCCAGGGCCGCAAGGTGTTCGATGTTCCAGCTGTCGTCCTGACCGCCGGCAGCCGCGGTCGCGGGCCGCAGTCCCCCGGCGGCCAGCACGGTCACCACCATCACTTCGGCGTCGCCGAGTCGGTGCAGCAGTTCGGGTTCGGCGGTGCGCAGCGAGGCGCAGTAGACGGGCAGCGCGCGTCCGCCGGCGTCTTCGATGGCCCGACACAGCGACTCGATGTAGGCGGTGTTCCCGGCCAGCTGCTGGGCGCGGTAGTAGAGCACCGCGATGGTCGGACCGCCCGTGTCCAGGGCATTCGGCCGGTCCAACTCACCCCAGGTCGGGGTCACCACGGGCGGGGCGAACCCGAAGCCGGTCATCAGGACCGTGTCGGAGAGGAACGCGTGCAGCTGGCGCAGGTTGTCCACGCCGCCGTGGGCCAGGTAGATGTGCGCCTGCACCGCGATGCCGGCGGCCAGGGTGGACAGGCCGGTCAGCTCGGCGTCGGCGGCCTGTTCGCCGCTGACCAGCACCGTCGGGACGCCGCTGGCGAGCACGGTGTCGATGCCGCCCTGCCAGGCGCGGTAACCGCCGAGGATGCGGACCACCACGATCTCTGCGCCGGCGAGCAGGTCCGGCAATTCCTCGTCGGACAGGCGCGACGGGTTGGCCCACCGATAGTTCTTGCCGCTGGAACGGGCGCTGATCAGGTCCGTGTCGGACGTCGACAGCAGCAGGATGGTCGGCTCAGCCACCCATCATTCGTACCCCAGCGTCGCCGCGATGCGAGCGGCGACCTCGCCCGCCACCTCGAGCGCCCGCCGGCCCCGGGCGGGCTCGTAGCGGTCCGCAACGGGGTCGTAGTCGGCGCCGGCGATCGACCCGTGATCGGCGTCCAGCTCCACCAGCTCGACGGGCCAACCGATCCGCTCGAGGTCGGCGGCGAAGTCCCTGCTGGCGGCCACCGGCACGGCGTCGTCGGCGAGGCCGTGCAGCAACGTGAACGGTGACCCGATGCGATCGGCGGACAGCATGTCGCTCGGCGCGCGACCGGAGATCGGATCGGGGACCATGAACGCGCCGGCCAGGCAGACGGTATGCGCCAGGGCGAGGTCGAAGCGCGCGAGCGTCAGGCCCGCGGCGGCGCACCCGCCCAGCGACCACCCGACGAGCACCAGGGCGGCGCCGGTCGCGAGGTCGCGGGCAAACTCGAGCGATCGCAACAGGTCGCCGCGCCCGCCGTCCTCGGCGTGGGAATTCCAATCGGGCGCCACCACCGCCGCACCGCGATCGGCGAGCATGCCGGCCAGGGGGCGGACGGCGGCGCGGGCGTCGGTCTGCATGCCGTGCCACAGCAAGACCGTGGGTTGCGATGAGTCGCCGAACACGTCGACCAAACGCCCCGGGGCGTATTCCTGCGTCCGCACGGGGACGAGTGTGCCCGGACCGACGCGGATCCAATCGCGCCGAACGTGCACCCAGGGCGAAAAATTCGCGCGAACCGCACCGTGGCTGCACGCTCGGAGCAACACTGTGGGGATGAAGGTCTCCGGAAAAACCGTTGCCGTCACCGGCGGTGCCCGAGGAATCGGCCTGGCCATCGCCACGGCCCTGCACGGGTTGGGCGCCAAGGTCGCTATCGGGGACATCGACGAAGCGGCCGTGCGGGAGGCGGGTGGCCGGTTGGGTCTGACCGTGCGCCGCGGATTGGACGTGACGGACCGCCCGTCCTTCGCGGCTTTTCTCGACGCCGTCGAAGACGAGCTAGGGCCCCTTGACGTGCTGGTGAACAATGCCGGGGTCATCGCCGCGGGCAGCGCGGTCGACGAGCCCGACGCCGTCACCCGGCGGGTGCTCGACGTCAACATCAGCGGCGTCATCCTGGGCACCAAACTGGCCGCGCAACGGATGCTGCCGCGCGGACGGGGCCACATCGTCAACATCGGGTCGATGGGCAGCGTGCTGCCGTGCGCGGGCATCGCCACCTATTGCGCGACCAAGCACGCCGTGCTCGGGTACACCGACTCGGTTCGCATGGAGAACCGCGGCCGCGGCCTCCACTTCTCGACGATCATGCCGACCCTGACGAACACCGAAATGGTCGCGGGCGTCGGACACGCCCGGGGCTTCAAGAACGCCGAGCCGGAAGACGTCGCCCGGGCCGTCGTCGGCGTGATCGCCAAACCCAAACGGCGCGTGGTCGTTCCGCGCTCGATGGGCATCATGGCGTCGGCGCAACGGCTGATGCCGCAAGGCATAGCGGAGGCGATCGGACGCGCGGTGGGCACGGACCGCGTCTTTACCAGCGACCTGGAGACCGACAAGCGCCAGGATTATGCGCGGCGGACGGGAACGTCCTGAGCGACAACTACCCGGTCGCCACCCGCTTGCTGCCAAACACGCGCTCCTGCATGGCGGTGTCGCCGAACGAGTGGGCCTTGACGACCTTGCCGTCGCGGAACTCGAACACGTCGGCCTCGTCGGCGCTCTCGTCGCCGACGCTGACTCGGGTCAGGACCATGACGACGTCGCCGTCGGCGAGGTAGCGCTTCGTCTCGACCTTGGTCGCCTTCTCCGACAGCCGCATGAACAGCTCGGTGAGCTCGTTTTTGCCCCGATACGTCCCGCCGATCATGCTGTCGCCGTTGACGGTCCACTCGGCCGAGTCGCTGAAGACGTCCAACGCCGCTTCGAGGTCACCCGCGGTGAATGCCTCGTATCCCCTCTTGGTCACCTCGATGTTGTCGGTCGACATCCGACTCCCCTTCTCTTCCTCGCGGTTGACGTCGACCCCGTCGTCGACGGGTTGGACACCGGTCGGCCGACGGCCCCGGGCTCGCGCGACGCGCCGCAAAATCGACGGGCGGAACAACCGGGCCGGCGGGTCGACCATCGCCGTGACCCGGACGAACTGCCCGGCCACGACGGGGTCGACCTCGACGGCGGTCAGCACCCGCTCCAGGAAGGCGTTGCTGATGCGCATCGACACGGGCCGGCGCCCTTCCACTTCGGGAAGGGCCAAGTCGGAGCCGACGGCGGTCTGCCAGGCCACCCGGACGGTTTTTGCCGACGAACGGAAGAAGCGTCGCGCCAGGCCACGGTCCCCGCGGAGCAGGCATTGCCGCAGCACCGTCGCCTCGATCGCGGCGACCGTCATGCCCTGCCCGTAGATGGGATTGAAGCTGCACACCGCGTCACCGACGACCAGCAGGCCATCGGGAGTGCGCCGCATCTTGTCGTAGCGCCGCCAGCGGTTCGAGGGCACGCGATGGTGCACCACCGCGCCCACCGGTTCGGCCGCGCGCAACGCGTCCAACACCTGGGCAGGCACGAAATCCTCTGCGTATTCGACCATTTCGGCGGTCGCGCCCGGCGGTTGCAGCCCGGCCATGGCCCCGACCCCGAACATCCAGGTGTCGTTTTCGTTCTTGATCAGGCCGAACATCTTGGGGCGCCCCGGCTCGGGAAAGTAGGCGATCATGTGTTGGCGGATCGCGCCGGGCTCCAGGCGCAGCAGCTGGCACGCGTAGGCGAGCTGGACCGTCACCTCGTCCTCCCGCGGACGGCCGTAGCCGAGTTCCTCCAACAAGACCGGCGTGCGAGACCCCCGGCCGGTCGCATCGACGACGAGGTCGGCGGGCAGCGCCTTCCCGCGCTCCAGGACGCGGTCGACGACCCTGGCCCCGATGACGCGGTCACGAGCCGGCGTGGCGATCAGGCCGACCACGTCGTGGCATTCGAGGAACGTGATGTTGGCAAACGCCTTCACCCGCCGGCGCACGTTCCATTCCAGCAGCGGCCGGCTCGGGAAGAGGACCACGGGCGGATTCGGCGCCCTGCCGGAGCGCGGCGTGGTGTGCCCGCCGACCGATATCGACACCTTCGAAAAGTCGCCGTCATCCCAGATGGCGGCGCCGTTGGCGGTGAGTTCGTCCACGAACCCGGGGAACAGTTCGTCGAGAACCTGCGTGCCGCGGGCGGCCAGGGCGTGGATCAGCCTGCCCTGCGGAACGCCGCGGCGGTTGATGGGATGCAGCGGCAGGATGTCTCGCTCGACCACCGTGACCCGGTCGTAGAAGTCGGCGAGCACGCGGGCCGCCAGGAGCCCGCCCATGCTTGCTCCCAGCACCACCGCATGACCACCGCGCTGTCCCATGCCACGCTCCTGACCTGGACGAAATGGGGCAATCGCAGTGTCCGGCGCGGCGTTGCCGGGCGGCTAGCGTAGTCGGCTACTCAACTGTCGCGGCCGGCCCCTTGTCCGGCGGTCGTACCGTGTGGTGGTGGCCCGAGCCCGCGACACCGACGCCTGCCCGGGCGCGCTGCAGGTGCATCAGGCCGCCGACGGCGCGCTCGTGCGGGTCCGGCTGCCCGGTGGCGGCATTTCCCCCTCCCAGCTGGCGACGTTGGCCGGCGTCGCGAGCGGGTTCGGCTCGGGAACGCTCGAGCTCACCGCGCGGGGCAACGTGCAGGNGCTGGACGACGCGTTCTACGTCGAGCGGGCCAGCACGTCCGGGCAGCGGATACTGCCCGCCGCGGACGTCGACGAGACCCGCGTGCCGTACTTTTCGCTGGCCATGCTTCCCGGCGGCCGTCGCGGGCACCGGCAGCCCTTAAATGACCAGCGGACGGGCACCGTCGCCGTCGTCGGCCTGGGGCCCGGCGACAACGACTGGATGACGCCGCAGAGCCGGCGGGAGTTGGCCGCCGCCACCGACCTGATCGGTTACGGCGGCTACCTGGATCGGGTGCCGGTCCGCGAGGGGCAACGGCGCCACCCCAGCGACAACACCGACGAACCCGCGCGGGCGCGGCTGGCGTGCGCGCTGGCCGAGGAGGGCTGCGCCGTCGCGGTGGTGTCGTCGGGCGATCCGGGGGTGTTCGCGATGGCGGCCGCGGTGCTGGAGGAAGCCAAACAGTGGCCGGGAGTGCGGATCCGGGTGGTTCCGGCGATGACGGCCGCGCAGGCCGTCGCCAGCCGGGTCGGCGCCCCGCTGGGCCACGACTACGCGGTGATCTCCCTGTCCGACCGGCTCAAGCCGTGGGAGGTGATCGCCGCGCGGCTGGCCGCCGCGGCCGCCGCCGATCTGGTGCTGGCCATCTACAACCCGGCTTCCAAGGCGCGGACCTGGCAGGTCGGCGCGATGCGCGACGTGCTGATGGCCCACCGCGAACCCGGCACACCGGTGGTGATCGGCCGCAATGTTTCCGGGGGTGTGCCAGGCCCAGATGAAGACGTCCGCGTGGTGCGCCTGGCCGATCTCGACCCCGCCGAGGTCGACATGCGCTGCCTGCTGATCGTCGGATCCTCGCAAACGCAGTGGTACGCCGACGATCTCGGCGACCGGGTGTTCACCCCCCGGCGCTACCCGGGGTGACGCCCGAGCCGGCAGCGCCGGAATACGCCATCCCGTCGGGAGCGTGTTCCCCGCCGTGCAGTCGCTGGGGCCTGCTTGCCGCCGCATCCACTTCCTCGCCCAGCAGCAGCGAGCGCACCAACCGACGGGGTCCGAACGGTCGAAGCATGGAGCTGGCGGGGCGCGGGCGCACCCGTATCGGCCACCAGAACCAGCGCCCCAGCAGCGCCGCGATCGACGGCGTCATCAGCGAGCGCACGATCAGGGTGTCGAACAGCAGGCCGAGCCCAATCGTGCTGCCGGCCTGCCCAATCGAGCGCAGGTCGCTGGCGACCATCGACATCATGGTGAAGGCGAACACCAGCCCAGCCGCGGTGACGACACTGCCGGTCTCCCCCATCGAGCGGATGATGCCGGTCCGCAGCCCCGCCCCGATCTCCTCCTGGAACCGTGACACCAGCAGCAGGTTGTAGTCGGATCCCACCGCCAGCAGGATGATCAATCCGAACACCGGTGCGATCCAGTTCAATTCCAGGCCGAAGAGGTGTTGCCACACCAGCACCGACAGCCCGAACGCGGCGCCCAGCGACAGCAGCACCGTCCCGACGATCACCAGGGACGCGACCAGCGCTCGGGTGATGATCACCATGACCGCGAAAATCAGTGTCAGGGCGGCGATCCCGACGATCAACAGGTCGTACTGCGAGCCGGCCTGGATGTCGCGGTATATCGCCGCCGTCCCGGCGAGGTAAAACTTGGCGCCAGTGAGCGTCGTTCCCTTCACCGCTTGATGCGCGGCATTCAGCGCGGGCTTGACCGCGGCGATGCCCGCCGGGGTCGCCGGGTCCGCGTCGTGGGTGATGATGAAGCGCGCGGCCTTGCCGTCCGGTGAGAGGAAGAGTTTCAGACCACGCTGAAAGTCGGGATTCTGGAACGCTTCCGGGGGCAGGTAGAAATAGTCACCACTCCTGGAGGCGTCGAAGGCCTGACCCATCGCACTCGCCGTATCGGTCATCTGGGCCATCTGCGTCACCAGACCCGAGAAGCTGCTGTGCATCGTGAGCAGGGTGCCCTGCATGGACTTCGCGACGGCAATCATCGGCGGGAACTGGGCCATCATCTGGGGGATGATCGCGTCGACGTTGTTCATGTCCTTGATCAACGTGCTCATGTTCGCGCTGAACTTGTCCACGCCGTCGATCGCCTCGAACACCGACCTCGAAGCCCAGCAGACGGGGATGTTGAAACAGTGTGGTTCCCAATACAGGTAGCTGCGGAACGGCCTCGCGAAATCGTCGAAGTCCGCCAGGTGGTCCCGCATCTCGTCCAGCGTGGATTGCATGTCGCCCATGTCGCCGACCATGCGATGGGTCGCGCTGCTCATCTGACCCAGCAAGCCCTGCATCCGCTCCATCGAGCCGATCATGGCGCCCAGATCGTCGCTCATCTTGAGCATGTCGGCGGTGCGGTCCTTCATGAACTGAAGGTTCTGCTGGATGGGGATCGATTGGGCACTGATCTGGAACGGTATCGACGTGTGCTCGATCGGCCCGCCCAGCGGCCGGGTGATGCTTTGCACCATCGCGATTCCCGGCGACCGGAAGATGTCCTTGGCGAGCCGGTCGAGAATGATCATGTCTCCGCTGTTGCGCATGTCGTGATCGCTCTCGATCATCAGGATGTCGGGATTCATTGTCGCGGCGCTGAAATGGCGCTCCGCGGCCGCGTATCCGACATTCGACGGCACGTTGGCGGGTGTGTAGTAGCGGTCGTTGAAGCTGATCTTCATGCTGGGCATGACGAGGATGCCGACGATGGCGATGGCCAGCGAGGCCGCGAACACCGGGCCGGGCCAGCGCACCGTGGCGGTCCCGATGCGCCGCCACCCGCGCGTCTTGATCATCCGCCTCGGGTCGAGCAAACCGAACCTGGTGGCCACCGCGACAATGGCCGGCGCCGCGGTCATCGCTCCCGCGACGACGACGAGCAGCCCTATGGCGGATGGGATGCCGAGCGCCTTGAAGTACGACAGTCGCGCCAGGTGCAGGCAGAGGGTGGCTCCGGCGATGGTCAGCCCCGAGCCCAGGATGATGTGCGAGGTCCCACGGAACATCGTGTACCAGGCGGTTTCTCGATCCTGACCCGCCTGGCGGGCCTCCTGGTAGCGACCGATGAGGAAGATTGCGTAATCGGTTCCCGCCGCGATGGCCAGGGACGACAGCATGGCGACGACGAACGTGGAAAATCCCAACAATTCGTTGTTGCCGAGCAGCGCGACAAGCCCTCTGGCCGTGCCCATCTCGAAGCCGACCATCACGAGCACCAGCAGCACCGTGCTGATCGACCGATAGGCGATGAACAGCATGATCATGATGACCACGCCCGTCACGCCCATCATCTTGAACATGCTCTTGTCGGCGGCTTCGTTCATGTCCGTCGTCAGCGGCGCCGGGCCCGTGACGTAGACCCTCAGCCCCTTGGGGGGCTCCGCCTTGTCGACGATCTTGCGCACCGCGTCCACGGACTGGTTGCCCAGCGTGCTGCCCTGATTGCCGGCCAGGTTGAGCTGGACGTAAGCGGCTTTGCCGTCGCGGCTCTGGACGCCGGCGGCCGTGAGCGGGTCTCCCCACACGTTTTGCACGTGCTGCACGTGCTTCGGGTCGGCCTGCAGTTTTTGCACCAGGCCGTCGTAGTAGCGGTGCGCCGCGTCGCCGAGTTGCTGATCGCTCTCCAGGACGATCATCGCGATGCTGTCGGAGTCCGACTCGTGGAAGGTCGCGCCGATGCGCTTGGCCGCGATCATCGCGGGCGCGTCCTGGGGCGACATGGTGACCGCGTGCTTGCGTGCGACCGACTCGATGGGCGGCACAAGCACATTCAGGGCCACCGTCAGCAGGAGCCATCCGATGATGATGGGCCACGCGAACCTGCGGACGAACCGCATGAATCTCGGGCGGGCGTCGTTGTCGGTGTTCATGCGGCCTTCACCAGACAGGAAGTCTGCGCGTGACGGCCGGCGGTGGACCGTTCGTCCTTGAGCTCACCGTTGACGGTGATGCGGCAGCCGAGGTTGTCGCTATTGCCCTGTGCGACCACGCTGGCGATCACGGCCGGCACCGTCGTCGTGATCGTGAGTGTCCATGGCAGGCTGGTGAAGTTCGCCTGTTCCGGCTGGGCCTTGACGTCTAGATAACTCACGCTTCCCGCCGTGTCGCTGGGACCGTAAACCTCATAGGTCACCCGCTTCACGTGCGTTGCCTCGAGCGGTTCGGCGCTGCTGCCGGTTGCGGTGAAGATCGCGTCGGAGCCGAAGACGCCGCGGAGCCGATTGACGGTGATGCCACCAAGAACGACCGCGACCACGACGACGAGCGGCACCCACGCCTTCTTGAGAAGGGTCAACACCGGTGTTTCCTTTCCTCTGGCGGCCACTGGTGTCCTGGCCTTTCTTGCTCAGTGTCATCACCACGCCGCGATGCTGGGTAGGGCCGTTCGGCCCCGTACCCGAAGCCATCCGGCACAAACGCCCTGATGGCGGCGTCCCGCATTCAAGATATACCATACCCCCTGGGGTATTATCCACCGCAAGCGCGGACGCACTCGAAAACGCTGATTTCCGCGCCGGGCCGGCCAGGATCATCGCCGCTCGGTCGTATGGCGTGAATTAGGTTAACGCGCTTCGCTATTCGGTCGCGCCGGCGTCCCCACACTGGACATCATCGGGCGGGCCGGGGCAACCGTGGGCCGCCATGGTGGGGCGGCGGCGACGGTCACCGAGTGTTCACACTCGTCGCTACCCGGGTAGCGGCCGATCGGCACACTCAGCCGACCTGTCTATGCGGACTGATTTTTCTTCAGCATCATCGCAGTGAAGTCCAGACGCCACAGCGACTCGAACAGCCGGCGACCGAACTCCTCCAGGTCACGCTTGCTCGCGCCGGACGACTCCCCGCACTTGGCGACCCGATCGGCGATCTGACGAATCGTGCGCCGGCCATCGACGTGCTGCAGGAATCGCGTTTGAGCCGGCGTGACCTTCGTGCGCCAATTCGGCCGGAAAATCTCCTCCCCCTCGATACCGCAGCGCATCCGCATCCGCGGAACGTACTCGAGGCACTCGGGAGTGGAGAAACTGATTTCGTAGCTCTTCTTCGGCCGGTCGGAACGGCATGCCATGAAGAAATGGGCGCCGTTCATCACGTGAAGACGCTCTATTACGGACCAGAGCTTAGCCTCGGGCAACGCGCTCACCGCCTGATGGAGTGAACTCCCGGGTCTGAACCAATCATGCGGGTAGTACGGCGCCTTGATGAACCATCCCTGAAATGCCAACCCAGCTGACGTCACGAGATCGAGGCAGTCATCGACGGTGTAATTGCGCTCAGGGCCATACAGGAAGGTATCCGCCAGGGCGGCATCGGTCTGGGCGGAAACCGGCGCTATCTTGAAGTATCTGTGGACGGGGTGTTCTAGCGGGAGCGCCGAGATCACTTCTTTGACCATTTGAACCGATGCGTCGTCGTGGCCCATGCCCAAGTCACGGAAGGCCGATTGCAGCATTTCGACGCCTATTCGGCCGGACTTCGCATAAAGCATGACGCCCAGAGCGCCATCTCGCCGTAGACAACCCCTAAGTGCCTTCATGCCCGCCACTGGGTCTGGCAAGAGATGCAAGACGCCGGTTGACACGATGAGGTCGAAGTTTCGCTTTAGCGATGACAGCTCCTCTATCGGAAGCCGATGCAACTCCAGGTTCTGTAGGGCGTACTTGTCTTTCAGATATTGCGCATGGTCCAGCGACGGTTGACTGATATCGACCGCCACCACCTTCGCGGAACGGTTGGTGTACGCGAAAACCGCGGCCTGGTTGGTGCCGCAGCCAGCGATCAAAATATCGAGATCGGGCTTATAGTCGCGGTCGGGCCACAAAGTCGAGTGAGCGTGGACCGGGTCGAACCACTCCCAATTACTGTCGGTCCACGCCTCAAGGTCTTGTATGGGTTCTGGGTACCTCTCGTAACGGCGCGAGAGGATGTCTGCGTTCGCTTCCTCGTTCATTGCGGAGGTAGGCCCTTCCGGTCGACTGTCGATCGAGGATCCCGGATCCGTGGTCAGCTGGGAGCTTGTATCACGGGGCGGGCCCCCCATCGTGGGGATTATCGGTTACCGCCTGTTGGGCCCGCAAGAAAACGGTGTGATTCCATCTGGGTAAGTTAGGGGTGGTCCATCATCGGACCAGCCGTTCTGCGGACAGGAAGAGTGGTTTGTGGACCGGGGACCTAGCATCTTCGGGGTAGGGAGAAGCCGGCGACTCGCCAAGTGGTGGAGACGTTTTCGGCTGAGGCGCTGGATTCGTTGATCAAGGACGCGGTGAAGGCGTGGACGCCCGATCGTCGGTGCGGACGGCCTATTGAATTGGTTTGACCAAGGCGGTGCTGGAGCGTTCGTTGCGGACCGAGCTGACCCGTCCGCTGGGCTATGAGTCGAGGAATCCGGCCGGACGCGGGAGCGGGGATTCTTGTAATGGTTCGACGTCGAAGACAGTGACCACGGGTCAACGGCCCGGTGGATACCGGTGGATATCGATATGCCGCGGGATCGGAACGGTTCGTTTGAGCCGTGACCGTGCCGAAGACAGTGCGCCGGCTTTGTGCAGTCGTTACATTCCCGAGGAATGACGACCCGCGACATGATGCGCATTCGGAGGAAGCGCACAGAGCGGCGGAGCAGCTGCGTCTATTCGGAGTTGTGCCGCGGGAATTGATCCACAGTGTGGTTGTCGACCCAGCCGTACACATGCTCACGGTCGCCCCACAACTGGCCGACCCCATCGACACAATCCGCGCCGTCGGCAACCGCGGCAGCCAGGTCGGCGAACAAATCCCCGGGCGCATCAATCCACGACCCTTGGTAGTCGTCGGCCAACGCCGCCGTCACCTACGACGACAGCCCGGTCAAATCTGCGACCTCACCCAACATGCCCGCACGGGGGTACCACACCCACGCCCCGGCCGTCCGCCGACACTTTCACCCAACAAACCGCTGCGCGGCTCTTGATCCAGAAAGTGCCCTCTCACTCGGAATGATCGACCATGAGCAGTCTCGTTATCCTCTGCAGGACAGGCACTTTCGCCAACTGGCATCGTGTCACACCAAGTTGCATGCAAATTCAGGCTAAACGGGGTCAAGTGCAATCCTCTTGCTGTAATTTGCACCCATGCGTTTCGCCGTCGCGGTTGTGTCACCTCCCTCTCATCATGACATCAGCGGCGGAGCTTTTAACGAGGTCGCCGAGGCACTGCACCATGGTCTTTTGGCGCTTGGGCATGACTCGGTGCTGACCAACCGTCTCGACCTCGACGATCGCAGCACCATCGTGCTCGGCGGAAACCTCCTCGTCCAGTACGGCTTGGAGCCTCCAAAAAACCCCATCTTCTACAACCTCGAGCAATTGGGTGACGACTTGCCGTGGATGACGATGCCTGAATTCGTCGGCCTTTTCCGGCGCTACCCGACTTGGGATTACAGTCAAGCCAACGTCGAGCGGCTCGCTGCTATGGGGTTGCCCCGGCCCACCTACGTTCCGATCGGATACGTCCCCGAGCTGACACGGATCGCCCCAGCCCCCGAGGACATCGATGTGCTTTTCTACGGCGCGCTCAACGGGCGCCGATACGCGGTCCTCAGGGAACTGCACGACCGAGGTCTTCGTGTCAAATGGCTATCGTACGTCTACGGCGCAAGTCGCGATGCCTGGATCGCACGCTCAAAGATCGTCCTTAACATCCATTACTGGGAAGCGAAAATCTTCGAAATCACGCGTGTTTCCTATCTGCTCGCCAATAGACGCGCGGTGGTCTCCGAGAGTGGTGCCGATCCGACATTGGAGCGCGACCTGGAGTCGGGCATCGCGTTTGCGGACTACGACGGACTGATCGATCGCTGTGTGAAGCTCGTCGGCGACGACCGCGCGCGACGCGAGCTCGCCGAGCGAGGCTACCAGGCATTCTCCGCTCGCGACCAGGCCGCCATCCTGCAGCGTGCGCTGGCCGAAGGCCTTGAAGGTGTCACCCACCAGACGTCTGCGCGGGAAGACCCTGGCATCGATGTGCACCTGGAAGGCAAAGCCCGCAGCGCAGATGATCAGCTCCGCGAGCGCCAGCTGTTCACCTACAGCCTGTTCAAACATAAGTCTGCGCAGGAGCGCGATTGGTTGCTGGCCAAGGTCAAGCGCAACCCCAAGGATGCGCGGTCGGTCTTTTTCCTAGCCGAGACCTACTTCCGTATGGAGGATTTCGAGAACGCGCGGAAGTGGTGTGAGCGGCGGATCAAGATGGGCGGCTGCGACGAGGAGGTCTACTGGGCGATGTATCGGCTCGCGGAGTCGATGGCGGAACTCGGTGAGCCGTGGGCGGATGTTCAGGAGGCCTACCTCAAGGCGTGGAAGTTTCGACCGACCCGCGCCGAGGCGTTGCATGCCATCGCCTTTCGGTGTCGCAGCGAGCAGGACTACAAGTCGGCGTACCTGTTTGCCCAGCGCGCGGCCGAAATCCCCTTTCCCGAAGACGACCTCTTTGTCCCCAGATACGCGGACGTCTACTCCTGGCGCGCAACCGATGAGCAGGCGGTGTGCGCATCGTGGATCGGTAACCACGCCGAGGCGTTTACGCTGTGTCGGGGCCTTTTGGCCCGCCCCGATCTCCCCGACCCTGATCGGCAAAGGATCGCGGCCAACCGCGACTTTTCGGTGCCGGCCATGATCGAGGCGGCCGCACCCTACCCCGAAGCCCTGATACAGTCCCTGACCGCAGGTCAGGGACACGCCGACGTCACCGTCAGCCTGATCGCCGGACCGGACCGCCAGACCACAGAGCAGACCATTAACTCGTTTCTGAACTGCTGCCTCGATGTGTCACGGGTCGGGCGCTTCCTGGTGCTCGACACCGGCCTGTCGCCCCCCGACCGCGCCAAGCTGCGGAAACGCTATGGTTTTCTCGAGTTCGCCCGTCGCCGATCCGGCGACGAGCCCGCCCCCCAGCTGGCGCAGCTGCGCGCTCAGATCGACGGACGGTTCTGGCTGCACCTGGGCGAAGGCTGGCGGTTTTTCGCCCCCGCGAACTACATCACCCGCCTGACCGCGGTGCTCGACGCCGAACCACAGGTGTTTCAAGTGAGCATCAACTTCGCCGACGCGGTGAAGCTGACTGGCGCGAGCGCAGCGGAGGAAGCGGTGCGCCGGGCACCCGACGCCGGCCGCTACCTGCTCACCGACGCAATGGCCACCGGCCCGGCGATGTTCGACACCGCACGCCTGGATCAGGCCCGCGGTGTGCGGAGCAGCGACCCCGGGCAACTTGCCACCGGCGCCGGGCCGCGCACCGCCAGCCTCGACGAAGTGCTCTGCATTTCAGGTCACCTGCAGACTCTGGTTGACCGCCCACGGATCACCGCCGGCGCCGGCGATCAGGTCACCGACGTTGAGATACTGGAGGTGGGACATCCGGACGCATACACCGCATGAAGTGCCCGACGAGCCCGTCAGCGGTTTGCGACGGCTCATCAGCCCCTCGCCGGCATGGCCGTCGGCGCGGTGAGTCTGGTTGGGTGTCCGAGGGGGACGTCGACCCCCAGAGAGCTACCTGGTCAGGGGGCCGAGGTGTGCACTGCCTGCTGGAAGGCATGACTGTACTTCACGCAGCTATCGCCCCTTGACCCGAGTTTTTGCCCTACCTGCGTCCACGGGCGCACCGTTATTGCGTTGCTTTGCCGCTCGTCCGGGGATGCCGTTTACTAAGCTGGTACGGCCAGTCACCGCAAAACGAAACGGAGATCCAAGTGAGCGATCAAGAGAAGCTCGCCGACGAAGTCGAGATCGAGATCCTGCGGACCCGGCAGGCGCTAGCTGCATCCCTTCGAGCCGCGGCGCATCACACCCTGGCAGCAATCGCCGCCCGGCCTGAGTGTGGAGGGACCGGCCAACTCGCGGACCTCGCCTACGCCTTCGCATGCTTGGAAGGGGCACGGCGCGGCGTCCTGCCCGGCACCCCGCCGCCGCCAAAGAATAACGCCCCGGCGGCAATACCACCAAGCCGGCCAACCAGCTCACCACAGCCAGGCCCGACTTACCCGCCCCTTGGCGACACGACCCGCACGAACCGCTGACTGCCGAGGACCGCGCCGACCTCGACGTGCTCATTGCCGCGGCCGAGCGGGGATCCCGACTCGCGAGCCGTGGGCATTCGGTGCAATCAGTGGCTTATCGCACCGTCGTCGATATGCACGTATCTGGGGCCTGTATGCTGTGAGACGGCGGATACAAAGCGTTGCGATGCAACCGTGATCCGGCGTTTGAGGAACTCAATGTCAGCGACAGTCAGCGCGATCGCCTCACCCGACCGCAACCCGGTGAATGCGAGGATCAGCACCGGGTCGGCGTGACGACCCAGACCCCCGGCCAACCGCACACATCGTCTTCGGTGAGATAGACGTGGCGTTTCGGTGACTTCTTCGGCTTCTCGCCACGTTTTAACTTGAACCGCCCGGTGAGTCCTGAGACTTTGATCTGCCCCGGGTTCTACGGAGTCACTTTGTTTGACTTCTGGTCACGACGTCCATCGAAGGAGCCGTGTCCGCGCCTACGCGTTATCCCGAGGAGTTCGCCACAAGGTTCCCGATCTGGCGGCCGCCGGTCGCCCCGTCACTCAGGTCGCGTCTGACTTGGGCATCAGTGATTAGACCATCTATGCCTAGCGCAAGCGGCAGTTAATCGATACTGGCCATATGCCGGGCCTGAGCCGCACCGAGCAGGCTGAGCTCACCACCGCCACGAAAATCGCATCCGAGAGCTGCAGAAGCGGACCGCTCCGAGTCCGGACAGCGCTTGGGGCAGCTGCGAACCCCGTACTTCCGAGAAAATCTCCTAAAGTCGAACAGGATCTTGGTGCTTCCCTGTCAGCTTTTGCGGGTAGCCGGCGCGGCAGAACCGTTGCCGCTTTCATCTGATATACCGCCATGCCGCGAAAAGCCAAGTCATTGTTCTAGCGGTGGAATCATAGGGGCGCCCTTCTGCAGGGTGCGGCCTCGTTCGAACGCAACCATGCTATCATAGAAATGCATTGACTGCGTGGTGCGTGTGAATTCTGATGGCGGATCCTCGGGGCCACGCCAGTCACCGTTCAGTTCGTCAATCATGTCCTTGCAGAATTCAATGAATGTACCGGCCCGACGCAAGCCACCACCATAATCTTCCATGTATGCGGTGTGGAGATCCTCGACCATGTAAATTCCATCCTGGGCAGTACGGGGATAAAGGAACGCGAAGGATGCCGCGATATGCTCCATCATATGGCTGCCGTCATCCAGTACTACGTCGAAGGTGCCAAACTCGTTGACCACTGCGTTGAGAAAGTCAGGATCAGCCTGATCGCCAATCCGTACGGCGATCTGATCTTCCTGAAATGCCACACACCCTGGATTGATATCAATGCCAACGATCATGGCATGCGGTCCAAAATACCGCTTCCACATCTGCAACGAACCGCCCTGGGCGACGCCGATTTCAAGGAATTTCATTGGCCGGTTGACGTAGCGGCCAAAGTGACCCTCATAAACCGGAAAGTAATGTTTCCATTTGTAAATTGTTCGTCCCTTATTGGTCAGGAATTCAGCCCAGAGGCCCATCGCTTTTGTCCTTCCTTTGAACAATTCTGAAGTCGGCCCGGTGGCTCGACATTGGATCAGTAAAAGGTGAACAGCTCGGTCAGGCGGTCGGGTTGCTCGAAAAGCGGTCGCGAAGCGGTTAGTTCGAGTTTGTCCCACAACGACTTCAGCCGGTCCTCGTCTAGAACGGATGCGGCGTACTGATCGACGATCTCGTAATAACGATCGGCAAGAACGCTCGATGCAGGGTCCAGCCGGGTGATCGCGACCAGGCCGGTAGGCGGACAGTCCAGCACATGTAGCCGTAGGTCCGGGCGGTACTCGCGCAGAATCGGCAGCAGCTTCCACACATCACCGGTCCACCAGCCAGCGGTTTCTCCTTCCGAGGAATCGCCAGGCCGGGGCTGCCGCAAGGCCATCCGCGTATTCGACGGCACGCAATCATGCAGCAGGATCAGTGAGCGGGGATGACAGGCGGCCTCCGCGCCGATGAAATCGCGCAGCAGAAATTCGAACCGGTGCATGCCGTCCAGAAAAGCCATATCGACCGGTCGTCCCAGCAACGCCGGTGCATTTTCTGTCGCGAAGAAATCGTCTGACGTCATCTGAAAGAAGAACGTGCGTCTCCGGTTGCCGGTGGCGCCGGCCGTTACTTCGAACCGCGGATCCACCGCGATCGTGTCGCAGCGAGCAAACGCCAGCGACATCCCTGTCGCGGTGCCGACCTCTAGATAGCTACGCGGTGTCAGGTGGGTGTGCAGCGCGTCGAGGAATTCGGTGTAGAGGGCGCCGTGCAAGCGGATCGTTGCAGTCGCGTTGTCATTCTCGTTCATCGGGCCGGCCCTCTCGTCGCACTAATTGATCTGTCAGGCAGTTGTCAAAACCTGCGGATTGGTGGGTTTCAAGCGACGCGCCAGACAGACAGGGCGGGAACGACCTGATCTGCTTGAGATCGAGAAAATGCTCAAAGAATCTCCCGAATTGCGGCGCAGGCACGCTGCACGTCAATGGTCCACCGTTTGTGCACCGGCGTTGGATCGGCGGGGTCTTGCTGCCCAAAAATAACGCCAAAGCGATGTCCCATTGAACTGAGCATCATGGAGTGTGGGTGGATAAAATGATCACTCGATTCGATGTCCACTACCGTTGTGCCGGGCGAGCAGAAACGAACGCTATAGAGGGCCGATCCGCCCAAGGCGACAACGCATTTGGCTCGTGCAAACATCCCAATCTGCTCTTTAAGTGGTAGCTGCTCCGGTTGAACCGCCTTGAAACCCAACTTGCCCAGTGCCGCGATAAGTTCGCATTCGTTTTGCAAAACGCGGTAGTGAGGATGCTTCGCCGAAGCGGAGAGACGCGACACGAAGATTCGCTCGCCAAAAGTGTCTGCGGAATCTCGCCGGCAGGCATCCGCCAAGTCGGCGTAGACCTGCTTCTCAGCCTCACTAACCGCCATGTCTACCGTCGAATATTCCACGGTTAGGACATCGCGGCAAAAGTATGTTTTGCCCGGATCGTGCTCCATCACTTGAGCCTCCTCGATGCCCAGCAGGTGCAAGAGGTCCCGCTGCCACGGATGCGCAGCCCGGCAAAAGAATTTTCGTCCGTTCCCGACTGCCTTGAACTGGGCGCATTTGGGGAGGGTTGTTGCGAGCCATCTGCCCCAATTGTCGGGTTCCAGGGGAGTGGCGAGAAACACTGGTTCGGTGATCGAATCAACATCGTACTGGCTTAGCGTGTTGCAATCGAGAACAATCTCATCACCCTCGAATTCGATGCCGGGCTTCACGCCGGGGTGGAAATGGGAAAACCCAGGACGCGCCACAAATTCCATGTATTGCCGCTTACCCGCTCGCGTTTCGCACGACCAGAGCCCGGATTGACTCATCATGTAATTGGGCCCAAATAGAAGCACGTCGGATCGCGAAACCAAGTAGCTTCCATGGATTTGGGCGCGCGTAATTACCCAGTCGGGTATCTCCTCACCGGAGAGGTTGCAAACAAATTCAGGCGGCCTCAATTGCTCTACCTTTGGTGCTTCGATGATTGTCAGCGTGCCATCCGATGGCGGCCAGTCTCGGAGCAGAAATCTGCCTTGGGGCAGCAAATCCGGTTCTGGCTCGGAGGACGCGCGAACTATGAAATCTTCGTTCTGCGTCTCTTTGATCTCATCCTTCAAGCGCGCCTTGAACTCGTCGGATGCGACGAACAGCTTGACGAGCTCGATCACCGACCTGCCACGAGCGTAAGCGGTCCAGGCCTTTAGCTCTTGTTCCCCGGGCGAGCGCGCCAGCAGCTCGGAATAGAGATTCCGGATGGTCTCTTCCGCGACATCGACGACCGACTCGGTCGAGACGTCGGCCATCCCCTCCTCGCATTCCGCCTGGCTAAGCATCCGTGAGAGCCGGCGCGCCGAGTCTCGCTCCTCGCGCGGCGCGTTTACCACGGGTGGGGCTTGGTCCGGGGCCTCGCACGCCGCAAGGAATGCGGTCATCACGGTGGCGATGGCCTCCTGTGTGACACTGCGCCGATCGGCCTCCAGGTAAGCATCCGGGGCTTGTGGCCCCGTGACGATCTCGAAGGCCGGAAAGTAGGAGATGAAGGCGTGGCGTCTCACGATTTCCTCTGCGGACGCCCGCAAGACGGCCTTGCTGTAGGTGGACGACGGGAGCACGTGCTTGCCAGTTGCGGTGGCCACCAACGGCACCGGCGAGACCGTCAGAATGATGCGAACCCCGCGATTCAACGCGCGAAGCTCGGTGACGAACGCGTCGAGATCCGAGGTGATCTCGTCCACTGAAAAGTTGACGAACGCATGGCGCGCCTCGTCGAAGGTGCCGGCAATCGTGCCGGGACACGCGGGAAAAACCGCCCCGTCGAGCCGCGAGACCCACGCTTCGGTCAGGCCGAGCGTGAAGATGAAGACCTTGGCCTCCTCGAACACGCGTCGGACCGCGCGCAGATGCTGTGCATTGAGCAGGTCGAACTCGCGGTCGGTGAGTGCGTGATAGCGAAGTCCGGGACGGAAGGGGTCGATCACGCCGGCATCCGTGTGCCAGCGGTCTTCGGCCGGTCTGAAGGTTCCCAGGCAGCGGCGCAGGAGTTGGAGTAGCTGCCGCGGCGTGTAGATATTGCCGTACGCCGCGCTGAAGTTTTCGTAGCCAAGGTTCTCCGGCCGAACGTTCGAGAATGCGGGGTTACGCCTCTCGGTCCGAATGTATTCGAACCCCGCACGCTCCAGGAACGGCACTAGGTTGGAGGCGAAACAACTCCCGGCCGACGCGACACGTTCACCCGGTCGGATCAGCGGCCCATCATGATCCGCGAGTTGGCGGACGTCGAAACCCGAAGATACCGACCGACTCCAAAAGGAGCGGTCCGGCGCGTTCTGGTACGGATGCATGGAATTCCTCCACTGCAGGATCAATGGCGCAACGACGATCCTCTAGTGGCGTTCTGAGGGTCATTCGGGCGTCGCATCGTCGTCGGCGCAAGCACGCGGCATCCGCCCCCTTCCTCGTGAAGCTGCCGTTCGGCCAACACTTTATTGGGTCAGCCGGGGGCCGGTCGACCATTTCGACAGATCCGCCAGTTTGGTGGGCAGCAGCCCGGCCAGCGCCTCCCCGGCGACGATGTCGGGACGGTCTAACAACACCAGCAGCGGGTGAAAGTCCAAACGTCTTCTCCCAGGTCGCCGAGGCGTTTTCTTTATTCTCAGAGTGATCGACGGTGATGGTGGCATCGACATCCAGGTACAGCCAGCTGTCACGGTCGGGGGCAGCACCGGCGGCGCAGGCCCGTTGGCGGACCGCCCGGATCCACGGCAGGTGAATGGCGTCGATGCGCTCGTCGACCAACCTCCACAGTGTGGTTGTCGAGGCGACCCCGCCGAACACGTGCTCACGCTAGCCCCACAACCGGCCGACCCCGTCGACACAATCCGCGCGGTCGGCAACCGCGGCAGCCAGGTCGGCGAACAAAGCCCCGGGCGCATGAATCCACGGCGGTTGATAGGCGTCGGCCAACACCGCCGTCACCTACGACGACAGCCCGGTCAAATCGGCGACCTCACCCAACATGCCCGCACCGGCGTGCCACCATACCCCGGCCGGCCGCCGACACTTTGACCAAAGAAACCGCTGCCCTACTCTTCACCTAGAAAGCGCCCTCCCAATCGGAATGATCGCCCTGGAGCAGTCTCGTTATCCTCTGCAGTACAAGCACTTTCGCTAACTTGGCATCGTGTCACGCAAAGTTGCGTGCAAAATTTCGGTCAAGACTATGCTGGTGTGTCGGCGATGCTGCCCTCTGGCGGCAAGCAACTGGCAGTCTGCACACCACGTTCCGGGATGGCATCAGTGAGTAATCAGATCAAAGAGACGCAGATCGAAGCATTCTTAGTTCGCGCGTCCTCATGAGCGTCCCCGAAGGAAAAGTGCGGTTGCTGATCATCGGCAATTCCCACGTCAACTGCTACGGCGGGCATATGGGCCGGTCGCCCGAGGACTACGAGATGAATCCCATCGACGAAGCCCGGGGATTCATGAGGATCGGCGGCGACCCGGTGAATCTAGGTTACTGGGACGCGGCCGTCGAGCTGGCCAAGACTTTCCCTATAGCGCTCTGCTTTCTGGGCAACCAGCACGTCTACCATTTCATGTTCCTCGACAAGCGGTTCGATTTCGCTCTCGCGTCGCACCCTGGGCTGGTCGTGGAGCAGGGGGTCGAGCTCGTCCCCGAGCTGCAGGTGCGCGAAGTGTTCCAGCCCTCGATGGCCCACCTCGAGATGGTCGTGACACGGATGCTGGATACCGGCGGGCAGCGGCCGATCGTCCTGGGTACGCCACCCCCGAAGGGGGACAACGAAGCCATCCGGCGCGGCATGCAGGTTAATGCCGATGTCTTCGCCAAGATGGCCTCGGACCTCTGCCTGGATCCCGAAAAGGCGCAGCTCGCGCCCGCATACCTCCGTCTGAAGCTGTGGTTTCTGCTTCAGCAGATGATGCGCGAGACCGCCGAGCGGCTCGCGGTCGAATTCTGGCCGGTGAGCGCATCGGCGATGACCGAAGAGGGGTACCTGCGGCCCGAGTATTGGGGCGAGGATGCGACGCATGCGAATGCCGCGTATGGCGCATTTATGTTGGACGAATACGAAAAGCGCCTGGTCGCGCTCCGCTAGAGGCCCGACCGGGGGACTACGGCCCGCCGCCCAGCCGCACGATCTGCGGCTCCTGCGCGATGATCAGCGTGATCGACGCGCCAGTACGTACCCCATCCGTCAATCGGCAATATGGGCGATGTGATCCCGTAACGTTCACGAAAATCGTTGACGGCCTTCACGCAAGCCGGTATCTGATAATCGTCCACTATCGCAAAGCCGCCATACGCCACTTTGTGATAGAGCGCGTTCAAAGCTTCAATCGTTGATTCATACATATCGCCATCAAGCCGCAATACAGCTAACCGATCGATCGGAGCGTCTCGCAACGTATCCTTGAACCAACCCTCAAGGAAAACGACCCGTTCGTCCAGTAACCCGAAACGCCGAAAATTATTCTCAACATCGGCACGCGACACCTTGAGTTGAGTATGAGTATGGTGCTGGTCACCGGCATCAGCGGGGAACTTTTCGGGGTCTGGGGGTGGAAGTCCAGCAAAGCTGTCAGCCAAGAAGACACGTCGCGTGCCATCACCATATGCCTCAAGAATTCCCCTCATCAGAATACAGGCGCCGCCTCGCCAAACGCCAGTCTCTATGAAGTCCCCCTTGACGCCATCAAGTATTACCGTCTCGCAGGCGTAGCGTAAATTTCGCATGCGAACACTTCCGATCATTGAAAACGAAAGTGAGGGCCAGTCCCTCCCCAAGAGACGGTTGTTGGGATCGAACTTGCCGTCCGACCAATGATCGCAGGGCACATCTTCGAAAAGCATGCCGGTCAGCGATGCCTCGAGAAGATTGAGGTATCGCTGCACCAATCTGCCGCGGCCCCATCCTTGGTATGCCGGCTCTAGAAGCGGCTTGGACGGGGTGAAGGTCGGGGCTAGCTGATGCGTGCCGCGGATTTCCGCGATCACGTCTCGGCGTCCATCCTGGAAGACAACCCTCACCTCAATGGTGAATGTCGGCGCGAGTCCGGCCGTTCCGATCGCCTTCCAGAACCCCACTGGTGACGAACTGCCGTACACGCTGTCCACATCGGGCCGCGGAAGAGTTAACTCGCAGCGCGCAACCACCCTTTGCTCGTGGACGAACTCCAACCTGGCTACGGGCGACTTGCTTACGACCCAGCCGAAGACCTGGAACGCGCCTCCGTCGACCGGACCCATCCGCGGGTAGTCGAGAGCAGCAGCGGTGATCGGGTCATTGCAAGGGCGCAGGGTGACCCCGGATATCTCCACTTCCATGTGGCGATTCCATCCCTCCTCGCCGAGGGCGCCGCCAACATCCACGGCGATGCGCTTGCAGGCAATCCCATCGGGCGCCATCGGCAACACCGTCGTCCGCGTCCCTTGCCGCTGCAGCGCGGTCTACGACGCCAGCTTGTCCAATGCCCAGGGCTTCCTGGCATGACACCATGTCAGAAATCCAGGTGTCAAGAAGCCGCGTGGACTCATCGAAGATGCCCTCGTAATGATGTCGTGCGGGAACGGCTTCCAACGACCACGCGCGCCGCCGACCTGCCACGAGGTCAACAGAGCGCCGCCATCCACCCCGTCTCGTGCGGCGTGGGTGTAGGACGCCCGGCCCCGACAGTTTGCGGTTCACAGTCGATTCCGTGCAGTGATGCGGCACCGACGCAATGCAGCGACCTGCCCATCCCGGGCCTGCAGCGGCAGCCGCGCCAGGCCACGACCTCGCCGACGTCATCGAGTCGCACTGCGCGCCAGTCCAGCCCACGCTCGGCGAGAAAACCGAACTAGTCCTTGAGATCTCGGCCACGGCTCGCCTATCCGAAGTGAACTAACCCAGGTTTTGTTTCTAGTCGGTTGCGAGGGCCGGGGCTGGCTGGCTCGCTGGTTGTGAGGCGCCGGTGAGGGCGGCCTCGAACTCGGCCGGTGGAACATAGCCAAGGGCTTCGTGCATGCGTTCCTGGTTGTACCAGGCCACCCATTGGGCGGTCGACCGTTCCCCGCCGTCGATGCACCGCCAGGACTTGCCGCGGTTGATCAACTCGGTCTTGTAGGCGGCGTTGACCGCTTTGGCGACGGCGTTGTCATAGCTATCGCAATGTGGCCCGACTGATGGGGCGATTCCGAGCTGGGCCAGCCGGTCGGTATAGGTCAGCGATAGTTACTGCGATCCGCGGTCGGAACGATGAATCAACTCAGCTTCGAGTCCGACTGCCACACAGCATGGAATGTTTGCAACGGAAGCTCCTCGGTGCGCATGGTCGTCGAGACCGCCAAGCCGACGATTCTTTTGGTGCATGCGTCGGTGAAGAACGTGATGTAGCAAAACCCTTGCCAGGTCCGCACGAAAGTGACCCACAGCCGGTTGGGTGCGGGAGCCTTGAACTGGCGGTTGACGAGGTCGGCGGGGCGGCTGACCGCCGGATCGGTGATCGCAGTGAACACCGGCTTTCCGCGCTGCACCCCGGCCTTGCGCATCAGCCTGCGGGTCTGTTCTCTGCGGGGTGCCATCCGCGCCGGGTCATCGATTAGCCGTTCGATCTCGCGATTAGGCACAGGCACCGCCGGTGGTGTTGCGGTTGGATCGGTACAATCCCGTGACACGGCAAGCGGATTCGTGCGCACCCGCCGAATCCAGACCATCCGCCGAGCCTACCGATCCAAATTAGTGCCTAGCATGTGCACTAAGCCGACAAATCAGCCCAGGTCAAGGAAACCGCAGCCTTCGGGACACACCGAAAGTGGCCTAGTCAGGCAGAAAAAGCGCGAATCCGTATCCTGCCAGGACTAGACGGTTCGTCTGAGCTGCCGACACCTGCTCTGACCAGGCATATTCAACCAGATAGGAATACAGCCTGGCACTGCCTCTTTATGCCTGATGTAATTTCTGCGGCGGCGGAAAGGCAGCGGAAATGACCACCACTCACCGGCGAGGGTTCGCGCCAGTCACCAAACAAAAGTCGGGCCGCTACGCGGTCCGCTACACCGACGGCAACGACGCCCGCCGGTCGGCGGGTAAGACGTTCGCCCGTAAGCGCGACGCCCGAGGCGCACGCCGCCGAGATCGGCCGCCGCCTGGACCGCGGCCAACCCGAACGCAAACCGCAGCGGGTCACGTTCGCCCGATGACCGGCGCCCCGCCGTCCCACGATTTTGCGGAATTCTTGTGAAAAACCGATTCCTTGCACCGCTAGTTTTGATCACGTGCGCATTTTTGCTTTCGTGTACGCAATCGCACATCGCGCCACCAACCGGGACGACGGCCCCAGGGGCGTCTCCCGTGACAACACCCCCACCCACTCCCGGCGCGGCACTGTTTTTTTATCCACCCCCCTATCGATACAACGACGACCACCTGTTGAATTCGATCCAAGCGGTGAGTGTGAGCCAAGTCACCGATCTGGTGCCGGCAGTTTCCTTCATGTCCGGCATCGCACTCGTGGTGGATTGGTCATCGATCTGCCCCACGGCAGGGGCGTGCGATTTCAGCCTGATCGATCGCGCCCTAGCCTACTGGACGGCGAGGAATAAAAAGATCATCCTCTCCGTGGCGACGATCAGCTACCCTTTTATGAGCGCGCCTGACGGAAAGCACGTTCAGAACGCGACCCCCGACTGGGTGCTAGCGCAAGTGAAGACGTATCCGGTCTCCACCTTGATCATGGGGACGAATCCGTTGGGAAAAACAGCGGTGTCCCAATTTCCGGATTTTCGGGACCCGAAGTTCCTACAGCTTACGTCGGCACTCGTTCGTGACTTGGCTCAGCGTTACGACGGCAACCCAACGATCGCGCAGGTCCGAATCGGGACGGGACTACTTGGCGAGGAAAACCCGATGGTCGGAGGGATTCCCGGCCATACCACAATGCCAAATTTCCAAGAAACGCAGTGGCTCGCTTTTTGCCTTGAGACAGTCCGCCAATACCAGTCGGCGTTCCACAAAAGCGAGCTCGAATTCGATATTTCGCGTCTGGGCTTTATTCGTACGCTCGGCACCGCCACAGATCAGGCAGCCGCGGACGCTTTTTTTTCCGAATTGGCGGCGTCAAGGCTATTCATCGAATGCAACTGCCTGGAGGCTCATGACGATGACCTATTGAGTGGTGCCACGAACCCGCCTACGTACGCTGAACTCCCAGCCGTCCAGGCCGACGCGATCGAGGTGGATCTCCGATATCTGTTGGGCTACCGACGCAGCGGCGGGCGAGTCGGCCTCGAGTCTGGGTCTCTTGCAAATCCGCGCATCGGCACCGCGGACCTGCGAAATGTTGCCAAGATCCAGCACGTTGTCTCGATCTTTCAACCGGCAAAGCTCGTATTTTTCGATGACCTCGCGCAGGGGATCGTCTCTCCCAATACGTCACCATTTCATCCTCTCGAATTGGTGCGCGGCCTAGGAATCCAACCATCCCCTTGACGCGCCGCGGCCATGCCCAGCCGCGATTGAAACCTGAGGGCCTCCGCAACCCGCCGCTGGATCCGCTCTCCCGCGAAGACCACCGCGACGATCCGGTCGCGATTCTTGATCCACCGGCGCATACATTGAAGACCGATCGGTTAAGGCAGCATATAGCAGCGGCCCCGCCGAAAAACGCAGGACACCGCAGCTCAGAGCCTGTGCACGACACTGGGATTGAAACAACCCCGTCCGCCAACTCGAAGCCATGGGCTACCACGTCACCCTCGACCAAGCATCCTGACCGAGTCGTCGCGCTTGCCCGCCGGGACGCCGCCTCACGTCAGTCTTCTCGCCAGGTTGACAATTCCCTGGGGGCGGTCCAGGCCGTACTCCGCGTACACTCGCCGAGTTCGCGATTTCTTGAGAGACAAACCGAAAGATCGTTATCGCGAATTCGATACCCGTGCCGGCCGGCGAGACGCTCTTTGTGCTTTCATCGGTGCATCAGTTCCTTTTGTGGCCTTTTCCCGGGTGACCGATCGCCGTACTACTGAGCCGTTTAGCTTTTGTTTTAGGCCATAAACGTCGAGGAATCCCGCAACCATTGCCGCAAGAGACGGCGGTTCAGGGATCGCATCGGAAAGACGCTCCCAAAGGCCGGTTTCCGTAGAGGCTCTCAGCATGGCTGCGGCCAGGGCATCGGGGTCACCCCGGGTAAAGTGGATGCCATCGACGTCATCGGTGACGCGCTCCGCCGGACCCCCAAGATCGGAACAGATGACCGGGCGGCGGAACGCCCCCGCCTCCGATACCACGAGGCAAAAAGCCTCTTCCCAGAGGGAAGGCACAATGCACCAGTCAACGCGTGCCATTCGGCTAGCCAGTTGATCTACTGAGTAGGAACCATTGTTGTGCACGATCCGCTGCGCAAAAGGACGTTCATTCTCTTCGGCGAAGAAATCGTCGATTTCCTTAACGAGCGCCGGCGTGCCATAGCGGAGGTTGTCGCCGTTCAACTCAACCTTGAAGTTTGTGAAGCCCTGCTCCCGAAGGATTGCCACCGCACGGAGGATTATTTGAATACCCTTGATGTCGACCATCTGCCCAAAGAAGCCGAAGCGGTTCTTTGGACCGTCAAAAACGGGAAGCATTGAACCGCCGGTGCAATCAGGCAGACCGTTCGGAACGTGACGGATCTTACCCGCATCCAGCCCCCACGCTACATAGCGGTCGATCATGAAACCGCTGGGACAGGTAAAAACGTCCACATCCTCCAGGTGGCGCATGAACCACATCTTCCGCAACGAAAAGTGTTCGGGCGGGAGGTGGGGGAAGCACTGATGACAACGAACGGAGCTCGCTTGCGAACACAGCGATTGATCGCTTGTTCGCACCATATATCCGTTCGCGTTGCAGATGCTGAGAAATTCGTGAAACGTGAAGACAATGCGCGCATTGGGAAGAACTCGCCTGGTCAAGCTGATCAGATCAATGCCAAAAGTCAGGAAATGATGGAAATGAACGATATCGGGGCGAACGGTGTTAAGAAATTCGCAGTAGGCCTCGACCAGACGGACTGAGGATGTCCGGTGCCAGGTACCGTCGTATTCGGCCGGGAGGAACAGGAATTCGTTCGGCCGCTGGTCGAAGCCAGTGATGCAAGCTCCAGCTTTATACAATGCCGGATACGCGCTATCGGTTGGATACGCACTGTCGGTCGAAGCCAGAAGCACCGGTTCGATGCCTGGTTCGTTCTGCAATCCCTGGAATAGTTCATAGGCGACCCGTTGCGCACCGCCCCGTATCAATTCGGGATGGTGGAGAGTCACAATGAGAACTTTGACGTTGCCCTCCGTTTCGGTCATTTCCCTCCTCTTCTGACCGAAAGATCGTTATCGCGAATTCGATACCCGTGCCGGCCGGCGGGACGGTCTCTGCGCTTTCATCGGTGCATCAATTCCTTTTGCGACCTTTTCCCGGCTGACCGATCGCCGTACTACTGAGCCGTTTGGCTTTTGTTTAAGGCCATACACGTCGAGGAATCCCGCGATCATTGCCCCAAGAGACGGCGGTTCCGGGATCGCGCCGGAAAGGCGCTCCCAAAGGCCGGTTTCCGTAGAGGCTCTCAGCATGGCTGCGGCCAGGGCGTCGGGGTCACCCCGGGTAAAGTGGATGCCATCGACGTCATGGTTGACGTACTCGGCCATAGCCCCAATATCAGAACAGATGACCGGGCGGCGGAACGCCCCCGCCTCAATTAGCACAGTCGGAAAACCCTCTGTCCAGAGGGAAGGCAAAATGCACCACTCAACGCGTGCCATTCGGCTGGCCAATTGATCTACCGGGTAGGAACCATTGTTGTGCACGATTCGCTGTGCAAAAGGGCGCTCATTCTCTTCGGCGAAGAAATCTTCGATTTCCTTTACGAGCGCCGGCGTGGCAAGGCGGATGTTGTCGCCGTTCAACTCAACCTTGAAGTTTGTGAAGCCCTGCTCGCGAAGGATTGCCGCTGCACGGAGGATTATTTGAATACCCTTGATGTCGACCATCTGTCCGAAGAAGCCGAAGCGGTTCTTTGGACCGTCAAAAACGGGAAGCATTGAACCACCGGTGCAGTCAGGCAGACCGTTCGGTACGTGACGGATCTTCCCCGCATCCAGTCCCCACGCTACGTAGCGGTCGATCATGAAACTGCTGGGACAGGTAAAAACGTCCACATCCTGCAGGTGGCGCATGAACCACATCTTCCGCAACGAAAAGTGTTCCGGCGGGAGGTGGGGGAAGCACTGATGACAACGAACGGAGCTCGCTTGCGAACACATCGATTGATCGGTTGTTCGCACCATGTGTCCGTTCGCATAGCAGATGCTGAGAAATTCGTGAAACGTGAAGACAAGGCGTGCATTGGGAAGAATCCGCCTGGTCAAGCTGGGCAAATCAATGCCAAAAGTCAGGAAATGATGAAAATGAACGACATCGGGCCGAATAGTGTTAAGAAATTCGCAGTAGGCCTCGACCAGACGGACTGAGGATGTCCGATACCAGTAACCGTCGAATTCGGCCGGAAGGAACAGAAATTCGTTCGGCCGCTGGTCGAAGCCAGTGATGCAAGCTCCGGCTTTATACAATGCCGGATACGTACTGTCGGTCGAAGCCAGAAGCACCGGTTCGATGCCTGGTTCGTTCTGCAATCCCTGGAATAGTTCATAGGCGATCCGCTGCGCACCGCCCCGTATCAATTCGGGATGATAGAGACTGACAATGAGAACTTTGGTGTTGCCCTCCGTTTCGGTCATTTCCCTCCTTCTCTCGTTCCCGGTAAGCGCTCAGCGGTGAGCCGGAGTCGAGAAAGCTTGTGACGCAGGACGAGGACCGCGGATGCTCTCCTTCACGATTTCGCCCCAGACTTTGGTGAAATGCCATCGATTCACCAGACGTCCGCCTCCGAAAGCTGGACGGTATGCAGACCCCTTCCCCTCGAAATGCACGAACGGCAGGCAATGAAGCCACGCCGGCTTGCCGGCGTGGAAGCTCTTGAGGCAAAGGTCAGCGTCCTCGTACTGTCCGTAAACGTATTCGGGCGAGAACCCGCCCAACGACTCGAACCACTTACGTTCGACAGACATGAAGGCCCCGGTCACGGCTGGAACCGGGCGTGAGACAAGAAAAGGGTTCGTATGCGGCGGCGCTCCCTTACCGTAGTGTTCCACTCTGAGCATCTCGCAGCGCGTGGCTTGCTGATCCCGAAAAGAGAATTCGACGTCCACTTCAAAATACATACCCCCATGCATCAACGACCCGTCGTCGTAATACAAGGGAGCGCCAAACAACGCAACTTGCTCCGGAGGCAGATTATTCACGATCCGGCTATGCTCCGACGGCCATTCCGGATCCATCGGAAAAATGTCTGGATTCACTATCAAAAGGCGAGCACTGCGCGCGGCGGCGGCCGCAACGTTATTGGCGACACCAAACCCCGCATTGCCCGGCAGAAGGATCAGCGTAATCGGCATCCCATAGATCCGGTTCGCGATAGTAGCGTCCTTGATCAGCAACTCTGCCATCTCGGGACTATTCGAGACGTAGATGAATTCGTAGTTTTCAATGCCACGACACTTCGAGAAAAGCGCACACTGAATCCTAAGCAATTCCGGCCTACCGTACAGACACACGATGATTGATGCTTCCGGGCGAGCCGGCGCCACGCCAATTTGAACCGTCTGTGCGCCCAGAGCCATCCGCCTCGAAACCTTGAGATTCAACGCGATCAGCGAACGTCCTAATCCGGCGTCCAAGGAGAGAAAGGTTTCCCCAGGAGCATGCCCGACAGTTTGGGTCCCCAGAGACTCAAGAGCAAGCTCCATGAATCTTTCGTCGGCCACCAGACGGATTGGACACGTGAATGTCTTGCGCTCGGCTCCTACCGACAAGGTCACTTCGGTGACCGGCGCACTCATGCTTTCGGGTCTGTCGATCGCTACAATCGCCCAGAAAGCGAGATTTCTGTCCTCCGGCAGTTGCAGATAGCTTGTAACATCCTTGCGGCAGTACCGATAAACTGCCGTCGTTGAACCCCGCAAACCAAATGCGTTCCGCAGCACCACTTTGCTGACGGGTTCCTGTCCGTCGTCGTTTACCCAGCCCAAGACCAAGCATTGCCCATCTTTACAACCGAAGATCCCATCCACGTTGGCTGCGGGAAATCCGGCTGTGTCGGCGCGAACGGCCGCCTCATAACGAGGATCCGAAAGACGGCCCTCGTGCCTACCATAAGATTCATAGTGGCGTAATGCCGAAGGAAAATGCCCATCCTTGATGGACCCTGCGACGTCCGGAAACGCTGCAAGATAGGCTGACTCATCAAAATCTTCCGAGGCAGTTTCGACCGAAACCGGGAAAGACGTCCGCAATCCTGGCGGCCCGAGTGTCGCGCTAACTGGCTCAGCTCGCTTCGAAGGCGACGTTGCCGCGCTCACCTTCGGCTGACTCTGATCTGTCGAAGCTTTCTTGCCGGCACCCTTCGCGACCGTCATAAGGCGATTTCCGCCGGCGCCGCGGGGAACCTAGACAGAGTGGAGTCCTCAAAGGCATTCGGGCGTCGCATCGTCCTGGGCGTGAGCACGCAGCATCCGCCCCCTTCCTCGTGAAGCAGCCGTTTGGCCCACACCTTATAGGGTCCGCCGGGTGCCAGTGGCCATTTCGACAGATCCTCAGTTCGGTAGCTGTCGGCGACGTGCCTTCGCGGGGGGCGCCGCTGGAATCGACATACCGGCGCGTCTATCACCGCCCCCAGAGAAAACCCGCCCCCGCTGTGCGGCAGGCGCGCAGACCCGTACGTGGCGCCGGCCGAACCGAGCTGATCAACCCTTCGGGGGGATCGGCGATGACGAGCACCGCTGGGCACCCCGGCACCGCGCAGCGGCCAGATTCGTCATCCTCATCATTGACTTAACCCGACCCCGATCCCCGCGGCCCCGAGCGCCTGCTTGACCTGCTGCCCGGTCGTTCAGCGACCGCGCTGGCCTCGTGACCGGCCGCGCGGTCACCGCGATGGACGGGTTAGCCGGCTACAGACCGCCGCGACCGCATCCGCCAAGACATTTCCGCGCTCGCTCCAGTAATCGAGCGTGTCACAGAGTTGCGCTGTAATGCTCATCCATCGTGTAGCCGAATTCCTTCATTTCGGTCTCGCAATGTTTGAGAAACGTCTCCGTCTGTTCTACCGTCCAACCGGATTCAGCGAGCGAAAATGTCTTGGAGGCGCTTCCTTCTGCGCTCTGCTCCGGGCGTTGAGTTCTCATGATGTAGCAAGCGGCTGGAACATCGTCCACATGCAGAAATGTGCACAAACTTCGAGCGGTGCACTCCGGTTGCTGAATCATGTCGCGCTGTTCGACCTCGATGAAACATCCCGGCGGCAACTGCTGCCGAATGGTCCGCCACGCGGCCATGTTATTGGCCCAATCGGAACAGTGGTGTTCGAACGACACATCGGGAAACTTTTTCACGCGCGAGATGATGTTTTCAATGCCGCGCCGCTTGGCGAACACAAAAACCGAGTCCGGCCATAGTTCCCGGACGATCGGGATCGCCAAAGTCATCTCCGGACTCCCTGTTTTGTCGAACCACGGATCTTTCGGATTCAGATCGTTCACCACCGTCCGAAACACTTCGAAGAGTCTGCGCTTCAGATCGCGCTTGTCGATGTTTGGCAGCATCAGGGGTTCGTCGGTGTCGGGAAAGAAGGCGGGGTCGCCAAAGTGGCGATCTACTAAGAAATCGATAGAGTGAAGCAATTGGAGGAAGTTCCCCTCTAGAAACCCGTGGTAGCCGACATAGCTCAGCACGCTGACAAGCGCGCTGGTGCCGGAGCGGGGTGACCCCACAATAAACACTGGAGAGTGCATTGAATCATACCTTCCGTTTGCAGGCGTGCTAGCGGCACACTGGTGCGCGCGGACTGCGATATCTTGAGACGTTTCTCAAACTTGTTGACGCGAGCGCGTAGTTGCCAAGGGAAACTTACGTGCGGTCCGAGCATGCTGCGTCTTCAGAATGTCTACGGACCGGGCGCAGCCAGATCGAGCTGCCGGGGTTCTTTAGGAAAAGCGGGTTGGTCTCGTGAACCAACTCATGCTGTCGGTGCGCGAATAAGCCGTTCCAGAACACCACCTCGAACGCCGAGTTATACATTAGGAAGGCGCGCAGAGCATAGATTTCGTTCCATGACTTATTGTCCTCAAATAGCCACGGCCGCGGATACTCGAACGGGTACTGAATGTCGTGAAAATGTACCAGCACGCCCTTGTTGAGTCTGGGCAGGATGGAAAACAGCTCGAAGTGCACATCACTGGCGGTCTTGAGGACATGGCTGGAGTCGATAAACAGGATGTCGTTCTCATTGAGTTTGGAGAACGTCGAAACCGGCACACCCTGAACCCGCCTCTCGATGATATCGACCCGGGAACGGTCTTCCTCGCGAAGCCTGCTGCGAAGCCGATCGGGGTCTGAATCGATGCAAGTCAATGCGAAGTCGCTGAGACCGACATGATCAACGGCGTCGAGTATGCAGGCCGAGGCGAATCCTGATCCGACCTCGATCGCGATGACGTTCTTCGGCTTAAAATGGGCAACCATCGCGCGCAGCATCATGGCGTCGCCGTACGGATAGCAGCCGTTGTCGTAGTAGTAGCGGTTCTTGCCGTCGTCATGCTCGCTGAATGGCGTGTCCTTGATGAATTCTGCGTTTTCTTTCCAAAACCGCACCATGGCGTCTTCATCGAAATGGATGCTTTTGATGTCGCTAGGTTCCTGCAGGTACTGCTTCTCGACGTATTCGGCGATGGTCGATGGATCCACGATGGGTGAATGGTAGTGTCCGGGCAAAAACTGGGCTGGCACCGACTTTTCCTGCTGAAGCTTGTACTCGTTCGAGTTGACGAAGGCGAAATAGACTTGCTCGGGTGGCATGTTGGCGGCACCGGTCACCCAGTCAGCGAACTCCTCCGGTCCGGGATCTCGCTTCAGGACGGTGGTGTAAAGGCTGGCGATATATTCCTCGGCGGCGGCGGGGCTCATGTGCGGCATGCTTTTAGATGCTTCTGACGCGGGTGTAGTGGCGGGATTGACGCCCATGTCCCCGGCGACGGCGACGGCGATATTCTCCTCCGACAGCGGGACGACCGGATGCTTGGTCGACCCGTCGGGCGGAATACTCCCGGTCATGATGCCACCTCACTGTAGTCACCGAACTTGTGCGCCCTCCCGACCACGCCTCACTATAAGGCTCTTCGGCCTCGTCGTGGGGGTACTAAGAACGTCCTGACTCGGGAGGGCATAGATCTGGTCGCCCGCGGTGGGCTACTCAGGCAGTTGACGAAGAATGTGTCTGGAGATCGCGCTGGATGCGGAGATGACTGAGCACCTGGGCTATGACAAGCACGACCCGGTCGGCGCGTGAGCGGCAGCAACTCCCGCAATGGCACCCGACCCAAGACAGTGTTCCCCGAGATCGGGCCGCTCGAGATCGAGGCGCCGGCGACGACTGCCTGCGCGCCCGCGCCTCGAAATCGACAACCGCCGCAGCCACGAACTCTTCGACGAGAACTGCCGGCGACGCAGCCAACCCACGTGCGCCCTTGCCCAACTCCGCACCGACACCGGGCGACACCCGCGGCTAATCAGATACTCCTCGCGTGGACCTGACTTTTATCACCGTTGCGGGTTTGGCGACTTCGTAAAGCTCTGACCTGGCGGTTGAGTGTTCTCCTGGTGCGGATTTGTGCACTAGGGCTGGCCTCGTAGGGTGCCTTGGTGGCGTATGTGCGCACGGTGAAGACCTCCTCGGGTGCCACGGCGGTGCAGATCGTGTGGTCGACGCGGCGTGGGTCACGCAAGATCGAGCACCTGGGCTCGGCCCATGACGTTGCGGGGGTGGCCGCGCTGAAGGCTGCGGCTGCTCAGCGGCTGGCCGCCGGGCAGGCCCAGTTGGATCTTGGGCTGGCGGCGCGCTCGCAGTCCGAGCCGTTGCCGATCACCTCTTCGAAGGCCGCTCATCTGTGGGATGCACTGTGTGCTGCCTACGAGATCCTCGGGTTCGACGAGGCTGCCGACGGCGATGCGGCGTTTCGCCAGCTGGTGCTCGCACGGATCATTGAGCCGACCAGCAAGGCCGATTCCCTGCGCGTCATCGAGGAGACCGGCATCGCGCCGGTGTCGTATCCGACGCTCAACCGCCGGCTGCCGGTGTTCGCCAAACCCAGTTTCCGGCAAGCGCTTTCGGCCATGTGTGCTTCTCATGCCCGGTTGGGCCGGGCCAGCTTGGTGCTCTACGACGTGACCACCCTGCACTTTGAGACCGACGCAGGTGACGGTTTCCGTGAGCCCGGGTTTTCAAAGGAGCGCCGCCTCGATCCGCAGATCACTCTCGGACTGCTCACCGATGCCACCGGGTTCCCGCTGACGGTGGCAGCCTTCGAAGGCAACAAGGCCGAGACGGCGACGATGGTGCCGGTGATCAACGCGTTCAAGACCGCCCACCAGCTCAGCGATGTCACCGTGGTCGCTGACGCCGGAATGATCTCTGAAGCCAATCAGGTGGCTCTTCAGGCCGCGGGGTTGTCGTTCATCCTGGGCGCCCGCATTCCGTATCTGCCCGATGTGGTGCGCGAATGGCGCAACAAACACCCCGACGACGCGATCCCCGATGGGCTGGTGGTGACCCAGCCCTGGCCATCGACCTCCACGGAGAAGACCCGGGGCATCCCGGATCGGGTGACCCACTACCAGTACCGCCACGACCGAGCCCGGCGCACCCTGCGGGGTATTGACGAACAAGTCCGCAAGGCCGAACGTGCCGTTGACGGGCACGCCCCGGTCAAACGAAACCGCTACATCCAACTCTCGGGAGCGACAAAGTCGGTGAACCGGACGTTGGAAGCCAAGTCCCGCGCACTGGCCGGATGGAAGGGCTACACCACCAACCTCACCGGACAACCCGCGGCGTTCGTCATCAACGCCTACCACCAGCTGTGGCGCGTCGAGAAGAGCTTTCGGATGTCCAAGCACGACCTACAAGCCCGACCGATCTACCACCGCACCCGCGACTCCATCGAGGCGCACCTGAGCGTGGTGTTCGCCGCAATGGCCGTATCCCATTGGATAGAGCACCAAACCGGTTGGAGCATCAAGAAATTCGTCCGCAACGCCCGGCGCTACCGCACCGTCACCATCCAAGCCGGCAGCCACACGCTGACCGCCGCCGAACCACCGCCGGCCGACCTCGCCGAAGTCCTCGCCACAATCCACGGCCTACGTGCGCACTAGCCTGATAAAAGTCAGGTATGACAAGCACGACCCGGTCGGCGCGTGAGCGGCAGCAACTCCCGCAATGGCACCCGACCCAAGACAGTGTTCCCCGAGATCGGGCCGCTCGAGATCGAGGCGCCGGCGACGACTGCCTGCGCGCCCGCGCCTCGAAATCGGCAACCGCCGCAGCCACGAACTCTTCGACGAGAACTGCCGGCGACGCAGCCAACCCACGTGCGCCCTTGCCCAACTCCGCACCGACACCGGGCGACACCCGCGGCTAATCAGATACTCCTCGCGTGGATGCCGAGGTGGCTGAGAATTTCTCGCTGGGGTCGCGCGTGGACCGGCTCCCAATGGACGGCGTGGGCCGAGAACTAGCCTGCGGGACGGCGCAACACCACGTAGTCCTGCGTGAAGTGATGCCCCATTACGATCACGTCGATGATCTCGAAGTACCTGGACCACGTCTGCCGGATATAGGAGCGCGTGTGATAGGTCGCGCGATAGTACGTGCTCCGGTCCTCGCCGATGGCGTTGTCGGCAATGCCGTCGAAAAATCCGAAGCGCTCGACGAAAGGGACGAAGAGGGCCTCGGGCTGATGGTAATACAGGCCCTCACCGTTAACCGTGAGGACCGCGAGCCCACCCGGCTTGAGGATCCTGCGGATCTGATCTAGCCACAATAGCTGGTGGTGCTCGGTCAGGTGGGTCATCACCGAGATGCCATACAGAAAATCGACGGACCGTTCCTCGAGCTCGAATCCATCGAGCGAGAGCACCCCGAAGTCGCCATACGCCGCAAGATTCTGGGCGCACCAGCGGACGTTCACTTCGTCGATATCCAGGCCGATCGTCCTTCCGGGCCGTCCCTCTCCCGACTCGCGGATCTGCCGCAACACGCGTCCGCAGCCAACGCCCCAGTCCAGTACCGTTCCGAGGTCTGCGATCGGCCGCCCGGCGTGACGCCGTGCGATGAGGTCGAGCTGGTGGAACGTCGTGGCTCCGAAGACGAGGTACTGGAAGGCGTCCGACGTGGGACCCGAGACGCGATGGATATTCGCGATGTCGGGGAGCGGCGCACTCAGCCTTGAGGCATCGAATACCGCCTTCGGGATCCACAGGCTGCGTAGCGACGAGTGGAACTGCGACCGCGAATCCCCCGGTTCGCTCGAGTCGACGCCGATGCGCAGGTTCGTGCCGGGTGCCGCCATGAGCTGCGATCGCGGGATGCGCAGGCTCCCGTACTGCGCTTGCTTTCCGAGCACAGATGGTGGCCCGGGAAGCTGGGGGATACTCGTCTCGGATTGATCGAAAAGCTTGACCGTCACGTCGCATGGGGGAATGGGCTTTTCGACGACGACGGAAATGTCCAGCGCATCTTCGAGACGAGCAATCCTGGGCGTAAACAGCACGGCTTCCTCAAGGTCAGCCCGCACCGCGGGATCGATCGACTGCATCGCCTCGAGCCGACGGCTCTCGCCCAACGCCAGGAGCGCACCATTCTCGCGGAAGACGATCGAGAACGGAACGTCCGGCCTCAGGCCGTTGGCGAGCGGCATCCACAGCCGCCAGTTGTACGTCGGTGCAGCTGGCGAGGCGGGTAGATTCAGGGCCGCCCGCAGCTGCGGATGCGGGAAGCAGGGCCGCAAGGTGATGACCACTTCGCCGCCTTGCACAAACTGGATCTCTGGCCGCTCCTCAGGCTCCTCCTCGCACAGCGCCCAACCGTCGATGAGGAACTTGTCGACTCGGCCGACGTGCCCGCGAAGGGAACGTTTGCCGCCGGCACCGGGGGTGTTCACCATCGGGCTCGTCACTAAGGAAGGAGCTGGAATCGTAGTATGCACTTCAGGGTCACCCAAGACACCAATCTGAGCGTGCTGCGTCTGCGGAATGTCTGCGGACCGGGCTCGCAGCCAGATCGAGCTGCCGGGGTTCTTTAGGAAAAGCGGATTGGTCTCATCAACCAACTCATGCTGTAGGCGCGCGAATAAGCCGTTCCAGAACACCACCTCGAAAGCCGAGCTATACATTAGGAAGGCGCGCAGAGCATAGATTTCGTTCCATGATTTATTGTCCTCGAATAGCCATTGCCGTGGATACTCGAACGGGTACTGAATGTCGTGAAAATGTATCAGCACGCCCTTGTTGAGGCTGGGCAGGATGGAAAACAGCTCGTAGTGCACATCACTGGCGGTCTTGAGGACGTGGGTGGAGTCGATGAACAGGATGTCGTTCTCATTGAGTTTGGAAAACGTCGAAACCGGCACATCCTGAACCAGCCCCTCGATGATATCGACCCGGGAACGGTCTTCCTCGCGAAGCCTGCCACGAAGGCGATCGGCGTCTGGATCGATGCAGGTGATCGTGAAGTCGCTGAGGCCTGCATGATCAACGGCGTCGAGCATGCAGGCCGAGGAGAATCCTGATCCGACCTCGATGACGTTCTTCGGCTTAAAATGGGCAATCATCGCGCGCAGCATTATGGCATCGCCGTACGGATAGCAGCCGTTGTCATAATAGTAGCGGTTCTTGCCATCGTCATGCTCGCTGAACGGGGTGTTTTGGATGAATTCTGCGTTTTCTTTCCAGAACCGCACCATGGCGTCTTCATCGAAATGGATGCCTTTGATGTCGTCAGGTTCCTGCAGGTACTGTTTCTCAACGTATTCGGCAATGGTCGATGGATCCACGATGGGTGAATGGTAGTGCCCAGGCAAGAACTGGGTTCGCACCGACTTTTCCTGCTTACGCTGGTACTCATCCGAGTTGACGAAGCGAAAATAGACTTGCTCGGGTGGCAATGCGCCGGCAGTGGTCACCCAGTGAGCGAACTCCTCCGGTCCGGGATCTCGCTTCAAGATCGTGGTGTAGAGGCTGGCGATATATTCCTCGGCGGCGGCGGGGCTCATGTGCGGCATGCTTTTAGATGCTCCTGACACGGGTGTAGTTGGATGGTTCGGGGCCGACGCGGGCCAGTCGGGCAGGCGGTCAAGCTCTTTCACGCACACGTAGGTGTCCTGTGTCCCATGTGTCCCCCACCAGAGCCCTTCATGGAACTTCGATAGCCGCAGGTCGGGCATGGAGGCCAGGACCGGCAGTACCCAGCGGGGATAGCTGATCGTCAGGCCATACTCCGCTGTGTCGGGATCGTCCTGCTCCGACTGCGGGATGAAGCCGAAACCGTTCGCCTTGACTTTCAGGCCTGGGTAGCCCCGCTTGTCAAGAGCAAAGCCGTAGGCGGTGAAGATCAGCACGCCGCGGGGCGCCAGGGCGTTGGCCAAAGCCTTCAGCCAGCGCGCCCAGGTGGTCTCCGGCATGTGCGAGAAAAACGAGTGGGCGAAGATGACATCCTGCGGGGGCAGCTTCAGTTGCTCGGGCACCGGCGAGGAGATGTAGCTTTCCACGCCCAGGACGTCCTTGTTGAAGTTCACGGCGTCGATGTGGATGTCGCAGGTCGCGAGAAGACTGTCGGCGAACACATGTCCCATGTGCCTGGCGGTGCAGCCATAGCCCGATGCGAAGTCCAACACTCGGCGAGGCGCCCAATCCGATTTGGCAACTGCGTAGACCTTTTGCACATCCGTGATCATGGATTTGGCCAGTTTGGCGCTATAGCGGCCAAGGTTGAAATATTCCTTCACGGCCCGCTCGCGCCCGCCATTGGCCGCCCAGAGGCGATCCACGAAGTTGAAGATGAAGTCGTTCTCGTGGATGGCGGGATTGACGCCCATGTCCTCAGCGAAGGCCATATTTTCGTCCGAGAGCGGGATGAGCGGACGGTTGGTCGACCCCTTGGGCCGTTCGATGTCAGTCATATGCGCTCCTTGGGCTAGACGATTCCTGCTTGCGGCCGTGGACGTCCTGCCCGCTCATACCGTTCGTTCGGCCGCATCACATGCCGTAGCGCAACGGCTCCCAAGCTGGAGGCCGCATTTCCCATACATAAACCTGACGAAGCCTTCCGGGTAGGCGATCGCCGCTTCAGGAATTTCGACTCTCGTCATCCGATAACCTGGCATCTCATACTCGAAGTTAAAAGATCCCTTTCCCTTTTCATGAGGGCTGACGACTCCTCGTTGAGTAGGGAGAGGCTGGTCAGGCTTCGCCCGCCCGGCTTCAGCACACGGGCGGTCTCGTACAGATAGTGCCTCACGTCCTTTGGCAGCATGTCCCTGAAAACTGATGCAAGAAACGCTGTATCGAACGACCCGTCGGAATACGGGAAAACGGAAGTCGGACGAATAGTATTTCCCTTGGGGGTGTACGCGCCATTCTGAACATCTATGACTGTGCAAGCGGTTGCTTGCCTTGAGACGTCGAAGCCGGCGGAGCGGCCCTCGCGGTTCGGGTAGCCGGTGAGCGGCATAGCCGTCCGCGCTGAGCCGCAACCAACGTCGAGCACTGCATCACCTGGCTGCAACCCACATACGTCAACCAAATAACCCAAGAATTCATCGCCGATTGCCTTGTATGCGCCACCGCCACCCGCCCAATCCTGAAGCTCGCTGGTGGCCAGCCATTCGCCGGGCGAGTCGCAGTTCGCTGTCGAAGTGCGATTCGAGCCGGGCGGAATACCCCCGGTCATGATGCCACCTTACTGTCGTCAGCCGAACTTGTGTGTCCCCTCAACCACGCCTCACTATAAGGAGTCCTCGGCCTCTTCGAGGAGTATCCGATTAACGGCGGGCGCCGCCCGGTGTCGGCGCGGAGTCGGCCAAAGGCGTATGCGGTTTGGCGGCGTAGCCGGCGGTTCTCCTGGGAGAATGCCTGGATCGAATTCGTGCCCTTCCTGGACTACGACATCGAGATACGCCGCGCCATCTGCTCGACTAACGCCATGGAATCGATTAACGCCCGCTACCGGCTTGCCATCCGGGCGCACGGACACTTCCCGACCGAACAAACCGCACTGTAGTGCCGCTACCTGGTCACCACAGCCCTGGACCCGACCGGGCGAGGCAAGCACGATGGGCAATAAGGTGGAAGCCCGCACTCAACGCCCTAGCAATCACCTTCAACGGCCGGATCACCTCGACCGGCAACTAACAAATGCGAAGGTCGGATCCACCGTTAATCGGACAGCCCCCGCGAAAAGTTGACGCTAACAGGCATCGAACATCGCCGGGCCTCGATCCGGTCACTGAGGAGGTGTTTTCGGCCGACATCCCTTCTTCGCGACCCGTGCCGGGGCTTTGGGCTCCCGCACGGGTTGGGCTGCGGCCTTCTTCGCCGCGCGTGCCGGAGCTTTCGGCTCCCGCACGGGCCGAACCGCGGCCTTCTTCACAACCCGCGCCGAAGCTTTCGGCTCCCGCACGGCCCGAACCGCGGCCTTCTTCACAACCCGCGCCGAAGCCTTCGGCTCCCGCACGGCCCGAACCGCGGCCTTCTTCGCCGCGCGTGCCGAAGCCTTCGGCTCCCGCACGGCCCGAACCGCGGCCTTCTTCACAACCCGCGCCGAAGCCTTCGGCTCCCGCACGGGCCGAACCGCGGCCTTCTTCACAACCCGCGCCGAAGCCTTCGGCTCCCGCACGGGCCGAACCGCGGCCTTCTTCACAACCCGCGCCGAAGCCTTCGGCTCCCGCACGGGCCGAACCGCGGCTTTCTTCACAACCCGCGCCGAAGCCTTCGGCTCCCGCACGGGCCGAACCGCGGCCTTCTTCACAACCCGCGCCGAAGCCTTCGGCTCCCGCACGGGCCGAACCGCGGCCTTCTTCACAACCCGCGCCGAAGCCTTCGGCTCCCGCACGGGTGCGACTGCGGCGATGCAGAGCACCTCGTCGAGACTGGCCGTCTCTAGTCCGACAGCGCCCGCCCGCCAACCGAGTTCGGCGATTGGATCTGGGTCGCTGCCCACTATGCTGCCGGCCCGATCTAGCCGTGCGGTGTCGAACATCGCCGGACCGCTGGCCACCGCCTCGGCCAGGACGTAGCGGCCGGCGTTGGGTGAGCGGCGCACCTCCTGCTCGGCCGCGCAGACGCCGGTCAGCTTGACGGCATCGGCGAAGTTTATCCCCACCTGGAATACCTGCGGTTCGGATTCGAGCACCGCGATCAGGCGGGTCAAGTAAGTTTCGGGGGCAAAAAACCGCCAGCCCTGCCCCAGATGCAGCCAGAACCGTTCGACGATCTGCTTGCGGAGCTGCACGAGTTGGGCTCCGGGCCCGTCGCCGGGGCCGCAATCGACAAACTCAAGGAACACGTAGCGCTCACGCAGCAGCGCGCGATCGTAGGCTGACAGACCGGCATCGACCACGAGGAAGCGCCCGAACCAAAGGGGCAGATCAAGGCAGCAGTTCAGAAACGAGTTAATGGTCTGCTCGGTGGTCTCGCGGTCCGGTCCCGCGACCAGGCTAACGACCACCTTGGCCTCGCCTGGCGCGGCGACCAGACGCTGCACCAGCGCGGCGGGATACGATGACGCCACCTCGAGCATGAGCGGCACGCTGACGTCGCGGTTGACCGCGATCCGTTGCCGGTCAGCGTCGGGGATGTCGGAGAGCGCCAGCAGGCGCCGACACAGCATGAATGCCTCCGGATGGTTGCCGAGCTGGGAGGCGCACACCGCTTGCTCGTCGCTCGCGCGCCAGGCGTAGACGTCTGCGCCGATAAACAAGTGATCCTTTTCGGGAAACGGAATTTGGGCGGCGCGCTGAGCAAACAAGTGACCGGGCAGGTAGCGCTGATCTTCGCGGTACCGCCGAGCGATGGCATACAGCGCCTCGGCGCGGGTCGGTCGAAACTCCCAAGCCTGGAGGTAGATGTCCTGGACTACCAGCCACGGCCAGTTGAGTTTCGTCACCGACTCCGCGAGCCGCAGCATCGAGTAATAGACCTCCTCGTCTGAGCCTTCCATCTCGATCCGCCGCTGATACCACTTGTGCGAGTTGTCGAAGTCATCCAGATCGAAGTAGCTCTGGGCCAGATAGAACACCGACCGTGCGTCCTCGGGGTTGCGTTCGACCTCGGCCAGCAACAGATCGCGGTCACGCGCATACTTCTGCGTATCCTGATTGCGGGCACCGAGGCGACGAGATTCGACGTAGTAGTCGCCCTCCAAGCGCTCAACGACGCAGTCAGACTCCCATACGGCCGTCTCGTGGACGACGCCTTCATAGCGCACGCGCACTCCGTTGCGGAACAACTGCGGGCGCCAGTAGGTGAACGAGGCATCTCCGAGGCGCATACGGAAGATGTCGGCGCTTAGTTGAGTGAAGTCGGGTGTGCCCACGACGATGTCGTCGGCGTCGATGACCCAGATGTAGTCGCCGTGGCCCTGGGCGAGGTTCAGTGCCTCGGTGCGGTTATGGCCGAAATTGCGCCATGGTCGTTCGTGAAGCTCGCCTGGAATGCCAAGGCGGGCCATGTGTTTGCGGATCACGTCCTTTGTCCGGTCGGTCGAGCCGGTGTCGACGATCACCCACGAGCTGATGTAGGGCGCGACCGAATCAAGCGTCTCCACGACGACGTCGGCCTCGTTTTTCACGATCATGTTCAGGCAGATCGCGGCACGCGCTGTCACTGGCTTGGACACCGCTCAAAGTTTACATAGCAATCGCGTGTCGCGGATCGGGTTGCACGCGAAATCGCGGCGGCTGTGGATCATTGGTCGTGCTGTTCGGCGAACACCGCACCGGGTCAAGGCCGACGATCCGCGACGGTTTCGTCGGGCGTGTCGCCGTGACGACAGCACCGCTTGCCCGCTGTGCTCCGGCCTCGAGCAGCCGCCGTTAGCCCGAATTTTGCAACTTGGTGTGACACGATGCCAAGTTAGCGAAAGTGGCTGTCCTGCAAGGGATACCAGACTGCTCAAGGTCCACCATTCCGAGCGAGAGGGCACCTTCTGGATGAAGAGTAGCGCGGCGGTTTGTCGGGTCAAAGTGTCATCGGACGGCCGGAGCGTAGTGTCGCAGGCCGGTGCGGGCATGCTGCGTAAGGTCGCCGATTCGACCGTGATGTCGTCGCCGCACCTACCAAGGGCCGTGAATTCACGCGCCCGGGGATGTGCTCGCCCACGCGCGGCGCCGTTCGATGCCGGCGATGTAAATTCGGGCTGTTTTGGAACTGGTTGCGGCCGATGGGAAAACGACAACGGTACTGCATCAACGGCGATGTCCCGCGCTGGTGCCGGGCAGTGCCGCGGCGGCCCGCAGTCCGTCCATGTGAGGGTCTAAGGTGGCTTGCGTCGAATGGACCCCGGGGTGGACGTGGTAGCCGCTCTTGCGGTTGAGCTTGCTCTGACGGCCTTGTCGGGTAATGGCTACCCGGTCGCGCCGTGAGCACCCTGGGCGCCTTGTGCGCCCTGTGCACCCTGGGCACCCAAGATGCCGCCGGGACCGCCGGGGCCGCCTTGACCGCCCGAGCCGGGGGCACCGCCGGGAGCGTGAAGACCGCCGGGACCGCCNCCACCGGAGCCGCCGCTGCCGTACAACCACCCGCCGGCCCCGCCGGCCGTCCCCTGCACCCCAGAGGTTCCATTCGCGCCGTTACCGATCAGCGGGCGCCCCGTCGTCGCCGCGAATGTCCCATTGATCGCAGCAGCTGGCGAGCGCATCGCAGCTTCGACCATTTGCGCCGCATTGGCAGCCTCGGAGCCCACATACGCAGCCCCGCCAGTCGCCATGTTGCGGGTGAACTGGTCATGGAACGCCGCTGCCTTTGCGAGCAGCGCCTGATACTCGTCCCCATATTGGGAGAACAGCGAAGCGACCGCTGTCGACACCTCATCGGCCGCCGGGCCCATCACCCCGGTCGTCGGAAGAGCCGCCGCCGCACTGGCGCTGGCCAAGTTCGTGCCGATGCTGTCAAGATTCGCGGTCACCCACTGCAGAACCGCGGGGTCAATGTAAAAAGGAGAGCTCATGACATTCCACCCTCACGTTCATCGCCAGCCCTGCGGAAGGACATAATGCAAGACTGCATCCGAGTAACCGTCGAAACGGTACCGCAAGCCGGCCGGCCATTGAAATAGATTCGGGAACACTGGAAATGGTCGGATTTATGAATTGGACTCGGTCGGAATTATGAACTGGATTCGGTCGATTTATGAACTGGACTCGGTCGGGTTTGACGTTCCCGCAGAGTCATTCGTCAGGGTTGAGTTGTGGAAGTAGGCAGGCAGGGTAAACAGCTTCAGCGCGCCGATGACTCAGCGGTGAAGCTGCCGTCGCAGGTCGAAACCGCAGCCGGCCCTGCGCGATGATCGCGGATTCATGGGGAGGCTGTCCGGGTCGGTGGCATGACACGAACCAGGTTGTCGCGCTGCGCTATTCGGTCGGGCTGTCATCCCAATTGTTAGGCAGCAGCGGGATGGCCGGGGCGCCGTTGCGCCCGTCGTCGGCCAGCGTCATCAGCCCGGCCGGACGGCCGGCGGCGGGTGTGACGGTGGCACCGACGAATCCGAGTCGCCCGCCCCCTTGACCCGACGCCTCCGGATGCGGCCCCCCGTCCTCGTCGAGGTCCATGAACTCGTGGCGATGGGCGCGATCCTCGATCGTCGCGCCCCGACGGCGGCGCCCGCGCGTTCGGCCGTTCGCCGTGGCCGCG
>NZ_LT546237.1:1778104-1785089 GCF_900078675.2 Mycobacterium interjectum
CCCAGCACCCCGATGAGTTCGTCTGCCGCGGCGGCATATTCGGTGCCCATCGACGACCACGCCTCCGCAGCGGCGAGCAGCGGCCCGGAACCCGGGCCGCTGCTGAGCAATGTGGAGTGCACCTCGGGCGGCAAGGCGATCCAAATCGGGGCGGTCATCGTCGGGGGCCGTCGGGCAGGAACACGAATACCTCTTCGGTGGACGTCGTCGCGGGCGGGGGCTTGCCTTCAGTGGTCGGTTTGCCGGACCATTCGGTTCCCGTCCTCCGCCTTTCGACGCCTTTGCGCGGCGACCGGGCATACGCAACGATGCAGGGATGCGGTGTGACGTTGCGCGTGAGGCGCTTTCTGCGCGACTGGACGGCGAGCGTCCGCAGGTGCTCGCGCAACAGGTCGATGCCCACCTGGAATCGTGTCGGAGTTGCCGCACCTGGCTGATCGGCGCGGCGGTGCAGTCGCGCCGGTTGTCCTCCATCGAGCCCGGCGAGGGACCGGACCTGCTCGACAGGATCATGGCGAGCCTCGATCAGCAATCCCCCGCGTATCAGCGCTCGGTGCGCTGGTTGCGGTCGCGCTACCGGCGCTGGGGGCTGATCGCAGTCGGCGTGTTCCAGGTGGCGATCGCGGCAGCCCAGATCAGCGGCGTCGATTTCGGCATGGTGTCGAGCCACATGCACGGCGCGATGTCGGGCGAGCACCTGATGCACGAGTCCACCGCGTGGTTGCTGGCGTTGGGTCTGGCCATGATCGCCGCGGGCATTTGGCCCGCCACCGCTATCGGCGTGGCAGCGATTACCGGTGTGTATTCCGTCGCGCTGTCGAGTTACGTGGTCGTCGACGCCTTCGCCGGCGAGGTCACCGCGGCGCGCATCGCCAGCCACATGCCCCTGCTGTTGGGGCTGGTGTTCGCGTTGCTGGTGGCGCGCGAACAGGTGCGGACCCGGCGGCCCCGCACGTCGGGCAAGGACGCCGACTACCCCGACTGGCCGTCGGAGGCGCCCGGCGGCCGGCGACACCGCCATCTCTGGCCCATCAACCGCACGGCTCCGCACCCCACCGCAACGTCTACGACAAGCCGTCGTAGACTGACGACGCCCGCACAACGAAGGTGGTTGGCCATGACCGCGTCAAGCGACGACGAGGCCGTTACCGAGCTCGCGTTGGCGGCCGCGCGGGGGAACGAGCGAGCGCTCGAGGCCTTCATCAAAGCGACCCAGCAAGACGTCTGGCGGTTCGTCACCTACCTGTCCGACGCGGGTACCGCCGACGACCTGACGCAAGAAACCTTCCTGCGGGCGATCGGCGCCATCGAGCGGTTCTCCGGTCGGTCCAGCGCGCGAACCTGGTTGCTGGCCATCGCGCGCCGGGTGGTGGCCGATCACATTCGCCACGCCCAGTCGCGGCCGCGCACCGCCGCCGGCGCCGATCCCGATCACTTCCTCGGCGGTGACCGCCACGCCCGCGGATTCGAAGACCTGGTCGAGGTGACCGCGTTGATCGCCAACCTCACCACCGAGCAGCGCGAAGCGCTGTTGCTGACCCAGCTGCTGGGGCTGCCGTACGCCGACGCCGCCGCGGTCTGCGGTTGCCCGGTGGGCACCATCCGGTCTCGCGTCGCCCGCGCCCGCGATGCGCTGCTGGCCGACATGGAACGTGAAGACCTGACCGGCTAGCCAGCGGCGATCGCAAGCGCGGCAACCCATTTGGCGGCCTCGTCGATCGTGCCCACCGCCGTCACCCCGGGCGGAAGCGGCGGCCTGGCCACCATGACCACCGGAATGCCCTGCGCGGCGGCGGCATCCAGCTTGGCCCGGGTCATGGCGCCGCCGCTGTTCTTGGTGACCAGCGCGTCGATGCGATGCTCGCGCAGCAGCGAAAGCTCGCCGTCGTAGCGATAGGGGCCGCGCGACAGCAACAGCCGGTGGCGGCGCGGGAGAAAGGCAGGGTCCGGCGCGATGACCGCGCGGATCAGAAACCAGGCGCCGCTCTCGGCGAAAGCCTTGACGCCCGAACGCCCGGTGGTGAGGAAGACCCGTGAGTAACGTTGCTTGCCAACCGTTTCCGCCGCTTCCACGTCCGATGCGACGACGATCGCGTCGCCCGGCGTCCACGCGGGCCGGGCCAGCACCAGGTGCGGGATGCGGAGCTCGGCGCACGCTTCGGCGGCGTGGGCCGTCATCGTCGCCGCGAACGGGTGGGTGGCGTCGACGACGGCGCCGATGCGTTCGTCGCGCAGCCAGCGCCGCAGCCCGTCGACGCCGCCGAAGCCGCCGATCCGCACCGGGCCGACCGGCAGCGCGGGATCGGGGACGCGCCCGGCCAGCGAACTGACGATGTCGATCTGCGGGTGCAGGGTTTGCGCCAGCGCGCGGGCCTCCGATGTGCCGCCGAGTAAGAGAATCCGCATCAGTGCCGGCTCCCCCGGGTCCGCCCGGCCGAGTACAGGTAGCTGTCGGTGAATCCCTCGGCGGCCAGCACGTCGCCGACGATGATCACCGCGGTCTTGGTGATGTTGGCGTCGTGCATCTGGCCGGCGATGTCGGCCAGCGTGCCGCGCAGCACGGTCTGCTGAGGCCGGCTTGCGAAAGCCACTACCGCGGACGGTGTTTCGGGGCCGTAGCCGCCTTCGAGCAGCTGCGGGACGATCGCGTCGATCTGGGCGGCGGCCAGGTGCAGCACCAGGGTTGCCCCGGACCGGGCGAGCGCGGCCAGCTCTTCGCCCGGAGGCATGGGTGTCGACAGGGTGGCCACCCGCGTCAGTGTCACCGTCTGTGCCACCCCAGGGACGGTGAGTTCTCGTTTCAACGCGGCCGCCGCGGCGGCGAAAGCCGTTACACCGGGCACGATTTCGTAGTCGATGTCCAGCGCGTCGAGTCGGCGGCACTGTTCGGCCAGCGCGCTGTACAGTGACGGGTCGCCGGAGTGCAGCCGCGCGACGTCGTGGCCGGCGGCGTGCGCGTCGGCGATTTCGGTGAGGATCTGCTCGAGCGTCAACGGGCCGGTGTCAACGACTTTCGCGCCGGGCGGGCACAGCGCCAGCAGGTCGTCGGGCATGATCGAACCGGCGTAGAGGCAGGTCGCGCACGTTTGGAGGAGCCGTTGGCCGCGGACCGTGATGAGGTCGGCCGCGCCGGGGCCCGCGCCGATGAAATAGACCGTCACCTCGTCACCGCCCATTGGGTGACTGGCATCTGCGGGCGCCACCCGGTGAAGCCGCCCAGCGGCTCGCCCTGGTAGTGCTGGAAACGTTTCAGCTGGCCACCGTGCCGCGAATACGATTGTGCGAGCAGGGCTTCCGATTCGGCCGTGACCGCGTTGGCCACCAGCCGCCCCCCTGGAGGCAGCTGGTCGAGGCAGGCGTCGAGCAGACCGGGTTGGGTCAGTCCCCCGCCGATGAAGATCGCCGACGGCGCTTCTGCCCCGTCGAACGCCGCCGGTGCAGTGCCGCGGACGTCGATGGCGACGCCGAAGGCCGCGGCGTTGGATTCGATGTTGAGGCGGCGCGCCTCGTCGCGCTCGAACGCCGCCGCGCTGCAACCCCGCCAGCTCAGGCACCATTCGACGCTGATGCTGCCCGAGCCCGCGCCGACGTCCCACAGCCGCTCCCCCGGCCGCGGCGCCAGCGCGGCCAGTGTCACCGCGCGCACCCCGTGTTTGGTGATCTGCCCGTCGTGGTCGAACGCGTCGTCGGGATAGGGTGACATGCGTTCGTCGGGCAGGTAGCGGACGGCCACGAGGTTGAGGTCGTCGACGTCTTGCGGCGGATCGTCGGCCCACTGGCGCGCGGTGCCGTCGCGGCGGCGTTCGGTTGGGCCGCCGAGGTTTTCGAGCACGCTGAACTCGGAGTCCCCTCGGCCGGACGCGTTGAGCAGTGCGGCCAGTTCCCTGGGGGTGGAGGCATTTTTCGACAGCACGATCGCCTGGCCGCCGCGGCGCACCGCAGTGTGCGGCGCCGCAGTGACCAGGCTGATCACCTCGGTGTCGTGGGCGTTCCACCCCATCCGCGCACGAGCCAGTGTCACCGAGGACACCTGCGGCAGCACCCTGACGTTCCCGGCGCCGTACAGCCGGATCAGCGTGCCGCCGATGCCGTGCAGGAGCGGGTCGCCGCTGGCCACCACGTGGATGTCGGCTACGGAGTCGACGGGCAGGCGTTGCAGCGCGGGCAGCATCGGTGACGGCCATTCGTGGCGGGGCGCGGGCACCGTGTCGTCGAGCAGGTCGAGCTGGCGCTTGGACCCGTAAATGACTGTGGCCCTTTTCAATTCGGCGCGCGAGGCTTCGGCGAGCCCCGCCATGCCGTCGGCGCCGATGCCGACAACGACGATCATCGCGGCATCCTGCGCCAGACGAACTGCGGCAGCAGCCGGAACACAAAAGCCACCGGGCCTAACGCCCACGGGATCCAGACGGTCCGCCTTTTCTTGGCCAGCGCACGCGCCGTGGCGATGGCCACCTGCTCGGGGGTGATGGGTAGCGGCGCCGGACTCATGCCCTCGGTCATGCGCCCGACGACGAAGCCCGGGCGCGCGAGCAGCAAGTGGACCCCGGTGCCGTGCAGCGCGTCGGCCAGCCCGTTGGCGAAGCCGTCCAAGCCGGCCTTAGCGGAGCCGTAGACGTAATTGGCGCGACGCACGCGCGCGCCGGCGATCGAGGAGAAGACCACGAGCTGGCCGCTGTCGGCCGCGCGCATGGCGGCGGCCAGGTGGGTGAGCATGCTGACCTGGTCGACGTAGTCGGTCCGCACGATGGACACCGCGTGGGCGGCGTCGGCCTCGGCGCGGGCCTGGTCGCCGAGGATGCCGAAGGCCAGCACCGCGGTGCCGATGGGTCCGTGTTTCGCGATGATCGAGGCGACCAGCGGGCCGTGCGAATCGAGGTCGTCGGCGTCGAATTCCAGGGTGTGCACCGCCGTGGCCCCGGCGGCCTTGACGGTCGCGACCTCGTTGTCGAGCTGGTCGGCTCTGCGCGCGGCCAGCACCACCGTCGCCCCGGGAGCCAGGCGGCGTGCGAGCTCCACGCCGATTTCGCTGCGGCCGCCCAGGATTAGTACCGGAGCCGCGCCCGTGTCGTCCACGGCTGCGATTATCGCCTGCGCTAGCGTGGGCGGTGATGGCGAATACCACTACGCGGCTGACCGACGATGCGCTGGCCTTTCTGTCCGAACGTCACCTGGCCATGCTGACCACGCTGCGGGCCGACAATTCCCCGCATGTGGTGGCGGTGGGTTTCACCTTCGATCCCAAGACGCACATCGCCCGGGTGATCACCACCGGCGGCTCGCAGAAGGCCGTCAACGCCGACCGCGCCGGGGTCGCGGTGCTCAGTCAGGTCGACGGCGCCCGCTGGCTGTCGCTCGAGGGCCGGTCCAAGGTGAACAGCGACGCCGACGCCGTGCGCGATGCCGAGTTGCGGTACGCCCAGCGCTATCGAACGCCGCGCCCCAACCCGCGGCGGGTCGTCATCGAGGTGCAGGTCGAGCGGGTGCTCGGCTCGTCGGATTTGTTGGACCGGGGCGAATAGCTGTCGTCTAGATCAGGCCGGAACGTCGACAGTTACTTTTTGCGCCGCGGGTCGTACTCAGTGCCTGAAATGTCATCCCAGAACTTCGGCGACACTTCTGTTGGTCGGTCTTCCTCGGGCACAGCATCTACTTTCTTCTGGAACTGATCGAACATCTTCCGTGCCCGCGCAAGCTTTTCTTCCGACGGTGGAGGAACACCCGCCTCCTCCGGTGTCAAAAAGATCTTTCCAGCGATTTCCCTGCTCACTTCTAACTCCGTCCTGATCTACGACTACTCACTCTTCTACCATTTCGATGATGGTCCGACCCGTCAGCGGATCCACTGTTTTGTCGACTACGAAGAATCTTGTATGCGCCGGGAACAGGACCTCTTGCTCCGCGGGGAACATCGAGTGCGCCGAGATATCGCGGCCTGTGCAAGAAAAAATTCTAAACTCAACGTTTCCGGCGAATGCCGGTGCCTGCGCGACGGCCGGATTTGTTGTCGTGCTCATAAAACCTTTTTCGATGACATATTCGCCCGGTCGATATTGGGCAAGCGCCTCGGGTGGCAGATTTGACCCACGAACCACCGCTCCCTCATAGGGTGGAAGCTTGGCAAGCGCATTATTTAGCGCTTCCACTCGGACATGTTGAGACGCGTCCAAGATATCGCTCCTTAACGCGTCGTTTAGGTCTATGTAGCCAGATCCAGTGTAGTGGGTTAGGGCAGAGAGATCATCCGAAGTCAATCCATCGCTAGGGCTCGAATAGTTACCCCCATCAGCAGGACCGTCATGGTCAGCCAGCCGGTCACCAGTTCCGTGCGGCACTCCGTCGTGGGCTGGCAGCTTGGATGGGTGACCGCCGTCCGGACCATGCGGTCCCCTGCCGTGCGGTGGAGTTCCGTCCGGATGGCCGCCGTCGCCATGCCCGTGCCAACCGCCGCCCGGCGGTTCGGGCGGTCGACCTGCCGCAGGCAGCAAATGCGGCGCCGTGGACGTGACGGACGGCGCGGGCTGCGACGAGTGCCCAGCCGCAGGCGCAGGTTCGACGGAAGCTCCGTTAGGCGCTAAAGGCTCGCGGACCGGCGAATGTTCAACGAATTGCGACGTCGTCGACGGGACGCGTTCCGCCGCGGCCGCGGGAACGGACGGCGCATGTGAAGCGGTCGCCGGGATCGGATCATGCGGACCACCCGCAGCCGGTGCGGGCGGAGCGGTAGGCGGCTCGTGCACTGCGCGCCCCGGCGGCACATCCGCGTCTGGCGGGCGCGGAACCGACTCGACGGGCGCCTCGAACTGCTTCGGCGCCGGCACACCCACCGGGCGGCCGCCGACGGGCGGCGGCTCGATCTTGGGCAGCTTCCCGGCAACGCCGTCAAGGTTCTTGGTCAGATCACCACCCGCCCCGGCGATATCCGCCAGGGCACTGCGGGCACCGGCGAGCCCACCGGCCGCCTCCGCGCCCGCTCGCCCTGCCG
>NZ_LT546237.1:1785600-1845216 GCF_900078675.2 Mycobacterium interjectum
AGGTGCAGCAACGATTTGAGCTGCTGCCAGTTCGCCTCGACAAACTCTTGCGGGTTGAGGACGCCGTTGACCAGGCTTCCCTTCCACAAGCCTTTCGCCATGCCCGTCCACGTCTCGGCAGCGCCATGGGGATCGACGAGGAACCACCGCGGGTCGAGATCCCCAATGGACAGCGCCATCCCGACGGCGCCCTTTAAGGCGCCCTCATTCGCGTTGGCGAAAACGTCGAAAACCGTTGCCACCTGGTTGCCGACCGCATCACCCAGAAACTGCTTAAGCTCGCCGCGCACGTACTTTTCCAGCTTGACGACCAGGCCGTCGATGACCCCTAAGCCCGCATTGACGCCCTGCTCGGCGGCGCGGGCCTCCCGCCCCAAGTCGTGCAGCACGTCGTTGATGTCCCTGGCGATCTTCTTGATCTCATCGAGCGCGTCGCCCTTGATGATCAACATCACGTCGTGCCCGAGGTCGGTCAGCGAACCCAGCCGGTTGAGCAGCTCCCGGATGTGGTGCTGGGCGCCGTCCACCTCGTTGGCGAAATTGTCGAGGGCGGTGGCGATTTTCCCGGCTGCCTCGCCGATCTTGCCCATGCAGTCGCCGATTTGCGACAACGCGTCATCGATCTTCTCGCCTTCGGGGATCTGATGCGCGTCCAGTAGCGCCTTGGCGGCGTTCAGCGCACCCCGCATCCCGCCCGCGGCCCCGGCGAAGCCGCGCCACCGAGCCGCGGCCGCATGCAAACCGGCCACGTCCCCGTCGGGCCACACATCGTCGACGAACGACTCCACCACCGCCCACAGCAAGGGCGGCGGCTGCCCCCTACCCCACGTCCCCGGCGGTCCGGACGCCGAGATTTTGGCCTGCGCGGGTGGCGCCTGCAACGCGCCGGCCCCGCCGCCCAGCGTGGAGGCCGCTTCGGCCTGCGAATAGTTCGCGGCGCCTTGCTGTATCAGGGCCCCGCTTTGCCGGCACGCGTTGATGGCGGCCGCCGCGGCCTGCAGCACCGACTCGCCCGCGTCCTGATACGCCAGGCCGAAGACCGCGCCGGCCGCATCCAGGCCGGTGTGTGCCGCGAAACCGGCGGTCAACACCGTCAGGTTCGCGGCCAGGCCCTCGCCGGCGGCGATCACGGCGCCGCCCACGGCGAACAGCGCCTGAGGATCGACGACCAACGGAACCATCGCGCGAAATTCTCGCCGACCCAGTCCCGGGCCGCTATTCACCCAACGGCGCGCCGAGTCAACGTGACGCGGTGCCGTCCGGCCGGCACGGCCACGGTCGCACCGGCGGGCTGACCGTCGAGCCGCACCCCGACCCCGGCGGGCAGCCCGGCCAGCGTGATCCGGGCGGCGACATCCGTGGCCACCGTGATCGTCGACGACGGCAGCGCGGCCAGCCCGGCACGCGCAACGTCCACCGTGAGGCCGGCGACCCCGGTGAGCCGCAGCGTCAGATACGGCAGCGGGCCGACGGCCCGGCCCACCTGCCAGTCCAGCTCGCTGTACAGACCCGGCGTCGGGTCGAAATGCGGGATGACGCCGCGGTGGTGCCGAATCGTGTGCGTCGGATCGGGCCGGGCGTAGGAGCGCGCGTCGACTTCGGCCACGGCCCCGCGCCGCGCCGTCACCGACGGATCGGCGGTCAGCTCCGAGAGCCACCACACCTGGTGCGGCCCGATGCCCAGATCGGCGCGCACCAATTGCGGATACCAAGCGAACGTGATGTGCCCCGGATCTGCTTGGCGCAGAGCCGTTTCCATGTGTGAGATCGGATCCTCGAACTTGTCCTGCAGCACCCAGGCGATGTGATCCTCGAGCGGATAGACGGTGAACCGGTGCCGGTAACCCAGCCGGTCGAGCTCGAGCACCTGCTCGGCGGCCGAGGCGAACGGCACCAGCTCGTCGACCAGCCCGTGGGCGATGACGTACGGCAGCCAGCGGGCGTTCACCAGCAGCTTCCAGGTGTCACCCTCGCGGGCACACGGCGAGTCCGGGTCGAGGTCGGCCGGGATGTCCACGTCGGGCAGCAGGCGCACGCCGCACGCCGGCGGCCCGGCCAGCACCACTGCCTGCGAGAAGACCTGCGGGTAGCTCAATCCCAGCTTGTAGGCCGCATACCCGCCCATCGAGTAACCCGAGATGACAGTGCGATTGGGGTCGGTGCCCAACTGCTCGGCGACCCGGGCCCATACCTCCCACACATCGAGCTCCCCGGTGTCGAAGTACCAGCTCGACGGGCCCCGGGCCAGCGGCGTGACCACCACCGAGTCGCGGCCCTCGCAGACCTCGCGCAACAGGCGCGGGTCGATCGCGGCGAACTGGCTTTGGCCCAGCGCCAGCGAGTGCAGCAACAGCGTCAGCGGCAGCGCGCGGCCCGGCGCATAGGTGGACGGCAGGCAGATCGAATAGGGCTGGACGCGCCCGAGGAACTGCGGCTTGGTGCTCAAGATGTCATAGGCGGCCAGCCCTCCTGCCACCCCCTGCCCAAGCTCGACCGAGGAGACGTACCAGCGGGTCGACGGGCCGGTGATCACCGGCTCGGGCTCGGTGTCGCGCGCGGCGAGCCGCGCCCACGGCACCGTCGCCGCGAACGCGGACACGTCGCCGTGGCCAAGGGCCGCGGCCTGGGCCGCATCAGACCAGAAGTTCAGGTGCGGCGGCTCCTGCGCGTTGGTGCGGAACGCGACGTTGTAGACGTTGGGCTGCCCGGGCAGCGCCCCGCGCTCGGCGGGCACGTCGGCGAACCCGTCGCCGGCCGCGTTGGCCAACCCCGCGGCCAGCCGCACGGTCCAGCTTCCGGTCGGCTCTAGCACCGACCGCGGGACCCGAGCCACAAACGACCGCGATTGCATGTCGACGGTGTGCTCCATCGGCGTGCTGGCCCGGGTGGTCAGGTCGATCAGCGTGGCCCCGCGCCCCGACACCACCAGGGCCATGTCGATGCCCTGCGAGCGCACGCCCGCCCCGGCCGGCCAGTCCCCGGCACCCGCTCGGGAGGGATCGGTGTCGAAGGTGAACAGCGCGATCGGCACCGAGGCGTCCACCAGCGTGTTCCAGTCGATTCGCCACCACGTGTCGGTCTCGGTGAGCCCGATGGCGACGCGGAAGATGTCGGCGCCGTTGCCCGCGGCGGGCCCGTCGGGATAGACGTAGGTGCCGCGCGGGGGCGCCTGAATCNATCGAGGACATCGTCGTTGTCACCGAGGATGGCGCCCTGGCCGTCAACAATCGGCCGCACGAACTGATCGTCGTACCCGCGTCCTAACGGGCGCGACGGCCCCGCCGCGTACGTTGGGCCACGTGTCGATCCTGGACCTCACCCTGCTACCGCTGCGCATCGCGCGCCATGTCGCGGGCGCGGGCGCAACGGGGCGCAGCACCGCGTCGGCGACATGGCGCGCGATGCGCAGCGGTAGCAGGGTGAGGTCCAGGATCGACACGTGGCCCAACGTACGCGGCGGGGCCGTCGCGCCCGTTAGGACGCGGGTACGACGATCAGTTCGTGCGGCCGATTGTTGACGGCCAGGGCGCCATCCTCGGTGACAACGACGATGTCCTCGATCCGGGCGCCCCACAGGCCGGGGAAGTAGATGCCGGGCTCGACGGAAAACGCCATGCCCGCGGTCAGCGGCAGATCGTTGCCGGCGACGATGTACGGCTCCTCGTGCACCGACAGCCCGATGCCGTGCCCGGTGCGATGCACGAAAAACTCCGCCAGCCCGGCCTCGGCCAGCACGTCGCGGGCCGCGGCGTCGACCTGTTCGGCGGTCACGCCGGGACGGACCGCGTCCAGTGCCGCGCGCTGGGCGCGTTGCAGCACCGAATACTGTTGCGCCACATCGGGTGCGGGCTCGCCGATGCTGTAGGTGCGCGTGGAGTCGGAGTGGTAGCCGGGCTCGTACGCGCCGCCGATGTCGACGACGACGATGTCGCCGGCGCGCAGTTCCCGATCCGAGTAGCCGTGATGCGGGTCGGCGGCGTGCGGCCCGGAGCCGACGATGATGAACGCCACCTCCGAATGTCCTTCGGCGACAATCGCTTCGGCGATGTCGGCGGCGACGTCGGCCTCGGTGCGGCCGGGGCGCAGAAACTCCGGCACGCGGGCGTGCACCCGGTCGATGGCCGCGCCGGCCTTGTGCAGCGCGTCGATCTCGCATTCTTCCTTGGTCATCCGCAGCTCGCGCAGCACGTCGGTGGCCAGCACCGGCAGCACGCCGAGCACATCGGCCAGCGGCAGCAGGTGCAGCGCGGGCATGGAATCGGTGACGGCCGTCGCGGTCGGCCCGCCGCCCAGGGCCGCGCCGACCAGGCGGTAGGGGTCGTCGCCGTCGACCCAATCCCGCACGGCCAGGCCCAGTTCCGCGACGGCCGACCCCTTGAGCGCGGCCAGCTCCAGCCGGGGCACCACTATCGTCGGCTGGCCGGAGCTCGGCAGCACCAGCGCGGTGAGCCGTTCGTGGGTCTGGGCGCGGGAGCCGAGCAGGTACCGCAGGTCGTAGCCCGGGGTGATCACCAGGCCGGCCAGCCCGGCGTCGGCGGTCGCCGCGGCCGCCGTGGCCAGCCGGCGCGCGTACACGCCCGCGTCGAATCGGTGGGAATCCATGGCAGCCAGGCTAACCAAGCCGACGCCCGGTGGCGTGAGACCATAGCCGCCATGCCCAAACCGCTCGTGCTGCTCGACGGGGCCAGCATGTGGTTCCGCTCGTACTTCGGGGTGCCGTCGTCGATCACCGCCCCCGACGGCCGGCCCGTCAACGCCGTGCGCGGGTTCCTCGACTCGATGGCCGTCGTGATCACCCAGCAGCGGCCCGGCCGGCTGGTGGTGTGCCTGGACCTCGATTGGCGACCGCAGTTCCGCGTGGACCTCATCCCGTCCTATAAGGCGCACCGGGTCGCCGAACCCGAGCCGGCCGGCGAGCCCGACATCGAGGAAGTGCCCGACGACCTGACACCCCAGATCGACATGATCATGGAGCTGCTGGACGCGTTCGGGATCCCGACGGCGGGCGCGGAAGGTTTCGAGGCCGACGACGTGCTGGGCACGCTGGCGGCGCGAGAGCGCACCGATCCGGTGGTGGTGGTCAGCGGCGATCGCGACCTGCTGCAGGTGGTGGCCGACGACCCCGTCCCGGTTCGGGTGCTCTACCTGGGCCGCGGGCTGACCAAAGCCACCCTGTTCGGGCCGGCCGAGGTGGCCGACACGTACGGCGTGCCGCGGGAACGGGCCGGTGCGGCCTACGCCGAGCTCGCGCTGTTGCGCGGCGACCCCTCCGACGGACGAGGCCCAGGGCGGCGGCCAGCCGCTTCCGGTTCGCGGCCACCGCCGCCGCGTCGTCGCCGACGTGGTCGCCGAGGTTGAAGGTGTCGAACGGCGGCGCCGAGACACCGCCCGCGCGGGTGGTCGTCACCCGCCGGATGCGAACGCTCACATGACCAGTATCCGAAGCCCCCCGCGCACCAGCGGGCAACGCCGTCCGGCCGCGGCCGGTTTGTCGCGTACTGGCAAGCAAATTGAGACTCTCAGCGGCGCATGAAGGGCGGCACGTCGACGTCGTCGTCGTCGCCGCCGATATTCAGCGTCGAACCGTTGGTGTGGACGGGAACGCTGACCGCGTCGACCGGCTCGAACAGCGTGGAGCTGAGCTTGCCTGCCTTCGCCGCCTCGATGCGGTGGGCGCCGCCCTTGTCGCCGGCGCCGGCCCCGGTGACCGGCTTGCGTCCCGGTCCGGCGGCTTCGAAGCCCGCGGCGATGACGGTGACGCGCACCTCGTCGCCCAGCGAGTCGTCGATCACGGTGCCGAAGATGATGTTGGCGTCCTGGTGGGCGGCGTCCTGCACCAGCGAGGCAGCCTCGTTGATCTCGAACAGGCCCAGGTCGCTACCGCCGGCGATCGACATCAGCACGCCCTGCGCGCCCTCCATCGACGCCTCCAGCAGCGGCGAGTTGATGGCGATCTCGGCGGCCTTGAGCGACCGGCCCTCGCCGCGCGCCGACCCGATGCCCATCAGCGCCGTGCCGGCGCCGGACATGATGCCCTTGACGTCGGCGAAGTCGACGTTGATCAGGCCCGGCGTGGTGATCAGGTCGGTGATGCCCTGCACGCCGTTGAGCAACACTTCGTCGGCGCTGCGGAACGCGTCCATCAGCGACACCGCGGCGTCGCCCATCTGCAGCAGCCGGTCGTTGGGGATCACGATGAGCGTGTCGCAGCTCTCCCGCAGCGCGGCGATGCCGGTTTCGGCCTGATTGCCCCGCCGTTTGCCCTCGAACGAGAACGGCCGGGTGACCACGCCGACGGTGAGCGCGCCCAGCTTGCGCGCGATGCTGGCGACGACGGGCCGCTGCCGACGGTGCTGGTGACCGGGGTGCTGGCCTGGCGGCGCCGCAACGTCGCGCTGGGCGCGCTGAGCGTCGCCGGGGTGGCGCTGATGCGGTGGACGCCGATCGACCTGCTGCCCAAGCACCACGAGACCACCGCGAACTGGTGGCGCCAACTCGTCGGGGCGTCCTACGTGTGGTGGGCGCTGGCGGTCATCGTCGTGGCGGGATTGACAGTCACCGCCCGCACGAGCCGGTCCGAGCCGGCCACGGCCACGCCGACGCCGGTGCCTGCCACCCGCTGAACCGATTAGCCGACGGCGGTCTCGGGGATCCGCGCCGCCTCATCGGTCGATTCCCCCGCGCCCTCAACTTCCGCGCCGCGTTCCTTGACGCTGGCGGCGTAGATGTCGACGTACTCCTGGCCGGAGAGGCGCATCAGCTCGTAGATCACCTCGTCGGTGACGGCACGCTCGATGAAGCGGTTGCCGGCCATGCCCTCGAAGCGGGAGAAGTCCATCGGCTTGCCGAACCGGACGGTGACGCGCCCGAAGCGCAGCATCGTGGTGCCCGGCGGGTTGACGACGTTGGTACCAATCATCGCCACCGGGATCACCGGAACCCCGGTGTGCAGCGCCAGGCGCGCCAACCCGGTCTTGCCCTTGTATAGCCGGCCGTCGGGCGACCGGGTGCCCTCGGGATACATGCCCAGCAGCTTGCCGCGGGCCAGCACCTGCTCGGCGGCGTTGAGGGCGGCCTGGGCGGCGTCGGCGTCGGTGCGGTCGATCGGCACCTGACCGACGGCGGTGAAAAACCACCGGCTCAACCAACCCTTGAACCCGGTGCCGGTGAAATATTCGGACTTCGCGAGGAACGTGATCCGGCGCCGGACCACCAGCGGCAGAAAGAAGCTGTCCATGACCGCCAGGTGATTACTGGCCAAGATCACCGGGCCGGACGTCGGAACGTGTTCCAGCCCTTCGACTTTCGGTCGACCAAGCAGGGAGAGCAACGGGCCCAGCAAGACGTACTTGAATAGCCAGTACCACATGGCCCTCCCTCTCGCCCGCGCCCGCAGTGTTCTGCGCCAACTGTACCGACCCGCGGCGGCGGGGACCACCTTCGCCGCGGCGGGTTACTCCTCGACGGTGACCGGGATGGGCTGGTAACGCGTCTTCGCGGTCGCATCGCCGGCGGGCGCGCCGGAGTCGGGCTCGGGACCGCCGCCCCCGGGCGCCTCGATCTTCGCGATCGCGCTGCGCGCCGCCTCCGGGTCGACCACCCCCGGGATGTCGGCCAGCGCCCGCAGCGCCACCAGCAGCCCGGTGGCCTCGGGCGAGGTGAGCTTGAGCGGCCGGTCGATGCCCGCCGAGAACGTCACCTCGATGGTGTCGCCGGAGAACTCGAAGTCGATGAGGTCACCGGGGTAATAGCCGGGCAGGCCGCACATCCACAGCTGGTTGAGGTCCTCCTCGAGCTGCTTTTCCGATACCCCGAGGTCGGCGGCGGCCTTGGCCCGGGTGACCTTCGGGTTGGCCTGGAAGTACGGCACCATGTTGAGCAGCCGGATCAACCGGGTGGACACGGGTGTCATCGGCGCCCCGCCACCACGTGCGACCGCAGCCGGGCCACCACGTCGTCGCGCAAGGATGGCGGCTCGAGCGCGACGGCGTCGGGCCCGTAGCCGGCGATGTCGCGCGCCAGCTGGTCGGCGGATGCGATGTCGAGTTCGATCAACTCGCCGCGGCGGNGCTGGCCCGGGTGGTCAGGTCGATCAGCGTGGCCCCGCGCCCCGACACCACCAGGGCCATGTCGATGCCCTGCGAGCGCACGCCCGCCCCGGCCGGCCAGTCCCCGGCACCCGCTCGGGAGGGATCGGTGTCGAAGGTGAACAGCGCGATCGGCACCGAGGCGTCCACCAGCGTGTTCCAGTCGATTCGCCACCACGTGTCGGTCTCGGTGAGCCCGATGGCGACGCGGAAGATGTCGGCGCCGTTGCCCGCGGCGGGCCCGTCGGGATAGACGTAGGTGCCGCGCGGGGGCGCCTGAATCTTCAGGTCGCCGACGGGGACGCCGCTCGCGCCGTGGTCGTCGTAGAGGAAATCGGTCCAGAACAGCGCGCCCCCGGCCAGCCGGCCGGTGCCGCAGGTGCGCGGAAACTCCTCGCCGAACGGCCAATTCGACGGCACCGGCAGGCGCGGCTCGGGGCGTCGCGCCGCCGGCGGCACGCCCTCGGGCNGTGCGCGTGGAGTCGGAGTGGTAGCCGGGCTCGTACGCGCCGCCGATGTCGACGACGACGATGTCGCCGGCGCGCAGTTCCCGATCCGAGTAGCCGTGATGCGGGTCGGCGGCGTGCGGCCCGGAGCCGACGATGATGAACGCCACCTCCGAATGTCCTTCGGCGACAATCGCTTCGGCGATGTCGGCGGCGACGTCGGCCTCGGTGCGGCCGGGGCGCAGAAACTCCGGCACGCGGGCGTGCACCCGGTCGATGGCCGCGCCGGCCTTGTGCAGCGCGTCGATCTCGCATTCTTCCTTGGTCATCCGCAGCTCGCGCAGCACGTCGGTGGCCAGCACCGGCAGCACGCCGAGCACATCGGCCAGCGGCAGCAGGTGCAGCGCGGGCATGGAATCGGTGACGGCCGTCGCGGTCGGCCCGCCGCCCAGGGCCGCGCCGACCAGGCGGTAGGGGTCGTCGCCGTCGACCCAATCCCGCACGGCCAGGCCCAGTTCCGCGACGGCCGACCCCTTGAGCGCGGCCAGCTCCAGCCGGGGCACCACTATCGTCGGCTGGCCGGAGCTCGGCAGCACCAGCGCGGTGAGCCGTTCGTGGGTCTGGGCGCGGGAGCCGAGCAGGTACCGCAGGTCGTAGCCCGGGGTGATCACCAGGCCGGCCAGCCCGGCGTCGGCGGTCGCCGCGGCCGCCGTGGCCAGCCGGCGCGCGTACACGCCCGCGTCGAATCGGTGGGAATCCATGGCAGCCAGGCTAACCAAGCCGACGCCCGGTGGCGTGAGACCATAGCCGCCATGCCCAAACCGCTCGTGCTGCTCGACGGGGCCAGCATGTGGTTCCGCTCGTACTTCGGGGTGCCGTCGTCGATCACCGCCCCCGACGGCCGGCCCGTCAACGCCGTGCGCGGGTTCCTCGACTCGATGGCCGTCGTGATCACCCAGCAGCGGCCCGGCCGGCTGGTGGTGTGCCTGGACCTCGATTGGCGACCGCAGTTCCGCGTGGACCTCATCCCGTCCTATAAGGCGCACCGGGTCGCCGAACCCGAGCCGGCCGGCGAGCCCGACATCGAGGAAGTGCCCGACGACCTGACACCCCAGATCGACATGATCATGGAGCTGCTGGACGCGTTCGGGATCCCGACGGCGGGCGCGGAAGGTTTCGAGGCCGACGACGTGCTGGGCACGCTGGCGGCGCGAGAGCGCACCGATCCGGTGGTGGTGGTCAGCGGCGATCGCGACCTGCTGCAGGTGGTGGCCGACGACCCCGTCCCGGTTCGGGTGCTCTACCTGGGCCGCGGGCTGACCAAAGCCACCCTGTTCGGGCCGGCCGAGGTGGCCGACACGTACGGCGTGCCGCGGGAACGGGCCGGTGCGGCCTACGCCGAGCTCGCGCTGTTGCGCGGCGACCCCTCCGACGGGCTGCCCGGGGTGCCCGGCATCGGCGAGAAGACGGCGGCGACCCTGCTGGCCCAGCACGGCTCGCTGGAACAGATCCTGGCCGCCGCCAGGGATCCAAAGTCGAAGATGGCCAGGGGTTTACGGGGCAAATTGCTGAACGCGACGGACTACATCGAGGCCGCCGGCCGGGTGGTGCGGGTGGCCACCGACGCCCCGATCACGCTGTCGACGCCCACCGACGCCCTGCCGCTGGCGGCCGCCCACCCGAAACGCACCGCCAAACTGGCTACCGAGCTGGGTGTCGGGTCGCCGATCGCCCGCCTGCAGAAGGCGCTCGACGCGCTGCCGGGCTGACCGCTACTGCGGCCGGCCGACCTCGTAGGTGCCCTTGTTGTCCTGGAAGGTCACGGTGACGTGCTTCTTGGCGCCGTCGATGCTGACGTCGCAGTCGAAGGTGCCGCCCTTCTTGACGACGGGGTCCTGGCCGTGGTTGCAGGAGACGTCTTTGACGTTCTTGGCGCCGTAGCCGTTGGTCTCGTCGGAGAGGATCTGCTGCACGCCGGCCTGGGCCTTGTTGACGTCCAGCTTGGTGGTCACGAAAAACCCGGGCTCCCAGAAGCCGAGCACGAGCACGACCGCGACGACCAACAACGCGATCGCGCCGGCCACGCCGCCGATCAGCGCCGTCGAGCGCTTCTTCGCGGGCTGCTGGTAAGGCGCGTATTGCTGCGGGTATTGACCGGGCTGGCCGTACTGGCCCGGCTGACCGTACTGGCCGGGCTGGCCGTATTGACCGGGCTGACCGTACTGGCCCGGCGGCGGGTACTGCCCGGGCTGGCCGTACTGGCCGGGCTGACCGTACTGGCCCGGCGGCGGGTACTGCCCGGGTTGGCCGTAACCGGGCTGTTGCGGGGGGTACTGCTGCGGGTACGCCTGCTCAGTCGGCGGTTGGTATTGCGGATAGTCGGCGGGCGGCGTGGCCGGCGTGTAGGCCGGAGCCTGCCACGTCGCCTCCTGGCCCGGCTGCTGCTGCCAGGGCGACCCGACCTGCGTGGGCTCCGAGGACCGATCGCCGGTCTGACCGGGCGGTTGCCACTCCTGGCCCGGCTCCGATCCCTGCGGTCCGCTCATCGTCTCTCCTCAGTTCCCTTGTGTGTCGCCCTTTTAGCCCCCTGTAACGGTAGCTCGGGCCTAGCCTACCCGGCGTCAACTGCGACGACGCCGCGCCGAACGTCGTTGATGGCGCGCTTGGCGGCGGCGCGAAGCTCTGGATCCGGCGCGGCGTTGCGCACCTGGTCCAACAGGTCCAGCACCTGGCGGCACCATCGCACGAAGTCCCCCGCCGACAAGGGCGAGCCCGCCCCCTGGATGTCGGCGACGGCCAGCGCGGCGGTGAGATCCCCGGTCCGGGCCCACCGGTAGATGACGTTGACGAAGCCGTCGTCGGGTTCGCGGCTCGGGGCGATCCGGTGCGCCTGCTCGTCGGCGCGCAGCGCGGTCGACAACCGCGACGTCTGCTGCAGCGCCTGCCGCAACCGCTGCGTGGGCACCTCGGCCGCCAGCGCGCCGCCGGGGCCGTCGCCGCCGCGGGACTCGTACAGCACCGCCGAGACGACCGCCGCCAGCTCGGCCGGTTTCAAACCCGACCACGCGCCGGTGCGCAGGCATTCGGCGACCAACAGGTCGCTCTCGCTGTAGATGCGGGCCAGCAACCGGCCGTCGTCGGTGACGTGGGGGTCGGCGGCCGGGCCCCGGATGAAGCCGCGCTCGGTGAGCAGCCCGACGATCCGGTCGAACGTCCGCGCCAGCGAGTTGGTGGCGGCGCCCACCCTTTTCTCCAGTTGCGCGTTGTCGCGTTCGATGCGCAGGTAGCGCTCGGCCTCCCGCATCCGGGACTCGAGCCCCGCGCTGTTGTGGGCGGGGTGCCGGCGCAGCTCCNAGGCCGACGACGGAGCGGTCGGCCTGGTATTGCGCGAACGACTGCTCGAGCAGCTGGTGCGCCTGCTCGGGGCCCATGTGCTGCACCAGGTTGATGGTCATGTTGTACGACGGGGCGAACGAACTGCGCAGCGGGAAGGTGCGGGTGGATGCCAGCCCGGCCACTGCGGAGGGTTCGGTGGTTTCTTCGCTGGGGTTCCAGAGCACCACCGCGTGGCCCTCGACGTCGATGCCGCGACGGCCGGCGCGGCCGGTGAGCTGCGTGTACTCCCCCGGCGTCAGCGGCACGTGCTGCTCGCCGTTGAACTTGACCAGCCGCTCGAGCACGACCGTGCGCGCGGGCATGTTGATGCCCAGCGCCAGGGTTTCGGTGGCGAACACCGCCTTGACCAGGCCGGCGGTGAACAGCTCCTCGACCGTGTGCCGGAACGCCGGCAGCATCCCGGCGTGGTGCGCCGCCAGGCCCCGCAGCAGCCCCTCCCGCCACTCGTAATAGCCGAGCACCGCCAGGTCGGCGTCGGCCAAATCGCCGCAGCGGTGGTCGATCACCTCGGCGATCTGGGCGCGCTCCTCCTCCGTCGTCAGCCGCAGCGGCGACCGCAGGCACTGCTGCACCGCCGCGTCACAACCGGCCCGCGAGAACACNGCGTTCCCATAGTCGAACAGGTCGAACAGGCGCTTGCCCACCAGGACGTGTTGCCACAGCGGAACGGGCCGGTGCTCGTCGACGACGACGGTGGTGTCGCCGCGGACGGTCTGGATCCAGCCGCCGAACTCCTCGGCGTTGCTCACCGTCGCCGAGAGGCTGACCACCCGCACCTCGTCGGGCAGGTGCAGGATCACCTCCTCCCACACCGGTCCCCGCATCCGGTCGGCCAGGAAGTGCACCTCGTCCATCACCACATACGAAAGCCCTTGCAGCGCAGGGGAATCCGCGTAGAGCATGTTGCGCAGCACCTCGGTGGTCATCACGACGACGGGCGCGTCGCCGTTCACCGACATGTCGCCGGTCAGCAGTCCGATCCGGTCGCGGCCGTAGCGCTCGGTGAGGTCTGTGTGCTTCTGGTTGCTCAGGGCCTTCAACGGCGTGGTGTAGAAGCATTTGCCGCCGGAGGCCAGCGCCAGGTGCACGGCGAATTCGCCCACCACCGTCTTGCCGGCCCCCGTCGGCGCGCATACCAGCACCCCGTGGCCGCTTTCCAGCGCCGCGCAGGCCCGCCGCTGAAAGTCGTCGAGCGTGAAGCGCAGTTCCGCGGTGAACCGAGCCAGCTCGGCCGGCTCGGTCACGCCGTCGCCCGCGGGCGCGAGGGTGCGCAAATGCACATGAAATACGGCGTGCCGCCGTACACACACGCACGCTCGCGGAAAGGAACGCGGGAAGGAACGCTAGGTGACGTCGTCATGTTGACCGGCGGTGAACGACGGCTCCGGTAGCGGCTCGGGCGCCTCGATGACGGACGCTTCGTCGTCGGGAATCGCGACCTGGGCTTCCCGCTTGGCCTTGCGCCTGTCGTGCAGCCGCGCGATCTGGATGGCGAACTCGAGGAGCACCGACAGCGCCACCCCGAGCGCGGTCATCGAGAACGGGTCGGATCCGGGCGTGAAGATCGCCGCGAAGGCGAACATGCCGAAGATCAGCCCGCGCCGCCACGACTTGAGCTTCTGGTAGGTCAGCATGCCCGTCTGGTTGAGCATGACGATCAACAGCGGGAACTCGAAGCTCACCCCGAACACCACCAGCAGGTTGATCAGGAAGCCGAAATAGCGGTCCCCGGACAGCGCGGTCACCTGCACGTCGCTGCCGACGGTCAGCAAGAAGCCCAGCGCCTTGGACAGCACGAAGTAGGCCAGCACCGCGCCGACGACGAACAACACCGCGGCAGGCACCACGAACGCGATCGCGAAGCGGCGTTCCTTCTGGTACAGCCCGGGCGTGATGAACGCCCACAGCTGGTAGAACCACACCGGGCAGGCCAGCACGATCCCGGCCGTCATTCCGACCTTGAGCCGCAGCATGAACTGGTCGAACGGCGCCGTGGCCAGCAGCCGGCACTGTCCGCCTGCGCTGATATCCGCCCGCGCCGATTGCGGCAGCGAACAGTACGGGTGGCGCAGCCACTCGCCGAGGCTTTCCAGCCCGAAAATCGAGTGCGAGTACCAGACGAAGCCGAAGATCGTGGTCAGCAGGATCGCGGCCAGCGAGATCAGCAGGCGGGTGCGCAGCTCGGTCAGGTGATCGACCAGCGACATCGTCGCGTCGGGATTGGTGCGGCTGCGCCTATTGCGAGGGTTGAGCCGTTTCAGCAAGCCGGCGGTGCGCGCTGAAACCTTGAAACCTTTCACGGTGTTGGCGGTCGGTCAGTGGCGCTCGGGCACCGCGGCGACGCGGCTACGCCGGGCGCGCTTCGGTGTGCCCCTGCTCGGTGGTGGCCGGCGGGTCGACCCGCTGCGACTGCACGGGCTGCGGGGGCTCGATCGAGGGAGCTTCAGGCTTGCCTTCGGTCTGCATTTCGCGCATCTCGGACTTGAAGATGCGCATTGACTTGCCCAACGAGCGCGCCGCGTCGGGGAGCTTCTTGGCACCGAACAACAGGATCACTACGACAGCGAGGATCGCCCAGTGCCACGGACTAAGACTGCCCACTTTGATTACCTCCAGACGTCCACCCGATGCTACCGCAGCGGGGGCCGCACCTAGTGTGGCCGCGCCGCCACCTGGTAAGACTCCAGGGCCGCGGCGGCCGCATCCCGGACACGTCGGGCCAGCGACTCGGGTTCAAGCACCCGCACGGCCGACCCGAAGCCCAGCACCAGGCGCGTCATCCAGTCCTCGGAGGCGTACGTCATGACGGCCTCACACGATCCGTCGGCCAGCTCGAGCACCTCCCGCATCGGGTAGTACTCGAACATCCACGAGGCCGCCGGCGCCACCGACAGCCGGGCCGACGGCAGCGCCGGATCGCCGTCGAACAACGACGTGTCCGGCGGCGCGTGCCGCGCCGGTTCGGGCGGGGCGGCCGGCTCGCCCAGCTCGGTGGCGTCGACGATCCGGTCGAAACGGAACAACCGAACGCCTTCGGCCTCGCGCGACCAGGCCTCCAAGTAGCTCTGGCCGCCGATCAGCAGGACGCGAATCGGATCGACGACCCTGCTGGTCAGGGTGTCATGCGAGGCGGAGTAGTAATCGATGGCCAGCGCGTGCTTGTACTGCACCGCGGTGCGCACCGCGGTCGCGGCCCGGCTTTCGACCGGGGCGGGCTCGTCGACGGCCGCCACCGGGGTGTGCTGCCCGGCGGCGCCGGCGGCCGCCTCGATCTTCGCGATCGCGCTGCGCGCCGCCTCCGGGTCGACCACCCCCGGGATGTCGGCCAGCGCCCGCAGCGCCACCAGCAGCCCGGTGGCNAAGGTGCGGGTGGCCTCGCGATCGCGGTCGTGGCCGACCAGATACCAGCGACCCTTCTCGGTGACGACGCCCCACGGCTCGACTGTGCGCGTGGTGTAGGGCTCGGCCCGCGACGGCCGGTGCGGGAACTGCACCGCCTGGCGGGAATCGATGGCGGACAACAGGATCCCGAGGACATCCTCCGACCCGCGCAGGCCCGGAACCCCGGCCGGGGACGCGATGGCGACCGGTGCGTCAGGATCGACGTCCACCCCGGCGGCGCGCAGCTTGAGCAAGGCGCCCTGGGTGGCGGTGATCAGTTCCGGCGACTCCCACAGCTGCGTGGCGACGGCCACCGCGGCCGCCTCGTCCGGGGTCAGCCCCACCGGCGGCAGCGCGTAGGCGTCGCGGTTGATCCGGTAGCCCTCGGCGGGGTCGGTGACCGACACCCGGCCGACCTCGAGGGGGATGCCGAGGTCACGCAATTCGTTCTTGTCGCGCTCGAACATCCGCGAGAACGCCTCGGCGCTGGGGCTGTCGGAGTAGCCGGCGACGCTGGACCTGATCTTTTCGGCGGTGATGTAGCCGCGGGTGGACAGCAGAGCGATCACGAGGTTGACCAACCGCTCGACTTTCGAGGTCGCCATTTCCCTTAGCCTAGATCGGTTGGTCGGCCGGCAGCTCGCGGCCTTACATGCTGGCGATCAGCCGCTTGACCCGCTCGTCGACGGCCCGGAACGGGTCCTTGCACAGCACGGTGCGCTGCGCCTGGTCGTTGAGCTTGAGGTGCACCCAGTCGACGGTGAAGTCGCGGCCCGCGGCCTGCGCGGCGCTGATGAACTCCCCGCGCAGCCGGGCGCGGGTGGTCTGAGGCGGGTGGTCGACCGCCTCGGCGATGTCCTCGTCGGTGGTCACCCGCGCGGCCAGGCCCTTGCGCTGCAGCAGGTCGAAGACGCCGCGGCCGCGCTTGATGTCGTGGTAGGCCAGGTCCAGCTGGGCGATCTTCGGATCGGACAGCTCCATGTTGTAGCGGTCCTGGTAGCGCTGGAACAGCTTGCGCTTGATCACCCAGTCGATCTCGGTGTCCACCTTGGCGAAATCCTGGCTTTCGACGGCGTCCAGCTGGCGGCCCCACAGGTCCACGACCTGTTCGATCTGCGCGTTGGGCTCGCGCGTCTGCAGGTGCTCGACGGCGCGGCTGTAGTACTCGCGCTGGATGTCCAGGGCGCTGGCCTGGCGCCCGCCCGCCAGCCGCACCGGCCGGCGGCCGGTGACGTCGTGGCTGACCTCGCGGATGGCGCGGATGGGGTTGTCCAGCGAGAAGTCGCGGAACGGCACGCCGGCCTCGATCATCTCCAGCACCAGCGCGGCGGTGCCGACCTTGAGCATGGTGGTCGTCTCGCACATGTTGGAGTCGCCGACGATGACGTGCAGCCGGCGGTATTTTTCGGCGTCGGCGTGCGGCTCGTCGCGGGTGTTGATGATCGGGCGGCTGCGGGTGGTGGCCGAGGAGACGCCCTCCCAGATGTGCTCGGCGCGCTGGGACAGGCAGAACGTCGCGGCCTTGGGGGTCTGCAACACCTTGCCGGCCCCGCAGATCAGCTGGCGGGTGACCAGGAACGGCAGCAACACATCGGAGATGCGGGAGAATTCGCCGGCCCGCACGATCAGGTAGTTCTCGTGGCAGCCGTAGGAGTTGCCCGCCGAGTCGGTGTTGTTCTTGAACAGGTAGATGTCCCCGCCGATGCCCTCGTCGGCGAGGCGCTGTTCGGCATCGACGAGCAGGTCTTCGAGCACCCACTCGCCGGCCCGGTCGTGGGTGACCAACTGCACCAGGCTGTCGCATTCGGCCGTGGCGTACTCGGGATGGCTGCCAACATCGAGGTAGAGCCGGGCGCCGTTGCGCAGGAAAACGTTGGAACTGCGGCCCCACGACACCACCCGCCGGAACAGGTAACGCGCGACCTCGTCCGGAGACAGGCGACGATGGCCGTGGAACGTGCAGGTGACACCGAACTCGGTCTCGATGCCCATGATTCGCCGCTGCACGTAATCGAGGGTACTGGTTGTCTGACCGCGAAGGTGAGCAAGCCGCGCCCACGGATGTTATTGGCCGGATCCGATCCCGCCGGCGCGGTCGACGGCGAAACCCACCGGTCCCACGGGCACCATCAGCCCCAGCACGCCGGGGGCCGCCAGGGCCGGTCTAGTCTTCGGATTTCTCGCCCGAATCCGGGGCTTTGCGCTTCGATTTCGCGCCCTTGGAATCCAGCTCGGCCAGCATGCTCTCCAGGGCGGGCCGGTTGATCCGCCGGAACGCCCGCCGCGGCCGGTTGGCGTCCAGGACGGCGACCTCCAGGCTGCCCACCTCGATGGACCGCTGGTCACCGTTGGACGCCTCCGCGCTACCCTTCCGCAGCGCCGCCACGGCGATGCCCAAAGCCTCGCGAAGGTCGGCGTTTTCGGCGTACGACTCCTTGAGTGCGGTGACGATCGGCTCGGTGGTGCCGCCCATCACCACGAAATGCGGCTCGTCGGCGATCGAGCCGTCATAGGTAATCCGGTAGAGCTCAGGCGGTTTCGTCTCACCGAAGTGCGCGACCTCGGCGACGCACAACTCGACCTCGTAGGGCTTGGCCTGCTCGGTGAAGATGCTCCCCAGGGTCTGCGCGTAGACGTTGGCCAGCTGCCGGCCGGTGACGTCGCGGCGGTCGTAGGCATAGCCCCGCGTGTCGGCGAACTGGATTCCGCCGACGCGTAAGCTGTTGAACTCGTTGAACTTACCGGCGGCCGCGAATCCGACGCGGTCGTAGAGCTCGCTGATCTTCTGCAGCGACCGCGACGGGTTCTCCGCGACGAACAGCACGCCGCCGGCGTAGGCCAGCGCCACCACGCTTTTGCCCCGGGCGATGCCCTTGCGCGCGAGCTCGCTGCGCTCGCGCATCGCCTGCTCGGGCGAGATGAAATACGGGAAGCTCATTTATCCCCCCGCGGCTCGGCGTCCGGCCCGAAAGTGTCCGCGCGCGAGCGGCTTTCGATGACTTCCCGGGCCAGTTCGGCGATCCGGCTCTCCGGCACGTCGGCCGCCCCCTCGGCGCCGATGGTGACCGCCGTGGGGTAGATGCCGCGGACCAGATCCGGGCCGCCGGTGGCGGAATCGTCGTCGGCGGCGTCGTAGAGCGCCTCCACGATCGCCCGCAGTGCGGAATCGACGTCGGTGACTTGCGAATACAGTTTCTTCATCGACGACTTGGCGAAGATCGAGCCCGACCCCACCGCCTGGTAGCCCTCCTCCTCGATGTTCCAGCCGCCGGCGGCGTCGAAGGAGACGATGCGGCCCGCGCTTTCCGGGTCCGGCGCGTGGATGTCATACCCCGCCAACAGCGGCAGGGCCACCAGCCCCTGCATCGCCGCGGCCAGGTTGCCGCGCACCATGGTCGCGAGCCGGTTGACCTTGCCGGCGAAGGTGAGCGGCACGCCCTCGACCTTCTCGTAGTGCTCGAGTTCCACCGCGTAAAGCCGGGCGAATTCGACCGCGATCGCGGCGGTGCCGGCGATGCCGGTGGCGGTGTAGTCGTCGGTGATGTACACCTTCTTCACGTCGCGCCCGGCGATCATGTTGCCCTGCGTAGAGCGCCGGTCGCCCGCCATGACGACGCCGCCCGGGTACTTCAACGCGACGATCGTGGTCCCGTGCGGCAGCTGGTCCCCGGCGGCGATGGCTGGCGCGCCGCTGAGGGTTGCCGGCAGCAACTCCGGCGCCTGGCGGCGGAGGAAGTCGGCAAACGAGGACAGGCCTATTGCCGGGTTCCCGGGAAGTGCGGAGTTAATGGAGAGTCGATCGGCGAACGGCCAGGTCACTGTCCGCCCTTTTGGACATACGCGCGGACAAAATCCTCGGCGTTTTCCTCAAGGACGTCGTCAATCTCGTCGAGCAGGTCGTCGGTGTCTTCGGCCAACTTTTCGCGACGCTCCTGGCCCGCGGCCGTGCCGTCGGCGAAGTCGTCTTCATCGCCGCCGCCGCCACCGCGCTTGGTCTGCTCTTGAGCCATCGCCGCCTCCTGCTTGATCATCGGCAGGTGTAAAGCCAAGTCACACGCCCGCCTGGTCTTCTCTACAGTACCGGTCAACGCCGACGTTGCCCGATCCAACGCCCGTTAGCTGGTCAGTTGTTCCACCAGTTCCACCGCGCTGTGCACCGAGTCCAATAACGCCCCGACGTGGGCCTTGCTGCCGCGCAGCGGCTCCAGCGTGGGAATGCGCACCAGCGAATCCCCGCCGAGGTCGAAAATCACCGAGTCCCAGCTGGCCGCGGCGATGTCGGCGCCGAACCGGCGCAGGCATTCCCCGCGGAAGTAGGCGCGCGTGTCCGTCGGCGGATTGTCGACGGCTTCGAGCACCTGGTGCTCGGTGACGAGGCGCTTCATCGAACCCCGGGCGACCAGCCGGTTGTACAGGCCCTTGTCCAGCCGGACGTCGGAGTATTGCAGATCGACCAGGTGCAGCCGCGGCGCCGACCAGTTCAGGTTCTCGCGTTGCCGGAAGCCCTCGAGCAGCCGCAGTTTGGCCGGCCAGTCCAGCAGCTCGGCGCAGTCCATCGGGTCGCGTTCGAGCTTGTCGAGCACGTCCGCCCAGGTCTCGACGATGTCGGCGGCGCGGGGATCGGCGTCCCGGCCGTCGACCAGCTTGGCCACCCGGTCGAGGTAAATCCGTTGCAGCGCAAGGGCGGTCAGCTCGCGGCCGTCGGCCAGCGCGACCGCGACCCGCAGCGACGGATCGCGGCTGATCGCGTGGACGGCGTGGACCGGGCGCGCCAACGCCAGGTCGCTCAGGTCGATCCCGTGCGCGGGGCCCTCTTCGATCAAATCGAGCACCAGCGCCGTGGTGCCCAGTTTCAGATAGGTCGACGTCTCTGCGAGGTTGGCGTCGCCGATGATGACGTGCAGCCGGCGGTAGCGGTCGGCGTCGGCGTGGGGTTCGTCGCGGGTGTTGATGATGCCGCGCTTGAGGGTGGTCTCCAGCCCTACCTCGACCTCGATGTAATCCGAGCGCTGCGACAATTGGAAGCCCGGCTCGTCACCGGCCGGCCCGATGCCGACCCGGCCCGAGCCGGTGACCACCTGGCGGGACACCAGAAACGGGGTCAGCCCGGCGATGATCGCCGAGAACGGCGTCTGCCGCGACATCAGGTAGTTCTCGTGCGACCCGTAGGAGGCGCCCTTGCCGTCGACGTTGTTCTTGTAAAGCTGCAGCTTGGCGGCCCCCGGCACGCTGGCGACGTGCCGCGCGGCGGCCTCCATCACACGCTCGCCCGCCTTGTCCCAGATCACCGCGTCCAGCGGGTCGGTGCACTCGGGCGCGGAGTATTCCGGGTGCGCGTGGTCGACATAGAGCCTCGCCCCGTTGGTCAGGATCATGTTGGCCGCGCCGACCTCGTCGGCGTCGACCACCGGGGGCGGACCGGCCGAGCGGCTCAGGTCGAAACCGCGGGCATCGCGCAGCGGCGATTCCACCTCGTAGTCCCAGCGGGTCCGCTTGGCGCGCTGGATTCCGGCGGCGGCCGCGTAGGCCAGCACCGCCTGGGTCGAGGTGAGGATCGGGTTGGCGGTCGGGTCCGACGGCGACGAGATGCCGTACTCGACCTCCGTCCCGATAATCCTTTGCATTACTTCAAGATAGGCCCGCCGACGATGCTGCCCGCGAAGCGGGGTGCTGAGAAGGCGGGCAATCTGCCAAGCCCGCCGACTATGCGGCCCGCTGTGGGGACCGCTCGACCGCCGACACGGTTAAGGTTCCTGCCGTGGCACCCTGGCCCGCGTTCGTCGCTCTGGGCGCGGTGCTTGGCGCGTTGAGCGGTTTGTTCGGCGTCGGCGGGTCGTCGTTGGCGACGCCAGCGCTCTCTTTGCTGGGCGTTCCCGGTCTGATGGCGGTGGCCTCCCCGCTTCCCGCGACACTGCCGACGGCGCTGACAGCCGCATGGCCTTATCTGCGGCAGCGGAATATTCGCCCGCGCGCAGCTCTGTGGTCGCTGCTGGGGGCGGTTCCGGCCGCGGTGATCGGCGCGATGCTGGCGCACCTGGTCGGCGGTGACGCGCTGCTCATCGCCTCCGGTGTGGTGCTGGTCGTCGTGGGCATCAGGGTCCTACGTCCCGTTTCCGACCGCGCGCACCGCGTCGGGGAGGCCAGGCGGAAGAACCGTCCCACGCTGGTGGCCGTGTCGGCTGGGGTTGGGCTTTTTACCGGTCTGCTGGCCAACGGCGGCGGGTTCCTTCTTGTCCCAATGTTCTTGCTCCTGTTTGGCCTGACAATGACGCAGGCCTCGGGGACCAGCCTTGCGGTCGTCGCCGTTCTGGCCATCCCAGCGACCGCGGCACACTGGGCGCTCGGGCATATCGACTGGTCCGTGGCGGCGGCCGTGGCGCTCGGGGCTGCCCCGACCAGCGCCGTCACAGCGACGTGGGCTCAGCGGGTGACCGCCACCCGGCTACAGGCGGCCTTCGGCTGGTTTTTGATCGTGAGCGGCGCAGCATTCACGCTCTACCGGTTGGTTATCTGATTCTGTCGGCCGGTGTCCGGATGTCCGCAGTCGCACAATGGCCAGCGCCGACAACTTGTCCGCCGCTAGTGTGAGCCCGCATGGAGCTTTCCCTTCGCCGCGGGCGCGGGACGGCGAGCGCTTCTCCGGGTTTTGGGGCCGAAAGCTGGTTCCTCGAGCGCGGTCTGCCCTCGGTGCTGACCAGGCGGTCCCGGTGGGGACGGCTCTGGCCGCGGGCGGCCCCCATGCTGGCCGCCTACGGGACCTTGCAGGCCTGCATCCTGCCGATCTACCTGATCACCGACGGCCACGACGTCGAGATCACCGGAGAGCCGACGACCCCGCAATGGGTAATGCTGGGGATCCTCGGGCTCGCGCTTCCGCTGATGGCCGTCGTCGGCTGGGTGGTGTCGCGGTCGCGACGCGGCAAGACCCGCGCGGCGGTGGCGACCCTCGCGGTGATCGTCGTGGCGTGCGTCGGGATCACGGTGGGCGGACCCACGGAACTGGTTCAGGAGGCCATCGTCGTGGCCGCGGTGCTGATCCTGGCCGGCTGCGGCGTCGGATCGGTCGTCGGGTGGGCGGTGCGCATGATGCTGTCGCACCTTGCCACCGTGGGGGCCTTGGTCGTCCGCGCACTGCCGGTGGTGCTGCTGACCGCGTTGGTCTTCTTCAATACCTATGTGTGGATCATGGCCAAGACGATCAGCGGGCAACGGCTGGGCCTGGCGATCGCCTTTCTGCTCTCGATCGCCGTGGCCTTCGTCGTCTCCGCGACGTGGGAGCGGGCCAGGCCGTCGCTGCGGCCGACGATGGCGGTGCTGCCCAAAGACAGTGAACGGCTTGCCGACACGCCCTTTGCGGACATGCCCGATAGCCCCGACTGCGCGCCGCTGACCCGGGCCGAACGCCTCAACGTCGTCTTCGTGCTGGCCGCCTCGCAAATGGCGCAAATCCTCGTGGTCGCGGTGGTCACCGCCGCCATCTATCTGGTTCTGGGGCTGATCGTGCTCACGCCGTCGCTGCTGAACGAATGGACCCACACCTACACCAGCACCTCGACGGTGCTGGGATTCACGCTGCCGGTTCCCGATTCGCTGATCCACATGACTTTGTTCCTCGGCGCGTTGACGTTCATGTACATCAGCGCCCGTGCGGCCGGCGACGCCGAATATCGCTCCACGTTCCTCGATCCGCTGATCGAGGACCTGCACGCGACGCTGATCGCGCGCAATCGCTACCGCGGCGCCGTCGCGGCGACGGCGTGTGAAGTTGACGCCACCAGCGCCGGTGATTAATTTCACACGGATGACCGACCTGGCGGGAAAGCGTTACGGCGAAGTGCTTCTCGTGACCCCCGGCGAGGCGGGTCCGCAGGCCACGGTCTACAACAGCTTCCCGCTCAACGACTGTCCCGCCGAGCTGTGGTCGGCATTGGATCCACAGGCGATCGCCGCCGAAAACGGCGCGGCCGCAGCGCTCCTCAATGGCCCCCGCTACTGGCTGATGAACTCCATCGAAAAGGAACAGCAGGGCCCGCAGGTGACGAAGACCTTCGGGGGCATCGAAATGATCCTGCAGGCCACCGTCCTGCTGTCCTCGATGAACCCGTCGCCCTTCACCGTGAACAAGGTCAGCCGGCACACGGTGTTCGTCTTCAACGCCGGCGAAGAGGTCTACGAACTCATCGACCCGCACGGCAAGCGCTGGGTCATGCAGACGTGGAGCCAGGTCGCCGACCCGAACCTGACGCGCGAAGACCTGCCCGGGTTGGCCGGCCGGCTCGAGCTGCCGGCCGGGTGGAGCTACCAGCCGCGCGTCCTCACCGACGAGTTGCGGGTGGACACCAGAACCGAGGCCGCCCAAGTGCTGCAGGACAACCTGACCAACAGCTACTCGCTCGAGACGTGAGCTAGGGGCGATTCGCGATCCAGCTGCGGTGGCGTACCGCGGCCTTTCGCGCGGCCTTGGCCAGCGTCCGGTCCGGCAGGTGGCGGCCCAGCGCATCGAGGACCGGCGCCGTCTCGGGCGCCGGGTGGCGCCACATGCTTTCGAGCAGCTGCAACGGTTCGGACATCCCGGCGAACAGGCCGCAAAGCTCGTCGGGATCGTGCACGTCGCGCGAGAGCACGTCGATGAGCACCCCAATGTCGACGAAGCTGCCGAGCACCGCGGCGTCTGCGGGGTCGCGCGCGATCAACCACAGCGCCGCATGCCCGGCGGCCGGGGTGTCCAACAGCTGTCGCACCAAGGGTTCGGCCACCTCGATGTCGAACATGTCCAGTGCGACAAAGCCCGTCATCCGGCGCGCGGCGCTGGACGCCTGCGCGATGGCCTCGGTGATCATGCGCACCCGCTCGACAACCGGACGGTCGGCCTGCCACCCGGCCACCAGAGACTCGTGCCGCGAATCGGCCGCCGACAGCATCGCGTCGATCAACTCGGCGCCATCGCCCTCGGCGGCGGGGTCTCGACGCAGCGCGTATCCGGCGCGTTCGAGGCGACCGGGCAGGACATGGCGGCCGAGTGCGGTCAGTGACACGGTGCCGCCGGTCCAATAACTGGGCCCAACCGGTTGTGGTGACTCGACGCGGTCAGTCCAGCGCACGACACCGGCGTCCGCGAGGACCTGCAAGGTGCGGCCGACGCCCTCGTCGGTGAACCCCTCCACGGCATCCGCCTCGTCGAGCCAGTACCGCTGCGTCTGCGGAGAAATCGTCAATTCGGCCCATTCCACGAGGGACTCGAAAGGTTGCTGGGGCGCGTCGGGTGCGAGCAGCGGAACCAGCCAGTGCACGATCCCGTCGTCGAACAGTCGGAGCGGTTCGTCGGAATGCCACGGGCCGCCCGAACATTGCGAGCGCAGCGGGCCCACGTCGATGATCCCCGCGAAAAGCGCCGCCGCCCGCGCAACGTCCGGGCGCGCCTCCCACTCCTGTGCCGGAACGACGCGCCGCTGACGCACGCGGACCGCGCCGGCCTCGATAGCGACGTCAAGGATGAAGTTCAAGCACCTCAAACTCGCTGTCGTGGTGAGGTTCAAGGTCGTCTCGCCGAGCTGGAGATCCATTTCGTCGCCGGTGTCGAGGAGTTCAACCAGCGCCCGGCCGTCAGCCAGGTGCAGGTTCCCCGTGTCCGTCAGCTGCTTGCCGTGCGGGCCCAGATAGTCGCGCAGGACAGCAACTTTCGTCAGCATGGGCGCCGCGGCCGCGGCGGCCTCCACGTCCTGCATCGGCGGCGGGACGCAAGCGAACGGCAACTCGAAAGGCTCGGGTTCTTCGCCCGATGGCTCCCCGGCCGGGGTGGGGTCGCGCGTTTCCGCGAGCACGGTCGGGGCGAGATCGTCGACCGTTCTTCGCAGCCGGGCCGCCCGCTCGACTCCGCCAACGAGACGTTCGGTGGCCGCCAGGAAGTCGACATAGACACCGACCGCATAGCACAAACCCACCGCTGCGTCCGAGCGCCCGGTCAACCGGCGCGGGCACCAGTCGACCAGAAACTCCGCCAGCTCGCCGGGCGTGAACTCGTCGAGGACACCGGTCGATTCCCGGTACCGCCAGTCCAGGAAGAACGCAACGTCGGACACCACCTCGTCCCGTTCGGACTCGGACGCACCCAGCCAGGCATGGAGTTCGTCGAGCAGCGCGTCGCGCAACTCGAGGTACGCGTCGTCATCACCGGGATCGAAACGTAGCCGCACCGGGGCGACGTTAGTCGGTGTGACCGACAAATGTTTACAGGTACTGACCCAGGTTGGACTCGGTGTCGATGGCACGCGACGCGCTCGACGACTTGCCGGTGACCAGCGTGCGGATGTAGACGATCCGCTCGCCCTTCTTGCCCGAAATCCGCGCCCAGTCATCGGGGTTGGTGGTGTTGGGCAGGTCCTCGTTCTCGGCGAACTCGTCGACGATCGAGTCGAGCAGGTGCTGGATGCGCAGGCCGGGTTGACCGGTCTCCAGCACCGACTTGATCGCGTTCTTCTTCGCCCGGTCGACGACGTTCTGGATCATCGCCCCGGAGTTGAAGTCCTTGAAGTACATGACCTCCTTGTCGCCGTTGGCGTAGGTGACCTCCAGGAACCGGTTGTCGTCGATCTCGGCGTACATCCGCTCGACGACCTTTTCGATCATCGCCTTGATGCACGCGGTGCGGTCGCCGTCGAACTCGGCGAGGTCGTCGGCGTGCAGCGGCAGTGACTCGACCAGGTACTTCGAGAAGATGTCCTGCGCCGCCTCGGCGTCCGGGCGCTCGATCTTGATCTTCACGTCGAGGCGTCCCGGCCGCAGGATCGCGGGGTCGATCATGTCCTCGCGGTTGGACGCGCCGATCACGATGACGTTCTCCAGGCCCTCGACGCCGTCGATCTCGCTGAGCAGCTGCGGGACCACCGTCGTCTCGACGTCCGAGGACACCCCGGTGCCGCGGGTGCGGAAGATCGAATCCATCTCGTCGAAGAACACGATCACCGGCGTCCCTTCCGACGCCTTCTCGCGGGCGCGCTGGAAGATCAGCCGGATGTGCCGCTCGGTCTCGCCGACGAACTTGTTGAGCAGCTCCGGGCCCTTGATGTTGAGGAAGTACGACTTCGCCTCGCGGGCGTCGTCGCCGCGCACCTCGGCCATCTTCTTGGCCAACGAGTTCGCCACCGCTTTGGCGATCAAAGTCTTGCCGCAGCCGGGCGGGCCGTAGAGCAGCACGCCTTTGGGCGGGCGCAGCGCGTACTCGCGGTAGAGCTCCTTGTGCAGGAACGGCAGCTCGACGGCGTCGCGGATCTGCTCGATCTGCCGGGTCAGGCCGCCGATGTCCTGGTAGCTGACGTCGGGCACCTCTTCCAGCACCAGGTCCTCGACCTCGGCCTTGGGGATGCGCTCGAAGGCGTAGCCGGCCTTGGTGTCGACCAGCAGCGAGTCGCCCGGTCGCAGTTTGCGGGGCTTGGTGTCGTCGTTGAGGGCGTCGGGAACGCCGTCCGGCAGGTCCTCGGCGACCAGCGGCTCGGCCAGCCACACGATGCGTTCCTCGTCGGCGTGTCCGACGACGAGCGCCCGGTGCCCGTCGTTCAGCACCTCGCGCAGGGTGGAGATCTCGCCGACCGATTCGAACGTGCCGGCCTCGACGACGGTCAGGGCCTCGTTGAGGCGGACCGTCTGCCCCTTCCGGAGCGCTCCCACCTCGATGTTGGGCGAGCACGTCAGGCGCATCTTGCGGCCGGAGGTGAACACGTCGACGGTGTCGTCCTCGTGCGCCGCCAGCAAAACGCCGTAGCCGCTGGGCGGCTGACCGAGCCGGTCGACCTCTTCCCGCAGCGCCAAAAGTTGCTGGCGCGCCTCCTTGAGGGTGTCCATCAACTTGGAATTCCGCGCAGCCAGGGAGTCGATGCGGGCTTCGAGCTGATGCACGTCGCGGGCAGACCGAGCGCTGCCGGGCGTTCCAACCGCGTGCTCCAGTTGTTCGCGCAGCACCGCTGCCTCACGGCGTAACTGTTCCAATTCGGCAGCTTCGCCGCTGGACATGCCAGTGTCACCGGCGTTGCCGAATGCTTCAGAACGCTCTGAGTCACCCATGTTGCGCTCCTTTCCCGCCCCGAGATTCGCGGTGGTACTTCAACGCTACCGGCGATTGCCGGTTGATGTGCGCAGTCAAATGCTCACGAAAAGTTAAGACTTTGGTTCCCCTGGTAATCTCTGCCACGAATCGCGCCGAGCGAAAGGATGACCGTGGCCCCAAAAGCCCTCGCCACGGGCTCCGCCGGCGCCGTCTTCCCGGCGCGGCGGCCCCCGCTGTGACATCCATTGCACCCGTTGGCCCGACGGCGACCGCGGGCGCCTAATCAGAACGAACCGTATGCAGCAAGGCCTGTCCGTTGCGCTGAGCGCCGCCGCCGCGGTGGCGGCGCTCGGGCTCGCCGGATGCTCACACACCGGCCCGAAGGTCGTGTCCTCGCCGTCCTCGCGCGGCCCGGCCACGTCGACCCCGCTCGTCGTNGCAGCGCAAGTTCAGCGTATCGGCCGCCGAGACCGGTGGGCAGGATAAGTATCGGCGGGCCGGTATCGGCGTGGGCGTCGTGTCCGGCGACCGCAGCCACGCCGTCGACGTGCTCGACGCGGCCGAACGCCTGGTGGCGGCGCATCCGGAGTTCGAGCTGCTGTCGGTGCGGCGGGGGCTGCACCACAGCGACGATTAACGGTCTAGCCGTCTCGGCCCTCGCGTTTGCGGCCCAGCGGCGTCGGCGCGACGACACCGGGCGCGAGCCGCCGCGCGAATATCAAGAACGCGGTGTGCCCGCGCATCGAATGCTGCGGGCGAACGGCCAGGCCGACGACGTTCCAGCCGCGTTGCAGCGTCTCCCACGCCCGCGGCTCGGTCCAGCACTGCTGGTCCCGCAGGGCCTCGACGGTCCGCGACAGCTGGGTGACGGTGGCCACGTAGATCATCAGCACCCCGCCCGGGATCAGCAGCCGCGCCGCCGCGCCGAGCACCTCCCACGGCGCGAGCATGTCGAGCACCGCCCGGTCGAAGGAGCCGTCGGGCAACTCCGATTCCGCGAGGTCGCTGACGAGCAGCTCCCAGTTGGCGGGCGCCCCGTCGGAGAACACGGTGACGTTGCGGCGGGCGTGCTCGGCGTGGTCGGCGCGCTGCTCGTAGGAGACCACCCGCCCCTCGGGTCCGACGGCGCGCAGCAGCGAGCACGTCAGCGCCCCGGAACCGGCGCCGGCCTCCAGCACCCGCGCGCCGGGAAAGATGTCGCCCTCGTGCACGATCTGGGCGGCGTCCTTGGGGTAGATCACCTGTGGGCCGCGGGGCATCGACATCACGTAGTCGATCAGCAGGGGGCGCAGCACCAGGAACTGCGCGCCGCTGCTGGATTTGACGACGCTGCCCTGCTCGAGCCCGATCAGCGCGTCGTGCGCGATGGATCCGCGATGGGTGTGAAACTCAGCCCCGGGGATAAGGCACATCGTGTAGTGCCGGCCCTTGGCGTCGGTGAGTTGGACCCGCTCGCCAGCGGTGAACGGGCCGGTTGCGGACACGGCGTCTAGCGTGCCAGCCGACTCGCCGTAGCTGGTGCTTGGGGGTTGTCGGCGCCCGGTCCTAGGCTGCGAACATGACGGACCAGCCGGACGGACACGGGCGCCCGGCCTCGAAGCCGGCGCTCTCACCGTCGCGGGCGGCGGACTTCAAGCAGTGCCCGCTGCTGTACCGGTTCCGGGCGATCGACCGGCTGCCCGAGGTGCCCTCGACGGCGCAGCTACGCGGGTCGGTGGTGCACGCGGCCCTCGAACAGCTTTACGGGCTGCCCGCCGCGCAGCGCGGGCCGGACACCGCGGGCACGCTGGTCGAGCCCGCCTGGGAGCGGGTGATCGCCGCCGAACCCGACCTGGCCGGCGACGTGGACCCCGAACAGCGCGCCCAGTTGCTGGCGGAGGCGCGCGCCCTGCTCGCCGGCTATTACCGGCTGGAGGACCCGACCCGGTTCGACCCGCAATGCTGCGAGGAGCGCGTCGAGGTCGAGCTGGCCGACGGCACGCTGCTGCGCGGCTTCATCGACCGGATCGACGTCGCGGCCACCGGTGAGGTCCGGGTGGTCGACTACAAGACCGGCAAGGCGCCGCCCGAGGCGCGGGCGCTGGCCGAGTTCAAGGCGATGTTCCAGATGAAGTTCTACGCGGTGGCGCTGTTGCGTTCCCGCGGTGTGCTGCCCACCCGGCTGCGCATCATCTATCTGGCCGACGGCCAGGTGCTGGATTACGCGCCGGATCACGAGGAATTGCTGCGCTTCGAGAAGACGCTGATGGCGATCTGGCGCGCCATCCAATCCGCGGCGCCGACGGGCGATTTCCGCCCCAGCCCGTCGAGGTTGTGCGAGTGGTGCGCCCACCAGCAGCACTGCCCGACGTTCGGCGGAACGCCACCGCCCTACCCCGGATGGCCGGACCTCACTGGCGCGCAAGGCATCTCGCGTCCCACCGAACCGGCGGCATGATCGGCTGCCGCTAGCGTCCCGCGCCCGGCTTCGCCGCGCTTGCGATCGCCCTAGTCGGATGGCGCCGACCCGCCGCGCCCGGCTTCGNGGCGGCGTCCTTGGGGTAGATCACCTGTGGGCCGCGGGGCATCGACATCACGTAGTCGATCAGCAGGGGGCGCAGCACCAGGAACTGCGCGCCGCTGCTGGATTTGACGACGCTGCCCTGCTCGAGCCCGATCAGCGCGTCGTGCGCGATGGATCCGCGATGGGTGTGAAACTCAGCCCCGGGGATAAGGCACATCGTGTAGTGCCGGCCCTTGGCGTCGGTGAGTTGGACCCGCTCGCCAGCGGTGAACGGGCCGGTTGCGGACACGGCGTCTAGCGTGCCAGCCGACTCGCCGTAGCTGGTGCTTGGGGGTTGTCGGCGCCCGGTCCTAGGCTGCGAACATGACGGACCAGCCGGACGGACACGGGCGCCCGGCCTCGAAGCCGGCGCTCTCACCGTCGCGGGCGGCGGACTTCAAGCAGTGCCCGCTGCTGTACCGGTTCCGGGCGATCGACCGGCTGCCCGAGGTGCCCTCGACGGCGCAGCTACGCGGGTCGGTGGTGCACGCGGCCCTCGAACAGCTTTACGGGCTGCCCGCCGCGCAGCGCGGGCCGGACACCGCGGGCACGCTGGTCGAGCCCGCCTGGGAGCGGGTGATCGCCGCCGAACCCGACCTGGCCGGCGACGTGGACCCCGAACAGCGCGCCCAGTTGCTGGCGGAGGCGCGCGCCCTGCTCGCCGGCTATTACCGGCTGGAGGACCCGACCCGGTTCGACCCGCAATGCTGCGAGGAGCGCGTCGAGGTCGAGCTGGCCGACGGCACGCTGCTGCGCGGCTTCATCGACCGGATCGACGTCGCGGCCACCGGTGAGGTCCGGGTGGTCGACTACAAGACCGGCAAGGCGCCGCCCGAGGCGCGGGCGCTGGCCGAGTTCAAGGCGATGTTCCAGATGAAGTTCTACGCGGTGGCGCTGTTGCGTTCCCGCGGTGTGCTGCCCACCCGGCTGCGCATCATCTATCTGGCCGACGGCCAGGTGCTGGATTACGCGCCGGATCACGAGGAATTGCTGCGCTTCGAGAAGACGCTGATGGCGATCTGGCGCGCCATCCAATCCGCGGCGCCGACGGGCGATTTCCGCCCCAGCCCGTCGAGGTTGTGCGAGTGGTGCGCCCACCAGCAGCACTGCCCGACGTTCGGCGGAACGCCACCGCCCTACCCCGGATGGCCGGACCTCACTGGCGCGCAAGGCATCTCGCGTCCCACCGAACCGGCGGCATGATCGGCTGCCGCTAGCGTCCCGCGCCCGGCTTCGCCGCGCTTGCGATCGCCCTAGTCGGATGGCGCCGACCCGCCGCGCCCGGCTTCGCCGCGCTTGCGATCGCCGCTAGTCCGTCAGGGGCGACATCTCCTGCAGCATCGTGGGAATCAACTCGCTGACGGTGGGGTGGATGTGCATCGTGCGCGCCAGCGTGGTGTACGGCGCCTTGGCCGACATGACGTCCAGGATGGCGTGAATCGCCTCGTCGCCGCCGACCCCCAGGATGGCCGCGCCCAAGATCTCGTCGGTCTCCGCGTCCACCACCACCTTCATAAAGCCCTGCGTCTCACCCTTTTCCACCGCCCTGCCGACCCGCGTCATCGGGCGCTTGCCGACCAACGCCTTACGGCCGGACGCGCGGACCTGGCTCACGCTCATCCCGGCACGCCCCAATGGCGGGTCGATGTAGAGCGCGTAGGTGGTGATGCGGTCGCTGACCCGGCGCGGGTCGTCATCGAGCAGGTTGGCGGCGACGATCTCGAAATCGTTGTACGAGGTGTGGGTGAAGGCGCCCTTGCCGTTGCAGTCGCCCATCGCCCAGATGTGATCGACGTTGGTCTTGAGCTGGTCGTCGACCACGACGTAGCCGCGGCCATCGGTCTGCACGCCGGCCGCCTGAAGGCCGAGATCGTCGGTGTTGGGTTGCCGCCCCACCGCCACCAGTAGATGGGTTCCGGCAATCGGGGCGGCACCTGCGCCGGGCTTCAGTTCAAATCCCTTGTCGGTCTTGGTGATTCGCACTTCGTCGGCGCCGACGACGACGTCGATCCCCTCGGCCTCCAGGATCTCCCTGACGGTGGCGGAGACGTCCTCGTCCTCGCGGGACGCCAGCCGCGGTCCGCGCTCGACCACCGTCACCCGGGCCCCGAAGCGCCGGTACATCTGCGCGAACTCCAGCGCGATGTAGCTGCCGCCGAGGATGACGAGATGGTCTGGCAGCGTGTCGAGTTCGAGGATCGACACGTTGGTGAGGAACTCGACGTCGGACAACCCCGGGACGTCCGGCACCACCGCGCGGCCGCCGACGTTGAGGAAGACGCGGTCGGCGTGCAGCAGGTCGCCGTTCACGCTGACGGTGTGCGGATCTTCGAAGCGGGCGTGACCGCGAAATACGCTGCAGCCGTCCATGCCGTCCAGCCAGCTCTCGACGCCCTTGCGGTCGGCGAGCATGATGTCGTCCTTGCGCGCCTTGACTTTCGCCATGTCCACGCTGACCGGCCCGGTGCCCACGCCGTATTCGGCTCCGCGCCGGGCCAGGTGGGCGGCGTGCGCGCTGGCCACCAGGGTCTTGGTCGGGATGCATCCGGTGTTGACGCAGGTGCCGCCGATGAGTTTGCGCTCGATGACCGCGACGCGCTGGCCGGCCGCGGTCAGCCGTCCCGCCAGCGGGGGGCCGGCCTGCCCGGCACCGATGATGATCGCATCGAAATGCGTTGTCACTTAACCGCCGTCAGCAGGTACTCCGTCAGCACGTGACCCGTCACCGCAACGATGGCGAACCCGCCGAGGATCGCGACCGCGTCCTCGAGCAGCGCGATCGGCAGGTCCCGACCGGCCACGGCGGCCAGCCGTTTGCGCGCCTGGTAGCCGCCGAGGGTGCCGAGCACCGCCCCGATGACGCCCGCGCCGAGCGCGGAGAAGGTCCAATGCGGCCAGGCACCCAATACCGCGCCCGCCAAGCCGCCCGTGATGATCCGGGCGGCGAAGATCGGTGGTGCCGTGCGGGCCGGCGTCTTGGGCAGCTTGTCGTTGACCAGCTCGCCGACGGCAAGAACGGTGAAGACGATGACCGTGATGATGCTGGCCATCCAGGACGCCCACGTGCCGTGCACGTCGATCCAACCCAGGTAAGCGGCCCAGGCGACCACGGCGGGGGCCGTCAGCGAACGCAACCCGGCGACGACACCGATCAGTAAAGCCAGCAGCAGAATTAGCGCGTGTGTCACGGAGACCCTCCTGGGGGACTAGACAGTAACGCGGGCTCTACCTTTCAGCAGCCCTAGGCGGACGCTAACACAGCCGCGGCCGAGGCACCCGTTGGTCTAGAACCGGCAGAACCTGATGTCGGACGCCAGGATCGCCTTGGCCCCGATGGCGGCGAGCTCGTCCATGATCTCGTTGACGCCGCGACGCGGCACGAGGGCGCGAATCGCCACCCAGTCCGGATCGGCAAGCGGGGCGATGGTCGGTGACTCCAGCCCCGGGGTGATCGACGTGGCCTGGTCCAGGACCGAACGCGGGCAGTCGTAATCGAGCATCAGGTACTGCTGGCCGAACACCACGCCTTGGACCCTCGCGACCAGTTGATCGCGAGCGGCCCTGGCCGCGCCGTCGCCGTCGTGATCGGTGCGCTCGATCAGCACCGCCTCCGAATCGCACAGCGGCTCCCCGAAGGCCACCAGGTCGTGCAGGCTCAGGGTGCGCCCGGATCCCACCACGTCGGCGATGGCGTCGGCCACGCCGAGCTGGACCGAGATCTCCACGGCGCCGTCGAGCCTGATGACCGTGGCCTCAATCCCCCTCTCGGCCAAGTCTTTTCGCACCAGGTTCGGGTAGGCGGTGGCGATCCGCTTGCCGGCCAGGTCGGCCGTCGTCCAGTCTTGCCCGGCCGGGCCGGCGTAGCGAAAGCTCGACGACCCGAAGCCCAACGCCAGGCGTTCGCGCACCGGTGCGTCCGAGTCGCGCACCAGGTCACGTCCGGTGATGCCGAAATCCAACTCCCCCGAACCGACGTAGATGGCAATGTCCTTGGGCCGCAAGAAGAAGAATTCAACCTGGTTGACCGGGTCGATGACGGTGAGATCCTTGGAATCGGTGCGGCGCCGGTAGCCGGCCTCCGCGAGGATCTCGCTGGCCGGCTCGCTGAGCGTGCCCTTGTTGGGCACCGCAACCCGCAGCATGCTCACAACTTCCGATAGACGTCGTCGAGGGACAGTCCGCGCGCGATCATCAGCACCTGCGTCCAGTACAGCAACTGGCTGATCTCCTCGGCCAGCGCGTCGTCGGTTTCGTGCTCGGCCGCCAGCCACACCTCGCCGGCCTCCTCGAGGATCTTTTTGCCCAGCCCGTGCACGCCCCCGTCCAGCGCGGCGACCGTGCCGCTGCCGGCAGGCCGGGTGCGGGCACGCTCGCCGAGTTCGGCGAACAGATCCTCGAAGGTCTTCACGGCCAGCGATTGTTCCATGCGCCGGCCGGCAAAGTCACCCGGGTTTCGCCCGCGAGCGTGCACAGATTGCCAGGCTCAGCGGCGTGTCGTCGTGCAGACGCGCACGCTCGCGACCAATGAACGCTCAGTCCTCCGGGTTGTAGCCGAGGTTAGGGGCGAGCCAGCGCTCGGCTTCCTTCAGGGTCCAGCCCTTTCGCCTCGCGTAGTCGGCGACCTGGTCCTGGGCCATCCGACCGACCACGAAGTACTGCGAGGCCGGGTGCGAGAAGTACCAGCCGCTGACCGCGGCACCGGGCCACATCGCCATCGACTCGGTCAGCTCGATGCCGGTCCGCTCCTTGACGTCCATCAACTTCCACAGCGTCACCTTCTCGGTGTGCTCCGGGCAGGCCGGGTAGCCGGGGGCGGGGCGGATTCCCACGTACTTCTCACCGATGAGCGCCTCGTTGTCCAGCTGCTCGTCGGGCTGGAATCCCCAGAACTCCTTGCGCACCCGTTGGTGCATCCGTTCGGCGAACGCCTCGGCCAGCCGGTCGGCGATCGACTCCAGCAGGATCGCGCTGTAGTCGTCGTGGTCGGCCTTGAACTCCGCGATCTTCTCACCGCTGCCGAGCCCCGCGGTGACGGCGAAGGCGCCGACGTAGTCGGCCAGACCGGTGTCCTTGGGCGCGATGTAGTCGCCCAAGGACCGGTTCGGGATGCCGTCCCGGTGCTTGCCCTGCTGGCGCAGGTTGTGCAGCGTGGTCAGCACCTCGGTGCGGGTCTCGTCGGTGTACACCTCGATGTCGTCACCGACCGCGTTGGCCGGGAAGAAGCCGATCACCCCGTTGGCCGTCAGCCACTTCTCCTTGATCAGGGTGTCGAGCATCTCCTGGGCGTCGTCGTACAGCTTGCGGGCAGCCTCGCCCGAGACCGGGTTGTTGAGGATGTCCGGGAAGCGGCCCTTCATCTCCCAGGCGTTGAAGAACGGCTGCCAGTCGATGTACTCGCGCAACTCGGCGAGGTCGTAGTCCAGAAACTCCCGTACTCGCGCACCAATAGCGGGCACCGGTGGCGTGTAGCCGTCCCAGTCGATCGGCGTCCGGTTCGCGCGCGCCTTCTCCAGCGTCAGCATCGGCCGCTCGTTCTTCTGGGAATGCCGTTCGCGCAGGGCCGCGTACTCGGTCTCGGTGGCCTCCAGCAGCGCTGGACGCTGCTTGTCGTCGAGCAGCGCCGCGGCGACCGGCACCGAGCGGGAGGCGTCCTTGACCCAGACCACCGGACCGCTGCGGCGCGGCGACACCTTCACGGCCGTGTGGGCGCGCGAGGTGGTGGCGCCGCCGATCAGCAGCGGGATCTTGAGTCCCTCGCGTTCCATCTCGACGGCGAAGTTGACCATCTCGTCCAAGGACGGGGTGATCAGGCCGGATAGCCCGATGATGTCGGCGCTGTGCTCCTTCGCCGCATCCAGGATCTTCTGGGCGGGCACCATCACACCGAGGTCGATCACTTCAAAGTTGTTGCACTGCAGGACGACTCCGACGATGTTCTTGCCGATGTCGTGGACGTCGCCCTTGACCGTCGCCATGATGATCGTGCCGTTGGTGTCCTTACCCGCAGCCGCGCCGGACTCTTCCTTCTCCGCCTCGATGTACGGCAGCAGGTACGCGACGGCCTTCTTCATCACCCGGGCCGACTTCACGACCTGGGGCAGGAACATCTTGCCCGAGCCGAAGAGATCACCGACGACGTTCATGCCGTCCATCAGCGGGCCCTCGATCACCTCGATCGGCCGGCCGCCCGCCGCGGCGATCTCGGCACGCAATTCCTCGGTGTCGGCATCGACGTGGGCGTCGATGCCCTTGACCAGGGCGTGCGTGATCCGCTCGCGGACCGGCAAGGATCGCCACTCCGCCGCCGCCGGGTCTTCGGACTTCTCCGAACTGTTGAATCGTTCGGCGATCTCCAGGAGCCGTTCGGCCGCATCCTCGCGACGGTTCAGGACGACGTCCTCAATGCGGTCCCGCAGCTCGGGGTCGATCGAGTCGTAGGGCACCAGCGCGCCGGCGTTGACGATGCCCATGTCCAGGCCGGCCTTGATGGCGTGAAACAGAAACACCGAATGGATCGCCTCGCGGACGGGGTTGTTGCCCCGGAACGAGAACGACACGTTCGAGATGCCGCCGGAGAGGTGCACCCCGGGCAGGTTCTCCTTGATCCAGGCGCAGGCCTCGATGAAGTCGATCCCGTAAGTCGCGTGCTCCTCGATACCGGTCGCCAGCGCGAAGCAGTTGGGGTCGAAGATGATGTCCTCGGGCGGGAAGCCGACCTCTTCGGTCAGGATCCGGTAGGCGCGCCCGCAGATCTGTTTGCGGCGCTCCAGGTTGTCGGCCTGCCCCTGTTCGTCGAAGGCCATCACGACGACGGCGGCGCCGTACTTGCGGCATAGCCGCGCCTCGCGGACGAACTTCTCCTCGCCCTCCTTCATGGAGATCGAGTTGACGATCGGCTTGCCCTGCACGTTCTTCAACCCCGCCTCGATGACCTCCCACTTGGAGGAGTCGATCATCACCGGGACCCGGCTGATGTCCGGCTCGGCCGCGATCAGCTTGGTGAACCGGTCCATCGCGGCGACGCCGTCGATCATGCCCTCGTCCATGTTGATGTCGATGACCTGCGCACCGACCTCGACCTGCTGCAGGGCGACCGACAGCGCGCTGTCGTAGTCCTCGGCCTTGATCAGGTTGCGGAACCGGGCGGAGCCGGTGATGTTGGTGCGCTCACCGATGTTCACGAACAACGAGTCATCGGTGATGTTGAGCGGCTCCAGGCCCGAGAGCCGGGTGGCCACCGGAATCTCGGGCACCTCGCGCGGCGGCTTGCCCTCGACGACCTTGGCGATCTCGGCGATGTGCGGCGGCGCCGTCCCGCAGCAACCCCCGACCAGGTTGACCAGACCGGCCTCGGCGAAGTCGGCGATGTAGGAGGCCTGGCGCTCCGGGGACTCGTCGTACTCGCCGAAGGCGTTGGGCAGGCCGGCGTTGGGGTAGCAGGAGACAAAGGTGTCCGCGATCCGCGACACCTCGGCGATGTAGGGCCTCATCTCCGGCGCGCCCAGCGCGCAGTTGAGGCCGACCGCGAGCGGCCTGGCGTGCCTGATCGAGTTCCAGAATGCCTCGGTGACCTGGCCGGACAGCGTTCGCCCGGAGGCATCGGTGATGGTGCCCGAGATGATCACCGGCCAGCGCCGTCCGCGGTCCTCGAACAGCGTCTCGACGGCGAACACCGCCGCCTTGGCGTTCAGCGAGTCGAAGATCGTCTCGATGATGAGGAGGTCGACACCGCCGTCGACCAGGCCGTTGGCGGATTCCAGGTAGGCGGCGACCAGCTGGTCGTAGGAGACGTTGCGGGCCCCGGGGTCGTTGACGTCCGGAGAGATCGACGCGGTCCGCGTGGTCGGCCCGATTGCGCCGGCGACGTAGCGGGGCTTCTCCGGGGTGCTGAATTCGTCGGCGGCCGCCCGCGCCAGGGCGGCGCCGGCGTAGTTCAGCTCGTAGGCCAGGTCCGCCATGTCGTAGTCGGAGAGCGAGATCGCGTTCGCGTTGAACGTGTTGGTCTCCAGGATGTCGGCGCCCGCCTCGAGGTACTCGCGGTGGATCCCGGCGATGATCTGCGGCTGCGTCAGGTTGAGCAGGTCGTTGTTGCCCTGAAGGGCGGTCGGCCACTCGGTGAACCGGTCGCCGCGGTAGCCGGCCTCGTCCGGCCGGTCCCGCTGGATCGCCGTGCCCATCGCGCCGTCGATCACCATGATCCGCCGGCGCAGAGCAGCCGTCAGTTCGTCGGTGCAGTCGGGGCGGATGTTCGGTTCAAAGGCGTTCACACACGTTCCTTCCGTAGCGGAAGGCGTCCTTGACTCTGCCGAGCGTGGCGGATACCGGCAGGAACCGGAGAACCGTTGCAACGCCTCTCGACCAGAAAAGCCTACGTCGTCACCCGACGTCTGGACGCCCAGCTCGACCCGACCCGCGTGGCGATCGGGGCGCCCTCGATCGCCAGCCCGCGGATCCTGTCGAAAATGTCGTAGTTACCAAGGTTAACGAGATTTGCCGCCGAACGTATTTCGTCTCGACCGCGCCGACGCCGGTCGTCCGAGTCGTCCGGGCTGAGGTGGGCCGCGCGCAGCTCGACATCAGTGTCGTAGCGGCGTTCGTTGGCGGCAGTCACGCCAACAAGGATAGTCGTGCTATGGAATACGCCCAGAGATTGACAGCTCTCTGCCAGGCAAGCCCCGCAGAACAGCGCAGGCGGTTTGCGGCAGGCCGTACGCTGATTCTGTGACATTGCCGGATCGTGGCCCGGAAGCCTCTGCGCTGCCCGAACTGCACAACACCGTCGTCGTGGCGGCGTTCGAGGGCTGGAACGACGCCGGTGATGCGGCCAGCGACGCGCTCGAGCACCTCGATGCCATCTGGGAGGCCGACCCGATCGTCGAGATCGACGACGAGGCGTACTACGACTATCAGGTCAATCGCCCGGTCATCCGGCAAATCGACGGGGTGACCCGGGAGCTGGTGTGGCCGGCGATGCGGATCACCCACTGCCGCCCCCCGGGCAGCGACCGCGACGTCGTGTTGATGCACGGCGTGGAGCCCAACATGCGCTGGCGCACGTTCTGCGCCGAGTTGCTGGCCATCGCCGACAAGCTCAACGTCGACACCGTCGTCATCCTCGGCGCCCTGCTGGCCGACACCCCGCACACCCGGCCCGTCCCGGTGTCGGGTGCGGCCTACTCCCCCGAGTCGGCGAAGCGCTTCGGCCTCGAGGAAACCCGCTACGAGGGCCCGACCGGGATCGCCGGGGTGTTCCAGGACGCCTGCGTGGCCGAGGGGATCCCCGCCGTGACGTTCTGGGCCGCGGTGCCGCACTACGTGTCCAACCCGCCGAACCCGAAGGCGACGGTGGCGCTGCTGCGCCGCGTCGAGGACGTGCTGGACATCGAGGTGCCGCTGGGCGACCTGCCGGCGCAGGCCGAAGAGTGGGAGCAGGCGATCACCGAGATGGCCGCCGAGGACGAGGACCTGGCCGAATACGTGTCGTCGCTGGAGCAGCGCGGCGACGCCGAGGTCGACATGAACGAGGCCCTCGGCAAGATCGACGGCGACGCGCTGGCCGCGGAGTTCGAGCGCTATTTGCGCCGCCGGCGCAAGTAGCCCGCCGACTACTCGGGCAACGAACCCCGCGTTTCGCGGAGCGCCGCGACGTGGGACGCGGACATGGACCGGCCGAGCGCGGCGGCCTCGGCGTCCATCCGGGGCAACAGCTCGGCGGTGATCCTGCGGATGGGAAACTCGCCGATCGGGGTGGACAGCAGCGGCTTGAGCCAGCGGAGCAGGCCGACCCAGGGCGGGCAGTAAATCCGGCTCTGGCGGCCTTCGACGCCCTTGACGAGCGCGTCCGCACACTTCTCGACGGTGGTCGTCCTGTTGAGTGGCCACGGCAGCCTCGCGATCATTTCGCCGAAGGCGGGGATGTCGGCCTTGCTGTCGCGGACCAGCGCGGTATCGATCCACGACATGTGCGACGAGCCGACGCTGACGTCGCGGTGGGCGACCTCCAGCCGCAGCGCATTGGCGAAGATCTCTGCCGCGGCCTTCGACGCGTTGTAGGGGGCCAGGCCCGGACACGCGGCATAGGCGGCCAGCGACGACACGATCAGCACGTAGCCCCGGCGGTCGATCACCGACGGGAGCGTGGCCCGCACGGTGTGGAAGACGCCGAGCACGTTGACGTCCAGCACCCGTTTGAATGCCTCCGGATCGACTTGGAGCACCGACCCGTAGCTGGCGATGCCGGCGTTGGCCACGACGTGTCGATGCCGCCAAAGCGTTCGACGGCCCTGGCCGCCGCGGTCTGCATGGCGGACAGGTCGCGCACCTCGGCGACCGCGGTGAGCACTCGGTCCTCACCGAGTTCGGCGGCGAGCGCCGCCAGTTCGGCCCGGTCGGGATCGGTCAGCACCAGCCTGGCGCCCTTGTTGCGCAGGCGGCGGGCGACCTGGGCGCCGATCCCCCGCGCACCGCCGGTGATGAAGACGACTTTGTCGTGCAGGGGCGTCATGGGCGAAACGTACCCCGCGGGCGGAGGCGCGTCGATGACGGATGCAGCCCGTTACAGCTGCACTCCGAGCAGCGCGTCGACGGCCGTCGTCACCAGCTTCGGCGCCGCGGCGTCGTGACCGCCGTACTCCAGCGCGTCGGTGGCCCAACCATCCAGCGCGGCAAGGGCTTTCGGCGTGTCGAGGTCGTCGGCCAGATAGCGGCGGACCCGGCCGATGACGTCGGCGGCGGCCGGGGCGGCCGGCAGGGCGGTCGCCGCGCGCCACCGCTGCAGCCGGGCGGTCGCCTCGTCGAGCACTTCGGAGCTCCAGAACCGGTCGGCGCGGTAGTGCCCGGCCAGCAGGCCCAGCCGGATGGCCGCCGGCTCAACGCCTTTCGCGCGCAGATTCGACACCAGCACCAGGTTGCCGCGGCTCTTGGACATCTTGTGCCCCTCCCAGCCGATCATCCCGGCGTGCACGTAGTGCCGGGCGAATCGCCGTTCGCCGCGGACACATTCGGCGTGGGCGGCGGTGAACTCGTGGTGCGGGAAGATCAGGTCGCTGCCCCCGCCCTGGATGTCCAGGCCGCTGCCGATGCGGCTGAGCGCGATCGCGGCGCACTCGACGTGCCAGCCGGGCCGGCCGGCGCCGAACGGTGAGGGCCAGCTCGGCTCGCCCGGCCGCGCGGCGCGCCACAGCAGGGCGTCGAGCTCGTCGGTCTTGCCGGGGCGGCGGGGGTCGCCGCCGCGCTCGGCGAACAGTTGCAGCATGGTGTCGCGGTCATAGCCCGATTCGTAGCCGAACTGCGGGGTGGCGTCCGCCCGGTAGTAGACGTCCGGGTAGTCGCCGTCGAGGAAGTAGGCGGCACCAGACGCCAGCATCTTCTCGACGAGTTCGACCACCTCGGCGATCGCCTCCGTCGCCCCGACGTACTCCCGCGGCGGCAGGATCCGCAGCGCCGTCATGTCCTCACGAAAGAGGGCAACCTCACGATCGCCAAGCGCCCGCCAGTCGACGCCGTCGCGCTCGGCGCGCTCCAGCAGGGGATCGTCGATGTCGGTGACGTTCTGCACGTAGTGGACGTCGTGACCGAGGTCCAGCCATTGCCGGTGCACCAGGTCGAAGGCCAGGTAGGTGGCCGCGTGGCCCAGGTGGGTCGCGTCGTAGGGGGTGATCCCGCAGACGTACATGGTGGCCTTCGACCCGGCCGCCACCGGGCGCACCTGCCGGTCGGAGGTGTCATACAGCCGCAACTCGGGACCGCGTCCGGGCACCACCGGGACCTGTGCGGAAGACCACGCCTGCATAACGTCGACTCTAAACGCGGGCGGGGTCAGTGAAATTCCTGGCGGATGGCGCCGAGCAGGATCGGCGCCAGCTCCGCGCGGCACATGACGAAGTCCGGCAGGTACGGGTCGAGCTGGTTGTAGCGCAGCGGCGAGCCGTCCAGCCGCGAGGCGTGCATGCCGGCGGCCATCAGCACGCCGGCCGGGGCCGCCGAGTCCCATTCCCACTGGCCGCCCGCGTGCACGTAGGCGTCGACGTCGCCGTCGATGACGGCCATCGCCTTGGCGCCCGCTGAGCCGATGGCCACGGGCTGGATGTGCAGCGTCTGGCGCATGCGGTACAGAACGGCGGGCGGCCGGGTGGCGCTGACGGCGATCCGGATGGTCCCCGGGACCCCGGTGCGGGCGGCGTCGGCGGTGACGGTGTCGCTGCGATACACCGTGTTTCCGCGGGCGGGCAACGCGACCGCCGCGTCGGTGATCTCCCGCTGCCCGTCGGTGGGGCGCTGCCACAGCGCGATGTGCACCGCCCAGTCGTCGCGGCCCGGCGTGGAAAACTCGCGGGTGCCGTCCAGCGGGTCGACGATCCACACGCGGTCGTGGTTCACCCGGGACAGGTCGTCGTAGGCCTCCTCGCTGAGCACCGCATCGCCGGGCCGCTCGGCCCGCAGCCGGCGCAGGATCAGCGCGTTCGCCAGGCTGTCACCCGCGTCGCCGAGCACCCAGGGATGGCCGAAACCGACCTCGTCGCGCACCTTCAGCAACAGCTCCCCCGCGTCGGCGGCGAGCTCGGCGGCCAGCGCGGCGTCCGTCAGATCGGACGGGTCCTCCGCGCCGTTGGTCACCGGTTCAGTATCGCCGACGACGGATGCCGCGTTTGACCGATGGCGGCGACCCGCGTACGCCCGGCTACGCCGCGCTTGCGATCGCCGCTAAAACGCCGGCCACGGAATCGGGCGATGGCGGTTGGGCGTGGGCATAACCGGATTGTCCAGCAGCGCGAGCGCGCGACCGCGCAGCGCCCCGATTTCGGCCCGCGTGATGTGCCCGGCCAGTTCGTCGCAGAGCGAGCCGGACAGGGCCTCGGCGAGGCCGGCGATCGCCTCGCACGTGTCGTCGTCGATCGGCTTGCCCGCCCAGCCCCACAACACTGTGCGCAGCTTGTTCTCCACATGCAGGGACACCCCGTGGTCGACGCCGTAGATGTGGCCCTCGAGGTCGCGCAGGACGTGGCCGCCCTTGCGATCGGCGTTGTTGATCAGGACGTCGAACACCGCCATCCGCCACAACCGAATGTCGTCGGCGTGCACCAGGACCACCTCGTCGCCGGCGTAGTCGTAGGCCCGCAGCACCGGCAGGTAGCCCGGCTGCACCCTGTTGGCGGGAAACAGGTCGACCAGGTCCGGGCCCGGCGGCGGGTCGGAGTCGGCCGCGTCGCCGGCCTGCTCCACCCACAGCTGCAGCATGCCCGGACCCGCCGGCCCGTGACGAATGATCGTGTAGGGCACGATGTTCCAACCCAGTTGCGTCGCGACCCGGTACGCCGCGAGTTCGCGGCCGGCCAGGGTTCCGTCCGGGAAGTCCCACAGCGGCGCCTCGCCCGAGACCGGCTTGTAGACACAGTGCACGCTGGATTCGCCCAGCGTCGACTCGCACAGGAAGGTGGCGTTGCTGGCGGAGCGGATGCGCCCGAGGACCGTCAGCTCGCCGTCCCGCAGCACCTCCGGCTCGACGGCCTCGCTATTCCTCGGGTTCATCGTCGGGCCCGAGAAGCGCGCTGCGCTTATAGCCGTTGGTGCGCGCGCAGATGTGGCCCTCGGGGTCCAGCGGTTCGTCGCACAGCGGGCATGGCGGACGCCCGGCGGAGATCACGCGATTGGACCGGGTGGCGAACTGGCGTGCCGACTCCGGCGTCAAGAACACCCGCACCGCGTCGGGCCCCTCCTCGGTGTCGTCGAGCACCACGGAGGCGTCGAACTCGGCGTCGGTGACGGCCAGCAACTCGACCACCACCGTCTGCGCTTCCGAATCCCAGCCGAGTCCCATGGTCCCGACCCGAAACTCCGCATCGACGGGCGTGATCAACGGGTTGAGGTCGTCGATCTCGGCGGGCTCCGGGGGCACCGGCGTGCCGAACCTGCGATTCACCTCGAGGAGCAGCGCGCCGATGCGTTCGGCGAGCACCGCCACCTGCTGCTTCTCCAAGATCACCGACACCACCCGCGAATCGCCCACCGCCTGGATGTAAAAGGTGCGGTTTCCGGGCTGACCAACGGTCCCGGCCACGAAGCGGTCGGGCGTGCGGAAGACGTGAATTGCGCGGGACATGGCACCTCCAAAATACCGGCTGTTGCCGCTGCCGTGCGATTCGATTGCCCCGCCCGAGCGGAATTGAGCGTGATCAGTCCGCGGAACCGCCGACCACCGCGTCGCTCGACGGTACGGCGCCGTTCGGCCCAGATTGCGCCTCGCCCTTCGGTTCACCGTGAGCCTGTTCACCCTTGGACTCGTCCTTCGGTGGCGGCCCGGCCCGCAACGCGGCGGACAGCCGCGCGCCGGTGTGGTTGACGTGCACCACGAACGGCCGCAGCGGGGTGTACCGGATCACGGTCACCGACCCCGGGTCGGCGGTGACGCGTTGGAACCCGTCGAGGTGCATGCCGTAGGCGTCGGCGACGACGGACTTGATCACGTCACCGTGGGTGCACGCGACCCAGATCGCGTCGCCGCCGTGTTCGTCGGCCAACCGCCGGTCGTGCTCGCGGACCGCCGCGACGGCACGTGCCTGCACCTGCGCCAGGCCCTCGCCACCGGGAAACACCGCGGCGCTCGGATGGGCCTGGACGACCCCCCACAGCGGCTCCTTGGTCAGTTCGCCGATCTTGCGGCCGGTCCAGTCCCCGTAGTCCACCTCGGCGAGCCGGTCGTCGACCAGCGGCTCGAGGCACAGCGCTTCGGCGAGCGGCTCGACGGTGCGCCGGCACCGCAGCAGCGGCGAACTGACGAGAGCCCGGATCGGCAGGTCGCCGATGCGGTCGATCAGCCCGGCCGCCTGCTCGCGGCCCTTGTCGTCCAGGTCGACGCCCTCGGAACGACCGGCCAGGACGCCGGCGGTGTTGGAGGTCGAGCGGCCGTGCCGTAACAGGATGACGGTCACGACGATGACCGTACAGGGATGGGAGTCGGCTAGCCCGCTAGCGCTAGCTAGCGGTTCACCGGTACCGCGTGCGCGACGGAATCACGCACCGCGGCCGTCAAACTGCGCTCGTCGGTGAGGTCGATGTCGACCAGGCCGCGGACCGCCCTGGCCACCACGTCTTCGGCCTGCGGAACGGGGCCCGCGAGGCGCGGCCGGTAAATTTCTACGACGAGGGATCGGTGCTCAATGTGGAAGGAAAAACTGCGCCCATCACCGACTTGCCCATATCCGCTGGCGAAGATTCCCGTCGACAGGTCTTCGACAGCAAACTCTTTCTCCGCGGCATGCCGGTCCACAATGACGGTCATGACGCGACCATACCTCGTCAGTCCGACCCCAGGTAGGCAACATGGCCATATTGGATGCGAAACCGTTCCTTAAAATTTGACGTTCCCGTAGGTGACGCGAAGGAAAATAATTGCTGCAACGGCATAAAAGCAGAAGACGCGCATTCCAGCATCGTTTGGCTGCGGTGCCGATTTTGCTGACCTTAGTCACCGGAAGCGCGGGGTGTTCCTTGGGCCCCTTCAACAGCGCGCCGCCGACCATCGAACCGGCCCAGCCAGCGGTGTCGCCGCCGGCGTCCCAGAACCCGGCCGGCGTGGTGTGGCCGCTGCCCGGTCGCGGCGCGGCGGCAATCTTCGACGGCGACACCCGACAACTGGCCGTCCTGGCACCCGGCGCCGACGCGATGGGCCCCGCCACCCTGACCGAGTTCGGCGATCCGCGCGTGCCGCCCCGGGTGATCGACCTGCCGGGCCCGGCGAGCGCGCTGACCGGCGACGGCCACGGCAACGCCTACCTGGCCACGCGCGGCGGTTATCTCGCCGTCGACCTGTCCGCGGGCCACGCCACGCAGGTGCCCGTTGCCAGCGCTCCGCAGACGGATTTCACCGCGATCGCGCAGCGCGCTGACGGCACACTCGTGCTGGGCACCGCCGACGGGGCCGTCTACACCTTTGCCTCCCGGACACCGGACTCGGTCAAGACCGCCACCATCGCCAGCCGGAACAAGATCTTCGCGCGCGTGGACGCCCTTGCCGCACAAGGGAACACGACGGTGGTCCTGGATCGCGGCCAGACCTCGGTGACGACGATCGGTGCCGACGGTCATGTCGAGCAGGCGCTGCGGGCCGGGGAGGGCGCGACCACCCTGGCCGCCGATCCGCTGGGCCGGGTGCTCGTCGCCGACACCCGCGGGGGGCAACTGCTCGTGTACGGGGTAGACCCGCTGATCCTGCGCCAGGCCTACCCGGTGCGGCAGTCCCCGTACGGGCTGGCCGGTTCGCGCGGGCTCGCCTGGGTGTCCCAGACCGCTTCCAACGTCGTCATTGGTTACGATCTGTCAACCGGAATTCCCGTCGAAAGGGTGCGATACCCAACCGTGCAGCAGCCGAACTCGCTGGCTTTTGACGAAGCGTCGGGCACCTTGTACGTGGTGTCGGGATCGGGAGCGGGCGTCCAGGTCATCGAGCACGCGGCGGGCGCTCCGTGACGGCGCCGCGGTGGAGCCGACTGCCCGCGGGCTGGGCCGCGGAGATGTCGGACGAATACGAGTGGATACCGCTGCGCCTGCCGCCGGAGGTGACCCGGCTCAGCGCGTCCATCCGACTGTCCATCGAGGCCGAGTTTCGCGGCTGGGAGCTGACGCGGGTGCGGCTCTACACCGACGGCAGCCGACGGGTTCTGTTGCGCCGCAAGAAATCTCGTCTCGAAAGCCGGCTGCCCGACCAGCCGGAACTGTGATGTACCGGCTCACCCGCCGGCTGCTTTTTCTGGTCCCACCCGAGCGCATCCATACGCTGGTGTTCGCGATCCTGCGCGGCGTCACGGCCGTGGCCGCGGGGCGGCGGCTGCTGCACCGACTGCTCGGCCCCACCGATCCGGTGCTGGGCAGCACCGTGTTCGGCGTGCGCTTTCCCGCTCCGCTCGGCCTGGCCGCCGGCTTCGACAAGGACGGCCTGGGCCTGCTCACCTGGGGCGCGCTGGGTTTCGGGTACGCCGAGGTCGGCACGGTCACGGCGCAGCCGCAGCCCGGCAACCCCGCCCCCCGCCTGTTCCGGCTGCCCGCCGACCGTGCGCTGCTGAACCGGATGGGGTTCAACAATCGCGGTGCGGGCGCGCTGGCCATCCAGCTCGCGCGCCATCGGCCCGACGTGCCGATCGGCGTCAACATCGGCAAGACGAAGACCACCCCGGCCGCCGACGCGGTCGGCGACTACCGGGCCAGCGCCCGGCTGGTCGGCCCGCTGGCGTCGTACCTGGTGGTCAATGTCAGCTCGCCCAACACCCCCGGGCTGCGGGACCTGCAGGCGGTCGAGTCGCTGCGGCCCATCCTTCAGGGCGTCCTGGCCGAAACCTCCACACCGGTCCTGGTGAAGATCGCGCCCGACGTGTCGGATTCCGACGTCGACGCCATCGCCGATCTGGCCGTCGAGCTCGGCCTGGCCGGCATCGTCGCCACCAACACCACCGTGTCGCGCGACGGCCTGAGCACACCCGGCGTCGAGGAGCTCGGCGCCGGCGGCATCTCCGGGCCGCCGGTGGCGCGCAGGGCACTCGAGGTGCTGCGCCGGCTCTACGGCCGGGTCGGCGACCGCCTGGTGCTGATCAGCGTCGGGGGCATCGAGACGGCCGACGACGCGTGGGAGCGGATCACCGCGGGCGCGTCGCTGCTGCAGGGCTACACCGGCTTCATCTACGGGGGGGGCTTGTGGCCCAAGCACGTTCACGACGGCATCGCCCGTCGGTTGCGCGACGGCGGGTTCGCCACGCTCAGCGACGCGGTGGGGTCCGCCGCCAGCGACCCGGACAGACGGACGGGTAGCTCAGGCCAGCTTGGGGAGTCCGGATAGGCATCTTATTACGCATGTGTCGATTAATTCGGTTGATTGCCTTACTAATCCAGAGTTGTGCATTTGTAGATCGAGCTGCTAGAAACAGCACACGAACACGGGTTTAGTGCGTCACAATTTAGTGAACGTTGTGACTGGCATGACGTAGTTCCCAAATTGGGGTGAGTCTTCGAGGGGAGACGACGATGTCCTTTGTAGTTGCCGCGCCGGAGACGATGGGAGCGGTCGCCGGCGATTTGGCGGGCATCGGCTCCACACTGCGAGAGGCCACCGCGGTTGCCGCGGGCCAGACCACCGGCATCACCTCCGCTGCCGCCGATGACGTGTCGCTCGCCATCTCGGAACTGTTCGGCACCTACGGGCAGCAATTCCAGATGATCAGCGCTCATGCGGCGGCATTTCACAGCGAGTTTGTGAGCGTATTGAATGGGGGGGCGGCGGCCTACCTCAGCACCGAGATGGCCAATGCCCAGCAGGCCATGGGCGGCGGCGTCAGCGGCGCGGCCGCGTCCACGCCGCTGCTCGGCGGGCTCCTCGGCTTGGGCGGCTCGAGCGGCAGCGGCGGTCTGCTCGGTGGCTTGGTCGGCGGCGGTTCGGGCGGGGGCGGGCTGCTCGGCGGATTCAGCAGCGGGTTAAGCCAACTCCTGGGCGGCTTCAACAGCATCGGAACCCAATTCGCCAACGGCTTCGGCTCGCAATTCTTCAACCCCGCGATCCTTAGTGCCTTCCCCACCCTGAGCGACTTCACCGGGCCGTTCAACCTCGGCAACTTGACCCCGGGCTTGAGCCTCACCTCGGGGCCCCTCGGCGCCCTGTTGGGCCCGACCCTCAACGGCGTCGGACTGGACGTCGGCAATTTCTTCTCCAACGAACTGGTCAACGGAATAACGCCGACCAACGTTTTCGGGATCGTGCCCGGGCTCGTCCAGGACGTGCCGCTACTGCAGGGACTACTGAATTCCTTGCTACCAGGGCTTTTCGGGCCGCCACCGGCGGGCACGGTTCCCTACCCCAACCCGTACACCGTGCTGGGCGAGACGACGGTGTACGACCTGAACGCGATGGGCGCGCAGTTCGTCAGCCATCCGTTCCCGATCCTGAATCAGATTGTCATCAACCAGAATCACTACGCGCAGATCGTCGCGAGCGGGATCGCGTCCGACCTGCAGGGTTTCCCGGCGAACGTGCCGGCGAACATTCAACTCGCCCTCCAGGGCGCTTCGACCTTCAACCCGGCTGCCATCGGACAGGACTTCGTCAACGGCACGACCGGCTTCTGGGGGACGGTCGGCACGTCGCTGAACAAGATGGGCGCGGATCTCCAGCTGACGATTCCCACCGCCAGCAACGACATGGCCATGGCCGGCCAAGCGATACAGATGGGCGATTACTACGGCGCGGTGCAGGACGCGGCACACGCCCCCATCGATCTGTTCATCACGGGATTCGACACCAGCCAGTTGGCGATCGGAAGCAATGTCGTCACTGTGATACCTCCCGACTTCCAGCTCACCATCGCGGGACCCGTCGGGTTGGAGGGCCCGGCCGCCGAGTTGCTGCCCATCCTGACCGCCATCGGGCAGCAGCCAGTGGGCCTGGCGAGCCTGGTCCCGCACGGCTCAATCCCCGGAATGATGTTGGGCAACTTCGCCAACGCGATCGACACCCTCGTCAACGCAAATGTCACAGCGAACTTTGCAGTGAACGTGGGCGCGACCTTGAACCCCGTAGGCTTCGGTGCGACCCTAGCCGGCACCGCCGTCTTCGGGTTGCCGCTGCAGCTCGGCTTCGCGATACTGGGCCCGCCGTTCGCCATGGCGAACGGAATCGCCCAGGGAGCAACGGCCTTCGGCGCCGCCGCGCAGGCCGGCAACGTCCTGGGAATGCTGAACGCGATCGGCGATATGCCCGCCTACGCGATGAACGGGTTCCTCAACGGCCAACTCATCGTCGACCTGCCGCTGCCGATCGCGGTGTCGACGCCGGTGCTCGGCACTTTCGTCATACCGGCCGTGGCCCACGTCCCCTTCGACGGGCTTCTCACGCCGCCCGAACCGCTCACGGTCACAATCCCCGCCGGCGTCGCGGGCATCACCGTTCCGATCAATTCCACCCTCGGCGGCACGGAATTCGGCGGCCTCTTCCCGACGCTGTTCAACACCATTCCGGAAGCGATAGCCGCGTCGATCAACAACGGCTAGCTGGACTGCCCAACCAGCTGTCAAAACCCGGCATTCCGGGTACGCGTAGGCCCCGCATTTGCGAACATGGTCACGTCTGCGAGAAGGCGTAAGTCGAGGGGGTCGGTATGTCCTTTCTAGTCGCGGCGCCGGAAATGATGTCAGCGGCGGCCGCGAGTTTGGCGGGGATCGGCTCGACCCTGAACGAAGCCACCTCGGCCGCGGCGGGCTCCACCACGAGCGTCGCCGCCGCCGGCGCCGACGACGTGTCGACGGCGATCTCACGACTATTCGGCTTGTACGGTCAGCGGTTTCAGGCTTTGAGCGCCCAGGCGGCGACGTTTCATAACCAATTTTCGAAGCTGTTGAACGGCGGGGCGGCGGCGTACCTCGGCACCGAGATCGCCAACGCGGCCACCGCGATGGGCGCGCCCGCCGCGGCCGCGGATCCGATTCTCGGTGGCCTGGGCCCGATCCTCGGCGGGGGGGGGGGGGGGGGGGGTCTTGTGGGGCCCCCCGGTGGCCGGCGCCCACTGCGTGGTACCCGGCGGATTCCGCCGCCACATCGGTTCNATCTTCAGCGGAATCGCCCCGCAAATCGGTTCCATTTTGACCGCTCAATGGCACGGGATCGAAATCAGGCTGCTGCCAGCGTTGTTCGCGAGCAGCACGACCATTTCCGCCGCCGGCGACCCGTGGCAGGCGCTCTTTGCGAACACCGGTGCCAACCTGCAAACCATCGTCAACGACTGGAAGTCCGACCCGTTCCCCGCCCTGCGCCAGGTCATCAGCAACCAGAACGGGTACGCGGACATTGTCGGAACAGGGGTGGCCGCCCAGCTACAGAACTTCCCCACCGCGTTGGCCAACATTCCTGCGAACATCCAGATCGGCATCCAGGGAACATCGACCTTCGCGCCCACGATGCAGGCGTTCATCAACCAGGAGAATAGTTACAACCAGGCGATCAACGCGGGCCTGGAGAATTTCGGCGCGGACCTGCAGAAAACCTTGCCGGACTTCGAGTACGACATGGGGATGGCCGGGCAATCGCTCGTGACGGGTGATTACCACGGCGCGGTCCAGGGCATCCCGCGCGCGTTTCTGAACCTCTTCCTCAGCGGTGTCGACATCAAGGTCGTCGGCGTCGACCCAACCAACCCGTTGCTCCTCAGCGCGCCGTCATACACGGTGGAGGGCCCCGCAGGAGACCTTCTCCCCTTGGCCTCCATCTCGGCCGCGCAGCAACAGGCGCTTGTCAACCTGCTGCCGCCGGGCTCGATCCCCGCACAGATGGCGCAGCACTTCGTCAGTGCGCTCAACACGTCCACCCTTCCGCTCGGCTTCGCGATCATCGGTCCGCCGATCGCCGCACTGGACGGCCTCGCAACGGGCGCCACGGTGTTCGGCGCGGCACTTCAGACTGGAAACGGGGTGGCCGCGGTCGGCGCCCTCGCCGACCTGCCGGCCTACACCCTGAACGGCTTCCTCAACGGCCAAACGGTCATCGACCTGACAATCCCGGTGACCGAGACAGTGACCATCGGCGCCATCCCGCCCCTCCTCCCGGGCATCACCATCGTCCCCGCCAACACCCCGATCGTGGTGCACATGCCCTTCGATGGGATTCTCGCTCCGCCGCAACCGATCTCGGCGACGCTCGAAGTCGAAACAGGGACGCCGCTGCAGCCCCAACTCGTCACAATTAGCCTCGGCGGGACGGAGTTCGGCGGCCTGATCCCCGAACTGGTGAACTTCATGCCGCGGCAGATCGCCGAGGCTATCGCGCCGTAGGCGGTTGGGCGGCCGCGAATGACCGATCGTGATCTCGGGGTGCGGTGACCGATTCCGCGGATTAACCTCCTGTCCGAACCAAGGAAGGTCATGAGACACGCCACCTACGTCATCGCTTCCACTCCGCGTTCGGGTAGTTCGCTCCTGGCCGCCGGCCTCGTCGCCACTGGAGTTGCGGGGCGTCCCGAAGAGTATTTCGCGACCGAGCACATGGGGGCGTACAAGGAGGATTTGGGACTACCGCCGGACTGCTCCTGGCCCGAGTATCTGGCGAAGGTCATGGCGTACGCGGCGACGGACAACGGGGTTCGGGGCGTCAAAATTCACTGGCGCGACGTCGTCCTGCTGGCGGGAGCCCTGGGTTTTCGCGATGACCCGGGGGCCATTCTCGAGATGCTCTTCCCGACAGCGGTTTTCGTCAATATCGTCCGCGCCGATCGGCGCGCGCAGGTCATCTCGCTGTTTCGCGCCGAAGCGACGGGCGAGTGGTTTCGCCACGCCGGCCCGTCGACGCGGGTGCGCCCGTTGGGACTCTACCTTTCCCGGCCCACGGCGGGCCGCGCCGCGGTCGATGTCACCGCCGTCGCGCCGACCTACGAGCAGATCGTGGGGATAGAACGCGGCCTCGATGCCGAACAGGCGGCGTGGACCACCTACTTCCGCGCCCGGTCTCGCACGGCCCTGACAGTCCGGTACGAGGATCTGGACGCGAACTACCGCGGCGAGATCGCGCGGGTGTTGCGGTTCCTCGGCGCCGATCCCGTACACGCCGCTCGCGTGCCGCAGCCCCCGCTCGAGCGTCAGTCCGACCACGTCAACGAGCACTGGCGGCGACTCGTTGAGCGGGGCCGTGCGCGCCGCGAAAGTGCAACTGCCGACACGCTTCCCGAGTGAGACCGTCGGTGGTGGCACTTTCGCGGGTGATCGCGGCTAATTCTGTTCGTAGGTGCCGTAGATGTACGCGCGGGCGATCGCGTGCTGGAACAGGTTGAACCCCAGGAAAGCGGGGCTCGCGTCCTCGGGCAGGTCGAGTTTGTCGACGTCGACGGCGTGCACGGCGACGTAGTAACGATGCGGACCGTGGCCCGGCGGCGGCGCGGCGCCGACGTACCGGCGCATGCCGGCGTCGTTGACCAGGGTCAGCGCTCCGCCCGGCAGCTCGCTGCCGTCACCGGCGTTGTCGGGCAGTTCGGTGACCTCGGCCGGCAGGTTGGCCACCGCCCAGTGCCAGAAGCCGGACAGCGTCGGGGCGTCCGGGTCGTAGACGGTGACCGCGAAGCTGCGGGTCTCCTCGGGAAATCCCGACCAGCTCAGCTGCGGGCTGACATCCTCTCCCCCGGCGCCCATGATCCCGCTGATCTGCGGGGTCGCCAGCGGCTGGCCGTTGGTGATCGAGTTCGACTTCAGGCTGAACAGCGGCAGCTTGGGCAGAGCGTCATACGGGTCGGCCGGCAGGCTCATGGGCGGTCCTCTCTAATCGTCGATTCAACTAGCCTTCTTTTCCGACTAGCAGTGTGTCAGGAAATGCGCCAGCACCTCGGTGCCGAACCTCAGCGCATCGATGGGTACCCGTTCGTCGACGCCGTGGAACAGCGCGCTGAAATCCAGATCCGGCGGCAACCGCAGCGGGCTGAAACCAAAACAGCGAATACCCAAGCGCGCGAAAGCTTTCGCATCGGTACCGCCGGACATCATGTAGGGCACCGTGCGCCCGTCCGGGTCGAGCGCCAACACCGCGGCGTTCATGGCGTCGACCAAATCGCCGTCGAAACTGGTCTCGTACGACGAGAAGTCCCTGATCCATTCCCGCGTCACGTTCGGCCCGATCAACTCGTCGACCTCGGCCTCGAACGCGGCCTTGCGGCCCGGGAGGATGCGGCAGTCCACCACCGCCTCGGCCGAGCCCGGGATGACGTTGGCCTTATACCCGGCCTTGAGCATGGTGGGGTTGGCGGTGTCGTGCAGCACGGCCTTGAGCATGCGGGCCGTCGGGCCAAGCTTCTCGATCGTCCCCGCCAGATCGTCCGACTCGAGGTCGAACGTCAGCCCGGTTTCCTCGCTGACCGCGGCCAGGAACTGCGCAACGGTGTCGGTCACCACGAGCGGAAACTGGTGCCGGCCCAGGCGGGCGACCGCCTCGGCGACGGCTGTCACGGCGTTGCGCTCGTGCACCATCGACCCGTGCCCGGCGGGGCCGCGGGCGGTCAGCCGCATCCACGACAGCCCCTTCTCAGCCGTCTCGATCAAATACAGCCGGCGTTCGCCCCCGTCGCGGCGCGGCACGGTCAGCGAGAACCCGCCCACTTCCCCGATCGCCTCGGTGACGCCGGCGAACAGCTCGGGCCGGTGCTTGACCAGCCATTGGGCCCCGTAGTGTCCGCCGTGCTCCTCGTCGGCGACGAACGCGAACACAAGATCGCGCGGCGGCACGATGCCGGCGCGCTTCAGCTGCCGGGCGACCACGATCATCATGCCGACCATGTCCTTCATGTCGACCGCGCCGCGGCCCCACACGTAGCCGTCCCGGATCGCGCCGGAAAACGGGTGCACGGTCCACTCCGCCGGTTCGGCCGGCACCACGTCGAGGTGCCCGTGGATCAGCAGGGCGCCGCGCGAGCTGTCCGCCCCGCTGAGGCGCGCGATCACGTTGCCGCGCCCGGGCGCGCCGGATTCGACGTATTGCGGCGAGTAGCCGACCTCCTGGAGCTGCTCGGCGACCCACCGCGCGCACTCGGCCTCGCCTTGCGTGGTCTCGGGTTCGCCGGTATTGGTGGTATCGAACCGGATCAACCGGCTGACCACCTGGACCACATCGTCGCGGGGATCGGCAGGGTCGATGGCCCCAGTATCGATGGTCACAACCACCTTTCCTACCACTGCGGGGTCCGCCGGGCTCGGGCCCGCGGTGGGCGGCGAGCTGGGTTGGGTCTGCGCGGGCCGATCCGATAGCCTTAGCTGCCAACTCTCGTTGGGTCTTGTCCGAGTGGCGGAATGGCAGACGCGCTAGCTTGAGGTGCTAGTGCCCTACTAATGGGCGTGGGGGTTCAAGTCCCCCCTCGGACACCACTTCTGATCGAGGGGCTCCCGCTGGGCCTTTGTCAGGGCCCGACGCGCCGTTTCGGCGGCGGGTAGACGGCCCTGGCGATCGTCGCCGACAGCCACCCGATCCACCAGCCCCCGAAAACCAGCATGAGCGTGTGCCGGGTGGCGCTGCCCGCCGTCGACGACACCGTGGCCAGGATGACGGCCCACACGATCGCGCAGGCAACGCTGTAGCCCGAATACGTTTTGCGAAAGCGCCGACTCATCTCGTGCATCCTTTCGGTCGTGCCTGCCCACATCAGCGATATCCGGCGGCGACGGGACGGCGGCTCGTCGCCGAACATGTCCTCCAGCAAGGCCACCAGCTCGTCGCCGTAGCGGCGGCGCCAGGCCCGCGGATACCAGCGCAGCGCCCGCCGCGCATCGTCGGCGTTCATACCGACCAGCCCGGCCGCCGGGTGCCCAGCGGAAGACCCAACCTGCGGGCGCCCTCGTCGACGATCACGCCCAGCTCGCGCACCGCCGCGGNGGTCCGGACGCCAGGCTGGTCAGGATCAGCACGCCGGGATCGTTCGGCCTTGCCACATCGTTCAAGTTAGTACGTGTGACGTAGTACGGCAATGACGTCGGGAATCAGCCTGCTGCGCAATAGACTTCGCGACGGTCCTGACGGATGCGGCCCGGCACGACTAGCCTGGGAAAAGGCCACCAGCCCCCGAATGCGACCCATGAACCCACCAAGCGGCTTCCTCCGGCGAACGGCGACGCGCACGTTTCGCGACCGACGTGAGGCCGGGCGCGTGCTGGCCGAGGAGTTGGCGTCCTACCGCGACAACGACGGCGTACTGGTCTTCGGGCTGGCGCGCGGCGGTGTGCCCGTGGCCTGGGAAGTCGCCGCGGCGTTGCACGCCCCGCTGGACGTTTTTCTGGTGCGCAAGCTCGGGGTCCCGCGCTGGTCGGAGCTGGCGATGGGCGCGCTGGCCAGCGGCGGCGGCGTCGTGATGAACGACAACGTCGTCTCCAACCTGCACATCACCGACGACCAGGTGCGCGAGGTGATCGCCAGCGAGACGGCCGAACTCAACCGCCGCGAGCAGGCCTACCGGGGCGGGCGCCCGCTGGCCGACCCGCGCGGCAAGGTCGTGATCCTGGTCGACGACGGCATCGCCACCGGCGCGAGCATGCTGGCCGCCGTCCGCGCCCTGCGGGCCGCGGGGCCGCAATCGATCGTCGTGGCGGTCCCGGTCGGACCCGCGTCGACCTGCCGCGAAATCGGGCGGGAAGCCGACGACGTGGTGTGCGCCACCATGCCGCCCGGGTTCGAGGCCGTCGGGCAGGTCTACGCGGACTTTCGCCAGGTCAGTGACGATGAGGTGCGCGAGCTGCTGAGCACGCCGACCCGCTGAAAGGGCTAGGTCGCCCGGTCGTCCCCGCGGCCGTCGGCGGGTACCGCCGGCTCGTCGCTCGTTTCCGGGCCCGGCGACGGCTCGTCGACGCCGGCCTCGGCAGCCGGGTCCTGTCCCTCATCGGGGACCTCTTCGGGGTAATCGACGGGGGCTTCCTCGTCGTCGCCGGCGTCTTCTGCGTCAGGTGCCTCGCCGACGGCGTCACGACGCTGGCGTTCCCGCAAGGCGTCGATGATCAGCAGCACCACGCCGATGACGCTGGCGCCGATGCACACCCACGCGACCAGCTCGTTGCTGGTGACCACCGCGAACACCAACGCGACGAGCCCGATCAGGGCGAGTACCAGCGCAATGATCAGCATCGGTCATCCTCCAGCCGACGATGGGGACTGCCAGGTCTAGTGCAGGCTAGTGTGCCGAGCTGGAACCCTGGCGCGCGCCCCGGCACGATCGCCCGGCTAGTTATTACCCCGATTGAATTGGTCGAACCCGCCGGCGTCGGCGCTGGAGTCGACGGGCGCCGCCGACCCACGCTGGCCGAGCTCCTCCAGCTGGGATTCCAGGTAGGTCTTGAGCCGGGTGCGGTATTCGCGTTCGAAGGTGCGGAGCTGCTCGAGGCGGCCTTCCAGCACGGTGCGCTGCTGATTGATGGTTCCCATGATTTCGGAGTGCTTGCGTTCGGCGTCGGCCTGCAGGGCGTCGGCCTTCTCCTGGGCCTGGCGCAACTGGGTCTCCGAGCGGGTCTGGGCGTCGGCCAGCATCGCGTCGGCGCGCTGCCGGGCCTCGGTAACCGTGGTCTCGGCGGTCTGACGGGCCTCGCTGACGATCTGCTCCGCGTTGGCGCGGGCGTCGGCCAGCATCTTGTCCGACTCGGCCTTTGCGGTGCTGGTCAGCCGGTCGGCGGTGTCCTGGGCCAGGCTCAGCACCCGCGCGGCCTTCAGGGCCTGTTCCTCGTTGGTTCCCTGCGGCGCCGCGGGCGCCGGGGGCGCCGGGGGCGCGACNCGAGGAAGGCGTCGACCTCGTCTTCGTTGTAACCGCGCTTGCCGATCGGCGGCTTACTGAACGCCACATTGTGGACGTCGGCTGGTGTAAGCGGCATTGTTCGTCCCCTCGAGTTCCTGTCAAACGATCTGGAAAGTGTAGAACGGAGTGGTTGCCGTCGTGCAACTGCCGTCCATCCTGTCACACCAGACTCGGCGGTTGCCGATTGCCCAATAAATAAGACCCAATTTCACACACTAAGACCAATAAAATCCAAATCCTTAAAATTTTTAAATTGCGGCGCCCGAACCGACACTAAAACGTGGCCGAACCGTCTCCCGCCTTTGGGCCGGTCGTGCGGCACGGCTCATGTCTGCGCCGCGCCGAACGCCAGTTGCATGCCGATGAACGCGACCAGCAGCAGCACCATGATCGACAGGTCGAAGCGCACCGCGCCGATGGTGAGCTGCGGGATCAGGCGCCGCAGCAGCTTCACCGGCGGGTCGGTGATCGACATGATGATCTCCAGGATCACCACGGTGAGGCCGGTGGGATGCCATTCGCGGCTGAACGAGCGAATGAACTCGACGACGACCCGGGCGATGAGCAGCAGCCAGAAGATGAACAGCGCAAACCCAAGGATCTGAAAAAACAGCACCAACTGGAGGCCCGACCTTACCGATGAGATGACCCGAATGTCAGGCGCCAGCGTACCGATTCTCGGGTGCAGGCACACATCTCACGTGCGCCGACCCTGCTCAGCGGCGGAACGGGTGCGTCTACTGGTAGGCGTAGAAGCCCGTCTCGGCGATCCGGCGACGCTCCTCCGGCGAGACGTCGACGTCGGCGGGCGACAGCAGGAACACCTTGGTCGCGACCTTGTCGAACGACCCGCGCAACGCGAAAGCCAGGCCGGCGGCGAAGTCGACCAGCCGCTTGGCGTCGGCGTTGTCCATCGACACCAGGTCCATGATCACCGGGGTGCCGTCGCGGAATCGCTCGCCGATGGTGCGCGCCTCGCTGTAGTCCTTGGGCCGCAGCGTGGTGATCTTCGACAGCGGGCTGCCCTCCTCGAACAGCATCGCCATCCGGCGCGGGTCCATCGCCAGCGCACCGCGGGTGGAATTGCGCAACCACGAACCGAGGCGCGGGCGGCTCATCTCGGGCCGTTCGAAGTCGCGCGGATGAACGGGGCCGTAGCGTCCCTCGTCGGCATAACCGCCGCGGTAGCCGCCGGTCGGCGGGTAGTCGGCCGGCTCGCCCCGGGGGTCGTCGTAGTCGCGCCCGTCATAGCGGCCTTCCAAACGGCCATAGCCATCGTCGAACCGAGGACGCGGGAAGCCGCGGGAGGGAGCCCGGTCGTCGTAGTACTCGTCGTCGTAGTCCTCCATCGGAGCCATACCGAAGTAGGCCTTGACTTTGTGCAGTGTGCTCATCGCGTAAACCCTTCTAGCCCCTGGGAATATTGGTGTCTGTGATGAAGATGTGACTACAGTGACTACTCACGGTGACGGTAGCCGCCTCGGACCCAATAGCGCGGTACCGACACGCACACATGTCGAACCATGTTTGACGGCTATTTCGAAGTCGTTGGTCATGCCAGCGGACAGTCCCCGCGCGTTCGGGTGCGATTCCAGCACCCGGCGGTGCTCGGATCGCAGCAGGTCGAAGGCGCGCGCGGGGTCCCAGTCCAGCGGCGGGATGCCCATCAGCCCGAGCAGTTCCAGGCTTGGCGAGTCCTCGACCTGCGCGCAGACCTCGTCGACCGCGCCGGTCGCGGTGATGTCGACGCCGCCGCGCGACACATCGCCGTCCAGGCTGATTTCGACATAGACGCGCAGCGGCTCCTGGCGACGCCCGTCGGCCAGCGCCGCCGACACCGCCCGGTCGAGCGCGGCGACCAGGCGGGTGCTGTCGACCGAGTGGGCGGTGTGCGCCCACTGCGCCAGCGACCGCGCCTTGTTCCGTTGAATCCGGCCCACCATGTGCCAGTGCATATTCCGCAAGTCGTCCCGCCCGGAACTTGCGGCCAACCGAGCGACTTCGGCGACCTTCGCCGTGGCTTCCTGATCGCGGGATTCGCCAACGCACCGACAACCCAATCGAGACAAAATCGCTACATCGGTTGCTGGAAAGAATTTGGTAATAGGGAGAAGTTCAATTTCGCTGACATTGCGACCCGCCGCTTCCGCGGCCGCCGCAAGTCGCGATCGCACGGCGGCCAACGCATGCGTCAATTCGGATTCGCGGTCCCCATCCTCGTGGGCCGGCAAGTCCCCCGCCATGCCGTCACTCCATCCAGATGAGCGAGGCCAGTCGCCCGGTCGGCGCGTCCCGGCGGTGGCTGAACAGCGCCGGGTCGTCCACCGTGCAACGCGGATCGATGTCGATCGCCGTGACGCCCAAATCGCGGAGCTGGCAAGCGATTCCGGCGCGCAGGTCAAGTCCGGGGGTGCCGGCCGCGGTGGTGGTGCGGCTGCCGGGCAACGCCGCCTCG
>NZ_LT546237.1:1845265-1847236 GCF_900078675.2 Mycobacterium interjectum
GCCCGCAGCGCGGTCACGATCTCGGGACCCAGCAGGGTCACGTCGCCCGCCCCCATCGTGACGACGACGTCGCCGGGGCCCGCTGCCGCGGCGACCTCCTCGGCGACCGCCGAGAAGTCCGGCAGGTAGCGCACCGGCACGCTGACGTGCTCGGCGACGCTGGCCCCGCTGACGCCGGTGAGCGGCTGTTCGCGGGCTCCGTAGACGTCCAGGACGAAGACCTCGTCCGCGGCGTCCAGGGCGCGACCGAACTCGGCCGCGAAAGCCTTTGTGCGCGAATATAAATGGGGCTGAAACACCACGATGCAGCGGCCATTGAGTCCGCCGTCGCCCTGCCCGAGCAGCGCACGTACCGCCGCGAGCGTCGCGGTGATCTCGGTGGGGTGATGCGCGTAGTCGTCGAACACCCGCACCGAGGCCTGGCCGGTTCCCGAGGTTCCGACCAGTTCGAAGCGGCGGCGCACGCCCTCGAACCCGGCCAGCCCGTCGAGCACCGCATCGGCCGAGGCGCCGATCTCGAGCGCCGCCAGCAGCGCACCCAGCGCGTTGAGGGCCATGTGCCGGCCGGGCACCGACAGCCGCATCACCCGCGGGTGGGGTTCGCCGGCCAGCTGGATGTGGGCGACCGCCCCGGTGCCCTGCTGATCCCACGACAACAGCGTGGCCGCCAACCCGTCGCCGCCCGAGCCGTAGCGCAGCACCCGGATGCCCAGCGCGGCGGTGCGTTCGGCCAGCGCAGCCGCGCCCGGGTCGTCGGTGCACACGACCAGNCCGCGGGTGGAGTCGCGGCCGACGTCGAGCTTGACGTCGGCGTCGCTCATCAACAGCGCCTGCGCGTCGGTGTTGATCGCGATGAACTCCACGCCCTTGAGGCCCTGTTCGATCATCCGGTTGACGGCGTTGACGCCGCCGCCACCGATACCCACAACCTTGATAACGGCCAAGTAGTTGTGCGGGGGGGTCATCATTCGTCTTCCTCCCTGGTGGGACTCGGTGTGTCGGCCTGGCAAACCCTCAACCTCAACCATAGAGTTAGAGTTATGTCAAGTAGTTCCGCGCAAACAGAACGGTATGGGTAGTACGCGCGCTTATCCCGCAGGCGCGCCGACGCGCGGCACGCAAATTTTTGTTGCGCCGAGGGTGCGGCTCGCCGCACTGTCGGCCTCCGATACCTACTTGACGGTCGGCAGGTCGGGGCTGGACACGTCGTAGGTCTTGCCCGGCTGCGTCAGCAGCGCGGCCAGCTTCTCGGCCTTCTCGTCGGTGCGGTCGGTGGTCCCCCAGATCACCACCCGCCCGTCGCCCAGCGTCAGGGTGATCGAGGCCACCGACGGGGCCGCGATGCGGGCCACCTGGCCCGCCACCTCCGGACGCAGCGCGATCAGCACCTGCAGCGCGGCCCTGGTCGTCGGGTCGTTCGGCCCGGGATTGGCCACGTCGATGTAGGGCAGCGCCGGTGGCGGCGGGCCGGTCGCGAAGTCGACGCCGTCGCGGTCGAACAGGTGCGGGCCGTCCGGAAAGTCCTTGACCACCAACGGGACTCGCTCGACGATCGTGATGCGCAGGGCCGACGGGTACTGGCGCTGCACCCGGGCACTGGCCACCCGCCGGATCGCGGCGACGCGCTCGGCGACCTGGTTGGTGTTGATCTGCAGCAGCGGCGTGCCGGGCCGCACCCGCGCCGCGTCGAGCACCTCCTCGCGGGTCACCGCGCCGATCCCGGTGACGACGATGTTGCGCGCCGACATCGCCGGCGTGAAATAGAGGAGGAGTCCGAGGCCGACCCCCACGACCGCAACGACCACGCTCGCGAGCAGCATTTTCAGGCCCCGGACGACGCCCCGCGCGGCGGGTTTGGGCTGGTTGACGATGCGCCCGCTGGCCCGGCGCTTGGCCTCGCGGCGAGCCTCCTCGATAGCCCGGGCGCGGTCCTGCGCGACCCGGCGCTCGGCCCGCTCGCGGCGCGCCCGC
>NZ_LT546237.1:1847790-1848942 GCF_900078675.2 Mycobacterium interjectum
CCGCCGCGAGCGTCGCGGTGATCTCGGTGGGGTGATGCGCGTAGTCGTCGAACACCCGCACCGAGGCCTGGCCGGTTCCCGAGGTTCCGACCAGTTCGAAGCGGCGGCGCACGCCCTCGAACCCGGCCAGCCCGTCGAGCACCGCATCGGCCGAGGCGCCGATCTCGAGCGCCGCCAGCAGCGCACCCAGCGCGTTGAGGGCCATGTGCCGGCCGGGCACCGACAGCCGCATCACCCGCGGGTGGGGTTCGCCGGCCAGCTGGATGTGGGCGACCGCCCCGGTGCCCTGCTGATCCCACGACAACAGCGTGGCCGCCAACCCGTCGCCGCCCGAGCCGTAGCGCAGCACCCGGATGCCCAGCGCGGCGGTGCGTTCGGCCAGCGCAGCCGCGCCCGGGTCGTCGGTGCACACGACCAGCGCTCCGCCGGGGGCGAGGCGCTCCACGAAGGAGTCGAACGCCTCGACGTAGGCGTCGGCGCTGCCGTAGAAGTCCAGATGGTCGGTCTCGATGTTGGTGACCACCGCGACGTTGGGCGTGTACTCCAGCAGCGAGCCGTCGCTCTCGTCGGCCTCGGCGACGAAGCAGTCGCCGCTGCCGTGGTGGGCGTTGGTGCCGGCCTCCCCCAGGTCGCCGCCGACGGCGAACGACGGGTCCCGCCCGCAGTGCTGCAGGGCCACGATCAGCATCGACGTCGTCGTCGTCTTGCCGTGCGTCCCGGTGACCATCAGCGTGGTGCGCCCGGCCATCAGCTTGGCCAGCACGGCCGGTCGCAAGATCACCGGAATGCCGCGGCGGCGCGCCTCGACCAGCTCGGGGTTGGTCTTCGGGATGGCGGCGTGGGTGGTGATGACCGCGGTGACACCGCCGCGCAACTGGTCCAGCGACGACGCGTCGTGGCCGACGCGGATCAGCGCACCCCGGGCCCGCAACGCGTGCAGGCCACGCGACTCCTTGGCGTCGGACCCCGACACCAGCCCGCCCCGGTCCAGCAGGATGCGGGCGATGCCCGACATCCCGGCTCCCCCGATGCCCACCATGTGCACCCGTTGCAGCTCGGGGGGCAGCTCGGGCGGCGACTGCTCGGCGTTCACGGGTTTCTCCCGGCCGGCGCGCGGCCGACCCGCGCCCCTCGCGCGATGTCCAGCGCCGC
>NZ_LT546237.1:1848954-1850330 GCF_900078675.2 Mycobacterium interjectum
GCGGCAGGCGCAGCAGCTGGTTCATTTTGTCGTCCCGGCCGGCCCGCAGCGCGGCCACCGCCTCCGGTTCGTGCCGCGCCGCATTGGCCATGATGCCGATCATGAACAGCGTTGCGGCCGTTGATGTTCCGCCCGCGGAGATGAGTGGCAGCTGCAGGCCGGTGACCGGCAGCACGCCGATGACGTAGCCGATGTTGATGAACGCCTGACCGAGGATCCACATGGTCGTGGTGGCGGTCACCAACCGCAGGAACGGGTCGGCGGACCGGCGCGCGATCCGCATCCCGGTGTAGGCGAACAGACCGAAGAGAGCCAGCAGCCCGAACGCGCCGATGAAGCCCAGCTCCTCGCCGATGATGGCGAAGATGAAGTCGTTGTGGGCGTTGGGCAGGTAGTTCCACTTGGCAACGCCCTGGCCGAGGCCGTCGCCGAAGACGCCGCCGTGGGCCAGCGCGAACTTGGCCTGCCGCGCCTGGTAGCCGGTGTCCTGCGGGTCGTTCTCGGGGTTGATCCAGGACCGCACCCGGTCCGAGCGGTACCCGGCCGACATCGCCAGCACCGCGCCGGCCATGAAGACGGCCAGCAGCGAGGTGACGAAGACGCGCAGCGGCAGCCCGGCATACCAGAGCAGGGCCAGCAGGATGATGCCCAGCGACACCGTCTGGCCGAGGTCGGGCTGGGCGACGATCAGCGCCAGCGCGATGACCGCGGCCGGGACCAGCGGGATCAGCATCTCCCGCAGCGAGGCCCGCTCCATGCGTCGGGCCGCCAACAGGTGCGCGCCCCAGATGGCGAACGCGATCTTCGCCAGCTCGGAGGGCTGCATCGAGAAGCCCGCGACCACGAACCACTTGCGCGAACCGTTGGCCAGGTTGCCGATCCCGGGAACCAGCACCAGCACCAGCAGGATGATGGTGATGAGGTAGCCGGTGAAGGCCACCCGCCGGATGAATTGCACCGACACGCGCATCGCGACGTAGGCCGCGATGAGCCCGATGACCGTCCACAGCACCTGCTTGGCGAAGATCACCCAGGCCGAGCCGTCGGCGCCGTAGGAGCGCACGCCCGAGGCGGACAGCACCATGATCAGCCCGAGCGTCGTCAGCAACCCGGTGACCGCGATGATCAGGTGAAACGACGTCATCGGACGGCCCAGCCACGCGCCGAACCGGCTGCGCACACCGCCCGGCATCGCGGCCAGCCTGGCCTTGGCGCCCGCCGGGGCCTTGACGCCGGCCGGGTCGGCGGATTCGATGACGTCGGTCGGGGTCTCCGCGTCCGCGGCGCCCGACGCGTCCGCGGCGTCCGGAGCCGTGCCCGGCTCGGCCGCGTCGCCGTTGTTTCCCTTGCCCCGGCGCAGCCGCCGGGTCAGCGCG
>NZ_LT546237.1:1850485-1853643 GCF_900078675.2 Mycobacterium interjectum
TCGCCGCGGTGTAGTCGGCCATCGTGGAATGCCAGTCGAGGTGGTCCTCGGCGATGTTGAGCACCACGCCGGCCTCGGGCCGCAGCGAGGGCGCCCAGTGCAGCTGGAAGCTGGACAACTCGACGGCCAGCAGGTCGGCGGGCTGGTCGAGCACATCCAGCACCGGATCGCCGATGTTGCCGCACAGCACGCTGCTCCTGCCCCCGGCGGTCAGCATGGCCTGCAGCATCGACGTCGTGGTGGTCTTGCCGTTCGTCCCGGTCACCACCAGCCAGTGGCGCGGCGGCCCGTAGTGGCCCGCGGCGTCGAGCCGCCAGGCCAATTCGACGTCGCCCCAGATGGGCACGCCCGCGGTCGCCGCGGCGGCCAGCAGCGGCGTGGCCGGGGAGAAGCCGGGGCTCGTCACCACCAGGGCATATTGCGAGATCTGCCGCGTCGCGGTCGGCGTCGGCACGGTGGCCGCGCCGGTTTCGGCGTGCCGGCGCAGCGTGGCCGGGTCGTCGTCGCACAGGGTCGGCGCGGCGCCGAACCGGGTCAGGGCGGCCAGCACCGCCTTGCCGGTCACGCCGCCGCCGGCCACCAGCACGGGCGCGCCCGGTCTCAAGGGGTCAAGACCGCTCATCACGCACCGATCGTGGCCAGCCACTCACCGTAGAAGAGGGCCACGCCCAGGCCACAGGCGATCGCGGTGAGTAGCCAGAAGCGGACGATCACCGTCGTTTCGGCCCAGCCGGCCAACTCGAAGTGGTGGTGGAAGGGCGCCATCCGGAACACCCGGCGTCCGGTGGTGCGGAAGGCCAGGATCTGCAGCACGACGGAAGTGACCTCCGCGACGAACAGCGAGCCCAGCACCACGGCGAGGATCTCGGTCCGGCTGGTGACCGACAGGCCGGCGATGATCCCGCCCAGCGCCAGCGACCCGGTGTCGCCCATGAAGATCTTGGCCGGGGCGGCGTTCCACCACAAAAAGCCGATGCAGGCGCCGGCGGTGGCGGCCGCGATGAGCGCCAGGTCCAGCGGATCGCGCACGTTGTAGCAGCCCAGCCCCGGCGCTGTGACGCACGCGTTGCGGTACTGCCAGAAGGTGATCAGCACGTAGGCGGCGGTGACCATCGCCATGCAGCCCGCGGCCAGCCCGTCCAGGCCGTCGGTGAAGTTGACCGCGTTGGACCAGGCGCTGACGACCACCACGCAGAACAGCACGAACAGCCCGGGAGCCAGTGTGACGGTGGCGATTTCGCGGACGTAGGACAGGTTCGCGCTGGCCGGGCTCAGGCCGTTGGCGTTGCGGAACTGCAGGATCAGCACGCCGAACAGCACCGCGGCGACGATCTGCCCGACCGTCTTGGCCGTCTTGTTCAGCCCCAGGTTGCGCGACCGGCGGATCTTGATCAGGTCGTCGAGGAACCCGACGCCGCCCAGCACGGTGGCCAGGCCCAGCACCAGCAGACCCGACGCGGAGATGCCCTCGCCGTCGATCGCCAGGCCCGCGAGGTGGGTGCCCAGGTAACCGGCCCAGATGCCGGCCAGGATCGCCACGCCGCCCATCGATGGCGTGCCGCGTTTGGTGTGGTGGCTCGGCGGGCCGTCCTCGCGGATCTGGTGGCCGAAGCCCTGCTTGGTGAAAAGCCGGATCAGCGCCGGCGTCAACAGGATCGAGACGGTCAGCGCGATGGCGACCGCGATGAGGATCTGTCTCACGGGCGGGCACCGCTATCCGAGGCCAGTGCGTCGGCAAGCGCACCCAGTCCGGCCGCGTTCGACGCCTTCACCAGGACCACGTCGCCGGGTCGCACCTCGGCGCGCAGCATGGCCAGGGCCGCGTCGGCGTCCGGCACGCTGACCGACTCGGTCCCCCACGAGCCCTCCATGACCGCTCCGTGGTGCATGGCGCTCATTGACCTCCCGGTTCCCACGACGACGAGTCGAGACACATCTAAGCGCACCGCCAGCCGCCCGATGCGATCGTGCTCGGTTATCGCGTCCTCACCGAGCTCGGCCATCTCCCCCAGCACCGCCCAGCTCCTGCGCTTTGCGGCGGGGCCGGCGCTGTGGCCTTGTTGAGGCCCGTGGGCGATCCAGGCCAGCGCCTGCAGCCCGGCCCGCATCGAGTCGGGGTTGGCGTTGTAGGCGTCGTCGATCACCGTGACGCCGTCGGCGCGGGTGGTGACGTGCATGCGATGCCGCGACACCGGGCCCGCCCCGTCCAGCGCGGCGGCCACCTGCTCGAGGCCGGCGCCGCAGTNCACAACGTGGACGACGGGGACATCCGGCGCGTGTCGCGATAACGCCTCTGCAACCTGCGTGCGATCTCGGCCGATGAGCACCGCGCCGACCAGCCGGGACGCGACCCTGGCGACCTCGGCGTCGACCGAGGCGCCCTTCAGCAAACCGCCGGCCACCCACACCACGCGCGGATAGGCCAGCAGCGACGCCTCGGCGGCGTGCGGGTTGGTGGCCTTGGAGTCGTCGACGTAGGTGATCCCGTCGGCGACGGCGATCACCTCGGCCCGGTGCCGGCCCACCCGGAAGGACGCGACGGCAGCCCCGATCGCTTCCGGGGGCACCCCGACGCTGCGGGCCAGCGCCGCGGCGGCCAGGGCGTCGAGNGCCAATTCGTCGAGCGACACTCCCTCGGCCCACATGTCGCTCGGACCCGAATCGGTGCGGGCGGCGCGGCTGACCCGGACCACCCGGGCCGCGGTGACGCCGGCCATCGCCGCCACGACCGGGTCGTCGACGTTCAGGATGACGACGCCGGATGACGGAACGGCCTGTGGCAGTTCGGCTTTGGTTCGCGCGATGGCTTCCCGGGAGCCGAACTCGCCCAGGTGGGCGGTGCCGACGTTGAGGACCACCCCGATCGACGGCGGGGCGATCTCGGCCAGCGCGGCGATGTTGCCCGGATGCCGCGCCGACATCTCGAGAACCAGGTAGTCGGTGCTTCGGGTCGCGCGCAACACCGTCCAGGGGTGGCCCAGCTCGTTGTTGAAGGACCCGGGCGGGGCGATCACCTCGCCCAGCGGCTCGAGCACGGCGGCCACCAGGTCCTTGGTCGAGGTCTTTCCGGACGAGCCGGTGATCCCGATGATCCTCAGCCCGCCCGCGACCAGCTCGGCGGCCACCGCACCGGCCAGCCTGGCCAGCGCGGCCAGCAC
>NZ_LT546237.1:1854909-1858734 GCF_900078675.2 Mycobacterium interjectum
CCTCCTCGAGGCGTCCGGGGACCCGGGTCTGCAGCAAACCCGGCGCCGCCTGTTCCGGGGACACCCCCACCGCGTCGAGGATCGCCAGTGCGACAAGGCAATTCGCGACGTTGTAGTGGCCCGGCAACCGGACGCCGACGCGGTGGTGCACGCCGGCGGGGTCGATGACCGTGAACTCTTGTCCCCCGGCGCCCAGCGGCGCCACGTCCATCGCGCGCCAGTGGGCCGGTTGATCGGCCGCGCTGACGGTGATCGCGTCACCGGCGCGGTCGGCCATCGCCCGCCCGGCGTCGTCGTCGACGCACACCACGACGGTGCGCGCGCGCAGCGGCGAATTCGGGTCGAAGAGCACGGCCTTGGCCTCGAAGTAGTCGGCCATCGTGGGGTGGAAGTCGAGGTGGTCGCGCGAGAGGTTGGTGAAGGCGCCCACCGCGAACGCGGTGCCGTCCACCCGGCCCAGGGTCAGGGCGTGGCTGGAGGCCTCCATGACCACGGTGTCGACCCCGCGCTCGGCCATCGCCGCGAGCAGCGCCTGCAGGTCGGGGGCCTCCGGGGTGGTGAGCGCGCTCGGGATGTCGGCGCCGTCGATGCGGATGCCGATCGTGCCGATCAGCCCGGCGGTGCGCCCGCCGGCCCGCAGCCCGGACTCGACCAGGTAGGTCGTGGTGGTCTTGCCCGACGTCCCGGTGATCCCGATGACCGTGACCTTCTCCGACGGGTTTCCGTACACCGTGGCCGCCAGGCCGCCGAGCACGCGCCGGGGCGCCGGGTGCACCAGCGTCGGCGCCGCGGCGGCTCGGGAGCCCATCTCGGCGACGCCGGCGGCGTCGGTGAGGACCGCGGCCGCACCACGTTCGATCGCGTCGCCGGCGAAGCGGGCGCCGTGCGTGGTCGAGCCGGGCAGGGCCGCGAACAGGTCGCCGCGCCGCACGTCCTGCGCGCGCAGCGTCACACCGGTGATCGGCACCTCGGGGACGGCCACCCCGTCGGCCATCACCGCGCCGGCCTGGGCTGCCAGCGCGGGCAAGCGGACCCCAAAACCGGAGGTGGGGCGCAGCTCAGCGGACACCGACACCACCTCCGTCCATCGTCGCGCAATCGCCATGATCAGCCATGACACCCTACCTAGACACAGTCGCCGCGGAGTCGCCGTGCTGTGCTGCGCCTGCCTCCAAGGATCCTTCAAGACGTTTGCCGCAACCTTGTGATGCGCCGACATTCCCGTCGGGTGAACGCAAATCGGCCGCTACCAAACAAGGGGTTAAGGCAATGAAGATCACGCTCACCGCGGCTGGCCTGCTTACCGCCGCCGTCCTGACGGCATGCGGTTCGGCCGGCCACAGCGACGCCTACAACAAGGGATTCAAGTTCGCCGACGGCAATGACTTGGTGCAGACCCAGGCCGGCATGATGGGCGCCTCCACCATCTGCGGCTCCTGGGCGACGAACCAGGCTCAGGGTCTCAATCAACAGGAGTGGATCCAGGGCTGCCAGGACGCCCTGGCGAAGAACAAGGGCTGACGCGGAAGACCGCCGCGTGAGAACGGCTGCCGCTCGCCGGAGTGCTTCGGCCTGTACAAATCCGGCGCCGTGCCGACGTCACGCCGGCAACGGCCGCACCTTCTCGCGCTGCATCGGCCAGCCCCGCTGCCAGCCCATCCGATCAACGATGGGCGCAGCAGGCGCACCACCGACGCCGATTTCCGGCAGTACCGGGGAATCGATCTCCGACTGCTAACCCAGCCATGAGCCCGCCACCGGGCTAGGTGGCCTGCAGCGTCAGCGGCGGCCCCGGATCCGGTGACAGCGGGACGTTCTCGCGCTGCATCAGCCAGCCGGCGATGTTGTGGAACAGCGGGGCCGCCGAATGCCCGGGCGAGCCGTCGGCGTTGCGCTGCGGGTTGTCCATCATGATGCCGATGACGTAGCGGGGATTGTCGACGGTGGCCATGCCGGCAAAGGTGATCCAGTAGACGTCGTCGAAATAGCAGCCGCAGCCGGGGTTGATCTGCTGGGCCGTGCCCGTCTTGCCGGCCATCTGGTATCCGGACACCGCGGCCGCCGGGCCGGTGCCCTGCTGGTAGCCCATCGGGTCGCGCTGCACGACGGCGCGCAGCATGCCCCGCACGGTCTGCGCGGTCTGCTGCGAGACCACCCGCACACCTTCGGGGTGCCGTTCCTCGGTCCGGGTGCCGTCGGGTGCGATGGTGGCCTTGATGATCCGCGGCGGTACCCGCAGGCCGTCGTTGGCGATGGTCTGGTACATGTCGGTCATCTGCAGCAGGGTCATCGAAAGGCCTTGGCCGATCGGCAGGTTGGAGAAGGTGCTGCCCGACCATTGGTCGATGGGCGGGACCAGGCCGGCGCTCTCACCGGGCAGCCCGACGTTGGTGCGCTGGCCCAGCCCGAACTTGCGGACCATGTCGTAGAAGCGTTCCGGCCCGACGCGCTGCGCCAGCATCAGGGTGCCGACGTTCGACGACTTCCCGAATACGCCGGTGGTGGTGTAGGGCATCACGCCGTGGTCCCAGGCGTCGTGGATCGATACCCCGCCCATCTGGATCGAGCCGGGCACGTGCAACACCTCGTCGGGATTACTGAGCCCGTATTCGATGACCGAGGACGCGGTGATCACCTTGTTCACCGATCCGGGCTCGAACGGCGAGGACACCGCCAGGTTGCCCAGCTGCCGGTCGCCCTGGCGCCCGATGTCCTGGGAGGGGTCGAAGGTGTTGTCGTTGGCCATGGCCAGCACCTCGCCGGTCTTGGAGTCGAGCACCACGGCCGAAACATTGTGCGCCCCAGACAGATTCTTGGCCTGCTGGACCTGCTGCTGCACATAGAACTGGATGTCGTCGTCGATGGTCAGCTGGACCGTGGACCCGTTGACCGCCCGGTGCCGGTTGCGGTAGCTGCCGGGGATGACGACGCCGTCGGACCCGCGGTCGTAGGTGACCGAACCGTCGGTCCCGGACAGCACGGAGTCCAGGGAATCCTCCAGCCCCAGCAGCCCGTGGCCGTCCCAGTCGATGCCGCCGACGATGTTGGCCGCCAGCGATCCGCCGGGATACTGGCGCAGATCCTGCCGCTCGGAGCCGACCTCGGGATACTTCTCGGAGATGGCGCTGGCCACGGCGGGGTCGACGGCGCGCGCCAGGTAGACGAAGGTGTCGTTGCCCTGCAGCTTCTTCAGCACGGTCTGGTAGTCGGGCTTGTTGTTCAGCCGGGTGGAGACCTCCTTGGCGATGTCCCGCAGCCTCTGCTGCGGGTCGGGGGCGGCCGAATTCTTCCTCTTCGCCTCGTCGAGTTGCTCGCGAATCCTCTTCGGCTGGAACGTCAATGCGCGCGACTCGATGGTGAATGCCAGCTGTTGGTTGTTGCGGTCGACGATGCTGCCGCGCACCGCCTTCTCGACGTCGGTGACCTTGAGCTGGCCGGCCGCCTGGGCCCGCAGCTGGGGGGCGTCCTTGACCTGCAGCATGAACAGCTGGGCCCCGGCCACCAGCATCAGCACTCCGATGACCGCGTTGCCGGCCCGGTGCCGGAAGACGAAGGACGCGCCCCGCGACCCCACTTCCACGATTTGGCGGGTGCGCCGCTGGCGCGCCGAGTGACCGGCGTCCACGGCGTCGGGCCGCGCATCGGGGCGGGTTGGCTTGGCCTCCTTGGGTTTCCGGAACCGCTTCGGCGCGTGCGCGTCCGGCGACTGCTGGACCTGCTTGGGCTTGCGGGGCCGCTTCGGTTGCCGGACCCCCTTGGGCTCCTGTGGTTTACGGGGACCGCGGGTCGGCCGCGCGGACTGCGCCCGGCTCGTGCGCCCGGCGT
>NZ_LT546237.1:1858835-1873621 GCF_900078675.2 Mycobacterium interjectum
GCCCGCCGGTGCGGCGGGCGGGCGCCGGAATCGCTTGGTAGAGCAGGGCTACCAGCTCCGCGGTCGAGGTGAACGGGGTCCGGGCGCGCCGGCGGGCGATCTGCGCGGCGATGCGGCGCGCGAAGCGCTCCTCGCCGTAGCGGTGCAGGATGTCGGCCAGCGCCGCCTCGTCGTAGGTGTTCACGATGTCGGCCGCGGTCAGCGGCGACGCCGGATCCATCCGCATGTCCAGCGGTGCGTCCTGGGCGTACGCGAAGCCGCGTTCGGCGCGGTCGAGCTGCATGGAGGACACGCCGAGGTCGAAGAGCACGCCGTCGACGGATTCGACTGCGGCGTAGCCGGATTCGGCCAGGGCTCCGGCGATGTGGTCATACCGGGTCTGCACCAGCGTGACTCGGTCGGCGAACGGGGCCAGCCGCTGCCGGGCGATGTCCAGCGCGCTGGGGTCGCGGTCGAGCCCGATCAGCCGCAGGCCGGGAAAGTCGGCGAGGAAGCGCTCTGCGTGCCCGGCCGCGCCGAGGGTGGCGTCGACCAGGACCGCTCCAGAGCCGTCGGAGTTGTGGCGCGTCAGAGCGGGGGTGAGCAGCTCGACGCAGCGGTGCAGCAGGACGGGCACGTGGCCGAACTCGTCTGAAACATCTTCCACCGCAACGCCTCCCCGGACCTGGCGGGCGGCCCCTGCACCCGGGTCCCTGTCCGAAGGCACGAACCTGGCGTTGGGGAAGTACGCCAGGGTCGGTTCGGGCAGAGGCCACGATGCACGGGCACGCGCCTCAGATAATGTCGCCGAGTGCTTCATCGCTGGCCGCGGAGAAGTTCTCTTCGTGGGTCTGTTGGTAGTCGTGCCAGGCTTGCGCATCCCAGATCTCGAGGTAGTCGACCGCTCCGATCACCACGCAGTCCTTGGACAGGTTCGCGTACCGGCGGTGGTCGGCCGACAACGTGATTCGCCCCTGCGCGTCGGGATGCTGCTCGTCGGTGCCGGCGGCGAGGTTGCGCAGGAACGCTCGCGCCTCGGGGTTGCTGCGCGACGTCTTGCTCGCCCGCCGCGCCAGCTGCTCGAATTCCGCCCGCGGGTAGACGGCCAGGCTGTGGTCTTGGCTCTTGGTGACCATCAACCCCCCTGCCAACGAGTCGCGGAACTTGGCGGGCAACGTCAGCCGCCCCTTGTCGTCGAGTTTGGGCGTGTAGGTGCCGAGAAACACCAGCTCACCTCCCACATCGGTCACCCAAACACTTCAGCCACCATACCCCACAGTCCCCCACTTTTCCCCATTGTTGGGGTGTCGTCACCGACTTTTCCGGGTTGTCCGCCACCGGCGGCCGCCATAAGGCCACCCGATGGTCGATGCGGGCCGGTCGTTAGGCGGCCGTGATCTACGAAAACCCCACGTCAGAGGCGTGAAATGGCCGAGTGGGGCGCGGTGGGGCGCCTCGGTGGGGCGCGGTGGGGCGCGATCCATGCCCCCGGACTCGATTTGGGATCGATTGGGATTCAGACGGGACTCGCCGCCCGCGGCCGCTCAGCGCGGCCCGGGCACGAAAAACGGGGCAGCCGCGGCGGCTACCCCGTGTCGTGTGCGATTCGCTACTCGTCGAAGCGCCGGCGGAACCGGTCCTCCATGCGGCTGGTGAACGAGCCGCCGCCCTTGCTGCGCCGCTGGCGCGCCGACCCGGGCGCCGACCCGGAACGGTCCGGCCTGCCGGCCAGCCGCGGCCCGGTGATCGCGTAGACCACCCCGCCGAACATCACGATGAACCCAAACACGCTCAGAATCGGGAAACTTCCGATCATCGTGGCTTTGAACGCCACCCCGGAAACCAGCATTGCCAGGCCGATGACGAACAACGCCGCGCCCTGCAGGCGCCGCCGCGCGGTCGGCGCGCGGAACCCTCCGCCACGGACGCTCGACGCGAATTTGGGGTCTTCCGCGTAAAGTGCGCTCTCGATCTGATCGAGCATCCGCTGTTCATGATCGGAGAGTGGCATTCGTCCCTCCTTGCCGACAGTTTGGCACGTAACTATCGATAGCACGCGGATGCCCGTTGTAAAGGCAACTAACACAAATGATACGAGGTCAATCTGCGCTGTACCACCGCTTCGGCAGCGATTCTATCCCGGCCGCACCCCGACACCGGCGCGGCCCACAGCGACGGCGCGCGGTAACCCGCTTGCCACAGCGGGGGGTCCAGCGGCCCCCGCAGGCCCCTGTCGCGACCGCTCGGCGCGCGGAGGACAACCGCGTCGGATAATGGCGACAGCGGCACGGGGCCGAACCGAATACCTGAAGCCACCGGATGAGGAGGGCACCGCGAGTTGGCGATATTCCTCATCGATCTGCCGCCGAACGATATGGAGCGCCGTCTCAGTGACGCCCTCAGGGTCTATGTCGAAGCGATGCGATACCCGCGGGGCACCGAGAACCAGCGCGCGGCCATGTGGCTCGAGCACATCCGGCGTCGCGGGTGGCAGGGCGTCGCCGCCGTGGAAGCCGAGGCGGCCGAGGCATCCGGCGGGCATCCGGCCGCTGACCTGAGCAACGCGCCTTTGCTCGGCGTGGCCTACGGCTACCCCGGGGCACCCGGGCAGTGGTGGCAGCAGCAGGTGGTCCTGGGGCTGCAACGCGGCGGCTGTCCGCCTGCCGAGATCGCCCGGCTGATGACCAGCTACTTCGAGTTGACGGAGTTGCACATTCATCCGCGCGCCCAGGGCCGCGGCCTCGGCGAGGCGCTGGCCCGCCGGTTGCTCGCGGCCCGCGAGGAGGAGAACGTGCTGCTCTCCACGCCGGAGACCAACGGCGAACCCAACCGGGCCTGGCGGCTGTACCGGCGACTGGGCTTCAGTGACGTCATCCGCGGCTACCACTTCGCGGGCGACCCGCGCGCGTTCGCGATCCTGGGCCGCGCGCTGCCGCTTCAGTGAGGCGGATCTGGCACGATGACCTCGTGCACGCCAGCCCTCCCCCGCTTCAAGCCCGCGGGTTCACCTCCCGCCGGCGCCGCCTGCTGGCCATCGCAATGCTGCTGCTCATCGTGCCGCTGGCCAGCGGCTGCCTGCGGGTCCGGGCGTCGCTCACCATCTCGCCCGACGATCTGGTGTCCGGGGAGGTCATCGCGGCGGCCAAGCCGAAGACGGCCAAGGACACCGGTCCGCAGCTGGACACCAACAACCTGCCGTTCAGCCAGAAGGTGGCGGTGTCGAACTACGACAGCGACGGCTACGTGGGGTCGCAGGCGGTGTTCTCCGACCTGACCTTCGCCGAGTTGCCGCAGCTGGCGAACATGAACTCCGACGCCCAAGGCGTGAACCTGTCGCTGCGCCGCAACGGCAACCTGGTGATCCTGGAGGGCCGCGCGGACCTGACGTCGGTGACCGACAACGACGCCGACGTCGAGCTGACCGTCGCCTTTCCCGGCGTGGTGACCTCCACCAACGGCGACCGCGTCGAGCCCGACGTGGTGTCCTGGAAGCTCAAGCCGGGCGTGGTGAGCACCATGACGGCCAACGCCCGCTACACCGACCCCAACACCCGCAACTTCACCGGGGCGGGCGTGTGGCTGGGCATCGCGTCCTTTGCCGCGGCCGGCGTCGTGGCGCTGCTGGCCTGGATGAGCCGTGACCGCTCGCCGCGGTTTACCGCGCCGCGCGACCAACCGCGCAGCTAGGGCGACCGCAAGCGCGGCGTGTTTTCGCCGGGCGACCAGTAGGCCAGCATCTCCGCGAAGGTGTGGAAAGCGGGCCCGGAAACCCCGTAGGTCGCCTCGAAATGGATGCTCAACGGGAAGCCCAGCCCGGCGACGCCGTCGATCACGCGCTTGTACAGGTCGACCATGAGCTGGCGCTTCTTATCCGGTTCGCTGGCGGCCAGCCTCTTGACGAACTCCTGCTCGCCGGTCACGGCGGCGTTGCCCGGGTCTTGGATCAGCCAGTTGATCAGGCCGACGCGGCTCTCCACTTTCGGCACGAAGCCGAAGGACAGCAGGATTTCGGGCCGGTGATCGGTGTTCTTGGCGAAGTCGTTCAAGAAGCCCACGATCGCGTCGGAATACAGCAACTGCGTCATGCCGTACGTCGCGCCCTGGTTGCATTTGAAGTTCAGCCGGCCTTGTTCGCCCTCGCGGGTGGGGATCACGATGACGCCGCGGTTGCCCACCAGCTCGCGATAGATCGACAAGGCGTCAGTCGGCGCGACGCCGGAGCCTTCCCCGTCGTTCATCGTGCGCGGAACACCGACGAAGACAACGCCCTCCATCCCCGCGTCGCACAGGTCGGTGAGCCGTTGGCGCAGCGACGCCTCGTCCATGAACGCGGTGACCTGCGTGCACAGCCCGTGGAACCCGGGCAGCTCCGGCTTGATCACCGACCAGAAGTCCAGCACGTCGAGCTTCGGCTTCATCGGGACGGGACGATCGTCGTCCTCGGCGATCATGCCCGGGATCATCACGTGCCGGATCCGGCCCTCGAGGCCGAATTCGGCCGCGTACCGCACCACTTTCGTCGCGTCCTCGAGCGCCCGCTCCTTGCCGTCTTCGACGTTGGGGGGCACCAGCTCGAGCGCGATGGTGTTGAGGCTCACGCGGCTCCTCTCCTTGCCGGACCGGGCCGCGCTGCGCCACGCAGCGCCCGGACACCCTCGCCAGCATAGGGGCGGGATAGTGAGGCAGTCGAAGCAACTGGGGGCGCGGACGCCACATAAACTGTCGGCCCTAGAGACATGCCGAGCAGAAAGGGGCGCCGCGCTGAGCCCAGAAGCCGCACCCGCAGCGGCGACCGTCGAGTTGACCGGCGCGATCACCGCGGAACTTCGGCGGTACCTGCACGACCGGCGCGCCCAGAGCGCCTACATCAGCTCTGAAGGCGCCGACTTCGACGTCCTGATCGCGGCGCTGGAAGATTTCGTGCTGGGCGGGGGCAAGCGGCTGCGCCCCGCCTTCGCCTACTGGGGCTGGCGGGCCGTGGCGACCGGGGATCCCGATCCCGAAGCGTTACTGCTGTTTTCCGCGCTGGAGCTGCTGCACGCGTGCGCGCTGCTGCACGACGACGTGATCGACGACTCGTCCACCCGGCGCGGCAGGCCGACGACCCACGTCCGCTTCGCGGCGCTGCACCGCGACCGGGACTGGCGCGGCTCGCCCGAGCGGTTCGGGACGTCGGCGGCCATCCTGCTCGGCGACCTGGCGCTGGCCTGGGCCGACGACATCGTCTTGGGCCTCGAGTTGCCGCTCGACGCCCGGCGGCGCGTCCGGCGCGTGTGGGCAGACATCCGCACCGAGGTGCTGGGCGGGCAATACCTCGACATCGTCGCCGAGGCCAGCGCCGCCGAGTCGATCGCGTCGGCGATGAACGTCGACACCTACAAGACCGCCTGCTATACGGTGGCGCGGCCGCTGCAGCTCGGTGTGGCCGCCGCCGCGGACCGACCAGAGGTGCAGGCCGCCTTCGCGGAGTTCGGGACGGACCTCGGCGTGGCGTTCCAGCTGCGCGACGACGTGCTGGGCGTCTTCGGGGACCCGGAGGTCACCGGCAAGCCGTCCGGCGACGACTTGAGGTCCGGCAAGCGAACCGTGCTGCTGGCTGAGGCGGTGGAGCTGGCGGACAGGTCGGATCCCTTGGCGGCCAACCTGTTACGCACCTCGATCGGCGCACGGTTGACCGACGCCCAGGTGGGCGAACTGCGCGAGGTCATCGAGTCGCTGGGCGCGCTGGCCGCCGCCGAGCGGCGCATCGCCGCGTTGACCGAACGGGCCCTCGCGACGCTCGCGGCCGCGCCCATCGACGCGGCGGCCAAGGCGGGTCTGGCCGAGCTGGCCGGGATGGCCACGAATCGGTCCGCCTGAGCCGATGACGACCCCATCGACCCCGTCAACCCCGTCACCCGCCCCGACCGACGATTCGTCGGCCAAAAGATCTCTGGCACAGTATTTTTCACGCCTAGCCGGGTTCGCCGCCACCCCGCAGGGGCGCCCGGCGAAGCTGGGCCTGTTGGGCGCGGTGCTGATCACGTTGGGCGGGCTGGGCGCCGGCAGCACCAAGCCGCACGACCCCCTGCTCGAAGCGCTGCACCTGTCCTGGCTGCGCTTCGGCCACGGGCTGGTGCTGTCGTCGATCGTGTTGTGGACGGGCGTGGGCCTGATGCTGATCGCGTGGGTGCGGCTGGGCCGGCTCGCGCTGGCGGGCAGGGCGACCGAGTTCACCATGAGGGCGACCACCGCCTTCTGGTTGGCGCCGTTGCTGTTGTCGGTGCCCGTCTTCAGCCGCGACACCTACTCGTACCTGGCGCAGGGGGCGCTCCTGCGCGACGGCTTCGACCCCTACGCGGTCGGTCCGGTCGCCAACCCGAACGTGTTGCTGGACAACGTGAGTCCCATCTGGACCATCACCACCGCCCCGTACGGACCGGCGTTCATCCTGATCGCGAAGCTGGTCACGATGGCGGTTGGCAACCACGTGATCGCCGGGACCATGCTGCTGCGCCTGTGCATGTTGCCCGGATTGGCGCTACTGATCTGGGCCACCCCTCGACTGGCGCACCAGCTGGGCACCAACGGCGCACTGGCGCTGTGGATCTGCGTCCTGAACCCGCTGGTGCTCATCCACCTGATGGGCGGGGTGCACAACGAGATGCTGATGGTGGGCCTGATGGCCGCCGGGATCGCGCTGACCTTCCGGGGGCGTCACGTCCTGGGCGTCGTGTTGATATCGGTGGCGATCGCGGTCAAGGCCACCGCCGGCATCTCCTTGCCGTTCCTGGTGTGGGTATGGATGCGGCATCTGCGGGACCGCCGGGGATACCGCGCCGTCCCCGCGTTCCTGGTCGCCACGGCGATATCGGTGCTGACCTTCGCCGTCGTGTTCGCCATTTTGTCGGCGGTGGCCGGCGTCGGGCTGGGGTGGCTGACCGCGTTGGCCGGGTCGGTGAAGATCATCAACTGGTTGACCGTGCCGACCGCGGTCGCCAACGTGATCCACGCCCTGGGCGCCGGCTTCTTTGCGGTCGACTTCTACACCATCCTGCGAGTCACCCGCTTCATCGGCATCGCGATCATCGCAGTGTCGTTGCCGCTGTTGTGGTGGCGATTCCGGCGCGACGACCGCGCCGCGCTGGCCGGCATCGCCTGGTCGATGCTGATCGTGGTGCTGTTCGTCCCCGCCGCCCTGCCCTGGTACTACTCCTGGCCGCTGGCGGTGGCCGCGCCGCTGGCCCAGTCCCGGCGCGCGGTCGCCGCGATCGCCGGGCTGTCCACCTCGGCCATGGTGATCTTCAAGCCGGACGGGNTGGGCAGACATCCGCACCGAGGTGCTGGGCGGGCAATACCTCGACATCGTCGCCGAGGCCAGCGCCGCCGAGTCGATCGCGTCGGCGATGAACGTCGACACCTACAAGACCGCCTGCTATACGGTGGCGCGGCCGCTGCAGCTCGGTGTGGCCGCCGCCGCGGACCGACCAGAGGTGCAGGCCGCCTTCGCGGAGTTCGGGACGGACCTCGGCGTGGCGTTCCAGCTGCGCGACGACGTGCTGGGCGTCTTCGGGGACCCGGAGGTCACCGGCAAGCCGTCCGGCGACGACTTGAGGTCCGGCAAGCGAACCGTGCTGCTGGCTGAGGCGGTGGAGCTGGCGGACAGGTCGGATCCCTTGGCGGCCAACCTGTTACGCACCTCGATCGGCGCACGGTTGACCGACGCCCAGGTGGGCGAACTGCGCGAGGTCATCGAGTCGCTGGGCGCGCTGGCCGCCGCCGAGCGGCGCATCGCCGCGTTGACCGAACGGGCCCTCGCGACGCTCGCGGCCGCGCNTATTCGTGGCTGCACGTTTCGCTGGCCACCGCGTGCGCGCTGGCCGCCTGGTACGCGCTGTACCGGGCGCCGGAGACCGAATCGGTCAGTACGCCATAGCCTGCGCGCGCCGCACGACTTCCCTGGCCTGATGGGCGTGCAGGGCGTCGACGGGACGGGCGTTGCTGATGGCATCCCGGGTGCCGTCGCGCCTGATTGTCAGCGACGGGTCGGGGGTGAACAGCCAGCGCATGATCTCGGTCTCGTGGTAGCCGCCGTCGTGCAGGATCGTCAGCAGCCCGGGCAGGCTCTTGACCACCTCGCCGGAATTCGTGAAAAACACCTGGGGTACCACCACACCGCCGCCACGCCGCACCGCGGCCAGGTGCCCCTCCCGCAGCTGCTGCTGGACCTTGCTGACCGACACGCCGAGCAACTCGGCGACCCGGGGCAGCTCGTAGATGGGTTCGTCGGGGTCTAGCACGTCGTCCCCGGCCGGAACACTGCTCATCGCGCCAGTGTAGGCCCAGCTTCGCGCGTCGGACGGGCGTTCTGAGCCCGATTCCCCGGCCGCACCTACTATGGCCCCGTGGCCGCAGCTGGGACGGGGGACCCGATGGAGGGCGCGTTGCTGGACGGTCGCTACCGGGTCGAGTCCAGGATCGCCAGCGGCGGCACCTCGACGGTGTATCGCGGCCTCGACGTGCGCCTCGACCGCCCGGTGGCGGTGAAGGTGATGGACGCCCGCTACGCCGGCGACGATCAATTCCTCACCCGCTTCCAGCTCGAGGCCCGCACGGTCGCCCGGCTGAAAAACCCCGGGCTGGTCGCGGTCTATGACCAGGGCCTGGACGGCCGGCACCCGTTTTTGGTGATGGAGCTCATCGAGGGCGGAACCCTGCGCGAGTTGCTGGCCGAGCGCGGGCCGATGCCGCCCCACGCCGTCGCCGCGGTGCTGCGCCCGGTGCTCGGTGGGCTGGCCGCCGCGCACCGGGCCGGCCTGGTGCATCGCGACGTCAAACCCGAGAACGTCCTGATCTCCGACGACGGCGACGTCAAGATCGCCGACTTCGGGTTGGTCCGCGCTGTCGCGGCCGCCGGAATCACCTCCACCAGCGTGATCCTGGGCACCGCCGCCTACCTGTCACCCGAGCAGGTGCGCGACGGCAACGCCGGCCCGCGCAGCGACGTCTACTCCGCCGGGATCCTCACCTATGAGCTACTGACCGGGCGCGCGCCGTTCACCGGAGACTCGGCGCTGTCGGTCGCCTACCGGCGGCTGGACGCCGACGTGCCGCCGCCGGGCGCCGCGATCGACGGCGTGCCAACGCAATTCGACGAATTCGTGCTGCGGGCCACGGCCCGCGACCCCGGCGACCGGTACGCCGACGCGGTCGAGATGGGCGCCGACCTGGAGGCGATCGCCGAAGAACTCGCCCTGCCCGCCTTCCGGGTGCCGGCGCCGCGCAACTCCGCCCAGCACCGGTCGGCCGCGCTGCACCACCTCCGGATGAGCGAGCGCCTGGCGGCCGCGCAACCCTCACGCCCGCCCGCCGCACCGGTCCGCCACCCGACCCGGCAGCTGACGCGCGGGCCGCAGGACTGGGCCGAGCCGGCGCGCCCGGCCTCCCGCCGGCCCGAGCCTGAGCCCGACGGCCAATACCAGCCGGTCTCAGGCGAATTCGCCGGCATCGCGATGAGCGAATTCGTCTGGGCGCGTCAGCGCGCCCGGCGGATGGTGCTGATCTGGGTGGCGATCGTGCTGGCGCTCACCGGGCTGGTCGCGACCGTGGCCTGGACGATCGGAAGCAACCTCAGCGGCCTGCTGTGAGTTCCTCGCCGGCAGAGTTCTGAAGGTCGCCGAGGCGTAATCTACGAGACCGACGGCCCGGAAGCGCCACGGTCACGACACGCAAGGAGTGAACTCCCGTCGCCTACCTCGAGCACAGCGACCATCCGGAAGTCTTCGTCGAGCACGACTACCCGGAGCACCTCGCCGACCTCGGCGAGATCAGGATGAACTACGCCGTCGCCGGCCGCCCCGCCGACCCCGCTTTGCTGCTCATACCCGGCCAGAGCGAATCGTGGTGGGGTTACGAGCAGGCGATGAAGCTGCTCGCCGACCGCTACCAGGTGTATGCCATCGATTTGCGCGGACAGGGTCGCTCCACCTGGACGCCAGGTCGGTACAGCCTCGATCTTTTCGGTGGTGACCTGGTCCGGTTCATCGATCGAGTCATCGGTCGGCCGGTGGTGGTCAGCGGGCTGTCGTCCGGTGGTGTGATCGCCGCGTGGTTGTCGGCCTTCGCCGCGCCCGGTCAGGTCCGCGCGGCCGTCTACGAAGACCCACCGCTATTCACCTCGGAAACCAATCCGGCTGTCGGGCAATCGATCCGGCAAAGTATCGGGTCGATCTTTCGGCTGTGGCACAAATGGTTGGGCCCGCAATGGTCCATCGGCGACTATGCCGGCATGCAGGCCGCGATGGCCAACGAATTGCCCGAGTGGCTTCGGCAGCTGCAGATCGCCGCGGGCGCCGCCAATTCGGCCGAACCACCGCAGAACCTGCGCGAATACGACCCGGAGTGGGGCGATGCGTTCTTCTCCGGCCGGGTCGCGCTCAACTGCGATCACGAGTCGATGCTGACCCACGTCAAGGTGCCGGTGCTCTTCACTCACCACTTCCACTTCGAGGATCCCCAGACCGGCAACCTGTTGGGTGCGATTTCCGATCGGCAGGTCCAGCACGTCCGCAGGCTGGTGGAAAGCACCGGGAATTCCTTCACGCTGCGCACATTTCCCGAGATGCCCCACGCCATGCACAGCGCCGATCCGCAAACCTACGTCGCGACGGTTACCGACTGGCTGACCGCGCTGGAGCCGCCCGCCGCGGAAAGCTAGTCGCGCAGCATCTCGGCGACTAGGAACGCCAACTCCAGCGACTGCTGGGTGTTCAGCCGCGGGTCGCAGGCCGTCTCGTAGCGGCCGGCCAGGTCGGTGTCCGAAATGTCTTGTGCCCCACCCAAACACTCGGTGACGTTCTCGCCGGTGATCTCGACATGGATGCCGCCGGGATGGGTGCCCAGCGCGCGATGCACCTCGAAGAATCCCTGCACCTCGTCGACGATGCGATCGAAGTGCCGGGTCTTGTAGCCGTTGGACGACTCGTGGGTGTTGCCGTGCATGGGGTCGCACTGCCAGATCACCTGGTGCCCGGCGGCCTGGACCTTCTCGACGATCGGCGGCAGCAGGTCGCGCACCTTGTTGTTGCCCAGCCTGCTCACCATCGTCAGCCGTCCGGGCTTGTTGTGCGGGTCGAGCCGCTCCACGTATTCGACGGCCAGCTCCGGGGTCATCGTCGGACCGATCTTGACGCCGATCGGGTTGGCGATCACCTCGGCGAACGCGACGTGCGCACCGTCGAGCTGGCGGGTGCGCTCGCCGATCCACACGGTGTGCGCCGACAGGTCGTACAGCTGCGGCTCCCCGCCCTCGACGTCGGACAGGCGCAGCATGGCCCGCTCGTAGTCGAGCACCAAAGCCTCGTGGCTGGCGTAGATTTCGGCGGTCTGCAGGTTGCGGTCGGCCACCCCGCAGGCGCTCATGAACCGCAAGCCCCGGTCGATCTCGGTGGCCAGCGCCTCGTACCGTGCGCCGGCCGGCGAGGTCCGGACGAATTCGCGGTTCCAGTCGTGCACCAGGTGCAGCGACGCCAGCCCCGAGGAGGTCAGCGCCCGCACCAGGTTCATCGCGGCGCTGGCGTTGGCGTAGGCGCGCACCAGCCGCGACGGGTCGTGCTCGCGCACCGCGGCATCCGGGGCGAAGCCGTTGATCATGTCCCCGCGGTAGGACTTCAGGCCCAGCGCGTCGACGTCGGCCGAACGGGGCTTGGCGTACTGGCCGGCGATGCGGGCCACCTTGACCACCGGCATGCTCGAGCCGTAGGTCAGCACGACGGCCATCTGCAGCAGCGTGCGGATGTTGCCGCGGATGTGGGGTTCGGTGTTGTCGACGAACGTCTCCGCGCAGTCGCCCCCCTGCAGCAGGAAGGCCTCGCCCCTGGCGACCTGGGCCAGCTGTTCCTGCAGCCGGACGATCTCCGACGGCACCGTCACCGGCGGCACGCTCTCGAGGACCGTGCGCATCGCCGCGGCCTGTTCGCCATCCCAGCTGGGCTGCTGGGCAGCCGGCTTGGCCAGTGCGGCATCCAGTCGCGCGCGCAGGTCGGTCGACAACGGCGGCAGCGGCGGCAGCTGGTCGATCGGGATGTCGACGGTCCAGTTCATCGGTCCATGGTAACCGGGGTTCTCCGAACGCTGATCAGGGCGAACGCCCCTCGGGCGACGTGATCAGCCGGAACCGGCGCAGTTGATCGCGGGCGTCGACCAGGGCGTCGTGGGCGTCCCGCGGCCGCGGGGGCATCCGCGGGGACCCGCGCTCCTCCCACAATTGCCGCAATTCCCTGGTGAAACGCGGTATCGCCTGCGGCAGCGCCGGCATCGCCCCCCACAGCTGGCACAGCGCGACGTGGTCGTAGGCCCCCACCCACGCCCACAGCTCGATCGGCTCGGCGCCTGCCACCCCGAAGAAGTCCTCCAGGTCCAGCCGGATCTGCTTGCGCGAGCGCCACAACGGCGACGACGGCGGCGGCAGCTTGGGCAGCACGTTGGTGCGCACCCAGTTGCCGGCGCGCTCGGGATCGAATTCGGTGGACACGGCGTAGTACTCGCGGCCGTCCTCGGCGACGACCCCGATCGAGATCAGTTCGATGGTGCGGCCGTCCTCGATGAACTCGGTGTCGTAGAAATACCGCACCGGCGCAGCCTATCTGCTGATCAGGATGGGCCCCGTCGGCGCAGGTGCGGCATGCACGTCGTGGTCGAGCTGGGCGTCGACCGTGCGCCTGTCGGGCAGGCGCGGGGTGCCGGCGATGGCGCACTGCACCCACAGCTTGGCGCGAACCACCGGGCGGCGCAGCCGTCGCTCCCGCTGCAGCGCGCGTCGCATCTTGTCGGGCTGGGCGGTGTAGCGCCACCGGGCCCACGGGGCGTGCGGGCGCGACAGCCGGATCGCGCCGATGACCAGCAGCACGACGATGAACATGCCGAGCAAACCGGTCCACACCTTGCCCTTGAGCACCACCACCACGGCCAGCGGCAACGTGAACACCAGCTCGCCGGCCACTCCGGCGCGCAGCGCCACCGAATCGGCGGCGTGCCAGAACGGCAGAAAGAACATCAGCGGGTGCAGGCCCATGATCAGCAGCCCGGCCACCGCCGCCGCCGCGAACACCGCGTCCACCGACGTGCGGCCGTCTTCCTCCCAGTAGACGTCGGACAGGTGCAGGATCAACGCGTACTCGTCGAGCACCAGCGCGGCTCCGACCCCGAAAAGGGTTGCCGCCAAGGTAAATTCGAGTCGTTGCCCGCTGACCGGCAGCGTCACCAGCGTCAGTCCGGAGAGCATCACCAGAACCACCCCGAAGGCCACGTGGTGGATGTGCACCTCCCCGACGTGCACGTTGCGGGGGTGCCACCACCGGGTCGGGCGCCCGGCTTCGGCGCGGCGCCGGATGAGCCGCACGAACGTCCGCGTCACGAAGAAGGTCAGGATGAAGGCGACCAGGCAGCACAGCAACGGCAGCCGGCCGCGGTCGATGATGTCGTGCGCGAACCAGTGGGCCACCCCGAACACGAACCAGTGGAGCACGTTAGAAACCTACGCCTGCATTTCCCGACAGGGCGGGAGCCGCGCTGCGACACACAGCCCGCCTCCCTCGGTCACCGATTACGCTGTTCTGCGACATGAGTAGATGGCGGGCCCCCGGCGTGGGCAGTCAACCCGGGCGGGTGGTGCTGTGGTGCCTGCTTTGGCTGGTGGCGGCCGCGGCGATGTATTACGTGGCCGGACGGCTGTTCGGGCACACGCCGTACCGCATCGACATCGACATCTATCAGATGGGCGGCCAGGCCTGGCTGGACGGGCGCCCGCTGTACCGCGGAGATGTGTTGTTCCACACACCCATCGGGCTGAACCTGCCGTTCACCTATCCCCCGCTGGCGGCCATCGTGTTCTGCCCGTTCTCCTGGCTGCACATGCCGGCCGCCAGCGTCGCGATCACGGCGTTGACGCTGGTGCTGCTGGTTGTCTCGACGGCGATCCTGCTGACCGGCCTGGACGTGTGGCCCACGTCGACCGTGCTGCCCGGCGCGGCGTGGCTGCGGCGGCTGTGGTTGGCCGTGTTGATCGCGGCCGCGGCGACGATGTGGCTGGAACCGATCACGTCGAACTTCGCCTTCGGCCAGATCAACGTCGTGCTGATGACCCTGGTGATCGCCGATTGCGTGCCGCGCCGCCTGCCGTGGCCGCGCGGGGTGCTGCTGGGCCTGGGCATGGCGCTCAAGCTGACTCCTGCGGTGTTTCTGCTCTACTTCCTGCTGCGCCGCGACAACCGCGCGGCGCTGACCGCGCTGGCGTCGTTCGCGGCGATGACCCTGCTGGGCTTCGCGCTGGCATGGAGCGATTCGTGGGAATACTGGACCCACACCGTCCACCACACCGACCGCATCGGTGAGGCCGCGCTGAACACCGACCAGAATATCGCGGGCACCCTGGCCCGGCTGGGTTTGGGCGAGCACGAACGCTTCCCGCTGTGGGTGATCGCCTGCCTGCTCGTCCTGGCGGCGACGATTTGGGCGATGCGGCGGGTGCTGCGCGCCGGTGAGCCCATCCTCGCGGTGATTTGCGTGGCGCTGTTCGGGTTGGTCGTCTCGCCGGTGTCGTGGTCACACCACTGGGTCTGGGCGCTGCCGACGGTGCTGGTGACCGGGGTGCTGGCCTGGCGGCGCCGCAACGTCGCGCTGGGCGCGCTGAGCGTCGCCGGGGTGGCGCTGATGCGGTGGACGCCGATCGACCTGCTGCCCAAGCACCACGAGACCACCGCGAACTGGTGGCGCCAACTCGTCGGGGCGTCCTACGTGTGGTGGGCGCTGGCGGTCATCGTCGTGGCGGG
>NZ_LT546237.1:1873767-1904780 GCF_900078675.2 Mycobacterium interjectum
CGCCGCGGCGGCGGGCGCCGTCGAGCAGCGCGCCCAGCGCCTTGGGGCCGATCGGCTCGCCGGACAGGTGCGGGGTCAGCACCAGCGCCACGTCGCCGATGGTGGCGTCGAGCTCTTCGAGCACGACGCGTTGCTCGGCGATGCGTTCGGCGTACCAGTAGAACGCCGGATGCTCGGGCAGGTTGCGGTACTCGTAGGACTCGTCCTCGGTCAGGACCTGGTTGACGATCAGCTCCTCGACCCGCACGCCCATCAGCGACAGGGAACCCAGCGTCCGCACCGCCTCGGCGGCCACCACCCGCTCGGGGGTCAGCACCAGGTGCGCGGTGACCAGCTCGCCGTCGGTCAACAGGGCGCCCAGCCGGTCGACGCTGCCGCTGATGCGCTCCAGCAGTTCCACCATGGCGGCCGAGCGCGCGTCGTCGCCGGCGACGGACAGCCTGCGATGGCGCGGCCACGCGCGCTCCACGTAGAGCCCAAAAGTGGCCGGCAGGGTCAACATTCGCAACGCGTCCGCGGTCGAGGCGCAGTCGACGACGATGCGGTCCCATCGCCCGGAGGCGGCGAGCTCGCCGACGGCGTGCAGCCCCAGCACCTCCTGAACACCCGGCAACGCCGAAAGTTCTTCGGGCGCAATGTTACTCAGCTCGGAATCGGGAAACCGCCGATCCAGCGTGTCGACCACGCCGTGCCACCGGGCCTCGAGCAGCGCCAGGGTGTCCAGCGCCAGCGCGTCAAGGAAACCGCCGCCGGCCTCCGCGTCATCGGCGAGCACCCGAACCGGTTCGCCGTGGCCGCTCGGCGGCACCGGGACGCCCAGCACGTCGCCCAACGAGTGCGCCTGGTCGGTGGACACGACCAGAACCCGCCGACCCGAGCCCGCGTCGCAGACCGCGGTGGCGGAGGCCAGGGTGGACTTTCCTACCCCGCCCTTCCCGACGAAAAGACTGATCCGGGCCGGGGTGGGTGCCCGGAAGTCACTGGACTCACTCAGCCTCGACTCGTTTCTTCAGATCCTTCAAAGCGGTGTCAGTCAGCCTGCGCTCGGCCTTGCGCTTGAGCATTCCGATCATAGGGATGGCAAGATCGACCGAGAGTTCATAGGTGACGTCGGTGCCAGATCCCTTGGGCGCCAAGCGATACGACCCTTCGAGCGACCGCAGCAGCGAGCTGGAGACCAGGGTCCAGCTCAGCGACCGGCGGTCTTTGGGCCACTGATAGGACATGACCATGGTGTCCTTGATGACGCCGGCGTCCATCACGAATCGCACGACCTTCGGGCGGCCGTCGGCGCCCCGCTCCTGCACCTCGGCTTCCTTATATTCCGAGATCCATTCCGGGTAGGAATCGATATCGGCGATCACCTCCAGCACCGTGCCCGGATCGGCTTCGATGTGGATGGTCTGCGTCGTCTTTTCCGCCACCTGGCTGCTGCCCTCTCTCCCGCGAGCGGATAGGCCCCGCGATGCGCCGGACTACCCCGGCCTCCGGGCCGAAACGGTACTCCTACCGCCGCACCTTGATCCGGCTAAACTACCGGAGAAACGCCGACCGGACGCGACCGTTCCGCCGTCCTTTTGACCTCGAACGCCATTTTCTTACCCGCCACCCGACGGCGGTGTGTCATCTTCGCCAGGTTCAGCTTTGCCAGCTGCCAGGCCGCCACGCCGCTCGGCTCGGCGTGCAGGAAGTAGTGCAGCACCACCCCGTCCAGCGACGGTTCCAGCCAGATCTCCATGGTGCCGGTCAGCGCGCCGGTGACCGTCCAGCGGATCCCCTTGTCGGCGCGATCCTCGACGACCTGCAGCCGCAGGTCGGGCCACCACCGCCGCCAGCACGACGGATCGGCGACCACAGCGCCGACCCGGGCGCCGTCGGCGGCGACGAACGTCTCATCGGCGATCTGGATGCTGTTCACCACCCCAGCTTCACACACCGCCACACGCAACCCGCAATCGCGGTCGCGGCCGAAGCGACCTCGGCAGTGCTGCGCGAATGCGCGGATTAGGCTGGGCCACAGCAAGCCGGCCCGACCCAGCGGCCAGGCAACGTTACGAGTCCGATCGAGGTCATCAGAGTGCGTGAGTACAGTGTCCCCGCCCGCTTCACCGTCGGCGAGCACGAAAACGTGGCGGCCATGGTCTTCGACCATGAGCGAGACGACCCTGGCTTCGTCATCTTCCAGCGCCAGGTCGACGGCGTGTGGACGGACGTCACGTGCGCCGAGGCGGCCAAGCAGGTCCGCTCCGCGGCACTGGGCCTCATCTCGCTCGGGGTGCAGTCCGGCGACCGGGTGTGCATCTTCTCGGCGACCCGGTACGAATGGCCGATCCTGGACCTGGCGATCCTGGCAGTCGGCGCGGTCACCGTGCCGATCTACGAGACGTCGTCGGCCGAGCAGGTGCGCTGGGTGCTGCAGGACTCCGAAGCGGTGGTGGCCTTCGCCGAGACCGACGCCCACGCCGCGATGGTCACCGAACTCACCACCGAGCTGCCCGCGCTGCGCCGGGTGCTGCACATCGACGGTTCGGGCCCCAAGGCGCTCGACCAGCTCGCCGAGGAGGGCGCGTCGGTCGAGCCGGCCGAGCTGACCGCCCGCCTCGAGGCGTTGCGCGCCGACGACCCGGCGACGCTGATCTACACCTCCGGCACCACCGGCCGGCCCAAGGGCTGCCAACTCACCCATTCCAACCTGCTCTACGAGTCCCGGGGCGCCAAGGAATGCCTGCCGACGCTGCTCGCCGAGGGGCAGCGGCTGCTGGTTTTCCTGCCGCTGGCGCACGTGCTGGCCCGCTCGCTGACCCTGTCGGCGTGCGCGAACAAGGTGACGGTGGGGTTCACCAGCGACATCAAGAACCTGCTGCCGATGTTCGCGGTGTTCAAGCCGACGGTCGTGGTGTCGGTGCCCCGGGTGTTCGAGAAGGTCTACAACACCGCCGAGCAGAACGCCGTCAACGACGGCAACGGGCGCATCTTCGCGATGGCCGTGCAAACCGCGGTCGACTGGAGCCAGGCCCAGGACAACGGCGGCCCCGGCCTGCTGCTGCGCGCCAAGCACGCGCTGTTCGACCGGCTGGTCTACCACAAGCTGCGCGCGGCGCTGGGTGGTGACTGCCACGCGTCCGTGTCGGGCGGCGCGCCGCTGGGCGCGCGACTGGGCCACTTCTACCGCGGCGTGGGCCTGACCATCCACGAGGGCTACGGCCTGACCGAGACCAGCTCGGCCATCACCGTCAACCAGGTCGGACGGGTCAAGATCGGGACGGTCGGGACGTTGCTGCCCGGCAACAGCATGCGCATCGCCGACGACGGCGAGCTGTTGGTGCGCGGCGGCGTGGTCTTCGGCGGCTACTGGCGCAACGAGCAGGCCACCGGCGACGCGTTCACCGACGGCTGGTTCAAGACCGGCGACCTGGGCGCGCTGGACGAGGACGGCTTCCTGAAGATCACCGGCCGCAAGAAGGAGATCATCGTCACCGCCGGCGGCAAGAACGTCGCCCCAGCGGTGCTCGAGGACCAGCTGCGGGCGCACCCGCTGATCAGCCAGGCCCTGGCGGTCGGGGACAACAAGCCGTTCATCGGCGCGCTGATCACCATCGACCCCGAGGCCTTCGGCCCCTGGAAGGAACGCAACCACAAGCCCGCCGAGGCGTCGGTCGCCGACCTGGCCACCGACCCCGACCTGGTCGCCGAGATCGACGCGGCCGTCAAGCACGCCAACCTCGCGGTGTCGCACGCCGAGTCGATCCGCAAGTTTCGCATTCTGCCCGTCGACTTCACCGAGGACACCGGTGAGCTGACGCCGACGATGAAGGTCAAACGCAACGTGGTGGCCGAGAAGTTCGCCGCCGACATCGAATCGATCTACGAGAAGGACTAACTGGCTGTAGGTTGTGTCAAGGCGTGGGGTGGGCGTAGCACTTCGGCATCCGGGTCCGGGTGCGATGGATGGGGCTGTGCTGTCGGGCGGCTTGCTGGGATTTGGCGGGTGCCGGGCGCCCACGTTGACTTATGCGACCTCGAGGTTGGGGTCATCTGGCGTCGTTCGGGCTGTCGTTGAGGCGAGGGGCCGGGGTGCCAAGTTAGACGCGGCGTAACCCAGGTGGGTCCGTCATAACCGATGCGGCATCTGATCTGACCCCTCGTCCCGTCCATTCAGCGTGGCACCGCCTACAAGGATTGTGAAGGGTGCAGTCTGACCGCTCCTTTCGGCGAGAAGTCGTTTCGGGCTGATTCGACATCATCGCCGAGGTCTTGCCGACGTCGACGGCAACGACGATCGTGGACACCGTGGCTGGAGCCCTCAGCACAGACACAACAACACCTCCGGGGTGTGCCAGAAGAACCGGAGCGCGCCAACGCCCCAAGTTCTCGTAAGGAATCTTGACAATCCCTTCCTGACACCCCCGGAGGCGTTTGTGAAGGACTACCTCAACTCATATCAACCGAGCAGGTCGGCCAGCCGGGCGGCCAACGTGTCCCAGCGCCACCGGGACGTCACCCACTCGCGCCCGGCCGCGCCCATCGCCGCGGCCCGGTCGCGATCTGCCAGCAGCCCGGTGACGGCCTCGGCGACCTCGTCCACCGATCGACCGTCGATCACCAGCCCAGTCTTGTTGTGCTGCACCGTTTCCGGGGCCCCACCCGACAGGCCGGCGACGACCGGCACGCCCGTCGCCGAGGCCTCCAGGAAGACGATGCCCAAGCCCTCGACGTCCATGCCGGCGCCGCGGGTGCGACACGGCATCGCGAAGACGTCGCCCAGCGCGTGGTGGGCCGGCAATTCGTCGGCGCGCACGCCACCGGTGAACGTGACGTGCTCGGCCACGCCGCAGTCCCGGGCCAGCTTGCGCAACGCGTCCAGGTAGGGACCGCCGCCGACGACGACCAGCGCCGCCCCGTCGACGTGGCGCCGGATCGACGGCAGCGCCCTGATCAGCATGTCCTGGCCTTTGCGCGGCACCAGCCGCGACAGGCACACGACGACCGGCCGCTCGCCCAGCCCGTAGCGGGTTCGCAGCTCGGCCCGGGCCGCCGGGTCGGGCCGGAACCGGTCGGTGTCCACCCCCGGCGGCANTGCGGCGCGTACACCGTCACCGAATGCGACCCGGCATCCACCAGCCGGCCGACGAACTCGCCCAGGTAGGACTGGATGCCGCCCGGACGGGGCGGAAAGTCGTTGGTTACCAGCAGGACCCGGCTCACCTGCGTCAGGCTAACGGGGCAGCCATTGGTGCCAATGCACCAGCAGCCCGGCCGTGTCGGTGCCGAGGACGTCGTGGATGGCGGTGGGCACGTCGGCGTGCCCGACACCGCAGGTCGCCAAGTAGAGGTCGTGCAACTTCGGCGTTCCGTAGGTGTCGGCGACGAAGCGGGCGAACCACCATGCGCGGTCGTAAGCCAGCGAGCGCTGCGGCCCGGGCGTGTCCAGGTCGCTGTCGGCCGGCAGCGTCAGCGGCACGGGCAGCGCGTCCGCGGGCACCGGGGTCTGCGGCCGGGCGACGAAATCGGCGACCCCCTCGGTGAGCCAGCGGGGCGCGTCCGCGGCCGTGGCGGCGCGCGCGGCGTAGTGGAAAAGCTCGTGCGTCAACACAATTCGTAGCGCCCCGTCGTTCATGGTGGCGGCCCCCGGCGCGAACACGATCCGCTGGCCGAACGCCGCCCGGTGCGCGGGATCGACGCGGTCGGCCACCGTCACGGCCGCGATGTCGGCCCACTGCGACTCCGGTCCCCCGCCGGCGGCGGCCCGAAACTGTTCGTCCGAGCCGGTGGCCAGGATCGAGATGTCGCGCGGCCAATCACCGCCCCAGAACGCCGTCACCGCGTTGATCGCGCCGCCGATGTCGGAGGCCACCCGGGACAGCAGCCGGTCGCTGATGGCACCGCCCAGTCCCACCAGCCGGACGGTGCGGTCACCGACCACCAGCGACCTCGCCGCGACCCTGGCCGGGCTGGGGGCGGGGGTGACCACCTGGGCGTGCCTCGCCTTGCTATCGCCGGCGTCGAACGGCACGGCGGCCGCCACGATCAGCTCGAGGGTGAATACCCACGCCAGCAGGATCGGCAGGCGCCGACGCCGCCGGCTGAGGGGGTTGTCAGTAGCGACGGGCGTCGTGGATCGGACCTGCCGCGCCCATCGGCACCACCCGCACCGGCACGCCGTAGGTGGAGGAATGGATCACCATGCCGTCGCCGACGTAGATGCCGCTGTGCGACGCGTCGTTGTAGAAAGTCACCACGTCGCCGGGCTGCAGATCCGACAGCGCCACCGGCTGACCGCCTTGGGCCTGCGCCTGGCTGGAGTGCGGCAGCGAGATGCCGGCCTGCTGGAACGCCCACATCACCAGACCGGAGCAGTCGAACCCGCCCGGCGCGGCGCCGCCCCACACATAGGACGAGCCGACCTGAGTCAACGCCGCCTGCACGACGGTCGCGCGGTCACCGCCTCCCACGCCCGGGGGCAGCATCCCGGGCATTCCCGGCATCATTCCGGCGGGGGGTGGAGCGTCTCCGGGCGTCGGTCCCCCTGGCGGCGCCACCGCGTCCGGGGCCGGCGCGCCGGGCGCCGGGGCAGCCGCCGGGACCTGCCCGGGGTCGGCGAGTGCCGTGCGCTGCTGCGGCGTGAGCGACACATATTGGGATTTCACGACCGCGATCTGCACCTGCAGCTGGCTCTGCTTGGACTGCAGGCTGGCCCGCACCGCCGCGGCCTGCTCCGCCGCGCTCTTGGCGTCGGCCGCGGACTTGGCGGACTCCTGCTCGGCCTTGGCGGCCTGGGCACCGGCGACCCGGTAACTCGCCATCTGCGTGCGCATCTGCGTCGCCATCAGGCGCTGCACGGCCAGCTTGTCGATCAGGCCCTGCGGCGATCCGGCGGTGAGCATTGCCTCCATGCCGTCCACGCGGCCACCCATGTATTCCGCCGCGGCGAGCTTGTTGACCGCGCCCTGGAAGGCGGCCAGGCGCGCCTTCGCCGAATCCACGGCGGCCTGGTCGTCGGCGTGCTTCTTTTCCGCCGCCTGCTGGACCGCGAGCTTCTTGTTCAGGTCCAGCTGCGCGCTGTGCATCGCCTCGGTGGTCTGTTCGGCCTGACGGGACAGCTGGTTCAGTTTGGCCAGCGCGTCCTCCGCCGGATCGGCCACGGAATTCGCGGCAAAAACCCCCGTGAAGACGACCAAGCCCGCTAACGTACCTAGGGCAGAACGTGTCATGACACGCGCACAGGGGTACATAGAGTCGAGCCTCAAAATTTGCATCCTTAAACGGCCTGGACTGGCACTGCCGGAGCGCCGTCGGACTAGTTTAGGTCTCAAACAGGTTACGGAACGATATCGACGTTTGTCCAAACCGGGCCGTTAAGAAATCGGCAAGATTTCTGTCATTACTTTGTGAATGATGGCAATCCTCTAAGAGGGTCGAGCGGTTTTGGCGCACAAGGCAATTAGGCTACACCGGCCCCACGGTCGCGACGAATCGGCACCAACCGCAGCCTCGGGGCAAGCCCGGCGTCGGCGAGCACTTCGAGCGCGGCCCGTTCGTCCTGCAGCAGGGTCTCCGGAACCCCGAGCAGCACGCTGACCACGCAGTCGCGGCATCCCGGACCGCGCACCGCGCACTCGTCGCAGTCGATCACCACCGGTGCGTCCGGACCGGGCGCTGGTTCACCCTTGCCACTGCCGTATGCCATCTGGGGCCGTCCTCTCGGTCATTCGAACGCTGAAGTTCGCGCGCTTATCGGCACGCTAACCGGGGCCACCGACAACAATCCGGCAGCGATCCGCCCCCGCCGGCCCGGCGTGGGAACACCGCCGCTGTCGGTGGACGTGCCTAACGTCTCGGCCATGAGTGGTGCGACTCAGCTGAGTTTCGCCGATTTGGGGCCGCGCTGGGACCCGGCCGCTTCCCCGATCGACGAAACCCCCTTGCGCGAAACCACTTTCGTCGTGGTGGACCTGGAAACCACCGGCGGACGCACCAAGAGCGCCGGCGGCGCGCCGTGCGACGCCATCACCGAGATCGGGGCGGTCAAGGTCCGCGGCGGCGTTGTGCTCGGCGAGTTCGCCACCCTCGTCGACCCGCAGCGCAGCATCCCGCCCCAGATCGTGCAGCTCACCGGCATCACCACGGCGATGGTGTGCGACGCCCCGGCCATCGACGCCGTGCTGCCGATGTTCCTCGAGTTCGCCGGCTTGGACCACGGAGCGGTGCTGGTCGCCCACAACGCCGGGTTCGACGTGGGGTTCCTGCGGGCCGCCGCGCAGCGCTGCGAGATTCCCTGGCCGCGGCCCCAGGTCCTGTGCACGGTGCGCCTGGCCCGCCGGGTGCTCAGCCGCGAGGAGGCCCCCAGCGTGCGGCTCGCCGCCCTGGCGCGGCTGNGGCGGCGCCGGCCCGTCGCAACCCGTCCTCCCAGGCGGGCAGCCATTCGGCGCGGCTGGATAGCCCGGCGTGCGCGACGATCGCCCCGGCGGCGTTCAGCACGACGGCATCGCGGACCGGGCCCTTCGCACCGGCCAGCACCCCGCGCGCCTCCGCCGCGTTGGCCTGCGCGTCGCCGCCCAGCAGCTCGTGCAGCTCGGCCCGGGCGAACCCGAATCCGGCCGGATCGAACGTCAGCCGGTCCACGGTGCCAGCCTGCACGCGCCAGATCGTGCTGGTGGTCGTGGTGGTCAGCTCGTCGAGCCCGTCGTCGCCGTGCACGACGAGCACGCTGGACCGACGCGCCGCGAACACCCCGGCCATCACCTCGGCGAGGTCCGCGAACGCGCAACCGATCAAACCCGCCCGGGGACGCGCCGGATTGGTCAGCGGCCCAAGCAGGTTGAACACCGTGGGCACCCCGATCTCGCGGCGCATGGCGGACGCGTGCCGATACGACGGGTGAAACAGCGGCGCGAAGCAGAACCCGATCCCGATCTCGTCGAGGCTTCGCGCGACCTGGTCGGGCTGCAGGTCGATGCGCACCCCGAGCGCCTCGAGCGTGTCGGCTCCCCCGGACAGCGACGAGGCCGCCCGGTTGCCGTGCTTGACCACCGGCACCCCCGCGGCGGCCACCACGATCGACGCCATGGTGGACAGGTTGACCGTGTTGGCGCCGTCGCCCCCGGTGCCGACGATGTCGACGGCGTCCTCGGGGATCGCGCCGGCGGGCAGCGGGCGGGCGTGGCGCAGCATGACGTCGGCCAGCTCGCTCACCTCGCCCGCGGTGGGCACCTTCATCGTCATCGCCACCGCGCACGCGGCGATCTGCGCCGGACGCCCGGCGNGGGCACGCGCCGATGGTCCCACGAGGATCAGCCGCCCCCCAACCGTTGCCGCACGCGCGCCCCTGCGGGCCCGGTCACGGCCGGCGAAACGCCGATCACCGAAATTTCGGACCCGGGTAGAGTTCGACAACTACAAAGCGTCATACTTGCGGATGTGACCAGCGCTGTGGGGACCTCGGGTACTGCGATCACGTCGCGAGTGCATTCGCTGAATCGGCCGAACATGGTCGCTGTCGGCACCATCGTGTGGCTGTCCAGCGAACTCATGTTCTTTGCTGGGCTGTTCGCGATGTATTTCACCGCGCGGGCCCAGGCGGGCGGGAAGTGGCCGCCGCCGCCGACGGAGCTGAACCTGTACCAGGCGGTTCCGGTGACGCTGGTGCTGATCGCGTCGTCGTTCACCTGCCAGATGGGCGTGTTCGCGGCCGAGCGCGGCGACGTGTTCGGGCTGCGCCGCTGGTACGTGATCACGTTCCTGATGGGCCTGTTCTTCGTCCTCGGCCAGGGGTACGAGTACTACCACCTGATGTCGCACGGGACCACGATCCCGGGCAGCGCCTACGGCACGGTGTTCTACCTCGCCACCGGTTTCCACGGCCTGCACGTCACCGGCGGGCTGATCGCCTTCATATTCCTGCTGGCCCGCACCGCGATGAGCAAGTTCACGCCCGCGCAGGCGACGGCCAGCATCGTCGTCTCCTACTACTGGCATTTCGTCGACATCGTGTGGATCGCGCTGTTCACCGTGATCTATTTCATCCGCTGAATCGGCGCTGGACGGACAGGAGTGCTCGGTTGAAGAAACTGGGGTCTACCCGAATCGGTGCGCGGCGGACCAAGCCGCGAAAAGGGCTGACCGATCGCTCGCGACGGCGGCTGCGGCGCCGCCTGTCGGGCGGGCTGCTGCTGCTGATCGCGCTGACCGTGTCGGGAGGGGTGGCGGCGGTCCTCACCCCCACCCCGCAGGTGGCCGTCGCCGACGAGTCGGGGTCGGCGCTGCTGCGCACCGGCAAGCAGCTGTTCGACACGTCCTGCGTGTCCTGCCACGGCGCCAACCTGCAGGGCGTCCCCGATCACGGGCCGAGCCTGATCGGCGTCGGCGAGGCGGCCGTCTACTTTCAGGTGTCCACCGGCCGGATGCCGGTGATGGCCGGCGCCGCCCAGGCCCCCCGCAAGGAGCCGATCTTCGACGAATCCCAGATCGACGCGATCGGCGCCTACGTGCAGGCCAACGGCGGCGGGCCCACGGTGGTCCGCAACCCGGACGGCAGCCTGGCGATGCACTCGCTGCGCGGCGATGACCCCGGCCGCGGCGGCGACCTGTTCCGGCTCAACTGCTCCTCGTGCCACAACTTCACCGGGAAGGGCGGTGCCCTGTCCTCGGGTAAGTACGCGCCCGACCTGGGCGGAGCCAACGAACAGCAGATCCTCACCGCGATGCTGACCGGCCCGGAGAGCATGCCGAAGTTCTCCGACCGCCAGCTGTCCTTCGACGCCAAGAAGGACATCATCGACTACGTGAAAACCGTCTCCGAGGAGCGGCAGCCGGGCGGCTACGGCCTCGGTGGCTTCGGACCCGCACCCGAGGGCATGGCCGCGTGGATCATCGGGATGGTCGCCGCCATCGGGCTGGCACTGTGGATTGGGGCGCGAGCATCATGAGCGACGAACACACGCGCGGCTCGGACACCGACAAGGGCGGACCGGGGGCACCCCACGAGCCCAGCGACACCGCGCTGGCCGCGATGTCGCAACAGGAACTGGTGGCCCTGGGCGGCAAGATCGACGGCGTCGAGACCGTGTTCAAGGAGCCGCGCTGGCCGATCGAGGGCACCAAAGCCGAGAAGCGCGCCGAGCGCTCGGTGGCCCGGTGGCTGTTGCTGGGCGGCTTCTTCGGGGTCGCGCTGCTGCTGATCTTCTTGTTCTGGCCATGGGAGTACAAGCCGAAGGACGCCCCGGGCAGCCTGCTCTACACGCTGGCCACCCCGCTGTACGGCCTGACCTTCGGAATGTCGATCCTGTGCATCGCGATCGGCGCGATCCTGTACCAGAAAAGGTTTATCCCCGAAGAGCTTTCGATCCAGGAGCGCCATGACGGCGCCTCGCGCGAGATCGACCGCAAGACGGTGGTGGCCAACCTGGCCGACGCGTATCAGAGTTCGACGGTGGGGCGGCGCAAGCTCGTCGGGCTGTCACTGGGCGTGGGCCTCGGCGCGTTCGGGCTGTCCACCCTGGTGGCGTTCGCTGGCGGCCTGATCAAGAACCCGTGGAAGCCCGTCGTGCCCACCGCCGACGGCAAGAAGGCCGTGCTGTGGACCTCCGGGTGGACCCCGCGCTACAAGGGCGAGACCATCTTCCTGGCGCGCGCCACCGGCTCGGCCGGCGCGTCACCGTTCATCAAGATGCGCCCCGAAGACCTCGACGCCGGCGGCATGGAGACCGTCTTTCCGTGGCGGGAGTCCGACGGGGACGGCACCACCCCGGAGTCGCAGGAAAAGCTCCGCGCGATCAACCAGGGCGTCCGCAACCCCGTGATGCTCATCCGGATCCGGCCGTCCGACATGTCCCGGATGGTCAAGCGCCAGGGCCAGGAGAGCTTCAACTGGGGCGAGTTCTTCGCGTACACGAAGGTGTGCTCGCACCTGGGTTGCCCGGCGTCGCTGTACGAACAGCAGACCTACCGAATCTTGTGCCCCTGCCATCAGTCGCAGTTCGACGCCCTGCACTTCGCGAAGCCGATCTTCGGTCCGGCGGCGCGCGCGCTGGCGCAACTGCCCATCACGATCGACTCCAACGGGTACCTGGTCGCCAACGGCGACTTCATCGAGCCCGTCGGACCGGCATTTTGGGAGAGGACGACGACATGAGCCCCAAACTGAGTCCCCCGAAGATCGGTGACGTCCTGGCCCGGCAGGGCGAGGACATCGACACGCGCTACCACCCGTCGGCGGCGGTGCGCAGGCAGCTCAACAAGGTGTTTCCGACGCACTGGTCGTTCCTGCTCGGCGAGATCGCGATGTACAGCTTCATCGTGCTGCTGCTCACCGGCGTGTATCTGACGCTGTTCTTCGACCCGTCCATGGCGGAGGTCACCTACAACGGCGCGTACCAACCGCTGCGCGGCGTCGACATGTCCAAGGCCTTCGCCTCGACGCTCGACATCTCGTTCGAGGTGCGCGGCGGGCTGTTCGTCCGGCAGGTCCACCACTGGGCCGCTTTGCTTTTCGCCGCGTCGATCATGGTGCACCTGGCGCGCATCTTCTTCACCGGCGCGTTCCGGCGCCCCCGCGAGGCGAACTGGGTGATCGGTTCGCTGCTGCTGATCCTCGCCATGTTCGAGGGCTACTTCGGCTACTCGCTGCCCGACGACCTGCTGTCCGGCATCGGGCTGCGCGCCGCCCTGTCCTCGATCACGTTGGGGATGCCGGTGATCGGCACGTGGCTGCACTGGGCGCTGTTCGGCGGCGACTTCCCGTGCGGTGGCATCGGCAACGAATGCGCGACGGTGGGCGCCATCATCCCGCGCATGTACGCCCTGCACATCCTGCTGTTGCCGGGGATCATCCTGGCTCTGATCGGGCTGCACCTGGCGTTCGTGTGGTTCCAGAAGCACACCCAGTTCCCCGGCCCCGGCCGCACCGAGCACAACGTGGTCGGCGTGCGGGTGATGCCGATCTTCGCCGTCAAGTCCGGCGCGTTCTTCGCGGCGATCGTCGGTGTGCTCGGCCTGATGGGCGGCTTACTGCAGATCAACCCGATCTGGAACCTGGGCCCCTACAAGCCATCTCACGTCTCGGCGGGTTCGCAGCCGGACTTCTACATGATGTGGACCGAGGGTCTGGCCCGCATCTGGCCGCCGTGGGAGTTCTACTTCTGGCACCACACCATTCCGGCCCCGGTCTGGGTAGCGCTGCTGATGGGCCTGATCTTCATCCTGCTGATCATCTACCCGTTCCTGGAGAAGCGGTTCTCCGGTGACTACGCCCACCACAATTTGCTGCAGCGGCCGCGCGACGTGCCGGTGCGCACCTCCATCGGCGCGATGGCGATCTCCTTCTACATGGTGCTGACCCTGGCGGCGATGAACGACATCATCGCGTTCAAGTTCCACATCTCGCTGAACGCGACGACGTGGATCGGGCGCATCGGGATGGTGATCCTGCCGCCGTTCGTCTACTTCATCACCTACCGGTGGTGCATCGGGCTGCAGCGCAGCGACCGCGAGGTGCTCGAGCACGGCATCGAAACGGGCATCATCAAGCGGCTGCCGCACGGCGCGTACATCGAGCTGCACCAGCCGCTCGGCCCCGTCGACGACCATGGGCACCCGATACCGCTCGAGTACCAGGGCGCGGCGTTGCCCAAGCGGATGAACAAGCTGGGCTCGGCCGGCTCGCCGGGTAGCGGCAGCTTCTTGCGTGCCGACCCCGCGGCCGAGGATGCCGCGCTGCGCGAGGCGGCGCACTCCTCCGAGCAGCGCGCGCTGACCGCGCTGCGCGAGCACCAGGACAGCGTCGTCGGCCCCCCCAACGGCGAGCACGGCGACCACTAAACCGCACTGAGCCGGGAGTGCGCCGCGAGACATCAACCCTTGCGGCGCATTTCGGCGTGTCGTCGCAACTGGTTATATGTCGCGGGCCCGCGCGGCACGCGCGGCTAGCGCGCGTCCTGAAGGCCGCGTAGCTGGCGGATGTGCAGCCACTCCACCACCGGCATCGCCGCGGCGACCACCCCGGCCACCGCGTAGACCGCCCACGACGGGCCGTCGTCGCCGACGGCCATCAGGTACGTGGCCGTCGCGGCCGCAATCAGGGCGGCGCCCATCGTGCCCGTCAGGATGACCGTGCCGCGCAACCAAACCCGATCCACCGCGGTGCCGGACCATTGGGTCGCCGGCTCCGCCGCAACCATCCTCGGCTGGCGCGCTCGCTCGGCCGACGTGCGCGGCGCTGGGGCCATGAGGCGCACCGGGGGCCGCTGCGGGGCGCGCGCCGCCCCCGCCCCCGGCCGGGTTCCCGGCTCGATCAGGCCCATGCGACGGGCCCGCAACAGCACCGGGATCGCCGCGGCGATGATCAGCGCGGAGACGATGATGACGGCGTACAACACCCAGGGGGTGTGCGAGCCGCCAGCCGTCTTGTGGAAGCCCCGGCCCAGGTCCGCCAGGGCGACGGCGGCAGCCACGCTGACGCCCAACAACACCAGCCAGANACCACCCACGGCCAGCGCGGGGCGTGGTGGTCGTCGTCCGCGTCGGCGGACTCGTCGTAGCTGTCGTAGTCGTAGAGTCGCAGGTCGGCCGGCACGTAGGGGCCGCTGAGAAAGTGCTCGGATTCGGGGGCCGAATAGGCCCGCGAATAGGCGTCCGTCTGGCCGGTCTGATCCGCCGCCGCGATCTCCGCGCTGTCGTCGACGGGTCCGTCATGGGATTCGACTGTCTCGTGTCCCAATTCGTCGCCGGAGTCCGGTTCGCCAGGTTCGGTTCCCGGGGGATTCGGCCCGCTCATAATTGCCTGCCCTGTTCAACTGCATCACCAGCGCGCGGGGCTCCGCGAATGCCTCGTTGCGCGCGCGCTTGGGAGTTTCTCATATGCCTCGGCAAACCCTACCGAACCGAATAGAGCGTGATGTCTTGGCAAACGGGCCACTGATCAACTGATGCCCTGATTGTGACCTTTGAGTCGCAAATCAGTGCTTCTCGGGGCCCATGTAGTACTCGAAGACCAACCCGGCCGACGAAGCGAGGACGAACACCACCCCGGCCACGATCAGCCACGGCAGCCACAGCGCGATGCCGGTCGCGGCGACCGCGCCCGCCAGCGCGATCATGATCGGCCACCAGCTGTGCGGGGCGTAGAACCCCAATTCGCCTGCGCCGTCGCTGATCTCGGCGCCCTCGTAGTCCTCGGGCCGGGTGTCCAGCCGGCGCGCGACGAACCGGAAGAACGTCGCCGTGATCGACGCCAGGCCACCGGTCAGCGCCAGGGCGGTGGTACCCGCCCACTCCTCACCGCCGGTGGCGTACAGCGCCGTCAGCACGCCGTAGAGCACCGCCGCCAGAAGGAAGAAGACGGCGATGAATTCGAACAACCTCGCTTCGATGTGCATGGAGCGTCCTCACCTACTGGCTTGTGCCGATTCACCGCGGCGGGTATCGAACGGATGGGTGGTCACCGCTACCGGCGACTGCGCGATCGCTTGTAGCGCCTCGGCGTTGGTCTTCCCCGCGATCCGCTGCTGCAGGTAGGCCTTGAAGTCGTTGGGCGCCACCACCCGAACCTCGAAGTTCATCATCGAGTGGTAGGTGCCGCAGAACTCGGCGCAGTGCCCGACGAACGCGCCGGTCTTGGTGATCTCGTCGACCTGGAACACGTTGACGGAGTTGTTGGCCTGGGGGTTGGGCATCACGTCGCGCTTGAACAGGAATTCCGGCACCCAGAAGGTGTGCACGACGTCCGCGGACGCCAACTGGAATTCGATGCGCTTGCCGGCCGGCAGCACCAGCACCGGGATCTCGGTGGCGGTTCCCAGGGTCTCGACCTTGTCGTAGTTCAGGTAGGTCCGGTCCTGGGGATTGCGCCCCCGCACCGCCCCGACACGCTCCTCGCCGCGGGCGTCCTTGCCCTCCGGCTTGGAGACCATCGCGGCCTTGCGCGCGGGGTCGGCGCCCTCGTAGGTCAGCGTGCCGTCCTTGAAGTTGACCCGCTGATAACCGAACTTCCAGTTCCACTGGAACGCGGTGACGTCGATCACCACCTCGGGGTCCTTGGCCAGGTGCAGCATCTTCTCCTGGACCACCACGGTGAAGTAGAACAGCACCGAGATGATGAGGAACGGCGTCACGGTGAGCACCAGCTCAAGGGGCATGTTGTAGCCGAACTGCCGGGGCAGCTCGGTGTCGGTGGCCTTCTTGCGGTGAAACGCGGACGTCCAGAAGATCAGCCCCCACACGAGCACCCCGACGACCAGGGAGGCGATCACCGCGCCGACCCACAGCTCCCGGTTGACGTGGGCCTGCGGCGTGATGCCCTCCGGCCAGCCCATCCCGATCGCCTCCGACCAGCTGCATCCGCTCAGGGTGACCGCCAGCACGCCCAGCGTCACGGCCAGCGCCAGCGGCCGCAGACGACGGGACAGACCCCGGTGGGCTCCCCCGGATCGGCGCTGGAACCTGGCCTGCGACAAGCGTTGCGAACGGACCTGCTCGCGAGGTGTCACGTTGGCGCCTCCATGCTCGGATATCGAATACTACGCAGCGTAGACCACGCCGCTTACCCCGGCGACGAAACCCCGACGCGTCGGGGGGTGTGCGGCGCCACGGGCGGCGGCCAGGTGCGGCATACTGGGGCGCCGTGTGTGGTCTGCTGGCGTTCGTCGCGGCCCCGGCCGACAGCGCGGGCGCCGACGGGGCGGCCGCGGCCAGAGCCGACGCGGCCATCTCCCGCGCGCTGCGCCTGATGCGCCACCGCGGACCCGACGAGCCGGGCGGTTTGTTTGACCCGGATGCCGACGGGGCCGTCGTGTTCGGCTTCAACCGGCTGTCCTTCATCGACATCGCGCATTCGCATCAGCCGCTGCGGTGGGGGCCGCCGGAGGCGCCCGACCGCTACGTGCTGGTGTTCAACGGCGAAATCTACAACTACCTCGAGCTGCGCGACGAACTGGCCTCCGAGCACGGCGCCGCGTTCGCCACCGACGGCGACGGCGAGGCCATCGTCGCCGGCTACCACCACTGGGGCACCGACGTGTTGACCCGGCTGCGGGGCATGTTCGCGTTCGCGCTGTGGGACACCGTCACCCGCGAATTGTTCTGCGCCCGTGATCCGTTCGGCATCAAGCCGCTCTTCATGGCCACCGGCACCGGCGGCACCGCGGTGGCCAGCGAGAAGAAATGCCTGATGGACCTGGCCGGCCTGATCGGGTTCGACACCGCCATCGATGAACGGGCCGTGCAGCACTACACGGTCCTGCAGTACGTCCCGGAGCCCGAAACCCTGCACCGCGGGGTGCGCCGGCTGGAATCGGGCTGCTACGCCCGCATCCGGCCCGGGACGGCGCCGCAGATCAGCCGGTACTTCGTGCCGCGATTCGCCGCCACGCCGATCACCGGCGACGCCGAACAGGCCCGCTACGACGAGATCACCGCGGTGCTCGAGGACTCGGTGGCCAAGCACATGCGCGCCGACGTCACCGTCGGGGCGTTCCTGTCCGGGGGCATCGACTCCACCGCGATCGCGGCGCTGGCCATCCGGCACAACCCCAGGCTGATCACGTTCACCACCGGCTTCGAGCGCGAAGGGTTCTCCGAGATCGACGTCGCGGTGGCCTCGGCCGAGGCGATCGGCGCCCGCCACATCGCCAAGGTCGTCAGCCCGGACGAATTCGTCGCCGCCCTGCCCGAGATCGTCTGGTACCTCGACGAGCCGGTCGCCGACCCGGCGCTGGTGCCGCTGTTCTTCGTCGCCCGCGAGGCCCGCAAGCACGTCAAGGTGGTGCTGTCCGGCGAGGGCGCCGACGAGCTGTTCGGCGGCTACACCATTTACCGGGAGCCATTGTCGCTGAAGCCCTTTGACTACCTGCCTCGGCCGCTGCGGCGGTCGATGGGCAAGGTGTCCAGGCCGCTGCCGGAGGGCATGCGCGGCAAGAGCCTGCTGCACCGCGGATCGCTGACCCTCGAGGAGCGCTACTACGGCAACGCCCGCAGTTTCTCCGACGCGCAGTTGCGGGACGTGTTGCCCGGGTTCCGCGACGAGTGGACCCACACCGACGTCACCGCGTCGGTGTACGCCGAGTCGGCCGGCTGGGACCCGGTGGCCCGCATGCAGCACGTCGACCTGTTCACCTGGCTGCGCGGCGACATCCTGGTCAAGGCCGACAAGATGACGATGGCCAACTCGCTGGAGCTGCGGGTCCCGTTCCTGGATCCCGAGGTGTTCGCCGTCGCGTCGCGGCTGCCGGTCGAGGCCAAGATCACGCGCACCACCACCAAGTACGCGCTGCGGCGCGCGCTGGAGCCGATCGTTCCCGCGCATGTGCTGCACCGGCCCAAGCTCGGCTTCCCGGTGCCGATCCGGCATTGGCTGCGCGCCGGCGAACTGCTGGAGTGGGCCTACGCGTTGGTGGACTCGTCGCAGGCCGATCACCTGGTCGACCGGGACGCGGTGCGCCGGATGCTCGACGAGCACCGAAGCGGCGCAAGCGATCACAGCCGCCGGCTGTGGACGGTGCTCATCTTCATGCTGTGGCACGCGATCTTCGTCGAGCACAGCGTGGTGCCGCAGATCAGCGAGCCCGTCTACCCGGTCCAGCTCTAGCACGAACTTCTGCGAGCAGGCGCAGAAGCGCACGCCAAGGGCTCGCGCTCTGCGATTCTGCGTCTGGTGGCCGGGCAGGGCCCGGCGAACCCCGCCGGGGGAACTAAGCGAGCACCGCGGCGATCTCGCCGGCCGCGTCCTCGCCGTAGGCGCCGGCCAGCCGGGACTTCGCCACCTCGTGGTCCCACACCCACTCCTGCGTCCCGGTGGACTCCAGTACCAGCACGGCCACCAGCGAGCCCAGCTGCGCCGAACGCTCGAGGCTCAGGCCCGCGCTGCGCCCGGTCAGGAAGCCGGCCCGGAACGCGTCGCCGACGCCGGTGGGGTCGGTCTGGCTGGTCTCGGGTACCACGTCGACGTGCGTGGTCGTGCCGTCGCGCTCGACGATGTCGACGCCCTTGGCGCCCAGGGTCGTCACCCGTAGCCCGACCTTGCCCTGCACGTCGGCCTCCGACCAGCCGGTCTTGGACAGCATCAGCTCCCACTCGTAGTCGTTGGTGAACAGGTAGGCGGCACCATCGACGAGCTTGTCGATGTCTGCCCCGGACAGGCGGGGCAGCTGCTGGGACGGGTCGGCGGCAAACGGCAAGCCGAGCTTGCGGCACTCTTCGGTGTGCACCACCATCGCGTCGGGGTCGTTGGCCCCGATGATGACCAGGTCCGGCTTACCCACCGACGACACCACGTCGGCGAGCTTGATGTTGCGGGCCTCGGACATGGCGCCCGGGTAGAACGACGCGATCTGGGCCATGTCGACGTCGGTGGTACAGGTGAAGCGCGCGGTGTGCGCGGTCTGCGAGATCAGGACGTTGTCGCAGTTGACGTTGTGCGACACGAGCCATTCGCGGTAGTCGGCGAAGTCGTCGCCGGCCGCACCGACCAGCGCGACGTCGCCACCCAGCACGCCGATGGCGAAGGCGATGTTGCCCGCCACCCCGCCGCGGTGAATGACCAGGTCGTCGACGAGGAAGCTGAGCGACACCTTCTGCAGATGCTCGGGCAGCAGCTGCTCGGAGAAGCGGCCGGGGAACCGCATCAGATTGTCGGTCGCAATCGAACCTGTCACCGCGATCGTCACGAAATCTCCATCCGTCGTTAGTAAGGTTATCTAGCTTACTCAGGCGCATCAGGCGTCGTCGCCTCACGGTCCGGGCAAACTCGTGCGCTAGCCTGCCTAGGGAAATGAGACGTCGCCGGGCCGCCGGCTCGGGCCCGTCCAGGCCCGGCACGTTCATGGTCCCGACCACCACCGTAGGAGAACCACATGGCAGGTCCGCACCCGCCGGACCGCACCGTCGGCGCCACCGGACCAACGCCCCACGCCGAGTCCCGGCCGCTCGAGTTCCCCAGCGAGCCTCCGGCCGGCGCCCCGCCGACCCACCACGCGGCCAATTACGGCGGCCAACCGCCGCCGGTCCCCTACCCGACGGGACGGCCCAGGCGGCGGCTGCTCATCGGCGTGCTGATGGCCGTCGCGCTGGTCGCCGCGACGACGCTGGCGATCGCCTACGGGGTTCGCACCAACGGGGCCAATACCGGCGCCTCGTTCTCCGAGGGCGCGGCCAAGACGGCGATTCAGGACTACCTGGACGCCCTCGAGCACCGGAATATCGACGTCATCGTTCGCAACGCGCTGTGCGGCATGTACGACGCGGTTCGCGACAAGCGGTCCGACGTCGCGCTGGCCAAGATGAGCAGCGACGCCCTGCGCAAGCAGTTCTCCGACGTGGAGCTCATGTCGGTCGACAAGATCGTCTACCTGTCGCAATACCAGGCGCAGGCGCTGTTCACCATGCGGGTGTCGCCCGCGGACGGGAGCCCGGCGCGCAGCGACGTGCAGGGCATGGCCCAGCTGCTATTTCAGCGCGGCCAGATCATGGTGTGTGCATATGTGCTGCGCACCGGCGGCTCGTACTAGGGGCGATCGCGAGGGCGGCGAGGCCGGGCGTGGGGGTACCCCCGCGGAGCTGGGGGCAAGTCGCCGCGATCGGGATGAGCGGCCCGCCGATCAGTTGAACGAGTCCCCGCAGGCACACGAACCGGTGGCGTTGGGGTTGTCGATGGTGAAGCCCTGCTTCTCGATGGTGTCGACGAAGTCGATGGACGCGCCTTCGACGTAGGGCGCGCTCATCCGGTCCACCGTCAGCGTCACGCCACCGAACTCCGCGGTCAGGTCGCCGTCCAGCGACCGGTCGTCGAAGAACAGGTTGTAGCGCAGCCCCGCGCATCCGCCCGGCTGGACCGCGATGCGCAGCGCCAGGTCGTCACGGCCCTCCTGGTCCAGCAGGGACTTCGCCTTGGCGGCGGCGGCTTCGGTCAGGATCACGCCATGCGTCTTGGCGGTCGTCGACTCGTTTTGCACCGTCATTGCTTCTCCTACGTAGCTCATGGTCGGGCGCGACCCACACCGGGGACGACCCACTGCCTCAACGGTACATTGCGGGACCGCTATTCCCGAGTCGCGCCGCGACCTCGGAGGCCAAACCCATCAGCTGGTTGGCCGCGTCGGCCTGTGCCAACCGCACCGAACCGGCGTAATCGGCGATGGACAGGGCCGACATGATGCCCGACGAGCGCACCGCGGAATTCTCCAGCCCGACCTGGCCGGCGAGCACGATCACCGGAATTCCCAGCGGACCGGCCGATTCCGCGAGGCAGCCGACCACCTTCCCGTGCAGGGACTGCTCGTCGAAGCGGCCCTCACCGGTGACGATCATGTCCGCGGTTTCGAGATCGTCGGCCAGGTGGGTGTGCTCGGCGATGATTTCCGCGCCCAATTCACACCGGCCGCCGAGCGCCAACAGCCCCGCGCCGAGACCACCGGCGGCGCCCGCGCCCGGCTCCGAGCTCACGTCCCGGCCGGCCGCCGCTTCCAGTTCGATCGCCCACGCCTCGAGGCGGGCCTCGAGCGCGGCGACCGTGGCCGTGTCCGCGCCTTTCTGCGGGCCGAACACCCTGGCCGCCCCCCACGGCCCCAACATCGGGTATTCGGTGTCGGTGGCCGCGATCAGGTCCACGTTGGTCATCGCGCGCTGAGCCTCTTTCAGCCCGCCCAGCTGGGCGATCATGCCCTTGCCGCCGTCGGTGCAGGCGCTGCCGCCCAACCCGACGACGATGCGGCGGGCCCCGGCCCGCAGCGCCTCGGCGATGAGCTGCCCGACGCCGCTGGTGTCGGCCGCCAGCGCCGTTTCCGGGGTGGGAGCACCGTCGAGCAGCGCGAGACCGCACGCCTGCGCACACTCCAGATAGGCGGTCGACGAGCGGCGGTCGAAGACCCAGTCGGCCTGCACCGCGGTGTTCAGCGGCCCGCTCACCGTCACCCGCCGCCGCTGCCCCAGCCGGCCGGCCAGCACCTCGATGAAGCCCGGTCCGCCGTCCGACTGCGGGGCGACGATGAACCGATCGCCGGGCCGCGATCGCGTCCAGCCGGTCGCGATGGCGGCGGCGGCCTGCACGGCGGACAAGCTGTCCCCATAGCAATCCGGGGCGACCAAAACCTGCATGGCCGGCAGCCGCAGACGGCCCGGTGCGAGGCCGTCATCCGAGGCCATCGTGCCGTCGTCCATCACAGGTAGCCATTCATCACAGTCAAGCGTAGGTGCACGCGTCGCGCTGGCGCATGGGTAATAGCGACGCGGTGCGGGGCCGTGACCGGGTGATCCCCCCGGGAAGTAACCTTGGCACTGTGAAGCTGATGGGCCGCAAGAAGGGCCAGGACGACGACCTCGACGGGTCCGCCGAGGTGACCGCGGACACCGACGCCGGCTCCGCGGATACCGCGGCGCGCCGGACCGGCCCCAAGGGCCGGCCCACCCCCAAGCGCAGCGAGGCCCGGCGCAACCCGAGGAAGGGCCCGGTCGCGCCGGCACCCATGACCGCATCCGAGGCGCGGGCCCGCCGGAAGTCGCTGGCCGGCCCCAAACTCAGCCGCGAGGAGCGTCGCGCCGAGCGGACCGCCGGCCGCGCGCGCATGACGGATCGCCGCGAGCGCATGATGGCCGGCGACGAGGCATACCTGTTGCCGCGCGATCAGGGGCCAATCAAGCGCTACGTGCGCGACGTGGTGGACTCCCGCCGCAACCTGCTCGGCCTGTTCATGCCGGCGACGATGCTGTTGCTGTTCGCGTCTTTCGGCGTCGCGCAGCTACAGTTCTACGCCTCCCCGGCGATGCTGGTGTTGATGGTCGTGATGGGCGTCGACGGGGTCCTGCTGGGGCGCAAGGTCAGCAAGCTGGTGGACGCGAAGTTCCCCGACAACACCGAAAGCCGTTGGAAACTAGGCATTTACGCCGCCGGCCGGGCCTCGCAGCTGCGCCGGATGCGGGCGCCCCGGCCCCAGGTCGAGCGCGGCAGCAGTGTTGACTAAGCGGCGCCCGAAGGCCGCCTGATCCGGTGCGCACCCTGGTGCTCGGCGGGATCAGGTCCGGGAAGTCCCGCTGGGCCGAGGAAGCCATCGCCACGTCGCTGCCGCCCGGCGAGCCGGTCCGGTACCTGGCCCCCGCGCCGGCGGACGGCGCCGGCGCGGACTGGGCGGACCGAGTCGCGCGGCACCGCGACCGNTGGGCCGGTGAATTCAGGGTTTGGTTGCAACAGTGGTTGTTGTCGGGTTTGACAGTAGTCGGTTGAGGACTTGGGCTGGTGTGTCGAATCCGAAGCGTTCCCGTGGCCGATTGTTGAGTTGCAGGGCGACGTAGTCCAGGTAGTCGCTGCTGTAGATCGATACGTCGGTGCCCTTGGGGAAGTATTGGCGTAGTAGGCCGTTGATGCTTCTATGTCAACGCGAGCGGTTGGTATCTGGTGATCTGGTGCTGCCAGGAAGCTTGATCAGTGTGCATAGCTCGGTAGATCACATCGACAAGGTGGCGTTTGAGGATACGTCTGGCGCCACGGGCGCCCTTCACGGGCTCCTGGCGTGCGATGAGGTGTTGGGCGGCCGGACTGAAGCGCTTCTGCACGATGGCGGCGGTGTAGAGGACGCTGTTGAGGCGGCGGTTCCCTCCCCGGTGAAGGCGGTGACGTTCCTCGTCGGACGAATAGACCGGGATTGGAGCGCAGCCGGTGTAGCGGGCCAGTTTGGCCGAGCTTGAAAACCGTGTGATGTCACCGATTTCGGCGAGCAACACCGCCGCAGAGTTATGGCTGATCCCGGTGATTGCCAGCAAGTTGGGCGCGAGGGGGCTGACGAGCTCTTTGATCATGGCGTCGAGATCATGGATACGTTGGTTGACCTCAGCGAGCTCGCTGATCATCTCGACGATCACATGACGGACGTGGGCGCCCACCTGCACGGCGTCGAGTCGTGCGGTCAGCGTCACCAGAGCCTTGGTCCGCGCCAGATCGCCCGGCGTGTGGTCAAGCCATAGATGCGATTGCGCCTTGAGCTGGTTAATCATCGTGGTCCGACGTTTGACAAGGTCCGAACGGTAGTCAGTTAAAACACGGAGTTCACGAATCCGCTCATCAATGTGGTGGCGGGTCAGATCCGGTGTCGCGATCGCGGCATGTGCTGCCGCAATGGCGTCGATGACATCCGATTTGGAGCCCGTAGCGGCGTGCAACTTGCGATGCGCGGCGGTCAGCCGGCTGGGAACCCCTACCACCTCTTGACCGGCAAGCAGCAGTCCATCGGCCAACCGGCGGGCGAAGCCGCGACCGTCTTCGACGGCCCAGGTCACCGACTTGCTGTCCGTGATTGAGCGGATCCATGTGAGTAGCGCGATAATCAGCAGCCCGTCGTTTTTCACGGTCAGCGGCTTGCCAATGCGATTACCGCGAGCATCGACTGCCACCGCGACATGGACACGCTTGTGTGGGTCGATCCCTACTGTCACCATCGAAACGTCCCTTCGTTCAATCGGGTGACGGGACGATGGCGAGGGCTCTGCCCGGTGGACAGACCTATTGCGAGTTGACGGCTCAGCAGGCTTCTATCAGGTCACACCGGTCAGGGCACTCGCCCCTAGGCTGCCGTGGACAAATCAACGGGAAGCCATGTGCGGCACGTGTTTTCCGAGTCACCCAGCAGCCCACCGGATTGACTCCCGTCGAAGCCGTCCGGCCTTAACACTGTGCACCAATAGGTGTTTTCGTTGCTGCCGCGCTGCCATGGCGAGTGGGGATCACAAAAGTAGATCGGCATGTCGGTGGCCATGGTGATGTGGGCATGATGAGCCATTTCGAGGCCTTGATCCCAGGTTAAAGTCCGACGCAGGGCCGCCGGCAGGCGGCGCATCGTGTCGATCATGGCCTGGGCGACGACGGTGGGGTGACGGCTGTCGGGCAGGTGGAGCAGCAGCACAAAGCCGCTGGAACGCTCAACGAGGGTGCCGATCTGCGAGCGCTGGTCTTTGCCCACGATGAGGTCGCCTTCCCAGTGCCCGGGCACCGCGCGGTCTTCTACTTCGGCGGGCCGCTCGGCGATGGTCACCATGTCAGGAATGCGGGTGCGCCGAGCTGAGGCCGAACGGTGCGGCTTGCGCAGCGCCCGCCCAGTGCGCAGGCACTTGGTCAACTCCCGGCGCAGCTCGCCGCGTCCTTGCACGTAAAGGGCCCGGTAAATGGTTTCGTGGGACACCCGCATCTCCGGATCATCAGGAAATGTCCGGGCCAGCACACCGGCGATCTGGCGAGGACTGTGTTTGTCGTTGAGCCGTTGTTCGACAACAGCACGCAACGGCTCACAACGCCCAATCTTGCCCATTTTGGGGCGACGTGCCCGCGCCTGGCTGCGGGCTTGCGCGATATGAGCCTGATAGCTCACCACAGCATCCCAGCCGCCGCGGTTGGCCCCGAACCGGTGCAACCGTCGATACCGGCCAGTGGACCCACGTCCTCCACCATTGATCGCGATTTCGCGCATCACCGTGGAGGGATGGCGCCCCAACTCCATGGCGATCGCCCGAATCGACTTCTTCGCGGCCACCCCGACCATGATGATTTCGCGTTCGGCAATGCTCAGCCGCGGCCGCAGCCGTCCGACCGGATCCGTTAACTGAGGGTTCACCCCGCCACGATCCCGAAACCATTGCCGCGCGCAGCTTCCCGACACGCCAAGCATCGGCCCAGCATCGGTGGGTGTCATTCCCGCACCAATTAACCGCCAGAACCTGCGCTCAACCGAAACCGCGACCCCATAACTAGCCATCAACACTCCCGAAATCACGAAGTGTTGCAACCACCCCTAGAACTCAAGACCCGAACGTGACTGCAGCGTCACGGTGGGGTACAAGGCCGGCTCTAGCCCAGCCGGGACATCCAGCCGTGCGTGTCCGCGAAGGTGCCCCGCTGAATACCGGTCAGCGTGTCGCGCAGCGCCATCGTCACCTCGCCGGGCTGCCCGTCGGCGATGGTGAATTCGGTGTCGCCGTACTTGACCCCCGAAACCGGGGTGATGACGGCGGCGGTGCCGCAGGCGAACACCTCGGTGATCTCGCCGGCGGCGGCCTTCTTCTGCCACTCGTCGATGTCGATCCTGCGCTCCTCGACCGAGAACCCGGCATCGATGGCTAACTGCAGCAACGAATCTCGGGTGATGCCGGGCAGCAGCGAGCCGGACAGCTCCGGGGTGACCAGCCGCGCCGATCCGCCGCTGCCGAAGACGAAGAACAGGTTCATCCCGCCCATCTCTTCGATGAAGCGGCGCTCGACGGCGTCCAGCCATACCACTTGGTCGCAATCGTTTTCGGCGGCTTGAGCCTGGGCCAGCAGCGAGGCGGCGTAGTTCCCGCCGAACTTGGCCGCACCGGTGCCGCCGGGGCTGGCCCGCACGTATTCCGTCGACACCCACACGGTGACGGGGCTGATGCCGCCCTTGAAGTAGGCGCCGGCCGGCGAGGCGATCAGCAGGTAGCGGTACTGCTTGGCCGGCCGCACACCCAGTCCCGGCTCGGTCGCGAAGATGAACGGCCGCAGGTACAGCGCCTCCTCGCCGCCGGTCCGCGGCACCCAGGCCTTGTCGACAGCGACGAGCTGGCACAGGGATTCGACGAACAGGCTCTCGGGCAGCTCGGGGATCGCCAGCCGCCGCGCCGACGAACGCATCCTGGCCGCGTTGGCCTCCGCCCGAAACGACACGACCGAGTCGTCGGCCCAGCGGTATGCCTTGAGCCCCTCGAAGACCTCCTGCGCGTAGTGCAGCACGATCGCCGACGGGTCCAATTCGATCGGGCCGTAGGGGATGACGCGCGCGTCGTGCCAACCTTGGCCCTCGTCGTAGTCGATCGACACCATGTGGTCGGTGAAGTATTTGCCGAAACCCGGCTCCGCCAGGATCGATTCACGTTCTGCGTCGGTTGCCGGATTAGCCGCGCGCAGAACCGTGAACTCGAGTGAGCCGCTGGTCATGGGGCCGATTCTATATCCGCGCGCCAATGGGTTTTTCTCACGTGAACCCCGGCTAACGCGTTTTCACGGCGACGAAGGGCGGGCGCACGACCTTGCACTCGACCGCGCGCCCGCGGACGTCGACGGTGATGTGCTGGCCGTCGTCGATCCCGGCGTCCGTGTCGATCAACGCCAGCCCGATCCCGGCCTGCAGCGTCGGCGAGAACGTCCCGGAGGTGGTGACCCCGACCGGCGTCCCGCCGGCCAGCACCGTCAACCCGGGACGCAACACCCCGCGGCCGATCATCCGCAGCCCGCGCAGCAGCCGCCGCGGTCCGGCTTGTTTCTCGGCCAGCAGCGCGTCGCGGCCGAAGAACGCGTCCTTTTTCCAGCCGACCGCCCAGCCGCAGCGGGCCTGCAACGGCGAGATGTCGAGCGAAAGTTCGTGCCCGTGCAGCGGATAGCCCATCTCGGTGCGCAGCGTGTCGCGCGCGCCGAGGCCGGCCGGCTCTCCCCCGGCGGCCGTCACCGCCGCGATCAGCGCGTCGAACACCACACCCGCGGAATCCCACGGCGGCAGCAGCTCATAGCCGTGCTCGCCGGTGTAGCCGGTGCGGCAGACGCGGACCGGCACTCCCGAGTAGGTGGCATCGACGTAACCCATGTAATCCATGTCTGCCGGCAGCCCCAGCTCGCCGAGCACGTCGGCCGATCGCGGGCCCTGCACGGCCAGCACCGCGTACGAGCGATGCTCGTTGGTGATGGTCAGCCCGGGCCCCAAACCGGCCTCAGCCGCCGTCCGCAGCGCCTCGACCACCGCGGCCGTGTTGGCGGCGTTGGGCACCAGGAAGATCTCGTCGTCGCCGACGTAGTAGGCGATCAGGTCGTCGATGACACCGCCGGATTCGGTGCAGCACAGGGTGTATTGCGCCTGACCCGGGCCGATGCGGCCCAGGTCGTTGGTGAGCGCGGCGTTGACGAACCCGGCGGCGCCCGGCCCGCGCACCAGCGCCTTGCCGAGGTGGCTGACGTCGAACAGGCCGACCGCGTTGCGCGTGGCGTTGTGTTCGCTGACCGTGCCGGCGTAGTACACCGGCATCGACCAGCCGCTGAACTCGGCGAAGTTGGCGCCCAGGTCGCGATGGCGGTCGTCCAGCGGTCCGTGCTGTAGCTCCGTCACGACGCCTTACCCTAATCGGCTCCGCTGCTGGCACACTTGGGCAGGTGTCCGATCCGCTGGACTTCGACGAGCTCGAGGCCGCGGGCGTCGCGAACCCCCGGGAGCGGGCCGACCTGATCAAGTACCTGCACGGGCTGGGTTTCACCGTCGACGACATGGCGGAGGCCGAGCGCCGCGGGCGGCTGTTCGGGCTGGCCGGCGACGTCCTGGCGTGGACGGGCCGCCCGGTCTACACGCTGCAGTCCGCCGCCGAACGACTCGGCCTGTCCGCCGATGACGTGGCGCGCGCGTGGGCGTCGCTCGGCCTGACCGTCGCCGGTCCCGACGTTCCGGCGCTGAGTCAGGCCGACGTCGACGCGCTGTCGACCTGGGTGGGGCTCAAAGCGGTGGTGGGCGAGGACGGGGCGCTCGGCATGCTGCGGGTGCTCGGCGCCGCGATGGCCCGGCTGGCGGAGGCCGAGTCGTCGGTGCTGCGGGCCGGGACGCCGGACATCCAGATGAACTACACCCACGACGAGCTCGCCACGGCGCAGGCGTACCGGTCGGTCGCCGAGTTCGTGCCCCGCATCGGGGCCCTGATCGACGTCGTGCACCGCCATCACCTGACCAGCGCGCGCACCTACTTCGAGGGCGTGCTGCGCGACACGTCGGCGAGCGTGGTGTGCGGCATCGGTTTTGCCGACCTGTCCAATTTCACCGCGCTGACCCAGGCGCTGACGCCCGCGCAGCTCTCGGACCTGCTCACCGAGTTCGGCGCCACCGTCGGGGACGTGGTGCACGCCGACGGCGGCCGGGTGGTGAAGTTCATCGGCGACGCCGTGATGTGGGTGTGCTCCTCGCCCGAGCGGCTCGCGCGGGCGGCGGTCGATCTCGTCGACCATCGGCGGGCGCGCGAGGCGGGCCTGGGCGTGCGCGCCGGTCTCGGATACGGCGCGGTGCTGGCCATCAACGGCGACTACTTCGGCATCCCGGTGAACCTGGCCGCCCGCCTGGTGGCTTCCGCGGCGCCCGGGCAGATCCTCATCGCGTCGGAGCTTCACGACGAGTTGCCGGACTGGCCCACGGTCCCCCACGGCCCGTTGACGCTCAAGGGTTTTGACGGCCCGGTGGCCGCCTTCGAACTGCACGGGCGGGGCACTGCCCAGGAAACTCCCGGCGCCGGTGACTAGGGTGGTTGCCCGTGACCACCACAGAACCTGGCTACCAAGCCCCCACCGTCAACGTCGCCGCCGCGCTGCCCAAACGCAACGTGGGTTCCGCCGTATTGGTGGTCCCGGTCGTCTCGGCCGGCGACGAGGACAAGCCGGGCGCGGTCGTCTCGGCGGCCGGGCCGTTCCTGTCCGCCGACGCGGTCGCCGAGATCGAGTCCGGCCTGAAGGCGCTCGAGGCCACCGGCGGCAGCGAGCAGGTGCACCGGCTGGTCGTGGCGTCGCTGCCGGTGGCCAGCGTGCTGACGATCGGGCTGGGCAAGCCGCGCCCCGAATGGCCGGCCGACGTNCGTTCAGCGCGCCCAGATGCAGGTTGGCGTCGCTGGCCTCCAGGTCCGATGGGCGTTGCACGAACCGGTCGATCACCGCCGCGCCGAAGCCGGGCGCGTGCTCCTCGATGACGTGATCCACCGACTTGGCGAGGCGCTCGGCCGCGGCGTCGTCAGCCACGTCGCGCGGCAAATGGGTGTAGGCCCACACACTTTCGGTACCCTCCGGCGATCGGCTCGGATCCGCCGTGGTGGTCTGGCCCAACAGCAGGAACGGGCGCTCGGGCACCACCCGGGTGTTCAGGTCGGCCATCCAGCGCACCAGCCCGTCGCCGTCGGCACCCAGGTGGACGGTGCCCACGTCCCGCAGGTTCTCCGATCGCCACGGAATGGGGCCGTCGAGCGCGTAGTTGACCTTCACCACCGGCGGATCCCAGCCGTAGTGCTCGAGCTCGCGGCGCAGCCCGGCCGGGACCGCGTCCGCGGGCAGCATGTCGCAAAACAGCCGCGGCGCGGTCACGTCGGCCACGACCGCCCGGCGGGCCCGAACNTACGGCGGGGTGATCGGTGTCGGCCAGGGCTCGTCGCGCCCGCCGCGGCTGGTGCGGCTCACCCATCGCGGCTCCAAGCTCGCCAAGAAACCCAAGCAGGCCAAAAAGGTGGCGCTGGTGGGCAAGGGCGTCACGTTCGACACCGGCGGCATCTCGATCAAGCCGGCGGCGTCGATGCACTACATGACCTCGGACATGGGTGGCGCGGCCGCGGTCATCGCGACCGTCGCGCTGGCCGCGCAGCGGCAACTGCCGATCGACGTGATCGCCACGGTGCCGATGGCCGAGAACATGCCGTCGGCGACGGCGCAGCGCCCCGGCGACGTGCTGACCCAGTACGGCGGAACCACCGTGGAGGTGCAGAACACCGACGCCGAGGGCCGGCTCATCCTGGCCGACGCCATCGTGCGGGCCTGCGAGGACAACCCGGACTACCTGATCGAGACGTCCACGTTGACCGGCGCGCAGACGGTGGCCCTGGGAGCCCGCATCCCCGGCGTGATGGGCAGCGACGAGTTCCGCGACCGGGTGGCCGCGATTTCGCAGCGGGTGGGCGAGAACGGCTGGCCGATGCCGCTGCCCGACGAACTCAAGGACGACCTGAAGTCCGCGGTGGCCGACCTGTCCAACATCAGCGGGCAGCGCTTCGCCGGCATGCTGGTGGCGGGGGTGTTCCTGCGCGAGTTCGTCGCCGACGGCGTGGGCTGGGCGCACATCGACGTGGCCGGCCCGGCGTACAACACCGGCAGCCCGTGGGGGTACACGCCCAAGGGCGGCACCGGTGTGCCGACCCGCACGATGTTCGCCGTGCTGGAGGACATCGCCGAGAACGGCTAGTTCGTCAGCAACGAGAAGACGGCCCGCCTGAACTGGCGGCGCGGCCAACCCGTCACGGCCCCGGCGGCC
>NZ_LT546237.1:1905136-1907795 GCF_900078675.2 Mycobacterium interjectum
GGCCACGACCGCCCGGCGGGCCCGAACCGTCCGCCCGCCGGCGGTGGTCACGCCCACCGCCCGCCCGCCGCGCACCTGGATGCGGGAAACGTTCTGGCTGCACTCGATTCGCGCGCCGGCCGAGCCGGCCCGCCGCACCAGCGCCGCCGTCAGCTGGCCCGAACCGCCGACGGGCACCGGCCAGCCGCCGTCCTGGGCGAGCATCGTCATCAGGAACCCCATTGCGCCGCTGACCGGGGCGTCCGGCGGCACATCGGCGTGCATTGCGTTGCCCAGCAACAGGATCCGCGGCGCGTCGCCGTCGAACAACTGGCCCGCCATGGTGTTGGCGGGCTGGATCAACAGGCGGGCGAGCCGGACCGCGTCGGCGGTGCCCAGCTTCAGCAGCAGCCGCAGCATCGGGCGCACCGGCGGAAACGGCGCCAGCATCCCGTCCAGCAGTGGCGCCTTGATTTTCTGCCACAATTCCACGGCGCGCCACCAGTTGTCGCCGTCGGTGGGCTCCCGGCGCGCCAATTCCGTTGCGGTGCGGGCAGGGTCGGGGTAGATGATGGGTGGGTCGTCGTCGGTCCCGCAGCGCGGATGACCGACCACCGCCGGCGCACGGGACCACCGCAGGCCATGGTCCTCGAGCCGCAACGCCGCCATCGCCGGCGAGGCCACCGTCATGGGGTAGAACGAGCTGAACAGGTCGGTGATGTAACCCGGTGTCAGCTCGGCGCTGCGCACCGCGCCGCCCGGCTCGGGCTGGGCCTCGAGCACCAGCACATCCCACCCCGCGTCGGCCAGCATCGACGCCGCCACCAGCCCGTGGTGTCCGGCGCCGATGACGACCGCGTCGGCGGTCTCGTCGGCCATGCCCTATTTGACCTGGCTGGGCTCGAGGCGTTCGGCGAGCGCCGTCAACCGCAACAGGCATTCCCGGTTGCGCGGGTAGACGGCGGCCAGGACCAAGCGGTCGGGGAGGAGCCGGAGCGGCCCGGAGGCCGGCGTCTCGACCATATCGATCCGGCAGCCATCCGGGATGTCCGTGAGCCGCAACGTTATTCGCGCGGAGCCGAGTGCACCGAGACCCGCGCGCAGCACGAGTCCCTCACCGGGCGAACAACTTTCGACCACCGTCTCGTCGCTGATCACCAGCGGCCATACCCCGACCGAGTGCTTGATCGCGGAGCCGGGCTGCGGCCAATCCGAGTCGACGGCGCGGGTGCGGCTGTTGCCCACCACCCACTGCGCATACGTCCACCCGTCGGTCATCGCATCCCAGATCTGCTGGCGCGACGCCCGCACCTCGCGGGTGGTCGCCATCTTTCGAGTCGCCGTCATTGAAGGTCCTTTCGCACCGCCGTGATGGCTACGGGTACCCCGGTCGGCGGGAACCATGCGCCGCCCCGGTGCACGCCCGTGACCGCCGATCGGTTTAGCGGCGGCGGCCAGTGGTTACTACGCCGTTACAACACTCGCGTTTGACGGGAGACTAATAGTGACTGTGCGACGGATCATCATCGCAGTGGGCGCCGTGCTTGTGCTGGCCGGGATCATCGGGCTGCTGGTACCGGTGTCCGTATCGGACAGCAACGGCAATTCCGTCTCATGCGGGAACGGAATCGCCATGGACTTGTCCAGCGCCCGCAGTGCCAACGACAAGAACGGTGCCAACATCCCCATCCTGAACCAGGTCCTCCCGCACACCGACTACGTGGCCCAATGCCAGTCGTCGGTGAACACCCGGCGGAGCTGGACCATCCCGTTGGTTGTCGTCGGGGTCGTCGCGGTCGGCGGCGCGCTGCTGGTGCGACGAACGGCCGGGTCCAAAACGGTCTAGATCACCCGCACCCGCGCGGCGTTGCGCAACGCCTGCGGCGCCACGCGGGAAAGCCCGTAGACCGCATAGGCTTCCGGCGCGACGGGCCGAATCGGCTTTTTCTTTTCGACCGACGACAGGATCGCCTTGGCGACCTTGTCCGGCCCGTAGTGGCGCAGCGCGAAGAGCCGGCCGATCTGGCCCCGCCGGCCGTCGACGTTATCGTCCTTGCCGACCGGGGCGCTGAAGCGGGTGGTGCTGATGATGTTGGTGTTGATGACGCCGGGGCAGATCGTCGTCACCCCGACCCCGGCCGCGTCGAGTTCGGCCCGCAGGCAGTCGGAAAACATGTAGTTCGCGGCCTTGGAGGTGCAGTAGGCGATCAGCGACTGCTGCGGGGCGTAGGCGGCCATCGACGCGACGTTGACGATGTAGCCGCCGGTGCCGCGCTCGACCAGGCGCCGGCCGAACGACCGGCAGCCGTTGACCACGCCCCCGAGGTTGATCTCGAGCACCCGGTCGAACTCCTCGACCGGGGTGTCCAGGAAACATCCCGCCTGCCCGATGCCGGCGTTGTTGACGACGATGTCGGGCACGCCGTGCTCGGCGCTGACCCGCTCGGCGAACGCCTCGACCGCGCCGGCGTCGGACACGTCGAGCACGTACGGGTGGGCGGTGCCGCCGCGCGCGGCGATCTCGGCGGCGGTCTCCTTCACGGTGGCCTCGTCGATGTCGCTGACCACCAGCTCGGCGCCCGCACGGGCGAACGCGAACGCGGTCTCGCGCCCGATGCCGCTGCCCGCGCCGGTGACCGCCACCAGGGTGTCGCCGAAGCGCCCGCGGGGGCGCCCGACC
>NZ_LT546237.1:1908039-1909539 GCF_900078675.2 Mycobacterium interjectum
ACCCGACCTGCGCGCGCAGCATCGCGCGGCCCGGCGGCTTGCCGTCGGCCAGGTCGGCGAAGTCGTGCACCGCCGCCGCCATCACCTGCGGGTGCGACATCGGCGAGAAGTGGCCCGCCCTGATGTCGCGGCGCCACAATCGCGGCACCCAGCGCGCGGTGTCGTCAAACCCGTAGGGCCGGACGTACTTGTCGCGGGTGTTGACGATGAGCTGCACCGGCACGTCGACGATGTGCAGCTCGCGCTTGCGGGAGAAGGACCGAAAGTAGTTGGCGGGATAGGTTTTCACCGAATGGGCGGCGTCGCTGGCCAGCTTGGCGGAGTGATGGATGTTGTCGTCGGGAATGTTGTCGACGGCGTTGCGCCGCAGCGCAGGGATCGACAGGGCCAGCCGCAGGAACAGCGGCGCCAGCACCGGGATCGAGAAGAACACCATGTAGGTCAGCCGCAGCGCCTGGCTGGTGGCCCGCGCGAACCTGCGCGGGCGCCAGGGCCGCCGCAGCCCGCCGAAGATGTACTCGACCAGCTGGTCCTGGCTGGGGCCGGACACCGAGGTGAACGAGGCGACCCGGTCGCCGGCGCCCGGGCGCTTCAGGTACTCCCAGATGCCGACCGAGCCCCAGTCGTGGGCCAGGACGTGCACCGGCCCGCCGGGGCTGAGCTCGCCGATCACCGCGGCGAAGTCGTCGGCGAAGCGGGCCATGGTGTAGGCGGAAACCGGCTTGGGCGCCGCCGACATGCCGACACCACGGTTGTCGTAGCGGATCACGCGGAACCGCTCGGCCAGCAGCGGCACCACGCCGTCCCACAGCACGTGGGAATCGGGGAAGCCGTGCACCAGCACGACGGTCGGGCCCTCGCGGTTGCCCTCCTCATAGACGGCGATCCGCGTCCCGTCCGCGCTGTCGACGAACCGCTGGGGCACCTGTTGTATTGCCGGCACCGGACCTCCCCGCTCTGACTACGTCGCCACACCGTAGCAAGGGTGTTCGGGGCGCCCGGCCGGCCGCGCGGCCTCCGCCCTGGATGCGTGCCGAGGAATGCGCAGTGACAGGATAGTTTTGGATTGCTACTTCGGTTCTTCAAGCGAGACCTACGACCAGCCCCGACCCACGAGCGATCGAGGAGTCAGAAACGATGGCCTTCTCCGTCCAGATGCCGGCACTCGGTGAGAGCGTCACCGAGGGGACCGTCACGCGCTGGCTCAAGCAGGAAGGCGACACGGTCGAACTCGACGAGCCGCTCGTCGAGGTGTCGACCGACAAGGTTGACACCGAGATTCCCTCGCCGGCCGCGGGTGTGCTGACCAAAATCGTCGCCCAGGAGGACGACACCGTCGAGGTGGGCGGCGAACTGGCCGTCATCGGCGACGCGGGCGAGCAACCCCAGGCCCAGCCCGCGGCGCCCAGCCAACCCGAGCCGGAACCCGAGCCCCAGCCAGAGCCCCGGGCCGAGGCCCAGCCCGAGCAGCAGCCCGAACCCGAGCCCGCGGCGCCGGCC
>NZ_LT546237.1:1909764-1946546 GCF_900078675.2 Mycobacterium interjectum
CCGCCGCCGCGGCCACCCCGGCGCCCGCGCTGGCACACCTGCGCGGCACCACGCAGAAGGCCAGCCGGATCCGCCAGATCACCGCGGCCAAGACCCGGGAATCGCTGCAGGCAACGGCCCAGCTGACCCAGACGCACGAGGTCGACATGACCAAGATCGTCGGGCTGCGCGCCAGGGCCAAGTCGGCGTTCGCCGAGCGCGAGGGCGTAAACCTGACCTACCTGCCGTTCATCGCCCGGGCCGTGATCGACGCCCTCAAGATCCACCCGAACATCAACGCCAGCTACAACGAGGACACCAAGGAGATCACCTACTACGACGCCGAGCACCTCGGCTTCGCCGTCGACACGGACCAGGGCCTGCTCTCTCCCGTCGTGCACAACGCCGGCGACCTGTCGCTGGCCGGGCTGGCCAGGGCGATCGCCGACATCGCCGAGCGCGCCCGCTCGGGCAACCTCAAGCCCGACGAGTTGTCCGGCGGCACCTTCACGATCACCAACATCGGCAGCCAGGGCGCGTTGTTCGACACCCCGATCCTGGTTCCGCCGCAGGCCGCGATGCTGGGCACCGGCGCGATCGTCAAGCGGCCGCGGGTGATCGTCGACGAGTTCGGCAACGAGTCGATCGGCGTCCGCTCGGTGTGCTATCTGCCGCTGACCTATGACCATCGGCTGATCGACGGCGCCGATGCCGGACGTTTCCTCACCACGATCAAGCACCGGCTCGAAGAGGCAGCGTTCGAGGCCGACCTGGGTCTTTAGGAGGCTTGGACAACTGTGGCCAAGCCCGTCATCGCGATCGCGGGTTCGTCCGGCCTGATCGGCTCGGCCTTGGCTGCGGCGTTGCGCGCCGCCGACCACCCGGTGCTGCGCATCGTGCGGCGGACGCCGGCGAATTCCGAGGAACTGCACTGGAATCCGGAGAGCGGCGATTTCGACGCCGACGCGCTGGCCGACGTCGACGTCGTCGTCAACCTATGCGGGGTCAACATCGGCCAGCGCCGGTGGTCGGGCGCCTTCAAGCAGAGCCTGCGCGACAGCCGCATCGCCCCCACCGAGGTGCTGGCCAACGCCGTCGCCGACGCCGGCGTCGACACCCTGATCAACGCCAGCGCGGTGGGCTACTACGGCAACACCAAAGACCGCGTGGTCGACGAGAACGCCCGGGCGGGAACGGGTTTCCTGGCGCAGCTGTGCGAGGACTGGGAGGCCGCCACGCTGCCGGCGCAGTACGCCGGCACCCGGGTGGTGCTGGCCCGCACCGGCCTGGTGCTGGCCCGGTCGGGCGGCGCGCTGCGCCGGCTGCGGCCGCTGTTTTCGACGGGCCTCGGGGCCCGGCTGGGCAGCGGCCGCCAATACATGTCGTGGATCACCCTCGAGGACGAGGTGCGCGCGCTGCTGTTCGCCATCTCACACCCGTCGCTGTCGGGCCCGGTGAACATGACCGGGCCGGCGCCGGTGACCAACGCGGAGTTCACCACCGCCTTCGGCCGGGCGGTCAACCGTCCCACCCCGCTGATGCTGCCCGGCTTCGCGGTGCGGGCCGCGCTCGGCGAGTTCGCCGACGAGGGGTTGCTCATCGGCCAGCGCGCGATCCCGTCGGCGCTGGAGCGTGCCGGTTTCCAGTTCCACCACAACACCATTGGCGAAGCCCTCGCCTTTGCCACCGCCCGGCGCGATCACGACTGAGGCCGCTCCGTCGGGCCGTGGTGTCGGCGGGCGAGTACCGTCACGGACGTGAGTCCTTCCATCCGGTCGAGCGCGACCGCGATCGACGTCCGCCAGCTGGGGACGGTCGAGTACCGCACCGCCTGGCAACTGCAGCGTGACCTGGCCGACGCCCGGGTCGCCGGCGGGCCCGACACCCTGCTGCTGCTGGAGCACCCGCCGGTCTACACGGCCGGACGGCGCACGGACGGGCACGAGCGACCGGTCGATGGAACCGCTGTGGTCGACACCGACCGCGGCGGCAAGATCACCTGGCACGGGCCCGGACAGCTGGTCGGATACCCCGTCATCGGGCTGGCCGAACCGCTCGACGTGGTCAAATACGTTCGGCGCCTTGAGGAATCGCTGATGAAGGTGTGCGCCGACCTGGGCCTGGACACCGTGCGGGTCGACGGGAGGTCGGGGGTATGGGTGCCGGCCGGCGGCGGCCGGCCCGCGCGCAAGGTCGCCGCCATCGGCGTGCGGGTGGCGCGCGCCACCACGTTGCACGGGTTCGCGCTCAACTGCGACTGCGATCTGGGCGCGTTCACCGCGATCGTCCCGTGCGGCATCAGCGACGCCGGGGTGACGTCCCTGTCCGCCGAATTGGGGCGGACGGTCGGGGTCGACGAGGTGCGGGCGGCGGTCGCCGCCGCGGTCTGCGACGCACTGGACGGAGCGCTGCCGGTCGGTGACCAGCCCGCCGCCCGCGTAGCATCGAGCATGTGACTGTCGCTCCCGAAGGACGCAAACTCCTGCGCCTGGAGGTGCGCAACGCGCAGACGCCGATCGAGCGCAAGCCGCCGTGGATCAAGGTCCGGGCCCGGATGGGACCCGAGTACACCCAGCTCAAGGGCCTGGTGCGGCGCGAGGGCCTGCACACGGTCTGCGAAGAGGCCGGTTGCCCCAACATCTTCGAATGCTGGGAGGACCGGGAAGCCACCTTCCTGATCGGCGGCGACCAGTGCACCCGCCGCTGCGACTTCTGCCAGATCGACACCGGCAAGCCCGCCGCCCTGGACCGCGACGAGCCCCGGCGGGTCGCCGACCGCGTGCGCGCGCTGTCTCTTATACCCCTCTNGGCGTCGCCCGCGACGACCTGCCCGACGGCGGGGCCTGGCTGTATGCCGAGACGGTGCGCGCCATCAAAGAGCTCAACCCGTCGACCGGCGTCGAGCTGTTGATCCCCGACTTCAACGGCGAGCCCTCGCGGCTGGCGGAGGTCTTCGAATCCCGCCCGGAAGTGTTGGCGCACAACGTCGAAACCGTGCCGCGCATCTTCAAGCGGATCCGGCCCGCGTTCGCCTACCGGCGCAGCCTGGACGTGATCACCGCGGCCCGCGACGTCGGACTGGTCACGAAGAGCAACCTGATCCTGGGGCTGGGCGAAACCGCCGACGAGGTGCGCGGCGCGCTGGCCGACCTGCGCGCGGCCGGCTGCGACATCGTGACGATCACCCAATATTTGCGCCCGACGGCGCGCCACCACCCGGTCGAGCGCTGGGTCACGCCCGAGGAGTTCGCCGACTTCGCCCGCGACGCCGACGCCCTGGGCTTTTCGGGGGTGCTGGCCGGTCCGCTGGTGCGGTCGTCCTACCGGGCCGGGCGGCTCTATGCGCAAGCCGTCGACAGCCGCGTCCCCTAACCAGGCACGTACGTATCCTTGGTGACTATGGCTAAACCCCGCACTGCCGCCGAGAACAAGGCCGCCAGGGCTCAGGCGGCCGCCGCCCGCAAGGCCGCCGCCAAGGAGCGCCGCGGCCAGTTGTGGCAGGCCTTCAACATGCAGCGCAAGGAGGACAAGCGGCTGCTGCCGTACATGATCGGCGCCTTCGTGCTGATCGTCGGCATCTCGGTGGCCGCCGGCGTGTGGGCCGGCGGGTTGACCATGCTCACGCTCATCCCGCTCGGCGTGCTGCTGGGCGCCCTGGTCATGTTCATCATCTTCAGCCGCCGGGCCCAGCGCTCGATTTACAGCAAAGCCGAAGGTCAAACCGGTGCCGCGGCGTGGGTGCTGGACAACCTGCGCGGCAAGTGGCGGGTGACCCCCGGCGTCGCCGCGACCGGCCACTTCGACGCCGTGCACCGGGTGCTCGGCAGGCCCGGGGTCATCCTGGTCGGCGAGGGAGCGGCGGCCCGGGTCAAACCGCTGCTGGCCCAGGAGAAGAAGCGCACCGCCCGGCTGGTCGGCGAGGCGCCGATCTACGACATCGTCGTCGGCCACGGCGAGGGCGAGGTCCCGTTGGGCAAGCTGGAGCGCCACCTCACGCGCCTGCCGAACAACATCACCACCAAACAGATCGACTCGCTCGAGTCGCGGTTGGCCGCCCTGGGAACACGGGCCGGCGCCGCCGTCATGCCCAAGGGCCCGCTGCCGGGCGCCGGCAAGATGCGCGGCGTGCAGCGCACCGTGCGTCGCAGGTAGCCGCAGGTAGCCGCGCTTAACGCCGGACTACTGCGGTGCCGCTCAGGCGATCGTGCATACCGCGACCGTCGAAATCGGTGAACAGCGCCGGGATGACCATCGCGACGAGCAGCCCGCGCACCGCCAACCGGCCGAGCCCGACCGGCACCCGCCCGTCCACCGACGCCACCTGCAGGCCCAGCACCAACTGCCCCGGCGTGAAAGTGAACAGCCGCACCGCCACCAGGCCGAGCACGAGCCACACGACCAACACCGCCGTCGACAGCATCCGTTCGGAAAACAGGCCGAATGCCATGGCCAGCGCCGCCAGTCCGTAGGCGATCAGCCAGTCGATCATCAGCGCGGCGAGCCGGCGGCCCATCGGCGCCAGCGATCCCGGCCCCCGCTCCGGCAGGCCGAGCCTCTCGCCGGGATAGGCCGATCGCGCCGCCGGCAAACCCTCGGTCACCGGGGCCGCCGAGAACTAGTGCGCCCGTGCAGGCGACCAGATACGATCTTGCGGGTCATGGCCCCACAATAGAACCCGCCAGCGACCCGGATTCTGCTGCGGGGGGCATCGTCACGTAACCTCTGCGCAACATCGGGTTGACTGACGGGCAACATGAGCTCCATAGCGTCAGGCCGCGGATCACCAAGTAAAGGAGCAATTCTGTGACGGAAATGACGCCCGACGACGTCTTCAAACTCGCCAAGGACGAGAACGTCGAGTTCGTCGATGTCCGGTTCTGTGACTTGCCAGGCATCATGCAGCACTTCACGATTCCGATTTCGTTTTTCGACGAGAGCGTGTTCGAGGACGGCCTGGCCTTCGACGGCTCGTCGATTCGCGGGTTCCAGTCCATCCACGAGTCCGACATGCTGCTCCTGCCCGACCCCCAGACCGCGCGCATCGACCTGTTCACCGAAGCCAAGACGCTGAACATGAACTTTTTCGTGCACGACCCGTTCACCCTCGAGCCGTACTCGCGCGACCCGCGCAACATCGCTCGCAAGGCCGAGAACTACCTGATCAGCACCGGGGTCGCCGACACCGCATACTTCGGCGCCGAGGCGGAGTTCTACATCTTCGACTCGGTGAGCTTCGACTCGCGCACCAACGGCTCCTTCTATGAGGTGGACGCGATCTCCGGCTGGTGGAACACCGGCGAGCCCACCGAGAACGACGGCAGCCCCAACCGCGGCTACAAGGTCCGCCCCAAGGGTGGGTACTTCCCCGTCGCCCCCGTCGACCATTACGTCGACCTGCGCAGCAGGATGCTGCACAACCTGATCACGTCGGGCTTCAGCCTGGAGAAGGGCCACCACGAGGTGGGCAGCGGCGGGCAGGCCGAGATCAACTACAAGTTCAACACGCTGCTGCACGCCGCCGACGACATGCAGCTGTACAAATACATCGTCAAGAACACCGCGTGGCAGGCGGGCAAGACCGTCACCTTCATGCCCAAGCCGCTGTTCGGCGACAACGGCTCCGGCATGCACACCCACCAGTCGCTGTGGAAGGACGGCTCCCCGTTGATGTACGACGAGACCGGCTACGCCGGCCTCTCGGACACCGCGCGCCACTACATCGGCGGCCTGCTGCACCACGCGCCGTCGCTGCTGGCGTTCACCAACCCGACGGTGAACTCCTACAAGCGCCTGGTTCCCGGCTTCGAGGCACCGATCAACCTGGTGTACAGCCAGCGCAACCGCTCGGCGTGTGTGCGCATCCCGATCACCGGCAGCAACCCGAAGGCCAAGCGGCTGGAGTTCCGTTGCCCCGACTCGTCGGGTAACCCGTACCTGGCGTTCTCGGCCATGCTGATGGCCGGACTGGACGGCATCAAGAACAAGATCGAGCCGCAGGCGCCGGTCGACAAGGACCTCTACGAGCTGCCGCCCGAGGAGGCCGCGAACATCCCGCAGGCGCCCACCCAGCTGTCCGCGGTCATCGACCGGCTGGAGGCCGACCACGAATACCTCACCGAGGGTGGCGTTTTCACGCCCGACCTGATCGAGACGTGGATCAGCTTCAAGCGCGAGAACGAGATCCTGCCGGTCCAGATCCGGCCGCACCCCTACGAGTTCGCGCTGTACTACGACGTCTAAGCCGTCGCGGCTCTACGTCGGGCTTACGCGCCGAGACATAATCCCTTGCGAGGCGCCCGGGGGCGGCGTCGCAGCTGGTTATGTGTCGCGATCCGGACGCCGCTTTCCGCGCGTCCCGGTGTTGGCCGAGGTGTAGCTGGGATGTGACCTTTCCGCGACAGCGGCAAAGGACGCTCATCTCATGACAGCGCTCGCCCTCATCTCGGCGCTCGGGACAGCCCTGTGCCTCGGCTACTACCTGGGACGGCGCGCGGGCTCCCAGCCGTCGACCTGGAAGAGGCGAACAAGCCGGATCGCGCTGGGCCGGCTCGCGATCACCCTGCTCGTCTTGATCACCGCACGGCGCATCCGGGCGCTGGGAATCATTGAGCCGCTTGGGCTTTTGCGGGGTGGCGTTGCGCGATTGCGGTCGTACTGAGCAGCGATCTGCTCAGTTAGGTCGCCGGCCCATGATCGCGCGGGTCATCCTGACGGGTTGCCCCTCGGCCATCTCGACGACCTCCAGCCAGCCGCCGGGGGCGACGTAGTGCCGCTCGACGTCCTCGCGGTGCATCTGGATGATCAGCACGCCCGCGTCGGTGACCTCGTAGCTGTCGAAGGCACCGTAGTCCCGTGGTTCGCCGTTGCTGAACACCACCGTGAAGGCCACGGGCAAAGTTTAACCGTCGAGCGCCAGGTCCTTGCGGAAGCGCTGCATGCCGTCGATCTTGTCGGCCAACGTGGCGTCGGGCCCAGCGTAGAACATCCACGGCATGGTGATGATGCCGGTGATGCCGGCATCGGCGGCGCGCCGGTAGTCGGCCGTGGTGAAGGCGTCGGTCAGCGGCGTCAGGACGGTGAAATCGTCCAGCGAACGCCCGTTTTCGGCCCGCAGTTCGCGCAGCCGGCCCACCGCCTCGATGGCCCGATCGGTCTTGATCAGGTCACCGATCCAGCCGTCGTTGCGGGCCGCGCGGCGCAACGCCACGTCGCTGAGCCCGCCGACGTACACCGGTATCGGCGGCGGCGTCGGCTCCATCTCCAGCCGCGGCGCCCCGTAGAACTCGCCCGCGAATTCGGTCCAGCCCGGCCGCCACAGCGCCCGCATCAGGTCGATGATCTCGTCGGTGCGTCTGCCGCGCGCGGCGAACTGCTCGCCCATCAGCGCGAACTCCTCCCGGCACCAGCCGACGCCGATGCCGAGCTCCACCCGTCCCGACGCCAAAACCGCGGCGGTGCCAATGGCTTTCGCCGCCGAGTAGGGGTTGCGCATCGCCGGGATGTAGACGGTGGTGACGAACCGCAGCCGCGTGGTGACCTGCGCCAGCGCGCCGACGAGCACCCAGGGGTCGGGCCAGTCGGTGAAGGGCTGCCAGCGCCGCTCCCCGTCCTTGGTGTACGGGTACGGCGTGTCCAGGGTCTCCAGGTTGACGACGTGGTCCGGGATGCCGATACCGTCGTAGCCGAGTTCGTCGGCGGCCTTGGCGATCTCGACGATCTCCCGGGTGTTCAAGAAGGCACTGCTCACGTAGAACTTCATTGCGCTTCCCGCGCCCAGGACGGCTCGATGAAGACGCCCTGCGCCTCGACCGTGACCCCGGCGGCGTCCGAAATGGTGCCGCGGGCAAAGACTTTCACACCCTCCTTGCCGTCGATCCAGGCCTCGGACCGCAGCGGGCCCAGCGGGGTGCCGCGCAGGTACTTCACGGTGATGGTTCCGGTGAACCGCGGCTTGGACAGCCCCTCGCTGGCCGCCTCGCCCAGCATGTGATCGAGCACCAGGGCGCTCACCCCGCCGTGTACCAGCTTGGGTGGGCCCTCGTAGGCCGCCCCGAGGACGAACTCGCTCCAGCACCGCCCGCCGCCGTCGTGCTGGACGATGACGGGCGGGGCGATCGGATTGCCCAGGCCGATCGCGGCGTTTCCCAACGTCAACGGGCGGCCGCTGTCGACGCGGTAGCTCACTCCGAGCGGCCGGGTCCGTTGCCGCAACGACGCGGTGACGGCCTCGATCGCGGATCGCGCGCCGGCGACGACGTCCTCGTCGGCCTCGGTGCGGATCGTGGCGTCGATGAGCTCGCGGACGGCGTCGGCCAGCGGCGTGTACAGGGCCGTCACCCGTGCCGCCTCCGCCGCGCTGAGCACCTCGAAAATGGCATCCAACGCGCCGGCCTCCTGACTCAACTCCCGAACACCTTGCGCACGACCGCCTTCGCCCGGCGCGTTACCCGAAGATAGTTGTCCAGGAATTCGCTGCCGTCGTCGGTCGGCCAGCCGGCGGCAACGGCGACCGCGTTGAGCTGCCGCCCGGGTCCCGGCAGCTGGTCAGTGGGCTTGCCGCGGACCAGCACCAGCGCGTTGCGCGCCCGCGTGGCCGTCAGCCAGGCCTGCCGCAGCAGGTCCACGTCGTCGGCCGGCACCAGGTTCGCGGCGGCGATCGCGTCCAGGGACTGCAGCGTCGAGGTGTTGTGCAGCGCCGGGATCTCGTGCGCGTGGCGCAGCTGCATGAGCTGCACGGTCCATTCGATGTCGGCCAATCCCCCGCGCCCCAGCTTGGTGTGGGTGTTGGGGTCGGCGCCCCGCGGCAACCGCTCGGCCTCGACGCGCGCCTTGATGCGGCGGATCTCCCGCACGGCCTCAGCCGACACGCCGTCGGGCGGATAGCGCGTCTGGTCGGCCATCAGCAGGAACCGCTGGCCCAGGTCGGCGTCGCCGGCGACCGCGTGCGCGCGCAGCAGGGCCTGGATCTCCCACGGCTGCGCCCATTGCGCGTAGTAGGCGGTGTAAGAGCTCAGCGTGCGGACCAGCGGGCCGCTGCGGCCCTCCGGCCGCAGGTTGGCGTCGACTTCCAGGGGCGGGTCGACGCTGGGGGTGCCCAGCAGTGCCCGTATCTGCTCGGCGATCGACGTCGCCCACCGCAGCGCCTGCGAATCCTCGACGCCGGCGGCCGGCTCGCAGACGAACATCACGTCGGCGTCGGAGCCGTAGCCCAGCTCCGCGCCGCCCAGCCGGCCCATGCCGATGACCGCGAAGGCCGCGGGTGCCCGGCCGTCCTCGGGCATGTTGGCCCGGATCATCGCGTCCAACGCGGCCTGCAGCACGGCCACCCACACCGACGTGAGCGCCGCGCACACGTCGGTGACCTGGAGAAACCCGAGCAGATCGGCCGAACCGATCCGCGCCAGCTCCCGGCGCCGCAGCGTGCGCGCCGCGGCGATGGCGCGCACCGGGTCNCAGGTTCGCCGCGTCCTCACGTCCGATGTAGCCGCCCTGGCCCAGCGCGTCCAGCGCATCGACTGTGGAGGCCACGTGCAGCGAGTCGTCGCTGCGGCCGTGCACCAGCTGCAGCAGCTGCACCGCGAATTCCACGTCCCGCAGCCCGCCGCTGCCGAGTTTGAGTTCGCGGCCGCGGACCTCGGCGGGCACCAGCTGCTCCACCCGGCGCCGCATCGCCTGCACCTCGACGACGAAATCCTCACGCTCGCAGGCGATCCACACCATCGGCATCAGCGCGGCCAGGTAGCGCTCGCCGAGGTCGGCGTCGCCGACGGCCGGCCGGGCTTTCAGCAACGCCTGGAACTCCCACGTCTTCGCCCAACGCTGGTAGTAGGCGACGTGCGACTCGATGGTGCGCACCAGCTCGCCGCTGCGGCCCTCCGGCCGCAGGCCGGCGTCCACCTGAAAAAAGGCCTCCGAGGCCACCTTGATCATCTCGCCCGCCACCCGGGCGCTCTGCGCGTCGGCTCGCTCGGCGACGAAGATGACGTCGACGTCGCTGACGTAGTTCAGTTCGCGGGCACCGCATTTGCCCATGGCGATGACGGCCAGCCGCGGCGGCGTCCGGTCGCCGCACACGCTGACCTCGGCCACCCGCAGCGCGGCCGCCAGCGCGGCGTCGGCCAGGTCCGACAACTGCGCCGCCACCACCTTGAACGGCAGCACCGGCTCGTCCTCGACGGTGGCGGCCAGATCCAGCGCCGCCAGCACCAGCAGTTGGTCGCGGTAGAGGACGCGCAGCCGCGACAGCGCGGAGCCGGGGCCGGCCAACGCCTCGTCGACGCACGCGGTGAACGCGGCGATCAACTCATCGCGCGACGGCAGCTGGGCCTTGCCGCGCAACAGCTTCCAGGACTGCGGATTGGCGGCCAGGTGATCCCCCAGCGCCAGCGACGAGCCGAGCACCGCGAACAGCCGCCCGCGCAGCCCGCGCTCGGTGAGCAGCGCCGCGCTGAGCTCGTTCCAGTCGCTGTCGGGGTTCTCCGCCAGCCGAATCAGCACCCGCAGCGCGGCGTCGGGATCCGGCGCGCGCGACAACGACCACAACCGGTCGACGTAGTCCGGGTCGTCGCGGTCGTACCAGCCCAGCTGCGCCAGACGGTCGCCCGCCGGGGGGTCGACCAATCCGAGCCGGCCCAGGCTGGGCAGCCTGGGGCGCTCGGTCGCGGGTTTGGTCACGACCACGACCGTAGCGCAAGCCACCGGTCTCTCAGACCGATCGGCGCCCCAGGTGAGCTACAGGGACAGGTAGGTGCTCAGCTCGTACGGGGTGACGTGGCTGCGGTAGTTCGCCCACTCCGTGCGCTTGTTGCGCAGGAAGAAGTCAAATACGTGCTCCCCCAACGTTTCCGCGACGAGTTCGGAGGCCTCCATGGCTTTGAGCGCGCTGTCGAGGCTGGTGGGCAGCTCGCGGTAGCCCATCGTGAGGCGTTCCTCGGGGGTGAGGTCCCACACGTTGTCCTCGGCCATGGGCCCCAGCACGTAGCCCTTCTCCACCCCGCGCAATCCGGCGGCCAGCAGCACGGCGAACGCGAGGTAGGGGTTGCACGCCGAGTCGGGGCTGCGCACCTCGATCCGCCGCGACGACGTCTTGTGCGGCGTGTACATCGGCACCCGCACCAGGGCCGACCGGTTGGCCGCCCCCCACGACGCCGCGGTGGGCGCCTCGCCGCCCTGTACCAGCCGCTTGTAGGAGTTGACCCATTGGTTGGTGACCGCGCTGATCTCCGAGGCGTGCTCGAGGATCCCGGCGATGAACGACTTGCCCACGTCCGACAGCTGCAGCGGGTCTTCGGTGCTGTGGAAGGCGTTGACGTCGCCCTCGAACAGGCTCATGTGGGTGTGCATGGCCGAGCCGGGGTGCTCGGCGAACGGCTTGGGCATGAACGACGCCCGCGCGCCGTTTTCGATCGCGACTTCCTTGATGACGTAGCGGAACGTCATCACGTTGTCGGCCATCGACAGCGCGTCGGCGAAGCGCAGGTCGATCTCCTGTTGGCCCGGAGCTCCCTCGTGGTGGCTGAACTCGACCGAGATGCCCATGAATTCCAGCGCTTCGATCGCGTGCCGGCGGAAGTTGGACGCGGAATCGTGCACCGCCTGGTCGAAATAGCCGGCGGTGTCGACGGGAAGGGGCCGCGACCCGTCGTCGGGGCCCGGCTTCAACAGGAAGAACTCGATCTCGGGATGTACGTAGCAGGAAAAGCCGAGGTCGTTGGCCTTCTGCAGCTGGCGCCGCAGCACGTGGCGGGGGTCCGCCCACGAGGGGGAGCCGTCGGGCATGGTGATGTCGCAGAACATCCGCGCGGAATGGTGGTGTCCGGACGACGTGGCCCAGGGCAGCACCTGGAACGTCGACGGGTCCGGGTTCGCCACGGTGTCGGATTCCGAGACGCGCGCGAAACCCTCGATCGAGGACCCGTCGAAGCCGATGCCCTCCTCGAAGGCCCCTTCGAGTTCGGCCGGCGCGATGGCAACGGACTTGAGGGTGCCGAGCACATCGGTGAACCAGAGCCGAACGAAGCGGATGTCCCGTTCCTCTAGCGTGCGGAGGACGAATTCCTTCTGTCGATCCATGACCCGACAGTAGGCAACGCCTGTTAAATCCGTGTTACCACTGCAGTTCAAGACCGCTCAGAACCGTTGCGGGCTGCTCAGGGTCGGCACCTCAGGGACGCGGGCGGCAGCGCCCCGGCGACGAAGTAACGCACCACCGCGGTGTCCACGCACTGGTCGCCGTTGAACACCGCCGTGTGCTGGGTTCCGTCGTAGGTGATCAGGGGGGCGCCCAATTGGCGGGCCAGGTTCACGCCGGCCTGATACGGGGTGGCCGGGTCGTGTGTCGTGGAGACGACGACGACCTTGCCCGGCGCGGCGGGCGGCGCGGCGTGCGGCCGTGAGGTGGCGGGCACCGGCCACAGCGCACATAGGTCGCGGGGGGCGTTGCCGGTGAACTGTCCGTAGCTCAGGAAGGGGGCGACCTGGCGCATCTTCTGGTCGGCGGCCACCCAGGTCGCCGAGTCCGTCGGCGTCGGCGCGTCGACGCACCGCACGCCGTTGAACGCGTCCTGGTCGTTGGTGTAGTGCCCGCTCTTGTCCCGGCCGTCGTAATCGTCGGCCAACAACAGCAAGTCACCGGCGTCGGTGCCACGCTGTAGCCCGAGCAGGCCGCTGGTCAGATACTTCCAGTGCTGCGGGGTGTAGAGCGCGTTGATGGTGCCGGTGGTGGCGTCGGCATAGCTCAGCCCCCGCGGATCCGACGTCCGGCCCGGCCTGGCGACCAGCGGGTCGACCAGGGCGTGGTAGCGGTTGACGAACTGGGCCGGATCGGTGCCCAGCGGGCAGCCCGCGGAGCGGGCGCAGTCGGTGGCGTAGTCGTTGAAAGCCGTTTGAAATCCGGCCATTTGGTTGATGTTTTCGGCTACCGGGTCCACCGTCGGGTCGATGGCGCCGTCGAGCACCATCGAGCGCACGTGGCTGCCGAACCCCTCGAGGTAGGTGGTGCCGATCTCGGTGCCGTAGCTGAACCCGAGGTAGTTGATCTGGTCGTCGCCCAGCGCCTGGCGGACCACGTCCATGTCCCGTGCGACGGATGCGGTGCCGGCGTTGGCGAGGAACCCGTTGCCCATCCGGTTCGCGCACTGCTGGGCCAACTGCCGGTAGACCTGCTCGATGCGCGCCACGCCGGCCGGGCTGTAGTCGACCATCGGGTCGCGCCGGAACGCGTCGAAGTCGGCGTCGCTGCGGCACCGCAACTGTGGCGTCGAGTGGCCCACCCCGCGCGGGTCGAACCCCACCAGGTCGAAATTGCGGGTGATGTCGCTGTTTTCCAGGTCCGACGCCATGCCGGCGACCATGTCGACCGCGGACGCGCCCGGCCCGCCCGGGTTGATGAACAGCGATCCCATCCGCCGGCCCGCCGCGGGGACGCGGATCACGGCCAGCTTGGCTTGTGCGCCACCCGGATTCGCGTAGTCGATCGGGACGGAGACGGTGGTGCACTGGGCGGTGGGAAGGTCGCTGGTGTCGGTCAGGAATTGGTTGCAGCTGCCCCAGTTCTGCGGCCTCACCGCAGCGGCCGGCGGGGCCGGGCTCGGCGTCTGGCCGGCACCGGGCTCGGGGGTCGCGGCCGCCACCGGCAACTGCGATCCCGCAACCCACAATCCGAACGACAGCCGCGCCGAGCCCAACNATGGCTGTCAATATTTGCAGCCGCGAATACCCGTCACAGCGCGAAAAGGTCACGCCTTGGTCTCGCCTCCGCGTGTCGCCACCCGATCGCCCAACGTGCACTCAGGGCGAAAATCCGGCCGGAATCTCGCCGCCCGTGCACGCTCGGCGAAGGCCAGGAGCAATCAGCACTTGGCGCCGCTCGGCGGCGGGTCGCCGCCGAGCAGATACTCCGTCACGTAGTCGTCGATGCAGCTGTCGCCCTGGAAGACCACCGTGTGCTGGGTTCCGTTGAACGTCAGCAGGGACCCGCGCAGCTCGTTGGCCAGGTCGACCCCGGCCTTGTAGGGAGTCGCCGGGTCGTGCGTGGTCGACACCACCACGGTCGGCGCCAGGCCGGGCGCCGAGATGGGGTGCGGCTTGCTGGTGGGCGGCACCGGCCAGAACGCACAGGTGCCCAGCGGCGCGTCGCCGGTGAACTGGCCGTAGCTCATGAAGGGCGCGATCTCGCGTGACCGGCGATCTTCGTCGATGACCTTGGCGCGGTCCGTAATCGGTGGCTGGTCAACGCAATTGATCGCCACTCGCGCGTCGGTGGCGTTGGTGTAGTGACCGCGCGGATCGCGGCGCATGTACATGTCGGCCAGCGCCAGCATGGTGTCCCCGCGGTGGTCCACCAACTCGGACAGGCCGTCGGTCAGGTGGTGCCACAGCGACGGCGAGTACAGCGCCATGATGGTGCCCACGATGGCGTCGGCATAGCTCAGCCCGCGCGGGTCCTTCGTCGGGATCGGCCTGCCCACCATCGTGTTGTTCGGGTCGACCATCGGGTCGACCAGGCTGTGGTAGACGGCGACGGCCTTGGCCGGGTCGGTGCCCAGCGGGCAGGTCGGCTGCTTGGCGCAGTCCGTCGCGTAGTCGTTGAACGCGTCCTGAAATCCCTTGGCCTGACGCAGGTCCGCCTCGACCTGGTCGGCGTTGGGGTCCACGGCTCCGTCCAGGATCATCGCCCGCACCTTGGTGGGATAGGCCTCGGCGTAGGCGGAGCCGATCCGGGTGCCGTAGGAGTAGCCGAGGTAGGTCAGCTTGTCGTCACCCAGCGCCGCGCGGATGGCGTCCAGGTCGCGGGCGACGTTGACGGTCCCCGCATTGGCCAGGAAGTTTTTGCCCATCTTGTCGACACAACGGGCGACGAACTCCTTGGTCTCGTCCTCCATGTGGGCCACCCCGGCGGGGCTGTAGTCGACGTTCGGCTCGGTGCGCAGCCGGTCGTTGTCGGCGTCCGAGTTGCACCAGATCGCCGGCCGCGACGAGCCGACGCCGCGCGGGTCGAAGCCGACCAGGTCGAACCGTTCCCGGATGCGTTTGGGCAGCGACTGGACCACGCTCAACGCGGCCTCGATGCCGGACTCGCCGGGGCCGCCCGGGTTGATCACCAGCGAGCCGATCTTGTCGCCCGTCGCGGGAAACCGAATCATTGCCAGGGTCGCGACGTCGCCGTCGAGGTGGTCGTAGTCGACGGGCACGGCGAGCCTGCCGCACATCGCGCCGCTGGGGATCTTCGCCTTGGGGTTCGACGAGCGGCAGGGAGTCCATTCGACCGCCTGGCCCAGCTTGGGCGCCTTCATGAGGGCGCGTCCGTTGACCACGCGGAGGCAGCCTGCGACCGTAAGCGCCACTGCGGCGATCGCCGTCCAGATCAGCAGCGTGCGCGCGATCCTGTCGCGGCGAGACACTCTCATGCTCACCTATGCTGCCAGAGCCAACCTGAGATTCTGATGAGCGGTTCGTGCCCCGACTACCCGGCGGCCGTGAGCAGTTCTTCCATCGCCACCGCGAAGTCGTCGGCCATCCCCCACAGGTCCGGCAGCAATTCCGGGCACGAGATCAGCCCGACGTCCAGCGTCCCGCTCAGCGACATCACCGTGATGTTGAGCCCCGAACCATGAAAGATCGGCCCCAGCGGATACATCGCCTTGACCTCACACCCCAGCAGATACAGCGGAACCTGCGGGCCCGGGACATTCGAGACCACCAGGTTGTGCACCGGCGCGCTCTCGGTCAACCGCGAGCTGGCGTACAGCCGCATCGCGATGCCGAACACCGCGGGCGCGGCGAACTGCGACCAGTCCTGCAGCAGGGAGGCTCCGATGGCCGAACTGTGTTGCTTGGCAACCGAATTCGCTTCGGCGATGGCCTTCATGCGCTCGACCGGATCGGCGATGTCGGTGTGCAGGCTGGAGAACATGGCCGAGACCTGGTTGCGGCCGGGGCGATCGGTCTTGCCGTGCACCGAGACCGGCACCGACGCCACCAGCGGCGCGTCGGGCAGGGCGTCGCGGTCGGCCAGGTACTGCCGCAGCACCCCGGACACCAGGGCCATCACCACGTCGTTGACCTTGACGCCGAAGTGGTTCTTCACCTTCTTGACGTCCTCGAGGTCCAACTGCGCGTAGGCGATGTTGCGGCGACCGGTGATGCGGGCGTTGAAGGCGGTGCGCGGCGCGGCGAACGGACGCGCCATCGCCTGGCCCTCGATGGTCTTGCGCACCGTCGCGACCACCGAGGCAACGGTTTGGGGCAGCACGTTGGCCAGCTGCAGTGGGCGGCTGGCGAACCGGACCAACCCGCCCGCCGCGATCTGCCACCCGCTGCCGCCGCCGACGCCCGCGACCGCCTCCGGCGCGGGCGCGTCGGCTTCGGTGGCGCACAGCTGCGAGATGAGGTTGGCGCCGGTGACCCCGTCCACCCCGGCGTGGTGCACCTTGGTCATCACCGCCACGCGACCGTCCCCGTGACAATCGGTGCCCGCCACCCCTTCGATGACCCACATCTCCCACAGTGGCCGCGCCCGGTCCAGCGGCAGCGACGCGATGTGGCCGCAGATCTCCGACAATTCGCTGCGGCCACCCGGCGGCGGCGATCCGATGCGGTGCAGGTGGCGGTCGACGTCGAAGTGCTCGTCGTCCACCCACACCGGGTGATCGAGGTTCAGCGGGCTGTTGGCCAGCTTCTCGCGGAACTGCGGCATCGCCTTGAGGCGCAGGGACAACGCGTCGCGCAGCCGGTCGAAGGTGTAGCCGCCCGGCATCGTCGAGGTGTCCAGCTCCATGATCGAGCAAACATGCATGGGCTGCGAGGGCGTCTCCAGGTAGAGGAAACTGGCGTCGAGTCCGCTGAGCCGCTGCATGGCCGCCAATGGTATGTCTCACACCACACTGGCGGTGCAATTGGCCTGAACAGATGGCACAATGGTGCGAGTCAGACGAACCCGGGGACCCTCAGGGCCACGAGGATCGACCAGACCACTACCAGGGACAACGATGTCTGAGCAGAACATTTACGGTGCAAACTCGCCCGCGCCCGCCCAGGCGCCAACCAAGATTCGCACCCACCACCTGCAGAAAATGAAGGCCGAGGGCCACAAGTGGGCCATGCTCACGGCCTACGACTATTCGACCGCGAGGATCTTCGACGACGCCGGCATCCCGGTGCTGTTGGTCGGCGATTCGGCCGCCAACGTCGTCTATGGCTACGACACCACGGTGCCCGTGTCGATCGACGAACTCATCCCACTGGTCCGCGGCGTGGCGCGCGGTGCCCAGCACGCGATGGTCGTTGCCGACCTGCCGTTCGGCAGCTACGAAGCCGGCCCGGCCGCCGCGCTGGCCGCCGCCACCCGGTTCCTGAAGGAGGGTGGCGCGCACGCCGTCAAGCTCGAGGGCGGCGAGCGGGTGGCCGACCAGATCGCCTGCATGACCGCGGCGGGCATCCCGGTCATGGCGCACATCGGCTTCACCCCGCAGAGCGTGAACAGCCTCGGCGGGTTCCGGGTGCAGGGTCGCGGCGACGCCGCCGAACAGACAGTGCACGACGCGATCGCCGTCGCCGAGGCCGGGGCGTTCTCGGTCGTGATGGAGATGGTGCCGGCCGAACTGGCCACCCAGATCACCGGCAAGCTCACCATCCCGACCATCGGCATCGGGGCAGGTCCCAACTGCGACGCCCAGGTCCTGGTGTGGCAGGACATGGCCGGTCTGAGCGGCGGCAAGCCCGCCCGCTTCGTCAAGCGGTTCGCCGACATCGGCGGCGAGTTGCGCCGGGCCGCAGTGCAATACGCGGAAGAAGTGGCCGGCGGCGTGTTCCCCGCCGACGAGCACTGCTTCTGACCTGCGCCGCACAACGGAACCCCACCGAGGTTCGCCAAGGGCTGACGGTCACGGGTTTCTGCCCGCTTGAAAGTCGATCCGGTCCAGACAAGATTTTGCTGAAATCCCTTGTCTGACAGGAAGCGTACGATTTCTTCTATACACAATCACGACTCCGCGGGCGGGGGGTTGAACACATAGTCGGCACTCGTGGTGGCTTCGTGCACCGCCGAACGGTCCTGAAGTTGCCGCTGCTACTGGCAGGAGGCACCGCCCTGGCCCGAGCACCTCGCGCCGCCGCGCAACCTCCCGTCGGCGCGCCGGATTCGAGCCGCTGGTCCCCCGACCGCGCCAACCGCTGGTATCAGGCGCAGGACTGGCTTGTCGGCGCGAACTTCGTGACGTCGAACGCCATCAATCAGCTCGAGATGTTCGCGGCCGACACCTACGACCCGGGGCGCATCGGCACCGAGCTGGGCTGGGCCCAGCTCCACGGGTTCAACACCATCCGGGTCTTCCTGCACGATCAGCTCTGGACCCAGGATGCCCGGGGATTCCAAGCCCGCCTTGCCCAATTCGTCGACATCGCCGCGCGGCACGGCATCAAACCGCTGTTCGTCCTGTTCGACTCCTGCTGGGATCCGTTCCCGCACGCGGGCAGGCAACGCGAACCGAGGCCGGGCGTGCACAACTCCGGCTGGGTGCAAAGCCCGGGCGCCGACCGCCTGGGCGACAGCGGCTACACCCGTGTCCTGCGCGGATACGTCACGTCGGTGCTGACCCAATTCCGCACTGACGACCGGGTTTTGGGTTGGGACCTGTGGAACGAGCCCGACAATCCCTCCCGCTACTACCGCTCGGTGGACAGGGAGGACAAGCTGAGCCTGGTCGCCGACCTGCTTCCGCAGGTGTTCGCGTGGGCGCGCTCGGTCGACCCGCGCCAACCGTTGACGAGCGGCGTGTGGGACGGCGAACCCGAAGAGGACGCCGATCTGCGGGGCACCATCCGCGGCGTTCAGCTCGACAACTCCGACGTCATCACGTTCCACAGCTACGGCGAGCCCGCCGACTTCGAGGCCCGCATCGCGGAGCTGGCCCCGCTGGGACGGCCGATCCTGTGCACCGAGTACCTGGCCCGGTCGCTGGGCAGCACCGTGGAGGGCATCCTGCCAATTGCCAAGGCGCATAACGTCGGTGCGATCAATTGGGGACTGGTCGCCGGCAAGACTCAGACCTACTTCCCCTGGGACTCGTGGGAGCATCCCTACCCGGCGCCTCCGGACGTCTGGTTCCACGACCTACTCGGACCCGATGGGCGGCCCTACCGGGAAAGCGAAAGCCAAACGATCCGTCAGCTGGCCGGCCTGGCGATGCACCTCAGCCCCTGAGGAGGGGAACGGCCGCTTGAGTGCGCCCCCCGATGTGGCACCCTATGGGTGCCCGTCCTCCCGCCTCAATGGAGTCGAGAATGCCTGTGAAAGCGCCCAAAACCTCGCGCCATCTCGAGGTGGAGCGCAAGTTCGACGTCGTGGAGTCCACGGTGTCGCCGTCGTTCGAAGGCATCGCCGCCGTCGATCATGTCGACAAGTCGCCGGTCGAGTCGCTGGACGCCACGTACTTCGACACCCCGACCCATGACCTGGCGCGCAACAAGATCACCCTGCGGCGTCGCACCGGCGGACACGACGCGGGCTGGCACTTGAAGCTGCCGGCCGGCCCCGAAGCCCGCACCGAGGTGCGCGCGCCATTGGACGCGTCGGAGCACGACGTGCCCGGCGAGTTGCGGGACATCGTGCTGGCGATCGTCCGCGAACGGCCGCTCGAACCCGTCGCGCGCATCAGCACCGAACGCGAAACCCAGGTGCTGTACGGCTCGGACGGGGTGGCGCTGGCGGAATTCAGCAACGACCACGTCACCGCGTGGGCGGCCGGCGACCCCGAGGCGCCCCCCGCCGAACAGGAATGGCGCGAGTGGGAACTCGAGCTGGTCGAAAACGACGGGGCGGGCGACACCGAGCTGTTGGGCCGGCTGAGCAATCGGCTGCTCGACGCCGGCGCCGCGCCCGCCGGTCACGGCTCCAAGCTGGCCCGCGTGCTCGGCGAAACGGCGCGGCCGGACGAGACGCCGCAGCCGGCCGACCCGGTACACCGCGCCGTGGCCGAGCAGGTCGCCGAGTTGCTCGTGTGGGATCGCGCTGTGCGGGCCGACGCCTACGATGCCGTGCACCAAATGCGGGTGACCATCCGGAAGATTCGCAGCCTGCTGGCCGACTCCCAGGACGCCTCCGAATCGTCTGGTATCGCCTGGATCCAGGACGAATTGCGCGAACTTGCCAACGTGCTGGGCGTGGCCCGCGACGCCGAGGTGCTCGCCGAGCGCTACCAGCAGGCGCTGGACAAGTTGCCGCCGGAGCTGGTGCGGGGCCGCATCCGCGAACGCCTCGTCGAGGGGGCCCGACGCCGCTACCAGACCGGCCTGCGGCGGTCGCTGATCGCGATGCGCTCGCAGCGATACTTTCGCCTGCTCGACGCCCTCGACGCCTGGGTCGCCGAAATCCCCGCCGCCGCGGCTGCGGGCGGCGAGGGGGCGCCGGTGACCCTGGAGGCGGCCTACCAGAAGGTGCGCAAGGCCGCGAAGGCAGCGGCCGCGGTGGAACCGGGGGCCGAAGCCGAACGCGACCTCGCGCTGCACCGAATTCGCAAGCGCGCCAAGCGGCTTCGCTACACCGCGGCGGCCACCGGCGCCATGCGGGTGTCCGAGCAGGCGAAGGCCATCCAGACGCTGCTGGGTGACCACCAGGACAGCGTGGTCAGCCGCGAACACCTGGGGCACCAGGCCGAGGCCGCGCACACCGCGGGCGAGGACACCTTCACCTACGGTCTGCTGTATCAGCAGGAGGCCGACCTGGCCGAGCGTTGCCGCCAACAGCTCGACGAGGCGCTGCGCAAGCTCGCCAAGGCGGTGCGCTGAATTTGCGGGGCGGATCTGCGTTCTGCAAGTGCACTCTCGGAGCAAGTGCTAAGGCTCTCGTGTAGCTCGTAGTGCGTCCGCAGGTCGTCTGGCCGTGTGTCCGATCAGTCGTGTTTGGCCTCGTAGCGCAGCAGGACCGTGCCGCCCGGGAAGGAACGGTGCTCCAACAGCCGCAGCGAGATCCACGACGGCAGCGTTGGGAAGAACGGAGTGCCGCCGCCCACGGCGGTGGGCGTGACCACGATCCGGTACTCGTCCACCTATCCGGCCCGCACGATCGGTGCAGCCAGCGTCGCACCGGCCACCTCCAGCCTGCCCTCGGTTTCGGCTTTCAGCTTCGTCACCACCTCGACCGGATCGCCGCGTTCCAGGCGGGAGTTCCAGCCGACGGACTTACACGTGCGCGAGAACACGACCTTGGGCATGTCGCGCCAGATGTGGGCGAAGTCGACGATCAGAGGGGTGGCGTCCGGGGCCTTGTCGGCGGTCGGCCAGTACGCGGACATCATTTCGTAGAGCCGCCGCCCATAGAACGACAGGGCGGTCTCCCGCTCGAAGTCGTTCCAGTACTGGTGCAATTCTTCGCTCGGATCGGCCCAGTCGATGTTGCCTTGCGCGTCGGCGATGTACCCGTCCACCGACACGTTGAAGCCATAGATGAGTTTGCCCATGCAGATCAGACTGCACCGGAGGGCAGAACTCATCGCGACGCCACACGCGACATCGTCGAATCCTTGTGGATAGCGAATCGGATCATCCGGGAAGTCCCTGTAGCTGAATATGCAGGTCGTAGACGCGGGGCGGACGAGTTGGCCTGTAAGCCGGATTCTGTTCCCCGCCGCCGCGGCATAAGCAACGGCGGCGCGGCGGCGACCATCCATCTGGACACACCGTCGCCGGGTGCCTCGAGCGGCCTACCCGCAGGCTCGGGCGAGCAACCCTCGAACGCCTGCGCGGCCGCACCAGGTGCGGCCTTCTTGGCCTTGCTTCGGGTGGGGTTTGCCTAGCCACTCCGGTCACCCGGAATGCTGGTGCGCTCTTACCGCACCGTTTCACCCTTACCACCGCGAGGGTGGCGGTTTGTTTTCTGTGGCACTTTCCCGCGAGTCACCTCGGATTGCCGTTAGCAATCACCCTGCTCTGTGAAGTCCGGACTTTCCTCGACTCGACGCCGGCTGTACCGACCCGAGCCGCGGCCGCCCGGCCAACTCGTCCGCGACGCTCCACGGTACCCGCTGCGCAACCTGCTGACCAGCACCTCACTAGGGGCTTTGACAATCGAGCAATTTATCAATCATTGCTAAATAAGTGTGTTGGTGCCACGCTGACCGCATGACAGATACCGAAGGATTCGTGGATCAGTCGGTGACGGGTCTCGCTGAGCCGCAACCGATGTACAAGGCGCTGCGCGAATCGACCCCGGTGTTCCGCTCCCCGCAGGCGGTGGTCCTCAGCCGCCTCGCCGACATCGAGATGGCGCTCAAGAACACCGAACTGTTCTCGTCGAACATGGACGCCGTCGACCTCGGCAACATTCGGCCGATGATCCCGTTGCAGGTCGACCCGCCCGAACACGCGAAGTACCGCCGCATCCTCGACCCGCTGTTCACCCCGCGCGAGATGGCCCGGCGCGAACCGGGTGTCACCGAGCTGGTGAACCAGATGATCGACCGCTTCGCCGGTCGGGGCGAGTGCGACTTCCACGAGGAATTCGCGGTCCCGCTGCCCTGCACCGTCTTCCTGCAATTGCTCGGCCTGCCGCTGGAGGACCTCGACCAATTCCTGGTGTGGAAGGACGACATCATCCGGCCGGAGGGCGACTCGGGCTTTGACCGCCGCCATGAGACCGGAGCTCCCACTGCGGAACAGATCTACGCCTACTTCGACCGCGCCATCGACGACCACATCGCCAGCCCGCGCGACGACGTGCTGTCCGCGATGATCGCGGCCACCATCGAGGGCCGGCCACTGTCGCGCGAGGAGCTGCTCGACATCTGCTTCCTGTTCCTCATCGCCGGGCTGGACACCGTCACCGACTCGCTGGACTGCTTCTTCGTGTACCTGGCCCGCCATCCCGACCACCGTCGCCAGCTCGTCGAGCAGCCCGAGATCCTGCCGAGCGCCATCGAGGAGCTGTTGCGCTGGGAGACACCGGTTCCCGGCGTGGCCCGGGTGGCCACGCGGGACACCGAGGTGGGCGGATGCCCCATCAGCAAGGGCGAGCGGGTCAGCCCGTTGCTCGGTGCGGCCAACACCGATCCCGCCGAGTTCGCGGACCCGGACCTGGTGGATTTCAGCCGCAACCCCAACCGGCACCGCGCGTTCGGCGGCGGGCCGCACCGCTGCCTCGGATCCCACCTCGCTCGCATGGAGCTGCGGGTGGCGCTGCGCGAATTCCACCGGCGCATACCGGATTACGAGATCAAGCCCGGCACGCAGTTGACGTACACCGCGGCGCTGCGCTCGGTGGAGTCGCTGCCGCTGGCCTTCGAAGTGGCATGACGCGCGTTACCGTCGACCAAGACCGCTGCACCGGGCACGGGCGCTGCTACACCCTGGCGCCCCAGGTGTTCGACGCCGACCAGGTCGGGCACTGCGTCGTGCTCGTTTCGGACGTCTCGGGTGACCTCGAGGCGCAGGCCGTCACCGGCGAGCAGAACTGCCCGGAGCAGGCGATCACGCTGTCCCGGTAGGGATTAGGCGAAGCAAACAACGCTGCGCGCTCCCCGGCCCGCGGTCATGTCGGTGAACGCGGTCTCGACGTCGTCGATGCCGATCCGCCGCGTCACCAACGCTTCGAGGTCGAGCCTGCCGCGCCGGGCGAGCTCGGCGAGCACCGGGATGTCGCGGGCCGGATCGCTGGCGCCGTAGACGCTGCCCTGAACGGTCTTGCCGTCGGCCATCAGCGACAGCGCGGGGAAGGTCACCTCCTCGGCGATGCCGGCGGCGCCCACCAAGGTCACCTTGCCGCCGCGGCGGGTGGCCTCGTAGGCCAACCGCATCGTGGCGGGCTTGCCCACCACCTCGATCCCGTGGTCGACGCCGGCGCCACCGGTGAGATCGCGCACCGCGGCGACGAGGTCGACCTCGCCGGCGTCGACGGTGTCGGTCGCGCCGTTGGCCGAAGCGGCCGGCAGCTGGCCGGCCGCCCGGTCGGCGGCGATGATGCGGGCCGCGCCGGCCAGCCGCGCCCCCTGGATGGCGGCCAAACCCACGCCGCCGCAGCCGATCACGAGCACGCTGTCTCCCGGCCGCACGGCCGCCGTGCGCATCACCGCGCCGACGCCGGTGGTGACGCCGCAACCCAGCAGAGCGGCGTGGTCGAGCGGCAGCGACTCGTCGACCGGCACCACCGCCGCGGCCGGCAGCAGTGTCTCCTCGGCCAGCGAGCCGACACCCATGCCGGGCCACACCGGGCCGCCGGCGCTTTCGGCGTACGGACCCCCATAGGCGTGGTCATAGCCGTGCACGCACAGCTGCGCCTCGCCGCGCAGGCAATGCGGGCAGGAGCGGCAGGGCACGTTCCAGGTCAGCACGACGTGGTCACCCGGGCTGACCGTGGNTCTTCGGCTACTACGCCATCGAGGACGCCGTAACCGCCGCCAACGCAACGGAATTCGGCCTCACCGCGTCGGTGTGGACCGGCGACGACGAGCTGGCCGATCGGGTCACCGGTCAGCTCGTTGCGGGGACGGTCAGCGTCAACTGCCACGGCCTGGCCGCCCAGGACCCGCGGCTGCCGTTCGGCGGCTGCGGCCAGTCGGGCCTGGGCCGCGAGCTCGGCGTGGACGGCATCCGCGCGTTCACCCAGCCGCGGACGTTTGTGCGGCATCCCGTCCCGGGCTAGCCGGGTGCCCGTGTGAACACAGGGCGACGACACGCCGACGAACCCCGCCATGGGCACACGAGAAGCCCAGACCGCACACTCGTTTAAGGTCCGGCGAAATCACCGACGACGGTCATCTTGTTGCCGTTCCAGGCGGTGGCGAAGCCGGACGTGGTGAACGCGCAGTTCAGGATGATCGCCCGGTGTGGGGGACTCCCCATCCACGCGTCGAGCGCAGCGCCCGGAGTGGCCGCCGATCCGGTGCCCCAGTAGACGATCTCGCCCGTGTAGCCGGTCCGGTAGCCGGCATCCGCAATACGAGCCTGCGGTGACGAACCGTCCGAACCGATATGCCCGTTGACACCGTTCGTGAGCATGTCGTTGGCGTGCCGCTGCGCTGCTGAGGTCAGACGCGGATCATCGCCGATCCCGCATGTCTGGCGAAGCCGATTGACGCCGCTGTACACCGCGGTCGCCGAATCGTCCGGACCCGCAGCAGAACCGGCAGCCATGCTGGGAATCGTGATGAAGACAGCGCAGCTCGAGAAGGCGACGATCTTGACTTTCCGCGTCATATTGCCTCTTGCCCGTGCGCTTACCTTGCTGATGTCAGCAAACAAATGCTAATCACTTTCGGTCGTGACTTGTCGAGAATCGTCAATCTCGATGCCACGTCACCACGGCCACTTGGCGGCACGTGACGCGGGATGGCGGTGGGACAACGATGGCCCGCGTCTTCGACCCCGACCAGCGCCACGACAGCCGTTCGCTATGGAGCGACCACATCGACCCTGCTGCGCGCGCCGACGCGTTGAACCTTTTCGGGATCAGAGCGATAGCCCACGGGAAATCGCTTTTTTTCCCCGTGGCCCGGGCCGTCGATCAGGATCAGGCGCCGGTCATGTCCGAGCAGCCGGCGGAGCCGCAACCAGGAGTGGGAATCGACGAAGAGGCTATGCCACAGCACGGCGACAGGGCCCTCGTTTTCGGGGCACCGGCCGCGCCCGATGTGTCGTTGGGTGACCCCGAGCCATCTCCGATACGAACTTCGCGACCCAAAATCTCGCCTATTCCAAACAAGCTTCGCGAGCCTGGTTCGGCAGTGCCTTGGCGCGGGTCGGTACCAGCGTCCCGGTAGCGTTGGTTCGCCCGCACTGCAAGGCGTTTGCGGTCGCCCTGGGCTCACACCGAAAGCTCGGGCGCACACGCGCTAAAGAAAAGACACACCTAACAAGAGGAGTGCCAGGGCCACTTCGGGCCCATTGGCCTGAAGGTTGGTGACGAAGCCGCCAACCTCGAACCCCGTCGGGGCGATAACGGGCGGGTTTCCGGCGGTCGTCACGTTCACCGTGACCGGCTGGAGAGGCGCCAGGACACCGCCGAAGGGAATGTTGAGCGCCACGGTCTGCATCCCCGGTACCGACCCGGGCAGCGGAATGGACACCGTGTCTTGGCCATAGAGCAATGCGCTTTCGACGCTGGGGCCGGCGTTGGCGAGTGCCGCCATAGCCGCCACCGGGTTCCCGGCCTGCAGGGCACTGACGAACGCGGTCCCGCCTTGGGCCAGCGGGCCCGTGGCGACAACCAGCGGGCCTACCAAATCAAGGGGGAGTTCAACTTGCTGCGCGCTGCTGCCCTCAAGCACGGACAGGGCCTCGGCGCCGAGGGCCTGGAAGCCGCGGGCCGCGGCGGTGGCCCGCGCGTTGGCGATCTCGGTGCCCAGATAGGAGGCCGCGCCGGCGTTCAGCAAGTTCGTGAACTGGCAATGAAAGGCCGCCGCCTGCGCATTGAGCGCCTGGTACTGCTGGGCATGGCTGGAAAACAGTGCGGCGATCGCCGCCGACACCTCGTCACCCGCGGCAGCCACGACGCCGGTGGTCGGACCCGCCGCGGCCGCATGGGCCGCATTCAGCGCCGCGCCGATGTTCTCCAGCTGCCCGGCCGCCTGGCCAACAAACTCCGGCACCACTGCCATAACGGACATGGCCATCTCCCTCGCCCGACAGCGATCCCCGGTGATCCAGAGGAAAAGCGTACCGCTGGGCGGCCTTTCGGTCCCGACTTCCGCAGAAGGGAACGCGCGCGACGCGAGTAGAGTAACTCCGATGGCCGCCGCCCCGTCGAATGAGCGGATGATCGCGGGCGTCGCGGCGGCCTCCGTCTCACTCGGCGTGGCCGAGCTGGTGGGCATCCCGTTCGACGCGCGCGCCAACTCACGTACCGCCGTCTCCGCCGTGGTCGTGGACCTGACACCGGGGCCCATCAAGGAGTGGGCGATTCAGACGCTGGGCTCCTTGGACAAACCCTTCCTTGCGGTCGTCGTGCTCGTGGTCATCGCCACGATCGCCGCCCTCGCCGGGACCGTGGAAACCCGGCGCCGCCCGCTGGGCAGCGCCGTCATCGCCGCGGCGGGCGTCCTCGGATGCCTCGCAGTGCTGTCGCGCCAGGGTGCGACCGCACTCGACACGATCCCCACCCTCGCGGGCGCGGCCTGCGGTGTGGCGGCCCTGCGCGTGCTGACCCGCCGCTTCCGGCCCGGCGCGGCAGGCCCGGGAGACGGAGCCGACAGCGACGAGCCGGACGCCGGCAGGCGCAGGTTGCTCAGCTACGGATTGCTCGGAGTCGGGGTGGTCAGCGGCGTTACGGGTGCGGTCATCACGCGATTGGTCCACTCGGTGGCCGCCGACCGCACCACCTTCGCCCTGCCCCGGCCGCGCACGCCGGCACCACTGATACCCGCCGCTGTCCAACCGAACGGTGTTGCGCTACCGAGCTTCGTCACCCCCAACGCCGACTTTTACCGGGTGGACACCGCGCTGGTCGTTCCCCAACTCAGCCGCGGCGAGTGGCGGCTGCGCATTCACGGCATGGTGGACCACGAAGCGACCTACAGCTTCGACGACCTCGCCCGCTTCGACGCCGTCCAGACGGTGACGACGCTTACGTGTGTATCGAATCCCGTTGGAGGAAACCTCATTTCGAACGGGGTTTGGACGGGCTACCGGCTGGCCGATCTGCTGGCGGCGGCCGGCGTGCACGCGGATGCCGACATGGTGCTGTCGACGTCGATCGACGGGTTCACCGCCGGCACGCCGGTACAGGTGCTCACCGACGGCCGGGCCGCGCTCCTGGCCGTCGGCCTCAACGATCAGCCGCTGCCGATCGAGCACGGCTACCCGGCCCGGCTGGTGGTGCCCGGGCTTTACGGGTACGTGTCGGCCACCAAGTGGGTCGTCGATCTGGAGCTGACCCGCTTCGACCGAGCGAAGGCGTACTGGACTCGGCAGGGCTGGGCACCGCGCGCACCCATCAAGACGGAGTCGCGGATCGACGTGCCGAAAAGCGGCCAGAAGGTCCCGATGGGGTCCGTGGTGTTCGGCGGTGTCGCCTGGGCACAGAATCGTGGCGTGCGCGCGGTAGAGGTGCTCATCGACGACGGCGGCTGGCAGCCCGCGCAGCAGGGCGCGGCCTATTCCAACGAGACGTGGCGGTTGTGGAGCTTTCCCTGGCAGGCGAAAAGCCCTGGGAAACACACCATCACCGTGCGCGCCACCGACAACACCGGAGCCGTCCAAACCGCGGATCAGGTTGGTCCCGTCCCGGACGGCGCCACCGGCTGGCACACGGTGGACTTCACCGTGCAGGCGTGATGCGCTACTTCGACGAGAGTTTCCGCCAGCTGAATATCACGATCACCAGGCCGATCAGCACCGTGATCGGACCGATGATGGACCAGGTCGTGGTGTTGCTCATCGGGCTGCCGCCCAGCACCCCGAATCCCTGGAGCGCCCAGATCAGGCCGATCAGCGCGACGATCAAGCCCAAGGCCAACGTAACGACGAAAGTCCTACTCATAGAAGGATGCTAGGCGCCGGAGCGGGTCGCGGCGACTATCGCGCGGTACGGATGACGAAAGCGTCGGTGCTCTCGTCGTAACCGACCGTTTCTTCCACGAACAGCTCGCCCACCGTGCGGCCGTCCTCCGCGACCGCGAGGAAGGTCGCCTCCTCCTGGTCATAAGTCACCGACCCCTGCACGAACATCGCCGCGACCTCATGGCCGTCGGCCCCGAAAACGACCAGCTTCAAGCCCCCGGCATTCTTGACCAACTCCGCCGCTTCGGCGCGTGTGACGACCATCGCTCGCGTTCCTTCCGCTGGGTGGGCGCTGTGAGTGTGCGCTGACGGCTTCGAGTGTGCGCTGAGGGCGCAAGATCCGCGAAATCCGCGCCCTGGGCTGACACGCAAAGCCAGGAGCGCACACGCAACGCCAACTTTGCATTGATTGCATAGATAGCATTGACACGGCCGGAAACCGGCGACGATAGTCGTGAGGTATGGCGCTGCTGCCAGACCCTGATCCCCGGCGGCGACAGCACATCGTGATCTCCGTCGACGACCACGTCATCGAGCCGCCCGACATGTTCGTGGGGCGGCTCCCCGCAGCGCTGGCCGAGCGTGCCCCGAAGGTCGTCGAGACCGACGACGGGCGGCAGGTGTGGCGCTACGAGGGCCGGCTGTACCCCAACATCGGCCTCAACGCGGTGATCGGCCGGCCCCGCGAGGAATGGAGCATGGAGGCCGCCCGGTTCGACGAAATGCGGCCCGGCTGTTGGGATATCGACGCCCGGATCGACGACATGGACCTCGCCGGCATCTGGGCGTCGGTCAACTTCCCGTCCCTGATCGCCGGGTTCGCCGGGACCGTGTTCTGGAAGAGCGACGACCTCGAACTCGGCCTGGCCACGCTGCGGGCCTGGAACGACTGGCACCTCGAGGTGTGGGCCGGCAGCTACCCGGACCGGATCATCCCGCTGCAGCTGCCCTGGCTCGCCGACCCGCAGCTCGCCCCCGACGAGGTACGCCGCAACGCCGCGCGCGGCTTCAAGGCGGTGAGCTTTCCCGAGCTGCCCGCCCAGTGCGGGCTGCCGAGCCTGCACAGCGGCGCGTGGGATCCGTTCTTTGCCGCCTGCGAGGAGACCGGCACGGTGGTGTGCCTGCACACCGGATCCGCCCAATGGGCGCCAATCCCCGCCCCGGACACACCCTTTGAGACCATCACCACCCTCTTCCCGGTGAACGCCCTGGTCGCCTGTGCCGACATGCTGTGGTCGGGCATCCCGGTGCGGTACCCGAAGCTCAACATCACGCTGGCCGAGGGCGGGCTGGGCTGGGCGGCCATGCTCGGCGACCGCGCCGATTACGTTCTGGCGCACTCGGCTTCGGGCCACGAGGGCGGGGCGTGGAATAGCGACCTGCTGCCCAGCGAGGTGCTGCGGCGCAACTTCTGGTTCTGCTCGATCGACGACCCGCACGCGTTCGGCGCGCTCGACGCGATCGGGGCCGACCGCATCCTCGTCGAAAGCGACTACCCGCACGCCGACTCGACCTGGCCCGACACCCAGCAGGTGGTGGCGCGCAACGTCGCCGGCCTGCCGGCCGACGACGCGGCCCGCATCACCCACCGCAACGCCGCTCAGCTGTTCCGCCACCCGCTGCCGGACGACGGGTGGCTGGCCACTTCGGCCGCTGGATAGCAAGGGCGTAGGAGGCCTGCCATGTTGGACCTGCTCATCCGCGACGCCCGGATCGTCGACGGCACCGGCGCACCCGCCAAGCGCGGCGACGTCGGCGTCAGCGACGGACGGATCGCCGCCGTCGGCGAAGTCGACGACATGGCCGCCAAAACCGTTGACGCCCAAGGGCAGACGCTGGCTCCCGGCTTCGTCGACCTGCACACGCATTACGACGCGCAGCTGTTCTGGGACCCGACCGCGAGCCCGTCGGTTCAGCACGGCGTCACCACGGTCTTCGGCGGCAACTGCGGCTTCACGCTGGCGCCCGCGGCCGCCGCGCAGCAGGACTACCTCACCCGGATGCTGGCGCGGGTGGAAGGGATGCCGCTCGACGCGCTGCGCGCCGGCCTGGACTGGGAATGGGCGTCGTTCGGTGACTGGCTGGGCCGCCTCGAGGGCCGCATCGCCGTCAATGCCGGCTTCCTGGTGGGTCATTCGGCGCTGCGGCTGGCCGCGATGGGCGGCGACGCCGTCGGCGCCGAGGCCACGCGGGAACAGATCGACAAGATGGTCGCGGTGCTGCACGAGTCGCTGGGTGCCGGCGCGCTCGGATTGTCGACGAGCCAGTCCCCTACCCACAACGACGGGTCCGGCCAGCCGGTGCCGTCGCGCAGCGCGACGCGGGACGAACTGGTGGCCCTGGCGGCCGCGTTGCGCGACCATCAGGGCACCACGCTCGAGGCGATCATCCCCGGCTGCCTGTCCGGCTTCACCGACGACGACATCGCGCTGCTCACCGACATGTCGGTGGCCGCCGACCGCCCGCTGAACTGGAACCTGCTGGGCGTCTCCGCGGCCAACCCGGCCGGGCACAAAAAGCAGTTGCGCGCCTCGGAGGTCGCGGCGCGGCGCGGCGGCCGGGTGGTGGCGCTCACCCTGCCGCAGGCCATGAAGATCCGGCTCTCGTTCCTCTCCGGCTTCGTGCTCGACGGGCTGCCCGGCTGGCGCGACACGATGCACCTGCCGGTGCCCGAACGGCTTGTCGCCCTTGCCGATCCGCAGCTGCGCCGCCGCCTCGCCGACGGCGCCGCCTCGAGGGAGGCGGGCATGCTGCGCGGCCTGGCGCAATGGGACCGGCTGGTCATCGTCGAGACGTTCGCCCCCGCGAACGCCGACGCCACCGGCCGCAGCGTCGGCGAGGTCGCCGCCGCCCGGGGCGGCGAGCCCTTCGACACGCTGCTGGACGTCGTGATCGCCGACGAGCTGCGCACCGGCCTGTCGCCGCCACTGACCGGAGACGATGCGGCCGACTGGAAAATGCGCGCGCAGGTGTGGCGGCATCCGGGTGCCGTGATCGGCGGCTCGGACGCGGGCGCCCATCTCGACATGATGTGCGGCGCGATCTACACCACCTCGCTGCTGAGCAAGGGCGTGCGCGAGCACCAGGTGGTGACGCTCGAGGAGGCCATCCGGCTGATCACCGACGTGCCGGCCCGCTTCTACGGGCTGACCGAACGCGGCCGCATTCGGCCCGGCTGGCACGCCGACCTGGTGCTGTTCGACCCGGACACCGTCGGCCACGGGCCGGAGCGGACCCGCTACGACCTGCCGTCCGGCGCGCCCCGGTTGGTCGCCGACGCCGACGGGATCACCTCGGTGCTGGTCGGTGGCGTCGAGGTGTGCCGCGACGGCGCCGCCACCGGCGCCCTGCCCGGCACCGTGCTGCGGTCGGGCCGCGACACCGAGACGGTCAGGGCCTCGTGACAACCCATGAATTCGACCCCGCCGAGATGCAGGGCGGGCTGCTCATGCAGGTCGAGAACGTGCACGAGCGGCTGCGCGAGGCGCAGGCCCGCCACCGGGTGATGGTGGGAAATCCCTTCGCCGAGGTCAGCGCCGCGCAGGTCGGCGAGCTCGGCGTGACGGTGCTCGGGTACGAGGAATGCCAGACCGTGCTCACCCACCCGGACACCTTCTCCTCGTCGATCTACGACCAGATCATGGGCCCGGTCATGGGCCGTACCCTGCTCGAGCTCGAGGGAGCCGAGCATCGGGCCAGCCGGGCCCTGGTGTCGCCGTCATTCCGCACCGCGCTGCTGGAACGCTGGCGCACCGAACTCGTCGAGCTGGTGGTCCACGAGCTGATCGACCGGTTCGCGCCGCGCGGGCGGGCCGAGCTGGCCCGCGAGTTCACCTTCGCGTTTCCGGTTCAGGTCATCGCGCGGATCATGGGCCTGCCACGCCAGGACTACCCGCGCTTCCAGCGGCTGTCGATCGAGTTGCTCAACGTGGTCTACGACTGGGATCGGGGGCTCGCCGCGTCCGCAGTGCTGAAGGCCTACCTGGCGGAGGTCCTCGCCGAGCGGCGACGTCGCCCGCAGGACGACCTGATCAGCATGCTGGCGGAGTCGGAGATCGACGGCGCCCGCCTGACCGACGACGAGATCTTCGCGTTCCTGCTGCTGATCCTGCCCGCCGGCGTCGAGACGACCTACCGCGCGTCGGGCAACCTGCTGGTCGCACTGCTCACCGAACCGGCGCTACTGGAGGCGCTGCGGGCGGACCGCACCATGCTGCGGGCGGCCTTCGAGGAGGCGCTGCGCTGGGAGCCGCCGATCACCACGGTGGTGCGGCGGGCGGTCCGCGACTGCGAGCTCGGCGGGCTCGCGATCCCGGCGGGCACGACCGTCAGCGTCAGCGTCGCGGCCGCCAACCGGGACCCGGCGCGCTACCCGGACCCGGATTGCTTCGACCCGACCCGCAAGAACATCGCGCACCTGACGTTCGGGGGCGGGCCGCACCTGTGCCTGGGCATGCACCTGGCGCGGATGGAGGGGACGGTGGCCATCAACGCGCTGCTCGACCGGCTGCCGGACCTGAGGCTCGACCCAACCGCCCCGACGCCGCACGTCGTCGGCGTGGCGTTCCGCTCGCCGGCCGCGCTGCCGGTTGAGTTCACCGCGGCGTGACCCGCCTATTTGGGGGCGAGCGCGTGCCAGGCCATGTCGGCGATCGCCTCGCAATAGCGGTCGTCGACGGGGGTATCGGAGTACAGGGCGCGAATGTTCAACGGCGCCAGCACCAATTGCACGGCGGCCAGGGTGTTGACGCCCTCCCGTAGCTCGCCGCGTGCCCTGGCCCGGTCGATGACTTCGCGCACGACGGCAAACCTTGCCTGCCACAGCATCATTCGCGTTGCTTCGTCGTGAATCCCCGGGCGCTCCATCACCAGCGCCCGCAGGAACGTGCGACCCTCTTCGGTGTTGATTCGGTCGGCCGCGCTGCGCGCCATGGCCAGCAAGTCCCCGCGCAGCGAGCCGGTGTCGATCGTCGTACCGAAGGTCTGGGCATCGGCGAGGGCAGCATCGACGATGAGCCGTTGGCGGTCGCCCCAGTAGCGGTAGATCATTTCGCGATCGAGGCGGTGGCGCTCCGCCATTGCCTCGATGCTGAACCGCTCGACACCCCAGCGGGCCAGCTCGTCGAGCGCCGCCGGCATCACCCGCGCCCGGATTTCCGCGGGCACGCCGTGATCGGGTTGCTGAGACGGCTGCATCGATCGACCCCTTATACCCGCCTAAAGATAGCCTGTCTGGTTCACCAGCCTCACCGAAGACGCCCCATCCGAATAGAACTCTGCGATGCTCAACGACGCCAGGTCAAGGTGGAGCCGGTACAGAATGCCCGGCCCGGCGTCCAGCGCCAGCCGCAGCAGCATCTTGATGGGGGTCACGTGCGACACCACCAGCACCGTGGCGCCCTGATGCGCGGCGACGATCCGATCGCGCACCCTGAGCACCCGATCGAGCACCGCGTCGAAGCTTTCACCGCCCGGCGGCTTCGTCCTGGTGTCCCGCAGCCAGCGGCGGTGCAACTCCGGATCGCGCTCTGCCGCTTCGGCGAACGTCAGCCCCTCCCACGCCCCGAAATCGGTCTCGATCAAGTCCTCGTCGACGGCCACGGCCAGCCCCAGGGCCTTGGCGGCCGTGGCCGCGGTGTCGTGGGCCCGCTGCAGCGGCGAGGAGATCACCGCGGCGATTCCGCCCCGCTGCGCCATGTAGTGCGCCGCCGCCTCGGCCTGCCGACGCCCGGCCTCGGTCAGCGCCGGGTTGCCGCGCCCCGAGTAGCGGCGCTGCGCCGACAATTCGGTCTGCCCGTGCCGCAGCAACAGCAGCCGCGTCGGGGTGCCGCGCGCCCCGGTCCAGCCGGGTGACGTCTTGGCCTCGGCCGCCGCGCTTTTCGTGGACCCCGCGGCCGGCGGGTCGGAGTTCTCGACGTCGCCGTCGGCGACCGCCGCGGCATCCATCGCCTCGTTGGCCAACCGATCCGCGTGCGAGTTGCGGTCCCGCGGAATCCACGTGTAGGAGATCCGGTCGAAACGCGCCGCCAGCTTTCCGGCCTGCGAATTCAGTTCGACCAGGTCGGGGTGTTTGACCTTCCACCGGCCGGACATCTGCTCGACCAACAGCTTCGAATCCAGGAAGACCTCGGCCTCGGTGGCGCCCACTTTGAGCGCGTCGTCCAAACCGGCGATCAGCCCGCGGTATTCGGCGACGTTGTTGGTCGCGACGCCGATGGCCTGCTTGGCCTCGGCCAGCACGGTCGAGCGGTCCGCGCTGCGCACCACGGCGCCATACCCGGCCGGCCCGGGGTTGCCGCGCGATCCGCCGTCGGCCTCGATGACGACCTTCACTTCTCGAATCCCTTGACCCGCAGCAGAATGGCGCCGCATTCCGGGCAACGCACCAGCTCGTCCTCGGGGGCGGCGGAAATTCGGGACAGTTCACCGCGGCCGATCTCGATCCGGCAGGCCCCGCACCGATGCCCGAGCAACGGCCCGGCACCCGGGCCTCCCCCGGCGCGCTGGCGCTCGTACAGGGCGGACAGAGCGGGATCCAGCGCCGCGGACAGCGTGTCGCGCCGCGACGAGCGAGCCTGGCGGTCCTCGTCGATCTCGGCGAGAGCGGCGTCGAGTTCCTGCTGGGCGCTGTCCAGCTCGGACTGCAACGCCTCGAGCGCCCGCTCGTGCGAGGCCGCCTGCGCCTGCAGCTGCTCGCGGCGCTCCATCACCTCTAGCAGGGAATCCTCCAGGCTGGTTTGACGCCGCAGCAGGGTCTCCAGCTCGTGCTGTAAGTCCGACAGTTGCTTGGCGTCCGTGGCACCCGATTTGAGCATCGCGCGGTCCCGGTCCTCGCGCTGGCGCACCGCCTCGATCTCCGCCTCGAATCGCGACACCTGGGCTTCCAAGTCCTCCAGGGCAATTCGCAGCGCTCCCAGCCGGTCACCGGCGGCGTTGTGCTCGGCCTGGATCCGCTGCACCGCCTCGCGTTGCGGCAGGTGGCCGGCCCGGTGCGCGATGCGCGACAGCTCCGCATCCAGCTTCGACAATTCGAGTAGCGAAAGTTGCTGCGCCACCTCGGCTTTCATGGCTGTCCTCCCCCGTCGTCGTAAGCCAGATGCCCGACATTCCAAGGGTCGGTGCGGATGGTGCACACCCGCACGGGCAACGCCGCCCCGAAACGCGACCGCAGCGCGCCGGCCGCCTGCTCGCACCAGGGGAATTCGCTTGCCCAGTGCGCCACGTCGACCAGGGCCACACCCGAGGCCCGGCGGTGTTCGTCGGCCGGATGGTGCCGCAGGTCGGCCGTGACGTAGGCCTGCACGTCCGCGGCGGCCGCGGCGGCCAGCAGCGAGTCCCCGNCGATCCGCGTGCGAGTTGCGGTCCCGCGGAATCCACGTGTAGGAGATCCGGTCGAAACGCGCCGCCAGCTTTCCGGCCTGCGAATTCAGTTCGACCAGGTCGGGGTGTTTGACCTTCCACCGGCCGGACATCTGCTCGACCAACAGCTTCGAATCCAGGAAGACCTCGGCCTCGGTGGCGCCCACTTTGAGCGCGTCGTCCAAACCGGCGATCAGCCCGCGGTATTCGGCGACGTTGTTGGTCGCGACGCCGATGGCCTGCTTGGCCTCGGCCAGCACGGTCGAGCGGTCCGCGCTGCGCACCACGGCGCCATACCCGGCCGGCCCGGGGTTGCCGCGCGATCCGCCGTCGGCCTCGATGACGACCTTCACTTCTCGAATCCCTTGACCCGCAGCAGAATGGCGCCGCATTCCGGGCAACGCACCAGCTCGTCCTCGGGGGCGGCGGAAATTCGGGACAGTTCACCGCGGCCGATCTCGATCCGGCAGGCCCCGCACCGATGCCCGAGCAACGGCCCGGCACCCGGGCCTCCCCCGGCGCGCTGGCGCTCGTACAGGGCGGACAGAGCGGGATCCAGCGCCGCGGACAGCGTGTCGCGCCGCGACGAGCGAGCCTGGCGGTCCTCGTCGATCTCGGCGAGAGCGGCGTCGAGTTCCTGCTGGGCGCTGTCCAGCTCGGACTGCAACGCCTCGAGCGCCCGCTCGTGCGAGGCCGCCTGCGCCTGCAGCTGCTCGCGGCGCTCCATCACCTCTAGCAGGGAATCCTCCAGGCTGGTTTGACGCCGCAGCAGGGTCTCCAGCTCGTGCTGTAAGTCCGACAGTTGCTTGGCGTCCGTGGCACCCGATTTGAGCATCGCGCGGTCCCGGTCCTCGCGCTGGCGCACCGCCTCGATCTCCGCCTCGAATCGCGACACCTGGGCTTCCAAGTCCTCCAGGGCAATTCGCAGCGCTCCCAGCCGGTCACCGGCGGCGTTGTGC
>NZ_LT546237.1:1946685-1950611 GCF_900078675.2 Mycobacterium interjectum
CCCGCCGATGGACGACACCTTCCGCACGATGTTCGGCGACTCCGCCGACGAGGCGATCACCGCGTTCCGGGCCGAATACGGCGCCCGCGGCTGGGCGATGAACGCGCTGTTCGACGGCATCGAGCCGCTGCTCGCCGACCTGCGCGCCGCCGGCGTCCGGCTGGCCGTGGCCACGTCGAAGCTGGAGCCGACGGCGCGGCGCATCCTCGCCCATTTCGGGCTGGAGCGGCATTTCGAGGTCATCGCCGGCGCGGCCCCCGACGGCTCGCGCAAAAGCAAGGAGGAGGTGCTGGCCCACGCGCTGAAACAGCTCCAGCCGCTGCCCGAGCGGGTGCTGATGGTCGGCGACCGCGGCCACGACGTGCACGGCGCGGCCGCGCACGGCATCGACACCGTGGTGGTCGGCTGGGGCTACGGGCGCGACGACTTTCACGACGGGTTCAGCCTCACCGGGGTGACGCACGCCGCGACCATCGACGAGTTGCGGAGGGCCCTCGGTGTCTGAACCACTCCACGTCACCTTCGTCTGCACCGGCAACATCTGCCGTTCGCCGATGGCCGAGAAGGTGTTCGCCGACCAACTTCAGCGGCGCGGCCTGGGCGACGCGGTGCGGGTGACCAGCGCCGGCACCGGCAACTGGCACGTCGGCAGCTGCGCCGACGACCGGGCCGCCCGGGTGCTGCGCGCCCACGGCTATTCCACCGCCCACCGCGCCGCCCAGCTGAACGACGACCACCTGGCGGCCGACCTGGTGGTGGCCCTGGGCCGCAACCACGCTCGGATGCTGCGCCAGCTCGGCGTCGACGAGGACCGGATACGGATGCTGCGCTCGTTCGACCCGCGCTCGGGCGCCCACGCCCTGGACGTGGAGGATCCCTACTACGGCGACCCCGAGGACTTCGAGGACGTCCTGGCCGTCATCGAGGCCGCCCTGCCCGGCCTGCACGCCTGGGTCGACGAGCGACTCGCGGAGAACGGGCACGGTTGATGCGCCGCTTGGCATTCCTGCTGCGGCCGGGCTGGATAGCGCTGGCCCTGGTGGTCATCGCCTTCACCTACCTGTGCTTCATGGTGCTCGCGCCCTGGCAGCTGGGCAAGAACACCAGGACCTCCCGGGAGAACCACCAGATCGAGTCGTCCCTGAACACACCGCCGGTTCCGGTGCAAACGCTACTGCCGCAGCAGGATTCGTCGGCGCCGGGCGCGCAGTGGCGCCGGGTCACGGCGACCGGCCATTACTTGCCCGACGTCCAGGTGCTGGCCCGCCTGCGGGTCGTCGACGGCGACCCGGCGTTCGAGGTGCTGGCACCCTTTGTTGTCGACGACGGGCCCACCGTGCTGGTGGACCGGGGCTACGTGCGGCCCGAGCAGGGCTCCCACATCCCCCCGATCGCCCGCCCGCCCGCCGGGCCGATCAGCCTCACGGCCCGGCTGCGCGACTCCCAGCCCACCGCGCCGGGCAAGGATCCCTTCGTCATAGACGGTGTGCAGCAGGTGTATTCGATCAACACCGAGCAGATTGCGGCGCTGACCAAGGTCCCGCTGGCCGGATCGTATCTGCAGTTGGTCGAAGACCAGCCCGGCGGCCTGGGCGTGATCGGCATTCCGCACCTGGACGCCGGGCCGTTCCTGTCGTACGGCATCCAGTGGATTTCGTTCGGCATCGTCGCGCCAATTCTGCTGGGCTACTTCATCTATTCCGAGATCCGGGTGCGGCGACGGGAGAAGCAGGCGGCGGCGGAGACCCCGGCGACCGTCGAGGAGAAACTCGCCGACCGCTACGGCCGGCGGCGGTAAGGCATTCAGTGTGCGCTGAGGGCTTTCAGTGTGAGCTGACGGCGCGAAAATCGCGCTTTTCCCGCCCTCCTTGCACACTCATCGCCAGCGATGCACACGCCACGGACAGCGCGGCGATGGCCTGCACCGCCCGCGACAGCCTCACCGCGCGACGCAGGTCGGCCACCGCGGGCTGCNGCCGGCCTCGAACACGGCCTCCTGCACCGCTTCCGCGTTCTCGCGCGGCACGTAGACCACCCACTTGTCGAGATCGGCCGCCGCCGCGACCGGCTCGAGCACCCCCTCGACGGTGAGGCCGAGCGCGTCGGCGAGCGCATCGGACACGCCCGGCGCCGCCGAGTCGGCGTTGGTGTGAGCGGTGAACAGCGAACGACCGGTTCGGATGAGGCGGTGCACCAGCGCGCCCTTCGGGGTGCTGGCCGCCACCGTGTCGACGCCGCGCAGCAGCAACGGGTGGTGGGCCAGCAGCAGGCCGCCCTGGGGAACCTGGTCGACGACGGCCGGCGTCGCGTCGACGGCCACGGTCACCGAGTCCAGCGCGTCGTCGGGGTCGCCGCACACCAGGCCGACCGAATCCCAGGCCTGCGCAAGGCGCGGCGGGTAGGCCTCGTCGAGCGCCTCGATCACCTCGGCCANCAGGCGGGCTCGGGTTCAGAGTCGCCATCCGTGAAACACTAGTGGGCCGCCGCACGCGCGTGGGAGGAACGCCGTCGCAGCAGTGTGCGGGCATCGAGGACAATGGTGAGGTGACAGGCACAGCCGCGGATTGCCCTCCTCCTCCTCACGACGCAATGCGTCGTGCATCGTCGGCGGGCGTCACGGGCACACCGCAGCTGGTGATCTTTGATCTCGACGGCACGCTGACCGACTCGGCGGAAGGCATCGTGGCCAGCTTCCTGCATGCGCTCGAGCACGTCGGAGCGGCCGTACCCGAGGGCGACCTGGCCGCGCACATCGTCGGCCCGCCGATGGACGACACCTTCCGCACGATGTTCGGCGACTCCGCCGACGAGGCGATCACCGCGTTCCGGGCCGAATACGGCGCCCGCGGCTGGGCGATGAACGCGCTGTTCGACGGCATCGAGCCGCTGCTCGCNGTGGCGGCATCCGGGTGCCGTGATCGGCGGCTCGGACGCGGGCGCCCATCTCGACATGATGTGCGGCGCGATCTACACCACCTCGCTGCTGAGCAAGGGCGTGCGCGAGCACCAGGTGGTGACGCTCGAGGAGGCCATCCGGCTGATCACCGACGTGCCGGCCCGCTTCTACGGGCTGACCGAACGCGGCCGCATTCGGCCCGGCTGGCACGCCGACCTGGTGCTGTTCGACCCGGACACCGTCGGCCACGGGCCGGAGCGGACCCGCTACGACCTGCCGTCCGGCGCGCCCCGGTTGGTCGCCGACGCCGACGGGATCACCTCGGTGCTGGTCNGTGCTGGCCCACGCGCTGAAACAGCTCCAGCCGCTGCCCGAGCGGGTGCTGATGGTCGGCGACCGCGGCCACGACGTGCACGGCGCGGCCGCGCACGGCATCGACACCGTGGTGGTCGGCTGGGGCTACGGGCGCGACGACTTTCACGACGGGTTCAGCCTCACCGGGGTGACGCACGCCGCGACCATCGACGAGTTGCGGAGGGCCCTCGGTGTCTGAACCACTCCACGTCACCTTCGTCTGCACCGGCAACATCTGCCGTTCGCCGATGGCCGAGAAGGTGTTCGCCGACCAACTTCAGCGGCGCGGCCTGGGCGACGCGGTGCGGGTGACCAGCGCCGGCACCGGCAACTGGCACGTCGGCAGCTGCGCCGACGACCGGGCCGCCCGGGTGCTGCGCGCCCACGGCTATTCCACCGCCCACCGCGCCGCCCAGCTGAACGACGACCACCTGGCGGCCGACCTGGTGGTGGCCCTGGGCCGCAACCACGCTCGGATGCTGCGCCAGCTCGGCGTCGACGAGGACCGGATACGGATGCTGCGCTCGTTCGACCCGCGCTCGGGCGCCCACGCCCTGGACGTGGAGGATCCCTACTACGGCGACCCCGAGGACTTCGAGGACGTCCTGGCCGTCATCGAGGCCGCCCTGCCCGGCCTGCACGCCTGGGTCGACGAGCGACTCGCGGAGAACGGGCA
>NZ_LT546237.1:1950627-1984139 GCF_900078675.2 Mycobacterium interjectum
CGAGCCGGGTCCGCCTCGCAAACACCCGGGCAGCGTCTCACACCCGCCCCGGCACGGCCCGGGTCAGATGGCCAATACGGCCGCCACGATCACAACGAGGATCAGCAGGCCCACCAGCCACCAGAGCAACGCGTCGGACACGGTGGTCGGTGCCAGGTTGGGCGGGCGGGCCAGCGGCGGGCCCGGGTTACCGGGTTGAGTACTCATCGCCCACGTCTGCCCACTTTTCGGCGGAACTAACGTCCGCCGTGGTGTACTCGACTCCATGAGGGGTAAACCGCAATGAGGCGGCCCGCGACCCGGATCGCCGATCTGCTGAACCCGGCGGCGGTGTTGTTGCCCGCCGCGAACGTGATCATGCAGCTGTCGCTGCCCGGCGTGGGTTACGGCGTGCTGGAAAGCCCGGTGGACAGCGGCAACGTCTACAAGCATCCGTTCAAGCGCGCCCGCACCACCGGGACCTACCTGGCGGTGGCGGCCATCGGGACTGAGTCCGATCGGGCGCTGATCCGCGGCGCCGTGGACGTCGCGCACCGGCAGGTTCGCTCGACATCGTCGAGTCCGGTGTCCTACAACGCCTTCGACCCCAAGCTGCAGCTGTGGGTGGCGTCCTGCCTGTACCGGTATTTCGTTGAGCAGCACGAGTTTTTGCACGGGCCACTGGATGATGCCACCGCCGACGCCGTCTACCGCGACGCCAAGCGGTTGGGCACCACGCTGCAGGTGCCGGAGCGCATGTGGCCGCAGGACCGCGCCGCGTTCGACGACTACTGGAAGCGCTCCCTCGACGAGCTGCGCATCGACCCGCCCGTGCGCGAGCACCTGCGCGGGGTGGCCTCGATGGCGTTCCTGCCGTGGCCGCTGCGGGTCCTGGCGGGGCCGTTCAACCTGTTCGCGACGACGGGATTCCTGGCCCCCGAGTTCCGGGCGATGATGCGGCTGGAGTGGTCGCAGGCCCAGCAGCGCCGGTTCGAGTGGCTGCTGGCCGCCCTGCGGCTGGCCGACCGCCTTGTCCCGCATCGGGCGTGGGTCTTGGGTTATCAGATTTACCTGTGGGACATGCGTTTTCGGGCGCGCAGGGGCTGGCGTATCGTCTAGCGCACTGTCGCAAAGAACGCGCGCACATCGTCCACGAACAGCTCCGGTTGCTCGAACGCGGCGAAGTGCCCGCCGCGCGGCATGTCCGTCCAGTGGGTGAGGTTGTACACCGGCTCGCACCAGCTTCGCGGCGCCTTCAGCAGCTCGCCCGGGAAAGCGCTGACGCCGCTGGGCAATTCGACGCGGTCCAGCTGGCCGAACACCCGGAAGCTTTCCCAGTACAGCCGGGCCGACGACGCGCCGGTGGCGGTGACCCAGTAGACCATCACGTTGTCCAGCAGCTCGTCGCGGCTGAACACGTTCTCGGGGTGCCCGTCGCAATCGGCCCACGCCCAGAACTTCTCGACGATCCACGCCAGCTGGCCCACCGGCGAATCGACCAGCCCGTAGCCCAGCGTTTGCGGCCGGGTGGACTGCTGCTTGGAATAGCCGGTGCCCCACTTGCGGTGCTCGGCCATCGAGGCCAGCGCGCGTTGCTCCTCGGGGGTGGGGTTCTTCAGGGACTCCGGCGTGGGCCGCCCGATCGGCATGTTCAGGTGAATGGCCGCGCAGTGGCCTCGATTTCGACCGATCTGGGTGGTGACGGCGGCGCCCCAGTCGCCGCCCTGCGCGCCGTACCGGTCGTAGCCGAGGCGCAGCATGAGCGTCTCCCATGCCTCGGCGATCCGTTCGACGCCCCACCCGGCGCGGGTGGGCTTGCCGGAGAACCCGTAGCCGGGCAGTGAGGGGCACACGACGTGAAAGGCGTCCTCGGCGCGCCCGGATGCCGGGTTGGTCAGCGGCTCGATCACCTTGTGAAACTCCACGATTGAGCCCGGCCAGCCGTGGGTGATCAGCAGCGGGAAGGCGTCGTCGTGCGGCGAGCGCTGGTGGATGAAGTGGATGTCCAGCCCGTCGATGTCGGTGACGAACTGATCGAAGCGGTTCAGCGCGGCCTCACGGGAGCGCCAGTCGTACTGGGTCGCCCAGTAGGCGGCCAGCTCGCGCGTGTATCCCAGCGGGATGCCCTGGCTCCAGTCGTCGACGCATTCGGCTTCGGGCCACCGCGTGCGCTGCAGGCGCCCGCGAAGGTCCTCCAAAACGTCGTCGGGGACGTCGACGCGAAACGGCTCCACGGGTTGCTCGTTCACGCCCCTGAGGTTGCCACATGGCCGTCCGGACCGCGCCTCCGGCCGCCCGCACAACGTTGCTTACGCGCCGCCGAAGAACCCGGACTGACAGTCGCCGGCGTTGAATCCGCCCGAACTTCTACTGCCCGAGTTCAGCAAGGTTTTCGACATAGGTTTAGCGCTTTTTGACCAGTCCGCCCGGTGGGTGCTCGTCAACGTCGTTGAGGATCAGCTCGCGCACGGCGGTGCGCGGTCCGTACGGTCGGAGCATGGTGCTGGCCGGCCGCGGACGCACATGCTGCGGCCACCAGAACCAGCGCCCGAGCAAGGTGGCCAGCGACGGTGTCATGAACGACCGCACGATCAAAGTGTCGAACAACAGACCCAGCGCGATCGTCGTACCCACCTGGGCCATCACCCGCAGCGGGCTGAACATGAACGTGGCCATGGTGGCGGCGAACACCAGACCGGCGGCGGTAACCACCGAGCCCGAACCTGCCATCGCGCGGATCGTCCCCGTCTTGAGCCCGGCGTGGATTTCCTCCTTGAACCGCGATATCAGCAACAGGTTGTAATCCGAGCCGACCGCCAGCAACAGGATGATCGCCATCGCCAGCACCATCCAGTGCAACTTGATGCCCAGGATGTATTGCCATAGGAGCACGGAGAGTCCGAACGAGGCGCCCAACGATAGCAACACCGTACCGACGATCACGAAGGCCGCAACGACGCTTCGGGTAATCACCAACATGATGACGAAAATCAGTGTGGCCGCGGAAATTCCGGCGATCAACAGGTCGATGTTGGAGCCGTCGTGCATGTCCTTATACGTAGCGGCGGTACCGCCGAGATATACCTTGGCGCCCTCCCAGGGCGTGCCCTTGATCGCCTCGTGCACAGCCTGCTTGATCGGCTCGATGTGGCTGATGCCTTCAGGAGTCGCCGGGTCGCCTTCATGCGAGATGATCAGCCGGACAGCGTGCCCGTCCGGCGATATGAACTGTTTGAGACCCCGCGCGAAATCGGGGCTCTTGAATGCCTCTGGCGGAAGGTAGAACGTGTCGTCGTTCTTCGCTTTGTCGAAGGCATCGCCCTCCGCGGTGGAGTTGTCGGCCTGCGCTCTCGCCTGGTCGTTGAGACCCTTTGTGGTCGCATAGTTCGACATGATGGTGTCGAGGTTGCGCTGCTGGCTCTCGATCTGCGGCGGTATCAGTGCCACCAGCTTCGGCTGGATCTGATCCAGCTTGTCGAGATTCGCGCTGAGGTTCTCGATGTTCTGAGCCACCTGGTCGATGCCATCGAGCGCATTGAAGATAGACCGTATCGACCAGCAGGCCGGAATGTCGTAGCAGTGCCTCTCCCAGTAGAAGTAACTACGAATCGGCCGGAAGAAGTCGTCGAAGTTGGCGATGTCGTCGCGCAACGCCTCGGTGATCTTCACCGTTTCTTTGGTGAGCTTGGTGGTTTCGTGTGTGGTGTTGCTCAGGTCCTGGGTGACCTGCATCTGCTCATGCAGCGTCGCCATCGTCTTGCGCAGCTCTTCCGCCTGCTTCAGCAGGTTTTGCGCCTGCTCTTCCTGGTAGTGCTGGGTCTCGAGCCGCCCGGCGGCCTGTGCGCCCATCTGAAAACCGAGGGTGCTGTGGTCGAGCGGCGTGCCCAATGGCCGGGTGATGGTCTGGACTCGGCCGATACCGGGGATGTGGAAGACCGCCTTGGCCACCTTGTCCAAGATGATGAAGTCGGCCGGGTTACGCAGGTCGTGATCCGTCTCGATCATCAACAGCTCCGGATTCAGCCGGGCCTGGTTGAAGTGGCGGTCGGCAGCCGCATAACCGACGTTGGCCGGGGTGTCTTGCGGCAGGAAGTGGCGGGTATCGTAGTCCGTCTTGTAGCCGGGCAGAGCGAGCAGGCCAACCAATGCGGCGGCGATGGTCACCGCGAAAACCGGTGCGGGCCAGCGGACGACGGCGGTGCCGATGCGTCGCCAGCCCTGGGTCTGCAGCTTTCGCTTCGGATCCAGCAGCTTGAAGAACGATGCCACGGTCAGGACCGCCGGTGCCAGAGTCAAGGCCGCGACGACCGCGACCAACATGCCGACGGCGCAGGGTATGCCGAGGGAGGAAAAATAGGGCAACCGGCAGAAGCTCAGGCAGTACATCGCGCCGGCGATGGTCAGCCCCGACCCCAGCACGACGTGGGCCGTGCTGTGGTACATCGTGTAGAACGCTTTTTCGCGCGTCTCGCCCAGACCGCGGGCCTCGTGGTATCGGCCGACCACGAAGATCGCGTAGTCCGTGCCGGCGGCGATCGCCATCAGCACGAGCATGTTATTGGCGAACGTCGAAAGCCCCATGATGCCGTAGTTTCCGAGCGTCGCGACGACACCGCGTGCCGCGGCCAATTCGACGAAGACCATGACCAGCATGATCAGCATGGTGATCACCGACCGGTAGACGAACAGCAGCATCACGATGATCACGACGAAGGTGACCATGGTGACTTTCGCGACGCCCTTCTCGCCCGCGTGGGACTGATCGGCAAACAGCGGACCCGCCCCGGTGACGTAGGCCTTGATCCCCGGCGGCGCAGGCACCGAGTTGACGATCTTGCGGACGGCATCCGTGGATTCGCCGGACTGGGCGCTGCCCATGTTGCCGGCGAGGTAGACCTGGACGTACGCGGCCTTTTGATCGTGGCTCTGGGAGCCCGCCGCGGTCAGGGGATCGCTCCAGAAGTCCTGGATGTGCTGAACGTGTTTCTTGTCTTGCTCGAGTCGCTTGACGATCTCGTCGTAGTAGCGGTGTGCCTCGGCCCCCAGCGGCTTGTCGCCTTCCAGGAGGATCATCGCCGAGCTGTCGGTGTCGAACTCCTTGAACGTCGATCCGACGCGCATCATCGACTGGAAGGACACTGCGTCTCTAGGGCTCTGCGACACGGACTGGCGCTTAGAGACGACCTCGAGCTGCGGGGAAATGGTGTTGGTGACGAAGACGATACCCAACCAGACCAGGACGATCGGCAGCGCAAGCCGATGGATCATCCGCGGCAGGAACGGCGGGATCAGCGGCTGATCGACGCGCGGCGCAGCCTCGGTGGTCTCGCTCATGCGGACTTGTCCAGGCAGTAGACGAAGGCATTGACTGTTTCGTTGGGGGGCGAGTGATTAGCACCCTTGATCACTGCACCGCGCCCGTCGTGGTTGTCCACCACGAATTGGCAGGCTATCCAACTCCCGTCTCCTTGCGCTACCAGGTTTGCCGGGATGCCGGGCTTCGTTGAACTCAATACTGTGCTCCAGGGCAAGGGGACGTTGAGGGCCTGCTGCGGATGCGAGTTTTCATCGAGGTAGTTGATCGTCGCCGTGCTGCCCGGTGAGCCCCAGACCTCGAGCGTGATCGTCTTGGCGTTGAACTGGTCGATGACGTCACCAGGTGCGCCGCCACCGAACGAACCGCTGTGGACGCCGAAGATTCCGTGCAGCCGGTGCACGACGAATCCCGACAGCGCGACCACAGCCACGATCGTGAGCATTAGCCAGAAGCGGCCCAGCAGCCCCTTCTTCTTGGCGCGCTGCGGGCCGCGCTCTTCCTCGGCGCTTGGAGAAACCTTGGGATCTGGCGACTCTACCCTCGTTTCAAAGGTCGTCATGGGCGCTTTCCTAACAAGGGGGAAGGTTACTCAACTAATTAGCTTAGGGGTAACCTTAGCCGCTCTAACCTACATCGAGATGGTTATGGCTTCCCATCCCGAGCCGGGCCATCCGCGAACTCAGACCCTCGCCTACCGTCGCTGCGTCGCCAAGGACCACTTGCCGCCTGCTGTCCGGCGGTGGCGCAGCGGTGATACGCAGCTTGACGAGCTCGAGTCGGGCGCCCTCGCGGCGCCACGCGCGTGCCTTTCGTGATCGGGCCACAGGACCTGAACCCGCGACCACTTGACCCGGCTCGGGCTTAGTCCGAATTGCACAGCCTTGCAATGACTCTCAAATCGGCCTGATCAGCAGACACCATGCGCCGGCGCCCCGTCGACTCCCCGGTTCGCACCTAGTTGTGACACGTTGTGTCAGCGCCCGCGCCGTCGCGCACCGCCGATCACCGTGCGCGCGGTCCGCGGCGGGAAAGCCAACCGGTTCGCGGTGACAGGATAGTGCGGTGCGACGGCACCGGGCGCCTGGAGAACCGGCCCCGATCGCTAGCGCGTCGTGGCGAGAACGCTTGGCTTCGAAGGGCATACCGTCTGGGGGCGGCGATGCCCTGACGCGCGCTTCGTCCCGCGAAGCGAGAACGAGGGAGTGGGCGCGGACGGTATCGAACCGCCGACCGCTGGTGTGTAAGACCAGAGCTCTACCACTGAGCTACGCGCCCTGAGACCCCGGGATAACCCGGGGGTCCGCCGCAGGCTACCCGCCCGGCGGCTCAGCACCCAAAAATCAGTCCTGCAAAGCTGCCAGCGCGTCGAGCCAGAGCCGCTGGTCGCGAGACTCGCCGGGCTGCTTCATCTCGGCGAAACGAATTATGCCGGACCGGTCGATGACGAAGGTACCGCGATTGGGATAGCCGGCGTCGGCGTTGAACACGCCGTAGGCCTGGCTGACCTCGCCGTGCGGCCAGAAATCCGAGAGCACCGGGAACATGAACCCGCTCTCGAGCGACCAGATCTTGTGCGTGGGCGGCGGCCCCACCGAGATCGCCATCGCCACGCTGTGGTCGTTTTCGAACTGCGGCAGGTGGTCGCGCAGCAGGTCCAGCTCGCCCTGGCAGATCCCGGTGAACGCCAGCGGGAAGAACACCAGCAGGACGTTCTTGACGCCGCGAAACGAGCTCAGGGTGACGGGCTGCTGGTTCTGGTCGCGCAAGGTGAAGTCGGGGGCGGCGGTGCCGACGGGCAGCATCAACGCTTCCCGGTCCGCGACGACTTGGGCTGTACCAGCCGGCTGGCGCTCCAGTCGCCGAGGTTGACCGACGAGGTCGGCATCAGGCCGGCGGTGGGGGCCGCCTCGGCGATCTCGGCGGGCAGCACGTGGCCGGGCTTGCCGGTCTTGGGCGTCAGCACCCAGATCACGCCGTCCTCGGCCAGGGGGGTGATCGCGTCCATCAGGGTGTCGACCAGGTCGCCGTCGCCGTCGCGCCACCACAGCAACACGACGTCGATGACCTCGTCGCTGTCCTCGTCGAGCAACTCACCGCCGCATGCTTCCTCGACCGCGGCCCGGATGTCGTCGTCGGAGTCCTCGTCCCAGCCCCACTCCTGGACGACTTGGTCCCGTTGGATGCCCAGTTTGCGAGCGAAGCTCGAGGCGTCATCCGCCGCGACCACCGTGGAACCTCCTCAACCGTCCGCGCACCGTGCGATGGGGATTATCGTCGCACAGCCAGAACGCGGTCCATACCCGTGCCTCAGAAGGATGCCAGGCAGAGTTTCAGCGCCTTCGTCTTGGTGTCGTTGAGCTGGTCGACCCGCGTGTTGAACTCCGCGATCGACGCGTGCGTGCCGATGGCGTTGGCCACCGCGCGCGCCGCGTCGACATAGGCGTTGAACGCGTCCTTCAGCTGCTGCGACAGCGCATCGTTGAAGCTGTTGGACACCGTGGTGGCGCTGTCGTTCAGCGCGCCGATCGCCGGGCCCTCGGCCGGGCCGGTGTTGCGGCCCCCGTTGAACGCCGCGACGTAGGCGTTGACCTTGTCGATCGCGTCCTTGGCCGAGGTGGCCAGCGTGTCGCAGGAGGTGCGAACGGCCCTGGTCGTCAGCGACTGCTGACGCTGCGACTCCCGCACCCGCGACGTGGCCGAGGAGGCCGACACCGACGCGGACACCGACTGCCGGTAGGCCGGGGCGACCTTGGTATCGGGCGTGGCGGTGCCGTTGGTGACGCTGGTACACCCGACGATCCCCATGACCAGCGCCGCGACGCAGCCAAGCGCCAGCGCGCCCCGCCTCGGGAAATCCCCCACGTGCACGCGAGGGACGGCACGCCATCCGATGAGCACGGTTGCTGACGTTACCGGGTGCCGATTGCGGGCGCGGCTACCCGCCGGAAACGTCGGTGCGGCACGATAGAAGGACACCACGCAACCGAATACAGGAGCGGAAGTTGACCACGGAGTTCGCGCGCCACGATCTGGCCAAATCCCCCAGCAGCGCAAGCGAACCCGACCGCGTCCGGGTGATCCGCGAGGGCGTCGCTTCCTACCTGCCCGACATCGACCCCGACGAGACGTCGGAGTGGCTCGAGTCCTTCGACCAACTGCTGGAGCGCTCGGGGCCCGCGCGGGCGCGCTACCTGATGCTGCGGCTGCTGGAGCGGGCCGGCGAGCAGCGAGTGGCCATCCCGTCGCTGACGTCGACCGACTACGTCAACACCATCCCGACCGAGCTGGAACCCTGGTTCCCCGGCGACGAGGATGTCGAGCGCCGCTTCCGGGCGTGGATCCGGTGGAACGCCGCGATCATGGTGCACCGCGCGCAGCGCCCGGGAATCGGCGTGGGCGGCCACATTTCGACCTACGCCTCGTCGGCGGCGCTGTACGAGGTCGGCTTCAACCACTTCTTCCGGGGCAAGTCGCATCCCGGCGGCGGCGACCAGGTGTTCATCCAGGGCCACGCCTCCCCCGGCATCTACGCGCGCGCCTTCCTCGAGGGCCGGCTCAGCGAGGATCGGCTCGACGGCTTCCGCCAGGAGCACAGCCACCCCGGCGGCGGGCTGCCCTCCTACCCGCACCCGCGGCTGATGCCCGACTTCTGGGAGTTCCCCACGGTGTCGATGGGCCTGGGCCCGCTCAACGCGATCTATCAGGCCCGGTTCAACCACTACCTGCACGACCGGGGCATCAAGGACACCTCCGACCAGCACGTGTGGTGCTTTTTGGGCGACGGCGAGATGGACGAGCCCGAGAGCCGCGGGCTGGCGCACGTGGGGGCGCTCGAGGGGCTGGACAACCTGACCTTCGTCATCAACTGCAACCTGCAGCGCCTCGACGGCCCGGTGCGCGGCAACGGCAAGATCATCCAGGAGCTGGAGTCGTTCTTCCGCGGCGCCGGCTGGAACGTCATCAAGGTGGTCTGGGGCCGCGAGTGGGACGCCCTGCTGCACGCCGACAAGGACGGCGCGCTGGTCAACCTGATGAACACCACGCCCGACGGCGACTACCAGACCTACAAGGCCAACGACGGCGCCTACGTGCGCGACCACTTCTTCGGCCGCGACCCGCGCACCAAGGCGCTCGTCGAGCACATGACCGACTCCGAGATCTGGAACCTCAAGCGCGGCGGGCACGACTACCGCAAGGTCTACGCGGCCTACCGCGCCGCCATCGACCACAAGGGCCAGCCGACGGTCATCCTGGCCAAGACCATCAAGGGCTACTCGCTGGGCGCGCACTTCCAGGGCCGCAACGCCACGCACCAGATGAAAAAGCTTGCCCTGGAAGACCTCAAGTGGTTCCGGGACTCGATGCGGATTCCGATCAGCGACGCGCAGCTGGACGAGAATCCCTACCTGCCGCCCTACTACCACCCCGGCCCGGACGCCCCGGAAATCCGGTACCTGCTCGACCGGCGCCGCACGCTGGGGGGCTTCCTTCCGGAACGGCGGACGAAGGCCAAGGCGCTGACGCTGCCCGGCCGCGACACCTACGCCGCGCTGCGCAAGGGATCGGGTCACCAGGAGGTGGCCACCACCATGGCGACCGTGCGTACCTTCAAGGAAGTGTTGCGGCACAAGGAGGTTGGCCCGCGCATCGTGCCGATCATTCCCGACGAGGCGCGCACGTTCGGGATGGACTCGTGGTTCCCGTCGCTCAAGATCTACAACCGGCTGGGCCAGCTGTACACCGCCGTCGACGCCGACCTGATGCTGGCCTACAAGGAAAGCGAAGTCGGCCAGATCCTGCACGAGGGCATCAACGAGGCGGGGTCGGTGGGCTCCTTCATCGCGGCCGGCACGTCGTACGCGACGCACAACGAGCCGATGATCCCGATCTACATCTTCTATTCCATGTTCGGGTTCCAGCGCACCGGTGACGGCCTGTGGGCCGCCGCCGATCAGATGGCGCGCGGCTTCCTGCTCGGGGCGACGGCCGGGCGCACCACGCTGACCGGTGAGGGCCTGCAGCACGCCGACGGCCACTCGCTGCTGCTGGCCGCCACCAACCCGGCGGTGGTGTCCTATGACCCGGCGTTCGCCTTCGAGATCGCCTACATCGTGGAAAGCGGGCTGGCCCGCATGTTCGGGGAGAACCCGGAGAACGTGTTCTTCTACATCACCATCTACAACGAGCCGTACCCGCAGCCGCCGGAGCCGGACAACTTCGATCCCGAGGGCGTGCTGCGCGGCATCTACCGCTACCGTCCCGCCACCGAACAGCGCACGAACAAGGCGCAGCTCCTGGCCTCGGGTGTGGCCATGCCGTCGGCGCTGCAGGCCGCCGACATGCTGGCCGCCGAGTGGGACGTCGCCGCCGACGTGTGGTCGGTGACCAGCTGGGGCGAGCTGAACCGCGACGGCGTCTGCGTCGAGCGGGCCAGGCTGCGCCACCCGGACCAGCCGGCCGCCACCCCGTACGTGACCCGGGCCCTCGCGGGGGCCACCGGCCCGGTGGTCGCGGTCTCCGACTGGATGCGCGCGGTGCCCGAGCAGATCCGGCCGTGGGTGCCGGGCACCTTCGTCACGCTGGGCACCGACGGGTTCGGCTTTTCCGACACCCGGCCCGCCGCGCGGCGCTACTTCAACACCGACGCCGAGTCGCAGGTGGTCGCGGTGCTCGAGGCGCTGGCCCGCGACGGGGAGATCGACCCGTCGGTGCCGCTCGCGGCAGCCCGCCAGTACCGCATCGACGACGTGCAGGCCGCGCCCGAGCAGACGTCCGACCCCGGCGTGGCCTGACCCCGGCCCTTAGCCTGCCGAGGGTGCGGCCAGCCGCGCAGTCGCCGCCGGGTGTGCGGCCAGCCGCACACCCGAGCCCGACACCCCGCCGGCTTGGCGAAAAGTTCCAAATTCTGGCGTAGGTTTTAGGGGTGAATGACAACGCCTTCGCCGGTCCGTTCGCGTCGGCCCGACCCAGGTCGCCGCTGGAACTGCTGGACACGGTGCCCGATTCGGTGCTGCGGCGGCTGAAGCAGTACTCCGGCCGGCTGGCCACCGAAGCGGTCTCGATCATGCAGGACCGGTTGCCGTTCTTCGCCGACCTGGAGGCCTCCCAGCGGGCCAGCGTGGCGCTGGTGGTGCAGACGGCGATCAACAACTTCGTCGAGTGGATGCAGGACCCGCACAGCAACGTCAGTTACACCGCGCAGGCCTTCGAGCTGGTGCCCCAGGACCTGGCCCGCCGGATCGCGCTGCGGCACAGCGTGGACATGGTGCGCGTGACGATGGAGTTCTTCGAGGAGGTGCTGCCGCTGGTGGCCCGCTCCGAGGAGCAGTTGACCGCCCTGACGGTCGGCGTCCTGAAGTACAGCCGCGACCTGGCGTTCACCGCCGCCTCGTCCTACGCGGAGGCCGCCGAGGCGCGCGGCACCTGGGACAGCCGGATGGAGGCCAGCGTCGTCGACGCGGTGGTGCGCGGCGACACCGGCCCGGAGCTGCTGTCCCGCGCCGCCGCGCTGAACTGGGACACCACCGCGCCGGCGACCGTCGTGGTCGGGATACCGGCGCCCAGGCGGGACGAGCCGGACGGCGAGGGCGGCAGCCAGCGGGCCAGCCAGGACGTCCGCGACATCGCCGCGCGCCACGGCCGGGCGGCGCTCACCGACGTGCACGGCACCTGGCTGGTGGCGATCGTGTCCGGCCATTTGTCACTGACCGATAAATTCCTGGGCGACCTGCTGAACGCGTTTTCCGACGGCCCGGTGGTCATCGGGCCGACGGCGGCCATGCTGACCGCGGCCTACCACAGCGCCAGCGAGGCGATTTCCGGGATGAACGCGGTCGCCGGCTGGCGCGGCGCGCCACGGCCCGTGCTGGCCCGGGAACTGCTGCCCGAGCGGGCCCTGATGGGCGACGCGTCGGCCATCGTGGCACTGCACACCGACGTGATGGGGCCGCTGGCCGACGCCGGACCGACGCTGATCGAAACGCTTGACGCTTATTTGGATTGTGGCGGCGCGATTGAAGCTTGTGCCAGAAAGTTGTTCGTTCATCCAAACACGGTGCGCTACCGGCTCAAGCGCATCACCGACTTCACCGGGCGCGATCCCACCCAGCCGCGCGACGCATACGTGCTGCGTGTGGCCTCGACGGTCGGCCAGCTCAACTACCCGACGGCGCCCACCAGCGTCGCCGCCAGCACCGTCGCGCCGGTTCCCCTGCCGGTCAGGAGCGGTACCGCGGGTTAGTCCGACGGGCAGTGATTTAGGCAACAGGTCGCGGCGCGGTATCAAAAACATAGCTTACGGAGCCGTTTTGTAAGGTGTATACAAAAACCTAAGACGAGGTTCATAATCTGTTACACCCGCCAAAACCGTTTCCACAGTGTTCTCTTAGACACGTGATCGCATTGCTTGCGCCCGGACAGGGTTCGCAGACGGAGGGGATGCTGTCGCCATGGCTGGAGCTGCCAGGCGCCGCCGACCAGCTCGCCCTGTGGTCGAAGGCCAGTGGCCTGGACCTGGTGCGGCTTGGCACCACCGCGTCGACCGAGGAAATCACCGACACCGCGGTGACGCAGCCGCTGGTCGTCGCCAACACGCTGCTCGCCCACCAGGAGCTGACCCGGCGCGGCCTGTTCAGCGGCGCGGACATCATCGTCGCGGGCCACTCCGTCGGCGAGATCGCGGCCTACGCCATCGCCGGCGTGCTGGCCGCCGATGAGGCCGTCGCACTCGCCGCCACCCGTGGCGCCGAAATGGCCAAGGCCTGCGCTCTCGAGCCCACCGGCATGTCGGCGGTGCTCGGCGGTGACGAGGCCGAGGTGCTGAGCCGCCTCGAGGACCTCGAGCTGTTCCCCGCCAACCGCAACGCGCCCGGCCAGATCGTGGCCGCGGGCCCGCTGTCGTCGCTGGAGAAGCTCGCCGAAGACCCGCCGGCCAAGGCGCGGGTGCGCGCGCTCGGCGTGGCCGGCGCGTTCCACACCAAGTACATGGCTCCCGCCCTGGACGGCTACGCCGCGGCGGCGGCCGCCGTTGTGACCGCCGAGCCCACCGCCACGCTGCTGTCCAACCGCGACGGCAAGCCCGTCGCCTCGGCGGCGGCCGCGATGGACACCCTGGTCGCCCAGCTGACCCAGCCGGTGCGCTGGGACCTGTGCACCGAGTATCTGCGTGCGCACGATGTGACGGCGATCGTGGAGTTCCCCCCGGCGGGGACGCTCACCGGTATCGCCAAACGCGAACTTCGGGGGGTTACGGCCCGTGCCGTCAAGTCACCCGCAGATCTGGACGAGTTGGCAAACCTCTAAAACGCCTGCTTCTGCCAGTACAAATAGAAACTGCAAACGTCAATCCGATTTGCACACAACACATTACGAAGGGAATAGGCCGTGGCCGTCAGTCAGGAAGAAATCATCGCCGGTATCGCCGAGATCATCGAAGAGGTGACCGGTATTGAGCCGTCCGAGGTCACCCCGGAGAAGTCGTTCGTTGACGACCTGGACATCGACTCGCTGTCGATGGTCGAGATCGCGGTGCAGACCGAGGACAAGTACGGCGTCAAGATCCCCGACGAGGATCTCGCCGGTCTGCGCACCGTCGGTGACGTGGTCGCCTACATCCAGAAGCTCGAGGAAGAGAACCCCGAGGCCGCCGAGGCTCTGCGCGCCAAGCTGGAGACCGAGAACCCCGAAGCCGTCGCCAACGTCAAGGCGAGGCTGGAAGCGGACAGCAAGTGACCAAGCCTTCCACTGCCAATGGCGGTTACCCCAGCGTTGTGGTAACCGCCGTCACGGCGACGACATCGATCGCGCCGGACATCGAGAGCACGTGGAAGGGTTTGTTAGCCGGCGAAAGCGGCATCCGCGTGCTCGAGGACGAGTTCGTCACCAAATGGGACCTGCCCGTCAAGATCGGTGGACACCTCAAGGAGCCCGTCGACAACCACATGGGCCGGCTCGACCTGCGCCGCATGTCCTACGTCCAGCGGATGAGCAAGTTGCTGTCCGGTCAGCTTTGGGAGACCGCGGGCAGCCCGGACGTCGACCCCGACCGCTTCACGGTCGTGGTCGGCACGGGTCTGGGTGGCGCCGAACGGGTCATCGAGAGCTATGACCTGATGAACGAGGGCGGTCCCCGCAAGGTGTCGCCGCTCGCCGTTCAGATGATCATGCCCAACGGTGCTGCCGCCGTGGTCGGTCTGCAGCTCGGGGCGCGCGCCGGGGTGATGACCCCGGTGTCGGCCTGTTCGTCGGGCTCGGAGGCTATCGCGCACGCGTGGCGTCAAATAGTCATGGGTGACGCTGACGTCGCGGTGTGCGGCGGCGTCGAGGGCCCCATCGAGGCGCTGCCCATCGCGGCGTTCTCGATGATGCGGGCCATGTCGACCCGCAACGACGAGCCCGAGCGCGCCTCGCGCCCGTTCGACAAGGACCGCGACGGCTTCGTGTTCGGCGAGGCCGGGGCGCTGATGCTCATCGAGACCGAGGAGCACGCCAAGGCCCGCGGCGCCAAGCCGCTGGCCAGGCTGCTGGGCGCCGGCATCACCTCGGACGCCTTCCACATGGTGGCGCCCGCGGCGGACGGCGTGCGCGCCGGCCGGGCGATGACGCGGTCGCTGGAGCTTGCGGGCTTGTCCCCCAAGGACGTTGACCACATCAACGCGCACGGGACCGCGACGCCGATCGGTGACAGCGCCGAGGCCAACGCCATCCGGGTGGCCGGCTGCGAGCAGGCCGCGGTCTACGCACCGAAGTCGGCGCTGGGCCACTCCATCGGCGCGGTCGGCGCGCTCGAATCCGTCCTGACGGTGCTGAGCCTTCGGGACGGCGTGATACCGCCGACACTCAACTACGAAACACCCGACCCTGAAATCGACCTTGACGTGGTTGCGGGCGAACCCCGCTACGGCGAAATCCGTTACGCGATCAACAACTCGTTCGGATTCGGCGGCCACAACGTGGCGCTCGCGTTCGGGCGTTACTAGAGCCGGAAAAGCACGGAAGGAATCTTCGCAAGACCCATGACAGAGCTGGTTACCGGGAAAGGCCTCCCGAATGTAGTCGTCACTGGCATCGCCATGACGACCGCACTGGCGACGGACGCCGAAACCACCTGGAAGTTGTTGCAGGACAGGCAAAGCGGCATCCGCGTCCTTGACGACCCGTTCGTCGAGGAATTCGACCTCCCGGTGCGAATCGGCGGACACCTGCTGGAAGAGTTCGACAGCCAGTTGACGCGCATCGAGCTGCGCCGGACCGGCTACCTGCAACGGATGTCGACCATCCTGGGCCGGCGGGTGTGGGAGAACGCCGGCTCGCCCGAGGTCGACACCAACCGGCTGATGGTCTCCATCGGCACGGGCATGGGCTCGTCGGAGGAAATGGTCTTCAGCTACGACGACATGCGGGCCCGTGGGCTCAGGGCCGTCTCGCCGCTCGGTGTGCAGAAGTACATGCCCAACGGCGCCGCGGCGGCGGTGGGTCTGGAACGGCACGCCAAAGCCGGTGTGATCACGCCGGTTTCGGCGTGCGCGTCGGGTTCCGAAGGCATCGCCCAGGCGTGGCGCAACATCGTGTTCGGCGAGGCCGACATCGCGATCTGCGGCGGCGTCGAAACCAAGATCGAGGCCGTGCCGATCGCCGCGTTCGCCCAGATGCGCATCGTGATGTCCACCAAGAACGACGACCCGGTGGGCGCGTGCCGCCCGTTCGACCGGGACCGCACCGGCTTCGTGTTCGGCGAGGCCGGGGCTCTCATGGTGATCGAGACCGAGGAGCACGCCAAGGCGCGCGGCGCCACCATTCTGGCGCGAGTGATGGGGGCCAGCATCACCTCCGACGGCTACCACATGGTGGCCCCGGACCCCAACGGCGAGCGTGCCGGGCACGCGATCTCCCGGGCGATTCAGCTCGCGGGCCTGACACCCGGCGACATCGACCACGTCAACGCCCACGCCACCGGCACCTCGGTGGGCGACCTGGCCGAGAGCCGGGCGATCAAGAAGGCGCTGGGTAGCAACAAGCCGGCGGTCTACGCGCCCAAGGCCGCACTCGGCCACTCGGTGGGTGCGGTCGGCGCGGTGGAGTCGATCCTGACCGTCCTCGCATTGCGGGATCAGGTGGTTCCGCCCACACTGAACCTGGAAAACCTCGATCCGGAAATCGATTTGGACGTGGTGGCAGGCAAGCCGCGCCCGGGCGACTACAAGTACGCGATCAACAACTCGTTCGGATTTGGCGGCCACAACGTCGCGCTCGCCTTCGGGCGGTACTGACCCCGCCTTCATCGGCGAGCACATTCGGAACAGGAGACCTGCGATGACAATCATGGCCCCCGCGTCGGTTGGCGAGTCGCTCGACCCCCGGGACCCGTTGCTGCGTCTGAGCAACTTCTTCGACGACGGCACCGTGGAACTCCTGCACGAGCGTGACCGCTCGGGCGTGCTGTCCGCCGCGGGGACCGTGAACGGTATCCGCACCATCGCGTTCTGCACCGACGGCACCGTGATGGGCGGCGCGATGGGCACCGAGGGCTGCAGGCACATCGTCAACGCCTACGACACGGCCATCGAGGAGCAGAGCCCGATCGTGGGCATCTGGCACTCGGGTGGGGCGCGGTTGGCCGAGGGCGTCAAGGCGCTGCACGCGGTCGGCACCGTGTTCGAGGCCATGATTCGCGCGTCCGGCTACATCCCGCAGGTCTCGGTCGTCGTCGGTTTCGCCGCCGGCGGCGCCGCCTACGGCCCCGCGCTGACCGATGTCATCGTGATGGCGCCGGAGAGCCGGGTGTTCGTCACCGGCCCCGACGTGGTGCGCAGCGTCACCGGCGAGGACGTCGACATGGCCTCGCTCGGCGGCCCCGAGACCCACCACAAGAAGTCCGGGGTGTGCCACATCGTCGCCGACGACGAGCTCGACGCCTACGAGCGCGGCCGCCGGTTGGTCGGATTGTTCTGCCAGCAGGGTCATTTCGACCGCAGCAAGGCCGAGGCCGGCGACACCGACATCCACGCGCTGCTGCCCGAGTCGGCGCGGCGGGCCTACGACGTGCACCCGATCGTGACCGCGATCCTCGACTCGAATGATGACGGCACGCCGTCCTTTGACGAGTTCCAGGCCAACTGGGCACCGTCGATGGTGGTCGGGCTGGGCCGGCTGTCCGGCCGCACGGTCGGCGTGCTGGCGAACAACCCGCTGCGACTCGGCGGGTGCCTGAACTCCGAAAGCGCCGAGAAGGCCGCGCGTTTCGTGCGGCTCTGCGACGCCTTCGGCATCCCGCTGATCGTGGTCGTCGACGTGCCGGGCTACCTGCCGGGCGTCGACCAGGAGTGGGGCGGCGTGGTGCGCCGCGGCGCCAAGCTGCTGCACGCCTTCGGCGAGTGCACCGTGCCGCGCGTCACGCTGGTCACCCGAAAGACCTACGGCGGGGCCTACATCGCGATGAACTCCCGCTCGCTGAACGCGACCAAGGTGTTCGCCTGGCCGGACGCGGAGGTTGCGGTGATGGGCGCCAAGGCCGCCGTCGGCATCCTGCACAAGAAGAAGCTGGCCGCCGCGCCCGACCACGAGCGCGAGGCGCTGCACGACGAATTGGCCGCCGAACACGAGCGGATCGCCGGTGGCGTGGACAGCGCCATCGAGATCGGCGTGGTCGACGAGAAGATCGACCCGGCGCACACCCGCAGCAAGCTCACCGAGGCGCTGGCGCAGGCGCCCGTTCGCCGCGGCCGCCACAAGAACATCCCGCTGTAACGCACCTCTTATCCGCGAGCGGCCGGTCGACGATGCTCGCCGAGCGCCTTCAGGCGTCCAAGAACTGCTGAACGGTTTCTGTGAGTATGCGCCCGCCCGCGGTGTTGAGGTGAATGCCGTCGATGTGGAATTGCCAACCGTTGCTGCGGGAGATTTCGTCAAAGCTTTGGCGCATAATCATTTCCCGCAATAGGTAGTCGCGGTAGAGCGCCGCGAACGAGAAACGGGTGAGCGGTTTGGTCGCCGTCGTCCGCGCGAGGCGCTCCTGGAAAGCCTCGTAGAACGGGATGTAATGCGCAGACGCCGTCGAGGCGACCTCGCGGATGACGCCGTTGTAGGTGGCGATCAGACTGTTGAGCCGCACCTGAACCGGATGGGACGAACCGGGCTCTTCGCCCAGCGGCGCAAGGGAACTCAGCCCCACCCGCGCATCGGCGTCCCGTTGCAGCCGGCGCACGATGATCGCGAGGTTCTGTTCGAACCGCGCCGGCGACGGCTCTTCGGAGAGTCGCTTCCAGACCCGGGCGAATCGGCGAAAGTTGGGAAAGACACTCGCCATGACGTCGTTCGTCCCGATGAGCACGATGACCCGGTCTGGCCGCAGTGCGATCACTCGGTCAAGGCGCCGGACGGCATTGAACGACAGATCCCCGCCCACACCGAGATTGACGAATCGAAATCGGCGGTTTTGGGGCCGCTTTTCCAGCTCGCCGATCCAGTTGTAGGTTCCCCTAGACGCGGTGGTGCTCGAGCCGAGACAGGCCACCGTTTCGGAGCTCGGCGCGCCGCTCATGGTGTCCGGGCGAGGATCTGACCCAGCACCCGGCCCAGGTCGGTTCTTGGCGAACGCGGAAGCCTGTCGGCGCGCCAGCCGACGAAGTCGTCGGGTCGCACCAACAACGCCCCGTCCGGCGCCAGACCCGTGGCGGCAACCCAGGATCCGCCGCCGTCGCGCGCAGTTCCGATGCGCTGCAAGGTGATCGGGACGCCTTCGGCCTGCGACACGCAGGCTGCGGCGTCAGACCATCCGGCATCGTCGTCTCCAGTCAACAACGTGAAGCCGGGACCGAGCAGATCGAGGGTGGAGACCCGCTTCCCGCCGTCGACCACCCAGGCGTGCGGGACGCGGGTGCCCGGTTGCCCGCGCAATTCCTGCACCAGTGACACGGCGTCCGGACGCGCCGGAACGGGATAATCGGAAACCACTGCGGCCGAGCGGTATTGGTAGCCGATCAGCAGGGGGAACATCGGCACCTCTTCGTCAGCGGGCAATAGCGGTCGGTCGTCGTCCAACCGGAGAAAGGCCAGCGATGGGCCCGTCAGCGACTGGCGCGCATTGAAGCGCCCCACCGGGTGTCTTTCGGCGTGGTAGGTGGTGAGCAGGCCCGGGCCGGCCGTCCCGTTCAAGACGGCGGCCAGCTTCCAGGCCAGGTTGTGCGCGCTCTGGATGGCGGTGTTGGCCCCGCCGGCCTTGAATGGAGGCATGGTGTGGGCCGAGTCGCCGACGAGAAAGATTCGGCCGCATTGGAATTGGTCGGCCACCCGCTCGTAGGGCTGCCACGGCGCGATGTCGATGACCTCCAGGTCGATCGGCTTACCGATCGCTTTCGTCAGCAGGTCTCGGCACCGCGATGCGGTGAACTGATCGGCGGTCTCCCCGCGGTCGGGAAAATACGTGGTGATGAACATGCCGAAGTCGTCGCGCACCGGCAGAAAGATGCCCTCCACGTCGGGGTTTTTGACCTGGACGCCGTCGCCGCCGCGCAGCTGTGGGACAAACTTTCGCCACGGGCCCCGGAAGTAAATGAAGACGACATAGATCGGCAGCGCCCCATAGCCGGAGGCCGTCACGCCGAGGGCGTCGCGGACCGGGCTGTGCACGCCGTCGGCGGCGACGAGATAGGCGGCGCGTACCGCCTGCGTCGCGCCCGACTCCCGGTCACGTACCACCGCGGTGACGCCGCTTTCGTCTTGTTCGAACGAACACAATTCGGTGGCGTAGCGCGCCTGGCTACCGTGCCGGCGGGTATACGCGGCCAGGATCGGTTCGAACGCGCTCTGCGGACAGTATTGCCCGCCGGGCTCGGGGCTCAGATCCCTGAACGGCGAGAAGATGGCGTTGACGTCGAGCGCCTGGTGCTCTTCGGCGCTGCTGAGCGTCGGCTTGCTCCGCATGTCCGAAACGCCATCGGCGATCGCGTGGACCTCGTCGGTCAGTCCCAGACCTCGCAGGATCTCCAGGCTGCGGAAGCTCAAATTGCGCGCCTTCGGATAGATGAAGACCTCGCTGCGCTTTTCGACCAGCAGCGAGTTAACGCCATGTTTGGCGAGCAGCGCAGCGGTTGCCAGGCCGGCGGCGCCCGCGCCCACCACCAGCACCGGCACCCTCAATGTGGAAGTCACATTGAAATGATAGCTGCTATCATTTTACGAAGCCAGCGACAAAGTCCCCCGCTACGGCGACCACCCGCTCGCGATCCTGGGCCACCAGGCCGATCCGCGTCCGCCGATCCACGATGTCGTCGACGTCCAGCGCGCCCTCGTGCGTCACCGCGTACTCGAACTCCGCCCTGGTCACGTCGATGCCCTCGGCGACGGGCTCGGCCGGGCGGTCGCACGTCGCGTTCGCGATGACGCCGAACGCCTCGGCGCCGTACCGCGCCACCAGCGACGCGGGCAACCCNACTCGATGACGGCGTGCTCGCGCGACACGTCGGCGGTGCGGCCCTCACCGGTGTCGATCAGCGGCCGCAGACCGGCGTAGGCGCCGATCACGTCCGTGGTGCCGAGTGAAGTCCCCAACGCCGTGTTCACCGTGTCCAGCAGGAACGCGATCTCGTCGCCGGACGGTTCGGGCACGTCGGGGATCGGGCCGGGCGCGTCTTCGTCGGTCAGACCGAGATAAACCCGGCCCAGCTGCTCGGGCATGGCGAACACGAAGCGGTTGAGTTCGCCGGGAATCGGAACCGTAAGGGCCGCAGTCGGATTCCCGAACGCATGAGCATCGAAGACGAGGTGTGTCCCGCGGCTGGGCCGCAGCCGCAACGAATCGTCGATCTCGGCCGCCCACACCCCGGCCGCGTTGATCACCGCGCGGGCCGAGACGTCGAACGACTGCCCGGTGCGCTGATCGGTCAACCGCACCGAGGTGCCCGTCGCCTCGGACGCCGCGACATAGGTCAGGATGCGGGCGCCGTGCTGCGCCGCGGTGCGCGCGACCGCGGTCACCAGCCGGGCGTCGTCGATCAATTGCCCGTCGTACGCCAGAAAGCCGCCGTCGAGGCCGTCGCGCCGCACCGTGGGCGCCATCTCCACGACGCGCCGCGCCGAGACCCGCCGCGACCGCGGCAGCACCGACGACGGCGTACCCGCCAGCGCCCGCAACCCGTCGCCGGCCAGGAACCCGGCGCGCACCAACGCCCGCTTGCCGCGGCTCATCGACGGCAGCAGCGGCACCAGCTGCGGCATCGGGTGAACGAGATGAGGGGCGTTGCGCGTCATCAGGATTCCGCGTTCGACGGCGCTGCGCCGGGCGATGCCCACGTTGCCGCTCGCCAGGTAGCGCAGGCCGCCGTGCACCAGCTTGGAACTCCATCGGCTGGTGCCAAACGCCAGGTCGTGCTTCTCCACCAGCGCCACCCGCAGGCCGCGCGAGGCGGCGTCCAGCGCGATCCCGACGCCGGTGATGCCGCCACCGATCACGACGACGTCCAGCGGCGCGCCGTCGGCCAGGGCGCTCAGGTCGGCGGCGCGGCGCGCGGCGTTCAACGCGGAAAGGTTCACGACAGGTATCCGTTCAGCGAGTAGGCGAGTTCGGCGGCCAGCGCGCCGGCGTCCAGGATCGGCCGGACGATGCGTTCGGACTGGATGGTCGACTGGGCGATGAGCAGCACCATGGTCGCCATCTGCAGCGGGTTCCCGGCGCGGACGCTGCCGTGGCGCTGGGCCGCGCGCAGCCGCTCGGCCAGGGCGTCGATCAGCAGCCGCTGGCTGGCCCCGAGGCGTTCGGTGATGTAGATCGGCGCCAGTTCCGAGTGCAGCACCGACATCACCAGGTCGTCCCGGCGCAGCAGGTCGGCCACCGTGACGATCTGTCGCACCAGCGATTCCCGGTCGTCGCCGAGCAACGGCGCGTCGCGCATCACGCCGGTGATGTGCCGGGTCAGCAGCGCCGCCACGATCGACTTGGTGTCCGGCCAGCGGCGGTACACCGTCGGCCGGCTGACGCCCGCCCGGCGCGCGATTTCCGCCAGGGTCACCCGGTCCACCCCGAAATCGACGACGCAGCTGGCCGCCGCCGCCAGGATCCGGTCCCCGGTATCCGACGCAGCGTTACTGATTGACAGCATGTGTAATACTGTAACGCATGACGCACGCCGATGACCTCCTCCCGCCGATGAAATGGAACGCGTGGGGGGACCCCGCCGCGGCGAAGCCCCTCTCGGAGGGCATCCGCTCCCTGCTGAAACAGGCTGTGGGACTGCAGGATTCGGGCGAAACCGAAATCGGCGCCGACGACGTGAGGCTGCGCCCGTCGGCGTTGTCGCCGGCCGACAAAGACGCGCTGGCCGGCATCGTCGGCGCCGAACACTGCCGCACCGACGACCGCGACCGGCTGCTGCGCGCCGGCGGAAAATCCACCCTCGACCTGCTACGACGCAGGGACGCCGGCGTCCAGGACGCGCCCGATGCCGTCCTGCTGCCCGGGGACGACGACGCGGTCGCCGCGATCCTGCGCTACTGCTCCGAGCACCGCATCGCGGTGATCCCGTTCGGCGGGGGCACCAACGTGGTCGGCGGCCTCGACCCCACCCGCGGCGAGTTCGACGCCGTGGTCTCGCTCGACCTGCGGCGATTCGACCAGCTGATCGAGCTCGACGACGTGTCCGGACAGGCCGTCCTCGGCGCCGGAGTCACCGGCCCGGACGCCGAACGCCTGCTCGGCGCGCGCGGCTTTTCGCTCGGGCATTTCCCGCAGAGCTTCGAGTACGCCACCATCGGCGGCTTCGCCGCGACGCGATCGTCGGGTCAGGACTCGGCGGGCTACGGCCGGTTCGACGACATGGTGCGCGGCCTGCGCATGGTCACCCCGGTGGGCACGCTGGAGCTGGGCCGCGCGCCGGCATCGGCCGCAGGCCCCGACCTGCGCCAGCTGCTGCTCGGCTCGGAGGGCACCTTCGGCGTCATCACCCGGGTGCGGCTGCGCGTGCACCGCATCCCCGAGGCCGTCGCCTACGAGGCGTGGTCGTTCCCCGATTTCGAGACCGGCGCCGCGGCGCTGCGCGCCGTCACCCAGATCGGCACCGGCCCCACCGTCATCCGGCTCTCCGACGAGGTCGAGACCGGGGTCAACCTGGCCACCACCGAGGCGATCGGCGAAAGCCAGGTCACCGGCGGGTGCCTGGGGCTCACCGTGTTCGAGGGCACCAAGGAACACGTCGATCACCGGCATGCCGAAACCCGCGCCCTGCTGGCGGCGCGGGGCGGCAGGTCGCTGGGCGAGGGGCCGGCGCGGGCCTGGGAGCGCGGCCGGTTCGGCGCGCCGTATCTGCGCGACTCGCTGTTGTCCGCGGGCGCGCTCTGCGAGACGCTCGAGACGGCCACCGACTGGTCCAATGTGTCGACGCTGAAAGCCGCTGTCACGCAAGCTCTTACGAGCGCGCTGGCCGAGTCGGGCACCCCGGCGCTGGTGATGTGCCACATCTCGCACGTCTACCCCACCGGCGCCTCGCTGTACTTCACCATCGTCGCCGGGCAGCGGGGCAACCCGATCGACCAATGGCGGGCCGCCAAGAAGGCCGCCTCGGACGCCATCATCGCCCACGGCGGCACCATCACCCACCACCATGCCGTCGGCGCCGACCACCGGCCCTGGATGCGCGCCGAGGTCGGCGAACTGGGCGTCCAGGTGTTGCGCGCGGTCAAGGCGACGCTCGACCCGGCCGGAATCCTCAACCCCGGCAAGCTGATTCCGTGATCCGCCGCGAGGTCGGCAAAGTCACCGCGCTAACCAATCCCGTCTCGGGCCACGGCGCCGCGATACGTGCGGCCCAGATCGCGATCGGCCGCCTGCACGAGCGGGATGTGCAGGTCACCGAGATCATCGGCGACGACGCCGAGGACGCGCGCCACCTCGTCGCTTCCGAACTCGAAAGGGGAACCGACGCGGTGATGGTCACCGGCGGCGACGGCGTGGTCTCCAACGCGCTGCAGGTGCTGGCGGGCAGCCACGTTCCGCTGGGCATCGTCCCGGCCGGCACCGGCAACGACCACGCCCGTGAATTCGGCATCCCCACAAAGGATCCCGCGGCCGCGGCGGACGTCGTCGCCGACGGCTGGACGGAAACCATTGACCTGGGCCGGATCCGGTGGGGTGACGCCGAGAAGTGGTTCGGCACCGTCGCGGCCACCGGCTTCGACTCCCTGGTGACCGACCGCGCCAACAGGATGACCTGGCCGCACGGGCGGTTGCGCTACTACATCGCGATGCTGGCCGAGCTGTCACAGCTGCGGCTGCTGCCGTTCCGGCTGGTGCTCGACGGCACCAAGGAGATCGACGCCGACATCACGCTGGCGGCCTTCGGCAATACCCGCAGCTACGGCGGCGGGCTGCTGATCTGTCCCAACGCCGACCCCACCGACGGCCTGCTCGACATCACCATGGCCCATTCGGCGTCGCGGACGAAGCTGGTCCGCCTGTTCCCCACCGTCATGAAGGGCACGCACGTCGACCTCGACGAGGTGACCACCGCGCGGGCCGCGTCGATCCACGTCGAGTGCCCCGGCATCAACGTCTACGCCGACGGCGACTTCGCGTGCGCGCTGCCCGCCGAGATTTCCGCGGTGCCCGCGGCGCTGCAGATCCTGCGGCCGCGGGCCTATCAAGACCATTAGTGGATCTTCGATTTCGGTAGCGCATGCGCTACCGAAATCCACAGTCGCCTATCGGTCCGAAGACACTAGCCGACACCCCGGTTGAGCCAGGTCAGCTCGCCGGCGTCGCCGCCGTCGCGATAGACCTCGAGCGCCTCGTCCCACGCCGTTCCCAGCACCGAGTCCAGCTCGGCGGCGAGCGTGTCGGCGCCCTGGGCCATCATCGCGCGCAGCCGCATCTCGCCGACCATGATGTCGCCGTTGGCGCTCATCGACCCGCTCCACAGGCCCAGTTGCGGGGTGTGGCTGAACCGGTGGCCGTCGACGCCGGGGCTGGGATCCTCGGTGACCTCGAAGCGCAGCACCGACCAGGAGCGCAGGGCGTTGGCCAACCGGGCGCCGGTGCCCACCGGCCCGACCCAGTTGGTGACCGCGCGCAGCTGCCCGGGCATCGCCGGCTGCGGCGTCCAGACCAGGTTGGCCTTGGACTGCAGGGTCGACGACAACGCCCACTCGACATGCGGGCACACCGCGGCGGGCGAGGCATGGACGTACACCACACCGGTCGTCACGTCGGCAAATTGGTTCGACGCACGCATCTCTTGCTCCTTCGGTTCCACGAGGGACGTCTTCCCCAACGACCTGGTGGACCGCTCGAAGCGGAGATAGCTTGCGGATAATTGCTAAATTATTGTGTCCTGCGTGTCTATTGTGCCCTCTGATACCCCTGTTGCGCTAGTGTGCGGAGTGGCTAAATATCACTCGGCCAGCACCAAGTCCGAAAGTGCAGGCCACGGCCGTAGCGCCCACTCCCCGAAATCGCGGTCCGTGAGGACCACCAGCGCGCGGTCGGCCTCGGGATCGGCCCAGATGAACCCGCCCGCCTGACCGAAATGGCCGTACGTGCGCCCCGAGTTGCGCGCGCCCGTCCAGTGCGGCGACTTGGCGTCCCTGATCTCGAAACCCAGCCCCCAATCGTTGGGCCGCTGCACGCCGTAGCCGGGCAGCACCCCGTCCAGGCCGGGAAACTGCACGGTCGTGGCCTCGGCGTGCAGCTCGGCCGAGACCGTCGCCGGCCGCAGCAGGTCGCCGGCGAAAACCGCCAGGTCGGCGACCGTCGACGTCGCGCCGAACCCGGCGGCATCGGCTCCGCCGGTCAGCCGGGTGGCCGCCAGGCCCAGCGGCTCGCACACCGCCTCGGCGAGGTAGCGGCCGAATTCGATCCCCGACTCCGCCTCGATCACCCGGGCCAGCACGCCGAACCCGTAGTTGGAATACATCCGCCGCGTGCCCGGCTTGGCCAGCACGCGGTCGTTGTGCATCGCCAGGCCCGACGCGTGTGCCAGCAGGTGGCGGATCGTGGACCCGGGCGGGCCGGCCGGGGTGTCCAGCTCGACGACACCCTCCTCGATCGCGACGTGCGCGGCCCGGGCCACCAGCGGCTTGGTGACCGACGCCAGCTCGAAGACCCGCTCGGTGTCGCCGTGGGTGGCCAGCACCCCGTCGGGCCCGACGACGGCGGCCGCGGCGGCCGTCACCGGCCAGTCGGCGATGGCGTCCAGGGCGTCGTGGCCGGGCGTCACTTCCGGGCGATGTAGTAGTTGTTGATCGGGTCCGAGTCGATCTCGGCCACCCGGATGTCGCCGAACCCGGCGTCGCCGAGCATCGAGGTGGCCAGCTGCGTGCCCCACGCGGTGCCCAGCCCGGCGCCGTCCAGCGCCAGCGACACCGTCATGCAGTGCATCAGCGAGACGGTGTAGAGGTAGGTGCTCATCGGGATCCCGACGTTCTCCTCCAGCCGGCTCGACGCCTTGATGTCGGCCATCAGCAAGACCCCGCCCGGCCGCAGCGCGCGGTAGATGTTCTCCAGCACCCGCGCCGGATGCGCCTGATCGTGGATGGCGTCGAACACGGTGATGACGTCGTAGGCCTCGCGCTTGTCCAGGTGTGCCAGGTTGTGGCCCTCGAAGGTGGCGTTCGTCAATCCGAGGCTCGCGGCCTCGGCGACGCCGGCCGCGACGGCCTCGTCGGAGAAGTCGATGCCGGTGAACCGGCTCGCCGGAAACGCCTGGGCCATCACGTTGATGGCGTGGCCGCTGCCGCAGCCGAAGTCGGCGACGTCGGCGCCGGCACGCAGCCGTTCGGGCAGGCCGTCGACCAAGGGCAGCACGACGTCGACGAGCGCGATGTCGAACACCGCGGCGCTCTGCTCGGCCATCAGCGTGTGGAAGCGCGGGAATTCGCTGTAGGGCAGCCCGCCGCCCTCCCGGAAGCAACCGACGATTTTCTGCTCGACCTCGCCGAGCTGCGGAAGGAACAGGGCCACCAGGGCCAGGTTGTCCGGGCCCGCCGCACGGGTGAGCACGCCGGCCCGGTGCGCGGGCAACGAGTAGGTGCCGGCGTTGGCGTCGTAGTCGATGACGTGCCCGGCGGTCATGCCTGCCAGCCACTCCCGCACGTAGCGTTCGTTGAGCCCGGCGGCCTCGGCGATCTGCGCGCTGGTGGCCGGCGGCAGCCCGGCCATGGTGTCGAGCAGGCCGGTCTGATGCCCGATGCTCAGCAGGATCGTGAGGCTCGCGCCGTCGATGGCCGCGACCATCCGCCCGGCGAAATCTTCGGTGGTTTCCGAGGTGGTTTCAGGTGCCGTCACGCTCTGCAGACGCTACACCGTAGGTTGGAGCGCATGAGTCAGACAGTGCGCGGAGTGATTTCACGCAAGAAGGGCGAACCCGTCGAGCTGGTGGACATCGTCGTCCCGGACCCCGGGCCCGGCGAGGCGCTGGTCGACATCATCGCCTGCGGCGTGTGCCACACCGACCTGACCTACCGCGAGGGCGGCATCAACGACGAGTACCCGTTTTTGCTCGGCCACGAGGCGGCCGGCACCGTCGAGGCGGTCGGGCCGGGCGTGACGAACGTCGAGCCGGGCGACTTCGTGATCCTGAACTGGCGCGCGGTGTGCGGTCAGTGCCGGGCCTGCAAGCGCGGCCGGCCGCAATACTGCTTCAGCAGCTTCAACGCCGCGCAGAAGATGACGCTGACCGACGGCACCGAGCTCACCCCCGCGCTGGGCATCGGGGCGTTCGCCGACAAGACGCTGGTGCACGCCGGGCAATGCACCAAGGTCGACCGCCAGGCCGACCCGGCGGTCGCGGGCCTGCTGGGCTGCGGCGTGATGGCCGGGCTGGGCGCCGCGATCAACACCGGGGCCATCACCCGCGACGACACCGTCGCCGTGATCGGCTGCGGCGGCGTGGGCGACGCCGCGATCGCCGGCGCCGCGCTGGTCGGCGCCCGGCAGATCATCGCCGTGGATACCGACAACACCAAACTGGACTGGGCCCGCAAGTTCGGCGCCACACACACGGTCAACGCCCGCGAATTCGACGTCGTCAAGACCATCCAGGACCTCACCGAGGGCTTCGGCGTCGACGTGGCGATCGACGCGGTGGGCCGGCCCGAAACGTGGAAGCAGGCGTTCTACGCCCGAGACCTCGCCGGAACCGTTGTGCTGGTGGGGGTTCCGACGCCCGACATGCAGCTGGAGATGCCGCTGCTGGACTTCTTCAGCCACGGCGGGTCGCTGAAGTCGTCGTGGTACGGCGACTGCCTGCCCGAGCGCGACTTCCCCACCCTGATCGACCTGTACCTGCAGGGCCGGCTGCCGCTGGACAAGTTCGTCTCCGAGCGCATCGGCCTCGGCGGCGTCGAGGAGGCCTTCCACAAGATGCACGGCGGCAAGGTGCTGCGTTCGGTGGTGATCCTGTAATGGTGACGATCGATCGGGTGGTCACGCACGGCACCTTCGAATTAGACGGCGGCAGTTGGGAAGTCGACAACAACATCTGGCTCATCGGCGACAATTCGAACGTCGTGGTTTTCGACGCCGCCCATGACGCGGCGCCGATCGTCGACGCGGTGGGCGGCCGCCACGTGGTGGCGGTGGTGTGCACGCACGGGCACAACGACCACGTCACGGTGGCCCCCGAACTGGGTAAGACGCTCGACGCACCGGTACTGCTGCACCCGGCCGACGAGGTGCTGTGGCGAATGACCCACCCGGACGAGGACTTTCGCAGCTTTTCCGACGGTGCGAGGCTGAGCGTCGGCGGCACCGAGCTGACGGCGCTGCACACCCCGGGCCACTCCCCCGGATCGGTGTGCTGGTACGTGCACGACCTGGGCGTCGTGTTCAGCGGCGACACCCTGTTCGCCGGCGGCCCCGGCGCGACGGGGCGCTCCTACTCCGACTTCCCGACGATCCTGCACTCCATCTCCGAGCGGCTGGGCACGCTGCCCGGCGACACCATCGTGCACACCGGTCACGGCGACAGCACCATGATCGGCGACGAGATCGTCCACTACGAGGAGTGGGTGGCCCGCGGCCACTGAGGCGCCACTCCGCCGCCACTTACGCCACCACTTACGCCACCACTCTGCCGCGAGCGTGCGCAAAATGCCGGCCGCACCGGCGTGTCGCCGTACCAACACGCACGCTCGCGAGCCAAAAGAGCTAGTGCCCCTCGAGGATCCGGCGCTTCTCGGCCTCGAATTCCTCGTCGGTCAGCGCCCCGGAATCCCGCAGCGCCGCCAGGGTTTTGAGCCGCTCGAGGCGCACCCCCTCGCCGCTGGGCTCCACGGGCCCGGCCGGCGCTGCGACGGGCGGCGGGTAATACGGGTTGGCCGCCACCACTGCGCGGCGCCGGGTGCGGCCCAACCACAGCCCGGACAGAATCGAATCGACCAGCCCCACCACGAAAAGCCCGACGAACAACCACACCAAAAAGCCGTAGGAACTCTTGTGGCCGAAGGCCAGCCGCGGGTTGATGTACCCGTTGACCTGGCCGTCGGTGGTGATGTTGTAGTTGCCGCTGACGGGGATCTGGGCCACCCACACCCGCACGTGCGCGTCGTTGTTGACGGTCGTTGTGCTGCCGATGCTTTCGTTCAACGCGGGTTGCGCCGCGCCTTCGGGTGGCGCGATCGTCACACCCAGCGGCGGCACCGGCAGCCCGCCGTTGGGGCTGCCGACGACGACGGTGTGCAGGCTGACGGTGACCTCGCCGGCGGGCAGGTAGACGCTGCCCGTTCCCGGGATCGGCACCTCGCCGTAGGCGTTGTACTTGTCCAGGAAGAACGCGTTGAGCACCAGGGCGACGATGAACCCGCCCACCGACACGATCATCAGCACCACGGCGACGGCCAGCGAAACCTTGGCGAGCCGCCTGCTGTTCATCCAGGAAGTGTGTCACCGAGGCTCAGGCGATGCCACTGTCGACGGGCCGAGACGAAGTGCACACTGTGACCAGGGCGCATACGAAAGGAGTGCTACGCATGGCCAACGATCTCGTCGCCACGGTTCCCGACCTGTCGGGGAAGCTGGCAATCGTCACCGGGGCCAACAGCGGCCTGGGGTTCGGGCTCGCCCGGCGCCTGTCGGCCGCCGGAGCCGACGTCGTCATGGCGATCCGCAACCGCGCCAAGGGGGAAAGGGCGATCGAGGAAATCCGCGCGACGGTCCCCGACGCGAAGCTGACCATCAAAGCCCTCGACCTGTCGTCGCTGGCGTCCGTCGCCGCGCTGGGCGAACAACTCAACGCCGAGGGCCGCCCGATCGACATCCTGATCAACAACGCCGGCGTCATGACGCCGCCGGAACGCGACACCACCGCCGACGGTTTCGAATTGCAGTTCGGCAGCAACCATCTCGGGCACTTTGCACTGACCGGGCACGTGCTGCCGCTGCTGCGCGCCGCCGGCAAATCCCGCGTCGTCTCGCTGAGCAGCCTCGCGGCCCGCCAGAGCGGCAAGATCCACTTCGACGACCCGCAGTTCGAGAAGTCCTACGCCGCCATGTCGGCCTACGGGCAGTCCAAGCTGGCGGTGTTGATGTTCGCCCTCGAACTCGACCGGCGCAGCCGCGCGGGCCGTTGGGGTATCACGTCCAACGCCGCGCACCCCGGGCTGACCAAGACGAACCTGCAGGTCGCCGGGCCCTCGCACGGCCGCGAGAAGCCGGCGCTGATGGAGCGCCTCTACAAGGCGTCGTGGCGGTTCACGCCGTTTTTGTGGCAGGAGATCGACGAGGGCATCCTGCCCGCGCTGTATGCGGCCGCCGCGCCGCACGCCGAGGGTGGCGCGTTCTACGGTCCCCGCGGGTTCCAGGAGCTGGCCGGCGGCGGCGTCCGGCCGGCCAGGGTGCCCGAGCGCGCGCGCAACGAGGACGACTGCCGTCGGCTGTGGGAGCTGTCCGAGCAGCTCACCGGGGTGAGCTACCCCAAGGCGGACTGACTATCGTTGGTGCATGCGGCCGGAACCTCGTCTGCCCGAATCGAGCATCGTGGTCCGGCCCGAGCCGACGGACAGCGCCAACTACACCCAATCGTCGCGGCTGCAGGCCGCCGGCCTGGCGCAGGCCATCGCGCTGTTCGAGCGGGCCGCGGAACAGGTGCCGCTCCCGGCGGCCCCGCAGCCGATCGTCATCGCCGACTACGGCGCGGCCAACGGGCACAACTCGCTGAAGCCGCTGTCGGCGGCCATCGCGGTGCTGCGCCGGCGCACCCGGCCCGACCACGCAATCCTGGTGGCGCACACCGACGTTCCGGGCAACGACTTCACCGCGCTATTCCAAACCCTGGCCGACGACCCGGACAGCTATTTGCACACGGACACAACGAGTTTCGCCTCGGCGATCGGCCGGTCCTTCTTTGGCCAGATCGTGCCGTCCAAGACCGTCAACCTCGGCTGGACGTCGTGGGCGACCCAGTGGGTGAGCCGGATCCCCTACGAGCTCCACGATCACGTGCACGCCGCCTACAGCAGCGACGACGCGGCCCGCGCCGCCTACACCCACCAGGCCGCCACCGACTGGCACGATTTCGTCGCGTTCCGCGGGCGCGAGCTGGCCCCCGAGGGGCGGCTGGTGGTGCTGACGCTGGGTGTCGACGAGGACGACAAGCCCGGCTTCAAGACGCTGCTCGACGCGATCGTCGCGGCGCTGGGCGATCAGGTGCGCGACGGCCTGCTCAGCGAGGATGAGCTTCGGCGCATGGTCATTCCCACATCCGGCCGCAGCGAGCGGGACTTTCGCGCCCCGTTCTCCCCGAGCGGCCGGTTCGAGGGCCTCACGATCGAGCACCTCGAGACGTTCGACGCCGAGGATCGATTCTGGGCCCGGTACCAAATTGACGGTGACGCAGACGCTTTCGGTGCGCAATGGGCGGCATTCGCCCGGGCCGCACTGTTCCCCGCCCTGGTGCGCGGCCTGAACGGCGTGGCCGACGACCCGCGGGCGGTCGAGTTCGCCGACCGGTTGGAGGCTGCCGTCGCAGGACATTTGTCAAGCGCGCCGGAGCCGATGCGGATTCCGCTCGCCTCGGTGGTGCTGGTCAAGAACCGCCGCTCCGACTGACGAGAGTTTCGACACAGCGGCGCAACGGGTAACCCCCGGGGGTGGTCGGAACTGCGACTCCAAGGGGGTAACTGCATGAGCGTGCAGGACGACAAGCAGCAAGACAAAGAGGCCGGTCAGGAAGAGGACCGGCAGGTGACCGAAAAGCCCGAGCCCGACGAGGGGCACAAGGAGAAGGCCGCCGAGATGATGAAGGCCTACCAGGACCTGCCCACCGTGGTGTTGCCGGGTTCGGGCGGCATGGTTTCCGGCACGGCGGTCAACGACTGGCTCGACGAGGACGGCAACCCGCAATACCAGGTTCCGGACGACGGCGGTTCCGAGGAGCAAGCCAAGGCCGACGAAAGCGGTGACGACAAGGACCGCAAAGAGCAGATCGAGAAGGACAAGGCCCTCAACGAGGAACTGCGGAAAGCTTCGGCCGCGGAGAACAAGGGCGAAAAGGACTGAGCTGAAACCCGATTCAGTGCACCCGCGGGGCGATCTGGCTGATTAGGGTGGGGATCTCCGGGAAGCCGGGGATCGGCGCGTTGAGCCCGGGGATTGGTGGCAGCGGCGGGATCTCGGGGATTCGCAGGATCGGCGGAGTCGCGGGCTGGGCGCGCGCGGGCGATGGCGCAGGCGCGGCCGGGGCGTTCTGAGTCGCCGGCGGGGCGGCAGGGGTGGGCGTATCNGGCATCATCCAGCATCGCCAGCAGGTTGGTCAGCGGCCCGCGGATCGCGTCGTCGAGTTCGTCCCTGGTGAGCCGGACGTCGGACAGGGTGGCGACCGTGTTCGACGAGAGCCGCTCCTTGGCGGCGCGGCACCCGCTGCGCAGCCGGCTCAGCGGGCCGATCGCGGAGGTGCCCGACGCGAACGCGCCCGTGCTCGGCATGTTGGCCACGGCGGCGGTCAACAACGCCTGGTCGATCATGTCACCGCAGAAGTCGTGATGCCGCACCGTCGGGGCGAGGGGTTCGTCGCCCGCCGCGTCCATCAGCGTGATGCTGGTCCCGCTGCCGCCGAAATCGCAGACGGCGACGGTGCCCCGCGCGTTGATGCCCGGATTGGTCCGCACCGCGGCCAGCGCCGCCGCGGCGTCGGGAATCAGCGTCGGCCGCCGAGCGCGATCCGACCATTCGGCCACCCCGGCCAGCGCGGCGCCCAGGGCGCCCACCGACCGGGCGGACCAGTGCGCGGGGTAGCTC
>NZ_LT546237.1:1984435-2032001 GCF_900078675.2 Mycobacterium interjectum
CGGGCGCCCGCCGCTGGCGGCGTAGGCCAGGGCGCGCAACCCGTCGGCGAGCAACGCGTCGCTGCGGTGCACCGAGCCGTCGGCGGCCACGATTCCCGCGGGATCTCCCACCCGGTCCACGAAGTCGGTGACGACCACGCCGGGCTCGTCCAGCTTCGGATTTTCCGAGGGCACGCCGACCTCGGGCGGGCGCTGGCGATACAGGGTGAGGACGGGCTTGCGGATGATCGCGACGTCTGCGGTCACGGCCGCCAGGTTGGTGGAACCAATCGACAAACCCAGCGCCGGTGTCGCTCTGTCGGCCATCTACCCACCCCGTATTCAGCGGCGCATATTCCACCTTTGCGCAATTGTGCCGCTGATACCTATAGCCATTCGTAGCGCCGGCTATGCGTGAGCTGTGCGACTCCAGGGGCCGGGTTTGGTCAGCGGATCGCGCCCGCCCCGGCGATCAGCGGGAGGTCCAGCGGCGTGACCCAGCCCGGCCGCAGGTCGTTCACCGCCGGAACCGCGTTGAGGGCCCGCATCCCCGTCGCCAGGCACCCCGCGGTGGCCGCGTCCCGGCCCGAGCCGTCGGTGAACCGGAACGCGGTCTCCTGAAAGATGCTCGGGGTCCCCTCGATGTCCACCCGGTAGACGTCGTTGTCGTGGCCGGACGGCCAGTCGGGCGCGGCGTCGAGCCCGATGCGGTTGACGTGTTCGAGCTGAATGCGCGTCTCCCCCTGGTAGACCCCGTTGATGGTGAACCGGACCGCGGCGACGTGGCCGGCCTTGATGACGCCCTTGGCCGTGGTGCGCTCCGTCGGGGTCACCCACTTGTCCCAGGTGGTGGTGATCTCGTCGAGCATGATGCCGGCGGCGTGGGCGATCATCGGGACGGTGGCGCCCCACGCGAAGATCAGCATGTTGGAGTCTTCGAGCAGCGGGCTGTATTCGGGTTCGCGGCCGATGCCCATCTCGACCTCGTAGTCGCCCTCGTAGTTGGTGTAGTCCAGCAGCTCCGACGCCCGCACCCGGCGCACCTCCGAGCACAGGCCCATCAGCGTCATGGGAAACAGGTCGTTGGCGAAGCCGGGGTCGATGCCGGTGGTGAAGCAGGACGATTCGCCGAGCTCGCAGGCCTCGGTGATGGGCTCGATCCAGTTCGGTGGGTTCAGGTGCATGGTCGGCCACACCCACGGCGTCATCGCCGTCGAGCACACGTCGATGCCGGCCCGCAGGAAACGGGTGATCAGCGCGATGTTGTCCTTGGCGTGCATCGCCGTCGGGCCGTAGTGCACCAGGGCGTCGGGCTTGAGCGCGATCAGGGCGTCGACGTCGTCGGTGGCGATGATGCCCACCGGTTCGGGCAACCCGCAGATGTCGCCGACGTCGCGGCCAACTTTGTTGGGGTTGCTGACGCCGACGCCGACCAACTCGAACAGCGGATGCTTGACGATCTCCGCGATCACCATCCTGCCGACGAATCCGGTACCCCAGACCACCACGCGCTTTGAGCCGCTTTCCGACATACTCACCTTCCTCATCAACCCCCGGTTCACCCTAAGCATTGGCGGGAGCGGCATCTAGACCAGGCGATGTCGGTAATGACACGATGTGGAACCATGACCAGTCATCTCCGGGGGCCCGCGATCTTGTTCGCTGTCGGCGTCGGGTTCGCCAACTTCTGCGGCGGGACCGTCGCCGGCGTGGCCGGCGCGAACGAGAACCCCCAAGTCCGCTACGAGGTCAGCGGCCCGGGCGTCGCGGAGTACATCTCCTATCAAACCGACAACGGCCAGCAGCGCGCGGTGAACGCGAAGCTGCCCTGGTCGACGCAGTTCACCGCCTTCGGCGGCGAGGTGTTCGTCCTCAGTGCCCAAGGGCCGGGACCGATCAACTGCAAGATCCTGATGGACGGCAACGTCGTCAGCGATGCGACCGCAACGGTGGGGGCGCCGGCCAGGACCGTCTGCACCCACTGAGAAAGGTTTTCCCGTGCCACTGACGATCGGTATCGCGACCCGAGTGAACGGGGCGCCACCGCCCGAGGTGCCGCTCGCCGACATTCATCTCGAGTCGCTGGAGTTCTGGGGGCGCGACGACGACTACCGCGACGGTGCCTTCGCCACCCTGCGGCGCGAGGCGCCGCTCTCGTTCTGGCCCGCCGTCGAGTACGAGGGGTTCGAGGCCGGCCCCGGGTATTGGGCGCTGACCAAGCTGGACGACGTGCACTACGCGAGCCGTCATCCGGACGTGTTCAGCTCCGCCGGCGGCATCACGATCGGTGACCAGATGCCGGAGCTGGCCGAGTACTTCGGCTCGATGATCGTGACGGACGACCCGCGACACCAGCGGCTGCGCTCGATCGTCAGCCGGGCGTTCACCCCGAAGGTGGTGGCGCGCATCGAGGCGTCGGTGCGCGAGCGGGCGCACCGGCTGGTGGCATCGCTGATCGCCGATCATCCCGGCGGCGAGGCCGATCTGGTCGGCGAGCTCGCCGGGCCGCTGCCGCTGCAGATCATCTGCGACATGATGGGCATCCCCGAGGAGGACCATCAGCGCGTATTCCATTGGACCAACGTGATTCTCGGGTTCGGCGACCCGGACCTGTCGACAGATTTCGAGGAATTCACCCGGGTTTCGATGGACATCGGCGCCTACGCCACCGCGCTGGCCGAGGATCGCCGCGTCAACCACCACGACGACCTGACGACGAGCCTGGTGGAGGCCGAGGTCGACGGCGAGCGGCTCACGTCGCAGGAGATCGCGTCGTTCTTCATCCTGCTGGTGGTCGCGGGCAACGAGACGACGCGCAACGCGATCAGCCACGGGGTGCTGGCGCTGTCGCGCTATCCGGCCGAGCGGGACAAGTGGTGGGCCGACTACGACGCGCTGGCCCCCACCGCGGTCGAGGAGATCGTGCGGTGGGCCTCCCCGGTGGTCTACATGCGGCGCACCCTGACCCGCGACATCGAGCTCTCCGGCGTCAAGATGGCGGCCGGCGACAAGGCCGCGCTGTGGTACAACTCGGCCAACCGCGACGAGTCAAAGTTCGCCAACCCGTGGATGTTTGACGTGGCCCGCGACCCCAATCCGCATCTCGGGTTCGGCGGCGGCGGCGCCCATTTCTGCCTCGGCGCCAACCTGGCCCGCCGCGAGATCAGGGTGGTGTTCGACGAGTTGCGGCGCGAGATCCCCGACATCGTCGCGGTCGAGGAACCCTCGATGCTGCTGTCGCAATTCATCCACGGCATCAAAAGGCTGCCCGTCGCGTGGACTCCGAGGAGCTGAGGGTTTGAAAAGGTTCGTTCTAAGCGTTGTTTTCGCCGTTGCCGCAGTGACGCTGGCGCCCGCCGCCCACGCCGGCATGGTGCTCGGCAACTACAAGCTGAACACCAACCGCGATCCCGGCCACGAGTGGCTGTGGGAGATCCGGCAGTGCCAGGACGAGCGGCCGGGATGCGTTCACGTTTCGGCGGTTCCGCAACCCAACGGGCAGGCGGTGCCGTACGACGGTGATGCGTACCTGTCCGACGGCCGCTACACGATGGCCGTCGACGTGCCCGACGGCGTGCGCTGCGTGGTCGCGTTCTTTCCCTCGCATGACGTCTATACCTGGGATGCGGTGACGTTGGCCGGTCAGGTGGAGTCGACGTTCGCCACCGGTTGCGGCGGCTCGCCAAGCGGGCTGAACACCTACCCCTTCTCGCTGGTGCGGTGGTAGCGGCTCCCTGGAGGAATACCGCACCTTCAAACTTGGTAGCGCATGTGCTACCAAATTCGCCGCGAGGGTTACCCTCTGTCCGAAGGCATCCCGCGGGTCTATCGTGACCACCGTGACCGACGTGACCATTCCCGCGTTCCCCGCTCCCGAGGTGCTCGCCGCCCGCGAGAAGCTTGTGCTCGACCACTTCCACGACGAGGTCCGCCAGGACTGGGACGACGTGCTGGCGACCTTCCCGCATCCGCGCTACGAGCTGATCCCGCAGATGGTCGTCCACGACGGCGACGAGGCGGTGCGCGGCTACTACGTCTACACCCGGACCGCGTTTCCCGACCAGGACCACGAGATCATCGCGCTGCGGCACAGCGCCGACGCGGTGATCGTCGAGTTCTGGCTGATGGGCACCCATCGCGGGTATCTCGGCAAGGTGCCGCCGACCGGCAGCCGGTTCCGGGTCCGCATGACCGCCTACTTTGTGTTCGACGACACCGAAACCCTTGTCTGCGAACGCATCTACTTCGACACGCTGACCATGATCAAGCAGCTGCTCGGCGGGCTGGACATGAAGAAGCCGGCGAACTGGTTGCTGGTCGCGCGCTGCGCGCGGGGGTTCCTGTCGATGTCGTCGGAAAAGCCCGACCCCGCACTGACTTCCGCGTAAACTGCAGCGATGCGGGACCAAACCTTGCAGGCGGTATGCGCCGCGGGCGCCGTGCTGGCCACCTGCTCGACGGTTGTGGGGGGCACCGCGACCGCCTCCCCCACCAGCTCGCGCACCGTGAAATGGATCGATCTTCAGGTCGGCCAATGCGTGGCCGACCTGCCGCCGGCCGACCTGAGCCGTGTGACGGTCACCGTCGTCGACTGCGCGACAGCGCATTTGGCCGAGGTCTACCTGCGCGCCCCGATGGCCGTCGACACCGCCGTCGCCAAGGTCGCCACCAACGACTGCAACGCCGGGTTCGCCCCCTACACCGGCCGATCCGTCGACGGCAGCCCGTTTTCGATCACGTTTCTCATCGACTCGAATCAGGATCGCACCGGCGCCAACCCCACCCCGAGCACCGTCATCTGCCTGCTGCAGTCCGCCAACGGTCAGCAGCTGACCGGGTCGGCGCGCCGCTAGCAGCCGAGTTGTGCTGCGAGGTCACCGAAGTCGGACGCGTTGACGTCGAACTCGTCCGAGTAGGCCACGTCGGCGTCGCCGTCGGCCCCGAATTCCAGCGGGCGCGCGACGAAGGCCGTCGCAAAACCGAGCCGGCCCGCCGCGCGGATGTCGTACTTGTGGCTGGCCACCATCATGATCTCGCCATGGTCCAGGCCGAGGTACGTCGCGGCCAGGTGATAGACCGCCGGATCGGGCTTGAACACCCCGGCCATCTCCGCGGCGAAGACCGCGTCCCAGGGCAGGCCCGCCCGCTTGGAAAGGTTGACCACCGCCGACACGTCGGCGTTGGACAGCGTGGCCAGCGTGTAGGCGCCTTTCAGCCGGGTCAGCCCGGGCACCACGTCGGGCCACGGCCTCAGCCGTTGCCAGGCCAGGGTGAGCTCGTCGCGGTCGGCGCCGGAAAAGCCCGCGATGCCGCAGTCGTCCAGGACGGCGTCGAGCGCGCGGCGATACACCGAGCGCACGGAAACCCATCCGCTGCCCTGCGCGCCCTCCAACGCCGCGAAGTAGCCTGCGCGCCAACGCCGCACCAGCGCGGACCAATCGGCCTGCGGGTGCCGGCCCGCGCTGATCCGCACCGCCTCGTCGCACACGGTCGAATGAAAATCCGTCGCCGTGCCCTGCACGTCGAACAACAGCGCCCTGACCACAAGTTTCATCATGCAGGTTAAAATCTGCGGCGTCGAAACGCTTGACCTTCCATCCCGAGCCGAGGCAATTCGTGGCCGAACCTGACGAGCGCGAGCCCGACTACCGCTTCACCCTCGCCAACGAGCGAACCTTCCTGGCCTGGCAACGCACCGCGCTGGGGCTGCTCGCCGCGGCGGTCGCGCTGGTGCAACTCGTTCCGGAGCTGACCGTCCCCGGGGCGCGCCGCGCGCTCGGCGTCGGGCTGGCCGTGCTGGCGACCCTTACCAGCGGAATGGGGCTGTTGCGCTGGCGGCAGGCGGATCGCGCCATGCGGCGCGGCGATCCGTTGCCCCGGCACCCCACCCCGGCCTACCTGGCGGTGGGGCTAAGCGTGGTCGGACTCGTCGCCATCGGGCTGGTGCTCGCCAAGGCGGTCATGGGTTGAGCGAGCCCGCGGACCGGACGAGCCTGGCCTGGACGCGCACGTCGTTCGCCTTCCTGGGCAACGGCGCGCTGCTGATGATCAGGAACCTGCGTGGCCCCGTGGGGCTCAAGGAGTTGATCCCGGCCCTGCTGGCCGGCGCGGTCGCGCTGATGACCTACCTGATCGCCCTGCAGCGCCAACGCGTGCTGCGGGAACACGCCACCCCGGAGCAAATGACGCCCCGCCGCCAGGTGTACGTCATCGGCACGGCGGTGTTGGTGCTCGTCGTGGCCACCACGGTCGGCCAGTTGATCTAGGCGATGATGTAGTCGCTGAGCGGGAAACTCGATGCCTCCCGCACCGCGTTTCCGGTCGATGTCGGCCGCAGTAGCGCCGCTTCGCCGCTCTGGTTGAAGTAGTACGACCTCGACCCGGCACAGTCGCCCGCGTAGAACACCGTCTTGTCCAGCAGTCGGGTCATCCGATCGAGGAATTGCGCGTTGGCCTCTTCGGTGACCTCGAAGGTGGTTGCGCCCCTGCGCTTCACCTCGCCGAGCAGCCGGTCCATGTGCCGCATCTGGTACTCGATGGTGTTGAAGAACGACAGCCCGGAAAACGCGTACGGGCTGGCCAGGCTGAGAAAGTTGGGGAAGTACGGGATGGACACACCCTGGTATGCCTGAAACCTCTTGTCGCGCCACCACTTTCCGAGGTTACGGCCCTGACGGCCGACCACCTCGAGGGACGGGAAGTTCGCATCCCACAGGTCGAAGCCGGTAGCCAGCACCAGGGTGTCGACGACCGTCTTGCGCCCGTCGGCGGTGACGATGCCGTCCGGCTCGATACGCTCGATCGGGTTCGTCTCCAGGTGCACGTGCGGTTGGGTGAACGCGCGATAGTAGCGGTTGGACCAGGTCGGCCGCTTGCACCCGAAGTCGTAGGCGGGCGTCAGTTTCCGGCGCAACTCCTTGTCGCGGATCGAGACGAAGCGGTTGATCTTCGCCAGGTCGGCCGCGGCGATGTTCAGCCGCCGGGACCCGCGGTAGTGCAGCACGCCGACCACCGTGATCGTTTCGAAGAGGAGGTCGGTCAGCCAGCGCACCGCGCGCTGCGCGAGGGGCAGGCGCGCGAACAGGCGCTGCACCGCCGGCGGGAAGGCGAAATCGACCTTGGGCACGACGTGGATCGGGGTGCGTTGGTAGACGGTGACCTCGGCGGCCTCGGCGGCCATCTCGGGGATGACCTGCACGGCGCTCGCGCCGGTCCCGATGATCGCGACGCGATGACCGGCGCAGCGGTAGCCGTCGTCCCACGCCGCGGTGTGGATGACCTTGCCGCCGAAACCGCCGATACCGGGGATCTCCGGAGCGCGCTTCTGCGACAGAAAGCCGGTCGCCGTGATGAGGAAGCGGGCCGTCAGGCATTCGCCGCCGGCCAGCGACACCCGCCAGAGCTGGGCGTCCTCGTCCCACTGGGCGCCTTCGACGCGGGCGTTGAATCGCATGTGGCGGCGGATGTCGTATTTGTCGGCCACGTGATCGGCGTAGCGCTTGATCTCTGCGCCCGGCGCGAACAACCGTGACCAGTTCGGGTTGGGCTCGAACCAATACGAGTAGGTGGTGGCCGGGATGTCGACGGCCACCCCCGGGTAGCGGTTGACGTGCCAGGTGCCGCCCAGGTCGGACTCGCGGTCGAGGAGGACGATGTTGTCATATCCCAGGCGTTTGAGCTGGATCGCGGCGCCGATACCGCCGAATCCGGCGCCCACGACGACGGCGTCGAAAACTTCCATTTTCAAGACGCTCCCTCAAGAATTGATGCGCTGCCGCACGGCTCGCCTGCCGGCCTACGCGGCAGGCGCCCTGGCAAAGGGGTCGGGACCAAAACGGCCCGTTCGGCCTGGACGCAAGCGTCGGTCCGCCGCACCGGCCCGTCAGCTCCTTGGACAGGCTGTTTAACAAGTTCGCTCATCGCCGGGGCCCGGTTAGGTTTGGCTGGGCGTCCTCGGCGGGCGGACGGCGCCGCCGGCGGGCATAAGGCCAAATGTCACGTCGTCGAAACCCCTTCCACCCGTGGCTGTGTCGCTATTTACCCATGCTTGGAAGCACGGCTACCCTCGGACAACCCACCTAAACGGTGTTTTTGACACATTTGCAATATTATTGTGATTCGCGGCGGCGTCCAACTCGGGAGTCAACGCCCGCGGGCTGCCAAGAATTCCCCTGAAAGCTCAAGGGAATTCTCAGGTTTGGGCCCCGCTCGGTGGGGCATTTTTGCGGCATGATCGCACGTCACCTCACCCGCTTCCTCGTTCCCGCGGCGGTCGCGGCGGCCGGCCTCAGCGCCTCGGTTCTCGCGCCTGCCCTCCCCTTAGCCTCCGCCCAGTGCCCGGACGTCCAGGTGGTGTTCGCCCGCGGCACCGGTGAGCCCCCGGGTGTCGGGCCGACCGGACAGGCGTTCGTCGATGACCTGCGCTCGCGCATCGGCGGAAAATCGTTCGACGTGTATCCGGTCAACTACCCCGCCAGCAACGACTGGGACACCGGCCTCGATGGGATCAGGGATGCCGGCGCGCACGTCGTGTCGATGACGCACGACTGCCCCAACACCAAGATGGTGCTCAGCGGCTACTCCCAGGGCGCGGCCGTGATGGGCTTCGTCACCACCGCCGCCGTGCCCGACGGCGTCGATCCCAACACGGTGCCCAAGCCGCTGGACCCCTCCGTGGCCGACCACGTCTCGTCGGTGGTGCTGTTCGGCATGCCCAACGTCCGGGCGATGAATTTCCTCAACGAGCCCCCGGTCGCGATCGGTCCGCTCTATCAGCCCAAGACCATCAAGGTGTGCGCCCCCGAGGACCCGGTCTGCTCCGACGGCATGAACTTCGCCGCGCACGACACGTACGCGTCCGACGGGCAGATCATCGACAAGGGCGCCGCGTTCGCTGCCAGTCAGCTCGGCGGCAACGGCGCCACCACCGTCGGCGCTCCTCAAGGAGGGATCGGCAGCTGAGCCGCCGGCGACGTCACTGCGCCGGCTCGCACGGCGAGGACTTTCGTCCCTGGCGTACCACCGAGTGCCCGGCGTCAACTTGATGCCGAAGGAGGTGCCCGTGGCGACCGACAAGCGAATCGGCGGAGTGCTTCTCGTGGTGTTCGCGGTCCTGGGCTGGCTGGTGTTGCTGCCCAGAATCGCCAGGCGCCACCGGGACGCGGTGTTCCACCGGAGCGGGTTCCGGAAGTTCCTGACGACCTATAACGGCATGACCCGCAAGATATCCGGGACCCGGCGATCGTCCTGGGGGCTGCTGACCCACGTCGGCCGGCGCAGCGGGCTCGTGTATCAGACGTCGCTCGGCACCGTTGATTACGGTGACGGCTTCCTGTTGCCGTTGGGCTACGGGCCGCACACCGACTGGTACCGGAACCTGATGGCCGCGGGGACGGGCACGCTCGCCTGGAAGGGGCGCACCTATCGGCTGGAGCGCCCCGAGCTGGTTTCCGGGCCCGAGGCGATGCGAGCCTGGCCACTCACGTCCCGGATGCTGTTGCGGCTGGCGGGAATGCACGAATTCGTGTGGCTGCATCAAAGCACGGCGGGAGCCACCGAGCGGCTCCTTCCACCAACGCAACACGCGACACGGTGAAGGCAACGAGGCTGCGTGTCCCCTCGGGGGTCGAGGATCGTGATGTCCGCGTTCAGGGCATCCGCACGCGGGTGTTCGAGGTTGACCCCCACAACAACGCCACCCCGTTGATACTGCTGCATGGCGGTGGCGCCGACTCGGCGCTCGTGTCGTTCGGGTCGGCGCTGGTTGCCCTCGGGCAGCGCAGGCGGGTCATGGCTCCCGACCTGCCCGGATACGGCGAAACCGAGTTCCCCGAGTCAGAATTCTCCATCCCCTGGTACGCCGACTGGGTCGAAGACCTCATAGGTAGCTACGGCTTCGATCGGGTCGACCTCGGAGGGCTGTCGCTCGGCGGATGGATCACGCTGGAAATGGCGATCGGCCACCCCGACGCGGTGCGCCGTATCGTGGCGATCAATCCCGGCGGCATCACCGAAAAGTTCAAGTTCATGCGCACCGCCGAGTGGGTCGCCAACCATCCCCGGGTGGCGCACCGCATCAATGGGCTCTCGGTGGGCCTGGGCCGCCGGCTCGTTCGCATGCAACTGCGCGCCAGTCTGGGCATCAAGAAAGCCTCGGCGCTGACCGACGAGCTGATCGACGCGGTCATCGTCAGCGGCAAGCGCCCGCATGCGGGCGAGGCGTTCGCCGCCACGCAACGATGGGCATTCAGCGCCGGACCCGGAGCCTTGTCGCTCGTATCGAGGCTGCCGCAGATCGGAGCCAAGACGCTGATAATCGCCGGCCGTGATGACCGGCTGGTGCCGGTGGCGGATTCGATTCGAGCCTCGCGGCTCGTCCCAGACGGAGACGTGCTGGTTCTGGAATCTTGTGGACACTGGCTCGTGCGCGAGTGCCCAACCGAGTTCGTTCGCGCGGTGGATCAATTCCTGGACACCGCTTGACGATTCGGCTATTGCGCTAACCGGTCGGGGACTTGGCATTCAGGAATGCGACGATCCCCTGCGTGACGGCGGCGGCGTACTTGGCCCGGCCGTCCGCGCTTTCCATCCGCGCCGCCTCGTCGGCGTTCTTCATGTTGCCCAGTTCGACGAGCACGGCCGGATACTCGGCCAGGTTCAGCCCGGCGAGGTCGTCGCGCCCGTACAGGCCGTCCGACCCGATGTAGGTGGCCGGGTGAAACCCCGCCTGCACCAAGGCATCCCGCATCATGTGCGCCAACTGCACCGACGGGCCGGACTGGGAGTCGTTCAACGGCGGCGCGGAGTAGTTGACGTGAAATCCCGAGCCGGACGGAGGCCCGCCGTCGGCGTGGACGCTCACGATCGCGTCGGGGTGCATCGCGTTGGCCAGCGCCGCGCGTTCATTCACGCAGGGGCCGGCGGAGGCGTCGTTGTCGCGGGACAGCTGAGTGCGAACGCCCATCGAGTTGAGCTGACCGCTGATCAGCCCGACCACCGCCCACGTGAACGCGTGCTCCGGGTAGCCGTCGTCGGCCGCGGTGCCCGAGGTGTTGCACAGCTTGGTGCCGCCCCGGCCGTTGGGTACCTGCCGGCTGGTCGAGGCGTCGTTCACCGCGTTGTGGCCCGGGTCGAGGAAGACGCCCATGCCCGCGATGGCGGCGCCGGCGCGTGGGGCGTCGATCAGCGCGCTAGCGCCGAGCAGGGCCGGCGCGACGGCGGCGTATCTGAAGACGTCGCGCCGCGTGACGGGTCGCGGCCAACCGGGGTCACTCACTCGCGCAAGGGTAACAATCGCCGCACCCGACCCCGCTCCGGATAGAGATCGTGCATCAGTTGGGCGCCCTCGACCCCGTAGATGCCGCGGTCGTCGCCGCGCAGCACCCAGCGGTGCTGCAGCGACAACAACCCCGTGGCGAACCTCTTGTCAGGGCTACCCTGACGTCGTAGCGTGGTTCGGATGAGTCCCGCGACCAAGACCGCGCAGGTGTGGTGTTCGTTCTGCGGCAAGTCCAACACCGAGGTCGACAAGCTGGTCGCCGGCCCGGGCGTACAGATCTGCAACGTATGCATCGACCTGTCCCAGGCCATCATCGACGACTACCGCGACAAGCCCAACGAGCTGCGGTTGCCGATCTGGGAGTCGTGGAGCGACGAGCAGATGCTCGAGCACATCCCCCGCATGGCCGTGGTGGCCCAGCAGGTCGAGACCGACCTGCGGTCCTGGGTGCGCGAGCTGCGCCGGCGCGGGATCACCTGGGCGAAGATCGGGCAGACCCTGGGCATCACCCGCCAGTCGGCGTGGGAGCGATTCTCCGACTAACTGTCAGACGCCGGTCAACGCCTGCGCCGCGGCGCGGAACATGGTCTGCTTGATCGCGCCCAGTGTGCCGGGGTCCTTGCCGGCCAGCGGGCGCACCAGGTCGGTCGCGGCGCCGGTCACCGCCCCCTCGTCCGCGGTGGCGTCGACGATGCCGAACTCGGCGGCCTCCGCCCCGCCGAATCGCCGCCCGGTCGTCATCGAGGCCACCGCCGCGCGCGGGGTGAGCTTGGCCTGGATCAGCGCGGCCATGCCGTCGCTGAACGGAATGCGGATGTCGACCTCGGGAAAGCAGAAGTATCCGCGGTCGGCCCGCATCACCCGCACGTCGTGCGCCATGGCCAGCATGGCCCCGGCGCCGAAGGCGTGCCCGGTAATCGCGGCGGCGGTCGGCGCCGGGAAGGTCAGCACGCGCGCCAACAGGGCCTGCACCCGGGCGACGTAGGCCTGTCCCTGCTCGGCGTGCGCGGCCAGCCAGTCCAGGTCCAGCCCGTTCGTGTAGAACTTGGCGCCGCCGGCGGTGACCAGGCCCTGCGCCCCGGCGGCCTCGATCTCGTCCAGGTGCGCGTTGATGGCGTCGAGAAACTCCGGGGAGAAACGGTTTTCGTCCTCGCCCAGGTTGATGACGGCGATCTTGTCGTCCCACGTCAGTGTCGGTGTCATCTATTTGTTCCCTTCTCTGGTTCTGCGTCGTGGCGGCGGCGCGCCGACGGCCAGGACGGCGCGGACGGCGGCCCGTAGGCGTTCTCGTGCGTCGGCGTCGCCGATTCGATTGCGGCGCAGCAGGATAGCGGTCGGCAGGTCGACGATGCAGGTGGTGATGACGTCGACGGCCGCGGCATCCCTGCGGTCCCACAGGGCGCGGGCCAGCCGAATCATGGCCTCCACCAGCAGCCGGTCCAGCTCACGCAGTTGGGTGGCGATCTCGGCCGGCGTGTCGGGCCCCAACAGCTCCTCGCGGCGCACCGTCAGCAGTAGCCGCGAGGAGTCGGGATAGTCGTCGGCGAACACCGCGGGCGCGTCGGCCGCCGCCACCACCGCGGCGACGGCATCGCCGTCGGGCGCGGCGTCGATCAATTCGCCCTGCGCGNCCGACCCCGCTCCGGATAGAGATCGTGCATCAGTTGGGCGCCCTCGACCCCGTAGATGCCGCGGTCGTCGCCGCGCAGCACCCAGCGGTGCTGCAGCGACAACAACCCCGTGGCGAACCTCTTGTCAGGGCTACCCTGACGTCGTAGCGTGGTTCGGATGAGTCCCGCGACCAAGACCGCGCAGGTGTGGTGTTCGTTCTGCGGCAAGTCCAACACCGAGGTCGACAAGCTGGTCGCCGGCCCGGGCGTACAGATCTGCAACGTATGCATCGACCTGTCCCAGGCCATCATCGACGACTACCGCGACAAGCCCAACGAGCTGCGGTTGCCGATCTGGGAGTCGTGGAGCGACGAGCAGATGCTCGAGCACATCCCCCGCATGGCCGTGGTGGCCCAGCAGGTCGAGACCGACCTGCGGTCCTGGGTGCGCGAGCTGCGCCGGCGCGGGATCACCTGGGCGAAGATCGGGCAGACCCTGGGCATCACCCGCCAGTCGGCGTGGGAGCGATTCTCCGACTAACTGTCAGACGCCGGTCAACGCCTGCGCCGCGGCGCGGAACATGGTCTGCTTGATCGCGCCCAGTGTGCCGGGGTCCTTGCCGGCCAGCGGGCGCACCAGGTCGGTCGCGGCGCCGGTCACCGCCCCCTCGTCCGCGGTGGCGTCGACGATGCCGAACTCGGCGGCCTCCGCCCCGCCGAATCGCCGCCCGGTCGTCATCGAGGCCACCGCCGCGCGCGGGGTGAGCTTGGCCTGGATCAGCGCGGCCATGCCGTCGCTGAACGGAATGCGGATGTCGACCTCGGGAAAGCAGAAGTATCCGCGGTCGGCCCGCATCACCCGCACGTCGTGCGCCATGGCCAGCATGGCCCCGGCGCCGAAGGCGTGCCCGGTAATCGCGGCGGCGGTCGGCGCCGGGAAGGTCAGCACGCGCGCCAACAGGGCCTGCACCCGGGCGACGTAGGCCTGTCCCTGCTCGGCGTGCGCGGCCAGCCAGTCCAGGTCCAGCCCGTTCGTGTAGAACTTGGCGCCGCCGGCGGTGACCAGGCCCTGCGCCCCGGCGGCCTCGATCTCGTCCAGGTGCGCGTTGATGGCGTCGAGAAACTCCNATGGCCGACAACCGTTCCCGGGGCGGCAGCGCCTCGAGTTCGGCCAGGGATCGGCGGTCCTTGTCCAGGAACGTGTTCCAGGATTCGACCAGCTTGGCCCGGTAGCTGTCCATGTCCTCGAAGTGCCAGTAGAAGCTGCCGCGGGTGACGCCCGCCTGCTGGCAGAGGCGATCGACCTTGAGCGCGCGCACTCCGTCCGCGGCGAGCAGGGCGTAACCGGCCTCGAGCCAACTCTCGACCGACAGACGGGGACTCCGGGCCATCGTGCCAGATTACTGTCGTCGACTCAGCCCTGCTGAATGTTGTTGTCGTAGCCCGAATCGGTGACCTTCGGCGCGCCCGAGTGGTAGGTGACGTTGTTGCCGTATCCGGAGACGGTGATGGTGTCGACGCTGTCGACGGTGACCTTGTTGTTGTAGCTGGAGATCGCCAGGCTGGCGCAGTGGCCGGTGACGCTGTATTCGATGCCGTAGCTGGACAGCTTCAGCTTGCCGTTGTTGCAGGCGTGGTCGATGACGGTGTTGCTGTAGCCGGTGGACTCGAGGGTGTCGGCGCTGTCGACGGTGACGTTGTTGTAGTAGCCGCCCGCCGTGATGCTGGCGCAGTGGCCGGTCACGACGTACTTGCTGTTGTAGCCGGCCAGGATGAGCCTGCCGTCGTTGCAGCCGACCTGCCTGGTCTCGCCGGTGCCGCTCAGCCGCAGCTCGCCGCCTGGGGGCACCGCGGTGGGGCCGGCCGACGTCGTCTTGGCGCCGCTGCCCCTCGAGATCGTCGTACTCGAGCCCGACCTGGCGAAGACCATCACCAGGCTGATGACGGTCGGCACCACCACCGCCAGCAGGATGACCACGAGAAACCACGGGTAGGGCTTGCTGCGCCGCGGCGGGGTACCGAAGCCGTACGGCGAGCCGCCCGTATAGGTCGGGCCGCCCGTGTAGGTCGCACCGCCCGGGTACGGCGGAGCGTTCTCCGTATACGGCGCACCGCCCGGGTACGGGGGTGCGCTTTGCGGGGTCCGCGTGACGTCGGCAAGCTCTTGTTCGAGCTCGCGGATCCGCTTCTCGGGGTCGTCGTCCTTCATTTGCCACATGGTTCCACATCCGCAGTTGGGCGGACAGTCCTCAATTTGCCGCCGCCGGGGCAGCGCCCGCTCCTCGTCGCGGGAAATTGGTGAATTCCTACCGAATAGACGCCGAACCGGGGGTTGGCCACGAAACATGGGTGTAACGTCCGCAGTCGCTAGCCAGCAACACCTGCTCACTCTCGGCCTGCTCGTTTGCGTGCCGACGGATTGTTGGGGGTGCCCCGTGAGCGCAGCCGAGATGTCCGACGTGTCGGCGACGATCGACACGGGCGAGGTGGTGGTCTCGTTGCATGACGAGGCGTTGCTGCTGGGCGGTGCCCCCGCCGCCGTCGACTCCTATTTGGAGCGCCTGCGTGCCAGCGCCGGGCAGGCCATGCGAGTCGCCGGGATCGACGGCGCCGCGCTTGCCAGCGGGCTCGCCTCGCTGCTGGCCGAGTCCGGAAAGTACGTCCAGCTGCATCGCGATTCCCTCGAGGCGTTGAGGCAAGGCAACCTAGTTCCCCTCGGCGACGGCATCTTTCGGTTGGCGACGGGCGCCGACGCCGGCCTCGCGCCGCTGCAGTGGCGACCGGCGGTGCTCGGCCCGGAAGCGATGCTCTCGGCGCAGCTGATCGCGGTGCAGATGGCGTTGACGTCCGCCGTTGCCCAGGTGGAAGACGCCGTGCGGCGCGTGGCGGACAAGGTCGAAACGGTGCTCGAAGTCGCCCGGGCGCAGCGCGCCGGCGACGTGCTGGGCAACAACCTGACGCTGTCGCGGATGGTCGAATCGCTGGAGAAGTACGGGTCGCTGCCCGATGCGTACTGGGATTCGGTGGCCGCCCTGGGGCCGGCGCTGAATGTCACCGTCGCGCAACTGCGCAACCATGTCAGGCGCATCCTGGCGTCGTTCGATCACACCGTGGGCGTGCAGCACCGCGCCGAGAAGCTGCGAAACGCGCTCAACGACAACCGGCTTGGCGACACCCTCAGCCTGCTGGTGATCGCGGAAGAGGCGCTGCACAAGTGGCAGCGGCTGAACCTCGCGCGAATCGAGTCCACGCAACCCGAGCAGCTGCTGCGGGCGATCGATGAGGCCCGCGAGCTCGTCGACCATCATCTCCGCGAAGACGTCGACATCTATGGGACCGCCACGGAAATACTCGACCGCTTCGCGAAGCCGGCGGTGTTCGACGGCTTCCGGTTCTGGGCGGTGCGCGAGTTGGCCAAGCAGCGCCGCGCCCTGCGCGACGAGCTCGACCGGTTCGCGGAGACCCGCCACCACCAGGTCGAGACCTGGGAAGACTTCCACATTCCGAGCGTGCTCGATGCCGCCTTCGCCACCATCGGGGCGGTCGGCACCACCACGGGCCACGCGCTGGCCGCCGTCGGCCGCGGGCTCGTGTGGGTAGGCGCACAGCTCGCAGTCCCGTTCCGGGACAAAGGCGCCGAAGGCACGCACTCCGACTGCCCGGCGGGCAATGCCGGGCTCGAGGAACCCCCACCACAGCCGTAGGCCCAGCACCGGGCCGCGTTGGTCACCTCCATCCACCAGTCACGCTGCCAAACCACTATGCGAATTGTCCGCTTAATAGCGACTTTTCAGCGACTAGCTGCTGAATGAGGCTGAGATTGCTGCTGTCAGGTCAGCGCCCGCTGAGTGCTTTCCGCTTGCTCGACGCGGCCCTGGTTGAACGATCCGCAGGGGTACCTTTGACCTTCTTCGCCGCCCGCACCGGTGGATGTTCGACCGGACGAACATCAAATGTCAGGCCGACTGGTGCGAGCATGTTGACCAGGGCGTCAAGGCTGAACTTGCTGATCTTTCCGTTCAGGAGATCCGAAACTCGGGGCTGAGTCACGCGGAGACGCGCCGCAGCTTCGGTCTGCGTCCAACCTTCTTCCCTGATTCGCTGCTCGATGGCGATCATGAGCAGGCCGCGGGCGGTCAGGTTCGCCGCCTCCTCTTCGGTCTCGGCGAGGTCGTAGAACACGCTGTCAGCCATCTCTCGCCTCTCGGTAGCGCTTCCTAGCCAGGTCGATATCGGTTTTCGGTGTCCGCCGCGACTTCTTCGTGAAGACGTGAAGGACGCAGATCGTGTCGTGGAACTTCGCGACATACATAAGCCGAGCAATGCCGTCGGCGTCCTGCACTCGTATCTCGTACGCGCCGGGGCCTACGGCGCTTATCGGTTTGTAGTTGTTGGGCATCAGCCCCATCTGCACTCGAAGTAGCTGCTGGCCGAACTCATATCGAATGACCGGGCGTTGCTCGCGGATGTCGCCGCGACTTGTCCCAAGCCATTTGATGGGTCTCAGATCAACGCCCATCCTATATCAGAACCAATATAGGCGCCAGCAGAGGCGGGGCCACCCCGGGCATGCGCCGTCGGCCTTGCCCCGTGGGAACCATCGGCACTAGAACCTTGACGGCCATGACCGCATCTAAGCCCCGTCCACCGACAAGTGATCACGGCTACATCGGGCAGGGGCCCAAGACGCGCCGCGAGCAGCACGTGGTGTCGACCGGCGCTTCACCAGGCCAGAACAACGCGGATGAGAGCACCTCTTGCCTTTCGCAACCTTGTTTCGTAACGTCGATACAAATCAAGACGGGCGAAGGAGCATAGATGAACGGACCGGTCACCTATCGTCGCGACGAGTCCGTCGCGCTGATCACGATGGACGACGGGAAGGTCAACGCGCTGGGGCCGACCATGCTGCAGGCGCTCAACGAGGCGCTCGACAGCGCCGATCGCGACGACGCCGGCGCGGTGGTGATCGCCGGCAACCACCGGGTGTTCAGCGGCGGGTTTGACCTGAAGGTCTTGACCGGCGGCGAGGTGCAACCGGCGATCGATCTGCTCAGGGCCGGATTCGAGCTGTCGTATCGGCTGCTGTCGTACCCGAAGCCGGTGGTCATGGCCTGCACTGGCCCGGCCATCGCGATGGGGTCGTTCCTGCTGTGCAGCGGCGATCACCGAATCGCCGCGCCGGGGTACAACATTCAGGCCAATGAGGTCGCTATCGGGATGGTCCTGCCGCACGCGGCGTCGGCGATCATGAAGCTGCGCCTCACCCCGTCGGCCTACCAGCAAGCGGGCGGGCTGTCCAAGGTGTTCTTCGGCGAGACCGCGCTCGCCGCGGGATTCATCGACGAGATCGACCTGCCCGAGCGGGTGCTCGGTCGCGCCCAGGAGGCCGCCCTCGAATTCACCAAGCTCGATCGCGCCGCGCACGCCACCACCAAGCTGCGCGCCCGCGCCGCCGCGCTGAAGGAGCTGCGCGCCGGAATCGACGGCATGCCAGCCGAATACGGGGGCCAGTAGCACCCGATGCCCAGGCCCAAGCAACGCACGCCCGAGCTTCGCGACCAACTGCTGAAGGTCGCGGTCTCGACGTTGAACGAGGACGGCCTGTCCGGGTTCACCACCCGGCGGGTGGCCGCGCAGGCCGGCACCTCGGTGCCCGCGGTATACGAGTTGTTCCAGGACAAGAGCGGGCTGCTGCGGGCGGTCTTCTTCGAGGGATTCCGGATGCTCTCGTGCCGGCTGCTTGCCGTCCCCGAGACCGACGACGCGGTCGCCGACGTGCAGCGGCTCATTCCGGTGTTTCGTCGGTTCTGCCTCGACTACCCGGCGCTGGCCCGGGTGATGTTCTCGCGACCCTTCCAGGATTTCGATCCCGGCCCCGAGGAACTCGCGGCGGCGCCGTCGATGCGGGAGATCTTCGTCGGCAGAATCCAGCGGTGCACCGATGCCGGGCTGCTCGCCGGCGACCCGGTCGACATCGCGCACGTATTGCTCGCGTTGGCACAAGGTTTGGCGGTTCAGGAAGGCGGCCGCTGGCTGGGCAAGTCGAAGGCGTCGGTGAACCGGCGCTGGGAGGTTGGGGTTTCTGGGATTCTGCGGGGCTTCGCTTCTTGAGCCCGAGTCGACGTTGACAGCGGTCGAGACTGTCTCGATACTCCGGAAGTGATTGATTTGGGGCTGTCCGGTAAGCGCGCGGTGGTGTCGGGCGCGGGCTACATCCCGGAGCGTGCGGGGCATGGCTGGTTCACGTCGTTGGCCCTTGCCGAGGCGGGCGCCTCGGTGGCCTGCATCGACATCGACGAGGCGCGCGCGGAGCAGATTGCCGGCGAGATCGCCGGCCGGGGAGGCAGTGCCGTCCCGATCGTCGCCGATATGACCGACCCCGTGCAGGTCGGTCGGGCGATCGACGACGCCGTCGCGGCCCTGGGCGGTGTGGATGTGTGCGTGGACATCATCGGCGGGGCCACCTGGTCCAAGGTCGAGGACTTCAGCACCCAGTTGTGGGACGCGGCGATCCACTACAACCTGACCCAGGTGTTCTATCTTTTCCAGGCCGTGTCTCAGCAGATGATCGCCCAGCGCAGCGGCGGGTCGTTGGTGGCGATCGCCTCGGTCGACGGCATTGCGGCGGCGACCTACCATGCCGCCTACGGCGCCGCCAAGGCCGGCGTGATCTCGCTCGTCAAGACCTGCGCCGACGAACTGGGGCGGTACGGCATCCGCGCCAACGCCGTCGCGCCGGGCAACGTGGGCTCCGGCAACGAGGACCTGCCGCCAAACGAGTACGCCGTCAACGGAATTAACCCGCTGGCGCCGCCCCGCGCGCATGACATCGCCAACGCCGCCTTGTTCCTGTCCTCCGAGCTGGCCGCCCGCATCACCGGTCAGACGCTCGTCGTCGACGGAGGCGCCACCAGTCGGCAGCTGTGGGGCCTGCCCGAATCGATGATCCCGCCAGACCCCGAGGCCGCGCTGTCGGACTTCATGAGACCCGGGCCGTCGGGCGGCTAGCGCTGGTGGATTAGCGGCAGGCCCGGCACCGAACTTCTGCCCTTGAGCACGTATGGGGTGGCGATCGAGCCGATGTAGATGTCGCACATGTCGGGCCCGCCCCAGGCGATGCTGGTCGGGGCGTTTAATAGCGCACCGTCGGGGTCTTCGATCACGGTTGTTGCCCGGTCGCCCGGGCTGATCGCCACGATCCTGTTGGCGAGAACGAGTGTCACCCAGAGGTTTCCCTCGGCATCGAACGCACATCCGTCGGCCATCCCCCACCGTCGGCCCACCTGCGGGTCGCCCAGGAACCGGCCGCAGTCGGGCCCGAACTCGTCGGGGCGCCGGTCCCCCAGCGGCGGGCCGAATGGCTCTGGCGGCCCGAGTGTTTGGCCTTCAATCGGAAAACGCACCACGTCGGCGGCTACGGTGCGGACCACATACAGGTAGTCCTCGTTGCAGTCGAGCGCCATGCAGTTGGGGAAGTTCACTTCATCGGCGACCACATGCGCCGATTGGCGATCCGGTGCGACCCGAAACAGGAAACCGTCGGCGGTGCCGCGCGCGATAGTGTCGAGAAGATCGTCTGCCGTCGTGCTCACCGAACACCACAGGGCCCCAACGGAATCCACCAGGACGAAGTTCAACCATCGCAGCGGGCGTCCATCCAGTTGTCCGTCTAATATCGCCGTGATCTCGCCGGTCGCCGGGTCGAGGTCCTGCAGGACTCCCAAGCCCCAGTTGGCGATCAGGAAGTGGCCGTCGCGGTCCAGAGCGATCCCGTTCGGCTCGCCGCCAGCCTGCCCCATCCGCCGAACGGTGTTCTCATCGATCAGTTCTGCGACGGCAGAGGCCTTATCGGAGGCGAACACCCGACCGTCGCCGGCCACCACAACGTGTTCCGGGCGTTCCACGCCACGCCCAAAGGCGTGCAAATGGGTCACCCCGGGAGCTTCGCCCGTTCCGCTCATCGATGCCCCTCGTGGACTCCTGAGTCGCTCAGCTGCTGCGGGTAGTGGCGTCCTGCAACTTGGCCATCACCTGGTCCATGCTGAAGCTCGCGGATTTCTGTCGCTGCGGGAACTCGACCAACGTCTCCAGCATCTCCGCGACGTAAACCTGGGCCGGTACGAACAGGAAGATGTGGTCCACCATCCAGTCGTAGTACGTGTTCGACGTAATATCCGCCCGCTCGTAGGGATCGGTGCGCAGGTTGAACAGCTTGGGCACCCGCAGCTCAACATACGGCTCCGCCCAGATTTGCATGGTGCCCACGCAGCGCTGCTCGAGGAAGACGAACTTCCAGTTGTCGAACCGCAGCGCGGTGAGGTCGCCGTCGTCGGAGACATAGAAGAAGTGCTTCCGCGGGCTCTCGTCGGTCTGGCCGGTGATGTAGGCCAACTGGTCGTAGCCGTCGAGGTGCACCCTATAGGTCGTGCCGTTGAGCTCGGTGCCCGAACGCAGCCGCTCGGCGATGTCAGGCACACCCGCCACCGACAACAGCGTGACGAACCAATCGGCGTGGCTGACAATGCCGTTCAGCACCGAGCCGGCCGGGATGTGCCCAGGCCAGCGCACCAGCGCCGGGACGCGGTAGGCGCCCTCCCAATTGGAGTTCTTCTCGTTGCGGAACGGGGTCATGCCGGCGTCGGGCCAGCTGTTCATGTGCGGGCCGTTGTCGGTGGAGTACATGACGATCGTGTTCTCGGCGATGCCCAGCTCGTCGAGCAGGTCCAGCATGCTGCCGACCGTGTCGTCATGATCCAGCATCGTGTCGTGATAGCGCGACTGCCAGCGGCCCGCGCGGCCCACGCTCCCGGGCTCGGTGTGGGTGCGGAAATGCATGTGCGTGGTGTTGAACCACACGAAGAACGGCGTCCCGGCTTGGTGCTGGCGCTTAATGAAATCGACTGCGGCGTCGCGGAATTCGTCGTCGCAGGTTTCCATCCGCTTCTTGGTGAGGGGGCCAGTGTCCTCGATGCGCTGGGTGCCGTCGCGGTTGGCCCAGCTGTACAGCACCCCGCGGGGCCCGAACTTCTTGCGGAACTCGGGATCCTTGGGATAGTCGGGCAGTTCGGGTTCCTCTTCGGCGTTGAGGTGATACAGGTTGCCGAAGAACTCGTCGAAGCCGTGCATCGTGGGCAGGTGCTCGTCGCGGTCGCCGAGGTGGTTCTTGCCAAACTGGCCCGTGGCATAACCCTGTGCCTTGAGCGCCGTGGCTATCGTCGGGTCCTGCGGCTGCAGGCCCAGCTCCGCACCCGGCAGGCCCACTTTGGTCAGGCCGGTGCGGTACGGGTTCTGGCCGGTGATGAACGCTGCCCGTCCGGCGGTGCAGCTCTGCTCGGCGTAATAGTCGGTGAAGAGAACCCCTTCGGCGGCGACGCGATCGATGTTGGGAGTCCGGTATCCCATCAGCCCATTGCTGTAGCAACTCAGGTTGCTCTGCCCGATGTCGTCGCCCCAGATGATCAGGACATTCGGTTTATCGCTCATTGCTTGGCCTTTCGCGGTCGAAGCCCCCGACGCCCTCGCACCCAGGCCAGCTGACACTGGCGCATACCAGGCCCCAGCAGGGATGCTAGACCCCAATTCTGTGGGCGGCGTGCGCGAATTTGGCCGCAATGCGTCACCCACCCGGCCGAGGGCCGTCGCCGGATCTGAATCACCGTACTGTGACGCTCGGGTGGCGAAGGAGGGTTAACCACACGGTGCTAGACAGTTCCCGAATCAGCGCCGCGGTGGCAGAGCCGCCAACCACCCGTCCGCAAGCAGCTCCAGCAACTGCCCATCCGGATCGCGGATCATCGCCATCGCCTCGGTCATTGTCCCCTCGACCACCGCTCCCCCGAACTCCTGGACCTTCTTCAAGGCGCCGGGGAGGTCGGACACCGAAAACGAGATGTGTGTCAGCCCAATCTGATCCATCACGCGGTCCGACCCGGCGTGAACTTGACGCTTCGAGTAGTCCATGAGTTCAAGCACAAAGCCGTCACGCACCAAATAGGTCGCGTGCACCCCGAGCGGCTCGGGAAGCTGCACCAGCTTGGCGGTGGGGCCGTCGGGCGGATCAAGCTCCCACCAGAACTGAAACCCGAGCACATTCTCGTAGAACCGCCGCGACCGCCCGCGATCGGAGACACACAATCCGACGTGGTTGAAGGTCGTCCGGTGACTACTCATCGCGGCCTTTCTGACAGAACCCGAGCGCGTAATAATGCAAAGATAGTGTAAATAGCCCAGCTCACGTCGCGGTGGAGGATCAGATGACAACCCGTCCCGACGTCAGCGCCGACGCCGTCGTCAACTTCGACCACCACTCCGACCAGTTCAACCTCAACGAGCTGGCCATCAACGCCGACCTCAGACAACGATGCCCCGTCGCCTGGAACACCAACTACGACGGATTCTGGTTCCTCACCAGCTACGCCGCCGTCAGCCAAGCGGCACGTGACGGCGACACCTTCGCGCACAAATACGAACCCAACGCCGAGGACGGCGTCGACTACCAGGGCGAGATGGGCGTCCCACGCCCCGAAGGCCAGCCGGCCCTGGGCATCGGCGAGATCGACGGCCCCTACCACCTGGCGCTGCGCCACGCGCTCGCCCCGTTCCTATCCCCTGGCGCCGTCCAGAAGCTCAAGCCGTTCATGGAACAAAAAGCCCACGAGTTCCTCGACCAGAAAATCCAAGACGGACACATGGACCTGGTCCTCGACTACGCCAGCCCGGTCCCGGCCATCCTGACCATGAAGCTGATGGGCCTGCCCCTCGACAACTGGCACCTCTACGCCAACCTCTTCCACTCCGTCATGGCCATGCCCCAGGACAGCCCGGACTACCTCGACGCCATCTCCCAAGTCCCCGCCATGATGCAAGAAGTCATCGAGTACGCGGCGGCCCGAAGGGCCAAGCCGGAAGACGACCTGACCAGCTTCCTTATCCAGTTCGAATTCGACGGCCAGCGCCTCACCGACGAGCAGCTGCTCAACATCCTCTGGAACCTCATCGCCGGCGGCGTCGACACCACCACCTCGCAGACCGCGCTCACCCTGCTGCACCTGGGCACCCACTCGGAACTGCGCCGACAACTCATCGACCACCCGGAGCTGTACCGCACCGCCACCGACGAATTCCTGCGCTACTTCTCGGTCAACCAAACCCTGAGCCGCACCGTGACGAAAGACGTCGAACTCGACGGCCAACACCTCCGCAAGAACGACAAAGTCGTCATCAGCTGGCTTTCGGCCAACCACGACGAAAAGGAATTCGAGAAACCCGACGAGATCATCCTGGACCGAACACCCAACCGCCACCTCGCCTTCGGGCTCGGGCCGCATCGCTGCATCGGCTCGCACCTGGCGCGACTGATGTCCGAGGTGATGGTCAAGGCGGTCCTCGACCACATCCCCGACTACGAGGTCGACGTCCAAAACGTCCGCCAATACCTGGGCAACCCCAGCATGACCGGCCTGGGCAAGCTGCCGGTCGCCTTCACCCCGGGGACGAAGCCGAGCACGTCACGCCCCTGGTGATCACGCACGGAGCAAGGCAGTATCGCTAGTCGTGGCGCGCACGTGGTTGTCGATCCGGGTGGACTTGGTCAGCGGCCGTGGCGACGACTACTGGCCGCGGCCGGGCCGGCTTTTCGCCGCGGCCCGGTCGCATCGTTTCAGCCAGCTCGCCGAGGCGATCGACACCGCATTCGCTCGCTGGGATCGCGCGCACCTCTACAAATTCGAGCTGGCCGACCGTCGGGTGATCGGCCAGCCCGACTTTGACGACTTCGACCTGGGAATCCTCGACGGCGACGCGACGAAGCTGTCGACGCTGTCGCCGGGCGAGAAATTCGTCTATGAATTCGATCTCGGCGACGGCTGGACGCACCTGTGCGAGGTGGCGCCCGAACGGATCGACCCGGAATCCGAACTCGGAATCGTGCCGCGGTCCCCGCTTGCGTACTGGGGGTGGGGCGCGATCCCCGATCAGTACGGTCGCCGCTGGATCGACGACGACGGCGAAACCACCGAGCCGCCCAATCCGGGCCTGAGCGACCTGCCACCGCTACACCCGGGTTGGGGCCTGCGAGATTAGGCCAATCCCGCTTACCACAAGCTGTCGATTCGCCTCCGCAGCATCTGCGCAAGCAGCGTGGTTTGGCGCTCATCGAAGCCGATCTCCCCGCACCTGTCCGGCCAGTCGTGGGCAGCGTCGACGATCCCGTCGATCATCCTGACGACGGCGCGGGGCCGCAGAGCGAGGCGTTCGCCGGCGTCGACGAAATCAGATCGGGTTAGCCGGTTCGCGCGACCATAAAGGTTGAGCGCCATGGGATCCCGCCAGCGAGTGTAGGGCTGGGTGCAAAGCAGGTCATACGCAGGCGTGGGCTGCCAAACACCGTCGGGGTTGTAGATCGAGAGGTTCTTACCGTGCAGGTCGCCGTTGCCGATAAGCCAGGAAAACACAACGGTTTTGAGCAATTCGAGCACTGCGGCCGGCTTCGATCCGCCGCCTCGGGCGCACGCGTCGGCGAGTGCGGCAATGGCCGTCTCGGTTTTGATGCGGTACTTGGAAGCCGGATAGATGCCCGCGACTTGGCAGGCATCCTCCTGCGCGATGCGTGTCGACCCCGCCCGGTCGAATCGAGTCACCAGCAGTGCGGCGCGCCCCTCGGTATCGTGCAGCAGCGATGTCGTTGCGACCCGCAACCCGCATGCGGCGGCCATCGTCATGAAGAAGTGCTCATTTTCGACGATCAACGGGTACTGCACGGGATTGAGCTTCAGTATCGCTGGGCCGGAACGGGTTTGGGCCGGCGCCGAAAGCATCGCGGCACTCACCTTGGGCTGCACTCCGGCCAGGCCCACGGGGTCGGCATCGACGGAGCCGGTCAACTTCGCGAAGACCGCACGAAAATCGGTGTCCCGCTCGGGCTCGAACATCGGCGGCGGCGGAGTCGGATCGACGCCCGCCGGGACTACCCGGACATTGCCGACGGTCTCAGCGCCGATCGCCAGCAGCAACGTGAGGTGATCATCGGCCGAGGTTTTCGTCGACGACGTGACCACGCCGAGCCGGACCCCTTCCGGAAGCAGCCCGGCGAAGAACGGCGGAACGGCGCCACCTGTGGTGACGACCGGGTATTCGGCGGACCGCAGCAGCGACCACGATACCGATCGGTCGCGGACGCGGGCTCCGCTCGAGTTCTGGTCGGGCACGTAGCTGAAGCTGGTCGTGTCGCCGCGTTCGCGAATCAGATGCGCGGCAAGGCCTTCGTCGATGTACACGTCGGCTTCGGCGACATTTCGCAGGTCAAGACGGCGTGGTCTTGTCATTCGCCCGCCGTGCTCATGTCGATGCGTAGACCCAAGATGTTGGCCATCTCGACGACGTAGCCGAATTTGACCGAGCCGCTCCCCCGCTCGAGCGCCTGGACGCTGGACCGCGAGACCCCCGCGAGGTCCGCGAGCGTCTGTTGGGTGAGCCGTAGCGCTATCCGCCGCTCGGCGAAGGCCCTCCCTATGCGTGCAATATCAGGCATAGAGGCGTCGAGCCGCGGTTTGCTCCTCCTTGGACCTGCCATCTGGCTCCTTATGCTTGAAATTAGATGCATAAATAGCATGCGGCGACGACGTCGCGCCTGTCAAGCTTCTATGCGTTAATTTCCATGCTTAGGTGCTTATGCCAGCCACACGGGATTCGTCACCGCGACCATCGCGCCGAGCGGGCGCCGCGGCGCCTCGCGTATCTCCAGCCGCGCGAAGCGGGCCGACGCGGTGTCGAGTTCCCAGCGCAGCATGGTCCGCGCCGGCCCGGGCACCGCGGCCCGGCCGACGCAACCTGCTGCGGTGATCAAACTGGCGGTGGTTCCGGCGGCCCCGGTGATCATGGCGGTGACGGTGACCGGCGCGTCGGGCGACACGCGCAGCGTTTCGCCGGGACCGGCGCCGCGGCCTGGGCAGGACGCGGTGAGTTCGACTGTGACAGCCCGTGATCGGGCGATGTACGAGCGGCCGCGGCGCAACCCGTCGACCAAGGCGGGCGCCGACAGCTCGCGCGCATACACGACCGTCTGCGGCGAACCGACCGGCTGCCGATGGGCATGGGAGTCACTGCCGCCGACTGCCACGACGCGCCGGCCCTCACACAGCAACCGCTGCCAAATGCGCAGCGACACTTCGTCGTCGAGGTTCCACCGGCCGTTCCACACCTCGAGCCCGTCCACGTGCTCAAAACCGAACTCCCACAACGACCCCGGCACGGGTGCGGCGGGATGCGCGGCGATCGCCAGGCCGCCGGCCGACCGGACTTCAGAAGCGAAGCGCGGGAACACCCCGTCGCGCGGCGCGTAACGCCAGTCGACCCAGCCGCCCGGCGGCAGGCCGACGGCCAGCCAGTGCCCGTGCCGGGTGGTGACCTCCTCGCCGGGGATCACCAACAAGCCGCCGGCGCGGCAGGCCGGCCACACCCGGTTGGCGGAGTTGGTGTTGTGGTCGGTGGAGACGATGAAGTCCAGCCCGCTGTCGTGCGCGGCCGCGACGAGTTCGCCCGGATGGCGTTGGCCGTCGGAGTGCACGGTGTGCAGGTGCAGGTCACCGCGGTACCAGCCCGCACGGCCGACCGGCGGGGCGAGATGTGCGAGCACGGGCCCGCTTTCCGGGCCGGGCCGCCCGCGTTCCAGGGTGACGCGCGCCTCCCAGGCCATTCCCCAGGGGCTCAGCACCACCGGACCGAGGGCGACCGCCCACAGGCCCGGCTCGATACGGCCCGCCAGGTAACCCGGAGTGGCGTGGCCGGCGGAGATCTCAAAGCCGTCGCGGGCCCCGCCCGACCATCCCCGGAATCCGGCCGCATTACCCAGGTCGTGACCCGCCGGCCCAAACATGCCCAGATCCAACACGTTTCGGATCGGCCCGCCCACCGCGAAGCGGTCATGCGACGTGGTGACCCGGATTCGCTGCACGCCCAGCGGCACCTCGAACGGGAGGTACGCCCACCGGTCGATGCCGAAGCCGAAGCGGCCCGAAAATGACAGGTGAATCGCCTGGGCCTCGCGCTGCTCGGTCGCGATGCTCACAGCCGTCCTCCCCGATCGGTACAACCCCAGCATCCCGCATACACGAGTAACCACCCGTAACGTCGACGCGAACTCCCGCCATCGGGCCACCGTCATTTGGATGATCAGTCATGATTGACGTATGAGCATCGATGACGAGCCGGTCACGACGCTGGACGACCTCAAAAGCGATTTGGCGGGCCGGCACAAATGGACACCGAGCGGCGGCGCGGCCGTCGACCCCGCCATCGTCGACGCCGACATGGCGGCCCTCGACCGCGACGGCTACGTCATCTGGGAAAACCTGCTCGGCGCCGACGAGTGCCGGCAGATCCGCGAGACAGTCGGCCCGCTGCTCGCCCATACCGGGCGCAACGCCTTCGAGGGGCGGCGCACCCAGCGCATCTACAGCGTGCTGAGCAGGACGCGCGTCTGCGACCGGCTCGTCGATCACCCGCGGGTGCTGGCGGTGCTCGATCGCCTGCTGATGCCCAACTACCTGCTTTCGGCGTTGCAGGCCATCAACATTCAGCCCGGAGAGTCCGCGCAGCTGCCCCACCACGACGACGGGTTCTACCCGATTCCGCGGCCGCGGGCTCCGCTGGCCGCCGCCACGATCTGGGCGATCGACGACTTCACCGCCGACAACGGCGCCACGGTGCTGCTGCCCGGCAGTCATCGCTGGGGCAGGCGGCCGCCCGGGCCGGATGATCCCGCGGTGCCCGTCGTCATGCCCGCCGGCTCATGCGTGCTTTTCGTGGGCACCCTCTGGCACGGCGGCGGCGCCAACACGACCGCCGACGCGCGACTGGCCATCACGGCGCAATACTGCCAACCGTGGCTGCGACCGATGGAGGCGTACACGCTCTCGATGCCGCGCGACGCCGCCCGCGCGGTCTCCGACGACATTCAGCGCATGATCGGCTACAGCATCCACCCGCCGTTCGTCGGCAACGTCGACGGCCTGCACCCGCTGCGCTTGTTGGAGCAGCCGTGAGCGACCTGACGGCGCGGTTCGCCGAGATCGTCGGCGAACACAACGTGCTGACCGGCGACGCGATCCCCGAGGACTATTGGCACGACGAGGTGCTGACGACGGCGCCGCAACGCCCGGCGTACGTCGCCAAACCGGCCACCGCGGAAGAGGTTTCGCAGCTGCTGAAAGCTGCCAGCGAAAACAAAGTCCCGGTGACAGCCCGCGGTTCGGGCAGCGGCCTGTCCGGCGCGGCGATCCCGCGCGCGGACGGGCTGGTGATCTCCTTCGAGCGGATGAACGCGATCCTGGAGGTCGACACCACCAACCAGGTCGCCGTCGTGCAACCCGGGGTGACCCTGACCGAGCTGGACGCCGCGACCGTCGACGCCGGGCTGAACTACATGGTGCAGCCGGGCGAGCTGTCGTCGAGCGTCGGCGGCAACGTCGGCACCAACGCCGGCGGGATGCGCGCGGTCAAGTACGGCATCGCCCGCCACAACGTGCTCGGCCTGCAGGCGGTGCTGCCGACCGGCGAGATCATCCGCACCGGCGGCAAGATCGCCAAGGTGTCCACCGGCTACGACCTGACCCAGCTCATCGTCGGCTCCGAGGGCACCCTGGCCCTGGCCACCGAGGTGATCGTCAAGCTGTACCCGCGCCTCGAGCACGCCGCCACGGTACTGGCCCCGTTCGCCGACTTCGACCAGGTGATGGAGGCGGTGCCCCGGGTCCTGGCCAGCGGGCTCGCGCCCTACATCCTCGAATACATCGACAACATGACGATGGCCGCCCTGGTCCACACCCAGAACCTGGAGCTCGGCGTCCCCGACCAGGTGCGCGACAGCTGCCAGGCGTATCTCGTTGTGGCCCTTGAGAACCGCACCGCCGAAAGGCTGGACGAGGACGTCGAGCGGGCCGGCGAGCTGGTGGTCGAGCTGGGCGCCGTCGACGCCTATGTGCTGGAAGGGCTTTCGGCGCGCAAGCTGATCGAGGCGCGCGAGAAGGCGTTCTGGACGGCCAAGGCGATCGGCGCCGACGACATCATCGACACCGTGGTGCCGCGCAGCGCGATGCCGAAGTTCCTCGCGGGCGCACGGGGTTTGGCGGCCGAGGCGGGCGGCGCGGCCGCGGGCTGCGGGCACGCCGGCGGCGGCAACCGGCCACTGGCAATCATCTGCAAGGGACCCGCGAANGAGAACACGGCCTCGGCCGCGCGAAGACCCCGTACTTCCTCCAGCTCGAAGACCCGGTCAAGGTCGACCTCATGCGCCGCATCAAGCAGAGCTTCGACCCGGCCGGCATCCTCAACCCCGACGTGCTGTTCGCCGCGGACGGGACATAAGGGCTACTTGTCCGCACAAAGGGTGCCTCCTCCGGGAGAGGCCAGTGTGACTTAGCCGGCCGAGGCGTATTCCAGCACCGGCTCCGACGAGTCGACGTGACCGTTGCTGATGATCCGAAGCCGTTCCGGGCGCACCTCGTAGCGAACCCCGTTGTCGGGATTGGTGACGTCGAATCCGTCCGAGGAGCGCACCGCGTTGGTCAGCTCGATGTGGGCGCCGTCCCGTATCCGCTCGCCGCGGTAATAGAAACTGCCGGGCGCGCGTTGGCACACCACCGCGAGCGACTGGGCCGTCCGCACCACCGCGGCCGGCCGGTTGCCCGGCTCGCATCGCGCGGTATGGCCGACGAAGCCCAGGCCGTCGGCGCCGTGAACGGGCCGCGACAGCGACGGCGTCGTCGTCGTCGACGGCGCCGGGGGTGTCCCCGAGGCAGCCTCGGGTGGTGAACCGCCGCGGTTGCCGAACAGGATCACCCCCGCCGCGATGACCGCCGCCACCACCAACAGGATCGCCGCCCCCGCGGCCATGGCAGCGGGAGCCCGGCCCACAACCGGGTTGACCGGCCGCGGGGGCTCCGGCGCGGGCGGCGGGTACGGGCTGTAACCGGTGTTGTCCGGGTTGGGGTAGACCGTCGTGAACGGCCGGGTGCGCGACGGCGGGGCCGACGGCGTTTGCCCGAACGCCGCCATGGCCAGCTCCCCGGCGGACGCGAAGCGCGCGGTCGGGTCCTTGGCCATGCCGCGGGCGATGACGTCGTCGAGCGCCTTGTCGATCCCCCGGCGCATGATGCTCGGCCGCGGCGGCGGCGAGAACATGTGGGCGCTGATCAGCTGCGGGATCTCGGTTCCCTCGAATGGCGGTTGGCCGGTGAGGCACTCGTAGAGCACGCACCCCAGGGAGTAGACGTCGGTCTGCGAGCCCACCCAGGTGCCGTGGAATCGCTCGGGCGCCATGTAGGCGCACGACCCGATCAGCGGTCCGCCCGCCGTCAGGCTGGGATCCCCGCCGGCGTAAGCGATGCCGAAGTCGACCAGGTACGCGAAGTCGTCGCCGGTGAGCAGCACGTTCTCCGGCTTGACGTCGCGGTGCACCAGCCCGTCGGCGTGCGCCGCGTCCAGCGCGGCGGCCACCTGAGCCGTGATCGCCGCCGCCTGCGCGGGTTCGAGCGCGCCGCGCTCGCGCAGCAGGTCCTTGAGGCTGCGGCCCTCGACCAGGCGCATGTCGATAAACAGCACCCCGTCGATTTCGCCGAAGTCATGCACGGGGATGACGTGCGGTTCCTGCAGCCGCGCCGCCAGCTGGGACTCTCGCCGAAAACGCTGCTGGAAACCTGGGTCGGCCGCCAGTTCGGGGCGCAACAGCTTGAGTGCGACGATCCGGTCCTTGCGCGTGTCGTAGGCCCGGTACACCTCGCCCATTCCGCCCGTGCCGATCAGTGTTCGCAGCTCGTAGGGCCCGAACCGGGCACCCGGACGCGCGCGGCGATACGTCGAAAACAAGTCACGAACCTTTCGCTGCGTGGGACGGCCGGCCTGCACCAGGGTTCCCACATCGAGGGCGCAGATAACAGCGCGGCGAAGCGAACCGCCCGGCGCATCACCTGTCACCGAAAGAGGGGGATTTGCCCGCCGCCTGTGGCTGGTGTGACGAAGACCCCGCCGGGGGTCACATCCCGAAATGCGTGCGACGCACCGCGGCGACGGCCTCGGCCGGCCCGCTCACCTCGACCCGCGCCGCAGCCTGGCGCCCGAAGAGGTACAACAGCAGCTCCCCCGGCGGCCCGCTGAGAAGCGCCATGGGTGAGCCCGCGTGAACCGTCGCCCGCTCGTCCGTCCTGGCCCATTCGACCTCGAGCCCGTACCCGCGCAGCCGCCGGCTCAAAAAGCGCCCGCCCCGGCGAACGTTTCGCCATAACCCGGCATCCAGGGCGGGCGTGAGGCTGCGCGGCCCGAGCCCGTTGGCCCTGCGCACGTCCTCCTGATGGACGAAGCACTCGTTGAGGTTCGCCATGTCGCGCACCCATCCGATGCGGAAGAACCCGACGGGCGGGCCGGACCGGATCTGCGCGACGAGCCCCGCAAACTCCGAGCGCCCGGCCAACCGGGCCCGGCGCCGCTCGGCGAACCGTCCGAGGGGCCCGGGCAGAACGAGGCACGGCCCACCGAGGAGATCGTGTTCGCGCTGCACCAGGTGCGCCGCGAGATCGTGAGCGGTCCAGCCGTCGAGCAGCGTAGGAACGGACGGGCCGAGCCCGTCGAAAACATCGCATAGCGCGAGACGCTCCTGCGCGTCGAGCGGGGGCCGCGCGGGTGTCACCATGGCAGAAGCCTACGCACCGTCGGCGGCACACCATCGTCGGGATCGGCGTCGACGATATCGCGTACCGGCCCGGGCGCCGCCCTCGATGCCGTTGCCGCGCAATGCTTTCCCAAACAAACATGGCTAATCTACCCAAGATTGCCGATCTGCGGTAGATCGGCTCGCCAATCACGTTGACCCACAACCAAATCCAACATAGGTGAACGGGCCCACACAACGGACTGTTGTGGCCTCACAACACGGGAGCGCCTACCGACAACGCCCTGGTCAGTGCAACATTGGCGTTATGACCCGTGGGTCCAGCGCAGCACCCACGGGCCGCCACGCTGACCCAGCGATACTGCGCGCCAGCCCGCGTGCCCATGCCCTCACCGCCCGTGCCGCCGAAAAACCGCCGGCCGGCAAGAAGGAGTGCCCCACATGACCACAGCCCGTCCCGCCAAGACCCGCAACGAAGGCCAGTGGGCGCTGGGAAATCGCGAGCCGCTCAACGACACCGAGCAGATCAAGCATGACGACGCACCGCTGAACGTCCGCGACCGGATCCTGAACGTCTACGCCAAACAGGGTTTCGACAGCATCGACAAGTCCGATCTGCGCGGGCGCTTCCGCTGGATGGGCCTGTACACCCAACGCGAGCAAGGCTACGACGGCTCCTGGACCGGCGACGAGCACATCGACACCATCGAGGCCAAGTACTTCATGATGCGAGTGCGCTCCGACGGCAGGCCGATGACGGCGCACACGCTGCGCACGATGGGCGAGGTCTCGACGGAATTTGCCCGCGACACCGCCGACATCGGCGACCGGGAAAACGTCCAATTCCATTGGATCAGAATCGAAGACGTCCCCGAGGTTTGGCGCCGCCTCGAATCCGTCGGCCTGACGACCACCGAGGCCTGCGGCGACTGCCCTCGCGGCATCCACGGTTCGCCGCTGGCCGGCGACTCGCTCGACGAGATCCTCGACGCCACCCCGGCCATCGACGAGATCATCCGGCGTTTCATGAACAACCCGGACTACGCGAACTTGCCGCGCAAGTACAAGTCCGCGATCTCGGGCTTGCAGGACGTGTCGCACGAAACCCACGACGTCGCCTTCGTCGGCGTGAACCATCCCGAGCACGGCCCCGGCATGGATCTGTGGGTGGGCGGCGGCTTGTCGACCAACCCGATGCTCGCCCAGCGGGTCGGCGTGTGGGTTCCGCTCGAGGAGGTGCCCGACGTCTGGGAGGCGGTCACGCAGATCTTCCGCGACTACGGCTATCGGCGGATGCGCGCCAAGGCGCGGCTGAAGTTCCTGGTCAAGGACTGGGGCGTAGAAAAATTCCGTGAAGTCCTCGAACAGGAGTACCTCAACCGCCGGCTGATCGACGGCCCCCCGCCCGAACCCGTCGAACACCCGGTCGACCACGTCGGCGTGCAGAGGATCAAGAACGGACTCAATGCGGTGGGCGTCGCCCCCATCGCCGGACGCGTGACGGGCAGCACCCTGTCGGCGGTCGCCGACCTGATGGAGAAGGTCGGCTCGGACCGGGCGCGGTTCACCCCGTTCCAGAAGCTGGTCATCCTCGACGTTCCCGACGACAAGGTCGACGAGTTGGTCGCCGCCCTGGACGCACTGAACCTGCCGTCGCGGCCGTCCTCGTGGCGCAAGAACACGATGGCCTGCACCGGGATTGAATTCTGCAAGCTGTCCTTCGCCGAAACCCGGGTGCGTGCCCAGACTTTGGTGCCCGAGCTCGAACGACGGCTGGCGGACGTCAACTCCGAACTCGACGCGCCGATCACCGTCCATCTCAACGGATGCCCGAACTCGTGCGCCCGAATCCAGGTCGCCGACATCGGGTTCAAGGGCCAGTGGATCGACGACGGCGAGGGCAATTCGGTCGAAGGCTTCCAGGTCCACCTTGGCGGCGGACTGGGCGAGGAAAGCGGTTTTGGCCGAAAGCTGCGCCAGCACAAGGTCACCAGCGACGAACTCGGCGACTACATCGATCGGGTGACGCGCAAGTTCCTCGAACAGCGCCGCAACGGCGAGCGTTTCGCGTCCTGGGCGCTGCGCGCCGAGGAGGACGACTTGCGCTAGGGCCCACCCGACACCACCGACGATGAGGCGCTGACGCGACGAAACTGGGGACGACGAGATGAGCGATGTGGTGAGCGGTTTCACCGAGGAGCAGCTGCGCGAGCTGGCGGAACGCGGCGCGGCCGAACTGGAGGGCGCCGGCGCCACCGACATATTGCGCTGGGCCGACGACCACTTCGCCGGCGTCGGCGGACCCCGCCCATGGGCCAACTGCCGGTATGTGATCGCCTCCAACATGCAAGACGCGGTACTGGTGTCGCTGGCCTCGCAGGTACGGCCGGGCGTGCCGGTGCTGTTCCTGGACACCGGCTACCACTTCGCCGAAACCATCGGAACCCGCGACGCCGTCGAATCCGTCTACGACATTCACCTGCTGAACGTCACGCCCCAGCACACCGTCGCGGAGCAGGACCGGCTGATGGGCAAGGACCTGTTCGCCCGCGAACCAAACGAATGCTGCCGGCGTCGCAAGGTCGTTCCCCTGCGCAAGGCGCTGGCCGGGTACGCGGCCTGGGTCACCGGGCTGCGCCGGGTGGAGGCGCCCACCCGCGCCAACGCCCCGGTGATCAGCTTCGACGAGTCGTTCCGCCTCGTGAAGATCAACCCCATCGCGACCTGGACAGACGACGACGTGCAGGCCTACATCGAGGAAAACAGCGTGCTGGTCAACCCGCTCGTTTACGAGGGCTACCCCTCGATCGGCTGCGCTCCGTGCACGACAAAGCCGGCCGAGGGCGACGACCCGCGCAGCGGACGCTGGCAAGGCCGAAACAAGACCGAATGCGGGCTGCACGCCTCATGAGCACGCTCGTCCTCACCGCCCACGGCAGCCGTGACGCACGGTCTGGCGCCAATGCCCGCGCCGTGGCCGAACGGCTGACACGCATGCGGCCGGGGCTCGACGTGCGGCTAGCATTCCTGGAACTCAACGCGCCCAGCCTGATCGACGTCCTCGCCGGATTGCCGGATAGCCGCCGGGCGGTGCTCACTCCCCTGCTACTCGCCAGCGCCTATCACGCGCGCCACGACATCCCCAAGCAGATCGCCGCCGCCGGCGCCGACGGCATTCGCCAGGCGGACGTCCTCGGTGAGGACGATCGGCTGGTGTCGGTGCTGCGCGAAAGGCTCACCGCCGTGGGCGTGTCCGCGCTCGACGACGAACTGGGCGTGGTGGTGGTCGCGATCGGCTCGTCGAACACCGCGGCCAACGCGCGCACCGCGCGTGTCGCAACGCTATTGGCCAGCGGAACCCAGTGGGCCGGCGCCGCGATGGCTTTCGCCACCCTGCCCGATCAGTCGGTGGCTGATGCCGCCAGCAGGCTGCGGCGGCGCGGCGCCAAGCGGCTGGTGATCGCGCCGTGGTTCCTGGCGCCAGGACGCATCACCGACGGCGTGTGCGATTACGCGCGCGACAACGGCATTCCGATGGCGGCGCCGCTGGGCGCGCACCGGCTCGTCGCCGCGACCGTGCTCGATCGCTACGACCAAGCGCTGGCCGAGCACGCCGCGGCTTAGACAGGGCTCACCCAACGTCGCCTTGTTGCGGGCAAATGCCCCCTAAAACGCCGCAACGAGTCGACGTTCGAGACCCTATCGGGTCGTCTGACTTGTGATGTGGCTCAGCAGGTCTCGTATCGCGCCCGCGGGCGGGATGCGTCCGCCGACCCAGATGGCGCGAAACTTTCGGCCCAAGTCCAACTCGGGGATGGCTACCGCGCGCAGCCGCCCGACCGCCAGGTCGTCCGCCACCGCCAGCCGGCTCATGGCGGCCGGTCCCGCGCCTGTCTCTTCTTCCCATCTAGCTGCGTCTACGAGGNGAGGACGGCGGCGCGCATCGCCGCGGCGGAGGTCAGTTCGAGCACCGGCGGCGCCTGCTGCATGTCGTCGCCCAGCACCTGCCGCAGCGCCGCGATGAGCGAATCGCGTATGCCCGAATGCGGTTCGCGACTGACCAAGGGTGTCTGCGCCAGCTCGGCGGCGGTCACAGGACGCGACCGGCGGGCCCATTTGTGGCCGGGTGGCACAACGATCACCAGCTCGTCGTGCCCTACCACGCAGCTGCCCAATCCCCTGGGCGGGCCCGGGTTTTCGACGAATCCGAGGTCGTCGGCGCCGTCGCGCACCGAGGCGATCGCGTGCTCGCTGTTGGTGGCGGTCAGGATCACCTGCGGGGCGGTGCCGCCGCGCCGTGTCGCCTCGTCCTGCAGGGACAGCAGCCAGTGGGGCATCAGCTGTTCGGCGATCGTCTGGCTCGCCGCGACCCTGACTCGCTCGCGGCCCTCCTTGCGCAACGAGCCCAGGCCCGCGTCGATCTCGTTGGCGAGCTCGAGCAGCCGAGCGGCCCACTCGGCGACAATGCGGCCGGCGGGCGTGAGTTGCGAGCCCCGTGTCGTGCGCACGGCCAACGCCACCCCGGCTTGGGCCTCCATGTATGCGAGCCGCCGCGACACGGCCTGCTGGGTCAACCCGAGTTGCCGGGCGGCGCGGCCGAGTCCGCCCGTCTCGGCGATCGCCAAAAAGACCTCGAACGAGGCGAGTTCGGGCATGCGAGGGCTGAGCGGCATGGTGGTCACATCACTGTCGAATAGGTCGGACACAACGATAGCTTGTGAGACCACAACATCGAAACCGCTAGTCGTGACCCTGTGGAGCGCGAACCATAGGAACCATGACCCGTCCATACCAGGTTGCGATCGTGGGTTCCGGTCCGTCGGGATTCTTTGCCGCGGCCTCGCTGCTGAAGGCAACCGACGTCGCGGTCGACATGTTGGAGATGTTGCCGACGCCGTGGGGCCTGGTGCGATCCGGCGTGGCCCCCGATCATCCCAAGATCAAATCGGTCAGCCGGCAGTTCGAAAAGACCGCGGCGCACCCGCGCTTTCGTTTCTTCGGCAACATCAAGGTCGGCGACCACGTCACGGCCGCCGATCTCGCCGCCCGCTACGACGCCGTGATCTACGCCGTCGGCGCCCAATCCGACCGCACCCTCAACATTCCCGGCGAGCACCTGCCCGGCAGCGTCGCCGCCGTCGATTTCGTCGGCTGGTACAACGCTCACCCACACTTCGCGCACATGTCGCCGAATCTCTCGGGCGCGCGCGCCGTCGTGGTGGGCAACGGCAACGTCGCCGCCGACGTCGCCCGCATGCTGGTGACCGCCCCCGACGTGCTCGCACTCACCGACATCGCCGATCACGCTCTTGAGTCGTTGCGGCCCTGCGGTGTTGACGAAGTGCTGCTCATCGGCCGGCGCGGTCCGCTGCAAAGCGCCATCACCACACTGGAATTGCGCGAGCTCGGCGAGCTCGAAGGCGTCGACGTCGTGGTCGACCCGGCCGACCTGGAAGGCATCAGCGACGAGGATGCGGCGGCGGTCGGCAAGGTCGCCGCGAACAACATCAAGGTGCTGCGCGACTACGCCGGGCGCACGCCCCGGCCCGGCAACCGGCGAATCATGTTGCGATTCTTCATATCTCCGATCGAGATCAAGGGAGACGGCGCGGTGGAAAGCATGGTGCTCGGCCGCAACGAACTGATCGCCGACACCGGCGGACGGATTGTGGCCAAAGACACCGGCGCGCGCGAAGAACTTCCCGTCCAGCTGGTGGTGCGCGCGGTCGGCTACCGCGGCGTGCCCGTACCGGGGCTGCCGTTCGACGAACAGCGCGGGACGATCCCCAACACGGCTGGCCGCGTGACCGGCAGCCGCAACGAGTACGTCGTCGGCTGGATCAAACGCGGCCCGACCGGCGTGATCGGCACCAACAAGAAGGACTCGCAAGACACCGTCGACACCCTGCTCAACGACCTGGCCGGAGCCCAGGACGCCGCCGCCAACCGCGGCGCTGACTACGCCGAGCGGCTCGCCGAATGGCTGGCCTCTTGCCAGCCCAAGCTGGTCACCGCCGCCCACTGGGGGGCCATCGACCGCTTCGAAAGGGAAGCCGGCGCGCCGCACCGGCGCCCCAGGGTAAAGCTGGCGGACCTCAACGAACTCCTGCGCGTCGGTCACGGCTGACGCCCCCTCAACAAAACCGCGAAAGGAAAACCCCTGTGACATACGTGATCGCCGAGCCCTGCGTCGATATCAAGGACAAGGCATGCATCGAGGAATGCCCCGTCGATTGCATCTACGAGGGCGCCCGGATGCTCTACATCCACCCCGACGAGTGCGTCGACTGCGGCGCCTGCGAGCCGGTCTGCCCCGTCGAATCCATCTACTACGAAGACGACCTCCCCGGCGAGTACGGCGAATACACCCAAATCAACGCCGACTTCTTCGCGGACCTCGGATCACCCGGCGGCGCGGCAAAAGTCGGCCTGACCGAAAACGACCCCGTCGCGGTCAAGAGCCTCGAAAGTAGAGCGCAGTCAACGTAACTCGGGCTACCCCTCAACCGGCACCAACTCCGATCCGGCCGCGGCGGCCAGCACGGTCGACCTGGCGGCCGACGGGCGGCGCACATACATCGTCCATGTCAGGACCGCCCCGGTGAGGTAGCACAGCAAGAAGAAGCAGAACGCCATCGTCTCCGAGCCAAAGGCCAGGTAGGACTGCCGCAACACCAGGTTGATCAGCACGCCACCGAGCGTCCCGATGGCGCTGACGAATCCGATCACGGCCCCGGACATCGCGCGCGACCAGTGACGCCGCTCGGCTTCGCCGGCATTCATGGACCGGCTGCGCGCCTCAAAGACCGCCGGGATCATCTTGTACAACGAGCCGTTGCCGATCCCGCACAACGCGAACAGGGCGATGAAGCCGGCGATGTAGCCAGCCATGACGCCGGTACCGGCGGGGCCGGAACTCCGGTCCGCATAGGTGCTGACCGCCACCAGCAGGCCGGCGGAGGCGATCATGCCAACCAGGATTCCCATCGTGACGCGGCCGCCACCGAGCCGGTCGGACAGCCTGCCGCCGTACATCCGCATCAGCGACCCGAGCAGCGGTCCCAGAAAGGCGACCTCGGCGGCGTGCAGGGAGGCCTGGCCAGCGCTCTGCCCGCCGGCCAGGTAGTTGATCTGCAACACCTGGCCGAACGCGAACGAAAACCCGATGAACGAGCCGAAGGTTCCGATGTAGAGCACCGCGAGGACCCACGTGTCGCGCTGGGTCAGAGCCGCCCGCATCGGGCTGATCTCTTCGCCGCGCAACTCGACGTTGTCCAGGAACAGCGCCGCGCCGAGCGCGGCCAGCGACAGCAGCACCAGATAGATCGCGCAGACCCAGTACGGCTGCCGGTTGCCGGCGGTCGCGAGCACCACCAACCCCACGATCTGGATCACGGGCACCCCGATGTTGCCCCCGCCGCCGGTGATACCCAACGCGACGCCCTTGAGCCGCTGCGGGTAGAAAATGTTGACATTGGTCATCGCGGCGGCGAAATTCCCGCCGCCCAGCCCGGTCAGCGCCGCGCAGACCACATACATCCACAGCGGTTGGCCGGGGTTTGCCAAAAGCAAAATGGTGCCGACGGTGGGAATTAGCAACACCAGCGAGGAAAACACCATCCAGTTGCGGCCGCCGAACTTTACTACCGCCACCGAGTAAGGAATGCGGAGGCAGCCGCCGACGAACGTCGCGGTGGCACCCAGCAGAAACTTGTCGGCCGCGCAAAGCCCGTACACGGATTGCGGCATGAACAGCACCATCACCGACCAGATCGACCAAACCGAGTAACCGACATGCATCGCCCCCACGCACCAGATCAGGTTGCGCCGCGCAATTTTCTTGTTACCCGCTTCCCAAGCCACCGCATCCTCGGGATCCCAGTTCGAAATGTGGTGTGCGCGGCCCATGTACAACCCCCGTATTGTTTGACGAAAAGAACCGACGCCGACCGTAACCTCGAAATCTCCATCGACGCGTACGGCTAGGGCGTGTCTCCCATATGGGGGTTAGTTTTGACGAGATGCTGTGGGGGTGACGACGGTTTCGCGGTTTCGGTTGTTCAATGACGCTCAGTGGGGACTGATTTCGGGGTTGCTGCCCTCGAACGAGGGACGGCGGGGGCATCCCTTCGGCGATGACCGCCGGGTCGTAGAAGGCATCATCTACCGGTATCGGACCGGTGTTCCGTGGCGGGATCTGCCGCGATCGGAGTTCGGGCCGTGGCAGACGGTGTGGAAACGCCATCGCCGTTACGCCGCGGACGGCACCTGGGACCGGGTACTGGTGAACCTGTTGGCGATGGCTGATGCCGACGGTCAACTCGACTGGACGGTGTCGGTGGACGCCACGATCAACCGGGCTCATCAGCACGCGACGAACACGACACGACCCGATCAGGACACAGGGGGCTGGGTCGAATTACACGAATCTGCCGCTGGCCGGGTGTGAACCCGCAGGTCACGGCATCGGACGGTCTCGAGGCGGGTTGACCACCAAGATCCACACTGCCGTCGACGGCAATGGCCGTCCGCTGGCCGTCGTGGTTACCGGCGGGCAACGCAACGATCAGGCGATGCTGGCCAGCGTGCTTGATGAGATCGTCGTGCCCCGCCTCGACGGGGGCCGCGCGCGCTCACGACCGGATGCGCTCATCGCTGACCGGGCCTACTCCAGCGGTGCAGCCCGACGGATGCTGCGTGGCCGCAAGATCACCGCGGTCATCCCGCAGAAACGCGACGAGATTGCCGCACGGCAGCGACGCGGACAAGCCGGTGGCCGACCACCGGGGTTCGATGAAACCCGCTACAAGCAACGCAATCTCGTCGAACGATCATTCGCGCTGCTCAAACAATGGCGCGCGCTAGCCACCCGCTATGACAAACTCGCCATCGTTTACCGCGCCGCAGTCGTCCTCAGCGCATGCATCACCTGGACCCGCCATATGGGAGACACGTCCTAGCTGTGAATTGGCAATGAAGCACCGTGCGCCAGCGGCCGTGTGCGCGAACAAGTCACGAAATCGGAGACTTCACATAACGATCGGGGCGTACGACATCCCCGCCTCTGCGCGAGAACCTCTTGAATCGCTGGTCGCCGTGTGCGGGGCGCGAATCAGCTCGTATGGTGACCGCATGCAGAAGGCCCGACTCATGCACCACATCCGGCAAATCGCGTCGCTGGTGGTCACGGCGGTAACGGCCGCGTCCACCCTCAATGCCTACCGGCCGCTGGCGCGCACCGGCTACCCGTCGCTGTTCTCGTGGATGTTCGGCCTAGTCGTCACCGAGTTGCCGCTGCAGACGATGGCCAGCCAGCTCGGCGGGCTGGCGCTGACGGCCCGCCGCCTGAACCGGCCGGTGCGGATCCTCGCGTGGATCACGGCGGGCGTCTCGGCGCTGGGCCTGCTGAACTTCAGCCGCGCCGGTCACCGGGCCAACGTGCCGCTCAGCAAGGCGCTCGACGACGCCCTGGGCCCCTCTCGGCGCACCGACTCCGAGGGCCTGTGGCGGCGGCCCACCGGTGCCGGGAGCGCGAAGGCGCCCGGACTGCTGCGCATGATGCGGATCTACCGCGACTACGCCCACGACTCCAACATCAGTTACGGCGAATTCGGCAGCGCCAACCACCTGGACATCTGGCGGCGTCCCGACCTCGACCCAAACGGCAAGGCGCCGGTGCTCTTTCAGATCCCCGGTGGCGCCTGGACGACGGGAAACAAACGCGGACAAGCGCATCCGCTGATGAGCCACCTCGCCGAACTCGGCTGGATCTGTGTGGCGATCAACTACCGGCACAGCCCGCGCAACACCTGGCCCGCCCACATCGTCGACGTCAAGCGGGCCCTGGCCTGGGTCAAACAACACATCGCCGACTACGGCGGCGACCCGAACTTCGTCGCCATCACCGGCGGTTCGGCCGGCGGCCACCTGTCGGCGCTGGCGGCACTCACGCCCAACGACCCGGAGTTCCAGCCGGGATTCGAAGACGCCGACACGAGAGTGCAAGCGGCCGTGCCCTTTTACGGCATCTATGACTTCACCCGGCTCGACGACTCGCTGCACGCGATGATGCCCGGGCTGCTGATCAAATCGATCATCAAGCAACGGCCCTCGACGCACCTGCAGACGTATGTTGCCGCGTCGCCGATCCATCACGTCAACGCCGACGCTCCCCCGTTTTTCGTGCTGCACGGCCAAAACGATTCGCTGGCCTTCGTCGAGCAGGCGCGCGCCTTCACCACCAAGCTGCGCGAAGTCAGCGACCAGCCGGTCGCATACGCCGAATTGCCGTTGACCCAGCACGCTTTCGACATCTTCGGCTCGGCCCGCGCGGCGCACGCCGCGGTCGCCGTCGAGCAGTTCCTGGCCCAGGTGTACACGGCGCAGCTGAAGGCCAACGCGGCCTAACTGAGCACCCGGTCCACCACCCCGGCGATCATCGTCTCCGGGTCCTGCTCGATCCCGACCGCGGCCAGCTCGCCGCCGATGGCAAGCGAGGCGACGCCGTGCACCAGCGCCCACAGCGGCGCGGCAACCGCCCGCGGATCCTGACCGTAGCCGAGCCCCGCGATCGCGTCGAGTAGGTCGCCGAACGCCCGGTCCGCGGCGACCGCCAGCGCCGGATGGTCGGCCTTCGAGATTTCCGACCCGAACATCACCCGATAGTGGTCCGGATGCGCGACGGCCCAGCGCACGTAGGCGCGGCCGAGCTCGACCACCCGGCCCTTGGGGTCGGACGCGCCGTCGGCGGCCGCGAGCAGCGCGGCATGCAGGTCGCCGAAGCCCTGTTCGGCGACGGTGGCCAGCAGTTCGGCCTTGTCGGCGAAGTGCCGGTACGGGGCCGCCGCGCTGACGCCAGCGCGGCGCGCCGCCTCGGTCAGCGTGAACCCCTTCGGCCCCTTCTCGGCCACCAGCGACAGCGCGGCGCTGGTCAGCGCCCGTTTCAGGTCGCCGTGGTGGTAACTCTCCCGCCGCGCCGCGGCGGCCTTGCGTGACATGTTGACGACATTAACATCATGGTCTATGTTAATGCTATTCACATCGCACGGAGGGACCGGACTGATGACCACCACGACAACCCACCGAGCCGGCGACGTCGACCGGCAGAAGACGGCCGCGCGCCTGGGCCAGGCCCTGGCGCAGGGCTACCTCGCGCTGCAGGAGTACGAGCATCGCGTGCAACAGGCGTTCCAAACGGAGACGACCGGCGAGCTCAGGGAGCTCGTCGCCGACCTGCCGCTCGAGCGCATCCGCCGGGCCGACCCGCGCCGCCGCGAAGCCCGCAAGGCCGCGGCCCGCAAGGGCGTGCGCATCCACGTTGCCGCCTTCCTCGCCGTGAATGTCGTCGTTCTCGCCATCTGGGCGGCCACCGGCGTAACGTACTTCTGGCCGATCTGGCCCATCCTCGGTACGGCGGTCGGCCTCGTCAGCCACGCCCTTGCCGTCCGCCCGCTTACGAAAACGGGGTTCTAGCAATGTCTATCGCAGTGATCACCGGAGCGAGCTCCGGGCTGGGCGCCATCTTCGCCGACCAACTCGCCCGACGCGGGCACAGCCTGGTGCTCGCCGGGCGTGACGAAACCCGACTCGAGGCGGTGGCCCACCGAATCAACCAGAACGCCGAACTCGTCGTCGGCGATCTCGGCACCGACCAAGGCACAAGCGACCTGATCGACCACCTCGCCAACCGGGACGTCGACATCCTCGTCAACAACGCCGGGTTCGGCACCTACGGCCCGTTCGCGGAGGTCGACGCGGAGCGCGAGCGCGAGCTCGTCGCCGTCAACGTCGATGCACTGGTGCGGCTTACCCACGCCGTGCTTCCGGGCATGCTGGCGCGCGGGCGCGGCGGCATCCTGAATGTGGCCTCCACCATCGCCTTTCAGCCCGGCCCGTACCAGGCAACCTATGGCGCCTCGAAGGCGTTCGTGCTGTCGCTGAGCCAGGCGCTGTGGGCCGAGACGCGCGGCACCGGGGTCACCGTGACGGCGCTGTGCCCCGGCCCCACCCGCACCGGGTTCGTCGACGCCCTGGGAGAAGATGTCTCGCACACCGCGGTCTATCGGCGCCTCGCCGCGCCCGAACCCGTCGTCGCCGCCGGGCTCAAAGCCCTGGACAAGGGACGCTCAGTCGTCGTGCCGGGGTGGCGGAATCGGTTCACGTCCACGTTCGCTCGCCTGGGGCCCGGTTCGGTGTCAGCGCGTGTCGTGGGGCGGATGCTGCGGCCCGCCGAGGCCTAACCGAGGATCGGGAAGCGGCGCTTGCGCGCCAGCTCGTCCAGCGCCTTCTGCATGAGGCCGCGCACCAGCGCATCGACGTGTTCGACGTCGGGGGCATCGCCGAATTCGGCGGTGATCTCGATCGGCCTCAACACCTCGGTGACGATCTTGGTCGGCAGTGGCACGTTGACCGGCGCCAGCACACTCAGGCCGAAGGGCCACCCGAAAGTTATTGGCAGGATGTCGGTTCGGAAGTGCTTGCGCTCGAACTTGGTGAGCCGAAACACACGCGCGAGCCAGGTGCCGCGGCTCAGGTACAGCTGGCCTTCCTGCCCGCCGATGGATACGGCGGGGGGGGTGGGGACGCCCCCCCCCNGACGGCACCGGACGCCAATGCCTTCGCGGCGTTGTCGCGCGTCGCGCGGATCACCCCGGTGCGGTTGAGGAATTCGCCGGCCGGTCCGGCGAATATGGTGTCAAACCCCAGCGCAAAGAGCGGGCGCTCATAGCCGTATTTGTCGTAATAGTCGACGGCGAATACCGACAGGTCGAACGAAGTGAAGCCGCCGGAATGGTTCGACACCACGAGCGAGGCGCCGGGTGGAAGGTTGTCCAGCCCGCGGACCTCGGAACGGAAATAGCGCTTGACGATGGGCCGGCTCAGCGCGACGACGTGCTGGGTCAGGCCGCGATCCCATTTATCGACGTCGCTCATTCCCCGATTTTCAGCCGCTCGCGTGGCGGCCAATAGGGCATTTAGTCAGCTGAGGCTTGGGACGAACGCCCGCCTCCGATCTCGGACCAATTGCGAAGAAAGCCAAACACAAAGACCGTAGCCGGACGCGCCGCCCGCGCGCAGTCGTTTACTGCACCGTCACGTTCGCGGTGTAGACGCACGCCGGTGGGGGGTTCTTGCCGACGATGCTCGTGTACGCGGTGCTGATCGTCGTCTTTCCCGGTTTCAGCGCCGTGAACGTCCACACCTCCGTGCCCGGCGCCCCCAGCGCGTCGGAGGTGGGATGCACGAACTCGTGACTGGTTTGTTTGACGATCGTCGAATCGCCGATCGTCGTATCGATCGCCCACCGGTACGGGGTGGAGTAATTGGAGCCCAGCTTCACCGTCAGGGTGTTGCCGACCGCCAGCGTGACGTTCTGCGTGATGGCGCCCTGCTTCAGCACGTCGCCCATGGGGACATCGAGGGTCTGGCTGTTCGGTGGGTTCCTGGACCCGAAATGGCATCCCGCCAAGATCGCTGAACCGAGCATCCCGACGGCCACCAAACGCCTGATCTTCCCGACAGTCATCGCCCCCATTATGGCCTGCGGCCTGGTAGGGGGTCGCGACGAGCCCGACCACCACCACGAATGTCAGGAACCGCGCCCTGGGCGGCGCGGCAAGTAGGCGCGGATGGCGTCGCGGTACGGCAGCCGGCCCGCGCCGACCTGTTCGCCGAGGTACTGCTCGAAGGTGATGGTGCCCGCGGCGTGCTCGGGGGCGAGCAGGCCGCCCGCGCGGATCCCACCAAACACCTTGCCGGGCAGACGGATCGGAACGATGGGTCGGCGCTTGCCGACGGTCGCCAGGTAGCTGCGGGCCAGGTCGTCGAGCGGACGCGCCTGCGGGCCGCCGAAGTCCGGCGCCCGGCCGACCGGGTCGCCGAGCGCCAACTGGGCCAGCCGCTCGCCCACGTCGCGCACGTCGACCGGTTGGAACCTCAGCCCCGCCGGCAGCGCCATGACCGGCGGTTTCGCGAGCATGCGCAGCAGGAAGGCGATCAGATCGTGAAACTGGGTGGCCCGCAGCACCGTCCAGGGCAGGCCCGACTCGGCGATCGTGCGCTCGTTGGCGAGCATGGTGCGGTACAGGGCGAACGGGACGCGGTCGATGCCGACGATGGAGACATACACCAAATGCGCTGAGCCCAACCGTTTCGCGGCCGCCACCAAATGCTCGGTGGGATAGACGCAGTGCACGATCGTGTCGACGCCGTCCAGCGCCGCGTCCAGCCCGGCGCCGCTCCCGACGTCGCCGACGACGTGCCCGACGTCGACGCGCTGGTGCGGCCGCCGTCCGCGGCTCAGAACGCGCACGTCCTTGCCCGCGGCGGTCAGCCGGTCGACGACGACGCGACCCACGGTGCCGGTGCCGCCCGTGACCAGTATTCGATTCGCCATGCCCTTATGAACCGGGCAGAGCCGCCGGATGTGACAACTGCTCGGCAACAAATCGCAATTTGTCCGGATTGGCGATGGCCCGCAGGGCCGCTATCCGGTCGCCCACCACCTCGAAGCACAGGACACCGGCCAGCGTCTCGCCGTCGAAGGCCAGCATCGCCGGCTCGCCGTTGACCTCGCGAACGTCGAGACGCAGTCCGAGCCGCGGGATATTCCGGCCGAACGCGCGCGCCACGTAGGAAGCCACGCGGTCGCGACCCGAGATCGGCCGGCGGGCGGCCGCGACCTTGCCGCCGCCGTCGGCAGTGGAGGTCACGTCGGCGGTCAAGACCTCGACCAGCCCACCCACATCGCCGGCGCTGGCGGCGGTGAAGAACCTGTCGACGAGGCGCCGGTGTTGCGCCCGGTCCGGTTCAACCCGCTGCCGGGGTTCACCCAGCCGCTGCCGCGCGCGCCGGTACAGCTGGCGGGCGTTGGCCTCGGACGTGTGCAGGATCTCGGCGATCTCAAAGTGGCTGTAGGCGAAGGCCTCTCGCAGGACGAAGGCGGCACGCTCGGTGGGGTTGAGTCGCTCCATGAGGCCCAACAGCGCGATCGACACCGACTCGCGTTGCTCCGCGGTCTCGAGCGGGCCGAGCGTC
>NZ_LT546237.1:2033519-2069649 GCF_900078675.2 Mycobacterium interjectum
CCAGTATTCGATTCGCCATGCCCTTATGAACCGGGCAGAGCCGCCGGATGTGACAACTGCTCGGCAACAAATCGCAATTTGTCCGGATTGGCGATGGCCCGCAGGGCCGCTATCCGGTCGCCCACCACCTCGAAGCACAGGACACCGGCCAGCGTCTCGCCGTCGAAGGCCAGCATCGCCGGCTCGCCGTTGACCTCGCGAACGTCGAGACGCAGTCCGAGCCGCGGGATATTCCGGCCGAACGCGCGCGCCACGTAGGAAGCCACGCGGTCGCGACCCGAGATCGGCCGGCGGGCGGCCGCGACCTTGCCGCCGCCGTCGGCAGTGGAGGTCACGTCGGCGGTCAAGACCTCGACCAGCCCACCCACATCGCCGGCGCTGGCGGCGGTGAAGAACCTGTCGACGAGGCGCCGGTGTTGCGCCCGGTCCGGTTCAACCCGCTGCCGGGGTTCACCCAGCCGCTGCCGCGCGCGCCGGTACAGCTGGCGGGCGTTGGCCTCGGACGTGTGCAGGATCTCGGCGATCTCAAAGTGGCTGTAGGCGAAGGCCTCTCGCAGGACGAAGGCGGCACGCTCGGTGGGGTTGAGTCGCTCCATGAGGCCCAACAGCGCGATCGACACCGACTCGCGTTGCTCCGCGGTCTCGAGCGGGCCGAGCGTCCGGTCGTCGGTGAGGACCGGCTCCGGCAGCCAGGGGCCGGGGTAGACCTCGCGACGAGCGCGCGCCGACGTGAGCCGGTTCAGGCACAGGTTCGTGACGGCCTTGGTCAGCCACGCCGGCAGCGACTCGATCGCCGCGTAATCCGCGCCGTGCAGTCGCAGGTACGCATCCTGCACCGCGTCTTCGGCCTCGCTCGCCGACCCGAGCATCCGGTACGCCAACCAGAACAGGCGCGGACGCTGAGACTCGAACGCCTCCGCGAGATCGCTCACCCTCCCAGACTGCCATGCCACTGTCTACGATCCGCAGATGACGATATTGGCGGCGCGACTGGTCCTGGCGGGAATGTTCGCGGTCGCCGCGCTGACGAAGCTGTCAGATCGCGGCGGTGCGCGGCGGGCGGTGACGGCGTTCGGAGTGCCAAGGGCGGCTGCGGCATTCGTGGGACCGGCGCTGATCGCGAGCGAATTCGGCATCGCGGCGCTCCTGGTGGCCGAGCCGCGGACCGGCGGGGCGGCCGCGTTGCTCGCCCTCGCGGGATTCAGCGTCGTCGCGCTGGTCAGCCTCGCCCGCGGCCGCGCGATCGAGTGCCACTGCTTTGGGCGGCTGTCCTCCGCGCCGCTGGGCTGGCCGACGCTGGCCAGGAACGGGTGTTTCGCGGCGCTGGCCGCATCGGCGGCGCTGGACGGCCGCTTCGGTTGGGCGCTAACGGCTTTCGCGGTGGTCGCGCTCGGCTTGTGGCTTGGGCCCGCCGCGCGCCGGCGCTGGACGTCACGCAGCGGCGGCGCGGCCGGCTTGGCGCTGCCGGACCGGGCGGGCCACATCTGGACACTCGACGAGCTGCAGGAAAATCGCCGTCCGCTCGTCCTGGTCTTCAGCCAACCCGGCTGCGGCGCGTGCGAGGCGCTGCTGCCCGAGGTGGCCCGCTGGCAAGGCGACCTGGGCGGGCGCGTCACGGTCGCCCTGATCAACGGCCCCGCCGGCCACCGCGTGCCGCTGGAGCTCGTCGACGAGTCGCAGGCCTCGTTTGCGGCGTACGGCATCACCGCCACGCCCAGCGCGGTGCTCATCGACGGGGGCCGCAGGCTGGACACGGCGCTCGGCGCGGGCGCCATCGGCGAGCTCGTCGACCGGGCGGCGCGGCGGACCGGACTGACCCGGCGCGGACTGCTGCGGGGAGCATCGGTGGGCTTGCTTCCCGCCGTCGCGGCCACCGCGGCGGCGTGCGACGGGGGTGGCAAGACCAGCCCGCCGAGCAACATCGACGCCTTCGAGGTCGACGGCGCCTGGTTGTGCAACCAGACCTTCGCGCTGTGCACGACCGCGCCCTGCGTGCCGTCGAAAACCGACCCGGGCATCTCGGTGTGCGACTGCGTCGTGGTCAACGGCTACTCGGTCGGATTCCGCGATTGCAGCGACCGGGCCCAGTCGGGCAACAAGGTGCGGTCCGCGTTCTCCACGGTCAACGTCAACGCGAATTTCGGCGTGCTGACCTGCCCGTCGGGGGTCCCGTGGGCCAACTGCCTCGACGTCGAATGCGAGATCGATCCGACCAACCCCGCCGTCGCCAAGTGCCAATGCCTGACGGTCACGACCGGCGAGTCGCGGACGTTCGCCGGCGGCTGCGAAACCGCCACCTGCACCTCGACCATCTGGTCGGCCGCCACGCCCGACCTGCCGGCGACGGACCAATACCGCAAGGGGATGAACCAGATCGCCCAGCCAGTCAACTTTCCGAAGAGCTGTCCCGCGCCCCATCCCTAGCGCATGCGCTACCGCTTTTGCGAGTCACCCGACGCTGCCCTGACGGTGCTCGCGGTACCGCTGTGACTCCAAACCCCGCCCAGCGCAAGCCAAGCGCGTCCGGCAGGATGGGCTGGTGTTTGGCCTCGTCCTGATCGTCGCGCTCGTCTCCACCGTCATCGTGGGGACGGTCATCGGCCGGCGCTACCGCGTGGGTCCCCCGGTGCTGCTGATCCTGCTCGGCGCGCTGCTGGGTCTGCTCCCCCACTTCGGCCACGTGCACATCGACGGCGAGGTCGTGCTGCTGCTGTTCCTGCCCGCGATCCTCTACTGGGAGGGGCTGAATACCAGCTTCCGCGAGATCCGGGCGAACGCGCGCATCATCGTGTTCCTCAGCGTCGCCCTGGTGATCGCGACGGCGGCCGCGGTGTCGTGGACCGCACGGTCGCTGGGCATGGACCCGCACGCCGCCGGCGTCCTGGGCGCCGTGCTCTCCCCCACCGACGCCGCCGCGGTGGCCGGCCTCGCCAAGAAGCTGCCGCGCCGGTCGCTGACCGTGCTGAAGGCCGAGAGCCTCATCAACGACGGCACCGCGCTGGTGCTGTTCGCCGTCAGCGTCCACGTCGCGATCGGCGGGGCCGCGATCAGCCCGCTCGAAGTGTCCGCTCGGTTCGTGCTGTCCTACCTCGGCGGCATCGCCGCCGGGCTGCTGGTCGGCGGGGCGGCGACCCTCATCCGCAAACGACTCGACGCCCCGCAGGAGGAAGGGGCGCTAAGCCTGCTGACGCCGTTCGCGGCATTTTTGCTGGCCCAGGCATTCGACTGCAGCGGCGTGGTCGCAGTCATGGTGTCGGCCCTGGTGCTCGCCTACGCCGGCCCGCTGGTGATCCGGGCCCGGTCCCGCCTTGAGGCCTACGCCTTTTGGGACATCGCGACGTTCCTGCTCAACGGCTCGCTGTGGGTGTTCGTCGGGGTGCAGATCCCGGGCGCGCTGCGCGGTATCTCCAACGTCGACGGCGGGCTTCGTCACGCCGCCTACCTCGCCCTGGCGGTCACCGGCGTGGTGATCGCCTCCCGGATCGTGTGGGGCGAAGCCACCACCGCGCTGCTTCGGCTGATCGACCGCCGCGAGGTGCAACGCATGCGCCGCGTCAGCTGGCGCCAGCGTTTCGTCACCGTGTGGGCCGGATTCCGCGGGGCCGTGTCGCTGGCCGCGGCGGTGGCCGTCCCCGCGACGACGCTGAGCGGCGCGCCGTTNTGCAACCAGACCTTCGCGCTGTGCACGACCGCGCCCTGCGTGCCGTCGAAAACCGACCCGGGCATCTCGGTGTGCGACTGCGTCGTGGTCAACGGCTACTCGGTCGGATTCCGCGATTGCAGCGACCGGGCCCAGTCGGGCAACAAGGTGCGGTCCGCGTTCTCCACGGTCAACGTCAACGCGAATTTCGGCGTGCTGACCTGCCCGTCGGGGGTCCCGTGGGCCAACTGCCTCGACGTCGAATGCGAGATCGATCCGACCAACCCCGCCGTCGCCAAGTGCCAATGCCTGACGGTCACGACCGGCGAGTCGCGGACGTTCGCCGGCGGCTGCGAAACCGCCACCTGCACCTCGACCATCTGGTCGGCCGCCACGCCCGACCTGCCGGCGACGGACCAATACCGCAAGGGGATGAACCAGATCGCCCAGCCAGTCAACTTTCCGAAGAGCTGTCCCGCGCCCCATCCCTAGCGCATGCGCTACCGCTTTTGCGAGTCACCCGACGCTGCCCTGACGGTGCTCGCGGTACCGCTGTGACTCCAAACCCCGCCCAGCGCAAGCCAAGCGCGTCCGGCAGGATGGGCTGGTGTTTGGCCTCGTCCTGATCGTCGCGCTCGTCTCCACCGTCATCGTGGGGACGGTCATCGGCCGGCGCTACCGCGTGGGTCCCCCGGTGCTGCTGATCCTGCTCGGCGCGCTGCTGGGTCTGCTCCCCCACTTCGGCCACGTGCACATCGACGGCGAGGTCGTGCTGCTGCTGTTCCTGCCCGCGATCCTCTACTGGGAGGGGCTGAATACCAGCTTCCGCGAGATCCGGGCGAACGCGCGCATCATCGTGTTCCTCAGCGTCGCCCTGGTGATCGCGACGGCGGCCGCGGTGTCGTGGACCGCACGGTCGCTGGGCATGGACCCGCACGCCGCCGGCGTCCTGGGCGCCGTGCTCTCCCCCACCGACGCCGCCGCGGTGGCCGGCCTCGCCAAGAAGCTGCCGCGCCGGTCGCTGACCGTGCTGAAGGCCGAGAGCCTCATCAACGACGGCACCGCGCTGGTGCTGTTCGCCGTCAGCGTCCACGTCGCGATCGGCGGGGCCGCGATCAGCCCGCTCGAAGTGTCCGCTCGGTTCGTGCTGTCCTACCTCGGCGGCATCGCCGCCGGGCTGCTGGTCGGCGGGGCGGCGACCCTCATCCGCAAACGACTCGACGCCCCGCAGGAGGAAGGGGCGCTAAGCCTGCTGACGCCGTTCGCGGCATTTTTGCTGGCCCAGGCATTCGACTGCAGCGGCGTGGTCGCAGTCATGGTGTCGGCCCTGGTGCTCGCCTACGCCGGCCCGCTGGTGATCCGGGCCCGGTCCCGCCTTGAGGCCTACGCCTTTTGGGACATCGCGACGTTCCTGCTCAACGGCTCGCTGTGGGTGTTCGTCGGGGTGCAGATCCCGGGCGCGCTGCGCGGTATCTCCAACGTCGACGGCGGGCTTCGTCACGCCGCCTACCTCGCCCTGGCGGTCACCGGCGTGGTGATCGCCTCCCGGATCGTGTGGGGCGAAGCCACCACCGCGCTGCTTCGGCTGATCGACCGCCGCGAGGTGCAACGCATGCGCCGCGTCAGCTGGCGCCAGCGTTTCGTCACCGTGTGGGCCGGATTCCGCGGGGCCGTGTCGCTGGCCGCGGCGGTGGCCGTCCCCGCGACGACGCTGAGCGGCGCGCCGTTCCCGGACCGCAGCCTGCTCATCTTCATCGTGGTCGTCGTCATCCTGGTGACCGTCCTGGTCCAGGGAACCACGCTGCCGGCCGTGGTCCGCTGGGCCAAGATGCCCGACGACGTCACCTACGTCCAGGAGCTGGAGCTGGCCCGAACCCGCGGTGTGCAAGCCGCGCTCGCCGCGCTGCCGACGGTCGCCGACGAGGTCGGCATCAGTGACGACCTGCGGCGGCGCCTGCAAAAGGAATACGAGGAAAAGGCCGCGCTCGCCCAGGCCACCGAGGACGGTTCGACCAACAGCCGCCTGCTCAAGGGCAAGGAGAAAGTGCGCCGGGTGCGGTTGGGTGTGCTCGAACACAAGCGCCGCGAAATCACCGCGCTGCGAAACCAAAACCTCATCGACGACATCGTGCTGCGCGAGTTGCAAAACGAGATGGACCTCGAGGAAGTGCAACTCCTCGACGCCGCCGACGACGAGTAGGGCGCCTGGTGTTGCAGACGGTCGCCATCCGCGGGTACCGCTCGCTGCGGGAGGTGATCGTGCCGCTGGGCCGGCTGTCCATCGTCACCGGCGCCAACGGCGCGGGCAAGTCGTCGCTGTACCGCGCGCTGCGGCTGCTGGCCGACTGCGGCCGCGGCGAAGTGATCGGCTCACTGGCCCGCGAGGGCGGGCTGCAGTCGGTGCTGTGGGCGGGTCCCGAGCAACTGGGCGGCGCCCGTCGCACCGGCGAGGCCCAGGGCACGGTTCGCACCCGCCCCGTATCGCTCGAATTGGGTTTTACGGCAGACGATTTCGGCTACCTCGTCGACCTCGGCATGCCCCAGTCGGCCGGCCCCGAGTCGGCCTTCGCCCGCGACCCCGAGATCAAACGGGAGGCGGTGTTCGCCGGCCCGGTGCTGCGCAACGGCACGACGCTGGTGCGCCGGACCCGCGATTTCGCCGAGGTGAGCGCGGAATCGGGCCGGGGTTTCGACGAGCTGAGCCGGTCGCTGCCGTCGTATCGCAGCGTGCTGGCCGAGTATGCCCATCCGCACGCCTTGCCCGAATTGGCCGCCGTGCGTGAGCGATTGCGCGGCTGGCGCTTCTACGACGGCTTTCGCGTCGACCCCGGCGCGCCCGCGCGGCAGCCCCAGGTCGGCACCCGCACCCCGGTGCTTTCCGACGACGGCCACGACCTGGCCGCCGCGATCCAGACCATCATCGAGGCGGGCTTCGACGACCTGGCCCACACCGTCGCCGACGCCTTCGACGGCGCGACGGTCTCCGTCGCCGTGCACGACGGGGTGTTCGACCTGCAGCTGAAGCAGCGCGGCATGCTGCGCCCGCTGCGCGCGGCCGAATTATCCGACGGGACACTGCGATTCCTGCTCTGGGCCGCCGCGTTGCTCAGCCCGCAAGCGCCGTCGCTGATGGTGCTCAACGAGCCCGAAACTTCCCTGCACCCCGACCTGGTGCGCCCGCTCGCGTCGCTGATCCGCACCGCCGCCGCCCAGACCCAGGTCGTCGTCGTCACCCATTCCCGCGCGCTGTTGGAAGCCGCCGGCGACGACACGGTCGAGATCGAGCTGTACAAGGAGTGGGGCGAGACCCGCATCGCCGGGCAGGATCTGCTGACGACACCACGCTGGGATTGGGGCAAACGCTAATCCGCGCGGGGCCGCACCATCGCCCTTTGAGTGCGCGCCTGGGGCTTTTCAGTGTGAGTTCACGGTGCCGTTTGTCGGCGTGTCGTCGCCGTGGGCCCCACGCCGAAAAATTGCCTGCCAGGCAATCTTGCCCGCCGTGCACGTTTGGCGTACGTTGGTGCCCATGCCCGACCGACCGCCCGGACTGCGCGAGCGCAAGAAGGCCGATACCCGGCGCGCGCTCAGCGATGCCGCGCTGAACCTGGCGTTCGAGCGCGGGCTGGATAACGTGACGCGCGACGAGATCGCCAGCCTGGCCGGGGTATCGCTGCGCACCTTCAACAACTACTTCAGCGGCAAGTACGAGGCCCTGGCCTACCGGCAAACCGAGCGGATGCGCCGCGGTATCGCGGCATTTCGCCGGCGCCCCGCCGACGAACCGCTGTGGACGGCACTCGAGCACGCGGTGCTCGAACCCCTGGAGGAGGATTTCGGCGATTTCTACGGTGACGGGAATCAAGTGCCGAGCCGCAAGGAGCTCATCGAGGTGCGAAGGCTGCTGATGAACCCGCAGGTGCGAAACGCCTTGCCGCAGCGGCTTTTCGACGAGTGGCTCGAGGTGGTCGCCGAACGCACCGGCACCGACCCGGAACACGACCTGTACCCGCGGCTGGTGGTGGCCGTCGTGCGCGCGGTCGGCGACGCGGCCGCCGAGGCCTACGTGCGGGCCGACCCGCCGGTGGCCATCACCGACCTGATCCGCGACGGCTTCGCCGCCGTCAGCGCGGGGCTGCCGGAGCCCGTCAAGGATGTAACACCATGGCTTTGAAAAAGGACCAAGAACCCGCCGACATCGTCATTTCCGGCGCCGGGCCCAACGGGCTGATGCTGGCCTGCGAGCTGGCGCTGGCCGGCATCCGGCCCGTCGTGCTGGACGGCTTGCCCGGACCCAGCTCGGAGCCCAAGGCCAACGGCCTTGTCGGACAGGTGGTTCGGATGCTCGACATGCGCGGCCTCTACCAAGAGTTCACCGGCGACCCCAATGCCCCGCAACCCGTCTACGGGTGGATCTTCGCGGCCATGACGCTGAACTTCCTCGGCATGCCCGACAACCCGATGTACGCGCTGCCCATCCAGCAACCGCGGGTGGTGCGGCTGCTGGAGAAGCGGGCGCGCGACCTCGGAGTGGACCTGCGCTGGGGACACGAACTCACCGGCCTGGGGCAGGAAGCGAATTCCGTCGAGCTAACCGTATCCTCGCCGGAGCGCGAGTACCGCATCGCCGCCGGGTATCTGGTGGGCGCCGACGGCGGCCGCAGCCTGGTCCGCAAGACCGTCGGCATCGACTTCCCCGGCTATACATCGCAGACCGTTGGCCGGCTGGCCCACGTGCACATCCCCGATGGCCTCCGCCGCGCCGACGGCGGCATCGACGTCCCCGGGTTCGGCCGGATTGCGTTCGGCCACACGCGGTTGGATCGCGGCGGGCTGATTTACGCCGAGTTCGAACCCGGCCGCTCGCTGTTCGGCACCATCGAGTTCGGGCCGCCGGTCGAGGGCACACCTATGAGCCTCGCCGAACTGCGCGACAGCGCGCGTCGCGTCCTCGGCGTCGATCTGCCGTTCGAGGAACCGAAAGGCCCGGGGCCGCACGCCCTGCGCCGGATCAACGGGCAGAACACGCGCCACGCCGAGCGCTACCGCGACGGACGAGTCCTGCTGCTCGGCGACGCCGCCCACGTCCACAGCGCCATGGGCGGGCCCGGCCTGAACCTGGGACTGCAGGACGCCATGAACCTGGGTTGGAAGCTCGCGGCCCACCTCAACGGCCGGGCGCCCGCGGGATTGCTCGATACCTACGAGTCCGAGCGCCACCCCGTCGGCGAGCGCGTCATGATGCACTCGCTGTCGCAGACCGCCCTCATGGCGCCGGGCCCGGAAGTCGCCGCGCTGCGAACGCTGATGGGCGAACTGTTCGCCCTTCCCGACGTCGCCCGGCACATGGCGAAACTGCTGGCCGGCAACGACGTCCGGTACGACGTCGGCGACGACGACCCGTTGTCGGGCCGGCCCGTGCCCCCGCTCACCCTCACCGACGGCCGGCGAGTCGAAGAACTGCTCCACGACGCCCGCCCGGTCCTGCTCGACCTCGGCGGCGGCGCCGGCCCGCCGGCGCGCGGGTGGGCCGATCGCGTCGACGTGGTCGAAGCGACCACAGCCGAGCTGCCCGCCGCGGCGCTGCTGCTGCGGCCCGACGGCTATGTAGCCTGGGCGGCGGATGCGTTCGGGGCGGACGAGGAAGAAGGCCTGCGCGCCGCGCTGCGGCGTTGGTTCGGGCCCGAGTCGGCCCCTCGCGGGGATTGCTCTGGGCGGCAATGACTGTCGTGCGGTCCTTCTGTGGCAGCGGCGAATTCATAGAGTGTTCAGGCCAGCGTCGATTCCATCTCGTTGATTGCACACGCGCGCCGCGTGTCCTCACGGTATGCGCGTTGTTCAGGTGGCCAACTTCTACGGCCCTCGCTCCGGCGGCCTGCGCACCGCGATAGACCGGCTCGGCGCCGAATATTGCGCCACCGGGCACGAGGTGTTCTTGGTCGTCCCAGGTCGCAGCCCCGAACGTACCCAGCTGCGCACGGGCGTGGTGCGAATCACGCTGCCCGCTCGGTTGATTCCCTTCACCGGCGGCTACCGCGCGGTGATGCCGGGTCCCGTCAAAGCGCTGTTGAAGGCGCTGAAGCCCGACGCGCTGGAGGTCTCCGACCGGCTCACGCTGCGATCGCTGGGGCCGTGGGGCCGCGACTACGGCGCCAAGACGGTGATGATATCCCACGAGCGGCTGGATCGCCTTGTGGGGCAAATACTTCCGCGCCGCAGCGCCGAGCGGTTCGCGGACTTCGCCAATCGGCGCACGGCCGCCAACTACGACACCGTGGTGTGCACCACAGCGTTCGCCCGCGAGGAGTTCGACCGGATCGGGGCGACGAACACCGTCACCGTCCCATTAGGCGTGGATTTACAGACATTTCACCCACGCCGGCACTCGTACCTGGTGCGGCGGCGCTGGGCCGCCCCGCAACAGATCCTGCTGGTCCACTGCGGCCGCCTCTCGGTGGAAAAGCGCGTCGACCGCAGCATCGACGCGCTGGGTGCGCTGTGCCACGCCGGCGTCGACGCCCGGCTGGTCGTCGTGGGCGAGGGTCCGCTACGGGCCCGGCTGGAACGGCAGGCCGCCCGGCTGCCGATCGACTTCACCGGCTTCATCAACGACCGGCACACCGTCGCGGGGCTGCTGGCCACCGCCGACGTGCCGCTGGCACCCGGGCCGCACGAGACGTTCGGGCTGGCCGCACTCGAATCGCTGGCGTGCGGGACGCCGGCGGTGGTGTCGCGCACGTCGGCGCTGACCGAGATCATCACGCCGGACAGCGGCGCCCTGGCCGACAACGACCCTTTCGCCATCGCGTGGGCGGTCGGCGCGGTCGTCGGCCGACCCGAACACCACCGCCGCAACTCCGCTCGGCGCCGCGCAGAGAAATTCACCTGGGAACGGGCCGCGGCCGGCATGCTGGCTTCGCTGGGGACCTAGTCCTGCGGTTGGGCGATCCATTCGCGCGCCTTGTCCGCTTCGGCGGTCGCGAACGTGCGTAGCTGCGCAGGCATCAGGAAACCGAAGAACTTGACCGCGTGCTTGATCCAGTCGACATCGGTGACCACCGCAAGCCTTTCCCAGCTGAGGAAATGGCTGAGCCCCAGCTTCGTATCGTCCCAGACGGCGCCGGGATCGACGCCGGCGAAGTCCGATGCGATCTCGTAGTAGATCCGCAGCTTGTCGTGCCGAGTAAGTCTGTCGTTGACGTCTGGAATCAGAACCGTTTCGTAATCGGCCTTCGTCACGTGCCCATGGCACGCCAACGCTGCGACGTTGTCGGGGAAGCCCTTCAGCAGCTCAATCACTTTGCCCTCCAGAACGAGATTGATGGCGCAAGGTCGATGATCTGCCGGCTGCGAGTGCAGCCGTAGAGCCGAAGGTCACCGGTGGCGCCGCTGCGCCTGGCCGAGCCGCGGTGCTTAGGCGTCCGGCACCTGCATCGGGGGGTGGCTGACCTTTCGGCCGCGCAACTGGATCAGGCCCTCGACGACCACCGCACCGAGCAGCAAGCAACCGAGGACCCAGAGGTTTCCGGGCATCGCCGCCGCCGCGTACGCCGTCATCGCGCCGAGCGCGGCCAAGCAGGCCGCGGCGCCGGCCACGGCAATCAGTTTGGTCGTCCGCGCGGCGCGCAGCCGCAGCACCGCGAGGTTGACGGCCGCGAAGATGAGCAAGAATCCGGCCGACCCCATGAGGCTGATGCCCTCGATGTCCACGGCGTTGATCACGATCAGCGTGCCTACCGTCGTCGCGAGTAGCCCACCGATCGGCCGATCCCAGACCGGCTTGGCAAGGCTGGGAGGCAGTTCGCCGTCGCGCGCCATCAGGTAGGTGAACTTGCCGGTGCCGTAAAGGGTCGCGTTGATCGCGCTCGCGGTGGAAACCACTGCGGCGATCCCGATCAGAAAAAAGCCCGCCGAGCCCAGGAACGGACGCGCGGCGGCGGCCAGGGCATAGTCGCGGTCACGGTCGATCTGCACGACACTGAGGTTCCCGACGGCCACGAAAGCGACGAGCACATAAAGGACTATCACCACGCCGATCGAGATGAGGTACGCCCGCGGCAGACTGCGTCGTGGGTCCTTTGCGTCCTCGGCGGCGTTGGCTATCAACTCGAAACCCTCATATCCGAGAAAAATCAAGGCACCCGCGTAGACGATCACCCCCATCGAGGGGTAATGGGCGGGCGAAACCCGTTCGCCGTGAACGAAAGCCAGCCCTGCAACGCAAAAGATCAGCAGGATTGCCAGCTTGCCGTAGACCAAGATGGCCTCGGTCCGCCCGACGAGCCGCGCGCCGGCCAGGTTCAGAGCCGCGAAGACCAGCACCACACCGCTGGCCAGCACGCGCCGCCAGGGCCCGGTGGGATCGACGCCCAGCAACGCGGCGGCGTAACTGCCGAAGGCAACCGCGTACAGGCCAAGCATCACGAAATAGCTCAGCCACAACAGCACATTCAATGGCCCGGCGATCGCCGTACCGAAGCACTTGTCGAGGAAAAAGGCGGTGCCGCCGCGGCTGCGAACGCGAACCGACAGCAGCGCGTACGACCGCCCGGTCAGCGCCGCGATCACTCCGCCGGCGACAAAGGAAAGGTAGGCGCCCGCGCCGGCGATCTGCACGGTCAGCCCCAGCACCGAGAAGATGCCGCCGCCTACCATGCCGCCGATTCCGATCGACACCAGGGCGGCGATCCCGAGCTGACCCGATGCCCGCTGTCCGGTCATAGCGCCGCGACCATCGCCTCGACCTGCGCGTGCGTCAACGTGGTGATGCTTCCGTCGGCGAGCCCGAGGATGCGGTCGACCGCCAGCCCGTGCAGCCTGAATCGCGTTGTCAGGCGGTCGATTGCCAGTTCCCGGGCCGACTCGTCGGGCGCCCGCAACACCTCGAGGATGTTCGAGTTGGTACGTGCCGCAAGGCCGTAGATCATGTCGGCGACGCCCTCGGGGTCGAACGTGTCGAACACGCACTCCGCGACACCGTCCGATATCAACCGGGTCAGCAGCGGCAGGAACAGCGCCTCCTCGACGGCCAGGATTCGGGCGTACAGATGGGCGTTTTCCGGGCGCAGCAACGACACCATCGCCGCCAGCTGCTCGGGCCCACCCGCCCTCATGTGCACGTCGACGCTGGCCCGCAAGGCCGCGTTGAGCCGGGCCAACGCGTTGCCATCGCACGCGGCGACGGCGGCGTGCACGGCAGCGAACGCTTCGCCCGCGCTGCGCTCAGCCAACGCGGTGATCAGCGCTTCCTTGGACGGAAACCAGTGGTAGAACGCGCCTTTCGAGACCCCGGCGTCGGCGATGAGGTCGTTGAGGCTGACGTTGTCGTAACCGTCGCGCACGAATAACGAGGCCGCCCGATCGAGCAGCTCCGCCCGTCGGGTATCGGGATGCTTAACTACCCGCGGCATGCGGGCGATCGTCGGTCGGGCGTTCCGGCTTCCAGCCCACGTAGGTCAGATAGAGACCGGCCGCGGCCAGGCAGGCGAACAACACCCAGATCACCGCCGACGCACCCGAACTGTAGACGGCGTTGCCGCCCACGTCGTAGACCCGGGGAACGGTCAACAGCAGCAGGCCGCGGATCAGGAAGAACCAGCCCACGACCGAGACGATGATCGCCGCGGGGCTGCGCCAATACTGGTGAAACGCGATGATGAAAAGGCCGCCCGCCAAAAGAATGGCGCCGTAGATCCACGACCACATCGGGTTGGCCTTGAATTCGTTGAACAGCACTTGCATGTCATGCCCGCGCACCGCGACGGTGGTCGGCACGATGGTGAGGAACGGGCCCATCACCCTCGCGAACATCCGGGTGCGGATCTGCGACAGCTCTGAACCGCTCATTGCACTACCTCCCTGGTCACCCGGGAAGTATAAGCAGACCGGTGGTCGGTATACCAGACCGGCGGTCGGTGAAGGTGACGCTCGTTAGCCGCCGGCGGGCTTGTTGGGGCTGTGCTTGCCCGGGCAGTAGTCCGCGGTGGCAGCACCGATGAACGTCTCGGCCTGCGTCTGGGACAGCTTGTGCGATCCCGTCAGCTGGTCGATCTCGTCCTTCTGGGTGTAGCCAGCTTCGAGATCCTGGCACATCACGTGCGCCATGTTGACGGCTTGGGCCGGCGACCCGAGGTTGATGCCATGCCCCGCCAGGTAGTCGGCGAAGTCCTGGTCCGTCTGGTCGGCGTGCGCGACGGCCGCCGGCAGCGACATGACCGCGAGCAGAGCGCCAAAGGCGCACGCGGAGATTTTCCTCTTCATTTCCCCATCACTTTCAAAGCTTCGACGCCCAATGTAACGAATCGTCGCGCGCGAGCGGGTCGGTGGTCAATAGCCCGCCGGCGCTATCGGCGCTCGCAAGCCAAAGTTCAATCCGCCGTTCAGTTTTAGTTCTGAATGAGTTTAATTGCGGGCACACGCACCACCTCGTTTCCGAAGCAAGAGTTCACCTCGAATTCCGGTAGGGTTCACCTCGCGGGCCGCGGCTAGGCTGGCCTTAAACGGCAAGGAGGTGCGCCCGTGCAGGCGCGGGACGGGGTGCTGATCACGGCCGCGGAGCTGGCCCGCCTGATCGAGGCCGGCGACCCGCCGGCGATCCTGGACGTGCGTTGGCGGCTCGACGATCCCGACGGCCGGGCCGCCTACCTCGACGGTCACCTACCGGGCGCGGTGTACGTGTCGCTCGAGGACGAACTCAGCGACCACGGCGTCGCCGGCCGCGGCCGTCATCCACTGCCGTCCGGCCGCAACCTGGAGGCGGCCGCGCGCCGATGGGGAGTCCGGCAAGACGATCCGGTCGTGGTGTACGACGACTGGAATCGCGCCGGTTCGGCGCGAGCCTGGTGGGTGCTGACCGCCGCCGGCCTGCGGAACGTGCGCATTCTCGACGGCGGCCTGGCCGCCTGGCGCTCGGCCGGGCACAGCCTCGAGACCGGCCCGGTCAACCCCGCTCCCGGGAATGTGACTGTGCCACAGGACGATCTGTACGCCGGCGATCGGCCCACGCTGACGGCGGAGCAGACCGGCGATGTGACGCTGCTCGACGCCCGCGCACCCGAACGGTTTCGCGGCGACGTCGAACCCCTGGATCCTGTCGCCGGTCACATCCCCGGCGCCAAGAACCTTCCCAGCGGCGCCGTGCTGTCGGACGACGGAACGTTTATCGGAGAAGGCGCGCTCAGTCAGTTGTTCTCCGGCCGTGGCATCGATGGCCGCGTTGGTGTCTATTGCGGCTCGGGTGTCACCGCGGCCATCACGATCGCCGCGCTTGCGGCGGCGGGCCGACAAGCGGCGCTGTATCCCGGGTCGTGGTCGGAGTGGTGTTCGGATCCGGCCCGGCCCGTCGGTCGTGGGCCCGAATAGCCTGCGGAAGAAGTCAATTCAGGCGCCGGCCCGGCTCTGCAGGAAGGCCGCTGCCACCCGGGCGGCGTTCTGCGCCGCGAGCTGTTTGTAGAAGAAGAACTGGAACGGGAAGCCCGGTAGGTGCAGCGGGTCGCCGGCCCCGTCCGAAATCCCACGGATGCCGAGGAATCGGACCCGGTGCGCGTCGGCAACCGCCTGCACCGCCGCCGTCTCGTTGTCCGTCGCGTCGAAGGACGGGTCAGCAACCCACGCGATGTTCACGTTGGTCACGAGGGCTTTTCGCAGCCAGGGCCCGGCGGCCCGAAAGAAGTTGCCGGTGTGCAGAAGTGAGCGATCCGGCGCGCGGCGGGGCTGACAGCCGAAGACGCCGCCGCAGTTCGGGATGCACGGGAACGCCTGGCCGTTGTTGTTGTCGAAGCTGTAACCGTCGCCACCGACCACCAGCCGCGGCCGGCGCTTCAGATCGACCAGCTTGACGCGGGGAGCGTTGTGGCGCAGGTAATTAACGCTTCCCAGATCGGCGCCGAGTGCTTGCGCCGCGGCCAGCAGGCCGGCGTCGACCGGGTGAAATGTCGCGCCGCCGTCCAGGGTCCAGCGGGACGGCACGGCCACGTCCCCGATGTTGACGCGCGCACCGCCGCCGGCGACACCGGTGAACAGCACCGCCCCAATGGAGAGCGATGACTCGCTCGCGAAGCGCGCGAAAGCTGTTTGGGCGGTCTCGGTCGCGTTCACCATCCCGATGCCGGTCATCGCGACGATCACCTTCTTGCCGCCGACCGAGCCGAGGTAGAAGTGGCGACGATCGGCCCGCACCACCGGGTGGCGGTCCAACACGGTATGCGAGAGGAACGCATCGGCCTCGACCGGGAAGGCAGCCAGCACCAGAGTGCGCCGTTCCCCCGCTCCTTTGTCGGTCATAAATGTTTGATTTTGGCGCATCCGGCGCGGCCGAATAGCCAATGCCGTTCTTTTTGTTTAGCGATTTCGCGTCGTTATTCGCGCTAGTCTCAGCGGCGTGCTGGAAGTGATCGATAAGGGGCCCGTCAGCGATTCTCAGAAAACGCCGCTGCTCTTTGTCCACGGCGCCTGGCACGGCGCCTGGTGTTGGGACGAGCATTTCCTGGGCTTCTTCGCGGCGAGGGGCTATCGATCGGTCGCGGTGAGCCTGCGCGGCCACGGCAAGAGTCCCGCACCGCGCAGCATGCGGTTCTGTTCGATGGCCGACTTCGTCGACGACGTCGCTTCCGTTGCAGACGGCCTGCCCCGGCGGCCGGTGGTGATCGGGCATTCCATGGGCGGCTTCGTGGTGCAGAAGTACCTGGAGTCGCACGACGCACCGGCCGCCGCGCTGCTCGCCTCGGTGCCTCCCGGCGGGATCGCCCGGTTCTTCCTACACCGGTTCCAACGGCACCCGTGGCTGACCGCGCGCAGCCTGGCCATGGGCAAGTCATTGCCCAGCGTGGGCGGCTCGCCGGAATTGACCCGCGAGACTTTCTTGTGCGAGGCGGTTCCCCCCGCCGACGTGGCGCGCTACACCGCGCAGCTCAACGAGGAGTACGTGTCCAGGTTCGTGCTCGAGATGCTGGTGCTCAACCTGCCCAGGCCCCGCAAGGTCAGCACCCCGCTGTTGGTCCTGGGTGCCGAAGACGACATCGTCTTCACCCAGCGCGAAGTCCGCGCGACCGCGGCCGCATACCGCACCGACGCCGAGATCTTCCCGGCGATGGCCCACGACATGATGCTCGAGCCCGGGTGGGAGGCGGTGGCCGAGCGGATCCACGCGTGGCTCCAAACCCGCTGTCCCACAACGCTGCCGCGATGACGGGCCGTCTCGACGGCAAGGCCGCCATCATCACCGGCGCCAGCAGCGGGCTGGGGCCGGTGATGGGCGCGCTGTTCGTCGCGGAGGGCGCCCGCGTGCTGCTCGCCGCCCGGCGCGAAGAGCTGGTCCGCGACGCCGCCCACGCGGCCGGCCCGGGAGCCATCGCGATGCGTGCGGACGTGACCAACGAGGACGACGTCGCGGCCATGGTGGCCAAGGCGGTCGACGCGTTCGGCCACGTCGACATCCTGTGCAACAACGCCGCCGCGCCCGGACGGGACCGCTGGATCTGGGAGCAGACGCTGGACAACTGGAACGCCACCTTCGCCATCGACGTCACCGCGGCCATGCTGTGCACGCGTGAAGTGCTCAACCGGTCGATGCTGCAACGCCGTCGCGGGGTCATCCTCAACTTCTCCTCCACGGCCAGCTACTCGGGCATGGTCCGCAAGACCCACTACGTCGCCGCCAAGGCGTCGCTGCGGGCGTTCACCAAGGCCGTCGCGCTCGAAGTCGGGCCGTACGGCATTCGGTGCAACTGCATCGTGCCCGGCGCCATCGACACCGAGCTGTTTCGCAACTGGGTGCAACGCACCGCCGACGAGCAGGGCGTGGACTTCGCGACCCAGCGCGCCAGATCCCTCAAAGGCGCCGCACTGCAGGACATCTCCTCAGCCGAGGACGTCGCCAACCTGGCGCTGTTCCTGGCCAGCGACGAGAGCCGAACCATCACCGGGCAATCGATACCCGTGGACGCCGGCGGGTACATGCAGGGATGAGCGCTCGTCTGTCGATATCCACACCGGTGGTGACGATGCTGCCGCAGATCAGCGGCGAATGGGAGAAACAGGCTTCCATCGACGACCTGGCCCAGATCGCCGAAGCCGCAGACCGACTCGGCTACCACCACCTGACCTGCAGCGAGCACATCGCGCTGCCCGCCGCCGAGCAGCACCGCCGCGGAGCCCGCTACTGGGATCCGCTGGCCACCTTCGGCTATCTCGCGGCGCGCACGCGACGGATCCGGTTGGCCACCAACGTGCTGGTGCTCGGGTATCACCACCCGCTCGAGATCGCCAAGCGGTACGGCACACTCGACAAAGTCAGCAACGGCAGGCTCATCCTCGGGGTCGGCGTCGGCAGCCTCAAGGAGGAGTTCGACCTCCTCGGCGTGCCCTTCGACGACCGCGGGGCACGCGGCGACGACGCGCTGCGGGCGCTGCGCGCCTCGCTGTCGGTGCCCGAGCCCTCCTATGACGGCGAGTTCTATTCGTTCGGCGGCATGGTCGTCGATCCGTGCGCCGTCCAGCGGCGCGTTCCGCTCTGGGTCGGCGGCCGCACGCTGCGGTCGCTGCGCCGGGCCGCGACCCTGGCCGACGGCTGGGCCCCCTTCAACGTGAGCCTGGGGCGGGTCCGAGAGTGGCTGGGCCGCTTCGACCTTCAGCCCGGGTTCGAGGTCGTCCTGCCACCGCCCAGGCCCCTGGACCCGATCAATGAGCCGGGCCGCACCCGCGACACGCTCGCCGACATCGCCGCGCACGGCGCCACCATTGTCAGCGCGATTTTCACCCATACCTCGCTGCAGCATTACCTGGAGAATTTGCATGCGTTGGCCGAGTTGCATCAGTCCGCCTAGAGAGGCTCTCATGTCGAAAGCGATTCGAGCGCTGGCCATCATCGCGATGTGTTGTGCGGGCGTTGCGGTTGGCGCGACCGTTGCGCCCGTCACGGCCACCGGCGCGCCGGCGTGCGTCGGGTTATCGATTTGCCCGCCGCCACCGCCGGACGCCGAGGGCAACCCGGGGTGCTACTACGCCGACGGCTGGCGCGATGCGTCGGGCGGCGGGATCGAGGTGTGGTACTTCCATGAGCCGCAAAACATTTCGAAGGCCGACAAGGTCACGGCACTGGTGCGCGGCAAGGATGGCACCAACGCGTCTCAGGATGCCAACATCGATGCGGGCCAACAGGTGCACCGCTTCGAGTTTCCGGCCGTCGACAAGTCCGCCGTTCAAGAGGTCTTGCTCACCACGAGCGGTGGCCGCTGCTACGTCGCCGGGCCGGACGCGTGATGCGGGTCAAGGCAGGCTTTTTCAGCCTCACGGCGCCCGCCCCGCCCGACGATGACGGCAGTTACCTGCGCTGGCACCTGCTAGATCACATGCCCGAGCAGTACCAGCTGCCGGGCATCATCCACGGGTTGCGCTGGATCGCCGACGGCGACTACCTCGAGCGCCGGCTGGCGGCCGACGGGCCGTTGGGACAGGTCGGCAACGCGGTGCACTACCTGATCGGCGACCCCGTCGAGAAGACCTTCGACGACTTCGTCGCGCTCGGCCGCGCGCTGCGGGAAAACGGCCGCTTCCCCGTCACGCGCCCGTCGCTGCAAGTAGCCGGATTACGCCTGCTGCAATGGCACGCCGCGCCGCGCGCGCTCGTCTCCGCCGAGGTGGTGCCGTTTCGGCCGCACCGCGGGATCGTGCTGATCGTCGAGCAACCCGCTGCCGGCCGCCCGGACGAGTGGCTGCAATGGCTGCACGCCGAGCACTACCCGGCGCTGCTCGCCACGCCCGGCGCGGCCGGCGCCTGGACTTTCGGTTCGAGCACCGGTTGGAGCCACCTGCCCAGCGGATGGCGCACGGACCACCAATACGTCACCGTCGTTTACCTCGACGGCGACCCGCTCACCACCGCCGATGCGCTGGGCCCCCACATCGAAGAAAGGTGGCGGTCGGGGGCGGTTCGACCGGTATTCGCCGGACCGTTACGCACCATGGTCAGTTGGGAAGCGTGGCCGAGCGAGAGAGCCCTATAGTCCTTCGTGACGACCTAGCGAAAGAAGTGAGATGACCAATCGACGGCTCGTTCGCGCCGCCGCCGTGCTCGTCGTGCTGGCGACCGGCCTGCCGGCCTGCTCGAGCAAGGGGGGTCAGCCTTCTGCCACGAGTACCAGTGCGGTTCCGCCAACCACGACCGTCATGATGGGCGGCAACAAGCACACCATGACCGCCGGCGTCGAGTGCACCAACTCCGCGGCGGTGCCGCCGGCCGAGTCGGGGGATCTGACCACCCACATCAGCGTTCACGACGATTCGGCGTCGATAACGCTGTCCTTGTCGGACGAGAAGCCGCCCAGCGTCGACGGCTTCTCCATTTCGCTCAAGACCGGATCGGGACAGTATCAGCTGCCCTGGCAGGCGCCCCAGTCCGCGACCCAGGTGCAGGCGACGAAGGACGGCAAGAGTTACACGATCACCGGGACCGGTCAGGGGGCGTCGCCGAATCAGGGCGACGTCCACCAGGTGACATTCGGGATTCACGTCAGCTGCCCATAGGCCGGAACACGTTGCCGTCGTGAGTTTTCCCGGCTGCACTGGACGGACTTGACCCTTTTGCCCGCCTCACGGTGACAAGCGGTTGTCGAACCGCGATCCCCTCTGACATGCTGGCAGCTTGGACATCTTCGCGGAGTGGCAAAGCGGCGGGACGGAACTTCGGTGGCGGTCGACCACCGCCGCCAACGACGGGCAGGAAGTCAGTGTGTTCAGCCGCCGCTGCGGCACACCCGGGGCGCCGGCGCTGGTGCTGGTGCACGGCTTTCCGACGTCGAGCATCGACTATTTCGCCCTCACCCGCGAACTGGGCAACGACTTCGACATGTTCGTGCTGGACTTTCCCGGCTACGGAATGTCCGACAAGCCCCCGGCGCCGCATGCCTACTCGCTGTACGACGACGCGCGTCTGCTGGTTTATGCGATCACTCAGGTATGGCGACTGACCGAATTCCGCATGCTCACCCATGATCGCGGCAGCAGCGTCGGCATGATCGCGCTGGAGATGTTGGCGGCTCAGGACCCACCCAACCTGCCCGTTGACCTCATCCTCACGAACGCCAACATCTATCTCCCGCTGGCGAATCTCACCGCTTTCCAGACCGCCCTGCTCGACCCGGCGACCGGGCGCGACACCGCGGCGGCGATCACGCCGGAGTTGCTCGCGGCCGGCTTGGGCGTCAGCACCTTCATGCCCCGGCGGAAGCTGGACGACCCGGAGATCGCGGCGCTGGCAAAGTGCTTCGCCCACAACGACGGAATCCGCGTGCTGCCGGACACGATCCAGTACCTCAATGAGCGCGCGGCGGACGAAACCAGTTGGCTGGAGGCGCTTTCCAAGAGCCACGTCAACACCACGGTGGTATGGGGCCTGCACGACAACGTCTCCCCCGTGCGCGTCCCCAACTACATCTGGCAGACCTATCTGAAGACCAAGCAGGGCCGGAACCGCTACTGGCTGGTGCCCGGCGCGGATCATTACCTGCAATGCGACGCCCCCCGGCAGCTGGCCCAGATCGTTCGCCTCACGGCTCAGGGTGGGGAAATCCCGCTTCAGACGCTCGGCAATCAGCCCGACGGCGCCGTCCTGGTGGACGAGAGCGCCTCATAGCCCGCTGAGCAGTTGGCACTTCAACGTGCCGGCCAGCCAGGCGCGGTATTTCGCGTGGCTCCAACGGCGCATACCGACCAACGCATAGTGCAGGCCGGGGTCGTTGTAGACCCAGATGATGTCGCGGGCTTGCGCGACGGACAGGCCTGAGCGCAGTCCCCCCTTGTGGCTCAGCAGGGTCGCCACCTCCTTCGCCCCGGCCAGGCGCTGCGCACTGAGTTCGGTCCACAGTTCGCCGACTTCCGGGTCGACTCCGGCGGCCGACCGCACCACCTCGTAGATGGCGGACACCCGCCGTTGGGCGTCGCTGAGCAGGCCGGCGTATCCCGTGACGATCTCGGTGGGGTCGGCCATCGCGAATAGCTTGCGCGCATCGGGGCGTTCATGGAACGGGACCTGCTCGTCGTCGCCGACGATGGCCCGGTCGCACGCGGTTTTCAGCAGCCAGGGCTTGCCGCCGCCGGCGGCGAACACGGTGGACCGCCCGACTCCCGCCGCCTCGGCGATCGCATCGATCGACGTGCCCCCGTAACCGCGTTCCACGAACAACCGCGTGGCGGCGTCAAGCACCAGCCGGCGCGTGGCGGCGGCCTGCTCGGCACGCAACGGGGACCGATACGGGCTGCGGGAGGAATTCATCGGACCCACAGTATGCCGCACCGGGTGGACCGGGAATTAATCCGATCTCGTCAACATTGATCGTACTGTCAGTACGACGAATATCGAGAGGAAGCCGCCATGCCCGATACCACCGCCGCCCGCCTCAGCGTCGGAGATCGTTTTCCACAACTGGAACTGACCGGAATCCTCGACGAACCCATCGCGATCCCCGATCCCGCGGGCGCGTTGACCCATCTGCAATTTCGGCGGTTCGCCGGCTGCCCGATCTGCAACCTCCATCTGCGCTCCATCACCGCGCGGCTCGACGAGATCGCCGCCGCCGGCATCCGGGAGGTGGTCGTATTCCATTCCACCCCGGCCGAACTGCGCAAGTACGAGAAAGACCTCGCCTTCCCGGTGGTCGGCGACCCCGACCGGAAGCTCTACCGCCGCTTCGGCGTCGAGGCGTCGGCCAAGGCGATACTCAACCCCGGCGCGTGGCGGGCGCTGCCCAGGGGGTGGTGGCACGCCCTCCGGACCGCGATCAGCAAGCGCCGAGCGCCGATGCCGGCCAACCCGACCAACGGCAACCTCGGCCTGCCTGCCGACGTGCTGATCGACGCCGACGGGCGCGTGGTCGCGGTGAAATACGGCACGCACGCCTACGACCAGTGGTCGGTCGACGACCTGCTCGCCATGGCGCCGCGAGTCAACCGGTGACGACGGGCAGGCGCGCCCACCCGCGCACGCTTGCGGTGTGCGCCCGTTCGGCGTTGGCGTAGTCGACTTCCCATTCGGGCCAGCGCTTGAGGACCTCTTCCATCGCCACCCGGGCCTCCATCCGCGCCAGCGCCGAGCCGAGGCAGAAGTGCAGGCCCTGCCCGAAGCTGAGGTGGCCGCCCTCGCGGTGGATGTCGAAACGGTCGGGGTCGGCGAATCGGCGTTCGTCCCGATTGGCGGAACCGTTGAGCAGCAACATGAACGACCCCTCCGGGACGACGCGGCCATAGTGCTCGGCGTCGCGGGCGACGTAGCGGGCCTGCACCGGCGACGGCGGCTCGTAGCGCAGCGTCTCCTCGACCGCGCCGGGAATCAGCGACGGATCGGCGACGAGCTCGCGGCGCTGATCCGGATGGTCCGACAGCAGCTGTCCCATGAAACCGATGAGCCGGGCCGTGGTTTCGTTGCCGGCGCCGGCGATCATGGCGGTGTAGGCCAGCACCTCGGTGCGCGACAGGGGGCGCCGGGTGCCGTCGGGCTCGTCGATCTCGGCGCGCAAGAGATCCGTCATCAGGTCATCGGACGGATGGCCGGCGCGCCACTCGATGTACTCGGCGAACATCGCGATGGTGTCCGCGAACAGGTTGGGGTTGACCTCACCGGGCTTGCGCCCCTCGGCCATGTCGATGAAGGCCCCGTTGCGATCCCGGATGCTGGCCTGGTCCTCCTCGGGAATGCCCAACAGGTAGCCGATGGTCCGCATCGGCATCATCGCCCCGAGGTCCGCGATGAAGTCGAACCCGCCGGCACCGATCAACGGGTCGAGTTCGCGGACGCAGAATCCGCGCACCATGGATTCGACGGCCAGCATGCGCCGGGGCGTGAACACGCGGGACAGCAGGCGGCGGTGCAGGTCGTGCAGCGGCGGATCCTCGAACAGCAGAATGCCCGGCGGCACTTCGATGTTGTTGAACAAGATGTCGGCGGTGGTCCCCCGACCGGATCGGTAGGTCTGCCAGTTCGGCAGTTCGCGTGCCACGTCCTCGTATCGACTCAGCGCGTAGAAGTTGAACTTCTCGTTGTAGTACAGCGGCGCCTCTTCGCGCATGCGCTTCCACACCGGGTACGGGTCGTCGTCGATCTCGACGTCGTATGGGTCGTAGTACAGCTCGGCTGAACGTAACATTTTGCCCCTCAATCGTTTCGGTGCAGGAAGCCATGCAGGATCGCCTGGACGAGCTCCTCCACGATCACCTCCCGCGACGGCTGCTTGGTCCCGAAGTAGGTGGAACGCAACGCGGCCATGCCGGCGATCATCGCCACGGTGGAGTGCGCCGGCAGGTCCGGATGATCCGACCGCAACCCGCGGAGGTGCATGCCCTCGGCGCTGATCCGGCCGAGCACCGTCAACGCCCGCCTGACGTCGGCGATGCCGGCGTCGGCCATCTCCTCCTCGGTCAGAGCCTCGGAGGCCATCAGCGTCAAGAGCAGCCCCTGGTGTTCGACGAACACGTCGTAGAGCTGCCCGACGAAATGACCGGCGAGCTCCTCCTCCTTGGTCTCCTCGGGGATGACCGACTGCCACGTCTGGCCGAATTCGTCGACGAAGCTGGTGAACGGCAGGACGAGGGCCTCGCGGAACAGCGCCGCCTTCGAGCCGAAGTGGCGGAACAGCAGGTGCTCGGTAACGCCTGCGGCCTGGGCGATTTCGCGTGTGGTGGTGCTGCGGTAGTCCTGGCGCGAGAAGAGATCCCGCGCGGCCTCGAGCAGCAGTTTGCGCGGTGCGCCGCGCGGCCGGCGCGTGGCCGCGGTAACTGCGGGTCGCTGGGGCACGACTTTTAAGATAGCATGCACTATCTTGACGATCGAACCCGTTACCGGAAGGGGCGCGGACGTGGGCGCAGTCATCATGCTCGGCACGCTGTTCGGGCTGATCGTTTTGATCTTCGGCCTGGTGCTGCGCTTTGACCCCGAAGCACGCCGCTCCCCCGCACACGAAGGCGATCGATGAGCGCCGGGATGACGCCGTTGATGCAGGCGGCCAGCGGCTTCGCCCTCGTCGGTGGCATCACCTTCACCGCGATCGGCGTCTACCTGAGTATCCGCCGGCGCCGGATACACCCACTGCTGCTGCTCTGCATCTCGGCGATCTCGTTCTCGTGGATCGAGGCGCCCTACGACTGGGCGATGTACGCCCAGTTCCCACCCACCATTCCGCGAATGCCGTCATGGTGGCCGCTGAACGTGACGTGGGGTGGATTGCCCTCGTTCGTGCCCATCGGCTACATCTCCTACTTCGTGTTTCCGGCCGTAACCGGCGCGGCGCTGGGGAAATGGGTCAGCGCGAAATTCCAATGGCGCAGGCCGATAACGCTGCTGATCGTCGGCCTCGTCGTCGGCTTCTGCTGGGCGCTCCTGTTCAACGGGTTCCTGGGAGCCAAGCTCGGCGTGTTCTATTACGGCCTGGTGATCCCCGGGCTGGCGATCCGTGAGGGAACCATTCACCAATACCCGCTCTACGACTCGCTCGCGATGGGCATACAGATGATGGTCTTCACCTACCTGCTGGGCCGCACCGATTCGCAGGGACGCAACGTCATCGAGATGTGGGCCGATAGCAGGTCGTCGAGCCGGCTGCAGTCGTCGGTCCTGTCCATCGTCGCCGTCGTCGTGATCGGAAACCTGCTCTATGGGGCGGTTTTCGCGCCGCATCTGGCGACGAAGCTGGGCGACTGGGTGACCGCGGGGCCGACGGCCCAGTTGTTCCCCGGCGTACCCAACCAACCCAAGTAGCCCGCCGAACGTCGAGTTGTTGCGCAAATTTGGCCCACTTCACCACAACTCGACGCTGGGCGCAGATTAAATGAAGACGGGCAGCTTCGACCAGCCCCGCACGCTGGAGGTATGCGCCTTGGTCGCGTTGGCGTAGTCGACTTCCCACTCCGGCCAGCGCTTGATGACCTCCTCCAGCGCCACCCGCGCCTGCATGCGCGCCAGCGCCGAGCCCATGCAGAAGTGCAGCCCGTGACCGAAACTCAGATGAGTGGCGCCGCGACGGATGTCGAATTGTTCGGCGTCGGGAAACCGGCGTTCGTCGCGGTTGGCGGATCCGTTGATCAGCAACATGATCGAGCCCTCGGGCACCGTCGTGCCGTGCAGTTCGACGTCGCGGGCGACGTGGCGCGCCTGCACCGGCGAGGGCGCTTCGTAGCGCAAGACCTCCTCGATCGCCAGGGGTATCAGCGACGGGTCGGCCACGAGCTGCCGGCGCTGTCCGGGGTGCTCGGCCAGCAGCTGGCCGATGAAACCGATGAGGCGCGTGGTCGTTTCGTTGCCCGCGCCGGCGATCATGCTGGTGTACAGCAGCACCTCGGACCGGGTGAGCCGCCGGGTTCCGTCGGCGTCCTCGACCTCGGCGTTAATCAACTGCGTCATCAGGTCATCGGAGGGGTGGTCCACCCGCCAATCGATATAGTTCGCGAACATCTCGTGGCTGTGCTCCAGGAAGTCCTGTGGAACCGCCCGGAACGTGCCCTTTTTCAGGGTGAGCTGGCTGCCGCCCTTGTCGCGGATGGCTTCCTGATCGGTTTCGGGGATGCCCAGCAGGTAACCGATCGTGCGCATCGGGACCATCGCGCCCAGGTTCTCGACGAAGTCGAACCTGCCCGAGCCCACCAGCGGGTCGAGCGCGCGCTCGCAGAACGCCCGGGTGAGCGGCTCGATCGCCTCCATCCGGCGCGGCGTGAAAACCTTTGAGAGCACATGGCGATGGACGTCGTGAATCGGCGGGTCCTCGAAGAGGATGACGCCGGGCGGCAGCTCGATGCCGCTCATGATGATGTCCATGGTGGTCCCGCGACCCGACAGGAAGACGTCGAAGTTCATCAGCTCGCGGGAGACGTCGTCGTAGCGGCTCAGCGCGTAAAAGTCGTACCTGTCGTTGCGGTACAGCGGGGCCTCGTCGCGCAGCCTCTTCCAGATCGGGTACGGATCGTCGTCGATGTCGAAATCGAACGGGTCGTAATAAACCTCGGCGGTGCTGGCCCCGGTCATAGCGCCGTCTTTCTCTCCGACAGAGCCTCCGGCAGCACGACGTCGCCCACGCGCTTGAGATACGGCCACGCGACCTCCGGCGGCAGCCCGCCACACAGCGGCGACAGGTTGAGTATCTGGCCGGCGCGCACCCGCGAAATCGCTTCCGGCACCGAGATAATCACGTGCGACGCCGACGCGGCGCGCAGCTCCTCGACGGTGCTCACATGCGAGAAGCCGGCCGTCGTCTCGTCCCCGGGATTCCACGCGGCATAGGTTCGCACGTCATGCAACAGATGCTCGCCAAGCTCCTCCCACGCCCGGTCCACGTCGTCGGCGACGAACACGACTGACGGGGTGTCGCGGCTGGGAAACATCGTCGGGCCCGGCGCATGACCGTGCTCGCGGCAGGCCTCCTCGTAGGCCTCCCGCATGCCGGGTACGTTGGCGTTGCCCAGCATGCCCAGGCCATACCTGCCGGCCCGGCGCGCCGCCGCCACGCTGCCCCCGCCCCACATCAGCCCGGGGCCGCCGGCGGTCTCCGGGCGCGGCGTCACCATGATCCGTCGCCCGTCCCGGCTGACCGTTTCGTCGGAGAGCAGCGAGCGCAGCAGCTCGAGCTTCTCGTCGGCGAGCCTCCCGCGCCCCTTCAGCGCCACGCCGAAGTGCTCGAACTCCTCGGGCCGGTACCCCAGGGCCAGGATGTAGGACGCCCGCCCGTTGCTGATGATGTCGAGGACCGCCATGTCCTCGGCGAGGCGCACGGGGTCGTAGAACGGCAGGATCAGGATCAGGCTCAGCGCCAGCCGCTCGGTTCGCGCGGCTACGGACGACGCCAACAAGAGGGGCGACGGCAGATAGCCGTCCTCGGACCCGTGGTGCTCGCAGAACACCGCGGCCAGGCCGCCATGATCCTCGGCCCACGCACACATTTCGGGCACGGCGGCGTACAGCGCCACTTTCGGCGCTCCCCACGAAGGGGCGCGCATGTCGAAGCGCAGCGTGAACACACCCAGCTCCTAGCCAACCTAATATTTGTCCACGTACGCTACGGTGCCGCCGAGAGCCGCGTCAACGTCTAGGCAAACACGCGCCGCGGCAATGTCGTCGGGATATCCAGCGAGCTGAGCAGCCCGGGCGGCGCGTCGACCACATACGGGATCGCGTTGACCACCCGCATGGCCGTCGCCACCATGGCGGCGCGCCCGGCGCCGTGGCCCTCGGCCGCCCCGAGCGTCATCGCGCAGTGAATGTCCGGATCGCCTTCGATGTCGACGCGATAGGTCGCGTCGCAGTCCGACCTCGGCCAGCCGGGCGCGACGTCGCGGGCCATCCGGATGACGTGCTCGATCACGATCGCCTCCCGGCCGTTGACCACCCCCGCGGCCCGGGTGCGCACCGCGCCGCAGGTGCCCGCCTTGATGGTGCCGAACGCCACCGCGATGTCGCGATCGGTCAGCTGCCGGTCGAGGGAACCGTTGATGCGCTCGACCTCGACCCCCAGCCCACCTGCAATCAGGTATATCGGTGCCTTCCAAGCCATTTCGATGAACCCGGGCGTTTTGAGCATGGGTTCGAAATCCAGCGGACGGCCGAAGCCCATCCCGTCCATCATCACGTCGGCCACCGGGTAATGGTCGTTGAGCGCGACCTCGCTGGCCGTGATGGTGCGGATGTTCTTCGACTGCGTCGTCATGAGCAGCGCCAGCTGATCGGAGGCGAAACCGGGAAAGATGCCCGAGGCGTAGAACGAGACGCCCCCCGACGTGGCCGCCGCCTCGAGCTGGTCACGCCAGTCCGGGGCGAAGTACGACGGCGGGTACACCAGGCTCGTCGACGATGTCGACACGACGTTGATGCCCGCCCCCAGCAGCCGCAGGTAATCCGGCACCGCGGCTCCGTCGCGGTCGGGGCCGCTCGCGGCGTACACCACGGCGTCGGGAGCCAGGGCGATCAGCGCGTCGGCATCGTGGGTGGCCGTCACCCCCAGCGGCTCGATGCCGGCCAGCTCGCCGGCGTCCTTGCCGACCTTGTCGGGCGAATGCACCCAGACGCCAACGAGTTCCAGGTCCGGCCGGCGGCGGATGGCGTCGATCGCGATCGACCCGACCCCGCCGGTGGACCACACCACGACTCGTCTCACGCGCGCTCTCCTTACTCGCCGGCCCGGGCGGCCGCGGCCGCGGCGCGTTCGAGGTAGGACCACGCCACCTCGGGTGGCACGCCGCCGCACAGCGGGTGCAGCGGGAGGGGCCGCCCGCCGCGCACGTACTCGGCCGCCTCGTCGGGCGTGAAGATTCGGTAGGGGCCGTTTTCCGCGCGAAGCGCGGCGACGCTGTCGGCCCGGGTGATGCTGGCCACCGAACTCTTCAGCTCGTCTTCTCGCCGGTACGACGCCGCCGTCACCGCGTCGTGCAACAGGTACGGCCCCAGCGTGTCCCACGCCTCGTCGACGTCGTCAGCGACGAAAACCGCAGTGGGAGCGCCCCGGACGGGAAACTGGATCATTCCGGGCTGGTGGCCGTGGGCGCGGCACTGCTCTTCGTAGAACTCCTTGAGTCCCGGCAGGTCGGTCTGGGAGACAAACCCGAGGCCCAGCGCGCCCGCGCGCCGGGCCGCGGCCCTGCTGCCGCCGGCGATCAGCATCATCGGCCCGGTCGGCGACGCGCACGGCGGCGTGACCAAGACCGTGCGCCCCCGGTAGTCGACGGGCTCGCCACGCACCAGCGGGCCCAGCACCGCCAGGATCTCGTCGGCCACCCGGCCGCGGGTGGCCATGTCGATGCCGAAGTGCTCGTATTCCTCGCTTCGATGCCCGACCCCGAACGCGTAGGACACCCGGCCCCGGCTGATCAGGTCGAGCACGCTGATCTCCTCGGCAAGCCGGACGGGGTCCCACAGCGGAATCGGCACCGCGGCAAGCAGGATCGCCAACGTGCGCGTCCGGGCCGCGATCGCCGCGGCCAACGTGAGCGGCGCGGGCAGATGGCCGTCGTCGGCCCCGTGATGCTCGGAGAGAACCGCCAACATAGCGCCGCGGGTCTCCGACCACGCGCACATGTCGATCGCCCCGGCGTAGAGGTCGGCGGCTGACGCCGCCCAGCCGGGGGCACGCATGTCGAACCTAAGCGTGAACACTGGCCACACCATAACCTAAGATTTGTTCGTTAAGATAGTGCCTGCTTTCTTAAACCCTTGACCGCGCTGACTCGCGGCTGTTAGCTTGCGACGTAAGAGCAACGGCCGCCTCGGCTTTCATCATGTCCGCGACGCGCACGCACCTGAGGAGAAACAAGATGACGGCTCATCGGGTGGTGGTGTGGGCGACCGGCGGCATCGGGTCGATCGCGATTCGCGCGATTCAGCGGCGCCCCAACCTGGATCTGGTCGGCGTGTGGGTGCACTCGCCGGACAAGGATGGCCGGGACGCCGGCGAACTCGCCAACGGCGAGCCGATCGGACTGGCCGCCACCACCGACGCGGACGCGCTGATAGCGCTCGAGCCCGACTGCGTGATCTACGCGGCCAGCGGTCCCGAGCGCGACGCGCTGGCCATCCCGGACTATGTCAGGCTGCTCGAGGCCGGGATCAACGTCGTCACGACCAGCACCACCCGGCTGGTCAATCCGCATGCCTACGAGCCCGCGGAATGGCGCGAACAGTTGGCCGCCGCGGCCAAGCGCGGCCAGGTGTCGCTGTACGCGTCGGGGATCGAACCGGGCTTCGCCGCCGACTACCTGCCGCTGGTCCTGTCCACCCAGTCGTCGTCGATCGAGAAAATCCACGCGTTCGAGATCGGCCTGTACGACGATTACGGCGTCCCCGACATCATGAGCGACGCGCTGGGTTTCGGCCGGCCGCTGGACTACCAGCCCTGGATCGGCTACCCGGGTGCGATCGCCGGCGAATGGCAGGGCCAGATCCGGTTGGTCGCGGACGCGCTCGGCGTCGAAGTCCAGGAAGTCCGCGAGTTCTTCGACCGTGCGGCCACCAACCGGACGCTGGAGGTCGCGATGGGCACCGTGGAGGCCGGCACGTGCGGCGCGCTGCGCATGCGGGCGATCGGCGTGGTCGACGGCCGCGAGGCCATCGTCATCGAGCACGTCACCCGGCTCGCGCACGACGTCGCCCCGGACTGGCCGACCGGGATCGGCGATCTGTCCTACCGCGTCACGATCTCCGGTGACCCCGACATCGACTGCACCCTGGCGGCCACGCTGAAGGACCCCCGCAGCGCCGGGGTCGCGGGCATGACCTCCGGCGCGGGCGCGATGGTCGCCACCGCGATGCGCGTCGTCAACGCGGTGCCGTATGTCGTTGCCGCGGAACCGGGGCTGCTGAGTTCGGTCGACCTGCCGCTGACGATTCCAAAGCACGCGTTCGCCACCTAGTCTGCCGGGGTGAGCTTTAACCCACTCGAGGAACTCACGCTGCCCCAACTGCGGCTGCGCACCAGCATGAAGTGGCGCGCGCACCCCGACGACGTGTTGCCGCTGTGGGTCGCGGAGATGGACGTCCAGCTGGCGCCGACGGTGGCCGACGCGCTGCGCCGGGCCATCGATATCGGCGACACCGGATACCCTTGCGGCACCGCGCTTGCCGAGGCCGTCGCCGAATTCGCCTCGCGCCGTTGGCAATGGCATGACCTGGAGGTGAGCCGCACCGCGATCGTTCCCGACGTCATGCTCGGCGTCGTCGAAACGCTGCGACTGGTCACCGACCGCGGTGACGCCGTCGTGGTCAACCCGCCGGTCTACGCCCCGTTCTACGCGTTCGTCGCGCACGACGGCCGCCGGGTGGTCGAGGCGCCGCTGGACGCCGACGGCCGAATCGACTTGGCCTCCTTGGCGGACGCGTTCGCGCGCGCCGGCGCTTCGGGCCGCAAGGTTGCCTACTTGTTGTGCAACCCGCACAACCCGACCGGCTCGGTGCACACCGCCGAGGAGCTGCGCGGGGTCGCCGAGCTTGCCCGGCGCTTCGGTGTCCGGGTGGTGTCCGACGAGATCCACGCGCCGGTGATCCTGTCGGGAGCGCGCTTCGTCCCGTACCTGACCGTGCCGGGCGCGGAGGACGCCCTGGCCGTGACGTCGGCCTCCAAGGCGTGGAACCTGTCCGGCCTGAAGGCCGCGTTGGCCATCGCCGGTCCCGAGGCCGCCGCGGACCTGCGCCGCATGCCGGAGGAGGTCAGCCACGGCCCCAGCCACTTCGGGATCATCGCCCACGCGGAAGCGTTCCGCAGCGGCGGCGATTGGCTCGACGCGCTGCTGACCGGCCTGGACGCCAACCGGACGTTGCTGGGTGAGCTGCTCGCCGAACACCTTCCCGGGGTGAAATATCAATGGCCGCAGGGCACTTACCTCGCCTGGCTCGATTGCCGTGAGCTCGGTTTTACCGAACAGGCCGCCGACGGGCTGGCGGTGGTCGCCGACCTGGCCGGGCCGGCGCGCTGGTTCCTCGACCACGCCCGGGTCGCGCTCAGCTCCGGCCACGTCTTCGGAACCGGCGGAGCCGGGCACGTGCGGCTGAACTTCGCCACCTCGAAAGCCATTCTCGGCGAGGCCCTGTCGCGAATGGGCCGCGCACTCGACCGGGATCGGTAGCTCAACTACGCAGTGAGGCTTCGCTTTTCGGCTACGCGGGAATGTCCTCGGCGCGGTCGAGGTTGCGAAATCCTTCCGCGGGCTTCTTGATGCCGAGCAGGAACGGCAGCGAGATCAACTCGAACTTCACCGTCTTGGAGAACCGGCCGAACCCGCTGCGCCGCGGCGGTGCCGCCGGCACCTCCGACGTGGCAAGGTCGATGTAGTGCGTCGACGTGTCCCCGATTCCTTCGAAGTGGTGCACCAGCGGCTTGCACAGCCCGCGCATCGGGTCGTCGAGGCAAGCGGCAACCGGATCGGTCATCAGCACGTATTCGGCCACTGGCACGGAGTTTTTCAGCATCCGGTGCACCAGGATGACGTCGACCCCGGCGAGTTCGACGTGGCGCTTCACCTTTTGCTCCGCGACCTCGCCCTGGTGGACGACGAACTTCAGCGACAGGTTGTCGAGCTGCCCGCAGCTCGCGCACTCGCAGGCGATGTCCGCCTTGAACCGTTCCCGCTGCGCGATGAACGCGTCGCGCATCCGTGACAGCCGCTCGCACACGAGCACTTTGGCGTTGCCGTCCGGCGCCCAGAAGAAGGCCGCGTCACCCTCCAGTTTGGCGAGCTTTAGGCCCTTGCCGGCGTTGATCACGGCTTCCAACAAACCGGCGACCGTTAGCTGAGCGTGCGCCAGGTGGGTCCGGTTCCAACTCATGTAATGCGTGTAGCCGCCGATGTCGGCGATGAGCAGGACGGCGCGCCGGATGGCCATGATGTGCGCAGTTTAGTGGTTGCCGGTCACCGCCTCAATCAATCTGCCACTGGACGAAATCGCCGCACCGCGAGAGGCTTGCAGGGGTCCCACCCCGGAGGAGCCGAGTATGCGAGTGCTGCGAACCCCAGACTCCCGATTCGAAAACCTGGAGGGCTATCCGTTCGTAGCGAATTACCTCGACGTGGCGGCGAGCGACACCCCGCCGCTGCGCATGCACTTCCTCGATGAGGGGCCGGCCGATGGCCCGCCCATCGTGCTGCTGCACGGCGAGCCCACGTGGAGCTACCTGTACCGCACGATGATTCCGCCGCTGGCCGACGCCGGGAACCGCGTGCTGGCGCCCGACCTGATCGGCTTCGGCCGCTCCGACAAGCCGAGCCAACCCGAGGACTACACCTACCAGCGGCATGTCGAATGGGTGACCGCCTGGTTCGAGCGCCTCAACCTCAAGGACGTCACGCTGTTCGTGCAGGACTGGGGTTCGCTCATCGGCCTGCGCATCGCCGCCGAGCAGGGCGAGCGGATCGCGCGGCTGGTGGTGGCGAACGGTTTCCTGCCCACCGCGGAGCGACCCACGCCGCCGGCCTTCTACGTGTGGCGGGCCTTCGCGCGCTACTCCCCGGTGCTTCCCGCCGGTCGCATCGTCGCCGTCGGGACGGTCCGCCACGTGCCCTCCAAGGTCCGGGCCGGCTACGACGCCCCCTTTCCGGACAAGACGTACCAGGCCGGGGCCCGCGCGTTCCCCCAGCTGGTGCCGACGTCGCCGTATGACCCCGCGATCCCGGCCAACAGGGCGGCCTGGAAGGCCCTGAGCCGCTGGGAAAAGCCCTGCCTGGCCATCTTCGGCTCCCGCGACCCGATCCTCGGGCGCGCGGACCGCCCCCTGATCAAGCACGTCCCCGGCGCGGCGGGCCAGCCGCACGCGCGGATCAATGCCAGCCACTTCATCCAGGAAGACGCGGGACCGGAACTGGCCGACCGCATCGTGTCCTGGCAGCAGGCCCTGCGCTGAGTGCCCTTACCGGGTGCTGATCAGCCGCGAGACGCCGCGCATCGCGGCCCGGCTGGCCGCGTGGCGCACCCGATCGAGCGCGGTACCGGCCTCGGGCGGCGGCGCNTCACCGGATCGCGCTGAAGGCGTCGTCCCCTGGTCGTCGCCGCCGTGGGTGCAACGATCAGCGCATGGACATGGTAACGATGGGCCTGGTGGGCACGGTCGTGGGTGCGTCGGCCATGGGCACCGCGGGCGTCGCGAGGTCCGGCGCCGATAACTTGCTCCCCGGGATGGTGGGAAACAACGACAAGCATCAGATGAACATGCACCCGCACGGGCGGCGCTGTGACGCGGTCCGACGCTGGCGGAGCGGCCTGACGGATGCGCGGGACGCCTGCCGGCAGACCCGATCGGCGGCACTACTCGACGTTGGGCACCGAAGTCACGGCGAGAACCGCTGCGGCAAGCTCGGGACGGCACACCACCACGTCGGGCAGTTTGGGGTCGAGTTGGTTGTAGGCCAGCGCCGACCCGTCGATGCGCGACGTGTGCAGGCCGGCGGCCCGGGCCACCGCGACGGGGGCGGCCGAGTCCCATTCGAACTGGCCGCCGGCGTGCACGTACACGTCGGACAAGCCCTGCACGATCGACGCCACTTTGGCTCCGGCGGAACCCATTTCCACCAGGACGCCACCCAACGCATCGCGCACGGATAGCGCGATTGCGGGCGGCCGGGTACGGGAAACGACGATGCGCGGCTGGTCGGGCGCGGCGGGCGGCGCATCGACGTGCGGGGTCGCCAGCGTGATGCCCTGGGCGGGCAGCGCCACCGCACCNGGGCTGCGTCCGGTGTCGCCCATGATGGCGACCGCCATGCGGTGCGAGGCGTAGGGCACGAACCCGCCGGCGTGGCTCAGGATGAACTTGATGTGGGGATACCTGCGGCGGATGCCGTTGCGGACGAGCAGGTAGGCCGCGCGGGTGGTGTCGAGCAGGAAGTCGGCCGCGAACGGCGGCGCGCCGTCGACCGCGGGACCCGGCAGGTCTCCGGGATGGATGAGCACCACCGCGGACCGCACGTCCAGCGCGGCGAACAGCTCCTCCTGGCCCGCCTGACCCAGGTAGGTTCCGGCGTTGTTGGCAAGCAGCACAACGCCGTCCGCGCCCAGGTGATCGGGCGACCTGGCGACCTCGTCGACCGACTCGCGCAGGTGCGGCAAGGGGACGGTCGCGAAGAAGCCGAACCGGTCGGGTCTGGCCCGGACGAGTTCGGCGAGGTAATCGTTGACGTCGCGCGCGAGCGGGGCGGCATCGGCGGCGCTCGGCAAGAACGCGGTGCCGGGCGTCGACACGGACAGGATCGCGGTGGCGACGTTCAGTTCGCCCATGGTGTGCAGCGATCCCTCGGGGTTCCACCGCGGCAACTCGCGTCCGCCCGCCTCGTCGATCCCGGCCTTGCGCAACAGGTCTCGATAGAACGACGGGATGGCGTGGTGGTGTGTGTCGATCCGCAACATCGCTGCTCCCTGTCGGTCAATGGTCCGGGCTACCCGCGCCCGCCAGCACGGGCACCACGTCCTCGCTGCGTAACAGCGAGGCGGCGCCGGTCCTGAACTGGCCGAGTTTCTCCATGATCGCCTGTCCCTCTGGAGTGTGGCCCCAGGTGCTGATCCCCTGGTGGGTGGTGGGCGCCCAGGTGGCCTCGTCCACGACGATCGGATTCCAGCCCACTTCCCATTCGAACCCCGAGGGGGCGACGGCGTAGAAGGACAGCTCTTTGTCGTTGGTGTGCTGGCCCACGCCGAGCGCCATCCGGAACCCGAGCTGATTGACGCGCCGGTAGGCGGCCGTCATGTCGTCGAGCTCGGCGACCTGGACGTTGACGTGCTGCACCCGGGTGCGCATCGGGTTGAGCCTTAGCCGGTTGACCGCCGCGATCGCCACGGTGTGGTGGCGCTCTTGAACTTCAGGCCGCCGATCGTCTCGTCGATGTAGTCGGACAGCCGCGCGTCCAACACCGCGGCGTAGTAGCTGTGCAGCTGATCGGGCTTCGTGGTGGTGACGGCCACGTGACCCAAACCCGCTGCGCCGGTGACGAACCCGCCGCCCACCGCGAGGCGCGGCGGCGCCGCGGCGGGTCGGGCGGCGTCTACTC
>NZ_LT546237.1:2069890-2083051 GCF_900078675.2 Mycobacterium interjectum
GTCGTCGCGCCCGAGTTCGGAGAACTCCCGCGTCCCGTCGAGTGGATCGACGATCCATACCCGCTCCGAACGCAGCCGCACCGGGTCGTCGGCGCCCTCTTCGGAGAGCACCGCGTCGTCGGGTCGCTCGCCGGTCAGCGCCTCCATGAGGTAGTCGTGGGATCGCTTGTCCCCCGCCGCTTTCCGCTGCCCGGCCTCGGCGTCGGCAAACTCCTCCCGAACCGAAAGCAACAGCCGCCCCGCCTCGGTCGCCAGCCGCGCGGCCAGCGCGTGATCGTCGTTCATCCGCTCTCCATACAATCTGCAAAAACCTGAATAAGTTGGTCGTGATGACCAACTTTACCGTGCCGTGAAATCTTGCCCCAGTCGCCACCCGGGCCCCGCACTTCTGCCATAACCTGGTGAGGTGAGCGGGGGCAACGTCTCATCATCGAACAGGGTGCGGTTTCCGGGGGGACACCTGGGAATGGCCGGTGTCATCGCGGCCGTTGTGCTCCTCGGTGCGCTCGGTTTCGGCGCGGTGAAGCTGATCAGCGGCCACCAAAGCGCGTCGCCGCGGCCCACCACCCCACCGCCCCCGCCGACGTACTTCGCCATTCCGGGCTGCTACAACCCGTCGGTTCCGCCGGTCGAGCGTCCGAGGAAGCTCAACGTCCTGGGATGCGCAAGCGTAGCCGTTGCGCTGCAAGACATGTCGTGGACCTCCTGGGGGCCACAGGGCGCCGACGGGACCGGTACCGCCGTCTTCAAGATCTGCGACCCGAACTGCGCGGCCGGGTATCAGCTCACCGACCCGGTCGTCGTACACGCGTGGAATGCGCAGCCGCCACGGCCCGATGCGATCTGCCAGGCGGGGCTGAAGATCTTCTCCGACCTGGTCTTGGCCTTTCCCAAGGCGACCCCGCCGCCCACCGCGCAGAAAATGAACGCCCAGTACAACGGGATGCCCGCGGTGCATTACGCCAATTACTCGGGTGCCAACAACCGCGACGCCCAATTCATCGGCTACACGTTCTGCAACTGAGCGGTCGCGCGGCCTCAGACCTCGATGACGACCGCGCCACCCTGGCCGCCGCCCGCGCACATCGCGGCGACGCCGATGCCGCCGCCCCCGCCGGCCCNACGCCGCGATCGGCACGGAGGCGAACGCTTCGTTGATCTCCCACAGCGCCACGTCGTCGACCGAAAGCCCTGCCCGCTGCAGCACCTTCGCGATCACCTTGACGGCGCCGAGGCCGGTGTCCCGGGGTGCCACACCCACGGCGGCCCACGCCTTCACCGTGCCCATCACGTTCAACTTCTCGGCGAGAGCGTAGTCGCGGTCGACGAGCGCGACCGCGGCCGCGGCGTCGTTGGTGCCGCTGCTGTTGCCCGCGGTGATCGAGAACCCCTCGATCTCGGGGTGCAGCACCTTGAGCGCGGCGAGCTTCTCGATGGTGGTGTCACGCCGGGGATGCTCGTCGACCGAGAAGTCGGTCACCGATCCGTCGATCTGGGTGATCTTCAGCGGAACGATCTCGTCGAGGAACTTCCCGGCGTCGATGGCCGCGATGGCGCGCTGATGCGACCGGGCGGCCCAGGCGTCCATCTCCTCGCGGGTGATGCCGACGGCCTGCGCGGTGTTCCACCCGACCGTGATCGACATGTCCTTGGTCGGGGCGTCCGGGGTTTCGACGTGCGTGGGGGGCAGCCAGCGCTCCTCGAACTTGAGCTCGGGGCCGGGGATCCGCTGATTCATCAACGGCGTCATCGACAGCGACTGGACGCCGCCGGCGATGAGCACCCGCTCCATCCCGGAGCCGATCTGCGCGGCGGCGTTGCCGATGGCGGTGAGGCTGCCGGCGCAGTGCCGGTTCACCGCCTGGCCCGGGATGTCCTCCATGCCGGTCGCGGCGGCCGCATAGCGCGCCAAATCTCCCCCGCCGTAATGAGATTCGGCGAAGATGATGTCGTCGATGGCCGACGGGTCGATGCCGGACCTGCGCACCACCTCGGGCAGCACCGTGGTGATCAGCGTCTCGGGCGGCGTGTTGACCAGCGCGCCCTTGAAGGAGCGGCCGATCGCCGTCCTGGTGGCTCCGACGATGACGGGTGTGGCCATGTTTACCTCGAAGTGTTGGGTGCCAAGTTTACGGGAATCGCCTCAAGTGTAACGCCACGTCCCGACCCGCAATCCACCGGTGCCGCTACGCTCGCGCAATGACCACCACACCCCTTATCGGACGTGACACGACTCAGACCGCGGCATATCGAGTTGCGGTGATGCTGATGGGCATCGGTACCGTCCACTTCCTGGCGCCCAAACCGTTCGACACGATCGTTCCCGCCGAGCTGCCGGGCGACGCGCGGCTCTACACCTACGCATCGGGCGTCGCCGAGATAGCCGTCGGCGCGCTGCTGGTGCCGCGGCGCACCCGGCGGCTGGCCGCGCTGGCCGCCGTCCTGCTGTTCGTCGGGGTGTTCCCGGCCAACATCAACATGTGCCGATTGTGGTGGGACAGGCCCTGGCCGATGCGCATCGCCGCGCTGGCCCGGCTGCCGCTGCAGATTCCGATGATCACCACCGCCCTCAAAATCAGGCGCAATAGCTGAGTTTTTTCACCCCACCACATCAGTCCCGGCCGGGTAGCGCGTGACGCGTGTCAAGTAATCACATCTCAAACCGACTGGTGCACAGGCGAAGTCATCCAGCGGAGACTGAGCGCCCGAGGTAGGCCATCAGCCGGGCGGTCGGCGTAGAGCCCGCCGGCGCGGGTCGCGGCGGTCCGAAGCCGCCGGGTCGCCGCAGCATCTCCTCCGGCAGCGACTCCACAAGCCCGCGGCACAGCACCAGCAGGTCCTCGGGCAGCTCGATGAGCCGGCCCTGTGAGAACTGCACGTCCCAGCTGTGCATGGCGAGGTCCGAGACGGGAAAGGCCAACGCCCGGTGCAGCGGAGCCTCGCCACCCGGCGATGGTCGCATCGCGCGCATGTCGGCTCCCGGCAGCGCGTCTTTCAGCCGCACCGCGAGCTCGCGAAGCCGCGCGGCCGGGTTGTCGCAGACCCAGTCGGCCGGCCGGGACGGGCCGTCCCACAGCTTTCCGCCTTCGACGAGCGTCACGATCTTCGCTGCGCTGCCGGTAGCGTGACCGACCAGGTCGCGCATGCTCCAACCCTCGAGGTTGGACGGCTGTCCCCAGCTCTCCGGTGGGATCTGGTCCACCGCGTCGATGAGCAGGTCCAGCGCCTCGGCCGCCAAGCCGCCGATCCGTGCTGTCGCGTCCTTCATGAGCGCATCCGCATCAGGAGCCTTCGGGGTCGCCATGAACACCGACTTTTCGCCGCATACCGCCCGACGGTCTAGGGTCGCAAGTCCCAAGGTGGGTTGATTCGCAGGAGGTCCTCGTGGGCAGGACGGGCATCGCGGCACTGCTCGCGATCGGGGCCGCTTTGATGATCGGCATCGGGGACGTCCTCGAACAGCGTTCCGCCCAACAGGTCACCGGCAAGCCGGTCGGCACTTTCGCCTTGTTCCGTCGGCTGCTGCGCGACCGGCGATGGTGGACGGGCAGCCTGGTGGCCGCCGCCGGGTTCGGTCTGCAGGCCGCGGCGCTGGGCCTGGGTTCGGTGGTGCTCGTGCAGGCGCTGTCGGTGACCTCGTTACTGTTCGCGCTGCTCATCAGCGCGAGGACCAACCACCGCAGGATCACTCGCCGGCAAGGGATTTGGGCCATGCTGCTCGTCGCCGCCGTCGCGGTCGTGGTGACGGTCGGCAACCCGCAGGCCGGCAACCCGCGGGGGTCTGTTGAGACGTGGACCATCGTGGGCCTGATCATGGGCCCGGCGCTGATCCTGTGCGTGATCGGCTCTCGGGTGTTCTCCGCTTCGGTCGGGGCGCTGTTGCTGGGGCTGATGTCCGGCTCGCTGTGGGGCCTGTTCTCGGTGTTGACCAAGGGCGTGGTCGACCAACTCGACCGCGGCATCCCGGCATTGCTGCGCCTCCCGGAGCTGTACGTGTGGGCGGTGCTGGCCATCGCCGCCACGGCCTGGGAGCAGTCGGCGTTTCGGGCCGGCCCGCTGACGGCGTCGCTGCCGGCGGTCACCGTCGCCGAGCCCGTCGTGGGATCGGTTCTCGGCGTCACAGTGCTGGGTGAGACGCTCAGCACCAGCAGCGTCGCCGTGACCGCACTCGGGTTATCGGTCGCCGTGATGGCCGCGGCGACGATCGCGCTGGCGCGCAGCCAGGCCGCCGGGGCGCCGCAGTCAGACCTTCCCCGAACCGATGCGGTGTAGTGTGCCGCCCGGGGTTCGACGTGGGCGAATTCCCATACGCCATAAGGTGTCTCGTGCCGTTCGAGCAAGCGGCCCGCAAGATCTAGCAGCGCCGCCCATTCCGCGTGGAGGCCGTCGGGGGTCACTGACACGCAGGTATACGCCGGTGAGGTGACCGCCACGATCGGTGGCACCGAGTCGAATTCAATTTCGGGCACACCACACTGTGTCGGGAGACGCTGCCGTATGCTCCATCCGCACCACCTCTGAAGAGCCGACGCGTGAGGGTGCGCGAACTGCTTGAGGAGCCAACTCAAGCACGAAGGGCACCCAACCATGCGCAAGCTGACAGTCGCCGTCGCCGCCATCGGACTATTGGTCGCGGGCTGCGACAGCGGGAACGGGGGCGGCACCGCGTCGTCGCCGACGACCAGCACGACCCCGTCGAAGGCGCCCCTGGCGCAGGCCGCGTTGATCAATCTCATGCTCACTCCGCCCGAGATCGACGGCGCGGTCGGCGGCACCGGAACGACGGTCGCCGACAAGTCCGACACGCTGCCGGACGACAGCACCTCGCCCTATCCCCAGGGTTACAAGTTTCCGGCCGAGTGCCTCTACATTCAGCACCCCGGGGAGGCCACCGTCTACGCCGGCAGCGGGAACACCGCCGCTCACGGGGAACGCAGCAACACGCCCCTCCCGCCCAATTCGAACGACCCGGACCCTGAGGTGACGCAGGTGCTGGTGTTGTTCCCCTCCGCCAAGGAGGCGAGCGCCTTCTTCACCGCCTCCACGCAGCGCTGGCCCGCGTGCGCCAACCGCCAGGGCACCATCCCGGGCGACGGGGACGCCCCCGAGATCCAGTGGAAGTCGGGAGCGGTCAGCAACGCCGACGGCGTCTTGAGCACCACCGCCGCCGTGAGCGCGACCAGGAACGGCGCCACCCTGTCCCAGAACTGTCAGCGGGCCTTGACCGTGCGCAACAACGTGGTCATCGATGTCGACGCGTGCCGCACGGACCCCGCGGGCCTGGCCGTCACGATCGCCAACCAGATCGCCGCCAAGGTCGACAAGCAATAACCTGTCGCACAAGCGATTTAGGTAGCGGGGGCCGTATGCCCGATGGCCATCCGACGTTCAGAACTCGGCTGTCGTCATTCCCCGCGGAGAATTGCTTCATCGCGCCTTTTCCGAGGACGCGAATGTTCATGTGCTATAGGGTTTTTGGTGCTGCGGTCGGCTAACGCGGATTACGGCGCCGGACAACCGCCGGGCGGCGGCTCGCCACGGCGGTGAACCCCTCGGTGTCGTCGAAGAACGCCCACTGCCCGTCGTCGTCGACCTCCATGCGCCAGCCCAGCTCGGAACTGCCGATCAAGCCGGTGAACCACACGTGGGCGTCCTCCGCGCGGTCAAAGTTCTTTGCCGCCACGACCTCGCCATGTGGACCGACAATTCGAAACGTGGCCATGAGATGTGATTATCCCCCGCACCGGGGTTTCAATCACGTGTGTGTTTGCTGTGACCTTTGTAAACGCTCGATGACCGCGCGCGAGGTAGTCAGATTGTGCGAGCCAGGCGGTCGGCGAGCAACCCGGCGAAGCGTGCCGGATCTTCCAGCGCGCCGCCTTCCGCGAGAAGCGCCGTGCCGTAGAGCAGCTCGGCGGTCTCGGCGGCCACGGTGCGGGCCGCATCATCGGCCGCGTTCCTGTGGGCGTCCCGCAGGCCAGTGACGAGCGGATGATTCGGGTTGAGTTCGAGGATCCGCTTACCCACCGGAACGTCCTGCCCCGTGGCGCGGTAGAGGCGCGCGAGCGTCGGCGTGATCCCGAAGGCGTCGGTGATCAGGCAGGCCGGTGACTCGGTCAGGCGCGTCGACAGCCTCACCTCCTTGACGTGCTCGCTCAAGGTCTCCTTCAGCCAGGCCAGCAGGTCGGCGAACTCCTTCTCCTGCTCCTCGCGCTCGGCCTCGCTCTTGCCCTCCTCGGAGTCGAGGTCCACCTCACCCCTGGCCACCGACTGCAGCGGTTTGCCGTCGAACTCGTCGACAACTCCCACCCACACTTCGTCGACCGGGTCGGTGAGCAGCAGCACCTCGTAGCCCTTGGCGATGAACGCCTCCAGGTGCGGTGACTTCGTCAGCTGCTGGCGGGTCTCGCCGGTGGCATAGAAGATCTGCTGCTGCCCTTCCTTCATCCGCTCCACGTACTCGGCCAGGGTGGTGGCCTCCTCCTCGCTGTGGGTGGAGGCGAACGAGGAGACTTCCAGCAGCAGGTCCTTGTTGTCGGCGTCCGACAGCAGCCCCTCCTTGATGGCTCTGCCGAACTGGGTCCACAGCGTGCGGTAGTCGTCCGGCCGCTCGGACTGCAGCTCCTTGATCGTGGACAGGATCTTCTTGGTCAGCCGGCGACGGATCGCCTTGATCTGCCGGTCCTGCTGCAGGATTTCGCGAGACACGTTGAGCGACAGGTCCTGTGCGTCGACGACCCCCTTGACGAAGCGCAGGTATTTCGGCAGCAGCTCGTCGCAGTCGCCCATGATGAACACGCGCTTGACATACAACTGGATCCCGACGTGGGAGTCGCGGTCGAACAGGTCGAACGGGGCGTGCGACGGGATGAACAGCAAGGCCTGGTACTCGAAAGTGCCCTCGGCCTTCATCGCGATGACCTCGAGCGGGTCGTCCCAGGCGTGCGCGATGTGCTTGTAGAACTCGTTGTACTCCTCGGCGGAGACCTCGTCCTTGGGCCGGGCCCACAGCGCCTTCATCGAGTTGAGCGTCTCGGTCTCGACGGTGACGGTCTCCTCGCCACCGTCCTCGGTGGCAGGCGTGCGTTGCTCGACCTCCATCTGGATGGGCCACGCGATGAAGTCGGAGTACCGCTTGACCAGGTGCCTGATCTTCCACTCCGCGGTGTAGTCGTGCAGCTCGTCCTCGGCGTCCGCGGGCTTGAGGTGCAGCGTGACCGCGGTTCCCTGCGGGGCGTCGTCGACGGACTCGATGGTGTAGGTGCCCTCGCCGCTGGACTCCCACCGGGTGGCCTCGCTCTCGCCGGCCTTCCGCGTCAGCAGCTCGACCTTGTCGGCGACCATGAAGCTCGAGTAGAAGCCGATGCCGAACTGGCCGATCAGCTCCTCGGAGGCCGCCGCATTCTTGGCCTCCCTTAGCTGCTGGCGCAGCTCGGCGGTGCCCGACTTGGCCAGCGTGCCGATCAGGTCCACCACCTCGTCGCGGGTCATCCCGATGCCGTTGTCGCGCACGGTGAGCGTCCGGGCACCCTTGTCGACGTCGATCTCGATGTGCAGGTCGGAGGTATCGACGTCGAGGTCCTTGTTGCGGAACGCTTCCAGCCGCAGCTTGTCCAGTGCGTCGGAGGCGTTCGAGATCAACTCCCGCAGAAACGAATCCTTGTTGGAGTAGACCGAGTGAACCATCAGATCCAGCAGCTGGCGGGCCTCGGCCTGAAACTCCAACTGCTCGACACGTGCGCTCATGACATTCCCTACATTCCTGCCCCGGACATGACGTTTCAAATTTACCGAGATGCGCATGGTCCACGCGCACGGGCTGCCCCTACCCTGATCCCATGACCGTTGCTCAACGCGAACGTGCCGCCCTCGTGGACACCATGCGCGCCGTCGGGCCGGATGCGCCCACCCTGTGTGAAGGTTGGACGACCCGAGACCTGGCGGCGCATCTGGTGATTCGGGAGTACCGTCCCGACGCCACGCCGGGCATCCTGATCCCGTACTTCGCCTCCCATACCGCCAAGGTGCAGGACGAGGTGGCCGGGAGGAACGACTGGGACGAGCTGCTGGGCAAGGTCGCGTCCGGTCCGCCGGTCTACTCACCTTTCAAGCTGCTCGACCCGGTGGCCAACGTCGCCGAGATGTTCATCCATCACGAGGACGTACGCCGCGCGCAGCCGGACTGGGAGCCGCGGGTGCTCGAACAAGGGCTGTGCCGGTCCCTGCGCCGCACGCTGTCGCTGATGGCCCGGCTGACGCTGGCGAAGGTCCCCGGGCGGGTGGCCCTGCGCATCCCGGAGGGAAAGACGGTGCTGACCGCCGGCTCCGGCAAGTTCCATGGCACGACGGTCGTGGTGACGGGTGCGCCCGAGGAGCTGCTGCTGTTCTCCGTGGGGCGGCAGGCTCGGGTCGAGTTCGACGGCGACGCGGCGGCGGTGCGGGCGGTCCGCGACGCGCCCAAGGGGTTGTAGGCGCGGCGGTACGTCAGCCACTGTCTCGAAGGTGCCACCCGAATCGAAAACTTGATAGCGCTGCACTGGGCGCAGGCGGGAACCGCGGATGAATCGCTGGGGTGATTAACTCATCGTTGCCGGTCAGTCATGAGCGGGGCGCTGTACCTGATCACGGGTGCCGGCGGCGGCACCGGCGGCGTGAGCCGGCTGGTGATCGAGCAGCTGTGCGGGCGCGGCGAACGCGTGCGCGCACTGGTCCACCGCGACGATGCGCGGGCCGACCCGCTGCGCGACCTCGGCGCCGAGGTGGTGGTCGGCGATCTGACCGATCCGCGAAACGTCGTCGATGCCATGAGCGGAGTCGACCGGATGTTCTTCTCCATGAGCGTCTCTCCGGACTACCTGCAGGCCACCGTGGTGGTGTGCGATGCGGCATTGGATTCGGGTCGCCTCGAGGTCCTCGTGAACATGTCGCAGATGACGGTTTCGCAGATGACATTGACCAGCACCGGCGAATCGCGTCAGCACCGGTTGCACTACCTCGCCGAGCACGTCCTGAACTGGTCGGGGGTCCCGCTCGTCCACGTCAGACCGACTGCGTTCCTTGACAACCCGATCTTCACGCTGTTCGCGGCTCCGTCGTTGCGAGAGCGAAACGTCTTGGCGCTGCCTTTCGGCCGTGGCCGGACGTCGCCGATCGCCGCCACTGATGTAGCGCGCGTCGTCGCAACCGTACTGGCGGATCCGGCGGAGCGCATCGGCCACGTATACGAATTGACCGGACCGGAAAGCCTCGACATCGCCGGACTCGCCGCGCAGTATGCCCGCGGACTGCACCGGCCCATCACCGGAACCGATGTGGCGCATGACGTGTGGGTCGAGGACGTCCTCAAGCCGCTCGGCCTGCCCGCGCACCTCCAGCAGCACCTCGCCACGATGGCACAACTGCATCGCGCGGGCCGCTATGACCGGGCCACCGACGACGTGGAAGAGATAACGGGAACACCGGCTTTGACCGTCGAGCAATACATCGCCGCGAACCCGCAGCTCTTTTCGTGAGGCGGCGTGCCGATGTTCAGCCGAAAGTTTCACGCAGCTCTTTCTTGATCACCTTGCCGAACTGGTTGCGCGGCAGCGCATCGACGATCACCACGCGCTCGGGGTGCTTGTAGCGGCTCAGGCCTTGCGAACGGCAGTGCTGCACCAGGGATTCCAGCGAGACATCCGCACCTGGCACGGGCACCACCACCGCGCAGACCCGCTCGCCGGTGCGCGGGTCGGGCACCCCGATGACCGCGACGTCGGCGACGGCCGGGTGGGTGGCCAGCGCATTCTCCACTTCGAGGGCCGAGACGTTTTCGGCATTGCGGATGATCGCATCCTTGATCCGGCCCGTGACGCGGACGTTGCCGTCGGCGTCGATCAACCCGAGGTCGCCGGTGCGCAGCCAGCCGTCCGCGTCGAACGCGTCGGCGTCGAGGGCGGGGTCGGCGTAGCCGAGGAAGCATTGCGGTCCCTTGAGCCTCAGCTCGCCCTCCTGCCCCACCGGCAGCTCCCTTTCCCTGCTGCCGACCACCCGGACGCTGACCCCGGGTCCCGGCGTGCCCACGGTGTGGTCGAGCACCTCCGGCGCGGCCGTCAGCGACGGCGAGGTGGCCACCGGAAATTCGGTGAGTCCCCACGCGTTGGCGATTCCGGGCACCCCGAAGGTTTCGCGGACCTGATGTCCCAGTTCCGCGGTGATGGGCGCCCCGCCGGCCAGGCCGCCCCGCACGAACGGGAACAGCAGCTCATCCCCGTGGCGCCGCTGGGCCTGAAGGAACGCCAGGAAAAACGGCGTCGCCATGCCCAGGAACGTCGGGCGGTGCGCCGCAATCGCCAGCGGCGTGGTGGCCGGGTCGAACACCTCGAACAGCGCCAACCGCATGCCGGTCTGCAGGGCCGCGGCCAGCATCACCGCGCCACCGATGTGGGCGATGGGAAAAGCGACGGGATCCACGTCGCTGCCGGCGATTCCCATCTTGTCCACTAAGCCGGCCGCGGGCGCCATCACCGACGCGTCGGCATGACGGATCCCCTTGGGAGACGCGGTGGTCCCCGACGAGTAGTAGATCCACCGCGTGTCCCTGGTGGGCCCCGGCGGCGGCCCGAGGGCATCGGCGCCGGCGCGGGGCAACCGAATCTCACCGCGCGCCGGCGGCGTGGCCAGGTCGACGGCGATGACCTCGAAGCCGCGCTGCGCGGCAAGTTTCCGCGCCAGCCCACCGTAATCGAATCCGTGCCAAAAATCCGGTACCACAAGGTATTCCGACGACAGCTGGGCGGTGATGAAGCCCACCTCGTGCTCGCGCAGTATCGGAATGATCGGGTTTTGGACGGCGCCGAGTCGCGCCAATGCCGCCATGACGACGGCGGCCTCGATAGTGGTTGGCAGCTGCCACGACACGACGGTCTCCGCGCCTATCCCCCGTTGGGCGAACGCGGCGGCCGTCGTGCACGCCGCGTCGTGGAATTGGCGCGCCGTCAGGCTGCGTCCGTGCTCGTCGGCGAGCAGCGGCAGTGGCGACCCGCGCCGCGCCGCTTCGGCGATCAGACCCCAATAGGTGGCGTCGGCCCCAACCGTCATCCGGCCGGCGGCTTGGAGATGGGACGGAATCCGGAGTGCGCGATCGCGACGGACACGGAGCTGCCGATGGGGCCCGTCCGGTCGACCAGAACGGCCGAACCGGTGGCCACCCCGTCGTGGCTGTAATGCGTGAGCGAGGACAGACCGATGTATGGCCCTTGCGGCAGCCGGGTCAGCGTGAGGGTGTAGTCGACGTTGATGAACTGCAAACCGTTTGTGCCCCAATTGGCCAGCGAGGCCGTGATGTCGGCACCCATCGCCGCGCGGGTGAACGCGCTGAGCGGTTCGCCGTCGATCAGCGAGCGCGTCTCATACAACCAGGTGTGTTTCGGCCCGAAGGTATCCGCCCAGTCGGGATCGGGATTCTGAATTTCGGTGCCCCAGCCGTAGGTCCGCATGAAAAGCGACGGTTGGGCGTCGTCGTCGATGGGGAGCGGCGGCATCTGGACCGCCGGCGACCACACGTCCCCCTCGGGTTGCGGTCCGCGCCGCAGGAACAGCGCGCTGCCCCGTGCGACCGGGGCCCCGCGCTGGGTGAGAACGGCCTCGACGAGCCGCAACCGGCGGCGGTCGTGGTGCACTTGCGTGTGCACCTCGATCGGTTCCAGGGCGGTGGGTGCCGGAAGGTCGACGGTCAGGCGGGCGGGTTGCAGTTCCGGGTCGTCGACGGCGCGTTCGACCGCCCAGCCCAGCAGGCCGCCCACCACGTGCCCGCTGATCGACGGACCCCAGCCGCCGCGCGCGATTTCGTTTGGCACGAAACGGCTTTCATCGCGCAGAAAGTAGGGCATCTGCGCGGCCGAATCCACGGCATCCGGCACGATCTTTGTCTCGGTCAATGCACGACTCTCTCGGGTGGGGACGGCAACGGTAGATATTACAGTTTCCGTTCCAGTCCCGATTCCCGGCGGCATTCACCGGGACGATCAGGCGATCGCGGCGCCGACCAGATGACCGATCGCGTAGGTCACCGCCAACGCAAGCCCGCCGCCGATGACATTGCGCAGTACCGCCCGGCCCTGCGGTGCGCCGCCCAGTCCCGCCGACACGGCCCCGGTGAGCACCAGGGCCAGCAGGACGGCCACGACGGTGGCCGGGATCCGCCACGCCGCCGGGGGCGCCAGGATCACGATCAACGGCAACAAGGCGCCCACCGTGAACGACAGCGCCGAGGATAACGCCGCCTGCCAGGGATTGGTGAGCTCGTCGGGATCGATACCCAGCTCGACCTCGGCGTGAGCGAGGAAGGGATTGTGGTCGGTGAGCTCCTCGGCGACGGTGCGCGCGGTCGCCGGCGACAGGCCCTTGCCTTCATACAGCGTGGCGAGCTCGTCCAGTTCCGCGGTCGGGTCGTCGCGCAACTCCTGAAGTTCCTTGGTCAACAGAGCCTGCTCGGTGTCGCGCTGGGTGCTGACCGAGACGTATTCACCCAGGGCCATCGACACGGCCCCGGCCGCCAGCCCGGCGATTCCGGCGGTCAGGATCGGGGCGCGTTCTACCGTCGCCGCCGCGACACCCACGACGATGCCCGCCGTGGAGACGATGCCGTCGTTGGCGCCGAGCACCCCGGCGCGCAGCCAGTTGAGCTTCGAGGAGACCGATCCCACATGGGGTTCGGCCGGATGGGATGTTTCCGACACGACCGCCACGATATACCGGAAAATGCCTCCCGACCAGCCAATATAGGCTTGCCAAAGCGAGCGCAGGCTTGCCTAATTCACCGTGCTGGGTGACGGGGCGCCGCCCAAAAGTTGCGCATGGGCCCGTCACAGCTGATCCATAGACGGGCTATTTAGCGTGTGGGTTGTTGGGGGGTTCTCGGAACTCACTTATAGACAGGTGAAGGACCATGAAATTAAAGCAATTGATCGCGGGGGGAACCATCGCCGGCGCTCTCGGCGCGGCCGCATTGGGCATGGGCGCCGGTTCGGCGTTCGCCGCTCCGGGACCGCCGCCGCCGGCCCCGGGTAACCACGGCGGCCCGGCGCCCGGGGATCACCGCCCGGCCGGACCGAATGATCCGGGCGGACCGGGCGGACCGGGTGGCCCCGGCGGACCCGGCAATCCCGGCGGGCCTCCCGG
>NZ_LT546237.1:2083401-2110334 GCF_900078675.2 Mycobacterium interjectum
ACCCGGCGCGCCGTGGGGGTATGGCCCCATCAACTACTACGGCTACAACGAGACGCCCGTATGGGATCCCGGATTCAACCAGTGGGGCTTCTGGTTCTTCGGGGTCTGGATCCCGCTGTAAGAAGCCGACCCGCGCGACGCCCGCCCCACCGACCGGTGAGGCGGGCGTTGGCGGGACCGGTTGCACCTAGGCAACTTTGGGCTTGATCTCCTCGATCACCCAGTGGGCGTAGTCGAGATATTCGTCGATCCCGCGCACGGCGGGAACCGGCGCCGCGCTGAAGGTCACACCCTGCTCGGCGAGCCGATTGAGGCGATCGACGATCTCCTGGGCGCTCATGCCGGGGCGCGCGTGTGGGTCCTTGACGACGCGATGCCCCTCGCCGACGCGGTTGGTGCCCAGCCCGTGCATCACCTCGAACGGGCGCCCGTCGTAGGTGGGTTGGCTCTTGATGAACTCAACACGCTCGGCGATCTGGTCCGGCGGGGTCAGAAACGGCCACCAACCGGAGGCGAATCGCGCCGCGCGCTTGAGGGCGGCGTCGGCGTCACCACCGATCCATACCGGAAGGTGGGGCTTCTGAACGGGTTTGGGCTCGAACGCCATGTCGCGAAACGAGACGTAGTTGCCCTCGAAGCGCGGTGACTCGCTGGTCCACAGTTCGATGATCGCCTCGAGGTACTCGTCGGCGATGCGGCCGCGTTCGTGGAACGGCACGCCGAGGAAGTCGAATTCGCGTTCCAGCCAACCGACGCCGAAGGTGACCATCATGCGCCCACCGCACATCCAGTCGGCCGTCGCCAACGCCTTGGCGAGCACGATCGGATGCTGCAGCGGCAGGATCGTGACACACGAATTCAGCCGGATCTTCTCGGTGGCGCCCGCGATGTAGGCCTGCGCGACGGTCGACTGGAGGTAGTGCGGACCGGACAGGTCGACGTGGTCGGTGGGGATGACGAAATGCTCGGGGATCGCGATCATGTCGTAGCCCATCGCCTCGGCGCGCTTGACCATTCGGGTTTGGTCAGCGCCGGTGACTCCCGCCTCCCACGGTTGGGCGATCGCCTTGAGCCTCAGCATGTGCGGCAGCGGGAAGGCGAATTTCACTGGGCGCCCGCGCGGCTAGCTCTTGGTGCCGACGGTGATCAGGTCGGACACGATCCGGGTCCAGATCGGCCGCGGGATGCGGTGCTGATCGGTAACCGCGAACCCGGCGCCTTCGAACAGGCTCCGCATCTCGGCCGGCGACGCGTTGTGCTGCGGCTTCCACCGATTGGTCGCGGACGCCTGCAGCTGCGGTTGCCGGGTGCTCAGGGCCGCGACGGCCGCCAGCCCGCCGGGCGCCAACACGCGGTGGAACTCCCGTAAGGCCGCCGGCTGGTCGAAGAAGTGGAAGGCCGAGGTCGTCACGACGGCGTCGAGCGCCCCGTCATCGAACGGCAGTCGCTCGGCCGGGCCGCGCATCCACTGCACCCGGTCGGACCTGGCGCGAGCCTGGGCGAGCATGCCGTCGGACATGTCGACGCCGTAGATCTCGTCGGGATGGAGTTCCCGCTCGATCCGATCGCTGAGAATGCCGGTGCCGCAGGCGATGTCAGCGATCTTGCGCGCCTCGTGGGCGCGCAGCTGCGCGATCACCTCGTCGTGCGGCGGGCGGTAGACCCACCGCTGCAGCAACGGGAGATCGTAGGCCGGTGCGAGGAAGCCCCACATCCGGGTGACCGCGTCGTTGAGACCGCGGCGCTGCGCTGCCGTCATCCGCCCAGTATGGACGTGTGATAGATCGTGTCCGCCACCGACACCGAATCGTCGGTCTGCGGGATCGCCGCGAGACCGATCTCGGTCAGCAGTTGACTCATCGGGGTGCCGGTGGTGCGCCACCCCAGTCCTTGCAGATAGGCCTCGACGTCGTTGCGCTCGCCCTCAAAGCCCAGATCGGCGAACTCCAGATCGAGACCGTGCTCACGCCATTTGGCGGCGGCGACGCGCATCATCTCTCGCGCCCGTTCGCGATCCCGATCCGGCGTTTCCGGGACGGCCTCACAGGCCAGCCGGCTGCCGCCGGCGCTGAGGGCGGTGACATTGTCCAGCAGCCGGTCTTGGGCTTCCGGCGGCAGGTAGCCGAAGAGCCCCTCGGCGATCCACGCCGTGGGCCGGCTCGGGTCAAACCCCGCTTCCTGCAATGCCTTCGGCCAATCGTATCGCAAATCGATTGCGACGGTACGCAAGTCGGCCCTCGGAGTGACACCCAGCCCGGCCAGGGTCGCGGCCTTGAACTCGATGACCTCCGGTTGGTCGATCTCGAAGAGGGTCAGGTCCGCCGGCCACGGCAGCCGGTAGGCGCGCGCGTCGAGGCCCGACGCCAGGATCACGGCCTGGCGGATTCCGGCGTCGATTGCGTTTTGGAAGAACAAATCGAAGAAACGGGTGCGCGCAGCCATCGCATCGGGCATGTGCTCGAGCTTCCAGGTGGATTCCTCGTGATCGACGTCGGCGGCGCTCAGCTCGCCGCTGACCCATCGCGTGAAGAACTCCACGCCGACCGCGCGGACCAGCGGTTCGGCGAACCGGTCCTCGATCGGCGGGTTGTCGGCGTTGGTGGCGATCGCCCGGGCCGCCGCGACCATCGTGGCCGTCACTCCCACGCTGGTGGCCAAGTCCCAGGTGTCGTTGTCTGTGCGTGGCATGCGCCCTGCTCTCCGGTGTCGAAATCAAGCTTTACTTAGCCAGTATAACGACCGTTCGAGCGGCGCCGTGGTGCGGGTTCGGGCGCATCAATGTGCGCTGAGGGCTTCGAGTGTGCACGGGGGCGAGATCTGGGGCGATTTTTCGTCCCAGGACTCACACGCAAAGCCCAGGACGCACACCCACCCGCCGACTAGTGGCGGCCCGGGCCGCCGGGACCGCCCGGCCCGCCCGGGCCGCCGGNCCACGCCCAACCGGGGGCGCAAGGGGGCGGATCGTCGGCGCGGCTGATGGCCGGTTCGGCGATGGCGATCGCCGGCAGTCCCGCCAATGCGAGCGCGAAAGCCCCCACCGCGCAACGTGTTCGACTACGCCTTGATCGGCGCGGTCTCGCTTTTTCCGCGTCCGCCGCGATTGCCTCGGTCATGTCGGTCCTCCTGCCGTATGCCGCCGATGCCCGCTTAGTAACGATTTAATCGCTGCGCGGGCCCGTTGACCGGCGTTTTCCGATTTTCAAACGACCGGTGCGGCTTACCGGCGGCGGTCCGTTACTTGAGTACTTTGAGCAATTCCTTTGCGAGCGGCGCGGCCGAGGCGGGGTTTTGGCCGGTGTAGAGGTTTCGGTCCGCGACCGTGAACGGCTTCCAGATCTCGCCGCGGACGAAGTCAACGCCAAGCTTGACCAATTCGTCCTCGGCCGTCCATGGGGCCTTTTCGCGCAGGCCGACCGCGTCCTCCTCGTCGTTGGTGTAGGCGGTGACCCGGTAACCGGCGAAGGGTGAGACGCCCTTGCGCCGCGTGGCGAGCAGGGCGACCGGCGCATGGCACACGACGGCCAGTGGCTTGCCGGATGCGAGCGCGGCGGTCAGGAGTCGACCCGAGTCGGCGTCCCGCCACAAGTCCTCCATGGGGCCGTGGCCGCCGGGGTAATAGAGGGCGTCGTAATCGTCCAGGCGCGCGTCGGCCAGTTCGATTGGGCGGCGCAGCTCTTCGGCGGATCGCAGGGTCTCCTCGAGTTGGCGGGCGATCTCTTCGCTGCCGGCCATCGAGGGACGCAGGCTCATCACGTCCACGTACGGCACCACGCCGCCGGGGGTCGCCACGACGACCTCGTGGCCGGCCCCGCTGAGCGCGCTGTACGGGGCGGCGAACTCTTCGGCCCAATATCCGGTCGGGTGCCTGGTCCCGTCCCTGAGCGTCCAGTAACTCGTTGCGGTCATGACGAACAGGACTTTGGCCATCCATGAAGGCTATGTGGTCGCGCGGCCGTCGGCAATCGGTTGCTAAACGAATCAAACCAGCGCGGTTGACCATTCATAAATCTGGGTATGAGGTGGTGAGCCGATCGGTGGTGTCGGCTTTGCGAGGTGAAGTGAGCACGGATGGTCGGTTGGCTGGACAGGCTGCAGCGACGGAACCGCACCGTCGGCGTGGTGATCGCCGTCATCTACAAGTACCTCGATGATCAAGGCGGCTATTTGTCCGCCTTGATCACCTACTACGGGTTCGTATCGCTGTTCCCGCTGCTGCTCCTGCTGACCACGGGCCTCGGGGTGATCCTGGCCGGACGCCCCGATCTGCAGGACCAGGTGCTGCACAGCACGTTGAGCCAATTCCCCGTCATCGGAAGCCAATTGCACCAGCCCGAGGGGCTCAGCGGCGGCACCGTTGCAGTGGTCGTCGGGATCGTGGGGGCCCTCTATGGCGGGCTCGGCGTCGGCCAGGCGGTGCAGAACGCCATGGACTCGGTGTGGGCCGTGCCGAGGAACAAGCGCCCCAACCCAATATGGTCGCGCGTGCGCAGCGCGCTGTTGTTGGTGGTCCTCGGGTCGGCCGCCGTCGCTTCCACTGTCCTGTCCGCGGTCGGCCAGGCCGCAGGCTCGCTGGGCGTCGCCGGGAAGTTCGGTCTCACGCTCGCGGCCATCGCCATCAACGGCCTGATCTGCTTGGTGGCGTTTCGCGTGACCACCGCCCGCCAACTCACGTACCGCCAGGTCTGGCCGGGAGCGCTCGCGGCGGCGTTCATTTGGCAAATCCTGCAGCGGTTCGGCGCCGGTTACGTCGGCCACACCGTCAAGACGGCCAGCGCCACCAACAGCGTTTTCGCGCTGGTGCTGGGGCTGCTGGCGTTCCTTTTCCTCGTGTCGTCGACGCTGGTGCTCTGCGCCGAGATCAACGTCGTTCTCGTGGAGCGGCTATACCCGCGCGCGTTGCTCACCCCGTTCGTCGAATCCGCGGACCTGACCGAGGCCGACCGCAAGACCTATGCCAAGCGGGCAAAAGCCGAGCGCGTCAAGGGATTTCAGCGCGTCAGCGTCAGGTTCCACGACCTCACCCGCAAGGCGACCGATCCGCAGACGCCGACCATCCCGAGTCGGCCACCAGGCTAGTCGGCGCCACGTCCCGTGTGCTGTTGCAATTCGTCGATCAGCTCGGAGGCTTGGGCTTTTGTCATGCCGTCGGGAACGCCGCGACCTGCCTCCTGGGCCAGCGTATGCAGGTAGCTGCGCTGGGGTCCCGTCATCGGCTCGTCCCCGGTCACCCAGTCGGACGTGTCCTTCTCGGGGTTTTCGCGCGGCGCCTGCTCCGTGTTGTCACTCATGCCCTGGAGATAGCCATCGCACGCGTGTTCGAAAGGTCTTCGGCGAAAGTTTCGCCTTCGCTTTTGGTGGGGGCTGTTGGGCACCATGGGGACGGCCGGGTCGTAGCCCGCGGATCAGGCGTCGATCACCACGCGACCGCTTTTCGCCCGCGAAACGCAGACCAGCATTTCGTCGTCGCCCTCCACGGTACGTCCGCGCCGATCGACGTCGCCGGCCAGCACCTTGACCTTGCAGGTCCCGCAGAACCCTTGCTGGCAGGAGTACGCGGTCGCCGGGTCGCGGTCGAGCATGATGGCCAACGCCGACCGGTTGGCCGGCACGCTGAGCACCCGCTGCGAGCGCGCGAGTTCCAGCTCGAAGGGAATGCCGTCGACGACCGGTGGCGGGCTGAACCGCTCGTAATGCAGTGGCGCGTCGACGTGTTCGTCGCGAGCCGCGCGTACCGCCTCGAGCATGGCCGTCGGCGCGCACACGTAGACGGCCGTTTTCGGGCCCGCGCCCGCCAGCAGCTCGTCGGTGGTGGGGAACCGGCCCTGCTCGTCGTCGGCCCACACGGTGACCCGCTCGCCGTCCACGGCCAGCACCTCGTCCAGCAGCGGCATGTACTCGCGGGACCGGCCGGCATAGATTGCCCGCCAATTGATTCCGTGCTGTTGGGCCACCTGGATCATCGGCAGGATGGGTGTCACCCCGATGCCGCCGATGACGAACAACACGTCCTGCTCGTCCGTGACGAGGTAGAAGGCGTTGCGAGGGCCTTCGAACACGAGGGTGTCGCCCACGTCGAAGGTGTCATGCATTTCCCTCGAACCGCCTCCGCCATCGGCGATCCGGCGCACGGCGATGCGGTAGTCGGTGCGCCGCCCGGGCGGCCCGCACAGCGAATACTGCCGGCGGCGGCCCGAGGCCAGCCGGACATCGATGTGCGCGCCGGGTGTCCACGACGGCAGCAACCCGCCGTCCGGATCCGCCAGGGTCAATGCCACCACGTCGGGCGTGAGTAGTTCGCGCTCGGTGACCACCGCGGTGGTCGTCCGCTGTACCGGTAACACCCGCGACGGCGTCCACCGCGATGCCGTCGCGAAGGCGCCGAACACCGTGCCCACACCCCACAACGCCGTGTAAAGCCTGTCGCGCTTGCGGCGGCCGTACAGGTCGGCGGGTCTGGAGCTCCAAATGGCATGTGTCACAGGGAGTTCCTTGGACTGTCGAATGCGACGACCGAGTTGACCCAGTCGCTGGTGAGCTGGGCAACGACGTCGGGATGCGAGGCCACCACCCAGTGCCCGCCCTCGATCGGGACGATCCTGCTGTTGGCCGGGATGGAACCGGTGAACCCCTGCAGGGCAGGTGACACGAAGTAGTCCTTGCGGGCCACCAGCACCTGCACCGGGACTCGTGTCTGCGGCAGCTGCGCCGGCGGCGCCAGGATCGGTCCAGGCATGTTGGCACGGTACAGGTTGAGGCCGTTGAGGTAATCATCGATCGACCGGGTCGTGGCCGCGGGCCGCGGACCGGCACCGCGTGGCCGACCGATGCGTTCAACGGCCGCAAAGACTTTCATCGTGGCCCCGGACCGGATCGCGAGCTCGGGCACGCCCGGGCACAGGAAGAACCAGATGTATCCGGAGGCCAGGAACTGTTTGACCACGTCGGCCACGGCGCGCAGCGTGCGCGGTGACCTCAGAAACCTGCCCGCATAGTTCAGGTGCGGCCCCGAGATCGACGTGAACGAAGCGATCTTGCCCATCACCGACTCGTCGGTGACCGCCGCCCAGCCCTGGATGGACCCCCAGTCGTGGCCCAGCAGGTGCACCCCGCCGACGCCCAGGCTGTCGATCACGGCGCCGATATCGTCGACCAGATGGGTAAATCGATACCCCGATCGGGTTGCCGGCCTTGACGACTCGCCGATGCCGCGCACGTCGTAGGCGACGAAGTTGCAGCGGTCACCGAGCTTCGCGGCGACGCCGTCCCACACGTGGTGGTTATCGGGGTAGCCGTGGATGGCCAGGACGGTCGGGCGCCGCGGGTCGATGCCGGCGTAGGTGTGGACCGCCAGCGAGACGCCGTCCGACGCGGTCACGGTGCTGAACTGAGTCATCCGGCAACCTCAGTAGGACGCGCGCGCGGCGGGCGAGCGGGCCAGGTAGTCGACCGCCCGTCCCACGCCGCCCAGCTTGGACGGATGGAAGTTCGGCGTGTAGTACGCGCCGATGACTCCCAGGAATTCGAATGGCCCGGGCACCAAACCCCGGCGCGCCGCGCGGAAGTAGTCCCGCCAGCGCGGTTTGCTCCCCGGCGGCAGGTGTGGGTCGACCGAGTACATGAACCGCACACCGCGGATGAACAACCACAGCAACGACGGCGTCACCAGCAGCTGGGTGCGCACCTGCCGCCAGTACCCGGCGCGCAGGTGCTTCATGGTGTCGAATGCGACGGCCTTGTGTTCGACTTCTTCAGCGCCGTGCCAGCGCAGCAGGTCCAGCATCACCGGGTCGGTGCCCAGCGCGTCGTGTTGCGGCGTGTCGAGGACCCATTCGCCCAGGATGGCGGTGTAGTGCTCCAGCGCAGCAACCATCGACACGCGCTCCAGCAACCAACTTGCCCGTCGCCGCGGGCTCCACCCTGGCCGGTCGCCGATGAGCTTGTTGAACAGCCAGGCCATCTGGTCGGTGAACGGCGTCACGTCGATGCCCTTGGCCTCGAAGTGTGCGAGCACGCCGGCGTGCGCCTGGGAATGCATGGCCTCCTGGCTGATGAAGCCCTGCACGTCGAGCCGCAGCTGATCGTCCTTGATCAGCGGCAAGGTGTTCTTGAACGCGTCGACGATGAATTCCTCGCCCGCCGGCAGCAGCAGGTGCAGCACGTTGCAGAAGTGGGTGGTGAAGGGCTCGTTGGGCACGTAATAGAACGGCAGCTTCGCCCAGTCGAATTCGACGTCACGCGCCTGCAGGACGATCCGCTCGTGATCGAGCGCAGCGTCGTGCGGACCCGTGGCCTGCTCGTCGACCGTGAACATGGTGCACCCCCTTCCGGTTGTCAGGCACTGCGTTGCTCCTCCGCCTCAGCCTCGGTGATCAGCTGCTCGCGCCGCAAGAAACGCACGAGATTATCGACCGTGTCGGTCAGGGCCGGTTCCCGCAGGTGGACCTTGGCCATCGCGCGGGCGTTCCGGTACTGGGTGTTGTCGTACCGCTTGTCCCGCATCGCGGCGATCTTGTCCGCCGAACGGACGAGGAAATCGACCAGCGGATAGAGCTGATCGCGCGGCGTGCACCGGCGGTTCAGCTGCTCCACGAACGACGGGATGTTGTGGTAGTCGAAGCGGTAGCCGTGGCGTTCGGACAAGACCCGGGTGATGTCCGTCAGGTTGTAGTAATCGTCCGCGGTCATGTTGTAGACGTGCCCGCCACAGGAGGCATCCGTTGGCAAGCCCATCAGCGCGACGACGTGGTCGGCGATCAGGTCCGCCGGCAGCAGGCTGATCTGGTTGAGCGCGTCGACGGCCAGCCCGTGCTCGATCATGAACGCCGTGAGCCGCACCAGGATGTCGTCCTGGCTGCCGAAGCCCGCTCTGGTGGGCGAGATCAGCGATGGCCGGTAGATGCGCACGTCGAGGCCCTGCCGCTGCGCCGCCAGCACCAACTGCTCGGCGACCCACTTGGTCTGCGAGTAGCCGAAGTCCAGGCCGCTCATCTTCGCGTTGGCGTCCCACTCCCCGACCACCGGCTCGGTGCTCCAGCCATAGATGAAGGTGCTGGAGACCAGGTGGAAGGTCTTGGGGTGGTCGGTCATGGCCAGGCGCAACAGCTCCAGCGTGCCCAGCACGTTGGCGGGGCGCAGGGCGTCGTACGTCCGGACGTAGTTGACCAGGGCACCGTTGTGCACGATGGCGTCGACGCTGTCGGCCAGCCGCCCGAACTCCGCCTCGCCGATGCCCAGGTGAGGCTCGGCGAGATCGCCGCACACCACGCGCACCCGCGCACGGACCTCGGCTTCCAGAGCCGGGGACCAGAGCTGGGCCCGGCGCAGCGACGCGACGATCCGGTCCAGGCCGTGCCCCGGGTCCGTGGCGCGGACCAGCGCGTGGATGGTGTGCGACGTCTGCCCGAGCAGGCTGTTCACCAGGAACGGCCCCAGGAAGCCGGTCGCGCCGGTCAGCAGGAGGTCGCGTGGCGCGCCGGATCGCGCCGGCGGTAGGGCCGGCAGGGGCAGCCGCGCATCGGCGCGCATCTGCTCGGTCTCCTGCGCCTCGTACTCGGCCGAGATCTGATCCAGCGCGCGCCGCAGGGCGTCCAGCGGCTGCCCGGACCGATCGCCGAACTGCCGCATGAGCCGGAAGAATTCGGCGACCGTCAGGCGCTGGAGCAGCCGCGTGTTGACGTCCTCGGCGAGGTCCCCCGCCCCGTGCTCTTCCAGCAGGGCCTGCAGGTCCGCGCGAAGCTCGGCCAGGGCCAGCGAGTCGATCCCGAGATCCGCGAAGGAGCATTCTTCATACCCGGTGAGGTCGTAACTCTCGATGAGGTGGCGGAAACGGCCGAGGGGGCCCGTGCCGGCGTCCGGCCCTGTGTGGGTTTTCTGGACCCAGGTCGCCAGCACGGGCAGCTTGCCATCCAGCCACAGCTGGCGGGTCTGCGAGCGCCTGATCTTCCCCGAGGTGGTCTTGGGGATGCTGCGCGGCGGCACGAACAGGATGGTGTGCGGGTCGATATGCCCGTGCCGCCGGATCGCGCGCGCGAGGGCCCTGCCGTCCGGAAGGTCACGCTCGCCACGCACCTCCGCGACGACGACCAACACCTCCTCGTCCTCGCGCTCGACGCCGAAGGCCGCGACGCAGCCGTGGCGGACCTGGGCGGCCGACCGTTCCACGACGGCCTCGATGTCTGACGGGTAGCAGTTGACGCCCCGGACGATGATCAGGTCCTTGGTCCGGCCGCAGACGAACAGTTCCCCCTCGTACAGGAAGCCGAGGTCGCCCGTCCGCAGATAGCTGTGCTCGTCGTCGCCGTGGATACGGGCTTCGAACATTTCCGCGGTGACGTCCGGCCGGTGCCAGTAGCCGCCGCCCTTGGACGGTCCGGCCAGCCAGATCTCGCCGACCCGGCCCTCGCCCAGCGCCCGCCGGTCTTGGGGGTCGACGACGCGGACGATGGTTCCGGCGGCGGGCTTGCCGCTGCTCACCAGCGGGGCCTGGTTGTTGTTCTCTGGCAGGGCCTTTTCGACGCGAACGACGTTCTGCTGCAAAGCCCGCTTGTTCACGGCCAGGGTCTGGCGGCCCCCCAGGGACACGGCCAGCGTGTTCTCGGCCAGGCCGTAGGCACCGGTCACCGCGTCGGGGCGCAGGCCGTAGGGCGCGAAGCGTTCCCGGAATCGAGCGAACGTCTTGGCCCGCAGCGGTTCCGCGCCGATGACCATGGACTTGAGGCTGCTCAAATCGACGCCGGCGAGCTCCGAGGCGGGCAGCTTGTCCTCGCGCAGGCAGTACTCGAGGGCAAAGTTCGGCGCCGGCGTCTGGGTGGCGCGCGCCTCGCCGATGAGCCGCAGCCAGGACGAGGGTCGCTTGAGGAAGTCCTCCGGGGACATCCCGTGCGTAGTCCCGCCGAGCACGACGATGTACAGGTAAGCCGAGATCAGGCCCATGTCGTGGTGCTGCGGCAACCAGCTGACCGCCACCTCGCTGTCCGTGAACGCCGACGCGTTGGCGATGACGTTGGCGTGGGTCACGACCACGCCCTTGGGATCGCTGGTGGACCCGGACGTGTACTGCAGGAAGAGGACCCGGCCGGGCGTATCGGCCACGGGTTCGCCGCCGAAGTCCCGCGTCCCGTCCGTCGCCACCCAGGGCAGCTCCGGGAGCCGCTCGACGTCCGGCCAGGGTAGCGCGCCCGGTCGGTGGTCCAGCAGCTGACGAAAGGTGTGCTCGAGTTCCTTGGTCGACAGCACGGCCTTGGCCTGGGAGTCCCGCGCGATGAAGCTGAGCTTGGCCAGCCCGGCTTCGAACGCCATGGGGAGAGGGGCACTGACCGGCACGGCGATCACGCCGATGCGAGCGCAGGCGAAGAACGCCGCAACCATCTCCAAGCTCGGCGGGTAGACGAGCAGCGCCCGATCCCCGGGCTTGAGCCCTGCCTCGGTGGACAGGTAGGCCGCCAGCTCGCGCGTGCGCTCGTCGAAACTGTCGTAGGTGTAGCGCTCGAGCTCGCGGCCCTCGGCATCGACGAACCGGAAGAGGGTTTGGTTTGGTCGGCGCGCTTGCCACATCCGCAAGTAGTCGATCAGCGTGTGCATCGAGGAGTCCCTTCCAGGTCGGTGGTCGGTCGTGAGCCGAAATCGGAACAACAACTGCCTTACATCGCAATTAGTAATTCCACGGTAAGGGTCGATCGCACTCCAGAAAAGACCATTTTGCGGCTGCACATTGATTTCACAGGCTCAACCCATCGAACGCGTGATGCAGCTCATAGTCGAGCAATTTCCAAGGCGATAGGAAAGCGCGCGTGCAAATACTGCGATCAGTAACTCAGCAGGCCGTATCCCGACGTATCGCCTGTTCATCTGGCTATGACGTAGATACTGAGGTACGGACTTGCGGTTATAAGTATCGAATGATTTCCTTTTCCATGGCGCGAATTCCAGGGCCGCTTCGTGGATCGCTATTGGCGTGCAATAGGTTTTCGCGCCCAAACGGCTTATGGGCGACAATTGCTCGGCGCCCGAACGACAACGAATTGCCTTTTCAACGGAAAGCCGGGCGGGCCGCCGGTCCCCGCGCCGGCGGGCGGGACTCATCATCTCCGCATATACTGAGGTGACTTACTGATCGCCGGACCTACTGCCGCCCAGAGAAGGTCGCCCAGCATGAGCACTTCCGATCCCGCTTACCGCCCCGGCGCCGCACTGACTCCCGCGGTCGCCGCGGCACCGACCGAGCCCTTCGCCCTCGGACGAACGCGCAACCCCAAGACCCGTCGCACGGTCGACCTCACGCCCGCCCAGCATCGGGCCCTGGACATCTGGCAGCGAGAGGCCGCCGACCGCCTCGGCGTGGCCCGTGTCACCGGCCAAGAGGTGCTCGCCACGCTGGTCGACCAGCTGCTGAACGACCCCAGGCTTTCGGCGCAGATCACCCGCACCATTCAGGCGCGGCGCTGATCGTGTGAATTAGCGCCCGGACACCTGGGCGACGCGGATGCGCGGCCCGGCGCGGGCCACTAGTCGGGTGATGCCGAGAAACCGCTCGCCGTCGATGATCGGCGACAGCGGCTCCCCGTCGGCCTCGATGATCATCTCGCGGCCGTTGACGTCGCGTATCCCCTCGCCGCGCATGGTTCCGTTGGTGAGCGCCGCGGGCAGCTGCGCGACGATCTTCGACGGCCTTACCTCCCCGGCTTGGAAATGCAGCGCACCGGGCTGGGCGGCCTTCGGGAAGAGCCGGAACGGGCCCCCGATGCGCAGGTCGATGGCGCCGGCGTGCAGCAACCGGTGTGTTCGCGTCGGCACCTCCTCGCCGTCGATCACGACGCGGGCGCGCGTCGGGGTGAACAGGACGGACGCGTAGTTCGGCGTTTTCACCCGGCTGGGGGCGACCTTGGAGGTCAGGTAGTCACCGAACGAGCGAGCGATCACCCGGGCGACGGCCAGGCGGTCGTGGTCGGGCGAGTCGTAATACCTTTCGTAGAACCGGTTTCCGACGCCGCCGGCGGCCAGCCCGAAGCACAGCCGATGAAACGCCGCGCCGTCCTCGGTTTCGCCGTCGAGTTCAAGGGTGTCCAGGCGAATCTCGGGCGGAGGGCGGTCGGCCTCCGCGGCGGTCGCCAAGGCGCGGATGATCCCGTCGGCGCGACCGCGCACCCGCGCCTTGCGCGCGACCGCGTTGGCGCTTCCCCCGTTGCTGGGCCCGAAGGTCNCTTCGACGGCCTTACCTCCCCGGCTTGGAAATGCAGCGCACCGGGCTGGGCGGCCTTCGGGAAGAGCCGGAACGGGCCCCCGATGCGCAGGTCGATGGCGCCGGCGTGCAGCAACCGGTGTGTTCGCGTCGGCACCTCCTCGCCGTCGATCACGACGCGGGCGCGCGTCGGGGTGAACAGGACGGACGCGTAGTTCGGCGTTTTCACCCGGCTGGGGGCGACCTTGGAGGTCAGGTAGTCACCGAACGAGCGAGCGATCACCCGGGCGACGGCCAGGCGGTCGTGGTCGGGCGAGTCGTAATACCTTTCGTAGAACCGGTTTCCGACGCCGCCGGCGGCCAGCCCGAAGCACAGCCGATGAAACGCCGCGCCGTCCTCGGTTTCGCCGTCGAGTTCAAGGGTGTCCAGGCGAATCTCGGGCGGAGGGCGGTCGGCCTCCGCGGCGGTCGCCAAGGCGCGGATGATCCCGTCGGCGCGACCGCGCACCCGCGCCTTGCGCGCGACGGCGTTGACGCTTCCCCCGTTGCTGGGCACGAAGGTCGGCCAGCGGTCGGGATCGGCGATGCAGTGCTCGATTTCGTTGACCAGCCAATGCAGCGCGCCGTCGCCGCCGTCGCCGACGAGGTGGGTGGTCCGTGGATTGAGCTCCTTGACGGTCCTGCGGAGATCCTCGACGGACGCGGTCTCGTGCACCTCGCCCCAGGGGCCGACGATCCGGCGCAAGTCGGCGGCGCGGTCCGGCGCGGCGCGATTCTTGCGCGCCTGCGGATTGACGATGATGGCTAGATACATGCCGGGCTTCCCATCGTGCTCGGCGAGCGTTGGGTTCGCGGGATTCCGCTGGTCATCCCCCGAACGATACCCGCGGCGTCGGGGTGGGCGAGATCGCGCCGCACCGCCGCAGGGTCGTATTGGGCTGTTGTACAGCGGATTTGCGCTTGTCGGAAGCCGTCTCGATTTCGAAGCTAGGGTGGCTGCCATGCCTGCTTGGACCGCCGCAGACCTGCCCTCGTTCGCCGGACGCACCGCGATTGTCACCGGCGCCAACGGCGGGCTGGGCGAGGTGACCGCCCGCGAGTTGGCCCGCGTCGGTGCCCACGTCGTCCTCGCGGTGCGCGACACCGGAAAGGGCGAGACCGCGGCCGCGCGCATGACCGGCGACATCGAGGTGCGCCGGCTNAGACCGCGGCCGCGCGCATGACCGGCGACATCGAGGTGCGCCGGCTCGACCTGCAAGACCTGGCCTCGGTGCGCCGCTTCGCCGACGACACCGCGCGGGTCGACGTCCTCGTCAACAACGCCGGCATCATGGCCACCAAACACGCGGTCACCGCCGACGGCTTCGAGGGTCAGATCGGCACCAACCATCTCGGGCACTTCGCGCTGACCAACCTGTTGTTGCCCAAGCTGACCGACCGCGTCGTCACGGTGTCCTCGCTGCTGCATCACATCGGATTCATCAGCCTCAACGACCTCAACTGGCAGTCCCGCCGGTATTCGGCCTGGCTGGCCTACGGCCAGTCGAAGCTGGCCAACCTGTTGTTCACCAGCGAGCTGCAACAGCGCCTGCATGCCGCCGGTTCTCCGCTGCGCGCGCTGGCCGCCCATCCCGGCTGGTCGCATACCAACCTGCAAGGCAACTCGGGCCGGAAACTGGGCGACGCGGCGGTGCTGGCCGCCGACCGGCTGGTGTCCACCGACGCGGACTTCGGTGCCCGCCAGACGTTGTACGCGGCATCGCAGGACCTGCCGGGCGACACGTTCATCGGTCCCCGATTCGGCCTGTATGGCCGCACGCAGCCGACCTGGCGAAATTGGCCGGCCAAGCGCGCGGCCACCGCCGCCGCGCTCTGGGAGCTGTCCGAACAGCTCACCGGCACGAAATTTCCACTCTGAGGCCGCCCCCGATCGGCTCGACGGGCCGGGTCCGCGAGTCGCGGTTAGATTGGATGAATAGCCCGTCGCTGAGCCAACACAGCTAACAGCGCAACGCGACGCCGCAAACAGGCGTGTGAGCGAGGAGGTCATCCCATGTCGAGGACGGATGTGGCGGTCCTGCTCGCTCTGTTGGCCGCGCTGGCATCCGCGGTCGGCAACGTGATCCGGCAGCGGTCCGCACAGGAGGTCACCGACAAACCGGTCGGCCACCTGACCCTGTTCGGCATGCTGTTGCGCGATACCCGCTGGTGGCTGGGCGGTCTGGGAGACATCTCCAGCTACTGCCTGCTTGCCGCGGCCCTCGACAAGGGCTCGGTGCTGTTGGTCATGTCGCTGCAGGTGACCGCGCTGCTGTTCGCCTTGCCGATCTACTCGCGTGTGACGGGCCATCCGGTAACCCGCGCCGAGTGGCTGTGGGCGCTGCTGCTGGCCGTGGCACTTGCCGTCGTCATCGCGGTCGGGCAGCCCGCGGGCGGCCATGAGCAGGGCTCGCTGCAGGCTTGGCTCGTGGTGGCCGTCGTGATGGGCCCGCCGTTGTTGCTGGGTGTGCTCGGCGCCCGGATTTGGGCGGACCGTCCGGCGGCGGCGCTGTTGCTGGCGGCGGTGGCAGGTTCGTTGCTGGCGGTGTTCTCGGTGCTGATGAAGGGCATCGTCGACGTCATCGAGCACACACCCGGCCAGCTGTGGCACACGCCCGAGTTGTATGCCTGGGTGGCCGCCGGCGTGGCGGGAATGATCTTCCACCAGTCGGCCTATCGCGCCGGCGCGCTGACCGCCTCGCTGCCGACGATCATCGTCGCGAAGCCGGTCGTGGCGGGGGTACTCGGAGTCGCGGTACTCGGCGAGACCTTGAATGCGGACGGCACGCAATGGTTGGTGCTGGCCGTGGCGGCCGCGGTGGTGATCGCCGCGACGGTGGGCCTGGCCCGCGGCGAGGCGGCGACCATGGCAGCCGGCGCCGGGCGCGACCTGAAAATCGCCGACCCGCCCAAGGCGGCATCGCAAGCCTGATCGGTCGGGGCGGCGGCGTGACTCAGGCCATCGTGTTCCCGGTCCGGAAGTAGACAGGCCATCTTCAGACAAAGTTGCCCCCGGAATTCATGCCTTAGACACATAGCTGTCTCGCAAAAGGCATTTCACACGCGGTTTTCCTCGGCCTAGCGTCATAACCGGGCTTTAGAAACCCCTATGAGAACAGCCGCCCACCGGCGCCCGGCCACGCGACATGCCGACAATGTGCTTGCGCACCGAACCCGCGGTGGGGCGTTAACTTCAAGGCATCAGCTGGGCTCGTAGCCGACACGGCGAATGCCAGCCGCGGTTGCCGTGCTGTGTCGGGTATGGCCCGGACAGGAGACCCCGAGATGACCGCACCGTCAGCGAACGCACCCGGGTCCGTCGGCGGCCAGGCCGGGCGCGGACGCCGCGCCCTGGGCGGCGTGCGCTACGCCATCCTCGCGACGACGGCCGTGTGCCTGCTGCTGAGTGGCTGCACCATGTCCACCACCGGGCGCCCGGTGGCGGCCCCGAACCTGGGGCGTTGGCAGACCCCGCGGATTCTCAACGCGCGCCTGGACCACCTGCTGTTGACCGCCGGCGACGTCGATGCCGTGGGGCAAACCACGAATATGGTTCTGCGCAGGCCGATTTCGGAGATGTCGCACAGCGAGGACCAAGTCTCGGATCGCAATTGCCTGGATGCCTATTCCCCCGTCGAGGCCGCCGTCTACCGGGACAGCAGCTGGGTTGCCCTGGAAGGGCAGTTCCTCGATAACGCCCGCGCGGCGGCCCAGCGCAAGCACGCCCTGCTGCAGGCCGTGGTCAGGTTCCGCGACGCCGACGTGGCCCAGCAATTCTTCACTCAGGCCAAACCGCGGTGGTCCGCCTGCGCCAACCGGCCGTTGACCTTCAGCCAGCCCGGCGACCCGTCAGTCAAATGGACTTTCGGCGAGCTGGCGGCGACCGGCACCTCGCTGAGCCTGGTGCAGACCCTCGACGGCGGCCACGGCTTCGCCTGCCAGCGTGCGCTGGGCGTGCGGAACAACATCATCATCGACACGCTGTGGTGTGGATTCGACACCGCCAATCAGGCGGGCGATGTCGTCAGCAAGATCGCGTCCGCGGTTGAGGTGTGATGTCAGGCCGCACTGGTCGGTGACCGCCGAAAAGGCTTGCGGCGCAACACCAAAAGATGACCAACGCCAGCACCGGTATCCAGGGGATGAGGATCGCCGAGCGCGGCGCGCTGCGAGGTGACGTCGGTGTGGCCGATAGACATCAACTCGCTCGTCACGGCGCGTGCGTTTACGGCGGGTGGGTCCGACGCCAAGAAATTCGGGACCGTCACGAGGATTGGTTCAGCCTGGTCGAGAAGGCCGCGTACTACGACAACCCGTGGAAGTGTGGGCCTACGCCGACGACAACAACTGGCCACCGCCGGGCGCGAACCCCGCGCTGCTATGGCCGGCGTGGACGGACCCGGTGCTGCTCAATCCGGCCCGGACGGACCTGCTGGCGCCGTTCCTGTGAGACCGGGTTGTTGCTGCAGCCTAAATATGCTGCTTTTCAACAGCTTTCGTTGAAGCGGGGCATCGAATCCAACGACTGCCGCGATCAGCCCGGCAATCCGTTCGCCCCGTTCGGACCGAAGAAGTAGTACCCGCCAAAGCCGCCCTGTCCGCCAACGCCCGGGACGACGCCAGTTCCGCCGTTACCGCCGGCGCCCCCGATGCCGAAGAGAAGTCCGCCATAGCCGCCCTGGCTGCCGTTACCGCCGAAAGCCAAGCCGGGTGCACCGAAGCCGTTGCCGCCGTGGCCGCCGAGGCCGAACACCAGGCCGCCGAGACCGCCGAGCCCGCCGGTGCCGCCGTGGCCGCCGGCCTGGGCCACGCCACCATCGCCGCCGGCCCCGCCGATGCCGAACAAGGAACCCCCGGCATAGATACTGCCGGCACCATCGCTGAACACGTAGCCGTTGTCGCCGCCGTAGCCCCCAGGGCCGCCGCTGCCGCCGGCGGTCAGGGCCGNGTTTTGCCCGTTGGCGCCGGTTCCCGGGGTGCCGTCGGCACCGTTGCCGATGAGCGGGCGCCCGAGGAACGTGTCGAAGGGCGCATTGATGTCGTTGAGGAGCCCCTGCAGAGGATTGGCATTGGCGGCCTCGGCGTTGGTGTAGGAACCCGCCCCGGCGGTCAGCAGCTGCACGAACTGCTGGTGAAACGCCGCCGCCTGAGCGCTGATCGCTTGATAGGCCTGCGCGTGCCCGCCGAATATCGCCGCGATGGCCGCCGACACCTCATCGCCGGCCGCGGCCGCCACCGTCGACGTCGGAACCGCCGCCGCCGCGTTGGCCGCGCTGATCGTCGAACCGATATTGGCCAAATCCGAGGCCGCCGCCGTCACGTACTCCGGGACCGCAACTACGAATGACATCCCGACCTCCGAACGACGTGGCGACCGCCGGAGGGTCGCCGAATAGCGAAATCGTGTCGTCTCGCTCGCCCTACCGATCCCAAGTTTCAGTCGGCTTGAGAAGTAATGGACAGAGCTAACACGCAGTCGATGAGGCCGGCCTAGGCCTTCGCTGGGTCCGCACTGTGAACCGATTCGCCGGGCGGCACGCCCTTCGCGTGCCCAGGTTTTTTGGGAGCGAACCGGGCGGGCGGGTACTCCCGACGAGGGGTTGGTATTCGCAACGGAGGTTTGATGTCCCAGTTTAGTAAAAAGACGGTGCTGATCACGTTCGGTCGGTCGTTCTTGTCGCTGCACCTGGCCCGCTTGATGGGTGCCGCGGGACACGAGGTGCTGATTTCGGACTCGGTGCCCTTTCCGATCACCAGGTTCTCCGCACCGGTCAGGAGGGCGTTCCGCACGCCGCGGCCGAGGTATGAGCCGGTCGAATGGACCCGAGCCGTCGCGCATATCGCCCGCGAGGAGGGCGTCGACCTGGTCGTGCCGGTCCACGAGGGCACCGAAATCCTCGCGAACACGATCAGGCGATACCCCGACCTGTTTCCCGGCGGCAGCAAATGTTTCTTTTCCGATTTCGAGGTCGAGGCGTGCCTGGAGAACAAGTACGAGTTCCAGGCCGCGCTGAAGGCGCTGGGCATACCCACCCTCGATTTCGCGCTGGTCCGCAGCCAACATGAGCTCGAGGCGCTGGAATTCGATCGTCCCTTCGCGCTCAAGCCCGTCTACTCGCGCGGTTCGCAGCAAGTTCACAAGGTGACCCCGGGAGAACTGCCGCGCGGCCTGAGCTTCGAAGCCGCGAATCCGTGGATCGCGCAGGAGTGGGCGAACGGCACCAGCTATTGCTCGTATTCCGTCTGCCGCAATGGCCAAGTGAAAGCGCACGCGGTCTACCCGGTGCGCTACGCGATCGACGGCACGTCGTGCGTGACGTTCGAGTCGGCCCGCCACGAGGGCATCGACGCGTGGGTGCACGACTGCGTCAAGGCGTTCAACTTCACCGGGCAGATGGGGCTGGACTTCATCGAGGTGCCGGGACGGGGGCTGTTCGCGGTCGAATGTAATCCGCGGTCCACCAGCGGAATTCTGTTGTTCGATCCCGAAACGCGGGTCGACAGGGCGTTTTTCGGCGTCAACGACGAGGTCATCGTGCCCAAGCCGGGCGCGCGCAAGATGCTGGGCCCGGGGATGCTGATGTACGGGTGGCGCAAATCGGCGCGGCAGGGCAATACATTCGGCGGATTCCTGCGCGATTACCTGCGCACCGACGGGGTCATCTTCACGCCCCGCGATCCCGCGCCCAGCCTGGCGCTGCCGCTCGCGATGGGAAACATTCTCGCCGAGGCCGCCCGCTACCGGGTGAACATCCCGGAGGCGTTCATGCACGACCACGAGTGGGACGGCGCCGATGCCTAAACGTCCGCGGCTCAGCTCCCGCGGTGGGCGCGGCAGAACTTGGTGATCCGGTCGACGCTGTCTCCGGGTCCGGTGAAGATGCCGCCGTGGCCTGCACCATCGATCTGCGCGAATTCGGCTTCGGGAATCAGTCGGGCCGTGGCGGCGCACAGCGCCGGCGGAAAGAACAGGTCGTGCTCGAACGCCAGGACGAGCGTGGGCACGTCGATCGCGCCGAGGTGTTCCGGGGTCGGTTCGCCGGCCGTGATCCACTGCTGCGACGCCGCGAGCTGCCCCTTGAAGCCGTCCGGTCCCGCCCATCCGCTTTCGTAGCCCGCCGACAGCGCCTGGCGCCAGCCCTGCACCATCGCCGGATCTTGCAGCATCGGCGTGTGCAGGGTGGTCAGCAACTGCTCGAAAACGACGACCTCACGCGGCACCTCGCCGTAGCGCTCGATCAGGCCGAGCTCCATCTCCCCCACCATCGCGCCCACGGGCGAGGGCTGGAGCCCGGCGAACAAGACGAGCGCACGCACCAGCTCGGGACGGATGCGCAGCAACGTCTGCGCGACGTAGCAGCCCATCGAGTACCCGACGACCGTGGCCCGTTCGGCCCCGAAATGGTCGAGTATGGCCGCGGCGTCGCGGGCGAGGTCGGCCACCGAGTACGGCGCGGCCGGTGCGGAAGATGGCGACATTCCGCGCGCGTCGTATTTGATCACCTGAAACCCCGCCCCGGCGAGCGACCGGGGAAGTCCACAAATGTCCCACGTGATACTCGGCATGCCGAGGCCGCCGACCAGTAGGACGGCGGGACCCTCCCCGGATCGTTGGACCGCGAGTTCGACGTCCGGTTCCGCGATGACGAATTCGATGCCGTCGTAGGTCGTATCCGTGGTATCTCCCATTAGTGCAACTGTAGTAACGACTGTTGCGGGACCAATTCCACCGGAAGCGATCAAATGACGACTGAGATCTAGATGGTTGACAGCCTCGCCGCGACGGACTCGACGCTGGCCCCCAGCGAGCGCAACGGCCGCCGGCTCCGATGGGACCGCGACCACCCGCATTACAAGTGGGTCGCACTGTCGAACACCACCCTGGGCATGCTGCTGGCGATGATCAACGCGTCGATCGTGTTGATCTCACTACCGGCCATCTTCCGCGGGATCAGATTGGACCCGCTGGCCCCGGCGAATATCGGCTTTCTGTTGTGGGTGCTCATGGGCTATCTCGTCGTCACCGCGGTCCTGGTGGTGTTCGTCGGGCGACTCGGCGACATGTTCGGCCGGGTGCGCATCTACAACTTCGGCTTCGCGGTGTTCACCGTCGCGGCGATTGCGCTGTCGTTCGACCCGTTTCACCTCGGCCGCGGCGCGCTTTGGCTGATCGGCTGGCGCGTCATCCAGGGCATCGGCGGCGCGATCCTGATGGCGTTGTCGGCGGCGATCCTTACCGACGCATTCCCGAGCAATCAGCGCGGCATGGCGCTCGGATTCAACATGGTCGCCGCGGTGGCCGGTTCGTTCCTCGGCCTGCTGATCGGTGGGCTGCTGTCGGGGTGGGACTGGCGCGCGATCTTCTGGGTCGGCGTGCCGATCGGCTTGCTGGGCACCATCTGGGGCGTGCGTTCGCTGCACGAGATCGGCGTGCGCACACCCGGACCGTTGGACTGGCCCGGCACACTGACATTCGGCGTCGGCCTGACCGTCATCCTGGTGGGCATCACGTACGGCATTCAGCCGTACGGAAATCATGCGACGGGCTGGACGAACCCGTGGGTGCTGGGTTCGATCGCGTTCGGTCTGTTCTTGTTGATCGCGTTCTGCATCATCGAGTTGCGGGCGGCCCAGCCGATGGTCGACATCCGGTTGTTTCGGTCGGCGGCGTTCGGGATGGGCAACCTGGCCAACCTGATGTCGTCGATGGGCCGCGGCGGCTTGCAGTTCATGCTGATCATCTGGCTGCAGGGCATCTGGTTGCCGCTTCATGGATACAGCTTCGAGTCGACACCGCTGTGGTCGGGCATCTACCTGTTGCCGGCGACGGTCGGGTTCCTGTTCGCGGCACCGGCGGCAGGATGGCTCGCGGACCGGTTCGGCGCGCGGCCGTTCGCCGTCGCCGGGATGCTGCTGATGGCCGGCACGTTCATCGGGCTGTTGATGATCCCGGTGAATTTCGACTACCGGGTCTTTGCGCTGCTTACCTTCCTCAACGCCCTGGGTGGCGGCGTCTTCACCGCGCCCAACACCGCCGCGATCATGTCGAGCGTGCCGGCCGCGCAACGCGGGGCCGCGTCCGGCGTTCGGGCGACGTTCTTCAACGCCGGCTCGGCGCTGTCGATCGGAGTCTTCTTCTCGCTGATGGTCATTGGGCTGGCGCACACACTGCCGCAGGCGCTGAGCGGCGGGCTGCAACAGCAAGGCGTATCGGCGGCGGTGGCGCAGGATGTGGCCAACCTGCCACCGGTGGGCAGCCTGTTCGCGGCGTTTCTGGGCTACAACCCGATCGCCGAACTGCTCGCACGATCGCATACCTTGCAGGAACCCGGCGTCAACGCCGACGTGCTCACCGGCAAATCGTTCTTCCCGGAGCTGATCGCGGGGCCGTTCCACGCCGGACTGGTGGTGGTATTCGTCGCGTCGGCAGCCATGATGCTGACCGGCGCGCTGGCGTCGCTGGTCAGTCCCGGACGCTACGGGAACGAGGCCGGAAAAGCCTAGCCGCCGGCCAGACAGAATCGGCGGCCGCGGGGCGCGCGATTGCCGTTGCGCAGCGCTACCATTCGCCATGTTTGTGTCTTCAAATTCGTGCCGCTTTTACCCCGCACCGCCGGCATCGTCGACGCCATAAACAAAGGGAGCCGTATCAATGTCCTCACCTCGCTGGCTGGCGATGCTTACCGTCCCCGTGATGGCCGGCGCTGCCCTGGTTGGTAGCTGTGCAGTCGCGACTGCCACCCCGGCCGATGACGCGTACCTCGCTCAACTGCGCGCCGTCGGCCTTACGTGGCCGCCCAAGACGGAAGAGGCGCTCATCGGAGAGGCGCATCTGGTCTGCTATGACCTCACGTGGGGTTGGACGCCGCAGCAGATCGCGGACGACGTCCACGCCCATCTAAATGCGAGGGGCGTGACGTTGTTGGACGTCGGAACCTTGGTCAACGCCGCACACTCGACCTACTGCCCCGGCAATGTGTGCGACGCCCCCATCCTTTGCACCTGACAGCACCACCGCCGCAAGGGCTTTCGACCGATCATCGCTTCGATGCGCTGCCTCGACGCCGCGGCGTGCGGTGCGCGGCCAGCACGTCGGTGTTTGCCAGCGTTTGCGCCTGAGCGGCCAGTGTCGATGCCCTGTTGGCATAGGCGATCGCGTCGGCCTCGTTCGTTGCTTGCGTGCCCTGCGCCGCTGCGAGGTGTCGCTTGGCGTCTTCGAGACGGGCCTGGGCCTCGGCGCCGATACTGTCGCGATGCCGGGCGGTGTAGTCGGAGATCCGGCGCACCCTGGCGTCGGCGGTGGACAACGCCTGGCCCAACGACCGATCGCTTCCCTCGATGCTCACCTGCCCATCGCCGCGCGCGGCGCGCCGGCGGCGGCGCGCGCGATAGAGCACGAAAACCACCACCACCACCACGATGACGACCACAACGACGATGACGGCGATCGCGGTCGGTACCCAGTTGCGCTTCGGCGGGGTTGCCGGGCTTGCCGATTTGTCCAGCCCGTCGGCCGCAGCGACCGCGGCGATGCTCCATTCCTTGGCGTTGATCGCCGGATCAATTTGGTTGCTGCGCAAAGCGTTTAACTCGGCCGCCGGGAGGCCCGGCACGTCGAACACGTACAGCTTGGTGTTCGTGGCCACGGCCAGCAGCGCGTCGTGCTCGCCCATGCCGCTGGCGCTGCGCGTTTGATTCGCCCAGTTGTCGGGCTTGAACCTGGAGAAGTTGTCGACGTAGACCACCCACAGTTGGATGTGCCGATCGCGGTAGAGCCGGTCGATGGCCGAGTTGACCGCAGCACGGCCGGAGTCTGTCAACGCCCCGGAGTTGTCAGTGACGTGGTCGGCGAGCTTGGACGGCGGTTGGGCGCCGGCGGGTGCTGCCACAAGTAACCCCGCCGTGAGAATCGCCAGGGCTGCTCCGAACAGGCGGACGACGCGCATACGGGTAATGTAGCTCGCTGCCGACCGAGTCGAACCCACATCACCTGCCGTCGGCGCCTGGCACTGCATGGACTACTTTCCCTGGGGTGACGTTCTCAGTTATTGGTGCGGTTTCGCGGTGGATCGCCCCCCTCCTCACGGTTGCGGCCGTTGTCGGGACGAGCTTCCTCGTCGACCCCGCGGTGCGCCTGGCCGATGACGCCAATCCATTGGCCGGCATGCCCTTCTACGTCAATCCCAACTCGGCGGCCATGCGCGCCGCGCAGCACGCCGACCCGCCGAGTCCCGAGTTGACCGCCATCGCCAACACGCCGCAGGCGTACTGGATCGTCCCGGGCTCTTCCGCGTCGACGGTCGCGAAGTACACCGGCGACGCGGCGGCTGCCGGCGCCATCCCGGTGCTGGCGGTTTATGGCATCCCGCACCGCGACTGTGGCAGCTTCGCCGCCGGTGGCATGGCCTCGGCCGACGATTACCGCGGGTGGATCGACGGCATCGCGTCCAGCGTCGGCGCCACGCGCACGGCGATCATCCTCGAACCCGACGCACTGGCCATGGCCGACTGCCTGTCGGCCGACCAGCGCCAAGAACGCTACGACCTGATTCGCTACGCCGTCGACACGCTGACGCGCAATCCGGGCACGGCGGTCTACGTCGACGGAGGTCACCTGCGCTGGCACAGCGCCGAGGACATGGCCGCCCGGCTCAACAAGGTCGATGTCGCCCGGGCGCGTGGTTTCAGCCTCAACACCGCGAACTTCTACACCACCGGGGACGAAATCGGTTATGGGGAAGCGATTTCCGGGCTCACGAATGGTTCGCACTACGTGATCGACACCTCGCGCAACGGCGCTGGGCCGGCGCCCGACTCCGGGCTCAACTGGTGCAACCCCAGCGGCCGAGGGCTGGGCACTCCGCCGACCACCGCCACCGCGGGCGCGCACGCCGACGCGTACCTGTGGATCAAGCGTCCCGGCGAATCCGACGGAACCTGCGACAAAGGCGATCCGCCGGCGGGCACCTTCGTGAATCAGTACGCCATCGATCTGGCCCACGCGGGCGGCTAGAAGCGCCGTCGCCGTCACCGTATCTCTGGCAGGAAAGACGGGCGCCGTCGTAACCTCAAGCGACGGTCACCTCGGGTGGATCGATCCACACACCCCTGGCCGCACAGGGATTGGAGGCAACATCAAAGATGGCTGAGGAGCTGACGCCGCATTTCGAGGACGTGCAATCGCACTACGACCTATCCGACGACTTCTTCCGTCTGTTCCTCGACCGCACCCAGATGTACACGTGCGCCTACTGGCTTGGCGGCGACGACATGACTCTGGAACAGGCGCAGATCGCCAAGATCGACCTCTCGCTGAGCAAGCTGGGCTTGCAGCCGGGCATGACACTGCTGGATCTTGGCTGCGGCTGGGGCGCGGCCATGATGCGAGCCATCGAGAAATACGACGTCAACGTCATTGGAATCACGCTGTCCAAGAACCAGGTCGCCCACGTCGAGCAGCTGTTCGCCGCATCGGACAGCCCGCGTTCCAAGCGCGTGTTGCTCGAGGGCTGGGAGCGGTTTCACGAGCCGGTGGACCGGATCGTCGCGATCGGCCCGTTCGAACATGTCGGCTACGACCGCTACGACGCCTTCTTCGAGAGAACGTACGAGCTGTTGCCGAGCGGCGGCACGATGCTGTTGCACACGATCACCGTCCTGTCGGAGAAGGAGATCATCGAGTCCGGCTTGCCGCTCACTCCGGCGATCGTCGAATTCAGCGACTTCATGAAAACCGAAATCTTTCCCGGCGGCTTCCTGCCGACCATCGACATGGTCAAGGAGTTCTCGGCGAAGGCCGGCTTCAAGCTGAAGCGCCGCCAGTCGCTGCAGCGGCATTACGCCAAGACCCTGGACGTATGGGCCGCGGGCCTCGAGGCACGCAAAGACGAGGCCATCGCGATCCAGTCCGAAGAGGTCTACGAGATGTACATGAAATACCTCACCGGCTGCGCGAATCTGTTCCGCAAGGGCTACACCGACCTCAACCAATTCACGCTGCGGAAGTAGTGCTTGTGCCGAGCCCAGAAAAGCTTCACATTCCTGGGTCTACTCAATAGAGTTAGCGGTCCGAGTCGCCCCGTTGAACTTGATGGGAGTCGAAGATGTCGGCTTTCCTGATCGCAGCACCTGAGGCCTTGTCCGCGGCCTCGGCGGATTTGAGCGGAATCGGGGAGGCGATCAAAGAGGCCGCGGCGACCTGGGCGCCGTCGACCACCGGAATTGCGCCGGCGGCCGGCGATGAGGTGTCGGCCGCGATCGCGCGGTTGTTCGGCAACTATGGGCAGACGTATCAGACGTTGGGCGCCCAGGCGGTCGCGTTTCAGCAGCAGTTTGTGCAGGCGCTGAGCGGCGGCGCGGGCACCTACGCCTCCGCCGAGGCCACGAGCGCAGCGTTTCTGCAGATCCCGGACCTGCAAGCCATCGAGCAAAACCTTCTGGACACGGCGAATGCTTACACCCTGACGTTGACGGGGCGGCCACTGATCGGCAACGGCGCTAACGGGGCGCCCGGGACCGGGGCCAACGGTGGGGCCGGCGGCTGGTTGCTCGGTTCCGGCGGGGCCGGCGGGTCGGGCGCGTCCGGTAGCGGCGGCGGGGCCGGCGGGGCCGCGGGGCTGATCGGGACCGGCGGGGCCGGTGGGACCGGTGGCACCGGCGCGGCAGGCGGTCCGGGCGGCCATGGCGGATGGCTGTTGGGCACCGGCGGGGCGGGCGG
>NZ_LT546237.1:2110669-2117836 GCF_900078675.2 Mycobacterium interjectum
CGCCGGCGCCGGGCTATTGGGCGGCCCCGGCACGGTGGGGGCCGGCGGGATGTTGCTCGGCCGCAACGGGATTCCCGGATTACCGATGAGCCCGAACCTGTTGGTCAACCCCGGCTTCGAAACGGCCGACCCGTCCGGCTCGGGCTACAGCGGGGTGACCATTCCGGGCTGGACGGTGACCGGCACCCCGACGATCATCGCCTACGGCACCCCGCGCGGTTACCCGGGACCGTTCTCCATCCCCGACCTGCCGGGTTTGCTGGGCTTCCCCGGCACCCCGCCCGCGGGCGGTGGCAGCAATTTCGCCGGCGGCGGACCCGTGGCCACGTCCACCATCAGCCAAGTGGTCAACCTCTCCGCCGCAGCCGGGAAGATCGACACCGGCACAACGCCGTACACGCTGAGTGGGATGCTCGGCGGCTACCTGGGAGACCCATCCTCGGCCTCACTGCAGGTCACCTTCCTCAATGCCAACGGCGTCGTCCTGGGCACCGGCTCGACCAGCTCGGTCACGTCGCTGGATCGCTTGGGAATCACCGGTTTCCAGGCACGAGACGTTTCCGGGACGATCCCGGTGGGCACCACCCAAGCCGTGGTGACCGCGACCTTCGCCGACCACAACCCGGTCCTCGGCAACTACAACAACGCCTTCGCCGACAACCTGTCGTTCACCGTCGGCGATCCGAACCTCGCCCAGCCGACGCTCACCCCACCGACGTCCAACGTGGGCCAACTGAATCACGTGTTCCTGATCTACATGGAGAACCACGGCGTCGGCGACATCCTCGGCAGCCCCAACGCGCCGTACATCAACTCCCTGATCAACACCTACGGGTACGCCGACAACTACTACGCGCTGGGCCACCCCAGCGACCCCAACTACTTCCGGATCCTGGGCGGAACGGATTACGGCATCGACGTCAACCCGCCGCCGAACGTCATCTACGGGACCAACAACCTCATGGCAAAAATGGATTCCTCGGGCGTCACCTGGGCCGGTTACGCGCAGAGCATGCCCTATCCCGGTGCCATCACCGACTCGGGTGACTACGCCGTCGACCAATTACCGTTCGCAATGTTCAACTACGTCTATGGCAACCCCAACCCCACCTACCTACCGACCCATCTGCTCCCGCTGACGAATTTAGGCACCGATCTGCAAAACCCAAGTACCGCACCGCAATTCGCGTGGATAGCCGCCAACGAGTCCAACAACATGGAAGGCCCTGTCAGCACTCCTACCGGCGCTCTGAACTTCCTGGGCAGCCAGCTCACCACGCACCAGTACAACGTCGCGGCCGGTGACCAGTTCGTCCAGCAACAGGTGTCCACCATTCAGAGCTCGCCGACCTGGACCGACCCGACGCAAAAGGACGTGATCATCCTTACCTGGGACGAGGACTACAACAACCTCTCACTGGGCATCGGTAACGAAGGCAACAACGTTCCCATGATCGTCATCCCGAACCAGGGCGCCGTGACGCTGGGCGGGATGCAATCCGGCCACTTCGTCGCCACCGGCCACTACGACCAGTACGGCCTAATGGCCACCATCGAAGACGCCTTGAGTCCTACGCCGGGAGCTTTGGGACCGCTGACAGCCAACGACATGTACGCCCAACCCATGAACGAATTCTGGACGTAAACGCCCAGCCAGGCAGGCACGGCCGGACGCGACACTCCAAACCTTCTCGGCCATGCGCACATGCGACGAGGCTTAACGGTTGATTGCGGCTGCTGAAACCGCCTGAAATACAGCGCTTTTAGCTGTTGCAGTTTTGATACGCCCTGGGTGGCGGATTCCGAAGATTGCGTCCCCGCCCCTCCCGCCATGGCCGCCGTTGCCGAACAGCGGCCCGCCCTTCCCGGCTGCGCCGACCGTGGCCCGTTGTTGGTATTCGCATGTCTTCGTTCAGAAAGATCGTCCGATCAATTGCTGATGTGCTTCCCTATCGGGGTATCTGCGGCAGGGCGACCGGGCACCACATGAGCGTCTCCGCTGGCAGCGACGGCGATGCGTTCGAATGCCTCAGCGAGCGCGTCGAGATCTACACCACCGAGGTGATCGAATAGGTGACGGCGCAGGCTGTCGATGTGGAAGGGCGTGGCTTCCTGTAGTCGGGCAAGCCCGGCACCGGTGAGAACAGCGTTGTAGGCCCGCGCATCCCGGCCTGACTGCTCGCGTCGGACCAAACCTTGAGCCTCCATCCGACCCACGGTGCGGCTGATGGCGCTTAACGATTGCTGACAGCGGCGCGCCAATTCGCTTAGCCCTAAGGTGTGCTCGGGGGCCTCGGATAAGAACATCAGCGCGATGTATTCGGCGTGCGACATACGCTGCTCGCGTTGCAGGTCGGTGTCGATCCGCCGCATCATCGCCACAAACGCGGGGTGCAGTGCGCGAATCACCTTGAACTCGCCCACGTTGATGGGCGTGACCTCGTTCGCTTTCTTGGCCCGTGGCTTCTTCGCCGGCTTGACAGCTGCCATGCGCCAAAAATACGCAGTACATGTTGGCGCGAGCAACTATACGAGCCGGTGTGTTTTCTTTCACATTGCTTGAGCGCGCAAGCAATCATAAACTTGCTTACGCAAGCAACTAAGGCCGGTGGGCATTGCATGCACACCGGGTTACCCACCGAAAGGAAGCGGCCGTGACAACATTGGCATCGTCGACCAGCCGCCGTGACGCCGACGACGTGCAGATGTTCCAAGCGTCAGACCGGTTGGCGCGGGACCTGCAGACAGTACTCGTCGACCTGATCGAATTGCACCTGCAGGGCAAGCAAGCGCACTGGAACCTGGTGGGCACCAACTTCCGGGACCTGCACCTGCAACTCGACAATATCGTCGACATCGCGCGCGAAGCGGCGGACACGATCGCTGAACGCATGCGAGCCCTTGACGCAGTTCCCGATGGACGCTCCGACACGGTCGCGGCGACCACGTCCGTCCCCGCTATCGCACCGGGACTGCTGAGCACCACCGAAATCGTCGATGCGATCACCACTCGGGTCTACGCCACGGTGGACACCGTGCGTGCGGTCCACGATGACGTCGACGCTGGCGACCCGTCGACCGCTGACCTGCTGCACTCGATCATCACCGACTTGGAGAAGCAAGCGTGGATGCTCAAGTCGGAGAACGGCAAAGCCTGAGACCCAGCATGGTGACCGCAATTGACAGGATGATTGACCGGTTTGTCGACCGGTGGCTCAGGTGGGAACAGCGGCGAAAGGCCCAGCGCAACGCGCGGTGGAAGCGCCACATGTACCGCGACGCACAATCTGGCATCTGGTGCCGCGACCCAAGATACGGCATCTGGTGATCACGAAAGCGTTGTCCAGCAGCGTTGTTGCACTGTGTGTTGCGTTGGGGGTGCCCGCCCCGGCGAGCGCGGACCCTAGCGCCTTCGGCGTCCTCAGCTGTAGCTGCGGGGGTAGACCCCCGGCAGCGGTTGACGGACCTACGGTCTCCGACCGTGTAAGCGACGGAATCCGGGACGGCCTCGCGGCATTGCAAGGGGATTCCGCGACCTAGCCGGCGCACGGCGGACCGTCACATCCCCGACGCCAGCCGAGGCGTCATCGAGTATGACCGCCAGCTGCAAGGTCATCGTCGAACCGACCCGCGGCGACAAATCAGGGCGTGCCTTTCGGCCCGCTGTCCCCGTTGATTCCCAGTAGCAGCCCGCCGGCGCCGCCGCCACCACCGGTACCGCCGGCACCGCCCGCGGCGCTGGTGCCGCCTTCGCCGCCGTCGCCGCCGTTGCCGATCAGCCCTACCGCGTTGCCGCCGGTGCCGCCTGCGCCACCATTACCGAAGATGGCGTCCCCGCCCCTCCCGCCGTGACCGCCCGTGCCGAAGAGCGGCCCGCCGTTGCCGGCTGCGCCACCGGCTCCCCCGGGGCCGATTGCGGTGAATTGGTCGCCCCCGGATCCTCCTGCCCCGCCGTTGCCGATCAGCCGGGCACTCCCGCCGCTGCCTCCGTTGCCGCCCAACGAGCCATCGCCGCCGTCGCCACCGTCGCCGAACAACAGGCCGCCCGCACCGCCGGAACCGCCAACATTGCCCGTGGTGGCGAATCCGGCGTTGCCGCCGTGGCCCCCGATGCCGTAGATCAGGCCGCCGGTGCCACCGGCCCCGCCGGCCCCGCCGGCAACGTTCGAGCNTCGCGCCGAGTATCTGCTGCTGCACGGCCTGCCACGGATTGGCGGCGGCCGCCGCGTTGGCCGCCTCGGCGTCGGCGTAGCTGGCCACGCTCGCGTTCAGGGTCTGCACCAGTTGCTGATGAAAGTCGGCCGCCCGGGCGCTCATCGCCTGATACTCCTGGGCATGGCCGGAGAACAGGGCCGCGACCGCTTCCGACACTTCGTCAGCCGCGGCGGCCAGGATGCTGGTGGTCGGTGCCGCCACGGTAGCGCTTGCGGCGTTGAGTGAGGAACCGAGGCTTGCTAATTCCGTTGCAGCCGTGTCTATTTCATCCGGTATCAGGTAGATAAAAGACATTCCGCACCTCCGTGGAGCAACCCCACGGCCCAGCGGTCGCCCAGCTCAGGTGATCGCCGAACCGTGCGGTGATCGAAACGTAGCACTCGCAGCGAGCTGACATAAAAGAATCACACAAAAAGCACACCGGATTTGCCAATCGGGCCGCGTGGGTCACCGACACGCGCACCGACGACCATGCGACGGGCCGCTAGGCAACGACCTTCCACCAGCGGACGCGCAGTCCCTTTCGTTCCTCAAGCTCCTCGGAGGTTTGCGTCGATCCAGTCGGAGTATCGAGTGGGGAAGATCGTCGCGTTCTCGTCGGGCGCGAGGGTGCGATCGTCGATCACGGCTCCGAAGTAGGGCGCCCGGACGTCAGTCACGACCCGACGCGGATCACCATTGGCGGCAAGGCCCGTGCGGACAAAATCGTCCATCCCCATTTCTTCGGGTCCAGCGATCTCCGTCACCCCGTTGATTGGACGCCCGACGGCCACCCGGGCCACGGCGGTCGCGACGTCGTCGGCGGCGATAGGACGGAACAGCGCGTGCGGCAACCGGACAATGTCTCCGTCTGTCGCGGAATCGGCCAAGCCGACCGCGAATTCGTAGAACGGAGTTGCTCGCACGATCGAATAAGGCCGGCCCGAATCCCTAATCAGGTTTTCCTGAGCTGCTTTCGCGGTGTTGTAGCCGCTATCTGGCATGATCTGCGCGCCGACGACCGACAACGCCACATGATGTTTGACACCCGCTTCCTGTTCCGCGGCGAGAAGATTCGTGGTCGTGGTCGTGAAGAAGTGCAGCACGGGTTCGTCGTCGAACAATGGTGAATCTGCGACGTCGACCAGGACATCCGCACCGGCGACGGCGTTGGCGAGGCCTTCACCGGTGAGTGAATCGACACCCGATCGGCGTGAGGCGGGGAGCACGTCGTGTCCCTGCGCGCTGAGTTTGGACGCTACTTTCGAGCCAATAAGCCCACGACCGCGAATGACCACGATCTTCATGCTGAACCTCTCAGAGTTGCGTTTGACTGGTTACTTCAATTTCGTGCCTGGAGGGCCTGTGACGCCGGTGTACCGCAGCGACGCTTCCCGACCCTGGTACCGAGTTCTACGTGCGACCGGATCCGACGATGGCCACTGCCTCGATCTCCACGTGCTGGTCGGGCAGTGCGAGTGCCTCGACGCCCAGCGCGGTCCACAGCGGCAGGTTTTCGCCAAAGCGCTTGCGAAACTGGTCCACCATCACCGACATGTGTTGAGCACCAATGGAATCGTCGGCGGTGGGGACGTGGTAGGAGTGGATGTTCACGACGTCGCCCCAGCTGGCGCCCGCCTCAGCGAGGGTCTTTTCGACGTTGTCACAGGCCTTGACGATCTCGTCCTCCAGGGATGTGGCCGACAAGGTGAAATCCTCGTCCCAGCCGCCTTGGCCGGAGATCTCGATGCGATCGCCGATGCGCAGAGCTTGGCGGTAGTGGTTGCGGGTACGGGCAATCTCCCCGTATCCGGGGGTGTCGAAGAATTCGGGCTTGGGCATGTCTGTGTTTCCTCTCATCGTTGTTTGCCGCAGGCTGAGTCGGCCGCGGCCAGGTTGTATTCGCGTGACACGGATCCTCCTTGCCTGAGTTCCCGGTCGATTGTCCAGTGCGCCAGAGTGTTCCGTGCCGGTTCCCGTCCGGCGCGGGAAGCGCCATCGGGTGAGTTGTGCCGGCCATGACGCCGCCGTCGACGTTGAGAATGGCGCCGGTGACCCAACCGGCCTCGTCGGAAAGCAGGTACGTCACGCCGTTGGCGATGTCGGCTGGTATGCCGACTCGTCCCAGCGGATGAAGTGGCGCGAACGTCGCAACCGTAGCGTCGATCTCGTCCTTTGGGATGAACCGTTGGATCGCCTTCCTGGTTCTCGTGACGGCCCCAGCTGGACCGCAGTTCTTCATCAGCGACACGTAATGCCCTTGGCTCGGAGCCCCTGCAAACGGGGTGACAATCCCGCCCGCTCTGGTCGTATTGAGACTGCAGCCAGGCTGGGTGAGCCGTCACCACCCCCACCACCTATTCACCCGGGTGAGTGATGTGCCGCTGTGAACCGAAGCGTGGATAGACACGGCTGTGCTGGCGGTGAACCGATCACTGCGGAGGGGACGGTTCGGTCGCGGCAACGGGGCCGCTGGCCAGGGCGGGTTGGGCACCGAGCCGGTCCCGGCATAACGCCGCGACATCGCAGGGCACGGGTTGGCACCCGGCAGGGGGGTTGGTCAGCAACAGCGCGGCGCACAACGCGCCCAAGGCAAATAGTGCGGCGCTCACCGCTAAAACGTGGGCGAATCCGGTGGCGCGCGCCGTGCCAGCGGTGATCAGGCCGATCGACCCAATCGACATCAGCGCGGCGAGCCGCGAGACGGCGTTGTTGATCGCCGACGCCAGGCCGCTGTGTTCGGTCGGCACCGAGGCCAGCGTCACCGACACAAGCGGAGTGATAGTCGCCACCAGCCCGATGGCCAGCACGGTCATCCCGGGGACCAGGTCGGTGATCGCGTGAAATCCACTGGGTTTCGGGCGGATCAGCAGCAGTCCGATCCCCGCCACGGCGGGACCGGCGATCAGGAACGCGCGCGGTCCCACCCGCGCGGCGATGCGGCCGACATGGCGGGGGGAAACGAAAACACAA
>NZ_LT546237.1:2118025-2178410 GCF_900078675.2 Mycobacterium interjectum
GGTGGCTGAGTACCCGCCGATTTCTTGGGTGTAGAGGGCGATGGCCAGCGATCCCAGCGTCAACGCGCCGTAGACGAACGCGGTGACGAGGTTGGCGGCAGCGAAATTGCGAAAGGTAAAGAGCGACAACGGAAGCATCGGGCACCTGCTGCGGTGCTGCCAACCCACGAAGCCAGCCAGTGCGGCACTCCCGATCACCAATGGTGCGATGACCATCGGGTTGGTCCAGCCGTAGCGTTGCGATTCGATCAGCGCATATACGGTCGCGGCCAGCCCGACGGCCGATAGGGCCATCCCGACAGCATCGACGCGGGCGCCTTCGACCCGGCCCGACATCGGGCACAGCCAGAACGTCAGCGCGTACCCGACCGCCATGGGGACCGCCGACAACACGAAAATCCAACGCCAGCCTAGGAAATCGACACACATTCCGCCCAGCAGGGGGCCCAACGCGAAGGCGGTTCCCGTCCACCCGGTCCAGAGGCCGATCGCCGCGGACTGGTGCGCTTTGTCGAACACCGTGTTGATCAGCGCCAGCGAGCCCGGCACGAGAAACGCCGCACCCAGACCCTGGATGAGGCGCGCCGTGATCAGCATCGCTGGTGAGGTGGCAGCCGCCGCCAGCACCGAGCCCGCCCCGAAAGCCAACAGCCCGAACCGCATCACTGGAACGCGTCCGAACACATCCGAGATGGACCCGCCGGGGAGAATCGCGGCCGCCGTCGCCAGCAGGTAGCCGTCGATGATCCATTGCTGCAGCGCCAGGCCACCGCCGAGGTCATGCTCGATGGCCGGCAACGCCAGGTTGATCACGGTGGAGTCGAGGAACGCGACCATGGAGACCATCACCGCGACCACCATCGCGCGGCTGGTCGGTGCCGCGTCGCGCAGCGTCACTGCCGGCGTCGTTCGGCGCGTGACGATATCTGGGCGCCAGAGCCGTTGCGCGCGAAGCTGGTCAGCAGTGCGTCGGTGGGCGAGTCGACGATGGGGTAATCGCTCACGACCTCTTGCGTCCTTCCCCGTGGGCAACCGGGTCGGCGGTGAGCAACGAGATCGTCCACCACAACCAGCACCGCCGGGCTTCGTCGGTGAAGTCCTCAGGCAGGGTGCCGTCTCCGCGCAGCCCGGGTGTCCCGGAGACGAAAATCTGTGTGCCGCTGCCGGGTACGACGATAGCGTCAGCGTGCTTACCGATGGGATCGGCCACTCCCGCGCGGATCCGGGTTATGGTGGTCATCCCAAGACTCCTTGGTGGTGTGAGGGTTTTGCGGGGTGTGATCGCAAACTTCGTCAGGCGCCTTTCGTGATGACCACTCCATCGGCCTCCTGGCCAGCGACGACTCGTGCGAGGGCGGACGCGGCCTGAGCCAGACCGCAGGAACGCGGAGTCGGCATGCTCAACCGACGGGAGGCGAGTAGCGCGATCAGCCGCTCGAGTTGAGCGCCGTCGGAACGGACGTAAACCGCGGTCACGCTGATGCCGCGGGCGGATGGGGGTGGATCGGGGGTGATGGTGGCCAGCCGGCTGCCGTCGGCCAGGGCGGTCATCGCCGCCACAGCACCCCCGGGGGTGGCGTTGGCAACGGCGTCGATAGACCCCCTCGCCAACGCCGTTGCGTGTTGTGGCCACATCGGATCGCGGTAGTCGATCACTTCGCGGGCGCCATACCCACGGACCCGGTCGGCGCTGCGGGGACTTGCGGTGGCCAGCACATCGACCCCGCGCAGCGCGGCCAGCTGGACGACGAGCCCACCGGTGATTCCACCCGCGCCATGAACGAGCACCGTCTCACCAGCGTGAAGGGCCAACGCATCGGCGACCACCTGCTCGGCGGTCAACGCCGGCACCGGAAAGATCGCCGCGGTCTCCCACGAAATCCCGGGCGGCTTGTGGGCGAGCGATCCGACGGGCGCGATCAGCAGCGGCGCCCACGTGCCTTGGTCGCGCAGCGGCACCGGGTGGCACACCACCGCGTCGCCCACCCCGAATCCGCTCGAGCCGGCGCCAACGGCCTTGACGACCCCGGCGGCCTCGACGCCGAGCGCCAGCGGAGGCCTGATGCCGACGTCCCAGCCACCGTAGCGAATGATGTTGTCCCAGTTTCCTATCCCTGAACCACGAACATCGATGAGGACCTCGTCGGCCGCCAGCGGTCGCGGGTCGTCCACTTCGAACGTCTCCACTTTGCCGCCGAGCGTGCGGACCCCCGCAACCAGCATGGTCACAGTGACTCGACCGGCCAGTCGTAAGTCATTGTGGTTTCGTTTTTCCGTGATGGGGCATGGTCGGACTCCTCGGCAACCAGCAGATCCCAGACCTGATTGACCGTCGGATGTGGCGCGACGGCATGGCGCAAGAGATTGACTGGAACCTTCGCGACGATGGCCAAGGTGGCCGCCTGAACCAGTTCCGAGAACTCCGGGCCGACAAATGTCGCTCCGAGCAGTGTGTTGGTCTCGGCGTTGATGACCAATTTCGCCCACCCCTGGAAGCCATCCCTGAATAGGGCCAGGAACGAAAGTGTGCCGGGGTAACAAGCAGTTCGCGTTCTTACCGCAAACCCTGCTGCGCGGGCCTGCCTTTCCGTGCGCCCCGCACTGGCTACCTGAGGCTCAGTGAAGATGACCTGCGCAAGACTGCCGGCATCGCGGGCAGTCAACTCGTTCTCGGACAGTTCTCGCCCCGCGGCCCGGGCCGCGATGATGTCGGCCACGACACGGCCGTGGTAGGTGGAGATATGCGACAGGCGGGCGCGTCCGGTGGTATCGCCCAAGGCGTAGAGCCAGTCGCCCGCGACGCCGACCGCCTGGAGATGGTCGTCCACTGAAACGGACCCGCCGCCTGGCAAGCCAAGGGTTTCGAGTCCGATGTTGTCGGTGTTGGTGCATCGTCCTGCGGCTAGGACGATCTCGTCCACCTCGATGGTCTGGCGATGAAAAGTCGCGGTGACGGGCCCGCCCGGCACCGGGCGGGCGACCGCCGACAATTCTGTCTGAAAGTGAATCGCGACGCCTTTGCTTCGCAGTGACTGCGCGACGAGCTCGCGGGCTTCGGGTTCGCAATCACGAAGCAGGGTGTTACCGCGTACCAAAAGTGTTACCGCGGAGCCCAAACCGCTGAGGATGGTCGCGAACTCGACGCTGACCGGACCGCCACCCACCACCAGGGCGCGACGTGGCACTTGTGTCATGGTCGTCAATTCCCGGTTGGTCCACGGGCGTGCTTGTGCCAACCCCGGTATCTCCGGCACGTTGGGGTGAGTGCCGGTGGCCACGACGACCGCGTAGCGTGCCTCCAAGACGTCTTCGGTGTGATCGGCGTGCGCCACGCGCACCGTTCGTTCGCCGCTCAACCGGCCGAACCCATGAAACACTGCTACACCGGCTTGCCGCAGCGAGGCGCTTCGGTCTTGGTCCGAAAGGTGCTCGATGATCGCGTCGCGTTTCGCGAAGACGGCCGCAACGTCCAGTGCCCTGTCCGAAATAGTTTCTCGCACCCCAGGAACCGACTTCGCGAGATTGAACACCTCGATCGGGCGAAGCAGCGTTTTGCTCGGGTTGCAGCCCCAGTAATGGCACTCCCCACCGACCAGACGATTCTCAACGAGCGCTACCGAAAGGCCTACGGACGCAAGCTTCCGCACCGCGGCCACACCGCCCACCCCGCCGCCTACGACGACCACATCGAAGTCTCTGCCAACCTTCATCTACCCTCGCTTCCGACGATCGGTACGCCCAGCCGCGCTTGAATCGACTCACCCGATTGACGAAGCGCTGCGGCCGCTGCTAAATGATCGGCAACGTTGGCCGGTTGGAGCGCCATCGGCCGGCTTGCGACGGTTTCGAGTGTCCGAACTGGATAGGCCGCAAGTGGTATGCGGCGGCGATGTAGTGCCAAGTAACACGTAGGCCGCGGCTGCGCTCGATGCGGAGAAAACACTGTAGTTCAGCGGTGCTTCCACGCCGAGGGATACAGCCATCGCGGTTCCAAATATTATGAGCACCACGCAAGTCGCCGCACCGACGAGCTTTGGCCGCCATCCGGTCAGGAGCAAGACGCCCAGGGCCGATTCGGTGACGGTGGCAGCCCAAACAATGACGGTCAATAACCATCCAGAAGCAAACGGAACAAGCTGGTGGGTATAGTCGGCGAAGCCACCCATGCTCCCCCAGCTACCCTGCCCAAACGGCTTCCACCAACCGAATCGGTCGGCGACAGCGGACAGAAAGGCCGCCGCGAGTGACAGGCGTAGTGCGAAACGGACAATCCGGATCGGATCAGGGGTTGGCATGGACTCCTCCCGATGTCGAACGGTGCGAACGATTTTGCATCGCTGAGGCGCGACGGCTTAATTTCTCGCGTTGTCGTCCGTGGTGAGCGGGCCGTCTCCGGTGTCCAACAGGAAGACTGCGAGTAATTCAGCGGGTTGGGTGGCGCTGGCGTTTTCACTGATCGTGTGATGAGCACCCGGGGCTTCACGCCACGTCTCACCGGCGTGATACACGCGTGCAGGCTCACCTTCGACTTGGCTGCGGATCTCACCGGAGATCACGTACGCCATGATGAACGCCGATTTCGCGTGGTGGTGAGCTCCGCTTCTGGCTCCGGGTAAGTAGCTGACAGTGACTGCTTCAAGCGATTTGCCAGGAACATTGGTGGGTTGATTGAAAACCGTTCGGACAACTGGTTTTTGATCCGAACTCTCTGGCGTGGGCTCGGCGTGGGCGGCAGGCGCGAGCATCGCCGCAATGGCCAGCGCGGCAAGCGGTATCTTTACTGCCATCTCAGCTGCGTTCCTTTTTCAGTCTTCGGCTACGCGCAGGATTGTCTTGCCGGGGACGCGCTTGCCGGGAGCGAATGCGGCGGCAGCGTCGGCGAGTGGCAGCACGGCACCCACCATCGGTTTGATGCGTCCATCCCGTACTCGCGCGGCGAGGCCTGCGAGCTGGGTGCGATCGGCTTCCACAAGGAAGAAGATCGCCCGCCCGTCGCGCGGCTGGGTCTTTGGTGGCTCGGCAACCGTGACGAGCGTTCCGCCGGCCCGCACCAGAGCGGCCGAGCGGGCCAGGATGTCTCCGCCGATCACGTCGAACACCACGTCGACTTCGCCTGCATCCTCGAGCTTTTCGGTGTCCAAGTCGAGGAAGGTGTGGACGCCGAGCTCCCCCGCCCGGTCTCGATCGGCGGTCCGGCCGGTACCGATGACGCACGCACCGACCTCGCGGGCGAGCTGCACCGCGATCGACCCAACCCCACCCGCGGCGCCGTGGATCAGAACCGTTTGTCCGGCGGCGAGGCGGCCGTGGTCGAACAGGCCCTGCCAGGCGGCCAATCCAGAGATCGGCAGCGCCGCGGCCACAGTATGGTCGATATCCATTGGCAGCGGGGCGAGATTACGGGCTTCCACGGCGGTGTATTCCGCGAGCGAGCCGTTGCGGGCCCAGTCGGCGAGCCCGAACACCCGCTGGCCGACGCTCAAAAGGGTGGTGCCGTAGCCCAACTCAACCACGACGCCCGACAGCTCATGGCCGGGCACACTCGGCGTCCGGTCACGGCCCGCACGGTCGAGCCAAGTGTGCGGCCAGTCAAGCTCCCCGCGGGTAAAGCCCGCGGCGTGCACCCGCACGACGACGTCGTTGTCGGCCGCCTGGGGGTAGGGCAGGTCTGTCAACGACAGCCCAGCGACACCGGCGTCACGATCTGAAACAGTGATGGCTTGCATTACAGGTCCTTCCTGATGCGGTTTTACGTTGCCTGGTCAGCCGCGGGCTGCGGTTGTACGCTGACGAGCTCAAGGCCTAGATCACGGACCCGGTCGAGGAGTCCGTAAAGCTGTGACTGGTCGCGGATTTCACCGGTGAACACGCTTTCGGTCGCACCGGCCTCGAGGCGCATCCCTTCTAATGCGGACCCGAGCCGCTCGGTCAGGCGGCCTCGAATGCAGATCCGGTAAATTGTCGACTGCACTTCAGCCTCCGCTCGCCAGCTTCTGAATCAGCATTCACCGACGCGGGGTGAGTCTTCATCACCCGGCGAACTAATTCACCCGGGTGAGTGCAAAAGGATCACTCGGCGGATCGAAATGCGCGCTCTGATGGCAACGCCGGAAATCCATCTTCGAACCCGCAGGGTCCCTTTGTCATCCGGTCGCTTCGCGGATATAGCGGCCGATCTGGCGCAGTGAGCGGGTGGCTTCGGGGATCATCGGCGCGGCGATTTGGAATACGTGGATTTGGCCCGGCCATACCTGCACCTCGACCGGCACACCAGCAGTGGCCAGTCGTTGGGCAGCCAGCTGCGTATCGTGAAGCAGCACCTCGCAACCGGACACATGGATCAACATCGGCGGCAGGCCGGGTTCGATGTGATCGAGCGGCTCGTAGAGCGCGTCGGAATGCCCGTAGGCGTCGCGGTGTGCTGCGGCTCGGGTGATCAAGCCGTGAAAGGCGTCGAACGCTCTGGGAGGAAAAATCGCATCCCAGCCGACGTTGGGGTGGGTCGTTCTGTAGTGTACGGCCAGTTGCAGCAGCGGTGACATGGCCACCAGCGCGGCGGGTCGCTCACCGCACTCGAGCAGGCGTTGGGCCAGCGCTAGTGCCAGATAGCCACCGGCGGAATCGCCGGCCAGCACGATCTGATCGGGCTGATAGCCCTTTCGACGCAACCACGAGTAGCCGTCGTAGCAGTCGTCGATCGCGTCGCTGATCGAATGTTTGGGAATCTTGCGGTAGTTGGGCACCAGTACGGGGCTGTCGGCGAAACTGGACAGCAGGCTCACCAGTCGGCCGTGCGAGTAGGCGCCGCAGGTGAGGAACGCCCCGCCGTGCAGATACAACACAACCCGGCGGGTGCCGTCGGCTGGCAGCACTCCGGCGGCACGGACAAACTGCGCGGTGCAATGCGTCAGCGCGATGCCGACGCGCACCGTGCCTGCTATCGGCGAGAGGGCGCGGGCGGCGAACTCGACGGCGCCCCAGGGCCACGGCGCCGAGGGCAGGTAGCTGCCCACATTTAACGCGGGCCGGATCGTCATCCGTGCGCCCAACCAGGCGATGCGCGCGGCCATGCTCGGACCGTCCTGGATGACGTCGACGACCGCGCCCGCGCGGGGCACACATCGTCGGGCCTTCCGCGCCCCGGGCGCAGCAAGACCGGGGCACGATGAACCTGACACCGTGGCGGGTGTGCTCATGTCAGCGTTGAGACCGGCGCGAGGCTCATCGCGTGGGCCCTGCGTCGAGGACCGGCGCGCACGCCTGGCATGCGAGTCCCCCCTGCCGGTCGACGAATCTGGGTGAGTCGTTTGGTAGTTGGCGCGTACCCCGGCACGACGTGCACCGCTGTTCGGCGCCGGTCGTGACCTGGTCATCACGGCGCCGCCAGACAGCCGCGCGTCCCCGCGCCACCGCAAGGCGGCGCCGATTGTCGGCATCGGCGATCAGCCCCGCTGTGACCAGCGATCCCGCGCAGATGGCAGCGGAGACGCCGAATTCGGCGAGCTGACCATAAATCAACCTGAGGACCGCGTAATCCCCGGCTACGACAGCCAGAAACAGTAAGGCACTGCGCAGTCGGGTCATAATGCCAGCCCCTCGGGCCCGATCGGGCGCACCGCGAAGACGCTGCGCAGGTAGCCAGTGGGACGTCCGCAGGTGGCGCACGCCGGGCGGCTGCCGCATCGGGACGCCATCTGGCGTTTGTCGCCCACGTAAGTCGCCATCGCCCATTGCACAGTGGCCAGGCACCCTTGACAGAGCGTCTCGACGAGGTCGCCGTCTGGGCTTAGCCCCATCTGGTCGCATCCGTCGACGGCGTGTATCTCGGCGACCGCCACCGCTGGCGCGCCGCATGCTATGCCGCTGGACATCCCCTGGGCACTACAGATGGGCTGCAGCGCGTGAAGTTGATCCTCGATTGTCGGGACGGTGTCCACCGCGGCATCTCCTTTCCGATGCGCCCAGCGCCGGGCACAGGCGGCGGCCTCGCGCATTCGATGCAGCAGCCATGCTGCTCGCGCGCCGCCAGAGGCGCATTTAGCAGGTGATCGTTGAAATTGGCGAGGCTTCATCTGGTTTTCTCCAATTCGTGGCGATGACGTTCCGCGGCGGTCAACGCAGCCAGCCCGTCCACCGTTATCGCGACTCATTGCACGCTTTTGCGTCCCGAACACAGTGCCGGTACATGGTCGGCTCCAAGTACCGTCCGCTGCCGATGTGTTAAGCCAGCATTCATTGAGGTGGGATGAGGGGTCATCACCCGGGGAAATGATTCACCCGGGCGATTTGGCGAGTATCACGAGCAGCGACGATTGGCGCGGTACGTAACTGCCGCAAGAAGCGGGGCGTGGAGAGTCGGTTCAGATCAGAGTGCCGCAACGGGCGTACGGTTTGGCTCGCGAAGCGGTCAGCCGCTCATCGGGTTGCCGCAGTGCGGCGTGAGCGAAACCCCCCGCACTTTCGGCGTGGGAGCAAATGACGAGGGATGCGCCGCTTCGCGATGATGATTGTGGGCCAATGCTTTTGGGCCGACAAGCGTAGGGCCGTTAGGCGATGCCGTAGTCGTTTATCTTGCGGTAGATGGTCGCCCGCGACATTCCCAAGGCGCGAGCCGCCTCTTGCTTGTTGCCCCCGTTGTCTTGCAGGCTGCGGACAATCGCGTCGCGTTCGAGGGCTTCCATTTGGGTCAGCTTCCGCCGCGTGATGGAGCGACACTCCGGTGGCAACTTGTCGGCGCCGACAATGCCCGATCGTTGGCGGGCAACGGTTTCGGCCAGAACCCGCCGCAGCTGCGCGACGTTGCCCGGCCACGGCAGCCTGCTGAGTTGGCGCATCGCATCGGGAGCCAGTTCCACATCAGCGCCCCGGGTGATCTCGCGCAGCAACACCGGCACCAATTCGTTGAGGTCGTCAATCCTGTGTCGCAGCGCCGGCACTGTGACGGTATGCGTAAACAGCGGCAGCAGCTGCTTGATCGGTGCTGAAGGAGGCGCGGATCCTTTTGTCGCGGCGATCCAGCCCCGGCCTGCGCGCGTGGCCAGCATCGAGGTGATCGATTCAAGTGTGTCGTTATCGACGTCATCCACGTCGGCGATCACGACTGCGAAGTCCTCGTCGCCGGACTCAGCCGCCAGCTCGGCGACGAGACGCGTCGCGCTGGGGAACGTCTCGGCGCGCAGCACCCGAACAGTTCGGCCCGGTTTCACGTACTGCCCTACCGCCTGGGCCAGCCGCGCCCGACCGGATCCTTTCTCTCCCTCGATCATCACCCAGTGGCAGTCTCTACAGCACTGTTGCACCTGCTGGCAGCAGCGCAGCCAGGCGCCGTCGCGACCGGCAAGGCCAGGGATGTGAGTGCGCGCCGAACGGGCGATTTGAGAGCGCTGCGCGCTTGTCTGGGAGGAAAGATCAACGTGGAAAACGACATTGGTCCGGCCGCCGCGTAGCGTCGAGCGGTCGGCGGCAGTGATCTTGGCGATGTTCCCGCTTGGCAGCACAACCAGCGCAGTACCCGAGAGCGTGGAGCTGAGTAGATCCGAGGCGTGTTCCAGCAGCACGGTCTGATCGTTACCGTGAAGTGTCCGACGCAGATAGGGGTTCATCAACACCACGTCGCCACCGATAGCAAGGACTCCCGTCGAAGAGCGCCGTGCCTGCTGCAGATATGTCTCCAACAGCGCGGTCTCACCCTCATGAGCCACCACGCCCATGCGATCCTCAATTTGGTGAGCGGCGCTGGTAGCAAGAGCGAGCAACAGCGGATCGGATTCGACGGACAGACAACTCAGATTGACGACGCCGATTATTCTGCGCGTTATAGGGTCACGGATCGGCGACCCCGCGCATGCGAAACCGAACCACATCGCGACGTAGTGCTCACCGCCACGGATGAAAGCGGGCCGGCCAGTCTCCAGCGCAGTGCCAATGCCGTTGGTGCCCGCCGCCTCTTCAGCCAAGCTATAGCCCGGTGCAATGCTAGTCGTGTCGAACGCGTTGAGGACGGACACTTCTGGGGCGGTCCGTTCAACCACGACGCCATCGGTCGACGTCAGGAGAACGCCCACAGTGTGCGCAGCCAGGTCATCGGCGACCCGTTGCAGGACTGGCGCGGCTGCACGCACCAACCGCGAGCCCCTATCAGGTTCGCGCACATAGGGCAGCGTGACCCGGTCGGGATCTAGGTGCAGGAGCTGCGACCGACGCCAGGACTCCAGCACGCTTGGGGGCAAGGTCTCCGCCTCCAGGGAGCCCTCGCACAAGAACCGTTCCCTCACCCGGCGAACGTCGGTTTGGACGTCGGCCCGCAAGCTCATCGACGATGGACCTCGCTCCCCGACCCAGCGGTGCTGCAGCCGCCCTCGCAATACCTGCGTCTCAGATTGAGACGCGCAGCCAGCGCAGATTGAGACGTTCAGTATACGCCCGCGGCTGTGTCATGAATCACGTCAGCTAATACATCGGACGGATCGGACGAGTGACGGTGAGGCAGGCAACGGCACACGGTGTCGAACGCAAGGGCGGCTCCGCTGTCAGGCGATCCGACGCCGGCCATCCCGGCGCCAGCCGCCCGACGCGGCGCGACAACCACAACACGATCCAGCGATAGGCATGGAGAAATGACTATTTATCAGCTGACCGATCGCCTACACGGCCGTACCGTGCGCGTCCAAGTAGATGACATCGCGGCGACGGTCGCCTCATGGCTGGAAGAGCTGGGCGCCTGCAGTCCGTTAGTCGAGTTGCTCAGCCGAGCGGTGCGCGATGGTGACTGGGCTGCAACACACGGCATAGCCGACTATCTGTCAGTGGAAGTCCAGGTGGCAGCATGACGTCGGGAGCGGCTTCTGCCACTATGTTCCCTTGGATCATCCCCGCACACCCGGGCGCGTGAATGTGCCGGGTCGCACGCAGCAAATGGTCGAACGCGATTCACCGCAGACGGCGGGGAGGAACACGCCTAGACTGGCTACCAGCGCTAGCGGTGACGAGGACTGTGGACGACACAACGGGGAGCTCTTCCGCCCGCCTACTTCACGTCGGGGGGCGGCGGTACGCGTGAGCATCGCGAGGCCGTCCGGGAAGGTGCGCATACCGCCGATTCGTGGGCGGGCGGACGAGCTGAAGGTGGTCGGCGGGCTAGTCGAGGCGGTCGCTCAGGGGCGCGGGGGCGTACTGGTCATCGAGGGACCGCCGGGCATCGGCAAGAGCCGCTTGTTAACCGAGGTCCTGGCGCTCGCCGAGAAGGCCGATGTTCGGGCACTATTCGGCGAGGCGTTCGAGTACCAGCAGACGGTGCCGTTTTTCTCACTCTTCATGGCGACCCTGCGCGCGGATCCCCCCGTCGGCGATGCGGAGGCGTTGCGCCGGCTGGGCGGCTCGGCGGATCTCCGCTACTGGGTCGTGCACGATTTGGCCGACGCGATTTTCGCCGCGGCCGCGGAAACTCCGCTGATGATTGTGTTGGAGGACGTCCACTGGGCCGATAACGGCACGGCGCTGGCGCTGCGGTCGCTCGCCACAGTGCGCGCGGACGTTCCGGTGTTGTGGGTTTTGACCGTCCGCACCGGGGCTGGCGGGCCGGCGGTGCAGGAAACCTTGTCGGTGCTGCGCCGCGCGGACGCCACGTTCGTGCGATTGGCTGCCATGACGCCGGACGCCGTCGCCGACATGGTCTGCGACATGGTGCAGGTGAGGGCGGATGCGTCGCTGTTGGATCTTGCGGCCAAGACGCACGGAAATCCGTTTTTGGTCACCGAGCTGCTCGGGGGGCTGGGCGAGGAGGACCGGCTCAGTCTCTCCGGTGGCCGCGCGGTGGTCACCGGAGACGGGCTCCCACGGCGTTTGGGCAAAACGATGCACCATCGGCTGGACCTGCTGTCCAGCGACGCGTCAGAGGTGGTGCGGGTGGCCGCGGTATTGCCCGACCGGTTTTCGGCTGGCTTGTTGGCCGCGATGCTGGAACGATCGCCCGCGTCGTTGCTGTTCGCGCTCGAGGAGGCGGTGCGCGCGGATCTGCTTGTGGAAGATGGTGAGCAGCTGAGGTTTCGGCATGACTTGCTGCGTGAGGCCACCCGGGAGTCGTTGCCGCAGTCGCTGCGGCGGGCGATGGAGCGCCAATCGGCGTCGGTCATGCTGGGGTTGGGCGCGGCCCCGGCCGAGGTGGCCACCCAGCTCGCGCGGAGCGCAGAGCGCGGAGACAGGGAGGCGATCGACGCACTGCGCCAGGCCGCCCAATCGGTTGGCCACAACGACGCGAGCGCAGCCGCGGACTTGTGCAAGCGGGCATTAGAGCTATTGCCTGGCGATGGCGCTGAGCACGGGCCACTGGTCGCTGAAACGGTGGAGTTGCTCAACCGGGCCAGCCGCTACGGCGAAGCTGAAGAATTGGCCGTTGCGGCACTTTCGGAGGCGGCCTCGCCCGAAGAAGAGGCCGAGATCCGCCTCCGGCTCCCGACGCTCACTCAACACAGTGCCCAGCGGCGCGTGGAGGAGAATCGCCGAGCGCTTGAGTTGAGCGGCATCAGCGAGGTCACCCGGGCACGGCATTTGGCCCTATTGGCCTACAACCTGCTGTACGACCAACGCGGGAAGCACCGCGCCGCGGCCGACGAGGCTGCCGCGGCCGCGGCAGCGACCGGTGATCTCGAGGCGAGGATCGTGGCCGATGTCACCCTCGCATGTCTCGACTGTGCGGACGGGTATGCGGGTCGCGCCCTACTCCGCGTCGAAAAGGCTTGCGCGCTCGCCCGCGCGAGTGATCCGACGGCAGCCCATGGCTTGGTCGCAGCGCACCGCGCGAACCTACTAGCGGTGGTCGGCAGGTTGGACGACGCTGCGGCCCACATCGCCGACGGAACAGAGCAAGCCCGCCGGGAACGCAATGAGATGGCCCTTGATATCTGGGCCGATATCGACGCGTGGGTCCATCTCGCCGCGGGCCGGTTGTCCGCGGCTCGCGCCGTTGAATCCTCACCGCGCTCGCAGCGAACAGGTGCGACCGACCTGGATATGATCCGCATGGCGCTTCTGGCCGAAGTGGCGGTGCACACCGACGACCGAAACTTGCTGCTGCAGATGGTCGATGACGCGCGTAACGCATACCCCACCGGCGGATCGACGGTACGTCGGGCGGCGGCGCACACCCTCGCGCTGGCGGCGTGGCAGCGCGACGACGTCCATGACGCGATGCGCTGGCTCGGTGACATCACCCTGCTCGCGACACCACTCACGCCTGAGGTCTTAGATCTGGTGATCTTGGGTGCGCAGGTGGCCTCGTCCGCCGGTGATGCCGGCTTGCGCGCGCGTGTCCTGCAGGCCACCGAGGCGCTGGAGCGTGAGCTGCCACCGGTGCCGCTGTTCGCGGGAGTGGCCGGATACGCGCGCGGGATCCTCGAGCGTGACGCCCCGGCATTGGTGGCTGCCGCGGAGTTGCTTCGTTCGTCGTCGCGGCCGCTTCTTTACGCAAGTGCCGCCGAGGATGCCGGCGGCGAGCTGAGTCGCACACGGCGTGGCGCCGAGGCGCTCGACCAGCTGAACGCGGCATTCGATACCTACATCGAATGCGAAGCGATCGCCGATGCCCGCCGCGTCGGCCGTGTGCTGCGCCGGTTAGGTGTGGAGCGCCGCATCGTCACCCAGCCGCGGGCAAAAACGGGCTGGGACAGCCTCACCGACTCCGAACTCACCGTCATCAACCTCATCGCGCAAGGCGCAACCAACCGCGACGTCGCCGCCGAGTTGCATCTCTCCCCGCACACGGTGAAGACGCACGTCCACAACGCATTTGCCAAACTGGGCATTTCCTCCCGCACCCAGTTGGCGCAGCTGATGCGCGGCGCTGACTGACCGACACGTCAAGTACGCGGCGGCCCACCACTGCAATCACGCTCTAACCCCGGCTGCGCGCAATCCAATCCTGGGGTTGCTGCTGTTGCTCACTGAGCGAGAACAATCCATGCCGCCGGTTTCATGGCTGCGTTCGGCTCGGTCGTCGAATATGTTGCGGTGTTCGATTCTGCGGTCTCAGGCGATGACTCCGAAGCGTCGGCTGCTCCGGCCCCCCGCGTCGGCCTAGCGCTAAGCCCATCCGGCCCTAAACATCACTCCTCGGGCGATGGTCTTGGGCCGCCAGCACGACGACCGTGGTAGTCGACAACCAATCACGTTCTCACCAAAGCGACGGCAGAGGACCACACACCGCGCCGGTGAGCACGCAAAGGGAATGAGCGAGCAATGTTGAACGCGGCCTATGGAATTCTGGCGATGGTGCCTGTGACGTTCGGTGTCGCTGGGTACGCGATGGTGTCAAGATGACCGCCGGTCACGCCAGCCCTTTCGCCGGACCAGCAACTCCGCAAAGCCAGGTCGGCCGGAATCCTGTCCCCCGAAATGTTGTCTGGTAACAAGGCAATGACGCCACGGCCGCCATCACCGCGACGGAGACGTCGGCGAACGTCCGGCGCACGTCGACCGGTGGCCGGTAGCCGCATTGTTGCCACGACCGATGGCGTCTCACTGACTCCGTTGAAGCCGAGCGTCGTCGGCTATCTGACCGTTCGGCGGGCTGGGGCTGCGGTGATCGCGTCTCAGCCCACCGAATTCCAAGCAAGAACTCAACGTGACGGCCCCGCCGCAGCCGGCCGACCACATCAGCGCACTCGCTGACCCCATGGATCCCTCTGGATTCGCGCCGTTCCTTTCGCCGGCGACGTTCTTCTTAAACGAGAATCCTTGGCCAGCATTGACTTTGATCATGTCACTCACCGCAATCTTGCTGGCGACCTTCGCGGTCGGCCGGTGGCGGGATTCACGATCGGTCAACGACCGCGTTCGCCAAGCTCGACATCACGTCTGGCGCTCAACTGACCCAACTCATGCGCCGCGCTCGGATTAACCAGTCCGTCAAATATCAAGGCCACTAGGTATACACCGGTCCGGTCCTAAAGATCACCCGTTGGGCGATGGTGTCGGCGGTGCCGCGCTGCCAACGTAGTCATTGAGTTCTGGATCGGTGCGACCGCCGCCCCTCAACAACCGGCGCCGGAGAGCAACGGCACAGAGGAATCGAGAGAACAATGATGAGCACAGTGTTTGGAATGTTGATGATGACGCCGGTGGTGTTCGGCGTCAGTGGGTACGTCTTGGTGTCCCGACGACCATGAGAACGCCGGAGACGACGACGGGCCGCCCGGCCGGCGCCCCCCGGCGTCTCACTTTGAGACGCTCACTCACCTCATGTTGAGACGCTCGCTACGCGCGCGCCGCGGTGTGATGAGTCGCAGCAGCCAATACGTCGATGCAAAAAGAGGAGAATGCGGTGAGCGGGCACAGCGTGAGCGCGGATCATGAGAAAGCAATTGGGCTGATGGCGCTGGGACCCGCCAGCCGAAACGGGCAAGGACGGCGCGCACCTGAGGTCATTACGCAGAACGGATCTGATTCAATAGGGTCACCGCGATTGCCGGGCAGAACGAGCCCGGCCGACCCTGCAGAGAACGACTGGGATGCCAAGACGCCAGCGCCCACCCCCGAGTCGTCGACGCCGAGTTTTCCCGCTCTGCCGCTGGGTCCAACGGATTCGCGGAGGCCGGACATGACCGGCTCAGCCGGACGCAGCAACAGCGGCGTCGGAGAAGCCGCCGCGCGAGCAGTTCTGCTCGCCACCAAGCTGCACGTCCCGGCCATCGGGGCCCAACTCGTTCAGCGGACCGCCTTGCTCGACGCACTGTCGGCGGGCAGCCACTGCAAGCTGACCCTATTGAGTGCGCCGGCAGGCTGGGGCAAGACGACATTGCTGGCGCAGTGGGCCCGGGGTGCGGCCGAGGACCAGCGATTCGGCTGGCTGTCGCTTGATCCCTCCGACAACGACCCGGTGTGGTTTTGGATGTACGTGGTCGCCGCGCTGCAGAAGACCAATCCTGGGGCGGGGATTCGCGCGGTCGAACTCCTAACGATTGGCGCAGACCCACTGCAGGTCGTTCTACCGACCCTGCTCAATGAGCTGGACACGATCGTTAGCCCCACGGTGCTCATCCTCGATGACTATCACCTGGTGGTAAGTCGAGCGGTCCATGAGCAGCTTGCATTCTTTATCGGCCGGATGCCGTCGAGTCTTCACTTGGTATTGGCCACCCGATCGGATCCTTTGCTGCCGTTGGCTCGGCTACGGGCCAGCGGCGAGCTTGCCGAGATGCGCACCGACGATCTACGTTTCGGGGCTACTGAGGCGGACCACTTGCTGAATGATGTGCTCGGGCTGGACTTGGACCCCGCAGATATCCAACTGTTGCACCAACGCACCGAGGGGTGGGCTGCCGGCCTTTACCTTGCCGCACTCTCGCTTGCCGGGCGTGCTGATGCCGCCGGGTTCATCAGGACGTTCGCGGGCGATAACCGCCACATCGTCGACTACTTGATGGCCGAAGTGCTCGACGGTCAGCCACCGCACCTCCGCAGGTTCCTGCTACGTACCGCGATCTTGGGACGGCTCAGCGGTGCGCTGTGCGACGCGATGCTGCAAACGTCTGGTTCGGCGTCGGTCTTGGAGGAGATCGAACGCGAAAACCTTTTTGTGGCACCACTGGACATGTCGCGTCAGTGGTATCGGTATCACCAGCTGTTCGCAGAGTTGCTGCGCGCCGAGCTGCGTCGCACCGAGCCCGATCTGATGGCCGACCTGCACCGACGAGCCGCGGCCTGGTTCGAGACCGAGGGTCTCATCGATGAGGCGGTCCGCCACCTCGTCGCCGGCGGTGACATCGGGCGCAGTGCCAATCTGATCGCCGCGGACTGGGCCGACGAAATCAACGGGGGCGGCGTGTCGACCGTTTCCAGCTTGCTTGATCTGCTTCCCGAGGAGACCGTTCTACAGGATCCGCGGCTGAGCATGGCCCGCGCCTGGATCGCCCTGAGCGTCGGTCAACTCGACGACGCCGCCGAGTGGATCGAGGCAGTCGAGACCCGATCCGCGGGCGACGCCGCAGAGGGTGGCACCATCGGCGCTCAAGTCGTCGTGTTGCGCGCGGTTCACTCGTTCAAGACGGCTGAAGTCGCCGCGGCGCTCGAGACGGCTCGCCGGGCGATCACCCTCGATCTCGCCGAAGCGCCGCTGGGTCAATCCACCGCCTACTGCATCTACGGATCCGCGCTGTACTTTTCGGGCAGCACCCGCGAGGCGCAAGCCGCCTTCCGGCAGGCCGTAAAGCTGGCCGAGAAGGAGGGCGATCGTCGCGCCCGCAACTACGCGTTGGGCCACCTGGCGCTGATTTCAGCCGAACATGGCCAGCTCGCGGACGCCGAACGTCAGATCCGCCGGGCGTCCGGCAGCTCCCGGGACCTGGCTGATCCGGAACACCTCGTGGACGTGATGCTTGCGCTTGCCACGGCCGAACTCCTCCGTCAGCGCGGTGACGCGGCGGCGGCGGTGGCCGCCGCCGACATGGCCGTCGTGGCCGCGCGCCAAGGTGGAGCGATCCTCGAGGTGGCCAAGGCGCTGTCGGTCCGGGCGAAGATCGTCGAGCGTCTCGGCGACCACGAGACCGCCAAGGCCCTCCTCGAGGAGGTCGGCACCCTGCTGCGCGACTGCGCGGACGCCGGCCTCGCCGCGGCGCTGCTCCCTTCGGCCGAGCGGAACACAGTTGTAGCGACTTCGCGCCCGCAGGGGAGCGCGATCGGTGAGGACCTGACCCCCAAGGAGCTTGAGGTTCTTCGCCTGCTCGCCACCCGGTTATCGCGACGTGAAATCGGTCAGCGGTTATACGTTTCGCTCAATACCGTGAAGACTCACCAGCGCGCCGTGTACCGCAAGCTGGGCGTTGAGCACCGTGGGGCGGCAGTCAGCCGGGCGCGAGAACTCGGCTTGTTGTAATGCGCCTTCGCGCGCCACGCCGGTTGTGGCCGGTCACGAATCGTCGCATCTGAGAATGCTTCCCGTTAATCACCCGGGTGAGTCGCTGACCCGGGTGATGACAACTCACCCCGAGCATGGCCAGGATGTGCCTATGGCAACAACAGTTGACCACCCAGCAGACAGCGTCTCAACTCTGGCTTCGGCCGTCACAATCCTGCTGCGTGCAGTTGTGCTTCTGGCATCGTGGGCGATCGGACTATTGGTTGCGGCTTGGATCGTCCCCAGAGTTTCGCTGTCGGTACCGGGATTCATCGTCGCCGTCGCGATCTTCGCGGTAACGCAGGCGATCATGTCCTTATCCATCTTGAAGCTGCCCCATGGGTGTGCGTCGCTGCTCCTTGGGGGTACCGGCTTGGCACTGACGATCGTCGCGTTGATCATCGCGTCGGTATTGACGCACGGACTCAACATTGTCGGCATGGCATCCTGGCTGGCCACGACGCTTGTGGTGTGGCTTGTGACAACGATTGGGGCAATTGCGCTGCCCGAGCTGCGCATCCACGGCGGTGCCGGCGCGACCTGACCAGACCACATACACGCCTGTGCTGACGGATGTGCGTCGGTCGTTCGTGTCGACATTCTGCATCTCGCCCGGATCTGCGCACCGAGCGAAAGTTTTGACATCTCGTCCAACGACGGAAGGAGCGGTAATGGGAGACACGCACGACGATCCGACGGATCACTCCCGGACCACGCAACCGCACGCGGGTATCGCGATGAAGGACAACTTCTTCTGGCCGGGGTTGATCCTGCTGGTCGTTGCGACGGTCGCGCTGATCAGCGTGGCGGCAACCGCCGCCTACCGCCACTATGAATGGCTTTCCACCACGGTGCTCATCGCCCTTCTCGGCGCGGTCGCCGGAGCGCTGTGGCTCGTCACTGAGAATCGCCGCGTGACCCGCATCGATGCGCAGTGGGACGAAGCGCATCCAGGTAGTCGAACGCTTCCGCGCACTCGGTAATCACGGCCGAGCACGCCGTCGACGGTGATCTTCGGGAATGATTCTTGCGGGTGTGGGGCGTCCCTTGGGTCACAGGCGATTTCGCGCTCCTCGCCGACAGCCTCTTGCCGAGTTGAGGCTGCCGTAGTGGTGCGCCTGCGCCGACCCGATCTGTGTGCAAGATCCGTTTCGTCGTGGGCGTCTATCACCCGGGTGAATTCGGTGCGCGGATGAGGACAACTCACCCCTTGCGCACAGATGGTGGTCCTTGATCAGAGCCGCGACCGCAAACCGCCAGGGTCGGCGCCTCGAACAACTACGCCGCCAACGACGGCGAGGCGCAGCGGCCATGCGGTGAAACGACACACGCAGAACGGAGACCGCATGTCACAGAATGAGGCCACCATGTTGACCGATGGTCCAGGAAAGTCTCCAACGACCAGCATCGCGCCGCTGATCGCACGCTATGGTCTGGTCATCGTTCTGGCATGGTTCGGCGCCATGAAGTTCACTTCCTATGAATCCCATGGCATTTCACATTGGGTGGCCAATAGCCCATTGTTGAGTTGGTTCTACAACCTCATATCCATCGACGCCTTCGGTCGATTGAATGGATCAATAGAATTGATTACTGCAGCACTGCTGGCCGTCAAGCCGTGGTTCCCGAAGGCTTCCGTGGTGGGCGGCATATTCGCCTCGCTCTTCTTCGTGACCACGCTGAGTTTCATGGTCACGACCCCCGGCGTCGGCGAGGCGTCTGCTGGTGGATTTCCCGTTTTGTCCGCCGACGGGGAATTCTTGATGAAGGACATTGCGCTCATCGGCTTGGCGCTGTGGCTGCTGGCAGACGCGATCGACGCAACGCGCAGACCAGCGATGCTCGCCAAGATGGAGTTTCGGATGCAGCAGTCCGACGCGGTTTAGGTGGTCGGCGATGACTGAGGCTTATGTTTTGGGGGGTGTGCGAACCCCGTTCACCCGCTATGGCGGCACGCTGTCGGGTATTCGGGCCGATGACTTGCTGGGTATGACGATGAAGGGCGCCTGCGACCGGCTCGGTGTGCCGCTCGATGCCGTGGAAGACATCGTGGCGGGTTGCGTGAACCCTGCTCACGAAGGCATGGGCGACGTCGCCCGGTGGGCAGCGTTGGCTGCCGGATTTCCTGACACGGCGGCCGGATCCACGGTGAACAGATTCTGCGGATCGTCACTAAGCGCGGCGGTGACCATTAGCCACGCGATCAAGGCCGGCGACCTCGGACTGGGTATCGCCTGTGGAGTCGAGTCGATGTCTCGATCTGGGTGGGCACTGATGAAGGGCGACGGCGCCTTTAGTCCCCGCGGTCCGGTTCTCATGCTCGACACCATGTGGAGCGGCGCTGGAGGTCCGCCCAACCCGGTGTTGCTGGCCCGCAACGCTTACATCAGCATGATCGAGACCGCGCAGAATGTCGCGGACCGCTACGCACTGAATCGCGAGGAGATCGATGCCTTCGCGCTGCGGTCCCAGCAACACGCCAGGGCTGCCCGTGATCGAGGCCGGTTAGCCAAAGAGATTATGCCGGTGACGATCCCCGCGACGAAGAAGGTACCCGCCCGGGTGGCAGAACATGACGAGTTCATCCGCGATGACACCACCGCCGAGGCGCTGGCGGCCTTACCGGCCCAGCCCGGGACAACCCAGATGACGGCGGCCAACTCCTCACCTTTGAGTGATGGTGCCAGTGCGGTGGTCATCGCTTCCGGCGAGCGCGCCAGGGAACTCGAGGTCGAGCCGTTGGCCCGAGTGGTATCGAGCGCGGTCTATGGCATCGACCCTCTCATTATGGGCGTGGCTCCTGCATGGGCGATGCCGGCCGCGATCCGCCGGGCAGGACTTGCCCCCGAGCAGATCGACGTGTGGGAGGTGCACGAGGCGTTCAGCGCTCAGGCGCTTGGCGTGCTGCGGGAATTGCCAAACCAGCTGGGCGGTTTCGTGGTGCCCGATGACAAGCTGACGCCCAACGGTGGCGCGGTCGCGATCGGGCATCCCTTCGGGGCCACGGGAACTCGCTATTTGTTGACACTGGCGACCGAATTGCATGAACGAGGCGCCCGTTATGGCCTGATTGGGGTCTGCATCGGCTCGGGGCAGGCAGTGGCAGTAGTTTTGGAAAACGTTGGGACAGAATAGAAAAACGCCGTGTACACCGCGCGAACCGACGCCCCTCGGCGGTCTTCACCCGGGTGAATCGGTATCGGGGTGATGACATCTCACCCGGCTCGGAAGCACGCTGATAGTCGACACAACGTTGCAGGCCCTTGGCACGCGAGCGGCCGGCCCACGGGCAAGGCTGCCGTGGGCCGCCGATGGGGTGGCCGGGCACCGTGGAGAACCACAATCATGTCGAACGACCAAAGGGGCACTGACCGGTGAACCCGAGCACCGCACTGCTGCTTTGCGATAGACAGTTGCCGCGCCAGCGGCTCACAAGCCGCGTACCCGTTCGCGTCGATGCCGGGGCTCAAGCTCGATCGTTGCTCGAATTCGATCAGGCACCGATCTCGCTTGGCTTCTACCCGTTAGTCCGCGATCACCAGCGGCACGTCATCCTCACTGGTACGGGCGCATCGCACTTTGCGGCCCTACCGAGCTGGCGGCGGCTCGTTGCGGCCGGCAAGGCCGCGTCGTGGGTCGATACGGAAAATCTGTTAGAGAATCCGCAACTGGTCACCTCCGATTCGTTGCTGGTCGTCACGTCGCGGTCGGGCTCGGGCGGGCAGGTACGCGCTTTGGCCGATGGGCTCCGGACCATGAGACCAGCAGCGGTGCTGGCGATCACCGACGACCCGGCCAGTCCCCTCGCCGCGGTTGCTGACTGTGAAGTTCTGCTGCGTAGCCGGACATCGGGCAGCCCGAAGGGATTTCTGAACGCTCTGATAGTCCACGACTACGTCGCCTCGATGATTCTCAACGAAGACAATGACGATGTCTCTAGTACCGCGCCAATTGTCGCTACCACGACGTTGCCCGAGAAACTTCGCGAAGTAGCGACCCGTGTTGTGGCCCAGGAGGACTCGCGGCTAGCGTACGTCGGGCACGGCGAGCACGCTGCCGTCGCTTTATACGCGGCGCTGCTGACAAACGAGGCGACAGAGATCGCCGCCGAGGGCCTTGTCGTAGGAGAACGCCGAAGCGACCTCGTGCGGCGCGCAAACGCGAAGCTAACCGCTGTCTTTTTTGGTTCCCACCGCGGTCCTCACGCGGCTGTGGGCTCGCTGGCTGGTGACCTGTTGGCGGCGGGATCAAACGTGGTTGTCGGCGGTGGCGCCGATGTGCCCGGTTCGACCTATATCCGCTGTCACACCGGGCGCGTCGGTGCTGAAGTTGCTCGCAATGTCGTAGTCGTCGAGCACTTCGTGTCGGGTTTGGCCAAGACCAACGAGGAGGCACCGAGCGATGAGCACACCAGTCCCCCGCCACTATGACCTGGTGGTCGTGGGCGCCGGTTCGGGCGGATACGTCGCCGGCATCCGCGCGGCCCAGCTCGGCATGACCGTCGCCATCGTCGAAGAACGCTACTGGGGCGGAGTCTGCCTCAACACCGGATGCGTTCCGTCAAAAGCCTTGCTGCGCAACGCCGAGATCGCCTCCGTCCTCACCCATCAGGCAGACGAGTTCGGTATCTGCGGTGACATCAAGCTCGACTACGCGCGCGCCGTTTCACGCAGCCGTGAAGTCGCCGACGCGCGGGTCCGAGGTGTGCATTTCCTGATGCGCAAGAACAAGATCACCGAAATCGACGGCCGCGGCCGCTTCAGCGGCTCCCACACACTCGACGTACAGCTATGTGACGGCGGTATCACCAGCCTCCGCTTCGACAACGCCATCATCGCCACCGGGTCACGGGTGCGGATGCTGCCCGGCGTCACCCTCGGCGAAAACATCGTGACCTATGAGCAGCAGATCCTCGACGCAACAACACCCGAGTCCATCGTCATCATCGGCGCCGGCGGAATCGGCATGGAATTCGCGTACATCCTCAACAGCTACGGCGTCGACGTCCAAATTCTCGAATACGCCGATCGCGCACTCCCCAACGAAGACGTTGACGTCTCAAAGGAACTGACCCGTCAATACCGACGCCGCGGCATCCCAATCCAGACCAACACCCGGGTGGACTCGGTGACCGACCACGGCGACCACATCACCGTTACCCACGCTGATCGCGACGGCCACACCACCACAGTCGACGCCGCCCGTGCGTTCATCTGCATCGGATTTTGCCCCAACGTCGAAAATCTGGGCCTCGACATGGTGGGCGTGCACCTCACTGCAGGCGGGGCAATCGACATCGACGACTACATGCGCACTTCGGCTAGCCACATCTACGCGATCGGCGACGTGACCGCCAAAGTGCAACTCGCCCATGTCGCCTCGGCCCAGGGAGTCATCGCCGCCGAAACTATCGCCGGCTCCCCGACCATGCCCTTGGACTACCGCATGATGCCACGCGTTACCTTCTGCCAACCCCAAGTCGCCAGCTTCGGTTACACCGAAGACCAGGCGCGCGCCAGCGGCCGCGATATTCGTGTGGCCACGTTTCCCATGCAGGCCAGCGCCAAAGCGCACGGCCTGGGCGAACGGGCCGGCTTCATCAAAATCATCGCCGACGCTGCGCACGGCGAGCTGCTCGGAGCTCACCTCGTCGGGGCCGAAGTCAGCGAGCTACTCCCCGAACTGACCGCCGCCCAACTCTGGGACCTGACCGCCACGGAGCTCGCGCGCAACGTTCACACCCACCCCACGCTCGGCGAGGGACTACAAGAATGCTTCCACGCTCTGACCGGCCATGCCATCAACCTGTGACGCCGACAGCGAGCCGGGTTCGTGACGTCATCATCGTCGGGTCAGGACCCGCCGGCTACGCGGCGGCGATCTACGCGGCGCGAGCCGGGCTGGACACCCTTGTCATTGAAGGCAATCAGCCCGGCGGCGCCCTCTCGGCCGCCGGGCCGGTGGACAACTACCCCGGTGTCGGCCCGTTCGTTTCGGGTCCCGCGCTGGCCGACGCGATGCGGCGGCAAGCACGGCACTTCGGCGCCCAATTACGCCCCGGCTACGTCGACAGATTCGGTCTCGGGGGTCTGCTGCACGGATAGGTGACAGTTTCGGTGACGCGGCCTGATGGGCCGGTGTGGCCATGATTGCTTCGAATTCGATGGGCGTCAACCGGCCAAGACTCACTTGCCGGCGTCGGCGGTGGTAGGTGCGTTCGATCCAGGTGACAATCGCGATGCGCAGCTGCTCGCGGGTGTCCCAGCGGCGGCGGTCCAAGACATTCTTCTGCAGCAGGCTAAAGAACGACTCCATGGCCGCGTTGTCGCCGGCAGCCCCGACGCGGCCCATGGAGCCGACCATGTCATGGCGGCCCAGGGCGTGAACGAATTTCCGGCTTCGAAATTGACTGCCGCGGTCGCTGTGAACCACACAGCCGGCGACATCACCGCGGCGCGCCACCGCACTACTGAGGGCCTGGGTGGCTAGTCGGGACTTCATCCGCGAGTCGATGGAGTAGCCGACGATGCGGTTGGAGAACACGTCTTTGATCGCACAGACGTAGAGCTTGCCCTCGCCGGTGCGGTGTTCAGTAATATCGGCCAACCACAACCGATTCGGCGCATCAGCGGTGAAATCCCGGCCCACCAGATCGTCATGGACCGGTGGGCCAACCTTGCCGTTCTTGCCGCGCTTGCGTTTGCCGAACGCACTCCACCAACCGTTGTGCGAGCAGATCCGCCACGCGGTCCGCTCGGCCATCGGCAGGCCGGCGTCGCCGGCCTCGGCCACCAGGAACCGGTAGCCGAACTCCGGATCGTCGCGATGGGCATCGAACAAGGCGTTGGCCCGATGCGCCTCGACGTACTCGGCGTCGGTGACCGGATTGGCCAGCCATCGGTAGTAGGGCTGGCGGGCGAGCTTGAGGACCCGGCACGTCACCGCGACAGGGATCCCCTCGGCGGCGAGCTCTTTCACGAGCGGGTAAAGCCTTTTCCCGGCAGATTGGACTGCGACAGATAGGCCGCGGCTCGGCGCAGGACTTCGTTCTCCTGCTCCAACAGCTTGATTCGGCGGCGGGCATCCCGCAGCTCCGCCGATTCGCTGGTACTGGTGCCCGGCCTGACACCGTCATCGACGTCGGCTTGACGCATCCACTTCGACAGGGTCATCGGGTGCACCCCGAAGTCAGCGGCGATCTGCTCAAGGGTGATGCCGTCGTCACGGTTGCGGGCGACCCGAACGACGTCGTCACGAAACTCACGGGGATACGGCCTGGGCACAATGACATCCTTCCAGCCCACCCCACAGGGGCAAGCCATCTCAGGTGTCACCTACTCGTGCAGCAGACCCCGGCGACAAGCCCATAACGGTCAGCATGAGCGACACTCAGCACCACGGCCGGGCCCTGATCCTTGCCATGGGCTCGGCCCCCCGGACCCTCCACCTACCCGGCGAACGCGCGCTCCACGGCGTGAGCACCAGCGCGAAGCGCGACGGCGCACGGTTCACCGGACGTGACGTCGCCGTCATCGGCGGCGGCGACGGCGCCGTTGAAGAGGCGCTCTATCTTGCGCCGCTGGCCCGCCACGTCACCCTCATCCACCAACGCCCCCGACTGCGCGCATCGGCCATCGCCGTTGCGCGCCTGCGGGATCGTCCCAACGTCACGATCCTGACATCCACCGAGGTGCTGGCCTTACGCGGTAACCAATGTGTCAGCGGGGTCCGCATGCGCAACACGAGCCACCCCGGCGATTTCACCATCGCGGTCGCGGCCGTCTTCGTCGCTGTCGGCCAGACGCCGTGCTCAGAGCGCTTGGTCGGGCTCGTCGACCTCGATGCCGGTGGCCACATCCTGACCAAAGGCGACACGACACGTACCTCCGCGGAGGGCGTCTTCGCTGCCGGCGACCTGATCGACCGCCGCTACCGACAAGCAGTCACCGCCGCGGCCAGCGGCTGCGCGGCCGCACTCGATGCGCAGCGTTGGCTGAGCCAACCACACTGTGCTCTAACAGATCCCATTGCCACGAAAGGAAAGATGCCCTCATGACCCAGCCGCGGCCCATCACTGTGAGCGATGCCTCGTTCAGCACCGATGTCCTCTCAAGTCTCACACCGGTATTGGTTGATTTCTGGGCCCCGTGGTGCGGTCCGTGTCGCGCCGTCGCACCCATCCTTGAACGGCTCGCCAATGACCACGGAGATAGATTGACCGTGGCGAAGCTTGACGTGGACGCAAACCCGCTGACTGCTCGACGATTTCAGGTGGTGTCGGTCCCCACCATGATTGTCTTCAAGGACGGCATGCCAACCACCCGCCTGGTGGGTGCGCGTGCAAAGTCGACCCTGCTCAACGAGCTTCGCGAGTACCTCTAGACGAGCCGGTGTGTGTAACGGGTCGGGCGTTGACGCCTCATCCGAGGGGCTCAGCGTTCAGCGTTGCCCGACGACGTGGATGGCGTTTCGTTTCGGATCGTCGCGATCGATTCCGCGTCCTCCATGGTGACCTGGCAGGCGCCGTGAAGGACGGCTCGCACGTCGTTGGCGGGTATGGCGACGGCGCCCGAGTGGTCGGCGAAGATGTAGTCGCCGGCATGGATCCCCACCCCCGCCAGGACCACCGAGCGGTTGGCCTCGAAGGGGGTGACAACGTCACCACCCCAGCGCGTTGCTTCCCCTCGGCAATAGATGGCTAGGTCGGATTGCCCGAGTTCAGCGAAGTCACGAAGTCGACCGTCCGTGAGGATGCCTGCAAGCCGGTGGTTTTGGGCACGCGACAACTTCGTTCCGCCGCCAAGCGAGGTGTCGGTGTATCCGTTACTGGCCAAGACGAGGACACATCCTTCAGCGCCGTCGGCGATGGCCTCATAGAAGAGCCGCTTGAAGTTGTAGCGTTCGGGCGGCAGCGCGGTTCGGCAGGTCGGGAAGTAGGAGATGGTCACGGCCGGCCCAAAAAGCAGGCGGCCGGGCGTGGGACTCACCAGATCGAGCAGATCGCTGCGATGTCGATGCAGTCGTCCCATCGCGTCCACGACGTCCGCGGTACGGACCCGACGAGCGAGCTCAACGAGTGAATTCCTTGCCGGCCCCGGATCGCGGCCACCGTCGTGGGGCGGCATTTGCCCACCGGTGAATGGCTTACCTCCGGCCCCGTGTGTCACTGGCACTTCCTTCCCACCAGCGCATCCGGGGCGGCGGCGGTGGGACCCGCGACCCTCCCATCCTCTAACAGGATGGAGATCGCGCCTTTGGCTTCGAGGATCGCGACGTGGATACGATCGGCGCTTTCGTGTCCGTGCTGTCGTAGCACAGCCTCGAGATCGGCAGTGGTTAGTCCGCATCGACGAAGGTTGCGTCGGTCGACGTGTCCGTTGCGGATCAGCACTATCAGAGGCGGATCGATAAAACGTCGAATCCCCGGAACAAAGCGCAATCTCGCTAGTACCGCGTGGGCGGTGAGGAGGCAAATGAGCGCCGCGGTCGCGTTGAGCCACGACGTATCGCTGGCGGTAGCAGCCCGGCCGACGATGGCTCCGGCGGCGACCGCAGCGATCCAATCGAACGGCGCGAATTCGGCGAGGGTGCGGCGCTCCATGAAACGAAACAGGATCGCGGCCGTGAGGAACAGCGCCGAGGTTTTGATGGCAGCATCGACGGCACCGGGCGGATTACCGATCAGGACATCAAAGATTCGGTCCATGCGTGCCTGTCCTTAACGGTCGATGTGCTTTCTGAGCGGAGATTTCGATCGCGCGGCGCGCGGCGTCGAACGAGGCTGGACGGCCACCAGCTGTGCAGTGATCGGTTGCCGGTGGCGGTGGTCGGCCATGACGCCGTTGGCGAAGACATCACTGAGCCGGGATCGGGACACGCCAGGACTGGGCGCCGCGGAGGTCGAGCCACACGTCGGTGGGCGTTTGGACCAGCCGGGCCAGGACGTCCCCGCAGCCAGCGCACCGCACGACGATGCCGGGCCCGCGAAGATAGACATGACTCTCGGCGAAGGCTTCGGCACGACCACATCCGGCGCAGGTCAGCATCGCGGTGGTGACATCGAATCCCAGCACCTCCGAGAAGGCACCGCCGGCGGCGTTGCCGTCGACGTGCGTTGGTTCGGTCATCATTCCCCGCTTCTTAGTAACTGGCTCGGTCCGAACCGCTCGGTCCGGATGGCTGAGGCCTGATAGCCCTGCTCGACCAGCGTGCTGGTCACCGATTCCACAAATCCTGTTGGGCCGCAAACGTAGACGCGCGAACCGTCGGTGGGCACCCACTCCGTCGGCGCGAGGTCAGCGGCGCGGACCCGGCCGGGCGGCCGGGTGGTCTGCGGCGCGGCCACGCGGGTGTAGACCAGCGCGACCTGCAGCCAGTCACATGCACGCTCGAGCCAAGCCAGCTCTTGGGCGTAGTACACGTCAGCGGGACTGCGAACCGAGTAGACAAGCCGAAAGTGCGCAGAGCCGCCTCTGGCCCGCTGACGCAACATGGCCATCAAAGGGACGATGCCCGACNGCCAAGCCAGCTCTTGGGCGTAGTACACGTCAGCGGGACTGCGAACCGAGTAGACAAGCCGAAAGTGCGCAGAGCCGCCTCTGGCCCGCTGACGCAACATGGCCATCAAAGGGACGATGCCCGACCCGCCGCCGACGAGCAGAACCCGGGCCTCCTCGTCCGGCCGCCAGACAAACCAGCCGCCGATAGGTCCGCGGAGTTCGATCTCGTCCCCGGCAGCAAGTCCGGTGAGGTAGGGCGAGACTTCCCCGTCGACAATCTGCTGCACCGTGAGCTCAATGCGCTCGCCGTCGGCCGGTCTGCTCAGTGAATAGCTGCGTTGCGCGCTGTACCCGTCCTCAGCGGTCAGCTTGAGATCAATGTGCTGGCCCGCCTTGTGGCCGCCCCAGCCCGGTACGGTCAGCCCGATCGTCTGCGCAGTCTCGGTTTCGGGTTCCGAGTGCACCACGCGCGCGACCGTCCAGCGCAACACCGCGTTCATATGGACTCCCTCGCCGTCGTCAATCTCCGGCGTAGCGTTGTTCTCGCCACGGATCCCCGTAATTGTGGTAGCCCAATCGTTCCCAAAAACCCGGTGAGTCGCTGCCTCGCAGCTCGATCGATCTCACCCACTTCGCGGACTTCCAGAAATACAGGTGCGGCACCAGCAGCCGTGCCGGCCCGCCGTGCACCGGGCTAAGCGGGGCGCCCTGGTAGCCGTGGACGATCCATGCCCTTCCTCCGCGAAGATCGCGCAGCGGGAGGTTGGTGCTGTAACCGCCGTAGGAACGGATCAGTGCGAATTCGGCGGCGGTGTCGGTTGATTCGAAAAGTGAATCCAGGGAGACGCCTTCCCACTCGGTATCCAGCTTGGACCACGTGGTGACGCAGTGGATGTCCACGGTGAGCCGCTCACTGGGCAGGAGCTTGAACTGGGCCCAGCTCCACGAGTGTTCGGCGCCCAGCTCGTCGCGAATGGTGAATCGCCAGTCATCAAGATCGATCCGCGGAGTCGGTCCCGCTTGCAGGACAGGGAAGTCCGCGGTCAGGTGTTGTCCGGGCGGCAGCTCGCGGGCCGACTCACCGCTTCGTCTGCGAAAGCCTTTGTTGACGATACTCATCGGTGTTCACCACGCTGTTCGTAAAATATCATTCTGCCCCTGCCGCCTTCGTTAGCTGGACGACTTCGCCGGCCGCTAATTGGGCGTCGGCACCGCGAACGAATCCCATTGACAACACGGTGCGTGGGAAGAAGACGTCGGTGAGATACGCGAGTGCGACGGCCCAGCGATTGACGAGCCGGGGAATCGCGTAGAGGTGGTAGCCGCGGGCGACAAGTTTGGCGGGATAGCCCGATAGGTGCACGCCTAGGGGGTTGGCGACGGCGTAGCGCGGACCCAAGTCGACGACCATACCCTTGTCGCTGTGGCGGTAGTCCTTCCGCTCGCCGTAGCCGAGACTCGCGGCGACGTTGCGGGCCAACGTCTTACCCTGTCGGGTCGCGTGCTGGGCGGTGGGTGGGGCGATTTTGCCGGGCTGGGTTAGGTCCGGGATGGCGGCGGCGTCGCCCGCGGCAAATACGTCGGGGTGACCTGGCACCTGCAAATCGGTCTGCACCTTCAGTCGGCCCCGCTCGGTTTCCAAGCCCAGCGTGGCGATCAGCGGTGACGGGGCCACGCCAGCCACCCACGCTACCGTGTAAGCGTCGACGCGCGAACCATCGTTAAGCACAACATGATCGGCGTGGACCTCCGCCACGGTCGTGCGCAACCGCACGTCGATTCCGCGGGAGCGCAGCACGCGCATCGCCGCGTCGCCGAGCTTCTGGCCGAGCTCGGGCATGACGCGGTCGGCCAAGTCCAGCAGAACGAACCGCACCGAAGCCCGATCGAAGCCGATCTGTTTCGCCGCTGCGTCGGCGAGAGCGCGCAGTTGCGCCGTCAATTCGGAACCGGAATACGACGCACCGACAACCACAATCGTGCGCCGCGCGGCCGCGCGCGCCTCGTTTTCGTCGACGTGAGCCAGTTCCAACTGCTCGATGACATGATCACGCAGATACAGCGCTTCGGCCGTCGACTTCATCCCGTGCGCGTAGGTGGCCAAACCGGGCGTATCGAACAGCCGCGTCACCGAGCCTGGCGTCAAGACCAGCCGATCCCACGACAGCGTCCGCACTCGGCCCTCCGGATCGGTGAAGGAGAGCAAATGCCGATCGAAGTCAACGGTATCGACGCAGCCGCGTACCGCCCGCACGCCCTTGAGCGTGCCGGCCAGCGGAATACAGACAAACCGCGGGTCGACCAGCCCGCCGGCCACGTCAGCCAGCAACGGAGTGTACTGCATGTAATCGACCGGCGAAACAATGGTCACCCTCACATCCGAGGCGTCCGCCCTGGTTAACCGTCGGGCCAGGCCGCGTGCGCACTCGAAAGCGGCGAACCCGCTGCCGACGATCACAACCGAGGTGACCGGCGCCGGCTTCTCCGCTGGACGGTGAAGTGGGACCGCGTTCATATCGCTTCTCCTGTTTGGTATTTGGTGACCACGACGTATTGGACCGCGGCGTCGTAGACAGCTGTGGAGATCTCCCGCACGAGCATCGCCCGACCCTGATCCATCTGTCACCACCCGTGAGCACGATTCACCCGGGTGATAACGCTCGCGCTGCGACCGGCTGCATCGCATGGGCTGCCCGGGCGCACTGAATGACGCACGCTTCGGGGAACCTTCGGCGAAAGCGACTCATTGGATCACGGGTCGCAGTTGCGCCGCACCGAAGGACACACTGAAGCGCTCGCGCCACAGGATTACGCTGCTGAGTGCGTCGCTGTCGGCGCCATTGGGCACGGCGCAGACAGCGTTACCCCGGTTGGCGCGTAGGCGGCCGAGGTCTATGTGGTTGCTGCGGCCCACCTTTCGCCATGGGAACTTGGCATGGTCGACCGGTGTATCGCTGAGCCATACGCGCAGTCGGGGTCCGAAAGTGGTATGTCGATTTTCCAGCCGCAGAATCTGTGCCCCGTCAACTTGGGTTGCCAGGCGCGCAGCACCGCTGGTTCGGTGGATGTGGCCGGTGAATTCTCCACACCTGGTGGTCTGCGCTCCAGGCGGCAGCCTTTCATCGGCGATGGTCCTGATCAACAACTTCCACGGCTGCAGCCACCACAGGGCCGCAGGCAGTCCGACGATGGCAATCGCTTGTCGAGCGACACGATGCGGCATCAACCACCACCGTGCATCAGTTCAGATCATCGCGGGCTATCAGCCGGCGGGCCGCCTCGGTGATCGAGCCGGACAGCGACGGATAGATCGCAAGCGTCTGCGCCAAATCGTCGACGGTGATCCGGTTTTGAACAGCCATCGCGATCGGAAGTATCAATTCCGAAGCGATCGGCGCGACCACCACGCCACCGATTACGACGCCGCTGTCCTGCCGGCAAAATAGTTTGATGAAGCCCTGCCGCAGTTCGGACATTTTCGCCCGCGCATTGGTTTTCAAAGGCAACATGACAACGCGGGCCTGAATCGAGCCGTCCTCGATCGCGGTCTGCGGGACGCCGACCGCCGCGACCTCGGGGTGGGTGAACACCGTCGCCGCGACGGTGCGCAACCGCAGCGGATTAACGGCTTCACCGAGCGCGTGATACATCGCGATGCGGCCCTGCATCGCGGCAACCGAGGCTAAGGGCAGAAGACCAGTACAGTCCCCCGCGGCGTAAATGCCCGCGACGGGTGTCCGCGATACCCGGTCGACGACAACGTAGTTGCCCGGCCCGGGTTCGATACCCACCCGCTGTAGACCTAGCCGATCGGTGTTGGGCACTGACCCAAGTGTCATCAACGCGTGGCTGCCCTCGACGGTGCGGCCGTCGGCCATTGTCACTAGCACCCCGTCGTCGGTGCGCCTGACGGATTGTGCCCGGGCCTGTTTGATCAGTTTGACGCCGCGTTGGGCGAACGATTCCTCGAGCACCCGCGCGGCGTCGGCGTCCTCGTGCGGCAATACTCGGTCGCGGCTGGCTACCAGCGTCACCGCCACACCCAGTTCTGTGTAGGCGTTGGCGAATTCGGTGCCGGTCACCCCGCAACCCACCACGATGAGGTGGTCGGGCAGCGAGTCCAGGTCATAGAGCTGGCGCCAGGTCAGGATGCGCCGGCCGTCGGGGCGCGCCGACGGCAGGATCCTGGCGCTGGCGCCGGTGGCGATCAATACCACATCGGCATCGCGGATCGTGGTGCTGCCGTCGCGCGCGGTCACCTCGACGCGGTGACGCGCCAGACCGGGAGACGCGTCGACGAGCTCACCGCGTCCCGCGATCAACTCGACACCCAGGCTCAGCAGCTGGGCGGTGATATCCACCGATTGCTCGGCAGCGAGCGTCTTGATCCGCTGGTGGATTTCTGCCAAACAGATCTCGGCGTCGTCGATGTGGATGTCGAAACCCAGGCGGGTTGCCCGCCGCAGTTCAGTGCGCAGCCCTGTGGAGGCGATAAAGGTCTTCGATGGCACGCAGTCGCACAGCACCGCGGCGCCGCCGACCCCGTCGGAATCGACGACGGTCACGCGGGCGACGGCGGGACCTCGTGCAGCCGCAACCAATGCTGCCTCGTACCCGGCGGGCCCGCCGCCGAGGATCACAATGCGGGTCACCACAGCACAAATTCACCGAGTGGACGGACGGTAGGTCATGCTAGACGCCATCCCTCGGCATCGCCGGTGTCTTCATCGACGACGATATGCATGGCGGCTTCCTCGGCCGAGGCCGCGCCGCCGTCGATACCGACGTCGCGGGCTCGGTAATCCGTACTCAGGTCCGTCGCGTCCAAGGCGAAGGCGACGAGCCGACCCGCGCGCATGTCGCCGACCTGATTGTCGATTAGCTCACCGTCGCTGTCGGGGGTGTCACCGATTCCATCGCCGTCCCAGCGATCGGTCACGTCGGGCACCTCGCGGGCCAGCCGCCGCGCCAGACTTTCATGGGTCCGCGCTTCCCTCGCGGTGAGACCCCACGCCCGCAGTTCACGCGGGCGTTCCGGGGGCGAATAGCCCTCGTCGAGGTCGATGCCGGTCTGTTCTGAGTCCAGGCTTTCTTCGGGTTCAAGAAGATGGGCCTGCACGTCATCGAATTCAGAAATCCCCATCAGCGTGGTCTCCATTCCGCATTTTCAGGGGTCACGCCGGCGCGGCGAAGTCTCGAAAGAGGTTGACATCATGCAGCCTTGGGCGGCCCACACCGGGTGCTTGGTTGTCTCAACCCAGCGCCTCGACGAGGTCGCGGCAGGCGCGTTCACAGCGACGGCATACCTCGGCGCACACGCGGCAATGCTCGTGTTTCGGCGCGTGCTTGTCGCACTCGTCTGCGCTTGTCTTACAGGCGGTGGCGCACGTTTGGAGCACCGTCCTGGTCAAGTTGGCGTCGTAGTCCGTGTGCCGGGACAAGACGCGGCCGGTTGTCGCGCAGACATCCGCGCAGTCAAGGCAAGTGCGTATGCATTTGACTAGGTGATCGACGTCGTCTTCACTGAGGCAGGCGTCCGCACACGCTGTGCAGGCTTGGTCGCATTCGAAACAGGCGTCGATACATTCGACCAGCTTGGCTCTATCGATCCGGCCTAAATCTCGTGGATAGGTCTCCAGCATTCTCTTGGCGGCGCTCACCATTTCCTCCTTGCTCAGGGCAATGTTGTCTCTTCTGAACTAGCCTTGTCCGCGCATGGTTCCGCTGGGGTGCGTGAGTCTCCTGCTGCGCTTCTACGCAACAGAACACGGCTGTGCGGGTGTCGACGTCAAGAGCATGCCGCGGCGGGGGGTGAACTGTCGTCGCCCACCTTCGTCATTCACCCGGGTGACAGTTCGACCTGTGGACGGCGGTCGATCGCGGGGGCCGAGGCGAAACGAGCCCACCGGCGCACCACTACAGCGGTAGCCACAGCACCTGACTTGCCGACTTGATCTAGTAGGCGGCAGGCACTCATCCGGATGAATTGCCTCGGCGGGTGATGACCACTCACCCCGCGGCGGTGGATGCTGGCACCAGATTAGCGAGCGGAGGAGCTGTGGAGGCGAAGAAATACCGTACCAGCGGTAATGACTGCATCGGGCCGGGATCGGCCCCGGAAGAAACGCCGGGCTGGACTCCGCTCTCGCATGAGATGCGCGTGACTTCCGCGAGCGGTACCCAGACTCGGTGCGCGCCTGCGCTTTTCGCGACGGCAGGAACATAGCGTGAGTCGCGTGCGCACAGAATGTACAAGGGCGCCAGAGGGCATGTCGAGCGCCCAATTCGAAGGCGCCGTCATACCGCTCCTTGAGCCTCTCTATCGGCAAGCTCTCCGGATGACGTCGAATCGAGCGGACGCGGAGGATCTATTACAAGAAACCGTGCTCAACGCTTATGCCGGTCTCCGGGCATTCGAGCCGGGAACCAACCTGAACGCATGGCTGCGGCGGATCATGATCAACACTTATATCAACACTTATCGCAGGCAAAAGCGCCGTCCCGCACAACACCCGAGTGGTGAGATCACCGATCGACAGCTGGTGACCAGTGCCGCACGAACCGCCGGTGGCCTCCGGTCAGCCGAGGACCAGGCGCTCGAAGTGCTGCCCAACCCCTACCTCAAGGCGGCAATGATGGCCTTGCCCAAGCAGTTTCGCATCGTCGTATATTTTGCCGACATTGCTGGATACTCGTACAAGGAGATCGCCGCCATGACGGACACTCGGCAGGGAACCGTCGGTTCGAGGCTCAACCGCGGGCGAAAACAATTGCGCGATTTACTGTTCGACTCGCCAGTTGGCCATGCGGCCAGGAGGCGTGATGAATAAAGCGAGAATTCGGCGCACGCGCAAGGTTTCCCCGTCATCGCCCAGGAGCGTCACCCTGACCGTACCGCCACCGGAACAACTTGCTTTCTACGCCGGCGTCGGTGCATTGGCCGTAGTTGGGATCATGGAATGGCCAGTCGTCGCCGTGTTGGTCGTGGGTCACGCGCTTGCCAACGCGCAGCACAACAAGGTTCTTCAATCACTCGGTGAGGCATTGGAAGAGGCTTAGCAGCTTATGCACGAGCCCGTTCTGGACCCCGCCAGCACAGCCGCAATGTTATGACGACAATCTCATGGTCGCTGGATTAAGAAGGCGACCGCGCCGGCAATCAACCCGAATAGCAGGTGCAGCCCGAGCGCGATCGGGACAGGGTTCAACTTCGCGACCTCACGGGCGGCCGGATGAATCGAGCCGATGCCAACATAATTGATGAGCCAGAGCCCCGCCCCGACCACCAGACCAGTTGCCAGGTACGCGTGGGTGAAATCCTGCGCGAGAAGAACGATGACGATGCCGAATGCGGCGGAGAGCACGACGTGCAGGGCCACGCCGACCAGGGTGGCCACTCCAAACGACCTTGCGTCTGCGTGCCTTTGGCCAAGAATGAGCCCGCCGATACTGTTGGGCAGCCTCCACAGACCCCGCCCACTCACCGCGCCGTAGGCCATGCCAAGCGCGGCTATGGCGAGTCCGCCGGTAATGCCGCCAATGACGCCAGCAACGTACCCGTTCATAGTCCCTCCCATTTGTTAAATCGAGTCTCCGCCTCAATCGTGAACATTCCAGCCGCAGTCATCGCGTGTTCGCTCGTGCGCGCACGACGTGCGCCTCGGCGCGCATCCGTTTAATCATGTGCGGATAGTGCAGTTCGAAGGCGGGCCGCTCGGAGCGGATGCGGGGCAGCTCGGTGAAGTTATGCCGCGGGGGTGGGCTGCTAGTGGCCCACTCCAGGGAGTTGCCATGGCCCCATGGATCGTCGACGGTGACTGGTTCGCCGTAGCGCCAGCTACGGAACACGTTCCACACGAACGGCAGGATCGAAACCCCGAGGACGAACGCCCCGACCGTCGAGATGACGTTGAGCGCGGTGAATCCGTCGGTGGGCAAGTAGTCGGCGTACCGGCGTGGCATCCCCTTGTCGCCGAGCCAGTGTTGCACCAAAAATGTTGTGTGAAACCCGATCAGCGTCAGCCAGAAGTGCAACTTGCCCAGCCGTTCGTCGAGTAACCGCCCGGTCATCTTGGGAAACCAGAAATACACGCCGGCGTAAGTAGCGAACACGATGGTGCCAAACAGCACGTAGTGGAAGTGAGCGACCACAAAGTAGGTGTCGGTGACGTGGAAGTCGATCGGCGGGCTGGCGAGCAGCACGCCCGATAGGCCACCAAGCAGAAAAGTCACCAAAAAGCCCACGACGAAAAGCATGGGGGTCTCGAAGGTCAACTGGCCCTTCCACATGGTGCCGATCCAATTGATGAATTTGATGCCGGTAGGGACAGCGATCAAATAGGTCGCGAACGAGAAAAACGGCAGCAGCACCGCGCCGGTGGCATAGAGATGATGAGCCCACACCGCGATCGACAGCGCCCCGATGCTGATGGTGGCGTAGATCATGGTGAGGTAGCCAAACAACGGTTTGCGGGCAAACACGGGGATGACTTCGGTGATAATGCCGAAGAACGGCAGCGAGATGATGTAGACCTCGGGATGCCCGAAGAACCAGAACATGTGCTGCCACAGCAGGACTCCCCCGCTTGCGGGATCAAACGCGTGCGCGCCCAGGTGGCGGTCGGCGGCCAGACCGAACAACGCCGAAGTCAGCAGCGGAAACGCGACGAGCACCATGATGCTGGTCACCAGGATGTTCCAGGTGAAGATCGGCATCCGAAACATCGTCATGCCCGGGGCCCGCAGGCACACCACGGTGGTGATCATGTTGACCCCGCCGAGAATGGTGCCCAGGCCGCCAACGATGAGCCCTAGGATCCAGAGGTCTCCCCCAGGGCCCGGGGAATGGATGGCTTTGGACAGCGGGGTGTAGGCGGTCCACCCGAAGCCCGCCGGGCCGCCGGGGGTGACGAAGCCCGCTAGGGCGATCAGCGCACCAAAGACAAACAGCCAGAATGACAATGCGTTGAGCCGAGGGAAGGCAACATCGGGGGCGCCGATCTGCAGGGGCAGCACCAGGTTCGCGAAGCCGAACACGATCGGGGTCGCATAAAGCAGCAGCATGACCGTACCGTGCATGGTGAACAGTTGGTTGTATTGCTCGTTGGATAGAAACTGCAGCCCGGGTGCGGCCAACTCGGCACGCATCAGCAGCGCCATGAGCCCGCCGACGAGAAAGAACGCAAAGCACGCGACAACATACATCACCCCGATCACCTTGTGATCGGTCGTGGTGATCAGCCGGTAGATCAGGCTGCCCTTGGGACCGGTACGCTCCGGGAATGGCCGGGCGGCCCGAAGCCCTCCCAACGGCGGCGCCGAAGTGGACATGAGATGGGTCTCCTAGATCGGCGACAGTTCAAGCGCCACAGAGTCTCTAGTGTTGGAGTGCCCGCGACCAGGACGCCGCGAACTTGGACACCCCGTCATGTTCGAGCACAGCGAACACGTTGGGCAGATCGATACCGACCGCGGTCAGCCGATCGAACACTTCCTGTGCGTGCGCCGCCTTGCCGATCACGGTTTCGCCGGCGATGACGCCGTGGTCGGCCAGGGCCTCCAGTGTCGACTCAGGAATGGTGCTGACGGCGTTCGGTGCGACGAGTTCGGTGACGTACATCGTGTCGGGGTAGGCGGTGTTCTTCACTCCGGTAGAGGCCCAGAGCGGGCGTTGCACGCGAGCACCCGCGGCGCGCAGTGCCGTGTAGCGTGGTTCGGCTTCGAAGACCTGCTGGTAGGCCGCGTAGGCCAACCGGGCGTTGGCAACTCCCGCCTGCCCCCGCAAGCAGAGCGCCCGGTCGGTGCCGATCGACTCGAGCCGCTTGTCGACTTCGGTGTCTACGCGAGACACGAACAGCGATGCCACCGAATGGATTTGAGATATATCAGCGCCCGCGTGCTGGGCGGCTTCGATACCGGCCAGGTAGGCGTTCATCACCTCTCGGTGCCGCTGTACGGAGAAGATCAGCGTCACATTGACCGAGACACCTTTGGCCAGCGTCGCGGTGATCGCGGGCAGCCCAGCGGCTGTCGCCGGTATTTTGATCAACACATTGGGCCGGTCGACGACCTTGGCCAACTCGACGGCCTGCGTGACTGTCGCGTCGGTGTTGTGCGCCAACGACGGATCGACCTCGATGGACACTCTTCCGTCGACGCCGCCGGAGGCCTCCCACTGCGGGCGTAGCACATCGCACGCCGCCCGAACGTCGTCGGTGATCGCCGTGCGGACGGCGGTGTCGATGTCCGTACCGCGGGCCGTCAGCTCGGCGATCTGGCCATCGTAGGCGCGGCCGTGTGAAAGCGCGCGCTCAAAGGTGGACGGGTTAGTGGTAACGCCGACAACGCTTCTCGTGTCGATCAATTGCCGCAGCTTGCCGGAATGCAGCAGGGTGCGCGACAAGTCATCCAGCCAGACCGACACCCCCGCCGCCGCTAGCGCTGCCAGATTCGGGTTCTGAGTCATCCCGTCACCGCCTCTCGCGCCGGTTTCCGGGCCGCGGCAAGACCCAAGCTGCAGCGCATGCGGCGCCATAGAGCACCAACGGCGCGTAGGCGCTCAACAGCACCTGGCAATCGGGCGGAGTCATCGGATTCTCGACGTGTGTTGCCGAGCCGATGTAGCTATTGAGTGGGCTCGGCATGTTCCGCCGTCGCTGCCTCCGCGCCGGCCCCATCAGCGCGATTGGGTAACGTCCATTCGGGGCGGATGTAGTGGCAGGTGTAGCCGGATGGGTAGCGTTGCAGGTAGTTCTGGTGCTCAGGTTCCGCTTCCCAAAACTCGTCGGCCTGGTTGACCTCGGTGACGACCGTCCCGGGCCATCGCCCTGAATTCTCGATGTCGGCGATGGTCTGCATGGCGATTTGCTTTTGCTCGTTGTCGAGATAGAAGATCGCCGACCGGTAACTTGTTCCGACATCGTTGCCCTGGCGGTTCTTGGTGGTCGGGTCGTGGATCTGGAAGAAGAATTCCAGCAGCGCCCGGTAATTGGTCTCGCCTGGGTCGTAGGTGATTTCGATTGCCTCGGCGTGGCCGGGGTGATTGTGGTAGGTGGGATGCGTGTTGCTGCCGCCGGTGTAGCCGACCCGGGTGGACACCACACCGGGCTGCCGGCGGAACAGGTCCTCCATGCCCCAAAAGCACCCGCCGGCGAGAACGGCGATCTTGTGGTCGGTCATGATTTCTGCCCGCTCACGCTCTGGCCTTGCTCGGAGACGTCTTTCGTGAACAAGCGCAGGTATTGCCCGTAACCCTGGGCTTCCAGGTCATCGCGGTGGATGAAGCGCAGCGACGCCGAGTTGATGCAGTAGCGCAACCCGCCGGCTTCTCTGGGGCCGTCCGGGAACACGTGCCCCAGATGGCTATCGGCATGGGCTGATCGCACCTCCACCCGCTCCATGAAGTGGCTGCGGTCACGCCGCTCAACAAGGTTGTCCGCGTTGATGGGCTGGGTGAAGCTTGGCCAGCCACTTCCGCTGTCGAATTTGTCCACCGATGCGAAAAGTGGTTCGCCAGAAACGATGTCGACGTAGATGCCGGGTTCATGGTTGTCGCAATATTCGCCGGTGAACGGAAGCTCCGTGCCGCTCTCCTGGGTGACGTGGTATTGCTCGGGACTGAGCGCCTCGACCGCGGCGGGGTCCTTGCTGTATTGGTGTGACACCTGGTCTCCTTTGTTCGCGCAGGCTTTATGGTGATGCGCTTGGGGTTTCGGTAGGTCTTGCGTCGCTCTTGAGTTAGTTGCGGCCGGCCATGATGCCGCCGTCGACGTTGAGAATCGCGCCGGTGACCCAACTTGCCTGATCCGACAGCAGGTACGTCACGGCGTTGGCGATGTCGGCAGGGGTGCCGACTCGTCCCAGCGGATGAAGCGGGGCGAAAGTGGCCAGCGTGGCGTCGATCTCGTCCTTCGGAATGAAGCCCTCGTACAGCGGGGTCTTGACGACGGCCGGCGCCACCGCGTTGACGCGGATCTTGTGTCCGGCAAGCTCGATGGCCAGGTTATGGGTGAGCGCATGCAGGCCGGCCTTTTGCATCGAATACACAGACGAGGGGGTCAGACCGATCGCCTGGTGTGCCCACATGCTGCCGATATTGACAATGGAGCCGCCCTCCCCACGGGCGATCATGCCCGCGACGACGGTCTGCGTCAGGAAGAACAACGCATAGTTGAGCTCCATGTACGAGTCGTAGGTCAGCGCGTCGTACTCGAGAAATGGCTTGGGGACGAAGAATCCGGCCGCGTTGACCAACAGCGTCGCGTCGCTGTGGTCCTCGGAAAGCGTGCGCTGCACATCGTCGACCGCGGCGCGATCGGTCAACTCCGCAGCGATCCCCCAGGCTTGGCCACCTCCGGCGGTCAATTCGTTGACGGTGTCATCGACACGGTCTTTCGACCGGCCGACGATCACCGCGCTACCGCCGTGGCGCACGACATCAACGGCGACCTGCCGGCCCATACCGGCGCTGCCTCCGACGACGACGACCTTCTTGGAATCGAAGTGCATGGTGGGACCCTTCTGTTAGTCATTCTGGACGGCTCCTGCTGGGCGATTACCGCCGTTGCCCGGCACGAAGAGTTGTAGCGTTGGCGACGACATCCGGCACCCGGTATGTCGACGTTGAACTGGCCTCGAGTCTGCTGCCCGGCCGGGTGAGCCGTCATCACCCCAGCGTTGTTTCACCCGGGTGAGTTCTAGCCGGGGCGGGCGCCGGCTTCGCGACGTCAACCCCAGGCAGGGGCATTCAGCAAAGATAAGAGCCCCGCCCCTCGCTGAGTTATGAACGCGCACTCAGAAATTCGGCGCAGTGGCAACTTTCGAGCGTGTATGCTTGGCATGGCTGTGGGTTGCAATACCCAGTACGCGCCTAGGAAGGCGACCGCGATTGTCGTTTACCTGGCTGGCGGCCATCAGTTACTCGATACCGCGATTGCGTACAGCCTTGCCGCGACGGTGAAGGAGCGTCAACCATGTACGGCCCAGATGAAGAAGTAGTGCTGATCACCGAGGCCACGGCTTTGCCGGGCAGAGGAGACGACCTGCGACGTGCCTTTGTTAAATTAATCCCTCAGTCGCTGGCCGAAGGAGCCATCAGCACCTTTCGGCTTCACGAAGACCGCGATCGGCCTGGACATTTCACGCTTTACCAGCGGTTCCGCAACCAGCACGGTGTCGACCTTCACGTCCAAACCGATCATTTCGCGCTGAGCATGGAAGCCTTGGCCCAGTTCGCCGAGGACGGAAAGTCACAGACCACCTTCTACCGCGTGCTGAGTCGCTAGGCCCTTGCGACTCGAGCAGACGTTCCCGAAGTGATCGCGGGGGCTAGGGCGATTCGGGCGCCGGTGCACAGGCCGGCTCGGGCAGATCCAAATCTGCTTTGCTAAGTCGGTAGATCTCAAGGGTCAGGTTGTAGTACTTGTCGGTCTCCCCGACCCATTCCATGCCCACCCGCCGCGCCGTAGCCACTCCGCGACGATTGCCTGGCCGCACCACGGCGAACACCTCGCTGACACCGATGTTCGTGAATGCTTGGTGCGCCACCGCATGACCGGCTTCCGCGCCGTAGCCGTGACCCCACATCGTCGGTGCGACCTGCCATCCGATCTCGAGGTCAGTGCAGCCGGGCGGAAGTGGAAGCAGTGCCACTCCCCCGATCAGGTCGCCAGAGTTTCTATCGGTGATCGCCCATCGGCCCAGGGGTAATCCGGTTGGGTCGCTCTGGGCGATCCATTCGCCTAGGAGTTGGCGCATGTGCGCGTGGTCGGTGATCAAGGGCAGCGCCGGACACAGCCAACGCGAAACCTCCGGCGCTCCGTATATCCCGTAGGCGGCGCGGTCGTCGTCGAGTTGCCATGGGCGCAACAGGAGCCGGGTCGTCAGGATGCGTCGCGTGTCAGGATCCCATTCGACGTGGCGATGCTCGACCATGTCGCCTCCCAGGGGCTGGTGATGCGCGTACTGGGCCAAGTTGCCCAATTGTAGACGACCTGGAGAAGTAAGGGGTGCCGGCATTATGGTCTGGGGCCGCACACCCCTGTGTGTGGCGACATCGCGGCGTCCCTGCAGCTTCAAGGCCGTTGGCCCATCGATCCAGGATGGTAAGCCCCTCTCATCATTCAGGTTTGACGATGCACGGGCCCGGAACGCCAATGCGCCAGCGCTATCTAACGGCGTGAAAATTGTTGTCACAGAACTTGATTCAGTTGCGCCGTTTACATGCGAACCGCGTGCGCACGGTGGCTACCAAGACTAACGCTCAGCAGGGCTCAACTGGCCGGCCGCATCGGTAGAGTGTCAAGAAACCGCCAGGAGATGGAGCATGCGATCAGTTGCGTTGGCCGCCGCCATTGCAGTGGCCTTCGGCTTCCTCGCGCCGTCAGATCCGCCGGGGCCGCCCACCAGGCTTGCCGATCACACCATCCCTTTGGATCCCGCTGCCGACCCCGGCGACGGCTCCCTGCCAACCGGAGGGCAACTCACGCCGTTCGACGTCCAATACTCCGCAATCGCGCGCCTCGACCCGGCGTTGTTGAAAGCGATTCAGGGCGCCGCCACCGCGGCCGCCTTGGACGGCATAACCATGACCATCACCTCGGGCTGGCGGTCGCCGGAGTTTCAGCAGCGGCTGCTGGACAACGCCGTGTGAACCTACGGCAGCCTCGCCGCGGCGCGGCGATACGTGCAAACCCCGGAGATGTCCAAGCACGTCACCGGCGAGGCGGTCGACGTCGGGGGTGCGGGCGCCGACGAATGGCTCATCTCCCACGGGTCCCGCTTCGGGCTGTGTCGGATTTACGCCAACGAGCTGTGGCACTTCGAGTTGGCGACGGACTCGACGGGCAACTGCCCGCCACTTCTTCCCAACGCGGCCGGCTAACGGGCGGTTCGGGCGACGCTGCAGGCAAGAGGGCACTGCCGACGCTGGCGAGGATCAGGCTTTCGACCGGCACTACGGTTTCCTAACAGGTTGATTGCGATTGATGCACAGCGGTTTTGGGCCCACACATTGAGGCAGTATGTGCCCAGGACAAAGTGCCGGCATCAAGAGGCGGGGAACAGCCCCGCACGTCCGTGCGCAAAAGTGGGAGAACCATGAAATCCATGAAATCCATTGCCGTCAGCGCGGCTGCACTGGCCGTCGTTGGCGGTGGCGCCGCCGGGCTGGCATCCAGCGCATCGGGCATTGCGCCCGCGGGCCTGCCCCGTGTGCAACTGGCCTCGGTCGGCGCTCCGCTGCCACAGGACCCGCCGCAACCCGCGTCGACACTGCCCCTGCCAACCCCTGACCAGCTAACCGACATCCTCAACAACCTCTCCAATCCGGGCGTGTCATACAGGACCAAAGATGGTCTCGTCGAAGGCGGCATCGGTTCGGGCGAGGGCCATGAGATGGATCACGAGCTGAGAGTGGCCTACCGGAACGGTCAGCTCCCGTTGTCGTTTGGCGTCTCCAACATCCAACAGAACGGTCCCACTACGGTCATGTCCGACGTGGCGGTCTCTGGGCCCAAGCTGACGGCGCCGGTGACGAAACCCCTCATGTTCGTCAATCAAAACGGAAACTGGTTGTTGTCAAGCCCTTCCGCGACCATGCTGGTGCAGGCCGTCGCCGGGCACTGACTCCGGCGTTCCGCGCGAGCAGCCGAACGGGCGGCCAGTGCAGTGATTGCCGATTGTCCCGAATCGCTCTCGGCGAGCCCTCGCTACACCGTGGATGTGATCAAGGCCGATGTTAAGTAGTTGCGCCGCGATTGGTTACGGGCATCGGGTCGGACGGCGTGTTCATGCTAGGACGGCTGGCAGAGTTTCCCAGCCGCGGACTGTCGATGTCGTGGTCATGCGGGCCCCAGCCATATCGATGTTCCACTCCGGAAAGCGGTTGAGCACCTCGTCGAGCGCCACGCGTCCCTCCATCCGGGCCAATGATGCTCCCAGGCAGTAGTGCACGCCCACACCAAAGCCAACATGGGCTCCGGCTTTGCGGTGAATGTCGAAGACGTCGCCATCGGGTGGGAATTGCCGATGGTCACGGTTCGCAGCACCGGCGAGCAACATCATGATGCTGCCGGCCGGCACCGGTTGTCCGTAGTACTGCAGATCGCGTGTGACGGTGCGCGCGATGTGTGGCGCGGGAGGTTCGAAACGCAGCAGCTCCTCGATTGTGCCGGCAATCAGGCTGCGATCGGCGACCAGATCCCGCCGCTGCGCGGGATGCTCGGCTAAAACCTTGCCCGCCCATCCGATTAGCCGGGTCGTCGTCTCGGCGCCGCCCGCAGCCACCAGCGTGATGCAAATCAGTATTTCCTCACGGGTCAATCCCCGTATCGTGCCATCGAGGTCGGTGAATTCGACGCTGAGCAAGTCGGTGACGATGTCGTCGGAGGGATGTTCAGCGCGCCAATCGAGGTACTCGGCGAATAACTGTCCTGTTTCCAGCCCCGAGGACGCGGCTTTCATTTCCCCGCCGGCCTCGGTGTTGACGTGACCTTCGGCGAGGTCGATGACCTCCTGCCGCATCTCATCGGGAATTCCCAGCAGCCTGCACACGACTCTCACCGGCATCTCGGCACCCAAATTGGCGATGAAGTCGAATCCCCCGGCACCAATAAACGGATCTAGACTCTCGGCGCAGAATTGCCGTGCGGTGGCCTCGACCTCGCGCATCTTGCGTGGCGTGAACATGCGAGAAAGGCTCCGGCGATAGATGTCGTGAAGGGGCGGGTCCTCCATGAGGAACAGTCCGGGCGGAATCGGCATGTCAGCCTTGATCAACTCGAGGATGTTGCCCCGGGCAGAGCTGAACGTCTCATGGTCATTCAGCGCCGCATGCACGTCGTCGAATCGGCTCAGCGCGTAAAAGTTGTGTTGTTCGTTGTAGGACAGCGGCGCTTCCTCGCGGAGCCGTCGAAACAGCGGATACGGGTCGGCGTTGAGTTCGACGTCGTAGGGGTCGTAGAACAACTCACTCGCAGTCTTGACACCCATGAATCTGCAACTCCCTCCATCGGGTAGCTCAGGACAGCACGCCCGACAGCGACGTCATCCGTTGATAGAGGATCGCTGGACCGAGCCATCGCGCAACAAAGCGGCGTAGTGCGATTTGGTCGCGCTGCCGCTGCCCGGGATCGGTGAGGAAAGACTGCACAGTGCGCAGGGTCATTTCGGCAAGCTCACCGAGGGCGGCGTCGTCGAAGCCGTGCAGCTGCCAATCGACATCGAGGCGGTGAAAAGCCGACAAACAAAATGCAATCGCTGTGTCGGAAGTCAGCGACGTGACCGCTTGGCCCTCCCGCCGTTCCGTCAGCAAACTCTCCAGCTGCGGGTCACCGCTGAGGTTTTCGAGTCCGAAGGAAACGCATTCGACGACGGCGGTGACAGGGTCGTTGAGTCCTCGGACATGTTCTGCGAGCTGGTCGAGGAATCCGTCGACCGCACGCATCCCACTGGCGATCAGCAACGCGTCGGCATTAGGAAAGTACCGGTACACCGTCTGGCGAGTGACCCCGAGTTTCCGGGCGACGTCGGCCAGGCGTATCGCCGGTCCGTTTTCGGCGACCACCTCGTCGACCGCATCCAGAATGCGGGCGATCGCCTCTTCGTCCGAGGCGGGCGTCGCTCCCGCCCAACCGCGACTACGCATCCGCTCCCACAAGCCTTTCGGCGTCGAACTCGATCGTCAGTGTCGTCGGGCCGGACATTCCCAGCAAGGACTTCCACGGGGCCGGACCGACGCGATGGGGTGCAGCGAGACGCCGGGTGAGGATGGCCAGGGCATCTGCCAGTTCCCGGCGTGCCAGGTTCGCTCCCAGGCAGTAGTGCGCGCCGCCGCCGAAGGTCAGTATGACGGGCAGGTCCTGGCGCGCGATGTCGAAGCGGTCAGCATCGTCGTAGATCGCTGGATCACGATTGGCCGCAAAGGTATTCACGAGTACGAAGGTTCCTGCCGGGAACATGTAACCGGCGAATTCGACATCCTCCATGGCAGCGCGCGGTGCGAGACAGACCGCCGGTGAATGGCGCATGCTCTCCTCAACCGTCTGCATCGCAAGCTCTGGTTGGTCGCCCAGCTTCGCCCACTGATCCGGATGGTCGCAGAGCACCTGCACCGACGCGGCCAGCTGATTCCGTGTCGTGTCCGTTCCCGCCATCAAGAAGCCGGCCACCAGCATGCGGAGTTCGTCGAGATTGAGCCGGTCGCCGTCGCTCTCCGCGCGGATGAGATCCGAGAGCAGGTCATCGGTCAGGTGGTTTCGGCGGGCGTCGACCATGTCATCGACATACGCATCGAGTTCGCTCCACGCGCTCAAGATCGCGGCCTCATCGAAATTGGCGTCAGTCTGAAAACTGAAGGCTTTGAACACTTCGTCGGTCCATTGGGAGAACAGCTGCCAGTCCGCGCGAGGCGCACCGATCAGCGCGCACATGATGGGAGTCGGATACGGCCGCGCGATGTCGGCCACGATGTCACAACGTCCGGCGTCGATCACTTGGTCGATCAGGCCATTCACCACCTCGTTGATGGTGTCCTGAAGACGCGCCGTCGCACGGGGCGTGAACGTTCGTGAAACCAGTTTGCGTAAGCGGGTATGCGGCGGTCCGTCGAGTCCGAGGAGGCTGCTCATCAGTTTGTCGTACAACGGGCCTGAGGTGATGCCCTGTGCTGCCAGCGTGATGCCCGGTGGCATCCTGAACCTGTTGTCGCGCAAAATTTCTCGAGCCAGCTCGTAGGACAGGATTTCCGGGCCGACGGGCCCGATGGCGATGGGCGCGCGCGATTGCGCCTCCCGGACGTCCTCGAGGATGTCCTGCGGAGCGGCGTCGAGGCTGTAGTTGAACGTCGGGAGTCCGGCGTCGAAGACGTTCGGGGCGGTGCTGTTCACGTTCATCGATGTCTCAACTTCCGCTGGGCCTAGATATGCGTCGGTATACGGACATTTATACCAAGAGTGTATGACCAGCGTCTTAAGTCGGTCAATGCGACGGGATAAATTCCCTGTTCAAGAGCCAAATGGCCTGCCATGATCATACGTTCTAGTGTCTCAACGTCCGCTCGATGTTTGGCAGGACCCAGCCTCATGCAGTGGTCATACTCGCCGAATAAGCGCGGACCGAAACATGTTTGCCTGCGCCATCCGCACGTGGAGCGTCGGCCCGCCCGTTGCGCAACACCCACTCGGGTGTTGCGTGGCCACGCGCGGCGCGATCGCCGGTGTGCACAGTAGCGATGAGACGCCGAACTTCCTCATGTTTGCGCCTCCGTGGGCATGCGGTGTTCAGATTGCGCCAGTCGAACGAAGGCGCTCAATTCCGGCCGCGTCGTAGCCTGCGATGGCGGTGAGTAACTCTTCCGTATGCTGCCCGACTTGCGGCGCTGCTGGCGGTGCAAAACCTTCGTCGGATTTGGTCTTGATGCACGTTCCAATCAATCGCTGCGACGTACCGTCCGGCTGGGCCTGCTCGTAGACGAGTCGGCGAGCCTTCGCGTGGTCGTCGTCGAACAGGTCTGCTCCCAAAAATGCCGGGGCTCCTGCGATATCGGTCGCAATGAAGAAGTCGGTCCATTCCTTGCGTGTGCGGCTCGCAAAAATTGCGGTTAACTCCTCGCGCAGCCGGGACTCTGCCTCGAGATCCGTGCCCGGCTTCTGGCGTCCCGGTTCGTAAAGATCCATCCTGTCGAGTGACTCGCAGAATCTCAGCCAGAACTTGTCCTCCAAGGCGTTGAACACCACGTAGTTGCCGTCGCCGGTTCGGTAGTACTGGTAGCGAAGCGAAGCGCGGATTCCCTCGCCGAAGGTCGGTTGACCGTTCGCCAGCGCGGTGAGGTGTTGAAAGTTCCAATTGATCGCCGCGTCGACCTGTGCTACTTCGACGTACTGCGGCTGGCCGTCGCGCCCGGCGGCGTGCAGCGCGGCGAGTACGCCCATCGCTGCGTACAGCGGTCCCGCTAGTACCCCAGTCGTCCCTGCCGCCGCCCCCGAAAGGCGTGGCGTTCCGTCCGTTTCGATGATCGGCGGACTCAAGCCGGCGAAACAGTCGAAGGACAGCCCGTGTGTGGCTAACCGGGTATAGGGCCCATAACTGCCCATGCCGTTGAGCACGCAGTAGACAACGGTGGGGTTGACCGCGACGATGTCGTCGTAGCTGAAGCCGAGCCGCTGCGCGGTTCCGTAACGCAGACCGTCGATCACCACCGCCGCCGTCGCGGCCAGGCGGCGAAACGCATCTTGACCCTCGTTCGTTTTCAGGTTTATCGACACACTCTTCTTGCCGCGATTCCAGTGCGAGTCCTGCAACTCCCCGCCCGAAACCGCCGAACCGCGAAACCCACCGCCGCCGGGTGGTTCGACCTTAATTACGTCTGCGCCCAGGTCTGCCAGGTGGCCACCCAGTGCATCCGCGGAGAACAATGACACCTCGAGAACCCGGACGTCCCTGAGAAGTTCCATCACGTGACCTTTCCGCGCTACATCATGGTGATTGATTTCAGCTCGGTGTATTCCTCGAAGCCCCAACGCCCCTGCTCTCGGCCAAGTCCACTTTGCTTGAAGCCGCCGAACGGCCCCCCGCCGTTGAACATGCCGCGCGCCGGCAAGGACCAGCCGGGACCCTGCCCGCCACCGGGATTGGTTCCTAGGTCGACACCGGGTGCGACAGTCTGCACCATGATGGTGCCTGTTCTGACCTGTCTGGCGACGTTGAATCCCCTTGCGGAGTTGCGGGTCATCACCAGACCCGCCAGACCGTAGATGGAGTCGTTCGCGATGCGGATGGCTTCGTCTTCGGAGCGATAGGTCGTCACCGCCAGCACGGGTCCGAACACCTCTTCCTGGCATAAGCGCATGTCGCTGCGGCAGTCAACAAATGCCGTCGGTTCGTAGTAGAAGCCGCGTTCGAGATGTTCGGGACGTTTCCCGCCGACCACCAGCCGCGCGCCATCCTGCAGGCCCGACTGAACGAAGGACTCAACTCGCTGACGCTGCTGATCCCTGATAAGCGGACCGACGACAGTGGCGGGATCACGCGGATCCCCGACCGTGATCATCGGAGCCATGGCTTTGAGGCCCTCGACATACGCTTCGAGCAGGTGCTCGGGCAACAGCAGTCGCGACGTGACGGTGCATGCCTGTCCGGCATGCATCAGCACCTGACCGAACCCTATTCCTGCAACGTCACTTTCGGTCACATCGTCCAGAACGATGTGCGCGCTCTTGCCGCCGAGTTCCAGTTGTGCGCGTTTCATCGTGGCCGCCGACAGTTCGCGGATGCGTCGACCGGTCGCCGTCGAACCGGTGAATCCGATCATGTCGACGCCGCGGTGCGTACACAGCTCCTCCCCCACGTCCGCGCCGCCCACGACCACGTTGAACACTCCGGGCGGGAGGCCCGCTTCCTGACCAACCTTGGCCAGCTCCAAGGCGTTCATCGGGGTCCACGGGTGGGGCTTGAGTACCACCGTGCAGCCGACGGCCAAGGCGGCCAGGCACTTCTGAATGTTGATCGAGAAGGGAAAGTTGAACGGCGTGATGACTCCGACCACCCCGACCGGCTCGCGGACCACCGTCACGCCACCCAGGCCGGTCGGCGAAACCACGGGCCCGCCCGGTGTCTCCACCCACGTCACATCGTGTTCGACGAAGTCGCCGTAGTAGTGGGCCGCCTCGATAGCACCCCCAACCTGAATCAGGTCGGTGATGAAGCCGGTCGAGCCGATCTCGGCGACGATCAGCTCTCGAAGTTCCGCTTTGCGCTCATCGAGGATCTCTGCGAACCGCTTGATGATCCTCGCCCGCTCCCGCACCGGCATCCACGGCCAAGGCCCTTCGTCGAAAGCCCGCCGGGCGGCCTCGATCGCCATGGCCGCCTGCTTTGGTCCACCGTCGACGACTCGGCCGATCAACTCCTCATTGGACGGATCGATAACGTCGATGGTGCCCAGAGCGTTGTCGCTCAACCACTTACCGTCGATGAGGCTCTGGTACTCCCGCATCAAACGAATTCCGTCGGGCTGACTACTTCGGCGACGGATACGGGGCGGGCTCAAAGTCGAACACCCGACGGGCATTACCCTGCAGCACTTTGTACTTGTCGAGGTCGGACCGGCCGTCGAGTGCCTTGTGAGCGGCCTGAAGGGAGTTGGGCCAGAGGCTGTCGGTGTGCGGGTAATCGGTTTCGATCATCACATTGTCGACGCCGATCTGGTCGAGATTAGCCGCCCCGAAGTCGTCTTCGATGAAGCAGCCGTACATGTGGTCGCGGAAGAGCTGGCGCGGCGACTCCGGGAAAATGTCGGGATCGGTGGGCACGGGGGTCAAACGCATCGTCGCCGGGTCAACCGCCCAGTTGTTGGCGCGCAGGTATTGGTAGTCGGCGGCCACATGTTCGGCACGCTCGATGAGGTAGGGAATCCAGCCGATGCCGCCCTCGGCCAGCACGATCTTCAAATCGGGGTACTTTTGCAGCTTCCCCGAGAACAGCCAGTCCGTGGTTGAGTTCGCCAGATTGAGGTTGATGTTGACCGCCTGAACCCCGAAAGGCGCGTCGGGCGACGTGGTCGGGCTGACCGAGGACGACCCGATGTGTGTGCACAGCGGCATCTTCGTCTCGTTCGCCACCGCGAAGAAATCATCCCATGCTCCCGAGTGAATGGACGGAAATCCCAGCGGGTGCATGTTCTCTGAGAAGGCGATTGCTTTGGCGCCCTTGCCCGCGCACCGTAGCGTCTCCTCGACGGCCAGTCGGGTATCCCACAGCGGAACGATGACCATCGGGATGTAGCGACCGGGCGCGGACGCGCACCACTCATCGATGACGAAGTCGTTGTAGGCCTGCACGCACTTGAGACCGAGGTCGCGGTCACCGAGGTGGGCGAACATCTGACCGCAGAACCGGGGGAAGAACGGAAAGTTCAGCCCAGCGATCACATGATCCTCGTCCATGTCGGGGATGCGCGCCACCGGGTCGAAGTAGGCACGGGGCATCTCGTCGTAATTCACTGGCAGCGGGGAATACTCAGCCGGCCTTTGGTGAGCCGCGACCAGGATGCCCATCACCGACGCGCGGGCTTGGTCGTAGATCCACGTGTCGACGCCGTCGATCCGCTCGACGTGTGGCACCCGATCGCGATCGGCGGCCGATGCGCGGTCGACCCATAAGGTCGGTGGCTCGATGATGTGGTCATCAACCGAGATCATCCATTGCAGATCTTGCTTGTCCACAAGTTCCTCCCTGACTTCGCTATTGCGTTGGCTGCGAGATGATATGGGCGATGGCCCGCCGGCTCCTCATCGGCAGACGCGGGCGCCCGGCGTGAAGACAACGGGCAGGGCGCGGTAGCCCCGGGTGACCGAGTTCCCGTGGAAATCGACTTTCGCCCCCGGAGGGATGGCGTAGTCCGGTATCCGCTTCAGGGTCTGCTCCACGCCTACCCGAAACTCGAGTCGCGCGAGGTTGGAGCCCAGACAGCGATGGACGCCGGCGCCAAACCCGAGGTGGCGGTTGGTCTGTCGGTCGAGGATGCACTTGTTCGGCTCGTCGAACTCGCGCGCGTCTCGGTTGGCGGCCGCATAGTTCACGACGACCGTCTCACCGGGACAGAACTTCTGGCCGCTCAGTTCCACCTCTTCCGCGACTGAACGATGCAATCCGTGGACCGAACCTGCGAAACGGATGAATTCCTCTATCGCCGTGGGCATCAGGTGGGCGTCACGGACGAGGCGGTCGCGCTCTGAAGCGTGGGTGCCCAGATAAAAGAAGGCGAACGACATTGCACTTGAGGTCGTTTCGAGCCCGGCCTGAACCAGCAGCATGACATTCGCGACAACGTCGTCGAAGCTCAACTTTTCGCCGTCGATCTCCGCGGCTAGCAAGACATCGATCAGGTCGTCACGCGGTGGTTCACCACGACGCTTGTCGATCTCCTCGCGCACGCGGAGGTACAGATTCGTCATCGAACCGTTTCGGATCTCTTCGCTCTCACCATTGATCGCGAGGTCGGCAGTCTCGATGTAGAGCGGAACGTCCTCGACGGGCATGCCGAGTAGGTACCGGAAGAACACGATCCCGGGTTGCTGCCATGCGACGTCGGCGAGATCGCCGCGGCCCAATTCGATGAAGTTGTCGATCAATCCATCGGTAACCGCGCGCACCTGGGGCTCCAAGTCCTTCATGCGACCAGGAGAGAAATAGGGGTTGAGAACCTTGCGAAGCTGTTGCTGCCGTGGCGGATCCAAGGTGATCACGATGTCGCCGAAGGACATCGGGTTGCCCTCAAGTCCCATGGGCTTGCTGGAGAAGCTGCGCCAATCACGCAAGATCTCATAACAGTCGTCGTAGCGGGTGGCGACCCACGCGCCGCCCGGGGTCGGGCCCAGGAACGGGACATCCTGGTGGCTGAACGGGCCGTTCTCCCGCATCACCGCGTACACCTCGTAGAGGAATTCTTGGTCGTTGAAATCCTGATGACGAAGATCGAGGTTCCGGGCGTGTTCCTCCGGTGATTTGCTCACCATGGGTGGTCCTTTCCGCCCCGGACGCGGGCATGCCGACCTCGGGACGACGCCAGCGGTCAGCCCCAAAAGACAGCCCCGGACGAGGGGCCGTCCACATTGCTTTGGCAGCACAGTAAATCGCCGGCTGCGTGTAGTCAAGTCGCACTCGATAACTATCTGAGGGATGTGGCGGCGTTGGGGCGGCACGCGTGCAAGCTTCCCCTCAGTCCAAGGGTGCTCGCTAAAGTATGTGTGATGACGACAGGCGCGCGACGGCGAGTTCGCGACAAGGACGGCAAACAACGAGCCCTCCTTGAAGCGGCTGCTGAGGTCTTTGCCGAAGCGGGATACGCGGCCGCGGCGACGAAGGAGATCGCCCGTCGAGCCGACTGCTCGGAGGCAATGCTGTTCCACTACTTCGGGGACAAGCAAGGCATCTTCGAGCAGGTTGCTTCACGACAGATCGCGGACCTCGTCAGTGAGGCCGAAGAGCAAGTCGTGGCGGCCCTGCCTGCGCGCCTCGAGGACTATATCGAGCAGCTTTTCTTTGCGAGGCTAAGGATCGATGACCGGGACAGCGGTGTCCCCGGCTGGGACATTTCCGGTCGGGCGTTGTCAGATCCGGACTTCTCGCTGCGCGTGCTGCAACCCAATCACGCACGCCGTACGGCCGTTATCGCCGAAGGCGTTCGCCACTACCAAGCCGAGGGGCAGATCAGGGCCGACGTCGACGCCGACCTGTTCGCCGAGCTGCTGGCTAACTTCATCATCTTCACAACGAGCCTGGGACCACGCTGGTTTGGGACGGGCGAGTCGGATATCCGCGCGCAGATCGAACTGGGTTCGCAGATCCTCGCCAAGGGCGTAAGCACATCAACGACGAAGCCGCCCGCCAAGCGAGGCCGGCGGGTCCAACGCGCCCCGAAGGTGCGCGCGGCCGACTGAAAGCTCCGACTAACTCGCCCGCGGCCATCGTTATCGAGTCACACTTGACACGCGAGCTTTCCCGTCGCTAGCGTCGTTGCCAGCCAGGCGATCGGCACGAGCGCGAGGACGGGAAGTGGCGTGTGTGCACTCATCGGTGCGAGTAACTCACTTCCGCAGGCGCTAACGCGGAAATTCGCACGGCGATGAACGCTCTGCGTGGGGTCCGTGTCGTCGAGTGGGCGACGGAGATCGCCGGTCCGTACTGCACCAAGCTGTTCGCCGACCTCGGAGCAGAGGTCATCAAGATCGAAGCCCCAGACGGGGATCCGTTCCGTCGCAGAATGTTTGGCGATCGAAACGACGCCGGCGCGCTGTTCAAATTCTTGAACGCCGGCAAGCGTTCAGTCGTCGGCACTTCGCTGGCCGACCTGGAGCCGCTGATCGCTTCCGCCGATGTGTTCGTCGATTCTCTCGGCCCAGGGGTACTCGACCGCGAGGCCCTCCTACGGCGCGCGCCAAACCTGGTGATCGTGGCGTTGTCTCCGTACGGGTTGACCGGGCCGTACCGGGAGCGACCCTCGACCGAATTCACGATCCAGGCCGAGAGCGGAACTCTGGCGTTGCGAGGTCGTCCGGACCAACCGCCCGTTCAAGCGGGTGGTCGAGTCTTCGAATGGGTCATGGCCAGTTATGCCGCCGTCGGGGCGCTTGGCGCATTGCGACGGGTTCAACTCGGCGGCGCTGGTGAAATCATCGACTGCTCGTTGCTGGAGACTTGTCACCTCAGCGCCAGCGGATTCGCCGACCTCTACCACGAGTTGGCCGGGCGTTCCCCTTTGACCGTGCCGGCCCGACAGGTTGAAATCCCTTCCATCGAACCGACCGCGGACGGATGGGTGGGCTTCAACACCAATACCCGCCAGCAATTCGAGTCGTTCCTGGCAATGATCGGCCAACTGGATCTGCTCGACGATGACCCGGCGTGGGCCCTCGCCACGACGCGGTGGGAACGGCGGGACGAGTGGAATCAGATTGTGCGGGAATGGACGACGAAACGTTCCACGGAAGAAATCGTCGCGTTGGCCTCCGATCTGCGGATCCCCGTCTCACCGGTCAACAATGGCCAGACCGTGTTGGACCACCCTCAGTTCGCGGCGCGCGGTGTGTGGGGCACTTATGCCGAGAGCAGCTTCACCCACCCGTTGGCGCCCTACCGGATCAATGGCCGACGACCCGCCCCAACAGCCGGTGCTCCTTTGCTCGGCGAAATGGCAAAAGTGCCCGCCCACAGCACGATTGCGACCACCGCGGACCGTGCACCGCAGCTTCCGCTGGAAGGCATACGAATTCTCGACGCGACAGCGTGGTGGGCGGGCCCCTCCTCCACCCATATTCTCGCCGCTCTAGGCGCCGAAGTCATTCACCTGGAGTCGACGGACCACCCTGACGGCGCACGGATGGCGGCCGCGGCGTTCGCCGGTCAGCCTGACTGGTGGGAGCGGTCGGGCATGTACCTGGCGACCAACACGAACAAGCGTGGACTCACCCTCGACCTGTCCTGTCCGGAAGGGCGGGAGCTGTTCTCCCGGCTCGTCAAGTGCTCCGACATCCTCGTTGAGAACTTCTCGCCGCGCGTCTTCGACAATTTCGGCATCACGTGGGACGCCGTCAGTGAGCTCAATTCGCGAATAGTCATGGTGCGAATGCCCGCGTTCGGGCTCGACGGACCATGGCGCAACAACGTGGGCTTCGCGCAGACGATGGAACAGATGACCGGCATGGCGTGGGTGACCGGCCATGAATACGACCAGCCACGAATCCCCCGCGGCCCCTGCGACCCACTGGCGGGCATGCATTCCGCATTCGCCATGCTCGCCGGCCTCCGGCAACGGGATCAAACGAGCCGCGGATCGTTCATCGAAGTCTCGATGGTTGAGGCCGCACTTAACGCGGCCGCCGAGCAGGTGGTCGAATTCACCGCCGACGGGAACCTGATATCGCGACTGGGAAATCGCAGCCGCGACGCCGCCCCGCAAGGGCTCTATCAATGCGCGGGGACCGAGCGGTGGCTGGCCATTTCGGTCGCCACGGACGAGCAGTGGCGACGGCTGAAGTCGGCTCTGGGCAAACCGGATTGGGCGGATGACCCCGCGTTGGACACTCACGAAGGACGTATGGGGTCACATGATCTGATCGATAAACACGTGGAGCAATGGGCTCGACAACACGACTCCTCGACAGCCGCGCAGTTGCTCGTCGACCACGGCGTCCCCGCCGCGGACTTGGCCGACGCCAGGGTCGGTTCGATGCATCCCCAGCTGGCTGCCCGAGGCTTCTTCGAAGGTCTCGATCACCCCGTCGTCGGGAGACATCACGTGCCGGGGCTTCCCTTCAAGTACCGCAGCGTTGACAAGTGGTATCGGTCAGCGGCACCGACCTTGGGGCAGCACAACGGGAGCATCCTCGGTGAGCTCCTCGGCCTCGACGCCTCGTCGATCGTGGCGCTGACGGAGCAGGGCGTCATCGGGACCCGACCGGGCGGATTGGACTGACCGGTGCAGCTTCGCGTCGACGCAGAAATGTGCCAGGGCCACAGCCGTTGTTACGCAGCGTATCCCGAATTGTTCGACATCGACGACGAGGGGACCGCCTTCGTCACCGTGGAAAATATTCCGCCCGGATGGGAAGAACGGGCGCATAACGCAATCGCGAACTGCCCCGAGCGTGCCATACACATCGTAAAGGAGTCGCCATGAAGACCAAGGGCGCAGTTCTGTGGGGGCTGAACGAGAAGTGGTCGGTCGAAGAGATCGAACTCGATCCGCCGCAGGAAGGCGAGCTGCTCGTCGAGTTCGAAGCCACCGGCCTATGCCATTCCGACCATCACATCCGCACCGGGGACATGTTCGGGGTGAGCTTTCCCTTGATAGGTGGACACGAAGGGGCGGGCGTCGTTCACGAGGTGGGCCCGGGGGTGCGCGATGTGGCGGTGGGAGACCACGTGGTCACATCCTTCCTGCCGGCGTGCGGTCGCTGCCGCTGGTGCGCCACGGGCCGTCAAAACCTCTGTGATTACGGGGCGATCATCCTCGCGGGAGTTCAGGCCGACGGCACCTTCCGGCGCCGAGCCAGAGGGCGGGGCATCGGAGCCCTCTCCGGCGTCGGCAGTTTCGCGCAATGGGGCGTGTTGTCGGAAGCCTCAGTGGTCAAGATCGACGACGATGTGCCGTTGTCGCGCGCATGTCTTCTCGGCTGCGGAGTGACCACCGGTTGGGGTTCGGCCGTCAATACCGCCAACGTCAGTCCTGGCGACGTAGTCGTTGTGGTTGGCTGCGGCGGGATCGGCAGCGGCGCCATTCAGGGCGCGCGCCTGGCAGGGGCGGAGCAAATTGTGGTGGTCGATATTGAGCCGAGCAAGCGCGACAAGGCGTTTCAGTTCGGGGCCACCCACTTTGCCACTTCGATGGAGGAAGCAACCCAGTTAGTCGGCGAGATTACGCGTGGAGTCATGGCCGACTCGGCCATCCTCACGCCAGGAGTGCTCGAGGGCGCGATGATCAACGACGCGCTCAACGCGGTGCGAAAGGGTGGTGCCGTGGTGGCCACCGCCCTGGCATCGATGTCCGACGTGACGCCGACGCTGCCGCTGACGTTGTTCACTCTGTTCCAGAAGCGTCTGTTGGGCAGCCTGTACGGCGAAGCCAACCCGCGGGCCGACATCCCTCGCCTTATCAGCCTGTATCGCAGCGGCAAGCTGTTGCTGGACGAGACCGTCACCACCGAGTACAAGCTCAACGACATCAACGAGGCCTACGACGACATGCTCGCCGGCCGCAACATCCGCGGGGTGATCATCCACGAGCACTGAATCTCGTTTAGACGTCAGGTCATCTAATCGCCGAGAAGGGATTCCACTCATGTCTTCGCCAGCCGATGTCGTCCGCCGGTTCTGCGCGTTAATGGAGCAGCGGGATGCCGAAGCGTTGCGTCCCCTGCTCGCCGAAGGGGCCATCTATCAGAACGTGGGAATGCCTGCCTTCACCGGACCAGACGCGATCGTGGAGAACATGGCCGCCCAGTTCGCGATGTTTCCCGACGCCTACGCCTTCGAAATCGTCAACCTCGCCAGCGAGGGTTCCGTGGTGCTCACCGAACGGCTGGACTACATCCAGGCTCCGGACGGAAGCAAGCCGGCCATCCCGGTAATGGGGGCCTTCGTCGTCGATGACGATGGGAGGATCACTCGCTGGACCGACTATTTCGACTTGAATCTGACGATCAAGCTTCTTCAGGGCGAAGACATCAGCGCCCTAGTGCCCACGCCCGCATGAGTTGGGACATCAAGGCTGTGACACCGACAACCCATCACCAGTCATAGCCATCACAGCCTGATACGGCTGTTCAGCAACGCTCAACTCCCTCATCTAGGGAGTGTCAAGGATCAACCGAAACCACTGTCAAGCATCAGCCGAGGTTATACACGAAAACGAGTGGGGCGGGCGGGGCTCGAACCCGCGACCAACGGATTCGCAAATGGCCGATCTCGGCATGTCCGGAAAATGCGCAACTATTCTGTGCCACAATGGATTAGCGGTCTCGATGATCCCGCCAAAACCGAGCGGATCGGGTCTTTTCTCAGTCATTCGCGATGAATAAACGATGACTGCTGCGCCACCTTAAGCGCGCTCTGCCACTGTGGCAGCGGGCCGTATCGCAGGCGAGAACCTATCCGCAATCAGTCTGGGGCCACACGCTTGTTTCTCATCCCTAACCTCGCGCGGATCGGAACTAAACGTCTACAGCTATGATTATCTGCAGACGTTCTGTACCATACTTCTGAGGGAGGAGGTGGCTGGTGGAGGCCCTGACGCCGCACACTGCGGGCCAGGCCGGCCTGTCGCGCAGCGCGCTCTACCGCGGCGCCCGTGCGGGTCGGTTGGATCGCATCGCCCGCGGCATCTACCTGCCCGCGGATGCGTCGGCCGCCGATTGGGATCAGATCGAGGCCGCGACCCGCCGCCCCGATGCAACGATCTGCCTAACCTCCGCGCTCGCCCACTGCGACCTAACCGACGCGATCCCCACCGCGCTGGACGTCGCGATCCCACGGGGGTCGAGGACACCCGCGAGCACGGGTGCGATCGCATGGCATCAATTCGACAGGGCCACATTCCAGATCGGACGCCAACAGATCGCGATCCCTGGATCGGATCAGACGATCGGGATCTACTCGCCTGAGCGGTCGATCGCCGACGCGTTCCGGCTGCGCGGCGAGGTCGGATACGAGCTGGCACGAGACGCGCTGCGGGAATGGCTGCGTCGAGGCGGCAAACCAGCCCGGCTGATCGACATCGCTTCCCGCCTACCGCGGACGAAGTCGCCGGTCCTGCAGGCATTGGAGATGTTGGGGTGAGCGCCGGCGACACTGTGTTTCGCCGGATCCAGTCCCTCGCCCGGTCCGCAGCGGCAAAGGGCGGGACCGGCGCACCGACGCAGGAGTACTTGATCCGGCACACTCTCGAATCGTTCCTGGATCGGCTCACCCGCAGCTCCCATGCAGGCGACTTCGTCCTCAAGGGCGGAGTTCTGTTGGCCGCCTACGGGGTACGTCGCCCAACGAAGGACGCCGACGCCAACGCCGTCCACGCCGATGTCACCGCCGAGCATCTCGTCCGTGTGGTCCGTGACATCGCCGCCATCGACGTCGATGACGGGGTTCTGTTCGACCTCGAAACGATCAACGTGCGGGAGATCCGCGATCAGGTCGACTACCCGGGTCTTCGTGTACGGGTCGCCGTGTCGATCGGACCATGGCAAGGCGCCGCGGCCTGGGACGTGTCCACCGGAGACCCGATCGTGCCGCCACCCCGGCAGGTCACCATCGACCGGATCCTCGGCGAGCCGATCACCCTCCTTGGCTACGCGCCCGAGACCGCCATCGCCGAAAAGGGTGTCACGATTCTCGAACGTGGAATCACGAGTACCCGCTGGCGTGACTACGTCGACATCGTCCAGCTCGCCCGCCAAGGCATCGACCCCGATGAACTACTCCGCTCGGCACGGGCCGTCGCCCAGCACCGCGGAGTCACCCTGGAACCCATCGCACCACACCTCGCCGGTTACGGTGCAGTCGCACAGGCGAAATGGGCCGCATGGCGCCGCAAGGAACATCTCGAATCTGTCTGCGAAGAGAAACTCGACGACCAGATCGCTTTGGTCGTCTCACGCCTCGATTCCCTCTTTGCCCACGGCCCCGAATAGATGGAGGCGACATCAGTCCCGCGGATGACGACGAGAATTCACCCCCAGCGGGCTAAGGCCGGGATCGCACCGCGACCTACCGCTTTTCAGGCTGACTTTTGGCTTACATCAGTGTGTCTCAGCTGTTCAGAGGGGTCTAGAGTCGCCGAATTGGGCGGCTTGGATGTCATTCGCCAGGGTGATGGGACCACTGTTTGGCCACGGGCTAGGGACCACCTGTTTGGCTCAGTGGGGATGATGTGTGCTTGACGGTGAGCTGTCAACCGTGGGCTTTTGACGTTGTCGGTAAGACGGTCCTTCGATGACGAGTTCGTGGGCTG
>NZ_LT546237.1:2178810-2182019 GCF_900078675.2 Mycobacterium interjectum
CCTGCCCGTCGGTCGCCGCCAGCAGTTCGCTGGTCTGGGCGTCAAGTTCGGTGATGTCGACAAGTAGCCGACGGTAGCGGTCGAGGTCGCGTCCCAGGCGTTGAGCCCGGCCAGCCGCGTCGGCCGGTGGTGGCAAACACTGTCGCCACCGAGCCGTCCAATAGTCGGCGGTGGCGACGGTCAATCGCCCCGGTGCACGGCAGATCAAGGACCGTGATTTTGGTGGCCGTCCCGCGAACGCCGCAGCACAGGCCAACACGGCCAGCCCGGTCGGCGTGTCCAGCGCCAGCGCCCTGCCATGGCCGGCCGGCGCAGACAAGCCCGGACACAACACGTTGAGTTGATCATGGAGCCGCTGCTGGGCGACCTTGCGATCGGCCACCAGCCCTCGCCGATGACGCACCACCGCGCGTAACGCCTCGACCGCCGATTGCTCGTGATAGCGCCGCCCGAGACCCTGCCGAACCAGGTAGGTCAAGGCAGCACAGTCTCGATCGTCGGACTTGAACCGCCCTGATCCCAACTGAATTCGCGCTGCCGTGGTCTCCGACGGTGCAAACACCCGCACCGATCCGGCATGACGACGCTCCAATTCCGACACCCACGCCCGGTGCAAGCTGCCCGTCGCCTCGACCGCAATCACCGGCTCGCCGCCACCTCGCCCACCAAGCGCGAGCTCCAACCCCAAGACGCCCTCCTGCGACACCGGCAATGACATTGGATCAACCAGCAACCCCGACCCGTCGCTGATCCACACCCGATTGAACGCCTTGCCAGGATCAACTGCGACGATCACCGTCGCCGGATCGAGCGCATTTCCCAACACCGACATGAGCAGCCTCCTCTGTACCGGACCCTGCAAAGAGAATCCGCCCAGCCACTACTCATGGCCTATCAGCCGGCGGGCGGCAATGCGACCGTTTTGCGGGTCGATGGCGTAGACGCGCCAGCGGTTTCCGTTGCGCACCGGGTCGGCGTGCTGCTTGATGTCGGTGGCGTCGAAGACGGGCAGGGTGGGGTCGTTGCGGCGGCTGATGATCAGGTCACCGACCGCGATGCGGTGCCCACGCGCCGCAATGACGGTGGGCTGGTCGGCGCCGATGGTGTCGCGATGGATGCGGTGGTTGAGGGCGTCGGTCATCTCGGTGGTGTCGCAGATCAGCAGCGCGTTCTTGCCGGCGGCGCCGTCGTGTTGGTAGGCGGCCAGGGCGTCGGCGGCCATGGCGATGGCATCACCGGTGTGGAGCCGGTCATGAGTGCGATACCACTCGATGGCGCGGCGCACCGGGGCGGGCCCACTGTCGCGCAGGGCCAGCGATGCGGTGCGCTCTTCAGGGTCGCGCATGCGCCAGACTTCCGAGAGTTCCTGAGCCCAGGGCAGCTCGGCGCAAAGTTGGGCGAACATGCCGCCGCGCGCCTTGACCGGGGCCAGTTGGTGTGAGTCTCCGACAAGCACGGTTTTGGCATGCGCGGCGGTCGTCGCTTTGAGCAGTCGGCGCAGATCATCGGTGCCGACCATTGCGGCTTCGTCGACCACGACCAGGTCGAGGTGGCCCAGCGTTAGGGTGCCGTTGTCCAATTTGTGGAGGGCTTTGGCGATGGTGTAGCCGACATCGCCGGCGCCTTCGCGGATCGCGACATCGACGGCGTTGCCGGTCGGGGCCAGGACGAACACGCGGGCGGTGTGGCGGCGTCGCGCCATGGCCGCCAGCGCCCGCAGGGAGGTGGTCTTTCCGGCACCCGCCGGGGCACTGAGCGGCTGCACCAACCAGGGCGAAATGGCGATGTTTTCCACGGCGCGTTTTTGATCCGGCGACAGCCCCTCGGTATCGCGTTCCTTTACCCAAAGTTCCGATCGAGAGTCTTGCGCGTCGACCAGCTGCAGGAGAGCGGCTTCTTCGGCCAAGATGCGGTCGAGGGTGAACCGTTCGTGGCCTTCGCGCTGATGGGGTTGGCGCGCCGCGGTGAGCCGGATCCCGATCTCATCGACGGCGGCCTCGGCGAGCCGGCGTGGGCTCTGCTCGGTGTCGACGGGCAGTTGTGCGCCGACGATCTCCACCAGGTCGGCGCGGGTGAATGCGGCCTTGTCGATCTGCTCGGCGGCCGGGGCCAGGCGGCGCCGATCAAACGGCTGCCGTGACGCCTCGCGGCGGGCTTGTCGGGCCGCCTGCCGGGCCGCATCGTCGAGGTGCAGGCCTCGTTCATCGGTGCGCCAGGTGGCCCGCAGCTCGGCGAACGAAAGTTGTTCGGGTTTGGCTGGGCGGGTGGCTTTTTGGGCGGCGCCCAATTGTGCGGGCGAGAGGTTTTGGCCGTTAGTCAGGGCGAGGTTTCCGGCCGCCCACTCACGCAACTGGGTGGAGCGCTGGGACCAGGCGGTGACACTCTTGGCGGCGATGCCGGCGACTTCGGCCATGCCGGTGGCGGGGTCCACCGGCAGCCACTCAAAAGCCAAAGACTGGTGGAGTTCGCGGCGCAGCGTGGATTGGTAGATGACTCCGGCGGCTTTGGCTTCGTGATAGAGCGATGTGCCGTCAATCGACACCAGCTGACCGTCGGCGCGAGCCTGCCGGTTGGGGACGATGACGTGGGTATGCAGGTGCGGATCGCCCGCGCGGGAGGTCTCGTGCTGGTAGGCGATCGCCACCAGACCGGGCAGCCGCGCAAGGTCTTTCTCCCCCGTGACCGGGTTATGTACGCGGGTGTATCCGGCATGCGCCGCCAGGTATTCCAGCGCCTCCGACACCGCGGCTGCGTGCGCGTCAGCGATGGCTTTGTCGGCCACATCGCCGGCTCGAAGAGCGCGGATCAGCGACACACTTTTCGGGGCACAGAAGGTCAGGTCGAAGCCGTGCACACCACGCTTCCCGAACGCCCGTCCACACGCTCCGTTGGGTGCTGTGCCGTCGTCGAGCCAGCGCTGCACGACATCAGGATCAGCCGTCCCGCCAGCACGCTGAACATCGGTCAGGCCGACGAGTTTAGCCACGGTGTGGGTGTCGCCGGTGCACAGCCAGACCGGGGAGCGGGTGTCGTGCTCGGCGTAGTAATCCCCCAGCCCGCCACCGGCGCGCCGGGCATCGCCGGCGGCCGCGCCGGCGGCGCGGGCGGTGTCGTTGTAGTAGTTGATCGACCACCGCGACAGCTTGGCAATCGTCAACATGGCGCACCGCCCGAGCGCTCAAACCGCCTGGCGCACAACCGTGGCGGTA
>NZ_LT546237.1:2182669-2204280 GCF_900078675.2 Mycobacterium interjectum
CGCGCCGGGCATCGCCGGCGGCCGCGCCGGCGGCGCGGGCGGTGTCGTTGTAGTAGTTGATCGACCACCGCGACAGCTTGGCAATCGTCAACATGGCGCACCGCCCGAGCGCTCAAACCGCCTGGCGCACAACCGTGGCGGTAGCACACCATGTGTGTGCTACCGCTAATCTCGCACACCGGTGTGCAAATGTGCCATAGCAATTGGCGGGTTTATGGATTTGTTTGCGGTGCAACAAAAGGCGATCGGGATGAGCAAGAGTCAATGAGAATCATTGGGAAAAGCGTTGAACAACAGTATGTCTGACGCAATCTTGATGGACAACGGGGCAGGAATGCAGACGAGTAGCCGCGCGCACTCCGGAAAGCGGTGCACCGCCGCGTCGGCGACCGCGCCGCGGCCGAAGCGCACGCTCGCTCACTCTGACCGTGGCATAAGCCCCAGACAGAGCAGATGATATTCACATGGGCCAGCCTTCCGGCAGCCAGCGAAGGAAAGAGTCGCCATGGAGGAGATCACCGACGACAGGTGGATAACCCGACAGGAGCTGGCCGACCGCTACGGCGTGCCCGTGAAGACACCTGCCGAGTGGGCGTCGAAAGGAACAGGGCCGCCGTATGCCAAGTTTGGCCGGCACGTCCGGTATCGAATGAGCGATGTCGTCGCCTGGGAGACAACACAAATGAACCAACGCAGGCGAAACTCCGCGTAGCGGTTCCCGTGTCGGTGATGCGCGATACAGTGCATGCAAACGGGCGACTCGCAACGCTGGAACAACGCTCGGCCTGGCAAGTCATGGCTCGGGATGTCCAGCCTCGCAGAAGTAGGAACTATGGCAGGAAGGCCGCAACTCCGGATCGGTACACATGGCCAGATCAAACGCATCTACACAGGTGGTGGCGTTTGGCTGGCGCGTTGCCGCTACCGTGACGCCGACGGCGTAACCCGCATCGTCCAAAGGCTAGGTCCCGCCGACGAATACGACCAGCACGGCAAGCTGGCCGCGGACGCTTTGATCGCTGCGCTCGCGGAGCGCAAACGCTCCGCCAATCACGGTGAAATCAACCCAGACACAAGAGTGACTGACCTCGTGGAACAGCACCTTGCCCGGCTGGCCGAAGACGGCCGCTCACCTGTCACCATGGCGACTTACCGCTTCACGACCAACAACCTCAAGAAATTCATCGGTGGGTTGCGGGTAAGCGAAGCAACACCCGCCCGCATGGACGCGACCCTGCGCTCCATGCGGAGCGCGCACGGCGCGACGAGGGCCCGCCAATCGAAGTCGATCCTGCGCGGCGCCCTACAACTCGCGGTGATGGCCAGCGTGCTAGGCGCCAACCCAGTGCGCGACGTGCAACCGCTGCGGTCCAAGAGCCAGCCCAAGGGCGCGGTCGCGCTAACCGCCGACCAGCTGCGCGAGCTTCTCGCCAAGCTGCAGACATCCGACTTCTGTAAAAAGCACGACCTCATCGATCCGATCACCTTGCTCATCGCCACCGGCCTTCGGCGCTCGGAGCTCCTCGGCCTGCGCTGGGTCGACTTTGACGAGAAGGCGAGCATGCTCGCCACCACCGGCAAGGTCATCCGCGTGCCCGGCGAGGGCCTGCTGCGCGTCGATGAGACCAAGTCGGCCGCCGGCCGGCGAACCATCCCGCTACCCAAGTTCGCCGTCGACATGCTCCTGAAGCGCCGCCAGCTGCCCTACCTCGGCGAGCAAGTGGTCATCTTCCCCTCGACGGCCGCGACGCTTCGCGACCCGAACAACTTCGGCAAGGAGTGGCGCACGGCACGGCAAGAACTAGGTGTGGCCGAAGTGACCACCCACAGCTTCCGCAAGACTGTCGCGACCCTCATCGACGACGAAGGGCTCTCAGCCCGGATCGGCGCCGACCACCTCGGGCACAGCCACGTCAGCATGACCCAGGACCGCTACATGACCCGGGGCCGGATCCACACGCAGGTAGCGGACCTGCTGGACCGCGCGGTCCGCATAAACGATGACTTGGCGAGACTGATCTTGAAAAATGGCCTCTGACGTGGGGCGGGCGGGGCTCGAACCCGCGACCAACGGATTATGAGTCCGCGGCTCTAACCAACTGAGCTACCGCCCCCGGGCGGATGACGGGTTCGACCTTAGCGTCAGCTTCCACTGTCGGCGATGCCGTGCTCACCGGCGACCGGGCGGAATCGAAAAATACGGATCTGCCGGGGCGCGCACTTCCGGCGATAACCCTCGTATCCGGCGTAGACGTCGATGGCCGTCGCCCAGGCTGCGGCACGCTCGTCGCCATCCAGCAGTTCGGCTCGGTAGGGCGCAGGCGGACCGTTGAGCTCGATGGTGCATTCGGGGTGCGCCAGCAGGTTGGCGCTCCACCCCGGATGTTTCTCGCGGCCGTAATTCGACCCGATCGCGAGCAGCCCGTTGCCGTCGTCGATCAACGCCAGCGGCTGCGGACGGGCGCGGCCCGACTTGGCGCCGGTGGTCGTGACGATCCCGACCTTGTCGACCCCCATGGTGCTGAGGTGGCCGTTTGTCCGAGGTATCAACACCTTGTCGACCCGCGGCGCCAAAAACTTCCCCAGCAGGGAGCCGACGCGGGTCATGGCCATGCGCTCAAAGACGGCCTCGTCCCACCGCAGACGCCGACCTCGATACGGGCTGAACCGTCGTAACGACATTGCTAAAGCGTAGTCAGTTCGTGGGCGACGCCACCGTCAGCTGAAGACCGTCTGCCCCTCGGCGTCGAGCAGGTATCGCTCGGTGCCCTCCTCGACGCGCGGGGCGTCGGCGCCCAGCGACACGGCGACCTTGTTGCTGGCGTTGCGCATGACGTCGAAGGTGAGCTCGACGGCCTCGACCTCGGAAAACCCAGAGCGCACCTCGGCGGCAACGTCGGCGACGAGGTGCGCAGGGGTCCAAATTAACCCATCGGCGTAGCGCAGCGCTGCTTTAGCGCGGCGGGTTAACTGACTCGAGTCCTCGTAGTGGTCGATATCGCCGTACAGCGACTCCGATCCCCCGGCGTCCAGTGCGGTGCTCTCGCGCAGCGATTTGCACAGCCGGCAGTTGTGCTGAGCCGCGCCGCGCAGCCGGACCAGCTCGGCGGTGACGGGGTCCAGCGCCCGCATCCGGGCCACCGCGGGCAAAAAGTCGTTGAACACCACGTCCGAGGGCTCGGTGGTGTGGTCCCAGGCGACCGGCCCGTCCACCCAGCCGAGATACTCGGAGCCGACGCCCAGCGCCTCCAGCCCGGCCCGCACCCGCGGCACGAAGTCGGCGATGTAGATCTGCGTCACCACGCTAAAGGTGCTGTCCCCCAGCTGCTGCCACAACCGCTTCCGCTGTTCGCCGGTGATCGCCGAGACGTCGACGCTGAACTGCTCGGCGAACTCGGCGACGACGGCCTCGGCCTCCGACGCGGGCTCGGAAACGTCGACGCACGAAGGCAACGGCGGCAGCGACAACGTCTGCGCGCACACGCGCCGGACCAAACCGGCAAGGCGCCCGTCGCCCGGGGACAGGGCCACCAACTGGGTCAGCATTCCCCACACGCTAGGGCGCGCCCACCTGCAAGGCAATCGACTATTGCGCCTGGCTCACCGACGACATGTAGAAGTCCGGGATCCGCAGCGACGGCATGGCCGCCCGGGTGGCCCAATCGCCCCACTCCCGCGGCAGCGTCTTCTCGCTCGCCCCGGCCTCGGTGGCCCGCCGCAGCAGGTCCAGCGGGCTCTCGTTGAACCGGAAGTTGTTCACCGCCGCGGTCACCTCGCCGTCCTCGATGAGGTAGACCCCGTCGCGGGTCAGGCCGGTGAGCAGCAGCGTGGTGGGGTCGACCTCGCGGATGTACCACAGCGTGGTCAGCAGCAGGCCGCGCTCGGTGCCCGCGATCATGTCGGCCAACTCGGCCGCGCCGCCCGTCATCACCAGGTTGTCGGCGGCCACCGCGACGTCGGCGTCGAACTTGTGGGCCGTCGCCCGCGGGTAGGCCAGCGCGTTGATCACCCCGTTGCGGATCCAGTCCACCTGGGCGATCTCCATGCCGTTGTCGAACACCGACACCGTCTCCGAGGAGTTGCTCACCGCAACGAACGGTGTGCACGCCAGCCCGGGCGCCATCGGGTCGGAGAACAAGGTCAGGGGCAAATCGGTGAGCCGCTCCCCCACCCGTGTGCCGCCGCCGGGCGCCGAGAGCGCGGTGCGGCCCTCCTCCGCGCCGCGGCCGGCCATCGACCAGGCCAGGTAGATCATCATGTCGGCCACCGTCGACGGCGGCATGATGGTCTCGTAGCGCCCCGCGGGCAGCGCCACGCTGCGCTTGGCCCAGCCGAGCCGCATCGACAACTGCTCGAGCAGCGAATCGGTCGGCACGTCAACGAAATCGGCGGTGCCGATGCCCGCCCACGCGCTGGCGTCGCCGCGTTTGGCGTTGATCTCCACCGCGCCGGTGGGCTGCGTGAAGCGCCGGCGCAGCCCGGTCGACGACGCGAGAAAGGTCGTCGAAACGCTGTGGTGGGCAAAGCCGTACAGTCGATCGGCGCCGCGGAAGCCCCGGCTCAACGAGTCGGCGACGTCGGAGAACACCAGCGGGCCCGTGCCGGGCACCGGCGCGTTCCAATCCGCGGGCTCGCCGCTGTCGGACAGCAGCGGCGCGGCATCACCGGCCTCCGGCGCCGAGCGGGCCGCCTCCTGGGAGGCCGCCACCAAACCGGGTATCACCCGCGGATCCACCTCGGCGGACACCACCGTGCCGATGTGGGCGCTATCCCCTTGGCGCATCACGGAAATCACCGTGATGCTGCGGTTCACCGACACCCCGTTGGTGGTCATCGAATTGCCCGCCCAGCGCAACGTCGCCTCGACCCTGTCGGTGACCAGCACCATGGTCTCGCTGGCGCCCCCAAGCTTGGCCGCCTCTTCCAGGACGAGGTTGACGACGTGCTGAGGCCTGATCATCGCCCGCCCTCGCTGACCGTGTTGAGCACGTTGACGCCCCGGAACAACGCCGACGGACAACCGTGGCTGACCGGGGCGACCTGCCCGGGCTGCGCCTTGCCGCAGTTGAACGCCCCGCCGAGTCGCCAGGTCGAGGCGCCGCCCACGGCCTCCATCGAGTTCCAGAAGTCGGTGGTGGTGGCCTGGTAGGCGACGTCGCGCAGCTGGCCGTCCAGGCGGCCGTCGCGGATGCGGAAGAACCGCTGGCCGGTGAATTGAAAGTTGTACCGCTGCATGTCGATTGACCAGGACTTGTCGCCGACGATGTAGATGCCGTCCTCGACGCGACCGATCAACTCGGCGGTGCTGACGTCCTCGGGTCCGGGCTGCAGCGACACGTTGGCCATCCGCTGGATGGGCACGTGATGCGGCGAGTCGGCATACGAGCACCCGTTGGAGCGCGGCTGTCCCAGCCGCGGCGCGAACACCCGGTCCAGCTGGTAGCCGACGAAGATCCCGTCGCGCACCAGGTCCCAGCTCTGCGCGGCCACCCCCTCGTCGTCGTAACCGACGCTGGCCAGGCCGTGTTCGACGGTGCGGTCGGCGGTCACGTTCATCACCGGCGAGCCATAGCGCATGGTGCCGAGCTTGTCGGGGGTGGCGAACGACGTTCCGGCATAGGCCGCCTCGTAGCCGATCGCGCGGTCGTATTCGGTTGCGTGACCGATGGATTCGTGGATGGTCAGCCACAGGTTGGTCGGGTCGATCACCAGATCCGTGGGCCCGGCCACCACGCTGGGNCACCCGTGTGCCGCCGCCGGGCTCCGAGAGCGCGGTGCGGCCCTCCTCCGCGCCGCGGCCGGCCATCGACCAGGCCAGGTAGATCATCATGTCGGCCACCGTCGACGGCGGCATGATGGTCTCGTAGCGCCCCGCGGGCAGCGCCACGCTGCGCTTGGCCCAGCCGAGCCGCATCGACAACTGCTCGAGCAGCGAATCGGTCGGCACGTCAACGAAATCGGCGGTGCCGATGCCCGCCCACGCGCTGGCGTCGCCGCGTTTGGCGTTGATCTCCACCGCGCCGGTGGGCTGCGTGAAGCGCCGGCGCAGCCCGGTCGACGACGCGAGAAAGGTCGTCGAAACGCTGTGGTGGGCAAAGCCGTACAGTCGNCCGCACCGCCAGGCCGACCTCCCGGCTGACGACGGCGGTCTCCAGCTCGCCGTCGCGCAGCTGGATGATCTCGGTGCTGAGGCGGTGAAGCCGCAGGTCGGCGTAGCCGGCGCCGGCCGCCTTGGCCGCCGACAACGCGGCTTCGGCGAGCTCGTGGCGGGGCAGGTCGATGAAGTCGGCATCGATTGCCCGGTTCGCTCTCACGGCTCCACGGTAACGACCGCTTCCCACCGCGCGCGGTGGCGCCCGCTTTAATTACCTCCATGGCCAGCAGCGCTGTGCTGAAAAGGCAGCCGCGATCCACCGCGCTGGGCTACGCCTTGTTGGCCCCCAGCCTGTTCGGTGTGGTCGCGTTTCTGCTGCTGCCCATCCTCGTCGTGATCTGGCTCAGCCTGTACCGCTGGGACTTGCTGGGCCCGCTGCGCTACGTCGGCCTGGCCAACTGGCGGTCGGTGCTGACCGACGGCGGCTTCGGCAACTCGCTGCTGGTCACCGCCGTCTTCGTGGCGATCGTGGTTCCCGCCCAGACGGTCCTGGGGCTGCTCGCCGCGTCGATGCTGGCCCGCAACCTTCCCGGCACCGGCCTGTTCCGCACGGTGTACGTGCTGCCGTGGATCTGCGCCCCCCTGGCCATCGCGGTGCTGTGGCGCTGGATCCTGGCCCCCACCGACGGCGCCGTCAGCGCCGTGCTCGGGCACAGCATCGGGTGGCTCTCCGACCCCAGCTTCGCGTTGCCGTTGGTGTCGGCCGTTGTGGTGTGGACCAACGTCGGCTACGTCTCGCTGTCGTTCCTGGCCGGCCTGTTGGCCATCCCCGACGACATCCACGCGGCCGCGCGCACCGACGGCGCCACCGCGTGGCAGCGGTTCCGGCGCATCACGCTGCCCATGCTGCGCCCGACGATGTTCTTCGTCCTGGTGACCGGGATCGTGAGCACCGCACAGGTTTTCGACATGGTGTACGCCCTGACCGGCGGCGGCCCGGCCGGCCGCACCGACCTGGTGGCCCACCGCATCTACGCCGAGGCCTTCGGCGCGGCGGCGATCGGGAGGGCGTCGGTCATGGCGGTGGTGCTGTTCGTGATTCTCATCGGGGTCACCATCGTGCAGCACCTGTATTTCCGGCGGCGGATCAGCTATGACCTCGTCTAGCCGCCTCACCAATGGCGTCCTCTATGCCGGGCTGGCGCTGGGCGCGCTGATCACGTTGGCGCCGTTCGCCCTTGGCCTGCTCACGTCGTTCACCTCGGCGCACCAGTTCGTCACGGGCACGCCGCTGCAATGGCCGCGGCCACCCACGCTGGCCAACTACGCCGACCTGGCCGGGGCCGGGTTCGGCCGCGCGGCGGCGGTGACCGCGCTGATGACGCTGGTGATCCTGGCGGGTCAGCTCACCTTCTCGGTGCTGGCCGCATTCGCATTCGCGCGCTTGCACTTTCCGGGCCGCGACGCGCTGTTCTGGGTCTACATCGCGACGCTGATGGTGCCCGGGACGGTCACGGTGGTGCCGATGTATCTGATGATGGCCCAGCTGGGCCTGCGCAACACCTTCTGGGCGTTGGTGTTGCCGTTCATGTTCGGCTCGCCGTACGCGATCTTCTTGCTGCGCGAGCACTTTCGCCTCATCCCCAATGACCTGATCAACGCCGCGCGCCTGGACGGCGCCAACACCCTGGACGTGATCGTGCACGTGGTGATCCCGTCCAGCAGGCCGGTCCTGGCCGCGTTGGCGCTCATCACCGTGGTGTCGCAGTGGAACAACTTCATGTGGCCGCTGGTGATCACCAGCGGGCACAAGTGGCGGGTGCTCACCGTGGCGACCGCGGACCTGCAGTCGCGGTTCAACTCCCAGTGGACGCTGGTGATGGCGGCGACGACGCTCGCGATCGTTCCGCTGATCACGCTGTTCGTCGGCTTCCAGCGCCACATCGTCGCCTCGATCGTGGTCTCGGGGCTGAAGTGACCCGGCCCCGTTCCTCCACGCTGGTCGCCGGGGCGCTGGTGGCCGTCGCGGTGCTGTTGGCCGCCATGGCGGTGCTGTTGGACTACTCGGGCGAGCCGCACGGCGGCAAGATCGTCATCAAGGTGCGGCTGTGGGCCGACCAGATCGCCGCGGCCTATCAGCGGTCTTTCGAGGCCTTCAACCGAACACATCCCGACATCGAGGTGCGCCCCAACATCGTCGCGTATCCGACGTACTTCGACACGCTGCGCACCGACGTCGCCGGCGGCAGCGTCGACGACATCTTCTGGCTGTCCAACGCATACCTCGCCGCCTACGCCGACAGCGGCCGGCTGCTGGACATCGGCAAGACGCTGGGCCCGGGCGCCGCCGCCGACTGGGACCCGGCGGTGGTGGACCAGTTCACCCGCGGCGGCGTGCTGTGGGGCGTGCCGCAGCTGACCGACGCCGGGATCGCGGTGTTCTACAACGCCGACCTGCTCGAGGCGGCCGGAGTCGACCCCGCGCAGCTCAACGCCCTGCGGTGGAGCCCGGATGGCGGCGGCACCCTGCGTCCGCTGCTGGCCCGGCTGACCGTCGACGCCGACGGAAACGCCGCGGGCACACCGCGTTTCGACCCCGGGCGTGTTCGTCAGTGGGGGTACAACGCGGCCAACGACCCGCAGGGCATCTACCTGAACTACATCGGATCGGCGGGTGGGGTGTTCCAGCGCGGCGACGAGTTCGCCTTCGACAATCCCGCCGCGGTGGGCGCCTTCCGTTATCTGGTCGGCCTGATCAACGCCGACCACGTCGCGCCGCCGGCCGCCGACACCAACGGCAACGGCGATTTTTCCCGCAATCAGTTTCTGGCGGGCCGGATGGCGCTGTTCCAGTCCGGCACCTACAACCTGGAGCCGGTGGCCCGCGATGCCCGGTTCCGCTGGGGGGTGGCGATGATGCCGGCCGGCCCCGTCGGCCGGGTGAGCGTCACCAATGGCATTGCCGCGGCTGGCAATTCGGCGACCAAACATCCGGAAGCGGTGCGCCAGGTACTGGCCTGGATGGGCAGCCGCGAGGGCAACGAATACCTGGGCCGCAATGGCGCGGCGATCCCCGCGGTGCTGTCGGCCCAGCGGGTCTACTTCTACCACTGGGCCGCCGAGGGCATCGACGTCACCCCCTTCTTCGCCGTGCTGAACGGCCCCCGCATCCCCGCGCCCACCGGCGCCGGCTTCCCCGCGGGGTACGCCGCCATGCAGAGCTATTTCGACGAAATGTTCCTGGGCCGCGGCGATGTCGGCACGATGTTGAGGAGGGCTCAGGCGGCGGCGAATGCCGCCGCGCAGCGCTGAGCGCGCCAGTGGCGTGTGTCGTCGCCTCGCGGTCGGGCTCGGGCGGCGTCGCCCAACGTGCACTCAGGGCGGTGTTTTCGGCGATTCCTCGCCACCAGTGCACGTTCGGCGCAGCGGGAGCTGGCTAAGGCCAACGCCGCCGCGCGCCGCTGAGCGACGCTAGCCGGGCAGCACCAGCACCGGCACCGGGCTCTCGCGAATGATCTTGGCGCTGCGCGAACCGACGAACACCCGGCGGATCTCGTCGCGCGGCCGGGTGCCCATCGCCAGGATCTCGCCGTCCTGCCAGTCGACCTTGCGCAGCGCGCCTTCCCAGTCGTGACCGGTGACCACGTCCAGCGCGACGTCGTCGCCGACCACCCCGTCGGTCTTCAAGCCCGCCAATATGTCTCGCGCGTGCGTCGCCCACGCCTCGAGGATCTGGTCCTCGGCGTCCAGTCCGACCTCGGGCGGGTACATGGTCTTGCCCCGCACCGCGAAGGTGATCACCCGCAGCGGCACCCCGAATCGCCGCGCGGCCTCAGAGCATCGCCGCACCACCTCGATCGAGTCCGGCGTGGCCGCGTAGGCGCAGGTGAGCCGCGTCAATCCGCCTGTGTGCGCGCGGTATCCGGGTGGGCTGATCGCCACCGGCACCGGCGAGGCGTGCAACAGCCAGTCGGCGGTCGTGCCGATCACCACGGGACCGGGCCCGCCGCTGGGCAGCGACCCCAGCACCACGACCTCGCCGCCGACTTCCTCGACGACCTCGATCAGCCCACCCGACACCGACCGGTGCGCGCGATGCAGGTAGGCGACGTCGATGCCGTCGGACACCTCGCCGAGAAAACGCGCGGCCTCGTTCGACGAGTCCGCGGCCAGGTTGTCCGCCCACTGCTCGTACTCGGCGTCCACGCGGGCGAACGACGGTGTCAGCCAGGGCTTGGGCACGATGGTCGCCACGACGAGCGACGTGCCCAGCGACCGCGCGGCGCGCACGGCCAGGTGCAGCCCGGACAGGCCGACCTCACCGGCCCGGTAACCGACGACCACGCTCACAGTGTTTCGCTCTCGTTGAGCGCGCTGTGGTGGCGGCCCCAGGCGAAGTAGAAGACCAACGCCACCGCGATCCAGGCGGTGAACGCGATCCAGGTGTACCAGTGCAGGCTGATCAGGATGTAGCCGCACGCGAGCACCGAAAGGGCCGGCGTGACAGGGTAACCCGGCACCTTGAACGCCCGCGGCAGGTCGGGTTCGCGCACGCGCAGGATGATCACCCCGACGGACACGACGATGAATGCCGTCAGCGTGCCGATGGACACCATGTCCGTCAGCTTGTCGAGCGGCACGAAGGCCGCCAGGCTCCCCGCGGCCACCGCGACGATCACGGTGTTGCTCACCGGGGTCATGGTGCGCGCATTCACCGTGGCGAATCGCGACGGCAGCAGCCCGTCGCGGCCCATGGCGAACAGGATGCGGGTCTGGCCGTACATGGTGACCAGCGTGACGGAGAAGATCGAGACGACGGCGCCGGCGGCCAGAATCGTGCTGGCCCACCTGCCATGGGTGACGTTGTCGAGGATGGTGGCCAGCCCCGCCTCTTGCTGCGCGGCGAAATCCCGCCACGGCTGGGTGCCGAGCGCGGCCAGCGCGACGAGGACGTACACGCTGGTGACCGTCGCCAGGGCCGCGATGATCGCGCGCGGCATGGTCTTCTGCGGATCCTTCACCTCGTCGCCCGCCGTCGACACCGCGTCCAGGCCGATGTAGGAGAAGAAGATGGTGCCGGCCGCCGACCCGATGCCCGCGACGCCGAATGGGGCGAAGTCCTTGAGCCGGTCGAGGTCGAAGGCCGTGAACGCGAGGACCACGAACATGATCAGCACGCCGAGCTTGGTCAGCACCAGGACCGTGTTGACCTTGGCCGATTCGCTGGCGCCGCGGATCAGCAGCAGCGCACACATCACGATCAGGACGATCGCCGGTAGATTCACGACGCCCGGTTCGGTGTCCCACGGCGCGGCCGACAGGGCATGCGGCAGTTGGAATCCGAACACATTGCTCGCCAGCTTGTTCAGGTAGCCGCTCCAGGCGACCGATACCGCGGCGGTGGACACCCCGTATTCCAGCAGCAGGCACGCCGCGACGCCCATCGCGACGGCCTCGCCCAGCGTGGTGTACGCGTAGGAGTACGACGAGCCCGAAACCGGGACCGCGGAGGCCAATTCGGCGTAGCAGATGGCCGCCAGCCCGGCCGCGATGCCGGCGATGAGGAACGAGACGATCACCGCGGGCCCGGCCTCGGGCACCGCCTGGGACATCACGAAGAAGATCCCGGTGCCGACCGTCGAGCCGACCCCGAACATGGTCAGCTGGAACGTGCCGATGCTGCGCTTGAGGTGGTCGGCGGCCCCGCGTGCGGCATGCGCGCCGACGACGGGACGACGGCGCAGCATCTGTTCTGTCAGGCTGATCGAGCTGGATGGCAAAGGCCCCCCTGTCGCTTGGATCAGCTGATTATGCGCACGCCTCCCCCAACGCCGCAGCGAACTGGTCAATCGCCCAGTCGATCTCCCGCTCGGTGACCACCAGGGGCGGCGCGAACCGCAGCGTCGACCGGTGGGTGTCCTTGACCAGGACACCGCGGCGGGCCATCCGCAAGCTCATGTCCTTGCCGCTGCCCAGCGCCGGATCGACGTCGACTCCCGCCCACAAGCCGAGGCCGCGCACCGCCACCACGCCCTCGCCGATCAGCCCCCGCAGGCGGCGGTGCAGGTGCTCCCCCAATTCCGCCGACCGGGCCTGGAATTCGCCGCGCTCCAGCATCGCGACCACGGTGCTGCCGATCGCCGCCGCCAGCGGGTTGCCGCCGAAAGTCGAGCCGTGCTCACCGGGATGCAGCACGCCCAGGATCTCGCGGTCCGCGACCACCGCCGACAGCGGGACCACGCCGCCGCCCAGCGCCTTGCCGAGCAGGTAGACGTCCGGTACGACGCCCCACCGGTCGCAGGCGAACGTGTAACCGGTGCGGGCCAGGCCGGACTGGATCTCGTCGGCGATCAGCAGCACGTTGTGTTCGCTGCAGAGCGCGCGGACGGTGGGCAGGTAGCCGTCGGGCGGGACGACGATGCCGGCCTCGCCCTGGATCGGCTCCAGCAGGACCGCCACCGTGTTCTCGTCGATCGCCCGGGCCAGCGCCGCGGCATGGCCGAACGGCACCGAGCGGAAGCCGGGGGTGAACGGCTCGAACCCGTCCCGCGCCGTCGGGTCCGACGAGAAGCTGACGATGCTGATCGTGCGGCCGTGAAAGTTGTTGTCGGCCACGATGATGTTCGCCCGGCCCGATGGGACGCCCTTGACGTCGGCGCCCCATTTGCGGGCCACCTTGAGGGCGCTCTCCACCGCCTCGGCACCGGAGTTCATCGGCAGCACCATGTCTTTGCCGCACAACCCGGCGAGCGCCGCGCAGAACGGTCCGAGGTTGTCGGAGTGGAACGCGCGGCTGACCAGCGTGAGGGTATCCAGTTGCGCGTGGGCCGTCGCGGTGATCTCGGGGTGGCGATGGCCGAAGTTGACCGCCGAGTAAGCGGCCAGGCAATCCAGGTAGCGGCGGCCGTCGACGTCGGTGATCCAGGCGCCCTCGGCGCTGGCCGCTACCACGGGCAGCGGCGAATAGTTATGCGCCGCATGCCTTTCGACCAGGGCGATCGCCGTGTCGGCTTCGGTGTCGAGGATCGTCATTCAGAACACCTCCAATGTGCAGCACTTGACCGAACCGCCGCCCTTGAGCAACTCGGACAGATCCACGCCCACCGGCTCGAAGCCGGCCGCACGCAGCCGGGCGGCGAAACCGGTTGCGGCCGAGGGCAGCACGACGTGCAGGCCGTCGGAGACGACGTTGAGCCCCAGCACGTACGCGTCGGCGCTTCCGACCACGATCGCGTCGGGAAACAGCGCGCGCAGCCGGTCCCGCGCGGACGCGCTGAACGCCGGCGGATAGAACGCGATCGTGTGATCGTCGAGGACGGCCAGCGCGGTGTCGAGGTGATAGAAGCGCGGATCGACCAGCTCCAGCGACACGACCGGCGCGCCCAGGGCCGCGGAGATTTCCGAGTGGGCGCGCCGGTCGGTGCGAAATCCATAGCCGGCCAACACCGTGTCGCCGACCATCAGCAGATCGCCCTGCCCCTCGTTGACGTGACGGGTCGACACGGGCCGGTAGCCCAGCGATGACATCCAGTCGGCGTAGGCCGCCGACTCGCCGGCACGCTGCGCGAATCGGAATCGGGCGACGAGGGCGACGTCGCGGGCGATGAACCCGCCGTTGGCGGCGTAGACCATGTCGGGGAGCCCGGGCACGGGCTCGACCACGTCCACGCGGTGGCCCAGCCGTAAATAGGTCCGGCGCAGGGCCTCCCACTGCGCCCGCGCGACGTGGGCGTCGACGGGCGTGTCGACGTCCATCCAGGGGTTGATCGCGTACTCGACGGCGAAATACGTCGGCGGGGTCATCGCGTACCGGCGCGCCCGGGACCTGCGAACGGGCTTGGCGGGCGCGGGCGCCGCAACGAACGAATCCGTCATAAATCAACGGTATTTGCCCTGCCTAGAACAAGCAAACGACGTTTCTTGCGTGTCTATAATTGATTTGTTGCACTGGAATCGGGATTACGGCGATTTGTTAAAGGGGACCTGCCCGTGGACCGCCTGGACGAGACCGACGAGCGCATCCTCGGCGAGCTGACCCAGAACGCGCGGGCCACCTTCGCCGAAATCGGCCAGCAGGTGAACCTTTCGGCGCCCGCGGTCAAGCGTCGCGTCGACCGGATGCTCGACGACGGCGTGATCAAGGGCTTCACGACGGTCGTCGACCCCAACGCGCTCGGCTGGAAGACGGAGGCCTACGTGCAGGTGTTCTGCCACGGCACGATCGCGCCCGACCGGCTGCGGGCGGCGTGGGTGGACATGCCCGAGGTGGTCAGTGCGGCGACGGTCACCGGCACGTCGGATGCGATCCTGCACGTGCTGGCCCGCGACATGCGCCACCTGGAGGCTGCCCTGGAACGCATCCGCTCGAGCGCGGACATCGAACGCAGCGAAAGCATCGTCGTGCTCTCGAATCTCATCGACCGCATGCGGACCTAGGGCGTAGGCATCCGACGAGCCCCCCTTTGATGACCGGCAGGCCGGGAATCCCGTTGTGGCCATGTCGCAGCCTTCACTTACCCGCATCCGCCTGAGCCATCACATCGTGGAACTCGATGACGGGCGGCGGATCGGGCTGTCAGTCGGCGGCCGCGGGGTGCCGTTGCTCTTCATGCATGGGCTGCTGCTGAGCCGTCGGGCGTATCTGCGGATGCTGAGCCGGATAGCCGGTATGGGATTTTTGGTCGTCGCCGTCGACGCGGCCGGTCACGGCGACACCGGGCGGCTGCCCAGCGACGCCTGCAGCTTCACCGATCGCGCCGACTCGGTATTGCGCACGCTTGACGCGCTGGGCATCGGGCAAGCGTTGTTCGTCGGCCATTCGATGGGCGGGCGAATGACCATCCAGCTGGCCGCACGCGCGCCCGAGCGGGTACTGGCCGCCGTGCTGTTCGACCCGGCGGCCGGCGCTCGGTTCGACACCACGATCCCCAACCTGGTCAAGTCCCCAACCAAGGCCCTGGGCGCGGCCTACACCGCGGTTCGGGACACGCTGGGCGACCCGACGCAGCTTTCCCCCGCGGAGCAGCTCGAATACTTCCGGGTGCTGGTGGCGGTGGCGGCGCCCAACCTGCGTTACCCACTCGCGGCGGTCCGGACGATCAGGGCCATCATCGAGTCCGGTGATTACACGCCGATGCTGCACACCATCCGGGACGAGGGGATGCCGACGATGGTGGTGCACGCCGAAAAGGACATGATCGTGCCGTTCCCCTACGCGCGCGAAATCGCCAACGAGGCCGACGCCACGCTGTACAAGGTTCCCGAGGCCTACCACTCGTGGATGATCGCCAATCCCCGGCAGGGCGCCGACGCGTTTCGTCAATTGCTGGGCGGCGAGCTGGGCGAGGTGCTGCGCAACGCCGCCGACACGATGGGCATCGCGGACGTCGGCGACCACGAGGCGTGGCAGCGCGAATTGCTGGACTCCGACGCGCTGGTGCTGGACTTCATCCGCGGTCGCGACCGCATAGAACTCGGAACGGAGGAGCCCGAGCACGTCGAACTCGAGCTGGTGCGCAAAACGGAGCGCCCGCGCGAGCGGATATCGTGGGCGCGACGAATGTATCGCAGGTGGGCGGCCAAGCACCTGCATCAGGCGCGATCGCTGATCCGGCGGAACACCCGGATTACGCCGGACGGTGTCGCTCTCTTTAGGCCATGAGCCGACTTTCGAATGCGGTATCAAATGCGATACCGCATTCCGGGATTGGGTGATGGCCGGCTGCTGGTGCTCCCGTGGCCAATGTGCTTTAGCTGCCGAATGCGGCCCTGATCCAGCGCCTGACTCTCGACTGCCGCGGCTGCGGTGGCCGGCGGGATGCGTAGGGCCACGGCCGGTTTCGCTCCGGGACGGAACTGGCCCGGGCCTGCTTGAGCTGCGCCCGCAGCCGCCCGCGCAGCTCATGCAGGTCCGGATCGGTCCACCGGTTGTCGGCTTCGATCGGGTCGGCGGTCAGGTCGTACAGCTCCCATTGGTCATCCAGCGGCGACGCCCGGTAGGCCTCGCCGCCGAGCCCGCTGGCGGTGAGGTGCCGCACGCCGGGTTCGGTCCAGGTGCCCGGGTCGTCAAAGGTGCGGACCAGCTTCCACAGGTGACCACCGCCCCCGGCCGCCTCGTCGACGCGGACGACCAATCCCTCGAAGTTCGAGCCCACGTAATCGGGCACCCGAATCCGCAGCGGCGCAGGCGGATTGACGGTGCGCCTCAGGCGCCGCGCCAGCCCCGAGGCGCCGGTATCGCCCTCGAGCATGTTGTCGCGGGTCATCAGGTAGACCGCCCGGGCCTCATCGGCCGGCTCCCCATCCACGACGGGCATGAGATCGCGGCCCGGCAGGTCATGGACTTCCGAAAACCACTCGGCCAGTGCGGGCGCGACGGCGGTCACGTCGATGCCGGCGGCCGAAAGCAGCGTCGGCACCAGGTCGACGTGCGAGGTGGGCGCGGTGACGACACGGGGCCGCGTGGCACCCGGGCCGATGCGGGCGATCACGAACGGAACGCGGGTGGCCTCGTCGTACAGGTTGAACCATTTCTGGTGCAACCCACCGTGGGCGCCCAGCAGATCGCCGTGGTCGGCGGTGCGCACCAGCACCGCGTTGGCCGAGCCGCCCTCGGTGACCGCCCGCCTGACCCGGTCGATCGGCCCGTCCACCTCGGCGTGCAGCCGGTAATAGAGGTCGCGGTAGCGCTGCGCGTTGCGTTCGTAGATCCGGCTGACCGCCGGCGCCGGCCCGTAGCCGGAGTAGTAGGCCTCGCGGAAGGCGATTTGCGCGGCCGGCTTGGTGGACAGGTCCTCGCCGGCGGTGGGCGCGGGGGGCACCGGCGGCGGATCCAACGGTGACGGCTGCACCGGGCCCCGCCGCGACCACGTCGGAAACAGCACGATGTCGTGGGGGTTCACGAAGCTGGCCACCAACAGGAAAGGGCGCAGCGCGGCGGGATCGCCCTCGCGACGGCGGGCGTAGCGGTCGGTGAGCCAGGCGACGACGCGGTCGGCGATCAGCGGGTCGCGGCGAACGCCCGCATTCGCCAGCAGCGCCCCGTGCGGCTCAGGACCCACCCATCCCGAAAAGCCAAATTGCCCAAGAGGATCGGCGTCCAAATAGCGCCACACCGCGGCGGCGTCGACGACGCCGTCGTCGTCGTTGGTCGCCAGCGAGCGGCCGGTCGCCGGATCGACGAGGTCAGCGTGCGAGATGTGCCACTTGCCGTCGTAGTGGGTGTCGTATCCGGCAGCACGGAACCAGTTGCCCAGCGTGGGCACCTCGCCCTGGCGGAGCCAGCGCATGCGAGAGTCATCGGCGGTCTTCCCGATGCCGTCGGTCTGGGTGACCCCGTGCAGATCGGGATAGTGCCCGGTGAAAATCGTTGGGCGACTGGGCACGCAGGCCAGCGAGCCGGTGTAATGCCGGGCGAAGCTGACGCCGTGATCGTCGAACCACTTGCGCCCGGCCAACGTTCGGTCGCGCCACGCGAGGACGTCGGGAGCCTCGTACGGCGGGACGGCGCGTTCCTCGTCGGTCATGATGATGACGACGTCGGGGCGATCAGACACGGGCAGCCTCCAACCGGGTCGCGAGCCCGGCAAGCATCACGTCGGACTGCCGCGCCAGGATGCGGCACAGCACGCGTTCGGCCAGCGTTTGGGCTGGGCGAGAACCGATTTCCACCGTGCTGGTCAGGGTCACGATGGTCGTCAGGGCCGAACCGTCCGGGCCCCCGGCCAGCGTCCAGCGGTTGGCCACCCTGCGCACGCGGCGCGGCAAGCCCTCGATGTCGTAGGCGAGGGCGCGCGGGGGATCGAATTCGGTGATGCGTTCGACGAGGGCATCCCGTTTGACCTGAACCCGCCGGGCGGTGCCGACGACTCCCCCTTCGGGCCCGGAGAACAGGATGCACGAGTGGTCGACGTTGGCCGCCCACGAACTGATGGAGCCGAAGTCCGCCAGGACGTCCCAGATGTCGTCGGGGCGGGCCGCGATGCTGCGGCTGCGGCGAATGTCGGCCACGCTAGGGCATCGTGTGAAAGATCGTCTCGAGCACCACCGCCAGGGCGCTGGTCGCGACGGCGATCGTGATCGCGACCCAGTCCGCCAGCTTCGGCCGCGCCGGATTGGCCGACAGCTGACCGGTGCCGCCGCGGGCGGTGATCGCGTCGCCCATCTCGTCGGCGCGCCGCAGGGTCACGGTGATGGCGGCGGCCAACAGGTCGATCAGCTCCAGGGCGTGCCGCCGGCGGCGGCCCTTTCGGCTTCGCGGTATGCGTTTGGGCCGCAGTCGGCGCGCGGCGTAGAGCACCTGGAATTCGTCGATCAACATCGGGAAGGCGCGCAGGGCCAGCGCCAACGCGACGGCCCATTCGTCGACCGGGATCCGCAGCAGTTTCAGCGGTCGGCCCAAAGTGGCCAGCGCAGGGCCAATTTCGGCGACGTTGGTGGTCCACGACACCATCGCCCCCAGCGCGAGCAGCACGACCGTCAGCGCGGTGATGCGCAGGAAGTTCAGGGCTCCCCCGAGTCCGATCTCCAGACCGGCCAGCGAAACCTTCGGGCTGCCGCCGGCCAGTGCGGCCGTGATGCCGCCCAGGGCGATGACGATCCACAGCCACCCCGGCACCGACGGCAGCACACCGCGCGGGATGCGCGCGATGCCGGCCGCCGCCAACACCAGCGCCGCCACCAACCCGATGGTGATCCAGCCGGGGTAGAACGTCAGCAGCACCGACGCGCCGAACACGACCAGCAGTTTGGTGCCCGCCCACAGATCGTGGATGGTCGAGGTCCCGGGCACCGGGACCAGCAGCACGACCGGCCGGGGGGTGCGCCGGTTCGAGCCGCGCGACGGGGCGGAGGTGGTGGTCATGCCATGCCCCCCGCCGCGGCCGTTACCGGTTCCAGCGTGCCGTTGCGCAGGTGCAGGGTGCGCGGGCAGAGGTCTTCCAGCCCGACGAAGTCGTGCGAAATGACCACCACCGTCAGGCCCCGTTCCCGGCGCAGATCCTCCAGCAGTCGCAACAGGCCCCGCTGGCTGGCGGCGTCCAACCCGGCCAGCGGCTCGTCGAGGATCAGGGCGCGCGGCGACCGCGCCAGCAGTCCGGCCAGCACGACGCGGCGCATCTGCCCGCCGCTGAGTTGGTCGATCCGCCGCTTGGCCAGGGCGGGATCCAGGCCCACGACGCCCAGCGCCGCGACGACGCGATCGTGCTCGCGGGCCGAAAAGCCCGCCGCCGAGGCCACTTCCAGGTCGACACGGGGCCGCATCAGCTGCAGCCTGGCCGCCTGGAACGACAACGCGACCGCGCCGACCTGATCGTGCGTGGGCCGTCCGTCCATCAGGCAGGTGCCGCTGGTCGGAACGGTCAGCCCGGCCATGATCCACGCCAGCGTCGACTTGCCGGATCCGTTGCCGCCGTGGATCAGTACGCCGTCTCCCTGCTCCACGGCGAAGCTGACGTCGCGCAACGCGGTCTTGGCCCACGGGGTGCCGATGCCGTATTCGTGGCCGACGCCGACAAGTTCGATCACTGGCGCGTGCGAATCGTGCTGGACCGCCCCGTTTCTCGCGGGCGCGACCGCGGTCTCGACCATGCCAGAGTTGTCCGGCGAGTCGCTGAGATCGATTGTGCGCTCGGCGGATTCGGCCTCGTTGTTGTAGTGCGTGATGTGCACCAGGGCGGTCTGGTGCCGTTGGGTCAGGCCGGACAGCACGCCGAGCAAGGCTTCCCTGCCCTGCTGGTCGACCATGGTGGTGACCTCGTCGGCGATGAGCAACGCCGGCTCCCGGGCCATCGCCGCGGCGAGCGCCAGGCGCTGCAGTTCGCCGCCGGACAGGCTTCCGGTTTCGCGTTCGGCGAGCCCGTCGAGGCCGACCTCGCTCAGCAACCGTTCCACGTCGATCTTGGTGCCGGGCGGCAGACCCCAGACCACGTCGTCGGCGACCCGCGTGCCCAGGACCTGGCTATCGGGGTGCTGCAGGACCACGGCCGTGCCGCCCAGCTTGCCCAGTCCGACGGCGCCGGGGCGCTGCACGGTGCCCGACGTCGGTTCCCGGCCGGCCAAGATCAGCATCAGCGTGGTCTTCCCGGAGCCGTTGGGCCCGGTCACCGCGACGTGCTCGCCGGCGTGCAGGTCCAGGCTGACCTCCCGCAGCGCGTCCTGGCGGGCACCGGGATAACGGAAACGCACCTTGTCGAAGCGCACCGGAACCGGGCCGACGGCGCCTTGCTCGCTGTTGCTGCCCTCCCAGGCGTCCAACTTGTGCACATCGGGGATGCCGCGCATCCGTTCCAGCAGGCGCGACAACGCCCACCAGCCGATCACCGACACGACCATGATCCCGACGCAGTAATAGATCAGCACCAAGATCTGCCAGTAGTCCACCGCGACAGCGAAATACCGCTTCAGGTCGCCGGCGGTGCCCTGCATGTGCACCCGGGTCAGGAAGGTGGCGATACCGTTCACGTTCGCGGTCATCACCTCGAAGATCAGGTGCCGCAGCCGGGTCATCACCATCAGCGCGCCGACGTTCGCGGCGCCGAAGACGAGTCCGGCGATCAGCGACGAGACGATCACGGTCGGCGTGCCCCTGCGCCTGCGCTTGATGACGCCGGTCAGGCCGCCGATGTAGACGCAGTGAACGACCGTCATGAAACCGCCCAGCCCGGCGATCAGGAAGGCGATCACCCCGGCGGCAACCGTCGAGGCCACCAGGACGCGCAGCCGGTAACGGTAGGCCAGCAGCCCGGTGGGCACGGTGCCCAGCAAGGCCAGCCCCGCCGCGAACGGAACGGCCACGGAGATGATCGCGATCACCGCGCACAGCGCCCCCATGACGGAGGCCTGCGCCAATTCGACCGGCCGCAACGGTCCGCCCCGGTGGCGCGAAGGGGTGGGTCGAGGGGCGGTCACTTCATCGATTCTGCCAGGCCGCGGCAGTAACTCGCCGCGCCACACCACGCACCCGGGCTTTCACGCCCGGGCGTGTGGGACTCGTCTCGCTTAGCAAAGCTATGCAAACATGGAAGGATGAATGCATCCGCCGCCAACCACAGCGATGTCGTTGACGCCGCAAACACCGAGAGCCAATCGGGCCTGGGGGCCGACCTACTCGCCGTCGTCGCCCGCCTCAACCGGCTGGCCACCCAGCGCATCCAGATGCCCCTGCCCGCGGCCCAGGCCAGGCTGCTGGCCACCATCGAGGCCCACGGGGAAGCCCGGATCGGCGACCTGGCGTCCGTCGATCACTGTTCGCAACCGACGATGACCACTCAGGTCCGGCGGCTCGAGGACGCCGGGCTGGTCACCCGAACCGTCGATCCCGGGGATGCCCGCGCGGTGCGGATCCGCATCACGGCCGACGGGATCCGCACCCTCAACGCCGTGCGGGCCGACCGCGCCGCCGCCATCGAACCGCAATTGGCCCTGCTCGAGCCCGCGGACCGCGAGGTGCTGACCGAGGCGGTCGGGGTGCTGCGGCGGCTGCTCGAGCACGCCGCGACCGCCCCGCGCCGCCATGCCC
>NZ_LT546237.1:2204892-2230511 GCF_900078675.2 Mycobacterium interjectum
AACCGCCGGCGCCGCCACCCGCGCCCACGCCGCCGCCCGTCGCGCACGACGGGGACGACAAGGGCGCGGGGCTGATCGAGCAGATGAGCACGCGAAAGCTGCGGGCCCCGGGCACCTCCTTTCGCACCCGGGAGCCCAATGCGACATTTCGGTTGCCACTGCAAGCCGGGGCGCGCACCAGCGGGGTCGTCGCGCTCGAGCTGGGACTCGCGGTCGACGGGCGCCGGGTGCTCAGCGACATTTCGTTCACGGCGGCGCTGGGCACGTTGACCGCCGTCACGGGGCCGTCGGCGGCGCGCAACTCGGCGCTGCTCGAACTGCTCGGCGGCACTCGGGAACTCGGCTCCGGCCGAATCACCGTGGACGGCCACGACGTGCACGCCGAGCCCGAGTCCATGCGCACCCGGATCGGCATCGTGCAGCGCGAGGAGTGCCTGCACCCGCGGCTCAGCGTCGAACAGGCCATGCGATACGCCGCCGAACTGCGCCTGCCGCCGGACACCACAGCCGAACACCGCGAGCGGGTGGTGGACCAGGTGCTGGAGGAACTCGAGCTGACACCCCACCGGGCGACCCGGATCAGCGGGCTCCCACCCGAGGCGCGCCGCTGCGTCGCCCTGGCGGTCGAATTGGTGACCCGACCGACTCTGCTGGTGGTCGACGGACCCGGCGCCGGGCTGGATGCGGCGCAACAAGCCCACGTGATGGCGATGCTGCGCCGCCAGGCCGACATCGGCTGTGTCGTGGTGGTAGCGATCTCGGCGACGTCGTCGCTGGGCGGCCTCAGCATGTGCGATCAGGNCCGCCTGAGGTCGCCGCGCCCTGGCCGCTCCCCGCCGAGCTGCCCGCGACGCGGCAGATCCGGCTGCTGGCCCGCCGCCAGCTCCGCCTGATCTTCGCCGACCACGTCTACTTCTTGTTCTTGGCGGTGTTGCCCTTCGTATTGGCGGCGCTGACGCTGCTGATCCCCGGCGACTCCGGGTTGGAACGGCCCGCCCCGGCCAGCCCCAACCCGCATGAAGCCATCGAGATCCTGGCCGCGCTCAACATCGCCGCGGTGATCGTGGGCAGCGCGCTGACCATCCGCGCCCTGGTCGAGGAGCGCCGCGCCTTCCGCCGTGAGCAGGCCGTCGGGCTGTCGACGCCGGCCTACGTCGCCGCCAAGCTGGTCGTCTTCGGCCTGGCCGCGCTCATCCTGACGGCCGTCTTGTTCGCGATCGTGGTCGTCGTGAAGGGCGGCCCGGTGCACGGCGCCGTCCTGTTGGGTGACGCCACGGTCGAGCTCTATGTGAGCGTGGCCGTCACCGCGGTGGTCTCGGCGGCCGTGGGGCTGGCGCTGTCGGCGATGGGCAACCGGATGCGGGAGGTTCTGCCGCTGCTGGTGCCGGTGATCCTGGCCTCGCTGCTGTTCAACGGGAGCCTGGTGCAGCTGGTGGGCAAGTGGGGCTTTCAGCAGGTTTCCTGGTTCGTCCCGGCCCAGTGGGGCTTCGCGGCGTCGGCATCCACGGTCGACCTGCGCAGGGTCGACGCGCTGGCCGCCAACGCCCAGACGTGGACCCACTATTCGGGCTGGTGGGTGTTCGACCTGGTCATGCTGATGGCCTTCGGCGCGGGCGCGGCCGGTGCCGCGCTGTATCGGCTGCGGGCGCCCAAGCGGGCGGCCCGTCCGTTACATCGCGAACAGCAGGAACTGGGTGACCTGGCTGGGTGAAAAGTTGTTGTCGCTGACCAGCACCACCGATTGGCGACCGTCGGGCAGCTTGGGTCCCAGCGTGATGCCCTCGACGTTGTCCAGGGGCGCCAGCCCCGGCGTCGCGGAGAGATCGACCGCCAGCGTCTTGGTCATCGGGGTCAGCGCCGCGCCCTGCATCGACGGCAGTGACAGCACGTCCGTCGCGGCACCGATCTCGGCGCGGTACATCCGGATGGTCGGGGGCACCGCAGACGACCGTTCCAGCACCAGGAACGTGGTGTCGGACAGCGCGACGAGGTCCGAGACGCCGTTGAGGTCGGCGGGCGGCGCGGGCGGTTCCATCGGATAGGCGTACTGCGCCGTCGGCGCCCCGGTGGTGACATCGAACTTGGTGATCCGGGTCAGCACGCCGCGGCCGTCGTCGCTTTTCGGGCCGTCGTTGTAGCCGGAGTCTTCCATTGCGGCGAACAGCCACTGGCCGTCGGGCGTCAGCGCCACCCCCTCCAGCGCCTTGTTGCGGCGCGGCCCGGTGCGCTGCGCCGACATGGCCAGGTTGGGCGGCAGGCTGAACTGACCCAGGTAGGCGCCGTCCAGCCCGGCCGTCCTCACCCAGGGGTCCAGCAACACCGGCCCGTCGGTGAGCCGCTCGCCCTCCGAGCACCAATACAGCCGCTGCCGCCCGGGGTCGAAGGCGATGCCCTCCGGGTCCGGAGGAACCACCGGCGGCGTGGCGTTCACGGCCAGCGGCGCGAACGGCCGACCGGCCTCGTCCAGCAGCGGGTGGGTGGCGGTGAAGGTGAGGTCGTCAATTCCTTTGTCGGACAGGGACAGCCGCACGGTGTAGAAACGGGCCGGGTTCTCCTCGGAACGGTCGTCGCTGATCACGTAGTACTGCTGGCGGCCCGCGTCGTAGCTGATCCCCGACAGGCCCCCGATGACCGTGCCGCCGAAAGCGGTGCCGAAGGCGACCTGCGACTGGCCGAGGTAGGTCAGCGTCGGCGGGCTCGCCGGCGCCGGGGCGCACCCACCCAGCGACACGGCCAGGCACAGACCGCCCACCGCGAGCCGGCGACCGGGCGCGGCGCTACACATAGCGCCTGACGTGTCGGCAGTAGTCGGCGTAGACGTGCCCGTAGCGCTGCCGCATGAATTCTTCCTCGCGCAACACTTGCCGGTGGAACAGCGCGGTGGCGGCGAGCAGGTAGATCAGCGGAACCCAATTCGGAAACACCAGCAGCTGGCCGAGAAGGAACACGAAGAAGCCGACATAGATCGGGTTGCGGCTCACCGCGAATATCCCCGTCGTCACCAACCGACCGGGCTCGTCGACGTCGATGCCGACGCGGAAGCTGGTGCCGAACGACACCAGGCTCAGCACCAGGATCCCGACCCCGGCCAGGCAGAGCGCCACGCCCAGCCACGCCAGGATCGTGGAGTGGAAAAACAGCCGGTGGCTGGCCAGGGGCCAACGGAAGGCGGCCGCGAACACGGTATAGAAGTAGAACAGCGCCACCGGCGGGATCAGATAGTCCGTCTTGTCCAGCTTCCCGAAATGCATGGCGCGGATGCCGGCCCGGCGCAGCAGCACGACCCTGGCCACGACGGTGCCGATCAGCAGCACAACCGCCAGGGCGGCCAGATATCGCGGCATCGCTCGATCATGGCACCGACGTGGCGGCGCCGAGCCTGTTTGCGGGGCCCGATCAGCGGGTTACCGTCCTTCTATGGCGCCAGAAACGACAAGCACTGCCGAGCACCTGCGCAACGCCCTCGACGGGCGGTGGCGCGACGTGAAGAACCGGATGCGGGCCACGATGACCGAGGACCTGTTCCGGCCGCACTACACCCCGAACACGGTGATCGCCCGCACCAAGGTGGCCGAGCAGATGAGGATCATGGCCGCGTTCGGCGCCGCGGCCGACAACTTCCGCAAGGAGCATGGCGGGACCGGCGACGTGGGCGCGGCGATCACGATGATCGAGATGCTGGCGATGTCGGACCTGTCGCTGATGGTGAAGGCCGGGGTGCAGTGGGGGCTGTTCGGCGGTGCCGTCGAGAACCTGGGCACCGAGCGCCACCACGAGGCCTACGTGAAGAAGATCATCAGCCTCGAGTTGCGCGGCTGCTTCGCGATGACCGAGACCGGGCACGGCAGCGACGTCCAGTCGCTGGAGACCACCGCGACCTACGACCCGGAGACCGACGAGTTCGTCATCGACTCCCCCACCCCGACCGCCCGCAAGGACTACATCGGCGGCGCCGCCCAAACCGCCACCATGGCAGCGGTTTTCGCGCAGCTGATCACCACCGAGGACGGCCAGCCGGTCAACCACGGCGTGCACTGCCTGCTGGTCCCCATCCGCGACGCCGACGGCAACGACATGCCCGGGGTGACGACGTCCGACTGTGAATACAAGGGCGGCCTGCCCGGCGTCGACAACGGCAGGATCGTGTTCGATCACGTTCGCGTCCCGCGGGTGAACCTGCTGAACAAATACGGCGACGTCGCCGCCGACGGCACCTACAGCTCGCCGATCGACAACCCGAACCGCCGCTTCTTCACCATGCTGGGCACGCTGGTGCGCGGCCGCATCACGGTGGGCGGCAGCGCGGGCGCCGCCGGTCGCGTCGCGCTGGATATCGCCACCCGGTATGCGTTGCAGCGCAGGCAATTCTGCGCGCCCGGCGACGAGAATGAGGTGCTGATCATGGACTACCTGGTGCATCAGCGCCGGCTGTTCCCGTTGATCGCCCGCTCCTACGCGCTGCAGTTCGCCCAGAACGAGCTCGTCGGCCGATGCCACGACGTCCAGACCGCGGACGCGCCGGACGCCGACGAGCAGCGCGAGCTCGAAGCGCGCGCCGCCGGGCTGAAGGCGGCCAACACCTGGCACGCGTCGCGCGCCATCCAGGAGGCCCGCGAAGCCTGCGGCGGCGCGGGCTACATGGCCGAGAACCGGCTGATCGGGTTGCGCGGCGACACCGACGTCTTCACGACGTTCGAGGGCGACAACCACGTGCTGACCCAGTTGGTGGCCAAGGAGCTGCTGACGGCCTACGCCGATGACATCCGCAGCATGAGCCCGGTCGAATGGGTGCGCTTCGCCGCCAACACCGTCGGCGAGCGGGTGCGCAAACGCACTGCCGCGGAAGCCATCGTGCAGACGCTGGTCGACGCCCGCCAGGACAGCGAGGAGGAGGGCAGCCTCTTCAACCGCGGTACCCAGGTGAACATGTTCGAGGAGCGCGAGGACTATCTGCTGTCGTCGGTCGCGCGCCGGCTACAGGGCAAGTCCAAGGAGATGTCGGAGTTCGACGCGTTCAATGCCGTGCAAGATCACGTGCTGCACGCCGCGAACGCCCACATCGACCGAATCGTGTTGGAGGCGTTCGTCGCCGGGATCGACTCGTGCGAGAACGAGCAGGCGCGCGAGCTGCTCGACATGGTCTGCGACCTGTATGCGCTGTCGGTGATCGAGGAAGACAAGGCCTGGTACATCGAACACGGCTACCTGTCGACGGGGCGGGCCAAGGCGGTCACCCGCGGCATCAACGATCGCTGCCGCAAGCTGCGCCCGTACGCCGAGACGCTGGTCGACGGGTTCGGCATCCCGGAGCCGCTGCGCTACGCCGAGATGCTGCACCCGGAGAACCTGCCGGACTGAGCCGGCGGTAGCGCGCGTAAGCGGTTGCACGGCAAGGCTACTGGTGCGGGATGGCGCCGAGCGCCTGCAGCTTGCCGTCCGATCCGATCTTGAACTTCACCGTGCCTACTCCCGTGGGACAGCAGGGCTGATCCTTGCCGACCTGCCACCGGTATTGGACCGTGACGGTGTCATCGGACGGCGGCAGCACGGTGATGTAGGGCTTGGGGTTCGGGGTGGGCGGGCCCAGCGGGGTGTTGTGGTCGAAGAACAACAGCTGCTGCGGCGTTGACTCGCCGGCGATGGTCGGAATGATCTGAACCCAGTACAAGCGGCACTTGTTGGTGTGCCCCCTTGCGATTTCGACCCAGTTCGAGCCCGGAACCTCGATCGGGACCGACGCGATGGCCCGGCGGACCGTGTCGGCCGACGGCCCGTCGGAGTCCTTGCACGTGTCGGCGCGCGGGGCCGGTGGCGCCGAGGGCTTTCCGCCGCAAGCCGTGGCCAACAAAAGCAGCAGAATCACAAACCGGCGACGCACATTGTGAGCTTAACGAAAACTGTGAATGTCCCATCTGTTTCGTCGGAACCCCTATTCCGAGGCGCAATTCGGGCAGCCCAATGGGTAATCTGGGCGGCGTCGCGGATCGGTGTTGACCTGCGATTACCCGGTCGGCAGCGGGTTTTACGGACACCTCACACACCGCTCCGTATCTGGTGAGAGGAAGCCGTAAAGCGGCGGAAACATCGGGCGCCCGACGCCGAAACATCCTTGTCGCACCATTTAGCGCAATAGGCCGTTGCGCGCTTGAGGAGGGAACTAGGCGTGGCTACCGAGCCTCGCGGCGCCCGTACCGACGCCGTGAATAGCATGTGCGCCTACTGCGGTGTCGGCTGCGGCATAGTGTTACAAGTCACAACGGACCCGCAGAGCGGCCGTCGTCACGTTGCGAAATCCGTTGGGAACACCGGCCACCCGGCCAACTTCGGCCGGTTGTGCACCAAGGGGGCGACCACGTCGGACCTGCTGGCCGCGCCGGGACGGCTGGATGCCGCACACGCGCGAGCCGACCGCGGCGAATCGCTCGAACCGCTCGACATGGATGATGCGATCACTCGGAGCGCGAAGCGGCTGCGGGCGATCATCGACCAGCACGGCCCGGACGCCTTCGCGATGTACGTGTCGGGCCAGATGTCCGTCGAGGCTCAGTACCTGGCGAACAAGCTGACCAAGGGATTCATCCGCACCAACCAGATCGAGTCGAATTCGCGGCTGTGCATGGCCAGCGCGGGCTCCGGCTACAAGCTGTCCCTCGGGGCGGACGGGCCGCCCGGCTCCTACCAAGACTTCGACCACGCGGACGTCTTCTTGGTGATCGGCTCCAATATGGCCGACTGCCACCCGATCCTGTTCCTGCGCATGATGGACCGCGTCAAGGCCGGCGCGAAGCTGATCGTGGTGGACCCGCGTCGCACCGCGACCGCGGAGAAGGCGGACCTGTTCCTTCAGATCGCCCCCGGCTCGGACCTCGCGCTGCTCAACGGGCTGCTACACCTGATCGTCGAGAACGGCCAGACGGACCCGGATTTCATCGCCCAGTTCACCGAGGGCTGGGAGGAGATGCCGAGCTTCCTCGCGCAGTACACCCCCGACGCGGTCAGCGAAATCACCAGCGCGGCAACCGAAGACATCCGCACCGCCGCGCGCTGGATCGGCGACGCCGAAAACTTCCTGAGCTGCTGGACGATGGGCCTCAACCAGAGCACCCACGGCACCTGGAACACCAACGCGATCTGCAATCTGCACCTGGCCACCGGCACGATCTGCACACCCGGCAGCGGCCCCTTCTCGCTCACGGGGCAGCCCAACGCCATGGGCGGCCGCGAAATGGGTTACATGGGGCCGGGTCTGCCGGGTCAGCGCTCGGTGCTGTCGGCCGCCGATCGCCAGTTCGTCGAGGACGTCTGGAGCATTCCGCCCGGCTCGCTGCGCACCGAGGTGGGCACCGGCACGATCGACATGTTCTCCCGCATGGCCGAAGGCCAAATCAAGGCTTGCTGGATCATCTGCACCAATCCCGTTGCCAGCGTTGCCAATCGCAGGACGGTGCTGGCCGCCCTGGAGCGCGCCGACCTGGTGATCACCCAAGACGCGTTCCTGGAGACCGAGACCAACGAGTACGCCGACATCGTGCTGCCCGCCACGCTGTGGACGGAGTCCGAGGGCGTGATGATCAATTCCGAGCGCAACCTGACCCTGTTTCAGCCGGCCGTGCAGGCGGCGGGTCAGGCCCTGCCGGACTGGCAGATCATCGCCCGGATCGCGTGCGAGATGGGCTTCGCGGACTCGTTCACCTATGCCTCGGCCGAGGAGGTGTTCGAGGAGATCAAGCGGTTCTGGAACCCGGCGACGGGCTACGACCTGCGCGGCGCCAGCTACGACCGGTTGCGGCGGACACCGCTGCAGTGGCCGTGCCCACCGGAGGGCACCGACGACCGCAACCCGATCCGCTACCTCAACGACGGAATCAGCCAGACCCGCGTGGTCCGCGAGGACGGCAGCGCGCCCCGGTTGGCCTTCCCGACGCCGAGTGGCCGCGCGATGTTCTTCGCCCGCCCGCACCTGCCGCCCGAGGAAATGCCCGACGGCGACTACCCCTTCCTGCTGAACACCGGACGCCTGCCGCACCAGTGGCACACGCTGACCAAGACCGGCAAGGTGGCCAAACTCAACAAGCTCAACCCCGGACCCTTCGTCGAGATCCATCCCGACGACGCCGCGCGACTGCAGATCTCGGAATCAGACCGGGTCGAAGTCTCGTCGCGCCGGGGCCGCGCCGTGCTGCCCGCCGTGGTGACCGACCGGGTGCGCCCCGGCAACTGCTTCGCCCCCTTCCATTGGAACGATGCCTTCGGCGAGTACCTGTCGATCAACGCCGTCACCAACGACGCGGTCGACCCCGTGTCGCACCAACCCGAGTTCAAGGCCTGCGCGGTCGCGCTGACGAAGGTCGCCGCCACCGCACCCGAGTTGGCGCCCGAGCCCGAACCCGCGGTTGCCGCCGACGCACGAGACGCCGGACGGGAAACCAGCGTGTCACCGGTCGACGCCCTCGCCGCATTGTTCGGCGTAGCAGACGAACCCGCCCCGAAGTTCGACGAGCGGGGCCGCTCCTACCTGGCCGGCATGCTGGCCGGGTTGCGGTCCGAAGCCGGCCGTCGCGCCGGCGGCGTGCCCACCCTGCCCGTCAGCGCACCGTTCGACACCCGTACCCGGTTGTGGGTGGACGGTGTTCTCGCCGGGATGTTCGCCCGCAGCGATGGGCCCGGCTCGATGCGGGAGCTCCCCGGCGGCGCGCCGAAAGATGCGGCACCCCGGCTGGATTCGGTGCCACAGCGGGCGCCGGTCGTGGTGCTGTGGGCCTCGCAGACCGGGAACGCGGAGGAGCTCGCCGCCGACGTCGCCGCGCAATTGGGCGAGGCCGGCGTGCCGGTCGCCTTGCACGGCATGGACGACTTTCCCGCGGCGCAGCTCCCGAGCACGCGGGAGCTGCTGCTGATCACCAGCACCACCGGCGACGGCGACCCGCCGGACAACGGCGCCGCCCTGTGGCGGGCGCTGACGTCCGACAGCGCACCACGCTTCACCGCCACCCGGTACGCCGTTCTCGCGCTGGGCGATTCGAACTACGACGACTACTGCGGCCATGGCCGCAAGCTCGACGAGCGGCTGGCCGAGCTGGGCGCAACCCGCATCGTGGACCGGGTCGACTGCGAACCCGACTACGAGGACGCCGCGGCCGCCTGGCTGAGCGGCGTCATCCACGCGCTGGCCCGCACACCGGCGCCGGCGGGGCGGGACGGCGGTGCGACGACGGCCGCGTCCGCGCGGACCCGGCCGGCCAACGGCTCCCAAGCGGTCGGGTACACCAAGAAGCATCCCCTGATCACCGACATGGCCCACAATATCAAGCTCGGCCAGCCGCAATCGGCAAAAGATGTGCGGCAGTTGGTGTTTCGTGTGCCCGAGGGCACGATCAGCTACGAGGCCGGTGACGCGCTCGGGGTGTGGCCGCGCAACAGCGACCGGCTGGTCGACGAATGGCTGTCGGTCACCGGGCTGGACGCGCAGACCCCGGTCGAGGTCGGCGAGCACGGTTTGATGTCGTTGCGCTCCGCGCTGACCGAACGCATCGAGATCGCCCACATCAGCCGGGACCTGGTGCGGTTCGTGCAGGAGCGCACCGGCGATGCGAAACTCGCCGAGCTGCTCAAGCCCGAAAACAGGGTGGAGCTGAGCAATTGGGCATGGGGGCGCCAGTCCATCGACCTGCTCGCGCAGCTGCCGGTGTACGCATCGGCCCACGAGTGGCTGAGGGTCCTCAAACGCCTTCAGCCGCGGCTGTATTCGATCTCGTCGAGCCCCAAGGAGTGCCCCGCGGAGGTCCACCTGACGGTCTCGCCGGTGCGCTACAACTTCCAGGGCGTCCCGCGCCGCGGGGTGTGTTCGACCTACCTTGCTGCCCGCTCACCCGGAGATCGCGTCGCCGTCTTTCTGCAGCAGTCGAGCAACTTCCGGCCCCCCGCCGACCCGGATACCCCGATGATCATGATCGGTCCGGGCACCGGGATCGCGCCCTTCCGCGGCTTCCTGCAGGAGCGGCGCGCCCTCGGGCACACCGGCCCCAACTGGCTGTTCTTCGGCGAACAGCACGCCGCCACCGACTACTACTACCGCGACGAGATCGAGCAGATGCATGCCGACGGGTTGCTGACCGAACTGGACCTGGCGTTCTCCAGGGACCAGCGCGAAAAGGTCTACGTGCAGCACCTGATGCGCAAGCGCGGGGCCCAGCTGTGGCGCTGGTTGCAGGACGGCGCACAGCTGTACGTGTGCGGTAATGCGGACCCGATGGCCAAGGACGTCGACCGCGCGCTCTGCGACATCGCCGCCGAGCACGGCAACCTCGAGCCGGACGCGGCGAGGGCCTACCTCCGCTCCCTGGGCGCCGACAAGCGCTACCACCGCGACGTCTACTAACGGCCCACCGCGGGCCTTTAATACGACGGAAACATCGCACACCCGCCGCCGAAACATCGTCGTCGCACGATTGCCTCATCTGGTTGCGTCGAGGAGGGACCGTGGACGTGGCTCGGGAGTGCGATAGGCCCGATCGGGTCATGAAACGCGTCTGCCCGCTGCGGTGTCGGCGGCAGCCCGAAGGCCGGGGCTCGGCCGCCGGCCAGGTCGACTGGGCGGGGCTGCCGGTCAACCTCGACATGGCGTTCTCGCGGCAGCAGCGCGACAAGGTTTACGTCCAACACGTGATGCGCAAGCAGGGCAGCCAGCTGTGGCGGTGGGTGCACGGTGACGCCCAAGTCTGCGTCTGCGAAACCGCGGCCACCGACGGGGCCCCGAGCGCCGACCCGGCGAAGGACTACGTCAAACCCTAAAGCGCGAGCGCCGTTGGGTGGCAACGAGCCAGACCGGGCGCGACGTGCGGATGTCCTATAGTGGGGCTATGCAACAGGCCACACAGCCGCGCCTCGCCCTCACGCGCCGCCCCGCCGTGGATTCTTGTTGTCGTTGTTGTTGTTGATTCCTGACGGCTTCTGACGCTGACGATCGGCCTCGCGCGTTTGCCCAGGAAGAAAATGGCCATCGAATTCGTATCTCCGGGTAGCCGACGAGCCCCGTACCAACCCGAACCGACACCGCCTAAGGAAGTTTGATGAGCATCGCCGAGGACGTCACCCAGCTGATCGGCAACACGCCGCTGGTCCGGCTGCGGCGGGTCACCGAAGGCGCCGTCGCCGACGTCGTCGCCAAGCTGGAGTCCTTCAACCCGGCAAACAGCGTCAAGGACCGCATCGGGGTCGCCATGCTGGACGCCGCCGAAGAGGCCGGCCTGATCAAACCCGACACCATCATCCTCGAGCCGACGAGCGGCAACACCGGCATCGCGCTGGCGATGGTGTGCGCGGCGCGCGGCTACCGGTGCGTGCTGACCATGCCCGACACCATGAGCACCGAACGGCGCATGCTGCTGCGCGCCTATGGCGCCGAACTCGTGCTGACCCCGGGCGCGGAGGGCATGCCGGGCGCCATCGCCAAGGCCGAGGAACTGGCCAAGACCGACCAGCGGTATTTCGTGCCCCAGCAGTTCGAGAACCCGGCCAACCCGGCGATCCACCGCGCGACGACCGCCGAGGAGGTGTGGCGCGACACCGACGGCAAGGTCGACATCTTCGTGGCCGGCGTCGGCACCGGCGGCACCATCACCGGCGTCGCGCAGGTGATCAAGGAGCGCAAGCCGTCGGCGCAGTTCGTCGCGGTGGAACCGGCCGCTTCCCCGGTGCTGTCCGGTGGCCAGAAGGGACCCCACCCCATCCAGGGCATCGGGGCCGGATTCGTCCCGCCGGTGCTGGACATGGACCTTGTCGACGAGGTTGTCGCCGTCGGCAACGAGGAGTCGCTCGCCATGGCGCGGCGGCTGGCCCGCGAGGAGGGATTGCTGTCCGGCATCTCATCCGGGGCGGCCGTGGTGGCGGCCCTGCAGGTCGCCCGCCGGCCCGAGAACGCCGGCAAGCTCGTGGTGGTCGTGCTGCCCAGCTTCGGTGAGCGCTACCTGAGCACGCCCCTGTTCGCCGACCTGGCCGACTGACCATGCTCGCGGCCATACGTCGGGACATCCGGGCGGCCAGGGAACGGGACCCCGCCAGGCCCACCACGCTGGAGGTGGTCCTCGCGTACCCGGGCGTGCACGCGATCTGGAGCCACCGGATCAGTCACTGGCTGTGGCGGCGCGGCGCCAGGGTGTCCGCGCGGACATTGGCGGAATTCACCCGCATCGTCACCGGTGTCGACATCCACCCCGGCGCCGTCCTCGGGCCGGGCCTGTTCATCGACCACGCGACCGGCGTCGTGATCGGGGAAACCGCCGAGGTGGGCGAGGACGTCCACATGTATCACGGCGTCACCCTCGGCGGCAGCGGCGCGGACACCGGAAAACGGCATCCGACCGTCGGCGACCGGGTGACCATCGGCGCCGGAGCCAAGGTCCTCGGCGCGATCAAAATCGGCGACGACAGTCGGATCGGGGCCAACGCCGTGGTGGTCAAGCCGGTGCCGTCGGGCTCGGTGGTGGTCGGCGTCCCCGGGCAGGTCATCAGCCGCGCCGGACGGGGCACCCCCGACGACTCGATGATGCCCGACCTCGTCGGCGTCAGCCTGCAGTCCCTGCTCACCAGGGTGGCCAAGCTGGAGGCGCAGAACGACGGGCAGCAGAATGGCCTGGTGATCCGGCCCCCCGAGGCCGGGGTGTGGCACGGCGAGGACTTCTCCATCTGACTTCGCGTGGCCGGCCTTCGGATGTTCTTCAAGATGCGTTAACCGCGATCGGCGCTACGGTGGCGTAATGAGCGATCCCTGCACGCCGCGGATCCCGGCGGCGCTGGCCGCGCCGAGCCTGAATCGCGGGGTGGGCTTCACGCACGAGCAACGGCGACGGTTGGGGCTCACCGGCAGGCTTCCGTCGGCGGTGCTCACGCTCGACGAACAAGCCGACCGGGTGTGGCATCAATTGCAAAGCCTGGCAACGGATCTGGGCCGCAACCTGCTCCTCGAGCAGCTGCACTACCGGCACGAGCTGCTGTACTTCAAGGTGCTCGAGGACCACCTGACCGAGCTGATGCCGGTGGTCTACACGCCCACGGTCGGTGAGGCCATTCAACGTTTCTCTGACGAATACCGCGGGCAGCGTGGGCTTTTCCTGAGCATCGACGAGCCGGACGAGATCGCCGAGGCCTTCGAAACTTTCGGTTTGGCACCCGACGATGTCGACCTGATCGTATGCACCGACGCCGAAGCGATTTTGGGCATCGGTGACTGGGGCGTGGGCGGAATCCAAATCGCCGTGGGCAAATTGGCGCTCTACACCGCCGGGGGCGGCATCGATCCCCGCCGTTGCCTCGCGGTGTCGCTCGATGTCGGCACCGACAACGAACAGCTGCTGGCCGACCCGTTCTATCTCGGCAATCGTCACGCCCGGCGCCGCGGCGAGGAGTACGACGAATTCATCAGGCGCTACATCGAGACCGCGCACCAAATGTTTCCGCACGCGATCCTGCATTTCGAGGACTTCGGGCCGCTCAACGCGCGCAGGATCCTGCACACCTACGGCGACCGCTACTGCGTGTTCAACGACGACGTGCAGGGCACCGGCGCGGTGGTCGTGGCGGCGGTGTACGGCGGATGCCATGTCACCGGGGTTCCGCTGCGCGACCAGAGGGTGATCGTCTTCGGCGCCGGGACCGCCGGGATCGGCGTGGCCGACCAGATCCGTGACGCGATGATCGCCGACGGCGCCACCGCCGAGCAGGCCGCGTCGCAGATCTGGCCGATCGACAAGCAGGGCCTGCTCTTCGACGACATGGACGACCTGCGCGACTTCCAGGTGCCCTACGCCAAGAACCGCCAACGGCTGGGTGTGGGTGGCGGTGATCGGGTCGGCCTGCTGGACGCGATCAAGCTGGCGTCACCCACCATTTTGTTGGGCTCGTCGACCGTGTTCGGCGCGTTCGACCAGGAGGTCATCGAGGCGATGACCGCATCCTGCGAACGGCCGATGATTTTCCCGCTGTCCAACCCCACCTCGCGCATGGAGGCGATGCCGGCCGACGTGCTGCGGTGGTCGGAGGGCAAGGCGCTGATCGCCACAGGCACTCCGGTCGCCCCGGTCGAATACGACCACACCACCTACACCGTCGGCCAGGCGAACAACGTGCTGGTGTTCCCCGGGATCGGGCTGGGCATCATCGTCGCCCGGGCCAGGCTGGTCACCCCGGGCATGCTGCAGGCGGCGGCGAGAGCCATTGTGCGCCAAGCTAATCCGATCAATACCGGAGACTCGCTGTTGCCGGATGTGCGGAACCTGCGCGACATTTCTGCCGCCGTCGCCGAGGCGGTCTATCACGCCGCCGTCGACGACGGGGTGGCCACCAGGACCCACCCTGACGTCCGGCGGGCCGTCCTCGACACCATGTGGCGGCCCGTCTACGACTGAGCCCATGGTGGCGACCCGCCTCGCCTGGCATCGCCGCGCTCGCGATCGCCACTGGCCCATGGTGGCGTGCTGGCTAGGCGGTGGCCGGGTCGTTGGGATGCGCGGTCAGCGGCGTGGTTTCCACGCCCATCCACGGGCGCAGCGGTAGCGATTCCAGGATCGCTTCCATTCCCTCGGCGTCCGGGGCGCGCCACAGCCCCAGCGCGCGGGGCTCCCCCGGCGTGGGCAACAGCATCCACAGCCGTTCCAGGTGCCCACGATCGGCCAGCTCGCGGGCCCGCTCGGCCTCCCGGGACACGGCGTCGCTGACAACCTCCGGTGCGACGCCGCGCGGGATGCCGATGGTGATCGTCGTCAGGAACTCCGCGGCCCCGCCCGGGCCTTGCTCCGCGCGCCCGGCCGGATCGTTCGGGTGAGCGGTCAGCACCGTCGCCCGGTCGGTGCGCCAGATGCGCAGCGGCATCGAGGCGAGCACCTCCTCGAGTTGGGCCTCGTGGTCGGCCGCGAACAGGCCAAGAGTGCGCCATTCGCCGGGCTGCAGCGGCGGTCGCCACAGGCGCGACAGGCTGCCCTGCGCGGCCAGCTCGCGGGAACGGGCGGCTTCGCGGGTGCGGACGTCGTCGACGACCTCGGGCGGCGTTCCCTCCGGCACTTGCGTGGTCATGGTGACGAGGAATTCCATGAACCCTCCTATTGAGTTGTGCTCACAGTAAATTCACGGTGACCCGGGCGCCAGCGGCCGCCGTGCGTTCGCGGGGAGGGTGAATGCCGTATTCGAGGATGGGCTGATGGCTGGATCCGGGCGATTTTCCGCCTTGAACGCACACGCATGGCCCAGTTGGCTCCCCCGCCTGGACTCGAACCAGGAACCTATCGGTTAACAGCCGAACGCTCTGCCAATTGAGCTACAGGGGATCAACACGACCGCGGGACGACTCTAGCGTACTGGTTTGACCGTGCCCAACTAGCAGGATACGGAGATCGACCGCGCACGCATCCGGCCGAGTGAGGCAGGATGGAGTCATCGATCGTCGGGAGGAACGCTTTGATCCGGTATGTCGTGGTGCTGGGACTGGGTTACGTGCTGGGCTCGAAGGCGGGGCGTCGCCGATACGAGCAGATCGTCGGCACCTATCGCGCGCTGACCAGCAGTCCCATGGCCAAGTCGATGATCGAAGGGGGGCGCCGCAAGGTCGCCAACCGGATCTCGCCCGATACCGGATTCGTGACGCTGGCCGAGATCGATGACCAGACGGCTGTGGTCGAGCGGCCGGCCGAGCCGGCCCTCACACCGTCAGATCGTCCCCGCTAGCCTGCTCCAACAGGCTGCGCCGGTAGGCCTCCATGGCGACCAGGTCGCCGAACAGCGCGTGGTACTCGTCGCCCTGCTCGATGGGCGACATGCGCTGCAGCTTGGACTTGACCTCGGCGATCTGCCGGCCCATCCAAACCTCCTGCAGGCGGGCCAGCACCCCGGCGATGTAGCGCGGTAGCTTCTCGTCGTCCACCGCGATGGACTCCACCCCGAGCTCGCTGATCAGGCCCGCGGTCAGGGCCGATGTGGTCCGCTGGCGCACCCCGTCGATCCACTCCGCCCCGGTGAGGCCGGTCGAGGTGCCGCCGGCGGCCTCGATGGCCGCGCGGACGGCCGCGTAGCCGGGATGAGTGAAGCTCTCGACGGGGAGGGTGTCGAACACCGGGCCGGCCAGCGCCGGGTATTGCAACGCGGACTTGAGCGCCTCGCGCTGCGGCCACAGGATGGGATCGCGCGGGTCGGGACGGGCGGCTCGCGGCTCTGGGGCCGCTTCGGCAGAAGCCCGACCGCTCCCGCGGAGGTTGGCGGAAACCCGGGGCTTCTTGGCCTCGCCGCGCACCCGCTCGATGACCTGCGCGACGTCGTCCCAGCCGACCCAGCCGGCGAGCTGGCGGGCGTACTCGTCGCGCAGGGTGGGGTCCTTGATCTGGCTCACCATGGGCACGCACCGGCGCAGCGCAGTCACCCTGCCCTCGGCGCTGTCCAGGTCCATTTCGGCAAGCGTGGTGCGAATGGCGAACTCGAACAACGGCGTTCGCCGCGCGACCAGGTCGCGCAGCGCGGCGTCGCCGGACTTCAGCCGCAGGTCGCAGGGGTCCATGCCGTCCGGTGCGACGGCGACGAAGGACTGTCCGGCCAGGTTCTGCTCGCCGCCGAACGCCTTGATGGCGGCGGCCCGACCGGCCGCGTCGCCGTCGAAGACGTAGATCAGCTCGCCGCGGAAGAAGCTGTCGTCCATCATCAGCCTGCGCAGCATGGCCAGGTGCTCGTCGCCGAACGCGGTGCCGCAGGAGGCGACGGCGGTGGTGACCCCGGCCAGGTGCATCGCCATCACATCGGTGTAGCCCTCGACGACGACGGCCTGGTGGCCCTTGGCGATGTCGCGCTTGGCCAGGTCGATGCCGAACATCACACCCGACTTCTTGTACAGCATGGTCTCGGGCGTGTTGATGTACTTGGCTTCCATCGGGTCGTCGTCGAACAGGCGGCGGGCCCCGAACCCGATCACCTCGCCGGCCGACGTGCGGATCGGCCACAACAGCCGACGGTGGAAGCGGTCCATCGGGCCGCGGCGCCCCTCCCGGGACAGGCCGGCCGCCTCCAGCTCCTTGAACTCGAAACCCTTGCGCTGCAAATGTTTGGTCAGCGAGTCCCAGCCGGAGGGGGCGAATCCGCAGCCGAACTGGCGGGCCGCCGCGGCGTCGAAGTTCCGCTCCTCCAAATACCGGCGGGCCGGCGCCGCCTCGTCGGACTCCAGCGCCGCCGCGTAAAACTCGGCCGCGGCCGCGTTGGCGGCGACGAGCCTGCTGCGGCTGCCGCGGTCGCGCTGCACGCTGGTGGCCGGGCCGGTGTAACTGATGGTGTGGCCGACCCGGTCGGCGAGCAGTTCGACCGCCTCGACGAAGCTGACGTGCTCGATCTTCTGGACGAACGCGTACACGTCGCCGCCCTCGCCGCAGCCGAAGCAGTGGAAGTGGCCGTGGTTGGGGCGGACGTGGAACGACGGCGATTTCTCGTCGTGGAACGGGCACAGGCCCTTCAGGGAATCGGCACCGGCGCGGCGCAACTGCACGTAGTCGCCGACGACGTCCTCGATGCGGGCCCGTTCGCGGATGGCGGCGATATCGCGATCAGAGATCCGGCCGGCCATCGGCCCAGTCTAGGACGCCGGGTGCGTCAGCTCGTCCCGATGACCCCACACGCGATGCGTTCCATCGCGTTGTCGGCGTTTTGCGCGCCGTGGATCATCAAAGCGGTCTTGTCGCCCGCCAGCAGCTGGTCCCGGGTGAACGCGTCGGTGGTGGTCACCAGGTATGCCGAACCGTCCTGGCGCACTTCGAGCATCGTCAGGTCGCCGCTCTCGGGCATCCCGGTGTGCCCGGGGGCCTGGAAGTGCCCGCCGGCGGACAGGAAGTTTCCGGGCGGGCCGCCCGTCGGGGCGACCGAGTTGGGCTCACATTTGCCGACCGCGTGCACGTGCATGGCGTGAAAGCCGGGTGCCAGGATCCCGGCGGCCACGGTCTTGACCGTGACGGTGGCATAGCCGTTGCTGAAATCGAAGGTGGCCGTGGCGACTTCCCGCCCGTCGGCCGTCTTCAGGTTGGCGGTGAGCGATCCCGCCGCGGGCGCCGGGCTCGACGTCGCCGACGTCCCCGGGGAAGCGCTCTGGACCGGGGGCGTGGTGCCGGTCTGGCTGGTGGCGTGCTGGGGTGAACTGCAGGCGGTCACGGCCGCGACGGGAAGAGACAGCAAGACGGCGGCGGCGGCGAATTTGGTCATGCTGGAAGCCTAACGCTACCCACTCGCCGGGCTGGTATCGATGCGCTCCAGCCGGCCCTCGGTGTAAGAGGCGATCTGGTCGACGACGACCCGTAGCCGGGCCCGGTCGTCGGCCGCGTTGGTGAACGCCGCGGCGTACACGGGGTCGAGCGTTCCGGGCGCCCCGGCGGACAACCAGTGCGCCACCCGGTGGACGCGTTCGCGCTGCCGGGCCTGGGTTTCCAGGTGCCGCGGGTCCGACATGATGAACTGCAGCGCCAGTATTTTCAGCAGGGCGACCTCGGCGCGCACCAGGTCGGGCACCTGCAGGTCGGCCCGGTAGCGCACCAGCGGCCCGGGCCCGGCCGCCGCGCGCGTGGTTGCGATGGCGGCCGAGGCGAATCTGCCCACCAATTCACTGGTCAGTCGCTTGAGCGCGACGGACGCCGCGAGCGTGGCGTCGTACTTGCCGACTGCGGCGACCACGGGCAGACCCGACAGCCGTCGCGCCGCCGCCATGAAGTCGTCGGCGCTGACCCGGGAGAATTCGCTCTCCCCCAGGCTGGCCAGCGCGGCCGCCTCGTCGTCGTCGGCCAGCACGCGCAGGTCGATGCGTTGGGAAACCACGCCGTCCTCGACGTCGTGCACCGAATACGCGACGTCGTCGGCCCAGTCCATGACCTGGGCTTCCAGGCACGTCCGATGCGCCGGTGCGCCGGCACGAACCCAGGCCGCCGGCGCGCGGTCCTCGTCGTAGAAGCCGAACTTGCGTCTGCCCTTGCCGCGCCCCTCGTCGCGGGTCCACGGGTATTTGGTGACCGCGTCCAGGGCCGCTCGAGTGAGGTTCAGCCCCGCGCTATTTCCTTGCTGGTCAAGCACTTTGGGCTCGAGGCTGGTGAGGATCCGAAAATTCTGCGCGTTGCCCTCGAAGCCGCCGTGGGCGGCCGCGAACTCGTCGAGCGCGCGCTCGCCGTTGTGGCCGTAGGGCGGATGCCCGATGTCGTGCGCCAGGCCGGCGAGCTCCACCAGGTCGAGGTCGCAACCGAGCCCGACCGCCATACCCCGCCCTATCTGGGCGACCTCCAGGGAGTGCGTCAACCGGGTGCGCGGGGTGTCGCCTTCCCGCGGCCCGACCACCTGCGTCTTGTCGGCCAGGCGGCGCAGCGCGGCGCTGTGCAGGACCCGGGCCCGATCGCGGGCGAAGTCGGTCCGGTGCTGGCCTTCCGTGCCCGGCAGACCCGCAGTTTTCGGCGCTTCGAACACCCGCCGCTCGCGGTCGAAGTCGTCGTATGCGTCTTGCTGTCGCATGGTCACCTGTTAATCACCGAAGCACAGTCTGCCAGGGAAGGCGGGCTACATTGACCTATGCGCACTGCTCGCCTGCTCGGCGTGATGCTGGCGGTCCTCGCGGGTCTGTGCGGGGCACTGCTGCCGGCGCCGCCGGCCGGCGCGCAACCGCCGTTTCCCCTGCCGGATCAGGTCACCGACAGCGCGAAGGTCCTGTCGGATTCCGGCCGCGCCGCGATCACGTCGGCCACCGACAAGCTGTACGCCGATCGCCACATCCGACTGTGGGTGGTCTACGTCGACAACTTCTCCGGGCAGAGCGCGGAGGACTGGGCAAGGCGCACCAGGAGCGCCAGCGAGCTCGGCGACTACGACGCGCTGCTGGCCGTGGCGACCACGGGCCGGGCGTACGCGTTCTTCGTCCCGTCCGCGATCAAGAGCGTCACGACCGGCCAGGTTGACCAGTTGCGCCGCACCAGGATTGAACCCGCCCTGCACAACGGCGACTNGACTCCAGCGCCGCCGCGTAAAACTCGGCCGCGGCCGCGTTGGCGGCGACGAGCCTGCTGCGGCTGCCGCGGTCGCGCTGCACGCTGGTGGCCGGGCCGGTGTAACTGATGGTGTGGCCGACCCGGTCGGCGAGCAGTTCGACCGCCTCGACGAAGCTGACGTGCTCGATCTTCTGGACGAACGCGTACACGTCGCCGCCCTCGCCGCAGCCGAAGCAGTGGAAGTGGCCGTGGTTGGGGCGGACGTGGAACGACGGCGATTTCTCGTCGTGGAACGGGCACAGGCCCTTCAGGGAATCGGCACCGGCGCGGCGCAACTGCACGTAGTCGCCGACGACGTCCTCGATGCGGGCCCGTTCGCGGATGGCGGCGATATCGCGATCAGAGATCCGGCCGGCCATCGGCCCAGTCTAGGACGCCGGGTGCGTCAGCTCGTCCCGATGACCCCACACGCGATGCGTTCCATCGCGTTGTCGGCGTTTTGCGCGCCGTGGATCATCAAAGCGGTCTTGTCGCCCGCCAGCAGCTGGTCCCGGGTGAACGCGTCGGTGGTGGTCACCAGGTATGCCGAACCGTCCTGGCGCACTTCGAGCATCGTCAGGTCGCCGCTCTCGGGCATCCCGGTGTGCCCGGGGGCCTGGAAGTGCCCGCCGGCGGACAGGAAGTTTCCGGGCGGGCCGCCCGTCGGGGCGACCGAGTTGGGCTCACATTTGCCGACCGCGTGCACGTGCATGGCGTGAAAGCCGGGTGCCAGGATCCCGGCGGCCACGGTCTTGACCGTGACGGTGGCATAGCCGTTGCTGAAATCGAAGGTGGCCGTGGCGACTTCCCGCCCGTCGGCCGTCTTCAGGTTGGCGGTGAGCGATCCCGCCGCGGGCGCCGGGCTCGACGTCGCCGACGTCCCCGGGGAAGCGCTCTGGACCGGGGGCGTGGTGCCGGTCTGGCTGGTGGCGTGCTGGGGTGAACTGCAGGCGGTCACGGCCGCGACGGGAAGAGACAGCAAGACGGCGGCGGCGGCGAATTTGGTCATGCTGGAAGCCTAACGCTACCCACTCGCCGGGCTGGTATCGATGCGCTCCAGCCGGCCCTCGGTGTAAGAGGCGATCTGGTCGACGACGACCCGTAGCCGGGCCCGGTCGTCGGCCGCGTTGGTGAACGCCGCGGCGTACACGGGGTCGAGCGTTCCGGGCGCCCCGGCGGACAACCAGTGCGCCACCCGGTGGACGCGTTCGCGCTGCCGGGCCTGGGTTTCCAGGTGCCGCGGGTCCGACATGATGAACTGCAGCGCCAGTATTTTCAGCAGGGCGNCCGGACCCGCCCAGGGCCCGTCGGTCAACCCGGAGACCACCGACTGGAACGACGCCGCCGCGCCCGCCAGGTCCGTCGCCAGGGAGTCCCAGGCCGACGCCGCCATGAACAAGGGCCCCGAACCCGCCCCGGCGAACATCAACGCCGAGTTGATCTCCGGCGGGAAGAACGTAAAAGCGGGAACCATCACACCCCCAAGCCAGCCAGCCGCATCAACGGCACAGTCCAACGATCAACAGACACCACGGGCTGATCCTAAGTCCTTCGCCCATCAAAAGTCCGGGGTTTCACCAAACCGTCTAACCCATCGTGGCATTCAATTCGCGTCGCGGACCCGTTCTCGTTACCCGCGGGGGGCATCGGTGTCTTCGAGCACCTCGGGCGCGGGTAACACCCGAGGTGCTACCCGCGCCCTTGGGAGGCAGATCAGGCCCAGCTCGACCCGACGGCCGAGTCGGTGCTGGCCATGTTGCTGCCGGCGCTTTGCACCTTCTGGCCGTGGGCATTGGCCTGCTCGTAGATCACCTGGAAGTTGCGACCCAACTGGGTGATGAACTCCTGGCAGGCCACCGAACCCGAGCCACCCCAGAAGTCACCGGCGGCCAGCACATCGCGAACGATCGCCTGGTGCTCGGCCTCCAACGACGCGGCCTGGGCGCGAATCGTCGCGCCGTGGGCGTCGACGTCGCCAAACTGGTAATTGATGGTCATGTTTACGTCCTTTCAAGTCTTGGAAAGTTGGGGACGACAGCGCGTGTGAGCTAGCTGCCGAGGATCTGCTGGGAAGCCTGCTCTTGCTGCTCGTAGTTGTTGGCGTCGCGGATCAGCCCGTCACGCACACCGTGCAGCATGTTCACGATGTTGCGGAAGGCCTGATTCATCTGACCCATGGTGTCGTAGGAGGTCGCCTGCGCCTGGCCACTCCAGCCCGCACCGGCGATGTTCATCGACGACGCCCACATCTTGCGGGCCTCGTCCTCAACGGTCTGCGCGTGGACCTCGAAACGGCCCGCCATCGCCCGCATCTCGTGCGGGTCGGTCATAAAACGTGTTGCCATGTTGCCTTTCTCCTTCTGGATTTAACTTCCTGGATTCCTCATACAGGTTGGTCTTGGATTACGCGTTGAAACCTCAGCCCGCCGCCGGCGAGGTCGGTACCACGCTGGTCGTGCGCGGCATGTCGAAGCGAGGTTCCGCCTCGGCTTGCCACTCACTCCATTCGGCCCACTCATTCCACTCGTCCATGCCCTCGCCGGCAGCCTCCGGGTTGAGCCCGTCGGCCGCCTGCGCGGTCGCATCGGCGCCTTCTTCCGGCTCCGGTGCCCAATGGTCGTAGTCGTCCGGGGGAACAGCCACCCCCCACTTGAGCGGAACCGATAAGCCGCCGAGCATCCCCGACTCGCCTCGCTTTGCCGATACCGCATCGTCCGGCAACGGGGAACCAAGAGGCAAAAGCACGGTGCCCCCTTCCACAGCCGTTTCGTTCATCTTCGAACCCGGCGGCGAATTCATCGCCACCAGGCACTTCGCATCGTAAGTCAATCCTGAGGACAATATCCGGGATTCACCGATTTCGCCTCTTTTAGAAGCTGCGCAAGATCCTGGGCGAAACCGATGACGGAGTCCGGGTGAGGGCGGCGCGCTGCGCTTGACGCAACCGCAAGACGGCCACAACCCGGGCCCTGGGCCGCCGACGCGCGGCCCGGCTTATCACCTGCCCTTTCNCGCCGCGTTGGCCGCCGCGCGGCACGTCGACCCCACCGACGCCACCGCGCTGGCTGCCGTACCGCTGGAGGCCCTCGACGACCTGTCGCGCTCGATGGTGGTCGACGTCGACAACGCGGTGCGCACCAGCGCCAACGAGCTGACCCTGGCGATCGACGAGTTCGGCGACCAGCGGACCCAGCCGTTTACCGAGGCGGTCAACAACGCCAAAGCGGCGCTGTCGCAAGCCTTTACCGTCCGCCATCAGCTTGACGACAGCACGCCCGAGACACCGGCGCAACGCCGCGAACTGCTGACCCGGGTGATCGTCTCGGCGGCACACGCCGACCGCGAACTCGAATCACAGACGGAGGCATTCGAGAAGCTGCGGGGTCTGGTGCTCAACGCCCCGTCGCGGCTGGACGCGCTGACCGGGCAATACGTCGAACTCACCAGCCAGATCGACCCCGCCGAACAGCGGCTGGGCGAGTTGCGCAACGAATTCGACGCTACGGCACTGACTTCGGTGTCCGGCAATGTCGCAGGCGCCAAGGAAAGGCTGGCATTCGCCGACCGCAACATCAGTGCGGCCCGTGAACTGGCCGGCCACGCCGAGATCGGGAAGCAGACGGGATTGGTGGATGCCTACCACGCCGCCGAATCGGCGCTCGGGCAAGCCCGAGCGCTGCTGGATGCGATCGACAACGCGGCCACCGACATCAGGCACGCCATCGCGGCGTTGCCGACGATCGTCGACGACCTCCACGCGGCCGTCAAGCGCGCCGACGACCAGCTGAAGAACGCGCCGAGCGCGGCATCGGGTCATACGGCCGAGCTGACCGCGGCCCGAGACGCGGCGACCGGGGCGTTGGACTATTCGCGCAGCACCGGCGGCGCCGCCGATCCGCTCGGCGCGTTCGCCCGGCTCACCAAGGCCGGCGCCGACCTCGATCGGGTGCTGGACGCCGTGGCCCAGGAGCAGGCGAACGCCGAACGGCTCAACCGGTCCTTCGAGCAGGCGCTGTTCACCGCCCAGGCGCGGGTGCGCGGCGTCTCCGAATACGTCGACACCCGTCGGGGCAGCATCGGAGCCGAGGCCCGGACCCGGCTCGCCGAAGCCGGACGGCACCTGCAGGCCGCACAGGACAAGAGGACGACCGACCTGACCGAGGCGATCGCGCACGCCAACGCGGCGTCGACGCTGGCCGCCCAGGCGCAGGCCCTGGCGAATGCCGACGTGCAGNCAGGCCCGCCGACTCCGCCTGCCCGGCCGCCGCGCTCAGCCACCCCACGTAGGGCGTCGCCGCCGCTGCCATGGACATCGACGCCGGACCCGCCCAGGGCCCGTCGGTCAACCCGGAGACCACCGACTGGAACGACGCCGCCGCGCCCGCCAGGTCCGTCGCCAGGGAGTCCCAGGCCGACGCCGCCATGAACAAGGGCCCCGAACCCGCCCCGGCGAACATCAACGCCGAGTTGATCTCCGGCGGGAAGAACGTAAAAGCGGGAACCATCACACCCCCAAGCCAGCCAGCCGCATCAACGGCACAGTCCAACGATCAACAGACACCACGGGCTGATCCTAAGTCCTTCGCCCATCAAAAGTCCGGGGTTTCACCAAACCGTCTAACCCATCGTGGCATTCAATTCGCGTCGCGGACCCGTTCTCGTTACCCGCGGGGGGCATCGGTGTCTTCGAGCACCTCGGGCGCGGGTAACACCCGAGGTGCTACCCGCGCCCTTGGGAGGCAGATCAGGCCCAGCTCGACCCGACGGCCGAGTCGGTGCTGGCCATGTTGCTGCCGGCGCTTTGCACCTTCTGGCCGTGGGCATTGGCCTGCTCGTAGATCACCTGGAAGTTGCGACCCAACTGGGTGATGAACTCCTGGCAGGCCACCGAACCCGAGCCACCCCAGAAGTCACCGGCGGCCAGCACATCGCGAACGATCGCCTGGTGCTCGGCCTCCAACGACGCGGCCTGGGCGCGAATTAGCGCGCCGTGGGCGTCCACGTCTCCGAATTGGTAGTTAATTGTCATCGCACGAATCTCCTAACGCCCCGAAGCCACTAACTGCTCAGAATCTGTTGTGAAGCCTGCTCTTGCTGCTCGTAGTTGTTCGCGTCGCGGATCAGCCCGTCACGCACTCCCTGCAGCATGTTCACAATGTTGCGAAACGCCTGATTCATCTGACCCATGGTGTTGTAGGACGTCGCCTCCGCCGTCCCGCTCCAGCTGGCGCCAGAAATGTTTTGCGACGAGGCCCACATCCGATTCGCCTCATCCGTAACCGTCTGCGCATGCACGTCGAAACGACCTGCCATCGCCCGCATCGCGTGCGGATCGGTCATAAACCGAGTAGCCATTACCCCACTCCTTCCGTAACAAATAAATCGAAGTTAGGCGCCGCTGCGGCGCCCCACGCGCAGCCCGACCTATCACCCCCGCCCTATCCAACTCCGACGCGCGGTACCACGCTGGGCCGCGACTGCACGACATTCGGGCTCGCCCCGCCGCGGCCCATCATCCCGCCGGGCATGCCGGCTCCCATGCCACCCATCGGCATCGGCATGAACGGCATGCCGCCGCCCGCGGGTGCCCCGCCCGCGGCGGCGGCC
>NZ_LT546237.1:2230817-2253455 GCF_900078675.2 Mycobacterium interjectum
CGCCATCAGCTGGGCGCGGTTCGCCGCCACCGCCGCGGGAGGCACCATCGCCGCCAGCGCGGACTCGAACGCCGTCGCGGCGGTGCGCGCCTGAAGCGCCGCGGCCTCGGCCTGCCCCGCGGCCGCGCTCAACCACCCGACGTAGGGCTTCGCCGCCGCAGCCATGGACATCGACGCCGGACCGGCCCAGGGCCCGTCGGTCAACCCGGAGACCACAGATTGAAACGACGACGCCGCACCCGACAAATCCGACGCCAACCCGTCCCAAGCCGCTGCCGCCCCGAACAACGGCCCCGAACCCGCGCCGCCGAAGATCCGCGCCGAATTGATCTCGGGAGGCAACCAGGAAAAATCGAGAACCATCAGGACCGCCACACAGCCAGCGGCGCCGACGACCTCATCCCCCGGAAATCAAGAGACACCACGGCCGGATCGTAAGGCAAAAATCACCGAAAAACCGCATATTTTTCTAAACTTGAATCAATCGAGAACGCAGACTTGACCGGATCAATAACGCAAACTTGATCCAATCCGAACACGGCTTGCCGCCACCCCGCTGGCCACCGAGCGGAGGCCGTCGGAGCAGCGCGGATTCCCGGCCGCGCCGCTCGCAGCGTCCGGACGCTCCGCGGAATTGCAACGGCAAATTCTGGAAAAAGCCGTCACAGAAATTCGCGCGCAATTTCAGTCGTTCGATCCATTCGGCCAATTAGCACCAAATTACGCAGAGACCACAATTGCAATAACCGCGCGGAAGGGGCGCCTAGCAGCCCTTCAGGCGCACCGCCAGGTACTCGGCGACGGCGCTGATCGCGACCCGATCCTGTGTCATGGTGTCGCGCTCGCGCACGGTGACGGCGTCGTCCTCGAGCGAGTCGAAGTCGACCGTCACGCAGAACGGCGTGCCGACCTCGTCCTGGCGCCGGTACCGGCGTCCGATGGCGCCGGCGTCGTCGAAATCGATGTTCCAGCACTTGCGCAATTCCGCGGCCAGGTCACGGGCCTTGGGACTCAGGTCGGCGTGCCGGGACAGCGGCAGCACCGCCGCCTTGACCGGCGCCAGCCGCGGGTCGAGCCGAAGCACCGTCCGCTTTTCCATGGCGCCCTTGGCGTTGGGGGCTTCGTCCTCGCTGTAGGCATCGACGAGAAACGCCATGAACGACCGTGTCAGGCCGGCCGCGGGTTCGATGACGTACGGCGTGTACCGAGAGTCGGTGACCTGGTCGTAGAACGACAGGTCTGCGCCGGAATGCTTTGCGTGCGTTGACAAGTCGAAATCCGTTCGGTTGGCGACGCCTTCCAGCTCGCCCCACGGATTGCCGACGAAGCCGAACTTGTACTCGATGTCGACCGTGCGGTCCGAGTAGTGCGACAGCTTTTCCTTGGGGTGCTCGTACAGTCTCAGGTTCTGCGGATCGATGCCCAGGTCGACGTACCACTGCAGACGGGTGTCGATCCAGTACTGATGCCATTCCTTCGCCGTCGAGGGCTCCACGAAGAACTCCATCTCCATCTGCTCGAACTCTCGGGTCCGGAAGATGAAGTTGCCGGGGGTGATCTCGTTGCGGAAGCTCTTGCCGATCTGCCCGATTCCGAACGGCGGCTTGCGGCGCGCGGTCGTCACGACGTTGGCGAAGTTGACGAAGATGCCCTGCGCGGTCTCGGGACGCAGATAGTGCAGCCCCTCCTCGGTCTCGATCGGTCCGAGGTAGGTCTTGAGCATCATGTTGAATTCGCGCGGCTCGGTCCACTGCCCCTTGGTGCCGCAGTCCGGGCAGACGATCTCGGTCATCGGGACCGAATCGGGCTCGGCGACGCCCTTCTTCGCCGCGTAGGCCTCCTGCATGTGGTCCTGGCGATGCCGGTGGTGGCAATTCAGGCATTCGACCAGCGGGTCGTGGAAGACCTCGACGTGGCCGGAGGCCACCCACACCTGCCGGGGCAGGATGATCGACGAGTCGAGCCCGACCACGTCGTCGCGACCGGTGACCACCGCGCGCCACCACTGGCGCTTGATGTTCTCCTTGAGCTCCACGCCCAGCGGGCCGTAGTCCCAGGCCGACCTGGTGCCCCCGTAGATCTCGCCCGAGGGAAAGACGAAGCCCCGCCGTTTGGCCAGGTTGACTACGGTGTCGATGACGGACGCCACTGGGCTGTGCACTCCCTCTCGAAGGTCCGGGCGGACAGGCCGGCGGCGGACCGCCAGTCGCAAAACATCAGCCATGGTATCGACCGGCGCCGCGATCTTTGACATGCGTCATCACGCATGTGACAGTGGGAAGTGGCCGATCGCGATTCCCGCGTCGGGCACTGGCCAATATCCGGCACTTCTCGAGGTGGTGACTCTCCCATGGCGACGTCCTCCTCGTCGGTGCCGACCGCCGCCGACGGCGGGACGGGATCCGACCTGAGCGTGATGGCCCACGAGCATGGCGGGGCCGGCCCCGGCGCGCACGCGGAGTTTCCCGGATACCCCGTCCCACCGCCGCGGGAGATCCTCGATGCCGCGGGCGAGCTGTTGCGTGCGCTGGCCGCACCCGTACGGATCGCCATCGTGCTGCAGTTGCGCGAATCGCACCGCTGCGTGCACGAACTGGTCGACGCGCTCGGGGTGCCGCAGCCGCTGGTCAGCCAGCATCTGAAGATCCTCAAGGCGGCGGGCGTGGTGGCCGGCGAACGGTCCGGCCGCGAGGTGCTCTATCGGCTCGCCGATCACCACCTGGCGCACATCGTCGTCGACGCGGTCGCCCACGCGAGCGAGGACACACCGTGACCGGCGCCAGCGTCCGCTCCACCCGCCAGCGCGCCGCGATCGCCACGCTGCTGGAGACCTTGGACGAATTCCGCTCGGCCCAGGAGCTGCACGACGAGCTGCGCCGCCGCGGCGAGAACATCGGCCTGACCACGGTGTACCGGACGCTGCAGTCGATGGCGGCAACGGGCATGGTCGACACGCTGCGCACCGACACCGGCGAGTCGGTCTACCGCAGGTGCTCGGAACATCACCACCACCATCTCGTATGCCGATGCTGCGGTTCCACCATCGAGGTGGGTGACCACGAGGTCGAGGAATGGGCGGAGCAAGTGGCCGCCAAGCACGGCTACTCCGACGTCAGCCACACCATCGAGATCTTCGGAACCTGCGCCCTGTGCCGCTCCTAGGCTGACCCCGCGGCCGGGAAAAATCTCTGAAAAAAGTGTCCGACACGCGTCCGCAGCGTGCTCCTACCCATGAGTGGCCCACGGGCCGAGACACCACCTCGAGGGAAGCGAGCACACCATGCGCAACGAACTATCGCCCCAGCTGCGGCCGGTCCGCGAGGTCGAGGCCCCGGCACTGCAGTTCCGCACGATCCATGGCTACCGCCGCGCCTTCCGGATCGCGGGGTCCGGACCGGCCCTGCTGTTGATCCACGGCGTCGGCGACAACTCCAAATCCTGGGAAGCGGTGCACGTGAAGCTGGCACAACGGTTCACGGTGATCGCGCCGGATCTGCTGGGCCACGGCGAATCCGACAAGCCCCACGCCGACTACTCCTTGCCGGCCTTCGCGAACGGCATGCGCGACCTGCTCGCCGTGCTCGGCATCGACCGGGTCACCGTCGTCGGACATTCGTTCGGGGGCGGCGTCGCGATGCAATTCGCCTATCAGTACCCCCAGCTGGTGGAGCGCATCGTGCTGGTGAGCGCCGGCGGCGTCGCGAAGGATGTGAGCCTGGCGCTGCGGTTGGCGGCAATGCCGCTGGGCGCCGAGGCGCTGGGCGTGCTGCGCGCGCCCGGGCTGATGCCCGCGATCCGGCGGGTCGGCCGCGCCGTGCAGACCGTGCTGGGCTCGACCAAGGTCGGGCGCGACGCCGCCGAGGTCGTCGGTCTGCTCGAAGGCTTCCTGGACGCCGACGGGCTGGCGGCGTTTGCGCGCACCCTGCGGTCAGTGGTGGACGCGCGGGGTCAATACGTCACCATGCTGGACCGCAGCTATCTCGTGAAATCCGTTCCCGTGCAGATCATTTGGGGCGCGGACGACCTGATCATCCCGGTGGAGCACGCGCACACCGCGCATGCCGCGATGCCCGGTTCGCGCATGGAAATCTTCGAGGACTCCGGGCACATGCCATTCCACGACCACCCCGACCGCTTCGTCGAGGTCGTCGACCGGTTCGTCGACTCGACCCGTCCGGCCGATTACCACCCGGACACGATGCCGTCGCTGCTGCGGACCGGCGGCCGCGAGGACCTGGCCGCCGACCCGATCGAAGCGGCGGTGTCCTAACTGGTTAGCGAAAGACGCATCTGGGCGCCCGTATCGAGCACCAGCAGGATCAGGGTGCGCAGGGCGTCGTCGGTCAGGCCGCCGCCGGGAAAGTTGTAGCGCAGCATCACGTCCGCGGTTTTGGCCGCGCCCTTGCCCGAATTGCGTTGCACCGCCGTCTGGTTGACCTTCTCGACCTTCGTCACGCTGCCGAAGTTGCACTCGTGCGCCTGCTTGGCGATCTGGTCGCTGATCTTTTTGGTCAGGGGCAGATCCCAGGCCAGGATCTGGGTCAGCGAAACCAAATCGAGGCCCTCGGCGATGTTGACCACCCGCAACGAGGCCAGTGTGCCGTTGTGGCGCAACGTCAGCGCGCCGTCGGGCTCCTCCTCGATGGGAAGGGCGTCGCGCAGTATCGAAGCCAGCCGCTCGTGCAGTGATGGCATCAGGCGCTCCCGAAGCGTCGATTGCGATCCGCGTATTCCTCGCACGCGGCCCACAGGTCGCGGCGGTCGTAGTCGGGCCACAGCTTGTCGGAAAAGATGTACTCGGCGTAGGCCGCCTGCCACAACATGAAGTTGCTGGACCGCTGCTCCCCCGACGTCCGCAAGAACAGGTCCACGTCGGGGATGTCGGGCCGCTGCATGTGACGGGAGATCGTCGACTCGCTGATCCGGTCGGGCTTGAGCCTGCCCGCCTCCACCAAACGGGCTATCTCCCTTGCGGATTCGGCGATCTCGGCGCGGCCGCCGTAGTTCACGCAGTAATTGACGGTGATCACGTCGTTGGCGTCCGTCATCGCCTCGGCGATCGCCAACTCATTGATCACGCTTCGCCACAGGCGGGGCCGGGAACCGACCCACCGGATTCGGACCCCGATCGTGTTGAGGTTTACCCGGCGCATGCGCACCACGTCGCGGTTGAAGCCCATCAGGAAGCGGACCTCCTCGGGCGAACGCTTCCAGTTCTCGGTGGAAAACGCGTAGAGACTCAACCACTTGATTCCGATTTCGATTGCACCGCAGACGATGTCGATGACGACCGCCTCGCCCGCCCGGTGGCCGTCGGTCCGGCTGAGACCGCGCTGGGTGGCCCAGCGGCCGTTGCCGTCCATCACGATGGCCACGTGATTGGGCAACCGGTCGGCCGGAATCCGCGGCGCGGCCGCTTTGGAGGTGTGCTGCGGGGGGCGGCGCGGGCCGCCGCCGGCGGACGGCGGCAGCTCCGGGAACGGGACGGGCCAGGTCGATTTGTCGGGAAAGACCGGGTAGTCGTCGGGCGCGGGGGGCAGCTGCGGGAAGTCGGTCGCCTTCGGCTTGCGCTCAGCCACAGGCAGTATCCTGCCCGATCAGCGCTGCGCGCCGTTCGGCGATCGTGCGGTCGGCCTGGTATGTCCGCTCTACCAGCGGCAACGTTTTGAGCTGCCGTTCCAGATGCCATTGCAGGTGCGCGGCCACCAGCCCGCTGACGTAGCCGCGGTGCGATTGCGGCGACGCCTCGGCGGCCTCCCAGTCCCCGTCGTGCAGCGCGGCCATCAGATCCAGCACACCCGGCGGCGGGGTGGTCGAGCCGGCCGGGCGGCAATGTGGGCAGACGCTACCCCCGGCGGCGACGTGAAACGCCCGATGCGGGCCGGGTGTGGCGCACCGGGCGCACTCGGTGAGCGCCGGCGCCCATCCGGCGATGCCCATGGCGCGCAGCAGATAGGCGTCCAGCAACAGGTCGCGGGGCCGGCGCCCGTCGGCCACCGCGCGCAGCGCGCCCACCGTGAGCCGGTGCAGCGCCGGGGCGGGCGCCCGCTCCTCGCCGGCGAGGCGTTCGGCGGTTTCCAGCATCGCGCACCCGCAGGTGTACCGGCCGTAGTCGCTGACGATATCGGTGGCGAACGCGTCGATGGAGACGACCTGGGTGACGATGTCGAGATTGCGGCCGGGGTGCAGTTGCGCGTCGATGTGGGCAAACGGCTCCAGCCGCGCGCCGAATTTGCTGCGGGTGCGGCGCACGCCCTTGGCCACCGCGCGGACCAGGCCATGGTCGCGGGTCAGCAGGGTGACGATCCGGTCGGCCTCGCCGAGCTTGTGCTGGCGCAACACCACAGCTCGGTCTCGATATAGCCGCATCACCATAGTTTTGCACCCCGCCGCGACAATGCGGGTATCCGCGCCGTTAGTCTCGTACCCCGTGATCGGCGCTTCCGGGGCGGGCACCGGGTCCATCTCCGGATCCGGCGGTCAGCGCCTGCCCACACTGACTGACCTGCTATATCAGCTGGCCAGCCGCTCAGTGACGTCCACCACACTGGTGAGCCGTTCGCTGCACGCCATCCATTCCAGCCAGCCGACGCTGAACGCCTTCCGGGTGGTGCTGACCGAGTCGGCACTGGCCGACGCGGCGGAGGCCGATCGGCGACGCGCGGCCGGGGACACCGCGCCGTTGCTGGGCATCCCGATCGCGGTCAAAGACGACGTCGACGTCGCGGGAGTGCCCACCGCCTTCGGCACCGAGGGGTATGTCGCGCCCGCGACCCAGGACGCCGAGGTGGTGCGCCGCCTGAAGGCCGCCGGCGCCGTGATCGTCGGCAAGACGAACACCTGCGAGTTGGGCCAATGGCCGTTCACCAGCGGGCCCGGCTTCGGCCACACCCGCAATCCCTGGTCGCGGCGGCACACCCCGGGCGGGTCGTCGGGGGGTAGCGCGGCCGCCGTCGCGGCGGGCCTGGTCACCGCCGCCATCGGCTCCGACGGCGCCGGCAGCGTCCGCATCCCCGCGGCGTGGACGCACCTGGTGGGCATCAAGCCGCAGCGCGGCCGCATCTCGACCTGGCCGCTGCCCGAGGCGTTCAACGGCATCACCGTCAACGGCGTGCTGGCCCGCACCGTGGCCGATGCGGCGCTGGTGCTCGACGCCGCGTCGGGCAACGTCGAGGGTGACCGGCACAAGCCGCCCCCGATCACGGCGTCCGACTATGTCGGCAAGGCGCCCGGCCCGCTGAACATCGCGCTGTCGACCCGGTTCCCGTACACCGGTTTTCGCGCCAAGCTGCACCCCGAGATCCTGGCCGCGACGCGGGCCGTCGGCAGGCAGCTCGAGCTGCTCGGCCACAAGGTCGTGCCCGGCAACCCCGACTACGGCCTGCGGTTGTCGTGGAACTTTCTGGCCCGGTCCACCGCGGGCCTGCGGGATTGGGAGGAACGGCTGGGCGACGGGGTGATCCTGGATCCCCGCACGGTGTCCAACCTGCGCGTGGGCCAGGTGCTGGGGCAGGCGATTCTGCGCAGCGCGCGCCGCCACGAGGCGGCCGACCAGCGCCGGGTGGGCTCGATCTTCGACATCGTCGACGTGGTGCTGGCCCCGACGACCGCCGAGCCGCCGCCGTTGGCGCGTTCGTTCGACCGGTTGGGTAGCTTCGGCACCGACCGCGCCATGATCGCCGCGTGCCCGTTGACCTGGCCGTGGAACCTGCTGGGATGGCCGTCCATCAACGTGCCGGCGGGATTTACCTCCGAAGGTTTGCCGATCGGCGTGCAGCTGATGGGCCCAGCAAACAGCGAGGGCCTGCTGATCTCGCTGGCCGCCGAGCTGGAGGCCGTCTGCGGCTGGTCCACCAAGCAGCCGCCGGTGTGGTGGCACGCCGGTGCCGACACGCCGCCCGCCGGGGGGCCGCCGTCGCGTAGGTGAGCCGGCGGCGGATATCCGCGCCGAGGTCAAACCTCTCTAAAAGCCAAGCCGACCAAGTTGTTTGGGGTCGCTCTGCCAGTTCTTGGCGACCTTGACGCGCAGGTCGAGGTAGACCTTGGTGCCCAGCAGCTTCTCGATCTGGGCGCGCGCGGCGGTCCCCACTTCCCGTAGCCGTGCGCCGCCCTTGCCGATCACGATGCCCTTCTGGCTGTCCCGCTCGACGTAGAGAATCGCGTGCACGTCGATCAGGTCATCGCGCCCCTCGCGCGGATTGACCTCGTCGATCACCACCGCCAACGAGTGCGGCAGCTCGTCGCGGACCCCCTCCAGCGCGGCCTCGCGGATGAGCTCGGCCATCAGGACCTCTTCGGGCTCGTCGGTCAGCTCACCGTCGGGGTAGTAGGCGGGGCCGGCGGGCAGCGCCGCGGCCAGCACGTCGATCAGCACGTCGACCTGTGCGCCCGTCGCCGCCGACACCGGGACGATCTCGGCCGAATCGCCGACCAGCTCGCTGACGGCGACCAGCTGCGCGGCCACCCGGTCCTTGGGCACCTTGTCGATTTTGGTGACGACGGCCACGAGCGCGGTCCTGGGTGCCACCGCACGAATCTGGTCGACGATCCACCGGTCGCCCGGGCCGATCGCCTCGTCGGCCGGGATGCACAACCCGATCACGTCGACCTCCGTGTAGGTGTCGCGGACCAGGTCGTTGAGGCGCTTGCCCAGCAGGGTGCGCGGCCGGTGCAGGCCGGGGGTGTCGACCAGGATGATCTGGAACTCTTGCCGGTGCACGATGCCGCGAATGGTGTGCCGGGTGGTCTGCGGCCGCTTCGAGGTGATCGCCACCTTGGCGCCGACCAGCGCGTTGGTCAGCGTCGACTTGCCGGTATTCGGCCGGCCCACCAAACACACGAAGCCCGAACGGAATTCAGTCATGGCCGCCCATCGCCGAGCGTGCACTGAGTGCGAATTCGACGCGATTTTTTCGCAGTGAGTGCACGCTCGATGTCACGTCGAACCATCGGCTTCCGCCGGGCTCAGCAGGACGGTATTGATCCGCACCCTTCCCCGATGATCGGGGCCGCCCTCGGCGCGCAGGCGCAGGCCGTGCGAAACCACCTCGGCGCCGGGCAGCGGCACCCGGCCCAATTCCAGAGCCACCAGGCCGCCCACGGTGTCGACGTCGAGGTCGTCGTCGAATTCCACGTCGTACAGTTCGCCGACGTCTTCGATCGGCAGCCGCGCGGATACCCGAAATCGCTTGTCGCCCAAGTCTTCTATCGGCGCCGTCTCCGCCTGATCGTACTCGTCGGCGATCTCCCCGACGATCTCTTCCAGCACGTCCTCGATGCTGACCAACCCGGCTATCGCGCCGTATTCGTCGACGAGCAGGGCCATGTGGTTGCGGTCGCGTTGCATCTCGCGCAGCAGCGCGTCCAGCGGCTTGGAGTCCGGCACGAAGACCGCCGGGCGCATGACTTGCGACACCTTGGTGTCCCGCCCCCCGTCGGGCGAGGAGAATGTCTGCTGGACAAGGTCTTTCAGGTAGACCACGCCGACGACATCGTCGACGTTTTCGCCGATCACCGGGATGCGCGAGTGACCGCTGCGCACGGCCAGGTTGGTCGCCTGGCCGGCGGATTTGTCGCTTTCGATCCAGATCATCTCGGTGCGCGGCACCATCACCTCGCGGGCCGGGGTGTCACCGAGCTCGAAGACCGACTCGATCATCCGGCGCTCGTCGGCGGCCACCACGCCGCGCTGCTGGGCCAGGTCGACGACTTCGCGCAGTTCGATCTCCGAGGCGAACGGCCCGTTCCGCAATCCCCGGCCGGGGGTGAGCGCGTTGCCCAGCACCACCAGCAACCGGCTGAGCGGCATCAACAACCACGAAATCACCCGCAGCGGAAGCGCGGTCACCAAAGAAATCGAATAGGCGTGCTGGCGGCCCAGGGTGCGGGGCCCGACTCCGATGACGACGAAGCTCGTCACCACCATGATGGTGGCCGCCCCGAACAACGCCCACCTCATGCCGAAGTTGTCGTAGAGGAACACCACCAACAAGACGGTCGCGGTGATTTCGCAGGTGATGCGCAGCAGCACCACCAGGTTGATGTAGCGCGGACGCTCGCTCATCACCTTGAACAGCGACACCGCGCCCGGCCGCTCCTCGCGCACCAGTTCCTGCACGCGCGCCAACGACACCGTGCTCATGGCGGCGTCGATCGCCGCGAAGAGGCCGCCGAGGGCGATCAGGGCGATCGCGCCCAGCAGCTGGGAAACGCCGGTCAATTGTCGAAATACCTTGACTTGTCCAGCAACCGGCGGTCGCGCTCCTCCTGGCGATCTTGGTGGTAGGCCTCCACCTGCTCGGCGACCCATTCTTCCAGCAGCCGGTCCTGCAGGGCGAACATCTCTTTTTCCTCGGCCGGCTCGCCATGGTCGTAGCCGAGCAGGTGGAGCACGCCGTGAATCGTCAACAGCGCCAACTCGTGTCCCAGCGTGTGACCCGCCGCGGCCGCCTGGTCGGCGGCGAACTCCGGACACAGCACGATGTCGCCCAGCATCGCCGGCCCCGGTTCGGGCGCGTCGGGGCGGCCGCCGGGCTCGAGCTCGTCCATCGGGAAGCTCATCACGTCCGTCGGCCCGGGCAGATCCATCCAGCGCATGTGCAGGTCGGCCATCGCCGCGCTGTCCAGCAGCACCATCGACAACTCGGCGCTCGGGTTGACGTCCATCCGCGCGATCACGAACTTCGCGACGCTGACCAACTCCACCTCGGACACATCGATGCCCGACTCGTTGGAGACCTCGATGCTCATCGGCGACTGCGGGCACCCGAGGCCCGCCGGGCCGCCCGGTTCATCCCCGAGCCGGGCTCCTCGTAGCGGGCATAGGCGTCGACGATCTCCGAAACCAGCCGGTGGCGCACCACATCCACACTGGTCAGCTCCGCGATGTGGATGTCGTCGACGTTGTCGAGGATCTCGACCGCCGAGCGCAGGCCGGACCGGGCCCCGCCGGGAAGATCGATCTGGGTCATGTCGCCGGTGACGACGATCTTCGACCCGAAGCCCAGCCGGGTGAGGAACATCTTCATCTGCTCGGCGGTGGTGTTCTGCGCCTCGTCCAGGACGATGAAGGCGTCATTCAAGGTGCGGCCGCGCATGTACCCCAGCGGCGCGACCTCGATGACACCGGCCGACATCAGCTTGGGGATCAGCTCGGCGTCCATCATGTCGTAGAGCGCGTCGTACAGCGGCCGCAGATACGGGTCGATCTTCTCGCTCAGCGTTCCGGGCAAAAAGCCAAGGCGCTCACCGGCTTCCACGGCCGGCCGGGTCAGGATGATCCGGCTGACCTGCTTGGTCTGCAGCGCGTTCACGGCCTTGGCCATGGCCAGATACGTCTTGCCGGTGCCGGCCGGGCCGACCCCGAACACGATGGTGTTGGCGTCGATGGCATCGACGTAGCGCTTCTGGTTGAGCGTCTTGGGCCGGATCGTGTTGCCGCGGCGCGACAGGATATCCAGGGTGAGGACCTCGGCCGGTGATTCGTTGCCGGTGCCGACCAGCATGGCGACGCTGTGGCGCACCACCTCCGGTGTCAACGGCTGGCCACCGGCCACGATCGCGACCAGCTCGGAGACCGCCCGCTCGGCCAGCGCGACGTCGGCCGGCTCCCCGGAGATCGTGACGGCGTTGCCGCGCACGTGCAGGTCGGCGTTCAGGGTGCGTTCGAGGGCGCGGAGGTTCTCGTCTGCGGAACCAAGCAGGCCCACGACGAGATCGGGCGGAACATTGATGCTGCTGCGAACGTGAGAGGTCGATACCGTGTCAGCAGCGCTGGTCTCGCGGGGCGTCACGTGGTTTTCGATGCCTGCCTTGTCGGGTCTGACGTGGTGAAATCCTGGCTTGCCAGTCTACCGCTGGTCAGGAGCCTGTCCCAATGGTTCGTTTGCCGCCCAGTCTGAATCCGCAGGTCGGTCCCATCGCGGCGTGAGCACGCCCAGCGCGCCCAGTGCCACCGCGGCCGCGGTCGAGGTCCGCAGCACCTGGGGGCCCAGCCGGACCGCCACCGCCCCCGCCGCGGTCAACGCGGCGATCTCGTCCGGCGCGATGCCGCCCTCGGGCCCGATCACCAGCAACACCGAATCCGCTTGGCCGACATGGTGATCCGCGAGGCGATCGGTCGCCGACTCGTGCAGGGCCAGCACCACCGACCCGGCCGCGACCTCGCCGCGAACCCGTTCGATCAGCGCCGCGGTGGACAGCACGCCCTGGACGGGCGGGATGTGCGCCCGGCGGGACTGCCGGGCCGCCGACCGGGCGACGGCCCGCCACCGGCGCAGCCCCTTGTCGACCCGGGCGNCGTCACTTATACACATCTAGCTGGGACTAAGAGACGGCCCCGGGCCCGACCGCGCCCTGGGCCGCCAGGCGGACGCGCATGCCGTCGCCGACCCCGGCGGGAATCTTGACGCTGATCTCCCGCCGCGCCCGCACCCGCCCGTCGCCCATGCACTGGTGGCACGGGTCGGGGATGACGACTCCGACGCCGCGGCAGGTGGGACACGGCCGCGACGTCATCACCTGGCCCAGCAGCGAGCGCTGCACCGACTGCACCTCCCCGCGGCCGCCGCAGGTGTCGCACGGGACGGGCACCGAATCGCCGTTGGTGCCCTTGCCCTGGCACCGGTCGCACAGCACCGCGGTGTCGACGGTGACCTGCTTGGTCACGCCGGTCGCGCATTCCTCGAGGTCCAGCCGCATCCGCAGCAGCGAGTCCGAACCGGGCCGGACCCGGCCGATGGGGCCGCGGGAGGCCGAACCCCCGCTGAAACCGCCACCGAAGAAGGCCTCGAACACGTCGCCGAGGTTCCCGAAGCCGCCGAACCCGCCGCCCGCCGCGGCCGCGTTCTCCAACGGATCCCCGCCCAGGTCGACGATCCGGCGTTTCTCGGGATCGCTCAGCACCTCGTACGCGGCGCTGATTTCCTTGAACTTCGCCTGCGCGGCCTCATCGGGGTTGACGTCGGGATGCAGCTCGCGCGCCAACTTGCGGTACGCGCGCTTGATCTCTGCATCGCTGGCGTTTCTGCTCACGCCGAGCAGCCCGTAATAATCGCGTGCCACGCCCTGACCTTCCTTGTGCCGCCGTTATGCGGCCGTCAACAAACACCAGGGTGCGCGGTCATCGGGCACCCAGAACTTCGCCGATATAAAGAGCAACCGCTGCCACGCTGGCGATAGTTCCCGGATAGTCCATCCGAGTAGGACCCAGCACACCCATACCGCCGTACACGGTATCGGAGGTGCCGTAGGCGGTGGACACCATCGAGGTGCCCGCCATCTGCTCGGCGGCGGTCTCGTGCCCGATACGCACCGTCACCTTGCCGGCCTCCTGCTGGGCCGCCAGCAACCGCAGCACCACGACCTGCTCTTCGAGGGCCTCCAGGATGGAGCGCAGCGACCCGCCGAAATCCGCGGCGTTGCGGGTCAAATTGGCGGTGCCGCCCATCAGCAGGCGCTCCTCGGTGTGCTCCACCAACGACTCCAGCAACACCGTCGCCGAGCGGCCCACGGCGTCGCTGAGGCTGTTGGCCAGCCCACTGTGCCCGTGCAGCTCGCCGGCCAGGTCGGCGACGGCGGTGGACGCCGCGCCGAGCCTCTTGCCCACCAGCGCCTGGCCCAGCATCTCGCGCAACTGGGACAGCTGATGGTCGTCGATGACGTCGCCGAGTTCGACGATGCGCTGGTCGACCCGGCCGGAGTCGGTGATCACCACCATCAGCAGCCGGGCCGGGGTCAGTCCGATCACCTCCAGGTGACGAACGGTCGACGTCGACAGCGTCGGGTACTGCACCACTGCCACCTGGCGGGTCAGTTGCGCCAGCAGCCGCACCGCGCGGCGCAGCACGTCGTCGAGGTCGACGCCGGATTCCAGAAAGCTCAAAATGGCGGTCCGCTCGGCCGACGACAGCGGCTTGACGTCGGCCAGCCGGTCCACGAACTCGCGGTAGCCCTTTTCGGTGGGCACCCGTCCGGAGCTGGTGTGCGGCTGGGTGATGTAGCCCTCGGCCTCCAGCACCGCCATGTCGTTGCGAACCGTTGCGGACGACACGCCGAGGTTGTGGCGCTCCACCAACGACTTGGAACCGATGGGCTCCTGGGTGGAGACGAAGTCGGCGACGATGGCGCGCAGTACCTCGAAGCGACGCTCGTCGGCACTTCCCATCGGCTCCCACCTCCTTGATCGGGTCCATTTTACGGTGTCAACAGGTTCTCACCGCCATTCGCGGCGTCTGGCGGCGATCGCGGGCAGCCACCAGCCGGGTTAGCCTGTCCCCCATGTACTCGTCGGGCCCGGGGGATGCGTCAGAGACGATCCGCCAATGATTTTCAAGGGCGTGCGCGACGGCAAGCCGTACCCCGAGCACGGGCTGTCCTACAAGGATTGGTCCCAGATACCGCCGCAGCAGATCCGGCTGGACGAATTGGTCACGACGACGACCGTGCTGGCGCTGGACCGGCTGCTGTCGGAGGACTCCACCTTCTACGGCGATCTTTTCCCGCACGCGGTGCGGTGGCGGGGCATCACCTACCTCGAGGACGGTCTGCACCGTGCGGTGCGCGCCGCGCTGCGGAACCGCACCGTGCTGCACGCCCGGGTGTTCGACATGGACATGCCGCTGAGCCACCAGACGTAACTCTTTTGCCGCGGTCACATTTCTGGGTCGCCGGGTGTCGACGTAGCAAGGACCACGTTCAAAGGAGGACCGCCATGCCTCGCCTTCAGGGAGTCTCCGACCGCGACGCCGGCCTGGGCGCCAGGATCGCCTTCTTCTTCACCAAGCGCAAGCTGGCGCAGATGACCGGGCTCGAGACCGCCGGGATGCTCGAACCGCTGCGGATGTATGCGCACATCCCCCGATTGCTCAGCGCCTACGGCAAGCTCGAGCAGGCGGAGTCGAAGCTGGACGTCCTCAGTCCGCGCCACCGCGCGCTGGCCGAGCTGAAGTCGGCGACCACGGTGCGCTGCGAGTACTGCATCGACCTGGGTTCGCAGATCGCACGCCAGTGGGGGCTCACCGACGAGGAACTGCTGGCCCTGTCGGATTACCGGAACGCCTCCTGCTTCTCCGAGCTGGACAAGCTGATCCTCGAGTACGCCACCGCGATGAGCCGTACCCCGGTCGAGGTGACCGATCAGCTCTTCGACGCGCTGCGCGCCCACTTCGATACCGCCCAGCTCGTCGCGCTCACCCACGTCATCACCCTGGGCAACATGCGCGCCCGGTTCAACATCGCGCTCGGCATCGGATCGTCGGGCTTCTCCGGCGACCGGGTGTGCGCGCTACCGGAGAAGGGCGGCGGCGCGTGACGAGGCCGGGCACCCCGGAGGCCGCGCTGACCACGCGNGCATCGAGCGGGCCGAGCCGGCCCCCGACGGGAGCGTCGCCGCGCAGCGCGAGGCCGTCGACGCCTTCTTCGCCGCGGGCCGCGCCGGTGACTTCGACCGGCTGGTATCGGTCCTGCATCCCGACGTCGTGCTGCGGGGCGACTTCGGCCGGGGCGCCGCGGGCTTCCGCGCCGACGGTGCGGCCTCGGTGGCCAGACTCGCCCGCGGCTACGCGGGGCCCGAGCGCGAGGTGCGCCCCGCCATCGTCAACGGCGCCGCCGGCGCGGTCGTGTTCGTCGAGGGGCGGCCCACGGCGATCATGGGATTCGTGGTGCGCGACGGGCTGGTGGCGGCGATCGATGTGCTGGCCGACCCGGACCGGATCGCCAAATTAGACCTGCGCGGCGTGCGCGCCGATCACTGACCGGCGGCCTGCAGCAACTCCATCGCCGAGGCGCGCGACAGGACCCAGCCGCCCTGGTTCACGAACGTGACGTTCTGGGTCACCGGCGACGCGAGCTTGGGACCCGAGACCGCCACGTCGGCCGTCGCGGACCCGGCCGTGGCCGGTTGGATGTTGGTGACGTCGAACGCCAACGGCAGGTCGCCGTTCTTGGCCGCCTTCTGCAGCTTCTTGTCGGCGACGTGCGCTTCGAGCCCGCTGATCCCGCCTTCAACCAGATTGCTCTTGTTGGAGAACGAAACACTGGGGTCGGCGAGGCTGGTCAGCAGGCCGGTCAACTGATCGGCCGTCGGCACGTTCACCGCCTGCGGCGGATCCTGCGGCAACGGCGCACCGACAGCGATCAGCCGCACCGAGGGCGACTCGCCCGGAGCCGCGATGGACGTGATGCCGGCGGCCGCTCCCCCGATGACGGCCAGCGCTGCCGCGCCGCCGGCGAAGAATTTAACGGTTTTCATGGTCCCCCCTCAGGTGGGCACCCGTCGACGGACGGTGCCCGTGTGCGTCTTTCGACTCTTGTTTCGGTTCCGCGCACCGTGACGTTACGACCCCACCATGTGAGCAGCCTGTGCGCCCACTGTGTGGGGCACACGACGCTCGGCTTTGCTAGTTCGTCGCCGTCGCGGCCTGAATGAGGGCGATCGCGGCGTCGTGCTGCAGGATCCAGTTGCCGCCCTGGTTGACGAACACGAGGTGCTTCTCGACCGGCCCGGCGAACTTCGGACCCGAGATGGCGACGTCGGCCTGGGCCATGTTCGGTCCGGCCGGCGCGATGTTCGTCACGGCGAACGTCTCGGGGAAGTTTCCGTTGCGGTAGGCCTTCCTCAGGTCGTGGTCGGCCACGTGGCCCTCGTCCGGAGCGATGCCGTTTTCGACCAGGTTGGTCTTCGTCGTATACGACACGCCCGGATCGGTGGCCTGGGTGCACAGGGTCGACAATTGGTCCGGGCTGGGCAGCCCGGGCGCCGGCGGCGGATCCTGCGGCAGTGGCGCGGCGGATGCCACGCCGGTGCCGGCCGCGCCCATTGCGGCCAGGGTCACCGCGCCGGCAGTCAAGGATTTCATTCTCATGGTCAGGTCCTCCCCCTAATGACTGAGAGTTGTGATTGTGCCCCCCACGCCTGCGGTTCTTGGTCTCGGGCGGGTCACGGTACGGGCACGACGGGTGCTCGGCCGGCTGCCATGGCCTCGCGCAGGCTCTTCGGCCGCATGTCGGCCCAGTTCTCGTCGACGTAGTCCAGGCACGCCGACCGGCTTGCCTCGCCGTGCGCCACGCGCCAGCCGGTCGGGATTTCGGCGAACGCCGGCCACAGGCTGTGCTGCTCCTCGTCGTTGATCAGCACGTAGAACGCGCCGCCGTCGTCATCGAAGGGATTGGTGCTCATCATTTCTGCTCCTCGTTCGGTGTTTGACAGAACCTGCCGTGGCGCCCAGCACCCGGTCTGACAGCAGCCCGAGGCAACTCAGGTTGGGGAAGCCGGGGCCCTGGGTGAGCCCGGACAGGTTGGGCAGGAACAGCTTTGGGGCGACGTCGGTGACGGCCAGGTCGTAGCCGATGGCCTCCTGCAGTCCGTCGGCGGTGAGCGGGCCACCCATGCCGAGTTCGAGCAGATCTAGCGCGTCCTGGCTGAACAGCGACGTGAACCACAACGGGTCGGCGCCGGAGCCGTCGATGACCAGATCGAAACCGTGCACCGTCTCCAGGTTTTCGCTGCCGCGGTTGCTGGACAGGGTCAACCGGATCTGCCCGTCGCGGCCCACCGCATGGGCGACCCGGCCGCGCAGGTGGCGGATGCGATCATCGGACAGCAGCGCTTCCTGCACGTTGGCCGAGAACACCCCGCGGTCGGTGCGGGCCAGCGCGTCACGGCGTTCGTCGAGCGTCAGCGCCGTCCAGTCGGTGGGATCGGAGAACAGCGAGTTCTCGAAGAAGCCCTCGCCCCGGGTGAACAGCGTCACCTGCGGCGAGATGACGGTGATCGTCGAAACCCGGTGCCGGAACAGCTCGTTGAGCATCGACGCGGCCGTCTCGCCGCCGCCGATCACCGCCACCCGCTCGGCGCTGATCCGATCGTCGCCGGCGGCGCGGTCCCAGAACTGGGCGATCGAGAGCATCCGCGGATTGCCGGGCAACAGCGACTTCTCGGCCTGGCCGGGGCCGGTGATCATCAAAGCCTCGGCATGCACGGTGGTTTCGTGGGTGTGCAGCGCCCAGCGGTCGCCGTCGACGGCGAGGCGTTCTACCTCGCCGTGCACCACGTTCAGGCCGACCTTGTCGGCGACCCAGCCAAGGTACTGGCTCCACCGGCGATGGGTGGGCGCCGGCCTGCCGCGGTCGATCCATTCGGCGAACGACGCGGTGGCGATGAGGTATGACTGCCAGCTGTAGCGGGTCATCCGCTCGTCGAGTTCGGCATTGCGGCGCGGCACCAGCGCCGAGCGGTAGGGGAACCCGACGTCCTTTTCCGGGCTGGTGCCCAGCCGGTGCGCCCCGTCGGTCCAGCCGCCGCTGGCCTGCCAGTTGCCCCCGACGCCGATGCGTTCGACGGCGAGCACCTCGGGGACCTCGACACCCATCTCGCGCAGCACCGATGCCTTGGCCGCGACGGCCACCGCCTTGGCGCCGGCGCCCAGGATCGCAAGGGTGCTCATGTCGCCACCTTCCTGAGGTTGTCTGTCCACAGTTGTTGCAGCGCAGCCAGATCCGCGTCGTCGAGGATGTCGGGTAGCGCGCGCCACTGCGCGGCCAGCATCCGCTGCTCCCCGACGGTGAGCACGACGGCGAGGATGGTGAGCTCGTGGCGCACCGCGAGGTCGGGCTCGGGCACCGGTGACACATCGGCGAGTAGCTCGCGTTCGAGGCGCAACTCGGTGCCGCCGCCGGTGTGGGCGGCACCGAGATAGTTCAGCAGCAGCTGCGGGCTCGGGAAGCCGGCGAGCTGCTCGGCGGTGTCGGCGCGCAGGTAGCGCAGCAGCCCGTAGTCGATCCCGTCGCCGGGGATCTCGGCGAGCTGTGCGGAGACGGGGCGCGCCGGATCGACCCGCATCGGGTAGATCGAGCTGAGCAGCCCGACCGTGTCGCCGGTATCGGTGGCGCGTGCGCCCGGCTCGTCCAGCAGCGCGTCGGCGCGGCCGTGGGTTTCCAGCGCGAGCAGGGCCGGCGGCGTGGCCTGGCCCCGTGCCCACCGCCAGCCCGTCAGCATCGCGGCGGTGGCGGCGACGAGCAGATCGGGCAGGGGCTCTTGGGAATTCAGCAGACGCAAGCTCACGTCGGCGTCGACCACGGCGGTGCGGACGACCAGGTCGCGCGCCANCCCGCCACGTACGCCGTGAGCCGCGGCCCGCTGGCATGGCCGCGGGCCGTCACATGGGCGCCGCGCACCCCGTCGTGTCGATTGAGCGCCGCGACGATCTCGCCCGGCTCGACGCGGAACCCGCGGATCTTGAGCTGATCGTCGCTGCGCCCGAGAAACTCCAGGCCGCCGTCGGGCGTGCGGCGCACCACATCTCCGGTGCGGTACATCCGGCCGCCGCGGCCGTGCGGGTCGGCGACGAACCGTCCGGCGGTCTCGGCCGCTCGCCCGAGGTAGCCGCGGGTCAGCTGATCGCCGGCCAGGTACAACTCGCCGGCGGCACCGTCCGGCACCGGCCGCAGCCAGGCGTCCATCACGTAGGCGCGGGTGGTTTGGGTCGGGCGCCCGATGGCCGGTCGCGCGTGCTCGTCGATGGCGGCGACGACGGCCTCGACCGTGGTCTCGGTGGGCCCGTAGCAGTTGAACGCGGTCATCGCCGTGCGGGCGCATTCGCGTTGAATCGCTTGCCACGCCGTGCTGCCCAGCGCTTCGCCGCCGAGCGCGAGAACCGCCAGCGGCACCCGGCGCAGCAGCCCTGCGGTGTGCAGCTGGGCGAACATCGATGGCGTGGTGTCGATCATGTCCAGGGCGAACCGGTCGATCGCCGCGACCAGCGCCTCGGCGTCGCGCTGGCCCTCGTCGTCGATGATGTGCACCGCGTGGCCGTCGAGCAACGCGGCCAACGGCTGCCACGCGGNGCTCGCGCCGCTCGGCTCACGCAGCCACACCGCGGCCAGCAGGGTTCCCCGCTCCGGGTCGAGCCGCTCGACGGCGGCGGCCGCCTGCGCGGTGACCGCCGCGTGCAGGTCCTCGACCTCGACTTCGGTGAGGATGTCTGCGACGGTCCTGCGGGCCGGGCCTTCCACCAGCGTCATGGCGGCCCGATCCAGCCTGGTGCGCAGCACCTCGTGGCCGTCCAGGATGCCGGCCAGCGCGGCGCGCAGGTGTTCGCGCGGCACGGTGTCGGGCAGCCGGATGGCTTCGGTCTGCGCGAGTCGGCGCGGATCGCCGTACTCATAGAGCCAATGGGCGTTGGGCAGCACCGGAATTGGGCCGCGTGCCTCGGGGGGCGCGGACCGTTCGGCATCCTCGTCGATGGCCGCGGCGAGCTCGCGAATGGTGTCGCACTCCATCATCAGCCTGGCCCGCAGCGCGACGCCGTGCCGGCGGGCGGCCTGCACGACCGACAGGGCCGCGATGCTGTCCAGCCCCATTTCCAGGAAGCCGGCGGTGACGTCGGCCTCGGCGATTTCCAAGACGTCGGTGAACGCCTCGGCCAGCGCCGCCTCGGTCGCCGTCTCGGGCGGGACGGCCAGGTCCGCCGCGATACCGGTTGCCGCCAAGGCCTTTTCGTCGATCTTGCCGTGCGGTGTCAGCGGCAACTCGTCGAGCACGATGATGTGGTGGGGCACCAGGTAGCGCGGCAGCCGCTTGAGCAGCATCGAGCGCAATTCGGCCACCGCCGGCGGATTCGGGCCACCCGCCACGTACGCCGTGAGCCGCGGCCCGCTGGCATGGCCGCGGGCCGTCACATGGGCGCCGCGCACCCCGTCGTGTCGATTGAGCGCCGCGACGATCTCGCCCGGCNCCACGTAGCCGGGGCCCCGCGGCAGCGCGATTGCGACCGGGGTCTCGCCGCCCACCCCGTCTCGGCTCAGGGCGGCGGCCACCCGGTCGGCGAGCGCGTCGAGTTCGCCGTAGGTCAGCCGGCCGTCGGCCCAGCCGATCGCCACCGAATCGGGTTGCGACGCCGCGATTTCGGCGATCCGGGTGTGCACCGCGACCGGGTTCGCGCGCGCGTCCGGCGGGATCGGGCGGTGCTCGCCGTCCAGCAGGATGTCGACCTCGCGCAGGGGGCAGTCCCACTTGTCCACCAAGCGCTGTAGCGTCGCCAGCAGCCGCCCGCCGAGGCCGTCGGGCGCCATCGTGCCCAGCGCGCCGTCGAGCACCTCCACCAGCACGGTGAGCTCGCCCGCGCACAGGTGCGCGGCGATGGTCACCGGGAAGTGCGACACGCTCTCCAACGTCGACGGGCGAAACGTCGCGCCGTTCGCGGCGAATTCGGTGGCGCCGACCACGGCGCCGGGAGGGAAGTTCTCGTACACCAGCAGGCTGTCGAACATCTCGCCGATGCCGGCGAGGGCGCGCAACTCCGCGTGCCCGAGGTAGCTGTGGTCGCGCAATGCGGCGGATTCCCGTTGCAGGGCTGCACATTGCGCCCCGACGGTCTTGCGGGGGTCCAGCCGCACCCGCAACGGCACGGTGTTGATGAACAGGCCGATCATCGTCTCCACGCCCGACAGTTCGTCGGGCCTGCCGGACACGGTCACCCCGAAGGTCACATCGCGGCGATCGGTCAAGACCGAAAGTAGCGCCGCCCAAGCCATTTGAACCAGGGTGTTGAGCGTGACGCCGCGCGCGCGGGCGGCCGCGGCGAGCGCGGTGGTGGCGTCGCGGTCGAGTCGCAGCGTGGTGCGCCGCGGGATGCCCGCCTGCGGCGGGGTGGCGGTCAGCGCCGGTGACAGGAGGGTCGGCCCGTCGAGGCCAGCCAGGTGCTGGGCCCACCGCGCCCGGCTGCCCGCCTGGTCCCGGCCGGCCAGCCAGCCGATGTAGTCGCGATACGGCCGCGGCGATGGCGGCAGCGCGGCGCTGTCGCCGCCGGCGCGATACAGGGCGAGCAGTTCGGAAACGAAAAGCGGCAGCGACCACCCGTCGATCACGAGGTGATGCGCGACGATGACCAGATGCCAGCGCCGGTCCGGTAATTCGACGAGCAGGAACCGGATCAGCGGCCCGCGGCCCAGGTCGAAGCGCCGCCGGCGCTCCTCGCCCTCCAGGGCCTCGACCTCGTCGGGCGCGGCCCGGACCTGCCGCCAGGGCACCTCGACGGCGCTCGGAATGACCTGCACGGGGCGGCTGAGGTTGCCGTGCACGAAGCTCGCCCGCAGGTTCGGGTGCCGGGTCAGCATCGTCGCGGCGCAGTCGCGCAGCAGGGCGACGTCGAGCGGACCCGCCACGTCGGCGGCCATCGCGATGACATACGGGTCGCCGGCGCCGGGATCGGTCAAGCTCGTCATCGCGAACAGCCCCTGCTGCAGCGGGCTCAGCGCCATCACGTCCTCGACGGCGGGTCGCTGTTCGGCCCGGGTCACGGCTGACCACCCCATGACGAGGTGAGGGCCGCCAGTTCGTCGGCGGAGAGCCCCGACGTGCTCATCGGCGCGTGATGGGTGTCGTGCGAGCCGGTTTCGGCGCCCGGCTTGGCGTCGAGCGCGGCCGCGAGCTCATGCAGCACGGGATGTTCGAACACCATTCGCGGGGTCAGCGGCAGTCCGGCGTCGCGCGCCCGCGCGGCCAGGCGCACCGCGAGGATGCTGTCGCCGCCGAGGTTGAAGAATTCGTCGTGGCGCCCGACCTGCTCGGTGTCCAGCACGTCGGTGAGGATGGCCGCCAGCGCGCGCTCGGTGGCGGTGGCGGGCGGTTCGGCCGGGCCG
>NZ_LT546237.1:2253490-2262578 GCF_900078675.2 Mycobacterium interjectum
CGCGCCAGCGGCCGGTGCCGCTGCCGCGGGCGTCGCCGCGCCCGCCACCAGCTCCAGTTGGCCGTCGTCGCTCCACACGCCGCGCTCACCGGTGCGGTAGAGCCTCGAACCCGGTTGCGCGGCAAACGGATCGGCGACCAAACGGGTCGCGGTCAGTGCGGGGCTCGCCAGCCGGGCGATGACGGCCGGGCCGCCGCCGTAGTAGACGTCGCCCACCACGCCGGCCGGGACCGGGTTCAGCCAGGCGTCCAGCAGGTATACCCGTGCCGCGCCGTCGCCCGCGTTGGACCGGTCCAGAATGCGTTGTCGCTCTTGCGCCCCGGCGATCTCGACCTGGCGCAGCCGTTGATCGGGATGGTGGCCGAACGCCTCGACGACGCGGACCAGCCAGTCGGCGAACCGGCTCGCGGTGCCGCGCCGATAGAGCTCGGGGCGGAAAATGATGTGGCCGCGGTAACCCTGGTCGGAGGCGAAGAAGTTGACCGACATGTCGGCGTGTGCGACGTCGAAGGTCGGCTCCAGCGCGGTGAACGTGGTATCACCTGCCGGGCCGCCGTCGATGACGTCGCCTTGCGGCAACCGGTCGCGGACGTGCACCACCACGTCGAACAACGGATTGCGCGACAGCGACCGCGCCGGGCTGACCGCGTCGACCACCCGGTCGAACGGCAGGTCCTGGTGCGAGTACGCGGCCAGCGCCATTTCCCGGGTCCGCAGCAGCACCTCGCGCAGGGTCGGATCTCCGCCCAGGTCGTTGCGCAGCACCAGGATATTGATGAAGAACCCGACCAGCCGATCGAGCCCGGCTTCATCGCGACCGGCCACCGGGGTGCCGATCGGGATGTCCGGGCTCCCGCCGGCCTTGTGCAGCACGACCGCGACGGCGGCTTGCAGCACCATGAACTCGGTGATGCCGAGGTCGCGGCACAGGGCGGTCACCTTGTCGCGGGCCGGAGACCCGAGGCTGAACTCGACGGCCTCACCGGCACCGCTGAGCCAGGCCGGGCGCGGGAAGTCCGGGCGCAGACCGGTTTCGGCCGGCATCCCCTGGAGTTGGCGGGCCCAATAATCGCGCTGCGGGCCGGCGATGCCCGCGCTGTCGTCCAACAGCGCCGCCTGCCACCTGCCGTAGTCCGCGTACTGCACGGGCAGCGGTTCCCATGACGGCCTCTGCCCGCCGCGGCGGGCCCGGTAGGCGGTCAGCAGATCGGTGAACAGCACTCCCGCGGACCAGTGGTCACCGGCGATGTGGTGCACCACCAACGACAAGACGTGCTGGCCCGGAACCCCGAGCACCGCGGCCCGAAGCGGCAGGTCGCGCTCCAGGTCGAAGACGTAACGCCGCTCGTCGTCCAATTCGGCCCGCAGCCAGCGCTCGTCGGGCCCGTCGGCGCGCCGCACCGCCACCTCGGCGGGCGGGCGGATGATCTGGTATGGGACACCGTCGATTTCGCGGTAGGTGGTGCGCAAGATCTCGTGCCGCGCCACGACGTCGGTGATGGCCGCCACCAGCGCCTCGGTGTCGCACGGGCCGCGCAGCGCCGCGGCGAACGGAATGTTGTTGACGGCATTGGGCCCGTCGAACCGATAGGTGGCCCAGCTTCGCAGCTGCGACGACGACAGCGGCACCGGGCCGTCGTGTGGTGCGGGAACCAAACGCGGTCTCGCCGAATCCCGGTCCCGCGTGTCGATCTGTCCGGCGATCCTGGATACCGTTGCCAATTCGAAAACCTCGCGAACACCGAGATCGACTCCGAACGTGTTGCGCACCGCGGCAACCAATTTGGTGGCCAGCAGGGAATGCCCGCCGAGGTCGAAGAAGGAGTCGTCGGCGCCGACCCGCTCCCGGCCCAGCAGCTCGGCGAACAGCCCCGCAACGCGGCGTTCGGTGGCCGTGTCCGGTTCGCGGAACGCGCCGCCGGAACCGACCTCCGGTTCGGGCAGCGCGGCGCGGTCGATCTTGCCGTGCGCGGTGATCGGGATCTCGTCGAGCACAACGTATGCCGCCGGCACCATGTATTCCGGCAGCGCCGCCGCCACCCGGGCCCGGATGCGGTCGAGGTCGACACCGGCCTTGCCGTCGTCGCCGGCCGCCGGGGTCACGTAACCGACCAGGCTCTTGCCCAACCGCGGCAGGTCGCTGACCACCACGACGGCCTGGCCAACCGTGGGATCGACCGAGATGGCAGCGGCCACGTCCCCCAGTTCGATCCGGAAGCCGCGGATCTTGACCTGTTCGTCGGCGCGGCCCACGAACTCGACGTCGCCGTCGGCGTTGCGGCGTGCCAGGTCTCCCGATCGATACATCCGGGCCCCGGGATTGAACGGGTCGGCGACGAACCGCTCGGCGGTCAGCCGCGCGCGCCGATGATATCCATGCGCCAGATGCGTTCCGCCAAGGTAGATCTCGCCGATCACGCCCACCGGAACGGGCTGCAGCGAATCGTCGAGCAGGTACATCGTGGTATTGATCTTGGGCCGGCCGATGGGCACGATGCGGGTACCTTGTGGGCCCTCCACCATGTAGCGGCTGGCATTGATCACCGTTTCGGTCGGGCCGTAGAAGTTGTGCAACAGCGCGTCGAAGGTGGCGTGGAACTTGTCGGCCACCTCGCCCGGCAGCGGCTCGCCGCCGATCGGCACGCGCCGCAACGTCCGCCACTGGTTGACGCCCGGCAGCGACAGGAACAGGCCGAGCAGGGACGGTACGAAATGCATTGCCGTGATGCCCTGGTCGCGCAGGAGGGCGGTGAGATAACCGATGTCGCTCAGCCCCCCGGGGCGCGGGATCACCATCCGCGCGCCGCAGGCCAGCGTGCCGAAGATCTCGGCGATCGACACATCGAAGCTCGGGGAGGCGACCTGCAGCAGCCGGTCGGTGTGGTCGACCCCGTACTCCCCCTTGAACCAGACGAAGTATTCGGCGACGGGGCGATGTGGCACCGCAACGCCTTTGGGCAATCCGGTGGTGCCCGACGTGTAGATCAGGTAGGCGGTGTTGTCCGGCCGTAGCGGCCGGACCCGATCGGCGTCCGCCGGATCGTCGGCGCGGTAGGCGGCCAAGTCGCCCACCGGCTCCCGCAGCACCAGCTTCGCGTCGCAGTCCTCGAGGATGAATTCCAGCCGGTCCCGCGGGTAGGTGGGGTCGACGGGCACGTACACCGCGCCGGACTTGGCGATGCCCACCGCGGTGACGATCAGTTCCGGCGACTTGTCGAGCAGCACGGCGACCCGGTCTTCGCTGCCGATGCCCTGCTCGATCAGCCAGTGCGTCAAGCGGTTTGCCGCCTCGTTGATGGCACGGTAGGTGAGCCGGCGGCCCTCGTAGACCACCGCGACGGCGTCGGGGGTGCGCGCGGCCTGCTCGGACACCAGATCGGCGAGCGTCGTGGGCGCGGTGTCGAACGACTCACCGCGCGACACCGCACGCAGCCAGTCGGCGTCGGCCCCGCCCAGCAGCGCCAAACCGGCCAGCGGCTTGTCCGGATGGGCCAGGGCGTCGTCGAGCAGCACGGCGAAGTGGTCCAGCATCTGTCGCGCCAGCGCGGGTTCCAGGATCTCCAGCAGGTGCTCGGCCTCGACCAGCGCGCCGGCGCTTTCGAATTCGATCATGAACCCCAGGGGTAGCTGGGTGAGGTTGCTGCGCAGGTCGTAGCGCTCGGATGCGACGCCGGGCGGGCGGAATCCGCCGCCGTCGGGCTCGCGGAAACCGAAGGACAGGCGGGTCATCCGTTCGGCGCCGTGCCGGCGGTCGGGATTCAATTCGCGCACCACGCGGTCCAGGTTGACCCGCTGATGGGCGAACGCCCCGGTGGCGATGTCTCGCGTCGACGCCAGCAGCTCGCGAAAGCTCATCGTCGGGCGCGGCCGCAGTCGCATCGCGACCGTGTTGCCGAAATATCCGATGGCATCGTCGGTTCCGGCGCCCCGATTGAGCACCGGTGCGGCTACCAGGAAGTCGTCGCAGTGGGTGTAGCGGTGCACCAGCGCGCCGAAGGCGGCCAGTAGCACCATGTACGGGGTGCAGCCGGTGTCCCGCGCCGTCGCCGTCACCCCCCGGGTGGTGTCGGCGGACAGCCGCAGCGTCGTGCGGGCGGCGCGCCAGGTGGTCGGCACGCCGGTTCCGGCCGGGCCGGGAAGTTCCAGTGGCTCCGGCGGATCGGCCATGACGGCGCGCCAATAGTCCAGGTCGGCCGCACTGGTATCCGGTCCGGACGCGGCAGGCGGGCGGTGGGGCTCCAGATGGGCGCCCTGGTAGGCCCTGGTGAGATCGGAGAAGAACACCCGCCAGGAGCCGTCATCCCACGCGATGTGGTGGGCCACCAACAGCAGCACGTGTTCCGCGGCCGCCGTACGCACGACGGTGATCCGCAACGGCGCGTCGGTGGAAAGGTCGAAGGGCGCGCAGAATTCGCGCTGGGCCAGCACTTCGAGGCGAAGCCGGCGCGCGTGCGCCGGCAGGCCGGTCAGGTCGTGTTCGGCCCACCCCGGGAGGAGATCGTCCTGCACCGCGGGCCGCGGGTCGCCCTGGTCGCTGACGGCATAGGTGGTGCGCAGGATGCGATGGCGGCGTGACACGGCGTTGACGGCGTCACGCAGCCGGGCGGGGTCGAGCTCGCCGGTGATCCGGTAGGAGACGCAGACGTTGAGCAGCGCGCCGCTGGGGTCGGCCGATTGCACGAACCACATGCGGGCCTGCCCGTCGGAGAGCTGGTCTTCGGCGGCGGGACGAGGTTCCTCGGCGTCGCCGGCAAGACCGCGTTCGGCGAGCCTGCGCCGAAGCAGTTCCAGTCTGGCCGCATCGACCCGGGCGCCGGTGTCGGCGATGTCAGTCACGCGAAATGTCCACTTTCTGTGCTGTTTCGAGGCGCTCGACGGTGCCCCCGAGCCTTTCGACGAGTTCGTCGCCGGTGATTTCGCCCATCAGCGTCGCCAGGGAGACCGTCCGGCCGATCGTCCGGTTGAGACGTTTGCGCAGATCCAGCGCCAGCATCGAGTCGACGCCCAGATCGAAGAGCGATTCGGCGAGGTTCACCTCGGCGGGCCGCTCGATTCCGAGCACGGCCGCCAGCTGACTGCGCACCGCATCGGCCACCGACACCTCGTCACATTCGCGCGCGACGGCTTCTATCGTCGGTGGCCCGGACCGGCTGCCGTCCAGGAACATCCGCAGCCGGGCCGCGTCCGCCGCGAACACGAGCGGGTCCTCGCGCCACTCGCGCAAGCTCGCGTCGATCGCCGCGTCGGGGACCATCGGGCGCAGCCCGGACCGCTCGATGTCGCCGATTCCGGCCGCATCCGCGATGCTCCGGCCCGATTCGGTCGAGCCCTGCCACAGGCCCCATTTCACCGCGACGCAATGCCTGCCCGCGTCGCGCAGTTGGGCGGCGGTCACCTCCAACAGCCGGTTGGCCGCCGAGTACGCCGCGTGTCCGCGGCCACCCCACGCCCCGGACACCGACGAACACAACAGCATTCGCGCGTCGGCGCGCGCCGGCCACACCTCGGCCAGGTGGGCAAGACCGCGGACCTTGCCGGCAAAGGTGTCCGCGACGGCGTCGGCCGCGAGCTCACCTAACGTGCCGAACGTGGCGCTGCCCGCGGCGTGGACGATCAACGACGCGCCGGCGCCACCGTATTGCGCCGCGAGGAGCGACAATTGGACCGGATCGGTGATATCACAGGGTGGCGACACGAGCTCGGTGCCGTAGTGGGACGTCAAGGTCNCCGCTGCGGCGTCGGCGCCGTTGAGCGTGGGAGCGATCGCGACGACGATCTCGGCATCCCGCGGCGCAGCGAGGGCGGCCGCCGGATGGGACTCGATCGCCGCGCGCAGCGACCGGGCCAGAGGCCCTTGGTCGGCGCCGACCACCGCGATACACACCGGCGGTCCCGCGATCGGTATGGACGGCATCGACGTCGGTTCCCAGTGCTCGAGGGCAATGGTCGGTCCCCGCGATGTGTCCAGCGGTTCCGGGTGCGCCCACATCGGAATCGCGCGCATGGGCGCGTTCGGAAATCCGCGCGGACCCATGTCGCCACCGTCCAGATACTCGCCCCAGTCATAGCCGGGGTCGGCGACCGCCGCGGTGACGATATTCGCCGACAGCGGCTCGGCCAACGGCTCGTCCCGGTGCGCGGACCCGACCAGCACCGCTGGGTCCTCGCGAGACTCGAAGATCTGGCCGATCGAGAATAACAGCGCGGGATGGGCCGACAGCTCGATGAACGAGCTTGCCCCGCAACGGATTGCCGACTCGAACGCGCGGTCCAGCCGCACCGTGTTGCGCAGGTTCGCATACCAGTAGTCGCCGAACCGCGCCTTTGAATCCACCACGTCGCCGGTGGTGCCGCCGATGAATTGCACCGGGGCCTCGGCGAATTCCGACGCGGGCAGTCGCCGTTGGAATTCCTCGCGCAGCCGTTCGAGCAGGCTGGTGTGCCCCGGAAANTCGCGGCGCGGACCACCGCGCGGTGCCTGCGGACCCGTCGGGTTCCGCGCAGCCGCCGGGCCACCTGCGCCACCGTCGTTTCCGGAGCGCGGTCGAGATGGCCGGCGATCGCCCGGGCGTCCGCGGCGACGAGTTCGTCGGCGTGGGCGCTGAGCAGCACCGGGATCCGACCGTCGGGTAGTCGTCTGACGGCCATCAGGCGACCCCGCGCCCGGCTGTGTCGGGCATCGAGACGATCAGATGGGTGTTGGTGCCGCTCATCCCGAACGCGGAGACCGCCGCGGTGCGCCACCCAGCGACGGCGTGCCACGGAGTCAGCTTGTCCGCCAACCGCAAACCCTGCTTCTCCCAATCTATTTCGTGGCTGGGCTCGTCGACGTGCAGGGTCGGGGGCACCGCGGCGTGTTCGGCGGACAGGATCACCTTGGCCAGACCCAACGCACCCGCCGCCGCCTGCGCATGTCCGATGTTGGACTTGACCGAACCCAGCAACGGTCCGCGTCCGGGCGGCGCGGTGCCGTAACTGGCCGCCATGGACAGCAGCTCCGTCCGGTCGCCGAGCCGGGTTCCGGTGGCGTGGCCTTCGATCATCCCGACGTCGACGGGCTCGATCCCGGCCTGCGCGAGGGCGCGCCGGAACAGGCGCAGCTGCGCGTCGCCGCTGGGGGCCATCAGCCCGGCGCTGCGCCCGTCGGAATTCAGGCAGCTGGCACGCACTTCGGCGAGGATGCGACGCCCGTCGGCCACCGCCCTGGACCGGCGCTGCAGCACGAACATCGCGGCACCCTCGGCCCAGACGGTTCCGCTCGCGAGCGCGCTGTAGGGCCGGCAGCGGCCGTCGTCGGACAACGCGTGCTTCTTGGAGAACTCGACGAAATAGCCGGGGCTGCCCATCACGCAGACGGCGCCGGCGATCGCGAGGTCGCAGTCGCCGGCCCGGATCGCCTGCACCGCGGTGTGGAACGCCGCCAGCGCCGACGAGCATGCGGTGTCGATCGTCAACGCGGGACCCGCCAGGTCCAGCGTGTAGGCGATGCGCCCGGAGATGACACCCAGCGACGTCCCGGTGATCAAATGCCCGCTGTGGTGCGAGAACTCGGACAGGGGCGGGCCGTACTCGAGTGCGGAAGCGCCGACGTAGCAGCCCACGTCATGACCGGCCAGGTCGTCGGGGTTGATCTCGGCGTTCTCCACGCTGCGCCACGCCACCCGCAGCCCGACCCGCTGCTGGGCGTCCATGGCCGTCGCTTCCCGCCGGGAGATGCCGAAGAAATCCGGATCGAATGTCGTTGCGCTACCGAGGAATCCACCGAGGTTACGGATGGGCTTGAACCCGTCCCGCCGCGACCCGTCGAACAGTTCGCGCAGCGCCCAGCCCCGATCGGTGGGGAACGGTCCCAGCGCCTCCCGCTGCTCGGACAGCAGCGCCCAGAAGTCGTCCGGGGTTTCGATCCCGCCGGGCGCTTCCACCGCCAACCCGACGACAACGACCGGGTCGCTATCGGGCATCGGCGCTCACCAGCCGGGCCACCGCGTCGAGGTGATGGTTGAGATAGAAGTGACCGCCCTCGAATTCGGACACCGCGAATCGGCCGGACGTGTGGGTTTCCCAGCCGGCCAGGGTTTCCCGGCTGATCCGGTGGTCGCGGTCGCCACCGACCGCATGGATGTCCGCGCCGATGCGCACGTCCGGACCGCAGGAGTAGGCGTTCAAGGCGCGGTAGTCGGCCTGTACCGCCGTCACCAGGAGCCCGACGAATTCCTCGTCCTCCAGCAGCACCGGATCGGTCCCACCGAGATCCACCATGTCCGCCAGCACGCCACTTTCGGTGGTCGGCAGCGGCCCGTACGCCGCGACCGTGGACGGTGCCTGCCCGGCCGAAGCCCACAGCACCCGCACCGGCACACCATTGCTTTCGGCGACGCGGGCGAACTCGAAGGCCACCACCGCCCCCATGCAATGCCCGAACAGGCTCAGCGGAGCCGCCGAAGCCCAGTCGCCCGCCTCGAAAAGCTCGCGCGCCAGCGCACCGATGCTGTCCGCCGCGGGATCGTTCCGCCGGTCGGCCCGCTGCGGGTACTGCACCACGAAGACGTCAACGTCGTTGGCCGACAGCGCTTTGGCCAGCGACCGGTATGCCGCGGCCGCACCTCCGGCGTGCGGGAAAACCACCACCGAGCCGCGCGCGGCGGCAGCGGGGAACCGCTTCACCCAGGGCTTGAACTCCCGCGGCGCCGTAGCGGTCGGCTTCGCCGGGCTTTCCTGGAGGGCGGACAGCACGTCGACGCTCGACATCTCCGCGATCTCCAGGTACACCTCGGCGACCTGCTCGAGCCGGCCACCGTCGGCTTCCCGCCCGACGAGCAACTGGGCCAGGGTGGCGACTGTCCGGGCGGCGAAGATGTCGGCGACCATCAGGCTCGGCGAATCGAGCCACTGCCTGATGCCGGCGACGGCCTGTGTCGCGAGCACGGAATCGCCACCGAGGGAAAAGAAATCGTCGTGCACGCCCACGGCGTCGGCGTCGCGGTTCAACAGCTCCGCGACGATGTGGCAGAGCGCGCGTTGCAGCCGGGTGGCCGGCGCCGCGTAGGGCGCCGACGTCTCGCGCGACCGCTCGGCCACCGCCGCAGCC
>NZ_LT546237.1:2263274-2264944 GCF_900078675.2 Mycobacterium interjectum
GCCCGCAGCCGGCGGGCCAGGCCGGGGCGCACCCAGTCGCCGCCGGTGGGCACCACCCGCAGCGACGACAGCCTCCCCTGGCCGACCTCGACCAGCATCTCCAGCCAGCCGGGCAGGAAGTTCAGCACGGTGACCCGGTGGGCGTCGATCAGCCGGGCCCAGGCGTCGGGATCGCGCCGCTGCGCCTCGTCCACCACCACGATCGCCCCACCGGCGCGCAGCGTGGCGAAGACGTCCAGCACCGACATGTCGCATTCCAGCGTGGATAGCGCCAGGCACCGGTCGGCGGCGCCGATCTCGAAGTGGCCGGTGACGAACTCGACCGTGTTCATGGCGCCGTCGTGCGTCATCTCGACGCCCTTGGGCTCNCCGCGCGCTGCGCCTCCGGCAGCGCCGGGGGACCGGGCGCGTCCCAGGCGTCGTCGGCGGCGGCCAGCCGGAGTAGTTCGTCGATGTGGTTCTCGAACATGGCGTCGATGACGCCGGGCGCGAAGACCCCGTCGCGCACGTCCCAGTTCACCAGCACGCCGCCGTCGAACTCGGTGACCTGCGCGTCGAGCAGGACCTGGGGGCCCTGGGAAATGATCCAGGCGGGCGTGCCGAATTGCGTGGTGACGTCGGCACCGAACAGTTCCCCGAGGCCGAGCGCGCTGGTGAAGACCACCGGCGCCAGGACCTGGGTGCCGCGGTGGCGGCTGAGGTCGCGCAGCACCGACAGCCCGGGGTAGGCGGAATGGGCGACGGCGGTCCGCATGGCGTCCTGCACCGCGTGCGCCCGCGCCGCCGGGGTGTCGGACCCGAGCAAGTCGATGTCAAGCAGCAGGGAGGAGGTGAAGTCGCCGACCAGGAGGTCGACGTCGGGGTGCAGGGCCTGGCGCCCGAACAGGGGGACGTTCAGCAGGAAACGCGCGGTGGACCAGCGGGCCAGCGCGTGGGCGAACGCGGCGCCCAGCGCCATCGCCGGGGTGACGCCGCGGGCNGCCAGTGCCAGCGCCGGGTGCTGGTGCGCGAGCCCCGGCCGCCGGTCGATGGCGGCGCCGGCGGGTCGGGCAGCCGGGGAATGCGTTGTGCCCACCAGTCCCGGTCGGCGTCGCGCTCCGGCCGCGGTTGGGCCTCCTGCCGCGCGATCGCCTGGCGGTATTCCCGGTAGCTGTAACCCAATTCGGGTAGGTCACGGCCCAGGTAGAGGGCGGCCAGGTCGGCCATCAGGGTGCGGTAGCTCATCGCGTCGGCGGCCTGCATGTCCAGATCGACGTGCAGCCGGGAGCGATCGCCGGGCAGCAGCGTCAACGTCAGTTCGAACACCGCGCCGTCGAGCTGCTGGTGCGATTTGGCGTCCCGCAGGGCCGCCAGCCGCCGCTCCACGTCGGCCTCGTCGCGCAGGTCGACCACCGCGACGGGGAAGTCGCCGCATTCGTCCACCGGGATGCGCTGCGTGCCGTCGGGCAGAAACCGGACCCGCAGCATGGGGTGACGCTGCGCCAACCGGGTCGCGGCCGCGCGCAGGCGATCCGGGTCGACCGGGCCGCCGTCGAACTCCACGTAGAGGTGCCCGGCCACCCCGCCGAACTGCTGGTGGTCGTGGCGCCCGACCCACATCGCGTGCTGCATCGGGGCGAGGGGGAAGGGGTCGCCGGCGTGCCCGGCCGCGTCGGCCACTGGGGCCGGCT
>NZ_LT546237.1:2265008-2303972 GCF_900078675.2 Mycobacterium interjectum
GGACACGCTGCTGACCGACGCGGCACTGGACTGGCCCGGCCGGATGGCGGTCGTCGACGCGCCGTCGGACGGCGGGTTGAGCTACGCCGAACTCGACGAGCGGGCCGACCGCGTCGCGGCCGGGCTGGGGCGGCTGGGCATCGCGCCGGGCGACCGGGTGCTGTTGCAGCTGCCGAACGGCAGCCCGTTCGCGGTGGCGCTGTTCGGGTTGCTGCGGGCGGGGGCCATCCCGGTGATGTGCCTGCCCGGCCACCGGGCCGCCGAATTGGCCCACTTTGCCGCGGTCAGCGACGCGACGGGTCTGCTAATCCCCGACACCGCAAGCGGTTTCGACTACCGGGCGATGGCACGCGGCCTGGTCGACGATCACCCCGCGCTGCGGCACGTCATCGTCGACGGCGATGCCGGGGAATTCACCCCGTGGACGCAACTGTGCGAGGGCGACGCCGAAAGGCCGCCCGTGCCGCCGGCCGATCCCGAAACCCCTGCGCTGCTCCTGGTTTCGGGGGGGACCACCGGCACCCCCAAGCTGATTCCCCGGACCCATGAGGACTACCTCTTCAACGCGACCGCCAGCGCCGAGGTCTGCGGTCTGGGCGCCGACGACGTCTACCTGGCGGTGCTGCCCGCGGGCCACAACTTCCCCCTCGCGTGCCCCGGTCTGCTCGGGGCCATGGCCGTGGGAGCGACGACGGTGTTCGGCGCCGACCCCAGCCCGGAGGCCGCGTTCGCCGCGATCGCCCGCCACGGCGTCACGGTCACCGCCCTGGTGCCGGCCCTGGCCAAGCTGTGGGCGCAGGCCTGCGACTGGGAGCCTGTGACGCCAAAGTCGTTGCGGCTGCTGCAGGTTGGCGGGGCGCGACTGGAGTCGGCGGACGCCCGCCTGGTGCGCGCCGCGCTGAGCCCGGGCCTGCAGCAGGTGTTCGGGATGGCGGAGGGCCTACTGAACTACACCCGCCCGGACGATCCGCCGGACGTCGTCGAGAACACCCAGGGGCGGCCGCTGTGCGCCGACGACGAACTGCGCATCGTCGACGCGGCGGGCGCGCCGGTGGCGCCCGGCGACGAGGGCGAGCTGTTGGTGCGCGGACCGTACACGTTCAACGGCTACTTCCGCGCCGAGCGCGACAACGAGCGCTGTTTCGACCCGGACGGCTTCTACCGCAGCGGCGACCTGGTCCGCCGCAGGGACGACGGCTACCTGGTGGTCACCGGCCGGGTCAAGGACGTCATCTGCCGCGGCGGTGAAACCGTCGCGGCGGCGGAGCTCGAGGAGCACATGCTCAGCCATTCCGCAATCGCTTCGGCGGCCGCGGTCGGGCTGCCCGATCCCTATCTGGGCGAAAAGATCTGTGCGGCAGTAGTTTACGCCGCAGAGCCGATCACCCTCGCCGAGCTGAACGCGCACCTCGACGGGCGCGGCGTGGCCGCCCACGCCCGGCCCGACATGCTGGTCGCGCTGCCGGCGCTACCCACCACGCCGATCGGCAAGGTCGACAAGAAGGCGCTCGTCCGCCGGCTCGGGGGTCCATAGCACGAATTCAGTGCTGCACCCGCACGGCGAGGTAGTAGTCGTGCCGCCGGGCGTTGTCGACGGTGTAGCCCACCGCCTTCGACGCGGCCTCGTGGTCGGAAGCCAGCCACCGCTCGGTGTGCTGGCGTTCGAACTCGGCCCACGACGCCACGGTGAACCTCTCCAGCATAATTTGCGGACTCTTGGTGCTGCGGTAGAGCCGCCAGCTGTGGCCGCCGGTACGCAGGCGCGATCGCCTGACCGCGCTCATCGCCTCGACGAAGCCTTTGAGGTTCTCGGCCGACACTCGATATTGCACGGTCACCAGCACCGGCCCATCGTTCGGAAGCGGCTCGAACACCAGCATCGGTGAGGTCCAACACGTGGAAATGTCGCGGCTCAGCAGCCCGGTGGACGCCCGCAGTGGCAGCACGGCGACGCTGAGGGCGGCCACGCCCAACAGCGCCGCCGAGCACGTGAGCGAGAGCTCCAGGCCCGCCTGCGTGGCAAGCACGCCCCAGCAGTACGAGCCGATCGCCATTGACCCGGTGAAGACCAGCAGGTACACGGACAGGCCGCGGGCCCGAACCCATTGCGGCAAGTGCAGCTGCGCCGCCGCGTTCAACGTCGACAAGGTGATCAGCCAGGACATCCCCGCCAACACCAGAACGGGCATCGCCGCCGCAAACGGCAGCCAGGCCACCGCCGCCGGCGCAAGCCCGTAGCCCGCGGCGCAGGCCGCCAGTAGCACGTTGGCCGACACCTTCCGGCGCAGCGGTGTGGCGACCGCGACCGCGATCGTCGCGCCAAGGCCGATGGCCGCCAGTGTCAGGCCGTAGCCGCTGGCGCCCAGGTGCCATCGGTGGTCGGCGGCCACGGGCAGCAGCGCCAACAGGGCCGAGGCGGGGAACAGGAAAAGGCTGGCGCGCAGAAGGATTCTGCGGAAAATCGGGCTGTGGGCGACGTATTGCAAGCCNCCGCGCAAAACGAGCAAGCTGAGCTCCGACACACCCCCCACGCACCCCCCAACACGCACATCCCCCCCGAAAAGGGCAGCCGGGCCACCGCCGCCGGCGCAAGCCCGTAGCCCGCGGCGCAGGCCGCCAGTAGCACGTTGGCCGACACCTTCCGGCGCAGCGGTGTGGCGACCGCGACCGCGATCGTCGCGCCAAGGCCGATGGCCGCCAGTGTCAGGCCGTAGCCGCTGGCGCCCAGGTGCCATCGGTGGTCGGCGGCCACGGGCAGCAGCGCCAACAGGGCCGAGGCGGGGAACAGGAAAAGGCTGGCGCGCAGAAGGATTCTGCGGAAAATCGGGCTGTGGGCGACGTATTGCAAGCCGGTGCCGATCGCCTGGCTGATGCGTTCTCGCTCGATCGGCGCGACTTGCTTGGGTCGTTTCCAGCCACGCAGGACAACGATGATCCCGGCGAACGAGACCGCGTTGATCGCGAAGACGGCGGCGGGCCCGGCCAGCGCCACAGCGACGCCACCGATCGCGGGTCCCACCGCCTGGCCCACGTTCGCCGAGACGCTGGACAAGGTGGCGGCGGCCGGGATCTGCTCGCGCGGGACGAGCTCGGGCTGAATTGCCTGCCAGGCCGGTGCGGTCAGCGCCGAGGCGCAGCCGATGGCCACCGTGAACAGCAACAGCGAGGTCGGGGTGAGGTGACCGGCGTAGGTCAGCGCCGCCAGGGCCAGCGCCACCACCACCGCGTACGACTGCAGGAAGATCAACAGCCGCCGCCGGTCGAACAGGTCGGCCAGCACCCCGGCGAACAGGCCCAGCAGCAGCGTCGGCCCCAGGCTGGCGGTCTGGACCAGCGACACGATGGTGGCGCTGCCGTGCTCCTCGATCAAGAACCATTGGGCCGCCACGCTTTGCATCCACGTCCCGATGTTGGAGATGAACTGCGCGATGAACAGGCTGCGGTACAGGCGGTTGCGCAACGGCGTGGGCGCCGGCTGCCCACCGTCGGCGCGCTCGGCGACCTGGGTCACGGTCGAACCGATTGACGACGGCCCGTCGCTTCACGGGCAACGCCTTGCGCCTCGTGCACGGCTGAAAAGTCTAGGACACGCGTCCTGCGCGTGCAGCACCCGACAGGCGGCTAGAAAGTCAGCCCGGAGAACATCACCCGGCCGGGGTCGTACTTCTGCCGCACGGCGCTCAGCCGGGACAGGTTGGGGCCGAAGTAGCGCGATGGCGGCTGGCCGGCCTCGATGTAGTTCACGTAGCCGCCGACCGAATACGGTTGCACCGCTTGGTGTGCGGTGTTGAGCCAGTTGGTGGCCGCGGACGGGTCAGAAGTTTCGACGTACCACTGCACCAGCGACGACTGCCGGCGCCACGGAAAGGCCGTGGCCCCCGGCGCCACGGTCGCGAGGGCACCGTCGAGCGCGTGCATGATCGCCAGCATGCGCCCCGCGCTCCGGGGGAAGGCGTTGACCGCGGAGGCGATCCCCTGGGCCGCGGCCGGGGTGAGCGTCGTGAACACGTCGGAGCCGCCGACGTACCCGAGCGGCGCCGGGTTGAGGTTGCCGACGGCCAGATACCGCACCAGATCCAGGTAATTGAACGTGTGGTTGTCGGTCCCGGTCGGCTGCAGTCCGACGGCCGAGGTGATCGCATTCGCCACGCTCCCGCCGGAGCCCGCCGGGCAGGTCGCCATGATGCGGCAGTGCGTGCCCATCGCGTCGACGGTGGCGTCGGCCAGTGCCCAGCTGTTTCGGTCGGCGGTGCGCAGCCAACCCTGCCAACCGAGCAGGACCTGCGCGAACGACTGCGGCGGGAAATTGAGGTTGACCACGTCGACGTCACTGGTCGGAAACGTGGCGAAGGTCAGCGAAGTCGTCACGCCGAAGTTCCCGCCACCTCCGCCGCGCAGCGCCCAGAACAGGTCGGGGTTGCTGGCGGCGGATGCCGTGACCGCCTGGCCACCGGGCAGCACCACCGACGCCGACGTCAATTGGTCGCACAGCATGCCCGCGTGCCGGGATTGGGCGCCCAGCCCGCCGCCGAGGGCGTGGCCCGCGGCGCCGACCGAGGGGCACGTGCCCGTGGGGATGCCCCGGTTGGCTGCGGCGAGGGCCTGGTGCATCGCGTACAGACTCGTCGCCGGCGTCACCGTGACCTGGCCGGTGGCCGCGTCGTAATTGATTTCCCCCGGCAGCTGACGCAGGTCGAAAACCATGGCCCCATTGGCCGTGGACGCGCCGATGTAGGAGTGCCCACCGCTGCGCGGTGCGACCTTGAGGTTGTTGGCGGCGGCAAACGCCATCGCCTTTTGCACATCCGCCGCCGATGTCGGGGTGACGATCGCCGCCGGCGTGAAGCCGTTGTAGTTGGTGTTGAAAACCTGCTTGGCCGAGGCGAATTGGGGGCTGCCCGGCAACAGCACCTTGCCGCCGAGGGCTGTGGAAAGGCCGTCCCAGCCGGACGCGGCCGGAGCGGCGGTGGCCCGGCCCGAGACGAGCCGGCCCGATCCAAAAACGGCGCCGGCGGTCAACGCGCCGGCGGCGCCCCGCAACAACGTCTGGCGGGAGATCTCACGCGCCAACGTCGGGCTCCCACGATTGCGTCATGCCCGCATTCTCGGCGACCAGACCCGCGGCGCGGCATGACGTGTCGGGGCNCCTCTAAGACACAGCTAGAGGTGAATAAGAGCAAGGCGGTGGCCCGGCCCGAGACGAGCCGGCCCGATCCAAAAACGGCGCCGGCGGTCAACGCGCCGGCGGCGCCCCGCAACAACGTCTGGCGGGAGATCTCACGCGCCAACGTCGGGCTCCCACGATTGCGTCATGCCCGCATTCTCGGCGACCAGACCCGCGGCGCGGCATGACGTGTCGGGGCGACGACCGAAACGTACCCGAACCGTTACCCGGCCGAGCGCCTACCGTCCGCTGAGCGTCAGTGTCCCTTCGGTTTTGAGCACCCTGCTGGCGGTGATCCGCTCGGCCCTGCGGGCCTCCCGCTCGAGGTAGCGCTGCTTGGATTCGTCGAATTTGTCGCTGGCCACTTCGAGTTCCTTGATCAGCACGGCAAGGTCGTCGCGCATCCGGGCGGCTTCGCCGGTGAAGTCCTCGCGTTCGAAGATGCGCCACTTCTTGAGCACCGGCATGACGACCTCGTCGAGATGGATGCGCGGGTCGTAGACACCACCGACCGCGATGATCACGGCCTTGCGCCGAAACTCCGGCACGGTGAATCCGGGCATCTTGAAATTGCGCAAGATTCGGTGCACCGACCTCATCGCCTGATTGGGCGCGATGTCCAGGCCCGCGGCGCTGACGTCGCGGTAAAAGATCATGTGCAGGTTCTCGTCGTGCGACACCCGCGCCATCAGCTGTTCGGCGATGGTGTCGTGGGCGGCCTTACCGGTGTTGCGGTGCGCGACGCGGGTGGCCAATTCCTGAAACGACACGTACATGACCGAGTCGAACAAACTCTCGGCGAACATGTCCCCCTGCTGGTTCTGGCCCGGGCTGAACCCTCGGGTCATTTGCTCCATGCGCAGCTTTTCCAGCTCGACCGGGTCGACCGCGCGGGTGACCACCAGGTAGTCGCGCAGCGCCGTGCTGTGCCGGTTCTCCTCGGCCGTCCACCGATTCACCCACTGGCCCCACGGGCCGTCCATGGTGAAGTTCATCGCGATCTCGCGGTGATACGACGGCAAATTGTCCTCGGTCAGCAGGTTTTGCACCATCGCGACTTGTGCGACGTCGGAAAGCCGGCTCTGCCCGGGCTCCCAGTCCTGGCCGTCGAGGGCGTAGAAGTTCTTGCCGTCCGACCACGGGACGTAGTCGTGCGGGTTCCACTCCTTGAACAGCGAGAGGTGGCGGTTGAGCAGCTGCTCGACCACGGGCTCAAGCTCCTGGAGTAGCTGCAGGTTGGTCAAGCTGTCGGACACGGGACCCTCCCAGTTATGTGTGTCTATCAGTACCTGTGTCATGCAGTTACATCAAGATGACACGCCGGGGATCCCGCCGACTAGGGCCAAAAGTCCCTACGGGCGCCGCCCCCCAACGCGCGCTCATTTGCGAAATTTCGAGCGACCGCGTGCACGTTCCGCGACTGAGCGACCCGGTCGCTAGTGCCGGGCAATCAGATACGGCGCGAGCGTCGACAGCTTTTCGCAGGTCTCCTCGAATTCGCGCTCGGGCTCGGACTCTTCGATGATCCCGGCGCCGGCCCGCAGCCACGTCTTGCCGTCGCATTCGTAGGCCGCCCGCAGCGTCAGCGCCGCGTCGAGGCCGCCGTCCGCCGAAACCATCACGACGGCGCCGGAGTACAGCCCGCGCGGGCCCTCATCGAGGCGCAGGATCGCCTCGACGGCGGCCGCCTTCGGGATGCCCGAGGCCGTGACCGCCGGAAAAAGCGCTTCCAGCGCGTCCATCCGGTCGCTCGACGGGTCCAGCCGCGCGCTGACCGTGGAACCCAGGTGCTGCACGCTCCCCCGCTCCCGCACGGTCATGAAGTCGCTGACCACCGCGGTTCCCGCCTCGGCGATCTCGGTCATCTCCTGCAACGAGCTGCGCACCGAAATAGCGTGCTCGACAATCTCTTTGGAGTTCGATTCCAAGTCTTCGCGAGCCTGGCGATCACGCGCCGCACCGCGCCCGAGCGCGCGCGTGCCGGCCAGTGGCTCGGTCACCACAGCGCCGTCGCGGTGTACGGCCGCCACGAGTTCGGGGCTGTAGCCGACGGCGCGAATCCCGCCGAGCCGCAACAAGAACGACCGCACCGGGGTGTTGTGCCGCCGGCCCAGCCGGTAGGTGGACGGGAAGTCCAGCGCGAAAGGGACTTCGACGCAACGGGACAGGATCACCTTGTGGTAGCTGCCCCCCGCGATCTCGCGGACAGCCGCCGCCACCCGGTCGCGGTAGCCGGACGGATCGGCGCTCACGTCGACCGCACAAGCACGGGGCAGGCCGCACACGCCGTCGCCCAACAAGCGGTGCACCGCCTCGATGTGGCCGGCTTCGGCGCCGTAGAGGCGAACCACGTCCCGGGTCACCACGATGCGGGTGCGCGGCCAAAAAACCCGCGCCAAGGGTGTGCGCGGCGCCAGCCGCTGCTGCAGCCCGTAGCGGTGGACGCCGAATTCGAAGGTGACCCAGCCGAAAAGCTGGTCGGTTTCGAGCAGCAGCCGGTCGATGGCTTCGCCCAGGACCGGGCTGGGCCGCCCGGACCATTGTTGCCGCCGGGTGGCGCCGTCGCGGGTCACCCGCAGCTCGTCGCTGTCCAGCTCGACCGTCGCCCGCACACCGCTGGCCAGTACCCATTGCCCGTCATGTTCGTAGAGCAGGTACTCCTCGCCGCGCCGCTCCGGCAGCGCGCCGGCCAGCTCGGCGGCCAAGTCGGCCGGGTGGACGTCGGGAGGCAACGGAATCGGCGGTGACGCGGAGTCTGCGGAACTCGTCTCGACGCTGACCTCGGTCACGGTTAGTAAATGTAGCCTAACCTATCTAACTCCGCGCAACCCCTCCCCGCGTTGCCCCCCGGGAGGGGCGTGGCCGCGCCCACGCCGATCCCACAGCGAATCACCAGAATAGTCACAGTGGATTCACGCCAACCCGGCCGCACACCGTCCGACCAGCGGCGCTGTGACCATAGGCTTTGGGAAAATCCGCTCTTTCGATACGGCTGTGTAAAAGATGGGCTTTCCGCGTTGTGTCCGAGTGGCGGACGCTTATCGGCGGGGTTAAATTTTGCACCGGTTTCGGGATGGCGTGGTTGCCCCGGTTGTGCACGGTGCTTCCCCCAACCGATCAATGCTTCAAAAAGAGAGGCACCCCAATGCTGCAAGAGTTCTGGCACAACTTCACCCACAACCTGTTCAAGCCGCTCCTGCTGTTTTTCTACTTCGGCTTCCTGATCCCGATCCTGAAGGTTCGCTTCGAGTTCCCGTATGTCATCTATCAGGGCTTGACGATGTACCTGCTGCTGGCCATCGGCTGGCACGGCGGCGAAGAACTCGCCAACGTCAAAGCCTCCAGCATCGGGGTCATCGTCGGATTCATGGCGGTGGGCTTCTTCCTGAACTTCCTGATCGGGGCGATCGCCTACGTGCTGATGGGCTGGCTGACCTCCCTGCGAAAGGTCGACCGGGCGACCGTCGCCGGCTATTACGGCTCCGACTCGGCGGGGACCTTCGCCACCTGCCTGGCGGTCCTGGCCGCCGTCGGCATCTCGTTCAACCCCTACATGCCCGTGATGCTGGCCGTCATGGAGGTTCCCGGCTGCCTGGTGGCGCTGTACTTCGTGGCTCTGCTGCGGCACCGGAACATGGACGCCGCCGGGAACATGCCCGACGAGCCCGGATACACCCCTCCGGTCAAGGTCGGCGTCGGGCCCGGCACGGCGGCACAGCCCCCGCACGGCAAGAGCCTCGCGGCCGAGCACGATCGGGGAGTCGAGTCAGAGCTCGAGCTCTCGATGGAAAAGCTGGACCATCCGGACTGGGAGCCCGACCAGAGCCCGCCGCCCGCGAAAGGCAAACGGGGGGTGCCCCTCTTCTCTCGTGAACTCCTGCAGGAAGTGTTCCTGAACCCCGGGCTCGTCCTTCTTTTCGGCGGCATCGCCATCGGGCTGATCAGCGGCCTGCAGGGACAGAAGGTCGTCGCCGACGACGACAGATTCTTCGTGCTGGCGTTCCAGGGCGTGCTGTGCCTGTTCCTGCTCGAGATGGGCATGACGGCGTCTCGCAAGCTGCGGGACCTGCGGTCGGCGGGCCCCGGTTTCATCTTGTTCGGCTTGCTCGCGCCGAACATCTTTGCGCCGCTGGGCATCATCGTCGCCCACCTTTACGCGGCCGCGACGCATGCCGATTTCAAGCCGGGAACCTACGTGCTGTTTGCGGTGCTCTGCGGCGCGGCGTCCTACATCGCCGTCCCGGCGGTCCAGCGGCTGGCCATCCCCGAGGCGAGCCCGACCCTGCCCCTGGCCGCATCGCTGGGTTTGACATTCTCCTACAACGTGACGATCGGAATCCCGCTCTACATCGAGATCAACCGCCTGGTCACCCACTGGTTCTAGCTACGCCGGCTTCGGTCACCGGCATCGCCGAAATCGAGCGTTGTTAATTGTTCGTAAAGACGGCCTCACCAAGTTGACGCGCGTCGCGTGAGTCCTCAAGGTTCTATTGATGTTCTCGCCCGCCGCGCGTCAGTTGCCGCTGCCCGCTTCGCCGGCCTAGCTCGCCGGGAGGCACTATGCTGCACGAGTTCTGGGAGAACTTCACCCACAATCTCTTCAAGCCGCTGTTGCTGTTCTTCTATTTCGGCTTTCTGATCCCGATCCTCAAGGTGCGGTTCGAGTTTCCGTATGCGATCTATCAGGGCCTCACCATGTACCTTTTGGTGGCCATCGGCTGGCAGGGCGGCGAAGAGCTCGCCAAGGTCAAGCCGGCCGACATCGACAACATCGCCGGCTTCGTCGCCGCGGGCTTCGCGTTGAACTTCGCGGTCGGTGCCCTGACCTATCTCCTGTTGAGGTATCTGAGCCGGTTGCGGCGCGTCGACCGGGCCACGGTGGCCGGTTACTACGCGTCGGATTCGGCGGGCACCTTCGCCACCTGCGTGGCCTTCCTGACCAGCGTCGGCATCGCCTTCGATGCCTACATGCCGGTGATGCTGGCCTTCATGGAGATCCCCGGCTGCCTGGTGGCGCTGTACCTGGTGGCCCGGATGCGGCACCGGGGGATGGACGAGGCGGGGTTCATGCCGGACGAGCCCGGCTACCGGGCTCCCGCGAGGGTCGGGCCCGGCGCGGCCACCCGGCGTGCCGGGCCGGAGAGCCTCGACGAGAAAGCCGAGCGTGGGATCGAACAGGAGCTGGAGTTCTCCCTGCAGAGGCGGGAGCACCCCGAGTGGTACGAGCCGGCGCCCAAGCGCGGCAAGGCACCCCTTTTCTCCCGCGAGATATTGCAGGAGGTCTTCCTCAATCCCGGCATCATCCTCCTCGTCGGCGGCATAGCCATCGGCTTCATCAGTGCGCTGCAGGGGCAGAAGGTCGTTCACGACCAGAACGAACTCTTCGTTGCGGCGTTTCAGGGCGTGCTGTGCCTGTTCCTGCTGGAGATGGGCATGACCGCGTCGCGCAAGCTGCGAGATCTCAAGTCGGCCGGCAGCGGTTTCATCGTGTTCGGCTTGCTGGCACCCAATATCTTTGGCGCGCTTGGCATCCTGGTCGGCTACAGCTACGCCTACCTCACCGACACCCACTTCCAGCCGGGCACCTACGTGCTGTTCGCCGTGTTGTGCGCCTCGGCGTCATACATCACGCTGCCGGCGGTACAGCGCCTGGGGATCCCCGAGGCCAGCCCCACGCTGCCCCTGGCCGCCTCGCTGGGCCTGACGTTTTCCTATACCGTCACCGTCGGGATTTCGCTGTTCATCGAGATCAACCGCGTTGTCGCGCATTGGTTTCCGGGGACCTGAGCGCTACCCCAACAGCGTGCGCACCACGCCGTCGGCCAGCAGCCGGCCGCGCGGGGTGAGCACCAGCCGCTCGCCCTCAGACACCAGCAACCCGTCGGCCACCGCGGTTTGCGCACGTTGACGTTCGGCGTCTCCCAGCCGGTCCAACGGAAGCCCTTGTCGTAAACGGGTTTTCAACAGCACCTCCTCGGTGTGCAGTGCGTCGCTGTCGAGCTGCTCGAAACCCGAAACCGGCAGGGTTCCACCGGCCAGCAGCTCGGCATAGGCGTTGGGGTGCTTGACGTTCCACCAGCGCGTCGCACCGACGTATCCGTGCGCCCCCGGCCCCGCACCCCACCACTGCCCGCCGTTCCAGTAGCCGACGTTGTGCCGGCACTCGCCGCCCGGCCGGCTCCAGTTGGACACCTCGTACCAGCTCATGCCGGCATCAGACAGCCGCGCGTCGACCAATTCGTAGCGGTGCGCCAGCACATCGTCGTCGGGGGCGGCCAGCTCGCCGCGCCGAACCCGCCGGGCCAGCGCGGTGCCCTCCTCCACGACCAGGGCATACGCCGATACGTGGTCGACGCCGGTGTCGACCGCGGTGTCGACGGAACGCAGCAGGTCGTCGTCGGACTCCCCCGGCGTTCCGTAGATCAGGTCGAGGCTGACGTGTTCGAAGCCCTCGGCCAGCGCCTCGCGGGCCGCGGCCGCCGACCGGTTCGGCGTGTGTATCCGGTCGAGGACCCCCAACACCCGCGGGGACACCGACTGCATGCCCAGCGACACCCGGGTGTAGCCGGCGGTGCGGGTCGCCGAGAAGAAGTCCGGCCAGGCCGATTCCGGGTTGGCCTCGGTGGTGATCTCGGCGTCGGGCGCCAGGACGAAGTGATCGCGCACCATGCCCAGCAGCCGGGCCAGGCGTTCGCCACCCAGCAGCGACGGCGTCCCGCCGCCGACAAACACCGTGCTCACGCTCGGTCCGCCCAGCCGCGCGGCCGCCAGCTCCAGCTCCGTCCCCAGCGCCTGCAGCCAGGCGTCGGGGTTGACGCCGCCGAGTTCGGCGGGGGTGTAGGTGTTGAAGTCGCAATATCCGCAACGTATGAAGCAGAACGGGACGTGGACGTACAACCCGAACGGCCGGCCCGGACTCGGCTGTAGGGCGGGCAGGTCGCCCGGGGCCTCGCGAAGTGGCATGCCAAATCCTCCCACGGCGGCCGGGTCGAGCCGTGCCACGTTCCCGCCGACGAGGGCATCGACGCAGGTCATGCCCTTTAAGTGGGCCTCTGGATCGGGCCGAACGGTTTCTCAGGCGATTGTTGGCTCTGTTTGCCCATCCGCCCAGGGTCGCTGCTTAGTTTGGGTCAGCGTGAGGAAAAATATGACCTGATCGCAACACCCCGCGCCGTCCATGGCAGAATGGCTGCCGTGACCGCCAACCGCAGCTTGCGCATCGCCCTCGTGGCGCGGCGGCACATTGATCTCAAGCGCGTCTGCAGCTGTTGCTGTCTGCCTTGATCTCGTAGACCCGCCCCGCCTGTACCTCCAGCTGGCTGCCGGATCTGCGCCGCCGGAATAAATCGGTGAATTGCGCTGTCTGACGCCCTTGAGATCCGTGAAGGAGAACCCCCGAATGACGACAGCCCCTCCCGCGAAGTCCCGCAACGAGGGCCAGTGGGCGCTGGGAAATCGCGAGGCGCTCAACCCCAACGAAGAGATGAAGCAGGCCGGCGCCCCGCTCGAGGTCCGGGATCGCATCGAAAACATCTACGCGCAAGGCGGATTCGACAGCATCGACAAGAGCGACCTGCGTGGCCGCTTCCGTTGGTGGGGCCTGTACACCCAGCGCGAACAGGGTTACGACGGGTCGTACACCGGCGACGAGAACGCCGAGTTGCTCGAGGCCAAGTACTTCATGATGCGGGTGCGCTGCGACGGCGGCGCGCTGTCGACCGCCGCGCTGCGCACGGTGGGCCAGATCTCGACCGAGTTCGGCCGGGACACCGCCGACATCTCCGACCGGCAGAACGTGCAGATGCACTGGATCGAGGTGGGCAACGTCCCCGAGATCTGGCGGCGGCTCGACGAGGTCGGGCTGCAGACCGCCGAGGCGTGCGGCGACTGCCCGCGCGTGATCCTGGGCTCGCCCCTGGCCGGCGAATCCCTCGACGAGGTGATCGACCCCACCTGGGCGATCGACGAGATCGTGCGTCGCTACATCGGCAAGCCGGACTTCGCCGACCTGCCCCGCAAGTACAAGACCGCCATCTCCGGCCTGCAGGACGTCGCGCACGAGATCAACGACATCGCCTTCATCGGCGTCAACCATCCCGAGCACGGTCCCGGCCTGGACCTTTGGGTGGGCGGCGGGCTGTCCACCAACCCGATGCTCGCCCAGCGCGTCGGCGCCTGGGTGCCCCTCGACGAGGTGCCCGAGGTATGGGCGGCGGTGACCTCGATCTTCCGCGACTACGGCTACCGGCGCCTGCGGTCCAAGGCGCGGCTGAAGTTCCTGATCAAGGACTGGGGCATCGAGAAGTTCCGCGAGGTTCTCGAAACCGAGTACCTCAAGCGCCCGCTGCTCGACGGCCCGGCCCCCGAGCCGGTCAAGCATCCGATCGATCACGTCGGGGTGCAGCGACTGAAGAACGGGCTCAACGCCGTCGGGGTCGCGCCGATCGCAGGGCGCGTGTCCGGCACCATCCTGTCGACCGTGGCCGACCTGGCCGAGCGGGCCGGTTCAAACCGAATCCGGTTCACGCCATACCAGAAGCTGATCATCCTCGACGTGCCCGACGCCTTGCTCGACGACCTGATCGCCGACGTGGAGGCGCTGGGTCTTCAGGCGCGCCCGTCGCGGTGGCGGCGAAACCTCATGGCCTGCTCGGGGATCGAGTTCTGTAAGTTGTCTTTCGCCGAAACACGGGGCAGGGCACAGGAGTTGGTGCCCGAGCTGGAGCGCCGGCTCGAGGACCTCAACTCCCAGCTGGACGTGCCGATCACGGTCAACATCAACGGCTGCCCGAACTCGTGCGCGCGAATTCAAGTCGCCGACATCGGGTTCAAGGGCCAGATGGTCGACGACGGCCACGGCGGCTCGGTCGAGGGCTTCCAGGTGCACCTGGGCGGCAGCCTCGGTCTGGACAGCGGTTTCGGCCGAAAACTGCGTCAGCACAAGGTCACCAGCGACGAGCTGGGCGACTACATCGATCGGGTAGCACGCAACTTCATCAAGCACCGGAACAACGGCGAACGATTCGCGCAGTGGGTCGTTCGCGCCGAGGAAGGCGACTTGCGATGAGCCTGGAAACGACCAGCCCCACCGAGGCCGACCTGCGGAAGCTGGCCGCCCGTGGCGCGGCCGAGCTGGAGGGCGCCAGCGCCACCGACCTGCTGCGCTGGACCGACGAGAACTTCGGCGGTGTGACCGGGCCGCGCGCGTGGGCGACGTGCAACTACGTGGTGGCATCCAGCATGCAGGAGGCGGTGCTGATCGACCTGGCCGCCAAGGTGCGGCCCGGCGTGCCGGTGCTGTTTTTGGACACCGGCTACCACTTCGTGGAGACCATCGGCACCCGCGACGCGATCGAGTCCGTCTACGACATCCGGGTGGTCAACGTCACGCCCGAGCACACGGTGGCCGAGCAGGACAGGCTGCTCGGCAAGGACCTCTTCGCGCGTGACCCGGGCGAATGCTGCCGGCTGCGCAAGGTCGCCCCGCTGGGCAAGGCGCTGCGTGGCTACTCCGCGTGGGTGACCGGGCTGCGCCGTAGCGACTCACCGACTCGCGCCAACGCCCCGCTGGTCAGCTTCGACGAGGGCTACAAGCTGGTGAAAATCAACCCGCTGGCGACGTGGACCGACGAGGACATGCAGAACTACATCGACGAACACGACGTCCTGGTGAATCCCCTTGTCTACGACGGTTATCCGTCGATCGGTTGCGCCCCCTGCACGGCCAAGCCCGCCGACGGCGCCGACCCGCGCAGCGGGCGCTGGCAGGGGCACGCCAAGACCGAATGCGGGTTGCACGCGTCGTGACCACCCTCGTGCTGACCGCGCACGGAAGCAAGGATCCACGCTCGGCGGCCAACGCCCGCGCCGTCGCCGGCGAGCTCGCGCGCATGCGGCCGGGTCTGGACGTGCGGCCGGCCTTCTGCGAGCTGAACATCCCCAGCCTGGCCGACGTGCTGGGCGGGTGTCGCGACGCCGTCGTCACACCGTNGACGGCGGCGGTGTCTTATACACAAGTAGATGAGGAGAAGAGACAGGTCGCTGGCCGAGGCTGCCGGCCGGTTGCGCCGGCAGGGCGCGCGGCGGGTGGTCATCGCTCCGTGGTTCTTGGCGCCCGGCCTGCTGCCGGACCGGGTGCGTGATTTCGCGGACGGCGCCGGCATCGAGCTGGCGGAACCGCTGGGTGCGCACCGGTTGGTGGCCGAGACGGTGCTGGATCGCTTCGACGAAGCCCTGAAATCTCGAATCCGGGGCATCGCGGCCTGAGCCGACGAGCGTCAGTACGAGGCCTCGCTGGTCACGTTCTGTCGAGCATGTCGGCTCCCGCGTCGCGATTGACCGCGCGGATAATGCGGCAGACGGACCGATCGTGAGGACCTTTCGATCGGCAAGACGAGTCGTCAGGAGGACGCGTGGACGACGACAACATGCCGAGTGTGGCTGAAAAACCTAGCGGGTCGGCGTGCGTGGCGCGATGGGCTGGCACGTCCGGATTCGTCCTCCCCACGATCGCGCTTGCGATTTATCCGATCTGGTCATTCCCGGGGACCCAGACGTCGGGTACCGAAGTGGCGCTGTGGGCCGCGACCCACCACGATCGGTTGGTCGTGACGATGCTGCTCAATACCGTCGGCGTCACGCTCTGGCTTGTATTCGGCGCCGCGGTATGGACTTTCCTACGTGATCGACTTCCCGCCAGATCGACTCGCCCGACGTGTTTCGCCGCTGGCTTCATCGGATGCGTGGTCCTTTTGCTTGGCGGGTTCACCGCGTTCGACCTGCTCCTCTACCGACACCATAAGGCTGAGAACTCAACGCTGCTGTACGACCTGACCTTCGGATTGCTGGCAATGTCGGGAATGCCCACCGTCGTGGCGCTGGGGTCGTTCGCGGTTGCGATGTACGTCCATCGGGTGCTGCCAAGGTTTACCGCGCACCTCGCGATCGCCGGCGCAGCAGTACACCCCCTGCTCCTCGCAGCGTTCATCGTCCATGATGGGCCGCTTTCGCTCGAGGGTTTCTCGATTACGGGAATGCCGGCTTTCTTGTTCGCCTGGATTCTCGGAACCGCACTCGCGATGCCACACGAGGCCCAGTAATCAGGAAGCCGTTTTATCGACAGCGAAGCTGCGAATGGATTCCGCCGCTGCATCTCGGCCAACCGACAGGACAGCCGCGAGTCAACACATATGCAGCACCCCGAAAAAATCCTGAATGGCGCCGAAGACGACCCGTAGGTCGCGGCAGTCCGCATCGCCGCCTAATTGACCCGATCCGTCCAGTAAACTTCGTGGCTTGAGCGGGCCGTCCATTCGAAGGCTGCTGGCCACTTTGGTGCTGTGGCTGGCGGCGTGTGGCGGCAACCACGCAACCGGGCCGCATGCGGGGGCTCCGTGCGCGATCGTGCCCAACGGCACGCCGGTTCCCGGGACCCCTTCGGCCTCAACGCCTTCGGCGCGGAACATCGCGACCAGCCCCGAGGCCGCGACCGGGTACCGCAGCGACATGACGATGGTGCGCACCGCCCACTACGCGGTGGCCACCGCCAATCCCCTGTCGACCCAGGCGGCCTGCCGGGTGCTGCGCGACGGCGGCACGGCCGCCGACGCGATGGTGGTGGCCCAGGCGGTGCTGGGTCTGGTCGAACCGCAGTCGTCGGGACTGGGCGGCGGCGGATTCGCGGTCTACTATGACGCGCGCGCCGGTTCGGTGCAGGCCTACGACGGCCGCGAGGTCGCCCCCGCGGGCGCGGGCGAGAACTACCTGCGCTGGATCGGCGACAACGATCACGCCACCCCCCGGCCCGACGCGCGCGCCTCGGGCCGATCGATCGGGGTTCCCGGCATTCCCCGGATGCTCGAACTGGTGCACCATGAGCACGGCCGCACGCCATGGCGCGATCTCTTCGGCCCGGCAATGACGTTGGCCGACAACGGCTTCGACATCAGCCCCAGGCTGGCCGCCGCCATCACCGACTCGGCGGCACAACTGCGGGTCGATCCGCAGGCGCGCGCATACTTGCTGAACCCGGACGGCAGCCCGAAGGCCGCGGGAACCCGGCTGACCAACCCCGCCTACTCAAAGACCTTGTCCGCCATCGCCTCCTCGGGCGTTAACGCCTTCTACACCGGCGACATCGCCCACGACATCGTCGCCGAAGCCGGCGATACCACCGGAGGGCGCACGCCGAGCCTGATGACCACCGAGGACCTGACGGGCTACGTCGCCAAGAAACGCGACCCGCTGTGCACCACGTATCGCGGGCGGCAGATCTGCGGCATGCCCACCCCGTCGTCGGGCGGCGTCGCGGTGGCGGCCACGCTGGGCATCCTCGAGCATTTCCCGCTGGGTAACTACCCGCCCACCAACGTCGACCGCAACGGCGGTCGCCCGAGCGTGCTGGGCGCTCACCTGGTCTCCGAGGCGGAGCGGCTGGCCTACGCCGACCGTGACAAGTACGTCGCCGACGCCGACTTCGTCGGGCTGCCCGGCGGTTCGCTCGCCACGCTGATCGACCCGGGCTATCTGGCCGGGCGTGCGGCGCTGATCTCGCCCCAGCACAGCATGGGGACCGCCAAGCCCGGTGACTTCGGCATGCCCGGCGGGGTCGCGCCACCCGGGCGCGAACACGGCACCAGCCACGTCAGCATCATCGATTCCTACGGCAACGCGGCCGCCTTCACGACGACCGTCGAGTCGCCGTTCGGCTCGTTCCACCTGGTCGACGGGTTCGTCCTCAACAATCAGCTCACCGATTTCGCCGCCAACCCCCGCGCGGCCGACGGATCGCCGGTGGCCAACCGCGTCCAGCCCGGGAAGCGGCCGCGCAGCTCGATGGCCCCGACGCTGGTGTTCGATGCCGCGCCGGCGGGGCGGGGCGCGTTGCACGCGGTGACCGGCTCACCCGGGGGTTCCACGATCATTCAGTACGTCGTGAAAACCCTTGTGGCGATGCTGGATTGGGGGCTGAACCCGCAGCAGGCGGTGTCCCTGGTGGATTTCGGTGCGGACAACTCGCCGCAAACCAACGTCGGCGGCGAGGATCCGGAGATAAACCGCTCCGACAACGGCGATCACGACCCGCTGGTGGCTGGCCTGCGCGCGCTGGGGCATCAGGTGAATATGACCGACCAGTCCAGCGGGCTTTCCGCGATCACCCGCAGCTCGTCTCAATGGACCGGAGGGGCCGATCCCCGCCGCGAGGGCGCGGTCATGGGCGACGACGCCTAACCCAACATCACGCCGATGTCAGCGTGCTCCGGTCCTCGTCGGCGCCCCCGCTGCCCGGGGTCGCGATGTCGCTGGGCAGGGGTGGGACACGGGTTGCTCGCACGTAGACGGTGTCGCCGTCGCGCAGGGCCAGCGCCTCGGCGTCCCCGCGGGTGATCTGCGCGGTGAAGGCGCCCCCGGTGGCGGCGCTGGTCATCTCCACGCGCACCTCGAATCCCAGCGCGACCACCCGGTCCACCGTCGCGCGCACCACGCCGATGGATTCCGCGGTGCCGTCTCCGCCGGCCACGGCCATGTCAGGCTTGCGGCCGACGCGGATGTCGTGCGGACGTACCAACGCGCCGTTGAGCTCGGAGACCGCGCCCAAAAACGACATCACGAACGCGCTCGCCGGAGAGTCGTAGACCTCGGTGGGCGATCCGACCTGCTCGATGCGGCCCTTGTTCAACACCGCGATGCGGTCGGCCACATCGAGCGCCTCCGCTTGGTCGTGGGTGACCAGCACGGTGGTGACGTGCACCTCGTCGTGCAGGCGCCGCAACCACGCCCGCAGGTCCTCGCGGACCTTGGCGTCTAGCGCCCCGAAGGGCTCGTCGAGCAGCAGCACCTGCGGGTCGACGGCCAGCGCCCGGGCCAGCGCCATGCGCTGGCGTTGGCCGCCGGAAAGCTGGTTGGGATAGCGGGTCTGAAATCCGCTCAGCCCCACGACCTCCAGCAGGTTGTCGACCTTTTCCTTGATTTCGGCCTTGGGCCGCTTGCGAATCCGCAACCCATAGGCGACGTTGTCCCTCACGGTCAGGTGCTTGAACGCGGCATAATGCTGAAACACAAACCCGATGCCGCGGCGCTGCGGCGGCACCCCGGTGACGTCGCGACCGTTGATCGTGACGGTTCCGCTGTCGGGCTGGTCCAGGCCGGCGATGGCCCGCAGCAGCGTCGACTTGCCCGAACCGCTGGGTCCCAGCAACGCCGTCAGCGAGCCCTTCGGCACGACGAAGTCCACATGGTCCAGCGCAACGAAGTCGCCGTACTGTTTGTAGGCGTCGTGCACGATGATCGCGTTGTCGCCGCGCTCGGGTCGGCAGTCGGTCATCACGAGTCTCCTTGTCGCGCTTACTTGGTCGCTCGTACCCGGCGGGCGTCGAGAACCAGCTGGAAGATCAGGACCAGCACGGCCACCCCCATCAGCAGTGTCGACAGCGCGTAGGCGCCGTACTCCGCCCCGCGGTTGTACCGGTCCGCGACGAGCAATGTCAGGGTCTGCGACTTCCCCGGCAGGTTGGACGACACGATGATCACCGCGCCGAATTCGCCGAGGGTGCGCGCCACCGTCAGCACGACGCCGTAGGTCAACCCCCACCGGATCGACGGCAATGTGATCCGCCAAAACGTCTGCCACCAGCCCGAACCCAGGGTGGCCGCCGCCTCCTCCTGGTCGGTTCCCAGCTCGTGCAGCACCGGTTCCACCTCACGCACCACGAACGGCAGGGTGACGAAAATGCTGGCCAACACGATCCCGGGCAGCCCGAAAATGATCTTGAACCCGAGGTCGCGTTCGACGAAGCCGAAGGCGCCGGCCGCCCCCCACAGCAGGATCAACGCCACGCCCACGATCACCGGCGACACCGCGAACGGCAGATCGATGACCGCCTGCAGCACCCCCTTGCCGCGGAAACGGTTGCGCGCCAGAACCAGTGCGGTCGGGATGCCGAACACCACGTTGAGCGGCACCACGATCGCCACCACCAGCAGAGTCAAATTCAGCGCCGAGATGGCCGCCGGTGTGCTCACCCAGTCGAAGAACTGACCGACGCCGGGCCGGAATGTCCGCCACAGGATCAACGTCACCGGAACGACGAGCAACACGAAGATGTAGGCCAGCGCCGCGAATCGGAGGAGGTAGCGAACCCGGGGCGACGACGTCATGCGGCCAGCTCCTGACGCTTGGCGGCGCGGCCGCCCACGATACGCAACACCAGCAGCACGAAGAACGAAATCGCCAGCAGCACAATCGATATCGCGGCAGCGCCGGTGCGGTCATCGTTTTCGATCAGCGTCCGTATCCACTGCGATGACACCTCGGTCTTGCCCGGGACGGCGCCGCCGATCAGCACCACCGACCCGAACTCGCCGATCGCTCGCGAGAAGGCCAGCCCCGCACCGGATAACAGGGCGGGCGTCAGGGACGGCAGCATGACCGAGGTGAAGACCTTCGGGCCGCTGGCGCCCAGCGACGCCGCCGCCTCCTCGGTCTCCCGATCCATTTCCAACAGCACCGGCTGCACGGCGCGCACCACAAAGGGCAACGTGACGAAGGCCAGCGCCACCGCCACCCCCCATGCGGTGTGCTGCAGGCGCAGGCCCACCGGGCTGTTGTTGCCGTACAGGGCCAGCATCACCAGGCTGGCCACGATGGTCGGCAGCGCGAACGGCAGGTCGATGATCGCGTCGACGAGCCGCTTGCCGAAGAAGTCGTCGCGCACCAGGACCCACGCGATCAGCAGGCCGAAGATCAGGTTGAGGGCCGTCACCCCGGCGGAGATGGTCAGCGTCACCCTGAACGACTCCAGCGCGGCGTTCGACGTCACCGCCAGCCAGAAGGCGTGCCAACCCCCGGCGGCCGCCTGCCACGCGATGGCGGCCAGCGGCAGCAACACGATCACCGAAAGCCACAGCGTCGCAACGCCGACCCGCAGTGACGTGATTCCGGATCCGCGCAGGGGCCAGGCACCGGGAGGCGCCTGGTACTCGGGCGTCACGGTGGCTGTCATCCGGTGGCCTGCGTGTAGATCTTGGTGATGCTGCCGGTGTTCTTGTCGAACAGCTGCGGATCCGTTGTCCCCCAACCGCCGAGGTCAGCGATCGTCCACAGTTTCGCCGGCGCCGGATACCGATCGCGGAAGTCGGCGGCCACGGCCGGGTCGACCGGCCGGAAGCCGGCCTGCGCCCACACCTTTTGCGCCGCTGCGGTGTACTGGAAGTTCTTGAAGGCGACGGCGGCATTCAGGTGGGAGCTGGTGCTCACCACCGCCACCGGGTTCTCGATCTTGAAGGTCTGCGGCGGGTTGACGTGCTCGACGGGTTTGCCGGCCCGCTCCGTGGCGATCGCCTCGTTCTCGTAGCTGATCAACACGTCGCCACTGCCCTGGACGAAGACGTCGGTGGCCTCCCGGCCCGACCCGGGGCGCAATTTGACGTGTTCGCGCACCAGCTTGCTGATGAAGTCGACACCCGCCTGGGCGTTCTTCCCGCCCAGGCTCTTGACGGCGTACGGGGCGAGCAGGTTCCACTTGGCCGAGCCCGAACTCAGCGGGCTGGGCGTGATGACCTCGACGCCGGGCCGCAGGAGGTCATCCCAGTCCCTGATGTTCTTCGGATTTCCCTTGCGTACCACCAGGGTTACCACCGAGCCGAAGGGAATCCCCTTGGTTGCGTCGGTGTTCCAGTCCTTGGAAACCTTGCCGGCCTTAACGAGTCGCGCGATGTCCGGCTCGACGGAGAAGTTCACGACGTCGGCCGGCTTACCGTCGACAACCCCGCGGGACTGGTCACCGGAGGCGCCATACGAGGCGACCACCTGCACGCCCTTGCCCTCCTCCGAGGCGTTGAACGCGGGAATCACCTTGCTCCAGCCCGGTTCTGGGACCGAATAGGCGACCAGGGTGATGCTGGTGCGCGCGTTGGCCGGCCCGCCGCCCCCGACGACGTCGCTGGGGCCGCCCGCGCACGCGGCGACGACACCGACGATCAGCGCCAGCGCCGCGACACACCGCAGAACCGGCCGGCGGGGGGCGCTGCCGATGTCGTTGAGCATTGGTGGCCTTTCGGTGCGGGACTTGGTTACTCGGTCCCGGTGCGGCGGAAAGGCGCTTAGCAATGCAGGAGAATCCACGACTCCAGACCAGACCGCGCACGGGGTGTGGGAGTCAGCGACAACAGTGCACGAAGACGGCGCATTCGAAAACACCGGACGCCTCGTGCATGTCGCGAAGCGTAACAGGATCCGCCGGGGGCGTCTCGTCAGTGCGTCGCCAGCCACGCGACGATCACCAGCACGACGAGCGCGACCAGAATCAAGGTCACGTGTGACCGGGGCATGCGCGTTACCCGGGCGCCTCATCGGCGTGCCGGATCCGGCGCATCAAGGTGATGCCCCGCCCGAGCAGGCCGTCGAGCGCGGTCGCCACGACGTAGGCCACCGCCAACACGACGGGCATCACGATCAGGGCCTGCAGCACGAACGGCAGGCCGGAAAGCCACAGCTCGTTGCCGTCCCACCAATTCAGGAACGCGCTCACCCGGCTCACCCTATTCGCCCGGGACCGTCAAACCAACGTGGGCGGATCGCGCAACGGCGCCCGCGCCGCCGGGATCCCCGGCCCGATGCGCACCCGGGCCGGCGTAAAAGTCACGGTGAGGGAAAACACGTCGGCCTTCCGGTGATTCGGCGGCGATATCGCGAACGCCGGCTAAAAACCCGACATCCGCTGCAAACATTGGACGCCGGGCAGGTTGACAGTCGATGATGTCGGGATGGTTCTGCACGCGCAACCCGCCGACCAGCCGGCCGACGGTGCTCCCGGCGAGGCCACCCGGGAAGCGTTCGACGCGGCCCCCGAGGCGGTACTGCCCTCGCCGATCGATTTCAACGCCCCCGCGCCGCTTACGCACACCGCGTCGCTGCGGAACCCGTTTCCGCCGATCGCCGATTACGCGTTCCTGTCCGACTGGGAGACGACGTGCCTGATCTCCCCCGCCGGTTCGGTGGAATGGCTGTGCGTGCCCCGGCCCGACTCCCCGAGCGTGTTCGGCGCGATCCTGGACCGCAGCGCGGGTCATTTCCGGCTCGGCCCCTACGGCGTCTCGGTGCCGTCGGCGCGCCGCTACCTTCCGGGCAGCCTGATCATGGAGACCACGTGGCAGACGCACACCGGGTGGCTGATCGTGCGCGACGCCCTGGTGATGGGCAAGTGGCACGACATCGAGCGGCGGTCGCGGACCCATCGCCGCACCCCGATGGACTGGGACGCCGAGCACATCCTGCTGCGCACAGTGCGCTGCGTCAGCGGCACCGTCGAGCTGATGATGAGCTGCGAGCCGGCGTTCGACTACCACCGCGTCGGCTCCACCTGGGAATACTCGGCCAACGCCTACGGTGAGGCCATCGCCCGCGCCAACAGGCAACCGGACGCCCACCCGACGCTGCGGCTGACCACCAACCTGCGGATCGGGCTGGAAGGCCGGGAGGCGCGCGCCCGCACCCGGATGAAAGAGGGCGACGACATCTTCGTCGCCCTGAGCTGGACCAAGCACCCGGCGCCGCAGACCTACGAAGAGGCCGCCGACAAGATGTGGCAGACCACCGAGTGCTGGCGGCAGTGGATCAACATCGGCAACTTCCCCGACCACCCGTGGCGGGCCTACCTGCAGCGCAGCGCGCTCACGCTGAAGGGGTTGACCTACTCACCCACGGGCGCGCTGCTGGCGGCCAGCACCACGTCGCTTCCGGAGACGCCGCACGGCGAGCGCAACTGGGACTACCGCTACGCCTGGGTCCGCGACTCGACGTTCGCGTTGTGGGGCCTCTACACCCTGGGCCTGGACCGCGAGGCCGACGACTTCTTCGCCTTCATCGCCGACGTCTCGGGCGCCAACAACAACGAGCGGCACCCGCTGCAGGTGATGTACGGCGTCGGCGGGGAGCGCAGCCTGGTCGAAGACGAGCTGCACCACCTGTCCGGCTACGACCACGCCCGGCCGGTGCGCATCGGCAACGGCGCCTACGACCAGGTCCAGCACGACATCTGGGGCTCGATCCTGGACTCGTTCTACCTGCACGCCAAGTCGCGCGAACAGATCCCGGAGACCCTGTGGCCGGTGCTGAAGAAGCAGGTGGAAGAGGCGATCAAGCATTGGCGTGAGCCCGACCGCGGCATCTGGGAGGTGCGCGGGGAGCCGCAGCACTTCACGTCGTCGAAGGTGATGTGCTGGGTGGCGCTCGACCGCGGCTGCAAGCTCGCCGAGCGGCAGGGCGAGAAGAGCTACGCCCAGCAGTGGCGGGCCATAGCCGAGGAGATCAAGGCCGACATCCTCGAACACGGGGTGGACTCGCGCGGCGTGTTCACCCAGCGCTACGGCAGCGACGCGCTGGATGCCTCGCTACTGCTGGTGGTGTTGACCCGATTCCTGCCGCCGGACGACCCGCGCGTGCGCAACACCGTGCTGGCGATCGCCAACGAACTCACCGAGGAAGGCCTGGTGTTGCGCTACCGGGTCGAGGAGACCGACGACGGGCTGTCCGGCGAGGAGGGTACGTTCACGATCTGCTCGTTCTGGCTGGTGTCGGCGCTCGTCGAGATCGGCGAGGTGAGCCGCGCGAAGCGGCTGTGCGAGCGGCTGCTGTCCTACGCCAGCCCGCTGCACCTCTACGCCGAGGAGATCGAGCCACGCACCGGGCGGCATCTGGGCAACTTCCCGCAGGCGTTCACCCACCTGGCGTTGATCAACGCCGTGGTCCACGTCATCCGGGCCGAGGAGGAGGCCGACAGCACCGGGGGCTTCCAGCCCGCGAACGCGCCCATGTGACACGACGCGTCAGATCAGCGCGCCGATTTTGTCCATCATGGCGCGCGCGACGTCGACGGCGGTGCCATCGAAGTTTGCCGTGTCACCCGATCCCCGACCCAGCGCGGTTGAGCTGTGAAACACGTCGACCTCGACCTCGATGAGGCAATTGCCGCGCACGCCAATGGCGCGCCCGGCGGGAATCGATTCCCAATCCGAATGGGGTTCTGACTTGTGCTCCGGACCGCCGGACGTCCATCCGACCGAAACGGTCGCCGCGACAACGGAAGCAGAAGATTCCACGTTACTGATCTTGCCCTTGAGCCGGAACATGCTGCCGGGCAACGACGTCGTCCTCCCGTCGCAGCTGTGCCACTGTCGGGAAAACGCGACGAACATCGCCTCGGCATCTTCGGCCGTGGGAAGGCCCACCACGCCCTCCTGAACGCTGGTCACATCCGCGGATGCGGCGGCGTGCCGCCAGGTCTCGACCGCGACATCCTTCACCGAGCCGGATCCGTACACGCTTTGCTGCAGCATCGCCGCGACGCCGACACAGTCGTCCGGCAACGCCGTTGCATCGTCGGCCAACTCCTCGGCGCCGCCGAAGCGTGGCGGAAAACGAGGGTCGATCTTCAGGGCCTGCTTGACGATTCGCGACAACGTTCTGTCGCTAAGCAGCACGTGGTCGACGGTCTCCCCGCTCAGCGGTCGCGGCGGTCGGCTCGGCGCCGACTGCGCGGTGCCGCCGACGGTGACGGCGCAACCCGCGACGAACAGCATCACCGTCAGCGGGACCACCAGCAACCATGGCTTCCTCATCCGGTCACGCCTGTTTCTCGTCGTTCTCGATGGCGCGTCCGGTGGACAAAGCGGCGACGAACGCACCCCCGGGCACGACCCAATCGACATCCGTTGTTTTTGCCTTCCTTCCCGCTCTACCAGCAGGTTAGGTTCGCGGAAATACCAGCGCGGTAAGCCACACCGAAGACACAGCAGGACGGCAGCAACGTCTCAGCCTCAGCTCAGGGCGTTGACCTTGTCCATCATGGCGCGTGCGATGTCGACGGCGCCGTCGTTGACATCGCCCGGCCCGCGTGCCGACGGTGGTGCGGAATTGAAGAAGTCCACCTCGACCTCAATGAGGCAATTGCCGCGCACCGCGATGGCACGCCGCGCCGGGATGGACACCGAATCCGGATCGGGCGAGCGCCACCCTTCCCAAACCGTGGCCACCACGACGGAATCGGAGACCTGCACGTCGGTGATCTTGCCCTTGAGCCTGAACATGCCGCCCGGCAAGGACGTCTGCGCGCCATTGCATTCCTGCCATTGCCGAGCAAACGTCGCGAACAGCGCGTCGGCGTCGGCGGCGGTGGGCAGGCTGACCACGCCTTCCTTCACGTCGGTCACATCCGCAGGCACAGCAGCGTGCCGCCAAGCCGCAGCGGCGACCTCTTCGACGTCGCTGGACCCGTAGACGCCCTGCTGCAGCATCGCTGCGACCCCAAGACAACCGTCGGGTAGTGCCGTTCCAGGGTCCTCCAACTCCTCGGCGCCGCCGAACTGTGGCGGAAAACGAAGGTCAAGGTTCAAGGGCTGCTTGAGGATTCGCGAGAGTGCGTCATCGCCCAGCAGCACATGGTCGACGGCCGGCCTGCCGAGCGACGGCGGCGCCAGGCCCGGTGCCGGCGTCGCCTTGCCGCCGATGTTCACCGCGCAGCCGGCGGCGAGCATCACGACCGTCAACGGGCCTACCAAGAACCAGCGGTGTTTCATGCGGTCACATCTATTCCGGGGTTTCTCGACCTCGCGTCGGGGGGCAGGGCTGCGACAACGGCTTGTCGTTCATCTTTTGTTCACCTTGATTTTATGATTCGTTTCCCGAAAACGCACGCAGCCGCGCCAGAAACACAGTTCAGCCGCAGGGAGGCCTCGGCCTCGCTGGCACGCCCACGTCAGCCGAGGGCGTTGACCTTGTCCATCATGGCGTGGGCGATGTCGACGGCGCTGGTGTCGACGTTGCCCGATCCCGGATCCGACGGGCGTCGCTCGCCGAAGAAGACCACCTGGACCTCGACCAGGCAGTTCGACTGGACACCGAGGGCTCGCGCCTGAGGCGTGGGCCGCAGGGGCGGCATGTTGGGCAGCGTCGACGTCGCCGTATTGGTCGCGGCGACAATGGTATTCGAGGCATCGGCAACCCGGACGTCGCTGATCGCGTTCGTCGTGCTGATCGGGCCGGTCTGCTCCGTCGTCGTGGTGCCCGCGCACTGCTGCCACTGCTGCGAGAACTGCGCGAACAGCGCGGCGGCCTGCGCGGCCGAGGGCAGCGTCACCACGCCCTCGATCACGGTGAGCACCTGCGCCGGCTCGCCGTTGTTCCACCACGACTCCGACGCAACGTCTTTGACGTCGGCGGGCTGCGGGCCGGACAGGTAGACGCTCTTCTGCAGCATCGCGGTCACGCCCAGGCAACCGGCCGGCGACACCGTCTCGTCCTTGTGATACAGCGTTTCGGGGCCGCCGAACTCGGGTGGGTTGCGGGCGACAAACGGCTGGCCGAGCATCCGCGACAGCGTGGCCCCGTCGAGCAGCACCCGCTTGACGGTCTCACCGGTGAGCGGCCGCGGCTTCAGGTTCGGCGCCGGCCTGGCGGTGCCGTCCACCACCGTGCCGCAGCCCGCCGCCAACGCGGCGACCAGTAGCAACGCCGTCGCCGGCCCGATTCTCCGCACGGCTACTTCTTACCCTTGTCCCCGGCCGCGTCCGTCGACAGCGCGGCGACGAACGCCTCCTGCGGCACCTCGACGCGGCCGATGGTCTTCATCCGCTTCTTGCCTTCCTTCTGCTTTTCCAGAAGTTTGCGTTTGCGGGTGATGTCACCGCCGTAGCACTTGGACAGCACGTCCTTGCGGATCGCCCGGATGTTCTCGCGCGCAATGATTTTCGAGCCGATGGCCGCCTGCACCGGCACCTCGAACTGCTGGCGCGGGATGAGCTCCTTGAGCTTGGTGGCCATCTTGTTGCCGTAAGCGTACGCCGAATCCTTGTGCACGATCGCGCTGAACGCGTCGACGGCCTCGCCCTGCAGCAGGATGTCGACCTTGACCAGTTCGGCCTCCTGCTCGCCGGCCTCCTCGTAGTCGAGGCTGGCGTAGCCGCGGGTGCGCGACTTCAGGGAGTCGAAGAAGTCGAAGATGATCTCGCCGAGCGGCATGGTGTAGCGCAATTCCACCCGTTCGGGCGACAGATAATCCATGCCGCCGAGCTCGCCGCGGCGGGACTGGCACAGTTCCATGATCGTGCCGATGAATTCGCTGGGCGCGATGATGGTCGTCTTCACCACGGGCTCGTACACCGTGCGGATTTTGCCGTCCGGCCAGTCCGACGGGTTGGTCACGACGATCTGCGAGTCGTCTTCCTTCACGACGCGATAGACGACGTTCGGCGAGGTCGAGATCAGGTCCAGGTCGAACTCGCGCTCCAGGCGCTCGCGGGTGATCTCCATGTGCAGCAGGCCCAGAAACCCGCAGCGGAACCCGAAGCCCAGCGCCACCGACGTCTCCGGCTCGTAGGTCAGCGCGGCGTCGTTGAGCTGCAGCCTGTCCAGGGCGTCGCGCAGGTCCGGGTAGTCGGAGCCGTCGACGGGATAGAGCCCCGAGTACACCATCGGCTTGGGCTCGCGGTAGCCCGTGAGCGCCTCGGTGGCCCCGTGCCGGGCGGTCGTCACCGTGTCGCCGACCTTGGACTGGCGGACGTCCTTGACGCCGGTGATCAGGTAGCCCACCTCCCCCACGCCCAGGCCGGCGCTCGGCTTGGGTTCGGGCGAGACGATGCCGACCTCGAGCAGTTCGTGGGTGGCGCCCGTCGACATCATCGCGATGCGTTCGCGCGGCGTGATCTTGCCGTCCACCACCCTGACGTAGGTCACCACGCCGCGGTAGATGTCGTAGACCGAGTCGAAGATCATTGCGCGGGTGGGCGCGTCGGCGTCGCCCTGCGGCGGCGGCACCCGACGGACCACCTCGTCGAGCAGCTCGGGCACGCCCTCGCCGGTCTTGCCGGACACGCGCAGCACGTCGCCCGGTTCGCAGCCGATGATGTGGGCGATCTCGCCGGCGTAGCGGTCCGGGTCGGCGGCCGGCAGGTCGATCTTGTTGAGCACCGGGATGATCGTCAGGTCGCGGTCCAGCGCCAGGTAGAGGTTGGCCAGGGTCTGCGCCTCGATGCCCTGGGCCGCATCGACCAGCAGGATGGCGCCCTCGCAGGCCTCCAACGCGCGCGACACCTCGTAGGTGAAGTCGACGTGACCCGGGGTGTCGATCAGGTGCAGAACGTAATCCCGCTCGGCGACCTTCCAGGGGAGGCGCACGTTCTGGGCCTTGATGGTGATCCCGCGCTCCCGTTCGATGTCCATCCGATCCAGATACTGCGCGCGCATCGACCGCTCATCGACGACGCCGGTGAGCTGGAGCATCCGGTCCGCCAACGTCGACTTGCCGTGGTCGATGTGAGCGATGATGCAGAAATTCCGAATCTGCGCCGGCGGGGTGAAGGTCTTGTCGGCGAAACTGCTGATGGGAATCTCCTGGTCTGGGCCCGCGCGAGGCCGGGTAAGCGGCGGTCCGCCGGTGTGTCCAGGGTATCCGTGCGGGGTGCCCGGGACCTACTTGGACACAATCGCGCCCGGGCCGCCCGCGTCTATGCTGCGAATATGGCGTCGTCCCGGAAATCTCAGTGGAAGACGTTCCAACGGTACGCCCGCAACGCGGTGATCTACGCGCAGACCGCCCAGGTCGTCGCGCGGGAACTGCAGCAGGCCGTGAAGATCACCGCGAACGTCATCGCCGCGGCCGCACCGCAACCGCCCGTGGCCATCGCCGCGGGCCGGCCGGTGACCAGCGCCAGCTTCCCGACCGCCCATCGGGCGCGCAAGCTGGTCTACGCCCCGAACCTCGACGGCCGCGCCGATCCCGGGGAGATCGTCTGGACGTGGGTGGTCTATGAGGACGATCCCAGCCGCGGCAAGGACCGGCCCGTCCTCGTCGTGGGTCGCGACCGCCGCATGCTGCTGGGGCTGGTGGTGTCCAGCCAAGAGCGGCACGCCGGCGACCGCGATTGGGTCGGGATCGGTGCGGGCGCTTGGGATTACGAGGGCCGGGAAAGCTGGGTCCGGCTCGACCGGGTGCTCGACGTGCCCGAGGAGAGCATTCGCCGCGAGGGCGCCATCCTGGACCGCGAGATCTTCGACGTGGTGGCCGCGCGGCTGCGCGCGGAATACGCGTGGAGCTAGGCGGCGCGGCGCCGAGCGTGTAACCACCCCTTGAACCTAAGCCAGAATTTTCGCCCTGAGTACACGCTCGGCGAAACGGCGGGTCAGCCCTGGGTGATGTAGGACTGCAGCTGCTGTTGCTCGGCCTCGAGCTCTTCCATCCGGGTCTTCACCACGTCACCGATGCTGACGATGCCGATCAGCTTCTTGCCGTCCAGCACCGGCACGTGGCGCACCCGGTTCTTCGTCATCAGCACGCTCAACGAGTCGACCGTGTCGGATTTTGTGCAGGTGGCGACGTTCGCGGTCATGATCTTCGAGATCGGCCGGGACAGCACACTGGCGCCGTGCGTGTGCAGTTGGCGCACGACGTCGCGCTCCGAGACGATGCCGACGACGCCGTCGTCGCCAACCACCACCATGGCACCGATGTTTTGCTCGGCGAGGCCGGCGAGCAACTCCTTGACCGTCGCCTCCGGGTTGATCGTCACCACCGCCGCGCCCTTGTTCCGCAAGACGTCCGCAATCCGCATCAGGCCTCCAGCCGGTTGTGATCCGCTTCACACCAGGTTACGGCTAACTCGCGCGCCGGGAAAGCCAACACGAGAACCGGAACCGGACGCTCCCATACCCTCGGATTTCCGGTCCAAACCCAGATCGGTCAAACTCCCCTGCGCCCGTTCGCGGCTTGCAAGGATAGGACGATGATCGAGATCACTTTGCTGGGAACGGGAAGCCCGATCCCCGACCCGAACCGCGCCGGGCCGTCGACCCTGGTGCGGGCCGGCGGGCAGGTGTTGCTGGTGGACTGCGGGCGGGGCGTCCTGCAGCGGGCGGCGGCGGTCGGCGTGGGCGCCGCCGGGTTGTCGGCGCTGCTGCTCACCCACCTGCACAGCGACCACATCGGCGACCTCGGCGACCTGCTCATCACCCGCTGGATCACCACGTTCGCGCCCGACCCGGCGCCGCTGCCGATCATCGGACCGCCCGGCACGGCGGAAACGGTGGAGGCGACCCTGCAGGCGTTGGGCCACGACATCGGCTACCGGATCGCCCACCACGCCGACCTGAACGCGCCGCCCGCGGTCGAGGTGCACGAGTGCACCGAGGGCCCGGTGTGGGACCGCGACGGGGTGTCGATCCGGGTGGCGCCGACCGATCACCGGCCGGTGGCGCCGACCATCGGCTTCCGCATCGACTCCGATGGCGCCTCAGTGGTGCTGGCCGGCGACACCGTGCCGTGCGCAGGCCTGGACGAATTGGCCCGCGGCGCCGACGCCTTGGTGCACACCGTGATCCGCAAGGACATCGTCGCCAACATCCCACAGCAGCGGCTGCAGGACATCTGCGATTACCACTCGTCGGTGCAGGAGGCCGCGGCGACGGCGGCCCGGGCGGGGGTCGGCACCCTGGTGATGACGCACTACGTGCCGGCGCTGGTGCCCGGGCAGGAGGAACAGTGGCGCGCGCTGGCAGCCGCCGAATTCGGCGGGCGCATCGAGCTGGGCGACGACCTACTTCGGGTCGAGGTCAGCCCGCACGCGTAACCGTCATCGGCCGAACGTCGTTGCGCCGCAGCGGTAGCAGCGCGCCGGCCACGACCAGCCAGACCAACGCCGATATCCGCGCGATCGGCAAGATCACCCCGAGTTCGGGCCACACCAAAACAAGCGTCGCCAATTCTGCGAGGGCGGCTGTCGCCAGGCCGACCCAGGCCAGCGGTCTCGGTGTCAATCCCAGGATGAGCATGGGCACTGCCATCCCTGCCACCAGCAGGCCCAAGGCCACGATGTGGCCCGGGCCGCCGACCAGAAATACCAGGAAGTAGATCGCGCGAACCAGCGCGGCGTCGCCGCTGACGTCCGCTCGCGACAGCGTCCAGGCCAGCAAACCGGTCAGGCCCAGGGCACCCGCGGCCAGGGTGCCGCCCGTCAGCGCGATCGTAGCTCCCGGGGCGGTGACGCCGAGTTGGCGCAACCGGGTGCTGGCCGTCGCCGCGTAGATCGCCAACGGCACCGACGACGCGAAAACCGCGGTGGCGATTACTTGCACCGCCACCGGATGGGCGCGGACGTATGTCACCACCGCCGTCGCCGGCCCGTAGGGCAGCGGCATGACGCCGCCCAGCGCGACGCCGATTGCGAGGCNCGTCGGTGCAGGAGGCCGCGGCGACGGCGGCCCGGGCGGGGGTCGGCACCCTGGTGATGACGCACTACGTGCCGGCGCTGGTGCCCGGGCAGGAGGAACAGTGGCGCGCGCTGGCAGCCGCCGAATTCGGCGGGCGCATCGAGCTGGGCGACGACCTACTTCGGGTCGAGGTCAGCCCGCACGCGTAACCGTCATCGGCCGAACGTCGTTGCGCCGCAGCGGTAGCAGCGCGCCGGCCACGACCAGCCAGACCAACGCCGATATCCGCGCGATCGGCAAGATCACCCCGAGTTCGGGCCACACCAAAACAAGCGTCGCCAATTCTGCGAGGGCGGCTGTCGCCAGGCCGACCCAGGCCAGCGGTCTCGGTGTCAATCCCAGGATGAGCATGGGCACTGCCATCCCTGCCACCAGCAGGCCCAAGGCCACGATGTGGCCCGGGCCGCCGACCAGAAATACCAGGAAGTAGATCGCGCGAACCAGCGCGGCGTCGCCGCTGACGTCCGCTCGCGACAGCGTCCAGGCCAGCAAACCGGTCAGGCCCAGGGCACCCGCGGCCAGGGTGCCGCCCGTCAGCGCGATCGTAGCTCCCGGGGCGGTGACGCCGAGTTGGCGCAACCGGGTGCTGGCCGTCGCCGCGTAGATCGCCAACGGCACCGACGACGCGAAAACCGCGGTGGCGATTACTTGCACCGCCACCGGATGGGCGCGGACGTATGTCACCACCGCCGTCGCCGGCCCGTAGGGCAGCGGCATGACGCCGCCCAGCGCGACGCCGATTGCGAGGCCGCCGAAGAGCAATCCCACGCTGACGCCGGCAAGCAGCGCCAACGGCGGTCCGCCTTGGCGGCGGCGACCGGCGGGCGGCCGAGTTACATCTGCCTGTGAATCGTTCATGTCATGAACGATATGCCCGCGCTCGACGACTGACAAGTCTATGAATGATTCACATCAAGAATTATTCGCGAAGGCTATGATGTGACGGTGCCGTCAGTCCCCAGCGACCGTCCCGACGGCGTCGCCTTCCTGTTGGCCCAACTCGGCCATCACGCCGCGGCGCTGTTCGCCGAGCAGGTGGCCACCATCGAGTTGAGTCCACCGCAGGCAGGAATTCTGCGCGCCATCGGCGCCGAGCCCGGCCGCAGCCAGCAAGCCCTCAGCGCTCAGTTGGGCATGTTGCCCAGCCGTGTCGTCGTCTACGTCGACGAGCTCGAACAACGCGGGTACATCGAGCGGCGCCGCAACCCCGACGATCGCCGGTTGCACGCTCTTTACCTCACCGCGGCCGGAAAAAGGTTGATGCGCAAGCTCTCCGAGCTCGCACGCCAGCACGAGCTTCGCTTCGCCTCGGCGCTTGACGCGGAGCAATACAGCACCCTGCGTGCGCTGCTTGCCACGCTGGCGCAGCAGCAGGGCCTCACGCCGCATGTCCACCCGGGGTACCGCACGCTTCGCCCGGCTACGCCAGCCGGGTGACCTCCACGATCACGTCGAGGTCCGTCGCGCCTTCCCCGGAGTAGATCCCCTTGAGCGGGGAGACGTCGGTGTAGTCGCGCCCGGCGCCCACGCTGACGTACTGCTCGGTGATCTCGCTGTCGTTGGTGGGGTCGAAATTCCACCAGCCACCGGTCCAGGCCTGGATCCAGGCGTGGCTGCGCCCGTCGACGGTGTCCCCGACGGTCGCGTTGCGTTTGGGGTGCAGATAGCCGGACACGTAGCGCCCGGGAATTCCCATGCCGCGCAACACCATCAGCGAGAGATGCACGAAGTCCTGGCAGACGCCCTTACCCTCGGTCAGCGCGTCCAGCCCCGAAGAGTGCACCCCGGTGGTGCCGGGCAGGTAGTCCAGCTCGTCGCGCACCCACTTGCCCGCCGCCACGACGGCCTCGGCGGGATCGTAGGACTTGGCGAGTTTCTTGGCCACGGACGCGATGTGTCTGCTCGTCGGGGTGTGCGCCGTGGGGCGCAGGAGTTCGTCGAAGCGATCGATCACCCCCGCGGAGCGCAGGTCGCTCCAGCTGACCCCCGCCACCGCCGGCTCCCCCCGTTCGGTCTCGACGACCGAGGAGGACGTCACCGTGAGATCGGTGTGCGGCGCATGCAGGTCGAACGCCGTGACGGCGGTGCCCCAATAGTCGATGTAGCGGTGGGACCGCGTCGCGGGGATGGTTTCGACCCGGTTGAGGATGACGTTTTGGCGGGTGTCCGAGCGCGGGGTCAGGCGGGCTTCGTTGTAGGAGGCGGTGACCGGCGATTGGTAGGCGTAGCCGGTGGTGTGCACGACGCGCAACCGCCACATCAGGCTTCGACCTGCCGGGTCACCAGCTGGGCGCGCTGGCCGGCATCCGACCATGCCACCCACGGCGTGACGTGGAAGTACTGCAGCGACAACGCTTCTCCGACATCGCTACAGGTCCGCTGCAAGCCCGCCAGGCGGCTGTCCAGCGACTCGAGCAACACACCGGGTTGCACGAATTCCAGTTCGCTGCGGGCCTTTCCGAGCAGGCGCTGCGCCTCGGCGGTGGAGCCGATCCGACTCTGCGGATTGTGCAGCAGTTCTTCGAGATTGTGCTCGGCCAGCCGCAGCGAGTAGAACACCGAACGCGGAAACAGGCGGTCCAGCAACATGAATTCGACCACCCGGCCGGCATCCAACACGCCTCGGTAGGTGCGCAGGTAGGTGTCGTGCGCACCCGCCGAACGCAACAGCGTCACCCACGCCGGGGACGACGCGCTGTCCCCGACCCGCGACATCAGCAGCCGCACCGTCATGTCGACCCGTTCGATCGCGCGACCCAGCAGCATGAAGCGGTATCCGTCGTCGCGCGACAGCGTCGAGTCGGCCAGGCCGGCGAACATCGCCGCGCGGCCCTCGATGAACGACAGGAATTCATGCGGCCCAAGGCGTTTGGCGGCGCGCTCGCGTTCGGCCAGGGCGTGGTAGGTGGTGTTGAGGCATTCCCAGATCTCGAGGGACGTCACCTCGCGGGCGGACTTCGCGTTCTCCCGCGCCGCCGTGATGGCGTCGACAATCGAACAGCCGCCGGAAATGTTGGTGCTGAAGGCGACCAGGTCGGTCAAAGACCAGACATCCAGGTCGTGATCCGGTGGGTCGATGCCCAGCACCCGCAACAGCAGCCGGGACGCCTGATCCGGGTCGACGCTGGAGTCCTCGAGCAGTTGGTGCAGCGCCACATCCAGGATCCGTGCGGTGTCGTCGGCGCGCTCGACGTAACGACCGATCCAGTAGAGCGCCTCGGCGTTGCGGGCCAGCATCAGCGCATCCTCTGTTGTTGTTGCTGCTGGGGTTGCTCGTCGGGAAGTTCCGTCGGCTGCGGCTGCTGCTGCTGTTGCGACAGCCGCGGCGCACCGTCGAGCACCGGGTCCGGGATGGACTTGGGCAACGACCGGACGACCTCGGCGGCGCCCAGCTCCCGCGCGCCGGACGCGGCGCGCGGCGCCAGCACCCAGGTGTCCTTCGAGCCGCCGCCCTGACTGGAGTTGACCACCCGCGAGCCCTCGACCAGGGCCACCCGGGTCAATCCGCCGGGTAGCACCCACACGTCGTTGCCGTCGTTGACCGCGAACGGCCGCAGGTCGACGTAGCGGGGCGCCAGCGTGCTTCCGACCTGCGTCGGCACGGTCGACAGTTCCATCATCGGCTGCGCGATCCAGCTGCGCGGATCGTCACGGATCTTCTTGGCGACGGTGGCCAGCTCCTTGTCGGAAGCCTCCGGGCCGAAGACGATGCCGTAACCACCGGAGCCCTCCACCGGCTTGAGCACCAGCTCATCGATCCGGTCCAGCACCTCTTCGCGTTCGTCGTCCAGCCAGCACCGGTAGGTCTCGACGTTGGCCAGCAGCGGTTTCTCGCCGAGGTAGTACTCGATCATCGTCGGCACGTACGTGTAGACGAGCTTGTCGTCGCCCACGCCGTTGCCGATCGCGCTGGAGATGACGACGTTGCCGGCACGGGCGGCGTTGACCAGGCCGGCCACCCCCAGCACCGAGTCGGCGCGGAACTGCAGCGGGTCCAGGAAGGTGTCGTCGATGCGCCGGTAGATGACGTCGACCTGGCGCTCGCCCTCGGTGGTGCGCATGTACACCTGGTTGTCGCGGCAGAACAGGTCGCGGCCCTCGACGAGCTCGACCCCCATCTGCCGGGCCAGCAGCGAATGCTCGAAATAAGCCGAGTTCGCCACGCCCGGAGTCAGCACGACGACGGTGGGATCGGCCTCGTTGGTTGCCGCGGAGTTGCGCAGTGCGCGCAGCAGGTGCGACGAGTAGTCGTCCACGGCGCGCACCCGGTGGGTGGCGAACAGGTTGGGGAAGACCCGCGCCATGGTGCGCCGATTCTCCATCACGTACGACACGCCCGAGGGTGAGCGCAGATTGTCCTCGAGGACGCGGAAGTTGCCTTTTTCGTCGCGGATCAGGTCGATGCCGGCGACGTGGATGCGGACGCCGTTGGGCGGGACGATGCCGAAGGCCTGCCGGTGGAAATGCTCGCACGACGTGATCAGTCGGCGCGGGATGATGTCGTCGTTCAGGATTTCCTGATCGCCGTAGATGTCGTCGAGATACATCTCGAGGGCCTTGACCCGCTGGGTGATGCCGCGCTCCAGCCGGCTCCACTCGGCGGCCGAGATCACCCGCGGCACCAGGTCCAGCGGAAACGGCCGCTCCTGGCCCGACAGCGAAAACGTGATGCCCTGGTCGATGAACGCGCGGCCCAGCGCCTCGGCGCGGGCTTTCAGCTCGGAGGCGTCGGAGGGCGCGAGCTCGGCATAGATGCCCTTGTATGGGCCGCGCACGGTGCCCTGGGCGTCGAACATCTCGTCGAAGGCCATCGAGTAGGCGTCCGACTCGTTGTAGCCGCCGAAGATGCGCTCGGCGCGCGCGTCCGGGCGCCGCGCCGCGCCGCGCGGGCCCCGCTTGGTTTCCTCAAGCTGGCTCGGAAGACTCACTTTAGAGATGCTGCCTCAAATTGGCGTTCTGGCAGGCCACGGTTTCCCCTTTTGGGAGAAAACGTAACCGACTGCTAACCTGGGCAGTCGCGATCGGGTATGGGCGCCCGGAGCAAAACACCGATCTTGAAGAAGGAACTGACGCGTGGCCAACATCAAGTCGCAGCAAAAGCGCATCAAGACAAACGAGCGCGCCCGCCTGCGCAACAAGGCAGTCAAGTCGTCGCTGCGCACCGCCGTGCGTGCGTTCCGCGAGGCCGCCCACACCGGCGACAAGGAGAAGGCCGCCGAACTGCTGGTGTCGACCAACCGCAAGCTGGACAAGGCGGCCAGCAAGGGCGTCATCCACAAGAACCAGGCGGCCAACAAGAAGTCGGCGCTGGCGCGGGCCCTCAACCAGATCTGAGCCATGACCGGGCCCTTCAGCGGCCCCGGTCGGCCACCAATTCGGCAACCCGCCTGACCGCGGATTCCAGCGCGTAGTCCGCGTCGGCGACGGCTCCCTTGACGTTGGCGTTGAGCTCCGCCACGACCTTCATCGCGGTGGCCACCGTGTCGCGCGACCAGCGCCGGGCCTGCTTCTGAGCCTTCTGCACCCGCCATGGCGGCATCCCCAGTTGGGCCGCCAGGCGATACGGGTCCCCCGACAGCGGACCCACCCGCCCGATGCTGTGCACGGCCTCGGCCAGTGCGTCGGCCAGCACCACCAGCGGTTCCCCGCGCAGCATCGCCCACCGCAGCGCCTCGGTGGCCCCCGCGACGTCGCCGGCCACCGCCTTGTCGGCGATGTCGAAGCCCTTCACCTCCGCCTTGCCGCTGTGATAGCGCCGCACCGCGGCGGCATCGACGTCACCGGCGGTGTCGGCGACCAGCTGTGAACACGCGGCGGCCAGTTCGCGCACATCGGAGCCGACGGCGTCCAGCAGGGCGGTCACGGTCTCCTCGTCGACCTTGACCCGCAGCTCCCGGAACTCTTTGCGGATGAAGTCGATGCGCTCGCTGAGCTTGCTGATCCGCGCGCACGGGTGGACCTCGGCGCCCAGCGACTGCAGCTCGCCGGCCAGCGCCTTGGCCCGCCCGCCGCCGGAGTGCACCACCACCAGCACCGTGCCCGTCGGGACGTCGGCGGCGGCCGCGGCGATCATCGCGGCCGCGTCCTTACCCGCTTCACCGGCCGCCTCCAGCACGACGATGCGCTCGTCGGCGAACAGCGACGGGCTCAGCAGTTCGGCGAGTTCGTAGGTACTCACGTCGCCGGCCCGCATCCGGCTCACCGGAACGTCTGGGTTCTCGGAGGCGCCGGCGCGTTGGCGAGCCGACCGCAACACGTCTGCCACCGCACGCTCGACCAGCAGCTCCTCGTCCCCCAGGACCAGGTGCAGGTGGTGCACAACGTCGCTCACCCCATGATGGTGTCACGCGAGACCGACGATGCTCAGGGTGGCGACCCGCAGCGCCCGGTCACGCCGCGCTCGCGATCGCCACGAACTCTGACGGTGGCGACCCGCAGCGCCCGGTCATGCCGCGCTCGCGATCGCCACGAACTCAGACACGGACCAGGCCAGCCAGCACACGACGAGCGCCGACCCGGCGAGCCCGAGCGCCCGGCGAAACCA
>NZ_LT546237.1:2304036-2337100 GCF_900078675.2 Mycobacterium interjectum
GACCGTAGGCGCGCCGACCGCCACGGCGGCCGCGCGCGACGGCGCCGCAGCGCCGGCATGTGGACTAAGCCGAGGCTGTGCACAGGCACCGAATCGGATGGGTCAAGATGGAACGAGTCGCGACGTTCACCTCGACCAAAGGAGGCTGCCATGCAGTTGGCGCTCACACCGGAGGAAGCCGCGTTCCGCGATGAGCTTCGCACCTTCTACACCACGAAGATCCCCGTGGAGCTGCGCGAGTGGGTGCGCGCCGGGGCGGCGTCGGTGCGCCGCGAGGACATCGTCACCAGCCACAAGATCCTGCACGAGCACGGGCTGGCGGTGCCGAACTGGCCGGTCGAATGGGGCGGTAAGGACTGGACGCCCACCCAGCACCAGATCTGGGCCGACGAAATGCAACTGGCGTGCGTGCCCGAGCCGCTGAACTTCAACACCAAGATGGTCGGGCCGGTGATCGCCGAATTCGGTTCCGAGGAGCTCAAACAACGCTTCCTGCCGCCGACGGCCAGCCTGGACATCTGGTGGTGCCAGGGATTCTCCGAGCCCGAGGCCGGCTCGGACCTGGCGTCGCTGCGCACCACCGCGGTCCGGGACGGCGACAGCTACGTAGTCAACGGACAGAAGACCTGGACAACGCTCGGCCAGTACGCGGACTGGATCTTCTGCCTGGTGCGCACCGACCCCCAGGCGCCCAAGCGGCAGGCCGGCATCTCGTTTCTGCTCTTCGACATGAATACGCCGGGCATCACGCTGCGGCCCATCAAGACCATCGACGGCGGCCAGGAGATCAATGAATTGTTCTTCTCCGACGTCCGGGTACCCGCCAATCAGCTTGTCGGACAAGAGAATCAAGGCTGGACATACGCGAAGTTCCTGCTGGGCAACGAACGCACCGGCATCGCCGGGGTTGGGCGCACCAAGGTGCGCCTCGCCGAGGTGAAAAAGCGCGCCACGGAAACCGGGGTGCTCGATGACCCCCTGTTCGCGGCGCGCCTCGCCGAGGCCGAGAACGAGGTGCTGGCACTGGAACTCACCCAGTCGCGGGTGGTCTCGGACTCCGCGGACGGACAGCCCAACCCGGCGTCGTCGGTGCTCAAGCTGCGCGGCAGCCAACTGCAGCAGATCGCCACCGAACTGCTGGTCGAGGTGGCCGGCCCGGATGCGCTGCCGGTCAACGGTGACGACATCACGTCGCCGGACTGGGCGCAGCACAGCGCCCCGCACTACCTCAACTACCGCAAGACGTCGATCTACGGCGGCAGCAGCGAGGTGCAGCGCAACATCATCGCGTCCACCATTCTCGGATTGTGAGGCAGTCATGGACTTTCAGTTGAGCGACGAGCAGGCCCTGCTGCGCGACACGACCCGCGACCTGCTGTCGCGCAGCTACGACCCGGAGAGCCGCAACAAGGTCATCGGCTCCGATCTCGGCTGGAGCCGCGAGGTGTGGAGTCAGCTCGCCGACACCGGGATCCTGGGCCTCGGGTTCGAGCCGGAGGAAGCCGGCCAGATCGAGATCATGGTGGTGCTCACCGAGGTGGGCCGCCGGCTGGCCCCCGAACCGATCCTGCACGGTGCGCTCGCACCGGGAGCGCTGATCGCCGAGCTGGGCAGCGACGCCCAGAAACGACAGCTCGACGAGGTCGCGGCCGGGCAACGGCTGCTGGCCTTCGCCCACCTGGAACCGGGACACCGCAAACCAACCGCCGCGGTCACCACTCAGGCTGTGCGGCAAGGCGATTCATGGACGCTCACCGGACGCAAAAACCCGGTGCTCGCCGGTGACTGCGCCGACGCCTTGGTGGTCAGCGCCGCATTGCCGGACGGCGGCACCGGCCTGTTCCTGGTCGACGCGGGCGCCGCGACCAGGCACCCCTACCCGACGTTTGACGGTCAGCGCGGCGCCCAGATCGATCTGGACGGCGCGGCCGCCGAGCCCCTCGGCGAAGCGGTCGACTCCTCCCGGGCCATCCGCGACGCCATCGTGCGCATCCAATCGGCGTTGTGCTCCGAAGCCGTCGGGGCGATGGAGGAGGCGCTGCGCCTGACCACCGATTACCTCAAGACGCGCAAGCAGTTCGGCGTCACGCTGAACAAGTTTCAGGCGCTCACCCAGCGGGCCGCCGACATGTACGTGTCGCTGGAATTGGCGCGCAGCATGAGCCTGTACGCGGCGATGTCGATCGCCGACGGCAACCTGGACCCGGTCGTCGCCTCGCGCGCCAAGGTCCAGATCGGCCGGTCCGGGCGGCACATCGCGCAGGAGTCCATCCAGATGCACGGCGGGATCGGTGTGACGGCGGAATATCCGGTCAGCCATTACGCCGCGCGGCTCACCGCGATCGAGCACACACTCGGCACCTCCGGAGACCACCTGCACAACCTGATCGACCACCTCGGCGAGTACGACTTGGCCCGGCTGTAGCCGATGGCCGAGCTGTCCGAGAAGGTCATCCAGTTCCTCTCAGCCGGCACCCGCACCGGAATGCTGGGTTACGTCGCCGCCGACGGCCGGCCTTTGGTCGCCCCGGTGTGGTTCGTCGTCGACGACGGCCAATTGGCCTTCAGCACCGGCCGGGACACCTCGAAAGGCCGCGCGCTGGCACGTGATTCACGGGTGGTGATCTGCGTCGACGATCCCCACCCGCCGTACTCGTTCGTCCAGGTGCAAGGCCTGGCATCGGTGAGCGAGGACCCACAGGACGTGCTGGACATCGCGACGCGAACCGGTGCCCGCTACATGGGCGCCGACCGCGCCGACGAGTTCGGCCGCCGCAACGCCGTTCCCGGCGAGCTGGCGGTGCGGCTGCGCCCGACCAAGGTCATCGCCGGTTTCGATATCAGCGACTGACCCGCCGGGCATCAACTCGGCTCTGGCCCCGCCACCGCTTCCGGGCTCGGCTCCTCCGGCGCTGCAACCGATTCCACCTCTGCCGCGTCCGAGTCGGACTCCGGCAGCTGACCGGCGAGGTACTCGGCGAGGCCTCCGATCGTCGGGTAGTCGAACACCGCGGTTGCGTTGATCGTGAACGCGCCGCCGAACTGGCTGTGCAGCCGGTTGCGAAGCTCGACCGCCATCAGCGAATCCGTGCCGAGGTCCAGGAACCGGCTGGTTGCGGCGGGTGGTTGCGCGAGCCTCAGGAAGCCCTGCACCTCGCGCTGCAGGAATTCGGTGATGAAAACGGCGCGCTGCGCCACCGGTATCTCCTGCAGTTGCCGGAGCAGCTCGCTGTCACCGGCGGCATCCGCGACGGCGCTGGGCAGCACCAGGTCGAGAATCGGTGGACGAGAACTGCCGAGCACCTTCGCGGCACGCTGCCAGTTGGCCTTGATGACCGTTGCCTGCGCGATTCCGTTGGCGACCGCCTCCGCCAGTGCGCTGAGGGCGGCCGAAGGCTCTAGCGGAATGAGGCCTTGCGCACCGATATTGGCGCGCGCGGCCTCCGAGGACGCCATGCCCCCCTTGGCCCAGGGACCGAAGTTGACGCCGGTCGCCGGCAAGCCCCGCGCCTGTCGTTGGGCGACCAGCCCGTCGAGCAGCGCGTTGGCCGCCGAGTAGTTGGCCTGTCCCGGCGAACCGAGCAGGCTGGACACCGAGGACGACGCGATGAAGAAGTCCAGATCGTCGCTCCTGGTCAACCGGTCCAGATAGCAGGCACCGAACGCCTTGGGCACCAACGTCGTCCGGAAGCGCTCCAGGTTCTGCTGCGACAGCAGCGCGTCGTCGAGCACGCCCGCCAGATGAACGACGCCGGCGAGCGGTGGCAACTCGGCGCGGATCCGCTCCAGCAGCTTTTCGACCTGCGCCTCGTCACCGACATCGGCGGCGAAGGTGTGGATGCGGCACCGGTAGCGCTCGGTGATGTCCTCGATTGCGCGTTGCGCGTCGGCATCTGGCGCGCGCCGGCTGGTCAACACGATGTCGCCCGCGCCGAGCTGAGCCAGATACGACGCCGTGTGCAGCCCGATCGCGCCGAGCCCACCGGTGATCAGATAGCTCCGATCGCCGTGCGGCTGCAGCGGGTTCGGCATCTGCAGCACGATCTTCCCGATATGCCGCGCTTGCTGCATCCGGCGGAACGCCGTCTTCGCCTCGGTCAGCGGGTAGATCTCGGCGGGGAGTGGGCCCCACTCGCCGTCGGCCAACCCCGCCGACACCTCACCCAGCAAGCCGCGGATGCGCTCGGGCTCTTGGAGGGTAACCGTGTCCAGCGCGACGATCTCGTAGGCGATATCGGGACGGGCCGCCGCCATCTGCTCCGGGGTCCAGATGTCGCGCTTCGCGATCTCGGCGAAGCGCCCGTTCTGGGCGGTGGCCCGCACGGTCGCTTCGACGAAGCCCTCGTTTGTCAGGCTGTTGAGCACCACGTCGACGCCGGCGCCGTCGGTATCGGCGAGGATCTGGTCGGCGAAATTCGTTGTGCGCGAGTCATAGACGTGTTCCACACCCAGCTTGCGCAGTGTCGCGCGCTTGTAGGTACTGGCGGTGGCGAAGACGGTCGCACCGTGCTGCTGGGCCATCTGGATGGCGGCCAATCCGACGCCACCGCTGGCGGCGTGGATGAGCACCCGGTCGCCGGGCTTCAGCTGCGCCCAGTCGAAGGCGAGCCGGGCCGTGAGCGCCGCGGCGGGAATGGTCGCCGCGTCCACGGCGCTCACGCGAGAGGGGATCGGCGCCAGCAACTGGGCCGGCACGTTGAACCGGCTGGAAAACGCGCCCTGCATGAAGCCGTAGACGCGCTGGCCGACCTCGAGTCCGGTGACGCCGCCGCCCACTTGGGTGACGACGCCGGCGAAGTCGCCCCCGATGGGGCCCGGATCGCCCGGGTAGAGGCCCAGCACGTTGAGCACATCGCGGAAGTTCAGCCCAGCGGCCTCCACCCGCACCTGCACATAGCCGTCGTCCGGTGGCGACACTTCCGTCTCGGTCAGGCGCAGGTTGTCGATCGCGCCGCGTTCGGTGGGCGCCAGCACGTAATCGGTTGCCCGCGGTATCGCGAGATGACCGCTGCGCGACCATTGCAACAACCGGGGTGCCAGGAATTTCCCTTGGCGCACAGCGAGTTCGGGTTCCTCGAACGGTTCACCGAGCAGGCCGGCCAGCGAGTGCACGGCCTGCTCCGATCCGTCGCAATCGATCATTCTGCAGCGCAGGGCCGGTTCCTCGTTGACGATGGTGCGGCCCAGCCCCCACAGCGCCGCCTGCACCGGGTCGGCGGCTTCGCCGGATTCGGTCGCCACGGCCCGTTCGGTGATGATCCACAAGCCACCCGGGAGTTTCACCGCCCCGTCGGCCTGCAGGGTGTGCACGGCGCTGAGCAGCTGGGCGATTTCGGTCTCCAGCCGCGCGACGGATTCGGCGCTCGACTCTTCCGCGCTCGGTCCGGTGGCGCGCCACACGATGCCCGAGAACGGCATGCCGCGCTCTTGAGCTTGCGCCAGCAGCTGCCCGAGGGGCTCCGAATCCGGGTTCCGGTCGAAGGAAATGCAGCCCGGCACGCGGGCCGCCAACTCCCCGAATCCCGCGATCAGCCACGTGCCGAGCGGGTTTCCGGCGCCGGCGACGTCGCCGCTCGGTGCCGGCGGCGGCACCTCGTGCCAGCCGAGGGCGTAGAGCAGCCGGGTGGCATCGCCGCCAAGCCCGCGCAGCAACGCCTCCCGGGGCGCGCGCTTGACCGTGAATTCCCGAATCCCGCCCAGGCGGCGGCCATCCCGGTCGAGGAAGTCGAGGTCGAAGACCTGGGTTTCGCTGTCCAGGCCGCTGGTGTGCCACTTCGCGCGGCAGTAGAACCGCCGGGGCATCTTCTCCCGCAGCTCCACCGCGCCGTACCGCAGCGGCAAGAACAGATCGCTCACGCCCTGTTCGGCCGCGAGAAGCGCCGGGAACGCCGGGAAGGCGACGCCGGTGCACAGGTCCAGCAGTACGGGATGCATCGGCTCGGTGCCGAGATGTTCGGCCAGTTCGTCGCCGACGCTGATATCGCCGATCGCCTCACCCTCGCCGAGCCACAGCGACTTCAGCGAACCGGACCAGTTGGGCCCCCACGCCAGCTCCATGTCGGCGAAGGTGTCGAAGAGTTCCTGCGGACGCATGCGATTCATCCGCTCGATGGCCGCGTCGACGGGATCCGTGGACTCCGCCGGATCGGGCGCCGGCCCGGCCTCGACGCCGGTCACGACAGTGCCGTCGGCGTTCAACGACCATTCGGCCTCGCGGGCGCCGTATGGGCGGCTGTGCACCCGGAAGCTCCAGGCCTCCGCGTTGTGCGGGCCGTCCTCCAGCGGATGCAGCGTCAGCTGCACCTCGCGAGAGGCCTTCTCCGGCAGGATGATCGGCTCGTAGAAAAAGACGTCTTGCACCCGCGCCGGCGGCCCGACGGCGGCCAGTGCCATCGCGGCGTACGTCGCCCCGGGTACGACGACGGTGCCATAGATGACGTGATCGGAAAGCCACGGCTGCGACTTGACCGACAGCCGACTGGTGTACACGCAGTCGCCCGAGGCGAGATCTTTTGCACCACCGAGAATTCCGGACACGGAGGCGCCCTGGGCGTCGATGCCGGGGACGCCGGAGGTCTTGGGCCAGAAGCTGCGCCGCTGGAAAGGATAGGTGGGCAGTTCCAGCCTGCGGCGCGGTTGCCGATGCAGCGCAGCGAATGTCGGTCGATGGCCGCTGACGTACGCCCCGGCCAGGGCTTCGGCGATCTGGCGTCGGTCGGCAACGCCCTTGCGCAAGGAGACGATCGCCCGCGGCGCGGCCAGATGTTCCGGCCAGACCTGCACCGCGGCCCCGGTCAGAACCGGCTGCGGACCGATCTCCATCAACACCGAGCAGCCCAGCGCCGCCACGGTGCGCACGCTTTCGGCGAACTGCACCGGCTGGCGGGAATGCCGCCGCCAATATTGCGCGTCGAGCGGGGTTTCCGCGGTCAGCACGGCGCCGGTGCGGTTGCAGACCAGCGGCAACGTCGGCGCCGCGAACTGCAACTGCGCTGCGTACGACTCGAATTCACCGAGCACCGGCTCCAGCAACTCCGAGTGGAAGGCGTGGCTGGTTTCCAGCCAGGTGCACCGGATCCCGTCGTTGCCGCCCCTGGCGACGATCTGTTCCAGATCCGCACCGGGTCCCGACAGCACCGTGTTGGGGCCGTTGTAGGCGGCGACCGACACTCGGGGGAACTCGTTGGCGATCTCCTCGACGTACTTGGCGTCGGCGAACACCGCCACCATCCGCCCGCCCTCGGGCAGAGTGCCGAACAGCCGGCCGCGCTCGGCAATCAGCCGCGCCCCGTCCTCGAGGCTGAAAACCCCGGCCACGCACGCCGCCGCGTACTGGCCCACGCTGTGCCCCAGCACCACGTCCGGCTCGACGCCCCACGACTGCCAGAGGCGGGCCAGGCCCATCTCGACGGCGAACAGGGCGGGCTGTGCAAATGACGTGTGCCGCACCGCTTCCGCGGTTTCCCTGTCGGTCGCGAACAGCACCTCCAGCAACGGGCGCGGCCGCATCGGATCCGCCGCTAGCGCGCAGCGCGTCACGGTGTCCGCGAAAACCGGCTCGGCGTCGAACAACTCGCGCGCCATCGCCGGGTACTGGCTGCCCTGCCCGGTGAAAAACCATGCCGTCGTGGGCCGGTCCGCGCACTCACCGCGCACCACCCCCGGTCGTAACCGGTTCTCGGCCAACTCGGCCAGCAGCTCGCGGGCGCCCTGTACCGAATCCACGACCAGCGCGGCCCGGTGTTCGAAGTGCGAACGACCCACCCCGGCCGTGCGGCACACATCGGCGATGTCCACCTTGGGATGGGCGTTCAACCATTCCTCGTATCGGTGCGCCAACGCCACCAGCGCCTCCGGTGACCGCGCGGACAGCGGTAGCAGGCCGACCGTTTCCTCTTGAGCGTCCGACTCCGAGGCGACGGCGACGTCGGAACGGACGTCGCCCGTGGAGTATTCGTCGGGCGTCGCCGGTTGCGCCGGCGCCTCCTCGATGAGCACGTGCGCGTTCGTGCCGGTGAACCCGAATGAACTGATGCCGGCGCGTCGGGGTTTGCCGTTGGCCTGCCACGGAGTCGACTTGTCCACCACGCGCACGGGCAGCGAATCCCACGGGATGTGCGGTGACGGCTTCTCGAAGTGCAGGCTCTGGGGCAACATTTCGTGCTGCAGGGACAACACGACCTTGATCAGACCGGCGACCCCCGATGCCGACTCGAGGTGGCCGATGTTGGTCTTCACCGATCCCATCAGCAACGGCCGGTCCGCGTCGCGGGCGGCACCGTAAACAGCAGCGGCCGCCTGCACCTCGATGGGATCGCCCAGGGGGGTACCCGTCCCGTGCGCCTCGAGGTAGTCGACGTCGCCGCCGACGAGACCGGCACGGGCCAGCGCCATGCTGATAAGCCGTTGCTGCGCGCCGCCATTGGGCACCGTCAAGCCGCTGGACGCGCCGTCCTGGTTGACCGCGGTGGCCGGGATGACCGCGCAGACCCGATCGCCGTCGCGTACCGCGTCGCTGAGCCGCTTGAGCACCAGAATCCCGCAGCCCTCGCTGCGCACATAGCCATCGGCGGAGGCGTCGAAGGTCTTGCATCGCCCGACGGGGGAAAGCATCCTGGCGCGTGAGGCGGCGATGATGGTCACCGGACTCAGCAAGACATTCACACCGCCGGCCAGCGCCAAATCGCAGTCACCGGAATGCAATGCCTGGCAGGCCTGGTGGACGGCCACCAGCGACGAGCTGCAGGCGGTATCGACCGCCACCGCCGGGCCTTCCAGCCCCAGCGCGAAGGCAACCCGACCCGAGATGGCATTGAGCGCATTGCCGGTGATGAACTGGGGCTCGAGCTTGTCGACCGAGTCCGCGGACAGCAGATGCGAATACTCGTTCGCGCCCACCCCCACGAAGATGCCGCTTCGGCTGCCGCGCAACGCGGACGGCGCGTACCCGGCCCGTTCGAGGCCCTCCCACGCGGTCTCCAGCATCAGCCGCTGCTGCGGATCGATCCAGATCGCCTCGCGCGGGGAAATGCCGAAGAATTCCGGATCGAATCCGTCGACCTCGTCCAGGAATCCGCCGAAGCGGCTGTAGATCTTGCCCGGAGCCTCTGGATCCGGGTCGTAGAACTCGTCGATGTCGAATCGATCCTCGGGCACCTCCGATATCGCATCGACACCGCCCGACAACACCTCCCAGAAGGCTTCGGGATTGGGCGCGCCCGGAAAGTGGCACGCCACCGCGACGATCGCGATCGGCTCGTCGGTGCGCGTCGTGACCGCCGAGGCAAGCCGGAGCCCCGACTGCGCCGACTCCTGCTCGCTGAGACCGAGCACCTCGCCGAGCAGGTAATCCACCACGTCGGACAGCCGCGGGTGATCCATCGCCAGGGTGGCCGGCACCTCCTTGCCCACCGCCTGCTCGATTCGGCGCCGCAATTCGACGGCCATCAGCGAATCCATGCCCAGATCGAAGAAACCGGCGTCCTCGCGGATTTCCGCGGCGTCGACGCGCGTCACCTCCGCCACCGCGTTCCGCAGGTGATCCGTGAGGAGTTTCTTGCGCTGCTGCACCGGGGCGTTGGTGAGCTGCTCGACCAGTTCGGTCTTCCCGGATCGCCCGAACAACCCAGCGGCGGGCGCCGATTCGGGGACCTCGCGTTCCAACTCCGCCAGGAATGGTCGCCGGCCGGCTTGCTGATACAGCGGCAGGAAGCGGTCCCAGCCGATCCGGGCCACCACCCCTTGGGTTGCCGAAGCCGCGATGAGGTCGGCCATCCCCGCCAGCGCATCGGCGGGGGACAACGTCCGGACCCCGCGCTGATCCAGTCGGGCGCGAGCCTGTTCGTCGGCCATGCCCGCCGACCACGGACCGAAGTTGACGCTGATGGCGGGCACCCCCTGGTCGCGCAGCCGCCAGGCCAGCCCGTCGAGGAAGGCGTTGGCCGCGGCGTAGGCGGTCTGACCGAACCCGCCCCATACGGAGGCGATCGAGGAGGTGCTCACGAAGAAGTCCAACTGCAAATCAGCCGCTGCTTCGCTCAAATGCCAAGCGCCCCAGACCTTTCCGGCGAATACGCGATCCACTTCCGCGTCGTCCAGGGTGCGCAGCGGAGTGGTTCCGATCTCGCCGGCGGCATGCACGATGCCCGCCAGCGGCGGCAGTTCGGCGTGCATGGTGGTCAGCAGCCGCTCGACCTCGTGCATATCGGCGACATCGGCCGCCACGACCCGGACTTCGCAGCCGTGCTGTTCGCGGATGGCGGCGATGCGCCCCTGCGCGGCATCGCCGGGCGCGCGTCGCCCGGTCAGCACCAGATGCCGGGCGCCGTGCGCGGCCAGGTATCCGGCGATTTCCAGGCCGACCGAACCCAGTCCCCCGGTCACCAGATACGTTGCGTCATCGCGCAGCGCCGGCGGGGTGGCGACCGGCGGCCCCGCCCGTCGGACCAGCCGGGGCAGATAGACCGCGTCGTCGCGCACGGCCAGTTGGTCTTCGCCGGCGGCCGAGCCGCGCGACGCCGTCACGACCTGGTCGATCAACCGCGACCATTCGTCGATGTCGTTGTCCCGGCCTCCTGACAAGTCCGCCAGTCCGCCCCACACCTGCGGGTGCTCCAGCGAGGCGGCGCGGCCAAATCCCCAGAGGCAGGCCTGATCCGGTGATACGACGTCCTCGTCGGTGACGCGTTGGGCGCCGCGGGTCACCACCCAGATGGGGATGCGCAGTTCGGCGGCGACCGCCGCGCGGAAGAGTCGTTGCGTTCCGCCGAGCACTCGGTGTTGCATGCGCAGCAGCGACCGCATCGACGGTGCGGTGTCGGATTCGAGGGCCGCGACGTGCAGGACGCGCAGCACCGATTCGTCTGCCGCCGCTTCGCGCATGGTTGCCGCGAGCCGTTCCTCGTCCGCGTCGGATGCCGGCAGCCCGACGATCCGGTGCCGGTGGCCTTGCGCGGTCAGCGCGTCGATCAACGGTGCGACCGCAGTGGCGTCGTCGCCGACGAGCAGCCAGGTGGCGGCCGCGTCCGGCGCCTCGGAAGCCCCGGCCAGCCCAGTGGATTTCTCCCAGCGAATCTCGTAGCGCACGTCCGCGATCGACTGGGTTTTGCGCTGCTGGTTGTGTTGCGCGGCAAGCTTTGTCAGCACCCTCATGGTCTGCTGATCGCCGCTCGCGCCGTCGACCAGCGCGGCGAGTTCCTCGATCCGGCCGTCCTCGAGGAGCCGGACGGCTTGGGTGCTCACGGCGGTGTTCTGTTGTTGGTTGGGGCGTTCCCGATTGTCCCGATACCAGTACTCGCGGTGCTGGAACGGATAGGTGGGCAGGTCGAGCTTGCGCGCCGGCCCTGACACGGCGCCGAAGTCGGGCAGATGGCCCAGCACATACGCGTCGGCGAGGGCTTCGGTGATCTGGCGGCGGTCAGCGGTGTTTCGACGCAATGACGCGATCGCCCGCGGTGCGGCGACCGTGTCAGGCCACGCCCGCAGCGCCGCGGCGGTGAGCACCGGTTGCGGGCCGATCTCCAGCAGCACTTTGCAGCCCAGATCGGCCAGGGTGCGCACGCTCTTGGCGAATTCCACCGGTTGGCGCGCGTGGCGACGCCAATAGGCGCCATCGAGTTTCACGCTCCTGCCGAGCGCGGCACCGGTGCGGTTGCACACCAACATCCGTTGCGGCGGGCCGAACTCGAACCGGTTCGCGTACACCTCGAAGTCGTCGAGAATCGGATCCAGCAGCGCCGAGTGGAACGCGTGGCTGGTGTCCAGCCAGTCACACCGGACGCCGTCGGCCGTCAACCCGGCCACCGCCTGCTCCAGATCCTGCCCGGGCCCCGACAGCACGGTGTTGGCACCGTTGTAGGCGGCCACCGACAGGCTGGGGAACTCGTCGGTCAGGCTCTCGACGCGCTCGGCCGCGGCGAAGACCGCGACCATCCGGCCGCCGGCCGGCAGACTGCCGAACAGGCGGCCACGCTCGGCCATCAGCAGCATGCCGTCCTCGAGACTGAACACGCCCGCGACGCAGGCCGCCGCGTACTGGCCGACGCTGTGGCCCAGCACCACGCCCGGTTCGAAGCCCCACGACTGCCACAGCCGGGCCAGGCCCATTTCCACCGCGAACAAGGCGGGCTGGGCGTAGCAGGTCTGCCGCAGCGTATCTTCGCCGTGCGGGCCGTCCGTGTCGAAGATTACGTCCAGCAGCGGTTTTTCGAGCAGGTCGGCGACCACCGCCGCGCAACGGGTCAGTGTCTCGGCGAACACCGGCTCGGTCTCGTACAGCTCGCGGGCCATGCCCGCGTACTGGCTACCTTGACCGGTGAACAGCCACGCCGTCTTCGGCGCGTCGTCGGATGTGCCGCGCACCAGCCCGGGCGCCGGGCGGTCGTCCGCGAGCGCGCCGAGCAACTCACCGGCGGATTCCTTCGAGTTGACCACCAGCGCGGCGCGGTGCTCGAAGTGTGCTCGCCCGACCCCGGCGGTGAAGCACACATCGGCCAGGGTGGCCTCCGGGTGTGCGCTCAACCAGCTGCGGTATTGATCGGCGATCTGCACCAGCGCGGCGGGCGTGCGCGCCGACAGCGGAAGGAGGCTGAACCGCCGGTCGCCGGGCGGCTCGACCGCAGCCGGTGGTGGGCCGATCTGATCTGTCGCATCGGGAGCTTCTTCGAGGATGACGTGCGCGTTGGTCCCGGCGAACCCGAACGAGCTGACTCCCGCGATACGTCGCCGGCTGTTGCGCTCCCACGGTGTGGCCTCCTGCACGACCTGCAGCGCAAGCCGGTCCCAGGGAATGTGCGGCGACGGATTGCGAAAGTGCAGGTGCGGCGGCAATAACTCGTGCTCGAGCGACAGGATGACCTTGATCACGCCCGCGATTCCCGCGGCCGCCTCCAGATGCCCGATGTTCGTCTTTGCCGAGCCGATCAACAACGGCCGGTCCGGCTCGCGACCCGCACCGAGCACCGCGCCCGCGGCCTGGGCCTCGATCGGATCGCCCAGTGATGTCCCGGTCCCGTGCGCCTCGAGGTATCCGACGTCGCCGGGTGCGACGCCGGCGCGCTTCAGTGCTTCGGCGATAACCCGTTGCTGGGCAACACCGTTCGGCACCGTCAAACCGCCCGACGCCCCGTCCTGGTTGATCGCGCTGCCGCGGATCACGGCCCGAATACGGTCGCCGTCGCGGATCGCGTCCTCCAGCCGCTTCACGACGATGACACCGCAACCCTCGCCGCGCACGTAGCCGTCCGCAGCCGCGTCGAACGTCTTGCATCGGCCGTCGGGCGCGAGCATGTGGGCGTGGGAGAAGGTGATCATCGTCGCCGGGGTGAGCAGGACGTTCGCCCCGCCGGCCAGCGCGAGATCACATTCCCCCAGGCGCAGCGCCTGGCAGGCCTGATGGATCGCCACCAACGACGAGCTGCACGCAGTGTCGACGGCGACCGACGGGCCCTGCAGCCCCAATCGGTAGCTGATCCGGCCCGCGGCGGCGGCGTTTGACGTCCCGATCGCCATGTAGGCCTCGATCTCGGGATACGTCAGCTCGTCCGATGCCATGCCCAGGTAGTCGTGGGTGGCCAATCCGACGAACACGCCGGTATTGGTGTTCGCCAAAGCCGTCGGCGCGGTGCCCGAATGCTCCACCGCGCGCCACGCCATCTCCAGCAAGAGCCGGTGCTGCGGGTCCATCAATCGGACCTCGCGCGCCGACATGCCGAAAAACGGCGCGTCGAACCCCGTTACGTCATCGACGAAACCCGCGCGACGGGTCACCACCTTCCCGGGCGCGTCCGGATCCGGGTCGAAGAATTCGTCGGCATCCCAACGGTCTTCGGGAACCTCCGATATCGCATCCCGGCCATCCCGCAGCACCTGCCAGAACTCGTCCGCGTCTGCGGCGCCTGGAAACCGTGCCGCGTAGCCGACGATCGCGAAGCCCGCAGAACCCGATGCCCCCTGCATCGGATCTTCGGCGGATGTCATGCGGTTGTCCTCCCTGTGTCGAGCGGAAGATTCGATGCCCGCGTCCTTGCGGCGCCGTGGCCGTGGTTGCTCCGAACCACGCTCTCGGCCGCTCACTGCACGCACCCAGGAACAGACCTGGCGGAAGCCCCCCCGGCGTACTGGCTCCAGCGACCGTCGTGGCGAATGTACACATGCCGAACCGGTTGCCGCAGCCGAACCACCTCCGACGGCAAGTATGCCAAGTGTGGCTGCTTCCGGCGGCGCATCGCGCAAGTATGGTCGGGGCGTGCCGACCGGCTCGTGTCCCACGCCGAGACGGTGGTCACAACCGCGCCGGCGCGCCTTCGAGTCCTGGGGGCGCGTCCGCGCATACCGCCGACTGTGCTCACCGAGAGGGTTATCTTGGTGTCGCTAGCAGCGGCCGCATCAGCCGCGAAAACCGGGGAGAAAATATTGCGAATCGGGAAGATTACGATCGGCTCGCTGGGCGATTGGGCGCCGATCCCAGGGTCAGTCATCTCCTGGCACCCGACGACCACGGCCGCCGAGAAGGTCCGGCAGGCGCCGGTCAGTTCCGTGCCGGTCAGCTACATGCAGGGCCAACACCTCCGTAACTACCACGAACGGACGGCCGCCGGGCTGGACTTTTCCCGGCAGATCATCGCGACCTGTGAGGTGCCCGGTCGGTGCGATGTTTCTGCCATGCATCACGCCGTCAACACATACCTACGTCGGCACGACACGTTCCGCAGCTGGTTCGGCCTCGGCGGTGACGGGGAATTCGTCAGGCACAGTCTCAGCGATCCCGCCGATATCGAATTCATGCCGATCGAGCACGGCAAGATGACGGTCGAGGAAATACGCGCTCACGTCGTGGCCATACCGAACCCCTTGGAATGGGGCTGCTTCACCTTCGGAATCATCCAAAACGAGGATCGTTTTACGTTCTTTGCCGCCATGGATCACGTGCACGGGGACGCGACGTTGATTGGCACGACGATGCTCGAGGCCAATGGAATGTATGCGGCGTTGAGCGGGGGCGGCGAACCCCTCGCACTTCCCGATGCCGGCAGCTTTGATGATTTCTGCACGCGCGAGCGCCATTACACGTCGACATTAACCGTCGATTCGCCCGGGGTGCGCGCGTGGATTGAGTTCGCCGAGAACAACAACGGCGGCTTTCCCGAATTCCCGCTCCCACTCGGTAACCCGTCGGAGCCGAGCGGCAGCGAATTGATCTCCGAATTCGTGATGGACGCAGCACAGACGGAGCGGTTCGATGCGGCCTGCAGTGCTGTCGGCGCGCGCTTCATCGGTGGCTTGTTCGCCTGCTTCGCCCTGGTAGAGCATGAGTTCACGGGTGCCCTCACCTATCACGGCCTCACCCCAAGGGACACCCGCAGGACTACCGACAACTTCATGACGCAGGGCTGGTTCACCGGCCTCGTTCCGATCACCGTGCCGATAGCGGCGGCCTCCTTCGGCGACGCCGCGTGGGCGGCGCAGGCGTCGTTCGATTCCGGTCTGCACTTGGCGAAGGTGCCGTACTACCGCGTATTGGAATTGGCGCCGTGGTTGAATTGGCCGCAGCCCAACTTTCCGGTGTCGAACTTCTTGCATGGCGGCGCGGCACCGCTCAACGCCGTCCTGGCCGCCGCCGACCTGGGTTACGCGAACAACCTCGGAATCTACTCCGACGGCCGGTACTCGTATCAGTTGACCATTTACGTATTTCGGTATGGCGAGGGCACCGCGATGGCGATCATGTTTCCCGACAATCCGGTCGCCCAGAAATCGGTGACCCGTTATATGGAAGCTATGAAGTCCGTGTGCGGGCGGGTCGCCGCCAGCGGGCATTGGGGACGCGTTGCGTAGCGTGGGGTAACCCGATGGCTCGCGACGGGCGAATTGCACGGTTTGAGGTGAGGGCGAAATGCGACGGCTAGCCGATTTTGTGGTGCGTTGGCCCTGGATAGTGATAGGGCTGTGGGTCGCGGTCGCGGTCGCCCTGCCGTTGACACTCCCGTCGCTGGGCGAGATGGCCCAGAAGCATCCGCTGGCCATCCTGCCCAGCGATGCACCGTCGAGCGTCACCGCCCGCAAGATGACCGAGGCGTTTCACGAATCGGGCTCCGAGGACCTCCTGCTGGTGGTCCTGACCAACGACAAGGGGCTTGGGTCCGACGACGAAGCCGTGTACCGCAAGCTCGTGGGCACGCTGCGGCAGGACACCCGGGACGTCGCGATGGTGCAGGATTTCGTCACCACGCCACCCCTGCGTCAGGTCGTGACCAGCGCGGACCACAGAGCCTGGGTGCTGCCGGTCGGCGTCGCGGGCGAATTGGGCACGCCGCGGGCGTACGCCGCGTTCAACCGGATCAGCGACATCGTCCGACACACGGTCGCGGGAACGGCACTGACGGCTCACGTCACCGGCCCCGCGGCGACCGTCGCCGACCTCACCGTCGCCGGCAATCGGGACCGGCTTCCCATCGAGCTGGCGATCGGCGTCCTGGTGCTCATCGTCCTGCTGGTGGTCTACCGCAGCCTCGTCACCATGCTGCTGCCGCTGATCACGATCGGGTTGTCCCTGATCATCGCGCAGGCGGTGGTGGCCGGATACTCGCAGCTGACAAGCTCGGGCGTCTCCAATCAGTCCATGGTGTTTCTGAGTGCGATCATGGCCGGCGCCGGAACGGACTACGCGGTCTTTCTCATCAGCCGCTATCACGACTATCGGCGCTCGGGCGCGGAGCCCGATGACGCGGTCAAGCGGGCGATGAACTCGATCGGGAAAGTGATCGCCGCGTCGGCCACCACCGTGGGAATCACCTTTCTGCTGATCAGCTTCGCCCGAATGGGAGTGTTCAAGACGGTCGGGGCGTCGGCGGCGATCGGCATCGGCGTGGCATTCCTCGCCGCGGTGACGCTGCTGCCGGCGATCTTGGCGCTCGCCGGCCCGCGCGGCTGGGTCGAGCCGCGGCGCGAACTGACCGCTCGGTTCTGGCGGCGCTCCGGCGTACGTATCGTGCGCCGGCCCAGGGCCCACCTGGTTGCCAGCCTGCTCGTGTTGATCATCTTGGCCAGCTGTGCCGGCTTGGTGCGCTACAACTACGACGATCGCAAGGCCCTTCGGCCCTCCGCGCCCAGCTCGGTCGGGTACGCCGCGCTGGATCGCCATTTCAACGTGAATCAGTCCATCCCGGAGTACATCCTCGTCCAGTCCCCGCGTGACCTGCGCACCCCGCAGGCCCTCGCGGACCTCGAGCAGATGGCCGCCCGCGTCAGCCAGCTGCCGAATGTCGCCGTCGTCAGCGGCATCACCCGTCCCACCGGAAGCGTCCCGGAGCAATTCAGGGCCACCTATCAGGCCGGCGCCATCGGCACCATGCTGGCCGGCGGGTCCAACCTGATCAACGACCAAACAGGCGACCTCAACCGGCTGGTTGACGGGGCCGGCACGCTGGCCAACAACCTCCGCGAAGTCCGCGGCCAGGTCACCCAGCTCGCGGCCAGCGTGCAGGAACTCGAGAATGCCTTCTCGGCGACGAAGAACCAGTACAGCGGCGACACGCTGGTCAAAGAGGTCGACCTGACAGCCCAACTCGTCGACCACGTCAACGCGCTCAGCAACGCCATGGGCTGGAACTTCTCGGCCGCCAAGAACATGTTCGCCTGGATGGGCCCGGTGCTGACGGCGCTGCAGGGTAACCCGGTCTGCGATGCCGATCCGTCGTGCAGCGCCACCCGCGGGACGTTCGAGCAGCTGACCGGCGCGCGCGACCAGGCAGACCTCGACGCGATCAACGACCTGGCCCACCAGTTGCAGGAATACCAGGACAAGCGGGCCCTCAAAGCATCGACGGAGCGCCTGCGCGTCGCCCTGACGAAACTCACCAACGTGCTGCACTCCATGGGAATAGACCAGCCCGGCGGCCTGCAGGCGAACCTGAACAGCCTGCAAAATGGCGCCGACCGGTTCGCCGGCGGGAGCCGGCAAGTGGCCGACGCGGTGGCCCAGCTCGTCGACCAGGTCAAGCGGCTCGGCGCGGGCCTCAGCGAGTCGGCGGCGTTCCTGTTGTCGCTGAAACAGGATGCGGCACAACCGGCGATGGCCGGCTTCAACATCCCATCGCAGCTGCTGCATTTGAAGGAGTTTCAGCAGGCCGCCAAGGCATTCATTTCGCCGGACGGCCACTCGGTGCGATACCTGGTGCAAACCAAACTCAATCCGTTCAGCACCGAGGCCATGGATCAGGTCAACGCGATCAGCGCGACGGCCCGGGGGGCCCAACCGAATACCTCCCTGTCCGACGCCACGGTATCGATGGCGGGGTACACCGTTGGCCTGAAAGACACGCGCGACTACTACCAACACGACATCCGGTTCATCATCGCGGTGACTCTGATCGTCGTGCTGCTGACCTTGATCGCGCTGCTTCGGGCGATCGTCGCGCCGCTGTATCTGGTGGCTTCCGTGGTCATTTCGTTCTTGTCGGCGGTGGGAATCGGCGTTTTGGTGTTTCAGTTACTGCTCGGCCAGCACTTGCATTGGAGTGTGCCGCCGTTGGCATTCGTGGTGTTGGTCGCGGTGGGGGCCGACTACAACATGCTGCTCGTCTCGCGAATGCGTGACGAATCTCCGCGCAGCGTGCGTTACGGCATCATTCGCACCCTGGGTTCGACGGGCGGTGTCATCACCGCAGCGGGGCTGATCTTCGCCGCGTCGATGTGCGGTCTGTTGTTCGCCAGCATCGGTACCGTGGTCCAGGGGGGCTTCGTGATCGGTGTGGGAATCTTGCTGGACACCTTCCTGGTGCGCACCATCACGGTTCCCGCCGTCGCCGCGCTGGTCGGCCGGGCGAACTGGTGGCCGTCACGGGCGTCCGGCCGCAACCCGGTCAGGGCGCACCGATGACGTATGTGAGACTAGAGAAACCGAGGGGTCAGGGGTAGGGATGAGGAAACTACTCGCGGGAGTGACGGCGCTGGTAACCGTTGGCGCCACAGGGTATTTCGGCGCCGGGCGGGTTTCGGCCGACGACACGCCGGTCGGCGGCCCGCCGACCCCCGGGGCGCCGGGTGACCAGACCGCGTACGCGCTCGGGGGCGCTCATGTTCTGGGCATCCCCTATGACGAGTACATCCGCCAGGAGGGTGCCCAGTGGTTCCCCGGCCAGAAGCGCGAGATCGTCGGGTACCCGGCGGGACAGGTTCAGGGCCACGTCCTGGGGCGGCTCTTCCCGGGCATCGGCAAGGTCGGTGATGAGATCCTTCCTGGCCTCGGTCTGGACGGCCCCAGCGTCGGCGAGTCGGTCGACACGGGAGTGGACAACCTGGTTGCCGCGATCAAAACCGGTGGCCCGGGTACGGCGATCGGCTTGTCCGAGGGCGGGTTCGTGGTCGATGGCGCGCAGGCTCGACTGGCGAATGACCCCACTGCTCCCCCGCCGAACACGCTGAACTTCGCCACATTCGGCGACCCGATCGGGCATCACGCCTTCGGCCAGAGCTTCCTGACCGCCACGTTCCCGGTCGGCAGCACCGTTCCCGCGCTCGACTACACCATGCCGCCGACCTACGAGAGCCAGTACGACACCGACAGGTTCGTGGCCGCCTACGACTCCATCGCGGACTTCCCCGACCGGCCCGACAACATGTTCGCCTTCGCCAACACGCTGATGGGCCTCGCCACGGGTCACACCGCGGTGGCCTTCACGAACGCGAGCATGGTGCCGCCGCAGAATATCCGGACGACGATCAACTCCAGGGGCGCCAGGGACACGACGATCATGGTCCCGGAGAAGCACCTTCCGCTGGTCATGCCGCTGAAATACATCGGGATCCCGGAAGACACGCTGAACAAACTCGATGCGATCCTGATGCCCCGGGTGAACGCCGGCTATTCGCGAAACGACGACCCGTCGACCGCTCCGGTTCAGGTGGACCCGGTGCACGGCTTCGACCCGGCGGAAGTCACGGCGCCGGCCAACCAGGCGACCTTCGGCGGCGGCGCCGACCCGTTCTCACAGATCCTTGCCGGTGCCATGTCCGTGTTGTCGCACGGGGCAGGACAGGCCGACCACTGACTCCATCCGATGGAGTCGACAACTAGTACGGACGTGATGTAACCCCTTATGTCTCAATCGAAAATTCTGTCGATGCTGCACGCACGGGCCCGCCTTCGGCCCCATGACGTGGCGTTTACGTTTACCGATTACGCCTACGACCGGGCGGGTGTTCCTGAGTGTCTCACGTGGCCGCAACTATCCCGTCGAACGTTGAATGCGGCCCGCGAGCTCAGCCTTCACGGGTCGGTCGGAGACAGGGCAGTCATCCTGGCCCCCCAAAGCCTCGATTACATCGCGGCATTCTTGGGATCGATGCAGGCCGGGCTGATCGCGGTTCCGCTCCCGTTGCCGCACCGCGGCTCCAGTCATGAGCGCGTCAGCGCGATCCTGGCCGACACGTCGCCGTCAGTTGTCCTCACAACGGCCGCGGTGGCCGATGACATCGCCCAATATATCGACCGAGCGCGCCTGCAGGTTGCTCCCGAGATCGTGGAAATCGATGAGATCGATCTCGACGCCGACGCCGAAACAAGCGCCCGGACAGCCGATTTGCCCACCATCGCCTATCTGCAGTACAGCTCGGGTTCCACCCGGCTGCCGACCGGGGTCATGATCTCGCACCGCAACCTGCAGGTGAATTTCGACCAGCTGATGCGCAGCTTCTTCGCGGAATCCCAGATCAAAGTCCCGTCGGATCTCACGATCGTTTCGTGGTTGCCCTTCTACCACGACATGGGTTTGGTGCTGGGGGTCTGCGCACCGATCCTGGGCGGCTTTCGCGGAGAGCTGACGAGTCCGGTCGCATTTTTGGAGCGGCCGGCCAGATGGATGCAAGCATTAGCGAGAAATCCGCACGCGTTTTCCGCGGCGCCGAACTTCGCCTACGACCTGGCCGCCCGCAAGACGACCGAGGGCGACCTGGCCGGGCTCGACCTCGGCGAGGTGCTGGGCATCATCAGCGGTGCCGAACGTGTCGAGCCGGCCACACTGCAACGCTTCGTTGATCGGTTCGCCCACTTCAATTTTCGCGATCACATGGTGCGGCCCTCGTACGGTTTGGCGGAAGCGACCGTCTTCGTGACGGCGGGCACCTGGAGCGATTCGTCGGGCGCGGTTCATTTCGACGCCGCGGAGCTGTCCGCCGGCCGTGTTCGGCGCTGCGCGGAGGACGCCGGCACGGCGCTGGTCAAATACAAAGTGCCGCAATCACCCACGCTGCGCATCGTCGACTCCGACGGCCGCGAGTGCCCGTCCGGCGTGGTCGGTGAGATTTGGCTTCATGGTCCCAACGTCGCCGACGGCTACTGGGGCAAACCGCCGGAGGAGCAGCGCTGCTTCGGCGCGGTGCTCACCGACCCGTCGCCGGGCACGCCCGGCGGACCGTGGCTGAGAACCGGCGACCTGGGTTTCGTCTTCTCCGGTGAGCTGTTCATCGTCGGCCGGATCAAGGATCTGCTGATCATCCGCGGGCGCAATCACTACCCCGAGGACATCGAGGCGACGGTCCAAGAGATCACGGGCGGCCGGGTCGCGGCGATATCGGTTCCGGTGAACAGCACCGAGAAGCTGGTCACCGTCGTCGAGCTCAAGAAGCGGGGCGATTCCGCCGAGGAGGCGACGCACTGGCTCAGCGGCGTCAAAAGCGACGTCACCTCGGCGATATCCAACGCGCACGGATTGCATGTCGGGGACCTCGTCCTGGTGTCGCCCGGGTCGATTCCCACCACGACGAGCGGCAAGATCCGGCGCGCCGCCTGCGTCGAACAATACCGCCAGGACCAATTCACCCGGCTGGACGCCTGAGCCCCGACCCCGGTTGCACATAATGGTCCAACCGCACCGGCAAAGGAGCCATTCGATGAGCACAAACAGCGCAGACCGTCCGTTTCGCGTGATTCAGTGGACCACCGGCAACATCGGGCGCCGCTCGTTGCACGCCATCATTGGCCGACCCGACATGGAGCTGGTCGGGGTTTACGCGCACGGCGCCGAAAAGGTCGGACTCGACGCCGCCGAGCTGTCCGGATGGCCGGAGCCGACCGGGGTTAAGGCCACCAACGACATCGACGCGCTGCTGGCGCTGCGACCCGACGCGTGTTGCTATAACCCGTTGTGGCCCAACATCGACGAACTCGTGCGGCTGCTGGAGTCGGGCGTCAACGTGTGCACCAGCGCCGCGTGGATCACCGGCGGCAAGCAGACACCGGCGGACCGCAAGCGCATCGTGGACGCCTGCGAGCGGGGCGGTTCGACGATCTTCGGCAGCGGGGCGCACCCGGGGATGACGAACATGGTGGGCATGGTGCTGTCCGCCTCCTGTGAGCGCGTCGACGAAATCCGCATCACCGAGTCGGTGGACTGCTCGACGTACGAGTCGGCCGAAACCCAGACGGCGATGGGGTTCTCGCAGGATCCCGACACCCCGGGGCTGGCCGAGAGCGTGCGGACCGAAAGCGAGGTCTTCGCGGAGTCCGCCGCGATGATGGCCGACGCGATCGGAGCGAAGCTGGACAGGATGACCTTCGACGTCACCTTCACCGCGGCCACCGCCGACTCCGATCTGGGCTTCATGAAGATCCCCGCGGGAACGGTGGGCAGCGTCTACGGCTACCACCGCGGCTGGGAAGGCGATCGCAACGTCGTCAGCGTCGGATTCAACTGGACCATGGGCAATCACGTGGTGCCGCCCAAACCCCTCGAGCACGGCCACGTCATCCAGGTGTTCGGCCTGCCCAACATGCGCACCGTGCTGCACTGCCTGCCGCCGAAGGATTGGACGGAGCCCGGCTTCATGGGGCTGGGAATGATCTACACCGCGATGCCGGTAACCAACGCGGTCCCGGCCGTCGTCGCCGCCAGGCCCGGCATCGTGACGCTCGCCGACCTCCCGCCGGTCACCGGCCGGCTGGCCCGCTGACGGACCCGTGTCGGTCGTCACAAAGTCGGCACCCCCGAGGAACGGTTCCGTGCACTACGGTTTACGATGCTTAGCTGAGCAAATGTTCTGTCGACGACGGATGTTGTCCACCGGGCAGCGCTGAGTGGAAGGCGGTCAGGTGAGGGCTAGACCAAAGACCGGCGCCATAACCCGCGCCGTCAAGCGGGCGTGGATACCGCTGTTGTTGCTGGTTGTGCTGGCGGTCTCGGGCCTGGTCGTGTCGCGGCTGCACAAAATCTTCGGCTCGCAGGACCTCAACGCGAACGCGGGCGCCGGCATCGAGATCGTCCAGTTCAACCCGAAGGTCGTGGTCTACGAGGTCTCCGGTCCCCCCGGCAGCGTCGCGGACATCAACTACTGGGACGAAAACGCCAACACCCACCAGGTCAACGCGGCGCCGCTGCCGTGGTCGACCACGATCTCGACCACCCTGCCCTCGGTGAGCGCCAACATCATGGCGCAAACCGACGGCAACCGGATCAGCTGCAAAATCACCGTCGACGGGGTCGTGCGCGAACAGCAGAACTCCGACGGCCACAACGCCCAGACGTTCTGCCTGGTGAAGTCCGCATGAGCGAGGTGAACACCCGAGCCGTCGACGACACCGCGGACACCGGCCCGATCAAGGCCCAGCGCCCCGGGCGCCCCGAGCGCGGCCATTGGCCGTACATCCCGCACATGATCCGCTGGTTCGCGGTGCCGATCATTTTGGCGTGGGTGTTCGTGACGGTCCTCGTGAACGTCATCGTTCCCCGGCTGGAAGTTGTCGGCGAAGCGCATTCGGCGCCGATGACCCCCCTGGACGCGCCGTCGATGAAGGCGATGATGCGGCTGGGCCACAACTTCAAGGAATTCGATTCCAACAGCACGGTGATGATCGTGCTGGAGGGCCAGCAACCCCTGGGCGACGACGCGCACCACTACTACGACAAGTTGATTCGGCAGCTGCGCCAAGATCCCAAGCACATCCAGCACATCCAGGACTTCTGGGGCGACCGGCTGACGGCCGCGGGCGCACAGAGCGCCGACGCCAAAAGCGCCTACGTGCAGGTGAACCTCGCGGGTAACCAAGGCACCACGCAGGCGAACGAGTCCGTGGAGGCCGTTCGCAAGGTGATCGACGAGAACAAGGCGCCGCCCGGCGTGAAGGCCTACGTCACCGGTCCCGCGGCGCTGTCCGACGACATGCACCTGATCGGCAACGCCAGCCTGGCCAAGATCACGCTGTTCACCCTGGCGGCGATCGCCATCATGCTGCTGCTGGTCTACCGCTCCATCGTGACCACGCTCGTCCAGTTGTTCATGACGTTCGTCGCGCTGGCATGCTCGCGCGGGGTCGTCGCGGTTTTGGCGTATCACAACGCCTTCGGGCTCACCACGTTCGCCGCGAACATCCTGACCATGCTGGCGATCGCCGCGGGAACGGACTACGGCATCTTTCTCGTCGGCCGGTATCAGGAGGCCCTACGCGCCGGCGAAGATCGAGAAACCGCGTATTACACCACATTCAAAGGCGTGGCCCCCGTTGTCCTGGGGTCGGGTCTGACGATCGCCGGCGCCACCTACTGCCTGAGTTTCGCCCGGCTGCCGTGGTTCAACACCATGGGCGCACCCGTGGCGATCGGCATGCTCGTCGTGGTCGCGGCCGGGCTCACCCTGGGCCCCGCCGTGATCTTCGTGGGCAGCCGCTTTCACCTCTTCGAGACCAAGCGTGCGGCCAGACAAGGGCGGCTCTGGCGCCGGGTGGGCACCGCCGTAGTGCGTTGGCCCGCACCCGTTCTCGCGGTCAGCGCCGCCGTCGTGCTGGTCGGCATGGTCGCCCTGCCGAGCTACGTGACGAGCTACAACGACCGCCACTACCTGCCGGCGTCTGCGCCGTCCAACCAGGGACAAGAGGCGGCGAACCGGCACTTTTCCGAGGCGCGGATGAACCCCGACCTGCTGATGGTCGAGGCCGACCACGACATGCGAAACACGGCCGACATGCTGGTGTTGGACCGGGTGGCCAGAAACGAGATGCGCACGCTCGGCATCGCCATGGTCCAGGACATCACCAGGCCGCTGGGCATTCCGATCCAGCACAGCTCGATACCGTTCCAGAACAGCATCCAAAGCCAGACCACCATGCAGAACATGAGCTTCCTCAAGGAGCGCATGAACGACATCCTGAAGATGGCCGATGACCTGCAGACCCAGATCGACACGACGCAGCGCCAGTACGAGGTGTCGCTCGATCTGTCGAAAGCCGCCGACGAGAGCGCCAAGACCACGGCGGTGACCTCGGAGATCACCGATAACCTGCGAAACCACATCGCGGATTTCGACGACACCTTCCGGCCGGTCCGCAGCTACTTCTATTGGGAGCGGCACTGCTACGACATTCCGTTGTGCATCGGGTTGCGGTCCCTGTTCGACTCGTTGGACGGGTTTGACCAACTCGCCGAGCAGTTCCACTTCCTCACGGCCGACATCCAGCACACCGCCAACGCCACGCACGACCTGACGGCGCTGTTTCCCACGCTGATCGCGACGCTGAAGACCACCCGTGGGATCACGCTGACGCTCTACCAGACGTTCAAGGCGATGATCGACCAGATGGAGGCGATGAGCAACACGGCCATCGTCATGGGGCAGAGCTTCGACCAGTCGAAGAATGACGACTTCTTCTATCTGCCGCCGGAGGCCTTCGACAACCCCGATTTCCAGACGGGCCTGCGCATGTTCTTGTCGCCCGACGGCAAATCGGCGCGGTTCTTCATCACCCATCAGGGCGATCCGATGACGCCCGAGGGCATTTCGCGGGTCGCGGCCGAGCGCACCGCCGCGCAGGAGGGGCTCAAGCAGTCCTCCCTGTCGGACGCGAAGGTCTATCTCGGGGGCACCGCCGCCACCTTCAAGGACATGGCCGACGGCGAGAAGTACGACCTGATGATCGCGGTGGTGTCGGCCCTGACGCTGATCTTCATGATCATGTTGCTGCTGACCCGAAGCGTGGTCGCCGCGCTGGTGATCGTGGGCACGGCCGCGAGCTCGATCGCGGCGTCCTTTGGGCTCTCGGTGTTGATCTGGCAGGACCTGTTCGGCATCAAGATCCACTGGATCGTGGCGGCGCTGTCGGTGATCATCCTGCTGGCGGTCGGTTCCGACTACAACCTGCTGCTGGTGTCCCGGTTCAGGGAAGAGATCCACGCCGGGCTCAAGACCGGGATCATCCGGTCGATGGCCGGCACCGGCGGGGTGGTGACGGCGGCGGGCCTGGTGTTCGCCTTCACCATGGCCTCTATGCTGGGCAGCGACCTGCGCGTGCTGGGCCAGTTCGGGTCGACCGTCTGCATCGGCCTGCTGCTCGACACGCTGATCGTGCGCACGCTGCTGATGCCGTCGATCGCGGTGCTGCTCGGGCGCTGGTTCTGGTGGCCACAGGTCGTGCACCCGCGCGGCGACAATGCCCACCGCGCGGTGCGGGCGCCGGCCTAGGACTCGGGTAGTTCCACGCAGACGGCGACGGCTCCCGCGCCGACGTGCAACGCGAGCACCGGCCCCAGCGGGGTGATGATCGCCGGCTCGCACGCCGGTAGCCGCTCCGCCAGGGCCGCCGCGACCTCCTTCGCGCCGTCCGGGTTGGCGACATGGTGCACCGCGAGGGCGGCAGGGGCCTCACCGACGACCTCGCAGACCCGGTCGATCATCGCNGCGGCGGCCAGCGCGACGAAACCGGTGCCCATCGCCGCGGATCGCGAGTCGACGACGCGCACGTTCGGGTCGAGGTCGGCCGCCGTCCGCTGGGCGGCGCCGCAGGTTCCCGACAGCGCCGAGGAGATGTGCACCGCAACCACGCCGTCGCCCCCACTGTCGGTCAGCGCCTGCTGGTAGGCGTTGGCCAGTTCGGCGGGGGTGGCGGCCGCGGTGGTGGCGTGCCGCTGATAGATGTCTTCGGGGACGTCGTCGATGCCGTCGCGCAGGTCGCGGCCGTCGAGCAGGATGTGCAGCGGAACCACTCGTATCGACCATTTTTCGAGCAGATCGGCGGGCAAGCGAGACGACGCATCGGTCACCACCACGACACCCATGGCCCTACCCGCGCGGCTTCTCGTTCGGGACTTCGGATTTCTGCAAGGCTTCGGCCAACGCCTTGAGCATCAGCTCCGCGACCGCCTGGTGGGCTTCGAAATTCCAGTGGATGCCGTCGGGATTGCCGCGGCCGCTCATCACCTGTTCGGCCACCGCGGCTTTGAGATCCACCAGCGGAATGTCGTGTTGCTGCGCCCATTCGGTGATCGCCGCGACGGTCCCGGGCCGGCCGTGATGGGCCCGGCCGTACGTCTGGGCGATGTGCACCGACGGCAGTGACGCGANCGATGACGAAGCAATCCGTGATGACCAGCTGGCCGGAGACATCGATGACCAGCACGTCGTCGGCAAGTTTCGAGGCGGCCGCGGTGGCGGCGACGGTCGCCATGTCGATCGCCTCCCGCGTCGCGGTCACGGGTTGTTCCCCGTGGCCAGGGTGGTGCGTTCGGCGCGGTACAGCCGGCGCTTGGAGACGTACTGCACGACGCCATCGGGCATCAGGTACCACAGCGGGCGGCCCTGCTCGGCGCGCTGGCGGCAGTCGGTCGAGGAGATCGCCAGCGCCGGGATCTCGACGAGGGTCAGCGCGTCCTCGGTCAGCTCGCCCAGCACGCCGGTGATGTGTTCGCGCCGCAGCTCGTACCCGGGGCGGCTGACGCCGATGAAGCGCGCCAGCCCGAACAGTTCTTCCCAGCCCTGCCAGGACAGGATGCTTTCCAGCGCGTCGGCGCCGGTGATGAAGTACAGCCGCGATTCCGGGTTGAGGGCGTGCAGATCCCGCAAGGTGTCCCGGGTGTAGGTGGGCCCGCCGCGGTCGATGTCGACCCGGCTCACCGAGAAGCGGGGATTGGACGCGGTGGCGATCACCGTCATCAGATAGCGGTCCTCGGCGGCGGAGACGTGCCGGCTCTTCTGCCACGGCTGGCCGCTGGGCACGAACACCACCTCATCGAGGTCGAACAGGTCGGCAACCTCACTGGCGGCAACCAGGTGGCCGTAATGGATGGGGTCGAACGTCCCACCCATCACTCCCAACCTGCGAAGCTGCTTTTGCACGATGTGCCAGCTTACTTGAGCCGGCGACAGCGCCCGATTTCCCAGCTGGCGCCTGCGCGAGCGTGCGCACTTTTACGGCTAGTGCGGCGTGTCGCCGGACGAACACGCACGCTGGGCAAAATTCACACCGGCAGCAGCTGGTCGATCACCGCGGCCAATTGCTTGGCGGACCGGCATTCGTGCATCGTGATGACCTCTTGGTAGCGCGGCACCGCCGAATCGCCGCTGCCCCACAGGTGCTTGGGTTCGGGGTTGAGCCAGTGCGCGTGCCGGCTCGCGGTCACCATGTGGGCCAGCAACTCGGTCTCCGGATTGCGGTAGTTGGTGCGGCCGTCGCCGAGCACCAGCAGCGATGCGCGCGGCGACAGCACGTTGGGAAACGCTTGCGCGAACGACGCGAACGCGTTGCCGTAGTCGGAGTGGCCGTCGCGGCTGTACACGCCGGCCTCGCGGGTGATCCGCTGGATCGCCACGGCCAGATCGGCTTCGGGCCCGAACATGTGGGTCACCTCGTCGGTCGTGTCGATGAAGGCGAACACGCGGACCCGCGAGAACTGTTGGCGCAGCGCGTGCACCAGCAGCAGGGTGAAGTGGCTGAACCCGGCGACCGAACCCGACACGTCGCACAGCACCACCAGTTCCGGGCGCGCCGGGCGGGGTTTGGCCAGCACCACGTCGATCGGCACGCCGCCGGTGGACATCGACTTGCGCAGCGTCTTGCGCAGGTCGATCACCCCGGCGCGCGAGCGGCGCCGGCGCGCCGCCAGCCGGGTCGCCAGGGTGCGGGCCAGCGGCGCCACAACGCGTTGCATCTGGCGCAGCTGCTCGCCCGAGGCGCGCAGGAACTCGACGTTCTCGGAAAGCTGTGGGATGCCGTACATCTGGACGTGGTCGCGGCCGAGCTGCTCGGCGGTGCGGCGCTTGGTCTCCGCGTCGACCATCTTGCGCAACTGCGTGATCCGCTGCGCGGCAAGCGCTTTGGCGATCTGCTCCTGGGTGGGAGTGGGCTCGTCGCCGTACGGGGCGAGCAGGCCCGCCAGCAGCTTGCCCTCCAATTCGTCCAACGCCATCGCCTTGAGCGCCTGGTACGACGAGAACGACGGGCCGCGGCTGGAACTGTATTTGCCGTAGGCTTCCACGATCCGCGCGACCATCGCCACCAGGCGCTCGTCCATGTCCGCGAGGTCGGGGTTCTCGTTGAGCAGGTCCAACAGCATCTGGCGCATCGCTTCGACGTCGTCGGCCGGCAACGATTCGCCGCCCGACGCCGCGTCGGCCGCACCGTCGGTGACCACAGCGCGCGCGCCCAGCGCCGCGGGAAACCACAGGTCGAACATGGCGTCGTAGGTGTCGCGGTGATCGGGGCGGCGCAGCACCGCGCAGGCGATGCCCTCGCGCAGCACCTCGCGATCGCTCAAGCCGAGGGTGGCCATCACCCGGCCGGCGTCCACGGTCTCCGAGGGCCCCACCGAAATGCCCACTCCGCGAAGCGCTTCCACGAATCCCACCAGGTGGCCCGGCAGCCCGTGCGGGGCGAGCGGGCGGGTGGGGCGGACGCGGCGGGCGGCCATCAGTTGAGCCTGAGCTCCCCGGCCGCGCGTTGCTGGTCGGATTGGTGTTTGAGGACCACACCGAGTGTCTGGGCGACCACCGCGTCGTCAATGGTGTCCAGGCCCAGCGCCAGCAGCGTGCGGCCCCAGTCGATCGTCTCGGCGATGGAGGGCACCTTCTTCAGTTGCATCCCGCGCAGCACGCCGATGATGCGCACCAACTCCTCGGCCAGGTGCGCGGGCAGCTCGGGGACCCGCGACAGCAGGATGCGCCGCTCCAGCTCGGGGCTCGGGAAGTCGATGTGCAAAAACAGGCAGCGGCGCTTCAGCGCCTCGGACAACTCGCGGGTGGCGTTGGAGGTCAGCACCACGAGCGGCGTCCGCTCGGCGGTGATCGTGCCCAATTCGGGGACGGTGACCGCGAAGTCGGACAGCACCTCGAGCAACAGGCCCTCGATCTCGATGTCGGCCTTGTCGGTCTCGTCGATCAGCAACACGGTCGGCTCGGTGCGCCGGATGGCGGTCAGCAGCGGACGCTGCAGCAGGAACTCCTCGCTGAACACGTCGTCCTTGGTCTGATCCCAGTCGCCGGAGCCGGCCTGAATACGAAGAATCTGCTTGGCGTGGTTCCACTCGTACAGCGCNGCGGCGCCCACGTCGCGTCCTCGCGCCAGGCCAGGCGGGCGCCCGGCGCCTCGACGTCGATCTGCGCGTGCGTCAGGCCCTGCCAGTCGCCGAGATGGGTCTCCCGCAAGCGATCGTCCACCCAGACCTTCAGCCCCGTCCGCTCCGCCAGCTTGACAGCGGTGTCGTAGGCGCGCCGCAGATCCGACGACACGATCAGCAGCGGCTGCAGCTTGCCCAGCACCTCGGCGGCGGCCACCGCCTGTGCGCGCCCCAGTTCACTGAGCTGGGTGTCCAGCTGGCCCTGCATCCGGCTGCCCAGATTGAAGTCGGTCTGTCCGTGCCGCAACATCACCAGCCGGCGGACCCTCATTGCGCGCCCGCCGAGTCGTCCAGCTCCACCGGCACCACCGGGCAATCACCCCACAGGCGGTCCAGGGCATAGAAGTTGCGATCGTCCTGATGCTGGATGTGCACGACGATGTCGCGGTAGTCCAGCAGCGTCCAGCGCCCCTCCCGGGCACCCTCGCGCCGCGCCGGCCGGTAGCCCGCCCTGCGCATCTTCTCCTCGACCTCGTCGACGATCGCGTTGACCTGCCGCTCGTTGGACGCCGAGGCGATGACGAAGCAATCCGTGATGACCAGCTGGCCGGAGACATCGATGACCAGCACGTCGTCGGCAAGTTTCGAGGCGGCCGCGGTGGCGGCGACGGTCGCCATGTCGATCGCCTCCCGCGTCGCGGTCACGGGTTGTTCCCCGTGGCCAGGGTGGTGCGTTCGGCGCGGTACAGCCGGCGCTTGGAGACGTACTGCACGACGCCATCGGGCATCAGGTACCACAGCGGGCGGCCCTGCTCGGCGCGCTGGCGGCAGTCGGTCGAGGAGATCGCCAGCGCCGGGATCTCGACGAGGGTCAGCGCGTCCTCGGTCAGCTCGCCCAGCACGCCGGTGATGTGTTCGCGCCGCAGCTCGTACCCGGGGCGGCTGACGCCGATGAAGCGCGCCAGCCCGAACAGTTCTTCCCAGCCCTGCCAGGACAGGATGCTTTCCAGCGCGTCGGCGCCGGTGATGAAGTACAGCCGCGATTCCGGGTTGAGGGCGTGCAGATCCCGCAAGGTGTCCCGGGTGTAGGTGGGCCCGCCGCGGTCGATGTCGACCCGGCTCACCGAGAAGCGGGGATTGGACGCGGTGGCGATCACCGTCATCAGATAGCGGTCCTCGGCGGCGGAGACGTGCCGGCTCTTCTGCCACGGCTGGCCGCTGGGCACGAACACCACCTCATCGAGGTCGAACAGGTCGGCAACCTCACTGGCGGCAACCAGGTGGCCGTAATGGATGGGGTCGAACGTCCCACCCATCACTCCCAACCTGCGAAGCTGCTTTTGCACGATGTGCCAGCTTACTTGAGCCGGCGACAGCGCCCGATTTCCCAGCTGGCGCCTGCGCGAGCGTGCGCACTTTTACGGCTAGTGCGGCGTGTCGCCGGACGAACACGCACGCTGGGCAAAATTCACACCGGCAGCAGCTGGTCGATCACCGCGGCCAATTGCTTGGCGGACCGGCATTCGTGCATCGTGATGACCTCTTGGTAGCGCGGCACCGCCGAATCGCCGCTGCCCCACAGGTGCTTGGGTTCGGGGTTGAGCCAGTGCGCGTGCCGGCTCGCGGTCACCATGTGGGCCAGCAACTCGGTCTCCGGATTGCGGTAGTTGGTGCGGCCGTCGCCGAGCACCAGCAGCGATGCGCGCGGCGACAGCACGTTGGGAAACGCTTGCGCGAACGACGCGAACGCGTTGCCGTAGTCGGAGTGGCCGTCGCGGCTGTACACGCCGGCCTCGCGGGTGATCCGCTGGATCGCCACGGCCAGATCGGCTTCGGGCCCGAACATGTGGGTCACCTCGTCGGTCGTGTCGATGAAGGCGAACACGCGGACCCGCGAGAACTGTTGGCGCAGCGCGTGCACCAGCAGCAGGGTGAAGTGGCTGAACCCGGCGACCGAACCNCGGGCCTCGCCACCGGCGAAAGCCTGGGCTGCAGCCAGGCGTAGCCGTCGCGGGCCCAGCGCCGCAGCCACGGCGGCCGCACATAGCGGATCAGCTCGCGCAACGCGGTGGGCAACACCGACGGCAGCGAATCCATCCCGCCCGTGGCGAAGATCACCGCCCCCGCCCTGGGCAGCGCCGCCCAGGCCCGCGGATCCTGCGTCGCCGCCCACCAGATGTCGCGGCTGGTCCAGCCGATGCGACCGATCAGCTCCACATCCCAATCCAACTGCGAGGCAACAATGTTGGGCCAGATGCGCGGGTCGTCGGCGGGCAGGCCCCCGGTCGGCCCGTAATAGGACAGGGAGTCGGCGAACACCAGCAGGGTGGGCCGGGACCCCCGCCTGGGGGGGCGTTCAGAGGACATCGTTGGAAACCTGCGCCGAAGCGTTCCACACGTCCAGGCGCCAGCGGATGGCATCGAAATCGGCGCCGGCGCCCCAATCGTCGGAGTGACCAGACAGCTGCACCCAACTCGCATTGCCCATGCCGCCCAGAATCGGCCAGTTGGCGACCGGAAGCCGCAGCAGCGCGGCCGACAGCGCGGCGATCAGCCCGCCGTGGGCGACCAGCACCACCGGCCGGTCCGGCTGGTTCGGGTCGCCCCATTCCGACTCGCCGGACACCAGTTCGGCGATCAGCGGCAGGCTGCGGGCGGCCACATCGACCCTGCTTTCCCCGCCGTGCGGCGCCCACGTCGCGTCCTCGCGCCAGGCCAGGCGGGCGCCCGGCGCCTCGACGTCGATCTGCGCG
>NZ_LT546237.1:2337251-2342854 GCF_900078675.2 Mycobacterium interjectum
CACCGGCGCGGGCTGGCCGGGCCGGTCGGCCAGGAACACGGCGGTCGCGGTGGCGGTGTCGGGCAGGTAGCCGGTCTCGGCCAACCGCCGCGAGACGTCGTCGATGTCGGCGAACAACGGCGCAGGGCGGGCTGGCACACTCACAATCTCAGTTCTCCTAAAAGCTTTCTTCTCGGCGCGTCAGGCCGGGCGGGTCTGCCCGTCCCCCCACGCGATCCACTTGGTGGAGGTCAGTTCCGGCAATCCCATCGGTCCGCGGGCGTGCAGCTTCTGCGTGGAGATGCCGATCTCGGCGCCGAACCCGAACTGCTCGCCGTCGGTGAATGCCGTCGAAGCGTTGACCATCACCGCGGCCGCGTCGACTCCGTCGGTAAAGCGTTGGGCCGCAGCCATGTTCGTGGTCACGATGGACTCGGTGTGTCCGGTGCCGTACTCGTTGATGTGGGCGATCGCGGCGTCTACGCCGTCGACCACCGCCACCGCGATATCCATCGACAGGTATTCGCGGCGCAGGTCGGCCTCGTGCGCGTCCGCACCAAGCCCCCCGTGAACGGTCACCCCGGCGTGTTCCAGCGCGTCGATCAGCCTGGGCATGGCAACACCCGCGATCGCGGCGTCGACGAGCAGCGTCTCGGCGGCGTTGCAGACGCTGGGGCGCCGGGTTTTCGAGTTCAGCAGGATCCGTTCCGCCACATCCAGGTCGGCGGATTCGTGCACGTAGACGTGGCAGTTGCCGACGCCGGTCTCGATGGTGGGCACCTGGGCGTCGCGCACCACCGCGTCGATCAGGCTCGCTCCCCCGCGCGGGATCACGACGTCGACCAGGCCGCGGGCCTGGATCAGGTGGGTGACCGTGGATCGGTCGGCGGCCGACAACAGCTGGACCGCGTCGGCGGGCAGGTCCTCGCTGATCAGCGACGCGCGCAACACGTCGACGAGGGCCTGATTGGACTTCGCCGCCGACGAACTGCCGCGCAGCAGCACCGCGTTGCCGGACTTGAGCGCCAAGCCGAAGGCGTCCACGGTGACGTTGGGCCGGCCCTCGTAGATCATGCCGACGACGCCGAGCGGGACCCGCTGCTGGCGCAGGTGCAGACCGTTGGGCAGGCTGTAGCCGCGCAGCACCTCCCCGACCGGGTCGGGCAGTCCCGCGACCTGTCGCAGGCCGGCGGCGATTCCGTCGACGCGCTTGGGGTTCAGCGCCAACCGATCGAGCATCGCCGCGGGGGTGCCGGCGGCGCGAGCGGCCTCGAGGTCCTCGGCGTTGGCCGCCAGGATCCGCTCGGTGTGGGCGACAACCGCGTCCGCGGCGGACTGCAATGCCGCATCCTTGGCGACCGTCGGCAACAGCGCCAGCGCGCGGGCGGCGACCCGGGCGCGGCGGGCGGCGTCGTGGACGTCGCGGCGCAAGTCAGGAAGCGAGGGAGCTTGCAGACTCATTGAACCAGGGTATCGGGCCGTCGCCGACCAGGTCAGGCTGCCCCACGCAACGGCTGGCGCCGTGTCAGAATGGCGGCGACCCGCAGCGCCCGGCTACACCGCGCTCGCGATCGCCGCGGGGTCAGATGGCGGCGACCCGCAGCGCCCGGCTACACCGCGCTCGCGATCGCCGCGCCTCATCCCACCCGCTCGCCGCGGCGCGCCTGGCGCACCTTGCTTTGCCGTTCGTCGAGAATGTGGCCAAAGTTCTGTAGCAGCAACGGTTCACGCATCACCAGGTGCTCGATGTGCTCCCGGTCGATCTCCAGGGCGGTCACTTCCTCGAGCGCGTATGCGCTTGCCATGTTCGGCTGCCGAGTCAGCGCGGTCAGGCCGAGGAACGAGCCCTCGACCAGCGTGCTGATCGGCACGATCGAGCCGTCGTCGGCCAGCGCGGTCAGTTGCACGCGCCCAGCGACCAGGAACGTCATCCCGCTGGGCACCTGACCGGCGTACTCCACCGTCTCGTCGGCGCCGTATCTGACCAGCTCCGCGCAGGAATGCAGTGACCGCTGTTCGTCGGCGTTCAGCCGCAAAGCCGGCGCCACGACCGTCCGCAGCGCCTTCTCCACCCGTTCGGGAGTCGAATAATCGTCGTCGCAGTTGTCCAGGTGCAGGCCCTCCCGCCGCGCGGCGTACCAGACCCAGCGCAGAAAGGTCGACTTCGCGGCGCCATCGTCCGCGGGTGAGCTCAGTCCGAAGGAGGTGCGGTATTCGCCGCCACCGGCGGGCACCGAGCGGGGCACGCTGTCGGGCTTGAGCTGGGGCAGGCCCAGGGCGACGCGCGAGAGCATCGCGCAAACCCGGTCGGGCGGGTCGGCGGCCGCAAACGTCGTCGTGATCGCCAATTTGTGGGTGCCGGCGGGGCGGCTGAGGTTCGTGAACGCCGTCGTGGCCAGCACCGAGTTCGGGGTGACCCGCATCCCGCTGCCGGTGTCGATGTGCACCGCCCGCCAGTTCACCTCGACGACACGGCCCCGCGCCGTCCCGGTGTCCAGCCACTCATTGATCCGGAACGGCTGTTCGAACAGCATGAACAGGCCCGACACGATCTGCCCGACGGAGTTCTGCAGCATCAGGCCGATGACCACCGAGGTGACGCCCAGCGCGGTGAACAGGCCGCCGACCCGGACGCCCCAGATATAGGACAGCATCACGACCAGGCCCACGCCGATCAGCGCGAAGCGCGCGACGTCCAAGAAGATGGCGGGCATGCGGGCGCGCCAGCTCTCTTCGGGTGCGCCCTCGAACACCGTGGCGTTGAGCCCCGACAGCATGAGCACCAACACCAGAAAGCCGAACATCGTGGTGAGCAGCCGGACGGGGACGTCCCCGGCCGGGACCTGCGAGGCCTTGACGAGCAGCAGCAGCAGCGCGACGAGCGGCAGCAGGTAGTTGCGCAACAGGCCCACCTGCCGGGCCAGGCGGCTATTCCGGCGGACGAGCGTGTGGTGCAACTCCGTGAGGAAGATCAGCCCGACCGGGAACCCGATCGCGATGCCGATCGCCCAGTAGAACCACGAGGAGCTCCACAGATGCATCATCGCTCCGACAACCGGTACATCGCCTGCTCCGTCCCGCCGACCGAAATCGTCCCGGCGGGCGTGAACTGCCGCACGTCGCGCATCGCCTCATACACCGGGGCGCTGACGTAGATGCCGGGTTGCGGTGCGCCCCTGTGCATTTGGTAGGCCAGGCTCACCGCGGCACCCCACATGTCGTAGACCAGACTCGACCGGCCCACCAGACCGCTGATGACGTTGCCGGTGTTGATGCCGACCCGCAGGCCCAGCTCGTGGCCGGTCTGATGGTTGAACCGATCGATGATGCGGCGCATTTCGATGGCGAAATCGACGGTCCGGTGAATGCTGTCCAATCGCGGCGTGATCACCCCGCAGGTCGCGAGGTAGCCGTTGTGGAACGTGCGGATGCGTTCGACGCCAAGGGTTTCTGCCGCCGAATCGAACTGCCGGAAAAGATCGTCGACGATGGCCACCAGTTCATCGCCCGTGAGGTCGTTCGAAAGCTCGTCCAGCCCGGCGATGTCGGCGAAGATGATCGCGACGTCCTGGTGCTTCTGCGCGATGGTCGCCTCGCCCTCGCGGTACCGCTGCACGAGCGACTCGGGCATCAGCGCCAGCAGCAGGCGATTGTTCTCGTTGCGCTGCTCGTTGAGCAACTCTTCTTTGATCGCGAGATTGCGGCTCATCTCATTGAAAGCCGCCGTGAGATCGCCGATCTCGTCGCGGGCCATCACCGGAATGTTGATGTCGTAGTCACCGGAGCTGATCTTCCGCGCGCCCTCCTCGAGGCGCCGGACGGGGCGCATGGCCGCCTGGGCGATGAGCATCGAGGCCACGCAGATGACGAACACCAGCGCGGTGACCGCGATCACCAGCGTCTTGCTGAACCTGCCCAGCCGCGCAAACGCGTCGGAGTCGTCGCGCGTCGCCAGGATCGACCAGTGCAGGTTGGAGTTGGGGATGTCCAATGGCGCATAGGCTTCCAACTCCTTATTGCCCGTGTAATCGGTGGCGCTCATGGTGCCGCTCTCGCCGCGCTGGGCGGCCTTGAGACCCGCGGTCCCAACCGGCTGCACCAGCGTCGTGCCACCCAACTGGAGCGCCTTTTCCACGACGTCGGGCGGGGTGCCCGCGGCGATCGCCTCGCGCCGATATTCCTGCGGGTCTTGCAGAAACAGCCGTGAATCCGAACGCATCAGGTCATCGGGGCCGGCCAGATACGTCTCGGTCGCCGTGCCCATGCCCGCGGCTTCCCAGTGTTTGTTGGCGGTCATGATGTTGTTGATCTTGGCGATCGGCACCGGTAAGGCCATGACGCCGTCCGTCTTGCCGTTCATGCCGACCGGCGAGACCACCCACGCCGTGGGCGCGTCGAGCGCCGGCTGATAAGGCTGGAAGTCGGTGATCCAGACGAAATCGACGTCGTTGGAGCGCAGCGCCTTCTGGTAGGCGTCCTTCAAATTCGATTCCCGGTAGGGGCCGTTGAGGATGTTGGTCCCGAGGTCGGGCCCCTTCCGGACGGAGTAGACGACATTGCCCTGCAGGTCCAGCAGCAGCGCGTCGCGATAATCGAAGCGGGTGACGATATCGCGCATGTAGAAATCGAAGCGGGCGTTGGCCGCCGACCATGCGCTGCCGTCGCCGGCGTCCGCAACGGGCAGCGAGTCGGCGGTCGGCCGCGGCGGCGCGGTGTAGTACGCCTGCACGTATTTCTGCGCCGGGGAGCTCGGCAGCACCGCGTTCAGATCGATGAGCTCGCCGGTCGCCTTCTTGATCGGGGCGATCATCTGGTTGTCGTAGTAGTTGACCAGCGCCTGCTCTTGAGCGGGGTTGATCGTCGCGTTGCCCAGCTGGTTCAAGCCCGCCGTGAGCGCGGCGGTGGCCTCGTTGATGCTGAATCCGCCGCTGTAGACGATCAGGGAATTCGTCACCTCCCGAAACAGCGCCTGAATCTGCCTCTTCTGCGACTCGCGCAGCTCGATCAACCGCTCGGACTCGACCTGCCGCAGGGCGTTGCGGCCGGCTATGGCCCCGATGAGCCCGATCACCCCCACGCCGAGGATGCCCGACAGCAGCATCGCCACCAGGATCTTGGACTGGATGCCGAAACGAAAACGGTGCCATACCAGCGGCCGGCGCGTACCCCTGCGCGGCTTTCCGGCGGGGCCGGATTCCGGGGTGGTTTCCGAGGCGTTTTCAGAGGTATTTGCCCCGCCCGTTTTTGCGGCCGCTTCGGCGCCCTTGAGCTGGGTTGATGTCAATGGCCTTTCCCTCCCTGTGACGGGATGCAGCACCGATCACGCTGCAGACTAACGCGCGGACATCACGATATTGGGGATTGCCGAAAAAGGATCAGCGTCAATGTGCCGAGGATGGCCATTGTCTGGGTCAAAATTCGACCCGACTAACGTCGGCGCCATGGCGCGGGTCTGCGTGGTCGGCAGCGTGAACATGGACCTGACCTTCGGCGTCGATGCCCTGCCTAGTCCGGGCCAAACGGTGCTGGCGTCGTCGCTGACCTCCGCGCCCGGCGGCAAGGGCGGCAACCAGGCCGTGGCGGCGGCGCGCGCCGGAGCGCGCGCGCAGTTCGTCGGCGCCGTC
>NZ_LT546237.1:2342930-2354798 GCF_900078675.2 Mycobacterium interjectum
GCGCGCTGGCCACCCTGGTGCCCGGCGCCGGTGACTGCGCACCGGGCGCCGACGCGATCGACGCCGCACTGCGGGAAGGGTTTCGGTGACCGAGAGCGGTGATGTAACCTCGCTGGCGATGACGGCGGTCATGGGAATTCGCATGCCAGCGACAGCCGCTGCCGACATGGCCCTGGTGCTCTTCGCGATCTTCGGCGTGCTCGGATTCGGCTGGCGCAGCTGGCTGCAGTATCGGCGCACCGGCTCCACCGGCTTCCGCGGCATCAAAACCGGCGGCCCGGTGGAACGCCTCGCCGGTGTCGGCTTCGTGGTAGCGCTGGCGGTGGCGGTGAGCGCCCCAATCCTGCAAGAGGCCAAAGTGGTTGGCCCGCTGCGGATGCTCAACGAGGTCTGTATCCAAACCGTCGGCATCGTGGCGGCCACGGCGGGCATCGCGGCGACGGTGTACGCGCAACTCGAGATGGGCGATTCCTGGCGGATCGGGGTCGACACCACCGAGACCACCACGCTGGTGCACACCGGCATGTTCGGCCGGATCCGCAACCCCATCTACGACGCGATGTTCCTGTTCGGGATCGGCATCGTCCTGGTGACGCCGAACGTCGTTGCCCTCGCCGGCCTTATCCTGCTCGTCGCCACGATCGAGCTACAGGTCCGTCGCGTCGAGGAACCGTACCTGTTGCGGACGCACGGCGACGCCTATCGCGCCTACGCGGCCAGCGTGGGTCGATTCGTCCCCGGGGTCGGACTCATCCGCTAGCGCGGCGCGCCCACGTCGTGGGCGATGGCCTGCGATACCCGATCGCCCCATCTGTCACTTGCATCACCGCGCGGTTGGGTGGGCGTTTTTGCGCGCTGACCTGCGGTTGGCAGTGTTTGGCAGCGTCTGGCGTCGATCTGGCAGCGGTTGACGAGCAGCCTCGGTGGCAGTCGCTGTTTGCCATCGAGAAAGGAAAACCATGTCCGCTACCACGATTGACCGCACCGGAACCAGGGACGGGTTGCTTCGACTTGCCATGCGGGCCGACGCCGCCATCAGCGGACTGGCTGGCCTGGCCGGCATCCCGCTGGCCGGCCGGCTCGCCGGACTGTCGGGCACCACGAGGGCGTTCGAGTACGGAATGGGCGTGTTCTTGATCGCCTACGGGGTGGTCGTTTTCGGACTGGCCGCCAGGGCGTCGGTGCGACGGGCCGGCATGGGCGTCATTGTCGCGAATCTGCTGTACACGGCGGCCGCCGTCGTTTTCGTGCTCGCGGATGTCTTCCCGTTGACGTCGGCCGGTGTCGCAGTGAACCTGGCGGCCGGGGTGGGCACGCTGCTGTTCGCCGAACTGCAATACCAGGGCTGGCGTCGCGCGCGGGCCTGAGCCGGACGCCCGGCCCGCCGGGCTCGCGCTAGTCTTCGGGGACTTCGCGCTGGATCTCGTCGAGCCAGATGCGCGCGGACATGTCCGACGGGGCGCGCCAATCCCCGCGTGGCGACAACGCGCCGCCGTGCGCCACCTTGGGCCCGTTGGGCAACGCCGAGCGCTTGAACTGACTGAACGAGTAGAACCGCTGCACGAAGACTCCGAGCCAGTGCCGAATCTCCTTGAGCGAGTAGGACGGTCGCTTGTCCTCGGGGAATCCCGGCGGCCAGTTGCCCTGCTCGGGATCGCTCCACGCGTGCCACGACAGGAATGCGATCTTCGACGGCCGGAACCCGAACCGCAGCACGTAAAATAGCGAGAAGTCCTGCAGGGCAAAGGGTCCGACCTTGGCCTCGCTGCTCTGCAGCTCCTCCTCCTCGCCACTGGGAACAAGCTCCGGGGTGATCTCGGTGTCGAGCACCGACTGCAGTACATCCGTCACGTCGGACTCGAATTGCCCCGACGAGATCACCCAGCGGATCAGGTGCTGGATCAGCGTCTTGGGGACGCCGCCGTTGACGTTGTAGTGCGACATCTGGTCGCCGACACCGTAGGTGGACCAACCCAACCCCAGCTCGGAAAGGTCGCCGGTGCCCAGCACGATCCCGCCGCGCTGGTTGGCCAGCCGGAACAGGTAATCGGTGCGCAGGCCGGCCTGGACGTTTTCGAAGGTGACGTCGTAGACCTTCTCGCCCCGCGAGAACGGATGGTCGATCTCCTTGAGCATCAGCTTCGCGGTCTCGGTGATGTCGATCTCGGAGAAGGTGACGCCGAGCGCGCGACACAGCTCGATCGCGTTGCGCTTGGTGCGATCGCCAGTCGCGAAGCCGGGCAGCGTGAACGCCAGGATGTCGCTGCGCGGCCGCTCTTCGCGGTCCATCGCCCGCGCGGCGACGATCAGCGCGTGTGTCGAGTCCAGGCCGCCCGAGATGCCGATGACAACCTTCGGGAAGTCCAGCGCGCGCAGCCGCTGCTCGAGCCCCGCCACCTGGATGTTGTACGCCTCGTAGCAATCCTGTTCCAGGCGTTGCGGATCGGCCGGCACGAACGGGAAGCGCTCGATCTCGCGGCGCAGCCCGATGTCGCCGCCCGGCGGGTCGACCCGGAACTCGATGCGCCGGAACGACTCCGCCGACGTCCGGTGGTGGCGCCGGTTGTCGTCGAAGGTCCCCATCCGCAGCCGTTCCGAGCGAAGCAGATCCGTGTCGATGTCGGCGACGCTGCGACGTTCCCCCTTGGGGAAACGCTCGGACGAGGCGAGCAGGACGCCGTTCTCCCAGATCATCGTCTGCCCGTCCCAGGCCAGGTCGGTCGTCGACTCGCCCTCCCCAGCGGCGGCGTAGATATAGGCGGCCAGGCACCGCGACGACGCCGAGCGGGCCAGCAGGCAACGGTCCTCGGCGCGGCCGATCGTGATCGGGCTGCCGGACAGGTTGGCCAGCACCGTGGCCCCCGCCAGCGCCGCCTCCGCGCTGGGCGGGATCGGCACGAACATGTCCTCGCAGATTTCGACGTGCAACACGAAGTCGGGCAGATCCGTCGCGGCGAACAGCAGATCGGGACCGAACGGGGCCTCAACGTCGCCGATGCGGATGACGCCGCGCTCGTCGTCCCCTGGCGCCAGCTGGCGGCGCTCGTAGAACTCGCGGTAGGTGGGCAGGTACGACTTGGGCGCCACCCCGAGCACCGCGCCGCGGTGGATCACCACCGCGGCGTTGTAGATGCGATGCCGGTGGCGCAGGGGCGCGCCGACGACCAACGCCGGCAGCAGATCGGCCGACGCCGCGACGATGTCNAGATGGGAAAAAGAGACAGGCCCCCCCCAGCGGCGGGGTAGATATAGGCGGCCGGGCACCGCGACGACGCCGAGCGGGCCAGCAGGCAACGGTCCTCGGCGCGGCCGATCGTGATCGGGCTGCCGGACAGGTTGGCCAGCACCGTGGCCCCCGCCAGCGCCGCCTCCGCGCTGGGCGGGATCGGCACGAACATGTCCTCGCAGATTTCGACGTGCAACACGAAGTCGGGCAGATCCGTCGCGGCGAACAGCAGATCGGGACCGAACGGGGCCTCAACGTCGCCGATGCGGATGACGCCGCGCTCGTCGTCCCCTGGCGCCAGCTGGCGGCGCTCGTAGAACTCGCGGTAGGTGGGCAGGTACGACTTGGGCGCCACCCCGAGCACCGCGCCGCGGTGGATCACCACCGCGGCGTTGTAGATGCGATGCCGGTGGCGCAGGGGCGCGCCGACGACCAACGCCGGCAGCAGATCGGCCGACGCCGCGACGATGTCCCCGATGGCGTCTTCGACGTCGTCGAGCAACACGTCCTGGAGCACGATGTCCTCGATGGAGTACCCGGACAGCGTCAGCTCCGGGAACACGGCCACGGCGACGCCGTCGTCGTGGCAGTCCCGCGCCAACCGCAGGACCGAGTCGGCGTTGGCCGCCGGATCACCGATCGTGGTGTGGTGCGTGCACGCGGCGACCCGGACAAAGCCCTGGTTGTAGCTGTTATAAAAATCCATCGCACTCCCATTGTCGCCCGCGCAGTGTCAACCCGTGCCCCTCGGGTATCCCCAACGGTATGAGCGATACCGCTGTCGTAGTGGTCGACATGATGAATACGTATCAGCATCCCGACGCTGAAGAACTCATACCCAATGTCGAGAAAATCATGGACCCGATCGCCGACCTGGTCCGCCACGCACGTCGGGCCGACGGCGTCGACCTGGTCTACGTCAACGACAACTACGGCGATTTCACCGCCCAGTTCTCCGACATCGTCGGCTCCGCGCTCAACGGGGCGCGGCCCGACCTGGTCAAGCCGATCGTGCCGTCCGAGGAGTGCCGCGTCCTGACCAAGGTCCGGCACAGCGCCTTCTACGCCACGGCGCTGGCCTATCTGCTCGGCCGCCTGGAGACCCGACGGTTGATCCTCACCGGACAGGTCACCGAGCAGTGCATCCTCTACACGGCCCTCGACGCCTACGTGCGCCACTTCCCCGTCGTGATCCCCACCGACGCCGTCGCCCACATCGACGCGGACCTGGGCAAGGCGGCCCTGAAGATGATGGAGCAGAACATGTCCGCGGAACTCACCACCGCGGCCGACTGCCTCGGTTAGTCCCGACCAGGCGCGAGCGTGCGCAAAATGTCAGGTTTCGCGGCGTGCCGCCGGACAAACACGCACCCTCGCGGGGGGCGACTACCCTCGAGGCGTGGACTCCCCCGAACTGGTCGCGCTGCTGGCCGGTCGCCGGGTCGCGGTGCTGACAGGTGCCGGTATCTCCACCGACTCCGGCATTCCCGACTACCGCGGTCCCGATTCGCCGCCGAGCAATCCCATGACCATCCGCCAGTTCACGTCGGATCCGGCCTTCCGGCAACGGTATTGGGCGCGCAACCACGTCGGCTGGCGGCACATGCACGACACCGCGCCCAACGCCGGGCACCGGGCGCTGGCCGCGCTGGAGCACGCGTCGGTGGTGACCGGCGTGATCACCCAGAACGTCGATCTGCTGCACACCAAGGCCGGCAGCCGAAGCGTCGTCAACCTGCACGGCACCTACGCGCGGGTGGTGTGCCTGGGCTGCGGCCACACCCTGAGCCGCGGCGCGCTCGCCGAGCAACTCGAGGCGCTCAACCCGGGGTTCATCGAGAGCGCCGCGGCGGTCGGCGGCCTGGCGGTGGCCCCCGACGCCGACGCCGCCGTTTCCGACACCGCGTCGTTTCGCTACCTCGACTGCCCGCGCTGCGGCGGGATGCTCAAGCCGGACATCGTCTACTTCGGCGAGAGCGTTCCCAAAGACGTTGTGGCCGAGGCGTTCGCACTGGTCGATCGGTCCGAGGCGCTGCTGGTCGCCGGCTCGTCGCTGACCGTGTTCTCCGGCTACCGATTCGTGCGCCACGCCGCGGCGCGGGGCATCCCGGTCGCGATCATCAACCGGGGGGCGACCCGCGGCGACGACCTGGCCACTGTGAAGGTCGACGGCGGGTGCTCGGAGCTGCTGGCGCTGCTCCTCGACGAACTGGCGCCACTGGCCGTCCGCTAGAACGTGCAGGGCATGCTGCCGATGGCGTGGATGAAATTGCCCGCCACGTAGCTCGGCTCGCCCGCCTCGATGTCCGGCAACTGGGCGAGCAGCTCGCCGAAGATGGCGCGCAGCTGCGCGCGGGCCACGTGCGCGCCGAGGCAGAAGTGCACCCCGCCGCCGCCCATGCTCACGTGCGGATTGGGACTGCGGCTCAGGTCGAAACGCTCCGGATGGTCGAACGCGTCGGTGTCCCAGTTGCCGGACGAGTAGAACATCACCACCTTCTCCCCCGCCTGGATCTGTTGGCCGCCCAGCTCGAAATCCGTTGCGGCCGTCCGACGGAAGGTCATCACGGGCGTGGCCCAACGGACGAACTCCTCGACCGCCGTGCCGATCCGGTTGTCGAAGTCCTCGAGCAACCACGCCCTTTGGTCGGGGAAGTCGGTGAGCGCCTTCATCGCGTGGCTGATGGTCTGCCGGGTGGTGTCGTTGCCGGCCACCGACAGCAACACGAAGAACGCCGCCACGTCCGCGTCGGTCAGCCGATCGCCGTCCACCTCGGCGTTCACCAGGCTGCTGAACAGGTCGTCGCCGGGCCGTTCGCGGCGCGCTGCGGCCAGGGCGCCGGCGACCTGGTGCAGGTACATCTGGTTCTCGAACAGGATTTCCATCGGGTGGCGCCCACCGAGGAAGGCCGGGTCGGCCCACGACACCATGGCGTCGGTCGCGTGTGCCACCTGTTGACGTTCGGATTGCGGAATCCCCACCATGTCCGACAGCGTGCGGATCGGCAGCTCCTTGGCGCACAGGTCAACAAAATCGGCGCCGCTGCCGGCGGCCCGGAGCTCTTCGACGATGGTCTTGGCGTTCGCCTGGATCGAGTCCTCGATGCGCCGGACCTGCCGGGGGGTGAACGCGGCGTGGGCAAGCTTGCGCAGCGTGGTGTGCCGCGGCGGGTCCATCGCCAGGAAGGACTGCGACGCCTCGAGCAGCTCCACCGGGATGTTCTCGAACATCACGCCCTTGCCGGACAGAAACACCTCGTTGTTGCGGCTGACCGCGACGATGTCGGCGCGACGGGTGACGGCCCAGTAGCCGGGGTCGTCGGGATCGGACATCAGGGCGTCCTCCACCGGGGGGTGCCAGCTCACCGGGCGCTCGGCGCGCAGCACGGCGAACGACCGTTCCCGCTGCGCCGCGCTCGTGGACCAAAACGCGCGCGACGACAGGTCGATCGCGTCGTAGGCACGGGAACCGCCAGATACGTCCGCCGCCACCGTCATCGTTGGCCCTCCTCGGTTATGACCCCGGTCACATGCTGCTACCGACAATATGCCTAGACATAGTGTCTAGTCAATGTGTCGGTCCCTCGGCTATGCTGGGCAAATGCCGTCGGTCACCCGAAAGGCGCAGGCCAATCGCGAACACGGGCGCCAGCAGCGGCGAGAGCAACTCGAGCGCCGCTTGCTGGAGGCCACCGAGCGGCTGATGCGTGACGGCGCCAGCTTCACCGAGCTCAGCGTGGACCGGCTGTCGGGCGAGGCCGGCATCTCGCGGGCCAGCTTCTACATCTACTTCGAGGACAAGGGCCACCTGCTGCGCCGCCTGGCCGGCCAGGTGTTCGCCGACCTCGCCGACAGGGCGGACCGCTGGTGGAGCGTGGCCTGGCGGCACGACCCCGCCGACGTCCGCGCCGCGACGGCCGGCCTCGTCGCCGGCTACCGGCGTCATCAGCCGGTGCTCGTCGCGCTCAACGAGATGGCCGGCTACGACCCGCTGGTCGGGGCCACCTATCAGAACCTGCTGACCGCCATCACCGGGCGAGTGACCCGCGTCATCGAGGACGGCCAGGCCGACGGGTCCATCCGCCCCGAACTGCCCGGCAGGGCCACGGCCAGCGCACTGACCTGGATGGTCGAGCGGGCGTGCCATCAGAATCTTCCGACCGCTCCGGACTCCTACGATGCGGAGCTGGCCGAGGCGTTGGCCCAGATCATCTGGGGCTCCTTGTATCTCGAGGCGATGCCGCGGGCCTGAGATACCCGTGGCAAAAGCCCTGTGACCAATGCAATAGTTAGGGCGCAAATTATTAGCGTACGGTATAAATGTGACCGCACCGACCGCGCCCGACGTCGACCCGCTTTCCCTCGAGCAACAGGTCTGTTTCGCGCTGAGCATCACCAACCGCGCCGTTTTGGCCGTCTACCGACCGCTGTTGGAGCCGCTGGGGCTGACCCATCCCCAGTATCTGGTGATGCTGACGCTCTGGGATCATCACAAGACACCAGCGGGACGACAGAAACCGCTGTCGGTCAAGGAGATCGCCGCCACGTTGCAGATGGATTCGGCCACGCTGTCACCGATGCTCAAGCGCTTGGAGGCGCTCGGGCTCATCACCCGCACCCGCAACGCCGCCGATGAGCGCTCGACCGACGTCAAGCTCACCGCCGACGGGACCGCCCTACGCCGGCGCGCGCTGCAGATCCCGCCGGCCGTGGTCGCACGACTGGGCGTCGACATGGACGAACTGCGGCACCTGCACCAGGTGCTCACCCGGATCAACGCGGCCGCCCTGGCGGCCGGCGCCTTGCAGACCTGAACCCCCTAGGAGCCACCGTGACCAAACCCAAGGCCAGCGCCAAACCCAATCCCTGGCAATACATCGCCTACTCGTACGGGCGGCAGCTGCCCGACTCGATGCGCGACTGGGTCGCCAACGATCTGGCGGGCCCAGGCGCCGTGCGCCGGCACATGATCCGATGGGCCATCCCACCGCTGTTCGTTCTCGCACCCTTCTGGCTGCTGCCCGCGTCACTGTACGTGCATACGGAAATGACGGTGCCGCTCTACATCTGGGCCCTGCTGATTTCGCTCGCGCTGAACAAGGTCTGGCGCCGCCACCGGCTGGCGCAGCATGGCCTCAACCCGAACCTGGTCGACGTCCTGAAAAACAAGAAGCAGGCCAAGATGCATGAGGACCACGCCCGCCGCTACGGGCCGCGTCCCGAATCGGCCGCGTGGCAGGACAACAGCAACCCGTTTACCTAGCCGGCTGCACCGCGACCAGATCGTCGGCGTGCACCGCGGGCCGGCGCAGCTCACCGGGCAGGTCGGACGTCGACCGGCCCATCATGGTGGCCAGCTCGGTGGCGTCGTAGGCGACCACGCCGCGCGCCACCAGGGTCGCGTCGGGCCCGCGCAGTTCGACCACGTCGCCGGCGTAGAACCGCCCCGAGACCGTGGTGATGCCCGCGGCCAGCAGCGAGCGGCGTTGCCGCAGCACCGCGCGCACCGCCCCCTCGTCGAGGGTCAGCGATCCGGCCACCTCGGCGGCGTAACGCACCCAGAACCGGCGGGCCGACATCCGATCCGCCCGCGCGGCGAACACCGTCCCCGTGGAGGCGTCGGAGAGCGCCGTCGCGGCGTCGGCCGCGGCGGCCAGCAGCACGGGGACCCCGGCGTCGGCGGCCAGCAGCGCCGAGGACATCTTCGACGCCATGCCGCCGGTGCCCAGGTCGCTGCCCGGCCCGGCGACCACGCCGTCCAGATCCGCCGCGCCGGCCACCTCGGGGATAAACTTGGCGCCGTTCGTCTTTCGCGGATCCGCGTCGTAGAGCCCGTCGATGTCGGAGAGCAGCACCAAAGCCTCGGCCCCGACCAGGTGGGCCACCAGCGCCGAGAGCCGGTCGTTGTCGCCGAACCGGATCTCGTTGGTGGCCACCGTGTCGTTTTCGTTGACGATCGCCACCGCGTGCAGCGCGCGCAGCCGGTCCAGGGTGCGCTGGGCGTTGGTGTGCGAGGCCCGCACCGAGATGTCGTGCGCGGTCAGCAGCACCTGCCCGACGGTGCGTCCGTAGCGGGCGAACGCCACGCTCCACGAGTTCACCAGGGCCACCTGCCCGACACTGGCCGCGGCCTGCTTGGTCGCCAGATCCTTTGGGCGACGCGATAATCCGAGCGGCTCCATGCCGGCGGCGATGGCACCCGACGACACGATGACGACGTCGGTGCCCGCCTTCATCCGGGCCTCGATCGCGTCGGCCAGCCCGGCCAGCCGCCCGGAGTCGAACATCCCGGACGGGGTGGTCAGCGCGTTCGTCCCGACCTTGACCACGAGGCTGCGCGCGGTGCGGATGGCGTCGCGATGGGCACTCATTCTTCGTCACCGTGTTGACGGCGCTGCCGCCGGGCGGCCTTGCGCTCGGCGGCCCCGGACCGTTCGGTGCGTTCCAGCCGCGCATCGGTGCCCCGGCCCGACAACGCGACGTGCTGTCCCGCAGGGGTTTGCGGCTCCCAGTCGAAGGTCATCTCCCCGATGGTCACCGCGCAGCCCGGCCGCGCACCCAGCCGCAGCAATTCCTCCTCGACACCGAGGCGCGCCAGGCGATCGGCCAGATAGCCCACCGCTTCGTCGTTGTCGAAGTTGGTCTGGCCCACCCAGCGCTCGGGTCGCGCGCCGGTGACCACGAAGCCGTCCTCGCCGTCCGGCTCGACGGTGAAGCCGCTGTCGTCGACGGGCACCGGGCGGATCACCGGGCGCCGCGGCACGATCTGCGGCCGCGCGGCCTTGTACTCCGAAATCATCTGCCACAGCCCAAAGATCAAGGGCTGCAAGCCCTCCCGCGCGACCGTCGAGACCAGAAACACCGGCCAGCCGCGCTCGGCGATCTCGTCGCGGACGAATTCTGCGAGCTCGCGGGCCTCGGGTACGTCGATCTTGTTCAGCACCACCGCGCGCGGCCGCTCGGCGAGGTCGCCCAGCGCCGCGTCCCCTTGCAGCGTCGGGGTGTACGCGGCGAGCTCGGCTTCCAGCGCGTCGATGTCGGATACGGGGTCGCGGCCGGGTTCGGCGGTGGCGCAGTCGACGACGTGCACCAGCACGGCGCACCGCTCGATGTGCCGGAGGAATTCCAGGCCCAGGCCGCGGCCCTGCGACGCGCCCGGAATCAGGCCCGGCACATCGGCGATCGTGAAGGTGTGCTCACCCGCCGACACCACGCCCAGGTTGGGCACCAGCGTGGTGAACGGGTAGTCGGCGACCTTCGGTTTGGCCGCCGAGATCGCCGACACCAGCGAGGATTTGCCGGCCGAGGGAAACCCGATCAGCCCCACATCCGCGACGGTCTTGAGCTCCAGCGTCAGGTCGCGGGACTGCCCCGGTTCCCCGAGCAGCGCGAAGCCCGGGGCCTTGCGGGCCCGCGATGCCAGCGCGGCGTTGCCCAGGCCGCCGCGGCCACCGGCGGCCGCCTCGAACCGCGTGCCCGCGCCCACCAGATCGGCGAGCAGCCGCCCGTTTTCGTCCAGCACCACGGTGCCGTCCGGGACCTTGACTTCCAGGTCCGAGCCGGCGGCGCCGTCGCGGTTGTTGCCCATCCCCTGCTTGCCCGAGGGCGCGGTGACGTGCGGATGGAAATGGAAGTCCAGCAGGGTGTGCACCTGCGGGTCGACGACCAACACGATGCTGCCGCCGCGGCCCCCGTTGCCCCCATCGGGACCGCCGAGCGGCTTGAATTTCTCGCGGTGGACCGACGCGCAGCCGTTACCGCCGGAACCCGCCCGAGCGTGGATGACGACGCGATCGACAAACCGGGGCATCGAGGGTCCTCTCAACTACCGCGGGCGCGATGCGGGCCGCGCATCGGGCCCCGGCAAAGACGCCTACTCGGTGGTCTGCCCGGCCGCGACGATGCTGACGGTCTTGCGTCCGCGCTTGACCCCGAATTCGACGGCTCCGGACTCCTTGGCGAACAGCGTGTCGTCGCCGCCACGGCCGACGCCCGCGCCGGGGTGGAATTTGGTGCCGCGCTGGCGGATCAGGATTTCGCCGGCCTTGACGACCTGGCCGCCGAACCGCTTCACACCCAGCCGCTGCGCGGCGGAGTCGCGGCCGTTGCGCGAGCTGGAAGCGCCCTTCTTGTGTGCCATGTCTATCGCCTTTACTACTTGATGCCCGTGACCTTGAGGACCGTCAGCTGCTGACGGTGTCCCTGACGCTTGTGGTAGCCGGTCTTGTTCTTGAACTTGTGGATGCGGATCTTGGGGCCCTTGGTGTGCTCGAGGACCTCGCCTGTCACCGCAACCTTGGCCAGCGCGGCCGCGTCGCTGGTGACCTTGGCGCCGTCGACGACGAGGGCGACCGGCAGCGCCACGTTCGAACCCGGCTCGGAGTCCAGCTTCTCGACCTTGACCACGTCCCCGACGGCGACTTTGTACTGCTTGCCGCCGGTCTTGACGATTGCGTAGGTCGCCATCGTTGCTCCTGCCTCTTTCTGCTAGCCGCGCGCGTGCCACCGGCCTGTGCGTGGTGGGTCTGGGGTGCGGATCCGCCTCCGGCAAAAAACCGGAGCCCGGCGGTCCCGCCCGCCGCCGGCCACGGTCTGGCCTGACGACAACTGTCCAAGGGTACTTGACCAGCGGCTACAGGGTC
>NZ_LT546237.1:2354936-2383446 GCF_900078675.2 Mycobacterium interjectum
CGGCCTGCCCGCGGCGCGGCGGCGGCGCGGACGTCCGGCCGGGGACCCGCCGTTTCCGCTCGGTGCGGTGTCGTCGTCGGAATCCTCGTCGTCCAGATCGTCTTCGTCGTCGTCCAGATCCAGCTCCTCGTCGTCGCCGAGGTCCTCGTCGTCGAGGTCGTCGTCGTCCTCGTCGTTGTCGTCGTCGAACTCGTCCTCGTCGTCGTCGTTGTCCTCGAAGTCATCGGTGTCGGTGTCGTCCAGGTCGGCGGCGGCCCGCTCTTCGGTCTCCTTGTCGACCGTGGCGGTGAGCACCTCGCCGGACCCGTCGGCCTCCTCCTCGTCCTGCTCATCCTGGCCGGCGGCCCCGGACGCGCCGGCGGCCATCGCCTTGAACATCGGGTGTTCACCGGGGGCGTGCGCGGGCACCTTGGCCACGGTGGGCTGGTCGGAGGCCTCTTCGGCCCCCTTCTTCTTCGAGCGCCTGCCCCGGCGACCACCGGACTCGGACTTGCGCCCGTTGGACGGGGCGGAATCGACCGGGTCGCCGTGCAGCAGGATGCCGCGGCCGCCGCAGTTCGGGCACGACGACGAGAACGCCTCGATCAGCCCGGTGCCCAACCGCTTGCGGGTCAGCTGCACCAAGCCCAGGGACGTCACCTCGGACACCTGATGGCGGGTGCGGTCGCGGGACAGCGCCTCGGTCAGCCGCCGCAGCACCAGGTCGCGGTTGGACTCCAGCACCATGTCGATGAAGTCGATGACCACGATGCCGCCGATGTCGCGCAGCCGCAGCTGGCGCACGATCTCCTCGGCCGCCTCGAGGTTGTTCTTGGTGACGGTCTGTTCGAGGTTGCCGCCGGAGCCGGTGAACTTGCCGGTGTTGACGTCGACCACCGTCATCGCCTCGGTGCGGTCGATCACCAGCGTGCCGCCCGACGGCAGCCACACCTTGCGCTCCATCGCTTTGGCGAGTTGCTCGTCGATGCGGTGCACCGCGAACACGTCCGGGCCGCTCGCCTCATCCGGCCCGGCGGCGGGCTCGTACTTGGCCAGCTTCGAAACAAGCTCTGGGGCAACGGAATTCACATACTCGTTGATCGTTTTCCAGGCCTCGTCGCCGGAGACGATGAGGCCCGCGAAGTCCTCGTTGAACAGGTCACGGATGACCTTGACCAACACATCCGGCTCTTCGTAGAGCGACACCGCGGCGCCCGCGGCCTTCTCCTTCGTCTCGGTCGCCTTGGCCTCGATCTGCTGCCAGCGCTCCTGCAGGCGGGTGACGTCCTTGCGGATGTCGTCCTCTTTGACCCCCTCGGACGCGGTGCGGATGATCACCCCGGCGTCGGACGGCACCACCTCGCGCAGGATCTCCTTGAGCCGCTGACGCTCGGTGTCGGGCAGCTTACGGCTGATCCCGGTCGACGACGCGCCGGGCACGTAAACCAGGTAGCGACCGGCCAGCGACACCTGAGTGGTGAGCCGGGCGCCCTTGTGCCCCACCGGGTCCTTGCTGACCTGGACGACGACATAATCGCCGGGCTTGAGGGCCTGTTCGATCTTGCGGTCGGAACCGCCCAATCCCGCGGCCTCCCAGTTGACTTCGCCGGCGTAGAGCACACCGTTGCGGCCCCGGCCGATGTCGACGAACGCCGCCTCCATCGAGGGCAGCACGTTCTGCACGATCCCCAGGTAGATGTTGCCCACCAGGGAGGCGGACGCCGCGGAGGTCACGAAATGCTCNGCCCGCGCCCGCGCCCCCGCCGGCCGCGGCGCCGCCGCCTGTTGGCCGTTCGATCGGGTTGATCCTCGTCGTCGTCGTCGGATTCGTCGGAATCGCCGGCGTCGTCGGCGTCACCGCCGCCACCGATCTCCACCGGCTGTGGCGCCACGAACAGCGGCAGGTATTCGGCCGGTTCGGTCGAGGTCCGCAGCAGCAGCGGTTGCTCTTTGGCCGCCGCGTGGCTGAAGCCCGGGATGTTGGGCAGCGGCTTGGCGAAGATCAGGTCACGGACCCGGAGGGCGTCCTCGCGGTCGACGCCCGAATGCACGTTGCGGGCCCGCCCGTCGAGCGCGGTGAGCGCCTCGATCACCTCTCTATTGGTGCTGCCCAGCGCCCGCGCCAGCTGATGCACCCTCAGGCGATCGGGCAGGTCGTCGTGCTGGACCGGCTCTTGCGGTGGATTCGAAGGTGGCGCACTGTCTACCACGTATTCTCCTTAAGCCCCCGGGCGCGTCGCTTCGACGCGGCCACGCGAGGGCTGCACTATGGGCCCGGGTCGCTTCTCCCAGGCTTGTGATGGTCTTGCCCCGGGCGGCTCAGGTAGAACTCGCTCGGCGCCGTGCTGAATGTCGGCCTGACATGCGGCGCAACATCACGGCAGTGGCGATGGTCGCGCTTGTCTAAGTCTTCATTCGGGTGTCCGAAGCCGGTCCGGCGACGTTCACCCGCTGTCAGTATCCCACATCACTCGCCGTGCCCACCCGCACCCGAGATACGCGTTTCAGCAAACGCCGTCGGGGCCGTGTCCGGCCCCTATCCGGCCAGCGCTAAATTCCGGGAAACCAGAGCGCGATCTCGCGCTTCGCCGAATCGTCCGAGTCGGACCCGTGCACCAGGTTGAACTGCGTTTGAAGCCCGAAGTCGCCCCGGATGGTGCCCGGCGTGGCCTTCTCGACCGGGTCGGTGCCCCCGGCGACCTGCCGAAACGCCGCGATCGCGCGCGGTCCCTCGACGACCGCGGCCACCACCGGCCCCGAGGTGATGAATCCCAGCAACGACTCGAAGAACGGCTTGCCCTCGTGTTCGGCGTAGTGCTGGCCGGCCAGCTCTTCGCTGACGTGCCGGAGCTCGAGCGCCGCGATGGTGAGGCCTTTTCGCTCGATGCGGCTGATGATCTCGCCTATCAGGTGCCGCTCGACGGCGTCCGGCTTGATCAGTACCAGGGTCCGTTCGGTCACGGCGGACAGCGTACAGAACCCTTTGCCGATCGGCCCTACTCCTGCCTGCGCCGCACCTCGGCGCGGAAGTAGGCGATGAGCACCCACAACGCGGTGAACAGCACCCCGATGAATCCCACCCCGGGGTAGACGGCGAAGCCGGCCAACAGCACCACCTGGATGCCCAGGTTCGCCCAGATCGCCCAGGGCCTGCGCTGCAGCCCGGCCAGCACGACCAGCGCCACCGCCAGGCCGATCAGGTAGCCCAGCGACGCGCCGGTCAGGCCGCCGCCGACCGCGCTCACCACCGGGATCGCCAGCAGCACCACGATCGCCTCGAGGATCAGCGTCGCGGCCATCACCGCACCGAAGCTCTTCCACGGATCGGCAGGCGGCGCCGTGTTGTTGCCGGTCATTGGGGATCACGACCGAACAGGCTGCGGGCGGCCCCGGCGGTCACGACCGAGCCGGTGACGACGATCCCCGTGCCCGAAAAAGACTCTCCCGCATCGCTTTCCGTCGAGGCGTCGTCGACCAGGGCGGTCGCGATGTCGATAGCGTCGCGCAGGTTCTCGGCGGTGGTGACGCGGTCGGGCCCGAATCGCTCGCCGGCGGCCAGCGCCAGCGCCTCGACGTCCAGCGCCCGCGGCGAACCGTTGTGGGTCACCACGACGGCGTCGAACGCCGGCTCCAGCGCCGCGAGGATGCCGTCCACGTCCTTGTCGGCCATCACACTGATCACCCCGACCAGAAACCGGAAGTCGAACTCGGCGGCCAGCGTCCGTGCCAGCGCGGCCGCACCGGCGGGATTGTGCGCGGCGTCGATGAACACCGTGGGTGCGCTGCGCAGGCGCTCCAGCCGCCCCGGGCTGGTGACGGCGGCGAAGCCGGCGCGGACGGCGTCGACGTCGAGCTGGCGCTGCGCGCCGGCGCCGAAAAAGGCCTCGACCGCCGCCAGGGCCACCGCCGCATTGTGCGCCTGGTGTTCGCCGTGCAGCGGCAGGTAGACGTCCGAGTACACCCCGCCGAGGCCCTGCAGCTGCAGCACCTGGCCGCCGATGGCGACCTGGCGGCCCAGGACCGCGAACTCCGAATCCTCGCGGGCGACCGCGGCGTCGGCGCGCACGGACTGGGCCAGCAGCGCGTCCATCGCCTCGGGCACCTGGCGCGCGATGACGGCGACGGTGTCCGGCGCGCCGTCCGGTGCTTTGGTGATGATCCCGGCCTTCTCGCCGGCGATCCCGGCGATGTCGTCGCCGAGGTAGTCGACATGGTCGATACCGATCGGGGTGATCACCGCCACCGGCGCGTTGACCACGTTGGTGGCGTCCCAGCGCCCGCCCATGCCGACCTCGACCACCACGACGTCGACGGGCGCGTCGGCGAACGCGGCGAACGCCATCGCCGTGAGCACCTCGAATTTGCTCATTGCCGGCCCGCCGTCGGCCTGCGACTGCGCATCAACCAAATGCACGAACGGCTCGATCTCCCGGTAGGTCGCCACGTATTGGGCCGGGCTGATCGGCAGGCCGTCGATCGCGATGCGCTCGACCGCCGACTGCAGGTGCGGGCTGGTGGTTCGGCCGGTGCGCCGGCCCAGCGCGGTCACCAGAGCGTCGACCATGCGCGCCACCGACGTCTTGCCGTTGGTGCCCGCGATGTGGATCGATGGATAGCCCAGTTGCGGCGACCCCAGCAGGTCCATCAGGGCGCTGATCCGGGTCAGGCTCGGCTCGATCCTGGTTTCCGGCCAGCGTTGGTCGAGCAGGTGCTCCACCTGCAGCAGGGACGCGATCTCATCGGGTGTGGGCGCCGCGCTGATGGCCCGCTCGGGCGGCTCGATCATTGCAGCGCGGCCAGCCTGCCGGTGATCCGCTCGGTTTCCTCCTGGGCCACCCGCTGACGGTCGCGGATCTTGGCGACCACCTGCTCGGGCGCCTTGGCGAGGAAGTCGGCGTTGCCCAGCTTGGCCGCCGTCGACGCCAGCTCCTTTTGCGCCGCGGCCAGGTCCTTTTCCAGGCGGCGGCGCTCGGCGGCGACGTCGATGGTGCCCGACGTGTCGAGCTCGGCGACGACGGTGCCACCGCTGAGGCGCACCTCCACCGACGCCGACGGCTGAAAACCCGGACCCGGCTCGGTGAGCCACGCCAGCGACGTCACCGCGCTCACCTGGCCGCCTAGGTCCGCGCCCTCGACGCCGGCCAGGCGGGCCGGCACCTTCTGCCGGTCCGCCAAGCCCTGTTCGCTGCGAAACCGGCGGACCTCGGTGACGAGCCGTTGCATGTCGCTGATTCGCTGCGCGGCAACCTGATCCAGCGAGATGCCCGACGATTTCGGCCATTCGGCGATCACCAGCGACTCCCGGTTGGTCAACGCCTGCCAGAGCGCCTCGGTGAGGAACGGGATGACCGGATGCAGCAGGCGCAGCAGCGTGTCGAGCACCGCGGCGAGCACGGCGGTGGTGTGCGCGAGCCCGTCGGCGAGCTGCGTCTTGGCCAGTTCGACGTACCAGTCGCAGAATTCGTCCCACGCGAAGTGGTAGAGCGATTCGCAGGCCCGGCTGAACTCGTAGCCGTCGAAGGCCGAATCAACCTCGGCGCGAACCTCTTCCAACCGTCCGAGGATCCATCGATCGGCGTCGGTGAGCTCCGCCTGGGCGGGCAGGGGCGCCAGCGCCGCGCCGTTCAGCAGCGCGTACCTGGTGGCGTTGAACAGCTTGGTGCCGAAGTTGCGCGAGGCCCGGACGGCATCCTCCCCGATGGACAGGTCGCCGCCCGGGCTGGCGCCGCGGGCCAGCGTGAACCGCAACGCATCGGCACCGAACGCCTCGACCCAGTCCAGCGGGTCGATGACGTTGCCCTTGGACTTGCTCATCTTGCGGCCGAATTCGTCCCGGATCAGCCCGTGCAGAAAGACGTCGGTGAACGGAACCTGCGGGCCACGGCGGCCGCCGAGGGTGATGGCGTCGTCGCCGCCGACGAAGGTGCCGAACATCATCATCCGGGCGACCCAGAAGAACAGGATGTCGTAGCCGGTCACCAGAACGCTTGTCGGGTAGAACTTTTCCAGCTCCGGCGTCTGCTCGGGCCAGCCCAGGGTGGAGAACGGCCACAGCGCGGAGGAGAACCAGGTGTCCAGCACATCGTGGTCCTGCTCCCAGCCCTCCGGCGGCGTCTCGTCGGGGCCGAAGCACGCCTGTTCGCCGCCCGGCCCGTACCAGATGGGGATGCGGTGGCCCCACCACAGCTGGCGCGAGATGCACCAGTCGTGCATGTCGTCGACCCAGGCGAACCAGCGCGGCTCCAGGCTGGCGGGGTGAATCACGGTGTCCCCGTTGCGAACCGCGTCGCCGGCGGCCTTGGCCAGCGATTCCACCCGGACCCACCACTGCAGCGACAGCCGCGGCTCGATCGGCTCGCCACTGCGCTCGGAATGCCCGACGCTGTGCAGATAGGGCCGCTTCTCCTCGACGACCCGGCCCTGTGCGGCCAGGGCTTCGCGCACGGCGACCCGGGCCTCGAAGCGGTCCATCCCGTCGAATTGCGTTCCGGTGTCGGCGATCCGGCCCTTGGTGTCCATGATCGAGATCATCGGCAGCTCGTGGCGCAACCCGATCTCGAAGTCGTTCGGGTCGTGCGCGGGCGTGACTTTGACTGCACCCGTGCCGAATTCGGGGTCGACGTGCTCGTCGGCGACGACGACGAGCGCGCGGTCCACGAACGGGTGCGGCAGGCTCGTGCCGACCAGGTGCCGGTAGCGGTCGTCGTCGGGATGCACCGCGATCGCGGTGTCGCCCAGCATGGTCTCCACCCGGGTGGTGGCGACCACGATGTGGGGATCGTCGTCGTTGAGTGATCCGTAGCGGAACGACACCAGCTCGCCCTCGACGTCGAGGTAGTTCACCTCCAGGTCCGAGATCGCGGTCTGCAGGACCGGGGACCAGTTGACCAGGCGCTCGGCCTGATAGATCAGCCCGGCGTCATAAAGCCGCTTGAAGATGGTCCGCACCGCCCGCGACAGGCCCTCGTCCATGGTGAACCGGTCGCGGCTCCAGTCCACGCCGTCGCCGAGCCGGCGCATCTGGCCGCCGATGGCGCCCCCGGACTCACGCTTCCAGTCCCACACCTTCTCGACGAAGAGCTCCCGCCCGAAGTCCTCCTTGGTCTTGCCGTCGACGGCGAGCTGGCGTTCCACCACGCTTTGGGTCGCGATGCCCGCGTGGTCCATCCCCGGCTGCCACAGCACCTCGTAGCCCTGCATGCGCTTGCGGCGGATCAGGGCGTCCATCATGGTGTGTTCCAGCGCGTGGCCCATGTGCAGGCTGCCGGTGACGTTCGGCGGCGGCAGCACGATCGAGTAGGCGGGCTTCGAGCTGCGGGCGTCGGCCTTGAAGTAACCCGCATCCAGCCACTTCCGGTAGATCGCGTCCTCCATAGCGGCCGGTTCCCACGACTTGGGCAGCGGGTCGGCGGCGGGGCGGGGGCTGGCGGTCACCGGTCAATTCTAGGGATGCGCGGAGCTCACCCGCCCAGGCGGTCAACCTGCAAGGACACACCGGCGGCGGGGAATCGCGCCAGCAACGCGTCGCCCATCGCCGTCGCGGGCGTCAGCACGCCGTGCAGGTCGGAGAGTTTGTCCCGGTCCAGCGCGAGGGCCAGGCCGCACTCCCCCAGCAGCACCGCGGTCGCCTTGTAACCGGGGTCACCGTGCTGCTCCATACGCGCCACGTAGCGGGCGCCGGTGGTCGTTGTGGTGTAGGTCTCGATGCGGTAGTAGCCGCGCTCGCGGGCCGCCTCGCTCGGACCCGTGCCCGGCTTGGGAAGGACCCGCTCTACCAGGCGGCGCGGCAGGAACCGGAAGTAGCGGCTGCCCAGCCCGAACATCGCGTTGCCGACGCCGCTCACGAGGGCCGACGCCATCGGCGCCAGAGCCGATGATCCAACGCTCATGTTCTCGTCGTAGCGGAAGCGCCGGCCGTACGCCCAGTCCAGCAGCGCGTTGCTGCGCCGCACGATCCGGGTGTTGTAGGGCGCCATCAAAAATCCGGCGGTCCACACCGCGGACAGTTCGGGCGCGATGTGGCGACCGCGACGCCACGGCAGGTCGGGCTGCGGGCCCAGTTCGGGTTCCGCGCCGCGGTCGGTGCTCAATGTGTAGGGGTCGAGGAGCTGGCGGCGCGCCTCGGCATCGCGCGATGCCGTGTCCATGACTTCCACGCCCGAGGCGATGGTGCCGCCGGACAGCCCGCCGGACATGGAGCGCACCACCAGGTGCGTGTCCCCGAGCTCGCCGGCGCCGTCCCGCTGCGCGGCCCGGTACAGCGCGTACACGCTCAAATCGGACGGGACCGAATCGAACCCGCAGGAGTGCACGATGCGGGCGCCGGTGTCGGCGGCCTGCTTGTGATGGAGGTCGATGCTTTCGCGGACGAACGTCGCCTCCCCGGTCAGGTCGGCGTAATCAGTGCCTGCGGCCGCGCACGCGGCGACCAGCGGCAACCCGTAGCGGCTGTAGGGCCCGACCGTCGTGACGACGACTCGGGTCCGGGCGGCCATCTCATCCAGCGTCAACGGCTTCGCGGCGTCGGCAGCCAGGACCGCCCAGCCCTGCGCGGCGTCACCCAGGGAGTCGCGAACGGCGCGCAGCCGCTCCGGCGATCTGCCGGCCAACGCGATCCGCGCGCCCGCTCCGGCGCGGGCCAGGTATTCGGCGGTCAGCTTCCCGACGAAGCCGGTCGCCCCGTACAACACGATGTCGAACTCGCGAGGCGTTGCGGTCATCGGCCCGAGGCTACCCGACCCCGAGACAAGTAATGCCGGGCCGCAAGGCCCGGCATTACTTACCCCTCAGGAGGCGCGTCTACAGCGGTCAGCCGCGCCGACCGCAGACGGGCCACGCGCCGATGCCTTGCGTGTGCAGCACGTTCTCGGCCACGCGGATCTGCTCCTCGCGGCTGGCGTTGGCCGGCGACCCCGAGCCACCGTTGGCGTGCCAGGTGCTCGAGGTGAACTGCAGGCCACCGGAGAACCCGTTACCGGTGCTGATTCCCCAGTTGCCGCCCGACTCGCACTGCGCGATCGCGTNTCCGGGGCCGGCGGGGGCGCGTCGGGGGCGGCCCCGGCGGGGGGAACGTTCGGGTCAAAGCCCATCGGTTCCGCGGTGGCGGTGGCGGAAGGCACCGTCACCAGGGTGCCGGTGATCGCGGCGAGGATGAGCGTCTTGCGGACGTTCTTCAAATTTCTTCCTTTCGCGGTGCGCGCGCGCCAAAGCAGACCCACCGGGGTGGGTCGAAGGTCTTGATTGGTGCTCGAAGGTGCTCTGGGACGTGCCGTCTCGTTCTGGCACGCAGCGGCGGGCGCTCGATATGCCCGGCGGGGTAGAACCCCGGGCCGCGACGCGGCTCTGCCGCCCGCGGCCCCGCTCGCACGCGGGTCCGTGATTCGATTGTCGATTACTTTTCCGTTAACCCGTTTTCGGGCTAACAGGGACCGTACGAAACCCGGCCGCGTTCGTCATCTTCAGAAAACGTATATCTCGGTTCGATAACGACCCGATCACGCTGCGATCGCATAACGATCTCTGCAGGTCAGCCGCGCCTTTTCGAATCGTGCCCACCGGACGGAGCAACAATCAGATCGTGAGCCGAATCACGCCGATTTTGTGAGCTGGCACACGCGCTTTCGGGGCCGCGGCACCGACGGCGTGGTCGTGGCCCCACCACGGCGCGGCCCCGGGCCGGCGCACAATACAAGAAGATACGCACGATTGCAGGGCGACACGCCCGGTTTCGCTGTTTGAGTCCGGCCAAAAGCGAACGAAACAGTGCCGCATGGCCTTTCGCTCCACTCTGGTGGAATGCTCACGACTTCAATGGCTTTCACATCAGTCGGGCGATTTCCCGTCGGCCAGAAGGCGTTCCGTGGCGGGCAATCGCCGGTGCTCTTCGCGCGGCAACCGAATGTTGCACTGCGCCAAGGCGATACGGGGCATGCCCGAAGGGACCCAGGCCCTCGCCATTCACGGATAATTCGAACGGCGATATGGAAATGGGCGGCGCCAATCATTCAATATCGAAAAGAATGGCTTTTGAATAAATTAATTAATCGGACTGGCGTGCACCACCGCGCGCAGATCGGCGTCCGTATTGACGTTGGTCAGCGGGCGCGAATCCGGTAGCACGATCTGCTGGGCGTCGGAGGCGTCGATCAGGGCGCTCATCTTGCGCTCCCCCGCGGCGACCAGCGCTTCGATCCGATCGGCCAGATCGGTGCGATACACCGCCGCCAGGTAGTGGCTGTGACCGTCCCACGGCAACACCACCTCGGCGTCGGTCTCGGTGGCGAGGCGGAACAGATCGTCGATCACATCGGCGTTCAGCAGCGGCATGTCGACGGCGCAGACGAACGCGAATCGCGCGCCCGCCTCCGCGGCCGCGCGCAGTCCCCGCCCGGTCGCCGGCAGCGGTCCCAGGCCGCGGACGTCGTCGCGGATGACGCGCGCCTGCAGCGCCGGCAACGGTTGTCCCGGGGCGGCCATCACGAACACGGGTTCGCAGCGCTGTGCGACGATGCCGACGACATACTCGGCCATCGTGGCGGCTCCTCCGGGGCCCGGCAAGGTGGCCTTGTCGCGGCCCATGCGCCGCGACTCTCCGCCAGCGACGATCACCCCGGCCAGTGACACTGCGTCGGGCATCTGCTCGGCCACGTCAGTCGACGGTCCAGGTGTCGCGCCCGGTCAGCAGCGACTGCAGCGCGGCGGAGTCGAACGGCTTCGATGCTTGCGCGGCGCGGACCTGGGAGCGTGCCGCGTCGTCGTAGGTGGGCCGGCTGATGTTGCGGAAGATGCCCAGCACGGTGTGGTCGAGGTTCTGATCGGACAGCCGCGACAGCGCGAACGCGTAGGCCGAGTCGTCGGCGTGCGCGTCGTGCACGACGATCTCGTCGACGCTCACGTCGGCGGTCTTGGCCACCTCGAGGCTGAAGCCGGACTTCACCACGCAGTATTCTCCGTTGGCGCCGAACACAATTGGCTCGCCGTGGTGGACGTTGATCACCCGCTCCTCGGCGCCCTCCTTGCGCAGCGCGTCGAAGGAGCCGTCGTTGAAGATCGGGCAGTCCTGCAGGATTTCGACCACGGCGGCACCCCGGTGTTCGGCCGCGGCGCGCAGGACCTCGGTCAGCCCGGTGCGGTCGGAGTCCAGCGCGCGGCCGACGAAGGTGGCCTCGGCGCCCAGCGCCAGCGACACCGGGTTGAACGGCTGATCGAGCGAACCCATCGGCGTCGACTTGGTGATCTTGCCGACCTCCGACGTCGGCGAGTACTGGCCCTTGGTCAGGCCGTAGATCCGGTTGTTGAACAGCAGGATGGTGATGTTGACGTTGCGGCGCAGCGCGTGGATCAGGTGGTTGCCGCCGATCGACAACGCGTCACCGTCGCCGGTCACCACCCACACCGAAAGGTCCTCGCGGGCCAGCGCCAACCCGGTGGCGATCGCCGGCGCGCGGCCGTGGATCGAGTGGAACCCGTAGGTCTCGAGGTAGTACGGGAACCGGCTCGAGCAGCCGATGCCGCTGATGAAGACGATGTTCTCGCGGCGCAGACCGAGGTCCGGCAGGAAGTTACGGATGGTGTTGAGGATGACGTAGTCACCGCAGCCCGGGCACCAACGCACCTCCTGGTCGCTGGTGAAATCCTTGGCCTTCTGCGGCTCGTCCCCGGCAGACACCGTGGGGACCCCGTCGTTCTTGGTCAGTCTCGGGGTGACCCCGAGGTCTGCGCCAACCAGGTCGGTCATTCGCTAGCTCCCGCTCCAACCGTTGCTGCCGCCATTCTGGCGACCATCTTCTTGTCTTGCTCGATTTCCGCCAGTGTGCCGCCGAGCGCGGCGCGGATGAGGCGCCCGATCTCGTCGGCGAGGAACGCGACGCCCTGGACCTTGGTGACGGATTGCACGTCGACCAGGTACTTGCCGCGCAGGATCAGCGCCAGCTGGCCCAAGTTCATCTCCGGGCACACCACCATCGGGTAGCGCCGCAGCACGTCGCCCAGGTTCGGCGGGAACGGGCTGAGGTGGCGCAGGTGAGCGTGGGCGACCTTGATCCCCTTGCGCCGCGCGCGCCGGCAGGCTTCGCCTATCGGCCCGTACGAGCTGCCCCACCCGATCAGCAGCAGCTCGGCATCCCCGGTCGGGTCGTCGACCTCCAGATCGGGAACGGCGATGCCGTCGATCTTGGCCTGGCGGATGCGCACCATGAGGTCGTGGTTGACCGGCTCGTAGGAGATGTTGCCGGAGCCGTTGGCGGCTTCCAGGCCACCGATGCGGTGCTCGAGCCCGGGCGTGCCCGGAACGGCGAACTGGCGGGCCAGCGTCTCCGGGTCCCGGTTGTAGGGCTGGAAGGGCTCGTCCGGTTTGGCGAAGGCGTGCGTGATCGGCTGCAGCGAGCCGACGTCCGGGATGCGCCACGGCTCAGAGCCGTTGGCGATCGCGCCGTCGGACAGCACGATCACCGGGGTGTGGTACGACACCGCGATGCGCACCGCCTCGAGGGCGGTCTCGAAGCAGTCCGACGGCGACCGCGGCGCCACCACCGCGACGGGCGATTCCCCGTTGCGGCCGTAGAGCGCCTGCAGCAGGTCGGCCTGCTCGGTCTTGGTGGGCAGCCCCGTCGACGGACCGCCCCGCTGGACGTCGATCACCAGCAGCGGCAGCTCGGTCATCACCGCCAGGCCCAGCGCCTCGGACTTCAGCGAGATGCCGGGTCCGGACGTGCTGGTGACGCCGAGGGCGCCGCCGTAGGAGGCGCCGATCGCCGCGCAGATGCCGCCGATCTCGTCCTCGGCCTGGAAGGTGATCACGTTGAAGTTCTTGTGCTTGGACAGCTCGTGCAGGATGTCCGAGGCCGGCGTGATCGGGTAACTGCCGAGCACGACCTGGATGCCGGCCAGCTGACCGGCGGTGACGATGCCATAGGCCAGCGCGGTGTTACCGGAGATCTGGCGGTATTCGCCCGTCGGCAGGGACGCCCGCGAGACCTCGTAGGTGGTGCCGAACGCCTCGGTGGTTTCGCCGTAGTTCCAGCCCGCCTTCAGCGCGAGCACGTTGGCCTCGGCGATGTCGGGCTTGCGGGCGAACTTCTCCCTGATGAATTTCTCGCTGGCTTCGATCGGCCGCCCGTACATCCACGACAACAGGCCGAGCGCGAACATGTTCTTGGCGCGCTGACCGTCCTTCTTCGACGCACCGATCGCCTCGACGGCCCCGAGCGTCAGCGTCGTCATCGCGACGGAGTGCACGACGTAGTCGGACAGCTCGTCGGACTCCAGCGGGTTCGTTATGTAGCCCACCTTCGTCAGGTTGCGCTTGGTGAACTCGTCGGAATTCGCGATGACCATGCCGCCGCGCGGCAGGTCGCCGATGTTGGCCTTCAGCGCCGCGGGATTCATGGCGACGAGGACATCGGGGCGGTCGCCGGCGGTCAAGATGTCGTAATCGGCGATCTGAATCTGGAACGAGGAGACCCCGGGCAACGTGCCTGCGGGAGCGCGGATCTCGGCGGGGTAGTTCGGCTGGGTGGCGAGGTCGTTGCCGAAAAGCGCCGCCTCCGATGTGAACCGGTCGCCGGTCAGCTGCATGCCGTCGCCGGAGTCCCCGGCGAATCGAATGACAACCTGTTCTAGACGTTGACGGGCGGCCGACCCATTCCCGGAGGAGCCATTATGAGAATCAGACCCGGCTCCGCTGCCGTTCGGATCCACGTATCCGCCTTCCATTCGTCATCCGGATAGGCACTGCGCTGGAGCTTTAGGTTACGCGCCGTTGAGGCCGCTCCTGCGCGCGCGAGCTTGTGTGTCACTAGTAGTACCAATTATGGCACTCCTTTTAGGCGAGCATGGGCGTCTCGAAAGCATTGCATGCAGCGGTTTTGCGCCCAATGTCGAAGTCAGCGAAGGGCCGCGGCGCGGACAATCCAAAACTGTGGTATTGGTCACGTCCGCGGTGCGGAGGGGCCACCGCGCTCCCGCGGGGCCGTCTCGGGCATCGCCACCAGATACAAGACGAAGCCCGCGGCGGCCAGGGCGCCCAGAAAGGCGAAGGCGGCGTTGTAGCCGGCCGCGACCACGATGGCGCCCGCGACGAGGTTGGAGACCGAAGCGCCGATGCCGGTCGCGGCCGTCACCGCCCCCAGGCTGACGTTGAACCGGCCGGTTCCGTGCGTCACGTCCTGCACGACGAGGGGAAACAGCGCACCGAACACACCGGCTCCCACACCGTCGAGGAGTTGGACGCCGACCAGCCAATAGGAGTTGCCCGACAGCGTGTAGAGGAACCCGCGCGCGGCCAGCACCGCGAATCCGGCCAGGAAGATCGGCTTGCGGCCCCACGAATCGGCCTTGGCCCCGGCAATGTAGGCGACCGGCACCATGACCACCTGGGCGGCCACGATGCAGCCCGCCATCAGCGCGGTCCCGACGTCTTTGTTGTGCAGCGCCAGGAGCTGGCCGACCAGGGGAAGCATCGCCGCGTTGGCGAAGTGAAAGGCGATGACGGTCGCGGCGAAAATCATCAGCCTCCGGTTGTGCAGCAGCACCGCGAGCCGAGACGGTGGCCGGTGCGGCTGCCCGGAAACGTGGTCCATGCCGCGCGCGACGTCGTGATCGATCGCGTCGCCCGGGATTCGCAGGGTCGCCAGCACACTGCCGGCGGCCATCGTGGCGAGCACCCAGAACACCACCACCGGCCCGAAGAAGTAGGCCAGGGCGCCTGTGATGGCCGCGGCCGACGCGTTTCCCCCGTGGTTGAACGCCTCGTTGCGTCCGACCCGCCGGGAGAACAGCCGGGGGCCGACCACGCCGAGGGTGATCGCCGCCAGCGCCGGGGCGAAAACCGAGCCGGCGATCCCGGTGAGCGCCTGCAGGACCGAGATGGAGTAGAAGCCGGGGAACAACGGCATCGCCAGCGAGCCGGCGGTGACCGTCAGCGCGCCGCCGATGATCACCGCCCGCTTGGCCGTCGTCCGGTCCACCAGCGCGCCGGCCGGCGCCTGGGCGACGATCGCCCCGATGCCGCCGACCGCCATGACGAACCCGATGGACCTCTGGTCCCAATGGTGTGTCAGCAGAAGGTAAATGGAGAGGTACGGGCCCAACCCGTCGCGAACATCGGCCAGCAGGAAGTTCAGTATGTCCAGCGCGCGCGCCACGCGGTGGGGAACCGCGTCGGAGCTACTCAAGCCTCAGGCGGCCGGGATGGAGAACCGCTAGGCGGTCTTGTCGCGCCGCTCGCTGCGCGACGGCTTGCGCGGCACGATCGTCGGCAGCACGTTGTCCTGCACGGTCTCCTTGGTCACCACGACCTTCGCGACGTCGTCGCGGCTCGGGATGTCGTACATCACCGGCAGCAGGACTTCCTCCATGATCGCCCGCAGGCCCCGGGCGCCCGTGCCGCGGTGGATCGCCTGATCGGCGATCGCCTCCAGCGCCTCGTCGGTGAATTCCAGTTCCACGCCGTCCATTTCGAACAGCCGGGTGTACTGCTTGACCAACGCGTTCTTCGGCTCCGACAGGATCTTGACCAACGAATCCATGTCCAGGTTGGTCACCGAGGCCACGACCGGGAGCCGCCCGATGAACTCGGGGATCAGGCCGAACTTGATCAAGTCCTCGGGCATCACGTCGGCGAAGTGATCGGTGGTGTCGATCTCGGCCTTGGAGCGGACCTCGGCGCCGAAGCCCAGACCGCGCTTGCCGACGCGCTCGTAGATGATCTTCTCCAGCCCGGCGAACGCACCCGCGACGATGAACAGCACGTTGGTGGTGTCGATCTGGATGAACTCCTGATGCGGGTGCTTGCGGCCGCCCTGCGGCGGAACGGACGCCTGGGTGCCCTCCAGGATCTTCAGCAGGGCCTGCTGCACGCCCTCCCCGGAGACGTCACGGGTGATCGACGGGTTCTCGCTCTTGCGCGCGATCTTGTCGACCTCGTCGATGTAGATGATGCCGGTCTCGGCGCGCTTGACGTCGTAGTCGGCCGCCTGGATGAGTTTGAGGAGGATGTTCTCGACGTCCTCGCCGACGTAGCCGGCCTCGGTCAGCGCCGTGGCGTCGGCGATGGCGAACGGCACGTTGAGCATCTTGGCCAGCGTCTGGGCGAGGTAGGTCTTGCCGCAGCCGGTGGGCCCGAGCATCAGAATGTTGGACTTGGTCAGCTCCACCGGCTCGGACCGGGAGTCGCGGCCCTTCTCGCCGGCCTGGATCCGCTTGTAGTGGTTGTAGACGGCGACGGCCAGCGTGCGCTTGGCGGTGTCCTGCCCGATGACATATCCCTCTAGGAAGTCCCGGATCTCGGCGGGCTTGGGCAGTTCGTCGAGCTTCACGTCGTCGGCGTCGGCAAGTTCCTCTTCGATGATCTCGTTGCAGAGATCGATGCACTCATCGCAGATGTACACACCGGGGCCAGCAATGAGTTTCTTGACCTGCTTTTGGCTCTTCCCGCAGAACGAGCACTTAAGCAGGTCGCCGCCGTCTCCGATGCGCGCCATGGTGCTGAGGGCCTACTTCCTGTTCGCCGTTCGTCGTGCTATGCCGCATGTATTCCCCGACGCTACCCGCTTGCTCGGGCCCCCCGCGACCATTACCGCCGAATCGCGTCTTTGATATTCGAGGGAGTTCGTGGGACGTTCATGCACTTCCGTCTGATGAAACATATAGCCACACGGCCCCCCTCACTCGCCGAGACGCGCATTCCGTGCCTTTGGCGTGTCGCGGTCGTAACCCAAGCGAGTCCGGTGCGCTCCAACAACCCTACATTTACCGAGTGGGATTGGCAGTCGGGTTTTCCGGGTTCGCTGGGCCCAGCGAATCCGTATTGATCAGCGACGGCGGCCTGGCCACCGAGCTGGAGGCACGCGGCTACGACCTTTCCGACCCGTTGTGGTCGGCCAGGCTGCTGGCCGACGCGCCGCACGCGATCGTCGCCGTCCACGCCGCATACTTTCGTGCCGGTGCCGCGATCGCGACGACGGCGAGCTACCAGGCGTCGTTTCAGGGCTTTGCCGCGCACGGAATCGACCGGCGTGCGGCCGCGGTCCTGCTGCGCCGCAGCGTCGAACTCGCGAGGGCCGCGCGCGACGAAGCCGGTGCGGCCGGGCTCGTCGCCGCCTCGGTCGGCCCGTACGGCGCCGCGCTGGCCGACGGGTCCGAATACCGCGGGCGCTACGGCCTGTCGGTCGCGGCGTTGGCGCGGTGGCACCGGCCCCGGCTGGAGATCCTGGCCGACGCCGGGGCCGACGTGCTGGCGTGCGAGACGGTGCCCGATGTCGACGAGGCCGAGGCGCTGGTCGATCTGGTTCGCTCCGTCGGGGTGCCGGCCTGGCTCAGCTACACCATCGACGGCACGCGGACCCGGGCCGGACAACCGTTGGCCGACGCGTTCGCGGTGGCGGCCGGGGTGCCCGAGGTCGTCGCGATCGGCGTGAATTGCTGCGCGCCCGACGACGTGGCGCCGGCGATCGGCCTGGCCGCGGCCGTCGGCAAGCCGGTGATCGTCTACCCGAACAGCGGTGAGCGCTGGGATGGTCGCGCGTGGATGGGTCCGCGCCGCTTCTCCGCGCAGTTGGCGGCGCAGTGGGCCGCGGCCGGCGCGCGTGTCATCGGCGGCTGCTGCCGGGTGGGACCGGCCGACATCGCGGAGCTGGCGTCGAAACTTTCACCGAGCCTGTAATTTTGCAGGACTCCACTCGCACTTTTCGCTGCAGAATTACAGTCTCGGCGAGCCCGCGTTAGGCCGTTTGCGCCGAGAGCTTGCGGTACTCGAGGACGGTGTCGATGATCCCGTAGTCCTTGGCCTCTTCGGCGGTCAGGATCTTGTCCCGGTCGGTGTCCTTGCGGATCGTCGCGGCGTCCTTGCCGGTGTGGCGGGCCAGCGTGGTCTCCATCAGGGTGCGCATCCGCTCGATCTCGGCCGCCTGGATCTCCAGATCGGAGAACTGGCCCTGGATCACACCCTGAAGCGACGGCTGGTGGATCAGCACCCGGGCGTTGGGCAGCGCCATCCGCTTGCCGGGAGTCCCCGCGGCCAGCAGCACCGCCGCGGCCGAGGCGGCCTGGCCCAGGCACACCGTCTGAATGTCGGCGCGCACGTACTGCATGGTGTCGTAAATCGCCATCAGCGAGGTGAAGCCGCCGCCGGGCGAGTTGATGTACATGGTGATGTCGCGGTCGGGGTCCAGCGATTCCAACACGAGCAGCTGCGCCATGATGTCGTTCGCCGAAGCGTCGTCGACCTGGACGCCGAGGAAGATGATGCGCTCCTCGAACAGCTTGTTGTAGGGGTTTGACTCCTTGACGCCGAAGCTCGAGTGCTCGATGAACGACGGCAGGATGTAGCGCGCCTGGGGCTGGGTCTCGGGGTGCTGAGTGCTCACTGGGCTTCTCCGTTGGTGATGTGGGCGGCGCGGGTGATGATGTGGTCGACGAATCCGTATTCCAAAGCCTCCTGGGCGGTGAACCAGCGGTCGCGATCGGAATCGGCCTCGATGCGCTCGATCGACTGCCCGGTGAATTCGGCATTCAGCCGGAACATCTCCTTCTTGATGACGTGGAACTGCTCGGCCTGGATGGCGATGTCGGCCGCGCTGCCGGTCACCCCGCCCAGCGGCTGGTGCATCAGGATGCGGGCGTGCGGCAGCGCGTAGCGCTTGCCTTTGGTGCCGGCCGCCAACAGGAACTCGCCCATCGAGGCGGCCATGCCCATCGCGTAGGTCGCGATGTCGCACGGCGCCAGCACCATGGTGTCGTAGATGGCCATGCCGGCGCTGATCGATCCGCCCGGTGAATTGATGTACAGGGAGATGTCCTTGTCGGCATCCTCGGCGGCGAGCAGCAGAATCTGAGCGCACAGCCGGTTGGCGACCTCGTCGTTGACCTCCGAACCCAGAAAGATGATGCGCTCGGAGAGCAAGCGCTCATAGACGGAGTCCGTGAGGTTGAGGCCCTGCGAGGGTGAACGCATCTCAGTCACGACTGGGTTACCTGCTTTCTCGAGTTCTTCTATGCACCGACCCTAACCAACCGGCCCGCGGTGTGGCGGCCGCGCCGCCCCTGAAATGGGCGCGTTCGCTCACAGCGTCACGGCGGGTCATTCCGCTTCGTCGTCGGGGGCCTCGCCCCCCTCGGCCCCCTCGGCCTCGTCGACACCCTCGGCCTCGTCAGATTCCTCCGGGCGCTTGCCGAAGAACTCACCGGTGTCGATGGTGTTGCCGTCGGTGTCGGTGACGGTCGCCGCCTCGACCGCGGCGGCGATGGCCAGCCCGCGGCGCACGTCGGCGAACATCGCCGGCAGCTGATTGTTCTCCTGCAGATAGGCGAACAGCTGCTGGGGCTCGATGCCGTACTGCCGGGAGGTCATCAGCAGCCGCTCGGTCAGGTCGTCCTGGCCGACCTGGATTTCCAGCTCGTCGGCCAGCGCGTCCAGCAACAGCTGCTTCTTGACGTCGGACTCGGCGGCGTTGTGCGCGTCGACCTCGAACTGCTGGCGCGACTTGCCCTGCTCGTGGAGCGCCTCCGCGAGCCTCGCTTCGTCGTGGTCGAAGCCGTGCAGCGCGTTGTGCACGGCGCTGTCGACCTGGGCCTTGACGATGGCCTCCGGCAGCGGCACGTCGACCTGCTCGAGCAGGGCATCGATCGTGGCGTCGCGGATCTGCTCCGCCTGCTGGGCGCGCTTGACGCGACCCACCTGCTCGCGCAGGTTGGACCGTAACTCGTCGATGGTGTCGAATTCGCTTGCCAATTGGGCGAACTCGTCGTCGGGCTCGGGAAGCTCACGCTCCTTGATCGACCTGACGGTCACGGTGACCTGCGCGTCCTTGCCCGCGTGCTCGCCGGTCGCCAACTGCGCGGTGAATTCCTTCGACTCGTCGACGGACAGGCCGACCAGCGCGTCGTCCAGCCCGGCGATGAGCCGGCCGGAGCCGACCTCGTGGGAGAGTCCCTCCGCGGCCGCGCCCGGCACCTCCTCGCCGTCGACGGTGGCCGACAGGTCGATCGAGACGAAGTCACCGTCGGCGACCGGCCGCTCGACGCCCTTGAGGGTGCCGAACCGGGCGCGCAGCGACTCCAGTTCGGCGTCGACGTCGTCGTCGCTGACCTCGATCGGGTCGACCGAGACCTGCAGGGAACTCAGGTCCGGAAGGGCGATCTTGGGTCGGATGTCGACCTCGGCGGTGAACGCCAGCTCCTCGCCGTATTCCTTCTTGGTGACCTCGATGTCGGGCTGGCCGAGCGGGTGGACTTCCGCCTCGGCGACCGCCTGGCCGTAGCGGGAGGGCAACGCCTCGTTGACGACCTGGTCGAGCATCGCCTCGCGGCCGAACCGGGCCTCGAGCAGCTTGGCCGGCGCCTTCCCGGGCCGGAATCCGGGCAGCCGCACCTGCTTGGCCAGCTCCTTGTAGGCCCGCTGGAAATCGGGCTCGAGTTCGGTGAACGGCACCTCCACGTTGATGCGCACCCGGGTGGGGCTCAACTGCTCGACGCTGCTCTTCACGGGTTTGCTCCTCGGTGTTCGGTGGATCGGGCCAGTGTTGGTCGGGGTGACAGGATTTGAACCTGCGGCCTTCCGCTCCCAAAGCGGATGCGCTACCAAGCTGCGCTACACCCCGCGCTGACCTCGAAATCCTACGGCCCGGGGGCATTGGCCTAGCAGGGGACCGTCCAGACCCTGGGACCTCACGGAGCCATCACAAAACCGCTTCGATTAGATTTGAAGTTCGCCGCCAGATACAGTCTCGCTCGACTAAAGCTTGCGGGCGTAGCTCAATGGTAGAGCCCTAGTCTTCCAAACTAGCTACGCGGGTTCGATTCCCGTCGCCCGCTCGGTAAATGCCTGCGCGACAGGGGGGCCTATGCGCCACGCCGACATCCACGGCTCGTGCGCGTCGAAATTCGTCGGTGTCCGCGACGCGTTCGAGCGCAACTTCGCGCTGGGCAGAGAGGTCGGCGCGGCCGTGGCGGTGTGGGTCGACGGTGAGCTCGTCGTCAACCTCTGGGGCGGCTGGGCCAACGCCGCGGGCACCCGGCCCTGGAAGCAGAACACCTTGACGACGGTGTTGTCCGGCACCAAGGGCCTCTCGGCCACCTGCGTGCACCAGCTGGCCGACCGCGGCGAGCTGGACCTGCACGCGCCCGTGGCGCGCTACTGGCCCGAGTTCGGTCGGGCGGGCAAGGAAGCCATCACGCTGGCCATGGTGCTGGGCCACCGCTCCGGCGTCATCGGGCCGCGCACCCGGATGCGCTGGGAAGACGTCGCCGACTGGGACTTCGTCTGCGAGCAACTCGCCGCGGCCGAACCCTGGTGGGAGCCGGGCACCGCACAGGGCTACCACATGACGACGTTCGGCTTCATCGTCGGCGAGGTGTTCCGCCGCGTCACCGGGCGCACCATCGGCCAATACCTGCGCACCGAGATGGCCGAACCGCTGGGCGCCGACGTCCACATCGGCCTGCCCGCCGCCGAGCAGCGCCGCTGCGCCGAGCGGGTGAACAAGCCGCACGCCAGGGACCTGCTGGCCGAGGCGCAGGCCCCCGGCTACCCGACCAGCCTGGCCGAACACCCCAAGGCGGGGCTGTCCATCGCGATGGGATTCGCGCCCGACGACGAACTGGGCTCGCACGACCTGCGGTTGTGGCGCGAGCTGGAGTTCCCCGGCACCAACGGCCAGGTGTCGGCGCTGGGGTTGGCGACCTTCTACAACGCGCTCGCGCAGGAGAAGCTCCTCAGTCGCGAGCACATGGAACTGGTCCGGGTCTCGCAGGGCGGCTTCGACACCGATCTGGTGTTGGGACCGCGCGTCGCCGACCACGGCTGGGGTCTGGGCTACATGCTCAACCAGCGCCGCGTCAACGGACCGAACCCGCGGATCTTCGGTCACGGCGGGCTGGGCGGCTCGTTCGGGTTCGTCGACCTGGAGCACCGGATCGGCTACGCGTACGTGGCGAATCGTTTCGATGCCACCAAGTCCAACGCGGACCCGCGCAGTCTCGCGCTGAGCAACGAGGTCTACGCCGCGCTGGGCCTCATCGCGCGCGTCCAGGGTTAGTCACTTCTGGCAGGCCGGGCACCAGAACACGTTTCGGCCCTCCAGCACCTCCGTGCGGATCGGGCCCCCGCACACGCGGCACGCTTCCCCCGCGCGCCGGTACGCGTACGTCCGCGGCCGCTCGGGGAGGTAGGACGGCGCACCGTGGTCGTGTTCGGGCAGTACCACGACGATCTTGCCGCGGCGAAGGCCAACCTTCATCAACGCGACCAGATCGGTCCATGCCGCGTCGAACTCCGCCTCCCCGATCTCCCGGCCGGGCCGGAACGGATCGATGCGGTGGCGGAAGAGCAACTCGCTGCGGTAGACGTTGCCTACGCCGGCGATGACGGTCTGGTCCATGAGTAAAGCCCCAATGGGTTTGCGCGACTTCGTGATTCGCGCCCACGCCGACGACGGGTCGGCGTCGCTGCGCAGCGGGTCGGGACCGAGCCTGGCCAGGATGGCGCTCACCTGTCCCTCGTCGACGAGTTCGCACACCGTCGCGCCGCGCAAATCGGTGCCGTAGTCGGCGCCGACCATCCGCATCCGCACCTGCCCCACCGGTTCGGGTAGCGGCGCGCCGTCGGGGCGCCCCCACTCGGTGAACGTGCCGTAAAGGCCCAGATGCACGTGCACGATCGGGCCGCCTCGCGAGGGCTCGTAGTGATGAAACAGGTGCTTGCCCCACACGCTGGTGCGGCGCAGCACCCGGCCGTCCAGCACGGCCGCCTCCGCCGCGAACCGGCCCTGTGGGCTGCAGACTGCGACCGGCGCCCCGCCGTACCGGCGCTGGTGCAGCCGGGCCAGCCGGTGCAGGGTGTGCCCCTCGGGCACCCTCAGCCCTGCGCGCCGGGCACCGGCGGCGCCTGGTGGGTGCGTTCGTACTCGGCGAGGATGTCGATACGGCGTTGGTGGCGTGCGGCTTTCGACCACTGCGCGCTGAGGAAGGCGTCGACGATCGCCAGCGCCTCGGCCACGGTGTGCATGCGGCCACCGATGCCGATCAGCTGCGCGTTGTTGTGCTCGCGGGCCAGCGTCGCGGTCTCGACGCTCCACGCCAGCGCGCAGCGGGCCCCCGGCACCTTGTTGGCCGCGATCTGCTCACCGTTGCCCGACCCGCCCAGCACGATGCCCAGGCTGTCCGGGTCGGCCACGGTGCGCGTCGCGGCGGCGATGCAGAACGCCGGGTAGTCGTCCTCGGCGTCGTAGCTGAAGGCGCCGCAATCGATCGGCTCGTGCCCGGCTTCCTTGAGGTGGGCGATGATGTGCTGCTTGAGCTCGAATCCGGCGTGGTCAGAGCCGAGGTAGACACGCATGCCCGCAATCCTTACACAGCGGTGTGCCGCCCAACGACCTAGTCGAATTCGGGCTTTTCGGTGCGGGTCCGCTTGAGTTCGAAGAAGTGTGGGTAGGACGCGAAGGTGACCGACGCGTCCCACAGCCTGCCGGCTTCCTCGCCGCGCGGGATCTTCGACAGCACCGGCCCGAAGAACGCCACCCCGTTGACGTGGATGGTCGGCGTGCCGACGTCGTCGCCGACAGCGTCCATCCCGGCGTGGTGGCTCTTGCGCAGGGCGTCGTCGTACGCCTCGCTGTGCGCCGCCTCGGCGAGCTCCGCCGGCAGGCCGGCGTCGGCCAGCGACAGCTTGATGACCTCGTCGAGGTTCTTGTTGTCCTCGTTGTGAATCCGGGTGCCCATGGCGGTGTACAGGGGGTCCAGGACCTTGGCGCCGTGGGCCTGTTCGGCGGCGATGGCCACCCGCACCGGTCCCCACGCGTGCTTCATCATTTCGCGGTACTTGTCGTTCAAGCCTTCGCGGTTCTCGTTGAGGATCGCGAGGCTCATGACGTGGAAGTGCACCTCGATGTCGCGCACCTTCTCGACCTCGAGGATCCACCGCGACGTGATCCAGCACCACGGGCACAGCGGATCGAACCAGAAGTCGGCTCGGTTCTTCTCGGGCATAGCGCAGTCCTTTCGTCGGTCAAGACACCTTCAAGCACAACCGTAGGCCGCTCGCGGGTGTTCCCGGCCTGCTCGGCACGTAAGTTGGACGCGTGGTCCTTCCTAACCTCACCCGCGACCAGGCCGTCGAACGCGCCGCCCTGATCACCGTCGACAGTTACCAGATCAGCCTCGACGTCACCGACGGCAAGGGCGCGCCCGGCGAACGTACCTTCCGCTCCACGACGACCGTCGTGTTCGACGCGCTGCCCGGCGCCGACACGTACATCGACCTCGCCGCCGAGACGGTGCGCGGCGCCACCCTCAACGGCCGCGAGCTCGACGTGTCCGGGTACGACGAATCGACCGGCATCCCGCTGGGCGCGCTCGAGAAGCGCAACACCCTCGTCGTCGACGCCGACTGCCGCTACTCCAACACCGGCGAGGGACTGCACCGCTTCGTCGACCCGGTGGACGACGAGACCTACCTGTATTCGCAATTCGAAACGGCCGACGCCAAGCGCATGTTCGCCTGCTTCGACCAACCCGACCTCAAGGCGACGTTCGACGTGCGGGTCGTCGCCCCCAAGCACTGGAAGGTGATTTCCAACGGTGCCCCCGAGTCGGTGCGGGACGGGGTGCACACGTTCGCCACCACGCCGCGGATGAGCACCTACCTGGTGGCCCTGATCGCCGGCCCGTACGCCGAGTGGAAAGACTCCTACACCGACGAGCACGGCGAGATCCCGCTGGGCATCTACTGCCGGGCCTCGCTCGCGCCGCACATGGACGCCGCGCGGTTGTTCACCCAAACCAAGCAGGGATTCGGCTTCTACCACAAGAACTTTGGCCTGCCGTACGCGTTCGGCAAGTACGACCAGCTGTTCGTCCCGGAGTTCAACGCCGGAGCCATGGAAAACGCCGGAGCGGTGACCTTCCTCGAGGACTACGTGTTCCGCAGCAAGGTCACCCGCGCCTCCTACGAGCGGCGCGCCGAGACGGTGCTGCACGAGATGGCGCACATGTGGTTCGGCGACCTGGTGACCATGACGTGGTGGGACGACCTGTGGCTCAACGAGTCGTTCGCGACCTTCGCGTCGGTGTTGTGCCAAAGCGAGGCAACCGAATTCACCGAGGCCTGGACGACGTTCGCCACCGTCGAGAAGTCGTGGGCGTACCGCCAGGATCAACTTCCGTCAACGCACCCGATCGCCGCCGAGATCCCCGATTTGGCCGCAGTCGAGGTGAACTTCGACGGGATCACCTACGCCAAGGGCGCTTCGGTGCTCAAGCAGCTCGTCGCCTACGTCGGCCTGGAGCACTTCCTTGCCGGGCTGCGCGACTATTTCCGCACGCACGCCTACGGCAACGCCACCTTCGACGATCTCATCGCCGCGCTGGAGCAGGCCTCCGGCCGGGACCTGTCCGACTGGGGCCGGCAGTGGCTGAAGACCACCGGGCTGAACACGCTGCGGCCCGACTTCGACGTCGACTCCGACGGCAGGTTCACCCGCTTCGGGGTGACCCAGAGCGGCGCCGAGCCCGGTGCCGGTGAGACGCGGGTGCATCGGCTGGCGGTCGGCATCTACGACGACAGTGATTCCAGCGGCGCCGGCAAGCTGGTGCGGGTGCACCGCGAGGAGCTCGACGTCGCGGGCCCCCAGACGGAAGTTCCTGCGCTGGTGGGGGTTTCGCGCGGCAAGCTGATCCTGGTCAACGACGACGACCTGACCTATTGCTCGCTGCGGCTGGACGCCCGGTCGCTGCAGACCGCGCTGGAGCGCATCGCCGACATCGCCGAGCCGCTGCCCCGCTCGCTGGTGTGGTCGGCCGCGTGGGAGATGACCCGCGAGGCCGAACTGCGCGCCCGAGACTTCGTGGCACTGGTCGCCGGCGGGGTGCAGGCCGAAACCGAGGTGGGGGTGGCGCAGCGGCTGCTGCTGCAGGCCCAGACGGCGCTGGCGTCCTACGCCGAGCCGGGGTGGGCGCGGGAGCACGGCTGGCCGCAGTTCGCCGACCGGCTGCTGGAGCTGGCGCGCGCGGCGCGGCCCGGATCGGACCACCAGCTCGCGTTCGTCAACACGCTGTGCACGTCGGTGCTGTCGACGCGGCACGTCGTGGTGCTGGCCGACCTGCTCGACCACGACCCCGCCGACCTCGGCCTGGCGGGCCTGGAAATCGACACCGACCTGCGCTGGCGGCTGGTGACGGCGCTGGCCGCCGCCGGCGAGATCGACGCCGACGGGCCCGCGACACCGTTCATCGACGCCGAGGTGCGGCGCGACCCGACCGCGGCCGGGAAGCGCCACGCCGCCCAGGCCGCGGCCGCCCGGCCACAGCTGCGGGTCAAGGAGGAGACCTGGACCACGGTGGTCGAGGACGACACCCTGGCCAACATCACGGCGCGCTCGATGATCGCCGGCATCGCGCCGCCCGGGCAGCACGAGCTGCTCAAGCCGTTCACGGCGCGCTACTTCGACGCGATCGCCGGAGTCTGGGCGCGGCGATCCAGCGAGGTCGCCCAGACGGTGGTGATCGGGCTGTACCCCCACTGGGACATCAGCGAGGCCGCCATCGCGGCCGCCGACCAGTTCCTCGGCGACCCGGACATCCCGCCGGCGCTGCGGCGCCTGGTGCTGGAAGGCCAGGCCGGCGTCAAGCGGTCGCTGAAAGCCCGGAAGTTCGACGCGGGCGGCTGATAGGCCANCCTGCGCTCTACCAGTCGGCCACGCTGAACCGGCGTGGGCGCATCTCCCGCCAGGGCTTGGCCGAGCATCGTGACGCCCTGATGGGCATCGCCTGGGGACTTTCCCAACAATCGCCCTCCTTTGCCGGCCGCGACGCTGAACTCCGAGCTCGGGGTATGGCTCCCATACAGGCCCGTGTCGCGTTGGCCCGCCACGCCTGCCGACTGGCGTATCGACTGCTTCGAACCCAACAACCTTTCGATGAACAGCGCTATCGTCGAGGAAGGCTCAGTCGCGAGCGGTGACGGCTGTTCCGGCTATGCCGCACGACGGCGCAACTTAGCTTGCCGCCCGCTCGCGCTGGGCCGCTCTACGGCGCACACGAAAGCCTGCCGCCCCACGGCGACTAATCAGCCTGCCGACCATCACGGCCCAGCCGACCTCACGACCCAACCGTTTATCGGGCGACAACCGAGGTTGGCACCCCGGGCGATCAACACTGCCTACCCCACGCCTTGACTGCCGGCGCGAAAGCTAACCCGACCCGCGAGCGTGCGTGTCTGCGCGACGACACGCCGTAAAGCCCGGCATTCTGCGCACGTTCGCGAGTTTCGGGCGCACCCGGCTAGGCCGGTGAGATCCCGGCGCTGAGCACGCGGATCGCGCTGACCAACCCGTCGACCAGGTGGCCCTGCTCGAACGCCGAGGAGGCGGCGGCCACCCCGAGCGGCGCGGCCGACTCGGCACCGCGGCCCCTTACCGCCGAGCCGTAGACCACCTCGATGGCGCTCTGGTCGGGCGAAACCGCGAGCAACACCGCGTTGTCGGGCGTCGGCACCTGGGCCAGGATTTCGCGGGCCCGCGCGGCGGTGTCGCTACCCAGGTCACCCAGGTAGATGGCGAACCGCGCCCGAGACGCCCGCGAGCCGTACTTCAGCGCGTCGTCAATGGCGACCAGGTCCTTGGTCGGGAACGGGTAGTGCACCGACAGCTCGCCGGGCTCGGTCACGCCCGAGACCCGTCCGCTGGTGGTGATTACCGACCCCTTGGGCAGCCCGCCGGGCTCGATCGTCGCAAGCTCACCACGTGCCACTGGCGCCACCTCCAACCGAGAACTCCGCCGCACCGTGTCCACCGTGCGCGCCGCCGACGTCCTCGTCGGTCGCGGCCCACAGGATCGGCGGGTGGGTCCACTTCTCCGACATCTTGTAGGTCGCCGGGTGGGGTCCCTTGCGCCGCCAGACCAGCAGGGACAGCACCACAACCAGCGCCAGCGGGATTCCGATGAAGTACAGGTGAATCTCTCCAAGGCTCACGACGCAAACCGTATCCCACCGGGTGAGCTACCCGCACACTCGGACGCGGGATTGTTCAGGCCGCGCCTTCGCCGAGGTATCGGGCCCAGGACGGGTCCAGTTCCTTGACCGTCGACAGCAGTCGCCAGTGCTGCCCCGTCGGCGGCAGGGGTGCCCGGCGCAGGGCCCAGCCCAACTCGGCGAGCAGCTTGTCACCCTTGCGGTGGTTGCAGGTCGAACAGCACGCGACGCAGTTTTCCCAGGAGTGGTCGCCGCCGCGGCTGCGGGGCACCACGTGGTCGACGGTGTCGGCCTTGGCCCCGCAGTAGGCGCAGCAGAAGCGGTCGCGGTGCATGAGCGCGGCGCGGGTCATCGGCACCCGGGCCCGGTACGGAACCCGCACGTAGGACCGCAGCTGGATCACCGACGGCACCACGATCGACCTGGTCGCGGAGTGAATGACCGGCCCCGCCGGGTCGTCGTGCACCACGTCGGCCTTGCCGCAGATCACCATGACGATGGCCCGCCGCATGGGCAGCGCGGTCAGCGGCTCGTACGTGGAATTCAGCAGCAGCACCCGCCGGCGGC
>NZ_LT546237.1:2383573-2404489 GCF_900078675.2 Mycobacterium interjectum
CCCCGGGTCGTGGGGCCCCACGTCGGCCTTCCCGCAGATCCCCATGACGATGGCCCGCCGCATGGGCAGCGCGGTCAGCGGCTCGTACGTGGAATTCAGCAGCAGCACCCGCCGGCGGCTCCAGATCGAGGCGCTCTCGTGGCGGGTGGGCGGATGGGTTTCGACGCTATGCAGGCACGACGCGGTTGGGGGCCCGGTCAACCCTGCCGCGGCACCGGAACTGCGGTGGCTGCGGCGTCTCTTGCCATGCGCCATAGATCCTCCGCGGATAGTCCACCATGATTCGCGACCAAACGCACCCTTATTGCTGGTGCGCGCCGTGTCTTTCCGGTGAACAGCAGGGTAGGCCCGGCCTTGCCGCCGAGGCCATGCACCACAATGGAGGCAATGGATCAGGTGAGCTTTTACGACGCTGTCGGCGGTGCCGAAACCTTCAACGCGATCGTGTCGCGGTTTTACGCGCAGGTCCCGGAGGACGAGATTCTCAGTCAGCTGTATCCCGCGGACGACCTCGCTGGCGCCGAGGAGCGGCTGCGGATGTTCCTCGAGCAGTACTGGGGCGGCCCGCGCACCTACTCCGACCGGCGCGGGCATCCGCGGCTGCGGATGCGGCACGCGCCGTTCCGGATCACCCCCATCGAGCGCGACGCCTGGCTGCGGTGCATGCACACCGCGGTCGCTTCCATCGATTCGCAAACCCTGGACGACGAGCATCGGCGCGAGTTGCTCGACTATCTGGAGATGGCCGCCCACTCGCTGGTCAATTCATCCTTCTGATTGCTAACCGAACGGAGCAGTATGAGCCACGAGCCGTGGTGGTCAAGCGCGATCTTCTACCAGGTCTATCCGCGGTCGTTCGCCGACAGCGACGGTGACGGGATCGGCGACCTCGACGGGCTGACCGCCCGGCTGGAACACCTGACGTACCTGGGTGTCGACGCGATCTGGCTCAACCCCGTGACCGTCTCGCCGATGGCCGACCACGGCTACGACGTGGCGGACCCGCGCGACATCGACCCGGTGTTCGGCGGGATGGCCGCCATCGAGCGATTGATCGCGGCCGCACATCAGCGGGGCATCAAGGTCACCATGGACGTGGTGCCCAACCACAGCAGTTCGCAGCACCCCTGGTTTCAGGCGGCGCTGGCTGCCGGCCCGGGCACCGATGCGAGGGAGCGCTACTACTTTCGCGACGGCCGCGGTCCCCTCGGCGAGCTGCCCCCGAACAACTGGACGTCGGTGTTCGGCGGGCCGGCCTGGACGCGGATCGTCGAGCCGGACGGCAATCCCGGCCAGTGGTATCTGCATCTGTTCGACGCCGAGCAGCCGGACCTGAACTGGGAACATCCCGAGGTCTTCGACGACTTCGAGAAGACGCTGCGCTTCTGGCTGGAACGCGGCGTGGACGGCTTCCGCATCGACGTCGCACACGGGATGGCCAAGCCGTCCGACCTACCCGACGCGAAGGACGACATCAAGGTGCTGAGCCACAGCGATGACGATCCGCGTTTCAACCACCCGAGCGTGCATGAGATCCACCGCGGCATCCGCGCGATCGTCGACGACTATCCGGGGGCGGTGACCATCGGCGAGGTGTGGGTCATGGACAACGCCCGCTGGGCCGAGTATCTGCGGGCCGACGAGCTGCATCTGGGCTTCAACTTCCGGCTGACGAAGATCGACTTCGACGCCACCGCAATTCACGACGCGATCGACAACTCGCTGGCCGCAACCGCCCTCGAGAACGCCACCCCCACGTGGACGCTGTCCAACCACGACGTGGGCCGCGAGGTCACCCGGTACGGCGGCGGCGAGGCCGGGCTGCGCCGGGCGCGGGCCATGGCGATGGTGATGCTCGCCCTGCCGGGCGCGGTGTTCGTCTACAACGGTGAGGAATTGGGGCTGCCCGACGTCCTGGACCTGCCCGAGGAGGTGCTGCAGGACCCGACGTGGGAGCGTTCAGGGCACACCGAACGCGGCCGCGACAAGTGCCGCGTCCCGATTCCGTGGTCGGGTGAGGCGCCGCCGTTCGGGTTCTCAACCACTGCCGATACCTGGCTGCCGATGCCCGCGGACTGGGCGGCGCTGACCGTCGAAAAGCAGCGCGACGACCCCGACTCGACGCTGTCGTTCTTTCGGCGGGCGCTGAAAATGCGCAGGGAGCGAACCGAATTCGCCGGTGACGGCCTGGATTGGCAGGCGGCGACGCGCGGCACCCTGATATTCCGGCGCCGCGGCGGGGGCCTGGTGTGTGCCCTGAATGCCGGCCGCCGCGCGATGACGTTGCCACCGGGAGAGCTCATCTTGGCCAGCGCGCCGTTGGTTGACGGCAAGCTGCCGCCCGACGCGGCGGCCTGGCTGGTCTGACCTTTCAAACCTGTCAGCGCAACACCAGCGCCGCGTGAGCGCGGCGCCGGTACACCGAGCCGAACCGAGCGTCGACCCGCAGCCACGACGGCGATATCCGCACCCGCACCAGCTCGTCGGCGGCGGCGCCCTCGGCGGGCGACTGCGGCAGGAAACCCATTGCGGTCAAGGCGAACACGCAGCGCATCGGGAGCCCGACGCTGACATCGGCCGAGCTGACCCGGATGACCTCCTGGTCGAGCAGCGAGACCGGCGGGCCGTGCGAGCTGCCGCGCTCCTTGGCGAGTCGCGCACCGCGCTGCGCCAGGTCCAGCAGCACCTGGGCCGGCAGGTCTTCGAGGTGGGTGAACCCCGTTTCGGGGGGCAGCGCGCCCCGCCACGCCGAGTCCATCGCGAAGCCCGGATCGACGTAACCCGAGGCGTCCGCCGCCGACAGGCCACGCGCCAGCGCGTCCGCGGCCACAGACAAATCGTCGGGTCGCACCCTGCCGACGACCACGCGGCTGGCCAGCACGTCGAAACCCGTTGCCACCCAAGCGGTCAGCAGCCCGGCCGACCGGGCCCGCAACCGGATGACCGCGGCGTCGTCCAGGCGCATCGCGTGATCGACGAACGTGGCCAGGTCCCCGCGGTGCGCGGCGTCGCGCAACCACAGTCCGCGCTCGGCCGTTATTCCCGCAGCCATCGTTGCAAATACTCCCGATGGTGCGGCGAGAGTCGCACCAGCCGCTGCTCCTCGATATGGACGGCGGCCAACTGCGTCTCGGCGATGACGGCGGGCTTCGACGCCGGGTCGGCATTGACCGACCGCACGTCGTAGCCCAGCGTGAAGTCCACCGCCCGCACCTTTTTGGTCCAGATGGTCACCTGCAGAGGCGAATCGGTCAGCCGCAGCTGCCCCAGATAGGTGACCCGCACGTCGGCGATCAGCAGCCCGATGGTCGTGATGTCGGCGGCGAACGGCTCCTGGAGGAACAGCACCCGCGCCTCCTCGAGGATGGTGACCATGGTGGCGTGATTGATGTGCTGGTACATGTCGATGTCCGACCAGCGCACCGGCACCGGCGCGACGTACCCGACGCTCAACTCGACGATCCCCGTCCGCTGGTGCGGGTCATGCGGCGAATCTGCCGGGCCGCCACCGACAGCGTCGCCAGATCCTTTGCGCCGCTTTCCTGAATCTCGCTGAGCGTGCGACGCGCCCGTTCCACCCGCGACGCGCTCATCTGTTCCCACTCACCGATCTTCTCCTCGCCGCTTTCGTCGGGCTCCCCCACGGCGAGCACGTCGAAGGTCAGCGACCGCAGCGAGGCGTAGATGTCGTCACGAATCGCCAAGCGCGCCAACGATTGCCAGCGGTCGTGCCGGGGTAGCTCGGACACCGCCGTCAGCAGGCCGTCGGTGCCGAGCCGGTCCATCAGGGCGAAATAGGTGTCCGCGACGTCGGCGGTCTCGATCTCGGTGATGTCGCCGACGTCGATGATGTCGAGCAGGCTGAAGCGATACAGCCCCGCGGCGACCAGGTACGCCAGGTCTTCCGGGGTGCCCTCCGACGCGAATTCAGCCGCCTCCTTTTCGACGATCGCCTTGTCGTCGCCGCGCAGCCACTGCGACATGCGTGGCGTGAGTTCCTTGACCTTTGCGGCGAACCGGTTGATTTCGGCGCCCACGGCCAGCGGCTGCGGACGGTAGTTGAGCAGCCAGCGGCCGGCGCGGTCGATCAGCCGCCGGGTATCCAGCGTGAGGCGGTCCGACAGCGCCACGGGTATGTCCGCCGCGCGGATGCTCCGCCAGATCTCGCTCACCCCGAAGATGGCGTCGGTGGCGACGTAGGTGCGCACCGCGTCGATCGGGCCGACGCCGACGTCTTCGGTGATCCGGAACGCATAGCTGATGCCCGCCGCGTCGACCAGATCGTTGATCAGCATGGTGGTGACGATCTCCCGGCGCAGCTGGTGGGTCCGGATCTCCGGGGTGAACCGTTGGCGCAGCGGCCTCGGGAAGTACAGCGGCAGCCGGGACGCGAACACGTCCTGCTCCGGCAGCTCGGTGGTGAGCATGTCCTCCTTGAGCGCCAGCTTGACGTGGGCCATCAGGGTGCACAGCTCCGGGGAGGTGAGCCCGATGCCGACGTCGGTGCGCCGGTGGATCTCCTTCTCCGACGGCAACGCCTCTAACTCCCGGTTGAGGCCGCGCTCCTCCAGGTACTTGATCTGCATCGCGTGCACCGGCAGCAGGCTGGCCGCGTTGGCGCGGCTGGTGCCGATCAGGTCGTTCTGGTCCTCGTTGTCTTGGAGCACCAGGGCCGCGACCTCGTCGGTCATCGACTCCAGCAGCTCCTTGCGCTCCCCCGCCTTGACCTTGCCCGCCGTGACCAGCGAGTCGATCAGGATCTTGATGTTGACCTCGTGGTCGGAACAGTCCACGCCGGCGGAGTTGTCCATCGCGTCGGTGTTGATGCGCCCGCCCGACAGATCGAACTCGACGCGCCCCAGCGCGGTCACCCCGAGGTTGCCGCCCTCGCCGATCACCTTGGCGCGCAACTGGTTTGCGTTCACCCGCACCGGGTCGTTGGCGCGGTCGCCCACGTCGGCATCCGACTCCGATTCGGCCTTGATGTAGGTGCCGATGCCGCCGTTGAACAACAGGTCGACCGGCGCCTGCAGGATGGCCTTGATCAGGTCGGGCGGCGACATTTCGGTGGCGTCCTCTTCCGCCCCGTGGATGCCGAGGGCGTCGCGGACCTGGGGGCTGACCGGAATCGCCTTGTGCTCACGGCTGTACACCCCGCCGCCCTCGCTGATCAGCGACTTGTCGTAGTCGTCCCAGCTGGACCGCGGCAGCTCGAACATCCGCTTGCGCTCGCGCCACGACGACGCCGCATCGGGGTCGGGGTCGAGGAAGATGTGCCGGTGGTCGAACGCGGCGAGCAGCCTGATGTGCTCGCTGAGCAGCATGCCGTTGCCGAACACGTCGCCGCTCATGTCGCCGACGCCGACGACGGTGAAGTCCTCGGTCTGGGTGTCGACGCCCATCTCCCGGAAGTGGCGCTTGACGGCCTCCCACGCGCCCTTGGCGGTGATGCCCATGGCCTTGTGGTCGTAGCCCACCGATCCGCCGGACGCGAACGCGTCGCCAAGCCAGAACCCGTAGGACTTGGCGACGTCGTTGGCGATGTCGGAGAACGTGGCGGTGCCCTTGTCCGCGGCCACCACCAGGTAGGCGTCGTCGCCGTCGCGGCGTATCACCTCCGGGGGCGGACTGACCTTCTTCGTTGCGTGATCGACGTTGTCGGTGACGTCGAGGAGCCCCGAGATGAACAGCTGATAGCAGGCGACGCCCTCGGAACGGCTGGCGTCGCGGTCGGCGGCGGCCTCACCGGTGGGCAGCGGCGGCCGCTTGACGACGAAGCCGCCCTTGGCCCCGACCGGCACGATGACGGCGTTCTTCACGGCTTGCGCCTTGACCAGGCCCAGGATCTCGGTGCGGAAATCGTCGCGGCGGTCCGACCACCGCAGGCCGCCGCGCGCCACCGGGCCGAACCGCAGGTGCACGCCTTCCACCCGGGGCGAATACACGAAGATCTCGTACTTCGGCCGCGGCAGCGGAAGCTCGTCGATCAGCTGCGCATCCAGCTTGAGCGCCAACACATTACGGGCCCGGGCCGAACCCTCGCGCGTCACGAAGTAATTGGTGCGCAAGGTGGCCTGAACCAGCGATGCGAACGCCCGCAGGATGCGGTCGGTGTCCAGGCTCACCAACGCATCGATGTCCGCGGCGACCGCGGCGGCGGCCGCCTGCGCGTCACGGCTGGTCGGCGACCCCGCGGAAAAAGAAGCCCTGGGGTCGAACAGCGCCTCGAACAACGTGACCAGTGACCGCACCGTCGACGGGTGGTCGTTGAGCACCGATTCGATGTAGGACTGGCTGTACGGAAAACCGGCCTGCCGCAAGTATTTCGCGTAGGCGCGCATGAGGACGACCTGCTGCCAGGTCAGCCTCGCCCGCATCACCAGCTCGTTGAACCGGTCGATCTCGACGCGGCCCTGCCAGATGGCGGTGACCGCATCGGCGAATCGCTCTGCGGTGGAGTTACGTTCGGCCGCCGACGTCGCAAACGGGATCGTCGGATGCGGCTGGATCTTGAACTGGTAGATCCACACCGGCAACCCGTCCGGCCGGCTGACGGTGAACGGCCGCTCCTCGAGCACGACGACGCCCATGCTCTGCAGCATCGGCAGCAGCTGGCTGAGCGACGCGGTGTGCCCGCCGAGGAACCAGGTCAGCTGGGCGGCGCCGTCCTCGCCACGGTCGGAGAACACCAACTTGACCGAATCATCGGACAGCTCATTGATGATCGCGATGTGCTCGATGGCGTCGCCGGGTGTGACGGCCTGCTTGTAGACCTCGGAGAAGGCGGTGGCGTAGTGCTCGGCGTCGTCGTGCGCGGGTGTGCCCACCGCGGTGGCGGCGATCAGGCGGTCTCCCCAGGTTCGCGCCGCCTCGCTCACCAGCCCTTGAATTCGGACGCGGGTGTCTTCCGAAACATCGACCGGAGCATCGGATTCGGGCAATCGAACCATGAAATGCATGAGCGCCCAAGGCGATTCGCTGACCCGAGCGGTGAACTCCAGCCGTGTGCCACCGAACTCGCGGACCAGGATGTCTTCGATCTGCAACCGCACCGGTGTGGTGTAGCGGTCGCGGGGCACGTAGACCAGGCACGAGACGAAGTATTGGAGCCGGTCGGCGCGCAGGAACAGCAGCGCGCGCCGCTGGGATCCCAGATCCACCACCGCCTTGGCCATCGCCAACAGCCGTTCGGCGCTGAGCGTGAACAACTCCGAGCGCGGGACGGTCTGGATGACGTCGAGCAGCAGCTGACCCGGGTGGATGGGGTCGTCGTCGGCCATCGTGAGCGCTTCGCGGACCCGGCGCGAGATCATCGGGATTTCCAGGACGTCGGCGTTCATGGCGGCGACAGTGAACAGTCCGACCAGGCGGTGCTCGATGACAGCGCCCTCAGCGCCGTATTCACGAACGGCGATCGCGTACGGGTAGGCGCCGTAGCGCAGATAACTGCCGACGACGGACTGCGCCAAGACCAGCAGGTGGTCGTCGTCGGTCAACCGGGGCCGCGAGCCGGTGCGCGTGCGCAACACCCCGAGGCCGGGTGAGCCGTCCGGGGAAACCAGGCTGTCGTGCACCCGGCAGCGCTGGTAGCCCAGCAGCAGGAAGTTTCCGTTGCCCAGCCAGCGCAGCAGCTCCGCGACGTCCTCGCGGTCCGGTGCCGCATAGCGGTCGTCGGCGTTGGCCTCGACGGCGGCTTCCAGATCGCCCAGGGCGGTGATCATCGCCGCGGCGTCGGTGGCGACCTGCTCGACGTCGGTCAGCACCTTGGGCAGCAGCCGCTCCACCTCGGCGAGGGCCTTTCCGTCGACCGACGGCGACAGAGGGACGTATATCCAGGCCTCGCCGTCGAATTGCGACGTGCCGGGCGCTTTGGGTTCGACGCTGAGCAGGTCCCCGTTCGAATCCCGACGGACGTCGAAGACCGGGGTCATGATGCCCCCGTATCCGACGCCGAGCCGGTGCAGCAGCACCGTGACGGAGTCCAGCAGCATGCTGCCGTGGGCGGTGACGACCTGCAGCGCGGGCCCGAATCCGTCGGGGTCGTCGGCCGGGTGGACGCACACGCAGCTTCCGCGTTCCGGGCGGCACTCACCGAGCCGATAGTGTGCCCGCAGCATGGCGGGGGTCACCAGGGCCGCGGGGTCGACGTGATCGGATCCCGAGGCGCCCGGTTCGTCGCCGCGCGGACCGCGATAGCTCTCGATGTAGGCGTTCGCGATCCAGTCGGGAACGTCGTCACGCTTGCTGAACGTCGTCCACGGCTTGAAGTCCTGCTTGGCACCGGGATCGATCGACATGCCGATTGCTCCCAACTCGCATCGTCGCGGGGCTGTGCGTCTGGTCGCCCCGCCGCTTAGCGGGGCAGCCCCGACATTAGTCGCGGGTCAGCTTGCGGTGGGTCACTCTGTGCGGCCTGGCGGCATCGACGCCGAGCCGTTCCACCTTGTTTTCCTCGTACGCGCCGAAGTTGCCCTCGAACCAGAACCACTTGGCCTCGTTGTCCTCATCGCCCTCCCAGGCCAGGATGTGCGTGCACGTGCGGTCGAGGAACCAGCGGTCGTGCGAAATCACCACGGCGCAACCGGGAAACTTCTCCAGCGCGTTCTCCAGCGAGCTCAGCGTCTCGACGTCCAGGTCGTTGGTCGGCTCGTCGAGCAGGATGAGGTTGCCGCCCTCCTTCAGTGTGAGCGCGAGGTTCAGCCGGTTGCGCTCGCCGCCGGACAGCACACCGGCCGGCTTCTGCTGGTCGGGACCTTTGAAACCGAACGCCGACACGTAGGCCCGCGACGGGATCTCGTTCTGGCCGACCTCGATGTAGTCCAGCCCGTCGGAGACCACTTCCCACACGGTTCTCTTGGGGTCGATCCCGGAGCGGGTCTGGTCCACGTAGCTCAACTTGACGGTCTCCCCGACCTTGACCGTGCCGCTGTCCGGCTGCTCGAGCCCGACGATGGTTTTGAACAGCGTGGTCTTGCCGACCCCGTTGGGGCCGATGACCCCGACGATGCCGTTGCGCGGCAGGGTGAACGACAGGTCCTTGATCAGGGTGCGACCGTCGTAGCCCTTGTCGAGGTGCTGCACCTCGACGACGACGTTGCCCAGCCGCGGCCCGACCGGGATCTGGATTTCCTCGAAGTCGAGCTTGCGCGTCTTCTCGGCCTCGGCGGCCATCTCCTCGTAGCGCTGCAGGCGGGCCTTGCTCTTGGCCTGGCGCGCCTTGGCCCCGGACCGGACCCAGGCCAGCTCCTCGGTCAGCCGCTTTTGCAGCTTGGCGTCCTTGCGGCCCTGCACCGAAAGCCGCTCGGCCTTCTTCTCCAGGTAGGTCGAGTAGTTGCCCTCGTAGGGGTAGGCGCGGCCGCGGTCGAGCTCGAGGATCCACTCGGCGACGTTGTCCAGGAAGTACCGGTCGTGGGTCACCGCCAGGATGGCGCCGGGGTAGGCGGCCAGGTGCTGCTCGAGCCACTGCACGCTTTCGGCGTCCAGGTGGTTGGTCGGCTCGTCGAGCAGCAGCAGGTCCGGCTTGGACAGCAACAGCTTGCACAGCGCCACGCGGCGGCGCTCCCCGCCGGACAGGTTGGTGACCGGCTCGTCGGGCGGCGGGCAGCGCAGCGCGTCCATCGCCTGCTCCAGCTGGGAGTCGAGGTCCCACGCGTCGGCGTGGTCCAGCTCCTCCTGCAGCCGGCCCATCTCCTCCATCAGCTCGTCGGAGTAGTCGGTGGCCATCAACTCGGCGACCTCGTTGAAGCGGTCGAGTTTGACCTTGATTTCGCCCAGGCCCTCTTCGACGTTGCCGCGGACCGTCTTCTCCTCGTTCAGCGGCGGCTCCTGCTGCAGGATGCCGACGGTGGCATCGGTGGCCAGGAAGGCTTCGCCGTTGTTGGGCTTGTCCAGACCGGCCATGATCCGCAAGACGCTCGACTTGCCGGCGCCGTTGGGTCCGACGACACCGATCTTGGCGCCCGGGAAGAAGCTCAACGTGACGTCGTCCAGGATCACCTTGTCGCCGTGCGCCTTGCGGACCTTCTTCATCGTGTAGATGAACTCAGCCATGCCGCGGTTGTGCCTTTCTGATCTTTGAGAGAGTTCTCGCGGACCATCCTAGGCATCGCGCGGGAGGCCGGATCCCGCAGCTAAGCCGACAGCGGCAGCGGCCCCGTTTCGGCGGACTCGGCGCCGTCGCCCGCGTCGGCGTCCTCACCGGCGCCGTCGGGCGCATCCGTCCCGGGCGTGGTGGCGTCGGCGGCGGTCGGGCCGGTGTAGCCCGGCCGCTCGATGCGCACGATCGCGCGCGACACATCGGGCCCGACGGAGGTCGCACGCATCTCCAGCGACGAGCGGCGGTTGCCGTCACGGTCTTCGTACTCGCTGGTGTACACGTGGCCCACCACGATCACCGGTGCCCCCTTGCCCAACGCGGCGCCCACGCCGGTGACGAGCTTGCCCCAGCAATTGACGTTGATGAACAGCGAGTTGCCCGGCTCCCAGCCGCCGTCGGCCGTTCGCCGCCGGGAATTGCTGGCGACGCGGAACTTGATGACCTCCTGGGTGCCGACCTGTCGGCGGTCGGGGTTGTTGACGATGTGGCCGACCACGGTCAGCGGGGTTTCGAACATTGACTGATCCCTTCTTCGGTTTCATTTCTCTATTGGCACGGTGACCGCGTCACCGCCCTATCCGGTCGCCATTTAGCTCGGCGCCACCGACGGACTCCGCATTGAAACGACCTCCAACCCGCTGCCCCTGTGGAGGAAACCGTGACTGTGGATCGGTCCGCCAGGCCGGCCGGTGCGATCCCGCGCGCCATGACAAGGCACAGGTGACAGTGGGCTGGGTCAGTGACGAAGGCACGCCAGATCCGCCACGATAGACGTGCTACATATTTCGATCATCAGGGCACTGCTCTGCGATGCTCGAAATATTGATCATTTAGGCGTATGGGTCGTATGATCGAAATATGCATCATTCTGTCCCGCTCGTGTACGACACCGTCGAATTCGGCGAAGGCCTGCGGCGCGCGCGCCAGGCGCGGGGCTTTCAACAGGGTGAGCTCGCTGACCGTATCGGAGTCAGTCGTATGACCATCTCCCGTCTTGAGCGCGGGGAATCTGTCAGCGTCGACATTGCGCTGCGCGCGCTATCGGAGTGCGGGATCGCGCTCGCGCTCGTGCCGAAGTTTTCTCGGGTGATGGTGAACGATGGCACGTAGGGCACTCGACGTTTGGTTGCACGGCGTGCATATCGCGAGGCTGACCGAGCCACGCCGATTTCGCCTGCGGCTGGAATTCACCGACGAGGCGCTCGACACCTTCGGCGAGGGGAGCCGGGTCCTCTCTTTGGCTTTGCCCGTCTCGCCACGGCCAATCCAAGACAGGAACGGCGCGCTGCAGGTGTCGGCGTTCATCGAAGGTCTTTTGCCGGAGGGCAACCTGCGCCGTCACATCGCCACAGAAGCCGGCGTACCCGTCAACGACACGATGATGCTGTTAGAACGGGTCGGCGCGGAGTGCGCGGGCGCTGTCCAGATTCTCGCCGCGGAAGCAACGCCCGGTGCCGGTCACGTCCGCCGGTTGACCAGGCAGGAGGTCGACAGTCTTATCGCGGACCTGCCGACCTACCACCTGCCCGAAGGCGCCACGCCGCAGGCATCGCTAGCCGGCATTCAGGACAAAGTGCTGTTGGTGGCTCTCCCCGACGGCGGATGGGGCTGGCCTGAAGCCGGCGCGGCCTCAACTCGCATCATCAAGCCCGAGCCACTCGGCGGCGCCGTGAAGCATCTCATTCAGACGGAAGACTGGGCACTACGAGTGGCGCGGGGAATGGACATCAATGCCGCGGAGTCGCGTTTGGAGCGGTTCGAAGGGCGCGAGGCCATCGTCGTTGTCCGGTATGACCGAAGCCCCGAAGGCTACCGCCTGCATCAGGAGGATTTCTGTCAAGCGCTGGGTCTCGATCCTCAGGCCAAGTACGAGAGCACCGGCGAAGCAGTCCGTTTGGGGTCGAGGCTACGTCGCATAGCGCGCGCGGCCGCACCCAGGACGCTGAACCCCGACGGGTTTAGGTTGATGTTGCTGCAGGCTGTGACATTTAACGTCGTGATTGGTAACGCTGACGCTCACTCCAAAAATTATTCAGTGATGATCAGTCGCGATGGAAGCGTGTCACTGGCTCCGATCTATGATGCCGCCCCAGTGAGGTACCTGGACCCCGCATTCAAGAGCACGGGCCATGTGATCAACGGTAAGACGAGGATCGACAACATCGATGTCGATGACCTGGCCGCAGAAGCCGCATCTTGGGGCATGGGGGTGCGCCGCGCACGCGCGGCGGTGCGGTCATGCATGGAGCGCGTATACAGCTCGGTCGAACGCGTCCCGCTTCCGCCGGGGGCCGAGTCGGTCAAGTCGAACCTCGATCAATTGTGGACCCGATGCTTGTGGCCGACAGCGTCTTTGACACCCGGAGATCCTGACTCCACCCTGGACGACTCTGGCTCGTAACAACCGCTTACACCGTCTCGCCGTCCTGGTTCCGGGCGCGTTTCCCTCAAACCGAGCCAGCCTAAGTTGCTCAGATCGCCAGCTCGCCGCGGCTGATGGTGACCGCGCGACCGGTCAGGTCAACCCGGCCCTCGCGCAGTCGCAGGTCGATGCGCCCACCGCGAGGCGACACTTGCAGGCCGGTCAAGGCGGTCTTGCCCAGTTTCTTCGACCAGTAGGCCCCGAGAGTGCAATGTGCGGACGCAGTCACTGGATCCTCATCGATACCGGCAGCGGGCGCGAAGAAGCGGGATACGAAGTCGCCGTCGGCCCCGCCGCCCGCGGTGACGATGAGACCGCGGGCCTCCAGGGCGGCCACCGCCGCCAGATCGGGGACCAGCGCGCGCACGACTTGGGGGGACTCCAGCTCTGCGAGCAGGTCGAGCCGTCCGCGCGCCGCCTTGCGCGGCGTAACGCCAAGTGCCGCAACAAGCTTTGGCGATACCGGCGCGGGATGAAGACTGTCGGCGGGGAAGTCAAGCGTGATTCGTCGACCGCGTTCCTGGCGTGCGCGCAGGACGCCTCCACAAGTAGTGAACTCGAGAGTGTCTCCCCGCTCGCCGGCCTCCCACACGATGTGTGCGGCGGCCAAGGTGCCGCTGCCGCACAATGCCAGTTCCGTTCGCGGGCTGAACCACCGTAGTTCCCACTGCGGCCGAGCGCGACGGACAAATGCGGTGGCGGGCAGGTTGAACTCGGCCGCCAACTGTTGGAGCCACTCCGTCTCTGGCCATCCTGAGTCGAGCACACAGACGGCAGCGGGGGCCCCGGCGAATGGCCGGTCAGCAAAGCAGTCCACCGTGTAGATGCGCATCAACCAATCTTGGACGACGACTGCTCGGTGGCAGGTGTGGCGCCTGGACCACCCCTGCGTGCGCACCAGGTAGCTGCACCGTCGCGGCCGCACCCATCGTCTCGCCAACGAGGTCGCGTCACGGCGCGCGAGCGTAACCCCGGTGCGAAAATTCCCTGGGGATTTCGCAGTGGCGTTACGCTCGCGGGCTACCGCTACGCCCCGGCGTTTTCCCTCGCGCCAGTTCGGCCAGCATCGCGTTGTAGGCGGTCAGCTCGGCGTCGTCGTCGAGTTCGGCCGCCCGGTCCAGCCGCCGGGCGGTGCGCCGGTCGCTGCGCGCCCACTGCACCAGCAGCGCGATCATCACGATCACCAGCGGCACTTCGCCTGCGGCCCAAGCGATTCCACCGCCCAATCGCTGGTCGCCGATCAGATCGGTGTGCCAGGCCAGGCCCAACGAGCGGTAGTAGTCGCCGCCGAGCACCTGTCGGGTTCCCATCAGCACCACGCCGAAGAACGCGTGCAGCGGCAGCGACGCGAAAACCACGCCGACCTTGGCCAGCGGCGGGATGGGACGCGGTGTCGGATCCACCCCGATGACGATCCAATAGAACAGGTAGCCGCTGAGCAGGAAGTGCACGTTCATCGCCAGATGCCCGGCGTGGCTGCTCACGGCGGTGTCGAAGAGGTTGGACAGGTACAGCCCGTAGAAGCCGGCGACGAACAGCGCGGTCGCAACCACCGGGTTGGTCAGGAACCGCGACAGGCGGCTGTGCAGCGCTGCCAGCAGCCATTCCCGCATGCCGGGCGGATCGCCGCGGCCGGCCGCGGGCAGCGCCCGCAGCGCCAGGGTGACCGGGGCGCCCAGCACCAGCAGGATCGGGACCAGCATCGACAGGCCCATGTGGGCGATCATGTGCACGCTGAACATCGCCGGCATGTAGCGCCCGACGCCCGACGAGGTCACGAACAGCAATGCCAGGCAGCCCAGCAGCCAGGCCACGGTCCGCCCCGGCGGCCAGCGGTCGCCGCGGCGGCGCAGCCGCACCACCCCCGCCACGTACAGCGCGGCGAGGACGATGGCCGCGGTGCCGAAGATCAGGTCGAAGCGCCAGTCGAACAGGATCCGCGCCACGGTGGGCGGGCCGTCGAAGTCGTAGCCGATCTCGGCTTCGGGAATCGTGGGCAACCGGGCCGGGGGCGGCGGCGGTGCCGTCCGACCCAGCCCGACGGCGATGCCAAAGGTGAGGCCGAACACCGCGGCCTCGATCAGCGCCAGTCTGATCAGCGCCTTGCGCGCGCCCGACGCTCTCACGTCGGCCTGCAACGCAGCCACCGCGGAGCGCCGCTGGCGCCACCCAAGTACTCCCAGCGTGCACAGCGCGACGAACTTGGCGACCACCAGCCGCCCGTAGCCTGTGGTCAACAGGTCGGACGGCAGCCCCCGCACCAGCGCGTTGACCGATCCGCTGAGCGCCATCGCAACCCAGCACCACAGCGCCACCATCGAGAACCGCCGCGCCGCCAGCCCGGTGTGGTCGCCGTTGCGCAGCGCGTGGGCGAGCAGCGCGAGCAGACCGCCCGCCCACAGGCTGGCGGCGACGAGGTGGATCAGCAGGCTGTTGGTCGCCAGGTCGTGCGAGCCGCCGGCCGACGAGTGGCCGGTCAGGCCGAGCGGAATCAAAGTCACCACCGACGCGGCGAGCAGCGCCGGCGTCCACGACCAGCGCAGCACCGACCGGCTCGCCACAGTGACCAGCGCGGCCAAGATCGCGGTCCAGCGCCAGGCCGAGGCGGTGTTGACCAGGCCGGCCAACGACCAGATCGCGCCCGGGTCGAGGTCGGCCAGCCGGTGACCGGAGACGTCGGAGATGGTCAGCGGGACCAGCAGAGCGGCACACACCGCCCACGCGCCTGAGGCCACCGCCCCGACGCGGACCGCGCGGTATCCGTCGGCGTCGAGAACCCCGCTGGTTTGCGGCGGGACCAGGAACGCCGCGAAGAGAAACGACCCGACGGCCACGACCGCGGCGATCTCCCCCGCCGCCCGGACAAACGGCAACCCCAGCGTGGTTGCCGGGCCCGGATCGGGCAACCCGGTCGCCGCGAGCGCTTCCGCCAGCGAGAGCGCGCCGATTCCGGCGGCGGTGCAGCCCGCCAGCACGGCGACGCCGATCAGCAGCGGCCCCACCAACGCGCGGCGCGCGGCTACCGGCTGATCGACCGTCATGCCCCCAGCGTATTGGGCGCACCGCGCCTACCGAGTCTGGCTGTCCAGACGCGCTTTGGCCTCGCGGGCGACGAACTGATTCCGCGCGATCCGCCCGACGTAGTCGGAATCATGCAAGATGTCCCGCATTTCCCGCCGGAAGGCGGTCCGCCTGTCGGCGAGATCGTCGGCGGGTTCGATCAAATCCTGGTCGACCACCACCTGATACGCGGTGGCGAACAGCAGCGTCGAAACCGATTCGCTGCTACGGACGCGGGTCTGGGCGACATGCTGCCGACCCACCCCGAGGGCCATCGACGTCAACTCCTTTTGGGCGACACCTGCCGGCGCGTCGCGCAACACGTCGGCGACGATCTCGTACGCCTCGAAGAACACCCGCAACATGGCGTCCGACATCAACGGGCGCTTGGCGAACAGCATCGCCTCGATCTCGTCACCGCCGGCGGCGACGTGTGCCTCCCAGTCGTCGTGCCAGGTCATCTCTTCGGCGATGTGGTCCCGGAACGTCGCGGAGTCGGCGAAATAGAAATCGAACTTCAGCAGGTCCCGCAGCCGCATCGCCTGCGTCCAGAACGCCTCGACGCGATCGCCCTCCGCTCGTCTGGCGTAGGCAAGCGCGAGTTCGACAATCGAGGTCTCCAGGAAGGCGTGGATCACCGAATTCCGGTAGAACGCCGCGGCGTGTTGGTCGTTGGGCCCGATGAGCCACACCGGCTCCCGGCCGCCGTCGACCCGGGTGATGGGGTGCCCGTTGGACAGCGTGTCGACGGCGGCGAGCACCCCGTCGCGGGTGCGCAGCCGCAACGCGCTCGTCGACATCGGGTTGTGCTTGCGCTCGAGATAGTCGAGCGAGTCCTGCAGGGTGTGGTGCAGCTGGCCGAGCGTCAGCGCCGCGCCGCGGGTGGTCAGCAGCAGCGCGCACACCAAGCCCGTCGCCGTCACCGGCGTCGCCTGCAAGATCCGCCACGCCACCTCGAAAGACATCTTGTGCAGCGCAAGCCGTTTGGCGTCCGGATCTTGCGCAAGCGGACCGTGCGGCGGTCCGAGGTACTGGCGCATGGAGACCGCCTCGGGGAAGCGGACATAGATCTTGCCGTAGTTGCGTTCGCCCTGCGCCCTGATGAAGTTGTAGAGCCAGACGACGCCTTCCGGCGTCTTCTCGCCGCCGCGGGCGTAGGCCGCGTATTCGGCGGTCTCGTGCAGCTGGTCGAATCCGATCGAAACCGGCTGCAGCAGGATGTCTTCGCTGCGGCCGTCCAGGTACGCGTCGGCCACATACGACAGCAGACCGAGCTTGGGCGGCAACATCTTTCCGGTCCGCGAGCGCGTCCCTTCGATGGACCAGCTCAGGTTGAAACGTTTCTCGACGATGTAGCCGACGTACTCGCGCAGCACGTACTTGTAGAGCGGGTCGCTGCCGATGTTGCGGCGGATGAAGATGACGCCGGAGCGGCGCAGCAGCGGCCCCATCACCCCGAACGACAGGTTGATGCCGGCGAACACGTGCACCGGCGGGAGCCGGTTCTCCTGCATCGCCACCGGCACCACCGCGCCGTCGATGTAGGAGCGGTGCGAGAACAGCAGCACCGCGGGATGGGTCTCCAGCGCGGCACGCATCGCCGCGATTTGATAAGCGTCGTAGTCGATGTCGGGGTCGAACCCTCGGCTGAGCGCCCGGCCGAGGACGCCGACAAGGTCGACGGACACCCGGCTCCAGCCGGTGGCGAGTTCGTCGAGCATCTTGGCGGCTTCCTCGACGGTGGCGCCCGGGATCCTTCTCAGGCCCGCGCGAAACCGCGTGGACGCCAAGATCTCCGGCTTGACCAGCCGCGGCGACTTGTATTGCGGCCCGAGGATTCGGTATTCGGCGCGTTCCAGCGCCAGGATGGCGCGCCGGCTGACGAAATGCGCGAAGTCGTGCTTGTGGTCGCCGACGGTGGTGTCGCGCCACTGCTGGCGCAGTTCGGAGACCTTGGCGGGCTCGCCGGCCACCACCCGCGCGCGTTGCGGGTCGTCGCGCACGATCTGTCGTTGCTGACGTTGGTTGGGGTGGTAGGGATCCTGGCCGGGAAGCAACCCGGCCAACTGGGCGAGCCTGCCGCGCTGGGCCGGCGGCAGCCAGAACACCCGCACCGGCACGACCGACCGGTCGTCGTTCGATTCGGACTCGAGCCGTTCGGCAAGCTCGGAAAGCGCCGTCGGCGCCGCCTCCGGTTGTGGCAGCGTCAACACCTCGAACGTGGCCTCCGGGTTGCCAGCGCGCTGCTGGCGCACCCAGGCCGTGACCAGCTCCCTTTCCACCGGCGAGGTCATGGACGCCAATATCAGCGAATCTTGGGCGGCGAGGATTGCGCTGATATCCGCGGCCGGTTTGGTCACGGCCGCCCTCGAGGCTGTTGCACCTCACCGTCTTTCAGCGCGACTTCGGACGCGTTCGGGCTCGCCTTCGCCGGCTTTGCCTTGGGTGCGGCCTTCTTGGTGGCCGCCTTTTTGGCGGGCGCTTTCTTCACGGCCGCTTTCTTCGCGAGGGCTGCGGCTTTTTTCGGGGCCTTCGTCGCCGCCTTCTTCTCGGCGTACAGATCGACCTCGGGCAGCTCGTCGACCGGCCAGTCGGCCAGCGTGTCCAGATACAGCTGCCGCACCTGCGCGATGCGCTCCGGCAGGTTCTCAATCGTCCAGTCCCGCACCGAAATCGGCGGGAACACCGCGATGTCGACCGTGCCGGGGTTGACGACGGTGGAGTTTCGGGCGGCGACGATCTCGGCGTTGCGGATGACGATCGGGACGATCGGGATTCCGGCCGCCATCGCCAGGCGGAACGGACCCTTTTTGAACGGCCCGACTTCGGTGGTGTCCACCCGGGTGCCCTCCGGGGCGATGACGATCGACAGCCCCTTGCGGGCCCGGTCTTCGACCTCGTGCATCGTCTCCACCGCCGCGGCGGGATCGTCCCGGTCGATGAACACGCCGTCGAGGAGCTTGCCGAGCGTGCCCATGATCGGGTCTTTCTGCAGCTCCTTCTTGCCCACGCCGATCCAGTTGTCGCGCACCAGCGCGCCGGCAATGACCGGGTCAACCTGATTGCGGTGGTTGAAGATGAAGACCGCGGGACGCTGCGCGTTGAGGTTCTCCTCGCCGATGACGTTGAGCTGCACCCCGGCGATCGCCAGCGACAGCTGCGAGAAGGTGGAGGTGAAGAAGTTCACGCCGCGCCGCCGGCTGCGGGTGAGCACGCCGATCCCCACCGCGACGGCGGCGACCGGGAACATCGAGCCGAAGCCGGCGAGCGTTCGGATCTGCCGCCGCAGCCCGAGGCGGCCCCGGCTGTCGAACCGCAGGATCGGCCAGCCGCGGCGCTTGGCCACGGCGGCCATCTTCCCTTCGGGGTTGGTCGGCCTGGGATTGCCGACCAGGTACATCAGGGCGACGTCCTCGTCGCCGTCGGCGTAGAAGTAGCTGTCCTTGAGGTCGATGCCGTTCTCGGCCGCAAAGCGTTGCACGGCAGCGGCTTTGCCCGGCCCCCACAGGATCGGCTTCTGCACGCCGCCGGTGAGCATCCCGTCCTCGTTGGTCTCGAACTTGTTGGTGAGCATGTTGGAGATGCCGAGGAAGCGCGCCACGGGGTTGACCTGGATGGTCAGCGCCGAGGAGCTGAGCACCACGGTGTGGCCGCGGGCCACGTGGGCCCGCACCAGCTCGCGCATTTCCGGATAGATCCGCGACTCGATCCGTTGGACGAACAGCCGCTCGCCGATCTCCTCCAGGTCGTCGAGCAGCCGCCCGGCCAGCGCCGCGGCGGCCTTGCCGATGAGGTCTTCGAATTCGATGCGGCCCAGGGTGTGGCTCAGGCCGGCCTGCACCATGCTGAGCAGCTCACCCACCCCCATGTCGCGGCGCAGCAGCCGCTCCTGGGTCAGGATGACGGCGGTGAAGCCGGCGACCAGCGTCCCGTCCAGATCGAAGAACGCACCGATCTTCGGCCCCGGTGGGCTGGCCATGATCTCGGCCACCGAGCCGGGCAGCCGCATGTCCTCCCCCGGCTTTGGGGTGCCGCGCTCCTGTGCGGCGCTCACGAGCCCGCGACCGATCGCGACGAAACGGCCGGTTCGGTGAACGAGGCGGGCACCGCGCGGGGCGCCGGGTCGCCGGCCAGCGCCAGGATCTCGTCGAAGCCCTCCAGCAGGCATTGGGCGAACAACGCCTCGTTGCGCACGGCCGCCCTGTCGTAGCGCACGGTGATCGTGCACCAGCCGCCGCGGGAGATCAGCACCACCATCATCGCGACGCCGGGTAGCGGACCGATCCCGTACTGGCGCAACACCTTTGCGCCGGCGATATAGGTGTCGCCGGGATAGACCGGGACGTTGCTGGCCTGCACGTCCGAGCCGATGACCGAGCCGGTGAGGCCCTCCAGCACCGCCGTGGGCAACACGCTCAACACCGGGGCGATCGATCCGATGATGTTCATGGCCGGCTCGTCACGNGGGGACCGCGCCCGGCCTTGCCGCCCGCCGACACCGCCCCCGCCACGGCGCCGACGACGCCGTTGACGACGGCGAACGGCAGGCGATTGATGCCCTGCCGCATCAGGTCGTTCGGTGTCAGGTCCTGCGGAACGGGTAGCGGGGGCGTCGGCCGGGGCGGCGGGTCGCGCTCGAGGTCGTAGATCTCGGCGAACATCTCGACGCCGCCGACGCCGTCGGTGACCGCGTGGCTGACGTGCAGCAGCGTCGCGGCCTTGCCGTCGGCGAGGCCCTCCACCAACGTGGCCGTCCACAGCGGCCGCGAGATGTCCATCGGAGACTGCAGGATCACCTCGGCGAGGTCGAACACCTCGCGCAGCGTTCCCGAGCCGGACACGCGCACCCGGCGCACGTGGAAGTCCAGGTTGAAGTCGGCGTCGACCACCCAACGCGGGGACGCGGTGGGCAGCGTCGGCACCACGACCTTCTGCCGCAGCCGCAGCACCCGCCGCGAGGCGTTTTCGAATCGGGTGCGAAACCGGTCCCAGTCCGGCGTCGAATCGAGTAGTTCGAGCGCCATGATCCCCGACCGGGTGCGGGGATTCGCTTCACCCCGATGCATCAGATAATCGACGGGTCCGAGCTCGTCGGACAACTTAACGGCCCCGACGGACTCAGCCATGATGAACTCGACGCGCCAACGTTGTCACCGCCGACCAAGCCTCCTGCCTCGGAGCCGCGAACCGGATTGCAAACCCAACGCTAGTCGGGATGCCGCGGCGGTGAAAGGCGCGATCCGCCGCGCGAAACTTGGCGCCCGCTCAGCTAGCGGACGTTGCCGGCACCGGCACCGAATCCATCAGCGGGTAGGCGCGGCGCCCGTAGACGACGCCG
>NZ_LT546237.1:2404537-2466091 GCF_900078675.2 Mycobacterium interjectum
CGACCTTCTGCCGCAGCCGCAGCACCCGCCGCGAGGCGTTTTCGAATCGGGTGCGAAACCGGTCCCAGTCCGGCGTCGAATCGAGTAGTTCGAGCGCCATGATCCCCGACCGGGTGCGGGGATTCGCTTCACCCCGATGCATCAGATAATCGACGGGTCCGAGCTCGTCGGACAACTTAACGGCCCCGACGGACTCAGCCATGATGAACTCGACGCGCCAACGTTGTCACCGCCGACCAAGCCTCCTGCCTCGGAGCCGCGAACCGGATTGCAAACCCAACGCTAGTCGGGATGCCGCGGCGGTGAAAGGCGCGATCCGCCGCGCGAAACTTGGCGCCCGCTCAGCTAGCGGACGTTGCCGGCACCGGCACCGAATCCATCAGCGGGTAGGCGCGGCGCCCGTAGACGACGCCGAGGAAGTCGGCGACGGCGTCGGCGGCCAGCTGCGATCGGACCGTCGGGGTGATGTCGAAGGCATGGTGCGCGTTGGCGAGTTCGGCGTAGGCCACCGTGGCGGCCCCGGCGTCGCGCAGCGCCGCGGTGAAGGCGCGGGCCTGGCCGCTGGGCACCAGTTCGTCCTTCTCGCCGTGCAGCACGAAGAAGGGCGGGGCCTGGTTGTGCACGTAGGTGATCGGCGACGCCGACCGGAACCGGTCGGGGTTTTCGGTGTAGCGGGTCTTCAGGACGAAGTGCTCGAGGAACGGCAGCATCAACTCGTGCATGTTCTCGGCGTCGGTGAAGTCGTACACGCCGTAATACGGCGCGACCGCCTGGACACTGGTGTCGGCGCCCTCGAAGCCCGGTTGAAACGTCGGGTCGTTCGGGGTGAGTGCGGCCAGCGACGCCAGGTGCCCGCCCGCCGATCCGCCGGTGATCGCGATGAAGTCGGGGTCGCCGCCGTAGTCGGCGATGTTCTCGCGGACCCACGCGATCGCCCTCTTTACGTCGATGAGGTGCGTCGGGAACGTGCAACGCGGGCTTCTGCTGTAGTTGATCGAGACGCAGATCCAGCCGAGTTCGGCCATGTGGCTCATCAGCGTATAAGCCTGATGCCGTTTTCCGTTGACGGACCAGGCGCCGCCGGGGACCTGGATCAGGACCGGCGCACGGCGTCCGGGCGCCATGTCGTGACGTCGCCAGATGTCGAGCAGGTGTTCGTCGCCGCCCGGACCGTAGGAGATGTCGGAGGTTTGCGCCGCGTAGCGGCGGTGCGGCCCGGGCCTGCGCAGGAGGCCCCCGCGCGAGGCGCACTCGGACTGGGCGCACGCCGGGTGGCGCACCTGGTCACGGAAGTCCGGGCCAAAGCACCCCTCGAGCGCGGCGGTGAGGGCCTGGTCGGCCTTCTGCGCGGCCCACGAGGCGCCGACGCGGCCGATGGCCGGCGGCGTGACCCGGGACAACGCGTGGCCGGTCACCACGTGCGGGGGAAACTCCGTGGAGAGCCAGCCGGCGACCCAGCCGACCGCCGACGGCGAGCCACGCAGCAATAATGCGCCGGCTCGGCAGGTATCCCTGGCGTCGGCGGCCAGGCGTAGTGCCTGCGCACCGGCCTGCGAACACCGCGAAGTCAAGTTCAAGGCCACGCTCATCAACGCACCCCTCGACGTTATGCACACGCTTCGTTGCGGTTAACGGCTGCTTATCAACCGGTGTTGTCCGTGTGTCGAGGCTCACACGATAACCGATAAGCGCTCCGCTGTAAGACTTTTCGGGCGCGTCGCGCTCGGCGAGTCCTTCGGGCGTGTCGCGTTCGATAGACTGACCTGCACATTGCCTCCGTAGCTCAGGTGGATAGAGCAAGGGCCTTCTAATCCCTAGGTCGCACGTTCGAGTCGTGCCGGGGGCACTTGTCGGTGTGTATGACCTCGCCTGATGCTGGACATTTTGGTTCCAGGCGCCCGGCTTCGGCGGCGGCAATATGTGGCACAAATCGGCGTCTCACGAGCGGAAGAAACCCGACAACCCCGTGCCCGTGTTGAAACCGCCCGAATTGCCGATGCTGGTGCCTGAGGTGTTGTTGTTGTCGAAGCCGGTGTTGTAACCGTCGCCGTAGTTCCCGAAACCTGTGTTGAAGCCGCCGGCGCCCGAGTTGAAGAAGCCGATGTTGGTGCCGCCGTCGCCTCCGTTGTCGAAGCCAACGTTGCTGCCGCCGCTGCCGTAGTTCCCGTAGCCCACGTCGCCGGAGCCGCTGCCCGAGTTGAAGAAACCTGTGTTGTAGGTGCCGCTGCCCGAGTTGAAGAAGCCCTCGTTGTATCCGACGTCGCCGAAGTTCCCGTAGCCCGAATTGAAGCCGCCGGCGCCGGAGTTGAAGAAGCCCGAGTTGCCATCGCTCGAGTTGAAGAATCCCGAGTTGCCCGTGCCGGTGTTCCCGAAACCCGAGTTGCCGCTGTAGCTGCCCGTGCCGCCAAAGCCGGTATTGACGTTGCCGGAGTTCCACAGGCCGGTGTTGGTGTTGCCCGAGTTGAACAAGCCCGTGTTCGCCGAACCCGAGTTGAAGAACCCGGTGTTGCCGGCCAGCAGCCCCGCCGTGGTGGCGCCGCCGCTGTTGCAGCCGCCGGTGTTGCCGACGCCCGCGTTGGCGAAGCCGAGGTTGTCGGTGCCCGCGTTGGACCAGCCCATGTTTAACGTGCCCGCGTTGGCGAAGCCCACGTTGTCGGTGCCCGCGTTGAACAAGCCCGTATTTTCGTCGCCCGCGTTAAAGAAGCCCGTATTGCCGGACAGGGTCACCCCGTCGAAGTTGGCGCCGCCGCCGGGGTTGAAGCCGCCGGTGTCGTAGTTGCCGGCGTTGAACACGCCGGTGTCGAACACGCCGGTGTTGAACATGCCGGTGTCGGTCGTACCCGAGTTGGCAACGCCCCAGTTGTGACTGCCCGTGTTGAACACGCCGGTGTTGCCGGTGCCCGAGTTGAACAGCCCGGTGTTGCCAGTGCCCGAGTTGAACAGGCCGGAGTTTCCGGTCCCCGAATTCCAGCCGCCGAAGCCCACCTGGTTGTCGCCGGTCAGCCCGATGCCGATGTCATGGCTGCCGGTGTTCGCCAAGCCGATGTTGCCGTCGCCGGCGTTGCCGAAGCCGACATTGAAGCTGCCGTTGTTGCCGAAGCCCAAGTTGAAACCCGCACCGTTGGCGTTCAGCCCGCCCAAACCAATCTGGTTGTTGCCCGTCAGCCCGATGCCGATATCACCACTGCCCTTATTCCCGACGCCTATGTCGTAGTTGCCGAGGTTGCCGAGGCCCACGTTGTAGCTGCCGGAGTTGCCCACGCCCACGTTTAGGAAGGACAGGTTGCCGCGGGCAGCTGCGATCGTTTCTCCGTTGCCGAAGCCGATGTTGCCGCCCCCGACGTTGCCGAAACCGAGGTTGAACATCCCGATGTTGCCGTTGCCCACGTTGAACGAGGACAGGCCCGCCGAGCCCGCATACGCGTTTCCGTTGCCGGCGCCGAAGTTGTAGGAGCCCCAGTTGCCAAAGCCCACGTTGAGGTTGCCACCGCTATTGCCGCCGCCGAAGTTGAAGCTGCCGATGTTGCCGCCGCCCACGTTGCCGTTGCCGATGTTTCCGATGCCCAGGTTGGGTAGGTGCTGCAGCACGTTGGCCGCCTCGGTGTTCGCATACGAGGCCGCGCCCGCCACCAAGTTCTGGACGAACTGCGCATGAAAATCCGCCGCCTGGGCGCTAAGCGCCTGATACGACAGGCCGTGTGCGTTGAACAGCGCCGTGATAGCCGTCGAAACCTCATCGGCGGCCGGCGCAAGAACCTCCGTACTGCCGGCCGCCGCCGCCGTCGTTGCCGCGATGATGTTCGATCTAATGCTCGCCAAATCTGTCGCCGCCGCAGCCACCACGTCCGGCTGCGTACTAACAAATGACATCGCCTGTCTCCCAACGTCTCATGACAACCCACGGTGACCCGGCGGTCTCGGGGGGTTCCAAGAGCCGGACGCGACGAGAAGGCTAGCCTAGCCTAACTAGAATGAGCAAATATTCTGATGCGGGCGGGTCGCAAATGTCGATTGTTCCTTGAAGCTTAAAGTCCGCTGTGAATACAGCACTAATGTGCTGGGAATGCTGGCCATTGTGGCCGCACGATGCGCCCAGATCCCAAACAATCTTGCCCGAACGGCGCTGACGGTCTTGTAACCCCAGGGTGGCCAAGCGCCAACAAGCGGGAGCTGTGCATGTCAACTCGTGTATTCGGCAAGGGCCACCGTGATAGCCGCGATGACTATCAAGCTGATGCCTTCGCGAGCCGGGTTGGGGTTAATCGTCGTAGCGGCCCCGCAATTCGGCATCCACACTTGCGGCGCGGATTTCATGGCGACCGCGGAGAAGTGGAGCACGCCGCTGTAACGACTGTCATGCGATAGTCCGTTCCGCACCCGTATTTCCGTCCTCCTGTCATGGAGTCGGATCCATGCTGCACGAATTTCCGGCAGCACTTCACCCCAAACGCTTCAAGCCGCTGTTGAGAGGGCTGACCCATGCAACAGAACCTGACCGTTCCGACCGAAAAGCCCCGCAATGGCCTGGCCGGTCTCAAGTACTGGCGCTATGACCTTCGCTCGGGTTTCACGGTGGCCATGATCTCACTGCCGTTCTCGATGGGAATCGCGATCACCTCAGGTGCGCCGCCGATCTGCGGGATCACCTCAGCGATCATCGCCGGATTTATTCTCCCGTTCCTGGGCGGCTCGTATGTGACGATTAGCGGCCCGGCCGCGGGACTGGCGCCGGCGCTGTTCGCTGGCATGGTCACACTGGGAGCCATCCGCCTGGGCGGGGGCACCTCGAAATCCGAGTTGCTCGCAGTGGGATACCCCTTGGTTCTGGTTGCCATCGCCTTCGCGGGCGTGTTGCAAGTGATCCTTGCCAAGTTGAAGGTGGCGCGCCTCAGTGCCATCTTCCCGGCTGCGGCCATCCAGGGCATGCTGGCCGCGATCGGCCTGATGATCATCGCCAAGCAAATCCCTCTCTTCATGGGCGTGAAGTTCGAGGCCCACGAATTCTGGGCGATCCTCGGCGAAGTGCCCCGCCATGTCCAGTCGATGAACCACCAGGTCGTTGCCCTCGGGATCGGTTCCCTGGCAGCGCTTTTCGTGCTGTCGGCCCTGCCCGGGCGGCTGCTCAAAGTCATGCCGCCCCCGGTCTGGGTTTTCGTCGTCGGCACGGTCATTAGCGCGTTGGCCCTGAAGCTGGACAAGCAGCATCTGATCAACGTGCCCAGTTCGCTCAGGCACGGGGTCGTCTTCCCACAGTTCGGTGATGTATTCAGCCATGCCGAACTGTGGCTTCCCCTCGCGTATCTGGTCGTCACCCTGCTATTGATCGACGGGACCGAGTCCCTGGCGACGATCGCGGCCGTGGACAAAATCGACACCTTTCGCCGCCGCTCCGACCCGGACCAGACCTTGCTGGCCATGGGCGTTTGCAACGTTGCCTCCAGCGTGCTCGGTGGCCTGACCATCATCCCCGGCATCGTCAAGAGCACGGCGAATATCCTGGGAGGTGGGCGGACCCAATGGGCCAACTTCTACAACGCCTGCTTCCTGCTGGCGTTCGTGCTGCTCGGCAGCGACCTGATCGACATGGTCCCGCTGACGGTCCTGGCCGCGATCCTGGTCTTTATTGGCTACAAACTGTGCAAGCCGGCGGTATGGCGCAACGTCGCCCGGGTCGGGACGGAGCAATTCGTCGTCTTCACCACCACCTTGCTCGTGACCGTCACGACGGACCTGCTCATCGGCATCGCCGCCGGCATCATCTTGGAATTGGTACTGAACCTGTGGTACGTGGGCCTGTGGCACAGCCTGCGCGACGGCGCGGAATCCGCCAAGCCGAATCTAGGCGTCCGCTTCCTCAGTCTCTTCCGCAATCCGGTGTCGCAGCGGGAATTCGATAACGGCGCCTACCATCTGTACTTGGATGGTCCCCTCGTGTGCTTCAACCTATTTCACGTGATTCGGGAGCTGAGGCAGCTTCCGACGGATACACGGGAGGTGCATCTGCACTTGAGCTCGCGCGTGCCCCTCGTCGATCACACGACAGGTGAGTCCCTCCGTTATTTCCTCGAGGAGTTCAGCGGCCAAGACCAGAGTCCGACGCTGGTGGTCGAGGGATGGGACCATATGCGGCCCCTGTCTAAGCACGAGACGAGCACGCGGATCGCTCTGGCCAGCCTTGAGGAGTTAGGGAGCCCTCAACCAACGGATTGACGGCCGGCCCACGCAAATTTGAAGTGATGCACCGATTCGTAAAGACCGCACGTTCGAGTCGCACCGGAGTCGATGAGTTCGCTCTCGCGCAGGCTCACTGTGGCGAGCAAGTCACCCGTCGGCGGCGTCTGCGGCGGCGATCAACGCCCTGCCCAGCTTGCGCGCTTCGGTAGCCGTGATGACCGGGGTACAGGCGCCGTCGATGATGATGGCGCGCTCGGCATGCCCATCGGCGTATTGCCGCCCGATGACGGACACCACGATATCGCCCGTATCGGCACAGCGCCCGTGGTTGGCGACGTGCCTGATTCTCCACTCCGGGCCGTCGAACACCCTGAAGGCTGCCCCGATGCTCTCCCACTCGTCGACCCAGGTTGCCCCGGTGGGCGCTGCAAGGTCGAGTTCCATGGCTAGATCGTTGACGCGATCCCGTGCGCGGGCTGTCGTCATGGTTGTTCTCCTAGGGTGGTGTAGTCAGTTGACTACACCACACCCCATGTAATGTAGTCAACTGACTACACCGGAGAAGCGTCCGATGCGTCCGTGATTGTGGTCACGCTGCCGCGAGGGAGAATGGCGGCCATGAACGAAACCGAGAACCTCGGCATCGATGTTTCCCTCTTCTGCCCGGCACAGCATCACGTCGGCAACCTCAGGCAGTTTGCGGCCGAGATCGGCTACCAGCCCAGGGGTGGACAGCTCGGCGCGTGGCCGCCACACCGGTCGGACTCGTGGTGGGAAGTCCGGTGCCCCGACGGCTGCCCCGGCGTGTTGGGCGGCGCCGTTGATCCCATCCGCCAAGAGGTGAAGAGGCTCGCCGACGACCCCAAACGGACGATTGCCCACTACACGCTGAAGCGGGTGGGCTGAGCAAGCCGACGGTGGCTGGGTTCGGACGCAGCCGAGGGGTTTAACTCCCAACGAATCTCTTGGCAACATCGACGCACGGTCTAGCACCGGCGGCGGCACAGTGGTTCGATCGAAATCGAAAGGGATGCAACGATTTCAGGAGAATTCATGGCAACTCTGCCAGTCCAGCGTCAACCCAGAACCCTGGTGCCCGATCTCGCCGAGCTCTTCAGTGGCACTCCCCTGTTGGCGGGCCTGCGTCCGCTCTTCGACCGCAACCTCCTGCGCGTCGAGGACGAGATGGATGACGGCCGCTACCAGGTGCGCGCCGAAATTCCCGGCGTCGACCCCGCGAAGGACATCGACATCACCGTGCACGACGGGATGCTCACCATCAAGGCCGTGCGCAGCCAGGCCGTCGAATCCCGCGGCCGGTCCGAATTCAGCTATGGGGCTTTCGCTCGCTCCGTCCCGCTGCCCGCCGGAGCCGACGTCGACGACGTCCACGCCACCTACGAAAAGGGCATTCTGGCGATCTCGGTGCCGGTGCCCAACGGAGCGCCGACGGGGAAACGGATTGAGGTCGAAACTCGGGAGTGATTCCGCGGCCGCTGCGCCGCGGGGTCAGGTCGGGGGCGGGGGAGGTTGGTCGCGCGGAATCGCCCCGTCGCAGCCACCGGGCGGTGGCGGCCCCGGGAGAGGTTCGTCGCCGCCGACACAGTCGTAGTAGAACTGAGGGCCGACGATCCAGGTCTTCATCCACTGGTGCCAAAACGACCCGTCGGGATACTTCTCGCCGTCGCACACGGCCAAATTGCCGTAGCCCCATCGACCACCCGGGCAGAACCCCTTCGTCATGTCCGGCTGGTGCGGGTCGGGCGGGTCAGCGGTGGCAACCGCAGTGGAAAACACACACGCCGCGGCACAACCCGCTAACGCAGCGCCAAGGCGGGTAAGCGTGAACTTCATTCCGACTCCCTTAAACCGTTGAATCAACACAGCCGAGATGCTGATGACGTAGTTGGATGGAGCTTCCCGAGGAAATCTAAAGTTCGCTTCGTTCTGATCAAGAGCTGACACTTTTTCGTTAGCTGACGACCTAGTTTTCGATAGTTTACGACGCGACGGATTGACGATGTCAACTCGAAAACGTGTGTGCTCAGCGTCGGTTAGTGGTTGGCGGATCTATTTCGATTGCTCCGTGACATTTTGTCGGATTGGCTCTCAAGCCACCTCGAGAGGCTTCCATCGACAAAGGCAGTTCGCCGGAATCCGCCGGCGCCGCATGACCAAGTCAAATGCGTTATCTCCGAACGGATTAGAAAACCCCCATTCGAGTCGCGCCGGAAGCATCGAGGCAGATCCGACCGACATCTCCGCATGTGGTCACGATCACCACGACGCTTTCAAAGTCTCACTGGGCCCGTTCCGCGGGTCGCTCCGGAGGGGGCGGGTCGGGGGTTGAAAGCGACTGAATTCGAGCGGTCAGGACGGCTGTCCATTCGCTGAGATATCCGTCGTCGGGTATTTGTGCCTGGGGCTGGCGGAAGAGGCTGGTCGCAAAGCGTGCTCCGAGAATGCCGTTGACCCCGAGCGCCGCCAGGACGCTGCGATCTTGTGGGGCCACTTTTGGCGCCCAGGCGCCGATCCAATCCGCCAGTTCCGCATTGAGTCCATCGATGAGCGCGGCATAGGCGGTGTCGAGGCGAGCCGATTGGCCGGCCGGTGTCCGGGCGGCGATCTGCAGCAATTGGATCTCCTCGTCAATGACGCTGAGCAGATACCGGCCCAACACGGTCAGTTCGGCGTGTAAGTCGCCGAGCCCTGCGAACAGCGCACGAATATCACGCATGGCGTGGCGCCGGTCGAGCTGACGGTCAATCCCGGCGTCCAGCAATGCATCCTTTGATCTGAAGTGGCGGTACAGGGCTCCCGAGCCCGCGGCCAGTCCTGCCGCGGCTTCGATCTGGGAGACGCTTGTGGCCTCAAACCCCTTGGCGCTGAACAGCCGCATCGCTTCGGTGACCAGGCGTTCCCGGGTCGAAACGGGTGCAGTCATTGACCTCTCCAAAGTGATCACTTACATTTGGCAAGAGCTTACTACATCCAGCGGGTTTTGTGGGAGGGCCAGATGCCGCAGCACGACAAGCCTGTGCCGCAAGGGCGTGTCCGCCGGACGATGCCGTTGGCCGGTTTTGCTGCCCGCGCCGCAGGAGGCCGGCTGATCGCCGGATTGCGAGAGCGGACCGGCGATTATGGCGCGGTCGAGCGATTCCACGAACGCACCGCGGACCGCTACACCGACCTGCTGGGTCACTCCAAGGGTGTCCTGATGAAAGCCGGCCAGATTCTGTCGATGGTCGACGCCCGGGCCGTGGGCACCGGCGGATACTGGCCCTACCAGAAGGCCCTGGCGCGACTACACGCTGACGCGCCGCCAATGCACCCAACGCTCGTCCATAAGATCCTTCAGGACGAGCTGGGCTCGGCCGTTCGGCACTTCGCCGAATTCTCCGATGAGCCGATGGCCGCGGCATCGGTAGGCCAAGTACACCGCGCGGTGCTGTCCGACCGCCGCGAGGTAGTCGTCAAGATCCAGTATCCCGGTGTGGCCCAGGCGATCCGAGACGACCTGGCGAACACCGAGCTGCTGGCGACGTTCCTGCGGTTTGTCACCGCGGCGTCGGGGATCAAGGTCGATATTCGCGCACTGGCGTGCGAAGCCGCGGCGCGCATTGGCGAGGAGGTCGATTACCGTCATGAAGCGGCCACCATGACCACGTTCAGCGAGCTCTACCGCGGCCACCCCTTCATCCGCATCCCTGAGGTCATACCTGAAGCTTCCGGCGATCGAGTGCTAACGATGAGCTATCTAGACGGCATGGACTACCCGGCCGCGCAACTGGCCGATCAGGATCTGAAAAACGCTTGGGCCGAGGTGATCACACGGTTTATCAATGGCAACTACCGCCACGCCAACCTCGTGCACGCCGACCCCCACCCCGGCAACTACCGATTCAACCCCGACGGCAGCGTCGGCTTCCTGGATTTCGGCTGCGTCCAAAAATTCCCCGAGAAGCAGCGGCGGCTCTGGGTGGCAGCCATACGCGCTTCGATGGAGGAACGAAAGCGCGACTTTCGTGACCTGTTGGTTCAAGTAGGGGCGGTCAGCGCGGAATCGTCACTGACCGCCGACGATCTGCAGCAATGGATCGTAGAGACAGCAGCCGTGGACTACACCGCGAACGAGCCAGTGACGTTTATGCCCGACGCCACGGGACGCACGATCAGCGGGATGTTCGACATCCGTGACTCCAATCATGTGGTGGCCCGCATGTCGGCTCCGCCGTGGTTGGTTTTTACCAGTCGGATCGAACTCGCTTGGGCCAGTGTGGCTGTCGGATTGCAGGCGACGCTGCCTATCCGAGCCATCATGGACGACCTTGACGGTGTCGCCGAACCGAGCACCGAGTTGGGCAAGCTGCACCATTCCTGGGTGCGCGAGCGTGGTGTGCCCGGAGCATTCGACCATCATGACCACCCCTGACGTCCGTTCCAGTGTTCGGCTGCCATGGGATGCCGCAGACCCCTACCCGTTCTATGAGGAGTGTCGCCACGAAGGCGACGTGGTGTGGAACGACAGTGCCGCGGCCTGGCTGATCCTCGGCTACCACCCTGCACGAAAGGTCTTGGGCGGGCATGGCTGGACGAGCAACCCACTGGCGAACCCCAACATTACGGTCGGCTTGCCTGCAACGGACCCAGATACCCTGCGCCACAACATTTTATTCACCGATGGTGTGGACCACCTGCGGCTGCGCAGCTCGGTTCGAGACATCTTCACCCGGCCTTTCATCGCGGGGCTGCGTGACGGTATCGCCACAATCGCCGCCGACACGATTGATTCCATTCCCGCCGGATTCGAGTTCGACTTCGTGACCGAGATCGCACAAAGTCTGCCTATCGCGGTCGCCGCTGCTTGGATGGGATTAGACATCGACACCGCCCGACTGCTTCGCGAGGAATCTCCCGCAATCACCCGAATGCTCAGCGACTCAAGCGACATTGCCGCCATCGAAAACGGCGCAGAAGCGCTGGCCACGCTTCTCACCGAATTCCTACCGCTGGCCGCGGACCGTCGCCGCCATCCCGGAGATGACCTGCTCAGCTTCATTGCCGCAGATATTGATCTCGCACTCGACGACGTCGTCACCACCGCGATCGTCATTGCGGTTGCTGGCCATGAAACCACCGCAAACCTGCTCGGCAACATTATGATTCGTCTCTTCACACCGACGCATCACCATGCCCGACCAATCGATAAAATCGACACCCTCGACGATCGATTGGTCACCGAGCTGCTCCGCCTCGACGGCCCCGTCCAAGCCGTAGCACGCACCGCCACAAAGAACCATGTCCTTGGCGACGTGATCATCGACGGGGGCGAACCTGCCCTCGTCGTACTTGCCGCCGCCAACCGCGACCCGGCCGTCTTCAACGAACCCGACCAACTCCAAACGAACCGGCCCGGGCCGGCGCCACTGACCTTCGGCTACGGGGCCCACTACTGCTTGGGAGCAGCATTAGCCCGCCTCGAAACCGCTACAGCACTACAACATGTCCTGGCTCGCCACCCCACACTCTGCGGCAACCCAACATGGCGGGACAACACCGCCATCCGCGGACCGCAGGCCCTTCGGTGTGTCTTTCATTGACGCCTAACGCTTGTGACCAATCGGCTGAGCGAATAGTTGCCTNCCGCCGGGGCCACCCGGCTGAGGACCGACTGCAGGAGGCGGCGGCTCTTGTGGCGGCTCCGCTGCCTGTTGCGGTGGCGGCGGCGGCTTTTGGGCTGGAGGCGGCGGCTGTTTTGGTCGTGGCGGCGCCGCCACCGGCTGGCGTGGTGTGCGGATCTGCGCCGCCGGGGGCGGTGTCGCCGGAATCTGTGGCGGTTCGGGATCGGTGATCTCTCCAGACGGAAGCGACCCGATCAAGGTTGCCAGCCGTGCCTGCCGCGGCTCCCGCACATCGCTTCGCGTCGACCCATTCCATCCCGTGCGATTGGTTCGGATCGAAGCGATCTTGCCCTGGTCTTGGGGGCAGTACGCCCCCACTGCCGCGGTGATGAAACGGGCCTCGGTGCGCGCGAGGCGGCCAGGGGCGTATTCGCGCTCGGCCGGGTCGATGCCGAACGCATTGTTCACCATCGCGTCCACGAGTCCGGCCGCCGGCATGCCGGCGTCGAGAGTGCGACAGACGTCATGGGCCGTGTCGATGAGGTTCGGCACACCCTGCAGGGCAGGGATGCCCTCTTGATCGAGCAGCGCCAAGAAGCGGTCGTCTTGACTTTGGTCGGCCGCGGCTGTGCCACCGCGCAGAATTGCAGCGCCAGCGAGCAACGCGATTGCGGTTATCAGGGCACCGGAGCGGCCGGTGGTGCCGATGAACATGGAAGGGCATCCGTTCTGGATAGGGCCGTCATCGACGGGCGAATTGGCATTTGAACCGCGTACGTGCGCCGCCCCTCCGGTTCCACAGCGCACTGCTACACCTTGAATCCGTTTACCTTGCGTTCACCTTTTGTTCATCATTCATTTTCCATGATAAATCAACACGATTTCGCCGTAAATAGCCGATTTCGCCGGCCTCGTCGGCTCAGCCCAAACACACTGTGGTGCAGGAGAAAACAGCCCAGCTAAGGCCGGTTGCTACACGCTCAGCAGTCGATCTCGACATTCAAATCGAATTCGGCGAACGCGGCCGAAACGTTCTTGCGCAGCTCTTCTTTCGTATTCGGTCGGTCGAGCAGATAGGCAGAGATCCTGATGAACATCTTCCCTTGGCCGCGCCCCGATCCCAGGAACAGTTGCCCGCCCATGGCCTCGAGCGTGCTCATCTTGATGTCGGGCTCGAGGTTTCTCAGGTACGCATAGTCGGCGTCGGTGCCGTCGGGCCGGTTCGCCGCCGGGGACAGATCACCGACATTGGAGCACGTGACGGGAAGGGTGGAGCCGCCGGCTGCCATCCCCGCTACCTTTCTGGCCGCCCACACCGGTGTCAGCGCGGCGAGCGGCAGCGGCGCCAACCACTCGTTGTCGGGGTCCTCCATCGCGGCGAGGATTCCTTGCGTGATCGTGGCTTGCATGTCCCCGAGGTCCGTCGCCGCGCGCGTGGGATCCACCGTCACGTCGACGCTCGTGAGCGCATTGCCGCGGGTATCGTCTTCGGTCCTTAGCGACACCAGGAATCGCAGGGTGACCGTTCCGTCGTCCTGGACGCGCCCGACCCGCACCGCGAGCCGGCACGCGATTCCCGCCACCAGCGAGTTACTGCTTGCACCAAGACTCTTCGCGCGCGCATCCCATTCCGCCAGGTCGATGTACGCGGTCAGGGCCGGCACCTCTACCGTCTGATCGCCGTTGGACGTTTTCGGAGACGGTGGCGCGGCCTTCATCGACGATCTGAGCTCTTGGCGGTCGCGCCGGGCCCTTCGCGCCACGGCGCCCAACGCGTGCGCCACGTCGGGCAGGTCTTTGACGGTCTGCCGGAGATCCTCGCGCAACGCCCGGCGCAGCGTGCGCGATCCCGCAGGCGGATAACCGAATTCGCGCGTCCTGCCCTCGGCGGCGTCCTCGATCGCCCGGCCGAACGCGATGGCGTCGACGATCGTGTGTGACGCCACCAGACTGACCGCGGTCCCACCGTCCTCCAGCGGAAGCACCCCGAGATGCCAGCCGGGTCCCCACTCCGGGTCAAGAGGCAGACGCGCCCGCTCGTCGGCCCAGGCGTTCACCTCGGCGCGCGGCCGCGGCGTCGCGGCGAAATCCATGTCGGCCGACGCCGGAGCCATGACCCAGCGATCACGCGCGAACGGCAGCGCGGACCGTTCGATCCTGCGTCCCAACAACCCGCGTCCGAGATTGCGGTGAAAACGCCGTAATCCCTGGACGTCGACGGGGCGGTTGTAGATCCACGTGACCTGAATCAGAGCGCCGTGCACCGCGCGCAGCGCGAGAAACGCCGCTTGGTCCAGGTACGCGAGCCTATCGTCCACCGGCGCAACGCCATTCGTGCTGACCTGCGCCGCCGCGACGGCGGCTGCGGTGGTGTCGGTGAGCAGGTCGGCCAGGTGGGCGGCGAGCGCCGCGGGGCTCGGGTGGTCGAGGGCCACGGTCGCGGGCAGGACGAGGCCGGTGTGTTGGTTGAGGGTGTTGCGCAGCTCCAGGGCGGTCAGCGAGTCGATGCCCAGGTCTTTGAAGGGAAGGTCGGGATCGAGCGCGGCCGGGTCGGGGTGGGCCAACACGGCGGCGGTGGTGGCGGTGACCATCGCGGTGAGTATGTCGAGCCGTTGCCGGGGAGTTTCGGCCGCCAACCGGGCGGCCAGGGTGCGGGGGCTGGCGGTGGCGGCTTGGGGACGGATGTGGGTCAGGGCGGACAGGATCGGGTCCAGCGTGTTGTGACGCGCCTGCCGCGTCAACGCGCCAGTGTTGAACGGGGTGGCGACCACGTTGGGCCGCTGACTGCTGAGTGCGGCGTCGAACAGAGCCAGGCCGTGCTCGCTGGTGATGGGGGTCAGACCGGTGCCGGCCAGCCGGGTCAGGTCGGCAGTGGTGAGGTGGGCCGTCATGCCGGACGGGGTTTGCCAGTAGCCCCAGGCGACGCTGGTGGCCGCGCGTTGGGTGTGCTGGCGGCGGCGGGCCAGCGCGTCCAGGAAGGCGTTGGCCGCAGCGTAATTCGCCTGCCCGGGGCTACCCAAGATGCCCGCGGCCGAGGAGAACAACACGAACGCGGCCAGGTCGCGGTCGGCGGTCAGTCGATCCAGCTGCCAGGCGGCATCGGCCTTGGCGGCAAGGACGGCGTCGAGTTGTTCGGGGCTGAGGTCGGTCACGACGGCGTCGTCGAGTACGCCGGCGGCGTGGATGACCGCGGTCAGCGGGTGGGCGTCGGCGACGGTGTCGAGCGCCGCGGCCAGCTCCGCGGGATTGCCGGTGTCGCAGGCGATGAGAGAAACCCGGGCGCCCAGCTGGGTTAGGCGCTGCTGAAGTTCCGCCGCACCAGAGGCGGCCGGGCCGCTGCGCGACAGCAGCAGCAGGTGCTTGATGCCGTGGTGGGTGATCAGATGCTCGGCGAACAGCGCGCCCAGCATCCCGGTGCCCCCGGTGATCAGCGCGGTGCCCTCGGGGTCCAGCACCGCCGGCGGGATCAGGACGATCTTCCCGGTATGCATCCCTTGGCTCATGTCGCGGAAGGCTTGGGGCGCGTTGATTAGGCCGTAGCTGGTGGTGGGCAACGGCTGCAGCGCACCGGCGCCGAACAGCGTCAGCAGGGCCGCCCACGCCGGCCGCAGCGATTCCGGTGGGGCACTGGACAAGTCGTAGACCCGGTAGTCGACCCCGGGATGGGCCGCGGCGATGTCGCCGGGCACCCGGATGTCGGTCTTGCCGATTTCGACGAAACCGCCGCCGCGGGGCAGCAATTGCAGCGAGGCGTCGACGAAATCCCCGGCCAGGCTGTTGAGCACGACGTCCATGCCCTGCCCGTCGGTGGCGGCCTTGAAGGTGTCGACGAAATCCAGCGTGCGCGATGACGCGATGTGGGTCGGGTCGACCCCCAGCCCGCGCAGCACATGCTGTTTGTCGGGGTGCGCGGTGGCGAACACCTCGGCACCGAGGTGGCGGGCGATCTGGATGGCGGCCTGCCCCACCCCGCCGGCGCCGGCGTGGATGAGCACCCGCTGCCCGGCCGACAGCCCGGCGATCTCGACCAGGGAGATGTAGGCGGTCAGATACACGATCGGCGCGGAGGCGGCCTGGGTGAACGACCAGCCGGCCGGAACGGGTACCACCATGGCCTCGTCGGTGATCGCGGTGGGCGCGAACGCGTTGTGCGGAAACAGCCCCATCACCGCATCCCCGGGACGCACCGACGTCTCGGGCCCGGCTTCGAGGACCACCCCGGCGGCTTCGCTGCCCATGCCGTCGTCGGCGATGGCGCCCAGCGCCACCACCACGTCACGGAAGTTCAGCCCCGCGGCGCGCACCTGAACGCGGATCTGCCCAGGCGCCAGCGTGTCTGGCGCANCGCGGCCAAGACCGCATCGAGTTGGTCGGCGGTCATGTCGCTCACCGCGGCGTCCTCCAGCAGCCCGGCGGCGTGGACGACGGCGGTCACTGGATGCTGAGGAGGAACACCGTCCAGCGCTGCGCTCAGGTCGGTGGAGTTGGCGGTGTCGCAGGCGGTGATGGTGACGTGAGCGCCCAGCTGGGTCAGGCGCTCCTGAAGTTCCGCCGCACCAGAGGCGGCCGGGCCGCTGCGCGACAGCAGCAGCAGGTGCTTGATGCCGTGGTGGGTGATCAGATGCTCGGCGAACAGCGCGCCCAGCATCCCGGTGCCCCCGGTGATCAGCGCGGTGCCCTCGGGGTCCAGCACCGCCGGCGGGATCAGGACGATCTTCCCGGTATGCATCCCTTGGCTCATGTCGCGGAAGGCTTGGGGCGCGTTGATTAGGCCGTAGCTGGTGGTGGGCAACGGCTGCAGCGCACCGGCGCCGAACAGCGTCAGCAGGGCCGCCCACGCCGGCCGCAGCGATTCCGGTGGGGCACTGGACAAGTCGTAGACCCGGTAGTCGACCCCGGGATGGGCCGCGGCGATGTCGCCGGGCACCCGGATGTCGGTCTTGCCGATTTCGACGAAACCGCCGCCGCGGGGCAGCAATTGCAGCGAGGCGTCGACGAAATCCCCGGCCAGGCTGTTGAGCACGACGTCCATGCCTTGGCCGTCGGTGGCGGCCTTGAAGGTGTCGACGAAATCCAGCGTGCGCGATGACGCGATGTGGGTCGGGTCGACCCCCAGCCCGCGCAGCACATNCCGGCCGGCCGCGCCGCCGCGACGGCCGACAGCTTGCCCGCGCTGGCCGCGCAGTCATCGGTGTCGAGCAACGTGATCCGGTCGGGATGCTCGTTTTGGGCGGTGTGGATCAGCGCCCACGCCGCGGCATGGGCCAGATCGGGCACACCGTCAAAAGCGTTCACGCTGACCGCATGGCGGGTCACGACCACCAGCTGGGTATGGGCGGCGTCGGACCGAGCCAACCAACCCTGCAACTGAGCCAACACATCGCGGGTCAGGCCGTGCACCTGCCGCAGCGGATCGGCCTCGTCGGCGTGCGGCAGCGGCCAGATCACCAACGCCGGGGGCTCGGTCGCCGAGGTGAGATCGCCAACGACGGACACCGCCGGCGGTTGGCTCCCCGAGGGACCGGCTAGCTCGGGCGCCGACGGCCAGGTCAGCTCGAACAGGCTGTCGGATAGCCCGGCCATCGAAGGCCGGCCGATCTGGTCGGAGACCGCCCGCAACGTCAACGCGCCGATGGTGATCACCGGCGCGCCGGTGGGATCGGTGGCGCGCAGCTCGAACGTGTCCTCGCCGGTGCGGGTCAGCTGCACGTGCAGCTGACTCGCGGCGGTGGCATACAGGGTGACCCCGGTGAACGCGTACGGCACCCGCAGCGACGCCGGGTCGGTGTCGTCGGTGCGGTCCAACACGGCGGCCAGCGGGTGCAGGGCGGCGTCGAGCAGGGCGGGATGGATACCGAATCCGGCGACATCCGTCCCGGCGGGCAACGCCACCTCGGCGTAGACGACGTCGGGCCGCGCCGGGTCGGTGCCGACGCCCCGCACCGATCGGAACGGGCCGCCGTAGCGGTAGCCCCGCTCGGCCAGCCCGTCATAAAAGTCGTCCTGGTCGAGCGCCTCCACCCCCGGCGACGGCGTGGCCGGGACGCCGGCGGCGGGCTGATCGGCGCTCAGCGCGCCGCTGGCGTGCAACGTCCACACGCCGCCAGGCTGACCGCCGGTGCGGGAGTGCACGGTGAACGGGCGCCGCCCCTGCTCGTCGAGCGGTTGCACCAGGATCTGCAGATCGGCCGGAGCCTGCTCCGACAGAGTCAGGGCGGTATGCAGCACCAGCTCGTCGATCACCGGGCAGTCCGCCAGCTCGCCGGCCCGCAGGAGCACCTCGACGAACCCCGCGGCCGGGAACAGCACGGTGTCGTTGACCTGATGGCCGGCCAGCCAGCCCTGGGTGCCGGTCGACAGCCGCCCGCTGACCATGACCTGGTCTTGGTCGGCCAGCCCCACGACGGCGCCCAACAAGGGGTGTTCCGCGCGGTCCAGGCCGAGCCCGCCGGCGTCGCCGCTCGGGGCGGGGGCGAGCCAGTAGCGGCGGTGGTCGAAGGGGTAGGTGGGCAGCTCGACGGTGCGCGCGTGCGGGTACAGCGCCGACCACGACGGGCCGTGGCCGTGATTGTGCAGCTGCGCCAGCGCGGTGGCCAGGCTGTCTTGGTCGGGGCGGTCGCGGTGCAACGTGATGACCACCGACGATTGCGTCCGCCCCGCGACCAGGGCCAAGGTGTCGGTGATCGCCGGGGCCAACACCGGGTGCGGGGACAGCTCCACGAACGTGCACTCGCCGGCGGCCAGGCGCTCGAGCACCCGGTCGTGGAAGGCGACCGGCTCGCGCAGGTTGCGATACCAGTAGTCGGCGTCCATGGTGGTGGTGTCGAGCGGGTCAGCCGAAAGCGCCTGTCCCACTGTGGAATACAGCGGGATGCGCGACGGTACCGGAGTCAGGCCGGCCAGCCCGGCCAGCAGGCGCTCGCGTGCCGGTTCCACCTGAGCGGAGTGCGAGGCGTAGTCGACCGCGATGTGCCGGATGTGCAGACCGTCGCGTTCACCGGCGGCGGTGAACTCCTCCAGCGCGGTGGGGTCGCCGCTGATGATGGTGTGCGAGGGGCCGTTGATCGCCGCGATGCTCAGCGCCGCGCCCCAGGGTTGCAGGCGTGGCTGCAGTTGCTCGGCGTCCAGCAGGACCGACGCCATGCCGCCGCTGCCACGCAGGTCGCTGAGCGCTTGGCTGCGCAGCGCCACCACCTTGGCGGCCTCGGGCAACGGAAGCACACCGGCGATGTACGCCGCGGCGATCTCGCCCTGGGAGTGGCCGATCACCGCGTCGGGGACGATGCCGTAGCTGGCCAGCACCTCCGCGAGCGACACCATCATCGTGAACAGCACGGGCTGCACCACGTCGACGCGGTCCAGCGCCGGCGCCGACGGGTCCTGGCGCAAGACGTCGCGCACCGACCAGTCGGTGAACGGGCGCAACGCGTCGTCGCAGGCGTCGACGGTGTCGGCGAAGGCGCGGTGGTGTTCGTAGAGCTCACGTCCCATGCCGGGGTATTGGGCGCCTTGGCCGGGCAAGACGAACACCGTCTTACCGCGCAGGTGGGCCAGGTAATGGTGGCTGGTCAGCTGCGGGTGCGGTTGGCCGGTGCGCAGGGCGTCCAGCGCGGCCAGCAGGTCATCGCGCGGGTCGGCGCCCGCCACCGAACCCGTGATGACCGCCCGGTGGGAGTGATGGGTGCGGGTGGCGCCCAGGCTGTAGGCGACGTCGGTGAGGTCCAGGTCGGGATGGGAGACCAGGTGTTGGCGCAGCCGGTCGGCCTGCGCGCTCAGCGCCGCCGGGGTGCGCGCCGACACCGGCCACATCAACAGCCCGAACTCGGCACCGTCGTCGGTCCGCTCGTCCGGTGCGGCGGCCGGGGCCTGTTGCAGGATCACGTGCGCGTTGGTGCCGCTGATCCCGAACGAGGACACCGCCGCGGTGCGGGGATGGTCGGTGTGCGGCCACGCCACCGGCTCGGTGAGCAGGCGCACGGTGCCGGCCGACCAGTCGACGTGCGGGCTGGGCCGATCGACGTTCAGCGTCGGGGGCAAGGTGTCGTGGTTGAGCGCCTCGATCATCTTGATCAGTCCGGCCACCCCGGCGGCGGCCTGGGTGTGGCCGATGTTGGATTTGATCGAGCCCAGCCACAGCGGGTGCTGCGCGTCGCGCGCGGTGCCGTAGGTGGCGATCAGCGCGCCCGCCTCGATCGGGTCACCCAGGGTGGTGCCGGTGCCGTGGGCCTCGACCACGTCGACCTGATCGAGCGCGATGCCGGCGTTGGCCGCGGCCTGGGTGATGACGCGTTGTTGGGCGGGCCCGTTGGGGGCGGTCAAACCGTTGGAGGCGCCGTCCTGGTTGATCGCCGAGCCGGCGATCACGGCCAGCACCGGGTGGTTGTTGCGCTGGGCGTCGCTGAGCCGCTCCAGCACCAGCACCGCGGCCCCCTCACCCCAGCCGGTGCCATCGGCGTTGGCGGAGAACGCCTTACACCGCCCGTCGGCGGCCAGCCCGCGCTGCCGGGCGAACTCGGTGAACACCGACGGTGTCGTCATCACCGTGGCACCGCCGGCGAGGGCGAGAGCCGACTCGCCGTTACGCAGGGACTGACACGCCAAATGCGTTGCCACCAGCGACGACGAGCAGGCCGTGTCGACGGTGATGGCGGGGCCCTGCAACCCCAGCGCATAGGCCACTCGGCCGGAGGCCACGCTGGTGGACAGGCCGGTCAGGGCGTAGCCCTCGACGCCGTCGGAACCGCCCGCGCCGTAGGTCTGTGACCACGCCCCGACGAACACCCCGGTCGCCGAACGCCCCAAGCCGGCCGGGTCGATTCGGGCGGTTTCCAACGCTTCCCAGCACACCTCCAGCAGCAACCGCTGCTGCGGGTCCATGGTTTGGGCCTCGCGCGCCGAGATCCCGAAGAACTCCGCGTCGAACTCGGCCGCCTCCGCTAGAAACCCTCCCACGCGGGTGTAGGTCTTGCCCACCGCATCGGGATCGGGATCGAACAACTCCGCCAGATTCCAGCCCCGGTCGGCCGGGAATTCCCCGACCGCGTCGACGCCGCCGGCCACCAAATCCCACAGCGCCGCAGCCGAATCCACCCCACCCGGGAACCGGCACGCCATCCCCACCACCGCGATCGGCTCGTCCGGCTCCGCCCGCAACCCCGCCTGCGGAGCCGCCGCGACCGATCCGCTGAGCAGCAGGCCCAGGTGCGTGGCCAGCTCGTCCGGGGTCGGGTAGTCGAAGGCCAGCGTGGGTGGTAATGCCAGCTTGGTTTCGGTCTTGAGCCGGTCGAGCAACTCGGTCGCTTTCACCGAGTCGAACCCCAAGTCCTGGAACGGGCACTCGGGATCGATGTCCTGGGGGCTGGAATTGCCCAACACCGTTGCCACCTGCGTGCACACCATGCCGACCAGCAGGTCATGTTGCTGCCGGCGCAGCGTTCCCAGGCGTTGCGCCCAAGCCGAGTCGGGCTCGGCGCCCGTACCGGTGTCCTCGGCCACGCGCGGTTCCGGCCGGCGGGTCGGCTCGTCCCAGCGGGTGAACTCGTTGCGCAAATACCGCTGCAGGGAATCCCGCCGCCTGACTTTGCCGCTGGTGGTGAGGGGAATCGAATGAGGCGGCACCAGAACGAGATCCGCGACGCTGAGCTCATGTGCCCTCGATATCGCGGCGGTGATTTGACGCCGCACCGCACCCAGCCGGTTCGCGGCCTCTTCGGGATCGTCGCCGGCCTTGAATTCGACGACGGTGACCAGCTTTTCGACGCCGTCGTCGTCGGGAACCGCGATCGCCACGACGCGGCCCGCGGTGATTTCCTGGATCGTCGCCTCGATGTCGTCGGGAGCGTGGTTGCGCCCGTACACGATCAGGAGGTCCTTGATGCGGCCGACGATGAACATCTCGTCGTCGGAGAAGAAGCCGAGGTCTCCGGTTCTCAGCCACGGCGCTTCGGGCGTCCCGGCCGACGGATTGACAAGCGTTGCGCCGAAGGTTCGTTCGCTCTCTTGCGGTTTCTGCCAGTAGCCGGAACAGACGTTGTCGCCGTGCACCCAGATCTCACCGACCGTTCCCGGCGGACATTCGACGCTGGTCTCGGGGTCGACGATGCGCACCGTCTGCGTCGTCGGCATGCCGTAACTGACCAGCGGGATGCCTTCCCCGCTTGCGCACCGCTGCGCGTCGCCGGCGGTCAGCTTTTCGGATTCGAAGAAAACGGTCGCCGGTGGCAGACCGGTTTCCAGTGTGGCCACCAAGAGCGTGGCTTCGGCGAGACCGTACGAGGGCCGCAACGCCTCGGGGCGAAGGTTGAACCGGGCGAACCGCTCGGCGAAGCGCCGCAGCGTCGGGGGGTTGACGCGTTCGGCGCCGTTGAGGATGTTGCGCACGCCCCCGAGGTCAAGCCCGGCCAGGTCATCGTCCGATGTTTTCCGCGCCGCCAATTCGAAAGCGATGTTCGGCCCGGCCGAAAAAGCGTGCGGGTTGCTGGCCAGCATCTGCATCCAGCGCGCCGGGCGCTGCAGGAACGCCGGCGGGCTCGTGAGCACGGTGCGAAATCCCGCCATGATCGGGAAACAAATGCTCAGGACCAGGCCCATGTCGTGGAAGAACGGCAGCCACGACACCACCGTGGTGTCCGGCGGAGCGATCCCGTCCTCGTAGAAGGAGGACATGATCTGTTGACAGTTGACCTGAATGTTCTTGTGCGAGACCACGACTCCCGCGGGCGTGCGCGTCGAGCCGGAGGTGTATTGCAGATGCGCAACGCTCGGCAGAGTCTCGGCCTCGGTGGCGGATCCTGGCTCCGAGTCAAGGTCCAGCAGATCGACCTCGACGAGCGATGGCGCGCGCTCGCCGGGCTTCGACTGGATGTACTCGGCGATGTCGCCCGCCACGGGCGAGGTCGTCAGGATGGACGACGGCGACGCGTCCAGCAGGACCGAGCTGACCCGCTCGTCGCCCGCGCCCCGCAGCGGAAGCGGCAGCGGGACCGCGATCTGACCGGCCTGCAGGGCGCCCAGGAACCCGAGTAGGTACTCGAGCCCTTGCGGCGCCAAAATCACGGCGCGGTCGCCGTTCGACCCGCAGGCTTTGAGCGCCCCTGCGACGTTCAGCGTGCGCCGGTACAGCTGCGACCAGGTCAAACTCTCCGCGACGCCCGCCGGGTCCTGCTCGTAATCGACGTAGGTAAACGCCGTCTCGTCGGGCCGCAGCAGGGCCCGCTCGCGCAGCACAGCGGGGATCGAAGACTCAACCACAGCGCTTGACGATACCCATGAACCGGCAGGGCGTCGGCGAAACCGACGCAGCCGAGAAGACGCCGCCGTCGGGAAGCCCCGCCGCGGCGTGACATGGCGCCGAATATGGCCGTTTTCGCAACGTCGTGTTGTGTGGGAAGGATGCGTTCATTCGACATCAAACACCTTGCAGTACAAGGGTTACCGGTCCGGAAGGTGGAGGTTGATGACCTCGATCAGGTGACGCCCGACATCGTCGAGCGCGGCCGTCGACTGGGTCGCGAGCGCAAGGAGGACGGCGCCTTCGATGGCGGCGACGGTCAATGTCGCCAGCGAGCGAGCGCTGTCACCATCGGCACCCGACTTGACCAGCCGGTCGGTGAGGATCGTCTGCCACTGATCAACGGCCCCACGGGCCGCCTGGGCGGCCGCCGGCGCATCATGCCGACCGAGGATCGCTGCGACGATCGGGCAGCCCGCTTGCATCTGCGTCCCACTCAGCTGCGCCTTCCATTCATCGATGAAGGTTTGGACCGCCTGGGCGGGGTCGCCCCCGTCGTCCGCTGACCGGATCACCGCGGTCAGCTCCTGTCCCGCCAGGCGGGTGGCTTCGGCGATGAGCTCCGCTTTGCCGCCGGGAAAGTTCAGGTAGACGGTTCGGCGGGCGACTCCGCTGTCCTCCAGCAGCGCATTGAGGCCGGTTCCGGCCACACCCCGCCGTCGCACCAATCCCGTGACACTGGCGATGAGGGCATCCCGCGCCGACATATTCGCCGCCTTTCGTCGCGTTCCAGGGTTGAACTATACCAATCGGTCTACTAGCCTGAGGCCATGAGGAGCACCAACGAGCAAAAGACGCTGCGAAAGTTCCGCAGGGAACGTGCGATCGGGCGCTATCTGCTCAACCCGGCCGTGAAGGGGTTGAGCGCACTCGGGGTGCGCACCACCATGGCCACCGAGCTGGAAACCGTCGGCCGCAAGACCGGCCAGGCACGCCGGGTCCCGGTGTCGGCTCAATTCGACGACGGCGGCGCGTGGGTGATCTGCCAGCACGGCACCCGCTCGGGGTGGGGTAGAAACATCACCGACAACCCGAAAGTCCGTATGCGACAGAGCAATCAGTGGCGCGCCGGGGTCGCGACATTCAGGCCGGACGACGACGTCGTCGCGCGCGCCCGCAAGTTCGGACGACTCGCGGCCAGGATGGTCAAGGCACTGGAAACGACCCCGGTGTCGGTGCGGATCGACTTCACCGTCTAGGACCCGCTACTACGAGCCCGCTGCGTACTGCCAGACGACGCCCTCGCCGCCGGCCCCCGGATTGCACCACATCGTGCGCCCGGCGGCGTCGCGGGCCGTGGCGTTCCGCACGGAGCACGGGTGGCCCGCGGCCGGAAGGTTGAAGTAGGCGACTGCCATACCGATCGCGATGATCATCGCGGTGGCCGATGAGACCATCGCCAACCGGAGGAATCCGAGTTTCGTGTTCGCTTTCTTCTCCGCCGTGGTGCGCATAAGCGCTCCTCCCGTCAGTTGCCGCATCGATCTGCTCGTGAACTGAGCTTCGGCAGGAGGGCTTGAGGGATTCTCAATGGATCCTTGGCGGGCGTTTGGGCCGGTGAGCGCGCCAAGTACCGTTACCCGGATGAGCGAGTCCGACCCCGTCCTGTACCGCGTCGACGCTCGCGTCGCGCTCGTCACCGTCAACGACCCGGATCGGCGCAACGCGTTCACCGACGAGATGTCGGCGCGGCTGCGCGAGGCCGTGGAGCGGGCGGAATCCGATCCCGAGGTGCACGCCGTCGTGGTCACCGGCGCGGGCAAGGCGTTTTGCGCCGGCGCCGACCTCAGCGCCCTGGGCGCCGCCGGTAGCGGCGCGGCGGAAACCGGGCTGCGGCGCATCTACGACGGCTTCATGGCCGTCGGCAATTGCCGGCTGCCCACGATCGCCGCGGTCAACGGGGCGGCCGTCGGCGCGGGCCTCAACCTGGCGCTGGCGGCGGACGTGCGCATCGCGGGGCCCGGCGCGTTGTTCGACGCCCGTTTCCAAAAGCTGGGGCTCCATCCCGGCGGGGGCGCGACATGGATGCTGCAACGCGCGGTGGGTCCTCAGGTCGCACGCGCGGCCCTGCTGTTCGGGATGCGCTTCGACGCCGAATCGGCCGTGGGGCACGGGTTGGCGCTCAGCGTCGCCGACGACCCCGTCGCCGCGGCGTTCGAGCTTGCCGCCGGTCCCGCGGCCGCTCCCCGCGAGGTGGTGCTGGCGACCAAGGCGACGATGCGCGCCACGATCAACCCGGGGTCGGTGGACACCGAACAACACGACCTCGCCATGCGCACGGAGCTCGGCCCGCAGGCGTCCTCCATCCAATCACCGGAATTCGCAAGCAGATTGGCCGCGGCGCAACGGCGTTAGATACGAGCTGAGCGCGACACTGCCACCATGCACGCGACGCGCCGTCGGCGTCGCCGTCGCTTATGTCTCGGCGAGCACTGCGCCGGCCGTTAGCTCGCGGGATCACCCGCGCAGTGGGTGTGGTCTTTCAGGACCGTTCCTCCTCCGGAGTTGGCGGCTGCGGCCGCCTCCGCGTCGCCACGTGTGGGACCCCAACCGCCGAAGTATTTGGTGTGCGCGGGAGGCATGGCGATGGCGACGCAACCGCCTTGCCCGCTGGCCAACAGGCGACAGTCGCTGATTGTCTTGCGGCACGCCGACATCACATTTTTTTCTGCGTCGCCTTGGCTGGTTCCTCCGGCGACCTGGATCTGGCCTGTGGAGTCCGATATCGCCATCGCGATCCATGGGTCGTCGGCCTTGGCGAACGGCGTTGCCGCAAATGTGATGCCGATCGCGATCGCCGCCGCTGCCGGTGTCTTCATGGCGCCTCCCCGCCCTATGCCTTCGCGCTGCGCCGCAGTGGCGCAGATCAACGCGAAGAAACGATTCTCCCCCGTCGCCGCCTCCGGCGCGACAGCAACCACGCGACCGCCCTCGCTGACCTGCACCAATGCCACCGAGAACCGGCGCCAAATCGCGGTGAGGCGGACCTGGGGCACACCAACATGGTCAATGGGGACCGGACACTTTCAACAATCAAAATTGCGCCGACGGAACACCTACATCGCGCCGGCCCGCGGCCACCCGCCGGGACACCGAAACCGACCAGATCCGGATCAACCAGGCTTCATCTCCTGACGCCTACAGATCCAGCAGGGCGGTCTCGGGCGACTCGATCAGATCCCTCAGCTCGCAGACGAACCGGGCCACCTGGGCGCCGTCCGCGACGCGGTGATCGAACACGCACGTCAGCGCCATCGTCGACCGGACGGCAACCTCGCCGCCGATGACCACTGGGCGCGGCCTGATCGCTCCCATGCCCAGGATGGCCGCCTCCGGATGGTTGATCGCCGGTACTCCGTCGTCCAACCCAAGCGCCCCGAAGTTCGACACGGTGAACGTCGAGCCCGTCAGTTCGACCGGCGTCAGGGTGCCCTGGCGCGCGCCTTTGATCAATTCGGCCGTCCGGCAGGACAACTCGCGCGTGGTCATCTTCTGCGTGTCGGCGATCACCGGCACCAGCAGCCCGCGTTCGGTGGCCACACCGAACCCCAGATGCACACCCCGATGGACGTGCACCTGTGGGCCTTCGGGCGAGTCGACCCATGTCGAGTTGAGAATCGTGTTGTGGCTCAGGGCGATAACGAGCAGCCGAAGCGTGAGCGCAAACGGCGTGATGTCAGGGTCCGCGGCACGTTCGCTCAATCGCAGCAGCGCGGTGCAATCCACGTCGACGCCGGCTTTCGCGGCCGGGATCTCCCGGTGCGACAGTGCCATCTTCTCCGCCATCCTGGCGTGCACGCCGCGGACCGGCCTAACGTCGTCCGCCGTGCCGTGAGCGGCCGCCAACACGTCCGCGCGGGTGATCACCTCGTCCCGGTCGCGCCGCAGCGAGGCGAGATCGACCGCAAGCTCCTTGGCCAGCTTGCGCACCGGCGGGGCGGCGAGCGGACGGCCGGTCCGCCGGCTGGCGTCGATGCCCGCGTCGGCGCCGTAGCCGACCAGCGTGGGCACGATGGCCAGGCCGGGTGTGGTGTCGATGCGGACCAGCACCGCACCGACCTTGAGCACATCGCCTTCGGCGCCGTTGGTTTCGACGATCCGCCCGGCATACGGGCTCGGGATCTCCACCTCGGCCTTGGCCGTCTCCACCGAACACAACACCTGGTTGAGCTCGACGTCGGTGCCGACCTCGACATACCAGCACGACACCGTCACCTCTTCGAGCCCCTCGCCGAGATCGGGAACCCGGAACGACATCGCCCGGTCGTCGCTGGTCATGGCATCCCCAGCGCGCGCTCGACGCAGTCCAGCAGCCGGTCGGGCCCCGGCAACCACAACCCCTCCAACCGCGCCGGCGGGTATGGCGTGTCAAAACCGCAGGCGCGCAACACCGGCGCCTCCAACTCGTAGAACATCTCCTCCTGGATGCGCGCGGCCAGGCCGGCCCCGTAGCCCAGGCTGCGCGGCCCCTCGTGCAGCACCACGCAGCGGCCGGTCCGGTGAATCGAGGCGGCGACGGTGTCGAAGTCCAGCGGGACCAGCGACCGCAGGTCGATGACCTCCAGGCTCCAATCCCGTTGGTGCTGCGCCTGTTCCGCGGCGGCGACGGCGGTGTTCACCAGGCTGCCGTACGTCACGACGGTGACGTCGCGGCCGGGCCGGCGCACCATGGCCTGCCCGATGGGCGGTTCGGGACGCGCGGTGTCGACCGCGCCGCGCCTCTGGTAGCGCCGCTTCGGCTCCAGGTACATCACCGGGTCGGGGCAGGCGATGGAGTGACGAAGCAGCCAGTAGGCGTCGGCCGGGCTGGACGGCACCACCACCTTCAGACCGGCGGTGTGCGCCCAATAGGACTCGGTGGAATCCGAATGATGTTCGGCCGCACCGATTCCCCCGAACGACGGGATCCGAACGGTGACCGGCATGTTGATCTCGCCCCGGGTGCGGGTGCGGTACTTCGCCAAATGGCTGACCACCTGATCGAAGGCGGGGTAGGAGAATCCATCGAACTGAATCTCGGGCACCGGCACGAAGCCGCGCAGCGCCAGGCCGACCGCGATGCCGATGATGGCGGATTCGGCCAGCGGCGTGTCGAAACACCGTGCCTCACCGAACGTTTCGGCCAGGCCCTCGGTGACCCGGAACACCCCGCCCTCGACCGAGACGTCCTCTCCGAACACCAGGACGCGATCATCGGCGGCCATCGCGTCGTGCAGCGCGCGGTTGAGCGCCTGCACCATGGTCAACGGTTGTGCGACGGGCGCGTCGCGAACCGGCGTCGCCGGGCGGTCTTCGAGCTGGGTCATTCGAGCCGCCCCAGCTCGGCCAGCAGCTGCTGGCGCTGCGCCTGCAACCCGGGCGTGATCTCGGCGTACACCGTGGTGAACACCTCGTCGACGTCGAAGTCGGGCGCGTCGAACACCGCGTCGCGCAATTCGGCCCGCATCCGCTTCGCCCGCGCGGCGATGCGCTCCTCCAGCCGTTCCGACCACAGCCCCTGCGCCTGCAGGTAGGCGCGGTAGCGCGGGATCGGGTCCAGGGCCGCCCACCGGTCCACTTCGTCCTGCGTCCGGTAACGGCTCGGATCGTCGGAGGTGGTGTGCGGGCCGAGCCGGTAGGTGACCGCCTCGATCAACGTCGGACCGCGCCCGTCGCGGGCGCGAGCGGCGGCCTCGGCCATCACCGCGTAGCACGCCAGCACGTCGTTGCCGTCCACCCGGATCCCGGGCATTCCGTAGCCAATCGCCTTGTGCGCGAGGGAAGGTGCGGCGGTCTGTTTGGACACCGGCACCGAGATCGCCCACTGGTTGTTCTGCACATAGAACACGCACGGCGCGACGAACACCGCCGCGAAGTTCAGCGCCTCGTGCACGTCGCCCTCACTGGTGGCGCCGTCGCCGAGGAAGGCCACCGTCACCGAATCCTCGCCCAGGCGTTGCGCGGCCATCGCCGCGCCGACGGCGTGCAGGGTCTGCGTGCCGATCGGAATCGACATCGGGGCGCAGCATTTCTTGGTGAAGTCCACTCCGCCGTGCCACGTCCCGCGCCACGCCGCCCCGACGTGCCCGGGCGGAATGCCGCGCACCAGATACGCGCCCAGCTCTCGGTATTGGGGAAACAGCCAGTCCGTCTTGCGCAGGCAGGCGGCGGCCCCGACCTGGGCGGCTTCCTGCCCACGGCAGGACGCGAACAGCGCCAATTGCCCCTGGCGCTTCAGGTTGACGAACTCGGTGTCCAGCTCGCGGGTGATCACCATCATCTCGTAGAGCCAGCACAGGGTCTCCGGCGGAAGGCCCCGGCCGTAACGGCTTTCGGATGTGGGCGTGCCGTCGGCGGCGATCAGTTGCACCGGATCGAGGTCGACGGTCATCGGCGTCTGAGACACATCCGCCATACCGCCTCCTTGGCGATCGCCAGCTACCCGAAAGTCGCTCAGCGCGAGACTGGCGTATCCCCCATTATGCGCCCAAATGCGAAGACGCCGCGTTGATCACGGCCGAGGCGAAAACGTGTCGCGCCCTAATGGGAGTTGATCGGCGAGCCTCGAACGGATAGTGATCCGGTAGCGGGACGCTGGTCGCCGAGCCGCCGGTCGGTGAGCACTTCCGCGCCCTGGAGTGATGTTCGATTCCTACGGCTAGACCGTGCCCCGGCCGGTTGGTGAGGCTTCCCATAGCGCTGATGGGGTGTCGTGCCGATTCGAGCACTGATCCATTAGGTCGCCGCCGGGTTGCCTTGGGCTCGAACAGGTTCCACCCGTTTCGGCAGAGGAGGTGATCGATGATCTTCGTCGGCGACGATTGGGCCGAAGATCATCACGACATCCACGTGATGGACGACAACGGCACCCGGCTGGCCTCGCGCCGGCTGCCAGAAGGGGTCCCCGGCATCCGCGGATTGCACGACATCGTGGCCACCCACGCCCAAGACCCCCGACAGGTCGTGATCGGCATCGAAACCGATCGAGGTTTATGGGTCAACGCGCTGGTCGCGGCCGGTTACCAGGTGTATGCGGTCAACCCGCTGGCGGTCGCTCGCTACCGCGACCGCCACCATGTCTCCGGAACTAAATCCGATGCCGGCGATGCCAAACTGCTGGCCGACCTGGTGCGCACCGACCGCCACAATCATCGCCCGATCGCTGGGGACAGCGCCGACGCCGAGGCGATCAAGGTGCTCGCGCGTGGGCACCAGAACNGCGGTCGAACGCCGCCGCCGCGAGCAGCGTCGCCGATCGGACGTGGCGGGCGACGTCGCGGTAGGTGCCGTCGGCCAGCCGGCTGGAGCTGCCGCCGAGCGTGGCGACCAGGTCCTCGGCGCCCCACATCAGGGCGGCGGTGCCCTCGGCCGCGGCGATTTCGGCGACGAACACCGCGCCGCGCGGGGTCTCGATCAGCGCGACGACGTCGCGGGGGGCCAGCGCGCTCACCTGCGCGGCCGATTCGGTCTTGGAGAGCATCACCGTCGTATACGTTGTGTCGGCCAGGGCCTCCAGGTCGCGGGCGTGCTCGTCGGTGTCCGCCGCGTTGATCCGCACCACGGTGCGCTCGGGATCAAGCGGCGTCTCCCGCAGCGCCTTGCGGGCGGCGGGCTTGTCCGCCTCGGCCACGCCGTCCTCGAGGTCGAGGATCACCACGTCGGCGGCCGCGGCGGCCTTGGCGAAACGCTCGGGGCGGTCGGCCGGGCAGAACAGCCAGCCAGGCCCGGCGGCGCGCAGGTCCATCACGACTCCTCTGGGCTTGTTTGCGAGGCGGGCCGCTTCTGCACCAGCGTGGTCCGCACCGCGCGCGCCACCACGTCGCCGTGCTGGTTGCGGCCGGTGTGCTCGAGGGTGACGATGCCTTCGCCCGGCCGGCTCTTCGACTCGCGCTTGTCCGTGCACACGGTCTCGGCGTACAGGGTGTCGCCGTGGAAGACGGGCTTGGGGAACGACACCTCGGAAAAGCCGAGGTTGGCGACGATGGTGCCGAGCGTCAGCTGCGCCACCGACAATCCCACCAGCGTGGAGAGGGTGAACATCGAGTTCACCAGCCGCTCGCCCCGAAATCCCGGCTGCTGCGCGGCCCACGCCGCGTCGAGGTGCAGCGACTGGGTGTTCATCGTCAGCGTGGTGAACAACACGTTGTCGGCCTCGGTGACCGTGCGGCCGGGCCGGTGCAGATAGGTCGTGCCGACCTCGAACTCCTCAAACCACAAGCCGCGCTGGATAACCGCCTTGCCGGTCACGAGAGTCCCAGCGATCGCGCGATGAGCATCAGTTGCACCTCGGTGGTCCCTTCCCCGATCTCCAGGATCTTGCTGTCGCGGTAGTGGCGCGCCACCGGATACTCGTTCATGAAGCCGTAGCCGCCGTGGATCTGGGTGGCGTCGCGGGCGTTGTCCATCGCGGCCTCGGAGGACACCATCTTGGCGATCGCCGCCTCCTTCTTGAAGGGCTTGCCCGCCAACATCTTCGCGGCGGCCTCGTAGTACGCGGTGCGGGCCACGTGCGCGCGTGCCTCCATCCGGGCGATCTTGAAGCTGATCGCCTGGTAGGAGCCGATCGGCTGGCCGAACGACTGACGTTCCTTGGCGTACTTGACGCTTTCGTCGACGCAGCCCTGCGCGACCCCCGTCGCCAGCGCGGCGATCGCGATGCGGCCCTCGTCGAGGATGGACAGGAAGTTCGCGTAGCCGGTCCCGCGGGCGCCCAGCAGGTTCTCCTCGGGGACGCGGGCGTCGGCGAAGGTCAGCGGGTGGGTGTCCGACGCGTTCCAGCCGACCTTGTTGTAGACCGGTTCGACGGTGAAACCCGGTGTGCCACTGGGCACGATGATCGTCGAGATCTCCTTCTTGTCGCCCGCGAGGCTTCCGGTGACCGCGGTGACCGTGACCAGTGAGGTGATGTCGGTGCCGGAATTAGTGATGAATTGCTTGGTGCCGTTGATCACCCATTCGCCGTCGTCGAGGCGCGCGGTGGTGCGGGTGGCGCCCGCGTCCGAACCGGCCCCCGGTTCGGTGAGCCCGAATGCGGCGAGCGCCCGGCCGGCGGTGAGGTCCGGCAGCCATTTCTGCTTCTGCTCCTCGGTGCCGAACCGGTAGATCGGCATCGCGCCCAGGCCGACGCCGGCCTCCAGCGTGATCGCCACCGACTGGTCGACCTTGCCGAGCTCCTCGAGCGCGAGCGCCAGCGCGAAGTAGTCGCCGCCCATGCCGCCGTACTCCTCGGGGAAGGGCAGCCCGAACAGGCCCATCTCGGCCATCTTGGCGACGACCTCGTACGGGAAGCTGTGCTCCTCATCGTGTTTGGCCGACACCGGCGCGACGACGGTGCGCGCGAAGTCGGCCACCGTGTCGCGAAGGTCCTCGTATTCCTTGGGCAGCGTCCCCGCGGTGATGGATGTCGTCATGTCTCGTCCTTGCTTTCTTCACTCAGCCGGGCCAGCACCTGGTCCACCGTCACCTGGTCGCCGACGGAGACCAGCACCTCCACCCGCCCCGAAACCGGTGCGGCCAGCGAATGTTCCATTTTCATCGCCTCGACGACCACCACCACGTCGCCTTCGGAGACCTCGGCGCCGGATTCGGCCTGGACGGCGATCACGTTGCCGGGCATCGGGCTGACGATCTCGGCCTGGCGCGCCCCCGTCCCCCGGTGGATCTTGTGTTCCTCGGCCTCGCGCAGGTGCCAGGTTCCCCGCTCGTCGGCGATCCACAGGTGCCGGTCGGCCTCGGCCCACCAGTATTCGCGGCGCAGGCCGTCCAGCGTCACGCTCATCCGCGCGCCGTCGAGTTCCGCGCTGACGGAGCCGATCTCACCGCCTCCGACCTGCACCCTGGCCGCGTCGGGCGGCCCCCACACCGACACCGTTTCGCTGCGCAGCGGAGTCTGCATGTCGGTGCGCACCGGGGCGGCGCGACCGCCGACCCGCCATCCGCTCGGCGCCGCCCACGGGTCGCCGAGAGCGCGCCCCGCCAGGGCCCCCTGGCGGTAGAGGCCGCCGGCGGCGAGCACGTCGTCGGGTGCCGGCATCGGCGCGAAATCCGCCAGCCGCTCGTCCAGCAGCGCGGTGTCCAGGTCGCCGGCGCGCACGCGCTCGTCGGCGAGCAGGAACCGCAGGAATTCGACGTTGGTTTGCACGCCCAGGATCACCGTTTGCGCCAGCGCCCGATCGAGTTTCGCAAGAGCGTCGTCGCGATCGTCCCCGTGGGCGATCACCTTGCTCAGCATCGGATCGTAGTCGCTGCCGACCAGCGTGCCGGCCAGCAGCGACGAGTCCACCCGCACACCGGCGCCGGACGGTTCGAACACTTGCAGCACCCGCCCGCCGGTGGGCAGGAACCCGCGTGCCGGGTCTTCGGCGTAGACGCGGGCCTCGATCGCATGCCCGCGCAATTCGACGTCGTCCTGGGCGAATCCGAGCTTTTCACCGGCCGCGACCCGCAGCTGCCACTCCACCAGGTCCAGGCCGGTGACCGCTTCGGTGACCGGATGTTCCACCTGCAGGCGGGTGTTCATCTCCATGAAGAAGAACTCGTCGGGACGATCCGCGGAGACGATGAACTCCACCGTGCCGGCGCCGACATAGTCGACGCTGCGGGCGGTGTTGCAGGCGGCGGCGCCGATCCTTGCGCGCGTCTCGGCGTCGAGCAGCGGCGAGGGCGCCTCCTCGATGACCTTCTGGTGGCGGCGCTGCAGGCTGCACTCGCGCTCGCCCAGGTGGACCACGTTGCCGTGGGCGTCGGCGAGCACCTGCACCTCGATGTGCCTGGGCCGCAACACAAACCGCTCCAGGAACAGCGTGTCGTCGCCGAACGAGGAGCCGGCCTCGCGGCGGGCGCTGACCAGCGCCTCGCGCAGCCGCGCCGGGTCGTCCACCAGCCGCATGCCCTTGCCGCCGCCGCCGGCCGACGGCTTGATCAACACCGGGTAGCCGATCTCGTCGGCCGCCGCGACGAGGTCGTCGTCGGTCAGCCCGGGCTTGGCCGCGCCCGGCACCACCGGGACGTCGAAGGCGGCGACGGCGTTCTTGGCGGTAATTTTGTCGCCCATCACCTCGATCGCCCGCGCCGGCGGTCCCAGGAACACCACGCCGGCGCGTTCGCAGGCCGCGGCGAAATGCGCGTTCTCCGAGAGGAATCCGTAGCCCGGGTGAATCGCCTGGGATCCGGTGCGTGTCGCAGCATCGATGACCTTGTCGATGTCGAGGTAGCTCTCGCGCGCCGCAGCGGGGCCCAGGCGCACGGCCGTGTCGGCCTCGAGCACGTGGCGCGCGGTGGCGTCGGGGTCGCTGTAGACGGCGACCGATCGGATGCCCAGGCGGCGCAGGGTGCGGATCACCCGCACGGCGATCTCGCCGCGGTTGGCCACTAATACGGTGTCGAACATCGCCTCACATCCGAAATACGCCGTAGGAGACCGGTTCCAGCGGCGCGTGGGCGCACGCCGAAAGGGCCAGGCCCAGAATCGTTCTGGTGTCGGCCGGGTCGATGATGCCGTCGTCCCACAGCCGCGCCGTGGAGTAGTACGGATTGCCCTGGTCCTCATACTGCTGGCGGATGGGCGCCTTGAACGCCTCCTCTTCGTCGGCTGACCACGGCTTGCCGGCCGCGGTCAGCTGCTCGCCGCGCACGGTCGCCAGCACCGACGCGGCCTGTTCGCCGCCCATCACCGAGATCCGGGCGTTGGGCCACATCCACAGGAAGCGCGGGGAATACGCCCGCCCGCACATCGAATAGTTGCCCGCGCCATAGGATCCGCCGATCACGACGGTCAGCTTGGGCACCCGCGCGCAGGCCACCGCCGTGACCATCTTGGCGCCATGCTTGGCGATGCCGCCCGCCTCGTAGTCGCGGCCGACCATGAACCCGGCGATGTTCTGCAAGAACAGCAGCGGGATCCTGCGCTTGTCACACAGCTCGATGAAATGCGCGCCCTTCAAAGCCGATTCGCTGAACAGCACGCCGTTGTTGGCCACGATGCCGACGGGATGACCGTGGATGCGGGCGAAGGCGGTCACCAGCGTCTTGCCGTAGTTGGCCTTGAATTCGCGGAATTCGCTGCCGTCGACCAGCCGCACGACGACCTCGTGCACGTCGTAGGGGACGCGCGGATCCGGCGGCACGACGTCGTAGAGCTCGGACTGCGCGTGCTTGGGCTCGATCGAGGGCTGCACCTCCCATTGGGAGGGATCACGGGGACCGAAGGTGGCCGTGATCGAGCGGACGATGCGCAGCGCGTCCTCGTCGTCGTCGGCGAGGTGGTCGGTGACGCCGGAAACCCGCGAATGCAGGTCGCCGCCGCCGAGATCCTCGGCCGAGACGATCTCGCCGGTGGCGGCTTTGACCAGCGGCGGGCCGCCCAGAAAGATGGTGCCCTGCTCGCGGACGATGACGGCCTCGTCGCTCATCGCCGGCACATAGGCGCCCCCGGCCGTGCACGAGCCGAGAACCGCGGCCACCTGCGGGATTTCCCTGGCGCTCATGGTCGCCTGGTTGTAGAAGATCCGCCCGAAATGCTCGCGGTCGGGGAAGACCTCGTCCTGGCGCGGCAAAAAGGCGCCCCCGGAGTCCACCAGGTAGATGCACGGCAGCCGGTTCTGCAGCGCCACCTCCTGGGCGCGCAGGTGCTTCTTGACCGTCATCGGGTAGTAGGTGCCGCCCTTGACGGTCGCGTCGTTGGCGACGATCACGCACTCGCGCCCCGACACGCGGCCGATTCCGGTGATGATCCCGGCCCCCGGCGACTCGTCCTCGTACATGCCGCCCGCGGCCAGCGGGGACAGCTCCAAGAACGGGCTGCCCGGGTCGAGCAGTCGATCCACCCGCTCGCGGGGCAGCAGCTTGCCGCGGCTGACGTGGCGTTCCCGCGCGCGCTCGTTGCCGCCCAACGCCGCGGCGGCCAGCTTGGCGTTCAACTCGGCGACCAGTCGCCGGTGCTCATCGGCGAACGACGGCGCGGTCCTGATGGCGGTGCTCATGTGTGCCTCCCGGTCAGCGCAAGGGGCGGTTCGGTTTTGGCCAGCACCTCGTCGACGGAGACATCCGGGGCCGTCTCGACGAGGTGCAGGCCGTCGTGACACACGTCGATGACGGCGAGGTCGGTGATGATGCGGTTGACACAGCCCACGCCGGTCAGCGGAAGGGTGCACCGCGCAACCACTTTCGGCGTGCCGTCGCGCGCGGTGTGCTCCATCATCACGATCACCTTACGGGCGCCGTGCACCAGGTCCATCGCTCCGCCCATGCCCTTGACCATCTTCCCCGGGATCATCCAGTTGGCGAGGTCGCCGGTGGCCGAAACCTGCATGGCCCCAAGGACCGCGACGTCGAGGTGCCCGCCGCGAATGATCCCGAACGAGGCCGAGGAGCCGAAGAACGCCGCGCCCGGCATCGTCGTGACCGTCTCCTTGCCAGCGTTGATCAGGTCCGCGTCGACGTCCTCGGACCGCGGATACGGCCCGACACCGAGTATCCCGTTCTCCGAGTGGACGACAACGGTGACGTCGTCGGGGATGTGGTTGGGGATCAGGGTGGGCATGCCGATGCCGAGGTTGACGTATTGGCCGTCCTCGAATTCGGCGGCCACCCGGGCGGCCAGGCCATCCCTCGTCCAGCTCACGGGCGCACCGTGACCTTCTCGATCGGCTTGGCGGGATCGGGCACGTGGACGACCCGGTGCACGAAAACGCCCGGGGTGTGCACCGCGGCCGGGTCGATCTCGCCGGGCTCGACGAGGTGCTCGACCTCGGCGATGGTGATCCTGCCGGCGGTCGCGCAATCGGGATTGAAGTTGGCGGCGGCCGCCCGGTAGACGAGGTTGCCGTGCCGGTCGCCCTTCCAGGCATGCACCAGCGCGAAATCGGTGCGGATCGCGCGCTCGAGAACGTAGGTCACGCCGTCGAACTCGCGGGTCTCCTTCGGGGGCGACATCACCGCCACCGCACCGGAGGCGTCGTAGCGCCACGGCAGCCCGCCGTCGGCGACCGGGGTGCCGACCCCCGCGGGCGTGTAGAACGCCGGGATCCCCGCTCCACCGGCGCGCAGCCGCTCCGCCAACGTGCCCTGCGGGGTGAGCTCCACCTCGAGTTCACCGGCGAGGAACTGACGGGCGAACTCCTTGTTGTCACCGACGTACGACGCGATGGCGCGGCGAATTCGCTTGTGGTGCAACAGCGCTTCCAGCCCGACCCCGTAGCCGCCGCAGTTGTTGGACACCGTCTCGAGGTCGCGGGCGCCGCTGTCGACCAGCGCCGCGATCAGCGCCTCGGGGATGCCGCAGAACCCGAATCCCCCGACCGCCAAAGACGACCCGTCGGCTATGTCGGCGACCGCTTCGGCGGCTGTCGCCACCACCTTGTCCATCGCCGCAGCAGCCTCCAATTTCAGTTAATCTTGATTAACTGGGCCGAGAATACCATCGCCCACACCGCCGAGTCCAGGGCGCCGGCGGCGCTCAGTCCTGGTCATGCAGGTACTGGAGTGCTTGCTCGCGCATCTCGGTCTTGCGGACCTTGCCGGTGACCGTCATCGGGAATTCGTCGACGATCCGCAGGTAGCGCGGAATCTTGAAGTGCGCGATCCGACCGGCGCAGAACTCCCGCAGGCCCTCGAGGGTCAGCGCCGGCGACGCGCCGCGCAGCATGACCACCGCCATGACCTCCTCGCCGTAGCGCGCGTCGGGCACCCCGATCACCTGGACGTCGACGATATCGGGGTGGGTGTGCAGAAACTCCTCGATCTCGCGCGGGGAGATGTTCTCGCCACCGCGGACGATCAGATCCTTGATCCGGCCGGTGATCTGGACGTAGCCGCACTGGTCCATGACGGCCAGATCGCCGGTGTGCATCCAGCCGTCGGCGTCGATGACCTCGGCCGTCCGCTCGGGGTCGTTCCAATAGCCCGCCATCACCGAGTAGCCCCGCGTGCAGAACTCTCCGGCCACCCCGCGCGGCACGGTCCTGGCGCCGGCCGGGTCCACCACCTTGACCTCCAGATGCGGACCCGCCCTGCCGACGGTGCCGACGCGCCGCTCCACCGGGTCGTCGCTGCGCGTCTGGGTGGACACCGGGCTGGTTTCCGTCATGCCGTAACAGATCGAGACGCCCGGCATGTGCATGCGCTCGATCACCTTGCGCATCACCTCGACCGGGCAGGGCGAGCCGGCCATGATGCCGGTGCGCAGGCTGCCCAGGTCGTAGTCGTCGAATTCGGGCAGGGCGAGCTCGGCGATGAACATCGTCGGGACGCCGTAGAGGCTGGTGCACCGTTCGGCCTGCACCGCGCGCAGGGTGGCGGCGGCGTCGAAGCCGGGCGACGGGATCACGATGCAGGCGCCGTGGCTGGTGGCCGCCAGGTTGCCCATCACCATGCCGAAGCAGTGATAAAACGGCACCGGGATGCAGATCCGGTCGCGCGCGGTGTACTCGAGCAGCTCGCCCACCAGGTAGCCGTTGTTGAGGATGTTGCGATGGCTCAGCGTCGCGGCCTTTGGGTAACCCGTTGTGCCCGAGGTGTATTGGATGTTGACCGGATCGCGGCGATCCAGGGTCGCCGCGATCTGCGCCAGCGCCGCGGGGTCGGTCTCGGCGCGGGCCAGCTCCTCCCAGCGTTCGCCGCCCAGTACCACCACGTCGCTCAACGCGGGGCAGCGCGGCGCCACCTCGTCCAGCAGGGCGGCGTAGTCCGTGTCCTTGAACTGCCGGGCCGCGATCACCATCGCGACACCGGATTGCGTCAGCGCATATTCCAATTCCCGCGCCCGGTAGGCGGGGTTGAGGTTCACCAGGATGGCGCCGATCTCCGCGGTCGCGTACTGGACGAGCACCCACTCCCACCGGTTGGGCGCCCAGATGCCGACCCGATCCCCCACCCCGATCCCGGCTCGCACCAACCCCGTCGCCAGCCGCCGCACGGCGACCAGCAGTTCCGCGTAATTCCAGCGCCGCCCCGTGACGACGTCGACGAGAGCGTCGCGCTGCGCGTGCTTCGCGGCCGTGGCCGCCAGGTTGGCCCCGATCGTCGTCTCGAGCAGCGGAGGCTCGCTCGGACCTCGCTCGTACGAAAGGTTTGCCACGGCGCCTCCGGCTGGTTCGCTTATCAACCTAAACCACGAACGACCCGTGCTAAGTTAGTGGCGATTAACCGAACGGGGGAGTCGGAGGGCGGCCATGACCACGTCCGCGTCGGAGCCCGATCCGCCAAATCGCCGCAGCCGGTTGAAATCCGACCGGCGCCTGCAACTCCTGTCGGCCGCCGAGCGCCTGTTCGCCGAGCGCGGTTTCCTCGCGGTGCGCCTGGAAGACATCGGCGCCGCCGCGGGTGTGAGCGGTCCGGCGATCTATCGCCACTTCCCCAACAAGGAGTCGATGCTGGTCGAGTTGCTCGTCGGTATCAGCACCCGGCTGCTCGCCGGCGCCCGGAATGCGCGGGCCCGCAACGCCGACGCGACCGCCGCTCTGGACGAGCTGATCGACTTCCACCTCGACTTCGCGCTGGGCGAACCCGACCTGATCCGCATCCAGGACCGCGACCTTGCGCACCTGCCCGAGTCCGCCGCGAAGCAGGTGCGCAAGGCGCAGCGCCAATACGTCGAGGTCTGGGTGGGCGTGCTGCGCGAGCTCAATCCCAAGCTGGCCGAAGCCGACGCCCGGCTGACGGCCCACGCGATATTCGGGCTGCTCAACTCGACGCCGCACAGCATGAAGTCCCCCGACGATTCGCGCGCCAAGTCCGCCGGTGCCGAGCGATCGCGTGCCGTCATGCGGGCGATGACGGTTGCCGCGCTGACGGCCGGCAATCAGTGCCCCTGAGTCGCGCCCCTTAAGGTGAGTCCCCGCTCGGGCGCCCGGCTTAGGTACCCTTGCAACCCATGAGGTGGACATGAGCGATCCACGTCGAACCGAGCGGTTTAGTCCCCCTCTACCGGGATCGGGACCGGCCGGGCCGCAGGGTTTGCCGTATCCGCCGCCCGCCGACCCGGCATACGCCGACCAGGCCGGACCTTATGCGCCGACCTACGGCGGATACGGCCCGCAGTGGGCGTCCAACCTCAACGACACCAAACAGCTGCCGCCGTACTGGCAGCAGCAGCTGCCGCCGTCGGGCGAAGCGCCGCCCGAGGGCCCCACTCCGCCGCCCCCCGGCGGGCCGAAGTCACCGCGCTGGCTGTGGTTGGGCGCCGGGGCCGCGGTGCTCCTGGTCGTCGCGCTGGTGATCGCGCTGATCCTGGCGAACGACGCGATCAAGAACCAGACCGCCGTGCCGCCGCTGCCCGCCATGCCCGGGTCAAGCGAGGAGCAGACCCCGACGCCGACTCCGTCGACGCGGACGTCCCCACCGTCGCGCACCTCCCGGCCGTTGCCGCCGCCGACCGCTTCGGGGCCGCCCACCGAGACGACCGGCCCGGGTGTGATGCAGGACGTGGTCTACAGAGTCACCGGCGAAGGCCGCGCCATCAGCGTCGTCTACATCGGCACCGGCGACGTCGTGCAGACCGAGTTCAACGTCGTGCTGCCCTGGACCAAAGAGGTCAGCCTGTCGAAGTCGGCGCTGCACCCGGCCAACGTCACGGTCGTCAACTTCGGCCACAACGTCTCCTGCTCGGTGACCGTCGACGGGGTTCAGCTGAGCCAGCGCTCCGGGGAGGGCCTGACGATCTGCGACGCGCGGGGTTCGTGACGGTCGCGGGAGGGCCGAGTAGCCCGCCGCGCCGAACGTGCACGTACGGCGGAAAACCGGTCGAAATTTCGCCGTGAGAGCACGTTGGGCGACGTGACGTCGCCCGACACTAAGCCTGCGCGGGCTGTTCGGCGCGCGCCGGCACCCGAACCACCAGCATCGCCAGCAGGCCGGCGATCAGCACCAGGCAGATGCCGGCGACGCCGGCGCGCACGGCGCCGAACACGTCGACGAAGACCGAGAACAGCCATGGCGCCACGAACGCGACGGCCCGTCCGGTCATCGTGTAGAGGCCGAACGCGACGCCTTCCCCGCCGTCCTTTGCCAGCTGCAGCAGCAGGGCGCGCGACGACGCGAGCGACGGGCCGACGAACACGGCCAACAACAGCCCGCATGCCCAGAAGGCGTGCGCACCGGACACCGCCATCAACGTGACCGACACGGCGACGAGCGCGACCAGCGATCCCACGATGACCGGTTTGGATCCGATCCGGTGGTCGACGAACCCGCCGATGACCGCGCCCATCGCGGCCACCACGCTCGCCACCACGCCGAACACCACCACGTCGCCCTGGGACAGGCCGTACACGTTGACGCCGAGCACGGCGCCGAAGCCGAAGATGGCTGCCAGCCCGTCGCGGAACAGCGCGCTGGCCCCCAGGAAGTAGACCAGGTTGCGGTTGCGGCGCCATTCCGCGCTCACCTCTACCCACAGCTTGCGATAGCCGCCCAGCATGCTCACCGGAGGCGATGCCTCCCCGGAGTGGGGCAGCCGGTGCGCGACGAACAGCAATGGCAGCGCCAGCACCGCAAACCACGCCGCGGTCAGCAGCATCGCCGCCCGGACGTAGAGCCCGTCGTGGACCGGCACGCGCAGCAACCCGCGCACCGGGCCGCTGCCGGAGATGAAACCGAAATAGACCAGTAGCAGCAGGACCACGCTGCCGGTAAAACCTGAGGCCGCACCCAGGCCGGAGATGCGCCCCGCCGTCTGCGGCGTCGAGACCTGACGCAGCATCGCGTTGTAGGGAACACCGGCGAGATCACCACACGCGGCCGTGACCGACAGCAGCACCAGGCCCGCCCACAGATAGCTGGGATCGTCGCGGATCAGGAACATCGCGCTGGTCGACGCGACCGCGAGAGCGCTCAAGACCGTCAACACCACCCGCCGACGGTGCGGGGCCTCCACCCACACCCCCACGACCGGCGCCAACACCGCGATGGTCAACCCCGCGACCGCGAGCGAGCGACCGAGCCAACTCGCGGGTGACGTACCACCGGACACGCCCGCCCCCACGGTGCCGGTCAGGTAGACGGAGAAGACGAAGGTCGCCACGATGGCGTTCATGCCGAGCGAGCCGCAGTCCCACAGCGCCCACGCCGCCACCTGCGATGGCACGGGTGTGGCCGGGCGCTGACTCATGCCCGGCACTCTATTGGGTGCGAGGCTGTCTACGATTGGCCGCATGCCGGTACCAGCTCCCAGTCCCGACGCGCGCGCCGTCGTCACCGGGGCTTCGCAAAACATCGGCGAGGCGCTGGCCACCGAACTGGCCGCGCGCGGGCACAGCCTGATCGTCACCGCGCGGCGCGAAGAGCTGCTCAACGACCTGGCCGCGCGGCTGACCGACAAGTACGGGGTGGCCGTCGATGTGCGGCCCGCCGATTTGGCCGATCCGGCCGAACGGGCGAAACTGTGCGACGAATTGGCCGCCCGACCCATCTCGATCCTGTGCGCCAACGCCGGTACCGCGACGTTCGGTCCGGTCACGGGCCTCGACCCGGGCGCCGAAAAGGCTCAGGTGCAGCTGAATGCCGTTGCGGTGCACGACCTTACGCTGGCGGTGCTGCCGGGCATGGTCGAGCGCAAGGCCGGCGGCATCCTGATTTCCGGTTCGGCGGCGGGCAATTCGCCGATCCCCTACAACGCCACCTATGCGGCCACCAAGGCGTTCGCCAACACCTTCAGCGAATCGTTGCGCGGCGAGCTGCGCGGCTCGGGCGTGCACGTCACGCTGCTGGCGCCGGGCCCGGTGCGCACCGATCTGCCCGATGACGCCGAGCGGTCCCTGGTCGAAAAGCTGGTCCCGGACTTCCTGTGGATCTCGACCGAGCACACCGCCCGCATATCGCTGGATGCGTTGGAGCGCAACAAGATGCGTGTCGTCCCGGGCCTGACGTCCAAGGCGATGTCGGTGGCCAGCGGGTACGCCCCGCGCGCCATCGTCGCGCCGATCGTGGGCAGCTTCTACAAGAAGCTCGGCGGCGGGTAGGCGTTACTTCCGGCGACCACGGCCGCCACCGCCGAACTTGGCCTTGATAATTTCGCGTATCCCCATGTTGACGGCGCTTTGCACCTCGCGATCGTGCCACAACCTTTCTAACAAGCTTGGCCCCTTCGGCTCCGCCGGCTCGGCCGGCGCCGGCATCGGCGGGGGCACCGAGTCCGCCGGCACCGGCGGATAGCCGGACTGGGCCTGCGGAACTTGCGGGACGGCCTGGGGCTGTGCCGGTTGCTGGACCGTCTTGCCGTACTTCGCTTGCAGCGGACTGGCTTTGGCCGCGGCGGAGATCGCGTCGGTGCCGATCGACGCCATCAGCGAACGGGGCACCCGCATGCGGGTCCACGCGACGGGCGTCGGCGCGCCCTTTTCGGAGAGGACGGTGACGACGGCCTCACCGATCCCCAGCGAGGTCAGCGCCGACTCCAGGTCGTACACATCGGTTTTGGGATAGGTGCGGACGGTCTTGGACAGCGCGGCCTGGTCGTCGGGGGTGAAGGCCCGCAGCGCGTGCTGGATGCGCGCGCCCAGCTGGGACAGCACGTCGTTGGGGATGTCGGTGGGCAGCTGCGTGCAGAAGAACACCCCGACGCCCTTGGAGCGAATCAGCTTGACGGTCTGCTCGACCTGCTCGAGGAAGGCCTTGGACGCATCGGCGAACAACAGGTGTGCTTCGTCGAAAAAGAAGACCAGCTTGGGCCTGTCGACGTCGCCGACCTCGGGCAGTTTGGCGTACAGGTCGGCCAGTAGCCACATCAAAAAGGTGGAGAAAATTACGGGACGCACCGACTGACCGCTGAACTCGAGCAGCGAGATGACGCCGTGCCCGTCGTCGACGCGCAGCAGATCGTTCGGGTCGAGCTTCGGCTCGCCGAAGAACGTGTCGCCGCCCTCGCCGGCAAGGTTCACCAGCGCCCGCAGGATCACGCCCGCCGTCGTCGACGACACCCCGCCCAGGTCTTTCAGATCGGCCTTGCCCTCGTCGCTGGCCAGGTGGCTGATGACGCCGCGCAGATCGCCCAGGGTGACCAGCGGCCGCCCGGCCTGTTGGGCCCAGTGGAAGATCAGCCCCAGCGTCGATTCTTGAGTGGCGTTGAGTCCCAACACCTTCGACAACAGGACGGGGCCGAAGCTGGCCACGGTCGCGCGCACCGGCACGCCCACTCCCCCGGTGCCCAGCGACAAGAACTCCACCGAAAACCCGGTCGGCTCCCAGTTGTCGCCGGTATCTTTCGCGCGCGCGGCGGTCTTGTCGTTGGCCTCGCCGGGGCGGGCCAGGCCGGACAGGTCGCCCTTCACGTCGGCCATCAGGACCGCCACGCCCGCGGCGCTGAGCTGTTCGGCGATCAGTTGCAGCGTCTTGGTCTTGCCGGTTCCCGTGGCCCCGGCCACCAGGCCGTGCCGGTTGATGGTCGCCAGCGGGATGCGGATCTGGGCGGTCGGGTCCGCGACGCCCTCGACGACGACCGTGCCCAATTCCAGCGCCTGACCTGCGACGGCGTAGCCGCTCGCGATTCGCTGTGCGGATGTCGCCGCTGATTCGGTGGTCATCGCGCTCGCCCCTCTTCCCCAGTCGCAACGCTCACACTACTTCCCCAGACCAGGCGGGGGCAGGGCTCGCGCGGGCCCGGCGCACGCATACGCTGAGCGCTGTGCGCGACGAATTGGTGTGGATCGACTGCGAGATGACCGGGCTCGATCTGAGCTCGGACAAGCTGATCGAGATCGCGGTCCTGGTCACCGACGCCGAGCTGAACGTGCTCGGCGACGGGGTGGACGTGGTGATCCACGCCGACGACGCCGCGCTGTCGTCGATGATCGAGGTGGTCACCGAAATGCACTCGCGCTCGGGGCTGATCGACGAGGTCAAGGCCTCCACCGTCGACCTGGCGACCGCCGAGGCGATGGTGCTGGACTACATCACCACGCACGTCAAGCAACCCAAGACCGCCCCGCTGGCGGGCAACTCGATCGCCACGGATCGGTCCTTCATCACCCGCGACATGCCAAAGCTGGACTCCTACCTGCATTACCGGATGATCGACGTCAGCTCGATCAAGGAACTGTGCCGGCGCTGGTATCCGCGGATCTACTACGGCCAGCCAGTCAAGGGCCTCACGCACCGCGCGCTGGCCGACATCGGAGAATCCATCCGCGAACTGCAGTACTACCGGCGGACCGCGTTCGTGCCGCCGCCGGGTCCGTCCACCAGCGAAATCGAGATCGTGGTCGCCGATCTTGCAGGCCCACAGAACGCAACCGGAACAATCGATTCGGACACCGAGCCACCCACCGGCTAGTATCGGTGATCGCCGCTCGTTGGCCCAGCTATGGATGCCGGCTCGCGGCAATGGTGGCTGTAGTTCAGCTGGTAGAGCACCAGGTTGTGATCCTGGATGTCGCGGGTTCGAGCCCCGTCAGCCACCCCACTGGTCCGCGGACCTTTCGGCGCTCCGTCCGGGCGCCAGCGGCCGTTTCAGGGTGCAGACGATGCTCCACTCGAAATAGTGATCCCCGCCTTCGTCATACTCCTTGAACCGGCGGGCGACCTGACTGCGCTGCACCGAGGAGCCCACGATCTCCCAGCCCTGTTCCCCGTAGGCTTTCGACTGACGACTCGCCTCGTCGATCACTGCCGGCAGGGACTCGTTCGTGTAATGGACGAACCGGGTTTCCCACCGCGGCGGATACCAGTTGCCATCGGAGGCCAGCCACCACCCCGGCCCGGGCGAAGGAGTATTCATGGGCCGGCACCCTACGCCACGCACTTCGCGCTCAGATGAATGAAAAGTGACGGGCGTCGTGCCTAGCTGATGTTGGCGTTGCCGGCCTTCCACACGGGCCAGGGGACGTTCCAGTCGCCGAGCCCCTCGGTGCCCGGCAGCGTCGGCCCCACGGTGTGGACGACCTCGACGATGTCGCCGCTCTTGCTGTGGTCGTAATACCACTCGGCGTTGCTGGGGCTCACGTTCAAACAGCCGTGACTGGTATTGGTGTGGCCCTGGGCGCCGACCGACCAGGGCGCGGAATGCACGAACACACCGCTATAGGAAAGCTGCGTGGCCCATTCGACGTCGGTGCGATACCCGTTGGGCGAGTTGACCGGAACCCCATAGGTCGACGAGTCCATGATGATGTGCTTGAACCGCCCGCCCACGATGTAGATCCCGTTGGCGGTCGGGGTGCTGTCCTTGCCCATCGACGTCGGCATGGTCTTGACGACTTCCCCGTTGACCCGCACGGTCACCATCTTGGTGGTGTCGTCGGCGGTGGAGATGACCTCGTCGCCAATGGTGAAGTGCGCCTTGACATTGTCCTCGCCGAACATCCCGTCGCCCAGATCGGCGCCGTAGGTGTTCACGGCCACATCAACGGCGGTGCCGGGCTTCCAGAAATGCTCTGGGCGCCAACGTACTTCGCGGTTGTTCAGCCAGTAGAACGCGCCCTCGACGGGCGGGTTGGTGGTGATGACGATCGCCTTCTGGGCCGCGGCGCGGTTGGCGATGTTCTCGTCGAATCGGATCGCCACCGGCTCACCGATGCCGACCACCTCGCCGTCGCCCGGACTGACGTAGGGCATCGTCAGGTGGGCCGGCGAACTGGTCTGGAAGGTCATCTGGCGGGTGGCCGCGCCGCCCAGCCCCAGCGCCTTCACACTCAGCGTGTAGCGCCTGTTGTAGCCTAGCTGCTCGGTCGTCGACCAGCGCAGCCCGTCGGGGCTGAGCTGACCGCCGATCGAGCGCCCATTCTCGTTGACCATGGTGACCGACCCGAGCACGCCGTCGGCGACGCTCACCGTCACCGGCGCGTCCACGGTGACGCCGACGGCGCCGTCGTTCACCGAGGAGGTGAGCTTGGGGACCAGCAGGTCGGCGAACGGCGTGCCCTTGTCGAAGATGACCTTCGCCGGCGCGGCGGTGTGGCTGCCGCTGCAGGCAACGCCGACGACAGCAAACACGACCATGGCGGCAACCAGCCACGGTCGGCGTCCATGCAAAGGCGTCATCAAGTCAACTTCCACATTCGATCGGCATAGTTTGGTCACCGCTGACCAGAAACAGTGGAAGCATTCTAATGGGTTTTTGGCCGCCCACGATGCGACATCGGCGAGGCGGCCGTCCGGTGTCTACGCCGGTTGGCCCACCGCGGTTCGGCGCCGTGCCTCGACCCCATCACGTGTTGCGGCGGCCTCGACGCGCGCGAGTTTGACGATGGCCGCCGTCGCCGCCAGCCCGGCCGTCGCCAGCGACGTCATCCCGGCGCGACCGGTGTTCAGCGTCTCGCCCAGGACGACGACACCCAGCACCGCCGCCACGACGGGCTGCGACACCTGCAAGGTCGGCATCGACGCGGTCAAGGGCCCCGCCCGAAATGCCGCCTGGCTCCACACCACACCGCCCACCGCGGCCAGCACGCACGCGTAGAGCTCGGGGGTTCGGGCCACCGCCCAGCCACCGTCGCCGGGCCGGGCGACGACCTCCTTGGTCAGCACCGCGAACACCCCCCACAGCGCCCCCGAAACGAACGCGAACAACGCGGCGGCCGCGGCGCCGCCCCGAACTCGGCCGGCGACCACGCACGTCACCAACAGCGGCGCCAGCACGACGGCCACGGCCAGCCAGGTGCCCACCGATGCGCCGGACCGCCCGGCCTGCGGGTTGCCGACAACGACGATCACGATGACCGCGGCGGTCAGCAGTCCGGCCCAGATCCACTCGCCGCCGGTCACGGTGCGGTGCCACACCCTGGCATTGATGGGCAACGCGAACAGCAGCGACAGCATCAGCAGCGCCTGCACCAGCAGCACCGAACCCCGCTGCAGCGCGGCCGCCTGCAACGCGATGCTCGCCATCAGCAGCAGCCCGCCCCACCACCAGCGCCGGTCGCGCAGCAGTCTGGCGAACAATTCGACGTGGCCGACGGACCCGTCGGTGATGCAGTGCGCCGCCCGTTGCTGCAGCACGTCACCGAGGGCGATGCACAGCGCGGACGCCAACGCCAGCAGAGCGGCGAGGTATATGCCGACCATCAACGGGCCCGTAACAGGGGCAATACCGCGACCACGCCACACGGCGCGGCGACGGCAAGCCGAGTGATTTTTCGCAGCATCGCGTATCCCTATACCCGAAAGTCCCGGCTTGAACGCCCCACGTCGCCGGGCTCACCAGGGCAAAGTTTGGCGATCCGACACCCGGGTATCGAAACCAAAACGGCGCTTCAGCAGGTGGATTCGGCGCGCCCGGCGCCGCCGGGCTGCGCCAACGGCGGATTGGATGAGCGATGAACACGACGGACGACGCCATCACGATCAGACATCCAACCGAAAACGACTGGCAGGCGGTCTACGAGAAGCAGGCTCGCACGTTTGGGGATCCGGTGGACCCGCGCGCCGTGGAAGCCTGGAAACGCCGGGTCGAACTCGAGGACATCCTGGTCGCCGAGGACGTTTCCGACCCGCAGCATCCGGCCCTGGTGGGAACGTCCATCATCTATCGGGCGCGGCTCACCGTGCCCGGCGGTGGCAGCCTACGGGCCGCGTGGCTGACGATGATCGCGGTCGCGTCGACGCATCAGGGAACCGGGATATGGGCGCAGCTCAGCGCCCAGGGCCTGGGCAAGCTGCTGGAGCGCGGCTACCCGATCGTCTGTGGCGTCCCGACCCAGGCCGCGATGTACGACGGCTTCGGCGCCGGCGTGGCGAGCTACACGCACTCCTACTGCATCGACCGCCGCTTCGCGAAGCTGCGCGACGCTCCGAGTGGGAACCGGGCGCGCGAAGTCAACGCCGACGAGGCAAGGCGCCTCCTACCCGACATCTACCAACGATGGTGCGCGGCAACCAGCGGCGCGGTGCAGCGCGACGAGGCGTGGTGGGCCGACTTTTTGGAGGACAGGCCCACGCAGCGAGGCAGTGGATCCGCGCTGAATTTCACCGTCCATCCGGACGGCTTCCTGGCGTACCGCGTCATCGGCGCGGGTAAACACGCGTTTCGGCCGCCGTTCGGCTCCCTGCTCGTGGAGGACTTTTTCGCCATCACCGACGAGGCCCACAGCGAACTGCTGCAGACCCTGCTGGCGTTGGAAATGTTCGACAACATCGAGATCGACGTGCCGGTCGACGATCCGCTGCCGCTCAAGCTGCGTGACCAGCGCGCCGCGCAAACGACCGGGATGAGTGATTTCCTGTGGGTCCGGATCAACGACGTGCCCGAGGTCCTCGGCGCGCGGGTGTACGCGGCCGACACCGACGTAGTGCTCGGCGTCACGGACCCGCTCAACCTCGCCGGCGGACGGTTCCTGCTCCAGACCCGTGACGGCACGGGCAAGTGCACCCCGCACGACGGGCCCGCGGACGTCGAAATCGGTCTGGCCGAATTGGCGACGCTCTACATGGGCGCGCACCGCGCTGCCCAACTCTTACGGGCCGGTCGCATCACCGAACTGCGCCCCGGCGCGCTGCGCGACCTGGATACCGCCTTCGCGACCGAACGGGCGCCCTACTGCGGGACGCTTTTTTGATAGCCCCGTACAGAAATCGCTCGTCGCTCGACAGCTACTCTGGAAGACATCGGGATTTCGCTCCGCGGCAAGGCGCCTGTTATTGTCGCGTACGCGGTCTCGGCCGTACACGGCGCCGTTAGCTCAGTTGGTAGAGCAGCTGACTCTTAATCAGCGGGTCCGGGGTTCGAAACCCTGACGGCGCACTCACAGCTGAATGGGTGCACTTCACCGCCGCGCCACGACCTGTAATCGGCGGGCGGCGTCCTGTGCCGGTTGCTACGTCTGCGGGCCCGGGCCGACCGCGTGTCGCGGCTGGTGGAGCAGTGCACGAACCAGTGGGCGCGGTCCGACGGAGCGAAGCATCTGGCTGGCTGGGCGGACCCGTACCCGCTTGGGCCACCAGAACCAGCGGCCCATCACTGTCATGATCGAGGGCGTGATGAGCGATCGCACGACGAAGGTGTCGAACATCAGGCCGAGCCCGATCGTGGTGCCGAACTGGCCGATCGCCCGCAGATCGCTGGTGATCATCGTGGCCATGGTGACCGCGAACACCAGACCGGCGGCGGTCACCACCGGGCCGGTGAGACCCATGCCGCGGATCAGTCCCGTTTTCAGGCCCGCCCCGATCTCCTCCTCGATTCGCGACACCAGCATCAGGTTGTAATCCGATCCCACGGCCAAGAGTACGATTAACGCGAATTCGGTTGCGACCCAGTGCAACTGGAAGTGAAGCAGGTGCTGCCAGATCAGTGTCGAGAACCCGAAGGCGGCTCCCAGCGACATCACGATCGTGCCGACGATCACGCCCGCAGCGACCAAGGCGCGGGTGACGATCACCATGATGATGAAGATGAGCACGATCGAGGCCACTGCTGCGATCAGCAGGTCGTACTTAGCGCCGTTGGCGATGTCGTAAAACGTTGCGGCCGTGCCGCCGAGGTAGATGTCGGCGTTTTGCAGCGAGGTGAGTTTCAGTGCCTCCTTGGCCGCATTGCGCTCCTTATCGACCGACGAGATCCCTTCCGTCGTCGCCGGATCCACCGAGTGAGTGATGATGAAGCGAGCCGCCTTGCCATCCGGCGACACCATCAAGCTCAACCCCAGTTGGAAGTCGGGGTTCTGGAAGATCTCGGGCGGCAGGTAGAACAGGCTCTCGATCTGAGAGTCGTTGAAGGACTTGCCCATCACGGCGTTCGTGTCGGTCAGTCGGTCGAACTGATCGACCAGGTTGTCGAACGTGCTGTAGATGGTCAGAGTCGTATCGCGTATCGCCTTTGTGACGGCGATATTCTCAGGGATGATCGCCAGCAATTCGCGCGTCGCTGTAGCCGTGTGGTTGAGGTCGCCGGTGAGAGCGTGAAACTTTTCGGCCAGTTGATCGAAACCGTCGAGGGCGTCGAACAGGCTTCGTAGCGACCAGCAAATGGGGATGTCGTAGCAGTGCCTCTCCCAGTAGAAATAACTGCGAATCGGTCTCCAGAAGTCGTCGAAATCCGCGATGTGGTCCCGGATTTGGTCCGTGATGGCCGCCGTCTCCCCCGTCGTTTTCGAGCTGTCGTCCGCGGCGTCCGCGAGTTTCTGGGTCACCGCGTACTGGCGCTCCAACAGGGTGATCTGGGTGTCGAGGAAGCCGGTGATCCTCTTGATGTCGGCGACGCGGTCCTTGAGGTAGTTCAGGTTGCTGCGGATCGGTGCGGTTTGCACACTGAGCTGGAACGGAACAGAACCATCTTGAATCGGCGGCCCAAGAGGTCTGGTGATGCTCTGCACCCGTTCGATGCCGGGCACCCGGAAGATGGCTCCGGCAATCTTGTCCAGGACCAGCATGTCGGTGGGATTGCGCAGATCGTGGTCCGATTCGATCATCAACAGGTCTGGGTTCAGCCGGGCCTGGGTGAAGTGTCGATCGGCCGCGTCGTAGGCCTGGACCGAGGACGCACTCTTCGGGAGGTAATACAGGTCGTTGTAGCGCGGGTTGAAGCCCGACAATCCCAGGGCGCCGACCATCGCCAGGATGACGGAGGTGGCCAGGATGGGTGCCGGCCAGCGCACGATGGCCGTCGCCAGGCGGCGCCACCGGGTGTAGTTGAACTTTCGCTTCGGATCGAATAGACCGAAGCCGCTCGCGAACGCGATCAGCGCCGGTGTAAGGGTCACCCCGGCGGCCACCACCACCAGCAGACCGATTGCGCACGGATACGCCAGCGAACTGAAGTAGGGCAGCCGAGTGAAATGCAGACAGGCCAGCGCCCCGACGATCGTCAAACCCGAACCTAGGACGACCTTGGTGACCCCGGCGAAGGTGTCGTAGTAGGCGGCTTCGCGGTCCAGCCCCCGCTCGCGACCCTCCTGGTAGCGGCCCACCATGAAGATCGCGTAGTCGGTCCCGGCCGCGATGGCCAGCGCCGTCAGCAGGTTGACGGCGAACGTCGACAACCCCATGATCCCGGTGTCGCCCAGCAGCGCCACCACGCCCCGGCCGGTGGCCAGGCCGACGAACAGAATTACCATCGTCAGCAGCACGGTGCCGATGGACCGATAGACGAACATCAGCATGATCGCGATGATGATGATCGTGATGATCGTCATCTTGAATAGGCTCGCGTTGCCGACCACGATCGTGTCGTCGGTCAGGGCTCCCTGACCCGCGACGTAGGCCTTCACCCCCGGCGGTGGCTTCGAGTCCGCGACGATCTTGCGCACCGAGTCAACCGACTTGTCGCCGACGGCCCCGCCCTGGTCGCCGCGCAGGTTGACCTGGACGTAGGCGGACTTGTGGTCGTAGCTCTCGACACCTGAGGCCGTAAACCGCTGCCCCCAGAAGTTGAGCGCATGCTCGACGTGTTTGGTGTCCTGCTTCAGCTTTCTGACCAGATCGTCGTAATACCGATGTGCATCCCGGTCGAGAGGTTTCTCACCGACGAGGGTCACCAGGACGAGGTTGTCGGAGTCGTACTCCTTGAATTTTTCCCCGATGTGCTTCATCCCGGTCACCGAAGGCGCGTCGGATGGCGAGAGCGGCACCGAGACGTCCTCGGCAACCTTCTCCAACTGGGGGACGAAGACGTTGACGCCGACCGCGATCAGCAGCCAGACCAGGATGATCGGCAGCGCGAGGACGCGCACGGTGTGGGCGACTCGCGGTTTACGCTGGGCTTCGGTGCGCTGCGGGACGGGGATTTCGTCCGTGTCGCTGGTGTTGTCGGTCACGCCGATTTGTCCAAGCAGGAGACCTGCGCGTCGCGCGTGTTGACCTGTTGTTGATCGACCAATTTGCCGTCGACGGTGATCCGGCAGCCAATGGCGGGGGCGTCACCTTGGGCGACGACATAAGCGAAGATGCCGGGCATCTCGGCGACGATTGTCTGCGACCATGGCAACGTGGTGAAGTTGGCCTTCTGCGGTTGTGCGTCCGCATCCATCCAGTTGACGACGCCGGTCGTCCCGGGCGGTCCCAGGATTTCGTAGATGGCGGTCTTGGCCGCGTACGGCGGGGTGGCATCCCGGGGATCGGGCTTAGGCAGCCCGGGTCCCGGGAAGACGCCGTTGAGTCGGTCCACCGCAACGCCGCCGATGATCAGTGCCACGATGACCACCAGCGGAACCCATGCCCGCTTGAGAAGCGTCAACACCGTCCCCCCGACTAGGAATGTGCGACGAACCTAGGGTAACGGAGCGAGTCTCGTCGCGCTTGCCGTCGCTAGCCAACGCCATGACTGCCGAGTTAATTCCTGCGGTGCGCGGTCGCCTCGGCGCCGCGCGTCGGCCCCAGCCGCGACTGCACCATTCGTGTACTCACGCGCGTGGACCGCACTGAACAACGCTCGGCAGCGCGATACGCACGACCGCATTGTAGGGCGAAAGCCCCCGGAGACGATTGTTCGAGTCGGAGACATGGAAGCGTTATGCACTACAAGCGATTTCGCTGCGAGGCTTCGATTTGCTTTCCGCTGACCTCATGCCCATCAACCTCGTTGAGATGACCGCGCGGTCGCGTCGAACTGTGGCGATGGCGAGGGCCGCAACGACTGAATTAGTTTTATAAGTTAATTAACTCATGGGCGGAGATGTCTTGCGAGATGTCGGTTGTTCAAACGGTCTGAAACCTGCACCGATTCAGAGCCATGGCGCGTACCCTGACCGACATGGCTACCAAGACCAAGGTCAAGACCTGCGTGCATTGCGGCCACACGTTCGATCCGAACGACCGACGGCGTGATCTGTCCGATCCGGACTGGCTTCCGGCCGCATCAATTTATTGTTCGCATGAATGCAGTGACCGGTTCCATTGCGATTTGGCACATTCCTGCTCGACCCACGTGAAAGAAAAGGCTCGTCGCGAAGCCGCCAAGGCCGCGCGATAATCCGTCCTTCCACCAAATCTGTAGACGCGCCAATTCCTGTGACGAATTGGCTATTCGAGGCGTAATTGCTGCAAGCGGGAGGTCCGGGGTCCGTAACCCTGACGGCGCACCGATCCCATATGCCCCCGCGATAGCGGCCCCTGCCGGTAGTTTCTTCTGCGTCGAAGGAGCTGCACATGGGGTTGATCCGTCCCAACTTGCCTGTCGTCGACGTGGCCGAGTGGAGCAAACGGCCGCGCGCCGAGCGGATCGTGCCGATGGCGCGCCACATCGCCGAGAACGGGTTCGGCACCCCGCTGGTGATGCACCTGATGTACGGCGTCAAGATCGCGCTGTACGTTCTTGGCGGCTGGCTGTTCGCATGGTCGACGAAGGGCATCGGCGGCTTCACCGACGTGGGAGCGTGGTGGTCGGAGCCCATCGTGTTCCAGAAGGCCGTCCTCTACACCATGCTGTTCGAGGTCGTCGGCCTCGGTTGCTGTTTCGGGCCGCTGGCGGGGCGCTACTTCCCGCCGATGGGCTCGATCCTGTACTGGCTGCGGCCCGGCACCATCCGGTTGCCACCGTGGCCGGACCGGGTCCCGCTGACCAAGGGCCACGACCGAACCCCGTTCGACGCGTTGCTCTACGGCGCCCTGCTGGTGCTGCTCGTCGTCGCGCTGGTTTCCGACGGCGCCGGCCCGATCCCGGCCCTGGGCACGGCAATTGGCGTGCTGCCGCGGTGGCAGACCGTCGCGGTCCTGGCCGTTCTCGCGGTGATCAGCCTGCGCGACAAGGTGATCTTCCTCGCCGCGCGCGGCGAGGTGTACGGGCCGCTGGCGCTGGTGTTCCTGTTCTCCGGGGCGGACATCGTCGTCGGGGCCAAGTTCGTCTTCATGGTGATCTGGCTGGGCGCCGCGACTTCCAAGCTCACCCGGCACTTCCCGTTCGTCATCTCCACGATGCTGGCGAACAACCCCTTCATCCCCAGCGGATTTCTCAAGCGGTCGCTGTTCAAGCGCTATCCGGATGACTTGCGGCCCAGCGTATTAGCGGGCGTCATCGCCCACTTCTCGACCGCGGTGGAGGGGCTGGTGCCGCTGGTGCTGTTCTTCTGCCACGGCGGCTGGCCGACTGCCATCGCCGCGTTCGTGATGATCGTGTTTCACCTCAACATCCTGCTGGCATTCCCGATGGGCGTGCCGCTGGAATGGAACGTGTTCATGATCTTCGGGGTTCTATCCCTCTTCGTCGCCCACGCGCAGCTGGGGCTGTCGAGCGTCGACAACCCACTGCCCGTAGCCATTCTGTTCGTGGTGCTCGCCGGCACCGTCGTCGTCGGAAACCTGTACCCGCGCAAGGTTTCCTTCCTGCCCGGCATGCGGTACTACGCCGGCAACTGGGACACCACGCTGTGGTGCGTCAAGCCCTCGGCCGACGACAAATTCCGCGTCGGATCCCGGGCGCTGGGGCCGATGCAGCACCTGCAACTCGAGCGGCTCTACGGGTCGCAGGAAGAAACCCTGGTCCCGCTGCACCTGGCCATGGCGTTCCGCGGGATGAACACCCACGGGCGTGCGCTGTTCACCCTCGTGCATCGTGCGCTGGCGGGCTATGACGAGGACGACTACAACGTCTGCGAGGGCGAAGTGCTCTGCTCGATGGTGCTGGGATGGAACTTCGGCGACGGGCACATGCACAACGAGGGCCTCATCGAGGCGCTACAGCAACGCTGCGGGTTCGAGCCGGGTGACGTGCGGGTGGTGATCCTCGACGCGCAGCCCATCCACCGCCAGCGGCAGGAGTACCGGCTCGTCGACCCGGCGACCGGCGAGTTCGAGCGCGGCTACATCGACGTCGACGACATGGTCACCACCCAGCCCTGGGCCGACGACCTCCCCGTGCATGTCGCAAGCGCCGCCGCGGTCGACAGGGCTCGAAAGGTCAGCGGTCCCTGACCCGGCGCACCACCACGATCACCACGACCGACGAGATCCCGACCAGCGACGCGATCACCACGGGCTTCTTCACGAATTCGACCGCCCGCGCCCGCAGGTCGTCGGCGAGGCGGCGAGGGTTGGCGCGCTCGGCGAGCGAATCGACGGTGGCCGCCAGCTGGTCGCGGGCGACGTCGATGTCCCGCTTGATGGCCTCGGGGTCCCGGTCCGCCACGTGTCTGTCCTCCAAGTCCGCCTATGCACCTGAGGCACTACCCTAGATCAGCCGGCGATAGCCCCGACGCGGCGGTGAACAGAAAGGACGCACCTTGACCGAGACCACGCGGCTCGCCCCCGGCGACAAAGCGCCCCCCTTCAGCCTGCCCGACGCCGACGGCAACAAGGTGTCACTGGCCGACTACAAGGGGCGCCGCGTCATCGTGTACTTCTACCCGGCCGCCTCCACGCCCGGATGCACCAAACAGGCCTGCGACTTTCGCGATAACCTCCGCGACCTCAACGACGCCGGCGTCGACGTGGTCGGCATCTCCCCCGACAAGCCCGAGAAGCTGGCCAAGTTCCGTGACGCCGAGCAGCTGACGTTCCCACTGTTGTCCGATCCCGACCGCAAGGTGCTCACGGCCTGGGGCGCCTACGGCGAGAAGCAGATGTACGGCAAGACCGTCACCGGGGTGTGGTGTGGGCTAATACCTACGTACTCGAAAGGACCATTGCGATGACCCATGGCGGGCCGGCACATCTGACGTTGCATGTAGCAAGCAAACACGTCGAAGACCTGACAACGACATTTGGTTGGGTCACCGAGACGATGGCCGACCTGGACTACCTGTACAACATCCTTGCTATCCCGGACCTAGTTCAGCAAGGGCGGCTAGCGAGTTCCAGCCTAGTAATGTTCAACGACTCATTAATGCAGTCAGGATTCGCCGTTCCACCCCAGACCATTAATTCGGCCATCCGCCGATTGGTTCCGTCAACCGAGCAGCCTCAGCTTGAGACGCTGCAAGTCGGGATGTCGTTCACTATCAAATTCACCGGGTTAGCGAAGGTTATCGATGCTCTTGCAAGGATCTTTGATCCTGCACGTCGAGCCGCTCAGAACGCAGCAGATCGCCATCGGGAAAGAATGAACCGTTTAGAGGAAGAGGACAGGCGGACCGAGGTCTTCTCGCGGCAGTTGGAAGTCATCGAACGATATATTGACGACCCGCGCTTCGATGCCGTTGTGAGAGCGGGCCTGGGGTTCGATCGCCCCTTAGCGGCGTTGAAAGACAACATGGTTCACGCGGCCGGGCCAATGATCGCGGACCTTGAGAGAAACGAAATTGACGTCATCGACGTGGAAGTGATTGACGAAGAGGAGTCGAATTGACCGAGACCACGCGGCTTGCGCCGGGCGATAAGGCGCCCGCCTTCAGCCTGCCCGACGCCGACGGCAACAAGGTGTCGCTGGCCGACTACAAGGGACGCCGCGTCGTCGTCTACTTTTACCCGGCCGCCTCGACACCAGGTTGCACCAAGCAGGCCTGCGACTTCCGCGACAGCCTGGCCGAACTCAACGAAGCCGGGATCGACGTCGTCGGCATCTCCCCCGACAAGCCGGAGAAGCTCGCGAAGTTCCGCGACGCGGAGGGCCTGACGTTCCCCCTGCTTTCCGACCCGGAGCGCAAGGTGCTTACGGCCTACGGGGCGTTCGGCGAGAAGAAAATGTACGGGAAAACCGTTCAGGGAGTTATTCGTTCGAGCTTTGTGGTGGACGACAAGGGGAAGATCGAGCTCGCTCAGTACAACGTGAAGGCGACTGGGCACGTGGCCAAGTTGCGCCGCGAGTTGTCGGCCTAGGCAGTAGGACCCACACCGACCCCAACCACACCCGAGTGTGGTGTCCCCCAACAGGTTTCAACGAAGCGGTGAGGCGCGGAACGGGTAGACACAACCGCTAGCAGTACTCTAGAGTCAGCAGCGCGCATCTAGCGCACTAGGCGACACGGGAGTTTGCCCCGTGCGATCTGGTCGGAAAGTTCCACTCCGCCACGTCGAAGGACGCCTATGTACGCTCAACCGAAATCCCAAGCCTCCGCTGTGCTTTCCGCCGAGCAACTCGCCGAACGCTGGGATGTCAAGCCCAGCACCATCTGCCGCCGCTGCAAAGACGGGACCATCCCTGCCTTCCGAATCGGCCGCACCTGGCGCATCCTCATCGCCGATATCGAGGCCATCGAAGCCAACGGCCGGCCGTGAGACTCGACGCCAGCAGCGAGGCGTGGCTGGCGCGGCTGCTCACAGACCCGCCCCCGCTGTCCCAGCAGCAGCAGGATCTGATCGCGGCCTGCTTCGCGGGCGCACTCCGAATGACAAAAAAGGTCCCCCGCCGGGAGAACGACGGAGGACCTGAACGCAGCCGTTGCCAGGGAGCGTCACCCGAGAGTGTCGCACGCCCCGCCGACAGGGGGCGGCGCTGATGCCGTGGTTCAACGTCGATGACAAAGCCCACTCCGACGCTCGCTTCCGCCAGGTCGGCCTCGACGGCTTCGGCCTATTCGCCGCCGCAGGCGCGTACAGCATGGACGAACTCACAGACGGATTCGTGCCGCACTGGTTCGTCACAAGCTGGCAGGGCGGCACCCGTGCCGCGAAGAAAATCGTCGCCGCCGGACTCTGGGCACCCACCCAACACGACGGGCTCAAGGGCTACCAGTTCGTCGAGTGGAAAGAGGCGCTGACCAGGAAGTACGTGCTCGCGGCACGCGCCAAAGACCGCCAGCGCAAGCAGGCAGCAGCAGCCACAGATTCCACCCTGGAATCCACCCCGGAATCCACCGAGGAAACCCACAAGGAAACCCCTAGGGAATTACTTGGCGCGCGCCAACAACCAACAACCAACAACCAACAAACCAACGAAAAGCCCGCTTCTTCTCCTGGCCGTTTTTCTAAGTCCGGTAGGTCACCCGCGCAGGCGCGCGCGTGGCGTGGGGCCGGTCCCGATCCGTATGAGGAATACCGGTGAGCACCTACGGCGGTGTGCATCGTAGGCTCGCGCGAGTCCGCGGCCCCGCCCGCGCCAGGGCGTGCGTTGACTGCGGCGCGCCCGCTGCCGAGTGGAGCTACACGGGTGACTGTCCCCGCGAGGTGTTCGACGGCAAACGGCGCTTCTCCACGGACCTTCGCCGGTTTGTCGCCCGCTGTCGCAGCTGCCATAGGCGCTATGACCGGGCGGCGAGATACCGGCCACCCCGGCCGCGACGCGCCCCGGCATCAGCCTGCGTGCTGTGTGGTCGGCCTGTCTTGTGCGGCCAGCGGGACCGCGCCGGTCGGCCGTGTCATTTCAGCTGCCAGGGAGGCCCGCCATGACCGCCGCGACCTGCCCGGTCTGCCTCGGCCTGTTCGCGCCGCTCAAGGGCGGCCACGCGCTGTGCCCCGCCCACCGCGCCGCGCGCCTGCGGGCTCTCGCCGAACGCACCAGCTTGCTCGATGGCTCGACGGCCACCGCGACCGCCGACGAGGAACCCTGCCAGCCTCCACCGGCCGAGCCGCGGTGACATGCCCGTCGCGCTGGTCTGCACGCGGGGGGAAAGCCGCCATCGAACCCACGTCAGCGAGACCACGTTCTGGGGGACGTGGGAGGAAGCCCTGGACGCACACCGCGAACTCTCCCCTTGTCATCACCGCGATTGCGTTTTGGATCACCTGCTCGTCGGCCGGGATGCGGCCGGCCGCATCCGTGTCATCCGCCCACCCCACCCAACCCCGAGAGGAACCCCCGAATGACCGACCTCACCCCCGAGCAGCGGGCCCCACTGATCCTGGTGCAGCGGGCCGCCGCCGCCTGGATTCGTGAAGATGGCGAGCAGCTGCTGCTGATCGACAACGAGATCGGCGCCAACCCCGCCTTTTGGCGCACGATCGCGCTGGCGGCGGTCGCCGAGTACGCCGAGCAGGTTCGGGAGCGCCTCGGCGATGACGCGCACGCCTGGCTGCTGCGCCGCATCGACCACGACCTGCGATAGACCGACCGTCTCGGCGTGTCGCGCGCCCACCGCAGCGGTCACGCGTTACCGTTCGCGTCATGACCTGCCCGTGTGGTGCCCCGCTGTCGGGCCGCCAGCGCGCCTTTTGCAGCGCGGCGTGCAAGCAGCGCGCGCATCGGGCCACGCTCCGAGAGCGTCAGGAGCGCCTCGCCGTTGACCTGGAGCGCCAGGGCAAGGCCGAAGTGACGTTCGTCGTTGACGTACCGGCCGTGCTGGCCCTCGGCGTCTGGGCCGATAGGAGAGGCCTGACGCTCGATGAAGCTCTCCGCCAGGCGCTCCGCGAATGGCTGATGGCTCAGGCTGCCACGATCCGCGTGCCGCATGAGCCGTCCGCCGCTGAGCGCGCACACCCCATCACCGAGAGGACCAATCGATGAACGGCGGACTGGACGTTGTATTGGAGCGGCTGACCCGCGCCCGTGACCTCGCGCAGGCCGAAGGGCAGGCGATCACGCAGCGGGTGCAGGCCGAGGGCCGCACCCAGCTCACCGCCCAGGAGGCGGCCGAGATCGCGAGCCTTACCGAGACCCGCAAGGCCCTCGACGAGCGGATCGTGGAGACGCGCAGCGAGTTGGCCCGCTCCGGGGCCGACAACCCGGCGGTGCAGCGGCTGATGGCCGCCACCGCCATGGGCAACACCGCCGCCTCCACCCAGGACTGGGCGCGGCGCACCGCCCAGCAGATCGCCGGGGTAGGCCGGGAGCAGCGCGCGATTTCGACTGGCACGCTTGACGTTCCAAGTTTGGTCTTGCCCTCGGTGACTGAAATCCCTTGGCCCACAAGGTTAATCGACTTATTCTCTAACCGGGTCGGCAGCGATTCGAACGCCGTCGAGTATTACCGGGAGTCGGCGACGGACCGCGACAACCAAGCGACCGTCGTCGCCGACCTGGCCAGTAAGCCCGTGTCGACGTTCACCGTCGAGCCGGTCACCGACCGCTGCCGGGTCATCGCGCACGTCTCCGAACCCGTCCCCGTCCGCCTGCTCCAAGACGTCCCCGCCCTACAGTCGTGGCTCGCGTCGACCATGGCCCAAGGCGTTCTGGCGGGCCTGGAAAATCAGGCTATCTGGGGCCTCGGCACGGGCGAGGAGATGACCGGTTTGTGGGCGACCCCCGGCATCACCACCGTCTCGTACTCCACCGACAAGGTCACCAGCCTGCGGAAGGGCCTCACCGCCCTGCAGAAACTGGGCGAGGTGCCCAACGGCGTGTGTCTCAATCCTGACGACGCCGAGGCGATCGACCTCACCCGCTCAGGGAACGACGGCCCGTTCTTGACCGGCGGTTTCGAGTACGACAGGGGCAACGGCTTCGGAACGTCGGACCAGATCTTCGGCCCGTCCAACCAGATCCGCCGCGTTGTGTCACCCAGCGTCCCGTCCGGCTGGGCGATCCTCGCCGACTGGCGCCAGCTGAAACTCTTCGTCCGCGAAGGCATGTCGATCATGCTCAACTTCTGGTCCGAGGATCTTTTCACCAAGAACGCGTACATCGTTCGCGCTGAGATGCGGGGCCTGGTGGCCTTCACCCGCCCGCAAGCGTTCGCGATGATCAGCCTCCACTCGGGCTCGTGACAACTGGCCGGCCGCTGCCCGACTACGACGAGGAGCTCGAGTTCGTCGAGATCGAGGACTGCGCCGAGCGCATGGCGATCAGCGTCGAGGAGCTGCGCGCCCTGATCCGGCGCGGCG
>NZ_LT546237.1:2466099-2501886 GCF_900078675.2 Mycobacterium interjectum
CCGCCGCGCCCCCCCACCAGAGAGAGAGACCCCAGACCCGCCGCAGAGCCCCGCACCCCCGCCTCCGGCCCTGCCTTATCCGCCCCGTCCCGTCTGGCTCGGTGGGCGGCCAGCGGGGCGGCACCAGCACCGAACAACAGTCGTGTAAGTAACGGGACTCCTGTAACCGAGCCGAGGAGAGCCCCGCACCCACGGGGAAAGCCCCGCCCACCACCAACCAGGACCCGGCGGTCGGTGTGCAATAGCACCACGCCGGGAGGACCCGCCGCTAGCTAATTCCCCCACCGCCACCCCACACAGGCCAGCGCCCCGACCAGCACCAACGCCCACACCCAGCGGCCCACCGACGCCCGCAGGCACCTATCCCCCAGGCCGCTGACCAGGCCGAAGGGGACCCCGGTAGGGGGCCTGAAAGTTGCGGCCCGACGGCCAAACGGAACTGTCCGAGACATCTGCGATCTCCCCCCTCGGTTACGCCTGAACACGGCCCGGCTAGCTAACTATGGAGCACTGCTAGCGGTTAGCTGCCTCCGGTTGGTGTGCAATAACAGCTGGTCAGGGCGGGATTTCGCCGGAATTTGGGAGGATCCGCGGGGATTCGTGGTCGTGGTTTCATGGTTTCCGGCGTTGAGTGTTTCCGCAGGTCAGGTCAGTTACGGGGGTGGTTACCGGCCGGGTTACGCCCCTGGTGTCGGGGGTGGTGGGGGACAATGCCCCGGTCATGGGAGCCCGTAGGCCAGGCCTCACGGCCTACGGGCTGTGGCCGATCAACCGGGCGAACCTTCCGCCGCTGGTGCCCGGCCCGGGAGTGGATGGACCGGGCGGCCCGGCACTGCCTGCCATTCTTAGGTGGAGGCCAGCGCCCGGACCGCATCTAAAGGCCAGGGAATACCGTCTGGCTCCTCGTCGCTGGCGGTAGCTCGGTCCCATTCCTGCTCAGTGCAGACCCAGACAACTGGGAAGTCGCGGCCCTGAACTGGAACATTCATGGCTCGCATCCGAACAATGGCCCCGCTGGCTGTGGTGACGTCTAACAGGTCCCCGCGTTCGATCTTCATACACCCATGATCGTCCCTGCCATAGCGACGCGGAAGAACTATCTTTCGGCATTTGACTTATGGCATACGCTTATGGCAGGCTTCCCGGAAGAAGAGAGATGTCGATGCCACAACAAGGAGGCGGTAATGACTGACGACGCTGAGGCTTTTAAGCCGCCGTACATGTCATGGCAAACTTTCTCCAACTTCATCAAGGAGCTCGGTGCCAAACCGCTACCGCCTCGCATCGACCGGTCACTGATGGCCAGCAAATCTGGCACAGACCAGGCAAATCTCACCGCTGCCCTCACCTCGTTCGGCTTGGTCGACGAGGCGAATAATGTGCTGCCACTACTCCAGGAGCTGACAACCGCCGATGACGAGCAGCGGAAAGCCATCCTGGCCGGAATGGTCACCCGTCATTACCTCGCCCCTATGGAAGTATCGCGGAAGAACGGCACCAGCAAGGATCTAGAGGATGCTTTCCGGGACAGCTACCCGAGCATCGCATCCCCGGACGTGCGCCGAAAGAGCATCACATTCTTCCTGCATGCCGCTAGGGAAGCCGGACTCGAGCTGAGCGTGCATTTTCCAAAGACCCGAGCAGGTCAGGGTGCGCCCGGCGCAACAAAACCCAAACGAACCCCTCGCCGGAAGGGAGCCAGTGCGGTAAATGCGGGTGAACGCACGGGGACGCCAGCATCCAACGGAGCGCCGGATTCCCCGCCGGCTGGCGATACCTACACCGTCGAGCTCGCATCGGGAGGCAGCGTCTCGGTAGTCGTGGAGGTGAACCTTTTCGCCCTCACAACCGAGGACCGCAACTTCGTGATCGACCTGGTCGACCGGCTCAAGGGCTACAAGACCCCGGGGACCACGCACGAGCTCCAGGAGGAATCGCCATGACGACGTGATAAGCCCCCGCCGCCAGTGCCCGCGTAGATCCGAGGGAGCGGCGGGGGCCAAGGGGCCGGGATAGCGCCGGGAGTGTTCACCCACTCCTGACGGGTGCAAATCCCGTCCGGCCACAATTCTATCGGCGTGGCCCGATTAGACAGCAACGTGGGCACAACAGCCCGGCCACAGTTCGATGCCAACCAGCACGACCAGCGCAAAAGGGTAGGTCCGTGGAAAAGCCGAAACGCCTGATGCCAACAGATCCGGTAACGCGCAGGCTCTATCTTGCGTCCGGCAACCGGTGCGCATATCCACAATGCGACCAAGCTCTGATGACAGCCGACGCCGTTCTCGTTGGCGAGATCGCCCATATTGAAGGCGCGCTACCTACGTCTGCCCGGTTCAACGAGAACATGACTAACGAACAGCGGCGTGGATACGAAAACCTGTTGCTGATGTGCGGCACCCACCACACGATCATCGATGAGGATCGCGACACCTGGACGGTCGCGAAGCTACGGGACCTGAAGCGATCTCATGAGGCGATCTACACGGCAGCTGTTGACAAGCTGCGCCAGCAGGTCGGTGACGTCACCGAGGGCGTAACTTACACCCCAGCCACCAACGGGCTAGCGATCCTTGATACCAACTTCCTCAACGCGGACGAGCGCGCCGAATCGTGCGCGGTAATCAATGAATTTGCCGAGCGACTGACCAAGGTTCCGGCCGACGCACGATCGCTCTTGGCTCTCGTGGTTGCGCGGGGGGACGAAATCCCGACGGGCTGGGACAGCTGGTCATCCGAATTCAAGATTCCCGTGCCCGTATTGAGGAGTCTCGCTGACTGCTCAGCCACCAAGCTTCGGCAGCACGCGGAGGTGCTGGAGCACTTCGATCTGCTTTACCGCGACGACGAGCCGTTCGACGGACCACCGGTCTACGTCGTTGGTAACTCGACGCTCGACATCGGATGGGCGCTATTACATGACATTCGAAATGCCGCTTGTGGGGACCATGCGACTATCCGCCGCATTCTGTGCGATTTGGATTTCAGCCTGCTTGATCAATAGCAGCCCTCCACTGCCCCGGAAGAACAGCTGTGCGCCAGCGGCACGAATACTGATCCTGCAGCCATTGAGGGCTACGTTTTCCAGTCGACGTCGATGGCATCGGGATCCCACACGCCGCCCGTCGCCTTCCCCACCGGGTTCACCGTGATCGTCATCAGCGCGTCCACGATCGTGCGCTGCCGCCCCAGGTCGAGACTGTCGAACGCCTTCCGCACGTCGGGCGCGCCGATCACGTCCTCGAAGATCGCGGCCTTCCCGGGATCGTTGAGCACCGCGTCGATCTCGGCGAGCTTGGCGGTGATCTCGCCTAGCGCGGCCTGGGTGAACTCCGGCGGCGCGCTGGCGAATTCCTTCCCCAGCTGAGCCAGCCGGGCCTTCAGCGCGCGGCGCTGCTCGCGGAGCTCACTGGCATCGACCTCCTCAACGGCCGGCCGCAGCAACTCCACTGCGTCCTCGGCTGATAGCCGACGCACGACCGCCTCCGTGATCAGCTCATCCAGCTTCTCGGCGCTACGGCTGACCTTGCGGCAGCGGAAGCAGGCGTACTGCAGCTTCCCCCTGGCGCTGATGTGGGAGGTCATCGCCGCCCCACACAGCCCGCAGAGCACGATGCCTGACAGCAGGTACTTGCGACCCCGGTACGGGCCGCCCCGCTTCCCGTCGATCCTCTCGCGCGCTGCCCGCCACACCTCCTCTTTGACGATGGCTGGCCACGCCCCCTTCTTCGGGTTGCCGTGCTCGTCGACGACCAGCTGCCCGCCGTACTCCCGCAGACCGGCGTTGCGCGCGAGCAGCAGCACCTCGCGTACCCGCGTCCCGCTCCACGGGTTCCCCAGCGGGGTAGTCAACCCCGCGGCGTTCCACCGCGCCGCAATGGAGCCCAGCGTCGCGCCGGCGTTGAACTGCCGGTACGCCTCGCGCAGCAGCTTGGCCTCCATGGGGTGCAGCCGGATCTGCTGCTGCCGCTTGATGACCTTGCCGGTGGCGGGGTCACGCTCCGCGATGGTGGTGGCCCACCTGCCGGTGACCGGGTCGGGGTCGGCGTCGAACCCGAACGGGCGCGACGGCCACCAGGGCGCGCCGCCCNGCCGGGCGCGACCCGCATGCTGATCTTGGCGCGGGCCCGCGGGATCAGTGTGTTCGACGCTTTCTCGATGGGCGTGGTGTCGATGCCGATCACGGTGATCGCCGGTTTGGCCCACAGCCGCTGCGGCACCGAGCCCGAGCCGATTTCGGACACGCCGTCCAGCAGGCCGGAGTCGGCGCGTACCCGGTCGGGTGGGTAATCCACCGCGGCCGCGGTACTTTCGTGCAGGCCGGCGACCGCCACGTTGCCGTCGTCGTCGTGCAGGCTGGCCAGCAGCCGCACCAGCGCGCTTAGCGCGTCGGGCACCACGCCACCCCAGATGCCGGAGTGCAGGCCGTGGTCGAGGGTGGCGACCTCGACGACGCAGTCGACCAAGCCGCGCAGCGAAACCGTCAGCGCGGGAACGTCGGTGCTCCAGTTGTCGGAGTCGGCGATGACGATCACGTCGGCGGCCAGCGCGTCGCGGTGCGCGGCGAGTAATCGGCCCAGTGACGGCGAGCCGGATTCCTCCTCGCCCTCCACAAAGACCGTGACGCCCACCGGTGGTTGGCCGCCGTGCGCCCGAAAAGCCGCCAAATGCGTTGCGATGCCGGCCTTGTCGTCGGCGCTGCCGCGGCCATAGAGCCGCCCGTCGCGTTCGGTGGGCGCGAAGGGCGGCGACGCCCACTGGCCGCGGTCGCCCTCGGGCTGCACGTCGTGGTGCGCGTACAGCAGCACCGTCGGCGCGCCGGGCGGCGCCGGGTGGCGTGCGATGGCCGCCGGAGCCCCGCCCTCGCTGACGATGCGCACATCGCCAAAACCCGCTTGCGACAACAGGTCCGCAACCGCCCGCGCGCTGCGGTGCACCTCGTCGCGCCGGCCGGGGTCGGCCCACACCGATTCGATGCGCACCAGGTCCTCGAGATCCCGTCGCACCGACGGCAACACCTCGCGGACGCGCTCGGTTATCGCGCTCATGTGCGTCCCGTTATCCCGCGAGCGTGCGCAGAATGCCGCCAGCTACCGGCGTGTCGCGTACAAACACGCACGCTCGCGCCTTCACGGAGTTTCCAAGATGGCCACCGCCGCCGCGGTATCCCCCTCGTGTGTCAGCGACACATGGATCGTCACGTCGGCCAGGTGCTTGGCGATGTCGCCGGTCAACCGCACGCGCGGTCGGCCCCACATGTCGGTGACCACCTCGATGTCGCGGTGGATGTCCTCCGGCAGCATGGGCCGTTGGGCGAACCGCGAGCCCGACCACGCCTTGATGACCGCCTCCTTGGCGGCCCATCGGGCGGCCAGGTGACGCGCGGCCGACGAGCTCTTGTCGGAGGCGTCGCGGCGCTCGCCCGGCGTGAACGTCTCGGCGAACACGGTTCCCGGCTGGTCGACCTGCTCGGCGAAATCGGGGATGGAGACGACGTCGATCCCCACTCCGACAATGCCCATGGCTGGCCAGGTTATCGGATGACCGCGCCCGGCGACGATGCGGTCCGCGCGGCGGACCGAGGTGGGGGTACCTCCCGCTTGCGGGGGAGAGCTGGGCAATCAGACGACGTCATCCGACGAAAGCCTCGTCTTCGCCGNGGGGTCGGCGTCGAACCCGAACGGGCGCGACGGCCACCAGGGCGCGCCGCCCTGGCGTGCCCGCTGCTGCGCGGCCGCCTTCTGCCGGGCACTCTTGCGCTCTACCTCGGCCATCCCCACCGCCCCCTTGATCCGTGCGAACAGCCGACCGTTGTCGGTGGCCAGGTCCACGTCGCCGGTGACGGTTGCTAGCGCCAGCTGCTTGTCGTCGGCCAGCTTCATGAACTGCTCCAGCTCGATGGGCTGGCGGTGCAGCCGGTCGAGATCCCACACCACCACCCGTGAGATACGCCCCGCCGCAATGTCTTTGAGCATCTGCTGATAGCTCGGGCGGGGCTTGCCGTTGCTGGCGCTGCGGTCGTTGTCGGTGTACTGGACGGTGTTGCGCCAGCCCTTCTGCTGGCACAGCTTCAGGCAGTCGTCGCGCTGGCGGTGGATGGCCAGCTCCCTGCCTTCGATGTCTTTGGATTGCCGCAGGTAGAGAGCGGTTTTCGTGGTACTCATAGGAAGGTAATTTACCACACCACAGGGGTGTGATCCGCTCGACGTTCCTGGTCGACGAGAAGGGCAAGATCGCCGTCGCGCAATACAACGTCAAGGCCACCGGCCACGTCGTCAAACTTCGCCGTGACTTGTCGATCTAGCGGACATCAAGATCGGTAGCAAAACAACCACAAGAATCTCGCAAGCGTTATGCGACAGACTGGCGGCGCGCTCCTAGATACGGAAGCGTGAGGAGTCGACGATGAGGAACGCGGAAGATCCTGAGCAGTACATACGCGACCTGGAGCGCGGCGTTGGCCAGACGCCCGGGACCACGCCCCGGCCGTTCGGCACCAGCTCGGGCCCACGATTCGAAACATCCAACGGCGGACAGTTCGGCGGGGCCGCACCCGGGGACATCTCGCGGCGGCGGATTAGCGGTGTCGCGCGGCTCGCGAAAACGGCGCAAGGACGGCTGTTGTTGGCGGCTGCGGTCGCACCCCTGATCGCGATCGGTTGCTACGTGGCGACTCACCACAACAAGGACACCGTGCACGGAAACCTCATCATGATCAACGGCGGCGCGAAAGACACGATCGACTGCAACAACGGAAGCCTGAAGCTGGACGGGGACAACAACACCTACACCGTGACCGGCAACTGTCGCAGGCTTGAGGTCTTCGGTAGCGCAAACAAGGTCACCGTCGACAGCGCCGACACGATCAGTGTGATCGGCGACGACAACGCCGTCATCTACCACTCCGGCGCGCCGACGATCAACAAGACCGGTAACAACGACATCGTCGCTCAGCGTCGCTGATCAGCCAGGCCGGCCAGCAGCAGCGCCTCGGCGATCGCCGCGCGTTCCAGAACTCCCAGGTGCAGGCTTTCGTTGATGCTGTGCGCCTGCGTGGCGGGGTCCTCGACGCCGGTCACGAGGATCTTCGCCTGCGGGAAGGCGGCCGCGAACTCGGCGATGAAGGGGATCGAGCCGCCCATGCCCATGTCGATCGGCTCGACGCCCCACGCCTGGCGGAACGCCGCCCGCGCGGCGTCGTAGACGGGGCCGCTGGCGTCGATGGCATAGGGCTCGCCGACGTCGCCGCGGGTGACATTGACCTGCGCGCCCCACGGCGCATGCTCTCGCAAATGCGACGTCAACGCGTCCAGGTGCGCCTCGGGGTCACCGCCGGGCGCGACCCGCATGCTGATCTTGGCGCGGGCCCGCGGGATCAGTGTGTTCGACGCTTTCTCGATGGGCGTGGTGTCGATGCCGATCACGGTGATCGCCGGTTTGGCCCACAGCCGCTGCGGCACCGAGCCCGAGCCGATTTCGGACACGCCGTCCAGCAGGCCGGAGTCGGCGCGTACCCGGTCGGGTGGGTAATCCACCGCGGCCGCGGTACTTTCGTGCAGGCCGGCGACCGCCACGTTGCCGTCGTCGTCGTGCAGGCTGGCCAGCAGCCGCACCAGCGCGCTTAGCGCGTCGGGCACCACGCCACCCCAGATGCCGGAGTGCAGGCCGTGGTCGAGGGTGGCGACCTCGACGACGCAGTCGACCAAGCCGCGCAGCGAAACCGTCAGCGCGGGAACGTCGGTGCTCCAGTTGTCGGAGTCGGCGATGACGATCACGTCGGCGGCCAGCGCGTCGCGGTGCGCGGCGAGTAATCGGCCCAGTGACGGCGAGCCGGATTCCTCCTCGCCCTCCACAAAGACCGTGACGCCCACCGGTGGTTGGCCGCCGTGCGCCCGAAAAGCCGCCAAATGCGTTGCGATGCCGGCCTTGTCGTCGGCGCTGCCGCGGCCATAGAGCCGCCCGTCGCGTTCGGTGGGCGCGAAGGGCGGCGACGCCCACTGGCCGCGGTCGCCCTCGGGCTGCACGTCGTGGTGCGCGTACAGCAGCACCGTCGGCGCGCCGGGCGGCGCCGGGTGGCGTGCGATGGCCGCCGGAGCCCCGCCCTCGCTGACGATGCGCACATCGCCAAAACCCGCTTGCGACAACAGGTCCGCAACCGCCCGCGCGCTGCGGTGCACCTCGTCGCGCCGGCCGGGGTCGGCCCACACCGATTCGATGCGCACCAGGTCCTCGAGATCCCGTCGCACCGACGGCAACACCTCGCGGACGCGCTCGGTTATCGCGCTCATGTGCGTCCCGTTATCCCGCGAGCGTGCGCAGAATGCCGCCAGCTACCGGCGTGTCGCGTACAAACACGCACGCTCGCGCCTTCACGGAGTTTCCAAGATGGCCACCGCCGCCGCGGTATCCCCCTCGTGTGTCAGCGACACATGGATCGTCACGTCGGCCAGGTGCTTGGCGATGTCGCCGGTCAACCGCACGCGCGGTCGGCCCCACATGTCGGTGACCACCTCGATGTCGCGGTGGATGTCCTCCGGCAGCATGGGCCGTTGGGCGAACCGCGAGCCCGACCACGCCTTGATGACCGCCTCCTTGGCGGCCCATCGGGCGGCCAGGTGACGCGCGGCCGACGAGCTCTTGTCGGAGGCGTCGCGGCGCTCGCCCGGCGTGAACGTCTCGGCGAACACGGTTCCCGGCTGGTCGACCTGCTCGGCGAAATCGGGGATGGAGACGACGTCGATCCCCACTCCGACAATGCCCATGGCTGGCCAGGTTATCGGATGACCGCGCCCGGCGACGATGCGGTCCGCGCGGCGGACCGAGGTGGGGGTACCTCCCGCTTGCGGGGGAGAGCTGGGCAATCAGACGACGTCATCCGACGAAAGCCTCGTCTTCGCCGAGCCGGGCGGCCGGATTCAGCAGCATCGCCGCCTCCTGGCGCTTCTCCGGCGCGTCGTGGTCGAAGCGACGGTCCGGCGGCCGCTGGTACATCGGCGGCCCACCGGCGATGGCCGACACCAGCCTGCGCTGACCGGCCAGCAGGCGGGCCTCCGCGCGCCGCTGGTAGTCGGCGCGCTGATCCGGATCCAGCGCGGCGATGAACGCCTGCGGGTGCACCAGCGCCACCAGGCCGGACACGTGCCCGAACCCGAGGCTCGTGAGCATCCCCGCCTTCAGCGGGAACTTCTCGCCGAGCCGCAGCGTCTCGCGCACCCACACGAAGTGGGCGGAGCCGGCCAGCTCCTCGTCGACGCAGTCCAGGCTGCGGTTGGGCGGAATCACCCCGTCGCGCAGCATCTGGCACAGGCCCATCATCTGGAACACCGCCGCCCCGCCCTTGGCGTGGCCGGTGAGGCTCTTCTGGGACACCACGAACAGCGGCGCGCCCTCGGAGNGCCAGCGGCGAGTCCTTGCCGCCGCGGCCCGCGCCCAGCGCCCCCAGGCCCGGCGCCGGGATCGAGGTGTGCACACCATCGCCGAAGGACTGCGCGAAGGCCACCACCGCCAGCACCGGCAACCCCATCTTGAGCGCCAGGTCACCGCGCGCCAGCAGGATGGTGCCGCCGCCCTGAGCCTCGACGAAGCCGAGCCGGCGCCGGTCGTTGGGCCGCGAGAACTTCGAGTCGTGGATGCCCCGGCCGCGCATCATGTCGGTGTCGGCGGTGGCCGCCATGTCACCGAAGCCGATGATGCCCTCCAGCGTGAGGTCGTCGATGCCGCCGGCGACCACCATTTCGGCCTTGCCGAGCCGGATCTTGTCGACGCCCTCCTCGACCGACACCGCGGCGGTGGCGCACGCGGCCACCGGGTGAATCATCGCGCCGTAGCTGCCGATGTAGGACTGAACCACGTGCGCCGCAACGATATTGGGCAGCACCTCTTGGAAGATGTCGTTCGGCTTGTTACGGCCCAACAGGTTCCCGTGGTACATCGTCTGCATCGACGTGCCGCCGCCCATGCCGGTGCCCATGGTGTTGGCGACCATGCTCGGGTGCACGTAGCGCATCACCTCGGCCGGGCTGAAGCCGGCGGACAGGAACGCGTCGACGGTCGCCACGATGTTCCACACCGCAAGCCGGTCAATGGAACTCGCCATATCCGGGCTGATGCCCCACACCGTCGGGTCGAACCCGGTCGGCACCTGGCCGCCGACGACCCGCGACAGCTTGGTCTTTCGCGGCACCCGGATCTCGGTGCCGGCCTTGCGGATGACCTGCCAGTCGCTCGAGTCGGGTACCGGCCGGATGATCGTGTGCTCCGGGTCGAACTCGGCGAACGCGCGCGCGTCGGCCTCCGACGACACCGCAAACGCGAAGTCCTTCTCCAGGAACACCGACACCAGCAGCGGGGACGCGTGATCGGGGTCGATCGCGCCGTCGTCGACGAACTCGCGGATGCCGCAGCGCTCCACCACCGTGTCGTGGTAGCGCTCGACCAGCTCCGACTCGTCGACCAGCTCGCCGGATTCGGTCTCGTACCAACCGGGTTGGGGGTCGTCTTCCCAGCGGATCAGCCCGGTGGTCCACGCCAGCTCGAGGACGCCGGCGGCCGACAGCTCGTTGTCGACCTCCATCTCGAAGCGGGTGCGCGACGAACCGTACGGGCCGAGTTCGGCGCCGCCGACGATCACCACCAGGTCGGCCGGGTCGACGTTGAGGTCGTCCCATTGCGGGGGCGGCGCCGGTTTGAATCCGCGGGGCGGCGACGGTAGCGACGCAATGGTGCCCTCGGCCGGGCCGTCATCATCGGCGACCTCCGTTGACATTTCCTCGCGCGCCTTGGCGGCCAGCTCGGCCATGTCTAGGTGGGCGTCGCCCAGCCCGCCGGTCAGGTCGGCCTCGATCGGCTTGCTGGCGGCAGCCACCTTGGACTCCACGTCGCACAGGGCGAGCAGCATGGCGGCCATCTCGTCGGTGGAGTAGGTGGTGACACCCGCCTCCTCGACGGCATCGACGATGGCGTCGTTGTGGCCCATCAGCCCGGTGCCACGGGTCCAGCCGATCAGCGCGTGCGCCAGGCTCACCCGCGCCGCCCACGACGACTCGGCGTGCCAGCGGCTCACCAGCGCGTCCAGCGCCGACTTGGCCTCACCGTAGGCGCCGTCGCCGCCGAACATCCCGCGGTTCGGCGAGCCGGGCAGCACCACGTGCAGCCGCGACGCGATGTCGCGCTCGGCGCCGATCTTCGACAACCCGCCGATCAGCCGCTGCACGGCCCACAGCAGCACCTTCATCTCCATCTCGGAGCGCGAGCCGGCCTCCGACAGGTCGCCGACCACGCGCGGCGCGGCGAACGGGAACAGCAGCGTCGGTGTCTGCGCGTCCTTGATGTGAATCGACTGCGGCCCAAGGCTTTCGGATTGCTCGGTGCCAACCCATTCGACCAGGGCGTCGATGTCGGAGTAGGACGCCATGTTGGCCGCCACCACCCACAGGGCGGCGCCGTAGCGTGCGTGGTCGCGGTACAGCCCGCGGTAGAACGCGAGCCGCTCGTCGTCGAGCTTCGACGTGGTCGCGATGACGGTCGCGCCGCCGTCCAGCAGCCGCGCCACTACCGACGACGCGATCGAGCCCTTGGAAGCCCCTGTCACCACGGCGGTTTCGCCGCTGAAGGGACCCGGGTTCGGGTTCTCGGCGCCGGCGGCGATCCGCCCGTACAGCGACGCGTGGATCTGACGGCCGGCGGCCAGCGACTTGCCCTGCCACCAGGTGGCCTGGGTGGCGACGATGTGTCCGATGCCCTCGAACCGCTCGGAGAGCCGCGCCCAGTCGGAGTCGATGTCGCCCTCGTCGGTCAGCCACAGCTTGACCAGATCCTCGCGGGCGCTGGCCCAGCGGTCGTCGAACACGACGGCCTTCTTGGCGTCGAACACCGGTGCCACCAAACGCGGCCAGTCCGCACCCAATTCGGCGGTGACCAGGTCGATGAGCTCGGCATCGGTGGCCGCCGGCGAGGCGCTGACCGGATTGTCGTGGCCCAGCTGGCCCAGGATCAGGCGGGCCGCCGAGGCGAGCACACCGTCGCGACCGGTGATCTGGTCGGTGAATTCGCTCAGCGCGGCGGCGTCGATGGTCGCGCCACCGCCACCGCCGGCCGAGGGCAATGCCACCGAGACGCCGCGGCGCGCGGCGACCGCGGCGACCGCGGCGTCGATGACCCTGTCGACGGATGCGGCGTCGGCGAGCGCGCCCTCGTGCAGGTGGCCCATCGCGCCACCGCGAACGCTGGTGCCCTCGCGGGTGCCCAGCGCGACTTCGACCGTGACGTGCTTGACCCACCCGTCGCCGAGCTCCCAGACCTTGTTAACCCGGTCGGCGATGGCGGCCGGGCGCTTGCCCGACGGGCCGAGCACCGTGCGCAGCTGGTCATTGATGGCGTCGGAAAGCACTGGGCCGTAAGGCTTGTACGTGCGCGCCAGCTTGGTGACCTGTGACCGCAACCCGGCCAGGTCGGCCTCGGCGGCGCCGTCGATGGCGCCCAGGTTCAGCTCCGAACCGAGGTCCACCAACAGCTGGTTGCGCCGCGACGACGCGCCGTCGGTGATGGACTCGATCGAGTCGAGTTCCTCGATCTGGTCGATGCGCATCTTGGCCGACAGCGCGATCAGCGCCAGGGTGGCGTCAGCGGCGTCGAACGCGATGTCGTCGGGGCGCGGCGCGCCCGACGGAGCTGTGGCGGGCGCCGCAGCGACGGCGGCACTTTCGGGCGTGTCAATCGCGGCGGGAGCCGCAACCTCTTCCTCCTCCGGCTCCGGCTCGGGGTCGGTGTCGGTGGCGAACAGCACGGCCACGTCGCGCTCGGCGTTGAGCACTTCCACTGTGCTGTGGGCGTATTCGGGCAGCTTGAGGGTGTTGGTGGCCAGCCCCGCGACGGTCGGCGACGACTTCACGCCGATCTCGACGAACCGCTCCACCCCCATCCCGCCGGCGGCTTCCTCGATGAACAGCAGGTCCTGGGTTTCGATCCAGCGCACCGGGCTGGCGAACTGCCACGCCAGCAGCTCGATGAAGACGATGCGCGTCATTTCAACCGGCCGCTCACGGCGCCAGGTGTCATAGTCGGCCAGGATCTCATCGAGCGGCTCGGCGGGCACCAGATCCCGGATTTCCTGGATGAAGTCTCGGTCCAGCGTGAACGGCCGCGGCACCAGGTTGGGAATGTAACGCCCGACGATGATTTCGGGATCCTTGTCGCGCGGCACCAGCCGTTCCAGGGAGCGGCGGAACTCGGCCACACCCACCCGCAGCACCCGCGAATGGAAGGGCACGTCGATGCCAGGTATCAGAATGAACGAGCGCCGCCCGCCGCTGAGTTCCCGGCGCCGCTCCACCTCGGCCTCCAAGGCCTCCAGACCGCGCACCGTACCGGCGATCGCGTACTGCGAGCCGCGCAGGTTGTAGTTGACGATCTCGAGGAATTCGCCTGTGCGCTCGGCGATCCCGGCCACGAAGGCGGAAACCTCGTCATCGGGCAGGTCGATCTGCGAGGGCCGGATCGCCGCCAACCGGTAGTTGGAGCGGCCCAGCTCGTCACGCGGCACAATGTCGTGCATCTTGGAGCCGCGGTGGAACACCGCCTCCAGCAGCGCCTCGAGTTCGAAGATGCCGGTGACGCAGGCCAGTGCGGTGTACTCGCCGACCGAGTGTCCGCATGCGATGGCGCCCTCGACGAAGGCGCCCTGTTCACGCATCTCGGCGACCTGCGCGGCGGCCACGGTGGCCATCGCGACCTGGGTGAACTGCGTCAGGTAGAGCACGCCCTCGGGGTGGTTGTAGTGCACACCGCTGGCGATGATGCTGGTCGGGTTGTCGCGCACCACGTGCAGCACCGAGAAGCCCAGCGTTTCGCGGGTGTACTTGTCCGCGGCGTCCCACACCTTGCGGGCCGCCTTGGACCGGGCCCGCACCTCCATGCCCATGCCCTTGTGCTGGATGCCCTGGCCGGGGAAGGCGTAGACCGTCTTCGGGGCGGCCAGCCTCGNGCGGCGGCGGCGACGCGGGGTGTCGGTCGCGTTCTCGGAGACCGCGCCGCCCGCCCGGACCGGATCGGTGAGCTCGGCGGTGCCGGTGCGCCCGAGGATGGCGAAACGCTCACCGAGCGTCGCGATCACCGAGCCGTCGTTCGAGGCGATCGTCACCGACACCGGCACCACGCGGCCCATGTCGGTGTCGACGGCCCGCGAAGCCGTTGCGGCAACGGTCAATTGGGCCGGCACCGTCGGCAGCTTGCCGATCAGGTGCGCGGCGTGGTCCAGATGGACCAGGCTCAACAGGCCCTCCACCACCGCGTCGCCGGCGTCGGTGACCGCCGAGCCGATCGCCGCGAAAACGGCGGGCCAGCACAGGCCGACCAGCGCGTCGGGCACGGTGGTGAGGCTGGGCGCCAGCGGCTCTCCGAAGGTGGCGGTCACCCCGGTGTGGTCCGCGACCCGCTCGGGGTCCCAGTCCACCGTCACGGTGGCCGTCCCGTCGGAGACCGCGGGCAAGAAATCCGGGCCGTCGACCCCCGCGGCGATCGCGAGGACCGCGCGCATGGCGGTGGTGGCGTCCTCGGTGGACACCACCGGCGTGCCACCGTCAGCGGTGTTGGCGGGCAAGCGGAACGGGATGTCGATCCAAGTGCCCGACAGCGGCACGGTCAGGACGACATGCTCGCCGTCGACCGCAAGCTGCGCGCCGGTGGAAGAGTGCGTGGCGCGGAGGCTTTCGGGTCCGTCGTGCACCAGCCAGTCGGCCGGGTCGGCGATGCGATGCACCGGGTTGGTGGTGGTGCGCCCGGCCCACTGCACATCCGGCGCGTCGAGCACGACGGCCAGCGGTCCGGTCACGTCGGGGCGGCCAAGCCGGCGCGACGTGACGGCCCGCGGCTGGCCGTTGGAGGACAGCACCTCGTCGATGGCGGCCTGCTCGAAGCGGTCCAGCAGCTCGCCGACGGGCTCGTCCAGCCTGGTGATGCCGGCCACCGCGGCCGTGCCCGGGATGATGCAGACCTGGTCGGCGTCGTAGCGGGCGTCGTGGGCCTGCCACAGCGAATCGCTGCGCCACCAGCGCCGCACATCCTTGTCGATCACCGGCACGAAGTTGACCGGCTTGCCCAGCGTCTTGCACAGCGTGACGAAGAACGGAACGTCGGCCGGGTGCAATTGCACCGACTCGGCGTCGGGGTAGTGCGCGAGTAGCGTCGCGATCGCCTCGTCGGGGTTCTCCAGCAGGGCCGCATCGTCGAACCGTGTCTCGATCGGCCCGAAATCCTGTGCGTGCAAGCGGGCTTCGGCCCGCTGCAACATCTGCTGGAAGCGGTCGCGCCACGTGTCGGCAAGCCAGGGGCTGCCCGGCGCGGCGGTGTCGGCGGTCGAATTGCCCTCGCCGATGGTGAGTTCGACGTAGCGCCGCAACCACTGCAGGTAGGTCATCTCCGCCACGTCGCCGAAGTAGGGCTTGGCGGTGTTGGCCATCGCCGCGATGATTTCGTCGCGGCGCTCGGCGACGGCGTCGGCGTCACCGGCGACCTCGTCGAGCAGCCGGCCGCACCGGGAGGCGCTGTTGTCGATCTCGTGGATGTCCGCCCCCAGTTGGCTGCGGCTGGAAGCCATGCCGCCCTGGGCTTTTCCGGCGCTGATCCACTGATCGGTGCCGTTGGTTTCGACCAGCATCCGCTTGACCGACGGCGAGGTGGTGGACTCCAGCGTCGCCATCGCCGCGGTGCCGACCAGGATGCCGTCGATAGGCATCAGCGGGAAGCCGTAGGACTGCGCCCAGCGCCCGGACAGGTACTCGGCGGCCCGCTCGGGCGTGCCGATGCCGCCCCCGACGCAGACGGTGATGTTGGGGCGCGAGCGCAATTCCGAGTAGGTCGCCAGCAGCAGGTCGTCGAGGTCTTCCCAGGAGTGGTGGCCGCCGGCCCGCCCACCCTCGATGTGCATGATCACCGGCTTGGTCGGCACCTCGGTCGCGATGCGGATGACCGAGCGGATCTGCTCGACGGTGCCGGGCTTGAACACCACGTGGCTGATGCCGACTTCGTTGAGCTCGCCGATCAGCTCGACGGCCTCCTCGAGGTCCGGGATGCCGGCGCTGATCACCAGGCCGTCGATCGCCGCGCCGGATTGGCGCGCCTTCTGCACCAGCCGCTTGCCACCGACCTGGAGCTTCCACAGGTAGGGGTCGAGGAACAGCGCGTTGAACTGATAGGTGCGCCCGGGCTCGAGCAGCGTCGAGAGCTCCTCGACGCGGGCGGCGAAGATCTCCTCGGTGACCTGCCCGCCGCCCGCCAGTTCAGCCCAGTGCCCGGCGTTGGCCGCGGCGGCGACGATCCTGGCGTCGACGGTGGTGGGCGTCATGCCCGCGAGCAGGATCGGCGACCGTCCGGTCAGGCGGGTGAACTTCGTCGACAGCTTGACCCGCCCGTCGGGCAGCGAGACCACGGTCGGGGCATAGGTCGACCAGGCCCGGGCGACCTCGGGAACGGCGCCGACGGTGAAGAGGTTGCGCTGGCCGCCGCGGGTCGCCGCCGGCACGATGCCGATGCCGAGGCCGCGGATCACCGGCGCGGTCAGCCGGGTCAGGATGTCCCCCGGGCCGAGGTCCAGGATCCAGCGCGTGCCGGCCTGGTGAACGCGCGTGATCTCGTCCACCCAGTCGACGCCGCCGACCAGGATGGCCTCGGTCAGCTTCCGGACCGGCGCGACGTCGAGGCCGACCTTCTCGGCCCAGCCGGCGACGATGTCGATGCCGTCCGCCAGCCGCGGCGTGTGGAAGCCCACCTCCACGCGCACCGGGTCGAAGACCGGCGCGAAGACGTCGCCGCCGCGGACCTTGTTCTTGCGGTCGGCCTCCTCCTTCGCGGAGATCTGCTGGCAATACAGCTCGAAGCGGGAGAGTTGCTCGGGGGTGCCGGTGATCACCACCGACCGCCGGCCGTTGCGGATCGACAGCACCGGGGGCAGCACGGTGCGCACGTCCTGCGCGAACTCGTCGAGCAGCCGGCGGATGCGTTCCGGGTCGGCATTGGTCACCGACACCATCGGCGGGCGGTCGCCCAGCACGGAGATCCCGCGCCGGCGGGCCACCAGGGTCCCCGCCGCCCCGATGAGCTGCGCCAAAGCCAGCAGTTCGACGTCGCGGGACCCCGCCGCCCGGAACGCCTCGACGGCCAGCACACCCTGCGAGTGCCCGACGACGGCCACCGGCGGCGTCGCGGCCCAGTCCATGCCCTGCCGGGCCAGGGCGCGCGCGGCGGCGATCTGCGTGAGCAGCACGCCGGGTATCGACACCGCGGCCGACGTGAGGTGCTTGTCCGACGGGACGGGATCCTCGGCGGCCAGCGCGCGCACCCAGGTCAGCGGTTCGAAGCCGATCGGGCGCACCACGACCAGCTCTTTGGCCACCGGCTCCAGCAGCAGCTCCACCTCACCGACCAAATTCGCCAGGTCGGATTCGATTCCGGCCGACGACACCAGCTCCTCGAGGGTCTCCAGCCAGGCGCTGCCCTGGCCGCCGAACGCGACGGCGTAGGCCTCGCCGGCCGTCAGGCGGTCGACCAGAGCATCGGTGTGGTGCGGGCCTGTCCCGTCGCGGTCGGCGGACACCCGGTCGTGCTCGTGGATCGTCACCTTCTGTATCTCCCTGCCTGCGTCTTTACGTCTCGGTCGTTCGGCCGGTCCCGACGGAGGGGACAGCCTGCATAACGTCGATTCCCCGTCGAATCACAGCCGGAGGACGGCCGGCCGGTGTGTCGTCGGCGGTCGCCCCCGTGGAGCGGGCGGGGCGGCGGACGGCACCGGCTGTACTAAGAGTGTCATAAGGATCAGTGCCCTTTTTGCATGTTGAACGGTTACTGGTGAGTTCTACGCACGGGTAACCATGTCCTGGGTAACACCCCGTTCAACCGCCCGCGCGGGCGCCGCGAACAAACTTGCTGCGTGCAGGTGGTTACGGTCGAGTAGCTATAACTGCGCTGTTCAAGGCACGATTGTTATGTAATCGTTATGTTAAAAAAATCGGGTCGGCTACGCGCCGCTGACACCGCGTCAACCGCGCGACCCGCGACCGCGCCACCCGGAAATGGGCGAACGAGTGTTTGCTGGAATGCGGACCGCCGCGGGCCCTAGGCCCACTGTCCGAATTGGGGCTTGAGGATTTCGTTGATGTCCACCCCGACACCACCGACGCTGCGCTTGTCGATCTCCACCTGGTGCAGGCTCGCGGCGGGATGGGTGAAACCCTTCGGCGAGCCCCAGTTGTGCTGCCAGAAGTATGAACCCAGGCCGTCGTGCAGCGCCCAGTCGATGGTTTTGGAGTTGGCATACACGCCGGTGCGCTGGTGCCCGATCACCGACTCCCAGGATCGCAGGTAGGGGACGACCTGCTGTTTGTACTGCTCGTAAGACGGGTCGTCATCGATCGACGCGTAGATCGGTGCGTTCGCCGGACCCCCGGCCGCGGCGTGCAGTTGCATGCCCCGCTGTGCGTGTTGCAGCCCGGCGCCGGCGCCGCCCAGCCAGTCGGCGGTGCTGCCCTTGCCGTACTGGTAACAGGAAACGATCTTGAGGCCGTTGCTGCTCAGGTCGCGGGCCTCGGAGACCTGAATCGGCTTGCCGAGCATCCAGTTGCCGCCGGGGCGGCGGTCAGAGACGTACCGGATCGAACCCACGGCACCGGCGGCCCGGATCTGGCTGGCCGGGATGACGCCGGCCGCGTAGTCCAGCAGGGTGCCGAGCGATGCCGCCGCCGGCGCGGCGCGCAGCGACGCGGCCGCGACGCCCAGCCCTACCAGGGCAGGCGTGGCGGCCGCGAATTTGAGCACGTCACGGCGCGAAACCGACACATGCCACAGGGTACGACACAAACAACATATGACACATTAGCCACATAGGTCACATGTGCATCACATTGCCGCATCGGCGGGCAGCACGATGACGCTGACGGCCTGCAGGCGCCTGCGGGCGGTCTGCCGGGCGATCTCGTCGAGAAAACGGGCGGCCGCCGGGCTGATCGACCCGGCCCAGGCCCGAAAGCCCTGGACGATCACCGGGTCGTGCGTCAACAACGGTTGCACGCCGCGCAGCACGGCGACCACGTCGTCGGGCAACGGGTCGGCCAGCTGCTGGTCGATCCAGCTCTGCGCGAGTTCGGCGGCGGCCGACTCGCGTTCGTCCAGCGCAACCACGTCGCCGGCGAGTTTGCGCAGCCGGTCGAAGAGAACCTGGTGTCCCGGCGTCTCGGCCAGTTGCTCCAACAGCGTGCTGGCCGCCGGCGGTAGCGCCATCTGCCCGAACAAGGCGGGAACCGGCAGCTGCCATTCGTCGAACAGGTGGGCGTACATCGCGGTGACGGGAGCGGAGAGCGGGGCGGTGAGCCTGCCGATGACGCCGATGCTGTCGCGGTGCCTCGTCGCCAGCCTGCGCAGGAGGTGTTCGTCGACGTCGGCGGCGCCCGTATCGGTGGCCGCATCGATCGCGGCGATCAGCTGATCCAGCCGCTCGCGCTCGCGCACCAGCAGCGTGCGGTGCTGCTCCAGCAGCTCCGCCAGGGTGGTCTGGCCCCCGTCGAGCAATCGCTGAATGTCGGTGATGCCGACCCCGAGGCTTCGCATCAGGTCGATGCGCAACAGCTCGAGCACCTGATCGACGTCGAAGACCCGATAGCCGTTGCTCAGATACTCGGCGCGCAGCAACCCGATTTTCTCGTAGTGGCGGATGCGGCCCGACGCGATCCCGGTCAGGGCCGTGACGTCGCCGATGAGCAACTGCTCAGCCACGGCTTGACCTTACAACTGTCGCAAGGTCTGTACTGGGCAGATGGATCGCGATCAGCTCATCGACCTGACGCGGCGCGCCTTGAAGCTGGCCCGCGACAAGGCGACCGATCTCGCGCCGGGCGTGCACCTGGTCGGCGCGGCCGATTACACGTCGATCGAGCGCCACGACCGGGACCGCGCGATGCTGATGGCCAGTCCCCAACTGGTCGGCTACGTTTCGGAGCTGCCCGCTCCGGGCGCGTACTGCACCAAGACGGTGCTGGGCCGATCCATCCTGCTGACCCGCACAGCCGAGGGGTCGGTCAAGGCGTTCGACAACGTGTGCCTGCACCGCCAGTCGCAGGTGGTCACGGGTTGTGGCAGCGCGAAGCGATTCACCTGCCCCTACCACGCGTGGACGTACGACAACGACGGGCGCTTGGTGGCAGTTCCGGGACGTGAGGGGTTCCCGGAAGCGGCGATCGCAAGCGCGGCGAAGCCGGGCGCCGGGGGCACCTCCCGCTTGCGGGGGACGGGTCGCCGCCATCGGCAAGCGGCCGTCAAGTCCGACGGTTTGACGGAGCTGCCGGCCGCCGAATACGCGGGGTTCCTTTGGGTCGCATTGGATCCCGGCGCGCACCTGGACGTCGCCGCGCACCTGGGACCGCTGGCCGACGAGCTCGACTCGTGGGGCATAGGACGGTGGTCTCCGCTGGGCGAGAAGGTGCTCGACTGCCCGATCAACTGGAAGCTGGCGGTCGACACCTTCTCGGAGAACTATCATTTCGCCACCGTGCACCGGCAGACCTTCGCCACGATTGCCCGCAGCAACTGCACGGTATTCGACTCGTACGGCCCGCATCACCGGTTGATCTTCCCGCTCAACACGATCCTCGAACTCGACGACGTTCCCGAGGAGCGCTGGGACCCGTTCCACAACATGGTCGTGATCTATGCGCTGTTCCCCAACATCGTGCTGTCGGTGACCATCGCCAACGGCGAGTTGTTCCGGATCTACCCCGGCGACCGCCCGGGCAGCTCGGTCACCGTGCACCAGAACTCCACCCCGCTGGACCTCTCCGACGAATCGGTGGCCGCCGGCGCTCAGACCGTTTTCGACTACGCGCACGCCACGGTCCGCGACGAGGACTACCGGCTGGTGGAGGGCCTGCAGGCCAACCTCGAGTCGGGCGCCCGCGATCACTTGATGTTCGGCCGCAACGAGCCGGGACTGCAGCATCGCCACATCAGCTGGGCGCGGGCGCTCGCTGCCGAGGTCCGCCCGGCGAGACTGTAAATTTGCAGCAAAAGTTCGACTTAGGTTCAAGGGGTGGTTGCAACACTTCGTAGTTAGGGGTGTTGATGACTGGGCTGCCTCAATCGGCTGCCGAAAGCACGGTAACCAGGTCTTCGAGAAGGGTTGCCAGCGCCGCGTTTTCGACGTGCTTCACCCCGGCCAACAACGAAGCCGCCTCGCCACGACGGCCCGCGGCCACCAGCGGCCCCACCCGATCCACCGCCGCCTGCAGGTCCGGGGCGGGTGGTTCGACGTTTGCGACCGTGGTGGCCAGCACCTCGACCAGCTCCCAATCCCGGTAGAGCGCCAGCGAGCGCTCGTTGAACGCAAACCCGGAAACGGGTTTGCCCCAGAGCGTTCCGTGGTAGCGGAAGGGGCCTTCCATGTATTCGATCGGCAGGCCGTGCGCCGGGGCTGGCACCATCGGCTCCCCCACGATGTCCAATTGCAATGTGGCGCAGGTTATCCGGTGGCGGTCCGGCATGTATCGCGCCGGGGCCACCGGCCGCACCAGGGGTCGCACCGTCTCCGGCCACCGAACGTAGCTACTGATCGTCACCTCGACGTCCTCGGCGCACTGCGGCGGTATCGCCGGGTCGGGATGACTCGTCGTCACGCCGGTAAACGGCTGCAGCGCATTGCCGTTCGTGCGGTCGAACTGGCGCCAGATGCTCAAGTCCACGCCGTTGTCGAAGTTGATGGTGCGCCACTCGTGAGACCTGGCCCGCGGGTCGCCGCCCGATCCCCCGCCGCCGGCGTACCGCGGGAACCACTGCCGGTCGACGTGACCGCCGCTGCCGAAGACCTGCTCCACCACGTCCCCCCAGCGCAGGGTCCCGGTCATCGTCAGTCCGGTCTGGAAATACGAGTACGTCTCGCTTTGGCCGAAGCAGACGATCTTCCCGTTGTAGGTGGCTGCGCCCACCGGTGTCGGTGCGCGCGTTGGGGTTACGGCGAGGTCGAGGCGCATCGGGCGGCCGGAGTGGTCCTCGCCGACGAGGCTGACCCGATAGGTGAAGGGCAGCAGCTGCCCCTCGGCGTCGAGGCAGGTGGTCCACGACGCGGTGCCGGCGCCGCTGTGGTAGCTGATGTCGAGATGACCCGACGCCATGTCGAGCTTGCGTCGAGCTCCCGGCTCCATGTTGGCCGGCGGCATGTCGTAATCGGTATAGGTGCCGTAGTCGCCGGTATCCAGGTCGAACAGCGCCATCGTGTAGAAGTCCGCGACCACCGTGCCGCCCGGCCGGTTCTTGTTGAAGATGGTCAGGAAGGCAAATGAGCGGTCGCTGTCAGTCGCGTCGAGCCGGCCGGCGAGGAACCAGGTGTCCGATTCCTGGTCGGGGTGCTCGCCTTCGGCCGCGGGAAAATCCAGTTGGGAATCCCCGGGCACCAACTGGAACGGGTAACTGCGCCAATCGCTGGTCATGTCAGGCCTCGCTGCTTTTTTGGCTATGTTAGCGTCAATAGCGAAATTACGGTCGCGGCCCCGAGGAAGTGCCCGATGACAGAAAATTCCGCCCATCGCTCCTACGACGAGCTCTTCGTCGGGGGGCAGTGGCGCAAGCCGGCCAACCCGCAGCAGCTCGCGGTGATCTCCCCCCACTCCGAAGAACCGGTCGGCCACGTCCAGGTGGCCGGGCCCGAGGACGTGGACGCCGCCGTCGCCGCCGCGCGGCACGCTTTCGACCATGGCCCCTGGCCGCGCATGACGCATGCCGAGCGAATGGCCAAGGTGGAACAGCTCGCCGCGATCTACGGCGGCCACATGGACGAGATGGCCGACCTGATCACGGACGAGATGGGGTCGCCGCGCAGTTTCAGCCGGCTCGGCCAGGGCGCCGCCGCGGTGTCGCTGATACACCTCGCGCTGGCCGCCGCCCGCGATTTCCCGTGGACCGAACGCCGCCAGGGCGTGCTGGGCGAGGTGCACCTGAGCAGGGCCCCGGTCGGGGTGGTCGGCGCGATCGTGCCGTGGAACGTCCCGCAGTTCCTGATCATGCCCAAGCTGATCCCGGCCCTGATCGCGGGCTGCACGGTCATCGTCAAACCCGCGCCCGAAACCCCGTTGGACGCTTTGTGGTTGGCGGAGATGATCGAGCAGATCGGCCTGCCCGAAGGGGTGGTGTCCGTACTCCCCGGCGCCACCGACGTGGGCGAGGCGCTGGTGCGCCATCCGGGCGTGGACAAGATCGCGTTCACGGGGTCCAGCGCCGTCGGGCGCCGGATCGCCACGCTCTGCGGCGAGCAGCTCAAGCGCTACAGCCTCGAACTGGGCGGCAAGTCGGCGGCGATCATTCTCGACGACGCCGACATCGCCAAGACGGTGGCCGGGCTGAAGACCGCCGGCCTGATGAACAACGGCCAGGCGTGCGTCGCCCAGACCCGGATCCTGGTGAGCGATTGCCGCCACGACGAGGTCGTCGACGCGCTGGCCGACATGATGTCGGGCCTCCACGTCGGCGACCCGGCCGACGAGGCGACCGACGTCGGACCCCTTGTCGCCCAGCGGCAACAGCGCCGGGTCCAGGAGTACATCAAGTCCGGCCGCAGCGAAGGCGCCCGCGTCGTCGTCGGCGGTGACGACAGCCCGTCGGAGCGCGGTTGGTACGTGCGGCCGACGCTGTTCGCCGACGCCACCAACGACATGCGGATCGCCCGGGAGGAGATCTTCGGCCCGGTCCTGACCGTGCTGCGCTATCGCGACGAAGAGGACGCGATCCGGATCGCCAACGAGAGCGACTATGGCCTGGCCGGCTCGGTGTGGACCTCCGACATCGCGCACGGCCTGCAGATCGCGGCCGGCGTCCGCACGGGCACCTACGGCATCAACATGTACACGCTCGACATCGGCGCGCCGTTCGGCGGCTTCAAGCAGTCCGGCATCGGGCGTGAGTTCGGTCCCGAGGGCCTGCACGAGTACGTCGAGCTCCAGACGCTGGTGTGCAAGGGTAAGTTGCCGCCGCTATAGCGGCTCTGGCCGCCAGGACGGGTCGCGGCCGAGCCGCGCGAGAAGCCTTGCCTGAGAGTCGCTTTCGACTGGCAGCGCAACCGGGGGGTGAAACATACCCGATGAGCTCAACGCTGCAGGGTCCGCGGGCAGGCCGGCGTAGCAGAGCTCGCACCACTCGGGGTCCAGCCGGTCGTCGGCGCCGACCGCGCGGGCGAGGTCCCACGTGTGCGCCAGAACGTCGCGGGTCAGACTCGGCATCAGCCGGTACTCGTCCAGCCGCCTCGCCCCGCCGGACTCAAGAGCCTCGGCCAGCGCCTCGTAGGTCAGTCGCCATCGCTCCTGCGCGTCCTCCCGCGGCCGGTCGGGCTTCAACCCCAAGGGGCGCAACAGAAGTACGTCATGGAAACCGATGACGTGCTCGAGCACTCCCCGGGCGTCCCACTCGTCGCACGGGGACCGACGATCCCAGTTGCCCTCAGCCGACCGAACCGCCTCGCCGAACCGTCGGCACACCGCCAGGTGCAGTTCGGCTACGTCATCATCCGTCATGCCGGCGTTCCGGCAGCTGCAGGGTGAGCTCGACCGGACAGCACAGGGCGCCATGCTGATTGGTCACCTGGATTTCGATGTCGACCAGGCAGCGCGGCGGGTCCACCGAGGTGTCGCGCCGCTTGGCCACCGCACGGCCCCGTCCGATCATGGTGTCGCCGGCGTAGACCGATCCGGCCAGCCGCATCGAGCGGCGCACCACCCGGCTGCTCGGGCCCGCCCAGTCGGTCGCGACGCGGTCGGCGAACCCGGCGAGGTGCATGGTGTTGACGTAAATCGTCGGGTTGCCCTGGCTTCGGGCGTAGCTGGGATCGAAATGGCCGGGAAAGTAGTCCCAGGTCGCACCGGCGTTCTCCACGACCCGCTGGTAGCTGATGTGGTCGACGACCTCGGGCAGGTCGACGGGGACCTCGATCGCGTTCCAGTCCAGGTCGGTCACGACGGCGCTCCAGGCGTGAAGCGGAACAACGTATTTCGGCAGGTGGCCACTACGGCGCCGTCTTGACGCCGATAGGTCTCCAGCGTCTCGACGAAATGACCGACCCCCAGCCGCGTTCGCTTTTCCGGCGACACCGACACGAGTTCCTCGACGACGGTGAGCAGATCTCCCTCGACGACGGGCTGCAGAAACTCGACCTCGTTGGCCGCGTTGATGAACGTGGTGCCGGGCAACGGCACCCGCAGCACCACCGACGCCACCGGCGGCCTACCGGCCGGCTCCCACGGCGGCGGTATCAGCCAGCCCATCAACAGGGCAGGCGGGGCGAGCAGCCCTCCCCATCTCTGTCGGGCGAACTCGGCGTCCCAATACGAACGATTCCCGTCGCGGACCATCGCGGCGAACAGCTGGATGCGCGCGCCGCTGACCGGGCTCGCCGCGGTGCGCGGTTCGCTCTTGGCGCCGACCATGCGCAGCGCGTCGTCATAGCTGCCGAAGGCCAGCTGGTAGCTGAGGTCCGGATCCACGTAGCGGTGTCGCTCACATGACGAGCGGATGCCGGCTCGGCACCGAATCCCATGCGAGCACACGGGAAGTGAAGTACCAGCCGCCGCGCTCGTAGATCAGCGTGTCCCGGAAGGTCCCGGTGGCCCGGAGCGTGGTGTCGCCATACATGGCGGCGAACAGCACCGCGACGCAGCGCTGGCTCGCGTTGACGCCGTCGATGTGGATCTCGTGGTCGAGGGTGGCCAGGCGCTGCCCGTCGCCGCCGTCGAAGGCCGCGCGCAGATCGGTGAACAGCTCGCCATCGCGGGTGTAGCTGGCGCCGGAGTGGCGAAACGTGGCGATCCAGCGATCGCGGTCGCCGTCGGAGTAGGCCCGATTGTGCCGAGCACTCAGGTCCAGGATGGCAGCGCGCCCCATCGCGGCGTGGAGGAACTGCTCTTGCTGATAGGTCAGGGTCATCGTGGCTCTCCAGCCTCTGTCGGAAAATGACGGGGAAATTGCCTCATGTAACACTAACTTAACTTAGCGACTGACGATATAACCATGTTCTTCCCGATCCCAAGTGGCCTCATTTAAGCCACGGCTCCGCAACAAATCTTTACGTATTCGTCCAATGACGTTCTTCGGGAGTTCATTGACCGTCTCCACAAATCGCGGCACGCAGAAGTACGGCATCCTGGCGGCGCAGAAGTCGAGCAGCTCGGCGCAATCCAGTGTGGCGCCAGGGCGCAACGTCACGAACAACAGGATGTCGTCTTCGCCCAACTCACTGGGGACCCCGACCGCCGCGGCTTCGGCCACCGCGGGGTACCGCAAGACGACGGCCTCGACTTCGACCGAGGAAACATTTTCCCCCCGTCGGCGCAGCGAGTCTTTGACCCGATCCACATATGTCAAATTCTGTTCGGCATCGAGACGGCCCAAATCGCCGGTGCGAAACCACTCCGGATGCGGGTCCACCCGCAAACCCTGACTTACGTAGCCTTCGCTCATCACGTGCGGCTGCCTGGGCCGGCAGGCGATCTCACCCACGGCGCCGGGTGGCAAGGGATCGCCGCGCTCGTCGACGATGCGCACGTCGAAATGGGGATTCGGCCGCCCCGACGTCCCGGGCACCCCCTCGTCGGACACGCCTTTGACGGCGATCGGAAACGCTTCCGTCATTCCGTACATCGTGACGATCCGGCAGCCGTAGCGCTTTTCGATCTCGCGATAGGACTTCGCGTCGATGGGTGCGGCCGAGATGAACCGCAGCGGCAGCCGGGCGTCACACGGGTCCGCGGGCAGATTCTGCAGCATCGACACCATCGCGCCCGCGCCGGCAAAACCCACGGCACCGCGGGCGCGGATGTCATCCCAGACCTCGCCGGGGTGAAAGGCCTTGGCCAACACGGTCGTTCCACCGACCAACATCGGGGCCAACACGCTGGGCGCCGCGCTCAGGTGAAACAGCGGCATCGCCGTCCACAGCGTCTCCCCCGGGCCGAGTTCCCAGGCCGACGCGGCGGTCGCGGCAACGCAGAACAGGTAATGCCAGGTCGTGGCAACGGCTTTCGACGGCCCGGTGGTGCCCGACGTGTAGAACAGCGCCCCCACGTCCGTCGTCCCGGCGGGGCTGTCGCTCAGCGGGACGTCGACGTCGAGGTGCAACGTCGCGGTCAGCGAATCATCTTGGACCACGACGCCGGTCACCGTCTCGAGCTGATCGGTCACCTCGTCGACGCGGGGCCGCCGCTCGGCATCGGTGAAAATCGCCTTGGGCCGCGACAACCGCAGCGCGTGCAGCAGGAACTCGCCCTTGTTGGCCGCATTCACCGCGGCGCTCACCGCGCCGATGCGTGCGGCGCCCAGCCAGAAGTACACCCATTCCGGGCAGGTGGCGGTGAACAACGCCACGCAGTCGCCGCGGCCGACGCCGAGGCCGGCCAGCATGTGCGCCGCCGCGCGGGACCGCTGCCGCATCTGCTCGAACGTCACGTCCACACCGGCGATCGACATCATCACCCGGTCGGGGTACTGCTCGGCCCGCCGATCCAGCACGGCCGGCACGGTGAAGCTGTCGACGCCGAACTCGGCCGGCCCCGGCATCAGGCTTTCGCGGCCGCCGGGTCGGGCTCACCGTCTGGGGTGTAGCCGAAGTCCGACGGCGAGGGCCGCTCGCCCGGGTAGAAGCGGTGCGCCCAGCGGCGAAGGGCGGCGTAGTCGTGCGCCTCTTCGGGGGCCAGGTTCGGCTTCTCGAGGTATTTCATGTTCTCCCACGTGAAAAAGTCCTGTTTGATGACCTCTTGCTGCAGCGCCAGGAACTTGGCGGCGCGGCCGGTGGGCGCGTCGCCGGTGTCGCCGGGCTCGCGAATGGAAGCCTGCGTGTAGAAGTAGTCGGTGTAGTCCTCGTCGACCGGCGTCTGCCCCGTCACCTGCACGGTGGCCACCAGCTCGCTCGGGAAGCGGACCAGCCCGAGGCCCAGCGAGTAGTTGTCGTAGATGATCTTGGCGTCGACCGGCCCGTTCGGGGTCAGCCAGGTCGACGCGCGCCCGCCCCCGAAATGCGCGTTGACGGTCGCGTGCAGGTGGTAGCCGGACACCTCGAACGACGCGGTGGTGGCGGGGTTGGCGGCCTTGTGCACGTATTGAACGTGGTAGGGGTCGGCGGCGTTTTCGATGATCATCTGCGGGTGCACCTTGACCCGGTTGATCATCTGGGTGTGCGGGTGCAGCGGGTAGTACTCGTCGGTTTCCAGTTCGGGCAGCACCGGCGGCTGCCAGTACGGCGCCCGACCGTGTCGCTCGTGCCAGGCGAGGACGAATCCGTACCACTCCATGCTCGGGTAGGTGCGAATCCGGACGTTGTTCTTGCAGCCGATCTTGCTGTACGGGATCAGGGCGTTGGTGCCGTCCCCGCGCCATTGCCAGCCGTGCCACGGGCAGACGATGTTCTCGCCCTCCACGGTGCCGCCGACGCCCAAGTTGGCGCCGAGATGCTGGCAGTAGGCCTCCATCACGTGCACCTGGCCGGACTCGGTGCGGAACAGCACCAGCTCCTCGCCGAAGTAGTGTGCGCGCTTGACCTGGCCGGCGGCCAGGTCGGACCCGAAGGCGACGATGAACCAGCCCGTCGGGAACCGGTAGGTCGACAACGCGATGCCGGCCTGCCCGAACTCGCGTTCCGAGGGATCCGCGGCCGAATCCGAGGCCGAGTCTGAAATTGTGTCCGTCACGAGCGCTCCAAGTTCGACGATTAGCTCTATTTTTACTATCTTAAGCATTGAACGTCAACGCGCACATGAGGGCGTCCGGGAAGCGGGGTTTCAGATGACGGCTGCGGCGGTGGACCTATCCGATTTCGCCTTGTGGCGCAACGGTTTTCCCGACGAGCTGTTCGCACAGCTACGTCGCAGCAGTCCCCTGTTCCGCCACGACCTGACCCCGGGGGTGGCCGAGACGGTGCACCGCGACTTCTGGGTGGCGACCAAGCACCGGCACGCGGTCCGGCTACACCGCGACGCCGAGTCCTTCACCGCGGTAGACGGGCCGACCATCCAGCCGGCCGGGATGTTCTCGTCGTACCCGACCATCATCAACATGGATCCGCCGGCGCTGAACAAGCGCCGCAAGCTCATCTCCGGCGCATTCAACCCGCGCGCTGTCGGCAAACTCGAGGACGGCATCCGGGCGCGCGCCGCGGGGATGATCGACCGGTTGCTCGATCGGGGCGGCGGCGACTGGATCGAGGACGTCGCCGACTCCCTGCCGATGACGGTCATCGGCGACATCATCGGCATACCGGAGGACGACCGGCCGCGAATCTTCGATTCCCTGGACCGCATTCTGAAGGCCAATTCGCCGGGGTCGCGGCTGACCCGGCAGGACTACACCGACCTGTACGCCACCATCTTCGGGTACGCGATGGAGCTCACCGCGCAGAAGCGGCGCAATCCAACCGACGACATCTGGAGCACGCTGGCGACCGCGGTGATCACCGGCGAAGACGGGGAGCAATTCAGCCTGCCCACCAACGAACTCGAGTTCTTCTTCTTCGTGCTGGCGTTCGCCGGCAGCGACACCACCAAGAACGCGCTGGCCATCGGGGTGCAGGCGTTCGTGGAGAACCCGGAGCAGATCGAGCGATACCGCGAGCAGGAAGCGCTGCGCCCGAGTGCCGTCGAGGAAGTGTTGCGCTGGGCGTCACCGGTCGCCTACTGGACGCGCACCGCGAAGGTCGACGTCGAGATGGACGGCCAGCACATCGCGAAGGGCGAACGGGTGGTTTCGATGCTGCGTTCGGCGAACCGCGACGAGGAGGTCTTCGAGTCCCCCTTCACCTTCGACATCGGGCGACAGCCCAACCCGCAGGTGGCCTTCGGGGGCGGCGGGCCGCACCACTGCCTGGGCGCCATGCTGGCGCGCGCGGAACTCCGCGCGGTGTTCGACGAACTCCTGCTGCGCTGCGACGACATCGCCCTGGGGCCGGCCACGGTGGCTTACCCGAACCTGCTCACCAACATGTCGATCTACGACGAGATGGCGATATCGCTGAACGAGCGCTCCGTCTGATTGCCCGACTCCTTACTCGCGCCGTCCCGGCGCTCGCCGTCGTCGGGCGAAGGTCAATACGGCGCCGGCGCGTCGCCGAACGCGGCGAATACCGCCAGCGGGTCCAGGTAGTCGCGCCAGTGCACGATCTTGCGGTTCTTGACCGCGATCACCGAGATGAATCGGTTGACGTACGGCGCGCCCGTGCGCACCACCGTGCCGTGCATCGTGTACTCGAGAATCACCACCGACTTGTCGGGGTCGTAGTAGCGGTACACGTCGCTACTGCCGCTCTGGACGATGGACTCCCCGTAATCGGCGTACAGCTCGGCCAGCGCTTCGCGGCCGACGATGCGGCGTGGATAGTCCGGCACGGTGATGACGAACTCGACCACCACATCCTCGGCGTGGATATCGAAAAAATCGATCCCGTCGACCAAACCCTTCAGGGCTTCGGCGACGACCTCGAAGTAGGGCCGCATCGCGGCGTACTTCGTCATGTCGCGCATGCGACGCACTCTAGGGCGTCACTCGATCAAGCGCAGCGCGGCCTTGGGGCACTGGTCGACGGCGGCGCGCACGTCGATCTCCAGCCGCGGCGGCACGGGGCCGTCCGCGATCTGCACCACGTCTTCGTCGCCCAGTTCGAATACCTCCGGGGCGAGCGATTCGCAGAAGCCGTTGGCCTCGCACTGGTTCTCGTCGACCGTCACGCGCATCGAACGCCCTCCTTAACCCTCACTTTTCGAGGCCCTTCGGCCGGGTCCCGATCACTTTGTTGCTGGCCAGCGTCGCCAGTTCTTCGTCGGTCAGCCCGCACCGATCGCGCAGTACCTCCCCATTGTGCTCGCCCAGCCTCGGCGGCGGGCGACGCAGCCACCTGTCCTGGCCGGCGAGCTTGGCGAACGGCGGGCAGGGATAGAGGCCCGCCCCGGTGCTCGCGTGGTCCAGGGTCTCGAAAAACCCTCGCTCGCNACCTTGATCACGTCGGCGCCGAATGCGGCCAGCAGGTGGGTCGCGGCGGGCCCGGCCCAGAACGCGGTCAGGTCGACGATGCGGACCCCCTCGAGCGGCAGCCCGCGCCGCGCCGGGTCCGGCTCGGATCCGCTTGCCTCCCAGGCGGGTTCGTCGTCGGCCTCGCCGGGGGCAGGGGCGGCGCGCAGCGGCGCGGGGCCGCATTCCGACATCAGCCAGGGCGGACGGGGCTGGTTAAAGCCGGCGGGGTTGCGGGCGAACACGTTTCGCTGCGTCACGTACTCGAGATCGCGGATCGTGGAGCCGTTGCCCAGCGCCGCGATCGGCAGCCGGAACAGCTGCCCGAGCTCGACGATTTCCGCGACGGTCCGCTCGGCCAGCCACGGGCCGATCTGTTCGCGGATCAGGTCGCGGTAGGCCCACCGGCCGATCTGGAAACGAAGCTGTTCGATCTCCTCGAGCTGCGGGCACTCGACCATCGCGCAGAAGTCGAGCCACTGCTGGCCGGTGACCATCGTGATCCCGACGTAGCCGTCCTTGGCCGGTTCGATGGATGGCACCTCNGCCCCGCGCGGCGCTACCGGCGGGGCCTCCGGCAGCCCGGTGACCCAGGCCAGGCCGGCGATCTGCTCCATGGTCGGGGCGAACCCGACCCGGTCGCGCCACGGACCGTCGAGGCCGAAGGCCGGCATCCGCGCGACGACCAGTTTCGGGTTGACCTTCAGCAGCACGTCGGCGGTGAGCCCGAACTGGTCCATCACCCGCGGTGAGAAGTTCTCGATCACGACGTCGGCGCCGGCCGCCAACTCCAGGAACAGATCGCGCCCCTCGCCCGAGCCCAAATCCAGTGTGACGGAACGCTTGTTGGTGTTCATCGCGTGGAACACCCAGCCGTACTCCCACCAGTCGTCCACATCTTTACGCATCCCGCCCGAGTAGCGGATGCCGTCGGGCCGCTGTATCGANCGCGCCCGCCAAGACCAGCGCCGCCTACATGCTCGGCCTGTTGCTGCAGAGCGAGGCCGTCGAGGTCGCCGACCTGGGCACGGCGTTGCGGGAACTCGAGCCGGCCTGCGCCGCCCTGGCGGCCCAGCGGCCCGACCGGGCGGACACGTTGGTGCCGGAGCTCAAGCGGGTCAACGACGCCATGGCCGAGCATCTTGAAGACGGTCGCCTCTTCACCGAAATCGGCCGCCAATTCCACGATCTCGTCGTTCGCGGCTGCGGTAACCACACCATCATCGCGGTCGTCGGCAGCCTGGAGACGCTGTGGACCAGCCACGAACAGCAGTGGGCGGACGAGAGCGCGGCACGGGGCACCTACCCCTCGTTGGCCCAGCGCCGTGCGGTGCTCAACACGCACGTCAAGCTGACCGACACCATCGCGGAGGGTGACGTCGACCGCGCTCGCCGCATGGCGGGTCGCCACCTCGCCGACACCCAGACCTACGTGCTCTCCGGTCGGCCCGACCAACGCATATATGCGCTTTCGCCGCAGGCTCTTTCACGTTCGGGATCCCTCCCGCGCGANTGCCCAGCGCCGCGGCCCGCGACCGGCCCGCGGTGACGACGACGACGTCGGCGGCGGCCAGTTCGGCCCGATACCGCTCGGAGTCCGCGGCGACGGTCAGGCTGCGCTTGCCGGCGTTGAGATAGCCGAAGAAGGGCGAGGTCTCGCCGTCGGGCACCGGCGAACAGGTGGCCGAGTACCGGCGCAGCCAATCCCCCTGCGGCGGCTCGATTTTGCGCACCCGAGCCCCGGCATCGACCAGCAGCTTGCCGCAGTAACTTCCGGCTATCCGGTCGCTGATCTCGACGACACGCAATTCGTCCAGCGGTGTCGGCCGGCTGCCGGGCTCGCGCCTCACCCGGCTATTTATACCATTACTGCTAAAATAGCTAAGCCAGACGAGCACGCGAGGATTGGATGACCGCCCTGGGAATTGGCCCCGACGCCCGGCGCCGACTGTCGGCGCCGAGGATCGCCGAAATCGTAGCCGACGAGTTGCGCCGCCAGATCATCGACGGCGAACTCGCCGACGGCGATCTCCTGCCGCGCCAGGAGGTGCTCGTCGAACAGTTCAACGTCAGCCTGGTCTCCCTGCGCGAGGCGCTGCGAATCCTGGAAACCGAGGGGCTCGTCTCGGTCCGGCGGGGTAACCGCGGCGGCGCGGTGGTGCACGCGCCCGCCAAGACCAGCGCCGCCTACATGCTCGGCCTGTTGCTGCAGAGCGAGGCCGTCGAGGTCGCCGACCTGGGCACGGCGTTGCGGGAACTCGAGCCGGCCTGCGCCGCCCTGGCGGCCCAGCGGCCCGACCGGGCGGACACGTTGGTGCCGGAGCTCAAGCGGGTCAACGACGCCATGGCCGAGCATCTTGAAGACGGTCGCCTCTTCACCGAAATCGGCCGCCAATTCCACGATCTCGTCGTTCGCGGCTGCGGTAACCACACCATCATCGCGGTCGTCGGCAGCCTGGAGACGCTGTGGACCAGCCACGAACAGCAGTGGGCGGACGAGAGCGCGGCACGGGGCACCTACCCCTCGTTGGCCCAGCGCCGTGCGGTGCTCAACACGCACGTCAAGCTGACCGACACCATCGCGGAGGGTGACGTCGACCGCGCTCGCCGCATGGCGGGTCGCCACCTCGCCGACACCCAGACCTACGTGCTCTCCGGTCGGCCCGACCAACGCATATATGCGCTTTCGCCGCAGGCTCTTTCACGTTCGGGATCCCTCCCGCGCGACATCCGGCGCCCCTGACGTTAATGCGAACCGCATTAGTCACCGGCGGCAGCGGTGGGATCGGGAAGGGATGCGGCCGCAGGCTGAGCGAGCTCGGTTACGACGTGGTGCTCGCGGCGCGGCGCGAAGCCCCGCTGCGCGCGGCCGCCGAGGAGCTCGGCGCGCGCCACATCGTGGCCGACGCGTCCGATCCGGACGGATTCTCCTCCGCGATAAGCACTTTGGAGCGGCTCGACCTGGTCGTACACGCGGCGGGCACGCTGGGCGGGACCTACGCGCGCAAGCAGACCTTCGATCAGTGGCGGACCATCCTGTCGGCCAACCTGGATTCGTGTTTCGTGGTGACCGCCGCTTCGCTGCCGCTGATGCGCGCGGGCTCGCGGTTCGTGTTCATCTCGTCGTCGGCGGCGCATGAGCCGATGATGGCGCGGACGGCCTACTCGGCGTCGAAGGCCGGCATGAACGCGTTCGCCCGCGCCCTGGCGCTCGAGGTGGACCGCGACGGCATCGCCGTGCACATCGTGACGCCCGGCCCGGTGGAAACCGAAATGCTGCAGGACGTTCCCTTCGAGATGTACGCGATCCAGGTGTCCGATGTCGCCGAGGCGGTCGCCTGGCTCGACACGGTCGACCCGTCCGTCGACCTGCCGGAGATCCGGCTGTCCGCCGTGCAGCGCGGACCGTACGCCCGGCCGCCGGTGGTGCCTACGGAAGCTCGGCGCCGGCGCCAGCGAACGCCTTGATCACCGCCTCGCCGAACTCGTGCAGCGAATCCGGGACGGCGAAATCGGCGAACCACACATAGAACCGCTCCACGCCCTGGGCGGCCAGGCCGGTGAAGTGCCCGATCAATTCGTCGGCATCCCCGCAGACCAGGCCCGAACCCAGGTTGCCGAATCGCCGGGCGCTCACCTGGCGCACCTTGTCCGGATCGCTGTCTGTCCGGACAAAACCCACCATCTGCTGGACCGACACCCGGGCTGTCCCCGCGGCGGGGGTCAGCGTGGGCAGCTTGTCCAGGTGGTTCGCCGGCACGTTCCACCAATCCGCATACCTGCGAACGAGTTCCATCATCCGGGGCCCGGTGCCGCCCAGGACCAGCGGGATGGGATGGCTTCTGCGCGGGGCCTGCGCGGCCTTGCCCTCGTCGTCGCCCCAGTACTGCCTGATCAGCTCGAGGTGGCGCCCGAGCTGCTCGACCCTGGCCCTCGGATCCTGCTGGCCCACATCGAATCTGGTGAATTCGGCGGGCCAGGACCCCGCGCCGAGGCCGAGCTCGAACCTGCCCTCCGACGCGTCCGAGAGGGTGACGGCCTGCTTGGCGAGCACGGCGGGATGCCGGAAGGCGTCGCAGAGCACCAGGTGGCCGATCCGTAGCCGCTCCGTCTTGGCCGCCACCCAGGTGGCGATGCCCATTGCCTCCCAGATGTTTTCGTCGGCCAGCCCCGGCGCCTCGAGGTGATCGATGAACGCGACCCCGTCGAAACCGCTGGCCTCGGCATGTCGGGCCCGTTCCGCGATGTCGGCCGCGGACAACCGCACCTGCGGCAGGAACAGATACCACTCGACCATGGACCCACCTATGCTCGCGCCGATTGCAACAAAGCCGCTAGTTTACTATTTTTATTATGTTAGGGGTCTTATGGATGTCGGACTGACTTCGGAGCAGCTGTCGCTGCGCGACACCGTGCGCGGCGTCCTGCGCACCGAGTGTCCCCCCGACGCCGCCCGCCAGGCCCTGACGGATCCCGAACGCTGGCGCGCCCCGTGGAAGACGGTCGTCGATTTGGGCTGGACGGAACTCGCGGCGCCCGACGGCGGCGACTACGGACCCGTCGAGGCGGCGCTGGTGCTCGAGGAGTGCGGCGCCGCCCTCGCGCCCATCCCGCTGCTCAGCAGCGTCGGCCTCGCCGCGGGGGCGCTGCGGTCCAGCGGCCTGGACGCGATCCTCGCCGACATCGCCGGCGGCGTCGTCGCCACCCTGGCCGCCCACGCGAAAGGGTCACGGCTGCCCGGCGCACCGATGACCTTGCGCGGTGGACGCCTGCGCGGGCGGGCCG
>NZ_LT546237.1:2502183-2678996 GCF_900078675.2 Mycobacterium interjectum
GTCTTCCGCGTGAACGGGCACAAGATATGGACCACGCAGGCCCACCTGTCGCGGTGGTGCACCCTGTATGCGCGGACCGATCCGGAGGCGCCGAAGCATCGCGGCATCTCCTGCCTGATCCTCGACCTGCAGGCGCCCGGGGTCAGGATCGAGCCCATCCGGATGGCGTCGATCTCCGACGAGACGTTCTGCGAGGTCTTCCTCGACGACGTCGAGGTGCCGGCGGAAAACCTGCTCGGGCCGCTGCATCGCGGCTGGAACGTGGCGCTGTCGTCGCTGCACCACGAACGCCAGATGATCTGGATCATGAACTGGGTCGAGATCAAACGCGGGCTCGACGCGGTGCGTGGCGCCCGGCCGACCGACGACATCTGCGCCGAGCTCGGCTCGCTCCTCGCCGACGCCGAGGCGCTGCGGGCCACGGGGTACCGCGCGCTGGGCAACGAGCTGGCGGGACGGGCGAGTCCGGAGGCCGACATTCTCAAGCTGCTCGGATCGGTCACCTTGCAACGGGTTTGGGAACTGGCCGCCGTCGCGAAGGGCGTGGATGGGGTGAGCGATCCGGATTTGCTGTTCGAACGTCAGGACGCGCTTGCCGCAACCATTTACGGCGGAACGTCGGAGGTTCAGCGCAACATCATCGCCGAGCGGCTGCTCGGGCTGCCGAAGGGATGACGACGATGGATTATGACCTCGGCGAGGACGCCGCCGAACTGCGAAAGCATCTGCGCGAGTTGGTGTCCAACCACATCCCCGCCGACTTCCTCGGCGCCTGTACGGAAAACCCGCAAGACCTGGCCACCACCGAGACGTTCTGCAAGCTGCTGGCCTCGGAGGGCCTGCTGGCGCTGGCGTGGCCGAAAGAGCATGGGGGCGGCGGCGGTTCCGTCTGGCAGCAGACCGTGTTGCGCGAGGAGATGTGGGCGCAGCACGAGCCCCGCGGTCCGCAGTACATGGGGATCAACTGGGTCGGCCCCGCGCTGATGCGTTACGGCACAACCGAACAGAAGGCCAAGCACCTGGCGGCCATCGCCTCCGGGGATGTCATCTGGTGCCAGGGCTTTTCCGAGCCGGAGGCCGGGACGGATCTCGCCTCGCTGCGCACCCGCGCGGTGCGCGACGGCGACGGCTGGCGCATCACCGGCCAGAAGGTGTGGACGTCGTACGCGCTGATGGCCTCCTGGTGCGTGCTGGCCGCGTGCACCGATCCGGAAGCGCCAAAACCTAACCGGCTCACCCTGTTTCTGATCCCGATGGACCGGCCGGGCTTCACCGTGCGGCCCATCGGGTCGATGCTGGGACCCCATCACCTCAACGAGATGTTCCTCGACGACGTGCAGGCCTTCCCCGGCGACGTCCTCGGCGAGGTCGGCGACGGGTGGCGGGTGATGCGGGAGGCGCTGGCCTTCGAGCGGGTCGGCATCGCGCGCTACGCGCGGTGCGAGTCGCTGCTGGACCGGATGCGCCGGCAGCTCGGCGAGGACTGGGACTCGCTGCCCGAGTCCATTCGCGCCCGCTGGGTGCGGGCGCTCGCCGACCTCCGGGTGGCCAGGCTGCTGGCATACCGGGCCATCTCGCTGCAGGACGACCCGTCGGCGGGGGCGGCGGCCAGTGCCGCCCGCATCGCCACCACCACCTGCGATCAGCTGGTCGCCGAGCTGCTGTTCGACGTGCTGGGCCCCGCCGCGCTCGACAGCGGCACATCGGCGCCCCTGCACGGGGCCATCGAGGACCACTGGCGCTACGCACAGGCCGCCACCGTGGCATCGGGCACTATCGAGGTGCAGCGAATGCTGGTGGCTCGCGACGTTCTGGGAGAACACAGGTGAAAACCGAACTGCCGCAGGATATCAGCGACTTCGCCGCCGTCGCCGTAAAGCGGCTCACCCGGTTGGGCGGTCCCCCGGCGGCGCTGCGCGCCGAGTCCGACGACGCCGTCAGGGACGCGGCGCGCGCGGCCCTGAGTGATGTCGGCGCTTTCGAGCTCGACGTCCGGTCGACCAACGACGACCTGCTGGCCGCCGCGGTGCTCTGCCAGGCCGCCGGCGCGACCGCTCTGCCCTATCCCGTAGTCGAAGAACTGCTGGCGATCGACGGCGCGCGACTGGCCCTGATCAATCCCGAGGCGCCGCGCATCGACCATGGCGACCTGCCGGGCGACTGGGTGGCGGCCGACCTGGACGGCCACCGCTACCACCCGCGGGCGGCGTCGCGCACCAATGCCAAGCTGGGGCCGTTTCTGGTGCCGGCCACACTGGGCGCACCCGACGGAACCGTTCCGGCACGCGACGTTAACCTTCATCTCGTGCTGGGATCATGGCGGATTCTAGGAGCCCTGCAGCAGTCGCTGCACATCGTCACCGACCACGTGCGCGCCCGGGTTCAGTTCGGCAAGCCACTGGCGGACTTCCAGGCCGTCAGGTTCGCGGTCGCGGACGCCGCCGTCGGCGTGCGTGGCCTGTACGAGCTCGCGAAGTACACCATCTCCCGGCCGGAATCGCTGCCGGTGCAGGTGCATTCGGCCGACGCGCTGCTGCTCAGGTACAAGGCCGCCGACACCGCACGGCAGGTGCTGCGCACCTCTCACCAGCTGCTCGGCGCCCTGGGATTCTGCGACGAGTCCGACGTCAGCGTGCTCGACCGGCACACCCAGCCGCTGATCCGCTTGCCGCTCAGTGCCGAGGCGCTCGCCCTGCGCCTGATCCCCGACGTCCGCGACGGCCAGCTGGAGACGCTGTTCAGCGGGCCGGTTCCCGCATGACAACCGAGCCTGTTGAATCGGGCGTGGCTCCCAACCCGCTCGAAGACGGGATCCCGTTCGGAACCAAACTGCAGCAGCTCGCCGAAGAACGGCACGACGCTCCCGCGGTGACGGTCGTCGCGCTCGACGGCGCCGCGCAGTCGCTGACGTTCGGCGAGCTCGACGCCCGCGCCAACCAGTGGGGGCGGGCGCTGGCCGCCAGCGGTGCCGGTCCGGGTTCCCTTGTGGCCCTGGCGATCCCGAACTCCGTGCATCTGGTGCTCGCCGCGCTGGGATGCTGGAAGATCGGCGCGGTTCCCGTTCCCATGCACTGGGACCTGCCCGACTGGGAGCGCGACCGGGTGCGCGACGTGATCGCCCCCGCCGTCGTCGTCGACGAAAAAACCCGGTGGGAGCTGGAGGCGCGCGCGGCCGGTGAGTCCACCGGCCCGCTGCCGGCGGCCGTCTCCCCGCACGCGAACGGCATCTGCAGCAGCGGGTCGACCGGCGTCCCCAAGGTGATCCTCAGCCTGGCGCCGTCGGTGTGGACGCCCCAACACGGCGAGCCGTTCTTGTCGAACTGGACACCGGTCGCCCAGCCGCAGACCATCATGGTGCCCGCACCCATGTACCACACCAATGGCTTTGCGACCTTCTTCTTCCTGCTGGCCGGTGACCACCTGGTGGTACTCGAAAAGTTCGACGCGGCATTGGTTTTGGACGTCATCGAACGCTTCCGAATCACCAACTTCACGGCCACGCCCACGATGCTGGCGCGCATCGCGGCGCGGCCCGACATCCGCCGACGCGACCTGTCCAGCGTCGTCTTCATCCTGCAGGGGGCCGCGGTGATGCCGCCCTCGCTCATGCGCGCCTGGTTCGAGCTGCTGAGCCCCGAGCAGATCGTGTCCGCGTATGGCATGACCGAGAACCTCGGGCTGACCGCGTTGCGCGGCGACGAGTGGCTCGCCCATCCGGGTAGTGTTGGCCGCGGTTTCCGGGACACGGAGATCCGGATCCTGGACGCCGGGCGGACGCCCCTGGGGCCGGGCGAATACGGCGAGATCTACCTGCGTGCGCCGATGGCCGCGGGATCGCGCTACCTGGGTGGGGCACCACCGCTGCCGTCGACCGAGGACGGCTTCCGTTCCGCCGGCGACATCGGCTACCTCGACGAGGACGGCTACCTCTACATCGTCGACCGGCGCGTCGACATGATCGTGACCGGCGGCGCCAATGTCTTTCCAGCGGAAGTGGAGTCGGCGCTGGCGGACCACCCCGGCATCGCCGACGTCGTGGTCATCGGGCTCACCGACGCGCAGTGGGGCCGCCGCGTTCATGCGGTGGTCCAGCCCGCCGACGGCGCTTCGTTGAGCGAAGAGCAGGTGATCGAATACGCGAAAAGCCGCCTCGCGCACTACAAGGCGCCCAAGACCGTCGAGTTCGTCGACGCGATCCCGCGCACCGCTGCCACGAAGGTCAATCGCTCGGCGCTTATCGAGGCGCGTGGGGGCTAACGACTGGTCGGCCGCTCCTGCGCACGTCGACCTGTTCGTCCTGAATCAGGCGGACACGTTCACTTGTGCGACTTGGACACCGACGGATTGCCAGCGCTCGCGAACATCGTCGGCGTGGGCGGCGGGAGCGGAGAGCAACAGGCCGAAGGCGGCTGGTGGGCTGAGTTCGTCACGGTAGTAATCCCTATAGAAGGGCACGGTGTTGGCAAACCACGAGAAGAGGTCGGGCTGCTCGGCGAGAATGAGATGCGCATTGGTTATCAATGTGAGGTAGCCGGAAGCCTGAGGCCTTCCAGTAGCTGTGGTCACGATGTTGTCCAAGTCGCGCATGACGTCATCGAAGGCATCCATGTTGCGCCCGAACCACGGCGGGAAGTGCCATGCCTCGGCGAATGCGTCGTAAAGCGCATCGCGAGTCTTGGTATGTGAGCCCTCGATTTTGCGAAGCTCGAATCCCTTAGGGGGCGCTAACGGCACTGTCGTCTCACCAAGGATGCCAACGCAAGCCCCGTGTGCAGCGGCGTGAGATATGAATTGTTCTAAGTTCACGGTCTCTGTCATGGTTAGCGAACCCGCCGAATGATCCGCCGATCCGTCAGAACCGGTGACGATGCGCTGGGGTCTCGGTTCCGGCACCTTTGGATTGACGTCCCACTCTTGATAGGTAATGGGCGTGCCAGATGAGTCCGTTGGCGGCAGGCGACCTTCCCGATTTTCGAACTTGCTTCCGCCCTTAGTGCCTGGCGCGTTGGCTGACCCGGGCCATTTTCCAGCGTCGATCTGTTGCAACACGTCTCGCACGTTTTGCGGTATCTGTGGTTGACCACCGGCAACGGTCTGGTCGGACCCCCGTGGTATACTCGAACACATGTTCGATGAATCCGCTCGTGCCGAGGTGACCGCCCGGTTTGACGACATGGTCGAGCGTCGCTGCGCGTCGAAGACGCCAGAGTCGGCGGTGATCGTGGAGCGGATCGGCGCGGCCGCGCGGGCGGAGAACCGGGCGGCCGCCGCACAGCTGGTCGCGACGCATGAGTTGTTTCGGTATCGGTTGTCGCGCTGCAGCGAGACCGAGGACTGGGCCATCGACACCATGGAGGCGGTGGCCGGCGAGATCGCCGCGGCCTTGCGGATCAGCCAGGGCCTGGCGGCCAGCCGGCTGCACTACGCGCGGGCGCTGCGTGAACGTCTGCCTGGGGTCGGGCAAGTGTTTCAGGCCGGAGACATCGATTTCCGGATGTTTCAGACGCTAGTGTTTCGCACCGATTTGATCACCGACCCCGACATCCTGGCCGGCGTCGATGCCACTCTGGCCGCGAATGTGGCGCGCTGGCCGTCGATGAGCCGGGGTCGGCTGGCCGCCCAGGTGGACAAGATCGTGGCCAAGGCCGATGCCGATGCGGTGCGCCGGCGCAAAGAACGCCAAACCGATCGGAACGTCTGGATCGGCGAGGCCTTCGAGGGGCTGGCCGAGTTGAGCGGCAGCCTGCTCGGNGGCCGGCGCGGACCGGCTGGGTTGTCGCTGCGCGCGCCCGGATTGCGCGGCCGGGACGCGCCCGCCCGCGTCGCCGGTGGTGATTCATGTGATCGCCGAGCAAGCCACCCTGGACGGCATCGGCACGGTGCCGGGCTCGGAGCTGGGCGCCGACGGGCTCATCCCACCCGAACTGGTCGCCGAACTGGCCGCCTCGGCCAAACTCATGCCGCTGATCCACCCCGGCGACGCCCCACCCGAGAACGGCTACGTGCCCTCCAAAGCTCTGGCGGATTTCGTGCGCTGCCGCGATCTGACGTGTCGCTGGCCCGGCTGTGATTGTCCCGCGGTGCAGTGCGACATCGACCACACCGTCCCCTACGACCAGGGCGGGCCGACCCACGCGTCAAACCTCAAGTGCTACTGCCGAACTCACCACTTGATCAAAACGTTTATGAGCTGGGCGGAACAACAGTTGGCTGACGGGACGCTGATCCTGACGTCACCGGCCGGGCACACCTACGTGACCACCCCTGGCAGCGCGCTGCTGTTCCCCAGCCTGTGTCGCTGGGTCGGCGGGTGCCCAGCCGCCGAGGCCGACCCGACCCCCGAGTACTGCGCAGAGCGCACCGCGATGATGCCCAGGCGCCGTCGCGCCCGCGCCCAAGACCGCGCCTACCGCATCGCCACCGAACGCCGCCACAACCGCCAAGCCAGGCTCGCCCGAAAACCCACACCCGGCGACTACTTCGCCCTGCCTCCACCCACCGGAGACGATGAGCCACCGCCGTTCTGAGCGGAGCCCGTGTTAGGACAGCAACTCGCCAGCGGCATCGAGTGCGTCGACCGCGTCGCCGTCGTCATAGCCCTGACCCTGAGACCCCGTCGGTCTGAACCTGCGCACCGTCTCCACGGGGCCGTCGACGCCATCAACCTCGACGTGCCACTCGTCCGCGGGCTCGTAGCTTTGGTCGACGAAGTAGCCGGTCATCTCGCGCTGCGCGCCGCGCATCGACAGCGCATCCACGTCCAGTTCGTAGGTGCTTTCGTCGTCGCTGACGACCATGCAAATGATCTCGTCGTCGTCCTGGCGCACCCAGACCTCAATCGGGCCAGCACTAGTGTTCACGGCTTGCGACGGTAATTGGCCGGCTGTCGCGGTCCGATGCAAATGCGGGTTTTCGCGTCGGAGCCACGGCGTTGTGGCCTCACGCATATCGCGCCGCGCGCGGTAACCTCATTCTCATGGCTGAACCGACCGAGGAAGCGGAAGTGACGCGCGGCGACCGCTTCATCAAGACAGCCGTCGCGATCCTGGGCGAAACCGGGCGCACCGACTTCACGGTCCAGGAGGTCGTCGCGCGCTCCAAGACCTCGCTGCGGGCCTTCTACCAGCATTTCGGGAGCAAGGACGAGCTGCTGCTGGCGCTGTTCGACCGGACCATCGCGCAATCAGCGCGGGCCTGGCGCGCCGAGACCAACGGGCTCGACAGCACCGCCGCGCTGAAGCTGGTGATCGACCGCATCAGCCAACAACCGGAATCGAGCACGCAGGACAGCCTGAACAGGGCGTTGAGCCTGTACAACCAGCATCTGGCCGAGACGCGCCCCCGCGAATACGCCCGAGTGCTCTCCCCCATGCACCAACTGATTCGCGACATCATCGGGCAGGGCATCACCGAGGGCGTCTTCAACCCGGGACTCGACGTCGGGGCCGCGGCGGCGATCGTCATGCAGACGATCATGGGCGCGCAGCGATTGCATTGGCTCGGCGCGGAATTGATCAGCACACCGATCGACGTCGGCCAGCTGTACGACTTTTGCAGCCGCGCGCTCGGCATCCGCGAAACCGACGAGTCGCCGACGCCCTCGCTGGGCGAGCTGTTCGCCCAAATCGGGATGCGACCGGGCATCCACAATGGCGAATTCGCGATGACCATGCCCGTGAGCCCCCACGTCACCAACACTTCCGGCGCCCTGCAGGGCGGGCTGATCGCCACGCTCGTCGACGTGGCGGGGGGACAGTTCGGACTGGAATACCTGCAGCCCGGCACCACCATGACGACCGCCGACCTCTTCGTCCGCTACCTGCGGCCCATCAAGCAGGGCGCCGCGCGCGCGGTGCCGCGGATGCTCCGATCCGGCCGCCGGGCGATGGTCATGCAGGTCGACATCTACGGCGACGGCGACGAGCTCGCCGCGACCGCGACGGTGAACTTCGCGATCATCAACGGACCGACGCCGACGGCCGGCCTCCCGTCCGACGATTAGGTCCCCTACACCCCGCCGCGCAAAGGTGGTAACGTCATTACCACCTACCGAGAACCCAAAACTTGTCCCAAGGAGATCGCCATGCCGTCTCGCGAACTTTCCTTCCCCGTCTTCGACGCCGACAACCACATGTACGAGCCGCAGGAGGCGCTGACCAAGTACCTGCCGGAGAACCGCAAGCGCGTCATCGACTACGTGCAGGTGCGGGGCCGCACCAAGATCGTGGTGCGCGGCCACATCAGCGAATACATCCCCAACCCCACGTTCGAGGTGGTCGCGCGGCCCGGGGCGCAGGAGGACTACTTCCGGAACGGGGCCCAGGGCAAGAGCTACCGCGAGATCCTCGGCGAGCCCATGAAGGCCATTCCCGCCTTCCGCGAACCGGGCGCGCGGCTGGAGGTCATGGACGAGCTCGGCATCGACTACGCCCTGATGTTCCCCACCCTGGCCAGCCTGGTCGAAGAACGGATGAAGGACGACCCGGAGATGACCCACGACGTCATCCACGCGCTCAACGAATGGATGTATGAGCAGTGGTCGTTCAACTACAAGGACCGCATCTTCGCCACCCCGGTGATCACCCTGCCGATCGTCGAGCGTGCGCTCGAAGAACTCGAGTGGGTTCTGCAGCGCGGTGCCCGTACCGTGTTGGTCCGCCCGGCGCCGGTGCCCGGCTTCAAGGGCAGCCGCTCGTTCGGCCTCGAGGAGTTCGACCCGTTCTGGCAGGCCTGCATCAAGGCCGAGCTGCCGGTGTCGATGCACGCCTCGGACAGCGGTTACTCGGAATTCGCGAACGTGTGGGAGCCCGGCGACGAGTTCCTGCCGTTCAAGCCGACCGCCTTCCGCAGCTTCGCGATGGGCCATCGGCCAATCCTGGACGCGATGGGCGCGCTGGTGTGCCACGGCGCGCTGTCCCGCAACCCCGAGCTGCGGATCCTGTCGATCGAGAACGGCGCCGACTGGGTGCCCGACCTGTTCAAGGGGCTCAAGGGCGTCTACAAGAAGATGCCCCAGCCGTTCAGCGAGGACCCGATCGAGGCGTTCAAGCGCTGCGTCTACATCACCCCGTTCTGGGAGGACCGGTTCACCGAGATCGTCAAGATGGTGGGCACCGACCGGGTGCTCTTCGGTTCGGACTGGCCGCACCCCGAGGGCCTGAAGGACCCCATCTCCTTCGTCGACGAGCTCACCGACTTCAGCGAGGAGGACGTCGCCAAGATCATGGGGGGCAACCTGATGAAGCTGATGAAGGTTTCCGAGCCCGCGAAGAAGCCGGTCTCAGCCTGACCCGACGCCCGGGTCGCCTCGCAGCTAGGAGCCGGCGCTTTCCTCGGCCCCCTGCTCGGCACCGCGACCCGGCAGGTCGTCCGGTGGTTCGACGCGCAAAACCTTCGCTATGGGCGCGTCGGTCGATGAGTGCAGCACGATCGACAGCGCGGTGGTCACCGCGACGATGTTGAAAACCAGCTCGCTGTCGCTTATTCCGCCTGCAGAACCAAGAGACCGTAGACCACCGAGGCGAAGCCTTTCGGACCGAACCACGCCGCCGTCATCCGCTGGCGCATAAGCAGGCGCGTACACAGCAGCGACAGCAATAGCGCGGCCGGCCGGATGAGGGCAATCACGAGAATCGCCAAAGCCCAGTCACGCCAAGTCAATCCGGTCAGGCGAGCCGGTGTGATCAACGCACCGAAAACCAGAAGCGCGGCGAACTTGGTGACTTCCGAAAGCAGATCACCGAAACTTTGAAACTGCTCGGCGGCGACGCGGTCGAGGGTGCCCAGCGTCGACCCGGCGGCAAAGGCCGCGAGGTACGGGTTGGCGTGCGTAAGGTGGCAGCACGCGTAGACCAGCACCGCGATCGCGAGCGGACCGAGGGGCTGCAGGTGCGGCTCGGTGGTCAATATCTTGGCCCGCCAAGCCAATGCCACGGCGACGGCCACCCCGACGCCGAAGGCCAGCCCCAGCAACGAATTCCATCCCGACATGCAAAACATCGAACCCGGCGCCCTGCGCGGTGGCCAGGAACATCACGACGAAGGGCAACGCCAGCCCGTCGTTCAAGCCGGATTGCACATTGAGCAGGCGGCGCAACGGGTCCGGGATATCGCAGCGCCCCACGATAGCCGCCGCGAACACCGGATCCGTCGGGGACAGAATGGCCCCGAGCAAAAAGGTCAAGGTTGGACGAGAGATCGGGTCTGGAACCTAGGATGCCGGCCCGCCCTGGGCGGGATTGGCGAACACCGAGACCACACCTTTGGTCTCGAAGAGCGCGAGGCGAACATCGCGGGGTGTTTGGTAACCGTGCTGGCGGAGGATCGCGGCGAGGTCCTCGTGCGTCAGTCTGCAACGTCTCAAGTTCGTTACATCGAGTTCGCCGTCGCGGACGAGCACTCGTACCGGCGGGTCAACGAGTCGGCGCACCCACGGGATGAACCGCAGGCGCGCGACGATGTCGTGCGCGGCGATCAACGCCAACAGTGCGGCCGCTCCGGTAAGCCACGACGTGTCGGCGGCCGTGGCGGTGCGGCCGACGATGGCGCCGACCGCAACGGCGGTGATCCAGTCGAATGGCGTGAATTCGGCGATGGTGCGCCGCAGCGTGAGCCGGAAAGCCGTTGCGGCGGTGATGAACAACGCGAGGGCCTTGACGGCGGCATAGAGCGCCGGCCGCCACCCGTCGACTAACTCCAGTAAAAGGCCGTTCATCGTGATCACCCCGGTTTCGCCGCGCTGCTCTCCTTGGTCTTGGTCGCAATCCTATCCGCGTGCCGTGACCGGCTGACGCACATAGACGGCCCAGGTCAGAACGGCGAAGCCGATGTAACACCCCAGCAAGATCCACAATGTGGGCGTCTCCGTGCGAACCATCAGATACGACTGCCGCAGCGCGATGTCGATGGCGAAGCCCCCAAAGGCGCCGATCGAGTCGGCAAACCCGACCATCGCTCCCCCAACGTTTTTCGACCAATGCATGCGATCCTCGTCGCTGAGATCCAGCGAGTGGCTGCGTGCCTCGAACACCGACGGGATCATCTTGTAGATCGATCCGTTGCCCGCGCCGGAGAAGAGAAACAACAAGACGAAACCGACGATGTAGGTGACGATCGACGTGGTGGTGAAGTGGCCGCCGTTGTTGTCCTCGAGCGTGCTCGCGAAAACGAGCAATCCGGCAGCGACGACCATGCCGCCGAAGACGGCGAGCGTCACTCGGCCACCGCCGACGCGGTCGGCCAGTTTACCGCCGTAAATGCGGGCTAGCGAGCCCAAAAGAGGCCCCACGAAGGCGATTTGGGCGGCGTGCAGCGATGCCTGCGCCGAACTTTGCCCGGCTTCGGTGAATTTGATGTGCAGCACCTGGCTCAGCGCGAACGCGAACCCGATGAACGAACCGAAGGTGCCGACATACAGTAGCGAGAGCAGCCAGGAGTCCCACTGCCCGATCATTTTCCGCATGGCGGCGAAATTGACTCGGTACTCCTTGATGTTGTCCATGTACACGAAGGCACCGATGCTGGTGATCGTCAGCAGCACCAGATAAAGCCCGGACACCCAGTACGGCTGCCGGTGGCCTGCGACCGCGATCACCAGCAGGCCGACCAGTTGGATCACCGGCACGCCGATGTTGCCGCCGCCGGCATTGAGGCCCAGGGCCCAGCCCTTGAGCCGCTGCGGGTAAAAGGCATTCACATTGGTCATCGACGCGGAGAAGTTTCCGCCGCCCAGCCCGGTCAGCGCCGCACACACCAGATATGGCCACAGGGGCAGGCCGGGATTCGCCAGCAGGACGATCGTGCCGCCGGTGGGGATCAACAGCACCGCGGTCGAAGCCACCGTGAAATTGCGACCGCCGAAGATGCCTATCGCCGCCGTGTAGGGAATGCGCATGACAGCACCAACCAACGTGTTGACCGCCACCAGCAGGAACTTGTCGCTCGCCGAAAAGCCGTAAACCGATTCGGGCATGAAAAGCACCAACACCGACCACAGCGACCAGACCCCGAATGCGACGTGGTCGGTCGCGATTGACCAGATCATGTTCCGCTGGGCGACTGCCCTGTTGCTCGACTCCCAAGCTTTGGTGTCTTCCGGGTTCCAGTCAACGATGTCGTGTGAGCGCATCATGGCCGATCGCGTGCCCGCGCAAGACCGCCACAAACGGTCGCTCACCGAACGATTCGCTGTGATTTATCTTGCAATACGTTGTGAGCTTGCGCGGGCCACGGGCGTGCCGAAGAACCGGTAGTGCTCGCTGGTGTCGATCCGTGGGTCGGCACCCTCCTGGAAAAGGATGATGATGTCCGAGCCGCCGAACTGGAAATAGCCGAACTCTTCGCCCTTTGCCATGTGCTTGCCTTCGACCGCGGTGAGCATCACCGACGACACGTGCGCCATCCCCACCGGGATGACCGCGACGACCCCGATGTCGTCAGAATCGGAAGCCGCCGTGTCGATGGTGACCACCCCCCGATTTTGGAAGAACTCGTAACCGGTGGTCGCGCTGTCGCTGGACTTGAACTCGTGACCATCGATCGACACCTGCATGAAAACCTGCCCGCTGATGGTGAAGGACTCCTTGACTAGGCCCGACACGGGCAGGTGATAACGGTGATACGACGACGGTTTCAGCATGTAGTGGACGAACGTGCCGCCGGCGAAGCTCTCGCTGTACGCGCTGCCCTCGATGAGCTGCTTGACATTGCCAAAGGTGTTGACCGACTTGACGGTCACGGGCGGGACGTTGGAGTCGCCGTCGATCTCGTATGCGTGCTGAAAAACGCAGTCGGCAGGCGAGGTCACCACGAGATTGCTTGTCGGTTCGGCGATCGGGCGTAGCCCGCCGTTCAATCGACGGCCGAAAAACTGATTGAAGGTCAACCAACCGCTCGGCATGTTCGGCTCCCCGTCGATCAGCGACTCGTGCACCCGATACTCGGGTGCGTCATCGATGAAGGACTGCAGCGTCTCCTGGCTGAACGAGTCCGGTGTGTCCAGAAAGCTGCCCCACTGGCGCGCGAAATCCGTCATCCAACCGCGGAATGTCTCGGAGTTCTGGGGCGCACCACCGTCGACCTCCTGATCGACGAGGAAGAAAAAGTGTGCGATCCGGTCATCGACCTCCTTGGCCTGCCTTTCGTCCGGTTCCAGGTGCTGCCATGCTTTCGCCTCCGACTGGCGGGGGAGCCATCTGACGAAACGCCTTAGGTAGTCCTGGTACTGATCGACGTCGGTCGGCCACTCCAGGGCCTCGAACAATTCGGGTCTCAACTCGGCCTGGGCCGATTCGCGGGCCCTGATCAAGGAACGCTCGACGAGATCAACGAGTCCCCGATCCTTTTGGAAGGTCTCGTGCAGTTCTTGGATGATCGCACTCGGATTGCTCATTGGACCCTCCTCATGTGTTCTGCTTCGCTACGCGACACCAGAGGTACCCACGAAAACTGTGGGCAACCGTTCATCGGGGTCCTTAGTTGCATTCGCCGCTTTGCCACAATCGATTGCACTGCGGTTCTTTCCGGACACACTGTGTCATGGCGCCGGCATCAGCCCAGTGACTGGCTCTGCGCTATCTTGTTGAAATCGTCGTCGGACAGGTGCACCGCGTGAATGCCCGGCTTGGTCTTCAACTTTGCGAAAAGGCTCTCCAGCTGTCCCAGATCGGTGTGCCAGTGCTGCACGTTGTCGGGTTTCTCTGCCATTTCGGCGACCAGACGCTGGAGCGTCTCTGGCGACTCGCCGTCTTTGGCCGAGGAATTCTTCAGCGACGATGAGGTGAGCTTGGCCCCGGCACCGCGCAGAGCGCTCGGCGCCGCCGCGCCCAGCGCGCTTCCAGCCATAGCCGCCACCGCCATCCCGCTGAGCAGGGTTCCGTCGCTGACCGCGCCCGCCGGTATCGCGTCCTGTCCGGCATGGGACAACACAGAGGCAACCGTTCTGATCGCCGGGGTGGCCGTGGCCCAGCTCGGAGGGACCGACATCCCGCCCACCAGTCCGGCCCCGCCGACATCCGCCGATACCGCGGAACCACCCTCGCCCAGTCCCGCGCTGCCGACAAGGTGGGAAGCCGCTCCGCCTCCCGCCGCTGCGGCCCCGGCACCCGCGCTCGCCAAGCCGTTCAGATACTTCGTCCCGAACACCAGGCTCATGATGGTGGTGATCATCACGTCATTAGCGGGCAAAATGACTTTCGGGATCGTCTCGAGATCGCCGGTGAGGGAGTTGATGCTTTGCATTCCGGCGAAATCCTGGGCGGCCGTCAGCAGACCGGAAAGCGGATTCGGCCCCGTAGCGATCGTCGAAAAGCTCTGCAGCGCTGTGGGTATCGCCGCAAAAAAGTTAGAGATCTGGGCTTGGGTGGTGCTGACCACCTGAGTGATGTAGGTGTTCGCGATCGTCGCGAGTTGGCCGAGCAGCCCACCCGGATTCGTGGTCGCGGCCGGCGCGGCGAACGGCGTCACGGTCGCGGCGGCCGCCGACTGGCCGGCGTAGTTGTTCATCGCGCCGGCGTCTTGGGCCCACATCTGGCTGTACTGGGCCTCATTGGCCGCTATCGCCGGGGTGTTCTGCCCGAAGAGGTTGGTCGCCACCAACGATGCGAGCTGGCTGCGATTGGCCGCGATCACCGGCGGCGGTACCGTCGCCGCGAATGCCGTCTCATATGCCGCTGCGGCCGTCCGGGCCTGCATGGCGGTCTGTTCGGCTTGCGCAGCGGTGGCGCTCATCCACGCGACGTAGGGTGCGGCCGCGGCCGCCATCGCCACCGAGGACGGACCCCGCCACGTCGTCGTGAGCCCGGAGATCACCGACGAATAGGAGGCCGCCGTCGTCTGCAACTGAGCCGCCAGATCGTCCCAGGCCGCCGCGGCGGTCAACATCGGTCCCGATCCCGGACCGGCATACATCCGGCCGGAGTTGATTTCCGGCGGGAACAAACCGAAATACATCGCACCGTCCTTCAGGTGGTACCAGCGGTGTCCCCGGAGCCGGCGAACACACGCGATTGGGCCTCAGCCAGGAGGCTTTTCACAAACTTGTCGTGTGCGGCCGCGAACCGAGCGCGGACCGCCCTCGACACGGCATCCGCCGCGCTCTTCTTCGAAATCGTTTCGCGCGCAACGACGGTCATTGTGCACCCGTGGGTACCAGGAAGATGTTGACAGCGCCGCCGGCCTCACCGGCAGCAACCGCTCCCCCGGCCGTGCCCGCCGACCGTGGGGCGGCGCCACCGGTGCCAACCATCGCCCGTCCGGCCAGGCTGGACAGGGCCATGTTGCTGAACAAGGGGCCCTCGCCCTGCGCCGCGACCGCAGCAGGGCCCCCACCCGGCCCGCTGTCCATCAACACCGCCGCGACTGGCTTGACAGCCGGGGCGGCGGTGGTCCAGCCCTGGGGCACGGATAAACCACCCACGAGGCCCGCGCGGCCAACCCCCGCCGATACGGTGGAACCCAGCCCACCCGTCTCCGAACCCACGTTCGCCAGGCCGGCGCTGCTCGCCGACGCGGCCGCCGCCTTGCTCGCGGCGTTGGCGATGTTCACTGCGTTTTGGGGCAGCAGGTAGCTCTGGACGCCCAGCAGGTACGGCACGCCCGGAATTGTGAAGAGCGACAACGGCGACGACGGCCCCGTTATCGAGCTGATGATGGTATTGACGGATGACGCCAGCGAGGCTGGGGCCGACGGGTCCGCGGCGGCCGCCGGGGCGGCCGAGGACGCCGGTGCCGCCAGGCTTTGCAGGGAGGAAGGCACCGCCGACATCAACTGCGGCAGCGTTTGTGTTTGCCCTGCGGCCCCCCCGACGGCCTGCGCGATCGCGGCGGCTTGTCCGGCAGAGCCAGCCGGGTTGGTGGTCCGCGGCGGAGGGTTGAACGGCGTGACCTGCGAGGCGGTCGCCGAGGAGCCGGCGTAGCCGTACATCGCTGCCACGTCCTGGGCCCACATCTCGATGTACTCGGACTGGGTCTCCATGATTGCCGGGGTGTTTTGACCGAGCAAATTCGTCGCGACCAGCGCCATCAACCGCGCACGGTTGGCTGCCACCACCGCCGGTGGCACCGTCGTGGCGTACGCGGTCTCGAAGGCGAGGGCCGCCACCCTGGCTTGAGTAGCGGCCTCCTCGGCCTGCCCGGCCGTGGCGCTGATCCACGACGTGTAGGGCGCGGCCGCGGCCGCCATGGTCGCCGAAGCCGGGCCTCGCCAGTCCACCGTCAGGCCCGAGATCACCGAGGAGTAGGACGCCGCCGTGGAGTGCAACTGCGCCGCCAAGTCATCCCAGGCCGCCGCCGCGGCAAGCATCGGCCCCGATCCGGGGCCGGTGTACATCCGGGTCGAGTTGACCTCCGGCGGCAGTAGGCCGAAATCCATTAGCACGCAACACCTCCTACCTAGACCGCGGCGCGAACGCGGTCCGGCGAGCCGCCCCATGCGATCTTGTCACCACAAGTTCAGGGCTCTCCGTCTTTTCCTCTCTACGCGCGTCTTCCCGAATACGCGCCACATATTCTGGAAGCTTGCGTACTGAAACCTGTTGAAACGCTGACGCTTGCGCGCCTGTGTTCGGACCGTCGCGGGGTGTCAACGACGAAAGATTAGGAGCGCGACGAGAACTGAGCTTGAGAAAGCGGAGGAGCGATGAGCACGGCACCGGAGCATCGGGCGACGGTCGAGATCGAAGGACCTCGCGCTTATCACCGAGCAGATGAAAGGCTCGAGGAGCTCGGCCAGCGAGACGACACGGGCAACGTCTACGACGACAAAGACGTCTACGACCCAGCGTCCGATGGGGCACCGCACTTGCCGGTCGGCCGCCACGCGTGGCGCACTACAGCGCGATGGGCGCGCTCAGCGATCGTGACGAGCGCCGGTGGTCGTGGACGGGACGCGGCGATTCCCGCCGGAACCGACCGGCCACGATCCCGGTGGCCGGTCGCGGGCGATCCGTCCGTTCAGCGCTGGCGACCACGTGACACGAAGCCCCGGTTTGGCGCTGTCACAAGCGCAACAACCCCTCATCAGACCAGCAATTCAGTAGGATACTACACCTATGCAACTATTTCTACAACGGATAATATAGGCGCTTAAACGAACTGGTCCCCCACGCACCCGACTGTCGTTGCTAATCTGGACAACTACGTGTGCAAACGCCATGCATTCGGCCTGGTTATGTGACTGCGTAGCGGGGTTCGGTGGAAGGGACGGCCAATTGGTCGCCGAAAAGGAGTGGGACAAGACGGTCGGTGCGGCCGACGATGTTCGCCGCGTCTTCGAGAACGTCCCCGCGATGCTGGTAGGCCTGAAGGGGCCCGACCACCGGTTCGTGGCGGTCAACGCCGCCTACCGCGCATTCAATCCGAGGGGCAACCCGGTTGGAAAGCTTGCGGTCGAGGTCTTCCCCGAGTTGGAGAGCCAGCAGATCTACCAGATGTTCGACCGGGTGTACGAAACGGGCGAACCGCAATCCGGGAGAGAGTGGCGGCTGCAAGCCGACTATGACGGATCGGGCATCCAGGAACGGTACTTCGACTTCGTGGTCACACCGCGCCGCGGGGACGACGGGTCGGTCGAGGGCGTGCAGATCATCTTCGACGACGTCACCGAGCGGGTGCGGGCGCGACTGGCCGCCGAGGCGCGCATAGAGGACCTCTCCGAGCGCTACCGCAGCGTGCGCGATTCGGCCATCGTCATGCAGCAGGCGCTGCTGGCCCCGTCGGTGCCCGTCGTTCCGGGCGCCGACATCGCGGCCGAATACCTCGTCGCCGCCCAGGACACCGCCGCCGGTGGGGACTGGTTCGACGCGATAGCCCTCGGGGACCGGCTGGTCCTCGTCGTCGGCGACGTGGTCGGCCATGGCGTCGAGGCGGCGGCGGTGATGTCGCAATTGCGCACGGCCCTGCGCATGCAGATTTCACTGGGGCACAGCATTGTTGAGGCGCTCGAAGAGCTCGATCGCTTCCGCGAGCACGTGCCGGGTTCCAAGTCGGCCACGCTGTGCGTCGGTTCGCTCGACCCTGCGACGGGCGAATTCCAGTACTGCACAGCGGGACACCCGCCACCGCTACTGGTGAGCGCCGGCGCAAAATCGCGGTTCGCGGAACCCTCGGGCGCGGGGCCCCTGGGCAGCGGCACCGGATTTCCGGTGCGCTCCGAGGTGCTGGAGGTGGGCGACTCGGTCCTGCTGTATTCCGATGGCCTGATCGAACGGCCGGGCCGGCCGCTGGGCTCCAGCACCGCGGAATTCGCCGAACTGGCCGCGAACATCGCCAGCGGCAGCGGCGGCTTCGTCATCAACGCGCCGGGGCGTCCGATCGACCGGCTTTGTTCGGAGACACTGGAATTGCTGCTGCGAGAGACGGGCTATCAGGACGACGTCACCCTGCTCGCGGCGCAACGGCGCACGCCTCCGCCACCGCTGCGCATCACGGTGGACGCGACGATCCATGCGGCGCGCGCGGTCCGCACGCGGCTTCGTGACTGGCTCTCGGAGATCGGGGCCGACGCCGACGACATCTGTGACGTTGTGCACGCGGTCTCCGAATTCGTCGAAAACGCGGTCGAACACGGGTACACAACCGAAGTTCCCGACGGCGTCGTCGTCCAAGCCGCGCTGGCCGGTGACGGAAACCTGCACGCCTCCGTGATCGATCATGGACAGTGGAAGGACCACCGCGAAGGCGCAGGGGGTCGCGGGCGCGGACTCGCGATGGCCGAGGCCCTGGTGTCGCAGGCGCAGATCACGCACGACGACGGCGGCACGACGGCCAGCCTGACACACCCGCTTTCGCGACGGGCCAACTTCATCACTGACACGACCGTCAGCCGCTCACGCCGCCGAGACGTCGACTCCGAATTCGTCTCCCTAGTCCACGCCGCCGGCCGCATCGTCGTCAGCGGCGACGTCGACACCACCACCGCGTCCACGCTGGACCGCCAGATCGCGGTCGAAAGCCGCTCCGGCATAGGGTCTTTGACGATCGACCTGAGCGGAGTCACCCACCTCGGATCGGCGGGCGTCAGCGCGCTGGCCGCCGCCCGCGACCGGGCGCAGACGCAGGGTGGCGCCTTCGTGCTGGTGGCCCCGCCCGGCAGCCCGGCCCATCATGTCTTGTCGCTGGTCCAAATGCCGGTCGTCAGCGGCGATCCCGAGAACACCTTAGAGTAGTGCGGCCCCGCCGAGGCGGTCATGCAGTCGGATGCCCCGCGAGCCAGCGTCGCTCGATCGACGGGTTACCAGCGGCATATCGAACGGCAATCATGTCGGCGATCTGTCCTGCCGCGATGCGCCCCCTGTCGGTGAGTCCCGCGACGGCGGCAGGTGCCGAGCTGACAAGACGCACCGCGTCTTTCCATGTGAGGCCGCCGTCGGCCAACGTGTAGGCCGCGGGCAGCATCGCTTCCGGCGAGTGATCGGACACAAGGGCGTCGAGAGAGCCGAGCGCAAGGGCTTGGCGAACCGACAGGTTGCCGTATCGGGAGCCTCCGGCCAGCACGTTGCCGGCTCCCATGATCACCCGCGCGCGGCGGCGCCGGGCCTCCGCTGCGGCCGAGGCGCGGACGGGGAACTCGATGCCGTTGACTCCCCGAGCCAGGTTGGCGGCCACCGACACGGGGCCGTCATCGTCGTGACTGAGGACGGTCACTCGCTCGAGGCGGGCCGCCTCGAGCACTCGGCAACGGTTGTCGTCGACGCGCGGCCTGCCGGCACGGAGGCGGGCGAGCCGATCGTCGATCGTGGCTTCGTCTTCGCCCTGGCGGCGCCGGTACAGGCGCCATGACTCGACCGTGCGGAATTGCCCTTGGCCCGGCGTGTGGTCCATCAATGACACCAGGTCGACCAGACCGGCGCGCAGCGCTTCTACGGCGACTTCCGCGCCATCGCCGGTGACGTCTACCCGCAAATGAGTCCGCAATCGGCACGCATCAACGCGCTTGCGCAGCGCCAGCAGTGCGGGGATGGCCGCGGCCGGTGACCGTTGCGGGTATGCGCTGTGCTCGACGGCCACGCAGCCGAACGCTGTGGTGATGCCGGCCTCTAGGCAGCGACGGCTAAACTGCGCCGCGCCTGCGATGGGCCCGTACTGACGGGCCAGAGCTTCGTAGCTGTCGCCATGAAGGTCCACGCATCCGGGAATGAGATCGATTGGCGCACAATCGATGGCGAGAACGCCGGTTGGGCGGGCCGAATCAACCGAGCTGATGTGCGCGCCGGTGACCGTCACCCACCAATTGCGGTGCTCGCGGCCGTCGGCGACCAGGCGTCGCGCTCGGATCGCCCAGCGCGCGTTGCGGCCTTGCGTGGTCTCAGCCATCGCGGACGACGGGCGTGGGAGCGCCCATTTCCACGGTGACACGAAAGACCTCCGGTCGCAGCCAGGAGTGAGTCAGATCTATTGGGCGGTGGACGGTTTGGCTGTCGGTGCGGCTCTCGAGCACGATGAGCGGGGGTTTGCCGCGCAGCTGCAACCTTTGCGCAATCGTGTCGGGGGCCGCCTGCAGTCCGAGCTTTGTCCAGCCCCGGACCGGCGTCAGTCCGTAATGTTTGTCCAGCACGTCGAAAAGTGAACCGTCGGGCGCCAGGTGTGCGGCGAGGCCGGTCACCAGATCCTCGGGCAGGTAGCTGTCGGCGCACGCGGCCAGTTCGCCATCGACGTAACGCAGTCGGGAGACCAGTAGCACCCGGGATCCGGGCCTCGCACCCAGTGCGGCGGCCACCTCCGGCGTCGCGGGTACGGGGTTGATGGATTCGGTTCGGATAAGCGGCGTCGCACCTTGACTGCGGACGCTGGCGCTCCAGCTGGGGACCAGGTTCGCCGTGATGTTGTAGTCGACCATTTTCGAGACGAAAGTTCCCGCGCCGCGGCGGCGACGTACCAACTGGCGTCGCTCCAGCTCCTGCACCGCAGCGCGGGCAGTCAGTCGGCTGATTCCCTCGGCGGCCGACAGCTCCGGTTCTGAGGGCACACGGGTCCCCGAGGGCCAGCGAGCGACTTGTTCGGCAAGCTTGTCGGCGACCACGAGGTAAGTGGGTTTGCCTGCGCGGGACGTGTCGTCGGCGAGGCCGTCCCGGCCGGAGGTCGTGAATCTCAATTGTTGGTCCCCGACATTGCGATGGTGTTTACCGCAGCGGACGGGGCCTTGCCAATGCGAACGTCGAGGATGCTCTGTGCGGCCGCCAGCTCGATCTGGCGACGGACGTCACGAACGGCCGAACCCAGATGCGGCGTGAACACGGTGCGGTCGTGTGCGAGGAGGCCGGGCGGAATTTCGCGCGGCCGGCCCGCGTTTGCCCAGTCCTCGAAAGCGAAGACGTCGGCCGCGTAGCCGCCCAGCCGACCGCCCGTGAGCATGTCGGCGACCGCGTTCTCGTCGACGACCGAGCCGCGGCCCACGTTGACGAGCAGCGCTTCGTCGCTAAGCAGCCGCAATGCCGTCGGCCCGATCAGATCGCGAGTCTGGGCGGTCAGGGGCGCGGTGAGCACCACCGCACTGCTTTGCGCGAGAAGTACCTCGAGGGTCACCGGCCGCGCGCCCACTTCCACCGCGACGGCGGCCGGCACTGGTTTGGGGTCGGTGTATTGCAACTTCGCGTCGAACGCTCGCAGCCGCCGGGCCACCGCGCGCCCCACCGCGCCCATTCCGACGATCCCGACCTGGCGGCCGGCCAGCCCGCCGCCGTAGAACTCCGGCCGCCAACCACGGTGCCGGCCCAGGCGGACGTGCCGGTCGCNGGGAAAGAGCAACACCCCCGCCGCCGTAGAACTCCGGCCGCCAACCACGGTGCCGGCCCAGGCGGACGTGCCGGTCGCCGGCGAGGATGTGGCGGTCCAGCGCGATCAGGAGCCCCACCGCGAGTTCGGCGGTGGAGTCGGTCAGCAGGTCCTCGACGTAACTGACCCAGATTCCGCGACTGGTGCAGGCCGTGACATCAACGTTGTCGTGGCCCTTGAACGCTCCCGCGACCACCCTGAGCCGGGGGCTGTGCCCCAGCAGCTCCTCATCGATGTGGTCGGGCATGAACGCCAACAACGCATCCGCGTCACGGCATCGGCTGAGCAACTCGCGGCGGGTGAGGCTGCCTGGTGTCTGGTTGGCGATCACCTCGCATGACGCCCCCAGTAGGTCAAGCACCTCGTCGTGCACCCGATGGGTGATCACGACCCGAAACGGCTCGCCCGCTTGTGGATTCATGAGAACCTCCGCCGCAGCCAGCCGCTGGCGGCGTCGACGACGGTCACCGTCGCCAAGATGATCAGCATGATCGCCGCCACCTCCCGGTACTGCAGCGTCCGCAACGACGCGATGAGTTCAAAGCCGATGCCGCCCGCGCCGACGATGCCAAGCACTGTCGACGCCCGAAAGTTGTACTCCCAGCGGTATATTGATACGTCAGCCAGCTGGGGCAGGACTTGGGGCAACACGCCGTGCACGATGACCTGGACGGGGCGAGCCCCAACCGCGCGGGCGGCCTCGATCGGGGCGGGACTGACGTGCTCGATGGCTTCGGCGTAGAACTTGCCCACCATGCCCACCGAATGCAATCCGAGTGCCAGTACTCCCGGCAACGCGCCGAAGCCCACGGCCGCGACGAACACGATGCCCATGATGAGTTCGGGCACCGCCCGAAAGCTGTTCAGGATCGCCCGGGCCAGGTGGTAGACGACGGGGTGCGGGGTGGTGTTGCGCGCCGCAGCAAGCCCGAGCGGGAAGGACAACGCGATCGCGATGGCCGTCCCGGCCACGCTCATCGCCAGGGTGTCGAGCAGCGGCAACACCCAGGAACCGGCCCGGCTGAAGTTCGGGGGCCACATCTCGCCGAGGAGCGACAACAACGCGGGCGCCCCTTCGCCGAGGCGTCGTGCATCCAGGAGCCCGACGTAGGCACAGCAGCCGAGCACCAACGCGGCGGCGGCGATGGTCGCGAGGATGGTGCGGATGCGCCGCCGCTCGTCGAGGCGCACGATCGTCGCGTATTCGGGCTTGCATTCTGCCCCCGTGTCCGTGGGGCCGTGCCGGGTCCCTCGCGTGATGACCGTCACCGGCTCAGGCTGGACAAATCGAGCCCCAGCTGCGAGCTCAGCTTGCGCACGACGTCGTAGTCCGCGTCGGTCACCGGCGCGAATCCGGCCGCTTTGAACGGCTTGAGCACCGCGGGATCCTGAAGGGTCAAAAACGCGTTGACGATGGATGTCTTGAGCGTCGAGTCGAGGTCGCTCCGCATGGTCCACGGATAGTTCGGGTACGGCTTGGACTCGGCGAGGACGCGGACCTTGGCCGGATCGATGGTGCCCTTCTGCACCAACGTTTCGAAAATCGGTTTGCTGATCCCGCCTCCTGCCGCGTTCCCGTTCTGCACGGCAAAGGCGACAGCGTCATGGGCGCCGACAAACTGCTGCTGATAGTCCTTTCCCGCGGTTAAGCCCTGATCGGCGAGCATCGATTTGGGAATCAGGTGACTCGATGTGCTCGCGGGGTCGCCGTAGGCCACGGTCTTGCCCCTGAGGTCACCGATCGCCGCGATGTTTTGGCTGACGTTGCCGATCACCAGCGCGTGGTAGACCGGCGGCTCGCCCGCCTTCTCCACGAGCCCGGCGAACGGCTCGACGTCGGGGTCTTTCGACCTCGCCAGCACGTAGGACAAGGGGCCGAAATAGGCAAGCTCGAGTCGGCCTCGCCGCATCGCCTCGATCATCGATGAGTAGTCCGTGGTGACCACCAGCTCGATCTGTTTGCCGAGTTTGGACTGCAGGTAGTCCTTCAGCGGTTGGTTGTTCTGGATCACCGTGGCGGCGTTTTCGTCGGGCAGCAGCGCGACGCGCAGCACGGCAGGGTTGACGGTCGTCTGCCCGTGCGAGCCCCCGCAGGCGGCGAGCAGGAAAACCACCAACGCGATCACGATGACGCGAACAGTCTTCATCAGGATTCCTCCGTCGTAGGGCACGCTGGGCCGCCGCGGTCGCGGCGGTAGATGCGGGCGATCTCCGCAGGACCGATGCGGCCGGGTGATTCGTCGACCACCACACGGCCTTCGCAGAGTCCGACGATCCGGTCGGCGAAGCGCTGGGCGAGCTCGACCTGATGGAGACTGACTACGGCGGTGATGCCGTCCTGCCGGCAAATTTCCCGAAGAAGGCCCAGGACGGCGATCGCAGTTTCCGGATCGAGGCTGGCCACCGGCTCATCGGCGAGGACGATGTCGGGTTCCTGCGTGAGCGCCCGGGCGATCCCGACCCGTTGTTGCTCGCCGCCACTGAGCCGGTCCGCGCGCACTACTGCCTTGCCGAGCAATCCCACCCGGTCCAAAGCCGCCAGCGCGCAGTGCTTCTGCGCTCGGCTCGGCGGCAAGAAACCGCGGACCAGGCCGGCGGACCCGACGGTGCCGAGCAATGCGTTCCGCAGCGCCGTATATCGACCGATCAACTGATGTTGCTGAAAAATCATCCCGGTTCGCCGCCGGTGCTCGCGGAGGCGCGCGCCGCCGGCCAGTGGCCCAACCCCGGCCACCTCGACAAACCCGCTCGTCGGAACCACCAGGTGGTTCATGCATCGCAGCAACGTCGACTTGCCGGCTCCCGACGGCCCCAACAAAACAGTGAATCGACCGGCCTCGAAACCAAGGGTCAGCGGGTGCAGCGCTGTAGTCGCTCCGTACTGGACGCCCACGTCGTGCAACTGGATCACAACACTCCCAAAGGCAGTTGTATAGACAACTGGCAAATTAGAGAGCGATCGTGAACCGGCAGCGACCATCCGGGTAGTGATCAGGCGACATTCCGATGAACGGGATGAGCCGACGCCGCGGCCCCGGTGCGGTCAGCGGCCCACCCCGTGCCGCACCTGACTGAACGGCACCCCGCGGTCGGCGGCGTACTCGCGCGGAAAGCCCAGCACCCGCTCGCCGATGACGTTGCGGGCCATCTCGGTGGTGCCGCCGCCGATGGCGACGTTCTGCCGGGACAGGTAGCGCAGCCCGGCCTCCAGGCCCTCGCCGAATTCCCCTACGACGCCGGCACTTCCGGCGATCGCGAGCGCGGTGTCCATGTCCAGGGTCACGGTCTCGGAATGGAAGAGCCTGATGAGCGTCCCGGCGGTGGGTGGCAGGATGCCGTCGCGGACGTTGCGGTACACGTGGTCGATCAATTGCTCGGCCACGGCGCGGTGCACGAGCACCCGGCCGGCCATCTCGTGGACCCGTTCGTCGTCGGCGCGGCCCGTCTTCTCGGCCAGGGCCACGTAGTCGACGGGCTTAGAGGAACCGCCCTCGCTGCCGCTGCCGCTGGAGAACTCGGAACCCTGCCCCACCGCCCGGCGTTCGTGATACAGCTGCCGAGAGGCCACCGCCCAGCCGCCGTTGACCTCGCCGACGACGGCGTCGTCGCCCACGTCCACGCCGTCCAGGAACTCCTCGCAGAACTCAGTCGATCCACTCAGCATGGTGATGCGCCGCAACGTGATTCCGGGATGTGCGATGGGCACCAGGAACATGGTCAGGCCTTCGTGCTTGGGCACGTCCCAGTCGGTGCGCGCCAGGCACAGTCCGTAGTCGGCGGCAAAGGCGCTGGTGCTCCATGTCTTCGCGCCGTTGATCACCCAACGATCGCCGCGGCGTTCGGCCCGGGTGATCACACCGGCCAGGTCCGACCCGCCGCTGGGCTCGCTCAACAGCTGCACGAGCACCTCGTCGCCGCGCAGGGCGGCGGCGATGTGCCGCTTCTTCTGCTCCTCGGTGCCGGTGTCGAGCAGGGTGGCGCAGCAGATGGTGAACGTTGGGGTGTTGAGAATGAGCGGCATCTCGTAGCCGAAGGATTCGGAGTCGAACGCCTTCTGGTATTCGTAATCCAGGCCCAGGCCGCCGTACTCGCGGGGAAAGCAAATACCGGCGAATCCGCCTTCGTAAAGCCGCTTTTGCAATTCGCGGGCGCGCTGCCACGATCGCTCGTCGTCGCGCGGGACCGGCGGTGGATGCTCGGGATCGATGGCGGGCATGTTGTCCCCCAACCACTCTCGGGCCCGAGCGGCGAACTCGGCGACGGATTCGGTAGTCGTCATCCGGCGTTCGTCACCGATCGGGCCGCCTTCTCCGACTCGTACACCCGCAGGTTGTGTTCCTCGGGCGTGCCGAACATGGCCCGGTACAACGTGACTCGCCTCAGGTACAGGTGCAGGTCGTGTTCCCACGTCACGCCGATGCCGCCGTGCATCTGCACGCACGCCTGGACGACCCGCACGGCCATCTCACCGACGTAGGACTTGGCGATGCTGGCCGACAAGCCCGCGCCCGCCGAGCGGGCGGCGACGTCGGCGACCGCGGCGGCGGTGGTGGCGCGACAGGCTTCCAGCCACAGCTTCATGTCGGCGAATCCATGCTTGAGCACCTGATAGGACGCCAGTGGACGGCCGAATGTGTGCCGGTCGAGCGCCCATTGCGCGGTGAAGTCGAACACCGTTTGCAGGATGCCCACCACCTCGGCACACTGCAGCACCTGGGCGATCTGGCTCTGCCGGTCGATGAGGGCGGCGGTCTCGGTCGCGCTGCCGACAACCGCCGACGGCTCCACGACCGCGCCGTCGAAATGCACCCGCGCGTATTGCTTCACCAAGTCGACCGACTGCTGGGGCTCGATGCGCACGCCCGGTGCGTCCGTCGGGACCAGAAATTGACGAACCTCGCCGCCGCATCGCGCCACGACGAGCAGCACCGCACTTTGAGCGCCGGCCTCCACCCGGTCTTTGGTGCCGTCGATGCGAAAGCCGACATCCGTCTGGGTGGCCGTCACCGAGGGATCCAGCGGTGCCCAGCCCCGCCCGGGCTCGCTCACCGCCCACGACGCCACCGTTTCACCCGACATCAGCGACTCGATGGTGTCGGTGTGCGAGGGCGCATCGGCGCACTCGGCGAGCGCCGCGAGCACGACGCTGACCGGATACAGCGGTCCCGGCGCCACCGTCTTGCCGAGTTGTTCGGCGACCATGGCCAGATCCTCGACACCGCTGCCCGAGACGCTGCCGCCGCCCAACTCCTCGGGCACCAGGAGGGCCGTCCAGCCGAGTTCGGCGGCACGGCGCCACCACGCCGGGTCGAAGGACTCGCCGGCCGCATGCAGTTCGCGGACGCGACGCAGCGGCGCTTCTTTTTGTAGAAAGGCCTGGGTTGTGGAAGCGAAGAGTATCTTTTCGGGAGAGTCGACAGCGGTCATGACGCCGGAGGATTCGGGAGAAAATGTGGGTGATTGATCATCCGCCTGGTCGGTTCTCGTCGGAGTTCGCTGGAGACTCTGATGTTAGCAATGAGCAATACCGTAAGAGATACCGGAGTTCAATCGATAATGGTCGTGACGAGCGGTAATCGCGATGGCTGACGCGGACCCCGACGCGAGGGAGTTGCTCGAAGAGGCCCGGGCGGNGCCGCGGCGAAAGCCCGCGCCGTCGCCGCACGGCTGCGGCGTGAGGCCCTCGGCGGGCCCGAGACCGTCGAGGCGTACGGCGACGACGAGGACTACGACGAGGATTACGAAGACGACTACGACGAGGACTACGACGAGCCCGTCACGGAGCAAGCGGCCTGGCGACGGCGGTTGCCGGCGCTCGCCGCGGTGGCCACCGTCATCGCCATCTGCGCTTTCGCCGCTCTCAGCGCATACATGGTGCTCCAACACCGCGACGCCACCCAAAACCAACAGCGGGAAGCGGCATTCATCGCGGGCGCCAAGCAGGGCGTCCTCAATATGATCTCCCTCGACTTCAACAACGCCAGAGAAGACATCCAGCGCGTGATCGACAACGCCACCGGGCAATTCAAAGACGACTTCCAACAGCGGGCCAACGACTTCATCTCGGTGGTCACCCAATCGAAAGCGGTGACCGAAGGGACCGTGAACGCCGCCGCCCTGGAGTCCATCAACGGCAACTCCGCGGTGGTGTTGGTCTCGGCGACCTCACAGGTCACCAATTCCCCACCCGGAAAGGACGTGCCACCGTTGGTCTGGCGGCTGCGCGTGACGGTCGCCAAGGTCGGCGGGCAGTACAAGATGTCGAAAGTTGAGTACGTACCGTGACCGGAGACGTGCGCGACATGGATTCGGCTGCACCAGAAGGCGAACCCGAAGCCGGCGTCGACACCGACGTCGACCCCGAAGCCGAAGAGTACGCAGCCGATGACACCGCGGAACCCGATGCCGACGAGGAGGAGGACTACGCGGAGCTGAGCGAACCTCGGCGCCGCGGCCTGCCTCCCGGCCTGCGCAAGATCGTTGCGTCGGTTCTGATTGTGCTACTGCTGATTTCCGGCGGCGTGGCGACGTGGCTGTACTTCAAGCAGTACCGGCCCGACCAACAGACCGATACCAGCGTCGCCCGAACGGTGGCCCGCGCCGGGTCCGACGCAACGGTGGCGTTGCTGTCCTACTCGTACGACTCGCTCGACAAGGACTTCGCCGCCGCCAGGAAGCACCTGACCGGCGACTTCTTGTCCTACTACGACCAATTCAGTCAGCAGACCGTGGCCCCGATGGCCAAGCAGAAGTCGATGAAGACCACCGCCAAGGTGACGGGCGCCGCGGTGTCGGAGCTACACCCCGACTCGGCCGTCGTGCTGGTGTTCGTCGATCAGGTCACGTCGACCAAGGACAGCCCCCAGCCGTCGGTGGCGGTCAGCAGCGTGCTGGTGCGCATGAGCAGGGTCGGCGGCAACTGGCTCATCACCAAGTTCACCCCGATCTAGCCGCCTACATGGCGCGCAGACACGGCGCAGCGTCTGCGCGTGCAGCGCCCGATTCTCCTGCGAGACAACCCAATCGGGAACCAGCGAGTCGAAGCCGTTGCATGCCGCTGCGATGACATGCAATTTGGTGTGAACGTACGCGTGTAGCAGCCGGTTGGCCTAGTCGGTTGAGGCCTTGCGGCCGTGTCAGGTTGGCCTGCGTAAGGTCCGCCAATGCGTCACCGTTCCCCGGGAAGCGCCTTGACGGTCGCCGGAAGCCCATAGAGGGCCGTCGCGTTGCCGCGCATGATCCGCTCCCGCTGGTCGGCGGGGAACCGGTTGATCGCATAGGTGGGCGAGTCGTAGCTCCAGTGCGGGTAATCCGTCGAGAACATCAGGTTGTCGCCGAGGTCCATCATCTCGAGGTACTCGCGGAACTGCACGGTGTCGGTGTCTTCCAGCGGCTGAGTGGTGAACCGAACGTGTTCGCGCACATACTCCGACGGCCTCCGGCGCACGTGCGGCAGGTCGCCGCGGCGGGCTTCCCAGATCCGGTCCATCCGCGACATCACCGGCATCGCCCACGTGAAGCCGCCTTCGACGAAGACGATCCGCAGGTCGGGGTGGCGGTCGAACGCGCCGTCGAACACCAGGCTCATCAGGTGCGAGACGTACAGCAGCGGCCAGGATGCGAAGAAGTCGTGCCAGTGCGCGGGGTTGCCGACCGGGTAGATCGGGATCAACTCGAAGGGTGTCTGCCCCATCAGGTGTGTGGCCACCGGGAATCCGTTGCGCGCGGCCGCCTCGTAGAGCGGGTCGAAATGCGGGTTTCCGAAAGGGATTCCACGGGTCTGGGGTGTCATCAGCACCTGGGCCATGTAAGGGTGCCCCGCCCACCGCTCGACTTCGCGGGCGGCCAGTTCCGGTGTCTGCGCGCTGATGCTGATCGAGCCGCGCCAGCGGCCGTGCCAGTTGTATTTGTCCAGCCAGACGTCGGCGAGCCAGTCGTTGTAGGTCGACTTCAGAACGTGCTCGGCCTGGGGCAGCTGGGCATCGCACATCGGCTCCAGCGTCGCGATGCTCACGCCGGCATCGAGCAGCAACTGCTTGGCGGCGAAATCCGGGTCGCTGCCGGCGACCCCGCCGCCCGGCGGGGCGGCGTCCAGGCGCAGCGACATCGTCTTGTACGAATCGGGTGTGTCGTAGAAATGCGGCACCGGGCTGACCGCGTTGCCCGTCGGCCAGATCTTGTCCACCCATTCGGCCGGCGCGTAGGACTTGAGCACATCGGCCGAGACCGGCAACGGGTGCACGTCGGTGTCGACGATCCTCACCGCTATCTCGTCCTCTTGACCGGTGGCCGAATCGAGCCGTTCGATCGTCGTCATCACACACGCTCCTTCAGCCCATAGAGCTCACCGGCGTTGCGCCACAACACCTTTTCCCGCTGAGCGGCATCCAGACCGTCGGCGGTCGCGTCCGGCGCCGAGGTGGACCAATGGGGATAGCCCGATCCGTACATCAGCAGGTCGGACTTGCCGGTGAAGTCCATCCACCGCTGCATCGACTCGGCCTCCGTCGGCCCGTCGAATGCCGAGGAGCAGAACCGGACGTGGCCGGGCAGGTATTCGCTGGGATACCGGTCGACCCACGGCGTCTGGTCGCGCATCGACAGCCAGAAGGTGTCGAGTCGCCACATCAGCGGGGTGAGGATGTCGTAACCGCCGTCGGCGAACACGAACTTCAGGCCCGGGTGCCGACCGAACATACCCTCGATGATGAGGGTGGCCAGATGCACGAAGTAGTTCAGCGGCATGAACGCCGCGTATCCGGGATAGGTGTGCGCGTGCCCGGCGAAGGTGGGCGGGTGGTCGACGCCGTTGCCGCCGTTGATGTGCACCGCGACCGGCAGCCCGTGCGCGGCGGCCGCCTCCCAGATGGGCTCGAACATCGGCTTGCCGTACGGCTCGCGCGACTGCATGGGAACACCGACCTGCACCAGCTTCGGGTGGCCGGCGAGGCGCTCGATCTCGGCGACGGCGCCCTTGGCGTCTTCGGGGTTGACGCGGATGGTGCCCCGGAACCGGTCGGTGGTGTCGGGCTCCAGCCAGCGATCGAGCAGCCAGTCGTTGACCGCCGCGCAAATTCGGCTGTTCAGCAGGTAGTCGGCGATGTTGCCGCGGGTCAGCGGGTTCAGGATGGCGTGCTTGACGCCCATGTCATCGAAGAGGTGCCGGCTCACGGTCTCGGGATCCGAACCCGGGTAGTGGTCGCCGTAGAGGTCCTCCCGGTAGTCGCCGCCGGGCGCCTGATACCACTGCTTCTCGACATCGGGGATCGACCGCAGCTGGTGCGCGGCCGGCAGGTAGCGCCGTATCTCCGCGTTGTAGCGAAAGTGCGGTTGCACGCATGCGTCGATGATCATGGGATTCATGCGGTCAAAAACACCTCCCCATCGGTGACATCGACCCGGTAGGTGCGGATGCGGCGGCGCGGATCGGCGACGTTTTGGCCCGTGGTGACGTCGAATTCCCAATTGTGCCAAGGGCATCGCACGATCTGACCGTCGCGGACGCGGCGTATCCCGTCGGGCGATTCCGGAGCCGGCTCGTTGGTGCCGCCGAGCAGGCCCAGGCACAGCGGGGCGCCCTCGTGGGAGCAGTAGTTGACGATCGCGTACAGCTCACCGCGCACGTTGTAGACGCCGACGCCGAACTTGCCCACGTCGACCAGCTTCATCCCGCCGGGCGGCAGTTCGTCCAGGGAGCACACGAATCGCCGGTCGGGCACCTGAGAATCACCGCCTCCTGGACAGAGCACAACCCGTTGGGCTTCGTTGCTATTTATACTATGATAGCGACATTCCCTCGGCACCTATCCGCCTTACCCGGCTGCTCAGGAGGAGCGCGAATGACGCTCAGCACGGACCCCGACGGCCAACCCGTCACCCTCGACCTCACCGGGGAGACCAGCCCGTATCCGTTCTTCGAATACATGCGGCGCACCGATCCGGTCTGGCACGGTTCGCTGGCGGACCACTCGCAGATGCCCGAGGAACTGCGGCCGAACGACGAATGGGTCCTGTTCGGCTACGACGGGCTGTTTCAGGCGTTCCGCGACGACCGCGTGTTCACCTCGGCCGCCTACGACAAGACCATCGGATTGGTGATGGGCCACACCATCCTGGCGATGGGCGGCAAGGAGCACCACGACCACCGCAGCCTGGTGGCCAAGGCCTTCCGCGCCACCGCGCTGGAGCGATGGGAACCGTCGGTCATCGGGCCGGTCTGCGATGAGCTGATCGACGAGATCAAGAACGACGGCCACGCCGACCTGGTGAAGGCCCTGACGTTCGAGTTTCCGACCCGGATCATCTCCACGCTGCTCGGTCTGCCCGCCGAGGATCTCGACATGTTCCGGCGGTTGTCCCTCGACCTCATCTCGATCCCGACGGACATCATGGCCGGGCTCAACGCGGCGGCCGAGCTGCACGGCTACTTCCTCGACCAGGTGGAGCAGCGGCGCCGCAAGCTCACCGACGACATCATCGGCGACCTGGTGGCCGCCGAGATCGACGGCGAGAAGCTCACCGACGAGGCGATCATCGCGTTCCTGCGCCTGCTGCTGCCGGCCGGGCTGGAGACCACCTACCGCTCCTCGGGCAACCTGCTGTACCTGTTGCTGACACACCCCGAGCAGCTGGCGATGGTCCAGCGGGATCGGTCATTGATCCCGGCCGCCATCGAGGAGGGCCTGCGGGTCGAAACGCCGCTGACGATGGTCATGCGCACCACCACCGAGGAAATCGAAATAGGCGGCAAGACAATACCGGCCGACGCGCAGGTCGACATGTGCATGGGCTCGGCCAACCGCGACGAAAGCCGTTGGCCCGACCCCGACGCGTTCGACATCCTGCGGCCGCGCCACGCCCACATCGCGTTCGCCGCCGGTATCCACATGTGCCTGGGCATGCACCTGGCGCGGCTGGAGACGCGTGTCATGCTGAACAGCCTGTTGGACCGCGTCCAGCATTTGGCCTTCGTGCCCGACGACGGAACCGGCGAGGAGTCCAGGATCGTCGGCCTCACCTTCCGGTCGCCCAACAAGCTTCCCGTCACGTTCACCCCGGCCGCATGAGAAGCCGCGCCGCGATTCTGCACGACGTCGGCGGGCCGTGGTCTGTCGAGGAGTTCGAGCTGGACCCGCCGCGTGCCGGCGAAGTCCTCGTCCAGCTGGCCGCCGCCGGGTTGTGCCACTCCGACGACCACATCCTCAAGGGCGACATGTCGGCGCCCAACGAGGTGATGCGCTCGCTCGGGTTGCCGACGATGTTCCCGACGATCGGCGGCCATGAGGGGTCCGGCATCGTGCGCGAAGTCGGCGACGGCGTCACCGATTTCGCCCCGGGCGACCACGTGGTGATGTCGTTCGTCGCGGTGTGCGGGCAGTGCCGCTGGTGTGCGACCGGGGTCGAGTACCTCTGCGACGTCGGCATCGGCACCATGGTCCCGGGGATGCCCACCGATGGCACCTTCCGCCACCACACCGCCGACGGCCGGAATCTGGGGCACATCGCCAAGGTCGGCGCCTTCGCCGAACACACGGTGGTGTCGACGAATTCGCTCGTCAAGATTGATCCGCACCTGCCGCTGGCACCAAGCGCCCTGCTGTCGTGCGCCATCCCGACCGGCTACGGATCCGTCGCAAACCGCTCCAACATGCGCGCCGGCGATACCGTCGTCGTCATCGGCGTCGGCGGAATAGGCACCGGCGCGATCCAGGGCGCCCGGATCAACGGCGCGGCACACATCGTCGCGGTCGATCCCGTTGAATTCAAACAGAAATCGGCGCTGCAGTTCGGCGCGACGCACAGCGCCGCGACGGCCGCCGAGGCGCTCGACGTGGTGCGGGACCTGACCTACGGGGTGATGGCCGACGCCGTGGTGGTCTCGCCGTCCCTGATCATCGCCGACGACGTCCGCGACGCGGTGAAGCTGACCCGCAAGGGCGGGACGTGTGTCCTCACCGGCATGACGTCGCAGCTGACCCGGTCCGTCAACATCGACCTGCAGGACTTCATCCTGATGAACAAGACGCTGGCGGGCACCATATTCGGCTCGTGCAACCCGAAGGCGGACATCGCGCGGCTGGCCCGGCTCTACCAGACCGGGCAGCTGCAGCTCGACGAGATGATAACCAAGCGCTACCGCCTCGACGACGTCAACGACGCGTACGACGACCTGCTCAACGGCACCATCGTCAGGGGCGTGATCGACTTCGGCAGCTAGGCCTCTTTGGCTTTCTCCCGCTGCTCTCGGATCTGCCGCAGTCGCTTCAGCCGCATCAGCTTCTCCAGTTGGCCGTATGCGTCGATCGGGCTGTGCAGGGCCAGCCCGCCGTCGGCGTGCACCACCTGACCGGTCACCCAGGGCAGTTCCAGGACACCGACGATGGCGCCGGCCACGTCGCTGGCCTCACCCAGGCGACCGAGCGCGGTCCGCCTGGACAGGCCGTCGGCCCAGCCCAGCCAGGCGTCGGGGTTGGGCAGCATCGGGGTGCGCGTCACGCCCGGCCCGACGGCGTTGACCCGGATGCCGTAGGTGCCCCATTCCACGGCGGCGACCTTGACCAGCATGTCGACGCCGGCTTTGGACACGCAGTATGCGCCCATGTCGCGATCGGCCACGGTGCCACTGATGCTGGAGACGGCGACGATCGAACCGTGCACCTCGGCCTCGACCATGGCCTGCGCGGCGGCGCGCAGGGTCAGCCAGGTGCCGGTGAGGTTCACCGACAGCACCCGTTCCCAATCGGCGGGCGCCTGTTTGAGCAACAAACCCGACGGGCCCGACGACCCGATACCGGCGGACGTCACCACCCGGGTCGGCACCCCGTGCTCGCGCACCGTTTGCTGCATAGCTGCGGATACTGCGTCGGGATCGCTGACGTCGCAATCGATGTCGGCGCCCGACAGGTCCCACGTCACAACCCGGTGGCCCGCGTCGCGCAGCAGCCCGGCGACCTCCAGCCCGATGCCGGACGCGCCGCCGGTCACCAATGCGGTCGATGCGGTCACTGCGCGGGACCGATCAGCTCGACGTGGCTCATGAGCTGCAATGTTAGTACCCGCACCCAGGCCACCGGCCTGGCGGCCCGGGTGTGTGCCGTCAGGCCCCGATCCGGCGCAGCCCGCTGACCTTCTTAGCCAGGTCCGAGAGCGCCCGAGCCGCCGCCCGCTCCTGGCCGGCATCGCACGACAAAGTGTCGGCCGGGTGGCGGTAGGCGATCCCGACCCCGGCCAAACGCACACTGCCCCATTGCAACTCGGCCTTCGCGTATGTTCTTCCGCGGTGCTCGTCGATCGCTATGGTGACCATCGGATGCGTCGGAGAATTCGGGCAACTTGTGTGGTACATGTACGAATCATGCTGCGGGACAGAAGCGCTGTCGCGCTCATGGAGCGGCGTGGCGCATTCTGGTGACTTTGGTCCCACCGCCGAATGCCAATGGACCTCGCGCGGTCAAACGATTTTGGCCAGGGTGCGATCCCACAGCTCACGCGCCAGCACGGGATCGTAGGCCGTGCGGTTGGCCCTGGCGATCTTGCCATTCGAGTAGTACTCGCCGGAGGTCCAGTCGACACCGGGCGTGCTCGACGCCAGCCAGACCAGCTGGTCGGCCGCCTCGTCGACGGTGGCGGTGAACCGGACCGCCAGCGGCACGCGGTACTTCATGAACACGAGGAACCGCGAGCCCGAGGCATCGCCGAAGTTGGAGTTGACATAGCCGGGGTGAAACGTCACCGCGGACAATCCGCGGGCGTGGTAGCGCCGATGTAATTCCCTGGTGAACAAGACGATCGCGAGTTTGGTGAGGGCATAGGCGGAGCTGGGCCGGCGCCCGGTCGTGTCCTCCAGGTCGGCGATCGAGACGCGCGGAACCATTCGGTGCGACGAGCTGGTGGTGTTGATGACGGTTGCGCGGGAATCGACAAGCACATCGATCAACCGCGTGGTGAGCAGGAACGGCGCCAGGTAGTTGACCTGGAGGGTCATCTCGTGGCCGTCCACGGTCCGCTGCGCCTTGGTGAACAGGCCGCCGGCGTTGTTGGCCAAGACGTCGATGCGCGGGTACCGGGATCCAATCTCGTCCGCCAGAACCCGGACCGCGGACAGGTCGGCGAAGTCCGCCACGAAATGGTCGGCGTCCAATTCGGCGGCCACGGCGGCGGTCTTGCTGTGCGACCGGCCGACCACCACGACGTTTGCGCCACCCCGGCGCAGCCGACGGGCCGCCGCGGCGCCGAGTCCGTCGCTGGCACCGGTGATGACGATCGTCCTGCGCGCCATGGCCTAGAGGCTAGGGAATCAGGCCAGCGAGTAGCGCACCGGCAGGTGCTTGAGCCCTCCGACGAAGGTGGTGGCGATGAGTTCGGGATCGCCGGTCAGCTCGATGGATTTCAGCCTGGGCAGCAGCTCGGAGAAGAAGCTGCTGACCTCCATGCGGGCCAGCGCCGCCCCCATGCAGAAGTGCACGCCATAGCCGAAGGCCAGGTGCTTGTTGGGGTCCCGCCCGACGTCGAAGCGGAACGGGTCGTCGAAGACGTCCTCGTCGCGGTTGGCCGACACGTAGGACAGCAACACGGAATCGCCCGCGGCGATCGGTATTCCGCGCACGGTGGTGTCCGCGGCGGCGGTGCGCATGAACTCCTTGACCGGGGTGACCCAGCGGATCATCTCGTCGGCGGCCAGCGGCATCAGGTCGAGGTTGTCGCGCAGGCGCGCCAGCTGGTCCGGGTTCTCGATGAGCGCCTGCATGCCACCGGAGATGGTCGCGCTGGTCGTGTCGTGGCCCGCGGTGGCCACGATGAGGTAATACGACACGGTGTCGATGTCCGACAGCGGCTCGCCGTCGATGCGGGCGTTGGCGATCGCCGACGCGAGGTCCTCGGTCGGATGCTCGCGGCGCGAGGCGGTCACCCCGTTGAAGTACTGGAACATGTCGAACAGCGCGGGCAACTGATCCTCGTTGGTGGTGCCACGTTTGAATTCCGCGTCGTCGCTGCCGAACAGCTCCTGGGTCAGCTTGAGCATGCGCGGGAAGTCGGCCTCGGGCAGCCCGAGCAGCGACATGATCACGTACAGCGGGTAATTGACGGCGACCTGCTGGACGAAGTCACATTCGGGCCCCACCGCCATCATCTTGTCGACGTAGCTCTTGGCGAGTTCGTCGACGCGAACCTTCAACGCCCGCATCGCCTTCGGGCGAAACCAGTCGGAGCCGATCGCGCGCACCACCCGATGCTGCGGGTCGTCCAGGTGGATCAGCGTGCGGACCCCGGCGGCGACCGCTTGCTCGTCCCCCTCCACCGTGGTCAGCACGGGCCGCGGCCAGTTGGTGAACAGCATGTTGTCGCGTTCGATGTCCATGATGTCGGCGTGCTTGGTGATCGCCCAGAACGGCTTGTAGTTCGGCACGTCGACCCACGACACCGGCGCCTTGGCGCGCAGGTGAGCCAGCGCCGCGTGCAGCCGCCGCTCGTCGGTGTACGCCAGCGGATCCGTCAATAGCTTGCCGGCCTCGTCCATCGTCGACGTGCTCACTCGCGAAACTCCTTCACTACGGCGGTGATACAGGATTGGGAAGCGGTCATAAAGATGGGCAGGACGCGATCGACGGCGCCCTCGCAGCGACTCTTCAAACCCGCCGCGATCGTGTCCACCGGACCGACGACGGCGAAAGCCGCCAGCATCTCGTCGTCGATGAGCGAGCCCATGGTCTCCCACTCCCCGGCCAGGGAGAGGCGGTGCAATTCGGTGTGCAGGTCGCCCCAGCCATGCAGCTCGAGGACCTTGCGGTAGGCCGGCGTCGAGCCGTAGAAGGCGATCTGCTTGCGCACGGCGGCGCAGGCGAGCGCCAGTTCGTCGTCGCTCTCGCCGGTGGCGACCAGCACCTCGCACGACACCTCGAAGACGCCGCGATCCCGCCCGGAGCGCTGCATCCCGCGCAGCAGGGCCGGCAGCGTCACCTCCTCGAGGTAGCGCTTCGAGACCATCGGGTGGCCGAGGTGGCCGTCGGCGACCTCGCCGCACATCTCGGTCATTTTTTCGCCCACCGCGGCCAGGAACACCCTCGGCGCCGAATGAGGCTGCGGCTCGGGGGTAAACATCGGCGTCATGATCTTGTGGGTGTAGAAGTCGCCCTCGAAACGAAGCTTCGTGCCGTCCTGCCACGCCGACCAGATCGCGTGCAGCGCGGCGACGAACTCGCTCATCCGGGGCGCCGGATGGCTCCACGGCATGCTGAACCGCTTCTCGATATGGGGCTGGATCTGGGTGCCCAGTCCCAGGATGAACCGTCCCCGCGAATAGGCCTGCAGGTCCCAGCCGATGTTGGCGACGATCATCGGGTTGCGGGCGAACGCGACCGCGATGTTTGTGCCCACCTCGAGTCGCGACGTGTGTTCGGCGGCCAGCAGCACCGGCAGAAACGGGTCGTGGTTGGTTTCCGCGGTCCAGCCGCCGTCATACCCGTCCTGTTCCAGGGCGCCGGCGACGGCGGGCGCCCGGGCGAGTTGATTGGGGATGCCCCCGTCGAGCTTGAGGCGGGGGGTGCTACCCATGCGGGCAACTTTACAGTAAGCAATCCAGTATGTGACCCTGCTTATCTGTCGGCGCGACGAATCTCCCGTGAGGTAGGACATAGGCATGACCAAAGCCCAGGACTGGGGGGAATCGCTCGACGATCTCGAGCGTCGCCGTGAGCATGCGCGGGCAATGGGCGGGCCGGAACGCCTCGACAAGCACCGCAAGAAGGGCAAGCTGGACGCCCGCGCGCGAATCGAGCGACTCCTGGACCCGGGCACCTTCCGCGAGTTCGGCACGCTGGTCGGCGGCGACGTCGCGGCCGACGCACTGATCGTCGGCTCCGGCTTGATCAACGGCTCGCCGGTGATGCTGGGCGCCGAGGACTTCACCACCATGGCCGGCAGCATCGGCCCCGGCGGCAACTCCAAGCGATACCGGATCGCCGAACTGGCGCTGCGCGACAAGATCCCGCTGGTGATGATGCTCGAGGGCGCCGGCTTTCGGCCCCCCGGAGGGCATTACGGCCGCAGCCCGACCGATCTGCTCGCCCAGACGCAGTGCTCGAGCCGCGTCCCGACCGTCGCCGCCGTGCTCGGCCCCTCCGCCGGGCACGGCGCGCTGGTGGCCCCGGTCTGCGACTTCCGGATCATGAGCGCCCAGGGCGCGATCTTCACCGCCGGACCGCCCGTCGTCAAAGAGTCCACGGGAGAAGACATCTCGAAGGAGGACCTCGGCGGGCCCGACGTCGCCATACCCAGCGGCGTCATCCACAACGTCGCCGACGACGACGAGGCCGTGCTCGACGACGTCCGGCGCTACCTGTCGTACTTTCCGCCGAGCGCGTGGTCGTACCCGCCGTCGCTGCCACCCGGCGAGGCGACCGCGCCGCGAGCGACGCCGGAGCTGCTCGACATCGTCTCGCGCGACAACCGCCGCGTCTACGACATGCGGGCGGTGCTCGACGTGGTCTTCGACAGCCCCGACTGGTTCGAGGTGCAGCCGCGGTTCGGCAAGGCGGTGATCTGCGCGCTGGCCCATCTCGGCGGTCACCCGGTCGCGGTGGTGGCCAACCAGCCGAAGGTGCTGGCCGGCTCCATCGACGCCGACGCGGCCGATAAGGCGGCGCACTTCATCACGGTGGCCGACTCGTTCCACCTGCCGATCGTCTTCCTCGCCGACAACCCCGGCATGCTCCCGGGCAGCCGGTCGGAACGCAGCGGCGTGCTGCGTGCCGGCGCGCGGATGTTCGCGGCCCAGACGGCCGCCACCACGTTGAAGCTGCACCTCACGCTGCGCAAGGCATACGGGTTCGGCTCCATGGTCATGTCGCTGCTGGGTTTCGACCACCAGGTCGCGACGTTCGCCTACCCGGGCGCGACGATGGGCGCGATGAGCGCCGCGGCGCTCAGCCGCGCGTCGCACGCGGGCGAGGACCTTTCCGCCAAGCTGCGCAACGCCGAATTGCAGGCGTCGTATCGGTCGGCCGAGCACATGGGCTTCGACGAGCTCATCGATCCCCGCGAGACGCGCGACGCGCTGCTGGCCTCCCTGCTGCGCGGCCTGTCCAGCCGGCAGGCCGCCGCGGAACCCGTGGCGCGCACGGTCATCATGCCGTAACCCCCTTTGGCGACGCCTTGGGCGCGAGCGTGCGTGTTTGCGCACGACACGCCGGGGTAGCGCGTCATTTTGCGCACGCTCGCGGGGTTAGGCGCTCGCCCGATACGCCGCCACCACGGGCTCCAGCTCGTCGGGCGTCGCGCCGTGCATGATCACCGCGTCGGCCCCGTAGTCGAACTCCTTGCGGATGCGCTCGACGCACTGGTCGGCCGACCCCGTGGCCGAGGGCTCCAGCCATTCGTCGGGAATCAGGGTCGCGATGTGCTCGATCTGCTCCGGTGTGGCCTTGTGGTCGATCCCGCCCGCGATCGACGTCACCACCGGGTCTTCTCGAAAGCGTTGCAGCACGGCGGGATCCCAGTCGTTGGTGCTCACCAGCAGGTCTCCGTAGCCCTGCAGATAGGTGGCTAGGCGCGCGACGGTCTTCTTCAGCCGCAGCTGTTCGGGAAGGTGGTCGCCGACCGTGGCAAAGCACGACCACACCCGCACGCTGTCGGGGTCGCGGCCGGCCTTTTCCGCGGCCGACTTGACCGCCGCCACACAGCGCTGCAACGTCGCGGGGGTGAAGTAGGTGTGCAGGATGACGTCGTCGAAAACCCGGCCGCCGAGCGCGAGCGTCTGGGGCCCGAAGGCCACCAGCGCCAGGCGAATGTCCTCGTCGAAGTCCGGGTCGAGGAACAGGATCGGGTACTTTCCCATCGGGCCGTCGTGGTTGACGATCAGCTCGCCGTGCCACAGGCGGCGCATGACCCGGGCCCAGTCCTCCATCTGCGCGGTCGTCACCGCCGGGATGCCGAACGCGCCGTAGATGGCGGCGATGCCGCGGCCGATGCCCAGCGTGAACCGCCCGCCGGACAGCCGATGCATGGTGGTCGCCCACGATCCGGTGATCAACGGATGGCGGGTGTTGTGATTGGTTGCGGCGGTGGCGATTTGCATCCGGCTGGTCACCGCGCACGCCGCCCCGACGAGCGAGGACGCTTCCTTGACGTTCCAGCGCTCGGAGATGAACGCGGTGCCGAAGCCCAGTTCCTCGCCGCGGCGGGCCTCGTCCATCAGGGTCGCCGGGCCCTCGCCGCCGGCGCCGGCCAGCAGGTAGTACCCCAGCTCGTCAAGTGCACGGTCGCTCAATTCCACACCCCTTGCTTGTAACCGCAATTCCAGACCTCGGTGATCTTGCCGGCGACCACGCGGAAAACCTCGATGCTCGCGACGTTGGCTTCCGCGCCGTCCTTGGTGGTCATCGTCGAGTCGTAGACGATCGCGACGTGTTCGCCGTCGTCGCCGGCGACCACGATTCTCAGGTCGAAGCGCAGCCGGTCGAACAGGTGCCACACATCGGCGACCCGCTGCACCGCCTGCGCGTGGGTCAGGGTGTGCGCCTCGCCGACCTCGTGCCGAATCACGTTGTCGGCGAACAACTCCGCGGCCAGCTCGAGGTCTCGCTCGTTCCAGACCACCAGGTTGTAGAGCTCCACCACCTCGCGAGCGGTCCGCGTGGCCGCCGTCACCCCGCCACCTCCCCCAGGAAGCGCTCGGTCACCTTGAGCACGCGCCGGGAGAAGATGTGGCCGACGTGGCCGCCGTCGTACCAATACAGCTGCCCGCCCCAGCGTTCCTGCAACGCTTCGGCGGGCTCGCGCATCGCCATGCGGTCGTGCCAGGCCTCGACGATGAGCCGGCGCTGCGGGGGCGGCGCGGGTTCGACGCGCAGCGGATCGATCACCGAGGTCAGCTTCGAGACCTCCGGGGAACCGAGCAGCTCGCGAAACCCCGCGCGGGATTGCCCGAAGCGCCCCAGGTGTCGCGCGATCATCGCGTTGAGCCCCAGGATCGGGGTGTACAGCGCCACCGCGTCGACCTGCCGCTCGAGGTGGGAAACCAGCGCGGCCACCGGGGTGCCCATCGAAATCCCCGCCACCACAACGGCGGTGGCCTGTGGCTGAACCCAGCGCACCACCGCGCGGACCTCCGACACCGCCCGCATCATGCCCGCGACGTTGCCCAGCGGATCCACGTCCGGGTAGGCCGGCCATTCGCCGCGCCGGCACCCGTGGCCGGGCTGTACCGGCAGGGCGACGTTGAACCCCAGGCCGTGATGGATCCGGCCGATCCGGGACAGCAACAGGTCCTCGGTGCCGCCCTGACCGGCGCCGTGGACCCAGACCAGCCACGGCCGCGGGCCGCCGCGGTGCCGGCACACGTGCACCACCGCCCGCGCCGGGCCGCCCAGCCCGTCGGCCTCGAGCGTGGCCGGCAGCTTCGGATCGTGTTCGAACTTCATCCGCTCGTATGCCAGGCCGGCGATCCGCCGCCGCCGCACCGAGGTGGGCCGCAACGGTTCCGGCTCGGCGTGTGCCCCGTCGATGCCCAGCGCCGACAATTCCTCGGCCGCCGCGGTGCACGCATCCAGCGGCCGCGCCGCCGGGGGGCTCCCGTTCAACAGCGAAAAGCCGCTCAGCACAAGCTCGTCCAGCAGAACCTCGCCGAATTGCCGCACCCCGCGCGGCGACGCCGGGGTCCAGCCGGTCGATTCGTTGAGGCCGGCCACCGTGCGCGGCACCAGCATGCCCAGCTCGCGGGCCATCTCCCTGAACAGGCCCAGCCCGCGCGTCGCCCACGACATGGCGGTCACCTAGGCGAGCTTGAAGCCGGTGTATCCGCCGGCCGCGATTTCGTCGCAGCGGCGGCGGTATTCGGGGATTCCGCCGGTATAGCCCATATACATCCGTTTCTTGCCGGGCACGTTGCCACCGTTGTACCAGGAGTTGCACGACGGGTGCACCAGCACCGTCGGCGCGACGAGCGCGGTGGTGTGGTCGATCCATTCTTGCTGAGCGGCCGCCAGCGCCTCGATGGTGCGGATTCCGTTGCCGCGCAGGTAGGTGATGCAGTCGCCGATCCACTCGACGTGCTGCTCGAGCGCGGCCACGAAGTTGGTGCTTGCGCTCGGGCTGCCCGGGCCCTGGATCGTGAACAGGTTCGGGAAACCCGCCACCGCCAGACCGAGGTAGGACAGCGGGCCCGCGGTGGCCCAGAACTCGGCGAGCGACATCGCGTCGCGGCCCCGCACATCGATGCGGCTGAGCGCGCCCGTCATGGCGTCGAAGCCGGTGGCATAGACGATCACGTCGAGGTCGTAGGACTCGTGCTCGGTGCGGATGCCGGTCGGTGTGACTTCGCGGATCGGGGACTTGCGCAGGTCCACGAGCGTGACGTTGTCGCGGTTGAACGTCTCGTAGTAGCCGTGGTCGATGATGGGGCGCTTGCAGGCGAAGGGGTGCTCGGGCACCAGGGCGGCCGCGGTGTCCGGATCCTTGACGATGCGGGCCACCGCCTCGCCGTAGAGCTTGGCGGCCATCCTGTTGGCGTCGATGTCGAAGAAGATGTCGCCCCAATTGAGCGCGCCCATCACGCCACTCTCCTCGACGGCGCGCAGTTGCTCGTCACGGGTCGCCGACTTCAGCGGCGGCTTGCCGAGCATCCCCAGCAGCACCGAGAAGGCGCTCAGCCGCGCCGCGCCGATCGGGTGGGCCCGTTGCGCCGCCCGGATCTCGTCGTAGCGGGCCTTCATCTCGTCCAGCTCGCCGGGCTCGAATCGCCGCACCTCCCAGGGCAGGGTGTAGGCCGGCGAACGCTGGAACACGCACAGCTGCAACGCTTCTTGCGCGACGACGGGAATCAGCTGGACACCGGTCGAGCCGGTGCCGATGACACCGACCCGCTTGCCGCCCAGATCGCAGCCCTGGCTGGGCCAGCGGCTGGTGAACAGCGACGTTCCGGTGAAGGTGTCCATTCCGGAGATGTCGGGTTCCAGTGGCACCGACAGGATGCCGGTGGCGGCGATGACGAATGCGGCGCGGAAAGTCGCTCCCGCCTTCGTGACCAGTACCCACTCTCCGGCGTCCTCGTCGAAGGTCATCGCGACGACCTCGGTGTGGAACTGGATGTCGCGGCGAAGATCCAGCCGGTCGGCGACGAAGTTCAGGTAGGCCTCGATCTCGGGCTGAGCCGGCATCGACTCCGTCCACACCCATTCCTGCTGAATCTCGTCGGAGAAGCTGTAGGAGTACTCGATGCTTTCGATGTCACATCGCGCACCCGGGTACCGGTTGAACAGCCAGGTGCCTCCGACGTTTTCGGCCCGCTCGAGCACCCTTGCCCGGATGCCCAGCTGCCGCAGCCGGTGCAGCATGTACAGGCCGGAGAAGCCGGCGCCGATGACCAGGGCGTCGAAGTGCGCGTCCTGTCCACGCATAGAGCAGCTCCTTGCCCCTAACCGGCCGAACTGCTGAAATCTATACTGTAACCAACTTAGTATCAATGAGTGCGGGAGGCGACGGCGTGAAAGTGCCCTTTACCTGGAAGGTAACCGGGTGGTTCATGGTCGGATGGTCGCCCGAATTCCCGATCGGCGAGGTGCGGCCGCTCCACTATTTCGGCGAGGATCTGGTGGCCTACCGCGACGAGCGGGGCGAATTGCACGTTCTGGAAGCGCACTGCAAACACCTCGGCGCCCACATCGGCCACGGCGGCAAGGTGGTGGGCGAATGCGTCGAGTGCCCCTTCCACGGGTGGCGCTGGGGTCCCGATGGCACCAATCGCTACATCCCCTACCAGCCCGAGCGCCCCAACCGCAAGCTGCGGCTGCGGGTGTACCCGGTGCGCGAGCAATACGACTGCGTGTTCATCTGGCACCAGCCGGACGGCAAGGAACCCCAATGGGAGATGCCGGACATCTTCAGGAAGTTCCCGCAATTCGAGACGGACCCGGCGGCCTACTACCGCGCGTACCCGGACTTCTCCCGCCGCGCGGAGCGCGAGCCGGTGCATCCCCAGATCGTGGCGGAGAACGCCCCCGACAGCGCCCATTTCGAGTACGTGCACCACGCCACCGTGACGCCGCGGGTGCTGGACTGGAAAATCGTCGACCACGAATGGCAGTTCGTCGCGGGCTGGCCGGACGCGCGCAGCGAGGACCCCGAGGACCTGGCGTTGCGCTTTCACAGCCACCTGTTCGGCCTCGGCGGTGCGATCAGCGTCTTCGAGGGCGCGCAGAACCACCGGCTGATCTTCACCTGCACGCCGGTCGACGATGAGTGTTCGGACCTGTTCTATTCGATCTGGTGGCCGCGGGTCCCCGGCGACGCCTCCGACGTGCCGCAGGGCAAGCTGCGCGAGCTCATCGAAAAGCAGTTCCTGTCCACCGTCTTCGACGATCTGCGGATCTGGCGCTACCAGAAGTACGTCGAGCACCCGGCGCTGTCCAAGGTGGACGCGAAAGGGTATATGGCACTGCGCAAATGGGCGACCCAGTTCTACGAAGTGCCGGCATGACGCCGCTCGAGGACCTCGCAGCCCCCGAGCAGACGGCGGTCGTCACCCAGGAATGCCAGGGCGCGGTGATGGGCCCCGACGCCGGGCTGGCAATGCTGGCCGACGAAGCGCGCCGGGTTGCGCTGCCCAACATCGTGCGGCTGCTGCCGACGGCCCGGGCGGCGGGGGTTCGCGTCGTGCACTGCCTGGTGCGGCGCCGGCCCGACGGGCTCGGCTCCAACCACAACGCCAAGATCTTCGCCATGGGACACGGTCAAGTCGACATCACCCCCGGCACTGCCGGGGCTGCCCTGCTGCCCGAATTGGGCCCCGAGCCAACCGATTTGGTCCTGAGCCGCTGGCACGGCGTCGGGCCGATGGGCGGCACCGACCTGGACGCCGTGCTGCGCAACCTCGGGGTCTCCACCATCGTCGTGGTGGGCGTTTCGCTGAACATCGCGATCCCCAACGTCGTCATGGATGCGGTCAACGCCGCCTACCGCGTCGTCGTGCCCAAGGACGCCGTCGCCGGCGTGCCCGCCGACTACGGCGCCGCCGTCATCGCCAACACGCTGTCGTTGCTCGCGACCATCACCACCACCGACGACCTGCTTCGGGCGTGGGAGCGCCCATGACCGAGACGGCGCCCGGAGTTCGCGGCGGCTTCCCCGAGATCAAGCCGGCCGAACACGCGCCCGCCGGGCTGGGCCGGTTCGTCGCGGCGGTGCGCCGCCTGCAGGATCTCGCCGTCTCCACCGACAGCTCGAGCTGGGACGCCGCGGCCGAGCACGTCGAACGGGCGTGCGCGCTGCTGGACGGGCATCAGGTCCCCGAAGGCGCCGCGCCGGGCGGGCGGGTCATCGAGCTGCCCGGGCTGGGGCACCCGTTGCTGCCGCCATGGCTCCTCACCGAATCCGGGCCGGGCGGCGTCACCATGGACGGGCACTTCTCCCGCGCCCACGTCGGCGGGAACAACGCCGTGCACGGCGGGATGATCCCGCTGTTCTACGACTGGCTGTTCGGCATGGTCGTCTCGACCGCGGGCTGCCCGCCAACCCGCACCGCCTTCCTGCACGTCGACTACCGTAACGTCACCCCGATCGACGAGCCGTTGACCGCCCGGGGCCGGATCACTGACGTCGACGGCAGGAAATTCTTCGTTGCCGCTAGCATGACCGCGGCCGACGGCACACTGCTCAGCGAAGCCAACGGCCTGATGGTCCGCCTGCTACCCCACCAGCCGTGAGAGGCACAATGTCCGACAACGCAACACAATTCACCGTGCCCGAGGTCGCCAAGGCCGTCGCCGCGGCGATCCCCGACCGCGACCTGGTGATCCGGGGCGACCGGCGCTACAGCTACGCGCAGATCCTCGAACGGGCCAACCGGCTCGCCACCTACCTGCACAAGCGCGGGCTGGGTTGCCACACCGAGCGTTCGGGCCTCGCCGGCCACGAGGTCGGCCAGGACCTGCTCGGCCTGTACGCCTACAACGGCAACGAGTTCGTCGAGGCGTTGCTGGGCAGCTTCCAGGCGCGGGTCGCGCCGTTCAACGTCAACTTCCGCTATGTCAAAAGCGAGCTGCAATACCTGTTGGCGGATTCCGGGGCCACCGCCCTGATCTACCACGCGGCGTTCGCGCCGCGCGTCGCCGAAATCCTGCCGGACCTGCCGCAGCTGCGCGTCCTGATTCAGATCGCCGACGACTCGGGCAACGACCTGATCTACGGCGCGGTGGATTACGAGGCCGCCCTGGCATCAAGCTCGCCGCAACCACCGCCCCTGCAGCACTCGCCCGACGACCTCTACGTCCTCTACACCGGCGGCACGACGGGGATGCCGAAAGGCGTGCTGTGGCGCCAGCACGACATCTTCATGACGTCCTTCGGCGGGCGAAACCTGATGACGGGTGAGCCATCGGCGTCGGTCGACGAGATCGTGGCGCGGGTGAGCGCGGGGCCCGGCGCCAAGTTGCTGATCCTGCCGCCACTGATCCACGGGGCGGCGCAGTGGAGCGTGATGACCGCGATCACGACGGGGCAGTCCGTCGTCTTCCCTTCGGTCGTCGATCATTTGGACGCCGACGACGTCGTGCGCACCATCGAACGCGAGCGGGTGCCGGTGGTGACGGTGGTCGGGGACGCGATGGCGCGACCGCTGGTCGCCGCCATCGAGAAGGGTATCGCCGACGTGTCGTCGTTGGCCGTGGTCGCCAACGGCGGCGCCCTGCTGACCCCGTTCGTCAAACAGCGGCTGATCGAGGTACTGCCGAACGCCGTCGTCGTCGACGGTGTCGGATCGTCGGAGACCGGGGCGCAGATGCACCACATGTCCGCCCCGGGCGCGGTGTCGACCGGCACCTTCAACGCCGGACCCGATACCTTCGTGGCGGCCGAGGACATGAGCGCGATCCTGGAGCCCGGCCACGAGGGCATGGGGTGGCTCGCGCAGTGCGGCTATGTTCCGTTGGGCTACAAGGGCGATGCGGCCAAGACGGCCAAGACCTTCCCGGTGATCGACGGCGTGCGGTACGCGGTCCCCGGCGACCGCGCGCGCCACCGCGCCGACGGCGCCATCGAATTGCTGGGCCGCGATTCGGTGACCATCAATTCCGGTGGGGAAAAGATCTTCGTCGAGGAGGTCGAAACCGCGATCGCATCGCATCCTGCGGTGGCCGACGTGGTGGTCACCGGGCGGCCCAGCGACCGTTGGGGCCAGGAGGTGGTGGCCGTCGTCGCGCTCGCCGAGGGCGCCAGTGCCGACGCCGAGGAACTGATCACCCACGCCGCAAAGTCGTTGGCGCGCTACAAGCTTCCCAAGGCGGTCGTCTTCCGTCCCGTGGTCGAGCGCAGCCCGTCCGGCAAGGCCGACTACCGGTGGGCGCGCGAGCAGGCGGTGAACGGCTGAGGATGTCGGTGCTGCAGAAGGACGAGACGCTGACGGCCTCGACCGAGGTGCGGGCGTCGCCGGAGCAGGTCTACGCCGTCGTCTCAGACGTCACGCGAATCCCCGAGTGGAGCCCGGAAACAACGCGCGCGGAGTGGTTGGCGCCGGACCGTTTTCGGGCGTGGAACCGCCGGCGGCTCGGCCGCTGGAAGACGGTTGCCGACGTCGTCGAAGCGGAGCCCGGACGCCGATTCTCGTTCGTGGTCCAGGCGATGGGAGGCGACTGGACGCAGTGGGCCTACCTCATCGAACCCGGTAGCGCCGCCGGTACCACGCGCCTCACGGAAACTTTCCGGATGTGCGTTCCGCTGCCCTTCGGGGTCGTGGTTTTCGAACATCTCTGCTTGTTCATCCGGGACCGCCGCGCGGATCTGCAGCGGAACATCGAGGCCTCGGTGGACCGGATCCGGGCCATCGTCGAGGCGGGAGCGGACACGTGAAGTACCAGGACCGTATCGCCGTCGTCACCGGCGCCGGCTCCGGCATCGGGCGCGCCTTGACGCTGGCGCTGAGCCGCGACGGCGCGCACGTCGCGGCGTCCGACATCGACCCGAAGAATCTGGCCGAGACCCAAACAGCCTGTCCGCCCGGCACAGTGACGACGTACCAGGTCGACGTCGCCGACCGGGACGGAATGCTGGCCTATGCCGACCAGGTGCGCAGCGACCTGGGGCCGGCCTCAATGGTGTTCAACAACGCCGGCGTCGACCTGTTCGCCAGCGTCGCGGACATGTCCTGGGCGGACTTTGACTGGCTCGTCGGCATCAACATCGGCGGTGTCGTCAACGGGACCAAGGCCTTCCTTCCGCAGCTCATCGAGTCGGGTTCGCCCGGGCGCCCGGCGCGGTTGGTCAACCTGTCCAGCGCCTTCGGTCTCATCGCGATTCCGTACCAGGGCGCCTACAGCACTTCGAAATTCGCGGTGCGCGGCCTCACCGAGGCGTTGCGCCAGGAGATGATCATCGAACGCCGTCCGGTGACTGTGCATTGCGTCCACCCCGGTGTGGTGCGCACGAACTTCGGCGCGAACATGCGCACCGCGGCCAGCGAGGATCCCGACCTGGCGGCGAAACTGTTCGGGCGTGCGGCGCTCACCTCTCCGGAAAAGGCCGCCCGGGTGATTCTCCGGGGAGCCGAGAAGAACCGGGCCAGGATCCTTATCGGGCCCGACGGGCGGGCCATGGCGGCGATGCCCCGTGTGCTGGGCGTGGGATACGCCGCCCTGCTGGCCCGCGCCGCAAGGCTGACGCGCTGACCGCTCGTTTGCCCATATTGTCTACTGTAAGAATTACAGTACGATCTTACGCAAGGACCGCACGTTCCTGCTGAAGATGCTGGAGATCCAGGTGACGACCAACGTCCACACCGGCCCCCAACCCGGCCAAGAGACGGTCAGCCTCCGCGACCCCTACCCGTTTTTCGCCCACAAGCGCCGGCAGGCCGGCGTGTTCCGCGGCACCGTCATGGACTACTCGAAAACGCCGGAGTCGCTGACGCCCAAGCGCGAGTACTCCGCGGTGTCGTTCGACGCGGTGAACACGGTGTTCCGCGACGGCCGGGTATTCAGCTCCGCACCGTATGACAAAACGATCGGCCTGTTCATGGGGCCCACCATTCTGGCGATGGAGGGCAAGAAGCACCGCGACCATCGCAACCTGGTGTCGGCGGCATTCAAGTCCAAGGCGCTGGCCCGGTGGGAGCCCGCCGTGGTGCGGCCGATCTGCAACGCGTTGATCGACGAGTTCATCGACACCGGGCAGGCCGACCTGGTCCGGCAGTTCACCTTCGAATTTCCCACCCGGGTCATCGCCGAACTGCTGGGGCTGCCGGCCGAGGACCTGCCGGTGTTCCGCAAGCGCGCCGTGGAGCTGATCAGCTACCACGTCAACTACGAGCGGGCCTTCGAGGCGTCGGCCGCGCTGAAGGATTACTTCGTCGAGCAGATCGAGCAGCGCAAGTCCAATCCCACCGAGGACATCATCGGCGACCTCGTCAGCGCCGAGATCGACGGCGAAAAGCTCAGCGACGAGGCGATTTACTCCTTCCTGCGCCTGCTGCTGCCCGCCGGTTTGGAGACCACGTACCGGTCGTCGGGAAACCTGTTGTACCTGCTGCTCACCCATCCCGAACAGTTCGCGGCGGTGCAGTGCGACCGCGAGCTGATCGGCCAGGCGATCGAGGAGGGGCTGCGCTACGAGACGCCGCTGACCACCGTGCAGCGGTTCACCACGCAGGACACCGAGCTCGAGGGGGTCGAGATTCCGGCGCGCGCCGTCGTCGCGGTATGCATCGGATCGGCGAATCGCGACGAGCGCCGGTGGGAACGTTCGGAGGAATTCGACATCTTCCGCAAGCACCTGCCGCACATCTCGTTCGCCGCCGGTGAGCACACGTGTTTGGGTCTTCACCTGGCGCGGCTGGAAACCCGGGTCGCGCTCGAATGCCTGCTGAATCGCCTGACCAACCTCAGCCTGCTGACCGACGGGGACCCACACATTCACGGCCAGCCCTTCCGTTCGCCCACCGCGCTTCCGGTGACGTTCGACGCGCAGTAGGGTCCGGGAATGATCAAGGTAATGGCGGGCTTTCGGGTCCTCGAGCTTGCGCAGTTCACCTTCGTCCCGGCGGCGGGCGCGATTCTCGCCGATTGGGGCGCGGACGTCATCAAGGTCGAGCACCCGGTGCGCGGCGACACCCAACGCGGCTTCCTCAATATGGGTGGCATTCAGGTCGATCCGGAGCGGCACCCGCTGATGGAGCATCCCAACCGCGGCAAGCGCAGCGTCGGGGTCGACGTGTCCACGCCCGGTGGCCGGGAAGTGATCTACGAACTGGCCAAGGCCTCCGACGTGTTCCTGACCAACTACATGCCCGCGGTGCGGCAGAAGCACAAGTTCGACGTAGAACACATCCGCGCGGTGAACCCGAACATCGTCTATGCCCGCGGTTCGGCGTACGGGGACAAGGGACCCGAACGCGACGTCGGTGGCTACGACGGCACCGTGTTCTGGACGCGCAGCGGCATCGGCTACGCGCTGACGCCGGAGGAGTTGGGCGGCGCGCTGGGACAAGGCATTCCGGCGTTCGGCGATTCCATCGGTGGCATGTTCATCGCCGGCGGCATCTCGGCCGCGTTGCTGCACCGCGAGCGCACCGGCGAGGCCGTCGAAATGGATGTGTCGCTGCTGAGCACGGCCTGGTGGGCGGCGGGCGCCAGCGTGACGCAGGGCATGGAGACCGGCGAGGTGATGCGAACGCCCATGCCGGGTTCCGGCGCGCCGTCGGTGAATCCCTTCATGGGCAACTACGCAACCTCCGACGGCGGCACCATCAACCTGTGCATCATCAGCCCGACCGGGCTGATCCGCGACACCTTCGAGCACCTCGGCATCCCCGAAGCGGCCGACGATCCGCGCTTCTCCGACGTGCTCCCGCTGATCCAGAACGCCGATGCGGCCGCCGAATTGATCGAGAAGGCCTTCGCCGGCAAGCCCTTTGAGTACTGGCGCCAGCACCTCAAGACGATGAAGGGCCAGTGGGCGCCCTTCCAGAGCCTCCTCGATCTGGTCGACGACGAACAGGCCCTCGCCAACGACATGATCGCCGAGGTCGAAGTCGCCAGCGGTGGGAAGCCGTTCCGCGTCGTGCGCGGGCCGGTCCAGTTCAACCACGAGCCGCTGGTGACCACCCGGGCACCACAGGCCTCCGAGCACACCGAAATCGTCCTGATGGAGCTCGGCATGGACTGGGACCGTATCGCCGAACTCAAGGACGCGGGGGCCATCGCTTGACCGACGCCTACTACGAGCTGGCCGATCCACACGATCCACTCGGTGAGAGATTCAGCGCTTCGGATCATGTCATCAGCACCTGGTCGCCGGAGATGCAGAATGCCGCACCGGTGTCGGCCCTGCTGGTGCGTGCCCTGGAGCGCTGCTCGCCACGCGACGACGCCCGGTTGAGCCGCGTCGTCGTCGACCTCCTCGGACCCGTCCCAGTGGCCGGGCCACTGTGGGTGCGCGCCCACGTCGAGCGCCCGGGCACCAAGATCGAGCTGCTGAACGCCCAGCTGCGGGCACCGGGCCCCGACGGGCGGCCGCGACCGGTCGCCAACGCGATCGCGTGGCGATTCCAGGCGGGCGACGCGGCGGAGCTGTTCTTCACCCCCGCTGCCCCGCTGCGACGGGTGAGCGACGGGCGGGTCCGCCACCCCGACAACGACGCGAACCAGACGTACATCCAGGGCCTGGACTGGCGCTGGCTGAACGACATTCTCAACGATGTGCCCGGAGAGTGCTGGGCCAGACCGATCGTCGACCTCGTCCAGGGCGAATCGATGACCCCGATGCAGCGGCTGTTCGCGGTGGCCGACATCGCCAACGGCATGGGCAGCCGTCTCAGCGTCGCCGAGTGGCTGTTCCTCAACATCGACCTCACGGTGCACATACACCGGGTGCCCGAAGGGGAATGGGTCGGCGTCAGAGCCGAAAACCATTACGGCCGAGACGGAGTCGGCGTCTCGATCGCCACGCTATTCGACCAGCACGGAGCGGTGGCGGCCCTTCAGCAGGCACAGCTGGTGCGCCGCCGTTAGAGCCGCCCGAGACAAGGAGATACAGATGACGAACGACGTCGCCATCATCGGGGTGGGCCTGCACCCGTTCGGCCGCTTCGAGGGCAAGTCGGCGATGCAGATGGGCGTCGAGGCGATCTTTGCCGCCGTCGCCGACGCCGGTGTCGCGTGGCGGGACATCCAATTCGCCACCGGCGGCAGTTGGACGGTGGCCAACCCCGACGCGATCGTCGGCATGGTGGGCCTGACCGGCATCCCGTTCACCAACGTGTTCAACGCGTGCGCGACCGCGGCCAGCGCGGTCAAGGCCTGTGCCGACGGGATCCGGCTGGGCGACTACGACATCGGCATCGCCATCGGCCTGGACAAGCACCCGCGCGGAGCGTTCACCGAAGATCCGGCGCTGGTGGGCATGCCAAGCTGGTACGCCGAGAACGGGCAGTACCTCACCACCAAGTTCTTCGGCATGAAGGCGAATCGGTATCTGCACGAGCACCACATCTCCACCGAGACGCTGGCCAAGGTCGCGGCGAAGAATTTCCGTAACGGTTCGCTGAATCCGAACGCGTTCCGCCGCAAGGCGATCCCCGAGGACCAGATCCTGAGTTCGCCGGTGCTCAACTACCCGCTGACCCAGTACATGTTCTGCGCACCCGACGAGGGCGCCGCGGCCGCGGTGCTGTGCAGGGCCGACATCGCACACCGCTACACCGCCAAGCCCGTCTACCTGCGGGCGGTGGAGGTCCGCACCCGCCGCTACGGTGCGTACGAGGTGAACACCACCTTCGCCCCGGTCGACGAGGACGTCGCGCCGACCGTATACGCCGCGCGGGCCGCCTTCGAGAAGGCCGGCGTGGCGCCCGACGACGTCGACGTGATCCAGCTGCAGGACACCGACGCCGGCGCCGAGATCATCCACATGGCCGAGTGCGGGTTCTGCGCGCACGGGGATCAGGAGAAGCTGCTGGCCGACGGCGCCACCGAGATCGGCGGCGCCATGCCGGTCAACACCGATGGCGGGCTGATCGCCAACGGTGAGCCGATCGGCGCTTCCGGATTGCGCCAGATCCACGAAGTCGTTCGCCAGCTCCGCGGCGAGGCGGGCGACCGCCAGGTCCCCGGCGGCCCGAAGGTCGGCTTCACCCAGCTGTACGGGGCGCCCGGCACCGCCGCCGCGACGATCCTGACGCGCTAGCGGGGCTTCGGCGGTGAGTAGTTCGGCTTGCCCAGGCCGAGCACGTACTGGCCGATCATGTTGCGGAACACCTCCAGCGTGCCGCCGTAGATGCCCACCAGGGGGGCGAACCGGTAGGCGTACTCGGCGCTGCCGTCGTCGGCGGCGCCGTCGGTCCCGTATGGCAGGGCAGCGGCCGCGCCGAGGATGTCCATCAGGTCCGGGGAGATGTCGCGCATCGTTTGCGCGATGGCGACCCGGCCGAAGATGCTCGGGGAGGACAGGGCAATCTCCAGCCGGGCGGCGCTGCGGCCCAGTCGATACGCGACCGACTTGTCGTCGATCAGCCGGCGCCCGTCGGGGCCGGGCCGGGTCACGCGGGCCGCGGCCTTGTCGACGGCCTCGGACATGAATCCCGCCTGGTGCATCATGATCGACGTGTCCTGCAGCCCGTCGGGTGCCGCCGCAACCGCGCCGTGCTCGACGTTGAGCGGCTCGCGCAGCACGGTCCAGCCGGCATTCGCCTCGCCCAGCCGATATTTGTCGTCGACACGAACGTCGCTGTAGTAGACGATGTTCGTCCGGTCGCCGTCCACCGTGCGGAGGCCCTGGATCTCGATGCCGGGCGAGTCCAGCGGAACCAGGAACATGGTCAGGCTCTTGTGTTTCGGCGCTTCCGGGGCGGTGTTGGTGATCAGGAACACGTATTGGCAGTTGTGCGCGCCGGTGGTGAACATCTTGGAGCCGTTGATGATCCATGCGTCACCGTCGCGGACGGCGCGGGTCTTGCAGGTGGCGATGTCGGAACCGCCTTCGGGCTCGGTGTAGCCGAGGCACAGCCGCACCTCCCCGCTGAAGACCTTGGGCAGCACCTCGTCGCGCAGCTCCGGCGATCCGAACTTCTCCACCGAGCGCGCCACCATGGCGGTGGTTCCCCAGGTCACCCACGGCACGTGCACCCGCCGCTTCTCCAGCTCCCAGATGCGGCGCCGGAGCCGGCTGAACCCGCCCGCGGATTCCGGCTTCCACTCGGCCGCCAAATAGCCTGCGGCGCCGAACTTCAGGTGCAGTCCCTCGTCGAAGTTGTCGCCCGTCTCGCGGTCGCGACGACGCACCTCGTCGGTCATGTGGGTGCTCAGGAAGTTCCGCGCCTCCTCGCGGAAGGCCTCGTCTTCCGCGGACAGCTCGACTCGGGAGAAGTCCATTGTTTGTCTCTCCTGTCCTAAGCCGGCTGCGGTGTGCTCTCGCGGGCGGCGACGATCTCCGCGACCCGCAGGGCGGCGGCGCCGGGATCGCCGACGGCCAGCGGCCATCCCCGGGCCCGCACCAGGTACGCCGTGGCCGCGGCTTCGGAGGACACCCCGAGGCCGCCTTGGATGTGCACCGCCATCGTCGCCGCCTTGGCGGCCTCCTCGGCCATGAAAACGAAAGCCGACGGCGCCAACTCGGGGCGTTCGTCGGGTTCGTTGTCCAGGAACCAGGCGGCCCGGCGGGCGAGGTTGCGCCCGCCCTGAACGGTGATGGCCATGTTCGCCAGGGGGTGCGAGATGGCCTGCAGGGTCGAGATCGGCACGCCTAGCGTGTAGCGGGTCTTGGCGAACTCCGCGGCGATCGTCATCGTCTCCTCGACTAGGCCCACCAGCGCGGCCGCGGTCAGGAGCCGCCATTCGTCCAGCGCCCGTTGGTAACTCGCCACCGCGTCGGGGCCCTCGGCCACGACCGTGCGGGTGTCCGCGGCGGCCGGATCCACCCAGGCCATCGGCAACCGGCCGATGTTGTCCACCTTCGCCGGCCGGGTGCCGAAGGTCAGCCGCACGACCTGATCGCCGTCGCGGACGATGATGTGGTCGGCGATCGAGCCCGTCGGAATCAGGCGGACACCCGGCGCGGCGTCGATGCGCGCGTCGAGCGCAGCGAGCTGTTCGCCACTGCCCACGCCCGCGGTGTCGGCCCCCAGCGCGCCCAGGCGTCCCAGCAGCCGGGCGGCGCACACGTGGTCGATCCACGGGACCGGCGCCAGCGACCGGCCGATCTCCTCGGCCACCAGGGTAAGGTCGACCAGCGTCGCGCCGTCGCCACCGCTGGACTCCGGCAGCGCCATCGTGGTCGCGCCCATTGCGCACAGCCGTTCCCACAGGCTCTTGTCGAAACCGGATTGCTCTGCCGCGCGCACCGTTTCGATCGAGCAGTGGGTCTTGAAGAATTGCTTGTACGCGTCCTGCAGAGCCAGGTGGTCTTCGGACAGGCTGTAGTCGAGTCTGCGCAGTTCGAAGCGGTCCATCGTCAATGTTCCTTCCCGAAGAAGAATTCCTGCGCGTTGTTGTACAGGTAGTTGTCCAGCACCTCGGGCGGCAGGTCCAGCGCCCGGGCTTCGGGGATCACCCGGCGCATGCGCAGCACCGGCCAGTCCGACGCGTAGATCACCTTGTCGGGGCCGCGCGTTCGCATGTAGTGCAGCAGGCTTTCCGGGAGTCGCTTGGGCGACCACGCCGACGTCATCAGGCGCAGGTTGGCGTACTTGAGCAGCAGCCGGATGGCGACGTCCCACCACGGGTCGGCCCCGTGGATCATGCACAGCTTGAGCTCGGGGAACCGCACGCAGACCCGGTCCAGGTGCATCGGGTGCTGCACCTCGCCGGGAATCGGCGGGCCCGGGATGCCGGTGTTGGTGCACAGCGGCAGGTCCAGTTCCGCGCACTTCGCGTAGAGCGGGTAGTACACGGCGTCGCTGGGCGGATATTGCCCGTCACCCCAAAAGCTCGGTCCCACTACGGCATACGCGACCGGCAGGTCGCCTGCGACCGCGGTCAACTCGCGCAGCGACCGCACCGGGCGCAACAGGTTGACCCCACCCATCGCCAGGGCGAACCGGTCGGGCCTGGCCTCGATGAACTTGCGCGCGGTCGTGGACGGGCTGGCGATCGAGTCCATCAGGACGGCCTTCTGCACCCCCTGCTCATCCATCTCGTCGAGCAACTCGGACAGATCCACCGGCGCGAACATCGACTGCGGGCCCTTGAAGTAGTCGTCCCGGACCTTGAGCATCCAGGTCGGCTGGGAGTCGGCCTCCCCGAAGTGGACGTTGATCAGGCAGTCGATCGCTTGGGTGTTCATGACACCTTCTCTTCGGCTTGCTCTCGCGCCCACCGGTAGTTGGGCTTGCCGTTGCCGAGGCGCTGGATCTGCTCGACGAAGATGANAGGCCGCGGTGGCCATGCATCCGGTCTCTGATACACAGCTGCGGCGCCGGGATCGCCGACGGCCAGCGGCCATCCCCGGGCCCGCACCAGGTACGCCGTGGCCGCGGCTTCGGAGGACACCCCGAGGCCGCCTTGGATGTGCACCGCCATCGTCGCCGCCTTGGCGGCCTCCTCGGCCATGAAAACGAAAGCCGACGGCGCCAACTCGGGGCGTTCGTCGGGTTCGTTGTCCAGGAACCAGGCGGCCCGGCGGGCGAGGTTGCGCCCGCCCTGAACGGTGATGGCCATGTTCGCCAGGGGGTGCGAGATGGCCTGCAGGGTCGAGATCGGCACGCCTAGCGTGTAGCGGGTCTTGGCGAACTCCGCGGCGATCGTCATCGTCTCCTCGACTAGGCCCACCAGCGCGGCCGCGGTCAGGAGCCGCCATTCGTCCAGCGCCCGTTGGTAACTCGCCACCGCGTCGGGGCCCTCGGCCACGACCGTGCGGGTGTCCGCGGCGGCCGGATCCACCCAGGCCATCGGCAACCGGCCGATGTTGTCCACCTTCGCCGGCCGGGTGCCGAAGGTCAGCCGCACGACCTNGGTGCAGAAGGTGTAGAGCGCGCGCCCGTCGGCGCTCAGATCGGCGCCCGGGTGCGGGGCGACGAGCGCGACGACCTCCTGGCCCCACCGCTCGCTCGGCCGCCCCACCACCAGGGCGTCGGCGACGCCCGGATGCGCCCGCAGCACCTCTTCGACCTCTTCGACGAACACCTTTTCGCCGCCAGTGTTGACCACCAGCGAATCGCGGCCGAAAAGCCGGATGGTGCCGTCCTTTTCGAGGGCTGCCCGGTCACCGGGTATCACCACGCGCCGGCCGTCGATCTGCGGGAAGGTCAGCCGGGTCGCCTCGGCGTCGCCGAAGTACCCGAGCGGAATCCGGCCCGTCCGGGCGGCCCAGCCGACCTCCTGGTCGCCGGGGCGCAGGAACCGCGTGCGATCGGCGGAGACGACCGTGGCCCCGTCCCTGGGTTGGAAGGTTTCGCTGGCGGTCCCCTCGCGGCTGTGCCCGAACGCCATGTTGCCGCTCTCGGACGACCCGTAGCCCTCGATGATCGTGATGTGCGGCAGGCATTCCATCAGTGCCCGTTTGTATTTCGCGTTGGTGGCGGCCCCGCCCGTGCCGATCGCGTTCAGCGCGGACAGGTCGTAGCGATGCGAGCGGAGTTCGGCGATCAGCGGGCCGGCGTACGCGTCGCCGACCATCGTCATCATGCCCACCTTCTCGCGCTCGGCGGTCTTCCACACCGAACACACGTCGAGCTTGTTGCGGTCGTCATAGAGCACGACCGGCAGCCCGGCGCACAGCGCCGCGAACGCGGTCCACAAGCCCGCCGCGTGCATCAGCGGGGAGACCGCGAACCACGGCGGGCCGCCGCCGCGCACCTTGTCGTGGATCTCGGTGACGCTGTCGTGGTCGGCGCCGACCATGGACGACACGTACATGTCGCTCTGGCGCCACAGCACCCCCTTGGGGCGCCCCGTCGTTCCGCCGGTGCACATCATGATCAGGTCGTCCGGCGACCCGACCGGCCGCACGTCCGGGTCGCCCGCGGCCAGAGCGTCGTCCAGCGACACGGCGCCCGGCAGTTCGGGTGCGCCGCTGCCGTCGTCGATGGAGACCAGGAGCTCGGTCCCGTCGGGGGGCAGCACGTCGGCGAAGCGGGCGCCGAGGGCGCGATGGTAGATGATTACGCGGGGCCGCACGTAGGCGAGCAGGTCGGCGATTTCGCGCGGCGAGTAGTGGTGGTTGACGTTGACCGGAACGGTGCGCGCCTTGAGGCATCCGATCACCATGTCGGGGTACAGGTCGTTGTACATCAGGAGCGCGACGCGATCCTGACCGCATTCCCAGGGCTCGAGCTCCTCGCGCTCGGCGTGGGCCCCGAAGCCCTTGCCGCTGAGGAAGTTTGCCAGCCGGGTGGTGCGGCTCGCGGATTCGGCAAACGTGCTGCGGCGGTCACCGCAGACGGTCATCAGACGATCTCCGATGACGTCGGCGATGGCGTCCAGCACGGCGCCCACGGTCCATTCACTCATGTGTCAGCGGCTAGGCGGACGATCCGACCTGGACACCGAGCAGGTCGAGGGCGTTGTCGCGCATGATTTTTCGGACGTCGGCATCGCTGAAACCGACGAGCTCTTCGGTAAAGGACACCGGCGACTCGAGGCCTTCGCCGTGCGGCCAGTCGGATCCGAACAGGATCTTGTCGATGCCGATCGCGTTGGCCAGCCCCGGCAGGTCGTCCTCGTAGTAGGGCGCGATCCAGACGTTGTTGCGCAACTGCTCGACCGGGTCTTCGGGAAAATGCCGCGGGTAGTTGTTGGCCACCTTCTTCAGGCGCTTGATCAGCCGGTGCACGAAGTACGAGCCGTTTTCGATGCTGACCGCCTTGAGTTTCGGGTGGCGGGTGAACACGCCGTGCACGATCATCGAGGCCATCGTGTCGTGGATGGCCCGGTCGTCGAGGAGCACCTGATCCAGTGGGTCCTTCTCGCCGAACCCCTCGAAGGTTGCCTTGCCGCCCCACTGCGCGGCGATGTGCAGATAGCCGCTGTCGCTGAGGTGAAAGCCCACCGGTACGCCTGCCTCGGCCAGCCGGGCCCACACCGGGTCGTGGCTGCGATCGCCCAGCGACCTCGGCTTGACCACGCCGGGCACCGGCGCCGGCCGTACCAGCACCAGCTTGGCGCCGCGGGCCAACACGAACTCGACCTCGTCGAGCGCCTTGGCCGGATCGGCCAGCGAGATGATCGGCGCGGCAATGATTCGGTGATCGGGCCGGTCGAAGCCCCAGTCCTCGTCGAGCCAGAGGTTGAACGCGTGCACCGACGCCATCGTCGCCTCGATGTCTCCCTTGAGCGCCTCCTCGACGCCGCAGCCGAACGTCGGCAGCATGAAGACCGTCTCGATGTCCTGGGTGTCCATCACCGCGACCCGCGCATCGCGGTTCTGGTACTCGGGGTGGTCGCCCAGGCGTTCGACTTTCATCAGCGAGGCCGGATCCACACCCTCGGGGATCTCGCCGCGGAACAGCAAGTCGAGGCAGCCCGGCACGATGATCGGGTCGAAGGTGACGTTGGGGATGAAGTGGTTGACGCGGTCCCCGATCACGGCCCAGGTGCGCTTGCCGTCGCTGACCATCTGCACCCCTCGGCGCTTGAACTTCTTGTCCAAGTGGCGGGTGAAGGCGTCCAGCGGCTCGTAATAGTGGTTGTCGACGTCGATCGGCCGGTAATCCAAGTCAGCCATGATCATCCTTTCCGGTGCCACCGGCAAAATTAAGCTTCGGTTGAAGTGAGCGAAGGGAATTGGGGCGGGCGCTTCTCGAGGAAGCTGGTGATCCCTTCGATGACGTCCGGTCGCGGCATCGCCTCGTGCAGCAGGATTTCGGCGCGCGCCGTAGCGTCGGCGACGTCGCGGGTGGCGTCGCCGTAGACCTGCTGTTTGATTACCGCCATCGAGGCGGGCGAGCAGTTTCGCGCGACGTCCTCCGCGTACTCGAGGGCCCGTTTCATCAGGTTTTCGGGGGCGACGACTTCTTTGACGAGGCCCAGCTCGGCCGCCTCCTCGGCGAGAAAGGTGCGACCGCTGAGCAACAGGTCGAGGGCGACTCCCCAGGAGCTCAGCCGCGGAAGTATCCAGGAGATGCCGAATTCGGCGATCAGCCCCCGCCGGGCGAACACCGCCGCGAACTTGGCCCCGGCTGCCGCGAAGCGGACGTCGCACATCAAGGCTTGGGTCAGGCCGATGCCGACACAGGCGCCGTTGATCGCCGCGACGACGGGCTTGCGAAGCGCGGTCACGAAATGCGGTGGGCGCTCACCGACCAACTCGGCCAGGTCGGTCTGACCCGCCTTCTCCATCTTCTCGCCGTAGCTGGCCGCCGAACTCGGCGCGCCCAGATAGGCGCCCGCGCAGAATCCCCTGCCCCGACCGGTCACCACGATCACCCGGATGTCGGGGTCTTTTTCGGCGCGGTCGATCCCGGCGTAGAACGCGGCGGCGATGTCGGGGCCCCAGGCGTTCAGGCGATCCGGACGATTGAAGGTGAGGATTGCGACGCCGCTTGCCGTGGCCTCGTAGAGTACGGCGCCTTCGGAAGCACCGTCGCTGCCGGACATCTGCCGCGGCACCTCCTCACCCTCGACCTGCCGGAAATCAGCCGTCTTTGTACGCATACTGTATACCTATCGGTAGCGCATTCCACAACCGCCGCCGCGCGCGCGTGAACCGCGACCAAACAGCGATTTTCGGCGCGCTGGGCTGCCCAGGGCAACCCCTAGCGGGACGCCCGTCCGCGGGTGATCAGCTTGACGATCGCCAGCAGGATCACCGCCCCCAGCAGACACGTGAGAAACGAGAACAACAACCCTCGGCCGTCCACGCTGACACCCATGGCGCGCAGGAGGAATCCGCCGATCAACCCACCGACGACGCCGACCGCGATGTTGAGGAGCAAGCCCAGCTGCGCGTCGGTCCCCGTGATTTTGCTGCCCACCCAGCCGGCCACGCCCCCGATGACGATCCAGCCGATGACACCCAGCGTGAGCACCGCCCGATCGTAACCGCGGGCGACGGGGTTTGGGATGGCGACGCGGGGGTTATCGATGACTCGTGAATGCGACATTTGCAGCGCTTGCTCACCGCCTGCGCCAGGCGCGCGCGGTGGCATCGCGGGCCGAGCTGGCGGTGATGGGCGCGCAGATCCTGTTCTGGGCGGCGCTGATCGGCGTTCTCGCCTGCCTCGGGTTGCGGCCGCGGCGGCGGTTCAACTAGGGGCTGTGGCGGGCGCCACGATCGCACAGGTTTACGTCGGCCACCTGACCGGGAAGCCTAGAAACAAGCCATTTATCAACGGGAGGGAATGCAATGGTTGACGCCAAGAGCGGTCCGATCGAACTCGTCCGGGGCATCATCGAGGATGTTTTCGGTAAGACCAAGCAGGTCATCGGCATCATCATCGGCCGCAATGACCTGATCAACGAGGGCAAGGCGCAGCAGGACAAAGCCGACGCGCAGCGCAGCGCCGGGAAGAAGGAAGCCGCCGCCGAGAAGGCGCGTAGCAAGGCCAAGGTCTATGAGGAGCGTGAGCGGGCCGAGCAGAACTAGACGGCCCACCCTAGCGAGCGGGCCCGGTCACGTACCGGGCCCGCTTCGCCGTGAAATCCGTTCTACTGCAACACGGTTTCGAGAAGACCGACCCGCCGGTAGGCGTTTTCGATCTGGGCCTTCGCCTCGGGCGGCAGTTCGGCCTGCGGAGGCCGCGAATGTGGATAGTCGCCGATCGGCAGTCCCAGCAGCGAGGCGGCGTACTTGAAGGCGCCACCCCAGTGGGTGAAGTAGTCCGGCCGCCCCGGGTAGCACGTCCACCAGGACCCGATGTCGAGGTCGAACTGGTCCATCCCGGACTCCCGCGCGTAGTCCATCGCCTCGAGGAGCTTGTCGCCCAGCACCAGCTCCCAGTATTCGGAGAACAATCGCCGTTGCGGGGTTTCGAATAGATAGCCGGCCGTGCCCAATTGCGCCGGACAGACGATGCCGGCGCGCAGCCACCCGGCGCGGTACACGGTCCGGTCGCATTCCCAGACCGCGAGGTCGGGCGCCAACTCGTGCAGCCGCCGGCTCGCCTCCGGCCGGAAGGCGCCCTCCTTGGTGGCGCACACGGCGGGTATCTCGTGATAGATGCGCGCGCTTTCGGCCGGGGTCAGCACGTAGCCGGAAGACGGAGAGTTGAACATGCCCAAGGCGATATCGGTGCGCGCGGCGATATAGGAGAAGAACCTCAATACACCCTCTCCTCCGTGCGCCTCCATCATCGGCGTCTGGATGTAGGCGATGTCGGCACCCGCCTGCTGGGCGTGGCGGGTCAGTTCCAAACAGTCCTTCGCCGACGTCGCCGCAGTGCAGGCCTGCACGACGACATCCGGGTTCAGGCCGCGCGCCTGCTCGATTGCCACCTCTAGCAGGCGCTTGCGCTCGTCGAGGGTCAGTGCCCAAAACTCGGCGATGCCGCTGGTACACCACAACATCGGGTGCCCGAGATCGCCGACGCAGTAGCGCACCAGTGTCCGATAGGCGTCCCAGTCGATGTCATCGCCGTCGGTGCCGCAGAACGGCGTGTAGAGGGAGTCGCCGATTCCCCGCAATGCTCCGCGCGCCCAGGTGCGCGCCTCGGTCGCCGTCGCCACAATCGACTCCTTTTGTCGGCCAAACGATTTCGGGTCAGGTGAAGTCCGAACCACCGTCGACGTTGATGTTGGCACCGGTCATGTAGGAATTGCGCCGCGATGCGAGGAAGGCGGCGACCGGTCCTATCTCTTCCGGCAGGCCGGCCCGCGGCATCTGCGCGGGATGCCCGAAATGCTCGGCGATCGCGTCCATCAGCGCGTACGGGTCGTTGCCGTCGACGCCGACGGACTTCGCCCAGCCGACCAGGGACTCCGACGCGATGCTGCCCGGCGACACCACGTTGACCAAGATCTCGTCCTTGGCCAGCAACAGGGACAAGTTTTTGGAGACGCTCGTCAGCATCGACTTGGCGGCGGTGTAGGCCGGCAGCATCACGCTTTGTCGCTGGGTGGAGTGCGCCGAGAAGTTGACGATCCGCGCCCATTGCGCCTTGCGCAGCAGGGGAAGTGCCGCACGGACGCAGCGCACCATGCCCATGACCCCGTCCTCAACGGCCCGGTGCCACTGTTCGTCGGTCAGATCCTCGAAGCTGCCCGCCGCGCCCGGCCCGACCGTGTTGACGAGCACGTTGAGTTCGCCGTCCCATCGCGCGGCGAGGTCGGCGAACACCGTGTCGACCGCGGCGGCGTCACCGATGTCGGCCACCAGGCCGAGGGCATCCGCGCTGCCGCGTCCGGTCAAATCGTCCGCCGCGGAATCCAGCGCGTCGCGGGTGCGGCCGACCACCGCCACCCGGGCCCCCTCGTCGGCCAGGCAGCGTGCCGTCGCCAACCCCATCCCGCGGCTACCGCCGACCACCACCGCCGTGGCATTCGCCAGCCCTAGATCCATGTGTCCAGCCGTTTTACCAAAAAGCCTACGATAGGTATTACAGTAGCAGACGGAAAACGCGCCGACACGCACGCATATACGCAGGTCAGAGAGGAACCAACGGTAGATTCCACTCTACCGGTGGCACGGCTAGATCCTGATGGAGGTGCCCGTAGTGGCAAAGCAGGCAACCGCCGAGAAGCGTCAACGACGCGAGCGCGGGTCCATCAATCCCGACGACATCATCAGTGGCGCATTCGAACTCGCGGAGCAAGTGTCGATAGACAACCTGAGCATGCCGCTGCTGGGCAAACACCTCGGCGTGGGCGTGACCAGCATCTACTGGTACTTCCGCAAGAAGGACGATCTGCTCAACGCCATGACCGACCGTGCCCTGGGCAAGTACGTCTTCGCCACCCCCTATGTCGAAGCCAGCGACTGGCGCGAGACGCTGCGCAACCATGCCCGCCTGATGCGTAAAACCTTCATGGGCAACCCAATCCTGTGCGACCTGATTCTCATTCGCGCCGCCCTGAGTCCGAAGGCGGCGCGGGTGGGCGCTCAGGAGATGGAGCGCGCGATCGCCAACCTGGTGGAGGCCGGCCTGTCGCCCGAGGACGCCTTCGACACCTACTCCGCGGTCTCGCTGCATGTCCGCGGTTCGGTGGTGCTGCAACGGCTCTACGACAAGAACCAGACGCCGGACAGCGGACCGCGCGCCATCGAGGACGCGGTGGCCATCGATCCGGCCACCACTCCGCTGATCGCCCAGGTGACCGGGCAGGGACATCGGATCGCCGCTCCCGACGAAGCGAATTTCGAGTTCGGCCTGGACTGCATCCTCAACTACGCCGGCAGTCTGATCGAGAAGGGCGCCAAAGCGTCGGCCCAGTCGCGTCAACGCAAGGCAGCCAAGTCGCGTTAAGGCCCACCCTGCCGCTGTGCAGCGTCGAGCGTGAACTGACGGCGGCTTTTTGGCCGATTTCTCGCCCTGGCTGCACGCTCGGCGTGATGGCGCGGTTACGCCTCGGGCTCCGGCACGTGGAAGTGCTCGTCACGCAGCCGGAACGCCTCCTTGGCGCCGTGCTGTGCGCGGGTCTTCACGAAGTTGAACTCGCCGGGGGCGAACTGCAGGTTGGTCCCGAAGGCGTGAAACAGATAGCTCGCGACTTCCTCGCCGTTATAGGCCTGCGTCTGCTCGACGAGGCGGAACGCTTCCTTGGCGATCACGACCCCGTCGGCGGGCATCTTCGCCGCCTTCTCGGCCCAATACCGCGCCCGACCGGTCACCGAGCCGGGATCGCATGTGTCGGTGAAGATTCCGAGGTGCTCGATCTCGCCGGCTTCGACGATGTCGCCGGTCAACAGCAGGCGCCGGGCCAGTACCGGGCCCAGCCGATGGAAGAACATGTGCAGGCTGCCGAGCGCGGGCCCGAGGAAGCGGGTCGCCGGCATGCCGATCTTGGTGTCGCGCGCAATGACGGAGATGTCCGTCATCAGCGCCATCTCGAAGCCACCGCCCAGCGCATAGCCGGCGATCTCGCCCACGGTCACCTTCGGGAAGCCCATGAGGTTGTGGTAGAAGCCAAAAGACTTGCGGTCCACCGTGAGTCGGCGGCGCTGGCTGGGGCGGCGCGTGGCCGCGGCGTCCTCGGACGGGTGGGCCTTGTCGTCGCCGTACCAGCCGTACGCGTTGTTCATGTCGGCGCCGGTGGAAAAGACGCCCTCGGCTCCGCGCAAGAGCACCACCGTCAGGTCGTCGTCGTCGGCCACGCGATCCAGGCAGCGGGCGATGGCCTCGCGCATCGCGGCGTCGTAGGAATTGCGCTGCTTGGGGTTGTTCAAAGTGATGGTCGCGATTCGCCGGTCGGGTTCGACCTCGAAGAGCACCCGATCGTCGGAAACGTTGGAGGAGCTCATCTGTCCCATTCCCTTCGCCGCCTGCCGAATTTGAATCCGGTCAGCTGCTCCGGCGGCGACGCCAACGTGGTGACCTCGCCCGTACAGAGCACCTCGTCGCCGAGCAGCAGCCGCGCGCTCGACGCGATGCCCCGCTCGACGTGCGACCGATCGATGTCGAAACGCAGCTCGGTGAGCACCGGGGTCGGCCGGCGGAAGTTGACCAGCAGCGACCGCGTCTTGCCGGAAAGACCGGTGACGCAGTTGTGGTGCTGGATCACGCAGTCGAAGAAGAGGCCGAGGAAGCCGCCGTGCACCAGCCCGGGCGGCCCCTCGTAGACGAGCGGGAAGCACACCACCCCGCCGGCTTTCTCGGCGTCGAGCCGATCGAACCGGTATTCGGGAAAGCACGGGTTGTAGGCGCCGATGTCGGTGGCGTGGTTGAGGTAGACCCGCCGGGGATCGCCGGGAAGCTCCCCGATGCGCGGCGCCGGGTCCGCCGCGGCCGCGGGGGCCAGCTCACCCTCCCATTCGGCGAACTTTGCGAGCATCGCGTCCACGGTCGGGTGCGGGTGTTCGAGGGAGAGCAGCAGCGAGCTGAGGCGACGCATGGCGCCGGCGGCCGCCACGGTTTGGGCGAGCGGCGCCTCCCCGAACTTCGCGTCGCCGACCATGCTGCCCGCCTTCACCGGGCTCCCCCGGTTGTTCCGTCGTTGGAGTTTCCTTGCTAACTTATACCCGTATCAATCGTATTGCCTACTGTATGGGTAACCGTATCGGCGGGGAAAGGCCGGGTACACGGTGAATCACGAGGCCGATACGGCCGGCGCCGACGGTTCGGTCACGGCGTGCCGGGACGGCGCGGTCTTGCGGATCACACTCGACCGCGCCGCCCGGCGTAACGCGTTGACCCACTTGATGATCGAGACTTTGGTCGACGCGTTGACCGGTGCCGCCGCCGACGATTCGCTGCGCGCGATTCACATCGGCGGGGCGGGGGACGACTTCTGCGCCGGCGCCGACTGGGTCGCCGCCAACGATCTCGGCGGGCGACGGCCGCGCGCGGGCGATTTGGTGCGGCGGATCCCCCATGCCGCCCACCGGGTCATCGAACTCGTGACGAGCGTCCAGCTGCCGGTGGTCTGCAGCGTTCGGGGCCGGGCGGTGGGGTTCGGCTGCAATCTCGCGCTGGCCGCCGACTTCGCCGTGGCCGCCGACGATGCGGTGTTCTGGGAACCGTTCGTCGACCGCGGCTTCAGCCCCGATTCGGGCTCCACCTGGTTGCTGCCGCGGCTGATCGGGGTGGCGCGGGCCAGGCGGATGCTGTTGCTCGGCGAGAAAGTGGGCGCGACGGATGCGGCCGACTGGGGCCTGATCCACCAGGTGGTCCCGGGACCCGACCTCGACGACACCGCCGGGAAGCTGGTGGAGCGGCTGGCCGGCGGGCCCACGGCGGCGATCGGGCTGGCCAAGCAGGCGCTGGGTTTCGGCCAGCACGCGACGCTGGGCCAGGCCATGACGCAGGAACTGTTCAATCTGGAACTCTCCTGCCGGACGGGCGATTTCAAAGAGGGACTGGAAGCGTTTCGGCAACGACGCGCACCGAGATTTGAGGGCCGATGACCATGCCGACGTTCGACACCATCACATACGAACTCGACGGCCATACCGCCACCATCACGCTGAATCGCCCGGAGGCCCTCAACGCGCTCAGCCCGCACATGATCACCGAACTCCGCGCCGCCTACGACGAGGCCGAGAACGACGACAAGGTGTGGCTGTTGATCGTCACCGGCACCGGCCGCGCGTTCTGCACAGGCGCCGACGTCAAAGAGATCCCCGAAGACGGCAAGGTGATCTACGAGCGGCCGTACCTGTCGACGTATGACCAGTGGGAGGCCCCGCAGGAGGGGACCCCACCGTTTCGCACTATGGCCAAGCCGGTGCTGACCGCCGTCAACGGATTGTGCTGCGGCGCCGGCATGGATTGGGTCACGACCACGGACATCGTCATCGCCTCCGAGCAGGCGACCTTTTTCGATCCGCACGTCAGCATCGGGCTGGTGGCCGGACGGGAACTGGTGCGGATATCCCGGGTATTGCCCCGCTCGATCGCCCTGCGGATGGCCCTGATGGGCAAGCACGAACGGATGAGCGCGCAACGCGCCTATGACCTCGGGTTGATCAGCGAAATCGTCGAGCACGACCGACTGCTGGACCGGGCCCGCGAGATCGCCGAGATCATCAATTCCAATGCGCCGCTCGCGGTCCGGGGAACCCGGCTGGCCATCCTCAAGGGCCTGAATGTGCCGCTGCACGAGGCCGAGATACTCGCCGAAACCTTCCGCGAGCGCGTGCTGCGGACGGAGGACGCCCAGGAAGGCCCCAGGGCTTTTGTCGAGAAACGTCAACCCAATTGGAAATGCCGGTGAAGGCAGTGCGTTTCGAAACGATCCTCCTCGACGTCAATGCGGGCGACCACGTCGCCACCATCACGCTCAATCGGCCCGGGCGGCTCAACGCGTTCGACCGCACCATGTGCGAGGAGATGGCCCGGGCCTGGCAGGCGGTCAAACTCGACGAGTCGGTGCATGCGGTGGTGCTGCGGGCCGCCGGCGACCGGGCGTTTTGCGCCGGGCTCGACATCAAGACGCCGTACGGTCAACCGGAAAACGTGTGGAATCACGAGGATCCCGGTGAAGCGCTCAGTCCCAAGTGGCAGAAGATGTGGAAGCCGGTCGTGTGCGCCGTTCAGGGCATGTGCACCGCGGGGGCTTTCTACTTCATCAACGAATCGGACGTGGTCATCTGCTCGCAGGACGCCACGTTTTTCGACTCCCACGTTTCGGCCGGGCTGGTGTGCGCGCTGGAGCCCATCGGCCTGATGCGGCGCGTCGGCCTGGGCGAGACGTTGCGGATGGCACTGATGGGCAACGACGAACGGGTCAGCGCCGAGACCGCCCTGCGGATCGGACTGGTGACGGAGGTGGTCCCCGCCGACCGGCTGTGGCACCGCGCCCACGAGATCGCGGCGACGATCGCCGACAAGCCGCCGTCGGCGACCCAGGGCACCGTGAAGGCGATCTGGGAATCGCTGGACAAGCCCTACCGCGCCGCCATGGAACAGGGGCTCATCTACACGCGGCTGGGCAACCCGATCGGCACCGCCGAACTGGCCGCCCGCCAAGGCGACGCCGGTGCGCGCCCGCCGAAGATCCGCTGATGCCTCTGCACCCGCTCAGTCGGCGCATCGCAGACGTGCTCGAACTGCGGCCGGACGCGCACGCGATCGAGTATGAGGGGCAATGGGTCCCGTGGCGCCGGGTGGGCGACACGGCGCGCAGCATCGCGCCCCTGGCCGGCCAAAGCGGCAGCATCGGGATGCTGCTGCGCAACCGGCCCGGCCAGGTGGCGGCCTTCCTCGGGGTGCTGCTGGGTGGCGGAACCGTCGTCACCATCAACCCCGCCCGCGGCGACGAGCGCACCCGGGCCGACATCGCCGCGCTGCGGCTGCCGCTGATCATCGGCGAGGCCGACGACCTGGCCGCGCTGGTCCCGCCGGGGACCGCGACGCTGGAGGTTTCGGCCTCCCTGGACGGCGTTCCCGCCTGCGGGAGCGTGGGATCCCGCACACAGCCCGGCGTGGCGGTGCGGATGCTGACCAGCGGAACGACCGGGCCGCCCAAACGGATCGACCTGACCTACGACATGCTGGCCCGCAGCGTCATGGGCCACGACCCCGGCGCCGCGCCGGCGCCCACGGAGCTGCGACGCGGCGTAGCGATCGTCAACTCGCCGCTGGTGCATATCGGCGGCGTCTTCCGCGTCCTGCAGTGCATCGCCGGGGCCAGACCCTTTGTGCTGCTGGAACGATTCGAGCTCGGAGCGTGGGCCGAGGCGGTGCGCAGGCACCGGCCCCGCACCGTGTCGCTGGTGCCGGCCGCGCTGCGGACGGTGCTGCACTCCGATCTGACGCGGGCCGACCTGGAAAGCGTCCGCGCCGTCACGTGCGGCACGGCCCCGCTTTCGGCCGATGATGCCGACGCCTTCACCGACAAGTACGGCATTCCGGTGCTGACCTCCTACGCCGCAACGGAATTCGGCGGCGGGGTGGCCGGCTGGACCCTTGCCGACCACAGGGAATACTGGCAGGCCAAGCGCGGCAGCGTCGGCCGGGCCAACCCGGGCGCGCAGCTTCGGGTGGTCGACGACGAGGGCGCGACGCTCGGGCCCGACCGGGTCGGCCTGCTCGAGGTCAAGCCGGGACAACTGGGCCCGGCGGCGAACTGGATGCGGACCACGGATCTGGCGCGCATCGACGCCGACGGCTTCGTCTGGATCGTCGGGCGGGCCGACCAGGCGATCATCCGCGGCGGGTTCAAGGTGATGCCCGACGAGGTGCGCGTCGCGCTGGAGGCTCACCCCGCGGTGGCGGGCGCGGCCGTGGTCGGGCGGCCCGACAAACGCCTCGGCGAGACGCCCGTCGCGATGGTGCAGCTGCGCGAGGCGGCGTCCGCGGATGCCGACTCGCTGGCGGACTACCTGCGGACCCGACTGGCCCGGTACGAAATCCCCACCGAGATCGCGATCGTCGACGCCATCCCCCGGACACCCTCGGGCAAACCCGATCTCGCGGCGGTCAGGCTCTTTTTCGGCGGCTCCTCGGAAATCACAGCCCAGCGCGACCATGCCCGGTGACGCCCCCACGGTCGCGGAAACCCTGCGGCACCAAGCCCGTTCGCGCGGCGACCACCCGCTGCTGGTCTGCGACGACGACCGCCTCGGCTACGCCGAGGCGGACCGGCGCTCGGCGGAACTGGCCCGCGGACTGATCGCGCGCGGGGCGGGCAAGGGCACCCATGTGGGGCTGCTCTACCCGAACGGCGCCGGGTTCGTCGTCGGGATGCTCGCGGCAGCGCGGATCGGCGCGGTGGTGATCCCGTTCTCCACGTTCGCCACCGCCCGCGAGATACGCGAGCAATTGGTCGACAGCGACACCGAATTCCTGTTGGCCACGCCGTCGTTCCGCTCCCACGACTACGTGCGGCGACTGGCCGAGGTGCTGTCGCATGCCGAGCTGGATGGCGACGACCGGCTGTTCGTCGCCGCCACGCCGCAATTGCGCTACGTCATCGTCGATTCCGAACGGGCGGGCCGGCTCGCGCCGAACGTCGATCCCGCCCTGCTGGCGGCGATGGAGGACGATGTCGACGGCTGTGATCCGCTGGCCATCGTGTACACGTCGGGCTCCACCAGCACGCCGAAGGGTGTGGTGCACACGCACGCCGGCCTGCTCGCACATCAGCGCAACCTCAACGAGATCCGCGGCCTGACTGCATCGGACAGGCTGTTCTGCAATTCACCGTTCTTCTGGATCGGCGGCTTCGCGTTCGGGCTGCTCGCCACGTTGGCCGCCGGATCGACCCTGGTGTGCTCCAACGCCACCGACGCGGGTCGGACGCTGGAGCTGCTGGAACGGGAAAAGCCAACCATCACCAATGGTTTCGCCGCCGGCATCGCGCACCTCGCGGACCACCCGAGCTTTCCCGCGCGCGACCTGTCGTCGATGCGCCGGGGCAACCTGTACCCGATCATGGCGCCCGGCGCGCGACCGGCCGACCCGGAGCTGCGGCACAACATGCTCGGGTTGACCGAGGCCGGCAGCGTCGTGTTGATCAGCGGCGACGAATCCGACCAACCCGAACGCCGCCGCGGGTCCTTCGGCATGCCGGCGCCGGGATTCGAGACCATGATTGCGGACCGGGACGCGTCGGGCGTCGGCGAGCTGTGCATCCGCGGGCCGTATGTGATGCAGGGGTATTACAAGCGCAGCCGCGAGGAGTGCTTCGATGCCGACGGCTGGTTTCACACCGGCGATTTGGTGCGTGCCGACGCCGACGGGTTCTTCTATTTCGTCGGCCGGCTCAGCTCGATGATCAAGACGGCGGGCGCCAACGTCTCGCCGGCCGAGGTTGAGCAGGCCATCGCCAAGGCGAGCGGCGTGGTCGCCCACGTCGTCGGCATTCCGGACGCCCGGCGCGGGGAGTTGGTAGCGGCGGTCGTGCTGGTGCCCGACGACCATGGCGCGTTCGACGAGGCGGCGTTGCGCGAGCGGCTCAGGGAGACGTTGTCGGCGTACAAGATCCCCAAGCGGTTCCTCGCCGTGCCCCCCGCCGAGATACCGCTGCTGTCCAGCGGAAAGGTCGACCTGCAGAAACTGAGGAAGCTGTTCGATGCCTGAACGCACCATCGACGAACTGGTTCGTTCTCGGGCCGCGCGGCACGGCGCCAAGCCGATGGTGATCGACCCGGCGGCCCGAATCAGCTATCGCGAACTCGAGCCCACCACAAGAGATCTGGCCGCGGTCTTCGTCGAGGCCGGCGTGGGCAAGGGCAGCCGCGTCGGGCTGATCATGCCGAACGGCGCCCGCTGGGTGCGGGTGGCGATCGCGCTGGCCCGCATCGGCGCCGTGCTGGTTCCGTTGAGTACCCTGCTGCGGCCCGGCGAATTGGTGGCGCAGCTGCGGACCGCGTCGGTCCAATTCCTGGTTAGCGTCGCGGAGTTCCGCGGTCACCGCTACCTGGCTGACCTGCAATCGGTGCCGCCGCTCGACCTTCCCGCCCTGCGCCAGGTCTGGCCGGCCGACCGGCTGGCGCGAGCCACCGCCGGTGAAAAGGCCCGCCGGATCGTCGACGCCCTGGCCGAGACGGTCACCCCCGCCGACCCGTTGGTCGTCATGTTCACCTCGGGCAGCAGCGGAACCCCCAAGGGGGTCATCCACTCCCACGGCAACGCGTTGGGCGCGGTGCGGGCGGGCCTCGCGGCACGCTGCATCACGTCCGACACCCGGCTGTATCTGCCGATGCCGTTCTTCTGGGTCGGCGGCTACGGCAGCGGCATCCTCTCCGCGCTGCTGGCCGGCGCGACGCTGGTGACCGAGGAGATGCCGCGGCCCGAAACCACCCTGCGGCTACTGGAAGCCGAACGGGTCACGCTGTTTCGCGGCTGGCCCGATCAGGCCGAGGCGCTGGCGCGGCACGCGGACAAAGTCGACGCCGACCTGTCGGCGTTGCGGCCGGGCAGCCTGGAGGCCCTGCTGCCGCCCGAACGGCGGGCCCAACCCGGCGCCAGGGCCGCGCTGTTCGGCATGACGGAGGCGTTCGGGCCGTACTGCGGGTACGCCGCCGACACCGACATGCCGCCGTCGGCGTGGGGCAGCTGCGGGAAACCGTTCCCCGGCATGGAGGTCCGCATCGTCGACGCCGACGGCCGGCCGGTGCCGCCGGGATCCGTTGGCGAGATCCAGATCCGGGGTCCACACACGCTGCGCGGCATCTGCCGTCGCGGCCGCGAGGAGCTGTTCACACCGGACGGCTTCTACCCCACCGGCGACCTCGCCCATTTCGACGACGACGGGTTCCTGTTCTACCACGGCCGGTGCGACGACATGTTCAAGGTCAGCGGCGCCACCGTCTACCCCGGCGAGGTGGAGCAAGCGCTGCGCACCATCGATGGCGTCGACAATGCCTACGTCACCAACGTGCCCGGCACTCAGGGCGAGCGGGTGGGCGCGGCGGTCGTATGCAACCGCGCGTTGACCGCCGAGCAGCTGCGTGGGTCGGCCCGAAAGTTGTTGAGTGCGTTCAAGGTTCCGGCGGTCTGGTTGGTGCTGGAATCCGACGACGACGTTCCGCGCGGCGCCACCGGCAAGGTCGACACCAAGCGGCTGCGCGAGATGCTGCTGAGACAGGATCATCAAGGTGCGTCGCAGGGATAACGCACCAATGCACGTCGCGGTCAGCTGGGCGCGCCACCCGGCGGCAAGCTGGCGGCGCCATGACCGTCGACGACCGCGTACTTCTCCATCAGGTTGCGCTTGTAGAGCTTGCCGGCATCAGTTCGCGGCAGCTGTGCCTCGAAGTACAGCTTGCCGGGACACTTGTAGTGCGCCATGCGATTCCGCAGCCAATTAACCAACTCTCCGGCCAGTTTCGTGGACGCCAGGGCGGGATCCGCCAGTTGTACAACGGCGGTCACCGCCTGACCCATCACCGGATCAGGCACGCCGAAGACGGCGGCATCGACCACGAGCGGGTGACTGACGAGCAGGTTCTCGGTCTCCTGCGGATAGATGTTCACCCCGCCGGAGATGATCATGTGATTGCGGCGATCGGTGAGATACAGGTAGCCCTCCTCGTCGAGATACCCTACGTCGCCTACGGTGACCCAGCCCTCGGGACTGCGCGCCGCGGCGGTCTTCGCTTCATCATTGAGGTACTCGAACGGATAACCGCCCTCGTAATAGATTTCGCCGACCTGTCCCGGTCCGAGCTCGGCACCATGGTCATCGAGGATGTGGGGCGTCCCAAGCATGGGCTTACCGACCGATCCCGGGCGCGCAAGCCACTCGTCGGCGCGGATGAATGAGATACCTGCCCCTTCCGATGATCCGTAGTACTCGTCGACTATCGGCCCCCACCAGTCGATCATCTGGCGTTTGATCTCGGGCGGACAAGGAGCGGCGGCGTGGACGACGCGTCGCAAAGTCGATAGGTCGTAGCGCCTCCGGGTTTCTTCAGGCAGCCGCAGCATTCGCACGAACATCGTCGGCACGAACTGGGCGTGCGTCACACCGTAGCGCTGTATGCAGTCGAGGGCCTGTTCGGCGTCAAATTTTTCCATGAGAACCGTTGTCGCGCCGGCGGCTTGCGCTGCCATCGTCCACATGGCTGGTGCGGTGTGGTAGGTCGGGGCGGGGCTCAGGTAGACCGAGTCGTTTCTCACCCCGAGCGCCTCGAAGACGGGCGTCGACAAACTCGAAACACCGGAGCCTTCGCGATTCAAGGGGCGGCGGATTCCCTTCGGGCGACCGGTGCTGCCTGCGGAGTACTGCAACAGCTGGCCGTCGCACTCATCGGCGATCGGCGTGGAAGGTTCGTGAGCCACGCAGTCGGGATAGCGCTGCCAGCCACCGAGGTCGGCGTCGGCGATCAGCGCTACCGGCGGCAGTCCGGGCCCGAGCAGGTCGGACAGTTCGCGGCACCCACCCAGCATCGCCCGCGAGGAGATGATGGCCTTGGCCCCGCTGTCTGCGACGATGTAGGCGATCTCGGAGTGGCTCAGATGCGTGTTGACCAGCGTGTAGTACAGCCCACTCCGCCGCGCCGCCCACATCGCCGCGTGGATGTGTTCGTTGTTCTCCATGAGAATTGCGACTGTGTCCCCGACTACCAGACCCGATCGCCGCAGGAAATGGGCGAGGCGGTTAGCGCTTGCATCGAGCTTTGCGAAGCCCACTACGGTGCCGGACGGATGAAGGAGCACGGCGGGTTTCGCGAACCGTGTGTGATCACGCAGCTGCATACAGGACCATCGACCTCCATTCGATCAGGCGACGTCGCCGCATTACATCGTGACGTCGCGGAACGCCTTAACGAGAGGCGACAGGACCTCGACCGCTCGATCGCCATCCGCTGGCACCGCGACCGTAAACCGGACATCGGTGACGCCCGCGGCGACGAGTGCCGGTACCGATGCGGCCGACGCCGCGTAATCGATTGATCCGTCATCGCCCTTCACGGCCCGGGCGGCGCCCTGAATTTGCAGATCGCTGGGGTCGCCGCCGTGGGCGGCGATCTTGTCTTTCATTGCCACGATTGCGGTTGGTAGGTCGGCGAACGCAGAGCCCCAAGGAATCCATCCGCTGCCGAATCGCGCGATTCGCCGTGCGACCGCGTCGTTCACCGTTCCGCTGATCCAGCACGGCACACCGCCGGGTTGCACCGGCTTCGGCATCTGGTGAATCGCGTCGAAGGAGAGTTCGGGCGAGTCATACGACGCGCGCTGCTGAGTCCACAACGTCTTGCAGACTTCCAGCGTGTGATCCAGCAGTCGCCCACGACGAGCGAACGACAGGCCGACGGCGTCGTATTCTTCTCGCTGCCAACCCACCCCGACCCCGAGATCGACTCGGCCCTCGGAGAGGACGTCGAGTGTCGCGAGCTGTTTGGCCAGGACCGCGGGCCGCCGCAGGGCGGCCAGCAGTATCGACGTCCCTAGTCTGATCCGCTGGGTGGTTGCTGCGATCGCCGTCAGGACCACAAGGGGTTCCAGCCAGCTTCCGTCGGGCCCAGTTGGTTGGCGGCCGCCGGGCGCGCCGCCTACGGACGGATCGCCGTAGGCGTCGAGGTTCTCGCCGAACACCACATGGTCGGACACCACGACACGGTCGATGCCGGCAATGTCCATCGCCTGTGCCGATGCCAGCATCGGGCGCCAATCATGTTGAGGGCCATCGGTGAACGTCCTGAGGTACAGCGAAATTTCCGGGCTGCGGGTCGTCATGCCGTTGTCTTCCTCCAGGATTGATCCCAATGATCGGTCGCTGCCACCTCGTTGAGCGGTTTGCGCCGCACCGGGTGGTGCCCGCCCTTGGGCCAGCCCACGGTAAGCAGGGTCGCGATCTTCCAGTCGTCGGGAATTCCGACCATGGATCGCAACTGGTCCTCGCAGGACCCGTGCCACAGGGTGATCGCCGCGCCGAGGCCTTGCGCGCGGGCCGCCAGCAGGAAGTTCTGCACGGCGGGAAAGATCGAACCCCCTTGCTGAAGTTCGGTGGTCCCGCGCTGCGGCTGGACACAGAACAGCACCAGCACGGGCGCCGCGCCGCCGACGCTCATGTGCTCAGCCATCGTTCGCAGCACGCGCGATTTGGGGTCGTCAGCGTCGTCCTCAGGCATCTCGAACTTATAGAACTCGCTCATGACGTCCCATGTCCTGTGGGCCGCGGCTGTGACCACGTCGCGCACGCTACTCGATCTGAGTACGACGAACTTCCACGGCTGCTGATTGCCGCCGGACGGAGCCCAACTCGCGGCACGCAGGCAGGTGTCGATGGCCTCGTCGGAGACGGGTTCGTCGCGATAGCGCCGCACCGCCGACGCCGTGCGCATGACCTCCCACACGTCCGCCGACGTCCGCGGGACCTGTGGCTCGCTCACGGCTTCGCCGTTGTGGGCAGCACGCCCTGCCAGGTTGCGCCGCGCACGGGACCGATGACCAGAGGGAGATCGAGGGTGGACAGCAAACCGGGTGGGGCGGCCATCACAGCGGGGATGGCGTTGAGTTCGCGCATGACAGTCGCGTAGGTCAGGCCGCGCATGTTGTTCCCGCGGCCATGCATCTCGATGTCGACGGTGTAGGTGGGCAGGCCGTCGATGATGACCCGGTAGCCACCGTGCGGCGATGGGTGCCGTGGCCAGTCCGGCGCGGATCCTTCGCCCATGCGAGTGATGTGTTCCAGCACGACACGCTCCTCGCCACCCACGACGCCGGCAAGCTTGAAGCGCATACCTCCCATCGTGCCCGGCTCGATCCAGCCCGACGCAACCTCGTATCGCTGGGTGGCCAACCATTTCTCGATCGATGTGTCGACGTGGTCCAGCCGAAGCCCGACGCCGTCGGCGACCAGGTGGACGACGGGTCCCCACAACGCGGCCAGGCGCACGGGGTCGAATAAGGGCGCCGGATAGTCCGGCGGATGTCCAAAGCCCATGAAGTCGAACATGATGTCGGGTTGATTGATCGGACCGTAGTCGAGGATCTCGAGCATGGTGATGCTGTCGACACGACTGCTGAACCCCGTCATCGTCAGCGCGATGACGTCGTTGGCCCAGCCGGGGTCCACACCGCTATTGAAGAAGCTGGTGCCGCCGTCCGCGCAAGCCGCCTCGAGCAGTTCGACGGTTTCCTTATCGGCCGCCGGCGGGTAGCACATGGGCACCAGCGAGGTACACACCACATCCTTCCCCGCACGCAGGCAGCGCGCGATGTCCTGTGCCGCTTCGTGGTAGCGATAATCGCCCGATGCGAAATATGCCACCACGTCCGCGTTCAACGACAGAGCGGCACCGACGTCGCGGGTGGCGATGACGCCGGTCGCGGGCATTCCGCACAGCTCGCCGGCGTCCTTGCCGTCCTTGGCTTCGGCATGCACCACAACGCCCGCAAGCTCAAGGCCCGGATGCGCAATGAGGGCACGCAAGGCGCCGATGCCGACCTGCCCGGGCCCCCAGAGTATTACCCGCGGCCTTCGTTGAACGCCCGCCATCCGCACCCCTAACGGCCGTGCCGGCCGATCTGTGAGAACATAGCTTCTCATATATTGATAACACCATTACCAGTTATGGACGAGAGATTGGACGCGAAGGGTGAGCGATTACGACTTCTTGAAGTGGGAAACGTTCGACGACGGCATGATCATTCGGATTTCGCTGAACCGCCCCGACCAGCGAAACGCCCAGAACCGTGGCATGCTGGTAGAACTCGATCAGGCGTTTGCCCGCGCCGAGGCCGATGACACCGTCCGTGTCGTCGTCCTCGCCGGTGAGGGCCCGATGTTCTCGTCGGGTCACGATATCGGCTCCAAGCAGGCGCGCGCCGAGTTCAGCCCGGGGCCGGGCCAACACCCCACCGTGACGATCAACGGCGGCACGCGCGACGGCGCGGAGAGAACGATGGTGCAGGAATGGCACTACTTTTTCCAGAACAACCTGCGATGGCGCAACCTGCGCAAGATCACCATCGCCCAGGTGCACGGCGATGTGTTCTCGGCAGGGCTCATGCTGATCTGGGCGTGTGACCTCATCGTCGGAAGCGAAGAGGTGCGCTTCGCCGACGTGGTCGGTACGCGGTTGGGGATGTGTGGGATGGAGTACTTCGGCCATCCTTGGGAGTTCGGGCCGCGACGCGCAAAGGAGCTCATGTTGACCGGCGACGCCATCGGGATCGAAGAGGCCTACCGGCTCGGCATGGTCAGCAAGATCTTCAAGCGCGACGAACTCGCCGAGCGCACACTCGAGTTGGCAAGGCGCATTTGCAAAGTGCCGACGATGGCGGCCCTGCTGATCAAGGAATCGGTGAACCAGTCCGTCGACAACATGGGCTTTTACAATGCGCTGCAATCGTGTTTCACGTTGCACCAACTCAATCACTCCCATTGGGCCCAGATCCGCGAAGACAAGCTTCCCACCGCAGGCGAGGAGCAGGGGGTGCCCAACTGGCGGACCGCTCCCCCGGTTGTCCTGGCGGTTAAGGACCAGGTCAGGTCCGACGCGTGACCGCTATCGCTTCGTCCGGCGAATCGACGCCCCAACCCATGGACGTAACCATCCCCGGTCACCTCTTCGGCCACCTGCCGTTCTACGACGTGGTCGACAACGACGAGTCGGTCGTCGTCGACCTGCACAACCGACCGGACCTGGCGAACTACCGGGGGGCGCTACAAGGCGGGTTGATCGCCACGCTCATCGATGTGGCCGGCGGCCGGCTTGCGGTCAAGCACGCGGGTGAGGGCAGCGGTGCGGGCACCGCGGACATGTCCATCCATTTCTTGGCGCCGATCGTGGAGGGCCCCGCGCGTGCGAGTGCCACGCTGGTCCGCGCGGGAAAACGCATGATCGTGGTCGCGGTCGACGTCTGCGATGTGGGTCGAGACCGGCTCGCGGCACGGGCGACGCTGAGCTTCGCGATCCTGGCGCCGCGCGATCCCGTTCATCCGGCGGTCGCCCCGTAGCGTGCGTCGGCGACGCGGTCCATTGCGCCGGCGGGATCACCGAAAACCATGGCCCACCCCCGGACTCGGCGGTAATACAACTGAATGTCACCCTCCATGCCGAACCCGTATCCGCCGTGGATGTGCAGGCTGCGGCGCGTCGCGTCCCGGGCCGTCTCATAGGCGAAACTGAAGGCCATGGCGGCCAGTTCGCGAGCGCGCTCGGGCTCGTCGGTGAATGCGCACGCAGCCTTCAGGCCGAGCAGGCGCGCCCCGTCGGCGGCGGTGGCGCTGTCGGCCAATGGGTGAGACACGGCTTGAAAGGTGCCGATCGCGGTTCCGAAGGCGTGGCGTTGTTTGGCATAGTCAACGCCGATCTCGACGGCTTTCTTGGCCGCGCCCGCCAACGCGACAGCTGTCAGGGCGAGCCACAAGTCGAGGGCGCCGGAAAACAGGTCGCTCGCCCGCATTCCCTCAGCGAGCACAACGGCCTCATCGACAATCGTGATGTCCGCCAGTGGCATTGACGCGAGGTTTGCCACCGCTGTGCGGTTGTTGCCGATCGGCACCGCCAGCAGCTTTCCCTCCGCCAGGACAATGACGTGGTCTGCCACCGCCCCGGCAGGCACCAGCCCCAATCGCCGCCCATGCCCCGCGCGAGGCGCGAATGCAATCAGCCGTTCGCCCGCGAGGACCGCGTCCAACAGCACTGCTCCGGCCTCCCCGGACTCGGCCAGCAAGCGCGCGGCGACCTGCGCTTCGATGACAGGCACGGAGGCGACCGCGCGCCCGAACTGTTCTGCGATCAGCGCCAGTTCCAGTTCCGAGGCGCCCCATCCGCCTGCAGCCTCGTCGACTGCCATCTGCACCGTCCCGGTATCCAGCAGCGCCTTCCAGAGCTTCGGGTCAAACCCCACCGGTTCGGCTTCCCGGACGCGGTCGGAGGTTGACTCCCGCGCAAAGAGCGCGGCGAACGAGTCCACCAACTGTCGCTGCTCGCCGGTTAAGCTCAGGTCCACCCTCGCCAGTCCTATCACGTGCGGATATGGTTACTCTCGAATTTGAGAGTAACATTACCGCCCAAATCAGCCGGGTGCGTGCGACGACAGATTGGCGTGCATAGATGCATTTTCAGCTCGATGCAGATACCGCGGCCTACCGCGACGAGGTCCGCGCCCACCTTCAGGGCGTGCTGACTCCCGAATTCGAAGAGCGCATCTATCGCAGCGGCGTCTCACACGATGAGGAGTTCGCCAAAGGCCTGGTTGGCAAAGGCTATTTCGCGCCTGCCTGGCCCGTCGAGTTCGGCGGGCAGAACCGCAACGCATGGGATGACCAGGTCGTCAAAGAGGAGCTCATGCGTTTCGACGCGCCGGTGTACCTTTCCGAGACGACCCGAATGGTCGCGTCGATCATCCGGGAGATCGGCACCCCGGCGTTGAAGGACCGCATCCTCCCCGGTGCGATCAACGGCGACATCACGATTGCCTTCGGCTTCACCGAACCGGAGTGCGGGTCGGACGTCGCGGCGGCGGCCACCAAAGCCGTTCGCGACGGCGACGACTGGGTGATCAACGGCTCCAAGATGTTCACCACCAACGGTCACATCGCTGACTTCGTGTTCTTGCTGGCGCGCACGAGCCCCGAAAAGCCAAAACACAAGGGCCTGACGATGTTTTTGGTGCCGCGTGACTCCAGCGGCTTTGAGGCACAAGCCGTGTGGACCCTTTCCGGCGAGCGCACCAACATCACGTTCTACAGCGACGTCCGCGTCGGCGACGAGTGGCGGATTGGCGAAGTCGACGGTGGCTGGCAGGTGCTCGGGCTGTCCCTGCGCGACGAACACGCATCGGGTTGGGGCCCGCACGTGATCCGGCTGTTACAGCATGCCGAACACTGGGCCACCACCACCATTTCCGACGATGGCTCACGGCCGATTGCGAATACCGACGTCCGGCGCCGGCTCGCCCGGGTCGCGATGGAGGCTGAGGTGTCGATGCTGTTGCAGCGGCGGTGTGTGTGGATGCTTGAACAGGGCGAGGTACCCGTAGCCGAGGGTTCCATGTCGAAGGTATTCAGCACCGAGGCGCTCGAACGCGGTAGCCAGGACGTGGTCGAGCTCGTCGGCACGGACGGCTTGCGCAGCTATCTCGACCCGACCGCCCCCGAACGCGGGCGGTTCGAGCACTCATTGCGGTTCTCGCTGGGCACCACCATCTACGCGGGCACGAGCGAAGTCCACCGCACCATCATCGCCCAGCGCGGGCTCGGCCTACCCCGTTAGCTTCTTGGTCCGGCGGCCTGACACCGCGCGCGGCGCTGCCTTGCGCACCGGCTTGACCTTGACGTCGGTGACAGGCGGTGTGACGGCCTGCTTGCACCACGCCCACAATTGGTCCTCGGTGAGCCTCGGACTCTTGCCGCCCAGATGGAAAACCCCGATCTGAGCGAGTGCGGTGAGTGTGGTGTTGAGCAATGTGGTCAGTTGCACGGGAGTCAGATCCGTGCGCACCAGTCCCGCCCGGGCACACGACGTGAGGATCTTCGTCAGCAGCTTCAAGTGAGGCTCCCACACCTTGGCGAAGTCGTCCGGCCGCTCGATCTCCAGGCTGAGGTTGTAGATCGTCATGACCCGGCCGCCGACGGCTTCCGAAGACTCTGCACGGGACAGCACGCCGCGGCAGAACGCCTCGAGTTGCTCCATCGGCCCGTCGGCCGCGGCGACCTCGTGCCGGATGTCCTCGGTGAACTGACTCGTGACGTTCTCGTAAAGCGCCAACATGAGTTCTTCTTTGCCCGCGAAGTGTTGGTAGAACGCGCGCAGGCTCAGGTTCGACCTGTCGATGAGCGTCTGGATCGTGAAATCGGCCTTACCCGACTCCTCCACCAACTCCAGCGCGGTAGCCAGAAACCGCGAACTGCGGGCGAGAGCGCGCGCCCTCGCAGTGCTCAGGCGCCGTTCGATCGTGCGCTGCTGCCACGTGCTGGAGAGCTCAACGTCGGGTTCAACCAATTCCAAGCCGGTTTCGGATTCGGGACCGGCGGGCTTCTTTGCGGGCATAGTGCCGTCAAGAATACGCGATCGACGTCGGAAGTGTGCGATCTACCTACACGCGCATGTTGATTATCGCGTTGCGGAACTCGTGATTTCCGCCTTCTGGGTCTTCCGACGCGCGGGACACCCCGGAGTGCCCTCGGTCGAAATCTTTGACCAGTGCCGCACCGCCAAGGGCGCGTTTGGATTTCGACACCGTCGAAATGCCCAGGACCTGGGGCGGCCCGGGTGTGTCTGAACGAACGGATGCGGTACCGTGTAAATGGTGATTCTCTTTCCCGAATTAGTGTGCCGCAAGCTGAAGGCGCAGGCCGTTGTCGAAGGGGTGCAGCGTTGAGTGCAGACATTCTGATCGTCTCGCCGGACGACCACCTGGTGGAGCCCGCCGATCTGTGGACGAGCCGGCTGCCCCAGCGCTACCAGGACATTGGGCCGCGAATCGTTCGCACCCGCGGACGCATGGATCCGAGCGTGACTTCCGATGTCGCGTTCGTCGAGGACGACGAGGGCCGAGAAGCGGACATCTGGCACTATGAGGATGCGGTCATCCCAATCCCGCTCATCAGCGCGGCTGCCGGCTACGACCTCGACGAGCTCACCACCGACCCGATCACCTACGACGAGATGCGTCCGGGCTGCTTCCGGCCCGCGGACCGGCTCGCCGACATGGACATCGCCGGGATTGAGGCCTCGGCCTGTTTCCCCAACACCCTCGTCCGCTTCTGCGGCCAACGGTTTCTGTACGGCAAGGACAAGGAACTCGCCAAACTCTGCGTCGAGGCTTACAACGACTTCCAGATCGACGAATGGGGCGGTAGCTCTAACGGTCGTTTGATCCCGCTCGGCATCATCCCGCTCTGGGACGTTGAACTCGCCGTCAAGGAGGTCGAAAGGGTTGCCGCCAAAGGAATGCGCGCCGTGTGCTTCTCCGAGCTACCCAGCCGTCTCGACCTGCCGTCGATCCACAGCGGCTACTGGGACCCGTTCTTCGCCGCCTGCGAGCGCAATCGGGTGGGCATCATGCTGCACATCGGATCAAGCTCTTCGCTCACCAAGTCCTCACCCGACTCCCCGCACGTGGTCACCAGCGCCCTCATGGCGGTCAACTGCACCATCGCCTTGGTCGACTGGCTGTTCTCCGCCAAGCTCGTCCAGTTTCCCAACCTGAAGCTCGCGTTCGCCGAGGCGCAGGCGGGCTGGATCCCCTACTACCTGCAGCGTGTTGACGAGGTCTGGGAGGACCGGCGGGCCTGGGGCGGCATCCATCCCCTGCTGACCGAGCCGCCGAGCAGCCAGGTACCCGGGCGCGTTTACTTCTCCACTTTCGGTGACCCGGTCGCGTTTCGCATCCTCGACCTCGTCGGTCCGGATCAGCTCATGTTCGAGACCGACTACCCGCACAACGACACCAACTGGCCGAGGAGCCTCGCGGTGGCCAACAAGGCGACCGAAGGTCTGGACGACGAGACGAAGCGGAAGGTGTTGTCCACCAACGCGAAGGCCTTCTTCGGCCTGGTGTAGCGCTACAGTGCCTTCCAATCCGGTTTGCGCTTCTCGAGGAAGGCACGCGGCCCCTCGATGGCGTCCCTGGTCAACGCAACCTTCATGCGGTAGTTCTCGGCGAGCAGTTCGGCCTCGTAGATGGGCAGCGTGAGACCCTTGCGCACGGCCATCCGTGAACCCCGGACCGCCAGCGGTGCATTGGAATTCACGATGCCGGCGATCTCCCACGCTCGCGCCATCAACGAGTCGTGCGGGACCACCTCGGTAAAGACGCCCAGGTCGTAGGCGCGCTGCGCGTCGAGTTGCTCGTGCTTTCCCATCAGGATCAGCCGCATCGCCACCGGCAGCGGCAGGATCCGGGCGAGCCTCACCCCTTCGCGTCCGGAGGTCACGCCGATGCTGACATGCGGATCCATCAACGTCGCGCGCTCGGATGCGATGGTGATGTCCGCGGTGGTCACGAGGTCCATCCCCGCACCGCACGCGATGCCATTGACCGCACAGATGATCGGCTTGGTCATCTGCAGCCACGGCGGCGTCGCCTCCTGCGGTGCGTCCCACTGCCGCATCGAGCTGAGGATGGGTTCGCCCTGGTTGTCGATTCCGGGCGCATTCTCCATGTCGTGGTCAGCCGCCTTGTTGACGTCGGCTCCGACGCATAGGGCGCGGCCGGCACCGGTGATGATGACCGTCCAGATATCCTGCGATCGTTCGATTTCCGCGTAAGCCACCGCCAATTCCGCGATCATCTCGTCGTTGATCGCGTTGAGCACCTCGGGGCGGTTGAGGGTCACACACGCGGTGTGATCCCTGACCTCCACGTCGATCGTGTCGTATTGTGTCACCGGGTGCGGCCCCCCTTCTCCAAAGCCGTTGTGGCGCTTGGACGGAATCCGAAGGTGTCCTCGAACCTGTCGGAGTAACGAGGCCAGACATCGGGATTCAGCAGACGTGGCGGCATACCGCCGTCGAAGATCGTCCGCCACTGCGTGGCGGTGGCGACGGCGATGTCGTGCGCAGCTTCGATCGTGATCCCCGCGGTGTGCGGCGTTGCGACCACGTTGTCGAGCTGCAGCAATGGGTTGTCGTGTCGCGGTGGCTCCTCGTGGAACACATCGAGGCCGGCTCCGGCGATGCCTCCACTGGCGAGTGCATCGAGTAGCGCAGCTTCGTCGTGGACGAGCCCGCGGGCTGTGGTGATGAAAAAGGCCGTTGGCTTCATCGCCGCGAACTGCGCCCTGCCGATGAGGCCCTCGGTCTCACTGGTCAGGGGGCAGGTCACCTGGACGAAGTCCGAGCGCTCGAGGACCTCGGTGAGCGTGACGGCTCGCGCCCCGTGTGCTTGAGCGTTCACCTGGTCGAGGTAGGGGTCGAAGACCAGGATTTCCATTCCGAAGGGGGCGCACAGCTCCACCAGGCGTCCCCCGATGGCCCCGAGCCCGATGACACCGAGCGTCTTGCCCATCAGCTGAGTCCCCCGTAGGACCAGGCGGTCGCGCAGCGGGCCGGCACGCAGCGTCCGGTCGGCGGCAGTGATCTTTTTGGCCAGGTCAAGCATGAAGCCCAGCGCGTGCTCGGCGACCGCCTCCGCGCCGGGGCCGGAGTTGTTGCACACCGCAATTCCGGCACGCGTGCACGCGTCTACGTCGATGACGTCGTACCCCGCGCCGGCAGAGCACACGGCGAGCAGCTTCTCGCAACGCTGCACCAAAGCCGGCCCGGCCAGCCACTGTGCGCCGTGGGCGTATCCGGCCACGTCGGTGCGGGTGGCGACCTGGTACCCGTGCGCCGATTCCAAAGCGGCCCAACTTTTCTCGTCGGGTGCGGCGAGATCGAGTTTGATCAGATCGACATCGCCATCTTTGAGGATGTCGCCGGCGACGGGATCGGTCCACCGTTCGTAGACCAGGCGCGCGCGAGCGCTCATGTGTTATTGACTTTAGGCTTCGCCTGGGCCGCCTTGAACATCTCGGCCAGTTCGGCGTTGACATTCTTGTAGTCGTTTCGCGCGATGGCTCCGTCCCGGCCCTCCACGACGTCGTATCCCAGCCGCAGGTCTTTGTTCTCCATGTGGAAGTACTCCCGGCCGATGGGCAGCCGCCGGTCTTCGCGCGGCACCTCCATCCACGCCCGCAGGAAGCAGCGCGCCTTCTTTGGATCGTTGCTGCTGACGAAGTCCGACCGCGAATGGCACATCGCGAAGTTGTTGGCTACCGCGGCCTCGCCGGATTCGAGCCGGAATTCGACCTGCTGCTCGACCAGGATGTTGCGCAGCAGCTCCACCGCTTCGGTCTCCTCCGCCGTGAACTCCCGGCCGAGCGCGTGCATGGCGGGAAGGATGCTGCTGTAGGTGAAGTTGATGCAGATCCGTCCGTCGATCTGGGAGAAGATGGGCACATCGTACGGCGTCACGTCGGGTTGGTCGTCGGGCTGCTCACTGCGCCGATGATGCGGAAAGCCCCGGTAGAGCACGTCGAGCAGGTCCGGACGTTCGGCTAGAACCCGGTTGTGCGCCGCGGGTCCGCTGGCGAACTGGCTTTCCCCTCCCTGAGCCGCCGGGTACACGCACAGCAACGACAGGATGTCGGCGGCGTCGTTGTGCATTGCCAGCTCGGCGCGGGACTTGGTTCCGCGGGCGGGTTGCACGCCGCCGGGCAGGATCTCCTCCTGGACGCGCACCATCCGATGCCCGAATGAGTTGTTCGACACGAGGTATCCGAGGTGGGTGCAGAACGCCCAGTAAATGCGTTCGAGGTCCTCGATCGAGTGCTGTTCGACGGGGAAGCCGCGTACGCACGCCAGGCCCTTGCCGAACATCAGCTCCTGGTAGAGCCGCGCCAGATCTTCGTCGAGATCGGGATGTCGAGCATCCTCTGCCGTGATGTCATCCCGGTCCTTGTTCGCGGTCTTGGCCAGGATCGATTCCAGCGCAGCCACGTTGCGCGCCGACAGGTCGAAGGCGAAGTCTTCCTTGCTCGTGAAGTCGGCGCCCGTCCACGCCATTGAGTCGGTGACGGGTTCGGTGTAGATGGCTGTCGGCATCCGGTCCTCCTGATGTATCGGCGTCGCTTCGGCTCTTGGTTTCGTTCGTCAAATAGGTTCCCGCGGTGACCCGCCCAGCCCGCGGAGCGCTTGTGCGCGCGCTGTGGCCGCCTCGGTCATCAGGCCGATGTCAGTCCCCGCCGAGATGAATCGCAATCTCAGTCCCACGAACCGATTCAGCAGTTCAACAGACTTTATTCCGGCCATCCCGAGCGCCACGCCGTGACCACGACAAGCCGCCGCGACCGATTCTACTGCACGTTGGAAATGTGGATTCTCGTACTGCCCGTGGATGCCCATTTCGGCGGTCAGGTCGCTCGGTCCGACGAGGATCATGTCGATGCCTTCCACTGAGGCGATGGACTCGGATGCATCGACGGCTTCCGGCGTCTCGATCATCACGGCCACGACCGTGCGTCGTTCGAGCACGTCCACCAATTGAGGTGCCGTTAGCGGCTGGTATCCACTGACAGCGTTGGGGCCCGAGATCGACCGATGGCCGATCGGCGGAAACCGCGCGGCGCGGATGACAGCTTGCGCCTCTTCCTTCGAATTGACGTGGGGAACAATGACTCCCACCGCTCCGCCGTCCAGCACTCGCGCAATGACGCTGGGGTCGTGTGATGGCACCCGCACCAGGCCGGAGATCCCCGCCCCCAGTGCGCTCATGCAAAGCATCCGCGCGGTTTCCAGAGACGTGGATGTGTGTTCGAGATCGACGTAAATGGCGTCGTACCCGCATGCCGCCGCGACGGCGGGCACATCGGGCGTGCGTGAGTTGAGCAGCGCCAGGCACAGCACAAGCGGTTGTCCCCGCAACGCGTCGCGCAGCGCTACCGTCATAGGCTCACCGTAGCGGACCGAGAATATGGTTTCCATGCTTTTGCGAACGACCATTATCAGCGGCGATGCACGATGTGATACCCATTAGCTATGCCGTCGAACCGCGTCGCCATCGTCGGCGCTGCCCTGTCCGACTGCGGCCGAGTCCCTGATCAGACCGCCATGGCGCTGATGGCCCAGTCCTCGCGACGGGCGGTCGCCGATGCCGGGCTCACGAAGGAGGACATAGACGGTTTCGGCGGGCATGGGACGTTGCTTCCGCCGGTGGAAGTCAGCGAATACCTGGGCCTGCGGCCCGACTGGGTCGACGCGACCAATGTCGGCGGATCGTCGTGGGAAGTGATGGCCGCTCACGCCGCCGCAGCGATCGCGGCCGGGGAAATCGAGGTCGCCCTGTTGACCTACGGATCCACCGCTCGCTCCGATGTCAAGCGCCGGGCACGAGCGTCCGCAGCCGCCATGGGCACCGGCGGCGCACTGCAGTACGAGGCGCCCTACGGCGCGACATTGATCGCCAAGTACGCCATGGTGGCCAGGCGTCACATGATCGAATTCGGCACTACCGTCGACCAACTGGCTGAGGTCGCCGTCGCCGCCCATGAATGGGCGGCCATGAACGAGAACGCATTTGAGCGCGACCGCATCACCGTGGCCGACGTGGCGGCCGCGCCGATGCTGGCTGACCCGTTCACCTCCAAGCACGTGTGTCTACGCACCGATGGTGGCGGTGCCGTCGTGCTGGCCAGCGAACGCGTGGCCAACGATTGTGCGAAGGACCCGATTTGGATTCTCGGGGCCGCCGACGCTACGTCGCACGTCAGCATGAGCCAGTGGCCCGATTTCACGACTTCGGCCGCCGCGCGCTCAGGCCCGCGGGCCTTCGCGCGGGCCGGCGTCAGTCCGGCTGACATCGATGTGTGCCAGCTCTACGACTCCTTCACGTCCACCGTGCTGCTGACCCTGGAGGACCTGGGCTTCTGCGCCAAGGGCGAAGGCGGGCCCTTCATCGAGTCCGGCGCCCTTCGCCCTGGCGGCGCGCTCCCGACCAACACGGACGGAGGCGGGCTGGCCGCGTGCCACCCGGGTATGCGAGGGATGTTCCTCATGGTCGAGGCTGTAAGGCAGTTGCGGGGGGAATGCGGACGGCGCCAAGTCAGCGGGGCCCGCCTGGCGTGTGTCCACGCGATGGGTGGTTTCTTTACCCACAGCGCCACGATGATCCTCGGGAGGCTGTAGTGACGGCGCCCGATCGCCCCACGATCGACACCGACGGCCAAGCGTGGTGGGCGGCCACGCAGGACCGCAGGCTGATGATCAACGTCTGCCGGTCCTGCGGTCAGACGTCGTTGTACGCGAGGCCCTTCTGCCCGCACTGTTGGTGCGAGGACGTCGAGTTGGCGCCGGCCACCGGACGCGCGCGGCTGTACACCTGGAGCGTCATCCACCAGAACGCCGCACCCTTCGACGCGCGCACGCCGTACATACTGGCCATGGTGGACCTCGAGGAGGGGCCACGGCTGATGACGGTCGTAGAGGATTGCACAGTCGAAGACCTGTGCGCCGGCCTGGAGCTGGCGATCGCCTTCCGCGAAGACGACGACGGATTCCTGGTCCCGGTCTTCCATCCGGCTACCGGGTAGTGGCAAGACGGTCGGCAAGCAGCCGCCGGCGCCCGGCCGAGCGTGCGTCGAGCTTGGTGCGGTCGACCTTGCCGTTCGCGTTGACGGGAAGCGGCTCGTCCCACACCACCAGCTCCTCCGGCAGCTTGTATTTCGGCAGCCCCTCCGAGACGAGAGCCCTGCCGACCTCGGCCAGGGTGATCTCGACGTCGGGGTCCAGCACCACCGCCACGGCAAGCCGCTCACCAGTGGTGTCGTCGGCGACCGCATAGGCGGCACACTCGCGGACGCCGCCGATCCGCGACACGGCTTCCTCCACTTCGGCGGCCGGGATCTTCAGACCGTTGCGAATCACGATGTCCTTGATCCGACCGATGATCCGCACCCGCCCGCCGACGATCTCCGCCACGTCGCCAGTGCGGAACCACTCGCCGTCGAAAGCTTGCTTGTCGTCCTCGGCGTCGGTATACGCGAGGAAAGTGTGCGGACCCTTGATGCAGCACTCGGTGGGTCCGGCCGCGGATCCGATCCGCACGTCGACGTCGGCGAGCGCCACTCCGTCGTCGGCATGGCGTACGACTCGGGATTCGGTCCGCAGACCAGACGTGCTGACCGGCACTTCCGAGGACCCGTAGGCGCGCATGACGACGATGCCGAAATCGTCTTCGACGCGTTCGACGATCCGCCGGTCCAGCGTCGTGCCGCCGAGATAAACCGCGCGGAGCGGGACGGCGGCGGCGCGCGCCGCGGCCTCGTCGAGCATCCGGTCCAGCAGCCGGTCCGGACCGCCGTACCATGTCGCACCGGAGGCGACCAGCAGGTCGCACGTCGCCGCCGGGTCCCAACTGTCCTCGAGAATCACCGGTACCGCGAGCATCGGACCGATGAACAACGCTTGCAACACACCGGTGACCGATGCCAGCGGACTGATCAAGAAGATCCGGTCGTCAGAACCAAGGCCCGCGGCGGCTATGTAGTTCGCCGACGCCTTGGCCAACGTGCTCAGCGAATGGATCACCCCCTTGGGCCGGGACGTGGTGCCCGAGGTGTAGAGCACGAAGCAGGGAGCGTCGGCTGAGCGCGCCGGGGGCGGGGGTTCGGCGACGCCTCGGCGGTCGCCGCTGCCCAGATCGATCCAACGACAGTGCGCGGGAAGTTCCGGCTGGGTGATCATCGTGCGGTTCGGCGCCGCGCCGAACTGCGCACCGGAACGGGTGAGGATGTCGGCGAGCTGCTTTGCCCCGGCGCTGCGCGGCACGAGCAGCACCACCGCATCGACACGCAGCGCCGCGTGAACGGCCACTACCGAGTCCACGTCGTTGCCGACGACCAAGATGATCGCGCTGCCCGGGCTCGCGCCGGCATCGACCAGCGCCAGCGCGGCCGAATCGATGCGCTTGTCGAGCTCGCCGTAGGTGAGTTCGGCGCGTCGATCCGCCACGGCGGGCCGGCCGGGATGTTCCGCGGCAGCAGATCGCACCACGTCAACCGGCTCCGCGGACCAGGATCCGGCCGCGCGGTAGCGGGGCCGCAGCACCTCAGCTCGCCGGTGCGCGTGCCGCAGTAACTCTGTGGGGCCAGTCAATAGAGTGTCCTCCGACGCAAACGCTTGCTCTCGATTTAGTAAATGTAACCTCTCACGCATGGAGTCAATGACTTTCGATGACCAGGTAGCCATCGTCACCGGTGCCGGCGGTGGGCTCGGCCGCTGCCACGCCCTCGAGCTGGCCCGGCGTGGCGCCCGGGTCGTGGTCAACGACCTGGGCAGCTCGGTGGACGGCAGCGGCGCGTCGACATCGGCGGCCCAAGCCGTGGTCGACGAAATCACCGCCGCGGGGGGCACCGCGATCGCCAACGGCGACTCGGTGGCCACCGAGGAGGGCGGCGCGGCGATCGTGGCGGCGGCGATCGATGCCTTCGGGCGGGTCGACGTGCTGGTGAATAATGCGGGGATTCTGCGCGACGCCGCGTTCAAGAACATGACCGCGGATCAAGTCGACGCCGTCATCGCGGTACACCTCTGCGGGGCATTCAACGTCACGCGGGCGGCGTGGCCGGTCATGCGGGAGCGGAATTACGGACGAATCGTTCAGACCACCTCAGGCACAGGACTTTTCGGCAACTTTGGTCAGGCCAACTATGGCGCCGCCAAGATGGGCCTCATCGGCATGATGCACGTTCTCGCCATCGAAGGAGCCCGCAACGGCATCGCCATCAACGCCATCGCCCCCATCGCGCGGACGCGGATGACGGAGGCCATCATGGGCGACGCGGGCAAGGCGATGCATCCTGAACTCGTCACTCCTGTCGTGGTCTACCTGTGTCATCGGTCCTGCGACCGAACAGCGCACATCTACTCGGTAGGCGCGGGGAAGGTGTCACGGGTGTTTATCGGAGTCACCAAGGGGATCGAGGATTCGTCGTTGACCGCGGAGTCGGTGGCCTCCTCGATCGACGAGATCGACGACACCGCCACGTTCACCGTTCGCGGCGGCCCGACGGCGAGCTGAGCGCAATCAGCGGCCGAAGAACTTGGGTTCCCGGCGTTCGGCAAACGACGCCAGGCCCTCTTGGAGGTCCGCGGTGCGCGACACCACCTCTTGGGCCCAGGCTTCTTGCTCGAATGCGCGGTGTCGATCCGACTCCGACGACACCGACAACAGCCGCTTGGTCAGCGCCAGCATCACCGTGGGGCCCGCGGCCAGCCGTACCGCGAGCTCCTCGGCGACCGCGTGGGTGTCGGCCGGTGCGGTCACGCGATTGACCAGCCCGAGCCTCTCGCAGGCCGCAGCATCCACTGGCTCACCGAGCATCAGCAGTTCGGCAGCCTTGCGCAGGCCCACAATTCTCGTCAGGAGGTGGACGGCGCCCGAATCGGGAAGGATTCCCCGGTGCACGAACGCCTCCACAAGCTTTGCCTGCGTTGACATGACGACGAGATCGGAGGCCAGCACCAGGCTGGCCCCGGCACCGGCCGCGGTACCCTTGACCGCGGCCACCACCGGTTTGTCACAGTCCAAGATCGACGCAACCAACCGCTGCCAGCCCTGCTGAAGCATGCGAGCGATGTCACCGGGCCGTTTCTCGGCGACCGGTTTTGACGGCGCGTCAGCGTTGGCCGTCTGTGACGGCAAGCCTGCACCGGTACAGAAGTGTCGGTCACCGGTTGCGCTCAACAGCACGGCGCGGACATCGGGTTGGTCGTTGGCCCGGGCGAACGCCTCGGTGAGCGTGTCACGCGCCAAGGGCGACAACGAGTTTCCGACATCAGGGCGGTCGATGATGATTCGTTGCACTCCGTCGTCACCGACGGCCACCACGATCCCAGATGCTTCTTCGCTCATGATCTCATTCCTGCGTTAACGGCATTTCCGCTTTTCGGGTATCTTAATTTCCATGCCGGAGACCGGTCAGATTACCGACGAGGGACTGGCCCGGTTGCGCGCCACCATCGGTATCGCCGTTCCCCATACGCAGCCGCCGCACTACTTTCGCCCCAACGAGGACAGCTTCCGCCACGTGGCGGAGAGCTACGGCGACGCCAACCCGCTGTGGACCGACTCGGAGTACGCAGCCAAATCCGTGTGGGGTGAGCCGATAGCGCCGCCCGCACTCGTCGGCGGCGACACCCTGATCGGCGAGGACGAGGTGGCCACGCTCTCCGATGAAGAGCGCGCGCTGACCAAGGGCGACCCACTGCGCGGCGTTCATGCGTTCTACGCCTCGTCGTCGCGCGAGTGGTGGGCGCCGCTGCGTGCGAATCATCGTGTCTTCCGGCGCAATGCCCTGGTCGCGGCGCTGGACAAGAGCAGCGAATTCGCCGATCGCGCCGTCCACGAATGGTCGGCGCAGGTGTTCCGCGACGACGAAGGCGTCATCTTGGGCGGCCAGTACCGCAACATGATCCGCACCGAGCGCAGCAAGGCGCGCGGTCGCAAGAAGTACGAAACAGTCGAACTGAAGTCATGGACGCCCGATGAGATCGCCGAGTTGGACGAGAGATACGCGCGCGAGAAACCGCGTGGCGCCGAACCGCGATGGTGGGAGGACGTCGACGAGGGTGACGACGTCGGTGCCTTGACCAAAGGCCCGCTGACGGTCACCGACATGGTCTGCTGGCATGTCGGCATGGGCACCGGGATGTACGGCGTCCGGCCCCTGCGGCTGGCATGGCGAAACCGGCAGCGCATTCCCCGTTTCTACACGCCCAATGAATTCGGTGTGCCGGATGTGCAGCAGCGGGTGCACTGGGAACCGGACGCAGCGCGCAATGCGGGCAATCCCACCACCTTCGACTACGGCCGCATGCGCGAGACGTGGCTTATCCACCTGTGCACGGACTGGATGGGTGACGACGGCTGGCTGTGGAAGCTCGACTGCGAGTTCCGGCTCTTCAACTACGTCGGAGATGTGCACACCATCACCGGAAAGGTGGTGAGCAAGTACCTCGCCGAGGGTGACCGGCCCGCCGTCGACCTCGAGCTGGCGGCGACCAACCACCGTGGTCAGGTCACGGCGCCCGGACACGCCACGATCCTGCTGCCCAGCCGCGAACGCGGACCCGTGCGGCTACCCGAGCCTCCCGGCGGGGCGAGTAACCTAACCGATCTGCTCACCGCCGTGTCTGCACGGTTCGCCGAGCGCTGAGGCCATGAGTTACGACAGCGTGCCCGGCCTTCGCGCCGAATATCGTGATCAGGCCCTGCACCTGACGTTGGACCGTGCCGATCGCCGGAACGCGGTCAACGACGTGATGCTCGACGCGATGATCGCGCACCTGGTCACCGCGGGCACCGACGAGTCGGTGCGTGTCATTCGGATCGACGCCGAGGGACCCGACTTCTGCGCCGGGTCCGACCTGATCGCCAACAACACTCGCTCTGAGCGCAAGCCAAGGGTGGGCAGCACACAGCGCCGGCTGCCGAGCAAGGCGAACCGGCTGATCCCGTTGATGCTCGAGACGCAGGTGCCCATCGTGTCGGTGGTGCGCGGCTGGGCCGCCGGTCTCGGGTTCCATATCGCGCTGGCTTCCGATTTCTGCGTCGCCGCCGCGGACGCGCGGTTTTGGGAACCCTTCATGGCACGCGGATTCACCCCGGACAGTGGCGCGGCCTGGCTGCTGCCTCGGCTTATCGGCATGGTCCGCACCCGGCAGCTGTTGATGCTCGGCAAGGAGATCTCCGGAACCACCGCGGCCGAGTGGGGCATCATCCACGCCGCAGCCCCCATCGAGCAATTGGAGGCGGTCGCCGGCGAACTGATCGGGTGTCTTGGCGACGCACCCACGGTGGCACTGGGGCTCACCAAATGGCTGCTGCACAGCGGCAACGGGCTCGACCTTGACCGCCACCTGCAAAACGAGGCTATGGCGCTCGAGTTGTCGAGCCGCAGTGAGGATTTCAAAGAGGGCTTGGCGGCCTTCCGCGACAGACGCGACGCGAAGTTCCAAGGGCGCTAGTCAGTCATGACACCACTGCCGATCTCCGAGGCCACCAACGCCACAGACGCCGTCGCGGCGGTCGAGCAATGGATCGACGCCGAGGTACCCGTCTCCTGGCGCATAGCAGCCGCCGAGAGTCCCGCTGCCTTGCGCGCGGTGCGGAGCCCCGGCGAGTACCGGCAGTGGTATCCGGCCTTCGCGGCGTCCGGTCTTGTCGTGCCGACCTGGGCCCGCGAATACGGGGGTCTGGGCATCGGTAATCAGGTGGCGCGGGCGATCGATCAGGTGCTGCGTCCGCTTCGGCTGTCCCGGCTGAACCCCTTGGGGCTCAACAACGCTGCCGCCGCATTGTTCAGCCATGGCACGGAAGCGCAGCGGCTGCGCTTCCTGCCGCCGATAGTGCGCAACGAGGAGAAGTGGTGTCAGCTCTTCAGCGAGCCCGGCGCCGGGTCCGACCTCGCCTCGTTGGCGACGCGAGCCGTCCGGGACGCGGACGACTGGGTGATCTCGGGCCAGAAGGTCTGGACCACGTGGGCCGACGAGGCGGACTTCGCGATCCTGCTCGCGAGAACCGACCCAGAGGCACCCAAGCACAAGGGCATTACCTACTTCCTGCTCGATATGCATCAAGCCGGCGTCGAGGTGCGACCGCTGCGTCAGATCACCGGTGAGGCGGAGTTCAACGAGGTCTTCATCGATAATGCGCGGGTCCCTGACGCGCACCGGGTGGGCGAGGTCAACGACGGGTGGCGTGTCAGCGCATCGACATTGTCCAGTGAGCGGCAGATGGTTTCGGGTTCCGGGTCGGGAGGCATGGGCCGCCTCGGCGGCTCCGGCGCCGACCGACTGATAACGCTGGCGCGCGAGACAGGCCGATGGCACGACCCGGTCGTCCGGAACAAAGTCATGCACTTGTGGGCCCAGGAGCAGATCCGCGGCTGGACCAACGACCGTGTCCGCGGCGCACTTTCGGCCGGCCAATCCCCGGGAGCGGCATCCTCGATCGGCAAGGTGCACCAGGCCACGCTGAACCAGCAGATCCAGGACCTGATGGTTGATCTGTTGGGCACGGAAGCGATCGCCTGGCCGGCCACCGACGATCCGGACGCCCTGCCCCGAGACGTCCACGGCATGATGCGCAGCCTGGCCAACGGCACCGAAGGCGGCACCACCGACATCAACAAGAACATCCTGGGCGAGCGTGTGCTCGGGTTGCCCAAGGAGCCGGACCCGTGGAAGGGCAAGCCCTGGAAGGACATCCCGCGCTCGTGAGCACCTACCAGCGGCTGGTGGTCGAAAAGTCCGACGGCATCGGCTGGCTCATCCTGAACAGGCCGGACGCGGGCAACGCCTTCGACTCGTTGATGCTCGACGAGCTCGAATCCGCCTGGGCCGACCTCGAGGCCGACCCCGACGTCCGCGTGATCGTCAACACCGCCAACGGCAAGGCCTTCTGCACCGGAATGGATGTGGTGCAGGTGGCCCGCGACAAGGATGCGATGCGCAGGCATTCACGCCGGACCAGGGATGCCGAGCTGAAGATTTCGTCGTGGCACTGCCAGGTGTGGAAACCGGTGATCGCGGCGGTCAACGGTGTTTGCGCGGGCGGCGGTCTGCATCTGGTGGCCGACGCCGACATCGTGATCGCCGCCGAGGAGGCCTCGTTTGTCGACCCGCACGTATCGCTCGGCCAGGCCGTCGCCTACGAGGCCATCACGCTGCTTCGCAAGTCCCCCATGGAGGCGATCACCCGGATGGCGTTGAGCGGCAGGGGTGAACACATCTCGGCGAAACGCGCCTACGAGTTGGGCATTCTGTCCGAAGTGGTACCGGCCGACAAGCTCCGCACGGCAGCACGGCGGCTTGCCGCCGCGATCGCCACGAATTCGCCGACCGCGATGCGCGTCACCAAGAAGGCGCTGTGGCACTCCCTGGAGGTCGGAATGACGCAGGCGCGCACCGATGCCGCCGATGAGATCTGGCGGCTGCGTAATCATCCCGACCACAGCGAGGGTGCCCAGGCGTGGCGCGACAAGCGCACGCCGCGGTGGCAAGCGCTGTCGGACGCCGTGGAGGTTTCATGACATACCAGCGGCTGGTGGTGGAGCGGCGCGGGCCGGTCGGCTGGATCATCAACGACCGGCCGGATCGCCTCAACGCCTACGACGCCGCGATGCGACAGGAATTCCCCAGAGCCTGGGCGGAATTGAACGCCGACCCCGACGTTCGCGTCATCGTTCACACCGGCAATGGACGAGCCTTCCAGGTGGGAGCCGACGTTGAGGAGCTCGACGGCGAGGCGGTTCTGCAGTTCCAGGAGACCATGCGCACACTGGACCTCAAGTTGACGGCATGGCACTGCAACGTCGAGAAGCCCGTTATCACCGCCGTCAACGGGGTGTGCGCCGGCGGCGGATTGCACTGGGTGGCCGACGCCGACATCGTCATCGCGTCCTCGGATGCGACCTTCGTCGATCCCCACGTGTCGATCGGTCAGGTCAGCGCCCTGGAGACCATCGCCCTGATGCGCAAGATGCCCGCCGAGGCCGTTTTGCGAATGGCTCTGGTGGGCAGCCACGAACGGCTCAGTGCCCAGCGTGCATACGAGCTCGGCATGATCAGCCAGGTCGTCGACCCGCCCGGAAAGCTACGCGAGGTCGCCCAGGAACTCGCCGAGAAGATCGCCAAGAACTCGCCCGCGGCGATGCGCGCCACCAAGCGGGCGCTGTGGGGCGCACTCGAATACGGCCTGACGGATGCGTGCCGCGAAGGTGCCAAGCACCTGACGTCGATGTGGGGACATCCGGATCAGAACGAGGGTCCGCTTGCCTTCGCGGACAAGCGAACTCCGAACTGGACCCCGCTGGAGGCCGATTCGTGAGCCTCGCGGAGCTGCTGGACGGCCTGCCCGCCGTCGCGGTGCACATGCTCGACGCCGATGTGTCACGCGACGAGCTGACAGCCAGCGCAGACCGGCTCGGGACACTGCTCGCCGAACACGGACTGACGTCGGGACAGGTCGTCGCCGCGATGCTGCCCAACGACGCAACCACCATCGCCGCGCTGTTCGGCACGTGGCGCGCCGGTGGCGTGTACACACCGCTGAACCCCAGGGCGGCCGATGCCGAGGTCATTGCTCAGCTGGAGACATTGCAACCCGCTGCTGTCATAACTACTCACGAACTCGCACAACGATTTTCGGCGTTTCACCTGCCGATCATCGCCGGTGACGCGCTGTCATGGGCGACGGTTACGTCGTCGAGCCATCCCGCCGGGGCGCGGTCCTACGACGACGATGTCGCGCTGCTGCAGTTCACATCCGGCACCACCGGCCCACCAAAGCCGGTACCGCTTCGGCACACCACGGTGCTCGACCTCATCGACCGGCTGCTGGCCAAACTCCGCGGGACAAAACCTGCCGGGGACCAACCGAAGCGGCCCCCCATGCCGAACCTCGTCCCATTGTCGTTATCGCTATGGGCCGGCATTTACCAGGTGCTGTTCGCGTTCCGGGCGGGTTCGGGCGTGGTGCTGATGGAGCGATTCTCCCCGTCGGACTTCGCCGCGCTGGTTCGGCGCCACCAACTGCGATCCACGGTGCTGCCGCCCGCGGCGCTCACCATGGTGCTGCATGAGGACTCGGTCACGGATCTGTCGCCGCTGAAGATCGTGCGGTCGATCACCGCTCCCCTGTCACCGGTTCAGGCGGCCCGATTCAGGGACAAGTTCGGGGTGATCGTGCTCAACTCTTACGGCCAAACGGAACTCGGCGGCGAGGTGGTGGGCTGGTCGGCCGCCGATGCCCGCGAATGGGGAGAGACCAAACTCGGTTCGGTGGGACGGCCGCTGCCGGGCATTGACGTGACCATTGCCGACGACGAGGTGCTGGTACGCACGCCGACGACAGCGGCCGGCAACATCGATCCGGCCTTCCTCGACCGGCTCACCGACGACGGCTGGTTCCACACCGGCGACCTGGGCTGGTTCGATGACGACGGGTTTCTGTGGCTCGACGGCCGGGTGTCAGACATGATCAACCGCGGCGGCCTCAAGGTCTTCCCGGGCACTGTGGAAGACGTCATTCTCGCCGCCGGCGGCGTCCGGGAAGCCGCCGTTGTGGGCGTCCCCGATGACCGGCTCGGCGAGGTGCCCTGGGCGTTCGTCGTGCGCGGCGATGAATCGGTATCCGAAGACGGGCTCGTGGCGTGGTGCCGACAGCGGTTGACGCCGTACCGCGTACCCGCGCGGGTGATCTTCGTCGAGCAGTTGCCGCGCAACGATGTCGGCAAGGTGGTCAAACGCAAACTGGCAGCGCTGGCCGACGGCTGAGGTGTCGCTCGGTGACCACTATTGTCCTCGGATCCACTGACCCGCTGACGAGCGCGCTCGCCGACGGACTCGACGCTGTCATGTCAGGGCTCGCTGCGCCTCTACCACCTGCGGTCGACGGCGTCGTGGTCGTCGTCGGCGCCTGCTCGGCGACGACAGTCGACGCCGGCGAGGCGATGTGGCAGACGCTTGTCGCTCTGCAACACTCACACACCGCGATGACGCAGCGCGGCGGCCGTATCGTCCTCGTCGTCCCCACGATCGGCATGGCGGGTGCGGCCGGAGGGGTGGGCTACACGACGGCGATCGAAGGTATCCGAGCGATGACCAAATCGGCCGCGCGGCAATGGTGTTCTGACGACATTACGGTCAATCTCGTCGCGGCTCCGGTGGGTCTGTTCGCGCCGGGCGTGGATGCGTCCCATCTGACCGCGGCCGCGTTTCCCGATGACAGCACGCTGATCCACTCCATCGTGGAGACAACGAAGTTTCTTCTCCGGCGCGACATCGACCACCTCGTCGGGGCGACCATCGTCGTCGACGGAGGTTCGGTGATGCTGCCATGAGGCTTGACGGGCACACGGTCCTGGTGACCGGTGCGGGCGCAGGGGTGGGATCCGGTATCGCGATCGCGCTGGCCGCCAACGGCGCGCATGTCGTGGTCGCATCCCGCTCCGAGAGCGGATGCGATGTCGTCGGCGGGATATCCGCACGACGCCACCAAGCGACCTGGGCACGCTGCGACGTGACCGTACCCGAACAGATCGCTGGGGCCGTGCGCATCGCCCTGGCCGCCACCGGGCGGCTCGACGCGGTGGTGCACAACGCGACCAGCAACAGTTCCAGCCGACCGCATCGGCTCGAGGAGGTGAGCCGGTCGCTGTGGGACGACCACTACTCGGTGTCCGTCGGCGGCGCCCAAAACTGCGCCGCCGCGGCATTCGACGCGCTCAAGACGCGCGGCGGCACCTTCCTGGTGATGACGTCACCTGCCGGTATCGAGGGCAGCGCCACGCTTCCCCTTTACGCGACGATGAAGGGCGCTCTTCGCGGCTTCGCCAAGAGCTTGGCCCGCGAGTGGGCACCTCACGGGATCACGGTCAATGTGGTTTCACCGCTTGCCTATTCACCTGCAATGACCGCCGCGATCGAAGCCGAACCGGCGATGGAGCAGCGCCTTTCACGGCGGGTGCCGCTGGGTCGAATCGGTGATCCCGAGCGCGATATCGGATCGGCCGTCGCGTTCCTGGTCGGCCCCGCAGCGCGCTACATCACCGGACAGACCCTGGGCATAGACGGCGGCCACTTCATGAACCTCTGACCATGAACTCTGAGCCCGGCCGCCCACGGATACCATTGTTTGCTATCTTTGAGAACAACCATTCTCTCGCATGTTGGAGGCGCAGGTGAACGACGAAAAAACGTTCGAAGTATGGGACGCCGACAACCACATGTACGAGACGATCGACGCCTACACGCGGTATCTGCCGGAGAAGTATTCCGACGCATTGAAGTTCGTCGACGTCAACGGCCGGCAGAAGCTCGAGATCCTCGGCGTCATCACCGAGACGATTCCCAACCCCACTTACGAAGTGATTCCCACTCCGGGCGCGTGGGCCGACTACTACCGCGGGATCAACCCGGAGGGCAAGACGCTGCGCGAGCTTGCCGAGCCGATCCGGTGTCCGGACGAGTTCCGGCGTCCCGACCTGCGCCTGGCGTTGATGGACCGCCAAGGGGTCGACGGCGCGCTGATGTTTCCGACCACTGCGGGCATGCTCGAGGAGCGGACGAAATCCGACACGGAGCTCACCCATGCGGTCACCCACGCCTTCAACCGCTGGCTGCTCGACGACTGGACCTTCAACTTCAAGGACCGCATCTTCCCGGTCCCGGCGATCTCCCTCAACGATCCCGCAAAGGGCGTCGCCGAACTCGAGTGGTGCCTGGAGAACGGCGCCAGGACGGTGCTGATCCGGCCGGCGCCGGTACCGCGGGAGGACGGCACCTCGCGGTCACCCGCACTGCCCGAGTTCGACGACTTCTGGAGGTTGGTCGAGTCGTCGGGCATCTCAGTCCAAATGCACAACTCTGACGCGGGCTACGACCGCTACCTGTCGGACTGGGAGGGCGGCAACGAGTTCCAGGGCTTCCAGCTGACGAAGTTCCGCGGATTTATCTACGAGGAGAGCCGCCACATCTTCGACACGCTCGCGGCGTTCGTCGCCCACGGGGTGTTCGAGCGGTTTCCCGGCCTGCGCATCGGTGTGGTCGAGAACGGCGGATCATGGGCTCAGCGCCTGATGGACGTATTCGACCGGGTGTACCGCAAGAAGCCGCGGGAGTTCAGCGAGCATCCCTGTGATGTCTTCCGCAGGCATGTGTGGGTCAACCCGTTCCACGAGGAGGACATGGCGCACCTCATCGATATTCTCGGTGCGGATCGCGTGATGTTCGGGTCGGACTTCCCGCATCCCGAGGGGCTGGCCAACCCCGCGGACTTCGTCAGCGAGCTCGAGAACCTTCCGGCGGCCACCACGGCGCGAGTGATGGGCGGCAACCTCAAGGAGCTGATCGGCATCTAGCCGAGTTCGGCGAATCGCCTCAGATACGGCCAGGCGATCTCCGGCGGCATGCCGCCACACAACGGGGAGATGTTGAACATCTCCCCTGCGGTAACGCGCTCCCTCGCTTCGTCGATCGACAAGATTACATGCGTCGACGATGTGTGGCGCAATTCGTCGACTGTCTTGGCGCCGGTGATGTTGGCCGACGTATTGTCGGGATTCCACTCCGCATACGCCATCGCATCGTGCAGCAGATACTGACCGATCTCGCCCCAGGCGGCATCGACATCTTGAGCGACGAAACAGTTTGTGACGGCATCACGTTCGGGAAACAGCATGAACCCCGGCTCGAAACCGGCTTGGCGGCAAGCCTGCTCATAGGCTTCTTTCATTCTCGGCACCACGCCGTTGGCGAGCAGGCCGAGGCCGTTGCGTCCGGCACGCTTCGCAGCGGCCACGCTGGCGCCGCCCCACATCATGGTCGGCCCTTCCGGCGTCCGCGGCCGGGGCGTCACCCTCATCCGGCGTCCGTCGTGTTCGACCTCTTCGCCGGCCAGCAGCCGACGCAGGATCTCGAGTTTTTTGTCGGCCAGCCGGCCACGATCTGACAGCGAAAGCCCGAAACGTTCGAACTCTTCTGCGCGGTAACCGATCCCGAACACATAGCTCGCGCGGCCCGCGCTGATGTGGTCTAGCACCGCCATGTCCTCGGCGAGCCACGCGGTGTCGTAGAACGGAAGGATGATCACCAGGTTCAGCATCAGCTGTTCGGTGCGCGCGGCGATCGCCGCGCCCAGCATCAGGGGCGAGGGAAGATAGCCGTCGTCGGCGCAGTGATGCTCACACAGCACCGCCGCGACACAGCCACGGGTTTCCGCCCAGGCCGCCATCTCGCATGCCGCGGCATACAGCTCCGTCGGCGGCGCACCGATGGATGGCGCCCGCATGTCGAACCGAAGCGTGAACATCATGCCTGATGTCCTCCTGCTGACCTAGCGTCATCCGAACCCATTACCTCAGCACTGGCCTGGATGACAGACAACGCCGCAACCGCCGACAGGCCGATAGCGCCCGCGCCGATCACGATCGCGACTTCGCCGGGTTCCAGTCGCGAGGCACGAACATAGAACTCACCAACGGCAAAGGCATCCACCACGGCGATCGCATCGCTGGATACCGATCCCTCAACGACTTTCGCCGTCGCCTCCGGGACCACGAGCAACTCTCCGAAACTGCCCTGCGCTTCCGGGTGCTGTCCGATGATCCGGAGTCCGCCTGCCCCGCCATCAACCAGCCGGATCGGCATCGAGGTGACGCGTGCACCGATCGGAAACGCATCGCTACATCCCGGGCCGTGACCGATGACCTCGCCCACGAACTCGTGACCCATCACAATGTCGCGGCCGGGGTCATAAAGCGACCGCCCGGTCGGGTCGTCGATGGCCAGTTCGGGATGGTCCATGAAATGAACATCGGACGCGCAGATCGCGGTGCTGAGTGTCTTCAGCAAGAGATCACCTTGCCCGGGAATCGGATCGGGGGTGTCACGAACCGTCAGTTCGCCGCCTCGCAAGACCACTGCACGCAAGTTTCACGTCCTTTCTGTACTGATGCTCAGTCAGAATCACCGACTCACGAACTGGGCGCGTAGTTCGGCCTTGAGCACCTTGCCGGTGAGGTTGCGAGGCAGCGCATCCACGATTTCGAGCCGTTCGGGCGTTTTCTGCTTGCTCAGCCCTCGAGCTTGACAATGTTCGAAAACCGACGACAGCGTCACCGACGCGCCCGGACGGGCGACGACGACGGCGCACACGCGCTCGCCGGTCCGCTCATCGGGAACACCGATGACGACGACGTCGGCCACCGCCGGGTGGCTCGCCAGCACACCCTCGATCTCGAGTGCCGAGATGTTCTCGGCGTTGCGGATGATCGCATCCTTGATGCGCCCGGTGACGATGACGTTGCCGTCGCCGTCGATGCGACCCAGATCGCCTGTGCGGAACCACCCGTCGGCGTCGAACGCATCGGCATCCAAGGAAGCATCGACGTAGCCGAGGAAGCATTGCGGCCCCTTGAGCCGCAGCTCCCCCTCCTCGCCGGGCGCGACCTGCCGCTCGGATGCGTCGACGACTCGCACCGCAACGCCTGGCACCGGCTTGCCGACGGTGTGGTCCAGCAGCTCCGGAGGGCCGTCCGGTGCTTGAGAAGTAGCGACCGGAAATTCGGTCAGTCCCCACGAATTGGCCACACCGTCGACTGAAAAAATTTGCCGCACTTGGTTACCCAACTCTGCAGTGATCGGCGCGCCGCCGCCGACGCAGCCGCGCAGGCTGGGATAGAGCGGTTCGTCGCCATGCTTGGCCTGCGCCGCCATGAAGGCGACGAAGAACGGGGTCGCGCTGCCCAGCAGCGTCGGGCGGTGCGCCGCGATCGCGATCGGGGTCTCGACGGGATCGAAGGCGTCGAACAGCACCAGCCGCATGCCGGTACGGAGAGCCGCGGCGAGCATGGCAGCTCCCCCGATGTGCGAAACCGGAAACGCGATCGGGTTGACGTCGCTACTGGACGCGCCGACGATGCCGACGACGCCCTCCGAGCCGGCGATGACCGAGCGGTCGCAGTGCCGCGCGCCCTTCGGGGCCGCCGTCGTCCCCGACGAATAGTAGATCCAGCGTGCGTCCTCGCCAGATTTCGGTGGTGCAGGCAGCGCCGCCGGATCACCGGCAGGCAGTCGAAGTGCGTCGGTGATGGGCGCGTTGTGGTCGATGACCACGACAGACATCGGCCTCTCGTCGGCGAGACGGTGCGCGAGCGAGGTGTGGTCGAAGTTGCGCCACAATCCCGGCACGACAATGACGTCGGTCTCGAGTTGCGTTGTCACAAAGCGCAGTTCGCTCTCCCGCCATATCGTCAGCACCGGGTTCTGGACCGCACCAAGACGGGTCAGCGCGACCATGACGACCATCGTCTCCAGCGTGGTCGGCAGCTGCCACGACACCACCGTGCCCGCGCCGATCCCGCGCTCGGCCAGCGCCGCTGCACACGTCAGCGCGGATCCGCACAGCTGTGCGCTGGACAGCCTGCGCCCATAGTCGTCGGCGAGGACCACCCTGTCGGGGTGCGCTTCGGCTGCGGCCTCGATCAGCGACCAGTAGGTCTGCGCGGCGGGGTGCGTGGTCATCGGCTCGGCAAGTGCAGCCGGCGCTTGGCAAGGATGTTGCGCATCATTTCCGAGCTGCCACCCGATATCGTGTAGGCCCGCGACCATAGCCAGCATTCACGCAGCCGTTCTTTGGCCTGCCGCAGATCATCGTCTGCGGCGACTGTCGCAGACGCCGCCAGCTCCGCGCCATATGCCGCGACACGGTGATAGGTCTCGGCAAAGCTCAACTTGGCGATCGAGCCGTCTCCGGGCTGTTCATCGCCCGTTGTCAGCCGCTCCACGTGGTCGTCGATGAACGCCTTGGCCACTTCGACCTCGACGGCCAACTCGGCCACCTGTTGGCGGATGTCGCCCGACTCCAGCGCGGGTGCGCCGTCCACATGCGCGTGGCCGGCCACGGTGACCAAATCGTCGATCAACAGTTCGAGCAAGATCACGTTGCCGCCGATGCCGAATCGTTCAAAGTCCAAACCCGCCATGATGATCGACCAGCCTTGGCCCACCTCGCCGATCAGGCTCTCCGCATCAAGCCGGACTCCGGTCAGGAAGACTTCATTGACCTCGATCGCGTCACCGATCGTGCGGATCGGACGAACCTCGACACCGTCCGCCGAGAGCGGCACGGCAAAGACCGACAGGCCGTGGTGGCGTAATGAAGTCGGATCGGTGCGGATCAGGGCGAGGCCCATGTCCGCCCAATGCCCGTCGGTGATCCAGATCTTCTGCCCGTCGATGCGCCAGCTCCCATCGTCTTGCCGCGCGCCGCGGCTGCGCACTGCGGCGATGTCGCTACCCGCATCGGGTTCACTCAGTAGTTGGCACCAGACATGCTCGCTGCGGCGGATGGGTGGCAGCAGTGTTCGCTTCTGCTCTTCGGAACCGAAGTGCAACAAGACGTGTGCGGCCAGGTTGACCTGGTCGATGGGCCGTGGTGCGCGGGCGCGCAGAATCTCCTCGCTCACGATGCGATCGTGCAACGGGTGGTGGTCGTCGCGTCCGCCGTATTCGACCGGCCAATCGGCACCGATGAGCCCCGCCTCGAATAGGCCGGCGAACCACGTGCGCAGCTGAGCTTCCTGGTCGGCGGTCTCGGGCGCTCGGTGGCCTTCGCGCGCTTCGATCGGCGGTGCGTGATCGGCGATGTATGCCCTGACCCGCTGCCTGAAGTCGGCCAGCTGCGCCGCGGTGGGCCGGTTCCCGAACACGCTCACCAGCCCGACACCTCCGCCAGCAGCGCCCGACTGGACCGCGCCGTGCCTATGAGGTGACCGTTGGCGAAGACACGACGCAGCTCGTGGTGCAGCGGGTACTCCCAGGTGAAGCCGATGCCGCCGGACAGTTGCATGCACTCGTCGACGGCGGCGGCGGCTTTCGCCGCGACGAACGCGTGCGCCGCCGCCGTCAGCGCGGTCGCCCTTTCCTCGGCGGAAGCGATTCCCCTCGCCGCCCTCATGACGACGGCGCGCGCTTTGACCTCGAAGACAAGTAGCTCCACGAGCCGGTGCTGAATCGCTTGAAAGCTCGCAATCGGCGCCCCGAACGCGACGCGCTCCTTGAGGTACGCCGTCAGCCGTTCGAGGGTCATCGACACCGCGCCCACGGAGTCGGCGGCAACAAGTAGCCGGGCCATCGCGATCAACTCGTCGGCCCGCTCGGGAGATCCGATCAGGGCGCTGGGCGCGTCTGTGACGTCGGTACGCCATACCGTTCTGGTGACGTCGAGCAGATCCGCGTCCAGCTCGAACCGGTCGCGATCCACCTCGCACAACAAGTGAATTCCGTTGCGGCCCAATATGAGCACTATGTCGACCTGATCGCCGCGGATGACGCGTGCGGTCTGATCAAGAACGGCGAAGCCCGCCGTCACGGTGCCGTCGAGCAAGCCGGGCAGCAATTGTTCCCTGACTTCCTCGGGCGCGGAGGCGAGCGCCGCGGCGCCCAGCGTGGTTCCGAACCACGCAGACCCGTCCTGTGCCCGCCCGAGCTCTTCGGCCACGACGCACGCCTCGACCGGACGCCAGCCGGCACCGCCCAGCACCTCATCGACAAGCAGCCCAGTCCAGTCCATCGCCGCAAGGTCCTTGACCGTACCCTTCTCCCCGCGTTCGGCCAGGAACTCCCGCGCCGACGCTCGCAAGAGCTCGAGGTCGACCGCGGCTGAGTCCTGGTCTGCCATCCCGCTGCTAACTCCGGGAGAGCAGCTGGTCGGCGTTGTCGCGCATGATTCGCCGCTTGGCGGCGTCGTCGAGCGGATCGAGCAACTTGGCGAACTCCGCCGGCACAGCCAGGCCTTCGGCGTGCGGGTAATCCGAGCCCATCACCAGGCAGTCGTCGTACCCCAGGCCCGCGACGACCGCGGGGATGTCGTCCTCGGGGTATGGCACGACTCGGACATGACGGCGAAAGATCGACGACGGCCGCTCCGTCAACTTCCCGCCGATCCATGGGCCGTTGCGGCCCATGCCGCGGCTCTTGTCCATGTGTCTGACGAAGAACGGCACCCATTCCGCGCCGTGCTCGGCGACGAGGACGTTCAGACCCGGGAAGCGGCCAAAGAGGTTGTCGAAGATGAGTGCGGACAACGTCTCCTCGATCGGTCGCTGCCCGTAGATGTTCATCCACTGCCATGCCGACATGTGCCACGAGGCAGGGTCGGGGTTCTGTCCCCACGCGGGCGAGATCGCATCGAAGTACCAGAACGGCATGATGTGGAACACCAGGATGCAGCCGGCCTCCTGCAAGCGTGCGTAAACGGGGTCGAAGTACGGGTCGCCGGGTGATCGGCCGTAGGCCGGCCCAGTTGGCAGCAGCACAAACTTTGCGCCCTGCGCGATGATCGCTTCCGTTTCTGCGATCGCAGAATCCAAGTCGCGCAATGACATCAGCGCCGTGGCATAGATCTTGTCTTCGTAGTTGAAACCCCACTCCTCATCAAACCATCGGTTGAACGAGCGCAGATTCGCATACAGTGCTGCCGTGTCATCGACATAGTGTTCGGCGGCCAGCGCCATACCGCTTGGATAGATGACCATCCGCTCGATGTTCTGGTCCGCCATGACGGCCAGCCGTGCGCCACGCTCGATGAATTCCGGTTGCATGGGCTGCGGCTCGTAGGACTCCTCAGGATTGCCCGATCCCATCTGCTTGAGCATCTCCTTGAGCGAGCCGGGCCGGTAAGCGACATCGAGACCCAGACCCCCCTCGCTGTTGAAGGTGGCGACGCGATGCCCCGCGAGGATCACTTCTACGCCGTCCGCCCCGCGCACGGTGGTGATCGCCCGGTCCCTGAACTCTTCCGGCAGATAACGAGTGAAAGCGTCCCGCGTCTCGTAGCAGTGGGTGTCGCAGTCAAAGATGCCGTAGTCGAGTTTCGTCGTCACCGCGTCGCTCCTTTAGCGAGAATGCAAATTCTCTATTTCCAGAAAACATACTATCCTGATGCGGCAATGGCCATCCCGGGCTGGATGGTCGAGGCGCCTGAGGAGTACGCGGCGACGGCTCTGCCGCGACCGCACAGAGGAGACATGTCACGTTCACAATTGCTGGCGGACAACGGGATCGGCGGACGGCAATGAGCATGTGGATTCGCCCTGATTCCGCGGCGCGACCGAGTCCGGAGGCCGCGCGTGCCTACGAGTGAGCTCGACGAGCTGCGCAGCGTCGTTCGCGACTACCTGACTGCCACATCGCCCAGCGAGACGGTGCGTAAGCTGATGGCGACGGACACCGGGTACGACGAGGCGTCGTGGCACCAGATGGCCGGAGAGTTGGGTCTGCACGGCATCGGCGTCCCCGAGCGGTGGGGCGGGGCGGGTGCTGGTATGGCCGAACTGGCGGTGGTCTTCGAGGAAATGGGACGCGCGCTGCTGTGCTCCCCGTTTTTCGCCACCGTGGCGCTGGCGGCCCAAGCCATTCTCGCCAGCGGCGATGACGCGGCGGCGGAAGAGTTCCTCCCCGGGCTCGTTGACGGCTCTGCCACCGCGACGCTGATACTCAACGGCCGCCTGGACGCCTGGGACCCCGCCGCCGTGACACTTAAGGCCGAGCGCCATGGCGCCGCCTATCGGGTCCACGGTGAGGCGCCGCTCGTGATCGATGGTCACACCGCGGACGTCGTCCTTATCGCGGCCGGCACTGACGCCGGCATTTCGTTACTGGCGATCCGCGCCGGGGCAGACGGGGTTCGCCGCGCACCGCTGGCCGGCCTCGACCGGACCCGCAAGCTGGCCCGGTTGGAGTTCACCGGGGCGCCAGCAACGTTGATCGGAGCCGACGGCGGTGCTGCCGACTTCTTGGCGCGCACGTCGGACCTCGCCATTGTCACGCTGACGGCCGAACAGCTCGGCGCTGCGCAACGCTGCCTCGACATGGCCGTCGACTACGCCAAGCATCGAATTCAGTTCGGTCGGCCAATCGGCAGTTTCCAAGCGATCAAGCACCGCTGCGCGGACATGTTGGTCCAGGTTGAGGGTGCACGTTCGGCCGTGTCGCATGCGGCCGAGGTGGCCCACACCGATGACCTGCCGACCGCCGCATCGGTCGCGAAAATGGTCTGTTCGGAAGCCTTCCTCCAGGTTGCGCTCGACAACATGCGCATCCACGGCGGCATCGGCTTCACCTGGGAACACGATGCCCACCTGTTCGTCCGTCGCGCCAAGACCACCGAGTTGACCTTCGGCGACCCCGACTACCACGCCCAACGCCTGGCCACACTCGTTTCCCCATGAAAGGACCCTCGTGACCGTTTGCTTCTCCCTCGAACTGCCCACCCAACGCGTCGAGGCGGTCGACGAGTTCGTGACCGCCGACGCGATTGCCGACATCGCGCGAGTGGCCGAGGCGAGCGGATTCGGCGCAGTCCACGTCACCGACCACCCCGCCCCCGACGCGAAGTGGCTCGACCACGGCGGCCACCACGCCCTTGATCCGTTCGTCGCGTTGGCGTTCGCCGCCGCCGCGACGACCGACGTCAAGTTGCTGACCAATGTCTACATCGCCGCTTACCGCAACCCCTTTCTCGGTGCCAAGTCGATTCAAAGCCTCGCCGCGCTGTCGAAGGGGCGACTCATCCTCGGTACCGCTGCGGGTTATCTCAAGCCCGAATTCAGAGCCCTCGGAATCGATTTCGACAGCCGCGGCGCCCTGCTCGACGAGGCACTCGACGTCTTGGACAAAGTGCTCACCGGTGCGGATATCGCCTATGAAGGGTCGTCGTTCGCCGCCCGCGGTGTGCGGCTGCGGCCACTGCCCGCCACTCCGCCACCGGTGTGGGTCGGCGGCAACAGCAAGCCTGCGGTACGCCGGGCGGTATCGCGCGCCCAGGGGTGGGCGCCGTTCAATACCTTCGGCTACGCCGCGGCGTCGCGTACCGCGGAGATCTCGACGATCGACGAGTTGGAGCTCGCCATCGACTGGGCCAAGCAACACGCGGCCGAAGTCGGCCGCACCGCACCGCTGGACATCTGCTTCTCGGCGGGAAGCCTCTTGGACGACAGCAGATCGGCCGACGAACGTCACGCGACCATCGCACGACTCGAGGCGGCGGGGGTCACCTGGCTCACCATCGCTCCGCAGGGCGCCGACCGAGCCGAACTCATCGACCGTTCCCGTGCTTTCGCCGAGGAGTTCATCACGGCATGAGGCACGCTCAGGCCATCAGGCTATCGGCCGCGAACGCGTCCACGCTGATCCGGCGATGGGCGAACAGCCACCGACCGTTGACCGGGATCAGTACATCCCGGTAGCGGCCCCAGTGGTCGAGCCCGATGTCAGTGTGGACGGCGAAGTAACTGCTGACCTCGACCCTGTCGCGGGCCACCGATCCGAACCGGATGCTGGAGACGTGGTGGCGGACGTGAGTCAGGCTGCGCCCCGCCGCTTGCCCCGAATCCGAAGGCCGGGTCACCGCGCCGAGGCCGGCCTCGATTGCCGCGGCCCCCGTCAGCGGTTCGACACCTCCGGTGAACTCCAATACGCCCTCCTCGCCAAAGCACGACGCGAGCGCGGGGAGATCGAATCGATCGGTGGCCGCGGTGTAGTCGGCTAGCGTCTGCCGCACCGACTCCCGTACCTCAAGCTCCCAAGCCTCCACCTGACCTCCTCACAAACGAGCATTTCCGCACACGATAACGTTTGTTCTCATGCCACATCCAAGCCTCCAGGACCTGCTTGATCCCGCCACCACCGCGCTCGTGACCCAAGAGTGTCAGGGCGGCGTGATCGGACCGCAGGCTGGCCTCCCCTTGCTCGCCGAAGAGGCCCGGCGCGAGGCCATTCCCAACATCGCCAAACTGCTCGACGCGGCCAGGACGGCCGGTGTCACGGTCGTGCACTGCCTGGTCCAACGGCGCGCCGACGGTCGCGGTTCCAACACGAACGCCCGGTTGTTCGCGGCGGGCAAATCCTTCAGCGTCGACCTCACGCCCGGTAGCGCGGGGGCGTCAGTACTGCCGGAGTTGGGCCCACTCGATACCGACATCGTTCTCACTCGCACCCACGGCGTCGGCCCGATGTGCGGCACCGATCTCGACTCTGTGCTGCGCAACCTGGGCATCAAGACGGTTGTGGGGGTGGGCGTTTCGGTCAACGTCGCGATTACAAACTTCGTGATGGACGCCGTGAACCGTGGCTACCAGTTCGTTCTACCGCGGGACGCGGTGAGTGGATACCCGCGGGAGTACGCGGATTCGATCATCGACAACACCCTGTCCCTGCTCGCGACCGTGACCCCGTCCAGTGCGGTTGTCGACGCGTGGAATGCGTTGGCCTGACCGATAGCGTCACCCGACCTGGATGTTGCGGGACGAGGGTGATAACGTCATTCTCAAATAGCGTAAATGATCATATTCGCTGCGCAGGAGGAAAGTCCCATGTCTTCCCGTTCATTGCCGTACCCGGTTTTCGACATCGACAACCACATGTACGAGACGACGGACGCACTGACCAAGTACCTGCCGAAGGAGCACCGCGGAAAGGTCGGTTACGTCGAGGTCAACGGCCGGCCCAAACTGGTCGTCAAGGACCACATCAGCCACATGATCCCCAATCCGACATTTGAGCGGGTGGCCAGGCCGGGCAGCGCCGAGGACTACTTCCTGGGCAACAATCCCGAAGGCCTCAACTTCCGCGAGTTCATCGGCGAGGCAATGAATGTCATCCCCGCCTACCAGGCGCCCGCACCCCGCCTAGAGCTGATGGACGAACTGGGCATCGACCAGTGCGTAATGTACCCGACCCTCGCCAGCCTCATCGAAGAACGCACCACCGACGACGTCATACTCACCCACGCGATCATCCACGCGCTCAACGAGTGGATGCACGAGCACTGGACATTCAACTACCACGACCGGATCTTCCCGACGCCCGTCATCTGCTTGCCGCTGGTGGACGAAGCCATCAGAGAGTTCCACTGGGGCCTCGAACGCGGCATGAAGACGTTCCTGGTCCGGCCCGCACCCGTGCCCAGCCGCTTCGGCGGTTCGCGCTCCATGGGCCTGCCCGAATTCGACCCGTTCTGGGAAGAGGTCGTCAACGCCGGCATGCCAGTCACCATGCATGCCTCGGACAGCGGCTATCAGAAGCACCTCATGGAGTGGGAGGGCGGCGACGAGTACCTGTCCTTCAAGCCGAGTGCGCTACGGGAGGTCGTGATGGGCCACCGCGCCATCGAGGACACCCTGGCCGCGATGATCTGCCACGGCGCGCTCTCGCGCTTCCCAGATCTGAAAATATTGTGCGTCGAGAACGGCAGCGGCTGGGTACGCAACCTGCTCGAGCAGCTCAACACCGCCTACAAGATCATGCCCAAGGAGTTCGAGGAGCATCCCGTCGAGGTGTTCAAGCGCAATATTTACATCCACCCGTTCCTCGAAGACGACGTCAAGGGAATCGTCGACATCATGGGCGAGGACCACGTGATGTTCGGCTCCGATTTCCCTCACCCCGAGGGCATCGGGGACCCCCTGAGCTTCGTCGACCGGCTGGACGGCATCTCGGAATCGACCAAGGCAAAAATTATGGGCGGCAACGCTATTGAGCAGTTGAAACTCAACGTCCCCGCATGATCCAGGCGCCCACTTCCCCGAAGGTGTACGACGGGATCGCCGGCTTCGAGGCCCACGTCGGCGAGCATCTCGGCTACAGCGACTGGCGCCGGGTCACACAGAAGGAGATCGACCTGTTCGCCGAGGCGACCGGAGATCATCAGTGGATTCATGTCGACCAGGAGAAGGCTGCCACCGGCCCCTATGGCCGGACCATCGCACACGGGTATTTGACCTTGTCGCTGGTACCCATTCTGGTGCAACAGATTTACCGGGTGACCGGATTGGCGATGCAGGTGAATTACGGCGTCGATAAGCTGCGGTTCCCCGCACCGGTACCGGTCGACTCCCGCATCAGGGCGGGCGCCGAGCTATTGAAAGTGGAGCGCAACGAGAGCGGAGGCCGGGCCACAGTGCGCGTCACCGTCGAAGTCGAGGGAAGCGACCGGCCGGCGTGTGTCGTCGACACGATCGCCGCGATGGTCGACGCCTGATTAACGAGAATAAGCAAGACCGCTACGCGTTCAGCACACGGTTCCCAATGACTCGTTGTTCACGCAGCGTGGCAATCTCCGCATCGGAAAGTCCGAGTGTCCCCAGCACCTCGGCGTTGTGCTGCCCGAGGGTCGGGGCCGCCGTTCTGTGATGATGCGCGGGACCCGGCGAAATGCGAAACGGCCAGCCCGGAAACCTCTGCCGCCCAGTGATCGAATGGTTGAGATCTTGATAAAAGCCGCGCGCCTCGAGCTGCTCGACGTCATACATCTGGTCGGCCGCGAGTAGTCGCTCGGCGGGCACGCCATGCTGGCCCAGCGTTGCCACCAGCTCGTCCGCGGGTTGCCTGCACGTCCAACTGGCAAGTATCTCGTCGAATTGATCATGGTTTTCCCGGCGGGCCGCTGCGGTCGCGAACCTCGCGTCGTCGCGCAGGTCGGCGCGGTCGATGACGTCGAGTACGGAAAGCCAGTCAGCATCGTCGCGCACCGACAGCGCGACCCACTCGTCGGGGATGCTGGTTGGGTAGACGCCCTGGGCGTATTCGCGGTGGCGATTTCCCTCGCGTGGCCGCACGGTACCAGTCAGCGAGTATTCGATGACGGGTTCGGCGGTCACCGCCGCACCGACTTCGATCTGCGCGACCTCGATGAGCTGCCCCTCACCGGTAGACCGCCTGTGCTCGAGCGCAGCCAGCAGCGCGATGCATGCGTGTACCCCCGCAATCGGGTCCGCGGGGCCCTGCAGATTGCACGGTGGTCCGTCGGCGTAACCGGTCGCGGCCGACATGCCCGCCACCTGTTCGATGTTCAGCGCCCAGCCGACGTAGTCGCGCCACGGCCCCTCCAAGCCGAACCCGGGCATCCGCACCATGATGACGTCGGGATTGATGTTCACGAGGGAGTCGTAGTCCAGACCGAACTGCTCGACCACGCGCGGGGAGAAGTTCTCCACCACCACGTCGGCTTCAGCGGCGAGCCGCCGCGCCAGTTCGAGACCGGCGGCAGAGGTGAGGTCCAGGGTGACGTCCCGCTTGTTGAGATTGGTCCCCTGCCACAGGGGCCCACGCTCGTACCAGTCATCGCCCTCACGCAACAGCGAGCCAGAGTAGCGGTGCCCGTCGGGGCGCTGAATGGATTCGACCTTGACCACGTCGGCCCCGAACGCGCCGAGATAGCACGTCAGGTATGCACCCGCCCAGAAGGTGCTCAAGTCGAACACCTTCAATCCGGCAAACGGCAGCGAGACGTCGAGGAGGTCGTTCCCCTGGCGGCGTGCGCGGTGTTCGCTCCACGCGGGCGCCGCAGCGGTTCGGAGGGAGGGAGCGGGCAATGGCGGCGGGACCGGTGTCCTCGAGAAGCGGAAAGGCGCTCCCGGTCGGGTGAATCGCCATCCGTCAGGTGCCGCCTCGATGAAAAATCCTCGCTCGGCGTACTGCGGACAGCTCAGGATCGTGTCGCCTTGGGTGACCGGCGCCGCGGGTATGCGCATGGCCTGACTCAATTCGACCAGGTCGGCAACGGACATCGAATCGAGGAAGGGCTGGGCCTTGGCGAAAAACTCGTCGCGCTCGGGGCCGCCAAGCATGATCGCGAGCTGATGCTCGCCGAATTCGGGCAACCCGACCATGGCGCACACGTCCAGCCAGTGCTGGCCGGTCAAACAGTTGATCCCGATCCAACCATCGGCGGCACGCACGATACCCAGCATCGGCGCGGCTTTGGAATTCGTCGGCAGGCCAAGGCTCTTCAGGCGCGCCGCCATCAGCATCGGGTAGGGCAGCGTCGACAGCAGCGCCTCGAACGCCGAAACGTCCACCTCGACTGGTCGGTTGGCCCCGGCCGCGACGATTCGCAGCGCCGTCAGCGCACCCAGGGCCGCATATCCGCCCGTAATGTACTCCGGGATCCGGGCACCCCCCTGGACCGGCGCCCGCCCGGGATCGCGCACATTGACCCAGCCCGCGGCCGCCTGCATTGTCAACGAAGTCATCACCCGGTCGCGCAGCGGCCCCTCCTGGCCGAAGCTCGAGATGCGGACGACGACGAGGTTCGGATTGATTTGGCCAAGTGTCGCCACGTCCAAGCCCCACTCCAGGCGGTCAGGCGCGCCTGCAGGCAAGTCTTCGACCAGTACATCGGCCTTCGAGATCAATTCGTGGAAGGTCGCGAGGCCGCTTTCCTGACCGAAATCGATTGTCGCACCGTGTTTTCCCGCGTTCAAATACTCGAAAAGCCCGCTTCGCTCCGGATCCGGACGCGCTGAGGGGAAGGGCCCCCAACGGCGCAACGGATCACCCGAAGGCGACTCGACCTTACACACATCTGCGCCCAGGTCCACAAGCAGCTTCGTGCAGTAGGGCCCCGCGATCTCGGAGGCCAGCTCGACGACGCGCAATCCCGACAGAGGCCGGTTCACGCGGGGATCCCGATGGCCTTCGGCTCCATGTAGGCCCGCAATCCCAGTACACCGCCCTCGCGACCAATGCCGCTCTGCTTGAACCCACCGAACGGTGCGTCTCCGGGAATGGTGCCATTGATCGACACCTGTCCGGTCCGGATCCGGCGGGCGATATCCACGGCGCGCCCGACGTCGGTTCCCCACACCGCACCGCCAAGCCCGTAGGCCGAGTTGTTCGCGATGGCCACCGCGTCGTCATCGTCGCGGTACCGCAAGACCGTCAAGACGGGCCCGAACACCTCCTCCTGGGCGATGTAGGAGTCGGCGGTCACCTCGGTGAGAATCGTTGGCTCGAAGTAAAAGCCGCTACTCAAATCCTTGGGCCGGGCTCCCCCCACCACCACGGTTGCGCCGTCGGCTTCGGCACGTTTGACGAATCCCTCGACGCGGTCGAGATGCTCACGGCTAATCAACGGGCCCATCGTGACCGCGGGATCGACGGGATCGCCGACCACGACTCCACGGGCCAGTTCGGCGAGCCGGTTCACCACCTCGTCGTGAATCGTGTCCGGCAGCAGCAGCCTGCTGTTGAGGATGCAGGCCTGACCGGCATGCATCGTGCATCCCTCGAACAACAGCCGCTCCAACAATTCGTCGCTGAGATCGACGTCGGGCAGCAGTATGGTCGCCGACTTGCCGCCGCATTCCAGTAGAACGCGCTTCATCGTGCTCGCCGCGCCCGCCATCACATCTCGGCCGACGGCCGAGCTGCCGGTGAAGCTCACCATGTCGACCCTGGGATCCAGCGTCAGGCTCCTGCTGGCCGCGACGCTGGTCGGTGTGACCACGTTGACCACACCCGGCGGGATGTCGGTGTCCTCGTCGATGATTCGGGCAAGGGCGAGCCCCGCCAGCGGTGTCAGTGGCGACGGCTTGAGCACGAGCGTATTTCCGGCCGCCAGCGCCGCTCCCAGCTTCATCACGTTGAGCGTGTGCGGAAAGTTCCACGGCGTCATGGCCGCCACCACACCGAGCGGTTCATAGCGCAACAGCGTGGTGCCCGCGGCGCCCCACGCATCTAACGGCGCCTCGGCGGGCTCCTCGGCAAGCTCGGCGGCGTGACCGACCATGAACACCGGACCGTCCACGTGAATCAGCCGCTCGTTTGCTGAGCAACCCCACTCGGCTTGCGCCAGGGCATACATCTCTTCGCCCCTGGCCAGCAACGCGTCGCTGAGCTGCTGCAGGCATCGGGCGCGTTCGCCGGGTGTGACCGCCGGCCACGGACCCGCGTCGAAGGCGGATCTCGCCGCAGCGACCGCCTGCCCGACCTGCGCCACGCTGGCATCGGGCGCCGTTCCGATCACCGCCTCGGTCGCCGGGTTGATCACGTCGTAACGCCCGCTGTCCGGGTCGGCCCATTGCCCGTCGATGTAGTGACCGCAAGCGTTGAGAAGCGACCGAGATCCAGCCATCACCTGTCTGCCTTCCTGACTGCCTGCTCGCAGGCGCAATACACGGCGCCCCTAACGAGAACTTACATACTTTGGCTCTGTGTACACAAGCCGTTGAGGCTCGTCAATCGGCAATTAACGGTGATTTTGCGGTATCTGGGCCGCGATTGACACGGGAGTCTGGTCTACGGTAGACACCTTGGAAACGGACATTCTTTTTAAATCTGTCCGACCAGCTCTCAGCGTTGAGGAAGGCCTGCGGTGCCCACTACGACTGTCCCCTTGCACTCACCCGACTTCTACGCGGGTGATCCGTACCCGACCTACCGGGAGCTGCGAAACACGACTCCTGTCGTATGGAACGACGTCACCAACTTTTGGGCGCTGTTGAAGTATGAAGACATCCGCTATGTTTCGGGCCACCCGCTGACCTTCTCGTCGACGCGCGGCATTTCGATCCCCGATCCCGCCCAGCCGGAACCCGTTCAGGAGGGGAACCTGATCTTTACCGATCCCCCGCGACACCGGCAGCTTCGCAAGCTCATCAACTCGGGTTTCACCCGCCGTCAGGTGCAGTTGCTAGAGCCCAAGGTGCGCGAGATCGTGAAAGGAATCGTCGGCGGGGTGGACCCGTCACGGGAATACGAATTCGCCGAGGAAATCGCCGCGCCGCTGCCTACTCGGATGATCGCCGAGATGCTTGGGGCCCCGCCCGAAGACTGGGAGCAGTTCCGCGCATGGTCGGACGCGGCGGTGGGCACCGCCGACCCGGACATCGAACTCGACTCGGTGGTCGCACTCGGTGAGCTGTACGAATACTTCACCAAGCTCATTGCCACACGGCGCTCCGGCGAGGTCAGCGGGCAGGACGACCTGCTGAGCATCCTGGCCGCGGCCGAGGTCGACGGGGAGCGACTCACCGACGCGGACCTGCTCAACTTCTCCTTCCTGCTGTTGGTCGCCGGCAACGAAACCACCCGCAACCTCATCGCACTGGGCACGTTGGCGCTGATCGACCACCCTGAGCAATTCGCGCTGCTGCGCTCGAAGCCCTCGCTGCTACCCAGTGCGGTCGAAGAGATGCTGCGATTCACCAGCCCCGTCACGCACATGGCCCGCCAGGCAACCCAGGACGTCGAGATCCGCGGCCAGCAGATCAAGGCCGGCGACACCGTCGTCATGCTTTACGGCTCCGCCAACCGTGACGAAGAAATATTCGGGCCCACCAGCGAAGAGTTCGATATCACCCGCAACCCGAATCCGCACATCGCGTTTGGGGCCGGCGAGCACGCCTGCCTCGGCGCGCAGCTTGCCCGGCTGGAGGCCAGGGTGATGTTCGAGGTGCTGCTGGGCGCCTTCCCGACGATCGAGCTCACCGGCGACGTGTCACGGCTACGCGCCACCATGGTGCCCGGTGTAAAACGCATGCCGATCCGACTCGGAGCAGCCAACTGATGAATTTCGACTACACGCCTGAGCAGGAACAGCTTCGCAAGGACTATCGGACACGCCTCGAGGCGGTGATGACCCCGGAACGCCGCGCGGCCGTTGCCAACCTCACCGAGGGCGGCGCGGCCATCAGCGAGTGCAGGCGCGCGCTCGGCGAGGCCGGACTGCTCGGCGTCGCCTGGCCGGTCGAGTACGGCGGCGGCGGGTTGACCGCGCTCGAGCAGTACATCTTCTCCGAAGAAGCGCGCAAGGTGAACGCCCCGTTGCCGATGATCACCCTTAACACCGTGGGCCCCACGCTCATTCAGTACGGCACCGAGGAGCAGAAGACCAAGTTTCTCCCCCCGATTCTCAAGGGCGCCATCGAATTCGCGATCGGCTATTCCGAGCCGGGTGCCGGCAGCGACCTCGCATCGCTGCGCACCACGGCCGTACGCGACGGCGACGATTTCGTCATCAACGGTTCGAAGATGTTCACCAGCGGCGCCGAGTTCGCCGACTACATCTGGCTGGCAGCGCGCACTGACCCGAATGCCAAAAAGCACAAGGGAATCACCCTATTCATTGTGCCGACGACCTCGCCAGGGTTCTCCTGGAAGCCGCTGCACACCATGCCGGGCGTGTCCACCTACTACACGTTCTACGACGACGTCCGGGTACCCGAGAGCGCCATCGTGCTGGGCGAGAACCAGGGATGGACGCTCGTGACCAACCAGCTCAACCTGGAACGCGCCGCGCTGGGTAACCTCGGTGCCCTCGAACCGCTCTTCAGCAAGACGCTCACATGGGCATCGACAACACCGCTCGACGACGGCATGGTCATCGACCAACCCTGGGTGCAGCAGGCCCTGGCCCGGGTGGAAGCACAAGTTGCCGCCTACCGGCTGCTGAACCTGCGGGTGAACTCAACGATGAGCTCTGGCGCACTCGGGATGGGCGAGGCGTCGGCGGCAAAGGTATTCGGCACCGAGCTCACCCAGCAGGTCGCCCGCGAACTGCTCGAAGTGGTGGGGCAAGCCGGTGTGCGTAAGGGCTCGGCGGCTCCACTCAAGGGCGAGCTGGAGAGCGCGTACCGCATGGCGGTCATCAACACATTCGGCGGCGGGGCCAACGAACTCCAACGCGACATCATCGCCATGGCCGGTCTCGGGATGCCGCGCGCACCGCGGGACATGCGGGCCAGCGCATCCTGAAAGGAAGGTCGACAACCAGTGACCGACACAACGAAGGACGAACTTCGCGAGCGCCTCGACGCGCTCATCGGCAAACCCATCAGTTCCGGGCAACCAACTAAGGCGCCAGATCCGGTGAATGCCGCAATGATCCGGCACTGGGCGTACGCGTTAGACGACATGAACCCCGCCTATCTGGATCCGGAATTCGCCTCTTCCTCCCGTTATGGCGGCCTCGTCTCACCCCCCGTCATGCTGCAGGCCTGGACAATGGCGCCGCCTAAGCTCGTCGGGATCCACGAGCGCGGTGGGGTCCCCGTGGAACTGAAGGGCGAAAACCCGCTGCAGTTCCTCACCGATGCCGGCTACACCGGCACCGTCGCCACCAACTCCGAGTTCGAGATCGAGCGATACCCGCGGGTCGGTGACGACATCACCGCCGAAACGGTGTTCGAGACGATTTCCGACGAGAAGAAGACGGCGATGGGTAACGGCTACTTCGTCACCTGGATCACGACCTACCGAGACCAGAACGGTGAAGTGGTTGGTCGCCAGCGGTTCCGGACGCTGCGATTCAAGACGGGTGGGGCCCCCGCCGGAACGGCTGGGGACTGATGGCCACCCGACTTGCTCCGTCGATCAGCCCCGACACCGAATTCTTCTGGTCGGGCCTCAAGGACCGTAAGCTGCTGATCCAGCGGTGCACCGACTGCAAGACATTGCGGGTGCCTCCCCGTCCGATGTGCGGGAACTGTCAGTCCCTCAACTGGGATTCCGTCGAATCGACCGGGCGCGGCACGGTTTACAGCTGGGTGATGCCGCAGTACCCCCCGCTGCCGTTCCTCCAGTACCCGTACGTGGTGGCACTGGTCGAGCTCGACGAAGGAGTTCGCATCGTGTCGAATCTGTGCGATATCGAGCCCGCGGCCATCGAGGTCGGCCTGCGCGTCGAGGTCTTCTACGAGAAGTTCGAAGCCATCCCGAGCGGGGACGAGCTGGTGCTGCACCAGTTCCGGCCCGCGCGCTGACCAACGAGGTATCAACCGAGCATGGACTTTTCCTTCACCGAGGAACAAGAGACCGTCGGCAAGGTGGCGCGCCAACTCTTCGAGCACCGCGCCACCCCCGAAGTTCTCACCGACCTGGAATCGGGCCTGAAATCCGGCAGTGTTCGCCACGACCAAGCGTTGTGGCGCGAACTTGCTTCGTCGGACTTGCTGGGCATCGCGCTGCCCGAGTCTGTCGGCGGCAGCGGGGGCGGATTCCTCGAGCTCGGTGTCCTACTCGCCGAGGTCGGGTGGAGTGTCGCGCCCGTCCCCGTCTACGCGACGCTCTTACTCGGCGCGGACACGATTGCGCGACACGGCAATTCCGCTATTCAGCAGCGATACCTGCCAACGGTGGCGACCGGCGAGACGATCCTGACCGCCGCACTCGCCGAACCGGGCAACTCCGACCCGACCGCGCCGCGCACCAGCGCGCGCGCCGCCGGCGACAGCTGGATCCTGGACGGTAGCAAGGAACTCGTGCCCGCCGCGCAGCTCGCCGACGCCATCGTCGTTTCGGCCCAGACGGACGACGGCCCCCGCCTGTTCGTCATCGACACCACAGCGGACGGCGTCGTCGTCAACCCGGTAAGCACCACCAACGGCGAGCCCTACGCCGACGTCGAATTCGCCGGCGCGCTAGGTCACCGACTGAACGGCAGCGGTGCTGAGGACGCCGTCGGCTCGCTGTACACCAGGGCGCTCGTCGGGCTGTGCGCGCTCCAAGTCGGCGTAGCCGAACGAGCGCTGGGGATCGCCGCTTCCTACACCACCCAACGCGAGCAGTTCGGCAGGCCGATCGGCTCGTTCCAGGCAGTGCAGCAAAGGCTGGCCGACGCCTTCATCGATGTCGAGGCGATCCGCTGGACCACCTGGCATGCGGCCTGGCTAATCTCCGAGGGCCGGCCCGCCGGTCGCGAAGCGGCCATCGCCAAGTTCTGGGCGGCTGAGGCCGGCGCACGCGTCGTCGCGTCCGCCCAGCAAGTCCACGGCGGCATGGGCATCGACGTCACCTATCCGCTCCACCGGTATTTCCTGTGGGCCAAGCAGATCGAGCTTTCGCTGGGCTCGGCCTCCCAACAACTCGCCCGCCTCGGCGCCGCATATCCGGAAGGAAACAAATGACCTCCACCGTCGACCGCACCACCACACTGGCATGGAACTCCATCAATGTCGGCGACGAAGTCACCCCGATGGACGTTCCGGTGACCACCACGCTGATCGTCGCCGGCGCCATCGCATCGCGCGACTACATGCCCGTACACCACGACCGCGACTTCGCCAACTCCCAAGGATCCAAAGACATTTTCATGAACATCCTGACGACAAACGGGCTCTGCGTGAAATTCCTACACGACTGGGCGGGCCCCGAGGCGATGATCAAGAAGCTGTCCATCCGCCTGGGCGTACCGGCCTACCCGAACGATCCGATGCGGTTCACCGGGTCCGTCACCGACAAATCATCGACCGACGGCGAAGGACTCGTCGAGGTCACCTTCAAGGGCACCAACAGCCTCGGCGACCACGTCTCCGGGACCGCAGTGCTCAGCCTCCTCCAAGGTGTCAAGGCATGAGCGACGGCATCGGCGGCAAGACGGCGCTCGTCGGGATCGGCCAGACCGAGTTCTCCAAGGAATCGGGCCGCAGTGAGATGCGACTGGCCTGTGAGGCAGTCATCGCCGCGATCCGCGACGCCGGCATGCGGCCCGCCGACATCGACGGCATGGTCACCTTCAGCGTCGACGACAACGAGGAGATCGAGGTCGCCCGCAATGTCGGCATCCGGGACTTGACGTATTTCACCCGCGTTCCACACGGTGGCGGGGCGGCCGCGGGAACCGTCATGCAGGCCGCAATGGCGGTCGCGACGGGCGCGGCTAACGCGGTGGTGTGTTACCGCGCATTCAACGAGCGCTCTGGGTTTCGCTTCGGCGGCGCCGGCCGCCAGCCGGGCGTGACACCACTATGGATGGCGCCCTATGCGCCGTTCGGGTTCATGACGCCGGCCGCCTGGGTCGCGTTGCACGCTCAGCGCTACATGACGACATACGGCGTTACCAACGCCGATTTCGGCAAGATCTCCGTCATCGACCGCAGGCACGCCGCGAAGAATCCCGACGCTTGGTTCTATGGCAAGCCGATAACCCTTGAGCAGCACCAGCATTCGCGATGGATCATCGAGCCGGTGCTGCGGCTGCTCGACTGCTGTCAGGAGAGCGACGGCGGGGTTGCGTTGGTGGTGACGAGCGTCGAGCGCGCGCGAGACCTCGCCAAGCCGCCCGCCGTCATCACCGCCGCCGCACAGGGCGCCGCCCACGACGGCGAGGTGATGACGAGTTACTACCGCGAGGAGATCACGGGGCTGCCCGAAATGGGTGTCGTCGGTGACAAGCTATGGCGCGATTCCGGTCTTAAGCCCCAGGACATTTCGACAGCTTTCCTCTATGACCACTTCACGCCGTTCGTCTTTACCCAACTAGAGGAACTGGGCTTCTGCGATCGAGGGGAGGCCAAGGACTTCGTCTCAGTCGATGAGTTGTCGCTCGGGGGCCGCATGCCGATCAACACCAACGGCGGGCTGCTCGGCGAGGCCTACATCCACGGCATGAACGGCATCACCGAGGGCGTCCGTCAGGTGCGCGGCACCTCTTACAACCAGGTCGACAACGTCGAACATGTGCTTGTCACGTCCGGCACGGGCGTTCCGACGAGCGGTCTCATTCTCGCGCCGGATCGCTGAGTTCGCCGATGCAAGGGAGCCTGATGACCCGTGCGACCGCCGTGGACACCCGCGCGGTGCTCATCTCTGCCGCCTTCACGTGCTTCCGAACGCACGGGCTGCGAAAGACGACGATCGTCGACATCGCCCGGGCCGCGGAGGTGTCCCGGAGCACGTTCTACGAGTACTTCCGAGACAAGGAAACAGTTGTCGAGGCCTGCGCGGAGGCGGCGTCGCAGGGCTTCTACCGCAAGCTGGCCAGGGCAATCGAGCGCGACGGCGGCAGCACCCTCGAGGACAAACTGGCCCGGGCAGGCGTCTTCGTCACCCAGGCCCGCCGACTAGTGGAATCCGAGTTGTATTTCGACCAAGAACAAGTCGACCTGATGCTGACGAAGAATGCGTCGACCCTGCTCCGCGAATGTGGCGAATTTCTCGCGCCGTACATTTCGGCGGCGAGGCTGACCGGTGAGGTGCGCAGCGATCTCGACATTCGGTCGGCATCGGAGTGGTTTGCGCGAATCTTGTTCTCGTTGTTCACAACCCCGTCGCCCTACCACGACGCTAACGACGTCGCGGTGGCCGACTTCGTCCGCTCCTATGTCGTGCGGGGATTCGCCCATGACCGACGCAAGAGGTAGCAGCGGGTAGCTCTGGAACCCGCCTGCCCCACGTCACGGCGCTCTGTGGCCTCTCACTCGGTCGATCTCGCGCAGCAGCGGATCCGCCGCAGCGCGGATTTCGCTCATCGTCATAACGCGTAACGGGTGGATCCCGAGAATGAGTCGCACGTGGCCTCTCTCGTCCAACACGGGCGCGGAGATGGTGGCAACCGGGAGCGCATCACGTGCGCTGTCGCCGGACAGCAAGTTCGCCGAAATGAATTCGACGCGCAGTTGGTCGACGACGGAGCGCAGGTTGTGGGGCACTCTCTCGTTGGACAACGTTTCGATCGCATGAGCCGCCTGCGCCAGCGCCGGGGTCATCCAATCGATGTCATAACCGCGGTCTCGCGTCTGGGCCAACACTGCGCGAAGGCGCTCGGCCAACGACGTGTCTCCTGCCGCGCCGCGCTGAATCCACGATTCTTGCTCGCTTGGGATATCCCAAGCGGCGCAGGCGATCCCGAACGGCGGGGCGTACGGGATACGCTCGTAGGAAGCGACCGGCTTAGTGGACCCGTCAGGAGTTTCGAACGCGGTAATCACCAGTTCATCTCCATTGCGCTCGACTACCGAGGCCGGCGTACGGGTGGTCTCGGCGAGACGGCGGATGGCCTCGCGGGCGACGGCCAGAAGTGGGCGCGTGGCTTCGAACCTCTCCGCGATGAGGGCAACAGTCAGGCCAAGGACAAATTTTTTGGAAATGGGATCCCGGGTCGCCCAACCGCGGTCGCACAGAGTCTTGAGTATGGAGTGTGCCGTCGCCTGAGAAAGACCGAGCTCGCGGGCGACGTCGGAAAAGCGGTGCCCGCCACTTTCCGGCCGGCTGAGCAACTCGACGACATCGAGGACACGCTCGGCCGGCGCTGAAGTGACTCCGCGCATCTTGACTCCCTTCGCGCCGCATCCTACGGTCGACTCAGTAATCAGATAAAAATTTCTCTAATAGTAGAGAATATCTCATGAGGATGTGACAGCCAGTGCGGGCCGTGGTGCTGCGAGGCGGTGAGCTTACGGTTCGCGAGACTGCCGATCCCGTTCCCGGACAGAGCGATTTGCTGCTCAAGACCCTCAGCACCGCGATCTGTGCGTCCGATGTGCACTACATGGACCATCCGGAGTTGGCGGTCGACGATCCGACGGGTCGGTCGCTCTATGACCCCGACCGCGACATCGTCTTGGGGCACGAGTTCGTGGGCGAGGTCATCGGCCACGGCCCTGGTTGCGGCGATGGCTTCCCGATCGGGGCCAGGGTGACGTCGATGCCGATCCGGTTGGTGGACGGCGGCGCCGGGGGTTTACGCATCATCGGACAGCACCCCGAGGCGCAGGGCAGTTTCGGAGAGTTGCTCGTGGTACCCGAGGCAACGGCGAGGGTTATAGAGGGTTCGGTGTCCAGCGATGCGGTCGCCGTTGTCGACGCCTTCGCGGTCGGCGAGTTTTATGTCCGCGCCTCGAATTTGCAGCCCGGCGAGATCCCGATCGTCGTCGGCGCGGGTGCCATCGGGCTTTCGGCGGTCGCTGCGCTCAGCGCGCGCGGGGTTGATCCGATCATCGTGTCCGACTTCAGCGCCGAGCGCCGCGAACTGGCCCACACGGGGTTCGGCGCGCATGTTCTGGTCGACCCGGCACAGCAGTCGGTGTTCGAGGCCTTCCGCAAGGTTCGTGCCGAACGGCACCTGGCCGGCTCCGCCGTGGTATTCGAATGCGTTGGTGCTGCGGGTCTCATCGACAAGATTGTCGCGGAGGCGGAGTTCTCGTCGCGCATCTACTGCGCGGGTGGCTGGTACACCGGCGACACCCTCAACATCACCGCAGCCACACGAAACGGTCTCACGCTGCAGTTCGGTGGAGGGCCCCTGCCGCAGGACTGGTACGGCGTTTTGCACGCGGTCGTCGAGGGGAAGCTCGACCCACTGCCCAGCGTCGGCAAGATCATCGGTCTCGACGAGGTGCCGGCGGCGCTGGAGGCGGCGCGGCGGTCCGAAGGGCCGCCCCGCGTGGTGATTCACCCGAACGGTGACCTCTGATGTCGGACCGCGACGACATTTTCGACCTGACGGTCCGATACGCAACGGCAATCGACAGTCAGCAATATTGGCTTCTCACGAGAGTTTTCACGGAGGATGCACGCGTCGACTACGGTGTGGTCGGCCAGTGGGCCGGTGGCGCAGAGGTTGCGCAGTTTATGGAGGCAGTCCATGTCGGTGCGGCGCACACGATCCATCGAATGACCAACCAGGCCATAGCAATAGACGGGGACACGGCGACGATCCGCACCTACGTCGACGCACTGATCCTGATGGAGGACGGCTCGGGCGCGAACCCCGTCGGTTACTACGACGACCACGTCGCACGGACGCCGGACGGTTGGCGGATCGACCACCGTACCTACACATCGGTTCGGCTCGCTGCAGTGACGGGCGCCCATGGGTGATATCGCACAAAGCTACGGACCGTGGGCGGTGGTCGTCGGCGCGTCCGACGGGTGCGGCGCGTTGTTCGCCGAGCGGTTGGCGCAGGAAGGGGTGAACGTTGCGCTCGTCGCTCGTCGCCAGCACCTTCTCGACACGGTGGCCGGGGCAATTCACGAGCGCACCGGTGTCGAAACTCGGGCTCTCGCCATCGATCTCACCGAGGCCGACGCCTCGCAGTCCATTATCGACGCCACCGCAGACCTCGAGGTCGGCATGCTGGTGTATTGCGCCGGCGGGGATCCGAATTATCAACCTTTTCTTGCCAATCCGGTATCGGCAGCCGAAGCCCTGCTGCAACGCAACTGCCTGGTGCTGATGCGGTTGTGTCACCATTTCGCGGGCCTCATGGTTGAGCGTGGACGGGGCGGCATCGTGAACTTTACTTCGGGCGCCGCGCTGGCCGGTGGCCGAAACATGGTGGCATACGGAGGAACCAAGGCCTTCGACATGGTTTTCACCGAGGGGCTCTGGGCGGAGTTGCACGACAAGGGCGTTGACGTCCTGGGTCTGGTCCTCGGCATGACCGACACACCGGCTCTGCGGCAACTGGAGTTCGAGCGCGGCCGACTCAAATCTCTCGACGAGATTCCCCCGGGCGCGGTGACCGCGGCGAGCGTCGTGGATGAGGCTTTCGCCAACCTTCGCAACGGACCGACGATCGCCACGGGCGATGACGTCCAGATGGCGTCTGAACTTTTCAAGTCCATGTCGCGCAACGAAGTGGTTCGTCTGATCATGCAGGCAAGTGCCGAAGTCATGGGTTCCGACGCACGGCAGCGGGGTTAGACAGGGCTATGTTCACCCTTCGCTTCGACATGCGAGCGCCCTCCATCGGAGCGCCGGCCACCGAGTTGTACGCCGCGGCCACTGAGATGTCGGCGTGGGCCGAGCAGCATGGCTGTATCGCCGTCGTACTGTGCGAACACCACTGTGCAGACGACGGTTATCTGCCGTCGCCGTTGCTGCTCGGCGCGGCCATCGCGGCTCGCACGAAGCAACTGATGCTGAACCTGACGATTTTGCTGCCGTTCTACGATCCGGCACGGCTGGCCGAGGACATCGCCGTGCTGGATCACATCAGCGCGGGCAGAGCCACCTACGTATTCGGAATCGGATATCGCGCTGAGGAATACGATCACTTCGGACTCTCTATGTCCGACCGCGGTAGGCTGGCGGACGAGAAGCTCGCCGTACTACGCCGCCTCCTGGCCGGCGAAGAAATCGAACACGGTGGCAGGCGAATGAAGGTCACCCCACGACCGCGCACGCCGGAAGGTCCCATGATGAGCTGGGGCGGTGCCAGCCTGGCAGCCGCCCGGCGTGCTGGACGCAACGGTCTCGGGTTGCTTGCCAACGGCGGAGTGCCCGGAATGCGCGATGCCTACGAAAAAGCATGCCGCGACAACGGGTTCGAGCCCGGCTTCGTCCTCATCCCCGAGCGTAATGCGGCGACCAACTGCTTCGTCGCCGAGGACGTCGACGCGGCGTGGGACGAGATCGGCAAGTACCTCCTGCACGATGCGATGGCCTACTCAGAGTGGAACCCCGACAACGCCGTGTCTGCCAACATCACCACCGCCACGACCATCGACGAGCTTCGCAATACGTCGTCACATGTGATCCTCTCGGTCGACGAAGCGCGGAAGCGCATCGCAGCCGGTGAGGTGTTCAACGTCTCGCCGCTATGTGGCGGGATACCGCCCGCGATCGCTTGGCCCTATTTAAAGAGATTCGCCGAGCTGCACTAGCCGAAAGGACATGAGATGACTCGGGACCGCGTGGCGCTACACGAAAGGATTGCCTTCGCGAAGTGGGAGGGCTATGCAAAACCGATTGAACGCAACCGCCACGTTACCTTCGGCGACGAGTTCATCTGGGCACCCAATTCTGTGATGATGAGTCCCCTGTTCAACGACGGTGTCCCGCAGTCGGCAGCCGACATGCTCTCCGACGAGGTCGCGGCGGCCGTCGCCAAGTATGCGCCGGACGGCGATATTCTCACCCCGGAGTGGCGCATGTGGTGGAAGCACATGCCGGACTACCGGCTAATCAGCCCATTCGAATGTGTGGCCGGCGATTGGGGCTTCTCCTCCTGCGACACCTATGCGGGGACACTTCCCGACGGGACACGGTTGGAACTGCGGGAATGGGACTACATCTGGACCGACGAGAACGGGCATATCACGCGCTGGGACTGGTTTGTCGACTCGGCCGAGTGGAAATCGTTGCTTGCACTGATCGGGCTCGAGCCCGACGGGCTGACTAGCCAGGAGTACACCATCAACTTCCTGAAGGAGGGCGGCGTGGGGGCCTAGCGCTCCAGCGCAGGGGCGTTCGCGATTCTGAAAAAACCATGATGTCAATGAACGATCAATCTGGCACGTCTCTGGGATCTGTTCACTTCGATCCCTTCTCGGATGAGTTCTTCAACGATCCGTTCGAGACCTACCGCCAACTACGCGATCGGGCGCCGGTCTACCACAGCACTCAGTACGACTTCTGGGCCCTTTCTCGCTATGAAGATGTCGCGAGCGCAATGCGTGATCACGAACAGTATTCCTCCGCAAAGGGTGTGACCCTCGATCATTTCATCGATCCTGACGCGATGATCCCGCAAGGGGTGATCATCATGATGGACCCTCCGCAGCACACCAGAATGCGGTCGCTGGTGAACAAGGTATTTACCCCGCGTGCGATCGCCAAGCTCGAGCCGATGATCCGGAAGGTGATCGACACAATCGCGCGAACCATCGATGTGACGTCGTTCGACATGGTCGAGGACTTCTCGGCGCTGTTCCCCGTCGAGATCATCACCACGATGTTGGGGGTGCCGCCGGACGGTCGCCAGCAGATCCGGCACTGGCTCGACGCACTGCTGGAACGCGAGCCGGGAAACATCAGCACGACGCCGCACGGCCGCGAGTCGGCGGTGACCATGTGGAGGTATTACTACGACCTTGTCGTCGAGAAACGCGCCAACCCGCAAGACGACATGATTTCGCGCCTCACCCAGGTCGAGGTCGAACGCGATGACGGCACCATGACCCGCCTCGACGACATGGAGATTTCGGCCTTTGCGTCGTTGCTCGGTGGTGCGGGCGCCGAGACGGTGACCAAGCTGGTCGCCAGCGCCGCAGTCGTGTTTGCGCGACACCAAGACCAATGGCAGGCACTACGGCGAGACCGAAGCCTCATCCCCGCCGCCTTCGAAGAGCTGTTGCGTTACGAGGGACCATCGCAATACGACATCCGTTGGAGCAAAGTCGATGTCGAGCTTCACGGCACGGTGATACCCGAGCACAAGCCGGTGATGCTCATCAATGGTTCGGCCACCAGGGATGAGCGTGCGTTCGTCGACGCGGATCGCTTCGACATCTATCGTCGGCACTCAGGCCACAACCTCGGATTCGGCTACGGAATACACAGCTGTCTCGGCGCGGCACTGGCGCGCATGGAGGGACGCATTGCCATCGATGCCCTGTTGGACTTGATCCCCGAGTTCGAGGTAGACGTCGCGGGCCTGCAACGGGTCAAGATGCCGAATGTCTTCGGCTGGGGACGCGTACCCGTACGTGCGGTAGCGCAATGATCCGCCGTAACCGTGGAGCACGACGATGTCGGCTCTTGAAACAACGCACATAGGAGACTGAACGGTGGCAACTGAGAAATCCGGAAGGTATCGCGTTGTTCACGTAGGTACGGGACTGACCGGGAAGGAGGCACTCCGGGCAATCATCGATGATCCGGCACTGGAACTCGTCGGAGTGAAAGTGTCCACGCCCGAGAAGGCCGGAGTCGACGCGGGTCGCCTGTGTGGCCGAGCGGATGTCGGTATATCGGCAACCGACGATCTCGACGCGGTGCTGGCTCTCACGCCGGACTGTGTTACCTACTGTGCCACCGCCGTCCGGCGCGAGAACGACGCAATCGCCGACATCGTCGCCTACCTCGAGGCGGGGATCAACGTGGTGACGATCTCTACGATCCCGATGGTCTACCCGCCTGCGGCGCCGCCGGAGTGGCGTGCGGCCGTAGAAGCCGCAGCGGCGAAGGGTAATTCGACTTTCTACGCCACCGGCGCCGAGCCGGGCTTCGTCAGTCTCAACATCCCTACCGCCCTGCTTGCCGGCGCCGGAACCGTCGAGTCCTATCGGATGGACGAATACGCGATCGACCTCGACAAGTCCTATCCCATTTGGGATGTCCTGCACGAATCCATGGGGTTTGGAAAGCCAGACGGGCACGTGCCCGCTCGAATCGCGTCGGGCAAGGTTAACCACGATTGGCAGACGGTGGTGCACTACATCGCCGACATCCTCGGTCTGGAACTAGACGGAGTTGAACTGGATTGGGAAACGTTGCTTGCGCCAACGGATCTGGAAACCGCAATCGGCGTGATTCCGGAAGGGACGATATGCGGGCACCGTTGGCAGCTCGCCGGCGTCGTCGATGGTCGTCCAGTGGTCGCGGTCCAGTACTTTGCGACGGTAAGTTCCACACCCTGGCCGCAGCGATGGCCGAGGCCGTCGAGGGAAGACCAAGGTGGCATGGTCATCCGAGTCGAGGGGCGGCCCAGTATGTGTTTGGAGCTGTACTTCGAGCAATCGCCCTCGGATCGGGTCAATCCGGGTGTCGCGGTTACGGCGCTGGCTGCGGTCAACTCCATACCCGAGGTCGTCGACGCCGCACCTGGCGTGCTTGGCTATCCCTTGGCGGGTCCAGCAGTCGTGAGCAGGCAATCACGAACTAGATCTCTCCCTTACACCGCTACCCGCTGATGGCGCGGTCGACGACCACATCAAGGCGCCAGACCTCAGCCCACAATGCTGCCTTCACGCAGGAAGTTCACGGTGTAGGCCTGATACGTCAGGCTGTCGCGATCGAGGCCGATGAGATCGAGGAAGGGGTGCCACTCCCGGGAATCGACGAACCAGTCCCAACGGGTTATGTGGCCCTCGTCGTTGGTCCACACGTAATCCCATTCGTGAAGCTGGAGCACCGTCCCGTCGGCCAGCGTTCCCGCGTAGGTGTCGCGGACTGCGAACCCCCAATCGGCAGAGGTGCACTCGAACGGAGTGACGATTCGAAAGTCCGGCATGTGCTTCCACCACATGCGGAATTCGCATGTGAGCATGTCGCCGTCGGGCGCGTACTTCTGCATGGCCGCGAGAACCTCCTCCGACGCCAGGTCGGCCATCACGTGATCGGCGCCGCCGTTGAACAGGGGGCACATCATCACAGCGTCTGGTGCGTAGACCCACTCCTCGCCGTAGCTGATTTTGCCGATCTCCGGAGCCTTCGCGTAGGCCTCCCACTTCCCGTGTGCGATCCTGCGGTGTAGAGCCACGCGATCAGAGGTCATCTTTTCCCGCTTTCATAAAGGAGCGAACAAAATTCAGCCCCGCTTGCGCACGGGAACATTGGCCCAGCCGAAAACATTCGACATGGCCACCCGGCGCAACCCGCCGCGGTCGACTTCGTACTCGGGGATGAGGTCGAGCAGCGCGTCGAGAGCGATGCGGCTTTCCATCCTCGCCAGCGCCGCCCCCAGACAGCTGTGGATGCCGTAGCCGAAGGCGAGATTGAAGCCCATCCTGCGCTCACGGTCGATGTCCAGCCGATCGGGTTCCGGGAACATCCGTTCGTCGCGCGTCGCGGAGCCGGTGACGAGCAGCACGGCGCTACCTTGGGGAATCACCTTGTCGTGCAGCACAACATCGCGGGTGGCGGTGCGAATCTGGTACTGCGACGGCGCCTCGTAGCGCAATAACTCTTCGATCGCCGCGGGAATCTTGCCGCGGTCCTGTCGTAGCTTTCGCCACTGGTCGGGAAAGTCGGCGAAGGCCACCATGGCGTTACCGATGAGCTTCGTCACGGTCTCGGCTCCAGCGCCTCCGAGCATGGTCGCGAATCCGGTGATATCTACGTCGGTGAGTTTCTCCACCTGACCGTCGCGCTCGATCTCGGTCTCGATAAGCCGGCTGATCATGTCGTCGCGGGGTTCGGCGCGCCGCTGCTGAACAAGATTGTAGTAGTAGATACCGGTCTTCGTCGATGCCTCGAAACCCTCAGCAGGCACCGCGATCTGACCCGGGCGCCGTTCGAGCAACAGGTCGAGCCAGTGCCGGATCTGGTCACGATCCTGCTTCGGCACCCCGAGCATGGTGGTGATGATCTCGTTCGGAAACAGGGCCGAGAAGTCGGCCACCACGTCGAAGGAAGACGGGTCGATTGCGTGGATTCGTTCGTAGACCTTCTCGCGCACCATGTCTTCCAGCGCGGCAATGGCGCGCGGGGTGAACACGCTGCTGACCAGCCCGCGCATCTTGTTGTGTTCCGGCGGGTCCATCGAAATGATCACTTTCGGCACGGGTAGGGCATCGTCATGCGCGTGCACCATGTCCAGCGTCGCGCCCTTTGCCGACGAATATGTTTCGTGGTCCTTGGTGGCGGGCGCCACGTCTTCGTACCGGGTCAGAGCCCAGAAATCCCACCTGGCGTTGTAATAGACCGGAGCCTCGTCCCGTAGCCGCCGGTAGGTGTCGAACGCCCCGTTGAAGAAGTCTTCAGAGAACGGGTCGAATTCCACGGGGCTGCCGGCGACTTCGTGTGACGTCGTCGCGCTCATAGGATCGCTCCGGTCTCCTTGTAAGCCGCGATAGTGGCCCAGTCGAAGCCTGCCTCCATCAACACTTCTTCGGTGTGCTGGCCGTGCTCGGGCGCCCCTGGCGGGACCACGGCCTGTTCGTCGAACTGGACGGGGTTGGTGGGCAGCGAGTACGGCGAACCGTTCATCGTTGTTGTGCTGGCGATATAGCCATTCGCGGTCACCGCCGGGTCGTGGCACAGCTCCCCCGGCGTCTGCACCACGCCCCAGGCGCCGGAAAGGTCCGCGAGCGCTTCGCGCCATTCGGCGAGTGTACGTTGGGCAAACGCTTCGTCCATCAGCGCTATGAGTTCCGTCCGGTTGGCGAATCGCGTTGCGGCCGCGGCAAATCGCGTATCATCGACGAGCTCGGGTAGGCCAATGGCGCGCATCGCTTCCGGGTAGAACTTGTCGAGTTGCAGCATCATCAGCTGGACGTAGCGGTCGTCCTTGGTGCGGTAGGTCCCCACCAACGGATTGGGCGAGTCGGCGTGGCTGTAGCGCGGGACGGCGCTGCCGCCGTGGATCTGGCTGACGGCGACGTCGGGGCTGAGGTTCCATGCCGCCAGCCCGAGCAGGGAGACATCCACGACGGAACCCTCGCCGGTGGTCGCCTTTCGGTACAACGCGGCCGCGATCCCACCGGCGATCGTCATTCCTCCGAGCAGGTCGCCGAAGGCGGGTCGCGAGCGGACCAATTCCTCGGCGTCCTCGGTGAGTATGGTGGCGATGCCGCCGCGTGCCCAGTAGGAGACGCCGTCATAGCCGGGCTTGTCGGCATCGGGCCCCTTCGGACCGTGGCCCGACCCGCGCACGTACACGATGCCAGGGTTGGCGGCTCTGATGTCGTCGACGTCGATGCCCATTTTCTTGCGCCGGCTGGGCAGGTAGCTGGTGAGGAACACATCGCAGGTCGCGGCCAGCTTGCGGATAACGTCTTGGCCGCCGGGAGTACTGAGATCGACGCCTATCGACTTCTTCCCTCGATTGGGTATCTCGATCATGTAGTTGACCGTGCCGCCGCCCCCGTCAACAATGCCCATCGTGACCAGTCCACGCTGTGGATCGCCGCCGTCACGCGGCTCGACCTTGATGACCTCGGCCCCCCACTCCGCCAGGACGGCGCCGGCCGACGGCACGAAGGTCCACGCGGCGACCTCCAGCACGCGGACACCGCTGAGTACTTTGTCGACGGAAATCACGGCCTCCACTGGTCAAAACGGCACGGGTGCGAACGCACCGATAGGTCTGCAACGGCGATAACGCCAGTTTGCATTATCCGAGAATGTCAGTTCTATGCGGTTTTGTAAACCACGCCGACCGACCGGCAACCCGGACCTAAGGCTACGGACGTGCCGACAGCCGTTCGGGCAGCGCCGGATCTCCCTCGGCCCAAAATGCCTGCCAAGTCGGCATGCGTTGGGGCATGGCCGCGCGCAACGGAACGTCGGCCGGCCAGCGCATGAACTCCGGCCCCGGGCGCTCCGTCACATCGACTGAATACCAGGGGTGCTCGCGTCGCTTCACGAAATACCACTGGCCATCGCGGCGTTCGTAGACGTCGTCGTAGCGCATCGTGATCACGTACCACCCGTCGCCGTCCTCGTGTTCGGCGCGGCAGTAGACCGATCCGGTCGCGTGCTCGGCGTCGACGAAGTCAAACTGGTGGCCGCAGATCAGGTGGATGCTGCGGTAGAACCGCCGGAGCACCTGGTCGTACCAACGCTTCAATGCATCCCGGCCGCTACCCTCCGCGCCGGCGCCGACATCGTCGACGAACAGCGCCACCAAGGCGTCGAGGTCCCGGGCGTCGAGGGCCATCGCATACCTGCTGGGCAGCTGACTGATTGCCAGACTCGACTCCACCTGGTCGAACCTGTCGCCAGCTGCCGAACCCCGCAAATCTGTGGCCATGGCCGAATTGTAAGTCGGAGCCGGTCGGTGAGAACCGGTGTTACCGTTTTTCGGAAAGCCTACTATCCTGCGCTCATGCCCTTCCCGACGATCTCACCCACGATCCCCGCGCTGGTGAGGTTTTGCGCAGCACGCTACGGAGACAGGCCGTTCCTAATCGCCGACGGGCGGAGATTGACCTACGCCGATCTCGACCGGCGTTCAGCCGCACTGGCCGCTGCCCTATTGGCGCAGGGCATCAGCAAGGGTGACCATGTCGGCATCCTGATGCCCAACAGCGTCGACTGGGCGCTGGCGTGGTTTGCCGCCACACGCATCGGTGCGGTCGCCGTTCCGCTCAACACCTTCTATAAGTCCTCCGAACTGGCCTGGACTGCGCGCCATGCGGACCTGAACGCGATCTTGGCGTGGTCGCGGTTCCGCAATCACGACTTTTTGACCCGGCTGGAAGATGCACTGCCGGGCCTCGCTGGCCAGGACCGGCCAGGTCGCATCATGGTGCGCAAGGCCCCCTTCCTGCGGACCGTCGCGGTGTGGGGACCGTCCGATCGGGCCTGGACAACGAGGCTCCCCGCCGACGGCGCGCTGCCGACCGCCGACGCCGACTTCCTCGTCGACGTGGAATCCTGCGTGACACCGGCCGACGAGGTGATGATCATCTACACCTCGGGCAGTACCGGCGACCCGAAGGGGCCTGTGCACACCCACGGCACGCTGGTCCGCCACACCTACAACCTCACGTACATGTACTGCGTCACCCACGACGACGTGATGTTCACCGCCATGCCCTTCTTCTGGGTGGGCGGGCTGATCACCGGATTGCACGCGGTGATCCACCACGGCGCAACCTTGGTCACCCAGCCCGCTTTCGACGCAACAGAAGCGCTGGAACTCATGGAACGTCACCGCGCGACGATCGCGCTGGGTTGGCCGCAGCAGGGCAAGACACTAGCCGAACATCCAGACTTCTCGGCTCGCGATCTGAGTGCGGTGCGCCGCACCAGCATGCCCGCGATGGTGCCACCCCAGCGTCAGCCCAAGGGCTCCAGTGGCCTGGGAATGACCGAGCTGTGCGGCAATCACCTCGGGGTCGACCCATATCTGGCGCAGCCGGCAGAACGCTCGGAAACCGGCGGCCTACCGATAGACGGGCTGCATCACCTGCTCGTCGACCCGGACACTGGACAGCCGACGCCTATTGGCACGCCAGGCGAGATCTGGGTTCGCGGATATTCGTTGATGCAACGCCTGCACAAGCATGAGCGCGAGGACGTGTTCACGCCCGACGGCTACTACCGGACCGGCGACTGCGGCGTCCAGTACGACGACGGGTGGATCAGATTCACCGGCCGCCTGGGCGAGCTGATCAAGACGAGCGGCGGCACCAACGTCACACCCAGCGAAGTCGAACTGGCACTGGCCGACTGCGACGGCGTTCTCGAGGCATACGTCGTCGGTGCCGACAGCGACGACGGGACGGTGGTCGCCGCGGCGGTGGTGCCCCGAGGCGAATCGACACTCAATGGCGAATCTCTGCGAGAGCAACTGCGCGCGCGGCTCTCGGCGTACAAGGTGCCGAAGTTCATCTGGGTCACCGCAAAACAGGACCTCCCTTTCACCGCGACGGGGAAGGTGAAGAAGTCGGAATTGGCACGGCAGCTCAGCGGGCTTTTGTCGGCCCGCTAGGGCGTGATCGGTTGCCCGTCCGGCATGTTCGTGCTCATCAGCGTCAACGGGATCCCGAACAACGGCTCGAGCTTGACTTCGGTCAACTCGAAGCCGTCGCCGTCGTGGCGCTGCCGGAAGTCGGATTTGGCCCCGTGCCGCGCGGCGATGTTTTCGGCCGCATCGCAATCCTTCGTACGCACGACCACAGAGAACAGCCCGTCGCCGTTGCGGGCCAGAAAGTCCGATGCCGTACCCGCGTCGGTTGGCGCGGCCGCGGTGGGCGCGATCAGCTCGAATCCGCGATCCCAGTCGAGGCGGATCTGCAGGCCGAGGTGCTCCAGTTCGAAAGCCTGGAAATGAAAACCCAGAGCGCTCAGGTAATCCGCGGCAAGGTCGAGGCGCTCGAGGCCGATCGCGAAAACGACGTGGTGCAATAGCGGCAGTGCCCGGGACATGTGAACGACTTTACGACGTCGGAGAAGGAATACCTTCCGAATTCGGAAACATTGATTCTCATTGCGGTAGATTTGCGGCTGCATACGCACACATCTGCGCAGAGAGGCGCGTCGTGGCACTGGAACAGTTCAAGCTAGACGGTCAGGTTGCGATAGTCACCGGCGCCGGGCGAGGAGTCGGCGAGGGCATCGCGAAGGTACTCGCAGAAGCAGGTGCCACGATCGTCGGCACGGCCCGAACGACTTCCGAGGTGCAACGGACGATCACGGAAATCGAAGAAGCGGGCGGAAAGGGCCTTGCGCTCACCGCCGACGCGCTCGAACGCTCCGACAGCGAGCGTGTGGTGCGGACCGCGGTCGACGAGTTCGGCCGCATCGACATCCTCGTCAACAACGTCGGTTTCGCCACCTACGGACCGTTTCTGAGCCTCACCGACGATAACCTTCGCCAGACGTTCGACTACTGCGTTACAACCGCGTTTGTCATGAGCCAGCTCGCCGTGCCCCACATGTTGGATGTGGGGCGGGGCTCGATCGTCAACATCTCCTCCGGGGCCGGTCGATTCGGAATCCGCGGATTACTGCCCTACTCGGTGGCCAAGGGAGGGCTCGAAGCACTGACCCGAGCCATGGCACAAGAGCTCGCTCCCAAGATCCGCGTGAATGCCATCGCCCTGGGTGCATTCATGACGACCGGGCTGCAGTCGAGCTTCGACCTGATGCCCGGCTCCCAGGAGAAATTGAAAGAGTTGACGCCGCTGCATCGCATTGGTGACGTCGCAGACCTCGGCCGGCTGACGTTGTACCTGTGCACCAGGGATTGTTACGCCACCAATTCGACCTTCATCGTCGACGGTGGCCTGCAAGGGCCGAATTCATCACTTCCGATCCCCGATCTGTAAGAAACCGAGGAGCAGTGGCCATGCCAGACAAGGTATTACGCGTAGCCGTCATTTCGACCGGCGGTGTGGGCAGCATCGCGGTGCGGGCGATCAACCGCCGAGCGCACCTCGACCTGGTCGGGGTGTGGGTGCACAGTCCCGAGAAGACGGGCCGCGATGCCGGTGAGGTCGTCGGCCTTGGCCCCATCGGCGTGACGACCACATCCGACCTCGACGACATCATCGGGCTGAGGCCAGACTGCGTGGTCTATGCGGCGTTGGGCGCCGACCTGGACGCGGCCGCAGTTCCCGACTATGTCCGATTCCTAAAGGCCGGCATCAACGTCGTCACGACCAATACACCGGGGATGATGTTTCCCGACAGATGGATTCCCGATTTGGCAGATCAAGTGCGCGCGGCGGCGCTCGCCGGCGGCGTCACGATATACACCTCGGGTATCGAACCGGGTTTCGCCGGTGATCAGTTCGCCGTCGTGCTGTCCACCCTGTCCAACACCATCCGGTCGGTCCGCGCGCAGGAGATCTTCGACTACTCGGCGTACCCCAATGAGTACTCGATGTTCGACGCGATGGGCTTCGGTCGTCCGCTCGACTTCACGCCGCTGCTCGAGCTGGAAGGCGCACAGCGGTTCGCATGGGGACCACCGATCGGTCTGGTGGCACGAGCCCTTGGCGTCGAGCTCGACGACGTAACCGAACGCTACGAGCGGGTGATCACGCCACGCGACCTGCACGTGGCGTGCGGACTGATACCTGCCGGCACCTGTGGGGCGGTGCGCGCCGAGACCACCGGTGTCGTCGGCGGCCATCCGGTGATCACCATCGAACACATCAACCGCATGGCCCCCGATCTCGCACCCGAATGGGCGTCCGCGCCGCACGGCACCTACCGCATCGTCATCGAGGGCGAACCGCACATCCACTGCGATCTTCGTTTCGGTACCGAACCGACCGCGCAGTCAGCGAACGACGATGCCATGGAGGCGACAGCCATGCGCGTGGTCAACGCCATCCCATACGTTGTCGATGCCGCCCCCGGCATCGCCACCTCGCTGGATCTGCCGATCACCGCTCCCCGCAACGCATTTGATTTCGGCTAGACGGTGAACATCGGGCCCCGAGGCGCGCCCCTCACCTCGTTGCCGCCGTCGATCGCAAAGCTCTGCCCGGTCATCCAACTCGACTCGGGGCCGGCGAGGTACCGGACGCCGGGCGCGATATCGTCGGACACCCCAAGCCGGCCCAACGGGACACGTTCGAGGAAGCTGCTGGTCAACTCCTCCAGGTGGATGTAGCCCTGGGTAGTGGCCGCCTCGGTCAAGCCCGGCCGGACGGCGTTGACGCGAATTCCTTTCGGCCCGAGTTCGGATGCCGCCACCCGGATCATCATCTCGAGCGCGGCCTTGCCGGCCGAGTAGTGCCCCAGTCCCTCCATCGGGATCTTCGACGACGTCGACGAGATGAACACGATCGACCCGCCGTTGGTCATGAGCGGCGCCGAGTAGCGCATCGCCAGGAAATTGGACCGCAGATTGCCCATGACGAAGTTGGTGAAGGTCTCGAGGTCCTGCTCGATCAACGGACCCGTGCCCCCGATGGCCACCGTACCGACGACGATGTCCAGCCGCCCGTTGACGTCAAAGGCCGCCTGGGCGGCTGCCGCGACGGTCGCCTCGTCTTCCGGATCGCCCTTCTGGAGTACGATTTCGGCCCCCGGAGCTACGGCGCGGATGCCCTCGCGGGTCGCTTCCAGGCGCGTGCTCGACCTGCCGAGCAGGTATAGCGTGGCACCGTCGGCGGCCAACAGCTTGGCACTCGCCTGAGCGATTCCGGCCGAGGCACCCAGAATGAACGCGGTCTGTCCGTCAAGTACACCCATGCGATCGTAGAATACTCATTCTCAGTCAAAGATAAAGGATGTTCTCAGAAGCGGCGTGCTGATGTAGCGTACCTGTGTGCCAGACATGACCGGCAAGGTTGTATTCATTACTGGGGCCGCCCGCGGCCAGGGCCGTGCCCACGCCGTCAGGTTGAGCGCCGACGGCGCCGACACCATCCTCGTCGACCTCGCGGGCCCGCTGCCGCCAAGCGTCCCATACGATTCGGCCACCCCCGAGGAGTTGGCCGGAACCGCCGACCTCGTCGCTGCGAACGGTAGACGCGCCGTCACCGCGATCGCCGACACCCGCGATTACGACGCGTTGTGCGCCGCGGTCGACAAGGGCGTAGCCCAATTAGGCCGGCTCGACGTGATCGTCGCCAACGCCGGCATCTGCTGCCCGGCCGCTTGGGATCATGTCTCCCCCAGCGATTTTCAGGACACCATCAACATCAACCTGGTCGGCACCTGGAACACGGTGATGGCCGGCGCCAAGCACATTATTGCCGGTGGGCGGGGCGGGTCGATCATTCTCATCGGGTCGGTGGCGGGGCTGAAGGTGGAGCCGTTTATGGTGGCCTATACCGCGAGTAAGCACGGCGTCACTGGGCTCGCGCGCTCGTTCGCAGTGGAACTCGGCCGGTACGACATCCGGGTGAACAGTCTCCATCCTGGATCGGTCGCGACGCCGATGGGCAGTGGGCGGATGATCGAAGCGATGCAGCAGGCAGCGGAATCGTACCCGCATCCTCAGTACGGCTTCAGCAAACAACTCCTTCCCAACGCGGTGACGATGCCCGACGATGTCGCCAACGCTGTTGCGTGGCTCGCCTCAGATGAGTCGAGATTTGTTACCGCGGCGGCCATTTCCGTCGACGTCGGAGTCGCCCAGGCGTAGCAGGACCGCGCTCCCGCACGAGTCGAACGAAGTGGCTCACTTGTAAAAGGGTCCTGGCTTGCCCGCTTCCTCGAGATGCCCGTAAGGGTCGTATACCTTGATATTCGGATACGGGTTCTGCTCGTAAGCGGGTTCGGACAATCCCGCGGCACGAAGCGCGGCCAGCACCGCGAGCGGCGCCGCAAACGAAACGAGCCCCAGCGAAGCGGAAACGAGGAGCTTGCGCGTCAGAGTGACCCCCGTGGGTTGCGACTTCGGAAGCCGATGTGCAATCCGGTTGATCAGCACCAGCTCGCCTCCCTCGTCGCGTACGCACATGACGGCGACCATCGCGAAGATGAACGAGTCGTAAGCCGCCATGATGAGTGGGAAGTGGATGTGACCGATCCGGAGCGTGGGCCCCACCGCCTCGGTGTAATAGAAGATGCCGAACCTCATCCAAGTGAATTGGATGATTCCGTTGAGCGGTATTGCGATGACGAAGGCGCCGAGGAAGACCGCAACGAGCCGTTGGCGTGCAAGCCAACTCGAGCGCCGCATAATCGGACCCAAGAATCGGTCGTGCAGTTGCAAAATCCCCAACCCCATGAGGAGGTAGTACGCCGCATAACCCCCGAGGAAGGACAGCGCCGGCTCGAGGTTCGGCGCAATGTTCACGTACGGCCATGTCAGGGGAAAGTGCAGCATGCGCGGGTCGAAGACCGCGAACGTCGCCCAGTTGGCCAACGGATCCAAAGCGCCGGTGATCAGGCCCGCGAAGGCGATCACCACGGCCCAGTGCACCTTGTGCCGTCGCACCGAGAGCCACACCAGAGTTCCTATCAGGTCGATCGCCATCGGAATTGAGCTCAGGGCGACGGCCAGCGACCAGTTATCGAAGCCGAGAAACGGCGGATACGGCGCTGGACCCGGGTTTGGGTTCGTAATCCGGGGATCCCCGTGAGTGCCCGATTGGATGGTCGCGACGGTCACAATTGCGAATACCAGGTAGGCGACGATGAAGAACCCCCACCCGGCCCTGGACGACGTTAGCGAACCGCCTGCCTCAACCGGCTCGACGGGAGCCGAATCGGTACTGCAGTCAACCGGGTTCGTCATGTCACAGCCTGATACTCCCTTCTTGCATCTGTCGCGAAAACACATCCGACCGGTTGAGAATAGGCGTTATCGCAAACCGCAAACAAGACTTGCGCCAGGATCGTCCGGCGTCAGCCCACCGTCTGCGCGGGCTTTCCGCTGTTGCCTTTGATGACAGGCATGTTTGTCCACGTCCCCTCGTCGTCGCGATACCACCCCGCGGCGGCCAACGCACCGCCGTCGGCATGCACCACACTCCCCGAAACCCAGGCGGCCAGCGGGCTCGCGAGAAACAGCACGCAGCCCGCGATGTCCTGCGGGGTTCCAAACCGGCCCAGCGGAATCCAGCGCGGAATATTGTGCCGCTGCGATTCGTGAATCATGCGGTCGAGCGGCACCTGGGCGCTATCAGTGGTTTCCGGCGCCACGGCGTTCACCCGGATGCCCTCCGGGCCCAACTCGAGGGCAAGGCTCATCGTAAAGCCGGTCACCGCAGCCTTGAAGGCGCCGTATACCGCAAACTGAGGTATCCCCCGGAATCCCTCGATCGATGAGACGTTCGTGATGCTCGCACCGCTGGCAGCGGCACGCAACAGTGGCAGCATCACGCGGCTGACCAGGAAGATGTGTTTCAGGTTCACCCGATATATGTCGTCGATCTGCTCGTCGGTGAGCCGCTCGAAAGGCGTCGGTCGCGTCATGAAGTGGCCGACATTGTTCACCAGCACGTCGAGGCGTCCGTACCGATTGCCGATCGTATCGGCGAGAGCCGTGACATCGGCAGCGGCGGTCGCATCGCCCGTGACCACCAGCCCCCGGTCACCCAACCGGCTGCGTAGGTCATCCGACCGCGAGGGGTCGACCTCGAGTGCGATGACCGACGCGCCCAGGTCTGCGAACGCCGTCATCGTGGCGCGACCGATGCCCGCCCCGCCGCCGGTGACAAGCACCACCTTGCCGTTGAAGTCGATCATGGAGCCTCCTGTGTCCAGCGGCGGAGCGCAGTTGATCCGACCGCGTAGAGAATATCAATTCTCATATGCGAGAATCCCGGTAACTCTATTCAGGCTCAGCTAGAGGAAGCGGGTTATGAGCGACCGGCACTCAAACATCGCGGGGACGCGGATGCTGATCATCGGAGCGTCCTCCGGCATAGGCCAGGCGTTGGCAATTGCCGCCCACTCCCGGGGCGCCAACGTGGCGCTTGCCGCACGGCGGGTGGACCTGCTCTCGAAACTGGCCGATCGGCTCCACGGATCGGCGCATGAACTCGACGTCTCGGATGCGCACGCCGTAGAAACCGTCATCGACGAAGTCGCCGCAAACTTCGGCAAGCTCGACGCGGTGGTGTTCACCAGCGCCGTCGTGCCGTTCGCGCTGATCGAAGACACCGATGTGGAGACCTGGCTGCACGCCTACGCCGTCAATGCCGTCGGAGCCTCCCACGTACTGCGGTCGGCACTCCCCCACTTGGCCGACAACGCCACGATCGTCGTCGCGTCGAGCCACGACGTCGGCCGGCCCCGTGCGGGGGTTGCCGCCTACCACGCGAGCAAGGCCGGACTCGACGAGATCTTGCGGTCTTGGCGGGCCGAGCATCCCGAACTCGCGGTGGTCCGGGTCAGCGTTGGCCCCACCTGTGACACTGAGATCCTGCGCGGGGCCGACCGCGAACTGCTGGCCGACCTGTACCGAGCGTGGGCGCGCGGAGGCCAGATCCCGGAAGAGATGTCTACCGTCGAAGACGTGGCCAACGCCATGCTTTCGCTGATCGCCATTTCGCGCGCGAACCCCACCGTCGTCAGCGAGATCGTGCACCTCGCGCCGCGAATCGTCAAGACTCGTTAAACCGTCACCCAACCGCGTAAGAACGGACGAGTCAATGGATCTTGGTTTCGACGGCGCCACGGCGGTCGTGACCGGGGGCAGCAAGGGGATGGGGCTGGCGATCGCCGAGAGCCTCGGGGCCGAAGGCGCTTCCGTCGCGATCATGGCGCGCGGCCGGGCGGCGTTGGACTCGGCTGCAAAGCAGATCCGTCTTGCAGGGGCCGCCGAGGTACTCCCCATCAGCGTAGACATGGCCGACGCCGAATCCATCGCAACGGCGTTCGCATCCGTTGGTGACGCCTGGGGCAGCCTGAATGTCTTGGTGCACACGGTCGGCCCGAACGCGGGCGCATTCGAGGATCTCGGCGACGACGATTGGCACGCTGCATTCGACCTAGGCACGCTGTCCGCCGTGCGCTCGGTTAGGGCCGCATTGCCGTATCTGCGGTCGGCCGAGTGGGCGCGCATCGTCACGCTGTCGGCGCACTCAATCCAGCGCCAGAGCCCGCGTCTGGTCGCCTACACGGCCGCCAAGTCGGCGCTGTCGAGCGTCACCAAGAACCTGTCGAAAAGCCTTGGTGCCGAGGGCATCCTGGTCAACTGCGTTTGTCCGGGCACCATTGTGACGGCGAGTTTCACCGAGATCCTGCGTGACATGCTGGCCGCCGACGGGCTGGACTCGTCCGATCCAAAAGATGTTATGACGTGGGTCGAGAAAACTTACGGCCATCCGTGCGACGTCGGTCGCGCCGGCTTGCCCGAGGAGATCGCTTCCGTCACCTCCTATCTGGCGTCCCGGCGAAACGGCTACGTGACGGGAGCCACCGTCAATGTCGACGGGGGATCGGACTTCATCTGACCTCTCCGAGAGGGCAGATTCGCGACGCGGGCAGAGCAGCGATCACCAAAGGCTGAGAAGGGAGTTCAGAAATGACCACGAGTTCCCGACGGCTTCGAGTCATCCAGTGGGCCACCGGTGCCGTCGGCACCGAGATGGTCAACACGATCCTCGACTACCGACCCGACCTCGAACTTGTCGGGGCGCGAGTGTACTCCGAGTTCAAGAACGGAATCGACATCGGCACGCTTGTCGACCGACAGCCGGTCGGCGTCACCGCCACCACCGATGTCGCCGAGATCCTGGCGTTGGACGCCGACATCGTGCTCTACGCGCCGTCATTCACCAACCTGGATGACGTGTGCGCGCTGCTGGAAAGCGGAAAGGACGTCGCCACCGTCTCATTCCTGTTCCACCCCCGGCGGATCGGCGACGCCGACCGCCGACGGCTGCAGGCGGCCTGCGCGAAAGGCAACAGCACGATCCATGCCAGCGGTCTCAACCCGGGCAACCTGTCCGGTGTGCTGCCACTGGCTCTGTCCGGCATGAGCCGCACTATCGGCCGCTTCACCTTGCAGGAGCGTGCGGACTGGTCGCTCTGGGAGAGCACCGAGATAACGTTCGACGGAATGTGGTTCGGACGACCGACCCAGGACATCACCCCGACGGCCAACGAGTTCCTGACGTTCAACACGTCCCTGTTCACCCAGCAGACATGGTTCATCGCCGACACATTGAACGCGGCGATCGACGATGTCGCGGTCACAGTTGACGCGGTGCCGGCCACCAAGGACTTCGAGATCTTCGACCATCAGGTGCGCGCCGGAACGACGGCCGCTCAGCGCTGGAACTTCGTCGGACATCGTCGCGGCGAACCAATCATAGAGTTCGAGACGCTCTGGACGGTCGGTGGCGAGTACCCGGCGCACTGGCCCAAACCGGATGACGGCTGGACCCTCACGCTGGAAGGCGACCCATCCATGCGTGTGCACTTCTTCTGCCTGGCCAGCTACTCGCGGCCAGCTTCAGTCGAGGAGCATGTGCGGGCAGGTCTCGTCGCCGTGGCGATGCAGGTCGTCAACGCCATACCCGCAATATGTTCCGCGCCCCCGGGTTTCGCCACCATGGCGGATCTGCCGCTGATCCGCAGCTATACGGGTTTCGGCGACCGGCCCATCGACATCCCTGACTGACCTCGCGGCGTCCGTACTGCCCGGTCAGGATCCCGCTTGCGAGTCGACCGCAACGGCCGCGAAAGCATGCTCCATTTCGTCGAAAATGCTGCCGGGCACGAATATCTGCGACGGATCGAGGATACGGTCGAGGTTGGCCGCTACGTCCTCGGCGTCGAAGGCACCGCCGGCGCCGAACCAGCCACGGGTCACGCCGATCTGCAGCGCAGCCACCCGTCCACGGAAGGCGCTGAGAACCCTGTGCGTCAGCGTGCAGTGCTCGCTGGCGAGAAAGGCGACCACAGGTGCTACCTGATCGAGTCGCAACGTCTCCAGGAATGCCCGCGCATCGGCCGTGCGGCCCGCCTCCCCCATGAGCGCCATGGCCATTCGCGTGTCGCCCATCGGCATAATCGCGTTGGCGTGTATCCCGTACGCGGCACCCTCGAGCGCCGCGACGTTCATCAAACCGAGCACCCCCGTCTTAGCCGCGGCGTATCCCGTCAAGCCTGGCTGCCCGAAGACTCCGGCTGCGGAGGACACGAATACCAATCGGCCGTATCCGGCGTCCCGCATCACCGCGAAACCCGGTCGGACAACATGGAAAGCAGCCAACACGTGATGGCGCAGCAGCGCCTCGAAGCGTTCGGTCGGCCAGTCCGGGAGCGGGTCGTCATGGATGATGCCGGCGTTGGCGACGATCGCATCCAATCGCCCGAACTCCTTGACAGCAAGGTCGACTGCCGCCCGCCCGCCTTGTTCGGTGCTGGCGTCCGACGCGCATGCGACCGCCCGTCCGCCCGCGGCACGGATCGCCGCGGCGACGTCGTCGGCCGGGTCCGGATCGCCGCCGCTTCCATCGGTTTCGACACCGCTGTCATGAACAACCACGGAGGCTCCGCGACGGGCCATTTCATGGCAGTACGCCTCGCCCAGACCGCGGGCACCGCCGGTGACCAGGACGACCCGATCGGTGAACGAGATCATTTTCAGCCTCCCGCAGACAGCTACGTTGTGGGCACGACGCCGCGCTCGGTCCAGTGCGCGACGAACGGGGCGATCGTCGAGAGGTCATAGAGCCCGGGCTGAGCAGCAACTACTGCCGGGATGGCATTGATGGCATGCATGGCGGTGGCCAGGCAGCCTTGCTCGGCGTGATCCTCCTCGTGGGAGCCGATCACGAGATGAAAACTCATGTTGGGCTTGCCCTCGAAGGCCACCTGATAACCGATTTCCGTCGGCCACTCGGGCGCCAGATCATCGGCCATCCTGGTGAGATGCTCGACCGCGAGCGCGGTTTGGCCGCAGTCGACCACGACGCCGAAGCGCATCGCCCCGACGGTGCCCGCGGGGATCTCCCCGGCAGCCACCGTCAGCGCCCGCGGCGTCGTCGCGACCTCGCGGAACCCCTCGACGGACCGAATCTCGAGCCCGAGGGCCTGCGCGAGGACCGTCGCACTGCCGATCCAGGCGCTCGCGGCGTAGTCGGTGTTGGTCAACAGCGGAGTGGTGTCATCGGGCGCATGGCCGAAGCCCATCGCGTTGAAAATCAGATCGTGGCTGGCGTAGGTCGAGTAGTTCAGCACCTCCCGCACACTGATCCGGTCGGTGCGTTCGGTAAGCCGGGACAGGATCGGCGCCAGCGACTCGCCGACGAAGCCCGGGTAGAGGCCGAGCCCGAGAAACGATGAACAGCCCGCGCAGCAAGCCTTTTCAATCCCATCGGCCAGCGATTCGTGCAGCGAGCGGGGATGGACGAACCGGCTGCCGGTGGCCACCACGTTCTTGCCCGACGCCAGCAAATCACAGACGTCCGCGAAGCAGCCGGGCGTATCGGTCTCCACCTTCCCCATGTAGAGCACCACATCGGCATCGGTACCGATGACGGCGTCACGATCGGCAGAAGTCAGCACTCCCGCTTCCGCGACCCCGCACAGGGTGCCCGCGTCGAGTCCGGCTTTCGCCGGGTCGTACACCCGCACAGCGACCAGTTCCAGGTCCGGGCGGCCCAACGCGTGGCGCAACGACATCATTCCGGTCACTCCGGTCGCCCACTGGATCACACGAGTCATGTCAGTCGGTCCGTTCAATCCCACACCACGTCCAGGCGCGGCGGCGAACGGAACAGCGTGCCGCTGACATAGGGCGGCGGGGCGTCGGGGTCGAGCCGCAACCCCGGCAATTCGTCGAACAGCGCGTTGAAGAACTTGGTGCTCTCCAACCGGGCCAAGTGCATCCCCAGGCACAAGTGGGCACCGTGGCCGAACCCGATGTGCGGCTTGCGCTCCCGGAAGATGTTGAAGGTCTCGGGGTCCGCCCAGCGCGTCTCGTCATGGTTGGCACTGCCGAGGTTCACCATCATCGTCGAACCTTTCGGAAGGTGCAGCCCGAAGAATTCGGTATCGGTGCTGACCTCTCGGATGAAATTCAGCAGCGGCGTCTCCCACCGGATGCCTTCCTCGATCGCTTGCGGCAACAGACTGCGGTCGGCACGCACCGCGTCGAGCTGATCGGGGTGGGTCAACAGAGCCAACGCGAGGCTCGCCGTCGATCGCGACGTGGTCTCCGCTCCAGCGGGCAGCAGATTGCGCATGAACCCGTAGATCTGCTCGTCTGACATTTTGACGCCGTCGATCTCGGCCTGCGACAGGATGGTCACCATATCGTCCTTCGGCGACTTGCGCCGGTCGGCCAGCACGCCGATGAAATACTCTTTCATCTCTGCCGACGCCTTCATCGCGGTCTCCATGTCGGCGCGAAAGCCCAACAGGTCGATGGCCAGCCGATGGAACTGGCCGATATCGGACTCCGGCAACCCGAGAAGGGCCGCGATGATCCGCACCGGGATCGGCATGAACACCGCTTGGACCAAATCGACACGCTTGCCATCGCGGAACTTCGCGATCGTGCGATCCACCAGGGGCCCGACGAGTTCGGTGTCCCAACGTTTCATCGACGACCTGGCGAACGCGAATTCGTGCAACCTGCGGTAGGTGGCGTGTTCGGGCTCCTGCATCTCCAGGATCGTCGGACCCTGCAACGGTCGCACCATGTCCTCGTAGATCCGGGTGCTGAACGTGATGTTGTCGGTGAAAACCGCCTTGACGGCGTCGAAGGAGTAGGCCGTGAACGTCTTCTTGCCGTCGGGTCCCTCGCAGGGAACCCCCATTTCCGGCCAGCCCGGGTGAACGGGCGCCTTTTGGCGTAACTCGCGCAGCAGCGGATAGGGGGTCGCGTCGCCGTCGGCGCCCATCCCGACGTTGAACTTCTCCTGCGCCTCGCGGATGCGCTGCTCGATGTCGTCAGTAACCGTCGGATCAGGCACCTGCCACCTCACAAGCTCCACCAACCTACATGCTGTCGGTTGCAAACCTACATGATGTAGGTTGAAGGAACCAGAAACTCCGCAACATCACGAAAGCGCAACCTGGAGCGTTTGATTGGTTACCCGAGTCGTGCAATGGGCGACCGGCGCCGTGGGCCGGGCCGCGCTGCGGGAGCTCATCGAGAATCCTCGTTATCAGCTGGCGGGCGTGCTGGTGTACGACCCGGCGAAAACGGGTCTCGATGCGGGCGCCCTTTGTGGTCTGCCGCCGACGACCGGCGTGATCGCGACGGCGGATAAGGACGAGATCGTCGCGCTGGGCGCCGACGTCGTCGTGCACACGGCCAGCAAGGCTCACGTCGTCGAGACAAATGCCGAGGACATCTGCCGCCTACTGGCGGCAGGCAGTAGCGTCATCACGACCACGTCGTACAACCACCTACCCACCTACGGTGCAAAGACCGAATCGGCGTTCGTCGATGCCTGCCGGCAGGGCGGGTCACGGTTCCACGCCGCAGGCGAGAACCCCGGGTTCATGTTCGAGCGACTCGTCGCCACTGTGACAGGGCTGAGCAAGACGATCAACCGCATCGACCTCTACGAGGCCACCGACGTTTCAGCCGTCGACAGCCGACCGATGCTCGTCGACCTGATGGGCATGGGCAGACCGCCGGAAGACGTCAGCATCGATTCCCCGATCATCAAGAAGCTCGACATGGCCTATCGCCAGGCCCTCAATGCCACGGCCGACGTCCTAGGGATCACCTTGTCGCACATCGACATCGCGGTCGACGCCACCACACTGCCCCACGACATCGAGGTCCTTGCCGGCACGATTGGGGCGGGAACGGTTGTTGGGCAACGTTTCTCCTGGGTGGGGCACTGGTCAGGGCGCGCGCTGCTGGCCATCCACGAGGAGTGGGTGCTCACCCGCGACCTTCCCCAGTGGGGCATGGCGCCGCTGGCGCCCGGTGAGAAGGCGCCGCTGATCCGGGCCATCATCAAGGGCGAGCCGAGCTTCGAACTTGCGCTCGACGTCGGATCTGAGGGCTCGACGCAACCGGGGCAGCACGCCATGCCCGGCCATCTGATGATCGCGATGGGTGCGGTTAACGCCATTCCCTATGTGCTTGCCCAACCGCCCGGCATCGTGACCGCACCGGTATTCGGCGCTATCCAGCTAGCGTGAGGCGCGGGTGACCGCGCGGGCAATGTGGTCGCTGGGCGCCGCATGGAAGACGTGCGCACTGCCATCCGGCAGCACCCGTCGGGCCACAAGATAGTCGGACCCCATCCAGCCCTGTCGGATGAAACGGCCGAACCGCAAGAACGTTCCGGGAGCGCCGCTGGCCGACGGGACGAGCTTGACCTGCTCCATCCCGTTCTTCACTCCCTCCCCGGTCAGCGGGCGCGCCGCCGCGAGGCCGCGCACGATCACGGTGGCCGCATCGTGCGACAGCCCAGGCATCGAATGTCCCGGCCGACGACCGTATCTCGCCTCGAAGCGGTCGAGGAAGGCCTGACCGACGGTGTTGCGCTCGTCGTAGCTGTCCAGGCCGATCCAGCCCGACAGGTGCCGCCTCCACTCCGCATTGATATGGGCCATTTCGAAGGCCGTCGTCGTGTACCGCGGCGGATCCCACCCGGCGGCCAGCAGCGCATCGGTAAACCCCCACAGCCCATGCCCGAACCCGACGTGCACCAGCGCGTCGGGTTCGGCTGCGCGCAACGCCGTAGCCGCTTCAGATTTGTCGGCTTCGACTTGCGGAATCGCCACGGTGGCAACGACCTTCAACCCCGCGGCGTCGTAGGCCCGCTGCGCAAAACCGAGATACTCCTTGCCGATCAGCGACGACTCGTAGGCAATGGCGATCCGCGACCGGCCATCGCCGATCATCACCGCGGCCAGCATCACCGGCTCCTCCGGCATCGAGCCGTTGTTCAGCGCGAAGCACCACTCGCCGAGCGCACCTTCCGAACCCGAGAGGGTGACGATCGGAACGCGAGCGGTGGCCTCGACGTGGGAACGCAACGGCACCACATTGTCCGATACCCACGGCCCATAGATGGCCAGACAACCCTCCCCCACGAGCTCGTCGAAGGCCCGCTCGACCGCGAGGTAGGCACCGTTCGGCAAGCCGACCACGTTGCGCGTGACGAGTTCGATCGGCCGATCCAGCAGCCCGGAGGACAAGGCTTCGTCCATCACCAGCCGCAACGCGTCGACGGTGTCGTCGTCCGTGTCGCCGGTGGTCGGATAGTCATTGAGCAAGCCGACTTTCAGCGGAGCGACCGAACCGTACGCGCGAACCTCGCCGTCTGCCATAGCGGCAACATACCGGATGAAGGTTGTTGACTCGCCACCACCCGAGAACAATCATTTCCAAAAATGGCATATCCGCCTTTCGTCGTGTTAGCTTCGCGTACGGGCCGCCCAAGGGAGACATGATGACACTTGCATCGCCGCTGGCATCCGGGACTCCGGCCGCTGAGAAGCGGTATCGCGTGATCCAGTGGGGCATGGGCAATGTCGGGACGCTGGCGCTGCGGCACTTCGCACACAATCCTCTCTACGAAGTGGTCGGTGTGCTCTGCAATCGTCCGGAGAAAGTCGGCAGGGACGCGGGCGAGCTCGTCGGGGTGGCGCCGATCGGCGTGCTCGCAACCACCGACAAGTCTGCCCTGGAGGCCCTCGATGCGGACTGCGTGTTCTACGCCCCGCTGTGGTCGGACATCGACGAGATCTGCCGGCTGCTCCGCGGGGGAAAGAGCGTCGTCGCCTCGGGTGGCGCCTGGTGGCATCGGACGGAAACCAACAGCGCGGACATCGACAAGATCGAAGCGGCGTGCCAAGACGGCGGTACTTCGTTCCACGGGGGTGGCATCCACCCTGGCTACGCGGCGGACTTGCTCGTTCTGACGCTGGCGCGGATCGTCGGCAAGACCGATCACATCCACATCTACGAGGCGGTGAACTTCAACAAGGACACCCTGAAGTATTTGGACGAGATGGGGTTCGGAAAAACCCCGGCCGAGTTCGCGGAGCGCAATCTCTTCCAAGATGCGTGGTCGTTATTCGCGCAGTCGCTGACGATGGTCGTCGAAGGGCTCGGCAAAACCGTGGAGAAATTCACGACAAACGTCGAGTTGGGCACGGCCACCCGCGATATCCCCTATGAGGGAACCCCGGACATGGACATGCCGGGCCTTAGGGGTGTGATCAAGAAGGGCACTGTCGCGTCCCAGCATCACGCCTGGACGGCGTGGGTGGAAGGCAGGCCGTTCATCACGCTGCACGAGCTCTACGCGTTCGTTGAACACGAGGCCATCCAGCCGAAGCCCGATTGGGAGCCGTACTACCACTACCGCGTGGTGATCGAGGGCGACCCAGGAACCGAGCTGATCCTGCGGGGCAGCCAGGATGCACGAGATCACGCGAAGCCCGGCTACATCGGCTACGCCTGGACCGCGATGGAACCCGTGAACTCCATTCCCGCCATCTGCGACGCCCCGCCGGGTTTCAAGTCCCACGCCGAACTTGGACTGATGACCGTTCGCGGGATCGTCCGCTGACAACGGTCCGCCCCGAGCACTCAACATACATGCTGAATGTTGCTACGATCGTCGGCATGGCGAAGCGCGGTGGGGCTGACGACGAGCGGAGGGCCCGAGGCGAGCGGACCCGGCTGGACCTGATCAAAGCGGGTCGTGAACTCTTCGTGGAACATGGATTCTTCAACACGAGCATCAGCGACATCGTGACCAAGTCGGGCGTCGGCACTCGGGGCGCGTTCTACCACCATTTCAAGGACAAGGCCGAGCTGTTTCGCGCCGTGTTCGAAGATGTCGAGAACGACCTCACGCTTCGATCCATCGCCGCTCCCCCGCCGGGGGCGGACCCCTGGGAACGGCTCACAAGAGGGCTGCATGGGTTCCTCGAAGCGGCACAGGAGCCCGCAGTGCAGCGGGTGATACTCGTCGACGGACCGGTAGTACTCGGCTGGCAGACCCTGCGCGAAATCCAGGAGGGCAACAGCATCGCCCTCATCAATGACGTGGTCCGCGAGGCGATCGCCGAGGGCATCATCGACGACCAGCCCGTCGGGGAGCTGACCCACATGCTCGTCGCCGCGCTCGAGGAGGCCTCGCTGCTAGTGGCGCATGCCGCGAACCCCACCAGAGCACGCCGGCGAGCCGCCAAGATCCTCGACCGACTGCTGCTCTCATTTGCCGTCGAGCCCCAAAAAGTCCTGCGGCGGTGATCGTTGCTTCTCCTGCGTGCAAATCAGCGTCGCCGTGCGGAAACGAATATTTCCATAACTCGAAATAGCCCCTCCCCTTTCCTGATAATCTCGCTCTCATCGTCTGTTCAAGGAGACCCATGCAGCCCGAAGACATGATCCTGGTGAGCGTCGACGACCACCTAGTCGAGCCCCCGAACCTGTTCGAAGGCAGAGTCGCAAGCAAGTACGCCGACCAGACGCCGCGAGTCATCCGCAGACCCGACGGCTCGGAGGTTTGGACGTTCAACGGTGCGATCATTCCCAACATCGGCCTCAACGCTGTCGCGGGTCGCCCACGCGAGGAGTACGGCGTCGAGCCCACCGCCTTCGACGAGATGCGACCGGGATGCTATGACATCCACGAGCGGATCAAAGACATGGACGCCGGCGGTGTGCTCGGCTCGATGTGCTTTCCCTCTTTCCCCGGCTTCGCGGGCCGGCTGTTCGCCACCCACACCGACAAGGACCTCGCGCTCGCCGTTACTCAGGCATACAACGACTGGCACATCGACGAGTGGTGTGGCACGTACCCGGGGCGCTTCCTGCCGATGGGACTGCCCGTGCTCTGGGATCCGGAATTGTGCGCCAAAGAGATCCGGCGCAATGCCGATAAAGGCTGCCACTCCGTGACTTTCACCGAGAACCCCGCCACGCTCGGATTCCCGAGCTTCCACGACGAGTACTGGGATCCGATGTGGCGGGCGCTGTCGGACACCAACACTGTGCTCTCGGTCCACTTGGGGTCCTCAGGCAAGATCACGATGACCGCCGACAACGCGCCAATCGACGTGATGATCACCTTGCAGCCGATGAATATCTGCTCCGCCGCCGCCGACCTGTTATGGTCGCGCGTCATCAAAGAGTTCCCCGACGTCCGCTTCGCCCTCTCCGAGGGCGGCACCGGCTGGATCCCCTACTTCGTCGACCGGCTCGACCGCACCTACGAAATGCATCACCTATGGACCGGCCAGGACTTTGGCGACAAACTGCCCAGTGAAGTGTTCCGCGAGCGCTTCCTGACCTGCTTCATCGCAGACCCGGTCGGCGTCAAGCTGCGCCATGACATCGGGATCGACAACATCGCCTGGGAATGCGACTACCCGCACTCCGATTCGTCATGGCCCGCAGCCGCCGAGGAGCTCGCCCTGGTCATGGCCGGGCTTCCCGACGACGAGATCAACAAAATCACCTATGAGAACGCTTGCCGTTGGTATTCGTTCGACCCGTTTGCACACCGCACCCGCGAACAGTGCACAGTCAGCGCCCTGCGCGCCGAAGCCGCTGATCACGACGTCGCGATCCGCAGCTTCGACCACGGCCGGTTCGAACGCGCTGTGGGCGCGACCCTCGGCTCCGTTAGCGCCAAGCTCGATGTCTGACAACGAACAACGTCCGCTGCGGGTCGCCGTCGTGGGCGCCTCCGCCGGTCTGGGTCGATGCATCGGCATCGGACTCGCCCGGCGGGGCGCGCACGTCGCACTGCTGGCACGTCGATACGACAGGCTGGTCGACGCCGCGAAGGAAGCCGGCAACGGCGCCGTGGCCGTCGCCTGCGACGTCACGGTAACCGAGACTTGCCAGCAGGCGATGTCCGAAGTGGTCGGTGCACTCGGCGGTCTCGACGCGCTGGTGTACACCACCGGTATGGGCGTGTTGGCGCCGCTGCGCGAGGTGACCGCAGAACAGTGGGCGCAGTTGTTCGCCACCAATGTCACCGGCGCCTCGCTCGTCACGGCAGCCGCCGCGCCGCATCTGGCCGCCGCGGGCGGCTCGGCCGTGTACCTATCGTCGCTGAGTGCGTCCTACACGACCCCGTGGCCGATGCTCGGAGCCTATGCGGTGACCAAGGGTGCGCTGGACAAGCTCGTCGAGGCCTGGCGCATCGAGCATCCGGAGATCGGCTTCACCCGTCTCGCCGTAGGTGACAGCCTCGGCGGCACCGGTGACGCGCAGACCGAGTTCAACAAAGCCTGGGACCCCGACGTTCTGGAATCGGCCATCAAGTACTGGATGGAGAACAAATACATGCTGGGCGGTCTGGTTGACGTCGAGCATCTGACCGAAGTAGTCAACGCCGTCATCCGTTGCGGCAGCAGCAGTTTCATCCCTTACCTGACCCTGGCCCCGCGCGCCTCCGACGCAGTGAAGGAACTTCGGCAATGGTGAACCACGAGTCGCGCATGCTGATCGACGGCAAGCTCGTCGAGTCCGAGACCGGACGGCAGTTCGACAACATCAACCCGGCGACCGAAGAGATCCTCGGCGCCACCAGCGATGGAACGCGCGCCGATATGGGACGCGCCATCGCCGCGGCCCGGCACGCGTTCGACAACACCGAGTGGTCGCGCGATGGCGATGCGCGCGCCGCGGGACTGCGCCAACTGCAGGCGGCGCTTGAAGCCGAACGCGAGGACCTGCGCAGCGAACTCGTCGCCGAGGTTGGCTGTCCGGTGCTGTCCACCTACGGTCCGCAACTCGACGTGCCACTCCGCGAGGCCCTTACCTGGCCCGCGGACATGATCGGCGAATTCGTCTGGAAGCGTTCGCTTCCCGATAAGGACGCATTCGGCATGGGCAGCCTGACGACCCGCGAGGTCTGGAAGGAGCCGATCGGTGTCGTCGGTGTCATCACTCCGTGGAACTTCCCTTTCGAGATCATCCTCAACAAGATCGGCCCCGTCCTGGCGATGGGCAACACCTGCGTGCTCAAGCCCGCCCCGGACACACCGTGGAACGCTACGAGGATCGGCCGCCTAATCGCAGAAAACACCGACATCCCGCCCGGCGTCATCAACATCGTCCCATCGTCGGACCACCTTGTTGGCGAGGCGATTTCGATGTCGCCGCTGATCGATATGGTGGCGTTCACCGGCTCGACGGCCACCGGCAGCCGCATCATGGCCGCCGCCGCCGAGACCGTCAAGCCCACCTTTCTCGAGCTCGGCGGCAAGTCCGTGTACCTCGTCCTTGACGAAGAGGGAGACATCGGCGGCGCGGTGGGCGGCAGCGCCTTCATCTGCATGCACGCCGGGCAGGGCTGCGCCATGCCCACCCGGCTGTTGGTGCCCAACTCGCGTTACGACGAGGCAGTCGAGATCGTCAAGACCGCAATGGAAAAGAACAAATACGGCGACCCCACGGATCCGTCGGTGCTGCAAGGGCCGTTAATTTCCAAGAAGCAGCAAGATCGGGTCCTCGGCTACATCGATCAGGGCAAGCAGGAAGGCGCCCGGCTCGTCACCGGGGGTGGGATACCCAAGCATCTGCCGAAGGGCTACTTCGTCGAGCCCACCGTGTTCGCCAACGTCAACAACAAAATGACGATCGCGCAGGAAGAGATCTTTGGACCAGTACTGTCGGTCATCGGATTCGACGGTGACGACGACGCCGTGCGCATCGCCAACGAATCGATCTACGGCCTGTCCGGCGTCGTATTCGCCCACGACCTCGACCGCGCCAAATCCGTCGCCCGTCGGATCAGAACCGGCACCATGGGCATCAACGGCGGACTCTGGTACGGCGCGGACGCGCCGTTCGGCGGCTACAAGCAATCCGGCGTCGGCCGGCAGTGCGGCATCGAGGGGCTCGAAATCTTCACCGAGACAAAGACCGTCGGCTGGCCTGCTCAGTAATGCGATTCCCCTAACGAAAGAGGCGCGATGAAGTCCAAAGCAGCGGTGTTGCGCGGTGTCGGTGTGGATTGGGAAGTCACCGAAGTAGAGCTCGATCCGCCGCACGCGGGCGAAGTGCTGGTCAAGATGGCCTACGCGGGAGTTTGTCATTCCGATGAGCACTTCTACACCGGCGACAGTGTGCCGACCGCCGAGATGGAAGAGATGATGCGGGCTTCCGGTCTTCCGGTGCCGGAATGGTTCCCGATGCTCGGTGGCCACGAGGGCTCCGGTGTCGTCGAATCGGTCGGCCCCGAGGTCAACACACTCAAACCCGGTGACCACGTGGCAATCTCGTTTCTGCCCGCCTGCGGCAATTGCCGGTGGTGCACCACCGGTTACACCTACCTGTGCGACGTTGGCGCCGACATTTACAGCAAGGCGATGACCACGGACGGCACCCGGCGCCGTCACCTCGGAGACGAGGACCTCATGGCTATGATGCAGGTCGGCACGTTCTCCGAATACGTTGTGGCATCCGAACGCTCGCTAGTCAAAGTGCATGACTGGATCCCCCTGGAGGCCGCATCCCTGGTGTCCTGCGGTGTGACAACTGGATTCGGATCGGGGTCCGTCGCGGCAGGTACCGAAGTGGGCGACACCGTCGTCGTGGTCGGTGTCGGCGGAATCGGCATGAACGCCGTGCAGGGCGCGAAGGTCGCGGGCGCCAAGCACATCATCGCCGTCGACCCCAACGAGTTCAAACGCAAGGTCGCACCGACTTTCGGTGCCACCCATACCGCAGCCGACACGGCTGCGGCGCTGGAATTGGTCAAGGAAATCACCTGGGGTGTGATGGCCGACCGGGTCGTTCTAACACCCGGGGTCGTGCCCGTGGACATGGTATTGATGGCGATGATGTTGTTGCGCAAGGGCGGAACGTGTGTGCTGACCGGGATGGCCAAGATCACCGACATGATGGTGCCGATGCTTCTCGGCGACATGGTCAGCTCGTGCAAGACGTTCAAAGGTGTGCTCTATGGCGAGATGAACCCGCGCGAGGCCATGCCGAAGCTACTGTCGATGTACGAGGCCGGCTTGATCAAGCTCGATGAGCTGGTCACGCAGAAATACAAGCTCGATGACATCAACGAGGCCATGAAAGACCTTCGCGCCGGCAAGAACATCCGCGGCGTGATCGCCTTCGAGTGAGTTACCGTCAGCGGCTAGCGCGACTGCGCAATCCCTCTTAGGAATATGCTCAGCGGCGCGGCGTCACGTCGCGCGTTGCAACAGCAGGACACCAGATGGGACTCCCCCACCCGTACTCACGACGGCGGTGCGGGCATCCTTGACCTGGCGGCCACCGGCCTGGTGGCGCAATTGCAAGACCGCCTCGTAGACGAAGCCAAAACCGTGCAGACGCCCCTCGGATAACTGGCCGCCGTGGGTGTTCAGCGGCAGTTCGCCGTTAAGCGCAATGCGCCGACCACCATCCAGCCACCCCTGGGCCTCGCCAAAACCGCAAAAGCCGAGAGCTTCGAGCCACGACACGCAGTTGAACGTGAAGCCGTCGTACAGCAGCGCAAGGTCGATGTCCTTGGGGCGCAGATCGGTTCGGCTCCATAGGTGTGCGGCCTGCCCCATGACCTGCGGCTCATGAGTGAGCGTTCCCTGATCCCACGAGATGCGTTCGGTGACCTGTGTTCCCACGGCCTCGCAGCGCACTGCCGGTCGCGGCAAATCATCGGCCACGGAGGCGTCGGACACGACAACCGCTATCGAACCGTCGCACGGAACGTCGCAGTCGTACAAACCGAATGGCGACGTGATGGGCCGCGCGGCGAAGTAGTCGTCCATCGTCATCGGGTCGCGGTAGATGGCCACCGGGTTGAGCGCCGCATGGCGCCGGGCGTTCACGGCGATCATGCCGAAGAGCTCTCGGTCGGCACCATAGCGGTGCAGATACTGGTTGGCGTTCACGCCGATCCAGTTGGCTGCCGAAGCCGCACCGAACGGCAACGACCACTGCTGCGGCCCCGCCACGCGCCCGCTGCCGCCGTGTAGCCGAAGCGCCGCGAACGTCGACTCCCACACGGTCCGGAAGCACAGGACGTGTCTGCACAGACCGGCGGCCACCGCCATCATCGCCGCGATAATCGCGCCGCCCTGGCCAGGCAAATCCATTCCGCCGTTGATCCATGTCGGGTGCAGGCGGAGTGCTTCTTCCACGGCCGCGATCCCGCCCTCGCTCATGCCCATTCCCACAGGGCCGGGGTATGTCGAAAGACCGTCAATATCAGTGAGTTCCAAACCGGCGTCGGCGACTGCGGCCAAGCATGCGTCAACGGCAAGCGAGAGCGGATCGACCATCAGCCGGCGGCCGGTGGCAGACCGGCCGACGCCGGATATCACGGATCGATGCTCGAACCGCTCGTTTGTTACCGGTCGTCGCGGTGAGGGGCACGCGGGCGCGCCTACTAGGTCCCGCTCATCCGTTGCGCCCGTGGGCTCGAACAACGGGATCCACACGTCGTCAACGCTTTCGAATCGGACAGCGACTCGCTGGCCGATGTGCACCTCCTCGGGCGAGCAGCCGCCGATGTTGGTCGTCAGCCGCACCTCGGCACACTCGTCGAGTGCAACCACCGCGACGGCGTATGGCGGCTCGAAACCGGGAAGCCACGGATGCTCGTTGACGGTATAGCCGACCACCGTCCCCGAACCCGAAACCACCGCGGGTTCGGACGATGTCGCGCGGCATGACGGGCAAATCGGCACCGGAGGGTGAATATACGTATCGCATTCGACGCAGCGTTGGATGCGCAGATTGCCGTCCTGACCCGATGTCCAGAACCATCGATTCCAGGGTGTGAGTTGTGGCAGTGGTCTCACGTCATCACCGAGGGCATTCGCCGAGCGGGTGCGCGCCATCCCCAACGGAAGCGATCACCTCTGCCTCGTCACCCTGCGGCGCCGGCCGGTGACAGTTGTGGATATATGGATTCTCATAACTGATATCGCTCATTATCGCCATCGTCTCACACGCTTCAGCCCAACACCCAAGCCGCGTCTCGCGCGGGGACAGACCAACCAGCGATCACCATTACGCGACTGTCCGCGCCGCCAAATCGTCAGACAATGACCGGAGTTGTTCACCGATGCGCCCAAGGGTGGGTTTTGGTTTGCGTGAAAGCTCGGCGGCGCCGTGCTCGAAGCCCGTCCTAGGGGACCCGCGTCCAGGGTTGGCAGTTCTGCGACTCGAAGGCCTTGACCGAAGAGTTGATGTTCGCGAACATCGGGCCGATAGAGGTGTTCGTCTGGAGCACATGGTCCTTGTTCGCGTCGGGCGTGCTGTAGGTGAACCACGAACACATCGAATCCTGGGTCGGCACGTTATTGATCCACACTCCGAAGGCCGACCCGGAACCGCCCGTGTGGTACAGGCCCGGCGCGATGTCGGGCCCTACGACAAAAACGCCATTGCCGGGGATCGGATCGAGCGGGTCGGCGACCGCCGGTGGCGCAAGGGCGATCGCCACCACGGATGCAACGAACACTGCCGATGCGCAAATCGTTCGGGGCACGTTTCCTCGCTCTATGCTGTTGCCCCCTCCGATCGCAGCCTATGCCCCGGCGTGCCTTGGCAACAACAGCTAACCTGAGGTCGGATGGCTCCCGTCGATCACGACCCCTCGCGCGGTCAGGTGCTCGATGAGCGGCACCGCGCCGGCGGCAAGGTGTTGCGACATCGCCGCCCGCGCGAGCTCGTCGTCGTGCTTTTTGAGCGCCGACAAGATCCGCCGATGATCCCTCATCGACTGCTCTGGCCAGCCCTCGATGGTGGGAAACACCGATTCCGGTGCGTACCTGGTGATCTGCGACATCAGCTGGGCGAGTTTGGGCGAATCCGCGGCCACATTGATGGCCCGGTGAAACTCATGATTAAGGCGCACGGTCCTCTCATTGTCGGCGCCGGCATAGGCCTCTTCGAGCTCCGCCTGGATCTGCTTGAGTTCGCGCAGCTGGTCGTCGGTGATGTTGACCGCGGCCCGCGCGGCGAGCTCGCCGCCAACGTAGCCCTGCACGTTCGCAACGTCGGCGACGTCGCGCCCGGTCACCGGCAGCACCACGAAGCCGCGGTGCGGCTGCTGGGCGATCAGCCCTTCGGCGCGCAGGGCGAACAGCGCCTCACGCACCGGTGTGACACTGATCCCCAGCTCCGCGGCCAGTTGATCCAGCCGGATGTAAGACCCCGCGGCGTAGCTGCCATCGAAGATCCTCGTGCGGATCAGGCGCGCGACGTCGTCGGAAAGTTGGGTTCGCGCGGCGAAATCCGGAACGCTCATCGCGTCATACCTGATACTCGGCGAGCAGTCGCTTGCTGATGATCGACTTCTGGATTTCGCTGGTCCCCTCGCCGATGAGCAGGAACGGGGCGTCGCGCATCAGCCGTTCGATCTCGTATTCCTTGGAGTAGCCGTAGCCGCCGTGGATCCGGAAGCTCTGCTGGGTGACCTCCGAACAGTATTCACTGGCAAGGTATTTGGCCATTCCGGCGGCGACGTCGTTGCGCTCGCCGGAATCCTTCAATCGCGCCGCATTCACCATCATCAGGTGCGCCGCCTCCACTTTGGTGGCCATCTCGGCCAGCTGGAAGGCGATGGCCTGGTGCTCGGCGATCGGCTTGCCGAAGGTGTGCCGCTGCTGGGCGTATCGCACGGCGAGCTCGAAGGCGCGGACGCCGATACCGCACGCCCGGGCCGAGACGTTGACCCGGCCGACCTCGATGCCGTCCATCATCTGGAAGAAGCCCTGACCCGGCGTGCCGCCGAGGACGTCGTCGGCGCTGGCCTGGTAGCCGTCGAAGATCAGCTCCGTGGTGTCGATCCCCTTGTAGCCCAGCTTGTCGATCTTGCCGGGTATCACCAGGCCGGGCACGACTTCGCCGAAACCGGTTGGCTTTTCGACGAGGAACGCGGTGAGGTTGCGGTGCGGCTTGTCGGCGCCCTCGTCGGTGCGCACCAACACGGCGATCAGCGTCGAACTGCCGCCGTTGGTCAGCCACATCTTCTGCCCGTTGATGGTGTAATTGCCGTCCGGGTTGCGCGCCGCCCGGGTTCGGATTGCGGCGACGTCGGAGCCCAGCTCCGGCTCGGACATGGAGAACGCCCCGCGGGACTCGCCGGTCGCCATCCGCGGCAGGAACCGCCGCTTCTGGGCGTCGGTGCCGTGCTGGCGCAGCATGTACGCCACGATGAAATGCGTGTTGAGCACCCCGGATACGCTCATCCACCCGCGCGCCAGCTCCTCGACGCACAGCGCGTAGGTCAACAGCGACTCCCCCAGCCCGCCGTACTCCTGGGGGATCATCAGCCCGAACAAGCCCATTTCGCGCATCTGGTCGACGATGTGCTGGGGGTAGGTGTCGCCGCGTTCGAGTTCCGGCGCGTTGGGGATTACTTCCTTGTCGACGAATTGCCTTACCGTGGCGATGATCTCGGTCTGGAAGTCGGTCAGGCCGAGGGTCTGGGCGAGTTTGGTCATGCGCTGACTTCTCCTATCGTCTGTGCGCTCGTCAGGCGCGCGATGTCCGCGGGCGTCAGCCCCAGACGTTGGGTGAGAACGTCGGCGGTGTCTTGCCCCAGCGCGGGCGCCGGCGCGCCGGCGGGGTGGACGCCGTCGAACGCCGCCGGCAGGCCGGGGGCCAAGTAGTCCCCGACGCCGGGCTGGTGCAGCCGGGAAAACAGCGGATTGGCGGTCACCTTCGGGCCCGCCGCGACGTCGGCGAAGGTGCTGTAGCGCTCGAACAGCACGGTGGTGCCCGACAGGGCGGCGGTGACCTCGTCGCCCGTGTGGTCGGCGAACCAGGCGGCGAACAGCCCCGACAGCGCGTCGCGATAGCGATAGCGGTCGCCCTCCGACCCGAAGTCCACACCCAGCGCCCCCTCGAGCGCCGACACCGCGGAGCCGGTGCCGGTCACATCGACGAGGTCGCGAAAGTGCCTGCGCGTCAAGGTGACCACCATGAACGCGGCCCCGTCGCGGCTGGTGAAGTCCTGGCCGTACTGGCCGTAGATGGCGTTGCCCAGCCGTTGCCGCTGCGTCCCGTTGACCTGAGGCTCGGTCAGCAGCCCGAGATTTCCCGCGGTGGCCAGCGCCACGTCCTCGAGCGCCAGGCTGATGCGGGCGCCCGCGCCGGCCCGGTCGCGCTGGCGGACGGCGGAGACGACGGCGAGCGCCGCATACAGGCCGCAGCACACGTCCCAGGCGGGCAGCACGTGGTTGATCGGGCCGGCATGCCCGGCCGGACCGGTGACGAGCGGGTACCCGACACCGGCGTTGACGGTGTAATCCACCGCGGTGGATCCGTCGCCGCGGCCCAGCAACTGGACGTGGATGACGTCGGACCGCATGGCGGCCAGCACGTCATGGCCCAGCCAGGGCAGGCCGGCGGCGTTGGTGACGACGATGCCGTCGCCTTCGACGATGAGGCGCTGGACCAGCTCCTGGCCCTCGGTCGAACGCAGATCGATGGTGGCCGAACGCTTTCCCTTGTTCAGCCCGGTCCAGTAGATCGACGCGCCGCCCGCGGCCAGCGGCCATCGCCGGACGTCGGAGGCCCCGCCGATCGGGTCGATACGGATCACCTGCGCGCCGAGCTGACCCAACGTCATGCCGCACAGCGGTGCCGCGACGAAGCTGGAAACCTCGACGACGGTAAGGCCGCTCAGGGGGCCGGTCACGCCGGGGCGACCCGTTCGAAGACCGCGGCGAGCCCCTGGCCGCCGCCGATGCACATGGTCTCCAACCCGTAGCGCGCCTGGCGGCGGCCCAGTTCGCGCGCCAGGGTGGCCAGCATCCTGCCGCCGGTCGCCCCGACGGGATGGCCCAGCGAGATCCCCGACCCGTGCACGTTGGTCCGGTCGTGGTCGGCGGCGCCGAAGTTCCATTCGCGCATCACCGCAAGCGCCTGCGCGGCAAAGGCTTCGTTGAGTTCGATGACATCGATGTCGGACAGCCGCAGGCCCGCCTTGGCCAGCGCGACCTCGGTGGCCGGAACCGGGCCGATGCCCATGATGTTGGGGGCCACGCCCGCCGACCCCCAGGACACCAAGCGAACCAGCGGGGTCAGCCCCAATTCGCCCGCCTTCTCGGGCGTGGTCACCACGCACATCGACGCGGCGTCGTTCTGCCCGCTGGCGTTGCCGGCCGTGACCGTCGCCTCCGGGTCCTCTTCCAGCAGAACGGGTTTGAGCTTGCTCAGCGACTCCACCGAGGTGTCGGCGCGCGGATGCTCGTCGGTGTCGATCAGTTCCTCTCCCTGACGCGTGCGCACCGCAACTCCGATGATCTCCTCGGCCATGACGCCGTCCTTCTGCGCGGCTACGGCGCGCTGGTGCGAGCGCACCGCCAGCTCGTCTTGCTCGAGACGCGAAATGCCATACTGGCGGCGCAGATTCTCGGCGGTCTCCAGCATGCCGCCCGGCACCGGGTAGTGCCGCCCACCGGCGGTGGTGCGCCCCCGTGCGAGCCCGTCGTGCACCCGGACGCCGCTACGCGCTCCGCCCCAGCGCATGTCGGTGGAGTAGAACGCGACGTTGCTCATGCTTTCGCAGCCGCCGGCGATGACGAGGTCGTTGTCGCCGGTGCCGACTTGCAGGCACGCCTGGATCACCGCCTGCAGCCCCGACCCGCAGCGGCGGTCGACCTGCATGCCCGGAACCGTCACCGGCAGGCCGGAATCCAACGCGACGACGCGCCCGATCGCGGGCGCCTCGCTGCTGGGGTAGCAGTGGCCGAGGATGACGTCCTCGACCGCCTCGGGCGAAATTCCGGTCCGCTCGAGCAGCCCCTTGAGGGCGGCGACGCCGAGGTCGACGGCGCTCAGCGACTTGAACATTCCGCCGTAGCGGCCGATCGGCGTGCGTACGGGCTCGCAGATGACGGTTTCGCGCATTGGCCCTCCTCGGTTCCCGTCCGCTCAGATGTGCCGGCCGCCGGTGACTTCCATCACGGTGCCGGTCATGTAGGAGGACAGATCGGAGGCCAAGAACAGGGCGACGCTGGCGACTTCGCTGGGCTCACCGGCGCGGCCCATCGGGATCTCGGCCACCTTCTCGTCCCAAATGCGTTGCGGCATGGCCTCCGTCATGGCCGAGCGAATCAGGCCAGGGGCGATCGCGTTGACCCGGACGCCCAGGTACGCAAGCTCCTTGGCCGCGGCCTTGGTCATCCCGACGATGCCGGCCTTGGCCGCCGAATAATTGGTCTGGCCGATCATGCCGACCTTGCCCGACACCGACGACATGTTCACGATGGCGCCGCGCTTGTTTTCGCGCATGACCGCCGCCGCCAGCCGGGTGCCGTGCCAGGTTCCCTTCAGGTGCACGTCGATGACCTGATCGAACTGCTCTTCGGTCATCTTGCGCATCGTCGCGTCGCGGGTGATTCCGGCGTTGTTGACCATGATGTCGAGGCCGCCGAAACGGTCGATGGCGGTCTGGATCAAGGCTTCGACGTCGGCCGCCCGCGTCACGTCGCAGCGCACCGCCAACGCGACGTCGCCGCCGCCCAATTCTTTGGCCGCGACTTCGGTTGCCTCCAGGTTCAGGTCACCGAGCACCACCCGCGCGCCCTCGGCGACGAATCGCTGCGCGATGGCGAAGCCCAGCCCTTGTGCACCTCCTGTGACGACCGCCGTCTGACCGTTCAGCAACGACACCTGAATCACGCCTCCCTTGGGTTCGCTTGCGTCGTGGGGTACCCGACGGTCGAATATCATATTTCATATAGGATCGCGGGCGCCGGGTGGGTGAGCCCGAGCGATGAGTGCCACAGAGGAGCGTCCGCCATGACCACCGCCGAAGTCCAGGAAGTGCCCGACGAGGACTTCCGGGACATCCTTGCCCAGACCCGCCACTTCGTGCGCACCGCCGTCCTCCCGCGCGAGCAGGAGATCCTGACCGACGACCGGGTGCCGGACGATCTGCGCGACCAGGCCAAGAAGATGGGCCTGTTCGGGTACGCGATCCCGCAGCGGTGGGGCGGCCTGGGCCTGAACCTGGTCCAAGACGTCGAGCTGGCAATGGAATTGGGCTACACCTCGCTGGCCGTTCGGTCGATGTTCGGCACCAACAACGGCATCGCCGGGCAGGTGCTCGTCGGCTTCGGCACCGACGGGCAAAAGCGCCGCTGGCTGGAGTCGATGGCCTCCGGCGAGGTCGTCGCCTCGTTCGCGCTGACCGAACCCGGCGCCGGATCGAACCCGGCCGGCCTGCGGACCAGGGCCGTCCGCGACGGCGATCAGTGGGTGATCTCCGGTGACAAGCGCTTCATCACCAACGCGCCGGTCGCCAACCTGTTCGTGGTGTTCGCGCGCACCAGGCCCGCCGACGAGCAGGGCCCGGGGATCGCGGTCTTTTTGGTGCCGGCGGACGCCGCGGGCGTTCGGGTGGGCGCCAAGGACGCGAAGATGGGTCAGGAAGGCGCGTGGACCGCCGACGTCAGCTTCGACGACGTCCGCGTCGGGAACGACGCGCTGATCGGCGGCAGCGAGGACATCGGCTACCGGGCGGCGATGACCTCCCTGGCCCGTGGCCGGGTCCACATCGCCGCCCTCGCGGTGGGCGCCGCCCAGCGCGCGCTCGACGAGTCCGTGGCGTATGCCGCCACCGCGACCCAGGGCGGGACGCCGATCGGTGGGTTTCAGTTGGTGCAGGCGATGATCGCCGACCAGCAGACCGGGGTGCTCGCCGGTCGCGCGCTGGTCCGCGACGCCGCGCGGCAGTGGGTCACCAACTCCGACCGCCGGGTCGCGCCGTCGGCGGCCAAGCTGTTTTGCACTGAGATGGCCGGAAAGGTCGCCGATCTCGCGGTGCAGATCCACGGCGGCAGCGGCTACATGCACGGGGTCCCGGTCGAGCGCATCTACCGCGACGTGCGCCTGCTGCGGCTGTACGAGGGCACCAGCGAGATCCAGCGTCTGATCATCGGGTCGAACCTGGTCAAGGCGGCGCAGCGATGAGCGGCCGGCTCGAGGGACGAGTCGCGTTCATCACGGGCGCGGCACGCGGCCAGGGTCGGGCGCACGCCGTTCGGATGGCCCGGGAGGGTGCCGACATCATCGCCGTCGATATCGCGGGCAAGCTCCCGTCGTGTGTCCCCTACGATTCGGCCACTCCCGACGACTTCGCCGAGACCGTCCGCCTGGTCGAAGGGACCGGCCGTCGAATCTTGGCCACGGCGACCGACGTTCGCGACTTCGACGAGCTGCGCCGGGTTGTCGACGACGGCGTCGCCGCCTTGGGCCGCCTGGACATCATCGTCGCCAACGCCGGCATCTCGGCTCCGCAGGCCTGGCACGACATCACGCCCGAAACGTTCGGCGACGTCATGGAGATCAACGTGACCGGCACCTGGAACACCGTGATGGCCGGCGCCGACAGGATCATCGAGGGCGGCCGCGGCGGTTCGATCATCCTGATCAGTTCCGCGGCCGGCATGAAGCTGCAGCCGTTCATGGTGCACTACACCACCAGCAAGCACGCCGTCGCCGGGATGGCGCGCGCGTTCGCCGCCGAGTTGGGCAAGCACTCGATCCGGGTCAACAGCGTGCATCCGGGGCCGGTGAACACCCCGATGGGATCCGGCGACATGGTCGCGGCGATGGGCAGGGCGATGGAGACCAACCCGCAACTGGCCAACATGCTCACCCCATTCCTGCCCAACTGGGCCGCCGAGCCGGAAGAGGTGGCCGACGCCGTGTGCTGGCTGGCCAGCGACGAAGCGCGCAACATCACCGCCGCCCAGATCCCGGTCGACCAGGGCTCGACGCAGTACTGAGGGGAGCGCCGGGAATAGCGGTTGCGGTCCGGCGTTCGTAGTGCGCATGAGGAGTTTCAGCGAAGCCGAATGTCAGGAGTTTCTCGCCGCCACGCACGTCGCGGTGCTGTCCGTCGCCGCCGACGGCCGGCCGCCGGCCAGCGTCCCGATCTGGTACGACTACACGCCCGGCGGGAACATCCGGATCATGACCGGGGCGTCCACCCGCAAGGCCCGGCTCATCGAGCGCGCCGGCGCGGTGACCCTGGTGGTGCAGCGCGAGGAGCCGCCGTACCAGTACGTGGTGGTCGAGGGCACCGTCGTCGACACCACCACGCCCGCCCCGGCCGACGTGCAGGAATCCATCGCCATTCGGTACCTCGGCGAGGAAGGCGGCCGCGCGTTCGTCAGCAGCATGGCGGGCGTCGAGGAGGTGCTCTTCACCATCCGGCCCGACAAGTGGTTGTCCGCCGATTTCACCGGCGACCTCTAACCGACCAGCTCCAGCGTCCCGAGCTCGCGGATGGCCTGGCAGCCGCGGGCGAGCATGGCCAGCACCATGTCGTCGCCGCGCTCGGTGGCGGCCGCGAACGCGAACCCCAGCGCCGAGATCAGCGGCGCCTGCATCACCCCCAGCCGGTAATCGCGCCAGCAGGTCTCCCGGTCGTAGCCGGTGACCCCGAAGCGCGAGAGCTCCCGGTGATAGGCGGCGACGAGCTCTTCCTCGATGGTGGCCCGCAGCTGCGGATCCAGGCTGGTCGCGGTGAAGTAGGCGAGATCCCTGGCCGGCAGGCCCACGCCGAGGGTCTGCCAGTCGACCACGCTGACCCGCGTTCGGTCCGGGTCGAACAGCATGTTGTCCAGCCGGTAGTCGCCGTGCAGCAAGGCGAAGCGGTCGTACTCGGCCAGCAGCCACGGTGCCACCAAACCCATTGCCGCACTGAAGGTGTCGCAGTCCTGCGGGGTCATTCGATCGCCCAGCTTCTCGAGCGTGATGCCGGCGCTCATCTTCGCCACCTCGCCCATACCGTGGGCCCCGGCTTCGTCCGGCCGGCCAAAGCCGATGCCTTCGAAATCCAGCCAGACCGGATCACACCAGCTGGGCGCGTGCAGGCCGGCCAGGGCGGTCACCGCCAGGTGCGCTTCGGCTGCGCCGCAGCCGGCGAGCTGATCGCCCTGCACCGCCGGCGCTTGATCGGCGAGTAGCAGCGCGAAATCCATTGCATCCTCGCTGATCTCGCAGTAGAAGCATTCCGGCGTCGGCACCCGCACCCGATCGGCCACCGATGAATAGAACGCGCATTCGCTGCGATATCCGATCACGACGCGGTCGCGCACGGTGTCGTCCTGCGCGGGCAGCTTGATCACAAAGGTCTGCGGCAGGTTTCCCGGATCCGTCGCATACCTGGCCGTCACGCGGTAGGTCGCGCCGGTCTGGCCGGTGCCGATGGCAGCCACCTCGACGCCGGCGACCTCGACGGGTGCGCCGCGCCCGGCGAGCGCTGCCGAAAGCCATTCGGGCGTCACGTCGCCGGGGTACCGCGGAATCGACACGACAGCACCCATATGCACGCCTCCAAGCATTCCCGACGGTCGACTGACCGCCTCACTGTAAGGCATACGGCAAGCGTCGCGGTCGGCTATGCCGACTTACTCGGCGGCGATCCGCCACTCCGCGGCATCGTGCTGCTGTCGCCAGAATTCGTCGAAACGCCCGCCCGCGGCGAGCAGTTCGTCGACGGTGCCGTCCTCGACCACCCGGCCGTTGTCCAGGAACAGCACTCGGTCGGCGTGCCGAATGCTGGCCAGGCGGTGGGCGACGATCACCCGTGTGCGCGCCCGCGGATCGGCGGTGAGCGCGCCGACCACCGCCGCCTCGTTCTCGGTGTCCAGGGCGCTGGTCGCCTCGTCGACCAACAGGATCGGCGCGTCTTTGAGCAAAGCGCGCGCGATGCTGACCCGTTGTCGTTCCCCGCCGGACAGCGTCGACCCGGCCTCGCCGACGATCGCGTCGGCGCCGTCGGGCAGGCGGCCGGTGAGTTCGTCGACCCGCGCCAGTGCGACCGCCCGCTCGAACTGCGCGTCGCCGGCGGACGGGTTTCCGGCGAAGACGTTGTCGCGGATGGTCCCGTGGAACAGGTAGGGATGCTGGAAGACGACGCTGGCGGCCGCGCGCCGCGCCCCGGCATCCAGGATCGCCGCGTCGACGCCGTCGATGAGCACCCGGCCACGGGTGGGCTCGTGCAGGCCGGCGATCAGCGCCAGGACCGTGCTCTTGCCCGAGCCGGAGGGGCCGACGATCGCCGTCGCGCTGCCCCGCGGCAACGAGAAGCTGACGCCGTCGAGCACCGGCCGGGTGGAGTCCCGGTAGGCGAAGGTGACGTCGTCGAACTCGATGCGGGGGGCCGACGAGCCGTCGGGCACCGTCGCGGCGCCGACCTTGAGGACCGGCGCGGTGAGCACGAGACGGATGCGGTCCAGGGTGGCGCGGGTGCTCTCCAGGGCCGGGGCCAGTTCGCTGATGGTGGTGAACGGCTCGAGGTAGCGGGCGATCACGACGATNAACCGGCCCGCGGCCTGGGCGCGCCAGCTGCCCCTCGAGGGCGACGCGGTCGTCGGCGGCGGTGGTAGGGGTTGTGGCGCAACGCTTTCGGGCTCGTCGCCGCGGCTGGTGCCCATCGCCCGCCCGGCGCTCCAATACGCCTGGGCGTGGATCTCGGACTTGGGGAACCCAAACTCGCCGCGCAGCCGGGTTCGGACATGCTTGAGCGTGGTGGCCTCGGGCGTAGCCCAGGCGTACCAGTCCGACCAGTCCCGGCTCTCGATCGCCGCGGCAAGCGACCTCTCGTCGCGGCGCGCCACCCAATGCACCTGCAGCCGCGGGTGCTTCGCGAGCGGGATCAGCGTGTCGTTGTCGTCGTGCTGCTCGAGGTATAACTCGATCGGGACGTCGTCGGGGACGGTTCCNGAGCCAGCCCAGCCACACCAGCGCGCGGTGCGGGACGGCGAACAGCGCGCCCACCAGCGGCACCAGCAGCACGGTGGCCACGGCCCGCACCGCCACCGAGGTCAGGGCGAGCGCGGCGTAGGCGATCACTTTGGCGCGGCGGTCGGGTGGGACGAGCCCGATCCAGGTCCTGATCATCGCGCCACCTCCGGTGCCACGGCCGGGACCCGACCGGTGTCCCACAGCCGCCGGTAGCGTCCGTCCACGGCGAGCAACTCGTCGTGGGTGCCGCGTTCGGCGATACGGCCATGGTCGAGCACGACGATCTGGTCGGCCCGGGTGATGGTGTGCAGGCGATGGGCGATGACCAGCACGGTGCGCTCCCGGGTGAGTCGGTTGAGCGCTTGCTGCACAAGGTATTCCGATTCCGGGTCGGCGAACGCCGTCGCCTCGTCGAGGATCAGCACCGGGGTGTCGGCGAGGATGGCGCGGGCGATGGTCAGCCGCTGGCGTTCGCCGCCCGACAGCCCGGCGCCGGCGCCCAGCACGGTGTCGTAGCCCCCCGGCAGTCGCATGATGCGGTCGTGGATTTGCGCCTGGCGCGCCGCGGCCTCGATTCGTTCGGCGGTGGCGTCCCGCACGGCCAGCGCGATGTTCTGCGCGACGGTGCCGTGCACGAGCTGCGCTTCCTGCAGCACGAAACCGACTCGCGTGTAGAGTTCGTCGGCCGTCAGCGATCGAATGTCCTGCCCACCAACGCGTATCGCGCCCCCTTCGACGTCGTGGAACCGGGCGAGCAGCGCGGCCAGTGTCGACTTCCCGGAGCCCGACGGGCCGACGAGCGCGGTCACGGTGCCGGGCCGCAGCGTCAGCGAGACGTCCCGGATGACCGGCACGCCGGGGCGGTAGCCGAAGCTGACCCGATCGAACACCACCGTCGCCCGGGCGTCGGCTGTCGGCGCTTCGGCCGGTAGCGTTTCGAGTTCGGGCTCGTCGAGGGTGTTCTGCAGCCGCCGGGCGGCCAGCGTCCCGGCGCGGATGCCACCGAGGCCGTAGGCGATGCCGAGCAGGCGCGCGCCGAAGGTGGTGCCCAGCAACAGGAACGGCAACAGGTTGACCGGATCCATCCGGCCGGTGACTACCAGCAGGGTGCCCGCGAGCGCGATGATCCACAGGAACGTCGCGGGGCGCGTGGCCAGATCCATCAGCGTTTTCTTCCCGGCGAGGGGCCGTTGCCACGCCACCAGGAAACCGATGTACTCGTCGAGGCGGCGGCGGAAGCTGGACGCCGCGGCGCCGCCGAAGACGCGAATCACCGGCTGCCCCTCGAGATACGCGCCGGCCTCCCCGCTCATCCTCTCCGCCCAGCGCTGCGATTGCGGGATGCGCGGGCCGGACTGAATCGTGATGGACGACGTCAGCACCAGGTAGACCAGGACGGGCACGAACAGCACTAGCGCCANCGTCGACGCGGGGCCCGCCGGCTCGTGCAGCACGACGTCGACCGCGAAGCGGCCGGCGGCCGCGTCCGCCTCCGAGATCGTGTACGCGCGCTGGAACTCGGTGCCCGAGCCGTCGGGGTCGGGAAACCAGAACCGCAGCCACGCCGCGGGTTCGGCCTCCGCGTCCTCGAACAAGGTGGGCGACTCCAGCCGAATCCGCACGAAATGCGGTGCGATGCGGTCGGTTTCGATCACCGTCGCCATGTGGTCGCGGGCACCGAAACTGCGCAGCATCACGCCCTGGAAGCCGCGCGCCATCAGCGGTCCGCCCCGACGACCTCTGTCTCAGCGATCAGCGGCGGCCGGCCGCCCCGACGTGACGCAACCGACTGCATTCAGCACCCCTCCGGGTAGGTAAGTTACCCACAAACTAAGGGTTGCCTTACCAAAGGTCAACCTGGGGTGCCGGCTCCCCAGCCCGCCCGGACCCCTTCGTGCGTCGAGATCGGCGAAACCGTGACCTCTAGTCGAACTTTTTCGCGCCGGCGTCGATCCGGGCGAGCCTTGGCCAACCTCGGGGGCGCCGCCTACGCCGCGTGCCCGGACCCCCGCAACTCCCGCAGGGCGGTGCGCAGGCCCCGCCGTTTGCCGGTCTCGCGGTCGACGAAGCTTTCCCGCAGGCCCTGGCGGACGCGGAACTTCAGCTCCGAGCGCGTCTCGGGGGCATCGTCGGGCGTCGCCTGGAGAAGTTTGTCGGGCAGGGCAAGTTTGAGAATCGTCCAGAACGTCTGCAGGTATTGGCGGCCAAGGGATCCCGTGGTGTATGGCAGGTCGTACTTGTCGCACAGCTCACGCACCCGCACGGCGATCTCGGCGTAGCGATTGCTGGGCAGGTCCGGGAAGAGATGGTGCTCGATCTGGTAGCAGAGGTTGCCGCTCATGAAGGCCATCAAAGGGCCGGCGTTGAAGTTCGCCGATCCGAGCATCTGCCGCAGGTACCACTCCCCCTTCGTCTCGTTCTCGAACTCCTCGACGGTGAATTTCTCCGCACCGTCGGGGAAGTGGCCGCAGAAGATCACCATGTACGCCCAGAGGTTGCGGATCAGGTTGGCCGTCATGTTGGCCTTGATGGTGCGCTTCCAGTTGCGTCCGGTCAGCGCGGGGAAGATCACGTAGTCCTTGCCCTCCTGCTTGAGGACCTTCTTGCCGATCACCCGCAGATCTTTGGCCGCCTCGGCATAGCTCTTTTCCTTCTTGCGCAGCTTGGCCGTCTCGATGTGGTGCAGGGCGACGCCGTACTGGAAGAACGTGCCCAGCAGGATGTTGTAAATCGGGTTGCCCAGCATCCAGGGTTCCCACGGTTCGTCGCGGGTCACGCGCATGATCCCGTAGCCCACGTCGGCGTCGAGCCCGACGACGTTGGTGTACTTGTGGTGGACGAAGTTGTGGGAATGCTTCCACTGCACACTCGGGCAGGTGGTGTCCCACTCCCACTCCGTGGAGTGGATCTCCGGGTCGTTCATCCAGTCCCATTGGCCGTGGATGATGTTGTGGCCCAGCTCCATGTTCTCGATGATTTTCGCGCTGGCGAGCATGCCGGTGCCGGCGAGCCACGCCAGCTTGTTGTGGCTGGCGAACAACACGATTCGACCGCCGGCGGCCAACGCGCGCTGCAGCTGAATGGACCGGCGAATGTAACGGGCGTCGCGCTCGCCGCGCGATTCCTCGATGTCGGCGCGGATCGCGTCCAGCTCCTGCGCGAGCTGATCGATGTCCTCGGTGGTCAGGTGCGCGTATGCCTTGATGTCGGTGATTGCCATGGGTTCCCCTAGATCTTGATGGTGCAGTTTCCGGATGCCGTGGAGATGCAGGTCTGGATGCGATCGCCTGCGCCGTGCTCGGTCCCCGACCTGACGTCGCGCACGTGCCCCGCCTCCAGCGGCAGCACGCACGTCTGGCAGATGCCCATCCGGCACCCGAAGGGCATCTGGATCCCCACCTGTTCGCCGGCCTCCATAATCGATGTGGCACCGTCGATTTCGATGGTCTTATCGGAGATGGCGAAGGTGACGGTTCCGCCCTCGCCGCCCTTGTCGGTGGCCGCGATCGTGAAGCGCTCCATGTGCAGCTGATCGCTGCAGCCCGCCTCTTTCCACGCCTCGTCGACGGAGTCCAGCAACGCGGACGGTCCGCACACCCAGGCGGGGCGCTCCCGCCAGTCGGCGACGATGTCGGCCAGCTGCCCGAAATCGATATGGCCCTGAGTTTTGGTGAGCTGCAAGTGAAGTCGGTAACCGGGCTGGGCCTTCTCCAGTTCGCGCAGCTCGTCGTGAAAGATCACATCGTCCGCGCTGGGCGCCGAGTGGATGTGCGCGATGTCCGCCTGCTGGCCGCGCGCCCTGAGGGTGCGCAGCATGGCCATCACCGGGGTGATCCCGCTGCCGGCGGTGATGAAGAGGATCTTGGCCGGCGGCGGATCGGGCAGCGCGAAGTCTCCCTTGGGCGACGCCAACCGCACGATCGTGCCCGGTTTGACGCCGTTGACCAGGTGGGTCGACAGAAAACCTTCGGGGGTGGCCTTGACGGTGATGGTGATGTTTTTGTTGTCGCGCCGTGGGATCGAGGTCAACGAATAGGAGCGCCAGTGCCATCGGCCGTCGATCCGCAGGCCGATGCCGACGTATTGGCCCGGCTTGTAGCTGCCCGAAAAGCCCCAGCCGGGCTTGATCGTGACGGTCGCCGAGTCGGCGGTTTCGGGGCGCACGTCGACGATGAGGCCGCGCAACTCCCGCGCCGACCACAGCGGGTTGAGCAGCTTGAGGTAGTCGTCGGGCAGCAGCGGGGTCGTCGCCCGGGCGGCCAGCCCGCGCGGCACATTGACCCAGGATCTGGCGGTCTGCACGCCCCTCGCGGGCGCGGTGCTCCATCGGGTGAGGCTGCGAAGCGGAGAACCCATAAGTCATCCCTGCGGTCTGATCGAGGTTGCAGCGGGCCGAGCGGCTCACGCTTCCCCATCGGCTTCCCAACCGCAGCGTTCGATAAACACGTGTTCTCCGAGTCGACGCAATCGTCGACGTCCGGGCGCCGGCTGCCTGTGCGTTTAATGCCGTCTGCGGATGAGGACGGCATTCGACACGAGACCAGTTGGTGTATACCGAACCGCGTCGCCGGGTGTCGCGACGGTGCACGCGGTTAATGATGGTCACGTCGGGACAGGCGAGATTCTCACAGAAGCCGGCGAGAAGGCCCGGGGACGGCGGACGACAACTGTCCGGCGTCAGCGGCCGGTGGTCGGGACCTAGCCCTATCGCAGCCGCCATCCGGCACCTTATTCTCTCGTAACTTGGTGCCGTTCATCCGATTCACCCGGATGTAGTGACGACCTGATTAGAGGTAGCGATGTCGTATCTGGCGGTGGCCCCAGAGTTCCTCAGTTCGACGGCCATGGATTTGTCGAAGATCGGCTCGGCGGTCACAGCTGCGCATACCGCAGCCGCGGCCCCGACGGCAGGGGTGGTGGCCGCGGCGGAAGACGAGGTGTCGGCGGCGGTCGCGTCGCTGTTTTCCAGCCACGGCCGGCAGTTTCAGGCGCTCAGCACTCAGGCGGCGGCCTTTCACGCCCAGTTCGTGCAGGCGCTGAGCGGCGCGGGTGGCGGGTATGCGGCCGCCGAGGCGGCCAACGTGTCCCCGTTGCACACCCTCGAACAAGCGGCCTCGGGCATTCAGTCATTCTCGCCCTGGCGGAGCCTGACGGGGCGGCCGCTGTTCGGCGATGGCACCAATGGGGCGCCGGGGACAGGGCAGGCCGGTGGACCGGGTGGCTGGCTTTTCGGCAATGGCGGGAACGGCGGGTCGGGTGCGGCGGGGCAGGACGGTGGGGCCGGCGGATCGGCCTTCTTGTTCGGTCGCGGCGGGGCGGGCGGTGGCGGCGGTGTCGGCACCACCGGCGGCACCGGCCAGGATGGCGGGATGGGCGGGTCCGGCGGGGCCGGCGGGGCCGGCGGGCTGCTGTTCGGCGCCGGCG
>NZ_LT546237.1:2679076-2710157 GCF_900078675.2 Mycobacterium interjectum
ACCGGCGGCAACGGGGGCGCTGCCACCACGATCGCCGGCGGCGCCGGTGGCGCCGGCGGCACTGGGTTCACCTTTGGCGCTACCGGCAACAGCGGCGCCGGAGTCGGCGGCGGCACCGGTGGCGACGGCGGCAGCGTTGCGCTAGTCGTCGGCTCAGGCGGTGGTGGCGGGGGCGGCGGCGCATATGTCATGAGTGCCTCAGACGGCACCGCCACGGGCGGCAACGGCGGCCAGAGCCAATAGCACCCGGCTATCACCGGCAGCGCCCTCGTTCGGGCGGGGGCATCGGTGCGGGCGGAGGGACTCGAACCCTATTCAGCTACCTGGTCAACGGGCTGAACTCGGCTTTATCTGCCAAAAGACATTACGGTAATTCACTTCAGTTAACCGTTACTGCGGCCAAATTGCGGCCACGGTGCGGCCACGGTGGCTCCAATGGGTCGTCCCGATCTCCTCCCCCCGCGCGGAAGATGACCCACTCGGAATACCACCCCCTCCAGAATCCCCTCACGCGAAAGGACAACCCCCATGTCGACCACACCCACCACCCCCGACAAGACCGCAACCACCTGGCGCGACCTGCAAGACGACCTGACGTTTGATCAAGTCGGCTGGATGCTGAATTTCGAGAGCAACGCGAAGGGTGATCCCGCCGACGTCGCGGACGTCCTTCTGGACGCGGCGCGCGAGCATGTCGAGAAGAACAGGGTCGACGCCGAGCGATTCGCACACCTACCCACGCCGGCCGCCGCGCGCAAGGTGTTCCACTGGGAAGACGACGGCGAGGGGCATTGGACGCGGCAATTCAGTGGCACCCGCGCCGTGATCGAGCGGCCGCTGCCTCAGTATCCGAAGTCCAGGAACCGCCTCGACATCTCCATCGAAGGTGTCCAGGATCAGGACGGCACCATCGACCGGTACGTCCACATGTACACGGACGGAACACAGTTCACGTCCGTCGAGCTTCGCCAACTGGCGGCCACGGCTACGAACATGGCCGACGAATTGGATCGGCTGGACCGATGATCACCTACGAGGGGCTTCGGAAGGCCGCGAAGGCGCGCCGGCTGCGATTCAGCCACCAGGGCGCGAACTGCCGGATTTTTGACCGCGACGGCCAGGTGTTGCACACCGGGGATGTTGAAAGCACAGCTCGGTTCCTGGCCGGGCTGCCCAAGCCGCCTCTGAAGTACCGATGCAAGTCGGTCCCCGGCGAATGGGTGCGCCCGATCGAGGACTACCTGCTGACGCTGGCCGCCGGCGGCCAGCGTGCCGCCTCGCTGAAACTCCGCCGAAGTCACCTGGCCACGATGGCTCGCGCCTTCGGCTGCGCGCCCGAAGCGGTCACGGGCGAGCTGCTGGTCGGCTGGTTCGGCAGCCAAACCCACTGGACGCCGGAGACCCGCAAGGGCTACCGCAGCACGGCTCGCGGGTTCTTCTCGTGGGCCTACCGCACCGGCCGCGTACCGACCTACCTCAGCGACGAGCTGCCCAAGCCGCGTCCACCGCACGGGGTTCCGCGGCCCGCGCCGGATGCCGCATGGGCTGCCGCCCTGACGGCGGCCGACGCTCGCACAACGCTCATGCTGCGCCTGGCAGGCGAGGCAGGACTGCGACGCGCTGAAGTCGCCCGGGTGCACACCCGTGACCTGATCGACGGCATCGACGGTGCGCGTCTGCTGGTCCACGGCAAGGGCGGACGCCAGCGGATGGTGCCGATCGGCGAGCACCTGGCCGCTTTGGTGCGCCGCGGCGCGGTGGGGCACACCCCCGAGCTGGCCGCTTTCGGACAGGGCACCGACGGGTGGCTGTTCCCCGGTAACGACGACGGTCACCTCAGCCCTCGATGGGTGGGCACCATTGTGTCGCGCGTGCTGCCCACCGGCTATGGCATGCACACCCTGAGGCATCTCTACGCCTCGCGGGTGTACCGCGGCAGCCGCAACCTGCGCGCCGTGCAAACGCTGCTCGGTCACAGCTCCATCGCGACGACGGAGCGCTATACGGCGGTCGACAACGACGAGATCCGCGCTGCAGCGGCCTGCGCGTGGTGAGGGGCCGACGATGACTGCAGTGCTGCGGCTCGTGCGCGACGATGACGGTGACGGCGGTCTGCCGCCGCTGGACGCCTGGGAGATCTACATGCGTGGCGCCGGGCGCTCGGAGCGCACGGTGCGCGATGGCGTGGCGGTCATGCGCCGCCTTGAACGCGAATCCGGTAAGGACTGCACTGAGATTCGGGCGGTGGACGTGTCGCGGTTCCTGGCCAGCTCGCAGCTGCGGGCCGGGTCCAGGGCGTCCTATTTCGGCTCCATCCACGCGTTCTTCAAGTGGTGGGCCCAGCAGGGCGGCCACCACGCCACCGTGGCGCTGCCGCGGCCGAAGGCGCCCAAGGGATCACCACGGCCGGTGTCGGACTCGGGGCTGCGGGAGCTGTTGGAGATGCGCATGCACCACCGGACCCGGGTCATGATCCTGTTGGCCGCGCTGGCCGGCTTGCGGGTGCACGAGATCGCGAAGTTCCGCGGCGAGGACATCGACCTGGACGCCCGCACGCTGCGAGTCACCGGCAAGGGCGGCCGCACCGACAGCCTGCCGGTGCATCCGATGCTGGTGGCCGCAGCGTTGACGATGCCCGCCCGCGGCTGGTGGTTCCCTGCGAACAGCCGGCGCCCGGGCGACCACGTCCACGGCAAGAGCGTCTCGGACATCATCGGGAATGCGATGCGCCGAGCCGGCGTCCCGGGCACGCCTCACGGCCTGAGACATTCGTTCGGGAGCAACCTGGTCGCCAGCGGCGCGGACCTTAGGACGGCCCAGACGCTGTTGCGCCACGCCAACCTGCAGACGACCGCCATTTACGTTCAGGTCGCCGATGGCAAGCGCGTTGAGGCCATCGACCGGCTAACGCTGCCCGTGCCCAGTGAAGCCGAGCGGGTGCAGGAGATGCTCAGCCAGCAGCTCGAGCGTTGCAAACAGTCCATCGTGCGACTGCTCGGCGCCCTTGGTCCCGGCGAGCAGATGTCACGCACACGCCTGAGCCAAGCACTGCGTTCCGACGTGCGCCCGCAGATCGACGCCGCGCTCGATGAACTCGTCGACGAGGGCGTCGTGGACCCGGCGCCGACCGACCGCGGACGGGCGTATCGCTGCGCGCCGAGAGGATGCGAACAATGAGAAGCGACCCATTCCCCGAGACCGGACGGAGTACGATGCGGCGGCATGAAGAACCCGTTGGCGCTTGGCCTCGCTCTTCTCGGCTCGCTGGCGATGGTTATCGCCACCTTCTTGCCGCTCAACGAATCCGGCTCGGTGCGCCGAATCGAGGACAACACGCTCATCCAGCAAGGCGGCTGGGTGCTGATAGCGCTCGCGATCTGGATCGCGGTGGGTGCCTATTACGTCGACCAGGGGCGCCAGCGGGCCGCCCTGGCAATCGTGCCGTGCGTCTTGGCTGCTGTGTGGATCGTGTACGTCGGCACGACAGCCGGAACGCAGACTCTTTATCCGATCGGCGCCGACGGAACCCCCGACACAAGCCAGCCCGGGATCACAGCGACGATGGGGACTGGCATCTATCTCGGCGCCGTGGGCGTGGCGGTGGCGCTTATCGGCTCGGTGATGCTCCGCAGGCCGTCGCCGAAGGCCGCGCCAGACAACAAGCCTGTGGTCTAAATGGCTGACGCGGCGTCGCCGGATCCCACCACCGAATGGGACGGCGACGGTGCGGGCGGCGCGGAGACAACCATCGTGCCGCCGGCGACGGCCGCGGCGCCCGAGCTGGCGTGGTCCCAGGACGACGAGACCGAGGAACACCGCGCCGCGTCGCCGTGGTGGTTGCGCCTCGCGTGGGGCCGCAGCACGCCACCGGTGCCGTCGTGGCGGCTGGCTTTCGCCTACGCTGCCGCGCTCGTGGCCCTCGGCGTGCTGATCGCGGTCGGCGTCGCCATGTGGCCGCGCCCGCACGACGACGGCCCGGTGCTCCAAGGCGGCATCATGGAGCCGGGTCCGCTTCCGGCCGCAGCGCTTCCGTCGATCTCCTCCGCGCCGCCGGAGCCGGTGACCACAGCACCCGTCGGGGCCCTCCCGCCCCCGACGGTCACAGTGACAGCAGCACCGCCGCCGAGCGCCAAGCCCGTGCAAACGCCCAGGTCGGCCAACGCCGAACCCCCGCCAACCGAGGGCATGTTCGTCACATGCCCCTCAGGACATTCGGGCGTAGCGACCACGGTCACGTCATGCGCCTTCGCCGACAGCGTGCGCAGGGCCTACCTAGTCCAGGGCGGCCCCGACGTCTCGGCCTATTCCCCGGTCACCGGAGAGACCTACGCCATGGAATGTATCGGCGGGTTCACCGCGCACTTGAGCGACGGCGCAGTGGTGCAAGCCGTGCGGTGCACGGGGGGCGACAACGCCGTGGTGGTGGTGTGGTGAGTAGAGCGAAAAGGATTGCGCCACATGTCAGAAGATGATCTGAATATCGCCGAGCTGCACAGGCGCTTGCACCCCGAGGGGCGTGCGCCGAGGACGCCGGAAGAGTGGGCCGCATTTTTTGCGACCGGCCACGCGCTGGTCGAACAGTATGGCGCCGATCGCATCGGCCCGATGATCAACGAACTGATGTCGCTGACCTTGGCAACCGCCAATGTGTTCCTGGGGAAGTTGCTTGACGCGTTAGGCGGTGAGCCGCCAGCCTAGCTCACGCGCTCGACTGGGTGAACGACCTACTGAACCTCCCTGCGCGGTCAGGGACAGTCGCCGCCAGTCACCGGACAAATACCCGGATCGTAGTCCCGCCGAAGGCGGCTCTGGATGAATTCGGCGTTGTTCCCGTACATCGGCGAGAGCCACCGTCCGACGACCATCACGCTCACGTGCTCGGCGCCGGCCTCGCGAAGCTTGACTGCCGCCGACTGCGTGTTCGACCCAGTCGTCCAGGTGTCGTCCATGACGAGGACGTGTTGACCACGCAGGCTTTGCTTGGGGACGATCTCGAACTTGCTAGCAGATATGACGCGGTTGTTCGTTGCTCCCGGTGTCGGCACCAAGGCCAGCCGGTCCTCATTGACTGCATTCATCGCCTGGGCGATCGCCGCAAACGGGTGGACCCCGGGTCGGCGATTCAGGGATGGAACCGTCACGCGTATGGTCGCGCGCCTTCCGATGCGCTTCTCAATGCACTTCTGATGCTTCATGATTCCGAGGTACAGCAGCCGACGCACTACACGGCTGTGCTGTACCCGCGCCTCGGCGCTGACGTCGTCCTTATAGTGACGCAGAAGAATCCCCGACTGTGTGCGCTCGATGCCGTAGGTCAGCGGCGCTACTAAATCGGCAATCCCAGGGGTCCACTGGTCGCGGTTACAGCGCCAGCAGCGCTCATAGCCGTCGACCGGCGTACCGCACACGCGACAGGTGACATACGGCTCCCGGATGACGTTGCGAAGGTAACCGCCAGCCTGGCTGACGAGCAGACGCTCACTTGCGGCGACCGGATCCCGGCCGGGATCAACGGACGTCCGGCCGTCCCGTCGACGGTGCGAGGACGTCGAGCCCGTCGCTGTCATCCTCATCGAGGACCCGCTCGACGAGGTCCATCACCTCTGCAGTGTCGCGTGCAACGTATACACCGGGCCGGCCCCTCATCGCTTGGCCCCACTTCGTCGCACTGACAACGGAGTCGGTCAGGATCACCGGGCGGCCATGCGCCACGGCGACCCGCGCCTGAATGCGGGTGCCGCTGTGCTCGCTAGCCTCGACAATGACCGAAGCTCGGCCAAGTCCAGACATTGTGACGTTGCGCATTGGGAACGAATGCTTGCTCGGCGGCGCGTCAGGCAGGAACTGAGACACCAGCGCGCCAGCGGCAGCAACCTGCTTATGCAGCTCGCGGTGGCTCGCGGGGTAGACCCGATTGATGCCGGTTCCGATGACGCCGATTGGCCGGCCGCCGACGCGCAGCGTCGCTTCGTGCGCTGCGCCATCAATGCCGTCAGCCAGACCAGAGATGACTGAGATCCCGCGCTTTGCAAGCCCTTCGGCGACACCCGCGGCGAACGCTAGCCCGTGCGCCGTCGCACTGCGTGATCCGACTACAGAGACGCCAACCTCGTCAGTGCGTAGCTGTCCTTTGACGAACAGCATCGGCGGCATCTGATGAATTCCTCGCAGCGCCAATGGATATTCAGCGTCGAGCACCGTAATCAGGTCGAACTCTGTCGACTCTTGCCATTCGACGAGCTGCTTCCATGCCAGCTGGAAGCAGATGTCCGCATCATCGGCACTCTGGATGTGGCCTTCAAGAGCGAGCATCGGGGGCGCCGGTGGATGCAAGTCATGCCAGATCGCCAACGCCGAACCGCGCAGCGAGACTTCCGAGGCGATCGTCGACCACGAGGTCTTACCAGCTCGTTCCCCGAGCATGGCCGGACGTTCCTCGAGCAAGGCGAGCAGTGCAGCGCGCTCCTCATCGGCGAATCTGTCGCCCATGCGCGGTAGCATAAGGCCGCTGTCGGGGTTCGGCAGCGCTTCGACGCAGTTTCTGTAGCTCAAGTCGTTTGTCACCTCATTCCCCCAGGTAGTCGGCTCTACTGTCAATGATATTGCCCCTGGCCGACACGCCGAGAGCGGCCCGATGCATCGGCCTGCGAAGCTGCCAGCATAACCGTCCTCGTTAAAGTCGCCGGTCCATCCAGTCGTGGCCGGAGCCGCGGGCGCGCGTCAGCGGGTCGTCACGGTGTAGTTGGCTTCGACGTCGGCCTGGTCGAGCACCCGGACGAAGTACCCGTCGAACACAAACCATTGGGTGTCGGCAACAATCAGCGGCGCGTAGCCGCCTTTGGCGATCTGCATCGTCCACAGCGCTTCGTTCGCGGGGTCAGGTGTGATCTGCCAGCTCCATCCGGATTGGCGGATCAGGTTGCAGCCATCGAAGACGTCCAGTGCGGTCGCTGCCGTGAACTGCCATCCGAGAATGGGATTGGTGAGCCCGGAATACTGGTTGGCCGCCTTCGGCGTCAAGATGTGTGTCGCCATCGTCTTCCTATCCTTGGTATGCCGTGATCCATACAGCGCCGGGTGCGCCGGTCTTTCGCGGATCTCCGGCACCTCCAATGTCAAGGCCCCCACCGCCCGGGGCGTTGGCGTAGCCGCCGGTGTCTTCCGTGCCGCCGTAATAAGTGGTCCCGTTGAATGTTTCATTTCCTGCCGCCTGGCCGTAGTCTCCTACGGGTGACCCTGACCCGACGCCCCCGGCAGCGGAAACGGTTCCGTACCCGGTGATTGCTACTGAGCAACCGGAGCCGGAGCCGCCGTTGGTGATCGCGCTCCCTGCCGTTCCTCCGGCACCGACGGCGACGGTGAATGTCGTTGTGGACAGCGGAATGTCAACACCGTAGGTCAGTGTGACGGCATTCCAGATGCCAGCAGCGCCACCCGCGCTGCCGCCAGCTCCGCCCCCATCGCCCACCATCACCAGATCGAATTTGTCGCCGGACTTCATCCAGGACGGCACCGCGTAACTCTGGCCGCTGCCCGCCGTGGAGAAAAGCGTTGTGACCGGGGCATGTTCAGACGTGCCAGCGATACCGCACATGGCGAGCCACGGCACATTCGATGAATAGGTTGGGCTGGCAATGGTCGACGGCGCGGCGCCGGAACCCCTCGTCGCGGCAAGCTGCTTGGGGTAAGCGTTGCTGTTCGCCGGTAGCCAGTGGTTGGGCATCCCGACCACCTGATAGGTACCGCTGCCGACCACCTGCATCTCGACCGCATACCAGTTCGCCTGCTGCGGAGTGCTATTCGAGGTGTCGATATACGGTGACGGCAGGTCGTAGTAATTCCACAGCGGCGCACCACTACTGGTGATCTGTCCGATGATGTTCGCCGATGCATGAACCAACGTCAGGGCGCCCGTCGAAAGATCGACCTGATAGATGTTGATGTACATATCCGTCAGCGTGGCGACATTGGATATCTCACCCAGCCAGCAAATCGATTTCTTAAGTCCGCCGTCTGGCGTGGCGATCATTCCTATCGCGCTGACGGCCGCGGTGACGTTGATCGTCGTGGGTGTCGATCCGGCAAGGGTGGTGATGTTGAAAACCGCGTCGGCCGAGGGGTCTACGCCTATATAGGAGGGCTTGCTGATCGCGCGCATCGCCAGCTGCGAAGAAACGTTCTGGGAGATCGTCGTCGCGCTATCAACGCTGCCGAGCAAGGTTGTTGCGGCGCTCTGAATTTGCGGCACACCGGTGACAGTCCCCGTGGCGCCCGTCCAGATCTGCCAGAGCGCGTTGCCGACGCCTTGAAGATCGGCTTCGATGCTTGTGCTGAAGGGGCCCAGGACGGCCGGCCCGGGAATGCCGGCGGTGATATTGGCGATGTTGGCTAGTTGTGAGGCATCGAACTGGCCCAGGCCGGCTCCGGTTGCGGTCAGGTTCTTCAGCAGCGACGACCCGAGATTCGCGAACCCCTGCTCGGCGTCGTAAAGCCCGGTAACGCCGAGATATTGGATCTGGCCGGCGACCGTCGTGAAATAGGTCTGAATGTTGCCGGTCGTGTGATTCGTCCCGGCGAAGCCCAGCGCGTTGGCGATCGCGTCGATGAGATTCTGAAGCTGCGTCACCGCGCCCAACACTTCGTTGCCGAACTGCTGCAGCGCCACAAACGGCTTGACGCCGAGAACCGAGATGTTGAACAGCGCCTGAGCGATCGAGCCCTCGATCTGGGCAACGAGTGTCGCGCCCCACGCCTTGACCTGCGCCCAGTCCGGTGGCTGCGGAATGCCGGAGTCGACCGCCGGGACGGTGTGGATCGACTGCGGGACAGGATTGCTCACGCGGACCTCCTCCTCGTCCGCGGTGCGTTAACCGCGCCTGGATCGGCCCCCACGTCGCGTTTGCTACGCAGACTGTGCGAGGCAGCTTTCGAGGCCGGTCCAGGCAAGTCAACTCCCATGATCATCGCTCGATTTAGGCACGGATACCTCGGCAGGCAGTCGGCCGTTCAGGGTCGTTTGCTGGCGAATAATGTCTGGCCAAAAAAGTTGGCACAAAACCGGGCCGGAACCCGTCTGCGAAAAAATGGGACTGGCAAGGGTCGTCGCCGCGAGGCTTGAGTCCAAAATCCCGGAAAGTCCCCAGACCTCTTTTCGGATCCCCAGACCCGTACAGACTGCGACACGGCGAGGCCGGCCCGTCGCCGGAACGGCCTGGCGAAAAAATGCGGATCCCAGGAAAAAATGGAAGCGTTTCGTGCTGATGTGCGCGTCGCTGGGGATGGTCGCGATCACCGCTGCGCCTTCATCGGCAACCCCGTCGCGCAGTCGATGGTTTGATTGCGCACTTCCGCGCGCTCACGTTCAATCTCGGCATTCTTCGCGGCCAACCAGGCCTTCACGCGCTCGCGCGTGCGGCTGACGCGCGCCTCACGCTCGGCCGGCGTCTCGTGCTCGGCGCCTACCGGTTCGACGAGGCCGAAGTGTTCGTGCCGAAGTGCGGCCAGCTCCGGCAGCGACACGACGTCCCCACGCTGGACACCGTCGGGGTAGTCGTAGAAGTTACCCCAGACCGCATCGAGCATCCGAACCTGGACTTGTGGATCTCTTTGCGCTGCTTGCGCTTTCATGCCGTCCGTCTCCAATCGGGTTTCTCAGTTGCTGGCGGCTTTCGGCCACATTTGGAACTGCTCTTCGGAGAACCAGACGTAGTCGACCGCGGCGTCGGTCCGCTCGCGCTGAACGTTCTCAGTGCCGGTTGTGCAATCCGGGCAGTAGATCTCGGCGACGTGGCTCAGGTCGGTCTGGGGATCCGTGGCGATCGACACCGCCCAGTCGGCACCGGATGCGCGCGGGTTGCGCAGTCGGCGACTGCAGCGCGCGCACCGGTTGACCTTCGCAGTCATCCCGGCCCCCACCGCTTCGTATCAAGTTCGGCGAGGAGCTTCCGCGGATCACGCGAATGATGTTCGTGTTGCTCCTCGGCTGCCCAGATCAGCCCGAGGGCACGCAGTTCACCCAGCAGTGCGGCCGGTGATCGCGGCTTCTCGCCGGGGACGTATCTGCGCCGTTCCAGCTGCCGTAGCGCTTCGGATCCGCTGATCGGCCGCGTGAGCGAGCGGGCCTCGATGAGCTCGCCCAGCCGGCCCGCTTCGGCGTGTTCTACGACGGCCTCCAAAGACGCGCCGGCCCAGCGCGCCAGGCCCCGATACGCGCTGGACACACTCCTGTCGCCGCTGGCGAATTCAGTGCGCATCACGCGCTCCCAACGGCGTCCCCGGCATCGGCTCGTCCGGCGGCCGGGTGCGCGCGACCAAGCAACGGAATTCGACTTCGCCAAGGCCGGCAAGCCAGCCTTCGACGGCTTGCTGTAATTGGTCAGGCACTGGTCCTCCCCGCGCGCTTAAGAACAGCATCGCGGTCGAATACGCATACGCCGGAAACCATCTGACCTCCAAGCTTCTCGTAGTTTCGCTGCGCCGACCGCTCAGAGATACCAAGCAACTCGGCGGCCTGGGCCGCGCTGATCAGTTTCAATCTTCGCGGATCATCGGGGGCGCTGTCGTTTTCGTGGCGCTCGGGCGACAGCAGGTTGTATTCGACGTTGCGATATTCGACGTCGAGCCGGTTGAACAGATCCGCCACCGAGCGCGGAACTTTGTCCAGACACCCGCGTGTGAGTCTGGACATGCACCAGTACGCGACCCGGATTTCGGAGGGGTTGAGTTTCATGACGCTGCCCCCGCTATCGATACTCGTGGTTGTCGGACCACGCCCGCAACGACTCCGGAAAAATGCCGGTTGTCGAGCGTGGCCGCCCAGTCACCGCAAGGCCGGTCGGTGCTCATTTGATCGACTCGGGTTGCCAAGTGACGGTGCCGGCGGCGGCGGGGCAGCCGTCGTCGTGGAAGATGTGGCCGATCACTTTTTTCCCGGGGAATAGATGGAGTTCTCCGGTGGCGCTGCAGTCGGAGCAGGCGCCATCCAGTCCGTAGATGATGCCGGGGCGACCGGTGGTTTCCACGCGATGCTGTAGGTCGCGGATCTTGGAGGCTGAGTGCGGGTCGCGGGCCTGGGCCCGGCGCTGGCGGCGGTTCATGAGGTGGCTCCGCTGACACACTGACCCGATTTTTGGGCGGGTTCCGTCACCCGTGGTGAGTGCGTGTGTGTGCGTGTCTCATATAGACACGCTGACACACTGCCGCACTGCCACTCCGCGAGTGTGTTGACACACTGGTGACACAGTGCGACACGCTGACACGCTGGGGTCATCAAAAGATCCCGTCTTCGCGTTGTTCGGGCGTCGGGCAAGATTCATGTCGCTCTCTGCCGACCGCCACCGGCAGGCCACACTGGCTGCACGCGCGGTAGATGCTGTGCAGTTTCGCTCCGCGTGGGCCGTCCGCGACGGTCACCAGCCTGTCTTTGATGGCCTGTTTAGCGCCGGCCCGCACGGATTTCTGGCTGTGTTCGCCGTTGAGCGCATCCTGTAGGGCGCGCACACTCAGCGGTTCGCCGTTTCCTTGCTCTGCGAGGACTTTGATGATCGCCAGTTTGGCGGCCTCAACCCTGGCGTCGGTGCGTGATCCTGCGGCGTAGGTCAAGCGCCGGGTGTCCGGGTCGTAGCTGAGTCGGCCTTCGGCCACGCTGACGTCGCGGCCGTAGGCGGTGAAGTAGCGCGGCGAGTCGGGTTCTTCGGTTTCGCGGACGATACGCCAGATGGCGTCCGGCCAGTCTTGGAGGCGTGAGTCACCGCGAGCGCGTTCGCTGGTGTGGCCCATGTGCTGCACGAGCGCCGAGTCGGGAACGCCGGCGTCGTGCAGCAGAGCGTCGTAGGCGGTGAGGAATTGGCCGGCGTCGTGGTTTTCGTCGAGGCCGAGCGCGTCGAGGACGGGCCGCAGGCAGTCCAGCATGAGATAGTCGCAGCCGAGGTCGCGCAGCCGGGTGGCCCACATGTCGCGGCAGCGGTCGTCGAGCAGGTTGAAAGAGGCGACTTTGCCGCGCAGCGTAACCACATCGGCCACGGCCGCGGTGTTGATGATGTTCTGGTCGCGCAGCCAGCGGCGCAGCGTGCTCTCGGACAGCTCGTCGTCAATGAGCACGACGCGTCGGGCGGTGCTGTTCACGGTGAATGCGCCGAGGAAGTCGTCGCCGTCGACCAGGGAGCGCAGCAGGTTCCCGAGGGCGGTGGTTTTTCCGGCTTTGTACTGCGCGGAGAAGATAACGCGACTGTCGGCGGGGGCGACCTCTTCGATGCGGTAGCGCACCGGGGTGTCGGGTTCGCCCAGCAGCGCGTCGAGGTTTTTGACGGCCGGCAGCGCGGTCGGTGGGTTTTCTTCGTCATCAAGTCGGCGCTGGGCTTCCCGGTTGATCCGCAGCACGGTCATGCGATGCTGGATAGCGCCCTCGGCAGCGTCGGCCTGGTCGGCTCGGTCCTGGGGGCCGTGGTATTCGCCGGGGTGGCGATCTTCGGGGTCGGATGGCGGGTTGCCGAGCTCGTGGGTCCATTCGTCGTGGTCGGGTTCGGCGAGCAGCTGCGCGGCCCGGTCACTGTTGACAAAGTTGCGGAATTCCTCGGAGGCCTGGGTATGGCCGCCGGGCCGGTCCGGGCCGACCGCGGCCACGAACGCTTTTTGCAGCGCTTTGAGTGCGGGCAGTACCCCGAAGTCGCCTTGCTTGCCGTAGCGCAGCAGACCCAGAACGTTGTCGCGCGTGTGGTCGTGGCGACTGGGGCCGTAGCAGGCCGCGACGGCCTCGCCCAACCGCCACGCCACGCGCCGCGACATTTCGCCCTCAGTGAGCGCTTGCCGCACGTTGTAGGGACCGTGGTCACCAAGGTCGGCACCGTTGCGCTCGGGCTTGCGCAGCGCTTCCAGCCAGGCGGCGGGTAGGTCGGGGATGTCATGGAGCGCGGGCGGTTCGGCAAGGGGCTCGTTGTCGATCCCCAGCCACCGGTAGGTGTCTCCTCTCGGGTGGCGCGACGGCCAGCCCATGACGTAGCGGTGGTGGTGCTGGCAGATTTCGATGTCACCGATGCCGAGTTCGGGAAACTCAAGCACGCTCACCAGTTCGATCCCGGCGGGGATGCGGTAGAGCCGGATGCCCGATACCCCGTCGTCGCGGCTGGTGGAGCGCGGGCTGTGCGGCAGCTTCCCCCAACGTTTCTCGGCTTCAGCCAATGTTTCCGCCCCAGTTTCGCCGTCGTAGGCGTCCACATCGATGCCGATCACGTCGGCCGGTAGGCGGATCGCGATGTTGCCGTGGGGTTCGTCGGTGGCCCACGCGTGCATGTCAGCGAAGCTGGGGTCGACGCCGTCGCGGCCCGTGTACCCGGTCGGCGGTGGGAATTTAATGCCGGCGCGCAGTTTGATGGGCACCCAGCCGCGGTCGCGGTAGAGGTCGTAGGCGGTGGCGTAGATAGGTTCCGGGTGCTCGACTTCGGTCATGCCGGAGTCCTTCTCAACCACGGCCGTGACTCCCGAAATTCGCTGCGCTGCCGGATCTCCCCCGCGACCTTCGGCCAGTCGGCGCCGGCTAAGATGGCCCTGCTCGCTTCGGCGTGCGCCTCCTGGGCTACCTCGACCCTCAGTGCATGATGGACGCCAAAGCTGGCCAGGGCAAGTAACTTTCGCGGATCTCCGTCCGCTAATTCACACCAGCTCGACGTGCCGGGCCACGGGAGCGGCCCGCAATTCGCTTGGGCCACAACAGCCTGCAAGAATTCCCAGGTGGGCCAGAACGAGACCTGCTGAGAGGCAACGGACGTCACCGGTCCCACCAGCCCTGCAACTGTGTGATTACCTCACCGAGCTGCTGGTGTGCCCGTTGAAGATCGCCGAGGTTCCGATGGGCCAGTTCCTCGCCGTTGCGAGAGAAGCGATCGTCAGCGGCTAGGTTGGTTAGGGTTTTGATCTTTTTTCCGGTGTCGTAGGTGGCCGTCGCGAATGCATCGGTGATCGGCTTGCGGCGGGGCTTTGCCGGCTCAGGCGGCTTCGGCCGGTACCGCTTGCCGTCGATCCCGATCACCTGCGCCGACGATGTCCCCCGCGCACGCTCTAACGCCTGGTTGACCCGGTCCGTTTGGCCGGGCGTCGATTCTGTGGGTGCGCCGGGCGGCTCTGACGCGATCAGCTCCTCGGCGAGCGTGTCCGCATCGGCATCGCCTGACGTGGTGACATTGTCACCACCTGCCTGCCGGTCCCGAATCAGCGTGCGCCGAGATACCCCAGTCGCGGACTCAATAGCGCGGTCGCTGAGCCCCGCCTCCCGCAGCGATGCGACGACTTCGGCGCGCTCCTCACGCGGCAGACGTAACCGCGCAGTGCCGAACTCGCGGGTGCAGTAGTCGCCCCACGACTGGTAGCCCAGCGCCGACCAGGCGCGGCCAATATAGGCCAGCCTCACCAGCTCCCAGACCTTGCCTAAGTCGTACTGGATACGGTTCGTGATGCGGCGAGCTTGCTGCTCGGTCATCGGGTGGCCCGCACCATACTGGCCACTCAGTACTGACGGCGCCCCTTCGGCTGTGAGTGAACTATCCTGGGGTGTATCAGCGCTGTGGTGAGCCCTGGTGACGTGGTTGGCCGGTCCCAAATGGGGCCGGCCTCCATCACTTTCAGGGGCGCCCCGGGCGCTCACGCGACAACGCCTCGCGGGTCGTCAGTGCGCTGAATTGTGTTGGCGTCCAGGTACGCGTTCACGTCGGTCCAGCGGTAGAGGACGCGCCTCCCCCGCTTGATGAACTTTGGTCCGGTACCGCGATAGCGCATCTGTGCTAGACCAGCGGGGCTTGTGTCGAGCACTTCTGCCACCTGCGCGGGCAGAGCGATGCCGAGGTCTGTCGCGGCGGTCATAGCATCACGTCCTTTCAAGTAGGCCAGATATGGCTCACGTGATGGTTAGAGAATTACAGTCGTGGAGTTCGATTGTCAAGGAGACCACTTCTGGTCTACGCTTCGTCACGTGAGTTCACCGCGCCCGCTCGCCGTCCTGGTCGGCGAAAACTGCAAGCGCATGCGCGAGCGCGTCGGCGCCACACAGGACGAGCTGGCGCGGTGCGCCCGCGATGTTGGGCTTCGTTGGGACGCGGGCAAGGTGCGGCGCTTTGAGTCCGGCGACGTAGTGCCGTCATTCTCAACGGTGCTGGCAGTGACCCTCGCGCTGCAGATGGTGGCTGAGGGGCACCTGGTGGCTGGCGAGCCGATTGACTGGTGCTATCGCGGCCTGTCTGACCTTCTGGAATCGGAGACGGATGCATACGTCAACGTCACAGACAAGCTCATGGTCCGACCTGAGACCCTGCGAAGGGTTTGCGAGGGATTTGCGTGGAATACGGTCGCCATGAGTCAGGACGCCCTTGCGACCATGAATGCTGCGGTCGACAAGCTGGCCGGCGTAATTGCCCGTCAGGGGTTGACCGAGCACCGATTAGCCAAGCGACTCGGCATCAGTCCTGAGCGCCTTGCCGACTTGACGTTGATGCTATGGGGCGGCACGTTCAGCGAGGAACGCGACTATCGACTCGGGCCGAATGTCAAGCAGCAGAACCGCTCTCAGATGACCCGCAAAATGCAATCCGAGATCGAGGAAGCGTTGGCCAATGGCGACGATTAGCAAGTACCAAATCTCAAGCGGTGCAACGCTTTATCGCGTCCGCTACCGCACCCCCGAGCGCGGAGAGACATCGAAACGCGGCTTTCGGACGAAAAGGGACGCCGAGGCGTTCGCGAACTCCGTCGAGGTCGACAAGCTGACCGGCTCCTACGTCAAGCCATCGCTGGGTCGAATCACAATCGGCGAGCTGTCCGCTGACTGGCTTGCACGCAAAAAAGAGGCGACCGCGCCATCGCACTACCGGATGTTGGAGTCGGCCTACCGCGTGCACGTGAAACCTAAGTGGGGGTCGATCAGCGTAGCGGACGTCGACACCCTTGGCGTGGAGGCGTGGATTGCCGCGATGGGCCGCGACGGCAGCGGGGCGACGACGGTGCTGCGCGCGCAGGGAGTGCTTTCAGGGATTCTCGCCGATGCCGTGAAGGCGAAGCGGCTGGCTGCCAACCCGTGCAAGGGCATCGAGAATCTCCCCCGCAAGATTGCGCGTCGGCACGTATACCTGTCGGCCGATGACGTCCAACGGCTGGCTGACGCGGCAGGCGAGCACCGGGCGCTGGTGTTCGTGCTGGCGTATACCGGGATTCGTTGGGGTGAAGCGATCGGCCTGCGCGTGGTCGATGTGGAGTTCCTGCGGCGCCGGCTCACCGTCTCGGAGAACGCCGTGCAAATTGGCACCAGGCATGCGGTCGGGCCGACGAAGGGGCGCCAGGCGCGGTCGGTGCCGGTGCCCGAGTTCGTGCTGAACGAGCTGTCCCGTCAGTGCAAGGGGAAGGCTCCCGGCGATCTTGTCTTCCCCGGCCGCGATGGCGGCTATATGCAGCGGCCGAAGTCGTCGACCGGCTGGTTTCAGGCGGCCGTCAATCGGGCGAAAGTCCAGAAGGTCACCCCTCACGATTTGCGGCATACGTGTGCATCGTTGGCTGTGTCGGCCGGGGTGAATGTGCTTGCGCTGCAACGCATGCTTGGCCATAAGTCGGCCAAGATCACCCTCGACACCTATGCGGATCTGTTTGATGACGATCTCGACGCCGTGGCTGTCACATTGCACGCCCGGTACTCCACGGGAGATAACTGTGACTCGCCGAAGTTACTCGCAAGTTGTGGCCAAAATGCGGCCACGGAACGGCCAGAAGGTTAGCTGGCAAACATGAAAACAGCCATCTACCTGCGCGAACTACCCTGCCGCATCGGTGCGGGCGGAGGGACTCGAACCCTCACGCTCTTTCGAGCACCGGCACCTAAAGCCGGCGCGTATGCCAATTTCGCCACGCCCGCAAGACTTCGCGATCCTATCGCCTCGCGGCGACGACGACGTGTCGGCGGCGCGGCCCATAACCGAAAGGCCTCGAAGTTCCGTGGAGCCGCCCCGGCCGCGAATTCGTCGGGCCCGAATCGTGGGCGGTACCTTCAAGGGGTGCCGACTACCCGCCGTCGCAGGCCCGCGCTGATCGCCTTGGTGATCGCCGCGGCGTGCGGTTGCCTGGCGCTGGGCTGGTGGCAGTGGACCAGGTTCCAGTCGGTTTCGGGCAGCTTCCAGAACCTTGGCTATGCGCTGCAGTGGCCGCTGTTCGCCTGGTTCTGCGTGTACGCCTACCGCAAGTTCGTCCGCTACGAAGCGGCGCCACCGGAGCCGCACAAGGGCGGCGAGATGACCGAGATACCCGCCGGCCTGCTGCCCGAACGGCCCAAGCCGGCGCAGCCGGCGCCCGACGATCCCGCGCTGCGGGAGTACAACGCTTACCTGGCCGAGCTCGCCAAAGAAGATGCCGAGAAGCAGAACAGGACCACCGCATGACCACACCCGAGACCCCCGGCGCGCCGGCGCCCGCCTTCCCAGTCGAGAAGATCCGCACCGCGTTGCTCGGCTACCGGATCATGGCGTGGACGACCGGCCTGTGGCTCATCGCCCTGTGCTACGAGATCGTCTCGCACCTGGTCTTCCACCACGAGATCCGGTGGATCGAGGTGGTGCACGGCTGGGTGTATTTCGTCTACGTGCTGGCCGCGTTCAACCTCGCGATCAAGGTCCGCTGGCCGATCGGCAAGACCATCGGGGTGCTGCTGTCCGGCACCATCCCCCTGCTGGGCATCATCGTCGAGCACTTCCAGACCAAGGACGTCAAGGCGCGCTTCGGGCTCTAAGCCTCGAGTATGCAGCCAGCTTCACAGTCGTGGTGCAGCCAGGTCGCGCAGCGCCGGCACCAACAGCGCCAGCGCGCGACCGCGGTGCGACACCGCATCCTTTTCCGCCGGGCTGAGCTGTGCGGCGGTGCGGTCTTCCCCGCACGGAACGAACACCGGGTCGTAGCCGAACCCGCCGTCGCCGCGCGCCTCCCGCGCGATGGTGCCGGGCCATTCGCCGCGGACGACGACCTCGCCCGACGGCGACACCAGCGCGCAGGCCGACACGAACGCCGCGCCGCGCCGTCCGTCGGGAACGTCACGCAACTGAGCCAGCACCAGCGCGGTGTTGGCGGCGTCGTCGCCGTGATTACCGGACCAGCGCGCCGATAGCACGCCAGGCATCCCCTTCAACGCCGCCACCTCCAGACCCGAGTCGTCGGCCACACAAGCCAGACCCGTTGCGGCGAAGGCGTCCCGCGCCTTGGCCAGCGCGTTGTCCTCGAACGTCGCACCGGTCTCGGGGGCTTCGTCGAACGGCGCGACGTCGTTCAGCGAGACCAGCGTCAGCCCCGTCAGGCCGGCGCCGTCGAGCACCCGGCGCAGCTCGGCCAGCTTCTTGGGGTTGCGGCTGGCCACCAGCAGGCGGGTCATCATCTATTCCTAATCGCGCGTCTGGGCAGTTGCCGATGCACCCCGGCCACCTTACGGACTGCGAGCCGATAGGTCGGCGACGCGAATCGCTCAGCAGTGCCGGCACGCGTACGGCACGCTCCGCAAGGAATAGACAGGGCGACGAAGTAGCTTCCCCCAGGGGTGAGCCAAAAACCCGATGCCGAGACGCTAAAAGCGCTCAATAACAACATCACCGACGAGTTTCGCGCCAACGCCGGCAAGGTGGGCGGGCGATTCGAAGGCAACGAGCTGTTGCTACTCACTACGAAGGGCGCGAAGTCCGGCGAGCCGCGCGTCGCGCCGCTGGTGGCCTTCCGTATCGACGGCAAGCTGCTGATCGTCGCCGGTTACGGTGGCGCCGACGTCAACCCGGCGTGGGTGCACAACTTGCGGGCCAACCCGCGAGCGCGCGTTGAAGTCGCCACCGACTCGTTCGACGTCGTCGCGCACGAGCTCGACTCGTCCGAACGTGAGGCGATCATCCCCAAGATCAACGCGACCGTACCCGCGTTCGCGTTCGCGAACTACCAGTCAAAAACCACGCGCACCATCCCGATATTCGAGCTGCAGGAAGACGAGTCATGACCGACTGGAATGGGTCTCTTCTTGGCCGCGGTGTCGGCGGTGATAGACCGCGGGGCAGTTAGGCCAGGGTCAGGCTGGCGACCAGCAGCTTGTCACAAGCGCCGCTCCTCCTCATCGCTTCGCTCTGCATCGTCGCCGGGCGCTCAGGTGCCGAACGCCTTCGGCGGTGGCGGTCCCTCCGGCAGCACCCCCGGGTAGGGCAGCTCCAGCGCCTCGCGCTGCGCGGCGAACAATTGGTCGCACGCGGCCAGCGCCACGTCGAGCAACTTGTCCAGCGTCGAGCGGGGGAACGTCGCGCCCTCCCCCGTCCCCTGGACCTCCACCAAAGTTCCGGTGTCGGTGGCCACGACGTTCATGTCGACCTCGGCGCGCGAGTCCTCTTCGTAGGGCAGGTCCACCCGAACCCTGCCGTCGACGACGCCGACGCTGACCGCCGCGATGGCGCACGACAGCGGACGCGGGTCCGACAGTTTGCCCGCCGCCGACAGATACGTCACGGCGTCGGCCAGCGCGACGTAGGCGCCGGTGATGGCGGCGGTGCGGGTGCCGCCGTCGGCCTGCAACACGTCGCAGTCGACGGCGATCGTGTTTTCCCCCAGGGCCCTCAGGTCGATGCACGCCCGCAGCGACCGGCCGATCAGCCGGCTGATCTCCTGGGTGCGTCCACTCAGCCGGCCCTTCACCGATTCACGGTCGGAGCGGGAATGGGTGGCGGACGGCAGCATTGCGTATTCCGCGGTCAGCCACCCCAGGCCGGACCCCTTGCGCCAGCGCGGCACGCCCTCGGTGACGCTGGCGGTGCACATGACCTTGGTGTGGCCGAATTCGATCAGCACCGAACCCGCCGGGTGGTCGGTGAATCCGCGGGTGATGACTACGGGGCGAAGCTCGTCGTCGAGGCGGCCGTCTTCTCGTTTGGACACCCAGTAACCCTAGCCAACGCCGGGTGCTCAGACCCTTTCGGAGCGGCGGACATCGAACGTCTCACCGCATACCACCGCGTGCACGGGACCGTCGAATTCGGCCTTGGCCTCGCTGATCACGTCCTCGCGCGAAGTCCACGGCGGAATGTGGGTCAACAACAGCTCGTGAACGCCGGCCTGGGCCGCAACCCGGCCGGCCTCCGTGCCCGACAGGTGCAGCGCGGGCGGGCGATCCGGCGCATGCGTCCACGACGCCTCGCAGAGAAAAACGTCGGCGCCGCGCGCCAGCTCGACGAGCTGATCGCAGATGCCGGTGTCACCGCTGTAGACGAACGAGGCACCGCTGGGATCGGTGACGCGCAAGCCATACGACTCGGTGGGGTGCGCGACCACCCGGGGCGTCACCGTGAGCGCCCCGAACGTGACCGGCTCGCCCTCAACCCAGTGATGAACGTCGAATATGTCCGAGCAATCGTCGATCTCGCCGCCATAGGGCGATGACGCGGCCCCCAACCGCGACCAGGTGTCGCCCGGGCCGTACAACAACGCCTTCCCGAGCGGCTTCGACGGGTGGTAGCGGCGCCACACGAACAGCCCCGGCACGTCCAAACAGTGGTCGGCGTGCAGGTGTGTCAGCAGCACGTGGACGGAGCCGGGGTCGGCGTAGCGCTGTAGCGCGCCCAGCACACCGCCGCCGAAGTCGAGAACCAGCGGCGGGGTATCCGGCGCCCGAAGCAGATAACCCGATGCCGGCGAATCCGGACCGACCACGCTGCCCGAGCAGCCGAGCACGGTTATTCGCACGGACACTACTGTGCCATGCCCGATCGCACGATGGAGAAAACATCGCCGCTTTGATGTGACCAGAATCTCCCCGCCGCGCTACCGGGCACGGGTTTGCTGCACCGGCTGAACTCCCGTCACCGCGGGGCCCAGGAATCGCGCCGCCAGTTTGGTGAACGCCTCGGGGTCGCCCGTGGCCTCGAACACGCGGGTGGCCGGCGGCGCGTCATGGGGGCGCAGCAGGTCGTGTTCGGTGAGCACCCGAAGCACTTCCTTGGCGGTCTCCTCGGCGCTGGAAACCAGCGTCACGTTCTCGCCCATGGCCAGCTGGATCAGGCCGGACAGCAGCGGATAGTGCGTGCACCCCAGCACGAGGGTGTCCACCTGCGCGCGCTGCAGCGGCTCCAGATAGCCCTCGGCCAGCCCCAGCACCTGACGGCCGCTGGTCACCCCGCGCTCGACGAAGTCGACGAACCGCGGGCAGGCCACCGCCGTGATCTCCGTGTCGCGGGCGGCGGCGAAGGCGTCTTGATAGGCATGCGAGTTGATGGTCCCCCGGGTGCCGATGACGCCGATGCGTCCGTTGCGGGTGGTGGCGACCGCGCGGCGCACCGCCGGCAGGATCACCTCGACGACGGGCACGTCGTAGCGTTCGCGGGCATCGCGCAGGCAGGCCGCCGACGCCGTGTTGCAGGCGATCACCAGCGCCTTGACACCGCGCTCGACGAGGTCGTCGCCGATGGCCAGCGCGTGGGCGCGGACCTCGGAAATGGGCAGCGGACCGTAGGGACCGTTGGCGGTGTCGCCGACGTAGATCATGTCCTCGTCGGGCAGCTGGTCGATGATCGCCCGCGCCACGGTCAGGCCCCCGACGCCGGAGTCGAAGACCCCGACGGGCGCCAACCGCGGGCTCATGTCCGGGGGCGCCGTGCGCCGGCCTTCTTCGATGCCCGCGCCTTGCGCTCCGGGCCGGACAGGAGATAGGCGGCGAGGACGCCGGCCAGCGCGCCACATAGGTGGCCTTGCCACGACACGCCGCCGCACTTGTCCAGGACGGGCACGGCGCTCACCAGGATGCCGCCGTAGGCGAACAACACCACCAGGCCCGTGATGATGTCCCAGAACCTGCGCACGAATATCCCGAACACCAGCAGAAACGTGAGCCAGCCGAAGATGAGGCCGGAGGCCCCGATGTGGTCGGACTCAAACCGGCAGCCGCCCCAGTTGCCGATGAGCCAGGTGCCGAAGCCGCCGACGATCCACACGATCGCGGTGGCCCAGACGAACCGGGACACACCGGCCAGCGTCATCAGGAAGCCCAGTACCAGTGCGGGCACGGTGTTGGCCAGCAGGTGCGTCCAGCTCGCGTGCAGGAAGGGCGCCCACAAGATCCCCCACAACCCATCGACTTCCAACGGCCTGATGCCGTTGCGGTCCAGCGAATGGTTCATCAGCTGATCGATCAGCTCGATGAGGTACAGCAACGCGACGAAGGTGAGGATCGTGGCGCCGCCGACCGCCCACTGCGGTCGCTTTTTCGACGGGGTCGCTGGCGCCCGCGGATGTCCTTGGGTCATAGCTGCCCTTCTCACGCGTTCCCGGCATCGTCAAGGCTACCGGCGAAGTTCCCTCCGTCAGCCGAACGCCCCGGGCAACACGTCGCGGTAGGTCGGGATTCCGGCCACCGACTCGGCGGCGAACACCCCGACCAGCACCGCGCGGGCCAAGCAGTCGGCCGCGGCCGCCGCTACCTCGGCGATCAGCCCCGTCTCGGGGGAGAACGCGGCGGGCAGCGGTTTGGCATCGACGGCCGGGGCCACCTCGATCGCCCCGGTCGCGAGGGCGAACACCGTGTCGCCGTCCAGCGGCGTGTGCGCCGGACGGATGGTGCGCGCCAGGCCGTCGTGGGCGGCGATCGCGACGCGCCGACAGGCGGCCGCGCTCAGCGCGGCGTCGGTAGCGACGACGGCGATGGTGGTGTTCAGCGGGTTCAGCGCCGACGGCAACGCCGCGTACGCGGCGATCTGCGCGGCCGGCGGTGGCGTGAGCGCGAACTCGTCGCTCAGGCTCGCCATCCAGGGCAGGCCGGTCGCGCGGTCGGCGACGTCGCCGGCGGAGTTCACCGCGACGACGGCGCCGACGGTGACGCCAGGAGCGGCAGGCGTCTGCAAAGTCACAGAGGCCGTCCCCAGCCCGCCCTTGAGGACCCCGGCGCGCGCCCCCACCCCCGCTCCGACGGTCCCGGTGGCCGTCGGCCCCGTGTCCGCGGCTTCGCACGCCGCGTAGCCGAACTCGGCCGTCGGCCGGCGGCCCCAGCCGCCGACCGGCAGGTCGAAGATCACCGCGCCCGGCACGATGGGCACCACGCCCCCGTCCAGGCTCACGCCGCGTTCGTGTTCCTCCAGCCAGCGCATCACGCCGTCCGCGGCCGCCAGGCCGTAGGCGCTGCCGCCGGCGAGCAATACGGCGTCGACGAAGCGCACGGTGTTGGCCGGGTCCAGCAGATCGGTCTCGCGGGTGCCGGGCGCACCGCCGCGGCAATCGACCCCGCAGACCGTGCCGGGAGGGGTGAGCACGACCGTGACGCCGCAGGCCCAGCCGGCTCCCAACGACGCGTCGGGGTCGAGTCGCTGGTGGTGACCGACGCGGATGCCCCCGACGTCGGTGATGGAGTTCATCCGGCCGGCTTCCCCATCAGCGCGAGGACCAGGTACTCCTGCAGCACGGTCAGCCACTGGTAGACGTCGAAGTGCACGGCCAGCGGGTGATCGGCCGGGAGCCGCTCCGGACCGTCCGGCCCGATCTCGAGCATGACACCCAGCGTCAGCCGGATGTCGTTGACGGCCGCGATCCAGGCGTTCGCTTCTTCCTCGGTCAGCTCGAAACGGCCGCCGTTGTCCGGAACGGTGTCCAGAAGCTTTTGCGCGGCAACGCGTTTGGCATCAATGATGTCCGGCTCGTGCAGGCTGCGCAGCGCCGCATTGAGGCTGTCGGGGGAGTCGCCGGCGGACGCGACGTCGTCGGCGTCACCCTCCGTGTCGTCCGGCTTGTAAAAATCCGGTAGCAGCCGACGCAGCGTCGGGTCGCGGGGCGGTTCGGCGTTACCCGTCTTGATGCCGGTGATCTCCTCGAGTTCGTCTGTGGGTGCGGAAGATTCGCGCTCGTCGAGCAGGCCGATCATCGCGGTGACGAGGTTCTTGAGCAGGGCGGCCTCGTGGGAGGCCAAGCCGGACCGAAAACGGGGACCGTTGGCGGTCTCGACGCGCTTCCATTTGCGCACAAGGAATCCCGGCCGACCTCTAGCCTCAGCGGTCCTGCTGCATCGTCGCCCACAAACCGGCGGCGTGCAGCTTGGACACGTCAACTTCCATGGACTCGCGGCTACCCGCGGTGACGACCGCCTTCCCCTCGTTGTGCACCTGCAGCATCAGCTTGGTGGCATGCGGCTCGCTGTAGCCGAACAACTTCTGGAACACATACGTCACGTAGGTCATCAGGTTGACCGGGTCATCCCACACGATGGTGACCCACGGGCTGGCCGTAACGTCTACCGGAGCCGACTCGCGTTGCCCGGTAGTGCCCGGCTTGGTGGGCGCTGACGCAACAACCATGGCCCCTACGATACCGAGACACACGCCCGCCGCCGCCAGCCGTTACCGTTGCGGAATGAACGAGCCGGTCCTGGCTGGGCTGCTGACCGACAAGTACGAGTTGACCATGCTGGCAGCGGCCCTGCGCGACGGCACCGCGAACCGCCGGACCACGTTCGAACTGTTTGCCCGCCGCCTGCCCGACGGCCGCCGCTACGGCGTGGTCGCCGGAACCGGCCGGCTGCTGGAAGCGTTGCCGCAGTTCAGGTTCGACGACGACGCCTGCGGCTTGCTGGCGCAGTTCCTTGACCCCGACGCGGTGGGCTATCTCCGCGATTTCCGGTTCGGCGGCGATATCGACGGCTACGCTGAGGGCGAGCTGTACTTCCCCGGTTCGCCGGTGCTTTCGGTGACCGGCAGCTTCGCCGAATGCGTGGTTCTCGAGACGCTCGCATTATCGATCTTCAACCACGACAGCGCGATCGCCTCGGCGGCGGCGCGCATGGTCAGCGCCGCCGGGGACCGCCCGCTGATCGAGATGGGCTCGCGCCGCACCCACGAGCGGGCAGCGATCGCCGCGGCTCGCGCCGCCTATATCGCCGGCTTCGCCGCGACCTCCAACCTCGGCGCCCAGCGCCGCTACGGGATACCGACCGAGGGCACGGCCGCGCACGCGTTCACGATGCTGCACACCCATCGAGACGGTCCGGACGAGCTGGCGGCGTTTCGCGCGCAGGTCGACGCGCTCGGCGCGGGCACCACGCTGCTGGTGGACACCTACGACGTGACGACCGGCGTGGCCAACGCCGTGGCCGCCGCCGGCCCCGAACTTGGCGCCGTGCGCATCGACTCCGGCGAACTCGCGGTACTCGCCCGTCAGGTGCGCGAACAGCTCGACGGGCTGGGTGCCACGCGGACCCGCATCGTGGTGTCCGGCGACCTCGACGAGTTCAGCATCGCCGCCCTGCGCGCCGAGCCGGTGGACAGCTTCGGTGTCGGCACGTCGCTGGTGACCGGTTCCGGCGCGCCGACCGCCGGCATGGTCTACAAGCTGGTCGAAGTCGACGGGATGCCCGTGCAAAAGCGGAGCAGCCACAAGGAATCTCGGGGCGGGCGCAAGGAGGCGCTGCGGCTGGCGCGCCCGACCGGAACGATCACCGAGGAGGTGGTGTACCCGGCGGGCCGCCCACCGGAGGCCGCCGAACCGTGCCGAGCGCTGACGGCGCCGCTGGTCGAACCGTGCCGAGCGCTGACGGCGCCGCTGGTCCGCGGCGGCGAGGTGGTGTCGCGCCCGAACCTGTCGGCGGCGCGCGAGCTGGTGGCCTGCGGGCTGCGCAGCCTGCCGTGGGAAGGTCTGAACCTGTCGCACGGGGAGCCCGCGATCCCGACGACACACATCCTCACCTGAGCTCAAGGCAGTGACCACGTCCGAGGTGTCCATGTCCGTGCCCGAGTTGCTCGCCATCGCCGTGGCCGCGCTCGGTGGCAGCGAGCGCCCGGGCCAACTGCAGATGGCCACCGCGGTCGAGCGGGCCTTCGAGACCGGCGAGCACCTCGTCGTGCAGGCCGGCACCGGCACCGGCAAGTCGCTGGCGTACCTGGTTCCCGCGATCGTCCGCGCGGTCGGAGAGGAGGGGCCCGTCGTGGTGTCGACGGCCACGATCGCGCTGCAGCGCCAGCTCGTCGACCGCGACCTGCCCCGCCTGGCCGATTCGCTCGCCGGGGCGCTGCCGCGAAGGCCGCGCTTCGCGCTGCTGAAGGGGCGGCGAAATTACCTGTGCCTGAACAAGATCCATAACGGTGGCGCCGCCGACGACCCGAATGACGAGCGGCCGCAGGAGGAGCTCTTCGATCCGGTGGCGCTCAGCGCGCTGGGCCGCGACGTGCAACGGCTCACCGCCTGGGCATCGACGACCGATTCGGGCGACCGCGACGACCTGAAGCCCGGGGTGCCGGACCGATCCTGGTCGCAGGTCAGCGTTTCGGCGCGCGAATGCCTGGGCGTGGCGCGGTGTCCGTTCGGCTCCGAGTGCTTCTCCGAACGGGCCCGGGGAGAGGCCGGCCGGGCCGACGTCGTCGTCACCAATCATGCGCTGCTGGCCATCGATGCCGTCGCCGACTCGGCGGTGCTGCCCGAGCACGCGCTGCTGGTGGTCGACGAGGCCCACGAGCTGGTCGACCGGGTGACGTCGGTGGCCACCGCCGAGCTGACGTCGGCCGCGCTCGGCGTCGTCGCGCGGCGCATCGCCCGCTTGGTGGGGCCCGAGCTGACCCAGCGCCTGGAGGCGACGACCGCGAACTTCGCCGCGGCCATCCACGACGGCACGCCGGGCCGCATCGATCGGCTCGACGAGGAGATGGCGACCTACCTGGCGTCGCTGCGTGACGCTGCGACCGCGGCGCGCTCGGCGATCGACACCAGGAACGACACCAGGGGCGACCCCCGGGCGGCGGCGGCGCGCGCCGAGGCCGTCGCGGCGCTGAGCGAGGTATCCGATTCCGCATCGCGGATCCTGGTGTCGTTCGCCCCGGCCATCCCGGACCGTAGCGACGTGGTCTGGCTCGACCACGAGGACAACCGTGGATCGGTGCGTCCGGTGTTGCGGGTGGCACCGCTGTCGGTCGCCGGCCTGCTGCGCAGCGCGGTGTTCTCGCGTTCGACGGCGGTGTTGACCTCGGCGACCCTGGCGATCGGCGGGTCCTTCGACGCGATGGCGGCGGCGTGGGGCCTGACCGGCGGGGAGGGCGGGGACACCCGCTGGCGCGGGCTGGACGTGGGGTCGCCGTTCGAACACGCCAAGGCCGGAATCCTGTACGTGGCCGCGCATCTGCCGCCGCCGGGCCGCGACGGCACCGGCTCGGCCGAGCAGCTGACCGAGATCGCCGAGCTCATCGCGGCGGCCGGCGGCCGGACGCTGGGCCTGTTCTCGTCGATGCGGGCCGCCCGCGCCGCCGCCGAGGCCATGCGCTCTCGGCTGTCGACGCCGGTGCTGTGCCAGGGCGACGACAGCACCTCCACGCTGGTGGAGCAGTTCGCCGCCGACGAGGAGACCTCGCTGTTCGGCACCCTGTCGCTGTGGCAGGGCGTCGACGTGCCGGGGCCGTCGCTGTCGCTGGTGCTGATCGACCGCATCCCGTTCCCCCGGCCCGACGACCCGCTGCTGGGCGCGCGGCAGCGCGCGGTGGCGGCACGGGGTGGCAACGGCTTCATGGCCGTCTCCGCCAATCATGCCGCGCTGCTGCTGGCGCAGGGATCTGGGCGGCTGCTGCGCCGCGTCACCGACCGCGGCGTGGTCGCGGTCCTGGATTCGCGAATGGTGACCGCCGGCTACGGCGGCTACCTGCGCGCCTCGCTGCCGCCATTCTGGGCAACCACCGACGCCGCCCAGGTTCGCGGCGCGCTGGAACGGCTGCGCACCGCTAACGCGCCAGGGTGACGAGACCGAGCTCGTTGCTGGCGGCCAGCAGGGGGTTGTTGGGCAGCACGCGCACCGTGTACCCCACCGCGCCGGCCAGCGGCAGCGGCGTGGTCGACGAGAACACCTGGTTGCCGCCCTCGGCGGTGCCGGTGTACGACATCTGGACGGTGACCGGGTCCAGCAGCGCATCGCCGGCGTCGACCCTGCCCACCAGCGCCTGGACCGTGACCTCGTCGGGGGCCAGCCCGTCGAGCTGCACGGTCGCGGTCAGCGTCAACTTGGACCCGAGCACCGGGGTGTCCGGCAGCCCGGTGCTGTCCACGTCGGTGATGGTGATCTTGGGCCACGAGTCGTGGGCGCGCCGGCGATAGGCGGCCAGCTCGCGGGCGGCGTCGAACTCCGCGCCGCCGTCCTCGGCCGCGGTGGTCTTGCGCAGCGACGCCGCCGCCGGCGTGTAGTACTGCTCGACGTAATCGCGAACCATGCGGGACGCCAGCACCTTCGGGCCGAGGGTCTGCAGCGTGTGGCGCACCATCTCGATCCACCGCGGCGGGACCCCGTGTTCGTCGCGCTCGTAGAACTTCGGCGCCACCGCCTGCTCCAGCAGGTTGTACAGCGCGGTGGATTCCAGGTCGTCGCGACGGGACTCGTCGGCCACGCCGTCGGCGGTCGGTATCTCCCAACCATTTTCGCCGTCGTACCACTCGTCCCACCAGCCGTCGCGGATGGACAGGTTCAGCCCGCCGTTGAGCGCGCTCTTCATCCCCGACGTGCCGCAGGCCTCCAAGGGCCGCAGCGGGTTGTTCAGCCAGACGTCGCAGCCCCAATACAGCAGCCGGGCCATCGACATGTCGTAGTCGGGCAAAAAGGCGATGCGATGCCGCACCTCCGGCCGGTCGGCGAACCGCACCACCTGCTGGATCAGCGCCTTGCCGCCGTCGTCGGCGGGATGCGATTTGCCGGCGACGATCAGCTGGATCGGCCTGTCCTCGTTGAGCAGCAGCTGTTCGAGCCGATCCGGGTCACGCAGCATCAGCGTCAGCCGCTTATAGGTCGGCACCCGCCGGGCAAACCCGATGGTGAGCACGTCAGGATCGAAAGCCGTTGCTATCCAAGCTAATTCGGCATCCGGCGCGCCGCGCTCCTGCCACGAGCGGCGCAACCGCCGCCGGACATCCTCGACCAGCAGCGAGCGCAGTTGCGAGCGGATCCACCACAGGTGGCCGGCGTCGACCTCCTGCAGCCGCAGCCACACGCCGGGATCGCCGAACGAGTCCGACCCGGCCAGCTCGCGGCCCAGCTGCAACCATTGCGGCGCCGCCCAGGTGCGCGCGTGCACGCCGTTGGTGATGGAGCCGATCGGCACCTCGTCGGAATCGAAACCCGGCCACAGCTCGTTGAACATGGCCCGACTGACCCGGCCGTGCAACAGCGAAACACCGTTGGCCCGTTGGGCCAGGCGCAGGCCCATGTGCGCCATGTTGAACTTCGTCGGGTCGTCCTCCGCGCCGAGCGCCATGATCCGCGCGGTCGGCACGCCCGGCAGCAGGGTGGGCGCCCCCTTGGCCTTTCCCGCCCCGTCGGCGCCCTCGCCCAGGCCGTCGTCGAAGTAGAGCCGCACCATCTCGACGGGGAACCGGTCGATACCGGCGGGGACCGGGGTGTGGGTGGTGAACACGGTCGCCGACCGCACGACGGTCAGCGCCGTGTCGAAGTCCAGCCCGGAATCGGTGATCAGCTCGCGGATGCGTTCGGCCCCGAGGAACCCCGCATGCCCCTCGTTCATGTGCCACACCTCGGGCGCCGGCAGCCCCTCGATGGCGGTGAACGCGCGGATGGCCCGCACCCCGCCGATGCCGGCCAGGATCTCCTGCCGCATCCGATGTTCCTGGTCGCCCCCGTACAGCCGGTCGGTGACGCCGCGCAGCTCGTGCTCGTTCTCGGGGACGTCGGAATCCAGCAGCAGCAGCGGAACGCGTCCCACCTGCGCGACCCAGACCCGCGCCCGCAGCTGAGCGGAGTCGGGAAGCGTCAGTTCCACCAGCACGGGTTCGCGTGCGTCATCGGTGAGCAGCCGCAACGGCAGCCCCTGCGGGTCCAGCGCCGGGTAGGTCTCGTGCTGCCAGCCGTCGGCGGTGAGCGACTGCCGAAAGTAGCCGGAGCGGTAGTACAGGCCCACTGCGATCAGCGGGACGCCCAGATCGGACGCGGACTTCAGGTGGTCACCGGCGAGGATGCCCAGGCCGCCCGAGTAGTTCGGCAGCACCTCGGCCACACCGAACTCCATCGAGAAGTACGCGATGGCGGCAGGTAGCGCGGCACCGGCGTGCTGGCGCTGCTGGTACCAGAGCGGACGGCTCAGGTAATCGTTCAGCTCGGCGGAGAGCGCATCGAGCCGGCCCACGAATTCCTCGTCCAGAGCGAGCTCGTCGAGCCGGGCCGGGCTCACCGCACCGAGCAGCGCCACCGGGTCGGAGCCGCATCGCGCCCACAGCGCCGAGTCGATGGCCGCGAACAGGTCTTGCGTGGGCTTGTCCCATGACCACCGCAGGTTGGTTGAAAGCTGATCCAGCGCGGCGAGACGCTCGGGCAAATGAGCACGGACGGTAAAGCGGCGAAGGGCTTTCACACGTCATTACCTTACTGAGGATTCCGGAGCCCGCAGGGCGAGCGACTGACCGTTCGGCTTCGGGGGTGTGTGACGGCGCACTAGGGTGGGTATCGGTTAGTTGTTGGGGCCGCAACGCTGCGGTCCGTCAGAGAGAGTCCCCACGACAGGAAGTTTCTGGGAGGCGAGGCATTCCGCGGCGAAGCACGGCGCGGTCTCGCCACACAATCGAAACGGAGTGTTTGTGCCCGGTCGTGTCGAGATCGATAACGTCCAGCCCGTCGTCTCCTGCGGCGCGTACCCGGCCAAGGCCGTGGTCGGTGAGATGGTCCCCGTCAGCGCCGCGGTCTGGCGAGAGGGCCACGACGCCGTCGCAGCAACGCTGGTCGTGCGCTACCTCGGCCAGCGTTACCCGCAGGTCGGCGAATCCCGCCGGATCAAGGCGGTTCAGGCCCCCGAACGTCCCGCACCCGCCCTCGACAATAGGGCGCCAGAGCAGCGGATCAAGCCGCTGCTGCTGCCCATGACCGAAGGTCAGGAACCGTACGTCTTCCACGGTGTGTTCACCCCCGACCGGGTCGGGCTGTGGACCTTCCGGGTCGACGGATGGGGTGACCCGATTCACTCGTGGCGCCATGGGCTGGTCGCCAAACTCGACGCCGGCCAGGGCGAGAAGGAACTGTCCAACGACCTGTTGGTGGGCGCCGCGCTGTTCGAGCGCGCGGCGACCGGTGTGCCGCGGGCGCGCCGCGATCCGCTGCTGGCGG
>NZ_LT546237.1:2710530-2714937 GCF_900078675.2 Mycobacterium interjectum
GGGCGCGCCGCGATCCGCTGCTGGCGGCCGCCGAGTCGTTGCGGGCCCCCGGGGACCCGGTCACCCGCACCGCGCTGGCCCTGAGCCCTGGCATCGAAGAGCTTTTGGCTGCTTACCCGTTGCGGGACCTGGTCACCCGGGGCGAACAGTTCGGGGTGTGGGTCGACCGGCCGCTGGCCCGCTTCGGCGCGTGGTACGAGATGTTCCCCCGCTCGACCGGCGGGTGGGACAAGAACGGCAAGCCCGTGCACGGCACGTTCGCCACCGCGGCGGCCCAGCTTCCGCGGATCGCCGACATGGGCTTCGACGTCGTCTACCTGCCGCCCATCCACCCGATCGGCAAGGTACACCGCAAGGGCCGCAACAACTCCCCCACCGCCGCCCCCGGCGACGTGGGATCTCCGTGGGCGATCGGCAGCGACGAGGGCGGCCACGACGCGGTCCACCCCGACCTGGGCACCATCGACGACTTCGACGACTTCGTCGCCGCGGCACGCGATCTGGGCCTGGAGGTGGCCCTGGACCTGGCGCTGCAATGCGCGCCCGACCACCCGTGGGCCCGCGAACATCGGCAGTGGTTCACCGAGTTACCGGACGGAACCATCGCGTACGCGGAGAACCCGCCCAAGAAGTATCAGGACATCTATCCGATCAACTTCGACAACGATCCCGCGGGTCTCTACGACGAGGTGCTCCGGGTGGTCCGGCACTGGATCGACCACGGCGTCAAGTTCTTTCGGGTCGACAACCCGCACACCAAGCCCCCGGACTTCTGGGCCTGGCTGATCGGCCAGGTCAAAGACGCCGACCCCGATGTGCTGTTCTTGTCCGAGGCCTTCACCCCGCCGGCCCGCCAGTACGGCCTGGCCAAGCTCGGCTTCACGCAGTCCTACAGCTACTTCACGTGGCGCACGGCCAAGTGGGAGCTCACCGAATTCGGCAACGACATCGCCGCATTCGCCGACTTCCGGCGGCCGAACCTGTTCGTCAACACCCCCGACATCCTGCACGCGGTGCTGCAGCACCACGGTCCCGGCATGTTCGCCATCCGCGCTGTGCTGGCGGCGACCATGGGCCCGGCGTGGGGCGTCTACTCCGGCTACGAGCTGTTCGAGCACCGCGCGGTGCGCGAAGGCAGCGAGGAGTACCTGGATTCCGAGAAGTACGAGCTGCGGCCTCGCGACTATCAGCGCGCGCTCGCCGAGGGCAGGTCGCTCGAGCCGTTCATCAAGCAACTCAACACGATTCGCCGCCTGCATCCCGCGCTGCAACAACTGCGCACGATGCACTTCCACGGCGTCGACAACGACGCGCTGCTGGCTTACAGCAAGTTCGACCCGGCCACCGGCGACTGCGTGCTGGTCGTGGTGACGCTCAACGCGTTCGGGCCCGAGGAAGCGACGCTGTGGTTGGACATGGCCGCATTGGGTATGGAGCCCTATGAGCGGTTTTGGGTGCGCGATGAGATCACGGGTCAGGAATTTCAATGGGGGCAATCGAACTACATACGCCTCGACCCATCGCGGGCGGTCGCGCACATCATCAACATGCCGCTCATACCGTACGAATCCCGAATCACGCTGCTGCGTAGGAGGTGACGGCTTTGAGCCGAACCGACGAACTCGCCGGACTAGACCTGGCGCCCGACCCGGCGGACTTGGCGCGGCTGGTGGCGGGCGCGCATTACAACCCGCACGGCATCCTGGGGGCCCATGAGTACGGCGACCACACCGTCATCCGCGCGCTGCGACCGCACGCGCGCGACGTCGTCGCGCTGGTCGGTGGTGACCGGTTCCCGTTGCGGCACATCGAATCCGGCCTGTTCGCGGTGGCGCTGCCGTTCGTCAACCTCATCGACTACCGGCTGGAAGTGACCTACGAGGGTTCCGACCCGCACGTCGTCGCCGACGCCTACCGCTTCCTGCCCACCCTGGGTGAAGTCGACCTCCATCTCTTCGGCGAGGGCCGCCACGAACGGCTCTGGGAAGCCCTGGGCGCTCATCCCCGCTCGTTCACCACGGCCGACGGCGCGGTGAACGGGGTGTCGTTCGCGGTGTGGGCGCCCAACGCCAAGGGCGTTAGCCTGATCGGCGAGTTCAACGGCTGGACCGGCAACGAGGCGCCCATGCGGGTGCTGGGCTCCTCCGGGGTGTGGGAGTTGTTCTGGCCCGATTTTCCGGTGGACGGACTGTACAAGTTCCGCGTGCACGGCGCCGACGGCGTGGTGACCGAGCGGGCCGATCCGATGGCATTCGCCACCGAGGTGCCGCCGCACACCGCGTCGCGGGTGACGCGCAGCAGCTACACCTGGGAGGACGCCGACTGGATGACGCGGCGCGCGCAGCGCAACCCGGTGTTCGAGCCGATGAGCACGTACGAGGTGCACCTGGGGTCCTGGCGGCCCGGGCTGAGCTACCGCCAGCTCGCCCGCGAGCTGACCGATTACGTCGTGGAGCAGGGGTTCACCCATGTGGAGCTGCTGCCGGTCGCCGAGCACCCGTTCGCCGGCTCGTGGGGCTACCAGGTGACGTCGTATTACGCGCCCACGTCGCGCTTTGGCACGCCCGACGACTTCCGGGGGCTGGTCGACGCCCTGCACCAGGCCGGTATCGGCGTGATCGTGGACTGGGTGCCGGCGCACTTCCCGAAGGACGCCTGGGCGCTCGGCCGCTTCGACGGCACCCCCCTCTACGAGCACGCCGACCCCAAGCGCGGGGAGCAACTCGACTGGGGGACCTACGTCTTCGACTTCGGCCGCGCGGAGGTGCGCAACTTCCTGGTGGCCAATGCGTTGTATTGGCTCGAGGAGTTCCACATCGACGGCCTGCGGGTGGACGCGGTCGCGTCGATGCTTTACCTCGACTACTCGCGCCCGGAGGGTGGTTGGACGCCGAACGCCTACGGCGGCCGGGAGAACCTGGAGGCGGTGCAGTTCCTGCAGGAGATGAACGCCACGGCGCACAAGGCCGCGCCCGGCATCGTCACCGTCGCCGAGGAGTCGACATCCTGGCCTGGTGTAACCCGGCCGACGAACCTTGGCGGCCTCGGCTTTTCGATGAAGTGGAACATGGGCTGGATGCATGACACGCTCGACTACATCAGCCGCGACCCGATCTACCGCAGCTTCCACCACCACGAGATGACCTTCTCGATGCTGTACGCGTTCAGCGAGAACTACGTGCTGCCGCTCAGCCACGACGAGGTGGTGCACGGCAAGGGGACGCTGTGGGGTCGGATGCCGGGCAACAACCACGTCAAGGCCGCGGGGCTGCGCAGCCTGCTCGCCTACCAATGGGCGCACCCGGGCAAGCAATTGTTATTCATGGGACAAGAATTCGGCCAGCGCGCCGAGTGGTCCGAGCAGGGCGGTTTGGATTGGTGGCAGCTCGACGAACAGGGCTTCTCCAACGGCGTCCTGCGCCTAGTGCGCGACATCAACGAGATTTACCGCAGCCACCCGGCCCTGTGGAGCCAAGACACCATTCCCGATGGCTATTCGTGGATCGACGCCAACGATTCCGCCAACAACGTGTTGAGTTTCCTCCGATATGGAAACGACGGCTCGGTAATGGCGTGCGTATTCAATTTTGCGGGATCGGAGCACAGCGGTTACCGCCTCGGCCTGCCCTACGCCGGCCGTTGGCGCGAGGTGCTCAACACCGATGCGACCGTCTACAACGGCTCGGGGATCGGCAACATGGGCGGGGTCGACGCTACCGAGGACCCGTGGCACGGCCGCCCGGCTTCGGCAGTCCTGGTCCTGCCGCCCACCTCGGCGTTGTGGCTGGAACCCGAATAAAAAACGGTCCGCGGGACTTATACCCGCTGCATTGCGATAAGTAAAGCACCATTTAATCGCCTCTCTAGTAAAGCCGGCCTACTTTCCGAATTTCGGAAAGTCTGGATATGATCCAATCCCCAGGCGTCATCGTCGCCGTACTCGCTGGGAGGCATGCATGTCGTTCGTGTTCGCGGTACCAGAAATGGTTTCGGGGGCGGCGTCGGATTTGGCGAATATCGGGTCCACAATTAGCACGGCCAGCGCGACGGCGGCGGCGCCGACAACCGGAATGGTGGCCTCGGCCGCGGACGAGGTGTCGGCGAGCGTCGCGGCGTTCTTTTCCGCGCACGCCGCCCAGTACCAGGCGATCAGCGCGCAGGTGGAGGCCTTCCATTCGCAGTTCGTGCAGGCAGTCGCCTCGGGCGCGATGTCGTACGCCGCGGCCGAGGCCGCGAACGCGTCACCGTTGCAGGCCCTGGAGCAGCAGCTGCTCGCCGTGGTGAACACCCCCACCGAGCTGCTGCTGGGACGCCCGCTGATCGGCAACGGCGCCAACGGCGCGCCGGGCACCGGGGCGCCGGGCGGCGCCGGCGGGATCCTGTTGGGCAACGGCGGGTCCCGCGGGG
>NZ_LT546237.1:2715053-2956350 GCF_900078675.2 Mycobacterium interjectum
GGGCGTTGCGCCGTTGCGCGCGTGAGGAATTCGATCTGCCGGATCGCGCCCTTGGCTTCGACGCTGGCGGGGTTGGCGTCCAGGATCGCCTGATACGACTCTTTGGCGGCGTCGAAATCGCCGTCCTCAAGCTGTTGGCGCGCCTGGGCCAGCTGCGGATCCACTTCCACTTCTCCGGAACCGCTTGTGCCCCTGAGCTTTCCGGCCGTCGCCGACATCAGCGAGTCCACCCACCGACGCAACTGGTCGGGCGGCTGAACGCCCTGAAAGCTGGACAACGGCTGCCCGGCGGCCAATGCCACGACAGTCGGCACCGCGTCGACGCCGAATATCTGGGCCACCCTTGGCGTCACGTCGACATTGACCGTCGCCAGCGCCCATCTGCCGCCGTCCTCGACGGCCAAGTCGGACAGCGTCTCGAGGAGCTGGACGCACGCGTCGCTGCGCGGCGACCACAACAACACCACGACGGGGACCTCGTCGGACCGGACGATCACCTGTTCTTCGAAATTGGCCTCGTTGACCTCCGTGCCGCCCGGCGTCGCCGGGCCTGCGGGGCCGGCCGAGGAAGCGTTCTGCTGGGCTCGCTGCTTGAGACCGGATAGATCGACCGCACCGGCCAGTGCGGGCCCGATCGAGGGTCGCGGACGCGTCACGCCGTCAAGTTTGTCATGCGCTTCGGATGCCGAGCCACCCGGTCGCGCTGACGCCCTAACGGGCCTGATCGGCGGTTATGACCAAGATCACAAACTTTTCGCCACAGCAAACGCCAGCAACGCCGGCGTGGGTGCCTAACCGGCCCGCAGGATCAGCGCGTCACCCTGGCCGCCCGCCCCACAGAGGGCCGCAACGCCGTAACCGGAGCCTCGCCGCGCCAGCTCCAGGGCGACGTGCAAAGTGATCCGGGCGCCCGACATGCCGATCGGATGACCGACCGCGATCGCGCCGCCGTTGACGTTGACGATCTCGGGGTCGACGCCAAGTTCGCGGGTCGAGGCCAGGGCCACCGCGGCAAACGCCTCGTTGATCTCGACGACGTCGAGCTGGTCGACGGCGATGCCCTCTCGGCCGAGCGCTTTCTTGATCGCGTTGGCCGGCTGGGACTGCAGCGTCGAATCCGGCCCGGCCACAACGCCATGCGCGCCGATCTCGACGAGCCAGGAAAGCCCGAGCTCCTGCGCTTTCGCCTTGTTCATCACCACCACCGCGGCCGCGCCGTCGGAAATCTGCGACGCCGAGCCGGCCGTGATGGTCCCATCGCGGCGAAACGCCGGCTTCAGGCCGGCCAGGGACTCCGCGGTGGTGTTGGCGCGGATGCCCTCGTCCTCGGCGAACTGCAACGGATCGCCCTTGCGCTGCGGGATATCGACCGGCACCACTTCGTCGGTGAAGACGCCGTCTTTCCATGCCGCGGCCGCCTTCTGGTGGGACCGCGCAGCGAACTCGTCCTGCTCGTCGCGGGTGAACTGGTCAACGTCGTTGCGCTGCTCGGTGAGCGCGCCCATCGGCTGGTCGGTGAACACGTCGTGCAGGCCGTCGTAGGCCATGTGGTCCAACACCGTGACATCGCCATACTTGTAGCCCGCCCGGCTATCCATCAGCAGGTGGGGCGCCTTGGTCATCGACTCCTGGCCGCCGGCCACCACCACGTCGAACTCCCCGGCGCGAATGAGCTGGTCAGCCAGCGCGATGGAGTCGATGCCGGACAGGCACATCTTGTTGATGGTCAGCGCCGGAACGTCCCACCCGATGCCCGCCGCGACCGCCGCCTGACGGGCGGGCATCTGGCCGGCGCCGGCCGTCAGCACCTGGCCCATGATCACGTACTCGACCGCCGACGCCGGCAGCTGGGCCTTCTCGAGCGCCCCGGCGATCGCGATCGCGCCCAGGTCGCTGGCCGAAAAATCCTTCAGCGAACCCATCAGCTTCCCGATGGGCGTCCGCGCCCCAGCAACTATCACCGACGTCGTCATGAGTACCTCCTGAGCGTGCCCGGACGGCCGATTCGGCATCCTGGAGAAGCGCAATCTTTGCCGTCAGGTTACCGTTACGTGATGACGACCGATCAAGTTGACGCCCGTCACCTCCTGGCAACCTCCTTGGTGACCGGCCTGGATCACGTCGGCATCGCGGTCGCCGACCTGGACGCCGCCATCACCTGGTACCACGACCACCTCGGCATGATCCTGGTGCACGAGGAAGTCAACGACGACCAGGGCATCCGCGAGGCGATGCTGGCGGTCCCCGGGACCACCGCCCAGCTCCAGCTGATGGCCCCGCTCGACGACTCGTCGACGATCGCGAAGTTCATGGAAAAGCGCGGTCCGGGCATCCAACAGATGGCCGTTCGGGTCAGCGACCTGGACGCCATTTGTGAGCAGCTTGGTGAGCAGGGCGTGCGACTCGTCTACGAGTCACCCCGCCGCGGCACAGCAAACTCACGGATCAACTTCATCCATCCCAAGGACGCCGGCGGGGTCCTGATCGAGCTGGTCGAGCCGGCCTCCTAGGAAGCGGCTGGCCGCACGTTCGGCCCTCAGTGCGCGGCTAGCCGCACACTAATGTCATGCCGATGTTTCAAGACCACTTCCGCGTTGGGCCGCGAGTGGCTCGGTTGGCCCAGCACGGCGTGTGCCAATGCCGCCGGTCCTCGGTCCCCTGCGGCCCGTCTGCGGGCCACACCACCAAATGTGCAGTGCCGGAAGCGATTTCGTGATCGCAACCGGGGCAGCGATAGGTCTTGATCGCGCGGGCCGCGGCGACGGGGCGCACCTCGTACTCGTAGCCGTCGGGCCCCGTCTCCACCCGGTGGGCAACCGGCGGGAGTGAAACCGGGCGCTGCCGGCGTGGCGGTGTGCGGCGCCGAGGCATGCCCGACAGTCTAGTCGGGCACGTCAGAACAACCGGTATTCATCACTGTCCATGCCACGCATCTTGTCGTAATCCAATGTGACGCAACGTATCCCACGGTCGGTGGCCAGCGTGCGCGCCTGCGGCTTGATTTGCTGAGCGGCAAAGATCCCCTTGACCGGCGCCAGCACGCTGTCGCGGTTGAGCAACTCCAGGTAGCGGGTGAGCTGCTCCACCCCGTCGATCTCGCCACGGCGCTTGATTTCGACCGCGACCGAGCCACCGCGCTCGTCGCGGCAGAGCAGATCCACGGGTCCGATCGCGGTCATGTACTCGCGGCGGACCAACGTGTATCCCTCGCCCAGCAGCTGGACGTGCTCGGCGAGCAACGCCTGCAGGTGCGCCTCGACGCCGTCCTTCACCAAGCCGGGGTCGACGCCCAGATCGTGGCTCGAGTCGTGTTCGATCTCCTCGACGGTGATGCGCAACTGCTCGCCGGCCTTGTTCTCCACCACCCACAGCGGCACGTCCCCACCGAGTTCTTCGGTCAACCAGCACGGCGGGCTCATCCAGTTCAACGGCTTGTAGGCGCGGTCGTCGGCGTGCACGCTGACCGACCCGTCGGCCTTGAACAGCAGCAGCCGCCGCGCGGACGGCAGGTGTGCGGTGAGCCGGCCGACGTAGTCGACGGTGCATTGGGCGATGACGAGGCGCACCCGACTCACCTTAGAGCTTGGGCGACAAATTAGGCTTGCGCCACGATGTCGGCCAAAAAGAGCATGGCACAACGTATCGGCCGGGTGCTCGAGCGGATTACCCGCCAGAGCGGGCGCCTGCCGGAAACGCCCGCCTACGGCTCCCTGCTCCTCGGGCGGGTGTCGGAAAGCCAACGACGTCGCCGCATCCGCATCCAGGTCATCATGACCGTGCTGGTTCTCGGCGCGAACCTCATCGGCATCGGCGTGGTCATGCTGATCGTGGCGGTCGCCGTTCCCGAACCGAGCGTGTTCGACGACGCACCGGCCTGGCTCACCTTCGGGGTCGTGCCGGCCTACATCGCTCTGGCCTTGGCGGTGGGCACCTATTCGATCACCCGCCGGACCGTCCTCGCCCTGCGCTGGGCGATCGACGAGCGCAAGCCCGCCCGCGTCGACGAGCGCAACACCTTCCTGGCCCCCTGGCGAATCGCCATCGCCGACCTCGTCCTGTGGGGACTCGGCGCGGTGGTGTCGACCATCCTCTACGGCCTCGTCAACACCCAGTTCATCCCGCGGTTCATCGTCGCGGTGGGTTTCTGTGGGGTGCTGGTGGCCACCGGCAGCTATCTGCTCGCCGAGTTCGCGCTGCGCCCGGTGGCCGCTCAGGCGCTCGAGGCGGGGCCACCGCCGCGACGGCTGACGGCGGGGATCATGGGCCGAACCATGATGGTCTGGTTCCTGGGGTCCGGCGTGCCCGTCATCGGCATCGGCCTGCTGGCGATGTTCCAGATCCTGATGCGGAACCTGACCGAGACCCAGTTCGCGGTCGGCGTGCTGATCATCTCGTTCGCCGCGCTGGTCTTCGGCTGCCTCCTGATGTGGATTTTGGCCTGGCTGACCGCGACACCGGTGCGGGTGGTGCGCGCGGCGCTGCAGCGCGTCGAGCAGGGCAATCTGCGCGGCGACCTGGTGGTCTTCGACGGCACCGAGCTCGGCGAGCTGCAGCGTGGTTTCAACGCGATGGTCGACGGGCTGCGCGAGCGTGAACGCGTGCGGGACCTTTTCGGCCGGCACGTCGGCCGGGAGGTCGCGCTGGCCGCCGAGCGCGAGCGACCGAAACTGGGCGGTGAAGAGCGGCACGTCGCGGTCGTCTTCATCGACATCGTCGGCTCCACTCAATTGGTCACCACGCAACCGCCGACCCAAGTCGTCGAAGCGCTCAACCGGTTTTTCGCGATCGTCGTCGAGGAAGTGGACCGCCATTGCGGCCTGGTCAACAAGTTCGAAGGCGACGCGTCGCTGGCCATCTTCGGGGCTCCGAACCACCTGGACTCGCCCGAAGACCAGGCGCTGGCCGCGGCGCGCCGCATTGCCGAACGGCTTGCCGGCGAAATGTGTGAGCTCGACGCGGGCATCGGTGTGGCGGCCGGCCAGGTCGTCGCCGGCAACGTGGGCGCCAAGGAGCGGTTCGAATACACCGTCATCGGCGAGCCGGTCAACGAGGCCGCGCGACTGTGCGAACTGGCCAAGTCCCGTCCGGGCAAATTGCTTGCGACCGCCGGCGCACTCGAGGGCGCCAGCGAAGACGAGTGTGCCCGTTGGTCTTTGGGCGACACCGTGACCCTGCGCGGGTACGAGCGCCCCACGCGGCTAGCCCACCCGGTTGAGGCCGCCCGGTCCGATCGCTGATCCGCGCTGACAACGCCCGTGGTCAACACCGATCAGCGTTGTCGATAGAAATCCCTTATCGGACAATAGAAATCGTGCCTTGACCGCGAGGTTGCACCCCGCAAATAGTGGCGACGGGACGGAGCTCCGCCCGCGGGAGAAGGGTGCATCGTGACAAGCGTTGGCTTGCTGGACCGTTCGAGAATCGTTGCCCAACCCGGATGGAGCCGCTGGCTGGTTCCACCGGCCGCGCTGTCCATCCACCTCGCCATCGGCTCGGCCTACGCCTGGAGCGTCTTCAAGATCCCGCTGGAGAAGTCGCTGCACGTCTCCGGAACCGCGAGCGCGATGCCGTTCACCGTCGCCATTGTGGCGCTGGGCCTTTCGGCCGCGGCGTTCGGCACCCGCGTCGACCACTACGGGCCACGCTGGGCCATGGTCGTGGCCACCGTGTGTTTCTGCAGCGGGCTGCTGATCGCGGGATTCGGAGTTTCCGTCCGCCAATACTGGCTCGTCGTGGTGGGCTACGGGGTCGTCGGAGGGGTCGGCCTCGGTATCGGCTACATCTCACCGGTGTCCACGTTGATCAAGTGGTTTCCCGACCGCCCGGGAATGGCGACCGGACTGGCGATCATGGGCTTCGGCGGTGGGGCCCTGATCGCCTCGCCGTGGACCAACAGCCTGCTCGACGCGTTCGGCCGCACCAGCACCGCCGGCGTCGCACGGACCTTCCTGGTGATGGGCTGCAGCTATGCCGTGTTCATGTCGATGGGATGCCTGCTGATCCGGGTGCCGGCGCCGGGTTGGGCGCCGGCGGGCTGGAAACCCATGCCGGACACGGCCGGATCGCTGGTCAGTACGGCCGGCGTGTCGGCAGCCAACGCGATCAAGACGCCGCAGTTCTGGCTCCTGTGGGCGGTGCTCTGCTTCAACGTGACCGCCGGGATCGGCATCCTGGAGAAGGCCGCACCGATCTACCAGGATTTCTTCCCGCGGGCGCCCCGCGCGGCCGCGCTGGCTTCGGCGGCCGCCGGGTTCGTCGCCCTGCTGTCGCTGGCCAACATGCTCGGCCGGATCGGCTGGTCGTCGCTGTCGGATGCGCTGGGCCGCAAGAACATCTACCGCCTCTACCTCGGCGGGGGCGCACTCCTGTATCTCACGCTGGTGTTGACGACGAATACCAACAAGGTCACCTTCTTGCTGTGCACCGTGCTCATCCTGTCGTTTTACGGCGCGGGCTTCTCGACGGTTCCGGCGTATCTGCGGGACCTGTTCGGCACCTACGAGGTGGGCGCGATCCACGGCAGGCTGCTGACGGCCTGGTCGGTCGCGGGTGTGCTGGGCCCGCTCATCGTCAACGCCATCGCCGATTCCCAGAAGACGGCCGGGAAGCATGGCCCCGACCTCTACCTCGTGTCGTTCGAGGTGATGATCGCCCTGCTGGTCGTCGGGCTGATCTGCAACGAGCTGATCAGGCCCGTGGCCCCCATATTCCATGAGCCCGCACCGCCCGACGGCGCAGCGTTGGCGCCCGAGGCAATTCCCCACCGGCAACCGGAGAGGCAACCGTGACGAACCCGACGACGACGGCACGCCCCGCCCCCATCGCACTGGCCTGGCTGTGGGTGGCGCTGCCGTTCGCTTATGGTGTCTGGCAACTCTTTTCGAAGATCACCCAGTTGTTCGGCGCCTGACCGATCGGCCGGCCTCACTCAGAGTGATCGAGCGGTGAAGCACATCAGCGCGAGGATGTATACAACGCCGCTATGTCGCCCGGTGGTTCGACGTCGGTGACGACGACCCGGTGATCGAGGTGATCAACGACAGGACCGCGCGGTCATAATCATCGCGGTGTCTTGCGATGGGCCAACCGGGTGGTCGGCGGACACCACCAAGGACCGGCCGTGCTGCCACTCAAAACCCCACCGCCTCAGCTCGCGGAGACGATTGTCACGGAATTGGACAAGCCGGATTAGCGACGATGGGCCGCTCCCACATCGATGTCGCTTTTCCGCCAGTTTTGTCGGCAGCCGGGTGTAACTGTGGAACCGTGCACGACGATTTCGACCGCTGCTACCGGGCCGTCCAATCCAAGGACGCCCGGTTCGACGGCTGGTTCGTCACCGCGGTGCTGACGACGCGGATCTATTGCCGGCCCAGCTGCCCCGTGCGGCCGCCGTTCGCGCGCAACGTGCGTTTCTACCCAACGGCGGCGGCCGCCCAGCGGGCGGGGTTCCGGGCGTGCAAGCGGTGCCGTCCCGACGCCTCGCCCGGATCCCCCGAATGGAACGTGCGCGGCGACGTCGCCGCGCGGGCGATGCGGCTGATCGGCGACGGAACCGTGGACCGGGAGGGCGTCGGGGGTCTCGCGGCCCACCTCGGTTACACCCCGCGGCAGCTCGAGCGGCTCCTGAGCGCCGAGGTCGGCGCCGGCCCGCTCGCGCTGGCCCGGGCGCAACGGGCCCAGACCGCGCGGCTGCTCATCGAGACCACCACGCTGCCGTTCGGCGACGTCGCGTTCGCCGCCGGATTCTCCAGCATCCGGCAGTTCAACGACACCGTGCGCTCGGTGTTCGAGACCACGCCGTCTGCGCTGCGCCGGCGGCCGGCCGTGCGGGTTGGCGCCGAAACGAATCCCCCTGGTGCGCTGTGCCTTCGGCTGCCCGTGCGCACACCGTTCGCATACGAGGGCGTCTTCGGCCACCTCGCGGCCGGCGTCGTGCCCGGCTGCGAGGAAGTGCGCGACGGCGCCTACCGGCGCAGCCTTCGGCTTCCGCATGGCGGCGCGGTCGTGACGCTGGCGCCGGCCGTGGACCACGTCCGCTGCCGGCTGGCACTCGACGACTTCCGCGACCTCACCACCGCGATCGCCCGCTGCCGGCGGTTGCTGGACCTCGACGCCGACCCCGAAGCGGTGGTCGACGCGCTGGCCAGCGACCCCGAGCTGGCCGCGGTGGTGGAAAAAGCACCGGGCCAACGCATTCCGCGGACGGTGGACGAGGCCGAGCTGGCCGTGCGCGCGGTGCTGGGCCAGCAGGTCTCGACCAAGGCCGCCAGAACCCACGCGGGCAGGCTGGTCGCGGCCTACGGACGCCCGGTGCACGACCCCGAGGGCGCGTTGACACATGCCTTCCCGTCGGTCGAACAGCTCTTGGAAAACGGGCCGATCGATCCCGTCCGCCTCGCGGTCCCCGAAGCTCGACGGCGCACGCTGCACGCGCTGATCGCCGGCCTCGCCGACGGCAGCGTCGTCCTGGACGCCGGGAGCGATTGGGAGGCCGCCCGCTCACAGTTGCTGGCGCTGCCCGGCGTCGGACCCTGGACCGCCGAGGTGATCGCGATGCGCGCCCTGGGCGACCCGGATGCGTTTCCCGCCAGCGACCTCGGACTTCGGCTGGCCGCAAAGCAACTCGGGCTGCCCGCGGATCAGCGGAAACTCATCGAGCGCAGCGCCCGCTGGCGACCCTGGCGCTCGTATGCCACCCAACATCTGTGGACCACCCTCGATCATCCGGTAAACCATTGGCCACCAAAGCCTGCAAAGGAGGGCGCATGATCAGCTATCGCACCATCGAGAGCCCGATCGGGCTGCTGACGTTGGCCGGGCGTAGCCCGGTCCTGACGAATCTGCGGATGGTCGACCAGACCTACGAGCCGAACCGCGCCGGCTGGTCGCCCGACGCGCGGGCGTTCGATGCGGCCGTCGAGCAACTCGGCGCCTATTTCGCGGGCGAGCTCACCGACTTCGACATCGAGCTCGAGCTGCGGGGCACCGAATTTCAGCGGCGGGTGTGGCGGGCGCTGCTGACGATCCCCTACGGCGAGACGCGGTCGTACGGGGAGATCGCCGAACAGATCGGCGCCCCCGGTTCGGCGCGCGCGGTGGGCTGGGCCAACGGCCACAACCCCATCGCGATCGTCGTTCCCTGCCACCGGGTGATCGGCGCCGGCGGAAGCCTCACCGGCTACGGGGGCGGGCTGGACCGCAAGCGCACACTGCTCGACTTGGAGAAAAAGCGGGCGCCGGCGGATCTGACATTGTTCGACTAGGCGGACGAACGTCGAGTTGTTGTGGTGATAATCGCCCCAACAACTCGACGTTGGGCGGCAGGGAATATGCAAAAACACCCCCGTTTCCGGGGGTGTTTTTGTATATGTTCGGCGGTGTCCTACTTTTCCACCCGAATAGGGCAGTATCATCGGCGCTGACAGGCTTAGCTTCCGGGTTCGGGATGGGACCGGGCGTTTCCCTGTCGCTGTGGCCGCCGTAACTCTATTTATTTTTCATTCAAGTGTTCTGGTGGGGGGTGCGGTGTTCGGCGCGACAATTGTCGCGCAGCTGGATCGTGGTTGCGATTTGTGTTGGTAAGTTTTCGGCCGGTTAGTGCCAGTTCCCTACACTCATTACTGAGCTTCTAGGTCTGGCCTATCGAACCCATGTTCTGTGGGGGGCCTTATCCCTCTAAAAGGGTGAGAAACCTGATCTTGGAGAAGGTTTCCCGCTTAGATGCTTTCAGCGGTTATCCTGTCCGAACGTGGCTATCCAGCGGTGCCCCTGGTGGGACAACTGGTGGACCAGAGGTTCGTCCGTCCCGGTCCTCTCGTACTAGGGACAGGTTTCCTCAAGTTTCTGACGCGCGCGGCGGATAGAGACCGAACTGTCTCACGACGTTCTAAACCCAGCTCGCGTGCCGCTTTAATGGGCGAACAGCCCAACCCTTGGGACCTGCTCCAGCCCCAGGATGCGACGAGCCGACATCGAGGTGCCAAACCATCCCGTCGATATGGACTCTTGGGGAAGATCAGCCTGTTATCCCCGGGGTACCTTTTATCCGTTGAGCGACACCCCTTCCACTCGGGGGTGCCGGATCACTAATCCCGACTTTCGTCCCTGCTTGACGTGTAGGTCTCGCAGTCAAGCTCCCTTGTGCATTTACACTCAACACCTGATTGCCGTCCAGGTTGAGGGAACCTTTGGGCGCCTCCGTTACATTTTAGGAGGCAACCGCCCCAGTTAAACTACCCGCCAGGCACTGTCCGTGAACCGGATATACGGTTCGACGTTAGGTGTCCAATACGATCAGAGTGGTATTTCAACAACGACTCCACCCCAACTGGCGTTGAGGTTTCACAGTCTCCCACCTATCCTACACAAACCGTACCGAACACCAATACCAAGTTGTAGTGAAGGTCCCGGGGTCTTTTCGTCCTGCCGCGCGTAACGAGCATCTTTACTCGTAGTGCAATTTCGCCGAGTCTATGGTTGAGACAGTCGAGAAGTCGTTACGCCATTCGTGCAGGTCGGAACTTACCCGACAAGGAATTTCGCTACCTTAGGATGGTTATAGTTACCACCGCCGTTTACTGGGGCTTAAATTCTCCGCTTCACCTTGCGGTTAACGGGTCCTCTTAACCTTCCAGCACCGGGCAGGCGTCAGTCCGTATACATCGTCTTGCGACTTCGCACGGACCTGTGTTTTTAGTAAACAGTCGCTTCTCGCTGGTTTCTGCGACCGGATCCCGCTCCCAGCGCAAGGCTGTTCACGGTATTCCGGCCCCCCTTCTCCCGAAGTTACGGGGGTATTTTGCCGAGTTCCTTAACCATAGTTATCTCGTACGCCTCGGTATGCTCTACCTGACCACCTGTGTCGGTTTGGGGTACGGGCCGTGTGTGTGCTCGCTAGAGGCTTTTCTTGGCAGCTGAGGATCACCGAATTCACCTCAATCGGCTATGCATCACCTCTCAGGAATATGAGCGACGGATTTGCCTATCGCTCTCCCTACAGGTTTGCCCCAGTATTACCACTGACTGGTACGGCTACCTTCCTGCGTCACCCCATCGCTTGACTACTACCAACGGAGGTCCCACGCAGCCCCGAAACTCCATGCCCCCGAAGGGGAATGGTCGATCCGGTTTTGGGTGGTTAGTACCGCTGATTCGTCAGGGACGCGCACACACGGGTACGGGAATATCAACCCGTTGTCCATCGACTACGCCTGTCGGCCTCGCCTTAGGTCCCGACTCACCCTGGGCGGACTGGCCTGGCCCAGGAACCCTTGGTCTTACGGCGGGCAAGGTTCTCACTTGCCTTATCGCTACTCATGCCTGCATTCTCACTCCCCCACACTCCACCACCGGTCACCCGGCGGCTTCGCTGCATGAGGGACGCTCCCCTACCCAACCTTTCGGTTGCCGCGGCTTCGGCGGTGTGCTTGAGCCCCGCTACATTATCGGCGCACAATCACTTGACCAGTGAGCTATTACGCACTCTTTCAAGGGTGGCTGCTTCTAAGCCAACCTCCTGGTTGTCTCTGCGACTGCACATCCTTTCCCACTTAGCACACGCTTAGGGGCCTTAGCCGGCGATCTGGGCTGTTTCCCTTTCGACGTACGGAGCTTATCCCCCGCCGTCTCACTGCCACGCTATACACCACGGCATTCGGAGTTTGGCTGACGTCAGTAACCTAGTAGGGCCCATCGGCCATCCAGTAGCTCTACCTCCGTGGTGAAACACGCAACGCTGCACCTAAATGCATTTCGGGGAGAACCAGCTATCACGGAGTTTGATTGGCCTTTCACCCCTACCCACAACTCATCCCCTCAGTCTTCAACCTAAGTGGGTTCGGGCCTCCACGCGGTCTTACCCGCGCTTCACCCTGGCCATGGGTAGATCACTCCGCTTCGGGTCCAGAACATGCCACTACACCCCAAAGGGGATGCGCCCTATTCAGACTCGCTTTCGCTGCGGCTACCCCTCACGGGTTAACCTCGCGACATGTCCCTGACTCGCAGGCTCATTCTTCAAAAGGCACGCCATCACCCCACAAGGAGGCTCTGACGGATTGTAGGCACACGGTTTCAGGTACTCTTTCACTCCCCTCCCGGGGTACTTTTCACCATTCCCTCACGGTACTAATCCGCTATCGGTCATCGAGAAGTATTTAGGCTTACCGGGTGGTCCCGGCAGATTCACAGCAGATTCCACGAGCCCGCTGCTACTCGGGAGTTGATACAAGGCAGGTGCCGGGTTTTCGCGTACCGGGCTCTCACCGTCTACGGCAGACCATCCCAGGCCATTTCCGCTAACCACGACACTTTTTGACTACCCCTCAGCCAGGTAGAGCTGAGACGTATCAATCCCACAACCCCGCACACACAACCCCTACCCGGTTACACATGCGTGCGGTTTAGCCATGTTCCGCGTTCGCTCGCCACTACTGACGGAATCACAATTGTTTTCTCTTCCTACGGGTACTGAGATGTTTCACTTCCCCGCGTTCCCTCCCGCACCCTATATATTCAGGTGCGGGTAACACGACATCACTCGTGCTGGGTTTCCCCATTCGGAAATCCTCGGATCAACGCTCGGTTGACAGCTCCCCGAGGCATATCGCAGCCTCCCACGTCCTTCATCGGCTCTCGATGCCAAGGCATCCACCATGCGCCCTTAAGCACTTACAAACACAAAAAACCAAAGAAAAATTACACATTTAATGGACACACCACCACGCAGGCAGTGCATCCATTTAGATGCTCGCAACCACTATCCAGTTCTCAAACACCACACCCCACCACCAAGATGGGGGGACACCACTCGAAACAACCCGAGTGCTGCCTCAGGACCCAATAGTGTGTCTGGCTTTCGCTTGTTGTTGCGCACCCGGCCCTCGCCCACTACAGGCGAGAACCCCTCACGGCCTGCACCCCACCAGTTGGGGTGCTTTTCGTGGTGCTCCTTAGAAAGGAGGTGATCCAGCCGCACCTTCCGGTACGGCTACCTTGTTACGACTTCGTCCCAATCGCCGATCCCACCTTCGACAGCTCCCTCCCAAAGGGTTAGGCCACTGGCTTCGGGTGTTACCGACTTTCATGACGTGACGGGCGGTGTGTACAAGGCCCGGGAACGTATTCACCGCAGCGTTGCTGATCTGCGATTACTAGCGACTCCGACTTCACGGGGTCGAGTTGCAGACCCCGATCCGAACTGAGACCGGCTTTAAAAGGATTCGCTTAACCTTGCGGCATCGCAGCCCTTTGTACCGGCCATTGTAGCATGTGTGAAGCCCTGGACATAAGGGGCATGATGACTTGACGTCATCCCCACCTTCCTCCGAGTTGACCCCGGCAGTCTCTCACGAGTCCCCGGCATTACCCGCTGGCAACATGAAATAAGGGTTGCGCTCGTTGCGGGACTTAACCCAACATCTCACGACACGAGCTGACGACAGCCATGCACCACCTGCACACAGGCCACAAGGGAACCGACATCTCTGCCGGCGTCCTGTGCATGTCAAACCCAGGTAAGGTTCTTCGCGTTGCATCGAATTAATCCACATGCTCCGCCGCTTGTGCGGGCCCCCGTCAATTCCTTTGAGTTTTAGCCTTGCGGCCGTACTCCCCAGGCGGGGTACTTAATGCGTTAGCTACGGCACGGATCCCAAGGAAGGAAACCCACACCTAGTACCCACCGTTTACGGCGTGGACTACCAGGGTATCTAATCCTGTTCGCTCCCCACGCTTTCGCTCCTCAGCGTCAGTTACTGCCCAGAGACCCGCCTTCGCCACCGGTGTTCCTCCTGATATCTGCGCATTCCACCGCTACACCAGGAATTCCAGTCTCCCCTGCAGTACTCCAGTCTGCCCGTATCGCCCGCACGCTCACAGTTAAGCCGTGAGATTTCACGAACAACGCGACAAACCACCTACGAGCTCTTTACGCCCAGTAATTCCGGACAACGCTCGCACCCTACGTATTACCGCGGCTGCTGGCACGTAGTTGGCCGGTGCTTCTTCTGCAGGTACCGTCACTTGCGCTTCGTCCCTGCTGAAAGAGGTTTACAACCCGAAGGCCGTCATCCCCCACGCGGCGTCGCTGCATCAGGCTTGCGCCCATTGTGCAATATTCCCCACTGCTGCCTCCCGTAGGAGTCTGGGCCGTATCTCAGTCCCAGTGTGGCCGGACACCCTCTCAGGCCGGCTACCCGTCGTCGCCTTGGTAGGCCGTCACCCCACCAACTAGCTGATAGGCCGCGGGCCCATCCCACACCGCAAAAGCTTTCCACCACAAGGCATGCGCCTCGAGGTCCTATCCGGTATTAGACCCAGTTTCCCAGGCTTATCCCGAAGTGCAGGGCAGATTACCCACGTGTTACTCACCCGTTCGCCACTCGAGTACCCCCGAAGGGGCCTTTCCGTTCGACTTGCATGTGTTAAGCACGCCGCCAGCGTTCGTCCTGAGCCAGGATCAAACTCTCCAAACAAAATCTCCTCGATAAACGAGGTGAATTTACAATCAGAGATACCTGACAAGACGCCAATATACTGGCATCAAAAAAACGGCCATACCCACACACGGGGAGTGCAGAGTATGGCCAAAAAACAACAACAAATTAAAAAGACCAAACACACTATTGAGTTCTCAAACAACACTCATGCTTGTTTTCGCCCGCTTCCGGGCAACCCTGCCAGCTTAATACCGTTCCGGCGGAGGCGTCAAGCCCCAGTTTTGGCCATCTTGTGTGGTGACCGCTGCGGGGCAGCCGTGCCAGGCTAGTACCGATCCGGCGAGGGAGTCAATTCCCCGGTTTCGGTCCCCCTCGCGGGGTGACCGCCCTTGTGGGGCACTGACTTTGACTACTCTACCCGCTCGATCTCCGCTCCCAAAATCGCCAGGTTTTCCACGAACAACGGGTAGCCGCGATCGATGTGGAAGACGTCGTGGACCTCGGTGTCGCCGTCGGCGACGAGCCCGGCCAGCACCAGGCCGGCGCCGGCCCGGATGTCCGAACACCACACCGGGGCGCTGGAAAGTTGCGGCAGGCCCCGCACGACGGCGTGGTGCCCGTCGGTGCGGGCGTCGGCGCCCAGCCGGATCATCTCCTCGACGAACCGGAAGCGCGCCTCGAACACGTTTTCCGTGATCATCGACGTGCCGTCCGCGATCGAGGCCAGCGCGATCGCCATCGGCTGCAGGTCGGTCGGAAACCCGGGAAAAGGCAACGTCGCGACGTTGACCGCCTTCGGGCGCTCGTACTGGGCCACGCGGAAGCTGCTGTCGGTCTGGGTGACCGTGGCACCCGCGTCGTGCAGCTTGTGCAGCACCACCTGCAGGTGGGCCGGGTCGACGCCGGTCACCTCGATGTCGCCGCGCGTCATCGCGGCGGCGATGCCCCAGGTGGCGGCCACGATGCGGTCGCCGATCACGCGGTGTTCCGTCGGATGCAACCGCGGGACGCCGGTGATCGTCATGGTCGGCGAACCCGCGCCTTCGATCTGCGCGCCCATCTGGTTGAGCATCGTGCACAGATCGACCACGTCCGGTTCGCGCGCCGCGTTATGAATAGTGGTGACGCCCTCGGCCACGACGGCGGCCATCAGGATGTTCTCGGTGGCCCCCACGGACGGGAACTCCAGCTGAATCTCCGCGCCGCGCAAGGTGTCCGCCTGGGCGACCACGCATCCGTGCTCGATGTTGCACTGCGCGCCGAGCTGCCGCAGGCCCGCCTGATGCATGTCCAGCGGGCGCGACCCGATCGCGTCCCCGCCCGGGAGCGCGACCCTGGCGCGTTTGCAGCGGCCGACCAGCGGGCCCAACACGCAGACCGAGGCGCGGAACTGTCGCACCGCCGCGAAGTCGGCGTCGTACTTGGGCTCGTCGGGTGAGGTGATGCGGGCGACGTCGCCGTCGAGTTCGACGGTGGCGCCCAGGCCGCGCAAGACCTCGGCCATCAGTGGCACGTCGAGGATGTCGGGGCAGTTGGTGATGGTGCTGGTGCCCTCGGCCAGCAGGGTCGCGGCCATCAGCTTGAGCACGCTGTTCTTGGCGCCCCCGACGGCGACTTCGCCGGACAACCGGTTTCCGCCGGTCACCACGAATCGCTCAGTCACCCGCGTCAGTTTAGTGAAGCGGTTTCGGCTTGTCAGTCAGCCTCGCTTGACGACGATGCGCTCCGCGCGGCCGAGCGAGGCGGCCGGCCGAGTACCGTTTTCTCATGGCGATCCACCTGACCCGCATATATACCCGAACCGGCGACGACGGGACGACTGGGTTGAGCGATTTCTCCCGGGTCTCCAAGAACGATCCCCGCCTGGTGGCGTACGCGGACTGCGACGAGGCCAACTCCGCGATCGGCGTCGCGATCGCCCTCGGTCGGCCCGACGGGGAAATCGCGGGCGTGCTGCGGCAGATCCAGAACGACTTGTTCGACGCCGGCGCGGATCTGTCGACGCCGGTGGTGGAAAACCCCAAATATCCCCCGCTGCGCGTTGCCCAGGCCTACATCGATCGCCTCGAAGCATGGTGCGACAAGTACAACGAGCCCCTGCCGGCGCTGAATTCCTTTGTGTTGCCCGGAGGTTCGCCGCTGTCGGCGCTGTTGCACGTCGCTCGCACCGTGGTGCGGCGGGCCGAGCGCTCAGCGTGGGCCGCGATCGATTCCCTGCCCGACGGGGTCAGCGTGCTGCCGGCGAAGTACCTGAACCGGCTGTCGGACCTGCTGTTCATCCTGGCCCGGGCGGCCAACCCCGAGGGGGACGTGCTTTGGAAGCCGGGCGGCGACGTCCGATGAAAGCTAAGCTACAGTGCCGCAATGAAACACAACCGATCGATCCCGCCGGTCGCCGTGATCCCCGTGCTTTTCTACCCGGACGTGCGCGCGGCGGTGGACTGGCTCGCCGCGGCCTTCGGCTTCGTCGAGCGAACCCGGATCGGCGAGTGCCACCGCGCACAGCTGGGCATCGGCGCGGACGGGGCCATGATCGTCGCGGACGTCGCCGGTGAGCGGCGACCGCCGACGGCCGGCGTCGTCACGCACGAGATCAAGGTGCGGGTCGCCGACGTGGACGGCCAGTTCGAACGCGCCCGGGCGGCCGGTGCGAAAGTGTTGGAGCCGCCCGTCGACCGCGACTACGGCGAACGGGAATGCACCGTCGAGGATCTCGCGGGGCATCGCTGGCAGTTCAGCGAAACGGTGCGCGACGTCGCGCCCGAGGAATACGGCTGCCAGACGGTCAGCCCGTGGTAGTCACACGCTGCGACGGCGTGCGCGCGGTGAGGGACGGGATTCCAGCCAGGACAGGAATGCGGTCAGGGCGCCCTTGTCGAGCGCGAGCTCGTAACCGGACCTGTGGTCCTGCGTCGTGTCGCGCAGCTCCAGCACGACGATCTCGTCGGTCATGATGTCGAATTCGTCGCCGCGCGGCGCACGCCGGGCCACGATCTCCACGCCCCGCCGGCTGAGCCGGCGGTCCGGCCACAAACGCAGGCTGGACAGCCGGTAGAAGGCGGCCTCACCGCCGCGATAGCGGATCACGCCGTGCCGCCAGCCGTGCCCGCCGACGGCGGGGATGTCCCGCATGATCCCGGCCGTTCCGCCCTGGCGCAGCTTCCACAGCCGATAGCTCAGTGCGAGGACGGCGGCCCCCAGCATGACGACGAGCACGACCATGCCGACCATGGGCGCGCTCATCGACGGCGTTAGTCGATCGCGCCGACGGCGCGCAGTCTGGCGCGCCCCCTCGCGGCGATGCGGGGATCGTCGGACTCGGCTGCTTCCCTGGCGGCGCTCTCGTCGATCTCCGACTCGAACTCAGCCGATTCGGCCAGGATGCTGACCTGTTCCTCGGTCACCGTCAGGAACCCGCCATCCACCGCGACCCGCAGGTCGTCCTCGCCTTCGCGTTCGACACGCACCATGGCGTCGTCCACCAGCTGTGCGACCAGTGGGATGTGGTGGGGCAGGATGCCGATCTCGCCGACGGTGGTGCGGGTGAACAGGAACGTTGCCTCACCCGACCAGATCTTCCGGTCGACGGCGACGATCTCAACGTTCAATTCAGCCATGCCAATACCTTTCGACTCAACCTCAGGAATCGAGCTTGGCGCCGAAGCTTTCGGCTTTCTTGGCCAAGTCGTCGAGGCCGCCAATCAGGAAGAAGGCCTGCTCGGGGATGTGGTCGAAGTCGCCCTTAGTCAGCTTGTCGAACGCCTCGATGGTCTCCTTCACCGGCACCGTCGAACCGGGCTGGCCGGTGAACTGTTCGGCGGCCATCATGTTCTGCGACAGGAACCGCTCGATGCGCCGGGCGCGCTGCACCAGCTGCTTGTCCTCCTCGGACAGCTCGTCGATGCCGAGGATGGCGATGATGTCCTGAAGGTCCTTGTAGCGCTGCAGGATTCGGATGACTTCCTGTGCCACGCGGTAGTGCTCGTCACCGACGACACCGGGGTCCAGGATCGTCGAGCTCGACGCCAGCGGGTCCACCGCGGGGAAGATGCCCTTGGAGAACACCGAACGCGACAGCTCGGTGGTGGCGTCCAGGTGAGCGAACGTGGTGGCCGGCGCCGGGTCGGTGTAGTCGTCGGCGGGCACGTACACGGCCTGCATGGAGGTAATCGATTTGCCTCGCGTCGAGGTGATGCGCTCCTGCAGCTCACCCATCTCGTCGGCCAGCGTGGGCTGGTAGCCCACCGCCGACGGCATGCGACCGAGGAGCGTCGACACCTCGGAGCCGGCCTGGGTGAACCGGAAGATGTTGTCGATGAACAGCAGCACGTCCTGGCCGGCCTCGTCGCGGAACCACTCGGCCATCGTCAGCGCGGACAGCGCCACCCGCATACGGGTGCCGGGCGGCTCGTCCATCTGACCGAACACCAGCGCGGTGTCCTTGAGCACGTCGGCTTCCTTGAGCTCCACCCACAGGTCGTTGCCCTCGCGGGTGCGCTCACCCACGCCGGCGAAAACCGAAGTGCCACCGAAGTTTCGGGCGATACGGTTGATCATCTCCTGGATGAGCACCGTCTTACCGACACCGGCACCGCCGAACAGGGCGATCTTGCCGCCACGCACGTACGGGGTCAGCAGGTCGACGACCTTCAGGCCGGTTTCGAGCATCTCGGTGCGCGGCTCGAGGTCCTCGAAGGCCGGCGGCTTGCGGTGGATCGACCAGTGGTCGAAGTCCTCTCCGTACCCCGGCTCGTCCAGGCAGTCGCCCAGGGCGTTGAAGACGTGGCCCTTGACGTCCTCGCCCACCGGCACGGAGATCGGTTTGCCGGTGTCGGTGACCTCGACGCCGCGCACCAGTCCGTCGGTGGGCTGCAACGAGATCGTGCGCACCAGGTTGTCGCCCAGGTGCTGCGCCACCTCCAGCGTGAGCTTCTTGGCCATCGCCTCGTAGGTGATGTCGGCGTGCAGCGCGTTGAACAGTTCGGGGACCGAGCCGCGCGGGAACTCGACGTCGACGACGGGGCCGGTCACGCGCACCACCCGGCCGCTGGTGTCGGTGTCCGCGGACTTCCCGGTGTCTTTGGTCTTCTGGTCAGTGGCAGTCATTTTTCTTCTTCCTCGTGCGCTACTTAGCGTCGGCGAGCGCGTTTGCGCCGCCGACGATTTCGCTGATCTCCTGGGTGATCTGGGCCTGCCGCTCGCGGTTCGCCATCAGCGTCAGCTCTTTGATCAGGTCGTCCGCGTTGTCGGTTGCCGACTTCATCGCTCGTTGGCGCGACGCCAGCTCCGATGCCGCGGCTTCCAAGAGCGCCGCATAGACGCGGGTGGTCAGGTACCGCGGCAGTAAAGCCTCAAAAAGCGTTGTCGCATCGGGCTCGAACGAGTAAAGGGTGTGCAGCTCGGGTTCTTCCTCGACGTACTCGACCACCAGCGGCGCGATGCGGTGGGCCACCGCGGTTTGCGACATCATCGACTTGAACTCCGAGTAGACGATGTGCAATTCGTCGACGCCCTGGACGCCCTCCGACTGCTGCCCCTCGTCGTCGCCGGTGCCCTTCATGAACGCGTCGACCAGGGTCGAGGCGATCTCCGTGGCGTTTTCGTAGGTGGGTTGCTCGGAGAAGCCCGTCCAGGAATCGGTGATGTCCCAGTTGCGGAACTTGAAGTAGTTCAACGCCTTACGGCCGACCGTGTACAGCACCGGCGTCTTTCCTTCCTCCCGCATCAGGGAGAACAGCTCCTCGGAGCGACGGAAGACGCTGGAGTTGTAGGCGCCGCACAATCCCCGGTCGGAGGACACCACCAGGACGCCAGCCCGCTTCGGTTCCTCTCGCTCGACCAGCAGCGGGTGGTCGAGAGCGGCCTCGGCGGACAGGGTGGTGAGCGTCGCGGTGATCTGGAAGGCGTAGGGCCGCGCGGATTCCAGCCGGGCCTGCGCCTTGCCGATGCGCGACGTCGCGATCATCTCCTGGGCCTTGGTGATCTTTTTGATCGACCCTGCCGAACGAATTCGGCCGCGCAATTCGCGAAGTGTGGCCGCCATTGTTAGCTACTTCTTGTCCTTCTTGGAGTCCTTGGATTCCTTCTTCGGCTTCTCCTTCTTGACCTGCACCGACTCCTTTGCCAGGTCTTCCTCGTCCAAAGCCTCGACGTGCTCGTCGGGCACCACCGACCCGCCGTCGGAGGCCGCGAAGCCCTTCTTGAACTTCTTGATGATCTCGGTGAGCTGGTTCTCGCCCTCTTCGGACAGCTTCTGGGTGTCGCGGATCCCGGCCAGGAACTTCTCTTCCGAGGCGCGCATGTGGTCCAGCAGTTCCGTTTCGAACCGCCTGACGTCCTCGACGGGCACCGAGTCCAGGTGGCCGCCCGTGCCCAGGAAGATCGAAACCACCTGCTCCTCGACCGGCATGGGCTGGTACTGCCGTTGCTTGAGCAGTTCGACCAGCCGCTCACCGCGCTCCAGCTGCGCCTTGGAGGTGGCGTCCAGATCGGAGGCGAAAGCAGCGAAGGACTCTAATTCGCGGTACTGCGACAGGTCCAGCCGCAACGAGCCCGCCACTTCCTTCATCGCCTTGATCTGCGCGGCGCCGCCGACGCGGGACACCGAGACGCCGACGTTGATGGCGGGCCGGACACCCTGGTTGAACAGGTCGGACTCGAGGAAGCACTGCCCGTCGGTGATCGAGATGACGTTGGTCGGGATGTAGGCCGAGATGTCGTTGGCCTTGGTCTCGATGATCGGCAGGCCCGTCAGTGAGCCGCCACCGAGCTCGTCGGAAAGCTTGGCGCAGCGCTCCAACAGCCGCGAGTGCAGGTAGAACACGTCGCCCGGGTAGGCCTCGCGGCCCGGCGGGCGGCGCAACAGCAGCGAGATCGCGCGGTAGGCCTCGGCCTGCTTGCTGAGGTCGTCGAACACGATCAGGACGTGCTTGCCGCCGTACATCCAGTGCTGGGCGATCGCCGAACCGGTATACGGGGCAAGCCATTTGAAGCCGGCGGCGTCAGACGCGGGCGCCGCGACGATGGTGGTGTAGTCCATCGCGCCGCCCTCTTCCAGCGCGCGACGGACGGCGGCGATGGTGGTGCCCTTCTGGCCGATGGCCACGTACACGCAACGCACCTGCTTGCTTTCGTCGCCGGACTCCCAGTTCTGCCGCTGGTTGAGGATGGTGTCGATGCAGACCGCGGTTTTGCCGGTCTTGCGGTCGCCGATGATCAGCTGGCGCTGGCCGCGGCCGATCGGCGTCATGGCGTCGATGGCCTTGATCCCCGTCTGCAGGGGCTCCTTGACGCCTTGACGCTCGACCACCGACGGCGCCTGGAGCTCCAGCGCGCGCCGCACGTCGGTCTCGATGTCCCCGCGCCCGTCGATCGGATGCCCCAGCGGATTGACGACCCGGCCCAAGAACGCGTCGCCGACCGGCACCGACAGGACCTCGCCGGTGCGCTTGACCTGTTGGCCTTCTTCAATTTTCTCGAAGTCACCCAGGATGACCGCGCCGACACTGTGCTCGTCCAAGTTGAGGGCGACGCCGAGGACACCGCCCGGGAACTCGAGCAGCTCCTGAGTCATGACGGACGGCAAGCCCTCGACGTGCGCGATGCCGTCCCCGGCGTCGACGACCGTGCCGACTTCCTCGCGCGAGGTGTCGGCGGTGAAGGAGCTTACATACTCCTCGATGGCGCCCTGGATGTCGTCAGCCGAGATTGTCAACTCTGCCATGGCTTTTCGTCTTCCTACTTGATCTTCGTTCGTGGGGTTATAGCTGATGTGTTCAGTCGGGCAGCTGGGCCTCGGCCGCGGCCAGACGAGAGGAGAGCGTCCCGTCGATCACCTCGTCGGCCACCGAGATCAACAGCCCGCCCAGCAAGTCGGGGTCGATCTGCAACTGCACCGTCACCGGGTGGGCATAGATGCGGCTGAGAACTTCGGTGAGATGGGCGCGCTGGGTATCGCTGAGCCCGGCCGCGGCAGTGACCTGCGCGACGATCTCGCCGCGGCGTGCCACCGCGACTTCCGCCAGGAACTTCACGGCCACCTCGGCGGGCTCGCCCCGCAGCAGCTCGATCGTCTGGGTCAGCAGTGCCAGCGCCACGGGGTTTACCCGCGTGCTCGAGCTCTCAAGCACCTTGCGCAGCAAGCCGATCCGGCCTTCGGCAGGGGAACCGTAATCGCCCAACAGGATGGCAAGCCGCGGCTGCTCGTCGAGAAGGCGCGAGAACCTGAACAATTGGTCTTCGACCTCATCGACCTTTTCTTCGCGTTCGGCGACCTCCAGCAAGGCTTGCCGCGAAATGTGTTCGATGGCGTCGACCAAATCCGTGTTGGCCGACCAGCGTTCGGACACCGCCGTCCGCAACACGTCGAGCGTGGCGTCGCCGACCTGGTCGGACACCAGTCGTTCGATCAGCCGGACCCGCGGTGCCGCGTCTTCGGCGGGCACGGTGAGGTAGCGGGTGACCACGATTTCGCGGTCCAGCATTTTGGCCACCGCCACCAGCTCGCTGGAGAGGGAGGACAGCGCTTTGTTGTCGAGGTCCTTGGCGATGGTGCCGAACCGATCCGACAGGGCGCGCAGCGCCTCCCGGCTGGCCGAGCGCATCTTCGCCAGCAACGGGTAGGCGACCTCGGCGGGTGCCGGCGCCATGGCTTCCAGATCGTCCAGGAACCGATCGACGGTGGCCGACTGATGTTCGGAGTCGGCGACGTAGTTGCGCACCAATTCCCCTGCCTGGCGCACGGATTCGTGTCCGAGCTCGAGGCGGAGTTGCCGGGTCAACTGCGCGCGCAGCAGCTCTGCCTGGCGGGTGCCCTGCGCTTTGATGCGGTCGGCCTCGACCAGGGCCTGGGCCTGCAATTGCTCGGTGATGCGTTCGGAGTCCGTCTTGGCCTCTTCGACGACCTTTTCTGCCTCTTCCTTGGCGGCCTCAACCGCCTTGCTGTGGGCGGTCGTCGACTCGGTCAGCCGATCGGCGGCCTTCGCCGAATCGGCCAACTGCTGGCGCACCAGCTCCTGCCGGGCGGTCATCATTTTGCGCACGGGCGGCACGACATATCGCACTACCAGAGCCACGATGACCGCAAACCCGAACAACTGTCCGACGAAAGTCCACATTTGCTGATTACCGCCCGGACGACTCGGTGGCGGAGGTGGACGCGGCGGCGGGCGCGATGTCGACACCGACGATTCGGCTGGCCAGGGTCGCCGACATGATCCCCACGTTGGCGCGCAGATCCAGTTCCACGGCGTCCCTTTCCCGTTTCAATTGCTCGGCGGCCAGCTGCAGCGTCGACATCACTTCTTGCTCGGCACGGGCGCGCGCGTCGTCGACGACCTTACGGCCCTCGGCGCGGGCGTTGTCGCGGAACGACGACGCCTGCACGCGCGCTTCCTTCATGGCTTCTTCGTAATCGGCCTGGGCGGCTTCGAACTGCTCGGCCGACTTCTTGTTGTCGGCCTGGGTCTTGGCGACCATCGCGTCGCGCTCGCGCAGCACCTTCAGGATCGGCGGGACCACGAAGGTGCCGATGACGGCGAGCACGATGAGGAAGATGGCCAGCACGAAGAAAAACGTGCCGTTGGGGACAAGGAAGTTGCCGCCCCCCTTGCCTCCCTCTGCTACTGCCTGGCCGGCCGCCAGCACAATGGCGTTCGAGTCACCCATCACAGCGAACTACGTGACGGGAGTAGCGAAGACGAACAGCGCCATGAACGCCAGGTTGATGAAGTAGGCCGCCTCAACCAGACCGACGGTGATGAAGAACGGCGTGAACAAGCGGCCCTGCGCCTCGGGTTGCCGCGCGATACCCGAAACCAGCGCGTTGCCCGCGACACCGTCACCGATACCGGCTCCGATAGCGCCGCCACCCATGATCAGTCCACCGCCGATGAGGGCACCGGCAGCGATAGTGGGGTCCATGTGTTTCTCCTTATCTAGCGTTATCTTGTGATCGTTTGTGTGCCAGAACGTTTGGTGAGCGTTCTAGTCATGGTGCTCCTCCAGCTCCATGGCCTGGCTGAAGTACAAGATGGTCAGGATCGAGAAGATGAAGGCCTGGATCGCCCCGACGAACAGGTCGAACGATTTCCAGATGGCGTTGGGCAACCACATGATGTAGGCGGGGAAGAGCGCGATCAGCGCCACCAGGATGCCGCCGGCGAAGATGTTGCCGAAAAGTCGGAGCGACAACGAGATCGGCTTCGCCAGTTCTTCGACCAGGTTGATGGGCGCCAGGAACGCGACGTGCCCCTTGAGCACCTTGATCGGGTGCCCGATGATGCCGCGGCGCCAGATCCCGGCCACGTGGTAGCAGACGAACACGAAGAGGGCCAGCGCCAACACGTAATTGATGTCCGCCGCGGCCGACTTGAGCAATTCGGTGGTCTGACCGGATTTGTCGGTGTACTGCAGCGGCAGCACCGACAACCAGTTGGAGATCAGGATGAACACGAAGATCGTGACCGCCAGCGGCAGCACGAACGGCGCGATCCGCATCCCGATGGCGCCCTCGATCTGGTCGCGCATCTGAATAGTGAGCGCCTCCCAGAACAATTGGACTCCGCTGGGGACGCCGCTCGACGTGATCTTGGCGCGCAGGAAGAAAGCCAGGGCGAGGACGATCACCGCGGCGATCGCCGTCGACAGGATGGTGTCGGTGTTGACGGTCATCCCGAGCCACTTTGCGGTGGTGTGCTCGCCGACCTCGATCTGGGAACCGGCCAGGAACGTCTCAATCATCGCCGGCGCTCCTTCCGTCAGTGTCTTCCAGGGCCTCAACGGCCGATGCCGGCCCCGGTTCGCCCGTGCGCAACTTCTTCCACACCGGCAGCGCGGTCGCCACGACGAGCAGCACCTGGAACAGCGCCAGGCCGAAAAGCACGCCCAATCCCGCGGGCCGGAAAACGTAGGCGATGATCAGCCCGACAATGGTGATGATGGCCAGCCGCGACAGCGAATTGACCGCCATCGACCTTTTCAGCGGGTGCTCCCGCGCGGTAATCGAATCCACCGAATGCCGTACCAGCAGCGCGTTGAGCAAACCCAGGAACAACCCGATTCCGAAGAACACACCGACCATGAGGTGACCGAGCAATCCGGCGGCGAGGATCGCCAGCGCGGTGATCCCGAGGCTGATCGCAAACAGCCGAACCGGACGGAAAGCAACAGAGGGAAACACCAACGGCGCGTCCTGCGCTGGCGTCGTCACTGCAGCACCTCAATCCCAGGTAGTGAAACGGGGAACCCCCGACCGACCGATCGGTGGCCCGCCGAGCGTATCGCACGTCACAGGGCAATCCCCCAAGGGGTAGCTCCCTACGTCGGTCGTGAATCGGCGCGCTCGGACGGACGTCCGACGGGCCGGCTGGCCGGCAACCCTCAAGGTCTCTTTTTGGGGTTCTACCTGCACCGTACCATACGAGCGGCACCGCTACTACCGCGTGTCGTAGGCGCGTTTCGTCAGTCCAAGTCCACGTTTTGGTAGTCGTCGCGGCGGCGCAGCAGCGGGATCGCGGTGGCCACTCCGGCGACCACGATCGCGCCCAGCATGACCGCACCGGTGTCGCGCGGGTTGAAAAAGATGGAGCTCGCGGCGCCGAACGCGACGATGCCCACCCACAGATAGATGAGCAGGACCACCCGGCGATGGGAATGCCCGATTTGCAGCAACCGGTGATGCAGGTGCATTTTGTCCGGGCTGAACGCGCTGCGGCCCGCGCGGGTGCGGCGCACTATCGCCAGTAGAAGGTCGAGCATCGGCACGAAAATGACGGCCACCACCAGCAGGAACGGTGACAGCAGAGCAAACACGTCGCGGGCGCCGTAGGCGTTCTGCGAGACGGGGCCGGCGGCGGTCGTGGCCGCTGCGGCGATCATCAGGCCGATCAGCATCGAGCCGGAATCGCCCATGAAGATCCTGGCCCGATGGAAGTTGTGCGGCAAGAACCCCAGACAGGCCCCCGCGATCACGACGGAGATGACGGCGGGCGGATAGAACAGCACGTCGCCGCCGTGGTCGCGCAGCAGGCCGACCGAGAACATGCAGATCGCCATCGCCATGATCAGTCCCAGCCCGGCGGCCAGGCCGTCGAGCCCGTCGACGAAGTTCATCGCGTTGACGAACGACACGGTCAGCGCCAGGGTGAGCAGGATCGAGGAGGCCTGGTCCAGCACGATGGTGCCGACCCCGCCGATCGGGATGTACAGGACGCTCCAGGCGACGCCCATCGTGACCAGCACGCTGGCCGCGGTGATCTGGCCGGCGAACTTGGTCAGGGCGTCCAGTCCCCAGCGGTCGTCGATCAGGCCGATGCCCACGATCACCGCGGCCGCCACCAGGACGGCGGGCATGCCGGTGGAGTAGACGAATCCGCGGGTAAGTGCCGGGAGTTGCCAAGCCAGGAAGACGGCCGAGACGACGCCGACGAACATCGCGAGGCCGCCCATGCGCGGGGTGGGCGTCACGTGCACGTCGCGTTCCCGCGGGTAGGCGACCGCTCCCAACCGGGTGGCCAGCACCCGCACCGGACCGGTCGCGAAGTAGGTGATGATGGCCGCCGTCAGGCCAACCAGTGCGAGCTCGCGCAGCGGGACGCCGGCGCCGCGATCGGACAGGGCGAGCAGACCACCGGCAAGGCTGGACACCAACGAAACCGTACTGCACCAACCTGAGACGGGATTGGCCGCGTTGCGCTAGGCGATCAGGCTTCCCGCGTCCATGCCAAGCACTTCCGCGATCCGCTCGGCGCTCACCGGACCGGCGCGCAGGATGCGCGGGGTGTCATCGGTGAGGTCGACAATCGTGGAGGCGGCCTGCTGCCGCGCCGGGCCCGCGTCGAGATAGACGTCGACCAGGTCGCCGAGTTGGCTGCGCGCCTCGGCGGCGTCGACCGCGGGTGGGCGGCCGGAGACGTTCGCGCTGGACACCGCCATGGGCCCGACCTCGCGCAGCAGCTCGATGGCGACCGGATGCAACGGCATCCGCAGCATCACGGTGCCCCGGGCGTCGCCGAGGTCCCACTGCAACGACGGCGCCTGCCGCACCACCAGGCTCAGCGCGCCGGGCCAGAAGGCACGGATCAGGTCGCGCGCCCCGTCGGGCATCGTGTAGACCAGGCCCTCGATGGTGTGCCAGGAGCCGACCAGCACCCCAACCGGCATGTCGCGGCCGCGGCCCTTCGCCGCGAGCAGCGCCGCCACCGCGGTGCTGTCGAACGCGTCGGCGCCGATGCCGTACACGGTGTCGGTGGGCAGCACGACGAGCCGGCCGCTCTTCAGGGCGCCGGCGGCCGAGGCGATGCCGAGCGAGCGCTGGTCGGGGTCGGCGCAGTCGAAGACGGAGGTCACGACGGCTCCCCCCGTCGGGCCGTCACGAACCTCGGCCGTCCGGCCAGATCGTCCCGGGCCTCGATGTCCGCGAAAAGTCCTGTGCTGTCGATCAATTCGACTGTCCGGGCGGACGTGGTGTCGTCATGCTCGACGGCGAAGAGGCCGCCCGGGCGCAGCCAGCGCCCCGCGAGCCGGAGGACGGCGGCGATCACCGCCATCCCGTCCGCCCCGCCGAACACCGCATGTGGCGGATCATGTTGGGCCACTTCAGCTTCCACGGCGCTGCCGTCGGGAACGTAGGGCGGGTTGGACACCACCAGGTCGACCAGTCCGTCCAGGTCGGCACGCAATCCGGGAGTGGTCACGTCGGCGCGCACCAGCTCGACGGCGGTGCCCTCGGTGTTGTGCCTCGCGTAGGCCAGGGCCGCGTCGGAGTCATCGATGCCGATGACCCGAGCGGCGGGACGGTGGCGGGCCAGGGCCGCGGCCAAAGCGCCCGAGCCGGTGCACACATCGACGATCACGGGCCGAGCGTTCAGCGGCTGCGCGGTGGCCCATTCCAGCATGGCCTCGGTCTCCGGGCGCGGGATGAACACGCCGGGGCCCACCCGCAGCGTCACCGGCCCGAACGCCGCCACCCCGGTGAGGTGCTGCAACGGAACTCGCCGCGAGCGCGCGGCAACGATGTCGCGGTAACGCCCGAAGAATTCGTCGTCGGGAGCCGCGATGAGGGTCAGCTGGCTTCGTTCGGCGCCGACCAGGTGGGCGGCCAACTCCTCGGCGTCGTACCGGGCGGAATCGATCCCGGCTTCGGCGAGTCGCGCCGCGGCCGAGTCGATCGCGCGCCGCAGTGCAGTCATGCGTGTTGCAGCCGCGATTGCTTGTCGGCGGCGCCGAGGGCGTCGAACAACGCGTCGAGGTCGCCGTCGAGTACCTGATCCAGATTGTGCGCCTTGAAACCGATTCGGTGATCGGTGATGCGGTTCTCCGGGAAGTTGTAGGTGCGGATCCGTTCGCTGCGGTCGACGGTGCGGACCTGGCTGGCCCGATCGGCCGAGGCGTCGGCCAGCGCCTTCTCCTCGGCGAGGGCCTGCAGCCGCGCGGCCAGCACCTGCAGGGCGCGCGCCTTGTTCTGCAGCTGGGACCGTTCGTTTTGGCAGGTGACGACGATTCCCGTGGGCAGGTGCGTGATCCGCACCGCGGAGTCGGTGGTGTTGACGCCCTGGCCGCCCTTCCCGGACGAGCGGTAGACGTCGATGCGCAGATCCGACTCGTCGATCTGCACCTCGGCGACTTCCTCAGGCTCGGGGTAGACCAGCACGCCGGCCGCCGAAGTGTGAACGCGCCCTTGGGATTCCGTCACCGGAACGCGTTGCACCCGGTGGACGCCGCCCTCGAACTTCATCCGCGACCACACCCCGTCGGCGGTGTCGCCCTTGCTGGAGATGGCCAGCGTCGCGTCCTTGTAACCGCCCAGATCGGAGGTGGTTTCGTCCAGCACCGTGACCGTCCAGCCGTGCCGCTCGGCGTAGCGGATGTACATCCGGGCCAGGTCGGCGGCGAACAAGGCCGATTCCTCGCCGCCCTCACCGGATTTGACCTCGAGCACGATGTCGTCCCCGTCGTGGGGATCGCGCGGTGCGAGCATGTCGGTCAGTTGGGTGTCCAGCTCGGCGACCCGCGCCTCCAGCTCGGTCACCTCGTCGGCGAACGACTCGTCGTCGGCGGCCAGCTCGCGGGCCGTCTCGAGGTCGCCGCGCGCGGCCGCCAGCTTGCGGTAGGTGCCCACGATTGGGGCCAACCGGGCGAACCGGCGTCCGGCCTTGCGCGCCTCGTCGGGATTGCTGTGCAGTTCGGGGTCGGCCAGCCGCTGCTCGAGCTCGGCGTGTTCGGCCAGCAGCACGTCGATGGTCTGCACCGGCTGCGTCATCTCACACCTCCTGCCCCGAACACGAACCGACGCCCGGCCTGTGCGGCTTTGGGCACAGTTCGGGCGTCGGTAAGCCAGCTATTTGTCGGTCGACTCGCCGTTGTCGGCTGCGGCCTTGCGCTTGCCGTAGCGCTTCTCGAAGCGGGCCACCCGGCCACCGCTGTCGAGGATCTTCTGCTTGCCGGTGTAGAAGGGGTGGCACTGCGAGCAGACCTCGACGACGATGTTGCCGCCGGGCTTGGTGCTGCGCGTGGTGAAGGTGTTTCCGCACCCGCAGTGCACGGTGGTCTCCCCGTAGGCGGGGTGAATATCAGCTTTCATCATGTCCTCTTCGATCGTTTGCGCCCCGGCGCGAACTCCTGGGACCTGAACTGGTCCTCGGGGGTAGTCGACCGTCGATTATGCCAGGTCAACCTACATCAGCCCAAACGCGGAGCTGCCCCCACGCATTCCCGGGTGTGGGGACAGCTCACGATTCGTCGAGATATCAGCCAGTGCGACTCTGATCGGCGTGTCGTGTGCGTGCTTTACGTGTCGCGGTAGACGCGGCTTTTTGCGCCGCGGGTCCACAGCACCCCACCGCGGGGGTTGGCGCCGCGCGCGGTCAGCTCGCGCTTGAGGATCTTGTTGGTCGCGGTCGTCGGCAGCCGATCGGTGAGCCAGACGTGGCGGGGCCACGCCTTGGGCGACAGGTCGGGCTGGGCGGCCAGGAACTGGCCGAACTCCTCGGGCGTCAGCCGCGCGTCGTCGGCCAGCACGATTGCCGCCATGACCTGGTCGCCGACGTGCTCGTCGGGCACCGCGTACACCGCGACGTGGCTGACCGGCGCCAACCGCTGCAGAATCCGCTCGATGGGCGCCGTGGTCATGTTCTCGCCGTCGACGCGCAGCCAGTCGCCGCTGCGCCCGGCGAAGTAAATCCACCCGTCGGCGTCGCGATAGGCCAGGTCGCCGGACCAGAACATGCCGTGCCGAAGGCGCTCGTCGGTGGCCTCGGGGTCGTTGTAGTAGCCGGCGAACAGGCCGGCGCCGGTGGTGTTGACCAGCTCCCCTATCGCCTCGTCGCCGTTGGCCAGGGCGCCGTCCCCGTCGAAGGCGGCGGGCGGGCACTCGGCCAGCGTGTCCGGGTCGTAGATGGCCACGCCGGGGAAGCCGCGGCCCAGCGACCCGGGCGGGCAGCCCTCCTCGCGGGTGATGATGATCGCGCCCTCGGTGGACCCGAAGCCGTCCCACACCGTGCAGTCGAACCGCCTGCTGAACTCGGCGATGTCGCGATCGCTCGCCTCGTTGCCGACCGCGACGCGCAGCGGGTTGTCGCGATCATCGGGCCGTTCCGGCGTGGCCAGCACGAAGGCCAGCGGTTTGCCGACGTAGTTCATGAAGGTCGCCCCGTAGTGGCGCAGGTCGGGCAGCAGCCCGGACGCCGAGAACGTCGCGGGGACCATCGCCGCGCCGGCGCCCACCCCCACGCTCCAACCGGCAAAGAGCGCGTTGGCGTGGAACAGCGGCATCGACAGGTAGCAGACATCGGACGCGTCGAGACCGAACCGCGCGATCAACGTGGCGCCGGCGAACAGCACGGTCAGGTGGGTGACCTGCACCGCCTTGGGCTCGCCGCTGGTTCCCGAGGTGAACATCATCATGAACGTGTCGGTGGGGGCGACCTCGCGATGGGGGGTCAGCGGCCCGGCGCGCTCCAGCAGCGCAGCCCAGGATTCACCGGACACGTCGAACACCTGCACACCGGGCAGGTCCTGGCCGTCGAGCAGCGCTTTGTGCGCCGGATCGGTCAGCAGGATCTGGCAATGGGCGTGCAGGATGTCCCTGGCCAGCGCGGCGCCGCGGCGGGTGTCGTTGACGCCGCACAGCACGTACCCGCCGAGCGCGGCCGATGCCATGGCGGTCAGCATCTCGGGGGTGTTGCCCAGCAGCGCGCCGACGTGCAGCGGGCGGCCCGCGTCAGCGGCCCGGATGACGGCGGCCGCGGTGGCGGCGGCGTCGGCCACGTACTCACGCCAGGTCCAGACCCGGTCGCCGTACTTCAGCGCCGGCGTGTCCTGGTCTACCCGCTCACGGAGCAGTTGCTGCAGCGTGTCCGCCACAGCTTGCGACGCTGGTCGCTGACTAGTCGTTGTCCATCGACCCCGGGGTCGTCTTGGACACCTGCACCAGGAACTCGTAGTTGGTCTTCGTCTTGCGCAGCTGGGACATCAGCAGGTCGATGGCCTGGTGCGGGTCCAGACCCGACAGCACGCGACGCAGCTTGTGCACAATGCCGAACTCGTCGGGCGACAACAGCAGCTCGTCCTTGCGGGTGCCGGACGGGTTCACGTCGACCGCGGGGAAGACCCGGCGTTCGGAGATCTTGCGGTCCAGCTTGAGCTCGGCGTTACCGGTGCCCTTGAACTCCTCGAAGATGACCGTGTCACCGGTGGAGCCGGTCTCGACCATCGCGGTGGCGATGATGGTCAGCGACCCGCCTTCCTCGATGTTGCGGGCGGCGCCCAGGAAACGCTTGGGCGGATACAGCGCGGTGGAGTCGACACCGCCGGACAGGATCCGGCCCGAGGCGGGCGACGCGTTGTTGTAGGCGCGGCCCAGGCGGGTGATCGAGTCCAGCAGCACCACGACGTCCTTGCCCTGCTCGACGAGGCGCTTGGCCCGTTCGATCGCCAATTCGGCGACCGAGGTGTGGTCCGACGGCGGCCGGTCGAAGGTCGAGGCGATGACCTCGCCCTTGACCGAGCGCGTCATGTCGGTGACCTCCTCGGGCCGCTCGTCGACGAGGACGACCATGAGGTGGCATTCCGGGTTGTTCTTGGTGATCGCGTTGGCGATGTCCTGCAGGATCGTCGTCTTGCCCGCCTTGGGCGGCGAGACGATCAGCGCGCGCTGGCCCTTGCCGATCGGCATGATCAGGTCGATGACCCGGGTGGTCAGCCGGTCGGGCGTGGTTTCCAGGCGCAGCCGCTGGTTCGGGTACAACGGCGTCAGCTTGGAAAAATCGGGCCGCTTCTTGGCGTCCTCGACGGAGCCGCCGTTGACGCTGTCCAGGCGCACCAGCGGGTTGAACTTCTGCCGCTGGTTGGGCTGCTCGCCGTCCCGGGGCACCCGAACCGCGCCGGTCACCGCGTCGCCGCGGCGCAGGCCGTTCTTGCGCACCATATTCATCGAGACGTAGACGTCGTGCGGGCCGGCCAGGTAGCCGGAGGTGCGCACGAACGCGTAATTGTCGAGAACGTCAAGGATTCCGGCGACCGGCTGGACGACGTCGTCCTCGCGCAGTTCGGCGTCGGCGCCATCGCCCGAGCGCTCACCGCGCCGCCTGCGGTCGCGATCGCGGAACCGGCGTCCCCGCCGGCCCTGACGGCCCTCACCGTCGTCGTCCTGTTGGTTGGACCCGCCGCGTGACTGCTGGCCACCCGAACCCTGGTCGCCGCCGGAGTCTTGTCCCCGCTCGTCGCTCTTGGTGTCCCGTTGGCCCCCTTGGCGTTTGTCCGCGTCGGGATTGCCCCCGCCCTTGCGGTTGCCGGAGTCCTCGCGATCCTGCTCGTCGGGCGTGCGACCGGGCGATCCCGCGTCGCGGTTGGCGTTGCGCCGTTCCCGGCGCGGCGCCTCGGTGGACCCGTTCTGTTCCGCTTGGGCCACCGGCGCGTCGGCCGGCGCACGGCGAGGCGGTACGGCGGAGGTTCGAGCGATGACCGAACCCACAAATCCGACGCTGGACGACCTGCCCCTGCGCGACGACCTGCGCGGCANCTTTCCTGCGGGGCGGCCGGGGCCGAAGTCCCGTTGGCCTGTGCCCTGATTTCCTTTATCGCGGCGATGAGTTCGTTCTTGCGCATCCCCGACGTTCCCTTGACGCCGACCTGGTTAGCCAGCGCACGCAGCTCGGGCAGCACCATGGTGGACAGGGAGCCTGTCGAGGCGTTGGTTTTGACATCGGGAGTGTCTGTGGTCACGGCGTCCGGCACCGGATTGCTGTCGGTGCTTTCGCCAGCCGTGAAGAGGTCCGTATCAGTCACGGATATCCTTTCTTCCCCCGCTGATCGGGTCATACGGGGGGTCGTTGCATTCAGCCAAATTGGCGAGTGCGCCCAATCATCGACTCTGTGACGGTGGTCGCCCGGGATCAGCGGAGAAGACGGCGAACCTCGTTTACGAGAAGAATTGGTGTTGTCCTAGCGGCAAGGCAGTATGTGTGCAGATGCAGATGCTGCGATTGCTGGACGGCTCCGAGGATAACCTGCATCCCTGTCGGAAGCAAGCAAACCCTCCCGCCACGCTGTGGATTAACCGGCGACGGTGACGCCCGGGCTCCAGCGAACTCCTTCGCCGGCGGTCATCTTGGTGAGGGTAAATCCATGTGCGGCCCCGTACTCCAGCGCTTCCGTGGGTAACTCCGGCTCCGTGCTCAGCGCGATGAGCGAGGGACCGGCCCCAGAAAGCGTCGCCGCGATGTTATGACGCCGCAGCACCCGCAAATATTCCGCCGATTCCCGCATCGCCGGGGCGCGCTGCGGTTGGTGCAGCACATCCTCGGTGGCCGGCATCAGCAGGTCCGGCCGTTCGGTGAGGGCGACCACCAGCAATGCGGCGCGGCTGACGTTGAAACTCGCGTCCTCGTGGCTGACCCGGCCGGGCAGCAGCACGCGGGTCTCGGCGGTCAGCGAGCGTTCCTCGGGAATCGCGCAGAACAGCCGGATGTCCGGGTGTAGTCGCAGCGACACCGCCGAATACCGGGGCTCGGCGCCGGTGCGGTCCGTCCACGAAACCACCGCGCCGCCCAGCACCGCGGCCGCGGCGTTGTCGGGATGCCCCTCGAATTCCGAGCACAACTGGATCAGCCGATCAACGCTCAGCGGTGCCGAATCCGTGTGCGCGACAAGGCCGTTCACCACCGCGAGTCCCCCGACGACGGCGGCCGCCGAGGAGCCGAGACCGCGGGAGTGCGGGATGGCATTGCGGCAGCGCACCACCAGGCCGGGGGCGGCGGCCCCGACGGCGCGCAGCCCGCGTTGGATGGCGCGCACCACCAGGTGTTCGGCGTCGAGCGGCACCTGCCCGGCGCCCTCGCCCTCGACCACCACGACCAAGCCGGAATCCGTTGTCTCCACGACGACTTCGTCGCACAGGCTCAATGCCAGGCCGATGCTGTCGAACCCCGGACCCAGGTTGGCGCTGGACGCCGACACCACGGCGCTCGCCACCAGCCCGGCGGGCAGCATCTGGGCGTTCATTTCTTACGCGAGACCCAATTGCTCGACGACGAGCACCGGATCCACCGGCAACGCTGACACGGTCGGCATGTCCTTCAGCGCGGTGTCGGGGTCCTTGAGGCCGTTGCCGGTCACCGTGCACACCACCGTCGAGCCGCGCGCCACCCAGCCGTCGTCGACGGCCTTGAGCAGCCCCGCGATGCTGGCCGCGGATGCGGGCTCGACGAAGACACCCTCGGAGGCGGCCACCAGGTGATATGCCGCCAGGATCTCCTCGTCGGTGACGGCCAGGAAGCGCCCGTTGGATTGTTGCTGGGCCGCGACGGCGGCCGTCCATGACGCCGGGGCGCCGATGCGGATCGCGGTCGCGATGGTCTCGGGGTGGCTGACCGGCTTGCCGAGCACCAGGGGGGCCGCGCCGGCGGCCTGGGCCCCGAGCATCCGCGGCAGCTTGTCGATCACGCCTTCCTGGTGGTACTCGGTGTAGCCCTTCCAGTAAGCGGTGATGTTGCCGGCGTTGCCGACCGGAAGGGCGTGGATGTCGGGCGCGGCGCCCAGCGCGTCGACGATCTCGAACGCGGCCGTCTTCTGCCCCTCGATGCGCACGGGGTTGACCGAGTTCACCAGCGAGATGGTCGGGAAGTCGGCGGCCATCTTGCGGGCCAATTCCAGGCAGTCGTCGAAGTTGCCGTCGATCTGGACGATCTTGGCGCCATGCATCACCGCCTGCGCCAGCTTGCCCATCGCGATCTTGCCCTGCGGGATCAGCACCGCGCAGGTGATCCCGGCGCGCGCGGCGTACGCCGCTGCCGAGGCGGAGGTGTTGCCGGTGGAGGCGCATAACACCGCCCGCTGGCCGCGGGCCACGGCGTCGGTGACGGCCATCGTCATGCCCCGATCCTTGAAGGAGCCGGTGGGATTGAGGCCCTCGACCTTGAGATGGACGGTGCAGCTGGTCCTTTCGGAGAGCCGGGTCGCCGCGATCAGGGGGGTACCGCCCTCGAGCAGCGTGACCGGGGTCCAGTTGTCGCCGACCGGCAACCGGTCGCGGTACGCCGCGATCACTCCCGGCCAGGGTTGATGGGTGGCCGTCCGGGGGACGCTCACAGGCCGTTTCCTTCCAGTCGCAGCACGCTTGTCACGCTCTGCACGACATCCAAATCGGCGAGCGCATCGACGGTTTCGGAAAGGGCGGCGTCGGTGGCGGTGTGCGTGACCACCACGACGCGGGCTCCCACCCGCCGGCCGTCCTCGTCCACCATGCCTTCCTGGCGAACCTCGGCGATGCTCACCTCGCGCTTGGCGAATTCCGCCGCCACCGAGGACAACACGCCCGGCTCGTCGGCGACGTTCATGCTGACGTAGTAGCGGGTGGAGATGAGACCCATTGGGGCGATGGGGAGTTGGGCATACCTCGACTCCCTGGGGCCGCGGCTGCCGAGGACGCGGTTGCGCGCGGCCATCACCAGGTCGCCGGTGACCGCCGAGGCGGTGGGCGCGCCGCCGGCCCCCTGGCCGTAGAACATCAGCCGCCCCGAGGCCGCGGCCTCGACCACCACCGCGTTGAACGCGCCGTTGACCGTGGCCAACGGATGCGACAGCGGCACCAGCGCGGGGTAGACGCGCGCCGAAACCCGTTGCTGGCCATCGTCGCCGGTGATCCGCTCGCAGATGGACAGCAGCTTGATGGTGCAGCCGAGGGATCGCGCGGACGCGAAGTCGGCGGGGGTGATCTTGGTGATGCCCTCGCGGTAGACGTCGTCGGCGTGCACCCGGGTGTGAAAGGCGATGGACGCCAAAATCGCGGCCTTCGCGGCGGCGTCGTAGCCTTCGACGTCGGCGGTGGGGTCGGCCTCGGCGTAGCCCAGCGCTCCGGCGTCGGCCAGGGCGCTGTCGTAGTCGGCGCCGGTGCTGTCCATCGCGGACAGGATGTAGTTGGTGGTGCCGTTGACGATGCCGGCCACCCGCAGCACCGTGTCGCCGGCCAGCGATTGGGTGAGCGGACGGATCACCGGAATCGCGCCCGCGACCGCCGCCTCGAAATACAGGTCGACGTGGGCGTTTTCGGCCGCCTGCGCCAGCTCCCCGGTGGAGGTGGACAGCAACGCCTTGTTGGCAGTGACGACGGACTTGCCGTGCTCCAGCGCGGACAGGATCGCCTTGCGGGCCGGCTCCACCGGGCCCATCACCTCGACCACGATGTCGACGTCCTCGCGGCAGACCAGCTCTTCGATGTTGTCGGTCAGCAGGCCGACCGGAACCCCGCGGTCGGCCGCGACGCGGCGCACCCCGATCCCGCGCAGCACCAACGGCGCGCCGATGCGGGCGGCCAGGTCCTCGGCGCTGTCCTCGATGATGCGGACGACTTCGCTGCCGACGTTGCCCAACCCGAGTACCGCTACTCCGACGGCCTTTTCGTCACCGGGCACGGGTCACCTCACTTCCAGACTCAGCAGGTCGTCGACCGTTTCCCGGCGCAGGATCAGCCGTGCGCGCCCCCCGCGCACGGCGACCACGGCGGGGCGGCCGATCATGTTGTAACGGCTCGACAGCGAATAGCAGTAGGCGCCGGTGGCGGCGACCCCGAGCAGGTCGCCCGGCTGCAGGTCGCCGGGGACCCAGGTATCGCGAACGACGATATCGCCCGTCTCGCAGTGCTTCCCGACGATACGCGCCAGCTCCGCCGGTGCGTCGCTGATCCGCGAGACCAGCCGGGCGTCGTACTGCGCGTCGTAGAGCGCCGTGCGGATGTTGTCGCTCATGCCGCCGTCGACGCTGACGTAACGCCGGTGCGCCGTCGTGCTCACGTCCACGTCCTTAACGGTGCCGACCTCGTACAGCGTGATGGTGCCCGGCCCGGCGATCGCGCGCCCCGGCTCGACCACCAGCCTCGGGGTGGGCAGCCCGACCGCCGCCGACTCGTTGCGCACGATGGCGCTCAGCTTGGCGGCTAATTCGGCTATCGGCGGCGGGTCGTCGAGCGCGAGGTAGGAGATGCCAAAGCCGCCACCGAGATCGACCGTCGACAGCTGGGCCGTCTTGTCGACGCCGAACTCGGCGACGATGTCGTGCAGCAGGCCGATGACGCGGTGTGCGGCCAGTTCGAAGCCGTCGACGTCGAAGATCTGGGAGCCGATGTGGCTGTGCAACCCCACCAGCCGCAGGTGATCGGTGTCGAACACCCGGCGCACCGCCGTCATTGCGGCGCCGTTGGCCACCGATAGCCCGAACTTCTGGTCCTCGTGGGCGGTGGAGATGAACTCGTGGGTATGCGCCTCGACCCCCACGGTGAGGCGCACCAGCACGTCCTGGACGATGCCCGCGTCCCCCGCGATGGCGTCGAGGCGTTCGATCTCGATCATCGAGTCGAGCACGATGTGGCCGACCCCGGCCTTGACGGCGGCGGTCAGCTCCGCGACGGATTTGTTGTTGCCGTGGAAGATAATCCGCTCCGGCGGGAAGTCCGCGTGCAGCGCGACGGCCAGTTCCCCGCCGGTGGACACGTCGAGCGACAGGCCTTCCTCGTCGATCCAGCGCGCTACCTCGGTGCACAAAAAAGCCTTCGCGGCGTAGTGCACGTTGTGGCCGCCGCCGAACGCCGTCGCCAGGTCCTGGCAGCGGGAGCGGAAGTCGTCCTCGTCGACGACGAACAGCGGGGTCCCGTACTCCTGCGCGAGGTCGGTCACGGCTAGGCCGCCGATGACCGCGGCTCCGTTTTCGTCACGAGTCGTGCTGCGCGGCCACACGTTCGGGTCCAGCCGCAGCAGCTCCTCGGGGGATTGCGGGCGCGGCGGGCTCTCGGCGTGACGCGCCTCGTCGGCATGCCGGGGACCGGCGGGATGGACGTTCACATTCGCTCCGGGGCGCTGACGCCGAGGATGGTCAGCCCGTTGGCGATGACCTGGCGGGCGGCCTGGCACAGCGCCAGGCGCGCGGTGTGCAGGTCGGTGGGCTGCTCGTCGCCCTGCGGCAACACCCGGCACGAATCGTAGAACCGGTGGTAGTCACCGGCGAGGTCCTCCAGGTACCGGCATACCCGGTGCGGTTCCCGCAGCGCGGCCGCGGTTTTCAGCACGCGCGGGAATTCGCTGATGGAGCGCAGCAGCGTGCCCTCCTTGTCGTGCGTGAGCAGCTCGAGGTGCGCGGTGTCGGGGATCAGGCCGAGCTCGGCGGCGTTGCGGGCCAGCGCCGACAGCCGGGCGTGCGCGTATTGCACGTAATAGACCGGGTTTTCGTTGGACGCCGAGGACCACAGCGCCAGGTCGATGTCGATGGCGGTGTCCACCGACGAGCGGATCAGGCTGTAGCGCGCCGCGTCGACGCCGATCGCCTCGACCAGGTCGTCGAGGGTGAGCACCGTCCCGGCCCGCTTGCTCATCCGGACCGGCTGGCCGTCGCGGACGAGGTTGACCAGCTGCCCGATGAGCACCTCCACGGTGGCCGGGTCCTCGCCGAAGGCGGCGGCCACGGCCTTGAGCCGGGCGATGTAGCCGTGGTGGTCGGCGCCGAGCATGTAGATGCACAGGTCGAACCCGCGCTGCCGCTTGTCCAGGTAGTAGGCGATGTCGGCGGCGATGTACGCGGGCTTGCCGTCGCTCTTGATCACGACGCGGTCCTTGTCGTCACCGAAAGCGCTGGTGCGCAACCAGGTTGCGCCGTCCTTCTCGTAGACGTTGCCGGTCCCGCGCAGCCGGGCGATGGCCTGGTCCACGCGGCCGCTGGTGTGCATCGAGTCTTCGTGGGTGTAGACGTCGAAGTCGGTGCCGAACTCGTGCAGCGACTCCTTGATGTGGGTGAACATCAGGTCGACGCCGACTTCCCGGAAGGTCTCGTGCATCTCGGCGTCCGGCAGGCTCAGCGCATCGGGCGCCTTCTGCAGGATTTGCGCGGCGATGTCGTTGATATAGGTGCCGGCGTAGCCGTCGGCGGGGGTCGGCTCGCCCTTGGCCGCGGCGATCAGCGAGCTGGCGAACCGGTCGATCTGGGCGCCGTGGTCGTTGAAGTAGTACTCGCGCACCACGTCGGCGCCCTGGGTGGACAGCAACCGGCCCAGCGCGTCGCCGACCGCGGCCCAGCGGGTGCCGCCGATGTGGATCGGCCCCGTCGGGTTGGCCGAGACGAATTCCAGGTTGATCTTCTGCCCGGCCAGCTCGTCCGAGTAGCCGAACTCGTCGCCGGCGTCGAGGACGTCGTTGACGACCTTGGCCTGCGCCGATGCCTCGAGACGCATGTTGATGAAGCCCGGGCCGGCCACGTCGGCTTCGGCGATGCCGTCGGCGTCGGCCAGCTTTTCGGCGAGCCAGCCGGCCAGCTCACGCGGGTTGGCGCCCACCTTCTTGCCCAGCTGCAGCGCCAGGTTGCTGGCGTAGTCGCCGTGCTCGGGGTTGCGCGGCCGTTCCACCGCGACCGTCGCCGGCAACGCGGCAGCGTCGAGCCCGCGCTCGGCAAGCACCGCGGCGGCGGTGGCTTTGAGCAGCTCAGCCAGGTCGGCGGGGGTCACGAGCGTCCATCCTATTGGCTAGAGTCCCCCGGCCCCGAATCTATTGCAGGTGGCAGCGCTGCCGCACCGGGGCCTGCGCCGGTTCAGGGCGCGGACATGCGGCAAGCCCGGTCGCTATCGGCTGGCGCGCGCGGCCTCGATCGGCACGATGTCGACAAGCCGGTCGCCACGAACCACGTGGTAGGCGTCGTACCGATCGACGGTGGGGTCGCAGTGCGGGCTCGCGAACTCCACGCGCTCCCCGAGACCGACGGGTGGGCCGGCGGGCCGGGTGAGTGCGCCGTGCTCGTCGCCGAAGAACATGTACGTCGAGCTTCCGAACCGGGCACCGGCCGGACGCGGCAGGGGGCCGTCCGTCGCGAAAGCCTGGAGGCCGGCGTCGACGGTGACGATGGCGTCGGCGTTGGCGCTGATCACTTGGCTCGAAACCCACAAGCTGGTTTCGAAGGCTCCATCGTCGTCGTCGCCCAGTGCGTCGGAGTACTGGACGTCCATGAACACATACGAGCCCGGTTGTACTTCGTTGAGGACACCCAAGTCCAGATCGGCCTCGACGGTGCCGGTGCCGCCGCCGCTGACGACGCCGACCCGGTAACCGGCGGTTCGAAGCGCGTCGACCACTGTTGCAAGGGTTCCATGCCGACGCCGACTGCCTCGCAACGCTTTTGGAGGCCGGCGATGTGCTGCCAATGACCGCCGTAGCCCTGGACGCCGGCCACGCCAGACCCCCGCACCGATGGACGTGCTCGGCCAGCGCGACCGCCTGTTGCGGACCGGAAACGCCGGTGCGGCCCAGCCCCACGTCGACGTCGATGAGGACATTGACGCAAATGCCGCGGCGGCGCGCCACCCCGCTCAGCGCGGTCACCGGATCGGGATGATCCACCACACACGCAAACCCCGGGTCGAGCGCTGCCACGTCGCACAACCGCTTGCATCAGCGGATCGCCGACCGGCGACGTCAGGAGAATGCCGCGCACGCCGGCCACCGAAAGTGCTTCGGTTTCACCGATTTTGGCGCAGCAGATCCCTACGGCGCCGGCGGCGATTTGCTTTCTGGCGATCCAGGCGCATTTGTGCGTCTTGGCGTGCGGGCGCAGGGCAACCCTGCCGCGCGTGCGCTCGGCCATTCGGCCGATGTTGGCGTCCAGCGCCGCCTCGTCCAGGATCAGTGCCGGTGTGGGCAGGCGGAAGCGGGAGTTCGGCCCGCCAATCATGGCTTGCGCCAACGCTTCCGCCGGACGAATAGTCATCCGGGCGCGACGGAGGTCAGGTGCTCGAATCCCGCGAGCGGGACGATGTCCGGGAGTCGGCGGATCGCCCCGTTCTGAGCCCACTGGCCTTCGGGCACTTCGTGGATGACGCACGACGTGACGACCATCTTGTCGCCGTCGCCGCGAGCCGCCGATTCGGCGACCTGCTGAAGTTCGCCGGCGAATCGCGCCTTGCGGGCGCCGTCGAGGACCCCGGCGCTGACCTGCCAATCGATGAATACGCCGGCGACAGCGGCGTTCGCCGGGACGCCCGCGGAGTAAAAGCCCCCGGGCGAGAGCTCGTGCAGCAGGACCAGGGCCCGCGTCCGGTGTAGGGGCTGGTCGGGCACCGACTCGGCACGGCATGCCGCCTCGGTGAGACCTGTCACCAGACGCTCCTTGCCGTTCTCGTCGAAGGCGCCCGGCGTCAGTGTTACGCGCATCAACGGCATGGCATCGTCCTTTCACGGGGTCTTGCTGTCGTAATTTCCTCCACCTTCGCCGCGGAATCCAGTGGCAGGGCAGACAGCTTTCTTGCATAATTCGCCACATGATCGGTTTCGATGCGCTGGTGCTCGACGGGGCCAGCGCCAGCGCGGTGGGTGTCACGATCGACGTGGTCTCGGCGGCCAACCGGATCCTGGGCAAACCGGCCTTCGACCTTCGGTTCGTCTCGCCGCAGAGCCAGGTCGTCCTGCGCGGCGGCCTGGCCGTCGCCGCGCAACCGCTCGCGCACGCCACGGCGAGGGACGTCGTCGTCGTACCCGGGTTGGGCGCCGCGCAGCCCGAGGAGATCGCCGAGCGGCTCAGCGGCGCCGACGTCCCCGTCGCCGCCGAGTGGTTGGCGGGCGCCGAGGGCGGCGGCGCGGAAATCGCGGCCTCGTGCACGGCCGTATTCGTCCTCGCCGCCGCCGGACTGCTCGATCAACGGCGCTGCGTCACGACGTGGTGGCTTGGCGCCGATCTCGCCCGGGTCGCGCCGGCGGCCCGCGTCGTCATCGACGAAATGGTCGTTCGCGATGGGCCGGTCTGGACGGCCGGCAGCGCCTTCGCCCACATCGACCTGATGCTCGCGTTGATGCGCCGCCTCGGCGGCGCGGCGCTCACCGACGAACTCGCGAACCGACTAGTGGCCGATCAGCGCACGTCGCAGGCGAGTTTCCTCATTCCCTCGCACCTGGCGGCTCGCGACGACACGGTCGCGACGCTCGAGCGTTTCGTCCGGGCCCGGCTGGACGAACCGCACACACTCGACTCGCTGGCCCGGCTGTGCGGCCTTAGCACCCGAACCCTGGCGCGACGGACGCGAAATGCCGTGGGCCTCAGTCCGCTCCAGCTGGTGCAGAGAGTTCGCCTCGAGCGTTCGCTGCATCTGTTGCGCACCACACGCATGCCGCTCGAGGAGATCGCCGCGTCCGTGGGGTTGGCGGATCCCGCGACGCTGCACCGACTGGTCAAGAGACACACCGGGCGATCGCCCGGGTCGCTGCGCCCGAGTGCCCGCGCGAGGGCTTCGTGATCGAATCTTGAGCTGTGGCGGGGTCACGACCGTCACGCCGATGCGTTACTCTGGCTGGGCCCGATGGCGCAACATCTCTGTGGGTGCGCCCCCGTAGCTCAGGGGATAGAGCGTCTGCCTCCGGAGCAGAAGGCCGCAGGTTCGAATCCTGCCGGGGGCACCACATTCACGCAGTTCAGCGGAGGATTTACCTCCCGCACCAATGTCGCACCAGCTAATCTGTGGGCCTGGCGGTGAGGAGGCTAGGTTGGTGGCACGCGAAGCTCAGGCGTCGACCTGATGTTGTCGCTGTTCCTCGCCGTCATCGGGCTGGTCTTCCTCGCCTTTGCGCCAACCCGCTACACCGGCATGACCTTCGTGCTCACCCTGCTCGTCACCTTCGGGATCACCGCGTTCGACATGAGCACCCACCAACCCACCAGCACCGACGTCACCGGCTTCGCATTGGCACTCATGCTCGGCGGCCCCGCCCTGCTCATCAGGAGCGAACGAGGAATGAAGGGCTGACTCGCGCACGAAAACCCCGCCGAGGCCAAGCTCATCCGGTCAGGAAGACCAGCCGGAACTTACCGATCTGCACTTCATCGTTATTGGCCAGCACCGCCGCGTCGGCCGGCTGCCGGTTGACGTAGGTGCCGTTGAGGCTGCCGACGTCGGCGACGGCCCAATTGCCGTCGTCGTCGAGGCGAAACTCGGCGTGTCGGCGGCTCACGGTGACGTCGTCGAGAAGAATGTCACTGTCAGGGTGGCGCCCCGCCGAGGTGACCGGCCGATCGAGCAGGAACCGGGAACCGGCGTTCGGGCCACGCTTGACAATCAGCAGCGCGGATCCGCTCGGCAGCCCTTCGGTGACTTCCGCCTCGGTAGCGGCCGACCCGTTATCCAGCTCGTCGAGAAACTGGGTGCCGTAGTCCGCGGTGCTCTCCCCCACCGCTTCGGTGAGGTGTTGGTCGTCGTCGCCGCGGTTCACGTATTGCTCCCACCGCCGGCCACTCCGGCCCGCTTCGCTCGGTGCCGGCCCACTGGACGGCTCCCACTAGCTTAACTTGGGGCACGGTCAGGCACCGGCCAGCCGGAAATACCCAAGTTCCGGCGGTCTCATGCCTTGGGCACAACGCAATTCAATTGCGACTGAGGATGAACGCCTCGATGCGACGGTCGCCGGCGCGCGCTTCGTAGTTGCTCCAGCCGGGATACATCTTGAGGCCGTTCGCCCAGATCTCGTCGCGCTCGCCGGGACTGGCGAGCCGGGCGGTGCCCTGCCAGGTGTCGCGGCCGATCGACACCGTGGCCTGCGGGTGCGCCTTGAGGTTGTGGTACCAGGCCGGGTGCTTCGCGCCGCCGAAGTTGGACGCGATCAGGGCCACCCCGTCGGGGTGCGGGATGCCGTACAGCGCGACGGTGCGCGGCTCCCCGGATTTGGCACCCGTGGTGGTGAGGATGACCGCCGGAACTCCGGTCACCAGCCCGGCGAAGCTGCTCCTGCCGCCGGTGACTTTAGTCATGACCCGGTCGAGGTGGTGTGCCGTCGGGCGGAGAAACGCCCCGCCCGCCTTCGTGGCCGCGAAGCTGCGCATGAACCGATGGAATGCGTTGGCGTGGTCGAAGGACAGGTCCGCCACTCCGATCACGCCGGCTTGGTGCTGTCGACCTGACCCTCGTCATACTCGATGACCGGCGGCGAGTCGCCGTAGACGTCGAGGGTGTGGATGAAGCGATGCACACCCATCACCCCGGCGCAGGTGAATCCGAGTTCGATGATCTGCGCGGCGGTGAAGTGCTCCCCCAACCGCTGGTAGAACTCGTCGTCCATGGCGTGATGGTCGGACGAGAGCAGGTCGAGGAACTCGACGGCCATCTGTTCCTGCGGGGTGAGCGCCCCGTGGCCGGGCGCGAGCAGACAGGCGACGTCCTCGTCGGTGATCGAGTCGTGCTTGCGCGACTGGCTGCAGGGTTCGCATTCGCCGAGCTGGGCGCTGCGGATGCGCAGCAACTCCAGGATCCGGCCGCCGAGCAGCGTTCCGGCGCCCAGCTGGTGCCTGGCCGCGTTGACCTGGTCGAGCTGCGCGCTGCGATACGCGAAGATCTGCAGGGGCACCGGCGTGGCATACAGACCGGCGGCGACGCCGGCCTCCACGATTTCGCGGGAATGGGAGCTGAGCTCTTCCATCGGGATTGGCGCAATACGCGGCATCGAATCAGGCTAACTTCTTTGTGCGTCGGCCAAAAGGAGAACTCCATGTCCAGACTCGCCGGAAAGGTCGCGATAGTCACCGGGGGCGGGGGCGGTATCGGCGCGGCGACCGCGCACGAATTGGCGCGCGAAGGCGCCGCCGTCGCGGTCGTCGACATCGACGAGGCCAAGGCCGCCGCGGTCGCCGAGGAGATTCGGCGGACCGGGGCGCGCGCGCTGGCCCTCGGCGGCGACCTCGCCGAGGAGGGCACCGCGCGCCAGGTGGTGCAGGCCACCGCCGCGGAATTCGGCCGGGTCGACGTGCTGCACAACAACGCGGCGCTGACCGCGAGCGACTTCCTGTCCCGCGACACCACGGTGACCGAGATGCCGCTGGACGTGTGGCGACGCTCCCTGGACGTCAACCTCGGCAGCCAGCTGCTGATGTGCAAGTACGCGGTCCCCGAAATACGAAGGGGCGGAGGCGGTTCCATCATCAACATGTCGTCGGGCGCGGCGCTCTCGGGTGACAAAACCCGGCTGGCCTACGCCGTGTCGAAGTCCGGGGTGCACACCCTGACGTTGTACGTCGCGACCAGCGAGGGAAAGGGCGGCGTCCGGGCGAACACGGTCGTGCCGGGATTGATCCTCACGGACGCCGTTCGCGCGCATCTGTCCGAGGACGTCATCGCCGGCCTCGGCCGCGCGACGTTGACGCCGTATCTCGGCGAACCGAAAGACGTTGCCGAGCTTGTCGTTTTCCTCGCTTCGGAGCGGTCCCGCTACATCACCGGCCAACTGATTGCGATCGACGGCGGGATGTCGGCGCACACGGGCCTGGACACCGGCGACTAGGGACTCGCTCTAGAGGATCGCGTCGGCGAGGCGGTCGACCTGCTCGAGAGCCTCGCCCGTCGGATGGAACAGCAGCCGGTCGAAGCCCAGTTCCCGATATCGGCGGACGGTGCCGCGCGCGTCGTCCGCGGAGCAGACCATATCGGCGACGTTCACCGCGGCGTACTCCGGAGCGAACCCGTAGTAGCGCGCCAAGTGGTCCCGTCCTTCCGCGACGGCCTCGGGCGACCCCAGACCGAAGTTCACCGATGCCTGCAGGTAGGGGCGCCCGGGCCGGCCCGCGGCCCGCCAACCGGCGCGGATGCGCTCGGCCAGCGCCGCCTGTTCGTCATAGTGGCGCACGGCGCCCGCCGCCCACCCGTCGCCGACGCTGATCACCCGCCGCACCGTGGCCGCGGACCGTCCACCGAAGAGCAGCGGAATATGCACGGGCGCAGGGCATAACGCGGTGTCATCGGTGACGGGTCCGCCGGCCCACAGCCGGCGCATGCGCTCGACCTGTTCGTCGAGGATCCGGCCACGCCTGTGGAAATCGGCGCCGGTGCTGGTGTAGTCATCGGACCGGTTACCCACCCCCAGGCCGACGACCAGGCGGCCACCGGAGATGTGAGCCACGCCGGCGAGCTGCTTGGCCAGCGGAACGACTGGATACACCGGGGCCAGTAGGACATTGGTCACCAAGGTCAGGTTGTCAGTGGCGCCGGCCGCGGCGGCCAGGGCTATCAGCGAGTCGATCCCGGGGTAGATCAGGCGGTCGATCGTCGCGACCGATTCGAACCCGCGCTGCTCGGCGCGGCGGGCCCATTGGGCCACGGCCGGGCCCGCGACGCCGCCGACGTGGTTCGGCAGCCCGATACCCAGTTTCACAGCACATCCTCCGCCCTGACTTTGGAGTTGACGGCGGCCAGGACGCGGTCGTAGTGGCCCTCCCGTTCGGCGTAGCGCAGCGCACGGGCGGCGTCGACCACGACTTCGGTGACCGGCGGCCGCGCGGAGAGCGACGCCATCACCTCGGCGACGAACTCGTCCACGTCGACCGAGTCGGGATCTCCGGGGCCGTCCATCTCCGTACCCACCCGCGGTGGAGCGATCTCGATGACCTGAATACCACTCTCGTGCAACAGGATACGCAGGGCTTCGGTATAAGCGTGCAGCCCCGCTTTGGTTGCGCTGTAGCTAGGGGCGATCGCCAGCGGAACGAAGGCCAGCGCCGAGGTGATGTTGATGATCGCGGCATCAGGCCGGCTGCGCAGCGTCGGCAGCAGCAACGATGTCAGCACGATCGGGCCGAGCAGATTGGTTGCGACGACGGATGTCGACACCGCTGGGTCGGGTGTGTCGGGGCTTTCGATAGCCATCACGCCCGCGTTATTGACCAGCACGTTGAGATCGGGCCACCGACGTTCCAGCATCGCGACGAACGACCCGATGCACGCGGTATCGGCGATATCCAACGGATGCCATTCGATACCCGGATACGCCTCGGCGACGGCTCGCAACGCGGCGGTGCGCCGGCCGGCGATCACCACCCGGTTGCCGCGTCGGTGCAACGCGATGGCGATCGCCCGTCCGATTCCGGTGCCGCCACCGGTGACCAGGACGGTATTGCCCGTCAGTTCCATTGGGTGCCTCCGCTTTTGACAACAAGGTGTCCCCAGCATCGCGCCCGCCGTCGGTCCTGGCCAGAAATATCCACGTAAGCGGCAAAAAGAGGACACATGGTCCCAAATTCTGTAGTGTTTTCCTCACGATGGAGCCGTTAGACGGTCATATTCTGCACGCTCTGCAGCTCGCACCGCGGGCGCCGTTCCGGCGTATCGCCGAAGTGATCGGCGCCGGTGAACAAACGGTCGCGCGCCGCTACCGGGCCCTGCGCCGCGACGGTGCGCTCCGCGTGATCGGCGTGGTGAATCCCCGCGTCTACGGCGAATGCCAGTGGATCGTGCGGGTACACGCCAAACCCGACAACCTGCCGCGGCTCGCCGAGGCGCTGGTCCGCCGACCCGAGGTCACCCACGCCAACGTGCTATCCGGTGGCACCGAACTCGTCTGCGTTATCCGCGCGCCGATCGGCGACACCGGCGACGGGCTGCTGCACCGTCTGCCTCGCACGTCGGCCGTCCTCGAAATGCGGATCGACCTGGTACTCAACGTGTTCGGCTCACCCACCGGCGCGCACTGGACCGGGCACGGCCATCCCCTGGATGAGGAACAGATCAAGGCACTGCAGCCGCAAGTCGCGGGCGCCAACGCGGAACGGCCCGCCGCGCCCACCGCCGACGATCAGCCGCTGCTGGACGCGTTGGCCAACGACGGCCGCATCGCCGACAGCGCGTTGGCGACGCTCACCGGGTGGTCGCCGGNGTCCGCCGGCCCACAGCCGGCGCATGCGCTCGACCTGTTCGTCGAGGATCCGGCCACGCCTGTGGAAATCGGCGCCGGTGCTGGTGTAGTCATCGGACCGGTTACCCACCCCCAGGCCGACGACCAGGCGGCCACCGGAGATGTGAGCCACGCCGGCGAGCTGCTTGGCCAGCGGAACGACTGGATACACCGGGGCCAGTAGGACATTGGTCACCAAGGTCAGGTTGTCAGTGGCGCCGGCCGCGGCGGCCAGGGCTATCAGCGAGTCGATCCCGGGGTAGATCAGGCGGTCGATCGTCGCGACCGATTCGAACCCGCGCTGCTCGGCGCGGCGGGCCCATTGGGCCACGGCCGGGCCCGCGACGCCGCCGACGTGGTTCGGCAGCCCGATACCCAGTTTCACAGCACATCCTCCGCCCTGACTTTGGAGTTGACGGCGGCCAGGACGNCCGGCGCGGGTCAAGCGCCGACTGGCCGCGCTGCAGGCTTCCGACACCCTCGCCTACGACATCGACGTGCTGCCGGAGCGGTTGGGATTCTTGCTGAACGCCATGATCTGGATCTCCACGGTGCCGCGCCACCTCGCGTCGGTGGCTGAGCAGATCGCCCGGCACCCAGAAGTCGCTTCGGTCGCCGCGGTCAGCGGTCCGGCCAACCTGATGGTCGTCGTGATCTGCCGCGACGCCGGACACCTCTATCGCTATCTTGCCGAGCGCCTGGCCGCCGTCGACCACATCCAGGCCTACGACGTCAGCGTTCGCAGCAAGCGGCTCAAGCAGGTCGGGTCGCTGGTTTCGCGCGGCCGGTTGATCCGCGCCTAGCCGCTCGTCGGCCCGAGCGCGTAAGCACCGGTCTCCGGGTGGTGATACCAGCCGCCGGCGGCGTGGGTGCCGCCGTCGACGTGAATCGTTTGGCCGGTGGTGTAGCTGGACATGTCGGAGGCGAGAAAAACTGCCGCGCCTGCCGTTTCGTCGACGTGGCCGGCACGCCCCATCGGCACGGTGAGGCCGAATCGCTGCTCGGAGCCGGGCGGCGCGATCGCCCTGATGCCTTCGGTCAGGGTGATGTCGGGCGCCAGCGCGTTGACCCGGATGCCGTGCGGCGCGAGTTCCAGCGCCGCGGTCTTCGTGTAGTTGATGACACCCGCCTTGGCCGCCGCGTAGGTGGCGTAGCCGGGTGCGGCGCGAACGCCCTCGATCGAGGTGACGCTGATGATGCTGCCCGGCAGTTTCTGCTCGACGAGGATGCGCGCCACCCGCTGCGTGCACAGGTACACGTGGCGCAGGTTCGCCTTGTACAGTGCGTCCCAACCGTTTTCGCTGGTGTCGAGGATTCCCGACCAGAACACCCCGCCGGCGTTGTTGACCAGGATGCTCACCGCCCCGAGTTCGGCGGTCGTCTGCGCCAGCGCGGCGTCGACCGCGGCACTGTCGCGGACGTCGACGGGAAGCCCCAGCGCGCCGATCTCCTCGGCGGCCGAAGCGCACGAATCGGCGTTGCGTTCCCAGATCGCGACCCGCGCGCCGAAGGCCTTCAGCCCGGCCGCGATGCCGCGGCCGATGCCCGCGCCGCCGCCGGTGACCACCGCGACCCGGTCGGTCAGGAGAACGCTGGAGGGATCGAGTGTCATGGAGCTGAATATAGAACAATGCGATGTCAAGGTTTACAGTCTTTACTGATTATGTTCGATATGTAATCAACGGAGGGTCGCCATGACCAGCACGATCTTCGTCACCGGAGCGACCGGGCAGACCGGCGGCAACGTGTGCCAGCAGTTGATCGAGCGGGGCGACCGCGTGCGCGCGCTGGTGCGCAATCCCGACGAGGCGACCGCGCTAACCGGTATCGGTGTGGAACTGGTCAAGGGCGACATCACCGACGCCGACGACGTGCTGCGCGCCGCCAAGGGGGCCGAGGCGGCCATTCACTGCGCGGCGCTGCTGGGCGGCGCGAGCCAGGACCTAGAGGATTTCAAGGCCGTCAACGTGGTCGGCACCGCGAACGTCCTGGACGCGGCCAAGGCGCACGGGATGCGTCGCGTCGTCGCCCTGAGCACCGCCACGTTCCTCGATCTGGGCGCCGGCGTCGACTTCGAAGAGGCGACCGTGCTGCGCAACCCGCCGGGCGACCCCTACACCGTCACCAAACTCGCCGCCTTCCTCGACGCGCACGAGCGCGCCGTCGCGGGCGACGACGTGCTGACCTGCCACCCGGGCGCGATCTTCGGTCCCGGCCTGGTGGTCGAACGGGCCCTGCATCGCACCAGCTTCAATCGGGTGCTGCTCGCCGGGATGCGCGGAAAGATCAAGCGCTACCTGGCTTTTCCGGTGACCTGGGTGGCAGGGGCCGACGTCGCGAAGGGCTCGATCGCCGCGCTGGACAAGGGCGTGGCCGGTGAGCGCTACCTGCTGGTGGGCCGGCCCGAGGACACCTTCAGCACCGCCGGGGGCATCAATCGGGCGTGTGAGATCGCGGGAATCGACCATCGCGTCGAGGATCTCGACTACCGCACGGATCCCGAGGCGTTGGCCGCCGAATTCGGGCCCACCCTGATGGCCATCGCGGCGGCCGCGGCCAAAAGCGAGCGCAGGCCCAGGGCGACCGACAACCTGACCACCCGGCGCCTGGGCTACGCGCCCATGTCGTTCGATGACGGCCTGCGACTGCTGATTTCGTGGCTGCGCGAGCTCGGCAGACTGTAGGGGTCGCCGTGGTGGATCTGTCCGATCGGATCCTCGACGCGGCCCAGCGGCTGGTATTCCGGGCCGGGGCGCGGAAGCTGTCGCTGTCGGACGTCGCGGCCCGGGCCGGGGTGTCCCGGCCCACGATCTACCGGTACTTCGCGTCCAAAGAGGAGCTCATCGACGCGCTCGGGAAACGCGAGCGCCGGCGCTTCAACGCCGCGATGGACCAAGCGATGTCCGGCGTCGTCGGGGTCGCACGGCTGGAGGCCGCCGTGGACGTCGTCGCGACCTTCGTCGAGGCCCAACCGCCCGGCCGGCTGCTCGACCTGGAGCCGGCGTTCGCGCACGACCAGATGGCGCAGGCGCTGCCCATGCTCGCGGATGGGTTGACGGCCGTATTGCAGCGCTGCGCCCGCGAGGGCGCCTTCGCCGCGGCGGTGGATCCTGCCGACCTCGCCGGCGCCGTCGCGCGAACCGCGTTGAGCCACTACATCTTTCCCGACGCCGACCACGGGGCGGCGCGTCGGGAGATCCGGGCGGCGGCCGGCCTTGGACGTCCGGGTGGTCGCTAGCAACGCGGCGTGGGCAAGGCAGCGCCGATGCTGCGCTGCCCAACTCCGAATGATTCCGCTAGATCGCTAAACTCGATCGCCAGTGCGTCGACGGAGAGGTCGGCCAACTGTGTCGTTACAGCCCCGCGTCGCTGGTAGTGCGAATCGCGGATTCAACTTCCTCCGCGGTGAGCTCCTTGGTGCAAAAGAACCAATCCTCGCAATGGGTCTTATCCATGCGCCCGCGCATGCGCTCTTCGGCGGTGCCCGCGGAGCCGGGGGCCGACAGGATTACGGGTTCACCGGGGCGCCAATCGGCAGGAGTTGCGACACCGAAATGATCCGCGGTCTGCAGCGCCTTGACCACGCGCAGCAGTTCGTCGAAGTTACGGCCGAGACTGAGCGGGTAGTAGATGATCGCACGGATGGTGCCCTGCGGATCGACGACGAAAACCGCTCGTACCGCCTTGGTCGAGTCTTCGCCGGGCATGATCATCCCGTATTTCTTGGCCACCTCCATCGAGACGTCTTCGATTACGGGGTAAGCGATTTCGACGTCTTTGAGTCCACGGAAGGCGATCTTGTCTTTGATCGTCCGTAGCCAGGCGATGTGGCTGTACAGCCCGTCGACCGACAGTCCCACCAGTTCAGTGTTGTACGTCGCAAACTGTTGCTGCATCGAAGCAAAGGTCATGAGCTCCGTGGTGCAGACCGGGGTGAAGTCGGCCGGATGCGAGAACAGGATCACCCATTTTCCTTGGTAGTCAGCAGGAAAGTTGATCTCACCCTGGGTGGTCGGGGCGGTGAATGCCGGGGCTGGGTCACCGATGCGGGGCATCTGTGCCGTCGCGGCGCCTCCATCTGAATCGATGCTCACGACAATCCGTCCTTCCTGAAACAACCCTCAACTCGCATACTTGGTGCGTCTTGGTAAGCGTGCACCTAATCCGCCTTCAGGGCGTAGGGCCGATTGTCACGTCACAGCGGGGCGCAGCTATTCCCTGACAAAAGGAGCGGCGCGCCGCCCGCGGGATGCGTCACCTGGCGGCGTCATGACGGCAGATGCATCGTTGGCCCGGGGGAACCGATTTCATGACGTGGTCCGCGTGCCTGCCGCAGCCCGCCCAAGTGGTCTTGCCGCAGCGAAGGCAGGACACCGGGTAGCACATGATTCGCGGCTATACCGTTGCGGCCGCTTCGCGTTCGGCGATCGCAGTGCGCACCCGCTCCATGTCGAGAGCCTTGATCTTGTCGATCAGGTCCTCGAGCACCGATTCCGGCAGCGCTCCCGGCTGGCTGTAAACGAGGATCCCGTCGCGGAACGCCATGACGGTCGGAATGGACCGAATGCCCACCGTCGCGGCCAGCTCCCTTTCCGTGTCGCTGTCCACCTTGGCGAAAACGACGTCAGCGTGCTTCTGGGCGGACCGTTCGAAGACCGGTGCAAAAGCCCGGCAGGGGCCGCACCAAGCTGCCCAGAAGTCGACGAGCACGATGGGATTTTCCACAATCGTCGTCTCGAAATCGGCCGCGGTCAGGGCTTTTACGGACATATCTCGCATCCTTTCGACCTCACAGCGCAACGCTGCGTTCCATGATTCCAACTATAACATAGATACCCCCATGGGTATTTCTGTTCGGCCGGAAGCCGTTGTTCCGCTCGACCCACACGCAAGGGGACCTTTGGCCCTTAACCTCGCCGACGCACGGGCCGCATAGTGGTCAGACGGGAGGCTGGCAACCATATACCCCCGTGGGTATATGCTGGCGTCAGCTATGAGCCCGCCGGGCAGGTCTCACTGAGGAGCAGCAATGGCACGAGTCGTCATCCTCGGCGCTGGTATCGCCGGACACACTGCCGCGCTGCATCTGCGTCGACGGCTCCCCCGGACCCACGAGGTAGTCGTGGTGTCGCCAAATCCGGACTGGAACTGGATCCCGTCGAACATCTGGGTCGGCGTCGGCCGAATGGAGGCAACCAAGGTCCTCATCCCCCTCAGGCCGATCTACCAGCGCAAGGGCATCGTCTTCCACCAGGGGTTCGCTACCGCGATCCGCCCCGAGGGCACGGCCGAGCAGTCGGCGCCGTCGGTGGACTTCACCTACACCGACGACGAGCACCGCGGCCAGTCCGCCTCCCTTACCTACGACTATCTCGTCAACGCCACCGGCCCACAGCTGAACTTCGGCGCCACTCCCGGCCTCGGACCCGACGGACACTCATACTCGGTCTGCACTGCCGACCACGCCGTCGAGGCGGCCAAGGCCCTCGATCGGGTCATCGCCAGACTGAAGGCCGGTGAAAAGCAGCGTCTTGTCATCGGCGTCGGGCATGGCACCTGCACCTGCGAGGGCGCGGCGTTCGAATACACCTTCAACGTCGAGCATGTCTTGCGCGCCGCCGGCGTGCGCGACCTCGCCGAAATCATTTACCTCACCAACGAGTACGAGCTGGGCGACTTCGGCGTCAACGGTATGAGCTTCGTCGACAAAGGATTCGTCCAATCCAGCCGGTTGTGGACCGAGTCGCTGTTCCGCGAGCGCGGCGTCAAGGCCATCACCCAGGCTGCCGTGCATGAGGTGATGGAAGGCAAGCTGCGCTATGAGCAGCTCAACGGCAAGGAGTACGACCTGGACTTCGATTTCGCGATGCTGCTGCCGCCGTTCAAAGGCGTCGCCCTCGCCGCCTACGACAGGGACGGCAATGACATCACGTCCGTCCTGTTCGCGCCGTCGGGCTTTCTCAAAGTCGACGCCGACTACTCGGGCAAGCCTTACGACGAATGGTCCGCCGACGACTGGCCGCACACCTATGAGTCCCCCGCGTACCCAAACATTTTCGCGCCCGGGATCGCGTTCGCGCCCCCGCACCCGATCTCCCGGCCACGCAAGAGTCCTAACGGAACCGTCATCACCCCCAGCCCACCGCGGACCGGCATGCCGTCCGGAATCATGGCCAAGACGATCGCCCAGACCATCCGGGACCGCATCAACAACCCGGGCGCCCCCGCCCACCGCGCCTCGATGGCAACCATGGGCGCCGCGTGCGTCGCCTCGGCCGGGACCGGCTTGCGCAAGGGCTCGGCCGCGGCAATGACCATGTTCCCGGTTGTCCCCAACCCGGTGAAGTACCCGCAGACCGGCCGTGACATCGCCGGCACCTCCGGCGAACTGGGCCTTGCCGGCCACTGGATCAAGGTGATGCTGCATTACCTGTTCATCTACAAGGCCAAGGCCAGACCGTTCTGGTGGCTGATCCCGGAATGAAAGGCGATCCCATGGGCGACGACAACATCTATTCCGAGGTGGACGCTCGGACCGCCGAACGCATCGCCGACGCCCCACTGCCAACCCGTGCCACGCTGCGGATGCGCCAGAACCTGCTCGTACAGTTCTGGCGCTTCGTTCGGATCAACCTCAAGATGATGCGGATCATCAACAGCGGACACGGCTAGGGGCGCGTCGTGAATTTGGCTTCGCCCAGCTGAAACTTCGTCGCACCGAACGGCTCGCAGGTTCCGAGCGCGACCACCGTCGACGGCTCCATCCGATAGACGTGCCACGGCGCCGGACCGGCCGATTGCGCACTGTACTGAGCCGTCAGCGCGTCGCCCGCAACCTCGCACGGCCATCCACCCCGCACGAAAGAGTCCGCCACGGAAGCCAATTCGCCCGCGGAAGTGACCCGCCGGGCGACGCCCTCGATGACCAAGTCGAACGGTTCCGTGGCCACGCTGAACACGCACCGGGGATCGTGGGCCAAGTTACGCGACTTGCGGGTCGCCGGACCCGAGGTGAAGTACCAGCCGCCGTTGTCCTGCGACATCCCGATCGCCGTCACATGCGGGCTTCCGTCGGGATTGATCGTCGCGAGCCACACCGTGTGGCGTTCCGGGCCGCCGCTGCCCGGCGCCTGCGTCAGCTCACCGTCCAGCACTGCCTTGACGCGGTCCCATTCAATCGGAGGCGCCCCATACCCGTCGAGATTGCGGTGCGTGATCGTCATGCCGGTATCGACCGCCACCGACAGCAGAATTCATCGCTCCCGTAGCAGGAACAATCCGTAGGCGGCGATCGACTGCGCGTCGACGATCACCCCGGTGCGCATCATCTGCTCGACGTCTTCGCGGGAGAACCATTCGCTGCGCATGTCCTGTTCCTCGTGCTCGCGATCGGATTCGCCCTCGGCGATCCCAGTGGCCAGGAACACCCAGCCGCGCTGACTGCTCATCCCCGCGGCGACGTCGAGCTGGCCGAGCGCCTCGAACGACGTCGCGCGCAGCCCGGTCTCCTCGCGCAACTCGCGCTCGGCCAACCGTGTCGGCTCGGCATCGACAAGATCCGGAGCGCTGCCCTGTGGGAATTCCCAGCGCCGCGCGCCAAGCGGGTAGCGGAACTGCTCCACCAGCCGAAACCGGCTCCCGTCGTACGGCATCACCAGCGCGTACGTCGGCTTGTCCACCACCGCGTAGATGCCCAGACTGCCATCGGGACGGCGGATGTCGTCCTCCCGGATCACCAGCCAGCGGTTGCGATAGATCTCGCGGGACGCGACGCATTCGATGAAAGGCACACCGCCAGTATCGCGACGAGGAGTATGTTCCCAAGCCATGCCCTCCCAGGAAGCCATCGCACAGACCGTCAATCGCTACCTCGAGCTCGTCGCCGGCGGCAAACCCGACGAGATCCTGACCCTCTATGCCGCCGACGCGACCGTCGAGGATCCGATCGGATCGGACGTGCGGCGCGGACACGACGCCATCCGCGAGTTCTACGCGGGTTTCGAAGACCTCAAGAAAGAGACCGAACTCGCGGAGCTGCGGCTCGGCGGCAGCGAGGCGGCGTATTTGTGGCACCTCACGCTCGACACCGGCGACAGCCGCAGCCGCATCTCGCCCATCTCGCACATGACGTTCGACGAGGACGCCAAGATCTTGTCGATGCGGGCGTTCTGGTCCCCGTCCGACATCAAGGTCCTCTGATTTCGTTGCGGGACAACGGTTCAGCCCCGCTGCGTCCGTCGCCGGTGGGCCGATCCGGCGTTTCGACGAGGTAGCAAACCGGCGCGTGAACTCGTGTCTTGCCGCGTCGGCGGCGATAATGCATCGATGACCCCTCAAGACGGCGATCCACCGCTCTAGCATGCGACGGCACATCATCGTCAGCGGTGACGACGCGCTGGCCACGACCATCATCGACGAGCTGAACAACGCAGGCGTCAGCGTCGTCAAGCTCACCAGCCCCGCCGAGCTTGCCCACGTCGAGGCCGATCGCGCGCTCGCCGTCGTGTGCGCCGGGGACGACGATGCGATAAACCTCGAAATCGCCTTGCTGGCAAGGAAAGCCAATCCCAGGGTGCGCGTAGTCGCGCGGCTGGGCAATGACGTGCTCCGCGAAGCGGTGGCCGACGACAACGGCCCCGGAGCGATCCTGGACGTCGCCGAGCTCGCGGCGCCGTCGGTCGTCGAGGCGTGCCTGGCGCACAGCACGCACCCGTTCGAGGCGGCCGGCATCACGTTCGTCGTCTCCGACGCCGAGGCGCCCCGGGACGGGACCCTGCGCGAGATCTACGGCGACCTGGCGCCGGTGGCGGTGATTCACGGTCCCAACTCCCCAAGCCCCGGTGAGGTGGCGGCCTGCCCGGGCCGCGACCTGCCGGTGCACGCCGGCGACTGGACCGCGATGATCGGCACCCCGGACGAGCTGGCCGGCCTGGGCATCAAGATCCCGCGCGCGACCCGGGTGCGCACCCGCCCGCCCCAGCTGCGGCGCGCGTTCGACGCGGTACGGACCCTGCGCAACGACGTCAACCCGATGTTTTTCCGCGCGCTGGCCGCCGCACTGAGCTTGCTGATCGGGTCAACGATCGTGTTGCGGTTCACCTACCAACCCCACCCCGGGATGACTTGGGTCGATGCGCTGTACTTCAGCACCGAGACGATCGCGACCGTCGGCTACGGCGACTTCAGCTTCCTGCACCAACCGACCTGGTTGCGGTTGTTCAGCATCACGCTGATGTTCGCCGGGGTGATGACCACCGCACTGCTGGTCGCGTTCATCGCCGACCTGCTGTTGTCGCGCCGCTTCGCCTACTCGGCCGGCCGCCGGCAGGCGCGCCACCTGCGCAACCACATCATCGTGGTCGGGCTGGGGTCGTTCGGCAGCCGCGTCGTCAGGGATCTCGTCGCGGCGGGATACGACGTGGCGGTCATCGAACGCGACGAGAACAACCGCTTCCTGTCGACCGCCGCCGACCTCGAGGTGCCCGTGGTCTTCGGGGACGCGACACTGGCTCAGACCCTCGAGTCGGCCCGCGTCGAGCACGCCCGCGCGGTCGCGGTGCTGACCCAGGACGACATGGTCAACATCGAGATCGGGATCGTGCTGCGCGAGATGCTGGGCCCGCGGGTGATGCCGGAAGTCATCCGGCCCGACGTGCCGATCGTGCTGCGGATATTCGACCGCGCGCTGGGCGTCGCCGTGGCGCAGCGGTTCGGCTTCGAACACGTTCGCTCCACCGTCGAGTTGGCCGCGCCGTGGTTCATCGGCGCCGCCATGGGGCTGCAGGTGCTCGGGACGTTCTGGGTCGGGCAGCGCTCGTTCATGGTCGGCGGCATGCACGTGGCGGCCCGCAGCGAACTGGACGGGCTGCGGATGTTCGAGCTGTCCACCCACACCCGGGTCATCGCGATCACCCGGGAGGACGCGCCGGTCCAGCTGCACCCGCGACGCGACGCCCGGCTATGCGCCGGCGACACCGTCTACCTCGTCGGCCCGTACCGCGAGCTGCTGGCGACGCTGCGCAAAGGGCAGCCTCCCCAGCAGCCCGAGATCGCAGGCGAGCGCCGCCCGGCCTAGTGGCCTTTGGACTAGAGCTGGGCCGCGACGTCGGCCGCCCGGCGCAGCTGGTCGACGTCCGAACTCGTCGGGATGAGCTGGACCTCGTCGGTGCCGATGCCCTCGAACTTGCGCAGCACCGCCAGCAGCTCGTCCTCGTTGCCGGCCCAGCCCGTCACGGGCGCCATCGCGTCGACGTACTCGGCCGGTATCCAGTTCATGTAGCGCCGCAGGTGGCGATGCACCTGGGCGCGGGCGTCGTCGGGCGTGCCGAACGCGAACCAGAACGACGTCACCAGGTGCGGTTTGGGCCTGCCGGCCTGCGCCCACGCGTCGCGTGCGACGGCGAACAGGTCGTCCTGCTTGGCGACGTCGAGGTCCAACGTGGTGCCGGCCAGCCCGTCGGCCCACGCCGCGGCGCTGCGAATCGTCTTCGGCCCGATGCTGCCGACGAACAGCGGCGGACCACCGGCCTGGACCGGGGGCGGGCCGACGGGCAGCACCGACTCGGTGAGCTTTTCGCGGGCCCACACCCTTTTCATCACGGCCACCCGGTCGGCCATGCCGCGCATCGTCTGCGCCGCCGGGTCGGCGCCCACGGCGTGATAGTCCTCGAGCCTGCCGCCCACGCCGACGCCGACCGTCAGCCGCCCGCCGCACAGCATGTCCCCGGTGGCCAGCGCCTTCGCCAGCATCACGGGGTCGTGCAACTGCGGCACGATCACGGTCGTCAGCAGCCGCACCCGGTGGGTCCAGGCCGCCAGCGCACCGAGCAGGGTCAGGTTGTCCGGGTTGTCGAACGCGATCCGCTCGCCCCAGCACAGCGACGAGAAAGGGCCGTCGTCGATCACGCGGGCCCAGTTTTCGAGCACCACCGCATCCAAATCCGGCTCCATTACCGGCATGGTCATCGCTATCTGCACAGACGCGATTCTGGCAGCATGGGCTGGATGGGTTTCACCAGCACCTCGATCGCGCACGTCCGCCTGACCGTGACCGATATCGAGCGGTCCCGGCAGTTCTACGAGAGCGTCTTCGGCTGGCCGGTGTTGCTGGAGGTCCCTGAGAACGCCGACGAGGCCACCCGCGGCCAGTACGGCTTCCTGTTCGGCGGCGTCATCTACGACCTCGGCGGCACGCTGCTCGGCCTGCGGCCCGTCGCGACGGACCGCTTCGACGAGGACCGCGTCGGCCTCGACCACATCGCGTTCCGGGTTGGCAGCAAGGCCGAATTGGACGCCGCGGCCGCCCATCTCGACGATGTCGGCGTGGCGCACGAGCCCGTCAAAGACATTGGGCCGTCATACATCTTGGAGTTCCGCGACCCGGACAACATCGCGCTGGAGCTCACGGCGCCGAAGTAGCGCGCCTCGCCTGCGGCGCGAGGGTGCGCAGAATGTCAGCCCGCACGGCGTGTCGCCGTACAAACACGCACGCTCGCGGTGAAGCGATAATTGAGCTATGGCGATCAGTTTCAACCACACCATCGTCGCCGCGCGCGATAAGCGGGAGTCCGCGGAATTCCTCGCCGAGCTGTTCGGCCTGCCCAGCCCGCAACCGTTCGGCCACTTCCTGGCCGTCGCGCTCGAGCATGGCGTCAACCTCGATTACGCCGACGCCCCGCCGGGCGAGGAGATCCGGCGCCAGCACTACGCGTTCCTGGTGTCCGACGACGACTTCGACGCCATCTACGGCAGGATCGCCGCGCGCGGCTTGGCGCACTGGGCGGATCCTCGCCAACAACGACCGGGCGAGATCAACCACAACCACGGCGGGCGCGGCGTCTACTTCCTGGATCCCTCCGGCCATGCCATGGAGATCCTGACCCGGCCCTACGGCTCGGACGGCTAATCGCCGCTGCGCGGTGAGCCGTGCCGCGTGTGTTCCTGGTCGCGGTAGTCGTCGGCCATTTGTGCGACGTGCTTGGGCAGGGTGCCGGCCGCGACGTCGGCCAGGGTCGTTTCCTCGAGCACCGAGCGCATGCTGGCCCGCAGCGCGCGCCAGACGTCGGCCAACGGCGCGGTGGGACCGGAATACGGCAGGTCACCGAGCCCGATGTCGCGGACGCTGGCCAGCGGGCCGTCGATGCAGCGCAACACGTCGGCGATGCTGATCTCGCTTCCGGGGCGGGCCAGCTCGTAGCCGCCCTCGCGACCGCGGTGGCTTCGCACCAGGCGATCGGTGCGCAGGTTGGTGAGGATGTCGACGAGGAATTGCGGCGGTATCCCCTGGGCCTGGGCCAAATCGTCGGTCGTCACCAGGGCGCCAGAGTCGACCGTCGCGAGGTGGACCATCGCCCGCACCGCGTACTCCGCCTTGGCCGACATCCGCATGTGTGGATTGTGCCATTGACGCCAGCGGTGCCTAGGGGCGCAACTCCAGCAGGTCGATCACCAGCTGCGCCTGCTCGTCGACGCCGCGATCCGGCGTGAGCCGCAGGTCCGGGTTCTCCGGCTGCTGATACGGGCTGTCGATGCCGGTGAAGTTGGCGATCTCGCCGGCGCGCGCCTTGGCGTATAGCCCCTTGGGATCACGCTTCTCGCAGTCGTCGAGTGGCGTGTCGCAGAAGACTTCGAAAAATTCCAGCCCGCTCGTGGCGTGGACCCTGCGCGCCAGTTCGCGATGTTCGGCAAGCGGGCTGATCGCCGGCACCAGCACGGTTTGGCCGGAGTCGGCCAGCAGGGCGGCCACGTGCGCCAGCCGGCGCAGGTTCTCCGCCCGGTCGGCCATGGAAAAGCCCAGGTCGCCGTTCAGGCCGTGGCGCAGGTTGTCGCCGTCGAGAACGTAAGCGGGAAAACCACTTTCGAGCAGCTTCCGCTCAACCTCCATGGCCACACTCGATTTGCCCGAGCCCGACAGGCCGGTGAACCAGATCGTCCTGCCCCGTGGCCGGGATCCCGCACCGACGAGCGACTTGTGCCGCACGGTGTTCGGGCTCGACGCCTGCGTCGAGACGTCCCGCAACACCATGCCCGCCGCCACCGTGCCGTTGGTGTTCGGGTCAATCAGAATGAACGAACCGGTGCTGGAGTTGCGGGTGTACTCGTCGAGCAGCAGGGGCACCTGGGTGCGCAGCGAAACGCGGCCAAGCTCGTTGAGCTGCAACGCCGTTGCGGCCTTGTCGCGGTGCAGGGTGTTGACGTCGAGCCGGTACTCCAGCGCGGTGACCCGGGCGCGCGTCGTGCGCGTGGTGTGCTTGATCAGGTAGTCGCGGCCGGGCTCCAGCGCCGCGTTGTCGGCCATCCAGCACACGGTCGCGTCGAAATCCTGCGTGACCCTGGGCTGGTTGTGGGTCCGGGCGATCATGTCGCCGCGCGAGATGTCGATGTCGTCCGCGAGGCTGATCGAGACCGCCATCGGCGGAAACGCTTCTTCCACAGGGCCGTTTGGGCCCTCGATCGCGGTGATCCGGGTGGTCTTGCCGATCGGCAGCACGACCACCTCGTCGCCGGCGCGCATCACCCCGCTGGCCACGGTGCCGGCGTAGCTGCGGTGGTCGCGGTGCTCGTGGGTCTGCGGCCGGATGACGTATTGCACCGGGAACCGCACGTCGACCAGGTTGCGGTCACCGGCGATGTAGACCTCTTCGAGGTGCGACAGCAGCGCCGGGCCCTCGTACCACGGCGAGTTGTCCGATTTGGTCACCACGTTGTCGCCGTTGAGCGCGGAGATCGGGATGGTGGCCACGTCCTGGACGTCCAGCCGGGCCGCGAATGCGTGGAACTCGTCGCGGATCCACTCGAATCTCTCTTTGTCCCAATCGATCAGGTCCATCTTGTTGACCGCCAGCACGATGTGCTGGATGCCGAGCAATGACGCCAGGAAGGCGTGCCGGCGGGACTGCTCCAGCAGGCCGTGGCGGGCGTCGACGAGCACGATCACCAGCTGAGCAGTCGACGCGCCGGTCACCATGTTGCGGGTGTACTGGATGTGCCCCGGCGTGTCGGCGATGATGAATTTCCGCTTGGGGGTGGCGAAGTAGCGGTAGGCGACGTCGATGGTGATGCCCTGCTCCCGCTCGGCCCGCAGGCCGTCGGTCACCAGCGCCAGGTCGGTGTAGTCGTGGCCGCGCTCCTCCGACGCCCTCTCCACCGACGCCCATTGGTCTTCCATCACGGCCTTGGAGTCGTAGAGCAGGCGCCCGATCAGGGTGGACTTGCCGTCGTCGACGGAGCCGGCGGTTGCGAGCCTCAATAACGTGGTCATCAGAAGTAGCCCTGTCGTTTCCGGTCTTCCATCCCGGCCTCCGAGATGCGGTCGTCGGCCCTGGTCGCGCCGCGCTCGGTCAGTCGGGACACCGCCGTCTCGGCGATGACCTCCGACACGGTGGAGGCCTCCGACTCCACGCATCCGGTGCAGGTGACATCGCCGACGGTGCGGAACCGCACCGTCGCCTCGAACACCGGCTCGTCGGCGCGCGGCTGCATGTGCCGGTCCACCGCCAGCAGCATCCCGTCGCGTTGAAACACCTTGCGGCGGTGCGCGAAATAGATCGACGGCAGCTTGACCTTCTCGGCGCCGATGTAGGACCAGATGTCGAACTCGGTCCAGTTGGACAGCGGGAAGACGCGGATGTGCTCGCCCTTGTGGTGCCGGCCGTTGTAGAGGTTCCACAGCTCGGGCCGCTGGGCCTTGGGGTCCCACTGCCCGAACTCGTCGCGGAAGCTGAACACCCGCTCCTTGGCCCGCGCCTTTTCCTCGTCGCGTCGCGCGCCGCCGAACGCGGCGTCGAACTTGTTCTCCCGGATGGCGCGCAGCAGCGTCACGGTCTGGATCGGGTTGCGCGACGGGATGGTCTCGACGACGCGGCCCGCGTCGATGTCCTCCTGCACCGACGCCACCACCAGCCGCACCCCGGACTCGGCGACCAGTTCGTCGCGGGCGGCGATCACCTCGTCGAAGTTGTGGCCGGTGTCGACGTGCATCACCGGGAACGGCAACCGCCCGGGCCGGAACGCCTTGAGCGCCAGGTGCAGCATGACGATGGAGTCCTTGCCGCCGGAGAACAACAGCACCGGGCGCTCGAACTCGGCCGCCACCTCCCGGATGATGTGGATCGCCTCGGCCTCGAGCGAGCGCAGGTGGCTCAACTCGTACTGGCCGGCGGCGGGGGCCGCGTTCACAGCGCTGGTCATCGGCTACCTCGTCGTTTTATTCCTGATAAAGCTGATCGTATTGACCATCTTTATTGCCATTGCCGTCTATGGAACCAGCCGCCCCCGCCCCTGTCAATGCTTTGGCGCACGTGACGGGCACCCGACGCATGGCGCCACGAAGGGCCGGTGGCCTGTTGCGGCGGGGCACCGCTGCGAAAGCATGGGCGCATGACAACTGGAACACACAGCGGCCGGGAAGTTATTGCCCAATTCCTCCCCCAATCGCCGTTCGTCGCGAAGCTGGGGATCGTCGCCGACCAGCTGGGCGACGACGAGGTCAGGCTGCGGCTTCCGTGGGATCCCGCCAACGTCACCGTGGGCGATATGGTGCACGGCGGCGCCATCGCGACGCTGGCCGACGTGACCGTCATGGCGGCGGCGTGGTGCGGCGCGGACGCGCCCTCGCAACTGCGCGGGGTGACGGTGTCGATGGCGCTGGATTTCCTGGCGCCGGCCCACGCCACCGACGTCATCGGGATCGGCCGGGCGCTGCGGCGGGGGCGGTCGCTGGTCAACTGCGAGGCCGAGATCGTCGACGCCGACGGCTCGCTGGTCGCCAAGGCCCTGGCGACCTACAAGCTGGGCTGAGCCGTCGCCGAACGTGCGCTCAGGGCGAAGAAATGGCCAATTTCTCGCCCTGAGATCACGCTCGGCGAAGGGAGCCGCGCTAGAGGGTGACTTCCTCGAGCTTGCCGGTGGCGACGTCGAAGATGAAGCCGCGCAGCGACACGTGCTTGGTCACGAACGGGCTGTTCTCGATGCGGCGCAGCGACTGCCGGACGTCCTCCGCCGGATCCGGAAACGCCTCGGCCGCCCACGGCGGCTTGACGCCGGTCTCGTCCTGGATGGCGCGCTTGAAGTCGTCGTCGGTGAAGGTCAGCATCCCGCAGTCGGAATGGTGGATGAGGATGATCTCCCGGGTCCCCAGCAGCCGCTGGCTGATGGCCAGCGAGCGGATGACGTCGTCGGTGACGACGCCGCCGGCGTTGCGGATGACGTGGGCCTCCCCCTCGTTGAGACCGAGCAGGCGGTAGACGTCCAGCCGGGCGTCCATGCACGCGACCACCGCGACGTGTTTGCTCGGCGGCATCGGCAGCGGGCCGGTGAAACCGCTCGCGTATCGGGCGTTGTTGGCCAGGTAGTCCTCGGTAATCGTCACGCAAGCCTCCTCCGGATATCGCGGCCTGAACCTAGCAGCGAGCCACCCGCAATTCACGCATGAAAATCAGCCGGATCACAAGGCTGCGCTCGGCTCGTTAACCTGTCCCAATGCGGAACGGGCGGGCATGATCCGGTTTCTGGCGCGCCGAGTGCTCAATTACATCGTGCTGCTGGCGCTGGCCTCGTTTCTGACCTATTGCCTGACCTCGTTGGCCTTCTCCCCGCTGGACAGCCTGTTGCAGCGCAATCCGCGGCCGCCGCAGGCGGTCATCGACGCCAAGGCCCACGCGCTCGGCCTGGACCAGCCGATCCCGATCCGCTACGCGCACTGGGCCTCGCACGTGGTCCGCGGCGACTTCGGCACCACCATCACCGGCCAGCCCGTCGGCACCACGCTGTGGCGCCGCGTCGGAGTGACGCTGCGGCTGCTGGTGGTCGGCTCCGTGGTGGGCACCGTGCTGGGCATCGTGGCGGGGGCCTGGGGGGCGATCCGCCAGTACCGGCTCAGTGACCGCCTCGTCACCATGCTGGCGCTGCTGGTGCTCAGCACCCCGTCGTTCGTCATCGCGAACCTGTTGATCCTCGGGGCGCTGCGGGTGAACTGGGCCGCCGGCGTGCAACTCTTCGACTACACCGGGGAAACGTCGCCGGGCGTGTTGGGCGGCTGGCACGAGTTGCTGGACCGGCTGCGGCATTTGATCCTGCCCACGCTGACGCTCTCGCTGATGGCGGCCGCCGGCTACAGCCGTTACCAGCGCAACGCGATGCTCGACGTCCTCGGCCAGGATTTCATTCGCACCGCCCGCGCCAAGGGCCTCACCCGCCGGCGTGCGCTGCTGAAGCACGGGCTGCGCACCGCGCTGATACCGCTGGCGACGCTTTTCGCCTACGGGGTGGCCGGGCTGGTCACCGGGGCGGTGTTCGTCGAGAAGATCTTCGGCTGGCACGGCATGGGCGAATGGCTGGTGCAGGGCATTTCGACGCAGGACACCAACATCATCGCGGCGATCACCCTGTTCTCCGGCACGGTGGTGCTGCTGGCCGGCCTGCTGTCCGACGTCTTCTACGCGGCGCTCGATCCGAGGGTGCGGGTGTCATGACATCCGATGTGTCTGTGGCGCAAGGGCTTTCGGCCCCGGAAGAGGTGGAGTTCGCCTCGCGGCGCACCCTGGTGCTGCGCAGGTTCGCCCGCAACCGGCTCGCGGTGGCGTCGCTGACGCTGCTGGTGCTGCTGTTCGTCGGTTGCTACGCGCTGCCGTCGCTGCTGCCCTACTCCTATGACGACCTGGACTTCAACGCGCTGCTGCAGCCGCCGAACGGCCGGCACTGGCTGGGCACCAACGCGATGGGCCAGGACCTGCTCGCGCAAATCCTGCGCGGCATGCAGAAGTCGATGCTGATCGGCCTCTGCGTGGCGTTCATCTCCACCGGCATCGCCGCCACCGTCGGTTCCGTCGCCGGCTACTTCGGCGGCTGGCGCGACCGGGTGTTGATGTGGGTGGTCGACCTGCTGCTGGTGGTGCCCAGCTTCATCCTGATCGCGATCCTCACGCCGCGGGTCAAGAAGTCGTCCAGCGTCCTGCTGCTGGTGCTGCTGCTGGCCGCCTTCGGCTGGATGATCAGCTCGCGCATGGTCCGCGGCATGACCATGAGCCTGCGCGAGCGCGAATTCATTCGCGCCGCGCGCTATATGGGTGTCTCCAGCCGCCGGATCATCGTCGGCCACGTGGTGCCCAACGTCGCGTCGATCCTGATCATCGACGCCGCGCTCAACGTCGCCTCGGCCATCCTGGCCGAAACCGGCCTGAGCTTCCTCGGCTTCGGCATCCAGCCGCCCGACGTGTCGCTGGGCACGCTGATCGCCAACGGCACCCAGTCCGCGACCACGTTCCCGTGGGTGTTTTTGTTTCCGGCCGGGGTTTTGGTGCTGATTCTGGTGTGCGCCAACCTCACCGGCGACGGGCTGCGCGACGCGCTCGATCCGGGCAGCGGGATGGGGCGGGGCGGCGCCCGATGAGCCCGCTGCTGGAGGTGACCGACCTGGCCGTCGACTTCCCGACCGACGGCCAACCGGTGACCGCGGTGCGCGGCATCAGCTACCACATCGAGCCCGGCGAGGTGGTGGCCATGGTCGGCGAGTCGGGCTCGGGCAAGTCCGTGTCGGCCATGGCGGTGGTGGGGCTGTTGCCGGAATACGCGCGCGTGCGCGGCTCGGTTCGATTGCACGGCACCGAGCTGCTGGGGCTCGGCGACGAGGCGATGTCGCGGTTCCGCGGCAAGGCGGTCGGCATGGTCTTCCAGGACCCGATGTCGGCGCTGACACCGGTGTACACCGTCGGCGACCAGATCGCCGAGGCGATCGAGGTGCACCAGCCCCGCGTCGGCCGGAAGGCCGCCCGTCGGCGCGCGGTGGAACTGCTTGAGCTGGTCGGTATTTCGCAGCCGGAACGGCGCGCCCGGGCGTTTCCCCACGAGCTGTCCGGCGGCGAACGGCAGCGGGTCGTCATCGCGATCGCGATCGCCAACGACCCCGACCTGTTGATCTGCGACGAGCCGACCACCGCCCTGGACGTGACGGTGCAGGCGCAGATCCTGGAGGTGCTCAAGACCGCCCGCGATGTCACCGGCGCCGGCGTGCTGATCATCACCCACGACCTCGGCGTCGTCGCCGAGTTCGCCGACCGGGCCCTGGTGATGTACGCCGGCCGGGTCGTCGAATTCGCCGGCGTGACCGAGCTTTACCGCGCCCGCCAGATGCCCTACACGGTGGGGCTGTTGGGATCCGTGCCCCGGTTGGACGCCGCCCAGGGCACCCGGCTGGTGCCCATCCCCGGCGCGCCGCCGTCGCTGGTGGGGCTCGGCCCGGGATGCCCGTTCGCGCCGCGCTGCCCGCTGGCGATCCACGAATGCCGCGCCGCGGAGCCGGAATTGGTCGAGGTCGGCGTGGACCACCGGGCGGCCTGCATCCGCACCGACCAGGTGGGCGAGCGCAGCGCCGCGGACATCTACGGGGTCAACACCTCCTCCCGCGCGGCGGCGACTCCTTGCGACTCGCCCGTCGTCGTGCGGGTGCGCGATCTGGTCAAGACCTACAAGCTGACCAAGGGCGTGGTGTTGCGCCGCACCGTCGGCGAGGTCCGCGCCGTCGACGGCATCAGCTTCGAGCTTCGACAGGGCCGCACGCTGGGCATCGTCGGGGAATCCGGCTCGGGCAAATCGACCACGCTGCACGAGATCCTGGAACTGGTTGCGCCGCAGTCGGGGTCGATCGAGGTGCTGGGCAACGACGCGGCGTCGTTGACTCGAGCGAGCCGGCGGGCGCTGCGCCGCGACATCCAGGTGGTGTTCCAGGACCCGGTGGCATCGCTGGACCCGAGGTTGCCCGTCTTCGAGCTGCTCGCCGAACCGTTGCGGGCCAACGGCGCCGGCAAGAGCGGCACCAACGCGCGGGTCGCCGAGCTGCTCGACATCGTGGGCCTGCGCCGCGCCGACGCGGCCCGCTACCCCGCGGAGTTTTCCGGCGGCCAGAAGCAGCGCATCGGCATCGCGCGGGCGCTGGCGCTGCAGCCCAAGATCCTGGCCCTCGACGAACCGGTTTCCGCGCTCGATGTCTCGATCCAGGCCGGGATCATCAACCTGCTGCTCGACCTGCAAGAGCAGTTCGGCCTGTCGTATCTGTTTGTCTCACATGATCTTTCCGTGGTCAAGCACCTGGCCCACCGGGTGGCGGTGATGCATGCCGGCGCCATCGTGGAGCAGGGCGACAGCGAGGAACTTTTCCGCAATCCGCAGCACGACTACACGCGGCAGCTGCTGGGCGCGGTGCCGCAACCGGATCCGGGGAAGCATGGCTAGGGCGAGACTCTTTGGCGCCGAGACTGCGCTCAGCGCGTGGTTTGGGGGCAAATCCGCGCGCTGGACGCAGACTCGGCGGGTATTGAGCCTGTTGGTAATCGCCGGTTTGGCGCTCACCGGGTGCTCGCCGGCCATCAACCTGGCGCCCCCGACCGGCAATAACGCGTCGATCGGCACCACCAGCGACGTCAACCCGCAGGATCCCGCCACGCTGCGGGACGGCGGAAACCTGCGGCTGGCCCTCAACGACTTTCCGCCGAACTTCAACATCCTGAGCATCGACGGCAACTCGGCCGAGGTCGCCGCGATGATGAAGGCGACCCTGCCGCGCGCGTTCGTCATCGGGCCGGACGGGTCGACCACCGTCGACACCGACTACTTCACCAGCGTCGAGCTCACCGGGACCAACCCGCAGGTGGTCACCTACACCATCAACCCGAAAGCCGTGTGGTCCGACGGCACGCCGATCACCTGGCGCGACATCGACAGCCAGATCCGCGCGCTGTCCGGCGCCGACAAGACGTTCGAGATCGCCGGACCCGGCGGCGCGGACCGGGTCGCGTCGGTCACCCGCGGGGTGGACGACCGGCAGGCCGTCATGACTTTCGCCAAGCCCTACGCCGAGTGGCGCGGCATGTTCGCCGGCAACGGCATGCTGCTGCCGGCCAGCATGACCGCCACGCCCGAGGTGTTCAACAAGGGCCAGCTCGACGGGCCCGGCCCGTCCGCCGGCCCGTTCGTCGTGTCCTCCTTGGACCGGACCACCCAGCGAATCGTGTTGACCCGCAACCCGAAATGGTGGGGCGCGCGCCCGCGCCTGGACAGCATCACCTATCTGGTGCTCGACGACGCCGCCCGGCTACCGGCGCTGCAGAACAACACGATCGACGCGACGGGGATCGGCACGGTGGACCAGCTGACGATCGCCCAACGCACCAAGGGCATTTCGATCCGCCGCGCGCCGGCGCCGAGCTGGTCGCACTTCACCTTCAACGGCGCCCACGGGGCGATCCTGGAGGACAGGGCGCTGCGCGTCGCCGTGTCCAAGGGCATCGACCGCCAGACCATCGCCAAGGTCGTCCAGTACGGGCTCACCAACAACCCGGTGGCGCTGGGTAACCACATCTACGTCGCCGGGCAGGAGGGCTACCGGGACAACAGCTTCATCGTCCCCTACGACCCGGCCGAGGCGAGCCGGGAATTGGACCAGTTGGGCTGGAAGCGGGGCGGCCAGATCCGGGAGAAGGACGGTCGGCAGCTCGTCATCCGCGACTTGTTCTACGACGCGCAGGGCAGCCGGGTGTTCGCTCAGATCGCCCAGCACAGCCTCGCCCAAATCGGCGTCAAGCTCGAACTCGTCGCGAGGTCCGGCAGCGGCTTCTTCACCAACTACATCAACGTCGGGGCGTTCGACATCGCGCAGTTCGGTTGGCTGGGCGACGCGTTCCCGCTGTCGTCGCTGACGCAGATCTACCAGTCCGACGGGGCGAGCAACTTCGGCAAGATCGGCAGCCCGGAGATCGACGCCGCGATCGAGCGGACGCTCGAAGAGCTCGATCCCGCGAAGGCGCAGGCGTTGGCCAACGACCTCGACAAGCTGATCTGGGCCGAGGGGTTCAGCCTTCCACTGACCCAATCCCCCGGTGACGTCGCGGTGCGCAGCACGCTGGCCAACTTCGGCGCGGTCGGCCTCGCCGACCTCAACTACACCGCGATCGGGTTTATGCGGAACTGAGCCGCCACCGCGACGGCATGGGGACCCGCACCGCGGGCAGGGCGCCCTCGGCGATGGCGGCCAGCTCGATTGCCTTCCACAGCAGGCGAATTTCGGGCCGCGGCGGGAGCGCATCCAGCGCGGGCGCCTGGGCGGCCAGCCCGTCGACTTCGCCGCGCCACACCGCGCCGGCGNAGCGCCGCGGACATCTACGGGGTCAACACCTCCTCCCGCGCGGCGGCGACTCCTTGCGACTCGCCCGTCGTCGTGCGGGTGCGCGATCTGGTCAAGACCTACAAGCTGACCAAGGGCGTGGTGTTGCGCCGCACCGTCGGCGAGGTCCGCGCCGTCGACGGCATCAGCTTCGAGCTTCGACAGGGCCGCACGCTGGGCATCGTCGGGGAATCCGGCTCGGGCAAATCGACCACGCTGCACGAGATCCTGGAACTGGTTGCGCCGCAGTCGGGGTCGATCGAGGTGCTGGGCAACGACGCGGCGTCGTTGACTCGAGCGAGCCGGCGGGCGCTGCGCCGCGACATCCAGGTGGTGTTCCAGGACCCGGTGGCATCGCTGGACCCGAGGTTGCCCGTCTTCGAGCTGCTCGCCGAACCGTTGCGGGCCAACGGCGCCGGCAAGAGCGGCACCAACGCGCGGGTCGCCGAGCTGCTCGACATCGTGGGCCTGCGCCGCGCCGACGCGGCCCGCTACCCCGCGGAGTTTTCCGGCGGCCAGAAGCAGCGCATCGGCATCGCGCGGGCGCTGGCGCTGCAGCCCAAGATCCTGGCCCTCGACGAACCGGTTTCCGCGCTCGATGTCTCGATCCAGGCCGGGATCATCAACCTGCTGCTCGACCTGCAAGAGCAGTTCGGCCTGTCGTATCTGTTTGTCTCACATGATCTTTCCGTGGTCAAGCACCTGGCCCACCGGGTGGCGGTGATGCATGCCGGCGCCATCGTGGAGCAGGGCGACAGCGAGGAACTTTTCCGCAATCCGCAGCACGACTACACGCGGCAGCTGCTGGGCGCGGTGCCGCAACCGGATCCGGGGAAGCATGGCTAGGGCGAGACTCTTTGGCGCCGAGACTGCGCTCAGCGCGTGGTTTGGGGGCAAATCCGCGCGCTGGACGCAGACTCGGCGGGTATTGAGCCTGTTGGTAATCGCCGGTTTGGCGCTCACCGGGTGCTCGCCGGCCATCAACCTGGCGCCCCCGACCGGCAATAACGCGTCGATCGGCACCACCAGCGACGTCAACCCGCAGGATCCCGCCACGCTGCGGGACGGCGGAAACCTGCGGCTGGCCCTCAACGACTTTCCGCCGAACTTCAACATCCTGAGCATCGACGGCAACTCGGCCGAGGTCGCCGCGATGATGAAGGCGACCCTGCCGCGCGCGTTCGTCATCGGGCCGGACGGGTCGACCACCGTCGACACCGACTACTTCACCAGCGTCGAGCTCACCGGGACCAACCCGCAGGTGGTCACCTACACCATCAACCCGAAAGCCGTGTGGTCCGACGGCACGCCGATCACCTGGCGCGACATCGACAGCCAGATCCGCGCGCTGTCCGGCGCCGACAAGACGTTCGAGATCGCCGGACCCGGCGGCGCGGACCGGGTCGCGTCGGTCACCCGCGGGGTGGACGACCGGCAGGCCGTCATGACTTTCGCCAAGCCCTACGCCGAGTGGCGCGGCATGTTCGCCGGCAACGGCATGCTGCTGCCGGCCAGCATGACCGCCACGCCCGAGGTGTTCAACAAGGGCCAGCTCGACGGGCCCGGCCCGTCCGCCGGCCCGTTCGTCGTGTCCTCCTTGGACCGGACCACCCAGCGAATCGTGTTGACCCGCAACCCGAAATGGTGGGGCGCGCGCCCGCGCCTGGACAGCATCACCTATCTGGTGCTCGACGACGCCGCCCGGCTACCGGCGCTGCAGAACAACACGATCGACGCGACGGGGATCGGCACGGTGGACCAGCTGACGATCGCCCAACGCACCAAGGGCATTTCGATCCGCCGCGCGCCGGCGCCGAGCTGGTCGCACTTCACCTTCAACGGCGCCCACGGGGCGATCCTGGAGGACAGGGCGCTGCGCGTCGCCGTGTCCAAGGGCATCGACCGCCAGACCATCGCCAAGGTCGTCCAGTACGGGCTCACCAACAACCCGGTGGCGCTGGGTAACCACATCTACGTCGCCGGGCAGGAGGGCTACCGGGACAACAGCTTCATCGTCCCCTACGACCCGGCCGAGGCGAGCCGGGAATTGGACCAGTTGGGCTGGAAGCGGGGCGGCCAGATCCGGGAGAAGGACGGTCGGCAGCTCGTCATCCGCGACTTGTTCTACGACGCGCAGGGCAGCCGGGTGTTCGCTCAGATCGCCCAGCACAGCCTCGCCCAAATCGGCGTCAAGCTCGAACTCGTCGCGAGGTCCGGCAGCGGCTTCTTCACCAACTACATCAACGTCGGGGCGTTCGACATCGCGCAGTTCGGTTGGCTGGGCGACGCGTTCCCGCTGTCGTCGCTGACGCAGATCTACCAGTCCGACGGGGCGAGCAACTTCGGCAAGATCGGCAGCCCGGAGATCGACGCCGCGATCGAGCGGACGCTCGAAGAGCTCGATCCCGCGAAGGCGCAGGCGTTGGCCAACGACCTCGACAAGCTGATCTGGGCCGAGGGGTTCAGCCTTCCACTGACCCAATCCCCCGGTGACGTCGCGGTGCGCAGCACGCTGGCCAACTTCGGCGCGGTCGGCCTCGCCGACCTCAACTACACCGCGATCGGGTTTATGCGGAACTGAGCCGCCACCGCGACGGCATGGGGACCCGCACCGCGGGCAGGGCGCCCTCGGCGATGGCGGCCAGCTCGATTGCCTTCCACAGCAGGCGAATTTCGGGCCGCGGCGGGAGCGCATCCAGCGCGGGCGCCTGGGCGGCCAGCCCGTCGACTTCGCCGCGCCACACCGCGCCGGCGACGGCCAGCGCCGCGGGCTCCCGAAAGTCCAGCGCGCTGTGCGCCATGGTGGGAAGTTTCAACAGCTCGGCACGAGGAATGAGGGACGCCACCCGCTGGGCGACCGGGGGCGGGGTGATGAGATCGCGGCCGCCGGAAATCACCGCCGTGGGCCAGTTGAAGTTCGGCATCTCGGCCGGCAGGTCGTACGGCTCGTCCTCGAAACTGACCTTTTGAGTGCGGGTTTCGCGTTCCGCAACGGCGGGGTCGAGCGGCAGGCCGTCGGGTTCGGCGGCGTAGTCGAGTTCACGGAACGCGATGCGGCTGACCAGATCTTCCTCGTAGCGGTACGGCAGGTTGCCTAGGGTGGCGAACTGGGATATCGCCCACCACAACACCTTTCGGTTCTTCAACAGCAGGTCGAGTTGGCGATCGAGCAGCGCGGCGCCGCCGTAGCCGTAGATCGTCGCGACGACCTGGGTGGCCGCCGCCGTCATCACCCCGGCGTCCACGAGCTTGCGGACTTTGGGCGCCAGCGGGGCCGTTTCGGGGCTGTCACCCCGCAGCAGCAGCCGGCGGATCGCCCGTCGCACGATCACGATGTCGTGGCGGGACAGCAGCGGCGAATCCAGGACCATTGCCCCAACCCGGCCCGGATGGCGCACGCCGACCCCGGCCGCGATGTAGGTGCCGTACGACGTCCCATAGATGACGGCGGAGTCGACGCGGGCGTCGTCCAGCACCGCCGCCACGTCGTCCACGACCTGGTTCACGGTGAGCGCCCGCGGCGGCAGGTCGGCGCCCGCGTCATCGTGGCGCGACAATCCCACGCCGCGATGCTCGACCATGATGACGTCGAGGCCGGCTGCGGCCGCCCGGCGCCGCAGACCCTTGTACATCTGCACCGACGCCACCCCCGGCCCACCGGGGATGATCACCAGCGGCTGGGCGGACTTGCGGCCGCTGCGCACGTAGTAGAGATCGAACTCGTCGGCGCTACCGGGCGAGACCGGCCGACGCACCGGCCGCACTCCGGGCAATGCGGCCAGCTTTTTTTGCTGCCGACGCCGTATCGCGTTCATGGTCATAGCGATCAGTCCGCCACGCTTCCCGGTGACACCTTCAGAGAAATACCGTCGAGCGCTACATGCTAAACGTTGAGGTCGATGCGGTGCGCGCCGGTGACGCCGTCGTACCGGTTCGGGCTGCACGTCAGCACGATCACCTGTCCGCGGGCGCCCACCGTGTCGAACACCCACCCCATCCTGGCCATCCGGTCCGGGTCGGTGAAGCCCAGCGCGTCGTCGACCACCACCGGAACGCTGTCCTCCTTGGCAACCAGGGCCGCGCCGGCCAGCCGCGCCAGGATGCCGAGTTGCTCCTTGGCCCCGCCCGACAGCGAGTCGTAGGGCACCGTGACCCCGTCCAGCGTGCGGCTGCGGATGCACAGGTCGCTGCCGATGTCGACCTCGAAGGTGGGGCCGAACACCGGGCGGCCGAGCCGCTGCAGTTCGGCGCGGTACGGCTCGACGTAGCGCTGCCGAGTGGTGTCGCGGTGCCGAGTCATCACCGAGCGGAGCAGCTGCGCGGCCCGGGCACGGCTGCCGACGCGGGCGTGCTCGCCCGCCGCGTGCTCGCGTTCGATCCGCGCGGCATCCAACTTGCCCTGGCGGCCCTCGGTGCCGAATACCGAGAGCTCGATGCCGATTTCGCGCAACGCAGTCGCGGCATCCTCGTAGCGGTCGTCCAGCGACTTCGATTCCGCTGTGGCGGCCGCCANAGCAACGGCTCGGTGCCCTGTAGCGCGGCGGCATCACCGGCCGCGACGTCGAGCGCACGCGACAGCGCGTCGCATCCGGACAGATCCACCGCGGCCGTCGACGTCGCCTGCAGTACCCGCTGGGCGTGCCACAGGTCGTTGTCCACCGTCTCGGCCAGCATCGCGCGGACCCGTTCGTGGGCCTCGTCGCCAGTCAGCTGTTCGCGGTGCGGCGCGAGCACCGTCAGCTCCGTCTCGCATTTCTTGTGGAACCGTTTGCGGTAGACGAAACGGTAGGGGCCGCAACTGATTTCGGCGCTGACCTCGGAACCCACGTCGCTGTGGGTCGGCTTGACCTGCTTGACTTCCTTCTTGGTGGAGCGGTCCCGCGATTCCAGGAGCAAGTCCAGCGCCTCGATCATCGACGTCTTGCCGATCTCGTTGGCGCCGCTGACCACCACCACGCCGTGGTCGGGGAATTCGATTTCGCGGTGCGCGATGCCGCGGTAGTTCGTCAGGGCGAGGCGGTGCAGCTTCACGCGGCCCCCCGATCGGCGAGGCGCAGCAGCAGCGCCAGCGCGGCCTGCGCGTCGGCGGCGGACTCGGCGTCGCCCTCCCGCGCGGTTGCCACCAGCTCCTCGACGGCCGCGGCGGCGAACCCGCCGATGCCGAGGTCGGTGAACTCGCCGTCGGCGGGCACGACCGCCAGGTCGGTGTGGCTGTCCCAGGTGCGCAGGTCGGCGAACAGCCGCGCGTAGCGGTCCAGGCACGCGTCGAGCGCGGCGCGGTCGGTGACCGTCAGCGAACCCGTCAACGCCAACCGCACCACGGTCCGGTCCTTCTCGGTCATGAGATCGAGGTTCATGTCGAGGTCGGCGATGTCGCGGCTGGTGTCGACCTGACGATGGAGGGTGACGAACCGCCAGCGCCCGACGTGCCGGGGTTGCACCGTGACGGCGTCGTCGTCAACGTCGACGACGAGCACGTGACCGGGGTCGGATTCAACGTCGTCGAAGTTGGTGACTTCCGGTGAGCCCGAGTACCAGACCCGCCCGCTGTCGCCGACCTCGGTGAGCGAATGCTTGTCCCCCAGCGCCACATAGTGGATCGCGCCGCGGGCCAGGGCGTCGTCGAGTTTGGCGAGCCGGATCAGCGAGGGCTTGTCGCGGTCGGGGTCCAGGACGTCGACGCCGCCGTGGGCGACGAGGATCCGGGTGGCGGAGCGCGGGGTGAGGCCGTCGAGGACCTCGGCGACCAGGTCGGTGGTCGGGGCCTTGGAGCGCCACGGCGCGGCGACGATCTCGAGCCCCGGCCTGACTTCGTGGACGCCGGCCCGGTCGAGCACGGTGACGTTGTCGGGACGTTCGGCGGTGAACAGCGCGCCGGTGTACACCGACGCCGCGTCGAGCGGATCGTGGTTGCCCGGCAGCAGGTACACCGGAATCCCGATGGCGCGCATGGCTTCCAGCGACTGCCCGATCACCTGCGGGGCCAACTGGTTGTGTTCGAAGACGTCGCCGGCGACCACGACGAACTCGGCGCCCACCTCCGCGGCCAGCGCGCCCAGGCCGGCCACCGCGTCCCGGCGGGCGGCCGAATACCGGGGTTGCGCGTCGCCGGCGAGAAAGTGCCGGGTCATGCCCAACTGCCAGTCGGCGGTGTGCAGGAATCGCATGGCGGCAACCTCGGATCGCGTGGCTATCAGGGCACCGCGAAGTCTAGGTCTGGGCGCCGACAAGACGCGGGACCTTGCCCGGCAGGTCCGTGGTGTGCCGCGCAACGCCGGCCACGGGCGGCGAGAACGGCTCTGATTCCGAATCTCGCATTACGAACCGCGCCGGGTCCGACCTCGTTTAGCATTTCTCCACCGAGAAATGGGAGCCGCCGATGCCGTCGTCAGTGATCGCAGCACCTGGGGCTCTGGCGGCGGCGGCTCCCTCGACGACGGGCATTGCCGCGGCGGCCGGCGACGAGGTTTCGGCGGCCGTCGCGAGTCTGTTCGGCGACTTCGCCGAAGAATTTCATGCGCTGACCGCGCGGACGACGCTGTTTCATGCCCAGTTTGCGGGTACGTTGAACGCCGCGGGAGCCACCTACGCCGCCGGCGAGCTCACGAATGTGTCGCTGCTGATCAAGGGGCTGGAGCAGCAGTTCTTCGACGTGGGTTTCTTCTCACCGTTCACCTACCTGACCGGGCACCCGCTCTTCGGTGAAGGCGCCGTCGGCCCCGCCGTCACCGGGACCACCGGCCCCGGACAGCTCGGCAGGCTGCTCACCGGCTTCTTCAACGGGACTCTCGCGAGCCAGAGCGGCGGCGTGTATCAGGGGACGGGAACCCCCGGCCCGGTGACCGGGGTCCGGGAGGGCTTCTCCTACCTCAACCTTGCCGTCGGTCCCAACGGCTACGACGCGCCCGCGCGCTGGTACTTCCCGACGCAGGCGGACGGGTCGGTGAATGCCCGCGGTGTGATCTATCTGCAGCACGGCTTCCTGGGAACGGGTGGCTGGTACGGCAGCCTGGCCACCGCCCTTGCGTACGGCACCGACAGCATCGTGGTCGTCCCGACCGTGTCGTCGATTCCGTTGCCGATGGGTGCCTGGCTGGGCGGCACCCAGATGCAGCAGGCGGTGGGCTCGCTGTTCCTGGGCAACGAGACCGCGCTGAACCTCAGCGCAAACCAGGCCGGTTACCACGGCACGTTGCCACAAAACTTCGTGATCACCGGGCATTCCGCCGGCGGCGGCCTGGCCACGCTCGCCGCCGGCGATTACATCGCGGACCTCGGGACCAACACCGCCAACAACCACCTTCTCGGCGTGATCATGTTCGACGGCGTGGCAAACGACTCCTCGGCGTTCGCGGCGGCGATCGCCAACCTGAAGACGTTGAACATCCCCGACTATGTGGTGGCCTCGCCGCCGCAGGCGTGGAACGCCTTCGGCGCCACCACGAATGAACTGGTGAGCCTGTACCCGGGGCACTTCACCGGGGTGGAGCTGGTCAACGGCTCTCATGTCGACTCGCTGCTGGGCAACAAGCCCGTCATCGACTTCGTCTCGCAGCTGTTCACCTCCTTCTCCCCGGGCGGCGACACCCAGGCCGTGTACACCCTGTCCACGGGCTGGATCAACGACATCTACGCCGGGCATGGCCCGCTCAGCCCGCTCTACGGCCTCTACGGGACCACCGGCGGCTACGTGCCCCCCGGTGGCCAGCAGATCATCCTGGGCCCGGCCACCGGGATCGTGCTGCCGGTGTGAACCCGATGAATGGGCGACACACCTTGCTGCTGATGCGGCACGCGAAATCGGACTATCCGGCCGGGGTCGCCGACCACGACCGGCCGTTGGCGCCGCGCGGCATCAGGGAGGCCGGCCTGGCCGGAGATTGGCTGCGCGCCAACGTGTCTCCCGTCGACGCCGTGCTGTGCTCCACCGCGACGCGGGCGCGCCAGACCCTGGAAAACACCCGCGTCGCCGCCCCCGCGCGCTACAGCGAGCGGCTCTACGGCGCCGCCCCGGGGACGGTGATCGAGGAGATCAACGCGACGGCCGAGGACATCGGCACGCTGCTGGTCGTGGGTCACGAACCGACGACTTCGGCGCTGGCGCTCCTTTTGGCCGACGACGGCGGCACGGACGACGCTGTCGTGGAACGTATTTCAACGAAATTCCCGACGTCGGCGATCGCGGTGCTCGACGTGCCCTGCGCGTGGGCGGAACTGGAACCGGGCCGCGCCGCGCTGACGGGCTTCGAAGTTCCGCGCCAGACCTAAGAGTTCGTCGCGAGCGTAAGCTCCATCAGCTTGATGGCCTGCCCGCAGGCGTCGATGCCGGGTGCCTGGGGGTTGACCCACCAGCCCACCACGCCGGCCGCGTTGCTGGCCACGCCGCAGGCGCCGTTCGGGTCGTCCGGGCGCATCACGATCGACTCGATGCCCGCGATCGAACGGTTCTCCACCTTGTACTTCAGGAAGTCGGCCACCTTGCGCTCGTTGCCCAGGCTGCCCTGCTCGAACCAGAACCGCGTGATGTCGATCAGGCCGGCCGGGTTGGCGGCCTGCCACCGGCAGATCGCCCCGACGAAGGTGCTTTGGATGTCGAGCGGATCGGCGCCCACGGTCTTGGCCAGGATGTCGGTGGTCAACACCTCACATTCCTTGAGCAGGTTCGGATACTGCTGCTGGGAGTTGTTGTTGCGGGGAACGTTGCCACCCGCCTTCACGGCGTTGCCCCCGATGGACCTCGAACAGCCCGTCAGGACCAACAGCGCAGCGAGCAGCACGGCCGCGCCGGCACGGGCGGATCTGATCATTTCGAGTTCGCAATCGATTGACGGGCCAGTTCCTTGGCTATGTCGCAGGGCGGCGGGAACGGCTTCTGGCTGAAGCTGACCGACCATTCGATGAAGTCGTCGGCGAACTGGATGCCCACCTCGCACAGCGAGTCGCCCAGGTTGGGCTCGTTGCCCACGGCGATGAAGCCGCCGTGACCGTTGATGTTGATGTCGTCGACGCTGGCGCGCGACAGCTCCTCGGTTTTGCGCTCGCGTCCGATCGGGCTGCCGCGATACCAGGAGAAGGAAAAGTGCGGGCCCAGAATGCCGCCGCCGGCTAACCACTGACACCCCACCGAGTTCCGGGCGGTGTTCACCAGCCCCGTCACCTTGGTCAGGTCCGACACCGTCTGGTCGCTGATGCCGCCGCATTGCGGGAACATCGGCCCGTGGTGACCCTCCGCGCCGCCGGGCGTCGACGAAGCCGTCGCTGCAGGCTTGTTGTCGGAACCCGAGCAGCCCGCGACGGTCGGGATCAAGATCGTCAGAGCCGACGCCGCTAGAGCCAGCGCCCTCGCGCCTCGCCTACTGCTGGTCACACGATGCACTGTAGCGGCAGCCGGGGGGTCAACCGCGGACGCGGCGCGTGAGCAGGCATTTCAACGCGGTGGTCACGACCGCGGCGCCGGGCGTGTGCGACAGTTACGAAATGCTCCTGGCACTGCTGCGCCAGTACATCCGGCCGTACCGCCGGCTGGTTGCGGTGCTGATGACGCTCCAGCTGACCAGTACCCTGGCGTCGCTGTACCTGCCGACGGTCAACGCCGCGATCATCGACGAGGGCGTGGCCAAGGGCGACGCGGACACGATCGTGCGGCTCGGCATGGTCATGCTCGCGGTCACCGGATTCCAGGTGCTGTGCGCCGTCGGCGCCGTCTACTTCGGCTCGCGGACCGGAATGGGCTTCGGGCGCGACCTGCGCCGGGCGATCTTCGAACACGTCACGACCTTCTCCGAGCGTGAGACCGCCCGGTTCGGCGCGCCCACCCTCCTGACGCGCGGCACCAACGACGTCCGGCAGATCCAATACCTGGTCCAGATCTCCGGCACCGTCCTGATCACCGCGCCGATCATGTGCGCCGGCGGCATCGTCATGGCCATCCACCAGGAGGCCGCGCTGACCTGGCTGCTGCTGGTCAGCGTGCCGATCATGGCCGTGGCCAACTACCTGATCATGTCCCGCATGCTGCCGCTGCTGCGCCGGATGCAGGGACTGATCGACGGGATCAACCGGGTGCTGCGTGACCAGCTGTCCGGTGTCCGGGTGGTCCGGGCGTTCGCGCGCGAGGGATTCGAGCGCGACCGGTTCGGGCGCGCCAACGCCGCGCTCTCGAACACGGCGCTGACGACGGGCAATCTGCAGGCGCTGATGCTGCCGGTGACCACGCTGACCATCAACGTGTCCAGCGTGGCGCTGATCTGGTTCGGTGGGCTGCGCATCGATCGGGGCCAGATGCAGGTCGGCTCGCTGACCGCCTTCCTGGCCTACTTCACCCAGATCCTGATGGCGGTCCTGATGGCGACGATGACGCTTGTGGTGCTGCCCCGCGCGTCGGTGTGCGCCGAACGGATCACCGAGGTGCTCTCGACCCGCGCCGCGGTGCAGAACCCGCCGGATCCCAGGTTCCCGCCGGGCGGAATCACCGGCCTCGTGCGGCTGGACGGCGCGAGCTTCAGCTACCCGGGCGCCGACCGCCCAGTGCTGCAAGACATTTCGCTGACGGCAAGGCCCGGCACCACCACCGCGATCGTCGGCAGCACCGGTTCGGGCAAGTCGACGCTGGTGTCACTGATCTGCCGGCTCTACGACGTGACTTCCGGCGCAGTCCTCATCGACGACGTCGACGTCCGCGATTACCACACCGAGCGGCTGTGGTCGGCGATCGGGCTGGTGCCCCAGCGCGGCTACCTGTTCACGGGCACCGTCGCGGACAATCTCCGCTACGGCAAGGCCGACGCCACGGAGCAGGAGATGTGGGAAGCCTTGCGGGTGGCCGACGCCGACGGGTTCGTGCGGGCCCATGACGACGGGCTGCACATGCGGGTGGGCCAGGGCGGGATCAACTTTTCGGGCGGCCAACGGCAGCGGCTGGCGATCGCGCGGGCGGTGATCCGCCGGCCCGCCATCTATCTGTTCGACGACTCGTTCGGGGCGCTCGACGTGCACACCGACGCGCGGGTACGCGCGTCGCTGGCCCAGACCTCCGGCGGTGCCACGATCATCGTTGTGACGCAGCGCGTTTCGACCGCCGCGCAGGCCGAGCAGGTGATCGTCGTCGACGGCGGGAAGCTGGTGGGTGCGGGCACGCACGAATCGCTGCTGGCCGATTGCCCCACCTACGCCGAATTCGCCGACTCCCAGTCGGTGGGCGCCTTGCAATGACCGTGGCGCCCGTGGCACCGACGGCGGGGCGATCCCGCGACTTCTGGGGATCGGCGGTCCGGCTGGTGAAACAGCTTGCGCCGCAACGAAGTCTGAGCATCGCGGTGATCACGCTGGGCGTCACGGGCACGGTGGTGGGGGTCGTCGTTCCGCGGATCCTCGGCCACGCCACCGATCTGCTGTTCAACGGCGTCATCGGCCGGCGGCTTCCCGCGGGAATCACCAAGGCACAGGCCGTCGCCGCGGCGCGGGCCCGCGGCGACAAGGCGTTCGCCGACCTGCTGTCCGGGATGAACGTGGTGCCCGGCCGGGGCGTGGACTTCGGCGCCGTGGGCAGGACCCTGGCGCTGGCGCTGGCGCTGTATATCATTGCCGCGCTGCTGATCTGGGCGCAGGCCCGGCTGCTCAACCTCACCGTGCAGCGCACCATGGTCGCGCTGCGTCGCGACGTCGAGGACAAGATTCACCGGCTACCGCTGTCCTACTTCGACGGGCGCCAGCGGGGCGAGCTGTTGAGCCGGGTGACCAACGACATCGACAACGTCCAGTCGTCGCTGTCGATGACCATCAGCCAGCTGGTGACGGCGATGCTGACGGTGGTGGCCGTGCTGGCGATGATGGTGTCCATCTCGCCGCCGCTGGCCCTGATCACGCTGCTGGCGGTGCCCGTGTCGCTGCTGGCGACGCGCGCGATCGCGCGGCGCTCGCAGCGCCTGTTCGTGGCGCAGTGGAGAAGCACCGGACGCCTCAACGCCCACATCGAGGAGACCTACAGCGGGTTCACGGTGGTCAGGACGTTCGGCCACCAGGCCGCGGCGCGCGAACAGTTCCGCCGCTATAACGACGACGTGTACCGGGCCAGTTTCGGCGCCCAGTTCTTCTCCGGGCTGGTGGCGCCGGCGACGACCTTCGTCGGCAACATCGGCTACGTCGCCGTCGCCGTGGTCGGGGGCCTGCAGGTGGCGACCGGGCAGATCACGCTCGGCAGCATCCAGGCCTTCATCCAATACGTCCGGCAGTTCAACGCGCCGGTGGGCCAGGTGGCCGGCATGTACAACACGCTGCAATCCGGGGTAGCCAGCGCCGAGCGGGTGTTCGGCCTGCTCGACGAGCCCGAGGAGCCAGCCGCCCCCGAGCGGGCCTTGCCGCGGTCCAACGGCGGCCGCGTCGAGTTCGAGCGGGTGAACTTCGCCTACCGGCCGGGCACGTCGGTGATCCACGACCTGTCGCTGGTGGCCGAACCCGGCAGCACCGTGGCGATCGTCGGACCGACCGGGGCGGGCAAAACCACCATGGTGAACCTGCTGATGCGGTACTACGACGTCGATTCTGGCCGAATCCTGATCGACGGCGCCGACATCACCACCGTGAGCAGGCAGTCGCTGCGCTCGCGGATCGGCATGGTGCTGCAGGACACCTGGCTGTTCGACGGGACGATCGCGGACAACATCGCCTACGGGCGTCCGGGGGCCACCGACGACGAGGTGGTCGCAGCCGCCAGGGCGGCCTACGTCGACCGGTTCGTGCACACGCTGCCGGCGGGCTACCAGACCCGCATCAGCGGGGAGGGCGCCAACATCAGCGCCGGCGAGAAGCAACTCATCACCATCGCCCGCGCCTTCCTGGCCCGCCCGCAGCTGCTGATCCTCGACGAGGCGACCAGCTCGGTCGACACCCGCACCGAGGCCCTCGTGCAGCGCGCCATGCGCGAACTCCGCCGGGACCGAACGAGTTTCATTATCGCGCATCGCCTTTCGACGATCCGGGATGCCGACCGCATCTTGGTCGTCCAGGACGGCCGCATCGTAGAACACGGCAGCCACGCCCAGCTGCTGGCTCGGCGCGGCGCGTACTACGCGATGACGCGGGCTTAGCCACCCGCGAGCCACCAAGAATTCGTTCAGGATCCCCCAAGGGGCGGCCCCAAGGCTGAGCGCAGCCAAGGCCGAACCCGAAAGGACCACAATGATGTTCACACCCCGCATCACTGCAGCCGTTGCCACCGCTCTGGGCACCGCCGCCGTCGGGCTCGCCGTCGCGACCGCCGGCGCCGCCGGGGCAACCCCCTTCAGCGCGAACCAGGACGCCATCCAGACGGGCCACCAGGTGTGCAGCGAGCTGGCCGCCGGCAAGAGCAAGGCGGCCGTCGCGCTCATGCTGACGACCCAGGCGAGGATGTCTCCCCGGCAGGCGGGTTACTTCGTGGCCGCCGCGACGAAGTTCTACTGCCCGCAATTCGCCGGTCAGGCGACCTAGCAATCACCCACCGCGACGGGGGATTCCGAGGACGGGATCCCCCGTCCGCCGCTGCAGAGGGGTGGGGCGGGCGTTCCAAGAATTCGTGGAGATACCGACAAGGTCGGCGTCGGAGCCTTTTCTCAACTGCCCCGCACAACGCGAAGAGAACGACCAGGAGGGACACACCATGAAGGCCACCAGGATCGCCGCCGTCGCCAGGACCGTCACCTTTGCGGTGTTCGCCGGCGCGGTCGCGTTCGGCGTGGCCGCCCCGGCCAACGCGGCGTCGGAACTGATGTACGGCGACCCGGTTGCCGCAGCCGAGTACTGGCACGAGCAGCGCTACGACGACTGCGTCCTGATGTCGAGCGCCGACGTCATCGGCCAGCTCACCGGCGAGGCGCCCTCGGAGCAGGCCATCATCGCGAAGGCCCACTCGACCCCCAGCGTCGTGCACGCGGGCCCGATCTACACCAAGCCGGCCGATCCGGACAACCCCAATTCCGGCGACGGCGCCAGCCTGGCGGACGTCCCGGCGCTGCTCGCCCAATACCACGTCACCGCCGTCGTGATGGACCGGGACGACACCGCCAGAAGCGGCATCCGCCCGGGCATCGCGGGGCTCAAGCAGGCGCTGGGCGGCGGCCACAAGGTGATCGTCAGCCTCAACGGCGAACTCATCTGGCACCAGCCCGTCGAGGAGAAGGACAAGAACGGCAACCCGCTGTCCGACCACGCGGTGGTGGTGACCGGCGTCGACGCCACAAACGGCATCGTTCACCTCAACGACAGCGGCACCTCCGACGGCCGCGACGAGCAGGTTCCCCTGCAGCTCTTCATCCAGTCCTGGGAGACCAGCGACGAGCTGATGGTCGTCACCCTCTGACGCGTGTTTCGCTGCACCGTAATCTGATTCGCGCAGGCCATCCGAGATGTCGTTGCCGGGGACCGCATTTGCGCAACGCGAGCGTTCCCCGGGTTGTTACCGAATTGGCCAAGTTGGTATCACAATCACTACAAGGCACCTCAATGACACGCGAGAGGGTGTTACGCGCGATGGTGGACAAACGCCTCGAGTTCGGCCTGCTGGGAACGCTGGAAATGAGCGTGGACGGCGCCCTGGTGCCGCCGGGCACCCCCAAGCAGCGGGCCGTTTTGGCCTTGCTGCTGATGAACCGCAACAGCCCGGTGGGCGTCGACCGGCTCACCACGGCTCTCTGGGAGGAGTCGCCGCCGTCGGGGGCCAGGGCCAGCATCCACTCCTACGTGTCCAACCTGCGGAAGCTCCTCGGCGGCTTCGGGGTGGACTCGCGGGTGGTATTGGCCGCGGCGCCCCCGGGCTACCGCCTCAGCATCCCCGACGACGCTTGCGACATCGGGCGATTCATCGCCGAGAAGACCGCGGGCGTGCAGGCCGCCGCCGGCGGCCGGTTCGAACAAGCCAGCAAGCACCTTTCCGCGGCGCTGGCGGAATGGCGCGGGCAGGTGCTCGAGGACCTGCGCGACTTTCAGTTCGTCGACACCTTCGCCACCTCCCTGGTCGAGGAGAAGATCCTCGTCCACACCGCGAAGGCCGAGGCCGAAATCGCTTGCGGACGCGCGTCTGCCGTGATCACCGAACTCGAAGCCTTGACCGCGGAGCATCCCTACCGCGAACCGCTGTGGGCGCAGCTGATCACGGCCTACTACCTCACCGACCGCCAATCCGACGCCTTGGCGGCCTACCGCCGCGTGAAGGAAACGCTCGCCGAGGACCTCGGCATCGACCCGGGCCACAACCTGCGCGAACTCAACGACCGGATCCTGCGCCAGGAACCCTTGGACGTCAAAAAGACCGCCGTGACCACCGCCGCCGTGACGCTCACGGTCATGGACCAGTACACGAAGGTGTCCGAACGCGATGCCGTCGCGTACCTGCGCGAGGACTCCGGCGAGCGCTACCCACTGGACGAGGCCACGACCCGCATCGGGCGTCTCAGCGACAACGACATCGTCCTGGCCACCCCCAAGGTCAGCCGCTACCACGCCATGATCGTCGACACGGGAAGCAGCTTCGTCATCAACGACCTGCGCTCGTCGAACGGCGTACACGTGCAGCACGAGCGGATCCGCAGGGCGACGCCGCTGCACGACGGCGATCACGTCCGCATCGGTGAGCACGAGTTCACGTTCGAGATTGCGGCGGAGAACAAGGCGGGTAGCGAATAAAACCTCAAGCGCGCCAGGATCATCGGGCGCGGCTCGCCGGTCGCCACGAACTAGTTGAGAATCTGTTCCTCGAGGCATGGGACGCCGGCAAGGAGCTGATGGTCGTCACCACCAAAAGCGTCGACCGGGGGCCCGCGCCGGTGTTGATATGGTCGGCGGGTCTGGGTTGGTTGGGAGGATCGATGAGCGGGGCGCCGGGCTCGCGTTCGGGGTCGAGGTTCGGACCCTACGAGCTCAAGCGGGCCCTTGGCCACGGCGGGATGGGCGAGGTCTACGAGGCCGAACACACCGTGAAGGGCTGGACGGTGGCGCTCAAGCTGATGTCGGAATCCGTCAGCAAGGATCCGGTGTTTCGCGAGCGGATGCGGCGCGAGGCCCGCATCACTGGCCGCTTGCAGGAACCCCACGTGGTGCCCATCCACGACTACGGCGAAATCGACGGGCAGATGTTTCTGGAGATGCGCCTCATCGAGGGCACCGACCTGGATTCGTTGCTCAAACGGTTCGGCCCGCTGAGCCCGCCGCGCGCGGTGGCCATCATCACCCAGATCGCCTCGGCGCTGGACGCCGCCCACGCCGCCGGGGTGATGCACCGCGACGTCAAACCGCCCAACATCCTGGTCACCCGCGACGACTTCGCCTACCTGGTCGACTTCGGCATCGCCAGCGCGACCACCGACGAGAAGCTCACCCAGCTCGGCACCGCGGTGGGCACCTGGAAATACATGGCCCCCGAGCGTTTTTCGAACGACGAGGTGGATAACCGCGCCGACATCTACTCCCTGGCGTGCGTGCTCTACGAATGCTTGACGGGTTCCCCGCCGTACCCGTCCGACAGCGCCGGGGTACTGGTGAGCGCCCACCTGCTGGAGCCCATCCCGCAGCCCAGCGCCACACGGTCGGGCATTCCCCGGGCGTTCGACGCCGTGATCGCGCGCGGCATGGCCAAAAAGCCGCACGACCGCTACGCCAGCGCCGGTGACCTGGCGCGCGCCGCCCACGACGCCCTCACCGATCCGGAGCAGACCCAGGCCGTCGACATCCTGCGCCACAGCGAGCAATCCACTTCGCCCGTGCTGAAAGGCGGCGTCGGCCCCGTGCAGCGAGCCGCCCGCGCGCCGGCCGATCCGGCGGGATCCGGGCGGATACCGCAGCCCGTGCACCACGCGGGCCCGCCGCCACCGAATCTTCAGGCTTACCAAGGCCCTTTGGGCGGCCCGCCGCCGCAGTTCGCCGGCCCTGTGCCGTGGGGCCCCGGGCATCCGCCGGCGCCACCGCGCCGGCGCAACCCGTGGGTGTTCGTCGCGGCGGCCGCCACCGTCGTGGTCCTCGTCGCCGTGGCCGTCGGCATCTCCATGGCCGTCGGAAACGACGACAGCGAAACCCCCACCGCGGCCACCACCACGACGGCGTCCACCCGCAGCACCGCGAGGACCACACCTCGTACGACCTCGGCGTCGCCTTCCACGCCGCCGCCCGGCGCCACCAACCGGCTGCTGAGCCTGCTGCCCGCCGGGTATCCGGCCGGCACGTGCGCGCCAGACCCCGAACCGATGCCGGGCGCGATCGTATCCGTGTCGTGCGGGCCCAACACCGACACCAACGGCCCCACAATCTCGGCCTACGCGCTGTTCTCGGACCTGCAAGCGGTGCAGCAGGCGTTCAACCGGTACACCGGAACCGACACGCTCGTTAAGTGCCCGGGTGACAAGGCCTCACCCGGCACCTGGTGGCACAACAAAGACCCGAACACCATCCTCGGTCAAATCGCCTGCGGGACCTATACGGGCGATGAACCGAAGGTGATGTGGACGAACCAGCAAACCATGGTGTTCGCCGTCGTCGGGGGAAATGCGCAGGGGCCGAACCTGGATCAGCTGTACAAGTGGTGGGCGTCGCACTCGTAACCCTCATGACGCTGCACTGGGACCACAACGCGTACTACCAGCGGGTGCTGCTGCGGCACCTGCCGCGGCGATGCGGGCGGGTGCTCGACGTCGGTTGTGGCGCGGGGGCATTCGCGGCGCGACTCGCCGGCCGCGCCGATCATGTCGATGCGGTCGACAAGTCGCCGGCCATGATCGAGGCGGCCGGGCGGCGCGCGCCGGCCAACGTCACCTGCACCCTCGCCGACGTGACGCAGGCCCCCTTGCCCGCAGCGCATTACGACGCGATCGTGTCGATCACCGCGCTGCACCATGTTCGGCTCGCCGACGCGCTGCGGCAACTGGCGCCGGCGTTACGGCCGGGCGGCGTGCTGGCCGCGGTGGTCTCGCCGCGCGTGGACCTGCCCCGCGAGACTCTCACCGAAATGGTTGCGGCGGTGGCCAATCCGGTGCTCGGCGTGGTGTTCGCCGCGCTGCGGACGGCGGCCCACGGCGACTGGTATGGACCGGACCCGACCAACGAGGCGATGCCCAAAGTCTTCGATCCGCCGCTGACCACCCGGCAGGCCCGCGAAGTCGCCGCCCCGACCCTGCCCGGCGTCCGCGTCCGTCGGCTCCTGTTCTGGCGTTACCTCCTGCTGTGGCGGCGCCCCGTTTAGCGGTGTCACGGTGAATGCCGCATTGCCCTGCGGCGGGGCCGCCCGCGGGCCTACCGTCTTGATTGCTGCATCGGGGCCTGCGGTTGGCCGTTGACGTCGGACGAGGTTGATATGGTCGGCGGGTCCGGGGTTGGTTTGGAGGGTCAGGGATGAGCGACGCGCAGGCCTCACGGGTGGGCTCGATGTTCGGGCCCTATCACCTGAAGCGACTGCTGGGCCGCGGTGGGATGGGCGAGGTCTACGAGGCCGAGCACACCGTCAAGGAGTGGACGGTGGCCATCAAGCTGATGTCGGACACCTTCAGCAAGGACCCGGTGTTCCGCGAGCGGATGAAGCGCGAGGCCCGCATCGCCGGCCGTTTGCAGGAACCCCATGTGGTGCCCATCCACGACTACGGCGAGATCGACGGCCAGATGTACATGGAGATGCGCCTCATCGAGGGCACCGACCTGGATTCGTTGCTCAAACGGTTCGGCCCGCTGACCCCGCCGCGGGCGGTGGCCATCATCACCCAGATCGCCTCGGCGCTGGACGCCGCCCACGCCGCCGGGGTGATGCACCGCGACGTCAAACCGCCCAACATCCTGGTCACCCGCGACGACTTCGCCTACCTGGTCGACTTCGGCATCGCCAGTGCGACCACCGACGAAAAACTGACCCAGCTCGGCACCGCGGTGGGCACCTGGAAATACATGGCCCCGGAACGCTTTTCGAACGACGAGGTGACCTACCGCGCCGATATTTACGCGCTGGCCTGCGTGCTGCACGAGGCGTTGACCGGGTCGCCGCCGTACCGCGCCGACAGCGCCAGCACCCTGGTCACCGCCCACCTGATGGACCCGATCCCGAAGCCCAGCGCCGTGCGTCCGGGCGTCCCCAAGGCCTTCGACGCGGTGATCGCGCGCGGCATGGCCAAGAAACCGGAAGACCGCTACGCCAGCGCCGGCGATCTGGCGCTGGCGTCCCACGAGGCCCTCAGCGACCCAGACCAGGACCACGCCAACAACATCGTGCGTCGCAGCCAGGAAGCCACCCTGCCCGCCACCGCCGAGGTCCACACCGCGGACAGCGGCGGACCCACCCTGGCCGCCAGCGCCGTGGGCCCGCCGCAACCCCCGGCCACCACCCCACCGCCCGCGCCGGTTCAGGGTTCACCGCCGCCCTACCCCAGGGCGCCCGGTTCGGGCCCGATGCCGCAGGCCGCCCAGGCCCCGGGGCCGTGGGCACCCGACAGCGGCCCCGTGCCGTCGGGACCTCAGGCCTACCCGGGCGGCGCCAATTGGGGCGGGCCGCCGCCACAGTTCACCGGCCCGGCTCCCTGGAATCAGCCGGCGCCCAAGCCCAAACGCAACCCGTGGCCCATCGTCGCCGCCGTCGCCGCCCTGGTCGTCCTGGCGGGCGGCGGCGTGGGGATCTGGCTGGTGACCCGGCCGGCACCGGCGCCGCCGCCCCCGGATCCCATACCGCCCGGGCGGCTCAGCGCCCTGCTACTGGATCCGTCCGGCGTCAACACCATCATGGGTTCCTCCTCGATGACGCCCGGCAAGGCGATCACGTCGATGGACACCTCGACGGTGACGCTCTCGCTGCCGAACTGCCTGGGTTCGCTGTACACCAGCCAGGACCCGGTGTACGCGGGCACCGGCTACACCGGGATGAGCGGGCTGGTGTCCTCCGAACCGGGTGACGACTACGACCACTGGGTCAACCAGGCCGCCGTGGCGTTCCCGTCCGCCGACAAAGCCAAGGCGTTTTTGCAGACTTCGGCGGACAAGTGGAAGAACTGCGCCGGCAAGACGGTGACCGTGACGAACAAGAACGACAAGGTCTTCAGGTGGACGTTCGCTCAAGTCACCGGCGGCCCACCGAAGATCGCGATGCTGGAAACCCAGGAAGGCGGAGACGGCTGGGAGTGCCAGCGCGCGATGGGCGTGCAGAACAACGTGGTCGCCGACGTCAACGCGTGCGGCTACCACATCAGCGACCAGGGCGGGCAGGTCGTCGACAAGATCCTCGCCAAGGTCGACAACGAATAGCCAAGGCGCACCGCGTCATTGGCTTACGGCTGGAGGTCGGGCCCCTCGGCGCGCAGATCGTCGACCGCCGACATGGCGTCGCGCAGCTTGGCCAGCCACTCCTCGGTGTGCTCGCCGACCAGCTTGACCGTCCACGCGAGCGCGTCGGCGCGGGACCGGGCGACGCCGGCGTCGACCAACGTGTCGAGCACCTGGCGCTCGGGCTGCTTGAGGCGCGTCATCACCGGTACGGCGATGTGGGTGAACAGGACCCGTTCGCCGTTAACTTCGACGCCCCAGGAAACCTTGCGCCCGTAGCGATCCTGCGCTTCGTCGGCGATGCGCATCCGCTCCGAACGGGTCTCCTCGCGGAATCGCGAGACCCGGCCCTGCGCGCGGGCCTCGCTCTCGTCCCCCGAGTTCTCGGGTTCGGCGAGCTTGCCGATGACGGTGATCTCTTCGCGGTCGACGATGACCGTGGGGTCGCCGTCGAACCAGGCTTCGGGGAGGCGCCCGGCGAACCATTCCGCCGCGCCGCTGGCGTCGGGCTGCTGGGCCTGCTGCCAGCCCCCGGGGCGGCCGTAACGCCGCCCATGTGTGTGGTGCGATTTCATGATTACATGATTACACCGTTACACCTGTAATGGAACGCCGTTCACCGGGGGCGAACAGTTCTGGCCAGTCGCCGTGGGCGGGGCCGACGCTCGGCGCCCTTGTCCCGCCCTTGTCCGGGGCTGTTCAGAGTTGTAGTTTTGGTAGCGAAGCAGGCCCGGAAGCGACCGATTCGAAGCGCTGGGAAACGGGGTAGGAAACCAGCCGCGTGCGACCTAAGCGTCAAACGCCCCCTAGAGTCGCCCGGGCCTGCCTATGCGGAAGAACCATTCCCGCGACGGATCCGAAACAGCTTCACTTCGCTCTTGATGCCCTTGAGCCGGCGCGCGCCGGCGAACGATCCCTGGAAATCGCCGTGGTCGCCGAGGGCTTCCAGGACCGAGTCGGCGGCGAGCACGGTGCCCGGGCGCGCCACGCCGGTGACCCGGCTGGCCACGTTGACCGGGCTGCCGAACCAGTCACCGGCCCTGCTCACCGCCATGCCGGCGGCGACGCCGGCTCGCAACCGCGGAAAGTCGTTGTCGGTGTCGACGGCCTCCACGAGCTTCAGGACGACGTCCAGCAGGGGCTGCGGTTCCGGACAGATGAACATGACCGCGTCGCCGATCGTCTTGATGAACCGCACCGGCGGGACGGTCATGTCCCGGGCGAGGTGGGCCAGGCGGTTGGCCAGGTGTCCCAGCTCCTCGGCCGATACCGCTTCGCCGATCCGGGTGAAGCCGACCAGGTCGGCGAAGCCGACGGTGATGTGGCGCGCTCCCGGAAGCGGCTTGCCGGCGGCCCGCTCCGCGGCGTTGACCGCTTCGGTCTCCATCATGTGCCGTAGCTGCATGAACAGCATGTGCTGGATCATCGGGCCGAGTTCGGGCGCGATGCGGCTGACCAGCGCCTTGGACGCCTGGGCGATCTCCAGCTCGGTGGCCCCCGCGCGCATGATCGTCGACAGGGCGGTGTAGCGCATCACCTCCGCGGCGCGCGACAGGCCGTCGGCGAGCACCTGGACCACGAGCACCAATTGTTCGGGATCCAGGCCCAGCTCGACGAACCGCTGGATGAACGCGGCGGCCTCGCCGTCGGCGCGCATGTGCACGACCGCGTCCGGGTCGTCCACCCGGACCAGGCCGATGGCGCGCTGCACCCGCTGCAGCAGCGTTAGGTCGACTCCGTAGGTCTCGCTGATCTCCCGGGTGGACACGTAGGTGCCGTCGTCCCCGATCAGGTGGCGGGTGGCCAACAGCAGCGGCGGGTTGGTGCTCCGGATCTCCTCGGCGGTGATGCCCTGATCCAGTAGCCACCGCACCAGTTCCGCCCGCTCGGTGCGCGCGGCGCCCTCGAGCCCCTCGAGCAGATCGTCGATGTTGTCGGCGGCGGCCACGTCGTCAACGTACAACTGGCGTCGATCGCAAGCGCGGCGTAGCCGGGCGAAGCGGGTCGACGCCGTCAGACCACGTCGATCGCAAGCGCGGCGTAGCCGGGCGAAGCGGGTCGACGCCGTCAGACCACGTCGATCGCAAGCGCGGCGTAGCCGGGCGAAGCGGGTCGACGCCGTCAGACCACGTCGATCGCAAGCGCGGCGTAGCTGGGCGAAGCGGGTCGACGCCGTCAGACCACGTCGATCGCAAGCGCGGCGTAGCCGGGCGAAGCGGGTCGACGCCGTCAGACCACGTCGATCGCGAGCGCGGCGTAGCCGGGCGAAGCGGGTCGACGCCGTCAGACCACGTCGATCGCAAGCGCGGCGTAGCCGGGCGAAGCGGGTCGACGCCGTCAGACCACGGTGATCTGGTCCTAGGACACCGGCGGTCGTCGGTGGGCCCAGGGCCGGGCGGCCTCGATCTGCGCCGACAGCGACAGCAGGGTCGCTTCGTCGTAGGCCCGGCCCACGAGCTGCACCCCGAGCGGCAGGCCGTCGCCGTCGAAGTCCCACGGCACGGCCGCGGCGGGCTGCCCGGTCAGGTTCCAGACCTGTTGGTACGGGACCCGCTGGGCCACCGCCAGCAGCGTCCACACCGCGCCGCGGCGTTGGTAGGCGCCGATGCGGGAGGGGCCCGTCGCATTGCCTGGCGTCACGACGACGTCGACGTCGTCGAAGATCGACTGGATCCGGGCGGTCACCTCGGCCTCCGCGTCGCACAGGGTAGTCATCCGCCGGTCGGAGAACATCGCACCGGCGCGCGCCAGGTTGCGGGTGCGCGCCTCGAGCCGCTCGGGGTGCGCCAACGAGTCCGCGTCGTCGCTGATGCCGCGCAGGTAGCGGGGCAGGTAATTGGTGATGATGGCCGACGGTGGATAGTCGGGGTCACGGGTGATGACCTCGTGCCCCAGATCGCGCAACAAGGCGCTCGCCTCGTGGACCGCCGCCAGCTGCGCCTTGCCGACCCGGACGGGCAGCGGCGTTGGGCCCTTGGTGCTCAAGGCGATTCGCAGCCGGCCGGGGCGGCGGGCGNCCGCCTCCCCGTCGGAGGTCACCGCGGGACGATGCCCGCCGCTGCCGTAGGTGGTCACCTCGCCGGCGACGTCGACGTCGTCCTTGATCGCGACCGGCACGCCGAGCAGTGGCAACCGCTCCCCCGCGTCGAGGCGGTCCTGCGCCGCGGCCGCCTCGTCACGCGCGCTGTCGGCCAGCACGACGCGGTAGCAGCGCAGCTCGCTGTCCAGGCGCGCGATCCGCTCCAAATAGAATTCCAGCAGCTCCGGTGCGGTCAGTTCACCGTCGGCCAACATCCGCGCCTGCGCGGCCGCGCCGGCATAAGCCACATCGCGGGCGTCCACTGCGGCAGCGTATCCCGCGGCCCGGGGCGGTCAGTACCGTGGGCGACATGCCCTGTGTGTTCTGTGCGGTCGTCGCCGGGGAGGCCCCGGCCCTGAAGATCCACGAAGACGACGACTACCTCGCCATCCTCGATATCCGCCCGTTCACCCGGGGCCACACGCTGGTGATCCCCAAGCGGCACACCGTCGATTTGACCGACACCCCGCCCCAGACGCTGGCCGGCATGGTCGGCATCGGCCAGCGGATCGCCCGGGCCGCCCGCGCCACGGAGCTGGCCGACGCGACCAACATCGCCATCAACGACGGCCGCGCCGCCTTTCAGACGGTGTTCCACATCCACCTGCACGTGCTGCCGCGGCGCAACGGCGACAAGCTCTCGGTGGCCAAGGGGATGCTGGTGCGCCGGGACCCGGACCGGGAGGCCACCGCGCAGATCCTGCGGGACGCCGTGGCGCGCATCGACGCGAGTCAGCAAGACTGAGCCCATGAGCAACCTGACCCCGCTGGAGCAGTTCGTGCTGCTGCCGTTCCTGCGCCTGCACGACACGATCTACCGCACGACCGACGGCAGGATCGGTCACCGGATACCGGGGATGCCGCCCAGCCTGCTGTTGCACACGACCGGCGCGAAGACCGGTCGGCCGCGCACCACGACGCTGACGTACGCCAAGGACGGCGACTCGTACCTGGTCGTCGCCTCCAAGGGCGGCGACGACCACAACCCCGCCTGGTACCACAACCTGCGCAAGCGTCCCGACTGCGCGATCAACGTCGGCGCCAAACGCATCCCGGTGACCGCCCGGCAGGTCGGGCCCGACGACTCCGACTACGCGAGGCTGTGGGAGCTGGTCAACAAGAACAACGGCAACCGCTACAACGGCTATCAAAGCCGGACGGCGCGGCCCATCCCCATCTTTGTATTAAAGCCGCGGTGAATATTGCCAGGTAGGCCCGGATAGCCGCGCCGCGGTCTATTCTCCTGACACGCGCGGTGAACGCTCACCGCAAAGCGCGGGATCGGCTGGAGCGGCTATGACACGGCGGGCGGGGAATCCGTGGCGGCGGTTCGGGCTGTCCGCCCGCGCGGGCTGGCTCCTGGTCTGCGTTTACGCTGTCGCGGCGCTGCTGGTGGTGGCCTCGTCGCTGTTCAGGTGGCGCGGCGCGTACGGGACGCGGCCGGTCGACGAGGCCGCGTTCGCACTGTGTCTGCTCGTGGCCGGCGCAAGCGCCGGCTATGCGGCCCGCTTCTCGACGGGTCGCCGCAGATTCGGCTGGCTGGCGCTGGTGATCGGCCTGCTGGGCTGGGCTGCGGGCGAGGTCCTGTGGACGAGTTACGACGTGCGCCCGGAGATCGAGCACGCCACCCACCCCGCCCTGGCCGAGGCCGTGTTCACTTTGTACCCGCTCGGTGCCATGGCGTCGCTGGCGCTGTTGTCGCATCTGTCCCGCCACAGCCCCCGGCGGCTGGTGCTCGACGGCCTCATCGTGGCGACCTCGCTGTTCGTCATTTCGTGGGTATTCGTCCTGGACAAGCAGTTGCGCGAGGACTCGGGCTCGCGGCTGGCGACCCTCATCGAGGTCTTCGCCGACGTCGTTATCTTGACGACCGCGATCCTGATGCTGTCGCGGGTCCGCTCGAACGACATCCCGAGCCGGGGTCTGCTGGCCGGCGGTATCGCGACCATCGCCGCCGCCGACATCGCCATGGTTTTCCAGACCGGGGTGGGCAGCTATCACCTGGGCGATGTGACCGACCTGGGGCGGGTGGCCGGATTCGGGCTGCTCGCACTGGCGGGCCTGGCCAGCGTCCACGAAACCGGCACGGACCAGCCGCAGGCCGAGATCATGTCCCCCGCTCTGCTGTGGCTGCCCTACCTGCCACTCGTGCTGGCCGCCGCGGTCGGCCTGGGTCACGCGGTGGGCCTGATGGCGCACGGGCCCTTGCTCGCCGCGCTCGGGATCCTCGTCGCCGCGGTGCTGGCCCGGCAGTTCCTCGTGCTCGTCGAAAACCAGGGCCTGCTCACCGAGGTCGCCCGGGAGGCGTTCCGCGACAGCCTGACCGGTCTGGCCAACCGGGCGCACTTCCTGCATCGCCTGGAACAGGCCGTCGCCCGGCAGCGCCGCGACGGCGAGCCCATCGCGGTGATGTGCCTCGACCTCGACAACTTCAAATCGGTCAACGATGCCCTGGGCCACCCGGCCGGCGACGAGCTCCTCGTCCGAGTGGCCCACCGGCTCACGGCCGCGCTGGGCGACACCGGCATCGTCGCACGCCTCGGCGGCGACGAATTCGCCGTCCTCATCGAGGCTCCGGTCGAAGAATCGCAGGCGGCCGCGAACCGGGTCCTCGATGCGTTCGGGACGGCGATCGTGATCGACGGCGTTCCCATCGAGGTCAGACCGAGCATCGGCTTCACGGTGGCCGCCGCCGCGTCGAACTGCACCGTCGACCAGCTACTGCGGCACGCAGACTTGGCGATGTACGCCGCAAAACGCGAAGGCGGCCAATGCATTCGGGGTTTCTTGCCGGACCTACCCTTCCCTTACGCGTTCCCCCAAATCGCGGAGTCGGCGGGGTCGGCGTTGCAAGGAGGGCCGGCGGGCCGGGACCGGGCAGCCTCCCCGCCCCCGGTGGGCGCCTTCGGCACTCAGACCAAACTGGCGCGGTCCCTGGCGCCGCTCGCCGCGGCCGCGACCTCGCCACGGGAGCGAACGCACGACGCCCCGGCCGGCATGCGGTGGCCGCCGACATCCATCCGGATTGCCTTGGCCGCGTTGGGAATTGGTGTGGCGGCCTTTGCCCTGACAAGCGTGTTGGATCCGAGTGCCGCGCGCAACGCGTTCTTTGCCAAGTTCCTCTACCCCACACTGAACCTGTCGGCCGCGGCGCTGATCGTCGTTCGCGCCTACCGCGTCAAGGCCGACCGCCTCGCCTGGGTCTTGATCTCGGTCGGCATGGCGGTGTCGGCGGCCGGTGACCTGGTCTACGCCACGTGGGTGCGGGAGGGCCAGTCGCCGTCGGCCGCCGATCCGGAGTACCTGGCGTTCTACCCCTTCCTGTACGCCGGGCTGCTGTTGCTCATGCGGTCACGGCTGAGGTCGGTACCGCTGCCGATCCGGCTCGATGCGCTGGTATGCGCACTGGCCGCGGCCTCGGTGGGCGTGGCCCTGCGGGCGGGGCCCATCCATGCGGCCGCGGTCCGCGCGCCGGCGACCGTGCTGGTGGGGCTGGTCTACCCGTGGGGCGACCTGGTCCTGTTGGCGCTGACCGCCGGCATGCTGCCAATCCTGGGTTGGCGCAACGGATTCCGCTGGGGCCTGCTGGTCGTGGGGTTCATCGCCTTTGCCGTCGCCGACACGGCGTATCTCTTCGAGACCGCCGAAGGCACCTACCGGGTCGGCACGACGCTCGACGCGCTGTGGCCCGCCGCCTCGCTACTGGTGGCCATGGCGAGCTGGGCGCCGTGGTCGCCGACGGCGCCCGCACCCAAACGCGGACTCGGCTCCTACACGGTGCCGGTGGTGTGCACCGTCGTGGCGCTCGCCGTCGCCGTCGTCGCGCACAACTCAAGGCTGGCAACGGCTCTCGCCGCGTTGAGCCTGATCGCGGTCGCGGCGCGATTCTCGGCGACCTTCCGCGACGTCAGCATGCTGGCCGAAACGCACAAGCAGGCCATGACCGACGAATTGACCAGCCTGCCCAACCGGCGATCGCTGGCGACCGCCCTGACGGGACTGTCCGACTCGGCGCCGCCGGGACCCCTGGCTGTCCCCGGCGCGGCATCGCGCCGGGCGCTGCTGCTGCTGCACCTGTACGAGTTCGACGAGATCAGCGAATCGATCGGCGCCCACTTCGGCGATGAGCTGCTGTGCCGCGTCGCAAACCGCCTGGCGCACTGCGTCCGTAGCGACGATCTGCTGGCCCGCGTGAACGACGACGAATTCGCCATCCTGCTCGCCGAGGGCTCGGACCTCATCACCGCGCGCGCCCAGGCCGGCCGGTTGCTCGAGGCCCTGAGCGATCCGTTCGCGCTCGATCCGATCACGGTGCAAGTCGATGCGCGCATCGCCATCGCGCTGTGCCCCGACCACTGCGACCGTCCGCAGGAGCTGTTGAATCGAGCCGAGATCGCGATGCCCCACGCGAAATCCGCCATCGGTAAGATCGCGGTGTACGACTCGGCGTACGAGATGTACCGCGACAACGACCCCAACCTCCTCGAGGAATTGCGCGTCGCGCTGCTCGATGACGAGCAGCTGATTGTGTACTACCAGCCCAAGATCAACGCGAGCGACGGCAGCGTCCACAGCGTCGAGGCGCTGCTGCGCTGGCGCCATCCCAACCGCGGGTTGTTGCTGCCGGAGGAGTTCCTGTGCGCCGCCGAACGCGCCGGGCTGATGCGCCAGGTCAGCAACCACGCCATCGACCTTGCCCTCAAGCAGGCCCGGTCCTGGCGCGACCAGGGCATGCCACTGCCCGTCGCGGTGAACCTGTCGACGGCGAACCTGCTTGACCTGGACCTGGTGAGCACGATCGAAGGGCTGCTGCGCACCCATGGCCTGCCCGCCGACTCACTGATCGTCGAGATCACCGAAAGCGCGCTCGTCGACTCGGCGCGCTCCCGCCACACCGTCGCCGCGCTGCAGGCCCTGGGCGTTCGTATCTCCCTGGACGACTACGGCACGGGATGGTCGTCGCTGGCCCGCCTGCAGGACGTCTCGGTCGACGAGCTGAAACTCGACCGGGTCTTCGTGTCACGGCTGGCCCACGACCCGCGATCGGTTGCGATCGTGCGCTCCACCGTGGCGTTGGCCCGCAGCCTGGGCGCCGACCTGGTGGCCGAAGGGGTCGAAGACGAGGTGACCCTGCGCGCGCTGCGCCGGTACGGCTGCACCATCACCCAGGGCTTCGTGCACAGCCCGCCGTTGCCCCCGGATGACCTGCGCGACTGGATCGCCATCCATGCGCCCACTTCCCAGCGGAGCAAATCGCGCGTGACCGACTGAGGGGCCACACGAGCTGAGATTCGCGAGGTCACGCGCCGAATCGCAAATGATGCGTCGCGGGCCTAATTGTACTGACCTGAGAGGTTAAGTACGCGGCTGGCGGGTGGTTGTCCGCCGAGTGCGGTGTGGCCGCGGTGGTAATTGTAGGTGTGCAGCCACCGGTCGAATTCTTTGCATCGTTCGGCATCGCTGCGGTGGAGCCGGGCGTATGCCCACTCGTCGGCCAGGGTGCGGTGAAATCTCTCCACCTTGCCGTTGGTCTGCGGGCGGTAGGGTCGAGTCCGGCGGTGTTTGATCTCGCCGAGAGCGTCGGCGAAGGCGTGGGATCGGTAGCAAGATCCGTTGTCGGTCAACACATGTCGCACTGAAAAGCCGCATTCGTTGAACCAGGCGTTAGCGCGACACCAGAACGCCGCAGCGGTTTCCTTGCGCTCGTCGGCCAGCAGCTCGCTGTAGGCCAGTCGCGAGTGGGCGTCGATCGCGGTATGCAGAAAGTGATATCCGCGCACCGGATTGCGGTACTTGCTGATCTGCCCTGAACTCTTGTCGGCTTGTCTGTTGCGTCTGCCGGCGGTTCTGCCCAGCATCCGCCAACCGCCCCCGGCGGGGATCTTGCCCAGTTTCTTGACATCGATGTGAACCAGATCGCCACACGCTGCCGATTCCATCCGGCGGATCACCTGCCCCGTGGGGCGATCGAGCCAACGCAATTTGGCCAGGCCATACCGAGTCAGCACCCGGTGCACGGTCGAGGGATGCAACCCCAGCAGATAACCGATCCGTGCTGGCCCCCAGCGTCGGATCACCCGGACTTCGATGATGCGCCGTTCGGTGCGTGCGGGTGTCCTGTTGGGGCTGTGGTGAGGCCGTGAACTGCGGTCGGCCATGCCGACAGGACCGAGTTCACGGTAGCGCCCGGCCCAGCGAGCAGCGGTGCCAACCGAGACCTGGAACCGCTCGGCAGCCCGGCGCAGCGGCCAGCCGTCCTCCACGATGCAACGCGCAAGACGCAGCCGCCCGGTTTCAGACAAAGGGGCATTACGGTGGGACACGAAGACCTCCGGAGTGAGTTAGTGCGTTCCTCGACAGCTCGCACTTCACTCGGAGGTCTTCGTTATGTCACCACGCCACGCCGTCTCTAACGTCCGTGGTCAGTACAACTAGAACAGCTCCTTGGCCAACAGCTCCAGCGTCGCCACCCGCGCGGGCGCGGTGGCCGGATCCGTGCCGAGGTGGGCGGAGGCGACCGGGTGGACCATCACCTCGTCGACGCCGAACCGTTCGGCGAGCGCCCGCACCTGTTCGGCGGCCTCGGCGGGGGTGCCCAGGACGGCCCGGCGCAAACCGCTGTCCACGATGCGCTGCTGTTCCGGGCCGAGCTGCGCGACTTCGGCCTCCTCGACCAGCGGCACCGGCCCGAGCGGCTGCCCGGTGCGCAGCCGCGCCATCATCTGCAGGTTGGGCAGCATCAAAGCCGCTGCCTCAGCGCGGGTTTCGGCCACGGCGGCGTTGACCGTCAGGAACGTCAGCGGCTCGGGGGTCAGCTTGTTGGGCTTAAATCGGGAGCGGTAGACCTCGAGCGCCTCCTCGGTGCCCTGGCCCGAGAAGTGGTGCGCGAACACGTACGGGAGCCCCTTGGCGGCGGCCAGGTGCGCGGAGTACATCGACGAGCCCAGCAGCCACAGCCGCGGCTCGCTCGCCGCCGCCGGGGTGGCCTTGAGCCGATAGTCCCCCGAGCGCAGCGGCACGATCACGCCCCGCGCGCTCATCAGCGCGGCCACGTCGTCGAGGTACTCGGGGAAGTTCTCGATGTCTTCGTCGCCGCGGCTGCCGCGCAGGGCGTACGACGTCACCGGGTCGGAGCCGGGCGCGCGGCCGATGCCCAGGTCGATGCGGCCCGGGGCGGCCGCCTCCAGCAAAGCGAACTGCTCCGCGACCGCCAGCGGCGCGTGGTTGGGCAGCATCACCCCGCCCGACCCCAGCCTTATCTGCGTGGTCTGCGCGGCCAGGTAGGCGATCAGGACCGGCGGGCTGGTGGCGCCGACGGACGGCATGTTGTGGTGTTCGGCGACCCAGTACCGCGTGTAACCGAGCCGGTCGGCGGCCTGGGCCAGCTGCACGGTGGCCGCCAGCGCTTCACCGGTGCTCTGGTCGGTGCGCACCGGGACGAGGTCAAGGACGGAAAGCCGCACGATGGCGTCAACGCCTTTTGCCGGGTGAACGTTCCCAGTGCGGGTGCGCCGGCGGCTTTCCGTGTGAACGTAGGGCGGGATTTCGGCCGATTTTTCACCCTCACTTCACACTCAAAGCCGGGGATTCACACTCAGAGCCGGCTCAGTAGTCCTTCAGCGTGATGGAGTTGACGATGCGGTCGAACACCTCCTGCGGGATCGGCGCACCCCCCGGGATGTTGTCGATCACCAGCCACTGGTTGCGCTTGACGTAGTCCTGAAATTCCTTCTGGTAGTTGGCGAAACCGAGCGCGTAGTCGTCCCCCGCGGCCGCCAGCTCGCCCGCCAGGATATAGGCGCCCAGCAGCGCGACGCTGGTGCCCTGCCCCGACAGCGGCGAACAGCAATAGCCCGCGTCCCCGACCAGGGCCACCCTGCCCTTCGACCAGCGGTCCATCTTGATCTGCGACATCTCGTCGAAGTAGAAGTCCGGCGCAGTCCGCATGTACTCCATGAGCTGCGGGCGGACCCAGCCGTCGTCGGCCATCCGCCGTTCCAGCTCGGCCAACTGGGCCTCCGTGTCCCGGTAGTCGATCCGCAGGTCGGCCTCCATGAAGCCGACCATGGCCCGGGCCTCGGTGTTGTTGCGCGCGCTGTAGACGCCGACCATGGTGTTGTCGCCATAGTGCCAGGTCTGCCAGTAGTCCAGGTCGAGAAAGTTGGGCACGGTGAAGATCGCCGCGAATGTGCCCAGCCGCTCGATGAATTGCGCCTCGGGGCCGAAGACCAGCCGGCGCACGTTGGAGTGCAGACCGTCGGCGCCGATCACCAGGTCGAAGCTGCGCGCGGCGGCGCGCTCGAACGTCACCTTGACCGAGCTGCCGTCGTCCTCCAGCGCCGCGATGCTGTCGTCGAACATGTACTCTGTATTGAGTTTTGTTGAGTCATAAAGTAATTCGACGAGGTCGTCGCGCAGCAGCTCGATGTCGAGGCTGGCAATGAGCCCGCCGGTGGGCGTCGATTCGGTGTCCTCCGACAGCTCGTTGCCGTCGCGGTCCACCACGGACGCGCCCCGGATTCGGGTCCGCACGTGGTCGGCGGCGGCCCGCAGCATCATGCGTTCGAGCACCGTCAGCGCCGGCCCGCGCACGTCAATGGCCTGCCCCCCCGGCCGCAGCCCGGGATGGCGCTCCACCACCGTGACCGAATAGCCATGGCGGCCGAGCCAATACGCGACCGCCATGCCGGCCACGCTGGCACCGGAAACCAGGATATCGGTCACGTAACTCCCGCCAGTCTCTTTGCGTCGGTGAAGACGTCGTCGAGCATTTCCGGAGTCAACCTACCGGTGAACATATTTTGCTGGCTGGGGTGGTAGCAGCCGAGCAATCGCGCACCGGTTTCCAGGTCCACCACGGCGCCATGGCCGAACCGTGGCTTGCGCGGGCCGGACAGGCCCGCCAGGCGCAGCGCGATCTGCCAACCGAACCCGCCCAGGGCCACGATCACGCGGACATGCTCGGACACCAGCCGCCATTCGGCCTGAAGCCAGGGCCAGCAGGTGTCGCGCTCCGCGGGGGTGGGCGCGTTGGCCGGTGGCGCGCAGCGCACCGGCGCAGAGATCCGAATCCCGTTGGCGCGCAAGCCGTCCGCAGCGTCCACGCTGATCGGCTGGTTCACCAACCCGGCTCGATGCAGCGCCGCGTAAAGCTGGTCGCCGGAGCGATCACCGGTGAACATGCGCCCGGTCCGGTTGGCGCCGTGCGCCGCGGGCGCCAGCCCGACGATCAGCAGCCAGGGCCGCTGCGAACCCCAGCCGGGCACCGGCCGCCCCCAATAGGGCTGGTCGGCGAAGGCCCGGCGCTTGACGGCGGCGACGTCCTCGCGCCAGGCGACCAGCCGCGGACAGGCGCGGCAGACGCTGATCACCGCGTCCAGCTCCGGTATCGAAGCGGCCTCGGCGGCCAGCGCGGCGACCTGGGCCGGGTCGGCCGCCACCGGCGTCTCCGGCGTGGCCGGGTCGCCCGGCCATCCGGTGCCGGGCCGCACCGGAGACGCGAACGTCTGGCCGGTATTCGGGTGGACGAGCACATGAACATCGTGCACGAGCGGCGAAAAATGGGTCGCCGCAGCTGCTGCTTTGGCGCTACATTCACCGGCGATATCCCATGAAAAGCAGCCGCCCCGCCTTCCTGATCCTGTTCGCCACCCTGACGGCGACCGCGGGCACCGGCATCTCGATCGTCGCGTTCCCGTGGCTGGCGTTGCAGCACCACGACAGCGCGAAGGACGCGGCGGTCGTCGCCGCCGCCATGACGGTGCCGCTGGTGTTCTCCACGCTGGTTGCCGGAACGGCGGTCGACTTCTTCGGACGCCGCCGGGTTTCGCTGGTCTCCGATTCGCTGTCGTCGACCGCGGTGGCCGCCGTGCCGCTGACCGCCCTGTTCTTCGGTGCGGCCGCCATCAACGTCGCCGAGCTGGCCGTGCTGGCCCTGTGCGCGGCCGCCTTCGACCCCGCGGGGACGACGGCACGGCAGTCGATGCTGCCCGAGGCCGCCGCCCGCGCCGGATGGTCGCTGGACCGCACCAACAGCGTCTACGAGGCGATTCTGAACCTGGCATACATCGTCGGCCCGGGCATCGGCGGTTTGATGATCGCCACGGTCGGCGGCATCAACACGATGTGGATCACGGCGAATTGCTTCGCGCTGTCCTTTTTGGCGATCGGGGCGCTGCGGCTGGAGGGCGCCGGCAAGCCGCTGTCCGCGGCCCGACCCCAGGGGCTGGTGTCCGGGATCGCCGAAGGGCTGCGCTTCGTCTGGAACCTGCGGGTGCTGCGCACGCTCGGGTTGATCGACCTGGCCGTGACCGCGCTGTACCTGCCGATGGAAAGCGTGCTGTTCCCCAAGTACTTCAGCGACCATCACCAACCCGCACAGCTGGGCTGGACGTTGATGGCGCTCGGGGTGGGCGGCGTGGCGGGCGCGCTGGGCTACGCCGTGCTGTCCAGACGCACGCGGCGCCGGACGGCCCTGCTGACCGCGACCCTCACCTTCGGGGCCGCGACGGCCGGCATCGCGTTCCTGCCGCCGCTGCCGGTGATCCTGGCGCTGTGCGGCGTGACCGGCCTGGTCTACGGGCCGATCCAGCCGATCTACAACTACGTGATGCAAACCCGGGCCCCGCACCACCTGCGTGGCCGAGTGGTCGGGGTGATGACGGGGCTGATGTACGCCGCGGGCCCGTTGGGCTTGCTGGTGGCCGGTCCGTTGGCCGACGCCGCCGGGCTGAGGGTCACGTTCCTGGCGTTGGCGGTGCCGATCCTGGTGATCGGCCTCATCGCGTGCGGCCTGACCTCGCTGCGTGAGCTGGACCAACCGGAGTTGGCGGTCGATCCGTCGCCGTAGGATTTTGGTCGTGGATGCCGCGCTGGCCGAACTGATCGCCAAGCTGCCCGAGGGGATGGTCGTCACCGACCCCACCGTGACCGAGGGCTACCGCCAGGACCGCGCCTTCGACCCGTCGGCCGGCAAGCCGCTGGCCGTGGTGCGGCCGCGGCGCACCGAGGAGGTGCAGACGGTCATGCGCTGGGCCAGCGCCCACCGGGTGCCGGTGGTCACCCGCGGGGCCGGCAGCGGCCTGTCCGGCGGGGCCACCGCGCTGGACGACGGGATCGTGCTGTCGACGGAAAAGATGCGCGACATCGCCGTCGATCCGGTCACGCGCACCGCGGTGTGCCAGCCCGGCCTGTTCAACGCGGAGGTCAAGAAGGCCGTCGCCGAGCACGGCCTGTGGTATCCGCCCGACCCGTCGTCGTATGAGATCTGCAGCATCGGGGGCAACATCGCCACCAACGCCGGCGGGCTGTGCTGCGTGAAGTATGGCGTCACAACGGATTACGTGCTGGGCATGCAGGTGGTGCTGGCCGACGGCACCGCGGTGCGCCTCGGCGGCCCGCGGCTGAAGGACGTCGCGGGGCTATCGCTGACCAAGCTGTTCGTCGGCAGCGAGGGCACGCTGGGCATCGTCACGGAGGTGACGCTGCGGCTGCTGCCCGCGCAGAACACGTCGAGCGTGGTGGTGGCCACGTTCGCCTCGGTCTCCGCGGCCGTCGACGCGGTGCTGGGAACCGTTGCGCGGCTTCGCCCTTCGATGCTGGAGTTCATGGATTCGGTCGCGATCAACGCCGTCGAGGACACCCTGCGCATGGACCTGGATCGCGGGGCGGCCGCGATGCTGGTGGCCGGCTCCGACGAAAGGGGTCGGGCGTCCGGCGAGGACGCCGAGGTGATCGCCGCCGTGTTCGCGGAAAACGGTGCCACGGAGGTGTTTTCGACCGACGACCCCGATGAGGGCGAGGCCTTCATCGCCGCGCGCCGATTCTGCATCCCGGCGGTGGAGGCCAAGGGCTCGCTGCTGCTCGAGGACGTCGGGGTGCCGCTGCCGGCGCTGGGGTCGCTCGTCACCGGGATCGAGCGCATCGCGGCCGAGCGGGACCTGATGATCTCGGTGATCGCCCACGCCGGCGACGGCAACACCCACCCGCTGATCGTGTACGACCCCGCCGACGCCGCGATGACCGAGCGCGCGCATCTGGCGTTCGGCGAGATCATGGACCTGGCCGTCGGGCTGGGCGGCACGATCACCGGCGAGCACGGCGTGGGCCGGCTGAAGCGGCCCTGGCTGGACCGCTACCTGGGGCCTGAGGTGATGGATTTGAACCAGCGCATCAAGCGCGCCCTGGACCCGCTGGGCATCCTGAATCCGGGCGCGGCGATCTAAGTCTGCTGGGCCCGCCGCGCGAATGCGCGGCCGGCCGCACACTCGGCGCTCGAGACTGTTGACATATGACGGGCCTTGTCGTACTAATGAGACATGGCTGTGGTTATGTCTCATGAAGCCCCGGCGGCGTTCCGGCTCGCCACCGCCGACACCTGGCCCGCTCCGTGGCCGATGTACCGGGCACTGCGCGACCACGACCCCGTTCACCATGTCGTGCCCGACGGCAGGCCCGACCAGGACTACTACGTGCTGTCCCGGCACGCCGACGTCTGGGCGGCGGCGCGCGACCACGAGACCTTCTCCTCGGCGCAGGGCCTGACCGTCAACTACGGCGAGCTGGATCTCATCGGCTTGCAGGACAATCCGCCGTTCGTCATGCAGGATCCCCCGGTGCACACCGAGTTCCGCAAGCTGGTGTCGCGCGGCTTCACCCCGCGCCAGGTCGAGGCGGTGGAGCCCAAGGTGCGCGACTTCGTCATCGAGCGCATCGAGAGGCTGCGCGCCGGCGGCGGCGGGGACATCGTCACCGAGCTGTTCAAACCGCTGCCGTCGATGGTGGTGGCCCACTATCTCGGTGTGCCCGAAGAGGATCGGGCGCAGTTCGACGGCTGGACCGAGACCATCGTCGCGGGGAACACCGCCGACGGCGGGATCGGCGCGGCGCTGGAAACCGTTGGCGAGGCCATCGGGTCGATGATGGCCTACTTCACCGGGTTGATCGAGCGGCGCCGCAGCGAGCCCGGGGACGACACCATCTCGCACCTGGTCGCCGCCGGGGTGGGCGCCGACGGCGACATCGCCGGCACCCTGTCCGTGCTGGCGTTCACGTTCACGATGGTCACCGGCGGCAACGACACCGTCACCGGCATGCTCGGTGGCTCAATGCCTTTGCTGCACGAGCGCCCCGACCAGCGAAAGCGTTTGGTCGACGATCCCGGGCTGATCCCCGACGCGGTCGAGGAACTGCTGCGGCTGACCTCCCCGGTGCAGGGGCTGGCGCGCACCGCCACGCGCGACGTGACGATTCAGGGCACCACCATCCCGGCCGGCCGCAAGGCCTTGCTGCTGTACGGGTCGGCCAACCGGGACGAACGCCAATACGGCCCGGACGCGGACGAACTCGACGTGACCCGCTGCCCGCGCAACATCTTGACGTTCAGCCACGGCGCGCACCACTGCCTGGGCGCGGCCGCGGCCCGGATGCAGTCGCGGGTGGCTCTGACCGAATTGCTGTCCCGCTGCCCGGATTTCGAGGTCGACGAGTCCGGCATCGTGTGGTCCGGCGGGAGCTATGTGCGGCGGCCGCTGTCGGTGCCGATCCGGGTGAACGCCTGATGCCCGACTGGCTGACCGCGACCCGCGGCGAGGCGGCCGTCGACCGGATACTCGACGCGGCCGAGGAGCTCTACACCCGGCGGGACCAGGCGTCGATCGGCATGAACGAAATCGCCAGGGCCGCAGGGTGTTCCCGCGCTACGCTGTACCGGTACTTCGAGAACCGCGAGGCGCTGCGGACGGCCTACGTGCACCGAGAGACGCGCCGGCTCGGCCGCGCCATCGCCGACGAGATCGACGGCATCGAGGGCCCGCGCGCGCGGCTGGTCGCCAGCATGACCGCCGCGTTGCGGATGGTCCGCGAAAGCCCGTCGCTCTCATCGTGGTTCGCCATCAGCCGCCCGCCGGTGGCCGGTGAGCTGGCCGGACACTCCGAGGTGATCACGGCGTTGGCCGCGGCCTTTGTCGGCTCGCTCGGTCCCGAAGACGCGACCGTCGTGCAGCGCCGGGCCCGCTGGGTGGTGCGGGTGCTGACGTCGCTGCTGATGTTCCCCGGCCGGGACGAGGCCGACGAGCGGGCGATGATCGAGGAGTTCGTCGTCCCGATCGTGACGCCGGTTTCAGCTCGCGGCTAGGTGATGTCCGCGGCGTCGCCACCGACCGCACCGCTACCGGTGGACAGCACCGAAAATATCCAATCGCGAATGGATCAATTAGGCGGCGGCGAGACACCCCGCACTACGCGGAGGCGGCGTGTGGCCTCATCCGGCGGCGCGCCTCGAATGCGGTGACGATTTCCCCGGCGCGCACCGCCACGTTGGACAGCAATGACGACGACAGGCCGTGGGTGTGCTCGACGCCGCCGTTGAGGTAGATGTCGCCCGGGGCACCCGCCTTGGGTACCAGTCGATAGTCCCGGGTGACGGCGGGCCGCCCATGCGGGTCGAATTCGTAGCGGCCGGCCAGGTCGCCCAGGAGACATCGGACGTCCATCGGGGCGTAGCCGGTCGCGTAAACCACCGCATCGCAGTCCAGCGCGGCGCGGGAGTAACCGATCAGGCGGGAGATCGTCAGTCGCACCTTGTCCGGAAATTCCTGTGCGGCGACGACTTCGGACGCGTTGTGCATGAAAAGTCGGCGGGCGCCGGACACCCGCTCCGCGTACTCGCGCGAATAGAGTTCGTCGATCAACGGCGGATCCACCGCCGAATAGTTGGTTGAGCGATGGTAGTCGAGCAGCCGTTCGCGCACTTGTGTGTCGGCACGATAGAACTCGTCCATCGCCGCGGGGTCGAAAATCCGGTTCGCGTATGGGGTGTCGTCGGCGCTGCTGTACCCGTATCGGGCGAAAACCGCGTGCACCTCGGCCTGCGGGTAGGTCTCGTGGAGGTGGGCGACCACCTCGGCCGCGCTTTGACCCGCGCCGACGACAGCGAATCGCTTCGGGGAAGAAGGGTTCAGCGCGGCCAGGTTTGGAAGCAGCCGGTGGCTGTGCCACTGCCGGGGGGTCTCGACGACGCCCGCAGGCAGCTCCGGGTGCAGCCCCGTCGCTAAGACCAACGTTGCAGCATGGATGAGGCGGTCGGGTTCGGTCCGCACCACGAACCCCGTTTCGCCCGGGGAGATTTCGACGACGCGGTGGCCGTAGCGCACGTCGGCGGCGACCCGCGCCGCGGCCCACTCGAGATAGTCGTGAAACTCCATTCGACTGGGAAAAAGCGTGTGCTGGCCGATGAACTCGACCAGGCGGCCGCGTTCGCCAAGGTAGTTCAGAAACGTGAAGTCGCTCTGCAGGTTTCGCAGGGTCGCCAGGTCTTTGAGGAACGGAATCTGCATGCGCGCATGGGGCAGCAGCATGCCCAGGTGCCAACCGAACTTGGGCTGCTGCTCCAAGAACACCGCCGCCAAACCTCGTTCGTCCAAAGCGATCGCCAACGCGAGATTCGACGGCCCGAAGCCGACGCCCAGCAGGCCGGTCTTTTCAGGAATGGGCATAGGAGCGCGCCAATCGTTCCAGATAGCGTTCGCGGACCGTGGTCCTATCGATAAGGACGACGAAATCGGCCATATCGAAGTCGGGATCGTAGGAGGGTTCTCCGCAGATCATCCCGCCGATCCGCAGCGACCCCTGCACCATCGGCGGGATGCGCACCCGGCCGGGGTCGGGTAACTCGGAAAGGCTCAATCCGTTGACCGTGACGGGGTTTCGGGGATGGACCCGGTATCGGTCGGGGGCGCGATGCCCGCTCAGGGCCGCATCACGCACACCCCGCACCAGAGCCCCGCGCGGTCCGCCGTCCTCCATCCGGACCGATAGCGATCCGATTCCGAACTGGTAGCCGCTGATCTCCTGATATCGAAGGATCCCCGCCCACAACAAACCCATCACCGCCCCGCTGCGGTGGTCGGCGTGCACGGTCGCGCGGCCGAGTTCGACGAGCTTGTCGCGCAACTCGTTCAGGCCGCCGATGTCGAAGGTGGTGTCGGCGAACAGACCGCCGGCGGCCCGGGCGCCGTCGGGCGGCAGCAGTCGGTAGCACCCGACGATCTGTCCGGTCGTCTCGTCTCGGGCCAGCAGGTGATCGCTGTAGGGATCGAACTGATCGACGTCGATCATGTCCCCGGTCAGCGGCCCGCGGACGGCCTGCGGCAGCGCCGCGCCCATCTCCTCGGCAAACGTCTGGTAGCGCAACCGCTGGGCCGCTTCGATGTCTGCGGGTTCGCTGGAGATGATGACGCTGTAACGGTTGTTATCCGTCGCGGAGATGAGCACCGCATCGCCCAACATGGATGGGAACGTTACACGGACATGCCTTCAGCAAACGGCATTTCGGGCTCACCGTGGCGGCGCGCGCCGACCGCGATCAAGATCGCGGTCGCGACCGCGGCGGCGGTGGCGGCGCCGGCCGCAGCCACCAGGGCGGCCTGCATNCAGGCCCGCGCCGGCGGACACGCTGTCGATCAGGCGGCGTGCGGCGCCGGGGCCTAGGACGCCGAGCCGAGCCAGTTCGTGCGTGGCGCTGTCGGACGCCCTGGGCCCGAATAGGGCCCCCAGGCCCGCGACGCCGGCCAGGATGCCGACCTGCCGAACGGCGCTCACCGCGCCGGTCGCCATTCCGGCGTCGGCGACCGGCACGAATTGCAGTGCGATGTCGGACGTCAGCGCGAACAGGCCGCCCAGGCCGAGCCCCGCCACGACGGAACCCGCGATGAAGTGCGTCCACTGCGTGCTCTCCCCGACCCCGGTCATCAGCCACAGCCCGGCCGCGATCAGCGCCACACCAGCCGGGATCGACGTCCACGCCGGGAAATAGCGCGCGGCGGTCATCGCCAGCGGGGCGCCCAGCACGCAGGCGACGGTCAGCGGGAGCGCCCGCAGCCCCGACTGAAATGGGCTGTACCCCAGCGTGTTCATGAAATACAGCGCCAGATAGTTGGTCGCGGCGATCAGCGTGCCGGCCGCGGCGAACGCCGCGAGGGACACCCCCGCGAAACCCGGGCGGCGCACCACCCGTAGGTCGAGCATCGGCGCGCTCACCCGCGACTCCCACCAGATGAAGACCGCCAGGCCCATCACGGCGAAGGCGCCCAGCGCCAGGATCACCCCGTCGGTCCAGCCGCGGTGATTGCCTTCGATCAACGCGTACACGCCCGCGAAGAGCGCGGCCGACAACACGGCCGTGCCGACCAAGTCGAGTGGGCGATCTTGCCCGGCAAGGGTTTCCGGGACGAACCGCACGGCGATCGCCAGTGCGGCGACCCCGATCGGCACGTTGATCAAAAAGATCGACTCCCAGTCGAACGCGCCGACCAGCGCCCCGCCGAGCAGCGGCCCCACGGCGGCGCCCGCACCCATCACGGCGCCGTAGATCGCGATCGCGATGCCCCGCCCGCGTTGTTCGGGGAAGGCCGCGGCCACCATCGGCAACGAAACGCCCAGCAGGATCGCCCCACCGGCGCCTTGCAGCGCCCGGCACAGGTTGAGCATCTCGATGCTGCGGGCCAGCGCGCAGCCGGCCGACGCCAGCGTGAACGCGGCCATCCCAGCCAGATAAAGCCGTCGCCGACCGAGTCGGTCACCCAGCGTGGCGGCGGTGAGCAGTAGTCCTGCCATCGGCAGCGCGTAGGCGTCGACCACCCACTGCAAACCGCTGAGGTCGGCGTCCAGGGTGGCCTGGATGTTGGCGAGCGCGGCCGAAACGATGGTCATGTCGAGCAGCAACATGAACACCGCGAGGCAGACCGCGAGCAGCGTCAGCCGAGGATGAAGCGCTGTCCCCCCATCCCCTTCGTCGCCGGCCACCTAGCCGTCCTTGACCCGGGTGAAACGGTGCAGGAGCCAGGCCAGGGGGATGGTGATGGCCACCGTCGCGATGAACAGGTACAGCATCGAGCCGGTGTAGACGTGCGCCCGGACGACGTACACCATCGCGAATTCCATCGTGATGAGGTGGATCAGGAAGATCTCGTAGGAGATCTCACCGAGCCACACCATCGGCCGGCTGGCCAGCAGCCGGGAATACGCACCCTGATTACCCAACGCCAGCGGCGCCACCGCCAGCGCGGCGATCACGGCATAGAACACCGTCTTGAAGATGGCCTGGCTCAGCGTCGCGGGCGACGTGGTGGGCGCGCCCGCGATGGGCGTCGAGGCGATGAAGTAGCAGACGATCGCCAGTGGGATGGCCATGAAGGCGTAGCAGTGCACCTTCATCGCCTGCAGCACGGCCAGCGCCATGCCGGCGAGGAACCATGCCAGGTACGTGGGCAGCCACAGCCGGGCGCCGTCGGGGAACCAGTGATCGGTGTGCACCAGGACCAACCACCCCGGGCTGATCAGCGCCATCGCCGCCAGGGCGGCCAGCATCGCCGTCGGCTGCCATCGCCGCCGGGCGATCAGCACCAGCAGCAGGTACGCCAGCAGCGGCAGCACGACGTAGAACGACGCCTCCACCGCCAGGCTCCACATCTGCGTCAGGCCCTGGTGCAGGTACTTGCCGAGGTAGCCGTTGCAGTAGATCTGCGTCAGCGTCAGGTTGCGCACCAGCCCCAGCCACGTGTGCCCGGGATTCGGGCCGGCCTCCCGGAAGTGGTAGAGCACGTAGGCGAACAGCACGGTGATGACGTAGGCGGGCATGATGCGCCGAACCCGATGGCGTGCATAGCGACTCAGCGACGGCGGCGGGCCACCGGTGGCGGCCGACTTCACCCACGGACGGAACAGCAGGAAGCCCGACAACACGAAGAAGATCGGCACGCCGATCTCCAGCCGGGAGCCGACCAGGCCCCAATACCCGTGGGTGTACTTGCCGGTGGTGTAGGCCGCATGGGTGCCGACGACGGTGAGCGCGGCGACCGCGCGGATGCCGGTCAGCGATGCGACCCGGTCGACGTGGGAGACCTGCTCGAGCCCGCCCTGGGCGTCGCGTTCCTCGGACAGTGTCATCCGGCGTGTTTCCGGCGCGGTTTGGTCTTGCCGGGTGAGCGATCCGGCCGCAGCTCGATCAGCACGCCCGAGATGCGGGTCTGCTCAAGCTTCTTCAGCGTCGCCCTGGGCAGCTTGGCCGGCAGTTCCACCAGCGAGAAGTCCGGTCCGATGGCGATGTGGCCGAAATCGCTGCGGTGTAGGCCGCCCTCGTTGGCGATGGCGCCGACGATCGCGCCGGGGCCGATCTTGTGCCGCTTGCCCACGGAAATCCGGTATGTCGCGAAATTCCTTGGCGGCCCCGACCTTTCGCGTGTCCTTTCGGGGCGTTCCCGGCGTTCGCGCCGTTCCAGCGGCGCCTCGGGCGCCATCAGGAACGCCTCGCCGTCGCGTGACTGCACCGCCAGCGCCGCGGCGATGTCGGCCATCGGGACGTCGTGCTCACGTTCGTAGTCCTGAACCAGCTTGCGGAACAGGTCGATTCCCGGGGCGGCGAGCGTGTCGGTGATGGAGTCTGCGAACTTCGTGATGCGTTGGGTGTTGACGTCCTCGACGGTGGGAAGTTCGGCCTCGGTGAGCGTTTGTCTGGTGGCCTTCTCGATCGCCTTGAGCAGATGGCGCTCGCGCGGGGAGACGAACAGCACCGCGGTTCCGGACCGCCCGGCCCGGCCGGTGCGCCCGATGCGGTGGACGTAGGACTCGGTGTCGTGCGGGATGTCGTAGTTAAGGACGTGCGAGATGCGCTCCACATCGAGGCCCCTGGCCGCGACGTCGGTGGCGACCAGGATGTCGATGCTGCCGTTTTTCAGCGCGGCGATGGTGCGCTCCCGTTGCGCCTGGGGGATGTCGCCGTTGATGGCTGCCGCGGAAAACCCTCGGGCCCTCAGCTTTTCGGCAACTTCCTCGGTCGCCTGCTTGGTGCGCACGAAAACGATCATGGCCTCGAACGGCTCCACCTCCAGGACCCGCGTGAGCGCGTCCATCTTGCGGGGCCCGGCAACCTGGATGTAGCGCTGCGAGATGTTCTCGGCGGTCGCGGTTTTCGCTTTTGCGGTGATCTCGACCGGGTCGTGCAGGTACTTCTTCGTGAGCTTGCGGATCGCCGGCGGCATGGTCGCCGAGAACAGGGCGACCTGCTTGTATTCCGGGGTCTCGGACAGGATGCGCTCGACGTCCTCGGCGAATCCCATGGTGAGCATCTCGTCGGCCTCGTCGAGCACCAGGTAGTCGATGTGGGACAGGTCCAGCGTCCCTCGTTCGAGGTGGTCGATGACGCGGCCGGGGGTGCCGACCACCACCTGCGCGCCGCGCCGCAGGCCCGCCAGCTGCACGCCGTAGGACGAGCCGCCGTAGATCGGCAGCACGTGGATCTGCGGCAGGTTCGCGCCGTAGCGGCTGAACGCCTCGGCCACCTGCAGGGCCAGCTCGCGGGTGGGCGCGAGCACCAGTGCCTGCGTCGCGGTGCTCTTCACGTCGATCTTGGACAGGATCGGGATCGCGAACGCCGCCGTCTTGCCGGTACCGGTCTGCGCCAGCCCGACGACGTCGGACCCCGCCATCAGCGGCGGGATCGTCGCCGCCTGGATGGCCGTCGGGGTCTCGTAGCCGACGTCGGCGGTCGCCCTTAAGACCGCAGGGTGGATCTGCAGGTCGGCGAAGGTGGCAGGGGACGCCGCAGGCGAATTTTCGGAGGGTGCCATTGTTCATCGCAGTTTAGTGGGTGGCCGACCGGCGAGTGGTCGGGCACGCGGCCACGCCTGCCACACCCGCGGGCCCGATAACGGTACGGTTTCGCGATGTGTGTTCGCTGACTTATCGCGCGCTGACGGGTCTGGCCGTCGCCGTTTCGGCCGCCTCGGCTTTGACCGCCTGTAGTTCCGGAGATTCCACCGTCGCCAAGACACCCGAGGCGACGACGACCAGTGAGACGGCGTCGATCACGGCCCCCGCCACCCCGACCCCGGCGGCTGCCCCGCCCAGCAGCAGCCCGGTGCCGGCCGACCCGTGCGCGGTCAACCTCGCCTCCCCCACCATCGCGAAGGTCGTCTCGGACCTACCGCGCGATCCGCGCAGCCAGCAGCCCTGGAATCCCGAGCCGCTGGCCGGCAACTACAACGAGTGCGCCCAGCTGTCGGCCGTGATCATCAAGGCCAACACGAACGCCGGCAGTCCCTCTACCCGGGCGGTCCTGTTTCATCTCGGCCAGTTCATCCCGCAGGGGGTGCCGGATACGTACGGCTTCAACGGGATTGACGCCGCGCAAACCACCGGCGACACGGTCGCGCTGACGTACCCCAGCAGCATCGGTCTGGCCACCACGGTGAAGTTCCGGTGGAACGGCAACGGCGTCGAGCTCATCGGGAACAAGCCCGGCGCCTGAGGGAAGGGCCGAGCCCGCGAGACATCGGCCGACATCAATGATCGGTTGGCACCACCTGCCACGCCGATGCCCCTGGATCAAGCCGCGTTGCCGCCGCTGCTCTTTGGCTCGGCTGTCGGGGGGTTGCCCCGCGTGCCCCCTTTGCACCGCCAGCACCACCAGCACCGGCGTTACCACCGCTACCGCCGTCCGCACCGGGTGCGGCATTGGGGTGGCCTGATCTCGAGCGCGGCGAATCGGACCGGATTATCGGTCTCCACCTGGGTGAGCACGACAGGGGCGAACCGCGCCACCCGGTGCTCCCCGCCCCGAAGCCCGACAGCACGCCACCGGACACGGTGAGCTTGCTGCCCACCACCGAAGCCGCTTCGGCGAGAAAGGCCCCGGTAATCACCCCGCTGAAGGACCGCTTCGTCGGCTCTCAGCAAGGGTCCGGCGGGTGGGACGCCGATCAGGGTCGGCCAAACACTGCACCGGCGCGCCGGACCGGTGTCGGATCCCTCACCTACTGTTGCTGCTGTGTTCGTCACCGACGACAGCATCGTCTACAGCGCGTCGGATCTCGCGGCGGCAGCCCGCTGCGAGTACGCCCTGCTCAGGGACTTCGACGCGAAACTCGGCTGGGGTCCTGCGGTCGGCGTCGAGGACGAGTTACTCGCGCGCACGGCCACTCTCGGCACCGAACACGAACGACGGCGCCTTGACCGATTCCGCGACGAGTTCGGCGAGGGTGTGGCGGTCATCGGGCGCCCGGCATACACCGTCGCCGGGCTGACGGCGGCGGCCGAGGCAACCCGGCGCGCCATCGCCAACCGCGTCCCCGTGGTGTATCAGGCCGCGATGTTCGACGGGCGCTTCGTCGGCTTCGCCGACTTCCTGGTGCTCGACGCCGACCACTATCGGGTCACCGACACCAAGCTGGCGCGCTCGCCCAAGGTCACCGCGCTGCTGCAGCTGGCGGCCTACGCCGACGCGCTCGCCGACTCGGGCGTCGCGGTGTCACCGGAGGCCGAGCTGGAGCTGGGTGACGGCACCCTCGTACGCTACCGGGTCGGTGACCTGATTCCCGTCTACCGTTCGCAACGCGCGCATTTGCAGCGACTCCTCGACGAGCACCATGCCGCGGGCGCCCCGGTGCGCTGGGACGACGACGGCGTGGCCGCCTGTTTTCGCTGCCCCTTGTGCACCGAACAGCTGCGCACCGCCGATGACCTGCTGCTGGTCGCCGGCATGCGAATCGCCCAGCGGGACAAGCTCATCGACGTCGGCATCACCACGATCGCCGGGCTTGCCGAACATCCCGGCCCGGTGCCCGACCTGGCGGCTCCGGCGCTCGACAAACTGACCGCACAAGCCAAACTGCAACTGCGCCAACGCGACACCGGGGCCCCGCAATTCGAGATCGTTGATCCCCAGCCGCTGACCCTGCTGCCCGAACCGGATCCCGGCGACCTGTTCTTCGACTTCGAGGGGGACCCGCTGTGGACGGCCGATGGACACGACTGGGGCTTGGAGTATCTCTTCGGGATCCTGGACGCCACCGGGGACTTTCGCGCGCTGTGGGCGCACGACCGGCTAGACGAGCGCAAGGCGCTCACCGACTTTCTCGCCATGGTCAAAAAGCGCCGCACGCGCCGGCCCAACATGCACATCTATCACTACGCCCCCTACGAGAAGACCGCCCTGCTGCGGCTCGCCGGACGGTACGGGGTCGGCGAGGACGAGGTGGACGAGCTGCTGCGCAGCGGCACCCTGGTGGACCTTTACCCCTTGGTGCGCAAGAGCATTCGCGTGGGCGCGGAGTCGTTCAGCCTCAAGGCGCTCGAGCCGCTCTACATGGGGGCGCAGCTGCGCGCCGGCGAGGTCACCACCGCCGCCGAATCGATCACCTGCTATGCCCGCTACTGCGAGCTGCGCGCCGCCGGCGAACACGACGACGCCGCATCCGTGCTCAAGGAGATCGAGGGCTACAACCACTACGATTGCCGCTCGACCCGCGAGCTGCGCAACTGGCTGATGCTGCGCGCGTACGAGTCCGGCGTCGTTCCGATTGGCGCCCAACCGGTTCCGGAGGGCAACACCGTCGAAGACCGCGACCGGCTGGCGGTCGCCTTGTCGGCGTTCACCGGCGACGCCGGCGTCGGCGACCGCACGCCCGAGCAGACGGCGGTGGCCCTGGTGTCGGCGGCCCGGGGCTACCACCGGCGCGAGGACAAGCCGTTCTGGTGGGCGCATTTCGACCGGCTGAACTTCCCCGTCGAGGAATGGTCCGACGACACCGACGTCTTCATCGCCGAGTCGGCGTCGCTCGACGCCGACTGGCACACCCCGCCCCGCGCGCGCAAGCCGCGGCGTCAGGTGCGACTCAAGGGACGGCTGGCGCGCGGCGATTTGATGAGGAGCGTCTTCGCGCTGTACGAGCCCCCGGCCCCACCCAGCATGACCGACAACGCGGACCGGCGCGCGACCGGTCGCGCCGAAGTCATCGTGGTCAACGACCCGGCGGTACCCACAGAGGTCACCATCGTCGAGCGAGTCGGCAATGACGGCAACACCTTTGACCAACTGCCGTTCGCGCTGACCCCCGGCCCACCTATTCCCACGACGGCGTTGAGGGAGTCGATCGAAGCAACCGCCGCCGCCGTCGCCGCCGGGTTGCCTCGACTACCGCACAGCGCCGTGGTCGACATACTGCTGCGCCGCGCGCCGCGCACCCGCCGTGCCAGCGCGCTGCCCCGCAGCGCGGACACCGTCGCCGACATCATCGCCGCGGCAATCGATCTGGACTCGTCATACCTGGCGGTGCACGGGCCGCCGGGCACCGGCAAGACGCACACCGCGGCGCGCGTCATCGCACGATTGGTCACCGGCCACGGCTGGCGCATCGGCGTGGTGGCGCAATCCCACGCCACGGTGGGGAACCTGTTGGACTGCGTGATCGACGCCGGCCTGGACCCGGCGCGAATCGCAAAGAAACCCGCCGGCCACGACGCACCCCGGTGGCGGGAGATCGAGTCCAACGAGTACGCGGCGTTCATCGATGGCAACCAAGGCTGCGTGATCGGCGGCACCGCATGGGATTTCGCCAACGCCAGCCGGGTGCCGCCGGGCACCCTGGACCTGCTGGTGATCGACGAGGCCGGCCAGTTCTGCCTGGCCAACACCATCGCGGTGGCGCCGGCGGCCGCCAATCTGCTGCTGCTCGGCGACCCCCGGCAGCTGCCTCAGGTCAGCCAGGGCACGCATCCCGAACCGGTCGCCACGTCGGCGCTCGACTGGCTGGTGGACGGCGGGCGCACGCTGCCCGACGAACGTGGCTACTTCCTGGACCGTTCCTACCGCATGCACCCGGCGGTCTGCGCCGCCGTGTCCGCGCTGTCCTACGAGGGCAGGCTGCGCTCCCACGAGTGCGCCGCGGCGCGTCGCCTCGACGGCTACCCACCCGGCGTGCACGTGAGCGCCGTTGCCCACCAAGGCAACTCGACCGAGAGCCCCGAGGAGGCGGACGCGATCACCGCACATATCGACGAAATCCTCGGCCGGCCGTGGACCGACGAGCGCGGCTCCCGGCCGTTGGCCGCCTCCGACGTGTTGGTGCTGGCCCCCTACAACGCGCAGGTGACGCTGATCCGCCGGCGGCTGGATGCCGCCGGGCTCGGCGCGGTCCGGGTCGGCACCGTCGACAAATTTCAGGGCGGTCAGGCGCCGGTGGTCTTCGTTTCGATGACGGCGTCGTCGGTCGACGTGGTGCCACGCGGGATCTCCTTCCTGCTCAACAGGAACCGGCTCAACGTCGCCGTCAGCCGGGCGCAGTACGCCGCGGTGATCGTCCGCTCGCAGTTGCTCACCGAATATCTCCCGGGCACACCCGCGGGCCTGATCGACCTGGGCGCTTTCCTGGCGTTGACTCGGGACTAGTCGCCCGACGAGTGCCGGCCGTAGCCGGTGGGGGCCGCATCCGGATCGGGACGGTAGCGGTGTCCCGGAGACACCATCGGGCGCGGCGCCTTCCCCCCCTCGACACGAGAGCCACCAGAACCCCTGTGGGCAAGGCTGGTCGGTCCCACAAGCGGCGCGGGGCCGGCGTCCGGTTCGCGAAGCAGGATGAATTCGACGTACTCGTCGTCGTCATAGTCGTCGTCGACGACGTCGCCCTCGTCGGCCAGATCCCGGGGCCCGACGGCCGAGCGGGCGAACCCGACCAGGAACAGCGCCGCGATGATGCCGAACAGCGCGATGAACGCGGGCAAGAGCACCGACTGCGCCATCGCGGTCGCAAACGGCGCGCGCAGGAAATCGGGCAGTTGCACCGAAGGGCTGTCGTCGCCGACCGGTGCGGCCGTGGGCATCTCGGCGCCGATCCGCCACGTCATGAACGCGGCCATGCCCGCGCTCCCGAGAACCGCCCCCAGCTGCCGCACCGAGTTGTACACGGCGGAGCCCGTCCCGGCCAGGGCGTCGGGCAGGTTGCGCGTCGCGGTGGCCGTCAGCGGCGCCCACACGAACGCGCTCCCGACGCCGATCACCGCGAACGGCAGCAGCAGCCGCCAGATCGGCGTCGACGGGGACATCTCGAACGAAAGCCAGGTCAGCCCGATCGCCATCATCGAGAAGCCGAAACCGAGCACCGGGCGCGGGTGGTGCCTGTCGACGATCATGCCCGCGAACGGCGCCAGCACACCGCCCGTGACCGCCATCGGAGCGATCACCAGGGCCGAGCGCGTCGGCGACAGTCCACAGCCGGCCTGCAAAAAGAACGGCAGCGGCAGCATCACCGCCGTCGTCGCGAACGAGGTGATGGCGACCCCGGCGTTGCACACGGTGAAGTCGCGGTCGGCAAAGACCTGCGGCGGGATCAACGGCTCACGGGTGTTGACGGCCTGCCAGTAGACGAACACCGACACGAACCCGACGCCGGCGACGATCATGGCCCAGACCCAGGGCTGCCAGTGGCCGGCCTGGCCCTGCTGCAGGCCGAACACGATCAGGAACATGCCCAGCCCGGACAGCCCGACACCGACCAGGTCGAACCGGTGCGCCTGGGTGGGCAGCGCGGGAACCAGCCACACTGCCAGCGCCAGCCCGACGACGCCGATGGGGACGTTGACGAAGAAGATCCACTGCCAGCCCAGCCCGTCGACCAGCGCGCCGCCGACCAGCGGGCCGACCAGCGTGGCCACCCCGGCGGTGGAGCCCCACAGGCTCACCGCCACCCCACGCCGCTCCGGCGGGAAGATCCTGGTGATCGTCGACAGGGTCTGCGGGGTGAGCACCCCGGCCCCCACGCCCTGGACCACGCGGGCCGCGATCAGCATGGCGGCGCTGCCCGACAACCCGCACCACAGCGATGCGGCGGTGAACACCGCCAGCCCGATCAGGTAGAGGTTCTTGGTGCCGAACCGGTCGCCGAGCCGCCCGGCCACCAGCAGCACCACCCCGTATCCCAGCAGGTAGGCGCTGGTCACCCAGACCACGGTGGCGTAGCCGATATGCAGGTCGGACTTGATGGTCGGGTTGGCGATGACGACGATGGTCGAGTCGACCATGATCATGAAGAAGCCGACCATCATCGCCCAGAGCGCGTGCCAGGGATTCCCGGAGCCCCGCGAATTCGAGGGCATCGCGGAGTTCCATAGCTTCATGAAGTCGGTGCGACTCGACGTCGCCCTGGTCATGTGGCCTCCCCCTGGAAACGAACGGCCCGGAACCTCACCCTGCCCGCATTATCCCGATGCGGCAATCGGGGCCAGCGCCGCGGGCTTCGCGACCGACCTATGTTTTGGCCACCGCGGGTTAGCCTGGAAAGGACGCCACGCGGCGGGAAAGACCAGGAGAGGCAAGATGCGGGCCCGACGGAACAGAGCTTCACATATGTCAAAGCCGGACCAGCCGCCGGCCAACGGCGGTCGGCCCAAAGCATCGGCGCGCGCATTGGCGCAGGTCATCGAGCGCAGCACGCGGATACACGGTCCGGCGGCCGAGGCTTACGTCACCAGGCTGCGACGGACGCACCCCGGCGCCGGTCCCGCCGACATCGACGCCAAGCTGGAAAAGCGCTACCTGGCGGCGCTGACGGCCAGCGGGGCCGCCGTCGGTTCGGCCGCGACGTTCCCCGGGGTCGGCACGGTGGCGGCGGTGTCCGCGGGCGCCGGGGAAACCGTGTTCTTCGTCGAGGCCACCGCGTTGTTCGTGCTGGCGAAGGCCGCGGTCTACAACATCCCGGCGGACCACCGGGAACGACGCCGCGCGCTGGTGCTGGCCGTGCTGGTCGGAGACGACAGCCGCCGCGCGATCGGCGAGTTGATCGGTCCGGGCCGCACCCAGGGCGGCTGGCTGGCCGAGGGCATGGCGTCGGTGCCGTTGCCGACGCTGGGCCGGTTGAACACGCGGATGCTCAAGTACTTCGTCAAGCGGTACACGGTGCGCAAGGGCGCGCTGATGTTCGGCAAGGCGCTGCCGGTCGGCATCGGCGCCGTGATCGGCGGCGCGGGCAACCGGATGGTGGGCAAAAAGATCGTCACCAACGCCCGCCACGCGTTCGGGCCCGCGCCGACCCGTTGGCCCAGCACGCTGCGGCTGTTGCCCCCGGTCCACGAGGCCGGCTAGCGGTTCGCTCACCGGTCGCACTCGCGGATCGCCGGCAAAGGGTTAGCCTTTATTGGGGCGGCAACGCTCCGGGACCGGCGCGGGTGTGAGGTGCCCCACCATCAGGGGCGCGGGAGAGTCGCAGGCGTGAGGAAAGCGCTTGCAGAGCAAAAGAATTGAGGCGAACAGCGGCCGTGAGCAATATATCGCCATTCGGGCAAAACGAATGGCTGGTCGAGGAGATGTACCGCAAGTTCCGCGACGACCCCTCTTCGGTCGACCCGAGCTGGCACGAATTCCTGGTCGACTACAACCCCGAGCCCATCGCCGACACGGATGACGGGCAGGCTGCGGAAGCAAACGCGCCCGCGCCGGAAGCCAAGCCCGCCGCCCCCGCGGCTCCGCAGCCCACCGGTGGCAACGGCGCCGCGGCGCCCGCCCCGGCGGCGCCCGCAGCGCCCCCCCAGCGGTCCGCCGCTCCCGCGCNAAGCTGATGATCGACAACCGGATCGTCATCAACAACCAGCTCAAGCGCACCCGCGGCGGCAAGATTTCCTTCACCCACCTGCTGGGCTACGCGCTGGTGCAGGCGCTCAAGCAGTTCCCGAACATGAACCGGCACTACGCCGAGGTCGACGGCAAGCCCACCGCCGTCACCCCGGCCCACACCAATCTGGGCCTGGCCATCGACCTGCAGGGCAAGGACGGCAAGCGCTCCCTGGTGGTGGCCGGCATCAAGCGCTGCGAGACGATGCGGTTCGCGCAGTTCGTCACCGCCTACGAGGACATCGTCCGGCGGGCCCGCGACGGCAAGCTGACCGCCGAAGACTTTGCCGGCGTGACGATTTCGCTGACCAACCCCGGCACCATCGGCACCGTGCACTCGGTGCCCCGGCTGATGGCCGGCCAGGGCGCCATCATCGGGGTCGGTGCGATGGAATACCCCGCCGAGTTCCAGGGCGCGAGCGAGGAGCGCATCGCCGAGCTGGGCATCGGCAAGCTGATCACACTCACGTCGACCTACGACCACCGCATCATCCAGGGCGCGGAGTCCGGCGACTTCCTGCGCGTCATCCACGAGATGCTGCTCTCGGACGGCTTCTGGGACGAGATCTTCCGCGAGCTGGGCAACCCGTACCTGCCGGTGCGCTGGAGCACCGACAACCCGGACTCGATCGTCGACAAGAACGCCCGGGTGATGGAGCTCATCGCGGCCTACCGCAACCGCGGGCACCTGATGGCCGATATCGACCCGCTGCGCCTGGATTCCAGCCGCTTCCGCAGCCATCCCGATCTGGAGATCCTGAACCACGGCCTGACGCTGTGGGACCTCGACCGCATCTTCAAGGTCAACGGCTTCGCCGGTTGCGAGTACAAGAAGCTGCGCGACGTGCTCGGCCTGCTACGCGACGCCTATTGCCGCCACATCGGCGTGGAGTACACCCACATCCTCGAACCCGAGCAACAGGCGTGGCTGCAGGAGCGGGTCGAGACCAAGCACGTCAAACCCACTGTGGCCGAACAGAAATTCATCCTGAGCAAGCTGAACGCCGCCGAGGCATTCGAAACCTTCCTGCAGACCAAATACGTTGGGCAGAAAAGGTTCTCGCTGGAGGGCGCCGAAAGCGTGATCCCGATGATGGACGCGGCCATCGACCAGTGCGCCGAGTACGGCCTCGACGAGGTGGTGATCGGGATGCCGCACCGCGGCCGGCTCAACGTGCTGGCCAACATCGTCGGCAAGCCGTACTCGCAGATCTTCAGCGAGTTCGAGGGCAACCTGAACCCGTCGCAGGCGCACGGCTCCGGCGACGTCAAATACCACCTCGGCGCCACCGGCGTTTACCTACAGATGTTCGGCGACAACGACATTCAGGTGTCGCTGACCGCCAACCCGTCGCACCTGGAGGCCGTGGACCCGGTGCTGGAGGGCCTGGTGCGGGCCAAGCAGGACCTGCTGGATCGCGGCTCCAAGGATGACGGCGACGACAAAGCCTTCTCCGTGGTGCCGATGATGCTGCACGGCGACGCCGCCTTCGCCGGCCAGGGGGTGGTGGCCGAGACGCTGAACCTGGCGAACCTGCCCGGCTACCGCGTCGGCGGCACCATCCACATCATCGTCAACAACCAAATCGGGTTCACCACCGCGCCGGAGTACTCCAGGTCGAGCGAGTACTGCACCGACGTGGCGAAGATGGTGGGGGCACCGATCTTTCACGTCAACGGCGACGACCCGGAAGCCTGCGCGTGGGTGGCCAAGCTGGCCGTCGACTTCCGGCAGCGCTTCTGCAAAGACGTCATCATCGACATGCTGTGCTACCGGCGGCGCGGGCACAACGAGGGCGACGACCCGTCGATGACCAACCCGTCCATGTACGACGTCGTCGACACCAAGCGCGGGGCCCGCAAGAGCTACACCGAGGCCCTGATTGGCCGCGGCGACATCTCGCTGAAGGAGGCCGAGGACGCACTGCGCGACTACCAGGGCCAGCTGGAGCGGGTGTTCAACGAGGTCCGCGACCTGGAGAAGCACGGCGTGCAGCCCAGCGAATCGGTGGAGGCCGATCAACCCGTGCCCGCGGGGCTGTCCACCGCGGTGGACAAATCGCTGCTGGCCCGCATCGGCGACGCGTTCCTGGCCTTGCCGGACGGGTTCACCGTGCACCCGCGCGTGCAGCCGGTGCTGGAAAGGCGCCGGGAGATGGCCTACGAGGGCAAGATCGACTGGGCGTTCGGCGAGCTGCTGGCGCTGGGTTCGCTGGTCTCCGAGGGCAAGCTGGTGCGGCTGTCCGGGCAGGACACCCGGCGCGGCACCTTCTCCCAGCGGCACTCGGTGATCATCGACCGCAACACCGGCGAGGAGTTCACGCCGCTGCAGTTGCTGGCGACGAACCCCGACGGCACCCCCACGGGCGGCAAGTTCCTGGTCTACGACTCACCGCTGTCGGAGTACGCCGCCGTCGGCTTCGAGTACGGCTACACGGTGGGCAACCCGGACGCGCTCGTGTTGTGGGAGGCGCAGTTCGGCGACTTCGTCAACGGGGCTCAGTCAATCATCGACGAGTTCATCAGCTCCGGCGAGGCGAAGTGGGGCCAGCTGTCCAACGTGGTGCTGCTGCTGCCGCACGGGCACGAGGGGCAGGGCCCCGACCACACCTCCGGGCGCATCGAACGCTTCCTGCAGCTGTGGGCGGAGGGTTCGATGACGATCGCGATGCCCTCGACGCCGTCGAACTACTTCCACCTGTTGCGCCGCCACGCCCTCGACGGCATCCAGCGCCCGCTGATCGTGTTCACGCCGAAGTCGATGCTGCGCAACAAGGCCGCCGTCAGCGACATCAAGGACTTCACCGAGATCAAGTTCCGCTCGGTGCTGGAGGAACCCACCTACGAAGACGGCATCGGCGACCGCAGCAAGGTCAGGCGGATCCTGCTCACCAGCGGCAAGATCTACTACGAGCTGGTGGCGCGCAAGGCCAAGGACAACCGCGACGACGTCGCGATCGTGCGCATCGAGCAGCTCGCCCCGCTGCCCAAGCGCCGGCTGGGCGAGACGCTGGACCGCTACCCGGCCGCCGAGGAGTTCTTTTGGGTGCAGGAGGAGCCGGCCAACCAGGGCGCGTGGCCGCGGTTCGGCCTGGAGCTGCCGGAGTTGTTGCCGGACAAGCTGACCGGGCTCAAGCGGATCTCGCGCCGCGCCATGTCGGCGCCGTCGTCGGGCTCGTCGAAGGTGCACGCCGTCGAGCAGCAAGAGATCCTCGACACGGCGTTCCGCTAGCCCGGTGACGCCCCTTCGCCGCGAGCGTGCGCGTTTGCACATCGACACGCCGCGGTGAGCGTCATTGTGCGCACGCTCATCGGCTGACCCGGGCTAGGTGCCGTTGGTAGCGCCGTTGTTTCCGGTGGCACCGGCGGCCGAACCCGACCCACCCGCGGCTCCGGCGCCGCCCAACCGCGGCGCGTCCTCCTCGTCCCTCCTCGCGACGCTGCCGGTACCCCGGGTACCGTCTAGCCTCGACGAGAGCCCACCAAGGAGGATGGTCATGCACGGATTCGCGGGGAAGGTCGCCGTAGTCACCGGAGCCGGTTCGGGCATCGGCCAAGCGCTGGCCATCGAGCTGGCCCGCTCCGGTGCCAAAGTGGCGATCAGCGACGTCAACACCGAGGGCCTGGCGCAGACCGAGGAGCAGGTGAAGGCGATCGGCGCGTCGGTCAAGGCCGACCGGCTCGACGTCACCGAGCGCGAGGCCTTCCTGGCCTACGCCGACGAGGTCGCCGAGCACTTCGGCAAGGTCAACCAGATCTACAACAACGCCGGCATCGCCTTCACCGGCGACATCGAGGTCAGCCAGTTCAAGGACATCGAACGGGTGATGGACGTCGACTTCTGGGGCGTCGTGAACGGCACCAAGGCGTTCCTTCCGCACGTGATCGCCTCCGGGGACGGCCACGTCATCAACATCTCCAGCGTGTTCGGGCTGTTCTCGGTGCCGGGGCAGGCGGCGTACAACTCGGCCAAGTTCGCCGTCCGGGGCTTCACCGAGGCGCTGCGACAGGAAATGATCCTGGCCCACCATCCGGTCGCGGTGACCACCGTGCACCCCGGCGGCATCAAGACCGGGATCGCTCGCAACGCCACCGCCGCCGAGGGGCTCGACCGCGATGAGCTGGCCAAGCTGTTCGACAAACGGCTCGCCAAGACCAGCCCGCAACAAGCCGCCCGGGTCATCCTGGACGCGGTCCGCAAGAAGAAGGCCCGGGTGCTGGTCGGCAACGACGCCAAGGTCCTCGACCTGATGGTGCGGGTGGCCGGCCCCTACTACCAGCAGCTGTTCGGGCCCGTCATGGGCCGGTTGATGCCCAGGGTCTGACCCTCAGCGCCGAGACTGCGCTCAGCGCGCCCGATCATGGCCGAGGCACGCGCCAGGCGCAGGCTCGATGCCCACGCCCTCAGCGGCCCAGCGGGTGTTCGGCCAGCCATCCGCCGGCCACCGCCCGCGGATCGGCGCCGCCGGCCACCTGCCGGCGCATGTCGACCAGGGCCGCGGTGTCCAGCACCCCGGCCACCTCGTTGATCGCCAGCAGCTGCCGATCACTCAACGCGTTGCGGCGATACAGCGGCACCACGTTCTCGGCCCGGATCAGCGCGGGTTTGCCGTCGGCCAGCACGACCAGGTCGGTGGGGCTGGCCGGGTCGGCGGCCGTCGTCCACCCCGCGGTGAGTTGGCCGGCCCGCACCGCCGCGAAAAGCGCATCCGCCGAAGGGAATTGGCGCACCGCGGGCAGCCGGCAAGATCCCACGGAGGCGGGCGCGGAAAATCCCTCGACCGCCCCGAGCACCAGCCCGTCGCAGTGCTTGGGCAGGGCGCTCAGGTCCGCGGTCAGGTCATGGCCGCCCCAGGCCTTGGCGGTGGCCTGCGTGACCAGCAGCACCGGCTTGTCGTCGGCCGCCGTGGTGTAGTCGCCGGCCAGGACGCCCTCGGGCAACGCCGCGATCATCGCGCGGTAGACCTGCGCGTCGGACATCGCCACCGCGCCGGGTTGCAACCGCTGCAACGTCTGGCCGGTGAACGCGGGGACGACGGTGTACGCGCCTGAGTCCAGCTTGGCCATCGGGTCGGCGTCGGCTTCTGGCCGAGCCGCGAAACCGTAGGACCGCAGCGCCGCCACGTACACGCCCGCCAGCAGCGCCGACTCGGGGTCGGGCCGGGATCCCACCACCAATTCCGGGGCCGGCCGGCCCTCGCCGCAGCCCGCCACCGCAAGCAGGGCGGCCAGCAGCAGCGCGGCCAGCCTGATCACACGGACGTGTCTGCGGCGATCGCGACGGCGGCGGCGACGGCTTCCCCGACTCGCGAGTCCAGCGGGCTCGGAACGATCCGGTCGACCGCGAGGTCGTCGCTGACGACGGAGAAGATCGCCTCGGACGCGGCCACCATCATCTTCTCGGTGATCCGGCGCGCCCCGGCGTCCAGCGCGCCGCGGAACACCCCCGGGAACGCGAGCACGTTGTTGATCTGGTTGGGATAGTCGCTGCGGCCGGTGGCCACCACCGCCGCGTACTTGGCGGCCACCTCGGGGTGGATCTCCGGGTCGGGGTTGGACAGCGCGAACACGATCCCGCCGGGCGCCATCGTGGCGATCAGCTCCTCGGGCACCACGCCGCCCGACAGCCCCAGGAAGACGTCCGCGCCCTCGAGCGCCTCGACGAGGCCGCCGGTGAGGCCGTCGGGGTTGGTGCGTCGGGCGAGGTCGACCTTGACGCGGTTCATGTCGTCGCGCCCGGTGTGCAGAATGCCGCGCGAGTCGAGGACCGTGACGTCCGAAAGACCCATCGTCAGAAGGAGATTCGTGCACGCCACGCCAGCGGCGCCGGCGCCCGAGACCACCGCCCGCAGCGACGACATGTCGCGGCCAAGCAGCTTGCTGGCGCCCATCATCGCCGCCAGCACGACGATCGCGGTGCCGTGCTGGTCGTCGTGCATCACCGGGCAGTCCAGCGCCTCGATGACCCGCCGCTCGATCTCGAAACACCGTGGCGCCGAGATGTCCTCGAGGTTGACGGCGCCGAACGTCGGCCGCAGTCGCACCAGGGTCTCGACGATCTCGTCGGGGTCCTTGGTGTCGAGCACGATCGGGATCGCGTTCAGACCGCCGTACGCCTGGAACAGCGCGCACTTGCCCTCCATCACCGGCAGCGACGCCTCGGGCCCGATGTCGCCCAGGCCCAGCACCGCACTGCCGTCGCTGACGACGGCCACCAGCCGGTTCGACCAGGTGTAGCGGGCGGCCAGGGTGCGGTCCGCCGCGATCGCGCGGCTGACCTGTGCCACGCCCGGGGTGTAGGCGATCGACAACGCGCGCTGGGTGTTCAGCGGCGCGCTCAGGGCCACCGAAAGCTTGCCACCTACATGCGCATCGAAGATCTCGTCGTCTCCGATGGCGACCTGTGGGTGCGCGATGTCCGGCATCGCATCAGGGTAAGGGCTACCCATTAGTAGGCCTAATTTCCGCTCGGGTCAGATGAGCCCGAGCTCGGTCACCGCGCTGCGCTCGTCGGCGAGCTCGGCCGTCGACTTGTCGATCCGGCCGCGGGAGAACTCGTCGATCTCCAGGCCGGTGACGATCGACCAGTCGCCGCCCTTGGTCGTCACCGGGAACGACGAGATCAGGCCCTCGGGAACCCCGTAGGAACCGTCGGAGATGACCGCCATCGACACCCAGTTGCCCTCCGGGCTGCCGAGCAGCCAGTCGCGGGCGGCGTCGATGGTCGCCGACGCGGCCGACGCGGCCGACGAGGCGCCGCGGGCATCGATGATCGCCGCGCCGCGCTTGGCGACGGTCGGGATGAAGTCGTTCTCGATCCACGCCTGGTCGCCCACGACCTCGGCGGCGTTCTTGCCGCCCACCTCGGCGTGGAAGATGTCGGGGTACTGGGTGGCCGAGTGGTTGCCCCAGATCGTCATCTTCTTGATGTCGGTGACGGCGGCGCCGGTCTTGCGGGCCAGCTGCGTGATGGCCCGGTTGTGGTCGAGGCGGGTGAGCGCCGAGAACCGCTCCCGCGGGATGTCGGGCGCGTTGCTCATCGCGATCAGCGCGTTGGTGTTGGCCGGGTTGCCGGTCACGCCGATGCGCACGTCGTCGGCCGCGACCGAGTTCAGCGCCTTGCCCTGCGCGGTGAAGATCGCGCCGTTGGCCTCCAGCAGGTCGCCGCGCTCCATGCCCGGGCCGCGCGGACGGGCGCCGACGAGCAGCGCCAGGTTCACGCCGTCGAAGATCTTGTTCGGGTCCGCGCCGATCTCGACGCCGGCGAGCAGCGGGAAGGCGCAGTCGTCGAGCTCCATCACGACGCCCTCGAGCGCCTTAAGCGCGGGCTCGATCTCCAGCAGGCGCAGCTCGATCGGGCGGTCGGGGCCCAGCAGCGCGCCACTGGCCAGGCGGAACAACAGGCTGTAGCCGATCTGGCCGGCGGCGCCGGTGACGGCGACCTTGACAGGACTTGCGCTCACTTCGCTTTACTCCTCAGGACACAGTTGCGGTCGTGCTCGAAACTAGCGCACCGCCCTCCGGCCGAAACCTCCGGTCCACGGCCCGCGCGCAGTCTTCACGTCGTGTTTCGCCGGGACGCGTAGCATTGAGCACCGCTTTCCCGACCTGCACCCGCGATCGGAGGTGACGGTGTTTCCCGGACCTGACGCCTTGCCCGAAGTGCTGCGACCGCTCGCGCGCGAGCCCCACGAGCCGCCGACCCAACCCGTCGAACAGGCGCCCAACGAGACCCTGGTCGACTGCGCGGTTTACGCGGCCGGCCACCGGCTGCCGGGAAAGTTCACCTACGCCGCCGCGCTCGACCGGGTGCGCCAGCTCGAACTGCTCGGGCAGGCGGCATTCGTCTGGGTCGGCCTGCGTGAGCCGAGCCTGGCCGAGATGCAGGAGGCGGCGGACGTCTTCGGGCTGCACGCGCTGGCCGTCGAAGACGCCGTGTGTGCGCACCAGCGGCCCAAGCTGGAGCGTTACGACGAGACGCTGTTCCTCGTCCTGAAGACCGTCAATTACGTGCCGCACGAATCGGTGGCGCAGGCCCGCCAGATCGTCGAGACCGGCGAGGTAATGGTCTTCGTCGGCCAGGATTTCGTGGTCACCGTGCGCCACGGCGAGCACGGCGGGCTGTCTCAGGTGCGCAAGCGGATGGAGGCCGACCCCGAGCAGCTGCGCCTGGGACCGTATTCGGTGATGCACGCCATCGCCCACGAGGTGGTGAACCACTATCTCGAGGTGAGCCATCTGATCGAAGCCGACATCGACAGCATCGAGGAGGTGGCGTTCTCCCCGGGCCGCAAGCTCGACGTCGAGCCGATCTATCTGCTCAAGCGCGAGGTCGTCGAGCTGCGCCGGTGCGTCAACCCGCTGTCCGGCGCGTTCAATCGCATCCAGATGGAGAACAAAGACCTGATCGCCAAGGAGGTGCGGCGCTACCTGCGCGACCTCGCCGACCACCACTCCGAGGCCGCGGAGCACATCGCCAGCTACGACGACATGCTCAACTCGCTGATCCAGGCGGCGCTGGCCCGCGTCGGCATGCAACAGAACAACGACATGCGCAAGATGGCGGCCTGGGCGGGCATCTTGGCGGTGCCGACCATGGTCGCCGCCATCTACGGGATGAACTTCCATTTCATGCCGGAGCTGAACTGGACGTGGGGCTACCCGGGCGTGATGGCCGGGATGGCCCTCGTCTGCCTGGTGCTGTACTTCCAATTCCGCCGCAACAACTGGCTCTAGCCGCTTGCGTGTGCGCTAACGGCTTTGCGTGTGAATCCAGGGCGGGAATTTCGCGATTTGACCGCCGCGGCCGCACACTCAAAGCCGTCAGCGCACACTCATTAGCAATCAATCCGGTTGCGCCGCAGGGCGTTTCGGGTCCAGCACGTCGACGCCGTCGTTCAGCCATGCCTGCCGCATCGCCTCGGCGCCCTTGAGCCGCACCCACGCGGCCTCGGTCGCGGTGATCGGGGTGGCCGACAGGAACTGCACCGGGTCGCGCGGCGGGTCCAGCGGGAGATCGCCGATGTCGCTGTGGCCCAACAACACCGCGGTGAACGGCACCCGCCCCGACGGCCAGGCCCACAGCGGCGAACCCCGGTCGATCAGGGCGTCGGGGACCAGCACCACGCCGTCGACGGCCGGCGTGGCCGCCAGCACCGCCAGGCTGCGGGCGATGCCGGTGGCGCGCCCGGGATCCCGCAACCGCAGCACGACCTCGGCGCGCGGGCCGCGCTCGGGGTCGGCCACCAGGTCCGTCGGGTCGGTCATCGGATGGCGCGAGCACCCCAGCGACACGTAATGAACCAACCCCTCGGCCCCGCGGAACCGCAGCACCTCAAGCGTTTCGGTGCCCAGGAACGTCACGCTCGCCGAATCGGGCTGGGCGCCCGCGAAGTGGGCGCGCAGGTGCGCGCGCACCAGGTCGGTGATCACCCGACGGCGGCCGGCGCGATCGTCAGGTTCGCCCCGGAGTCGGCGTCGAAGACGGCCACCTTCGTGGTGTCGAGTGCCAGCTCGATCGACTGCCCGACGGACGCCTTCGACTCCGCGGAAACCCGTGCCACGAATTGGTTTTCGTGCATTTCACCTTCGGCCTCCAGCTCGTCCAGCTGGGCCGCGTGCACGGCCGGGCCCGCGGTGGTGAAGTACACGTACTTGTCGGCCCCCAGCGATTCGACCAGGTCGACCTTCACCTCGAAGGTCAGCGCCCGGATGCGCTGGTACCCGTCGATCAACGCCGCGTCGGCCAGGTGCTCGGGCCGCACCCCGACGATGACGTTCCCCGGCCTCGGGTGCCCCTCGATCACCCGCTGGACCTCCGGCGCCAGCATCACCTCGCCGAAGGACAACGTCAGGCCGGTGGGCGTCAGGCTGGCGGGAAAGAAATTCATCGCCGGCGATCCGATGAACCCCGCGACGAACAGGTTCGCGGGGCGCTCGTACAGCTCGTCGGGCGTGCCGATCTGCTGCGCGACCCCGCCGTGCATCACCACCACGCGGTCGCCCAACGTCATGGCCTCGGTCTGGTCGTGGGTGACGTAGACCGTGGTGGTGCCCAATCTGCGCTGCAGGCGGGCGATCTCGCCGCGCATCTGCACCCGCAGTTTGGCGTCCAGGTTGGACAGCGGCTCGTCCATCAAAAATGCCTTGGGATGGCGCACGATCGCACGGCCCATCGCCACCCGCTGCCGTTGCCCACCCGACAGCTGGGACGGCTTGCGATCCAGAAGTTCGGTCAGGTCAAGGGTTTTGGCGGTTTCCTCGACCTTCTGCGCGATCTCGGCCTTCTTCATCTTCGCCAGGGTCAACGGGAAGGCGATGTTCTGCCGCACGGTCATGTGCGGGTAGAGCGCGTAGGACTGGAACACCATCGCGATGTCGCGGTCCTTGGGCGCCTTCTCGTTCATCCGCACGCCGTCGATGCGCAGCTCGCCCGACGAGATGTCCTCAAGCCCGGCAATCATGTTCAGCGTCGTCGTCTTGCCGCAGCCGGAAGGCCCGACCAGGATCAGGAACTCGCCGTCGGCGATGGTGATGCTCAGGTCCTGCACCGCCGCGGCACCGTCGGCGTAACTCTTGTTGACGTGCTCCAAAACGATTTCGGCCATCGCGCTATCCCTTCACAGCGCCAGAGGTCAACCCGGCGACAATCCGTCGTTGGAAAATTAGAACAAAAACGATGATCGGGACGGTAATCACGACGGCACCCGCCGCGATCGACCCGGTCGGTTCCTCGAACTGCGAACTGCCGCCGAAGTTCGCGATCGCGACCGGGGCGGTGATCGCCGCCTCGGTCGCAGTCAGCGACAGCGCCAGCAGCAGGTCGTTCCAGGCGAAGATGAACACCAGGATCGCCGCGGTCACCAGGCCCGGCGCCGCCAACGGCACGATCACCCTGCGGAAGGCCTGCCCCGGCGTGGCGCCGTCCATCTTCGCCGCCTTTTCCAGATCCCAGGGGATCTCCCGGAAGAACGCCGACAACGTGTAAATGGCAAGGGGCAGCGCGAAAGTGATGTAGGGCAGGATCAGCCCTGGCCAGGTGTCGAACAGGCCCAGTGCGCGTTCGATGTTGAACAACGGGGTGACCAGTGAGATCGCCGGGAACATGGTGATCAGCAGGGTCGCCCCGATCAGCACCCGCTTGCCGGGAAAGCTCAGCCGGGCGATCGCGTAGGCCGCCATCGCGCCGAGCACCACGGCGATCGCGGTGGTGATCAAGCCGATCCCGATGGAGTTGATCAGCGCGGAGGCGAAGAACTCGCCGCGGAAGATGCCCCGGTAGTTGTCGAGGGTCACCGACGACGGAATCAGCTTGCCGTCCTTGATCGTTGACGACGGCTTGAGCGACAGGGACAGGATCCACAGCACCGGAACGAGCGCGTACACCACGACCAGCGTGTCGATCACGGCCCAGGCGGCGGCGCGCCGCGCGCCCACCGCTTTAGCGGCCATCGCCATCGCCACCGGGCACGGCGGCGCCGAACACCTTGATGTACACCAGCGCGATGATGCCCACGCAACAGAAGATCAGCACGCTGATCGCCGAGCCCAGCCCGACGTTGAAGCCCTTGAACAGGTTGTCGTAGCCCAGGATTGACACCGAGTCGGTGTTGTTGGCGCCGTCGGTCAGCACGTAGATGTTGTCGAAGATGCGGAAGGCGTCCAGCGTGCGGAACAGCAGCGCGACCACCACCGCCGGCTTGATGATCGGCAGGATGATCCGGGTCAGCCGCCGCCACGCGCCGGCACCATCGACCTGCGCGGCCTTCACCAGGTCCTCGGGGACCAGCGCCAACCCGGCCAGCAGCAGCAGCGACATGAACGGCGTGGTCTTCCAGACCTCGGCCAGCACGACGATGCCCAGCGACGGGATCTGTTGCGTCAGCGGCGCGCTACCGTGCGGCAACAGGTTGGCCAGGTAGCCGGTGCCCGGCGTCCAGGCGTAGTACCAGCTGTAGGAGGCGACGACGGTGACGATGCCGTACGGGATGAGCACCGCGGTGCGCACCAGGGCCCTTCCGACCAGCGTGCGATGCATCACCAGCGCCAGGGCCAGGCCCAGCACGAACTCGATCGACACCGACACCACCGTGATACCCAGCGTCACCGCCAGCGCGGTCCACCAATACCGGTCGGTCAAAATCGTTTGGTAGTTGCCCAACCCGATGAACGCGGTGTCGTGCGGGGTGGCGAGGTTGTTGCGCTGCAGGCTGAGCCACACGGCGTAACCGATCGGATACGCCGTCACCGCCAGCATCAAGATGGCCGCCGGTGCGACCAGCATCAGGCCAAGTCGCCGCTCGGGGGCGCTCACGGCAGCAGGCCCTTCCCGTCGATCGCCTGCTGCGCCTGCGCGGTGAGCACGTCGGCCGTGCGCTCCGGATCGATCTCGCCGATCGGGCTGAGCGCCGTCGACAGCCGCAGCGACAACGCCTGATACACGGGTGTCGCCGGACGCACGGCGGCGTCGGTGAGCTGCCGGCGGATCGCCCTGTACATCGGATACTTGGCCTGAAACTGCGAATCGGAATACAGCGACGTGCGCACCGCGGGCAGGCCGCCCTCGATCGACACATACTTTTGGCTGGCCAGGCTGCGCAGGCAGCGCACCGCCTCGAACGCCTCGGCGCGGTGCCGGGTGGTGCTGGACACCGCCAGGTTCAGCCCGCCGATCGTCACCTTGGCCGGCCGGCCCGGCGCCACCCGGGGATAGGGCGCGAAACCGAACACCTTTTGGCTGGCCTCATACGCGATGCGGAATTGCTCGTCGTTGGGCACGAACGTGCCGACGTCGTTGACGCTGCCGGCCAACGCCGGGTCCCGGTTCAGCGGCAGGAAGGGCACGCCGCCCTTCACCGCGTTCTCGAGCAGCGACGCCAGCACATAGGGCCAGTTGACCTCGAGCGCGGCCTTACCCTGCTCCACCGCCAACCGTGCGGTGCCCTCGTCGGTCCGGCTGATCGACGGGTCGGCCCCGGGTGCGGTGGCCACCGATTTGAGGACCCGCAACGCGGCGACGGCGGCGGCCCGGTGCGCGGGCGTGTCGGTCAGCGTGACCCGCGTGCCGTCGTCGGAGAGCACCTGGCCGCCCGCGCTGACCAGCAGCGTGTTGAACCACACCACCAGGCCCTCGCCCTCGTTGGCCTGCACGGCAATCCAGCCGGGCAGGCCCGCGGCGTGCAGCCGGGCGGCCTCGGCCACCATGGCGTCCCAGGTCATCGGCGGTGGGTTCACCAAATCCGTTCGGTACCAAAGTAATTGAGTATTGGTCGTCACGGGTGCGCCGTACAGCTCGCGTTTCCAGCGAGCCGTCGCCAGCGGGCCCGGCAGGGTGTCGACGGTCGCGTCCGTCTCGGCCCGCCCCGCCGGGTCGGCGGAGAGCGGCAGCGCCCAACCGGCCTCGGCGAACTCCGCGGTCCAGACCACGTCCAGCGCCATCACGTCCAGCCCGCGGTCGTGGGCGCTCAGCCGCCGGGCCAGCTGCACCCGCTGCTCCCCCGGCCCCCTGGGCAAGCTGACGTGCCGGATCGTAAACCCAAGTTTCTTCGTGCACTCCCGCGCGACCGCGGTGAACGTGGCCGCATCGGTGGCCGGCGTGTAGAAGCTGATCACCAGACCGCCCCCGGGCGACCCGCAGGCCGAAGGCACCGACGCGATCGTGAGCATCGCCAGGGCGGTGGCGCCTATTCGGCGCGCGCGCCCGCGACGCCTGCCCACCAATTCAGATCGCCAGGCGCGCCAGCAGATCCCGCGCCTTCTCTGCGTTTTGCGGATCGCAGAGCACGTCGTAGCGGCCGGCCACCAACTGCATAGTCGAGCTGAAATCCCTTGTGCCACGGGCCATTGCGTAGGGGACGGCAGAGGTGATCAAGCCGAAGAACACTCCGGCGACCAGGCCGGTGACCAGCGCGGCCCAGGGGTTGGGGCTGAAGAAGCCGAGCACCAACCCGATGAACAGGCCGAGCCATGCCCCGCTGATGACGCCGCCGCCGAGCACCTTCGGCCACGACAGCCGGCCGGTGACCCGTTCGACCTGCATGAGGTCGACGCCGACGATGGTCACCTGCTGCACCGGGAACTGCTGGTCGGACAGGTAGTCGACGGCGCGCTGCGCCTCGGCGTAGGTCGGGTAGGACCCGACCGGCCAACCTTTGGGCGGGGTCGGGAGCGAGGGCCCGCCGCGCCGCGCGGCCGCCGNGCATTCCGTCTATCGCCCTCGCCGCCTACCGCAGCGCCGAACAGAAGATGGCCGTCGCCGCCCCGGGCTGCGGCGTCAGCTGGAACCTGCTGGCCGGGATCGGGCGCATCGAGTCGGGCCACGCGGGCGGTGGGGCCGTCGATGCGCGCGGCACCGCGGTCGTCCCGATCTATGGCCCCTCGCTGGACGGCACGCTGCCCGGCAACGAGGTCATCCTGCAGAGCACGGTCGGTAATCGCCCCACCTACGCGCGCGCCATGGGGCCGATGCAGTTCCTGCCCGGCACCTGGGCGCGGTACGCCGTCGACGGAAAGGGCGACGGGACCGCCGATCCGCAAAACCTGTTCGACGCCGCGCTGGCCGCCGCCCGATACCTGTGCAGCGGCGGGCTCAACCTCCGCGACCCCATGCAGGTGATGTCGGCGATCCTGCGCTACAACAACTCGGTGCCCTACGCGCAGAACGTGCTGGGCTGGGCCGCCGCGTACGCCACCGGCGTGGTCCCGGTCGACCTGCCGCCGATGACCGGACCGCCGCCGCCGCTCGGCAATGCGCACGACGATCATCCGGAGGGGCTGGGGCCCAACCTGCCGATGAACGTCATCGGCCTGCCGTCGGACGACTTCTTCGCGCGGACACCGCTGATCGACCTGAGCGGGACGCCGCCCACCGGCCAGCAGCCGATGTTCCCGTGGATGCAACCCACGCCGCAGCAGGCGCCGACGCAGCTGCCCGGCTGCACCGTGATTTGCATCGGCCCGCAAAACCCGGCACCGCCGGCGCCGTTCGGGCAACCGCCGTTCGGGCAACCGCCGTTCGGGCAACCGCCGTTCGCGCCGCCACCCCCGCCACCCCCGCCCGNATCGCCTCGCTCATCGCGTCGTTCACCGGTTTCCTCTGCTGTGTCATCGGCTCGGTCGCGGCCATCGTGCTGGGCGCGGTCGCGCTCAACCAGATCAAACAGACCCGCCAGGAGGGCTACGGCCTGGCGATCACCGGCATCGTGCTCGGCGTCGGCACCCTGGTGGTGTTCTTGATCATCGCGATGTTCAGCATCCACTCGCGCTAGCGGCGACACTTCGCCGAACACGGCATGGCCCGCCCGCCGTCCGCACGGCGGCTGAATAGGCTCTCCTGCATGGGACCGGTCAACAGGGTGTACGTCGCGCGGCTCCCGCGGATGCTGGTGCTGGGTCCACTCGGCGAAAACTTCGGCCGCGTCCGCGATGTCGTGATCAGCATCAGCATCGTCCGCCAGCAGCCCCGCGTCCTGGGACTGATCGTCGATTTGGCCACGCGCCGCAGCATTTTCATTCCGATGCTGCGGGTCGCCGCGATCGAGCCCAACGCGGTGACGCTCAACACCGGCAGCGTGTCCCTGCGCCACTTTCAGCAACGCCCCGGCGAGGTGCTGGCGATGGGCCAGATCCTCGACACCCCGGTCAAGGTCAACGATCCCGAACTTCCCGAGCTGGCCGGCCTCGACGTGGTGATCACCGACCTGGGCATCGAACAGACCCGAACCAGAGACTGGATGGTCACCCGGGTCGCCGTCCGCAGCCAGCGAAGGCTGGGACGGCGCGGCCCCGTCCACGTGGTGGACTGGCAGAACGTGCAGGGCCTGACGCCGTCGGCGCTGGCGTTGCCGGACCAGGGGGTGGCCCAGCTGCTCGCCCAGTTCGAGGGGCGCCGGGCCGTCGACGTCGCCGACGTCATCCACGGGCTGCCGCCCAAGCGGCGCTACGAAGTGCTCAAGGCGCTCGACGACGAGCGGCTGGCCGACGTCTTGCAGGAGCTGCCCGAGTTGGATCAGGCCGACGTCCTCTCCCAGCTGGGCACCGACCGATCGGCCGACGTGCTCGAGGAGATGGACCCCGACGACGCCGCCGACCTGCTCGGCGTGCTGAACCCGACCGACGCCGAGATGCTGCTCACCCGGATGGACCCCGACGAGTCCGAGCCGGTGCGCCGGCTGCTGACCCACTCCCCCGACACCGCGGGCGGGCTGATGACTTCCGACCCGGTGGTGCTGACGCCGGACACGTCGGTGGCCGAGGCGCTGGCCCGGGTGCGCGACCCCGACCTCACCGCCGCCCTGGCATCGATGGTGTTCGTGGCGCGCCCGCCGACGGCCACCCCCACCGGGCGTTACCTGGGCTGCATTCCGTTGCAGCGGCTGCTCCGCGAGGCGCCGGCCGAGCTGGTCGGCGGGATCGTCGACAGCGACCTGCTGACCCTGACGCCGGAGACGCCACTGGGCGCGGTCACCCGCTATCTCGCCGCCTACAACCTGGTGTGCGGGCCGGTGCTCGACGACCAGAACCATCTGTTGGGAGCGGTAACCGTGGACGACCTGCTCGACCACCTGCTACCGCACGACTGGCGCGTGGATGTGCAGCAGCTGGACACCACCGGCCGGATCGAACGACGACTGGGAGGGCCCGGGTGAGCAGATCCACGGCAACACGAAGGCTCTACACCCCGCGGGCCTCCCGCAGGTATTCGCCGCGCGTCGACCCCGAGGCCGTCGGGCAGGTCACCGAGTCCATCGCGCGTTTCTTCGGCACCGGCCGCTACCTGCTGATCCAGACGATCCTCGTGTTGGCGTGGATCGCGCTGAACGTCTCCGCGGCCCAGCTGCGCTGGGATCCGTACCCGTTCATCCTGCTCAATCTGGCCTTCTCCACGCAGGCCGCCTACGCGGCGCCGCTGATCCTGCTGGCCCAGAACCGCCAGGAGAACCGGGACCGGGTCGCGCTCGAAGAGGACCGCCGTCGGGCCGCGCAGACCAAGGCCGACACCGAGTACCTGGCCCGCGAACTGGCCGCGCTGAGGCTGGCCGTGGGCGAGGTCGTGACGCGCGAGTACCTCCGCCACGAGCTGGAAGACCTGCGTTCTATGCTGACCGAGTTACTGCCGGAGGGCGCGGAAGGGCAGGCCGCGGGGGTGAGCGATGACTGGGAGCGGATCGCTAAGAAATCCCGGTAATAATCAATTCCCCCATTGCGCCACTCCCGTCACGGGGGTTATGTATTGTGATCTGGTTCACGAAGCTAAGCAGTAGTTTCCCGACCTTTTAGGACGGTCGAGTGCGCATTGGGGGACGCTGGAGTCCACGCCCGGCCGCCGCTGCCGTGCGACAGCGAGCACTTCGCGTGACGAAACTCCGCGTGACAAAGACGCCCGCGTTCGGCGTCGCGGTGATCGCCCCCCTCGTCTTCGCCGGGGCGGTCGGGGGCTCGGGACCCGAAGTTCACGCGAAGGTCCCACCCGGCCACAGCCAGGGCGCGCCGGTGCGCGCCGCCATTTACCCCGTCGCCGCCGTGTCGCCGAGCGTCCCCGACACCTCCGGGCCGGTCGTCATCGCCGCCGACCGCACACCCACCGCCTTCCACATCGCCGAGGCCGCCCCCNCCCCGAATTGCGCCGCCCGATCACCGAACTCGGGATGGTCAAGAGCGTCGACGTCGAACCCGACGGCGGCGTGCACGTCGCGATCTACCTGACCACCGCCGCCTGCCCGAAGAAGACCGAGATCAGCGAACGGGTCACCAGCGCGGTCGCCGACGTCCCCGGCACCGGGGCCGTCAAGGTCAGCCTGGACGTGATGAACGACGAGCAGCGCACCGAGCTGCGCAAGCAGCTGCGCGGCGACGCCCGCGAGCCCGTCATCCCGTTCGCCCAGCCCAGCTCGCTGACCCGGGTGTATGCCGTCGCCTCCGGGAAAGGGGGCGTCGGGAAGTCGACGGTCACCGTCAACCTGGCCGCGGCGATGGCCGCCCGCGGGCTGTCCGTCGGCGTGCTCGACGCCGACATTCACGGCCATTCCATCCCCCGGATGATGGGCACCACCGACCGGCCCACCCAGGTCGAGTCGATGATCCTGCCGCCCATCGCCCACGAGGTGAAGGTCATCTCGATCGCCCAGTTCACCCAGGGCAACGCCCCGGTTGTGTGGCGGGGGCCGATGCTGCACCGCGCGTTGCAGCAGTTCCTGGCCGACGTCTACTGGGGCGACCTGGATGTGCTGCTGCTCGACCTGCCGCCGGGAACCGGCGACGTCGCCATCTCGGTGGCCCAGCTGATCCCCAACGCGGAGATCCTGGTGGTGACCACGCCGCAGCTGGCCGCGGCCGAGGTCGCCGAACGGGCCGGCAGCATCGCGCTGCAAACCCGCCAGCGCCTCGTCGGCGTCGTCGAGAACATGTCCGGGCTGGTGCTGCCCGACGGGACCACCATGCAGGTGTTCGGCGAGGGCGGCGGAAAGCAGGTCGCCGAGCGGCTGTCGCGCGCGGTCGGCGCCGACGTGCCGCTGCTGGGCCAGATCCCGCTGGACCCGGCTCTGGTCGCGGCCGGCGATGCCGGCGTCCCGATCGTGCTGAGCGCCCCGGACTCCCCCGTCGGCAAGGAGCTGCGCGGCGTGGCCGACAGCCTCTCGTCGCGCAAGCGCGGGCTGGCGGGCGTATCGCTGGGGCTGGACCCGACGCGACGCTAGGTCGCGTCGGCGTCGAACGGCGCCGGGCCGCCGTTGCGCTGCTCGGGCTGCGACGGCTGTGCCGGCCGCGTGGGCTCCGCCGGCTGTGGTGGCGCCCCGTTGACCGGCCTGTCGAAGTTTCCGGTCAAAAACGAGTCGTCGCCGTCCAACAGATGCTTGGTCAGCGCGGCGCGCGGGCTCATGCCGCGCAGCCTCTGCAACTCGCTGAGTGGCTCGCGCAGGTCGTCGAACTCGGGTCCGAGGTCCTCGCGCAGCTGGGTCGTCATGCCGCTGAGGTAGTCACGCGCCTGCCGCAGCGCGTTCGACGTCCAGCGGATCGCGCCCGGGAGCCGCTCGGGCCCGAGGATCACCAGCCCGACCACGACGAGGACGAGGATGTGCTCCCAGCTCAGGTTGCCGAACACTTAGCCGTTATCCGAATCAGGTTTCACGGTCAGCGTGACGTGCCGGCCGTCGCGGACCACCTCCACCGGGGCGTCCTGGCCGATGGTCAGCAGTCGCACGGCGACGACGAATTCGTCGGCATCGGCGACCTTGCGGTTGCCGACCTTCACGATCACGTCGTTCTCCAGGATCCCGCCCTTTTGGGCCGGACTGCCCGCCTTGACGTTGGCGACCTGCGCGCCCGAGGCGATCGCGTTGCTCACCGACCGGGTGCTGACACCCAGCGTCGGGTGCACGATCTTCCCATCCTTGATCAGCGTCTGGGCCACCTGCTTGGCCTCGTTGATCGGGATCGCGAAGCCGAGCCCACTTGCGCTGTCGGACAACGACTTACCCGCGGTGTTGATGCCGATCACCTGGGAGTCCATGTTGATCAACGGGCCACCGGAGTTGCCGTGGTTGATCGACGCGTCGGTCTGGATCGCGTCGATGACGGTGTCGGTGTCGGAGCCCTCGCCCGACAACGGAACCGGGCGGTGCAGCGCGCTGACGATGCCGTGGGTCACGGTGCTGCGCAGGCCCAGCGGCGCGCCCGCGGCCAGCACCTCGTCGCCGACACGCACCTTGCTGGAGTCGCCCAGCTGGGCCACGCTCAGGTTGTCGACGTTGTCGACCTTGAGCACGGCCAGGTCGGTCTTGGGGTCGCGGCCCACCAGGTTGGCCGGCACCTCCTTGCCGTCGTTGAACACCACGGTCGTCTTGAACTGGCTGGGGTTGTTGGCCGCCTCGGAGATGACGTGGTTGTTGGTGACGATGTAGCCGCGGCCGTCGATGACCACCCCGGAGCCCTGCATGCCCTCCTGATCGCTCTTCGACTCGATGGTGACCACGGCGTTGGCGGTGGCGGCCGCGACCTTGGCGAACCGGCCCGCCGGCGGCTCAGAATTGCCGGGTGTCGACAGCGTCACCTTCGAGGTGGTGAACGCCTCGACGACCTCGGCGGTCTTGCGGCCGATCACCCCGCCGAGCACGCCGATCACCAGGGCGATCAGCAGCAGGACGGCCAGCGCGAGGTAGGACACCTTGCCGCCGAACAACACGTCGCGCACCCCGAGCTTGCCGCCGTAACCCGGCACGGCCTGCGGTCCCGCCGGCGCGACGGCCGGGGTCCCCAGGGCGGCGGCGGCGCCGGGGTCGCGCCACGGGTCTTCCGCCCCCTCGGGCTCGGCGCCGTCCTGCTCGGCGGCCAGCGCGCCGGCGTCGATCGGGTGGCGCTGCAGCGTGTCCACGGTCCCATCGGGCCGGCTGAAGGCCTCCTCGAGGACAGGATCCGACGCCGGATCGTGCGGCCTGAACTCGGATTGCTCGCGGTACTTCGGTGGGCGCACCCGCTCGGCCACGAAGGAGCCTCGAAGCCCGGTGGGACGGCCGAACGCCTGACGCGATGCGGGGTCGACCGGTGGCCGGGAGATGGGGCGCGGCGCCAGGCGGTCTCCGCCGTTGTCGTCGGCGTTGCCGCTGTCGTTGCCCCTGTTGTTGCCGTCGGAGGTCACGTTACGTTTGGATCCTCTTCTTGAGCGTTCGAGACGGCCGCTTACCGGGCGCTTTGCGCCGCGGCGGCATCGTGCTTGTCCACCCTAGTATCCACGGGTGCGGCGATTATCGGCGCTTACGCTGGTCGCGCGTATCGCGCTCGGACGCGTCGTCGTCCGACGGGTGGTGCGGGATCTCGGACAGCAGCCCCAGCAGGTTGCTGGGGATGCGGATCGGATTGGAGTCGCGCAGCGCGGCACGCGCCCGGCCCTGGTCCTCGACCTCGGCCGCGCATTCCGGGCACAGCGAGAGGTGGTGCGCGGCGCGCAGGTGCGCGTTCATCCGCAGCTCACCGTCGACGAACGCGGCGATCGCCTCGATGGACAGGTGCTCGGTGGAACGGAACCGGCGGGGCGCACCGACGGGCTCGTCGCTCTGGGAGGCGAATTGTGCGGGCAGCCAGGAGAACGCGCGGCGAAACACCTCTCCTCGGTCCGCCATCACCAGTTCCTTTCTTTGCCGCCCTTCCACGAATGTAGCGCGAGGTCACCCCCCATACCGCGCCTACAGCGCGCAAAGCCGTCGGATTCTTCGGTCCAACGGTGTTATTCGGCTGTGGAGAAGCCGTTCGGCGGCCGCGTGCTGCTACGCCGACTCGGCGTGCAGCCCGTGCTCGGGATGTGCGGCCAGGTAGTCCCGCAGCGCCTGGCGCCCGCGGTGGATGCGGCTGCGCACGGTGCCCAGCTTGACGTCGAGCGTGGCGCCGATCTCCTCGTAGGACAGGCCCTCGATGTCACACAGGACGACCGCGGCGCGAAACTCCGGCGGCAGCGAGTCCAGCGCGGCCTGCAGGTCGGGCCCCAGCCGCGAATCGTGATAGATCTGCTCGGGGTTGGGTTCGTCGGCGGGCACCCGGTCGTAGTCCTCGGGCAGCGCCTCCATGCGGATGCGCGCGCGCCGGCGCACCATGTCGAGGAACAGGTTGGTGGTGATGCGGTGCAGCCACCCTTCGAAGGTCCCGGGCTGGTAGTTCTGAACCGAGCGGAAGACCCTGATGAAGGTCTCCTGGGTCAGATCCTCGGCGTCCTGCTGGTTACCGGAGAGGCGGTAGGCCAGCCGGTACACCCGGTCGGCGTGCTGGCGCACCAGCTCGTCCCACGACGGCATCGTCGCCTTGTCCCCGGTCGCGTCGAACACCGCGGTGCCCTGCAACGCGTCCGTCGTCTCCACCCATCCGTCGTCAGGGCGGTCCTGGGCGTGCGACATCGTGGTTGGGCTCAAAAGCGCTGTACTGATTGAATCCTCCGGATTTTCCCTGCCGTAGAAGCCTGGCAGCTCATCGCCCACGTCAACACGGAGCTGCCATCGCGTATTCCCCGTCCGGCCAGAACTATTCCCGGTCCCCCGCACACCCCGTTCCATAGGGATACCGTCGCCTATCGGCGTATGCACGACATAGGAGCAGTCTGAGGTTTGGCTGAGAAACCAGATCGTTACCTGCGCTGAACAGCGCGAACCCCTGGCCGAGTGAGTTGCGTCGCCGCGCGGCGGCCGGGCGCGTCGGGAAGGATCGAATCAGGCGCGCCTGCCCGGCCGCGCGGCGAATTGGAATACGCTGCGGGGCATGGACGGCACCGACGCAGCAGCCCCCGGCCAGACGGCCACCAGTCGAGCCGAGTCACTCTGTGCGCACGCCGAGGCGTCGATCTCGGAGGACGCGCTGCTGGCGGCGGCCCGCGAACGCGCCGTGGAGATCGGCGCCGGCGCGGTGACGCCGGCGGTCGGGGGACTGTTGAGCCTGCTGGTCAAGCTCAGCGGCGGCAAGGCCGTGGCCGAGGTGGGCACCGGCGCCGGGGTCAGCGGGCTCTGGTTGCTGTCGGGCATGAGCGACGACGGCGTCTTGACCACGATCGACATCGAGCCCGAGTACCTGCGGCTCGCCAAGCAGTCCTTCTCCGACGCCGGCATCGGACCCTCGCGCACCCGGCTGATCAGCGGGCGCGCCCAGGAGGTGCTCACCCGGCTCGCCGACGAGTCCTATGACCTGGTGTTCATCGACGCCGACCCGATCGACCAGCCCGACTACGTCGTCGAGGGCGTGCGGCTGCTGCGATCCGGGGGGGTCATCGTGGTGCACCGCGCGGCGCTGGGCGGCCGGGCGGGCGATCCCGCGGCGCGCGACGCCGAGGTGAGTGCGGTGCGAGAGGCGGCCCGCCTCATCGCCGAGGACGAGCGGCTCACCCCGGCACTGGTGCCGCTCGGCGACGGGCTGCTGGCGGCCGTCCGCGACTAACACCCTTCCGCCGCGCCGACGGAGACCGGCTCCCGTTGAAGCCACCCGGGCTCTGGGTGCCGGAGTTGTGCGAAGCCCGAGACCTCTGGGCCGCAGTTCGATATTTACGGATTCCTGACGGCGCGCCCCCTTGACCGCCGACTGAACGCGCGTTTAGCGTACTGAACATGCGTTCAGCCGACCTGACCGCCGCCGCCCGGATCCGGGACGCGGCCATCGAGCGGTTCGGCGACCGCGGGTTCGACGTGGGCCTGCGCACCATCGCCGAGGCGGCGGGCGTGAGCGCCGCACTGGTCATTCACCACTTCGGCTCCAAGGAGGGCCTGCGCAAGGCTTGCGACGACTACGTGGCCGAACAGATCCGCGAGACCAAGTCGGAGACGATCAAGTCCAACGACCCTGCCACCTGGTTCGCGCAACTGGCCGAAATCGAAGAATTCGCCCCGATGACCGCCTACCTGGTACGCAGCATGCAGACCGGCGGCGACCTCGCGAAGATGTTGTGGCACAACATGATTGCCAATGTCGAAGAGTACATGGAAGAGGGCGTGCGGGCCGGCACGATCAAGCCTAGCCGTGACCCGAAGGCCCGGGCCAAATATCTCGGCATCACCGGGGGTGGCAGCCTCCTGCTCTACATACAAATGCACGACACGCCAACGGATTTGCGTGCGGTTCTGCGCGACTACGCCCGCGACATGATCCTGCCGGCCCTGGAGATCTACACCGAGGGCCTGATGGTGGACCGCACCATGTACGACGCATTTCTGGCCGCCGACGATCAAGGAGGACCCCATGCCAGCTGACAACGTCGCACCCATCGAAATCCGCGGCCTGACCAAGAATTTCGGCGCGGTGCGCGCCCTGGACGGCCTGGATTTGACGGTGCACGAGGGCGAGGTGCACGGGTTCCTCGGGCCGAACGGGGCCGGCAAGTCGACGACCATCCGCGTCCTGCTGGGCCTGGTGCAGGCCGACGGCGGAACCGTTCGGTTGCTGGGCGGCGATCCGTGGACCGACGCGGTCGCCCTGCACCGCCACATCGCCTACGTGCCGGGCGATGTGACCCTGTGGCCGTCGCTGACCGGCGGCGAGACCATCGACCTGCTCGCCCGCATGCGCGGCGGCATCGACGAACGGCGTCGCGCCGAGCTGATCGAGCGCTTCGACCTCGACCCGCACAAGAAGGCGCGCACCTACTCGAAGGGCAACCGGCAAAAGGTGTCCCTGATTTCCGCGTTCTCCTCGCACGCTCGGCTCCTCCTTTTGGACGAGCCGAGCAGCGGCCTGGACCCGTTGATGGAGAACATCTTTCAGCAGTGTGTCGGCGAGGCGCGCGACCGCGGCACGACGGTCTTGCTGTCCAGCCACATCCTGGCCGAGACGGAAGCGCTGTGTGAAAGGGTGACCATCATCCGCGCCGGCAAGACCGTCGAGAGCGGCTCGCTGGAGTCGATGCGGCACCTCAGCCGCACCTCGATCAAGGCCGAAATGATCGGCGACCCGGGCGATATCACCCGCATCCGGGGCGTCGAGGACGTCAGCATCGACGGCAACACGCTGCGCGCCCAGGTGGACAGCGAAAGCCTGGGCGCACTCATCCGGGCGCTTGGGGACGCCGGCGTGCGCAGCCTGGTCAGCCAGCCCCCGACGCTCGAGGAACTCTTCCTGCGCCACTACGACACCACGGACAAGGTCTCCGCATGAGCACCCCGACGCTGGATCGGCCGCGCCCGGCGCGGCCGGCGCCGCGGGCCGGTTCCAACTTCTCCGGCACGCTGAGCATGCTGCGGCTCTACCTGCGCCGCGACCGCGTTTCGTTGCCGCTGTGGGTGCTGCTGCTATCGGTGCCGCTGGCCACGGTGTACGTCGGCAGCATCGAAAAGGTCTACCCCACCCGGGCCGACCGCGCCGGCTTCGCGGCCTCCATCATGGCCAGCCCGGCCCAGCGCGCGCTCTATGGCCAGGTCTACAACGACAGCCTTGGGGCCGTGGGCATTTGGAAGGCCGGCATGTTCCACCTGCTGATCGCGGTGGCCGTCATCCTCACCGTGATCCGGCACACCCGCGCCGACGAGGAGACCGGCCGCACCGAGCTGGTGGATTCGACCGCGATCGGCCGGTACGCCGGCCTGAGCGCGGCGCTGCTGTTGTCATTCGGGGCGTCCATCGCCACCGGCGCGATCGGGGCGACCGGATTGCTGAGCACCGACGTCCCGGCGGGCGGGTCGCTGGCGTTCGGGGCGGCGCTGGCCGGCTCCGGGCTGGTCTTCACCGCGGTGGCCGCGGTGACCGCCCAGCTGTCGCCGAGCGCCCGGTTCGCCCGCGGCGCCGCGTTCGCCGTGCTGGGGGCCGCGTTCACGCTGCGCGCCGTCGGCGACGCGGGCGGCGGCGGGCTGTCGTGGCTGTCGCCGCTGGGGTGGTCGCTGCAGGTACGGCCGTACGCCGGGGATCGCTGGTGGGTTCTGCTGCTGCACCTGGTGACGACGGCGGCGCTCACCCTGGTGGCCTATCGGCTGCTCGCCGGCCGCGACGTGGGCGCCGGACTCCTCGCCGAACGCGCCGGCCCCGGCACCGCCGGGGCGGCCCTGCGCGGCGTCGACGGCCTGACGTGGCGGCTCGATCGCGGCGCGCTGCTGCTATGGACGGTGGGCTTGTGCCTGTATGGGCTGCTGATGGGCAGCGTGGTGCACGGCATCGGCGACCAGCTGGGCGGCAGCACCGTCGTGCGTGACATCGTCGCGCGGATGGGCGGCACCTCCGCCCTGGAGGAGGCCTTCATCGCCGTGGCATACGCCATGATGGGCATGGTCGCCGCGGCGTTCGCCATCTCACTCACCCTGCGATTGCATCAAGAGGAGTCCGGCCAGCGCGCCGAGACGGCGCTGGCCGGCGCGGTCTCCCGAACTCATTGGCTGGCAAGCCATTTGGTCGCCGCGGTGGCCGGGTCCGCGGTCGCGATGCTGGTCAGCGGCGTGGCCGGCGGCCTCGTCTACGGCATCGCGGCCGGCGACGTCGGCGGCAAGCTGGCCATCGTCGTCGGCACCGCGGCCGCGCAGCTGCCCGCCGTCTGGCTGCTCGCCGCCGTCACGGTCGCGGTGTTCGGGGTGGCACCGCGGTTCACGCCAGTGGCGTGGGGCGTGCTGGTCGCGTTCGTCGCCGTGTACCTGATCGGCGAGTTGGCCCGGTTCCCGCAGTGGTTGCTCGACCTGGAACCGTTCGCCCACACCCCGCGGGTCGGGGCCGATTTCACCGCGGTGCCGCTGCTGTGGCTGCTGGCCATCGACGCTGCGCTGATCCTCTTGGGCGCCATGGCTTTTCGGCGTCGCGATCTACGTTGCTAGGGAGGGCACGATCATGAAAACCGCTGTTCGACTGACGGCATCCTCGGTCTTCGGAACCCTCGCGGTTGGCCTCATTCTCTTCGGACCGGCCGGCACGCTGCACTATTGGCAGGCGTGGGCTTTCATCGCCGTGTTCACCGCGGCGTCGCTCGGCCCCACGATCTACCTGGCGCGGGCCAACCCGGCGGCCCTGCAGCGCCGCATGCACGCCGGGCCGCGGGCCGAAACGAGGGCCGCCCAAAAGGTCATCATCACAAGCTCATTCGTGATTCTCTTCGCGATGATGGCGTTCAGCGCCCTCGACCATCGGATGAGCTGGTCGACGGTGCCGCCGTGGGTATCCGTGCTCGGCGACATCCTGGTGGCGACCGGGCTGGGCCTGGCGATGCTGGTCATCATCCAGAACAGCTACGCGGCGGCCACCGTCACGGTGGAGACGGGCCAGCAGGTGGCCTCCGGCGGCGTCTACAAATTCGTCAGGCATCCGATGTACGTCGGAAACGTGATCATGATGGTCGGGATGCCCCTGGCCCTCGGTTCCTACTGGGGCCTGCTCTTCGTGCCCCCCGGCGTCGCGGTGCTCGTCTTCCGCATCCTCGACGAGGAGAAGCTGCTCACCCAGGACTTGCCCGGGTACCGGGAGTACGCGCAGCACGTGCGCTACCGGCTGGTGCCCAACGTGTGGTAGCGGCCGGGCAGGTGCGCCTAAGGTATTGGCGTGGCGCGAAATTCGGTACCGGCCCTGGACCGCCCGTGGCGACGCCCCGGGGCCATCCGGTATGCGCTAGTGCGGCTTCACAGCATCGCCAAACCGCCGATCACGGTCACCGATCCGCCCCCCGACCTCCTTGTCGAGCGTGACATCGCCGTCCCCACCCGCGACGGGACGGCGTTGCGCATCAACGTCCACCGGAAGCCCGACGGCGGCCCGCGGCCGGTCATCCTGAGCGTCCACCCGTACGGCAAGGACAACCTGCCGAGGCGGAAGGGCAACAGGTGGACCTTCTCGGTGCAATACCGGGTGTTGCGCCAGCCCCGACCGGTGAGGTTCTCGGCGCTGACCGGTTGGGAGGCACCGGACCCGGCGTGGTGGACCGTGCAGGGCTTCACCGTGGTCAACGCCGACTCGCGCGGCTGCGGCCATTCCGACGGCACCGGAAACCTGTTGTCGCGCAAGGAGGCCGAGGACAGCTACGACCTCGTGCAGTGGATCGCCGCCCAGCCGTGGTGCGACGGCCGCGTCGTCATGCTCGGGGTCTCCTACCTGGCGATCAGCCAATACGCCGTGGCGGCCCTGCAGCCGCCGGCACTGCGGGCGATCTGCCCGTGGGAGGGCTTCACCGACGCGTATCGCGACCTGACCTTTCCCGGCGGCGTGCGCGAAGTGGGCTTCACCCGGATCTGGTCGCGCAACCTGCGCCGCGACACGCGACAGGCCTACGACCTGGAGGGGATGCAGGATTCCCACCCGCTGCGCGACGACTTCTGGCGCTCGGTGGCGCCCGACCTGTCCGCCGTCAAGGTGCCCATGCTGGTCTGCGGCAGCTTCTCCGACAACAACCTGCACAGCCGCGGGTCGATCCGAGCTTTCGCGCGCGCCGGCTCCGCCCATACCCGCCTCTACACGCACCGCGCCGGCAAATGGGCGACCTTCTACTCCGACGCGGCGCGGGCCGAGCAGCTCGACTTCTTCCGGGGCGTGCTCGACGGCGCCGGCGGTTCCCGCAGCGTCCGCCTCGAGGTGCGCGAGGACCGCGACACTATCGCCACGGTGCGCGAGGAGGCAGACTGGCCGCTGCCCCGAACCCGTTGGCGTCCTTTGTATTTGGCTGGCGCCGGGAAGCTTGCGCCGGACCTTCCGGCCGAGGACGGCGGCATCGCGTTCCAAACACGCTCCCGCGCAGCGGCATTCAGCTGGATGGTGCCGGCGGACATCGAGCTGACCGGCCCGATGGCCGCCCGGTTGTGGGTCTCGCTGGATGGCTGCGACGACGCCAACCTGTTCGTCGGCGTGGAGAAGTGGCGCGCCGGCCGGTTCGTCGCATTCGAGGGGTCCTACGGCTACGGCCGCGACCGGGTCACCACCGGGTGGCAGCGGGTCTCGCTGCGGGGGCTGGACCGCGAACTTTCGCGGCCGTGGGAGCCCGTCGCGGCCTGCGCGGAGCCGCGGCCCGTTTCCGCCGGCGAGGTGGTCGCGGTCGATGTCGCGCTGGGCCCGTCGGCGACGTTGTTCCGCGCCGGCGAACAGCTGCGGCTGGTGGTCGCCGGGCGGTGGCTGTGCCCGACNCGGGCAGGGTGATCTGCTGCTCGTGGTCGACGACGCGCACGAGCTCGACGTGCTGTCGGCCACGCTGGTGTACCAGTTGGCGCTGGCCGGCACGGCCCGGATGATCGTCACCGCCCGCACCGACAGGGCTCCCGAGGCGATCGCGGCCCTGTGGACCGACGGCCTGCTGGACCGGATCGACATCGAGGCGCCCGGCGAGACCAGTCGCGCCGAGGTCGACGCGTTCCTCGCCGAGTTGCCCGCCCCGGCCCGGGCGGTGCTGGACTACCTCGCCGTGGCGGAGCCCCTGTCGCTCGCCGACCTGACCGCCCTCGCGGGTGCGGGCGCCGTCGGCGCGGCCGAGNTATGCGAACTCACCCCGCGGTCGCGTCACCCTGCACTGGGGCCCACGCCATGACGCGCACCTGCTGGTTCCGGAGGTCCCCTAAGAGGCGCGAGCAGACGCGGAATCGCACGTTTCATCATGAAACCGCGCGATTCTGTGTCTGCTCGGCAAGCTAACCCGGGCTAGATCCAGACGCCCTTGCCGACGGCGACCACGCCGCCGGCGCTGATCGCGAAGCGCTCGCGGTCCTTCTCGAGATCGACCCCGACCATCTCCCCGGGCCCGACGACGACGTTCTTGTCCAGGATCGCGTGGCGCACCACCGCCCCGCGGCCGACCCGGGCGCCCGGCATGATCACGCTGCCCTCCACGATCGCGCCGTCGTCGACCACGACGTTCGACGACAGCACGGAGTTGCGCACCGAGGCCGCCGAGATGATGCTGCCGGCACCCACCACCGACTCCTGGGCCGAGCCGCCGTTGACGAACTTGGCCGGCGCCAGGTTCTCCGACTCGCCACGAATCGGCCAGCGCTTGTTGTACAGGTTGAACACCGGATGCACCGAGACCAGGTCCATGTGCGCGTCGTAGAAGGCGTCCAGCGTCCCGACGTCGCGCCAGTAGCCCCGGTCGCGGTCGGTGGCGCCGGGCACCTCGTTGTCGGAGAAGTCGTACACCGCGGCCATCCCGTCCTCCACCAACCGCGGGATGATGTCGCCGCCCATGTCGTGATCGGAGTGGTCGTCGTCGGCGTCGGCGCGGATCGCGTCGATGAGCACCTTGGTGGTGAAGATGTAGTTGCCCATCGACACATACGTCGACGAGGGGTCATCGGGGGTGCCCGGCGGATCCAGCGGCTTCTCCAAGAAACCGCGGATGCGGCCGGAGTCGTCGGCGTCGATGCAGCCGAACGCGGAGGCGTCGCTGCGCGGCACCCTGATGCCGGCCACGGTCGCGCCGGCCCCGCTGTCGATATGGAACCCGACCATCTGCTCGGGGTCCATCCGGTACACGTGGTCGGCGCCGAAAACGACTATGTAGTCGGGGTCTTCGTCGTAGATCAGGTTGAGCGACTGGTAGATCGCGTCGGCGGAGCCGGTGTACCAGCGCGGGCCGAGGCGCTGCTGCGCGGGCACCGGCGTGATGTACTCGCCGGCCAGGCCGGACAAGCGCCAGTTCTGCGAAATGTGCCGGTCGAGTGAATGCGACTTGTATTGGGTGAGAACGCAGATCCTTAGATAGCGGGCGTTGACCAGGTTGGAGAGCACGAAGTCGATCAGCCGGTAGGCGCCGCCGAAGGGAACCGCGGGTTTGGCCCGGTCCGCGGTCAGCGGATACAACCGCTTGCCCTCACCCCCGGCCAGGACAATGCCCAGCACGTGTGGCGCTTCCCTCATGGCTCCCAAACTATCGGCCGCCGCCAACCGCTGCCAGGGGAAATCCCCGGTGGCCGCCGTTCTGACGGACTGTCTGTCAAGGTATTTGGTTTAGTTCTCGCCAAGTTTCACAACCCGATACCTGCCATTATTGCGCAATCTCACTCGCGGGCCGCATCGTCACAATTTTTTTCGCGTTTCTCCGCCGCCCGACTCGCGGGCGGCGTGCTCGCCGAACTACCGTGCGGAGTATGCGGGTGGCGATGATGACTCGGGAGTACCCACCCGAGGTCTACGGAGGGGCCGGGGTACACGTCACCGAGCTCGTCGCGCAGCTGCGCCGGCTGTGCGCGGTCGACGTGCACTGCATCGGAGCCCCCCGCCCGGATGCCTTCGCGCAGCAACCCGACCCGCGCATCCACGGCGCCAACCCCGCGCTGGCCACCCTGTCCGCGGACCTGATGATGGCCAACGCCGCGTCGGCGGCCACGGTCGTGCATTCGCACACCTGGTACGCCGGCCTGGCCGGGCATCTGACCGCGTTGCTCTACGACATCCCACACGTCCTGACCGCGCATTCGCTCGAACCCCTGCGGCCGTGGAAGGCCGAACAACTCGGCGGCGGCTACCGGGTGTCGACGTGGGTGGAGCGGACCGCGGTGCTGGCCGCCGACGCCGTCATCGCGGTCAGCGCGGCGATGCGCGAAGACATCCTGCGCGTCTACCCCACGCTGGATCCAAGCCTGGTGCACGTCGTCCGCAACGGCGTCGACACCACCGTGTGGCACCCCGCCGGCCCGATGCAAACCGGTTCCGTGCTGGCCGAACTCGGCGTGGACCCGAACCGGCCGGTGGTGGCGTTCGTCGGGCGCATCACCCGGCAGAAGGGCGTCGCCCACCTGGTGGCGGCCGCGCACCGGTTTGCCCCCGGGGTGCAGGTGGTGCTGTGCGCGGGCGCTCCCGACACCCCGGAGCTGGCCGAGGAGATCCGGGCCGCGGTGGCCGAGTTGGCCCGCGACCGGGACGGGGTGTTCTGGATCAGGGAGATGCTGCCGACCGGGGAGCTGCGGGAAATACTGTCGGCGGCAACGGTTTTCGTATGCCCGTCGGTGTATGAGCCGTTGGGGATCGTCAACCTCGAGGCGATGGCGTGCGCCACGGCGGTGGTGGCCTCGGACGTCGGCGGGATACCCGAGGTGGTCAGGGACGGGCGCACCGGGTCACTGGTGCATTACGACGCCGACGATCCGGCCGGCTTCCAGGCGGGACTGGCGGAAGCGGTCAACGAACTGGTCGCCGACCCCGACAAGGCTAAGCGCTACGGCGAGGCGGGACGCCAGCGCTGCGTCGAGGACTTCTCCTGGGCCCACGCGGCCGAGCAGACGCTGGAGATCTACCGGAAGGTGTCGGCGTAAGCCGGCCTAGCTGGTGACGCCCTTGAGCTCGTCGCCGAGGGCGGCTGCTTCGTCGGGCGTGAGCTCAACGACCAGCCGACCGCCTCCCTCGAGCGGTACCCGCATAACGATGCCGCGCCCCTCCTTGGTCGCTTCCAAAGGACCGTCTCCGGTACGGGGCTTCATCGCCGCCATCGAGTGCTCCCTCCAGATTCGAGCTGGCCCGGCGTCGCGGACCTGGTCGGCGCCGGGCATGCCCCGCCAGTGGATTTCCAGCCATACCCGACATTGAACTGCCAAATCACCCCCCCATTGTTCCCTATCCGGGGCGGCAGTTACACCAAGACCCGCTTCTGACGCCTCATCGGCCCCTCAACGTGCGTTTGCCGGCACCCAGCAACCGCGAATATGGTCGTCGACCATGCCGGTCGCCTGCATCAGCGCGTAGGCGGTGGTCGGCCCGACGAAGCGGAACCCGCGCCGTTTCAGCTCGGCGGCCATCGCCTTGGATTCGGGGCTGGCCGAGGGAATTTCGGAGCCGTCGGCGGGGCGGGGGCGCGGTGCCGGCGCGAACGACCACAGCAGCTTGGACAGGTCCTCGGCGGAACCCAGCTCGGCGGCGGCGCGCGCGTTGGCGATGGTCGCGTCAACCTTGGCCCGGTTGCGGACGATCCCCGTGTCGGCCATCAGCCGCTGCACGTCGGCATCGGTGTAGCCGGCGACCGTCTCGATGTCGAACCCGTCGAAGGCGCGCCGGAAGTTCTCCCGTTTGCGCAGGATGATCAGCCACGACAGGCCGCTCTGGAAGGCCTCCAGGCTCATCCGCTCGAACAGCGCCACCCCGTCGTGCAACGCCCGGCCCCATTCCTGGTCGTGGTAGTCGCGGTACATCTCGAAGTCCGGCCCGGGACGAATGGCCGCCCAGCCGCACCGCACCAGCCCGTCATCGCTCACATTGAGTCCTGACGATCCTCGCCGCCCCCGGGTTCCACGGAATCGGGCTCGCCCTCGGTCTCGCTGTCGGAGACCGGCGGGGCGTGCACCGCCGCCAGCTGGCCCCGCAGCGCCTCGAGCTCGCGGGCGGGCCGGGCCAGCACCCAGTCCACCTCGCTGGTCTTGTATCCGCGCAGCACCTGGGTGAACTTGACGGCGTCGACGTCGGCTCCGGTGACGCCGTAGGCGGGCAGCACGGTCGCCGTCGTCCCCCGCGGCAAAGGCGGCAGCTGCTCACCGCGGCCGAACAGCAGGCTGGCCGCGCCGAACAGCACGATCGCCACCAGGACCAGCACCACCAGGTACAGCAACACCAACGCCACGCGTTCGATATTGCCCTATCCCGCCGACATCCCGGCGCGCGTGGGCCCTAGCGCGGCCGCAGTCCCTGGATCGGCGGCCGGTCCTCCAGCGACACCGGCGCGGTGTGCGCGGTGTAGGCGTAACCGTCGGCGCCGTCGGCGAAGAACTGGGTCAAGCCCACCCCGGAGTCGGGGATCCCGCAGCGCGAGAGCAGGGTCGCGATGACCTGGCGGCTCATCACGCCCAGCTCGGGCAGCGGCCGGTTGCGGTGCGCCCGCACGCCGAGGTTCACCTGGGCGATCGAGTCCAGCCCCAGCCGGTCGAAGGTGTCCACCAGCACGCCGATCTCCACGCCGTAACCCGGCGCGAACGGCAGCGAGGTCAGCAGTTCCCGGCTGGCCGCGTACTCGCCGCCGAGCGGCTGCAGGATGCACCCCAGCTGCGGGCGCAGCGCCGCCAGCAACGGCCGGGCCACCAGCTCGGTAACCCGCCCGCCACCCGAGTCGGCGCCGCCCAGCGGCCGCCGATAGAAGCTCTTCACCAGATGAATCCCGTCGCCGGTGAGCAGCGGGGCCACCAGCCACGGCACGAACATCGGGTGCGGATTGATCAGGTCGGAGTCGACGAACACCACGATGTCGCCGCCGGTGGCCGCGAGCGAACGCCACAGCACCTCGCCCTTGCCGGGCCGGACGGGCACCCCGGGCAGCGCCTGCTCACGGCTGACGACGCGGGCGCCCGCCGCGATCGCGCGAATCTCGGTGTCGTCGGTGGAACCGGAGTCCAGCACGATCAGCTCGTCGACCAGGCCGTCCACCAGCGGCGAGATGCTGTCGACCACCGAGGAGACGGTGGCTTCCTCGTTGAGGGCCGGCAGCACCACGGAGATGGTCCGCCCGGCCTTGGCGTCTTCCAGCTCGCCGACCGTCCACCCGGGCCGATCCCAATTGCGGTCGGATAGCCAGACGTCGCCGGGCCGCGCGGCCAGCACCCCCGCGCTGGCGAGGTCTACCAGCTCCGTCATGCGAGCCCCCGCACGGTGCGCGCCGGGGGGCGTATCCCCTGGATCGAGGACACCATCTCGAGCACCCGCCGCGTCGCCGCGACCTGATGCACCCGAAACATCCGGACGCCGGCCGCCGCCGCCAGCGCGGTGGCCGCCAGCGTTCCCTCGAGCCGTTCGGTCAGTTCCACACCCAAAGTCTCCCCGACGAAGTCCTTGTTGCTCAAAGCGAGCAGGACGGGCCACCCCGTCTTAACCAGATCGCCCACGTGGCGCAACAAAAGCAGGCCATGGAACGTGTTCTTGCCGAAATCGTGGGCCGGGTCGATCAACACCCGGTCGCGGGCCACCCCGGCCGCGACCGCCCGGTCCGCCGCCGCGGTCACCCGGCGGATGACGTCGTCAACCACCCCGCGCGTGCTCGTCCCGTAGCTCACCCGGAACGGCCGGGTGCGCGGCAGCGCCCCGCCGGTGTGCGAACACACCAGGCCCGCCCCGAACTCGGCGGCCACCTCGGGCAGGGCGGGGTCGATGCCGCCCCAGGTGTCGTTGATCAGGTCGGCGCCCGCGGCGCAGGCCACCCTGGCCACCCCGGAACGCCAGGTGTCGACGCTGATCAGCTGGTCGGGGTGGGCGCCGCGCAGCCACTCGATGAACGGCACCAGCCGGGCGATCTCGGTGTCCTCGTCGACGCTGTCGCCCGGGCCCGCCTTGACCCCGCCGACGTCGATGACGTCGGCGCCCTCGGCGATGGCCGCCTGGGCGGCGGCGCGGGCGGCCTCGTCGCCGAACGTCGCGCCCCGGTCGTAGAACGAATCCGGGGTGCGGTTGACGATCGCCATGATCAGCGGCCGATCCCCCGCGACGGGCCGGCCGCAGAGAGTCTGCATCCGTCTATGGTGCCTGGCCCGGTCCGCGAGGGCGCGGCCAGCCTCAGCCCTTCGGGCGCTTACCGTCGGCCACTTCGTCGGGATACTCGTCGTAGTAGGGCACGTAGCCCTCGTCGCGCCCGGCCAGCACATACAACGGGTCCTCGACGTCGGGGCCGTACGCCTGCTCGCGCAGCTCCACCTTGCGGCTCTTGAACGTCGTCGTGTGCTCCAGCGACTTGACCACCCGCACGAACAACGGCAGCGCGTAGGGCGGCAGCTCGCCGTACACGGCGCGGGCCAAGGACTGCCCGTCGAACTCGGCGCCGTCGCGCAGCTGGACCGCGGCCATCCCGGCGCGGCCGCCGGTGCGCGGGACCTCGACGCCGAACACGGTGCATTCCTCGACGGACTTGTCGGAGGCCAGCGCCGCCTCGACCTGTGTGGTCGCGACGTTCTCGCCCTTCCAACGGAACGTGTCGCCGAGCCGGTCGACGAACGCGGCGTGGCCCATGCCCTGCGGGCTCATCACGTCGCCCGAATTGAACCAACAGTCGCCCTCACGAAAAGCGTTGCGCACCAACTTCTTTTCGCTCGACTCCTTGTCGGTGTAGCCGTCGAAGGGCTGCAGCCGGTTGACCCGGCTCAGCAGCAGGCCGGGCTGTCCGGGGGGCACCCGGCGCACCCGCCCGTTCTCGTCGCGCAGCGGCTCACCGGTGTCGGGGTCGTACTCGACGTAGGCCAGCGGCATCGGAAAGACGCCGGTGCTGCGGGGCACGTTGAAGACGTTGATGAACGCGGTGTTGCCCTCGCTGGAGGCGTAGAACTCGCAGACGCGCTCGATGCCGAATCGGTTGGTGAACTCGTCCCAGATCTCCGGGCGCAACCCGTTGCCGGCGATCACCCGCACCTTGTGCCGCCGGTCGGTCGGCTTGGCCGGCTGGTTGAGCAGGTAGCGGCAGATCTCGCCGATGTAGATGAACGCGGTGGCCTCGCTGGCGATCACCTCGTCCCAGAACTTCGACGCCGAAAACGACTTGCCGAGCGCCAGCGTCGCGCCGGAGTTGATCACCGACGACAGCGCGACCGTCAGCGCGTTGTTGTGGTACAGCGGCAGGCAGCTGTACAGCGTGTCGGAGCTCTTCAGCCGCAACCCGATGCCGCCGAACGCGGCCAGCGCCTTCAGCCACCGCAGGTGGGTCATCACGCTGGCCTTCGGGAAACCCGTGGTGCCCGAGGTGAAGATGTAGAACGCGGTGTCGCGGGCCTGCACGGCCGACACCGACGCCGGGTTGGTCGCCGGGGCGCTGACGGCGAATCGCTCCAGGTCCTCGACGGTCATCGTCTCGGTTGCGCCCGCACCGCCGCACTCGGTCACCGCGCTCACCAGATCGGTCTCGGCGATGAGCACCCTGGCGTCCAGCAGGCCCAGGCTGTGCGCCAGCACCTCCCCGCGCTGGTGGTAGTTGATCATGCCGGCGACGGCGCCGCACTTGACCGCGGCCAGCATCACCAGCACCGCCTGGGGCGAGTTGCGCAGCATGATCGCGACGACGTCGCCGCTGCCGACGCCGTGCGCGGCCAGCACCGCGGCGTAGCGGTTGGCGGCCGCGTTGGCGTCGCGGTAGGTCAGCTGCTGGTCGCCGAACCGCAGAAACACCCGGTCGCCGTAGCGGGCGGCCCGCTCCTGGAACACCGTGCCGATCGATTTCTTGGAGCCCGGCTGCGCCAGCAGCCCGGTCAGCGCCCCCCGCATGATCACCGGGATGTCGGCCAGCACGCCCGGCACCCGCGATGCGATGTCGGTCAGCCGGACCGCTGTGCGCGCTCCCCCGTCGTGGTCGGACACGTTTTCCTCTATTCCTGTAAGTCCCCTCGGCGCCCTTCCGCTGAGCTGAGCCCGGATCTCACGCGGGTGCGCACGCCTCCACTGCGGCACCCACCTTATCGACCAGCACCAACCGGTCCAGCGCCGCTTGCGTGATGTAGCCGCGGTCGGCCAGTCCGCACAGCCACAGCCACAGGCCCTCGTAGTGCCCGAAGGGGTCCAGCAGCACGACGGGTTTGTCGTGCACCCCGAGGAAACCCGTGGTCCACGCGTCGAACAGCTCGTCCAGGGTGCCCACGCCGCCGGGCAGCACGATGAACGCGTCGGCGTGGTCCTCCATGATCTGCTTGCGCTGGTGCATGGTCTCGCTGACGATCAGCTCGTCGGCCTCGGTGTCGGCGACCTCGAGGCGCATCAGGTGCTGCGGGATGACGCCGACGGTCCGGCCGCCGCGGGCGCGGGCCGCACTCGCCACCGCCCCCATCGCCGNGTTCTCGCCCTTCCAACGGAACGTGTCGCCGAGCCGGTCGACGAACGCGGCGTGGCCCATGCCCTGCGGGCTCATCACGTCGCCCGAATTGAACCAACAGTCGCCCTCACGAAAAGCGTTGCGCACCAACTTCTTTTCGCTCGACTCCTTGTCGGTGTAGCCGTCGAAGGGCTGCAGCCGGTTGACCCGGCTCAGCAGCAGGCCGGGCTGTCCGGGGGGCACCCGGCGCACCCGCCCGTTCTCGTCGCGCAGCGGCTCACCGGTGTCGGGGTCGTACTCGACGTAGGCCAGCGGCATCGGAAAGACGCCGGTGCTGCGGGGCACGTTGAAGACGTTGATGAACGCGGTGTTGCCCTCGCTGGAGGCGTAGAACTCGCAGACGCGCTCGATGCCGAATCGGTTGGTGAACTCGTCCCAGATCTCCGGGCGCAACCCGTTGCCGGCGATCACCCGCACCTTGTGCCGCCGGTCGGTCGGCTTGGCCGGCTGGTTGAGCAGGTAGCGGCAGATCTCGCCGATGTAGATGAACGCGGTGGCCTCGCTGGCGATCACCTCGTCCCAGAACTTCGACGCCGAAAACGACTTGCCGAGCGCCAGCGTCGCGCCGGAGTTGATCACCGACGACAGCGCGACCGTCAGCGCGTTGTTGTGGTACAGCGGCAGGCAGCTGTACAGCGTGTCGGAGCTCTTCAGCCGCAACCCGATGCCGCCGAACGCGGCCAGCGCCTTCAGCCACCGCAGGTGGGTCATCACGCTGGCCTTCGGGAAACCCGTGGTGCCCGAGGTGAAGATGTAGAACGCGGTGTCGCGGGCCTGCACGGCCGACACCGACGCCGGGTTGGTCGCCGGGGCGCTGACGGCGAATCGCTCCAGGTCCTCGACGGTCATCGTCTCGGTTGCGCCCGCACCGCCGCACTCGGTCACCGCGCTCACCAGATCGGTCTCGGCGATGAGCACCCTGGCGTCCAGCAGGCCCAGGCTGTGCGCCAGCACCTCCCCGCGCTGGTGGTAGTTGATCATGCCGGCGACGGCGCCGCACTTGACCGCGGCCAGCATCACCAGCACCGCCTGGGGCGAGTTGCGCAGCATGATCGCGACGACGTCGCCGCTGCCGACGCCGTGCGCGGCCAGCACCGCGGCGTAGCGGTTGGCGGCCGCGTTGGCGTCGCGGTAGGTCAGCTGCTGGTCGCCGAACCGCAGAAACACCCGGTCGCCGTAGCGGGCGGCCCGCTCCTGGAACACCGTGCCGATCGATTTCTTGGAGCCCGGCTGCGCCAGCAGCCCGGTCAGCGCCCCCCGCATGATCACCGGGATGTCGGCCAGCACGCCCGGCACCCGCGATGCGATGTCGGTCAGCCGGACCGCTGTGCGCGCTCCCCCGTCGTGGTCGGACACGTTTTCCTCTATTCCTGTAAGTCCCCTCGGCGCCCTTCCGCTGAGCTGAGCCCGGATCTCACGCGGGTGCGCACGCCTCCACTGCGGCACCCACCTTATCGACCAGCACCAACCGGTCCAGCGCCGCTTGCGTGATGTAGCCGCGGTCGGCCAGTCCGCACAGCCACAGCCACAGGCCCTCGTAGTGCCCGAAGGGGTCCAGCAGCACGACGGGTTTGTCGTGCACCCCGAGGAAACCCGTGGTCCACGCGTCGAACAGCTCGTCCAGGGTGCCCACGCCGCCGGGCAGCACGATGAACGCGTCGGCGTGGTCCTCCATGATCTGCTTGCGCTGGTGCATGGTCTCGCTGACGATCAGCTCGTCGGCCTCGGTGTCGGCGACCTCGAGGCGCATCAGGTGCTGCGGGATGACGCCGACGGTCCGGCCGCCGCGGGCGCGGGCCGCACTCGCCACCGCCCCCATCGCCGACACCCGCCCGCCGCCCCACACCAGGGTCCAGCCGCGCTCGGCGATCGCCTCGCCGAGTTCCGAAGCGAGCTCGAGCAATTCGGCGTGCTCGGGGCCCGACGCGCAGTACACGCACACCGCCCAGGCGGCTGACGGGTCGCGTTCCGCGGGCATACAACGAAAGGTAGACCAAGCCCGATGCGGCGCGCACACCGCGCGCAATAAACTCCGGCGGGTGCCGATTCGTTGGAACGTCCCCCAACACGAGGCGGCGTTGGCGCGGCTGAACGACGCGCTCGGGGCCGGCCGGGGGGCCGTCGTGCTCGGGCCCGACGGCTGCGGCAAATCGACCCTGGCCCGGTTGGCCGCCGAGGGCTACGCGGCCGCGCACCCGGGCGCGCTCACCCGCTGGGTCACCGGCACCCCGACCGAGCGCGCGGTCCCCTTCGGGGCGTTCGGCCACCTGGTCGCGATCTCCGAGCTCGGTAAGCCGGCGGCGCTGGTGCGATCGGCCCGCACGTCGCTGGACGGGCAGGGTGATCTGCTGCTCGTGGTCGACGACGCGCACGAGCTCGACGTGCTGTCGGCCACGCTGGTGTACCAGTTGGCGCTGGCCGGCACGGCCCGGATGATCGTCACCGCCCGCACCGACAGGGCTCCCGNCCGCTGGATGACCGACGCCGACGGGCGCGTCGTCATCCTGCACGGGCTCAACCAGGTGTACAAGCTGCCGCCGTATGAGCCGTCGGCCGACGGGTTCGGCGACGACGACGCGGCCTTCCTGCAGGCCAACGGGTTCAATGCGATGCGGCTGGGGGTCATCTGGGCCGCCGTGGAGCCGCAGCCGCTCAGCTACGACGACAACTACCTCACCTCGATCGCGCAGACGGTGGCGACGCTGGCGGCGCACGGCATCGTCAGCCTGCTCGACTTCCATCAGGACCTCTATAACGAGGCGTTCCAGGGCGAGGGCGCACCGGCGTGGGCGGTGGCTCAGGCGGGCCTGCCCAACCCGCAGCTCGGCTTCCCGGGCAACTACTTCCTCAACCCCGCCGAGGAGTTCGCCTGGAACGCCTTCTGGCGGGATGCCCCGGCGCCCGACGGGATCGGGCTGCAGGACCACTACGCGCGCGCGTGGGCGCACGTCGCCAGCTTCTTCCACGGCAACCCGGGCGTCTTCGGCTACGAGATTTTGAACGAGCCGTGGCCCGGCTTCATCTGGGAGGGCTGCTTCAACTTCGTCCTGGGCTGCCCGATCCAGGACCACAAGCTGACCGTGTTCTATCGGAAAGTCGTGCCGGTGATTCGCACGGCCGACCCCACCACGATGGTGTTCTTCGAGCCGAACACGCTGTCCGACGAGGGCGTCCACACCGACATCGGCGGGGTGGCTGACCCGAGCACCGGGTTCTCCTTCCACGACTACTGCGCCATCGAGTCGGCGTTGCACAAGAACATCACCTGCCGCTTCCAGGACGGCCTCACGATCACCAACGCCAACCTCTACGCGGCCTTCCACCACGTCCCCCCGCTGCTGACGGAGTTCGGCGCCACCAACGACCTGAACAACCTCGTCGAGGTGATGCGCCACACCGACCACCAGCGGATGGGCTGGCTGGAGTGGGCGTACACCGGCAACGACAAGACGAGCTCGTCGCCGACCGACCAGGCGCTGGTGTTCAACCCCGCCCAGCCGCCGACGGGCGCCAACGTCAACGTCGGCAAGCTCGGGGTGCTCGCCTCCCCCTACCCCCAGGTGGTCGCCGGCACGCCGCGGGACTGGTCGTTTGCCTCGGGCGTCTTCCGGCTGTGCTACTCGACCGTGCGGGCCGACCGCGCGGGCAGCTTCGCGCCCGGCGCGCAGACGCTCATCTCGGTGCCGCCCATCGAGTATCCCAACGGCTATCACGCGAGTGTCGCAGGGGGACAGGTGGTTTCGCCGCCCAACGCCCCGGTGCTGGCCGTCGTGGCCAACCCGGGCGTCGGCACCGTCGACGTGGTCGTGGCGCCGGCCTGACGCTCAAATGGTGACTACGCGGACCAGGCCTTCCAGCCCGGCGAAGTCGTCACCGTTGCGGGTGTAGAGGTCGAGGCGACTCGCGTGAGCTGTGGCCGCGATGAGTAGATCGGCGAATCGGCTCCGCGGTTTTCTTCCCTCGCGGACCACCGCCGCGACCACGAGCCCGTAGCTGCGGGCTGCGGCCGCGTCGAACGGAATCGGCTCGAGTACCGATTCGACCTCCTGCAACCGAGCCTGACGCTTCGCCGCCTCCACCGCGTTCGCGGCCAGCTGCGGACCGGACGCCAATTCGGCGGCGGTGATTGCGGAGATCGCGAACTCGTCGGGCAGCGCGGCAACCACGGCCGGGTCATGCCAATCGACCACGACGGAGGTGTCCAGTAAGCCGGTTGACACTCAGAGACCTTGGTCGATCAACCGGTCCAGGTCGGCCCGGAACCGGCGATGGTCGATACGCACCGCGGCCGCCGCAAGCGCCGCGACCTCGTCGCGCGAGATAAAAGTGCGACGACGACCGGCTTTGATCGGGCGGAGCTCGGCTACCGGCTCACCGTTTCGGGTGACGACGAACGTCTCACCGGCCGCAACCGCGTCGATCACCTTGGCGTTCTCGTTGCGCAGCTCACGCTGGGCGATAGTCCGAACCATCCCGCCAGTGTAGCGCGTTGTGCTACAGTTTGCTACGCGCTCAGGTAGCGCCGCAGCATCTCCACCGCGGCGGTGATGTTGGCGACCGGCACCCGTTCGTCGCGGGTGTGCGCCAGGTTGGGGTCGCCCGGGCCGAAGTTGACCGCGGGGATGCCCAGCGCGGCGAACCGCGCCACGTCCGTCCAGCCGTATTTCGCGCGGACCCGGCCGCCGGCGGCCTCGACCAGCGCCTTGGCGGCGGGCTGCGACAGGCCGGGGAGCGCGCCCGCGGCGGCGTCGGTCTGCTCGATGCGCACGTCCAGGCCGTCGAACACGTCGTGCACGTGTTGCAGCGCCGCGGCCACCGACCGGTCCGGGGCGAAGCGGAAGTTGACCGTCAGCGAGGCCGCGTCGGGTATCACGTTGCCGGCCACGCCGCCGTCGATGCGCACCGCCGACAGGCCCTCCCGGTACTCGCACCCGTCGATGTCGACGGTGCGGGCGTCGTATGCCGCGAGCCGGTCCAGCACGGCGCCCAGCTTGTGAATGGCGTTGTCGCCCAACCAGGCTCGCGCCGAATGCGCGCGCGTGCCGGTCGCGCTGATCACCACCCGCAGGGTGCCCTGGCAACCGGCCTCGATGTAGCCGCCGGTGGGCTCGCCCAGGATGGCGACGTCTGCGGCCAACCACTCCGGCAGCTCGCGCTCGATGCGGCCCAAACCGTTTGCGGCGGCGTCGATTTCCTCGCAGTCGTAGAACACCAGCGTCAGGTCGTGCACCGGCTCGGCCACGGTCGCGGCCAGGTGCAGGAAGACGGCGTCGCCGGCCTTCATGTCCGCGGTGCCGCAGCCGTACAGGTCGGCACCGTCCAAACGGCTGGGCAGGTTGTCCGCCACCGGCACGGTGTCGAGGTGGCCGGCCAGCAGCACCCGCGTGCGCCGCTGCGCCCGGGTGCGCGCCAGCACCGCATTGCCGTTGCGGACCACCTCGAAGCCCGGCGCCTGGGCGCGCAGCGCGGCCTCCACCTCGCCGGCCAGGCGCGCCTCGTCGCGCGATTCGCTGGGGATGTCGACCAGCGCAGCGGTCAACTCGATCGGGTCCCCGCGCAAGTCCAGCACGCCCCCAAGGGTAATGGGTCCCCTTCTCTCGGCGAGCAGACGCAAAATCGCACTCGTGGCGGCCCTGGGATGCGATTCTGCGTCTGCTCGGCGGCCCAAGTAACCTGGCCGCCGTGACTGGAGCGCAAGGTATCGGGTTGGCGACGCTGGCCAACGACGGGTCGGTCCTCGACACGTGGTTCCCCGCACCGGAACTGACGGAGTCGGGCGCCGGCGGCACGTCGCGCCTCGCGCTGTCGGATGTCCCGCCGGAACTCGTCGCGCTGGTCGGCCGCGACGACGAGCGCGGCACCGAGACCATCGCCGTGCGCACCATCATCGGCTCGCTCGACGAGGTGGCCGCCGACGCCTACGACGCCTACCTGCGGCTGCATCTGCTGTCGCACCGGTTGGTGGCGCCGCACGGGCTGAACGCCGGCGGCCTGTTCGGGGTATTGACCAACGTCGTGTGGACTAACCGCGGGCCCTGCGCGATCGAGGGCTTCGAGGCGGTCCGGGCGCGGCTGCGCCGCCACGGCCCGGTGACCGTCTACGGCGTGGACAAGTTCCCCCGGATGGTCGACTACGTCCTGCCGACCGGGGTGCGCATCGCCGACGCCGACCGGGTGCGCCTCGGCGCCCACCTGGCCCCGGGCACGACGGTGATGCACGAGGGCTTCGTCAACTACAACGCCGGCACCCTGGGCGCGTCGATGGTCGAGGGGCGCATCTCGGCCGGCGTCGTGGTGGGCGACGGGTCGGACATCGGCGGCGGGGCGTCCATCATGGGCACGCTGTCCGGCGGTGGCACGCAAGTCATTTCGATCGGCAAGCGGTGTCTGCTCGGCGCCAACGCGGGCGTGGGCATCTCGCTGGGCGACGACTGCGTCGTCGAGGCGGGCCTGTACGTCACCGCGGGCACCAAGGTCACCATGCCCGACGGCGCGGCGGTCAAGGCCCGCGACCTCTCCGGCGCCAACAACCTGCTGTTCCGGCGCAACTCGGTCACCGGCGCGGTCGAGGTGGTGGCCCGCGACGGTCGGGGCATCGCACTCAACGAGGACCTGCACGCCAACTGAGCTAGCGGCCGGGCGCCTGTTCGAAGCGGGACCCGAGCGGCGTGCCGTTGGTTTCCGGGAGCAGGTAGGTGCAGACCAGGCTGGCCAACACCAGCGCGGCCAGCATGGCGCCGACCGCCCAGCTGCCGTACGTCGCGAGCAGCGACCCGGCGAGCAGCGGCGGCAGGGCCCCGCCGATGACGCCGGCGAGGTTGAGGGCCAGCGCGGCGCCGCTGTAGCGGTAGCGGGTCGCGAACAGCTCCGGAATGAAGGCCGCGGTGGGCCCCGAGCCGATCGCCCCGCCGACCGCCATGCCGACGACGGCGACCACGTACAGCGCCGGGCTGCGGGTGTTCAGCAACGGCATCACCACGAAGGCCCACGGCAACAGGATCGACCAGCCCAGCAGCATCAGGCGGCGCCGCCCGACCAGGTCGGACAGGGTGGCCGAGGCCGCGACCGTTGCGATGCTGACCAGCCCGGTCAATGCGCCCACCGACCAGATGAAGCCACGCGTGTACCCGAGGTGCGAATTGGCGTAGATGAGCAGATAGGTGTGGCCCAGGTAGCCGAAACCGAAGCCGCCCAGCAGGCTGCCGGCGGCCAGCAGGATCTCCCGGCGCTGCAGGTGCCACAGCTCTTTCAGCGGCGCCTTGGGGACCAGGTCTCGAGCCTTCTCCTCGGCGAACACCGGGGTCTCGTCGATGTTGAGCCGCACGTACAGCGCGATCCCGATCAGACCGGCGCTGAACAGGAACGGCAGCCGCCAACCCCATTGCATGAACGCGGCGCTCGTCTCCCCGATGCTGAAGTTGACGCCCAAAAACGTCAGGCTGCTCAGCACGGCCGCGGTGCCGGCGCCGAGCAGCGTGAACATGCCGTAGCGGCCCCGCTTGCCGGGGGGCGCGTACTCGGCGCTCAGCAGCGCCGATCCCGCCCATTCGCCGCCGACGGCGAACCCCTGCAGGAGCCGCAACACGGTCAGGATCAGGGGGGCGGCCGCACCGATGGCGGCCGTGCTGGGCACCAACCCGACGCCGACGGTCGACACGGCCATGATCAGCAGCGTGGCGATCAGCGTCTTCTTGCGGCCCAGCCGGTCACCGAAGTACCCGAAGACGGCCGCGCCCAGCGGCCGCGACAGGAACGCCGTCGCGAACGTCGCCAGCGAGGCGATGATGCCCAGCGTCGAACCGAGGCGCGGGAAGAACACCGTCGGGAACACCAACGCCGCCGCGGTGCCGTAGATGAAGAAGTCGTAGTACTCGATCGCCGAGCCGACCAGACACGCCGCCGCCACCCGCCGCATCGGTGTCGACGCGCGCCCGGCCGCAACCGTCGGCAGTTCCGTCACGCCTACGACGGTAGGTGAAGGTTCGCCGTCTCGCTCGACGGAAAAGCTGGCAAAACGCTGCGTGTCACCCAACTGTGACTCCCCGCGAGCGTGCGTGTGACCCCCCGCGAGCGTGCGTGTCCGTGCGGCGACACGCCGCGAAACGCGTACCTCTGCGCACGCTCGCGACACGGGCGGGCGCGACGCTCAGCCCTCGGCGAGCAGCAGCTTCTTGAGGACCTTGCCCATCGCGTTGCGCGGCAACGCCGGCACGAGGCGGACCTCGCGCGGCCGCTTGTGTATCGAGAGCTCCTGGGCGACGTGATCGATCAGGTCGTCGGCCCGCAGGTCGGACGCGCCGACGACGTAGGCGACGATGCGCTGGCCCAGGTCCTCGTCGGGCAGCCCGACGACGGCCGCCTCCTGCACGCCGGGATGCCCCAGCAGGGACGTCTCGATCTCACCCGCGCCGATGCGGTATCCGCCGGACTTGATCAGGTCGACCGACTCGCGTCCGACGATGCGGTGCATGCCGGCGCCGTCGATCACCGCGACATCGCCGGTGCGGTAGAAGCCGTCGGGGGCGAACGCCTCCGCGGTGGCCTCGGGCCGGTTCAGGTAGCCGTCGAACATCGTCGGCCCGCGAACCTGAAGCCGCCCAACGGTTTCCGCGTCCTGCGGCACCGGGTTGTCGTTGTCGTCGAGCAGCCGGGTTTGCACGCCGGCGACGGGCAGGCCCACCCAGCCGGCGCGGCGCTCGCCGTCGGCCCGCGTCGAGATGGTGATCAGCGATTCCGAGGCACCGTACCGTTCGATGGGCCGGTGCCCGGTGAGCTCGGCCAGCCGGTCGAACACCGGCACCGGCAGCGGCGCGCTCCCGGAGACCAGCAGGCNCGGTTTCCGATCCGCAGCGACCCGAGCAGGCCCAGCACCAGCCCGTGCACGTGGAACAGCGGCAGGCCGTGCACCAGGACGTCGTCGGGCGTCCACTGCCAGGCCTGGGCCAGGGCGTCGAGGTCGGCGGCGACGGCGCGGCGGCTCAGCTGCACGCCCTTGGGCAGCCCGGTCGTGCCCGACGTGTAGATGATCATCGCGGTCGCCTCCGGCGACGGCTCGGGGTAGCGGTGCCAGGAGCGGGCGTGCAATCGCACCGGGATGTGCGGCAGCCCGTCGGCATCCTCCGGCTCGGGGCCCAGCCAGGCCTCCGCCGCGGAGTCGGTGAGCATGTGCCGGCGCTCGGCCACGCCGACATCGGAGGGCACCGGCACGAACGGCACACCGGCGATCAGGCAACCGGTGACCGCCAGCACGGTGGACGCGGTCGGCGTGGCCAGGACCGCGACCCGGCTCGCGCCGGCGACCCGCTCGGCGACCGACGTTGCGGCACCGACCAAGTCGCTGCGGCTGAGCGTGGCGCCGCCGATCCGCACTGCGTCGGCGATGTCGGTGGTGGTGACGGCCGAGGGATTGAGCGACGCGAGCAGCACGCCTGCAGGTTACCCGGCGGCGTCAGGCCTGCTCGTCCCAGATCTTCGTCAGCGTGGACAGGATCTCCTCGCCGCGACCCAGCCCCGCCAGATGGCTCTCGCCGGGCAGCACCAACAGCTCGGCGTCGGGCAGCAGGGACACGACGTGCTCGCCGTGGGCGAACGGGACGATGTGGTCGCTGTCGCCGTGCCACCAACGGACCGGGACCTTGACCTCGTCGAGCCGGAAACCCCAGTCGCGGGTGAACAGGATGATGTCGTTGAAGGGGGCCGCCAATTGCTTACGGCTGCCGTTGAGCAGGTCGTCGAGGAACATGGCGGCGAACTCGGGGCGGGTCAGCAGGCGCCGGTCGGCCTCCGGCGATATGGCGGCATACAGATACAGCGCGGGATTCGCGACCGGACGGATCATCCGGATCACCAGGCTGGCGCCGATCCGCAGCGGGTCGCCCCCCAGCCGCAGCAGCGGCGCCGCCCGCTTGCCCAGGTTCATCAGGCCGCTGGTGATGCCCTCGTCGCCGAGGAACGGTGCGACGCCGCCGAGCACGCCCGCCGCCACCACGCGGTCGGGCAGCACCGCAGCCGCCGCGAGCGCGTACGGTCCGCCACCGGACAGGCCGATGACGGCCATCTTGTCGATGCCCAGCGTGTCCGCGATCGTCCGCATGTCGTCGCCGAACGCGCGGATGTTTTCGTACCGATGCGGCGTCGACGAGCCGATGCCCGGCCGGTCGATGCCGATCAGGCGGATGTTGTGCTGCTCGGCGTAGACCCGCGCCTCGATCGGGATCTGCCGCCGGGCACCGGGGGTCCCGTGGAACCAGAAGAAGGCGCGGCCCCAGGGGGCGCCGAACTCGGCGAAGCCGATTTGGCGGTCATCCCCGACCGCGATGTTGCCTTCCAGCTTGGGGCGGGCGATCTCCATGACCATGCCCCGAGCTTTGCATGTGACGAGCCGTTTACCAAAGGCTCACGGCCTAGCCGTTGAGCGGCCGCTCGCCGATGACCCGTTCGGCCCGCAGGGCCGCCAGCTCGCCCGCGGAAAGGCCCAGCCCGCGCAGGATCTCGTCGTTGTGCCGGCCCAGGGTCGGCGCGGCGCTGCGGTGGTGGCGGGCCGGCCCGGNCGCCTGCAGGTTACCCGGCGGCGTCAGGCCTGCTCGTCCCAGATCTTCGTCAGCGTGGACAGGATCTCCTCGCCGCGACCCAGCCCCGCCAGATGGCTCTCGCCGGGCAGCACCAACAGCTCGGCGTCGGGCAGCAGGGACACGACGTGCTCGCCGTGGGCGAACGGGACGATGTGGTCGCTGTCGCCGTGCCACCAACGGACCGGGACCTTGACCTCGTCGAGCCGGAAACCCCAGTCGCGGGTGAACAGGATGATGTCGTTGAAGGGGGCCGCCAATTGCTTACGGCTGCCGTTGAGCAGGTCGTCGAGGAACATGGCGGCGAACTCGGGGCGGGTCAGCAGGCGCCGGTCGGCCTCCGGCGATATGGCGGCATACAGATACAGCGCGGGATTCGCGACCGGACGGATCATCCGGATCACCAGGCTGGCGCCGATCCGCAGCGGGTCGCCCCCCAGCCGCAGCAGCGGCGCCGCCCGCTTGCCCAGGTTCATCAGGCCGCTGGTGATGCCCTCGTCGCCGAGGAACGGTGCGACGCCGCCGAGCACGCCCGCCGCCACCACGCGGTCGGGCAGCACCGCAGCCGCCGCGAGCGCGTACGGTCCGCCACCGGACAGGCCGATGACGGCCATCTTGTCGATGCCCAGCGTGTCCGCGATCGTCCGCATGTCGTCGCCGAACGCGCGGATGTTTTCGTACCGATGCGGCGTCGACGAGCCGATGCCCGGCCGGTCGATGCCGATCAGGCGGATGTTGTGCTGCTCGGCGTAGACCCGCGCCTCGATCGGGATCTGCCGCCGGGCACCGGGGGTCCCGTGGAACCAGAAGAAGGCGCGGCCCCAGGGGGCGCCGAACTCGGCGAAGCCGATTTGGCGGTCATCCCCGACCGCGATGTTGCCTTCCAGCTTGGGGCGGGCGATCTCCATGACCATGCCCCGAGCTTTGCATGTGACGAGCCGTTTACCAAAGGCTCACGGCCTAGCCGTTGAGCGGCCGCTCGCCGATGACCCGTTCGGCCCGCAGGGCCGCCAGCTCGCCCGCGGAAAGGCCCAGCCCGCGCAGGATCTCGTCGTTGTGCCGGCCCAGGGTCGGCGCGGCGCTGCGGTGGTGGCGGGCCGGCCCGGGGGTGATGCGAAACGGCCAGCCGGGATACCGGTGTGATCCGGTGACGGGATGCACGAGCTCCTCGTAGAACCCGCGCGCGTCGAGCTGCGCGATGTCGTACATCCGGTCGCCGGTGATCACCCTCTCTACCGGGATACCCTGCGCTGCAAGGGATTCCATGATCACCTCCGGAGCCTGCGTGCGCGTCCACCCGGCGACCATTGCGTCGAACGCGTCGTGGTCGACGTCCGGGTCCCCGGGCAGCGACAGCGCCACCCACACGCCGTCCTCATTCGTCGGGTACACGCCCTGCAGGTAGCCGCGCCGGCGGTTGCCATCCCGCGGCTGCACGACGCCGTTCATCGAGTACTCGATCACCGGTTCGGCGGTCACACACGCCGCGACCTCGATCTGGGCGACCTCGATCAGCCGGCCCTGCCCGGTGCGGCGCCGATGCTCGAGCGCGGCCAGCAGCGCGACCCCGGCGTGCACACCGACGACGGGATCGGCCGGCCCCTGCGGGTTGCACGGCGGCCCGTCCGCATACCCCGTGACCGCCGACATCCCCGCGGTCTGCTCGAAGTTCAGCGCCCAGCCGACGTACTCGCGCCACGGGCCCCGCAGGCCGAAACCCGGCATCCGGATCATGATCACGTCGGGCTTCAGCGCTGCCAGCGACTCGTAGTCCAGACCGAACTGCTCCACCACTCGCGGTGAAAAGTTCTCCACGACCACGTCCGCGTGCGCGGCCAGCCGCCGGACAATTTCCAGGCCGCGCCTCGAGGTCAGGTCCAGCGTGAGGTCTTTCTTGTTGAGGTTGGTGGCCTGCCATAGGCCGCTACGCTCGTACCAGTCATCACCCTCGAAGGGAAACGCGCCAGAGTAGCGAAAACCGTCGGGCCGCTGGATCGACTCGACCTTGACGATGTCGGCGCCGAACGCGCCCAGGTAGCAGGTCAGATATGCGCCCGCCCAGAAGGTGGTCAGGTCGAGCACCTTCAACTCGGCAAACGGAGCGGCCCCCGACATCCGGACGGACGCCGGATGATGCTGTACCGCAGGTCCTTTGGTCAGCCGGAACGGCGCGCCGGGGCGTTGGAATCCCCCGCCGTCAATGAAGAACTCGCGCTTGGCGTATTGCGGACATTCCAGCACGGTACCGCCGTCGTTGACCGGGGTGGCCGGAATCCGCAATGCCTGGCTCAGCTCGACGATCTCGGCGACGGTTTGCTGAGCGAGCAATGGCTCTGCGCGAGCATAGAATTCGGTACGCTCGGGGCCGCCCAACATGATCGGGATCTGCTGCTCGCCAAACTCGGGCAGGCCCAGCATCGTGCACACGTCCAGCCAATGCTGGCCCGTCAGGCAGTTGATTCCCACCCAACCGTCGGCGGCGCGGACCACCCCCAGCATGGGAGCCCCGCGAGCGTTGGCGGGCAGGCCAAGGCTGAGCATCTTCTGCGCCATCAGCATGGGATACGGCAGCGTCGACAGCAACGATTCGAATTCCGAAACATCGACCTGGACAACCTCATCGGATGCGCACCGCAGTGCGGTCAACGCGCCCAGCGCGCCGTAGGCGCCCGCGACGTACTCGGCGATCCGCGCGCCGACCTGCACCGGCGGCCGGTCGGGATCGCGGGCGCTGACCCAGCCCGACGCCGCCTGCANCGCGCGTCGAGCTGCGCGATGTCGTACATCCGGTCGCCGGTGATCACCCTCTCTACCGGGATACCCTGCGCTGCAAGGGATTCCATGATCACCTCCGGAGCCTGCGTGCGCGTCCACCCGGCGACCATTGCGTCGAACGCGTCGTGGTCGACGTCCGGGTCCCCGGGCAGCGACAGCGCCACCCACACGCCGTCCTCATTCGTCGGGTACACGCCCTGCAGGTAGCCGCGCCGGCGGTTGCCATCCCGCGGCTGCACGACGCCGTTCATCGAGTACTCGATCACCGGTTCGGCGGTCACACACGCCGCGACCTCGATCTGGGCGACCTCGATCAGCCGGCCCTGCCCGGTGCGGCGCCGATGCTCGAGCGCGGCCAGCAGCGCGACCCCGGCGTGCACACCGACGACGGGATCGGCCGGCCCCTGCGGGTTGCACGGCGGCCCGTCCGCATACCCCGTGACCGCCGACATCCCCGCGGTCTGCTCGAAGTTCAGCGCCCAGCCGACGTACTCGCGCCACGGGCCCCGCAGGCCGAAACCCGGCATCCGGATCATGATCACGTCGGGCTTCAGCGCTGCCAGCGACTCGTAGTCCAGACCGAACTGCTCCACCACTCGCGGTGAAAAGTTCTCCACGACCACGTCCGCGTGCGCGGCCAGCCGCCGGACAATTTCCAGGCCGCGCCTCGAGGTCAGGTCCAGCGTGAGGTCTTTCTTGTTGAGGTTGGTGGCCTGCCATAGGCCGCTACGCTCGTACCAGTCATCACCCTCGAAGGGAAACGCGCCAGAGTAGCGAAAACCGTCGGGCCGCTGGATCGACTCGACCTTGACGATGTCGGCGCCGAACGCGCCCAGGTAGCAGGTCAGATATGCGCCCGCCCAGAAGGTGGTCAGGTCGAGCACCTTCAACTCGGCAAACGGAGCGGCCCCCGACATCCGGACGGACGCCGGATGATGCTGTACCGCAGGTCCTTTGGTCAGCCGGAACGGCGCGCCGGGGCGTTGGAATCCCCCGCCGTCAATGAAGAACTCGCGCTTGGCGTATTGCGGACATTCCAGCACGGTACCGCCGTCGTTGACCGGGGTGGCCGGAATCCGCAATGCCTGGCTCAGCTCGACGATCTCGGCGACGGTTTGCTGAGCGAGCAATGGCTCTGCGCGAGCATAGAATTCGGTACGCTCGGGGCCGCCCAACATGATCGGGATCTGCTGCTCGCCAAACTCGGGCAGGCCCAGCATCGTGCACACGTCCAGCCAATGCTGGCCCGTCAGGCAGTTGATTCCCACCCAACCGTCGGCGGCGCGGACCACCCCCAGCATGGGAGCCCCGCGAGCGTTGGCGGGCAGGCCAAGGCTGAGCATCTTCTGCGCCATCAGCATGGGATACGGCAGCGTCGACAGCAACGATTCGAATTCCGAAACATCGACCTGGACAACCTCATCGGATGCGCACCGCAGTGCGGTCAACGCGCCCAGCGCGCCGTAGGCGCCCGCGACGTACTCGGCGATCCGCGCGCCGACCTGCACCGGCGGCCGGTCGGGATCGCGGGCGCTGACCCAGCCCGACGCCGCCTGCAGCGTCAGCGACGTGGCCGGCCGGTCCCGCCACGGCCCGGACTGCCCGAACGCAGATACTCGGAGCAGCACCAGGTTTGGGTTGAGCTCGCTCAGGCCGTCGCGGTCGAATCCCCATCCTTCCAGCGTTCCGGGCGGGAAGTTCTCGATGAGCAGGTGCGCACCCGCGATCAGGTCGCGGGCATCGGTAAACGCGGCAATTCGCTTGCCGGCGTTCAAGTATTGAAATAATCCGCTACGTTCGGGATCCGGAACCCCGCCGGGGAACGGACCCCAGCAGCGCAGCGGATCTCCGCCCTGCGGCTCGAGCTTGGTGACCTCAGCACCGAGGTCGGCGAAAAGCTTTGCCGCATAAGGGCCGGAGATCTCCCTGGTGATTTCGACGACGGACAGCCCCGCGAGGGGTCCGCTCACGCGGGAACCCCGATCGCCATTGACTCCATGTACTGGTGCAGCCCGGCTATGCCGCCGCCCTCCCGCCCCAGCCCGCTGAGCTTGAACCCGCCGAACGGCGCGCCGCCGGGACCGCACCCGTTGACCGCGACCTGTCCGGTGCGGATGCGTCGCGCGACGCCGACGGCACGGTCCACATCCCCGCCCCACACGGCTCCGGAAAGTCCGTATTGCGAGTTGTTCGCGATGGCGACCGCGTCGTCGTCATCGCGGTAGCGCAGCACCGTCAACACCGGCCCGAACACTTCCTCCTGGGCGATGGTCGAATCCGGGTCGACGCCGGTGAGAATCGTCGGCTCGAAATAGAATCCGGCGTCCAGGCCGGCCGGGCGGCCACCACCGGTCACAAGCCGGGCTCCGTCGTTGACCGCTTCGTCGACGTGCGCCTGGACCCGGTCTCGCTGCGCCGCGCTGATCAGCGGCCCCATCTGCACATCGGGGTCGGTGGGATCGCCGACCTTGACGTCGCGGGCCAGCGCCACGAGCCGGTCGACCACGTCGTCGTGCAGCGAATCGGGAAGCAGCATCCGGCTGTGCAGGATGCAGGCCTGCCCGGCGTGCAGCGAGCACGACTCGAACAGCATCTGCCGCAACATCTCGTCGGTGACCGTGGTGTCGTCCAGGACGATGCTGGCCGACTTGCCGCCCAGTTCCAGCAGGATCCGCTTCATGGTGTCGCCCGCGGCGGACATGACTTGGCGCCCGACGACCGAACTGCCGGTGAAGCTCACCATGTCGATGCGCGGGTCGGTGGTGAGCAGCCGGGCGGCCTCGACGCCGGAGGGCGTGACGACGTTGACCACGCCGGGCGGGATGTCGGTCTCCTCGTCGATGATCCGCGCGAGTGCGAGCCCCGCGAGCGGGGTCAGCGGCGAGGGCTTGAGCACGACGGTATTGCCCGCGGCCAGCGCGTGGTTGAGCTTCATGACGTTGAGGCAATGCGGGAAGTTCCACGGCGTCAGGACGGATACGACGCCCAGCGGCTGGTGAGACAGCAACGTGGTGCCGGCGCTCATTCCGGTCACCGCTTCCTCGCCCAGCTGGGCGGCGAGCTGGGCCGCGTGCATCGACATGTATCCGGCCCCGTCGATTTGCATCATCCGCTCGTTCGAAACGCAGCCCCACTCCGCCTGCGACAGCGCGAAGAAATCGTCGGCGTGCTTGAGCAGCGCGGTGCCGAGCTGATCGAGGCAGGCGGCCCGCTCCTTCGGCCCCGTGCGGCCCCACGGCCCGCTGTCGAAGGCCCGGCGCGCGGCGTCGATCGCCGCACCGACCTGGGCGACGCTGGCGTCGGGCGCGGTCCCGATCGATCGTTCGGTGGCCGGATTGATGTCGTCGTAGCGTCCGTCCTCGGCGCCGACCCAGCTGCCATCGATGTAGAGCTGGTAGGTGTCGACAAGAGATCCCGGAGTTTGTAGCTCGGTCATGCGCGCTTCCTCACCCGAACGTCGGTCATCTAGACAGCCAGTGTTCACCTACGGCTCCCCGGCGTCAATCACCAATTGAACGAATTCCGCGCTATTTCTGCGCGTTGGCGGCGCATTGACAGACACGGCCGGAACGGAGTAGACACAACGTCGCAAGACACATCGATGTGATGTGTCGGATCCCCGTCAGGGAGGCTGGCCGTGCGGACTACCTTTCCCGCTTGTCTGTTGCACTCCCCCGACTTCTACGCGGGCGATCCTTACCCGGCTTACCGGGAGCTGCGCGCGACGTCGCCGGTGTGCTGGAACGACGTGACCAACTTCTGGGCGCTGCTGAAGTACGAGGACATCCGCTTCGTGTCGAGCAACCCGGGGCTGTTCTCGTCGACCGAGGGCATCACCATCCCCGATCCCCAACAGCCGAACCCGGTCCAACCGGGCAGCCTGATCTTCACCGACCCGCCGCGGCACCGGCAGATGCGCAAGCTGATCAACTCGGGGTTCACCAGGCGGCGCGTGGCCGTCCTCGAGCCGAAGATCCGTGAGATCGTGCGGGGCATCCTCGACGACGTGGCGCCCGACTCCGTCCACGAGTTCGCCGAACGGATCGCCGCCCCGCTGCCCACCCGGATGATCGCCGAGCTGATCGGCGCCCCGCCCGACGATTGGGAGCAGTTCCGGGCGTGGTCGGACGCCGCCACCGGCAACGCCGACCCGGAGATCGAACTCGATCCCCTGGTGGCGATGGGGCAGCTTTTCGAGTACTTCCAGAAGCTGATCGCGCAGCGCCGCGTCGAGGCACGCGACGACCTGCTGTCGGTTTTGGCCGGCGCGGAGATCGACGGAGTCCGGCTCACCGACGAAGACCTGCTCAACTTCGCCTTCCTGCTGTTGGTCGCCGGCAACGAAACCACCCGCAATCTCATCGCTTTGGGCACGCTGGCGCTGATCGCGCATCCCGACCAATGCCGCTTGCTGACCGCCGACCCCGGGTTGATCCCGGGCGCCGTCGAAGAGATGTTGCGCTGGAACAGCCCGGTGGTGCACATGGCGCGCACCGCGACGGCCGACGTCGAGATCCGCGGGCAACTGATCGCCGAGGGCGACACCGTGGTGATGCTGTACGGGTCGGCCAACCGCGACGAGGACATCTTCGGTCCCGACTCCGAGGAGTTCAAGGTGACCCGGCACCCGAACCCGCACATCGCGTTCGGCTGCGGTGAACACTCTTGCGTCGGTGCGCAATTGGCCCGGTTGGAAGCCGTGGTGATGTTCGACGAGCTGCTGCGGCGCTTCCCCAGGCTGGAACTCGTCGGCGAGGTGGACCGGATGCGCGCCACGATGGTGCCCGGCGTGAAGCGGATGCCGGTGCGGTTCGGGACGGCCGACTGATGGAGCTGGACTACACGCCCGAGCAGCAGCGGCTGCGCGCCGAGTTTCGCGCCGCGCTCGAACGGGTGATGACACCGGAACGCGTCGCGGCGATCGGCGACCGAGTCGAGGGCGGCCCGGAAGTTCGGGACTGCGTGCGCGCCCTGGGCGCGGCCGGCCTGCTCGGCGTCGGGTGGCCTAAAGAGTATGGTGGGCAGGGATTCTCGGCGATCGAGCAGTTCATCTTCGCCGAGGAGGCGCAGCGGGTCAGCGCGCCGATCCCGCTGGTGACGCTCAACACCGTCGGCCCCACCCTGATGCAGTGCGGCACCGAGGAGCAGAAGCAGAAATTCCTGCCGGCGATCTTGGACGGCAGTGTTGAGTTCGCGATCGGGTACTCCGAGCCCGGGGCAGGCAGCGATTTGGCGTCGCTGCGCACCACCGCGGTGCGCGACGGCGCGGACTGGGTGATCAACGGCCAGAAGATGTTCACCAGCGGCGCCGCCTACGCCGATTACATCTGGCTGGCCGCGCGCACGGACCCGAACGTCAAGAAGCACAAGGGCATTACCATCTTCATCGTGCCGACCTCGTTGCCAGGGTTCTCGTGGCAACCGCTGCACACCATGCCCGGCGTCTCCACCTTCTACACGTTCTACGACGACGTTCGGGTCCCGGCCAGCGCCATCGTCGCCGGCGAAAACCAGGGCTGGCAACTGATCACCACCCAGCTGAATTTCGAGCGCGCGGCCTTGGGCAACCTCGGGGCGCTCGAGCCCCTCTTCGAGAAGACCCTGGAGTGGGCCACCACCACGGAGCTCGACGGCGGCCACGTCCTCGACCAGCCCTGGGTGCGCCTCGCGCTGGCCAGAGTCGAGGCGCAGGTCGCCGCGTACAAACTGGTCAATACGCGGGTCAACGCGGCCATGTCTGCGGGCGAGCTCAGCATGGGCGAGGCATCGGCGGCCAAAGTTTTCGGCACCGAACTCACCCAGCAGGTCGCCCGTCAACTCCTGGAAGTGCTCGACGGCAACGGAACACGCTCCGGCGCCGACGCGCCGCTGCGCGGGGCCCTCGAATCGGCCTACCGGTTCGCGGTCATCAACACGTTCGGCGGTGGCGCCAACGAGATTCAGCGTGACATCATCGCCATGGCCGGATTGGGCATGCCGAGGGCGCCCCGCGACCTTCGCGCCCAGCAGACAACAGGAGGATCATGACCGACCAAGATTCCGAGGTGCTCGCGAAGCTGCGAGCGCTCGTCGGCCAACCCACCGGCGGATCCGGGAAGCCCTCGGTGGCGCCGGATCCGGTCAACCAGCCAATGATTCGGCACTGGGCCCACGCGCTCGACGACATGAACCCCGTCTACCTCGATCCGGAGTTCGCGGCGTCATCGCGGTTCGGTGGCATCGTATCGCCGCCGGTGATGCTGCAAACTTGGACGATGCCGTCGCCGAAGCTGGAGGGGATCGGCGAGCGCGGCGGCGCCCCCGTCGAGATCCTCAGCAATCCAACGGCATTCCTGGATGAGGCCGGATACACCAGCACCGTGGCCACCAACTCGGAATTCGAGATCGAACGCTATCCCCGGCTGGGCGACGTCATCAGCGCGACATCGGTGTTCGAGGACGTCTCCGACGAGAAGAAGACCGCGCTCGGCACGGGCTTCTTCTTGACCTGGCTGATCACCTACACCGACCAGAACGGTGAGGTGCTGGGGCGTCAGCGATTCCGCGTGTTGCGATTCAGGCCGGCGCGCTGATGGCCCCCCGCCTGGCGCCGGCCATCAGTCCGGACACCGAGTTCTTCTGGAACGGCTTGCGCGAGCGCAAGCTGCTGATCCAGCGCTGCTCCGGATGCGGGGCGCTGCGCCACCCGCCGCGCCCCATGTGTCCGCACTGCCGGTCCCTGGACTGGGAGGCGATCGAGTCGTCGGGCCGCGGCACCGTGTACAGCTACGTGATGCCGCACGAACCGCGGTTCCCGTTCTTCGACTATCCCTACATCGTGGCGCTGGTACAGCTCGACGAGGGCGTGCGGTTGGTGTCGAACCTGTGTGGCATCGACCCCGCCGACGTCACGGTCGGGATGCCGGTCGAGGTCTACTACCAGACGTTCGATGACGACCTGGTGCTGCACCAGTTCCGACCCGTTCAATAGGTGGCGCAATGGATTTCACGTTCACCGAAGAGCAGGAGACGATCGCCGAGCTCGCGCGAGAGATCTTCGAGCGCCGGGCCACCCCCGACCGGCTGACCGAGCTGGAGGCCGGCGAGACCCGTTATGACGCGGCACTTTGGAGCGATCTCGCGGCCGCCGACCTCTTGGGCACCGCGCTGCCGGAGGCGGTCGGCGGGAACGGCGGCGGCTTCCTGGAGCTCGGCGTGCTGCTGGCGGAGGTGGGCGCGAGCGTGGCCCCGGTGCCCGCCTACGCGACACTGGTGCTGGGCGCCGACCCGATCGCCCGGCACGGAACTTCCGAGCAACGGCGACGGTTCCTGCCCGGCGTCGTCGCGGGAGCCCGCATCCTGAGCGCGGGGCTGCAAGAGCCCGGCCGATCCGATCCGATGAACCCGTCCACCACGGCCCGTCGCGACGGCCCGAACTGGCGCCTGGACGGGGCCAAGGAGCTGGTGCCGGCCGCCCAGCTCGCCGACACCATCCTGATTCCGGCCGCCATGGACGACGGTGACGTGGGCCAGTTCCTGCTGCCCGCCGACGCCCGCGGCGTCGAAATCCGGCCGGTCGCGACCACCAACCGCGAACCGCACGCGGACGTATTCCTGGACGGCACGACCGTTTCGCCGCACGACCGGCTCGACGGCCCGGTCCGATCGCTGCACACGCGTGCCCTGCTCGGCCTGTGCGCGATTCAGCTCGGGGTCTGCGAGCGCGCCCTGCGCATCGCGGCCGAGTACACCAGCGGCCGTGAGCAATTCGGGCGGCCCATCGGCAGCTTCCAAGCGGTGCAGCAGCGGATGGCCGACGCCTTCATCGACGTCGAAGCGATCCGCTGGACCACCTGGCACGCGGCCTGGCTGATCGCGCGGGGACGACCCTTGGATGAGGCCGACCGGGCGGCCCGCATCGCGAAGTTCTGGGCCGCCGAGGCCGGCTCCCGGGTCGCCGCCACCGCCCAGCAGGTGCACGGCGGCATCGGGATCGACGTCACCTATCCGCTGCACCGCTATTTCCTGTGGGCCAAACACAACGAGCTCGCCCTCGGTCCCGCGCCTGCCCAGCTGGCCAGCATCGGCAGCACCTATCCGGAAGGAATCCGATGACCACCATGACTAACCGGACCACCACCCTGCGGTGGGCCGATATCAATCTCGGCGACGAGGTGACCCCGCTCGAAATCCCGGTCACCACAACGATGATCGTCGCCGGCGCGATCGCCTCGCGGGATTTCATGCCGGTGCACCATGACCGCGACTTCGCCAAGAAGCAGGGCTCGCCGAACCTGTTCATGAACATCCTCACCACCAACGGGTACTGCGTGCGCTTCCTCACCGACTGGGCCGGGCCCGAGGCGATGGTGAAGAACCTGTCGATCCGCCTCTGCGTGCCGTGCTTCCCCGACGACCCGCTGCGCTTCACCGGCGCCGTGACCTCCAAGACCGAAGGTTCGGACGGTGAGAACTTCGTCGAGGTGACGTTCAAGGGCTCCAACAGTCTGGGCGATCACGTCTCGGGCACCGCGGTGCTCAGCCTGCTCGACGGGGAAGGCGCATGAGCTCGCTGCCCGGCAACTGCGCCATCGTCGGCATCGGCCAGACCGAGTTCTCCAAGGAGTCCGGGCGCAGCGAGCTCCAATTGGCCTGCGAAGCGGTCAGTGCCGCGCTCGACGACGCCGGCCTGGCGCCCGCCGACGTCGACGGCATGGTCACCTTCACGATGGACTCCAGCGACGAAATCGACATCGCCCGCAACGTGGGCATCGGCGACCTGAGCTTCTTCTCGCGGGTGCATCACGGCGGCGGCGCGGCGGCCGGCACCGTGGTGCACGCGGCGATGGCCGTCGCGACCGGCGTCGCCGACGTCGTGGTGTGCTGGCGGGCGTTCAACGAACGTTNCCGGGGACCGCCGCGCTCAAGCTGAGGATGGCGGGCATCTGCGGATCCGACCTGCACATCTTCCGCGGCGAGCTGCCCCTGCCGTGCCCCTTCGCCTTGGGCCACGAAATGGTCGGCGAGATAGCCGAACTCGGTGAGGGGCTCACCACCGACGCGACCGGCAAGCCGCTCGCCGTCGGCGATCGCGTCGTCACACCGTACTTTTGGACCTGCGGGCGCTGCCACGCGTGCGCACGGGGCCGGCCCCACGCGTGCCAGAACCTGATGGCCGGGGAATACCGCACCCACGACCAGCCGCCGCATTTCGTCGCCGCGCACGGTGAGTACTACTACACCAGTCGGCGGCAGCCGCTGTACAAGGTGCCCGAGGACCTCGCCGACGAGGCCGTCGCCCCGCTGAATTGTGCGCTGGCGCAGGTGCTGTTCGCGCTGCGCGACGTGCGCCTCGGCGACACCGTCGTCATCCAGGGCGCGGGCGGGCTGGGCATCAACGCCGCGGCCGTGGCACGCACGGCCGGCGCGGCCGCCGCCATCGTGATCGACAAGATCCCCGAACGGCTGGACGTCGCGGCCGATTTCGGCGCCACCGTCTGCATCGACGCGAGCGGCATCTCGACCTTCGAGGTGGCGGAGCGGGTCCGCGCGCACACCGACGGCATCGGCGCCGACTGGGTGCTCGAGGTCGTCGGGGTGCCGGGCGTCATCCCCGACGGGGTCGGCTTTCTGAACAACGGCGGCACGCTGCTCGAGGTCGGCAATGTCGGGACGGGGCGCACGTTCGAGCTCGATCCGAGCTCGCTGGTCTACGGCAACAAGGCCGTGCGCGGCGTGATGCTCTACGATCCCGTCACGCTGGCGATCGGGCTGTCCTTCCTGCAGCACACCGACTTTCCGTTCGGCCGGCTGATGCCCAAGCCATACCATCTGGCCGACGTCAACGACGCCTTCGCCTCGGCGGATGCCGGACTGGTGCCGCGCGGGGCGTTGGTGCCATGACCCAGGCGGCGCAGGCCACCGATACCCGCGAACTCATCGTCGAGTCCGCGTTCATCTGTTTCGGCAGACAGGGATTGGACAAGACGACCATCGTCGACATCGCCAAGCAAGCCGGCGTTTCACGCAGCACCATTTACGAGTACTTCAGCGACAAGGGCGCGATCGTCGAGGCGTGCGCCGAACACGCCTCCGAACGGTTCTACCGCGAGATGTCCAAGGCGATGGCCCAGGGCAGCTCCCTGGAGGACAAGCTGAGCCGCGCGGCGGTGTTCGTGACCCAGGCGCGGCGGGTCATCGCCTCCGAGAAGTACTTCGACGAAGACGCCATCAGCCTGCTGCTGACCAAAGACGCCGCGGTGTTGCTGCGCGAGTGTGTCGACTTCTTCGCGCCCTACCTCGCCGCTGCCAGGCTCACCGGCGAGGTCCGCAAGGACCTGGACGTCGAGGCCGCCGGGGAATGGTTCGCGCGCATCCTCTTTTCGCTTTTCAGCACGCCGTCGTCGACGCTGGACATGGACGACCCCGAGGTGGCCGCGGAGTTCGTGCGCGCGCACGTGGTCCGGGGATTCGCCAGCGATCGCCCGCGGCCGCGCCGCGGCTAGACATCCCAGGTCCGTAATTTGTCAAGCGGCGTTGGTGGTGGGGGTGTTGTGGCGGGGTGACCACGCTAGCTGTTCGTTGTATGTGGTGTGGTGGCGTAGGCAGCCGTGGAGGATTCCGACGAGGCGGTTGCCGACGGCGCGGAGGGCTTGGTGGTGGAGGTCTTCGGCAGCGCGGTGCTGGTCGTAGTAGGCGCGTGCGCCTGGGCTGCGGGTGATCGCGCAGAACGCCCATTGGTCGATAGCGTCGTAGAGCCGGCGGTTGCGGACGTGGCGGGCCAGCACGGCGCGTTTTTTGCCCGACGCGACTGTCAGCGGGGAGGTTCCAGCGTGGTTTTTGCGAGACTTGGCGGTGGTGTAGCGAGTGGGGTCGTCCCCGAACTCACCGAGCACCCGGGCGCCGAGCACAACACCAAGTCCTGGCAGGGAGCGGTAGATGTCGGCGTCCGGGTGTGTCTCAAAATGTGTCGACAGTTCGGCTTCCAGATCGCTGATCTGGTGGTTGAGCTCGATGATGATGCTGACTGTGGCGCGGGTGGTCGCCGCGAACGCGGCGCTGACAGAGGCAGCAGTGGTGAGTTGCTCGCTACGCAGAATTTTCTGGATTTGTAGTGCTCGGGTATCGAGGTTTCGTTGGCGCCCAGCGGCTTTGAGCGCTGACCGGATCTTGGCCACGCTCAAGCGAGCGCCCTCGGCCGGGGTCGCGGCGCGGCCGAGTACAGCCAGTGCGTCGCGGTCGGCCAGGTCGTCGAAGGCGTCCAGCGCGGCCGGGTAGTACTCGCGCAGTGCCGATCGCAGCGCGTTGGTGTGCCGGTTGCGGGTCCAGATCAGGTTCTGGTGCCCACGCGCGAGCACCTTGATCGCCTCGGCGTCGGCGCTGTTCCCAGCGATCGGGCGATGATTGTGGCGGTCGGTGCGCACCAGGTCGGCCAGCAGTTTGGCATCGCCGGCATCGGATTTAGCTCCGGAGACATGGTGGCGGTCGCGGTAGCGAGCGACCGCCAGCGGGTTGACCGCATACACCTGGTAACCGGCCGCGACCAGCGCGTTGACCCATAAACCTCGATCGGTTTCGATGCCGATCACGACCTGTCGGGGGTCTTGGGCGTGGGTGGCCACGATGTCGTGCAATCCGCGGATGCCGGGGAGCCCTTCTGGCAGCCGGCGCGAGGCCAGCCGGGTGCCGTTGTCGTCCATCACGTGGATGTCGTGATGATCTTCGGCCCAATCGTCGCCGACGAAGATCATCGATCACCTCCTCTGCCGAAACGGGTGGAACCTGTTCGAGCCCAAGGCAACCCGGCGGCGACCTAATGGATCAGTGCTCGAATCGGCACGACACCCCATCAGCGCTATGGGAAGCCTCACCAACCGGCCGGGGCACGGTCTAGCCGTAGGAATCGAACATCACTCCAGGGCGCGGAAGTGCTCACCGACCGGCGGCTCGGCGACCAGCGTCCCGCTACCGGATCACTATCCGTTCGAGGCTCGCCGATCAACTCCCATTAGGGCTCGTCGTCGAGTGTGCATCGCGGGCTTTGGTGTGCGCCCAGGGCGAGTTTTGGGCGTCTTTCGCGCCCCCGACGCACACTCAAGTACCTGAGCGCACACTCAGCGACGCTGTTGCGGCCACACGGTGTCGGCGGCGTGGACGGGCCGGCCATGGCCGGGCAGCAGGTGCGCGACGGGCAGTTCTTCGAGACGCTTGCGGGTGGCGGCGGCACTCGCGGCGTCGACGATTTCCGGTGTGTGCCAGGCCTGCCCGCGGACGGTCAGCACGGCGTCGCCGGACAGCAGAGTGCGGGTCGCCGGGTTCCACAGCGCGATGCTGTCGTCGGTGTGTCCGTTCGCGGCGACCACGGTCCAATCCGGCGCCCCGGGCACCGGCTGGCCGTCGGCAAGCCCGCCGCCGGGCGGCGGACCCGTCCAGCGCATACCGGCCGGCGTGCCGTATCCAGCCACCCAGGCGCCGCTGAGAAACCCGGTCACGCCGCGCCGATCCAGCGGCTGGTCGATCATGGTGGGCCAGATGCTCGCGGCCCGGCCCAGGGTCGGGGTCCGCGGTTTCGCCCCGTCGAGGTAGGCAAGAGTGGCCTCGGGCAACCAGATTGGCGCGCGGTGGCGCGCGGCCAGCTCCGCAGCGCCGGCGACGTGGTCGCTGTGTCCGTGGGTCGCCACGACGGCGTGCAGGGTTCCGGCGCGGCCCAGGGCGGCAGCGAGATCGCCGGCGACCCGCGGTAGCCCGGCGTCGACCACCACCGCGCCGTCGCCGCCGCGCAGGACGTAGCAGTTGAAGATCCAGCGCGACAGCCGGGTGATGCCGAGGTCGGGCATCTCGTCGATGACCAGGCTCATGCCCGAGACGCTACGCCCGGCGAGCACCGAGTGTGCACCCCGGGTTTCGGGTGTGCGGCCAGGGCGGTCACGCTCAATGTGCCAGCGCCCGCAGGAAGAACTTCAGGTTGGCGGGTCGCTCCGCCAACCGCCGGGCGAAGTACCCGTACCACTGGGTGCCGAACGGCACGTACACCCGCACGTGGTTGCCGGAGGCGGCGAGCCGGCGCTGCTCATCGTCGCGGATGCCGTACAGCATCTGGTATTCGAAATCATCGACGGTGCGGCCCGATGCAAGCGCCAAGGCCGGGACCCCCTCGATCACCGCCGGGTCGTGCGACGCCACCATCGGATATCCCGACCCCGCCATCAGCACGCGCAGGCACCGCAGGTACGAGTCGGCGACCTCGGCGTCGTTCCGGTAGGCCACCGGGGCGGGTTCGTCATAGGCGCCCTTGCACAACCGGATCCGCGCCCCGGACGCGGCGAATTCTTCGCAATCCCCGCATGTGCGGCGCAGGTATGCCTGCAGAACCGCTCCGAGCCAGGGGAAGTCGGCCCGCAGGTCGCGCACGATCGACAGGGTCGAGTCGGTTGTCGTGTGGTCCTCGGCGTCCACGGTCACCCACACGCCGGCACGCTGGGCGGCATGACAGATCGACCAGGCGTTCTCGCGGGCGATCTTCTCCCCGTCGCGATCCAGCGCCTGCCCCAAGGCGGACAGCTTCAGCGACACCTCCAGCGGCCGGACGCCACCGCCCTTCTCACCGGACTGCCCCAGCCTGTCGATCAGATCGAGGTACACCCGCACCGCCGCGTCGGCGTCATCGACGTCGACGACGTCCTCGCCCAGGTAGTCAACGCTGACGATGCGACCCGAATCGCGAAGCGCGCCAACGCTGTCCAGCACGCTGTCGATCGTTTCGCCGGGCACGAACCGATCCACCACCTTACGCGCGGCCGGCATGCGGTCGGCGGTGCGGCGCAACGCCTCCCACCGGCTGGCCGCCATGATCGCCGGGCGCACCGTGTGGGCGAACAAGCCGGCCATCAGTCGGCCGCCATGTGCGGGTAGGCGTGCTCGGTAGCCGGGACGAAAGTCTCCTTGATCGTGCGGGCCGACGTCCAGCGCAGCAGGTTCAGCACCGAGCCGGCCTTGTCGTTGGTGCCGGACCCGCGCGAGCCGCCGAACGGCTGGCGACCGACCACCGCGCCGGTCGGCTTGTCGTTGACGTAGAAGTTTCCCGCGGCGAACCGCAGCCGGTCCTGGGCGGTCAGCACGGCCGCCCGGTCGTCGGCGATGACGGCGCCGGTCAGCGCGTAGCGAGAACCGCCGTCGATGACGTCGAGGATTCGTTCGTACTGGTCGTCGGGGTACACGTGCACTGACAGCAACGGGCCGAAGTACTCGGTTGCGAAGGACTCGTCGGTCGGGTCGTCAGACAGCAGCACGGTGGGCCGCACGAAATAGCCGACGCTGTCGTCGTATTCGCCGCCGACCGCGATCGTGACGCCGGGCGCGCCCTTCGCCCGCTCGATGGCGTCGACGTTCTTGATGAAGGCCCGCCGGTCGATCAGCGCGCCGCCGTAGTTGGTCAGGTCGGTGATGTCGCCGTAGCGCAGCGCGGCGGTCTCGCCCAGGAACTCATCGCCCATGCGCTGCCACACCGAGTGCGCGACGAACGCCCGCGACGCGGCCGAGCACTTCTGCCCCTGGTAGTCGAACGCCCCGCGGATCAGCGCCGTGGTCAGCACATCCGGGCGCGCCGAGGCGTGCGCGACGACGAAGTCCTTGCCGCCGGTCTCGCCGACCAGCCGCGGGTAGCTGTGGTAGCGGCCGATGTTGGCACCCACCCGCTGCCACAGGTGCTCAAAGGTGGCCGTCGACCCGGTGAAGTGGATGCCGGCCAGCCGGGGATCATCCAGTGCCACATCGGAAACCGCGAAGCCGTCGCCGGTGAGCAGGTTGATCACGCCGGGCGGCAGGCCGGCCGCCTCGAGCAGCTGCATCGTCAGATAGGCCGACAGGGTTTGGGTGATCGACGGCTTCCACACCACGGTGTTGCCCATCAGCGCGGGCGCGGTCGGCAGGTTGCCGGCGATCGAAGTGAAGTTGAACGGCGTGACGGCGTAGACGAAGCCGTCCAGCGGGCGGTAGTCGCTGCGGTTCCACTCGCCGGGCCCGCTGATCGGCTGCTGCGCCAGTATCTGACGGGCGAACGCCACGTTGAACCGCCAGAAGTCGACCTGCTCGCACGGCGAGTCGATCTCGGCCTGATAGACCGACTTGGATTGGCCGAGCATCGTTGCGGCCGCGATCTTTTCGCGCCACGGTCCGGCCAGCAGGTCGGCCGCGCGCAGGAACACCGCGGCGCGCTCGTCGAAAGGCGTTGCGGCCCAGTTCTTCTTCGCGGCCATCGCGGCCTCGATGGCCGCCGTCGCGTCGGCGTGCCCGGCGTTGGTCAGGGTGCCCAGCGTCGCGGCGTGCCGGTGCGGCTGGACGACATCGATCCGCTCGCCCTCCCCCATCCGGCGGTGACCGCCGATGACGTGCGGGAGGTCGATCGGCTGGTCGGCCAGGGTGCTCAACTCGGCGAGCAGGCGGGTTCGTTCCGGGGAGTGTGGCGCATAGTCGTGAACCGGCTCGTTGGCCGGGACTGGTACCTGGGTGATCGCGTCCATGCTGCCCAGGATCCCCGGCGCGGCGCTCGATCCTACTGGCCGATTAGACAAGGTCTAGGGCCTTACCTAGTAAGATCGGACAATATGCGATCGGTGGGCGTCGGCCTGGGCCAGTTGTTGCTCGCCCTGGACGCGACGCTGGTCAGCCTGGTGGACGCGCCGCGGGGGCTCGATCTTTCCGTGGGGTCGGCGGCGCTGATCGATTCCGACGATACGCGGCTTGGGCTGGCGGCGGCCGCGGGCTCGGCCGACGTCTTCTTCCTGCTCGGGGTCGCAGACGACGAGGCGCGGCGGTGGCTGGACAACCAGGCGCGCGAGCGCGTCCCGGTGGCGATCTTCGCCAAGGGGCCATCGGAGCACCTCGTGGCGGCGGCGGTCGCGGCCGGCTCGGCGGTGGTAGCCGTGGAGCCCAGGGCCCGGTGGGAGCGGCTCTACCAGTTGGTCAATCACGTTTTGGAACATCACGGCGATCGCGGCGACCCCGTCGATGACTCGGGCACCGACCTGTTCGGCCTGGCACAGTCGCTGGCCGACCGCATCCACGGCATGGTCAGCATCGAGAACGCCCAGTCGCACGTGCTCGCCTATTCGGCCTCCAACGACGAAGCCGACGAGCTGCGCCGGCTGTCCATCCTGGGCCGCGCCGGGCCACCCGAGCACCTGAAATGGATCGGCCAGTGGGGCATCTTCGACGCGCTGCGGTCCAGCGGCGAGGTGGTGCGGGTGGCCGAGCGCCCCGAGCTGGGCCTGCGCCCCCGGCTGGCGATCGGCATCCACCAGCCACCGGCCGGCCCCCGCCGACCGCCGATGTTCGCCGGGGCCATCTGGGTGCAGCAGGGCTCGCAGCCGCTGGCCGACGACGCCGAGGTCATGTTGCGCGGCGCGGCGGTCCTGGCCGCACGAATCATGTTGCGGCTGGCGGCCCGTCCGTCGACGCATGCACGACGGATACAGCAATTGCTCGGGCTCAGCGACGAACCCGGCGACGCCGCTGCCGTCGCCCACGAACTCGGCCTCTCCGGCGACGGCTCCGCCGCGCTGGTCGGCTGGGACACCGTGGGTACTCCCCATCCGCGGATAGCGGACGTGCTGGCGTTGAGCGCCAGCGCTTTTCGGCGCGACGCCCAGGTTGCCTCGCGCCAGTCACGCGTCTACGTGCTGCTGCCACAGACGCAGACCCGGTCGGTCACCTCGTGGGTACGCGGGACGATCGGCTCCCTGCGCGCCGAACTCGACGTCGAGCTGCGGGCCGCCATCGCCGCCTCGGTCGCCGGTCTGGCAGAGGTCGCCGCCGCCCGCACCGAGGTCGACCGCGTACTCGATAGCGCTGAGCGACACCCGGTTTCGATCGGGCAGGTGACCACGCTGGCCGAAGCGCGCACCACCGTCCTGCTCGACGAGATCGTCACCGTGGTGGGCGCCGACCAGCGGCTGGTCGATCCGCGGATACGCGATCTGCGCGCCCGAGACCCGGTGCTGGCCGACACGCTGCGGGCCTACCTGGACAGCTTCGGCGACATCGGAACCGCAGCCCGGGCGCTGCAAGTGCACCCCAACACCGTTCGCTACCGGGTGCGACGGATCGAGAAGCTGTTGGCGACGTCGCTGTCGGATCCCGAGGTGCGGCTGCTGTTTTCGCTGGGATTGCGGGTGACCGAGCGCTCGGCGTAGTCCGCCTGCGGCGAGGGCGCCGCCCGCGGCACCGGCCAGACCACGGGCGGCGGCCCCGCACGCCGACCAACCCGGGCGCCGGCGGTCTTCTGGCCGATGCTGCTGCCACAGAAGCAGATGCGGTCGGTCAGATCAAGGGTGTGCGACGCAATCGGCTCCATGCGCGCCGAACTGCGCGCCATTCGATGACGACATGGTGGAACTGATCGGCGGCCGATTAGGCGCAAGGATTTCGCAAGCGCCCGGCAATAGGCTACGGCCGGATAGCAGCGAAAGGAGCCGCCATGGACACCGCACGCACGCTGAGAGCGTTGATCGCGAAGGCGTTGCTGGCGGGCGGCATCGCGGTCGCGGGTTTGGGACTGGGCGCGGGTAGCGCCGAAGCTCAACCCGGTCCTGCTCCGCTCAATCACTTCACCTGCTGCCCAGGCCACCCGGATCCGAACGACCACATCTCACCGGGGGTCCGATCGTCGCCATGCAGCGGGAGGGCTGGGATCTGAATGTCTGCCAAGACTATTGGTATCCGGCGGCCGGTTTCCCGGATAGTCCGCAACACAACGACATCGGCGAGGGAGTCCATGTGCCCCGTGGGCCGGCCTGCGCACCTCTCTGCGCTCGCTGGCCGTAGTTCAGAAGTCAGCAGCCTCGTGGTGCAAACGCGCATCTTGCGCGAGGCCCGCATCGCCGCACCACCCGAGAAAGGCGGTAGGAAGCGCCATGGGCACCAGCACGAACCCTCGGTTTGTTGGGTTCGGTAACAAACCGGCCCATATGTGCTGCTTCGAGTGGTCAATTACCTATGCGACGTATTCAGTGTGAGCCGATACTGATCGTCAGCATCGTCAAGGAAGGAAGCGAGGCCAGGCCGTGTCGCACTATCGCGCAGTGACGAGGATGCTCGGTGGAACCCTGCTGTCAGGTGGCGTCGCCGTGGCGCTGTTGGGCGTGGGGGCCGCCACCGCCCAAGCCGACCACGGATTCATGCCACCGGTGCATGGTCTTCTGCCGGAGGACGGACCGGTACCCCCGGGCGCATCCGGGCCGTACAAGTGCTGCCCGGGAGATCCGATGGGACTGCGCCCGAGCACCGGTCACGGATGCCCCGGGGGGTCGGACGGGCTCGGTGTTCACTGGGACAGGAGTCAGTGCCACACGTGGTGGGGCGTCGTGTGGGGGCATGGAAACGTCGACCCCAGTGTTTGGGAGGGAACCGATCCCCCGCCCCCGGAGGCGACGCAGAAGCCACCGTGCGGCTTTCCTTTCATGTGTTCAGGAACACCGTGATCAGCGGCTGGTAGCCCCGTCCGCGATGGCGGACGTGTGGCGTTGAACGCCAGCGCTTTTCGGCGCGGCGCCCGGTCGGTCACCTCACGCGTGCGCGGGCACGGACGAATCATCCAGTCCCGCAACGACAGACCGACCATCGCGGCGGCAAGGACTTCGCCCAAGGCCGGCATCAAGCGCCACCAGCAGTTCATCCATTGATGACAGGTCCGAACCGACCCCGGCGACGGCGCCGGCCAAGACGAGGGTGATCCGCCCAGTAACCGCGTGGCCGGCTCTTGCCGGTCCAAAATCTGTCGGTGCGAAACTTTTGTCATCAATACGGAAAGGGTAATTCCGGCGCACCAGAATGATTCGCGCCGACCCCGTGGCCTACAAGTACGCGTCTTGCCCAAAAACCCTGCGGCAGGCATGATTTTTCCCCAAAATGTGTCCGCTTAACCCGGTTAACCGGATTGTGTCCGGAAAGTGGAAATCTGCCCCGAATCGTGGACGGACTCAGTAGCCTCTGCAAATCACCTGGTCCGGGAGGTTCGGGGTCTTGCAAACGGAGAGCGCGTCGGAGTGGCCGATAGTGGCCCGCGACGACGAACGGCGTCAAGCCCTGGCGGCGCTTGCCGAAGACGCGGAGTTCCGTGGCGTCGCGTTGGTCGGCGAAAGCGGGGTGGGCAAATCGACGCTGGCTCGCTCGCTTGCCGACACACTCGAGTCGGACGGGGCGACCGTGCGGTATGTGCTGGGCACCCAAACCGGCTCGACGGTGCCGTTAGGTGCGTTCTATCGGTCGGTGACGGTGGAGGCGCCGCAGGAACCGGCCGCCATGCTCGCGGCCGCGCAACGAACGCTGGAACAGGAAACGAACCTCGTCGTCGTCGTCGACGACGCGCAGCTGCTTGACCCGTTGTCGTCGACGCTGGTGCAACAGCTCGCTGCCAGTGGCTGCGCGCGCTTGATCGCGACAATCCGGTCGGGTGAACCGGTGCCGGACGCGGTGACCGCGCTGTTGAAAGAGCGGTTGTTGCTGAGCCTGCACATTGCGGCGTTCACCCCGGAGCAGACCGAGGAGTTGGCCCGCGCCGTGCTCGGTGGCGTCGTCGACTCCGGGCTGATCAACGCGTTGCACGGGCGGGCGGCGGGGAGCCCGCTGCTGCTGCGCAGCTTGCTGGGCGCGGGTCGCGAAAGCGGCGTGTTGGTGCACACGGATGCGGGCTGGCAACTGCACGGTGCGTTGCGCGCGGACCGCGAACTCTACGATCTGCTCGAATTTCGACTGCAATCCTTCACGCCGGAGGAATTGGAGGCCGTGGAAATCGTGGCGGTCGCAGAGGTGCTCGACTGGGAGATCCTGCGCGAGCTGTGCGATGCCGACGTGGTGGGACGCCTCGAGCGGCGCGGGGTGATCCAGGTGGTCGCCGACGGCTTCCACACGGTGGCGCGGTTGGGTCATCCCGTCTTCGGTGAGGTCGCGATGCATCGAGCCGGAGTAGTGCGCACACGACAGCTCACCACCCTTCTGGCGCAACAACTTCAGCAGCAGGTGCAGACGCAGCGGGAGCGGTCGGGGTCGCCCGACGTGCGCACCCGGATGCTCCTGGCGCAGTTGATGACGCGAAGCGACATCTCGCCCGACCTCGATTTGATCATCGACGCGGCGGCCAGCGCGATGACCATGTCGGACGTCGCGCGCGGAGAGGAGTTGGCCCGCTTCGCTTTCGAGCGCGGCGGCGGCCTGCCGGCCGCGATCGTGCTGGCGGAGGCGATGGGCTGGCAGGGACGGGGCGACGAGGTCGAGGCGGTGCTCAACGACGCCAACCCCGCTGGTGCCGATGAGCGGACGGTTGTGCAGTGGGGCTGCCTGCGTGCCGCGAATCTCTTCTTCAGCTGCAGGCAGGTGGAGCCGGCCCGGGTGGCGCTCGCCGACGTCAAAGGGCGCATCAATTCTGACGCACTCCTGCCGCTCGTCACGGCCATGGAGGCGGCGTTTGCATGCTTTTCCGGGGACGTCCGAACGGCACTCGACCTCGGGTTCGAAGTCTGTCAATCCGATGTGCCACCGGTGATGAGGACGTGGGCTGCCACGTGGACGTGTTGGGCGTTGGCCCTCACCGGGCAGGTCGGCGAAGTCCGGCGCGTGGCGGACGCGGGGCGGGCAGCCGCATTCGACCAATCGGGACCGTGCCGGTTTGCCATGGGTTTGGCCGAGGTGGTGGCGCTGACGTCGGCCGGCGACAACCCTGCGGCCGAACGGGTTCGGGAACGCTATGCGTCCACGACCAGGGTGTGGCCCGCTGCAGACGCCTTCCTGCACGCGATGCTCGGAGCGGTGCTGCTTGCGCGGGGCGTGTTGACGTCGGCCTGTGCCGCCCTTCAGGATTCGGTATCGGCGATGTCGCGGGGTTTTCCGTCGGGCTGGTTGATGCTGGTATCAGCCTGGTCCGCGCAGGCCGAGGGCGCGCGGGGAGACAGCGCGTGCGCCGCGGCGGCGCTGCGCAGGGCCGAAGACGCTTACGGACCCCAGGTCGCGGTGTTCGCGCCCGAGCTAGAGCTGGCCCGGGCCTGGGAGCGCGCCGCCGCGGGCCACCCGACGGCAGCGCAAACACATGCGCTGCGCGCAGCGCAAATCGCCCGACAATCCGGGATGGACGCCGTCGAGCTGCGGGCCCTGCACACCGCCGTCCGTCTCGGCGTCCGCTCCCAGACCCAGAGGCTGGCCGAGCTGGCCAAGGTACTCAAGACCCCCATGGCAGAGGAAATCGCCGAGCACGCCCGCGGCCTGGCCGACCACGATGGCGACGCCCTCGACGCCGCGGCCGATCGGTTCGCCGACATGGGCGCACTGGCGCTGGCTGCCGACGCGGCCGCCCAGGCGGCGCGCGAACACGCCGACACCTGCCAGCGCGGCAAGCAGATACGATCCTCGACTCGCGCGCACACGTTGGCCGCGCAGGGCGGGGTACGGACACCGGCGGTCGATGCCGCGGCTTCGCCATTGCCCATCACGGCCCGCGAACGCGAGATCGCGAACTTGGTCACGACCGGTTTGTCCAACCGCGAGATCGCCGACCGGCTGGTCGTCTCGGTGCGAACCGTGGAGGGACACGTGTACCGCATCTTCGGCAAGTTGGGCATCGACGATCGTGAGCAGCTCGTCCACCTCATGCGTGCCGCTAGGAACGAGAACTGAACAGCGCTACCAATATTCGCCTCAGCGTGACTCGACCGCTTGTGCCGCGACCCGCTTGCGTTGTCGGTGTATCGCGGCGCGTCCGTGTTGCTCAAGCTCTAGGATGTGTTGATCGCAGCCGCAGAGCTGGTCCCTCGTTTGGAAGGTCGCTTCTGTTGCGCGACCGGCTTCGATGCACACGGCGCACAGCGGGACGACCGAACCGCGATCGAGACGTGTGCTCGTGATTCGGCCGGCGGGCAGATCGCAAGGCGGCACGCGATGACGACCCCTTCGCCTGCTGCGGGGCATAAGTCGCAGCATGGGGCGAAGGCGCCGAATGGTGAGGTTGTTCATGTGGCCCCCTCGACTCTCGATATCGCGCCAGGCCGCGCTGTTAACCATCCTCCCAGCGACCCCCCGCGGAAATGAGTAGTTGACTACTCGACCACTACTCGACTTGATTCCTGTCGACACAATGGATTCGATCCGAACAACGCCGCCCGTTCAGCCGGCCGCCTTGCGAATCGCGACGTTCAGGTACGGCATGAACAGGCCGAACGGCAGCTCAGCGCATTGTCGGCGTAACAAGTTGGCGTAGCGACGATTCGCGGATTGGCGATAGTACAGCCAGCGCAAGGGATTCTGCTTCATCTGAAACGTCTGCCGATCGGCCATGAAGTCGAGCTCGGAGATCGGTCCCAAGGCCAACTCGATGTCGTGATAGCTCACGCCGCGACCGCGACGGGTGAGTTCCAGCTTGGCGTCCTCCGACGTGGTGTCGAACGCCGACGCTTGGTACCTAGGCGTCCGCTTCAGGTACTCCAGAGCTATCTCGTCCGGCAGCCAGTGGAAGAACGGCAAGTCGGCGGTGTGATCGTCGAAAAGCCATAGCCGATTGGGCGCTTCGATAATGCAGAGGATCCCGCCGTCGGCCAATAACTGCCAGGCGGCTCGCAGGCTGGTCAACCGCTCGTGATACGTCATATGTTCCAGCGACGCGAAGAAGATGACGAAATCGAAGCCGGCGTGGTCGAAATGCGCGGCAATCTCGGTCGCATTCATGTGATGCAGGGCCGGTTCGCCGAGCCCGAAGAAACGCAACCGGGCCCGCGACACGGCTATGGATTCTTCCACCACGTCGATGCCGGTGACCTCGGCGCCTTGCTCGACCAGGGCCATGATGGACGACCCAGTCCCGCAGCCGATCTCGAACACTCGCGCGCCGTCCAGGCGGCGGAGGCCGTCAAGCCACGGCACGTACTCGTGCCGGTCGTAGATCAGACGCCCGACGGTGTGCTCGTCCATGTCGTGACGTCCAACCTCGGAATCCCAATAGTCCTCTGTCGACCAGTTCTCGCGTAGGTATTGACGAAAGCCTTCCACGCCTACCGGATTCAGTGGCACGAAGCGTCGACGCAGCTCGGCGGTGGTTCCCCGGTCCGCGCGCCAGATGATTCGGCGGGCCGACTCTTTGACGGAGTTGTGCACGACGGTCATCATCGCATCCGGCGGCCGGCGCCCGGCGGCCGATACTTATGTTCAGCGTGAACCCGATCGAACGAGTTGCGGGGCGTTTTCCGCCGGTTAGGCTTCCTTGGTGACTGAAAGCCCGTCGTCATATCTGGTGCTGGCTTCTCAGCGCAGCGGCAGCACGCTGCTGGTGGAATCCCTGCGCGCCACCGGCGTGGCCGGCGAGCCCCAGGAGTTCTTTCAGTACCTGCCGGCCACCAGCCAGTCCCCGCAGCCGCGGGAGTGGTTCGCCGGCGTGGACGACGAGTCGATACTGCGCCTGCTCGATCCCATGGACGAGGGGACGCCCGACCTGGCGCCCCCGGAGATTTGGCGCGACTACATCCGCACGGTCGGGCGGACACCCAACGGCGTGTGGGGCGGCAAGCTGATGTGGAACCAAACGCCGCTGCTGTTGAACCGCGCAAAGGACCTGCCGAATCGATCCGGCGACGGCCTGCGGGCCGCGATCCGCGATGTCATCGGCGAGGAACCGCTCCTCATCCACGTGCACCGACCCGATGTGGTGTCGCAGGCGGTGTCGTTCTGGCGCGCGGTGCAGACGCGGGTGTGGCGCGGCAGCCCCGATCCCGCGCGCGACGCGCGCGCCACCTACCACGCCGGCGCGATCGCGCACGTCGTCACCATGCTGCGCGCCCAGGAGGAAGGCTGGCGGACCTGGTTCGCCGAGGAAGACATCGAGCCGCTGGAGGTTCCGTATCCGGTGTTGTGGCGCAACCTGACTGAGGTGGTGGCCACCATCCTCGAGGCGTTGGGGCTGGACCCGCTGCTGGCGCCCGAGCCGGCGCTGCAACGCCAGGCCGACCAGCGCTCCGACGAATGGGTGGAGCGCTACCGTGCCGACGCCGACCGGGACGGGCTACCGACCTAAATTCAGGGCGAGCCAATCGATTGGCCCCCAACGCCGGCCACGCCACCATTGCGTCGTGATCCGGTTATCCGAGGATTGGTGGGCGACGCTGCTGGCGGGCGTGATCGTCGCGTTGGCGGTCGCCGGCGTGCTTCCCAGGATCCCCTGGTGACGCCATGAGCACCCTCAGCATCGACGCGCAGGAAGCCGAGGAAGAGTCCGCGGAAGCCGCCTTCACCAGCGGGCGCCCACTGGACTACGTGCCCGGCATCCTGCTGCTGATCGGCGTGGGCGTGCTGGGTAAGTACGCCCAAATCTGGTGGAGCACGGTGGCGAAACACCACCACTGGACCGTCCCCGACATCGAATACGTGTTGTGGGCCATCGTGATTGGCCTGCTGATCGCCAACACCGTTGGCCTGCATCGGATATTTCGGCCCGGCGTGCTGACCTACCAGTTCTGGCTCAAGGTCGGGATCGTGGCACTGGGTTCGCGATTCGTGCTGGGCGACATCGCCAAGCTCGGCGCAACCAGCCTGGTGCAGATCCTGGTGGACATGGCGGTCGCGGGAACGATCATTCTGGTGGTGGCGCGCGCCTTCGGCCTGTCGGGCAAGCTGGGCTCGCTGCTGGCGATCGGCACCTCGATCTGCGGGGTGTCGGCCATCGTGGCCGCCAAGGGCGCGATCCGGGCCCGCAACGCCGACGTCAGCTACGCGATCGCGTCGATCCTGGCGTTGGGAGCGGTCGGGCTGTTCGCGTTGCCCCCGCTGGGGCACCTGTTCGGCCTCACCAATTACGAATTCGGTCTGTGGGCCGGCCTGGCGGTGGACAACACCGCCGAAACCACCGCGACCGGATACCTGTTCTCCGACCACGCCGGCAAGATCGCGGTGCTGGTCAAGTCCACCCGCAACGCGCTGATCGGCTTCGTCGTCCTGGGATTCGCGCTGTACTGGGCCGCCCGCGGACAGGCCGACGCGCTCGCGCCCGGTGCCAGGGCCAAGGCCGCGTTAGTCTGGGCGAAGTTCCCGAAATTCGTGCTCGGCTTCCTCGCGGTCTCGGCGATCGCAACCGCGCACTGGCTGAGCAAGGGGCAGACCGCGAACCTGGCCAACGTGTCGAAATGGGCGTTCCTGCTGACCTTCGCCGGCGTCGGCCTCACCACCGACGTCCGGCAAATCGCCCGCACCGGGTGGCGCCCGCTCGTCGTCGCGGTCATCGGGCTGACCGTCGTCGCCTCGGTCTCCCTCGGGCTCGTGCTGCTCACCTCCCGCGTGTTCCATTGGGGCGTAATCACGTAGCGAAGGCCGGACGGTAACCTGGCGGCCGTCATGTTGCTCACGATCCTGGTGATGGCCATCGCCGTCAGCCTCGAGCCGTTCCGGGTCGGCATGACGGTGCTGATGCTCAACCGGCCCCGACCGATGCTGCAACTACTCGCCTTCCTGTGCGGCGGCTTCGCGATGGGCCTGACCGTGGGCCTGGTCGTCTTGTTCGTCCTGCGACGCAGGTTGCTGGGGTCGACATACTTCACGTTGCCCAGGGTGCAAATCGCCATCGGCTTGCTGGCGCTCGTGGTCGCCGCGGTGGTGATCGTGCGGCCCGACACGCGCCGCGCCGCCGTGCCCCAAAGGTTGGCGACACGCGCCAAGCGCTTGGCGAGTGGGCGTTCACTGTGGGTGGCGGGAGTCGCCGGGCTGGGGATCGCCCTGCCGTCGGTGGACTATCTGGCCGCGCTGGCCGTCATCCTGGCCTCGGGCGCCGCGGCCGCGACGCAAGTCGGGGCGCTGGTGATGTTCAACGTCGTGGCCTTCGCGCTGGTGGAGCTTCCGTTGCTCGCGTATCTGCTGGCGCCCCGGCGGACGCGCACGGCGATGGGCGCGCTGCACGACTGGATCCGGTCGCGACGCCGCGTCGAGGTCGCCACGCTGCTGGCCGCGGTCGGGTGCGTCCTGCTCGTGGTCGGCTCAGCCGGCGCGTGAAAAGCTACGCCGGCGTCGGCGCCTGCGGTGTCGGCACGTCCACGGGTTCCTTCGCCGCATCCGATTTCAGTAGCGGCCAGCCCTTGCGCAGGACGTGGTCGAGCCAGGCGCCGGCGAGCTGCGAGGTGAGCACGGCCGCGACCACCAACGTCGTGTAGAACTTCGAGCTGATGATGCCGGCGTCGAAGGCGACGCTGGCCAGGACGATGCCGGGGCCGCCGCGGGCGTTGGTGGTGATGCCGAGGTTGATCAGTTCGAGGCCGCGGAAGCCGGCGAATCGCCCGGCCAGCGCGACCGACGCCATTTTGACTGCGCAGGTGCCGACGATGAAGATGACGATCATCGGCAGGGAGACGCCGCGGATGAGGTCCAGCTTCAGCCCCACGATCGCGAAGTACACGGGGATGAAGAAGGCGAAGGACACTTTGCTGATCGCGTCGATCGAGTCGTCAAAGATCCTGCGCTTCCGATGCACCAGGGCGAAACCCGCGAGGAACGCGGCGAACACGAGGTTGACGTCGAGCGCGCCGGCGACCGCGCAGTATGACAGCAGGACCGCGATCGCGTAGCCGGTGGGCGAGTGCCGCGCGAGGGCATTCCAGCGAGCCGTGTTGAGGCGCTTGATGAGGCGCGGCACGATCGTGAGCCCGAGGCCGAAGTAGGCCACCGTCACCAAGAGGTGCAACGACATCTGCCACGGGTGCAGATGGGATTTCGCGGCGATGGACGTGGCGATCGCGAGTGCGAGCCACAGGACGATGTCCTCGAGCACGGCGACACCGAGAATCAGCCGCGCGAACCGCGTGTCCAGGATCTTGAGGTCGGCGAAGATCTTCGACACCACCGGCACCGACGTCACGGCCACGCCGACCGCGAGAATGATGATCAACGACACGCGATTACCGTGCGGCCCAGCCAGACTCGGGGTGATCAGGTGGGGCGCGAAGATCAGCCCCAGGAGGAACGGGACGCCGGTCCCGACGACGACGAGCCAACTCACGGTGCGCCGCTCGCCTCGGCCGAAGAGCTGCTGCACCTCGGCGCCGGAAACAAACATCAGCAGTAGCAGACCGAGCCAGTAGACGAAGCTGAGGATCTGGGTGTTGTGCCTGGCGGTGCTCACGACGTGCTCCACGAACGGCAGTCGGCCGAGCAGCGCCGGGCCCAGCACGACGCCGGCCAGGATTTCGCCGACGACTTTCGGTTGCCGCAGCTTCACGAACGCATAGCCCAGCAACTGCGCCAGGCCGACGAGCGCCAGCAAAACGAATATCACCGCGGTCAATTGGCTGTTCGACATCGTGCACTCCTCAAGTCGGTCATATTTCGGCCAGCGCGGCCCTGGCGGATGACCCATCGCTGGTACAGCTGCGTTGCGAGCGTCAGTGCTCCTGTCCCGATGGCCACGGACACCGGGTATGTGACGTCGGGGGAATGGATGACAAGGGGAAGAAGCCCAACGGCCAGCGCGGGCGGCATGTGCAGCCTCAGTAGCCGAAGCACGATGACGCCCGACGCCATTGCGCATGCGGCCGCAATGCCGCCGCTTCCGAGGACGCTGACGGCGGCCCACCCGGCAGTCGCCGTCAGAAAGCACGCAGCGGGAAGGGCCACCGGCTTTCCCGCCCACGGGCACACGGTGGGGTGGGCGAACATCTCGTAGGCGATCACGATGAGCGGGGGGAAGAGGATAAGCCGGAGTCCCGAGGTCGCCGCGCAAAGCGCCATGGCCGTGACGAACACGAAAAACGGCAGGACCCAGGAACTTCCGCCGGGCCGCGCTTCCAACGCGTCGTCAAGGTCGTGATGCGTCGGCCGGAAACGCCTTCGCCAAGGCAACAAAATGACGACCAATACCACCAGGCTGACCGCTATCGACGCCGGATACATCCAGGTTTTGATGCCCAGGAAGAGCGGCAGCACGCCGGCCGCGATCGCCGGGGCGATGTTTGACCTGAGCACAACGACCAGCAGCACGCACAGCGCAACGACAAGCAGCATGCTCAAGACGCCATAGGGGAACATCGCGGTGATCAGCGTCCCGATGGCGGCGCCCAGCACCGGCGTCACGACAAGTCGCCCCGGTTGACTCGCCCACTTTCCCCACGGGCGAGTCAACACGTCATGCGAAAGCGCCGCCAGCCCAGGGAAGAACAGGTAATGCCAGCCGTTGCACTGCGCCGCCACCGCGACGTAGACCAGCGCAACGACATCCATCAGCCATGGGCCCCGGTAGGCGGCGCCTCGCCCTAAAGGGAGGCGGCTCAGAGCCTTTCCCCGGTTTCCAACCAGTGGGCGCACTCCTCGCCAAGCTTTTCGAGTGCGACGCGGTCGAAGCGTTGCACCTGCGCCGGCCTCAACTCGTTGCGGTGATCGCGCTTGAGGCCCTTGTGGAAAAAGGCCTTGGCGCTCGACATGTGCGATCCGCCGAACGGCGCCATCTTTTCCGCCCTGGCGCTCATGTAATCGAACGAACAATGCTCGACGATGACGTCCATGCTCAGCGATGCGGGATCGATGGAGAAGAAGTCCGCCAGCCGGGCGATCTGACCGGGGAGGTCCTTCTTGAGCTGTGCGTAGTGCAGGAGAAGGACATTCGGCTCGTCCCGAAGCTCCCACCACGACTTCATGATGTCGAGAAGGTCGCAGCACTGATACCCGTCATTGTCCAGCCACAGGTCGAAGAACTCCTGCATGTCCTCGGGGATCACCAGCGGCGTGGGGTCACCCGACCACTCGGCGTGGATCCGATTGATCTGCGACATCGTCGGCTCGGAGAAGTTGTAGAGATAGTTGTGGAAGCTGATCCCAAGGTCTTTGCCGTTGCGCCCGACGAATACGTAACGGGCCTCGGGCGCGATCGGCAGGGCGTTCGCGGGCAGGTGCGACTTCATCACCCGACGCATCCCGGAATCGCGTTGCTCCCCAAGCACCTTGAGCATTCCGGCGTGATCTCCCCAGCTGGAATCGAGCCAGGGCGACGTGTCCGACAGCCCGCCCTCCGGCTCCTCGCCGTTATGAAGGATTTGCTGGACGATCCGCTGGGTCCACGTCGTGCCGGCCTTGAATGGATCCGCGACGACGATGTCCCCCTCGACGAAACCACCCTGGGCGAGAAAGTCTTCCCACACCATCGAGTTGGACAGATAGTCTCGCACGACTCTGGTCGGAGCGAGCAGCTGCTTTTCCATAGAATATTTGCCTTCCGTCAGCTCGGTCGCAAATGGCGCGAACGATGATCAACAAGAAATAGTTGGGGTCGGTTTAGAAAAGGAACCTTTCTAAACGCAGCCCTCCCTTCCCAATAATCGCGGCAGGCGATATCCATATGTCGCGCGGCGTCGAGTGTGCTACGCCTTCGCGACGCCTGGAAAGCGCGCCTGAGCTGGAGATTTTAGCCGCGGTCGGCGCAGGCCCGAGAGGCCGGCCGGATCGCGGTGCGCATTTTACTCAGCATGATTCTTATTATGGTGACGCAAGCTTATGACTAGCTGTGTTTTGGTTGGACGCTTCCTGTCGCTTGGGCGGTCGATCCGCGTCAGGTATATACAGGAGTTTCCTGGCTAAATTGCTCAGAATTGGCCGGATGGAAATAGCACAACCAGCCCCTTCTACGAAGGGGCTGGTTACCAGAATTGAAGGGGCTGGTTACCCGAAATTCAGGATCGCGCTTCTTCGAGAAAACGGCCCATCACCTCGGGACCGGTCGAATGCATCTCGATGGACAAGTCCAATAACTTGTCCTTTGCCTGTTTGGGCAGCAGCTCGATGGAGCGCGTCGTGGCCGAATCATACTTCGCGCCGGGGTACCGCTTCAGGAGCACATTCTTCTGCTCCTCGGTGGTGTAGATCTCCAGCAGCTTCATGCCGGCGAAAGCCTCGTTCGCCAGTTCCGCCATTCCGGCGTTTTGCAACGCTTCCAACCGCTCCTCGTTGATCCACACGTTGATCTTGATGGTTCCCGGCTGCCGGCTCATGAGTCGAGTCCTTCCAGGGGGTTGAGGGTGAAGACCGGGCGCCGGTTTTCCAGGTATTCCTCGGTCACGAAGGGTGAGCCCTGGCCGTGGGTGGCGGCGCATTCCATCACCACTTCGAACACCTCGTGTCGCATCACCTTCTGCGTCGGCTTCACTTCGTCGGTCAGGATGCTTCTGATCAGGCTGCCGCTGAAACTTTGGGATTTGTCCTCATGTCCGCAGAGCGCCGAGTTCGTGACATCCAAACACTCTGGGCAGTACCAGTTTTCACGCAGGAATACCGGTTTGATCCCGAGCTCTGTTCGGTGTTCTTTGAGGAGATTCTGGGAGTCGTAGGGATCGTAGAAATCGCCCACACCGGCGTGGTCCCGGCCGAACATGTGGTGCGTGCACCCGAGATTCGCCCTCAGGATCGCATGGAAGATCGCCTCCCGGGGCCCCGCATATCGCATGTCCCAGAGTGTGAAAGACACCATGTGAACGTCGTTTCGGAAGTACCCGCTGGTCCGCAGCGCGTTCTGCGCCAACAGGATCGCCTCGTCGATGTAGTCACCCACGCGTTTCTGTCCGATGATCGCGTTGACCAGCACGCCGGTGCTCAGGTTGTCGACCGGCATGTCCTCATTGGAGGCGAACCAGGCCTGCTTCATCAGGGCCTCGTGACCGGTGTGCGGAACGTTTCGGGTCTGATGGGCGACGACGTGCTTCCAGCCCTTCTCCAGCAGCGCGTCCATGTGTTGCTTCGGAGTGAGCCAAAAACTCCGGAACGGCTCGTTGAAGACCGGCTCGTTGATGAGCGTGATCTCGCCACCGATGAACCTGTTTTCGTAGCCCAGTGTCTTTTTGACCCCGGGGTGCCGGGGATCGGCAGTGCCGTAGGTCTTTTCGGCCATCCGCTCCAGGTCGTAGTCATATATTTCGGCGATCTCGAAGATCGCCATCGGCGCGCCGAGATATTCGAGGACGGCACTGCCGCCTTCCCGGATGTCCAACTTCTGAATGTCTTCCGCGGATATGTCGAAAACTATCGGGATGCTCCACAGCGTTCCGTCAGGAAGCTGCATTTTGTCCAGCGTTCCGTCCACCTCCTGCCGGCCCATGAACCCCGTGAGCGGCGTGAAAAACCCATAGGAAAGGCTGATCACCTCGTGCGCCGTCGCCTTGGATATGGGAATGCGCGGCAGGCCCCGGATCGCGCGAGCCGCGTTCTCGGTGGACACCTGCTCCACAATCGTTCTCCCATTGTGGCCCCTGTATTCCATCGTCATGACCTCGATTTCGGGATAGGTATGAGTGATTGCATCAGTTCGCGTCTCGTGTGGCGGACCACGTGTTCCCTAAACTTCAACCATCCCCTCCCGGGAGTTTCGGCTTCCGGCCGGGGCGGGAATCACACCGACCCGCTCGAGGTGGGAAACCACCTCGAGCGCCAGCGTCTCGGCGTCGGTTTTGCCGCCCTCCACTCGCAACTCGGGATGTAGCGGTGGTTCGTAGGGATCGTCGATGCCGGTGAACCCCCTGATCTGACCCGCCCGGGCTTTCTTGTAAAGCCCTTTCGGGTCACGCTGTTCGCATATTTCGATGGGGGTGTCGATAAAGACCTCCATGAAGTCGCCATCGTCGAGCGTGGCGCGCACCGCGTCGCGATCGCGCCGATACGGACTGATGAACGCGGTCAGCGCCACCAGCCCGGCCTCGCAGAACAATTTCGCGACGGCACCGATCCGGCGGATGTTCTCCTCGCGGTCCTCGGCCGAAAAGCCCAGTCCGAACCGCCCGGCGAACTCGCTGCCATGGCGTTCCTCGAGGATGTCCGGTCCGGCATTGAGCCCGTACCGTACGTTGTCGCCATCCAGCAGGTAGGTGCGCACACCCCGCTCGTACAGCTTTTGCTCCACGAGGTTGGCGACCGTGCTCTTGCCGCTCGCGCTCAGCCCGGTGAACCAGATGACGCAGCCCCGGTGGCCATTGAGCCGCTCGCGTTCACCGCGTGTGACGTTGTGTTGGTGCCAGGTGATGTTGTTGGCCATTCTCAGCTCCTAAGCAGGGTTCATCGGAAGCCGACGACGAAACCGTCGTTCCTCAAGGTGGGTTTGTTATAGGTCAATGACGAGGCTCGTTGACCAGACCGCGCAGAGTTCCGGTAAATGCAATCCCCCGCCGCCACATCCCATTCCATGGTCGGGTTCAGCCGCGGGTAGATGTCGGCGGCGCCCTCTGCGACCAGGCAGAATTTGAGCGAGCTGCCGGCGCTGATCCGCTCCTTCACGGGAAGGTCCTTCAAGTAACTTTCCAGTGCTTCGGAGGGATGCGACTTGCTCTCCACGACCGTGAGCCCCCGTGCCAGGTCCGGGACTGACGAAAATATTCGCACCGGGGGGTTGTTCCCGTCCCGGCGCCAGCTGCCCGTCCTCTTCGCGGCGTAGTAGATCAGGTCTTTCCCCGGGATGACGACTACCCCCAGCACGGGTTCGTGATCGTCGATGAGGGCGATGTTGACGGTGTACTCATCACTGCCCCGCACGAATTCCTTCGTTCCGTCCAGCGGGTCCACCAGCCAGAACCGCCGCCACCGTTTCCTCGTCTCGTAGTCGGCCGCGGTGGCTTCCTCCGAAATGATCGGGATGCCCGGATCCAAGGCCCCGAGGTGTTGGGCAATGTAGCGATGCGCCGCCAGGTCGGCGTCGGTGACCGGGGAGGAATCCGCTTTGGTGGCGACGACGGGGCGCCGCTGATGCTCGAGGATGAGCTTTCCGGCTTCGACCGCTATCGCGACAACTGTCTCCAGCAGCTCACCGGCCGGATCCTGGGTACGTGACGGGGTCACGTCTTGACGACCTCCTCCGCGGGCACTCGCACCGACTCCGGCATCGCCACGCCATCGGCGTCGGGTCGCACGTAGCGGTACCAGACCAGCGCCGCGGCAGCGACGTAGCACAGCAGGAAGGTCCACAACGCCGGCGTCTCGGTGCCGGTGGTGTCGTAGGACTGCCGCAGCGCCAAGTCGATCCCCACACCCCCGAGCGCCCCGAAGGCGCCGGCGACGCCGATCAGCGCACCCGACCGGACGCGGGCCCAGTGACCGCGTTCGGCCGCACCGATCCCCAGCGCCCGGGCGCGCTTTTCGAAAACCGACGGAATCAGCTTGTACACCGCCGCTTTGGCGGCGCCGCAGAAAATGAACAACGCGATGAACCCGATGATGTAGCCGACCAGGGTAAAACCCGTCACGGCGGTGCCCCGGTCCTCGGCCGCATCGGCGTGCGCGCTGACGCCGACCAGGAACCCGCCCGCCACGATCGAGGCGGCGAAGACCGCGAGCGGCACGTGGCCGCCGGCGAACCGGCCGCTGACTTTCCCGCCGATTTNAGCGTCACGTGGCCGCCGCCGAACCGGTCGCTGACTTTCCCGCCGATTATTCGCGCCAGCGACCCCAGCAGGGGACCCACGAAGGCGACCTCCGCGGCGTGCAGCGATGCCTGCCCATGGCTTTCGCCGGCGGCGGCGAAGTTGTGCTGCAGGATCTGACCGAACGCGAAGGCAAATCCAAGGAACGAACCGGAGGCGCACAGGTACAGAAACGAGATCGCCCACGTGTCGGGAACCGTGAGGATCGCCCGCAGGTTGTGCGGCGACAATCCAGTGCGGTGCGCGACGACGTTGTCCATGAACAGCGCCGCGCCGACACCACCGATGGCCAGCAGCACCAGGTAGATCGCGCATACCCAGTACGGCGCCTCGTGGCCCGCCGTGGCCAGCGCCACCAGCCCGACGGCCTGGATGCCCGCGGACCCGAGGTTGGCCATCCCCCCGGTGAGGCCCAGCGTAAAGCCCTTGAGCCGCTGCGGGAACAGGCCGTCCACCTTGGCCAGCGACGCGGAGTAGTTGCCGCCGCCCAGGCCGGTCAATGCGGCACACACCAGGTATGGCCATAACGGCAGGCCGGGATGAGCAAGCAGAAAGATGGCCCCGGCGGTCGGAAACAACAGCACCATCGCCGAGAACATCGTCCAGTTGCGGCCGCCGAACCAGTTGGCCGCCATGGAATAGGGGATGCGCGCGAGCCCCCCGACCAGCGCCGCGGTCGCGCCCACCAGCAGCTTGTCACCAGTCGAGAAACCGTAGACCGACTGCGGCATGAACAGCACCATCACCGACCAGAGGTACCAAATGGAAAACGCGACATGCACATTCACGACCTGCCACACCAGGTTGCGTCGGGCGATGGCGTGGTTTCCGGCGTTCCAGGCCACGGCGTCTTCCGGATCCCAAACCACGATGCGATGTGAACGGGCCACGCGTTATCTACCTTTCACCGGCGATGAAGGCGTGGCCGTCGAGCCACCCTGTCCGCATATGGAGCCAGATCTCGTTGGGCTTATCAACAATTCCGCACCCCGCGCCCCAGTGTTATGGGACATCGATCACGTGAATGAGGCGAGAACTGGACGGCCATTTACGATCCTCCCGCGTCACAACATCTGCTCTGCACACCCGGCCAGCCGACCACTTGGTGTCTGTTCCGCAGGGACCGTTGGCCGTCATCATCGACGCGCGGTTATTGGCGAGCCCCACCGCCTCGTGCGTTCACAACCCGGTCACCCGTCCCGCCAACGCACGTCGTACATCCTTGGTAATCAAGCGAACCGAGTTTGACAAGCTAACCTGGTCGATTTACAGGAGATTTGCAGCCAGTTCGGCCCGCACGTCCAGACGGCTGTGAGATCCGCTGGGCCGCAGTGCGGCCCCAGCTTCGACCGGACGGTCGACGTTGCGACAGTGGATAGTCATGCGCACCTGTCGCGCTGGCACCGAGTTTGCCGGATCGTCTGCCCCGTCGCGAATCCGGCGCGGTTCGGCTGCGCCGCCGCGGCCGCGTCGCCGGCTGAACGCATCGGGGATGTTAGCTGTTCATCTGCTCGATAGAGGGCTGACGGCAACAATCTGCTCGCACCGCGGTTGCCACGAGGCGCCCTCGCAACGTGTTTGCGGCGTCTTCGGCACCGTGCGTTACCTCGGTGGGGCGCTCACGGCCGGCGGGCAGATCGGCACCGTGTCGTCGCGCGCGACTCGCGACCCCATCGGCTATCCACCGTACGGCGGGCGGGGCATCTCGAAGCGGCGGCGTCCGTTACGCAAGACGAAGCTGCGGGTCGCTTCGGAGTGCCCCGTCGGTATGGCCCCCAGCATGTTAGCGCCTGGGGATGGGTTCGCGCCCGCCGCGGCCACCTGAATAGCGCTGTCCGGCAATGGAATCTGGCCGTTGATGGGATTGTCGACCGCGTTGGCGATGACCCAGCCCCGCGGGACCGACAGCTTGCCCATTGACGCCGACGCTCCCATTCGTGCGAGCGCCGCGCCGCGGACGCCGCCAGCGTCCAGGGTCTGGCTCCCGACTGCGGCGGGCGGGACCACGGCCCTGGTGGACTGGATCCTCGTCCGAAAGATCCCGCTTCCGCCGCTGGTCGCGGACGTAGCCGTACGACTGAAAGCCGCGCCCAGATTCGCGGGTCCGGTGAGGGTATTGAAGTCACTGAAGGCGGTAAGGATCCCGCTATAGGCGGCCGCGGGAGACTGGGCAGCCGACGATGGCTCCGTAGCTGCCCCCGTCGCGAGGGCCTGCAACTGTCGCGTCAGCACGGACATCAGCTCTGCGACGGTAGACTGCGTTTGCCCGGTGGAGGTACTCGCGGCTTGACCCAGCGCCGCAGACTGGATGGATTGGGCTGCAACGTTGGTGGTTTGGGGCGGCTCGCTGAACGGGCTCAGGGCGGATGCGGCCGACGAGGACGCGGCGTATCCATACATGGCGGCGGCGTCTTGGGCCCACATCTCGGCGTATTCGAAATCGTTGGCCGCGATCGCAGGCGTGTTCTGCCCGAAGAAATTGGTGGCGACCAGCAGCGCCAATTGGGTGCGGTTGGCCGCGATTGCCGGCGGCGGTACTGTTGCGGCGAATGCCGCCTCGAATGCGGCCGCCGCCACCCGTGCCTGAATCGCGGATTGCTCGGCGCGCGCCGCCGTCGCCGCCGCCCAAGCGACAAACGGCGCGACCGCACCGGCCATCGCGGAGGACGCGCCGCCGGACCACCGGCCTTGCAGCTCGGTGAGGATCGATGAGTAGCCGGCGGTGTACGAATCCAGTTGTGCAGCAAGGGACTCCCACGCCGACGCAGCTGTCGTGAGTGGCCCCGAGCCCGGTCCGGAATACATTCTGGCCGAGTTGATCTCGGGCGGCAGCGCCCCAAAATCAACCATCGACATCCCTTTCTCAACACCGATGACCATCACCCGGGAAGGTCAGTGCGGCTGGTGCGCGCTGCGTGGGGGCTGCTGAGTTATCCGCCAAGGGAAGGACGGGGCATCGCAAATTTGCGCGGCGCCACGCGCAGCGCGTTGTTGACCGAGGAACCGGACCACCCCGCTGACTTCGCCGCCGGCACGCTGTTCCACATATTGCTCACCGGTACTTCCTCCCATGCCGGCCCACCACCGATGTCGGCGTCGGACGACCAATCCGGTTCAGAAATAGGCGTAACTGTCGGGTTTGTCGGCGCCCAACTCGGCGGAACGGACAACTTTCCCACTGTCGTCGCGTTACCCGCACTGGCGAGCACAGGAGCTTGCAAGCCCGCTGAAGCCGCGGTGGTCGGCGTTGCGGCGGCCCGTGCGGCGCCCTGGGCCGCCTTGGCGGCGTCCTGTCCCGCTTGGATGCCGGACCGGTAAATCCCGGTGTAACCGCTCATCGCCGATGTGCTGGTTCGGCTGAAGTTCGACGCCAAACTGGCCGGGCCAGTGAGGGTATTGAAGGTGCTGAACGCGGTGAGCACGGGTGCTGGAATCAGCGACTGCGCCGAAGACGCCGCCGATGTGGAAGCCGAAGTCCCTGTGGTTGCCAGCGATTGCAGCTCCTGCGGCACGGTCGACATCAGTCGAGAGAGCGCTGCCTGGGCGGGCTGGGCGGCGGCGGTGGTGGTCTGCGGGGGCTGGCTGAACTGCCTCAGCGCTGCCGCGGCCGAAGAGGAGGCCGCGTAGTTGTACATGGCGGCCGCATCCTGAGCCCACATCTGCTCATATTCCGCCTCGAGGGCGGCGATACTGCCGGTGTTCTGCCCGGCGACATTGGTTGCGACCAGCTCCGCCAGTTGGGTCCTGTTGGCCATCACTACCAGCGGCGGCACCGTTGCGGCGAACGCCGTCTCATAGGCGGCCGCCGCTGCCCTGGCCTGACTGGCGGCCTCCTCGGCCTGTGCAGCCGCGATTGTCAGCCACGCGATGTACGGACCGACCGAGCCGCCCATCGCGTCCGACGCACTACCCGACCAACTTTCGCCTTGCAACCGCGTGATCACCGAGGAGTAACCGCGTGAGACCGACTCCAACGCGCCGGCCAACACGTCCCAGGCTGTGGCGGCCGCCATCATCGGTCCGGCGCCAGGACCGGAATATATTCTTGCTGAATTGATTTCTGGCGGCAGTGTTCCGTAATCCAACATCCGTCTCTTCCTTTTGGCTAAATATCTCCGCCGGACGACCGAGCACGACGGGCCCGCAAGCGGCTCGGCCAAGTTGCCAGCCAGACGGCTCTAGCTGTTCCGTCGGCAACGACTTCTGTTGCGCCCTAGCGCAATACACATCTAGATGTCAACGCCATTACCATTCCGAGCGGTTCCCGGACATCGGCGTAGGGGAATTCGCCGGGAGTCGAGCGACTCGACAAGGTAGGGCCCGAAGGCAATCGAGCTGGATTGTCCACCCTCAATAAGGTTGCCGGCAAGGGTAGTGGCCAGCAACGGATCCCGATGGCGTCCAACCCAGGCTATCGGCCAAATTCGAAGTTGCACAACAACACCCCTCCTGCGTCAGTCCAGGCCGAACAGTTGTCCGGCCGTGTATTAGCCTGTTCCGCAGGGACCGTTGGCCGTCGAAGACCGCAGTTGTTGGCGAGCCCCACCGCCATTGTTCGCATCTGTATTCGGTCGACACAGATTTACTGTTCGTTCACTTCAGTCAAACCGAACTGCCGCCGTTCGACAACTCGACGCGGGCGATGCACAGGAGATTTCCAGCAGATATCACCAGTACGTCCAGCTAAAGCCGCTTGCAGACAAGTTCGTCGGCTGCGAGGCGGCGGCGGACGCCTCCAGCCGCAATCCCGAGGGGATCGGGTTTCTCGGGCCTCCGGCCCGTGACCTCCCAATCCGTGCCGGCAGTGGTTGTGTGTCATACGGACATTGGGCCGGGCGGAATGAAGCGACATTCAGCTCGCTGACTGCAATCGCCGAAGTCTGCGGTTAGTCACCCGTGCATCGCACCCGCCGAGTTGTCGCGGGCTCCTATATTCAGGCGAGGTGGCACTCGAACAGCTACCCGAGATGCCGACGCGGCTCGCCACCATCGCGCGTCACGCATCGACGGGCGCCGGTCCCGTGACCAGGCGGACCACGGCCAGCCAACCGTTCGGCCGAATGCGAAGCGCAGGAGGAACGTTGAGCCCCGTTCAACATCGCGTGCGGTCGATGCCTACGACCGCATACCTCCCGGCTTTCGCGCGCGCATGCACTGGCCATGAGCGCGCATCCCTCGATGCCGCGTTTTGAGCATATTCACAGCTTGCTGCGGGTTGCCGCCCAAGCATCGCGCTGTAGAGTGCCGCCACTGTGGACCTTCGGCTCGCCGGTACGACCCGGCGATGGAAGTCGACCACCGCGATCGTGACCGCGCTGAGCGTGTTCGTCGCCCTGATCGCGGGTTCATCGTTGCGTCCCCAGTTCTCCGCGCCCACACTTCCCGAGCCGGCGGCGTGGACCCATGCGACCCCGGGTTTCCCGGCGCACGCCGGCCGGGTCGAACTTCGCGCTGCCGCCCAGGGCTTGTCACCGGGCTCCACGCCGGCAAACAAGAAGCCCTTCCACAGCATGTGGATGACGCGCGACCGGCCGGCCAGCGTGACCCACTTGTCGCCGCAGTCGGGCTGGTTTGCCCTGCCGGCGTCGTTTGGCGCGCCGGCGTTGCAGCCGGATCGTGTCCGATGGGCCGCACCCGCGCCCCCTCCTGACGACCGGGATGTGTTGACGCGACTCTGCGTCGCCCGCTGCTGAAAGGCCGGCGCCGGGCCATCGCGTCGTATGGCGCGGCCCGGTAAAGCCCGCGCACACATCAATTCACGGTATCCGCCCGATCATGGCCGATCGTCCGCGGCTGCAACGGGCCGGACCGTCAACGTCTCGTGAGGGATCAATGGAATTCGTTGCACAAGAACCAAAATCCGGGCAGGCCTATCCAGGCCTCGCCCTCGGCGAGGGCCGCGCACGCAGCTTCCACCTGCCGCGGCTAGAGCATTCCGCCCTACCGATGGCCGCCGATCGAGGTGCGGGATGGAAGGCGTTGCGGGACGCCGGGCCGGTCGTGTTCATGAACGGCGCCTATTACCTCACGCGCCGCGAGGACGTACTGAGGGCGCTATGCGAACCGAACCTCTTCTCAGCGCATCTCGCGCTTCAGCCCCCGGGCAGCCCGGTGCCGGTGCTGCCCTCGGCGTTCGACCCTCCCGAGCACACCCGATACCGCAAGATCCTGCAGCCGTATTTCAGCCCGCACGCCTTGGCGAAATCCCGGCCCGTGATGAGGCGCCACGCGGTCGAGATGATCGCCGCCCTCGCGGCGCGGGGCGAGTGCGAGGTGATGGCGGCCTTCGGCCGCCTCTATCCGTATCAGGTCTTCATGGACCTCTACGGGCTGCCGCTGGAGGACCGCGACCGCGTGATCGCCTGGAAGGACGCCGCAGTGGACGGCAGCCCCGAGGGCAACGAGCTGCTGACGTATTTCACCGACGTCATCCGGCAACGCCGGGAGAGCCCGGGCTCGGACATGTTGTCCGAAGTGATGACCGGTCCGGGCGATCTCACCGATCTCGAGCTACTCGGTATGAGCCACCTATTGATTCTGTCCGGTCTGGACACGGTGGCCGCGGCGATCGGATTTTCGCTGTTCGAATTGGCGCGCCGACCGCAGCTGCGCAGGGAGCTTCGCGGCGACCCGGAGCAGACCAAGGTCTTCATCGAGGAGATCGTCCGGCTCGAGCCCGCGGCGCCGTTGGCGGCCCGGGTCACCACCGACTTCGTCAAGGTGGGCGGCATGACGCTGCCCCCGGGCACGCCGGTGCGGTTGTGCACCGCCGCGATCAACCGCGACGGCAGCGACGACATCTCCACCGACGACCTGGTCATGGACAAAAAAGTGCACCGCCACTGGGGATTCGGAGGCGGGCCACACCGTTGCATCGGCTCCCACCTGGCACGCATAGAACTGGCGATCGTCGTCGACGAGTGGCTCAGGCAGATCCCCGACTTCCAACTGCCGGAGGGCTACACGCCGGAGATCAAATTCCCGTCGAAGAGTTTCGCCCTCAAGTCGCTACCACTGAGCTGGGCACGCCGGACCGACCCTCAGCTGTGTCGCGAGGCATAGGTCTCGGCGAGGAACTGCTCGACGGCCACCGCGGCGTGCGCCGCGCGCGCCGAGCCGAAGATGTCGAAAGCGTGCTGCGCGCAAGGTAACTCGGCGTACGCGACGGGCTGGCGGCTGACGGCGCGCAGCCGCGCCGTGAAGCGGCGGGCCTGTTCGACCGGGATCAGCGAATCGTTGGTGCCGTGCAGCACGAAAAACGGCGGCGCGTCTTCGCGGACGTGGGTGATCGGCGAGGCGACCCGAAAGGGCTCGCCGGCGTCGGTCAGACTCAGCTTGAACACCCGCTTGGCCACTATCGGCGCCATCAACGGATGCATCGCCTCGCGCGATCCGAAGTCGTACACGCCGTAGAACGGGATGGCGGCCTGCACGCGGGTGTCGGCGTCCTCGAAGCCGGGCTGAAAGCGCGCCTCGTTGGGGGTCAGCGCGGCCAGCGACGACAAGTGCCCGCCCGCCGAGCCCCCGGTGATCGCGATCCAGTGCGGGTCGCCGCCGTATTCGGCGATGTGCTCCTTCGTCCAGGCGATCGCGCGCTTCACGTCGACGATGTGATCGGGCCAGGTGGAGCGGGGGCTGAGCCGGTAGTTGATCGCGACACAGATCCAGCCGAGCTCGGCCAGGTGGCTCATCAGCGGATGCGCCTGCCCGCGTTTGTTTCCGACCATCCAGGCGCCGCCGGGAACCTGCAGCAACACCGGGGCCCGCCCGCCGCGATCCAAATCGGGCCGGCGCCAGATGTCCAGGTGGTTCCGCGAGCCGCACTCGCCGTAGCTGATGTCGCCGTCGTGCGCGTAGTCGCGGTAGATCCGCAGCATCCGCGCCGCGCCGGGCTTCTTCGCCGTCGCACCCCCGGCCGCGGGCCGCGTCCACAGGTCGCCCGACTCGGTGCGACGGTCGGGGCCCAGCGCCGCGTCCAGCGCGGCCGTCAACGGCTCGTTCGCCTGCCGTCCAACACGGCGCAGGCCCACCAGTCCCAGCCACGACACCGCCGACACCAGCCAGCTGAGCCGGCGCGTCCGCGGGGGCAGCCGGCGCGAGACCGCCGCCACGGCCGCCAGCTGGACGGCGAGGGTTTGCATCGGAAGCTCGGACGCGAACACACCGTGGGCGAACGCGATGCCCGACCCGTAGCGGTCCCTCGTCAGCGGTCGGTAGCCGTTGGCCGTGTACGCCAGACCCAGCACCGACACCAGCACGGCGGCGACTCGTTTCACGCCTGCTCCCTTCCGGTTTCGTCGGGCTCCCCCGACTCCCCGGCCTTGGCAGGATCGTCGATCACGTGATACGCCGGGTCGACCATCGACACGGCCTTGTTGCCACTCTGGCGCGCCTTGCCGGTGATCCGTAAGAGCTGGCCGGGCTGGATGTCGGCGCCGCCTCGACCGGGGCGGAACGTGACGTTGAGTTCGCCGCTGTCGTCGCCGACGACGATCGACCGGAGCGTGCGGCGCCGCTTGGTGATGTCCTCGACCTGGGTGACCCGCCCCTCGACCGTGGCGCGCTGCCCCGGGATGAGCCCGGCCACGGTGATCAGCGACGGCCGTTCGGGGTGTTCGTAGGCCTCGACATCCCGCTCCTCGTCCTTCAATACCAACGCCTCGACCCTGTCGAGTCCGCGCGCGATTCGATGTTCGAAGTCGTCGGGAAAGGCCTCCTTGATCCGCGACTCCACGTCGTAGGGGACGATCGTCGCCGCCGCGTCCGGGATCAGGCTCACCGCCCGGGCGATCTTGTCGGCGGTGCGGTCGTGCAGCAGCCTGCCCAGCAATGGCGAATAGGTGCGGCGCGGCAGCAACACCGTGACGTTGGTGTCGCGATGTTCCTGCAGCGCCTTGGCGACCAGCACCTGCGCCGACCGGTTGATCCGCCGGTCCGGGCAGTCCACCACCCGCAGCCGGGTGTCGAGTTCGAAGTGATCCCAACGCTTGCGCAGCTGCTCGGCGAGGGCCGCGTCGACCATGAAGTGCACCGCGATGAGCTCGTCGGCCCGCAACCCCCTGCCGTAGCGCAACGCCTCGATCGTCGCCAGATCGACCGCGTTCACGAACACGAACACGCGGTGCCTGGCGTACTTCACCAACTCGGGCCGATCGGTGCGCAACATCTCGAGAATGGCCGCCTCCGCGCGGTATTCGCGGTTGAGCCGGATCAGCAGGAACACCAGCACCGGGAAGACGACGACGACGAGCCATGCGCCCTCGGTGAACTTGGCCACCGCGAAGATGCCCACCACGACCGTCGACAGGATTCCCGCGGACAGGTTGATCGCCAGCCGTCGTCGCCATCCCGGTTCCCGATGGGTCAGATGGTGTTTGGTCATCCCGTAACCCGCCATCGAGAACCCGGTGAACACCCCGATCGCAAAAACCGGGATAAGGGCGTTGACCGAGCCACCGGTCGCCACAAGCAGGGCCACAGACAGCGCCGTCAGGGTGAGGATCCCGTTCGAAAACACAAGCCGGTGACCGCGTTTCGTCAGCTGCCGGGGCAGGAAGCGATCCTCGGCCACGAAGCTGGCCAGCGCGGGGAAGCCGTTGAAGCTTGTGTTTGCGCCGACGTACAAGATCGCGGCGGTCGATGTCTGGACGAGGATAAAGAAGACGTTTCCGATCACGCCATTGCCGAAGACGGCACGACCGACCTGTGACAATACCGACGGATACTCAGTGAGATACGGCGTCGAGCGGGTGGCGTACGCCAGATAGGCAACGCCCGCCAACAAAAACCCGAGAATGCAGGCCATTGCGGTGAGCACCCGACGTGCGTTCACGCCCTGCGGTTTTCGCAATACGTCCACCGTATTGGAGATCGCTTCAACTCCTGTCAGCGACGAGCCTCCGTTGGCGAACGCACGCAACAAGGTCAGTATGGTTGCGCCCATCACCAGGCCGCTGCCCTGTTGCACCGGCACCGTGCCAGTCAGCTGGTGTGGATCGTATACGGGCAATTCCCAGAATATTTCGCGGATGACGCCGACAACGATTGTCAGGCCAATCATGACCACGAAGAAGTAGGTAGCAGCGGCGAATGGCCAGCCGGCTTCGCGCAATCCGCGCAGGTTCAGATAACAGATGACCAGCACCACGCCGACGGTGATTTGCAGGCTGTGCGGACCCAACGCCGGTACCGCCGACGCCACCGCAACCGTCCCCGCCGCCGCCTGGACCGCCACGGTGACCACGTAGTCGATCAACAGCGCCGCGGCGGCGACCTGCGCCACCCGCGGCCCGAAGTTCTCGCGCGCCACGATGTACGAACCGCCCGCCCGGGTGTAGGCCATGACGACCTGGCGATACGACGCGGCCACGAACATCAGGATCAGCAGGATCACGCCGGTGACTGGGAGCAACAGCACAAAGGCCGCCAAACCCGCATGCGGCAGAAGTTCGATCAGGATCTGCTCGGGCCCATACGCCGTCGATGAGATGGCGTCCGGCGAAAGCGCCCCCAGCGCAACCGGATTCGACAGCTTCTCGCTCGCCAGTTCCTCGGTGATCAGCGGCTTGCCCAGGAAAATCCGCTTGGCTATGTCCCCGATCGACGTCGGGATGTGCAGCCTGCCCGCCGAACTGCCAGCCGAACTAGTCACGACCAAGCATTCTGCCTGAGCCGGGCTCGCGGCGATCGCAAGCGCGGCGTGCCGGGCGCTGCGGGTCGCCGCCATCGGCCTAGGAGNCCGGCCAACGACGAGGTCTTGGACAGCGAGTGGATCGCCAGCAGCCCGGTGTGGTCGCCGTCGCAGACCGAGGGATGCAGTACCGAGAGCGGTTGGGCCTCCCAGCCCAAGCCGAGGTAGCACTCGTCGGAGGCGACGACGACACCGCGGTCGCGCGCCCACCCGACGACCTTGCGCAGGTGTTCGACGCCCAGCACGCGTCCGGTCGGATTGCTCGGCGAATTCAGGTAGAACAGCGCCGGGGATAGCGGGCCCACCTGGGTCAGCGAATCCGCGCGCAACACCTGGGCCCCGGCCAGGCGGGCCCCGACGTCATACGTCGGGTAGGCCAGCTCCGGCACCACGACCACGTCCGCGGGGCCCAGGCCCAGCAGCGTCGGCAGCCACGCGATGAGTTCCTTGCTGCCGATCACCGGCAGCACGGCCGCCTCGGCCAGCCCGGTGATTCCGAAGCGGCGGGCCAGCGCCGCCGCCGCCGACTCGCGCAGGCGCTCGGTGCCGGCGGTGGCCGGATACCCCGGCGCCGAACCGGCGGCGGCCAGCGCGTCGGAGATCAGCGTGGCGACCGGGTCGACCGGGGTGCCGACGGACAGGTCGACGATCCCGTCCGGATGGGCCGCGGCCCGCACTTTGGCCTCGGCCAGCGTGTCCCACGGAAACTCGGGCAGGGACGCCGAGACCTTCCCGTGCGGGGGCCGCGCCCCCACCTCGGGCTGCTGCGGCACCGGCCCGCTCAGTCGCCTTCGCCCTGCGGCGGCAGGTCCTTGACCACTTGCGGGTCGTGCTCGGTCATGCCGACCTTCGCCGCGCCGCCCGGCGACCCCAGCTCGACGAAGAAATCGGCGTTGATCTGGGTGTACTGGCTCCACTGCTCCGGCACGTCGTCTTCGTAGTAGATCGCTTCGACGGGGCAGACCGGCTCGCATGCCCCGCAGTCGACGCATTCATCGGGGTGGATGTACAGCATCCGGGCGCCCTCGTAGATGCAGTCGACCGGGCATTCCTCGATGCATGCCTTGTCTTTGATGTCGACGCAGGGTTCGGCGATCGTGTACGTCACAGACGTCTCCTCCAGCTCTGTCCATGTACCGCGTGTGGGCTGCTGTTTGGCTCGCCGCGGCGCTTCGGCCGCCCCGGCGAAAGCTTTCGGTTACTGATACTAGACGTTGCACATACACGTCAACCACTGGGCATGCAACAGGCGGGCGCAAAATCGGCCACCGCGCGCGCCGCCCGGCCGCCCGGCCCCGCCCGGGCCCGCGTTCACTCACGGCGAACACGATCCGCACGGCGCTGACCTGCGCCAAGTTACGATTAGAGCTTCCTGTGCGATAACGGTTGCGAGGATGAAAGCTCGCGGGGCCTGGTAGCCTCGACCGGAGACGGCAACCGTTGGGCTGATGTCGTCGCCGTTTTCCGACGGTGCATTGAATGGGGAAGGTGTCCACAGATGGTAAGGCTGTCGTTGACTAAGTTTGCCGCCGCCGTAGGCGGCGTGGCGTTCGCGTTGACTGCTGGTTCCGGGATCGCATCCGCAGATCCCCTGGATCCGGTCATCAACACGACGTGCAACTACGGGCAGGTGATGGCCGCGCTCAATGCGACCGACCCGGCGGCCGCTGCGCAGCTGACCGCGTCGCCGCTCGCGGTGAGTTACCTGAACCAGTTCCTCGCGTCGCCGCCGCCGAAGCGCTTGCAGATGGCCCACCAGATCCAGGCCATGCCGCAGGCCGCGCCGTACTTCAACGACGTGTTGTCGGTGGCCGGCAGCTGCAACAACTACTGAGCGAAGAGTTCAGTAGCCGCTGAGCAGGCGGCGCAGTTGGCCCAGGGTTTGCGGTCCGGCACCGCTGCATATCCGCGAAGGGTCTCCGGGTCGACGACCCCACAGCAGTAGCGCCCGCGCGGCCGCATCGGTTTCCAGGGTGGCCCCGCCTTGCGGGTCGTCCATTCCGATGACGGCGTGGTCGGCGTGGGCGGTCACGACGACGTCGTTCGGTGCCGGGTACTCGCAGCCGGGCTGCTATCCACTCGCCGGGCCGTAATTCCTTGGCGCCCTTGGCAAGCAGCGGACGCCTGACGGCGGTGACGCTGTGCGTGGTCATCCATGGCTCGGCCAGCCGCTCCCGGGCGGCCGGGTCATCTCCGGTGATGTCCCAACCGTGCAGGACCCGCTCTTCGCGCATGTGCTCGGCGAACCACGGCACCTTCATGGTGCGACCGGTCCGTCCGGGCCTCGCACCAGGTGCCCGCGTCGGCCCGGCGGTGCCGCACCGCGTCCAGGAACGGCCGCCACCCCGGGAATCGATCGTGGTCGATGTGTCGCTTCACGGCGCCGGTATACCCGCCGCGTGTCACGGCTACGCCGCCAGCGGGGCGTAGGTGGTGGTGCGCTGGCGTGCCGGGCGACCGATGCCCTCGGCAATCGCCGCCAGCTCCGCCACCGTCTTCGAGGACCCGTATTCCGACCCTGCCATCCGCGAGATGGTCTCCTCCATCAGCGTGCCACCCAGGTCGTTGGCGCCCCCGTTGAGCATCACCCGCGTGCGCTCTACACCGAGCTTGACCCAGCTGGTCTGGATGTGGGAAATGCGGCCGTGCAACATGATTCGCGCCAGCGCGTGCACCGCCCGGTTGTCGCGATGCGTGGGCCCCGGGCGCGCCGCGCCGGCCAGGTAGAGCGGCGAGCTGTGGTGCACGAACGGCAACGGCACGAACTCGGTGAAGCCGCCGGTGTGGTCCTGGATGTCGCGCAGCACGTTGAGGTGGCCGACCCAGTGCCGCGGGCTGTCGACGTGGCCGTACATCATCGTCGACGAGGACCGCAGGCCCACCTCGTGCGCGGTGCTGACGATCTCGATCCACATCGACGTCGGCAGCTTGCCCTTGGTGAGCACCCAGCGCACCTCGTCGTCCAGGATCTCGGCGGCGGTGCCGGGGATGGTGTCCAAACCCGCCTCGCGCAGGCTGATCAGCCACTCGCGAATGCTCAACCCGCTCTTAGTCACGCCGTTGGCGATCTCCATCGGGGAAAACGCGTGCACGTGCATCGACGGCACGCGGGCCTTGACCGCGCGCACCAGCTCGGCGTACCCGGTCACCGGCAGCTCGGGATCGATCCCGCCCTGCATGCACACTTCGGTGGCGCCCTCCACGTGCGCCTCCCAGGCGCGGTCGGCCACCTCCTCGGTAGACAGCGAATACGCGTCGGCGTCCCCCTTGCGCTGCGCGAAGGCGCAGAACCGGCAGCCGGTATAGCAGATGTTGGTGAAGTTGATGTTGCGGTTCACCACGAAGGTCACGTCATCGCCCACCACGTCGCGCCGCAACGAATCCGCCAGCGCCGCAACCGCATCCAGCGCCGGGCCGTCGGCCGTCGCCAAAGCCAGGTACTCGTCGTCGGTGCAGGCCGCGGGATCACGCTCGGCCGAGGCCAGGGCGGCGAGCACGTCGGTGTCGATGCGCTCGGGGGCGCGCGCGCCGAGCTCGTGCACCTTGGCACGGATCGATTCCCAGTCGCCGAACGCGCTGTCCAGGTCGCTGCGGGCTTCGGTATTGCGGCCCTCGGTGTCGATCTCCGCATGCAGGTCGACCCGGCCGGTGGACTCCACGTCGTCGGGCTCCTGCCAGGGCATGCCGACGGGGTTGACGTCGCGGGCCAGGCCGGTCCGCGGATCGGCCAGCGCCGCAACGTGTCCGGACACCCGCGGGTCGATCCACGCCGCGCCGGCCTGGACGTACTTGGGCTGTGCGGTCAACCGCTGCACCAGGTCGTATCCGGCCTCGGCGGTGATCGCGGCCAGCTCGTCCAGGGCGGGCCAGGGCCGTTCCGGGTTGACGTGGTCGGGGGTCAGCGGTGAGACCCCGCCCCAGTCGTCGACGCCGGCGCGGATCAGCGCCAGGCACTCCTCCCGCGACACCAGGTTGGGCGGCGCCTGGATGCGCATCCCCGGCCCGAGCACCAACCGCGCGACCGCCACGGTCGCCAGGTAGTCCTCGATCCCGGCGTCGGGAACGGCCGCCATCGGGGTGTGTTCCTTGGCCCGGAAGTTCTGCACGATCACTTCCTGGACGTGCCCGAACTCCTTGTGCGACTTGCGGATCGCCAGCAAGGTGTCCGCCCGTTCGGGCAGTGTCTCGCCGATGCCGACGAGTAGCCCGGTGGTGAACGGAATGGACAGCCGCCCGGCGTCGGTCAGCGTGCGCAGCCGAACCGCCGGGTCCTTGTCCGGGCTGCCGTAGTGCGCGAGCCCCTTGGTCTCGAAGAGCCGCCGCGACGTGGTCTCGAGCATCATGCCCATCGACGGCGCCACCGGCTTGAGCCGCGACATCTCCGACCAGCTCATCACGCCGGGGTTCAGGTGCGGCAGCAGCCCGGTCTCCTCCAGCACCCGGATGGCCATCGCCCGGACATAGGACAGCGTGGAGTCGTAGCCCCGTTGGTCGAGCCAGTCGCGCGCCTGTTGCCATCGGTCCTCGGGCCGGTCACCGAGGGTGAATAGCGCTTCCTTGCAACCCAGTTCGGCCCCGCGGCGGGCGATGTCGAGGATCTCGTCGGGCTCCAGGTACATGCCGGCGCCCTGGGCTCGCAGTTTGCCAGGGACGGTGACAAAGGTGCAGTAATGGCAGGTGTCGCGGCACAGGTGGGTGACCGGGATGAACACCTTGGGCGAATAGCTGATCGGCAGCCGCCCGCCCGGGCCGCGCCGCCCGGCCGACTCGAGGCCCGCATCGCGCACCCGCGCAGCGCTCGCGCACAGATCGGCGAGATCCTCGCCGCGCGCCGTCATCGCGACGGCCGCCTCGTCGAGATTCAGCGCTACCCCGTCCCGGGCCCGCCGCAGGACGCGTCGCAACGCCGACGCGCCGGCCCCTGGCAGGGCCGCAGCCGGCACGATGGGGCTGGGCAGGGCTACGGGCTCCAGAGGCTCCGGTGTTCCCGGTGTCAGTGGCACGTTGGTGTAACTTCCCCACGATCGAATTTCATCCGCCCGGCCCAACCTGTGAAAGCTTGGGCAACGGTGCCATACGCGCAACAGTAGCGCCAGGCTGCGGCCACTCCGCCGCCGCCATCCCGACCCCACGGCCCCTGCTGTGTGTTTGGCGGACTTGCCCGCTAACAAACCGCGACCGCGTTACCATCCGTCGTATCTCAGAGAGGTGCTAGATGTCGTTCCTATTCGCCGACCCGGACGCGCTGGCCGCAGCGGCTTCGGACCTGTCCGGCATCGGATCGACCCTCAGCACGGCCAACGCCGCGGCGGCAGCCCCGACCAGCGCGGTGGCAGCGGCCGCCGCGGATCAGGTGTCCGCGCAGGTCGCCGCGTTCCTTTCCGAGCACGGGCTGGGATATCAGCAGATCAGCGCGCAAATCGCCGGGTTTCACGACCAGTTCATCCAGACGTTGAGCGCCTGTCTCTTATACACATNCTCGGCGGCGGCGCCCAGGCGATCGCCGGTCAGGCCGGTGCGGCCATCAACGCCGTGTCCGGTGCGGCCGTCAACGCCGTGTCCGGTGCGATGACCGAGGTCGAGAGCGTCGTGGCGGGCTCCGCCAATCTTCTGGGCGGCGCCGGGCTGTTCGGCGGCGTCGGCCAGGCCGCCGCGCTGCTGCTGGGGCCCACCGGGGGGATGAGGGCTCTGACCGCGGCCAGCGCCCTGCTCGCGCCGGCCGCCGTGACCAACGCCGCGGCGGTGTCGGCGGCGAACGCATTTGCTTCTATCGCCGAGTCGATCGAGAACGCCTACCTGCTGATTGAGCCGTACGTGCAGTACGGCTTCGAGCTGGCCTCGTACGCCGCGGGCTGGCTGCCCTGGATCGGCTGGATAGTGGCACCGCAGATCCTGTACTTCTACAACCTCTTCGAGCCGATGGTGCAGAGCGGCCTGTTCAACCTCCTGGACTGGCTAGGCGGCACCATCACCTTTGTCCAGGGCCTGAACAACTTCATGGCGGCCACCACGGCGTCGATCAATTACTTCATCCAGACCGAGATCAACTGGTTCTTGAGCTTCCTGCCGCCGCTCCCGCCGTTGCCGCCGTTCTTCCCGTAACGGGCCGGTCAGCCCTGGCGGCTGCGCCGCAACAGCACCCACACCGGCGGCGCTACGCCGAGCGCGATCAGCAGCAGGGCCCCGTACGCCATCAGCCCCCGGCCCCCCAGGATGACGTCGTCGGCGGGGCCGCCCATGCTCATCACGGCCACCGTGAGGAGCCATGTCCACAGCGGCAGCGCGGCCACCCGCGCGGATTTGGTCCACAGCCCGGCGGCCCAGACCAGTGCCGCGTTCAGCAGTCCGCTGAGCAGCCCACTGATGGGGAACGGAATCGAGCCGATATAGGAAGGCAGCAGGAGCGCGCCGGCGAGTGCCGACAGGGTCCCATCGACGGCCAGCAGCGCCAGGACAACGAAACGAATCGCGGGATCTGTCGCGCCGCCGTCCTCAGCGGACGCGGCGCGCGACTTGGTTTCGGTCAGGTCGGAACGCTGTCGATGTTGGAGAGTATCGAGCCGATGACCCACTGCAGGCTGTCGAGGCGGTCCTGCCAGTGTTGCTGGTTAGGGTCCAGGTCGGGGTCCATGCGAATTCCTTCCGTGGCTGCCTGTTTCGCAGCCTACCGCGTTGCGCCGGCGGTGAAACCCAGCCCGGCGAGCAGATCCGTTTCCCAGCCGCGCCCGTCGCGCTCCCCCGCGGCGCCGCCCACCAGGACGTAGTGCTCCTCGGCGAGGATGGGCAGCGCCATGTTGTTCGACAGGGCGCAGGCCCTGCCGGTCGGGCCGACGACGACCTGAGTGGCGTGCGCGGCGAGGGCGGCCGTCTTCGCCGCGAGCGCTTCCGGGGCCGCCTCGACGACCGCGTCGATGTCGGAGTCGGCGTATCCGAAGTCGAACTCCTCGTGGGGCGGAATCGCCCAGTCGGGCAGCAGGTCTTCGCGATCAAGCGCCCGCCATCCGGCGTGGAATGCGCTCTCCGCCAAGACCGTCCAGTAGAACTTCGGCACCGCCCAGGGCTCGCCGGGGTAGTCGTGGCTGGAGCCCGCCGCAGCGACGGCGGCAGTCGTGACGGTGTGGGCGTGGATGTGGTCGGGATGGCCGTAGCCGCCATTGGGGTCGTAGGTCACGACGACGTGCGGGCGCTGCGCGCGGATGACGGCGACCAGCGCGCCGACGGCCTCGCGCTCGTCGGCGTCGATGAACCTCTCACGCCGCCGTTTCGGGCTGCCCTGCATCCCCGAGTCGCGCCACCGCCCCGCACCGCCGAGATAGCGGGGCGCGCTGACGCCGAGCGCCCGCAGTGCGTTGGTGAGCTCGCCGATTCGGTAGCCACCGAGTTGGTCCGCGTGGTCGACGGCGAGCCCGGCCCACCGATCGCCGATGACCTCGCCCTCCTCGCCGAGGGTGCAGGTGACGACGAGCACCTGCGCCCCGCGGGCGGCGTAGTGCGCAATGGTGGCGCCGTTGCTGAGGCTTTCGTCGTCGGGGTGCGCGTGGACGAACAGCAGCCGCGGAGTCTCGGGCATGGACGCACCCTATCGCGGCGGTCGGAGGCGATGGCGCATCACCGCGGGCAGCGGATAGGAACGCAGGCGGCTACTATCGAGAAATGCCCCAGCTAACCCAGGACCGGAGTGGCACGCGGAGCCGCCGACGAGGTGAAGTGCTCGAACGCGCGCTGTACGAGGCCACGTTGGCGGAGTTGGCCGAAGTGGGATATGGCGGGCTGACGATGGAAGGGATCGCGGCGCGCGCCCACACCGGCAAGGCCGCCCTGTACCGGCGCTGGTGCAGCAAGCACGATCTGGTGCACGCCGCCCTGGTCTACGCGCTGCCGCCGCTCCCCGAGCTGCGCGCCGGCCGGTCGGCCCGGGAGAACCTGCTGACGATGTTCACCTCGCACCGCGACATGCTGGCCGGCAAGACCAGCTTCCCCGGCCTGGACGTCATCCACCAGCTGCTGCACGAGCCGGAGATGCGCGCCATCTTCGCCGACGCCGTGGTGCGCCCGCGTCTCACGATCGTCGAATCGATCCTGCAGGCCGCCGTCGACGACGGCGACCTCGACCCGGCCACGGTCACATCGCTGACCGCGCGAGTCGGGCCGGCGCTGATCAACCACCAGTTCATGCTCACCGGTGAGCCGCCGAGCCGGCGCGACCTGGCCGTCATCGTCGACACCGTGATCCCGCCGCGGTCGCCCGCCGCGGGCGACTAGCCCACCAACAAGCCGGCGAAGTCCCCACCCGCGGCCAGGGTCTGGTCGAAGATGCCCTCCAGGCCGCCGATGTTGCCGCCGTTGAAGACCTGCGCCACGGTACCGGTCAGCAGTGTGCCGATGGCCGGTACCTGGACACCGCCCACGAAGCTGTTCACTGTCTGCTCGCCGGTGCCCAGGATCAGGTTGCCCACGTTGAAGAGCCGGTTCAGCCCACCGTTGAGGGCAGCGTTGGTCCCGAACGTGCTTGTCTCCCAAGCGAGTTCGCTGTTCACCAGGTTGGTGTTGAAGCCGACCTCCGCGGGAATCAGGTTGGACAGGAAGTTGAGCTGGCCCGAAGCCAGGCCCTGCAACCCCGCGGTAGGCGCCGCCACCAGCGCCACCCCGAGGTTGGGCAGCCCGGCGAACAGCGACCCGCCCAGCGCCCCGTTCAGCGAAGCCTGCAAGCCGGCCGCGTTGATCCCCGCGGTCAACGCGGCCTGCAGGGAGCCGTTGCCGGTCAGCGACGTCGCCGCCGCGCCGATGACGTCGAGGTCCCACAGGAATTTGGTGTCCACGGCGCCCAGGAACCCGCCGAGCGCGCCGCCGGCGATCAGGTTGGCCGGGGCGCCAACCGCGAGGCTGGCAAGGATGGCGCCGCCGGTGGGAAGCTGCGCGCCCAGCAGGCTGTCGAAGGTCACCTCGCCGGTACCCAGCACGGTGTTCCAGAAGTTGTAGAAGCTGTCCAGCACGCCGCCGACCGCCCCGGTGCCGCCGAACAGGGCCGTCTCCAGCGCGGTCTCCTGGGCGACCAGGGCCCCGTTGAAGCCCAGCTCGTTGGTGATCAACGCGCCGTTGAAGCCGAGCTCCATCGCCTGCAACTGCCCGAGTAACGCGGGCACGCTCGGCGCCGTCACCAGCACCTGCCAGGGCGCCACCAGGTTGGCGAACAGGGTGGGCAGCCCGGCAAGCCCGGTGCCGAGGCCCCCGTTCACGGCGGCGCTGAGTTGGGCGCTGAGCCCCGACAGGCCGGCGCTGATGCTGGCGCCCAGGCTGGGACTGAAGCCGAAGACCCCGCCCAGCGCCGCGAGCGCGGCGTTCAGGTTGGCCGGCAGGGCAAAGCCGCCCATCAGGCCCGGCAGGCCGGCGCCGAGGTTGCCGATCAGCGAGCCACCCGTCTGCAAGGCACCGGACAGGGCGGCGCCGAGGCCCGACAGGCTGCCCCCGAAGCCGCCCGACAGCGCGGCGTTGATCGCGCCGCTCAGCCCCGGCAGCCCGGCGGTCAAGCTGCCCACCAGCGCCCCACCGGTCTGCGCCAATCCCGAAAGGCCGCTGCCGATGTCGGCGGCCAACGTCGCGCCGAGGGGCCCCAGCCCCGACAGGCTGGCACCGAGGCCGCCCGACAACGCGGCGTTGAGCGAGGCGCTCAACCCGGAAAGCCCGCCGCTCAGGCTGGCCGCCAGGCCCGGGAACGCCAGGCTCAGGCCGCCGATCAGGCCGGGCAGCCCACCGCCGAGGCTCGCCGCGAGCGCGTTCCCGGCCCCGACCAACCCCGACAGCCCATTGCTGAAGTTGGTGGCCAACGTCGCACCGATCGGCCCCAACCCCGCAAGGCTGCCGCCCAGCCCGCCAGACAGCGCGGCATTAAGGGAGGCATTCAGCCCGGAAAGCCCGCCGCCCAGGCTGCCCTGCAGCCCCGGCAGCGCGGCGTTGAAGCCGCCCGCGAGTCCGGAAAGGCTGGTGCCGACGTTGGTGGCCAGCGCGCCGCCGGTCTGCGCCAACGTCGTCAGCCCGCCGTTTACGTTGGTGGCGATCGCCGCACCCAGGGGCGCCAGTCCCCCGAGGCTGCCGCCGAGGCTGCCCGAGACCGCGGCGTTCAGCGAGACACCGATCGCGTTCAGGTCGGCGCTCAGGCTGGCCCCCAGGCCCGCGAGCCCACCGCTGAGGTCGATCCCGAGAGCGGGCACCGCGCTCGCGAGCGTCTGCACGACGTTTACCTCGGCGGCGGCATAGCTGCCCGCGCCGGTGGTCAAAGTTTGCACGAACTGCTGGTGGAATACCGCGGCCTGCGCACTCAGTTGCTGGTAGCCCGCGGCATGCGAGGAAAAGAGCGCGGCAATTTCCGCCGACACCTCGTCCGCGGCAGCGGGCAGCAACCCCGTGGTCGCCGCGGCGGCCGCGCTGTTGGCCGAGCCGATGGCGGAGCCAAGATTCGCCAAATTGCTTGCCGCATCGGCGATTAAATCCGGCGCTGCGATGAGAAACGACACAAAGACCTCCCCGGTTCAGCACACCATGGTCGCTATCCCCCCGTCGCCCGATCGGGCGGGTGTTGCGATGGCCGCAGCGTATCGAAATGGCGTGCTGAAAACGCCCGTTTGCATCAAGCAAGTTTGCGGATATCCGCTCCGATTAATTCGTCATGAATTCGTTACTTTTGATCCACGCGATCCGGCGCACAACCATTCGTAGAAAATGGTCGTTTTCAATTGTTGGAAAAATGTGCGGCTACGGCCCGGTCTTGATCCATTGGCCGGCGTCCCCGACGATGCCGACCGGTACCGCGCCCGTCAGGCTGACGTTCTGCACGCTGGGCCCGGCCGCGACGATCGTGGTGTCCTGCAGGATCGGCAACACCGTCGACATATTCCACAGTCGCGGCTCGACCGCGGTGACCACGTCGTTGATGTTCTTGGTGCCGTTGAGCGCGGCGTCGATGTTCGATTGGATGCTGCGATCGCAGATTCCGGTGAGGTTCGATGGCGCCTGCACCAGCGCGCCGGGCTCGGGCGGGCGAGGGGGCGGCGGGGCCGGGGTCGGCGTCACCGGAGACGTCGGGGCGCTGGTGCCCGGACTCCCGGGCGGCGGGCCTGCGGCGGGGGTGGGGGTCGGCGTGCTCGACGGCGACACCGTCGTCGTCTGCAGCGCGGGGCACCCGTAGCGCGAGGCCAGCAGCGTCGCCAGGTTCCCGCCGGCCTGATGCCAGCCGACGATCGCGTCCACCTGGTTGCTGGTCAGCGCGTCGCGATACAGCGTCACCGGGTCCAGCGCCAGCACCGTCGCGTCGATGCCGACGTTGCGCAACTGGTCGGCGGCCGTGTTGGCCACCGCGACCGAGGTCGGGTCATTCGCCGCCACGCCGATGGCCAGCGACAGCGGCTGGCCATCCTTGCTGATCCGGCCGCGGATGACCTCTGGCGGCCCGGTGCTCGCCGGGGTCGGCGACGGTGACGCCGACGGGTTGGTCTCGATCTGATAGCCGGAGGCCGACAGCAGCGCGAGCGCCGCCGGGGTGGTCATCGCGGGGGGCGCCGTCGGCTCGTAGCCGGGGTCGCTCGGCGAGCGGATCTGGGCCTGGTCCAGCGTGACGGTGTTGTCGCTGCCCGCGCCCACGGCCGCCAGCAGGTCGACGTCGAGCAAGCCCAGGATCGCCTTGCGGACCTGCGCATCGGACAGCTTCGGCTCGCTGGCCCGCAGCGTGAGCTGCATGACCCGCGGCGTCACGATCCGGGCGGTCCGCACGTCCGGAATCGCCGAGAGCTGGGCGAAGGCGGCCGAGCCGCCATGGACCTGGGCCACCTGCGTGTCGCCGTTGCGCACGGAATCGGCCAGCGCGGCCGGCGCGCCGGCGCGGCGGAACAGGATCAGCGCGGGTTTGGCGGGAGGGCCCCAGTAGCGGTCGTTGCGGGCAATCAGGATCTCGTCGCGCTGCGGGTCGATGCTCTCCACCCGGAACTGGCCGCCGGTGACGGGCAGCGTGCGGGCCAGGCCGGCCAGGAAGCCGCCCGGCACGTCCTTGATGATGTGCGCCGGCAGGATGTTGCTGAACAGCTCCTTCCAGGCCGGATACGGTTGCGCGAAGGTGACCACGGCCTGCTTGCCGCCCTCGAGCGATTGCACGCCGGTGATCAGGTCGTATCCGGCCGGGTCGACCACGCCGGGCTGGCTGACCATCTGCCGCCACAGGTACCAGAAGTCGTCGGCGGCGATCGGGGCGTTGTCGGTCCACTGCGCCTCGGGCCGGATCTTGTAGGTCACCGTGAACGGGTTCTGGTTGGTCACCTCGGCGGAGACCAACAGGGTCGGGTCCATCTCCCAGCGCGAGCCCGTCGGTGTGTTGGGGTCGGGCACCGGCCGAAACGCGCTGGGCAGCACCAGCGCGCTGATCGCGGCGTTCACCGGCGACAGGTCCGACAGCAGATGGGGGTTGAACCCGGCGCCGATCGAGTCGATGCCCATGATGATCTGGGTCGGCCGCTGCGGCGGCGGCGCCGAGTTATGGGGCGTGTCGGTGCTCTGCGGCGCCGGCGGCGGGTTGACGGTGCACGCCGCCAGCAGGACCCCGAACAGCGAGACGACCGCGCCGACCGTCAGGAAAAGGCGGCGGGCTGGTCTTGGCACGCCCATCAGGGTATCGAGCAGGCGCCCACCGGCCCGCCGGCCCACGCGCCGCTAACCCCGGGCCTTGGCCCGCGCGCGGCTGCGGGCCCGGGTCGTGGCGTCCAGCTCCACCTTGCGCACCCGGACGATCTCCGGAGTCACCTCCACGCATTCGTCCTGCGCGCAGAACTCCATGGCCTGTTCCAGGTCCAGCTCGAGCGGCTTGGCCAGCGTCTCGATGACGTCCGCGGTCGAGGACCGCATGTTGGTCAGTTTCTTCTCGCGGGTCACGTTGACGTCGAGATCCTCTGCGCGCGGGTTGATTCCGACGACCATGCCCTCGTAGGTGTCCTGTCCGGGCTCGACGAAGAACTGGCCCCGGTCGGCAAGCTGGATGAGCGCGAACGGCGTGATGGTGCCCGACCGGTCGGATACCAGCGAGCCGGTGTGGCGGGCCCGGATCTCTCCCGCCCACGGGCGGTAGCCGTCGAACACGGCGTTGGCAATGCCGGTGCCGCGGGTGAGGGTGAGGAAGTCGGTGCGGAAGCCGATCAGGCCCCGGCTGGGCACGATGAAATCCATCCGGACCCACCCGGCCGCGTGGTTGGTCATCTCCTCCATGCGGCCCTTCCGGGCGGCCATCAACTGGGTGATCGCGCCGACGAACTCCTCGGGGCAGTCGATCGTCATCGCCTCGAACGGCTCATGCAGCTGGCCGTCGATGGTCTTGGTGACCACCTGTGGCTTGCCCACCGTCAATTCGAAACCCTCCCGGCGCATCTGCTCGACCAGCACGGCCAGGGCGAGCTCGCCGCGGCCCTGCACCTCCCAGGCGTCGGGCCGGCCGATGTCGACTACCCGGATCGACACGTTGCCGACCAGCTCGGTGTCCAGCCGGTTGCGGACCATCCGCGCGGTCAGCTTGTGACCGGATACCTTGCCGGCCAGCGGCGAGGTGTTGGTGCCGATGGTCACCGAGATCGCCGGCTCGTCGACGGTGATGCGCGGCAGCGCGTGGGCATGATCGGGATCGGCCAGGGTGTCCCCGATCATGATCTCGGGCAGGCCGGCCACGGCCACGATGTCGCCGGCGATCGCCTCGTCGGTGGGGCTGCGCTCGACGCCCTCGGTCGCGAGCAGCTCGGTGATCTTGGCGCTGGTGATGACCGGCACCCCGTCGACCTCGCGCATCCAGGCGACCTGCTGGCCCTTACGCAGCTTGCCGTTGTAGATGCGGATCAGGGCGAGGCGCCCCAGGAAGGCCGACGCGTCCAGGTTGGTCACCAACGCCTGCAGCGGCGCCTCCGGGTCCCCTGACGGTGGCGGAATGTGCTCCATCAACACGTCGAACAGCGGGTCGAGGTTGTCGCCCGCGGGCACCTCGCCGTCGGCCGGTGCTTCGGTGCTCGCGATGCCGGCGCGGCCCGACGCGTACAGCGTGGGCAGGCCCAGGGCATGCTCGGCGGCCTTGGCCGCTTCGTCGTCGAGATCCGACGCCACGTCGAGCAATAGGTCGTGGCTGGCCTCCACCACCTCGGCGATGCGCGCGTCGGGCCGGTCGGTCTTGTTGACGACGAGGATCACCGGCAGGTGCGCGGCCAGCGCCTTGCGCAGCACGAACCGCGTCTGCGGCAGCGGCCCCTCGGACGCGTCGACCAGCAGCAGCACCCCGTCCACCATGGACAGCCCGCGCTCGACCTCGCCGCCGAAGTCGGCGTGCCCCGGGGTGTCGATGACGTTGATCACGGTGACCGTGCCATCGGTGTTATGCCGATGCACGGCCGTGTTCTTGGCCAGGATGGTGATGCCCTTTTCCTTCTCCAGGTCACCGCTGTCCATGATGCGTTCCTGGGTGTCGTCACCGCGGTGGTGCAGCGCCCCGGACTGCCGCAGCATCGCGTCGACCAGAGTGGTTTTCCCGTGGTCGACGTGGGCGACTATGGCGACGTTGCGGAATGGCACGTCGGTGATTCTGGCAGCGGGGGCCTCAGATAGCGAACCGGCTAACCACCGGGGCCCCTCGTTCGGTGTGCGTCCAGGGCGACCGCGTCCGGCGTGTCATGACCCTGGAATGCACACTTAATGCCTTGACAGCCCACTGCGCCGGGCTACCAGCCGCGGCGGCGCGGGGCCGACCCGATCAGCTCGTGTGTGTCGGCCACCTCGCGGCTGCGGTAGACGATATAGGGCCGGAAGAGATAGGCGATCGGGGCGCTGAACGCGTGCACCAGCCGGGTGAACGGCCACAGCGCGAACAGCGCCAGCGCGATCACCACGTGTATCTGGTAGTAGAACGCCGCGTGCGCCATCAGGTCCCCGCGCGGATCGAGCAGCCAGATCGACCGGAACCAGACCGACACCTTCTGCCGGTAGTCGTGCAGCTCGCCGAAGTGCGTGGCGCCGGCCAGGGTGCAGCACATCCCCGCCACCAACGCGCATACGAGCACCAGATACATCAGCTTGTCGTTGCGGGTGGTGGCCAAGAAGACCGCCCCATGCGTGCGCCGCCGGTAGATCAACAGCCCGATGCCGATCAGGGTGGCGAAACCGGCGGGCACGCCGAGCAGCAGCGCCTGCAGGTGATAGATGTGATCGCTCATCCCAGCCGCGCGGGTCCACGATTCCGGGACGAACAGGCCCAGGACGTGGCCCATGATGACCAGCAGGCTGCCGAAGTGGAAGAGCGGGCTGCCGATCGACAACAACTTCGACTCGTAGATCTGCGACGAACGGGTGGTCCAGCCGAACTTGTCGTAGCGATAACGCCACCAGGTGCCGACGGCCGCGGCCGCCAGCACGACGTAAGGCACGTCGTCCCAGAAGATTTCGATCAACTTCAGGTGTACCAAGTCAGGCCCCCGTGGCGCGCTTTGGCGGGACGGTCAAGGTAAATGGTTGCAGCCCAACGGCTTCCGTGGGCGGGCCGGCCTGAGCCAATCGTTCCGCCCGGCGCACCTCCTGGTCGGTGACGGCCGGCAGCGTCTCGCAGACCGCCGCGATAACGTGCTGGTAGGGCGACTTGGCGTCCGCCAGGGCTTGCCGCAACACGTCGATCGGAACGCGGTGCTCGATCAGTAGGCGGCGCCCGGCATCGGGGTCGACGGTGGCGGCGAATTCGAGAACGACGGGCAGGTGGTCCGGCGCCTCGGAGCGGGGCGGTTCGACGCCCGCGTCGCGGTAGGCGGTGGCGAACGCCAACATCGCCCGGCCGCGGTTGCGGGTGTCCCCCGCGGTCCAGTAGGTCAGATACATGGTGTTGCGCCGGCGCATGTCGAAGGTCTCGACGTAGCCCGTCGTGGCCGCCATCGGTTCGAGGGCGCGCAGGGCCGAGACCGTCCGGTGAAGCAGCGCCGCGGCCCGGCCGCCGATGTGGCCCAGCAGTTCGTCGACGGTGTCGAGCCGCTCGGCCAGATGCGAGTCCGGGTAGGCGAGCAGCAGCGATGCCGCCTGCCACACCAGGCGGTCGCCCATCGTCCGGTCGCCCGAGCTTCGGCGAACCTGGGCCAGCAGCCTCATCGCTGCACCGGCTCGGATTCGGGGAACAGGCCCGCCGGCGCGCCGTTGCCGTCCCAATTGAGCAGGTTGACCCGGTGGCCGCGCTCCGCGTCCTCGCCGCGCTGGCGCTGTTTGAGGGCGTGGAAGGTCTCCACCGCCACCGGCACCGGGGCCCCGCTGCCCTCGCCGAACGGGCCGGATTCGTACATCCCCGGACCGCCCTCGCCCGACAACGAGCAGCCCATCTCCTCCAGATCCCGCGCCTGCGGGCTGAAGGCGGTCGGAATGACGTACCGCTCTTCGTATTTGGCGATCGCGAGCAGCCGGTACATGTCGTAGATCTCTTGTTCGGTCATGCCGACGGCGTGCGGTATGTGGGGCTGGGTCTCCCGGCCGAGGTTGATGTCGCGCATGTAGGAGCGCATCGCGGCCAGCCGGCGCAACACGTCCTCGACGACGAGGGTGTCACCGGCGGTGAACAGTTCGGCCAGGTATTGCATCGGGATGCGCAGCGCGTCCAGCGCGCCGAACAGGTTGCCCAGCTCCTCGCCATCGTGCCCGTCGCGGCTGACGGCGTCGACCACCGGCGACAGCGGCGGGATGTACCAGACCATCGGCATGGTCCGGTACTCCGGGTGCAACGGCAGCGCCACCCGGAACTTGTTGATCAGCGCGTACACCGGGGAGCGCTGCGCGGCCTCGATCCACTCGTCGGCGATGCCCTCGGCGCGCGCGGCGGCGATGACCTCGGGATCGCTGGGGTCCAACAGGATCCGGCACTGCGCCGCGTACAGGTCTTTGTCGTCCTCGACCGACGCGGCCTGCAGCACCCGGTCGGCGTCGTAGAGCACCAGCCCGAGGTAGCGCAGCCGCCCCACGCACGTCTCCGAGCAGATCGTCGGCAGGCCGACCTCGATCCGCGGATAGCACAGCGTGCACTTCTCCGCCTTGCCCGTCTTGTGGTTGAAATACACCTTCTTGTACGGACATCCGGACACGCACATCCGCCAGCCGCGGCAGCGGTCCTGGTCGACGAGCACGATCCCGTCCTCGCTGCGCTTGTACATTGCGCCCGACGGGCAGGACGCCACGCAGGACGGGTTGAGGCAGTGCTCGCAGATGCGCGGCAGGTAGAACATGAAGGTCTCTTCGAGCTTGAGGGTGACCTCGTCGCTGACCTTCTTCAGAATCGGGTCTCCCGAAAGGATTTCGGGCGATCCGGCCAGGTTGTCGTCCCAGTTCGGTCCCCACGAGACCTTCATCGGCTCGCCGGTGATCATGCTCCTTGGCGCGGCCGTGGGGAAGGTGTCACCCGCCGGGGCCGTCGTCAGGTTCTCGTAGTCGTAGGTCCACGGCTCGTAGTACTCGTCGATGGTGGGCAGCTTGGGGTTGGCGAAGATCCGCAGCAGCTTGCTGATGCGGCCGCCGTCGCGCAACCGCAGCCGGCCCTTCTTGTCCCGGATCCAGCCGCCCCGCCAGCGTTCCTGGTCCTCGTAGGTGCGCGGATAGCCTTGCCCCGGGCGGGTTTCGACGTTGTTGAACCACACGTACTCGGTGCCGCCGCGGTTGGTCCAGGCCTGCTTGCAGGTGACCGAGCAGGTGTGGCAGCCGATGCACTTGTCGAGGTTCATCACCATCGCCAGCTGCGCCATGACCTTCATCTAGTACGTGACCTCCTGGCTGCGACGCCGCACCACCGTCACCTCGTCGCGCTGGTTTCCGGTCGGGCCCATGTAGTTGAACGCGAACGCGTGCTGCCCATAACCACCGGCCAGGTGGCTGGGCTTGATGCGCACCCGGGTCAGCGAATTGTGCGTGCCGCCGCGTTTGTTGTTGGTCTCGGTGCGCGGCGTGTCGACGGTGCGTTCCTGGACGTGGTAGACGTAGACCACGCCGTCGGGCATGCGGTGCGAGACGATCGCCCGGCACACGTAAATGCCGTTAGCGTTCACCGCCTCGACCCAATCGTTGTCTCGCACTTTGATTTTTGCCGCATCTCCCGGGCTGATCCACATCGTGGGCCCGCCGCGAGACAACGACAGCATGTACAGGTTGTCCTGGTAGGTGGAGTGGAATGACCACTTCGAGTGCGGGGTCAGATAACGCACGGTGAGGCCGACGCCGTCGTCGGTGGGGCCCAGCTCCGGCTGGCCGAACAGTCGCGTCATGTCCAGCGGCGGGCGAAAGACCGGCAGATGCTCGCCGAGCTCCTCCACCCAGTCGTGGGCCAGGTAGAAATGCATCCGGCCGGTCAGCGTGTGGAACGGCTTGAGGTTCTCGATGTTGATGGTGAACGGCGCGTAGCGGCGGCCGCCGGTCTCGCTGCCCGACCACTCCGGACTGGTGATCACCGGGACGGGACGCGCCTGGGTGTCGGCATAGGTGACGCGGCGGTCTTCGCTGCCCTCGGCCAGGTGGGCGAGCCGCTGGCCCGTGCGCTTCTCCAGCTCGTGGAAGCCCTCGACGGCGAGCCGGCCGTTGGTGGTCCCGGACAGCAGCATCAGCACGTCGGCCATCCGCTCCGCGGTGGTGATCGCCGGACGGCCTTCGGCCACACCGGAATTCATTACGCCGAACTTTCTGGATAGCTCGTCGACCTCGCGGAACGGGTGGACGGTGACCCCCTTGGTGGTCACCCCGAATCGGTCGACGAGCGGCCCGAGCGTCAGCCACTTGTCGTAGATGGCCGTGTAGTCGCGCTCCACCACGGTGAGCTTGGCCATCGTGCGCCCCGGCACGGGCGTCGCACCCGTGCGCAACCAATCGTCTTCGCTGCCATCGGGATAGACCATCGCGTCGGGCGTGTCGTGCTGCAGAGCGGTGAGCACCACATCGCTGCGGGTGCCCAGATGGTCGTTGGCCATCGCGCTGAAGGCGCGCGCAATGGCACCGAAAGCGTCGAAATCCGAACGCGTTTCCCAGGGCGGATCCGTTGCCGCGCTGAACGCATGCACAAACGGGTGCATGTCGGTGCTGGAGATGTCGGCCTTCTCGTACCAGGTCGCCGCCGGCAGCACGACGTCGGACACCAGGGTCGTCGAGGTCTGCCGGAAGTCGATCGACATCATCAAGTCGAGCTTGCCCTCCGGAATGTCGCCCTCGCACACGACGCCGACGGGCCGCACGCCGCCCTCCGGCGGCTGCGCCTGTGCGTTGGAATCCGTGCCCAGCAGATGGCTCAGGAAGTATTCCCCGCCCTTACCCGACGAACCGATCAGGTTGGCCCGCCACACCGTGAGCACGCGCGGCCAGTTGGCCGGGTTGTCGGGGTCGGTGACGGCCAACTTGAGCTTGCGCTCACCGAGTTGCTCGGCGACATACTCGGCGACGTCGCGTCCGGCGGCGCGCGCCTCGTCGGCGACGGCCAAGCTGGACCGGTCGAACTGCGGGTAGAACGGGCTCCAGCCCATCGCGGTCGCGGACGCCAGCAGGTCCATCGTGTGCTTGCCGGCGAACCTGCCGCGGCCCACGGGACTGGCCAGCTTGTCGGCCGCGTAGCCGTCGTAGCGCCATTGGTCGGTGTGCGCATACCAGTACGAGGCTCCGGGCACCTGTCGCGGCGGGCGCACCCAGTCGGTGGCCATCGCCATCGTCTGAAAACCGGTGAGCGGACGCACCTTTTCCTGGCCAACGTAGTGCGCCCAGCCCCCTCCGTTGCGCCCCATCGACCCGGTCAGCATCAGCAGCGCCAGAACCGCACGGTAGATGGCGTCGCCGTGGAACCACTGGTTGATCCCACTGCCCATGATGATCATCGAGCGCCCGCCGGATTCCTCGGCGCTGCGGGCGAATTCCCGCGCGACGCGGATGGCCTGGGCGGCCGACACGCCGGTGATGGGTTCCTGCCAGCCCGGCGTGTTCTGGTGCGTCGCGTCGTCGTAGCCGGTGGGCCAGTCGCCGGGCAGCCCGGGCCGCGCCACCCCGTACTGGGCGAGCATCAGGTCGAAGACGGTGCACACCAGGTGTTTACCGACGCGGCGCACCGGCACCCCGCGCGCCAGCGTGTGGCCTTCGCCGTTCACCGTGTCGAAGCTGGGCAGGTGGACGAGTGCGGCGCCGGCTTCGCCCTTGTCTTGCACGCTGAGCGCCGGCATCAGATCTCCGAGGGCGAGGTTCCACTTTCCGACGCCGTCCTCGCCGTACCGGAATCCCAGCGAGCCGTGCGGCACGACAACGGAATTCGTCGCATCGTCGAGCACCGCCGGCTTGAGCGCGGCGTTCTCGACCCGCTGCCCGATGTCGGCGGCCGTGAGGTTCTTACCGGACACCAGCATGTCGCCGCGTTGTTCGAGCTTGATCAAAAACGGCAGGTCGGTGTAACGGCGCGCGAAGTCGGTGAACAACGGAACCTGTTTTTGCACATAGCATTCCGACAGGATGACGTGGCCCATCGCCATCGCCAACGCCCCGTCGGTGCCGGCGGCGCACGGCATCCATTCGTCGGCGAACTTGGTGTTGTCGGCGTAGTCGGGGCTGACGGTCACCACCTTGGTGCCGCGGTAGCGGGCCTCGGCCATCCAGTGCGCGTCGGGGGTCCGGGTGATCGGGACGTTGGAACCCCACATCATCAAATACGCCGCGTCCCACCAGTCCCCGGACTCGGGCACATCGGTCTGGTCGCCGAACACCTGCGGGGAGGCCACCGGCAGATCGGCATACCAGTCGTAGAACGACGTCATGGCGCCGCCGATCAGCTCATAGAACCGCGAGCCGGCGGTGTAGGACACCATCGACATCGCCGGGATCGGCGAGAAGCCGGCGACCCGGTCGGGACCGTAGGTCTTGATCGTGTGCACGTGGGCCGCCGCGATCAGTTCGGTGGCCTCGGCCCAACTGATCCGCACCAGCCCGCCCTTGCCGCGCGCCCGCTGATAACGGCGCCGCCGCTCCGGGTCGCCCTGGATGTCGGCCCAGGCCAGCACGGGGTCGCCCAACCGCGCCTTGGCCTCCCGAAACATCTCGACCAGCACGCCGCGGGCATACGGGTAACGCACCCGGGTCGGCGAGTAGCTGTACCAGGAGAACGACGCACCGCGCGGGCAACCGCGCGGCTCGTACTCGGGCCGGTCCGGGCCCACCGACGGATAGTCGGTCTGCTGGGTCTCCCAGGTGATGATCCCGTCCTTGACGTAGATCTTCCACGAGCACGATCCGGTGCAGTTCACCCCGTGCGTGGACCGGACCACCTTGTCGTGGCTCCACCTGTCGCGGTAGAAAACGTCGCCTTCGCGGCCCCCCCGCCTGGTGACGGTGCGCAAATCGGAGGAGAACTCGCCTGGCGTGAAAAATCGCCCACTGCGTGCCAGCAGCTCCTCGAGCGGACCACCAACGTGAGGTGTGACAGCCAAGACAAAGCCTCCTACAGGGTCGACGCCGAAATTCGCCGTGGGGTTCGAGTGCTCGGAACCCGCACGCGCGCGTTAGGGAAAATCGGTGCCGTCATTGCGCGTTGTCCCGATACGGCGACGTGGGGCCCGGTATGGCGGCCGGGCCCGCACCGTCCGAACTGGCATCGGGATCGCTTCCGGCATGCAAATCGACGTTACGGTTTCTTGAGGCTCGTACCTTCCGATTCCACGCGTGTCTGCTGCGATAGCGCTGTAGGTTGCCTGCACGCGGCCTGTGGACTTGTTATGAGCCGGCTCATAACGCTCGAGCCAGGTCCTCCAGCCAACCGCGATCTGCGGGCACCCAGTCGACCTCGCTCAGTTCTGCCGCCGTGATCCAGCGCAGCGCCTGGTGATCCCGCGGGTGCGGTTCCCCGCCAAGCAGCCGAACCCGATAGGCCCGCAGCGTCGTCGTCTCATTCAGCGCGATATCGCCGCCGAGGCGGTCACCGACCGCGACGTCACCAACCCGCAGGCCCAGCTCCTCGGCCAGCTCCCGGGCCAGCGCGTCGGGCTCGGTTTCGCCCGGCGCGACCTTACCGCCCGGCAGTTCCCAGAGGCCGGCCAGCTCCGGCGGCCGGACGCGCTGCGCGACCAGGACCGTGGGGCCGGAGATGACCGCTGCGGCGACGACGATCTGGGTCGGCATGGCCAGTGACGGTATACCGTCGCAGTATGGCTGTGTTAACGGATGAGCAAGTGGACGCCGCACTGCCCGGACTCGACGGATGGGAGCGATCCGGCGGTGCCCTGCGCCGGTCGATCAAGTTCCCGACGTTTCTCGACGGCATCGACGCGGTGCGCCGGGTGGCCGAGCACGCCGAGAGCAAAGACCATCACCCCGACATCGATATCCGTTGGCGGACAGTCACTTTCGCGCTAGTTACGCATTCCGCGGGTGGCATCACCCAAAACGACGTCGACATGGCGCGAGACATAGACGGGATCGTCGGGGGCTAAGCCGTCGACTCGGCGTGGCGTCGGCCGGTCGCCACGACCCAGATCAGGGTCGCCACCGCCGCCACGATGTAGGCCAGCCCGGCCCAGGCCAGGTACCACGGCCGGCTTATCTGCCAGATGGTCGGTTGAGCGAACAGCAGCAGCCACGGCACCCCGATGAGCGTGAGCACCAGCCAGCCCCACCCCACGACGCGGGCGCCCGGCCGCTCGCGCGGTGGCCCGTGAATCGCCCAGACCATCAGCGGCGCCAGCCACACCCAATGGTGGGACCAGGAGATCGGCGAGAGCAGCAGCCCGAACAACTCGACCACCAGCAACTTGCCCAGCCGATCGGGCCCGTCGAGCGCCCGCCACGCCAGGACGGCCAGCACGGCCGTCACGGCAGTCGCGGTTAAGACCAGTGGGCCGAAGCCGGCGTCATGGCCGAGGATCCGAGAGATGCCGCCGCGCCAGGATTGATTGATCGACGTGGCGATGGGCCCAACGCGGTGCGCGTCGCCGAGCAACTTGGTGAAGTAGTAGCGCGTCTGATCACCCACGACCAGAGCCGACACGCCGATGGTCGCCAGGAACACGAGCGCCGAGAACACCGCCGCGCCCCAGCGCCGGACGCCGACCAGGTAGACGCCGGCGATCGCCGGCGTCAACTTGATCCCGCCCGCCACGCCCACCAGCAGCCCCGACAGCCACCACCGCGAGCTGTAGACCGCGCACAGGACCGCCAGCATGAGCAACACGTTGACCTGCCCGTAGTCGAATGTGCTCCGCAACGGCTCGATCCAGAGGGTGATCGCCGTCCACAACATCGCCACGCGGTGACCGGCGTCCGCGGGGACGCCCATGATGCGCTGGCTGATCCGGATCGCGCCGTACAACGCGGCCATCGTCGCGACCTGCCACAGGAAAGCGACCGGGCCGAAGGGCAGCAGGTGCAGCGGGTAGAAGACGACCGCCGCGAACGGCGGATAGGTGAACGGCAGCGGGAAGTCGGGCGTCTGGTCGGCGTACACGTAGCTGTACAGCGTGCCGGGATGGTCGATCGCGGCTGCGCCGCCGAGGTAGACGTGCAAGTCGACGAAGTTCGCGCCGTTGGGCACCAGGTAGGTCCACGCGAGTCGCGCCAGGACGCTCACGGCCAGCAGCACCGGCGCGGCCGCCCGAAGCAAGACCGTCAACCGCCGCGTGGGGGGTGCCGCCGGGGCGGCCGAGGTGGTGTCTATCCGCCCGACTTTAGCGATCGCGACCCCCGCCCGGTCACCGCCGTCACTCGTATCGGTAACGATCGAATAAATGCCACACGTGTCACTTGAGTCACATCAGTATCAAAGTAACTTCGGCCGCGGACCCGTCGTCGATCACCAGGGAGAGTCATGCCAACCATCTGGACCTATTTGCGAGCGACCGCCGTCGTAGTCGGTTCGTCCGCCGCCCTACTCACGGGCGGTATCGCCCACGCCGACCCCGTGCCGGCCCCGGTCGTGCCGAACATTCCGCAGCAGCTGATCAGTTCGGCGGCCAACGCGCCCCAGATCCTGCAAAACCTCGCGACCGCGCTCGGCGCGACGCCCCCGGCGGCCCCGGCCGCTCCTGGCATCACCTTCCCGGGGTTGCCCTCGGCGACCTCGCCCGTGTCGCCTTCGGCGGGCATCCCGTCGATCCCGGGGCTCACCCCGCCCGCGGCGCCTGCGGCTCCGTCGGCAACGTCGGCGATCCCGGGGCTCGGCTCGATCCCGGGCCTGACGCAGCAGGCGCC
>NZ_LT546237.1:2956355-2977292 GCF_900078675.2 Mycobacterium interjectum
ATCGGCACCAATTGCCTTGCGGACGGCAGTAGTGCGATCGCGACCGCCCTGTCGGTGGCGGGGCCCGCCAAGATCCCGACGCCGGGGCCCGGGCCCGGCCAGACCGCCTATGTGTTCACCGCGGTCGGCACGCCGGGGCCCGCCGAGGTGCAGAAGCTGCCGCTCAACGTCACCTGGGTGAACCTGACCACCGGCAAGTCCGGAACGGTCACCCTCAAGCCGCGCACCGACATCAACGGGGACGGCCCGACGACGCTGACGGCGATCGTGGACACCGGCTCGGGCAGCATCATGTCGACGATCTTCGGACAGGTCACCACCAAGGAAAAGCAGTGCCAGTTCATGCCCACCATCGGCTCGACGGTGGTGCCGTAGGCGGTGACCCGATTCAGGGTTTCCAGTCGGGCGTGCGGCCGAGGTGGCTGAGAATGCGGTCGAGGTCGGTTGCGCTGCCGGGCGCGGCCACGGCCGGCCCGAACGGTGCGCCGTCCGTGGTGCGGTAGTCGCCATCCGGAACGACGAACGCCAGGGGTAGCGCGGCGGCGAGAACGTCGTCCGGCAGCGCGAATTTGGCGCCGACGCTGCGGGCGACATCCCAGCCGTGCACCACGTAATCGACGAAATGGAAGCCGATCGCGACCGCACCGGGGAAACTCGCCCCGGCGCCGAACTCGGGTAAGGAAAACGTCGCGTCGAGCACCCCGTCGACGGCGAACGCATCGAGCACGTCGGCGGCGGCCGCGGCGTAGGCGCCGGCGGGATCGGCCGCTACGGCGTCGGCCACGCGGTCCGGCGCCCAGACGGTCGGGCTGTCCCCGCCCCCACGAGCGGCCGCGGCGAACCCATGATGTTGCACGGTCATGTGGGCGAGCAGGTCGAGCAGGTTCCAGCCTGCGCAGGGCGTCGGCCGGCGCAGATCGTCACGGGTCACCGCCGCGACGACGTCGACGGACGCCTGCACGGCGGTCCGGTGGAAGGAACGGACATCCGTAATAGTACGCATTGGCCTACGATATGCGGACGCATATTATCTGTCAACCGCTACGCTTCGACCATGGCACCGACAACACGACGTCCCGATCTCGCCGCGATGATGGGGCCGCTGGTTCGGGAGATGATCGCCGCCGAGATTCCCGTGCTGAAAGCGTATGGATTGTCGATGTGGGGCTACGTCGTGCTGAATGCGCTCGATCGTTCGCCGGTACGCAGTCAGGCCGCGCTCGCGGAGACCGTCGGCGCCGACAAGACCCGCATCATCCCCACACTCGACGAGCTACAAAGGCGGGGCTATATCGAGCGCCGCCCCGACCCCGAAGACCGCCGGGTGCGGCTGCTCGCGCTGACCGCGGCGGGCCGGACCGCGAAAGGTGCCGCGCAGCAAGACATTCAGCGCGGCGAAGAGCGCTGGCTCGGGAAGCTATCGGCCGATGACCGTCGCGTGTTCCTGCGCGTCCTGCGTCAGCTGTCGGACGCGCAAGGCGGCTAGCTAGTACGCCATGAACAGGATGGCGTCGCGGTCGTACTCGAGGCCCGGGTGGACAGTGGCGAGGTGAGCCTGGGTCAGCTCGACCAGTTCGTCCTCGTCCTTGCCCACGATGGCCTCGCCACACGGACACGTTATGTGTGTCTTCACGGTGCCGCCTTTCCCTTCGCTGCTGCTTTCATCTGCTTTTTGTACGACCGGACCTTCCCGAGGGACTGCGCGTCGACGATGTCGGCGACGGACAGGTGGGTTCCGGCCTTGCCGAAGTCCCCGGCCGCCTCGCGCCAGCCCGTCGGCGTCACGCCGTACTGCTTGCCGAGCAGCGCCAGGAAGATCTTCGCCTTCTGCTCGCCGAAACCGGGCAGCCCCTTCAGCCGCCGCAGCAGCTCGTGCCCGTCGGGCGCATCGGCCGTCCACAACCCGGCCGCGTCGGCGTCATAGCGGTCCACGATGATCTGCGCCAGTGCCTGGATGCGTTTGGCCATCGATCCCGGGAAGCGATGCACCGCAGGCCTTTCCGAGCACAACGCGGCGAACTTGTCCGGGTCGTATTCGGCGATCTGTGCGGCGTCCAGGCCGCCCATCCGGTCCGCGATCTTCTTCGGACCGGCGAAGGCCGTCTCGAACGGGACCTGCTGGTCAAGCAGCATCCCGACGAGCAACGCGAACGGGTCGTCGTCCAGCAGCGCGTCGGCGGCCGGGTCTTGAGCGAGGCAAAGTTTCACTGTCAACGACCTTCCTTCCGCTGAACACCCTACGACCGGGATCCCTCGGTTGGACACCGGCCACCCGCAACGCCGGGTTATCGTGGCGCGGTGGTCGACGAAGCCAAATTGACACTGATGCTCGCCCGCGACGAACTGCATCAGCTCGTCACCGCCTATTGCCGCGCCGTCGACCGCGCCGACTATGCGGCGCTCCGGAACCTCTACCACCCCGACGCGACCGACGCGCACGGCTCGTTCTCGACGGGCGGCGTCGAAGAGTTCATCGCGCAGCTACGGGCCGCGGAACCGTATGTGCTTGTCTCCCAACACAACATCACCACGACGAACTTTGTGATCGACGGCGACACCGCCCGCGGTGAGATCTACTGCCTGGTGTTTCACACCTTCGCCGGCACCGACCACGACTCGGATGTCCTCATCGGCGGCCGGTACCTGGACGAGTACACCAAACACGACAGCCGCTGGAAGTTCAGTCGACGCACCATCGTTGCGGACTGGGCCTACCAAAACGACCCATCCCAGGTGAACTTCGGGCACCCCAGCACCCGAGGAAGCCTGCGCGGCAAACCAGGCCAAGCCGACCCATCGATCGGCCTGTTCGCGCCGCCCAAGGCTTGAGAGTGGGATTCTGTCGGGTTGAGCATCGAGGACGCATCGGCGGAAACCGCCCGCTACCTGCTATTCCCGGAGGCATATTCCACCACCATCAGTCACCGCCGCACGAATGTCCCCGCGCCGATTACCGCCGAATCAGCCGCTCTTGCGGCGGAATTCGCGGCGGCTCTCCACCGGGCCGTGGGCGCGCGAGTGCTTGTCGCCGCCGTCCTTGTGATCGGATAAGCCCGCCGACTTGGCCTTCTTGCGGTCGAGGGCCTCACGGAACTTGCGCTTCGTGTCGTCCTCGTGCTGGGGATTCGATTCGGCCATACCGGCAGCCTAGCCTGCCCTGCCGCGCCTGGCTTGTGGTTTTTACCGCTTCCCCGGCGGCATGCCGTAGACGTGCGAGATCCGAAGCGTCATCACCACCCGCCGGTCGGTGACCATCGCCTGCCGGTAGTCGTCCCAGTCCGGATGCTCACCGGCGATGTTGCGATACAAGGCAATCAGCGCCTCGACGGTGTCATCGCCGGGGGCGGCGGCCGGCGGGGTCAGTTCCGCGGTGCCCTCGGCGACGGCATACGACCATCCGTCGTCGGCGTCGACCAGGATCGAGGCCCGCGGGTCGCGGCGCAGGTTGCGGGTCTTGGCCCGGGGCTCCGTGATCGACACCCGCACTACCAGCTCGCGCGGGTCGAAGTGATAGCTCACGTTCGACAGCTGTGGCCGCCCGTCGCGCTTGATGGTGGCCAGCACCCCGAGGGAGTTCCCACTGATCACGGCCAACAGTTTGTCGTCGAAGACTTGGCGTCCCATGGGAGAAAGCCTACGTCGTGGTGGAATCGGGGAATGACCACATACGCGGCGTTCCTGCGCGGCGTCAACGTCGGCGGCGTCAACCTCAAGATGGCCGAGGTCGCGAGCGCGTTGACCGAGGCCGGGTTCGCCAATGTCCGCACGATCTTGGCCAGCGGCAACGTGCTGCTGGAATCGTCGGCCACGGCGGCTGGGGTCACTGAGGTGCGCAAGAAGGCCGAGGCCGCGCTGCGCGGGAGGTTCGGCTACGACGCGTGGGTGCTGGTGTACGACCTCGAGACGGTCCGTGCCGTCGTCGAGGCCTACCCGTTCGAGCGCGAGGTCGACGGCTACCAGTCCTATGTCACCTTCGTCGCCGATGCCGCAGTGCTGGACGAGCTCGCTGCCCTGGACAAGGGCGCGGGCGCCGACGAGAAGATCTCCCGCGGTGACGGCGTCGTCTATTGGCAGGTTCCCCATGGCAGCACCCTGGACAGCACCATCGGCAAGACGATGGGTAAGGCGCGCTACAAATCCTCGACGACGACCCGCAACCTGCGCACCCTGGCCAAGGTGTTGCGCTAACACGCGGCGCGCCAACGGCGCTCAGTCGTCGGGCACGTTGGTCAGATAGCGCATCGCGTCGGACTTGGTCAGCCCCAACGCCTTGGCCACGTCGACGTACTCCTTGGCGGCGGCGGCCATCGCCGCATCGGTGGGATCGAAGCGGGAGATGAAAGTGCCGAAGCGCCCGCGCGTTTCGACGATCGCCGCGGACTCGAGCTCGCGATAGGCGCGGGCGACGGTGTTTGCCGCGACGCCCAGCTGACCCGCCAGGTCACGCACCGTCGGGAGGCGGGAACCGGGCGGCAACGCGCCGGCCCGGACCCCGTCGATGACCTGGGTCCTGAGCTGGTCGAACAGGGGTTTGCCCGCCTTGACATCGACCTTCAGCCAATCCCGCAGCTCCACGTCTTCAGTATGTCCCAACCGCGACTATCTTTGTGGGATGCGAGTAACTGTGCTCAGCGGCGCGGGGATCTCCGCGGAAAGCGGAGTGCCCACATTCCGTGACGACAAGAACGGACTGTGGGCCCGCTTCGATCCCTACGAGCTGTCCAGCACGCAAGGGTGGCACAAGAACCCCGAACGGGTCTGGGGCTGGTATCTGTGGCGTCACTACCTGGTCGCCGACGTCGAACCCAACGCCGGGCACCGCGCGATCGCCGCCTGGCAGGACCATGCCGAGGTCACCGTCGTCACCCAGAACGTCGACGACCTGCACGAGCGCGCGGGGAGCAGCCCCGTGCACCACCTGCACGGAAGCCTCTTTGAATTCCGTTGCGACCGTTGCGATATGGGATACACCGGGCCGCTTCCCCGAATGGCCGAGCCGGCGCTAGAGGTCGAACCCCCGGTGTGCCACTGCGGCGGGCTGATCCGGCCCGACATCGTGTGGTTCGGCGAGGCGCTGCCCGATGAGCCGTGGCAGCGCGCGGTCGAGGCGACGCAGTCCGCCGACGTGATGGTCGTGGTGGGTACCTCGGCGATCGTCTACCCGGCGGCCGGCCTGCCGGACCTGGCGTTGTCCCGCGGCACCGTCGTCGTCGAGGTCAACCCCGAGCCGACGCCGCTGACGCGGAGCGCAACGATCAGCATCCGCGAGGGTGCCAGCCAGGCGCTGCCCGAGCTGCTGCAGCGGTTGCCCGCGCTGCTGAAGTAGACCTTCGCCGAGCCTGCGCAGAGATCGCGGTTTGCCCGCCGAGGCAAGCGCTGGGCGCAGTCTCGGCGCGGAAAACCTAGGGCCGGCGCGCCCGGCCCAGCGCCAGTTCCGACACCGGCAACGGCGCCCACACGGGCAACGTCCACTCCCGCCGCGACGTGTCCATCTGGAACCCCGCGTCGATGATGGCGCGCTCGGTGTCGCGGTGGGTGTGGCAGTTGCCGAACAGCCTCGGCCACAACGTCGCATCGGCGAACCGCTGCACGCGTCCCCGCCCGCCGGCGCTGGCCACATGCTCGAGGAAGCGCAGCTCCCCGCCCGGCCGCAGCAACGAATAGATCCGCTGCAGCACGCCGGCCGGGTGGCGCACCGAGCACAGCACCAGCGAGCACACCACGACGTCAAACGGCTCCTCGTCGCTGAACGCCTCCGCGGTCTGCGCGATGACCTCGACCGGCACCGGCGCCGCGGCCGCCGCGGCGCGGGCATGGACGGCCAGCCTCGGCTCCGGCTCGACCGCGATCACCTTCTCGACCGACGATGGATAGTTGGCGAAGTTCGTCCCGGCGCCCGCCCCGATTTCCAGCACGCGGCCCGACAGGCCGGCCACGTTCTCGCGGCGCAGGGCCCGCACCGCCGGCGCCTCGTGGGCGGCGACGACCGGCCAAACGCGCGCGAAGAACGGATGGTCGATCGTGGACTCCACTACCTGCGTCATATCCGAGCGCCTTCCTGCGGCCGATGCGTCGCGACCCATGCCGCCAACCTCTGAGGTGTGGCGTCCCGACCGCAGTACCCCATCACCAGTTGCCCGCAGAATACAGACGACAGCACCCGGTCCGCGAATGCCTCGGCATCGCCGAACGGCAAGTGTGGCTTGGCGATCAGCATGGCCGCCACCCCGTGCAGCGCGCTCCAGAGCTCCAAGGCCACGATGGTGGGGTCGCCGGGGCGGTAGGTACCGTCATCCATCAGCCTCTGCACGGTGGCGCGGATGTGCTTGAACGCCGAGCCGTTCAGCGTCGCATCGACGCTGCTTCCGGAGCGCCACTCGCCCATCGTGGCGATCCGGTACAACGCCGGGGTCGCGACCGCGAACCGGATATAGGCCAGCCCCTGGGCGCGCAGCACCTCAACCGGCGAGGTGTGCTCGCCGGCGAGCCGGCGCATTTCGGGGTCCAGCTTTTCGAAGTAGCGCGCACATACCGCGTCCAACAGGGCGTCCTTGTCGGTGAAATGCAGATAGATCGACGGCGGCGTGACGCCGACGCGCTGAGCCACCGAACGAATCGACACCGACCGGGCGTGGCCCGTTTCCAACAGCAGCTCGGTGGCCGCCGACAATATCTCGTCGTGGAGCCGCTCTCCGGAACCACGAGGAGCCCTGGCCCGACGCAGACCCTCGACCGACATGTCAACCAATGTTGGTCACCGACTCCCTGACCGGGCGCCCGTTGTGCTGCACCGGCTCCGCGCCCGGCTCCGCGTGCACGGCAATCTCGGAGGGCGCCTCGCTGATGCCGAACCGCTCGTGCAGCCACACCAAAGGCTTTGGCGCCCACCAGTTCCAGCGACCCATCACGTGCATGAACGCCGGCACCAGGACCATCCGTACCAGGGTCGCGTCCGCGAACACCGCAAGCACCAGGCCCAGGCCGAACATCCGCATGAACGACACGTGCGCGGCGATCAGCGCGGCGAACGACATCGACATCACCAACGCCGCCGCGGTGATCACCCGTCCGGTGCGGGCGACGCCGTGCGCCACCGCTTCGTCGTTGGCGGCATGCGCCTCTTTCGCGATCGGCTTTTCCGGTCGGTACTCCAGCCAGTACTCCCGGATCCGGGAGATCAGGAACACCTCGTAGTCCATCGACAGTCCGAAGGCGATGCAGAACAACAGCACCGGCATGTTGGCCACCAGGGTCCCGCTCGGCGTCGTGCCGAGCGCGCCGAGGTGGCCGTCCTGGAAAATCCACACCAGCGCCCCGAACGCCGCGCTCAGCGAGAGCACGTTGCACATCAGCGCCTTCAGCGGCAGCACCACGCTGCCGGTGAGCAGGAACAGCAGGACGAACGTCACCGCGGCCATCAGACCCAGCACCAGCGGCAGCCGGTCCGTCACCGCGTCGACGCTGTCCCGGTTGACCTGCGCGACGCCGCCCATCTCAACCGATCGGCCGCCGGGACCGGGCACCTCGTGCAACCGCCTGAGCTGAGTGTCGTTGGCCTGCGTAAACAGCGGCGCATTGCTGCTCACGGTCAAAAAGGCGCTGCCGTCGGCCAGCCCGGTGGCCGCGGCCGGTGGTCCCACCTTGTTTCCGCCGACGAACGTCCCGCCTGGTGCCGACACGGCCGATACGTCGGGGACCCGCGACAGGTCGGCGGCGTAGCTGTCCAACGCCGCCGGGCTCAATCCGCGAACGTCGGGGACGACGACGGGAACGGCGGTCGCCGAGTCGTGCGCGAAACCGGTGCGCAGCTCGTCGCCGACCTGATGTGACGACGCCGACGTCGGCAGCACCCGGTCGTCCGGGAAACCCCACTTGACCGAGAAGAACGGCAGCCCGAGCAGCAGCAGCAGCGCCATGACGGCCAGGCCGATCGGTGCCCAGCGGCGCATCACGAACTTGCTTGACCGGTACCAGAACCACTCCTCGACCGGCCTGTGCAGCGGGTCCGGCCGGCGCAGGGCGTGGCGGATCAGCCGGCGCACGTCCAGCGAGTCCAGCCGGGGACCCAACAGCACGATCGCGGCCGGGGTCACCACGATGGACGCGATGGCGACGAATGCGACGGTGGCCACGCCGGCGTAGGCGAACGACTTCAGGAAGTACATCGGGAACGCCACCGTGGCCACCATCGACAACGCCACGGTCACGGCGGAGAACAGCACCGTGCGGCCCGAGGTGGCCATGGTCCGGATCAGCGCCGCATGCGGGTCGCTGCCCTCGGCCAACTCGTCGCGGTAGCGGCTGACGATGAGCAGCGTGTAGTCGATGGCCAGCGCCAGGCCGAGGGCGGTGCTCAGGTTCAGCGCGAAGATCGATACGTCGGTGGTGAAGGTGATGAGCCGTAACACCGTCATCGAGCCGACGACGGCCAGCGCCCCGAGACCCATCGGCAGCGCGGCCGCCAGCAGCCCGCCGAACACCCAGATCAGCACCAAGAAGCTCAGCGGGAGCGCGATCATCTCCATGACCACCAGGTCGTCCTGGTTCTGCTTGTTGATCTGGGCGTACTGCATCGCCGGGCCGCCGGCGCGGACGGTGACGCCGTCGCGGTCGTGGACGAATTGGTCCGCCAGGGTTTGGGCGTTGTTCTGCGCGTAGTTTTCGCCGCCCTTGAGGTTGATCACGATCAACCCCGACTTGCCGTCCTTGCTGAACAGGTCGGCGGCGGCCTGCGGCGGCGCGGTCCAGGCCGAGGTCACGTTGTACACCAACGGCGATCCCTGCACATCGCGGGCGAGGTCGGTGCCCACCCTGCGCGCCTGTTCGCTCTTGGCGCCCGCGGGCGACGCCACCATGATCAGCATCTGCTGACCGCTCTGTCCGAACTTGTCGGTCAGGATTCCGATGGCGTGGGCCGATTCGGAGTTCGGATCATGGAAGCCCCCGGGAGAGAGGCTCTTGGCCACGGGGATGCCGAAGATCGCCGCGCCGATGAAGACCAGAACCGCGATCGCGATGATTCTCCGTGGTGCGGCGATGGCGAGTCGAGCGATCGCTTGCAGCATGTTCCCCGGTCCTCCCCACCGCCGTGCCGGCCACACTGGCCCGCCCCCTATGCGCGGTAACTTATCAGCGATAACTGACAGGTGTAAAACAACACTACCCATTAGTACGGTTCGGCGCGGCCGGATGGTTCAAACCCGTGCGGCCCCGAGAGGCCGCAAGAAAAATGGCCCGCATCCAAGCCGCTCAGGGGGCCAAGGCGCGCACTACCCGCCGGAAACCTACCCGCGGGTAAATTGCCACCATTTTCCGAATCGTGACTCAAAGAATCCTTAAGGGCGGCCCATACGCTCAGTGTCATGTGGATCGACGACTCGAGCGCAGACGTCATCAAGGCTGACTTCGACGCCCTCTACCACGGCGACATGCTGGTGGAAGGCGAAACCTCGGAGCAGCTCGAAGACTGGCACCCGCTGCAGACGGCGAGCTGACCGACATGAGCGTGTTAGCGCGGCTCCTCATGGCCGAACCCGCCGTCAGTCGATGGTTCCGTCGATAGCCACTGGTCTTGCTTACGAACGAAAGCCCCCCGCTCACCGCGGGGGGCTTTCGTTTGGGACGGGTCGCCACGATCGGAACTAGCGGGGGGCCATGCGGATGGCGCCGTCGAGCCGGATGACCTCGCCGTTGAGCATCGGGTTCTCGATGATGTGGACGGCAAGGGCGCCGTACTCGTCGGGGTCACCCAGCCGGGCCGGGTGCGGAACCTGCTTGCCCAGTGACTTCTGCGCCTCCTCGGGCAACGAACCCAGCAGCGGGGTCTTGAACAAGCCCGGCGCGATCGTCACCACCCGGATGAGCTCGCGCGCCAGGTCGCGTGCGATCGGTAGCGTCATGCCGACGACTCCGCCCTTGGACGCCGAGTAGGCGGCCTGGCCGATCTGGCCGTCGAACGCGGCGACCGAGGCGGTGTTGATGATGACGCCGCGCTCCTCACCCAGCGGCTCGGTCTTGGCGATGCGCTCGGCGGCCAGCCGCAGCACGTTGAACGTGCCGATCAGGTTGACCCCCACCACCTTCTTGAACCCGTCCAGCGGGAACGGGCCGTCCTTGGACAGCGTCTTGATGGCGTTGCCGATGCCGGCGCAGTTGACGTTGATGCGCAGCGGGCCCAGCGACTCGGCCACGTCGAGCGCGGCGGCGACCGCGGCCTCGTCGGTGACGTCGGCCTGTGCGAAGCGCGCCCGGTCGCCGAGCTCGCGGACCGCCTCTTCGCCGCGGAGGTCGATCACCACGACCTGCGCCCCGGCGTCGAGCAGCCGCTTGGTGGTGGCCAGGCCCAGGCCCGACGCTCCCCCGGTGACGACGGCGACGGCGTCTTTGATCTCCATACGAGTCCTTCCCTCACGTCCAGCCAACCAGTTGGTTGGGGACTATACCCAGTCCTCGAGCACCGCTTCGATGGCGGTAGCCGGCGCGGCCGGGCGCGGCGTGCCCGCCGCGGTCCTGGAGAACCGCGGCGCGGGCAACGGCTGCAGGGCCCCGTCCACCTCGTAGAAGGTGTCGCGCTCGGTGATGTGCGGCTCGGTCTGCACCTCGCCGAAGGCCAGCACCGGCGTCACGCAGGCGTCTGAGTCGGCGAACACCTTCGCCCAGTGGTCGCGGTCGTGGCCGGCGAACTTCTCGGAAAGGACCGCCCGCAGCTCGGGCCACCGGGTGACGTCGTTCTGGGCCGGCAGGTCGGCACCGTCCAGGCCCAGCCCGGCCAGCATGGCCGCGTAGAACTGGGGCTCGATGGCGCCGACGGCGACGTAGCGGCCGTCGGCGCACTCGTAGGTGTCGTAGTAGGGCGCGCCGCCGTCGAGCATGTTGGTGCCGCGCACGTCGCTCCACATCCCCGAGGCGCGCATCTGCCACATCATCTGGATCAGCACGCTGGAACCGTCGACCATCGCGGCGTCGATGACCTGACCCTCGCCGGAGCTCTGTCGTTCCCACAGCGCGGACAGGATGCCGACCAGCAGGAACATCGAGCCGCCGCCGAAATCACCGACCAGGTTCAGCGGCGGCACCGGCCGCTCGTTCGCCCGCCCGATGGCGTGCAGGATCCCGTTCAGCGAGATGTAGTTGATGTCGTGGCCCGCCTGCTGGCTGCGCGGGCCGGTCTGACCCCAGCCGGTCATCCGGGCGTAGACCAGCCGATCGTTGACCTTCGAGCAGTCCTCGGGGCCCAGGCCGAGCCGCTCGGTGACGCCGGGTCGGTAGCCCTCGATCAACACGTCGGCCTTCGCGACGAGCTTGAGCACGAGTTCGCGGCCCTCGTCGGACTTGAGGTCGGCGGTCACGATGCGGCGGTTGCGGCTCATGGCATCCTTAGCGACACCACTGGGCCCCTTCGAGGGCCGGTCGATGCGCACCACATCGGCGCCCAGATCGCCCAGGATCATCGCGGCGTGTGGGCCCGGCCCGATGCCGGCCAGCTCGACTACGCGCAGTCCTTGCAGCGGTCCCGCCATGATGTTGCCCCTTCGTCTGCTTTGACGTCGTTGGCATCTTCTCAGCCGCGCTCGACGGCCGCGCAGCCCGGTCACCTAGTCTGAGGCGCATGCCGGATTCTGGAATCGCCACGCTCGCACCGGTTGCTGGTCTCGACGTCACGCTGACCGACGGCGTGCTGTCGGTGACCATCGACCGCCCCGACAGCCTGAACTCCCTGACGATCCCGGTGATCACCGGGATCGCCGACGCGCTGGAACGCGCGGCCACCGACCCCGCGGTCAGGGTGGTGCGACTGGGCGGCGCGGGCCGCGGCTTCAGCTCCGGAGCGGGCATCAGCGCCGACGACATGGCCGGCAGCGGCGGGGTCCCGCCGGACGAAATCGTCTTGGAGATCAACCGGCTGGTGCGGGCCATCGCCGCGGTGCCGCACCCGGTGGTCGCGGTGGTTCAGGGACCGGCGGCCGGCGTGGGCGTTTCCATCGCCCTGGCCTGTGATGTCGTATTGACTTCCGACAAAGCGTTTTTCATGCTCGCCTTCACCAAGATCGGCTTGATGCCCGACGGCGGCGCGTCGGCGTTGATCGCGGCCGCGGTCGGCCGGATCCGGGCGATGCGGATGGCGCTGCTGCCCGAGCGGTTGCCGGCGAGCGAGGCCCTGTCCTGGGGGCTGGTCAGCGCGGTCTATCCGGCGGACGACTTCGAGGCCGAGGTGGACAAGGTGATCGCACGGTTGTTGGCGGGCCCGGCGGTCGCGTTCGCCAAGACCAAACAGGCGATCAACGCGGCCACGCTCGCCGAGTTGGATCCGGCCCTGCAGCGCGAATACGAAGGGCAGTCGCGGCTGCTGGTGTCCCACGACTTCAAGGAGGGCACGACGGCGTTCCAGGAGCGCCGCGCCGCCCACTTCACCGATCGCTGAAAGGGCTTACTCCCGCACGGAACCGGCAATCCTTCCTCACGTTGGATCCGAATTAACAGCGAGGAACGGAGGGGCGATGGTGCGCTGCCTGGTCACCGGGGCGACCGGCTACATCGGTGCCCGACTGGTGCCCCGACTGCTCGACGAGGGCCACGCCGTTCGCGCCCTGGCGCGCAACCCGGACAAGCTGGCCGACGTGCCGTGGCGCGAGCGGGCGGAGGTGGCGCGCGGCGACCTCGGCGACGTCGAGTCGCTGGCCGCGGCGTTCGACGGTATCGACGTCGTCTACTACCTGGTCCACTCAATGGGCGCCGCCAAGGACTTCGCCGCCGAGGAGGACCGCGCCGTGCGCAACGTGGTGACCGCCGCGCGCCGTACCGGGGTGCGACGCGTCGTGTACCTGAGCGGGCTGCATCCCGAGGGCACCAAGCTGTCCGAGCACCTCGAATCGCGCGCGGCCGTCGGCGAGGCCCTCATCGACTCCGGCATCGAGACGGTGGTGCTGCAGGCCGGGGTGGTCATCGGGTCGGGTTCCGCGTCCTTCGAGCTGATCCGCCACCTCACCGACCGGCTGCCCCTGATGACCACGCCGAAGTGGGTGCACAACAAGATTCAGCCGATCGCGGTACGCGACGTGCTCCATTACCTCGTCGCCGCAGCGACGGCGCCGGTGCCGAAGTCGCGGACGTGGGATATCGGCGGGCCCGACGTCCTGGAGTACGGCGACATGATGCGCGTGTACGCCGAGGTGGCGGGCCTCGGGAGGCGCTACCTGGTCGTGCTGCCGTTCCTGACCCCGACAATCGCCAGCCTGTGGATCGGGGCCGTCACGCCGATCCCGCCCGGGCTGGCCCGCCCGCTGATCGAATCGCTGGAATGCGATGCGGTGATGCGCAATTCGGACATCGACAGCATCATCGAGCCGCCGGCGGGCGGCCTGACGGGCTACCGCCGCGCCGTCGAATTGGCGCTCGACCGCGGGACGCGCGGACTCGAGCCCGCCACCTGGGCCTCGCTGGGGTCGGANGCGGTGCCGCACCCGGTGGTCGCGGTGGTTCAGGGACCGGCGGCCGGCGTGGGCGTTTCCATCGCCCTGGCCTGTGATGTCGTATTGACTTCCGACAAAGCGTTTTTCATGCTCGCCTTCACCAAGATCGGCTTGATGCCCGACGGCGGCGCGTCGGCGTTGATCGCGGCCGCGGTCGGCCGGATCCGGGCGATGCGGATGGCGCTGCTGCCCGAGCGGTTGCCGGCGAGCGAGGCCCTGTCCTGGGGGCTGGTCAGCGCGGTCTATCCGGCGGACGACTTCGAGGCCGAGGTGGACAAGGTGATCGCACGGTTGTTGGCGGGCCCGGCGGTCGCGTTCGCCAAGACCAAACAGGCGATCAACGCGGCCACGCTCGCCGAGTTGGATCCGGCCCTGCAGCGCGAATACGAAGGGCAGTCGCGGCTGCTGGTGTCCCACGACTTCAAGGAGGGCACGACGGCGTTCCAGGAGCGCCGCGCCGCCCACTTCACCGATCGCTGAAAGGGCTTACTCCCGCACGGAACCGGCAATCCTTCCTCACGTTGGATCCGAATTAACAGCGAGGAACGGAGGGGCGATGGTGCGCTGCCTGGTCACCGGGGCGACCGGCTACATCGGTGCCCGACTGGTGCCCCGACTGCTCGACGAGGGCCACGCCGTTCGCGCCCTGGCGCGCAACCCGGACAAGCTGGCCGACGTGCCGTGGCGCGAGCGGGCGGAGGTGGCGCGCGGCGACCTCGGCGACGTCGAGTCGCTGGCCGCGGCGTTCGACGGTATCGACGTCGTCTACTACCTGGTCCACTCAATGGGCGCCGCCAAGGACTTCGCCGCCGAGGAGGACCGCGCCGTGCGCAACGTGGTGACCGCCGCGCGCCGTACCGGGGTGCGACGCGTCGTGTACCTGAGCGGGCTGCATCCCGAGGGCACCAAGCTGTCCGAGCACCTCGAATCGCGCGCGGCCGTCGGCGAGGCCCTCATCGACTCCGGCATCGAGACGGTGGTGCTGCAGGCCGGGGTGGTCATCGGGTCGGGTTCCGCGTCCTTCGAGCTGATCCGCCACCTCACCGACCGGCTGCCCCTGATGACCACGCCGAAGTGGGTGCACAACAAGATTCAGCCGATCGCGGTACGCGACGTGCTCCATTACCTCGTCGCCGCAGCGACGGCGCCGGTGCCGAAGTCGCGGACGTGGGATATCGGCGGGCCCGACGTCCTGGAGTACGGCGACATGATGCGCGTGTACGCCGAGGTGGCGGGCCTCGGGAGGCGCTACCTGGTCGTGCTGCCGTTCCTGACCCCGACAATCGCCAGCCTGTGGATCGGGGCCGTCACGCCGATCCCGCCCGGGCTGGCCCGCCCGCTGATCGAATCGCTGGAATGCGATGCGGTGATGCGCAATTCGGACATCGACAGCATCATCGAGCCGCCGGCGGGCGGCCTGACGGGCTACCGCCGCGCCGTCGAATTGGCGCTCGACCGCGGGACGCGCGGACTCGAGCCCGCCACCTGGGCCTCGCTGGGGTCGGACCCCGCCGAACCGCTGCCCAGTGACCCGCACTGGGCCGGCGAGATCATCCACACCGACGTGCGCACCGCCGAGACCGCCGCGCGACCCGGCGACGTGTGGCGGGCGGCCGAGGCCGGGGTCGCCCGAAGCCGCCTCTTCGGGGGCTGGGTCGTCGAGGAGCGGGAACCCGGCAGCGCGCTGCGACTGCGCTCCGGGCCGAGCTCGGTGGGTCAGGGCTGGCTCGAGATCGACGTCGCGCCGCGGGACGGCGGGGGCGCCCGATACACGCAGCGGGCGACCTTTGTGCCGCGCGGCCTTCCCGGGCGGTTGTACTGGGTCGCGCTGCGGCCCGTGCTCACCGCCGCGCTGCACGCCCTGGCCCGCGACGCGGCGTGACCGGTCAGACGCCGAACAACGGAGGCAGTGCGAGCACCATGATCAGCCCCCACACCAGGTGGGTGAGCACCGGCGCCAGCACCCCGCCGCTGGCCCGCCGCTCCAGCGCGCACACCGTCCCGAGAATGATCGCGGCGAATCCCAGCATCGGGTTGCCGCTGGCCAGGGTCGCGCAGGTGTACAGCAGCGTCGAGATGAGCACCGGGTGGTACCGCCCGAGGGCGGTGTAGAGCGCGCCACGGAAGAAGATCTCCTCGGCGACGCCGTTGACGAGGGTGATCACCACGATCACCGGATACCACCCGTGGTGGGCGTAGAGCAGCACCCGCGTGATCAACTCCGCTACGGGCGGTATCTCCCGGGCGATCAGCCCGCCCACGATGAACACTCCGCCGAGCAGCAGGCCGACGGTCGTCCCGGTGATGACCGGGCGCTGGTTGCGGCCGCGCCAACAGATGCCGCCCAGGTGCAGCGGGCCCGAGACGAATCCGCCGGCGACCCATACCGCCGCCAGCAAAAGGGTCAGCCAGTAGAAGCTCGACTCACCCGGATGACAGCGCAGCGAAAAGCCCAGCACCACCGCGCCGATCACCAGCGTGATGGCGACGACGACGCGCCGGCGCCGCACCATGCGGGGCGGCTCGTTATGCGGCACAGCCACATTGGTGATCGCGCGGCGCAACTCGGAGAAGGCGGTGGCGCGGTACGGCGCGGTCGACTGGCTCATGCCGGACGCACCTTGGCGTTCAACGCGAACAGCATGTCGAGGCCGGTGCGCAGCGCGCCGGCGAGCGGGCCGGGGACGCTGTTGACCAACCGCAGGGTGGGCCGGGCGACGCGCGGGGTGATGGCCCGGGCGGCCCGNATCGTCGAACCAACCGAAACGCTTGAGGCGCTCCGGGTTTCGGGTGGCCGTCACGACCTGATGCCCCTCCCCCAGCAGCGCAGTGACCAGGCGCGATCCGACATAGCCGGTGGCGCCGGTGACCAAGATCCGCATACCCCGACACTAGCCAGACTTTTGAACCGATGCGGCGTCCGCACCGTAACCCCCGGCATGGAGGAAATCACCGGGGGCGCTGCTACGCGCGTGCGTACCGAAAAATCAACAGCAGGCCCGTCCGTCGCGGGCGTGGCCGTCACATTCCCACCCAACCGCTACACGCAGGACGAAACCATCGGGGCGCTGACCGACTTCGCCGGTCCGGAGTTCCGGCGTTTTGCGCTCAGCAGCGGGGTGGAGTTCAGGAACACCGCGCTGCCGCTGTCGCGGTACGGCAAGCTGAGCGGCTTCACCGAGGCGAACGACGCCTACATCGAAATCGCCCTCGACCTGGCCGAGCAGGCGATGCTCGCCGCGCTTGACCAGGCGAAGCTCGAGCCGTCGGACGTCGACGCCATTTTCTCGACGACGGTCACCGGGTTGTCGGTGCCGTCGCTGGAGGCGCGGCTGGCGACGCGGATCGGGCTGCGCCAGGACGTCAAACGTATCCCGTTGTTCGGCCTGGGTTGCGTGGCCGGCGCGGCCGGCATGGCCCGCGTGCACGACTATCTGCGCGCGTTCCCCAACGAGGTGGCGGCGCTGCTGGCGGTCGAGCTGTGCTCGCTGACCGTCCAGCGGCAGGACAATTCGATCCCAAATCTGGTCGCTTCCAGCCTGTTTGGGGACGGCGCCGGGGTCGTCGTCGCGACCGGAGCCGCCCGGGACGCCGTCGGGCCGAAGGTGCTGGCCACCCGCAGCCGGACCTACCCCGACACCGAGGACGTGCTGGGCTGGAACATCGGCAGCAACGGGTTCGGGATCGTCCTGTCCGTCGAGATCTCGACCATCGTCGAGAAATTCCTGGGCGACGACGTCCGCACGTTCCTGGCCGACCACGGGCTGGCCACCACGGACGTCGCGACGTGGTTGCTGCACGCCGCCGGCCCGAAGGTGATCGACGCGGTCGAAGACGTGTTGGAGCTGCCACCGGACGCGCTCGAGGTCACCAGAAACTCGTTGCGCAACAACGGAAACCTCTCGTCGGTTTCGGTACTTGATATACTGCACGCCACCATGGCCGACCCACCGTCGCCGGGTTCGATCGGGCTGATGATCGCGATGGGACCGGGCTTCTCCGCCGAATTCGTCCTGCTGCGCTGGTAGGGCCGGATAACTCTATGTATTACCTGCTGATCCTTGCCGTCGCCATCGAAAGGTTGGCGGAGCTGGTGGTGTCCAAGCGCAACGCGCAATGGTCTTTTGCCCAGGGCGCCAAGGAATTTGGCCACTCTCATTACCCGGTGATGGTCGTCTTGCATACCGCGCTGCTGCTCGGCTGCATCATCGAGCCGTGGGCACTGCACCGGCCGTTCATCCCGTGGCTGGGCTGGCCCATGCTGGCCATCGCGGCGCTGAGCCAGGTGCTGCGCTGGTGGTGCATCACCACGCTGGGGCACCGGTGGAACACCCGGGTGATCGTGCTGCCGAACGCGCCGTTGGTGCGGGAGGGCCCCTACCGGTGGCTGCACCATCCCAACTACGTTGCCGTGGTGGCCGAGGGGTTCGCGCTGCCGTTGGTGCACACGGCGTGGCTGACCGCGGCCATCTTCACGCTGGCCAACGCGATGCTGCTGGGCGTGCGCCTGCACGTGGAGAACTCCGCCCTGGGCTACACGTCATGACCTACGACACCGATCTGCTCATCGTCGGGGGTGGTCCCGGGGGCCTCGCGACGGCGTTACACGCTCGGCGGCTTGGGCTTTCGGTGATCGTGGCCGAACCGCGGGAGGGCCCCATCGACAAGGCGTGCGGTGAGGGGCTGATGCCGGGGGGTTTGGCCGAGCTGACGTCGCTCGGCGTGGACCCGGCCGGCATGCCCTTTCGCGGGATCGCGTATGTGAGCGAGCATCGCCGGGCCGAGGCGCTGTTTCGCGGCGGGCCGGGCCGCGGGGTGCGGCGCACCACGCTGCACGCCGCGCTGGCGGGGCGGGCCAAAGAGCAAGACACCGAGTGGATTCGGGCCCGGGTGACCACCGTCGAGCAGGACGCGCACGGCGTGACGGCCGCGGGGGTGCGCGCAAAGTGGTTGGTGGGGGCCGACGGGCTGCACTCGGCGGTGCGGCGCGCGGTCGGCATCAAGGCCACCGCCGGAACACCGCGCCGCCATGGCGTGCGGTGGCACTTCAAGGTGCCGGTCTGGTCGGAGTTCGTCGAGGTGCACTGGTCCCGCTGGGGCGAGGCATACGTGACACCGGTGGAACCCGATCTGGTCGGCGTGGCGATCCTGTCCGGCGGGCGCCCCGACCTGGCCTGGTTCCCGTGGCTGGCCGAGCACCTGAAAGGCGCCGAGCGCGGTCACGCCCGCGGCTGCGGCCCCCTGCGTCAGGTCGTCTCCCGACGCGTGGCGGGGCGGGTGCTGCTGGTCGGCGACGCGGCCGGCTACGAAGACGCGCTGACCGGCGAGNATCAGCGAACGCATTTCGCGCACGGTGCGCTCCCAGCCCGGCTCGTCGCCCACGATGACGCCGTCGTCGACCCCGTAGGCGATGCGCTTGCTGGCCTGCACCGACAGCGGCGCGTTGACCGTAACGCGGGCGGCCAGGGCCAGCGCGGCGTCCAGCACCTCCCCCGGACCGACGACCCGGTTGATCAGGCCCCAGTCGAGGGCGTCGGACGCGGTGATCGGCTCGCCGGTGAACAGCAGCTCCATCGCCACCTTGCGGGGCAGGTGGTCGACGATCCGGAAGACGCCGCCGGCCGCGGCGATCAGCCCGCGTTTGACCTCCGGCAAGCCAAAGGTGGCACGCTCGTCGGCGACCACCAGGTCACTGGCCAGCGCCAGCTCGGTGCCGCCGCCCAGCGCGGTGCCGTTGACCGCGGCGATCGTGGGCTTGTCGATGAAGTGGTGCACGTAGCCGGCGAAGCCCCACTCGCCGTGATCGGGGTGATACAGGTTCTCCCGCCGCGAGATCGCCTTGAGGTCGGCGCCGGCGCAAAACGACTTGTCGCCGGCGCCGGTGATGACCACCGCCCGCACGCCCGGATCGTGCTGCGCCCGCTCCAGCGCGTCCCCGACGCCGATGCTGACGGCGGCGTTCACCGCGTTGCGGGCCTCCGGCCGGTTGATGGTAATGACCATCACGTTGCCGCGAAGCTCGACGAGCGCTCCGGGCTGACCGTCGTCGGGTCGGGTCACAGGAGTTCGACGATGGTGGCGTTGGCCTGGCCACCGCCCTCGCACATCGTCTGCAGGCCGTAACGGATTCCCTTGTCGCGCATGTGGTAGAGCAGCGTGGTCATCAGTCGTGCACCCGAACCGCCCAGTGGGTGGCCCAGCGCGATGGCGCCGCCGTTGGGGTTGAGCTTCTTCTCGTCGGCCCCAATGTCTTTCAGCCACGCCAACGGAACCGGCGCGAACGCCTCGTTGACCTCGTAGGCCCCGATGTCGCCGATCGAGAGGCCGGACTTTTTGAGCGCCTTCTGCGTCGCCGGGATGGGCGCGGTCAGCATGATCACCGGGTCGGCGCCGGCCAGTACCGCGGTGTGCACCTTGGCGATCGGCGTGAGGCCCAGTTCCTTGGCCTTCTCGGCCGACATGAACAGGAGTGCGGCCGAGCCGTCGGTGATCTGCGAGGAGTTCCCGGCGTGGATCAGCCCGTCCTCCTTGAATGCCGGCTTCAGCGACGCCATCTTTTCCATCGGGGTGCCGCGGCGGATGCCCTCGTCCTTGAGCACGACGTTGCCGTCCTGATCCTTGATGCCGACGATCTGGTCGTCGAACGCGCCCGAATCCTGTGCCGCGGCGGCCTTTTCGTGGGACCCCAGCGAGAATTCGTCGAGCGCGAGTCGGTCGAAGCCCCACTGCTCGGCGATCATCTCGGCACCGAGACCCTGGTTCGGCGTCTTGTGGTAGCGGTCCTTGAAGGCCTGCGGGTACGGGTTGCCGCCGCCGGCCAGCGAGGAGCCCATCGGCGTGCGCGACATCGACTCGACACCGCCGGCGACGACGACGTCGTAGTGACCCGCGACCACACCCGCGGCGGCGAAGTGGATGGACTGCTGGCTCGACCCGCACTGCCGGTCGACGGTCACGCCCGGCACCGTTTCGGGCCAGCCGGCGGCCAGCAGTGCGGTGCGGCCGATGTCGAGGGCCTGTTCACCGGCCTGCATGACACAGCCCCAGATGACGTCGTCGACGATTCCCGGGTCGATCCCGGCCTTGTCGACCAGCCCGTTGAGGACCTGCGCGGACAGGTCGGCCGGGTGCACACCCGACAGGCCCCCGTTGCGCTTCCCGAGCGGTGAGCGGACGGCCTCGACGATGACGGCTTCAGCCATGGTGGTGTCTCCTTTGACGTGGGTAATTGCCTCGATTGTCAACCAACGCGTTGGGAGGCCACGGGGCGGGGGCCGGTAGCGCGCCGAATCACCACCTCGACAAGGGCGTCGAGTCCCGGGCGCACCGGCTACGGCAACCCGTTCAGCCCGTTCACGCCCAACACCAACGCGATGCCGCCGGCACCGGAGCTGCCCGTGGAATAGCCGCCGAAACCGCCGTTGCCGCCGTTGCCGCCGGTCCCGATCAGCTCGGCGGCGCCCCCGGC
>NZ_LT546237.1:2977346-3027535 GCF_900078675.2 Mycobacterium interjectum
GCCCTGGGGTCCGATATCGCCATCGCCGTACGCGGCCCCACCGCCGCCGCCCACCCCGCCGTCGCCGAACACCCACCCACCGGCGCCGCCGGCGCCTCCGGACCCGCCTGCACCGGACTGGACGGGCCCGCCGGCCCCGCCGGCTCCTCCAGTGCCGATCAGCCCGGCGGCCCCGCCAGCGCCGCCGTTTTGGCCCGGCGCCCCGGAACCGCCCCCTCCGCCATTGCCGAGCAACCAGCCGCCGGGCGCGCCGTTGGCCCCGGTGCCGGGGGCGCCGTTGGCGCCGTTGCCGATCAGCGGGCGGCCTGTCAGCGTCAGGATGGGAGCGTTGATCGACGCGACCGCTTCCTGCTCCGCAATCTGCAGCGGGTTCGCCGTGAACGCGGTCGCAATGCCAGCCTCCGCGCCGGCATACGAATTCGCACCCGCGGCCAAGGCCTGCAGGAACTCGCCGTGGAATATCGATGCCCGCACGGTGGCCGCTTGATAAGCCCGACCATGCGTGGAGAACAGCGCCGCGATGGCCGCCGACACCTCGTCGGCGGCGGCAGCCGCCAGCTGCGTTGTCGGGGCCGCCGCCGCGGCGTTGGCCGCGCGGATCGCCGAGCCGATAGTGCCCAAATCCGAAGCCGCCGCTATCAGGGCCTCTGGTGCCGCGATCACAAATGACATGGCATTCATCCTGCTTTCGAAAAGAAACGGGAGGCCCGGCAGATGTTATTGGCCGGCGCAAAATGTCGGTATCCGTCGATACGACCACCAGCAATTTGTTATAGAACCGTTATCTTTTGCGATGTCGAAATTTTTGACAAATGCATCTTCCCGGCCCGAGGCGGGTTCCATGCGTACAGCATTTTGACTCGCGAAGGGTCGCGGGCAGACAGGGTTATCAACACGCAAGCGAGACAATGGGATCCCGCATGCCAAAGTTTGCTATAGGTCGGCAGCGCGTCGTCGTGAATTCATCCCCCGGTATTGCGCTTGCAGCTCATATTCATACGGATAGGTACCATTTCTGGGATCACCCAGACGTCGCGCAACGAATTCATATTAATCGGATTCGTGAGCGGCGAGCGCTCATGACGCAAAATAGTGTCTTCTCGCTTTGCCGCGGAGCCTGCGGCGACCCGCGGCAGCTTGTCGGCAACCCAGCCCGGTTCGGTGCTCGTGATCTCGTGACCGGTGTCGAGGTCCCACAGCCGGTGGTCGGCCCTCTGCCGGAGGCCATCGACATCACGCCAGCGCATGCACGGTGTGGTGCACAGGTGGGGTTACGGGATCCGGGCGAGCGCGGCTTCGTTGGCCAGCCGCAATCGCTGCTCGAACCACTTCCCCGAGTGCGGTGTCAACCCGCCCACATCTACTCGAGCCGGCCGGGGTAGCCACCATGGCCACCGCCGTGCACAAAGGCATCGGTGGCCATGTCTTGCGTCGCAACGCTTCGCGTCAGCCGGCGGGGTAGCCCACCGACTTGATCTCGGTGTACTGGTCGAAACCGGCGACGCCGTTCTGGCGGCCGACCCCGCTGTACTTGTAACCGCCGAACGGGGTGTCGGCGCCGTACGGCGCTCCGCCGTTGACGCCGATGAACCCGGCCCGGATCCGGCGGGCCACCGCCAGCGAGTGCTCCAGGGAGCCCGACATCACGTTGCCGGCCAATCCGTACTTGCTGTCGTTGGCGATCCGGATCGCGTCCTCCTCGTCGTCGAACGGGATGACGGACAGCACGGGCCCGAAGATCTCCTCCTGGGCGATCGTCATGGAGTTGTCGACGTCGGTGAAAAGCGTTGGCCGGACGAAGAATCCCTTGTCGAAGCCGGTGGGCGCGTCCGGTCCGCCGACCAGCGCGGTGGCGCCCTCCTCGACGCCCTTGCGGATGTAGCCCATCACGCGGTTGCGCTGCACCTCGGAGATCACCGGGCCGCAGAGGGTTCCGGGGTCCTGCGGGTCACCGCAGGTGACGTTCTCGTAGATGCTCTTGAGAATCTCCACCCCCTCGTCGTAGCGGGACCGCGGCAGCAGCATGCGGGTCGGGTTGGCGCAGCCCTGCCCGGCGTGCATGCAGGGGGCGATGCCGATCGCGCAGGCCATCCCGAAGTCGGCGTCCTCGAGGACGATGGTCGCCGACTTGCCACCGAGCTCCAGGAACAGCCGCTTCATGGTGGCCGCGCCCTTTTCCATGATCCGCTGGCCGACGGTGGTCGAACCCGTGAACGAGATCAGGTCCACCTTCGGCGACAGCGTCAACTCCTCGCCGACGAAGTGGTCCGACGCGGTGACGACGTTGACGACGCCCGCGGGGATGTCGGTCTTCTCGGCGATCAGCCGGCCCAGGCGGGTCGCGTTGAACGGCGTGTTGGGCGCCGGCTTGAGCACCACGGTGTTGCCGGTGCCCAGCGCCTGGCCGAGCTTGTTGATGGTGACCTCGAACGGGAAGTTCCACGGCACGATGGCGCCGACGACGCCCACCGGATCCCGCCAGACCTTGACGGAGGTGTTCGTGCCGGTGAGGCTGATCACCCGGTCGCCGAGGTCGGTTTCCCAGGCGTACTCGTCGATCAGCCTGGCCGGGTATTTCAGCCCGTCCTGCAGCGGCGCGTCCAGCTGCGGGCCGAACGTGATCGCCCGGGGGGAGCCGACCTCGAGGATGAGTTCCTCGCGCAGCTCCTCTTTCTCGGATTCGATGGCCTCGTGCAGCTGCAACAGGCAGCGCTTGCGCAACTCCTTGTTGGTCGACCAGTCGGACTCGTCGAAGGCGCGCCGGGCGGCGTCGATGGCCCGGTGCATGTCCTCCTTCGACGCGTCCGCAATCTCGCCGAGCGGCTCCTCGGTCGCGGGGTTGATGTTGGTGAAGGTGCCGGCCTGACCCTCGACGAGCTTGCCGTCGATCATCATCTTGGGCTCGAAGCGGACCTTTACAGCCTCGGTCATGTTTGTCACTCTCTTCTGAGTCGTTGAGGGGGCTACAGAGAGCCTTACCGCAACCTAGCCGATTGGCAAGGTACAAACGCTGCGGGGCTGGTTACTGGGGGTCGAACAGCACCGGCACCGAGGTCGGCGACCGGAAAACCTGCCCGCGGATGTGCGGGTCGTCGCCGTCGGGGTCGAGCCGCAGGTTCGGCAGCCGGTCGAGCAGCAGGTTGACCGCAGTCCGCATCTCCAGCCGCGCCAGGTGCATGCCGAGGCAGACGTGCACCCCGTGCCCCCAGCCCAGGTGGGCCCTGGCTTGCCGGAAGATGTCGAAGGTGTCCGGGTCGGGGTAGCGGTCCTCCTGCCGGTTGGCGGATCCCAGCATCGGCATCACCGTCGCCCCGGCCGGGATCGCCACGCCGCCGAGCTCGGTGTCGCGGGTCGCGACCCGGGTGATGGTCAGCAGCGGTGGTTCCCACCGCACACCCTCCTCGATGGCCTGCGGCAGCAGGGACCGGTCCGCGCGGATCGCGTCCAACTGCGCGGGATCCGACAACAACGCCAAGAGCAGGCTGCCCAGCGATCGGTAGGTCGTCTCGACGCCGGCGGGCAACAGCAGCCGAAGGAAGGAGAAGATCTCCTCGTCCGCGAGCTTTTGCCCGTCGATCTCGGCGGCACCGAGCGCGCTGATCAGGTCGTCCTTCGGCTCGGCCCGGCGGGCCTCGAGTATCGGGGCGAAGTAGTCGCACAGGGCGGCCGAGGCCGCCAGCCCCCGCTCCGGGTTCATCAACCAACTCAGCAGCGAAATCGACCACCGCTGGAACTGGGGGTAGTCCTTCTCCGGCAGGCCCAACAGTCCCGCGATGATCTGGCTCGGATAGTCGAAGGTGAACTCCTTCACCAGATCCGCCTTGCCGTTGGGTGCGAAGTTGTCGATCAGGCCATTCGCCACTCGGCCGACCAGCTCGTCCTGCCAGCGCGCCAATGACTTCTGCGAGAACGCCTTTGACACCAACGAGCGCAGCCGCCCGTGCACCGGTTCGTCCATGCCGAGCATCACACCTTCGCCCAGCACGGGGCCGAACGCCGCGATGACGGCCGCCGAGGAAAACGTCTCGTTGTCTCGCAACATCTGCTGGACGTCCTCGTGGCGATACGCGATGAACATCGGCAGCGATTCCTCGTGCGGCAGCGCTCCCGACGTCTCGAGTCGCTGCACCGGTTCCTCACGTCGCAGCCGCGCCAACTCGGTGTACGGGTCGCGCACGTCACCGGATATCGCGTCATCGAAGGCGCCGAAATCCTCCAGGTCGTCGAAAAGCTGTTCCATCGATACTCCTAATTTCCTTGTCGCCGTGCGGCCAAGCGCTGCAATAGCGGCTGCGGAAGAACCCGCGCGACAAGCACCATCGCTCTTTGGGCCGTCGTCAACGGCCACGCCCCGCCCCGCATCGAGCCCCGCCGCGGAATGCCGAGCACGATCCGCGACACGTGGTGCATACCCGACGCCGGGAGAATCCTGTTGGCGGCCAACAACATCGAGGCGTCCGGGCCAACGCCACGGCGACGGAACGCCCGCCGGTCGTCCAGCGCCTTCAGCAGGCCGTCGGTGAATCGCTCGGGCGGCCGGGCCAGCCTCATCGCGAAGCGCCCGCGGGTGTTCATGGTGGTGTGGATCCGGGCGTAGGGGCCGGCGAAATCGCGATTGTCGGTGGTGCCCGCGTCGGTGATGATCTCGGTGTCGTACATGCCGGCCACCAGGACGGTGACACCGAGCCCGAAGGGCGCGATCTCGCACGCCATGGATTCGCCCCACCGCTCCAGCGCTCCCTTGGCCGCCGAGTACGGCGCGGTGGCCGGCTGCCCGCGCACGCCGGCCGCGCTGGAAACCAACACGATTCGGCCCCCGCCCGCCGCCCGCATCGCGGGCAGCAAGGCCTGGGTGAGCGCGACGGGGCCCAGGACGCTGGTGGCGAACATCCGCTGCCACAGCGCCATGTCGGTCTCCTCCACCACGCCGGCGGCGGAGATGCCCGCGTTGTGCACGAGCGCGTAGGGCGCGCCCACGGCCTCCTCGATCGCCTTGGCCGCCGCGGCGATCGACGCGGCGTCCGTCAGGTCGAGCTGCACCCCGATCAGCCGGTCGTCCTCCGCACCGGCTCCCTCTGATCGGATGGCCTGGCGCAGCAGCGCCATTCCCGGGTCGGGCGTGCGCATCGCCGCGACGACCCGCCACCCTTCGCGGTAGAGACGCACGGCCGACGCGAACCCCAGTCCGCGCGACGCACCGGTGACGACGACCGTGCGCGGCTCAGCCATGCGCGCTCGGGGTGGCGCACGCGCCTTCGCCTGGCGGCGGCTTCTTCGCCTGGGGTCGGCCGTGGGGCTCCCCGCTCGCCCAGGTCGACCAGATGCCGACCGAGTAAGGGCCCTGCGCGCCGGCCTTCTCGTAATAACCTTGCGGGTCGTACACTTTCGCCTCTGGATAGGGCCACGGGCACGCGACAGACGTCGCCGCGTGGCTGGCCTTGATCGCCCAGAACCACGCCCCGTAGGCGAAGTAGGACACGTTGATGATGGCGAACATCACCAGGAACGTGCCGAGCACCGGGCGGCTCGGGAAAACCTTGGCTTTGGCGGCGAGCTTCTCCGCCACCGACTTTCCGGTGTCGTCGCGGTAACACAGGATCGCGGCCGGCACCATCACGAACGTCACCGAGAACGACTCCCAGATCAGCGGGAACTGGAAGGTGGTGCCGGTGAACACCGAACCCCACGGAATCACCTGAGAGTAGATGTACATGCCCATGTGGACCAGCTGGATCTCCAGCCACGCATCGAAGACGAAGCCGATGGCACAGGTCAGCACGCCCAGGCAGACCAACGGGTGCCGCGACACGAAAGCCTCGGGCCCCCGGCGCGCCTGCAGTTTGCGCAGGATCCAGATCGCCGGGAAGTACGGGCCGAAATAGAAAGTGACGTAACCGAACACGACGAACGGTTCGACCGTCGGCGACAGCGACACCAGCGGCCACGACTCCGGCCAGTGGATCAGGTCGGGGTTGTAGACGGCGAACGGCGACCAGTTCATGATCGGGTCCTGCCACACGATCAGCGTGGTGCACAGGAACATCAGCATCACCGGGCTGCCCGGATTGCGCCGCCAGCCCCTGATGAAAACCGCCAGCAGCACCAGCAACATGATCACGGTCGAGATCTGCAGGAACGCGATGTAGTCCAGCCCGAAGATGAACCTCACCGGCCGCGGCCGGCCGTGCACGTTCGGGTTTGCGACGCGCGGGTCCAGCGCAACGCGGCAGTTCGCGATGAACAAGAGCGCGAACGCGGCCAGGGCGGCGCCGGCGACCCAGCCGCCCCTGCCGCGCTTCTGCGGGGGCGCCGCCTTCTCGGCTACGACGGGCGGGGTGGACTGTTCGGTTGACACGATTCAGCCTTCCTCACCGAAGCGATCGACCAGGTGCGAGTTGACGCCGTCGGCATCGAGACTCCGGGCCACCAGGTAGCCGGCGCCCATCCAGGCCCGGCGCGTCCACTTGCCGAAGGACACCCGGGTGCCGGGGGCGCCCGAGGCGGCGGGCATCATCTTCACCCGCTCCAGCGCCTCCTTGACGCCGCGCGGGCTGAGCGGGTGCGCGTCGGCGAATGCGCGCGCGAGCGTGGCGGCGACGTCACGGTTGACCACCGGCACGCAGTATTCGGGACGGCTGCCGTCATACTTCGCGGCATAGCGGTCGAGGAAGTCCTGGCCGAGCCGGTTCGCCTCGTCGTACTGGTCGACCCCGACCCAGCCCAGGAAGGCGTCCCACATGATCGGGTTCACCCAGGCGTTCTGGAAGGCCGTGGTGGTGAACCGTGGCGGGTCCCAATCGACGGCCTGCAGCGCCGGGTTGATGAACACGATCCCGAAGCCGAAGCCCAGGTGCACGATCGCCTCGGCCTTCGCGTCGTGCAGGGTGCGCACGGCCTCGTTGATGTCCTGCGCGGTCTGCGCGATCGCCGCCTCCGCAACGATGCGAATCCCGTTGCGCCGGCACGCGCTTCGCAGGTTCTTCAGGTAGCTCTCGCCGATCAGGTTCTGCTCGACCAGCACCCCGATCTCGGTGAGCCCGCGTTTGGCGACCAGGTCGGCGATGAAGATCGGCTCGTCGGTCATGGATCCCTGCGGGAAGGCGAAGGTCCATTCGCCCAACCAGTCGTCGGTGCCGGTGACGCTGATCGCCGGGACCTTGAACCGCTCCTCGATCGCCTCGCGGGTGGGCACGCAGTTGTCGGTGATGTGCGGGCCGAACACCACCAGGCAGCCCTCGTCGACGAGTTCGCCGAAGGCATCGATCACCGCTTTGACCGATCCCTTGGGCAACCCCTCCACCTCGCGGTAGATCATGTGCACCGGGCGATCGATCAGACCCTGTTCGCGGGCTTCTTCGAAGATGAGGTCGAAGCACCGCGTGAAACTCGCCATCAATTCCTCGGGGAATCCCGGCGGCAGCGCGAAGTCCATCAGGTAGCCGACCTTGATCGGTTCCGCGCTGCTTTCGTAGGACATTCCGGCCTCCGGACGTAAACCTAATATTTGTTCAGACCCTAGCCGCGACGGTATACAGCGTCAATCATTCGGCCGCCGCGCCCAGGTAGATCTCGATCATCTCGGCCAGCGCTTTGCCGACCGCCGCGTCGTCGGTGAGCGGTCCCGCGACCGCGGCCCGGGCCGCCTCCCGCAGGGTCAGGCCCTCCGCGACCAACCTGCCGGCCGCGATCAGCACCCGGGTCGACGCGACCTCACGCAGCCCGCCGGTTTCCAGGCGGCGGATGGCCGCTCCGAGACGCACCAGCTCGGCCGCGGTGGGCGCGTCCACGCCCGCCTCGTGCGCAACGATGCCCTCTTCGACATCGGCTGGGGGGAAACCGAATTCGACGGCGACCATCCGCTGGCGCGTCGAATCCTTGAGATCCTTGAGCACGCTTTGGTAACCGGGGTTGTAGGACACCACCAGGCCGAACCCGGGCGCGGCGCCCAGCGTGATGCCGAGACGCTCGATGGGCAGCTGGCGCCGGTGGTCCGCGAGCGGGTGCAGCACCACGGTGGTGTCCTGCCGGGCTTCCACCACTTCGTCCAGGTAGCAGATAGCGCCCTCGCGCACGGCCCGGGTCAGCGGGCCGTCCACCCACACCGTCTCGTCGCCCCGCAGCAGATACCGGCCGACGAGGTCGGCGGTGGTGAGGTCGTCGTGGCACGCGACGGTGATGAGCGGGCGGCCCAGGTCGTAGGCCATCGCCTCGACGAAGCGGGTCTTGCCGCACCCCGTCGGCCCCTTCAAGACGAGTGACAGGCCCTGGCGGTAGGCGGCCTTGAAAATGGCTTCCTCGTTGCCGATCGCCTTGTAGTAGGGCCGCACGCTGTCCGCCTCGGGGGTCACGCCGTTCCGGTGAGCAACCCCAGGCTCGTTGGCCATGGCTTCCCTTTCGATGTTGATTGGAGCCTATCCGGAACAGATGTTTGTTTCAACGACCGCCGGCGGGCGCGGGGGTACGCGGCCGGCGGCGCACCTCCGCCGAGCGCAGCGCGGACCGGAACAACGGGCCGATGACGCCGGCGAGTTGATCCGGGCGCGCGATCGTGGCGTGCGCGGCGCTGCCGAAGACTCTGCGCAGCGACCGCACGTCGGTGCCCGCACCGATCGTCAGGCATACACAGCCGGTCCCCCGGCGGCGGGCCTCGGTCAGGGCGCGGCGCGCGTCGGCGGCGCCGTAGGCCCGTTCGTATCCGTGGTCATAGGCGAGCCCGTCGGACAGCACGACCAGCAGTCGCCGCGCCGTTCCCCCGCGCGCCTCCAAGACCGCCGAGCCGTGGCGGATGGCCGCACCGAGGCGGGAGTATGCGCCGGGTTCCAGGCTGTTCAGCCGCCTCATGACGCGGGAGTCGAGGTGGTCGTCGAACCGTTTCACCGGAATCATGCTGACCGCCTGCCGGCCCTGCGAGTAGTAGGCGTACAGCGCCACGCGGTCGCCCAGGTCATGCAGTGCGACGGCGAGATTGGCGACCGCCGCGCGCTGCTGCTGGTGCACCGTGCGGCCCACCGTTGCGGCCTCGGCCGCTGAGCCCGACACGTCGAGCAGCAGCAGCACCGACAGGTCCCGGCGGCGGCGCAGGCTGTCCAGGTAGACGGCCTCGTCGGGGACCGACCCGGCCCGCACCTCGACGCGGGCCTCCACCGCGGCGTCGATGTCGATGTCATCGCCCTGCGACTGACGATGGCGGCGGTGCAGCCCCATTCCCAGCCGCGAGAGCGGCCGCCGCACCCCGATGGCGGCGTCGATCTCCTGGGTCGCCTGCGCTTTGATCGTCGGCTCGACCTCGCGCACGGTGCACCACGCGGGCCGGTAGCCCTGGCGCCCGGCGTCCCACTCCGGATACCTCACGCCGTCCGCGGCCGCTGCGGCGCCCTCGTCGTTGATGTCCTGGGTCGAGGGCGACGCGAGCGACGACACGGCGTGCAGGCCGCGGATTCCCGAGTTCGTGCGATGCGTCGGGGTGTCCGCCCCCGGCGGTCCGCCGCCGCTGCCGGTCTTGCGCGCCGACGACAACATCTTCTTCAACCACTTGCCGATGAAGCCGCCCCCGCCCACCGGGCTGGTGAACAGGTCCGGATCGTCGGAATCGTCGGTCTCACCGTCATCGAGCTCCGCCAGTTCCCTCGCGCCCCGGCTGCGCGGCACGTGCCCGGGACTCGCCTGGTCCTGTTGTTCGGCCACGCGGCGCGCGGCCAGCACCTTCGCCGCACGGATCACGCCGAATCCAGCCGGCGGGTCGTCGATCCTCGCGCGCGCCTTGGCGATTCGCAGCGACGCCGCGGGTGAGTCGCTGCGGCTCGCCATCTCGCTGTCGGGCAACGACGCCAGCATGCCGGGGAGCAGGTCGCCGGCGGCGACCAGCGCGCGGTGCCCCTCGACCGCCAGGTAGCGCCGGGCCAACCGCGGATGACGGACGAGCGGACGCACGACGCCCGGGGCCAGGCTGCCCGCCGCGATCATCGATGCCTGTACGGCAACCGCTTCGAGTTGCGCGCGGCCTTCGGCGGCGGCATCGACGTAAATGGTCTGGCCGTCCGTCCAGGGGGGTTCGCCCGGTCGCAGCCCGGCGACCGCCGTGGCGCGGCCCGCCAGCGCGGACGCGAACATGCCCAGGGCCTGCAGCCGCTCGGCACGAGCGTCGTCCCCCACGCTCAACCTCCCTTTGACCAAATATCTGTTCCACCGTAGAGTCCGGCAAAATTGCAGTCAATCGGGAGACGCATGATCGACTTCACCGGCCAGGCGGCCGTGGTCACCGGGGCCGGTCGGGGGCTCGGCCGCCTTTACGCACTGGATTTGGCCCGCCGGGGCGCCGCGGTGGTGGTCAACGACCTCGGCGGTTCGATGCGTGGCGAGGGCGCCGACTCCGGCGTCGCCGACGAGGTGGTCGCCGAGATCACGACGGCGGGCGGCACGGCCGTCGCCTCGTATGACTCGGTCGACAGTCCCGCGGGTGGCCAGGCGATCGTCGATGCGGCGGTGGGCGCGTTCGGCCGCCTCGACGCGGTGGTCAGCAACGCGGGAATCTTCGGCAGCACGCCGTTCGAAGACCTCTCGGCCGACGAGTGGACGCGAATGCTGCGCGTGCATCTGGACGGCGGCTTTCATCTGGCTCAGCCCGCGTATCGCGTCATGAAGAAGAACGGCGGCGGCAGGTTCGTGTTCATCTCGTCCTCCGCCGGAATCTTCGGTCAGCCGATGGAGGCCCACTACGCCGCGGCCAAGGCCGGCCTGGTCGGGTTGACCAACGTGATCGCGATCGAGGGCGAGCCTCACGGAGTCCTCGCCAATTCCGTTATGCCCACCGGCTTCTCGCGCATGGTCACCGAGACCGTCGGCGACGAGAAGTTTCTCGCCGAATCCGGCTTCATGCAGGCCATCCGGCCCGACCTGGTCGTGCCGCTGGTGACCTTCCTCGCCAGCACCGCCTGCACGTTCACCCACCGGAACTATTCGGCCGCCGCCGGGCGCTACGCGCGGGTGTTCGTCGGGCTCAGCGAAGGCTGGCTGGCCGACCCCGAGAGCCGGCCGACGGCCGAAGACATCCAGGCGCACCTCGAGGAGATCTCGTCCACGGCGAAGTTCATCGTGCCCGCATCCATCGTCGACGAGGTACTGGAAGTGTGTGCGCGGCGCGGCATCAGCGCGATGCCGGGCAACGCGGACGTCGCTTTTCCGGAACCCCGTGGCGACTGACCGTTGTTGACCCGCTATCTGCTCAACCGTAAAGTCCGGAAAAATGGATTTCTCCTACCCCTCGGAAGTGGAACAGTTCCGCGCCGAGCTGCGCGACTGGCTGTCGGCGAACCTGACCGACGAGCTGGTGGCCGCGCGCAGGCCGGCCGGCCGCGACGACGCGGCAATCGAGCTGCTGCGGGCCTGGAGCCGGACGATGGCCGACGCGGGGTGGGCCGCGGTCTCCTGGCCGCGGGAGTACGGCGGCCGCGGAGCGACCGTTCTCGAACAGCTGATCTACACCGAGGAGACCACCCGCGCGCGGGCGCCGATGCCGCTCAACGTCATTGGGATGAACAACATCGCCCCCGCCATCATGCAGTACGGCACTGAAGACCAGAGGACAGCGCTGCTCCCCCGCATGATGCGTGCCGACGACATCTGGTGCCAGGGAATGTCGGAGCCCGAAGCTGGCTCCGATCTCGCCGCCTTGCGCACCCGCGCGGCGCGGGACGGTGACGACTTCGTCGTCAACGGCCAGAAGATCTGGACCTCGCTGGGGCATCGGGCGCACTGGTGTCAGCTGTACGTGCGCACCGACCCCGAAGCCCCGAAGCACAAGGGGATCTCCTGCCTCATCGTGGACATGGCGCTGCCCGGCATTGAGGTCCGGCCGCTCGTCACGCTCAACGGCGACACTGATTTCGCCGAGGTGTTTTTTCATGATGTGCGGGTGCCGGCCGACGCATTGCTGGGTCCGCTCAATGCGGGCTGGCAGGTCGCGACCACCACGCTCAGCCACGAGCGCGCGGGGGCGGCGCGGCTGTACGCGGAGATGCAGGTGAGGCTGGAAGAACTGGTGGACGACATCGCCACGCAAAGCGGTGCACTCGACGACCCCGTGATACTGCGGCGCCTCGGCGAAATCGCCGTCCGCATCAAGTATCTCGAGGTGCTCTGCCAGCGGTCGATCTCCGCGACCCTGCATGGCGGCGATCCGTTCGCGTCGGCCAGCCTCGCCAAGACCGTGTGGGGTGAGATTGGACAGGACATGGCCGTCCTGGCTTTCGACGTGCTCGGCACCGGAGGCGCCAACGCTGCGTGGGCCAACTACCGGCTCAGCTCCCGTTCGCTCACCATCGCGGGCGGAACGACCCAGATCAACAAGAACATCACCGCGCAGCGAGTGCTCGGGCTGCCGCGAAAATGAACCTCGAACTCACCGACGAGCAGGCCGCGCTGCGCGACACGACGCGGCGCTTTCTTGCTGAGAAGGCCCCGATTTCGGGACATGTGCGCGAGCTGCTCGACGACCAGACCGGCGTCGACGAAGCCGTCTGGCGCGGACTGGCCGATCTCGGGGTAACCGGGCTGCTGGTGCCGGAGGAACACGGCGGCGCCGGGATGACGATGGTCGAGGCCGGCGTGGTCGCAGAGGAGCTCGGCGCCGCACTGCACCCCGGCCCGTGGTTGTCGACCGCGGTCGCCGCGGCACGGACACTGACGCGGCTCCGCGGCGACGCCAGTGCCGCAACGATTCTGGCCGGGATCGCCGACGGGACCAGCATCGCCACGGTGGGCTTTCTCGATGAGGGCGCCGCCCGCGTCGAGGTGGCCGGGCAAGGACGCGACACCGTCCTGCGGGGCGAGATCGCCGGCGTGCCCGATGCAGCGGCGGCCGACACCTTGCTGGTGCTCGCCGGGGACCAGGCAAGCACCGGGCTTTTCGCATTAAGGACCGGCTCCGCCGGGATTTCGGTGACGCCGGAGCCCGGAATCGACCAGACCCGCAAGCGGTTCCGGGTCGATCTCGACGGCGCGTCCGCGCACCGGCTGGCCACGGCGCCGCCGGACGCCGTGGCGGCCATCGTCGACGACGTGCTCGTCGCGACGGCCGCCGACGCGCTCGGCGCGGCGCGCGCAGTTATGCACCTTGCCATCGAATACGCAAAAGTCAGAAAGCAATTCGGTCAGGTCATCGGTTCCTTCCAAGCGGTCCAACACCTCTGCGTCGACATGTATGAGACCGTCGAGCTCGCCCGCAGCGGCGTCATCCACGCGATCTGGGCGGCCGACAACGCCGGCGCCGAGGAGCGCCACCTATCCGCGTTGCGGGCCAAGGCCTTCGCGGGGCGGCTGGCCACCGTCGGCGACACCGCCATCCAGGTGTTCGGCGGCATCGGCTACACCTGGGAACACGATGCTCACCTCTATCTCAAGCGCCTGCTGAGCTGGAGCGGACTTCTTTCAGGGCCCGACCGCTACCTCACGGAACTTGGTGCGCGCCTTGCGAAGAGAGGCCGGCACTGATGGACATCGAGTACCTGCTCACCGCTACCCCGTCGGCGCGCAAGTCGCTCGACCTGAAGGCCACCGTCGACCTCGGGGACATCCGGGATTGCCTGCGCATCGGTTTGCAGGCGGCCAACGGCTCCAACCAACAGTCCTGGCGGTGGCTGGTGATCGCCGACCCCTCGTTGCGGGCCCGGATCGCCGCGCTGTACCGCGAGGCCTACCTGCTGAGGGTGGGCGGGCAGCTGCTCGCCGACCTGCTGCCGGCCGGCACGCCGGAAGGCCGCATCATGTCGTCGACGGAGTGGTTGGTCGAGAACATGGCGGACGTGCCGCTGCTGGTAATCCCTTGCTACCAGCCCTACCTCCCGCGCGTCGACGGCGACGAGTCGTTCCATCAGGCCACGCTCTACGGCTCGATCTTCCCGGCCGTGTGGAACTTCCAGCTCGCCCTGCACACCCGCGGCTACGGGACCTGCATCACCACTCTGCACCTGCACCGCGAAGCCGAGGTCCGCCGGCTGCTCGGCATACCGGAGAGCTACACACAGGGCTGCCTGCTGCCGGTGGCGCGCCTCCGCGCCGGGCGGACCTTTTCCCCTGCCCCCCGGCGACCCGTCGAAGAGGTGGTCGTGCGCGACCGCTGGGACGGCCCGGCGCTCTAGAACCGATCATCACGCCGCCCCGTGCGGTCAGTTCGGCGACGCCCCTCAGACTCCGGTCCGCGGGATCACGGTGGGCCGCTGCTGCGGCATTTGCGGACTCGCGCCACCGCGGCCCATCATCCCCCCGGGCATGGCGCCCGCGCCCATGCCACCCATGGGCATCGGCATCGGCATCATGCGACCGGCAGACGCCGCATCGGCCCCCTGCATCGCCGCAGTCGCGTTCATCCCACCCAGTCCCGACATCGCCGAACTGCCCAACCGGGTCGGCATCGATCCCTGCCAGGTCGACGGCACCGACAACGCCCCCACCATGCGGGCCTTGCCCAAACCGGCCGACATCGCCGCCCCCAGCCCGCCGCCGCCCAACGGCTTCATCGCCGGCAGTGCCGCATGAGCCGCCGGCGCAACCCCGTGAGCCAACGCAGCACCCCCAGCCGGCCCGGCTGCCGCACCACCCATGCCGCCCATTCGGGCAAAGCCCATGATCATGCTCAGCGGATACATCGCCATACTCAGCGGGTACATAAACCCCGACAGGCTCTGCAGTGGTAACGACTGAACCATCGACATCAAGGCGGGGCCCTCCGCCGCTATGCCCTGCAACGGCGCGGGCAAGGCCGACGAAATCCCCAGGGCGGCCTGGGACGCCCACGCCGTCAGCCCCGACAGACTTGCCGGCGGGACACTGAACGGCGCCAACGTCGAGGCCGCCGATGTCGCCGCCGAGTGATAGCCCAGCATTGCGCCGACGTCCTGAGCCCACATCTCCATGTATTCGAACTCGGTGGCCGCGATCGTCGGGCTGTTCTGACCCAGGAAATTCGTCGCGGCCAACGACGCCAACGTCTCCCTATTCGCCGTCACCAGCGCCGGATGCACGGTCGCGGCCAACGCCGTCTCGAAGGCGGTCGCGGCCGCCCGAGCCCCGCCGGCCGTCCCCGCNGCGTCCACGCCCGCCTCGTGCGCAACGATGCCCTCTTCGACATCGGCTGGGGGGAAACCGAATTCGACGGCGACCATCCGCTGGCGCGTCGAATCCTTGAGATCCTTGAGCACGCTTTGGTAACCGGGGTTGTAGGACACCACCAGGCCGAACCCGGGCGCGGCGCCCAGCGTGATGCCGAGACGCTCGATGGGCAGCTGGCGCCGGTGGTCCGCGAGCGGGTGCAGCACCACGGTGGTGTCCTGCCGGGCTTCCACCACTTCGTCCAGGTAGCAGATAGCGCCCTCGCGCACGGCCCGGGTCAGCGGGCCGTCCACCCACACCGTCTCGTCGCCCCGCAGCAGATACCGGCCGACGAGGTCGGCGGTGGTGAGGTCGTCGTGGCACGCGACGGTGATGAGCGGGCGGCCCAGGTCGTAGGCCATCGCCTCGACGAAGCGGGTCTTGCCGCACCCCGTCGGCCCCTTCAAGACGAGTGACAGGCCCTGGCGGTAGGCGGCCTTGAAAATGGCTTCCTCGTTGCCGATCGCCTTGTAGTAGGGCCGCACGCTGTCCGCCTCGGGGGTCACGCCGTTCCGGTGAGCAACCCCAGGCTCGTTGGCCATGGCTTCCCTTTCGATGTTGATTGGAGCCTATCCGGAACAGATGTTTGTTTCAACGACCGCCGGCGGGCGCGGGGGTACGCGGCCGGCGGCGCACCTCCGCCGAGCGCAGCGCGGACCGGAACAACGGGCCGATGACGCCGGCGAGTTGATCCGGGCGCGCGATCGTGGCGTGCGCGGCGCTGCCGAAGACTCTGCGCAGCGACCGCACGTCGGTGCCCGCACCGATCGTCAGGCATACACAGCCGGTCCCCCGGCGGCGGGCCTCGGTCAGGGCGCGGCGCGCGTCGGCGGCGCCGTAGGCCCGTTCGTATCCGTGGTCATAGGCGAGCCCGTCGGACAGCACGACCAGCAGTCGCCGCGCCGTTCCCCCGCGCGCCTCCAAGACCGCCGAGCCGTGGCGGATGGCCGCACCGAGGCGGGAGTATGCGCCGGGTTCCAGGCTGTTCAGCCGCCTCATGACGCGGGAGTCGAGGTGGTCGTCGAACCGTTTCACCGGAATCATGCTGACCGCCTGCCGGCCCTGCGAGTAGTAGGCGTACAGCGCCACGCGGTCGCCCAGGTCATGCAGTGCGACGGCGAGATTGGCGACCGCCGCGCGCTGCTGCTGGTGCACCGTGCGGCCCACCGTTGCGGCCTCGGCCGCTGAGCCCGACACGTCGAGCAGCAGCAGCACCGACAGGTCCCGGCGGCGGCGCAGGCTGTCCAGGTAGACGGCCTCGTCGGGGACCGACCCGGCCCGCACCTCGACGCGGGCCTCCACCGCGGCGTCGATGTCGATGTCATCGCCCTGCGACTGACGATGGCGGCGGTGCAGCCCCATTCCCAGCCGCGAGAGCGGCCGCCGCACCCCGATGGCGGCGTCGATCTCCTGGGTCGCCTGCGCTTTGATCGTCGGCTCGACCTCGCGCACGGTGCACCACGCGGGCCGGTAGCCCTGGCGCCCGGCGTCCCACTCCGGATACCTCACGCCGTCCGCGGCCGCTGCGGCGCCCTCGTCGTTGATGTCCTGGGTCGAGGGCGACGCGAGCGACGACACGGCGTGCAGGCCGCGGATTCCCGAGTTCGTGCGATGCGTCGGGGTGTCCGCCCCCGGCGGTCCGCCGCCGCTGCCGGTCTTGCGCGCCGACGACAACATCTTCTTCAACCACTTGCCGATGAAGCCGCCCCCGCCCACCGGGCTGGTGAACAGGTCCGGATCGTCGGAATCGTCGGTCTCACCGTCATCGAGCTCCGCCAGTTCCCTCGCGCCCCGGCTGCGCGGCACGTGCCCGGGACTCGCCTGGTCCTGTTGTTCGGCCACGCGGCGCGCGGCCAGCACCTTCGCCGCACGGATCACGCCGAATCCAGCCGGCGGGTCGTCGATCCTCGCGCGCGCCTTGGCGATTCGCAGCGACGCCGCGGGTGAGTCGCTGCGGCTCGCCATCTCGCTGTCGGGCAACGACGCCAGCATGCCGGGGAGCAGGTCGCCGGCGGCGACCAGCGCGCGGTGCCCCTCGACCGCCAGGTAGCGCCGGGCCAACCGCGGATGACGGACGAGCGGACGCACGACGCCCGGGGCCAGGCTGCCCGCCGCGATCATCGATGCCTGTACGGCAACCGCTTCGAGTTGCGCGCGGCCTTCGGCGGCGGCATCGACGTAAATGGTCTGGCCGTCCGTCCAGGGGGGTTCGCCCGGTCGCAGCCCGGCGACCGCCGTGGCGCGGCCCGCCAGCGCGGACGCGAACATGCCCAGGGCCTGCAGCCGCTCGGCACGAGCGTCGTCCCCCACGCTCAACCTCCCTTTGACCAAATATCTGTTCCACCGTAGAGTCCGGCAAAATTGCAGTCAATCGGGAGACGCATGATCGACTTCACCGGCCAGGCGGCCGTGGTCACCGGGGCCGGTCGGGGGCTCGGCCGCCTTTACGCACTGGATTTGGCCCGCCGGGGCGCCGCGGTGGTGGTCAACGACCTCGGCGGTTCGATGCGTGGCGAGGGCGCCGACTCCGGCGTCGCCGACGAGGTGGTCGCCGAGATCACGACGGCGGGCGGCACGGCCGTCGCCTCGNTCGGGCTCAGCGAAGGCTGGCTGGCCGACCCCGAGAGCCGGCCGACGGCCGAAGACATCCAGGCGCACCTCGAGGAGATCTCGTCCACGGCGAAGTTCATCGTGCCCGCATCCATCGTCGACGAGGTACTGGAAGTGTGTGCGCGGCGCGGCATCAGCGCGATGCCGGGCAACGCGGACGTCGCTTTTCCGGAACCCCGTGGCGACTGACCGTTGTTGACCCGCTATCTGCTCAACCGTAAAGTCCGGAAAAATGGATTTCTCCTACCCCTCGGAAGTGGAACAGTTCCGCGCCGAGCTGCGCGACTGGCTGTCGGCGAACCTGACCGACGAGCTGGTGGCCGCGCGCAGGCCGGCCGGCCGCGACGACGCGGCAATCGAGCTGCTGCGGGCCTGGAGCCGGACGATGGCCGACGCGGGGTGGGCCGCGGTCTCCTGGCCGCGGGAGTACGGCGGCCGCGGAGCGACCGTTCTCGAACAGCTGATCTACACCGAGGAGACCACCCGCGCGCGGGCGCCGATGCCGCTCAACGTCATTGGGATGAACAACATCGCCCCCGCCATCATGCAGTACGGCACTGAAGACCAGAGGACAGCGCTGCTCCCCCGCATGATGCGTGCCGACGACATCTGGTGCCAGGGAATGTCGGAGCCCGAAGCTGGCTCCGATCTCGCCGCCTTGCGCACCCGCGCGGCGCGGGACGGTGACGACTTCGTCGTCAACGGCCAGAAGATCTGGACCTCGCTGGGGCATCGGGCGCACTGGTGTCAGCTGTACGTGCGCACCGACCCCGAAGCCCCGAAGCACAAGGGGATCTCCTGCCTCATCGTGGACATGGCGCTGCCCGGCATTGAGGTCCGGCCGCTCGTCACGCTCAACGGCGACACTGATTTCGCCGAGGTGTTTTTTCATGATGTGCGGGTGCCGGCCGACGCATTGCTGGGTCCGCTCAATGCGGGCTGGCAGGTCGCGACCACCACGCTCAGCCACGAGCGCGCGGGGGCGGCGCGGCTGTACGCGGAGATGCAGGTGAGGCTGGAAGAACTGGTGGACGACATCGCCACGCAAAGCGGTGCACTCGACGACCCCGTGATACTGCGGCGCCTCGGCGAAATCGCCGTCCGCATCAAGTATCTCGAGGTGCTCTGCCAGCGGTCGATCTCCGCGACCCTGCATGGCGGCGATCCGTTCGCGTCGGCCAGCCTCGCCAAGACCGTGTGGGGTGAGATTGGACAGGACATGGCCGTCCTGGCTTTCGACGTGCTCGGCACCGGAGGCGCCAACGCTGCGTGGGCCAACTACCGGCTCAGCTCCCGTTCGCTCACCATCGCGGGCGGAACGACCCAGATCAACAAGAACATCACCGCGCAGCGAGTGCTCGGGCTGCCGCGAAAATGAACCTCGAACTCACCGACGAGCAGGCCGCGCTGCGCGACACGACGCGGCGCTTTCTTGCTGAGAAGGCCCCGATTTCGGGACATGTGCGCGAGCTGCTCGACGACCAGACCGGCGTCGACGAAGCCGTCTGGCGCGGACTGGCCGATCTCGGGGTAACCGGGCTGCTGGTGCCGGAGGAACACGGCGGCGCCGGGATGACGATGGTCGAGGCCGGCGTGGTCGCAGAGGAGCTCGGCGCCGCACTGCACCCCGGCCCGTGGTTGTCGACCGCGGTCGCCGCGGCACGGACACTGACGCGGCTCCGCGGCGACGCCAGTGCCGCAACGATTCTGGCCGGGATCGCCGACGGGACCAGCATCGCCACGGTGGGCTTTCTCGATGAGGGCGCCGCCCGCGTCGAGGTGGCCGGGCAAGGACGCGACACCGTCCTGCGGGGCGAGATCGCCGGCGTGCCCGATGCAGCGGCGGCCGACACCTTGCTGGTGCTCGCCGGGGACCAGGCAAGCACCGGGCTTTTCGCATTAAGGACCGGCTCCGCCGGGATTTCGGTGACGCCGGAGCCCGGAATCGACCAGACCCGCAAGCGGTTCCGGGTCGATCTCGACGGCGCGTCCGCGCACCGGCTGGCCACGGCGCCGCCGGACGCCGTGGCGGCCATCGTCGACGACGTGCTCGTCGCGACGGCCGCCGACGCGCTCGGCGCGGCGCGCGCAGTTATGCACCTTGCCATCGAATACGCAAAAGTCAGAAAGCAATTCGGTCAGGTCATCGGTTCCTTCCAAGCGGTCCAACACCTCTGCGTCGACATGTATGAGACCGTCGAGCTCGCCCGCAGCGGCGTCATCCACGCGATCTGGGCGGCCGACAACGCCGGCGCCGAGGAGCGCCACCTATCCGCGTTGCGGGCCAAGGCCTTCGCGGGGCGGCTGGCCACCGTCGGCGACACCGCCATCCAGGTGTTCGGCGGCATCGGCTACACCTGGGAACACGATGCTCACCTCTATCTCAAGCGCCTGCTGAGCTGGAGCGGACTTCTTTCAGGGCCCGACCGCTACCTCACGGAACTTGGTGCGCGCCTTGCGAAGAGAGGCCGGCACTGATGGACATCGAGTACCTGCTCACCGCTACCCCGTCGGCGCGCAAGTCGCTCGACCTGAAGGCCACCGTCGACCTCGGGGACATCCGGGATTGCCTGCGCATCGGTTTGCAGGCGGCCAACGGCTCCAACCAACAGTCCTGGCGGTGGCTGGTGATCGCCGACCCCTCGTTGCGGGCCCGGATCGCCGCGCTGTACCGCGNCCGTCCCCGCGGCCCGCTCCGCCGCCGCGTTCAGCCACAACGCATACGGCGCCGCCGCGGCCGCCATCGCCGTCGACGCGGGGCCCGACCACGGCCCCGCGGTCAGCTGGGTTATCACCGAATGAAACGACGAGGCCGAGGCCTGCAACTCCTGGGCCAACCCGTCCCACGCCCGCGCTGCCGTGAACAAGGGCGTCGTTCCCGCGCCGGTGAAGATCCGCGCCGAGTTGATTTCCGGTGGCAACCAAGAAAAGTCCAGGACCATCGCAACCCCCCTACGCGCCCGGCCGCATCGACGGCTTACTTGTCATCCACATATAACAGTCGCCTATCGATATAGTCGTCTATGGCGATTATTTCTACTATGTGCGGAATGGTAGGCGCATCGGACGCAGAAGTCTGCCCTTTCGCCAATTCTTGGCTGAGTCCAGGCACTTGTACGAGCCGCCGGGCGACGCGTCGGCGGCACCGCGGGAGCGATTGCCGGCGCAGTGGGCGCCTCCGTGCCGCCGGTCTACGCCCGTGGTCGCACGCGGCCTCCGCGTGGGCCGCAGCCTCTAGAATGGGACCGCAACGGCTTTATGCAGGGCGTTTGTGGCGTGTGGTCTGATAGCCTCTAACAAATATTTGGTTCGCGCGAGAGGACGAATGCGCATGTTTGCGAAGCCGCAATCGTCCGGATCTGCACACCGCTGATCATGGCGAAAGCGGAGCCATTGCGCGTCAGCGCCGCCGACGACTCCGGGACGCGCCGAACCGAGATCCTGCAGACCGCGGCTTCGTTGATCGCCTCGTCCGGACTGCGCACGTCGCTGCAGGAAATCGCCGATGCGGCAGGCATTCTTCCCGGCAGCCTGTACCACCATTTCGCGTCCAAGGAAGCGATCCTCATCGAGTTGATCCACCGTTACCAGGAGGATCTCAACCGCATCGGACAAACGGCGCAGGCGAAACTGGATGAACCCGACTCGCGACCCGCTTCGGAGAAGATCCTCGAGCTGGGAAAGGCGATCGCCAACTGCGCGGTGCGACACGGCGCCGCCCTGCAGATGTCGTTCTACGAGGGGCCGAACGACGATCCGGAGCTGATGAAGCTGACGCGGGAGGCACCCAACGCCGTGCAGGAGGCGATGCTGCAGACGCTGCGCGCCGGCAGGTGGAGCGGCTACATCAAACCCGACATCGACCTGCCCACGCTGGCCGACCGGATCTGCCAGACGATGCTGCAGGTCGGGCTCGCCGTCATGCGGCACAATTCTGCGGCCGACCAGGTGGCCGGGTTGCTGTGCCGAATCATCTTGGACGGGTTGGCGGCCCGGCCACCCACCGATGCGGCGTTGGATCGGTCCAACGCCTTCGCGGCCGCCCGCGACGTCATCGACACGTGGGCCGACGACGGCGAAACGGACTCTGATGACAAGGCGGCCCGCGTCCTCTCGGTGGCACGAACCGAGTTCGGTCGCCGAGGGTACGAGGTGACGACCATCCGGGACATCGCGTCCGCGGCCGGCCTCGGCACCGGGACGGTGTATCGGGTGATCGGGTCCAAGGACGAACTCCTCGCCTCGATCATGGAGTCCTTCGGGCGCAAGGTCGAGGCCGGTTGGGTCGGCGTCCTGCGCTCGGACTCGACGGCCGTCGAGAAGCTCGACGCCCTCAGCTGGGTCAACGTCAACGCGCTGGACCGGTTCTCCGACGAGTTCAGGATTCAGCTGGCCTGGATGCGGCAATCGCCGCCGGACACCCCCAACCCCGGCTGGCTGTACGCCACCCGACTGCGGCAGATGAAATCGCTGCTCTCCGAAGGGATCCAGTCGGGGGAGATCAGCATCGACGCCCCGTCCATCACGATGCTGGCACGCTGCGTCATCGGCCTGCAGTGGATACCGGAGAACATCCTGCGCGCCGTGGGGAAACGCGCGGCGCTGGTGCATGTCCGAGACACGGTCCTGCGCGGAGCCGCGGTTCGGGGCAGTTAGGTATTGAACCTAATAACTGTTACCCATACAGTTGGGCGGTTAGAACCGGATTGGCAGTGAACGAGAAGGGGCTTTCCATGACTATCGTCGATCGGTTGCGCTACGACGGCAAACGGGCTCTCGTCGTTGGCGGCGCCACCGGGATGGGCGCGGCGGCGGCCAAGTCGGCGGCCGAGCTCGGCGCCGAAGTCATCGTGATGGACTACGCGCCGGTGAACTACGACGTCGCCAAGTCCATCCAGGTGGACCTGCGCGACCCGGCCTCGATCGACGCCGCGATCGAGCAGTTGGACGGTCCGATCCACGCACTGTTCTCGGCCGCCGGCATCGCCGACGGAACGACCGACCTGATGGCGATCAACTTCATCGGCCACCGCCACCTCATCGGCCGCCTGCTCGAGAAGAACCGGCTTCCCTCGGGCTCGGCGATCTGCTTCATCTCGTCGGTGGCCGGCATGGGCTGGGAGAACGACCTGGAGCTGCTGACGGAGTTCCTCGCCACGCCGGACTTCGCGGCCGCCCAAGAGTGGGTCAAGGCGCACGAAGCGGAGGGCATCATCCACTACGGCTTTTCCAAGAAGGTCGTCAACGCCTACGTGGCGACGCAGGGCTACCCGCTGCTGAAGAAGGGCATCCGGATCAATGCGATCTGCCCGGGTCCCACCGACACCCCGCTGGCCCAGGCCAATGCCGACCTCTGGCTCACCTTCGCGCAGGACTACCGCGACGAGACCGGCTCCAAGGTGCACACGCCCGAGCAGATGGGCGACGTGATGGCGTTCCTGAACAGCGCCGCCGCCTTCGGCATCAACGGGATCACCCTGCTAGTGGATTACGGCCACACGATGGCGTCGCTGACCGGCGCCTACCCGCCCGGCAAGCCGATCATCGACCTGATCATGGGCCGGGTGAAGCTCTAAAAGGCAGGTGCGCCGGTACCTTCGGTTGGTATGGCACGCATCGTCGTCATCGGCGGACACGGCAAGGTCGGGCTGCAGCTGGCCCGGGTCCTGACCGACCGCGGCGACGAGGTCACTTCGGTGTTCCGCAACCCCGACCAGGCCGACGACGTCGCGGCGACCGGCGCGACACCGGCGGTCGCCGACATCGAGCGGCTCGACACCGACGCGCTGGCCGGCCTGCTGGCCGGTCACGACGCGGTCGTCTTCTCCGCGGGAGCGGGCGGCGGTAACCCAGCGCGGACGTTCGCCGTCGACCGCGACGCCGCGATCCGGGTGATCGATGCCGCCGCGCGGGCGGGCCTCAAGCGGTTCGTGATGGTGTCCTACTTCGGCGCGGGGCCGGATCATGGTGTGCCAAGCGAGAACTCGTTCTTCCCCTATGCGGAGGCCAAGGCGGCCGCCGATGCGCACCTGCGGGCCAGCGGCCTGCAGTGGACCGTGCTGGGACCGGGCCGTCTGACGCTGGAGCCGGCCACCGGACGCATCGCCTTGGGCCAGGGCAAGGGCGAGGTCTCGCGCGCCGACGTCGCCCTCGTCGCGGCGGCCGCACTCGCGGACGACTCGACCGTCGGGCGAACCATCGACTTCAACAACGGTGACACCCCCATCGCCGAAGCACTGGGCACATGAAGCTCGCCGACTGCCCGGTCTTTCCGGCCGAGGCGGGAACCGCCCTCAGCACGGACCGCGGCTTGGGTTGGCACCTGGCGCGACAGGCCGGTCCGGTTTTGCGAGATCCGGTGGCCAACTGGGTGTTTGTCGTGGGGCGAGAAGAAGTGTTGGCGCATCTGGACGATCCGAGAATGGATCGCGCCCGCGCTGTGCCCGACCGCGATCTCGAGGTCCACCAGCAGCTCTTCGCGCCGAAATCAGCCCACGACATTGCGGCGGCAATGCGTCCGATCGCAGCCGCGCTGATCGATCGTTTCGTCGCCGCTGGTGGGGGTGACGCGGTGGCCGATGTGACCGCGCCGATGGCCGCCGCCCTTTTCGACATCGTGGCGCGCCTGAGGTTGTTGCCCGCCGGGCACCTTGCCGGGCAGTCCGGCCACGTCTTCGCCGAGGCCTGCCGCAACCTGTTCAAACACGCCGGCTGGCACCTGCTCGAGTTGGCACGCCTGCCCGAATTGAGCGACCTGCTTCGACGTCAGCCTGAGCTGATCGGCGGGTTCGTCGAAGAGGTCCTCCGGTTGGAGCCGATGGTGCAGGGCTGCCAACGCTTTACGACCCAGCCGACGACCGTCGGTGCCGTCGAGCTGCCGGCCGGCATGGTGGTGATGTTGTGCATCGCCGCGGTGCAGCGGGACGGCAGCGACGCCATGTCCACCGATGATCTGGTGATTGGCGTTAGGGCGCACCGGCATTGGAGTCTGGGCGCGGGGTCGATGCGGTGCCGAGGCGGGCACATCGTCCGGCAGGTGTTGCGCGTGCTGGTTGAGGAGTGGGTCGACCGGGCCGGGCATATCGGGCTGGTTCCCGGTTTCCGGCCGACGGCCGGGTTCCCGCGGACCGAGAGCTCGCTGTGGCTGCCGCAGCTGCCGCTGGCGCCGAGGGCTTAGTACCGCCGCCTAGGGCTGCGCGGGACCGGGCGCAGGCGCCTTCCCCGACATACATTGCTGAAACTCCGGACTACCGGGGGCGAAATTGAAGCCACAGTTGCAATCGCGAGCGTCCTTGGGCGGGAGCGAGTTGCAAAAGTCGCTGTCGGCCGAGGCCGACGGCGCGGCCCCGAGCGCACCGGCGGCCAAGGCCGCCGCAGCGCCGAACGTGGCCATCAACAGTCTCGTCTTCATGGTGGGATTCCTTTTCTAGCGTTGAGAGCATTTGTATCAGCGCGGACGGTCCCGCGCAGTACTTGACGGCCTTCACCGCGACGGTCGACGCGGTAAACTCCGCTGCGCAGCTGGTTTGCCGTCGCCGCAACCGTGGCGCCGGCATCGAGCGGGGCATGTTACGCATGCCCCGCGAGAGGGAACCCGGTGGAAGTCCGGGACTGTCCCGCAGCGGTGAGCAGGAACGACCGCCGTCACACGCACTGATCGAAGGATTGGGAAGCAACGGCCAGTAGGAGCACCGCCCGGTGCGCGCCTGCGAGTCCGAAGACCTGCCGGCTGTGCCGGGCGCGCCGCGTCCGGCGGCTCATCGCCTCGTGGAATGGGCGTTCGGTCGTTGCTTCGGCTGCGCGTCCGGCGGCGGTGAACCACCCGTCGAGTGTTAGGACGACAAAGTGATCACCTCTCAACCATTCACCGCCACGGTTACCGGCTCCCCGCGCATCGGCCCGAAGCGCGAACTCAAGCGCGCCACCGAGGGTTACTGGGCCGGCCGGACCAGTCGGGCCGAGCTGGAATCCGTCGCCACCGATCTGCGCCGCGACACGTGGTCCGGGCTGGCCGCCGCCGGCCTGGACTCGGTCCCGGTGAACACCTTCTCGTATTACGACCAGATGCTCGACACGGCGGTGATGCTCGGCGCGCTGCCGGCCAGGGCCACGCGGGTTTCCGACGATCTGGACCGCTACTTCGCCGTGGCCCGTGGCAACCCCGATGTCGCGCCGCTGGAGATGACGAAGTGGTTCGACACCAACTACCACTACCTGGTTCCCGAGATCGAACCCGCCACCAAGTTTTCGCTGAACCCCGACAAGGTGCTCTCCGAGCTGAAGGAGGCGCTGCAGCAAGGGATTCCCGCGCGCCCGGTCGTCATCGGGCCGATCACCTTCCTGCTGCTCAGCAAGGCCGTCAACGGCGGCGGCGCGCCGATCGAGCGGCTTGAAGAGCTGGTGCCGATCTACTCGGAGTTGCTCGGTTCGCTCGCCGACAGCGGGGCGTGGTGGGTGCAGTTCGATGAGCCCGCGCTCGTCACCGACATCTCCCCCGACGCGCCCGCGCTGGCCGAGGCGGCGTACAACGCGCTGGGCGCGGTGAGCAACCGGCCCGCCATCTACGTCGCCACCTACTTCGGCGACCCCGGCGGCTCGCTGGCGGGGCTGGCCCGCACGCCCGTCGAGGCGATCGGTGTCGACCTGGTCGCCGGCGCGGACACCGCGGTCGCGGGCATCCCGGAACTGTCCAGTAAGCTGCTCGTGGCCGGCGTCGTCGACGGGCGCAACGTGTGGCGCACGGATCTGGAAGCGGCGCTGGGCAAGCTGGCCACCCTGCGGGGTTCGGCTGGTGCGGTTGCGGTTTCGACGTCGTGCTCGACAATGCACGTTCCGTATTCGCTCGAGCCCGAAGCCGAACTCGACGACAACCTGCGCAGCTGGCTGGCGTTCGGGGCCGAAAAGGTGGGCGAGGTCGTCACCCTCGCGCGCGCACTGCGGGACGGGCGTGACGCCGTCGCCGAGGAGATCGCGGCGTCCGACGCCGCCGTGGCGTCGCGCAAGGGCGATCCGCGGCTGCACGACGATCAGATTCGGGCGCGCATCGACTCGATCGTCGCGTCGGGCGCGCACCGCGGCGACGCGGAGCAGCGACGCGCCAGCCAGGAGGCGCGGCTGCACCTGCCGCCGCTGCCCACCACCACCATCGGCTCGTACCCGCAAACCTCCGCAATCCGCAAGGCGCGCGCGGCGTTTCGGGCCGGCGAGATCGACGAGGCGGAGTACATCGCCAAGATGCGCCAGGAGATCGCCGACGTCGTCAAGCTGCAGGAGGAGCTCGGCCTCGACGTGCTGGTGCACGGCGAGCCGGAGCGCAACGACATGGTGCAGTACTTCGCCGAGCAGCTGCAGGGGTTCTTCGCCACCCAGAACGGCTGGGTGCAGAGCTACGGCAGCCGCTGCGTGCGTCCGCCGATCCTCTACGGCGACGTGTGGCGACCGCACCCGATGACCGTCGAGTGGATCAGCTACGCCCAGTCCCTGACCGACAAGCCGGTGAAGGGCATGTTGACGGGGCCCGTCACGATCCTGGCCTGGTCGTTCGTGCGCGACGACCAGCCGCTGGCCGACACCGCCAACCAGGTGGCGCTCGCCATTCGCGACGAGACGGTGGACCTGCAGGCCGCCGGGATCGCCGTCATCCAGGTCGACGAGCCGGCGCTGCGCGAGCTGCTGCCGTTGCGCCGCGCCCAGCAGGAGGACTATTTGCGTTGGGCCGTGGGGGCTTTCCGCCTGGCCACGTCCGGCGTCGGCGACTCGACGCAGATTCACACCCACCTGTGCTACTCGGAATTCGGCGAGGTGATCGGGGCGATCGCCGACCTGGACGCCGACGTCACCTCCATCGAGGCGGCCCGCTCGCACATGGAGGTGCTCGACGACCTGAACTCCGTCGGCTTCGCCAACAGCGTGGGACCGGGCGTCTACGACATTCACTCGCCGCGGGTGCCGAGCGTCGACGAGATGGCCCGCTCGCTGCGCGCAGCGCTGCGAGCCGTTCCGCCGCAACGGCTTTGGGTCAACCCCGACTGCGGTCTCAAGACGCGCAACGCCGACGAGGTGACCGCGTCGCTGCGCAACATGGTCGCGGCGGCGCGGCAGGTGCGGGCGGGCGCTTAGCCCCGCGAGCGGACGCGGTTAATCAAGGACCTGGACCGGCACGTCGTCGGCCCAGGGCTGCCGGGTCACCATGTCGGCGACCCGCACGATGCCGCGCTCGAACTCGCCGGTCGCGGCGTCCACCAGCCGATAGGCCTGGGTCTGTTTGTGGATGGGCTGCGCGTCGAGCAGCACGACGCGCACCTCACCCGGCTCGAAGTGGCAGCGCTGCTGCATGGCGGTGATGAGCTGCTCGTTGTGCATGTGGCCGTCGCCGAAGTTCCAGCCGATCGCGGTGCTGCAGATCCGTTCGCCGTCGGTGATGACGTAGTCGTCCTCGTTCTGCCCCGCCATGGCGCGGTGGGCCAGCGTGAACAGGGCTCGGCCATGGGTGTTGAACCCGCGGAACGCGTACCCCATGAAGATCGGTATCTGGGCCGCTTCCGGGCTGCCGTAGAACCGCTCCAGCTGGGCCTGCGGCATGCTCGCGATCGCGATGATGCCCCGCCCGATCTTCTCGTTGGCCGATCCCTTGATGCACCACAGCGTCGTGTCCCAATTGCCGGCGTAGTAGCGCATCCCCGGCAGGAAGGAGATCTTGCGCGGAAACATGTTGCCCAGCACCACGATTCCCGCGATCACGACGAACAGGATCGCGACCAGCACCGGATGCTTCAGGTCGGTCAACCCCAGGCGGGCGTGCGCGACGAACAACGACAGCACACCGAAGATCATGAAGACGTTCCACTCCAGCGGCACGCCCATCGGGATCGACACGAGGATGCCGAGGTGAAAGCACACCATCACGATCGCGGCCACCGTCGTCGGCCAGCCGCCGTGGCAGAAGAACAGCGGCAGCGGCACCAGCATCTCGATGGCGGTGCTCACGTGGGCCACGAACCGCGACAGCCGGCCGGGCCGTAGGTCGTCGGGAAACTTCTCGAAGAAACGCCGCTTCAGCCACCGGGGCCGCATCAGCGGGTTGTTGGACATCATCGTCGAGATCACGAACGGGAAGTGCTTGTTGAGCTTCGAGGTCGCCGCCCCCATCCAGATGACCAGGAACACCACCTTGGACCCGACGATCATGTCGGGCCCGCCGAAGAGGAAGGTCACCGCCATCGTCGCGTAAACCTCGCCGCGCGCGGCCAGGAAGATCACCTTGTCGCGCAGCCCCGCCAGACCGAGGAACAGCAAGATCCACACGATCTGCCACGTCGGCAGCAGCCCCACCCTGGTGCCCAGCTCCGGCACCGGGCCGGTGCCGTCGGAGAACAACGCCCACAGCGTCATAAACAGCAGCGCCGCGTACAAGAAGACGTCCATCGGCCGGCGGGCGCTGCCCTTGGTGAACGGAACGCGGTCGGGCCACGGTGGCAGCCGGATGGTGCCGAACCGCATCCAGTACAGGATCGAGCCCAACGGCGGGAAGAACCGGTTGTTTAGCGGCCCAAAGCCGCAACCCAGCCCGACCACCTCGAACAGCATCGTGTACAGCACGACCTTCTCGAAGACGATCGGCTCGGACCACCAGTGCGCGACGTTGGTGAACCCCCCGAGTCCCCCGGTGGCCGAGGCGAACAGCCACCCGCCCAGGATGTACAGGAGGATCTTGACGACGTAGAACAGGTGCAGGGCGACCGGCGTGCCGAAGCCCACCTCGGCCCAGTGCCGGGCCATCGGACGGATCTTCTCGCTGCGGGTGCCCTTGTTCCATTCCGCCATGTCGAGCTGAGGCAGCTCGGGCTTGAGAAATCCCATGGTTTGACAGATTAGAACGCGTTCTAGGCCCGTGGCTCGGATAGGGGCAAAGAATCCTTTGCCCGCGAGTTAATGCCCGGATAACGTGAAGTCGCCAGGAGAACTCCGCCATGAACAGACTTCGCTTCCTCGTCGCGGCGCTGATAGCGGCCGTCGCACCGGTGGCCGGCGGCGGTGTCGCCCGCGCCGACGCCCCCGGGCCGGGTGACGCCTGCACGGTGCTGCACGCCACCACCCAGGACGCCAACGGCCGGACGATGTGGTGCAACCCGACCATGACCGGCAACCACAGCCTGGTGTGGCAGTACGGCGGGCCGTCCACCCCTTAGCGGCGTCGCCGGAAAGCCATGCCGTCATATCGTGGCGCGGCGACTCGCTGCGGAATAAGATGCCTTCGTCTCAATGAGCTTGCCCGCAAGATTGTTCTGCTACGAGGGAAGTCATGCTCAAACTATTCCGGAGCAGACTGTCGGCGGTGGCGATTATCGTTGTTTTCACCGTTGCATCATGCTGTTCGCCTTCCGAGCGGGCAGATGCTTGTGCAGGCCCGTCCGAGGAGACGACGACGCAGCCCGCTGCCGACACGGACGCGGACTCGGGTATGGACAGCATGCGAGGGACGAAAAAGCCGACCCAGACTTGTCCCCTATCCAGCCTGGCCGAGGATGATCCGGCGCCGCCGCCGTTATACCCCTTTATCGGAACCGCGCATTGGCCCGTGCCCGTGCCGTCGAGCCAGCCGTATTTTGATCAGGGCTTACAATTCTTCTTCGCGTTCAACAATCGTGAGTCCTTGAGAGCGTTCCGCGCAGCGGCCGATGAGGCCGAGAATGCTGGCATTCGTTGCTCGGCGTGCTACTGGGCCCAAGCGCTGCCGCTTGGCGTAGACATCAATATGCCCAAACAATCGGAGCCTGACCGGAAGGCCGCGAGAGAGGCGCTCCACCGCGCCATAGATGCGAATCCGAGTGCTAAAGACTGGGAGATCATCCGGGCTTTGTTCGAACGCTACCAGGATTGCACTGTTAAGGACGAAAAGGAATGCCAACGGGTTCGCAACCAAGCCTATTACCGCGGGATGAAAAGAGTGCGTGACGAGTTCGGCAGCGATGACACCAATGTCATGACGCTTTTCGCTGACTCGGCCATGAACCTGACGCCTTGGAATTACTGGGACAAAAACGGAAAACTGATCACCGAGTGGAGCGGGCCGCTCACGGAGGCACAGACTTCTCTCAAGGAGGCTTTGGACTTTGGCCGGTACCCGCAAAACGAAGGGCCCATCCACTGGTATATCCACCTCATGGAAGGGTCACGCACGCCGGGCGCGGCGAAACCATATGCGGGCCTGTTAGCGTCATTGGCACCGAATGCAGGTCACCTGGTCCACATGCCGTCCCACATCTACTACCGCATCGGGGACATGCAGGACGCGATCTGGGCCAACAAAAAAGCCATCGAGGCGGACGAAGCGTATTTTGCCAAGGAGCCGGATTTGTATCGCCCGGACGACGATCGCTATAGGTATGACTATTACCTCCACAATATTCATTTCCTACTCGCCGCTGCGGTGTTGAGCGGCGACACTCAGGACGTCAATCCTTACGCGGAGAAGCTGTTGAGATCGGCGCCCGGCGAAGGGAAGGGAAGCGGTGCGGACAGATACAGAACCATCTATTACCTCGCAAGGATGAATTTCACCAGTACGGGGGATATTCGTAACTTCCGGGGACCGGATTCTTTCGACCAGCAGCCGCTCGCAAATCTTGCCTATGACTACGCGCAGCTGATGGCGGATATCTGGGACGGAAATCGTTCCAGTAAATGGGTCGGCAAATTCGGCAACGACCTCGCACAATATCGCAAGAACAAGGGCGAACAGAACGAGAACTGCGATCCTCCCGCAGCCGGCGTCCAACTCCCTAGGGATTGGAAAGGCCTGTGCCTGGCCGCGATCCTCAATGAGCTGGGACAGGCGCGGATCGCCGGCTCGGAAGCCAAGTGGAACGAAGCGGTTGACCATGCGGACCGCGCGAGGGTGATCCAGGACGCCCTGCCCTATAAGGAGCTTCCCGTATGGCTCTATCCCGCGCGCCAAACCCTGGCCTCCGTCCTGATCCGGAGGGCGGATTCGGCCCGACACGACCTGGACACGGCCAAGCAGCTGCTGTTGGAGAGCTTGAATAAGCTCCCGGGCGCCGATCCCGACCAAATCCCGACGGGAACTTTTCCCGGAAACGGCTGGGCTTACTACGGGCTGTGGGAGATCGCGAACAAGATCAGCCCGGCTGACGTTAATCAGGCCACGGCGGATCTCGAAGCCCATTGGTTCGGGACCGACGAATTCCGAAACCTCGAACGCATGTAGGTCGGCGGCTACCCTCCTCGCAGCCGCGCCGCTCGAGTGTGCGCTGACGGCTTTGCGTGTGCGCCCAGGGCGGCGACACGCCGCGGCGGCGTCGCCCAGGATTCACAGTCAAAGCCAAGGCGGCGCAACTTAACTCACCCGAAGATGCCCGGCGGGATCGTCGGCGCGCGGCCCAGCAGCCGCGGGTCGATCACCACGTTCAGCGCGTCTACCGTGTCAAGGTCGGGCAGGGCCTCTACGGCGGACAGGAACCTGCGCTGCTCAGCCGGGTCCACCACACCGTCGGCCAGCTCGGTGAACTTCTGCACGTACTGCGGCCGGCGGAAGGGGCGGGCGCCCAACGGGTGGGCGTCGGCCACGGCCAGCTCGTCGCGGATCACCTCGCCGCTGGTGAGCGTCACCTCAGCGCGCGCCCCGAACGCCTTCTCCGCCGGATCCGACGCGTGGTAGCGGCGCGTCCACTCCGGGTCCTCGACGGTGGAGATCTTGCGCCACAGTTCGACGGTGTCCGCCCGGTGCGCGCGCTCCGGAGCGTAGGAGCGCTCATGATGCCAGGTGCCGTCCTGCAGCGCGACGGCGAAGATGTACGGCAGCGAGTGGTCGAGCGTTTCGCGTGACGCGTCGGGGTCGAACTTCTGCGGATCTCCGGATCCGGTCCCGATGACCACATCGGTGTGATTGCTGGTGTGCAGCACGATGGCCGCGACCTGGTCGAGGTCGCCGATCCGCCGCCGCAGCCGCCGGGCCAGGTCGATCGGCGCCTGGCTCTGGTACTCCGCCGAGTGCTCCTTGGTGTAGCTGTCCAGGATGGCGCGCTTGGGTTCGCCGGGAGCCGGCAAGGGCACGCGGTATTCGCGCCCGGGCCCACCCAGCAGCCGGGCGATCACCCCGTCCTCGCCCTCCCAGATCGGGGCCGGCGACCGTTCGCCGCGCATCGCCCGGTCCACAGCCTCGATGGCCGTCTTGCCGGCGTGCGCCGGCGCGAACGCCTTCCAGCTCGAGATCGAGCCCTTACGCGATTGGCGGGTGCTGGTGGTCAGGTGCAGCGCCTGCCCGATCGCCTGGTAGATGGTCTCGGTGTCCAGCCGCAGCATGGTGCCGATGCCGGCCGCCACCGAGGGCCCGAGATGCGCGACGTGGTCAATCTTGTGCTCGTGCAGGCAGATTCCGCGAGTCAGGTCGATCTGGACCTCGTACGCGGTGGCCACGCCGCGGATCAGGTCGGCGCCGCGCACGCCGAGCTGCTGCGCCACCGCGACGAGCGGGGGGATGTTGTCGGCGGGGTGGGAGTACTCCGCGGCCAAGAATGTGTCGTGGAAGTCGAGCTCGCGCACCGCGACGCCGTTGGCCCACGCCGCCCATTCCGCCGAGTAGGCGCCGGCGACACCGAAGACCCCGGCCCCCGGCCGCCCGGGATGGCACAGCGCCTGCCGGCGGGCCACGGCGACAGGCCGGCGCAGCACCGCCGCCGCGCTGACCGCGGCGTTGTCGATGATCCGGTTGGCCACCATCTCCGCCGTTTCCGGCTCGACGGCGACCGGATCTGCGGCGACGTCGGCGATCTTGGCGGCCAGGTGCTCGCCACGGGGGATGTCCTCGGCGCTGCGCCGCGCCCGGACCGTATGCATCAGCATGATCGGCACACTATGCAACGCCGGTTGCGCCCGATATTCGAACGCTGAGAGGTTCGCCGATTTGGCACATTTGCTTCGCCGATCGCTGTTTGATGCTGAGCTATCTCCTGGAAGGGGGTGCGCAGCGTGTCCCGATTCGCGTCGTGGGTGGGCAAGCCGGACCAGTTCGACTGGATCACCGCCGTCTTGCGCGAGCGCGGGCTGCTGCGCGCGACACAGTGGAGCCTGGCTGTCATCTCCTCGATTTCGGCGCTGGTCCCGGTCACCACCATGCTCGGCACCCACCGGCCAACCACCGAGGTGGTGCTCGTCGACGCAGCGGCCGCGGTCTTCGTCGTCGCGGTCAGCGTCTTCTGGTTGACGCGGTGGCCGACCCGGGTCCAATCGGAAGTTTTCGGAGTTGTCGCCGGGACGTGCATCGCGGCGTGGACCCTGACCCAGCCGACCGCCGCGCTGGCGGCCGTCGGTTGCTGCGCCATGGCCACCAATAGCGGCTATGTTGCCCTCTTCCACAGCAACAAGTTTCTGGTGTTTAGCGCCGCCCTGGCGGCCACCGTCTCCGTCGCGACCGGGGTGCACCTGGCTCGCGAGTCCGACATCGGAACCGGGCTCGCCGCGTTCTGGGTGATCTCCATGCTCAACCTGTCCTTCCCCCTGGCGATGCGGGGGATGTCGCGGGCGATGGGGACCTACATCGAGCGCGCCGACGAAGACGCGCTGACGGGGTTGTTCAACCGCCGCGGGTTCATCGCCGCACTCACCCGGAGGCTCGGCGATCCACGCGCCGACGACACCCATCTGACCATGATCATGATCGATCTCGACGCGTTCAAACGCATCAACGACACCTTCGGCCACGCGGCGGGCGACCGCGCGTTGATCGCCGTCGCCGACGTGCTGCGGCAACAGGTGGCACCGACAGCGGTGCTTTGCCGCGCCGGCGGCGAAGAGTTTCTCATCGCCGCCACCGGCTCATCGCCGAACGCCGAGCCCATCTCGGAGCAATTGGGCGCTGCCATCGCCGCACTTCCTCAGGGACTGACTGCCAGCATCGGTACGGCCACCGCCGAACTGCCCCCGATGGGCGTATCCGACGTCCCCGGACTCATCGAAAAGCTCATCGACGTCGCCGACAGCGCGATGTACACCGCCAAACGCCGCGGCGGCAATCAGGCCCACCACCTGTGACCCGCCAACCGCCAAGCGCGACAAGGACTTTGACCGCCCCGCCGGCGCGGGACATCGGCGTCGTCCGGACCATCGCCGCGTCAATCGATTTGAATCACCCGAGAAATCCGGGTGAACACGCTACTGCCGGTCGTGCGATCGGTGTAGTTTGCTGCTTGGGGCGGGCCGCGAACTCCACGTGAGGAGCCAGTCGTGCCAGATGTCGATTACTGCGTGGTCGGGGCCGGGTTCGCGGGTTTGACGGCCGCCCTGCGGCTGAAGCAAGCCGGTCGCTCGGTGGCCTTGCTGGAGGCGCGCGACCGGGTCGGCGGCCGCACGTTCACGGTCACTCGCGACGACGGCGCCTGGATCGACCGCGGCGGCGCCTGGATCGGCCCGGGTCAGGATCGCATCTACGCGCTGATGGACGAGTTCGGCGTGCCGGAATACAAACAGCACAACGACGGCGACGCGATGATGATCGTCGACGGCAAGAAGCACCGCTACGGCGGCACCATTCCCTGGTCGATGAGCCCGTGGGCGGTCACCAACCTCGGAATCGGCTTGCTGTCGATCGAGAAGATGTGCAAATCCATTCCGCGCGAAGCGCCGTGGGAGGCGAAGCACGCAGACGAGTGGGACCGCATCAGCCTCGGCGAGTGGATCGAGAAGAACACCATGTCCAAGGCCGCCCGCGAGATGCTGGACATGGCCCTGTCCGGCGTGTACACCTCGGCCGGGTCGGAGACGTCGCTGCTGTGGGCACTGCTGCAGATGGGATCGGGCGGCGGGCCCACCTTCGTCATCTCCGGCAAGGGCGGCGCCCAGGACGCCCGACCCGTCGGGGGAATGGGCGCCATCTATCGACCGATCGTCGCCGAACTCGGTGAGGCGCTGCACCTTTCGCGACCCGTCCGCCAGATCACCCAGGACGCCGACGGGGTGACGGTCACCGCGGACGGCTTGACGGTGCGGGCACGGCGCGCCGTGGTGGCGATCCCGCTCGCCATCGCCAGTTCGATTGTGTACGAGCCGCTTTTGCCGGTGGATCGGGCGCTTCTGCACCAGCGCATGCCAGGCGGCTCGGTCATCAAGATCTCGATCATCTACGACGAGCCGTTTTGGCGGGCGGACGGGTTGTGCGGCCAGTCGGCCGCGCCGGGGACGCCGGCGACGCTCACCATCGATGCGTGCACGAACACCGCGGACCCCGGGATCATGTGCGTGATCACCGAGGGACCGGCCGCGCGTGGGCTGACAAGAATGGACGAGGCCGACCGGAAAGCGGCGGTCATCGGCGAACTCGTCGATCGCTTCGGCAGCAAGGCCAATTCGCCGCTGGAATTCCACGAGCAGAACTGGACTACCGAGCGCTACTCCGGTGGCGGCATGATCAGCCACGCCCCGACCGGCGTGTTGACCGAATTCGGATACACCCTGCGCGCGCCCTGCGGCCGCGTCCACTGGGCCGGCACGGAGAGCTCGGCGATCATGTGCGGGTGGGTAGACGGTGCGATCCGCTCCGGCGAGCGGGCGGCGACCGAAGTGATGACGGCCGACACCGCCGCCACGGCGGCAGTCACCTAGAGCGACTCTAGATGCCACGGGCGGGGGTCGATTCCGCCGTTCCGCGATCGCGGGCTGACGAGCGGGCCCGCGGCGAATGCGCCCAGCCGCTGACGGCTATCCGGCCTGCTTTACCGGAGGCCGGTAGAAGATCAGCAACTGCCCGAGGGCGCCGGCGAGACCCAGTCCCGCCGAGATGACGAGGCCGGGCCAGCCGTCGAACCAGTTCTTGCCGAAGATCAGCCAATCCAGGCTCAACCGCCCGGCGCCCAGCGTGGCCACCGCGACGGCGCTGACGGCCAGCACCAGGTTGTACTCCCAGCCCTCCTTGACGATGAAGAAACCGTTGGCGCGGTGCACGGTCCAGGCCGCGACCAGCATCAGCGAGACGAACCCCGCCGCCGGGATCGGCGTCAGAAGACCGGCCGCCAGGCCCAGCCCGGCCGCCATCTCCGTGGTGGCGGCCACGGTGGCGTGGAACTTGCCGGGTTTCATGCCGATGCTCTCGAACCAGCGCGCGGTCCCCGGTATGCGGCCGCCGCCGAAGAACTTGTTGAAGCCATGTGCGGCGAGCGTCAGTCCCAGCGCCAGCCGCAAGATCAGTAACCCGACATCGTCATACATGTGCATAGGTGCAAACCTAGATCATGGGCCCTTTTTGTTGGTTGACAGCGTTTGAGAACCGGAAAGGAGGGGACGGGTCCTGACATACTCGTCGGGGCCTGCCGGGAAGGTCCCGACAGGTCGGGCCGCACGACGAGGGAGTACACCACGACCCGCATCAATCCCGTGGTCGAGCTGGACGGCGGCGCGCGTCACCCGCGCGAGCTGTTGGGCAACAAGGGCCACGGCATCGACGCGATGCGCCGGCAGAACCTGCCGGTGCCCCCGGCGTTCTGCATCACCACCGAGGTGGGCCTCGACTACCTCGCCGAGGCCGGGGCGACGATGGACGCGATCTGGGACGACGTGCTGGACCGGATGGGCTGGCTGGAGGCGGAAACCTCACGCACGTTCGGCCGGGGGCCGCGGCCGCTGTTGGTCAGCGTGCGTTCGGGAGCCACCCACTCGATGCCCGGCATGATGGACACCATCCTCGACGTGGGCATGAACGACGCCGTCGAGCAGGCACTCACCTCCGAAGGCGGCCCGCAGTTCGCCCGCGACACCCGCCGGCGGTTCATGACGATGTATGAGCGGATCGTCGGGCAATCCGTGCCCGCGGATCCCTACGCGCAGCTGCGGGCCGGCATCGAGGCGGTGTTCGCCTCGTGGGATTCGCCCCGCGCGGTCGCCTACCGCTCCCACTACGGCCTCGACGGCGGGGGCGGTACCGCGGTCATCGTGCAGGCGATGGTGTTCGGCAACCACGGCCCGAATTCCGGTGCCGGGGTTTTCTTTTCGCGCAACCCCATCACCGGGGCCGACGAGCCCTTCGGCGAATGGCTGCCCGGCGGCCAGGGCGACGACGTCGTTTCGGGGCTGGTCGACGTCGCGCCGATCTCGGTGTTGCGGGACGAGCAACCGGCCGTCTACGACGAGCTGACGGACGCCGCCCGCGGCCTGGAGCGGCTCGCGTCGGACATCCAGGAGATCGAGTTCACCGTCGACGACGGCAAGTTGTGGCTGCTGCAGACGCGGGCGGCCGAGCTCTCGGCGCCGGCGGCCGTGCGGCTGGCGCTGCGACTGCACGGCGAGGGACTGATCGACGATGCCGAGGCGCTGCGCCGGGTGACGCCGGCGCACGTGGCGGCCTTGCTGCAGCCCGCGTTGCAGCCCGAAACACGTCTTGCCGCACAGCTTTTGGCCAAGGGCCTGCCCGCCTGTCCTGGCGTGGCATCGGGTACGGCCTACGTCGACGTCGACGAGGCGCTGGCCGCCGCCGACCGGGGCGAGCGCGTCATCCTGGTGCGCGACCACACCAGGCCCGAGGATGTCCTGGGCATGCTGTCCGCCCAGGGCGTCGTCACCGAGGTCGGCGGCGCCGCCAGCCACGCGGCGGTGGTCAGCCGCGAACTCGGCCGGGTGGCCGTAGTGGGTTGCGGGCGCGGCGCCGCCGCGGCGCTGGCCGGCAGGCAGATCACCGTCGACGGCTACGAAGGCGAAGTGCGCGAAGGCAATCTGAGCCCGTCGGCCTGGTCGGAGAGCGACACCCCGGAGCTGCGCGAGCTGGCCGCCATCGCACGGCGCATCAGCCCGTTGCGCGCCCACGCCGCCGGCCATCACCCGAGGCTGGCGGACACCTCCGATGCCGCGGTGCGCGCGGCCCTGGAGGCCGGCCACACGGACGTGCTCTGCGCAAACCCGCTGACCGTCATGCTGACCGCGATCCGGTTGACGGCGGAGGTCGCCGGATGACCGAACTGGCGGTGCTGCAGGCGGTCCGGCTGAAGGGCCGGGTGCGTCCCGCCGAGCTGGCCGCGACCCTGGGCCGGGACCTTGGCGACATCGCCGCCGTCGTCGAGCGGCTCACCGCGGCGGGGTTGCTGCTCGACGACGCGACCCTGCGGATCAGCCCCGGCGGCCGCGCCCGGCTCGAGACGTTGCTTGCCAAGGAGCGCGCGGGCATCGACTCGCCCGCGATGGCCGCCGCCTATCGCGACTTTCGGCCGGTGAACACCGATTTCAAGTCGCTGGTCACCGATTGGCAAATCAAGGGGGAGGCGCCCAACGCCCACGACGACGCCGACTACGACGCCGCGGTGCTGGCTCGCCTGGACGAGGTGCACGCGCGGGTGGTGCCGATCATCGAGGCGGCCACGGTCCAGCTGCCGCGTTTGGAGGCCTACGGGGCGAAACTGCTTGCCGCGCTGGACAAAGTCAAGGCCGGCGACACCGCCTGGCTGAGCAGGCCTCTCATCGACTCTTACCACACCGTGTGGTTCGAGCTGCACGAGGAGCTGATCGGCGCCGTCGGTCTGACCCGGGCCGAGGCGGCCAGATCCGATGACGCGCAATAGCTTTCACAGCGCAGCGTCGAGCAGTCGGAGATATGCGTCGGTGTCGGGAATGGCCGACGCGGCGGCGTGCACGCTGATCGCTATGGTGTCGCCGATGCCGTGCACCCCGTGAGTCAGCCCCATCGCCGGCGACAGGGCCGGGTATCCGGCGGTCAGCACCACCCGCGCACCCCCGAAGCTCAGATCGGCGGCCCCGCGGTTGACGCTGGACACCACGGTGTTGCCGGCCACCTGGGTGGGCCGGACAGACGGGTCGAACTGCGCGACGCCCCAACGCAATAGCGCGGCGGGCACCGCGGCGAAGGCGCGGTCGGCGGCCGGGGTCGCCGGGTNTTGGCCGACATCCAGTAGAACTGCGCATCGACGGCCGCCATCCGCCGCGCCGTCATGACTTCAGCCGGGCGAGCCGATGAACGTCAGCACCAGGTTGGCGACCTTGTCCGGCTGTTCGAGCTGCAGGAAATGCCCGGCGTGCTCGACGATGGCGACCTCGCTGCCCGCCGGCAGCGCCTTTTCCGTCCAGCGGGTGAAAGCCGATGTCATGCAACCGTCGTCGCGCCCATGCAGATAGAGGCACGGCAGCAGGGGCTCTTGGGTCCACAGCCGGTTCAGGTCGGCATACTCCGCCGGCGGCCGCGGGTGGCGGATCGTGGCCCGGTAGGTTCCCAGCGCCGCCCGCCAGCTCTCCGGCGTGCCGATGGCCGCGTCAACGTGGCGCAGGTCCTCGTCGGCGCGGTAGCCCGGCGACCACCGTCGCCACAGCAGCGGCAGCACCCAGGACGCGGAACGTTCTGGCAGCCAAGGCAATTGGAAGTACAGGATGTACCAGCTGCGCACCAGCTGCGGCGGCAGGTGGCCGAGCAGCCGCAGCCGGTCGGCCGCGCTGCCTCGCCGGCGAAATCCCGCGGAAACGGGCACCGACATGATCACGGCCTTGGCGAACGGGCTGTCGGGCATCGCGGCCAGGCCGGTCGCGGCGATCGCGCCCCAGTCGTGGCCGATCACCACATCACGCTCCGTGCCGCCCGCGGCCGAGCGCACCCGCAGGGCGTCGTCCATCAGCGCGCCGACGTGAAAATCGCCGTCGACCGGGAGCGACGACGGCGCGTATCCGCGCATGAACGGCGCGACGACCCGCCACCCCGACTCGACCAGCCGCGGGGCGAGCTTGCGCCATCCGTAGGCGGTGTCGGGGAAGCCGTGCAGGCACAGCGCGATCGGCGCGTCCGGCGGCCCCCACGTCAAGGCCTTCAGATCCCCGGCCGGTCCCGGCACGTCGAGCCAGCCAGGTTCACCCATCGGGGGCTCGCTCGGTGTCTTCAGCCATGTTCACTCCCTCGTCGGCGCGCGTCCGCACCGACCAACCTAACGCCTGTTCACTCCAGACGCACCGACCCCGGTAGGAAATCACCCAGTTGTCTACGGCGGCAATCACTTTCGGACCCAACGCGGGCTACTGATAGCGTCATGGGCATGGCGACCCCAGCGCAGGCCCGGCGGTGGCCAAGACCGGCGCCACCCAGCAACGGATCCTCGACGCGGCCACCGAGGTCTTCGCGACCAGGGGATTCACCGCGGCGACGATGGCCGACGTGGTGGCCGCTTCCGGCGCCAGCGTCGGCAGCATCTATCACCACTTCGGCGGCAAGAACGAGCTGTTCCTGGCGATCTTCGAGCAGATGGCCACCGCCGTCGACCGCCGCATCGAGGAGGCGATGCGGCAGGCCGGCGAGGCGCCCGCCCCGCGGCGCGTCTTCGAACTGCACGTGCGGGCCTACCTCGAGGCGATGTGGGAGAACCGGCGGCTGGCCCGGGTGCTGACGTCCGGGGACACGCCTCCGGGCTTCGAGGTCGCCCGTCGCGACCGCATGCAGGCCGCCTTCCGCCGCTGGATGGCGGTGCTGGAGCTGGACAAGTCGGTGCGCGGACAACTGCTGAGCCGCGTCCTGGTCGCGACCGTGGCCGAGTCGTCGCTGATGGTCTCCGGCTGCGAGGACCCCGCCGAGGTGCCGGCCATCACCGACGCCACCATCGAGTGGATCGGCCGGCTTACCGAGTGAGCTCCCCCGCCACGGCCCGCTCCAGGTCGGCGATGACGATCTTGCGCATGCCGTACATCGCCTGTGTGGCCGCCGCCGCGCGGGCGCGGTCCGGGTCGCCGATCAACTCGTAGAGCCGATCCGGGATGACCTGCCAGCTCAGGCCGAAGCGGTCCTTGCACCAGCCGCACTGCGATTCCTCGCCGCCGTGGGTCAACCGCTCCCAGTAGTAGTCGACCTCGTCCTGGTCCTTGCAGCCGATGGTGAACGACACCGCCTCGCTGAATGGGAACTGCGGCCCGCCGTTGATGCCGATGAACCGAGTGCCGTCCAGCACGAAACTGCCCGACAGGACCGTTCCCGGCTCCCCCGGACCGGCCTCGGTGGTCCGGTTGAAGCCCTCGATCCGGGAATTGGGGAACACCGACGTGTAGAACTCCGCCGCCTCCTCGAGGTTGTGGTCGAACCACAGCGAGGGCGTGATCGAGGGCATGGGCAACTCCTTGTGCGTGCGTGGGTGGGCGGTTTCAGTGATAGACCGCGGCGGCGGCGAGAACTCATCGGGTCAGCGAGGATACTCAGGATCGTTGACAGTATTAGAACGTGATTCTAATATCTGGCTTATGACCGCCCCGACGCTGTGGGCAAATTCGGGCGACTCGCACTTCCTCGAGCCTGAGGACCTGTGGCGCTCGCGGCTGCCGCGGCGCCTGGCCGAGCTGGTGCCGCGGACCGAGAAGGACCCCGACGGCCGGTGGGAGTCCATCCACGTCGACGGCCAGGTGTTCCGGCGGCGCCTGCCCAGCCTCGCGCAGCAGGAGTTCATGGCTGCCACGGTCGCCGCGGCGGGCTCACGCGACGTCGGCAAACGGCTGGCCGACCTCAACGACGAAGGTATCTGGGCGGAGTTGGTGTTCCCGTCGCTGGGCATGTGGTCCGGCTCGTTTCGCACGCCCGAACTGCTCCGTGAGGCGATGCGGGTCTCCAACGACTGGGCCAAGGAAGCCCTGATGGATCACTCGCCGCGGCTCATCCCGGCGGCGCAGGTGTCGACCATGGACATCGACGACGCGGTCGCCGAGCTCAACCGTTGCGGCGCAATGGGATTCAAGGCGGTGTTCCTCCCGGTCACGCCCCATCCGGCGCAGCGCGACTACCACCGCGAGGAGTGGGAGCCGTTCTGGGCGGCCGCCGAGGACGCGGGCATGGTGATCGCGTTCCACATCGGCACCGAGCCAATCGATTTCGCCGCGGGCAACGCGATCGGTGTGACGTATCACGGCCCCGGCGGCGCGGTGCTGAACTACACCGAAACGTCGTTCGGCGGGCAGCGCGCGGTGGTGAAGCTGGTCGCATCGGGGGCGCTGGATCGGCACCCGGATCTCAAGGTGCTGGTGTCGGAGGGCGGCGCCAGCTGGGTGCCGTTCATCGCCGACCGGATGGAGGAGGGCTATCGGCAGCACGCAATGGTGGTGCGCCCCAAGCTCAAACGCGGGCCGCGGGAGATCATCTACTCGCAGGTGTACGCGTCGTTCCAGCACGACGCGTCGGCCGTCGCGGCGGTGACGGCAATGGGTTTCACCAACGTGTTGTGGGGCAGCGACTACCCGCACATCGAGGGCACCTTCGGCCACACGCAGGCGACGCTGCATCAACTGTTCGACGGCGTCGACGCCAAGGCCCGGGACCGCATCCTGTTCGGCAGCTTCGCGGAGCTGTTTCCCGACGCGCCGCTGCCACCGGGGGCCCACGTCGGCGGTGAATAGATTGCCTAGGTAACGTCGAAGGGCGATCTAGCGAGAGGACGCCCGTGAGTGCCGTGAGCAGCAGCAATGAGACGGTCGAGTTTTCCGGCCACAACGGGATCACCCTGGTCGCCGACGAGTGGAACCGCGGCTCGGCCGCGGCGGCCGACCGGCCCACGATTCTGATGTTGCACGGCGGCGGCCAGAACAGGTTTTCCTGGAAGAACACCGGCCAGATCCTGGCCGACGACGGGTTTCACGTCGTGGCCCTGGACTCCCGGGGTCACGGCGACAGCGATCGCGCGCCCGACGCCGACTACGACGTCGAGACGCTGACGGCGGACGTGATGCACGTGCTGGATGCCATCGGCCGGCCCGTGGCGATCATCGGCGCCAGCATGGGCGGGCTGACCGGCATCCTCGCCGCCGACCGCGCCGGCCCCGACCGGGTGACGCAATTGGTGCTGGTCGACGTGGTGCCCCGCTTCGAGAAGGGCGGCAGCGCCCGCATCCGCGATTTCATGTTCAGCGGCCTCGACGGGTTCGAAACGCTGGAGCAGGCCGCCGACGCCGTTGCCGCCTACCTGCCCTACCGGAAAAGGCCGCGCAGCCCCGAGGGGCTGAAAAGGAACCTGCGGCTGCGTGACGGGCGCTGGTACTGGCACTGGGATCCGGCATTCATGACCAAGCCCGGCGACGACCCGGAGCTGCGCACCGAAAAATTCGAGCACGCCGCGACCAACCTGACCATCCCGGTTTTGTTGATCCGCGGAAAGCTGTCCGACGTCGTCAGCCCCGAGGGGGTCGAGCATTTCCTGACGCAGGTGCCGCGGGCCGAGTTCGTCGAGCTGTCCAACGCCGGGCACACCGCGGCCGGCGACGACAACGACGCGTTCAGCGAAGCCGTGGTGGCGTTCGTCGAGAGAGGTTAGTTCGCCGGCTTTTCGGCGTGCCCGCCGAATTGCTTGCGCATCGCCGACAGCGCCTTGTTGGCGAAGTCGTCGAGCTGACGGCTGGCGAAGCGGGATTGCAGCGCGGTGGTCAGCACGGGCGACGGGACGCCCTCGTCGATCGCCGCGATGGCGGTCCAGCGGCCCTCCCCCGAGTCGGACACCCGCCCGGAAAACTCCTTCAGATCGGGCGATTCGTGCAGCGCGATCGCGGTCAGGTCCAACAGCCAGGACCCGATGACGCTGCCGCGGCGCCACACCTCGGCGACGTCCGGGATGTCGAAGTCGTATTGGTAGAACTCCGGGTTCGACAGCGGCGCCGTTTCGGCGTCCCCTTGCTGGATGTGCTTGCCGATGTCGGCATTGCGCAGGATGTTCAGCCCCTCGGCCAGCGAGGCCATCATCCCGTACTCGATCCCGTTGTGCACCATCTTCACGAAGTGCCCCGCCCCGGACGGGCCGCAGTGCAGATAGCCCTTTTCCGCTTGCGCGATCTCGCCGTCGCGGCCGGGCGTGCGCGGCGCCGCGTCCACCCCGGGCGCGACGGTGGCGAAGATCGGCTCGGCGCGGGCGAACGCCTCCTCGTGGCCACCGATCATCAGGCAGTAGCCGCGCTCCCGGCCCCACACCCCGCCGCTGGTGCCGCAGTCGAGCAAGTGAATACCCTTGTCGAACAGAGTCTTTGCATGCGTAATGTCGTCGCGGTAGTACGAGTTGCCGCCGTCGATGACGATGTCGCCGGACTCCAGCGTCTTGGCCAGCTCCTCGATGACCCCCGTCGTGATCGTCCCCGCCGGCACCATCACCCAGACGACCCGCGGAGCGGTCAGCTTCTCGGCGAGCTCCTGCAGCGACGACACGCCGGTGGTCCTCTCCTCCCCCGCCATCGCCTTGACCGCGTCGGCGCTGTGGTCATACACCACGCACTCGTGGCCGCCCTTGGCCACCCGCCGCACGATGTTCGCGCCCATCCGGCCCAGGCCGATCATCCCTAGCTGCATCGTGTCCCGTCTCCTTAGTCTTTGGTCTGCTTGGTGTGGGGCAGCCACGGTTCCTGCCAACTGTGGTGGCCGTGCAGCAGCGACTGCGCGGCCTCGGGTCCCCAGGAGCCGGGGTCGTAGTGATGGATGCGGCCGGGCTTGTCCAGCACCGGCTGCACGATCCGCCAGGTTTCCTCGATGGCGTCCTCCCGGGCGAAGAGCTGCCGATCGCCGGTGAATGCGGCGTAGAGGAGCCGTTCGTAGGGCCGGACGGCCTCACCGAGGTCTTCGGCGAACGAGGAATCGAGGTGAACGTCGTGCCACGAGTTGCCGGCCTGGGCGGACAGCTGCAGGCGCATCCCCGGGTCGGGGTCGATGCGCAGCACGATCTGGTTGGGCTCGGGCGGACGGCGGTTGGGCAGAAACGAGAACCCGGGCACGTGGTGGAGGAACATCCGCACCTCGGTGACCCTTTCCGGCAGCGCCTTGCCGGCACGCAGGAAGATCGGCACCCCGGCCCACCGCCAGTTGTCGATTTCGGTCCGCAGCGCGATGTAGGTCTCGGTCCGTGAATCCTTCGCCACCCCGGCGACGTCGGTGTAGCCGCGGTATTGCCCACGCACGCAGCGCTCCGGGTCCAGCGCCGGCATCGCCCGGAACACCTCGGCCTTCTTGTCGTTCAGGTCGTCGTCGCTCGGGCCGACCGGCGGCTCCATCGCCACCAGCGCGAGCACCTGCAGCAGGTGGTTTTGCACGACGTCACGCAGCGCACCCACCGCGTCGTAGAACTTGCCGCGATCATCGATCCCGAAGTCCTCGGCCATGCTGATGTGGATTTCGGAGATGCTGTCGCGGTCCCACACCTTGGCGAGGCCGTTGTTGGCGAAGCGCAGGTACTGCAGTTCTTCGACGGGCTGCTTGCCCAAAAAGTGGTCCACGCGCAGGATTTGGTCCTCGTCCAGCACCGCGCGCAGCCGGGCGTTCAGGTCGCGCGCGGAGGCCAGGTCGTGGCCGAACGGCTTTTCCACCGCGACGCGCGCGCGCTCCAGCAGGTCGACCTTCGCCAGGTTCTCGACGATCGGCGCGAACAGCGACGGCGGCATCTCCAGGTAGTACAGCGGGCGGCAGTCCTTGCCGACCCGCTTGGCGAGCTCTTTGTACAGTCCGGGATCGGTGACGTCGCCGTGCAGGTAGGACAGCCGGGCCGCGAACCGGTCGAACACCGCATCGTCGAGGGTCTCGCCGGAGTCGCCGATGGCCTGCCGCGCCCGCTCGACCAGCTTCTCGAGGGGCATGTCGTCGCTGGCCACACCGATGATCGGGCACTTGAGCAGGCCGTGCGATTCGAGCCGGTACAGGGCTCGGTATGTCATCTTGCGGGCCAGATCGCCGGTAATGCCGAAGATCACCAGAAGATTTGACGAGCTACTGTCACCGTCGGCCAAGACGCGCACCTCCCTTGAGATTCGCTACCCGCGGCGACCCGTGCTCAACCCTAGACATTGCGGATAGGCCCGACAACCTGAATCCACGGCGGCCTTTGGCAGGATGCCAAGCGTGGGTTCGCAAGCAGTAGACGTCCTGCATATCGCGCTCTACGCCCTGGCCGGGATCGCCGCGGTCGAAGCGGGCGCGATCGCCGTTGTGTCGGTCCTGCTGGTACGCAGCCGCCGCGAGATCGCGCAGTTGCAGCACCGGGTCGACCCCCGGACCCAGCTGCTGACGGGCGGTCGCGAGGCCGTCAAAAGGGTGTGGAACGCGGCCAACCTGATGCGCAAGGAGGGCTTCGGCGCCGCGGTCCGCAGCTCGATCGAAGACCTCGCCGACTGGGCCGAGGTGGAGCGGCCCGACCTGGCCCGCGTCACCCCGGACGGCCGGGTGGTGATCCTGTTCACCGACATCGAGGAGTCCACCGCGCTCAACGAGCGGATCGGCGACCGCGCCTGGGTCAAGCTGATCGGCTCGCACGACAAGCTGATTTCAGGACTCGTGCGGCAGCGCTCGGGGCACGTGGTGAAAAGCCAGGGGGACGGCTACATGATCGCCTTCGCGCGCGCCGAAGAGGCAGTGCGGTGCGGCATCGACGTCCAGCAGGCGCTGCACAGGGACGCAAAACGCAAGCGGGGTGAGGACATTCGGGTGCGGATCGGCATCCACATGGGCCGCTCGGTGCGACGCGGCGACGATCTGTTCGGGCGCAACGTCGCGATGGCCGCGCGGGTCGCCGCGCAGGCGACCGGCGGCCAGATCCTGGTGAGCGAACCGGTGCGGGACGCCGTCGCCGATTGTGCTGGCATCGGATTCGACGAGGGCCGCGACGTCGAGCTGAAGGGGTTTTCGGGCAGCTACCGCTTGTTCGCCGTCGAATCCGACGCCGACCCCGGCTTGGACTGAAACCTCTCCCCATCGGACTCGGCCAGCCGCTGATGCAGCCGCGCGCGGATCTCGTCGGCGGTATAGGCGCGTCGCTTACGTTGGTCGCGGGCGACCAGGACTCCCCCGGCGACGACGCCGGCGACACCGGCCAGGCCGATCCACTTCCAAACGCTGCGCATGGTTGACAGGCTATTACCGCAATGGACACCCTCCGCGACAAGGTCGCCGTCGTCACCGGGGCGGGCAGCGGCATCGGCCGCGCCACCGCCTGCGCGCTCGCCGGCCGCGGCGCACTCATCGTGGCCGTCGACATCGACGACGCCCGCCTGGCTGCCGTCGCCGGCGAGCTGACCGACGCCGGCGTGCTCATTGCGCCCGCCGACGTCTCGGATCCGGTTGCCTTCGACGGGGTTCGGGACGCGGCGCTGCGGCGATTCGGCCGGGTCGACATCGTGATGAACAACGTCGGCGTGCTGACAAACGGGCTGCCCGAAGACATTCCGGTGACCGAGTGGCAACGCATTGTCGACATCAACCTCATGTCGGTGGTGCGCAGCAACGCCGCCTTCCTGCCGCTGCTGCTCGATCAGGGCAGCGGGCATGTGGTCAACACCGCCTCGTTCGCCGGGCTTTTCACCTATTCCTACGACCGGCTGCCGTATGCCGCCACCAAGGCCGCCATCGTGCAGATCAGCGAGGGCCTGGCAATTTATCTGCGGCCCAAGAACATCGGCGTCACCCTGCTGTGCCCGGGGCCGGTGCTGACCAACATCGCCGCCGCGGTGCCGACATTCGGCGGCGGGGCGCCGCTGCGGGTTCCCGGTGAGCAGTTCGAGCTGCTCGACCCCGTGCCCGTCGGCGAGCTGGTCGCCGAGGCGATCCTGCGCAATCGATTCTTCGTGCCCACCCACGCCGGTGTGGTCGACGAGCTGCGCCGCCGGGTCGGCGACTGGGACGCGTACATCGACTACCAGATATCCCGCGAACCACGAAAACGAAAGGCAGACAACGATGACTGACACCCGCGCCCGCGGCTTGGATGCGCTCAAGGAGATGCTGCCCGGGGTCATCGGCGACGGCGCCACCGGCCTGAGCGATGGCGGCGTCGCCGACGAACTCGGTGACATGAGCCTCGATCATGTTTTCGGCGCCCTGTGGACGCGGCCCGGCCTCGATCGGCGCTCCCGCAGCCTGGTGACCCTCGGCGCGCTCATCGCCCTGCGGGCCAGCGACGAATTGAAGCTCCATTTCCAGATCGCACTGCACAACGGGTTGAGCCTCGAGGAGATCGAAGAGACGATCTACCACATGTCGGGCTACGCGGGCTACCCGGCGGCCGTCAGCGCGCGCAGGGTCGCGCGCGACGTTCTTCGGCGTTCATAGGCTGGCTCGGATGCTGACCCTGGACCAGGCGGTCGAAGAGACCCGGACCGGCGACCTTTGGCTGTTCCGCGGCGTGTCCGGGCCGGACCGCGCCATCCAGACCCTGACGAACAGCCCGGTGAACCACGTTGGGATGACAGTGGCCATCGACGACCTGCCGCCGCTGATGTGGCACGCCGAACTCGGCGACAAACTCACCGACCTGTGGACCGGCACCAACCACCGCGGCGTGCAGCTCAACGATCTTCGCGAAGCCGTCCGGCAGTGGATGGAGCGCTATCACCAGCGGTGCTGGCTACGGCAGCTGACGCCGTACGCCACCCGGGAACAGGAGAACGAACTGCTGCGGGTGATCGCCCGGATGGACGGCACCCCGTTTCCCGCTACCGCGCGTCTCACCGGCCGGTGGCTGCGCGGCCGGCTGCCGACCGCGTACGACTGGATACGGGGAATTCCGGTCGTGGACAAGAAGGTTCGCGAGTCGACGCAACGGCGCAAGGCGCGTCAACGCGTCGGCGTGGAAGCGGCGTACTGCGCGGAGACGGTGGCCATCACCTACGAGGAGATGGGATTGCTGACCACGGAGAAGTACTCGAATTGGTTCGACCCGGGTTCATTCTGGAGCGGCGACACGCTCCCGCTTGCGCCTGGTTATCAGCTGGGCCACGAAATCTCGGTTGCCCTGAGCTAATCGACCGACATCTCCCCCATCTCGGACCACCCCGCGGCGTCGAGGGTCTGGCTGATGATCTTGGGCGTGGACTTCAGCGCCTGCGGGAGCTCGCGCATCGCCCGCTTGAAGTGATCGCTGTTGACATGGACGCCCCCGGCGTCAGCGTCCCGGAAGGCCTCCACGAGGACGTACTCCGCCGGGTTGTCGAGGCTGTGCGACCACTCGAACCACAGGTTGCCCTCCTCGGCGCGGGTTGCGGCGGTGAACGGGGCGACCAGTTCCGGCCAGCGATCGGTCCACTCGGGTTTGGTCTCGAACTTGACGACGATGAAGATCACGGCCGCTCCCCGCCTCTGCTTGCAGCTCTCCGGCAGCGCCAGCATACGTGCCGCGCGCGAGCGCTCACCATTCGACGCTTCAGCAAAGTTTTGCCTAGGCGTCCTCATTGACGCCTAGGCAAATCCTTGGTAGTGAACTTTCGCGCTCGAGGCAGTGATGTAGGCCACAATTTCCGCTCCTCGGGCGTCGGATCACAATCGCATCGAAATTACGAAATGTTTTCCGCTAACCGAATCGAAAGCGATTCAATTTGTTATTTATTCGCAATTCCCGGGTCGCCGGGCGGCGGCGGCTCAGGCGCCGGGGGTGCAGGGAGCACGGGAGCCGGCGCGTCGATCAGAATCGGCGCAGGCGGAGCGTCCGGGGGTGGCGGCGGCGCAGCCGGGGGTGGCGGCG
>NZ_LT546237.1:3028240-3035246 GCF_900078675.2 Mycobacterium interjectum
GTCCGCCGGTGGCGGCGGCGCGTCCGGCGGCGGTGGCAGCGCACCGTCGCCGTCCGGTATCGGCAGGAACATGTGATGGGTGAATCCGGCCTGGTAGGCGCCGGGGCCGCCGATGTGCACGCCACCCCGTTCCCCGCTGGAAACGGACGTGCCGTCCGGCAGCGTCACCGCCGTGTGGCCACCGTTCCAACCGATCACCACCGCGTTGGGCGCGGTCCCGTATTGAAACCCGCGCGCCAACAGCGCGGCCTCCTCGTTGCCGGTGTTGAACCTACTGCCGAAGACCGGCCTGTCGGACGCCGCGTTGGCGACCCACGAAGCAAGCCCAGAGCAATCGGTCCCGGCGGGAGAATCCCCACCCGGAATATAGGGCGTCCCGGAGACCTGATTGATGAGCGACATCAACGTTGCTAGAACAACCATGGGCAGGCACGCTAGCAATAGCATTCACAATGAATCAAAATTTGTGGCGCAAGTCATTCGCACCGCCGATAATGGCGTTCGCCGCATCGATACCAATTCGGTGACAAAGCAGCAAATTTCCGGACAGGAAATTGCGCCGCCTGCCTACGAGCGCGGCCGCAACACCACGACGGGGATCTCGCGCTCGGTCCAACTCTGGTAGGTGTCGAAGTCCGCGTAGAGCTCGACCAGGCGCGGCCACAGGCGGCTTCGCTCCTGCGCGTCGGCGGTCAGCGCGTGCACCGGTCGCCGCTCACCCCCGATCTGGGCGATCGTGTCGGGGCAGGCGACGAGATTGCGATACCACTGCGGGTGATTTGGCAGACCCCCTTGGGACGCGACGACGACCAGGTCTTGCCCATCACGCAGATACAGCAGCGGGACAGTGAACAGCTTGCCCGATTTGCGGCCCCGGTGTTCCAGCAGCAGCGTCGGCACCGGTTTGCGGAAACCGGCGCCGATGCGCCACTTGCCCCCGATGCGGCCGTTCGTCTTGCGATATACCCACACTTGCGCCCGGCTCATGTGACGGAAAATGACCGGCAATAGCGGGGAGTCCAGCTGCTGGGGCCGCTTGGGTGCGGCCATCACGGCGCGCCTGGGTACTGCAGCGCCACGCCGAGCTCTTCGCCGAACACCTTGATCATGTGCTGGACGCCAATCTCGTTGCGGCCGATGACCATGTGGTCGTGCTGCCCGTGCCTGACGCCCTCGCCGCACTGGGGCAGCATCGCGAAGTCCTCGTCGCGCACGGCGGCGTGCACCCCTTCGTAGACCGCGTCGTAGCCGGCCCTCATGTCGTCGTTGGTCGCCGGGATGCGGCCCATCCAGCTGTGCCGGACCGTGCAGCGGGTGGGCTCACCAGCGGGCAATATGTCGATAATCTCCACGCTCACAGGGCTGTTGGCGAGGATGAGGTTCGGGTACACCCAGTAGATCACGCCCATGTTCGCCGACGGGTCCCGCGGTGCGGTCGGGTCGGTATCCACGTTGGTGATCCAGTTGAACGGAAAACCGATCCGGTGATGCTTGCCGAACTCGTCGTAGACCATCGTGTTCGCCAGCGTGTTCTGCCCGATGAGGCTCTGGCCGTGGACGTAGGGGAAGTGATATCCCTCGGCGAATGCCTCCAGCGCCCCTTTCCAGGACACCTCGGAGGTGAACTCCCGCTGCGTGTGATACCCGTACGCCTCGTAGTTCCACAGCTCCAACTCGGCACCAAGGGCGCCCAGGTGCGCGTCGAGATCGATGATCGCGTCGGCGGTCAGCACCGCCCAGATGAAGCCATGACGCTCCTGTGAGGGGAGTTCGACCAACCCGTAGTCCTTGGTGTCGACGGAATCGAAACCGGCCTTGCCCGGCACCATGAACAGCTCGCCCGTGTTTCGGTATGTCCAGGCGTGATAGGGACACACGAAGCGGGAGGCGTTGCCGGACCCGCACGCCGGCATCGCGCCGCGGTGGCGGCAGTAGTTGAGCAGCACGTGGCCGGCGCCGGAGCGGTCGCGAGTCACCAGCAGCGAATCGCCCAGCACCGAGCGGACCACGTAGTCGTTCTTGTGCGGCAGCTGCGCCGACGGGACGATGGCCAGCGGCACCCTGCGCAGGATCTGCGACTCCTCGATCTCGGTGAGCTTCGGATCGCGGTAGTAGTGCAGCGGCACCCTCAGTTCCCGGTCGGCCAGGTCGGTCGTCCCGTTCAGCGCGTGGCGCAAGCCTCGCCGCGTGAGGTCCTCGTCGGTGCCACGCACCGGACCGTTGGTCGTCGACAGCATCCCGGTCTCCTTCGTCGGCTCGCGTCTGACCATACAGTCAATGTGGTTTGTACTGTCAAGGGCTCGGCCGCTTTGTGGCGCTTTGTGCGACGATCACGCAATGCGACGGCACGGCTGGTCCGGCGACATCCCGGCGGACGACGAGGAAGCGGTCGCTCGCATCATCGACGCGGCGCGTCGCGCCATCGACGACCGCGGGACGGTGAGCGTGTCCGAGGTCGCCCAAACTCTCGGCGTGACGCGTCAGACCGTCTATCGCTACTTCCAGACCCAGGAGGCGCTGCTGGGTGCCACGGCCCTCTCGTCGGTCGAGGGCTTCCTGGATCGGCTTGCCACCCATTTGGGTTCGATCACCGACCCCACCCAAGCCGTCGTGGAAGGCATCGCTTACACCTACGAGCAAATCGCCCACGACAAGTATCTCAGCCTGGTGCTCCAGCCCGGCAAAGCCAGCGCCCTGACCGCCGGGGTGACCTCGGACATGGCGATCTCTTTTGGCAGGTCGATCCTACAGAGGTTCGAAGTCGATTGGGCCGCAGCGGGATTCGCCGACGAGCGGCTGGATGAACTCGTCGAGGTCATGCTGCGCATGCTGCAATCGCTCATCGTGGACCCCGGGCGTCCCGCACGCGCGGGCGACGGACTGCGGAGCTTCCTGGCGGACTGGATCGCACCATCGGTGCGGGCGCACGCCGACATGCATTAAGGACCCCCGCACCGGATTCCCTTGGCGGCCGGTCAGACTCCGAACTTGGCCCGGGCGTCGCCGGTGACCGGGGTGAACAGGTTGACGAGGTTTCCATCCGGATCGCGGAACAACAGCGCTCGGTTGCCCCACGGCATGGTCGTCGGCTCCGTCACGACCTCGGCGAGGCGGTCGCGGAGCCGCTCGAATTCCGCGTCCACGTCCTCGACGATGAACTCCACGATCGCGCTCCGGTTGGCTGCCGGCTCGGCGGATCCGTCTCCGAACAGCGGCACGGTCTTGTCGCTGCCGATGGCCAGCGTCCCGACCGATGTCGGGATCTCGGCGAAGAGCTCGTTCCCCCAGACCGCTGAGACCTCGGTGACCATCTCGTAGAAATCGACGAGCCGATCGACGTCGGCGGTGATGATGCGGGTCGAGACGAACTTCATGGAACCTCCCCAGGTGCACGAGTGCCGCGGCGTCTGCCGCCTGGCATGTTAGGCACCCCCTCCGACAAACCGCGCGATTCGATGTTGCCAAGCACGGTTGCGCCGTCGCGCTAAGCCGGGGTCCATATTCCGTTGTTCCAGAGTCCCCAGACGTTGACCGTCGGGTTCCATATCAGCTGGGCCCCGGGCGCCCACGGCGGTGGGGGTGGCTGCGGCGGCGCCCACCCCGGCGGGGGCCCCCAAGGACCCCAGCCGGCCGGGCCGCCCTGGTTGACCGGACCTTGCCAGTCGTGGCAGGCGTTCCAGTTCCAGTTGTAGGCCGTGCCCCAGCCCGGGTCCCATGGATCACCCGGGCACCAGTGATTGCCGGGCGCGGGGGCCGGGGCGGCGTGGGCCCAGGGGTCGGGGCCGCTGGCCAGTCCCAACGCGGACAATGCCAACCCGGCGCCCACCAGCGCGCTCACCGACCGCCGAACCCACGATCTCGCCCGCTTTGCAGTTGCCATCTGCCCAGGATTTCCCCTGGACACGGATCCACGCAAGCAGTGATCCCGATTCAGAAGGGTGGCTAGGAACCCTTATTCGCGGGAAAGCTCGTCGCAGCAAACCCATTGACCTGTATTTTCCCGGGAGATGATCGTATCGTGCTGCCGGAGGGGCTACCCGGTTAGGAACGCTGATGAAGAAGATCTTCGTAACGGCCGTCGCGCTGGGCATCGTGGCTAACCCGCTCGCAGCGCCAGCGTCAGCCGACCCGGCGGTGGCCGACCAGATGGTGGGTGGGATGTACAACGTCCACTTCAACGATGGAAGTCTCGGAGACCTGACATTCAAGGCCACGCCGTGCGGTATCGGCTGCGCCGAAGTCAGCTTCTCCAACACCTCGGGCCAGGCCCAGTTCTACGCCGATCGGTGGCACGCGAGCTTTCCGCCGAATCCTGCGGCGTGGCGGTGTAACGACGGGTCGGTGCACCGGGGCTTCGACGAGTGGACCTGGGACCCCGCCACCGGGATTGGCACGAGGGTGGTCGTCCGCACCGAGGCCGCCTGCGGATATACGGACCACAGCAGCATACCCATCGCGCACCGCTTCACCTTGACCCGGCTGAGTGGCGATTCGGGGCAGCCCGGCATTCTTGCACCCGCCGTCGCCTAGCGGGCCTCCACGGCCTCACCGTCCCGTGCGGGGCGGGATCACTCGTCGTCGCGGCGTTCGGTGGTGGCCATCTCACGCCGAATCTCGGCCTGATCCCTCGCTTTTTGGGCATCCGCCAGGCGATCAACGGCGGCCACGCGCTCGTCCCGGTCCGCTTGGCGGCGCAGTCGCTCGAGTTCACGCTCCGCAGCCGAGCCCTCGCGTTCGTCCGCCCGCCGCTCTCGTTCGTCGGCGGCCTGCTCACGTTCGCCGGCGACCCGGTCACGCTCGTCCGCCTTCCGATCGCGTTCGTCGGCGACCCGATCCCGCGTGTCGGCCAGCCACTCGCGCGCCAAGACCTCAGCCTCACGCCGCGCGAGCATCTGCTCGCGCGCATCGAGCGCGGCTGGATGGGAATCGGACTCGCCAGGCGGTGTCGGCATCGTTCCTCTCCGGCCAATGGTCTTCCCTGTCAACCGTCGCTCCGGTTGCGGGGAATTTCAAGGGCCGACGGACCCCGACGCCGAGACGTGCGAAGCCGCCGGATAACCGGTGAGCACGCGGCCCGCCTTTACCTCGATTTGGTGGTTGCCCCGTGCCGGAACTCCACCACGTCGCCGTCGGCCATGACGTAGTCCCTGCCCTCCATGCGGACCTTGCCGGCGGCCTTCGCCGCGGCCATGGATCCGGCGGCGATCAGGTCGTCGTAGGACACGATCTCGGCTTTGATGAAGCCCTTTTCGAAGTCGGTGTGGATCACGCCGGCGGCCTTGGGCGCGGTGTCGCCTTGGTGAATCACCCACGCCCGCGCCTCTTTTGGGCCCGCGGTCAAAAAAGTCTGCAGCTTCAGCGTGTGAAACCCCGCCCGTGCCAGCGCGTCGAGGCCGCGCTCGGTCTGACCGATCGACTCCAACAGCTCGGCGGCCGACTCGTCGTCGAGCTCGGTCAACTCGGATTCGATGGCCGCGTCCAGGAACACCGCGTCGGCCGGCGCGACGAGCCGGCGCAGCTCGGCGACCCGCGCGGCGTCGGTGAGCACCGCCTCGTCGGCGTTGAAGACGTACAGGAACGGCTTGGTGGTCAGCAGGTTCAGCTCGCGCAACAACGACACGTCGGCACCCGCGGCGAACAGCGTCGTGCCGCCGTCCAGCACCGCCTGGGCGGCGACCGCCGCGTCATGGACGGGCTTGCGCTCCTTGCTGGTGCGCGCCTCTTTCTCCAGCCTGGGCAGCGCGCGCTCGAGCGTTTGCAGGTCGGCCAGGATCAACTCGGTTTCGACGACCTCGATGTCGGATTTCGGATCGACCTCTCCCGCCACATGCGTCACGTCGTCATCGGAGAAGACCCGCACCACCTGGCAGATGGCGTCGCATTCTCGGATGTGGGCCAGGAACTTGTTGCCCAGCCCGGCGCCCTCCGACGCACCCTGGACCAGGCCGGCGATGTCGACGAACGTGACCGGCGCCGGGACGATGCGCTCCGAGCCGAACAGCTCCGCCAGCTTGGCCAGCCGCGGGTCCGGCAGCGAAACCACGCCCTCGTTGGGCTCGATCGTCGCGAACGGATAGTTCGCCGCCACCACGTTGTTCCTGGTCAGCGCATTGAACAGCGTCGACTTGCCGACGTTCGGCAGGCCCACGATTCCCAGGCTCAGGCTCACGGGGATTCAAGTGTAGGGCGCGGCGGGGCGGGCCGTTCATGCGTGTGCGACGCCGTGGCACGCCAGCGGTCCCTAACAAGGTCTTTACCGGCGTTTCGGCCCATTCCCGGTACGGTCTACATGTGCCAGAACAGCGGGCAAGATCGGCGGTCGAGGCTGGCCACCGGTCGATCCACCCCAATATCCCAGGCGTGCCGTGGTGGGCGGCCCTGGTCATCGCCGTGACCGCGACGGCCGTCGGGTATGCGATCGACGCCGGTCAGAAGGATTTGACCCACGTCTTCGCCGGCTTCTATATAGCCGGCTGCGTGGCCGCGGTGCTGGCCGTGCGGCAAGACGGCGTGTTCACCGCGATCATTCAGCCCCCGCTGATTCTTTTCTGCGCGGTGCCGGGCGCCTACTGGATGTTCCATGGACGCAAAATCGGCAACCTGAAGGACCTCCTGATCAACTGCGGCTATCCGCTGATCGAGCGTTTCCCGCTGATGCTGGGCACCGCGGGCGCCGTGCTGCTCATCGGCCTGCTGCGGTGGTATTTCGGCAAGTCGCAGCCGGCGGCCGCCGAATCCCCCGACGACGGCGCGGCCACGGCGACAGGCAGCTCCCTCGTCGGCGCCCTTGGCGCGAAGTTGAATTCGCTTCTTGGCCTCGGCGATACCGAGGAGGCGGAGGAGGCGGCGCCCAGCGGCTCGAAGCGGACCCGCCAGCCCGGCCGTTCGCCGAAAGCCGCTTCGCGGACCGGGCGCCCGACACCCGGCGATCGGCCCGAGCGCCCCGGCCGCGCACACTCCCGGCATTCCCGAACCCCGCTGGACGACGAACGCGACCCCCGGGATC
>NZ_LT546237.1:3035568-3086450 GCF_900078675.2 Mycobacterium interjectum
CGAGCCCCGCCGCCGCCGCGCCGCCCCAACCGGGACCGGCTCCAACACGACACACCACCCGATCTCACAGGTGCGGTACCGCGACTCGGGCCCGGCGGAAGACCCCGGCCCCGCTCGGCGCCGCCGCGCGCCACGCGGCTTTCCCGCGGAGTCCTGGGAGTACGAAGGTTAGCGAGCCGACCTGATCTCGCGGGGCAGCGCGAACACCAGGGTTTCCTGGGCCGTCGTCACCGGCTGCACCACGTCGAAGCCGCACTCGGCCAGCCGCTCCAGCACACCCCGCACCAGCACCTCGGGGACCGACGCGCCGGAGGTGACGCCCACCGTCGTGACGCCCTCCAACCACGCCGGGTCGATGTCGTCGGCCCAATCGACCAGGTAGGCGGCGGCGGCCCCACCGCCCAGTGCCACCTCGACCAGCCGCACCGAATTCGACGAGTTGCGGGACCCTACGACGATCACCAGCTCGCACTCGGGCGCCATCGCCTTGACCGCGACCTGCCTGTTCTGGGTGGCATAGCAGATGTCGTCGCTGGGCGGGTCCTGCAAATTCGGGAAACGCTGGCGCAGCCGCTCGACGATTTCCATCGTCTCGTCCACCGAAAGCGTGGTCTGCGACAGCCAAACCACCTTGTTCTCGTCGCGGACCGTCACGTTTGCCACCGCGCCGACCCCGTCGACCAGCTGCACGTGCTCGGGCGCCTCTCCCGCGGTCCCGATGACCTCCTCGTGGCCCTCGTGCCCGATCAGCAGGATGTCGTAGTCGTCCCTGGCGAACCGCCGGGCTTCGTTGTGCACCTTGGTCACCAGGGGGCAGGTGGCGTCGATGGTGTGCAGGTTGCGTTCGGCGGCCGCGGCGTACACGGTCGGCGCCACGCCGTGCGCGGAGAACACCACGATGGCCCCCTCGGGGACCTCGTCGGTCTCCTGGACAAAGACGGCGCCGGCCTTTTCCAGGGTGTCGACCACGTGCCGGTTGTGCACGATCTCGTGGCGCACGTAGACGGGGGCGCCGTGCTTCTCCAGCGCGCGCTCCACCGTCTCGACGGCCCGGTCCACCCCCGCGCAGTAGCCACGCGGCTCCGCCAGGAGCACCCTCCTGCGGGCTGGGTCGTTGACTACCGAGCTGGCTGCACCGGGAATTCCCATGTCGACAGTCGGTGGCATGACATTGAGGGTACCGGCCGGCGGCGGGCTTGGAGTTGGCCGCAGGTTAAGGCAGGCTTGGACTCATGGCTACTGCACCGTACGGAGTTCGGCTGATAGTCGGCGCGGCGACAGTCGCCGTCGAGGAGACGATGAAGCTGCCGAAGACGATCCTGATGTATCCCATGACGGTTGTCAGCACCGCGGCCCACCTGGTGATGCGGTTTCAGCAAAACCTCGCCGAGCTGGTGATCAAGGGCGACAGCACCCTGGAGTCGATCTTTCCGCCCAAGGACGAGAAGCCGGAGTGGGCGACCTTCGACGAGGACCTGCCCGAGGACGCGATCGACGGGCCCAATGCCGCCGCGCCGGACGGCGGCGACGGCGAGCGCAGGGCCGAGGGACGATTCGCGCTGTACTCGGTCGCCGAGGCGCACGAGGACGCCAGCGCGCTCGTCAAACCGGCCCGGCAGTCGAAGGCCGCCGCCGCGAAGGCGGCCGCGCCGGAACCGGCGGTGGCGACCGAACTCGACTACGCGAGCCTGACGCTGGCCCAACTGCGGGCCCGGCTGCAATCGCTGAGCGTCGACGAACTCGAAGCGTTGCTGGCGTACGAGCAGGCCACCAAGGCCCGCGCTCCGTTCCAGACGCTGCTGGCCAACAGGATCACCCGCGCGAACGCGAAGTGACCCGAGCCAATCCCGACGCGAACTCCGCGGAGAACCCCTTTCCGGTGCGCGCGGTGGCGATCCGGGTCGCGGGCTGGATCGACCGGCTGGGCACCGTCTGGGTCGAGGGCCAGCTGGCCCAGATCACGATGCGGCCCGACGCCAACACGGTGTTCATGGTGCTGCGGGACCCGGCCGCCGACATGTCGCTGACCGTGACGTGTTCGCGCGACCTGGTGGCCAACGCGCCGGTGAAACTCGACGAGGGCACCCAGGTGGTGGTCTGCGGCAAGCCCTCGTTCTACACCGGGCGGGGCACATTCTCGTTGCGGCTCAGCGAGATTCGCGCCGTCGGCGTCGGCGAGCTGCTGGCGCGCATCGACCGGCTACGCCGCCTGCTGGACGCCGAGGGCCTGTTCGACCCGCGGCTTAAACGGCCAATCCCCTTCCTGCCCAACGTGATCGGGCTGATCACCGGGCGGGCCAGCGCCGCCGAACACGACGTGACGACGGTGGCAAGCGCACGCTGGGCCGCGGTACGTTTCGCCGTGCGCAACACCGCCGTGCAGGGGCCCAACGCGGTGGTGCAGATCGTCGAGGCGCTGCATGAACTCGACCGCCACCCCGAGGTCGACGTGATCGTGCTGGCCCGCGGCGGCGGAAGCGTCGAGGACCTGCTGCCGTTCTCCGACGAGACCCTGTGCCGCGCGATCGCGGCGTGCCGCACCCCCGTCATCAGCGCGGTGGGCCACGAACCCGACAACCCGCTGTGCGATCTGGTCGCCGACCTGCGCGCCGCCACTCCCACCGACGCCGCCAAAAGGGTGGTGCCCGACACCGTCGCCGAGCGGCGGCTCATCGATGACCTGCGCCGGCGCAGCGCCCAGGCGCTGCGCAGCTGGGTGTCGCGCGAGCAACGCGCCCTGAACCAGCTGCGCAGCCGGCCGGTGCTGGCCGAACCGCTGACGGCCCTGACCGCACGCGCCGACGAAATCCATCGCGCGCGCTCGGCGGTGCGCCGCGACGTCCGGCGGCTGGTCGCCGCGGAGAGCGACCGCGTTGGCCACCTGAGCGCTCGGCTGGACACGCTCGGCCCGGCCGCCACCTTGGCCCGCGGCTACGCCGTGGTGCAGGCGGTTCCCGACACCGGGTCGCCGACGGTGCTGCGTACGGTCGACGACGCGCCCCCGGGCACCCGGCTGCGGGTGCGGGTGGCCGACGGCGCCGTGGCGGCCGTGAGCGAGGGAGGCACCGATGGCCGCTGACGAGGAGCAGCCGATTACGCCCGTTAGTCGGCTTGGGTACGAAGCCTGCCGGGACGAGCTGATCGAAGTGGTGCGGCTGCTCGAGCAGGGCGGCTTGGACCTGGACGCGTCGCTGAAGCTGTGGGAAAGGGGCGAGGAACTCGCGAAACGGTGCGAAGAGCACTTAGCCGGCGCCCGCAAACGAATCGAGGACGCGCTCGCGGCGAGCCAGCCGGACGAGGGCTGACGGGCGGCCGCGCTGCGAAACCGGCCGCCCGGGCTTTGGAACAGGTTCCAGTTTTTCTCGACTATGCTTCGCCAACTATGGGTGATGCATCACTGACAACCGAACTGGGCCGCGTCCTGGTCACCGGCGGCTCGGGATTTGTCGGCGCCAACCTGGTGACCACCTTGCTCGACCGCGGATACCGGGTGCGGTCGTTCGACCGCGCCCCCTCGCCGCTTCCCGAGCGCCCCAACCTCGAGGTGCTGCAGGGCGACATCACCGACGCGGGCGTCTGCGCGGCGGCGGTGGACGGCATCGACACGGTATTCCACACCGCAGCGCTCATCGAGCTGATGGGCGGCGCTTCCGTGAGCGACGAATACCGTCAGCGCAGCTTCGCCGTCAACGTCGGCGGCACCGAGAACCTGGTGCACGCGGGGCAGGCGGCCGGGGTGCAGCGGTTCGTCTACACCTCCTCCAACAGCGTGGTGATGGGCGGGCAGAACATCGCCGGCGGTGACGAGACGCTTCCCTACACCAACAGGTTCAACGACCTCTACACCGAGACCAAGGTGGTCGCCGAGCGATTCGTCCTGAGCCAGAACGGCGTCGGCGACATGCTGACGTGCGCGATCCGGCCCAGCGGCATCTGGGGTCGCGGCGACCAGACGATGTTTCGCAGGCTGTTCGAAAGCGTGATCGCCGGCCACGTCAAGGTGCTGATCGGGCGCAAGTCGGCCCGGCTCGATAACTCCTACGTGCACAACCTGATTCACGGATTCATCCTGGCCGCCCAGCACCTGGTGCCCGGCGGAACCGCGCCCGGTCAGGCGTACTTCATCAACGACGCCGACCCGATCAACATGTTCGAGTTCGCCCGGCCGGTGGTCGAGGCCTGCGGGGTGAACTGGCCGCGGGTGCGGGTCAACGGGCCACTGGTCCGCGCCGCCATGACCGGCTGGCAGCGCATGCATTTCCGGTTCGGGATACCGGCCCCGCTGCTCGAGCCGCTGGCCGTCGAGCGGCTGTATCTGGACAACTACTTCTCGATCGACAAGGCGCGCCGCGACCTCGGCTACGAGCCGCTGTTCACCACCGACAAGGCGATGTCGGAATGCCTGCCGTACTACGTGGACCTGTTCCAGCAGATGAAAGACCAAGCGCACCAAGCCAAGCCGGCGGGCTAGCACCTGGCACGTCGAAATCGGCGCTGGCGCGCGACTCACTCGCAATTCTTCGCGGCAGCGTCAATCTCGATGACAAGCCGCCAGCCCTATCGGAAGCTCACCATCTGGGTGCCCCATGCCGCCCGGATGGTTGCGTCGACGTCGTTGATGATCGTGTCGCGCTTGTCGATGAGCAGGCAGGCACGATCGGCCTCCTGGTAGGGCGTCCAGTCCGGCTCACCGGCCGGGCCCTCGGGTTTGCCGTGGGTGGCGAAGTTGACCCACCTGGTGCGCACCCGTTTCGAGACCGCCTTGGCGGTCTTGGCGCCGCCGAGCTTCAGGGTCGGGTCCTTCGGCGCCCCGAGATTGCCCCATATGTAAGGCAATTCGGTGGCGTGGGCCGCGTTGACCAGCAGCAGCTTGAGCAACGGGGTCGAGTAGTCGAACCGGTACAGATACACCGGCGCCACGCCGCTGTGCCCCTCGGCCAGCCACACCGAGGGCATCCGGAAGCCGACGTCGGTCGCGATGCTCAAATACCTTGCCTTGCGCCGCAATCCGGAGTACGCCGACACGATCTGCTCCTGGCTGGGCAATTGCAGGTCGGGCTGTTCGGCGGCGATCTGGGTGAACATCGAGGTGATCGCGTGCGGGGTGATGGGCATCAGCGGCGAGCGCATCAGCCGGAACAGCGCCGCCTCGTGCTTGTTGGTTCCGATGATCAACGGGACCGGGTGCGAGCGCCCCTCCTGCGCCAACTTGACCGGGTAGTCGTGCAGCAGCTCACCGTCGACGATCGGGACGAACGCCAGCGTGCCCGGATTGCGCACGGGCACTTCGTCGAACACCTCCTGCGACGCGGCCAGGATCGCCGCGATCGGGGCATCGGGCAACGTCGCGGGGTCGGCTCCGAGCTTGTCGAGGAAGCTGACGGCGACGCGCTCGGCCCGGTCGCGGTCGTACACCGATGTGGCCGGGGAGCTTTGGGCGATCGCGCCGGCGAACAGGCCCTCGGCCGCCGGAGTGGCCAGCAGCGTCGTGACGATCCCCGCGCCGGCGGATTCGCCGAACAGCGTGACCCGTTCGGGGTCACCCCCGAATGCCGCGATGTTGTCGCGCACCCAGCGCAACGCCGCCAGCACGTCGTGCAGCCCGATGTTCGAGTCGAACCGGCGCCGCGCGGTGTTCAGACACGACAGGTCGAGAAAGCCCAGCGCCCCGAGCCGATAGTTGACCGTCACCACCACGACGTCACCGCCGCCGACCACCCGGCGCGCGTCGTAGAGCGGCTGGCTGGCCGATCCCAGGACGTAGGCGCCGCCGTGCAGCCACACCAGCACCGGTTTGGCGTCCCCGGGCGCGGTTCCCCCGCGGGCGAAGACGTTCAGGCTCAGGCAGTCTTCGCCCTGCGGCGCACCGAGATCCAGCGGCATGTTGGGAAAGGCGGGTTGCGGGCAGGCCGGGCCGTAGGACGTGGCGTCGACGACCTCCGCCCAGAGCTTTGGGGGCTCCGGTCGCCGGAACCGCAGGTCCCCGACGGGCGGCGCGGCGTAGCGGATGCCCTTCCAGGTCCTGATTTCGCCGTCGTCGGCACCCCGGACCGGGCCGTGGATGGTTTCGACCACGCGGTAGTCGGTCGCCATGATCTCGAACTTCCCTAACTCAGCCGCTCGGTTAGGAACTCGACTACCCGCTTGCGGGCCTCGTAAGCGGGTTGACCGTCGACTTCGCGGACCTCGTCGGTCAGCACCGAGTGCGCGCCCTTGGCGAAGCCCCCCGCGTTGCCGGGGCCCGAGTCGATCTCGATGACCTCGAACGCGTCGCCAAGCCGTGCCTTGAGCGTCGCGAATCGTTCCCGCGGCACGACGTTGTCCTCGCTGAACCGCAGGGCCATCGCGCACAGGCCGTCGTTGGCGCAGCGATCGGCGACGGTGGCCAGCTCGGACTCGCTCAGCCCCGGGTCGGCGCGCCGCGCCCGGCCCAACGGCAGCGGTACCGACGGCTGGGAAAGCACCGGGGCCAGCACGCTGTCGTCGACGGCGGCGGCCAACGCGAAGCCGCCGGTGAAGCACTGACCGATGACTCCGACGCCCTTGCCCGGCGTCGACGCGTTGAGGTCACGAGCCAGGGCGCGCAGGAACAACGACACCGGCCGCTGCTTGTTGGTCGCGAACGCCGCGAATTCCCTTGCGACACAGGCCCGCGCGATCGAACCGAGGATGTAGCCGCCCGTCTTCGGCTTGCCCGGCTCACCGAACAGGGAGGGCATGGCGACGGTGAAGCCGTTGTCCACCAGGTGATTACCCAGGGCCAGCACACCGGGATGGATGCCGGGGATCTCCGGGATCAGCACCACCCCCGGGCCGGCGCCCTTGCGGTACACGTCGTGGGTGTAGCCGCCGCCGCTGAACGGAGCCACCGACCATCCGGACAGGTCTGCTTCGGGTGCGGTCACGTGCCTTCCCTTCATTGCGCGGGTAGCGGCGGCTGGGATTGCGTCGCCGCCGCCAGCGTACGGAACTGATCGGCGCTACCGGCGCCGGTGATCGCGATCTGGGTGGCCCCGGCCGGACCCGTGAGCCGGGTGGTCCATACCGGCTCGGCGTCGGCCTCGTTCTGGCCGGCGCCCCGGTAGACGACCCAGGTGGTGCCGTCGACGTCGGCCGTCCCGGTTGGATACGCCGACGCGCGGATCGAGCCGACGAGCCTGTCCTCGTCGGCGTTGCTCTGGGTCAGGCTCAGATACATTCCGGTCGGGCTGATGTAGCCGACGGTCGAGGTGGCGGCGTCGAGCCGCTGACCGGTCGAGGGGTCTTTACGGCCGCCCTGGATACCGCCGCGGCCGCCGGAGTTGGCGTGCCAATCGCCGGGTAGCCGGGGCAGCCGGATCGGGAACCCCAGCGTCTGCGCATCGGCCCGCAGGGCACCCGCCGCGTCGTAGGCCGGGATCACCCCTTTGTTGGTCCCGACCGGCTGGAACGAGCACATTCCCACCAGGCCGGCCAGCACGATGCACGCGATCACCAGCGGTATGAGCGACCAGAACATGTCGCGACCGTCCTGCAACAGCCGGGGCTTGGCCGCCCGGGGTGCCGGTACCGGCTCGCCTACCTCGGCGTTCGGCTGCGGCTGCTCGGTCATCTCCCGAGTATCCCAGTTCCCGCAGAGCGATCCGCTTCTGGGACAATCTCCAACCATGACAGCATCGCAGGCTCGGTCGCGCGGCGAAGCACCAGACCGCAACCTGGCCCTGGAACTGGTACGTGTCACCGAGGCCGGCGCCATGGCCGCGGGCCGCTGGGTGGGCCGCGGCGACAAGGAGGGCGGCGACGGTGCGGCCGTCGACGCGATGCGCGAACTGGTCAACACGGTGTCGATGCGCGGCGTGGTGGTCATCGGCGAGGGTGAGAAGGACCACGCGCCGATGCTCTACAACGGCGAGGAGGTCGGCAACGGCGACGGCCCGGAGTGCGACTTCGCCGTCGACCCGATCGACGGCACCACGCTGATGAGCAAGGGCATGCCCAACGCCATTTCTGTGCTCGCGGTCGCCGACCGCGGTGCGATGTTCGACCCGTCGGCGGTCTTCTACATGAACAAGATCGCCGTCGGGCCCGAGTCCGCCGACGTGCTGGACATCACCGCGCCGATCGCCGAGAACATCAAGGCCGTCGCGAAGGTGAAGGCGCTGTCGGTGCGCGATATGACGGTGTGCATCCTGGACCGGCCGCGGCACGCCCAGCTGATCGAGGACGTCCGCGCGACCGGGGCCCGCATCGCGCTGATCACCGACGGCGATGTGGCCGGCGCGATCTCGGCCTGCCGGCCCCTTTCGGGCACCGACATGCTGGCCGGGATCGGCGGCACCCCGGAGGGCATCATCGCCGCGGCGGCCATCCGGTGCATGGGCGGCGCCATCCAGGCTCAGCTGGCCCCCAAGGACGACGAGGAACGCCAGAAGGCCATCGACGCCGGCTACGACCTGGATCGGGTACTGACCACCGAGGACCTGGTGTCCGGCGAGAACGTGTTCTTCTGCGCCACCGGCGTCACCAACGGCGACCTGCTCAAGGGGGTCCAGTACTACCCCGGCGGCTGCACCACCCAGTCGATCGTGATGCGGTCGAAGTCCGGAACCGTGCGCATGATCGAGGCCTACCACCGGCTGTCCAAGCTCAACGAGTACTCCGCGATCGACTTCACCGGCGACAGCTCTGCCGCCTATCCCCTGCCCTGAACCGACACCACCGAGGACTGCTACCCATGGCCGACAGCGCCACCGATACCGAATACCGCATCGAGCACGACACCATGGGCGAGGTCCGGGTGCCCGCGAAAGCGTTGTGGCGCGCGCAAACCCAGCGCGCGGTCGAGAACTTCCCGATCTCGGGCCGGGGTCTGGAGCGCGCCCAGATCCGCGCGCTGGGCCTGCTCAAGGGCGCCTGCGCCCAGGTGAACAAGGACCTGGGCTTGCTGGCGCCGGAGAAGGCGGACGCGATCATCGCCGCGGCGGCCGAGATCGCCGACGGCCAACACGACGACCAGTTCCCCATCGACGTGTTTCAAACCGGTTCGGGGACAAGCTCGAACATGAACACCAACGAGGTGATCGCGTCCATCGCGGCGGCCAACGGTGTGACGGTGCATCCCAACGACGACGTCAACATGTCCCAGTCGTCCAACGACACCTTCCCGACGGCCACGCACATCGCGGCCACCGAGGCCGCGGTGCGCCACCTCATCCCGGCGCTCGAGGTGCTGCACGAGGCGCTGGCGAGCAAGGCCCGCGAGTGGCAGACGGTCGTCAAATCCGGCCGCACCCACTTGATGGACGCCGTCCCGGTGACCCTGGGCCAGGAATTCAGCGGGTACGCCCGCCAGATCGAGGCCGGGATCGAGCGGGTCCGCGCGACGCTGCCGCGGCTGGGCGAGCTGGCCATCGGCGGCACCGCGGTCGGCACCGGGCTCAACGCTCCCGACGGGTTCGGCGCCAAGGTGGTCGAGACGCTGGTCGCCTCCACCGGTTTGGGTGAGTTGCGCCCGGCGACAAACTCTTTCGAGGCCCAAGCCGCCCGTGACGGGCTGGTCGAGGCCTCGGGCGCGCTGCGCACCATCGCGGTGTCGCTGACCAAGATCGCCAACGACGTCCGCTGGATGGGGTCGGGGCCGCTGACCGGCCTGGCCGAGATCCAGCTGCCCGACCTGCAGCCGGGCAGCTCCATCATGCCGGGCAAGGTGAATCCCGTTCTGCCGGAGGCGGTCACGCAGGTCGCCGCGCAGGTGATCGGCAACGACGCCGCGATCGCCTGGGGCGGCGCCAGCGGCGCGTTCGAGCTCAACGTCTACATCCCGATGATGGCCCGCAACATCCTCGAATCCTTCAAGTTGCTGACCAACGTCTCAAGGCTGTTCGCGGAGCGCTGCATCACCGGGCTGAAGGCGAACGTCGAGCACCTGCGCGAGCTGGCCGAATCGTCGCCGTCGATCGTGACGCCGCTGAATTCAGCGATCGGCTACGAGGAGGCCGCCGCGGTGGCCAAGCAGGCGCTCAAGGAGCGCAAGACGATTCGCCAGACCGTCATCGAGCGCGGCCTGATCGGTGACAAGCTGTCGATCGAGGAGCTGGACCGCCGCCTCGATGTGTTGGCGATGGCCAAGGTGAAGGCGGAGGACTAGATGAGGGTGGTTCAGCGATGACGGCTCCCCCGGGCGGGCCCTACGGCCAGGATCCCTACGGGACCAATCCCTATGGGCAGGGCCCCTTTTGGGGCGGCCCGCCGCAGGGCGGCGGCTATCCCCCGAGCGGCCCGCCGCAGGGCGGCCCGCCGCAAGGCGGCTACCCGTACCCGCCGCCCGGTGGCCCCTACGGCAGTCCGCCGGACGCCGGGAATCCCTATGCGGCGGGGCCGTATCCGCCGCAGCAATTCCCCCCACCGGGTCAGCAGGTGCCGCCCGGCTGGCCGGGCGGCCCGTACCCGCCGGGGCCGCCGGGCGGCCCGCGCTCCAAGGCACCGTGGCTGATCGTCGCCGGTCTCGCGGTGCTGGCCGTCATCGCGCTGGTGGTGCTCGTGGTGGTCGGGCTCAGCAGCGGAAACAAGCCGAACACGGCGGCGCCACCGACCGCCCCCTCGTCGACCAGCGCCCCGTCGTCGCAGCCGAACAATTCCCAGCAGACGGCCACGGGCTGCACGCCCAACGTGTCCGGCGGTGACAAGCCGGTCGGCGACACGGTCAGCGCGGGCAAGCTGTCGTTCCCGATCAGCGCGACGCCGGGCTGGATGGGTTTTTCCGACGACCAGACCCCCAACCTCATCGCCGCCGTCGGCGTCGGGGCCGAGGTGCCCGGCGCCAGCCAGTGGATGATGCAGGCCGAGGTCGGCATCACCAACTTCGTGCCCAGCATGGATGTCGCCGCGCAGGCCTCGAAGTTGATCAACTGCGTGGCCAACGGGCCCGGCTACGCCAACGCGACGCCCACCCTGGGTCCGACGAAGACGTCGTCGATCACGGTCGACGGGGTCAAGGCCGCACGAGTGGACGCCGACGTCACGATCGCCGATCCGGCACGCAACGTGAAGGGCGATTCGCTGGTCATCGTCGCGGTCGACACCAAGCCGGTCACCATCTTTTTGGGCGCGACGCCTATCGGCGACGCCGGTTCCGCGGGCATCATCAATGGGGTGGTCGCGGCTCTGAAGGTGAGGAAGTAGCCGGCGCGGAGACATGGGTGGCTTCGGAGCGCCCGCGCAGCACGGTGGAATAGCATTCGGCCCAGTGCGCCCGCTCGGCATCATCGGCGCCGTCGATGGCCGCCGCCGAACACAGGATCCGCCGGTCGGAGGTCTTGGCGAGGTCGGCCAGCCGCGCGGCCTCGTTGACCGCGTCACCGATTACCGTGTATTCATACCGGTTTTCGGCACCGATATTGCCCGCGAAGACGCGCCCCGCCGAGACGCCGATCCCGAAGTCGACCACCGGTAGCCGGCGCAGCTGGGTGCCGAGCGCGCGTGCCGTCGCCAGCGCCGCCGACGCCGGTTCGGCCGACCGCAGCGGCGCCCCGAAGACAGCCAGTGCCGCGTCGCCGGCGAATTTGTTGATCAGCCCCTGATGTTCGTCGACGGCGTCGACGACGATCCGGAAGAAGTCGTTGAGCACCTCGGCAACCTCTTGCGGCGGGCGGCTTTCCCCGCGCTGCGTCGAACCCACCAGGTCGATGAAAAGGACGGCCGCGTCGACCACGTCCCCCGACAGGGAGGCGCCCTCCTGGATGGCGCGCTGCGCGACGTCGGCTCCGACGTGGCGCCCGAACAGGTCACGCAACCGGTCCCGTTCGGCGAGCCCCGTGACCATCCGGTTGAAACCCGTTTGCAGGCGGCCGATTTGGGAGCGTTCGTACGCGCCCACGTGGGTTCCGATGCGGCCGTGTTCGACCTCCGCCATCGCGTCGACGACCTCTCCGAGGGGATCGGCAATGGATCGCGACGTCAGGATCATCGTCGGCAGCCCGAGGACCAGCGCCGCCAGCGACACCACCAGGATCGGCACGTCCAGCGCGGCGGACTTCTCGATCAGCCAGCCGTAGGAGCGCAGCACGACCAGGGTCGCGATCACCCCGATCGGGAGCGCGCTGCAGAGAAACCACAGCAGCACCAGCCGCGCGAACACCCCCGGCACCGCCAGCCGGGGCTCTGCGCCCAGCGTGGCGGCGCCCATGATCGGGCGCAGGGTGCGTTGGGCGAGCAGCATCCCCGTCCCGGCGGCGGCCGGCCCGCCCAGCAGCACGCCCAGCACGATGGGCAGCAGGAGCTGCGCCCCGCCGGCCAGATTCAGCAGCGCGAAGATCGCCCCGGCGGCTCCCCAGGCCAGCACCAGGATCGCCGACTGGCGGCCCGGCATCTTCATCGCGGTTTCCCGCTGTTCGGGCGTCGGCTCATCCCCGGCGACGTACCAGCGCAGCGTGGGAGCCAGGTTCGCCGCCCCGGCCACCGCGACGCCCGCGACGCCCAGCGCGACGAGAACCAGCATCACCGCGGTGTTTTTCTCCGCGAAGTCCGTGTCGGCCGCGACGGACGTGTGCCCCCGCAGCGGAATTAATATCGCGGCCGCGTCGACGAAGGCCAGGATGTAGGCCAGCGAAAGGTCGGTCGCATAGTCAATCGTCAACCTGCGCGCGGACTTTCGCCGCCCCGCCGCTGGAGCCCGCAACCAGCCCGGCTTGATCACCTAGGCGCCGTTATTGGGGCCGCCCGAGTTCTGGCCCGGGATGTCGGTGATCGGGAAGTTGGGCATCGGCTTGGGCGAGGACGTGTTGGGCAACGCAGGGATCTCGCTGGGCGGAATGTCGTGAAGTTGGTTGGCGGGCGGGCCGTTCTCCCGGCTGCCGTAGGTGCTGCCGGGCGCCCTTGGCCCGAGCAGTTCGGTGACCGTCACCAACCGGTAGCCGTTGGCCTTGAGCACCGGGATGAACTGGTACACCAGGTCGACGGTGCTCGAGTAGGTGTCATGGAACAGCACCACCGACCCGGGCTTGATGTACGTCATCAGCATGTAGCGCGTCGCGGCCGTGTTGGAGTCGTTGATCCAGTCGAAAGGGATGACGTCCCAGAGGATTTCGGCGAGGCCGAACTTTCCCGCGGTCTGGCGCACCAAGTCGTCGGACAGCCCGCCGGCGGGACGCCACAGCGACGGGGCGCGGCCGGTCGCGGCGGTGATCGCGTCGTTGGTCTTGGAGAACTGGCCGGCGATGTCGTCGGGCGGGATCGTGGTCATGTTGGGGTGTTCCCAGGTGTGGTTGCCGATCTCCATCCCCGCGTCGGCGATGCGCTTGGCGCCGGCCGGGTTCGCGGCCACCTTGTTGCCGATCAGGAAGAACGTGGCCTTGGCGTCGGCGTCCTTGAGGACCTGCAGCAGCCGGTCGGTGTAGGGCCCCGGCCCGTCGTCGAACGTGAGCGCGATGCACTTGACCACCGAGCAGCTGAGGTTGTCGGCACGCGTCACGTGGCCGGTCAGGCCCCCGATCAGCAGCACCGCGACGGCCGCGACGACGCCAAAAACGGTCCGCCAGTATCGCCAGGCCTGGCTGTCGGGTCGTTTCGGCACCCAGGAAGTTTACCTGGGGCCGGCTGCGCCACCTCGGCGTCGAGGGTGCACTGGGGGCTTTGAGTGTGCGTGTGGGGCGCGATTCGGGCGAATTTCCCCTGCACGCACACCCATAGCCCTGGACGCACACTCAATGCGGTCCGGCGATCTCCTCGAGCATCTCGGTGACCAGCGCGGCGATCGGCGACCGCTCGCTGCGCAGCAGGGTGATGTGGGCGAACAGCGGGTGCCCCTTGAGCTTCTCGATCACCGCCGCGACGCCGTCGTGGCGCCCGACGCGCAGATTGTCGCGCTGGGCGATGTCGTGGGTCAGCACCACCCGGGAGCCGGTCCCCAGCCGGGACAGCACGGTCAGCAGCACGTTGCGTTCCAGCGACTGCGCCTCGTCGACGATGACGAACGAGTCGTGCAGCGAGCGGCCCCGGATGTGGGTTAGCGGCAGCACTTCGAGCATGCCCCGGGACAGCACTTCCTCGAGCACAGCCGGGCTGGCCAGGCCCTCGAGGGTGTCGAAGACGGCCTGTGCCCACGGGCCCATTTTTTCGCTCTCGCTGCCGGGCAGGTAGCCCAGCTCCTGGCCACCGACGGCGTACAGCGGACGGAACACCACCACCTTTCGGTGGGTGCGCCGCTCCAGCACCGCCTCGAGACCCGCGCACAGCGCCAGCGCCGACTTGCCGGTGCCGGCCTTGCCGCCCAGCGACACGATGCCCACCGACTCGTCCAGCAGCAGATCGAGCGCCACGCGCTGTTCGGCGGACCGGCCACGCAGCCCGAACACCTCGCGGTCGCCGCGGACCAGCTGCACCCGTTTGGCCGCGGTGACCCGGCCCAGCGCATGCGAGCTGCCGCCCAGCAGCCGAACTCCGGTGTGGCAGGGCAGGTCCCGGGCCTCGGCGAGGTCGATCTCGCCGTCGGCGAACAGCGCGTCGATGTCCTCGGTGGCCGTCTCGATCTCGCACATCCCCGACCACCCCGAGGCCACCACGTCCTGAGCGTGGTATTCGTCGGCGCTCAGACCTACCGCCGCGGCCTTCACTCGAAGCGGAATATCCTTGCTGACCAACGTAACTCGCTTGCCCTCGGCGGCGAGGTTGGCGGCGCAGCTCAGGATCCGGGAGTCGTTGCTATCGGTGCGAAAGCCCGCGGGCAGCACCGACGGGTCGGTGTGGTTCAGTTCAACATGAAGCGAGCCGCCTTGTGTCCCAACGGGAATCGGCTGATCCAGCCTTCCGTGCTCGAGCCGAAGATCATCGAACAGGCGCAACGCCTGACGGGCGAACCAGCCCAGTTCGTGGTGGTGGCGTTTGGCTTCCAGCTCGCTGATCACCACCAGCGGCACCACCACCTCGTGTTCGGCGAACCGGCTGCACGCCCACGGGTCGGACAGCAGCACGGAGGTGTCGAGCACATAGGTCCGGAGATCGGTCACGAAGCGCTCCTCGAGCGGGAAAGCCCGCGCGGACCCGCACAGGCATGTCGGCGGGAGCCGCAGCACCAGGACCGGGGCCGGTCCTGCCCTCGTCGTGACGGGAGGTGCCGCCCTGGCAGCAAAGCATGTCGCTGGCCATCGAGAACGACGCTACTCTTGTGGCCGCTCGGCCGCCGGGCAGGCGCGCCGAGACCGACACGGCGACACCAAAAACCGGCCGCGGGGCCGCGGCCGGTTTGGGTGAAGACCGGACTTACCCGAACTTAACCAGCACTGAATTGCTTCAGCGCCGGCTCGTCGGCGACGCCCCAGTCGGCGATGCGGTCGGAGATCGCCTGCCGCAGGTCCCCGGGCGTGAAGATGCCCGCGTCGGCGACGTTTCGCACCTTGTCCCGGTATGAGTCGATGTCGGCTCCCACCACCTGGAGCTCCGCCGCGCGCGCGGCGATGGCCGCGATCGTCTCGTCGCGGGTGTACTCCAGGCAATGCGCGACCAGGCTGGCGAACATGTGCTCGTGGCGCTCTTCGTCCCTGCGGATCCGGTCGATGAGGCCGGCCAGGACGGGCTCCTCGATCTTGGCGGCCAGGTTGCGGCAGAAGACGGCGTGGGTGCGCTCGGTGAGGGCCATGTAGACGAGGGTCTCGACCTGACTGTAGGTGTCGGCGCGGTAGCCCTTCATCACGTACTGGACGCGGGCCTCTTCGTTGGCGGTGGGGTCGACCTCGCGGGTCACCACCAGGTACTCCCGCAGCGCGATCGCGTGCAGGTGCTCCTCGGCGGTCCACCGGCCCAGCCAGCGGCCCCACCAATCCTCGAGGATGAAGTGCTCGACGAGTTCGCGGTGATGGCCGGCGAGGTTGTCCTTGAGCAGCAGCAGGATCTCGCAGGCGTCCGTGATGGTCCGCGGCAGCGTCGCCTGGGAAGGGTCCCAGTCGCGTCCGCCCAGGAACGCGAAGTTCTCGCCCTGCTCGAACGGAACGTAGTCGTGGGCGAACCAGATGTCCTCGGTGTTGAGGTGGTTGTCCATGAGCCGCTCGACCACCGGCTCGAGTTCGAGGGTCAGCGCGTTAGGAACAGGTTTCTGTGCCATGCGGTTACTGTAACTCGTAGGTACAGGTGCTGTGAAATTGTTGGCGCGTGTTGCAACCGATTGGTGACTTTCGTCCCTAATCCGGTCAGCGGTCGACCAGCGTCCAGCTCTCGAGTCCCTCATAGAGGGGGAAATCCCTGGCCAGGCGCGTCACCCGTTGCCGCAGCGCAGACACGTCCGCGGAGGCGCCGGCCACCAGGGCCGTCGCGATGATGTCGCCGACCTCGGTGAATTCGGCGTCCCCGAAGCCGCGGGTCGCCAGCGCCGGCGTGCCCACCCGCAGGCCCGACGTCACCATGGGCGGCCGCGGGTCGTTGGGGACGGCGTTGCGGTTGACGGTGATGCCGACCTCGTGCAGCAGGTCTTCGGCAGCCTTGCCGTCGAGCGGCGAGTCGCGCAGGTCGACCAGCACCAGGTGCACGTCGGTGCCGCCGCTGACCACGGAGACGCCCGCCCTGGCGACGTCGGCCGCGAGCAGCCGGTCGGCCACGATGCGCGCCCCGGACAGCGTGCGCTGCTGGCGATCGGCGAACTCGGCGGTGGTGGCGATCTTGAGCGCGACCGCCTTGCCCGCGATGACGTGCATCAGCGGGCCGCCCTGCTGACCGGGGAACACCGCTGAGTTGATGGCCTTGGCGTACTCCTGCTTGCCCAGGATCATGCCGGAACGCGCGCCGCCGAGCGTCTTGTGCACGGTGGTGGACACGACGTCGGCGTGCGGCACCGGCGAGGGGTGCAGGCCCACCGCGACCAGCCCGGCGAAGTGCGCCATGTCCACCCACAACTTGGCGTCGACCTCGTCGGCGATCGACCGGAACGCGGCGAAGTCGAGGATCCGGGGGTAGGCCGACCAGCCGGCGATGATCACCTTGGGGCGGAACTCGAGCGCCCTGGCCCGCACCGCGTCCATGTCGACCAGGTGGGTCTTCGGGTCCACGCCGTAAAAGCCGGCGTCGTAAAGCCTGCCCGAAAAGTTCAGCTTCATGCCGTGGGTGAGGTGGCCGCCGTTGGCCAGGTCCAGGCCGAGCAGGTGCTCGCCGGGCGACATCAGGGCGTGCAGCACCGCGGCGTTGGCCTGGGCCCCCGAGTGCGGCTGGACGTTGGCGAACTCCGCGCCGAACAACGCCTTGGCCCGGTCCCGGGCGATGTTCTCCACGACGTCGACGTGCTCGCAGCCGCCGTAGTAGCGCCGGCCCGGCAATCCCTCGGCGTATTTGTTGGTCAGGACGCTGCCCTGGGCCTGGAGCACCGAGCGGGGCACGAAGTTCTCCGAGGCGATCATTTCCAGGGTGTCCCGTTGCCGGTGCAGTTCTTTGTCGAGCAGCTCGGCGATGTCGGGGTCGACCTCGGCGAGCGGGGCCGACATCACGGACGCGGTAATACGGGCATCAGGTGCGGCAGTCACGGGCGCCAGTCTATCGAGCGTGGTTTTAGCCAGCCCAGCCGTCGGGCGCGCGGCCGCCCCTGCAACACTTGGCACCATGCCGCGGCTTAGCGAGCCGAGCCCGTATGTGGAGTTCGACCGGAAGCAATGGCGTGCGCTTCGTATGTCGACGCCGCTGGCCCTCACCGAAGAGGAACTGGTCGGTCTGCGCGGTCTCGGTGAGCAGATCGACCTGCTGGAGGTCGAAGAGGTTTACCTGCCGCTGGCCCGGCTCATCCACCTTCAGGTCGCCGCCCGCCAGCGGCTGTTCGCCGCCACCGCGGAGTTCCTCGGCGAACCGCAACAAAACCCGGACCGGCCGGTGCCGTTCGTCATCGGCGTGGCCGGCAGCGTCGCGGTCGGCAAATCGACGACCGCCCGCGTGCTGCAGGCGCTGCTGGCCCGCTGGGATCCCCACCCCCGGGTGGACCTGGTGACAACCGACGGCTTCCTCTATCCAAACGCCGAGCTGGACCGACGAAACCTGATGCACCGCAAGGGTTTTCCGGAAAGCTATAACCGCCGGGCGCTGATGCGGTTCGTGACGTCGGTCAAATCCGGCGCCGATTACGCGTGCGCGCCGGTGTACTCGCACCTGAAGTACGACATCATCCCCGGCGCCAAACACGTCGTCCGCCACCCCGACATCCTGATCCTGGAGGGCCTCAACGTCCTGCAGACCGGCCCGACGCTGATGGTGTCGGACCTGTTCGACTTCTCGCTGTACGTTGACGCCCGGATCGAGGACATCGAGCAGTGGTACGTGTCCCGGTTCCTGTCCCTGCGGGGCACGGCCTTCGCCGACCCTGAATCCCACTTCCACCACTACTCGGCCCTGGGCGACACCAAGGCGGTCGCCGCCGCGAAGGAGATCTGGCGATCGATCAACCGGCCCAACCTGGTCGAGAACATCCTGCCGACCCGCCCCCGCGCCACCCTGGTGCTGCGCAAGGACGCCGACCACTCCATCAACCGGCTCCGGCTGCGCAAGCTCTAGCTATAGCTAGGTCGCCAGGCGGCGCACTCCCAGGTACTGCAAACCGGCGAACGCCGCGGTGTAGACGCCCGTGGCCAACGTCGCGGCCACCCCGGTGGCCGTCATCGGCCAGGCTTCGGCGGCCAGGATTGCGGCGAGCGTGAAGACGACGTTCGCAGCGACGATGCCGATCCCGACACGTCGCAGGTTCGGCGCCGCCGCGAGGGTGAACACGGCGAGGCCGGCAAGCACGAAGAACGCGCCCAGCGCGTATTCCTGGCCGGACGTCAGCCCCGTCAGCGACGAAAGCGGGTCGGCGAAGAACGCGATGGCCAGGCCGCACAGGCCGGTCAACGTGGCATCGGCACGCATGGCGAAACGCAGCAGCGAATCGGTCGAGTCGTACAGGGGTCGGGTGGGAAGACCGGAAACTGCGGTCATGTCATTACTCCTCGCGATGGCGGATGGGTCGAACTGGTTTGAACGTGCCGCACGGGGCACTGCCATATCGACTCGTGGCGCTGCCAACTGCTGCCACGCCGAGAATGACCAGCGAAATCGTCGGGCTATTCCCGTCGGCGCCCGCCAAATTCCACACGTGTCTCAAACGGTGGGGTCGGTGGCCTGATCGGTCGCCGGGAGACTAAACCGCGATCGCCTCCAGGACGCTGAACGGTGAAACCGTTTCCACCACGCGACTCAGCTCAAAACCGGAGCGCTCGAGCAGCCGTCCGTATTCGTCCGCGGTGCGCTCACGCGAGGCGGCGCTGACGAACATTTCCAGGTCCAGCCACTTGCCCGCGAACTCGCGGTTGTGTTCCGGAATCACGAGCTCAACGAGCAGCAGATGTTTGCCCGCGCCTGACGACGCCCGCACATTGGACAGGATGTGCACGGCCTGCTCGTCGGGCCAGTCGTGAATGACGTTCTTGAGCACGTAGGCATCGCCGTCGGCTGGTATCTCGTCATCGAAGAACGATCCCTCGGCGATCCGAACCCGGTCCAAGACCCGGTGTTTGCGAAGTTCGGCCGGGGCGTCGAGCACGACATGAGGTTGGTCGAAGAGGACGCCGCGCGCCCGCGGCGCGGCATTCAGCATTGCGGCAAGCAGCCGGCCCCGGCCGCCCCCCACGTCGACGATGGTGGCGTACGGACTGAAGTCGTAGGCGGCGACGAGCGGTGCGATCGAGATTTCGGAGACGCCGGTCATGGCCTGGTTGAAGATTTCCTGCAATTCGGGCTGGCCGGCCAGGTACTCGAAGAGGGACCCGCCCCGCGTTTCGCAGGCGACGCACTCGCCGCGACGGAGACTTTCGCTCAGGTGACTCCAATGCTCGCGATTCTCCGGCGAACCCATCCATCGGGCCCACGCCGCCAGGGATACCTCAGCGTCGCGGCGAAGAGGTTGCGACAGTGGGGTGAGGTCGTAGCGGCCGTCGCGGCGTTGGCGGAAGATCCCGCGCGAGATAAGGGCCCGCATCAGTCGGGTCAGCGCCTCGGGGTCCGCATCAACCGCCGCGGCAAGGTCCTCCGCCGTCAGCGGCCCGTTCGCCAGTGCATCGGCAATGCCGAGGTCGGCGGCGGCCGTAATCGCCTGCGCGACCCAGGCGTTCATGACCATTTCCATCAGCGCGGCGGGCGCGGGAAAGGTCCGGGCGTGGAGCCGGCTCAGGAAATGCCTGGCCACCTCGATGACCCGGACAGCCTTTGCCGGCGGAATCTTGGTTGCAGCCATCGATGCCCCTTGCGTCGGAATACCCTTCCGGGAGCGTAACCTGCGGCGTTACGCCCGTCGCGCCAAGCTGACACGCTCGCGCAGATCGGCCGCGATCAGCCGGGCGGCCGCGTTTTGCCAGTTGTGCAACGAGCGCTGCGGGACCTCGGTGACCAGCCACTGCCACGCCTGCCGGGCGGTGGGGTCCAATCCGGCGGCGGTGGCGTTCTGCGCGTACGCGCGCACGCCGACGACGTAGGGGAAATACAGCGCGTTGTAGTAACGCCACTCGTCGGTGGTGCCGAAATCGCCCGCGTTGCGGGGTTTGAGCCGGGCGATCCCGTCGGCGAGGACGGCCTTGAGCTCGTTGGCCCGCTCCACCGGGTGATCGGGCGCGCCCCGCGCGGCCAGCCGCTCGTCGATCACGGGCAGCGCGGTCAGCGGGCTGGCGACCAGCTTGGTCAGGTCGGCGTAGTGGCCCAGCGCCCGGCGGGTGAGCCGGGCGAAGGTCTCGTCGTCGACGTCGACCAGAGGATCGGCCGAGCGCAGCGGCAGCCCCGCCCCGGTGTGGCGCAGCGCGGCCCGGTCGGCGCGCAGCGAGGGCGACCTGGAGAACGCCAGCCGGTCCAGCACCCCGGCCAGCGGATCGGCCAGCACCTGCACCGTGATCGCAATCGCCAGGGTGCTGAACATCAGCACGGTCAGCACCGTCTGCGTGCTGGGCTCGCGCCGGGTCACGGCCAGCCCGATCAGCGCCTGCCCGCCGAACAGCATGGCCACCGCCGAACTTCCGACGAACGAGCGCAGCATGTCGGCGCGCAGCGCCTGGCCCTCGTCGAAGGCGTCCCACAGCGCCACCGCCACGCCGAGCGCCAGGACGTCGAAGCCCGTCGAGGCCAGGGCCAGCCGGCTGGGCACCAGACCGAGCGGAATGATCAGGATCGCGTTGGCCAGCGCAAAGAACAGGGTCGCCATGACCACCACGCCGGCGACCGGTGTTGGCTGGGCGCGCCGGCGCAGCGCGACGATCATCGCCCCCAGCGTCGATACCGAGATCACGGCCATCATCAGCACGTGACCCGGCCGCAGCGGGCCCTCGACGCTGCCGGCCATCATCGCCCCGAACAAGGTGACCGCGGCGACGCCCCCGATCAGCAGCACCTCACCGGTGCGCACCCGCCAGTGATCGCCCGGCCGCGACAGCTCGACGAGCACCGCGAACCACGCCACGCTGGGGACGGCCACCAGATAGATCTCGAGCCGCCCGAGCACGGCCAGATGCGGGGCATCGACGGAGCGCACCGCGTCCAGCGCCACCACCAAAGCGAAGCCACACAATCCCGCCGCCGCGAGCGCCAGCACCGGCTTACGCGGATCGCGGGCAAGGAGGTACAACCCCAGCCACCCGCTCAGCGTGAACACCACAGCCGACAGCGCAGCCATGCATCCAGTCTGGCACGGGGTCTGATGCGTGCCGACCCGCTGCGCCCGACTGCGCCGCTTGGGTTCGCCGAGCGTGATCTGATGGCGAGAAACTCGAGAAAATCCCGCCCTTAGAGCACGTTCGGCGCGAAAGGGAAGGGCTTGACGAACGGCGCGGGCTACTTGCCGTAGCGGCGGTGCCGTTGGCTGTAGTCGCGCAGCGCGCGCAGGAAATCGACGCGGCGGAACGCGGGCCAGTGCGCCTCGGTGAACCACATCTCCGAGTAGGCGCTTTGCCACAGCAAGAACCCGGACAGCCGCTGCTCCCCCGAGGTTCGGATCACCAGGTCCGGATCGGGTTGCCCTGAGGTGTAGAGGTTTTCGGAGATGCCGTCGACGGTCACCGCGTCGATGAGCTCCTCGGCGGTGGCGCCGTTCGCGAGTTCCTTACTCAGCAGCGCCCGCACCGCGTCGACGATCTCACGCCGGCCGCCGTAGCCGACCGCGACGTTGACGTGGAACGGCGCGGTGGCCGGTGTGGACTCCACCGCGTCGCGCACCCTGCGGGCCTGATCCTCGCCGATCACACCGAGGTCCCCGACGGTGCGCACGCTCCAGCGGTTGGCCGGTGCGCAGATCTCCTCGACCACATCGGTGATGATCTCGATCAGCCCGGCCAGCTCGTCGGGATCGCGCTGCAGGTTCTCGGTGGAGAGCAGATAGACGGTCGTCATTTCGATGCCGGCCTCCTGGCACCACCGCAGCATCTCGGCGATCTTGGCGGCGCCCATCCGGTAGCCGTAGCTGACGTCGTCGTAGCCCGCGTTGCGCGCCCACCGGCGGTTCCCGTCGCACAGCACCGCGATGTGGCGGGGAAGCTCGGATTTGGAGGCCGCCAGACCCTGCCTCAGCCGCAGCTCGTAGACGCGGTACAACGGCTCCTTGAGTCGCGGCGGGATGATCTCCACGAAGCTCACACTACTGTGACCGGCGCCAAATTCCGGCGCGCATTTCCGCGTTGTCACCGCACGTCCGACGACGTCCTGTGACAATTCGCGGCTACTGTTGGTGCAAGGGAGCGACCCGGCAACACGAGGCAATGGGAGTCATGAGCAGCCAGACCGACACGCCGCACGAGACAGAAGCCATCGCGCCCGGTAACCCCGTCGAACAGCTCGTCGAGGGTGCCGCGCAGACCGTGTCCAAGCCGCGCATGCGCGGCTGGATCCACTTCTATTCCGCGTGGCTGGCGATCGTCTGCGGCGCGACCCTGGTGTCGGTGTCCTGGGCGGTGGCATCCACCCGCGCCGGACTGACGACGTTCGCCTACGCCATCGCCACGGTGGCGATGTTCGCCGTCAGCGCCACCTATCACCGCGTCAACTGGAAATCCGTCAAGAGCCGCACCCTGATGAAGCGGCTCGACCATTCGATGATCTTCCTGTTCATCGCCGGCAGCTACACGCCGTTCGCGATGCTGGCCATGCCGCCGGCGGACGGGCGGTTGGTGCTATGGATCGTGTGGGGCGGCGCGCTGGCGGGCGTCGCGCTGAAGGTGTGCTGGCCGTTGGCGCCGCGCTGGGTGGGGGTGCCGCTGTATCTGCTGCTGGGTTGGGTGGCGGTCTGGTATGCGCCGACGATCATCCACGTCGCCGGGGTGGCCGCGATGGTGCTGCTCGCCGTCGGCGGCGCGTTCTACAGCATCGGCGGCCTGCTCTACGGGCTGCGCTGGCCGGACCCGTGGCCGAGGACGTTCGGCTACCACGAGTTCTTCCACGCGTTCACCGTGATCGCGGCGATCCTGCACTACATCGCGATGTGGCTCGCGGTCTTCTACGTCGGCCACCCCGCCTGAGCTATAGCTGCCGCACGTCGGCGGCTGACCAGTACGCCTTCATGGCGGTGACCTTGCCCTGGGCATCGAAGACCATCACGTCGATCGGCTCGATCACCATCTTGTGCCCGCCCGCGGTCATCGTCAGCCGGAACTGAAAGGCCGCCTCGTGGCCGGCCACGCGCAGCGTCACCAGCTCGCATTCGCGCTGCACGTCATTGACCGCGGCGTAGAAACCGCGGATCGCCTGACGCCCGATGTGCACCTCGCCCCCGACCGGGTCCTCGACGGTCGCGTCGTCCGCGTACAGCTCGACGATGTCGTCGGCGCTGCCCTTGGCGACCAGCTCGATGTAGCGGTTGACGGTCTCGGTGATCGCTTGGACCCTGTCGGTGGCGTTCGGCATGGGACGCAGGTTAGCCGCCGGCCTACTGCGCCCAAACACCCAGGGCGCCCGCCAGTTCGGCCGCCCCGGTCACCGGCAGATCGCACACCCGGCCGCGGCACACGTAGGCGGCGTCGGCACCTCCCACCCGGCCCCGGCCGGCCAGCAGCGCCGAGGAGTCCCGTTCGCCGGCGACGACGATCGCCCCGCCGGGCGCCAGCCGNACCGTCTTGCGCAGCTCGCCGGCGATGCGGTCCGACGCCTCCTCGACCTCCCCGCGGCGCTCGCGCCAGGTCGCAGAGACGGCCGAAAGAAGCTGCAGAAAGCCATCTTTCGGGTAGTAGGTGCCGCAAAAGAAGGGCCGGCCGTCGGGCGTCAGGAAACAGGTCATCGGCCAACCGCCCTGCCCGGTGAGTGCGACGGTGGCGTTCATGTAGACCGCGTCGAGGTCCGGCCGCTCCTCGCGGTCGACCTTGATGCAGACGAATCCCGCGTTCATCACCGCGGCCACCTCGTCGTCCTCGAACGATTCGTGCGCCATGACGTGGCACCAGTGGCAGGCGGCGTAGCCGATGGAGAGCAGGATCGGCACGTCGCGGGCGGCGGCGTCCGCCAGCGCCTCCGGCGTCCACTGCCGCCAGTGCACGGGGTTGTCGGCGTGCTGGCGCAGGTAGGGGCTGGTGGCCAGCCCAAGGGTGTTCGTTCCGGCGGACTCAGCCGGGCTCATCGCCGGGTCCTGGCGCCCGCGCGGATCCGTTCGGCCGCCCCGGCGGCGGGTCTTCGCCGACCGCGTCGGTGCCCTCGTCGGCGGCCTGATCGGGTTCGGGATGTTCGGGATCGAACGTTTTGGGCACCTTCTTCAGTTGCCGGTTCATCGACCGCAACAGGAACAGGGTCGCGATCAGCAGCAGCACGACGACCAGCAGGCCCACCGGGCTGGCCTTGCCGAAATCGGGGCCGTGGTTGTGGGGACCGTCCGCGATCACCCCGATCAGGAAGTGATTCACCCGTCGCCCTCGATTCCGGCGAACAGGTCGTCCTCGGGGAACTTGACGGGGACGCGGGAGCGGGCCAGCTCGAATTCCTCAGTCGGCCATAGGCTTTGCTGCCATTCGATGGGCGCGGCGAAGAATTCGGCGTTCGGGTCGATCTGGGTGGCGTGCGCGCGCAACGCGTCGTCGCGCTGGCTGAAGTATGCCGAGCACTCGACGCGCGTCGTCACCCGGGACTCGAACGGGTCGTGCTCGGGATCCCAGTGCTTGAGCCACTTTTGGAACGGCCCCTCTTGGCCGCGCTTGACGAACTCGTCGTGCAGCAGCTGCATCCGCGCGCGCAGGAAGCCGTGGTTGTAGTAGAGCTTGGACACCGTCCACGGCTCGCCGGCGTCCGGGAAGCGGGCGTAGTCGCCCGCCGCCTCGAAGGCGCCGACCGAAACCTGGTGGCAGCGAATGTGATCGGGGTGAGGGTAGCCGCCGTTCTCGTCGTAGGTGGTGATCACGTGCGGCCGGAATTCGCGGACCACACGTACCAGCGCCTCGACCGGTTCCTCGAGCGGCACCAGCGCGAAGCAGCCGTCGGGCAGCGGGGGCGGCGGGTCGCCCTGGGGCAGGCCGGAGTCGACGAAACCCAGCCAGGTGTGCTCCACGCCGAGGATCTCGGCGGCCTTCGCCATCTCGTCACGGCGGATCTCGGCCATGTGCTCCAGCACATCGGGCAGGTCCATCGCCGGGTTGAGAATCTCGCCGCGCTCGCCGCCGGTCAGGGTCACCACCAGCACGCGGTGACCCTCGTCGGCGTAGCGGGCGAGGGTGGCCGCACCCTTGCTGGACTCGTCGTCGGGGTGGGCGTGCACCGCCATCAACCGCAGTTCGCTCACGTGCCCCCTCAAGTTGTCCGAGTCGGTTCGCTGGTCGCCCCTGCAGGGCTATAAGAGCTAGAAGCGACCTTATAATTCCAGTTCCGATCGTTGCATCCTGTCGGCCGGTGTCCGGCAGCCCACTCACCTAGGCATACCCAGGCATGACCGAAACCCCCCTTCCGCGCCCCGAGGCCCGCTACGGCCGGTCACGGCTGTCGCGCGTGTCCCGGCGCCGCGTGGTCATCGGCCTGGCCGTGCTGGTGGTCGCGGCCGGCGTCGGCGTCGCGGTCGTCGGTTACCAGCGGCTCGGCACCAGCGACGTGGCGGGCACGCTGGCCGGTTACCAGGTGGTCGACAACGAGACCGCGTCGGTAACGATCAGCGTGACGCGATCCGACCCCTCGCGGCCGGTGGACTGCATCGTGCGGGTCAAGGCCAAAGACGGCAGTGAGACGGGCCGGCGCGAAGTGCTGGTGCCGCCCTCCGAGGCGGCCACCGTGCAGGTGACCACGACGCTGAAATCCTCCCAACCGCCCGTGATGGCCGACATTTACGGCTGCGGCACCAACGTGCCCGGCTACCTGCGAGCCTCCTGACCGCACGGCAAACGAGAACGGTGAATATCGAGTCATCAACTGTTTGCGCGGTGGTAACATGGGTGAATGCACGGTTCCTGCTGGGACCGTGTATTGCTGCATTAATGGCCGTGGGAACGGAGCGGCGGTAGCCCCAAGCAGCGGGGTTCACAGGCTTACGCGGATACGCGGAACATACAGATACGAGGAGCACGACAAGATGACGGATACTCAGGTGACCTGGCTGACTCAGGAGTCACATGACCGACTGAAGGCCGAGCTCGACCAGTTGATCGCGAATCGTCCGGTCATCGCCGCGGAAATCAACGACCGCCGCGAGGAGGGTGACCTCCGCGAGAACGGCGGCTACCACGCCGCCCGTGAAGAGCAGGGCCAGCAGGAGGCCCGCATCCGCCAGCTGCAGGACCTGCTCAACAACGCCAAGGTCGGCGAAGCGCCCAAGCAGTCCGGCGTCGCGCTGCCCGGCTCGGTGGTCAAGGTCTACTACAACGGCGACAAGTCCGACAGCGAGACGTTCTTGATCGCCACCCGCCAGGAGGGCGTCAACGAGGGCAAGCTCGAGGTCTACTCGCCGAACTCACCGCTGGGCGGCGCCCTGATCGACGCCAAGGTGGGCGAGACCCGCAGCTACACCGTGCCCAACGGCAACACCGTCGAGGTCACGTTGGTCAGCGCGGAGCCCTACCACTCCTAGTCTTTCCCAACGCGAGCGTGCACAGTTGTACGCGCCCGCCCGGCGTGTCGCGTACAAACACGCACGCTCGGCGTCGTTAGGCCAGCGCCTGCTCCAGGTCGGCCAGCAGGTCGGCGGCGTCCTCGATGCCGACGGAAAGTCGCACCAGGTCATCCGGCACTTCCAGTTGCGAGCCGGCCGTCGACGCGTGCGTCATGGCGCTGGGCAGCTCGATCAGCGACTCCACCCCGCCCAGGGATTCGGCCAGGATGAAAACCTCGGTGCGGGCACACAGCTCCTCGGCGGCTCGCCGCCCGCCCCGCATGCGCACCGAGACCATGCCGCCGAAGCCGCGCATCTGCCCCGCCGCGACCTCGTGCCCGGGGTGGCCGGGCATTCCCGGGTACAGCACGGCGCTCACCGACGGGTGCCCGGCGAGGAATTCCGCTACGGCCGAGGCGTTTTCGCTGTGCCGCTGCATCCGCAGCACCAGCGTCTTCAGGCCGCGCATCGTCAGGTAGGCGTCGAACGGACCGGGCACCGCACCGGCCCCGTTCTGCAGGAACGCGAAGGCGTCGTCCAAGTTCTGGTCGTTGGTGATCAGCGCGCCGCCCACGACATCGGAGTGGCCGCCGATGTATTTGGTGGTCGAGTGCAGCACGACGTCGGCGCCCAGCGTCAACGGCTGCTGCAGCGCCGGCGACGCGAAGGTGTTGTCCACCAGCACCTTCGCGGAGCTCTGTTTGCCGATGTCGGAGATGGCCGCGATGTCGCCGATGGTCAGCAGCGGATTGGTCGGCGTTTCCACCCAGACCAGCCGGGTCTGCGGGGTGATCGCGGCGCGGACGGCGTCCAGGTCGGACAGCGCCACCGGCGTGTACTTGACGTTCCACATGGTGAACACCTTGTCGATCAGCCGGAACGTTCCGCCGTAGGCGTCGTTGGGGATGACGACGTGGTCGCCGGGGCGCAGCATCGCCCGCAGGGCGCAGTCGGTGGCGGCCATCCCGGAACTGAACGCGCGCCCGAAGGCGCCCTCTTCGACCACCGCCAGCGAGGCCTCCAGCGCGGCCCGCGTCGGGTTGCCGGTGCGCGCGTATTCGAAGCCGCCGCGCAGACCACCGACACCGTCCTGGGCGAACGTGCTGCTGGCGTAGATCGGGGCGTTCACGGCGCCGGTCGCCGGATCGGGCCGATAGCCGGCGTGAATGGCTTTGGTGGCCAACCCCTGGAACCGGTGGTGCCGGCTACGGTCCTCGCTCATCGAGGATCAGCCTAGTGCCACCCTCCGGCGGACCGATGCCGACCGAAGGCCGCCCTCGGTCAGGCCCCTTCGATCGGCAGGCACACCGTCGTCATGATCTTGTCCGCCAAAGTCTGCCGCTTGGCGTCCCAGAGCGGGAACAGGTAACCGATGTAGCAGATGATCTGGTCGACGAAGTGCGCGAGCTGGCGCACGACTGACATGCCGAAGCCGATCGGTTGGCCGGTGACCTCGCTGACCACCTTGAACTTCATCACCGCCTTGCCGATGCTCGAGCCGGTGGTGCCCTGGCGGTAGCCGTAGTTCCAGACCAGGTAGGCCAGCGCCAGCAGGACGGTCAGCCAATAGAGCAGCATGCCGATGCCGCTGGGCTGGCTGACGCAGTACTGGTTGACGCTGTACTGGTTGATGTCGCTGACGCACGACTGTTCCGTGGTGAGGGCCTGGATGAGCACACCGATGCCGACCAGGACGGCGGCCGGGATGTTGTCGATCAGGAACGCCAGCACCCGGGTCACCCACGGCGTGTAGGACTCCGGCGGCAGGGCGCGGATCGCCGGCCCGGGGGGCGGCGGCGCATAGCCGCCCGACGGCGGGGGCGGCCGCGGGCAGGGGCGGCCGCCGGGCGGCGGCGGCGGAGACTGCGGACCGCCGGGCCCAGGGGGTGGCTTGGAAGGCCCGCCCGACGNGCGGATCGCCGGCCCGGGGGGCGGCGGCGCATAGCCGCCCGACGGCGGGGGCGGCGGCGGGTAGGAGCCGCCGCCGGGCGGCGGTGGCGGAGACTGCGGACCGCCGGGCCCAGGGGGTGGCTGGTAAGGCTCGCCGGACGACGGTTGATCGGTCATGGACAACCCTCCACTGAGTTAGCTGAACCAGGCCGCATTACAGTACCTGAGGGCCGGGTCCGTGAAGCGGATAGGCGAGATTTGCGCCACGGACACTCGGCGCTCCGCTAACGTCGGCCCGACGTTGCGCGGGGCGGCTCCGACAGGAAGCCCAACAAGTCGTACCGGGTGATGACGCCGACCGGTTTGCCCTGCTCCACCACCATCAGCGCGTCCCAGTCGCGCAACGCCTTGCCGGCCGCGCTGACCAACTCGCCGGCGCCGATCATCGGCAGCGGCGGGCTCATGTGCTGTGAGACGGCGTCGGCCAGCTTCGCCCGGCCCTCGAAGACGGCCGACAGCAGCTCGCGTTCGGACACGCTGCCGGCCACCTCGCCGGCCATCACCGGCGGCTCGGCGCCCACCACAGGCATCTGCGACACCCCGTACTCGCGCAGGATGCCGATGGCGTCGCGCACCGTCTCCGACGGATGGGTGTGCACCAGGTCGGGCAGCGCGCCCGATTTGCGGCGCAGCACGTCGCCCACGCTGAACTCCTCCGTCGAACCGTCCAGGCGGGCCCGCAGGAATCCGTAGGACGACATCCAGGCGTCGTTGAAGATCTTGGACATGTATCCGCGCCCGCCGTCGGGCAGCAGCACCACGACCAGCGCGTCGGGCCCGGCTTCCTCGGCGACGCGGATCGCGGCGACGACCGCCATCCCGCACGACCCGCCGACCAGCATCGCCTCCTCGCGGGCCAGCCGCCGCGTCATGTTGAACGAGTCGGAGTCCGACACCGCGATGATCTGGTCCGGCACCGTGCGGTCGTACGCGGCCGGCCAGAAGTCCTCGCCGACGCCCTCGACCAGGTAGGGCCGACCGCTGCCGCCCGAATACACCGATCCTTCCGGGTCGGCGCCGATGACGCGGACCCGCCCGCCGGACACCTCCTTGAGGTAGCGGCCCGCGCCGGTGATCGTGCCGCCGGTGCCGATGCCGGCGACGAAATGGGTGACCTTGCCGTCGGTGTCGGCCCAGATCTCCGGGCCGGTGGTCGCGTGGTGGCTGGCCGGCCCCTCCGGGTTGGCGTACTGGTCGGGCTTCCAGGCGCCGTCGATTTCGGTGACGAGCCGGTCGGAGACGCTGTAGTAGCTGTCCGGGTGGTCGGGCGGCACCGCGGTCGGGCACACCACGACCTCCGCGCCGTAGGCGAGCAGCACGTTGCGCTTGTCCTCGCTGACCTTGTCGGGGCAGACGAACACGCACTTGTAGCCCCGGTGCTGGGCGACCAGCGCCAGGCCGACGCCGGTGTTGCCCGATGTGGGCTCGACGATGGTGCCCCCGGGCTTGAGCTGCCCGCTGGCCTCGGCGGCGTCGATCATCTTGACCGCGATCCGGTCCTTGGAGCTGCCACCGGGGTTGAGGTATTCGACCTTGGCCGCCACCGTGCCGGCGCCGTCCGGGACGACCGAGTTCAGCCGAACCAGCGGCGTCCCACCGATGAGGTCACTGATGTGCTGCGCGATCCGCATGCGTTCATCGTGTCAGGCGGGTTCGGGCGGCGCACACTCGCTAGCCGGTGGCCTCGCGGATGTAGTCGCCGATCTGGCGCAGCGACCGGATCGCCTCGGGGACCAGCGGTGCGGCCAGCTGGAAGTCGTGCACCTGCCCCGGCCAGACCCGCACCTCGGCCGGCACGCCCACCGCCGCCAGCCGCGACGCCGCCAACTGCGCGTCGTGCAGCAAGACCTCGGATCCGGAAACGTGGATCAAGGTCCGGGGCAGGCCGGGCTTGATGTGTTCCAGGGGCTCGTAGATCTCCTCGGGCTTGCCGTCGACGACGTTCTTTTCGGCCGCGCTAGCAACCAACTGTACGAGCGCGTCGAACGCGTTGGCGGAGAACATCGCGTCGCTTTTGATGTTGGGGTGGGCCTGCTTGCATTCCTTTGCTAGCTGTAGCAGTGGGGAGATCGCCACCAGCGCCGCCGGCTCCTCGCCCTCCTCCTGGAGGCGTTGCGCCAGGGCCAGCGCGAGGTACCCGCCGGCGGAGTCACCGGCCAGCACGATCTGGTCCGGCTGGAAGCCGCGCTCGCGCAACCATCGGTAGGCGTCGTGGCAGTCGGCCAGCGCCATCCCGACCGAATGCTTGGGCAACAGCCGGTAGTTGACCACCAGCACGGGCGTGTCAGCAAATTCCGACAGGGCCTCGACGAGCCGGCCGTGGGAGTTTGCTCCACAGGTCAGGAACGCGCCGCCGTGCAGATACACGACGACCCGGCGGGTGCCGTCGGCGGGCAGCACCCCGGGCGCGCGCACGAGCTGCGCCGAAGCATTGGGCAAGTTCACGGTCTCGCGGACGGTCGCGGAAACCGGGAGCAGGACGCGGGCGGCGACGTCGATGAGGCCCCACGGCCAGGGCCAGTTGGGGGCGTGGCTGCCGACGGCCAGAACCGGCCGAATCGTGAGCCGCGACGCGAGGTTGGCTACCCGCGCAGCAACGCTCGGCCCGGACTCGAGTACCTCGACCGGTGCGCCATCGCTGATGGCAAATCTGCGTGCCTCAACTCTACGTTGCTTGAGGGCCTCGTGTGGCCGAACGGTATTCCGGGGTGAGCCGGATACCTTGCTGGGTGCGGTCATGCTCAACACTTCCTACGCCGTTGTAGTGCGATACAGCATGTGACGAGGCAGCTAAGCGTCCGGTTCAGCCCGAGTTCCAGGGCGTTCAGCCAACCCCTAAAAAGTAGCTTGACAGGCGATACTGGGTAGAACGTTTGAAGAATCTGATTTGATACCACATTTGATTCACACCGTGACCGCATTGTTGATAAGCCGCCCGCGCAAACCCCGGAGCGGATCTAAACTGATTTCGTGACCATCCGGGTGCCGCGTCGTTCGACGATCGCCCTGGCCACAGCGGGCGCGCTCGCCTCGACGGGTACGGCCTATCTGGGCGCACGCAACCTGCTCGTCGGCCAGGCGGCGCACACGCGCACGGTCATACCGAAGGCCTGGGACATCCCGCCGCGCGCCGACGGTGTGTACAGCCCCGGCGGCGGGCCCGCGCAGCGCTGGCAGCGCGACATGCGCGTCGACACGCATCTGATGATCTTCGGTGACTCCACCGCCACCGGGTACGGGTGCACGAGCGCCGAGGAAGTGCCCGGCGTGCTGATGGCGCGCGGGCTGGCCGAACGGACCGGCAACCTAGTCCGCCTGAGCACCAAAGCCATCGTTGGCGCCACGTCGAAGGGCGTCGCCGGTCAGGTCGATGCGATGTTCGTGGCCGGACCGCCGCCGGACGTGGCCGTGATGATGCTGGGGGCCAACGACGTCACCGCCCTCAACGGCATCAGCCAGTCGGCGCAGCGGCTGGCGCTGACCGTCCGCAAGCTGCGCTCCCGGGGGGCCGTCGTCGTCGTCGGCACCTGCCCCGACCTGGGGGTCGTCAGCGCCATCCCGCAACCGCTTCGCTCGCTGGCGCACGCACGGACGACGCAGCTCGCCCGCGCCCAGACGGCCGCCGTCCGCGGGGCCGGCGGCGTGCCGGTTCCCATGGCGCAGCTGCTGGCACCCCGATTCCGCACCCAGCGCGAGCAGATGTTCTCCGCCGACGGGTTCCACCCCTCGCCGACCGCATACGCGCTGGCCGCGGACGCGCTGCTGGTGGCGGTGTGCGACGCGTTGGGCATAGCGGCCGCGAGCCCGGCCCCCGAGGTCCCCATGCCCGCGAGCGCGCCGGTGCTGGGCCCGGCACACACGCGACTGAGCATGATGTCCCGGCTGTGGCGGCGCCCGGCGGCCGCCCCGTCTGCGTGGGCTCCGGTCGCCACCGACTAGATTTGTTCTGGCCCGTCGGGGTGACCCAACACCCGCCTACGAAGCGAGCCCGCATCCGCTGGAAGGAACAGCCATGCCCGAAGCCGTCATCGTCTCAGCCGCCCGCTCGCCCATCGGCCGCGCCATGAAGGGGTCGCTGGTCAGCATGCGACCCGACGACCTTGCCGCCCAGATGGTGCGCGCCGCGCTCGACAAGGTGCCCGCGCTGAACCCACACCAGATCGACGATTTGATCCTGGGCTGCGGCCTGCCCGGCGGCGAATCCGGCTTCAACATGGCTCGGGTCGTCGCCGTCGAGCTCGGCTACGACTTCCTGCCCGGTACTACCGTCAACCGGTACTGCTCGTCGTCGCTGCAGACCACGCGGATGGCGTTTCACGCGATCAAGGCGGGCGAGGGCGACGCGTTCATCTCCGCGGGCGTGGAGACCGTCTCGCGCTTCGGCAAGGGCAACTCCGACTCCTGGCCCGACACCAAGAACCCGCTGTTCGACGAGGCCCAGGAGCGTTCGGCGGCTGCCGCCGCGGGCGCCGACGAATGGCACGATCCCCGCGCCGACGGCAACCTGCCCGACGTGTACATCGCGATGGGCCAGACCGCGGAGAACGTCGCCATCATGACGGGCATCAGCCGCGAGGACCAGGACCGCTGGGGGGTGCGCAGCCAGAACCGGGCCGAGGAGGCGATCAAGAGCGGCTTCTTCGAGCGCGAAATCACCCCGGTGACCCTGCCCGACGGCACCACCGTCAGCACCGATGACGGCCCCCGCGCGGGCACCACCTACGAGAAGGTTTCCGAGCTCAAGCCGGTGTTCCGACCTAACGGCACCATCACCGCCGGCAACGCCTGCCCGCTCAACGACGGCGCGGCGGCGCTGGTGATCACCAGCGACACCAAGGCCAAGGAGCTGGGCCTGACGCCGCTGGCGCGCATCGTGTCCACCGGTGTCAGCGGGCTGTCGCCGGAGATCATGGGGCTGGGCCCCATCGAGGCGTGCAAGAAGGCGCTGGCGCGGGCCGGCATGTCGATCGGCGACATCGACCTGTACGAGATCAACGAGGCGTTCGCGGTGCAGGTGCTGGGCTCGGCGCGCGAGCTCGGCATGGACGAGGACAAGCTGAACGTGTCGGGCGGGGCGATCGCCCTGGGACACCCGTTCGGCATGACCGGCGCGCGCATCGCCACCACGCTGATCAACAACCTGCAAACGCACGACAAGACGCTCGGCCTCGAGACGATGTGCGTCGGCGGCGGCCAGGGCATGGCGATGGTGATCGAGCGGCTGAGTTAGGCCACGGCGCGGGGCGGCGGGTGTGAAATCAGGACGGCGACACGCCCCCGGCAAACCGCGCCGCCAGCGCACGCGCAACGCGGTCAAGGCACAAAAAACCGGCACGCCCGCGGGCGTGCCGGTTTTCCCCGTCAGAGCCGGGGCTAGGGCGTGTCTCCCATATGGGGGTTAGTTTTGACGGGATGCTGTGGGGGTGACGACGGTTTCGCGGTTTCGGTTGTTCAATGACGCTCAGTGGGGACTGATTTCGGGGTTGCTGCCCTCGAACGAGGGACGGCGGGGGCATCCCTTCGGCGATGACCGCCGGGTCGTAGAAGGCATCATCTACCGGTATCGGACCGGTGTTCCGTGGCGGGATCTGCCGCGATCGGAGTTCGGGCCGTGGCAGACGGTGTGGAAACGCCATCGCCGTTACGCCGCGGACGGCACCTGGGACCGGGTACTGGTGAACCTGTTGGCGATGGCTGATGCCGACGGTCAACTCGACTGGACGGTGTCGGTGGACGCCACGATCAACCGGGCTCATCAGCACGCGACGAACACGACACGACCCGATCAGGACACAGGGGGCTGGGTCGAATTACACGAATCTGCCGCTGGCCGGGTGTGAACCCGCAGGTCACGGCATCGGACGGTCTCGAGGCGGGTTGACCACCAAGATCCACACTGCCGTCGACGGCAATGGCCGTCCGCTGGCCGTCGTGGTTACCGGCGGGCAACGCAACGATCAGGCGATGCTGGCCAGCGTGCTTGATGAGATCGTCGTGCCCCGCCTCGACGGGGGCCGCGCGCGCTCACGACCGGATGCGCTCATCGCTGACCGGGCCTACTCCAGCGGTGCAGCCCGACGGATGCTGCGTGGCCGCAAGATCACCGCGGTCATCCCGCAGAAACGCGACGAGATTGCCGCACGGCAGCGACGCGGACAAGCCGGTGGCCGACCACCGGGGTTCGATGAAACCCGCTACAAGCAACGCAATCTCGTCGAACGATCATTCGCGCTGCTCAAACAATGGCGCGCGCTAGCCACCCGCTATGACAAACTCGCCATCGTTTACCGCGCCGCAGTCGTCCTCAGCGCATGCATCACCTGGACCCGCCATATGGGAGACACGTCCTAGTCGTTTTGCAGGTAACTGAGCAGGCGCAGGATCTCGAGGTACAGCCAGACCAGCGTCACCGTGAGGCCCAGCGCGATGCCCCAGGCCGCCTTCTCCGGCGCGCCGGCGCGGATCATCTGGTCGGCCGCGTCGAAGTCGATCAGGAAGCTGAACGCCGCGATGGCGATGCACACCAGCGAGAAAATGATCGCGATCGGGCCGCCGCTGCGCAGGCCCAGGCCCGTGCCGCCGCCGACGTGGAACATCGCCAGCACGAAGTTGCCGAGCATCAGGAACAGCACCCCGAACAGGGCGGCGACCACCATCCGCGTGAACTTGGGCGTGACCCGGATGGCGCCGGTCTTGTAGACGACGAGCATCCCGAAGAACACGCCGAAGGTGCCCAGCACGGCCTCGCCGATCAGCGCGCCGGCGTTGGCGTTGGAGACCTGGAAGTTGGCGAAGACGAACGAGACGGCGCCGAGGAACAGCCCCTCGAGAACGGCGTAGCTGAGCACGATCGCGGGGTTGTCCTGCTTGCGGCCGAAGGTCGCGATCAGCACCAGACCCAAGCCGCCGAGCGCGCCGATGAGGGTCAGCGGCATTGCCAGCGCGACGTTGGACGCCACCAGGAAGTAGGACACGATGGCCGCGGCGGTCAGCACGGCCAACGTCATGCCGGTCTTGGTGACGACGTCGTCAATGGTCAGCGGACGGGAAGCTTTGGTCTCCTGGTAGGGAGCCGTATAGGGGTCGGCCTGCTGGTAGTAGCCGGGGGCGGCTCCAGTGCCGAATTGCGCGTAGCCGCCCTGCTGCTTGGGCAGCGAGCGAAATACCGGGTTACTTGTCTCCCGCACCGTCGGATCCTCTCTTATGGCTGTGAGTTCGAGCTCACCGAACACTTGCTCAACGACCAGCGGGTCGCCAGGGTTCCCAACGGACCTGCTGTTTTCTCGGCGTTTCGAGGCTATTTAAACGGGCTCTGTTGTTGTCGTCCTGTCAAACATAAACCTTACCCGCGGGCATCGCTTCAGTCGTGACGATCTAGATTGCTGGTCGAGACCGGGCGGCGATTGGGAGGCTGGCGCGTTGAGTGACGAATCCGATGAGGTGCTGACGCGAGTCGAAGGCGGCGTCGGGCTGATAACGCTCAATCGTCCCAAGGCCATCAACTCGCTCAATCAAAACATGGTGGACGCGTTGAGCGCCGTGCTCACCCGTTGGGAAAACGACGACGCGGTGCGCGCGGTGGTGCTGGCCGGGACGGGCGATCGCGGCCTGTGCGCCGGCGGCGACGTGGTCGCGGTCTACCACAGCGCCCGCAAGGACGGCGTCGAGGTACGGAAATTCTGGCGCGACGAGTACCTGCTCGACGGCCAGATCGGCAGGTTCGCCAAGCCGTACGTGTCGTTGATGGACGGCATCATGATGGGCGGCGGCGTCGGCGTCAGCGCGCACGGGAGCGTGCGGGTGGTGACCGAAACCTCAAAGGTGGCAATGCCGGAGGTGGGCATCGGGTTCATCCCCGACGTCGGCGGGGCGTTTCTGCTTTCGCGGGCCCCCGGCCAGCTCGGCCTCTACGCCGCCCTGACCGGGGCGCCGTTCTCCGGATCCGACGCCATCGCGATGGGATTCGCCGACCACTACGTGCCACACGGCGAACTCGACGCGTTCGCCGCGGCGATCGTGGCCGACGGCATCGACAGCGCGCTGGCGGCCCACGCAATCGAGCCACCACCGAGTGAGCTTGCCGCGCAGCGGCATTGGATCGACGAGTGCTTTTCCCGCGACACGATGGAAGACATCGTGGCCGCGCTGCGCGGTCATGACGCCGGACCGGCTAACGACGCCGCCAACCTGATCGCGACCCGCTCCCCCATCGCCGTGTCGGTGGCGCTGGAGGCGGTGCGCCGGGCCGCCAGGATGCAGACGCTGGAAGACGTTCTGGTCCAGGACTATCGGGTGTCGTGCGCGTCGGCGCGTTCACACGACCTGGTAGAGGGCATCCGCGCGCAGATCATCGACAAAGATCGCAATCCGAAGTGGTCGCCGGCGACGCTGGCCGAAATCACCGCGGCTGACGTCGAGGCGTATTTCGCACCGGTCGACGACGACCTGACTTTCTAGAAAGGCGGTTCGGGTGACCGATAACTACGAAACCATCCTCGTCGAGCGCGATCAGCGAGTCGGGATCATCACGCTGAACCGGCCGCAGGCGCTCAACGCGCTCAACAGCCAGGTGATGCGCGAAGTCACCAGCGCGGCAACCGAACTGGACAACGATTCGGGCATCGGGGCGATCGTCATCACCGGTTCGGCCAAGGCGTTCGCGGCCGGTGCCGACATCAAGGAGATGGCCGCCCTGACCTTCGCCGACGCGTTCGACGCCGATTTCTTCGCCGCCTGGGGCAAACTGGCCGCCGTCCGCACCCCCACGATCGCCGCGGTGGCCGGTCACGCGCTGGGCGGTGGCTGCGAGCTGGCGATGATGTGCGACGTGCTGATCGCGGCCGACACGGCGAAGTTCGGCCAGCCGGAGATCAAACTCGGCGTGCTGCCGGGCATGGGCGGTTCGCAGCGGCTCACCCGCGCCATCGGCAAGGCCAAGGCCATGGACCTCATCCTGACCGGGCGCACCATCGACGCCGCGGAAGCCGAACGCAGCGGCCTGGTTTCGCGGGTGGTACCGGCCGACGACCTGCTGACCGAGGCCAAGGCCGTCGCCACCACCATTTCGCAGATGTCGCGCTCGGCGGCGCGGATGGCCAAGGAAGCCGTCAACCGCGCCTTCGAATCCACGCTGTCCGAAGGGCTTCTCTACGAGCGCAGGCTGTTCCATTCGACATTCGCGACCGAGGACCAGTCCGAGGGAATGGCGGCATTCATCGAGAAGCGGCCCCCCAACTTCACCCACCGATAGGACGCTTCGATGAGCGAGCCGAGTCCGGCGACCACCGCGCCCGAAGACGAAGCCGACCGCGAGGCCGGGCCGGAGGCCAAATCGGAAACCGGCGAGCCGCGCGAACCACGCTCGCCCAAGAGACCTTGGTGGGTAAGGCATTACACCTTCATGGGGACCACGGTCGGCCTGATCTTCATCTGGTTCTCGATGACGCCGTCACTGCTGCCGCGCAGCGCGCTGTTTCAGGGACTGGTCAGCGGGATCTCCGGCGCGATCGGCTACGGGTTCGGAGTGTTCGCCGTCTGGCTCGTCCGCTACATGCGCACCAAGAACTACAGCCCACCCGCGCCGCGCTGGGCATGGATGGTGATGATCCCGGTCGGCGCGGTCGGCGTGGTGGTCATGGCGATCCGGTTTCACGTCTGGCAAGACAACGTGCGCGATCTGATGGGTGTCCAACACCTGCACTGGTATGACTATCCGATCGCGGGCGGGCTGTCGCTGGTGGTGCTGTTCGCTTTGGTCGAGCTGGGCCAGTTCATCCGGTGGCTGGTCCGCTTTCTGGTGGAACAGCTGGATCGCATTGCGCCGTTTCGCCTTTCGGTAACCATCGTCATCATCTTGCTCGTGGTGCTGACCATCACCCTGCTCAACGGCGTCGTGCTCAAGTTCGCCATGCGCACCATGAACAACACCTTCGCGTCGGCCAACAACGAGATGAATCCCGATACCGCACCTCCGAAAACCCCGCTGCGCTCCGGTGGCCCGCAGTCGCTGGTGTCATGGGACTCGCTGGGCCATCAGGGCCGCATCTTCGTGCAAGCCGGCCCGACCGTTGCCGAACTCAGCGCGTTCAACGGGGCTCCGGCCGCCGAACCGGTCCGGGCCTACGCCGGGCTGAACTCCGCCGACGACATCACGGCGACCGCGGACCTGGCGGCACGTGAGTTGCAGCGCACCGGCGGGCTGCAGCGCGCCGTCGTCGCGGTCGCGACCACCACCGGCACCGGCTGGATCAACGAGGCCGAAGCCGACGCGCTCGAGTACATGTACAACGGCAACACCGCGATCGTGAGCATGCAGTATTCCTTCTTGCCGAGCTGGCTGTCGTTCCTGGTGGACAAGGAGAACGCCCGCCACGCCGGCCAGGCGCTGTTCGAGGCGGTCGACAGGCTGATCCGGCAAATGCCCGAGGCTCAACGCCCCAAGCTCGTCGTGTTCGGCGAGAGCCTGGGATCGTTCGGCGGAGAGGCGCCGTTCATGAGCCTGAACAATGTCCTGGCGCGCACCGATGGCGCGCTGTTCAGCGGGCCGACGTTCCAGAACACCATCTGGACGGATCTGACCGCCACCCGGGACGCCGGTTCGCCGGAGTGGTTGCCGATCTACAACGACGGCAAGAGCGTCCGATTCGTCGCCCGCCCAAGTGATTTGGGGCGCCCCAACACGCCATGGGACCACCCGCGGGTGGTCTATTTACAGCACGCCTCCGATCCGATCGCGTGGTGGACCCCCGACCTGCTGTTCGCCAAGCCGGACTGGCTTCGGGAAAAGCGCGGGTATGACGTGCTGCCCGAAACCTATTGGATCCCGGTGGTGACCTTCCTCCAGGTCACCGCGGACATGGCGGTGGCCGTCGACGTGCCGGCCGGACACGGCCACCACTATGTCGCCGACGCGGCCGACGGCTGGGCCGCTGTGCTGTCGCCGCCCGGTTGGACCGACGCAAAGACCGCCAAGCTGCGCCCCTTGCTCCATTCCGATGCCACCTCCACCGGGTAGCTAGAGCCAGCGGCGAACCGGGCTGCCCGTGCGCGCCAGCACCCCCGGGCCGGTACCACCGATCAACTCGTCGAGGACACCCGATCCGGCCAGCGCGTGGTAGCCGCCGATGACGTCGGTGGCGCGGTGCAGCCCGATGTCGAGCAGCGCGGCCGCGGCCAGGCTGGACGTGTAGCCCTCCGAGCAGACGATCACCCATTCGACGTCGTCGTCGACCGCCTCGGGCAGCTTGGCGTCGCTGGTCGGGTCGCAGCGCCATTCCAGGACATTGCGTTCGATCACCAACGCGCCCGGCAGCTCGCCCTCGCGGAGGCGCTGGGCCTGCGGCCGGATGTCGACGAGCACGGCCCCGCGCCGCAGCGCCTCGGGCAGCTCGGTGGCGCGAAGGCGGCGAAACCGGCGCCGGGCCGATCTCAGGACAACGTCGATGCGGCTCATCAGGATCCCTCCGGTCGGTCGGTCAGTTCGGTGCGCTCGCGGCGCAACCTGTTGCGGTCGGTGACCTCGTAGTACGACATCGCGGTCAGTGGCGGCGAGTAGGCGTGCACGCTCAGGGTCGGCGCCACCGCTCGCGGCGCCTTTGTCGCCGGCCGCGGAACGGGCCGGGGCGCCCACACCACGTCGTGCACCCAGCCCAGCGGGAACCCGGCCTGGTCGCCGGCGTCCAACCGGCGCCGCCGCAACCCCTTTCCGTCCCACCGGAATTCGCTGAGTGAACCGGACACGACGGTCAGCGCGCCCAGCGATCCGCCGTGGTCGTGCAACTCGGTGGCGTGCCCCGGCACCCAGCTGATCAGCCAGATGTCCAGTTCCTCGTCGCCATGAATGCGGGTGAACCAGCGCTTGGAATCCGGCACCCCGCCCCTGGGCAGCAGGTGGTCATAGCGCCCGCTGAGGAAGTGGTCGGCCGCCTGGTCGGTGGCGTGCAGCAGGTCGGGCACCCGCAGCCGGGTGGGTCCCGACGCGGGCTTGAGGGGCGACGACACGACGGCAGGCGTCGCAAAAGAAACGGGCATTCGAGGAGCTCCAGGGTCAACGGATGGGCAAGCGGCGGCGTGTTAGGGCCGACAACACTCGCAAAATCCGAAGCGCTCCATCACGGTCGCCAGTGTTGCATAGATTGAGACCGTGCGCCGTTGCCGTCATCGCCCCGGGCAGCGGGGCGGGCTTGCCGTCGCGGCGCTTCTGTTGGCGCTCACGGGCTGCTCGCACGGCACGCCCGGCGGCACGGCGNACGATCCTGCGGCTGCTGGACCCGTCCATCAGCGCGGCCGGCGTGCTGCGGGCCGGGAAGATCCTGGACGCGGTGCGCGACATCCTCGGGCCGGTGTCCATCGAGGAGCTCCCCATCCCCTACACCGCCGTCGCCACCGACCTGCTGGCCGGCAAGTCGGTGTGGTTTCAGCGCGGCCCCCTCGACGAGGCGATCCGCGCGTCCATCGCGATTCCCGGGGTGATCGCGCCACACGCGTTCGACGGGCGCCTCCTGGCCGACGGCGGCATCCTCGACCCGCTGCCGATGGCGCCGATCGCCGCGGTGAACGCCGACCTGACCGTCGCGGTCAGCCTCGGCGGCAGCGAGGCCGGCGGCGTCGAAGACCACCGCGACGCGGAACCGGGNTGACGGCAGCCGCTGGGCGATCACCCGGCGCCGGACGGGCTCGGCAACCGTGTCGGTGGCCAACGCCACGGCGCCGATCCGCCGCATCTGCTGTCTTGTCCTGTCCGGCGCCTCGTCGTACGGTTCGGCCAGGGCGGTCAGGAAGACTTCGGTGATGTCGTCGATGTCGACGCCGGAATCGATCTCGGCCGACGCCTCCGCGACTTGCCGGTCGTACAGGGCCTCCAGCGGGCAGCCGCTGCCGATCTGCGCGGCGACGGCCGAACCCGCCGAGGTCCCCACCAGCACATCCGAATCCAGCAGCGCGCGGGCCGCCGCGGGCGCCTCGTCGGCGATTCCGCGCAAAATTCCTGTCTCCCAAGCGATTCCCGCTATCCCGCCACCGGCCAGCACGAGCGCGCGTCTGGTTGTCACGTCCGGGCCTAAATCAGCGCTGCGCCCACTGGACCTGCCCGTCCACGTCGGCCGGATGCAGCGGATGCGTAGGCGGGTCGGGCAGCACCACGCTGCGGGTGATCTGCAGCCCGGCGTTGACGTGGACCAGCTCCCCCGGCTCCAGCAGGCGCCAGCGCGGATCGTCTGCCATCGGTTCGCTGGCGAATATCACCGACGAGCGGGTGCACAGGTGGTCCGACTGCGCGCGGATTCGGTGCGTGCGGAGGTCGAATTCGGGATCGGCCGCTCCCGATGTGTGTTCGTAGCGCCGATCCAGGACGTACAGCTCGCGCGTGTCCGGGTAGCGCAGTGCCCACATGTCGGTGGCCGTGCTGAGCAGGATGTTGACCGCGTAGATGGGCACGTTCGCCGCGAGCCACCGCGCGGCGTCGACCAGGCCGGCGGTCTCGTCGCCACCGCGGGCGCGGATCGAGCCGGTGATCAGCGCGAACACCCGCTCGGAATCGGTCTCGCCCAGGACCAGGTCAGCGGTGCCGAGCCCGCGCAGCCGGCCGTCGATGTCGTCGAGCCCCTCCAGCACGCCGTTGTGGGCGAAGATCCGGCCTTCCTGCAAAAACGGGTGGGTGTTGCGGACCTCCCGTGACCCCGTCGTCGCGTACCGCACATGAGCGACGAAGGTGGTGCCGGTCAGCTCGTGCGCCTCGGTGGCGAACTGGGTGTCGTGCCAGGCCGCGATGGGTTCCTTGTACAGCTGCGGCCGGCCGTCGGCGTCGAACACCCCCAGGCCGGTGCCGTCCGGGTTCCTGCGGCTCTGCTGGGACAGGCTGTCCGGGGCGTTGAGCAACCAAAAGGTCGCGGTGCAAACGTCCGTCCCGGCGTGCAATCCAAAAAGTCGGCACATGATTCCGACCGTACCGAAGGCGGCTCCGCGCGGCTTCGCGACACATAACCAGCTGCGCGGACACGCCGAAGCGCGTCGCAACGGATTATGCCTGGCGGCGTTACCGCGCCAACCCGGGCGCGGCCCGGCCGGTGATGAGCGGCAGATCGAAGAAACCTTGAATCCCGGCCGGGGCGGCGCAGGTGGCGGGCACCGCGTTGACGCAGTGCGCGGCGGTTGCGACGATCCCGGGATTGCTCTGCAGGCCCGCCTCCACGCTTTCCGGCTGCCAGCCCTTGACCGTCACGAACGTGTCCGGGTTGCCGCGCACCTCGATCTCGTAGCGCTCCCCGCCGGGGCCGAACGACCAAGGGGGGTCGAGGTTTTCGGACCCCATCAGCCAGTTCACCGTGATCCGCACCACCACCGCGTCCCCCACCAGCGCCTCCCAGTGGAAGCGGCGCCCGGCGACCTGACCGGGCTCGATCGCCCCGATCGGCGAGTCGATCGGCGCGGTGGCCACGGCCACCTCCTGCGCCGACCGGATGGGACCGGCGGCGAAACCCAGCTGGTCGACGCAGAGCCGGACCGACTGGGTGAAGCCGCCGTCGAGCAGCTTTTGCATCGGCCCGGTCAGCGCGCTGTCGGGCGTCCCGCCGAAGCCCATCACGTAGCGCAGCACATCCGGCGCTGCGTAGGTGCGCAGGTCGGAAAACTCTTCGGCGCGAACGAAAGTCACGCCGGTCGACATCACCGACAACAGCAGCGGAAACAGCTCGGTCGCCGCGCCCGGCCCTATCCCCGCACCGTGCAGCGTCGCATTGCCGGCCTGCGCCGCGACTTCCAATGGGGCGCCCTCCTTTTCGCTCGGGTAGAACCACCCGAGCGGGCTCACCACGTTCTTGCCCGAGCGCAGCAGCGCCGCCACCTCCTCGACGTTGGGCAGCAAGGGCGCGTAGATCACCGCGTCGGCGGCCAGCGCGAGCACCTCGTCGATGCTGTTGGTCGCCGTGACGCCCAGCGGCGGCATGCCGATGATCTCGCCGACATCCTTGCCCGCCTTGGCCTCCGAATGCACCCAGCAGCCGGCGAGTTCGAGCTCGGGATGTTCCAGCACGCCCTTGATGGCCGCGGTGCCCACCGATCCGGTCGCCCACTGAACGACGCGCAGGGTCATGTACGCACCTCACCTTCCCAGTCGCGAGCAGACAGAGAATCGCACGTTTGGATGCGGAATGCTGCGATTCTGCGTCTGCTCGCGCATCAGAGCCCGTTCAGTCGCGCGCCTCGACCACCCAATAACCGTGCTCGGCGTATCGCGCCCGGATGGCCTTCTTGTCGTACTTGCCCACGCTGGTGCGCGGAATCTCGTCGACGAACGTCCATCGCTCGGGCAGCCACCACCGGGCCACCTTGCCCGCGAGGAACTTTCGCAGGTCTTCGGCGCTCACCGACGAGTGTTTGGCAACGACGACCGCCAGCGGTCGCTCCTGCCACCGCTCGTCGGGCACCCCCACGACGGCGGCCTCAAGCACCTGGGGGTGCCCGATGAGGCAGTTCTCCAGCTCGACCGACGAGATCCATTCCCCGCCGGACTTGATGACGTCCTTGGCCCGGTCGGTCAGGGTGACGAAGCCGCGGTCGTCGATGCGGCCGACGTCGCCGGTGCGCAACCAGCCGGAGTCGAACTTGGACTCGTCACGCCCGAGGTAGTAGGAGCCGGCGATCCACGGGCCGCGGACCTCGACCTCGCCGACGGCCTCGCCGTCGCTGGGCAGCACCGCGCCGTCGTCGTCGACGATCCGCATCTCCACCCCGCCCACCGGCTGGCCCTGCGTCGCGCGGAACGCCCAGTGCTGATCCTCGGGGGTTCCCGGCGGCGGCCACGCCATCGTGGCCATCGGCGAGGTTTCGGTCATGCCCCAGAGCTGACGGATCTGGACGCCGTGCTTTTCCTCGAACGTGCGCATCAGCGACACCGGGACGGCCGAGCCGCCGCAGACCACCAGGCGCAGCGACGACATGTCGTGCTCGGGGTCGTCCTCCAGGCGGTGCAGGACGTCGTTCCAGATGGTGGGCACGGCGCCGGCCACCGTGGGCCGCAGCTTTTCGACCATGCCGATCAGCGAGCGGGCGTCGAGGTGACGATCGGGGAGCACCAGGTCGGCGCCCGCCAGCAGCGCCGCGTACGGCAGCCCCCACGCGTTGGCGTGGAACATCGGCACGACCGGCAGCACGCTGTCGATGGCCCCAACGCCGATGCCGTTGGTGGTACATGCCGCCATCGCATGCAGGTAGCTCGAACGATGGCTGTAGACAACACCTTTCGGGTTGCCGGTGGTGCCGCTGGTGTAGCACATGGCGGCCGCGGACCTCTCGTCGATCTCCGGCCACGTGAAGTCGGGGGATTCGGCGTCGATCAACTCGGCGTAGCTCAGCACGGTCTTGCCGGATTCCTGCAGCGGGGTGGGGTCGCCGTCCCCGACCATGATCACCGTCTGCACGGTCTCGAGTTCGCCGAGCACCGGGGCCAGCAGTTTGACCAGCGACGCGTCGACCAGCACGACCCGGTCCTCGGCCTCGTTGGCCACGTAGGCGATCTGCTCGGGGAACAGGCGGATGTTGAGGGTGTGCAGGACGGCGCCCATCGACGGCACCGCGAGGTAGGCCGCCAGGTGTTCGGCGTTGTTCCACATGAACGTCGCGACGCGCTGATCCCCGCTAACACCGAGGCGGCGCAACGCGTTTGCCAGCTGGGCGGCCTGCTGCCCCAACTCGCGATGGGTGATGCGCCGGTAACCGTCACCGGTGGCGGTGGTGACCGTACGCGCTCCGTGGACGCCGCAGCCGTGCCGCATGATCGCGGCGATGGTCAACGGAAAGTCCTGCATCGTGCTGTCCATCGAGGTACCGCCTCACTCTCTCGGCGCAACACCGCCACCTCTGCGGTCGGGCGAATGCTATCGCCGCATGCGGCTTTGAGAAAACGGGTTGCCCCGACAATGTGCGTTTTAAGCGCGAGTTGTCGGGTTTGCCCGGCGAAGCGTCAGGCCAGGGCCGGTTCCGGCAACTCGGGCACCACCCACTCGGTCGGGGCCTGGCTCTCGTGCACCGACGTCTCGATGCCCAGGGCGACGATCGAGGCGACCGGCGCCACGGTGACGGTGCCCGCATAGTCGGCGATGTAGAGGTATTTCGCGTCGGCGCTTTCGACAATGCACGACGGCTGATCGGCGACCCCGATGGTGCCGATGACGTCGTGCGTGAGCGTGCACAACACCGTGATGCCGTCGTCGCTGACCAGGTAGGCACGGTCGCCGTCGCCGCTGAGCGTCAGGCCGGTCAGAATGCCGATCTCGCCGATCTTGCGCGTCCCGGTGACCTTGGCGGTGCGGGTGTCGACGACGTCGATCACCGCGCCCAACTCGGGAGCGCAGCTGGCCACGTACGCGAGCGCGCCGTTGGGGCTGAGCGCGACGTCGCGGATGGGCAGGCCGATTTCGACGGTGCCCACCACGCGCGACCGGGACGGCGCGCGGGTGTCGATCACGACGAGCTGGCCGCCGGCCGGCCCGTTCGTGGCGACATACAGCCGGCCCCCGTCGGCGCTGGCCCGCACGCATTCGGTGGTGGTTCCCGCCCGGTTCGCCCATGCGACCTCCGCCACGCGGCCGGTCCTGGCGTCCAGGACGGCGACATCCGCGCCGCGGGCGCCGTTTCGGCTCGCGTAGACGTACTCGCCGTCGGGGCTCACCGCCAGGTCGCTCACGCTGTGCGCCAGCGGATGGGTCGCCACGACCGTGTTGGTCGGCACGTCGATGACCCCGATCGAGTCGTAGGCCGATGTCACGGTGCTGACGTACGCGCGGTTGGTGTTGCGGCCCGCCACGGCGAGCGCGAAGGGCTCGGGCAAGTCCGCAACGGTGTGCACGACGCGGCAGGTGTCGGTGTCGATGACCGAGACGCTGTCGCCGGCGTGGTTGGTCACCATCAGCCGGGTGCCGTCGGGGCTGGCGGCGATGCCGCTGATCGGACCCTGGTGCACGGCGATCTGGACGACGATCGGGAACCCGGCCGCCGCTCCCAACTCGATGACTTCGCCGCCTCCGGGCTCATTTCGGTGGTTCACTGCGAGCATGCTGGCACCGCCTTTGCTGTCTTCGTAGTACGTCCGGATCCCTCGGTGGGCGCCTCGCGCCTCGCACGAACCGGACCCCACCACCCGTAGATGGCTGCTTGAAGACAAATTTTACCGAGCGAATTACGGGCAAAAAGAATTCGACGTCGGCGCTGTCGGAAACATCACGTCGCGCGCGCCACCAACGCTTAGACTCTTTTCATCGACGACGCCGGGAGCCGCCCGCTGGCGAACCAAATCCACTGATCTGCCAGGGGATTCGCGTACTGGGCTAACACCAGACGCCGCATCATGGTCGATGCCGATAAATAAGGGTCTCTTAGAATTGGGCCGAAAGAGGCAAATGTCACATTTCGCCGATTCGCGCGCGCCATTCGGGAATTAATTCGCTGACAACGTCCCTCACAGCGCGTCGTGGTCGCGTTCGCCGGTCCGGATGCGGATCACCTTCTCCAGCGGTGAGACCCAGACCTTGCCGTCGCCGATCTTTCCGGTGCGGGCCGCGCCCATGATCGCCTCGACGACCCGCTCGGCGATCTCCTCGTCGACGAGTACCTCGACACGGACCTTCGGCACGAATTCGACTTTGTACTCGGCTCCGCGGTAAACCTCGGTGTGCCCGCGCTGCCTGCCATACCCCTGAACCTCGGTGACGGTCAGGCCCAGCACCCCGACGGCCTCCACGGCGTGCCTGACGTCATCGAGCGTGAAGGGCTTGACGATCGCGGTGACCAGCTTCATGGCGCCTCAGAGCCTCAATCGTCCACCGGTTCGGCGGGCTGGGAGCTCACCGACCCGGCGCGCGTTGCCCCTATCGGCTCAACCAGCCGGCCCGTGACGAGCCCTTCGTCCGGGTAAGCCTCTTCGTCGTGCACGCCGACGTCACCGGATTCCAGGACCTCGTCGGGCATCCGCAACTTCATGAACAGGCCAAGCACCTTCAGGATGACGAACGTGACGAGCGCATCCCAGACGATGACCGTGGCCGCGGCGCCGGCCTGGATCAGGATCTGTTTGGGGTGGTGGCCGTAAAGCCACCCGGCGGTGGTCACGTCCTGCCCGGCGCTGCCGCCCAGGTATTCGACGATGTGCGGGTCGGCGAGCACCCCGACGAGCAATCCGCCGGCCAAGCCCGCCACGCCGTGGGTGTGGAAGACACCCAGGGTGTCGTCGACCTTCTTGAACGGCCTCGTCCTGCCCAGCCAGTTCCACGACATCCAGACCAGTGACGAGGCCACGAAGCCGATGATCATCGCGCCGAAGCTGTTGACGAAGCCGGCCGCCGGCGTGATGGCGACGAGTCCGGTGATCATGCCGTTGACGCCGCCGAGGAACGTCGGCTTGCGTTGCTTGCTCGCGAAGATGTCCCAGATCACCCAGGTGAGTAACGCGACGGCGGTGGCGAGGTTGGTGTTGAGCACCGCCAGCGATGCGTCGGCGCCCGAGAAGTACGGGTCACCGCCGTTGAACCCGTTCCAGCCGAGCCACAGGACGCCGGCGCCGACCGCGGCCAGGGGAAGGTTGTTCGGCACGGCGCGCTCCCGGTCACGCGCCAGCCGCGGGCCGATCACCGCGGCGGCGACGAATCCGCTCGTTCCGGCGGCGAGGTGGATCACGTACCCGCCGCTGTAGTCCAGGGCGCCCGCGTGGGCCCACCAGCCCCCGCCCCACAACAGGAACGCGTTCACCGAGTAGGCGAACGTCGACCACAGCGGGACAAAGATCAGCCACACCTTGAAGTTCATCCGGCCGATCACGCTGCCGAGAAACAGCAGCGGGGTGATCGCGGCGAACACGAACTGGAAGTAGGCCAGCGTGGTCTCGGAGAACCGGAACGACGGCATGCTGCCGTCCAGCAGCGGGATATAGGCGATCTGCTGGTTGTTGCTGCTCAGGATCGTCCTGGGCTTCCCAACCGCCGACTGCAGAATGCCGGGGCCGAGCTTGAGCGGCTCGCCGAAGCCCATCTTGAAGCCCCACAGCACCCAGACGACCAGCACCAGCGAAAACCCGGTGAACGCCATCAGCATGGTGTTGACGGCCCACTTCTTCTGCACGATGCCGCCATACAGAACGGCGATGCCCGGGATGCTCATCAGGCCGACCAGAGTTGCCGCCACCAACTGCCAGGCGTTGTCTCCGGGGTTCAGCCAATCGGGATAGGGCAACATGGTTCAGACACACCCCAATTCGAGCCAAAGGCTTTAAATCAGCTGCGGTGCGAAATGACGCCGTAGACGGGTGAAGCGTCGGCCTGCAATGTTTCGGCCGTGTGTTCGGCGGTTTAAATATTGATTTCTTTCGGTGCGCCGCAGCCGCTCACGTGCTAGCTGAACTGGGTCCGGGGCCTGGACAGGGCCACTCCATCGACGATGATGTCGAGTTTCTCGTTGTAGAAGGCCACCAGGCCCGCGATCTGCCCGACCGCGGGCAGCGGGTAGTGGTAGGTCCACGCCAGGTCCGGATGCGTGGTGTCGCCGGCCCGCACCGACCAGTAGCCCGACGTCACTCCCTTGTACGGGCACAGCGTCTGGGTGGAGCTGGGTTCCAGGTGCTCGAACGCGACGTCGGTCGGATCGATGTAATACCTTGTGGGCAAACCCGTTTCGAATAGCAGCACCGGAGATCCGGTGTCGGCCAAGACGATCCCGTCGAGCTCGACCCGTACCTGGCGGTGGGAGCGCAGCGCGTCGACCCGCGAATACGGGTTGCGGGGGTGGCCGTAGATCGGCTCGTCCTCCTCGAACCACCGCAACGGCTCCCATTCGAAGCGCACGGTGCCCGCCACCGGACCGTCACCGGCGTCGAACACCCGCGCCGCCGAGGGATGCGTCCGGCCGGCACCGACCAGGGAGTACAGCCGCGACGGACCGAGCTGCACCTTCTGCGGGTGGTCCTCGTCGACCAAAAACCCCGTGCGCACATCGTCCAGCGGGATGTAATACGCGGGGTAGTAAGGCAATTCCCACACGTAGCGGGCGGCGGTGGTGTCGAACACCAGCTGGTGGCCGAGGTAGCCGCGAACCCGGCGCGGCGCGGGCTCGACGCGTCCGCGGGCGGCGGCCATCTCGGGGTAGTCACGCTCGGCGGTCACGTCTGGTCCCTGGATGCCAGCCCGGCCGGGGCGTTGGCGATCGCTCGGTGGATGGCGTCGGCGAGCGCCAGCGCGCTCTCCTCGGTGAGCTCGAGTGCGACCCGCGCGGACGGGCCCAGCTCCGGGTTGATCACGTCGATGTTGACCGTGTGGCCGTACGGCGCGTGCACGGGGTGGTCGACGTACACGGTCGCGCCGGCGGCGCCGAACCACCCCGTCGCCCCCTTGCCGCTGCCGTCGATCTGCAGGTGTTCGGTGAGGTAAGTGCACATGCCTTGGGAAACCTAGCCTTTCAGGTGGGTCGCGAAGAACTCATCGATGCGGCGCCAGCCGTCCACCGCCGCCTCGGGCCGGTACGCCGGCCGGTCGACGGAGAAGAACGAGTGGCCCGCGCCGTCATAGGAGTGAAACTCGTGCGGTTTGTCGAACTTGGTCAGCTCCGCGTCCAGGGTGGCCACCGCGGGCGGTGCGGGGAAGCGGTCATCGGCCCCGAACAGCCCCAGCAGCGGGCAGCTCAGGTTCGCCGCCAGATGCAGGATCGGTTGCATCGCCTTGGGCATGCCCTCGGGCAGGTCCTCCACGATGAACGCGCCGTAGCAGTCCACCGCGGCGTCGAACTGCAGCGAGCACGCCGCCAAAAACGCGTGCCGGCCGCCCGAGCAGTGCCCGATGACCCCGAACTTGCCGTTCGCGCCGGGCAGCGAACGCAGGTGCTCGACCGCGCCCGCGACATCGCCGACCAGACGTTCGTCGGGCACCCCGCCGGCGGCGCGCACCGTCGCGGCCGCGTCGTC
>NZ_LT546237.1:3086554-3098510 GCF_900078675.2 Mycobacterium interjectum
CGTAGCCGGGCATGTGGTGGATCCACACGATTCCGCCGCGCGATCCCTCGGCCAGCGGGATCGCCCGGTAGGCCTCGATCTCGTCGCCGCCGTGGCCCGTGATCGTGACCGTTTCCGCGCGGATGGCGTCAGAAGTGGGCGCGTTCATCGCGGTGCTCCTTCGTCGGTTATGGGGACACGGAGCGCGTGCGGCTCGTCCGAGGCGCCCCACCGCCACCAACGTATCCGAATTCGGCCGCGGCGCACGTGGCGCCGAATCGAGCGCGGCCGCGGGGTCTCATGAGATGAGGTGGGTGACGAACGCGGGGTGCACCAGTAGCGCAAAACCAAGGACGACGAGCAGCACCGCCGTGAGGCGGCGCAGCGCATCGCCGAAAGGGGCGACCTTTTCCAGCCAGATGACAACCGCGAGCGCCAGCATCCACGCCAATTGCATTGTGCCAAAAGCGATCAGCACAAGCATCAGCATCCAACAAGAACCAAGACAATAGAGGCCGTAGCGGCCTCCGGCGGTAAGCGCCCACGTCCGGCTCTTGGGATCTTTGCCCGCCGGCAAGGACATGTGCCAGCGACAGTGGCGCAGGCACAGGGCTTTGAGCGGGCTGAGCTGATGCAGTCCCGCGACCAGCGCCACCACCCCGGCGACGCGGCCGACCCACGGACAGCTGTGCAACACCGGGTTCAGGCGCGTCGACGCCAGAAACGCCGGGAGGCCCACCACCGTCCAGACGGCCAGGTACCCGGCGACGAAGAGGATGGCCGGAACGGCGTTGCCGGCGGCGGCGCGCACATACCTACCGGCGACGGGCAGGACGGCGGGAAGCATCATCGCGGCCATCATTGCCACCCATGCAACGAGAAACGCGGCCAACGACATCGTGGATGCGGCATTCATCGGCATCGCGTCGCCGCGCATGCTCGCCGCGCTGACCACGGACCACCACCAGCCCAGACTCGCCAAGCCAAGCAGCAATGCGGGCAACCAGACGTCAGTCCGCGACCACCCCAATCCTCGACCACTATCCACGTAAGCCACTCCCCTCGGTTGCGCCCAGAATTAAACTCAGACCCAAACACTACCCACCCCACCCGGGGTGGGGTACGGTGGAGTGAGTCCGCTAGTCGACGGGAGTGAGAGATCAGCTATGGGCGAGGAACTGACGGCCAAAAAGCACGCGGCCCTAAATCGGCTCAAGACGGTCCGGGGACACCTCGACGGGATCATCCGGATGCTGGAGTCCGACGCGTATTGCGTGGATGTGATGAAGCAGATCTCGGCGGTGCAGTCCTCGCTGGAACGGGCCAATCGGGTGATGTTGCACAACCACTTGGAGACGTGTTTTTCCTCGGCGGTACTCGATGGCCGTGGGCAAGCTGCCATCGACGAGCTGATTGACGCCGTCAAGTTCACCCCGGCGTTGACCGGCCCGCAGGCACAACTCGGCGGTGCCGCGGTCGGCGAAAACACCGCCAAGGAGCCCGCGGTGGCGGGCAGGGGCCGATAACGGCAGGCGGGTTCTTGGGGTCAAAACAAACCACGACGCGCCACCGCGTGACGGGGCGACGAGATGAAGGAGCTTTGAAGATGTTGGCATTGCATGGATTTGCGGCCAAGGCGGTGCCCACGGTGGTGACCGGCGCGGTCGGAGTCGCGGCGTATGAGGCCCTGCGCAGGGGGGTGGCGAAGGTGCCGCTGCGCGCGGCGACCGTCACCGTCACGGCATGGGGAATGCGCGTGGCCCGCGAGGCCGAACGCAAGGCCGGCGAGGGTGCCGAACGCGCTCGACTGACCGCCGCCGACGTGATCGCCGAGGCCAAAGAGCGCGTCGGCGACGACGTCGCACCGGTCGCGGCGGAGCCTGGCAACACCGATGACCACTGACACCATCGCCGACGGCGATGTCGCGCTGAAGGTCATCTCCGACGCATCCGGACGGATGCGTGTGCACGCCAACGGGTTTCGCTTCGACGACGTTCGGGCCGTCGCGATCGAAGACGCGGTCGCCACGGTGACCGGCGTGCGCGGGGTGTATGCATACCCGCGCTCGGAGTCGGTGGTGATCTTGTACTCTTCCGAAATCTGCGACACGGCCGCGGTTTTGGCGGCGATCGCGGATGCACGGCACATCCCCGCACACTCCGTACCCGCGCGTGCCCCCCACTCGGCGGACGTCCATGCCACCGGCGCGCTGCGCAGGTTCGGCGGCGCGGTCCGACGCCTGCTCGGCCGTTCGCCGGACGGCGACACCGCGGCCAAGACCGGTGGCGGCTGCCAGTCGGGCCAGTCCACCTGCGGCCGGCCGGCGGCGAGCGAGGACAACCGGCGCCAACGGCGGACATGGCTGCGAAGGCTGTGGCTGGCCCTGCCGTTGGGGCTGTTGGTATCGGCCGTGACAATGTTTTTCGGCGCCTATCCGTGGGCGCCGTGGCTGGCTCTGGCTGCAACGGTACCCGTGCAATTCGTGGCCGGTTGGCCATTCCTCAAAGAGGCGGTCCAGCAGGCGCGGGCGTGGACCGCGAGTATGGATACGCTCATCGCGCTGGGCACCTTGACCGCGTTCTTCTACTCCACCTATGAGGTATTCGCGGGCGGGCCTTTGTTTTTCGACACCGCGGCGTTGATCATCGCGTTCGTGGTGCTGGGCCGCTATTTCGAGGCCACCGCCACCGGCAAGGCCTCGGAGGCCATCGGCAAGCTGCTGGAGATGGGCGCCAAGGAAGCGTGCCTGCTCGTCGACGGCCAAGAGATGCTTGTCCCGGTCGAACAGGTGCAAGTCGGAGACCTGGTCCGGGTGCGGCCGGGAGAGAAGATCCCGGTCGACGGGCAGGTTGTCGACGGACGCGCCGCCGTCGATGAGTCGATGCTGACCGGCGAGTCGGTTCCCGTCGAAAAAGCGGTCGGTGACCATGTCGCCGGAGCAACCGCCAACGTCGACGGCGTGCTGACCGTGCGCGCCACGGCCGTGGGCGCCGACACGGCGCTGGCCCATATCGTGCGCCTGGTCGAGCAGGCACAGGGTGGCAAGGCCCCCGTGCAGCGCTTGGCCGATCGTGTCTCGGCGGTGTTCGTCCCGGCCGTCGTCGGAGTTGCCCTTGCGACGTTCGCCGGGTGGACGCTGCTCGCCGCCAACCCGCTCGCCGGCATGACCGCGGCCGTAGCGGTGCTGATCATCGCCTGCCCGTGCGCGCTGGGCCTGGCGACGCCGACCGCGATCACGGTCGGCACCGGCCGGGGCGCGGACATGGGAATCCTGATCAAGGGCGGTGAGGTGCTGGAAGCCTCCAAGAAGATCGACACCGTGGTGTTCGACAAGACCGGCACCCTTACCCGCGCCCAAATGCGGCTCACCGACGTGATCGCCGGCAAGCGGCGCCAGCCTGATCACGTGCTGGGGATCGCCGCTGCGGTCGAGTCGGGCTCCGAGCACCCCATCGGCGCGGCCGTGGTGGCCGGTGCCCGCGAGCGCGGCTTGCAGATTCCGGTCGCCACAGCTTTCGCCAGCCTGGCCGGGCATGGGGTGCGGGCCGAAATCGACGGCCATCCTGTGCTGGTCGGCCGGCGCAAGCTGATCGCCGAGCACAATCTGGATCTGCCAGAGCAGCTTTCCACGGCGGCAATTGAGCTCGAAGAGCAGGGCCGCACCGCCATCTTCGTCGGCCGCGATGGCCAGGTTGTGGGTGTGCTCGCGGTGGCCGACACGGTCAAAGACGACGCGAGTGACGTGGTCGGTCAATTGCACGCCATGGGCCTACACGTGGTCATGATCACCGGTGACAATGCCCGCACGGCCGCCGCGATCGCCAAACAGGTCGGGATCGACCGAGTCCTGGCCGAGGTGTTACCCGAAGACAAGGTAACCGCGATCCGGGGGCTGCAGGATGAGGGCCGGGTGGTCGCGATGGTTGGCGATGGCGTCAACGACGCGCCCGCCCTTGTGCAGGCCGACCTGGGCATTGCTATCGGCACTGGTACCGACGTGGCCATCGAGGCCTCCGACATCACGCTGATGTCGGGGCGGCTCGACGGAGTCGTGCGGGCGATCGAGCTGTCCAGGCAGACACTGCGCACGATCTACCAGAACCTCGGCTGGGCCTTCGGCTACAACACCGCCGCGATCCCCCTCGCCGCGTTCGGCTTGCTCAACCCCGTCATCGCCGGCGCCGCAATGGGATTCTCTTCAGTCAGCGTGGTGACGAACTCCCTGCGGCTACGCCGATTCGGCCCAGACGCTGGCGGCGCTCGATACGCGGGGTGGCGGCAGCTGGCGTTGGCCGAAGTGAGACCGACGACGGCGACCGGCTGCTGAGGTAGCTGCGCGTGGAGCCTTGAGCCCCAAGCTCATTCACACGAGACAGTTCGACAACGTGCCCAGGAGGTCATCACATGGCTAACTTCACCCGGCGGGCAGCGCTCACTGCGCTCGCCGCCAGTGCGGTGGCGGGTATCGGATACGCGGTGCGCGGAATCGTTGGCTCACCTGTCCTGCGCATCCGCCTGACCGACGGCGGCATGATGGGCGCCAGTCCCGCCGACATGAGCCTCTACATGGAGATGTTCAACCGGCACACCGAGATCATCCGCACGGTCGAGGAGATCCCGGGCGGCGTGCGCACCACCACCCAGTCGAACGCTCCCGATCTCGCCGCGCAACTGCACGCACACGTGTCGAGTATGTATTCGCACGTCGACCAGGGCCGAGAAGTCATGTGCATGAGTCAAAGCCTGCCAACGCTGTTCCGCAACGCCGACGGCTACCGCCGACAGCTGACCCTCACACCCACGGGCGTCACCGTCGAAGAAACCTCCGACGACCCTGCCTTGACCAACGCCATCCGCGCCCACGCCCGCGAGGTCAGCGGATTCGTGCGCGACGGAATGCCCGCAATGATGCAAGGCATGATGGGCGGCAGCGGCCGAATGATGGGACCCGGCGGCATGATGGGGCCTGGCCGGCCATAGCCCGGCAACGGCCATTCGCGAATCGACCACGGCGGCTACATTTTTCCCCCGTAGTCGGGTGCGCCGTCACCCGGCGCAGCAGTCGTCGCCGCGCCAGGATTGGATACCCTCCCAGACCGCGGCACCGGCGATGCCCAGGCCGATGACCGGGTCGAGCCACCTGCCGCCGGGCGAGCCCGCGGTGATCACGAGGCCGGCCAGGACCGCGGCGGCCTGGACGGCGCAGAGGTAATTCTGGGTCCCCTCGCCGGCGGTCGCGTTCGAGCCCAGCCGTGCGCCGAGCTTGTGTTTGACGCGGCCGAGAATCGGCATGACGAGTAGCGCGACAGCTGTAAGCGCGATGCCGATCACGGTGGGTTCCGCACGGTGCCGGCCAAGCAGGTGTTGGATGGATTCGGCGGCGATGTACGGAGCCAGCAGCCAGAACGACACCGCGACCCCGCGTTGGGCGCGCCGTTCGGCGCTGTCGAACAGGGTACGCGAGCCGGTGAATCGCCAGATCACGATCACGCTGGCCAGGCCCTCGACCGCGCTGCCCAGCGCCCATCCGGTCAGGGCGATCGAGCCGACGATGAGGCCCTGCCAAAGCCCGATCACGCCCTCGGTGAGCATCCAGGCCAGGCTGGCCCAGGACAGCCAGCGCGCCCGCCGGGCCGCACGGTGCCACTGCGCGTCGAGTGCAACCGGCCCGGTCCGTGCGGGCTGAACCGCATCGCAGCAGGTGTGTTCATCGGTCGCAGCCGTGCCCGTCGGCGACTCGGCGCCGGTCACCGGGCGCCCTTTGCCGAGTGGTTGTCGATGCCATAGGTCGCGCATATCGCCACCGCTTGGCCGGTGGCCTCCAACACGTTCTCCGCGCAGGCAAGGAGCTCAACCAGCGCGGGCTGGTTCAACCGGAACAAAGAGGCGCGCCCTACCGGGTCAGACGCTACGAGGCCGCAGTCTCGAAGGCAGGCAAGGTGTTTGGACACCGTGGACTGCGCCAAACCAACGGACTCGACCAGGTCGACGACGCGCGCCGGGCCCGCCGCGAGCCGGCGCACGATCGCCAATCGAGTCGGATCACCCAGCGAACGAAACAGCGCCGCCGCCGGCGCGAGTTCCAGGCGCGCCACTTCGCCCGTCACCGCGATCATCGCCATATGGCGATGTTATCGCCTTCTAGCCGACGTTGATCGGCACGGTCACCGATTCGGTGGTGGCGGGCAGCCGGGTGGTGTCGACGACGAGGACCTCGCCGCTGTCCTGGGTGCCGTTGGGCAGCATCTTGGGCTTGAGCTGAAACGGCGGCGCATCGGAGGCGAGCCCGGCCAGCCCAAAATCGCTGTCGTTGGCGATGATCAGCGTGTTGCCGCCGTCCCGGCTGATGACCCCTTCGATCTTGTCGTGCCCGAAGAAATTGCCATCCGCCGAGAGCGTTCGCACCAGATCCCCGAGATCGAGCTTGAGCGACTTGGTGGCCAGCACGATCCCGGCCGCCTTGAGTTTGGCGGCCGCCGCCGCGTCGCTGCCGACGCCGACGAACGTCTCGACGGGAACACCGTCGATCAGCAGCCCGCCGGCACCCGCCTGATAGGTAGCCCCCGGGGCCCTCGAGTGCGGCCCGACGTCGGTGGCCCCGGAGATGTCGGCCACCCAGATTTTCTTGTTGCCGTTGGGCTGCGGCGCGTCGTCGCGCTCGTCGACCAGGAACGTGGTGGCGCTCAACGCGGTGATTTCCGACACCCCGACCTTTGTCTGCTGCGGGTTGGCCAGTGGATAGAGGTACTCGCGTACGTCGCCACGGTTGGCGAGGTCGATGGTCACGATCCGGGTCAGCGGAACCGACCGGGATGAGCCGGCCAAGCCCGGGGTGGCCAGCGCCGATTGCATGATGCCCACCAGGGTGCCGCCGTCGGGGGTGATGGTCAGCCCCTCCATGCCCTGATTCGGGCTGCGCAGCGCGAGCTCCGCGGGCAGGCTGCCGTCGAACGGCGAAAGCCGTTCCAGCTCTTTGCCGTTGGCGTCGAAGTGGACCACGAACGGGCCGTACTCGTCGGATACCCAGAACGTGCCGTCGGGCATGGCGACCAGGCCCTCGGTGTCCAGGCCGTGATCCGACTGCGGCAGGCGGTTGCCGTTGAGGTCCACCATCGACTCGCCGGTGGCGGCCCGCGGGTCGACGAGCCCCACCAGCGGCGCGCCGTCCTCTCCGGTCAGCGTGATGATCTGCTCCAGCGACGCCACGCCGCGGGCGAGTTTGAGCTTGGCGATCTGCGGATGGAAACTCGGTACCGGAAGCACCTTCTCGCCCGGGGTACGCCCGTCGACGTTGGGGCCCCGGTCGGACAGGCCGTAGATCTCGTCGGTGCTGCCGGGCACCGCGGCGATCGCGGAGCCGTGCGCGTTGGCTTGCACGGCGACCTCGCCGACGATCAGCAACGGCGCCTCGTCCTCGGCGTAGAGCCTGACGGCGTGGCTGACGGTGACCGGAAGCTGATCCGTGCCGGTGAAGCCGGCGTCCGGCGTGTAGATCATCGCCCCGTACGCGCCGTACGCGATGTTGCCATGGGCGGGCTTGCCGAAGGCCACCGGTGTGACGCCGCTGGTGGCCGCCAACAGCTGGTCCGGCGAGATCGTCAGAACCTTTCCCGCGCCGGTGCTCAGTTCCTTCAACGACGGCGCCGAGAGCGACGGCGGCGGATCCGACGAGCACGCCGCCACGGTGATCAATGCCGTTCCCGCCGCCAGCCACCCGGGCAGCGATGTCCCGCGAGGTGATGCCATGACGACGATCTTTGCGCTTCTAACGCCGCTTATCGCGCACTTTGTACGTGGAGGGCCACGACTTTCGCGACTCGTCACCCGTCAGCGGGGTTCCCATTCCCCCGACTTTGACGTTGTAGGCCTCCTTGCCGGGGCCGACCTCGCGGTTGGCGTGTTCCTGTGCCAGGTAGTAGAGCTCGTCGATGGTGGCCTCGTCGTACGCGACGAAGGAGGTCTCGCGGGCGACGTCCTCGATCCCGGCCAGCATCCGGCCGGGCAGGACGCCCGAGGCCAGCGCCGCCACGCCCCACAGCGAGAGCGGAATGACCCAGTAACAGATATAGGACAGCGGCGTCTTGGTGTCGAGGATCGTCGCATCGACGTTGGCGATCGGCGGGATCGTCGAGGACACCGTCATGCCGGCGAACGCGGCGATCCAGACCCAGGTCAGCACGCCGGCCATCCGGGCGAACAGCTCCGTCTTGACGACGTCGTCGGGTTGTTCGGCGGCGGCCGATGCGTGCGTGAACGGCTTGCCGGTCAGCGCGCCGACCAGAGCTGTCACAAAAAGCCCGGCGTTGCCCAGCGGCAATATCCACCGCTGGTTGAGCGAGTCATCGAGCACGAGCGCCAGGATTGTCAGCACCAAAAACACTGCGGCAGAGCCGACTTGGAATGCGTCCCACGGACTGCCCGTCGAGCGACCCGCCGCAATCACCGCGACGGCGAGCGCCAGCGCGACGAGCGCGGCGGCGGCGAACGGAACGTTACCGACCAGCACCCAATAGACGATCCACGGCGCCAAGCAAAACAGCATGCCCACGGGGGGTCAGTGTATGAGGGTGGCTTCGCGGCGCCGTCGGCGGCAACGGCGGTGGCACCGATGACGCCGGGATGCACCCGATACTCGACAGGGATTGGGCCGCGTTCACGCGTGGCACAGGATCTCACCGTGCGGGATGGACAGCCAGCCGTCCGGGGCCGCCGCCCACGCCCGCCACGCCGCCGCGATCTCCTCGAGCTGCGCGGTCGTCGCCAGGCCCAACCGCAACAGCTCGCGGGCCACGCCCGAGTGCAGGATCCGGTCGGCCCACATCCCGCCCCACCAGTCACGGGTCTCGGGCGTCGCGTAGCACCAGACGCTGCCCGTCGGCGCGACGTCGTCGAACCCGGCCGCCAGCGCCCACGACAACAGCCGCCGGCCCGCGTCCGGCTCGCCGCGGTTGGCACGGGCCGCCCGGCAATACAGGTCCCGCCACAGGTCGAGCGCGGGAAGCTGCGGGAACCACACGAACCCCCCGTAGTCGGCGTCGCGCGCGGCGACGATCCCACCCGGGCGGCACACCCGCTTCATCTCCCGCAACGCCCGCACCGGATCGGCCACGTGCTGCAGCACCTGGTGCGCATGGACGACGTCGAAGGCGTCGTCGGGGAAGTCGAGCCGGTGCACGTCGGCGGTGGCGAACGTGACGTTGGCCAGGTGGCGCCGCTCGATCTCGGCGCGGGCCACCTCGAGGACGCCGGCGAACAGGTCGACGGCCAGCACCGTTCCGGGCACCACCCGCTGGGCGAGGTCGGCGGTGATCGTCCCGGGACCGCAGCCGATGTCCAGCACCGACGAACCCGCCTCCAGGCTGGGCAGCAGGTAAGCCGCGGAGTCCTCCGCGGAGCGCCGCTGATGGGCACGCGGCACCGACTCGTGCCGCCCGTGCGGGTGGGTAGCCGGACGTTCGTCGGTCATCGCGGGTCCCTTGTTTGGTGCGTCCTGAGCATCACCCGGACGCCGTGCCCCCAGTCGGACTCGAACCGACACTGGACGGATTTTAAGTCCGCTGCCTCTGCCAATTGGGCTATGGGGGCCCGGCGGCGAATCTAGCGCGCGGCGCCGCACGACGGGCGTCGCGCCCCACCAAAAATCGGCGAAAATCCACCGATGCGACCCAGCCGCGGTTGGCCTAGGATGCGCGCTCCGCGCGCCTCTTGATGCTTTGCGGGGGCATCTCAGATGACAGTGCTATGTCGGCCGACAGGACCTTGTTAAAACTGCTCGCGTCGTCGTTAAGAAGCCGTAAACGCCCGTCACCCTAGCCTTTTCCGCCGGGACTGTGGAGTCGTGGCTCGTTAACCTTACGCCGACGCACAGGAGCCGTTACGCGAACACACAGTGCCGGGCCACCGGGTGGGGTTCGGCAAGTTCCCAACACTAGGAGCAGAAGATGTCGTTTCTGACAACAATTCCTGAAGAGTTGCTCGCCGCGGCGGCACAGCTGGAAGGGATCGGCAGTTCACTGACGGCGCAGAATGCGGGGGCCGCGGCACCGACGACGACCATCGCTCCCGCGGCCGCCGACCCGGTATCGGGTCTACAGGCGGGAATCTTCTCGACGTACGGCACGCTCTACCAGCAGCTCGCGGCCGAGGCTCAGTCGATGCAACAGCAGTTCGTGCAGACACTCGGCCTCAGCTCCGGCACCTACACCGCCACCGAGGCCGCCAACGCGAGCGCGGCGGCCAGCCCGTACGACACCATCGCCAATGGCTTGACCAACATCGCCACATTCCTCGGCGGCCCGCTCAACAGCTCGGGTGGAAACCCACTCAGCTTTTCGGGCAACTCGGCCAACTTCCTCAGCTTCGAGGGCGGCAACTGGGCGTCGGCCATGTCCGACTGCCTCGGCATGGCCGGCGGCGGCCTGATAGATACTTCCGCCAGCACCGCTGCTGGTGACGCGGCAGGCGCGGCGGCGGGCGCGGCGGATGTGAACGCGGTGGCGCCGGCCGGGGGCCTAGGGGGCGCGGGCGCCATGGCCGCGATGCCGGTCGCCAGCACCGGCCAGGCGACCATGGTCGGCAAGTTGTCGGTTCCGCCGAGCTGGGCCGGCAGTTTCACACCCGGGGCCAGTCCCGTCACCGCTGTTCAGACCGTCGGCTGGACCGGCGCCGCACCGCAGGCCGGCCCGGGGACGATCGTGCCCGGGATGCCGGGATTGGGGGCGGCCGCCCGCAACAGCGCCGGCTTCGGCGCCCCGCGCTACGGCGTCAAGCCCATCGTCATGCCGAAGCCGACGGCCGTCTAGCAGCCGTCACGCGCACACCAAAGCAAACAGCTCTCCAACAAAAGAACGGGATACAGAAAAATGGTTCTCGATTTTGCAGCCTTGCCCCCCGAGATCAACTCCAGCCTCATGTACGCCGGCGCCGGTTCCGGACCGCTCATGGCCGCTGCGACGGCCTGGAGCAACCTGGCGGCCGAGCTCAGCACCACCGCGTCCTCCTGGGAATCGATCGTCGGGACGTTGACCGGCGAGCAGTGGACGGGTGCGGGGTCGGCGGCGGCGGCGGCCGCGGCCGCGCCGTACATTTCCTGGCTGACCACGACCTCCGCGGCGGCCGAGCAAGCCGGCGCTCAGGCGTCGACCGCGGCGGCCGCCTACGAGGCAGCCTTTGCGGGGACCGTGCCCCCGCCGGTGATCGCCGCTAACAGGTCACTGCTGGCGGCGCTGGTGGCGACCAACTTCCTGGGCATCAATACGCCAGCGATCATGGCCACTGAGGCCCAATACATGGAAATGTGGGTCCAAGACGCGCTCACGATGTACACATACGCGGCCAGCGCGGCGGCCTCCTCGGTCCTTCAGCCGCTGACGCCGGCGTCGCCGACCGCCAGTCCGGCCGCGGCCGCCACCCAAGGTGCCGCGGTGTCTACCGCCTTGGCGTCCGCCCAGAGCAACAGCGCGGCGACGGGGTTGAGTGGCCTGTTGGCGAACTTTGGGACCGAGTCCTTCGGTACCGAGATATGGAACGCTTTCTCGACCGCGTTCCCTGGGCCAGCGGAGGTGCTGAATGCGGCGGACGGTTTCTTCGGCACGCTGTTCAACTTCAACTTGGTCCAGCAATTCGGTGTGACCGCGGCGTGGTTCGTCGGCAACACCATCCCGACGGCGGTGTCGTTCGGGCACACAGTGGGCGCAATTCCGGCCGTGCCGTGGTCGACCGTCGACTCCGTCACTCCGCTCGCCGGGGGTGTCGCGGCGGAAGGCGCCCTGGTCAACAGCGTGGGCGGCGGAGGGATGTCGGCGGGCTTGGCCGAGGCCTCCACGGTCGGCGGCCTGTCGGTCCCGGCCAGCTGGTCTTCGGCCGCCCCGGCGACGCTGGCCTCGTCGACCGCTCCGCTCGAGGGCTCCGGCTGGACAGCCGCCGCCGAGGCCGAGCCCGTCGCGGCGATGCCCGGCATGCCCGGAATGGCGGGGG
>NZ_LT546237.1:3099338-3170287 GCF_900078675.2 Mycobacterium interjectum
ACCGACAGCGCCGTCGGGTCCAGCTGGGCCTGACACAACCCGTTCGAAACGGGGCCGCACACCGATCGGTGTGCGGCCCCGTTGTTTTGCCCGGCCGCGCTAGCCGGCCACCGGCGAACGCGGAAACATCGTGGGGCGGAACCCAATTCGTTGGACCGCACCCTCGGACTCGCGCCCGACCATACCGCCCAGCGGCAGTTTGGAAACGCCCGCGGTGGGTGCCGACGCGGGCGCCGCGCCCCAGCCGCCCGGCATCGCGTTGGCGTCCAGGGCGGGCAGCGGCGTGACCGACGAGACCGCGTCGGCCCACGCCGGGGGCACCGACAGGGTGCCGAGCGAGGGCGCCTGACCCACGCTCGCAGCGGCACCTTCGCCTAGCCCACCGGCAGGGAAGAGGCCTCCGAGACCGCCCAACTCCCCCAGGCCCGCGCCGTTCTCGGCCCCGATGATCGAACCCGCGCCCTGGAAGTCCAGCGACAGGCCGTACCCGTCGAAGCCAAGGCCCGCGCCGTCGGTGCCCAACCCAGCACCGTCGCCCCCAAGTCCGGCCAGATCGGAGCCCAGGCCAAGCACATCGGTCAGGGCAGCGCCGTTCCCGCCGAGCGCGGACGTCAGGCTCGAGGTCAATCCGGAGAGCGCGCTCGCGCCGGTGCTGGCGCCCTTGGTGGCGGTTTTGCTCGCGCCGGTCAGACTCGACAGCGCGCTGAGCGGTGCGGAGGCCCCCGACGATCCCAGCGACACCGCGGTGCCCGCCGCCGGCGACAGCCCAGTGGCGGACGCGGCGCCCGGCGTCGCCAGGGTCTGCAGAGTCTGGGGCACCGAGGACATCAACTGCGCCGTCGTCGTCTGGGCGTCGCTGCCGACCTGGGCGCCGGCCTGCCCGGCGACGCCGCCCGGGTTAGTCGTCTGGGGCGGCGCGGTGAACGTCGAAAACGCCGACGCCGCGGCCGAATTGGCGGCGTAGCTGTACATCGCCGTCGCGTCTTGCGCCCACATCTCGCTGTACTCGGCTTCCGTGGCCATGATCGCCGGCGTGTTCTGCCCGAAGATGTTGGTCGCGATCAGCGCCATGAGCTGGGCGCGGTTGGCCGCAATCAGCGGCGGCGGCACCGTCATCGCGTAGGCCGTCTCGAAGGCCGCCGCGGCGGCCGTGGCCTGGGTGGCCGACTGCTCGCATTGCGCGGCGGTGGCCGTCATCCACGATATGTAGGGCGTCACCGCCGCCGCCATCGACACCGATGTCGGTCCCAGCCAGGACTCGTCGGTGAGACTTCCGATTACCGACTGGTACCCGCCTGCGGCGTCGGTCAGCTCGGCGGCCAGCGATTCCCAGGCCGCCGAGGCGGTCAACAGGGTTCCGGGCCCGGGCCCCAGATACATCCGACCGGAGTTGATCTCCGGTGGCAGCGCGCCAAAGTCCATCGCCCGTTCCTATCCTTTGCTCGAGTTTGCTGGTCCAGTTATGCCGAACTTGCGTCCGAGGCGCCGATGCCGCGAACTGCCGTTGTGGGCGCGGGGTCGTCTCGAACGCGAGCGCTGCCCCGCCACCCGGGGCCGGCGATCGCGACGGAGCGCACCGGCGGACGCGCGGACACCGCCGTCGATGCCCGTCGGCATTACCCGCTCGCCCGAAGCGGGACCGGTTGGTACTCCAGCCCAAGTTAGGGAGCCGGCAAGGCCGAACGCCGTGCAATAAGCAACCGTCCGTGAAGCCGCTCTTGACGGAGAGCACGGTACTCGCGCCGCGAAAATCATTTGGAAATACCAGTATTCGTAACATTATGTAACGTTGCGTTAACGAGATTCAGGACGACTTTGTCCTCGACCGTCGTGCGCACCCGTCCGGCCGCGCCGGCATCTGCCGAAGTGCAGCGCCTAATGATCAATGAATTCCATTCGTATGGCTGCGATTCGGGGCCTACCGCCCGAAGCACCTCGGCTCTGTCAAACCAACGTCCATGCATACCAGTATTTTTGGGTAATCATCTCACCTCAAGCACACTGATGCGACACATATAAAACACATATTTGAGCGGGCCGTAATGTGAGCCACGGAACAGCGTTTTATTTGAGAACTCTATGAGCTAGGTGACAATGACATGTGTGCTTGGGAGAATGTAGGAACATGACCGTAATGACGGGACACGCAGGCGGCCAACGGCCACGCCAGGCCATCCTGGGGCAGCTGCCCCGTATCTACCGTGCCGACGGCTCACCGATTCGGGTTTTGCTGGTCGACGACGAGCCGGCGTTGACCAACTTGGTGAAGATGGCGCTGCACTACGAGGGCTGGGTCGTCGACATCGCCCACAACGGGCGCGAGGCCCTCGCGAAGTTCGAGGGCGTCAACCCCGACGTGCTCGTGCTCGACATCATGCTTCCCGATGTGGACGGGCTGCGGATCCTGCAGCGGATCCGCGAATCCGACGCCTACACCCCGACGCTGTTCCTCACGGCGCGCGACTCGGTCATGGACCGCGTCACGGGCCTCACCTCGGGCGCGGACGACTACATGACGAAGCCGTTCAGCCTCGAGGAACTCGTCGCGCGCCTCCGGGGGTTGTTGCGCCGCTCCACGCAGCTGACCCCACCGGCGGCCGAATCCCTGAAGATCGGCGACCTGCACGTCGACACCGCCAGCCGCGAAGTCACCCGTGACGGCACACCGATTTCGCTGTCGTCAACGGAGTTCGAGTTGCTTCGCTTCCTGATGCGCAATCCCCGCCGCGCGCTGAGCCGCACCGAAATCCTGGACCGCGTCTGGAATTACGACTTCGCCGGCCGCACCAGCATCGTGGACTTGTACATCTCGTACCTGAGAAAGAAGATCGACTCCGGCCGCGAGCCGATGATCCACACCGTCCGTGGCGTGGGATACATGCTGCGACCGCCGGAATGACCGTCGAGGGGCGCACGGCATCCAGGGACCGTCCCCGGTGGCTTCCCCACTCGCTGCGCCGCCAGTTGCTCCTGGGCGTGTTGGCCGTCGTCAGCGTGGTGCTGGTGACGGTCGGCATCGTCTCGGTGCTGAGCCTGCGCGGCTACGTCACCGCGATGAGCGACGCCGACGTCGACCAATCCCTTGACGCGCTGAGCAACTCGTACTCCAGATACCGCGATGGCGAACACCCCGCGGCGCAGCGGGGTACCCAGCCCATTGCGCAGGCGATGCTCGAGTTCACGGATCAGACGCCGGGAAACCTCATCGCCGTGCTGCACGACGGCGTGGTGATCGGCTCGGCGGTCTTTTCCGAAGCCGAAGCCCGGCCCGCGCCGCCCGACGTCGTCCGTACCCTGGAGGCGCAATCCTGGCCCGACGCGCCGCCACGAACCGAGAAGCTGGGCAGGCTCGGTTCGTATCGCGTCGACAGCCGCGTTCACGGGACCGACCTTTTGGTCGTCGGCGTATCGCTGGCCCGGGCCGACCAGATCGTCGTGCGCAAACAACTCACCACCACCGTGCTCGTCGCGGCGGCCCTGGCGGTCACCGCCGCGCTGACCGTTTGGGTGGTCGGGTACACGCTCCGCCCGCTGCGCCGGCTCGCCGCGACCGCCGCCGAGGTCGCCGCGATGCCGCTGACCGACGGCGACCAGAGGATCAGCGCCAGGGTGCGACCACAAGACACCGACCCGGACAATGAAGTCGGGATTGTCGGACACACGCTGAATCGGTTGCTGGACAACGTGGATAGCGCGTTGGCGCATCGCGCCGAATCCGATTTGCGGATGCGGCAATTCATCACCGACGCCAGCCACGAGCTGCGCACTCCGCTGGCGGCGATCCAGGGCTACGCCGAACTGACGCGCCAGGACAGCTCGGCGCTGCCGCCGACCACCGAATACGCGCTGGCGCGCATCGAATCCGAAGCGCGGCGGATGGCGGTGCTCGTCGACGAGCTGCTGCTGCTCTCGCGCCTGGGCGAGGGCCAGGATCTGCAGACCCAAGACGTCGACCTGGCGGACCTCGCCGTCAACGCGGTCAACGACGCCGCCGTCGCGGCGCCGACACACCATTGGGTCAACGACCTGCCCGACGAGCCGGTGTGGGTCCGGGGCGACCACGCCCGGCTACACCAACTGGTCAGCAACCTGCTCAGCAACGCCCGGGTGCACACGCCGCCGGGCGTCACGGTGACGACCGGAATCACCCGCCACCGCTTTGGCTCCGAAGCGCCCTGGGCGGAGCTGACCGTGGCCGACGACGGGCCCGGCATCGATGCGGACCTTCTGCCCCGGCTGTTCGAGCGGTTCGCCCGCGCGGACACGTCCCGGTCCAACGGCTCTGGCATCGGGCTGGGCCTGGCCATCGTGAGTTCGATCGTCAAGGCGCATCACGGTTCGGTGACCGCCGAATCCGCCGATGGCCGAACGGTATTCCGGGTGCGCCTCCCGCTGATCGAGGATCCAACCACGGATGCCGGCGAGCCGCCGGGGCCCTAGCGGCGGCTCGTCGCGAGTTTCGTTACACGTAGCGGTTTTCCAGAGTTCGGACGCTTTCCGTGGTTCGCGTTCTGTTCCGCCGGGCGCGCTTCTCGTCCGCGCGTTTGGACACCGCGTTGCATCCCTTCTCCTCAGCGCAGCGCCGACTCGACGAGGTGGACGCTGAGCTTCTCCAACCGGCTGCGAGCGCGCGGATTCTCCACGAGCGCAGCGGCCTTCGCGAGGCTCAGGCCGTCGTAGTAACCACCGTCGACCACTGGATACGTGGGCGACCCCAGCGTGGTGATGATCGGTGCGGCCTCCTCGGGCGGCCGGCCGACGCGGCCATACATGCGCAGCAGCCGGGTCTGGAACACGCCGGGATGAACGCTGAGCGCGATGAACGAGTCACCGCCGGCCTCGGCCAGCGACTTCGTGTACATCGTCAGGGCGAGCTTGGATTGCGCATAAGCCGCCAGCGGCCAGTACTGGTCGCCGGCCGGATTCTTCCAGTTGATGTTTCCCCCGGAGTGCCGGAGCGACGATACGTTGACGACTCGTCCACCGACACCGGCAAGCCTGGGAACCAGTTTCGTGGTGAGCAGGTAGGGCGCCAGGTAGTTCACCTGGAACGTCAGCTCATGCCCGTCCGCCGTGTACGTGCGTCCCTCGGGGGCGGCGACCGCGGCGTTGTTCACCAGGACATCCAGCGTCGGCAAGGTCGCGGCGAGGGTGTCGGCCAGGCGGGCGACCTCGTCCAGGCGGGTGAAGTCGGCGACGACCAGGTTCAGGCGCAGCGGCTCCGCTCCGTCTTTCACCAGGAGCGTCATCGCCTTCTCACCGCTGTCCGGGTCCTGAGCGTGCAGATACACCGCCGCGCCTTCATCGACGAACCGGCGGGCCGTTGCATAACCGATGCCGTCGGTAGCGCCTGTGACGAGAACTGTTGGGGAGTGGGAAATACTTTGGGCCATAACAACTTTCGATAGGTTTGGGGTACGACAGCAGAAATCACGTGATACCACGCGACGGCGACTCCAAATCGAAGTCGAATAGAATGAAACGAAGGTCTGATACCGCGCGCTAAAAAGCCCGGTTCAGAAGCTGATTCCGGTACGCGACGGGGGTTCGTCGTCCCAGCCCACACCGTAACGCTCCAGCGCCGAAGGCAATGCGACGGCGACTACCGTAGTGCGGGCCATGGCATCCATCGCATCAGGCCGCGATGCGCGCGCGCAACGCAGATTACGGCTTCTTGACGCTATCGGCGCTTCCCTTGATGCTTTCTTGACACCGTGAAGTGCACCGCGGTGTTCGAATCGATCGCGTCGGAATCGAAGCAACACACTCTGCTGTGCCAGTGTTGTTCTACGCCTTACGATTTCGTCGACCCGGCCAACATTCGGCACGGCTCCGCCCATGCCCTCGCCGCGCCGAGTAGTAGACGCTCAGCAGGGTCGCTGCCGCGGCGGCGGCCTCGGGAATCTGCGACAGTGTGTCAGACATGCGCAATCGCCTCGAGACGGTCATAAGCTTCCCACCAGATGGCCTCATGCTCGACCAGGGAGATCGCACCGTTCGCCAGCATACGGTCAGCCTCGGTCAGCATGCCGGTCAGCGTTCGCCACTCGGTGTGCCGGCGCCGCTCAGCCACGTCGGCGCCATTGGGCAAAAGGATGACTAACATCGACCTGACTCGCACGCGGACGGGTCCGGCTCGCAGGAATAGCAGCGCGCCGATACCCAGATACGCGGCCACGAAGATCGTCAACACGGTGTCGGGCGAGGCCGCCGCGTCGCCCAGCAGCGTGATCGCAAGCAATCCGAGCACGGCGCCGGTTATCGGCCACCCCCGCCACAGTCGCGCCAGCCGACGGTCGGCGGTCGTGCTTCCGGGCGGGTAGACGGTCAGCCGGCAGCGCTGTACGCCATATCTGCCAACCGTGGCATCGAACGATCCCCACTGGCGGGCGCCATCGAACAGCCGCGACCACCACGGCGGTCGCGCCGGTGCGCTCTGGGAAAGCTGGAGGATGCCCGGCTCGGGGCGTCGGTGCACGGTTCTTCGCATGAGCTCGGGTCTACGCCCAATTCGCGACGCCCACTATCAATCCAAACGACATTTATACGCTGCACGGCCCCACCTTTACGCGACCTTATCGACGCGGCAAGAGCATGAGCGGCGAGCCTGTACCGAAGCGGTCAGCAGAAACGGCTTGCGCTTATCGGGGCCGGTCAGTTAGATATCCGCCGTAGTGGTGAACGTAAGGATCTTCAATCGACAGGAGCTGCACTGATGTGATGCCACGCCTCCGTATGGTGTGGCCAGAGTGGCAGCGAGAAGAGCTGCGCACCAATCTGTGGTTGGTTCCTACGTTCCTGGTAGTCGGCGCACTCGGGCTTTTCGTGCTGACCCAGCGGCTTGACAGAGCCGCTTACGGGGGGCGATTCCGGCCCCCATCCTGGGTGATCAGCGGCTCCGCCGACGCGGCGCGTCAACTCCTGACTTCGATCGCGGCATCGGTGATCACCGTCGTCGGCATCGTCTTTTCCATCACGATCGTCACGCTGACGCTGGCGTCGACGCAGTTCGGTCCGCGGATGCTGCGCAACTTCATCCGCGACCGCGGCACCCAGCTCACGCTGGGAACGTTCGTCGCGACGTTCGTGTATTGCGTCGTGGTGCTGGTGTCGATCGGACCCGGCGATCGGGGAGAGTTCGTCCCTCATATATCCATCACAACCGCTTTCGGCCTGGTGCTCATCGATCTGGCGGTGCTGATCTATTTCATTCACCACATCGCCACCCAGATCCAGCTACCACAGGTGATCGCCGGCATCGCGAAAGATCTGACCCATGCCGTCGCGCTGCAGAGCAGCGACCAGCCCGGGTCGGCACGAAAGCCTGCGGAGGGCCCGTCGCTCGACGAGCTGCTCGCCACGATCGAAACCTCCGGCAGCGTCATTCGCACTCCCAAAAGCGGTTACCTGCAATTCATTCGACATCAGACGCTGGTCCGCGTCGCCACCGAGGCGGACGCGGTGATCCGACTGCCCTACCGCCCGGGCCACTTCCTCGTTGCAGGGCGTGAACTGGCCAGCGTGTGGCCTGCCACCGCCGCCGAGCAGGTGGCCGACTACCTGGCCCGCGCCCAGGCAACGGGACCGCACCGCACCCTGACACAGGACGTCGCCTTCGGCGTGGATCAGCTCGTCGAGATCGCCATCCGAGCGCTATCACCGGCCGTCAACGACACCTTCACAGCACTAACGTGCATCGACTGGCTCGGCGACTGCCTGTGCAAAATCGCGCCGGTATGGACGCCCACCCAAGTCCATCGCGACCATCGCGGCATCATCCGCGTCATCTCCGATCAAGTCAGCTATGAGCGGCTGGTGCAGCGAGCCTTTGAAAAGATCCGCCAAGCCAGCCGGGGGATGCCCGCGGTGATGATCCGCCAGCTCGACGCGTTAACGACGATCATGGAACAAGCGACCGACCGGCAACGCGCACGAGTCCTGATGGACCAGGCGGCCATGATCCAGCGCGCGAACGCCGAATCGGTTCCCGAGGAATCCGATCGCACCGACGTCGATCGTCGATATGTCGCATTGCGCGCCCTCTATGAACGGCTCAACGGGTAGGGCCCGGACATGTTCGAGTGCGCGTAAAGAAACCGTAAAGGCGCACTGCGGCGCCGTTAGGAAAGTGTCAACCAAAGGCCCTATCCGACAAACGCTGTCTAGTTTCAATCTGGTCTTGCCTCCGAGTCCTGCGCTGCGGCTGACTCGATGAGGCCGTTAAGTGTGCGCAGGATTATCTCGGAATGGAGACAAGATGGGCGTGTCGATCTACGTCTTGGTGACGATCGCGGTGTTCGCCGTGCTCGGGCTGGCGCAGAAGTTGGTCGAGCGGCTGTGAGTTACGAAAACATCGTCGGCTTGGCACTTTCGATCGTCCTTGCAATGTATCTCGCAGGCGCCCTGCTGTTTCCGGAGAGGTTCTAGTGAGCACAACAACAGCGGGGATCATCTTCCTCGTCGTCCTCGTCGTGGCGCTGGTGGTGGTGCATGTGCCGTTCGGCGACTACATGTACCGGGTGTACACGTCGGAGAAGGACTCCTCCGTCGAGCGGGCGATCTACCGGCTGATCGGCGTCGACTCGCGCTCGGAACAGACCTGGGGGGCCTACGCCCGCAGCGTCTTGGCGTTCTCGTCGGTCAGCATCCTGTTCCTGTTCGCATTTCAGCTCGTGCAGGGCAAATTGCCGTTGCACCTGCACGATCCGGCCACCCAAATGACGCCGGGGCTGGCGTGGAACACCGCCGTCAGCTTCACTACCAACACCAACTGGCAGGCCTACTCCGGCGAGTCGACGCAGGGGCACCTGGTCCAGATGGCCGGGCTGGCGGTGCAGAACTTCGTCTCGGCAGCCGTCGGCATGGCGGTGGCGATCGCACTGGTGCGCGGGTTTGCCCGCAAGCGCACCGGCGACCTGGGCAACTTCTGGGTCGACCTCGTCCGCACAGTGCTGCGCATCCTGCTGCCGATCTCCGTCGTCGGCGCGATCGTGCTCATTGCGGGCGGAGCGATCCAGAACTTCCACCTCAACGACCAGGTCGTCAACACCCTTGGCGGCGCCCAGCAGACGATCACCGGCGGCCCGGTGGCCAGCCAGGAGGTCATCAAGGAGCTCGGCACCAACGGTGGCGGCTTCTACAACGCGAACTCCTCGCATCCGTTCGAGAACCCGACGAACTGGACCAACTGGCTGGAGATCTTCCTGCTGCTGGTGATCAGCTTCTCCCTGCCGCGCACCTTCGGGCGCATGGTGGGCAGCACGAAGCAGGGCTACGCGATCGCCTCGGTCATGGCGACCCTGTACGCGATCAGCGTGTCCCTCATGATGTTCTTCCAGCTGCGGCACCACGGCACGGTGCCGACCGCGGTCGGCGCCGCCATGGAAGGCGTCGAGCAGCGGTTCGGCATCGCCAACTCCGCGGTGTTCGCGGACTCCACGACGCTCACCTCCACCGGCGCCGTCGACTCGTTCCACGACTCCTACACCAGCCTCGGCGGGATGATGGCCTTGTTCAACATGCAGCTCGGCGAGGTAGCGCCCGGCGGCACCGGGTCGGGCCTGTACGGCATGTTGGTATTGGCGGTGATCACGGTGTTCGTCGCCGGGCTGATGGTCGGTCGCACCCCGGAATACCTCGGCAAGAAGATCAACCCGCGCGAAATCAAGCTCGCGGGAAGTTATTTCCTGGTCACCCCGCTGATCGTGCTGACCGGCACCGCGATTGCGATGGCGCTGCCCGGCGAACGCGCCGGGATGCTCAACACCGGCCCGCACGGGCTGTCGGAGGTCCTTTACGCGTTCACCTCCGCCGCGAACAACAACGGCTCCGCCTTTGCCGGGATCAGCGTCAACACCAACTGGTACAACACCGCCCTCGGGTTGGCCATGGTCTTCGGCCGATTCCTCCCGATTGTGCTCGTGTTGGCGCTGGCCGGATCGCTCGCCAAGCAGGGCCACACGCCGGAATCCGCGGGTACCCTGCCCACACACCGGCCGCAGTTCGTCGGAATGGTCGCCGGCGTCACGGTGATCCTCGTTGCCCTTACTTTCCTGCCCATGCTCGCGCTCGGGCCTCTCGCTGAAGGAATCCACTGATGACCGCGACCGCCGTCGACTCGTCCGAAGCTCACCCGGCGACCGCCACGAGCACGAAACGGGTGCATGGCGGGTTGCTCGACCCGAAGATGCTGTGGCGCTCGATGCCGGACGCGCTGCGCAAGCTCGACCCGCGCACCCTGTGGCGCAACCCGGTGATGTTCATCGTCGAAATCGGGGCAGCGTGGAGCACCGTGCTGGCGGTCATCAACGAAACCTGGTTCGCCTGGCTGATCGTGGTCTGGCTGTGGCTGACCGTGCTCTTCGCCAATGTCGCGGAGGCGGTGGCCGAAGGCCGCGGCAAAGCCCAGGCCGAAACGCTGCGCAAAGCCAAGACCCAGACCTTGGCCCGGCGGCTCAGGAATTGGCAGCCGGGTGCCCCCTCAATCGAGGAAGAGGTCGCGGCGCCGTTGCTGCAGCAGGGCGACATCGTCGTGGTCGAGGCCGGACAGGTGATACCGGGCGACGGTGACGTGGTGGAAGGCATTGCGTCGGTGGACGAATCGGCGATCACCGGCGAATCGGCGCCGGTGATCCGCGAATCCGGCGGCGACCGTTCGGCGGTCACCGGCGGCACCACCGTGCTGAGCGACCGGATCGTCGTGCAAATCACCCAAAAGCCGGGCGAGAGCTTCATCGACCGGATGATCGCGCTTGTCGAGGGCGCCAACCGGCAGAAGACCCCCAACGAGATCGCGCTGAACATCCTCTTGGCCGCGTTGACGATCATTTTCGTCTTCGCCGTCGCGACCCTGCAGCCGCTCGCGATCTACTCCAAGGCGAACAGCCCGGGCGTCCCGGACACCCAGGCGCTCAACGCAAGTGGCGTCACCGGGATCGTGATGGTGTCGCTGCTGGTGTGCCTGATCCCGACCACGATCGGCGCGCTGCTGTCGGCGATCGGCATCGCGGGGATGGACCGGCTGGTGCAGCGCAACGTGCTCGCGATGTCCGGGCGCGCGGTGGAAGCCGCCGGCGACGTGAACACGCTGCTGCTCGACAAGACCGGCACCATCACCCTGGGCAACCGGCAGGCCGGCGCGTTCCTACCGCTCGACGGCGTCACCCCGGAGCAGCTGGCGGACGCCGCGCAATTGTCGAGCCTGGCCGACGAGACGCCGGAGGGACGCTCGATCGTCGTGTTCGCCAAGCAGCATTTCGGGCTGCGCGCCCGCACGCCCGGCGAACTCGCGCACGCCCATTGGGTGGAGTTCTCCGCCTCCACCCGGATGTCGGGCGTCGACCTCGACGGGCATCTGCTGCGCAAGGGGGCGGCCAGCTCGGTCGCGGAATGGGTTCGCGAACAAGGCGGCAAGGTTCCATTGCAGCTCGGCGAGATCGTCGACGGCATTTCGGCGAGCGGTGGCACCCCGCTGGTCGTCGGCGAATGCCTCAATGGCGAGGCGGCGGTGCTGGGGGTCATTCACCTCAAGGACGTCGTCAAGCAAGGCATGCGGGAACGCTTCGACGAGATGCGGAAAATGGGCATCAGAACGGTGATGATCACCGGCGATAACCCGTTGACCGCCAAGGCGATTGCCGACGAGGCCGGCGTCGACGACTTCCTCGCCGAGGCGACGCCCGAGGACAAGCTGGCGCTGATCAAGCGCGAGCAGGAGGGCGGCAAGCTGGTCGCGATGACCGGCGACGGCACCAACGATGCGCCGGCGCTGGCCCAGGCCGACGTCGGCGTCGCGATGAACACCGGAACCTCGGCGGCCAAAGAGGCCGGAAACATGGTCGATCTCGACTCCGACCCCACCAAGCTCATCGAGATCGTCGAGATCGGCAAGCAGCTGCTGATCACCCGCGGGGCGCTGACCACCTTCTCCATCGCCAACGACATCGCCAAGTACTTCGCGATCATCCCGGCGATGTTCGTCGCGCTGTTCCCCGGGCTGGACATGATCAACATCATGCGGTTGCACAGCCCGCAGTCGGCGATCCTGTCGGCGGTGATCTTCAACGCCATCATCATCGTCATGCTGATCCCGTTGTCGCTGCGTGGTGTGCGCTACACGCCGAGCAGCGCGTCAAAGCTGTTGAGCCGCAACCTCTACGTCTACGGGCTCGGCGGCATCGTCGCCCCGTTCATCGGAATCAAGGCAATCGACCTCATCATCCAATTCGTCCCCGGGATGTCCTGACATGAAGTTCTCCAATTTCATCCGCATGCACTGGGCGGCCTTTCGCGCGCTGCTGGTACTGACGGTGCTCACCGGTCTCGCCTACCCCCTGTTCATCTGGCTCGTCGCGCAGATCCCGGGATTGCACGACAAGGCCGAAGGGTCGATCCTCACCGCCAACGGCAAGCCGGTCGGCAGCCGGCTGATCGGCCAGCTCTTCACCGACAAGGACGGCAACGCGCTGCCGCAATACTTCCAGAGCCGCCCCTCGGCGGCCGGCACCGGATACGACCCGCTCAACTCGAGCGCGAGCAACCTCGGCCCGGAAAGTATCGTCGACACCCCCGCGGATCCGGCGCAGATGGCGGCCGGCAAGTCCGCTTCCGATGCGGGCTTCAAGCCGAGCCTGCTGACGCAGGTGTGCACGCGCAGTTCCGCCGTCGGGCAGCTGGAGGGCGTGGACGGGTCGCGGCCGTTCTGCACGGGCGGCGGCGTGGGCGCGGTGCTCTCGGTGATCGGCCCGCGCGACGCCCGCGGAAACGTCGTTCACCCCACCCGGGTGGTCAGCGTCAACGAGCCGTGCCAGTCGACGCAGGCGCCGTTCCTGACGATCTACGAGGGCGTGCGGGTCGACTGCGCCAAGTACGGCGAGGACTACACGATCGGCCAGATCGTGCCCGTCCGCGGCGCCGCACCCGCCAACCCGGCCGTGCCGGCCGATGCGGTCACCGCCAGCGGCAGCGGCCTGGACCCGAACATCTCCCCGGCCTACGCCGACATCCAGGTCACCCGGGTGTCCAAGGCCCGCCACGTCAGCCCCGATCAGATCCGGGCTGTCCTCGCGCACTACCGCAGCGGGCGCGGCCTCGGGGTCTTGGGTGAGCCGACCGTGAACGTGCTGCAGCTCAACCTGCAACTCGATCGCCAGTATCCGGTCTCGGGCTAGCCCAGCCTGGCGACGGCGAGCGCCGGAACGGCGCGAGTTGGGAGCCGGGCCATCGAACTTAGGGGATGATGGTTGACGTGAGCGTGACCGACCACCGTCCCAAGCGCGGGGAACTACGCATCTACCTCGGTGCCGCTCCCGGTGTCGGCAAGACCTACGCGATGCTCGGCGAGGCGCACCGACGGCTGGAGCGCGGCACCGACGTGGTGGCGGCGGTGGTCGAGACCCACGGTCGCGCGAAAACCGCTGAGCTGATTGAGGGCATCGAGGTCATCCCGCCGCGCCGCGTCGAATACCGGGGCGGCACCTTCCCGGAACTCGATGTGCCGGCCGTGCTGGCGCGGCATCCGCAGGTGGTCCTGGTGGACGAACTCGCCCACACCAACACACCCGGTAGCAAGAACGAAAAGCGCTGGCAGGACGTCGAAGAGCTGCTCGACGCGGGGATCACGGTGATCTCCACCGTCAACATCCAGCACCTGGAAAGCCTCAACGACGTCGTCGCCCAGATCACCGGCATCGAACAGCAGGAAACCATACCGGATTCGATCGTGCGCCAGGCCTCGCAGGTCGAGCTCATCGACATCACTCCGGAGGCCTTGCGCCGCAGGCTATCCCACGGCAACGTCTATGCGCCGGAGCGGATCGACGCGGCGCTGTCGAATTACTTCCGCCGCGGAAACCTCACCGCGCTTCGGGAATTGGCGCTGCTGTGGCTGGCCGACCAGGTGGACACCGCGCTGGCCAAGTACCGTGCCGAGAACAAGATCACCGACATGTGGGAGGCGCGGGAACGCGTCGTGGTGGCCGTCACCGGTGGCCCGGAATCGGAGACGTTGGTACGGCGGGCATCCCGCATCGCGTCAAAGTCCAGCGCCGAGCTGATGGTGGTGCACGTCATCCGCGGTGACGGGCTGGCCGGCGTCTCGGAACGCAGAATGACCAAGATTCGTGAGCTGGCCAACAGCCTGGACGCGTCCCTGCACACCGTGGTCGGCGACGACGTTCCCACGGCCCTGCTCGATTTCGCCCGCGAAAACAATGCGACCCAGCTGGTGATCGGCACCTCCCGGCGGCCCCGCTGGGCCCGCATCTTCGAGGAGGGGATCGGCCCCACGATCGTGGAGCGGTCCGGGAAGATCGACGTGCACATCGTCACGCACGAGGAATCCAAACGCGTCCTTCATCTCGGGTCGCTCGTGCCCCGCGAGCGCCGGGTCGCCTCGTGGCTGGCCGCCGTCATTGTGCCGTCGGCCATCTGCGCCGTTACGGTGGCGCTGTTGGACCCGTATCTGGGGACCAGCGGTGACAGCGCGCTGTTCTTTGTCGGGGTCTTGGTGGTAGCCCTGCTCGGAGGCGTTGCCCCGGCGGTCCTTTCGGCGGTGTTGTCCAGCCTGTTGTTGAACTACTATCTGACGGCTCCGCGGCACACCTTTACGATCGCGGAACCGGCCGCCGCCGTCACAGAGCTCGTCCTGCTGTTGGTGGCGGTCGCCGTCGCGATCCTCGTCGACGGTGCGACCAAACGCACCCGCGAAGCCCGTCGCGCATCCCAAGAGGCCGAGCTGCTCACGCTGTTCGCCGGGTCGGTGCTGCGCGGCGCCGACCTCGAGACCCTGCTGGAGCGCGTGCGCGAGACCTACTCCCAGCGCGCCGTCAGCATGCTGCGCGAACCCAGCGAGGAAGAGCGCGCCACCGGAAGGAAGGGCTACATCGTCGCCTGCGTGGGCAAAGACCCTTGTGTGAGCGTCGATTCGGCCGACACCGCGATCGAGGTCGGCGACGAAGAGTTCTGGATGCTGATGGCCGGCAGGAAGCTCTCCACGCGCGACCGCCGGGTGCTCAGCGCGGTGGCCAAGCAGGCGGCGGGCCTGATCAGGCAGCGCGAATTGGCCGAGGAGGCGAGCCGGGCCGAGGCGATCGTGCGGGCCGACGAGCTGCGGCGCTCCCTGCTTTCGGCGGTCAGCCACGACCTGCGCACGCCGCTGGCGGCGGCCAAGGTGGCCGTGTCCAGCCTGCGCGCCGAGGATGTCGCCTTTTCCGCCCAGGACACCGCCGAACTGCTCGCCACCATCGAGGAGTCGATCGACCAGCTGACCGCGCTGGTCGGGAACCTGCTCGATTCCTCGCGCCTGGCCGCCGGGGTGATCCACCCGGACCTGCGCCGCGTGTATCTGGAGGAAACGGTGCAGCGCGCCCTGGTCAGTATCGGCAAGGGCGCCACCGGGTTCTACCGATCGGCCATCGATCGCGTCAAGGTCGACGTGGGCGACGCGGTGGTGATGGCCGACGCCGGGCTGCTGGAACGGGTCTTTGCCAACCTGATCGACAACGCGCTGCGCTACGCGCCCAACTGCGTGGTTCGCGTCAACGCCGGGCGCGTGGGCGATCGCGTCCTGGTCAACGTCATCGACGAGGGCCCGGGAATACCGAAGGGCACCGAGGACCAGATCTTCGAGGCCTTCCAGCGGCTGGGCGATCACGACAACACCACCGGCGTGGGCCTGGGCATGTCGGTGGCGCGCGGCTTCGTCGAGGCGATGGGCGGCACCATCGCGGCCGGCGACACCCCGGGCGGCGGGCTGACCGTCGTGGTGGATCTGGCCGCGCCGCAGGCGTTTGGTGCGCTATGACCCGGGTGTTGGTGATCGACGACGAGCCGCACATCCTGCGCGCGCTGCGGATCAACCTGTCGGTCCGTGGCTACGAGGTCATCACCGCCTCGACCGGTGCGGGAGCGCTGCGCGCGGCCGCCGAGCACAAGCCCGACGTGGTGATCCTGGACCTCGGCCTGCCCGACATATCCGGCATCGAGGTGCTGGCCGGTCTGCGCGGCTGGCTCTCGGCGCCGGTGATCGTGCTGTCCGCGCGCACGGATTCGTCGGACAAGGTCGAGGCCCTCGACGCCGGCGCCGATGACTACGTGACGAAACCCTTTGGGATGGACGAGTTCTTGGCCCGGCTGCGCGCCGCGGCGCGCCGCAACGCGGCGGCGTCCGAAGTGGATGAGCCGGTGATCGAAACAGACGCGTTCACCGTCGATCTGGCCGCCAAGAAGGTCACCAAGGACGGCGTGGAGGTGCACCTGACGCCGACCGAGTGGGGCATGCTCGAGGTGCTGGTGCGCAACCGCGGCAAGCTGGTGGGCCGCGAGGAGTTGCTGAAAGAGGTGTGGGGGCCGGCGTACGCCACCGAAACCCATTACCTGCGTGTGTATCTGGCGCAGTTGCGGCGCAAACTCGAAGATGACCCGTCGCATCCCAAGCATCTGCTGACCGAATCGGGCATGGGCTACCGGTTCGAGGCCTGACACTCCCTGCGCCCAACGTCGACTTGTTGTGCCCATTTTGGCAACCAACGCAACAAGTCGACGTTCGCGATCAGTCGGCGATCGACAGCACGATGCCGTCCAAAATGTCGTGTTCACTGACGATCAGCTCGTCGATGCCGGCGCGGGCCCGCAGCTCGCGCGCCAATTCCTCCACCACGATCGCGCCGCCGCCGATCACGTCGGCCCGGCCCGCGTGCATCGGCGGCAGCGCCGCCCGCTCGGATCGCGTCATGCCGATCAGCCGCTCGCACACCGCTAGCAGGTCGCCGCCCGCGACGCGCGAAAGATGAATGGCCGCAGAGTCATACGTTGTCATGTTGTGCGCCAGCGCGGACAGCGTCGTCATCGTCCCGGCGAGCCCGACCCAGGTCCGTGCCCCTTCGACGGGCACCACGCCCAGCGCGACGTCGAGCCGCTCGCGCACCACCCCGCGGGCCGCCTCCACTTCCCGCGGCGTCGGCGGATCCGAGTGCAGGCACCGCTCGGTGAGCCGGACACAGCCGATGTCGGCCGAGTAGCTGGCCACCACCGCATCCCCACCGACCACGATCTCGGTGGAGCCGCCGCCGAGGTCGACGACAACGAAAGGAGCCTCAGCGCTGTCTAATTCGCCGACGGCGCCGAGGAAGGACAGCTCGGCCTCCTCGGAGCCGGTGATCACCTCGGCAACCGCGCCCGGCAACACGGCGCCCAGCACCTCGGCCGTCATCGCAAAGAAGACATCGCGATTCGCGACGTCGCGAGCCGCCGAGGTGGCCACCATTCGCACTCGCTCGACGCCATGCTCCTTCAGCTGCGCAGCGTAATCGGCCAGCGCGGCCCGGGTTCGGGCGATCGCGTCCGGCGCGAACTCACCCGTCGCGTCGACGCCCTGGCCCAACCGCACGATCCGCGTCTCGCGGTGCACGTCGCTCAACCGGCCGTCGCCGGCGTCGGCGATCAGCAACCGGATCGAGTTGGTACCGCAATCGATTGCGGCGAGCCGACTCACCACTGCCCCGCCACCAGCACCGTGCCCATCTCGGGGTCGTCGGCCAACAGCGATAACGCCTCGTCACCAAGAGGATTCACGCCCGGACCCTTGGCCAGCGAGTGCGCGATCAGTACGTGCAGGCACTTGACCCGGTCCGGCATCCCCCCGGCGGAGAATGTCGTCCCCAGCGGCTCGATGGCATCGCGTTCGGCCAAATACGACTCGTGGGCTCGGCGGTACGCGGCCGCCAGTTCGGGGTCCTGCCGCAACCGCTCGGTCATCTCGCGCATCAATCCGGTCGTCTCGAGCCTGCTGGCGGCCGCGGTCAGCGCCGGATGCGTCAGGTAGTACAACGTCGGAAAGGGCGTGCCGTCAGGAAGTTTCGGCGCCGTCTTCACCACGCCCGGCTCGCCGTTGGGACAGCGGTAGGCGATCTCCAGCACCCCGCGCGGCTCACGCCCGAGCTGACGCGCCACCGCATCCAAGTCGGCACGATCAACCACCGGGGGCGGTCGGGTTGGGTGCCTCCGGCGGTGCCGGCGGCAGGTGCGGGGCATCGGCGATGGTATGCCACAGCGAGGTGTACCACGGGTCGTGGCTGGCCGGCTTCGTCGTGTCCGCTCCGGGCTGCGTGGCTACCGCCGCCGTCGGCGGAAGTTGAACCTGGAATGGGATGTCCCCGGGCATCACGAAACCCAGGCGCTCGCGGGCCTGCGCCGCGATGTAGGCCGGGTCACCCAGTTTCACCTTCTTCTGTTCGAGGTCGGCGATCTGAGCGCGCAGCGCGGCCTCGCTGGCGGCCAACTGGTTCATCTCGGTGCGCTGCGCGAAGTAGGTGCGCACCGGGCCGGCGATGGTCAGGGTGAGCACGCAGATCACCGCGGCCAGCACCGCCGCCCGCCGCGCGGTGAACCCCAGCCGCTGGTCGGACCGCTGTTCGACGGATTCGGCGACCTGCCGCTTGATGGGTTCGACGACACGCTCCTGCAGCGACCGCGTCGTATGGTTGGCCGTTTGCGACGGCTTGACGGTCCGACGGCGCCGAACCGAATCGCCGGCCTTCCCCGGGCGCGATGCCGGGGAGCGCCGCTTCGGATCGGGCTTGGGCGTCAAAGGTGTTTCAACCTATTTCTGATCCAGCGCGTACCGGGGGAACGCCAGATCGCCTGCGTAGCGTGCCGCGTCACCGAGGGCTTCCTCGATCCGCAACAGCTGATTGTATTTGGCCACGCGCTCGCTGCGGGCGGGCGCGCCGGTCTTGATCTGGCCGCACCCGACGGCCACCGCCAGGTCGGCGATCGTGGTGTCTTCCGTCTCGCCGCTGCGGTGGCTCATCATCGTGCGATAGCCGCTGTGATGGGCCAGCGCGACGGCGTCGAGCGTCTCGGTCAGCGTGCCGATCTGGTTCACCTTGACCAGCAAGGCGTTTGCGACGCCCTTTTCGATACCGTCTTCGAGCCGTTCGGGATTGGTGACGAAGATGTCGTCGCCCACGATTTGCACCCGTTCGCCTATCGCGGCGGTCAGGGCCACCCAACCGTCCCAATCGTCTTCGGACAGCGGGTCTTCCAGGGACACCAGCGGATAGGAGCCGAGCAGGCCGGCGTAGAACTCCGCCATCTGCTCGGCGGTGCGCGTGGAGCCCTCGAAGTTGTAGCCGGTGCCGTCGGCGTAGAACTCGGTGGCGGCCGCGTCGATGGCCAGCGCCACGTCGGTGCCGAGTTTGAAGCCCGCCGATTCGATGGCCCGGCCGATCAGGTCCAGCGCCGCGGTGGTGCCGGCCACGTCGGGGGCGAACCCGCCCTCGTCGCCCAGGCCGGTGGAGAGGCCCTCCTTCTTCAACACGGATTTGAGCGCGTGGTACACCTCGGCGCCCCACCGCAACGCCTCGGCGAAGCTGGGCGCGCCGATGGGCGCCACCATGAACTCCTGAATGTCGACGGCGGTGTCGGCGTGGGCACCGCCGTTGAGGATGTTCATCATCGGCACCGGCAGGATGTGGGCGTTGGGGCCGCCGAGGTAGCGGAACAGCGGCAACTCGGCGGAATCGGCGGCCGCTTTGGCGACGGCCAGCGAGACGCCCAGGATGGCGTTGCCGCCCAGCCGGGACTTGTCGGGGGTTCCGTCGAGGTCGACCAGCGCCTGGTCCACCAGCCGCTGGTCGTCGGCGGCCAGGCCGATGACCGCGGGACCGATCTCGTCGAGGACGGCCTGCACTGCCTTCTGCACGCCTTTGCCGCCGTATCGTTCTCCGCCGTCGCGCAGCTCGACGGCCTCGTGCTCCCCCGTCGACGCGCCGGAGGGCACCGCGGCGCGGGCAAACGTCCCGTCCATCAGAGCGATCTCGACCTCGACGGTCGGGTTACCGCGGGAGTCGAGGATCTCGCGGGCCCCGACCTGCTCGATAAGCGGCACTGGGTTCTCCTTGCGTCGTAAAGCTGGGTCAGCGATACATCCTGCTACAGCGGGTGACCCGCCGCGTAGGCGGTTGCCCAGTCCCGCACCGCCCGCGCGTAGACGCCGGAGTTGTTGTAGGCCCGCAGCGCGGTGATCCACCCCCGGGGAGTCCCGAGGTCCTTTCCGCGCCAGCACAGGTAACCGGCCGCCGCCAGCGCCGCATCGTCGATGTTGTCCGGGCTGACGCGGCCGTCGTTGTGGGCGTCCACCCCGTACAACCGCCACGTCTCGGGAATGAACTGCATCGGGCCCATCGCGCGCACCACGCTGGGCTCGCCGTCGGCCCCTTCCTCGGCGTCGACGATGCGCAAGGTCCCCCCACTGCCGTCCAGACGAACGCCACGAATGGGCGGACTCACGTCCCCATTCGGTGACAGGGTCGCGCCCCGGTAGGTGCCGTGGTGGCTCTCGACCTGCCCGATGCCCGCCAGCGTGGTCCAGGCGATATGGCACTTCGGGTTCTCGACCTCGGCGACGCGGGCGGCGTATGCGTAGGCCTCCAGCGCGACGACGGGAATCTCCAATGCCGCCGACCGTTGCTGGGCCCACTGGCGCAACTGATCCGCGGGCCGACCGCTGACGTGGGTGTCCACCGGCGGCACCGGATCCCCGGCCGGCGGCGGGACGCCCGCGGGGATGAACAGGCTGAGCTGCCAGGTGCAGCTGGACGCGAGAAGCATGGCGGTCGCGCCGATCACGGCGGCCGCACGCAACCAACGCCTCGGCGAAACCATGCCCGTTTAAGCTCCCCTACTACTCCCCTGCACCAACTCCTGCCAGACCATCGTCCCACGGGTTTCGCGGCTAACCCGTCGATTGCTGCCCGAAGCGCACCGCGGCAGCGCCAAAGTGCACTATTTCCGCCCTTTGCGCCGCTTGGAGCCCCCGCCGGACGCCTTGGAGCCGGCGTCGTCGGCGGCCGGCTCGCCGACGACCGTCTCTTCGAGGGCCGATTCGGCGAGCGGCCAGTGCGCGCGCCACTCCTCCTCGGTGACCTCGCCCAGCGGCGCGACGTCGAGTTCGACCGGAACGTTGTCGCCGCGGCGCGCGGCCGCGATCGCTGTCTCCACGCTGCGGACCGTGTCAACGAACTCCAAAACCGCGGCGCGAAGCGCGCTTTCCGCATCGAAGTCGGCGGCCACCGAAACGGAGGTCATCTCGGCGGGGATCAGGTCGGCGGGTAACCCCGCCTTCTCGGCGCGCTGAATCACCTTCTGCGCCAAAGCCAGTGCCGGTTGACCGGTGTGCACGTCGTCCATCACCGAGTTTCGCGCCTTTGCCGCCCTTTCTGAGGCCTTGGCCTCCTCCCATTGAGCCAACTGCTCCTCGAGTGAAATCGATTGCCCCGCAAGCACTCCTGGTACCCGATTGCCCAGTTTACGCATCAACGCGGCCGCGACGTCGTCGATGGTGAACGCCGACTGCGGCGCGTCCTCGGCGATGCGGGCGTGGAAGAGGACCTGTAGCAACACATCTCCGAGTTCCTCGCGCAGCTGATCGGCGTTGCCGCTGCGCACCGCGTCCAGCAGCTCGTAGGTCTCCTCGAGCAGAAACCTGCGCAACGAATCGTGGGTCTGTTCGCTCTCCCACGGTCCCGCGGTGCGCAACTTGTCCATCAACGCCACGGCGTCGACCAGTCGCTCGCCGCGCGGCCTGTCCGGCGCCGAGATCAGCCGCGCCCCGGCCGCCAATCGGGCGGCCACGGCCGGGTGGTCCGGATCGGAGGACAGCAGCACCGGCGCTGGAGCGTTGGGGTCCCCGGAGTGCACCGGTCGCGCGGCGGGCAGCGACCAGGGCACCGCGACGGGCATCTCCTCGGTGTATTGCACTTCGCCGGCGAGGTGCTCGATGGCCTCGACCGGCACCAGCGACGGGCGGCGGGGGTCGAACAAGACGACGATCATGCGCGCCGCTCCTCCCCGCTCGTGGGTGCTGGTGACCCCGTTATACCAATCTCTATCTGTGGTTTTCCCTGCAGTGCCGTGACGAGGTTGGCCACCATCTGCAGCAATTCGACGTCGCGCAGGCGCGGCGCCCCGACCCCGCCGGCCCGCGGAATGGGCACCTGAACCGTGGACGTCGTGGCGCGGTAGTGCGCCGCCGGGTACATCCGCTTGAGCCGCACCTGGGCCGAATCCAGCAGCGTCACCGGCGACAGCCGCACGGTCGCCGCCGACGGGGCCGAGACCTCGGTGATGCCCGCGTCGCGGCACAACAGCCGCAGCCGCGCGACGGCCACCAGCCGCTCGGCGGGCTCGGGCAGCGCGCCGTAGCGGTCGATCAGCTCCTCAACAACGGCGCCGACGGCGGCATCGTCGGAGGCCGCGGCCAGCCGCCGGTAGCCCTCCAACCGGAGCCGGTCGCTGGCGATGTAGTCCGGCGGCAGGTGCGCGTCCACCGGCAGGTCGATCCGCACATCCTTGGGCTCCTCGGGCGTGGTGACCGTTTGGCCGTCGGCGGCCGCCCGGTACGCCTCCACGGCCTCGCCCACCAGCCGCACGTACAGGTCGAAGCCGACCCCGGCGACGTGCCCGGACTGCTCGACGCCCAGCACGTTGCCGGCGCCGCGGATCTCCAGGTCCTTGAGCGCGACGGCCATGCCGGCGCCCAACTCGTTGTTCTGCGCGATGGTCGCCAGCCGGTCGTAGGCCGTCTCGGTCAGCGGCGCGTGTTGCGGATACAGGAAGTAGGCGTAGCCGCGCTCGCGGCTGCGGCCGACCCGGCCGCGCAGCTGGTGCAGCTGCGACAACCCGAAGGTGTCGGCGCGCTCGACGATCAGCGTGTTGGCGTTGGAGATGTCCAGGCCGGTCTCCACGATCGTGGTGCAGACCAGGATGTCGTACTCGCGGTTCCAGAAGCCCTGCACGGTGCGTTCGAGCCGCTCCTCGGGCATCTGCCCGTGCGCGACGACGACACGCGCCTCGGGCACCAGCTCGCGGACCCGGGCGGCGGCCCGGTCGATGGAGCTCACCCGGTTGTGCACGTAGAACGCCTGGCCGTCGCGCAGCAGCTCGCGCCGCAACGCGGCCGCGACCTGCTTCTCGTCGTGCGGGCCGACGTACGTCAGCACGGGATACCGCTCCTCGGGCGGGGTGAGGATCGTCGACATCTCGCGGATGCCGGCCAGGCTCATCTCCAGCGTGCGGGGGATCGGGGTGGCGCTCATGGTGAGCACGTCGACGTGGGTGCGCAGCGACTTGATGTGCTCCTTGTGCTCGACGCCGAACCGCTGCTCCTCGTCGACGACGACCAGCCCCAGATCCTTCCAGCGCACCCCGGTCTGCAGCAGCCGATGGGTGCCGATCACGATGTCGACCGTGCCGTCGGCCAGGCCGTCGATCACGGCGCGGGACTCGGCGGTGTCGGTGAACCGGGACAGCCCCTTGACGGTCACCGGGAAGTCGGCCATCCGCTCGCTGAACGTCTGCAGGTGCTGGTCGGCCAGCAGCGTGGTGGGCACCAGCACGGCGACCTGTTTGCCGTCCTGGACGGCCTTGAACGCCGCCCGCACGGCGATCTCGGTCTTGCCATAGCCGACGTCGCCGCAGATCACCCGGTCCATCGGGACCGGCTTTTCCATGTCGGCCTTGACCTCGGTGATCGCGGTGAGCTGGTCGACGGTCTCGGTGAACCCGAACGCGTCCTCCATCTCGGCCTGCCACGGGGTGTCCGGCCCGAACGCGTGCCCGGGGCTGGCCTGCCGCTTGGCGTACAGCGACACCAGCTCGCCGGCGATCTCGCGCACGGCCCGGCGCGCTTTGGTCTTGGTGTTGGCCCAGTCGCTGCCGCCGAGCCTGCTCAGCGCCGGCGCCTGCCCGCCGACGTAGCGCGACAGCTGGTCCAGCGAATCCATCGGCACGTACAGCTTGTCGGAACCCCCGCCCCGCTTGCTCGAGGCGTATTCGAGAACCAGGTACTCCCGGCGCGCGCCGCCGACGGTCCGCTCGACCATCTCCACGAACCGCCCGATGCCGTGCTGGTCGTGCACCACCAGGTCGCCGGCCGTGAGCGCGAGCGGGTCGACGGTGTTGCGCCGCCTGGCGGCCAGCCGCTTTCCCTCGACGGCCGTCGCCCGGTTGCCGGTCAGATCCGTCTCGGTGATGACCACCAGGTTGGCGGGCTCGCCCGGGATGATCAGGCCGTCGTGCAGCGGGCCCTTGAGCACGCCGACCACCCCGGGTTTCGGAGCGGCGCCCGGTTCCAGCATGGCGGCGGGGGTTTCGGACTCGGCGAGCCGCTCGACCACCCGGTGCGCGGTCCCGGTGCCGGGCGCGACAACCACGGCGTGCCCGCCCGTGGCCACGTGGGCGCGCAGCATCGCGAAGATGCCGTCGATGTCGTGCTGGTGCCCGCGGGCCGACGGCGCCGCCCGAACTTCCAGCTCCACCGCCGACTCGTCGGAGAGCTGGCTCAGCGTCCACCACCGGTGACCGGCGCGGGCCGCCGCGGCCCGCACATCGTCCAGTTCGGCAAAGCCGGATCCGCCGAACTGGGCCACGTCGACGGGCGCGTCGGTGCCCAGCGCCGCGACCGACCACGACGCCTCGAGGAATTCGCTGCCGGTCTTGATCAGGTCGGCCGCGCGGCTGCGCACCTTCTCCGGGTCACACACCAAGATCGGGGTGCCGCCGGCCAGTTGGTCTGTCAGCAGCACGTGCTCGCCGGGCCGCAGTACCGGCAGCAACGCCTCCATGCCGTCGACGGCGATGCCCTCGCCCAGCTTGGCCAGCATGTCGGTGACGCTGCCGGTGATGGCGGGTTCGCCCGTGGAGTGCCGGGCGGCCAGCGCGGCGGCCCGCTCCCGCACGTCGTCGGTGAGCAGCAGTTCGCGGCAGGCCACCGCGGTGACCGCGTCGACCTCGATCTCGGGGATGGAGCGCTGATCGGCGACGGAGAACATCCGCATCTCGCTGACCTCGTCGCCCCAGAACTCGACGCGCACCGGGTGTTCGGCGGTCGGCGGGAAGACGTCGAGGATCCCGCCGCGCACGGCGAACTCACCGCGCCGGCCGACCATGTCCACCCGGGTGTAGGCCAGCTCGACCAGTCGGGCGACGACGTCGGAGAAGGCGGTCTCCCGGCCGACGCTCAGGGTGACCGGCTCCACGTCGCCCAGCCGCGGCGTCATCGGCTGCAACAGCGACCGCACCGCCGTCACCACCACTTGCAAGGGCGGGCCCAGCCGCGCTTCGTCGGGGTGAGCCAGCCGGCGCAGCACCAGCATGCGGGTGCCGACGGTGTCGATGCCGGGGGAAAGACGTTCGTGCGGCAGGGTTTCCCAGGACGGGAAGACCGTCACGGCGTCGCCGAACGCCCCGCGCAGTTCGGCGGTCAGTTCGTCGGCCTCGCGCCCGGTCGCGGTGACCACGAGCAAGGGACCCAGCCGCGCCAGCGCGCCGGCGACGAACAACCGCGCGCTGGCCGGTCCGGCCAGGTTCAATTCGGCGGGTCGGGTTGCCGCGCTGTCGATCAGCTGCCGGAAGGTCGGCGCGGTCAGCGCCAGATCCACGAGCCCCGCGATCGGGGTTTCTGGGCGAACAGGCCCCGGTGCGGTCATGATGAATCCATTCTAGGGGCGCCAAAGATCGTCAATATTGAGCCCGGCGCCGTCAAGGGATCGTAAGAAAAGCGGCGCCCGAGCTGCGGCGGGCGCACGTTTGATTCATGACACTGCTGGACATCGTGCCGTCGCTTGGTCGGGCGGCATCTCGCCGGTTCGATTCCACGATCTGGCCGGTCACGACCCGCCCCGATGAGGACGGGCAGCTCTGCGTCGGAGGCGTGCCGCTGGCCGACATCGCCGACGAATTCGACACCCCGGCCTACGTCATCGACGAGGCCGACTTCCGCCATCGCGCCCGCCGCTACCGCAAGGCGCTGCACGGTGTCGGGATCGTGTACGCCGGGAAGTCGCTGCTGACCACCGCGGTCGCGCGGTGGGCGCGCGAGGAGGGCCTCGGTGTCGCTGTCTGCTCGGGCGGTGAACTGGCCGTTGCCCTGGCCGGGGGAGTGGACCCGGCACGGATCGTCATGCACGGCAACGCGAAGTCGCCCGACGAGCTGCGCGAGGCCGCCCGGGTGGGCGTCGGGCGCGTCGTGGTCGATTCGTGCATCGAGATCGCCTACCTCGCGGGCCTCGCCTGCCGGCGCCAGCCGGTGCTCATCCGGGTGACCCCCGATATCGACATTCACGGACACCGCGCCGTCACGACCGGCATCAGCGATCAGAAGTTCGGCTTCACCCTCGCCGGTGACCGTGCCGCGGACGCGGTGAAGCGCGTGCTGTCGCACCCCATCCTCGACCTGGTGGGGCTGCACTGCCACCTCGGCTCGCAGGTCACCGACGCGGCCCTGTACGGCGAAGCGATCCGCCGGATGATCGCGGCCATGGCCGACATCCGCGCCCACCACGGCGTCATCCTCACCGAGCTCAACATCGGCGGTGGGCACGCCATCCCCTACCTTCCCGGCGATCGCGAGCTCGACCTCGGCGAGCTGGCCCGCGTCATCGAGGACGCCCTGGACGAGGCCTGCGCGGCCGAGCACTTCCCCCGGCCGGCCGTCGTGGTCGAACCCGGACGCGCCATCTGTGGCCGGGCCGGTCTGACGCTGTATCGGGTGTGTTCGGTGAAGACGCAGCCGGGCGGCCGCACCTTCGTCGCCGTCGACGGCGGAATGAGCGACAACCCGCGGGTGTCGTTGTCCGGCGCGCACTACACCGTCACGCTGGCGAACCGGCACCCGCGGGGAGCCAGACAGCGCGTCACCGTGGCCGGCCGGCACTGCGAGGCCGGCGACGAGATCGTCCGCGACATCGAGCTGCCGGCGGACCTTCGCCCCGGCGACCTGCTGGCCGTGGCCTGCACCGGCGCCTACCACCACAGCATGGCGTCGAACTACAACATGGTCGGCCGTCCGCCGCTGGTGGCGGTCAAGGGCGGCCGGGCCCGCGCCCTGATGCGCCGCGAGACGATCGCGGATCTGCTCTCCCGTGACTGCGGCTAGTGGTGAGTGCAAGCGCCGCGTAGCGGGGCGCAGCAGCTCACCACCATCGAGCTAGTGGTGAGTGCAAACGCCGCTAGTGGTCACGGCACGTCGCGCTCGGCGAAATGGCGCTGCCGCGCCGACAACGCCGCCGCCCGCTGGTAGGCGGTGACGCGCCGCAAGGGGTCGAAGTACTCGTCGACGTCGTCGATGTCGATCACCGTGGCGGTCGGCGTCGCGGGCTGCTCGGCCGCGGTGGCCCGCCAGGTCACGACCCCACTTCGATACCCGCGGGCGTCGAGCCAGTTTTCGACGCCGACGTCCTGGGCCGCCACCAGCACCCGCACGCGATTGCCGTCGGTGTGCGACTGGGCCCGGTTCAGGCTCGTCTGGCGGGTCGCGATGTCGATCATCTCGCTCCACCGGTTGGTCAGGCAGATGCCGACATATGGGCTGCCGGCGGGGATTTCGTAGTCGATCACCAAGGCCTGGCCATCCTCCAGTTCCCAGGAGATGGGCACGAACCACGCTCCGGCCATGGCCGACGGTGGTTGCATCGGCGGGATGGCGACGTTCTTCGGCAAGGCTCCGAAGACGCGCGCGGGAATGTCGTTGACCCACATGGTGAAAAGGTCGCGCGACGCGGCCAACTGCGCATCGAACGCGGCGACGGCGTGCGCCAGCGACGGCGGCTCCGCCGGTGGTCGCGGATTGAGGCATTCGATGCGGATGCTGCCTTTCGACTGCCGTTGCCAGTCGCCGTAGGTTTGATAGCAGCAGAACGACTCGGCCCCGGGGGGAAGCTCAAACCAGTTGGCATCTCCTATCTTCTCGCGGCTGAAGTAGATCTCGAAGGAGCCGTCCGGCGCGACGTCGAGGTCCTCGGACTGCGTCTTGACCGCCCGGGCCTGGTCATCCTTGCCGGCGTAGACGCCGAAGGTGGTCTGTGCAACCGAGCCCAATTGGCCGTACACCCGGTAGTCGTGCGCATCGTCGATGCGCGCCGACAGGTACAGGGTGTCGGGGTTGGAATGCCCCCAGTTCCAGGGCGCGTACTGGGCATTGATCAGCGTTGGTCGCACCGGGTCGCTGCGCAGCTGCAGCCCCAGGTACTGAATGTGGCCGACCAGGCGCCCGAGAAGCGCAGTGGCAGAACCCTCGTCGAGGTCGCCCTGCGCCAGCGCGACGGCGAGCAGGTCGTCGTGCAGATCGCCGAACCGCCGCCATGCCGCCCGCACGGCGTCGTTCAATTCTTCGGTCATCGCTTGTCCTCGATTCCGTAGAAGTCGCGGTAGTACTGGAGTTCGGGCCACATCGTGGCGATGTCGAGTCCGTAATCCTCGGCACGGTAGATGTTGGGCTTGCGGGTGGCCATGCCACGCTCGGCCATGAACCTGCTCATCTTCCGATGCACCTCGGCGGTGAGTTCCATGCCGAAGTGGTCGTAGACCTCCTTGACGCACGCCATTGGGTCGCGAACCATCCGATCCATCGGAAAGTCGATGAATTGCGCTGAGCGGTCCGCGAATTGGCGCCGCAGTTCGACGTTGCGGGCGAGCATGCTCCCGGTGCGCCAGCTCATGTAGCGGCCGTGGTCATGCCAGTCGACGCCGTCGGTCACCATCGCGAAGACGGTGCCGGACAGCTTGCAGCTGGACGCGATGACTTCGGTGGGTTCTCGGTAGGTGGTGACGAAGCGGGCGTCGGGGAAGACGTCGAGGATCTTGTCGATGTTGGCCATGTGCGGTGGCGTCTTGAGTAGCCAGCTCTCCCGGGGACGCAGTCCCCCGCTCTGCATGTACTGCAGGAGCAGCTTCTCCTCCTGGTAGACCCAGGTGCGGTCCTGGTCGGCCAGCCACCGGTCGTAGCCCTGGCAGTTGAACATGACGAGGAACGTCTCGCTGTGAAAGGCGTAGGCGTGCAACAGCGCGCATTCCTGGGCCTCCCACGCGCCGAGCGGGTGGGCCGCGTCCAGATCGGGGGCCAGCGCCAGGGTGCGCCGGATCTGCTTCTCACTGCGGTCGATGCGCGGGTCGGTGCGCATCGTGGCGGGATCCAGCGGTGGGTGCAGCTCGTCGCACTCCCAGGTGAGGGGGAAGCGAAACCGATCGTCCTGGCTCAGCAGGTGATGGGTGATCGTGGTGCCGGTGCGGGGCGCGCCAACCAGGAAGACCGGCTTGGCGATGACCTCCTCCCGGATCGAGGGATTCCTGCGGACGTGGTCCATGACCAGCAACCGCTGGCGCAACAGGTTCGTGATGTGCGTCGTGGCCAGGATCCGGCCGAAGCCGTTGAGCTTGTCCTCGCTGTTGATCGACTCGATGAGCCGGTCCAGGCCCGCTTCGAAGCGGGGGTCGCCGAAGTCGGTCAGCCCGCCGGCGCGCCGGCTGGCCCGGTCCATGAGCGCGTACTTGCGCAGCGGCAGGGGATGAGCGCCCAGCAGCCGCGCGGCGCGGTAGCCGCCGTTGAGGATCCGAAACGGTAGCGGTCTGGGTGGGGTTTCGATGGCCATGACGGGCGTTCCTCATCGTTGAGTGGACACGCGTTATCCGGTCGCTTCGGTCTAAACCGATTGATGCGCAGCATTATTCGCGACCCGTTCCGATTGATCGGTGTTCAGGCGGACCGTTGTGCCCGGCTCCGCAAAACATTACGATCTGAACGTAATGAAATCAACACCTTTCGAGCGCCGGCGTCGCGACACGAAGTCCCAGGGGCGGCCCCGCGATGCGCGCATCGACGACGCGGTGCTGCAAGCCACCAACGAACTGCTCGAAGAGATCGGCTATGCGCGGCTGAGCATTCCGTTGGTGGCGGCCCGTGCCGGCGCCACGCCGCCGGCGGTGTACCGGCGTTTCCCCACCAAGATCGAACTCGTCTTCGCGGCGGTGTTTCCCCCGACGCCACAAGAGGAGTTGCCGTTGACCGGTGACCTGCGGACGGTCGTGCGCAGCCTGCTCGAGGGATCGATCCAGCTGTTCAGCCGGCCGGCGGTGCACAGCGCGGTGTCGGGCCTGACGGCCGAACTGCCGTCTGAGCCCGGGCTGTCGGCGCGGCTGCTGGATCGGCTGCAGGGCGGCACCTACGAGCGCCTGCAGCACTACCTCGACGACGCGGCCGCCGACGGGTCGGCGGCCGGCGGCATCGACGCGCGCCTGCTGATGGACATGATCGGCGGCACGGTCATGATGTCGATGGCCACCGAGCGCACGCTCGACGACGCCTGGCTCGAACACAACACCACGCTGATCGTCCGGGGGCTCACCCGGTGACCGCTGGCGAGGCCGAGCGGCCGATGGAAGTCGTCGCCTCCGCGCCGGCCCAGCTCGGCCTGGCCGAGATCGGGCCGTGGGCGGCGCGCATGGAGCGCATCGGCTTCGAGGTCATCCACGTGTCCGAAACCATCCACGACGCGTTCACGGTCGCGGCGATGGCGCTGACCCACACGACGCGGCTGACCGTGCGGACCAGCATGGCCCTGGCGTTTCCGCGCAGTCCCATGATCACCGCGTACGCGGCCTGGGATCTCGCCAAGTACTCCGACGGGCGCTTCCAGCTCGGCCTGGCCTCCCAGGTCCGCGGCAACATCGTCGGACGATTCTCGGTGCCGTGGTCGCAGCCGACCCCGCGCATGAGGGATTACATCGAAGCACTGCTGGCCATCTTCCGCGCCTTCCAGACCGGCGAGCCCCTCGACTACAGCGGGCGGTTCTACCGATTCGACCGCCTCCAGCCGTATTTCAACCCCGGCCCGATCGCGTGTCCGGCTCCACAGATCTGGACCGGCGGGGTGAACGCGAAGATGTGCGCTCTGGCCGGCGAAATCTCCGACGGCTTCGTCTGCCATCCCACCAATTCACACCCGTCGATCCTCAAGTCGCAGACTCTGCCGGCCCTGGCCGAGGGCGCGAGAAACGGTCGCCGCACGACGACCCCGCTCGCCGTGGTGGCCAACCCGCAACCGTTGATGGCCGCCACCGCCGACGAGCTGGCGCGGATGCGGGAACACCGGCAAAAAGAACTTGCCTTCCTCTACAGCACCCCGGCCTATCGCCGGCAACTCGAACACTTCGGCTTCGAGGGCGTCGGCGAGGCGCTGACCGGCATGGCGCGCAGGAACGAATGGTCCGAACTGCACAAGCACCTCACCGACGAGGTGCTGGACATCGTCGTGCCGCAGGGCACCTACGACGACATCCCGGCAGTGCTCGAGTACTGGTATTCCGGGGTGTGCACCGGTCTGAGCCTGCCGGTCATCGACGTGCCGGACGACGTGCTGGGAACCCTCATCGATCGCCTCAAGGCCATTCCCACCCTCAGGGAACAAACACCAGGAAGGTAGCAATGAACGCAGCACAATCGGCTCTGGCGTTGAAGTCAATCGTCGCCAAGCAGTGGCAAGCGCACAGCCCGCTCGTCCGGCGCCCCCCGAAGGACTTCGCCGGCCAGTACGGACCCTGGGCGCTCGTGGCCGGCGCGAGCGAGGGCATCGGCGGCGCCTGGGCGGATTATGCGGCGTCCCAAGGTTTGTCGGTTGCGATCGTCGCGCGCAACCCCGAAAAGCTGGAGAAGAAACGCCAAGAGTTGGTGACACGGTTCGGCGTGGAGGTGCTTGCCATCTCCCAGGAACTGGGGGCGACGGATGCCGTGGAAAACATCGTCGCGGCCGTCGGCGACCGCGAAATCGGACTGCTGGTATCCAACGCCGCGCTGGCCACGGTCGGGGGATTCTGGGCCGATAACCTCGAATTCGAGCGGCAGCGGATAAACATCAACTGCTGCAGTCCATTTGGGCTGACCTACCACTACGGGGCCCTGATGAAGGCGCGCCGTCGTGGCGGCATCGTCCTGATGAGTAGCGGCACGGGGCTGATCGGCAGCCCGTACTACACGCACTACGGCGCGACGAGGGCATACAACATCATTCTCGCCGAGGGGCTCTGGTACGAACTGAAGCCCCACAACGTACACGTGTTGGCGTGCATGGCCGGGCTCACGAGTTCACCGGGGGCCGCCGATGCGCTCGAGGTCGCGCGGGCCCGGGGCAGCCTCATCAATACGCCCGAAGAAAACGTCGAAGAGGCGGTCCTCTATCTCGGCAAACGGCCCAGCATGCAAGTGGGGGCGCCGAACCGGCGCATGATGTTCGTCGTGACCCGCCTGCTGCCGCGACCCCTGGGCATACGAGAAATCGGCAAACACGCCCTGAACAATTTCCTGGGCGGGGTGCGGCCCTAGCCGCGCCCTACTCGTCCTGCAGCCGGGGATCGGCCTCCAGGTGCGTCAGGCCGTTCCACATCAGGTTGACCAGGTGCGCGGCCACCACTTCCTTCTTGGGCTCGCGGGTGTCGAGCCACCATTGCGCCGTCATCGACACCGAGCCCACCAGCGCCTGCGCGTAGAGGGGGGCCAGGTCGGGATCCAGCCCCCGGCGGGCGAAGTCGCCGGCCAGGATCGAGCTGACCTGGCTGACGGCGTCGTTGAGCAGGCTGGAGTAGGTGCCCGAGCTGATCGCGGCCGGCGAGTCGCGGATCATGATGCGGAATCCGTCGGTGCGTTCTTCGACGTAGGTGAGCAGCGCCAGCGCGACGCGCTCGACCCGCACCCGGGACCGGTTGTTGGTCAGCGACGAGGTGATCATGTCCAACAGCGCCGACATCTCGCGGTCGACGACGACGGCGTACAAGCCCTCCTTGCCGCCGAAATGCTCGTAGACGACGGGCTTGGAGACGTTGGCCCGCAGCGCGATCTCCTCGATCGAGGTGCCCTCGTAACCGCGTTCGGCGAACAGCGAGCGTGCGATGCCGATGAGCTGCTGGCGGCGCTCGCTACCGGTCATGCGGGCGCGTGGCGCCCGCGCTTCCTTGTCCGGCTCCTTTTGCGTTTGAGGGTCCAGAACGGCCACGTCAATCAGCGTATCGGTTCGGCGCGGCGCTGCCGTCCCGTCTAGAGTCTTGGTGGCGTGGGCCTGTGGGCCGGCAGTCCGTCGTGGTGTAATCGGCAGCACATCAGATTTTGGTTCTGAGAGTTCAGGTTCGAGTCCTGGCGACGGAGCTAGCGTGGCCCTTTGCGGCGAGCGTGCATGAAATGACACGCTTGACGGCGTGTCGGCGTACAAACACGCACGCTCGCGCGAAGAAGGGAGATCCGTGTCGTTTCGTGGTGACACCGCGGTCCTGGTTCTCGCGGCCGGACCCGGCACCCGGATGCGCTCCGACACCCCGAAGGTGGTGCACACGATCGCCGGCCGCAGCATGCTGGCGCATTCCCTGCACGCCGTCGCCAAGGTGGCGCCCCAGCATCTGGTGGTGGTCCTCGGCCACGATCACGAGCGCGTCGAGCCGCTGGTCGCCGAGCTGGGCGACACCCTCGGCCGCACGATCGACGTGGCGCTGCAGGACCGGCCGCTGGGCACCGGCCACGCGGTCCTGTGCGGCCTGTCGGCCCTGCCCGACGACTACGCCGGCATCGTCGTCGTCACCTCGGGCGACACGCCGCTGCTGGACTCCGACACCCTGGCCGGCCTGGTCGCCACCCACAGCGCCCAGGCGGCCGCGGTCACGGTGCTCACCACGACGCTGACCGATCCGGTCGGCTACGGCCGCATCCTGCGCACCCAGGACAACGAGGTGATGGGGATCGTCGAGCACACCGACGCGACGCCCTCGCAACGCGAGATTCACGAGGTCAACGCCGGCGTCTACGCCTTCGACATCGCGGCGCTGCGATCGGCGCTGAGCCGGCTGAGCGCCAACAACGCCCAGCAGGAGCTCTACCTGACCGACGCCATCGCCATCCTGCGCGGGGACGGCCGGACCGTGCATGCTCAGCACGTCGCCGACAGCGCGCTGGTGGCCGGCGTCAACAACCGCGTCCAGCTGGCCGAACTGGGCGCCGAATTCAACCGCCGGATCGTCGCCGCCCACCAGCTGTCCGGCGTGACCATCATCGACCCGGCCAGCACCTGGATCGATGTCGACGTGACGATCGGCCGCGACACCGTGATCCACCCCGGCACTCAGCTGCACGGCCGCACCAGGGTCGGGGGTCGCTGCGTCGTCGGGCCCGACACCACCCTGACCGACGTCGTCGTCGGTGACGGCGCGTCGGTGGTGCGCACCCACGGCACGTCCTCGTCGATCGGGAACGGCGCCACGGTCGGCCCCTATACGTATCTGAGGCCGGGAACCGCGCTGGGATCCGACGGGAAGCTCGGCGCGTTCGTCGAGACCAAGAACTCCAACATCGGGACCGGCACCAAGGTCCCGCATCTGACGTACGTCGGCGACGCCGACATCGGCGAGCACAGCAACATCGGCGCGTCCAGCGTGTTCGTCAACTACGACGGCGAGTCCAAGCGACGCACCACGGTCGGCTCGCACGTCCGCACCGGCTCGGACACCATGTTCGTCGCGCCGGTGACCGTCGGCGACGGGGCCTACACGGGCGCCGGCACGGTGGTGCGCGACGACGTCCCGCCGGGCGCGCTGGCGGTGTCGGCGGGGCCGCAGCGCAACATCGAGGGCTGGGTGCAGCGCAAGCGGCCGGGCAGCGCGGCGGCGAAAGCGGCCGAGAAAGCCACCGAGCAGGACCCGCCGGCCGCCCCTTCGGCAGCACCCGAATCGACACCGTGAATTCGGCTGCTGGCAACCCGGCCACATTTCCGTACGATTCGCTTCGTACGATTGGGCCTTCCTCTCTAGATTCCAATCCCGATACGGCGAGGGCAGTGCGGTGAGCCACGACTGGACCGATAACCGAAAAAACCTGATGCTGTTCTCGGGCCGCGCGCATCCGGAGCTGGCCGAACAGGTGGCCAAGGAACTCGACGTCCACGTCACCGCGCAGACCGCGCGGGAATTCGCCAACGGCGAGATCTTCGTTCGTTTCCACGAGTCGGTGCGCGGTTGCGACGCGTTCGTCCTGCAATCGAACCCGGCGCCGGTGAACAACTGGCTGATGGAACAGCTGATCATGATCGACGCGCTCAAGCGCGGCAGCGCGAAGCGGATCACCGCGGTCATGCCGTTCTACCCCTACGCCCGGCAGGACAAGAAGCACCGCGGGCGCGAGCCCATCTCCGCGCGGCTGGTCGCCGACCTGCTCAAGACCGCGGGCGCCGACCGGATCGTGACCGTCGACCTGCACACCGACCAGATCCAGGGCTTCTTCGACGGGCCCGTGGACCACATGCGGGCGCAGAACCTGCTGACCGGCTACATCAAGGACAACTACCCCGACGGCAACATGGTCGTGGTCTCCCCCGACTCGGGCCGGGTGCGCATCGCCGAGAAATGGGCCGACGCGTTGGGCGGCGTCCCGCTGGCCTTCATTCACAAGACCCGTGATCCGCGGGTGCCCAACCAGGTGGTGTCCAACCGCGTCGTTGGCGAGGTCGAAGGCCGGACTTGCGTCCTGATCGACGACATGATCGACACCGGCGGCACCATCGCCGGCGCGGTCAACCTGTTGCGTGACGACGGCGCCAGCGACGTGGTGATCGCGGCGACCCACGGCGTGCTGTCCGACCCGGCCGCCGAGCGCCTGGCCTCCTGCGGCGCCCGCGAGGTGATCGTCACGAACACGCTGCCCATCGACGAGCAGAAGCGCTTCCCGCAGCTCACGGTCTTGTCCATCGCGCCGCTGCTGGCCAGCACCATTCGCGCCGTTTTCGAAAACGGCTCCGTGACAGGGCTTTTCGACGGAGACGCCTAGATGGCCGATACCGTCATCTACCATAACCCGAAGTGCAGCACCTCCCGCAAGACGCTGGATTTGTTGCGGGACAACGGCGTTGAGCCGAGGGTCGTCCAGTATCTGAAGACCCCGCCGTCGCGGGCCGAACTCGTTGACATGATCCGTGACGCCGGCATCGACGTCCGCACAGCCGTGCGCAAGCGCGAACCGCTCTACGCCGAGCTCGATCTCGCCGACGCGACCGATGAGCAATTGCTCGACGCGATGGCCGAGCATCCCATCCTGATCGAACGCCCCTTCGTCGTCACACCGAAGGGCACCCGGCTGGCGCGGCCGATCGACGCGGTGCGCGAGATTCTGTGAGGTTGCGTTGCGGCGCCGCCGTCGTGGCGGTCGCGCTCTCCGTGGCGGCCTGTTCACCACCGAAACCCCCTGACTACCAGTCGGTCCTGACGAGGAGCTCGACGACCGGCGCCGCCCCGACGACGACGCAGAAGCCCGTCCCCTTGTCGCAGTATCTGCAGAACATCGGCGTCAACGGGCAACAGGTGGCGCCGGGCTCGCTGCCGGATCTGAGGGTGTCGATACCGACACCGGCGGGCTGGTCGCCGTTCACCAGTCCGAAGATCACCAAGGAGACGGTGATCATCTCCAAGGGCGGCAAGTATCCGACCGCCCGGCTCGTGGTCTTCAAATTGGTGGGGGATTTCGACCCGGCCCAGGTGATCCAGCACGGCAACGACGACGCCCAGCTGTTCGAGGATTTCAAGCAGCTGGACGCCTCGACGGCGAATTACAACGGCTTTCCGTCGTCGATGATCCAGGGCAGCTACGACCTCGACGGCACGCGGCTGCACAGCTGGAACCGGATCGTGCTGCCCACCGGGTCGCCGCCCGCGAACCAGCGCTACCTGGTTCAGTTGACCATCACCAGCCTGGCCGACCAGGCCGCCGCGCAGGCACCCGACATCGAGGCGATCATCCACGGATTCGTGGTGGCCGCAAAGTAATTGCCGTCGCCGAAAGTGCAACTGGCCACGCATTTCTCGAGTGGCGCCGTCGGTAGTTGCACTCTCGCGGCACGTTTTCATTAAGCTGTTCAGCCATGACGAACTGGACCGCCGCTGACCTGCCGTCGTTCGCGGGGCGCACCGTGATCATCACCGGAGCCAACAGCGGGCTGGGCGCGGTGACCGCCCGCGAGCTGGCCGCCCGGGGCGCGCAAATCGTCATGGCCGTCCGCAACGCGGGCAAGGGCGACGCCGCCGCGAAGCAGATCACCGGCGACGTCGAGGTGCGCCGGCTCGACCTGCAGGACCTGGCGTCGGTGCGCCAGTTCGCCGACGGGGTGGACACCGCCGACGTGCTGATCAACAACGCCGGCATCATGGCCGCGCCCCACGCGCTGACCGCCGACGGCTTCGAGAGCCAGATCGGCACCAACCATTTGGGTCATTTCGCGCTCACCAACCTGTTGTTGCCCAAGCTCGTCGACCGCGTCGTCACGGTGTCGTCGATGGCGCACTGGCCGGGCCGCATCGACTTCGACGACCTGAACTGGACGAACCGGCGCTACTCCCCCTGGCTGGCCTACAGCCAGTCGAAGCTCGCCAACCTACTGTTCACCAGCGAGTTGCAGCGCCGGCTCGATGCGGCCGGATCCAAGCTGCGCGCGCTGGCCGCCCACCCCGGCTACTCGCACACCAACCTGCAGGGCGCCTCCGGCCGCAAGCTGGGCGACGCGCTGATGTCGGCCGTCACGCGGGTGGTAGCCACCGACGCCGATTTCGGCGCCCGGCAGACCCTCTACGCGGCCTCGCAGGACCTGCCGGGCGACACGTTCGTCGGCCCCCGGTTCGGCTACCTCGGTCGCACCCAACCGGTCAGACGCAGCCGCCGGGCGCAGGACGCGGCCACCGCGGCCGCGCTGTGGGAGCTGTCCGAGCAGCTCACGGGCACCAAATTTCCGCTCTGAGGCGCACATGCGCTAACCTGACCGGGCGTTCACGGCGAGGGTGCTAGCACACCGTTATCGACGGAGACCGACGTAATTGTCGCGACCTGGCCGTGCCCCGAACGAGTGAGCAACAGGAGCGACACGATGGCCAAGTCAGCAGTCAACCAACTCCCGGTGACGGTGCGTACCGAAACCGGCAAGGGCGCGTCCCGCCGGGCCCGCCGCAACGGCAAGATTCCGGCCGTGCTCTACGGTCACGGCGCCGAGCCCCAGCACCTGGAACTGCCCGGCCACGACTACGCGGCGGTGCTGCGGCACTCGGGCACCAACGCGGTGCTGACACTCGACATCGCCGGCAAGGAGCAGCTGGCGCTGACCAAGGCGCTCGACATTCACCCGATCCGCCGCACCATTCAGCACGCCGACCTGGTGGTCGTGCGCCGCGGCGAGAAGGTTCACGTGGAGGTCAACGTCGTCATCGAGGGCGACGCCGCGCCCGACACCCTGGTCACCCAGGAGACCAACACGATCGAGATCGAGGCCGAGGCCATGTCGATTCCCGAGCAGCTGACCGTGTCCGTCGAGGACGCCCCTCCCGGCACCCAGTTCACCGCCGGGCAGATCACGCTGCCGACGGGCGTCAGCCTGGTTTCCGACCCCGACCTGCTGGTGGTCAACGTGGTGAACGCGCCGACCGCTGCAGACCTCGCCGAAGAGGGCGCCGGCGAGGCCGAGGGCGAAGCGGCAGCGGCCGAGGCCGAAGAGGGCGGCGAAGCCGAGGCCTCCGGACAAGAGTCCGAGTAGGCAGACCGCGACGTGGCCGAACCGCTTCTGGTGGTCGGCCTGGGCAATCCCGGGGACAACTACGCCCGCACCCGGCACAACCTCGGGTTCATGGTCGCCGACCTGCTCGCGGCGCGGCTGGGTGCAAAGTTCAAGGCGCACAAGCGCTCCGGCGCCGAAGTCGTCAGCGGCCGGCTGGCCGGACGCTCGGTGCTATTGGCCAAGCCGCGCTGCTTCATGAACGAGTCCGGCCGCCAGGTCGGGCCGCTGGCGAAGTTCTACTCCGTTGCCCCGGCCGACGTCATCGTCATCCACGACGACCTCGATCTGGAGTTCGGCAGCATCCGGCTCAAGATCGGCGGCGGCGAGGGCGGCCACAACGGGCTGCGCTCGGTGGCGGCGGCGCTGGGCACCAAGGAGTTTCAGCGGGTGCGCATCGGCATCGGCCGTCCGCCCGGACGCAAAGACCCGGCGGCGTTCGTGCTGGAGAACTTCACCGCCGCTGAGCGTGGCGAGGTCCCGACGATCTGCGAGCAGGCCGCCGACGCCACCGAGCTGCTCATCGAGCTCGGGCTGGAGCCGGCGCAGAACCGCGTCCACGCCTGGTAGGCGGGATCGCTGCGGGCGCCCTACCTCGGCAGCATGTCCTGCCACGACTTGGGCGCCGCGGCGGCAACCAGGTTGGATTGCTGGAACAATTGGCCGCCGGCCGCCATGTACTTGCCGGTCCGGGGGTCGTATCTGGCAACGGCGACGGAGGGATTGGCCGCCGGCCCGTCGGTCGTCAACGAACTCGGTGCGGCATCCGGCGGCGTTCCCGACGGCGCAGCGCCCGGCGGCAACGGGGTCCCGCCCACCGGGCCGTACGTGTGCTCGCCGAACGTGGCCCGGTCATCGGGCGGGATGCCCTGCGAGATCAGGTTCGGATCCAGCGGATAGGGACCGAGCGCATGCTGGCGCATCGCCAGCGGTTCGTAGGGCTTGTCGCTGTCGCAGATCTGTACGGTCGGTGCACGTTTCCCGGGTTTGCCCATGCAGGGATAGTTGCGGGCACCGCGGACCGCGATCGGGGAGTCCTGCGGCAGTTTGCAGTACAACCCGTCCGGTGTGTCGACCGTGGTGGTGTCGGCGGGGGAACGCCATGACGAGGGCGGCAGGAAGCCGACCGTGCACGGCGGCGGGTCGCCGATGCTGATCGCGAACTCGCCCAGCGCCATCCCGGTCGGGTTGTTCCTCGACAACCCCGACGCCTGCAGCGAGGCGATCACCGGTGGCAGCAGCACCAACAGCTGCTGGACCGACGGGTTGTACGTCACCAGGACCTGACCCACCGTGGTGAGGTTCGCCAATAGGACTGGCAGCGTGGGCTTTATCTGGTCGAGCAGGCGAGAGACCTCGTCGAGGGCGCCCGGTCCGGCTTTCAGCAGCGTGCGCAGCCGGCCATCGTCGGTGGCCAGCGTGTGCGTCACGCCCGCCAGGCTGTGCGCCCAGGTTCGGATGGCGCCCGTCGTCGCGGCTTGTGAATCCAGCAGCGGCACAGCGTCATCGATCAGCGTCCGGGTTTGATCGGAGACGGGCGCTACGTCCCGGGTGAATTGAGCCGAGGAGTCAAGCAGCGAGCCGAGATCGAAGCCAGCGCCGTTGAGGCCCTTGAACGACTCGTCGAGCAATGCGCTCATCTTCTCTTTGGGGATGCTGTTGATCAGGGCACTGACCCTGTCCAGCATCGGCCCGACCGCTTGTGGAATCGTGGTGCGACCGACGGGGATAACCGAGCCGTCGTGCAGGTAGGGGCCGGCATTGTTCCGCGGCCGCAGGTCCACATACTGCTCGCCCACCGCCGACACGCTGCGCACCTCGGCTTGCAGGTCGGCGGGAATCCGCACCGACGTGTCGAGTGACAGCGTCGCCTGCACCCCGTCGGGTTTCAAGTCGACCGCGGTCACCTTGCCCACCTGCACGCCACGGTAAGTCACGTTGGCGAACCGGTATATCCCTCCGCCGGAGGGCAATTCGAGCCGCACGGTGATGTGGTCGATGCCCAGCAAGGTCGGCGCCTGTATGTAGACCACGGCCATCGAAAGGACGCCGACGACCGACACGATCGTGAAGATCACCAGTTGGATCTTGACCAGACGCGTCAGCATCAGCCGCCGCCCTGATCTTGCGGCGGGAAATCGGTGGGCAGCGGGACGACCGGAGTCGGCGGCGTTGGACCGGCCTCGGTCCCGCCCGCGGTGGGCGCCGCGGGCGCCGGAACGCCCTCCGGCGGGGGTGGCTTACCCGCATCGAGCGGATCGTAGGTGAAATTCAGGTATTCCGGTTCTCCGGGCGCCGGAACCAGTTTCGCGCCGACCTGACCCCACCGGGTGCCGAGCAGCAGCGTCCGCTTCACCCGCGGAAGCGTCAGGTCGGCGACCAGGAACATGTTCATGTAGTCACCCCGGACGCCCCGGTCGATCAGATTCTGGCCGTACGGGAAGGTGGTCGCCCAGGCCAGCGCGGTATCCAGGTCGGGACCGATGTCGGCGAGCGCCTTGATCGTCGGTTCCAGGTTCTTGAGGTTGTGCACCAGGTCGTCCCGCGTGTCGTTGACGAGCCCGGTCGCGGTGTCGCTGAAGACCCGCAACTTGTCCAGCGCCGTCGTGATGCGCGGCCGCTCCCGGATCAGCACGTCCAGCGCCGGCGGTATCTTGTGCAGCGCTTGAGTGATCACGTCGCGTTGTCCGGCGAAGGTGTCGGTGAGCCGGTTCAGCTCCTGGATGAAGCCGATAAGGTTGTCGCGCTGCGTGTCCAGCGTGCCGACGAAGTCATCGAGCCGGATCAGCAGGTCGTGGATCTGGTCCTCGTGCCCGGCCATGGCGGCACCGAAGTTGTGGATGATGTCGCCGATCTGCCCCAGTCCCCCGGCGTTGACCACCACCGACAACGACGAGAGCGTCTGCTCGGTCGACGGGTACGTCGCCGACCTGTTGAGCGGGATGGTGGAACCCGGTTGCAGCCGGCCGTTCGCTGCCTCGCCCGGCGGTGGGTTCAGCTCGAGATGCATCGATCCCAGCAAGCTGGTCTGCCCGACGCGGGCCACCGCGTTGGCGGGCACGACGACGGAGGGTTTCACCGAGATCTCGACGTCGGCGTGCCAGTCGCGAAAGGTCAGGCGATCGATGCACCCGACGACCACGTCGTTGAGCAGCACCGGCGAATTCGCCTCTAGCGTGCTCACATTCGCCAGCTCGACATGGTAAATGGCGGCGCCCGGCCCTCGTCCCACCGTGCCGGGCAGGGGCAGCGAGTTCAGCCCCTGGAAGGCGCATCCGGTGGCGGTCGACAGTACGGCGGCGCCGACGGCGAGCGCCCGGCGCACGTGGGGCGATCGGCTCATGGCTGGGCCCCTCCCACCGGCAGCAGCATGTCCTGCACGTTCGCGGGTTCGCGTGCCGGCAGGTCTTGCGTCGCGGTGCCGGCGGCCGTCGTCGGCGGCGGCTCGGGTTGCGCCGCTCCCGGTATGCGTCCCAGTGGTGGTGGCGGCGGCGCCGCCGGCGGGGTGTCGCCCGGCAGCCCCGTGTAAGCGGATACCGCGGGCGGCAGCTCGGGTGGCGCGGCACCCGGGCCCTCACCGCCCGGCGCCAGGCGCGGCTCGGAATAGACGATGTTGTCGGGGTTGGCCGACTTCATCAGGACCATGCTCATCGGAAACGGCGGGGAGTTGAAGTTGATCGCTCGCAGTGCCGGACCGAGATATTGGGCGCACAGCTTGCCGGTCTCGGTCGCGGTGGCGTTTTCCAGCGCCCCGATCTGCGCGCAGATGAACTGCACGGGATTCGAGAAGTTGTTGAGCACAATCGATCCGATGGTGTCACCGGTGTCGGGGTTGTAGGCGTTGTAGAAATTGGCGAACGCGTTCGGGGCCACATGCAGGAGGTTCTCCAGGTCGGTGCGATGGTCGACGAGGTTCTGCGTGACGTTGGCCAACCGCTGAATCTGTTCGGAAACCTGGTCGCGGCTTCCCGCCACGAATCGTTGTACGTCGCCCACCACGCTCGACAGATCGCTCAGGGCGGCGTCCAGCTCCGACCTGCTGTCGTCGAGCACGCTGGTGAGAGTGGCAAGCCGATTTTCGAACTGGACCACCTGCTGGTTGCTGTCGCGCAGCGCCGTGACGAAAACCTGCAAATTGTTGATGATGTCGACGATGTTGCCGCTGCCGTTGGCCAGGATCCGGCCCACCCCGGACAACTGCGCCAGGGTCTGGCGCAACTTTTGGCCATTGCCGCTCAACGCGTTGGCGGCGCTGTCGATGAACCGCGCGACCGACGGCGTCGACACCTGACTGTTGGGCCCCAAATCCGCGGCCAGGCGGGTTAATTGGGCTTTCACCTCATCCCATTCGACGGGCACCGCGGTGCGTTCCGCGGGGAGCACAGCCCCGTCGGGCATCGTCGGTCCACTCCCGCGGTAGGTCGGCGCCAGTTGGATATAGCGCGCGGCGACCAGGTTCTGGGCGACGATCACCGCCTTGGCGTCTGCGGGGATGCGCACGTCGCGATCGACGTGCAGGGTGACCTTGACCAGGTTGCCCTCCGGGCGGATCGCTGTGATCTCGCCGACCCTGACGCCGGAGACCCGCACCCGGTCGCCGGGGTAGATCGCTGTCGCGGTGGTGAAGTAGGCCGTGATGGTCTTTGGCCGCAAGAATGTCCGGTAGGCGACGAAGGCCACACCGGCGACGCCCAGCGCGACCAGCGCGAGGGTCGTGGCCACCACCAGCCGGTTTCGCGACATCAGTGTGGTCCCTGCGGAATCCCGTTGCGCGGGAACGGAAATTCCGCCCGCGGGCCGGCGTTGTCCGGTGGTTGACCGGGGATGTCGCCCCTGCGGAACCCGAAAGCGTAGTCCAGGAACGGCTGGATGAACTGTGGCGGCATCACGTTCGGGGTGAACGATTGGTAGTAGAACCCGCTGGACACCGCCTCACCCTGGGTGACCTCGTATTTGGCCAGGCCCGGAAGGGCTTTGGCGATGTTGTCGCGGTTTTTCTCCAGGACGGCCGTCACCGCGTTCAGCTTCTGCAACATCGGTGTCAGGGTTTTTTCGTTGTCGCGCACCAGACCGGACAGTTGCTTGGCGACGGCCGATACGTTCGCGAGCAGGTCGACGATCGCCTCGCGCCGCCGCGCCAGCACGTCGAGCAGGTCATTGGTGTTGAGGATCAACCTGTTCACCTGCTGGCTGCGTTCCGACAGGATGCCGGTGAGGGTGCTGGTGTCCTTGAGGACCTCGCCGAGCGTCTTGTTGCGGCCGTTGAGCGACTCCGACAGGCGGGTCAGGCCGTCGAACATCGGTCCCAACCGCGGTGCGACGCGGTCGATCGTGGCCGACAGCGTGTCCAGCGACTGGTTGAGCGACGCGGTGTCGGTTCCCGCGAGGTTGGTCGTGAGGTCGCTGACCGATTCCGTCAGCGTGTACGGCGACGAGGTGCGTGAGGCCGGGATGATCTCGTACGGGCGCAGCGCCCCGCTGCCCGTCGAATCGAGGGTGAGCACCCGTCGTCCCAGCAGCGAACCCGTCCTGATGTGAGCGGTGCTGTACGACCCGAGCCTGACCTTTCCCTTCACCGTGAACGTGACCAAGGCATTGCCGTCGCGCAGCTCGATGTCCGAGACCGTCCCGACCTTGATGCCCGACGTCGTGACGTCGTTGCCGACCTCCAGGCCGCCCGCTTCGGCAAACAGCGCCTGGTAACGGACGTCGGTCGCGAGCGAAATCAGCTGCTGCGGCTGCAGGCCCACGGCAATGACGAGGATCATCAGGACGATGCCGATGAAGCCGGCCCGGACCAGGTGGGCACCGCGGTACTTACGCATCGGGCTCCCCGCACCTCCCACCGACCTGTCTGAGCCAGGGGAATACGGCGGTTCGGCCCTGCAGGTCGGAGACCCTGACGGTCATGCCGCAGATGTAGAACTGGATGAAGCTGCCGTACGCGCCGAGGCGGACGAGTTTGCGATAGTTGCCCGGGGCCTTTTGCAGGGCCACGTCGATTTGGTCCTTGCCCTGATCGAGCAGCGGCGCCAGCCGGCCCAATTGCTGCACGGTCCCGGCCAGCGGCGGCCGGGCTTTCCTCAGCAGATCGGCGATGGACGCGGTCCCGTTGTCCAGCGAGTCGATCGCGGCGCCGATCGTGTCCCGGTCCTGGGCAAGCCCCGTGGTCAACCGCTCGAGCCGGTCGATGGCACCGGAGAACTTGTCGCCATCCTTGACGAGCGTGGCAAGCACCGCGTGCATGTTGTCGATGAGTTGCTGGACCGTTCGGTTGTTGTCGGCCATAGCATTCGAGAACGACGACGTCTTCGAGAATACGGAGTCCATAGTGTCGCCTTCGCCCTGGAAGACTCGCACCAGCGACGCGGTGAGCGCGTTCACGTCCTGGGGATTGAGCCCCTGCACAACGGGTTTCAGGCCGCCAAGGAGCAGATCGAGGTCGAGGGCGGGCGCGGTGCGGTCGAGCGGAATCTGCGCCCCCGCCGGCAGTAACCGGGTCGATCCGGCCCCGTCGACGAGCTCGAGATAGCGGTCGCCGACCAGGTTGAGGTAGCGAACCGCCGCCTTGGTGCCGGTGGTGAGGGCGACTCCTCGGTCGGCGTCGAACGTCACCAAAACCGTTTTGTCCGTGCGTAGTTCGACGCTGTTGACGGTGCCGACCCGGATCCCGGCCGCGCGCACGGAGTCGCCGACCTTGAGGCGCGAGACGTCGGAGAAGATCGCGGAGTAGCCGTTGGTCGCGCCGGTGCGGTACTGGCCGAAGATGAAGAAGAGAAACGCGGTCAGCGTGGCCATCACGACGGCAAAGACGCCGAACTTGACTACCGTCGCGCGCGTCCCGCCGCTCACCCGGGTTGTCCGATCTGGGCGGAGTTGCGCGGTGGCCCGTCGATCGGTCCGTAGAGCAGTTGTTTGAGCCCGTCGGAATTGAGCAATATGCCCTGGTTTCCGTACTGCCATGGGTTGGCGCCCACGTCGGTGACCAGGAACGGCGGCGCCGTTTCGTACGGCACGGCCGGCAGGTGTTGGTCCCGGCAATGCGGACCGCCCTTGGCGCCGACCTTGGGCAGGTGACCCGGGTATCGATAGCGTTCGAGTCCCAGTGTGAAGCTGACCGAAACCACGACGCCGGGGTCTGGTGGCGGCGGGTTCTTCGCCACGGGAAGCATTCCGGCGATCGCGCAATTCAGCGCTTCGTGGTACTCGTTGGTGAGATCGGTTGTCGGCAACAGCAGTTGGACAACGTCGGTCAGGGCGCGCCGGTTGCCTCCCACGACGTCGTTTCCGATGTCGGCCAGCCCGATCGTGCTGATCAACAGCGCATCGAGGTTGGCCTGTTGGTCCACGATCGTCTGACCGATCCGCGTCGTATTGTTGGCGACGTCGACCAGGTCGGGTGCCCCATCGGCGTAGGCGCCGAACGCCTTTCGGGAGGTCGCGATGTCATGGCCCAGGTTGGCCAGCCCCGGATCCAGCTTGGCCAGAAACGTATCGAGATCCGAGAGCATCTGACCGATCCGGTGGCCGCGGCCGTTGAGCGCCGAGGCGAGCGCGCCCAGCGTCTCGTTGAGCTTTTCCGGCTCGACCTTCGCCAGCACCGCGGTGAGTTCCTGAAATACCGTGTTGATTTCCACCGTAACGCTTTTGGCGTCGAGCAACTGGCCCGCATGGAGCTTTTGCGCCGAGGGATCGGCCGGTGGAATCAGTTGAACGAACTTGGCCCCGAACACCGTCGTCGAGGCGATGTCGACGAGCACATTCGCCGGAATCAGGTGCAACTTCGACGGATCGATCGCCAGCTGAAGGGCCGCTTGGCCGTTCGGCCGCTCTTCGATCGAGGAAACCGTGCCGACCTGCACCTCGCGCAATTTCACCTTTGCGTCCGGATTCATCACCAGCCCGGCGCGGGGTGACAGCACCGTCACCGGCACGGTGCCGGTGAAGTCCCCCCGGAACGAGCCCGCGGCCAGCGCGATGATCCCGGCGATCGCCGCGACGGTCATCAGGCCCGTCAGCGGACGAACGGCACGCGCTGCCCCGCTATGTGCCATCGCCACCGCGCACCCGGGCGACCGCGTGCTGGTCAGTCATCCTCGAGCTCCTTATCGACGTTGCTCCTGGGCTCCCCGCCACAGCCCCGCGAGTGACGCCAGAATATGTCAGTCCTGACTTAATTGGAAGACGTCAGTACTGACAAATTCGGCGAGATTCGGCCGGCACGCGAACGCGGATTACGCCGGCGACGGTTCGGCGAAGCCACGGCCGAACCGCTCCACCATCTGCCAATACTCGGGCACGTTGCCGTCGCCCAGAAGGTCGACCAGCAGCCGCACCTCCGGGGGCAGATGGCCGGCGACATCGGTGAAGCCGTACTCGCGTGCGAGGCGGGAGGCGAAGAACGATCGGCCGGTGCGGGCCATTCGGTCGGGATCAGTGAACAGCGCGACGACGGCGCGGCCCGAGAACCGCGGGGACTCGCAGATGTCGAGGTCGAGCCCGAACAGCTGGCGCGATCCCGACGGGCCTTCGGTCGCGAAGCCCAGGATGCGGTCGGTGAGCACCAGGCCCGGCCACAACCCGATCACGGCCACGTTGTGCTCGCGCAGTTCGAGCGCCGTGTCGTGTGTGATTTTCTCGATGGCAGCCTTGGCCGCCCCATAGGGTGTGGACAGTATGTAGTCCTCGCAGCCGTGGGAGGAGATGTTGACGATCAGCCCGCCCCCCTGCTCGATCATGATCGGGGCGGCAAGGGCGGACGTCACGAAGTTCGCGCGGGGCCCTACCGCGAGGCTGTCGGTGATCGCCTGGAACGGCAGCGTCCAAAACGGCTGTCCCACCATCGATGTGAAGTCAGGCGACGCGACGTTGACCACCATATCGAGTCGGCCGGCCACGCGGCGCAATTCGTCGAACACGGCCACCACCTGGGCGTCATCGGCGTGATCGCACGGCCGGGCCACCGCGGCGCCGCCGAGCTCGGCGATCTGATCGGCGGTCTGCTCGAGCCCGGCCGCGGTGCGGGCGGTGACCCACACGGTGGCGCCCTGCTTGCCGAGCTCGATCGCGATGCCCTGCCCGATCCCCTGGCTCGCGCCGGTGACCAGGGCCACCGCCCCGTCGAGGGGTCGCGTCATTGGCCCTGCCCTCCCATCGGCTGGAGTTCCTTGACGGCTGACGGATCATGCTCGCACACACCGACTTTGGCCGCGCCACCGGGCGAACCGAGCCGCTCGAAGAAGTCGGCGTTGAGCTGCGTGTAGCCGCTCCACTCGTCGGGCAGGTCATCCTCGTAGTAGATGGCCTCGACCGGGCAGACCGGCTCGCAGGCACCGCAGTCGACACATTCGTCGGGCTGGATGTAGAGCATCCGGGCGCCCTCGTAGATGCAGTCGACCGGGCATTCCTCGATGCATGCCTTGTCTTTCAGATCGACGCAGGGCTCGGCGATCACGTAGGTCATCGCGAGATGTCCTCCAGCGCCTGGTGGGCGGCGTTGTAGCCGGGAGTGAAGGTAATCCCGGGCCCCCCATGGCATCCCGCGCCACCCAGGTACAGCCCCTCGATGCCGATGGGCATGTCGAGGAAGCCCTTGGGCCCGGGCCGGTTGGGCCCCATCAGGTCTGGATGCAGCAGGCCGTGGCAGAAGTCGCCGGCGGGAGCGGCGAACATCGTCTGCATGTGATACGGCGCGAACGTGATATGCCGGATCTGGATGTCGCGGAAGTTGGGTGCGTAGCGGGTGATCTTGTCGATGACCTTCTCCGCCATCACGTTCTTGAGCTGACCATGGAGGTCGCGGCTCGCCTCGACCGGGAACGCATAGGCGAATGCGCTCGCCGCGTGCTTGCCCGGGGGCGCCATGCTGGGATCGTGGACGGACGGGATCTGCATTCCCATCGACGGATTGTCGGGAATGATGCCCCGCTTGCACTCCTCCCATTGCCGTTGCTGTTCTTCGGGTGAGCCGAAGATGCCGATGGAGGATTGCATGCCGGGTTCGTTGAGAAAGTCGTAGGGCGGGGCGAATTCCGGCAAGCCGTCGAGGGCGAAGTGGATCTGGACGAACGGCGCCCGGTGGTCGCGCCCGCTGAGCCGGGTGACCAGGTCTGCGGTCAGATGTTCGGCGCCGACCAGATCCATCATGGTCAGGTCGGGCGACAGGTTGGACACGACGATCGGCGCGCTGATCTCGGAGCCGTCCTTGAGGCGCACGCCGGTCACGCGATCGTTCTCGACGAGGATCTTCTCGACCTTGGCGCGATACCTGATCTCCCCCCCGTGGGAGACGAACAGCTCGTGCNTTCCGGCAATTTCCCCAAGGCCCGGATTCTCATATTCCGCCCGCTGGGCGGCGCTGGGTAGCAGGCGCGCGAGCACAGTTGGGCAGCGGTTAGGTCTCGAAGCGGTGATGAGCAGACGAGTCCGCCGGGATGCCCGGCGGACAACGGAATCGAGTGGTCGTGCTCAGCGCTGCTCGTCACCGGGAGTCATCTTAAACTCCTCTTAAGTAACTGCCAAACCGTGGCGCGCGGTGAGCGCGAATTCACACTTCAGTGGGCGTCGGCACCACGCGGGCGCCCGGCACCGGACCGCTGGCCACCCGGACGGTGCGACAGACGCCCTCGCCCGACAACCGGGTTCCGACATCGACCGCATCGCCCGCCGACGTGCACAGGAAGGCGCATGTCGGGCCCGAGCCGGACACGATGCCCGCCAGGGCGCCGGCCTCCACGCCGGCCCGCAGCGCGTTGCGCAGCGCCGGGTTGAGGCTCACCGCGGNCCGTCGAGGGGTCGCGTCATTGGCCCTGCCCTCCCATCGGCTGGAGTTCCTTGACGGCTGACGGATCATGCTCGCACACACCGACTTTGGCCGCGCCACCGGGCGAACCGAGCCGCTCGAAGAAGTCGGCGTTGAGCTGCGTGTAGCCGCTCCACTCGTCGGGCAGGTCATCCTCGTAGTAGATGGCCTCGACCGGGCAGACCGGCTCGCAGGCACCGCAGTCGACACATTCGTCGGGCTGGATGTAGAGCATCCGGGCGCCCTCGTAGATGCAGTCGACCGGGCATTCCTCGATGCATGCCTTGTCTTTCAGATCGACGCAGGGCTCGGCGATCACGTAGGTCATCGCGAGATGTCCTCCAGCGCCTGGTGGGCGGCGTTGTAGCCGGGAGTGAAGGTAATCCCGGGCCCCCCATGGCATCCCGCGCCACCCAGGTACAGCCCCTCGATGCCGATGGGCATGTCGAGGAAGCCCTTGGGCCCGGGCCGGTTGGGCCCCATCAGGTCTGGATGCAGCAGGCCGTGGCAGAAGTCGCCGGCGGGAGCGGCGAACATCGTCTGCATGTGATACGGCGCGAACGTGATATGCCGGATCTGGATGTCGCGGAAGTTGGGTGCGTAGCGGGTGATCTTGTCGATGACCTTCTCCGCCATCACGTTCTTGAGCTGACCATGGAGGTCGCGGCTCGCCTCGACCGGGAACGCATAGGCGAATGCGCTCGCCGCGTGCTTGCCCGGGGGCGCCATGCTGGGATCGTGGACGGACGGGATCTGCATTCCCATCGACGGATTGTCGGGAATGATGCCCCGCTTGCACTCCTCCCATTGCCGTTGCTGTTCTTCGGGTGAGCCGAAGATGCCGATGGAGGATTGCATGCCGGGTTCGTTGAGAAAGTCGTAGGGCGGGGCGAATTCCGGCAAGCCGTCGAGGGCGAAGTGGATCTGGACGAACGGCGCCCGGTGGTCGCGCCCGCTGAGCCGGGTGACCAGGTCTGCGGTCAGATGTTCGGCGCCGACCAGATCCATCATGGTCAGGTCGGGCGACAGGTTGGACACGACGATCGGCGCGCTGATCTCGGAGCCGTCCTTGAGGCGCACGCCGGTCACGCGATCGTTCTCGACGAGGATCTTCTCGACCTTGGCGCGATACCTGATCTCCCCCCCGTGGGAGACGAACAGCTCGTGCAGGTGCTGGCCGAGTGCCCCGATCCCGCCTTCGAGCTTCGTCATCATCGCGGTTCCCTCGTTGGGGACGGCAAGTGCGAACGCCAAACACGTTGCGCTGCCAGGCGTGTAGGGCCCGCGGTAAGTGGAGTTGATGGCGAGGAAGGCGAGCATGCCGCGCAGCACCGCGTGCTTGTCCTTGTCGGGCAGGAAGCGGTCGATGGCATCCATCGCCGTCCCGAACATTACCTCGTGAATGGCTCGGCGTTCGAATTCATTTGCGGCGCAAGCATACATCTCATCGATCGTCTTGGGCGGCGTGCACACCTCGAAGCGGCCGAGCGCTTTGGCGGGTCCCTGGCTCCAGCCGATCATCTCGGCCATGCCCGTGACGGCGTCGGTTCCGAGCTTCTCGGCGAGGTGGGTCATCAGCTGCATCGGGTCCCGGTAGAAAATCATGGGTTCTTCGCCGTTGTCGCCGAGATTGACCGACTGGACCTCGGCGTCAACGGTGGGCAGCGTGTCGAGCCCGAGCTCTTTGGTGATCGCAGGTGCGGTGGGGAATTGCACCGAACCCGCGATCTCGTAACGGAATCCGTCGATCAACTCGACCGTGGCCGCCATTCCACCGCTGTAGGTGTTGGCCTCCAGGCACAGCGTGCGCACGCCGGCGCGCTGCAGGACCGCCGCCGCGGTCAGCCCGTTGTGGCCGGCCCCGACCACGATCGCGTCATAATCCGTCATCGCTGATGCTCCTTCTCCGAATGGTCCTCGAGGCGACCTGGCCAGGCACCCGTCGCGGGGCGCCCCTAATATATGTCAGTACTGACTCAATTGAAAGATGTCGGCACTGACAAGCCACCGGATGTGATGGGATGCGAGGTATGAGCGAGCGGACGAACCTGCACAAGCTGCGCCACAGCAGAACACATGAGGCGCTGCGGCAGGTGGCCTTGAAGCGGTTCGCCAGCGAGGGCTTCGGCAACGTCACGGTGCAGCAGCTCGCCCAGGAAGCCGGCGTCACCGAGCGCACGTTTTTCCGGCACTTTCCCACCAAGGAAGCCGTGCTGTTCCAGGACTACGACACCCAGGTGGAATGGCTGGCGGACGCCCTCGCGAAACGCCCGCGCTCCGAGTCGGTGTTCGAGGCGGTGCTGGCCAGCATGGACAGCTATCCGCACGACATCGAGCTGGTTCGGCAGGCGGCGCTCGCCCGTGCCGAATTGATCACCGGGGACCAGATCGCCAGCCACCTGCGGGTGGTCCAGTCGTCGTTCGCCGCGGTCATCACCGAGTTCGTCAGGCAGCGCTACCCCGACGTGGAGAACATCGAACTCGTCGCCGGCGTCGCGGGCTCCACGCTGGCCGCGGCCATGGTCATCGGGGTGGAGACGTGGGGCCGAAACGGCTGTGTCGAGGATCTGGCTGCCATCTCCGCCACCTGTCTGGACTTGGTGCGGTCGGGGCTCTCCCCGCTGAGGTGATGCCTGCGACGGCGAGCGTGCGTGTTGGTCCAGCGACACGCCGCAAGCCGCGGCAATCCGCGGCAATTTGCGCACGCTCGCGGCGCAAGGCGCGGCGGCGGAAGGCCAACCGGCGCTAGCTGACCAGGCTGACCGACGTGGAGCGGCGCAGCTTGCCCGATGGCGTCTTCGGGATGGTGCCGGGGCCCAGCACCACGACGTTGCGCGGCCGCACGTCGACCTCGGCCACCACTTCGTGGGCGACCTGGTGCTCGATGCGGCGCACCTCGGCCGGGTCCTGCCAGGCGTTGGACTCGACCGCGACGGCAAACGTCTCGCGGGAGTGGCCGGCATCCAGGCGCACCGCGACGGCGCAGCCCGGCCGTACCCCCTCGACGCGACCGGCGGCCCGCTCGATGTCGGTCGGGTAGATGTTGCGGCCCGCCATGATGATGACGTCCTTGACGCGGCCGCAGACCACGACGTGGCCCTGCTCGGTGAGGTAGCCGAGGTCACCGGTGTCGTACCAGCCGTGTTCGTCCTGGGCCGGGATGAAGCCGCCCATGGTGAGGTAGCCGGGCGTCAGCGACTCGCCGCGCAGCTCGATGACGCCGACGCCGCGCGCGGGCATCACGTTGCCGTTCTCGTCGATGATGCGGGCCTCGAGGTCCTTCAGCAGAGGACCCAGCGTGGCCAGCCGTCGGGTGTTGCCCTTGGTGGCGGGCACGGCCCGGCGCAGGGCCGCCAGCAGGTCGGCGTCGACCTCGTCGACGACGAGGCCGGCGTTGCACTCCGAGAACGACACGGCCAGCGTCGTCTCGGCCATGCCGTAGGCCGGCAGGATCGCCGAGGGCCTCAGTCCGAACGGCTTGCCGGCGTCGAGCAGGTCCTCGACGTCGGCGGGTTCGACGGGCTCGGCGCCCGACAGCGCGAACCGCAGGGTGGACAGGTCGAAGTCACCGGGCTTGGCGTTGCGGCGCAACCGCTTGGCCAGCAGCGCGTAGGCGAAGTTGGGCGCCGCGGTCATGGTGCCCTTGTACTTGTCGATGAGCTTGGCCCACAGCAGCGTGTCGCGCAGGAAGTCCATCGGCGTGACCTTGACCAGCTCCGCGCCGAAGTACATCGGGATGGTCAGGAAGCCGACCATGCCCATGTCGTGGAAGCACGGCAGCCAGCTCACCATGACGTCCTTGTCGACGTCGTACTGGGCGCCGATGAACATGGCCTCGGCGTTGGAGTAGATGTTGCGGTGGGTGATCTGGACCGCCTTGGGCGATCCGGTCGAACCGGACGTCAGCTGCATCAGCGCCAGGTCGTCCTCGCCGACCTCGACCGGGTCGATCGGCTCCGCCGCCAGCAGGTCGGCGACGGTGAGGACCGTGATGCCCTTCTCCTCGAGCACGGGGATGGCCACCGTGAAGGGCTCGGAGACGATGACGGCCTTGGCCTCGATCATGCCGATGACGGTCATGGTGTCCTCGGCCCACACGGCCAGGTCGGTGCGCGGCGTGGGCTGGTGCAGCATGGTCAAGCTGGCGCCGCGCATCCACAGGCCCTGCGCCGTCGGGGCGATCTCCACCGGGAAGCCGGCGAGCACGCCGACGGCGTCGCCGAGGCCGATGCCCGCCGCGGCCAGGCCNAAGGCGCATGTCGGGCCCGAGCCGGACACGATGCCCGCCAGGGCGCCGGCCTCCACGCCGGCCCGCAGCGCGTTGCGCAGCGCCGGGTTGAGGCTCACCGCGGCCGCTTGCATCTCGTTGCCCAGCAGCGGCGCCAGTTGCTCGGGGTCGCCGGCGGCCAGGGCCGCCAGCACCGGCCCGGGCTCGTCGAGTCGCGGCGGATCCCCGCCGTCCCGGAGCCGGTCCAGCTCGGTGAAGACGTCGGGGGTGAGCAGCTCGCCGTGGGCGAACGCCAGCACCCAGTGGAAGCTGTTGCGGGACAGCACGGTGGCCAGCTCCTCGCCGCGGCCGGTTCCCAACGCGGTGCCACCGTGCAGGGCGAAGGGCACGTCGCTGCCCAGCCGCGCGGCGAGCGTGTGCAGGTCCCGGCGCGGCACGTTGAGCTCCCACAGGGAGTTCATGGCGACCAGCACCGCCGCCGCGTCCGCACTGCCACCGGCCATGCCGCCGGCCACCGGGATGGACTTGTCGATCATGATCGAGACGTCGGGCGCCCGGCCGACGTGGTCGGCCATCAGCTCGGCCGCCTGCCAGGCCAGGTTGCGCTCGTCGGTGGGCAGCGTGCCTGCGCCCTCGCCGACGAGCTCGAGCGACAACACGTCGGCGTTGCGGACGGTCACCTCGTCGAGCAGCGAAACGGCCTGAAACACCGTCGTCAGCTCGTGGTATCCGTCCTCGCGGCGATCGTCCACCGCCAGGTACAGGTTGACCTTTCCCGGCACGCGGACGGTGACCGACCCGGTGGGCACCCACTGCGCGGCGGTGTTGCCGTCAGACATTGTCAGCCACGGCTGCAGACTATCGCTGCGCCGGGCCAACCGCGCGTAACGGCGCCCGGTCAGCTCGCGGAAGCGTGCCCGGAGACGTGCGGCAGCGGGTCGTCACCGCTGTTCGAACGCCGCAACAGGCGCACGAAGTCGTCGATGGCCAGCGTCTCACCGCGGCGGGCCGGATCGATGCTGGCGGCCAGCAGCCGATTCGCCGATTCGTTGCCCGAACCCGCCCAGGCGGCGAACGCGTTGCGAGATGTCTTGCGCCGCTGGGCGAACGCGACGTCCACCAGCTCGAACACCTGCCGGCGGAAGGCCTCGTCGGTCGGCCACGGCGATGTCGGGTACCGGTCGATGCGGACCAGCCCGGAATAGACGCGCGGAATGGGCCAGAAGACGGTCGGCGAAACCGTGCCGCAGCGGCGAACCCGCCCGAAGAAGCGGACCTTCACGCTGGGCACGCCGTAGTCCTTGCCCCCGGGCTCGGCGGCCAGCCGCTCGGCGACCTCGGCCTGCACCATCACCGTGAGGACCCGAATGGACGGGAATTCGGCGAGCAGATGCAGCAAGGCCGGGACGGCGATGTTGTACGGCAGGTTGGCGACCACGGCGGTGGGTTCGGCAGACAACTCGTCGCGGCGCAGGGTCAGCACGTCGCGGTTGCACACCGTCAGCCGGTGGACCTCACTGTGCGAATGCTCGGCGACGGTCTGCGGCAGCCGGCCGGCCAGCACCGGGTCGATTTCCACGGCGGTGACGGTGGCGCCTCGGTCCAGCAGCGCCAAGGTGAGCGAACCGAGGCCGGGACCGACCTCCAGGACGTGGTCGGAGCGGCCGATGCCGGAGGTCGAAACCACCCGTCGCACGGTGTTGGCGTCATGGACGAAGTTCTGCCCCAGAGCCTTCCGTGGCCGAAATTCCAGTTCTTTGGCCAGCCGCCTGATCTCGGTGCGCCCGAGGAGCCGGATGGTCAGCTCGCACCAGCTCTTCCGCTGCACACCGGCCACGCACCCCAGCCCTGCCGCTCCCGGGTCACCTCGGCGACGGCGATCTGCTCTTCGCGGGTGGCGAGGTCGGCGCGCGGTGCAAACCGCAGCCCACCGTTGCGCTCCCAGGTGCCCTGGTCGAACTGCACACCCCCGTAATACCCGTTACCGGTGTTGATCGCCCAGTTTCCGCCGGCCTCACAGCCCGCGATGGCATCCCAGACGGACCCGTTGCTCACCGGGGGCACGTCGGTACCGGGCTTGGTGCCCACCCGCACCACGGCCTCACGGGCCGGCGTGATCACCGTGTTGGCGACGGGCAGCCGCCCGGTCTCGACCCCGTTGACGGTGGCCACCGCGAACGTCACGTCCTGGGTGCCCGGGCTGCCCGGGTCTTCGACGACCTGGCGGCTGACGTTCATTCCCGGGTCCTCGATCCGGTGCGCGGGCGGCTGCAGCGGAACCCGCTCGGTGACCCGCTGGATCCGGTTGCGGGTGACCTGGATCTGCATGCCGTCGACGATCGGGGACGCGGCGCCGGGCGTCACCTGGTCGCTCTCCAGCAGCGGCGCGCCGGCGGCGTTCAACAGCCCCGCGACGTTGGGCGCCGGCAGATGCACGGTGCGCACCGCGCCGCCGTCGTTGATCTGGACCGTCTTGGCGCTCACGACCGGCAGCGTCATCCCCGCCAGCGGTACGCGGCTGCCACGATTTGCCGCGGCGGGGGCGGTGTCGGTCATCGCGAGTTGGGCCAGCGCCTCGTCGACGGTCGACGCCGTCGTCCACACCTGCTTGGCGTCGCGTCCGTCCAGCGAGATCTGCAGCGGTCGGCTGCGCCGCAACACAATGTCCGCGGCGTCGTGCACCTGGACGTCGGCGGCCGGGTAGAGGTCGTCGCGCTCGTCGACGTTGTAGCCGTTCTCCCGGACGATGTCGATCACTCGCGACTTCATGGTCGTCACCCGCATCGCCATTCCGTCCACGGTCAGCGTGACCGTCTTGGAGGCCGACACCGCGAGCCCGCCGGCGCACCCCAGGGCTAACAACAGCGCTCCGACTAAGAGGCGCAACGTGGGCGAAGAATTGTGATGAAGTTTTGTCAATACAGTCAACGCGCGCTACCCCGACCTCAGCAACCAGTTACGTACCACTCAGCAGGAAAATGACAAAAGGGCCCAGGGGCCCCCAACCGTACGATCACAAGACGGTAACGAACCGGCCAATGTTGGGCAACTCCGGCACGACGTTGTTAGGGAAATCACCCGCCGACCGCGCCGGTCACGAGGCCAGCCCGTAGACCCGCCGGGCATTGCTGGTCGTGATTTGCGCCAATTCCTCCGGACGACGCTCCAGCAGTTCAGCGATCGCCCGCACGGTATAGGGAAGGCAGTACGGCTCGTTAACTGCGCCCCGGTAGGGGTGCGGCGCCAAAAACGGCGCGTCGGTTTCCACCAAAAGCTGCTCCGGCGGTATCAGCGGCACCGCCTCCCGCAGGGCGCGGGCGTTGCGGAAACTCACCGTCCCCGACAGGCTCAGCAACCACCCAGCGTCCACGCAGCGGCGGGCCATCGCGGCATCCGAGGAAAAGCAGTGAAAGATCACGACGTCGGGGGCGCCCTCGGCCGCCAGCACGTCGAGCACCGCGGCGTCAGCCTCCCTGTTGTGGATCATCAGCGGTTTGCCGCACCGCTTGGCCAGGTCGATGTGCCACGCGAAGGCCTCCCGCTGCACGCCGGGATCCGCGCATCCGTCCAGCCGGCCGGGCCAATACAGGTCCATCCCGGTTTCGCCGACGGCCACCACCCTGGGCAGTGCGACCAGCCGCTCGATCTCGGCGCGGGCGGCGTCGTCCAGCGCATTCGCGCGGGTCGGGTGCAACGCCACGGCGGCATAGACGCGGGGATCCCATTCGGCGGCCCGCGTGACCCAGCGCGCCGAGTCCAGGTCGTCGGCGATGGTGACCACCGCTTCCACCCCGACGGCCGCGGCGCGGTCCACGATGGCCCGCACTTGCCCGGCTCCCGTATCCGGCCCGCCGCCGACCGCGTCGAGATGGGTGTGCGCGTCGATCAGAGGCGCCAGCGGTTCGGGCGCCGGCGGCGCCTCGCGTTTACCGGAGCGGTTAGAGCTCACCGCCACACAATAGGGTGAGTCCCGATGAAGCCCTACTACGTCACCACCGCGATCACGTACCCCAACGCCGCGCCGCACCTGGGGCACGCATACGAGTACATCGCCACCGACGCCATCGCGCGGTTCAAGCGGCTCGACGGTTTCGACGTGCGCTTCCTGACCGGGACCGACGAGCACGGCCTGAAGGTGGCGCAGGCCGCCGCGGCCGAAGGGCTGCCCACCGCCGAACTGGCCCGCCGCAACTCCGACGTGTTCCAGCGCCTGCAGGAGCGGCTCAACATCTCCTTCGACAGGTTCATCCGCACCACCGACGCCGACCACCACGAGGCGTCCAAGGAGATCTGGCGACGGATGGCCGCCGCCGGCGATATCTACCTGGACACCTACGAGGGCTGGTATTCGGTACGCGACGAGCGATTCTTCGTCGAATCGGAGACCGAGGTGGTGGACGGGACGCGGATCGCCGTCGAAACCGGCACGCCGGTGACCTGGACCGAGGAGCAGACCTACTTCTTTCGGCTGTCGGCGTACACCGACAAGCTGCTCGCCCACTACGAGGCGAACCCCGACTTCATCGGCCCCGAGGTGCGGCGCAACGAGGTGGTCAGCTTCGTCTCCGGCGGCCTGCGCGACCTGTCGATCTCGAGAACATCGTTCGACTGGGGGGTGCAGGTGCCCGACCACCCCGATCACGTCATGTATGTCTGGGTCGACGCGCTGACCAACTACCTGACCGGGGCGGGCTTCCCCGACACCGACTCCGAGTTGTTCCGCCGCTACTGGCCCGCCGACCTGCACATGATCGGCAAGGACATCATCCGGTTCCACGCCGTCTACTGGCCGGCCTTCCTGATGTCGGCGGGAATCGAGCTGCCGCGGCGGGTTTTCGCGCACGGCTTCCTGCTCAACCGCGGCGAGAAGATGAGCAAGTCGGTGGGCAACATCGTTCCCCCGGAGGGCCTGGTCGACACCTTCGGGGTGGATCAGGTGCGCTATTTCCTGTTGCGCGAGGTCCCGTTCGGCCAGGACGGCAGCTACAGCGAAGAGGCGATCATCACCCGGATCAACACCGACCTCGCCAACGAGCTGGGCAACCTCGCCCAACGGTCGCTGTCGATGGTGGCCAAGAACCTGGCCGGGGTGGTGCCCGACCCGGGCCAGTTGAGCGCCGCCGACAGCGAACTGCTGGCGGCCGCCGACGGCTTGCTGGAGCGCGTGCGCGCCCACTTTGACGCGCAGGCAATGCATCTGGCGCTCGAGGCGATCTGGCTGATGCTCGGGGAGGCGAATAAGTATTTCTCCGCCCAGCAGCCGTGGGTCCTGCGCAAGAGCGAGTCCGAGGCCGATCAGGCGAGGTTTCGCGCCGCGCTGTACACCACCTGCGAAGTGGTCCGCATCGCGGCGCTGCTGGTCCAACCCGTCATGCCCGAGTCGGCCGGCAGGCTGCTCGACCTGCTCGGTCAGGCCGAAGACCGACGCGCGTTCACCGCCATCGGCGCGCGGCTGATCCCGGGCACCGCGCTGCCGGCACCGACGGGCGTGTTCCCGCGCTATCAGCCGCCAGCGACCGAAGTCGAGTGAGCGGAACGCAGTGACGGGAACGAGACGAGCATCCGGCACCGAAGTCGAGTGAGCCAAGAGCGGTTATTGAGTTGTCCGGCAGGCTCATTCGGTGAATATTCTTGCTGCCCCGGATTAAAGCGCCCGAACGACCTCCGGTCATAGGTCATAATCGGGCTGTGGAGCGACGACGAAACCCGCAATCGAGCGAGCCGCTGACTACTTTGCAGCAGTTGCCTGCGCTGGTCGTCCTGGAAAGGATTCCGGTCCCCGTGCTCGCGATCGGGAACGACGGCGGCATCCTGTTCACCAACACCGCGTTCGCCGAGATGCTGGGGTTCGAGCCCGAAGAGGTCCTGAAGCTGCGGTTTCACGAGATTTTCCACGAGGCGCCCGAGTCGGAATCGTTGCTGTCGGTGGTCCATGCCCTCGCGAACATGGTCGTCAAATTGGCGCACAAGGACGGCTCGATGGTGCGGGCGCTGATGAGCAAGTCCGCCCTGCTGCGCGCGGACGATCAGTTTGTGCTTGCGGCTTTCCAGGATCTGACCGAGCAATTATGGGAAGAGGAGCGCTAGCGCCCGAAATAAACCATTAGGAATCCCTGGGGCGCAATTAGATACTTGCAGTATGACCTTTTACGCCGACCTTCTTCGTCCGGCGGCCGGCCGCGTGGCTTAGCTGACCTCCGGGATGGCCGCGACGTCGGCGGGGGCCGGCGCGGCTGGCGGGCCATGGCGGAGGGCCTCGCGCGAAAGAAATTCGCGGAAGTAAGGCAGCGACGCCTCGGTGACGATGCCGGCCAGCATCAGCTCCCAGATTTGACTCGGGGGGCCGGCGACGCGATCGGCGACGCCGCCGGCTTCCTCGTGGCCCGCGATGCCCCTCGCCGCGATCGCGTTGCTCAGCAAACGCGTTCCGAGGATCGCGCCGAGGAGCGACTCGCTGATCATCGCCGCGTCGAGCTCCCGGCGCAGGTCGCCCTCGACGGCGGCCCTGCGGGCCTGAGCCTCCATCAGCTCAACCAGGTTCGCGCAGAAGCGCGTGGCAGCTTCGTTGAATCCGCTCAGGGCGGCTGTCAATTGCTCGGCGGCGCGGGCGGTTTTGTCGGTGGTGAGCACATTCGCGATCGTGAACGTGCCGTGGATCATGTTTTCGAGCGCCGGCGATGACGACCCGCACACGTTACGGAACGCGACAAGTATTGTCTCCGAACCTTCTTCGATGATCGCGGACGCCAACGACTCCTTCGAATCGAAGTGGTGATACAGGGCACCCTTGGTCATGCCCGTCCGCTCGATGATCGTGTTCCACCCCGCTGCGGCGTACCCGACCTCACCGAAAACGTCTATTGCGGCATCGAGGATCTTTCGCCGGGTGGCTTCCGATCGAACCTGGCGCGCCATCGCGTCTGCACCTCCGGAATTCGGTCGATGGGCTTAGATTCCGGATCTCGACGTGTTCACGCATCTTCCGGCCGAAGGCTCAAGCCTAACAGCCGCCCCCACCGGTCCCGATCGCGCGATGCGCAGGTCGCGCACTAGTCCGAATCCGCTGCCGTCGAGCTGGTGGTGACCGCGAGTGCCGCGCGTCGCTTGAGGAACTGACGGAAGTAGTCGATCCGTTCCGGCTGCAAGATGCCGGTCAGCAGCAGAAGCCAGGACTTTTCCAGGTCGTGCAGGAAACGCTCCGGCTCTTCCAGATTGCTGGTCTGCCGCAGCCCCATGTGCAGGGAGACCATCAGGCGCCCCACGTCCTGCGGATCGCAATGCTGGTCGATGTCGCCCTCGGCAATGGCCTGCTCGACGACTCCGGCCAGTGCCTTGGCCCATTCCTCCAGCAGGCGCTTCTGCAGCCCCTCCGACCGGCCGACCGACTCGAGCAGGTTCAGCCCCGCCCGGACCCCGTCGTTCTTGATGTCACCGACGGCGATCAGATAGGAGAAGTCGATGAGGGTTTCCAGGCCCGAAAGTCCGCGCGTCAGCAGGTCTTCCACCGCGGTGGCGCCGGCGACGGTCTGACGTTCGATGATCGCGACGGCCAACGCGTGCTTGGACCGGAAGTGAAAATACATCGCGCCCTTGGTCAGTTCCGCTTCCGCGAGAATGTCGTCGAGGCCGACATCGTGATAGGCCCGTCGAGCGAACTGATGCGAGGCGGCCCGCAAAATCTGTCGGCGCGTCGCGTCCGCACGTCCGTCGGTCGAGTGGGTCGTCATCGGTACCGGGAACTCGGCTGTCCGGAGCGGCTTGATCGCGTTCCTGGGGAAGCAACGCGAGTGATCATTCCGGGGCCTGCGTCATGGCCCGGATCGATCAGTGTCACGTTCACGAAGCCTTCCTCGAGCAGGGCCCGCACCTCGGTTCTAGAGCCAGCGCACTCACCGGCGGGTCTCGGGGGCAATACGGCCGTCTCTGAGGTTAGCAGTCAGTCCTCGCGCCGAGGCTTCAACGCTGCGGGTCGACATCACGAACTTGGAAATACTTATGGTGCGCGTTCCGGCTGTACTGCGAACTAAAAGTATGTAGAATCGTCTTCTATGTGGTTTTCAGTTTGTTTGCCTGGTCAGAGGCCTGTGGCCGGGCCCCCGGTGCCCGGTTCCCTATGTCAACCACCACGCCGGGCGGCCCGTATGCAGTGCGTGCCCCGTGTGTCGTTGGTCACTTCGCGGCCGCTGGCGCCGGCCGTCGCCCGGTGCGGCCAGGGGTAGAAACCCATGGACTTTGGTGCCCTTCCCCCGGAGATCAACTCCGCGAGGATGTACGCCGGCCCCGGCCCGGGATCGCTGGCCGCGGCCTCGGCGGCGTGGGATGACCTCGCCGCCGAGCTGCATTCCGCCGCGGCGTCCTACCGATCGGTGATCTCGGGGCTGACGGTCGGGCGGTGGCTGGGTCCATCGTCGCTGGCCATGGCCTCCGCCTTCGGGCCTTATGCGGCGTGGACGTCCGGCGCCGCCGCGCGGGCCCAGGAGGCGGCCAGTCACGCCCGGCTTGCGGTGGAGATCTATGAGGCCGCGTGGGCGATGACCGTGCCCCCCGCGGCGGTCACCGCCAACCGGGTTCAACTCGCGGTGCTGACCGCGACCAACTTCTTCGGCCAGAACTCGCCGGCCATCGCGGCCAACGAGGCCCAGTACGGCGAGATGTGGGCGCAGGACGCCGCGGCGATGTATCAATACGCCGCGAATTCGGCGGAGGCCGCGGACCTGACACCGTTCGCATCGGCGCCCGAGGTCAGCGACCCCGCCGGCGCCGCAGGCCAGGCCACCGCACTCTCGGAGGCGGCCGCGGGCTCGTCCACCCAACAACTCACCCTGGCCAGCCTGATGTCCACCCTGTCCTCGATGTTGTCGAACCTGGCGTCGCCGGCCACGGCGAGTGCCGCGACGACGACACCCTGGGGGACGCTGCTAGGTGGGCTCAGCTCCGGGACGGGCGGGCNCCATGGGCCAGGCCGCCACCCTGGGCCCGCTGTCGGTGCCGGCCAGCTGGACCAGCGTCATCCCGACCGCGCACTTGACCAGCGCCGGGGCGGAACTGGCGAACGCCGGCGCGCCCGGCGGGGCGGGCAACATGCCGCCGAGCATGCTGGGCGGGCTACCGAGGGGCGCCGGAGGCCGGGGAGCGCCCGGTCCGCGGTACGGGCTGATCCCCACCGTGATGGCGCAACCGCCGTCCGGCGGCTACGGAGCGGCCATCATATGACCCGCCCGAAGCCCGAAATACCAAAAGTATCGTTTACCGCCTTTACGGCGATATCTGGTTTTCAGCCGTTCGCGCGCTGCCCGCGCGCGGTCCGTCGTCCGAAGGGTTGGGTGTCATGAAAGTCGTACTTTTCTGCGGCGGTTACGGCATGCGTATGCGCACGGCCGAAGGCGACCTGGTCCCCAAGCCGCTGCAGATGGTCGGTCCGCGACCGCTGCTGTGGCACGTGATGCGCTACTACGCCCACTACGGCCACAAGGAATTCATCCTGTGCCTGGGATATGGCCAGGCGATGGTCAAGGACTTCTTCCTCAACTACCGCGAGATGGAATCCAACGACTTCGTCATGCGCGCCGGTGAAATCGAGTTGCTCGATTCCGATATGTCCGATTGGACCATCACCTTCGTCGACACCGGGTTGGAGTCGCCGATCGGCGAGCGGCTACGTCGGGTGCGCAAGTACGTCGGGGGCGACGAGTACTTCCTCGCCAACTACGCCGATGTGCTGACCGACGCGCCGCTCGACACCATGGTCGACCGGTTGAAGACCAGCGGCGCGGCGGCCTCCATGCTGATCGTGCCGCCGCAGTCGTCGTTCCACTGCGTCGACGTCAGCTCCGCCGGCGACATCAAAGAGATCGCCCCGATCGCCAAATTCCCGATCTGGGTGAACGGCGGCTACTTCGTCCTGACCCAGGAGGTCTTCGACCTCATCCCCGAGAACGGTGACCTCGTCGGCGATGCCTGCATGGCGCTCGCCGGGACCGGCCGGCTCCTGGGGTATCAGCACGACGGATTCTGGAAGCCGGCCGACACGTTCAAGGAGCGCGCCGAACTCGACGCCGACTACAACGCGGGGAACCGCCCGTGGATGGTCTGGGAGCAATCTCCGGCGAAACGTTCGGCATGATCGGCCTGCACACCGGCGCAATCAATTCGGTTGCGGCCATCGGGGCGCACTGCGACGACATCGTCATCGGCGCGGGCGCCACCTTGTCGCAAATCGTCCGCCACAACCCCGATGTCGTCGTGCACGCCTTGGTGTTCACCGGCGCCGGCACCGAGCGCGAGATCGAGGAAAAGAACGCGTTCGCGGCCCTGTTGCCGCGGTCGGAGGTTCGGTTGACGGTGGCCGACCTGCCCGACGGGCGCCTGCCGGACCACTGGGGATCGGTCAAGCAACTCCTCGCCCAGTTCCGCAGCCAATGCGAGCCCGACCTGGTCATCGGCCCCCACCGCCACGATTACCACCAGGACCATCGCTTGGTCGCCGAGCTCATACCGACCGAGTTTCGTGCGCATCTCGTGCTGGGCTACGAGATTCTCAAATGGGAGTCCGACTTGCCGAATCCGACTCTCTACGTGGGCATTCCGGAAGAGCTGGCCCGCCGGAAGGCGGAACTGCTCGCGGAGTCGTACCCGTCTCAGGCGGGTCGCGACTGGTTCGACGACGCCGCGTTCCTCGGCCTGATGCGCCTCCGCGGCGTGCAGTCCCGGGTTCGCTACGCCGAAGCCTTCGTGAGCGAGAAGGCGATCTTGAATCCCTTCGGCGCGCAATCATAGGACGGGAGCGACACGACGATGCTAGTGCTGGTCACCGGCACGGAAGGTTACCTGGGTTGCCTTCTGGCCCCGCTACTTCTCGAAGACGGCCACGATGTCGTCGGACTGGACACCGGCTATTACAAGGCCGGTTGGTTGTGCCCCCGCCCGCTCGCCGACAGCCGCCACGGTGTCGCACCGCTGAGCCTCATCAAGGACATTCGCGACGTCACCGTCGCGGACCTGCGCGGGGTCGATGCGGTCGTGCACATGGCGGAGTTGAGCAACGATCCGATCGGCGACCTGATCGGTGATGTGACGTTCGAGGTAAACCACCGCGGCAGCGTGCACTTGGCCGAGTGCGCCAAGCGCGCGGGTGTCAGCCGGTTCATCTACATGTCGTCGTGCAGCGTGTACGGCATCGCCGAGGGGACCGTCGACGAAACCAGTCCCATCAACCCGCTGACCCCGTACGCCAAATGCAAGGCCCTGGTCGAACGCGACCTCACCGCGATGGCCGACGACGACTTCTCGCCGGCATTCCTCCGTAACGCAACGGCATTCGGCGCCTCGCCGCGGATGCGATTCGACATCGTGCTGAACAATCTGGCCGGCCTCGCGTGGACCGAACACCGCATCGCGATGACCAGCGATGGCACGCCGTGGCGACCGCTAGTTCACGCGCTCGACATCGCCCAGGCGATCCGGTGCGCGCTGCGCGCCGACCGGCAGAGGGTGCACAAGCTGGTGGTCAACGTCGGCAGCGACGAAAACAACCGCACGGTGCGCGAAATCGCGGAGGCTGTCAGCGCCGAGTTCCCCGGTTGCGAGCTCACTTTCGGCCCGCCCAACGCGGACAACCGCAGCTACCGCGTCTCGTTCGGCAAGATCCACGAGGTATTCGCCGATTTCCGCGCCGCATGGGACGTCGCGGCCGGGGCGGCGCAACTGCATCGCGTGTTCCAGGCCATCGCCATGGAGCCCGAGACGTTCTACGGCCGCGGGCACACGCGCCTCAAGCAGATCGAATACCTGCTCAAGACGGGGCAGGTCGACGAACGACTGTTCTGGAAGGAGACGCAGTGAAGTACACGCCCACGAGTGTCGCAGGGGTCACGATCATTGACATCGAGCCCCATCGCGACCATCGCGGCTTCTTCTCTCGATCCTTCTGCGCCGACGAATTCCTGCACCACGGTCTGATACCCGAAGTGGCACAGACGAACATCTGCTTCAACCACACCCGCGGCACGGTGCGCGGCCTGCACCGGCAGGCGCCGCCGCACGCGGAGGCCAAACTGGTGCGCTGCGTCCGCGGCGCCATCGCCGACGTCGCCGTCGACGTCCGCCCCGAGTCGCAAACCTACGGCGAACACGTGATGGTGGAGCTCAGCGCAGACAACCGCCGGGCGCTGTTCCTGCCACCATACGTGGCGCACGGGTTCCAGACGCTGACCGACGACACCGAGATCCTGTACCAGATCAGCGGTCCGTACGTGCCGGACAGCGAAGAGGGCTTTCGTTGGGACGAAGCAGAATTCGGTATCAAGTGGCCGCTGCCGGTGACCGTGATGTCGGAGAAGGACGCGAGCTGGCCCTCGTTGGAGGAGTCGGTGGAGAGCGAGGCGTCATGACGTCGGCCCTGTCCACGGTCCCGGTGCGCATGGTCGTCAGCGGGAGCGTCGTCGAGCGGTGCGACACCGACGAAGTGCTGTCGATCATCGCGGACCGCCTCGACTCCAGGTCGCCCGGCCTGGCCGTGGGCTCGGTGAACCTCGACCACTTGCACCACTTTCGCACCCTCGGTGCGGCGCCGGCGGGCGGGCTGGAGTGGTTGTTGCTGGCCGACGGCATGCCGATCGCCTGGCGAGGGCAACTGCTGACAGCGCAGCCGTGGCCGCGCGTCACCGGTGCCGACCTGCTACCCGCGGTCCTGACGCTGGCCGAGTCGACGGGCCAACGGGTCGGCTTCTTCGGCGGCAGCGCCGAGACGCACCTCCTGCTGGCACAGCGCCTGCGGGCACAGTATCCCCGGCTCGCGATCTCTGGGATGTGGGCGCCGGACCCAGCGGACATCGAATCGGGTTCTGACGCTTTCGTTTCCGCCATCCGCATGGCCCGCACCGACATCCTGGTGGTGAGCCTGGGCAAGCCGCGTCAGGAGCAATGGGTCGACCGGCACGGGTTCGCGACCGGGGCGCGGGTTTTCCTGCCGTCCGGTGGCGCCATCGACTTTCTGGCCGGCAAGACCCGTCGCGCTCCGGACTGGATGCAGCGGGCCGGGCTCGAGTGGTTCTACCGGCTGACCTGCGAACCGCGCCGGCTGGCGCGCCGGTACCTGCTGCAGGGTCCGCTCGCGCTGCTGCGCGCATCGCGAGCCCAGCTGATCTGCTACCCCGGCGGGTCCTACGCGGGGACGCCCATCCACAACGCTGCCCGGACCCTTTCCGGCGCAGCCGAATCGGCAACGGCCTAAGCCAGAGAGCCGCCAGCATGACGACAACCCTTCGAGCCGACAGCGCCATCCCGCCGCTTCGGGCGCAGGCCGTGCGGGGGCCGCGCCCCAACGGCGTGTCGCGCTGGCAGCAGACGTACTCGGCCCGGTTGCGCGTCACCGACGCGGCGATCGTTTGCGCCTCGGTCGCGCTCGCCCAGTTCGTCCGGTTCGGGGACGCGCCGAACACGTCGGGATACCCGGGCCCCGTGATGACGTTGCTCTCGGCGCTCTTTGCGGCACTGTGGCTTTCGTCCATGTCGATGTTCCAGACCCGATCGACGCGAATCATCGGCGCCGGAATCGACGAGTACCGGCGCATCGCCAGCGCGTCGTTCTGGACGTTCGGGTTCATCGCCATGGTCACGCTGCTTGCCAAGATCGAGCTGGCGCGTGGCTATCTCGCGGTCGCCCTGCCCGCGGGCACCATCGGACTGTTGGCCAGCCGCAACCTGTGGCGCAAGCACGTCTGGCGCAAACGGGCGCACGGCGAATACCAGACCATGGTTTTGGCGATCGGCGACCGGCCGGGCGTATCGCATTTCGCCGGTGAGCTGATCCGCAACCCGAACGACGGTTACGTGGTGGTCGGCGTGTGCATCCCGGGTTACGGCCCGCCCCGCGGCGAAACGCTGACGGTCCACGGCCAAGAGATCGCGATCCTCGGGGACGAGACCCGCGCGGTGGCGGCGATCTCGTGTTGCGGCGCGGACACCGTGGCCGTGACGCGAACCGAACATTTCGGCGTCCACGGGATCCGGGACCTGATGTGGCGGCTGGAGACGATGGACGTCGACCTCGTGGTGTCGCCCGGGGTGGTCGACGTCGCCGGCCCGCGGTTGACCCTGAAGCCGATCGCGGGATTTCCGCTATTGCACGTCGAGAAGCCGCAATACGAAGGGACACAGCGGTTTCAGAAGCGCGCCTTCGACTTCTGCTTTTCGCTGGCCGCGCTCATCGGCACGGCGCCGCTGCTCATCGCGGCGGCCCTCTGGATCAAGGCGACCAGCAAGGGGCCGGTGTTCTACCGCGCCGAACGCATCGGCCTGGACGGCAAGCCCTTCACGATGCTGAAGTTCCGCACGATGGTGGACGGCGCCGACACCCAGGTCGAACGCCTGCTGCCGCTCAACGAGGGCGCCGGCGGCATGCTCTTCAAAATCCGCCGGGACCCGCGGGTCACCCCCGTCGGCAGAATACTTCGCCGGTTCAGCATCGACGAGTTGCCGCAGTTCATCAACGTGCTCAAGCAGGACATGAGCGTCGTCGGACCGCGGCCACCGCTGCGGCGCGAGGTAGAGAACTACGACGGGCAGGTCAAGCGCAGGCTGCTGGTCAAGCCGGGAGTCACCGGACTGTGGCAGGTCAGCGGTCGTTCGGATCTTTCCTGGGAGGACTCGGTGCGGCTCGACCTGTCGTACGTCGACAACTGGTCGATGGCCGGCGACCTGGTGATCATCGCCCGCACGCTCAAGGCCGTCATGTCGAGCGACGGGGCCTACTGATGGTGCGCGAGACCACGATCGAGCCGGCCGTGGCGGAGCCGGCCGTCGCCTCGGTGCCGCGGTCGCGGATCGCGCACGCGTTTTCCGTCCAGCTGATCTGCCGGGCGCTGGGGATGCTGGCCTCGGTGGTGTCGGTCGCGATGACCGCCCGCTACCTCGGCCCGGGGCGCTACGGCCAGCTCACCATCGCGGTCGCCTTCGTCGGAATGTGGGCCAGCCTGGCCGATCTCGGCATCGGCACCGTCATCGTGCGCCGGGTCACCTCGGGCGCCGGCGACCTGGAGCGGCTGGTCCGCGTCAACAGCGGCCTGTCGCTGGTGTACTGCCTTCCGCTCGCGGCGGCGGCGGCCGGCACGGGTCTGCTGCTCTATCGCGACGCCGACGTCCGGGTGATGCTGGTGGTGTTGTCGGGCCAGCTGCTGATGCTGACGATGACGACGCGGTTCGAACCCGTGTTCCTGTCCACCGTCCGCTTCTCGGCAGTGGCGATGTCCGACGTCGCAGGCCGGCTGGGCACGCTGGCGATGGTCAGCTACCTGGTGGCCATCCGCGCCGACGTCGTCTGGTTCGCGGTCGCACAGCTCATACCCCCGGCGCTGCAGCTGCTCATCCAGGGCAGCGCGGCGGCGCGGCACATCTCATTGCGGCCGATTTTCGCGCCGCGTGAGGTGGCGGACCTGTTGCGGGAGAGCATCTTTCCGATCGGCGTGGCCGTGGTCGGCGTTCTGTACTGGCGCACCGACGGCGTCATCCTGTCGAAGGTCAGCACGCATTCCGAGGTCGGGGTCTACGGGCTGGCCTACACGGTCGCGTTCAACACCCTGGTGGTCTCGATGTTCTTCCTCAAGGCGACGCTGTCGACGGCCACCGAACTGTTCTCGCGCAACGTCGAAGCGTTCACCGCCTTCCTGCGGCGTTGCGTCGAGCTGATGTTTTTCGTGGGCGTCCCGGTCGCCGCCGTCGGCGCGTTGCTGGCGCGCCCCCTGATCGAGTTGTTCGGCGATCGCGAGTTCGTGGAGCGCGGCGCACCAGCACTCGCGACGCTTTTCGTCGCCGTGGCGCTGCGTTTCGTCACCGGCACCCTCGGCCAGGGCCTGTTCGCCTGCCACCAGCAGAAGTTTTTGTTCCGGCTGTCCATTGCCACACTGGCTTTCAACGTCGCGCTGAACCTGTTGCTGGACAAGCCCTTCGGCGCGGTGGGCGCCGGGCTGGCGCTGGTGGGGACCGAGCTGTTCGGCATGGTGATTGCCAGCTGGTGGCTGCGCCGCGAGTGCGACTACCGCACCCCCGTGGCGTTTTTGCTTCGGCTGCTGGTGCCAACGGGGGCCTGCGTCGCGGTGGCGCTGCTCCTGGCGGGCCATCACGTGGTGTTGGTCGTGACCGCCGCCGCTGCCGTGTACCTGGTAACCAGCGTGACGGTCGGTCCGTTCACCTGGTCTTCGTTGCGCACTCAATTGACCGCACTGCGCCAAAGGGGGCTGGTGGCATGACACGCGAATTGGACCGGGCATACCTGAAACGGCCGGTCGGCACGCTCACCAGGTCCGGTCGGCCCATGGTGGTGATGATCGTGACCTACAAGAGCCACGGCCTGGTCGAGCAGTGCCTGGCCAGCGTCGCCGAGCACCTGCCCGACCTGCCGGTGTACGTCTATGAGAACAGCGGCGACGGGTATCCCGGTCGCGACGAGCTGGCCGCCCGGCACCCCGCGGTGCACTGGGTGCTGGGTCCGGCCAACCTTGGCTTCGCCGCGGCGTTCAACGCCCTGGTGGAGCACACCCCCGCTGACGCGGATCTGTTGCTGCTCAACGCCGACGCCCGGTTGGAGGGGCCGCTCGCGCGCACTCGGGAATTGCTGCTCCAGACGAAGGTCGCCGCAGTATCGCCCATGGTGCACGACGACGGGGCGCCCGGGCCGGCGCGCTGGGACATCGCGACGCGGCGCCGGACCCTGAGCCGGGCGCTCGTCGCGGCCGCCGGCTACTCGGATCGCCTGCGCGGCACGCCGATTTCACACCTGTACGCGCGCCAGCCCGGCGAATCGGAAAGCATCGACGGCTATGTGGGCGGGGCCTGCCTGGCAATCAACCGCGCGGCCTGGAACGAGATCGGCGGATTCGACGAGGAGTTCTTCCTCTACGGGGAAGAAACCGATTGGCAGGCCCGGGCCATCGCGGCGGGCTGGCGCATCCTGCTGGCCAACGAAACCGACATCGACCACGGCAACCCGGCGGCCGCGAGCCAATCGCAGGAGCCCGACGCCGCGCACGGTGCCGAGGTCTCGACCCCCGAACGCCGCCGCAACCGGGACCTGCTGCGCGCCAACATCGCACTGCTGCTCGAACACCAACACGGCGTGCACCACGCGGATGCCTATCTGGCCGGCACCACCGTGCTGGAGCGGATGCAGCGGTCGAAGCGCGACGCGCGCCGGCGGGCCTTGACCGCCGGCCCCCGAACCGCAAAGCCGGCGATCGTGATCACCACCAACCGCTTGGTCTATGGCGGCGCGGAGCGCCAAAAGGCTTTATTGGCAACCGAATTGAATCGGCGGGGCTACCCCGTCACCATTGTGTGCATGCAACGGTTCGGACCGCTGATCCGGGAGATTCCGCACAGCGTCCGGGTGGTGCGCCAGCCCTGGTGGGCGCCGGCCGTCGACCTTCCCGCCGGGCCTGCTGTGCTGATCAGCGGCGACACCAACACCGAGACGGGGTTCGCGACCTTGTGGCGGGCCGGGGGGGCCGGCCGCCGCTGGCTGGTCGCGCCGCACGTT
>NZ_LT546237.1:3170891-3184131 GCF_900078675.2 Mycobacterium interjectum
CCGCGTGCATCGGCTGGGCGGGCTGCAGGGCGACGGCCGGGAGGTGTGGCGGCGCCTGCACCGCAAGCCCGGCACGGAACGCGACGACCGCGTCGTGGCCTTGCCGATCGGCGGCCTGCCGCGCGCGGACCTGCTGCGGCTCCTCACGGAGTGCGATCTCATCGTTCCTGCGCTGGGCTATCGCCTTGCCACGCTTCCCATCTACGACGCGCGGGGCGCCCGGGTACCGCTGGCGCGATGCGGCCCGGCGGTCGCGACGGACGCACGGCTGCTGGCCGAAGACGGGACACCGGTCCCGGGCGTGTTCGGCGTCGGGCTGGGCAGCGGGTTCCTGCCGTGGGGAGCGATGGCCGGAGAGGAGTCCTTCACCGGCCAACAGAACAGCCTGTGGCTGTATCAAAACGGGCTCGGCAAATTGCTTTACGACGGCACGCGGCGGCGGGCGCGGCATCTCGCGGACGTCTCAGCCGTCGTGGGCAGCGCCGCCACGGAGGATCGGGAGTCAGATGCTTTGTCGGTTGTGTGATTCGGACCGCCTGATCAGCGTCCTGGATCTCGGCGCCACCCCCCCGTGTGAGAAGTTCCTGGCGGCCGACGAAATCGATCTGGCGGAGCCGACCTTCCCGCTGCACCTGCGGTTGTGTGCGGACTGCCTGCTGCTGCAGATACCGTCGCTGATCACGCCCGAGGACACGTTCACCGAATACGCCTACTTCGCTTCGTATTCGGACAGCTGGGTGCAGCACGCCAAGGACTTCGTCGACGGCGCCATCCGGCGACTCGAGCTCGGATCCGACTCGCGCGTGGTCGAGGTCGCCAGCAATGACGGCTACCTGCTGCAGCACGTCGTCGCGGCGGGCGTCCCGTGCCTGGGTATCGAGCCGTCGGCGAACGTCGGCGCGGCCGCTCGCGAGCGCAATGTCCCCACGGTGACGGCGTTCCTGAACGAGGAGATCGCGGCGAAGGTCCGCAACGAACACGGTCCGGCCGACCTGGTTGTCGCGAACAACGTCTACGCCCACATCCCCGATCTGCGCGGCTTCACCCGCTCCCTGCGGATGTTGATGGACGACGACGGCTGGCTGAGCATCGAGGTGCACCACGCGCTCAACCTGGTGCGGCTCGGGCAGTTCGACACGATCTACCACGAGCACTTCCAGTACTACACGCTGTTTTCGGCGATCTGCGCCCTGGCCACCGCCGGGCTGGCCGTGGTCGACGTGGAGCTGCTGCCCACCCACGGCGGGTCCATCCGCGTCTGGGCCCGGTCGGCGGAGATCGCCGGAAAGCCGACGGAACGGGTGGAGAAGGTGATGCGCCTCGAGGAGGCGGCCGGGCTGCACCACGTCGACGGCTATCTGCAACTGCGCCCGCGGACCGAGGCCATCCGGCACGAGCTGCTGCGCTTTTTGCTGCAGTGCCGCGCCGACGGCAAGCGGGTGGTCGGCTACGGCGCGCCGGGCAAGGGCAACACATTGCTCAACTACTGCGGGATCCGCACCGATCTGCTCGAGTACACCGTGGATCGCAACCCGTACAAGCACGGCCGGTTCACGCCGGGGACCCGGATCCCGATCCACGGACCGGAGCGCATCGCCGTCGACCGCCCGGACGTGGTGGTGGCGTTGCCGTGGAACCTCGAAACGGAGCTGACCGAGCAGCTCGGCTACATCGCCGAGTGGGGCGGCCAGTTGGTCTTCCCGCTTCCGACGCTGCACACCGCAGAAATCGGTAGTGTGCGGCGATGAGCACCTGCCGGGCGTGCGGCGGCACCGACCTTCGCCGGGTCCTCGACCTGGGGACGGTGCCGGCCGGCGACGAGTTTCCCCCGGTCGCCGAGCCCGTGCGCCCGGAGGAGTCGTCCCATCCGCTCGCCATGGACCTGTGCACCGGCTGCGGCCTGGCCCAGCTCGCCCACGACGACACGGTGGCCGCCGAGCCCCGGGGCATCGAGCCGCAGGCGCTGCGTGAGCAGGCGGCCGAGGCAGTGCGGCGCNCACGGCCACTTTGCCTACTACTCGCTGACCGCGCTGGCCGGCCTGCTCGCCGCCGCGGGCATGAGCGTGGCATCGGCGTGGGAGTTCGATCTCTACGGCGGCACCGTGTTGGTCGCCGCCGTACACGGCAGCGCCGAACCCGACGAGCGCGCCGAGGACATCCTGCGGCGGGAGCGGGACTTCGGCATCACCGACCCGGCCATCGTGGGGCGCCTGCAGTGCGCCGCCGAGCAGCACGCCGCCCGGCTGCGCGACTGGCTGCTGGCGCAGGCAACCGACCGCCGCACGGTGTACGGCTACGGCGCGGGGTCGCGCGTGGTCTCGTTGCTCAGCCTCGCGGGCATCGACCGGCGCCTGCTGCGGGCGGTGGCCGACGCGTCGCCGGCGAAGCAGGGACGCAGGATTCCGGGGACCGACGTCGCGATCATCTCACCCGAGCAGCTCGTCGCGGCCGATCCCGACCGCGTCATGCTGACACTGCCGGATCTCTATGAAGAGGTCCGGCGGGCATATCCGCAGCTCGACGGGCGGTGGTCGATCGACCCCGGCGCGGGCGGGAAGCGGCCAGTGCTATGACTTCGATTCGGGTGCTTTGGCTTTCGCCATGGATGCGGCCTTTGGCACGCGTGCAGGCCGAGGCGCTGCGGCGACGGGGAGCCGACGTGTTGCTGGTGACGTCGGATCAGCACCCGGAGTCCGACGCCGCCCGCGACTACGAGCTGGTGCTCGATCCGCGGTTTCGCACCGCCGCGACGTGGCCGGCCAGCCTCGCCGCCTGGCGTCGCGTCCGGGATTACGGGCCGGACGTGGTGATCGCCGAGTTGGTCCGCGATCCGCGCTGGATCGCGCTGGGTTCGGGGGCGCCCCGCGTGCAGCTGGTGCACGACGACAGTCCCCACGACGCCGGCGAACAGCGGCCGGGTTACGAGCGTGCGGTCTTCGATCGGTGGGGCGCCCGCTCGGCGGCGACCGTCACCTACAGCGACTACGTCGCGGACGCGATCATCAGCCGTCGCGACGTGGCCGGCACTCCGGTGCACGTGCTGCCCCTCACCAGCGACCTCGACGTGGCGCTCGTCCCCCCGCCGGTCCGCGCCGAGGGGCGCCGCGACTTCGTGATGGTGGGCCGGCTCAACCCCTACAAGAACATCGACGTCGTGCTGCGCGCCTGGCAATGGCATGTCAGCGGCCAGGCCTGGCGCGGTGACAACCTACTGCTCATCGGCGACGGGCCGATCAGCCTGAGAAATGTCGCGCTGCCACCGCATGCGCGGTGGCTCTCGGGCTCATACCGTTATTCCGACGTCGTCGAGACACTCTCCGCCGCAAAGGGTTCGGTGGCCCACTACCGGCGGGCCTCGCAGAGCGGCGTGCAGGTGCTGTCGATGCAGCTGGGCGTGATGCCGATCGTTTCCGACATCGGGGGACTGCCCGAGTACCAGCCGCCGGGCGGCCCGGTGGTCGGTGTCGACGACGTCGCGGGGCTGACCGCGGCGTTCGATAAGCTGGCGGATCCGGCCGTCGCGGCGCGCAACGGCGCCGAGGCGGCGGGCCATTATGCGCGGCGCTGCTGCGGCGACGCGGCCGCGGACCGCTTACTCAACATCCTCGCCGAGGTGCGGGCCGCGCGCCCGTCGTCCGGCGCGCGTGAACTCGCACGCGCCGGTCGGCGCCGGGAAAGGTTTTAGTTCATGGATTTTCGCACGTTTGTCCGGACGCTGACGGCCCATTGGAAGCTGTTCGTGGGCGCGCTGCTGGCCTGCCTGGCGGGGGCCGCCGCCGTCACCGCGCTCCAGACGAAGAGCTACCAGTCGTCGGCCACCGTCCTCATCTCGTTTTCCGGCGAGACCGACCTGGCCCAGGTCTATTCGGGAACGCAGGCCGCCCAGGAGCGGCTGTCGTCCTATGCGGCGATCGCCGGCGGCCACGCCGTCGCCGAGCGCGCGGTCAGGCAGTTCCACCTGCCCATCGGCGCCGACACGCTGGCCACCGAGACCCATGTGGAGTACACGCCCAAGTCGACGCTCTTCACCATCTCCGTCACCGACACCGATCCGAATCGCGCCGCGGCACTGGCGAAGGCGATGGCCGACACCTTCACCGGGATCGTCGGAACGCTGGGGGTAAATCCGAAAGACCCAGTGGCACTGGTGAACAGCTCACCGCCGCAGGCGCCGCCGCCGCAGGCACCCCCGACCCAGGGCCCGACACAGGTGCCCGCGGCGCCGGNACCCGCCGTCCCGTGATCGCCGGCCTGCTGAAGGTCGACTCCGGGGAGGGGCTGGGCAACGCGCTGTCCGACCCCGACATCGCGACGGAAGCCGTTAAGACGACCACGATCCCGGGGCTTTTCATCCTCGCGGCCCGCGCGGTTCGCCGGGACACGCTGCCCAGCAGCGCCTACCTGCCGGAGGTCCTCGACAAGGTGCTGGCCGACGTGTCGGCCAGCTTCGACCGAACGGTGGTCGACGGCCCACCGGTCCTGGCGACGGCCGACGCCGGGCTGCTGGCCGGGGCGGTGCAAGCCACCGTGCTGGTGGTCCGCGCGGGGCGCACCACCGAGGATGAACTCAGCGATGCTCTTACCGCGCTGCGCGCCGCCGGCGCCGACGTCGTCGGCACCGTGCTGACCGACGCGCGGATACCCCGGCACGCCCGGGCCGCGGCCCGCACCTACCGGACCAAGGTAGGCCGGCCGGCGTGATCCTGTACCTGCGGAGTCGGCACCGCCTGGCGATGTCTGGAGCCGTCCTGGCGTTATTCGCGTTGGGCTGCTTCATCTTCGGCGTGCTGTCGGTGCGCAACACCACCCAAGGGGTGATGTTGATCGGCCTGTCGTTCTGCCTGGTGATCTACTGGACAAGGCCGGCGACGATGATCGGCGTCGCGCTGTTCCTGGCGTTCGCGGCGCTGCCCCAGGGCCTGCACGTCGCCAAGGTGATCGGCCCCGTCTCGATCAACGCCTACCACGTGGCGTTGGTGCTGGCCATCTGCTTCGTGCTGCCGGCCGTGCGGCTGCGCTTCTCCGAGTACCTGTTGCCGGGCATGTTCGCGTTCACCGTGGTGTACTTCGCCGCGGTCGGTTTCGCGACCGGTCATTCCGCGCCAATCATCGTGCGCGAGGCCACCTTTCTGCTCGAGATGGTCGGCGGTTTGGTGCTGGCGCTCGTCATCGTGTACGGCGACTACGTCAAGCTGTCGATCCACGCGATGGTGCTCACCCTGTGGTTTTCGGCGGGCATGGCCATCCTCAGCTCCTCGGGCGGCCTGCGGCTCGCGGGCCGGCTGGAAAGCTTGCAAACCGACACCGGCGACACGGCCAACCGCGTCATCACCGCCACCCTGACGCCGGCGATCGCGGTGCTGGCCGCCCTGGTGGCGGCGCAGATCGTCGGGCGGCTCAAGCCCGTCTGGTACCTCGCGCTGGGCCTGCCCGCGCTGATCATCTCGGTGCTGGCCTTCTCCCGGAACACCCTGATCGCCCTCGGCGTCGCCGCGGCGGTGGCGTTTGCCGCCACGCTGGGGTGGTCGTCCCTGCGGCGGGCGGCCAGGCTAGCCCTCGCCGGGGCGGGCGTCTTGGCGGTGGCGGTGCCGGGCGCGCTGTTCCTGCTGCAGCATTCGATGGCCGGCGATTGGCTGAGCGATCAGATCACCGGATTCAGTCACCGGGTGCTCGGCGGCGTCTCGAGCAACGCGCTCGCGGCGGACTCCTCGACGCTGGCGAGGCTGGCCGAGGACGCCAAGCTCAACCGTGCCATCGCCGGGGCGCCGGTGTTCGGCCACGGGCTGGGCTACGCCTATCAGGAGCCGTTCGGCAACGACCCGGACGAGTTCACCAACACGCTGGGCACCACCTACTCCCACAACTTCTACCTGTGGTGGCTGGCCAAATCGGGTGCCATCGGCATGGCCGCGTTCGCGGCGTTCGCGCTCACGCCGCTGGTCGCCGCGCTGCGCAGCGCGTCGGCGCCGGCGAAGGCCGGCGCGGCGGTCTCCGCCGGTCTGCTGGTGATGTGCGTCGTCGACCCGCTACCCGAAGATCCGGCCAACGCCATGACGCTGGGGATGGCGCTGGGAGCGGNCGTCACGTCGAGGAGTACGCGGCCCGGCTGCGGTTGCCCGAGGGCCGGATCAGCGTGCTGCACAACGCCGTCAAAATCCCGGAAACCGCCGTGGCGCATTCGGGCGTCAACGAGCTGCATGCGGTGGCACTGGGCCGGACGGGAACGCGCAAGGGCAGCTACGACATCGTCTCGGCCGTGGGGGCGCTCGACGAGGCCGTTCGCCGGCGCCTGCGTGTGACCCTGGCCGGCGACGGCGAGGTCGAAGGCGTGCGCGCCGCCGTGGCGGCGGCCGGCCTCGGCGACACGATCCAGGTGGTCGGCTGGCTGGATGCGGCGGCGCGCGACGAACTACTCTGCGCCGCACACGTTTTCCTGCTGCCCAGCCGCGACGAGGGCCTGCCCATGGCGCTGCTGGAGGCCATGGCGTACGGCTTGGCACCGGTGACCACAACGGTCGGCAGCATCGGCGAGGTGGTGAGCGACGGGGTCACCGGCGTTGTCGTGCAACCGGGTTCGCCGGATCAGATCGCCGGCGCGCTGACCGCGCTCGTCACCGACGACCGGCTGCGCGAGCGGCTGGGCACCGCCGCGCGCGCCCGAGCCGGCGATTTCGGGCTGCAGCGCTGGTACGACTCGCTGGCCCGGCTGTGGACCGGCCTGGCGGGCGCGGATGCGCCGGGGTGCGAGACCTCGCTGAGGTCACTGCCCGTTCGCTGAAATCGTGGAGTCCCGCGGGATGTCCAGCGTGGCAATCGGATACAGGCCGGCGCCATCACGGCCGTCGCGGGCCAACGCCATCGGCGCGTAGTTCACCACGTGCGATGCGCCGGGCTTGTGCTGCTGCCAGTCCACGGACGCGCGCAGCGTGTAGTGGCCCGGCGCCAGGCCGTTCAGGTCGATGCGCACCGTCTCCGTTGTCGACGCCGGAACCGCCTCCTCGCGTGCGGAGCTGCTGTCGTCGCTGACCAACGTCTTGAGGTTGACCGTCGCCGGCAGGCTGCGAACCACCGCTCCCGAGAAGTCCACCAGCTTGTACCCGGGTGCCCACTGCTCGGTGGCGACCGCCGCGCCGTAGTTGGTCCAGGCGACCGAGATGGTTGCCGCCTTGCCCTGAAGCGATTGGGAGCCCGGGCGTCCTTCGACCGAATACCGGTAGCCCGCCGAGGTATTGGCCTGAGCCCACAGCAAAAACAGGCCGGGGTCCATCGCCGACCTGGACTCGCGGTCCGCGAAGTTGACGCTCGACGTCATCGACACGTGGTACCTGACGACGTCGTGCAGGCCCTTCTCGTAGTAGGACCGGGGGTCGGTGCCGTTGGGTAGCTGGCACCACTCGGTGATCACCGGGGCCGACGCCATCCGCTGCTTGATCGCGTTGACGACGGCGTCGTTGCTGCGCACGTATTGCGATTCGCTCGATTCGGCCCACGCCGGCAACGGCGCTTGGACGCCAAGGCAATCCGATCGGATGCCCACCGGCGCCGAGAGTTTCTTGGTCACGTCGTCGGCGAGGAGCTCGCGCACGATCTCGGGATTCTGCGGCGTGACCACCAATTGCGTGTGCGGGAAAGCGTTGACGTTGGCCGCGACCAGCTGCCGGATCGAGTCGATGGTGATGCTCTGATCGCGAAACTGGCTGTAATACCCCAGCATCGCCTTGCTCTCGTCGGGCGCGGGACCGGGCGCGCCCAACACGTCACGCAGGTACGCGATGTGGTTCTCGCTGAAATCCCCGTACCCGGAGAACTCGAACACGCTGAGTCGCTCGTCCCCGTCGTAACGGCGGCCCAGCGCGGCGAGCAGCTGCCCGAACGCGTTCAGGTAGTTGGGGTCGTTCCAGCGCGGCACCACCTGGGTCACCCCGGGCGTCGGGCTGTTCGCCGGCGCGGGGTACGGGGTGGACGCCGACCGCATCCAGTCGGGGATCGCGATGTTGGTGTTGTCGGGATAGGAGTCGTTGCAGCAGGAGTTGTAGGCGTACACGCGCAGGGTCAGCCGCATGTTGCGGTTCTGTAGCTTGCCCAGCGCGTCGTCGATCGCGCTGAAGTCGAACTTGCGGTCGTCGGGGGCATCGGGCGGCAGGGTCCGCGGGTCGGTGGGCTGCAACTGCCGCCACGAGATGCGCATGCTGGCGTCATAGGACGCCGGCCACGCCGGGTACCGCTGCTGCGCCGGATTGCCTTGCGGGAACAAAGGAATCAACAAGTCCTCGTACTGGCCGCGCAGCGGGTTGGCGATCTCCTGAACAGTGGGCGGAATGGCCGGAAAGACCATCGCGGACAGCGGCCCCGGATTGGAATGCCCGCCGCACCCGTTCAGCAGCAGCGCCGTGCACGCGATGACTGCGGCAAGGGCCCTTTTACCCCGTTTATTCGACGAACGAAACATGTGGGCTAGATCGCGCCTAACGACAGCGCCTCGCGGTCGGCGAGGAACGGCATCGGCATCCAGCGCGCGGCCAGCAGCGCTTCCATCGCGTTGCCCGGCACGGGCCGGGACAGCAGGAAGCCCTGCGCGCGGTGGCAGCCGTGTTGCATCAATGTCAGTGCGGCGGCGGGTGTCTCGACTCCCTCGGCGACCAGTTGCAGCCCGAACGCCTCGGCCAACCCGATGATCGCCCGGACGATGGCCAGATCGCCGGCGTTGGTGCCCAGGTCGCGCACGAAGCCGGTGTCGATCTTGAGCATGTCGACCGGCAGCGACTTCAGGTGCGACAGAACCGCATAGCCGGTGCCGAAGTCGTCGATGGCGATCTGGACGCCGACCTCCTTGAGCTCGTGCAACGTCTTGCGGGTGGTTTCGATGTCATGCACGACGGCCCGCTCGGTGATCTCCAGACAGACCGATCCGCCGTCGATGCCGAACTCCTCGATGGTGTCGGCGACGCTGCGAACGAAGCCCCGGGTGATCAGCTGGATGGGCGAGACGTTGATGCGCAGGACGGCGCTCTGCCCGACGCCGTTGGCCCGCCACCGGCTGAATTCGGCGCACGCGCTGCGCATCACCCACCGGCCCAGTTCGCCGGCCAGGTTGGTCGATTCGGCCACCCCGATGAACGAATCCGGCAGCAGCAGGCCCCAAATCGGGTGCCGCCAGCGGACCAGCGCCTCGGCGGCCACGATGGCGCCGGTCCACAGGTCGACCTCGGGCAGGTAATGCAACAGCAGCGCTTCGCTGTCGATGTCGCCCTGCAGATGCAGCTCGATGTCGTTGCGGAAGGCGCTTTTCAGCGACATGTCGTCGGTGGACAGCGCAACCTGGTTGCCGCCCCCGCGCTTGGCCGTCAGCACGGCCTCATCCGCCCGGCGCAACAGGTCGGTGCTGTTGTCACGACCCGGCATGCCCACCGCCAGCCCGATGCTCACGGTGCGGGTGATCATGTGGCCGCCGATCGCCAGGCGCTCGCGCAGCATGGTCCCCAGGCGGCGCGCGAACGACTCCGCGGTCCCGGTCGACATCGCCTGGTCCGGGATGACGACGAACTCGTCGCCGCCCAGTCGGGCGATCATCGCCTGGCTGCCCGCGCACACCCGAATGCGTTGGGCGAAAACCCGGATGAACCAGTCGCCCGCGGTATGGCCGAGGTAGTCGTTGATCGGCTTGAGCCGGTCCAGGTCGAGGTACAAAACCGCGACGGGCCCCGGGCTTCCCGGCGCGAGCCGTTCGGTCAGGTGCGCGACCAACGCCCGCCGGTTGTACAGGCCGGTCAAATCGTCGTGCTCGGCGAGGTAGCGCAGCTTTTCCTCCGCGGCGATGCGGGCCTGCAGCTGCGCGAACAGCGCGGCGACCGCTTCCAGCGTGTTGATCTCTTCCTGCTTCCACTTCCGGGCGCCGTTCTTGACGAAGCCGAGTACCCCGGTGGTGGTGTCGCCCGAGACCAGCGGTGCGGCGGCCACCGAGGGCGACGCCGGTTGCTTGGCGCCTGCCCGGCGGCCGAACGCGCGGTTGTTGTGCTCCGGGCGGATCACGACCGGCTTCCGCCCGTGCTCGCACTGGGCGAGCACCGGGTCGGCGCTGGTGAAGTGGACGACGGCCAGCGGATCCGGGTCCGGAACGTCGGTGCGCGGCGGCCACTCCGCCACCAACACCGAGGCGCGGATGTCGTGGTCGTGGTGGCGCAGGAAGCCGGCGTCCAGATCGAACTGCCCGACGAGCTGCGCGAGCACCTTTTGACTCACCTGGGTCGCAGTGGATCCGGTGGCCTCCATCAGCTGCGTGGCGACGGAGGTGACGACGAGATCCAGGCTGCGCGGCAAGGACTCCTCCGATCGGGCACGTGTCCCAGCTGGGCTTGGCCTTTTCAGGGGCCCAATCAAGGGGTTTTTCGCGGTGGCAGTATTCGGCCCGGGGCAGGTCACGAATTGCTGCGAAGCGTATCATGTGCGACCCGGCTCAGCCCCGGTCAAGCCTGGCCCCCAACGAGGATGGGAAACCCGCGAATGTCCGTCGCACGCTCGGCGAAACGTCGGCTCGCGCCGGCGGCAAAGACCTTGGCGCCACGGCTGTTCTGGCGTCGCAAATTCCGCATCCTGCGACGGCTGGGCGAATCCCGCCCGGACGTGCAACTGGTTGCGTCCCTGTGCGATCCCGCCCGCGTCTCGCTGGACATCGGGGCCGACGTCGGCGAATTCACCATCGCGATGCTGCCGTCGTCGCGCTCGGTGATCGCGTTCGAACCCCGGCCGGCTCAGGCCCGCGAGCTGGCGGCGATGTTCGACGCGGTGGGCGCCGCGGTTCGGGTGGAAGCCGTGGCGCTGTCGGACCAGCCCGGCGTGACCACCATGCGCGTGGTCGAATCCGACCCGGGCCGCAGCACGATCGACACGGGCAACGCCCTCGGCGACGCGGACGGGAGCGCGGTCTGCAGCATCGACGTACCGGTCATGCGGCTTGACGATTTGGGCCTCGATGACGTCGGAATGATCAAGATCGACGTCGAGGGCCACGAACTGGCCGTGTTGCGCGGCGCCACGGGCACCCTCACCCGCAACCGGCCGGCGGTCCTGGTCGAAGCCGAGGAACGCCATCACCCCAACGCCGTCGCCGCGATCACCGAATTGCTGACGGGACTCGGCTACCAGGGCTACTTCGACGGCGGCGACGGCCGGCGGCCCGTCGAAGAGTTCGACGCGGCCACCCACCAGGACCCGGCGAACATCGGTGGCAGGGAGGACGGCTGGGCGGCCCAGGGCGTCTACGTCAACAATTTCGTCTTCGTCCCGAAGGGCGAGTGAGGCAGCTCACAGTCGCGCCGCACCTGTCACGCCCGGCCGGGCTCCGGTGTCTCAAGGGCAAGAGTCCCGTGAGAGTAGGAGTCAGACATGACCGAGCCGGCCGCCCCAAGCACCCACGTCGTCGTCGTCGGCGGCGGATACGCCGGAACCCTGGCCGCCAACCACCTGCGCCAGCGCGCCGGCGTCGACATCACCCTGATCAACCCGCGTCCGGTCTTCGTGGAGCGGATCCGCCTGCACCAGTTGGTCGCCGACACCAGTGCCGCGATCGCCGACTACGAGACCCTGCTGGGTGAGGGCATCGCGCTGATCGTCGACGCCGTCGACCGCATCATGCCCGCCGACCGGCGGGTGGTGCTCGGCTCGGGGGCCGACCTGGACTACGACTACCTGATCTACGCCGTCGGCAGCACCGGTGCGCGGCCGTCGGCGGTGCCCGGGGTGGCCCAGTTCGCCCACTCGGTCGCCGACCTGGACAGCGCGCAGCGGCTGCGCTACGTGCTGGCCGACCTGCCGCTGGCCGCACCGATCACCGTCGTCGGCGGCGGGCTGACCGGCATCGAGACGGCGTCCGAGCTGGCCGAGCTGGGACGCCCGGTGACCCTGGTGTGCGGCGGCGTGCTCGGTCCATCGCTGAGCAGGCGGGGCCGGCGTTCGGTGGCCAAGCAACTGCGTCGCCTCGAGGTCAACGTGCTCGAATCCGTTTCCGCCGCCGAGGTGCGCTGGGACGCGGTGGTGCTCACCACCGGCGCCGTGCTGCCCAGCGCGGCGACGGTGTGGACCGCGGGGTTCACCGTGCCGGACCTGGCCGCGCGCAGCGGGCTGAGCACCGACGCGGTGGGCCGGTTGCTCACCGACGAGACGCTGACCAGCATCGACGACATCCGCATCGTCGCCGCCGGGGACGCGGCCGCGCCGTCGGGCCAGCCGCTGCGGATGAGCTGCCAGGCCGCCGGGCCGTTGGGCGCCCAGGCCGCCAACACCGTGCTGCGCCGCATCGCCGGAGAAACCCCGGCGCTGCTGAACCAGGCGTTCACGGGTCAGTGCATCAGCCTGGGGCGCTCGCACGGGACCGTTCAACTCGCCCGCAAAGACGACACCCCGGTGGAGCTGTACCTCGGCGGCCGGTTCGCGGCCTCGGTGAAGGAAACGGTGTGCAAGGGCACGCTCTGGGCCATCCGCCGCGAGGCCGCCAAGCCGGGCTCGTACTTCTGGTTCAAGGGGGGTAGGCGGCTCGCACAGTCGCCGGCCGACGAGCGGGTCGCGTTGCCGTGACGGCCGGGTCCGAGCACGCCGACCGGTTCACGCTGCTGCGGCCGTTGCTGTTCACGATCGGCTACGAGATCCTCGGCTCGGCAACCGAGGCGGACGACGTACTGCAGGACAGCTACCTGCGGTGGGCGGCCGTGGACTTGTCGACCGTGCGCGACACCAAGTCCTACCTGGCCCAGCTGGTCACCCGGCAGGCGCTCAACGCGCTGCGCGCCGACGCGCGCCGCCGCGAGGAGTATGTGGGGCCGTGGCTGCCCGAGCCGCTGCTGCTCGACGACCAGGACCCCTCCGCCGATGTCGTTCTGGCGGAATCGGTTTCGATGGCGATGCTGGTTTTGCTGGAAACCCTGAGCCCCGACGAGCGGGCGGTGTTCGTGCTGCGCGAGGTGTTCGGTTTCGACTACGGCGAGATCGCCGAGGCGGTCGGCAAACCGGCGCCGACCGTGCGTCAGGTGGCGCACCGCGCGCGCGAACACGTGCGGGCGCGACGGAAACGGTTCGACGCGGTCGACCCCGAACGCAACGCCGAGATCACCGCCCAGTTCCTGTCCTCGGCGGCCAGCGGTGACGTGGAAGCGCTGATGTCGCTGCTCGCCCCCGACGCCACCTGGACGGCCGACAGCGGCGGCATCGTCAGCGCCGCCCGCAGGCCGGTGGTCGGCGCCGACCGGGT
>NZ_LT546237.1:3184245-3185727 GCF_900078675.2 Mycobacterium interjectum
GCGGCCGCTGGACGCCGGCGACGCGTTCGCGGTCCCGCAGTCCGCGCCGGCCCCCGAATCGCCGGCGGTGGGCGGCGGCTGGGTCGGCTACCTCTCCTACCCCGATCCCGGCGCCGACGGGCGGGGCAACCGGATCCCCGAGGCCGCGGGCGGCTGGACCGACTGCGTTTTGCGCCGCGACCGCGACGGGCAGTGGTGGTACGAAAGCCTGTCCGGTGCCCGCATGCCGGACTGGCTGACCGCCGCGCTGGCGGCCCGGCCCGGGCCGGCGCGCGATTGCCGGATCGACTGGGGCGCCGCCGACCGGGCGACGCACCGCGGCGGGGTCCTGTCCTGCCTGGACGCCATCCGCGCCGGCGAGGTGTATCAGGCCTGCGTGTGCACGCAATTCACCGGCTCGGTCACCGGCGCCCACCTGGACTTCTTCATCGACGGGGTCGCGCGGACGTCCCCGGCCCGGGCGGCCTACCTCGCGGGGCCCTGGGGGGCGGTGGCGTCGCTGTCTCCGGAGCTTTTTCTGCGGCGCCGCGGAACGGTCGTGGCGTCGAGCCCCATCAAGGGCACGCTGCCGCTGGACGCGTGGCCGTCGGCGCTGCGGGCGTCGGCCAAGGAGGTCGCCGAGAACATCATGATCGTGGACCTGGTCCGCAACGACCTCGGGCGGGTGGCGATCGTCGGCACAGTCACCGTGCCCGAGTTGCTGGTCGTGCGGCGCGCGCCCGGCGTGTGGCACCTGGTTTCCACGGTGTCGGCGCGGGTTCCCGCCGAGCTGCCGACGTCGGCGCTGCTGGACGCCGCCTTCCCCCCGGCCTCGGTCACCGGAACCCCGAAACACCGTGCGCGGCAGTTGATTTCGCAATGGGAGCGTAATCGTCGCGGAATTTACTGCGGCACAATTGGTCTCGCCTCACCGATCGCCGGTTGCGAGCTGAACGTCGCGATCCGCACCGTCGAGTTCGACGCCCGGGGCGGCGCCGTGCTGGGAGTCGGCGGCGGGATCACCGCCGACTCCCACCCCGACGCCGAATGGGAGGAGTGCCTGCACAAGGCCGCCCCGATCGTCGGGCTGCCGCCCGTCGCGGCCGCTGCATCGGTGGGCTAAAGAGGTCGGTTGAGTGAAACCTCAGCGCCGCGGCCATGAATTTCGGATAATGCCCCACGCCGCGAGCCCGGTCGTCCTAAGCTTCAGGGATTGACCCGCGCCGATCGCGAGTCGACAGCTTTAGGGGGCCGCATGAGAATCGCCGTCTTGGGCGCCGCGGCGTCCGCCCTGATGGGTGGGACGCTCGCGGTTACGCCTCTGACCTCGGTCAGCACGCCGCTGCCGGCCGCCGGGCCATGCACCAACGGCGGGGCCGGATGCCAGAAGGTGGCGTCGGTCCTGATGCCCGAGACGCCGAAGCCGTCGGGGCCGGGCGCCGAGGCCGCGGAGGCGGGTCCGCCCACGCCGTTCCAACAGGCGGCCAACGTGAGCCCGGGCGG
>NZ_LT546237.1:3186618-3340286 GCF_900078675.2 Mycobacterium interjectum
GTTCCGATGGCAGGCCCGACACGGCGAGTGCGGTCGTCACCGCCGACGGCCCCGGCAGGCACGTCACCGGAACGCCGGCCGCCACGCACGCCGCGACCAGCCGGTAGCCGGGGTCGCTGATCAGCGGCATTCCGGCGTCGCTGATCACCAACACGGTCGCGCCGGCGTTCATCGCGTCGACGAGGCCGGGCACCCGGGCGGCCTCGACCCGGTCGTACAGGCTGACCAGGCGGCCGGTGATCCCGACGCCGAGCGCCTTGGCCAACACGCGCAGCCGCCGGGTGTCCTCGGCGGCCACCACATCGGCGCGGGCCAGCGCGTCGATCAGGCGTGGCGAGGCATCCGACGGCTGGCCCAGGGGGGTCGCGCCCAGCAATAGGCGGCCGGAGGTCATGACGGACAGCCTACGATCGACACCGATGTCCGCCCCGCCCCGCGAAAGCCCCGTCGTCTTGGAAGACCGCGACGAGCGCGTCGTGCCCGTCGTCAGCCCGGGGCCGCTGGCTCCCGTCGCGGACTTCGGGCCCACCGACCACATCCGCGGCTGGGTCGCGACCGGCGTGATCACGCTGCTGGCAGCGGTGACCAGGTTCCTCAACCTGGGCTCCCCGACCGACGCCGGCACGCCCGTCTTCGACGAGAAGCACTACGCGCCCCAGGCCTGGCAGGTGCTGCACAACCACGGGGTGGAGGACAACCCCGGGTTCGGGCTGGTGGTGCACCCGCCCGTCGGCAAGCAACTCATCGCCATCGGCGAGGCGTTCTTCGGTTACAACGGGGTGGGCTGGCGGTTCAGCGGTGCCCTGCTCGGCGTCGTGATGGTGGTGCTGGTCATGCGGATCGTCCGGCGGATCAGCCGCTCGACGCTGGTCGGCGCGATCGCCGGCGTGCTGGTCATCTGCGACGGCGTCAGCTTCGTCACCGCGCGCACGGCGTTGCTCGACGGCATCCTCACCTTCTTCGTGGTCGCGGCGTTCGGCGCGCTCATCGTCGACCGAGACCAGGTGCGCGAACGCCTGCACGTCGCGCTCATCCAGGGCCGCAGCGCCGAGACCTTGTGGGGACCCCGGCTGGGCGTACGCTGGTGGCGGTTCTCGGCGGGCATCCTGCTCGGATTGGCTTGCGGGACAAAGTGGTCCGGCCTGTACTTCGTGGTGTTCTTCGGCGCGATGTCGCTGGCGTTCGACGTGGCGGCGCGCCGCCAGTACCAGGTGACCCGGCCGTGGCTGGGCACGCTGCGACGCGACCTGATCCCCACGGCATACGCCTTGGCGCTCATCCCGTTTGGGGTCTACCTGGCCAGCTACGCGCCGTGGTTCGCCTCCGAGACCGCGATCGACCGCCACGAGGTGGGCCTGTCGATCGGCCCGCACTCCGTGGTCCCGATGCCCGACGCCATCCGCTCGCTGTGGCACTACACCGCCAAGGCCTTCCAGTTTCACGCGGGCCTGACGAACGCCGCCGGCAACTACCACCCGTGGGAATCCAAACCGTGGAGCTGGCCGATGTCGTTGCGGCCGGTGCTGTATGCCATCGACCAGCAGAACGTGCCCGGCTGCGGCCCGCAGTCGTGCGTCAAGGCGGAGATGCTCGTCGGCACCCCCGCCATGTGGTGGCTGGCCGTGCCGGTGCTGCTGTACGCGCTGTGGCGCATGCTGATTCGCCGCGACTGGCGCTACGCGGCCGTGTTGACGGGGTATTGCGCGGGGTGGCTGCCCTGGTTCGCCGACATCGACCGGCAGATGTACTTCTTCTACGCCTCGACGATGGCGCCGTTTCTGGTCATGGGCATCGCGCTGATCTGCGGCGACATCCTTTACGCGCGCCGCCAAACCTCGGAGCGGCGGACGTTGGGGCTGATCGCGGTGTCGTGCTACGTGGCCTTGGTCGTCACCAACTTCGCCTGGCTGTTCCCGGTGCTCACCGGCCTGCCCATCTCCCAGCAGACCTGGAACATGGAGATCTGGCTGCCCAGCTGGCGTTAGCGTTAAGGCACCGCGAAAGTGCAACTGGCGACAGCACCACTCGGGAAACGCGTCGGTAGTTGCACTTTCGCGGAGTCTTCAGACGGGGTCGCGCGCGACGGGGCAGGACATGCAGCGGGGGCCGCCGCGGCCGGTGCCCAGTTCGGAGCCCGCGATCGTCAGTACCTCGATGCCCGCGTCCTGCAGGCGGGCGTTGGTCTGCGCGTTGCGCTCGTAGGCGACCACCACACCGGGCGCCAGCGCCAGCGTGTTGTTGCCGTCGTCCCACTGCTCGCGTTCGGCCACCAGGGGGTCCAGCCCGGTGTCGATCACCCGCAGCTTGTCGATCCCCATCGCCTTGGCGGCGGCCTCCAAAAACGGCGTCTCGTCGCTGATCGTGATGCCGCCGGGCGCCGGCTGGATCGTGAACGCCGACAGCGTGTCGACGATGTTGGCGTACATCAGCACGGTGTCGGTGTCGACCATCGTGCACACCGTGTCCAGGTGCATCTGCGCGCGCCGTTGCGCGACCGGCACCGCCAGCACGGTGTGCGCGAGGTCGTCGTCAAACAGGCTGCGCGCCAACGCTTCCGCGCCAGCCGGGGTGGTCCGCTCACCGACCCCGACCGCGACCACACCGGGGGCAAGCAGCAGTACGTCGCCGCCCTCGACAGGCGCAGTACGCGACTCGTAGGCGCGCCGCACCCCGGTGAACCGCGGGTGATGCGCATAGATCAGGTCGCTGAACGAGGCCTCGCGAACGCGGGCCGGCAACGCCAGGGTGGGGATCACCACGCGCGGCCCGATCCAGATCGCCGAGTCGCGGGTGAACACCAGGTTGGGCAGCGGCTCGATGACGAAATCCGCCCCGTGGTGCATCCGAAGGACCAACGAGACGTCGGAGCGGATGTCCGGCGGCAGCTCGTTGAACGTCATGCCGGCCGTCAAGACGTTGGCCAGCCGGACCGGTTCCAGGCCCCGCAGGTAGGCCGAAAGCCCTTGAGCCAAGGGAACTCCGAGCCGGCGCGCGTCCACCGCGGCCGCGACGCCCTGCATCCGGGCGGCCCCGCTGTGGTTCAGGGCCTCGGTCAGCAGGTCGGACAGCAGCAGCACCTCGACGCCGCGGGAACGCAGCAGTTCCGCGAACTGGTCATGCTCCTCCTGTGCCCGCGCCACCCAGGGCAGCCCGTCGAACAGCAGCTGGTCGTTGTTGCGGGGGTTGAGTCGCAGCAGCTCGCCGCCGGGGCGGTGCAGGATGACGACCCGCAGCGTGCCCACCTCGGAATTGGTGCCCAGCTCAACAACACCCACGGTGGAAACGGTAGCGGGTCGGCCGCCCGGTCAACTTCCGATCGAACGGGTGTGCGATAAACTGAGGCCGTGGGCATCGCGGTACAGGGCTCGCTGTTCGAGCACACCGAGCGCAGGGAGCTCGGCGAAGGCGCGTTCATCGAGATCCGCGCCGGCTGGCTGACCGATGCCGATGGCCTGCTCGTCGAGCTGCTGTCGACGGTGCCGTGGCGGGCCGAGCGCCGCCACATGTACGACCGCGTGGTCGACGTGCCGCGGCTGGTCAGCTTTCACGACCTGACGGTCGAGGAGCCCCCGCACCCGCTGCTGGGGCGGCTGCGCCGGCGTCTCAACGACATCTACGCCGGCGAGCTCGGTGAGCCGTTCACCACCGTCGGATTGTGTTGCTACCGCGACGGCTGCGACAGCGTCGCCTGGCACGGCGACACCATTGGCCGCAGCAGCTCGCAGGACACCATGGTGGCGATCGTCAGCCTCGGTGCCACGCGCACCTTCGCGATGCGGCGCCGCGGCGGGGGCCCGTCGCTGCGGCTGCCCCAGGCGCATGGCGATCTGCTGGTGATGGGCGGATCGTGCCAGCGCACCTGGGAGCACGCGGTACCCAAGACGTCGGCGCCGACCGGCCCGCGGGTCAGCATCCAGTTCCGCCCGCGCGACGTGCGTTAGTGGCGATCACAAGCGCGGCATAGCCGGGCGCAGTGGGCCGCCACCATCGACCCAGTGGCGATCACAAGCGCGGCATAGCCGGGCGCAGTGGGTCGCCACCATCGACCCAGCGGCGATCACAAGCGCGGCATAGCCGGGCGCAGTGGGTCGCCACCATCGACCTAGCTACGGACCGCGACAACGGCCTTGACCAGCAGGTCACGGGCCCGCTGGGTGTCGATCTTGGCGACGGGCTGGTCGGGAATGACCAGCGGGTTGGCGATGACGATCACCTGGTAGTCGCCGAATTGAGCCGAATAGTCGTACAGCTCGCCGGTGCGCGCGCCCCCGGCCACCACGGCCTGCAGCACACGGTGCACCCCCGTCGTGCGGGCCCCGTCGATGTGCGGCGCGTCGATCACTTCGATGCCGCCCCGCACGCCGGCCCCGACGAATGCGACCTTGGCGCAGTCCTTTCCGGGGTCGTTGAACGGCAGGGCTTTTGAGGTCTCGATGGCGATGACGACGAACCGGTTCCCATTGCCCTCGGCGGAGACGGCGGCCATGTTGCCCTGCAGGTCGGGCGGCATGTCCGGTCCCACCGCCACTTTCGCGCAGTTCGCGGGGTCGAACGTCAGGCCATCAGGCAGCTTGCGGGCCGAGAGCAGCTTGGGGTCGATCGCCCGTTCGGAGATGTCGGTGACCTTGTACTCGGGCCCGAAGCTCGACTTCACGTCGGCGACCTTGCCGATGTCGGCCTTGACAGCGGGATCGCCCGATGAGCAGCCGGCGAGCACGCACACGGATGCGGTCGCGAGCAACAGCTTGAACACCGTGGCCAATCTACCCAAAGCGGACGCTCAGCTGCGCAACGTGGACACCGTTTTGACGAGCAGATCGGCGACGAATTGGGGCGGCAGCGCCGGCAGGGCCGAACCCGGGTCCGTGGTCAGCGTCGTGAAGGCGTAGTAGTCGCCCAGGTATGCGGTGAAGGTGTATGCGCGCGAATCGATTTCGGTGCCCGACTCGACCGATGATTTGGTGTCGGCCACCATGCCGAGGGTGTCGACGCCCTCGATGTGCGGGGCGTCTACCAGGCTGACGGTGGCCGTCGTATGCCCGGCGCCCATGGTCCACCGGCCGCACGCCCCCACCACGCCCCGGTCGAGGTCCACCGGGCCGGGTAAAGCCACCACCACCGCGTTGACGATGCCGCCGGCGCCCGAGGCGGAAAAGCCCTGCGCGGTTTGGTCGCGTCCGTTGCCGGGGTCGGCAAGCGCGGCGCACTGCGGCGGATCGGCCCGCGCGTCGGCCTCGAGGCTCCAGATCCCCCTGGGCGAGACCCCGCTGGGGATGCCGGTGGTCACCTCGTAGTTGGGCGGTAGGTCGCGCACCACCCGCTTGATGTTGGCGGGGTTGACCGCGGCGCTGTGGGCCGTCGTTGTGGTGGTCTTCGACGGCGTGGGCGCGGGTGACTGCGCGCACGCGGCCAGCAGGACCAGGGGAACACCAATCCAGAACGGCCGCATGCCCGTTCAGCCGACCGCTTCGATCACCTGGCGGGCGACGCGCTTGATCTGGTCGGCCAGGTGGCGCCCGAAGGTCAGCCGGCGCGGCACGTCGATGACGGTGGTGATGACGCCGACGTCCTCGCGCTGCCAGATCGCGCCGTAATGGTCCATGATCGTGCGCATCGGCAGGTTATCGGAAAGCATTCGCGCGGAAAATCTTTCGACGCCGTCGACCCTGGCCGCGATCGACAGCGCGCCGATCAGAAAGCTGCCGATCCCCCGGCCCTGATAGGCGTCGGCGACGGTGAAGGCGATCTCGGCGACCGTCGGATCGCGCTCGTCACGAACGAAACGGGCGTCGGCCACCGGGTCGTCCCCGTCGGTGACGACCCAGACGAAGTGGTCGACGTAGTCGACCTCGGAAAGGTAATGCAGCAGCGCCGGGGTGGGTACCCGCGCCGTCATGAACCGCCGATACAGCGTCTCGCTGGAGAATTGGATGTGGCCCCGAACGGTCCGCTCGTCGTCGCCCGGCAACACCGGGCGCAGCATCAGGTGGGTCCCGTCGCGGACCCGTATCGGGATCGGCGAGATGAACGCGGCCATGCGCTGGCGCACCGTGCGCAGCAGCCGCGGCATCACCCCGGGGAGGTGCAACATCCGGGTGAAGGCGTCGTTGTCGCCGATCCATCCGGTCAGCGGTTCGGTGGTGGTGACGGTCGCGATTCGCGGGATGTCGCGCAGCAGGGCGATCTCCCCCACGATCGTGCCGGGCGATACCTGTCCGGCGATGACCGTGCCGTCGCTGTCGACGCGCTGGATTTCGGCGGTGCCCGACGAGATGAGCAGGAACGAAACGGCCTGCTCACCCTGCTGCATCAGCACCTGTCCGGCCGCGGCGCGCAGCGGTTGCAGCCGGGCGGCCAGCGGCACCAGCTCTCCGATAGGACAGCCCGCGAAGACATCCATCGTCGCGAGCTCCTCTGCCCGCGCGCCGGTCAATTCGGCCACTGCGATGTCCCCGCCGATCGGTGTCGCCATCTTCGGACCTTGCCCACGTTATGGGTGTGTTCGGGACGCGGCAAGGGGCCGCCACTACCCTGGGGTCGCGGCCGTCCCGGCGAAAACCTCCACGAAAGCACACGCATGACCCAGGATCCGATCGAGCTGACCCGCGGTCTCCTCGAGACGACCGCCGTGCTGCGCAACGGTTTCCTGGACGTCTTGGGCGAATCGACGAGTTTTCCGGCCCCGACGTTTGCGCAGCGCGCGATGAACAGCCCGTTCGTCGCGACCGTGTACGAGCGGCTGTGGCGGCCCACGTCCTTCTACGTGGCCAGCGGCGTCAGCGCCCGGGCCGAGCGGCGCCGCGCGGCGTCGGCCCTGCGCCTGGCCACCGCGTCGCGATTGCTCGACGTGGCTTGCGGGCCAGGCAATTTCACCGGGCCGCTGGCATCCGAACTGCCGGACGGTGGCCTCGCGGTCGGTTTCGACATTTCCGAGCCGATGCTGGCTCGCGCCGTGCTGGACAACGGCGGCGCGCGCACCTGTTATGTCCGCGGCGATGCCCGGACGTTGCCGTTCGCCGACGAAACATTCGACGCAGTCTGCTGTTTCGGCGCGCTGTATCTGATGCCCGAGCCGTTCCTGGTGGCCCGCGAGATGCTGCGGGTGCTCGCGCCGGGCGGCCGGATTGCCATCCTCACCAGCTACGCCGCCGGCCCGCCGCCGCTTCGCCACGTCCTGACCGGTGGGGCGCAGGTGATCGGGCTCACCATGTTCGACCGGCACGCCTTCGTGGACCTGTTCTCGTCGGCCGGCCTGGTGGACGTCGAGCAACAGACGCAGCGCGTGTTGCAGTTCATCGTCGCCACCAAGCCCGGCCGATAGACGCGGCTAACGCGTTGCGCCCGAGCGGCTCTCGTCAGGCTGCACCACGAAGTCGACGACGATCTCGGCCACGGCGTCGATGGCATTGCGGGGGATGACCTCGTAGCCGTGGGTGCTCAGTGTGGGCAGGCACAGCAGGCCCGCCCGCGGCGTCAGGCCGTTGGCCTTGGAATGCGAGGCGTCGGACATGAAGGCGCCCAGGGCGGCCGCCTGGGGCTTCAACCCGCGGTCGGCCGCGATCCTCATCAGCCGGTCGGCGACGTCCTTGTCGTAGACGCACAAGGCGTCGCTGTAGCCGACGATGGGACCACCGCCGACGGTGGTCCCATACTCCCGCTCGGTGGGCCCGACCTCCAGGGCCAGGGTGAGCGTGCCGGGCAGAGTGGCGCTGGCGTAGGAGCCGCCCACACCGCCGATCTCCTCGTTGGTGGTGAAGACGACGTAGACGTCGTGGGCGGGCCGTTGTCCGCCCTCGCGGAGCAGGCGGGCGGCCTTCAGGAGCGCGGTCACGGCGGCGCGGTCGTCGAGGAAGTAACACCCGATGAAGTCGCCGACCTCGACCGGCGTCCTTTTGCTCCGCTCGACGCACACCCGCGTGCCGGGGTGCACGCCCGCCGCGGCGAGCTCCTCGGTAGTGCGGCCGGTGAACACGTAGACGTGGTGCCAGTCCAGCGACCGGTCGCCCTTGTCCGGTTTGGTCTGCCAGATTCGCGGGCTCTCCTTGGTGGTGTGCTCGGAGCCGAGCGTGAGCACCGCGGTGAACGTCTCGTGCTCGCCGAGCACGGCGACGGGACCGAGCCCGAAATTCCCGGGGTACATCGTGCCCAGCTGCGTCAGGTGCAGCGTGCCGTCCGGCTCGATCCGCTTGACCAGCATGGAGAGTTCGTCCATGTGCGCCATCACCCGCGTCGCGACACTCTGGCCGGCCGTCGATCGGTGCCGATGCGCGGTGTCGCCGGGCGGACCGCCCGCTGCGAGGTAGCCGACGAGGTTGCCGGCGTCGTCGGTCCACATGTCGTCGACGACGGGTTGCAGCTCGCGCGCGCACACCGCGCGAACCTCGTCCTCCTGGCCGCACGGCCCGTACGTCGACAGGAGTTCTTTCAGCAGCGCGTCGGTCGCGTCCGGATCCGCCATTGAGTCCTTTCTCGCCCGCACCCGCAGGGCGACGCGCGCGGTCGCGATTCAGGGGTTTGGGTGACAACTGGATCAGTACCCACATCCGGGATCCGCAACCCCGCGATCCAGCGCGGAGGCCAGGCGAGGCGCTCCTGACGTCCTCAATCGGCGTGGAAGCAACGAAGGCTGCGATGCGTGAGGACTTTGGCCCCTACCTGCCGCGGACCGCAGGGCCGACAGTGAGATGCCGTGGCTTCGTGGCAATCGGGACGGGAGAAAGCAATGAATCGCGAAACGAGCAAATTCTTCAGCGGAGCGTTCGCCGGCATCGCCTACGCGCACGGCGGCTACGCCATAGCGGCATCCAACGGGATCATCGACGAGCCGATCCTCCTCGGAAGGAAATGGGGCGTCGGGTTCATGTGGACCGAGGCCGTTGTCTATGCCGCGATCAGCGCGGCCCTCGGGTACCTCGGCTGGCGCAAGCAACCCCTCAGGCTGCAAGTGGTGGGCGCCCCGGAAACAAATGGGCAAAGCAAGGAAGGCGTGACTGCGGCGCGGGCACCTCTATCAACATCGAGTTGATCGCGTCACCGACTAGTACGCGCCACACAGAGGATGCCGCGACCATATGAACGTCGGTCCCGGGAGCTGCTCGAGAGTCTGCGCTCTCCTGCTGGCCGCCGCCGCGTTGTTCCCCACAGCGTCAGCATCGGCAGAGCCGACCGATGACGCTTTCATCGCGGCGCTGGAGAATTACGGGATCGTTATCAATGACCGCGACAGCGAGATCGCGCATGGCCACGCGGTATGCGCCGCACTTGATACAGGCCAAGACTCAAGCCTGCTCGCGTTGAAGCTGATGAAAGATCCGAAGCTGAACCTCTCGACAAGGCGGCAAGCCGGCTTCTTCGTCGGTGATTCGGTGGCATCGTATTGCCCGCAATACCGCGGCGCTGTCGATCCTTCGCTGATCTGGCTGCTGCCGTTTCCGCCGATGATGTGAACGGTGAACCTTGAACCGTCTGGAAGCAACACAATTCAAACCGCCGGTGCCGGCAAAGACTGACGGTCGCCCGGCGCCCCGCGACCGCGTGTTGGGGAGCAGGGTGACGGATGTACTGTCCGCGGCGTTGGACGCCGGCCAACTGGAGAAACCGTGACCGCAGCCAACATCATCATGATCGCGTTGATGGCGTGGGCCATTGTGGCTCCACCGGCCTTCTTGTGGCTGGGTGTGTGGCTCGAGCAACGGAGGTGGCGATGAGCGCCGAGGCCTCCCGAACCGTGCGGCTGCGTGTTCCCTGAGTGGAGCTAAGGGGATTCGAACCCCTGACCTACTCGATGCGAACGAGTCGCGCTACCAACTGCGCCATAGCCCCTGACCGCTAGCAGGCTACCAGCCCCCAAGCGAACCGCCGAACCGCCGGCGCTACTCGCCGACCGCGCGCGGCACGTCCCGGGGCCAACCGTAGTTGCGCATCGGCATCGCGTAGTCCAGGTGCTCGAAGATCGGGTCCTCGTCGTCGATCTCCAGCACCACCGCGCCGGGGCGCCGCAGCCGCGAGGGCACCACGTCGTAATCGCGGTCGTAGGCGTTCTCCACGCCAAGGCGCGCGCGGGCCATCCGCTGCATCCGGCGGCGGCGCACCCTCTCCTCGATGCGGGTCTGCCTGCGCAGGTAGGCCAGGTACAACAGGGTCACCACGGTCGCGCTCCCGCACGCCCACCAGGCCGTCGGCGACACCTCGAAGGCGGCCGTGGCCGAGCCGACCAGGAAGACCGCCATCACCATCAGCACCCGCTTGCGGAAGGCGTACTTGCGGGCGCTGACCGCGGCCGCGGTCTTCGGGTCGAACCGGCGCCGCCGGGAGGAACCCGCTGCGACGAACGCGCGCGGATCCTCGTCCTCCTCCTCGCGGTCCGCCTCGGGCTCCAAACCCGAAGAGTCGTCGACGTATTCGTACCGGTCGTCGTCTTCGTCGTCGTCTTCGTCGTCGTCGTGTTCGGCGACCGTCTGGGGCTCTGTCTCGACGGCGGCCTCATCCCCGTCGGCCTCACCGGGCTCGGCCAGCTCGGCGCCGGCGCCGGCCGGCAGCGCACCGGAATCCTCGACGACGTCGACGTCGAGGTAGTCGGGCTCGGTCGGCTCGACGGTCGCGACCTTCACGACGACCGGGCGCGCCGGATGCACGTCGGTGTCGGCTTCCTCTTCCTGCTCTTCGTATTCGTCCTGGTCACCCTCGGTCGCGTCCTGCTCCGGCTTCCAGTGCGGGTCGCTGCGATGACCGGCGGCGGGGCCGCCGCGCTTGAGCAGCCGGGACCCGGTGCCGTTGAGCACCCGGGTCGCCAGCGCCACGTCGCTGGTGCGCCGCACCGCGTCGCGTTTGCTGATGAGCATCGGGACCAGCACAAACAACCACAGCACCACGAGCGAGATCCACAACAGCGACTGCGGGATGCTTGGCATGATGACGTGCTCCTCACTGGCCCTGACCCCCGCGAGGCTCATCGGTGGCCGGCGCGGCCGGGGCAGGGTGACCAGCACAATTACACACCTGTAATTTGTCTCTCACAAGCACCAAACGTCACTCGTGTCGCGCTAGCCACAGCGACCGGCCCGGCGGGCGCCCTACGGCGCCGAAGCTCAGGCCCAGCTCGCGTGGCCGGCGCGGACCAGGGTCGAGGCCACCGATCCCTGCACCTCTTCGACCGTGATGGCCATCAGCAGGTGGTCGCGCCACGCCCGGTCGACCTCGAGGTACCGGCGCAGCAGGCCCTCCTCCCGGAACCCGACCTTGGCGAGTACCGCACGGCTCGCGGCGTTCTCCGGGCGCACGGTGGCCTCCACGCGGTGCAGCATGACCGGACCGAACGAGTGATCGAGACCGAGCGCCAGCGCGGCCGTCGCCACCCCGCCGCCGGTGGCCGACCGGGGCACCCAGTAGCCGATCCACGCCGAGCGCAGCGCCCCGTGCGTGACGTTGCCGATGGTCAGCTGGCCGCAGAACCGCCCGTCGAGCTCGATGACGTAGGGAAGCATGCGCCCCTTGCGGGCCTCCGCGCGCAGGCCCGAACATAACGCCGGCCACGCGGTGACCGTGTGCCGGATCGTCCAATCCCCGTCGGTGCTGGGCTCCCACGGCTCGAGATGCGCGCGATCGGCCAACCGAATGCGGCTCCATTGCGCGCCGTCGCGCATCCGCACCGGCCGCAGCCGGACGACCCCGGCCGGCACCCGCAGCGGCCCCACGTCCATCGGCCAACCCGGATGACGGGAATTGGTGCGCAACAGGTTCACGAGCATGGTGCGGTCGTCCCCGCCTAGCCGCGCTGGGCCAGGAAGGCGACGTCGACGATCTCACCGGTGCGAATCTGCTCGGCCCCGCTGGGCACCACCACCAGGCAGTTCGCCTCGGCGAGGGTGGCCAGCAGGTGCGACGACGCCCCCGGGGCCCCGCCCAGCGCCTGCACCAGGTACTCACCGGTGTCCTGATCGCGCATCAACTGGCCGCGCAGGTAGCCCTTGCGCCCGGCGACCGACGTGATCGGCGACAGGGCGCGGGCCTGCACCATCCGGCGCATCGGCTGCCGCTTGCCCAGCGACAGGCGGATCAGCGGCCGGACCATCACCTCGAACACCACCAGCGCGCTGACCGGATTGGCCGGCAGCAGAAACGTCGGAACGCCCTCGCGCCCGAGCTGCCCGAAGCCCTGGACGGACCCCGGGTGCATGCCGACGCGGACGACCTCCATCTCGCCGAGTTCGGACAGCACCAGCCGCACCGCCTCGGCGGCCGCGCCGCCGACGGCGCCGGCGATCACCACGACCTCGGCGCGGTTGATCTGGCCCTCGACGACCTCGCGCAGCTCGTCTGGGTTATTCGGCACGATGCCGATGCGGTTGACCTCCGCGCCGGCGTCCCGGGCCGCCGCCGCCAACGCATAGGAGTTGACGTCATAGACCTGACCGTTTCCGGGGGTGCGCGAGATGTCGACCAGCTCGCCGCCCACGGCCATCACCGACACCCGCGGGCGCGGGTGCACCAACACCCGTTCCCGGCCGACCGCGGCCAGCAACCCAACCTGCGCGGCGCCGATGATCGTCCCGGCGCGCACCGCGACGTCGCCTGGCTGGACGTCGTCGCCGGTGCGGCGCACGTAGGCGCCCGAGGGTGCGCCACGCAGGATCCGCACCTGCGATCTCCCCCCGTCCGTCCAGCGCACCGGCAGGACGGCGTCGGCCAGGGTGGGCAGCGGGGCCCCGGTCTGAACCCGGACGGCCTGCCGCGGCTGCAACCGGCTCGGCGTGCGCGAGCCGGCCTCGATGGTCCCCATCACCGGCAGGACCAGGCCGTCGCGCGTGTCCTCGTCGCCTCCGGATTCGTCGGGCGGCTCGCCGAGGCTCTCGGCGCCCACCTCCCCGACGCCCAGCACGTCGACGCTGCGCACCGCGTAGCCGTCGATCGCGGCCTGATCGAAGCCGGGCATGGGCCGCTCGGTGACCACTTCCTCGGCGCACATCAATCCCTGCGCCTCGGCGATCGCCACCCGTATCGGCCGCGGGGCCACCGCGGCCGCCGTTATCCGGGCCTGCTGCTCCTCCACAGAACGCACAGCGCGCCTCTCTGACGTCGAGACCTGTCGCCCGCCTTGTCCCGCCGGCCCGGCGTTGTCGCCCGGCTAGTTCTCGGTCAGGCCCAATCGCGCCACCAACCATCGCCGCAAATCCGGGCCATAGTCGTCACGATCCAATGCAAAGTCAACCGCAGCCTTCAGGTAGCCGCCGGGATTTCCCAAGTCGTGTCGAGATCCCCGATGCACGACGACGTGGACCGGGTGGCCCTCTTCGATCAGCAGCGCGATGCCGTCGGTGAGCTGCACTTCGCCGCCGGCCCCCCGCTCGATGCGGCGCAACGCGTCGAAGATGGCGCGGTCGAGCACGTAGCGGCCGGCCGCGGCATACATCGACGGGGCGTCGTCGGCCTTGGGCTTTTCGACCATGCCCTTGACCTTCAGCACGTCGGGGTTGTCACTGCCGGGGACCGGCTCGACGTCGAAAACGCCATAGGCGCTGATCTCTTCGGGAGTCACCTCGATCGCGCACAACACCGTGCCGCCGCGGGCGGCCCGCACCTTGGCCATCGTCTCCAAGACGCCCGTTGGCAACACCAGGTCGTCGGGCAGCAGCACCATGACGGCGTCCTCGTCGGCCGCCAGCGTGGGTTCGACACAGCCGATGGCGTGGCCCAGTCCGAGAGGTTCGGCCTGCACGACGGACTCGACCTTGATCAGCTGCGGCGCGCGGCGCACCTTGTCCAGCATCGCCTTCTTGCCCCGCGCCTCGAGCGTGCCCTCCAGCACCAGGTCCTCGACGAAATGCGCGACGACCCCGTCCTTGCCCTCGGAAGTGACGATCACCAGACGTTCCGCGCCCGCGGCGGCGGCCTCCTCGGCGACCAGCTCGATGCCCGGCGTGTCGACGACCGGCAGCAACTCCTTCGGCACCCTCTTGGTCGCGGGCAGAAAACGCGTGCCCAGGCCGGCCGCGGGAACGATCGCCGTGAAGGGGACCGGAACTTCTGGGCGTGACATTGTTCAAACGATAAACCTCGTCAGGTGCGCCGACGCCGTCTGGCGGCGCCAAATCCGGGCCTGTCATCGTTGAGGGCGTGGAAGCCGCAAGCAAGGACGCGTTGCGCCGGCAGCTGCTGGCGGCGCGGCGTTGCGTTGCCGACGACGTCCGCGGCACCGAGGCGCGCCTGCTCAGTGACCAGCTGGAGCCGCTGATCACCAGCGGGATCACGGTCTGCGCCTACGCGCCGGTCGGCACCGAGCCGGGTTCGCCCGAGCTGCTGGACATGTTGCTGCGCCGGTCCGCGCGGGTGCTGCTGCCGGTCGCGCGCACCACCGCCGAGGACAAGCCGCTGCCGCTGCGCTGGGGTGAATACCGGCAGGGCGCACTCGTCCCCGGGCCGTGGGGGCTGCTCGAGCCGCCCGAGCCGNACGCGGCCGCGGTCGTCGGGTCGATGCTGGCCAGCCCCACCAGGCGCGGGGAGGTGCTCACCGACGTCCGGCTGCTCGGGAGCCGGTTGGCTGAGTTGACGGCCGGGCCCGGCGCCCGCATCGTGCCGCTGCACCTGGCCGACGACGCCCTGATCGACCTGATTCGGGTCGGGGATGTCGTGGACGTGCTTTCCGCCCCGGCTACCGACGCGCCGGCGGCGGGAACCCCGGCCGTGACCAAAGTGGTAGCAACCGACGCCGTCGTCGTGCTTGTTTCGCCCAAACAGAAGGTCCAGGCTGCCGATAGCAACCGCGTAGTGTTGGTTGCGCTGCCGGCTCGCGTGGCGAACACGGTGGCGGGCGCGGCGTTGGGCCAGACGGTAACCCTGACCCTGCACTGAGTGCCTGGCCACAGTTGGGCACGTGATCGATAGCAAACGTTGTCCAGTCCAGAAAGGACCTCCGCATGCTCAAAGGGTTCAAGGAGTTTCTCGCGAGGGGCAATATCGTCGACCTGGCCGTCGCGGTGGTCATCGGTACTGCCTTCACCGCATTGGTCACCAAGTTCACCGACAGCATCATCACGCCGCTGATCAACCGCATCGGCGTCAAGCAGCAATCCGACGTCGGAGTCTTGAAGATCAGCATCGGCGGCGGTCAGACCATCGACTTGAACATCCTGCTGGCGGCGGCGATCAACTTCGTCCTGATTGCCGCGGTCGTGTACTTCTTCGTCGTGCTCCCCTACAACACGCTGCGCAGGCGCGGTGAGGTCGAGCAGGCGGACGACGCCCAGGTCGTTCTGCTCACCGAAATCCGCGACCTGCTGGCCCAAAACACCAACGGGGACTCGCCCGGCAGGCACGGTGGCACCACGCCCCCGCCGGCCCACGGGCCCCGCGCGGACGCCGAAGCGCAGTGAGGCGCGCCTAGATCTCCAGGCTCGACAACTGGCCGATGATCTGAGCGGCAAGCGGATTCAGCGTCGCCATCCCGTCGCGCACCGCGTAACGGGAGCCGGCGAGGTTGACCACCAGCGTGCTGCCCGACACCCCGGCCAGGCCGCGGGACAACCCGGCATCGATGATGCCGGCGGACAGCCCCGAGGCGCGGATGGCCTCGGCGATGCCCAGGATTTCCCGATCCAGGATCTCGCGGGTGGCCTCCGGCGTGACGTCGCGTGGGGTGACGCCCGTCCCGCCGACCGAGACCACCAGGTCCACCCCGCCGATCACCGCGGTGTTGAGCGCGTTGCGGATCTCGACCTCGTCGGCCGCCACCGCCACCACGCCGTCGACCACGAACCCCGCCTCGGTCAACAGCTCGGTGACCAGCGGCCCGCTGTGGTCTTCGTCCCCGTGCGCGGTGCGGTCGTCGACCACCACGACCAGTGCCCGGCCGACCACCAACTCCGCGCCCGTTTCCATGGGTGCAACCGTATATCCGAGATCCGACAATCCCGCCGCCGAGGGCTCTTCGACTCGCATCACTGATCCGCCTTACCGAGGGTGACCTGCACGGTGCGGCTTCCCCCGCCGGGATCCTGGAACGTCAGCGACACCTTGTCACCGGGCGCTTTCGAGCGGACCGCGGCCACCAGCGCGTCGGCGCTGTTGATCGGGCGGTCGTCGACCTTGGTGACGACGACTCCCTTGGGCACTCCGGCGCTCGCCGCCGCGCCGTTCGGCACGACGTCGACGACCTTGGCGCCCGGGGTGCCCTTGTCGCTGGTCACCTGCACGCCGAGCGAGGCGTGCGTCGCCTTGCCGGTCGCGATCAGCTCGTCGGCGATGCGCTTGGCCTGGTCGACGGGAATCGCGAAGCCCAGCCCGATCGAGCCGCTCTGCGCGTCCGGCGAATCGGCGCCCAGGGTGGCGATCGCGGAGTTGATGCCCACCAACTGGCCGCTCATGTTGACCAGCGCGCCACCAGAGTTACCCGGGTTGATCGCGGCATCGGTCTGAATCGCGTCCAGCACGGTGTTCTGGTTCCCCGACTCGCCGGTGGTGGACACCGGCCGGTTCATCGCGCTGATGATTCCGGTGGTCACCGTGCCCGACAAGCCCAGGGGCGAACCGATCGCCACCACCGGCTGCCCCACTCGCAGATCCGACGACGAGCCCAGCGTGATCGGGTTCAGCCCGGACACGCCCTGCACGCGGATCACGGCGATGTCGCTGGTGGGGTCAGCACCGACCACCGTGAACGGCGCCGTACGGCCGTCGGAGAAGGTCACCGTCGTCTTCGCCGGCGGACCAGCAGGTCCGCCCGGGCCGCCGGGCCCGCCCGGGCCGCCGGGCTTGGCCGCCGCCGCGATCACGTGGTTGTTGGTCAGGATCAGGCCGTCGGTCGACAGGACGACGCCGGAACCCTCTTCGGACTGGCGGCCCAGGTCCGTCTCCAACATGACGACGCTGGGCACCACCTTGGCGGCCACCTGTTCGACGGAGCCCGGCGGCATGTTCGCGGCCGGGACGCTGGGAGCGGCCCCCGGGATAATCCCGTGGCCGTTGCTGGTGGCGGAGTGGGTGCCCAGCTCGACGGCCGTTGCCGCGGCGCCGCCGATCCCGGCCGACACGACCGCGATGGCCAGCGCGCCCGCCGTCAAAAGGCCTGCGCGGGAACGCTTCTGGGGCACGGGCCCCGGAGGCATCGGCGGCAGCATGTGGATGGGGCCGGTCCCGGTTCCCCCGGGCACGGGGCCCGGTCCGGTGCCGCCGGCTAGGGGGCCCGGCCCGGTGCCACTGAAAGGCTCGTAGGGCTCGTAGGGCCGCCGGTACGGGGTCGTCTGCGAGGGCTGGGCCGACCGCTGATAGCGCCAGTCGTACTGCGGGTTGTACGGCTGCTGCTGGCGCCCCTGCGCATACGCGGGGGGCACAGGCTGATTAGGCCCGGTACGGTATCCCGGCTGCTGCGGCGGTGGCGAATACCTCGGGTCATTCGTCATGTCGCTACGTCGCTCTTCCTATATTCCGGCTTTTGGGCTCGACTTCGCTCGAGTCCAACACTAGCTGCAGACCTACCTTGCCCGCGCGGACTGAGAGTCCACTGAGATAACGTTCGCCGAATCCCGAGAGTTCGCCGCGCGGTCCGCCACGGGCACGTAAGGGTCGGTTTCGCTATCCGCCGCATCAGTCGCCAGGACGTCGGTGTCGGCCACAGCCGTCGGGGCCGGCATCCGGCGGCCGGGAAGCAGCACATAGATGGAGGTGCCCGGCGGCTGCCCTCCCGGCACGGTGTCCTCGACCCGAAGCAGTCCGCCGTGGTTGAGCACAACCTTTTTGACGATCGCCAGTCCGAGCCCCGAACCCGGCATCGCCCGCGCCGTCGTCGACCGATAGAAGCGCTCGAACACCAGGCGCCGCTCGTGCAGCGGGATGCCGGGGCCATGGTCGGACACCACCAGCTCGGCGTGCGTGGAGTCGAGTTGCCTCATCGTGATGCCGACATGGGCGCCCGGCGGGCTCCACTTGGCCGCGTTGTCCATCAGGTTCAGCACGGCGCGCGACAGCCCGGCGGCGTCGCCGTAGACCTGCCATCCGATCGCGTCGACGTCGAAGTGAATGTCGTTGCGCCGCCGCCTCACTCGCTCCAGGCTCCGATCGATCACCTCGGACATGTCGACGGTCTCGTGCACGACCTGACCTGCGTCGTCGCGGGTCAGGTCCACCAAATCGCCTACCAGCGTGGACAATTCCTCGATTTGCGCCAGCACGTCGGCGCGCAGGCCGACCATCTCCTGTTCGGGTAGCCGCGGCGCGCCGGGCTCCATCGATGCCATCAAGAGTTCGACGTTGGTGCGCAGCGACGTCAGCGGCGTGCGCAGCTCGTGTCCGGCGTCGGTGACCAGCCGCGCCTGCCGCTCCCGGGATTCGGCCAACGCCCGCAGCATCAAGTTGAAAGCCTCGGTCAGCCTTGCCAATTCGTCGCTGCCGAACACCGGGATGGGGCGCAGGTCGTCGGTGCGCGCCACCCGCTCGGCGGCCTGGGTAAGGCGGGCCACCGGCCGCAACCCCGCCCGGGTGACCATTCCGCCGGCTACCGCGGCGACGGCGACGCCGATGCCACCGACGATGAGCAGCACCCAGCGCAGCTTGGTCATGACCGCCTCGGTGGGCTTGAGGCTCTTGGAGATCAGCAATGAACTGCCGTTGGGCAGGTGGATGGCCAGTATGCGTTGATCCGACGCCGTGCGACGCGACATGAACAAATCGCCGCTGATGACGGCCTTCTCGGTGGCCCCGACGGGCAGAACCTGGCCGGGCTGGTTGGCGCTATAGACGGAGTGGCCCGGGTTCACCAGCATGGCGTTGACGTCCGAGTAGGCGGTGCCCTCGATGGCCTTCCCCGGATCTGCGGCCAGCGAACCGCTGGCGATCAGCAGCTGCGCCCGGCTCTGCAACTGGTTGTCGATATCGCTGTAGAGGGCGGCCGAAATCACCGCGTACACAGCGAATGACATCAACACGACGACCATCGCCACCATCGACATCGCCAGCAGCATCACCCGCCATCGCAGGGACAGCGAGCTGGTGGCTCGCAGCGGTGCGCGCCGGTGCCTCTGCGACCGGATCATCAGGGCGGGGTCTCCCGAAGGACGTAACCCACTCCGCGCACCGTGTGGATCAGGCGCGGCTCGCCTTCGGCTTCGGTCTTGCGACGCAGGTAGCCGACGTAGACCTCCAGCGCGTTGCCCGAGGTGGGAAAGTCGAATCCCCACACCTCCTCGAGGATGCGGCTGCGGGTCAGCACCCGGCGGGGGTTGGCGATCAGCATTTCCAGCAGCGCGAACTCGGTGCGGGTCAAGCTGATCTGGCGTTGTCCGCGGGTGACCTCGCGCGTCACCGGGTCCAGGCTCAGGTCGGAGAAACTCATGGCCACCGACTCGGCGTCGTCGTCGGGCTTGGTGCGCCGCAGCAGCGCCCGCATCCGGGCCAACAGCTCTTCGAGGGCGAACGGCTTGGGCAGGTAGTCGTCGGCGCCGGCGTCCAGGCCGGCGACCCGCTCCGAGACCGAATCGCGGGCGGTGAGCACCAGGATCGGCAGGTCGTCGCCCGTGCTGCGCAGCTGGCGGCACACCTCGAGGCCGTCCAGGCGCGGCATCATCACATCCAGGACGAGAGCGTCGGGCCGGTCGCTGGCGATCATCTCCAGGGCCTCGAGCCCGTCATGGGCCAGCTCCACCGAGTACCCGTTGAACGAAAGCGAGCGGCGCAGTGACTCGCGCACCGCGCGATCGTCGTCGACGACAAGTATGCGCACGGCCATTAGTTTCGTCCCAGCGCCTGAGAGCCGCCTGAGAGGCGCGCCGCGTATTTGCCGAGATTAACGCTTGTCGAGGTCGATGAGACCCAGGCGCGCGGCCTTGAGCAGCCGCCGGGGCACCTTGTGCCTCTGGCCTGCCACCGTCACGCCGACGAGCTCGGTCTTGGCGGCCTTCCACTGCGCGCGACGGCTTCGGGTGTTCGCGCGCGACATCCTGCGCTTGGGTACGGCCATGGTCGGGCCTGACTCCTCGGGTCGGGGGGTACGCCGCGCGGCGTGGCCGGTCGGGCCGAACGTGCGACGATTGCCTATCAGGATAGTGGGTGACCTGCTCGCCGCCAAAATGACGGCGCACCGGCGGAGCGGACGTCCTTGACGCGGCACCGGCGCGACCCGCTAACCTACCGGTTGGTTGGTTGGTTTGCGCTCACCGGTGCATCGCAGATTGGAGGACTCCCGTGGCCTCTGCCCCTGGCCGCGATGCCGTCCGGATCGCGAACTGTTCCGGGTTCTACGGCGACCGGCTGTCGGCGATGCGCGAGATGCTGACCGGCGGGGACATCGATTACCTCACGGGGGACTACCTCGCCGAACTCACCATGCTGATCCTCGGCCGCGACCGGATGAAGCACCCCGAGCGCGGCTACGCCAAGACCTTCCTGACCCAGCTCGAGGACTGCCTCGGCGAGGCCTGCGGCCGCGGGGTGCGCATCGTCGCCAACGCGGGCGGCCTCAACCCGGCCGGCCTGGCCGACGCCATCCGCGCGCTCGCCGAGCGCCTGGGCGTGCCCGCCCGCGTCGCGTACGTGGAGGGTGACGACCTGCAGCCCCGCGCGGCCGAGCTGGGGTTGGGCGCGCCGCTCACCGCGAACGCGTACCTGGGTGCGTGGGGCATCGTCGATTGCCTGACCGCCGGCGCCGACGTCGTCGTCACCGGCCGGGTCACCGACGCCTCGGTGATCGTCGGGGCGGCGGCGGCGCACTTCGGCTGGGGCCCGACCGACTACGACCGGCTCGCGGGCGCCGTGGTCGCCGGCCATGTCATCGAATGCGGCGTCCAGGCCACCGGCGGCAACTACTCCTTCTTTACTGAGGTCGCCGACCTGACCCACGCCGGATTCCCCCTGGCCGAGGTCTTCGCCGACGGCTCGTCGGTGATCACCAAGCATCCCGGCACCGGCGGGCTGGTCAGCGTCGACACCGTCACCGCGCAGCTGCTGTATGAGATCACCGGCGCGCGCTACGCCAACCCCGACGTCACCGCCCGGATGGACACCATCGCGCTGTCCCCCGAGGGCGCCGACCGGGTGCGCATCAGCGGCGTGCGCGGCGAGGCGCCCCCGCCCACTCTCAAGGTGTCGCTCAACAGCATCGGCGGGTTTCGCAACGCGATGACGTTCGTGCTGACCGGCCTGGACATCGAGGCCAAGGCCGACTTGGTGCGCCGCCAGCTGGAGGCCGCGCTGACGGTAAAGCCCGCGGAGCTGCAGTGGTCGCTGGCCCGCACCGACCACACCGACGCCGCCACCGAGGAAGCCGCCAGCGCGTTGTTGCACTGCGTGGTGCGCGACCCCGACCCCGCCAACGTCGGGCGCCAGTTCTCCGCCGCGGCGGTCGAATTGGCGCTTGCCAGCTACCCCGGTTTTCACGTGACCGCCCCGCCCGGTGACGGCCAGGTCTACGGCGTGTTCACCGCGGGGTACGTCGACGCCGAGGAGGTCCCGCATGTCGCGGTGCACCCCGACGGTAGCCGAAGCGAAATCCCTTGCGCCACAAACACTTTGGAATTGAAGCCCGCCGATCCCCCGCCGTCCCCCGAGCCGTTGCCGGCCGGTCCGACGCGTAGGGTGCCGCTGGGACGGATCGCCGGGGCCCGTAGCGGCGACAAGGGCGGTTCGGCCAACGTCGGGGTCTGGGTGCGCGGCGACGAACAGTGGCGCTGGCTGGCCAATGCGTTGACCGTCGAGCTGTTCACCGAACTGCTGCCCGAGGCGGCCGACTTCGACGTCACCCGCCACCTGCTACCCAATCTGCGCGCGGTGAACTTCGTCGTCGACGGCATCCTCGGTCAGGGCGTCGCGTATAACGCGCGATTCGATCCCCAGGCCAAGGGGCTGGGCGAATGGCTGCGCGGCCGCCACGTCGACGTCCCGGAGAGCCTGCTGTCATGAACATCTGGACCACCCCCGAGCGCGAACAGCTGCGAAAGACGGTGCGCTCCTTCACCGAACGCGAGATCCTGCCCCACGCCGACGAGTGGGAACGCACCGGCGAGCTGCCCCGCGACCTGCACCGCCGAGCCGGGGCGGCCGGGCTGCTGGGCGCGAGCTTTCCCGAATCGGTCGGCGGCGGTGGCGGCGACGGGGCCGACGCGGTGGTCATCTGCGAGGAGGTGCACCAATCCGGTGCCCCCGGAGGCGTCTTCGCATCGCTGTTCACCTCCGGCATCGCGGTGCCGCACATGGCCGCCTCCGGCGACGCCCGGCTGATCGACGAGTTCGTGCGGCCGACGCTGGCCGGCGAGAAGATCGGCGCGCTGGCCATCACCGAGCCCGGCGGTGGTTCCGACGTCGGGCACCTGCGGACCGCGGCCGTGCGAGACGGCGATCACTACGTCGTCAACGGCGCCAAGACCTACATCACCTCCGGGGTGCGCGCCGACTACGTCGTCACCGCGGTGCGCACGGGAGGCGCCGGCGCGGCGGGGGTTTCGCTGCTGGTGGTCGAGAAGGGCACGCCCGGATTCGAGGTCACCCGCAAGCTGGGCAAGATGGGTTGGCGGTCCTCCGACACCGCCGAGCTGTCCTACACCGACGCGCGGGTGCCGGCCGCCAATCTCGTCGGCGCCGAGAACAGCGGCTTCGCCCAGATCGCCCAGGCTTTCGTGTCCGAGCGGATCGGCCTTGCCGCGCAGGCGTATTCGAGCGCGCAGCGCTGCCTGGACATCACAGTGGCCTGGTGCCGCGACCGGGAGACGTTCGGGCGCCCGCTGATCTCGCGCCAGTCTGTGCAGAACACGCTGGCCGAGATGGCCCGGCGCATCGACGTCGCCCGCGTCTACTCCCGCAACGTGGTCGAGCGCCAGCTCGCCGGCGAGGCCAACCTGATCGCGCAGGTGTGTTTCGCCAAGAACACCGCCGTGGAGGCCGGGGAATGGGTGGCCAACCAGGCCGTCCAGCTCTTCGGCGGGATGGGCTACATGGCCGAATCCGAAGTCGAACGCCAATACCGGGACATGCGGATCCTGGGCATCGGCGGCGGCACCACCGAAATCCTGACCGCGCTGGCCGCCAAAACGCTGGGATTCCAATCATGACCACGCTGAAGTCCACCCTCGACCCGAACTCCGCCGCCTTCACCGACGCGGCGTCGACGGCGGCCTCGCGGCTCGACGAGATCGACGCCGAACTCGCCAAAGCTCTTGCGGGCGGCGGGCCCAAGTACGTCGAGCGCCACCACGCCCGCGGCAAGCTGACCGCCAGGGAACGCATCGAGCTGCTCGTCGACCCCGACTCGCCTTTCCTGGAGCTCAGCCCCCTGGCGGCCTACGGCAGCGCGTTTACCGTCGGCGCCAGCACGGTCACCGGGATCGGCGTGGTCTCGGGAGTGGAATGCCTGATCGTCGCCAACGACCCGACGGTCAAGGGCGGCACCAGCAACCCGTGGACCCTGAAAAAGATACTGCGGGCCAACCAGATCGCCTTCGAGAACCGGCTGCCCGTCATCTCGCTGGTGGAATCCGGTGGGGCGGACCTGCCCACCCAGAAAGAGATCTTCATCCCCGGCGGGCAGATGTTCCGCGACCTGACCCGCCTGTCGGCGGCCGGGATTCCCACCATTGCCCTGGTTTTCGGCAACTCCACCGCCGGCGGCGCCTACATTCCCGGCATGTCCGACCACGTCGTGATGATCAAGGAACGTTCGAAGGTCTTCCTCGCCGGTCCCCCGCTGGTGAAGATGGCCACCGGCGAGGAATCCGACGACGAGTCGCTGGGCGGCGCCGAAATGCACGCTCGCATCTCGGGTTTGGCCGACTACTTCGCCGCCGACGAGCTCGACGCGATCCGGATCGGGCGCCGCATCGTGGCCCGGCTGAACTGGGTCAAACAGGGACCGGCCCCGGGGCCCGTGACCGAGCCGCTGTTCGACGCCGAGGAGCTCATCGGCATCGTGCCCGCGGACCTGCGCGTCCCGTTCGACCCGCGTGAGGTGATCGCCCGCATCGTGGACGGCTCCGAATTCGACGAATTCAAGGCCATGTACGGCTCCTCGCTGGTCACCGGCTGGGCCCGGCTGCACGGCTATCCCCTGGGCATTCTGGCCAACGCGCGCGGCGTGCTGTTCAGCGAGGAGTCGCAGAAGGCCACCCAGTTCATTCAGCTGGCCAATCGCTCGAACACGCCACTGTTGTTCCTGCACAACACCACCGGCTACATGGTGGGCAAGGACTACGAAGAGGGCGGGATGATCAAGCACGGGTCGATGATGATCAACGCCGTCTCCAACTCGACCGTCCCGCACCTTTCGCTGTTGATCGGCGCCTCCTACGGCGCCGGCCACTACGGCATGTGCGGCCGGGCCTACGACCCGAGGTTCCTGTTCGCCTGGCCCAGCGCCAAATCCGCGGTGATGGGCGGCGCCCAGCTCGCGGGCGTCTTGTCGATCGTGGCCCGCGCGGCCGCCGAGGCGCGCGGCCAGCAGGTCGACGAGGACGCCGACGCCGCGATGCGCGCGGCCGTGGAGGGGCAGATCGAAGCCGAGTCGCTGCCGCTGGTGCTGTCCGGGATGCTCTACGACGACGGGGTGATCGACCCCCGCGACACCCGCACGGTGCTGGGAATGTGTTTGTCCGCCATTGCCAATGGCCCGATCAAGGGGACGTCGAACTTCGGCGTCTTCCGGATGTGAGCCCCATGGTTACTCGAGTGCTGGTCGGCAACCGCGGCGAAATCGCCCGACGGGTGTTCGCCACCTGCCGCCGGCTGGGCCTGGGCACTATCGCCGTCTACACCGATCCCGACGCCGCCGCGCCGCACGTGGCCGAGGCCGACGCGCGGGTGCGGCTGGAAAAGACGAACGACTACCTGAACGCCGAGGCGCTGATATCCGCCGCCCGCGCCGCGGGGGCCGACGCGGTGCATCCCGGCTACGGGTTCCTCTCCGAGAACGCCGATTTCGCCGCCGCCGTCCAGCAGGCGGGCCTGACCTGGGTGGGGCCGCCGGTGGATGCGGTGCGGGCGATGGGCTCCAAGATCGAGTCCAAGAAACTGATGGCCGCCGCCGGGGTTCCGGTGCTCGACGAACTCGACCCCGACACGGTCACCGAGGCGCAGCTGCCCGTGCTGGTCAAGGCCTCGGCGGGTGGCGGCGGCCGCGGGATGCGGGTGGTCCGCGAATTATCTTCTCTCGCGGGCGAAGTCGAGGCGGCGCGGCGTGAGGCGCAGTCGGCGTTCGGTGACCCGACCGTCTTCTGCGAGCGCTACCTGCCCACCGGTCACCACATCGAGGTCCAGGTCATGGCCGACACCCACGGCACCGTCTGGGCCGTCGGCGAACGGGAGTGCTCGATTCAGCGCCGCCACCAAAAGATCATCGAGGAGGCCCCCTCGCCGCTGGTCGAGCGCATCCCGGGGATGCGGGCCAAGCTGTTCGACGCGGCCCGGCTGGCCGCCGCCGCGATCGGCTACACGGGCGCCGGCACGGTGGAGTTCCTCGCCGACGATGACGGCGAATTCTACTTCCTGGAGATGAACACCCGGCTGCAGGTCGAGCACCCGGTGACCGAGGAGACCACCGGGCTCGACCTCGTTGAACTGCAGCTCGCGATCGCCGAGGGTGGCCGGCTCGATGCCGAACCCCCCACCGCCCGGGGGCATTCGATCGAGGCCCGGCTCTACGCCGAGGACCCCGCCCGCGGCTGGCAGCCCCAGGCCGGCGTGCTGCACACGATCGACGTACCGGCGGTTCGAAGCGAGTTTGCCTCGCTGGGTTACCGGACCGGCATCCGCCTGGACTCCGGGATCGTCGACGGATTCACGGTGTCGATCCACTACGACCCGATGCTGGCCAAGGTTGTCTCCTACGCGCCGACGCGCCGGCAGTCGGCGCTGGTCCTCGCCGACGCCCTGGCCCGCGCCCACCTGCACGGCGTGCGCACCAACCGTGAGCTGCTGGTCAACGTGCTGCGGCATCCCGCATTTCTCGACGGCGCCACCGACACAGCGTTTTTCGAAACGCACGGCCTGGACAAGTTGTCGGCGCCCCTGGCCGACGCCGCGGTCGTCCGGTTGTCCGCGATCGCCGCCGCGCTGGCCGACGCCGCCCATAACCGCGCCGTCGCCCCCGTCCTCGGCCCGGTCCCCAGCGGCTGGCGAAACCTTGCGTCGGGGTGTCAGGTCAAGACCTACCGCGACGACAGCGACACCGAGCAGCACGTCGAATACCGTTTTACCAGAACCGGATTGGCGCTGCCGGCCGACGCGACGGTGCGGCTGGTTTCCGCCACGGCGGATCGGGTCACCCTCGCCGACGACGGGGTCGAGCACACCTTCGCGGTCGCCCGACACGGTGACGACGTCTACGTCGACTCGGCGCGCGGACCCGTGCACCTGATCGCGCTGCCCCGGTTCCCGGAGCCGGGTTCGACGGTCGAAAAGGGTTCCCTGGTGGCGCCCATGCCCGGCAACGTCATTCGCCTCGGCGCCGCGATCGGCGACACCGTCACCGCCGGGCAGCCACTGATCTGGCTGGAGGCGATGAAGATGGAGCACACCATCGCCGCACCCTCCGACGGCGTGCTCGCCGCGCTCAACGTCGAAACCGGTCAGCAAGTCGAAGTGGGCGCCGTCCTGGCGCGAGTGGAAGCGCCCCAACCAGAAGGAGATTCACAGTGACCGACAGCAGCTTCATCGAAAGCGAGGAGCGCCGGGCGCTGCGCAAGGCGGTGTCCGAGTGGGCGTCCAACTACGGCAGCGAGTACTACCTCGAAAAGGCCCGCGCGCACCAGCACACCACCGAATTGTGGTCCGAGGCCGGCAAGCTCGGCTTCCTCGGGGTGAACCTGCCCGAGGAGTACGGCGGCGGCGGCGCCGGAATGTACGAGCTGTCGCTGGTGATGGAGGAGATGGCGGCCGCGGGCAGCGCACTGCTGCTGATGGTGGTGTCGCCCGCCATCAACGGCACCATCATCAGCAAGTTCGGCACCGAGGAGCAGAAGAAGCGCTGGATCCCCGCGATCGCCGACGGCTCGCTGACGATGGCGTTCGCGATCACCGAGCCCGACGCAGGCTCCAACTCGCACAAGATCACCACGACCGCCCGCCGCGACGGCGGCGACTGGATCCTCAAGGGGCAGAAGGTTTACATCTCCGGCATCGACCAGGCGCAGGCGGTGCTGGTGGTGGCGCGCACGGAGGAGGCCAAGACCGGCAAGCTGCGCCCGGCGCTGTTCGTGGTGCCCACCGACGCGCCCGGCTTCACCTACACCCCGATCGAGATGGAGCTGATCAGCCCCGAGCGCCAGTTCCAGGTTTTCCTCGACGACGTCCGGCTGCCCGGCGATGCGCTGGTCGGGGCCCAAGACGCCGCCATCGCACAGCTTTTCGCCGGCCTGAATCCCGAGCGCATCATGGGAGCGGCCAGCTCGGTGGGCATGGGACGCTTCGCGCTGAACAAGGCCGTTGACTACGTCAAGACCCGCCAGGTCTGGTCCACTCCCATCGGTGCGCACCAGGGCCTGTCACATCCGTTGGCGCAGTGCCACATTGAGGTCGAGCTCGCCAAGCTGATGATGCAAAAGGCCGCGACGCTCTACGACAACGGCGACGACGCGGGCGCCGCCGAGGCGGCCAACATGGCCAAGTACGCCGCGGCCGAGGCCGCCACCCGCTCGGTCGACCAGGCCGTGCAGTCGATGGGCGGCAACGGGCTGACCAAGGAGTACGGCGTGGCGGCCATGCTCGCCTCGGCCCGGCTCGGGCGCATCGCCCCGATCAGCCGGGAGATGGTGCTGAACTTCGTCGCGCAGACGTCGCTGGGCCTGCCCCGAAGCTACTGAAGCCTGACTGATGGAAAATCGTCTCGTCGAATGCGCCGTCGCGGGTCCGGTCGCGCGGCTGACGCTGAACTCGCCGCATAACCGCAACGCGCTTTCGACCGCGCTCGTCGAGCAGCTGCATCAGGGCCTGCGCGACGCGGCGGCGGACCCGGGAGCGCGGTTGGTGATCCTCGGTCATACGGGCAACACCTTCTGCGCCGGGGCGGACCTCGGCGAGGCCGGCGGCGGCGACCCACGTGGCGATCGCGAGCGCGGCGCAGCCGGGGGAAGCGGGTCGCCACCATCGGCATACGACATGGCCGTCGCCCGGGCCCGTGAAATGACAGCGCTGCTACGCGCCATCGTCTCCGCGCCGCTGCCGGTGATCGCCGCCGTCGACGGGCATGTCCGTGCCGGCGGCTTCGGGTTGGTCGGGGCCTGCGACATCGCGGTCGGCGGCCCGCGCAGCACCTTCGCGCTGACCGAGGCCCGGATCGGCGTCGCGCCGTCCATCATCTCGCTGACCCTGCTGCCGAAGGTGTCGGCGCGGGCCGCGGCGCGCTACTACCTCACCGGCGAGACGTTCGGCGCGGCGGAGGCCGCGGAGATCGGGCTCATCACGATGGCGGCCGACGATGTCGACGCCGCGGTGGAGAAGTTGGTCGCCGACGTGAGCCGCGGTTCGCCGCAGGGGCTTGCGGCGTCGAAGGCGCTCACCGCCGCCGCCGTGCTGGAGGGCTTCGACCGCGACGCCGAACGGCTCACCGAGGAGTCGGCCCGGCTGTTCGTGTCCGACGAAGCTCGCGAAGGCATGCTGGCGTTTTTGCAGAAGCGCCCGCCTAGTTGGGCAAACGTCTAACGGGCCGCGCGACCTGCGCAAAGGGCCCCCAGGCCGAGGCTCCACCTGGGAAGAACGTTGCAGTTTAGCCAACCCACTTGCAGCAAAACTTCTACGTCGTACGCTCGTGGATGATGAGCAACCCGGCGCAGCGCGATACCCGCGATACCCAGGACACGCGTGACGGATCGTCGCGCGCGGCCGACACGGATCGCATCCAGGTCGCGCAGTTGCTGGCGTACGCGGCCGAGCAGGGCCGGCTGCAGCTGAAGGACTACGAGGACCGCCTGACGCGGGCGTACGCCGCGACCACCTACGAGGAGCTCGACGAGCTGCGCGCCGACCTGCCCGGCGCGATGCTGAGCCCGCGCAGGGGCGGCAAACCCAACCCTGCGCCGTCGATGTTGCTGCTGGCGTTGATGAGCAATTTCGAGCGGCGCGGCCGGTGGAACGTCCCGAGGAAGCTCACCACCTTCACCTTCTGGGGCACCGGGGTGGTGGACCTGCGGTACGCCGACTTCACCTCCACCGAGGTCGACATCCACGCGATCTCGATCATGGGCGCGCAGAACATCCTGCTGCCCCCCGAAGTCAACGTCGAAATCCACGGACACGGCGTAATGGGCGGCTTCGACCACAGCGTGCTCGGCCAGGGCACACCGGGCGCGCCGAAGGTCAACATTTACGGCTTCTCGTTGTGGGGCGGTGTGGGCATCAAGCGCAGGGCCCGCCGGCCCCGCTAGCCCGGCACGTAGTCGAACTGGTCGGGGTTGGGGCCCCTCCTGCCCGCCTCGCCCTTGTCCAGCGCCGAGATCGCCGCCATGTCGGAGTCGTCCAACTCGAAGTCGAACAGCTCGAAGTTGGCCTGGATCCGTTCCGGCGTCACCGATTTGGGGAAGACGACGTCGCCGCGCTGGATGTGCCAGCGCAACACCACCTGCGCCGGCGATTTGCCGCGGGCGTCGGCGATGCGGTTGATCTCGGGATCGCCGAGCACCTTGCCCTGGGCGATCGGCGACCACGCCTCGGTGACGATGCCGTGATCGCGGCCGTAGGCGCGGACCTGTTCATTGCCGAAGTACGGATGCGCCTCGATCTGGTTGACCGACGGGACGGTCTCGGTTTCCGCGGCGAGCCGTTCCAGGTGCGCGGTCTGGAAGTTCGAAACTCCGATGCTGCGGGCGCGACCGTCCTTGGCGAACTCTTCGAGGACCTTCCAGGTGGAGACGAAGTCGCCGCCATAGAGCGTGGGCAGTGGCCAGTGAATGAGGAACAGGTCGACGTAATCGGACTTCAAGGCCTCGAGGGTCTTGTCGAAGGCGCGCCGCGCATCGTCGGGCTTGTGAAAGCCGTTGTTCAGCTTGCTGGTAACGAACACCTCGGCGCGGTCGAGCCCGGCATCACGGATGCCCTGGGCCACTTCCTTCTCGTTGCCATACATCTCCGCGGTGTCGATGTGCCGGTACCCGATGTCCAGGGCGCGCTTGACGGCCGCCGCGGTCTCGTCGGGCTTGATCTGGAACACGCCGAAGCCCAGCTGCGGGATGCTCACACCATCGTTGAGTTCGATCGTTGGAACCTTGCTCATGCATCTCCTCCTTCTTCGCCCTACTACCCGGTCGAGGAAGCATCTATTCCACTGCGGGAATTACCGCTGGCTAACGTCGCCGCCGCGACCGCAAATAGTCACCCACCACGGCAGCCCCCAGGCCGTCGACGTCGGGGACCACGACGCGGCCCTCGACGCGCCGGGCGACCTGGTCGATGAACCGGGCCAGGCCGGGGTCGTCGCCCAACCGGAAGATGGTCACCTGCGCACCGAGCCTTGCCATGTCGTCGAATCCCCGCACGGTGTGGGCGATGGTCCGCGGGTGCGGCGGGTAGTCGAAGAACACCGTGGAGCCATCCCCGTCGAAGTCCTCCAGGTGCGCGGTCGGCTCGCCGTCGGTCACCACCAGCACGACGGGCTGCGCGTTGGGGTGCCGGCGCAGGTGGCGACCCGCGAGCGCCAGCGCGTGATGCAGGTTGGTGCCCTGCTCGTAGACACCCTCCAGACCGGTGAGCTCGGCGGCCGTGACGGTCCGCGCGTAACGACCAAAGGCGATGATCTGCAAAGCATCCGAACGAAAGCGTGTGCACACCAGGTGGTTGAGCGCGAGCGCCGTCTGCTTCATCGGCAGCCAGCGATTCTCCATCACCATCGAAAACGAGGTGTCCACCAACAACGCCACGGCGGCCTGCGTCCGCGTCTCGGTCTCGGAGACCTCGACGTCGTCGACGGTGATCCGGATGGGGCCAACGGGATTTTTCAGGGTGGTCGTCCCGGACTGCCGCAGCACCGCGTTGGTCAGCGTACGGGGGATGTTCCACGGCTCGGTGTCACCGAATTGCCAGGGCCGGGTCGCACCGGTCAGCTCGCCGGCGGCCCCGGCGCGCCGGTGATCCCGCTCGCCGCGGCGTCCGGAAAGCTGTTGCACCACATCGCGTAACGCCGTCTCGCCGAGCCTGCGCATCGCTTTCGGGGAAAGGCGCCACTGGCCGTCGGAACCGCGGTCCAGGAACCCCTGGTTGACCAGCGCCCGTTCCAGTTCGGCGAGGGTGCGGGCATCGATGGCCGCCTGGTCGCCGAGCTGGCGCGCGAGCGCGTCGAGGTCGACGTCGTCCATGGTGGCGCCGGGATAGCTCTGCGACAGCTGCTCGGCCAGCTGCTCCAGCTCGGCGATGTCGGAGATCGCCTGCGTGCCTTCACCCATGCCGAACGGGTTGTCTCCGGAGAACTGCTCGGACCCGGTCCAGTCCTCACCGGGCCGAGCCGCCTGCAGGTGCGCATCGAGCCGTCCCAGTGCTTGCATCAGCGCGGGTGACCCAAATGCCTGCTGCGCCAGGGCATCCAGCTCGGCGCGCTGATCGGGGCTCAGGCTGTTGCGGAAGCGTTGCGCCGCGGCGGCGCGCTTGGCCAGCGAGTCGAGCAGCTCCTCGACATTGCGCGGGTTCTCGGGGAAGAACTCGCCGTGCTTGTCCATGAATTCTTCGAAGTCTTGCTGCGAGTCCTGGCCGCGGGAGTGCTTGTCCAGCAGCTCGTTGAGGTCGTCCAGCATCTCGTTGACCCGCTGGCGATCCTCGTCGGTGGCGCCCTCCAGCGCCTGCTTCATGCCTGCGAAGCGTTGATCCAGCATCTCGCGGCCGAGCAAATCCCTGATTTGCTCGTACTTTTGACGGGCCTCGCCGCTGCGCCAGTTGTAGTCGGACAGCTCCTGCACCGCCTTGGCCGGCGACGCGGGCAGCGCGTCCAGCTGCAGCTCGCCGAAGCGGGCGTCGTCGTCCAGCGCGCGGGCCAACTCCTTGCGCTCGGCCAGCACGGCCTCGTCGAGCAGCTTCTTGATCTCCTGCAGGGTGCCGTCCAAGTTGTTGCGGCGCAGCAGGTCCCGTCGCCGGCGGTTCGCCTCGGCCGCCAGCCGGTCGGCCCCGGGCATGTTCTTGGTGCCGCGGCGCAGCAACTCGGACAGGGCGCGCCGTGGCGAGGTGCCGGCCATCACGTCCTGACCGATCTGTTCGAGCGCCTCGCGCAGATCCACCGGCGGCGCCAGCGGGTCGGGCCCGCCGGTGTACGCCGAGTATCGGGAGGAATGCCCTCGTGACGATCGCAAGCGCGGCGAAGCCGGCGCTGGGGGTTCCCCCGCGGAGCTGGGGGACGGGTCGTCACGATCGAACTCAGCCATAGACGGTTTGACCCTCCCCGGACACCTTGTCGATCCGCTTGGCCAGATACAGCGCCTCCAGCGCCAGTTCCAGCGCCGCGGCGCGCTCGCCTTCGGATTCGGCGTGCAGCTTGGCCGCGATCTGCTCGACGACCGGCAGGTTCGGCACCGCGGCCAGCACGTCCTTGGCCGACACCCGCTCGCCCGTCGTGACCGCCGAACCGCCCTCGACCGCGGCCACCAAGGCGCCGACGTCGATTCCGCCGAGCACCCTGGCCGCGGTGTCGGCCGTCGCGCGCCGCAGCAGGTGCTCCAGCACCGCCTGTTCGCGGCCCTCCTCGCCCGACTCGAATTCCAGCTTGCCGCGCAGGACGTCGATCACCGTGTCCAGGTCGACCACCCGGGCCACCGGATCCGTCTCCCCCAGCACCGCGCCGCGGTGGCGGGCGGCGGCGGCGACGGTCTCGGCGGCCGCGATCGCGAACCGCGCCGACACCCCGGAGCGTTGATCGACCGAGTTGGACTCCCGCAGGTAGCGGGCGAACCGCGCGATCACCTGGATGAGGTAATCGGGCACCTGGGCGCTCAGGTGGGCTTCCTGCACGATCACGCCCACCTCGGCCTCGAGCTCCAGCGGGTAGTGGGTGCGGATCTCGGCGCCGAACCGGTCCTTGAGCGGGGTGATGATGCGGCCCCGGTTGGTGTAGTCCTCGGGGTTGGCGCTGGCGACCACCAACACGTCCAGCGGCAGGCGCAGCGTGTAGCCGCGGACCTGGATGTCGCGCTCCTCCATGACGTTGAGCATCGACACCTGGATGCGCTCGGCGAGGTCGGGCAGCTCGTTGACCGCGACGATGCCGCGGTGCGCGCGCGGGATCAGCCCGTAGGCGATGGTCTCCGGGTCACCGAGGCTGCGGCCCTCGGCGACCTTGATCGGGTCGATATCACCGACCAGGTCGGCGACGCTGGTGTCGGGGGTGGCCAGCTTCTCGGTGTAGCGCTCGCTGCGGTGCTTCCACGCCACCGGCATGTCGTCGCCGAGCGTGGCGGCGCGTCGGATCGACTCCGGCGTGATCGGCCGGTAGGGGTGCTCCCCCAGTTCGGCCCCGTCGATCACCGGGGTCCACTCGTCGAGCAGTCCGGTGAGCGCGCGCAGCAGCCGGGTCTTGCCCTGGCCGCGTTCGCCCAGCAAGACGAAGTCGTGGCCCGCGATCAGCGCCCGCTCCAGCTGAGGCAGCACGGTGTCCTCGAAACCCAGGATGCCCGGCCACACGTTGTCGCCCTCGGCCAGCGCAGTCAGCAGGTTTTCGCGGATTTCTTGTTTGACGCCCCGTTCGCGGTGGCCGGCGGCACGCAGTTCGCCGACGGTGCGGGGCAGGTTGCTCGGTGATGGCACCACTCCACGCTACGCGTTGCCCCCACGCCTCACCCGCCGAACGTTCAGTGGGCGAAGTGGCGGGCTCCGGTCAGGTACACGGTGACGCCGGCGTTGGCGGCCGCGGCGGTCACCTCGTCGTCGCGCACCGATCCGCCCGGGTGCACCACCGCCCTCACCCCCGCGGCGGTCAGCGTCTCGAGCCCGTCGGGGAACGGGAAGAACGCATCCGAGGCCGCGACCGCTCCGCGGACCCGGTCGCCCCCGCGCTCGACGGCCAGCCGGGCGGCGTCGACCCGGTTGACCTGGCCCATGCCCACGCCGATGGTCGCGCCGTCGGCCGCGATCACGATCGCGTTCGACTTGACCGCCCGGCAGGCGCGCCACGCAAAGACCAGATCGGTCAAGGTGTTCGGGTCCGCCGGGGATCCGGTCGCCAGTGTCCAGTTCGCCGGATTGTCGCCGTGCGCGTCGAGCTGGTCGCGCTGCTGCACGAGCAGCCCCCCGCTGATCGGGCGCAGCTCGGTGCCGCCGGCCAGCGGCTCGGAGGCCACCAGCACGCGGATGTTCTTCTTGCGCGTCAACGCGTCGACAGCGCCCGGCGCGTACGCGGGCGCGACGATCACCTCGGTGAAGATGGTGCTGACGTACTCCGCCATCTCGACACTGACTTCGGTGTTGGCCGCGATCACCCCGCCAAAGGCGCTCAGCGGATCGCATTCGTGGGCCTTGCGGTGCGCGTCGGCGACCGAGACCGACGAGATCGCGATGCCACAGGGGTTGGCGTGCTTGATGATCGCCACGCAGATCTCTTCGTGGTCGAAGGCGGCCCGCCAGGCCGCGTCCGCATCGGTGAAGTTGTTGTAGGACATCTCTTTTCCGTGCAGCTGCTCGGCCTGCGCCAGGCCCGGCCACGCGCCGGGGTCGCTGTAGAGCGCCGCCTGCTGGTGCGGGTTCTCGCCGTAGCGCAGCATCGCCGTGCGCCGCCAGCTGCCCGCCAGCCACTGCGGGAAGTTCGTGGGCGGATGCTCGGGCGCCAGCGTCGACTCCATCCAGCCGGCGACCGCGATGTCGTAGTCCGCGGTGTGCTGAAACGCCAACGCGGCCAGCCTTTTCCGCTCGGCGAGGGTAAATCCGCCGCTGCGCACCGCGGCGAGCACGCCGTCATAGCCGAGCGGGTCGGTGACCACCGCCACGCTGGGGTGGTTCTTGGCGGCGGCCCGGACCATCGACGGTCCGCCGATGTCGATCTGTTCGACGCAGTCGTCGATGCCGGCGCCGGAGTCGACCGTCTCGCTGAACGGATACAGGTTGACGACGACGAGTTCGAACGCCGCGATCCCGAGCTGTTCAAGCGCCGCCTGGTGCTCGGGTTTGCGCAGGTCCGCCAGCAGGCCGGCGTGCACCCGCGGGTGCAGCGTCTTGACCCGGCCGTCGAGCACCTCGGGGAAGCCGGTCAATTCCTCCACGCGGGTGACCGGAATCCCTTTGTCCGCAATGGTCTTCGCCGTCGAACCGGTCGACACGATCTCCACGCCCGCCGCGGCCAGTCCCTGGGCGAGTTCGATCAGCCCGGACTTGTCGTACACGCTGATCAACGCGCGGCGAATCGCCCTTCTTGACTCGTCGCTCATCCTATGGTCGCCTTTCGTCCGGTCCAGGTCACGCCGCGCGTCGCCAGCGCGGCCACCACGTCCACCAACAGCCGCCGCTCGACGACCTTGATGCGTTCATGCAGGGTCTCTTCCGTGTCGCCGTCGAGCACTCCGATGGGCTCCTGGGCCAATATCGGCCCGGTGTCCATGCCGGCGTCCACCAGGTGCACCGTACAGCCGGTGACCTTCACACCGTATGCCAGCGCGTCGGGGACGGCATGCGCCCCCGCGAATGCCGGCAGCAGCGCCGGATGCGTGTTGAGGGTGCGTCCACAGAAACGTGAAAGGAATTGCGGCCCAAGTATTTTCATAAATCCCGCGGAGACGATGAGATCGGGCGCGTGCGCCGCGGTGGCTTCCGTGATGGCCGTGTCCCAGGCCGCGCGGTCGGGGTAATCGCCGAGGCGAACGGTGAACGCGGGCAGGGAGGCCGCCGCAGCGACCTCGGTGGCCCGGCATTCGCGATCCACGCCGACGGCGACTATTCGCGCCGGGTAGTCGCCCGTGGCGGCGTCGATGAGCGAGCCCAGCAGCGAACCGGTGCCCGACGCCAGCACCACCACCCGCGCCGGCGCGCTCGGGGGCACGTGGAGCGGTTGGGGCACAACGGGGAGCCTAGTCGGAATGGCTGACGCGCCGAGCCTGCGGCCAGCGCGACATCGCCCGGCGTGTCCGCGCGNGGGGCCGCCCAGCGCCGAGGCGATCACCCAGCGCACCACCAGCCACGACGAGGACGCCGCGGTGGCCCGGGCGCTGGCGCGCGCGGTGCCCCACACCATCAGCAGGACGGGCAGCAGCGGCAGCACACCCAGTTCGCGGCCACCGATCGAAATCGGCACCTGGTGCACCGCCAGCCACATGCTGGCGATGGCGCCCAACGCGCCGGTCATGTCGCTGTTGGCGATCAGCAGCTGCAGCAAGGTGACCGCGGCGACGATGCCCAATGCCACCACGGCCGGGGCGAATGCCACCCGGACAAGGTCGCGTGCCTGGCGAGCGCCGGCGGCCCGGTCGTCCCCGCTTGCTGACACCCTGTTCACTCTTGGCGCACGTGCCCGACTACGCGCGAGGGCGCAGGCTTAGGAGGGCGCCGGCCCAGCCGGTGACGACGGCGACTGTTGCTGCTCCTGGCCGGAGGCCGGCTGGCCGCCGGTGTGGCTCGCTTGGTCGACCGGACCCGAACCGGCCTGGGACTCCGTGCCGCTCGCGGCGGAGGACGGCGGCGGGCTGAAGCTGGGGAAGCCGGTGGGCGGCGTCNGAAGACGGCCGCAAAATCCGCCGGCTCATCGACCGCCGGGGCGGGCGCGGATCGCCTGGTCCGCCTGGGCCGCACGGGCCGGATCCCGCCGGCCATCACGACCGTGACGCCGCCGACGACCGCGAACCAGAAGAACACGCCGCCCAGCAACGTCCCCTGGTCGACGCCGACATGCCCGAAATTGCCGAGCCGCCCGCTTCCGCCGTACGCGAGCAACGACATCGCCAACGCCCCGACAACCGCGGCGACCAGGAGTTTGGCCATCGCCGGGAGCAGCGGCAGCGCGCGCCGGGCGCATTGCTGCCCAACCGCCACGCCCGACGACGCGCCGACGATGAGCAGCGCGACCCACACCGGCCCGAGCGGCGGCGTGGNCGCCGTACTGCGAGCCGTAAGAGGAAGGCTGCGGCGTCTCCTGCTGGTGGGACTGGTGCCCGGCGTGCTGCTGGGCACTCGGCTGCCCGTAGTACGACGGCTGCTGTCCGTATTGTCCGTACTGGCCGTATTGCCCGTACTGGCCGTATTGCGCGTAGGGGTCGTACTTGGGCCGCGGCGCGGGCGCCGCGATGACTCCGGCGTCCAGCAGCAACGCGCCGACGGCGGCGAAGGCCTGAATAATGCTGCAGCCGACCAACGGCCACATCGCCCAACCGATGCCGAACCCGGCGGGCGTGTTGACGGTCTCGGTGATGGCCAGCAGCGCACCCAAAACGGCGGCCACCGCGACGATTCCCACGTAACTCTTGGCCTTGGGCAGCAAGCCGATCGCCGCCAGCAGGGCGGCCAGCAGCGCGACGATGACCGCGGTGCCGGCGTCGCCGGCCCGTCCGCCACCCGGGCCGAGGTCGGCGCCGATGACGAACGTCGGCCCGAAATTCAGCAAGTACACCGCGATGCCGAGGACCACGACCCCGACGTTCAACGCCAGCGGAAGCTTGCTTTCGCCGTCGTCGGTCTTGGCGAAGGACGGTGTGGCGCCTGGGTAGGAGCCGCCGGGCTGCGCGGGTTGATATCCGGGACCACCGGGCGAATAAGTCATGGCTCCTCCTGTTGCTTCTTAGCGGCGCCACATTGCAGTGCGACGCTGTGCTTCCAGGCGCGCCACCGCGGAACACCTTCCCCATGTTGCGTTGCGGCGCGATCGACCAACCACGCTAGCGCACCTTCGGGCGGCCGTGCCGGAGCCACCAGCCTGTCGGCGCGACCAGCGCCGACCCGTGCCGCTTGCCGAGCACAGGTAGAACACGTTCTAATCCTGTGCATGGATTACGGCCTCGTGCTTTTCACCAGCGACCGCGGCATCTCCCCGGCGACAGCGGCCAAGCTCGCCGACGACCACGGTTTCCAGACGTTTTATGTGCCCGAACACACCCACATCCCGGTCAAGCGTGAGGCCGCCCATCCCACGACCGGCGACGCGTCGCTGCCCGACGACCGGTACATGCGCACGCTGGACCCTTGGGTAAGCCTGGGCGCCGCCTGCGCCGTCACGTCGCGGGTGCGGCTCTCGACGGCGGTGGCGCTGCCCGTCGAGCACGACCCGATCACGTTGGCGAAAAGCATTGCCACGCTTGACCACCTGTCGGGGGGCCGGGTGAGCCTCGGCGTGGGCTTCGGGTGGAACACCGACGAGCTGGCCGACCACGGGGTGCCGCCCGGGCGGCGCCGGACGATGCTGCGCGAGTACATCGAGGCGATGCGGGCGCTGTGGACGGAAGAGGAAGCCGCCTACGACGGCGAGTTCGTCAAGTTCGGGCCCAGCTGGGCCTGGCCGAAGCCGGTGCAGTCACACATTCCGGTGCTCGTGGGCGCGGCCGGCAACGAAAAGAACTTCAAATGGATCGCCCGCAGCGCCGACGGCTGGATCACCACCCCGCGCGACTTCGACATCGACGAGCCGGTCAGCCTGCTGCAGGACACCTGGGCGGCCGCCGGTCGCGAAGGGGCTCCGCAGATCGTCGCGCTGGACTTCAAGCCGGTCCCCGAGAAGCTGGCACGCTGGGCCGAGCTCGGGGTGACCGAGGTGCTGTTCGGACTGCCGGACCGCCCCGAGGACGAGATTGCCGCCTACGTGGAGCGGTTGGCCGGCAAGCTGGCCGCCCTCGTCTAGCGCGAGTCAGTTGACGAAGCAGCGATTGCCGTAGTCGAACGAGCGCACCCGGACCGCGCGCCCGATGGGGTCGCCGTCGATCAGCAGCGCGATCAGTTCCTCGTCCTCGGTGGTCGACAGGAACCGGGTGCCGTCGTCGAGCCTGCCGATGATGATGCCGGTCGGGCGTCCGTCGTCGCGCCGGACGGTGTACGTCTCGACGGTCCCGCGACCATCGGCGGTCTCGGTGACGGCCTGGGTCGCCCACCCGGCGACCCGGGCTTGCAGCTCCGCGTTGCGATCCGGCTTCCACTCCACCGGAGCGGTGGAGTATACCCCCACCGAGTACTTGCTCAGGATTCCGCCGTTGGCGCCGACGAGTCCGAATTGCCCTGGCATGCTTCGCATCTGGGCGACCGTCTCGGCAACCGCATGCATGGAGTAGTTGTTGCCCGCCCCGCCGAAGAACGGCAGCCCGCCGGTCAGCGTCAGGCCCCGCGGGTCGTCGGGCGCGATCCCCAAGCCGTCGCAGATGTTGAACACCGGCACCGGAAAGCAGCTGTAGAGGTCGAAGGTGGCGACGTCGTCGACTCCGATGCCGGCCATGCCCAGCGCCTCGCGCACCGCCATGACGGCCGACGGTGAGTGCCCGAGATCCGGGCGCTCCACCAGCGGCTGCTCCTCCAGGTCAACGTGCCCGTGCAGGTAGACCCAGTTCTCCTCGGGCACCCCTAGAGAACGGGCCGCCCCGACCGACATCAGCAGCGCGGCCGCCCCCTGGTTGACCTGGTCACGCGCCACCATCAGCCGCGGGTAAGGCTCAGCGATCATCCGGTTGGCCTCGGTCACGGTGATCAGTTCGTCGACGGTGCGTTCGACCGGCGCGGCGGCGAACGGGTTGCTGGCGGCGATCTTGGTGAAGGGCGCGAACAGCTCGGCCATCGTCCGCCGATATTCGGACGGACCCAGCCCCGTCCCGGCCCGCCGGGCGTTTTCCAGCAGCCCGTATTGGATCGGCGCGCTGGTCAGCCCGTGAATGACCGTGTAGCGCGAGATGAGTTTCTCGATGCCGTGACCACGGTCCTCCAGGTCGCCGTCGACGGTCTCCGTGAAGTCCGGCCTGCGTTCGGTGCCCGCGAAGTGCCGCAGCGTCGAGGTCGCGTCGGACCCGAAGATCAGCGCCGCCTGCGACCGGCCGGCGGCGATCTCCGCGGCCAGCTCGCTGATTAGGTGCTGCGGCCCCTGGCCCCCGACGATCTCGAGGATGGCGCGCGCGGGCCTGGCGCCCACCCGCTTGGCCACCGAGCGCGGGTAGTTGTTCGACCGGCCCAGCACGGCCGAGGCGACGGGCCCGGAGATCTCGAATTGCCTGACACCGGCCACGGTGTCGACGGCCTCGGCCACCGACCCCACGTCGGCCCCACAGTCGGCCAGGGCGGCCGAAGCGGCGGCGGCGGCCAACTCGACGGGTGACATCGCCCGGTAAGCGGGGTCGTCGATGCGCTCGGCGGCCTGCCCGACACCGACGACGACGGGCGTGCGCGCGTCAAGATTCATAGCTCAACTATCTACCGCAGCGGAACTGCGGCCCGCCACCCGGGTCCGGTCAAGGGGCCGGCAACCGCTACAGCGCCTTGAGAATCTCCCGGGCCAGCGCCGCGGTCTCCGACGGGGTCTTGCCCACTTTGACGCCGGCCGCCTCCAGGGCTTCCTTCTTGGCGGCCGCGGTGCCCGACGAGCCGGAGACGATCGCGCCGGCGTGGCCCATCGTCTTGCCCTCCGGGGCGGTGAATCCCGCCACGTAGCCGACCACCGGCTTGGAGACGTGGGCCCTGATGTAGTCGGCGGCGCGCTCCTCGGCGTCGCCGCCGATCTCACCGATCATCACGATGACCTTGGTGTCGGGATCCTTCTCGAAGGCCTCGATGGCGTCGATGTGGGTAGTGCCGATCACCGGGTCCCCGCCGATGCCGATGGACGTCGAGAAGCCGAAATCGCGCAGCTCGTACATCATTTGGTAGGTCAGCGTGCCGGACTTGGACACCAGCCCGACCGGGCCCGAACCGGTGATGTTGGCGGGGGTGATGCCCACCAGCGCCTCGCCCGGGGTGATGATACCGGGGCAGTTCGGCCCGATGATGCGGGTCTTGCCGCCCTTCTCGACGTTGTAGGCCCACGCAAATGCGCTGTCCTGCACCGGGATTCCCTCGGTGATGACCACCAACAGCGGGATCTCGGCGTCGACGGCCTCAATGATGGCGTCCTTGGCGAACTTCGGCGGCACGAAGATGATCGAGACGTCGGCGCCGGTCTTTTCCATCGCCTCGGCGACGCCGCCGAACACCGGCAGCTTGACGATCCGTCCGCCCTTGTCCTCGTGCGTGACGGTGGTGCCGGCCTTGCGCGCGTTCACACCGCCGACGATCTGGGTGCCCGCCTTGAGCATTCGGGCGGTGTGGACGGTGGCCTCGCTGCCGGTGATGCCCTGGACGATGACCTTGTTGTCCTTATTGAGGAAGATCGACATTTTCCAAAGTCCTTTCTAGGCGCTCGCCAGCTCGGCGGCCTTGTCGGCGGCCTCGTCCATCGTGGCCACCAGCGTCACCAGCGGGTGGTTGGCCTCGGTCAGGATGCGACGGCCCTCTTCGACGTTGTTGCCGTCGAGGCGCACCACCAGCGGCTTGTTGGCCTCGTCGCCGAGAATCTCCAGCGCCTTGACGATGCCGGTGGCCACCGCGTCGCAGGAGGTGATGCCGCCGAAGACGTTGACGAACACGCTCTTGACCTGCTGGTCGCCCAGGACCACGTCCAACCCGGCGGCCATCACCTCGGCCGAGGCGCCGCCGCCGATGTCCAGGAAGTTGGCCGGCTTGACACCCCCGTGCTTCTCCCCGGCGTAGGCGACGACGTCGAGGGTCGACATCACCAGGCCCGCGCCGTTCCCGATGATGCCGACGGCGCCGTCGAGCTTGACGTAGTTGAGGTGGTGTTCCTTGGCCTTGAGCTCCAGCGGATCGGTGGCCTCGCGGTCCTCGAACTCGGAGTGATCGGGGTGGCGAAAATCGGCGTTGGCATCGAGGGTGACCTTGCCGTCCAGGGCCAGGATGCGGCCGTCGGGGGTGCGCACCAGCGGGTTGACCTCCACCAGCGTCGCGTCCTCGGCGACGAAGAGCTCCCACAGCTTGGAGATGGTGACCGCGGCGGCGTCGAGCACCTCGGCCGGCAGGTGGCCTTGCTCGGCGATCGACCGCGCGGTCGCCTCGTCGACCCCCTTGACGGCGCTGACGGGGACCCTGGCGAGCCGGTCGGGCTTGGTGGCGGCCACCTCTTCGATCTCCATGCCGCCCTCGACCGAGCACATCGCCAGGTAGGTGCGGTTGGCGCGGTCGAGCAGGAAGGAGATGTAGTACTCCTCGGCGATATCGCTGGCCTCGGCAACAAGCAGCTTCTTCACGACGTGGCCCTTGATGTCCAGGCCGAGGATGTTCTTGGCGTGCTGGTAGGCGTCTTCGGGCGTCGCGGCGTATTTGACGCCGCCGGCCTTACCGCGGCCCCCGATCTTGACCTGGGCCTTCACCATCACAGGGCGACCGATCTCCTCGGCGATGGCCCGGGCACCGTCGGCGGTGTCGGTCACCCGACCGGGCGTGCTCGGTACGTTGTGCTTGGCGAACAACTCTTTTGCTTGATACTCGAAAAGGTCCATGGGCTCACTGTCTTCGCTCGACTTGCTGCTAGGCCTGTACGTGGGCCCCGCAATGGGGACAGCCGGAATCGGCGACTCGCACGGTGGCACTGTAACCACCCGTCGAACGCCTGCTACCGTCGCGTCCACCGATGTGGTGCAGCTCACCGCATACCGATACCCCGCAAAAGTGATGCGAATCACAATATCGGTTGGGTTCTTGGCCCGAGGTTGCCAGCCCCGTCGGTTAGCGGATACCTTCCTAGGGTCCAGATAACGTTATGGTCACGATACGAGGACAATTCAGCTTGTCGCAGCATCGTTTAGCCCGTCCTTCTGCCGTGTCAACCGGCGTCGTGAGGGTGGGGCGCGCAGCCGGCGGCCGGTGGACGGAAGCTCACCGCAACGAAGTCACCGAAATCCTGCCCCTCGACGGGTTCGACTTCGACGACCTCGAATTGGTCGACGAGTCCGCCGATCTCGACGATCTGGACTTCAGCAACGACTCGACCTTCGACAACGAAGCCCGCGTGCTGCTCGCTCCCGAGCTCGACGACCTGCATGACACGGACGATTTGGGCCCGCTGCTGCTGGCCGCCCCCGCGGCCGTGCCGGTCCCGGCACGCTTCCAGCCCGGTACCGCCGCCACCGAAGCGCGCCGTCCCAACCACTCGGACATCACCGACGTCATTCCCGTCATACGACGCGGCGGGCAACACCGTAAGCAGCCGACCAGCGCGGCCAGGGGCCGCCTGCTGATCTCGGCGATGGCCGCCGGGGCCGCGGCCGCCGCGGCCCACACGGCGACCAGCCACGCCGATACGCCCAAAACGGAAGCCGTGCTGACCGCCAACGCGTCGGCGCTGATCGGCGGGGCGGGCAGCAACACGATCCGCGGCGCCCAGGTGGTCGCGGTCCAGCCCGCGGCGAATGCCGCGGTGCACAACGAGGAGCTTGCCAAGGGCGTGGCCTTCGCCAACGATCGCGCCCAGCGCGAGGCCCGGCTGCAGCAGCCGCTCTACGTCATGCCGACGAAGGGGATCTTCACCTCTAACTTCGGGTACCGCTGGGGGGTGCTGCACGCCGGCATCGACCTGGCCAACTCGATCGGGACGCCGATCTACGCGGTGTCCGACGGCGTCGTGATCGACTCCGGGCCGGCCGCCGGCTACGGGGCGCTGGTCAAGCTGCGCCACGCCGACGGCACCGTCACCCTCTACGGCCACGTCAACACGACGCTGGTCAGCGTCGGCCAGCGCGTGATGGCCGGCGACCAGATCGCCACCATGGGCAACCGCGGCAATTCCACCGGGCCGCACCTGCATTTCGAGGTGCTCCAGGGCGGCACCGAACGGATCGACCCAGTCCCATGGCTTGCAAAGCGGGGTCTTAACATCGGCAACTACGCTGGCTGAGGTGACTGCGCCCAACGACCCCGCTGCACCCGCGCCGGCACCCGAATCCCCCGCACCGCCCTCGGAATCGCAGACGCGGATCATCCGGCGGGCACCGACCGGCCCGATGCCCGTGGTGCCCGAGTCCCCGACCACGCAGATCCCCCGGCAGTCACCCGCCGATCACGGCGCCCCATCCGCGGTCCGGCGAGGGCTTGCGGAACCGCCTGGCCACGAGCCGAGCGGGCGGACCACCGTCGCCGCCAGCGCCGTGACCATAGTCAGCGGATGGGCCACATCGGTGGTGGCCACCGACCTGATCGCGGGGTGGTGGCGGACCGACCGCCTCTTCTGCATCGCGGTCGCCTTCCTCGCGCTGGTGTTCGCGATCACGACGATCTCCGGGGTGATCATGCTGTTGCAGCATCGGCCGCTCGGCCGTTATCTCATCGCGGCCGGCGCGGTGGTCGCGGTGCTGACCTACGGCGGCGTGTTCATCGCGGGCGCGCGCGTGGCGTGGATCGTCTACACCCTGTGGCTGCTGCCGGTCGCCAGCGTGGCGCTGGCATTTCACCCGCAAACCAAACGCTGGCTACAGGCGTAACTGACTTTCTTGCGCTATTCGCGCCCTTTGCGCCGAACGTGTTCTGGCGGCGAAGAATTGGCGAAAATTTCGCCCTGCCGTCACGTTCGGCGCGTCAGAGCTTGCTGACGGGGGCGTGGTTGTGCATCAGCTTCACCCGCCCCGAGCTGCCGAAGTCGATCAGCGACATGGCCGATTCACCCACCCCGGACACCTCCTCGACCCGGCCCAGCCCGTACTTGTCGTGCGACACCCGGTCGCCGGGTTGCAGTACCAGCAACGGGCGCTTGCTCGCCCCCGACCTGGTCGGCGACGGACGCGGCGCGCCGAACCGTCCGGCACCGCTCACCGGGGCGCTGAACGACGACGGCGGCGGCGCGCTGCGCCGCCAGTCGATGAGCTCCTGCGGAATCTCCTGCAGGAAGCGCGATTCCGGGTTGAGCATCGGCTGCCCCCACGAGGACCGCACGATGGCCCGGCTGACGTATAGCCGCTGCCGGGCCCGGGTGATGCCGACGTAGGCCAGCCGCCGCTCTTCGGACAATTCCGTGGGGTCGTCCAGCGACCGCATGTGGGGGAACATCCCGTCCTCCCAGCCGGTGACGAACACCACCGGGAACTCCAGCCCCTTCGCGGTGTGCAGGGTCATCAGCGTGACCAAACCGGCCCCGTGCTCCGGGATTTCGTCGGCGTCGGCCACCAGCGAGACCCGCTCCAGAAACGCCGCCAAGGCGCCGGTGTCGGGCACATCCTCGTCCTCGGGCGTCTCCAGCGCGGCCGCATTGGCTTCGTCGATGCTGAATTCGTGTGCGACGCTGACCAATTCGTTCAGGTTGTCCAGCCTGGCCAGCTCCTGCGGATCGGTGGAGGACTCCAGCTCGCTGCGGTAGCCGCTGCGTTCGAGCACCAACTCGACCAATTCGCCGAGGTCGTCGTCGAGGTGGCCCCTCAGGTCGTCCAGCAGCTCGACGAAGCCCGCGATCGCCTTCTCCGCGCGGGTATTCAGCATCGGCACCCTGCCTTCGGCGGCGGCCACCAGCGCGTCGGCGAAGCTGGCGCCGGTGTTCTCGGCGTACACCGCCACGCACGCCTCGGCGCGATCCCCGATGCCCCGGCGCGGCGTGTTGAGGATGCGCCGCATGCTGACCGCGTCACCGGGATTGTCCAGCACCCGTAGATAGGCGACGATGTCGCGGATCTCCTTGCGCTCGTAAAAGCGCACTCCCCCAACGACCTTGTAGGGGATGCCGGCACGGATGAAGACCTCTTCCAGCGACCGCGACGAGTTGTTGGTGCGATAGAACACGGCCACGTCGTTGTAGGTGATCTCGCCCCGCTCGGCGAGCGCGTCGATCTCCTCGGCCACGAACCGGGCCTCGTCGTGCTCGTTGTCGGCGACGTAGCCGACGATCAGCTCGCCCGCGCCGGCGTCGGTCCACAGGCGCTTCTCACGGCGTCCGGTGTTGCGGGCGATCACCGAGTTGGCCGCCGACAGGATGTTCTGCGTGGAGCGGTAATTCTGTTCCAGCAGAATGGTTCTCGCGTCGGGATAGTCGCGCTCGAAGTCCTCGATGTTGCGAATGGTCGCGCCGCGGAACGCGTAGATCGATTGATCGGCATCGCCCACCACGCACAGTTCGGCCGGCGGTACGTCGCCCTCGGTGTCGGTGCCCACCAATTCGCGCACCAGCACGTACTGGGCGTGGTTGGTGTCCTGGTACTCGTCGACCAGCACGTGCCGAAACCGCCGGCGGTAGTACTGCGCGATTTGGGGGAACGTCTGCAGCACCGCGACGGTCTCCCCGATCAGGTCGTCGAAGTCCAAGGCGTTCGCGGCCCGCAGCCGCCGCTGGTATTCGCCGTAGACGGAGGCCACCGTGCGGCTCAACTCATCGGAGTCGTCCGACAGGTTGGCCACCGCCTCGTCGGGGCCGATCAACTCGTTCTTCAGGTTTGAGATCGCGTTGGCCAGCAGGCGCGGCGAGTAACGCTTGATGTCCAGCCCCATGTCGCGACCGATCATCTGCAGCAGGCGCCGCGAATCGTCGGCGTCATAGATCGAGAAGTTGGAGTTGAGCCCGTCGATCAGCGAGGCCTGGTTGCGCAGGATGCGCACGCACGTGGAGTGGAACGTGGAGACCCACATCGCGCGGGCGCGGTTGCCCACCAGGCGCACCACGCGTTCGCGCATCTCCGCGGCGGCCTTATTGGTGAAGGTGATGGCCAGGATCTGACCGACCCCGACGCCCCGCGCCGCGATCAGGTAGGCGATGCGCCGCGTCAGGACCGCCGTCTTACCCGAGCCCGCGCCCGCGACGATCAGCAGCGGCGAACCCTCGTGCACCACCGCCTGGCGCTGTTGCGGGTTGAGCCCGTCGAGCAGCTCCTCTGCTTCGGAGGCGGACTTGGCGTCGGTATTAGCGGTCACGTGCACACTCATGTCCGTCCAAACTTACCGCCGACCTCCGACGCCAGGCGGCAGGCGGGGTAGGCCGGGGACTAGCGCCCGAAGCCCGATTGCTGGGTGCCCGTGTTATTGGCGCCCGAGCTGTGGGTGCCCGAGTTGTCATAGCCGGAGTTGCCTGCGCCCGTGTTCCCTATTCCCGAGTTGCTGCTGCCGGAGTTCAGGAAGCCAGCGTTCCCGGCGGGGCCGGTGTTGCCGTAACCGATGTTGAGGTTGCCCGCATTGGCGATGCCCACACCATTCGTGCCCGTGTTGAAGAAGCCCGTATTGCCGTTATGTGTGTTTTGGATGCCCGTGTCGTGCTGGCCCACGTTTCCGTAGCCCTCGTCGTTGCTCCCGATGTTTCCCAAGCCCGAGTTCGCGGTGCCGTTGTTGTTGAAGCCGGAGTTCCCGGAGCCGATGTTTCCGAAGCCGGAGTTCGCGGCGCCGGTGTCGATCGCGCTGCCGAAGCCGGTGTCGGTAATCCCCGAGTTCCCGCCGCCCGTGTTGATGTCGCCCGAATTCCAGAAGCCCGTGTTCGTGGCGCCCGCGTTGCCGAAGCCCGTGTTGTGCATGCCGGAGTTGCCGAAACCGACATTGCCGGCGCCGGCGTTGGCGAAGCCCACATTGCCGTTGCCCGCGTTGAAGGCGCCCATCGACAGGGCCCCGGCGTTGCCGACGCCGAAGTCGTCGTGCCCGCCGTTGAAGAAGCCCACGTCTCCCACGCCCGAGTTTCCGAAGCCCGTGTCGGTGCCGGCCGAGTTCCAGAAGCCCGTGTTCACGCTGCCGGAGTTCCACATGCCGGTATTGGTGCTGCCGGAATTGCCAAAACCGGTGTTGAAGTTGCCGGAGTTGCCGATGCCCCAGTTCCCGTTGCCGGAGTTGAAGAAGCCGACGTTGTTGTTGCCCGAGTTGAACAGGCCGATGTTCCCGGTGCCGCCGTTCAGCCCGTTGAGGTTGATGCCCACCTGGTTGTCGCCGGTGAGCCCGATGCCGAAGTCGTCGTTGCCGGTATTTCCGAAGCCGAGGTCGAAGTTGCCGTGATTTCCGGCGCCGATGTTGCTGTTGCCCAGGTTTCCGACGCCGACATTGGAGCTGCCGTTGTTGCCGCTGCCGAGGTTGTTGTTCCCGAGGTTTCCGAAGCCGTAATTGGTGTTGCCGTCGTTTCCGCTGCCGACGTTATTGTTGCCGGTATTTCCGCTCCCGAAGTTTGTGGCACCGCTGTTTCCGCCGCCCAGGTTGCCGCTACCGAAGTTTCCACTCCCGATGTTGGCGCTGCCGTGGTTTCCGCTGCCCAGGTTGGAGCTGCCGATGTTTCCACCGCCGACGTTGAAGCTGCCGATATTTCCGCTGCCCACGTTGAGGATGCCGGCCTGGCCCGAAGAGGGCCCCTGGTTGCCGTCGCCGAGGTTGAGATTGCCGATGTTGCCGTTGCCCAGGTTGGCGTTTCCGGTGTTGCCGCTGCCCAGGTTCGCGCTGCCCTTGTTGCCCAAACCAAGGTTCGCGGCGCCGATGTTGCCCGACGGCGAGAGCTGGCCGAGCGCGCCCGGAAGATCCTGCAGCAGTTGCTCGAACGGCGTCAGGGCCGCCGCCGCTTCGGACGCGCCGGCGTGATAGCCGACCATCGCGCTGACGTCCTGGGCCCACATCCGTTCGTATTCCGATTCGGCGGCGGCGATCGCGGGGGCGTTCTGCCCGAAGAGATTCGAGACGACCAGTCGCACGAACTGGTTGCGGTTGACCGCCACCTCAACCGGGTGCACCGTCGCCGCCATCGCCGATTCGAATGCGCCCGCCACCGCGCGGGCTTGTCCGGCCGCGCCCGAGGCCTGGGTCGCCGCCGCGTTCAGCCAGCCCGAATACGGAGTCGCCGCGGCGACCATCGCCCGGGACGCCGCACCCTGCCAGGCCTGACCGGGCAGGCCCGAAATCACCGACGTAAACGACGAAGCCGCAGAACCCAATTCGGTGGCCAACCCCTCCCATGCCGCCGCGGCTTGCAGCATCGGGGCGGAGCCCGCGCCACTGAACATCAGCAATGAGTTGAGCTCAGGCGGAAATACGAGGAAATTCATGTCCCGGAAGCCTTTCCCGATGTGCCCGAATAGAACGCAGCCTACTTTCGAAAGGGCGCATTGCGTGGATTTCGCACCCGTCGATTTCCGGGGCAATGAATTCCGTCCATGCGAAAACCCGTTTGCTTCGGCATTCACCGGCGCCGCCCGGTTTCCACTGCGCGGGACTTCCCGTCGCCGGGCAGGGCCGTACACATCATTTTTTTGCGTGGTCGCGTCGCTTAGTGGCACACTCGATGGGTGCTCAACGCGCAGCGCCATCGCCAGGTCCCGGCCCGGGAGTGGATCGGCCGATTTTTCTACGGGTACCGGCCAGCGGTGCCCGTGGTGTAGCTGCTTTCGCAGAGCCCCGTGGTCCGCTTCCGGATTCGGGGCTCGTCTCTTTTGTGAGGCCCGATAACGGATGAGACCAGAACCCCCACATCAAGAGAACGCGGAGTTGACAGAGATGAACATCGAGATGGTCGAGTGCCCAGAGACCACCGACATTGAGCAGTTACGCCAAGAGATCGACCGATTGGACGCCGAGATCCTCGCCGCGGTCAAGCGGCGCGCCGAGGTGTCCCAGGCGATCGGCAAGGTGCGCATGGCGTCCGGCGGCACCCGGCTGGTGCACAGCCGCGAGATGAAGGTCATCGAACGCTACAGCGAGCTCGGTCCCGAGGGTAAGGACCTGGCGATGTTGCTGTTGCGGCTGGGCCGGGGCCGGCTCGGCCACTGAGGCCACTCACGCCACAGCCGCGAGCCAGATCTGGCTCGGCCCTGTCGGATCGCATACGCATGGTGACGGCCCGCCGCGCCCGGCTACGCCGCGCTTGCGACCGTCACTAGGGTCGAATCATGACCTCCGTGACCTCCGCACAACCGCTGCCCGACATCACCGCCACACCGGCGTGGGACGCCCTGCGCAGTCATCACGAACAAATCGGCGATACCCATCTTCGCCAGTTCTTCGACGACGATCCCGACCGAGGCCGCGAGCTGACCGTCACGGTCGGCGACCTCTACATCGACTACAGCAAACACCGCGTCACCCGAGAGACGCTGCGGCTGCTGGTCGACTTGGCGCGCACGGCTAACCTCGAAGAGCGGCGCGACCAGATGTTCTCCGGCGTGCACATCAACACCTCCGAGGACCGCGCCGTGTTGCACACCGCGCTGCGGCTGCCCCGGGACGCCGAGCTGACCGTCGACGGGCAGAACGTCGTCGAGGACGTGCACGCCGTGCTGGATGCGATGGGCGAATTCACCGACCGGTTACGCAGCGGTGAATGGGTCGGGGCCACCGGGAAAAGAATCAGCACGGTCGTCAACATCGGCATCGGTGGGTCGGACCTCGGACCGGTCATGGTGTACCAGGCGCTGCGCCACTACGCCGACGCGGGGATCTCGGCACGCTTCGTCTCGAACGTCGACCCGGCCGACCTCATCGCGAAGCTGGCCGACTTGGACCCGGCCACAACGCTTTTCATCGTGGCGTCGAAGACCTTCTCCACGCTGGAGACGCTGACCAACGCGACGGCCGCGCGCCGCTGGCTGACCGACGCGCTCGGGGACTCCGCGGTGGCCAAACATTTCGTGGCCGTGTCCACCAACAAGCGCCTGGTCGACGACTTCGGCATCAACACCGACAACATGTTCGGGTTCTGGGATTGGGTCGGCGGGCGGTACTCGGTCGATTCGGCGATCGGTCTGTCGGTGATGGCCGCCATCGGCAAGGAAGCCTTCGCCGACTTTCTGTCCGGATTCCACATCGTTGACCGGCATTTCAAGACGGCCCCACTGGAGTCCAACGCGCCCGTGCTGCTCGGCCTGATCGGGCTGTGGTACTCCAACTTCATGGGCGCGCAATCGCGCGCTGTGCTGCCGTATTCGAACGACCTGTCGCGCTTTGCCGCGTACTTGCAACAGCTGACCATGGAATCCAACGGCAAGTCGACGCGCGCCGACGGCACGCCCGTCACCACCGACACGGGCGAAATCTTTTGGGGCGAACCGGGAACCAACGGCCAGCACGCCTTCTACCAACTGCTGCATCAGGGCACCCGGCTGGTGCCGGCCGATTTCATCGGCTTCAGTCAACCCCTCGACGACCTCGCCACCGCCGACGGCACCGGCAGCATGCACGACCTGCTGATGAGCAACTTCTTCGCCCAGACACAGGTGCTGGCGTTCGGCAAGACGGCCGAGGAGATCGCCGCCGAGGGCACGCCCGCCCACGTCGTCCCGCACAAGGTGATGCCGGGCAACCGGCCGTCCACCTCGATCCTGGCCGACCGGCTCACGCCGTCGGTGCTGGGCCAGCTGATCGCGCTCTACGAGCACCAGGTCTTCACCGAGGGGGTGATCTGGGGAATCGACTCCTTCGACCAGTGGGGCGTGGAATTGGGGAAAACGCAAGCCAAGGCGCTGTTGCCGGTGATCACCGCCGACTCCTCGCCCCCGCCGCAGTCGGACAGCTCGACCGACGCGCTGGTGCGTCGCTACCGCACCGAAAGAGGGCGCACCAGCTGACGTTTCGCGGCCAGCGCGCGCTCAACCGGTCGGGACCACGAGTTCGGAACCGAATCGCCGCACAAATGTGCGCAGGCGTTCCACGGTCGCGGTCTGCGGATCGCTGAGGTGCAGCCGCAGCAATTCGCGACCGGCGGCGTGCAGCACTCGAGCGGTGTATTCGGGATCGTGCAGCTGGTGATTGATGCGCAGCAGTTCACGGACGAAGAAGTCGATGACGGCGGCCTCGGATTGAGCCAGTCGGGCATACAACTCCGGCGGCGCGCCCTGCGGCGGGAACAGGAACAGCCGCCACGTCGCCGGGTGGGCGTCGACGGCCGCCAGCACCCCGTCGAACGCGAGCACCAGCGACTGATCGTCCGCGGCGGCATCCAATCCCGAGATCGCTTCGGCGAACTGCGCGCCCGCCCGGGCCGCCTCCCGGTCGATCAGTTCGACGAACAGTCCGGCCAAGTCGCCGAACTTCTGATAGATCAACGACCGATTGATGCCGGCCTGCTCCGCGATGCGGTTCGGTGTTGCCGCGTGGAACCCGTCGGCGTCGACGATCGCGTGCGTGACGTCGAGGATCTGCTCGCGCCGGCCCTCGCCGGTCATGCGGCGCTTGGCGCCCGACGACATCGACGGCAATGACGTGGTCACCCTTGACAGCATAACTAACACCTTGTGAGTATTACTCACCAACTGTTAGTTAGCGGGAGGCAGCTTGTCATGTCCAGGGCCACGTATTACCCCGAGCTCGCCCTACGCGTCCGCAGCCAGCGCGAGTTGCAGCCCGACCTCTACGGGGACTTCGACTTCGACCGGGCGCCGGATCGGCTGGCCACCGAGCCGGACGTCGATTCCGCCCTGCCCGCCTGGGTCGCCGACCGCGCGCCGATCCTCGAAGACGACCGCGTCCTCGAATTGATCAGCACGGCCACCCTGCTCGGCGACGTCGTCGCCGATCCCTACGCCGCGCTGATGACCACGCACAGCGTCACGGATCTGATCGACATGCTCAAGAGGGCCTGCCGACACGGGATCGAGGCCGTGCCCGAGGCGCCCCCCGAGCTCGGCGCGTTCATCGCCGCGATGGAGGCCACCCCGGAGTGGATCGACTTCGACCTGGTACGCGAGGGCGCTCGCCAAGAGCGCATTCCCGCGGCGCTGCTGGCGCCCTTCATCACGCGGGGAGCCTTCATCGCGACCTTCACCAACACCTACGCCGCGCTGCCGATGGCCCTGACCGGCGCGCTCTCGGGCAAGCGGGCCGCCCGGCGGGTCAACGAAACGGCGAGTTTCTTCGCCGTCACGACGCTGCCCGGGGCGCTGGACCGCTACGGCCCCGGCTTCGAGGCCGCCGCCATGGTCCGGCTGATGCACTCGATGGTCCGCTACAACGCCCTGAAGAAATCGGACAAGTGGGACACCGCCGTCTACGGCATGCCGGTGCCGCAGGTTGACCAGATGCCCGCGGGAATGATCGGCCAGTACCTGTTGGCCCGCAAGGCGCGCCAGCAGGGCCGCACGGAATTCACCAAGGAAGAGCGTGCCGTCATCGAATTCGCCAGGTACCGCTGCTTTCTACTCGGCCTGCCCGAGGAACTGCTGCCCGCGGAGCCCGCCGACATCATCCACGTCATGCACGCGCGCTCGGCACTGCTGCGCCACGGGTTCGACGGAATCTGTGCCGAACTCGTCCGCGGCACGATGGCGGCCTATCTGCGCCCCGACACCACCCTGTTCGACCGTTGCGCCGAGGCGGTCGAAAAGAGTTTCAGCAAGCTCACTTTCGTCCGCACGTTCTGCGGTGGTGACCGCGACGTGGCCGAGGCGATGGGCGTCTCACTCGGGTCGACGGACCTACTGCGGGTAGCCCTCACCGCGCCCTTCATCATCGGACGCTTCACCGCGGTGAGCCAGGCCAGCCGCGTCCCGGTGCTTCGGGACGTCACCGACGCGTATGTCATCGGGCTGCTGAAGCTGCGGCTGGCCACCTACGGCAAACCCGAATTCACCACCGACGCAGCGCATTACACGCCGGTCCCCCACTGAGCCCTCTCGGGTCCCCCACTGAGCCCTCTCGCCGCGAGCGTGCGCAGTTGTACGCGCATGTGCGGCGTGTCGCGTGCAAACACGCACGCTCGCGGCTAGCGATCAGCTAGGCGAACAGCTTCGTCAGCCGGGGCGGCAGCACCCGCAAGAGCTGCACCAGCGGCGCCCACGGCCACCAGGGCACCACTGCCCGGCCCGGCTCGCGCTCGATGGCGGCGACCAGGGCCTTGACGCCAGTTTCGTTGTCCACCATCAACATTGTGCTGGAGGATTTGGCCGTCATCTCCGACTCGATGTAGCCCGGCTCGATCACCGAAACCTTGATCGGGCCGCTGCGGTATTCGGCGCGCAGCGATTCGCCGAGGGAGGTCAACCCGGCCTTGCTCGCACAGTAGGCCGCCTTGACACCCGGCACGCCCTTGTTGCCGAGCACCGACGAAATGAGCACCAGGTGGCCCGAACTGCTCTTGGTGAACATCTCCAGCGCCGCTTCGATCTGCACGAGGGCGGCCACCAGGTTGGTCTCGATGGTCGCCTTGTTCGCCCAGAGCTTGCCGGAGCCCAGCTTGGCGCCCTTTCCGATGCCGGCGTTGACGACGACGCGGTCGATGCCGCCCAGTTCGTCGCTGAGCTCGGCGAACACCTTCGGCACCTGCTCGTGGTCGTTGACGTCCAACGCGGCGACGGCGACTTTGATGCCCGGATACTGTTGCGTCAGTTCGGCTTTCAGCTCATCGAGCCGTTCGGTGCGACGGGCGCACAACCCCAGGTCGCGGCCCTTGGCGGCGAAGGAGCGCGCCATCCCGGCACCCAGGCCGGAACTGGCGCCCGTGATGAGGATCTTCTGGCGAGTCACCCGAGCAGCATAGCTAGTGCCCGCCCAACGTCGAGTTGTTGGGCTCGATAGGTTTTCCGCACAACAAGTCGACGCTCGACCGCTATTCGAGCAGCGACCAGGCCGCGCGCTACTTGAGCAGCCGTGACATGCGCCGGTCGGCCAGCACCTTGCCGCCGGTCTGGCACGTCGGACAATACTGAAAAGACTTGTCGGCGAACGACACTTCGCGCACGGTGTCCCCGCACACCGGGCAGGGCAAGCCGGTGCGGGCATGAACCCGTAACCCGGAGCGCTTCTCCCCCTTGAGCATCGCGGCGCCCTGGCCGACGGAGCGGCTCACCGCGTCGGTCAGCACCGAGATCATCGCGTCGTGCAGGGCGGTGAGCTGCCCGTCGGACAGCTTGCCCGCCGTGGCGAACGGCGAGATCTTCGCGACGTGCAGGATTTCGTCGCTATAGGCGTTGCCGATGCCGGCGATCACCTTCTGGTCGGTGATGACGGTCTTGATCCGGCCGGTGTTACCGGCCAGCACCCCGGCCAGGTCATCGGGGCCGAGCTCCAGCGCGTCGGGGCCGAGGGCTGCGATGCCGGGCACCAGCTGCGGGTCGTCGACGAGCCACACCGCCAGCCGCTTCTGGGTGCCGGCCTCGGTCAGGTCGAAGCCGGGCGCCTCGCCGGGGGTGCCCAAATGCACGCGCAACGCGATCGGCCCCTTGCCGGGGCGCAGCGGCGCCGGGGCCAGCCTGTCGGACCAGCGCAACCAGCCCGCGCGCGACAGGTGGGCGATCAAGAACAGCTGCCCCGCCTGCAACCCCAGGTACTTGCCCCAACGCTGGGCGCCCGTCACGGACCGGCCGTGCAGGGCGCTCGTCGGCGGGTCGAAGGTCTTGAGCACCGACAGCGCCCCGACGTCGACGCGACCGATCGTCGAACCGACGGCGTGGCGTCGCAAATGGTCGACCAGCGCTTCGATCTCGGGCAGTTCGGGCACGCCCTTCAGTCTGCCGGTCTGAGCAAATAGGTGTCCATGATCCAGCCGTGCCGGGCGCGGGCCTTGGCCCGCAGCGCCGCGATCCGCGTCCCGACCTCGCCGACGGTGCCCGCCACCAGCAGCTCGTCGGCGGTGCCCAGGTAGGCGCCCCACCAGATGCGGGTGCCGGGCGGGCACACCTGAAACGAACAGTCACCGTCGAGCATCACCACCGCCGAGCCCGCCAAACCGTGCTCGCGCAGCCGCCTGCCGGTGGTGATCAGGACCGGCTCGCCCACCCCGTTGAGCGGGATGCGGTGCCGGGCCGTCAGCGCCTGCACCGCGGTGATTCCGGGAATGACGTCGAAGGTGAACTCGACCTCGGCCGCGACGGCAGCCAGGATCCGCAGGGTGCTGTCGTAGAGCGATGGGTCGCCCCAGGCCAGGAAGGCGCCCACGCCGTCGGGACCGAGCTCGGCGGCGATGGCCGCCGCCCAGAGCCGCGCCCGCGCGGCGTGCCAATCCGCGACGGCCTCGCGGTAGTCGGGCCCGGTCGAGCGTTTCGGGTCCGCCAACTCCACGAAGCGATACCCGGGCTCCCGGATGAACCGCGCGCAGATCTCGCGCCGCAGGGCCACCAGGTCGCTTTTGGCCTCCCCCTTGTCCATCGCGAAGAAGACCTGGGTGTCGTTCAGCGCCTCGATCGCCTGGGCCGTCACGTAGTCGGGATCGCCGGCCCCGATGCCGATCACGTGGATATGCCGACCCAAGAAGCCCTCCTTATTGGTTAAATCAGAGTGCCGAATCGAGACCTCGGAGGCCTAGCCGGGACCCCAAGTACCCAGTACCATGGGTACCGTCTGAAGCACCCAATGAAGGGACGCCAGCGCCATGACCACGGTGGTGAAGCCGAGTGGCCCCAGTCGTGAGGAGTTCTCGGACCGTTTGCTGAAAGGCTCGGTCAAGAAGTCCTACGAGCCCGTCGTCGACATCGATTGGGACGCGCCGCTGGATCCGGACAAGTTCTATCTGCCGCCGCGGCTGGTGTCGCTGTACAACACCCCGATGTGGGACGAGATGACCCGCGAGCAACAGATCGATTTGTCCCGCCAGGAACTGGTCAACACGCTGTCGGCCGGGATCTGGTTCGAGAACATGCTCAACCAGTCGTTGTTGCGGACCATCCTGCACGAGGACCCCACCAGCTCCTCGACCCACTACAAGCTGACCGAGCTGGGCGACGAGACCCGCCACATGGTCATGTTCGGCAAGGCGATCGAGCGCATCGGCGCCAAGCCGGTGCGCCCGCGGCTTTTCCACCGGTGGATCATCAACGCCCTGCCGCTGGCGTTCCAGCGCGGCTCGATGCTGTGGATGGCCGCCCTCATCGGCGAAGAGATCTTCGACTCGCTGCAGCGGCAGATGATGGACGACCCGGAATTGCAGCCAATCATCCAGCGCCTCATGCGGATTCACGTCACCGAGGAGGCGCGCCACATTCAGTTCGCCCGGGACGGCGCCCGCAAGCGGGTCACCGAGATGCCGCGCCTCAACCGATGGTTCATGGCCAACATCAACGGGCTGGGCGGCTACTTCTTCAACTACCTGTTCAGCAACCCGATCCCCTACGCGCGGGTGGGTCTGGACGCGAGGCGGGCCCGAAGGACCGCGCGCACCAGCCCGCACCGCCGCGACATTCAAGTTGCCGGCTTCGCCCCGCTGGCGGCGTTCCTGACCGAGCTGGGCCTGCTGGGCCCGATCGCGCGCCGCGGCTGGAAGCGCAGCAGGTTCCTGTGACCCGGCCGCCGGTCGTCGTCCTCGGCGCNCGTCCCCGATCGCACGCCGCAGACGACGCTGCTCGGCGCGGGCGGCGTGACCGCCGCGCAGCTCTGGGCCGACGGCACCGAGCCCTATTTCGGGGTCGCCGTTCACGGCCTTCCCAACTACTTCTTCATCGACGGCCCCGACGTCGACGCACAAGCGCGCTACATCGCCGAGTGCGTCGGCCTCCTCGAACGCACCGGCAGCACCCGCATCGAGGTGCGACACAGCAGTTACCAGGTGTTCAACGAGCGCGCTTATCTGCGACCGGCCCAGCCCCAACCGGTGGCGTCGGCCTTCGACCTGACCGCCGGCGCCGGCGGCGATGCGACCTATGAGGGCGCGGCGACGCTGACGATCGCCGGCGCCGAGCACCCGGTACGCGTGCGGCTCGCGGGCCACCTGGACCCGATCGACGGGCATTACCACTGGCAGGGCACGGTTTTCGGCGCGGCGGCGCTCAACGAAACCAGGACCGCGACACTGACTGTCGGCGAGCGCAGCGCTGCCGCGCGCGTCGTCGAGCAAACGCCGTGGGGCACGCACACGGTCGCCGGTGTCGGCGCTCCGCCGTACCAGCTGAGCTAGCGCCCAAGGGAGTCGGCGCCGTTTGCTGCGCCCTCGCGCCACCAAGGGGTTTGCCGACGGCGGGGTGCGGGTAACCCTTCAAGTCTAATTTTCATCTCAATGGGGGGCTGGCCACGCGGGTGGAGCGGCTTGGTCCGGCGCGTGGGTGTGTGCCGTCGAGGGGGGCGAGTTCTCCAGCAGTTAGCCGGGAATTCGAGGAGCGGGGATATGGCAGGGGAACGCCGAATTGCGACATTGCTTCCGTCTTCTTTTCAGTTCGGATTCCGTGCGCCTAAATTGCTATTGAGACACGCACACCCGCGTGGCGCTGTTTCGCAGGTCGCAAGCGGCGAGGATGGAGCCCTGCAGGGAAAGGGGTGGCTGCGTTGGGCGCGGTAGCTGAGTCCCCGAGTTCGCTCGCCGTGGCGATGCGAACCGACGAGTCAGTCGTCGTCCTCACCGTCGAGGGTCAGCTCAACGCCAGCAGCTCCGCGGCGCTTCGCGACATGATCATGAAGACCACCCTCGACCAGCCGTCGGCCGTCATCGTCAATGTCTCCAAACTTCACGTGCCCGCGGAATCGACGTGGTCGAACTTCATCGGTGTGCGCTGGCAGGTGCACACCGAGCCCGATGTTCCGATCGTGCTCGTCTGCGCCGATCGCGCCGCCCGCGAGGCGATCACCCGCAGCGGCGTCACCCGCTTCATGCCGGTATACGCGACCGAGAAGTCCGCGATGAAGGCACTCGACCGGCTCACCAGCCGCACCGTCCGGCATGCCGACGCCGAGTTGCCCGCCAACCTGACCAGCCTGCGTGAATCGCGCCGGCTGGTCCGCGAGTGGCTCACCGCCTGGTCGCAGTCCGCGCTCATCCCGGTCGCGTTGGTGGTCGTCAACGTGTTCGTCGAGAACGTGCTGGAACACACCGGAAGCGTCCCGATGATGCGGCTCGAGGCCGACGGCACGACCGCGACCATCGCTGTGTCCGACGCCAGCAGCACGCCCGCGCTGCGCCTGCCGTCGCCGGACAAGGGCATCGACGTCTCCGGCCTGGCGATCGTCGACGCCTTGTCACGCGCCTGGGGCAGCACCCCGACGTCGTCCGGCAAGACGGTGTGGGCGGTCATCGGGCCCGAGAACCAGCTCTGACTCGGCCCCCGCTGCGGACCGAACTAGAACACGTTCTAATCTGGTGTGACGGTCCCTCGAGGAAGGCAGATGACGTGCGGTTCACCTACGCAGAGGCGATGACTGACTTTCGCTATTACATCCCGCTGGCCAAGGCGGCCGAGGCGGCCGGCTACCACGCGATGACAATCGCCGACAGCATCGCCTACCCCTTCGAGTCCGATTCGAAGTACCCCTACACGCCCGACGGCAACCGCGAGTTCCTGGACGGCAAGGAGTTCATCGAAACCTTCGTGCTGACATCGGCATTGGGGGCGGTGACCTCGACGCTGCGGTTCAACTTCTTCGTCCTCAAGCTCCCGATCCGGCCGCCGGCGCTGGTGGCCAAGCAAATCGGTTCCCTGGCCGCCATGACCGACAACCGGGTCGGATTCGGCGTGGGCACCAGCCCGTGGCCCGAAGACTATGAGCTGCTGGGAGTCCCATTTGCCAAGCGCGGCAAGCGGATGGACGAATGCATCGAAATCATCCAGGGCCTCACCACGGGTGACTACTTCGAATTCCACGGCGAGTTCTACGACATCCCCAAGACCAAGATGACCCCGGCTCCGACCAAGCCGATCCCGATCCTGATCGGCGGGCACGCCGACGCCGCGTTGCGCCGCGCGGCACGTTTGGACGGCTGGATGCACGGCGGGGGCGATCCGGGAGAACTCGACGGCCTGCTCGCCAAGCTCAAGCGGTTCCGCGAGGAAGAGGGCAAGACCGGCCCGTTCGAGATTCACGTCATCTCGGTGGACGGCTTCACGGTGGACGGCGTCAAGCGGCTCGAGGACAAGGGCGTCACCGACGTGATCGTCGGCTTCCGCATTCCTTACATCATGGGCAAGGACGACGAGCCGCTGGACAACAAGATCCGCAACCTGGAGATGTTCGCGGAGAACGTGATCGCGAAAGTCTAACGCGGCGGTCGCAAGCGCGGCGAAGCCGGGCGAAGCGGGCCGCCGCCATCAACCACGCTCACAGGGGATCCCACTTGGGCGGCCGTTTCTCCATGTGCGCCCTGGCCGCCTCGGCCGGATTATTGGTGAAACCGCTGAGGATCTGGGTGCGGTTCTCCAGCTCGATCGCGTGACGCAAGCTCGGCGCGTCCAGCGCCGCGTTGAGCCCGATCTTGGTCTGCCACACGCCATACGCGTTGTTGGCCGCGATCGAGCGGGCCAGCGCCAGCGCCGCGGTCATCAACTCGTCGGCAGCCACCACCTCGTGCACCAGCTTGATGCGATACGCCTCGGCCGCGTCGATGATGCGACCCGTAAGCATGAGCTCGCGCGCGACGCCCGCGCCGACGATCTTGGGCAGCAGATAGCTGGTGCCCATGTCCATCGACGAGAAGCCGGCCTTGATGAACACCGATCCGAACCGGGCGTGTTCGGACGCGACGCGGATGTCGCTGACGAGCGTGAAGGCCAGGCCGCCCCCGACGGCGACGCCGTTGACCGCCGCGATCACCGGGATGGGTAGCTCGTAGATCCGGGTGAACAGGTCGGCCAGGCGAACCTGGCTGTCGTAGTTGACCTTGAACGCCGGGGTGGTCGGTTTGGGCTTGGTCCAGGCTTCGCCCGTGCCGCTCAGGTCGGCCCCGGCGCAGAAGCCTCGTCCGGCACCGGTCAGGATCGCGACCCGGTAGTCGCCCCCGCCGAGCGCGTCCAGGGCGCGGTCCACGCCGTCGATCAGCGCTCCGTCGATCGCGTTCAGGCGCTCGGGCCGGTTCAGCGTGATGCGGGCGATGTTGTCCTCGAGAGTGTCGAATTCCACTGCGGGCATACCCAAACCGTAGGGGACATGGGTTTTTGCCGGGGAGGCATACCGTGGTTCTGCCGCCTACCGAAGGAGAAGCCATGGCACGAACCGAGGGTGACACCTGGGACCTGGCCAACAGCGTCGGGGCCACGGCCACCATGGTCGCCGCGGCGCGAGCGGCCGCGACCCGCAGACCGCAGCCGGTGATCACCGACGAGTACGCCGAGCCGCTGGTCCGCGCCGTCGGGCTGGACGTGTTCACCAAGTTGGCCAGCGGCGAGCTCGATTCGGACGATCTCGAGAAGGGCGTCGGATTCCCCCGGATTGTCGACACGTTCGCCGCCCGGGCCCGGTTCTACGACGACTACTTCGCCGCGGCCGGCAAGGAGGGGGTGCGCCAGGTCGTGATCGTGGCGTCCGGGCTGGACGCCCGGCCGTATCGACTCGCGTGGCCGGCCGGGACGACGGTGTATGAGATCGATCAGCCCGAGGTGATCGCGTTCAAAACCGCGACGCTGGCGGAGGTCGGCGCCGCCCCGACCGCCGAGCTCCGCACGATAGGCATCGATCTGCGGGAAGATTGGCCCGCGGCGCTGCAGGAGGCCGGCTTCGACCCCGCGCAGCCCACGGCGTGGTTGGCCGAGGGCGTGCTCATCGGTTTTCTCCCACCGGAGGCCGAGGTCCGCTTGCTGGACTCGATCACCCCGCTGTCCGCCGAGGGCAGCCGATTTGCCGCCGACTTCGGGTCGCTCGATGACGGCTCGGAGCAATCGCAGGAGCAGGCGCGGCGGTCGGCCGAGGGCTGGCGACGGCACGGCCTCGACATGGACATCGCCGCCCTGACCTACCCGGGCGAGCACACCGATGTCGCCGCACATCTGCGCGCCGACGGGTGGGACACGACCACGTTCGCGCTCACCGACCTGTTCGCCGCGGCCGGCCTGCCGCCACTCGACGAGAGCGAGCAGCAGAGCCCGGCGGCGACGATCACCTTCGTGCGGGCAATACGGGCCTAGCCGCGAAAGTGCAAGTGCCGACGGCTGTTCTCGGGAAACGTGTTGCCAGTTGCACTCTCGCGGTCATCTGGACCGCTTGGCGAGCCACTCAGCCTGCATGACCAGCAGCGCCATGACCTCCAATTGCGGCGTGTCGGGGTCGAGTTCGCGGTAGCGCTGGTAGACGTTGACGACGACCCGCTCGGCGTCCAGCCACGTCGCGTACTCGCCGAGGTCGATGGTGTCGGCGGCCTCGGCCCACGACAACCCCTTGCGGTGGGCGGCCTCGGCGTGTGCGGCGACATGGGCGAGATAGCCACGGACGGCGCGGATCCCATCGGGATCGGTGACGGGGCCGTGGCCGGGCACCACGGTTGGCGCGTCGAGCGCGATCATCACGTCACAGGCCCTGATCCAGTTGGCGATCGGCCCGGCCCACACGATCGGGGTGCAGCCGATGAAGAGCAAGTCTCCGCCGAACAACACCCCCGCGTCGGGCACGTGCACCACCGAGTCCGCGGCGGTGTGCGCCGGGCCCAGATTGAGCAGATCGACCCGCCGGCCGCCGACGTCGATCGTCAGCTCGTAGTCAAACGTCTCGTCGGCGTTGCGCACGGCGATGCCGCTGAAGTCGAAGTGCCCGAAACGATCCCGCGCGTACGGGGTCGCGACCGGGCCGAGGTTGGCGGTCTGCACCATCGCCAGCATCTCGGGCGCCATCCCGTGCGCGATCTCCTCGGCGGTGCCCCGCGCGGCGAGGATGCGCACCGACGCGTCGAGCAGTTGGTTGCCGTGGGTGTGGTCGCCGTTGGAGTGGGTGATCAGGGCGTCGGTGATGGGCGCGGCCTCGGTGATGGGCGTCATCGCGTCGAGCATCTCGCGGGTCAGCGCCAGGTCGAACAGCGTGTCGACGAGCAGCGACGCGCCGTCGCCGGCCACCAGCCCGGCGTTGCTCCACCCGTAGCCCCCGTCGGGCAGCGTCCATGCCCACACCCGATCGGCGACCCCGTGCAGGCCGCGGGTGTACGGGACCTTCGCGGGGGCGTGGTTGACCCGCGCGGGGACAGGCGTGGCGTCCGGGTTGGGCCGGCCGGGCAGCGGGTGCGGCGCGCTGCTGGCGCGCACGGTCTGCCGGGTCTCCCCCAGGCCCTCGACCCGCAGGGTGACGACGTCGCCGGCCCGCAGCCAGCCGGGAAACGATTCCAGCGCAGCGGGATTGAGGTGCTCGACGAGGGTGCAGGTCGGCACGGTCCCGGAGCCGATGACGTCGCCGGGAGTGAGCATCACGCCGCGCGAGACGTAGGAGATGACCTCACCGAAGGTCCAGTCCATCTGGGCGGTCGACCCCGAACCGATCACGGTGTCGTTGACCATTGCGGTCACCTGCAGGTCGAGTGTGCCGTCGCGGCGGTGGGGCTCCAGCTCGTCGGGCGTGACCAGGTACGGGCCGAGCGTGACCCCGCTGTCCTTGCCCTTGCCCTGCCCGATCGCGAGTTGGCCCTCCAGCTGCTGCAGGTCCCGGGCGGACCAATCGTTGAAGATGGTGTAGCCGATGATGGCGTGTTCGGCTTCCTCGACGGTCAGATCACTGCCGGCGGTGCCGATGACCGCGGCGATCTCCAATTCGAAGTCCTGCCAAGCGCTTCCGGGCGCCATCGGGGCGTCGTCGTAGGGACCCAAAACGGTTGCCGGGCAAGCAAAATAGAAGGCGGGAATGCGGTACCACGTGTCGGCGAGCGCCCGCCCGGCGCCCAGCGCCGCCTGGCAGTTGCGCATGTGGTCCAAAAAGCACAACGAGTCCCGGATCGACGGCGGGTGCGGGATCGGCGCCAGCAATCTCACCCGGTCGAGCCGCACCACCGCGGACGGGGACCGCAACGCGTCCTCGCCGGCGAGGCGCAGCCCGTCGGCACCGCGCCCGATCAGCTCGAGCAGCGTCACCCCCGGCGGCGTCGCGTAGATATCCGCACCGGACAGGACGCCGACGCGTTCGTCGTCGTCACCGTGAAAGGTCACCCACTTCACTCGCGCACCACCTCACTTGGTTTCTTGTCCGGCCGCAGTCCGCGCCAACTCGATTGGCGCAACCGATCATCCGGAGTCCACTCGCTGTAGCGCACCTCGCCGACCAGGACCGGCTCGACGTACGTCACCCCGCGCGCTTCGCTCCTGGGCAGCGGCGGGTCAAAGGGCGACTGGTCGGTCTGCAGCGGCGCCAACGTCTTCTTCAGCTTTGCCAGGTCCCGCTCGGTGAAGCCGGTGCCGACCCGCCCGGCGAAGCGCAGCCCGCCGGGCGTCGGGATGCCCATCAGCAGCGAGCCGATGCCGCTGGTACGCCCGCCTTCCCCGGCCTTCCAGCCGCCGATGACGACCTCCTGGGTGTTCCAGTTCTTGTCCTTGATCCACGACGCCGAACGCCGTCCCGGCTGATACGTGGCGTCACGCTTCTTGGCGACCACGCCCTCCCAGCCGTGCTTGCGTGAGTGCGCCAGAGCCTGTGCGCCGTCACCGGGCAGCAGGTCGGGAACGATCAGATTACCTGCGCCGGCAAGGGTTTCCAGCAGCTTGCGCCGGTCTTGGTAGCGCGCCCGCAACAGCGAGCGGCCGTCCAGGTAGAGCAGGTCGAACGCCCAGTACTCCACGCGGGCGCCGCGGCCCCGGTTCTGCATCTCGTGGAAGCTGGGCACCCCGTTGTCGTCCAATATGACGGCCTCGCCGTCGAGCACGACGTGATGATCGGCCAGATCGGCGGCAAGCGAACGAAATTGGGGATATTCCTTGGTGACTTCGCGGCCGCGGCGGGACCGGATCCGCAAGGCGCCGTGATCGGCCTCCACCAGGATCCGGTAGCCGTCCCACTTGCCTTCGAATGCCCACTGCCCGGCCGCCAGCGCGGCCACCGAGCCCTCCGAGGCGAGCATCGGGGTGATGGAGTCGAAGTCGAAGACCTGCTGATCCTTCATCCGGTGCGCCAGCCACTGGTCGCCGTTGGTCTGGATCAGCGCGTAGCGCCCGGAGATCCGGTTGCCGTGCAGGTTGACGATGACCTCATCGTCGAGGAACTTCTCGGCCTCGTAGGTGCCGGCATCCCAGATGACAACCTTGCCGGCGCCGTATTCGCCCTTGGGGATGTTTCCCTCGAACGCGCCGTATTCCAGCGGATGATCCTCGGTGTGCACCGCCAGGTGGTTGACCGACGTGGTCTCTGGCAGGTTCTTGGGCACCGCCCATGACACCAGCACGCCGTCGCGCTCCAGCCGGAAATCGTAATGCAGCCGGCGGGCGTGGTGTTCCTGGATCACGAACGTATTGCCCTGGCCGGTAACGGGTTTCCCGGCGGGCACCGGCTCGGGAGTCTTCGACGCGTCCCGCATGCTGCGGTACTTGCTGAGGCGGTCGCCGACCGGTGCGTCCACATCCAGCGGCGCCAACAGGTCGCCGTCGCGCGCCACGCGGTCGAGCACCTCGTCGTACCGCAGGTGACGCAGCCCCGGATCTTCGAGCTCCGCCCAGGTGCGCGGCGCCGCGACCGTCGGCTGTTCGCGCCCGCGCAGCGAGTACGGCGCGATGGTGGTCTTCGAGCCGTTGTTCTGGCTCCAGTCCAAAAACACCTTGCCCGCCCGCAGACTCTTGGTCATGGTCGCGGTGACCAACTTGGGCATCGACTGCTCCAGTTGCTGGGCAACACGTTTGGCCAACACCGTGGCGCCCTTGCTGCTGACCGGGCTGTCCAGCGGTGCATAGAGGTGCAAACCCTTGCTACCGCTGGTGAGCGGGAAAAGGGTGAGGCCGATATCGCTCATCAGATCCCGCACGGCATGGGCCACCTCGCACAGCTGGGGCATCGTCACGCCCTCGCCGGGATCGAGGTCGAACACCAAACGTGTTGCCGGGCCGGGCTTGAGTGCCCCGGCCCCGCTTCGGGTCCACTCGGCGACGAACCGCCACTGCGGCACGTGCACCTCCAGCGCGGCCTGCTGCGCGATCCAGGACAGTCCGTCGGTGCTGTCGATGATCGGATAGGTCGTCGTCCCGGATCGATGGGTGACGCTGGCCCGCGGCAGCCAGTCCGGCGCCGAGGATGCCAGCTGCTTTTCGAAGAACGACTCGTGCTCGACTCCGTTGGGCCAGCGCTTGCGGGTGGCCGCGCGCCCGGCGATGTGCGGCAGCATCACTTCGGCGATGCGGGTGTAGTAGTCGAAGACGTCACCCTTGGTGGTTCCCGCCGCCGGATACAGCACCTTGTCGGCGTTGGTCAGCTTGACCCGCGCCGGTGCCGATGAAGCCATGATGTCAACGTACGTCGTGGGCTGGCCTCGTTGGGTGGGTAGTGAGTGAATCCCGAAAGCGGTAGCGCATGCGCTACCAAATCCGGGGCGCGGTGCATGGTCCGCGCGCTCGGGGCCTGAGCGCCGGTACCGTCGACACCGTGGTCCGGCTGAGCAGCGCCACCCTGGGGCGGCTGCCGATCGCGACACCGAGCTATGACCGTGACGGCGTCGTGGTCGGCATCGCGCACTTCGGGGTCGGGGGGTTTCACCGCGCCCACCAGGCGGCCTACCTCGACAGTCTGCTCGAGCGGGGCATGGCGCGGGAATGGGGCATCTGCGGCATCGGCGTGCTGCCGGCCGACCGCCGGATGCGGGACGTGCTGCGCGCCCAGGACAACCTGTACACGCTGGTCTTGGAAGATCCCGACGGCAATCGCGACGCGCGGGTGATCGGCTCGATCGTGGACTACCGCTACGCACCCGACGATCCCGCGGCGACGATCGAGCGGCTGGCCGCACCCACGACCCGCATCATCTCGATGACCATCACCGAGGGCGGGTACCAGATCAGGGACCCGGGCTCGGTTTTCGGCCTGATCGCCGACGCCCTGGCCCGCCGTCGAGACCGCGGCATCGCGGCGCCGACGATCGTCTCGTGCGACAACATCGAACACAACGGCGACATCGCGCGCCGCGCCGTCCTGGCGCACGCCGAGCTGCTCCGGCCCGGCCTGGCCGACTGGGTCGCCGAGCACGCGCGGTTCCCGTGCTCGATGGTCGACCGCATCACGCCGGTCACCACGCCGGACATCGTGGCCACCGTGGAGCGCGACTTCGGGGTCGCCGACGCGTGGCCGGTGCTGGCCGAGGCGTTCGCCGCGTGGGTGCTCGAGGACGATTTCGCCGACGGCAGGCCGCCGCTGGACGAGGCGGGCGTGCTGTTGGTCGACGACGTGAGCCCGTACGAGGCGATGAAGCTGCGGCTGCTCAACGCCGGGCACCAGTGCCTGTGCTACTTCGCGGCGCTGTGCGGGTACCGCATGGTGCACGACGCGGCGCGCGACCCGCTGCTGGCCGAATTCCTGCTGGCCTATTTCGATTCCGAGGCCGTGCCGACGCTGCGCGCCGTCCCCGGTATAGACCTGCTGGCCTATACCCGCGGGCTCATCGAGCGGTTCGCCAACCCCGGGGTGCGCGACACCGTGGCCCGGTTGTGCGCCTACTCCTCGGACCGCATCCCGAAATGGCTGCTTCCGGTGATCCGCGACAACCTGCGCACCGGGGGGCCGATCCGGCTCGCGGCGGCGACCGTCGCGAGTTGGGCGCGCTACGCCGAGGGGGTCGACGAGCGGGGCGAACCCGTCGAGGTCGTCGACAACATGGCGGACTCGCTGCTGGCCGCCGCGCGGGCACAGCGGTTGCACCCGACCGCCTTCATCGAGAACTCCGAACTGTTCGGCGATCTCGCCCAGCAGCCCCGTTTCGTCGAGGCCTACCGCCAGGCACTGGATTCGCTGCATGCCCGCGGCGCGCGCGCGACCCTGGCGTCGTTGCTGAAAGGGACGAGCCCATGACGCGCGGGCTGGTGATCGGTGAGGCGTTGATCGACGTCGTCGACCACGACGAGCACGTCGGCGGAAGCCCGCTCAACGTCGCCGTCGGACTCGCCCGGTTGGGCCGCGATGTCGACTTTTTGACCCACATCGGCGACGACGAAGGCGGCCGGCGCATCGCCGATTACGTCAACGCCTCTGGCGCCCAACTGGTTCCGGGTAGCACGTCGGCTGTGAGGACCCCGACCGCGGTGGCCACGATCGCGGATGACGGCTCGGCGGCCTACACGTTCGACCTGGACTGGCAGCTTTCCGGCACTCCCGAGGTCGCGCCGCCGTTGTTCGTGCACACCGGATCGATTGCCGCAGTGCGTGAGCCCGGCTGCCTGGCGGTCGCGGCGCTGCTCGACGCCTACCGCGTGTCGGCAACCCTGAGCTTCGACCCCAACGTGCGCCCCTCGCTCATCGCCGACCGGGAGGTGGCACGCGAGCGCATCGCCCGCCTCGTCGAGCGCAGCGACATCGTCAAGGCCAGCGACGAGGACCTGAGATGGATCGATCCCGACCACGAACCCGAGTGGACGGCCCGAGCGTGGCTGGCGTCGGGGCCGGCGCTGGTCGTCGTGACGATGGGGGGCAGGGGCGCCATGGCGTTCTGCTCGGCCGGGCGGGCCCGGGTGGCCGCCAGGTCCGTTGCGGTGGTGGACACCGTCGGCGCCGGCGATGCGTTCATGGTCGGCCTGCTCGACGCGCTCTGGGGGTTTCTGGGGGCCGACCGGCGAGCCGCCCTGGGCCGGATCGGGCTCGATGCGCTGACGGCGGCGCTCGAATCCGCCAGCCTGATGTCGGCGCTGACCGTCGGGCGCGCCGGGGCCGACCTCCCCGACCGTGCCGCCCTACACGCTCATTCCACCGAGGCGGGAAATTAGCTGTGCACGAATATCCGGCCGCGCGGCCCACCGCGCTGTTTTGCTAGGGGCGGTATGGGCATACTGAGTGCATGCGCTCCATCTGGAAGGGTTCGATCGCGTTCGGGCTGGTGAACGTGCCGGTCAAGGTGTACAGCGCCACCGAGGACCACGACATCAAGTTCCATCAGGTCCACGCCAAGGACAACGGCCGCATCCGCTACCAACGCATCTGCGAGAAGGACGGCGAGGTCGTCGAATACCGTGATATCGCCCGGGCCTTCGAGTCCGACGACGGTCAATCGGTGATCATCACCGACGACGACATCGCGACGCTCCCCGAAGAACGCAGCCGCGAAATCGAAGTGCTCGAGTTCGTCCCGGCCAGCGAGGTCGACCCGATGCTGTTCGACCGCAGCTACTTTCTCGAGCCGGATTCGAAGTCGTCCAAATCCTATGTGCTGCTGGCTAAGACGCTCGCCGAGACCGATCGGATGGCGATCGTTCACTTCACGCTGCGCAACAAGACCAGGCTGGCCGCGTTGCGCGTCAAGGACTTCGGCAAGCGCGACGTCATGGTGGTGCACACCTTGTTGTGGCCCGACGAGATCCGCGATCCGGACTTCCCCGTGCTGGACAAGAAGGTCGACATCAAGCCCGCGGAACTCAAGATGGCCGGCCAGGTGGTGGAGTCGATGGCCGAAGACTTCAACCCCGACCGCTACCACGACACGTACCAGGAGCAGCTGCAGGAGCTGATCGAGGCGAAACTCGAAGGCGGCGAAGCGTTTACCGTCGAGGACCAGCCCAAGGAACTGGACGAGGCGGAAGACGTCTCCGACCTGCTGGCCAAGCTCGAGGCCAGCGTCAAGGCGCGCTCCGGCGACGGCAAGGCGCCCGCCAAGAAGGCGGCGGCGAAAAAAGCGCCGGCGAAAAAAGCGCCCGCCAAGAAGAGCACCGCGAACAAGGCTGGGGCCAGTGCAGGCGCCAAGAAAGCCGCGGCAAGATCCTGACGGCGCTCGCCGAGGCCGTCAGCGCCGCCGCGTTGACAGGAAGCGGAACGCCCCGGCCAGCAGGTTGATCACCGCCACGATGATGATCAGGCTCAGCGCCGCGCCCCAGATGCGCAGGAAGCCGGCGTGCTCCGGGTTGGTGAGCTCGGTGTAGATCAGTAGCGGCAGCGACGCCATGTTGCCGTGGAACATGTCCAAGTTGATGGAACGGCTGTAGCCGACCAGCACCAGCACCGGTGCGGTTTCGCCGATGACGCGCGCGACGGACAACAAGACACCGGAGACGATGCCCGGCATCGCGATCGGGATGACGATCCGCACGATGGTCTTCCATTTGGGGACGCCCAGCGCATAACTGGCTTCACGCAGGTCGTCGGGCACCAACCTGAGCATCTCCTCGGTGGACCGCACCACCACCGGCAACATCAGCAACACCAAGGCCAGCGACACGGCGAAGGCGCTCTGCTGGAAGCCCAGGGTGGCGATCCACAGGCTGAAGATGAACAGCGCCGCCACGATCGAGGGCACCCCGGCGAGCACGTCGACCATGAAGGTCGTCACCCGCACCAGCCGACCCGAGCCGTATTCCACCAAGAAAACCGCGGTCATCAGCCCCAGCGGCACGGACAGCAGCCCGGCCACCCCGGCCTGCACCACCGTCCCGTACAGCGCGTGGTAGACGCCGCCGGCAAACTGCTCCGGCAGCACGCCCCGCAGTGAGTGGGTCCACCAGCCCGAGCGGGTGACGGCGTACCAGCCCCGCGCGATCACCACTCCCAGCACCCAGACCAGCGGCACCAGGGCCGCGATGAACGAGGCGACGAAGAACGTCGTCGCGGCACTGTTGGTGATCCGCCGCCGCAGGCTCAGCGGGCTGAACACATCGGGTTTGACCGGCAGGTCGAGCGCGTCGATGGTCATGCGCGCCGCTCTCCCCCGCAAGCGGGAGGTGCCCCCACCTCATCGCTTCGTCCCCCGCAAGCGGGAGGTGCCCCCACTGCATCGTCGCCGGCGCGGGTCATCCGTTGACCTTTCCCCCCGCGATCGCGCGAGCCGTCGCATTGACGATGAACGTCAGGACGAACAGCGCGAAGCCGGCGGAGATGTAGGCCCCGGTGGGCAACGGTTCGCTGAATTCTGCTGCCGCGGAGGCGATCTTGGAGGCGAACGTGTAGCCGCCGTCGAACAGAGACCAGCTGCCGGCCCGAGCGGCCGATCGCAGGATGATCAGCACCGCCACGGTCTCGCCCAGGGCGCGGCCCAACCCCAGCATGGACGCCGCGATGACACCGCTGCGGCCGAACGGCAGCACGGTCATCCGCACTACCTCCCACTTCGTGGCGCCCAATGCCTGCGCCGCTTCCATCTGAATCGGTGGGGTCTGCCGAAACACTTCCCGCGATACCGAGGTGATGATCGGCAGGATCATCACCGACAGCACGATGCCGGCGGTGAATATGGTGCCACCGCCGGCCAGGGAAACGTTGCCCTGCTTGAACAAAAAGAACCAGCCGAGGTTGCGGTTGAGGAATTCCGCGATGGGTTCGAGTCTGGGTGCCAGCACGAAGATTCCCCACAACCCGAAAACGATCGACGGCACCGCGGCCAGCAGATCAACCATCGCGCCGAAAGGTCGCGCGAGCCGTTTGGGTGCGTACTGGGTGAGAAACACTGCGATCCCGACCGCGATCGGCACCGCCACCACCAGTGCGCTCAACGAACTGAGCACGGTGACCATGAACAAGTCGCGGATACCGAACGCCAGATGGTCGGCCTTGGTGGTGTTGAATTCGGCGCTCGTGAAGAAATTCGCGTGGTTTGCGCGCAACGCCGGGACGGCGCGGACCAACAGGAATATCGCGATCAGCCCGATCGCGATGACGATCGTTGACCCGGCCGCCGCGGCGACCAACTTGAACAGTCGGTCGCCGCGGTGCGCCTTGTGCGGGTCGGTAACCTTCAGCGGAGGCTGAGCCCCCGTCGAGGAGGTGGCGATCGCTCCGCGGGTCATGACATCCCGGATCACGCGATTGCGTTGACCGCGGTCGACAACTTCGACTTGAAGGAGTCCGGGATCGGGATGTATCCGTTGTCCGCCAAGCCGTTTTGGCCAGCCCCGATGGTGCTCTGCAGGAACGCCTTCACCGCCGTGCCGACCTGCGAGTCGGGATACTTCGAGCAGACGATCTCGTAGGTTGCCAGCACGATCGGGTAGGAACCCGGCTGCGTCGGCTTGTAGAACGAGTTGGTGTCGAGCACCAGGTCGTTGCCCTGACCCTTGACGGTGGCGCCAGAGATCGTCTTGCCGACCGAGTCCGCGCTGATGGCGACCGCGTCGGGGCCGGCCGAGGTGACGACCTTGGCCATGTTCAGGTTCTGGGCCTTGGCGAACGACCACTCGTTGTAGGTGATCGATCCCTCCGTGGCCTTGATCGCGGCCGAGGTGCCGTCGTTGCCCTTGGCGCCCTCACCGACACCGCCGTTGAACGTCTTGCCCGCGCCCTTGCCCCAGGCGCCGTTGGAGGCCGCATCGAGGTAGTGCTGAAAGTTGTCCGTGGTCCCGGACTGGTCGTTACGGAAGACGACGTGAATCGGCTCGGCCGGCAGGGTGGTGCCGCCGTTGAGGCCCGCGATCGCCGGATCGTTCCAGGTGGTGATGGCCCCGTTGAAGATCTTCGCCGCGGTCGGGCCGTCCAGGTTCAGCGAACTGACGCCCTTGACGTTGTAAGTGATCGCGATCGGGCCGAACACCACCGGCAGGTTCCACGCCGGCGAGCCGCAGCGCTGCTGGGCCGCGGTGTATTCGTTGGGGGCCAACGGCGAGTCGGACCCGCCGAAATCGGTTTGGTTGCCGTTGAATTCGCTGATTCCGGCACCGGAACCGTTGGCCGTGTAGTTCAGGGTCTGACCGGGGCAGGCCCGCTCGAACGCATTGACGAATCGGGTCATCGCGTTGGCCTGGGCCGTGGAACCGCTGGCCTTCAGCGTCTTCTTCCCCCCGCAACTCACGTTGCCCGTGGATGCCCCCGACGCACCCGTCGAGGCGCCTCCACCGCTCGCATTGTTGTTGTCATTGCCACACCCGGATACCACCAGTGCGGCGCAAGCCAGCACACCCACCGCGGCACCAAATCGGTTCAGTTTCAATTCTCTTCCTTAACAGTAGGGATGAAACGTCGCCGCCGCCGGGAGGCCGCGGCTCGGCAACCAGCCTTCACACGCAGCCATGTAGCTAACAGTAACAAGGTTAACGTTCGGAGAATTCTGTCCGGCATTCCGAACCGGGTGAACAAGCACGCAATTGCCGCCGGCGGGGCCATTGCATCCCGGGGCCCGTATGACAAACTAGAACCTGTTTCAGAAATGCCGGAATGGGAGTCGGCGGGTTTTGTTACGGTGTCGCCGACGACTCGAATAGAGAGGCCGCAATGATCCTTGACAGGTTCCGTCTGGACGACAAAGTCGCCGTCATCACCGGTGGCGGGCGTGGCCTCGGTGCGGCCATCGCGCTGGCTTTCGCCGAGGCAGGCGCGGATGTGCTCATCGCGTCGCGCACCCAATCCCAACTAGATGCCGTCGCCGAAGAGGTCCGCGCCACGGGCCGCCGCGTCCATACCGTCGCCGCCGACCTGGCCCACCCGGAGTCCACCGCGGAGCTGGCCGCTCAGGCCGTCGAGGCCTTCGGAAAACTAGACATCGTCGTCAACAACGTCGGCGGGACCATGCCCAACACCCTGCTGACCACCTCGACCAAGGACCTCAAGGAGGCGTTCACCTTCAACGTGGCAACCGCCCACGCGCTCACCGTCGCCGCGGTGCCGTTGATGCTGGAGCACTCCGGCGGCGGCAGCATCATCAACATCACCTCCACCATGGGCCGGCTGGCCGGGCGCGGTTTCGCCGCCTACGGCACCGCCAAAGCCGCGCTGTCTCACTACACCCGGCTCGCCGCGCTGGACCTGTGCCCGCGCATCCGGGTCAACGCCATCGCGCCCGGTTCGATCCTGACGTCGGCGCTGGACGTGGTGGCCTCCAACGAGGAGCTGCGCGCACCGATGGAGAAGGTGACGCCGATGCGCCGCCTCGGTGACCCCGTCGACATCGCGGCCGCCGCAGTGTATTTGGCCTCACCGGCCGGCAGCTTTTTGACCGGCAAGACGCTGGAGGTTGACGGCGGTCTCACCTACCCCAACCTCGACATCCCCGTCCCGGACCTGTGAACCCCGACCGCTGAAGGAGCCCGCCATGGCCATCCCCGTCGTTCAGTTGGGCACCGGCAATGTCGGCGTCCACGCGCTCAAAGCGCTGATCACCAACCCGGAGTTCGAACTCACCGGCGTGTGGGTCTCCTCGGACGCCAAGGCCGGCAAGGACGCGGCGGAGCTCGCCGGGCTTCCGGATTCGACCGGCGTGATCGCCAGCACGGACCTGGACGCCGTGCTGGCGACCGGCCCCCGGTGCGCCGTCTACAACGCGCTGGCCGACAACCGCCTGCCCGAGGCGCTCGAGGACTACCGGCGCGTCCTTGCGGCCGGGATCAACATCGTCGGCAGCGGCCCGGTCTTTCTTCAGTACCCGTGGAACGTGATCCCCGAAGAGCTCATTTCGCCGCTGGAAGATGCGGCGCGAGAAGGCAATTCGAGCGTGTACGTCAACGGCATCGACCCGGGATTCGCCAACGATCTGCTACCGCTGGCGTTGGCCGGCACCTGTCAGAACATCCAGCAGATCCGGTGCATGGAGATCGTCGACTACGCCACCTACGACAGCGCCGTCGTCATGTTCGACGTGATGGGATTCGGTAAGCCGCTCGACGAGATACCGATGCTGCTGCAGACCGGCGTGCTGAGCCTGGCGTGGGGTTCGGTGGTGCGGCAATTGGCAGCCGGCCTGGGCATCACGCTCGACTCGGTCGCCGAGGAGTACGTGCGCGTGCCGGCGCCCGAGGACTTCGACATCGCGTCAGGTCATATCGCCAAGGGCACCGCCGCGGCGCTGCGGTTCGAGGTGTTCGGGATGGTCGACGGCGATCCGGTCGTCGTCCTGGAACACGTCACCCGGTTGCGCGAGGATCTGTGCCCCGAGTGGCCGCAGCCCGCCCAGCCCGGCGGTTCCTACCGAATCGAAATCACCGGCGAGCCGTCGTACGCCATGGACGTCTGCCTGAGCAGCCGCCTGGGCGACCACAACCACGCCGGGCTGGTCGCCACCGCGATGCGGGTCGTCAACGCGATTCCCGCCGTGGTGGCCGCCCCGCCCGGCATCGTGACCACCCTCGACCTGCCCCTGGTCACCGGACGGGGACTCTACGTCCCGGGGTGACGTCACGAGATGGCGTTGACCGCCGCCTTCAGCCACAGCTTCCAGGCGTCGGGAACGGGAACGTATCCGTTGTCCCCCAGGCCATTCTGGCCACCGCCGATGGTGCTCTGCAGGAACGCCCGCACGGCCGCACCCACCTGCGGATCCGGATACTTCGAGCAGACGATCTCGTAAGTAGCCAGCACAATCGGGTAGGCACCGAGTTGCGTTGGCTTGTAGAACGACATCGTGTTGAGCACCAGGTCGTTCCCCTTCCCCGAGACCCAGGCCCCCGCGATCGTCTTGCCGACCGAGTCCACGCTGATCGTCACCGGCTCAGGACCGGCCGACGTGATGATCTTGGCCATGCTCAGGTTCTTCGATTGAGCGTACGACCATTCGTTGTAGGTGATCGCCCCCTCGGTGGCCTGCACGGCCGACGAGGTGCCGTCGTTGCCTCTGGCGCCCTCGCCGACGCCGCCGTTGAATGTCTTTCCGGTGCCCTTGCCCCACGCGCCGTTGGAGGCCGTATCAAGGTAGTGCTGGAAGTTGTCCGAGGTCCCGGACAGGTCGCTGCGGAAGATTACGCGAATCGGCTCGGCGGGCAAGTTGGCGCCCTTGTTCAGCGCCTGGATGGCGGGATCGTTCCAGGTGGTAATGCCGCCGTTGAAGATCTTGGCCGCCGTCGCGGCGTCAAGCGTCAACGAATTAACGCCCTTGACGTTGTAGGTGATCGCGATCGGGCCGAACACCACCGGCAGGTCCCACGCGCGCGAGCCGCCGCAGCGCCGCTGGGCCGCGTCATGCTCGTTCGGGGCCAGCGGGACGTCCGATCCTCCGAAATCGGTTTGATTGCCGGTGAATTCGCTGATGCCTGCGCCCGAGCCGTCGGGCGTGTAGTTCAACGTCTGGCCGGGGCAAGTTTGTTCGAACGCCTTCACAAACCGGGTCATCGCGTTGGCCTGTGCAGTCGACCCGCTGGCCTTCAGCGTCTTCGTCCCGCCGCAATTCACCGGCACCGGCAACGGGGTGGTCGTCGAAGCTCCGCCGGTCGCGTTGCTGTGATCGCGCCCGCAGCCCGACAGCACCAGTGCGCCGGTGGCTAGGAGACTCACCGCGGCGCCAAATCGATTGAGCTTCAATTCACTTCCTCTTTTCGGAAATGAGAGGTGAACGCCCCGCTGTCTTAGCCGCCGGGGCCAACGGTAAGGGGTTTAGGTGTGAAAAACCACGGAGCATTAGGTGTGAGATAGCTGGGAATTCGCCGGGCGATCTGGCCTCTCGGACCAAGCCATCTGCAGGCGGATCGTCGGCGGGCTTCCGGTTCGGCTAACCTAACTTTTTTATTCGGAGGCAAGGATCGAGGGTCGACAGGTTGGCGGAACGCACCCAGGCATCGCTCAGATCGAGCTGGTACCTGCTCGGGCCGGCGTTCGTCGCCGCGATCGCATACGTCGACCCGGGAAACGTCGCCGCCAACGTCAGCGCCGGCACTCAGCTCGGCTACTTGCTGCTCTGGGTCATCGTCGCCGCCAACGTGGTCGCGGGCCTGGTGCAGTACCTCTCCGCGAAGCTGGGGCTGGTGACGGGGCGGTCTCTGCCCGCGGCCATCGGCAAGGGGATGAGCCGTCCCGTGCGCCTGACCTTCTGGGGCCAGGCCGAAATCACTGCCATGGCAACCGATGTCGCCGAAGTGATCGGTGGGGCGATCGCCCTGCGCATCCTGTTCGGCCTGCCGCTGCCGCTCGGCGGGATCATCACCGGGGTGATCTCGTTGCTGCTCCTGGCGATCAGGGACCGTCGCGGCCAGATTCTTTTCGAGCGCGTGATCACCGGCCTGCTGCTCGTCATCGCCGTTGGCTTCGCGGCCAGTTTCTTCGTCGCGACCCCGCCGCCGGGTGCCGTGCTCGGCGGATTGGTACCGCGCTTCCGCGGCAGCGAAAGCGTGCTGCTGGCCGCCGCCATTTTGGGCGCCACCGTGATGCCGCACGCGGTGTACCTGCACTCCGGCCTCGTCCTGGATCGGCACGGACATCCCGAGGCCGGCCGTGACCGACATTGGCTGCTGCGTGTCACCCGCGTGGATGTCGTGCTCGCGATGGCTATCGCCGGCACGGTGAACGCGGCCATGCTGCTGGTCGCCGCGCTCAACCTGCAGGGCCACCACGAAACGGCATCCATCGAGGGCGCCTACACGGCCGTCCACCACACCTTGGGGCCGCTGATCGCGGTGTTGTTTGCGGTCGGACTGCTGGCCTCCGGCCTGGCGTCGTCGTCGGTGGGCGCTTACGCGGGCGCCATGATCATGCAGGGGCTGCTCCATCGGTCGATCCCCATGCTGGTGCGCCGCCTGCTGACGCTGTGCCCGGCGGTGGCGATCCTGGCGCTCGGTTTCGACCCGACCCGGGCGCTGGTGTTGTCCCAGGTCGTGCTGTCCTTCGGCATTCCGTTCGCGGTGCTTCCGCTGGTCAGACTGACCAGCAACCGCGATCTGATGGGCAGCGACGCCAACCATCCCGTCACCACGGTGATCGGCTGGGCGGTCGCGGTTACCGTCAGCCTGCTCAACCTGGTGCTGATCTGGCTGACCGTCGCCGGCTGATCATTCCCATCCGCCGAGCAGCCAAAGCTACTGCCCCGCAAGCCATTCGCCAGTCCGGCGCCACGCCGGACTGGCACCCACGCCGGTAGCGCTAAGCGACCGCAAGAAACTCGCAAGAACTTCGCGAAGACCTGGCAAGCGGCGCGCGCGAACCTAACCATGCCCAACCACGGCCGCTCTGCAAAAAGCCTTCAAAAAAGATGTCCGACTCGGGCCCGGTAGGTCCTCCTACCTATGACAGCGACCCAGCCCGGGCCGCGACCAGCGCCAAAGGAGCACCTGATGAACAGCCCGAACGACATGGACCGGACCGCCCTGGCCCCGCTCGGCGAGGAGCCCACCTCGGCGTACGCCTGGGCGTCGAGCCCGCTCGGTGATCCGACCGATGAGGCCGGGGGCCTGCCGCACGGCCCCGACTTTCCGCCCGACTCGAGCACCCCGGCGGCCACGGCGAAGTCGGTCGACAAGGTGATGGTGGCCGCGGGCCTGATCGGTGTGATCGGCGCCGGAACCGCGCTCGGCATCGCCCTTTTCTCCAGCTCGCCTCAACCGCCTGCCGTGGCCGTCGCCCCGGGCTCGGCGGCAACCGCTTCCACCTTCGCGGCACTGGCCCCGGTGCCGGCCGCCGCCGTTGCGCCCCCGGTGGCACCCGCGCCGGATAACGGGCCTGCCCCCGTCGTCGCGCTGCCCGACCCCGCGCCGCAAGGTCCGGCCCCCGCCGCGGTGGTCGCGCCCCCGCCCGACAACCCAGCTCCCCCGGCTGGCCCGGAGACGCCGCCGGCTGCCGCGCCTCAGGGCCCGGTCGTTGTGGTGAACGTGCCGCCGCCGCCCCCCGTCTGGGTCCCGGCGCCGGTGCCGCCACCGCAGTTACCGCCCCCGCCTTCGCTGCCGCCGTTGCCCTCGCCCCCAAAGCTGCCGCCGCTGCCTTCGCCCCCGAAGCTGCCGCCGCCACCGCCACCGCCGTCGCTGTGCCTGCCGCCGCACCACCTCGTGCAGGGAGTCTGCAAATGAAGTCGCGGGCCTGGATGAGGCTGGTTTCGCTGCTGTCCTCCCATGCACCCACCGCTGAGCTCGAATTTCTCGTGCTATTTGACCGCTGTGCGCGCACAATTATTCGCAGCGCCGGTTCTGCGAGGGGCGCCGACGCTTCATCGGCTGGGAAAGCGACGTGACGAGCGCACTATCCAACTGGGACATCGTCAGCGACGCGGAGTTGGCCCGCGCGGCCGCGACGGGCGATCGGCGCGCGTTTGCCATGATCTACGACCGTTACGCCGACCGCCTGCATGACTTCTGTATCGGGATGGTGCGCGATCGCGACGCCGCCGCCGACTGCGTGCAGGACGTCTTCTGCGTCGCCGCGACCCAGCTGCCCAAGCTGCGGGAGCCCGACCGGCTGCGCCCCTGGTTGTATGCCATTGCTCGCAACGAGGCGCTGCGCTGTATCAAAAACCGACGTCGCGAGCAGGTCTCCGACGAACTCCCCGAGGCGGCGTCGCAGGACGCGGGGCCGGAGACGCTGGCCGCGCGCAACGAGCTGGCCAACCTCATCGCCGAGGCCGCCGGCGGGCTGGGCGACCGCGACCGCATGGTTCTAGAACTCGCCTATCGGCACGGCTTGGACGGACCCGAGCTGGCCAACGCGTTGGACGTCAGCCCCGGCACCGCCAACAAGATGGTGTCGCGCCTGCGGAGCACCATCGAGACTTCGTTGGGTGCGCTGCTGGTCGCGCGCCGCGCGCAACATACGGCCGACAAGTGCGCCGAGCTCGGCACGATGCTGGCGGGCTGGGACGGGCGCTTCAGCGTGCTGATGCGCAAACGCATCACCCGCCACATCGAATCGTGCCCCGTATGCGACGAAGAACGACGCCGCCTGGTCAACCCGGTCGCCTTGCTGGGTGCGGCGCCGGTGATCATCCCCGCGCCCGCCTGGCTACGGGATCAAACCCTGGGCCGCATTCAGCTGACCTCCGCCGACAGCGACCTCGGCGCGCACGGCACCCAAGGCCACCACGCCTGGTCCGACGACAGCGCGCCGCTCGGTGCGGACCAGGACGACGGGGACTACCTCGAGGCCGCCCCCCAAGGACGAGTGCGACGGGTCGTGCCGTGGATCGCGCTGTTCGCCGCCGCGTTCCTGGCCTCGCTGGGGCTGATGTACATATTCCTGTACCACCACAAGACGGCCATCACGCCGACGGAGTTGAGCCGCACCGCGCCCGCTCCCATGAAACCGGCGTCACCGCCGGCCGCGAACCAAATCCAGCCGGCTCTGCCCGCGAATCTGCCTGCGCCGCCGGTGAATTCGCCCGCGCCCATATTGCCGCCCGCGGCCGGCGTNAGACGGTGACTGCCTAGATGCCGGCCCGCCGGCACCCCTATTTCGCCTACGGGTCGAATCTGTGCGTCAGGCAGATGGCGCTGCGCTGCCCGGGCGCGACCGATCCGCGGCCGGCGGTGCTGGCGAACCACGACTGGCTGATCAACCAGCGCGGCGTGGCCACCGTCGAGCCTTTTGCCGGCGGGCAGGTGCACGGGGTGCTCTGGCTGATCTCCGACGACGACCTCGCGGCGTTGGACAGCGCCGAGGGCGTCCCGGTGCGCTACCGGCGCGACCGGCTGACCGTCCACACCGGTGACGGGCCGTCGCCGGCCTGGGTCTACATCGACCACCGGGTGAACCCCGGCCCACCGAGGCCGGGATATCTGCCCAGGGTCATCGACGGCGCCGTCCACCACGGCTTGCCGCAGCGATGGGTCGACTTTCTGCGCCGCTGGGACCCCGCGCGCTGGCCCCGCCCGCTCGCCGCGAAAACCCCGGCGCCGCAGTCGCTTTCCGCGCTGCTGGGCGAACCTGGGGTGATCGAGGAGAGCCGGCTGCGATCGCGGTTCGGCTTTCTCGCCATCCACGGCGGCGGCCTGGAACAGATGACCGACGTCATTGCCGAACGTGCCGCCGAGGCCGCCAATGCGTCGGTGTACCTGCTGCGCCATCCCCACCGCTACCCGCACCACCTCCCGTCTGCCCGGTATGACCCGGACGAGTCGCCACGGCTGGCCGAGTTTCTCGGCCATGTCGACGTCGCCGTCTCGCTGCACGGCTACGGCCGCATCGGACGCGGCACCCAACTGCTCGCCGGGGGGCGCAACCGCGCGCTGGCGGCCCACCTGGCCCGGCACGTCCGCCTGACCGGCTATCAGGTCGTCACCGACATCGACGACATCCCGCCGGAACTGCGGGGCCTGCACCCGAACAACCCGGTCAACCGGGTGCGCGGCGGCGGGACGCAGCTGGAGCTTTCGCCCCGGGTCCGGGGCCTTGGCCCGCGCAGTCCGTTACCCGGCGCCGACGGCCTGGCGCCGGTCACCACCGCCCTGGTGCAGGGCCTGGCGGCCGCGGCGCGTTCCTGGTAAGTGTTATCTGTCGATCGGAGGCTGTTGGTGGGCAAGGATTTTCGCTTCGGGCTGAGCATGCGCTTCTTCAAGTCGCGCACGGCACTGGTCGACAAGGTGAAACGAGCCGAGGACCTTGGCTACGACATCCTCTGCGTGCCCGATCATCTGGGCGCGGCCGCACCATCGCCGACGCTGACCGCGGTCGCGATGGTGACGAGCCGGATCAAACTCAGCATGTACGTGCTCAACGCCGGGTTCTACAAGCCCGCCCTGCTCAGCAGGGACCTGCAGGCCCTCGACCTGCTCAGCGACGGCCGCCTCGAGATCGGGCTCGGCACCGGCTACGTCAAAGAAGAATTCGAGGCGGCCGAGATCCCCTATCCCAGCGCCGGGGCCCGGGTCGACTACCTCGAACACATGACGAGCTACCTGAAGGAGCATCACCCGTCGACGCCGATCCTCATCGCCGGCAACGGCGATCGGGTGCTGACGATAGCCGCCCGGCACGCCGACATCATCGGGCTGACCGGCGCCAGGGTGCGAGACGTCGAAGACCCCCTCGCCGAACGCATCGGGTTCGTCCGCAACGCCGCCGGTGACCGGTTCGACGCGCTGGAGCTGAACATGGTGATCACGGCGATGCCGCGCGAAGGCGAGTCCGCCCCCGACCTGAGGATGACGCGGCAGTACGCACCGGACCTGTCCGACGAGCAACTGCTGTCCATGCCGTCGGTGCTCAGCGGGTCACCGCGCGAGATGGCCGACACCTTGTCCGCACTGCGCGACAAGTACGGGCTGACCTGCTTCACCGTGCAGGACAACAACCTGGACACCTTCGCGAAGGTCATCGCGGAGCTGAGCTGACCGGGGCCGACCCGTCGGTCTGGGCCGAAGGGACGAATGGCCCTAGGCCGATGTCATTTCCGTCTCTATGGTTGGTCTGCCGGGAAGGCGAAACTCGCTGCACCGTCACGATTTAGGAGCGCATGATGCCCATCGACAGCGACCATCGGGAACACGCGATCACCGGCCGCCGACACCGACGTGGGGGCGAGTCATGAGCACCCACTATGGCACCGGCCCCGCGCCCGGCGAATACAGCGCGGAAGACGAAGACCAGCTTCAGCCCGAGGACACCCTCATCGACCGCGGCATGGATGACATCCTCGACGAGGGCTACTCGCCGCCCGAGCGACCGTACGGACGCGGGGCCTTCGGCCCGTCCGAGACCCTGGACCAGATGCTCGCGGAGGAAGAGCCGGATCCGGCGTCGCGAATCGACGTCCTGCTCGATGAGGCTGAGCAGCAGCTCTCCGACGAATCCGAGCGCGAAACCGAATTCCCGCAGCCGGGAGAAGTCGGCCGTGCGCGGGCGGGCCGACTTGTGGCACCGGACCTGGGATTTGGCGAAGACTCGGAGGCGGAGTTGGTCGCCGAGGACATCGGGATCAACGGAGGCGCGGCGTCTGCCGAAGAGGCCGCGGTGCACATCATCGACGGCGAGGCTCCCGTTGTAGAAGGCGAAGAGTGGTGAGTTGACCGTGGGGATTCCGGCAGTTCGCCATGACGGCGGTAGCCCGAGGAATCCGGTCGGCCGCTGCGGAGGATTATTTTCGGCATGAAGATGTGGATCCAAATCGCCGGCCGCGATGACGACGATGCCTACCCGGACGGCGCGGCCTATGAAGTACTCACGGGCGGTGTGCTAAAGGTCAGCAGCGGCAACGACATTCACCTCTACAGTCCGGCCTACTGGCAAGAGGTCACGATCGACACCCGCCCCGCGGGCGAGCGGGACGGACCAGCCGAAAAGCTCGACGAAGACATCAGATGGCAGTGATAGTCGCCGCCCATCGCGCCGACACGTCGCATGGCGTTGGACGCGCCCGCTAGACTCACACCGCCGCCCCGCGAGGTCTGGTCAGTGTTCGAAGACGTTCCTCGCCCTCGTAGCTCAGGGGATAGAGCACGGCTCTCCTAAAGCCGGTGTCGCAGGTTCGAATCCTGCCGGGGGCACAGGTTCCGGTGTATGACCTCGGCTGATGCTTGACATTTTGGTTCCGGGTGATGCCTGACAGTGTTTCGGCTGATGCTTGACAGTGGTTTCGGTTGATCCTTGACACTCTCTGGATGAGGGGGTTAACCGTGGCCGAGCAGAGGTATCAGATCGCGTTGATGACCTCGTCCGCGGCCGTCATCGCGATGGTGGGTATATACGCTGACAACGAAGTGGCGTAACGTCAGTGCCACGCCCGCCAAAACTCTGGCAGGGCACGCGGTTCATTTAAGTTGCCCCAAGGTTCCGACGACCTTTCGATTTTCTCGGCCCGCTTCGCACACACAGTCGCGAAAGAGGCTCGCCGTTATGGATGACCGCGCATACGCAGGGGTGCTTCGCCTGACGATGGAAGAATTGACCAATCAATTCGCCCATCCCACCGAAATCGGTATCACTTTGCAGGGCGTGACGGCGAGTTGCGTCGAGTTGGTTCACGGTGTGGCGTCCGCAGACATACTGCTGATTTCCCCACCGTGTGAGCCTTTCTTGTCGGTGGCCGCAACTTCGCAGCTTGCCGTCGACATCGACCGTATGCAGGAGCGGTTCGACGAGGGACCGTGCCTGGATGCCGCCGCAGGTGATTCGATGGTCCTCTGCAACGACCTGCGCGAAGACGGGCGGTGGCCACGCTTCGCCGAGGCCGCCGTTGCCGCCGGTGTCCACAGCACAATGTCGTTCCAGCTCTATACCCACGACAAACGCATGGGTGCGCTGAACCTCTTCGGCAGCGAACCGCAGGCCTTCACCGCGCAATCGCAAGCGGTGGGTGCCATGTTCGCGACGCATGCAGCCGTCGCGCTCATCACGAACGACGAGCGGCTGCAATTTAAATCCGCACTGGCAAGCAGGGACATCATCGGCCAGGCCAAAGGAATGATCATGGAAAGGTTCGATGTCGACGCCGTCCGCGCTTTCGAACTCCTGACAAAGCTTTCGCAGAACACCAACAGGCGAGTCGCCGAAATCGCGGAGGAGCTAGTAGCGCGCGGACCAGAACGCGAATCGAACAGCCAGCCAGCGTCTCCGCCTCGAGGAAATCAAATCTCGGCCAGAAATGGTGTGAAACGTGCTTGAGGCGCTCGCTAACGTCGGTGGCTTCAAAACTCCGCGAACTGGCCGGCGTTACTCGCTATGGCTCGGAGTTACCCTTCGGCCGAGTCGGCCGCTGCGATCAAGGCCCCAGCCAGCTTCCGCGCTTGGGCCGGCGTGATGACGGGGGTATCGGGGCAGTCAATGATGATCTCGCGCAACGCGTGTCCATCCGCGTACTGCAAGCCGATCACGGATACCACGACATCGGCGCGTCGCCCGTCGTTGGTGGTGTGCTTGATTTTCCACTCGGGGCCGTCGAAAGCCCGGAAGCCGTCCTCGGGGTAGTCCCATTCGTCGACGCAGGTCGCGCGCGCGGGCGGGGCAAGTTTGGGTTCCATGGGTCGATCCTTTCCGCGATTCCCCCCGCGGGCACGAGTAGTCCACTACGTCAGTCGGTCCGCGCCTGGCGCCGGACGGCGCGGAAGCGGCGTGGGACCTACGGCAAAACGGTATGCATCAGCATCACGTCGTAGGCCGACCACAGCGACAGGTTGAAGTACAGGTCCCGACCCGACGACCAGGGATGGATCATCGGTGCATAGATGCCGCCGGGCATCGAGAACGCCGACACGAGTGGTTGTTCCCCGCTCCACGGTCCCGTCGGCGTCGGCGCGGTGCGCGCCACCACGTCGTTGCTGCCACCGTTGGTGTACAGCACCAGGTACTGCTTGAGGTAGCTGTTGTACTGGGCCGACATCTCGCCGACGGGGCCGGGCCACAGCGGCGTCGCCGCCCCCGGATTGGCCGCGACCCAGTGCCCGCCGTTGTCGCCATTCCAGTACTGGTACTTGCTCAGGTCCGGCAGCTGGTTCGGGGGAACCCGCGACAGGAACGCCGCACCGCCGCGCCCCGACGGGGTGCCGAACTGATACAGGTAACCGTCGGTCCCCTTCATGAAGGCGCCCATCTGGAAGTTCTCGTTCCCCGGCGTGAACCCGATCCCCGGGATCGCGTCCGCCGACGCCGTACGTATGGTGCTCGGGAAGATCCCCCAGTTCTGGCCGTTGTCAACGGATCTCGCGATCGCCGAGTAGTTCGTGCTCCATTCCCCGTCGCGACCCCACTGCCTGATGGACATGTAGCTCATGTATTGCGTTCGCCCGAGGGAGATGGCGGCGGTCGGGATGATGCCCGTTTCGTGCGGGGCCTTGTGGATCGTGTTGACGACCTGCTTGGACAGGCCGGTGGTCCACACCGGCGAGCCGGAGTATCGGTCGTTGGGCACGCCGTCGGCGATGTGGATTCCATGGGACAGGTCGCGGTCCGAACTGCGGAACAGCACGTTGTATCGCCATTGCTGGCCATGCACCTTGCAGTAGCCGAATGTGTCACCGAACGCCATCAGAACCTGGCGGTTGGCGGGATCACCGTTGTCCCAAGCGATCCCGAGGTCGGTCCCGGATATGCCGAAACGTTGCAGGGTCTTGTTCGGGCCGTCCGTTCCGGTCACCCAGTCGACGAGCGACGTCGGTGCACCCCCGATGTTCACGGGAGGCGCCGCCGGTGCCGGCTGCGGCGGAACGGGGGCCGCGTTGGGCTGTAACTGGTTGGCGTTGGGTGGCTGCGGGACGCCCGGCGCGGGCGGATTGGGGCCGGGCGGCGGGACGACCCCGGCTTGAGGCTGGATCGGCGCGGAGTAGCGCCTGTCTCTTCTCCAAATCTAGATGTGCATAAGAGCCAGGCTTGGCAGTGGTTTCGGTTGATCCTTGACACTATCTGGACGATCGGCAGAGCGGNGTCGGTGCACCCCCGATGTTCACGGGAGGCGCCGCCGGTGCCGGCTGCGGCGGAACGGGGGCCGCGTTGGGCTGTAACTGGTTGGCGTTGGGTGGCTGCGGGACGCCCGGCGCGGGCGGATTGGGGCCGGGCGGCGGGACGACCCCGGCTTGAGGCTGGATCGGCGCGGAGTAGCGCTGCCCCGCGGCTCCCGGCTTGAGGAAGGAAGAAATCAGCGGACCCAACTTCGGCAACGGCGCCTGATCGTTCGTGTGCGAGGGCCTGCGCCCCGTCGGCGGTTGGACGACTGGCTGCGGCGCGGGCATCGCCGGGGGCGCGGCCGGGGGATCGACGTTGGCTTCCGGCGCGCTGCAGGGTGTGGCGTTCGCCGATGGCGCCGGGCCTACCGCCACGAAGAAACCGATGGCGGTCGCCGACGCCACCGATAGCGACAGGACTCGAGGAATCGCCGTCAAGGTCACACCTTTCCAGGAGCAGGCCGCCGCATTGACGTCCGCAGTTGGCTCATGTGACGATAGTGATTCACGGGGCTGATGTGACCAGCGAGCAGCGGATAGGTACCCATCCGTGACCGTGTCGCAACGCATCGGTTTCCGCCGACCACGCGTGAAACGACGCCGCCGGCGGCGGTGCCCGGGGGAAACATGCTGGCCACCGTCGTCCTGCTGGGTCTCGCCTCGACGCTGTCGGATGCGGCGTTTTTGAGCTGGGGCTGGCGCGTCGCCTTCTGGTTGTCCGCGGTCGTCGTACTGATCGGCTACTACACCCGCACGAAGGTGACGGACGCGCCCATCTTCCTGGCCGCTCAGCAGGAAGCCGAGCGCCCCAAGACGGGCCGGCTCGGCGTGGTCGAGGTGTTAAAGCGTTATCCGCGTGGGGTTTTCACCGCGATGGGGTTGCGATTCGGTGAGAACACGATGTACTACCTCGTGGTCACCTTCTCCATCACGTATCTCAAAGTGCAGGTGCACGCCAACACCAGGGTCATCCTGTGGTGGCTGCTGGCCGCCCACGCCGTGCACTTCGTGGTCATCCCGCTGGTCGGGCGGCTCAGCGACCGATTCGGCAGGCGCCCAATCTATTTCGTTGGTGCGCTCTGCGCTTGCACCTGGGGCTTCTTTGCCTTCCCGATGATGGACAGCCGCCACAACGCGGTCATCATGGCGGCGATCGTCATCGGTCTGGTCTTTCACGGTCTCATGTACGCGGTTCAGCCCGCGGCCATGGCGGAGATGTTCCCGACTCGGATGCGCTACTCCGGGGTGTCGCTCGGCTATCAGGTCACCTCGATCGTCGCCGGTTCGCTTGCGCCGATCATCGCCGTTCGCCTGCTCGAAACCTACAAGTCCTCGGTGCCGATCTCGTGGTACCTGGCGGCCACCGCGGCGGTGAGCGCGGTGGCCGCCCTGGTCGCCCGCGAGACCAAAGGCATCGACTTGGCGGACGTCGACCTCGCCGACGCCGAGGCCCTCCGGGGCCCCGCGAACACTCCCGCGCCGCGCGCGGATGGACCCGAACCGGTGGAGCTTGTCGAGGGCCCCGTTTAGCCCGCACGGCGCCCTGAACAGCGCAAAGGCGAATTTACCCAGCTCAGCAGCCATTCTCGGATGGGTCGCCACGTTGACTCGTAATGTTTGTCAATCGCGCCGGACGGTAATGATGCAAAAGAGGCGTGCGCGTCGGCCGGCCTTCGCGCCCGTCTAGGTCCCGTCGGTTCAGCCCGAGAGCCGACGGGGCCGCCCTCTTTCGCGGGTCCGGCGGAGTACCGTTCCGCGTATGGACGGCTCGACTGACGTGTGGATACTCGGGGGCTACCAAAGCGATTTCGCCCGCAACCTCACCAGGGAAGGTCGCGACTTCGCTGCGTTAACCGCCGAGGTCGTGCAGGGCACGCTCGCGGCCGCAAAAATCGACGCCGCTGACGTCGGCGTCGTGCATGTCGGCAACGCCTTCGGGGAGATGTTCGCGAGCCAGGGCCACCTCGGGGCGATGCCGGCCACGGTTTGCGACGAGCTCTGGAACACCCCGGCCTCGCGCCACGAAGCCGCCTGCGCGTCGGGCAGCGTGGCGGCGCTGGCGGCGATGGCCGATTTGCGGTCGGGCGCGTACGAGACCGCACTGGTGTTGGGTATCGAGCTGGAGAAGACGGTGCCGGGTGACACGGCCGCCCGGCATCTCGGCGCCGCCGCCTGGACCGGGCACGAAGGGGCCGGCGCGCGCTACCTGTGGCCGTCAATGTTCGCCGAGGTCGCCGACGAGTACGATCGGCGCTACGGCTTGGACGACACGCATCTGCGCGCCATCGCGCAACTGAACTTCGCCAACGCGCGGCGCAACCCCAACGCCCAAACGCGCGGGTGGACGGTTCCCGATCCGATCACCGACGACGACGCGACCAACCCGATCACCGAAGGCCGGCTGCGCCGATTCGACTGCAGCCAGATGACCGACGGCGGCGCGGGGGTGGTTTTGGTCAACGACGCGTATCTGCGGGACCACCCGGACGCGCGCCCGATCGGCCGCATCGACGGCTGGGGACACCGCACGGTCGGGCTGGGGCTGCGGCAGAAGCTCGACCGCTCCGCCGACGATCCGTACGTGCTGCCCCATGTGCGGGCGGCGGTCGTGGACGCCCTGCGCCGCGCGCGGGTGGCGCTCGACGACATCGACGGGTTCGAGGTGCACGACTGCTTCACACCCAGCGAATACCTCGCCATCGATCACATAGGGCTGACCGGCCCGGGCGAGTCGTGGAAGGCCATCGAAAACGGTGAGATCGAGATCGGCGGCCGGCTGCCCATCAACCCCAGCGGCGGACTGATCGGCGGCGGCCACCCCGTCGGGGCGTCCGGGGTGCGGATGCTGCTCGACGCGGCCAAGCAGGTCAGCGGCGCGGCCGGCGACTACCAGGTCGAGGACGCGAGGACATTCGGCACCCTGAACTTCGGCGGCAGCACCGCCACCACCGTCAGCTTCGTCGTGAGCGCAACCGAAGGTTCGTGACCATGGATGTTGAGATCGTCGGCAAGTTCCTGTCGACCCTGCCCGAAGACGACGACCACCCCTACCGGACCGGGCCCTGGCGCCCGCAGACAACGGAGTGGGACGCCGACGACCTCACCGCCGTGGCGGGCGAAATCCCCCACGACCTGGACGGCATCTACCTGCGCAACACCGAGAACCCGTTGCACCCCGCGCTCAAGACCTACCACCCCTTCGACGGCGACGGCATGCTGCACGTGGTCGGCTTCCGCGACGGAAAGGCCTTCTACCGCAACCGCTTTGTCCGCACGGATGGATTCCTGGCGGAGAACGAGGCCGGCGAACCGCTGTGGCCGGGCCTGGCCGAGGCGGTGCAACTGGCAAAACGGGAGGACGGCTGGGGGGCTCGCACCCGGATGAAGGACGCGTCTAGCACCGACGTGATCGTCCACCGCGGTATCGCGCTGACCAGCTTCTACCAGTGCGGCGACCTGTACCGGCTCGACCCGTACTCCGCCAACACCCTCGGCAAGGAGACGTGGAACGGGCGCTTTCCCGCCGATTGGGGCGTGTCGGCGCATCCGAAAGTGGACGGCCGAACCGGCGAGTTGCTGTTCTTCAGCTACAGCAAGCAAGAGCCCTATATGCGCTACGGCGCGGTCGACGACAGCGACGAACTGGTCCACTACACCGACATCCCGCTGCCCGGGCCGCGGCTGCCGCACGACATGGCGTTCACCGAAAACTACGTGATACTCAACGATTTCCCGCTGTTCTGGGATCCCAGGCTGCTCGAGCACGACGTGCACCTGCCGCGCTTCTATCCCGACATCCCGTCGCGCTTCGCCGTGCTCCCCCGCCGGGGCTCGAGGGACGACATCCGATGGTTCGAGGCGGACCCGACCTTCGTGCTGCACTTCGTCAACGCCTACGAGGACGGCGACGAGATCGTGCTTGACGGCTTCTTCGAGGGCGATCCTCAACCGCTTGACACCGGCGGAACCAAGTGGGACAAGCTTTTTCGCTTCTTGGCGCTGGATCGCCTGCAGGCCCGGCTGCACCGGTGGCGCTTCAACCTGGTGACCGGCGCGGTGAAAGAGGAGCAACTGTCGGAATCGATCACCGAGTTCGGCACCATCAATCCCGACTATGCCGCGCGCAACTACCGGTACACCTACGCCGCCACGGGCAAACCGGGCTGGTTCCTGTTCGACGGCCTGGTCAAGCACGATCTGCTCTCCGGGAACCAGGAGGGCATCTCCTTCGGCGACGGTATCTACGGCAGCGAGACCGCCATGGCGCCGCGGGTCGGCGCAACCGGAGAGGACGACGGCTACCTGGTCACCCTGACCACCGACATGAACGCCGACGCCTCGTACTGCGTGGTCTTCGACGCCGCCCGCATCACCGACGGCCCGGTGTGCAAACTGCAGCTGCCGGAACGCATTTCCAGCGGCACGCATTCGACGTGGGCGCCCGGCGATCAGCTTCGGCGCTGGCATACCGCGGACTCGGCGGCAAGCGGGGCGGGCCTGTGACGATGTGGCCCGGATCGAACCATCGCGCAACACACTGGCCCCCGCACTTGGCGCCGCTCGGCGCCATCCGCTTCGCCAGGCGCACGTCGAACTTCGCCGAGACCGTGCGGTTTTACCGTGAGCTGGTGGGGCTGCCCCTCTACGAAACGTTCGAGGCCAGCTACGGCAGTAATGGTGCCATCTTCGGCTTGCCCAGCTGGAACCTGACGCTGGAAATCGTCGAGTCGGTCGACCCCGTCGCCGTCGATCCGCACGAACAGCTGTGCCTGTACTTTCCCGACCGGGAGGCGCAGCAGGCCGCGATCGAGCGCCTGCGGGCGGCGAGCCTGGCACCGGTGGAGCAGCATCCCTACTGGGAGGCGGCGGGTGCGGTCACCTATCGCGACCCCGACGGCCGCGAAATAGTGTTCGCGCCCTTCGTGTTCGGCGTCAACGAGCCCGAGGACAGCACCGGCTCGGGTAAGCACAAGTTCCCGTCTGCGTGAAGCCTCACCGGCTCGATCGCCCGGAGGCCAACCCCGCGATCACCGCCGTGATCGAGCACAGCACCGCGCCGGCGGCGCCGGCGGCGCCGACGTAGAGCCCGTACTCGGCCGACACCGGCGGGTTGACGTTGAGCTTGTAGTACCACACCGTCAGCGCCACGATGAGCAGCGAAATCACCAGCGCGGCAACCGAAGCGAGTTTCACCGACAGGCCGCGGCCCACCATCGCCCCGGCCACCAGCAGCGTCGAGGACAGCAACACGATGAGCTGTCCCGCACCGAAGCCCCTCGGCAGCTCCAGGTTGCCGTGGGTGCCCCCGATGGCGTTGGCCCAGCCGCCGCCGCCCGCCGCCGTCGTGAGCCACGGCATCCAGGCGCTCGCGGAGACCACCAGGGCGAAGAACGCCACCAGCCAACCAGGGCGCAGGCGGCGGGTCATGGTTGGGAGATTAGCTGACTCGCCGCCGCGCCGGTGTGACCAACTCCCCGGCCGCGCTAGCTCTGCAGCGACGACAGGTTGAAGATCACGCCCGTCGGATCGGTCGCCGCGGCCAACCGGCCGTAGGGCGTGTCCTCGGCCGCCTGCACCACCGCGCCGCCGCGCTCGGCGATCACCCGCAGCGTCTTGTCGACATCCTCGGCGCCGAAGAAGATCGTCCAATTCGACGGGACGCCGTCGGGCAGGCAGCGGGCGCCGTCCATCACGCCGAGCAATTGCTGGTCGCCGAACCACGCCGTGACGTAACGGAATTCGTCGGTGTCGGAGACTTGCTCGGTGCGCCACCCGAACAGCTCGCGGTAGAAGTCGACCGCGGCGGCGAAGTCGCGGGTGGTCAGCTGGTGCCACACCGGCGAGCCGGCCTCCCCGATCACCTCGAAGCCGCGGTGCTCCAAGGGCTGCCACAGCCCGAAGAGCGCGCCCGACGGGTCGGTCACCAGGCCCATGTGTCCCTTGGCCGGAATCTCCATCGGCCCCATGCACGCCGCGCCACCCGCCGCGGTCGCCGCCGACATGGTCACGTCGATGTCGTCGGTGCGGAAGTAGGTGGCCCATTTGTCCGGCGATCCAAACTCGGGCCGGTTGGCCATCAGGCCGGCGACCTGATGACCGTCGCAGGCGGCGTTGACGTATCCGCCGTACTCGGGTCCGGCGGACTCGAACGTCCAGCCGAAGATCGTGCCGTAGAAGTCCTGGGCACGGTCGAGGTCCGACGTCGTCAGATCGATCCAGCAGGGCGCGCCCCGCGGCGCGTCGTCACGGATGGGCACGATGACCCCTCCCTATCTGTCGTGTGTCCTGGCCCCGTCATCGGGGTTCACACATACCGACTGGCGCCGACCCGAAAACTCATCGGCCGAAAGGTCAGCGGTGGGCGCCGCCATGGCCGTTCATGCGCGGATCGGGCGCCGTGAACACCCTGACGAAGTTCTGCAGCGATTGGTTGATGTCGCCTCGCAGCGCGGCGGCGACGATCATGCCGATCGGGCCGAACAGCGCCGGACCCCCGAGGTGCACGTCGAAGCTGACGACGGAGCCCTCGCCAGCGGGTTGCACCTTGGCGAGCAGCTTGACCTTGACGCCGCCGACGCCATCGCCGTTGAGGGTCATGCCTTCCGGTGGCTTGTAGCGCACGACCGTCCACTTGATCCGGTTGTACATGCCCTTGACCTCGACGATCGACTCGATGACCGTCCCCTTGTCGATGTCGTCGGGCAACGTGCTGCGCCACACCCGATGGATGGTCAGCCAGTCCTTGTACCGCGACAGGTCGGAGGCGTGCTTCCAGGCCACCTCGGGAGGCAGCGGTACGTCGATGGATCCAGATAGTTTCGCCATGCGCTCAGTTCTGCGGGTCGTTGTTGGCGGCGGAATCGGCCGCCTTCTTGGCCTCTTCGGCCACCTTGTGGATGGTGTCGGAGTATTTGCCCTGCGTCTTGTCGTCGGCGAATTCGCCGGCCTTGTCTATCGCCATCTCGACCTTGTCGGCGTTTTGCGACAGCAGGTCCTTGGCCTTGTCCAGGAATCCCATCTTCGTGTCCCTTCCCCGAGGATTCGCCCGGAATTTTACTTGGCGGCCGCCACCGGCTCGCGCCACAGCCGCGGCTGCACGCCCAGCATCCTGGCCCGGATCCACCAGGTCGCCTCGATCGCGGCGGCGCCCAGCACCCCAATCCCCAGCGCGGTCGACGTCACCACCAGATTGGACGGGTCGAGCAGGAACTTCTGCTGGGCCAGCGGGATGCTGAAGATCACCACGTATGCCAGGCCGGAGCAAACGACCAGCGCCACCCGCCACCACTGGTACGGGCGCGCAGCCACCGCGAGCACCCAGAGCGCGCTCACCAGCAACGTGATCAGCGCCGCGGTCGACGCCTGGTCCTGCTGCTGGAACGACGCGTGCCGGCCGTGGTAGGCCACCAGGTAGGAGACGAACGTCGCGACGCCGACGACAAGTCCCGACGGCAGCGCGGAGCTCAACACCCGCCGCACGAAGCCCGGGTGGGCGCGTTCGTTGTTGGGCGCCAGCGACAGGATGAACGACGGGATCCCGATGGTGAACCATGCCGCGATGGTGACGTGGATCGGCTGGAAAGGGTACAGCAGCGGGTCGGCGTGGAGGGGTTTGGCGAGCAGGCATTCGATGCCCACCAGCAGCGCCAGCAGCACCGAGTACACCGTCTTGGTCAGGAACAGGGTGGCGACCCGCTCGATGTTGCCGATCACCCGCCGACCCTCGCCGACCACATACGGCAGCGTGGCAAACCTGTTGTCCAGCAGGACGATCTGCGCCACCGCGCGCGACGCCGGGCTGCCGGCGCCCATCGCGACACCGATATCGGCGTCCTTGAGGGCCAGCACATCGTTGACGCCGTCGCCGGTCATCGCGACGGTGTGGCCGTGCGATTGCAGGGCGCGCACGATGGCGCGCTTCTGGTCGGGCCGCACCCGGCCGAAGGTGGTGTGATCGTCCAGCGCGTCGGCCAGTTCCGCCGGTTCGGTGGGCAATCGCCGCGCGTCCACCGCGTCGCCACGCAGCCCGAGCTTGCCCGCGACGGCGCCCACCGACACCGCGTTGTCGCCGGAGATCACCTTGACCGAAACATCTTGGGCCGCAAAATAGTCCAGCGTCTCGCGGGCGTCGGGGCGCACCTTCTGTTCGAGCACCACCAGCGCGACCGGCGTGACCCGGCCCGGCGCCGCCGGATCATCCACCGCCGACTCGGAGCGACCCAACAGCAGCACCCGCAGCCCTCGCGCCCCGATCACCTCGGCCCGTTGCGCTTCGGCCGACGTGGGATCAAGCAGAACGTCGGGCGCGCCGATCACCCAGTCACCGTGATCGCCGAAGGACACGCCGCTCCACTTGGTGGCCGACTTGAACGGCGCAGTCGCGGTGCGCGTCCACCCGGGTGGCCGGTCGTACGTCGCGCCGATGGCCTGCATGCTCGCGTTGGGTCGGGCGTCTTGCGCGGCCAGCGCGGCCAGTGCGTCGGCGACCGCTTCGGAGTGCGCGGCGCCCACCTCGATGACCTCAGCGACCCGCATACCGCTTTCGGTGAGGGTGCCGGTCTTGTCGGCGCACACGACGTCGACCCGCGCCAAGCCCTCGATGGCGGGCAGTTCCTGCACGAGGCACTGGCGTTGCCCCAGCCGTATGACCCCGACCGCGAACGCCACCGACGTCAGCAGGACCAGGCCCTCGGGCACCATGGGCACCAGCGCGCCGACCGTGCGCAGCACGGACTGCCGCCACCCGGCGTGCGTGGTGAAGAACTGCGTGTAGATCGTCAACAGACCGGCCGGCACCAACAGGTAGGTGACAAACTGCAGAATGAGGTTGATCCCATTGCGCAGCTCGGATTTCACCAAGCTGAACTTCCTGGCCTCCTCGGCGAGCTTGGCGGCATAGGCCTCGGGGCCGACCTTGGTGGCGCGGTAGGCGCCGACGCCGGTGACCACGAAGCTGCCCGACATCACCGCGTCGGCCGGGGCCTTGGTGATCGGGTCCGCTTCGCCGGTCAACAGCGACTCGTCGACCTCGAGGTTCTCCCCCTCGACGATCTCGCCGTCGACGACGACCTGATCCCCGGGCCCCAGCTCGATGATGTCGTCGAGCACAACCTCGCCCGGCAACAGTGTTCGAGTGCCGGATTCCCTGCGCACCAACGGTTTCGCCTGTCCGACGATCGCAAGCTTGTCCAGCGTCTGCTTGGCTCGGATCTCCTGGACCATGCCGATGACGCTGTTCGCGACGATGAGCAGTCCGAACAGCCCGTTGATGACCGAGCCCGTCGCCAGCACGATCGCCAGCAGCACGCCCAGGATCGCATTGATCCGGGTGAAGACGTTGGCCCGAACGATTGCCGCGACACTGCGGGTGGCGCGTTCCGGGACGGCGTTGCTCAAGCCCGCGGCTACCCGCTGTGCCACCTCGGCATCGGTGAGGCCCGCGATCATCGGGTGAAGGTTCCCAGCTTGTCGGAGTCGAAGTACTCCAGGTTCAGGGTGGGCACCGGCGAACCAGAAAACGTAGCCTTGGAAATGGTTCCGGGCGGCGCGTTTTCGTCGGTAACCGGGAAGGTGAACGTGTCACCGTCCCAGTGCGCCAACGTGAATGTCCGATTCTTCGGCCCGACCGACAGCTGTAGCGCGCCGTCGCGCGCGGTCACCACCGCCGGGCCCCAGTAGTCGCTGGCGTAGACGCCGGCATAGTCGCTAAGCGGTCTGGGCGGCGCGGGGGTGGCCGGGGGCTGCTTGCCGACCAGCGAGCCTTCGGGGTTGTTCATCCAACCGATCGCCTGCCGGTACAGGTCGGACCAGTTCTCGCGAATCTGGCCGTACTGCACCAGATCCATGAATTCGGCGGTCAGCGTCTCCGGCACGCCGATGGGTGCGGCGTTGGTGAGCGCGATGATGCCCAGGTCCTCGGACGGCATCACCACGAAGTTCGTCGCCGCCCCCAACGAGAAAGCGCCGGAATGGCTGTATTCCGTGCGGCCAGACGAGGCCACCGAGACGTTGAAGCCGTATCCGTAGAAGCCGGAGCGTGCCTTGGGTGTGGTTGCGCGAGCCGAGACGACCTGCGCGGTGGTCGCCGGCAGCAGCGCCTCGGGTGATGCGATGCGCTGGCCTTGGTAAGTTCCGTTGCCCAGCAACATGATCAGCCAGCGCGCCATGTCGTTGACCGTCGAGCTCACCCCGCCCGCGGCCGACTGGGGATCCGGATCGCGTTGAAAGCGCGGCTCCCACTTGTCGCCGACCTTGACGTGGTTGGCGGCGCGGTTGGGCTTGGCGATGAAGTCAGCGAAGCGCGAACTCGTGGCCGCCATACCCAGCGGGCGGTACAGCACCTCATCGGAGAGGTCTTCCCATGGTTTGCCCGCCGCCGCCGCCACCGCCTCGGCCGCGGCGGTCACGCCGAAGTTGGTGTAGGCGTAGCTGTTTCGAAACGGCGCGAGCGGCAAGTACTTCAGGCGCTCGAGCACCTGCCGGCGGTCGTAGCCGAGATCCTCCAGCTTGTCACCGGCGTGGTCGGGCAACCCGGAGCGGTGCGAATACAGGTCGGCGATCGTCGCGTGGCCGCTGACATAGGGATCGCTCAGCGCGAACCGCGGCAGCTTCGACACCACGGGCGTGTCCCAGGCGACGACGTTGCCGCTGATTTCGTGTGCCACCACCGTCGCGCCGACCGATTTCGACACCGACGCCAATTGGAAGACGGTGTCGGCGTCGACCTTGTTGTCTTGTGCGTCACCTCTACTCGTATCTCTGACCCCAAAGCCCTTGGCATATACGGTCTTTCCGCCGTGGACGATGGCCACGGCCATGCCGGGGATGCCGGTGCTCTTCATCAGGTCGCCGACCAGGCCGTCGACCTTTGCTATGGCGTCGTCGATGCGCCCGGCGGGGATCTCGACGCCCGACACCTCGTTGGGCGGCGCGCCAGACGGAGCGGGCGGTGGCGAGGACACTGGCGGCGCGGGCCGGCACCCCGTCAACGCGAGCAAGGCCAGCGCCACAGCGGCCGTCGCCGCACGTTTCGTCATGGCGGAACTCTAACGTGGGTTAGAGCCGCCACCAGGGGTTGAAGCTGCGGGGCGCGGCGGGATCGATGCGTTGGCCCGGTAGGGGCACAGCCACCTGTACGTGTGCGGGTTCAGCCGCCTTCAACACCCGCTCGACCGGCTCGGCCCACGGGTGGGGGGCCAGCCGGAACGTCCCCCAATGGATGGGGACCAGCAGCCCCGAGCCCGAGTCGGTGACGTCCAGGTGCGCGCGAACCGCCTCCTCGGGGTTCATGTGGATGTCCGGCCATGCCGTGTTGTACGCGCCGATGGGCAGCAGGGTCAGGTCGAACGGGCCGTGGTCGGCCCCGATCTGCGCGAAGCTCTTGGTGTAGCCGGTGTCGCCGCCGAAATACGCGCGATGACTCGGGCCAAGAAAGGCCCAGGACGCCCACAGCGTGGTGTTGCGATCCAGGAATCGCCCCGAAAAGTGCCGCGCCGGCATGCAAATCACGGTGAGCTCGTCCAGCTTGGCGCCCTGATGCCAGTCGAGTTCGACGATGCGGTGCTCGGGAATTCCCCACGCACGCAGGTGGGCGCCGACCCCCAGTGGCACGAAAAACGGGGCCCGCTGGGTGTGCGCCAGCGCAAGGACCGTGTCGATGTCGAGGTGGTCGTAGTGGTCGTGGCTGATCACCACCGCATCGACGGCGGGCAGCCCCTCCAATTGCACCGGCGGCGGATGCAGCCGCTGCGGCCCGACGACGTCCGACGGCGAGCATCGGTCGCTCCAGACCGGATCGGTGAGCACCCGGTAACCGTCGATCTCCACCAGCGCCGTCGAGTGGCCGAACCAGCTGACGGCCAGCCGGCTGGCGGCGCCGTCGAAGATTTCGGGCGCGGCCAACGGGATCGGCGCTTTCGGCCGGCTGCCGCCGCGCCCGGCCAGCAGCTCCCACACGATGAGCCGCAACTCCTCGCGGTCCATCTTGTAGATCGAGGCGGGGTCGAGGTTGACGAACTCGCCGTCGGAATAGTTGGGCGACGCCTCCGCCACCGCCCGGATCGACGCGGGCGACGCGCCGANTCTTTGTGCTCCGGCCAGGCTTCCTGAATGGCGCCGTCGTCGTTGAGCACCCGCTTGGCGTGCTGTATCGCCAGCGGCGCCAGGCCCGCGACCTCGGCGGCCCAGGCCTGGGCGTCGGCCAGCGTCCCGATGCGGTTGACCATTCCGGTCTGCAGCGCCACCTCGGTGGTGAGCTTCTCCGCGGTCAGCAGCATGGCGCGGGCCCGTCCGTGGCCGACCAGCGACGACAGCCGGCGGATGCTCCAGTTGTCCAGGGCCAGGCCGTATTTCGCGGTCGGAAACTGAAAGAAAGCGTCGGGCGCGGCGACCCGCAGGTCACATTGCATGGCCAGCTGCAAACCGGCGCCGATGGCGGGGCCGTTGATGGCCCCGATCACCACGATGGGAGCCGCGTCCATGACCTTGTGCAGCTCGATGAGCCGGTCGGGATAGTCGGCGGCGAAGGCGTCCCCCGACAGGTCCGCGCCGGCGCAGAATACGGTGCCCTGGCCGGTCAGCACGATCACGCGGGTCGATCCGTCGTCGCCGGCCTTGGCGATGGCCTCCCGCAGCTCGTCGACGAGCTGGGAATTCAGGGCATTGCGACGCTCGGGGCGCTGCAGCTCGATGGTCATAACGGCTTCGGTCTGGGTCACGCCGATCATCAACCCAGCCTATATAGCCTCGTCTGGTGACCCGCACCACGACCGGACAGCTGCTGGATGCCGTGCTCGACGAGGGCTCGTTCGTCAGCTGGGACAGCGATCCGATGGCGGTTCCGGTGTCGGATTCCTACGCCCGGGAGCTGGCCGAGGCGCGCGCCGCCACCGGCCTGGACGAAGCGGTGCTCACCGGCGAGGGCCGCATATCCGGGCGCCGCGTGGCGGTGGTGGTGTGCGAGTTCGACTTCCTCGGCGGTTCGATCGGGGTGGCCGCGGCCGAGCGCATCACCGCCGCCGTGGAACGCGCGACCGCCGAGCGGCTGCCCCTGCTGGCGTCGCCGAGCTCCGGCGGCACCCGCATGCAGGAGGGCACGGTCGCGTTTTTGCAGATGGTCAAGATCGCCGCGGCCGTCACGCTGCACAAGCGCGCGCACCTGCCCTATCTGGTCTACCTGCGCCACCCGACCACCGGCGGGGTGTTCGCCTCGTGGGGGTCGCTGGGCCACATCACCGTCGCCGAGCCGGGCGCCCTGATCGGCTTTCTCGGACCCCGGGTGTATGAGCTGCTTTACGGCGAACCCTTCCCGGCCGGCATCCAGACCGCGGAGAACTTGCAGCGCCACGGGGTGATCGACGGCGTCGTCCCGCTCGAGGAGCTGCGCCGCACGCTGGATCGCGCGCTGCGTGTGATCGCCGACCCGCCCGAGCCGCTGTCCGATCCGGAGCCGCCCGAGCCGACGCCCGAGATGCCGGCGTGGGACTCCGTCGTGGCGTCGCGGCGGCCGGAGCGGCCCGGTGTCGAGACTCTGCTGCGGCACGGCGCCGCCGACTGCGTGCTGTTGTCCGGCACGGGCGGCGGGGAGGCGGCGACGACGCTGCTGGCGCTGGCCCGCTTCAACGGTCAGCCCACCGTGGTCCTCGGCCAGCAGCGTGGCCCGGGCGAATCGGAAATGGGCGGGGTCGGTCCCGCGGCGCTGCGTGAGGCCCGGCGCGGCATGGCCCTGGCCGCCGAGCTGCGCCTGCCGCTGGTGCTGCTGATCGACACCGCCGGACCGGCGCTGTCGGCCGAGGCCGAGGAGGGCGGGCTGGCCGGCCAGATCGCCCAGTGCCTGGCCGAGCTCGTCACGCTGGAGACCCCGACGGTGTCGGTCCTGTTGGGTCAGGGCAGCGGTGGACCGGCGCTGGCGATGGTGCCCGCCGACCGCGTGCTGGCCGCGCTGCACGGCTGGCTGGCGCCGCTGCCGCCGGAGGGAGCCAGCGCGATCGTCTTCCGCGACACCGCCCATGCTCCGGAACTTGCTGCCGCCCAAGGGATTCGGTCGCGTGATCTGTTGGACTCCGGAATCGTCGACGCGATCGTGCCCGAGCATCCCGACGCCGCCGACGAGCCGGTCGAGTTCAGCCAACGACTCTCGCGCGCCATCGCCGCGGAGGTACGGGCGCTGCGCGAGACGCCCCCGGCCGAGCGCTTGGACGCGCGCCTGCGGCGTTACCGCCGCATCGGGCTGCGTTGAATCCGGACGCCTCCTCGACACGTAAACCACGCACACGACACGCCGGGCGGAAACGTTGCAATGGCTTATGTCTCGGCGATGGCGGCGTCGTCGTCGGGCAGCCCGAGGTAGCGCTGGATCGTCGGCCCGAGCCAATCGACGATTTCGTCGCGCGACATCTCGACGACCGGGGGCAGTCGTAACACGAAGCGGCACAGCGCCATACCGAGGATCTGCGTGGCGATCAGCCCGGCCCGCACACCGGATTCCCCGGCGGGCACCAGGGTGGCGACCAGCGGCTGCAGCTGGGCCCCGAAGATCTCGTGCATCCGTTGGGCGGCTTCGCCGTTGGTGGCGCTGGAGCGCAGCAGGATGACCAGCGCCTCGTCGCCCTCCCAGCGTTCGAGGAAGTGGCGCACCACAGACCGCCCGACCTGCCTCCGGTCAGTCGAGGCCAAGTCCGGAAACCTCAGGTCAAAGTCCGCCGCCGCAGCGAACAGCTTGTCCTTGCTGCCGTAGTACCGCATCACCATCGCGGGATCGACCCCGGCGTCGGCGGCGATGGCCCGGATGGTGGCGGCCTGGAACCCGGATGCGCCGAACCGCTCGCGAGCGGCCGTCAGGATGGCCGCCTTGGTTTCTTCCGACGATCTCCTCATGTCAACAATTGTAGGCCAACAAGTGTTGACATCCGCGCATCGCCGCGCCAGCATGGAGTTATGCCAACAAGCGTTGACCTAAGACGAGAGGGGCCTTCCATGAACGACACCGACGTCCTGGTGGTCGGCGCCGGGCCCACCGGCCTCGCGCTGGGCGCTTCGCTGATCGCCCGCGGGGTGCGCGCGGTCCTGGTGGACAGGCTGGCCGAGGGGCAGAACACCACTCGCGCGGCCGCGGTGAACGCCCGCACCCTGGAGGTGCTGGAGGATCTCGACGTGGCCCGGCGAATGGTCAAAGCGGGGCTGATCGCGCCGCGATTCACGATCCGCCAGGGCCGGCTCATCCTCATGCCGGTCGAATTCAGCGGGCTGCCCACGAAGCATCCGTACACCTTGATGCTCTCGCAGGCCGACACCGAACGGCTGCTGTTGGAGCGCCTGCACGAACTGGGCGGGAAGGTGATCCGGCCCAAGACCTTGAGCCGCCTCGCCCAGGACACGGGCGGCGTCACCGCCACTTTCGACGACGGCGAGACCATCCGGGCCGGCTACGTCGTCGGGGCCGACGGCATGCACAGCACCGTCCGCGAACACGCCGGAATCGGTTTCACCGGAGGCGAATTCGCCGAATCGTTCGCGCTCGCCGACGTCCGGCTGGCCGGCGCGGCGCCCCGCGACGAGGTGATCCTGTTCTATGCCCGGGAGGGCCTGAACGTGCTGGCGCCGCTGCCGGGCGACATCTTCCGCATCGTCGCCCCGGTCGCGAACGCACCGAAGGAACCGTCGGCGGAGTTCGTCCAGGGCCTGCTGGACGCCCGGGGCTTCGGGCCCGGCGAATTGAAGGTCACCGAGTTGCTGTGGGGGACGCGATTCCACATCCACCACCGCGTCGCCGACAACTACCGGAACGGCCGGCTGCTGCTTGCCGGCGACGCGGCCCACGTGCACAGCCCCGCCGGTGGCCAGGGCATGAACCTTGGCATCGCCGACGCGATCGCATTGGGCGGCGCGCTCACGGACGTCCTCCGCGGGAGTTCCGACGCCGCGCTGGACGCCTACGCCGCCACGCAGCGTGGGCGGGCAGAGCAGGTGCTGAAGCTGACCGGGCGGCTGACCCGCGTCTCCACCCTGCCGCGCTCGCTGCGACCGATCCGCAACTCGGCGATGCGCCTGGCCGCGCGCGTCCCCGGCGTGCGACGGCAGCTGGCGGTGCAGCTGAGCGGCCTGGGGCGTCGTTAACGNCCTATCTGGTCTACCTGCGCCACCCGACCACCGGCGGGGTGTTCGCCTCGTGGGGGTCGCTGGGCCACATCACCGTCGCCGAGCCGGGCGCCCTGATCGGCTTTCTCGGACCCCGGGTGTATGAGCTGCTTTACGGCGAACCCTTCCCGGCCGGCATCCAGACCGCGGAGAACTTGCAGCGCCACGGGGTGATCGACGGCGTCGTCCCGCTCGAGGAGCTGCGCCGCACGCTGGATCGCGCGCTGCGTGTGATCGCCGACCCGCCCGAGCCGCTGTCCGATCCGGAGCCGCCCGAGCCGACGCCCGAGATGCCGGCGTGGGACTCCGTCGTGGCGTCGCGGCGGCCGGAGCGGNGGGGCGTCGTTAACGGAGAGCGAACGCAAAAGTCCCTAATCGGGACCGGTTTGGGGGGCTATTGCGTCTGCCGGCGCCAAGTCGCGCCTCCCACCGCCGAAAGCAGCGATCCGGCACAATGGGCCGCATGGACACTGGTGCCACCTCGCCTCGGGTCTTGGTCGTCGACGACGACTCTGACGTGCTCGCCTCGCTGGAACGCGGCCTGCGCCTATCCGGGTTCGAGGTGTCGACGGCGGTCGACGGCGCCGAGGCCCTGCGCAGCGCCACCGAGACGCGCCCGGACGCGATCGTGCTCGACATCAACATGCCCGTCCTGGACGGCGTCAGCGTCGTCACGGCGCTGCGAGCCATGGACAACGACGTGCCGGTCTGTGTGCTGTCCGCCCGCAGCTCGGTCGACGACCGGGTGGCGGGGCTGGAGGCCGGCGCCGACGATTACCTGGTCAAGCCGTTCGTGCTGGCCGAGCTGGTCGCGCGGGTCAAGGCGCTGCTGCGCCGCCGCGGCTCCACCGCGACGTCGTCCTCGGAAACCATCACCGTCGGGCCCCTGGAGGTGGACATCCCCGGCCGCCGGGCGCGGGTGAACGGCGTCGACGTCGACCTGACCAAGCGGGAGTTCGACCTGCTGGCGGTGCTGGCCGAGCACAAGACCGCGGTACTGTCCCGCGCGCAGCTGTTGGAGCTGGTGTGGGGGTATGACTTCGCCGCCGACACCAACGTCGTCGACGTGTTCATTGGCTACCTGCGCCGCAAGCTGGAGGCAAACGGCGGCCCGCGGCTGCTGCACACCGTCCGCGGAGTCGGGTTTGTGCTGCGAATGCAGTAACCACGCAGTAACCAGATGACGCGGCCATGAACCTTCTGTCCCGGATCTTCGCCCGTACGCCCTCGCTGCGGACCCGGGTGGTGCTCGCGACGGCCATCGGCGCCGCGATCCCGGTGCTCATCGTCGGCGCCGTGGTCTGGGTGGGAATCACCAACGACCGCAAGGAGCGGCTCGACCGCCGGCTCGACGAGGCGGCCGGTTTCGCGATCCCCTTCCTGCCGCGCGGCCTCGACGAAATCCCGCGTTCGCCCAACGACCGCGACGCCATCATGACGATCCGCCGCGGCAACCTGGTCAAGTCGAACTCCGACGTCACGCTGCCCAAGCTGGATGTCGACTACGGCGACGCCTACGTCAACGGGGTGCGTTACCGGGTCCGGACGGTGGAGATTCCCGGGCCCGGGCCGAGTTCGCTCGCCGTAGGCGCGACGTATGACGCCACCATCGCCGAGACCAACAACTTGCACCGCCGGGTGATGCTGATCTGCGGATTCGCCATCGGCGCGGCAGCGGTGTTCGCATGGCTGCTGGCCGTTTTCGCGGTGCGCCCGTTCAAACAGCTCGCCCAGCAGACCCGGCTGATCGACGCCGGGGACGAGGCGCCGCGCGTCGAAGTGCACGGCGCCAGCGAGGCCGTCGAGATCGCCGAGGCGATGCGAGGCATGCTGCAGCGCATCTGGGACGAGCAGATCCGGACCAAGGAGGCGCTCGAATCGGCGCGCGACTTCGCGGCGGTGTCCTCCCACGAGCTGCGCACTCCGCTCACCGCGATGCGCACCAACCTCGAGGTGCTCTCCACCCTGGACCTGGCCGACGACCAGCGCAAAGAAGTGCTCAACGACGTCATCCGCACGCAGTCGCGGATCGAGGCCACCCTGAGCGCGCTGGAGCGGTTGGCCCAGGGCCAGCTGTCGACGTCGGACGATCAGGTTCCGGTCGACATCACCGAGTTGCTCGACCGCGCCGCGCACGACGCGATGCGGGTCTACCCGGAACTCGAAGTGTCGCTGGCGCCTTCGCCGACCTGCATCATCGTGGGGCTGCCGGCCGGGTTGCGGCTGGCGGTCGACAACGCGATCGCCAACGCCGTCAAACACGGTGGCGCGACCCGGGTTCAGCTGTCGGCGGTCAGTTCGCGGGCCGGGGTGGAGATCGCCGTCGACGACAACGGCAGCGGGGTTCCGGAGGCCGAGCGCCACGTGGTGTTCGAGCGGTTCTCGCGGGGCTCGACCGCCTCGCATTCGGGCTCGGGCCTAGGGCTGGCCCTGGTGGCCCAGCAGGCCCACCTGCACGGCGGGACGGCCTCGCTGGAAGACAGCCCGCTGGGCGGCGCGCGGCTCCTGCTGCGCATCCCTGCCCCGGGCTGACGCTGCTCCGAACGTCGAGTGGTTGCGCGAAATCACGCCTTTTGGCGCAACAACTCCACGTTCGGCGGTTACTTCCGCGAGCTCTTGCGCCACGGCGTGAAACAGGCCCGTGCCGCGGACTCTTCGTCCTTGAACCAGACCTGGGCGACGGTCGGATCGTAGGTCTCGTCCTCGGGCGTGTAGTAAAGCCGGGTATCCGAACGGCCCTTCACCAGCCAACCCGACGGTCCGCCACCGTCCGGGGTGGCGCGGGCCGAGCCGGGGCCGTAGGGCTCATACGGCAAGACGGGCGTCCATGTGGTGGGCGACTCCGCGGCCGGCAGCTCCTTCAGCGGCGGCCGCATGCCGGGCGGCGCCTTTTTCACCGGGCGTCCCTTGGCGCCCGGGGGCCTCCTGCCGGGCGGAATCTTCTTGCCCGGTGGGACCTTCCGCGGCGGCGCCTTCCGCGCGCCCGGAAGCCTCTTCGCCGGTGCCCCTTTCGCGGGCGTGCGAGCCTTCCTCGGCGGGGCCTTCTTCGGGGCCGAGCCGTCGGCCTTCGGCTCTTGGGCAGCCGCGGCCCTCTTCACCAGGAACCTTCTGATGAACGAAAACCTTTTCTTGGGCTGCTTTTTCGTCTCCGGAGTCGCCGTGGGCTCGTCCCCCTCGGGAAGCTCCGCGGCCGGTGGCTCTTGCTCCCCTGGGATAAATGTCGTCGGGTGTTCTTGCTCCGCGGGAAGCTCCGTGGCAGGTGACTCATTCGAGACGGCAAAGTCCGCGGCCGGCGGCTCATCCGCGACGGGAACCCCCGCGGCAGGCGGCTCATCCGCGACAGGAAGCCCCGCGGCCGGCGGCTCATCCGCGACAGGAAGCCCCGCGGCCGGCGGCTCTTGTTCCACCGGGATGATTGTCGTCGGGTGTTCTCGCTTTGCGAGGAGGTCCAGGGCCGGCGACGCTTCGGCGACGCGGACCTCCGTCGCAGGTGACTCATCCGCCACGGCAGGCTCCGCCGCCGGCGGCTCCTGCTCCACCTCAATCGCAATCGTCGGGTGTTCCTCGACCGGAATCGTTGTCGTCGGCGGTTCTTCCTCGACGGGAATCACACTTGTCGGTGACTCCTGCTCGACGGGGCGCGTGGTTGTCGGCGCGTGGTCGTCGCCCGGGACGTCGATCGCGAAGAACTCATACGGGGCCGGAATCCTCGTCGTGGCCGGCTCGGACTCGACATCCGCGGCGCCGGCCAACGCGTCCGCGGGCGCTGCCGCCGGCATCGGACGTTTGACGGGGCGCACCGCGAGCGCGAGCGTCAACGCCAAACCCATCACGAAAGACAGGCTGAAGAGCAGCCAGTGCACGTGGCTCATCGCTCCCCGCCTATTCCGCGAGCCGTCGAGGCGGAAGGGACTTCGTCAACGTCGACGCGTTTGTTCATGATGTTGGCGATCACCCGCGCAACGGCCGAGCCTGCCACGAAAGCGAGGAGGTACCACAACCACTGGATCACGAAATCCATGCCGGATCTCCTTAACTGACAACGATTTCGACGCGACGGTTCTTGGCGCGGCCCTCCGCCGTGTCGTTCGACGCGATGGGGTTTGCCGAGCCGAGGCCCTTGACGACCAGCTGGGGGACTGCGACGCCATGGGCAACGAGAAAATCGGCGACTTTTTGCGCCCGCTGGGTGCTCAACGGGACGTTGATCGCCTCGACGCCCGAATTGTCGGCGTAGCCGTTGAGCGTCAGATGCGCGGTCGGACACGCCTTGAGCTTGTCCGACACCTGGGTCAGTATCGGCTCATCGGCCGGGGTCAGGCTGAACCCGTCAGTTGCGAACGCGATCGGTCCACCCGTCACCGCGGTGATCGCCGCTTGCAGGTCGTTGCACTGCACGGCGGCCGGCGCCGCGGGCGGCGGGACCTGCCCGTTGATCACAAGCTTGTCAACGACGTTGAGATTGGACCAGATGCGCACCGCCTCCAGGTGGACGGTGTTGTTTTGGTCCTGCGACGCGGCGGTGCCGGCGAAGGTGATGGTGTCACCGCTCACCGTGAGACTGAAATCGGGAATCGAGGCGCTGTCTTTGAAAAATGGTCCCGCTTTTGCGAAGTCGAGCGCGTCGATATTGGGATTGATGCGGATTTGATCGACGATGTTGACGCCCGGCGGCAGCGCCCCATTAAGCGCCCCCAGTAACGTGGCTTTCGCGGAGTCGTCGGGGAAATCCCCGCTGAGGGTATAGCTATTCCCGATTCGGGTAATCGAGAGCGGCGCCAGCGACAGCTTCCGAGCGGCGGCCCTGCTCGTCGGCGCCGCACCGGCCGGGCCATGCGTGGGTCGGGGTCGCTCGAACGCGCCGTAACCGATCGCCGCAATCAGCAACGGAATAACCATGACTGCAATCATCCACGGAAGGCCGAGCGGCCGCCGGTGCAATTCCGGATCCGGCCCCAAGTCGGTATCTGCGGGCGCTTGCCGCAAATCCACCCCTAACCCCACCATTGCCCCCTCGCTCATTAGTCACCCGCGCTTTCGTTTTGCAGGCGATATGCAGCCTACCGATTCGACGCGGCGGCGCCTGCCAGGTCGGGCACACTGGAGCGATGGGAAACGGCAGAAAACCGACCGACAGCGAAACCCTGGCTTACATCCGCAGCCTCGTCGACGAGGAGAAAACGCTGCGGTCGCAGGTGCAGCACGGCGACATCAGCACGTCGGAGGAGCAGGATCGCCTGCGCCGAGTCGAAGTGGAGCTCGACCAGTGCTGGGACCTGCTGCGGCAGCGCCGCGCGCTGCGCGAAACCGGTGGTGACCCGCGCGAGGCGCTGGTGCGCCCGCCCGACGAGGTCGAGGGCTACCTGAACTGAGCGACGACGACGCCCTCGATGCCGTAGTCGTCGGTGGCGGCCACAACGGGTTGGTCGCGGCCGGTTATCTCGCCCGGGCGGGCCTTCGGGTGCGGTTGTTGGAGCGCCTGGACCGGCCCGGCGGCGCCGCGGTTTCGGCGCAGGCCTTCGACGGGGTGGGGGTTCGTCTGTCGCGCTACTCCTACCTGGTCAGCCTGCTGCCGGCCCGCATCGTCGACGACCTGGGCGCCGCGGTGCGACTGGCCCGCCGGCCGTATTCGTCGTACACGCCGGATCCCGGCACCAGGGGCCGCAGCGGGCTGCTGGTCGGGCGCCCCGGGACGTTCGGTGCCATCGGCGCGGCCGAGGACGAGGGCCGTTTCGCCGCCTTTTACCAACGCTGCCGGGCGGTGACCGAACCGCTCTGGCCCACGCTGCTCGAGCCGCTGCGCACCCGCGAGCAGGCCCGCCGGCACGTCATCGACGGCGGCGATCCCGACGCGGCCGCCGCATGGCGGGCCATGGTCGACGAGCCGATCGGCCGCGCCATCACCGACGCGGTGGGCAATGACCTGGTCCGCGGCGTGATCGCGACAGACGCGCTGATCGGCACGTTCGCTCCCCTCGACGACCCTTCACTGCGGCAGAACATCTGCTTCCTCTACCACGTGCTCGGCGGCGGCGCCGGGCACTGGGACGTCCCCGTCGGCGGGATGGGCTCGCTGACTAGCGCCCTGGTGTCGGCGGCCTCCGGCTATGGCGCCGAAATCATCATCGGTGCAGATGTTTTCGCGGTCGAACCCGACGGCGGGGTGCGCTACCGCTGCGGCGAGAAAGAGCACGAGGTGCGGGGCCGCTTCGTGCTGGCCGGCGTCACACCGACGGTCCTGGCCGGCCTGCTCGGCACGCGGCCGGCGGTCCCGGCCCAGGGTGCACAGGTCAAGGTGAACATGGTGCTGCACCGCCTGCCCCGATTGCGCGACGGCGGCGTCACACCCGAGCAGGCGTTCGCCGGGACGTTCCACGCGAACGAGACCTGGACCCAACTGGACAGCGCGTATCGCCGCGCGGCCGGCGGGCACATCCCGAATCCGCTGCCCTGCGAAGCCTATTGCCATTCGCTGACCGACCCGAGCATCTTGCCGGACGAGTTGCGCCAGTCGGGCGCCCACGCGATGACGGTGTTCGGCCTGCACACCCCGCACTCGCTGTTCGACGGCAGCTACTCCGGCGCCCTGCGCGACCGACTGACGGAATCGGTGCTGGCGTCGCTGAACTCCGTTCTGGCTGAGCCGATTCAGGAGGTGCTGATGAGCGATGCGCACGGCCTGCCATGCATCGAGACGACGACCACCCTGGACTTGCACCGCAAGCTCGGGATGACTGCGGGCAACATCTTCCACGGTGGGCTCACGTGGCCGTTCGCCGACGACGACGACCCGCTGGACACGCCGGCGCGGCGCTGGGGGGTCGCCACCGCGCATGATCGAATCATGTTGTGCGGCTCGGGCGCCCGCCGCGGCGGGGCGGTGTCGGGCATCGGCGGCCACAACGCCGCGATGGCGGTGCTGGCTTCCCTGGCGAGCGGTAACTAGCGGTCGTTGATGGTCGCGTAGTCGCGCTCGGTGTACCCGGTGTAGATCTGGCGCGGGCGGCCGATCTTGCTGTCGCCCTCGTCGTGCATCTCACGCCAGTGCGCGATCCAGCCCGGCAGCCGTCCCAGCGCGAACAGCACCGTGAACATCCGGGTCGGGAAACCGAGCGCCCGATAGATCAGGCCGGTGTAGAAGTCGACGTTGGGGTAGAGCTTGCGCTCGACGAAGTAGTCGTCGGTGAGGGCCGCCTCTTCGAGGTGCTTGGCGATGCTCAGCAGGTCGTCGTCGCCGCCGAGCTTGGCCAGTATCTTGTCGGCCTGCTCCTTGACGATCCGCGCCCGCGGGTCGTAGTTCTTGTAGACGCGGTGCCCGAAGCCCATCAGCTTGACTCCGGCTTCGCGGTTCTTCACCTTCCGGACGAATTCGCCGACGTCGTCGCCGCTCTCGCGGATCTGCTCGAGCATCTCTAGCACCGCCTGGTTGGCGCCGCCGTGCAATGGACCCCACAGCGCGTTGATGCCGCCGGAGATGGATGTGAACAGGTTGGCCCGCGACGAGCCCACCAACCGCACCGTCGACGTCGAGCAGTTCTGCTCGTGGTCGGCGTGCAGGATGAACAGCATGTCCAGCGCCCGGACGATCTCCGGGTCGGCGTGGTACGGCTCGGCCGGCAGCCCGAACGTCATCCGCAGGAAGTTCTCCACCAGGCTCAGCGAGTTGTCCGGGTAGAGGAAGGGCTGTCCGATCGACTTCTTGTAGGCATACGCGGCGATCGTGGGCAGCTTCGCCAGCAGCCGGGTGGTCGACAGCTCGACCTGGCCGTTGTCCACGGGGTCCAGGGCATCGGGATAGTAGGAGCTCAACGCGTTCACCACACTGGACAGCACCGGCATCGGGTGGGCGTTGGGCGGGAAGCCGTCGAAGAAGCGCTTCAGATCCTCGTGCAGCATCGTGTGCCGCTGGATCCGGTTGGTGAACTCGTCCAGCTGCTCCTTGTTCGGCAGCTCGCCGTAGATGAGCAGGTAGCTCACCTCGATGAAGGTCGACTTCTCCGCGAGCTGCTCGATCGGATAGCCGCGGTATCGCAGAATGCCGGCGTCGCCGTCGATGTAGGTGATGGAGCTCTTGCACGAGGCGGTGTTGACGAAGCCGTTGTCGAACGTCGTGTAGCCGGTCTTGGACAGCAGGGGGCCGAGCGCAATCCCGTCGGCTCCTTCGGTGGCGTGCACGACCTCGAGGTCGATCTCGCCCCCTGGGTACTTCAGAGTTGCGGTGTCGTCGGTGTCGGCCACGAGAACCCCTTTGCGCTCTGGCTGATATGGCTGCCCTGACTCGGTGCTTACAGCTGAAGGTAGTCGTTATCGGGACGGCGCGCCTGCCCGGGGTCCGGTCCGCGGGTCCCGCGGCCATCGGACGGTTAAGCCGCGCCGAGTTTGCGACGTGACGGATGTCATAGCGAGGCCGGATGCGCCCGTCGTGAAGCGCAAGGGTCAGGGCTGAAGGCGCTCGACCCGAGCGCCGATGGCCCGAATCCGGTTGTGCACCCGGTTTTCCCGACCCTGCCAGAATTCGACCACCTCGGGCGCGAGGAGGTATCCGCCCCAGTTGGGCGGCACCGGGACGGTTTCCGAGTCGGCGAAGCGCGCGGTGACCTCGGCGAGCTGGCCCAGCAGCGCCGCGCGCGACGCGATCGGCCGCGATTGGTGTGACGCCCAGGCGCCCAGTTGTGAGCCGCGCGGCCGCATGGACCAGTAGTCCCGCGTCACCTGGGGGTCCACCTTGGTCACGGGGCCGCGGATGTGGATCTGCCGGCCCAACAGGAACCAGGGGAAGGTCGCCGACGCGTACGGCGTCGCGGCCAGCTCGGCGCCCTTGTCGGAGTCGTAGTTGGTGAAGAAAGTGATTCCGGTCTCATCGGCGCTCTTGCACAACACCGCTCGGCTGACCGGCCTGCCGCCGGCGACGGTTGCCAGCACCATGGCGTTCGGCTCGGCCACGCCGGCGCGCTCGGCGTCGTCAAGCCACCTGCGGAACAAAGCGAGCCACCCGTCGGCCAGCCAGTCCGCGTCCAGGTCCGGGCTGCCGTCCTTCTCGACCGACCCGTATTCCACGCGCATTCTCTCCAGGTGTTCTCGTCCTGTTTCGGAGCCTGCTCCGGGGCCCGGTCCTGCCATTACGCCAACGCTACCGGGGGTTGCTACCGGCCGGTAGCATCCGCCCGGCCGTGGGGTGCGAGAATTTCCGCATGACTGTCCCGGAAAACTTTGTCCCCGGCCTGGAGGGCGTGGTGGCGTTCACCACCGAAATCGCCGAACCGGATAAAGACGGCGGCGCGCTGCGCTACCGCGGCGTGGATATCGAGGACCTGGTGACTCAGCAGGTCACGTTCGGTGACGTGTGGGCGCTGCTGGTCGACGGCAAGTTCGGTCACGGGCTGCCGCCCGCCGAGCCCTTCCCGCTGCCGATCCACACCGGCGATGTGCGGGTCGACGTGCAGGCCGGCCTGGCGATGCTGGCGCCGATCTGGGGCTACAAGCCGCTGTTGGACACCGACGACGCCACCGCCCGCGATCAGCTGGCCCGGGCCTCGGTGATGGCCCTGTCCTATGTCGCGCAGTCGGCCCGCGGCATCTATCAGCCCGCCGTGCCGCAGCGGGTCATCGACGAATGCCCAACCGTCACAGCGCGATTCATGACCCGCTGGCAGGGCGAGCCCGACCCCAGGCACGTCGAGGCCATCGACGCCTACTGGGTATCGGCCGCCGAGCACGGCATGAACGCCTCGACGTTCACCGCGCGGGTGATCGCCTCGACCGGTGCGGACGTCGCCGCCTCGCTGTCGGGGGCGATCGGGGCGATGAGCGGCCCGCTGCACGGCGGGGCGCCGGCCCGGGTGCTGCCGATGCTCGAAGAGGTCGAGCGCACCGGCGACGCCCGCGGCCTGGTCAANTGCGGCCCTCGGCCATCTATGTGGGCCCGGGCCCGCGCAGCCCGAACGCCGTCGAGGGCTGGGACCGGGTTCTCACCCACGCCTGATCTGCGCGGGGTGTAACCACACCGCGAATTTCGGCCCAACATTTCGTGCTGTGGTCACGCTCGCGTCCGGTGCTTGTCGGTGCCCGGCGATTGAATGGGCGCGTGCCGCGATGACTCCGATTAATTTCCGTCGCGGGACGAGTCAATAACCGTGTGCCGGCCCACGCCGGGTTGGCGCGGGAGACCGACAACAAGGAGATCACCATGGCGATCAACATCGAACCCGCACTGTGCCCGCACCTCGTCGTCGACGACGCCGCCGCGGCGATCGACTTCTACGTCAAGGCATTTGGAGCCGAGGAGCTGGGCCGGGTGCCCCGTCCCGACGGCAAGCTGGTGCACGCCGCGCTGCGCGTCAACGGTTTCACCGTGATGCTCAACGACGACTTCCCGGAGGTGTGTGGCGGCAAGTCGATGACGCCCACGGCCCTGGGCGGCACGCCGGTCACCATCCACCTGACGGTCACCGACGTCGACGCCAAGTTCCAGCGGGCGCTGGACGCCGGCGCCACCGTGGTGGCCCCGCTGGACGACCAGTTCTGGGGTGACCGTTACGGCGTGGTCGCCGACCCGTTCGGCCACCACTGGTCGATGGGTCAGCCGGTGCGGGAAGTCAGCATGGAGGAGGTCACCGCCGCGATGTCCGGGCAGGGAGCCGGTTAGCTTCCACCAGACAGCCGGGCCAGCAGCCGGCGTCGCCGCGGCGTCGCCGGCGCGGCCGCGGCGACCGCGAGCANGGTCGGTCAGCCTGCCGGCGTTGAAATCGGCCACCAGCGCCTGGACGGTTTGCAGGGAGCAGGACTTGTTCGTGCCGATGAACCCCGTTGGTCCGCGCTTGATCCAACCCGCGACGTAGGCGCCGGGCACCGGACGGCCGGAGCCTGGGTCCACCACACGACCGCCGTCGTTGGGCACGACGGTCGCCGATTCGTCGAACGGAAGCCCACGAATCTCCTTGCCGCGATAACCGATCGACGTCAGCACCAGGCCGGCCTCCAGCCGGCGCACCTCCTCGGAGCCGGTGACGGTGAACTCGACTCCGGTGGCACACCGCTCTCCGAGGATGCGGTGCGGCGTGAGTGCATAGGCCAGCCGGATTCGCCGGCGGGACGCCGGCGCCGAATCGTCGCCCAGCATGCTCAGGATCTCCAGCTTGTTCTTGGTCAGCGGGTCCGACACGGCGGCCAGATCGCTTGCCACCCGCCGACGGTCGCCGGCGTCGAGCACGACGTCGGAGGCGCCGGTGAGCCCGATCAGTTCGGGCAGGGTGAAAGCCGAATTGGCCGGCCCGCGCCGGGCGGCGATCACCACTTCGCGCACCGCGGAGCGCCGCAACGCCTCGAGCGCATGGCCGGAGACGTCGGTGCGGGCCAGGTCGTCGGGGTCCGCCGTGAGGACGCGGGCCACATCGAGGGCGACATTGCCGTTGCCGATGATCACCACCCGCTCGTGATCGAGATCGACTGGCAGATCGGTGAACTCAGGATGCCCGTTGAGCCACGCCACCAACTCGGTGGCGGTCCCGGTGCCCGGCAGACCCATGCCGTCGATGCCCAGGCGACGATCGTCGGGTGCACCCACCGCATACACGACGGCGTGATGGTGGGCCAACAGATCCGCATGACTCAGGTGCCTGCCGATCTCGACGTTCAGGTAGAACCGGAAGTGTCGGTGGCCGGATATCCGGTCGAAAAGCCGGGTGACCCTTTTGGTGTTCTGGTGGTCGGGCGCCACCCCGGCGCGCACCAGTCCGTAGGGCGTCGGCAGCTTCTCAAATACGTTGACCCGCACGCCATGTTGGGTGAGCAGCTCGTCGGCGGCATACATCGCCGCGGGGCCCGAGCCGACGATCGCCACGGTCAATGGCCGACGGCGGGCGCGCACCTCGGCGGCGGGGATCACCGGGGCCAGCTTCGAGGTGGGCGGCAGCTTCTCGCCCTCGGGCCGCTTCGGGTAGAAGGACGCGTTGATCTCGACGAACGGCAGCTGCTTGGTGTCCAGCCGGGAGTCGGGCGCGATGGCGCCGACCGGGCACGCGCCCACGCACGCGCCGCAGTCCACGCACGCCACCGGATCGATGTAGAGCATCTCCGATGTCGCGAACCCGGGCTCGTCCGGTGACGGGTGGATGCAGTTGACCGGGCACGCGAAAACACAGGACCCGTCGTTGCAGCACGACTGGGTAATAACGTGCGGCATAAAAGAACCCGCGCAGCCCTATGCGGCCGGTGCGGCGGCCAGGTGCTGGCGCTGCGGCTCGCTGCGGTAGCGCGACGGCTTGCCGTTGATCTTGCAGAGGCGCCACATCAGCCGGGCGGACCGCGTTTCCATCAGCCCAGTGTCGTAAGCCAGCATCCGCACGTCACCAAACATGTCGCTGAGCCACTTGCGCGACTCCGGGGACCGGAAGAACAGTTCCTTCTTGACCTCGCGCGGAATGTCGAACTCGCGCCAGAAGGCCTTGGGCGGCACCACAATCGCCCGGCACAACATCTTCATGGTCAGCGGCAGGTACAGCGCCGTCCAGAACCGCTGCCGCTTGGTCAGCTCCGGCAGCCGCCGGCGCAGGAACTCGTGCGCGAACGAGATGTGCCGGGCCTCCTCGGCCACGTGGATGGCCATCACCCGCTCCATGATCGGGTGCAGCGACTTGCCTTCGCGCAGCACATTTTTCTGCGTGTGGTCGATGGGCTCTTCGCCGGCGAGCACACCGATGAAGAACGCCACCGGCAACGGGCCTGCGACAAGCGGAACCAGCGGCGAGAGCCACTTGAGCATCCGCGGCATGCCCGGGACGTCCGCGCCGATGCGGTTCACCATCTCCTGGAACATCATGGTGTGGTTGCACTCTTCGACCGATTCATGCAGGCAGTAGCGGTATTCGGGCGAGCCGTTGGGCACCCAGAACGTGTAGTTCATCAGGCCGCGGATCAAGATCGACTCGAAGTGCAGCCCCACCTTGGCCACGTTGGCCTGCCGCCACATGCCGATCTTGATCTTGCGCTCTTCGGGCTGGGCCTGGTACCAGGGATGCCGCCCCAGCGGGTCGGTCAACGGCAGGATCCACCGTGGGTCGCTCTCTGTGACGGCGAATTCCTTTGATTCCCAGTCGATGTCGGTGTAGGGGTTGAAGTTTCGCCGCACCGACCCCTCGGACAGTGTGGCAAGCATGTTCACGTACTCGGCGTCGTCGCGCACTTCCATGTTGCGTCGCCAACGCCGGACCATTCGCGTCCTGTCCATTCCAAGCCTCCCCACCGAGGTTTACATTTGGACGTGCAATGTCCAGACAGTACCGCAGGTACCGGATATTTTCTAGACCCGCCGGAGGCACTGTGGCCTGACCAGTGGTCACGCGACCCGTGTGGCCTGCCTCACATCCTGCCGCTCAGTTCAGCCCGCGGCGTCACCGCCTTCGGATCGCTCACTAGGCTGGCGGATATGGCTGACCAGCTCGACATCCCTTCCGACATCAAACCCCGCGACGGCCGCTTCGGCTGCGGCCCTTCCAAGATCCGGCCCGAACAGCTGAAGGCGTTGACCACCACCGCCGCGCCGTTGTTCGGCACGTCGCACCGGCAAGCACCGGTCAAGGATCTGGTGGGCCGGGTTCGCTCGGGGGTGACCGAGCTGTTCTCCGTGCCCGACGGGTATGAGGTCATCCTCGGCAACGGCGGCGCGACCGCGTTCTGGGATGCCGCCGCGTTCGGGCTGATCGACAAGCGGTCGCTGCACCTCTCCTTCGGCGAGTTCAGCGCCAAGTTCGCCTCCTCGGTCGCCAAGAACCCCTTCGTCGGCGACCCCATCGTCATCAAGTCGGATCCCGGCACCGCCCCGGAACCGCAAGCCGATCCGTCGGTCGATGCGATCGCCTGGGCGCACAACGAGACGTCGACCGGGGTCGCGGTGCCGATCCGCCGCCCTGCCGGCTCGGGTGACGCGCTCGTCCTCATCGACGCGACCTCGGGCGCCGGCGGCCTGCCCGTCGACATCACGCAAGCGGACGCCTACTACTTCTCGCCGCAGAAAAACTTCGCCAGTGACGGCGGGCTGTGGCTGGCCGTCATGAGCCCGGCCGCGCTCGCCCGCGTCGAGTCCATCGCGTCCTCCGGTCGCTGGGTTCCCGACTTCCTGTCGCTGCCGATAGCCGTGGAAAACAGCCTGAAAAATCAGACGTACAACACCCCGGCGATCGGCACGCTGGCGCTGATGGCCGAACAGCTGGACTGGATGCTCGGCAACGGCGGCCTCGAGTGGGCGGTCAAGCGCACGGCGGACTCCTCGCAGCGGTTGTACTCGTGGGCCGAGGAGCGGCCCTACACGACACCGTTTGTCGCCGATCCCGCGTTGCGGTCTCAGGTGGTGGGCACGATCGACTTCGTCGACGAGGTCGACGCCGCGGCCGTCGCCAAGACGCTCCGCGCTAACGGGATCGTCGACACCGAGCCCTACCGCAAACTGGGCCGCAACCAGTTGCGGGTGGCGATGTTCCCCGCGGTCGACCCCGACGACATCAGCGCCCTGACCCAGTGCGTCGACTGGGTCGTCGAGCGGCTTTAACTTCCGCGTCATCAGCCCGCAACCCGCCAGCGTGTCAGAGCGGGTTACCGGCGTTAGCTGCACTAGAGTGCGGACCCGAGGGGTCCGTCGCTGACCGGCGCGGAGCCTGCGAGGAGAAGCCATGCGGGAACTCAAAGTGGTTGGTCTCGACGACGAGAGCAAATACATCATCTGCGAGGGTGATGACCCCGCAGAACGGTTCAAGCTGGTGGCCGACGACAGACTCCGGGCCGCCCTGCGCGGCGAGTCGTCACAGCCGGAGCAGCCGCCGCTCGACATGCAAGTCACTAATATGTTGAGCCCCAAAGAGATTCAGGCCCGGATTCGCGCCGGTGCGTCCGTCGATCAGGTGGCCACGGCGTCGGGCTCCGACATTTCGCGGATCCGCCGCTTTGCTCACCCGGTGCTGCTGGAGCGTGCCCGTGCCGCCGAGCTGGCAACCGCCGCACACCCGATGCTGGCCGACGGGCCCGCCGTGCTCACCCTTCTCGAGACCGTCAGCTCCGCATTGGTGGCGCGCGGCCTGGAACCCGACCGGCTCAGCTGGGACGCGTGGCGCAACGAAGACGGCCGCTGGACGGTGCAGCTCGCCTGGAAGGCCGGGCGCTCGGACAACATCGCGCATTTCAGTTTCGCCCCCGGCGCCCACGGCGGAACGGTCACGGCGGTCGACGACGCGGCCAGCGAGCTGATCGACCCGGGCTTCGAGCGCCCGCTGCGACCGCTCGCCCGGGTGGCCCGCCTCGACTTCGAGGCGGCGGAAGCGCCCGGGTCCGGAGGCGAATCCGCCGAGCCGGCGCCCCCCGCCGCGCCCGAACAACCGGTGCACACCCGGCGCGGCAAGCCGGTCATTCCGGCCTGGGAGGACGTGCTGCTTGGGGTGCGCTCAAGCGGGCACCGCTAGCCGTCGGTCAGTAAGCCGCTACCCCACCGTCATCGCGAGCAGCGTCAGCCACGCACCGCCCACGCCCACGGCGGCGCCCAGCACGAACCACCGCAGCACCAGGGTGCGCCGCCAGCCCCACAACGTCGGCGCCAGGCCGCCCGCCGCCACGGCGTTGAGACCGACCGCCAGCAGCGGATGCACCCGGATCAGGCCGAGGCTGAGCACGACGACGGCGGCGCCGGTCACGGCGGCGACGAACGCGGAGACGGTCAAACCCGTTGCCCAGGGGACGGACTCGTCGCTCACCACGTGAGCCTAGCCCGCTCGTAGAACGCCAGGGCTGCTGCGGTGGCGACGTTGAGCGAGTCGGTGCCGCGCGACATCGGGACGCGCACCGGCACATCGCTGAGTCGCAGCGTGGCCGTCGTCAGCCCGGGGCCCTCGGCGCCCACCAGCACCGCGACACGCTCGTCGACCGCCCCGGCCATCGCCTCGGCCAGCGCACACGCCTCGCGCTGCGGCGTCATGGCCATCAGCCGAAAACCCATCTCCTTCAACAACAGCAGGTCGTGCGGCCAGCTGGCCGCCCGCGCATACGGCACCAGCAGCGCGTGGCCCATCGACACCCGCACGGCGCGACGGTAGAGCGGGTCGGCGCACCCGCCGCCGAATACCACCGCGTCCACGCCAAGCCCGGCTGCGTTGCGAAATATCGAACCCAGGTTCTCGTGGTCGTTGACGCCCTCGAGGACCGCGACGGTGCGGGCGGCCTCGACGACCTGGGCGACGCTGGGTTCCGGCACCCTCCTGGCGGCAGCGAGCACGCCGCGATTGAGGTGAAAACCGACCACTTNCGCCAATAGGTTCGCTGCCCCGGGAGGAACGATGGTCGCTCCGCTGTTGCAGACGCAGGTCGACATCGACGCGCCGGCCGCCAAAGTGTGGGCGTTGATCTCCGACTTCCGGCGGATGCCGGACTGGAGCCCGCAGTGTCGCTGGATGAGGCCGCTGGGGCCTCTTCGCGCGGGCACCCGCACCCTGAACCTCAACCGGCGCCACCGCATGTTCTGGCCCACCACCTGCACGGTTGTCGAGGTCATTCCCGAGAAAAGGCTGGCGTTCCGGGTCAACACCAACGGCACGATCTGGAGCTATGAACTCGAGCCCAGCGGCCGGGGCACGCGGGTGATCGAGAGCCGTCACGCCGAAAACGGCGTCAGCGCGTTTTCGAACCTGTCGGTGAACGCGCTCTTCGGTGGGACCGAGAATTTCGAACGCGAGTTGCTGGCGGGGATGAACGCGTCGCTGGCGAACATCAAAGCCGCCGCCGAGCGGGGCTAGTCCCCAGGTTCCGGAGACTCGGGCTCCGCAGCCTCGGGCGGCGATTCCGGGTCCGGGGGTTCGGGCGGCGGCGGGTTGTCCGCGACGTCCAGCACGCCGTCGTCGTAGGGCTCGTATGCCGGCGAGCCGGTGCCCGCCGGGGCCGGTGTGTCCGAGTGGGCACCGCAGCCGTATTGCTTGTCGACGATGTGCCCGTCGGCGGACAACTGGTTGCCGCACACCCCGAACATCGCGCCCAGCGATCCGGCCAGCGGCAGGAAAAAACCACAATCGCGGCACATCCGCTTGGTGGACCGGGCCATCGGCGAGTCGGGACCGTGGTCGCCGGTGTGCCACCGCTCGGCCGCCTCGGCGCGGCCCCACGCGCTCATCACCCAGCGCCGGCCCAACCCGATCTCGGCGGCGACCTCGTCCACCTCGGGGTCGCCGCTGGCGGTGTAGCCCGGAACCAACCGCGGGTCGTCCGCCGCGGGCGCCAGCAGGTCCCCGGGGCTCAGATCGCCCGGCCGCACCCGTTGGTCCCAGGGCACCCACTCCGGCGCGAGCAGCGCTGTCGGTCCCGGGATCAGCACCACTTCGCTGATCGTGGCGTGGTCGGCGCCCGGGTGCGCGGCGACGACGGCCGCCCATTGCCACCCCTGATAACCGGGCAGATGCGCCAGGAACCGGTGGGTCGCGGCGTTCGGATCCTCGTAGCCGACGCCCAGGTAGTCCCCGACGGCCTCGGCGCCGGCGAACTCCTCGACGGCGGCCCGGGCCCGGTCAGCGGCACCCGTGAGCACGGCGGCCAGCTCGTCGGGCCCCTCGGCCACGGTCGTCGCGGCGGGTTCCGCCGACCCGTCGGTGGGTCCGGTCACGGTGTCCCCTCTCTGCAGTGCGTCTCCAATACTAGGTTGGCGAGCCATGCCCGGTTGCCCGCCGGCATAAGACAGAATTGATTCGTGTCCGGGCGGCGGCGTGATGATCGGGGTCGGGTGGCCTCCAACCCGGGCCGCCACCCCCGCCCGAACCGCAACGGATCCTCCAACCAGCACCCGGGCATGGCCAATTACCCCGCCGACGACACCGGTCGGGGCCGGTCACGCCGGTCGCCGCCGATGCCGAGCGCGAACCGCTACCTGCCACCGCTGCGCGAAGAACCCGAGCCGGACCGCGGCGGCACCGCGCCCCCGCGTGGTGCCGCCGCCGGTGAACGCATCACGGTCACCCGCGCCGCGGCGATGCGAAGCCGCGAAATGGGTTCCCGCATGTACTGGATGGTGCAGCGGGCCGCCACCGCCGACGGCGCCGACAAGTCCGGCCTGACCGCCCTGACGTGGCCGGTGGTCGCCAACTTCGCGGTGGATGCCGCGATGGCCGTCGCGCTGGCCAACACGCTGTTCTTCGCCGCGGCCAGCGGGGAGAGCAAGTCCAAGGTGGCGCTGTACCTGTTGATCACCATCGCGCCGTTCGCGGTGATCGCCCCGCTCATCGGTCCGGCGCTGGACCGGCTCCAGCACGGCCGGCGCGTCGCGCTGGCGCTGTCCTTCGCGCTGCGCACCGCGCTGGCGGTGTTGCTGATCATGAACTACGACGGCGCCACGGGCAGCTACCCGTCGATGGTGCTCTATCCCTGCGCGCTGGCCATGATGGTGCTCTCCAAGTCCTTCAGCGTGCTGCGCAGCGCGGTGACACCGAGGGTGATGCCGCCGACCATCGACCTGGTGCGGGTCAACTCCCGGCTGACCGTGTTCGGCCTCCTCGGCGGCACGATCGCAGGCGGCGCGATCGCGGGCGGCGTCGAGTTCGTCTGCACCCATTTGTTCAAGCTGCCCGGCGCGTTGTTCGTCGTGATCGCTGTCACGATCGCCGGCGCCCTGCTGTCGATGCGGATCCCGCGCTGGGTCGAGGTGACCGCGGGTGAGGTACCGGCCACCCTGAGCTATCGCAACGACAGCGGCCCGCCGCGGCGAGGCTGGCCCGAAGAGGTCAAGAAGGTGCGCGGGACGCTTCGGCAACCGTTGGGCCGCAACATCATCACCTCCCTGTGGGGCAATTGCACCATCAAGGTGATGGTCGGCTTCCTGTTCTTGTATCCGGCGTTTGTGGCCAAGGCGCATCAATCCAACGGCTGGGCTCAGCTGGCCATGCTGGGCGTGATCGGAGCCGCGGCGGGGATCGGCAACTTCGCGGGTAACTTCACCAGCGCCCGCCTGAAGCTCGGCAGGCCCGCCGTGCTGGTGGTGCGCTGCACGGTCGCGGTGTGCGCGGTCGCGTTGGCGGCCGCGGTGGCGGGCACCCTGATGGCGGCCGTGATCGCCACCCTGGTCACGTCGGGGTCCAGTGCGATCGCCAAGGCCTCGCTCGATGCCTCGCTGCAACACGACCTGCCCGAGGAATCGCGCGCCTCCGGATTCGGCAGATCGGAATCCACCCTGCAGCTGGCGTGGGTGCTGGGCGGGGCGCTGGGTGTGCTCGTGTACACCGAACTGTGGGTCGGCTTCACCGCCGTGAGCGCCCTGCTGATCCTCGGCCTGGCGCAGACCCTGGTCAGCTTCCGCGGCAACTCGCTGATCCCCGGCCTCGGCGGCAACCGGCCCGTCATGGTCGAGCAGGAGGGCGTGCGCACCGCAAGGCCGGCGGCGGTGCCTGAGTGAAACGCGGTGCGGTCTTGTTCGTCGCGGCCTTGGTGGCGCTCGCGTGCGTCGGGGCCGGCGTCGGGGCATGGCTGCTGGTGCGTCAGCACGGTGTGCAGCGACCCGAGATCAGCGCGTACTCGCACGGCCACCTGACCAGGGTCGGGCCGTACTTGTATTGCAATGTGCTCAACCTCAACGACTGCCAGACGCCGCAGACCCAGGGCGAGCTGCCGTTCAATGAGCGCTATCCGGTGCAACTTTCGGTTCCCGAGGCGATCGCGCGCGCGCCGTGGCGGCTGTTGCAGGTGTACGAGGATCCCGCCAACACCGCCATGACCATTTTCCGGCCGGGCAGCCGCTTCGCGGTGACCATCCCCACGGTCGACCCGCAGCGCGGGCGGCTGACCGGGATCGTCGTGCAGTTGCTGACGTTGGTGGTCGACGAAGGCCAATCGACTGACACCGGCATGGTCCGCGCCGTCCCGCACGCGGAATGGTCAGTGCGCCTGACGTCCTAACTCACGCGCCGTGGCCGGCGGGCACCCGCTCGCCGTCGACCGGGGGCCCCGGCGGGCTGCCGTCCCCGAAAGGCCTGCCGCCCAACGCCTCTCGCCCATGCAGGGTCAGCCAGCCGGACAGGTCCGGGCCCTTGGGCACGATGCGGGTGGGGTTGATGTCGGCGTGCACGATGTAGTAGTGCTGCTTGATCTGGACGAAGTCGACGGTGTCGCCGAAGCCCGGCGTCTGGAACAGGTCGCGCGCGTAAGCCCATAGCACCGGCATCTCGGACAGCTTGCTCCGATTGCACTTGAAGTGTCCCTGGTAGACCGGGTCGAAGCGGGCCAGGGTGGTGAACAGCCGCACGTCCGCCTCGGTGATGGTGTCGCCCACCAGGTATCGCTGGTCGGCGAGGCGATCGCTCACCCAGTCCAGCGCGGTGAACAGCCGGTCGTAGGCCGCCTCGTAAGCCTGCTGCGAGCCGGCGAAGCCGCACCGGTAGACGCCGTTGTTGATCTCGGTGTAGATCCGCTTGCTCACCTCGTCGATTTCGGCCCGCAGCGGTTCGGGGTAGAGCTGGGGCGCACCGTCGCGGTGGTAGGCGGTCCACTCCGTCGAGAGATCCAGGGTCATCTGCGCGAAGTCGTTGGTGACCACCGCGCCGGTCGGCACGTCGACGATCGCCGGGACGGTGATCCCCTTCGGGTAGTCGGGGAAGCGCTTGAAGTACGCGTCCTGCAGCCGCGGGATCTGCAGCACCGGGTCGACGCCACCCGGGTCCAAGTCGAAGGTCCAGCTGCGTTCGTCGTGCGTGGGCCCGCAAAACCCAATGGAGAGAGCGCTTTCCAGGCCCAGCAGCCGCCGCACGATGATCGCGCGGTTGGCCCACGGGCAGGCGCGCGCCACGATAAGCCGATACCGGCCGGGCTCCACCGGGTAGCCGTCACGCCCGTCGGCGGTAATCCGGGTGGCGATGTAGTTGGTGTCGCGGGTGAACTCGCCCGCCGGGGCTACATAGGAGGCCATGGCGACAATTCTGCCCGGGAACTCAGGTCAGGAATCGGCGGGCCAGATTGGCCTCGGTCGACGCTCCGGGTTCCCAGTGCGCGATCCACGGTCCGGTGCCCTCCGACTGATCGACGATGCCGTCCTCCAGCCAGGTGTAGTGGCCTTCCAGCACGTCGTGGGTCAGCCGGACGTCGCTGCTGTCGGAGTTGGACCACAACGCCCGGAACAGCGCCTCCACCCGCAATGTCGCTTGCTCACAGAATGTTTCGGCCAGCCCGCACGCCTGTCGGCCGACGACCGGGTCCGCGGCCCGCTGCCCCTCGGCGCGCACACACGCCGCGGACATCGCGAACAGCTCCGCGCCGATGTCGACGATGCGGCCCAGGAACCCCTGCCGTTGCTCCAGCCTGGCCTGCCAGCGCGCCATCCCGTAGAAGGTGTTGCGGGCCAGCTTGCGCGTCGAGCGTTCGACGAACCGAAGGTGCGACGCCAACGAGCCGAACTCATTGTACGCGGTGGGCCGCTGCCCTTCGCCGAATGCCAGCTGTGGCAACCACTTTGCGTAGAACCCGCTCGCGCCGACGGCCGCGGCGGCTTTCTGCCGCAGACCCGTGTCGGGCTTGGCGAGGTCACCGGCCGCGGTCAGGTGGGCATCGACCGCCTCCCGCGCGATGAGCAGCCGCATGATCTCGCTGGATCCCTCGAAGATGCGGTTGATCCGCAGGTCGCGCGCCACCTGCTCGACGGGCACCGCGCGTTCACCGCGCGCGGCCAGCGACTCCGCGGTCTCGTAGCCCCGCCCGCCGCGGATCTGCAGCAGCTCGTCGGCGATGAGGCAGGCCATTTCGCTGGACCACAACTTGGCCAGCGCCGCCTCGATCCTGATGTCGTTGCGCCCTTCGTCAGACATCTGGGCAGAGAGCTCGAGCACCGCGTCGAGCGCGTAGGTGGTGGCGGCGATGAAGGAGATCTTGCTCGCCACCGCTTCGTGTTCGGCGAGCGGCTTGCCCCACTGCACGCGCTCGCCGGACCATTCGCGGGCAATCTTCAGCGCCCACTTCGCCGACCCCGTAGCGCTGGCCGGGATCGACAGCCGCCCGGCGTTGAGCGTGGTCAGTGCGATCTTCAGGCCGTCGCCTTCCCGGCCGATCAGGTTCTCGGCGGGCACCCGGACGCCGTGCAGCCTGGTCACACCGTTCTCGATGCCGCGCAGCCCCATGAACTTGTTGCGCCGCTCCACGGTGATCCCGGGCGAATCGGCCTCGACGACGAAGGCGCTGATGCCGCCGCGATGCCCGTCGCCCTTGGGCACCCGGGCCATCACGACCAGCAACTCGGCGACCACGCCGTTGGTCGTCCACAACTTCACGCCCTCGAGCTCGTACGCCTTGCCGTCCTCGACCGGTGTCGCCGTCGACGCCAGACGCGCGGGGTCGGAACCGACGTCGGGCTCGGTGAGCAGGAACGCCGAGATGGCCCCGGCGGCGCAGCGCGGCAGGAACCTCTGCTTTTGTTCGGTGGTCCCGGCGAGTTTGAGCGGCTCGGGCACCCCGATCGACTGATGGGCCGACAGCAGCGCGCCGAGGCTGGGGTGTACCGACGAAACCATGACCAGCGCCCGGTTATAGGCGACCTGCGACATGCCCAGCCCGCCGTACTCGGTGGGGATCTTCATCCCGAAGCAGCCCAATTGGGCCAGGCCCTTGACGTACTCGTCCGGGATCTGCGCGTCGCGTTCGATGACGCTGCCGTCGACGCCGTCGAGGAATTCCCGCAGCCGGTCGAGGAAGGCCCCGATGCGCTCTTCGTCGGCCCGGGATGGCTTCGGAAACGGATGAATGAGGTCTAGCGGAAAGTGCCCGAGAAAGAGTTCCTTGGCGAACGACGGTTTTTCCCAACCACTTTCGCGGGATTCCTCGGCCAGCGCCCTGGCTTGTTCCTCGGTGACCTGCGCTTGCTGTGCCATCGCCGCCTCCTCGCTAACGATCCACATCGAGGCTGCAATACCCGGCACCGGCCCGAGTACCACGGCCTACGCATGTCGAAGTTACCACTCGGTAGCTTCACCGCGTAGGGGTACGTTTCGCGCGCACCGCCCTGCTAGGAGTCGAGCTCCCGGGCCACCGCCTTGACCACCTCGGAGACCCGACGTGCGGTCTTGCGGTCCGGGTAGCGACCTTTGCGCAACTCCGGCTGCACGGCACCCTCCAGCAGCGTGATCATGTCCTCGACCATCCCGTGCAGCTCGTCGGGGCTGTGCTTGTGTTCGACCGGCGCCTCGCGCCGGGTCTTGGACAGGCTGGGCGGGGGATCGATCAGCTTGAGACTCAACGCCTGTGGCCCGCGCCGGCCCGACGCCACGCCGAATTCCACCCGCTGTCCCGCCTTGAGACCCTCGACCCCCGCGGGCAACGCCGATGAGCGGACGTACACGTCCTCGCCGTCCTCCTGCGACAGAAAGCCAAACCCCTTTTCGGCGTCGTACCACTTAACCTTGCCGGTCGGCACTGGTCTCACCTGCTTGTCTGACGGATCACTAGGTTGGGCAACGCAAGAAGCGTCCCGCCTGCGCAGGACGCATGTTGGATTCTGATCCTACTCGGGTGGCCGCCTGCCGAGCACCCCCGTTACCCCGTCACTCGGTACCCTGGCAGTACCGCTGGAGGTGATATGCGCCTGATCCTGAACGTCATCTGGCTCGTGTTCGGCGGCCTGTGGATGGCCGCCGGATACCTGCTGGCGGCGCTCATCAGCTTCCTGCTGATCGTCACCATCCCCTTCGGCTTCGCCTCGCTGCGCATCGCGTCGTACGCGCTGTGGCCGTTCGGTCGGACGATCGTCGACAAGCCCACCGCCGGGACGGGCGCCCTCATCGGAAATGTCATCTGGATAGTGCTCTTTGGCCTGTGGCTGGCGATCGGTCACCTGGCGAGCGCGGCGGCGATGGCGATCACGCTCGTCGGCATTCCGCTGGCGCTGGCCAACCTCAAGATGATCCCCGTGTCGTTGATGCCGCTGGGCAAGGAGATCGTTCCGGCCCGCTTCGGGGCGGCGCCCGCATGACGCTGACGGCGTTGGGTCTACCGACGGTGCCGGGCCGCACCAGCGGCGCCGCGGCCCAAGGCATTCCGGCCAGCGGCCCACTGGTGGACACCTACGGGCGCGCCGCCACGGACCTGCGGGTCTCGCTGACCGATCGCTGCAACCTGCGGTGCAGCTACTGCATGCCGGCCGAGGGCCTGGACTGGCTGCCTTCAGAGCAACTGCTGCGGCCCGACGAACTGACCAGGCTGCTGCACATCGCCGTCACCCGGCTCGGCATCACCAGCGTGCGGTTCACCGGTGGCGAGCCCTTGCTGTCCCGCCACCTCGAAGAGGTCGTCGCCGCGGCTGCCCGCCTGCAACCCCGGCCCGAGATCTCGCTGACCACCAACGGCGTGGGGCTGGCGCGACGGGCGGCCGCGCTCGCCGAGGCGGGCCTGGATCGGGTCAACGTGTCGATGGACAGCGTGGACCGGGACCACTTCGCGGCCATCACCCGCCGGGACCGGCTCGCCGACGTGCTGGACGGCCTGGCGGCCGCCAAGGAGGCGGGCCTGGCGCCGGTGAAAGTCAACGCGGTGCTCGACCCCTCGACCGGACGCGACGACGTTGTCGGCCTGTTGCGGTTCTGCCTCGAGCGCGGCTATCAGCTGCGCGTTATCGAGCAGATGCCGCTGGACGCCGGACATCAGTGGCGCCGCGGCGCCGCACTGACCGCCGACGACGTGCTGGCGACGCTGCGGCCGCATTTTCGGTTGCGGCCGGATCCGGCCCCGCGCGGCTCCGCCCCGGCCGAGCTCTGGCTGGTCGACACCGGGCCGAACACCCCGACCGGAAAGTTCGGCATCGTCGCGTCCGTGTCGCACGCCTTCTGCTCGACGTGTGATCGCACCCGGCTCACGGCCGACGGCCAGATTCGCAGCTGCCTGTTCTCCGCTGAGGAAACCGACCTTCGGGGCCTGTTGCGCGGCGAAGCGGGCGACGACGCGATCGAGGCGGCGTGGCGCGGGGCGATGTGGAGCAAGCCCGCCGGCCACGGCATCAACGATCCCGACTTCGTCCAGCCCGATCGCCCGATGAGCGCGATCGGTGGCTAGCCCGATGGAAGCTGCGGCCGAGGCGGAGGGAATCCAGGTGACCGTCCGCTACTTCGCCGCCGCGCGCGCTGCCGCCGGGATCGAGGCGGAGACGGTGGTGGTGCGTCCCGGGACCACGATCGCGGGGCTGGTCGAGCGGCTCGCCGTCCATGGATCCCGCCTCGCCACCGTGCTGAACCGATGCTCGTATCTGCGCGACGGAATCGCCGTTCGAGACGAGGCCGCGGCGTTACAGCCCGGCGACACCGTGGACGTGCTGCCGCCCTTCGCGGGCGGGTGACGCTGTGAGATACCTCACGTAACGAAACGATAACGACACAATCACGCTCCGATCTCGGGTGCAATGACCTGCGCAAATCCCCGATGTTCCTGGGCTTTTCGCAGATGGCCGTGAGGGAAACGCCGGGTTTCACTAAACGTGACGGGGCGAACAGAACCCGCTAGCGTCTCCGACGGTTCGCCAATCTCCAGAGTGTGGCGTTCCTCCTCGCTTATCGCGCCGAGCTCCATCCAGTAGGCGGGGAAACCCCGAAAGTGGATGGAGGCGGGGGACCCACCGGTCCACCGTGATCGGACTGGGGCCGCATGCGGCTCCTTGGGGTGAAGCCGGCACCGGCTCCCACGGGAGTGCGACGTCGGCCGGGTGGCCTCTCCAACCCGAACCCGACAGCTGACCTCGCAGGCGCGTACCGAGAGAGGAATGTTCCGGCGCCTATGAGTGGACGTCATCGTAAGCCCACCACTTCCGGCATCAGCGTCGCCAAGATCGCCTTCACCGGGGCGGTTCTCGGTGGCGGCAGCATCGCCCTCGCCGGCCAGGCGGCCGCGGCCACCGACGGCGAGTGGGATCAAGTAGCCCGTTGCGAGTCCGGCGGCAACTGGGGCATCAACACCGGCAACGGCTACCACGGCGGCGTCCAATTCAGCGCCTCCACCTGGGCCTCGCACGGCGGTGGCGAGTACGCCCCGTCGGCCGAACTGGCCACCAGGGAACAGCAGATCGCGGTCGCCGAGCGCGTGCTGGCCACTCAGGGCCGAGGCGCGTGGCCGGTGTGCGGCGGTCCGCTGTCGGGTCCCACGCCGCGCGAGTTGCCCGTCCCCACGCCGGCGGGCATGGACGCCCCTCTGGACGCGCCGTGGCTCAACGGTGGTCCCGGACCGCTGGCGCCGCNCTCGGCCAGCAGTTTGGCATCGCCGGCATCGGATTTAGCTCCGGAGACATGGTGGCGGTCGCGGTAGCGAGCGACCGCCAGCGGGTTGACCGCATACACCTGGTAACCGGCCGCGACCAGCGCGTTGACCCATAAACCTCGATCGGTTTCGATGCCGATCACGACCTGTCGGGGGTCTTGGGCGTGGGTGGCCACGATGTCGTGCAATCCGCGGATGCCGGGGAGCCCTTCTGGCAGCCGGCGCGAGGCCAGCCGGGTGCCGTTGTCGTCCATCACGTGGATGTCGTGATGATCTTCGGCCCAATCGTCGCCGACGAAGATCATCGATCACCTCCTCTGCCGAAACGGGTGGAACCTGTTCGAGCCCAAGGCAACCCGGCGGCGACCTAATGGATCAGTGCTCGAATCGGCACGACACCCCATCAGCGCTATGGGAAGCCTCACCAACCGGCCGGGGCACGGTCTAGCCGTAGGAATCGAACATCACTCCAGGGCGCGGAAGTGCTCACCGACCGGCGGCTCGGCGACCAGCGTCCCGCTACCGGATCACTATCCGTTCGAGGCTCGCCGATCAACTCCCATTAGGGCGTGTCTGATAGTTGACGGGCCCATCCGACGACGGCGTTGGGACGGCTACACTGCGATAGACGATGGCGAGTTTTTTCGTAGCGGGTCGTTAGTCCACGCCATTGTTTGACCTCGCAGAAACGGCGCCACACGACGTTGCGGGCCTTGTAGTCCTCGGCGTTGAATACCGGTAGACTTCCGCTGGCTGATCCTCACCATTTGCGATGGCCCTGTTGGCCGCGAGGTTCGGGGATGACCGCGCAAATACGGCACCGCCTGAAAAATCCCCTTAACACTAATGCGGTAACCTTTTACTCCCCGAAGACGGTGGCCGACATGAGCGCTCGTTGCGCGATGACGGATACCGCAATCGAAAGGCTAAAGGTGCAGGTTGACCAATCGACTTCGGATGCGGCGACTGGTGATATTGGGAGTAAAAGCCACGACGCCTGACAGCACAGTGCATTTCAGAGACACGGACAACACGCAAATAACATGCGGACGGCCCCAAAATCGAAACCGATATTTGGATTCTGGGGTAAGCTATCTCCTTTGCGGACAGTGGGTAACTATGTGGAGCCTGCGAGGTCTTTTGTGATCATCACACCGAATTTTGTCAGCGGCGGCAGCGGATGTAGCGGTCATCGGTTGGTCATTAATTGCAGCTATGCAGCCGCGGTCTGGACGGCAGGGCTGGTGGCCGCGAGTGATTGTGCCCGCAAGGAGTGAAAGAAACGCGGCGACCTCCCGGCGGCCAGTCACACACTAGCGTCATGACGCATGGTTTTCGTAACGTCTCCAACCAATAGCCCGGACTTTTTCGGGTCAATGGATCTAGTATGCGCAGGGACCACCACGTGTCGAATTCCTAACGATCAGTAACCAAATCCAACGGTTGACCCTGGCGCAGCCAACCTACTAGGATGCCTCCGCCTGGAGCGCCAACCTTTCGGAGGACGAGAATGCGGCATGGACGAATGGTAGTGGTTGCATTTTTGGTAAGTGCTATTTCGTCAGTCATCGTCCCCCGGGCGGTGGCTGACACACCATCGAACGATGACAATAATCCGCCAATACCGCCGGAGCTAAGTAATCCATTTCTGCCGCATTCGGGTAAACCGCATCTTAAGCAGATGCAGCTGAAAAACGCCGATCAGGCGCCGTTCCCATGTTCGCTCGTCGTATTTCCTCCCGCTAATGTCGGCGGTGTTGCATTAGTTGGAAACGCGGGTGTCCTGTGTGAGGGTCCGATAGTATACATGTCGCTTCATATCCAGATGTACAAGATCAATCCTGGCGGCCCTAACACGCCTTTTGGTCCTCCTTGGGACTATTTCGCCATCGGTCCTGTCATCGACGGAAATGCGATCGCAGGCTGCCAGGTGTTTCCACCGCCCCCCGCCGCGCAATTCTTCAACGCGGCTTTCACGCAGATTACGCCTCTACAGGGTCCACCGGGGACGATTTACCAGGACACACTGGATGAGCCTGTCACAACGAATTGTTGAACCCGTAACGCGACCGTCGTTTGCTAGTCCGACGTGAATACCTGATTGTCGTGAGTGTCAGCAAAGGGCGAAAATCGAGCCTAATCGACAAGAACTCATAACGACGCGTTGCCCTCGTCCAGTGTATCGGGCGGGACCCGGAGGGCTTCGATCGTAGAGGAAGCGCAGAGCTGGTCGATGAGATGAGGCGATCCGCCGATAATGGTCGAGTCGGATTGGGGAGCGATACTGACGAGCCAGGCATGGTCGGCGGGCCAAATGAAGCTCGGCGACTGGTGATAAAAGCGGCGTTCGTCGGCCCAGCGTCCGATCCGCACTGCTTCATCGAGGCTGCCTTCCAGTAAGTGGTAGTAGTGCCTCAGGGCGGCAGGGAAAAACGGCGACGACGACGTGTCGGGCGGGGGTAGCGAGTCTGGCAAAGAAAGCTCGCCAGGGGTAGGCAGATCGGGGTCGGACAGCACAAAGCTTGGTGCGGTTTTGTCGATTTGCCAATCCTCGGGCGCGGGTCCGGCCCCAGCGTAGTAAGCGGTCCGCGGGGGTAATACGATCGGTTGGCCGTCGGCGCGGACGGCAAAGTAGCATGTATGGGGTGTCGTGGTGTGTTGGGCCAGTACCTCGCACAGTCGTTGCAACGCCGGGATGCGCAGTCCGCCTTTCGGATCGCCTGGCCAGAGGTGTCCGGCTTGCTCTGCGCACCAAACGGAGGCCAGGGCCCTGTCGGTAGCCTCCGGGGTCGCCGGTGTATTGATGTGCTCCCATGGCACCAACGGACCCAGTATCCGGCCATTGATCTTGGCCACGGCATCCCATCGCGGCGCGTTCGGGTGGTCATCGAGAGGATGCAACATCCGTGCATAGGACGAGAACCCAGAGCCGGCCCATCGCGTCAGCCGATGTGGAGTGGAGAGCTTTACCCGGCCCGCCAGCCACGCCGCCGGTTCGGCCGACACCGCAGGTCGCGGGGGTCGATGATTGGTGTCGGCGCTTTCACCGAGGAAGCTGGCGGACGACGCGCTCAACGACTGACTGGTGACCGTCTCGGCCGGCGGCTGGGCTGCGAGTTCCGCCTGGATTACAGTGAGCCGCTGCATGACCGCATCACGGACTTGGGTTAACTCACCCACCTGATGCCGAAGAATCTGACATCCGGTCGATTCCGGCTCGTCGAGTAGTGCCAACAACAAATGTTCCGGGCCGATGCGGTCGTGACCCAGCGATGCGGCTGCTGCAAGCGACTTTTCGAGTACTCGTAGACTCCGTGGGGTTGCCTCGACGTATCCGCAAGGCGCCACCGTACCGAGCCCGCACCGCTCAACGACTGCGCGACGCACACCATCGAGCGTCACCCCCAGGTCGGCCAGCGCCCAGTCGGCGATCGTGGGATACAGCGACGTCGCCTGCATCCCAGCCGTGCTGCTCGCCGGCATCCCGAAGCTGCTGGTCAATTCCTGTGGACGGGCCAGCAGCGCTAACAGCAGATGCTCCGTCCCATGACGATCGTGCATGAGCTCGCGCACCATGTGATAACTCAAAGCAGTCACGGTGCGGGCTTGGTTGGTGAAGCGATTTAAGGCGACCGCCACATTCCCTTCTGCTTGCTTGGCGGAAACGGAGCTGAAGTTGCGTCTTGTTCTCGCGGATGATTCGGCTTCCGCTGCGAGTCGCTCCTCCACAGCGCGGCGGACCCGAGAGAGGTCAGCACCTTGGCCGGTGAGAAGCTGGGACGCGGTCGACTCCGGATTTTCGAGTAGGGCCAACAACAGCTCGGCGGGTCCAACGTCCCTGGGCTGCGGGCCAGCCGCGGCGGACTCGATCACCTCCCACATCCGGGAGGTGAACGGGAGATGGCCAGAGTGCGCCGGTGCGGCGTCAAGGCCGCCACGCTCGACCACAACCCGGCGCATCCCATCAAATGTCACTCCAACCTCAGCCAGCGCCAGCCCAGCGACCGTGTCCGACGCCGCCAACAAGCCCAACAAGAGATGCTGCGTCCCCACGCGATCATGGTTCAACTCCCGCGCGACATGTTGACTGCGACTTATCGCGCTCCGCGCGTCGCCGGTAAACCATACGAACACAACAACCGTTCCTTTACTCGGAGCAAGCAACCTCGATGACAGAGCTCCATATACGCACATCAGGGTAGCCTTCGTGATGGCATGAATGTTGAAGTCGACGCACGCCCTGGCGCAGCCGCCGCAGGCCGGCTGACGTTCGGCCACTAGGCCGACCCGACCCATTCGTCGGTTCCGTCGTCGAAGAACTGGTGCTTCCACACCGGTAGCCGTGCCTTGATGGTGTCGACCAGCCGGGCGCAGGTGTCGAATGCCGCGCGGCGATGGTCGGCGGCCACCGCGGACACCAGCGCCGCCTCCCCGATGCGCAGCACGCCGATGCGGTGGCTGGCGGCGATGGCTCGCACGCCGCCGGCCTGCTCGGCGATCTCGGCGACCACCTGCGCAAGGACCTCTTCGGCCGAGGGGTGCGCGGAATACTCCAGCCGCACCACCCGGCGGCCGCCGTCGTGGTCGCGGATCATGCCGACGAAGCCGACGACGGCTCCAGCCGACTGATGGCCCACCAACTCCTCGTGTTCCGCCAAAAAAATCGGGTCTTCGGTCAGGGCGGCGCGCAACACGCGCGTCATCGCTCGTGATCCCCGCCGGCGAGTTGATCGAGCGCGTGGTCGAGAACGTCGGCGAGCACGCCGAGGCCGTCGCGCACCCCGCCGGGCGAACCCGGCAGGTTGACGATCAACGTCCGGCCGGCCACGCCGCAGACGCCGCGCGACAGCACCGACGTCGGCACCTTCGGCAGCCCGGAGCGGCGGATGGCGTCGGCCAGCCCCGGAATCATGTAATCCAGCACCGCGACCGTCTGGTCCGGGGTGCTGTCGCTGGGCGAGATGCCGGTGCCACCCGAGGTGATGATCAGGTCGACCTCGGCGTCCAGCGCGCCGCGCAGCGCCTCCCCGACCGGCTCACCATCCGCCACCACCTCGGGCTGTACGGACGAAAATCCCTGCTGCTCAAGCCATTCCGCGATGATCGGCCCGCATCGGTCGTCGTACGCGCCGGCCGACGCGCGGGTCGAAGCGATGATCACTCGTGCCGATCGCGCGCCCATCACCTCTCCCAAGTTCCGGTTTTGCCACCCTGCTTGCGCAGCACGCGGATGTCGTCGATGCGAGCGGCGGGGTCCACCGCTTTGATCATGTCGTACAGCGTGAGCCCGGCGACGCTGACGGCGGTCAGCGCCTCCATCTCCACGCCGGTGCGGTCGGTGCTGCGCACGGTCGCGGTGATCTCCACCTCCGCGTCGCCGATGGCGAAATCGATGTCGACGCCGGTGAGCGCGAGCTGATGGCACAGCGGGATCAGGTCGCTGGTGCGCTTGGCCGCCAGAATGCCGGCCACCCGCGCGGTGGCCAGCGCGTCGCCCTTGGGCAGGCCGCCGGTCGAGATCAGCGCAACCACGTGCGGCGAGGTGCGCAACGCGCCCGCGGCGACGGCGGCGCGCTTGGTGGCGCCTTTTTCGGTGACGTAGCCCATGTGCGCGGCGCCGCGNGCTCGTCCAGATGCGAGAGCGTGCCTGCCGAGGCCTTCGAGGCCTCTGGGGCCCTAGCCATGGGTTACCGGTTGACGACCGTGACCGGGTGAACGTAGGGCAGGTCGGTCGCGGGCAGGGGGAACACCAGCTCACCGAACGGTGACAACGCACCCGTGCGGTCGCTGACCAGTTCGCTCACGGCGTGGTCGTCCGGGTCCGTCGTCGGCCACCCGTTGTCGACGTAGTTGGTTTTGCGTGCGTTGCCTTCAGCAGTGTCAGCCACGCGGTCCATTCTGACAGGTCGCGCACGCGCGCGTGGCGCAAGGCCACTGGTCCGCGCTGTGAGCGTGGCCGTTAGGCCCGCCGACTGCTTTACGCTGGTCAGCAATGACCGACAACACCCCGGATATCCCGCTGGGGTCCTGGCTGTCCGACTTACCCGACGAGCGGCTGATCCGACTGCTGGAACTCCGGCCAGACCTCGCGCAGCCCCCACCCGGCAGCATCGCCGCGTTGGCCGCGCGTGCCCAGGCGCGCCAATCGGTCAAGGCCGCCACCGACGACCTGGACTTCCTCCGGCTGGCGGTGCTCGACGCCCTGCTGGTGCTGCAGGCCGATTCCGCCCCGGCGCCGACCGCCAAGCTGCTGGCCCTCGTCGGCGACCGCGCGGCCGAGGCCGACGTGGTCGGCGCGCTGGACGACCTCAGGCAGCGCGCCCTGGTCTGGGGCGACAACGCGGTCCGGGTGGCCGCCGACGCCGGCTCCGCGTTGCCGTGGCATCCGGGCCAAGCCACGCTCGAGGACAGCTCCCGCACGGGCGAGGAGATCGCCGCCCTTGTCGACGGGCTCGACCGGGCGCAGCTCGACGTGCTGGACAAGCTGCTGGAAGGCTCGCCGATGGGCCGCACCCGCGACGCCGCCCCAGGGGCCCCGGCGGATCGGCCGGTGCCGCAGCTGCTGGCGGCGGGCCTGCTGCGGCGCATCGACGCCGAGACGGTGATCTTGCCCCGTCACGTGGGACAGGTGTTGCGCGGCGAGGACCCCGGTCCCCTGCAGCTGACCGCGCCCGACCCGGTCGTGTCGACCACCAGCGCCAAGGACGTCGACGCGGTGGCCGCCGGAGCCGTCATCGACGTGTTGCGCGAGCTCGACGTGCTGCTGCAAAACCTCAGTGCTGCACCGGTTTCCGAGCTGCGCAGCGGCGGGCTGGGGATTCGTGACGTCAAGCGGCTGGCCAAGGCGACCGGCGTCGAGGAGCCTCGGCTGGGCCTGATCCTCGAGATCGCGGCCGGGGCGGGATTGATCGCCAGCGGCACGCCCGATCCGGAGCCGGACACCGGCGACGGCCCGTACTGGGCGCCCACGGCAGCCACCGAACGGTTCACCGCGCTGTCCCCCGCCGAACGCTGGCACCTGCTGGCCAGCACCTGGCTCGACCTGCCGAGCCGGCCGGCCTTGATCGGCACCCGCGGCCCGGACGCCAAACCCTATGGCGCCCTGAATGATTCGCTGTACTCGACGGCCGCTCCACTGGATCGCCGACTGCTGCTGGGCATGCTGCGCGGGCTGCCGCCCGGGGCCGGCGTCGATGCGGTGACGGCGTCGGCGGCGCTGATCTGGCGACGGCCGCGCTGGGCCAGGCGGCTGCAGCCCCAACCCGTCGCCGATCTGCTGGCCGAGAGCCACGCGCTGGGCCTGGCGGGCCGGGGGGCGATCAGCACCCCCGGTCGGGCGCTGCTGGAGGAAGGCGGCGACCCGGAGATCGCGGTGGGCGCGATGACGCGGGCGATGCCCGCACCGATCGACCACTTCCTGGTGCAGGCCGACCTGACCGTCGTGGTGCCCGGGCCGCTGCAACGCGACCTCGCCGACGATCTGGCCACCGTCGCCACCGTCGAATCGGCCGGCACGGCCATGGTGTACCGCATCAGCGAGCAGTCGATCCGGCACGCCCTGGACGTCGGCAAGACCCGCGACTGGATGCACGACCTCTTCGGCAAGCATTCCAAAACCCCGGTGCCGCAAGGGCTTACCTACCTCATCGACGACGTGGCCCGGCGGCACGGCCAGCTGCGAATCGGCATGGCCACCTCGTTCGTGCGGTGTGAGGACCCGGCATTGCTGGCCCAGGCCGTGGCGGCCGCGGAGGAGTTGCAGCTGCGTGCGCTGGCGCCGACGGTGGCGGTGTCGCCCGCGCCGATCGCCGAGGTGCTCGTCGCGCTGCGCAAAGCGGGCTTCGCCCCGGCCGCCGAGGACTCCACCGGCTCCATCGTCGACGTCCGGCCGCGCGGGGCCAGGGTGCCCACCCCGCCGCAACGCAGGCCGTACCGTCCAGCGCCGCGGCCCAGCAGCGAGACGTTGAACGCCGTCGTCTCGGTGCTGCGGAAGGTGACCGCCGCGCCGTTCGGGAACATCCGCGTCGACCCGGCCGTCACCATGTCGCTGCTGCAGCGCGCGGCCAGGGCCCAGGACACATTGGTGATCGGTTATCTCGACGCCGCCGGCGTGGCCACGCAGCGGGTGGTGTCGCCGATCACGATCAAGGGTGGGCAGCTGGTGGCCTTCGACTCGGCGTCGGGGCGGCTACGCGACTTCGCCATCCACCGCATCACGTCGGTGGTGTCGGGGGACTCCGGATAATGGTGCTATGACCGACGGACCATTGATCGTGCAGTCCGACAAGACGGTGCTGCTCGAGGTCGATCACGAGCTGGCCGGCGAGGCGCGCGCCGCCATCGCGCCGTTCGCCGAGCTGGAGCGCGCGCCCGAACACGTGCACACCTACCGCATCACACCGCTGGCGCTGTGGAACGCCCGCGCTGCCGGCCACGACGCCGAACAGGTCGTCGACGCGCTGGTCAGCTTCTCCAGGTACGCGGTGCCCCAGCCTTTGCTGGTCGACATCGTAGACACCATGGCACGCTACGGCCGGCTGCAATTGGTCAAGCACCCGGCGCACGGCCTGACGTTGGTCAGCTTCGACCGCGCGGTGCTCGAAGAGGTGCTGCGCAACAAGAAGATCGCGCCGATGCTGGGCGCCCGGATCGACGACGACATCGTCGTCGTGCACAACAGCGAGCGGGGCCGCGTCAAGCAGATGCTCCTCAAGATCGGCTGGCCCGCAGAGGATCTCGCGGGTTACGTCGACGGCGAGGCTCACCCGATCAGCCTGGATCAGGACGGCTGGCACCTGCGCGATTACCAGCAGTTGGCCGCGGACTCGTTCTGGGCCGGCGGTTCGGGAGTGGTGGTGCTCCCGTGCGGCGCCGGCAAGACGCTGGTGGGCGCGGCCGCGATGGCGAAAGCCGGTGCGACGACGCTGATCCTGGTCACCAACATCGTCGCCGCGCGGCAATGGAAGCGCGAGCTGGTCGCGCGGACCTCGCTGACCGAGGACGAGATCGGCGAATATTCGGGCGAACGCAAGGAAATCCGTCCGGTCACCATCTCGACGTACCAGATGATCACCCGGCGCACCAAGGGTGAATACCGGCATCTGGAGCTCTTCGACACCCGCGACTGGGGGCTGATCATCTACGACGAGGTGCACCTGCTGCCGGCGCCGGTGTTCCGGATGACCGCCGACCTGCAGTCCAAGCGGCGGCTGGGCCTGACGGCCACGTTGATCCGCGAGGACGGCCGCGAGGGCGACGTCTTTTCGTTGATCGGGCCGAAGCGCTACGACGCGCCCTGGAAGGACATCGAGGCGCAGGGCTGGATCGCGCCCGCCGAGTGCGTCGAGGTGCGGGTCACCATGACCGACAGCGAGCGGATGACCTATGCCACGGCCGAACCCGAAGAGCGGTACCGGTTGTGCTCGACGGTGCACACCAAGATCGCGGTGGTCAAATCGATCCTGGACAAGCATCCCGGCGAGCAGACCCTGGTGATCGGCGCGTATCTGGATCAGCTCGAGGAGCTCGGCGCCGAACTCAACGCCCCGGTGATCCAGGGATCCACCCGGACCAAGGAACGCGAGGCGCTGTTCGACGCGTTCCGCCGCGGCGAGGTGTCGACGCTGGTGGTGTCCAAGGTCGCTAACTTCTCCATCGACCTGCCGGAAGCCTCTGTGGCGGTGCAGGTTTCGGGCACCTTCGGTTCGCGCCAGGAGGAGGCGCAGCGGCTTGGCCGGCTGCTGCGGCCCAAGGCCGACGGCGGCGGCGCCATCTTCTATTCCGTGGTGGCCCGCGACAGCCTGGACGCCGAGTACGCCGCGCACCGCCAGCGCTTCCTGGCCGAGCAGGGCTACGGCTACGTCATCCGCGACGCGGACGACCTACTGGGCCCGGCAATCTAGCGCGAGAGGTGTCCGCGGCTCGGCGTAGGAACTAGAGCGACAGAATCGTCGCCGACGCGGTGCCCGGCGCGCCGTACACCTGAGCCAGGCCAACGCGCGGGTTGCCCGGCACCTGGCGCTCCCCCGCCTCGCCGCGCAGCTGGCGCACCAGCTCGTGCATCTGCCGCAGGCCCGACGCGCCGATCGGCTCGCCGTTGGCGATCAGGCCGCCGTCGGTGTTGACCGGCATCGAGCCGTGGATTTCGGTGGCGCCGTCGGCCACCAGCTTCTCCTGCTCGCCGTCGGCGCACAGACCGGTCTCGGCCATGTGGATGACCTCGTTGCCGGCATCGGTGTCCTGCAGCTGGGCGACGTCGACGTCCTCGGGCCCGATGCCCGCCGCCTCGTAGGCGGCCTTGGCCGCGTATACCGTCGGCGAGACGTCCTCGTCCGGCGGGGCGAAGGTGGCGTGCACCTCGTAGGCGCCGTACCGCCGGGTCCGGATCTCGCAGGCACGCACATAGACCGGCTTGTCGGTGTACTTGTGGGCCAGGTCCGCCCGACACATGATCACCGCGGCGGCGCCCTCGTCGGGCGCGCAGAACATGTACTGGGTCAGCGGGTAGTTGAGCACGACCGAGTTGAGGATCTCCTCCTCGGGGATCGGCTTGCGGCGGAACGCATTCGGATTCAGCGCGCCGTTGCGGAAGTTCTTGGCGGCGACCTTGGCCAGCGTGGCCTGGGAGATGTTGTGGTCGTGCAGGTACTTGTTGGCCTTCATGCCGAAGAATTTCGTGGTGACGAACTGCCCGTTCTGGGCGTACCACTGCGGCAGCGCCAGCTTGGCGGGGTCGTCGGTGAACGCGCCGCGCGGGTGCTTGTCCAGGCCGATCGCGATGCCAATGTCGTATTTGCCCAGCCGGATGGTGTCGGCGGTCTGCTGAATGGCGCTCGCGGCGGTGGCGCACGCGTTGAACACGTTGGTGAACGTGATCCCGGTCAGCCCGACCAGGCGGGTCACCGCGTCGGGGTTGGAGACCTCGTGGCTGCCGCCGAAGCCGAACTGGATGTCCTTCCAGTCCACACCGGCGTCGGTCAGCGCGGCCTGAATGGCCTCGGCCCCCATTTGCATTGCGGTCTTGTCGAACCTGCCGAAGGGATGCAGGCCCACGCCGATGATCGCAACGTCGTTCGTCATCTGAGGCTCCTTTCTAGACGGGCTGGAAGGCGAACGTCATGACCTCGGCGCCGTCGGCGTCGGTGGTCAACGGCACCATGGTCAGCTCGACCTCCTGACCGAACTGGAGCTTGGCCGGGTCGTTTTCGGTCAGCCGTCCCTCGACCCGGATGATGTCGCCGAGCTGGACCAGGCCGACGCCGAACGGTACGAAGTCCTTTCCGGTCGGACCCGCGAAGGGCGCCCCGGGCGGGAAACCCTGGGTGGTCCACGCGACCAGGGTTCCGCGGCGCGGCAACAACAACTCCGTCATCTCGCCGCCGCTACAGCGCGGGCACCACTGCTGCACCGGGAAGGTCGTGGCACCGCAGTTGCCGCAGCGACTCCCGATGAGCTGTGGGTTCTCGTCGGGCCAGGTGGAGATTTCGGGGGCGAGTGCCTTCTGCATCGAGGGGTCCTCCAGGAGCGTCCACGGTGGGCAAAAGAATATTGCTCACTAAACCGTATAACAGGTTTCCGAAAAGTGGAAACCTCATTCTCGTCGCATGCGGGTCCCCGCCGCCTGGGCCGCCCGAGCTATCTTGGCGAGCATCGGTGCGACGTGAGGAGACCACCATGCCGGTGACGGTGACACTCGAACTCAGGCTGAAGCCCGACGCGGTGCAAGCGGCGCGCGAGGTGATGGCAAGGGCGCTCAAAGACACCCGCGCGTTTGCGGGCAACCTCGGAACCGACGTGCTCGTCGACGAGGACGACGAGGCGCACTGGCTGATCTACGAACTCTGGCAAAGCGTTGAGCACGACGAGGCGTATCGCGCCTTCCGGGCCGGCGAGGGGAAACTGACGGAGCTGCCTCCGCTGCTGGCCGCGCCGCCGGTCAAGACGCGCTACAACACCACCGACATCTAGCCGCCGGTCGCGACTCGCTCCTAGCTGAATGCGGGAATGACTTCCCGTTCAAACAACTCGATGCCCGAACGGTCGTAGGCGGCATCCGGGAAGTAGCAGATGGCGTATTCGCAGCCGAGGTCGCGGATCTTCGCGATCCGCTCGATCACCTGCTCCGGTGTGCCGGTGGCCGAATCCGGCCCGCTGCCGCCGGCGATCATCGCGTCGGCCACCGCCTCGGGCACGGAGCCGACCATGCGATCGCGTACCCGCTTCAGCCGGTCCTTGACATCATCGTCCGACGTGCCGAGGAGGGCGGTGAAGTTCGCCGAACGCACGATCGCCTCGAAGTCGGTGCCCACCTCGCGGCAATGCTGGGCCAGCACCTCCGACTTGTGCGCGAACGCCTCGGGCTCGGGCGTGAAATTGGTGTACTGCGCGTATTTCGCGGCGATGCGCAAGGTCACCTTCTCGCCACCGCCGGCGATCCACATCGGGATCCCGTTGTCCTGCAACGGCTTCGGTGCGACGATCGCGCCATCGACCTGGTAGTGCTCGCCGGCGAAACTGACTTTGCCGTCACGCCAGGCGTCGCGCATGATCTGTACGCCTTCGTCCAGCCGCCCCAACCGCACCTTGGCCGAGGGGAAGCCGTAACCGTAAGCGCGCCACTCGTGTTCGTACCAGCCGCCGCCGATGCCCATCTGGATCCGGCCGCCGGAGATGATGTCGGCGGTCGCGGCGACCTTGGCCAGGTACACCGGATTGCGGTAGCTCATCGCAGTGCACATCTGGCCGAGTTTGATCCTCGACGTGGTCGCCGCGTAGGCGGCCATCAGTGACCACGCCTCGTGGGTGGCTTCGCCCGTCGGCATCGGGACGGTGTGGAAGTGGTCGTACACCCACAAGGAGTCCCATGCGCTGCCGTCAGCATAGGCGGCCAGGTCGCGCATCACCGCCCAGTGTTTGTCGGTTTCGATGCCGACCAGATCCATTCGCCAGCCCTGCGGAATGAAGAGACCAAAGCGCATAGCAAGGGACTTTAGCCCGGCGACGATGCACGGCGTGAAGCGCCGCCAGGAGGAGCCGGGCAATCAGGCCCAGCCCGGCGACGATGCGAACCGAAACGACACGGCTTCCGTTCAGCGCCACGAACTGACTGCGACATCGTCGGGCCAGCGCGTTGAAGGCCCGCCTTCCAGGGTCGATTTCAGGCTGAGGAGAAACTGCCCCCACCTCGTGCTGCAGTGGTGCATAAACTCCACGGGTTCGCGCCACCCGGCGTGCGTGAAGACGACGACGGTCTCGTCGCCGTCGCGGCGGAGGTCGAACACGATGAGCGTGTCCGTCCATTCCGCCGGCCCCTGCAGGCACGTCCATGTGCAAGCGTGCGAGTCACAGTCCACCCGCATTACTGCCGACGGCTCGGGCCCGCCGAAGTAAACCGCGAAGTGGTCGTCGGCCATCCCGCGGACGTCACGGCTCCACCATTTGCTGATGCCTTCGGGTGCACTGACGGCCGAGAGCACCTCGCGCATCGGCGCGCGAATTCCGATCCGGTGTCTGATTTCGTACATGAAGGACGTGCCCCTCTCTGGTTCAGGGAATCTCGACGAGCGAGCCGACTTCGACCCCGCCGCCGGACACCAGTCCGGGGCACCGCTCGGCGATTTCTCGGGCCTGCTCGGCGCTGTCGGCGCGGACGATCGAGAAGCCGCCCAGCCACGTCCCCTCACCGCAGCTTCCGACCGTATCGGCCGCCCGGACGGGTTTGCCCATGTCGATCAGCTCGTCGCCGATCCCGGCGAACCACGCCTGCCACGCCCGCATGGTGTCCGCATCGCCCATCGCGTAGTTCTGCGGCATCCGATAGGTGAAGATGAACTCGGCCATCGATCGATCCCTTCGTTCGTACTGTTGCGGTCGTTTGTGTAGTCGTTGCGGCAGCCCAAAATTGGGCGGTGCTGCACCGCCCAATTCGGGCGCCACGCGACGTCTTACCTTCGAGGTGATGTCGGACTGCGGAGGGCAAGGGATGAACCGGTGCGAGAGTGATTGCGATGGTGAGGATGTGGCGGAGGGTCTGCTGGCCCGGGCGCGAACTGGTGACGCGACGGCATTCGAATCGCTGGTCGCGCCTTACCGCCGTGAACTGCACGTCCACTGCTACCGGATCCTCGGTTCGATCCAAGACGCCGAGGACGCGGTTCAGGAAACCTTGCTGTCCGCATGGCAAGGGCTCGGGGGTTTCGAGGGGCGCGCGGCGTTGCGCACCTGGTTGTACCGGGTGGCGACGAACCGTAGTCTCGACGCGCTGCGTGCGGGCGCCCGACGGCCGGTTGCGGTGAGGACCGTCGCGGGCGTGGAACCCCCGGAGCCGTCACGAATCAGCGAAGTGACCTGGCTTCAGCCCTATCCCGACGTTTTGCTTGACGAACTCCCCGACGACGCGCCGGGCCCCGACGCCGTGGCCGCGACGCGCGAAGCGATCTCGCTGGCGTTCATCACCGCGCTCCAGCTGCTACCGCCCCTGCAGCGCGCTGTGCTGATCCTGCGCGACGTCCTCGGCTATCGCGCCGGTGAGGCGGCGTACATCCTCGACACCACCGAGGATTCCGTTACCAGCGCGCTGAAACGAGCCCGTGCGACGTTGCGGGCCAACGCCGAACTCGACAAGCAGCGCGGCACCGCGCCGGCTGCCGGCTCGGCCGAAGAACAGCGCATAGTCCAACGATTCGTCGAGGCATTCACCGCGCATGACGTGCCCGGGATCGTGGCGATGCTCAGCGAGGACGCCTGGGTCAAAATGCCACCGATGCCGTTCGAATACCAGGGCCGAGCCGCGGCCGGGCGTTTCTTCGCGGCGATCACTCCGCCGCCGGGACGAAGGCTGCGCGTGATCCACACCCGCGCCAATCGTCAGCCTGCATTCGCTGCGTACGTCGCCGATACGACCGCGGGCGCGTGGCGCCCGATCGGAATCATCGTACTGACCGTCACCGGTGGCCTCATCAGCGAAGTGGTCCGGTTTGATGTTGCGGTGCTGTCGAGTTTCGGCCTACCGCGCATCCTGCCCGACGATCCGGGGGCGTGACACGCGCGCCGGGCATCCATCGACCACCGCCGGGACCGGAAGAGCTCATAGCGGATCGATAGCTCAGCCCCAGCCGCCGCTGACGACCAACCCCTAAACAGAATGCATGACAGACCTCGGGCACCAAATCAATCCATCCCGGCGCCGGCGAATCGGCGCGGCGCAACTGATCTTCGCGGGAGCCGCGACCGCCGCGACGCTCGCGGTGTTCGGCGCCGCGCAGCCGACCGGCACCGCAACCGTTTTCGCGTCCGGCCCGTCGGCCACCGCGCCGTTTGCCACCGACGACACCAATTTCGTCAACGACAACGGCCAGACCTCGGGCGACATCTTCACCCAGAACGCCCAGGACCAGAACTAGCTCCTCGCACCGGCCGTTAGGCTTACCGAACGCTAAATCAGCGGGAGGTCGCCATGCGGGTTTTGATCTCCGGTGCCAGCATCGCCGGGCCGGTGCTGGCGTACTGGCTGGCCCGCCACGGCTTCGAGGTCACCGTCGTCGAGCGCGCGCCGAAGCTGCGCAAGACCGGCGGCCACGCCGTCGACTTGTTCCGTCCGGCAATGGAGATCTCCGCGAAGATGGGTGTCCTGCCGCGCATCGAGGCGCTCGCCACCGGAACCGATCGCATGACCATGTATCGGGAAGGCCGGCCGCGAGCAACCGAGGTCGACATCACCAAGCTCGTCGGCGTCGCCTCGGACCGCCACGTCGAGATCATGCGCGATGATCTCAGCGAGATCTATTACGACGCCGCCAGTGATCACGTGGAGTACCTCTTCGGCGACTCCATCGCGGCCATCGACCACGACGGCGACGTGACGTTCGAGCACTCCCCGGCGCGAAGATTCGACGTCATCGTCGGCGCCGACGGGCTGCATTCCAATGTCCGGCGCCTGACGTTCGGCGAGGAAGACAGCCTGACCCGATTCCTCGGCGGCTACCTGGCGGTGGTGTCGGCACCCAAGTCGCTGGCCGTGCCCAACGAGATGGTCGGCCACGTCGGGGTCGGCCGGCTCGCGGCGATCTACACCGCGGAGCACCTGGATGACGCCCGGGTGGTGTTCATGTTCCGCAGCAAATCCGAGCTCGAATACAACCACCGAGATTCGTTGCGGCAGAAGGAGATACTGCGCGGCGCGTATGCGGGCATGGATCCCCGGGTGGACGGCTGGCTGGAGGAAATCGACCGGGCGCCGGCGTTCTACTTCGACGCGATCAGTCAACTGAGCATGAACATCTGGTCGCGCCGGCGGGTCACCCTCGTCGGTGACGCCGGCTACTGCCCCGGTCCCGCGGTCGGCGGCAGCACCAGCCTCGCCGTCCTCGGGGCCTACGTGCTGGCCGGCGAACTCGCCCGGGCGGACGGCGATCACCTGCGCGCGTTCGCCGCCTACGAACTGCAGATGCGCGAGGCCGTCCACCTCAGCCGGGCCTTCGCACGCGGGGCGGCCCGCACCATCATCCCCGGCTCCCGGGCGGGAGTCTGGGCGCTGACCCGCGGGCTACAGCTAATCTCACTGATGCCGGCCTCGCTCTCCCGGAGTTTGTCGAGGCTGAACACCAAGGGTGTGCGGATGCACGACTCGATGCCGGTGCCCGACTACAGCGAGGTGTGACACGGAAGAAAGGATCGCCGATGGATCTTGCCGGTGTCGGAATTTGGAGCAGCCAGCTGCGCTACGGCGATCCGGCCGAATCAGCCGATGCAGCAGCGGAATTGGATGCACTGGGATTCCGCGCGCTCTGGATTCCCGACGTAGGCGGGCCGGTTTTCGACGCGGTGGGCCACCTGCTCGCGGCGACCAAGCAGACCGTGATCGCCACGGGCATCCTCAACCTGTGGATGCACGACGCGGGCGACGTCGCCGCCTCGTATGACGCCCTGACCGCCGAGCACGGCGACCGCTTCCTGCTGGGCATCGGGGTCAGCCACGCGCCGCTGATCAACGCCGGCCGGCCCGGGCGGTACCGCAAGCCGCTGGCGGCGACGGCGTCGTTCCTGGACGGGCTGGACGCCGCGCCGCGACCGGTGCCCGCCGAAGCGCGGGTACTGGCCGCGCTGGGCCCGAAGATGCTGGAGCTGTCCGCGACCCGCGCCCGCGGGGCCCACCCCTACCTGGTCACCCCCGAGCACACCGCTTCTGCGCGTGCGGTTTTGGGCGACGGCCCGTTGCTGCTGCCGGAGCAGACCGTAATCCTCAGTGACAGCGCCGACGAGGCACGCCGCATCGGAACCGATTGGCTGCGGGCGTATCTGGCGCTGCCGAACTACGCCAATAACCTGCTGCGCAGCGGATTCTCCGAGGACGATCTGGCGCAGGTGAGCGATCGGCTCTTCGACGCGATCATCGCGTGGGGCGACGAGGGGGCCGTCCTGCGCAGGGTGGTCGAGCATCGCGCGGCCGGCGCGGACCATGTCTGCGTCCAGGTCCTGACGGCCGACCCGACGGAATTCCCGCGCGAGCAATGGCGCCGCATCGCCGCCGCCCTCTGACCGCGAGCAGACGCAAAATCGCGCGCGGCGGGCCCGCGTTACGCGATTTTGCGTCTGGTGGCCGGACCTAAGTGAGCGAGGCCGGCGGGTTGAACCGGTCGCCGTACTTGGCGGCCAGCTCCTTGGCGCGCGCCACGAACGCGTCCTTGCCGGTCCCCAATGGACCCGAGTAGCCGACGATGAACTGCGCGCTCCCACCGGTCCACGGCGGGAAGCCGATGCCCATGATGGATCCGATGTTGGCGTCGGCGGTCGACGTCAAAACGCCCTCGTCGAGGCACTTCTGCGTTTCCAGCGCCTCGGCGAACAGCATCCGGTCGATCATGTCCTGCAGCGGCGGCTCCGACGAGCCCGACTTGAACGTCTCCCGCAGACCCGGCCACAGGCCGGTCCGCTTGCCGTCGACGTACTCGTAGAAGCCCGCGCCCTTGAGCCGCCCGGACCGGCCGATCTCGATCATCTTCTCGACGACGGCTTCCGCCGGGTGCGGCTCATACGTGCCTCCGGCGTCCTCGACGCCCTTGCGGGTGGCGACCGCGATCTTGTGCATCAGCTCCAGGTTGAGCTCGTCGGACAGCTGCAGCGGCGGCGCCGGATACCCGGCCTGCGACCCGGCGTGCTCGACGCTGGCCGGTTCGACGCCCTCGCCCAGCATGGCCAGCGCCTCGTTGACGAAGGTGCCGATGACGCGGGAGGTGAAGAAGCCGCGGCTGTCGTTGACGACGATCGGCGTCTTGCCGATGGCGAGCGTGTAGTCGAACACGCGAGCCAGCGCCTCGTCGGATGTCTTCTCGCCCTTGATGACTTCGACCAGCGGCATCTTGTCGACCGGCGAGAAGAAGTGGATCCCGATGAAATCCTCCTGCCGCTTGACGCCGGTCGCCAGGCCGGTGATCGGCAGCGTCGAGGTGTTGGACCCCAGCACGGCGTTGGGCTCGACGATGTCCTCGATCTCCTGAAACACCTGGTGCTTGAGGTCCTGGCTCTCGAACACGGCCTCGATCACGAAGTCGACGCCGGCGAAGTCCGACGCGTCGGCCGTCGGCGTGATGTGGGCCAGGAGCGCCTCGGAGCGCTCCTTGGTCGTCTTGCCGCGCTCCAGCGCCTTGGCCTCCAGCTTCTCGGAGTAGCCCTTGCCCTTCTGAGCGGCCTCGATGCTGACGTCCTTGAGCACCACGTCGAACCCGGCCTTGGCCGAGACGTAGGCGATGCCGGCGCCCATCATCCCCGCGCCCAGCACCCCGATCTTGTTGATCGGGGTCTTGCCGATGCCGTCGGGGCGCGAGCCGCCGCCGTTGATGGTCTGCAGGTCGAAGAAGAACGCCTGGATCATGTTCTTGGCGACCTGGCCGGTGACCAGTTCGGTGAAGTAGCGGCTCTCGATGCGGGTGGCGGTGTCGAAGTCCACCTGGGTGCCCTCGACGGCCGCGGCCAGGATGGCCCGCGGCGCCGGCATCGGCGCGCCCTTGAGTTGCTTGCGCAGCAGCGACGGGAACGACGGCAGGACCGCCGCCAGCGCCGGGCTGCTCGGGGTTCCGCCGGGGATCTTGTAGCCCTTGACATCCCACGGCTGGGTGTGGGCCTCGGGGTTGGCTTTGATCCACGCCTTGGCGGCGGGAACCAGTTCGTCGACGCTGGAAACGATTTCGTCGACCAGGCCGTTGTCCTTGGCCGCGGCCGGCTTGAACCGGGTGCCCTGGCTGAGCACATTGACGAACGCGTTCTGGATGCCCAGCATCCGCACCGTGCGGGTGACGCCGCCGCCACCGGGCAGCAGACCCAGCGTGACCTCGGGCAGCCCTATCTGGACCCCCTTGACGTCGGCGACGATGCGGTGGTGGCAGGCCAGCGCGATCTCCAGGCCGCCGCCCAGCGCCGCGCCGTTGATGGCGGCGACCACCGGCTTGCCCAGGGTCTCCAGCGCGCGCAGGTCGCGCTTGATGTCCTCGACCTCGGCGAAGACCTCGCCGGCGTTCTCCGGGCCCGCGGTGATCATGCTCTTCAGGTCACCACCGGCGAAGAAAGTCTTCTTGCCGCTGGTGATCACCACGCCGGTGATCGAATCCTTCTCGGCGACAAGGCGTTCGACGGCCTTGTGCATGGACTCCTTGTAGTGCTCGTTCATGACGTTGGCCGACCCGGTCGGGTCGTCCAGGGTCAGGGTGACGATGCCGTCGGCGTCCTTGTCCCACCGAATGGTGTTCTCTACCATGGTCTTAAACCCTCTCAATGATCGTCGCGACGCCCATGCCGCCACCGATGCACAACGTGATCAGCGCACGACGGGCGTTGCGGCGCTCCAGCTCGTCGACCATGGTGCCCAGGATCATCGCGCCGGTGGCGCCCAGCGGGTGACCCATCGCGATGGCGCCGCCGTTGACGTTGAGCTTCTCGTCGGGGATGTGCAGGTCCTTCTGGAACTTCAGGACGACCGACGCGAACGCCTCGTTCAGCTCGAACAGGTCGATGTCCTCGACGGTCAGGCCGGCCCGGTCGAGCGCCTTCTGGGTGGCCGGCGTCGGGCCGGTCAGCATGATCGTCGGGTCGGAACCGGTGGTGGCGGTCGCGACGACGCGCGCGCGGGGCGTCAGGCCCTGCGACTTGCCGGCGGCCTCCGAGCCGATCATGACCAGCGCGGCGCCGTCGACGATGCCCGAGCTGTTGCCGCCGGTGTGGACGTGGTTGATCTTCTCGACCCAGTGGTACTTCTGCAGCGCCACGTCGTCGAAGCCGGCCATCGCGGCCAGCCCCTCGAAGGCGGGCTTCAGCTTGGCCAGGCCCTCCATCGTGGTGTCGGGCCGCATGTGCTCATCGTGGTCGAGGATCAGCAGGCCGTTCTGGTCGCGGACCGGAACCACCGACTTGGCGAAGTAGCCGCCCGACCACGCCGCGGCCGCGAGCTCCTGCGAGCGCAGGGCGTAGGCGTCCACGTCGTCGCGGGAGAAGCCCTCGATGGTGGCGATCAGGTCCGCGCCGATGCCCTGCGGGACGATGTAGGCGTCGTAGGAGGTGGCGGGGTCGGCCATCATCGCGCCGCCGTCGGAGCCCATCGGTACGCGGCTCATCGACTCGACGCCACCGGCGAGCACCATGTCGTCCCAGCCGGAGCGGACCTTTTGGGCCGCGGTGTTGACGGCTTCCAGCCCGGAGGCACAGAAACGGTTGAGCTGCACGCCGCCGACGGTGTCGGGCATGCCGGACGCGATCACCGCGGTGCGGGCGATGTCGCCGCCCTGGTCGCCGACCGGCGACACGCAGCCGAGGATGACGTCGCTGATCAGGTTCTCGTCGAGGTCGGGGTTGCGCTTGCGTAGCTCCTCGATCAGCCCGACGACCAGGTTCAAGGGCTTGACCTCGGTCAACGACCCGTTCTTCTGCTTGCCACGCGGGGTGCGGATGGCCTCGTAGACGAAGGCTTCTTCGGACATGTCGGCTTCCTCTTCACAAATGGGGGTTCGGATCCGTATACCAGCACCCTAACAGGGGCCCCGGCCAACCTGTTGGTTGGGCGGACTGCGCAGGTCAGACGCCCGAATGTGCGGCCGGCCGCACCCTCGGCGCCGACTGTGCGGCCAGCTTCGCACCCGAGGCCGGTCAGGCGGCCTTAAGCTCGAAACCCATGACGGTGTCGCGGCTGCGGCCGTACGCGACGACGGTGTTCGCGGAGATGTCGGCCCTGGCCGCGCGGATCGGCGCGGTCAACCTCGGCCAGGGTTTTCCCGACGAGGACGGACCCCCGGCGTTGCTCAAGGCCGCGCAGGACGCCATCGCCGCGGGGGCCAACCAGTACCCGCCCGGGATAGGCATCGCGCCGCTGCGCCAGGCCATCGCCGCGCACCGCCGGCGGCACTTCGGTGTGGACTACGACCCCGACACCGAGGTGCTGGTGACGGTCGGTGCCACCGAGGCCATCGCCGCGGCGGTGATCGGGCTGGTCGAGCCGGGCTCCGAAGTGGTCCTCATCGAACCCTTCTACGACTCCTATTCGCCGGTGGTCGCGATGGCCTGCGCGCATCGGGTGGCGGTGCCGCTCGTCCCCGATGGGCGCGGCTTCGCCCTGGACGCCGACGCGCTGCGGCGCGCGGTGACGCCGCGGACCCGAGCGCTGATCGTCAACTCGCCGCACAACCCGACCGGCACGGTGTTGAGCGCGGCGGATCTGGCGGCCATCGCCCGGATCGCGGTGGCGGCCGACCTACTGGTGATCACCGACGAGGTATACGAGCACCTGGTGTTTGACGGTCCCAACGGCAGGAAGCATCTGCCCCTGGCCGGCTTCGACGGCATGGCCGAGCGCACGATCACCATCTCCAGCGCCGCCAAGATGTTCAACTGCACCGGGTGGAAGATCGGATGGGCTTGCGGGCCAGCGCAACTCATTGCCGGCGTGCGCGCGGCCAAACAGTACCTGAGCTACGTCGGCGGCGCGCCGTTCCAGCCCGCGGTGGCTCTGGCGCTGGACACCGAGGACGCCTGGGTGGCCGGGCTGCGCCGCTCGTTGCAGGCCAGGCGGGATCGGCTCGCCGCCGGGCTGACCGACATCGGCTTTGAGGTGCACGACAGCGACGGCACCTACTTCCTGTGCGCCGACCCGCGCCCGCTCGGGTACGACGACAGCACCGCGTTCTGCGCGGCGCTACCGGAAAAGGTCGGCGTGGCCGCCATCCCGATGTCGGCGTTTTGCGATCCGGCGGCGCCGCATGCGGACGTGTGGAATCACCTGGTGCGCTTCACCTTCTGCAAACGCGACGACACCCTCGACGAGGCGATCCGGCGACTGGCCGCGTTGCGGGAACCAGGCCGGTAGCTAGCCCTGCATCACCCGCTTGCGCAGCCCCTCCAGCGCGGCGTGCAGGATCTTCTTGCGGGCCCGGTTGATCACGAACTCCGGCAAGGGCGCCGATGGCTCGACGGTGATGCCGAATCGCACGCGCGTCTGGTCGTCGCTCTCGCGGGTCAGGTTGTACTCCCCGTGCTGGCCGTGTTGGTGGATGGTCTTTTTGGCGTCCCACACCATCCAGTCCGGGCCCCAGTGGTACTCCAGGAACTGGGTGTCGAAAATGCCCATCACCCTGATCGTGACCTTGACGTGGCAGGGCCGCCCGTCGGGATAACTGTCGATCACTTCGACCTTCTTGTGCACCGCGGACCACGACGGCACGGTGTCCATGTCGGCGAGCGCGTCCATGATGACGCCCGGGGGCGCGTCAATGACGATTTCCGACGATGCTTGTACGGCCACTGCGACGACTAGGTCGGCTGATCGGGCGCCCCGCCGCCCATGACGAGGTCGCTCAGCCCCTTCACCGAGGCGTCGAGCACCTTTTCGGTGGCCCGCTTGACGACGAACGCCGGAATGGGTCCGGCCGGTTCGACGGTGATGTCGAAACGCACGCGCGTCTTGTCGAGTCCCTCGGGCTTGAGGTTGTACTCGATGTGCTGGCCATGCTGCTGGGCGGTCCCTTTGACGTCGTAGACAACCCAGTCGGGGCCCCAGTGATACTCGAGGAGCTCTTTGTCGACGAGCCCGAAAATCTTGATCTTGGTCTTGACGTGGTGGGGCCGACCGTCGGGATAACGGTCGATCACCTCGATGTGTTTGTGCAGCGGCGACCATGAGGACAGGACGCCGACATCTGTCAGCGCGTCCATGACCACTTCTGGCGGCGCGTCTACGACAAATTCCCGTGATGCTTTTACGGCCACTGGAATCAACTTAACCCCACGGCCCTACGCGCGGATGGCGTTCGCCGAAATCTCTACTTACCAGCCGATTTCGGTGAGCGGTGTCGTCGTTGCCGGCGGCGGCCCGACCGGACCGGCCGGCGTTCTGGAGAAACGCGGCGCGGGTGCGGCCTGCTCGACGCCATGGGCGGTGATCACCGTCGCCCGCGCGTTCAAATGGTCGTTCGTGGCGGCTTCGCTCCAGGTCAACACCGGGGTGACGCACGCATCGGTGCCCGCGAAAATCTTCGTCCACTCCGCGCGGGTGCGACCGGCGAACCGCTCCGCGAAGACGTCGTACATCCTTTGGTACGAAGCGATGTCAAGCTGGCCGGGCACCTCGTCGGGCGACAAGCCGAGCCCGCTCAGCAGCGCCGCGAAGAATTGCGGCTCGATGGCGCCGACCGCCATGTACTTGCCGTCGGAGGTCTCGTAGCAGCGATAGAACGGGGCGCCGCCGTCGAGCAGAAACGATTCACGTTCGTCGCGCAGCGAACCGGTCGCCTTCATCGTCCACATCATCTGGGCGAGCAGGCTGACGCCATCCACCATCGCGGCGTCCACGACCTGGCCCTTGCCCGAGCGTTCCCGCTCGTACAGCGCGACGGCGATGCCCAGGAGCACCAACATCGAACCGCCACCGAAGTCGGCGACCAGGTTCAGCGGCGGCATCGGCGGCCGATCCCGGTAGCCCAGCGCCGACAGCGCGCCGGTCTGCGACAGATAGTTGATGTCGTGGCCCGCCGTCTGGGCTACCGGGCCCTGCTGCCCCCAGCCGGTGATCCGCGCGAAGATCAGCCGCGGATTGACCGCCGCGCAGTCGTCGGGACCGATGCCGAGTCGCTCGCAGGTGCCGGGCCGGAAGCAGTCGAGCAGCACGTCGGCCTTGGCGGCCAACTCGAGCAGCGCCTGGGGCTGCGCCTTGACGTCGAGGTCGACGATCCGCTTCCCGCGGTGCAGCAGGTCGCGGTCCTCGGGCGGCATCGTGAGGCCGCCTGTTTGGTGGCGACCCGCTTCGCCCGGCTTCGCCGCGCTTGCGATCGCCACGCCGGGCCGGCGCACCCGCACCACGTCGGCGCCCAGGTCGGCGAGCATCATCCCCGCGTGCGGCCCCGGTCCGATGCCGCCGAGCTCGATCACCCGCACCCCGGCCAGGGGCCCGCCGGCCACGGGCGGCTACTTGCCCTTCTTGACCTGGAGCACGCGCTTGCGCAGCTCCTGGGTGGCCGAATCCATGGTCCCCTTGACCGCGCGCTTGAGCACGAAGCCGGGTAATGGAACGTTCGGATCCACGGTGACCTCGAACTTGACCAGCGTCTGGTCGTCACCCTTGGGAACCAGAACGTACTTGCCGTCCTGCGACTTCTGCTGGGCCGAACTCACCAGCGTCCAGCTCACCTCGTTGCCGCTCCACGTATAGGCCACCACCTGTTCGTCGGTGATGCCCGCGGTCTTGACCTTCATCTTCACCTGGCTGGGCCGCCCGTCGCCGCCGGTCTCCAGCACTTCCGCGCTCTGGTGCGGTCCCGACCATTCGGGCATCGCTTCGAAGTCTGCGATGACGTCCAGAATCTCCTCGGGGCTGGCTTCGATGACGATCTCGCGGGATTCTTTGATTGCCATGGCCCGCACGATAGGCCAATCGGCGTCCGGCCGGTAGGCGTTTGGACCAGGGGTACCGTCGTCTTCGTGACTGATCCCGTCTACACCGTCGGTGACTACCTGTTGGACCGCCTCGCCGAGCTCGGCGTCTCCGAGATCTTCGGCGTGCCCGGCGACTACAACCTGGAATTCTTGGATCACATCGTCGCGCACCCGACCATTCGGTGGGTCGGCAGCGCCAACGAGCTCAACGCCGGATACGCCGCCGATGGGTACGGGCGGCTACGCGGAATGTCGGCCGTGGTAACGACATTCGGTGTCGGTGAGCTCTCGGCGGCCAACGCGATCGCGGGCAGCTATGCCGAACACGTGCCGGTGGTGCACATCGTGGGTGGTCCCTCGAAAGACGCACAGGGCACCAGGCGGGCGCTGCACCATTCGCTGGGCGACGGAGACTTCGAGCACTTCTTCCGGATCAGCCGCGAAATCACTTGCGCCCAGGCCAATCTCATGCCGGCGACGGCATGCAGAGAGATCGACCGGGTGCTGTCAGAGGTGCGCGAACAGAAGCGACCGGGCTACATCCTGGTGTCCACCGACGTGGCCCGCTTCCCCACCGAACCGCCCGACGCACCCCTGCCCCGCTACACCGGCGGCACCAGCCCCCGCGCGCTGTCGCTGTTCACCGAGGCCGCCACCGAACTCCTCGGCGATCACCAGTTGACCGTGCTCGCCGACCTGCTGGTTCACCGCCTGCAAGCCATCAAAGAGCTCGAGGCGTTGCTGGCGGCCGACGTGGTGCCGCACGCCACGTTGATGTGGGGGAAGAGTCTGCTCGACGAGAGTTCCCCGAATTTCCTTGGCATTTATGCGGGTTCGGCCAGCGCCGAACGGGTGCGCACCGCGATCGAAAAGGCGCCGGTGCTGGTGACGGCGGGGGGGGGGGTCACCCGCATGGGTCACGGGGTCTTTCACCCGTGGAGC
>NZ_LT546237.1:3340905-3351578 GCF_900078675.2 Mycobacterium interjectum
CCCGCCGCTAGGTCGGTCGAGCCGTCCGGTCCGGTGCCGACGATCGCAGGAGCGCCTGGACGGTGCGCCGGCAGCGCCCGCAATCGGCGCCCGCCCCGCACGCCTGCGCGACATCCTTGGTCGTCGACGCCCCCGCCGCGACGGCCTCGGCGACCGTCTGGCTGGTGACGCCGTTGCACAGGCACACGAACATCGGGCGCGCTCAGTCCCCCTCGATGCGCATCATGTCGAAGAACTGCCCGACGAACAGCGGGGGGTAGGCCCCGACGCCGGCCCCCGACATCCATTGCGCCGCGGCGTCCGGGTGTTCGATCCACCGCCGCGCGCCGTCCTCGTCGGGAAACTCCTGCAATATCAGGACCTCGTGCTCGTCGTCGAAAGCCTGGAAAACCCATGTCTTTCGGATGCCGGCGGCGGTGAACCTGTCGATTGCGGAGCGGACCCCGGCGGTCAGCGTCGACACGTCGTCGACGGAGGCGATCGCGCATACCACCACGCCCGGGGCCCCCGGCGCGGCCGGCGGTTGCGGGATGAACCTGTCGACGATCTCGCCGGCGAAGACGGCGGGGATGTCCTCGACGCCGGCCGCGTCGAACCAATCGAAGAAGACCCGCGAGCGCAGCAGTTCCACGATGGGCTCGCGGCTGTGCACCCCGATCATCACCAGTACGCGCCCGTAGTCGTGCGCGGACGTGTACACCAGCACGTGGTGGGCGCCGATGTCGGCGAGTGCGGCCTTGTTGCGCTCGAGCAGCGGCCACACCCGGCCGGGGTCCGGGACACGATAATCCGACGCGATCACCATCGAGTGGATATCGCCGGTCGTCAACGCGCCGACCCTATACCGGGTTGAACGACGAAATCAGCCATCTGCCATTAGCTTTCGTCAGGGTGACCGAAACGCTGCTGTTGGTGAACGTCGGCTCCGGCCGATCCTTGCTCTGCGTGCTCTGGTTGACGAACAACAGCACCACGGCCGAGTCGGGACGCAGCTCCGACACCGCGGCCCGAAGGACCACCGCGGTCGTCTTCACCGCCTTCTGCTTGGCGGCCGGGGCGACGATCTGCTGGGTGAATTGGTCGTAGTAGGACAGGAAGTCGCCGGTCAAATGCGACTTCGCGGAGGAGAAGTCGCGGTCCAGCGTGTCCGGGGAATAGGACAGCACCGCCACCGTTCCCTCGCTGGCGGCCGAGATCGCGGCCTTGGCGGCGCCCGCATCGGTCGCCCGGTCGGGCCGGTAGGAAAACCAGTACAGTCCGCCGAGCAGGGCCAGCGACACGACCACGAGCACCGCCAGCACCGCGGGGACAACCCTTCCCGACGAGCGCTTCTTCGCCCGCGCGGCGAACCGCTTCAGGCGGCCCGGCTCCTTGTCGTAGTCGACGGCTTCGACGCCTTCGGCAGGGTTGACGTCGGCCTGCGTTTCGGCGTCAAGCGTCTCGTCGACCCCTGCGACCTCGGCGGTCTCGTCGACCTCGGCGGCCTTGTGGGCCGATGTTTTGTCTGCGGTCACGGCACGAACTCGACTTTCGATATCTTGAGCTGGCCTCCGTCGCGTGCGACCGTCACGATCAGCCGGTAGCTGCGCGGATCCTGCTTGGCGCCGGCCGCATTCGTGACCTCAGAGGTGGACGCAACCAGCACCACCGCCGAATCCTTGGTCATCGAGTCCAGTTCCACCGCCGCGGCCTGCACGCTGCCTTGCGAAACCACCTTCGACTGCTCCACCACCTTGGTGAAATCGTCGGCCATCTTCAGGAAGTCGTCCTTGAACGATCCGGTGGAGTTCTCGAGGATGCGCTGCACCCCTTGCTTGGCGTGGTTGAAGTCCAGCGACGTCAGCGTCACGACACCCTGGCGCGCCGCGGCGACGAATTCGGCCGCTCGCTGACGCTGCTGCACGGCATCGCGATGCTCTTTGATCATGTATCCGCTGCCCGCCAGCGCGCCGAGGATGACGAGGATCGCCAGGCTGGCGGCGAGGGTGGACCATTTGGGGCGGCGAAGGCGTCCGGAGAGGCGGCGCCGGCGTCGCGCCGGCTGCGCCGCGTCGGCGGACGCATCGNGTTGCCGCAGGGCGTCACCTTCATCGGTCAACCGCTGTGGGGCTCAATCGGTTACACGTTGCCCGCGGCGGTCGGGGCCGCGGTGGCGCATCCGGAGCGCAGGACGGTGTTGCTGATCGGCGATGGGGCCGCGCAACTGACCGTCCAGGAGCTCGGCATTTTCTCGCGCGAGGGGTCGTCCCCGGTCATCGTCGTGGTCAACAACGACGGCTACACCGTCGAACGGGCGATTCACGGAAAGACGGCGCCCTACAACGACATTGTGAGCTGGAGTTGGACCGAGATACCCCGCGCGCTGGGGGTGGCCAACCACCTGGCGTTCCGGGCGCAGACCTACGGCGAGCTCGACGACGCCTTCACCGCGGCGGCCGAGCACCGGGACCGGATGGTGTTCGTCGAGGTCGTCTTGCCGCGCCTGGAGATCCCCCGCCTGCTCGGCCAGCTCGTCGGACCGATGTCACCCGAGGGCAACGCCCGCCGCTAGGTCGGTCGAGCCGTCCGGTCCGGTGCCGACGATCGCAGGAGCGCCTGGACGGTGCGCCGGCAGCGCCCGCAATCGGCGCCCGCCCCGCACGCCTGCGCGACATCCTTGGTCGTCGACGCCNGGCAGTGCTTGGGGTTTCGTCCTCGTTCACCGGAACCGATTTTTCAGCGGCATTCTGGCGGGTGCCCCCGCTCACCGCTCACCAGCCCGGAAACAAGGCTGTTCGTGACTCAATGCCAAACTCCTCTACCGCTTGCCGTCGTGGCAAGTCTGCTTCTGGCCGTCGCCGTTGGGCAACCCTACTCGGGCCACGCGCCGGCGCGCGAGCACTTGCGCCGATATTCTTTTCGCCGCGAATCCCGTACCGACCAGGAGAGCCACGTTATCACCCCCTCCTGAGCGTCCCGCTCATTTCGCGGCGCGCTCGCTGTACAAACGCACAACAAGCTGTGGAAACGGGATTCTCTTATCGGGCATACGCCAGTGCCGCAGGCCTAACTCAGCAAGTCCTTGACCACCTTGCCGGTGGCGTTGAGGGGCAGGGCGTCCAGGAACTGGACCGAACGCGGCACCTTGAAGCCGGCCATGCGTTCGCGACACCAGCCGATCAATTCCTCAGCGCTGACAGCATCTTTCGCGACGATGAAGGCCTTGCCCACCTGCCCGAGCCGCTCGTCGGGAACGCCGATGACCGCCGCCTGCGCCACGGCCGGATGGTTCATCAGGAAGCCTTCGATCTCGGCCGGGTACGCGTTGAATCCGCCGACGATGAACATGTCCTTCTTGCGCCCGACGATGCGGAGCCGGCCCGCGTCGTCCAGGTTGCCCAGGTCCCCGGTGTGCAACCAGCCGTCGGCGTCGATCGCGTCGGCCGTGGCGACGGGGTCGTCGAGGTAGCCCTGCATGACGCCGTAGCCGCGGACCAACACCTCGCCGTCGTCGGCGATGCGCACCTCGACTCCCTCGCAGGGCAGGCCCGCGGTGGTGGCCACGTGCTCGAAGGAATCACCGGGCCGGGACAGGGTCACGTTGCCGGCCTCGGTGAGGCCGTATCCGGTCATCAACGTCTGGAACGGCAATTCGCTGTGGATGCGACGGACCAGTTCGACGGGGATGTCCGCGGCGCCGGTCACGCCGGCCCGCAACGTCGACAGCTTGGCCTTGTCGCGGACCGTCAGCAACGAGTGGTACAGCGTCGGCGGGCCGGGCAGCATCGTGATGCCCTCGCGGTCAATGAGATTCACCACCGCGTCGACGTCGAAAACCGCGACGGGCAGCATCGTCGCGCCGCGCAGGAAGGACGTGACGAGTCCGGCTTTCAGGCCGAACGTGTGGAAGTACGGGTTGATTTGTAGGTACCGGTCGCCCTCGCGCAGGTCCGCAAGCGTCGCCCACTCCTCGTACATGCGCAGCGTCTGACCGTGGTTCATCATCGCGCCCTTCGGGCGGCCCGTCGTGCCCGAGGTGAAGATGATGTCCGAGATGTCGGTGCCGACCGCCGCCCGCTCGAACGGTGAACCGCTGGCGAGGAAGTCGGACTTCAGATCGATGACCGGTATCCCGGCGGGCGCAATGTAGGCCTGGTCCAGAAATCCTTTCTGCACCAGCACGGCCCTGGCGCCGCTCCGCGCGATGACGTCGCCGGCTTCCCCGGCCCTGAACCGGGTGTTCACCGGCACCAGCACGCCGCCCGCGGTGAGCAACCCGAAGGCGGCGATTATCCACTCAGCGGAGTTCGGTGCCCAGACCGCGATCCGATCGCCCTTGTCGACACCTAGGTCCGCGAAGGCCCCTGCAGCGCAACGAATCCGATTGACAACTTCGGTGAATGTCAAGCGCAGCGGACCGTCAACGACCGCCTCCGCGTCGCCGAACCGATCCGCCGCGCTCAAGACCATCTCGGGGATGGTCCGCCATGAACGCGCCTGCGTCACACCGTGACGAGGCGACCGAGGTTGCCGCCCATGATCTTTGCCTGATCGTCGACGGACAGGTGCGACAGCGCGTTGACGTAGAAGGTCGGCTCAGCCAGCCCCTCCGGGTGCGGCCAGTCCGAGCCGTACAAGACCCGATCCACCCCGACGAGGTTGACCAGATCGTCGATGCCGTCCTCGAAGAACGGGCTGACGTGGATGCGGCTCTTGACCATCTCCACGGGGTCGCTCGGGAAGACCTCCGGGGCCTTCCGGAAGACCTCGGCCAGGCCGTCGAGCAGCGGGGTCATCCACTTCGAACCGGCCTCGACGATCGCGACCTTCAGCTTCGGGTGGCGGTAGAGCGCGCCGTGGATCACCCACGAGCCCACCGCGTCCTGGATCGGCCGCCACTCGTTGAGGATGCCCATCGCATTGGTTTGGAACGGCAGCATCTCCTGTTCGGCGCCGTCCCACTCGGAGGTGTACCGGGAGTAGCCGCTGTCGGACGAGTGCATGCCGACCAGCACGTCGTGCTCGACGACCCGCTCCCAGAACGGGTCGAACTCGGGCACCGCGAACGACCGCGGGCCACGAAAGCCGGGGACGGGAGCCGGGCGGACCAGGATGCAGCGCGCACCGCGCTTGACCGCCCACTCCAACTCCTCGATCGCCTTCTCGACGATCGGCAGGGTGATGACGGGGGTGGTGAAGATCCGGTTCTGGTAGTTGAAGCCCCAGACCTCATCGAGCCATTCATTCAGCGCATGGATCAGGACGTGGATGGCGACCGGGTCGTCGCGCAGCCGTTCCTCCAGCAGGCTGGCCAGCGTCGGGAACATCAGGGTGCGGTCCAGACCCAGCTCGTTCATCTTCTCCAGACGCGGGCCGGGCTCGAAGAACGCCGGGATCGCGCGCATCGGCTCACCGAACAGCTCGCGCTTGCTCTTGCCGTCCGGGTTGCCGTACTTGAAGTACTCCTCCCACGCGCCCGGCCGGGCGACGACCTCGAAGGTCGGGTTGGGAATGTAGTTGCTGATGTGGCCGCGGATCGCGATCTTGGTGCGCCCGTTGATCTGTACGTACTGGACGAAGTCCTTGTACTCCTTGGGCAGGAACTTGGTCAGCGCCTCCGGCGGCTCGTAGAGATGGTTATCCGCGTCAAAGATCGGAAACGGGACGTCCTCCCGGTGCGACAACTGGCCCATGAAATCCTCCTTCGCAATTTACGAGAATACTATTCTCTGCGGGCGGCCGACCGCAACGTGCCCCCACGTTCCCGGGCTCGGGCCGTGACGGTCAGCAGGTCGCGACGATTTTGAACGTCGCGGAAGCCGCTTCGCCCGGCTTGTCGGTCTTATAGCCGTTGGCGGTACCGGTGATCGTGAATTTGTCACCGCTCAGGCTCATGTCAGCGTTGCCGCCATCATGCGCCGAGTACATGCCGGTGAAGCCGCCCAGATTCTGGATACGGACCGACTCGGCGGTAAGCGGCTCGGCTCGTTGATCGATCACTACTTTGGCCCCGGCGAAATCGCCGCCGATGTCTATGGTCCGGTACCACTCCAACTGGCTGCACTTGACCACATGGATGTTTGCGTCGTTTCCGTTCACGGTCACCGACGCCGTGCTGGAGATGGGGCTTTGCGGCTTTGGGCTGCATGCGCCGAGGCCGGCCACGGCGAGCGCCGCGGCCGCTACCGCCACGATTCGGTTACGCACTGGCGACCTCGATCCTCGGTGACGAACTTCTGGACCTGCTGCGATGATGTTATTCTCCCCGAAAGAGAATGCCAATATCGGTAATTCGCGGCTTTTTCACTGGAGCGACGACGCATGGTGGACCTCGAGTTCGAAGGCGGGCTGGCGGTGCTCACCATCGATCGCCCGCACGCGCGCAACGCCATCGCGCTGGACACCATGGAGCAGCTGGAGAAGGCGATCGACGCCGCGGCGGGCGCGCGCGCCCTGGTCGTCAAGGGCGCGGGCGACAGGGCTTTCGTCTCGGGCGGTGATCTCAAGGAACTGAGCGCGCTCCGCACCGAAGCGGATGCGGCGGCCATGGCCAGGCGGATGCGGTCCATCTGCGACCAGCTGGCGGCGTTTCCGGCGCCGGTCGTCGCCGCCCTGAACGGCCACGCTTTCGGCGGCGGCGCCGAATTCGCCGTCGCCGCCGACATCCGGGTGGCCGCCGACGACATCAAGATCGCCTTCAATCAGGTGACGCTGGAGATCATGCCGGCCTGGGGCGGCGCCGAACGACTGGCCGCGATTGTCGGAAAGAGCAAGGCATTGCTCCTGGCGGGCACGGGAACCGCGCTCGACGCCGCGCAGGCGGAGCGGATTGGCCTGGTGGATCTGGTTTTTCCGCGCGCCTCGTTCGACGAGGGCTGGCGGTCGGTCGCCCGGTCGCTGGCCCGCTATCCGGCGGCCGAGATAAAAAGGGTAATCAGCGGCGTTTCCCCTGATGAAGCGATAGCATCCTTTGCACGGCTGTGGGTTGCCGACGCACACTGGCAGGCCGCAGAGCGGGTGATGAACCGCACCGCCAGTCCGCGCCCGGCAGCCGAAGGAGCGACATGACGAGCACCGCGAAGAAACTGTTGGGCGTCGGCGCGGCGATCTTGATGGCGCCGACGGGCCTGCTGGTGAACGCCGGACGGGCGCACGCCGACCCGGTATGGCACCAAGTCGTGTACATCGTCTCGTCCAGGAACCCGGCGTATGTCGACATCTTCTACCAGGATCAGGACCCGACGGTGTTCTCCGACTACAGCCACAACCCGTACGCGTTCACCCCGCAGGTGCACGCCGATGTCGGCCCCGGTAAGCCGTGGGTGCAACCGGTGAACCTGTTGAACCCGGATCAGTGGGCGATGGTCACGGTCACGACCGGGCGCGAACCGGGGGACCCCGGCATTCAATGCGACCTGTCGGTCGACGGCAAGGTCGTGGTGTCCAAGGTTGGACCCAAGGGCGCACTCTGTTCGCTGCGGACCTGGTGAACCACCCAGGTGGCCGGTATCCCTGCAACGGGCCGCGGCTCGCCTTCCAGCCGCCGCAGGTAAGTCTCGACCAGCTCCAAGGTTTCGGCGTGCCCGCCGGAGATGCCCACCGCCTGCTCGAGAACCAGGAACCGCGACAGGCTGGTCATCAGGACCGTCCACACCACCGGCGGCACGTCCTGGCTTTCCGCGCCGTAACGCTGCAGGGCGGCGGCCACCACCTGGCGTTGTTCCTCGCGGAAGCGTTCCGCGTAGTAAGCGATTTCGGCCCGCATCTCCTTGCGATGGTTTGCCAGCGCCATGAATTCCATCGAGATTCGGGTGAAGCCGGGATCAGTGCCGAACCTCCACAACGCCCACAGCGGCTGGGGGCATTGCAGCGCTCGCGCCTGCGCCTGAAGCCCTTCTTCGGCGCGGCGGCGGAAGACCTCGAGGAACAGCTCGTCCATGGTGCGGAAGTAGTAGTGCACCAGTTGGGGTTTCAGCCCCGCCCGGCTGGCGAGCCGGCGCGAGGTGACGGCGGCGTAGCCCTCTTCGAGCATCAGCTGCTCGGCCGCGTCGAGCAGCAGGCCGCGGTTCTTCGCGTCCGGCGCCCCGATCCTGCGGGCCACGGAAGCAGGTGTCATGCCTTGACTCCACACTCTCGACGCACTCGCGACATCCCAGTGTCGACCATGCCTGATCGTAGCCAGATCGTCGCGCCGCCCATGCGCGGCGATCTTGACCCTGACAATACCGCCATGCTAAGCAAGTGCTCAGCACTTCATGGATAATGGACATCTGACTCGGGCGGGCGCAGAGTCTCGCCGCTGACTCATCATTCGGCCGAGAGCCGGCTCTTGGAGGCACGCACGACATGAGCAACTTCGACACGATCGACTTCTTCACCGATCAATCGCTGGTGCCCGACCCCCACCCCTACTTCGACTACCTGCGCAACCAGAACCCGGTGCTGCGGCTGCCGCACCACGGGGTCGTCGCGGTCACCGGCTACGAAGAGGCCACCGAGGTTTACAAGGATCCCGACACGTTCTCGAACATCGTCGCGCTCGGCGGGCCGTTTCCCCCGCTGCCATTCCAGCCCGAGGGCGACGACATCGGCCCCCAGATCGACGAGCACCGCAGCTACTTCCCGATGAACGAGCACATGGTGACCATGGATCCGCCGGACCACACCAAGGCCCGGTCGGTGCTGGCCAAGCTGCTCACCCCGAGCAGGCTTAAGCAGAACGAGGAGTTCATGTGGCGCCTCGCCGACCGCCAGCTGGACGAGTTTCTGGTCAACGGCGAGTGCGAGTTCATCAGCGAATACTCAAAGCCGTTCGCCACCTTGGTGATTGCCGATCTGCTCGGCGTCCCGGAGGAGGACCACAAGGAGTTCCGCGTGGTGTTGGGCGCCGACCGCCCCGACGCACGGGTGGGCGCCCTCGACCATGAGAGCGTCGGCATCAACCCGCTGGAATGGCTCGACGACAAGTTCTGCTCCTACATCGAGGATCGGCGCTCCGAACCGCGCAACGACGTGCTGACCTCCCTGGCGACGGCGAAATACCCGGACGGGTCCACACCCGAAGTCATCGAAGTGGTCCGTTCCGCCACCTTCCTTTTCGCCGCCGGGCAGGAAACCACGGCCAAGCTGCTCAGCGCCGCGCTCCAAGTGATCGGCGACCGACCGGACATCCAGCAACAGCTGCGCGATGACCGCAGCCTCATCCCCGGGTTCATCGAGGAATCGCTGCGGATGGACAGTCCAGTGAAAAGCGACTCCCGCCTGGCCCGCAAGGCCACCAGGGTCGGCGGCGTCGACATCCCCGCCGGCACCGTCGTCATGGTGCTGCCGGGCGCGGCCAACCGCGACCCGCGCCGGTTCGACAACCCGCACGAATTCGACCTCCGCCGCAAGAACGTCCGCGAGCACATGGCGTTCGCGCGCGGCGTGCACTCGTGTCCGGGTGGGCCGCTCGCCCGGGTGGAGGGCCGGGTCTCCATCGAACGCATCCTGGACCGGATGGGCGACATCAAAATCCACGAGGTCAAACACGGGCCGGCCGGCGACCGCCGATACACCTACGAGCCGACGTACATCCTGCGCGGGCTCAGCGAACTGCACCTCACCTTCACGCCGAAGTAACCCGTCGCCTCGGGCTAAGGTCCGCTACCGATCTGCTCGAAGATCCCCGAGAACTCGAACGGGGTCTGTGCGATTCCGCTGCCGTCGACGGCATCGACGGCGCCCAACGTGCCGGTGATGTCGCGGGGGAGCTCCCACATGGACAGCTCGCCGATGTCGTTCTGCTGGGCGAAGGTGGTCAGCTGCTGGGCATTGGCGAGGCTGAAGATTTCGCTCGGGTCGTCGTTGATTCCGATCAGGGGCGTCACCCCTAGCATGCGCCACACCTGCTGGCTGGTCATCGACGGGTAGAGCGTCATCAATTGGCCATGCGTGGCCGTCGCGGCGTCGATCGCATACACCCCCATGCCGGAGTTGCCGGTCTGGTCGAAGCCGTTGCCGTAGTCCATGGCCATGACGTTGACGCGGGATACGTCGACGCTGTTGGCGGCCGCGATCTGCAGAACGTTCAACCCACCGCCCTGCCCGGCGACCAGACCGGTCGGCAGCACCGGAAGCGTGTACGAGACCGTGACGGGCGTCCCGTTGGCGGCCTCCTGCTGCTGCAGCATGGCGATCGCCTTCGCCTGCGTGGTCAGCGCGGGAGTGTCGGACTGCAACCCGCCTTCGACGTCGAAGTCCAGGTTGTAGATCTTGTAGGTGTTCACCACCGACAAGTAGTCCTGCTCCAGCGCGGTGGGGGTCTGCCCGTTGACCGCGGACAGATCCGTGCCCGCCTCGCCGCCGAAGGAGATGGTCCCGTTGATGCCCGCGGTGTGCATGTTGGCGATCTGGTTGTTGATGTACGAGATCTGCGAGCCGCCGTTGATGTCGTACGCCGAATAGCCGCCCCAGGAGGGTTGACCGTTCGGGTCCGCTGTGATGAATGCCAGCGTGGCGTCCTTGACGCCGGCCTGGCCGGCGGACGAGAAGTCGTATCCGTTGGGCCCGGGGTAGAGCGTCACGTCGACATAGGGCGAGTACACGCCCGAGGAGGTCCCGCCGGTGCCGCCGCCACCGCCGAGGCTGGTGCCGTCGTGGCCCTTGGTGCCGTTGGCCCCCGCCTGGCCCAACACCGCCGAACCCTGGCCCTT
>NZ_LT546237.1:3351709-3558587 GCF_900078675.2 Mycobacterium interjectum
TTTGCCGCCGTCGCCGACCAAAAGCCCACCGGGCCCGCCGTTTTGACCGGTTCCGGGTGCCCCGTCCGCGCCGTTGCCGATCAGTGGACGCCCCAGCAGCGCGTTGGTCGGGGCGTTGATCACGCCCAGCACGTCGCGCTCCAGGCTCTGCACCGGTGCCGCGTTGGCCGCCTCGGTGCCCGCATACGAACTGCCCGCGCCGTTGAGCGCCTGCACGAATTGCTGGTGAAAGGTCGCGGCCCGCGCGTTGAGGGACTGGTAGGCCTTCGCGTAGGTGGAAAACAGCGACGCGATCACCGCCGACACCTCGTCGCCGGCGGCGGGCAGCAGTGCGGTGGTTCCCACCGCGGCGACCGCATTAGCCTCGCCGAGTGTCGAGCCGATGCCGGACAGCTCCGAGGCGGCCGCTGTCACCAGCGCCGGTGCTGCGACCAGAAACGTCATGGTGCCACCCGCCTCTCGGCGTATTACGAGATCGGGCCGATGCTACTGAGCGTGGACAAAACGCCAAAGTCGCCGCGAGATAAGCGTTATTCAACCGTTACAAAGGGCGTATATCTCGATGACAAAACTCGCGCCCGCGTCTACCGCGTTGACACTTGCGAACTATCGGATCGCCATTCCGGCGAAGTAGCAGGCCAGCAGGCTCACCGCGATCAGTATCACCCAGGCGTCCGTCAGGCGGCCCAGCAAGGCGGGCGCCTGCCTGACTTCCATGAACTCGCGAAAGATGATGCGCACCTTGATGACTGCGATCACGATGACGCTCGACGTGACCACCGCGCTGGGCCCGGCCGAACCATCCGCCGAGTGGTCGATCACCAGGTAACCCAAGGTGAGCGACGCCAGCACCAGCCAAACAACCAACAGCCGCTTATTGAAAGTGATCACCCGTCACCTCACCACGTACAGCAGCGCGAAGATCAACACCCAGAGAAAGTCGACGGTGTGCCAATAGGTGGCGCACGTTTCGATGTTTTCCTGGACCTTCCGCTCCCGCCGGCCCTGGCTTCGAAGTTGGTAGACGATGACACCGAGCACCACGAAGCCGATCAGCAGGTGCACGAAATGGATCCCGGTCAGGAAGAAGTAGTAGGTGAAGAAGTCGTTGCTGGCCAAGCCGTTTCCCATGCGGACCAACCGGAACCATTCGAACACCTTGAAAAAGAGGAACACGGCGGCGAATGCGGCCGTGATGAACACGTCGCGCAGCGCCGCTCGGTATGCGCCGGCCCGTGACGACTGGACACACCGCGCCACCGACCAGGAACTCAGCAATAGGACCAACGTATTGAAGACCCCGATACGCAGGTCGAGCTGCGCCTGGGAGTGCAGGAAGAGCTCCGGGCTTCGGCTGCGGTAAAACAGGTAGAAGCCGAAATACCCTGTGAAGACGAGCGTTTCGAACAGGACGAAGGCCCACATGTCGGGCTGACCCGGGACGAACCGGGCGCGTGCGCTCTTCTCGGCCGCCTCGGTCATCACGCGGCCGCCGTTTTCCGGGCGAGCTCGGGCTTGAGTTCCGGTAGAGGCCCGGTACCGAAGTCCTCGCGCTGGATCATGCGAAACAACATGACGATGAAAGTGACTTGATAGAAGCCGAATACGACCATGTCCAGCCACCAGGCGATCTGACCATTCCATGCCAGCACGCCGCGCCGGAAGATCCAGCACGGCGCCACGACTACCTCGGTGAGCGCATTGCACAGGTTGAGGTAGCCGAACCACTTGGGGAACACCCGATTCTTGTCGAGCAGGATCGCGACCATCCAGATCAGCGAGCCGATCAGGAAAACCCCCATGGTTCCGTCGAAGGACAAGAAGGCAAAGTCGTAGAGCCAACCGAGAACTTCCGGGTCTCGCTCGGGTCGCAGCGTCCCCACGATCAGCGCGATGTTGAGCAGCAGCATGCCGGGAACCGCGCTGAGCGAGTAGATGATCAGATACGAATACGCGAACGCCGGGCTGACCGACATTCGCCGCATCGAGTACGCGATGAGGGCGTTGTTGATCGCGATCATGCCGCTGACGGCGAAGATCACGCCGAAGCCGACGGGTATCCCGAGGTGGCGTTCGTGAAACCAGTGCACCTGCGTCGCGAGGTCCCAGGTGGGCTGCGGCGGCGGCTGGACTTGGGCCACCACGAAGAACACCGGGAAGAACAGGTTGTAGAAGACGACGAGCACCCCCCAGGCCAGCCACAGTTCGCGCTTGGGGCCGCGCCGCAGGTGCCAACCCATCCGGCGATGCAGCGGGCCCGACGGCGCCGTGGCCGCGGACGCGGATGGAGTCATCATCGCCGCGCTCATGCGACGACGAGTTCTTCCCCGCCCCGGCGATATTCGGCACGCTCCCGATAAACGGCCTGGCCCAAAGCGACGCCCATCACGACGATCCATACCGCGATGGCAACGTTTTTCACCCAGAAGGACAGCAAGCCGTCCCACGCCAGCGGGCCCGTCAGGGCCACGCCGACGAACGCCGCGGGCACCAGCGCGGTCGCCACGATAAGGTTGAAGTGGGCCACCCAGCGCTTGAAGACCGGGCGCGGTTGATCGTCGAAATAGATTGCGAGGGCGAGAATCACGCTCTGCCCGATCAGGAAGGGCACCAGAATCGTGAAGGTTACCCACGCGAAGTCGTTGAGCAACTGGGTCAGCTCCGGGCTGCGTTCGGTACGGAAGGCGGCCAGCAGCCAGCAGACGTTCGCGACGAGGAAAAGCGTGGGGCCGCCGGCCACGCAGCCCAGCATCGCGTAGGAGAAGATCGGTGTCCGGTGCGCCATCCTGCGGATCTGCAAGACGATCAGGGCCAGGATCGGCACCAGGCACACGCCGAACCAGTTGAACACGATCATGCTGTAGCGGATCTCCGGCAGGTGGGCCGGATCGCGGTAGAACGCGGCCACCTGCTCCGCCGACATCGTGGGCGACATCGGCGGCGTGAAGCCCGGGAAGAGCAGGAACGCGCCGATCCAGATCAGCACCGTCGCGGGCAACGTCCACAACAGGATTAGCTCACCATCGGTGCGCCGCAACGCCTTTCGCCCAGGGTCGGCAGTGTGGTTGGCGCCGATGTCGGTCATCGGTGACTCCTTCCAGTGCGCCGGGTCCGTTGGCGCACGCGGCTAGTCAGGGAAACTAGCCGATCGGCTACCCGCGGTCAATAGCCGATCGGCTACGCTTCGGAGTGTGGTTTCCCCGCAGACCAGGAGCCGGTTTCGCTTCATCACGCGCAGTCCCGCGCAGACGCGCATCCTCGACGCCGCGCTGCAGCTGATCGCCGAGCACGGTGTCGGCGGAACCTCGCTGCAGATGATCGCCGACGCCATCGGGGTTACCAAGGCCGCTGTCTACCACCAGTTCAAGACCAAGGAGCAAATCGTCATCGCGCTCACGGAGCGCGAGCTCGGGGGTCTCGAGGAGGCGCTGGAGGCCGCGGAGGCGGATGACCACCGAAGCAGGGCGCGGGAGGCGCTGCTCGATCGGGTCATCGACGTCGCCATCGAACGACGCGGCGCCGCAAGCACCCTGCAGTTCGATCCCGTGGTCGTGCGGTTGCTGGGCGAGCACGAACCGTTCCAACAATTCATCCAGCGGCTCTACGGCGTGCTGCTCGACGACGCCGCCGAGGACGCGCGGGTCGCGGCCGCAATGCTGTCGGGCGCCATCGCGGTCGGGGTGGTGTCCCCCCTCGTGGCAGACATCGACGACGACGCCCTGCGCGCCCAGGTCGGGCGCATCACGCGCCGGCTGATCGACGCGGCGGACTGACGCCTGTTCCAGCAATTTTCCTGGTCCGGTGCCGGCGCGCTCGGGTACGGTTCTCCCATGAGCAAAGTCGCGCGTTTCGCTGCCGCAGCGGTCATGGCCACCACCGGCTTGGCACTGGTCGGCGTGGGCACCGCAGCCGGCGCTCACGCCGACAACCCGCCCTGGCCGTTCGTCGGATACCACTGGTGCCCGGGCCAGCCGTTCGACCCGGCATGGGGTCCCCAATGGGATCCAACGACGTGTCACGACGCGCATCACCGGGACCAGGACGGCACGATTCACAACGGCGATTACTGGGGGCCCAGCCCTTTCCAGGACTGGCCGGAGATTCCGAACACCCGGCCGTAAGGCCGGCCGCGAATCGGGCTCAGGTGTCGCCGCGCTCCCAAACCTGTGTTCCGTCATGCGCATTGCAGACCAGGAACAGGCCATCCGGGGCCTGTGCCACGTAGTACTCCGGGAAGTCGACGCAGGACGAGCCCTCGACCTTGACGCCGGCCATCGGCGGCGACCGGAACCAGCGTGGCTCGTACCGCCTCGGCGAGCCGCAGAACATCAGGCGTCCCGGCTGCGTGGCGAAAGACACGTAGTAGTCGGCGGTCCCGAACACGTAGTACGTGGTGTTGTCGCACGGCGCACCGAGCACTTGGTGCGGCATGATGCCGGGCGTGCAGTCCGGATAATCGCAATTGACCGGTCCGGCGCTTGCCGGCGGCGCCGCCAGGACCCCGAGGCCTTGCAAAAGGCCTAAGCATGCGGCGGCCGCTGCCACGATGAATCGCACGGGATCACTTTAAATTACTTGGCCCACCTCTGTGAATAGAATTCTCCGGGTCCGAGAAGATATGCAGCCAATTACGCTGTCGCCGCCGCCGGCGTGCCCGTCTGGCAGTGATAATGTGGCTCTCCTGTAGGCGCGGACGAGGAGGTGATCCAGTGCCTCGGCGCAAGCTTCCCGCTGGGGCCACCGACGCCGGCGATCGACTCCTGGCGGCCCCGTCGGCGCCACCGCCCCCGTCGGTAACAGAGGTCCCCGAAGCCGCGGAAGTCGCCGAGGCGGAAGCCCGTGCCGAGGCCGCGCGCGCCCGCGCAATGCGATTGCGTCAACAGCTCGAGGCCTCTCCGGACGATCACAACGCGCCGGGCGCCGAGGAGACCGAGTCGGCGCCGTCGCGCCTGGGGCGGCTGCGCCGCCCCAGCCGGAAGGCCATGGCCGCGGTCGCGGCGGTCGGGGTCGTCTGCGCCTCGCTGGCGGGCAGCGGGTACCTGGTGTGGCATCACCGCGGCGTCGAGCGGGAAAGGCAGCGCAGCGCGGAGTTCGCTGCGGCCGCCCGCAATGCCATCGTCACGATGATGACGATCGACGCGAGTAAGGCAAGAGAGGATCTGCAGCGCTTCGTCGACGACACGACCGGAACCTTCAAACTCAGCATCCTGATGGGCGGTGAGGATGCCGTCAAGGCGGTCGAGCAGTCCAAGGTGAACTCCACGGGCTCGGTCCAAGCCGCCGCCGTGCAGTCCATGAGCCAGGATTCCGCGGTCGTCCTGATCGCGGCGAAATCCGAGATCACCAAGCCCGGTGAGGCCAAGCCGGAATCGCGGTCGATGCGGATCGTCGTTACCATCCAACGCGACGCCGGGCAGCTGAAGATTTCGCGACTCGAGTTCGTCCCGTGACGCTCGACAGCGCACCGCCCACAGAGGCTCGGCAGCCGGCGCCTGCCCTCCGAGCCGGCGCGATCGGGCGCTGGACGCGTCGTTTCCTGGCACGGTGGCGTCCAATCCTGTTGACGCTCGTGCTGATTGCCGCCCTGGGCAACGCAGCCCGGATCTTCTACTTCGACTACCGCCCGGATTTGCGGACGGATCGCGCCGCGGCGCACCAGGTCATCCGGGCGGCAAGCGATGGCGCGGTGGCGTTGCTGTCCTATTCGCCGGAGACTCTTGAAAGCGATTTCGCCAATGCCAAATCCCGGCTCACCGAAGACTATCTGGCGTACTACCAACGGTTCGTCGACCAGGTCGTGGGTCCATCGGCGCAGCGCGGCCAAGTCACGACGACGGCCACCGTGGTCAAGGCCGCCGTGTCGGAACTGCACCCGAATTCGGCTGTAGTGCTTGTCTTCATCAAACAGAAGACCACGAGCAAGGCGAAGCCGGAACCGGTGGTGACGTCGAGCAGCCTGAAGGTAGAGATGGCAAAGGTAAAAGGATCGTGGCTAATCGATAAATTCGATGTCCTGTGAGCCCCCACCCAGGCATCGGCCTAAACCATTCCATGACATGCGGGGGCGGTGTTAGTCTGTGAATTCGATTCGCTTGGAATTGGCGGTATTTAGGGCGTCAAGGAGCACACGATGCGTCCGATAAATCTGGCGATAAGCGCAACCCTGGTGGCGGTCGGCGTGGGCGTGGCGCCGTCGGCGTGGGCCTATGACCCCTCCATCAACGGCAAGTACACCGCCACCGTGGTCGGCGACTGGGCCCGGACCAACGAGATTTTTCACCAGGAGCCGGTGGTCCGAAGCACCTGGACGATCACCACGTCGTGTTCCACGGCCTACCGGTGCGACGGTACGGTCGTCAGCGATCAGGGCTGGACCGCACCGATATTTATGAACGAGGGGTCCACCTGGTTCGTCAAACGCGACATTCCGAATTGGACGACCTGCCCCGACGGCACCTCATTCGTCGGTCACGACGTCATACATTTCTATCCCGCGAACCCGGAGACCGGTGAGAAAGTCCTCGGGTCGACGGTCCTGGCCGGGCGGGAACAGACGTCCGGGCCCAGCGGCGCCTGCGGCACCAACAAGCCGCTCTACATCGACCAGCCGTTCAGGCTGGACAAAATCGGCTGACCCGCCGCTTGTAACCTAAAGGCGCGCCACGTGTTTCACGTGGCGAACATGTCCTTCCACGTCTTCGGCGCCTTGGGCGTGGTCGGCGCGGCCAGATCCGCCTGGCGATAAACCTGGCCGTCCGGCGTCACGTAGGTGCCGTTGCGCGGGTTGTATTGGGCGATCGCCACCGACGGACCCGTCTGAGACCCACTGTGGCCGAACGCACTTGGCGCCGCCGACGGCCCCGCGGGCGGTGCGGCCGGCGGCNGGAACCGCGCCCGGGGGAAGCGGCGTTCCCTCCACCGGCCCGAAGATTCTCTCCCGGTTCCAGTTGACCCGGTCATCGGGCGGGATCCCCTGCGCGATGAGGTTGGGGTCCAGCGGGTATGTGCCGAAGACGTGCTGTCTCATCGCCAGCGGCTGAAAAGGCTTGTCGCTCTCGCAGATTTCGACGGTCGGGGCGCGTTTCCCGGGCTGCCCCATGCAGGGATAGTTGCGGGCACCGCGCACCGCGATCGGTGAATCCTGGGGCAGCTTGCAGTACAGCCCGTCCGGCGTGTCAATGGTGCGGGTGTCGGCCGCTGAACGCCACTGACTCGGCGGCAGGAAGCCGACCGTGCACGCGGGCGGGTCGCTGATGATGAGGTTGAAGGCGCCGGTGGCCAACCCCGTCGGGGACTTCGTGCCGATGAACGACTGGATCGCCGCGGTGAACGGCGGCAGCAAGACCAAGATCTGTTCGAGGGAAGCGTGATAGGTCACGCCGATCTGGCCGATCGTGGTGAGGTTCGCAAGCAGCACCGGCAGCGTCGGTTTGATCTGATCGAGCAGCCGCGACGCCTCGTCCAAGGCTCCCGGCCCCCGTTGCAGCAGAGTGCGGAACTGCGGGTCGTCTTTCGCCAGCTGCCCACTGAATCCGGCCAGGCTGCGCGCCCACGTTCGGATCGAATCGGCCGTCTGGGCCTGCGCGTCCAAGAACGGCCCGGTGTCTTCGGTCAGGCTCCGTGTCCGGTCGGCGACGCCGTTGAGGTCACCCGAGAGCCGTGACGAACTGTCGAACAGCGAGCCGAAATCGTAACCGGCGCCGTTGAACGCACTGAACGACTCGTCGAGCAATTGACCGAGCTTGCCCTTGGGAATGCTGTTGATCAGCTTGCTGGACTGGTCGAGCACGGGGCCGATCGGCTGGGGGATCGTCGCGTCGTTCATGGCGATCACCGAGCCGTCGTGGAGGTAGGGCGGGGAGTCGTTTCGGGGCCGCAGATCGACGTAGTACTCACCGACCGCGGAGATGCTCAGCACCTCGGCTTTCAGGTCCGCCGGAATCTTCGGTGAAGTATCAAGGGACAGAGTGGCTTTCGCGCCGTCAGGGGTCAGCCCCACGGCGGTCACCTTGCCGATCTGCACCCCGCGGTAGGTCACATTGGCAAAGCGGTACAGGCCACCGGTGGCGGGCAGTTTCAACGTGACGGTCATCTTGCCGATGCCGAGCAGGGTCGGCGCCTGGATGTACCACAACACCATGACGACCACACCGACGATCCCGACGATCGTGAAGATCGCCAACTGGATACGGACAAAACGGGTCAGCATCTACGAGCCCCCGTCCGTCGGCTGGCTCGTGGTCGGCGCCGCACCCGGCACCGGGGCGCCCTGATCGGCCGCTGGCGCCGGCGCGGGGCCGGGCAACGACGATGGCCCCTTCTGCGCATCGGGACCGAGCCACGTCAAGCCCGCGATCAACGGTGACACCGGCGGCGGCGCCGCGGGTGGCGGTGCGTCTCCCGACTGCGGGTTGACCGGCGCCGGCGCCGCCGACGGCGGCGGTCCCGGCAGCGGCCGCCCCCAGGGTGGCGGTGGCCCGAACGGTGCCGGTTCCCCAACTGGTCCGGGTTTGCTGAGCGCGCCCGGCGCCCCGGGCGGAGCACCGTATCTGTATTGCAGGTATTCGGGATCCCCGGGCCCGGGTACGGCCTCGGCGCCGATCCGTTCCCAGTGGGTGCCGCGCAGGATGCCCTTGCGCAGACCGGCGTTCGTCAAATCGATGATGAAATACCCGTTGAGATAGTCGCCCCGGATGTATCGGTCGATGATGCTCTGGGTCCACGGGAACGTCGGCGCCAACGCGATAGCGGCGTCGAGATCCGGCCCGATGTCGGCGAGCGCACCAAGTGCCGGCGCGAGATTCTTCAGGTTCCTCACCAAGTCATCCCCCGCGTCGTTGACGAGCCGGGTCGCGGTGTTGCTGAACGTCCCGAGCTTGTTCAGCGCGGTCGTGATGCGCGGGCGCTCCTTGACGAGGACGTCCAGCGCCGGCGGAATCTTGTACAGCGCCTGGGTGATCACGTCCCGTTGGGCCGCGAACGTGCCGGACAGGCGGTTCAGCGCCCGTATCGACGCGACGAGGTTGTCGCGCTGCTGATCGAGCGTGCCCACGAACCTGTCGAGCCGCTCGAGGAGATCGCGGACCGCGCCTTCGTTTCCGGACAGGGCGGCGTTGAAGTTGTGGATGATGTCGCCGAACTGGCCCAGCCCCCCCGCGTTGAGGACCACCGACAGCGACGACAGCGTCTGCTCGGTCGACGGATAGGTGGAGGACCGGTTCAGCGGGATGGTGGCACCCGGTTGCAGCCGTCCGATGCCCTGCTGGCCCAGCGGCGGATTCAGGGCCAGGTGCATGGACCCCAGCAGGCTGGTCTGCCCTACGCTCGCGACCGCGTTGGCGGGGATCACCGTGCCGGGTTTCACCGAGATTTCGACATCGGCGTGCCACCCGCGCACCGTCATCTTGCTGATGCTGCCGACGATGACGTCGTCGACCATCACCGGCGAATTCGGTTCCATCGTCACGACGTTGGCGAGCTCCACGTGGTAGGTGGTGGCGCCCGGACCTCTTCCCACCGCGCCGGGCAGCGGCAGTGAGTTGAGGCCGTTGAATGCGCATCCGCTCACGGCGAGCATGACGGCGCAGCCGATGCCGAGCAGGCGCCGTACCGCGATCCGGGCGGTCATGGTTGCGCTCCTTCACCCGGGAGCAGCATGTCCTGAAGGTTCGCCGGGGCGGCGGGCGGCGGCGAGGCCGGCGGTGGTGCGGCCGGCGGCGGTTCNACGACGTTTTGCGGGGCAAACGACGGGGCCAGGATCGGGTTGACCGGAATCGGCAGATAGTTGAAGTTGACGATGAAGTTCGGGTTGAACACTTTCAACGCCGGGCTCAGATACAGGCCGCACAGCTTGCCCGTCTCGACGGCGGTGACGTTCTCGATGGCCCCGATGCCCGCACACCAGGCGAACGTGGGGTTGGTGAAGTTCTGCAGGCCGACCCCGCCGCGGATGTTGCCCGTGTCCGGGTCGTAGGCGTTGTAGGCGTTCGCCAGCGCGGTCGGCGAGATGTGCAGCACGTTTTTCAACGCCATCTTCTGGTCGACGAGTATCTGCGTCAGGTCGGCCAACCGCGAGACCTGTTCGGAGGTCGCATCGCGACTGCCCGCGATGAACCGCTGCACCTCACCGACCGCGCTCGACAGGTCCGTCAGCGCCGCGTCCAAATCGGACTTGTTGTCGTCGAGCACGCTGGTCAGCGTGGCCAGCCGGTTGTCGAACTGCACGATCTGTACGTTGCTGTCGCGCAGGGCCCCGATGAAGGACTGCAGGTTCTTGATGATGTCGACGAGGTTGCCGCTGCCCTCGGCGAAGACCCGGGCCACCCCGGACAGTTGGGCCAGCGTCTGGCGCAGCTTCTCGCCGTTGCCGCCGCCCAACGCGTCGGCCGCGCTGTCGATGAACCGCGCGACCGACGGGGTGGACACCTTGCTGTTGGGTCCCAATTCCGTTGCCAGACGCATCAATTGGTCCTTGACCTGGTCCCATTCGACGGGCACCGCCGTCCGTTCGATCGGGATCACCGCGCCGTCGTGCATGGTGGGGCCGCTCGTCCGGTATGCCGGGGTGAGCTGCACGTAGCGCGCCGCCACCAGGTTTTGGGCGACGATCACCGCTTTGGCGTCCGCCGGAATGGGCACGTTGCGATCGACGTGCATCACCAGTTTCGCCCGGGTCCCCTCCGGCTGAATGGATGCGATGGTGCCGACCTTCATGCCGGACACCCGCACGTCGTCGCCCGGATAGATCGCGGTGGCGGTGGGGAAGTACGCGGTGATCGTCGTCGGGCGAAAGAAGGTGTTACGGATGGCGATCGCCGCGCCGACAACGACCAGCCCCGCCAGTACGATCGCCAGTCCCGCCTTGAGCTTGTTGCGCGGAATCGCCCCGAGGCCCATCATGGCCGCCCTCCCGGGTCCTGGTTGAACGGGAACGGGAAGAAGGCCCGCGGCCCGGCGGTGTCGGGTGGCTGACCCGGGGCGCCGTAGGCGCGGAACCCGAAGGCGTAGTCGAACAGCCACTGGAAGAATTCCAGCTGGAAGAGGTTGGGGATGAACGGGTTGTAGTAGTAGCCGCTCGAGACGGTCTCTCCCTGCGTCAGCTCGTACTTCGCCAGTCCCGGAAGCGCTTTGGCGAGATTGTCGCGGTTCTTTTCCAGGACCGCCGTCACGGAGTTCAGCTTCTCCAGCGACGGCGCCAGCTTCGCCTCGTTGTCGTGCACCACACCGGACAGCTGCCTGGCCACCGCGGACGTGCTGGCCAGCAGCCGCACGATCGCCTGCCGCCGCGCCACCAGCATCGACAACAAATCATTGGCGTTGAGGATCAGCGTGTTGAGCTGCTGGCTGCGCTGCCCGAGGACGCCGGTGACGTCGGCGGCTCCCTTGAGCAGCTGCCCGAGTGTCTGGTTGCGGGCGTTGAGTGTCTGGGAAAGCCGGCTGATCCCGTCGAACGCGGGACCCAATTGCGGCGCAACCTGATTCAGCGTCGCCGACAAGGTGTCAAGGGACTGGTTGAGTGACTCGGTGTTGGTTCCCTGCAGGTCGGTCGTCAGATCATTCACGGCCTCGGACAACGAGTACGGCGAGGACGTGCGCGACACCGGGATGACGGCCATCGGACGCAAGTTGCCGGTGCCCGCGGAGTCGACCGTGAGCACCCGCTGGCCCAACAGCGAACCGGTCTTGATGTGCGCAGTGCTGGCCGAGCCGAGCAGGACATTGCCCTTGGCGGTGAACGTCACCAGGACGTCGCCGTGCTGCAGCGACATGCCCGTCACGCTGCCGACCTTGATTCCCGAGATCGTCACGTCGTTGCCCAGCGCGAGCCCGCCGGCATCGGCAAACAGCGCCTGGTAACGGACCGTGGTGGCCCGCTGCACCAGCTGTTCGGGGTTCAGCCCGACGGCGATGACCAGCGCGATCAGGACGGCGCCGATGAATCCGGCCTTGATGAGGCCCGCTCCGCGGTACTTATTCATCGGGATCCTTCGGTTCCGCGCAACGCCCGGTGGTCTGGTGTTTGATGCCCACTTCCACCGTGCGGTACTGCAGATCGGAGACACGGAGCGCCAGTCCGCACAGGTAGTAGGGGAACCAGGCGCCGTACGAACCGAGCCTGAGCAGTTTGCGGTAGTTGTGCGGCAACTTCTGCAGCGAGGTGTCGAGGAGGTTCTTGTCCTTGTCCAGCAGCGGGGCCAGCCGATTCGTCTGGTCCACCGTCGCCGCCAGCGGCGGGCGGGCGCGGGTGAGCAGATCCGCGATCGAGGCGGTCCCGTTGTCCAGGGCGGATATCGCGGTGCCGATGGTGTCACGGTCCTGGTCGAATCCACTGACCAGTTTCTCCAGCCGGTCGATGGCGCCCGAGAACTTGGTGCCGTCCTTGTCGACGGTGGCCACCACGGTGTTGAGGTTGTCGATCAGTTCCTGCACCGTCTGGTTGTTGTCGGCCAAGGTGTTGGAAAACGACGACGACTTCGACAGCAGCGACTGCAGCGTTCCGCCCTCGCCCTGAAAGACCTGAATGAGCGCTGCGCTGAGGGCGTTGACGTCTTGCGGATTGAGGCCCTGGGTAACGGGTTTCAGCCCGCCGAGCAGCAGATCGATGTCGAGGGCCGGCGCGGTGCGATCGATCGGGATCTCCGCCCCGGCCGGCAGCACCTTGGTGGATCCGGGGCCGTCGACGAGCTCGAGGTAGCGATCACCGACGAGGTTCAGGTAGCGAACTTGGGCGCGCGTGCCGGTGGTGAGCACCACGCTGCGGTCCGCGTCGAACTTCACCACGACCTTCTTGTCGGCGCGCAGGCTGACGCTGTTGACCGTGCCCACCCGAATCCCGGCCACTCGCACCGTCTGTCCGGGCTTCAGCCGCGACACGTCGGTGAAGAGCGCCGAGTACCCGTTCGTCGCACCCGTCGTGTACTGCCCGAAGATGAAGAACAAGAACACGGTCAGCAGGACCATCACGGTGGCGAACGTGCCGAACTTGAGGATCATCCCGCGCGAGCCCGTCATCCGGGCATTCCAATCTGCATGGTGTTGCGAGGGGGCCCGTCGATCGGCCCGTACAGCAGCTGCTTGAGCGCATCGGAGTTGAGCAGCAGTTGCTGGTTGCCGTACTGCGTCGGATTGGAGCCGTTGTCGGTCACCACGAACGGCGGCGCGACATCGAAGGGCACCACCGGAAGATCCATGCACTGCGGACCGCCGGTCGCCGCGACCTTGGGCAGGTTGGACGGGTAGCGGTAGCGCTCGGCGCCGAGGCCGAGAACGACCGTCACCTTGACCATCGGCTCGGGCAGGTCCGGCGCGTGCAGGTTCCCCAGCGACCCGGCGATGCCGCAGTACAGCGCCTGGTGGTACTGGTTGAGCAGGTCGGTGGTCGGCGCCAGCAGATGCAGGTCGTCGGTCAGCGCCTGCCTGTTCCCGCCCACCACGTCATTGCCCATGTCCGCCAAGCCGATCGAGCTGATCAGGAACGCGTCCAGGTTCTGTTGCTCGTCGACGATCGACTTGCTGATCCGGACGGCATTGTCGGCCGTGGCGAGCAGGTGCGGCGCCGCGTCGGCGTAGGCGTCGCTCACCGCGGGCAGGGCCTCGAGGTCGTGACTCAGTGCCGGAAGGCTGGGCTCCTGGGTGGCCAGGAAGGAATCCAGGTCGCGCAGCATCTGGCCGATCTTGTGGCCGCGGCCGTTGACCGCCGACGCGATCGCACCGAGGGTCTCGTTGAGCTTGGCCGGATCGATCGTCGACAACAGCGACGTGAGTTGCTGGAATACCGTGTTGATTTCGACCGTGACGTGCTTGCCCTCGAGGACCTGGCCGGCGCGCAGCGGCTGCGCCGACGGCTCGGCGGGCGGCACCAGCTCAACGAACTTGGCGCCGAACACCGTCGTCGATGCGATATCGACGAGCACATTGGCCGGAATGAGGTGCATCTGCGACGGTTGCATCGCAAGGTGCAGGACGGCTTCGCCGTTCGGCCGCACATCGATCGAGGCGACCTTGCCCACCTCGACGCCGCGCATCTTCACCTTGGCGTCCGGGTTCATCACCAGGCCGGCGCGCGGCGAGACGACGGTGACGGGCACGCTCGTCGTGAAGGAGCCCTGGAAGAGGCCTACCGCGACAGCGAAGATCAGGCCGATCAGGACGATGGTCGCCAGCCCCGCCAGGGGCCGCGCGTAGGACTGCGCGCCGAAATGACGGCCGGGTGCCGCGGCGACAGGTCGTGCGGCACTGGTGGTTTCGGAACGATGGATCGGGCCAGGCCCGAGGTCACGCGTCATTGCCCTTTCACCACCCTCCCTAGCCCGACAGGTTGAAGTTGCCGTTGGTGCCGTAGATGGACAGCGAGACGAGCAGCGTCACCGACACGACCACGATCAACGAGGTTCGCACCGCGTTACCGGTCGCTACGCCGACACCGGCCGGTCCGCCCGAAGCAAAGTAGCCGAAATACGTGTGAATCAACAAGATCGTGATCGCCATCAGGACGGCTTGCAAAAACGACCACAACAAGTCGATCGGGTTGAGGAACGTCGAAAAGTAATGCTGATACAGCCCGCTCGATTGGCCGAACAAGACCACGGTCGTGAATTGGCTGGCGAAAAACGACAGGATGACGGCGATGGAATACAGCGGCGTGATCGCGATCATCCCGGCCGCGATCCTGGTGCTGACCAGATACGAAATCGGCCGGATGGCCATGGATTCCAGCGCGTCGATCTCTTCGTTGATTCGCATGGCACCCAGCTGCGCGGTCACGCCCGCGCCGAAAGTGGCCGCCAAGCCGATTCCCGCGACGATCGGCGCCGCGATGCGAACATTGATGAAGGCCGCCAAAAACCCGGTCAGCGCCTCGATGCCGATGTTGCCCAGCGAGCTATAGCCCTGAACCGCCAGGGTGCCGCCGGCGGCCAGCGTCAAGAAGCCGACGATGACCAGCGTGCCGCCGATCATCGCCAAAGTCCCCGCGCCCATGCTGATTTCGGCGATGAGCCGGATGACTTCCCGCCGGTAGTGGCGGACGGCGAAAGGGACCCCGGCCAGCGCTTGGCCGTAAAACAGCGTGTGATCGCCGATTCGGCTCAGGGTGGCCACCGGCTTGTCGAGTTGTCGCGTCAGGCGCGGATAGGTGGCGCGTAGCGTGATCACGGTCTGTCCTTACACCTCCTCAGTGGCCCTTGGTCGACATTCGGATGCCGATGGCGGTGACAACCACATTCACGACGAATAGCGACATGAACGCGTACACCACCGTTTCGTTGACCGCGTTGCCGACGGCCTTGGCGCCGCCGGACACCGTCAACCCCCGGTAGCACGCGACCAACCCGGCGATCAGGCCGAAAAGCGCCGCCTTGACGCACGAAATGACCACCTCGGGCACGCCGGTCAACAGCGTGATCCCCGCGGCGAAAGCACCCGGATTGACGTCTTGGACGAACACCGAAAAGACATAACCGCCCACGATGCCGATGATGACCACCAGGCTGTTGAGCAGCAGCGCCACCAGGCCCGCGGCCAGCATGCGCGGGGTCACCAGGCGCTGCACCGGGTTGATGCCCAGCACCTCCATGGCGTCGATCTCCTCGCGGATGGTCCGCGAACCCAGGTCCGCGCACATCGCCGTGGAACCCGCACCCGCCACGATCAACACCGTCACCAGAGGACCGACCTGGGTCACCGCCCCGAAAGCGGCACCGGCCCCGGACAAATCCGCGGCACCCAGCTCGCGCAACAAGATGTTGAGCGTGAAGCTGACCAGGACGGTGAACGGAATGGCCACCAGCAACGTCGGCGCCAGCGCGACGCGCGCGATGAACCACGACTGCTCCAAAAACTCACGCCACTGCCACGGCCGGCGGAACGCGAACTTGATGGCGTCCGCCGACATCGCGAACAACCCACCCACAGCCTCCATCGGCTTGGAACCCCGGCCGAGCGAAATGCCACCGGTCCATCGCTCCGGGCCGGCCCGCTTAATCGCCATCGAACCGAAGCCCTTCCCACTTTTTGAGACGGATGGTCTTGTTCCTCGTCGTCGAGTGCTGTAAATTCGGCTGAACCGGCGACCAAGAATACGGGCTGGCGACGGCGAAATGCTTAGCGGCCAGCCACATTCCGGCGTCTGCCTCCGACGCGGCAACCGCTACCATCCTCACGCCACACCTCCGTTCTGTCGCGTGAGTTGGCGCTCCAAAACGAGGGGCCCCTTGCCTTGAAGCGTCCGGCGATTATGACTCATGCCGCGTCCCGGTGGAATGAAAAATCTAAAACCGTTATCGGACAGCCCATCGGGTGAAAAGCGCCGTTCGGCTCAAACGTTTGACAAAGCTCCGGTCGCATAGCACTCAAGTGACTGCACCTGCCGTCTTGAGTTCGATGATGCGGTCCCAATCGAGCCCGATCTCCATCAGGATCTCGTCGGTCTGCTCGGCGAATCCGGGCGCCGGCCCGGTGTGTGGCGCCGCGACGTCGAACTGGACCGGGTTGGCGACCAGGTCGAGTTCGCCTGCGTGAACCAGGTACTCGTTCGCCCGGATTTGCGCGTCGTCGACCGCCTGCAAGGTGTCCTGCACTGGCGCCCACGGACCGGCCAGCGTGGCAAAGCGTTCGCTCCACTCGGCAAGAGTGCGGGTTGCGATCACCTTGGTCAAGATCTCGACCGCATCCGGGGTATTGGCCGCGATCGTCTCGACGGTGGCAAAGCGCGGATCGTCGGCCAGCTCGGGCAGGTCGACATGCCGGCACACGTCAGCCCAGAACTTGGTGGGCTGCATCATCACGAAGGAGATGTAGCGGCCGTCGGACGTGGTGTAGAGCCCCACCAACGGATTGTTCGGCGCGCCGTGCACGCCGGGCGGCGGTGCCTCCATCCGCTGGCCCAGATGCTTTGTCAACGCGACCGTATGTCCCATCGACCACAGGCCGCTGCCCAGCAGCGACACGTCGACGACCGACGGTTGACCCGTGCGTTCGCGCTTGAGCAACGCCGCGGCGATGCCACCGGCGAGGTTGGTGCCGGAGATGGTGTCGCCGTAGGCCGGTCCGGGCGGCGCGATCATGCCGGGCATCCCGGCGGGAGTGATGGTGGCGGCGGTGCCGGCCCGGCACCAGAACGCGGTCATGTCGTAGCCGCCCTTTTCCGACTCGGCGCCGCGCGGCCCGAGTGCGCTGCCGCGGGCGTAGACGATGTTCGGGTTGACCGTACGAATGTCATCGACGTCGATGCCGAACTTCTTCCGATGAGCGGGAAGGAAGCTCGTGAGGAACACATCGGACCGGCGGGCCAGCTCGTAGAGCACCTCCCTGCCCTCGGGCACCGACATGTCCAGTCCGATGCTGCGCTTGCCCCGATTGGCGTGTTCGATGTTGGGGTTCGGGTCGCCTTCGACGCGCAACATGCCGGTCTGCCGCAGTCCGCGCTGCGGGTCACCCGTCACGGCGTGCTCGACCTTGACGACGTCGGCTCCCCATTCGGCCAGCACCGCACCCGCCGACGGGACGAAGCCGTACATGGCAACTTCCAGGACGCGGATGCCCTCCAGCGGCCTCACGCCTGGGCCCCCGCGGCCGGAACGGCGGGGACAGCGATGGTCTTTCGCTCCAGGAATTCCTCGAGCCCGGCGACGCCCATCTCGCGGCCAATGCCGGACTGCTTGAAGCCCCCGAACGGGCTGTCGGCCCCGAAGTAGTTGCCGCCGTTGACCGAAAACGATCCGGCCCGGATCCGGCGTGCGACCGCCAGCGCCCGGTCCTGGTCGCGGCTGAACACCGCGCCGGCCAGCCCGTAGATCGAGTTGTTGGCGATGCGCACCGCGTCGTCGTCATCGTCGAATCCGATGACGACCAGCACCGGCCCGAAGACCTCCTCCTGGGCGATCTCGCTGTCGGGATCGACGTTGGTGAGCAACGTTGGCGCATAGAAGTAGCCGGGATCCAACCGTTGGCCGCCGGTGACCAGAGTTGCCCCCGCGGCGACCGCCCGCTGCACCATGCCGTCGACCTTGTCGCGCTGGCCCTCGTTGATCAGCGGCCCCATTAACGTCTTCGGATCGGCCGGGTCCCCGTGGCGCACCTTGGCGAAGTTCTGCGCGATCAGCTCCACGATCTCGTCGTGGTGCGACTTGGGCACCAGCAGCCGGGACGTCAGCGCACACCCCTGGCCCGCGTGGGTCACCATGCTGAAGGCGGCGAACAAGGCGGCGTTGGAGAAGTCGGCGTCGTCGAGCATGATCACGGCCGACTTGCCACCCAACTCCAGGAAGACGCGTTTGACGGTCTCGCTGGCGGCGGCCATGATCCGCCGGCCGACCGCGGTCGACCCCGTGAAGGTGACCACGTCGACGTCGCGGCTCGTGGTCAACGCGACCCCGACGGCGGCGTTCGACGAAGTGAGCACGTTCACCACGCCCGGTGGGATGTCGGTGTGGTTGGCGATCAACTCGCCGAGGGCCAGCGTGATGAGCGGGGTGTCGGGCGCGCCCTTGAGCACCACCGTGCAGCCGGCGGCGAGCGCCGGGGCCAGCTTGGCCAGCGCGAGCTGGTTCGGATAGTTGTAGGCGATGATCGCGCCCACCACCCCGGCGGCTTCCTTCTCCACCCACCGGTGATGGCGCATCCCCCGCGACTCGACCTCGCCGAGGTCTTCTGAGAACTGATAGGCGGGGAGGAGGTCGGCATAGAAACGCACGATCTTGATCGGGTCGTCGAGCTGGGCACCCTGGGTGAGCGCCCGGGTGGCGCCGACCTCGGCGATGGTCAACTCGCGAAGCTCCTCGGCGTGGGCGACCAGCGCCCGGTGCAACTGGTCGAGGCAGCGCGTCCGCAGCGCGACGTCGGTGGACCAGCTGGTGGTGTCGAAGGCACGCCGGGCCGCCGCGATCGCCGCTTCCGCCTGCTCGGCGCCGGCGTCCGGGGCGTGCCCGACGACGGCACCGGTGGCGGGGTTGATCGAGGGGAATGTCTGCTCGGTGGTCACGAGCCGGCCGTCGATCAGCAGCCGGCGGTCGGCCGGTGACTCGGGCGCGGCACCCGCCATGGTCACTGAGGTGGTCCCCAAGGCGGTCTCAGCCGTGTCCTGCACTGGCATCCCTACTTCCCTGTGCGTCCGATGTATGTGGTGACGGTCACGATAATTTGATTCTCGTCTCCGGCGAATCTTACATTCGGGTCTCGATAATTCAAGAAACTCTCAGGAATGGGCAAGGGCCGCTCACCAGCGGCGTTCTCGCTCAGGCGCTGCCGCAACCGGCCTCTCGGCGCAGGCCGTACCCGGTTTTGGACCTATGTTGCACGGCTGTCGGCGGCGAGAGTAAGGTTCTCATAATTGCGAGGGAGATTCTTTGTGACTGAGACGGCCACATTTGGAGTCGAGGCAAGCTTGGTGTCGGGAACGTGAAGACCGCCGTTGTCACCGGTGGCGGGTCCGGCATCGGTCAAGCGGTCGCGCAACGCCTGCGCGCCGACGGTCTTGACGTCGCCACGATCGACCTCAGACCGTCGGAAACCGATTTCGCTTTTACCGCCGACGTCACCGATCGATCGCAGGTGGATGCCGCGCTGGGCGCGATCCGCGCCCAACTCGGGCCGGTGACCGTTCTGGTCAACGCGGCGGGCCTCGATGGCTTCAAGCGCTTCGCCAACATCAGCTTCGAGGACTGGCGGCGCGTCATCGACGTCAACCTCAACGGCGTCTTCCACACGATTCAGGCGGTGCTGCCCGACATGGTCGAGGCCGGATGGGGGCGGATCGTCAACATCTCGTCGTCGAGCACGCATTCGGGCGCTCCCTACATGAGCCACTACGTGGCGGCCAAGTCCGCGGTCAACGGCCTGACCAAGTCGCTGGCACTCGAATACGGGCCCAGCGGCATCACCGTCAACGCCGTGCCGCCGGGATTCATCGACACCCCGATGCTGCGCGCCGCCGAACAAAACGGGTTCCTCGGCAACATCGAGGAGACCATCGCCCGGACCCCGGTGCGCCGGATGGGCAAGCCGGAAGACATCGCGGCGGCGTGTGCCTTCCTGATTTCCGAGGAGGCCGGCTACATCACCGGTCAGATATTGGGCGTCAACGGCGGCCGCAACACCTGAGCACCGGCACCAGAGGAGAGACAGTGGCAGACGGCGCACCAGGGCGCGTCAAGGGCAAGGTCGCCTTCGTCACCGGCGCGGCGCGCGGCCAGGGCCGCAGTCACGCCGTGCGGCTGGCCGAGGAAGGCGCCGACATCATCGCCGTCGACCTGTGCCGTGACATCGACACCATCGGTTACCCCATGGCCGCGCCGGAAGACCTCGACGAAACCGCGCGGCTCATCGAGAAAACCGGGCAAGCCGCCGTCATCGCCCAGGCCGACGTGCGCGATGCCGCGCAACTGCGCGCCGCGCTGGACGACGGAATCGGGCAGTTGGGCGGGCTCGACATCGTCGTCGCGCAAGCCGGCGTCGCCGGCATGAAGGGCGAGCCGCCGCTGCAGGCGTGGTGCGACGTCATCAACACCAACCTGATCGGCACCATCAACGCCATCCAGGTCGCGCTGCCACACTTGCGTGCCGGCGCCTCGATCATCGCCACCGGCTCCACCGCCGCGCTGATGGACACCGCCAAGAAGGACAACCCGGGCAACGACCCGGGCGGCATGGCCTACATCCACTCCAAGCGGGCGCTGTCGCACTACGTCCATGACCTGGCGACCGAGCTCGCCCCGCTGGGGATCCGTGCCAACGTCATCCATCCGACCAACACCAACACCCCGATGCTGCAGAGCGAGCCGATGTACCGCTCGTTCCGCCCGGACCTGGAACACCCGACGCGGGCGGACGCCGAGCCGGTTTTCGGCGTGCAGCAGGCGATGAAAGTCCCCTATGTCGAACCCGAGGACATCAGTAACGCGGTCTTGTGGCTGGCCTCCGAGGAGGCCAGGTATGTGACGGGCATGCAGTTGCGCGTCGACGCCGGCGGCTACCTCAAGTGGTACGACCACGACAATTGAAAACGCGACAACTTCAGCCAAAGAGAATTTCGAAGGAGACACCGTGAAGGTCTGGGTTGATCCGGAACGATGCCAGGGCCACACCCTCTGCTCGATGATCGCTCCGGATTCCTTCCAGCTCAGCGACATCGACGGCAGTTCGTCGCCGATCGACGAGGTGGTGCCGGCCGACAAGCAGGACCAGGTGCGCGAGGCCGCCCACTCCTGTCCGGAGCAGGCGATCATCATCACGGATGAAACGTAAAGGGAGACAGTGCCTTGAGTGTCGACGACAGCGTTGATGACAAAGTCAGCGACAGCGACCGTAAACGGAACCGGTATCACTTCGATCGGCACTCCGCGGAGTACCGCGCGCAGTTCAAGGACATCACCGAGGAAATGCACGCCCGGTGCCCGATGGCCTGGAGCGACACCTACGGCGGGCACTGGGTGGCGGCCGGCAGCCACGAGGTCTTCGAGCTCGCCCGCTGCCCGGCGGTCTCCAACGATCACGACGTCAACAACGAACGCCGCGGCTACAAGGGCATTTCGATCCCGACGGCCAGCCGCATCAACGGTATCCGGGGCGGCATCCTGGAGATGGACAACCCCGAACACAAAACCTACCGCTCCGTGCTCAACCCCTACCTGTCGCCGGCCGCGGTCAAGCGCTGGGAGCCGTTCATCGACGACGTGACGCGCGCCTGCCTCGACGAGAAGATCGAGGAAGGCCGCATCGACTTCGTCGACGACCTGGCGAACATCGTGCCGGCCGTGCTGACGCTGGCCATGATGGGCATCCCGCTGCGGAACTGGCGGATGTACAGCGAGCCAACGCATGCCGCGGTGTACACCCCGGAGCACTCCCCGGACATCCAACGGGTCACCGAGATGCACCGGCAGATGGGGATCGACCTGATCAACAACATGATCGAGATCCGCAACAATCCGCGGCCCGGCCTGGTCAATGCCCTGCTCGAGATGCGGATCGACGGTGAGCCCGCGCCCGATCTGGAAATCATCGGAAACCTCGGATTGATCATCGGTGGCGGCTTCGACACCACCACGGCGCTGACCGCCCATTCGCTGGAATGGCTTTCGGAGAACCCCGACCAACGCGAACTTCTCAGCAAGCAACGCGAAACGCTGCTCGACCCCGCGACCGAAGAGTTTCTCCGCTACTTCACCCCGGCGCCCGGGGATGGCAGGACCTTCTCCGATGACGTCGAGCTCGACGGTATCAAGTTCAAAGAGGGTGAGCGGCTCTGGATTTCATGGGCGATGGCCAACCGCGACCCCGCGGTGTTCCACGATCCCGACGAGATCGTCCTCGACCGCAAAGGCAACCGGCACTTCAGCTTTGGGCTCGGCCTGCACCGATGCGCCGGATCGAATGTGGCGCGCACCGTGTTCAAGTCCATGCTCACGGCGGTTCTTGACCGGATGCCCGATTACCGGTGTGACCCCGAGGGCACCGTGCACTACGAGACCATTGGCGTCATCCAGGGCATGCGTAAGCTGCCGGCCACCTTCACGCCCGGCAACAGGCTCGGCGCGGGCCTCGACGAGACGCTCGACAAACTGCAACGCGTCTGCGACGAGCAAGAACTGGCCAGGCCGATCACCGAGCGCAAAGAAGCCGCGGTGATCGATTAGCGATGGCCGGTGACCCGGTGAGTATTCGTCGCCGTCAAGCCTGCGGCGGCCGGCCGGTCATGGTTGGAAAACGATGTTGACCAATCCGTTTCTGCCGGTGGCGGTCGCGTCGAGCATGGTGCCGATGGCGACGGCGGAGTCGAGATTGCTGGCAGTGGTGGCGCTGGCGCCGGCAACGGCGGTACTGCCGGGGCCACCGGCGATGGCGGTGTCCCAAATGCCACCCCCGGCGATGGCGGTGCCGCCAGTGCCCATGGCCTGGGCGATGTCAAGTGTGCCGTTGACGGCGTAGGCGCTGGTGTACGGGCCCAGGGCGTTGGCGGTTTGAAGGGTGCCGCCCTGGGCATACGCCGCGCTGTTTGCACCGAGGGCGCTGGCCTGGTTGAGGATGCCCTGGTTGGCGACGGCCACGCTGTTGGTGCCGGTGGCGGTGGCGAGGTTGAAGTTGCTGGCTTCGGCGAGGCTGCTGGTGCCGAAGGCGAGTGCGTCAGAAAAACCGGTGGCCCTCGCGGCGCTATTGGCACCGAAGGCCATCGCAATGCCCCACGTGAGGGGATCCGAGCTGGCGGTCGCGCTGCCTAATTGGAGCAAGCTGAACCCGCCGACAGAGACGGCCACATTCGGAATGGGCAGAGCCTGCGCCAGGGTCAGCAAAGTCCCAGCATTGGCGGCCTCGGCGCTCGCGTAGGCCCCGGCACCCGCATTCAGTACCTGCACCATCTGGGAATGAAACGCCGCCGCCTGCGCGCTCAGCGCCTGAAAGTCGGTGCCGTGACTGGAAAACACCGACGCGAGGGCCGCCGACACCTCGTCCCCACCGGCGGCGACGACCCTGGTGATCGAGGCCGCGGCCGCGGCGTTGGCCTCGCTGAGCGACGAGCCGACGCCCGCCACGTCTGCCGCCGCTGCCGCCAACATCTCCGGTGCTGCGATCACATACGACATATTGACCTCCGACCCGAGTCTTCGCCAACACGAAAGCGTACCCACGCTGCCGCCCGACATTTCGGCGTTTCCGCGGCCCGCGGCGGCTTCGCGCAGCGCTGCCCCCCGTCGGGCTCCAAGAATCCTTGGAGGCTTCGTAGAGGCCGGCGTTTGACCCTTCTCTCAGCACGCGGATCGCCAGCCGCCGGGAGGAGGAATCACAATGCAGCTCCTGAGTAACCACATCTCGTTGATGCACGGCTGGGTGCCGCTGACGGTCGATGTCGCCACCGCAGTCGCGCTGGCGCTTGCCGTCGGGCGGCGATCGCGCCGTTGGCTTCTGTTGTGGCTGCCGCTGGCCGCCCTCGTGGGCGGCCTGGCGGCCACCGGGGCTTACTGCTACATCGGCGGTGTAGCAACCGAACCGGCGCCGCGCGCGCTGTACATCTGGATCGGGTGGGGCGGCGCGGCCGCGGCCGTCCTGATCCTGGGCTGGCGCGGCGCGCGTTGGTGGCGGCGGGGACTGTCGATCCTGGCCGTGCCGCTGTGTCTGCTGTGCTCGCTGCTGGTGCTCAACCAATGGGTCGGATACTTCCAGACGGTGCAGAGCGCGTGGGACCAGCTCACCTCCCGCCCGCTGCCCGGCCAGACCGACAAGGCCACCGTCGTCTCGATGGCGGCAAAGGGAGCCAGGCCGGCGCGCGGCAGCCTGGTGCCGGTGCAGATCCCGTCCGACGCCTCGCAATTCAGGCACCGGGAGGAACTCGTGTACCTGCCGCCGGCATGGTTCGCGAGCTACCCGCCGCCGCAGCTGCCGACGGTGATGATGATCGGTGGCATGCTCAGTTCGCCCGCCGACTGGGTGCGGGCCGGCAACGCGGTGGACACTGTCGACGCGTTCGCGGCCGCACATGGCGGCAGCGCGCCGGTGCTGGTGTTCGTGGATGCGGGCGGGTCGTTCGACAATGACACCGAATGCGTCAACGGAAGCCGTGGCAACGCGGCCGACCATCTGACGAAAGACGTTGTGCCCTATGTGGTGTCGAATTTCGGGGTCAGCCCCGATCCCGCCCATTGGGGCGTCGTGGGCTGGTCGATGGGCGGGACCTGCGCCGTGGGCCTGACCGTCATGCACCCGACCCTGTTCAGCGCCTTCGTCGACATCGAAGGTGACCTGACCCCCAACACGGGAACCAAGGCGCAAACCATCGCGAGCCTGTTCGGCGGCGACGCCGAGGCGTGGGCGGCGTTCGACCCGACCACGGTGATCAACCGCCACGGCCGCTACACCGGAGTGTCCGGTTGGTTCGCGATCTCGTCGGGTGGTTCGCCGACACCGAGCCCCGAAGTCACGACGGTCGACAGCGCCGCCATGGCCCTCGCCGGGCGCGGTGCCGCCGCCGACCCGGGCAACCAGGCCGCGGCCGCCGGTTCGCTGTGCGCGCTCGGCCGGGCGAACGGCATCGACTGCGCCGTGCTCGCCCACCCCGGCAAACACGACTGGCCGACCGCGGGGATGGTCTTCAGCACTGCGCTGCCCTGGCTGGCCGGCCGGCTGGGCACCCCGGACGTGTCGCGAATTGCATTGCCGGGCACGGAGTCTGCCCCCACGCACCCACACCACACGGAGGCGGTGGCTCACGGGCAGGGGTAGCGCGTTTCCCCCGCCGAGTGTGAAGCCGGCCGCGCACTCGGCGACGAGTGTGCGGCTGGCCGCACCCTCAAGGAAGAAAAATCAGCCGCGCGGTAGGCCGAGCACGCGCTGCGCGATGATGTTGCGCTGAATCTCCGAGGTGCCGCCGGCGATCGTCCCGGAAAAGCTTCGGGCGTAACGCTCGAACCAGCTCGCGAAGTAGTGGTCCAGGTTCATATGCGCATACGGTCCGGTCAAGCCCGGGTGAACGAGCCCCTCGGAGCCCGCCGACGTCAGCGCAAGCTCCATGCCACGCAGCTCGGCCTCGGACCCGAGCAGCTTGAGCACCGAGATCGCTGCCACGTCGTCTTCGCCGCGCGCGGCGCGGGCCAAGGCGACCGAACCCAGCAGGCGCAGCGCCTGCTTGTCCATGATGGTGCTGGCGTACTGGTCGCGCTCGACGTCGGTGCCGGGATGGAAGTCATCGATCATGTTGTCCAGGCGATCGGCGAAACCGAGCCACATCATCGTGCGTTCGTGCCCCAGCGACCCGTTGGCCACCCGCCAGCCCTGGTCGAGCTCACCGACCAGATTCTCCGCCGGTACCCGTACGTCGGTGAAGAACACCTCGTTGAAATCGAGATCGTCGGCACCGCAGATCGACGGGAACGGCCGGCGCACCAGCCCCGGGGTGTCGGTGGGGATGATCAGCGCGCTGATTCCCTTGTGCTTCGGCGCGTCCGGATTGGTCCGCACGAACGTCAACAAGACGTCGGCGTCGTGTGCCCCGGAGGTCCACACCTTCTGCCCGTTCACGACGAAGTGGTCGCCATCCAGCACCGCGCGGGTGCGCAGTGACGCCAGGTCCGAGCCCGCGCTGGGTTCGCTCATCCCGAGGGAAGCGGTGATTTCGGCCCTCAGGATCGGCACCGCCCAGCGCCGCTTCTGTTCGTCGCTGCCGAACGACAACAGCGAAGCCCCAACGATGTTCACGCCCTGCGGGTTGAAACTGTGGTAGATCCGGCGGCGGCTGAGCTCCTCGAGGTAGACAAACTGCTGAATGACCGACGCGTTGCGACCACCGAATTCCGGTGGCTGGCTCGGCAGCAGCCAGCCGTTGTCGAACAGCAGGCGCTGCCAGTCGCGCGCCCACCGCGGCATGTGGGAGACCGACCGGGGGCGCTCTTGCGTTTCGCTTGCGTCAGGCAGGTTTTCGTCGAGGAACGTCGCGAACTCCGACCGGAACGCCTCGACGTCGGGATCAAAAGTCAGCTGCACGGTACTCCTCGGCGATTCGCGCCCGATGTTCCGCGGCGCCGCCGAGCATGAGCTCGCCCGCCTTGGCGCGCTTGAGCGCGAACTGCAGGTTGTTCTCCCAGGTGAATCCCATCGCGCCGAAAAGCTGTAAGCCATGCCGGAATACGAGCGACTGGCACTCCCCCGCCGACGCCTTGGCCATGGCGGCGGTGAGCCGGCGCCGGGGATCGTCGGCCGCGATCGTCAGCGCGGCGAAGTAAGCCAACGCGCGGGCGCGCTCCACCGCGACGTGCATGTCGGCGGCCTTGTGCTGGACGGCCTGGAAGGAGCCGATCGGCACACCGAACTGGTGCCGGTTGCGGACGTGGTCGAGGACCATGTCGAGGATGCGTTGGCACGCCCCGACCATCGTGATCGCCATGCCCGTCAACGCGACGTGGCGCGCGCGCTCCGCGTCGACGGTAAGCCGGGCGCTGTCGGGCACGCGGACTTCACCGAACGACAGGTCGGCGACGTGAAGGACCGGGTCGAACACCGCCGAGCGGCGGGCCGAGACCTGGTTGGCCGCGACGACGAACACCCCGGCGTCGGTCACGACGGCCAGCCGGTCGACCCGGTCGCCGTCGAGGACGTGGCGTGCCGTGCCGTCCAGCACCCAGCCGTCGGAGTCCCGGTGCGCACAGACCCCGCCGTAGACGGCGGTGCCGGCCTCGTGCGGATCGAACCGATCCGCGGCCAACGGGGCGTACTGGCTCATAGTCGCCAGAAAGGGGGTCGGGTCGGTGGCGTGCCCCAACTCCTCGAGCACGATGGCCAATTCCACGGCGCCGGCCGGATCGTTCAGCTCGGTCCAGCCCTGGTCGACATACGACTTCCACAACGGGCTCGGGTCGACGCCGTCCTCCGCCACGCTGCGCACCAGCGACGGCGGGCACTGCTTGGCGACGACGTCGCGAACGGTCTTCTGCCACAGCCGCTGATCAGCATCGAACTCCAACAGCATCCGGGCCGCCTCCTGTCGTCACCGCCTTCGCGAGAATAACATTCTCCAACACGGAAGCGATAATCTCTAAAACCGGTTATCGGGTACCGGACGGCGCTCGATCGCGGCCACCAGCGCGTCGGCCGGCTCGCCCCAGCGGTCGAGGTTGACGAACTCGGCAAGCGGGCGGCGGCGCAGCGGCCCATGCGCACCCTTGGGCCACCCGACCACGATGTGGCCGGCGACCAACCAGCCCGGGGGGATGCCGATGGCTTCGCGCAACAGCTGCTCGCCGCCGTAGGAAGCCCAGCTGGTGAGGCACGCGCCCAGACCCTGAGCGCGCGCCGCGAGCAGGAAGTTCTGCATCGCGGGAAAGATCGACCCGCCCAGCAGCAGCTCGGACGCCGTCGGGTAGTGCTGCTGGGCGAACAACACGGAAGTGAACTCGCCCGCGCGATCGTGCAATTCGTAGGTCGCGCGGTAGGTGCGGGCGCGGCGGCCGTGGTCGCCATCGGCGGGCCGGCTCATCCCGTAGACGGGCTCGATCACCTCCAGGGCGTGGGCCGCCGCCTCGGCCACCGCGGCCCGCTGCTCGGGCGACCGCAGCACCACGAACCGCCAGCCCTGCGCGTTGGCGCCCGACGGGGCCCAGCGAGCCGCTTCGAGGCAGCGCCCCAGAGTCGCGTCGTCGACCGGCTCGTCGGTGAACCGCCGGATCGTCCGGGCGGTCGACATCACCTCCCAGACATCACTGGTTGCTCCGGTCATGTCTTCTCCCTTGCGGCTCCGTGCTGCTATACGAAGGTCATATCAGCAGAGCGCCCGAAGCCGTCAAAGGAGAGACCATTGGATCGCGAGACTTACCAACGAGGACTGGAAATCCGCTCCGCGGTGCTGGGTGACGAATATGTCAACCGGGCGCTGGCCACCGCGAACGACTTCACCAAGCCGCTGCAGGATCTCGTGACCGAATACTGCTGGGGCGCGGTGTGGGGGCGCGAGGGGCTGGCCCTGAAGACCCGCAGCATGCTCAACCTGGCCATGATCTCGGTCCTCAACCGGCCCAACGAATTGCGCACTCACGTCAAGGCAGCGCTGACCAACGGCGTCACGCGCGAAGAAATCCGCGAGATTTTCCTTCAGGTCGCGATCTACGCCGGCGTGCCCGCCGCCGTCGACAGCTTTCGCATCGCGGGTGAGGCGTTCGCCGAAGCGGACGAGCGCTAGGGCCCGCGATGCAGATCGGGTTCATCGGCTTGGGAAACATGGGTTTTCCCATGGCAGTTCGCCTCGTTCGGAACAACCACGACGTCGTCGCGTTCGACACGCGTAGCGACGCGCTCGATCGGATCGTGGCGCTCGGGGCGCGCGCCGCCGTGTCGGCGAAGGGCGTCGCCGATCGCGCCGAAACCGTCATGGCCAGCCTCCCGTCGCCGGCCGCGTCGCTCGAGGTGGCGACCGGTACCGACGGAGTGATCGAGGGCTCGCAGGTCAAGCGCTATGTCGACCTGTCGACCGTCGGAAGCCATGCGGCGACCCAGATCCATGGTCTGCTGGCCCAACGTGACATCGCGGCGATCGACAGCCCGGTCAGTGGCGGTGTCGGCGGGGCCCGGAACGGATCGCTCGCCCTGATGGTGTCCGGGCCCCGCGACGAATTCGACGCCGTGCGAACCGCACTCGAAACGCTCGGCACGCCGTTCTACATCGGCGACAAGCCCGGCTCGGCACAGACGATGAAGCTGGCCAACAACATGCTGGCGGCCAACGTTTTGGCCGCCACGGCGGAGGTCGTCGTGATGGGTGTCAAGGCCGGTCTGGACCCCGAGGTGATGATCGACGTGCTCAACGCCGGGTCGGGCGGGACGAGCGCCAGCCGCGACAAGTTCCCGCGGGCGATCCTCCCGCGGACCTTCGATTACGGGTTTGCCACCGGGCTCATGGTCAAGGATGTGCGGCTCTATCTCGACGAGGCGCGCGCGCTGGGTGTGCCGGCACAGATCGCCGCCACGATCGGCCGGCTCTGGGAGGCCGCCGCACGCGACGAAGGCCCGGACTCCGACTTCACGACGGTCATCAAGCCGCTGGAAAGGGCGGCCGGCGTGACCGTCGCCGGGCACGCCGGCTAGCCCGTCGATCCGGCCTCCGGCCCCGCTCCGAGACGCGAGAATGGTATTATCCACTTTCAAGAACGATACTTGCGAACAGGACCACGAAATCCCCTGCTAGCAGGAAAGACGATTAAACGAAGCGCTTACCGGAAACCCATTGATCGACCGTTGAAGAGAATGTTAGGTTATCTATCATATGACCCGCCTGGGCTCACTTTGGCTACCCGAGCCGAAGGATGGCTTCCATGATCGAACACTCTGACGGGACACGCACACCGCTGATCGACGCGAGCGTGCACATTTTCTTCCCGTCCAACAAGGCGCTGCGGAAGGTGCTGCGCGAGCCGTTCAAGAGTCGCGGCTTCCCCGATTACGAGATGGATTGGTACGGCGCTCCGGGCGGCGAGTACGCGCCGAACACCGAGGGTCCGGACGGTCAGTATCCCGGTTCCGATCCGGATTTCGTTGCCCACGAACTGTTTTCGAAGCGTGGCGTCGACGTGGCGGTCCTGCATCCGATGGCGCGCGGCATCATGCCGGACCGGCACCTGGGCAGCGCGCTGCACGCCGCACACAACGAGATGATGGTGGCGGACTGGCTGGAATCCACCGAGTTCGGCGAGCGGTTCCGGGGCACCATCCGGGTGAATCCCGACGACATCGCCGGCGCGCTGCGGGAAATCGAGAAGTGGCGGGGGCATCCGCGCGTCGTTCAGATCGGCGTGCCGCTGCAATCGCGCGAGCTCTACGGCAAACCGCAGTTCTGGCCGCTGTGGGAAGCCGCGGTCGACGCGGGCCTGCCGGTGGCCGCGCACATCGAGGTCGGCTCGGGCATCGCATTTGCGCCGACGCCGAACGGGAACACCCGTACCTACGAGCAGTACGTCAGCTTCATGGCGCTGAACTACGTCTATCACCTGATGAACATGATCGCCGAGGGCGTCTTCGAGCGCTTCGACGGCCTCAGGTTCGTCTGGGGCGACGGCGCGGGCGACTTCGTGACGCCGTTCATCTGGCGGATGGACACCTTCGGCCGGCCGCACCTGGAGCAGACGCCGTGGGCGCCGCGGATCCCCAGCGACTACCTGCCCGGTCACGTCTATTTCATTCAGGGCAGCCTCGACGGCCCCGGGGACACGGATTTCGCCGGCGAATGGTTCGGCTTCACCGGCAAGGACGACATGGTGATGTTCGGCTCCAGCTATCCGCATTGGCAGTGCGGTGATGCCACCAAACTTCCCACGGCATTATCGGCCGAGCAGCGCGAGAAGCTGTGCTGGCGCAACGCCGCAGGGCTGTATGGCATAGACATCCCCGCCGGGGTGGGCGCACAGTAGAAGTACGGCGTGAGACCGAGGAGTTTCAGATGACCTTGACCCATTCGCAGGAGCGGCTTCCCGCTGCCGAGCGCATAGCCGTCCGGTGCGTCGACTCGGATGTCCACCCGGCGCCCAAGCGCGGCGAGCTCGTCCCGTACATCCCCGAACCGTGGCGCAGCAAGTACTTCCTCACCCGCAACATCGGTGAGCAGATCTACTACGACGCGCCGGATTACGCGCACAGCTACGCGATGCGCGTGGACACGTTCCCACCCAACGGTGAGTTCCCGTGCAGCGACCCGGACATGGCATTCCGACAGCTGATCATGGAGGCGGGCTCCGACATCGCGATCCTGGAACCCGCCGCCTACCCGGCTCGCCTGCCCGAAGCGCAGCACGCGATGGCCTGCGCGCTGAACGACTGGCAGGCCAATCACTGGTTGGACAGCCACAACAACTGGCACGAGCGGTGGCGAGGTTCGATTTGCGCCGCCATCGAGGAGCCCGAAGCGTCCGCGCGCGAGATCGAGCGCTGGGCGGGGCACCCCTACATGGCGCAGATCCTGATCAAGGCCGAGCCACGTCCGTCTTGGGGCCACCCGAAGTACGACCCGATCTGGGCCGCCGCGACCAAGCACGACATCACCGTCAGCTGCCACCTGTCACGCAGCCATTTCGAGGAGCTGCCGATCCCGCCGGTGGGATTCCCCAGCTACAACCACGACTTCATGGTGACCTACTCGCTGCTGGCCGCCAACCAGGTGATGAGCCTGATCTTCGACGGCGTCTTCGATCGGTTCCCGACGCTGCGGATCGTGTTCGTCGAGCACGCGTTCAGCTGGATCCTGCCGCTGATGTGGCGCATGGATGCGATCTACGCAGCGCGCAAGTCATGGGTGGACATCAAGCGCAAGCCGTCGGAATACGTCAAGGACCACATCAAGTTCACCACGCAGCCGCTGGATTACCCCGAGGACAAGACCGAGCTGACCCGCGCCCTGGAATGGATGGAGTGCGACAAGATCCTGCTGTACTCCTCGGACTACCCACACTGGACGTTCGATGACCCGCGCTGGTTGGTCAAGCACCTTCCTAAGGCCGCGCGCGACGCGGTGATGTACAAGAACGGCATCGCGACCTATCACCTGCCCGAGACCGTTCCGGTCCTCGAGGGTCAGACCCGGGTGCTCTGAATTGACGTCTGAAAAGGAAGGGGCAACCGCGCGGCGCCCCGAGCCGCGTCTCGCCCAGGGCCGCGAGCACGTCGTTGCCACCGTGAACGAAATCCCGCCGGGCACACACAAACTCGTGCCGATCGGACGGCACGGCGTCGGCGTCTACAACGTCAACGGCAGCTTTTATGCCATCGCGAATTATTGCCCCCACCAAGGCGGTCCGCTGTGTTCGGGACGCGCCCGCGGGCGCACGATCGTCGACGAGACCGCTCCGGGCGACACGGTCATGGTGCGCGACCTCGAGTTCATCTATTGCCCCTGGCACCAATGGGGTTTCGAGCTGGCGACCGGTACGACCGCGGTCAAGCCCGAATGGAGCATCCGTACCTATCCGGTGCGCGTCGTCGGCAACGACGTTCTGGTGCAGGCCTAACTACAGGAGAATCGGGTGCCTTCAATCGAGATCAACGGGGGAAATGTCGTCTACGAAATCCTCGGAGACTCCGGCGATCTCATCGTCCTGACGCCGGGCGGCCGGTTCAGCAAGGAGATCGAGGGCCTGCGTCCGCTCGCCGACGCGCTCGCCGCGGGCGGCTATCGGGTGTTGCTGTGGGACCGGCCCAATTGCGGCGCCTCCGATGTGCAGTTCTACGGCCAGAGCGAGTCGCACATGCGGGCCGAGACGCTGCACAAGCTGGTGACCGGGCTGGGCTTCCAGCGCTGCATTCTTGCCGGCGGGTCCGGCGGCGCACGGGATTCCATGCTGACCACGATGCTCTACCCCGAGATGGTCACCAAGCTCGTGGTCTGGAACATCGTCGGTGGCATCTACGGCACCTTCGTGCTGGGCTCCTTCTACATCGTCCCCAGCATTCTCGCCGTGCGCGGCACCGGGATGGATGGCGTGGTGAGGGTGCAGGAGTGGCGCGATCGCATCGAGGAGAACCCGAACAACAAGCAGCGCTTCCTCGACTTCGATAAGGATGAGTTCCTCAAGGTGATGCTGCGCTGGCTCAACGCCTTCGTGTCCAAGCCGGGACAGACGATTCCGGGCGTCGAGGACGAGATGTTCGACCGGATAAAGGTGCCCACCTTGATCATTCGCGGCGGCGAGAACGACATGGATCACCCGAAGCGGACGTCGCTCGAGGTCAGTTGCCTGATCAAGGGATCGAAGCTCATCGACCCGCCGTGGCCCGAGGACGCCTGGGAGCGCGCGTCCGAGGACCGCGCGGCGGGTCGGGTGCAGCACTTCAACATGTTTGACACGTGGGTGCAGGCGGCGCCCGCGATACTCGAGTTCCTGGGATCGTAATGGTTCTACACGGTACGAATGTGAACCTCGCAGTTGAGCGACGCCTCCAAAGCCGTGTGAACCCGGCTTTCCGGGATGCGTTCGAGGTCCTTCTCGCGCAGCGTCACATACACGATATCGAAGCCGTCGTCGCCCGGGGTCCGCTCGATCGCACCGGTGAGCCCGAAGCCGGACAACACACCGTGCGCGTCATCGTCGGTTCCCCGGCTGATGAAGGTGACCACTCCCGGAACCGGTCCGGTGCCGAATATTTTGGTGCACAACTCAATTGCGGTGTTGCTGGCCGCGTCGCCGTCTTCGGCCGCAATCAGCAGTTCGACCTCGCGGCGGCCCGCGGGCATGGCCGCGAGGTCGTTCTGGACCACGCCGGCGCCCACCTCACCCGCGAGCTCGAGGAGCGCAGCCATGCCGTCGCGTAGCTGCGCGGCGGTGAACGCGCTTTCGGGATCAACGTTGACGCGCACCACCGCAGTTCGCATGCGCGCAAGCCTAACCAAGACGATGGCAGGCCAGCCGTGAACACCACCCAATCCACGACCATCATCACCGCCGCGCTGCCCGGGCTCGAACCGCGGCTGCTGGCCGAACAGCGCGAGGACCTCGCGGCGTATCGCCGATTCGGCGGATACCGGTCACTCGCCGACGCCGACGAGTTGCTGGGCGAGGTCGAATCCAGTGGGCTGGTCGGCCGCGGCGGTGCGGCCTTCCCCCTGGCGGTGAAGTTGCGCGCGGTGCGCGACAACGGGCGCATCACGGGTGGCACCGTCGTCGTCGCGAATGGCGAAGAGGGAGAACCTGCTTCGATCAAGGACCGGTGGTTGCTGCGCAACCGCCCGCACCTGGTCCTGGACGGGCTGCGGTTGGCCGCCGCCATCGTGGGCGCCCGCCGCGTCTACGTCTATGTGTCCGATCCGGAGTCGGCGCACAGCGTCGAAACCGCGCTCGGCGAGCTCGGGCCGGACGCCCTGGGGAACGTCGACGTCCGCACGTCGACGGTGCAGCCCGGATACGTGGCCGGCGAGGAGACCGCCGCGGTCCGCGCGATCAACGGCGGCCCGGCCAAACCGACGGACAAGCCGCCGCGCCCCTTCGAAGCGGGCGTCGACGAGCGGCCCACGTTGGTGAGCAATGTCGAGACCTTGGCCAACCTGCCCTACCTGCAGCGCCACGGTTCGGCGGCGTTCCGCGCCCAGGGCACCGCACTGTCGCCGGGGACCTTCCTGGCCACCATCACCGGGGCCGGCCGACCGCCGATGCTCTACGAGCTTCCGCACGGCTTGCCCTTTACCGAACTGCTTGCGCTGCACGGTGTTTCGCCTGATCGAGTACGGGGAGCCCTGATGGGCGGCTATTTCGCCGGGCTGCTCAACCGCTCCGTGCTGGAGACGACCCTGGACCACGAGACGATGCGGCGGCTCGGCAGCGGCCTGGGTTGCGGCGCGATCTCGGTGATCACCGACGACTGCCCCGTCGCGGTCGCGGCATCGGTGCTCGCGTACTTCGACCGCGAAAACGCGGGGCAATGCGGGTCCTGCTTCAACGGAACGGCGGCGATGGCCGCCGCCGCGGGTGCCCTCCGCGACGGCGCCGCGACGACCCAAGACGTCGAGCGGTTGCGCCGCTGGTCGGTGCTGCTGCGGGGACGGGGCGCTTGCGCGACGCTGGACCTGTCTCTTATACAACTCTNTGGGTGGCACCTGCCCCGACTGCACCCGCGGCGCATTCCGCGCCGACCGTCCCTACGAGGCGGAGGCGATGAGGCAAACATGAGAATCCGGCTGGACCGCACCGTGTGCGACGGCTTCGGCATCTGCGCCAAGTACGCGCCCGGATACTTTTCGCTGGACGACTGGGGCTACGCGTCCCTCGTCGGCGACGGCACCGTGGCGGAGTCGGATCGCGACGCGGTCATGCGCGCGCTGATGGATTGCCCGGTGCACGCCATCGCCGAGATCGGCGAGCGCATATCCGCTGCCCCTCAGTTACCGCTCACCGATGCCGAGGATCCTGCCGAGCACCTCAAGACCGAAGAGAACGAGGCGGAGTGGGGATTCACGCGTTGAGCCGTGCGGCTGCGATCCGTAGCGGCGTGGCCGGCGCGCGCCGAGAAGTGATAACGTAATTCTCCGATTTGTATAACGGGCGTACCCTGTTTTTCGGGCTTTTCGGACGAGCGGCCGACTTCCGGAGGTGACGTGTCAGCAGCACCCGGACGACCGCTGCCCCTGCTCACGCTGGACAACGAATTCTTCTGGACATCGGGAGCCGACGGCACACTGCGGTTTCAGGAATGCAAGGCCTGCGAATCGCTGATCCATCCGCCGGCGCCGGTGTGCCGGTATTGCCGCTCGCGGGACGTGGGCGTGCGGGCCGTCTCCGGACGGGCCACGCTGGCCGGGTTCACGGTCAACCATCGGTTCAGCCTGCCCGGGTTGCCGGCGCCCTACGTGGTTGCCCAGGTGGCGATCGCGGAAGACCCGCGGGTCCGGCTGACCACCAACATCGTTGAATGCGAGGCGGATCGGCTCGAGCTGGGTCAACAGGTGGAGGTCGTCTTCGAGCAGATCGAGGACGTCTGGCTGCCGTTGTTCCGGCCCCTCAACGACACCGCACCCGGCCGGCTGCCCACCGACGAGATCGAGCCCGAGCGCTTCGGGGAGCACGTCCGCCCCATGCTTGCGGCGGAGAAGTTCGAAGACAAGGTGGCGCTCACCGGAATCGGCATGTCACCGATCGGGCGGCGGCTGATGGAGCCGCCGCTGTCGCTGACGGTCCAGGCCTGCCAGGCGGCCATCGCCGACGCCGGGCTGACGCTCGCCGACATCGACGGCCTGTCCACCTACCCCGGCGCGATCAATGTCGGCGGCTTCGGCGAGGGCGGGGTGACCGCCCTGGAGGCGGCACTGGGAATCCGACCGACCTGGCACAACGGTGCCATGGAGACCTTCGGCCCGGGCGGTTCGGTGATCGCCGCCATGCTCGCCGTCGCCGGCGGCCTGGCCCGGCACGTGCTGTGCTTCCGAACGCTGTGGGAAGCCACCCACAACGAGCTGATGAAGCAGGGCAAGATCACGGCGCCCCATTTATCGGGTGGCCGCGCCCCTGGCTGGACATACCCGTTCGGCGCCACCTCGGCCGCACACACCCTGGCGATGAACGCGCAGCGGCACTTCCACCGTTACGGCACAACCAAAGAGACGCTCGGCTGGATCGCCCTGAACCAGCGCGCCAACGCGGAGCTCAATCCGACCGCGGTCTATCGGACCCCGATGACGATGGACGACTACCTGGGCGCGCGGCCCATCACCACGCCGTTCGGCCTCTACGACTGCGACGTCCCCTGCGACGGCGCGATCGCCGTCATCGTCTCCGCCGTCGACGCGGCGCGCGACTTGGCCAAGCCGCCCGTTTTGGTCGAGGCGGTGGGCACGCAGATCATCGAGCGAATCGACTGGGACCAAAGCACTCTCACCCACGAGCCGCAGGTGCTGGGCCAGGCCGCGCACGTGTGGACCCGCACGTCGCTGCGCCCCACCGACGTCGACGTCGCCGAACTGTACGACGGCTTCACCATGAACTGCCTGTCCTGGATCGAGGCGCTAGGCTTCTGCGGCATCGGCGAGGCCAAAGAGTTTCTCAACGGCGGCAAGAACATCGCCCGCGACGGCCTGCTGCCGCTCAACACCCACGGCGGCCAGCTGTCGCACGGCCGCACCCACGGCATGGGCCTGCTGCACGAGGCGGTCAGCCAGCTGCGCGGGGAGGCCGGCGACCGGCAGGTCACCGACGCCCGCGTCGGCGTGGTCAGCAGCGGCGGCCTCACCCCCAGCGGCGTCCTGTTGCTGCGGGCGGGCGCATGAGCGCCCCGCCCCGTCCGCGCCTCGTGATCGTCGACGGCGTGCCGATGTCGGCGCTGGTCGCCGAAGCACCCGAGCCCAAGGCCGTGATCGTGGCCATCCACGGCGGCGGCACCACCGCCATCTATTTCGACTGCCCGGGCCACCCGTCGTACTCGCTGTTACGGGCCGGCGCGGCAGCAGGATTCACCGTGGTGGCCCTCGACCGGCCCGGCTACGGCAGCTCGGCGCCCTATCCCGAGGCGATGGTCGAGGGCGAACAGCGCGTCGACCTCGCCTACGGGGCGATTTACCACATCCTCGGCGAACGACCAAGCGGCGCCGGATTGTTCGTGATGGGCCATTCGGGCGGGTGCGAGCTGACGATGCGGATGGCCGCCGACGAGCGCGGAGCCGATCTGCTGGGCGTCGAGCTCGCGGGCACGGGTCGGCACTACCACCCCGCCGCCCGCGAAATCCTGAAAACGGCGACCCGCGAACGCCGCCCGCCGGGCATGCGCGACCTGCTGTGGAGCCCGGCGGAGCTGTACCCGCCCGAGGTCCTCGGCGGCGCGACGGTTTCCCCGTCGGCGCCGGCCTACGAGGACCAGATGGTGTCCAAGTGGGCCCGTCAAACCTTCCCGGAGCTCGCGCCCGCCGTGCGCGTCCCGGTGCACTTCAGCATCGCCGAGCACGAAAAGGTCTGGCAGGCCGATGATTCCGCGGTAGCCGAGATCACCGCCCTGTTCTCCGGCGCGCCGCGGTTCACCGTACACCGGCAACCGGAGGCCGGCCACAACATCAGCCTGGGCCACACCGCCGCGGATTATCACGCGGAGGTTTTTTCGTTCGTCGACGAATGCGTGGCGGCCGGAGCGAAAGCGGTGGACACGCAAGACGATCTGGAGACCGGATGAGGGTCGGATTCATCGGGCTGGGCAGCCAGGGCGGCCCCATGGCGCGGCGGATCGTCGAGGCCGGCTACCAGACGACGCTGTGGGCACGCAGGGCCGCGACGCTCGAGCCGTTCGCCGACACCCCGGCGATCCTCGCCGCGTCGCCGGCCGACCTCGCCACGGCCAGCGACCTGGTCTGCCTGTGCGTGGTCGGCGACGCCGACATCGAGGAAATCACCTCCGGCGAGGGCGGGCTGCTGGCGGCGATGGAACCGGGCAGCGTCATCGTGGTGCACAGCACGGTGCATCCCAACACGTGCCGCGGGCTCGCGAAAAAGGCCGGCGCCCGGGGTGTTTCGGTCATCGACGCACCGGTCAGCGGCGGTGGTGGGGCGGCGTCGGAGGGCCGTCTGCTGGTGATGGTCGGCGGCGACGCCGACGTCGTCGAGCGCTGCCGTCCGGTGTTCGAAAGCTACGCCGATCCGGTCGTGCACCTCGGCGACCTGGGGTCCGGGCAAACCACCAAACTGCTCAACAACCTGCTTTTCACCGCCAACCTGGGCACGGCGGCCGCCGCCCTGTCGCTGGCCGACGCGCTGGGTGTCTCCCCCGATCGGTTCACCGAAGTCGTCTCTCGCGGCAGCGCAAACAGCTTCGCGCTCAACGTCCTTGGCGGGCTCGGCGGCCTGGAACGCCTGGCCGGTCTGGCGGGGACGCTGCTGCGGAAGGATGTCCGCTTGGTCGCCGAACTCGCCGAACGGGCCTCGGCCGACCCGGGCGCCGTGCTCAAGGCCGCCGACGCCACGCTGGCCTCGATGGGGCATCCACGATGAGGGACCGATGAAAGTCGGCTTCATCGGGGCGGGCCGGATGGGGCGCCCGATGGTGGCCCGCCTTGTCGAGGCCGGTCACGAGGTCCGGGTTGTGGGCCGGACGGACGAGCAGCGCCGCAAGCTCGAACAGCTGGGCGCCCGGCCGGTCGGCGACGTGGCCGAGGCCGGCGCGCGGGCCGACGTCGTGCTGGTCTGCGTCTTCACCGATGAACAGGTGCGGCAGGTCTGCCTGGACGGGCCCCTGCTGTCCACGATGCCTCCGGGATCGACGTTGGCGGTGCACACCACCGCAAGCCCGACAACGATCGCCGACATCGCCGCCCGGGCCGGCGATGTCGGCGTGGTCGATGCACCGGTCAGCGGCGGCCCGCACGACATCGCGGCCGGCGGGCTGACCCTGTTCGTGGGCGGTGCCGACGAGGCCGTGGCGCGGGCGCGAACGGTGCTGCGCTGCTACGGCGACCCGGTCCTGCACGTCGGGCCGCTCGGGACCGGCCAAAAGGTGAAGCTGGTCAACAACGCCCTGTTCGCCGGTCACATCGGGCTGCTCGCGGAGTCGATCCGGCTGGGCGAACGCCTCGGCGTGCCGGAGTCGACCCTGCTGGACGCGCTGCCTTTCGGCAGTGCCACCAGCCGGGTGCTGGACATCGTCGCGGCCGGGGGTTCGATCGCCTCGTTCGTCGAGGTAGCCGGCGAATTCGTCGGCAAGGACGTGGCCGTCGCGCGCGGCATCGCCGCGGAGCTGGGCGGCGATCTCGGTGCGCTCGACGCGGTCATCGGCGTCGTCGGCCCCCTGGCGAGTAATGCCCGGAGGGTCTGAGGAGGCGGCGTTTTGATCTTTCCCGTTCCACACGAAACCGCTACCGTTAGCGTTACAGTCAGGCAATCCGCTGTAACGGTTTCAGCCCGCCGATGAGGAGCACGCAGTGACCAAACCGAAGGTTGTCTTCGATCCGTACTCCGAGGACTACTTCAACAACCCGTTCGACATATACCGACGGATGCGCGAGGACGCGCCACTGTATTACGACGAGAAAGAGGACTTCTACGCGCTGACCCGCCACGAGGACGTCGCGGCCGCGTTCAAGGACTTCGAGACGTATTCCTCGGCGCGCGGCTGCGACCTCGCAATGGTGCGGCGGGGGATCTCCGCCGAGCAGAAGTCGATCATCTTCATGGACCCACCGGAGCACCGGCACATGCGCAGCCTGCTCAACAAGGCGTTCACCCCGCGGGCCATTCAATCGCAGCGCGAGACGGTCATCGAGGTGATCGACAAGTACCTGGGCGCGGCCAATCCCGACCATTTCGACGTCGTCCAGGACTTCTCCGGACCGTTCCCGGTGGAAGTCATCACCCGGATGGCCGGGGTGCCGGAGGAATACCGCCAGCAAGTGCGGCACTGGATCGACACCAGCCTGCATCACGAACCGGGACAGATCGAGATCAGCGAAGCCGGAATGCAGGCCAACATCGACACCGCGATGTACTACTTCGGCCTCATCCAGGAGCGCCGCGCGGACCCGCAGGAGGACATGATCAGCCGGCTGATCGCGGCCGAGATCCCCGGCGAGGACGGTCAGCCCCGCCAGCTCGACGACATCGAGATCACCGCCTTCGCCACCCTTTTGGGTGGGGCGGGCGCCGAGACCGTCACCAAGTTGCTCGGCAACGCGGCGGTCATCTTCGCCCGCCACCCCGACCAGTGGCAAAAGCTGCAGGACGACCGCGACAAGATCCCCGGTGCGGTGGAAGAGCTACTGCGCTACGAGGGGCCGGTCCAATACAACGTCCGCTACACCCTGAAGGAGGCACACGTCAGCGGGGGCGTGATTCCCGCGGGCAAGCCGGTGTTCCTCTGTGGCGCCGCGGCGAACCGCGATCCGGATGCCTTCACCGACGCCGAGACATTCAACATCGAGCGCGACCACACCGAAGCGCAACACCTCGGTCTCGGGTACGGGATTCACAGCTGCCTTGGCGCGGCGCTGGCCCGGATGGAAAGCACGATCGCGCTGGAGAGGCTGCTCGACTTCATGCCGCGCTACGAGGTGGACTGGGCCGGGTGCACGCGGGTGAACATGCAAAACGTCGCCGGCTGGAAGAATGTGCCGGTGAAGGTGCTTCGGTAGAGGGGGCCGCGATGAGGATCGAAGTCGATTGGGGTCTTTGCGAAAGCAACGGCGTCTGCATGGGCATCAACCCGGAGATATTCCACCTCGGCGACGACGACATGCTGACCGTCCTGAAACCGGAGGTCACACCGGAGACCGAGGCGGACGTCCGCGAGGCCGTGCGTCAGTGCCCCCGCCAGGCGATCTCCATCGTGGACTAACGATCACCCACTGGCCGAAGGCATTTCGAACCCGGCGAGGATGACCGCGTTGCAGTCGGCCGCCGCCTGGCGCAGCTTCGCCGCCTTTTGGTAAGCCTCGGACTCGTACCACGCCCGGGCCGCCTCCACCGATTCGAATTCCAGCACGACGGTCTGATCGCCGTGCCAGCTGCCCTCGATGACCTTGGGAGCGGTGTCCACCGCGAGGATGTTGACGCCACCCATCGCCGCTCCCGCTGCCTGACCGTAGGCCTTCATGCCCTCCGGATCCTTGATGGCCTCGGTGAGGATGACATAACCCTTTGCCACTACGTCTCCTTCGTCAGATCAGGTCTCGCTGATCGCCTGCTCGGGACAGCATTGGATGGCCTCCCGAGTGGCGGCCTCGAATTCAGTTGGGATATCGGCGCTTATCGCCTCCGCGTAACCGTCGTCGGTCAGGCTGAACACCTCCGGACAGAGCGTCACGCACACGCCGTGACCGCGACAGCGTTGGTCGTCGACCCAAACCCTCATGCCGGCGTGAACTCCAGGTGCAGTTCCGTCAGCCCGCGCAGGATGTAGGTCGGAACGTATTGGTAGCGGCGGTCGTTCGCGGGACCGTGCACGCCCTCGTTGATCCTGATGTCCGAGGTCCGGTCGAGGAGGCGCTCGATCGCCACCCGGGTTTCGGCGCGCGCCAGCGGTGCGCCGGGACAGCTGTGGATGCCGCGGCCGAACGAAATGTGCTGGCGGGCGTTCTTGCGGGCCGGGTCGAACGTGGTGGGATCGGTGAACCGGCGCGGATCCCGGTTGGCGGCCGCCTGCACCACCATCACCGTGGTGCCCGCGGGCAAGTCCACCCCGCCGACGTTGACGGGCACCCGATTCAACCGGAAGTCGCCTTTCACCGGGCTCTCGTGGCGCAGCGACTCTTCGATGAAGTTGGGGATCAGGCTGCGGTCCTTGCGCAGCTGCGCCTGGATGTCCGGGCGCTCCCCGATGGTCTGCAGCGCGGCACCGAGCAGCCGCACGGTGGTCTCCTGGCCGGCCGAGAAGACATTGCTGGCTACCCGGGCCACGTCTTCGACCTCGGGGATGGAGCCGTCGGGGTAGGTCGCGGCGGCCAAGCCGGTCAGCACGTCGTCGCGGGGCTCGCGCCGGCGGTCCCGAACGTAGTCGGAGAACAGGCCGTAGAGGAATTCCAGCGGGCTGTGCGCCAGCGTTTCCTTGCCGGTGCCCCCGACGCCGCCCCCGGAGTGCTGGCGGATGCCCTTGATGAACTTGTCGCGATCTTCCACGGGCACGCCCAGCAGGTCGGCGATGACCAGCAGCGTGAACGGGCCGGCGAAGCCCTTGATGAATTCGCCGCGCCCGGGCGCGAGGAACGTATCGAGCGCCTGGTCGGCGAGTGCCCACATGGCGTCCTCGTTCTCCTTGAGGCGCTTCGGGGTGATCAGCCGCATCAGCAGGGAGCGGTGGTTGGTGTGGGTCGGCGGATCGAGGGTGGGCAGCTGGTCGCTGAACGGCAGCTCGTCGCGATGCTGCTCGATCAGTTCGGTCACGTCGTCACCCTCGAGCGGGACCGGGAAGCCGGGGAACGGGCCGGTCACCGAGATGCAGGAGGACCACGTCTCCGCGTCGTTGAGCACCGCGCACGCCTCGTCCCAGCCGGTGATCATCGTGACGTCGTGATGGCTCTCCCGGGTGACGGGGCATTGCTCACGCAGCGCCTCGTAGTAGGGGTACGGGTCGTCGATGAGCTCGGTGCCGCGGAAGAAGTCCACCTCGGAGAATTCGTTCGCCATCTCCTGCTCCTTGAATCTCGTCTAGTGAGAACGTGCCTCTCGCAGATGAGTATTACATTTCCATACGGCCTGGTGGTCGTCAACGAGGGGTGCGCGCCCCCTCCGCGAAAGCGCGGGCTTGCTCGGCCTAGCCGGCGGGCACCAAGTCGGCGGCGACCGACGGGCATGCCAAAAGGCCGCTCCGAAAGGTTTCCAGGTAGCCGATCGACGCCTGCGCCGCGCCGTTCAAGGCGGCGGAGAGGGCCTGGTCCTTGAAGATCTTTGCGGCCATGCTCAGCCGGTGCTGAACCACGCCAACGCTCTCATCCAGCTCGGCCGGCCAGCTTTCCCCCCACAGCGTCACCTCCGTGACCCCGTGATCGAGGGCCTGCAATACGCCCTGCCGCACCCGCGAGTCGCATCCGAACAGGTCCGCCGCCGCCGCCAGTGCCTGGGGACGGGGCCGTGAGTCCACCGCCGCCAGGGCATCTTCGAGGTCGAGCGTCTGGGCGCCGACGATCTGCAGCGGCCGGATGTCGGAGTGGTCGGCCAGGTCGGTTAACAGCACGGTGACGTCCCAGCCCGCCATCGCCCGGTCGAAGAGCCAGCCGCCGGCGAACCGCACCACGTCGACGACGCTGGAGGCGACGACGTCGAGCCGGTACCTCATGTCGTCCCGCTCTTCGTCGGCGGCGCGAAGTCCCGTGCCAGCGCCTCCGCGTACTCCTTGAACGCGTCGGTCAGCGGTATCGAAGGATCGAGCAACCATATTGTTTCCATTCCGTGGACGAAGGCCAGAATTTCTACCGCCTTGACGGCGGGGTCGATGTCGGTGCGATACCGGCCGTCGGCCTGGCCGCTGCGGATGAGCTCGGCGACGATGTCGATCGCCTCGCGCTGCCTGGAGAGCATGCGGTCGTGCAGCGGGGCGTCGGGATCGATGTTTTCGATCAGCAGCACGGTGAACGTGCCCACCATGTCGGGCGCCCGCGTGAAGCGATCGGCGACGCGCGCGATCTCGACCAGCAGATCACCCTTCCGGTCGGCATGGGACTCGTCGTCGGCGTCACGGGCGTCGAGCACCGCGTGCAGCAACTGCTCCTTGGATTCGAAGTGATGGAGCAGGCCGGCCGGGGTGACCCCGGCGGCGCCGGCGATCTGGGCGAGGGTGGTATTGCGCCATCCGTTGCGGGTGAGCAGGCGCTGGGCGACGTCGAGGATCCGCTGCTTGCGGTCCTCGCCTTTGGCGAACAGCGTGTCGTACCGCCTAGCGACGGGCAAAAGGACCCCCTGGGCCAACGTGTACCGATCTTCGGCACCAACCTACTGAACACACAGTAGGTTGGTTTCCGTGTTGTGACAAGGGTCTCACGCGAGACCGTGGGCGCCGGGCGTTATGAGACCAGCTCGACCAGGGTGGCGTTGGCCGTGCCGCCGCCTTCGCACATCGTCTGCAGCCCGTATCGGATCCCGTTATCGCGCATGTGGTGGGCCATGCGCGTCATCAGCACCGCGCCGGACGCGCCCAGCGGGTGTCCCAGAGCGATGGCACCGCCCAGCGGATTCGTCCGGTCCGGGTCCGCACCCGTTTCCGCCAGCCAGGCCAGCGGGACCGGCGCAAACGCCTCGTTGACCTCGAAGACCCCCACGTCCGCGAGCGCGACGCCGGCCTTGGTCAGCACCTTCTCGGTCGCGGGAATCGGGCCGGTGAGCATCAGCACCGGGTCCGCCCCGGTGACGGCGCCCGCGCGGTAGCGCACCAGCGGCGTCAACCCCAGCTCGACCGCCATCTCCGATGTGGTCACGAGCAGCGCCGCCGCCCCGTCGGAGATCTGCGAGGAGTTGCCCGCGTGGATGACGCCGTCGTCGACGAACGCGGGCTTCAGGCCGGCCAGCTTCTCCACGGTGCTGCCGCGGCGCACGCCCTCGTCGGCCAGCACGGCCCCGTCATCGGTGAACACGGGAACGATCTGCTCGTCGAAGGCGCCGCTGTCTTGGGCCGCCGCCGCCCGCTCGTGGGACTGGGCCGAGTACTCGTCGAGCCGGCCACGGGAAAACCCCCATTTCTTCGCGATCATCTCCGCCGACAGGCCTTGGTTGAAGGAGAAATCGTCATAGCGTGCAAGGACTTTCGGACCGTAGGGCACGCCGGTGGCCCTTGCCGCACCGAGCGGAACGCGGCTCATCACCTCGACACCGCCGGCGACGACGACGTCCTGCTGACCCGACATCACCGCCTGGACGGCGAAGTCCAGTGCCTGCTGGCTGGAACCGCATGCCCGGTTGACCGTGGTTCCGGGGATGGTCTCCGGCCAGCCGGCCGCCAGGACCGCGTAGCGCCCGATGTTGCTGGATTGGTCGCCGACCTGGGACACGCATCCCCAGATCACGTCGTCCACGATCTCCGGGCCCACGCCGGCGCGTTCCAGCACCTCGTTGAGGACGACTGCCGACAGGTCGGCGGCGTGCATGCCGGACAACCCTCCGTTGCGCTTCCCTACCGCCGTCCGTACCGCCTCGACGATCACTGTCTCACGCATCTTCACTCCGTTTGTTCTCCATCAGATCTCGATAACGCCCACCGACCAGTAAACGACGGCTCGCGTCTCTCGGCGAAGGCGGCATAGGCGGCCGCCGCATCTGCCGTTGCGAAGTTGCCGACCTGGGCCCGGGCCTCGTTGGCCAGCGCGTCGCGCATGGTGCGGTCGGCGCCCTCGTTCAGCAGGGCCTTGGTGTGGGCGAGCGCGAACGGCGGACCGGCCGCGAGCCGGTCGGCGAGATCTCCGACAAACGCGTCGATCTCCGCGCCGGACACCACCCAGGTCACCAGGTCGAGGGCTTGTGCCTCGGCCGCATCGATCGTCTCGGCGAGCAGCGCGAGCCGCTTGGCCTGTTGCAGGCCAACAAGTTTCGGCAGCAGCCAGGAACCACCCAGGTCGATCGACAGGCCGCGCTTGGAAAAGATCTGACAGAACGTGGATTCCGGCGTCGCGACCACCAGATCGCAACCCAGCGCCAGGTTCCATCCCGCCCCGACCGCGACCCCGGTCACCTTGGCGACCGTCGGAACCGGGAGCTCATGCAAGGCCAGGGCCACGTCGGTCAGGCGCTGCAGCTTGTATTTCGGATGAATGTCCTCGGGCACCGAGATGTCGGCGCCGGAGCAGAAGCTCCCCCCGGCACCGGTGAGGACGAGCGCGCGCACGCCGCGGTCGCGACCGGCCTCGTCGAGGGCGTCCCGCAACGCCAGCCACAGCTGAGGGTCGATCGCGTTCTTGCGCAGCGGACGGTTCAGGGTCAGCGTGCGCACGCCGCCGCGATCCTCGGACAGCAGCACGCGTTCGTCGGGCTTACTCACTTCACCATGCCGCCGTTCACCGGCAGCGGCCTCCCGGTGCGGGTTCGGCCCGGCGCCGCAACGAAATTCGGGTGGTTGTGTTGGCCGCGGGCCCCGCTCACCAACGCCGATCGGCCGGTGCGCGCGAAGGGCGGATTGGTCATCAATAGCTCTTGGGCAGTTTCAAAACATTGGATCCCAGGAAATTCAGGATCATCTCCTGGCTGACCGGAGCGATCTTCATCAGCCGGGCCTCACGGAAGTAGCGCGTGATGTGGTACTCCTCGGCGTACCCCATGCCGCCGTGGGTCTGCAACGCGCGGTCCGCGGCGGTGAAACCCGCATCCGCGCACAGGTACTTGGCGGTATTGGCCTCACGGCCACAGGGTTTGCCGTTGTCATACAACCAGGTGGCCTTGCGCAGCATGAGTTCGGCGGCGTCGAGGCGGGCCAGTGAGTCGGCGAGCGGGAACTGCAGGCCCTGGTTCATGCCGATCGGCCGGCCGAAGACCTCCCGCTCGTTGCCGTACTTCACCGCCCTGTCCAGCGCCACCCGGCCGATGCCAAGGGCCTCGGCGGCGATCAGCATCCGCTCCGGGTTCAGGCCATCCAAGATGTACTGAAACCCCTTGCCCTCCTCGCCGATTCGGTCCTCGACCGGCACTTCCAGGTTGTCGATGAACAACTCGTTGGAGCTGACGGCGTTGCGGCCCATCTTGCGGATCGGGCGCACGTCGACGCGGCTGCGGTCCAGATCGGTGATGAACAGCGTCATCCCGTCGGTCTTCTTGGTGACTTCCTCGTAGCTCTGGGTGCGGGTGAGCAGCAGGATCTTGTCGGACTCCATGGCTTTGGAGATCCACACCTTGCGGCCGTTGACGATGTAGCGATCGCCGTCGCGTTTGGCGAAGGTGGTGATGCGCGAGGTGTCGAGCCCGGCGCCGGGTTCGGTCACGCCGAAGCAGACGTGCACTTCGCCCGTCGCAACCTTGGGCAGCGTGCGGGCCTTGAGCTCGTCGGAACCGTGCACCACCACGGGCTGCATGCCGAAGATGGACAGGTGGATCGAGCTGGCGGCGTTCATGGCGCCACCGGATTTCGCCACCTCCTCGAGCAGGATGGTGGCCTCGGTGATGCCGAGGCCGTGGCCGCCGTATTCGGTGGGGATCGTCATGCCCAGCCAGCCGCCGTCGGCGATGGCCTTGTAGAACTCGGCGGGAAACTCGTGCGCCTGGTCCTTTTCCATCCAGTACTGGTCGTCGAATTTCCCGGCCAATTCGGCGACCGACCGGCGGATCAGCTCCTGGTCATCGGTCAGCTCGAAGTTCATTCCTGCGCCGGGCACGGCTAGGTCTCCTTCAATCGGTTACAGGCACCGGCGCACAAGCTAGTCCGAGGGTGCGGTCAGTCCGTGTTGCCGGTAAGGGCTTTCGCGTTGGCCGCGAAATCCGCGAACGACGAGCCGCCTCGGGAGTCCTTTTCGTGGCCCTGCGCCCTGATGGACACGTCGTGCCCCTCGGCGGCCTTGCGAAGGGCGCCGACCGTCGCCTGTTCGCGTGAAATGTGGGTGAACGGGTCGAACGAGTACCAGCGCATGGCATTCTCGTGGGTCATCTTGTTGATTTCGTCGTCGGGAACGTCGTTGAGGGACAACACGTCCCACAGTTCCTCGGGCGCACCCGGCCACATCGAGTCGCTGTGCGGATAGTCGGCCTCCCAGGCGATGTTCTCGATGCCGATCATGTTGCGCAGCGCGACGCCCACCTTGTCGCTGATGAAGCACGTCAGGAAGTGCTCGCGGAAGACGTCGCTGGGCAGCTTGCCGCCGAAGTTCTGGTGGGTCCACGCGGAGTGCATTTCGAATGTGCGGTCGGCCCGCTCGAGGAAGTAGGGGATCCACCCGGTGCCGCCCTCGGACAGGGCGATCTTCAGGTCGGGGTACTCCTTGATCGGCCGCGACCACAGCAGGTCCGCGGCGGCCTGCACGATGTTCATCGGCTGCAGCGTGATCATCACGTCCATGGGCGCGTCGGGCGCCGTGATCGCGAGCCGGCCCGACGAGCCGATGTGCACGTTCATCACGGTGTTGGTGTCGCACAACGCCTTCCACAGCGGGTTCCAGTACGCGTCGTGGAAGCTGGGGTAGCCCATCGCGGCCGGGTTCTCGGTGAAGGTCAGCGCGTGCACGCCCTTCTTCGACACCCGGCGCACTTCGGCTGCGCACGCCTCGGCATCCCAGATCACCGGGATGGCCATCGGGATGAACCGCGCGGGGTACGCCCCGCACCACTCGTCGATGTGCCAGTCGTTGTAGGCCTGCACCAGCGAGATCGAGAAGTCGTGGTCCTCGGTGGCGAACAGCCGCCCGGCGAAACCGGGGAACGACGGAAAGCAGATCGAGGCCAGGATGCCGCCGGCGTTCATGTCCTTGACCCGCTCGTCCACGTTGTAACAACCCGGCCGGATCTCGTCGAGCCCGGTTGGCTCGATGCCGTACTCCTCCTTGGGCCGGCCGGCGACCGCGTTGAGCGCCACGTTCGGGATCACGGTGTCGCGGAATTTCCACATGTCGGAGCCGTCGGGGTTGTGCACCAGCCGGGGCGCGTCGTCGATGTACTTCTTCGACAGGTGGTTCTTGAACATGTCGGGCGGCTCGACGGTGTGGTCGTCGACGCTGATCAGGATCATGTCTTCTTTGTTCATGGCCAGTCCTCTCCAAGTCCGATCCAGCTGAGCGATTCGGACGCGCCGCTCCCGCACAGCATCGGCGAATCATCGCCGGGCGCCAAGATCACTATTTGAAAACTATCTTCTCGTGCAGCGAGAATCAACATCCAGCGACCCCGCGCGCGAACCGCCCGCGCCTGACCAGCGGCTACGCGATCAGGCCGGTTGCGCCCCCGAAGCGACGAAGGGACAACAGAAATGCCGCGCCAGCGCGACCCCCGCGTTCCCGCAGCAGGCCCGGGACCGGCAGCGCCGCGCTCGGGGCCGCGCGGGCGCGCGTCCGGTCCACATCTTCGCGGCCGGCATTGACCAGCCGACCGAATCATGCAACTCTGTTAGTTAGAAATGAGAATCTGATTCTCTTTGACCGAGAGTTGCGTGCGAGGACGCCGAGAGGAGACCGCGGATGCGCCTGCAGCCGCTGCCTGCCGATCAATGGGACGATGCCGTCGAGCAGGCACTGTCGGGCATGCTGCCACCGGAACGGCGCAATCCCCGGGACGCCGGCACGCTCATGTCGACGCTCGCGCGTCACCCGAAACTGGCCCGGGCCTACCTGCGGTTCGGCGGGTACCTGCTGCTCGGTTCCTCCCTCCCGCCGCGCGTGCGCGAGCAGGCGATCCTGCGAGTCGCCCACCGGCGTGACTGCGCCTACGAGTGGTCACACCACGTGGACATCGCGAAGGAAGCGGGGTTGAGCGACGCCGAGATCGCCGCCGCGCGAACCGGCGAAGCCGACGACGAGTTCGCGCGCGCCGTATTCACCGCCGTCGACGAGCTCGACGAGAAGTCGAATATCTCGGATCAGACGTGGACCGCCCTGTGCGAACGGCTCGACGAACACCAGCGGATGGACCTGGTCTTCACCGTCGGCGGCTACATCGCGCTCGCGATGGCCATCAACGCTTTCGGCGTACAGCCCGAGAACGAGAAAGGTTAGAGCCTTGCCCCACTTCCCCAAGCCGGCGGCCGGCAGCTGGACAGAGAACTACCCCGAATTGGGGACCGCGCCCGTCGATTACACCGATTCGATCGACCCGGCATTCTTCGAGGCCGAGCGCGAGGCGATCTTCAAGAAGACCTGGCTCAACGTCGGTCGGGTCGAGCGGCTGCCGCGCACCGGCAGTTACTTCACCAAGGAGCTGCCCTCGGCGGGCAAGGGCATGTCGGTGATCGTCGTCAAGACCAAGGAGGGGGCGGTCAAGGCGTACCACAACGTCTGCCGCCACCGCGGAAACAAGTTGGTGTGGAACGACTTTCCGCAAGAGGAGACCGCGGGCACCTGCCGGCAGTTCACCTGTAAGTACCACGCGTGGCGCTACAGCCTCGACGGCGACCTCACCTTCGTCCAGCAGGAGGACGAGTTCTTCGGCCTCGACAAGAGCCAGTACGGCCTGGTGCCCGTGCGCTGCGAAGTGTGGGAAGGATTCATCTTCATCAACTTCGACGACAACGCGGCGCCGCTCACCGACTACCTCGGGCCGCTGGCCAAGAGCATCGAGGGCTATCCCTTCGGGGAGATGACGGAGACCTACTCCTACCGGGCCGAGGTCGGCAGCAACTGGAAGCTGTTCATCGACGCGTTCATCGAGTTCTACCACGCGCCGATCCTGCACCAGGGGCAGTACACCAAGGAGGAGGCCGCCAAGATCCAGAAGTATGGCTACGAGGCGCTGCACTACGAACTGGCCGGCCCGCACAGCCTGCAATCGACGTGGGGCGGTCAGGCGCCGCCCCCCGACATGTCCATGGTCAAGCCGTTGGACCAGGTGTTGCGCAGCGGTTTGTTCGGTCCGTGGGACAAGCCGGAGATCATTGAGAACCTCGAATTGCCGCCGGGTGTCAACGTCAAGCGGGTGCCGCAGTGGGGCATCGACTCGTGGCTGTTCTACCCGAACTTCATGCTGCTGATCTGGGAGCCGGGCTGGTATTTGACCTACCACTACTGGCCGACCGCCGTCGACAAGCACACCTTCGAATGCACGCTGTATTTCGTTCCGCCGCGCAACGCGCGGGAACGCCTGGCCCAGGAGTTGGCGGCCGTGACGTTCAAGGAGTACGCGCTGCAGGACGCCAACACGCTGGAGGCCACCCAGACCATGATCGGCACCAGGGTCGTCAACAGGTTCCTGTTGTGCGATCAGGAAGTCCTGATCCGCCATCTACACAAGACAACCGGTGACTATGTGGCTAGTTGGGCGAAGGAGTACCAGGGCAATGGCAAAATTACCGTCTGAATTCGCCGACCTGGAGCCCTATTTGGAGTGGGACCTGGCCACCGAACCCGAGCGCTACGCCAAGCGGCTGGCGTCTACCATGACCGAGATGCAGGCGTTCTACGATGCGGCATTCCCCCGCCTCAACGACGCCATCGCCTACTGCGACAAGTTCCCGCTGGACGACCTGCCCGAGGACGCCCGCACGCTCATGCACATCATGCAGTCGCTCGTCATGGTCTCGTTCCCGATAGAGGCGTGGAAGCAGCCGCGCGTACCCGACAGCGGCGCCGCGTGGGTGGAACTGATCAGGGAACCGGTGATCTGACATTGTTGCTGACGCTCAAGGCCGCCGGGCTGCTCGACGTCGACACCGGCGAGATCGTTCGGCCCGGCGTCCTGCACATCGACGGCGACCGCATCATCGGAATCGGCGACGGTGACGGCGGCGGCCCGCAGGGCGACCTGATCGACCTCGGCGACCAAATCCTGCTGCCCGGGCTGATGGACATGGAGGTCAACCTCCTGATGGGCGGGCGCGGGGAGAAACCCGGCCTGTCCCAGGTGCAGGATGACCCCCCGACGCGGGTGCTGCGTGCGGTCGGCAACGCCCGCCGCACGTTGCGCGCCGGGTTCACGACGGTGCGCAACCTCGGGCTCTTCGTCAAGACCGGTGGCTATCTGCTCGACGTGGCGCTGGCCAAGGCGATCGACGCGGGCTGGATCGACGGGCCGCGGGTGGTACCGGCCGGTCACGCCATCACCCCGACCGGCGGGCACCTGGATCCGACGATGTTCGCCGCGTTTGCGCCGCACGTGCTGGACCTCACGGTCGAGGAGGGCATCGCCAACGGGATCGACGAGATCCGCAAGGCGGTGCGCTACCAGATCAAGCATGGCGCCGAGCTGATCAAGGTCTGCTGCTCGGGTGGCGTGATGTCCCTGACGGGACCTCCTGGCGCCCAACACTATTCGGATGAAGAATTGCGCGCCATCGTCGACGAGGCACACCGGCGCGGGCTGCGCGTCGCCGCGCACACGCACGGAGCCGACGCGGTCAAGCACGCGGTCGCCGCCGGCATCGACTGCATCGAGCACGGCTTTCTGATCGACGACGATGCCATCGCGCAGCTCGTGGAACACGGCACCTTCCTGGTCAGCACGCGGCGGCTGGCCGACGGCGACGCGATGGACGTCTCACACGCCCCGCCGGAGCTACAGGCCAAGGCGGCAGAGATGTTTCCGAAGGCGCGCACCTCGATACTGGCCGCCTACCAGGCGGGCGTGAAGATCGCGGTGGGCACCGACGCCCCCGCGATTCCGCATGGCCGCAACGCCGACGAGCTGGTCACCCTGGTGGATTGGGGCCTGCCACCGCTGGCGGTGCTACGGGCCGCCACGGTGACCGCCGCCGAGCTGATCAATGCCACTGACCGGGGACGGCTCGCGCCGGGCCAGCTCGCCGACATCATCGCGGTTCCGGGAAACCCCTTGGAAGACATACGGGTTACCCAGAACGTCAGTTTCGTCATGAAAGGCGGCAAGGTCTATGTCGACAAGTCAACCAACCAGAACTGACGACCTGGTCGAGATTCAGCAGCTGCTCGCCCGCTACGCGGTCACCATCACCCAGGAAGACATCGACGGCCTCGTTGCCGTCTTCACTCCCGATGGCACCTACAGCGCCTTCGGTGACACTTACCGGCTGGACAGGTTTCCCGAGCTGGTGGCCGCGGCCCCAAAGGGCTTGTTCCTCACCGGAACTGCGTTGGTCGAAAATATCGACGGCGACTCCGCGAGCGGCACCCAGCCGCTGTGCTTCATCGACCACGCCACCCATGACATGCGGATCGGCTATTACCGCGACACCTACGTCCGCACCGCCGACGGGTGGCGGCTGAAGACCCGGGCCATGACGTTCATCCGGCGCAGCGGCGCGCACGACTCCGGGCGCCCGCACGCGGTCGGCCGCCCGCAGCCCTGAAAGCCGAGCCGTGAACGTCGAGGAGTTCCGGGCGGCCCTGCGCGCGTGGCTCGATGAGAACGACCTGACCCCCGGGCCCGACCACTCGCTGCAGGGCCATATGCAGCAATTCGCCCGGGTGAGTCGGGCGCTGTATGACGCCGACTGGATGCGCTACAGCTGGCCGAAAGAAGTCGGTGGGCTGGGCGGGCCCGCCGTGCTGCGTGCGATCGTCGGCGAAGAGGTCGTCGGTCGGCGGCTCGCCGAACCGGGTCCGTACTCGATGCTCGAGGTGCTCGCGCCCACGATGATCGACTACGCACCGGCCGGACTCGCCGCCCAGATGGTGCCCCGGCTGCTGAGCGGTCGCGAGCACTGGTGTCAGGGCTTCTCCGAGCCGGGGTCCGGCAGCGACCTAGCCTCGCTGACCACCCGCGCCACGCCCGACGGCGACAACTGGATCATCAACGGGCAGAAGGTCTGGACCAGCTTCGCGCAGTTCTCGACACGCTGCGTCCTGCTCACCCGCACCGCGCCGGGCCACGACGGAATCACGGCGTTCTTCGTCGACCTGGACACCCCGGGCATCACGATTCGTCCGCTGCGCACCATGCACGGCGTCGACGAGTTCTGCGAGGTGTACTACGACGACGTGGTGGTCCCGGCGGCCCGGATGCTGGGGCGGCCGGGCGACGGCTGGCGACTGGCGATGGACCTGCTGCCCTATGAGCGTTCCACCTGCTTCTGGCAGCGAATCGCCTACCTGTACTCACGATTCGATGAACTCATCACCGAAGCTTCGGCGGCCGGGGACCCGGACGAATCCGCGCTCGGCGCGGCCTATCTCGCACTCCACACCGTGCGCTGCCGGTCCCGCGACACCCAGCACCGGCTGGGTGACGGTGCGCGGCTCGGGGCCGACACCTCCATCGACAAGGTGCTGCTGGCCACCGCCGAACAACGGCTCTACGACACCGTCCACGACCTCCTGCCCGCGACGCTGGAACTCGACGACACACCGTGGCGCGCGGAGTACCTGTACTCGCGCGCGGCCACCATCTACGGCGGAACCGCCGAGATCCAGCGCAACATCATCGCCCGTCGGCTGCTCGACCTCGGGAAGGAGTGAATCGTGGATCCCGAGGCGCTGCGCATGCTGGCCGATTCCCTGCGCACCACCATGACCGCCGCGAGCGGGACCAAGCTCGACGCGGCGTTGTCCGACGTCGGCTGGCGCGAGATGCTCGATGAAATACCCGGCATTGCAATACCTTTGGTGTTCCGGCTGCTTGGCGAGACCGGCGCGCACGCCCCCGTCCTCAACGACGTCGTGCTGAGCGCGGCCGGGTCGGCGGCCGGCGGCACCGTGGCGCTGCCGTTTGCCGGCGGCTCCTGGGTGCTGTGGGATCGCGGCGACGATTCCGGTTCGGCGATCGACGGCGAGCTGCCGATACACCGCGTGGCGCAAGGGGATCCGATGCCGCAGGCCGCGCTGGCCGCCGGCCGGCGCGCGGTTGGCTGGTGGCTGATCGGAACCAGCCGGGCGATGCTGTCCCTGGCGCGCCGGCACGCCCTGGACCGCGTTCAATTCGGCCGGCACATCAGCTCCTTTCAGGCGATCCGGCACCGGCTGGCCGAGACGCTCGTCGCGATCGAAGGCGCCGAGGCGACCCTGGCCGCCGCCGCACCGCCGGACGACCCGGACGGGTTGGCCGCCCTGTTGGCCAAGGCCGCGGCCGGTCAGGCCGCGCTGACCGCCGCGCGCCATTGCCAGCAGGTGCTGGGCGGCATCGGTTTCACCGCCGAGCACCCGCTGCACCGCCACGTCAAGCGGTCGCTGCTCCTCGACGCGCTGCTGGGCAGCGGCCGGGAGTTGACCCGTGAGGCCGGAACGATGCTGCGAGCCAAAGGCTTTGCGCCCCGGCTGGCCCAGCTGTAACGGCCGGCCGCGTTCCTGCGCGTACACTCGTCTGGCAACCACGAGGATGGGACGCGATGAGTCAGCCCGATGCACCCCAAAACGAGGTCGGCGTTGCTTCGCTGCTCGTGGGCCTCGTTGCGCTCCTCACCTGCTGGCTGCTCATCGGGGTGCCCTTCGGCATAGCCGCGGTGATAACCGGCGACGTCGCCCGCAGGAGAGTGCAGCGCGGCGAGGCGAACAACCCGCGAATCGCCCTCGCGGGCATCGTATTAGGGGCGGTGTCGATCGCCGCCGGACTCGTCGCGATCGGTTACTACGCCTGGTCGGACGCCCGCTAGTTGCGCGGCAGGCCGAGCACCCGTTCGGCGATGATGTTCCGCTGGATCTCGGACGTGCCACCGGCGATGGTCGCGGCAAAGCTGCGCGCGTACCGGTCGAACCAGCTGCGGTAGTGGCTGTCGAGGTTCAGCGGGGCGAACGGCGCGGTGATCGCGTGGTACACGAGCCCGTCGGCGCCGGCGGCGCCCAGCGCGTCCTCGGAGGCGCGTTGCAGGGCCTCGGAGCCGAGCAGCTTGAGCACCGACTGCGCGGGCACGTCCTCCTCCCCGCGGGCCGCGCGCGCCAGGGCCGCCGACCCCAACAGCCGCAGCGCATAGGAATCCATCACCAGGGTCGCGTAGCGGTCGCGCTCAAGCGATCCCGACGGAGTGAAATCGACGGTCAGCTCGCGCAATAGGTCGACGTAGCCCATCCACAGCATGACCCGTTCGTGGCCGAGCGAACCGGTCGCCACGCGCCAGCCCCCGTTGAGTTCGCCCACCAGGTTCTCGGCCGGCACCCGCGCGTCGGTGAAAAACACCTCGTTGAAGTCGATTTCGTCGTCGGCGCACATCGACGCGAAGGGGCGGCGCACCACACCCGGGGTGTCGGTGGGAATCATCAACGCGCTGATGCCCTTGTGTTTCGGCTTGTCCGGATCGGTGCGCACGAACGCCAACAACACGTCGGCGTCGTGCGCGCCCGACGTCCACACCTTCTGCCCATTGACCACGAAGTGATCTCCGTCCAGCACCGCCCGTGTCTTCAACGACGCCAGGTCCGAGCCCGCGCCGGGCTCGCTCATCCCCAGCGACGCGGTGATCTCGGCCCGCAGAATCGGCACCGCCCATCGCCGCTGCTGCTCCTCGGTGCCGAACGTCAACAACGACGCCGCGATGATGCCCACGCCCTGCGGATTGAAGCTTTGATAGATACGCCGGCGCCCCAATTCCTCCAGGTACACATATTGCTGCAACAGCGTGGCGTTGCGACCCCCCAATTCGGGTGGATTGCCGGGCAGCAGCCAGCCGCTGTCGAAGAGCAGCCGTTGCCAGCGCCGGGCCCATTCCGGGATGTGGGAACTCGAGCGCGGACGCTCGACCGCCTCGGCCTCCGAGGGGAGGTGTGCGTCCAGAAAGGCCACGAACTCGGCGCGAAACGCCTCCACGTCGGCGTCAAAGGTCAGCTGCACTGGACTCCTCGAATGGCGGTTTCCGGATTCTCCGGGACGGCGCGTTATGCTCCCCGCGATTGCGCTTCCATACACGCGTCTAAGAGAATAGTATTCTCGTCGTGAGAAAGTTACAATCTCCGACACGGCGTCCATAGGGGGTCGAGCGCACCGATGGCACGGCGTTCTCCGGTAGAGTCCAACCATGTTCTCCCCACGCGGCAATCACCTGAGCCGACCGTGACGAGTCCAAGCGAAGAGCCCGCCTGGAAGCAGCGCGCCGTCGAAAGATCCATCAAAACCGCGAAACTGCGGGCGGCGCAGCGCGTTCAGCGTTTCCTCGACGCGGCGCAGGCCATCATCATCGAGAAGGGCAGCACCGACTTCACCGTCCAGGAGGTCGTCGACCGGTCCCGCCAGTCGTTGCGGAGCTTCTACCTGCAGTTCGACGGCAAACACGAGCTGCTGCTCGCGCTGTTCGAAGACGCGCTGAGCCGTTCGGCCGACCAGATCCGGGCGGCCACCGAGAGCCAGACCGATCCGCTGGAGCGCCTGAAGGTCGCCATCGAGCTGTTGTACGAGGCGTCACGCCCCGACCCGACGGCCAAGCGGCCGCTGTTCACCGACTTTGCGCCCCGCTTGTTGGTCACGCATCCGGCCGAGGTCAAGGTCGCCCACGCCCCGCTGCTGGCGTTGCTCACCGAGCTCATGGAGGCGGCCTCCGACGCCGGCAAGCTGCGCGCGGGCGTCAACCCCCGGCGCATCGCCGCCATGGCCATGCAGACCGTCATGTTCATCGCGCAATCCAGCGGCGGCTCCGACGACGCGACGATCCACCCCATCACCGCCGATGAGGTATGGGATTTCTGCTCACGCGGATTCGTCGGCTGACCCTTAAGGGCCCGTTCGGCATGGAAAACCTGAGCAAATAGCGCACGCCGTTTGCCTCCTGAGAATCGGATTCTCTAATATATAGAACCAGACCTAGCTGAAACGGATTCGTCGTTGACACCCGTTGGCGGGTGATGACAGAGTCACATGCGGCACGATCCGCGATTCCGGGGGGGAACGCGGTTCCGGCGAGAGGGATTGACCACCCGTGACACTCAGCGCGCCCAGCGAAATCCACTTCGATCCATACGACGTCGGGCTGAACGCCGACCCCTACCCGATGTTTCGGCGGCTGCGGGAGGAGGCGCCGCTGTACTACAACGAGCAGCACGACTTCTTCGCGCTGGGCCGGTTCGACGACGTGGACCGCGGGCTGGTCGACTACCAGACCTTCAGCTCGGCCAAGGGCGCGATCCTCGAGCTGATCAAGGCGAACATCGACATTCCGCCAGGGGTGATCTTGTTCGAGGATCCGCCGATCCACGACGTCCACCGCAAGCTGCTGTCCCGGATGTTCACCCCGCGCAAGATCAACGACCTCGAGCCGAAGATCCGCGAATTCTGCGCTCGCAGTTTGGATCCGCTGGTCGGCACGGACCGGTTCGACTTCGTCGCCGACCTCGGGGCGCAGATGCCGATGCGGGTGATCGGCATGTTGCTGGGCATTCCCGAGGAGTACCAGGAAGCCGCGCGGGATCGCGCCAACGCGAACCTGCGCACCGAAGCGGGCAAGCCGATGGATGCGACGGCCGACCACATGATGAACGGCGAATTCTTCGGCCAGTTCATCGACTGGCGGGCCGAGCACCCCTCCGACGACATCATGACCGAACTGCTGCACGCCGAGTTCGAGGACGAGACGGGGACCGTGCGCCGACTCACCCGCGAGGAACTTCTCATCTACATCAGCGTGGTCTCCGGCGCCGGCAACGAGACCACCACCCGGCTGATCGGCTGGGCCGGCAAGGTCCTCGCCGAACACCCCGAGCAACGGCGCGCGCTGGTCGCCGACCGGTCGCTGATCCCCGCGGCGATCGAGGAGTTGCTGCGGTTCGAACCGCCGGCGCCGCACGTCGCCCGGTACGTCACCCGCGACGTCGAGTACTACGGCCAACGTGTACCCGCGGGCAGCGTCATGATGATGCTCGTGGGCGCGGCCAACCGTGATCACCGCCAATTCCCGCCCGACGGTGACGTTTTCGACATTCGCCGCGAACCGCGCCAACACCTGACGTTCAGTGTCGGCACCCATTACTGCCTCGGCTCGGCGCTGGCCCGACTCGAGGGCCGCATCGCGCTCGAAGAGATCTTGAAGCGCTTTCCCGACTGGGACGTCGACCTTGACGCGGCCAAGCTGTCCCCGACTTCCACCGTGCGGGGATGGGAGACCATGCCGGCCGTTCTCGGCTGAGCTGTAAAAGGAAATGAGGTAGGAGCCAATGACTGGACGCGTTGAAGGCAAAGTCGCTTTCATCACCGGGGCGGCGCGCGGTCAGGGCCGCAGCCACGCGGTGCGGTTGGCGCAAGAGGGCGCCGACATCATCGCCGTCGACATCTGCAAACCGATCCGCGACGGCCTCCCGGACACGGCGATTCCCGCGTCGACACCCGAGGATCTGGCGGAGACGGCCGACCTCGTCAAGGGCCATAATCGCCGAATCGTCACGGCGGAAGTCGACGTGCGCGACTACGACGCGCTGAAGGCCGCCGTCGACAGCGGCGTGGAGCAGCTGGGCCGGCTCGACATCATCGTGGCCAACGCGGGCATCGGCAATGGCGGTGAAACGCTGGACAAGACCAGCGAAGAGGACTGGACGGAGATGATCGACGTCAACCTGTCCGGGGTGTGGAAATCGGTGAAAGCCGGTGTCCCGCACATCCTTGCCGGCGGCCGCGGCGGGTCGATCATCTTGACAAGCTCGGTTGGCGGGCTCAAGGCCTACCCGCACACCGGCCACTACGTCGCCGCCAAACACGGCGTCGTCGGCCTGATGCGGGCGTTCGGGGTTGAATTGGGGCAGCACATGATTCGCGTCAACTCCGTGCATCCCACCCACGTGAGCACCGCGATGATCATGAACGAGGGGACCTGGCGGATGTTCCGGCCGGATCTGGAGAACCCGGGTCCCGACGACATGGCGCCGATCTGTCAGCTGTTCCACACGCTGCCGGTCCCGTGGGTCGAGCCGGTGGACATCAGCAACGCGGTGCTGTTCTTCGCCTCCGACGAGTCCCGCTACGTCACCGGGGTGACCCTGCCCATCGACGCGGGTAGCTGCCTGAAATAGGGTGCCGTCGTATGGACGGATTCGAAGGACGCGCCGCGGTGGTCACCGGTGGGGCGAGCGGCATCGGGTTGGCCACCGCCACCGAGTTTGCCCGCCGCGGGGCGCGGCTGGTGCTCGCCGACGTCGACCAGCCCGCGCTGGAACGGGCCGTGGAGCACCTGCGCGCCGAGGGCTTTGACGCGCACGGGGTGATGTGCGACGTGCGGCATCTCGAGGAGGTGGTTCACCTCGCGGACGAGGCCTTTCGCCTCCTCGGCGGGGTGGACGTGCTATTCAGCAACGCCGGGATCGTCGTCGCGGGCGAGATTTCGGCAATGACACACGACGACTGGCGCTGGGTGATCGACATCGACCTGTGGGGCTCGATCCATGCCGTCGAGGCCTTCCTGCCGAGGATGCTGGAGCAGGGCACCGGGGGCCATATCGCGTTCACCGCGTCGTTCGCCGGACTGGTGCCCAACGCGGGCCTGGGTGCGTACGGCGTTGCCAAGTACGGCGTCGTGGCCCTGGCGGAGACGCTGTCCCGCGAGGTCAAGGACAACGGCATCGGCGTATCGGTGCTGTGCCCGATGGTCGTGGAGACCAAGCTGGTCTCGAACTCGGAACGAATCCGCGGCGCCGACTACGGGCTGGCGTCGGCGCCCGACGTGACGGGCTCGCTCGGCCCGCTGCCGGCGCAGGACGAGGGCGTGAGTGTCGACGACGTCGCCAGGCTGACGGCGGACGCGATCGTGGCCAACCGGCTCTACGTCCTACCGCACGAGGCGGCCCGGCGCTCGATCAAGCGCAGGTTCGAGCGCATTGACGGCACGTTCGACGAGCAAGCCGCCGAGGGCTGGAAGCACTAGCGGCTGGCCGCGGAGCGCACCGGAATGAACAGCGCCGCCACCGCCAGCACGGCCAGGGGCTTCGGTGCAGTAGTGCGTTCATGCCCTCTAGACTCCGCGGCGCTCACAGATGTGACACCGCGACCACCGTCGGTCACATCGCGGGCGCCTGCCCTATGACGCCATCGGCTTCCAGGCCCGCGATCTCCGAGTCGGTCAGACCCAGCTGGGTCAGCAATTCGCGATTGTGCTCGCCGAGCAGTGGCGCGTGCCGGGTGTGGAAAGAGCCGGGTCCGTCGGAGAACCTCATCGGCACGGTGCTCAGCCGCGCCGGACCGCTGACCGGGTGATCGACCTCCTCGAAGAAGTGTCGAAACGCCAGCTGTTCCAATTCCGTTTGGCGATGCGGCTGCATGACCTTGGCCACCGGCACGCCGGCCTCCCAGAGGGTGGTGACGATCTCGTCGCGGCCGCGGGGACCACACCACGTGGCCAGGTGTTCATCGATCAGATCGTGGTGTGCCGCCCGGCCGGCCGCGGTGGCCAGCTTCGGATCGGCCGCCCACGAGGGCGACCCAAGCGCCTTGCCCAGGCGTGCCCACTGGTCGTCGGTCGCCACCGCGATGGCGACCCAGCTGTCGGGGCGGCCGAACTCGTCGATATCCGCGCTGCGGTAAAGGTTTTGCGGCGCCGCCGTCGGTCCCCGGTTGCCCGCCCGTTCCGGCAGCGCGCCGTAGGCGGAGTACTCGATGACCTGCTCGGCAGAGATGCTGAGCGCGGCGTCCACCATCGCCGCTTCCACCAGCACGCCCTGGCCGGTGCGGCGACGGTGCTCCAGCGCCAGCAGCAATGCGTTGAGCGCATGCATACCGGCGTTGGGATCGCCGATCGAATACGGGTCGTACGGCGTGCGGTCGGGATAGCCGGTCATCCAGCTCACGCCCGCCGCGGCCTCGATGACATAGGCGAACGCCGGGTTGTCGCGCCACGGGCCGTCCAGGCCGAATCCGGGCATCCGCAACAGGACCGTGTCGGACCTGATCGCTTGAATCGCAGGGAAGTCCAGCCCCACCTGGTCCAGCACCCGGGGTGTGAAGTTCTCCGCGACCACGTCGCACGTCGCGATGAGCCGGCGGAGCAGCTCCCGGCCGCGCGGACTCTGCAGGTCCAGCGTCAGCCCCTTCTTGTTGGTGTTCAGCGCCGCGAAGATCGGTGACTTCTCCCACCACTGGGCTTCGGTGATCGGTAGGCCCGCGATCAGGCGGGTGCCGTCGGGGCGGCGGGCGGATTCCAGGTGGATGACTTCGGCGCCGAGCATGGCCAGGAAGTGGGTGGCGCACGGGCCGGCCCAAAACGTTGTCATGTCCAACACGCGAAGCCCGCTCAGCGGCAGTCGGTTTGGGCGTTCTTCCGAAGTCCTCGGCGCCGGCCGGGTGGCGGCGCCGGCGGTCCGGTAGCGCGAGGTGTGCTCCCCCAGCCGCGGCGCGGGGCCCGGCGGACGCAGCCGGGGGGGCCCGACGCGGTACGGATGCCCGGGCTGCTGAAATCCGTCGCGCGGGTTGCGCACGAACGATCCGCGTTCGCGGAAGTGGTCGAGCGTTGCGATGTTGGCGCCGTTGGCAACCGGCGCGTTGGGGATTCGGAACGCCGTCGCGAGCTCCCGGATATCGTCAACCGTGTTGCTCTCGACCCACGCGTAGATCTCATCGGCGTGGATGTTGGCCTGCTCGGTGATCGTCAGCGGCGATTCCTCATCGATCCACTCGGGGTGCCCCACCATCGCGCAGAGGTCGAACCACTGTTGGGCGGTGCCACAGCCGAGGTCCACCAGCCCGTCTTTGGCGCGGGCCACACCCGGCACGGTGAGCCGTCTCTGGTCGCGCCACGGGCGTCCGAGCATTTCAAAGTAGGTGACGGGATAGTAGGTCAGGCAAAGGATCTGCGTCTCCAGCATCGACAGGTCCAGCAGTTGTCCCCGGCCGCCGCCGGTCCGGCCGTACCGCGCTGCCAGCAGGGCGGCACTGGCGCAGACCCCGGCCAGGTATTCCCCCACCTGCCCGCCGACGAATACCGGCGCGAAGTCGGGCTCCCCACGTCCGAGTCCGATGATTCCCCCGGACCAGGCCTGCAGCGTGAACTCGGTGGCCGCCCGGTGCCGCCAGGGGCCCTCGAGCCCGAAGGGCGTGATCGACACGACGGTGAGGTGCGGATGGCGGTCGTGGATGGCGGGCGGCGTGAAGTCCGGGCTTTCGGCCAGTCCCGAACCACCGGACCACACCACCGCCTCCGCGGCGGCCAGCAGCCCGTGGACCAGGGCGACGTCGTCGCCGACATCGGGATCGGCGACGACGCTGTGCTTGGATCCGGCAAGGAAGCTGAACAACGCGCCGTCCTCGCCGGGCCGGATGGCGGCACCCGAGGCCGACCAGAGACGCAACGGATCGCCTTCTGGCGGCTCAACTTTGACGACGTCGGCACCGCCGTCGGCCAGCAACTTCGTGCAGTAGGCGCCCGCTATCCCGGTGGACAGGTCGACCACGGTATAACCGGCCAGCGGGAATTCGGGGAGTGGTTGCGCCACTAGTACTTTCTCTTCCCCTTGGAGTCCTTCTTGCCGCGCCCCTTCTTGCTGAGACGCCATTCCGGCGGGAACTTGTCGTCGTTGTCCTTGACCGCGTCGCCCAGTCCGCGTTGGATCGCGTCGTCGAGCGTGAAGTCGCCGTCGGCGTCCCGCTGGGCTTTGCCGCCCACCGACTCGAAGAAGCCGCTGAGCATGCTGCCCAGGTATTCACCCTGAAACTGCTTCATGATTTCGAAGAAGACCTTCTGCATGAACACGGTGTCGGTGGGTCTGTTACGCGCGCACGCCAGTGCGTACTTCTGCACCTCGGCCTCGAGCTGGTCCCGGGAGACAACCTTGTTGAGAAAGTTGCAGTCGTACATCTCGGCGGCGGTGAAAGCCCTTCCGGTGAATACCATTTCCTGAAATTTCCGGATGCCCATGGTCTGCGCCCACCACCACATGCGGGGTCCCCAGCCGAAATACCGGAAGGAGGGATGGCCGAAAAGAGCGTCGTCGCTGGCGATCACCAAGTCGGCGTCGGCCGCCTGATAGAAGTGCCAGCCGTAGCAGTAGCCCTTGACCTCGAGGATGCTGATCTTCTTGAAGTCCTGCAGCCCGCGGATGCCGGAGTTCGGGTTGGCATACCACTGCCCCAGGGTGGCGCCGCGCCGAAACGAGCCGTCCGGCGGAAAGTTGACTTCGTCTCCGCCGATTCGGTACTCGGCAAGCCGTGGTCCCTGGTCCACCGAATCCTGCACCCGCATTTCCTCGGTCAGATCGGCACCGGAGCCCAGGTCGTCACCTTCGCCGCGGACCACCAGCACCTTGACGTCGTCGTCGATGCCGGCGCGGTGCAGCAGGTCGGCATAGCGCAGCCGCGCAGCGATCGTCGGCGCGTTCAGGTGGCTGGGCCGGTCGAAGGTGATCGTGGCGATGCGGGTCTCGGCATCCTTCTCGTACCGGATGACCTTCTCGTCGTCTGGTTCGGAGGGCACGCTATGCCTGCGAGACATAAACCGCTGCGAGGGATTTCGGCGTGTCGTCGCAAAGGTTGACGTGTCGCGGCATTATCCCTGCCAATGCGGGCTCGACGTCAGCACTTCGGGTCCGTCGGCGGTGATCAACACGGCCTCGCGTCCGAACACCGCACCGACTCCTTGCTGCCAGACATAGCCGGTCACGGCCAGCACCATTCCCGGCTCCAGTCGATCGTCGGCCGCGGTGCGGGGCAGGTGCTGGGACACCACCGGCGGGTCGAAGCCCATGCCCAGGCCCCGGGCCACCGGCATCGGGGGCGCCGCCTCGCCCGCGGCTTCGTAGGCGGCCAGCAGTTCGCCGGCCGCCGCGCCGGGCTGGCATGCCGCTAACAGCCTGGCGCACAGGTTGTCCCACCGGCCGTACAAGGCGGGCGCACCCCCGACACCGCCCGCGGGCCATGTCCGGCCGACCTCACCCATGTAGCCCCCGGCGAGCACGCCGGCCGAGAGCGCCACCAGGTCACCGTCTTGAACGCGCCCGTTGCGGTTGTCACCGTTGACTCGCCGCCACGGGTGATCCGGCGAGGTAATCCAGGCGAATTCTTGATTGGACGGCGTACTCACACCGCCGGCCGCCATCGCCTCCAGCATGACGCCGGCCAGCGTTTGTTCGCGCACGCCCGGCTGCAGCTCGGCCACCGAAGCGGCCAGGCCGGATTCGGCCATCGCGATCGCCTCCCGCAGCGCCGCCACCTCCTCGGCCGTCTTGATCCGCCGGGCGGCACGCATGGCGAGCTCCCCGTCGACCAGCTCGGCGTTGGGGAAGGCGGTGGGCAGCAGCTGCGCGAAAGCCGGTGAGAGGGCGTCGGTTCCGACACGGCGCGCGGAGGCCGCCCCGTCGATGCGCCGCAGCGCGGACATGGTGTTCACCGGGTTCCACGAGATGCCGTAGAGGTTTTCGTGCGGGATGTCCTCGGGAACGCCTTCGTCCCAGGTGCTGAGCAGGTGGATCGCGCCGGTTTCGCGCACCAGCACGCAGGACGGGCCGAACGGCCGGGTTCCGGCGACCCACAGCTGCGGGGCGCCGGTCACGTAACGGATGTTGGCCTGGCGGCCGAGGACCAGGACATCGAGGTCGTGTACCGCCATCTGCTCGAGCGCCCGCCTGCGGCGCCCCGAGCGCAGCGCCCGGTCGTCGGGGCAAACTTCAACGGACATGAGAGCCATAGGGGGCGTACGGGTAGTCGGTCAATCGAGTCGTGCCTTTCTCGGTAATCACCACGACCTCCTCGCTGCGGTAGCCACCGGTGCCGTCTTCCCATACCACCGGCTCCAGCACCAGCACCATGCCCTGCTGCAGGACGAAGTTGTCGTCGAACTCCTGTCCGAGATCCGTTCCGATCATGGGCATCTCGGCCGCATTGACGCCGATGCCGTGGCCGAGATAGAAGTGCGGCAGCCAGGGCCGGCTGCCGCCATTGGCAGCAATGGCGGCGCGGCCGAGATCACCGGCGGTAGCGCCGGCGCGGGCCACGCCCTCGACGGCGGTCATGATCTCCTGCCACTCGTCGAACTGCGCCCGCTGGCGCGGGGACGGGTCGCGGCCGACCAGCCACGTGCGCCCGAAGTCCGAGCAGTAGCCGTGGTAGGTGATGCTGACGTCGGTCCACAGCACGTCGCCTTCGGCCAGTTCGCGCTCGGTGCTCAACAGCGGCAGGGCCAGATCGCCGTGCGTGGTCCACACCCCTTCCGCCTTGCTGGGGGGCATCACCTGCCAGATCGGTTCCAGCATGCTGGCCATGGCGCCCAACTCGAAGGCCCGCCGCAGAAAGCTGGCCGACAGGTCGATCTGGCGGACGCCGGGAGCCAGCGCCTTGTGCACGTCAACCATCGCCTCGTCGGTGATCCGAACCGCGGTGCGGATGCAGGCCAGTTCGTCCGGGGTCTTGACGACCTTGGCGGCGCTGACGACGGCGGACGCATCGGCGGGAGCGCCGTTGGGGAACAGCGACTTCGCGGCACGCGACATGGCACCGGTGCACTCGTCCACCGCGATCACGGCCCCGGCCGGTATCAGGTCGGCCAATTGTCGGGCGAAATCGGCCACGCCTTCGTCGAATTCGAGGTAGACCGGCCCGTGCAGGTGGTCGGCGGGCAGCTCCGATTCGTGCGCGACGCCTGCACGAAACGGCAGGAACAGATGCGGCCACTCGTCGCCGGCGACCACCACGGCCACGGGCCGCTCGACGTAGGACATTCCGGCGTCGCCCAGCGGCCAACTCGTCCCGGTGGCGTAGACCACCGCGCTGTTGCCCAGCAGGATCAGCGCGTCGACGCCGCGTTCGGCCATCGCCGCCCGCAGACGAGTTCCGGTCTCGCGGCGCATCCGCGTCAGGTCGGGTATTTCGGGGATCGCCAGCCCGCCCGCCGGCGCGAAAGCTGTCACTACAGCCCCAGGAATTTGGTCACGTTGCCGCTGACGATGCGTGCCGCATTCTCCGGCCCGACGGCGTCGACGACGGCGGCCAACGACTTTTCGGAATAACCGTAGGTGCTTTCGTTGTGCGGGTAGTCGCTGGACCACATCACCTTGTCCACACCGATCTTGTCGATCAACTGCAGACCCAGGGGGTCGACCATGAACGACGCGCTCATGTGAGTGTCCCAGTAGTAGCGCACGTCGTGCTCCAAAGGGCGGTTGAACATGTGCTGATAGGACGCGACCAGGTGCTCAGCGTCTTGCAGCGCCCACGGCACCCAGGAGATGCCGCCCTCGAACCAGCCGAGGCGCAGCGCCGGGTGCCGGTCGAGGATGCCGCCGAAGATGTACTTGGCGAACGTTTCCCGGAATCCGTCGATGTTGATCATCATGCCGACGACCACGCTGTTGAACTCGGTCGGGCTCTTCGGCGGCGTCTCCCCGATGTGGTGGGTGATCGGAAGGCCGGCGGCTTCGATCTCGTCCCAGACCGCGGTCATAGACGTGCTCGAGTAGTCGATCGGGTTGCCGTCGTCGTCCTTGCCGGGGTTCAGCGGCAGCAGGAACGTCTTGAGCCCCAACGACTTCAGTTCTTCCAGCGTGCGCCGGGCGCCCTGCGGATCCCACCAGTTGATCAGTCCGGCGCCGTAGAAGTGACCGTCCGAGCGCTCCTGAAGCTCCGCGATGTACTCGTTGTAGATGCGGAATGCGAGTTCACGAAGCTTCTTGTCCGGGTAGTGGAACAGCGCCAGCACCGCGTTGGGGAACGCCAGTTCCTTGTCGACGCCATCCTCGCGCAGCTCCTGGATGCGGGCCTCGATGTTGGTGCTGGCGGCCCCGGGCAGGTCGTCGTACTGCATCAGCACCGCGCTGAAGTCACCCGGCAGGAACGACTGGCCCTTGCGCCCCACCTGATAGGCGCCGTCCTCGTACCAGATCCGCGGCGCCTTTTCCTTGAGCTCCTCGGGGAAGCGCTCGTAGAAGATGTCGGCGGCCAGGGAGATGTGGTTGTCGGCGGAGAAAACCACCGTCCCGTCCGGCAGCCCCACGTTGCTGCCGACGGCATGCCCGCGGCGATCCTTCGGTGCGCCAAAGCCTCCCGGCGGGTAAAGCGAAACGGTGCCTGTTTGAGTCGTCATCATTGACCCTCCATTCGGGATCGGCATTTTCGACAGTAATCGGCGAGACAAAGAAAAGAACTCACCACGTCACCGGCAATTCGTAGACGCCGTAGGCAAGCCGGTCGTGTTTGAACGGCACCTCCTCGAACGGGATGCCCAGTTCCAGCGTCGGAACCCGGCGGAATAGCGTGCGGTAGACGATTTGCAGCTCCGCGCGGGCAAGCTGCTGCCCGACACACTGGTGCCGCCCGTAGCCGAACGCCACATTGCGATCCGCACCCGAGCGGTGCAGGTAGAGCCGATCCGGTTCGGTGAACACACGCGAATCCCAGTTCGCCGGGGCCAGGTCGATGATGATTCCCTCGCCGGCACGGATGACCTCGCCGGCGATGGTGATGTCTTCGAGGGCCACGCGGCGCTGGCCGTTCTGGATGATGCTGAGGTAGCGCAACAGTTCCTCGACCGCGTTCGCGACGATCTTGGGGTCCTCGGCGTCGCGGATGACGGCCAACTGGTTCCGATTCTGCAGCAGCGCAAGGACTCCCAGCCCGATCATGTTCGAGGTGGTCTCGTGGCCGGCGATCAGCAGACCGGTGCCCAGCTGCGCGGCCTCTTTGACGCTGAGTTCGCCGGCTTTGACCCGCTCGGCCAGGTCGGACACCGCGTCTTCGGCCGGGTTTTCCATCTTGGCCTCGACCAGCTGGGCGAGGTATTTGTGGAGGCTCATCGCGCCCTTGACGGTGTCCTCCCCAGTCGCGTAGCGCGCGAGCCCGACGTTGGCGTGGTGCTGGAACATGTCGGCGTCTTCGTACGGCACGCCCAGCAGCTGGCTGATCACCAGCGAGGGGACCGGCAGGGCCAGCGCGGTGACGAGGTCGGCGGGCTGCGGCCCGGCGAGCATCGCGTCGATGTGGTCGTCGGTGAGCTGCTGGATGGTCGGCCGCAACCCTTCCACCCGCTTGAACGTGAAGGGCTTCGACAACATCCGCCTGAACCGGGTGTGTTCCTCGCCGTCGGAAGTGAACACGGATCGCGGGCGCTTGTGCACGGTGGACAACATGCCCTCGTTCCAGTGCGGAAACCCCGGCGTGCGGTCGTCGACGCTGACCCGCGAATCGGAGAACAGCTCGCGCACCTGGTCGTAGCCCGTGATGAGCCACGGCGTGCTGCCGTCCCAGATCCGAACCCTGCTCAGCGGCCTGGCTTCGGCGAGCGCCATGACGTCCGGCGGCGGGGCGAACGGGCAGCGCGCATCCCGCGCCATCGGATAGTCCGGGATCCGCGGACCCGCTTCGGTCTTGGTGCTCGTCAGTGTGTCCGACATTTCATTCCTCGACGTGAATGGCCAGTGCGGGGCACGCCGCGGCAGCGCGTCGTGCGCCGTCGGCCTGCTCGGGCGTTGGATGGGGATTGAGCAAGACGACCACGCCGTCGTCGTCACGCTGGTCGAATACCTCCGGCGCGTTCAAGACGCAGTTACCCGATGACGCGCAAATGCCCTGGTCGACGGTGACTTTCATCTGCGGACCCCTAGTCGTCCGGTGTCACGGGCGCCAGCCACAGGCCCACGATCGCGTCGATGAGGCCGGATGCCGCTGCGCGCCAGGATGATTGGTGCATCGATGAACCCGTCGCCAGCGCGCGTTCACGGTCGGCGCAGGTGTGCATCAACAGGTTGCGGGCCATGATGTTGCGTTCGAATCGCACCTCGGCCGGCAGGTTGGGCAGGCAACCGTTGACCCCGTCGACGACCTGAACCAGCGACGGGGAGCTGAGCGCCCCCTTGACGATGATGTTGTAGTAGGCCGGGTCGGTCATCGCCTGCGCGGCGAAACGCGCGTACCAGGTGGGGTTCCCGAGCTGCTCGAGGTGGTCGGTGAGCGGGCGCACCAGGCAGGCCACCCACGCCCGCATGTCGGCCGAGCGACCCGATTCCAGCACCTCGGCCACCATGCGTTCGCGAAGCTGCTCGACCGGACCGCGGTGCTTCTGCTCGATGGCGCGCACTAGGTCGGCCTTGGTGCCGAAGTGGTATCCGACCGCGGCGTTGTTGCCCTGTCCGGCGGCCTCGCTGACCTGCCGGTTCGACACCGCGAACATGCCGTGCTCGGCGTACAGCCGCTCGGCCGCCACCAGGATCGCCTCCTGAGTGGAACTCGCCCGCTCGGTGCGAACGGTCCTGCCTGCCGTGGTCATGCCGCTAGTCAACCTCGTCCACCACTTTAAGTCAAGCGCTTGATTTAACTCTATGTCGTCTAACGTGACGCTGCCGTGACGCTGGGGTCCGGGCGTGACGGCACCGTCACGCTCGAGCGGCGCCTGTCACCCCTCGCGCTTCTTGGATCGGATCGCCTTGCCCGCCACGGTGCCCCCGTCGACCGGCAGCACGGTGCCCGTGACGTAGCGCGACCGGTCGCTGGCGAAGTACAGCGCCGCCTCGGCGATGTCCTCGGCGGTGCCCTCGCGCTTCAGCGGCCGGTCGGCGCGCATCGTCTCGCGGATGCCTGCCTCGAACCGCTCGAGCTGCTCGGCATCCATGTTCATGGCCGACGTCTTCAACAGCGGCGTAGGTATGTTGCCCGGCGCGATGGCGTTCACCCGAATCTCGTAGTGCGCCAACTCGATCGCCGCCGACTTGGTGAACTGGATGACCGCCGCTTTGGACGCGCGGTAGGTCATCACGCCGCCGCCGGCCTGGATGCCGCCGATCGAGGTCATGTTGATGATCGAGCCCCCGCCGTGGGCGGCCATGTGCCGGGCGGCATCTCGGGTGCCCGCCATCACGCCCAGGACGTTGACCGCCATGATGCGGTGGAAATCGGCCAGATCGTCCTCGATGAATCGGCCGTGCATGGTGCCCGAGACCCCGGCGTTGTTGACCATCACGTGCAGACCGCCGAACTTGTCGACGGCCGCGGCCACCAGGGCCCCGACCTGTTCCGGGTCGGAGACGTCCGTGCGCACGAAGAAGGTGTCGGGCCCCAGCGCGGCCGCGAGCGCCTCACCCTTGTCGGTTTCCACATCGGCGATGACGACCCGCGCACCCTCGGCCGCAAACTTCTCCACCGTGCCGCGCCCGATCCCCGATGCCCCCCCGGTGACGATGGCCACCTTGCCCGCCAGATCGTTGACCACACGACGAGTTAATCGGCGGTGGCCGCGTTAAGTCAAGCAATTGATTTAAGCCGCCCGCGACCTGCGTCTATATCAATTCACTTTCTACCGACTTCAAGGGTTCGCGCAGAAGTGGAATGCTGGGTTCACCAGTCATCGGCTACTTCGGGAGGGCTAAATCATGAAGATACTGGTTATCGGCGGTACCGGGCTCATCGGCTCGCAGGTCATCGCCGATCTGACCGCGTTGGGACACGAGGCAATCTCGGCCTCCCCTCACTCGGGCGTCGACTCGGTGACCGGCGAGGGTCTCGGGGAAGCGGTGGCGGGCGTGCACAAGGTGGTGGATGTGTCCAACTCGCCGTCCTTCGACGACGACCCGGTGATGCACTTCTTCACCGCGTCGACCAAGAACCTTCTCGCCGCCGAGCGCGCGGCCGGTGTGCAGCACCACGTCGCCCTCTCGATCGTGGGCGCCGACCGCGCCCCGGACAGCGGCTACATGCGGGCCAAGGTTGCCCAGGAGAAGCTGATCGAGGAATCGGGTAACCCGTATTCCATCGTGCGAGCGACCCAGTTCTTCGAATTCGTCAATGCCATCGCCGATTCGGCAACCGACGGCGACACCATCCGCCTGCCGGTCGGGGCGTTCCAGCCGATCGCCGCCAAGGATGTCGCCACCGCCGTCGCCGGCGCGACGATCAGCGATCCGACCAACGGCATGACCAACATCGCCGGCCCCGAGAAGCGCGGGATGGACGACTTCATCCGGACCGCCCTTGCCGCATCCGGCGACCCACGTCAGGTGGTGGGCGACCCCGAGGCCCGCTATTTCGGTACCAAACTCGACGAGCACACCATCGTTCCCCTCGACAGCGAAGACCCCACGATCTACCCCACCCGCTTCAGCGACTGGGCCGCCGCTCGACAGACCAGTGACGCGCGCTAGCGGGCAGGCGGGGCACTGATGCCTCGGGTTGCATTGATCACCGGGGCCAGCCGGGGGATCGGCGCGGCGACGGCGCGGGTCCTTGCCGAACGCGGGTTTCGGGTGGTGGTCAACTACCACTCCAGCGCGCCGGAGGCCGAGGAGGTGGTCGCCGGCATCACGTCGTCCGGCGGTGAGGCCGTGGCGATCAAGGCCGACGTCACGGTGGCGGTTGACGTCTCCGCCATGGTCGACGAAACAGCGCAGCGCTGGGGCGCAGTGGACGTGCTGGTGCACAACGCGTTGATCCCGTTCGTCGTCACCTCCTTCGCCGACCTCACCTGGGAACAGCTGGGCGGCAAGGTGGACGCGGAGCTGCATGCCGCCTACATGCTGACGAAGGCCGTTGTGCCGGAAATGGTTTCCCGTGGTTATGGCCGGCTGATCTATCTGAGCACCGGGCTGTCCCGACGGCCGCGTGACGGGATGATCGCGCTCGGCACGGCGAAGGCGGCCCTAGACCAGTTCGTTCGGTACGTTGCGCTCGAGCTGGCACCGCATGGGGTCACCGCCAACCTTGTCGCACCGGCCACCGTCGGCGGAACGACGGTGACCGGCCAGCTCACGCCGGATCGGGTGCGTGCGCTGGGAGAGGCCGCTCCGATGGGACGGCTGGTGACGCCGGACGAGGTCGCCCACACCATAGCGTTCTTGGCAAGCGAGGACTCCGGTTTCACCACCGGGCACTATCTGCCGGTCAACGGCGGCATCGCGATGGACTGAACGCGACATGCACACGATCGACCTGGCCTACGTCGGGCGCGGCATACACGAGGAACTGATCGCCTACATCGCCGATCAGGAGGGCTACTTCCAAGACGAGGGCGTCCACGTCGCGGTACGGGACGGAATCGCCTGGGATACAGAGCGTCTGCGCTCCTGCGCGACGATCGGCCTCGGCCGGAGCGTGCTATCGCGCCTGACCCACGGCATCGAGTGGACGGTGCTGAGCGTGAACACCCACCGCCCGCTGTTCTGGTTCCTCGGCGGCCCGGGGGTGTCCGCCATGGCGGAGCTTCGCGGACGCCGGCTCGCGGTACACGCGGGGCACACCGCCCCGGGGTGCTTCGCGCGGATCGTGCTGCGCCGGCACGGCCTTGACCCCGACCGCGACCTCGAGTGTGTGGCGCGGGCTCCTGGTGACTACCAGATGGATCTGCGGAGGCTGCGCGATGGCTCGATCGATGCCGCGTACGTCGGCAGCACCATGGCACCCGAGCAGGTCGCCGAGGAGGAAGGGTTCCACGTGCTGGCCTGGGTGGGGGATCATTTGCAGATCCCCACCGTCGGGGTGGCCGTGGATGCGACCCGCCTTCAGGTCGACAGCCCGGCGGTGCAGGCGGTGGTGCGGGCGAACCAACGCGCGCTGCGGACGATGGCCGAAAGACCCGATCTCGCCGTCGATTACGTGGCATCGTTTCTGGATCGGCTGACGCGCGACGAGGCGCAACGCCACTACGAGCGCTACGTCGGTCCGTGCTACACCGCCGACGGCCGGGTGGACCTCGATATCGCCCAACGTGGGCTCGACGCCGTCGCGGCCGAACTCGGTGTCCCCTCGGCACCGGCCGACCAGATCTACCAGCACGCCCGCTAACTCTTGCGTTCCGGCCAACCGCCGAGCACGGTATAAGGCGCCGGGGGCGGGTCGACGCAAGACGAGGAGCGCGCAATGCCGGTGCTGCCCACAGGCGGGGTCACCTTCGACGGGGCGCTGTTGACTAGGCGCGGTTTCCTGGCCGCCGGTGTCGCCGGCGGGCTGGCGCTGGCGGGCTGCAGCCAATCCAACTCCCAGGCATCGGGCACCGCCGCGCAAATGGCCGCGGCCATCGCCGCCGCCGAAAAGGCGCGGCCGCACAGCGGGCGCACCGTGACCGCCAGCCTGTCGCCCCAGCAAGCCCAGGTCGATCTCGGCGGGCCGGTCGCCCGTACCTTCGCCTACGGCAACAACATCCCCGGACCGCTGATCCGGGCCAAGGTCGGTGACGAGCTGGTCGTCACCGTCTCGAACCGGCTGGACCATCCGACCTCGGTGCATTGGCACGGCATCGCGCTGCGCAACGACATGGACGGCGCCGCACCCGCGACCCCGAACATCGCGGCCGGCCAGGACTTCACTTACCGCTTCTCCGTGCCGAATCCGGGCACCTACTGGGGCCATCCGCACACCGGCCTGGACGCCGACATGGGGCTTTATCTGCCGGTCATCGTCGACGACCCGAGCGAAGGCGACTACGACGCCGAATGGATTGTCGTCCTTGACGATTGGACAGATGGCATAGGAAAGAGCCCGCAGCAGCTATACAACGAGCTCGCCGGTACGAACAAGCCGAGCCGCTCGAACGTGCCGACGACGACGTCGACGACACCCACGACGCCGGCCGGCCCAACAACGTCGGAGACGCCGACGTCCGGGATGCCGGAGATGCCTGGCATGTCCGACAACGACGGCAGTAAGAGCGATCTGCTCGGCGGCGACGCGGGGGACATCGACTACCCCTGCTACCTGATCAACGGCCGGATCCCGGCGGCGCCCACGACGTTCAACGCGAAGCCGGGTCAGCGCATCAGGATCCGATTCATCAATACGGGCTCCGACACCGCTTTTCGCGTCGCGCTGGCCGGGCATTCGATGACGGTCACCCATACCGATGGATTTCCCGTGGTGCCCACCCAGGTCGACGCCCTGCTGATCGGCATGGCAGAACGTTACGACGTCATTGTGACCGCGGCCGACGGGGTCTTTCCGCTCGTCGCGCTCGCGGAAGGAAAGAACGACCTGGCGCGCGCACTGCTGTCGACCGGAACCGGCAGCCCACCCGACCCTGGGTTCCAACCTCCCGAACTCGGCAAGCGGGTGGGCACCATCGGAATGTTCACGGCCACAACGCCGGTCAACCTGGGCCGGCCCCAGCCCGACCTGAACCTCCCCGTCGTGCTGGGCGGCAATATGATGCAATACGACTGGATCATCAACGGGCGGCCGTACAGCAACACCGACCCGCTGCACGTCCGAGAGGGCGAGCGGCCCACCATCACGTTCGACAACCCCACCATGATGTACCACCCAATTCACCTACACGGGCACACTTTCCAGCTGATCAACGCCGACGGCAGCCCGGGCGCCCGCAAGGACACCGTGATCGTACTGCCCCGGCAGAAGATCCTCGCCGTGCTGGTCGCCGACAATCCGGGCTTGTGGCAGTTGCACTGTCACAACACCTATCACCAGGATGCCGGCATGCAGACCCGGCTGGACTACACGTTCTGACCACAGGCCGAGGCGAAAAAGTCCAGCAGCAACTCGTTGACCGCCGATGGCCGCTCGATCTGCGGGCAGTGACCCGCACGGGGAATCACGGCCGAGCGGCCGCCCTTCACCTGCTTCGCGATCTGCTCGGCCCAGCCCGACGGGAGGAGCTTGTCGCCTTCCCCCGCGACAACAAGCGTCGGCACGCCGATGCGCGCGTAGTCGCGCGCGCTCGACGGGGTCGAAGACGGTGCGGCGTCAGGGCGACGAAATCGCGCCGCCGCCACCGCCTCCCACGCGCCGGGCGCGGTACTCGACTCGTACCGGCGGCGGACGTAGTCCTCGTCGGCCGGGTAGCCGGGATCGTAGAACAACGCCTCCACGATGCGGCGCATCGCCGGCAGCGTCGCGTCGTACTGCTGCAGCGCGTCGAAATGCCGGTTCTGCTGGATCTCCCCACCCCCGCAGATCGCTACCAGGCTGCGGATCGGCAACCGTGGGCGCTCGGAGGTGGCGTCGGTGAGCAGGTTGATGGCGCCCATCGAGTTGCCGACGAAGTGGGCCGAGTCGATGCCCAGCAGCTCACAGAACCGCGCGACATGGCGGATTCGCATGCCGCGGCCGTCGACGAAGTCGATCACCTTGGCCGACTGGCCGAACCCCAGCTGGTCGGGCGCCAGCACCCGGTAGTGCGCGGCGAGCGCGGCGATGTTGCGTTCCCACCCGAGTTCGGCGCTGCCGCCGAACTCGCCGCCGTGCAGCAGGACCACCGGGTCGCCTTCGCCGGCCTCCAGATAGCTGGTGGCCAGTCCATCGACCAGCGTCGTCCTGCGATGAACCTCCATCACTTGATCGCGATCGGGTTCACCGGGGAGCCCACGGCGCCAACGACTCTCAGCGGGGGCGCGACAAGCTGGAATTCGTACACCCCGTCCGCGGCGCAGTCGGCCGCCAGGGCACCGAGGTCCCAGTACTCGCCGAACATCAGCCCCATGTCCCGCAGGCACAGCAGATGGAGCGGGAAGGTTATCCCGTCGACGCCGGACACCAGGTCTTCGACTTGGAGGTTGTCGGCCGCGACCGCCGCCACCTCGTGATCGTGCAGCCACGAGGCGCAGCGCCAGTCCAGGCCCGAATAGCCCTCCGTCTTGTTGCCGGTCTCGAGGAACTTCGTCCACCAACCGGTGTGGATCAACACGATGTCGCCCCGCCCGACCGTCACCCCTTGTGCGCGCACGACGTCGTCCAGTTCCTCGGGCGTGATCGGGTTACCGGCTTCCAGGAAGACCTCCGCGCCGCGATGGCGAACGAGGTCCAGCAGGACACCGCGCGAGGTGATGCCCTTGCCGTCGACTTTGTCGATGCCGCAGTGGAAGGCTCCCATGCTGGTCACCGAATCCGCCGGGAAACCGTTGTAGAGCTGGTCGTCGTAGTAGACGTGCGACAGCGCGTCCCATTGGCTGGCCGCCTGCAACGGCATGATGATCATGTCGTCGTTGAAGCGGAACGGATTGTCGGCGGTCATGTATCCACTTAGCTGCTTCGCCAATGGGTTTCGCGCCCAATCCGGCCCGTACTTGGCCAGCGTGTGCACGTCGCCGCCGTCCACGGTCATGACGTGCACCGGGTTGTGCCGAAACTCGAAGGCGCCCTGCGGGCCCGACGCACCGAAGTCCACGCCGAGTGAAAACACCTTGCCATGGCGCACCAGGCCGGCGGCCTGGGCGACCTTGTCGGCGGTGATGAAGTTCAGCGTGCCCAGCTCGTCGTCGGCCCCCCAGCGCCCCCAGTTGCAGACGTCACGGGCGGCCCGCCGGAAATCGGCTACGCTGGCCACGGCGCTCCCTCCTCGAGCTCACGGGCGATCGCCGCGCCCACGTTTCCGCCGTCGACCCACAACACCTGGCCCGAGATATAGCTGGCCGCACGGCTATTCAGAAACAGTAAAACCGAGGCCTGTTCGTCCGGCCCGGAAACACGACCCAAGGGTTTGGGAATGTCGTCGAGGAAGCCCTGCCCGTAGGCGGTGCGCAGCTGATCGAGGATCGGGGTTTCGGTGACCCCGGGGCCGGTGCAGTTGATTCGGATGCCCCGGGCGCCGAGCGGCGCGGCCTTTCGCATGGTGTACAGAATGATCGCCTCTTTGGACAATTGGTAGCCACCACCGGGCAGCGCATCGGGGTGGGCCTGACACCATTCGATCCCTTGCCGCATATCCGCGGTATTGAGCAGCGGCGCCACCGCCCGCAAATGGTCCCGGTATCCCGCGGCCGCGAGCGAGGAGACGCTGACGATCGACGACCCCGCGGGCATCTTCTCGACCAGCGCCTCGGTGATGTGCCGCAGCCCGAGGAAGTTGATGGTGACCACCAGCGGGGGGTTGCCGATCCCGGACGAGACGCCGGCCACGTTGAACAGCGCGTCGACCGGCCCGTCGATGGACGCCACCGCGCGATCGATCGAATCCGGGTCGGCGAGGTCGATCTCGTGAAACCCGTTGAGCTCGAAGGAGGGCCGCCGCTTATCCAGTCCGACAACGTCGCCGCCAAGTTCGCTGAGCTGCCGCGCCACGTGCTCACCGATGCCCGAAGCGCATCCGGTCACCACGGCGCGGCGGCCGTCATAGCGCCACAGCTCGTCGAGTCGTCCCACCACTGGTCCTAAATCGGGAGGTTTCCCGGTCTCAGTTGCCCTGCTCTTTTTGTTCCTTGAGGCGCTGCGCCGCCTGGACCCGTCCCTCGTTGATCTCCGCCATCGCCTCGGGGATCTCGCTGGCGGTGAACTTGTCGCGGCCGGTGGGCAGTCCACCGAACGCGTAGGTCTCATCGAATTGCGGGGCGGTCGAGACCGGCCGGCGCGCCTCGACCTTCTCGATGACCGGCGCCAGCCGCTTGGCCTTGTCGGCGACCGCCTTCGCGTCGCGCTCGATGAACTCCGGCAGCACCTCTTTGCCCATCAGCTCGATGGATTCCATCGTGCCCTCGTGGCTACGCGGATTGAGGAGCAGGATGATCTCGTCGACGCCGCTTTCCTCGTAGCCCCGCAGGAATTCGCGCACCGTGGCCGGTGATCCGATGGCGCCACGGCCCGGACCGTAGGCCAGCGTAGGGTCCTTCTCGACCTCCTCGAGGTAGCGCTTCCACACGCCGGTCCGGCCCGGGCTATGCATCCCGGTCAGGTAGTAGTGCATGATCCCGAAGGAGAAGAACCCGCCGCCCTGCCCGAGACGCTCGAGCGCCTGCTCGTCGGTCTTGGCGACCATCATCGACAGGTCGCCGCCGATGGCCAGGATGTTCGGGTTGATCCGCGGCGTGACGGGCACACCGCTCTCCTCGAACTCCTTGTAGTAGCCGTTGACCCGCTCGGTGAGCGGCCCCGGACCCGTGTAGGCGAAACTGAGCGCGCCGATGCACTTTTGGGCCGCCATCTGTACGCTCGCCGGCCGCGTGCACGCGACCCAGACCGGTGGATGGGGTTTTTGCATCGGCTTGGGGATGACGTTGCGGGGCGGCATCTGGATTTGCTCGCCTTTGAAACCGGTGAACGGCTCCTCGATCATGCAGCGGATCGCCACCTCGAGGGACTCCTCCCACTGCGCGCGCTTGTCGGCGGGATCGACGTCGAATCCGCCCAATTCGCCGACGGAGGAGCCTTCCCCGGTGCCGAATTCGACCCGCCCGTTCGACAGCAGATCGATGGTGGCGATGCGTTCGGCCACTCGGGCGGGGTGATTGACCGCGGGCAGCAGGTGCATGATGCCGAACCCCAGCCGGATGTTCTTAGTCCGCTGGCTGGCCGCGGCCAGGAAGATCTCCGGCGCGGTGGAGTGGCAGTACTCCTCGAGGAAGTGATGCTCGGTGAGCCAGACCGTGGAGAACCCGGCCTTGTCGGCCGCCTCGACCTCGTCGAGGCAATCCTGCAGCAGGACCCGCTCGTCGTCGGGTGCCCAGGGTCGCGGCAGGGCGAATTCGTAGAACAGTGAGATCTTCATTTGCTACCTCCTATGAGAACTACAGGGTCTGCTTTGCGGCATGGGCTGCAACGTGTTTCGCTGCGACGAAGCCGAAGGTCATGGCCGGGCCGATGGTCGCCCCCGCGCCGGCGTAGCTGCGACCCATGACCGGCGCCGCGGTGTTACCCACCGCGTACAGTCCCAGCACCACCGTGTCGTCGTCACGCAGCACTCGGGCGTACTCGTCGGTGCGCAGGCCACCCGAGGTGCCGAGATCACCGAGGACGATGCGGAACGCGTAATACGGCGGACCGCCCAATGGGTACAGGTTGGGGTTCGGCAAGGTGGGGTCACCGTAGTAGTTGTCGTACACGCTGTCCCCGCGGTGGAAATCGTCGTCGTGACCCTTGTGCGCGAGTTCGTTGAAACGGCCGGCGGTCTCGGCAAGCTGCCGCGCCGGAACGCCGATCTTGGCCGCCATCTCGTCCCAGCTCGTCGCCGCCTTGACCACGCCCGACTCCAGCCACGCCCGCGGGACCTTGCGCCCGGTCGGAACCGGCGCCCCCGGGATCTTCGGTATCGGTAGGTGGCCGCCGACCACGTAGCGATTCCACGACCTGTGATCGGTGATGAGCCAGCAGGGGATGTGGGTGACCCCGGATTTCTGGCCATCGATCATGGCGTGACCGAAGTCCATGTAGGGCGCCGCCTCGTTGATGAAGCGCTTGCCCTCGCCGTTGACGATGAACTGCGCCGGCATCATCCGTTCGTTGAGCATGAACTGCATGCGGCCATCGGGCCACTGGATAGCCGGGAACCACCACGCCTCGTCGAGTAACTCCGTTGCGGCGCCGATCTTTTGGCCAGCTCGGATGCCGTCGCCCATCGCGGCGGGGTTGCCGAAACTCCAGTCCTGGTCGAGCACCGGCAGCTGCTCTTTGCGCCAGGCGAGGTCGTGGTCGAAACCTCCCGACGCCAGGATGACCCCTTGGCGCGCCCCGACGCTGCGCGTCCTGCCCTCCCTGATTACCACCGCGCCCGTCACCGATCCGTCGGCGTCGGTGAGCAACTCCGCCATCGGCGTCTCGAGCCACAGCGGGATGCCGCGTTCTCTCATGGCCAGCCGGAGCCGGGCCGCCAGCGACTGTCCGATCGCCGCCATCCGTTCGCCGAAGACCCTGGCCCGGACCATCCGCGCGATCAGCTTCAGCAGGACGCCTTTGCCGGCCCACGACTGCCTGATCCGGTAGAACGTCCGCAATTCCTTGGGCCCCAACCAGATTCCCTTCGGCGCGAGCGCCAGGGGCTGGAGCAGCTTCTGCTCGTCGACGCCCAGCTTCCGCAGGTCGATGGGCGGCACGTTGATGGTGCTGCCCAACTCCGAGCCGCCGGGCAGCTCCGGGTAGTAGTCGGCGTAGCCGGGCTTCCAGACGAACTCGAACCACCCCGAGAGGTTTTCGAGGAATTCCAGCATTTGTGGCGCGGACTGGACGTACTGCCGTATCCGCGCCTCGCTGACCAGTCCGTCGGTGATCTGCAGCAGATACTTGACGACCTCTTCGGGTGACGGGTTATAGCCCTCCCTGCGCTGCGCGGGCGCGCCGGGCACCCAGATGCCGCCTCCCGAAAGGGCAGTGGAGCCACCGAAATACGGCGATTTCTCCACCACCAACGCGTCCAGCCCGGCGGCCTGGGCTGTCAACGCGGCCGCCATGCCCCCACCGCCGGATCCGACGATGAGCACGTCGACCACCTGATCGAATCCGTTCGCGGTCGAAGGGACAGCGTTCATTTCGGCACCGCTGTTCGGATGGCGAAGCCGGCGATCAGTTCGGCGGCCGGTTTGTAGTAGCGGACGATGGTCTGGTAGGGCCCGGCCGTCTGAAGCGCCGCGAAAGCCGCCACCCAAGTTCTGATTTCGTGTGCCGAGGAGCCGCCCTCGTAGGTGACGAACGAGTTCGACCACTGGTCGAGATCGGCGAGGTTTCCATCGTCGATGATTTCGAGCAAGCGGTGGTCCCACGCCGGGTTCAGTGGCTGCAGGTCACTTTGGCCTCCGGCGAAGGTTTTGGCCGCCTCGATCACGGCTGCCTGCCGGGCTTGCCGCTGTTCGGAGGTCATCGGCCGGCCGTCCACGATCCGCTCGAGCACCGCCGGGGGCGCGGTCGCGAGTGTCGGCACCGGCGGGCTGTGGGAAAGCCCACCGGAGCCCAGCACCAAGACCCGCTTGTCCAGCGTGGCCAGGTAGGCGCCGACGGCGCCACCCAGCGCGCGGCAGCGCTGCAACGGCCCCAGTGGCACCGCGATGGCGTTGACGAAGATCGGGATCACCGGGCGCACGGTCGCATCGCCGAACAGCTTCTCCAGCGGCTGCACGGTGCCGTGGTCGACGTCCATCCCGGCCGAAACCGCGATGTCGACGCCGGCGTCGAGGATGGCCTTCGCACAATCGGCCGCCAGGTCCTCGGGAATGTCAAGTGGGCCGGCGTGGGTGCCGTAATCGCCAACTCCATTGGCGCGCATCCCGATACAGAACGGCGGCATTACCTTGTAGAAGAACCCGTTGTAATGGTCCGGGGAGAAGATGACGACGAGTTCGGGATCGTAATCTTCGACGAATTCGCGCGCCTGCGCGATTGCGCCTTCGATGTCGTCAAGCAGGTCCCGCGACGGCCCCGGAAGATTCAGGAGCGGGCTGTGCGACATACAGCACAGAGCCAGTGTCACTGTGGAGATCACCCCCTCCCGGCGTGAGGGTCAGGGTGTCCAGCAGCGAGGCGCTCAGCTCGGGGGCGAGCTGAGCGATGCAGGCGCCGGCGATGCACCGATCGGGGCGCAGGAACAGCACCGATTCCTGATGGGCGTCGAACCAGGATTTGACCGCGCCACCGCGATCACCGACCACCACGACATCGGGATCGTCGTGGCCCGTCCAGTGCAGCTGGGTCACGGGCCGCAGCGCAACGAAGCGCGCGCCCGCGGCTTTCCACGTCGCGAACGCCGCGTCGCCGAGGATCTTGCGCGGGTTGTTGTTCCAGCACAGCACGGCGAACCAATCGCCCAGCACGTCGTCCAACAGCACGTCCTGCTCGGTGCGGGTATCCACCCGGGGCTGGACGAAGAGCGTGCCCACCGGAGATTCGGCGCGGCGCGGAGAGGAGTGCACGACTGCGCCCTGCTCGTAGCGGGGCATCGGCTTGAACCGCATCTCCAGCACATAACGCTTGAGGGAGGGCACAATTGACGCCGACCGCACGAGGAGGTCCCGGGCGGTGGCGATCCTGCGGTCGGTCGGCGAAATCACCCGGCCCACCATCGTGGAAAGGTCGATCATCGCCCGCGCGTGCTTGCGGCGCTCGATGTCGTAGGTGTCCAACAACCGGTCGTCGGCGCGCCCGGTCACCACCGCCGCCAGCTTCCAGCCCAGGTTGGCCGCATCCCGGATCCCGCTGTTGTAGCCCTGCCCTTGCCATACCGGCATCAGGTGAGCCGCGTCGCCCGCCAACAGCAGCCGGCCACTGCGGAACGCTCCGGCGATCCGCGAGTGATGGGTGTAGACGCGCCGCCGGATCACGTCGACCCGGTCGGGGTGCGGCACCATCCGCGCCAGCATCCGCGTCAGAAACGCCGGATCCTCGGCCTGTTCATCGGTCTCGTCGGCGTGAATCATGAACTCGAACCGGCGAATTCCGTGCGCGATCGAGATCGAGGCGTACGGCCGTTCCGGGTCGGCGCCGACCTCGCTGTTCGGGTGGCCCAGCGGGTCGTTGGCGATGTCGACGACCAGCCACCGCGTCGACGACGTCGTCCCGTCGAAGGACACCCCCATCATCCGGCGGGTCGTGCTGCGCCCGCCGTCGCATCCGACGACATAGCGCGCGCACACGCTCGCGGTATCGCCATCGGTGCCGCATTCGACACGCACCGCGTCGTCGGTTTGTACGCACGAGGTCATCGGGCGGTTCCACCGCACCTCGACGTTGTCGAATCTGTCCAGGCCACGCAGCAATTCGGCGTCGACGAGGGGCTGCACGAAGCCGTTGCGCTTCGGCCAGCCGAAACGCGCATCGGGCGGGGCCATTTCGGCCAGCACGCGGCGCTTGCCGTCGACGAACCGCAAGATCTGGTTGGGCACGGTGTGCGGCAGGATCCGGTCGACCAGCCCGATCGACTGGAAGGTGCGCAACGCCTCGTCGTCCAGCCCCACCCCGCGGGGATAGTCGATCAGGCTGTCGCGTTCGTCGACGACGAGCGTCCGGACACCCTGCAGGCCAAGGATGTTCGCCAGGGTGAGGCCCACCGGCCCGGCGCCGACGACCACGACGTCGACGTCGGTTTCTGGTGTCCTTTGCCCCTTGACGCCCATCACCGTCCCAGCAGGAAATCGAGATGCAGGCGATTGAAGGTCTTGGCGTCCTCGTACTGCGGCCAGTGGCCGCAGCCGGGCATCACCTCGAAGCGCGCACCGGGGATCATCGAGGCGATGCGGCGACCCTCGGTCACGTCGGCGGTCGGGTCGTCGCTCGTCCACAGCACCAGCGTCGGGGCGATGATGGCGCCGTATTCGTCCGGCCCCAGCAGGTTGCGTTCGCGAATCTCGGGATCCTGCAACGCCATAATGTCGCGCATGGCCTCGACGAACCCCTGCTGGCGGTACACGCGTTGGCGGCTGGCGACCAGATCGTCGTAGTCCTTGGACTTGTCGGCCATCAGCCATTTGATCCGAGCCTGCACCGTCTCCCAGGTAGGGTTCTCGGCGGCGGCCATGGACAGCGTGATGATCCGCTGCATCACGACCGGATCGGCCTGGGACCCGCCGGCGGTGTTGAGGACGAGCCGGTCGACGACGTCGGGATGGTCGACTGCGGCGCGGGCGGCCACCCAGCCCCCGAGCGATTCGCCGCTCACGCATGCGCGATCGACGCCGATGGTGCGCAGCACGGCCATCAGGTGCTCGACGTAGTGGCGAACCTCCAGCGGATGGCCGGGCTTGTCGGTGTAGCCGTGGCCGAGCATGTCGATCGACCAGGTCCAGAAGTGCTCGCCGTGCGCCGCCAGGTTGCGCACGTAGGCCTCAGCGTGGCCGCCCGATCCGTGCAACAGCATCAGCACGGGCTTGCCGGGATCGCCGGCACGCAGATACCGAGTGCGCACTCCCCCCGCCTCGAGGTAGCCCTGCTCAAACGCAACGCCCTGCAGATCGCTCCAGACGCTCTCGAACTCCGCCACGGTCTTCCTCTGGCCTCCAAACGGTGGAAATCTGCTTCTCGATTTCGGCTGAGCCGGTGTGCTAATATCGCACACTGATGTGCGATATATATAGAGCTTGGCTCTCGCGCCCAGGTCTGTCAAGGCCATGACGGGTTCTGGGGCGGGTTCGCAGACGCTGGCCCGGGGACTCACCGCGCTGCAAATGGTGGCCGACGCCCCCAGCGGGTTGACCGTGCAACAGCTCGCCGACCAGGTCGGTGTGCACCGCACCATCGCCTACCGATTGCTTTCGACACTGGCCCAATTCCGGTTGGTGGCCAAGGGAGAAGACGGGCGCTATCGTCCCGGGGCCGGGCTCGCCGTGCTCGGCGCGTCGTTCGACCGCAACGTGCGGCAACTGAGCCTGCCGACGCTGCGCGCCCTGGCCGACGAACTCGGCACCACCGTGTCGCTGCTCATCGCCGAGGGCGACCAGCAGGTGGCGATCGCGGTGATCGTGCCCAGCCATGTCGCCTACCAACTTTCCTTCCACGAGGGCAGCCGGTATCCGCTCGACCGCGGCGCGGCCGGCATCGCCTTGCTCGCGAGCATGCCGCCCCGTCCCGGGGAACGAGAGCTCGTCGCGCGCACCCGCGAACGCGGCTGGGTGATGACGCACGGGGAGATCGAACCGAACACCTACGGCCTGGCCGTGGCGGTCCGCCGCCACGCGCCGTCCCCGCCCACCTGCATCAACCTCATCTCCCACCGGGAAGACGTCGTGCTGCGCGGCAGGGACGCGGTCGTCAAGGCCGCAAAGCAGTTGTCCGAGCTACTGAGTTAGCCACCGAGCTGAAGGGATCGCAGTCGATGTCTTGGGACCATGAAGTCGACGTCGTCGTGCTGGGCAGCGGCGCCGCCGCGCTCACGGCGGCACTGGCCGCGGCGGTCGCCGGCGCCTCGGTGGAGGTCTTCGAGAAGGCCCCGACCGTCGGTGGGACCACCGCAGTGTCGGGCGGCATCGCCTGGATCCCGGCCCACAACCGTTCTCCCGACGGGGAATTGACGGCAGCGGACGCCCTGCGCTACCTACGCGCGCAGTCCCTCGGTTCGATGGACGACGACCTCGTCGAGACCTTCGTGCGCACCGGCGCGGCGATGCTCGAGTTTGTCGAGGCCCACAGCGGCGTGCGCTTCGAGATCGCGACCGGCTTCCCCGACTACCAGCCGGAGCTGCCGGGGGGGCGCCCGACCGGGGGCCGGTCGCAGAGTCCGGTTCCCTTCGACCTCACCGAGGTGGGCGAATGGGCCACGCGGATCACCTCGTTTCCGGCCGACTGGTCCAACGTCGGCTTCGACGCCGAGACCCGAGCCCGGCTGCATGCGGCGATCGACGAACGAACGAGCCATCTGTGCGTGGCCGGCACCGCCCTGATCGCGGGCCTGCTCAAGGGCCTGCTGGACGCCGGCGTGACACCGCGGGTGAACGCCCGCGCCGAAGAACTCATCGCCGAGGCCGGGGAAATCACCGGGGTACGGGTCGAACTGTCGGGCAAGAGCATGAGCGTGCGGGCCCGCCGCGGCGTCATCCTCGGCACCGGCGGTTTCGAATGGGATCCAGCTCTGGCGCAAGCGTTTCTGCGCGGTCCCATGCACGGCGCGGTCTCCCCGCCCTACAACACCGGTGACGGCCTGCGCATGGCGATGGCACACGGCGCGGACCTGGCCAACATGGGCGAAGCGTGGTGGGTGCCGATCGTGCAGATTCCCGGCGACACCATCGAAGGCAAGCCTCGCAGCCGCAGCGTCCGCCTGGAACGGACACGTCCGCGGAGCATCATCGTCAACTCCGCCGGCAGGCGCTTCGTCAACGAGGCATGCGATTACAACTCGATGGCCGGCGCCTTCCAGTACCTGGACCCTCGCGGCGGCTACGTCAACGACCGCGCCTGGATGGTGTTCGACTCGGTTCACCTGCAGCGCTACGGTTTTCTTGGCGTCGAGCCCGGACAGGCAGCCCCGGAATGGTTCTGCGAGTCGGCCGACCTGGCCGAGTTGGCCGCCAAGACCGGCATCGACGCCGACGGCCTCGCCCGCACCGTTGCGCAGTGGAACCGCCAGGTGGCCGCCGGCGCCGACCCCGACTTCGGGCGCGGTTCCAGCGCCTACGACGGCTACTGGGGCGACGACACCGCCACCACCCTGGCCGGGAAGACGCTCGGCCCGATCGACACCGCACCCTTCTACGCGGTGCCCGTATGCATCGGCTCCATGGGCACCAAGGGCGGACCGCGCACCGACCCCGACGGCCGCGTCCTGCACGTCAGCGGGGAGCCGATACCGGGCCTGTTCGCCGCGGGCAACGCGATGGCCGGCGTGACCGGACAGGCCTATGGCGGCGCCGGTGGAACGATCGGCCCGGCAATGGTTTTCGGCTACCGCGCGGGCCATGCGGCCGCCACCGGAAAGTCGGTCGATCTAGACTAATTGGATGGCGTCGCTCCTGTGGGACCAGCACACCTGCCTGCCGCTGCAGACGGACACCGACGTCGACCCCCTGACCCGCTACCGGCGGCCCGCGGGGGCACTCGTGTCGGTCAATGCGGGGTATTCGCCGCACACCCTCGACGACGCGATCGCCCTGCTGCGGCATTATCGTTCGGCGGTGGATGCCCACCCGCGGCTGGAGTTGGCTGGCAGCCTCGACGAGGTCGACGCGATCACCCGCCGCGGCCGCATCGCCGTGGTGTTCGACCTCGAGGACTCCGGTCCCCTCGACGGCGATCTCGACAACCTGGCCACCCTCGCCGCGCTCGGCGTGCGCACCATGCTGCCCACCTATAACCACGCCAACCGCGCGGGCGGCGGTTGCCTGGACGCCGCCGACGGCGGCCTCACCGCATGGGGCCGTTCGCTGGTCGGCGAAATGAACCGAGTGGGCGTCGTTCCCGACGGATCGCACTGCAGCGCCCGCACCGGGCTCGACATGTGCGAAATCTCCATTGGCCCAGTCATTTACAGCCATTCCTGCATGCGTGCGGTCTGGGATCACCCGCGCAACATCACCGACGACCAGGCCCGGGCCTGCGCCGCGACCGGCGGCGTCATCGGGATCACCGGCGTCGGCATCTTCCTGGGACCCAACACGCCAACCCTCGATGCGATGGCGCGCCACCTGGAGTACGCCGTCGAGCTCGTCGGCATCGACCACGTCGGTGTCAGCACCGACTTCTCGTTTGATTTTGCGGATTTTCACGACGAGGTCGTCCGCAACCCGCACCTGTTCGATGACAGCTACACCCGCTGGGGACCGATTCAGTGGATGCCGCCCGAGGCCTTCCTGGGCCTCGAGCAGCACCTGCGCGGTCGCGGGTGGGCCGCCCCCGACATCGAAGCCGTCCTCGCCGGGAACTTTCGCCGAGTCGCCCAACACGCCTGGCCCGCCTGATCAATCAGCACCTGGCTTTCACCGCCCGGGCGCTGCGAGGCGATACAGCGTTCACCGTTGCACCTCGCCGACGAAACGTGGCTTGGTAGGAAGTGGCACTGGACGCGTCCCACCGGCAGGTCATGAGAATCGTGAGAACGCTGGCGGAGCCGGTTCAACCTCCGTCATCCTGAATCGATGGATGCCTATGACCGGATCGGCATTGGCTATTGCACGACGCGCCGGCCCGACCCACGAATCGCGGCCCAGATTCACGCCGCACTCTCCACGATGCGCACCGTAGTTGACGTGGGGGCTGGCGCCGGTTCCTACGAACCGGCTCAGACGGTCGCCGCTATCGAGCCCAGCATGGTGATGATCGCCCAGCGACCTGCCGTATCTGCGCCATGTGTACAGGCCGTCGCGGAGGCTTTGCCGTTGCGCGACAAGTGTGTGGACGCGACGATGGCCATTTTGACCGTGCACCACTGGAGCGATGTCGCCGCCGGGATCGACCAACTACGCCGAGTGACCCGCCATCGGATTGTCATCCTGACTTGGGACCAATCGGTAACCCGCAACTTCTGGTTGCTGCGCGATTACTTGCCCGCCGCCGCGCGAATCAGCGACGAGTTGTGGGTGCCGATCGACCAGCTCGTCGAGCTGTTGGGAGGCGCTCAGATACAGACAGTGCCGGTGCCACACGATTGCACCGACGGGTTCGGCGCCGCCTACTGGCGACGCCCGGACGCCTACCTCGATCCCACCGTCCGCGCGGGCATGTCCATGCTGGCTTACGCGGATGACGCCGCCCTCGCCGAGGGCCTAGGCCGCCTTGCGGTCGACCTGCGCTCCCGTCGATGGCATCAACGATATCCACACCTCCTTGACCAGCAGCTGCTTGACGCCGGTTACCGCCTACTTATCAGCGATCAGCGGTGAGAACGTGGGCCGCATTTCCGGGTGCGGAAAACTTATGGGCTGCCGTCGAGTTGGCCAGATGCCTAGCTGAAGGCGCTGGTGATGGCTTCCATATCGAAGTAGTCGCGCCACGCGGCGATCCGATCGTCCCGCACCTCGAAAACGCCCATTACCGGCAAGGGGACGGTTTGGCCATCCTTGCGGCGCATCACGTCGGTGCGCTCGTTCATCACCAGTGTGCCGTCGCTGATCTGCCGGTGCACGTTGAAGTCGATACCGTCGAATGCGGCGACGAACCCCGCGATGAAGTCTCTTATCGCCTGTCGACCGTGTAACGGCGGCATCGGGATGTTGTGGTAGACAGCGTCTTCGGTGAAATAGCCGGTCAGCTCGTCGGGGTCGGGCGAGGCCCACCGCGCGCAGAATTCGGTAACCAGGTCATCGGCCGAACGTGTCATATTTTCATGCAACACAGTGATACGCGGTAAATCAAGACCGGGAGCGGGTGACCGGAGTGGCGTCATTCAGGCTCAGGCGTGGGCGACAACAGCTTCTCGGCGGCGGTATAGGCGTCGTCGTGGCCGTCGACCACCGCCTCGGCGAGCCGGTCAAGGCCCGGCCGCGTCCGCAGTAGCGTTTGCGCCAGCGAAAGCATCTGCGCACGGGCCCGCGCCACCCGGCGCTCTCGGCTGTCGGCGCGGTGGTGCTCGTCGATGGCAGCCACCAGATCCGCGACGCCGTCCCCTCGGGCGGCGACGAGGCTCACGATCGGGGCTCTGGTTTCGGCGCGCAGATCCCGCACCGTCTGCTCGGCGCCCTCACGGTCGGCCTTGTTGACCGCCACGATGTCGGCGACTTCCAGCACGCCGGCCTTGGCGGCCTGCACGGCGTCTCCCGCCCCCGGATTGAGGATCACGACGGTCGGGTCGGCGACGGCGGCGATCTCGATCTCCGACTGTCCCACGCCGACTGTTTCCAGCAGCACCACATCGTAGCCGATCGCGCCCAGCAGCCGGATGGCCGCCGGAACCGCAGCGGCCAGACCTCCAACGTGACCGCGGGTGGCAACAGAGCGGATCAGGACGTCAGAGTCGTTGATGTGGGCGGTCATTCGGATTCGGTCACCCAGCAGCGCGCCGCCGCTGAACGGCGACGACGGGTCAACGGCCAGCACGGCCACCCGGTTGCCACGCCCGCGGTAGGCGCCGACCAGGGCCCCGATCGTCGTCGACTTACCCGCGCCGGGCGGTCCGGTGACGCCGATGACGCGGACCGCCGACGGTTCGAGAATCGCCAGCACCTCGTCGCGACGATCGCCTTCGACCAGGCTGAGCAACCGTCCCGCCGCGCGCGGAGATCCGTTGCGCGCACCCGCGATCAGGTCGGCGATCGTCATTTGCGCATTATGGCGCAGCGACCTCAATGACGGTCGCCGAACCCATCCCGCCGCCGGCGCACATGGCCGCGACGCCTATTCCGCCGCCGCGGCGGCGCAATTCGTGCAACAGGGTGACCAGCATCCTGGCCCCGGTAGCCGCCACCGGGTGCCCCAGCGAACAGCCACTGCCACTCACGTTGACCTTGTCGGGGTCCAGGCCGAGCAGCTTGATGGTGGCCACACACATGGCCGCGAAGGCCTCGTTGATTTCGAACAGGTCCACGTCCGACACCGAAAGCCCGGCGCGGGCAAGCGCTTTCGGTATGGCCTCCACCGGTGCCAGGCCGGTGACGGCGGGGTCCACGCCGACCGACGCCCAGGACCGCACGGTGGCCAGCGCGGGAAAGCCCAGCGCGTCGCTCGCAATGATCAACGCCGCCGCACCGTCGTTGGCGCCGCACGCGTTGCCGGCGGTGATGGAGAAGCCCTCGATTTCCGGGTGCAGCGGCTTGAGCGCGGCGAGCTTTTCCAGGGTGGTGTCGCGCCGCGGGTGCTCGTCGACCGAGAACAGCCCGTGCGGCGTCTCGATGGGAACGATCTCCTCCTTGAAGCGGCCCTCATCGATGGCGGCGATCGCGTTGCGGTGCGACCGCAGCGCCCAGGCGTCCATCTCCTGGCGGCTCACGCCCGCCTTAACCGCGGCGTTCCAGCCCACGGTGATCGACATGTCCATGTTCGGGGCGTCGGGGCGGTCGGGGTGGGTCGGCGGGAACCAGTCGACCCACTCGCCGTCCACCTGGATGCGCGATCGCGGCGACGTCGAGGCCGAGTTCACCCCGCCGGCGACGACCAGCTGGTCCATTCCCGCGCGCACGCTCGCGGCGGCGCTCTGCACCGCGGCCTGACCGGCCGCGCAGTGCCGATTGTTGGCCAGACCCCGCACGTGGGGCAGACCCGCCGTGATCGCCGCGTGGCGGGCGACAACGCCGCCGCCGTACAGGCCTTCGCCCAGGATCACGTCGTCGACCTGCGCCGGGTCCAGATCCTTGACCGCCTCGCCGACCACATGGTGTGCGAGGTCGAATGCGCTGGTGTCACGCAGCGTGCCCTTGCGGGCGGTGCCAATGGGCGTGCGAAGGGCGGACACGATGACGGCTTCGGGCACGGGCTTCTCCAGTTCGAACGAGCCAATTTCACGCATGCGCGAGAACCCTATTCTCGCATTTCGAGAGTGCGAGTTGCAAACATGGCCGCCTCGCCAGCAGACGCAGAATCGCACATCATGGCGCCGAAACGTGCGATTCTGCCTCTGCTCGCCAATCAATCAGGAGGCACAGTCGGCAATGGAGGGGACAACGGCGGTCCCGGGCGGCAGCGTCTGGTTCAAGCGGGTGGGCGGGGGTGCAGGCCTTCCCCTACTCGTGGTTCATGGCGGACCGGGCTTGCCGCACGACTACTTGCGCTCGCTCGAACGGTTGGCCGACGAGCGCGAAGTCATCTTCTGGGACCAGCTCGGGTGCGGACGGTCGAGGCGGCCGTCCAATGCCCAGCTTTGGACGATGGAACGCGCGGTGGCCGAAATGGACGCGGTGGTCAAGGCGCTCGGCCTGGACCGCTTCCATGTCTTCGGTAATTCCTGGGGCGGAATGCTGGCGCAGCAGTACGCGCTCGACGTGGCGTCCGATGCCGCCAGCCTGACCATCTCGAACAGCATCGCGTCGATACCCGAATTCTCGAACATGGTGGCGCGCTTGAAATCCGAGTTGAACCCGGCGACCCAGGCGGCCATCGACCGCCACGAAGCGGCCGGCACGACGTACTCGGCCGAATACCAGGCCGCCATCCGCACTTGGAACGAAACCTACCTCTGCCGCGTGCGTCCCTGGCCCAGGGAACTCGAGGAAGCGTTCAGGAACATGGGAACCGACGTCTTCGAGACGATGTTCGGCCCGAGCGACTTTCATATCGTCGGGACCGTCCGCGACTGGGATGTGTTCGATCGGCTACCCGAGATCGCCTTGCCGACAATGGTTCTCGCGGGCCGGTTCGACGAGTGCGTGCCGGAGCACGCATGGGAAATGCACCAACGGATTCCCGGGTCAAGGTTTGAGTTGTTCGAGGAAAGCGCGCACATGCCGTTCATCGAGGAGCCCGACAAGTTCGATGCGGTGATGCGCGACTTCCTGCGGCTACACGACTGATCAGTTCTTGCCCTCGTTCAGCTTGGTGACGATCGTCCGAAAGTCCTCGGTCATGAACGACTGGTGCTCCGCCGAAAGCGCATAGTCCAGGCTGGCGAGAACCGCGCGCTCCAAATGGATGTTGAGCACCCGCTTGGTGCTCTCGACGGCCTGTTGGGGCAGCTCCAAGATCTTTTTGGCGCAGGCGATCGCCTCCGCGACGGGGTCCGCGGCCACGTGGTTGGCCAGCCCGAGTTCAACGGCGCGCTGCGCTTTGATGCGCGTGCCGGTCAGCGCGTACTCCTTGGCCAGCAGCAGGCTGATGTGCAGCGGCCAGGTCAGCGGTCCGCCGTCGGCGGCCACCAACCCCACCTGCACGTGCGGGTCGGCCAGGAAGGCGTCCTCGGCGATGTAGACGATGTCGCTCAGCGCGACCAGGCTGCAGCCAAGCCCGACGGCCGGCCCATTGACCGCCGCCACCACGGGAATTCGGCAGCGTGCCATGCCGAGCACGATCTCGCGCCCGTCCCGGATGGTCTTGGCGCGCAGGTCGGCGTCGGCCGACAACTCCTTGAGGTAGGCGAAGTCGCCGCCGGCCGAAAACGCCTTGCCGGCCCCGGTGATCACCGCGGCGCGGGCCGTGGCATCGTCGGTCAAACGCTGCCACAGCCTGGCAAGCCCCACGTGCAGGTTGTCGTTGACCGCGTTCAGGTCGTCCGGCCGGTTCAGCGTGATGATCCGAAGCGCCCCGTCGGCACGGACGTCGATTTCGGCTGGCATGTCGTACATTCAGACTCCCAATCCCAGGATGCGCGAAGCAATGATGTTCTTTTGTATCTGCGATGTCCCGCCCATCACGCTCTGCGCGCGACTGTACAAGTAGGCGCTGAACAGGTCCGGATCGCGGGTCCCCGCCACCGCCAGCGCGGCGTGCCCGACGGATTGCTCGACCCAGGTCATCAGCAACTTGTCGAGCGAGCCTTCCGGGCCGTGCGAGACCCCGTCCAGCTGCTCGGACAGCCGGCGCCTTACGTGATGCGTCAGCATCTCCGACTCGACCGCCGCCCAGGCGAGCTCCTCGGGCACCGGACCGGCGTTACGCGCGAACAGGTTTCGGACCAGCTTGCCGTATCGGGCCGCGTACCCGAGCGTAGCGGGTTCGCGCTCATGCCCGACGACGGTCATGGCGACCGCCCAGCCTTCACCGGGCGCACCGACCATCCGGTCCGCGGGCACCGTGGCGCCGTCGAAGAATACCTGGCCGAATTCGTTGGTGACCCCGTTCATCATGCGCAATGGCCGCTGTTGCACGCCAGGCTGTTTCATGTTGAGCACGAACGCCGACAGGCCACGGTGGCGCTTGGCCGCGGGATCGGTGCGCGCCAACAACAGACACCAATCCGCGACGTCGGAGTAGCTCGTCCAAATCTTGTGTCCATGCACCACATAGGTGTCGCCTTCGAGCGTGGCGGTTGTGGTCAGCGAGGCCAGATCGGAGCCGGCGCCGGGCTCGCTGAAACCCTGGCACCACCGCTCGGTGCCGTTGATGATGCCGGGCAGGAAGCGTTTGCGCAGCTCATCACTCCCGTGCCGGCCGATGCCGTACACCAGATAGCCCACGCTCGGACGTGGCGGGGCGCCGGCGAGGACCAGCTCCTCGTCGACGATGACGTCGTACACCGGCGCGAGCTCCCGGCCGCCGTAGTCGCGCGGCCACGACAGGCCGAAGAAGCCGTTGTCGTAGAGGGCCCGATGCCAGTCGGCCATGCGCTCCCAGTACTCGTCGCCGGAGCCGGAATATTGCTTGGCGTGCAACGCAAGCCAGGCGCGCAGCCGCTCGCGGAAGGCGGCCTCGTCCGGCGAGTCACGAAAGTCCAAAGTCGATCTCCTTCAGCGTCACGGGCCAGAGTTCGGTCGATGTCAGCGCGCGGCGCAGGTAGACGTGGATCAGGCACTCCCAGGTGTTGCCGATACCGCCGTGCACCTGCACGGCGGTCTCGCACACCGTGCGGGTGGCTCGGGCGCAATAGACCTTGGCGATCTGAGCGGCCCGGATCGCTTCGGACGGTGCGAGTTCGTCCACCCCCCACGCGGCATGGCGTAACACGCTCACCGAACCCTCGATCAGCGCAAGGCTTTCGGCGAGCAGGTGCGCGACGGCCTGATACGACCCGATCGTCTTGCCGTACTGTTCGCGGATCTTCGCGTAATCGCAGGCGACGGCGTGCGCGCCCCGCGCGATACCGACCAGGTCCGCCGACGTGGCGACGAGCGCGAGAGCCCGCCATCGTCCGCCGGCCTCGGGCGTCACCTCGCCGACGGCCGCGGGGGCCCCCACCAGCTCCGCCTCGATGCGCGTCAGGTCGGCATCGGTGCGGGTCGGTTCGAGGTCCGCCGCCAGAACGCCGGTGCCGGAGAGCAGCAGGGCGCGCCGGGCGCCGCGAGCGTCGATTGCCCGGCCGTCGACCGCGACGGTCGCTCCCGCGCCGTCCGCGCCGATGTGCCGGGCCAGGTCGTCGGCCAGCGCCGGCCCGAGGAACGGCGCGTCGACCAGTCGCCGCCCGAATTCCTCCGCGACGACGGCGACCTCGACGCCGGAGGCGCCGTCGGAACGCAGCGACCGCCACCCGGTGGCCTCAATCTGCTTGTCCAGCCGCGCGATTCGGCCCTCGTCATCGAGATCCTGCACCGCCCCGAGCCCGAGGTCGTCGGCCAGCTTGGCGGCGGCGTCGCGCAGTTGCCGCTGTTCAGACGTCAGACGTACATCCATAGGTCTCCTTCAATGCGCGGCGCAGCACCTTGCCCGAGGGCAGACGCGGGATATCGTCCACGAACACGACGCGGCTCAGGCGCTTGTACGAAGCCAGCCTCTCGCCCACCCGGGCGGTCAGCTCGGCCGCGTCGACGTGCCGGCGCGCTGCCACCGCCGCAACGATCGCCTCGCCGTTGATCCCGTCGGGAACGCCAAACACCGCACAGTCCTTGACCGCCGGATGACCGTGCAGCACCCTCTCGATCTCGGCGGGCGCCACCTGGAAGCCGCGCACCTTGATCATCTCTTTGAGGCGGTCGGTGATCCGCAGCCAACCGTCGTCGTCCAGCCAGCCGACATCCCCGGTGCGATACCAGCCGTCGCAGATGGCCTCGGCGGTTGCCCCGGCGGGCAGGTAGCCGGCCATCAGCGACAACGACCGGCCCTGGATCTCGCCCACCTCCCCGGGGCCGACGGGCCGGCCGGTGTCCAGCGAGACCACCCGCACGTCCACCCCGGGCACGGGACGCCCGACCGAGTCAAGCCGGGCTTCCTGCAATGGATTACACGCGATGACGGGCAATTCCGTGGTGCCGTAGGCGGGGACCCAACCGACCCCCGTGCGGCGGGTCACGGTCTCCGCGACGCTCGGACTAACCGGCGTCGCCCCCCACATGATGAAGCGCAGCGAGGACAGGTCGTAGGACTCGAGATCGGGATGCGACGCGATGGCGAGCGCGATCGGCGCGACCGCCATCTCGACCGTGATGCGGTCCTGCTCGATGTGCCGCAGCATCCGGTCGACATCGAATCGCGGGTGCAGCCGCATCCAGGCGCCCGTTCGCAGCGCGGTGAGGATGTTGAGCAGTCCGAGGATGTGGGACGGCGGCGTGGCGACTTGAATCCGGTCCCGCCGGGTCAGCTGGAGGGCCGCGCGCCAGTGCCCGACGGCCTCATCCAAGGCGGCGTGGGTGTGCCGCACCGCCTTCGGCAGACCGGTGGTGCCGGAACTGAACACCAGCACCGCGTCGGCCCGGGGCGGCAGCGACCCGGCCACCGGCTCCCCGGGAGGGATCGGTTCGTCGAGGTGCAGCATGGGCATCAGGCCGGCCAGGACCGGATGGTCGCCGACGGCGTGCGTCGGCTCGGTGAGCCCCAGCGCGTGGTCGACCTCGGCGCGCTTCCACGCGGGGCTGATCAGGACGGCCGTGGCGCCGAGCCGCCAGATCGCCAGCAGGACGGCGACGAACTCGGGCCGGTTCGACGCCATGACCGCGACCCGCCGACCGGCGGTGACGCCGCTTTTGGTCAGCGTCGCGGCCAGGCCGGCGGCCAACGCGTCGAGCTCGGGCAGGCCGAATCGCCGTTCCTCGAACACGAGCGCCGGTGGCTCGCTCACGCCCAATTCCTTCCAGCAGTTCAACCGTCTTGAGAAGACCCTATCGCTCTGTGAGAATAGTATTCTCTATACTGAAGAATGCAAGTACGGGAGGGGGCGGTCATGGTGACGGTCACCACGATCATCGAGGAGACTTTCCGGTTGGCAGATCCCGCATCCAAGAATGGCGCCGAGGTCGGCACGGTGACGATCCACCTCGACCGGAGGAAGGTGACGGTGCCGCGGGTCCCCGGCGAGACGCTGTTGGAGAGCGCGCGGCGGGCCGGCCTCGAACCGCCCTTCAGCTGCGAGGCCGGCAATTGCGGCACGTGCATGGCCCGGCTTGAGGAAGGCCACGCGACCATGCGGGTCAACGACGCTCTCGACGAGGACGAAGTGGCCGAGGGCTACATTTTGACGTGCCAGGGCGTGCCCGACACCTCGGTCACGGTGCGCTACGAGTAGCAGTCACTGAGAGGCGGCGACAATGGCCAAGGGGATCATGCTCGTGGAAAGTGTGCCCAGTTCGCCCGATCGCGAAGACGAGTACAACACCTGGTACGACGAAATACACATACCGGAACTGCTAAAGCTCGACGGTATCGTCGCGGCGCGGCGGCTTCGCCCGGTCGCCGGCAACGGGCCGTATGTCGCCATCTACGAACTCGAGGGCGACGACCTGCAGGCCATCCTGGACAACATGATCGCCAACGCCGGCCAGCTGCACATGTCCGATGCCCTGCAACTGGATCCCGCACCCGTCCCGCGACTGCTCGAGACGACCATCGAGTGTGGTCGCTAGCAGCCGGGCAGTGCGGCGAGCGTGGCGGCCAACCGTTCGAGTTGCCTTATACCAGAGGTGAACTCGCTGCCGATCGGCAGCAACAGCGTGACATGATCGGCGCCTGCGGTCAGCTGCTCGCCCACTTGAGCGGCGATGGCCGTCGGGTCGATCGGGTCACCCTCCATGGACACGCCGACAACCAAGAGCTTGTCCGGTCCCAGCGTCTGCCGGGCGTGTGCCGTGAACGCGGCGGGCAACATGGCCGGCAATGCCCCGTCGGCGATATCACCAGCCAGCTCAAGCATTTTCGGTCCGTTCGCGGCGATGATCCTCGGATAGGGCGCGTCGGGCGCCGGCGGCCAGGTGGGGCTGTCCATCCGATTCACGTATTCGCGCATGGTGGCCAACGGTCTACCGAATTCTTGGCCGACGCTCGCGGCCTGCTCCGGGTAACCCACCCCCAGACCGAGCACGAACCGGCCCGGGTAGGCCTGGGCCAGTTGGGCGGCCGCGGCGTGCATGGTCTGCGCCGGCCGCGCCCAGATGTTGGCGATGCACGTGCCGAAAGCCATACTCCCGGTGGCGGACAGCAGCGTGGCCAGTTGCACCAGCGCGTCCTTGCCAATGACCTCGTTCGTCCAGACTGCGCGGCATCCGGCGCCTTCCAGCCGGCGGGCGGCCTCGCGCAGTGAATCGGCGGGCGGATTGCTGGTGAATGAGACCGGTAGGCACACGCCAACAGGTCCCAACGCGTTACGGGCCGCATCGATTACCGGGCTAGCCACGGCGCCGCTCATTCGCCGAAGTAATGGCCGGCATCGAGATCTTCTAGTAGGCCGGGCCGTTCGGGCTTCCAGTCCAGCGTTTTTTGCGTCAGCGCGCTGGACGTCGGGTTGTCCAGAGAGGCGAATAGGGCGAGGAACCCAAAGTGGCCGGCTTGTTCGGCGGGAATGCTGACCGCCGGCACGCCCAGGTGGCGGGCGATGACCCCGGCGATGTCACGGAACGGCACCCCTTCGTCGGCCACCCCGTGCAAACGCGTTCCGGCGGGCGCCTTTTCGAGGGCCAACCGATACAGGTGCGCGGCATCGAGGGTGTGCAGACCGGGCCAGCGGTTGGAGCCGTCGCCGATGTAGGCCGATACCCGGGTGTCGCGGGCCGTCTTGATCAGGTGGTGGGCGAAACCGTGGTGATCCAGGTTGCTGTGCACCAGAGGTGATAGCCGGATGACCGAGGAACGCACCCCGCGCTCGGCGAGAGCGATTACCGCGTTCTCGGAGTCGATCCGTGGTCCTGCGGGCAAGGTGTCGTCTTCGGTCGCAAGGCGCCCCGGCGCGGCGAAGGCGAGCAAGAGGGTTCCCGACGTGCTCACAAACGGCTTGTCGGTGCCGACGAGCGCCTCCCCCAGGGCCTCCACGGCGCGCAGATCGGCCTGGGCGGCTCCCGCAAAGTCGTCGAAGTCGTGTTTGAAGGCGAGGTGGATGACGCCGTCGGCCGCCGCGGCGGCGTCCCGCAGGCCGTCGAGGTCGTCGAGATCGCCTATGTGCGGCGTGGCACCGAGGGCGATCAGCGCCGCGGCCCGCTCGTCGGAGCGGGCCAGCCCGGTGACTCGATGGCCGGCTTCGAGGAGTTCGGTGACGACGGCAGAACCGATGTGACCGGTCGCGCCGGTGACAAAGACGTGCATGGTGAAAGTCCCTTCTGTTCCCTCAGGTCGATGCCGTCAAGTCAATGACGGGCCGCCGGGGCTGTCCAAGACCTCTTTCATATAGCGCGATGCGATTTCGGTATCGCAGCACTAAAACCGCGCTATTGGCGGACGGCACCACGAGCGGGGCGGCTACACTGGGCGCATGACGGACCCGGTATCTCCGGTCGTGGACCTCGACCTACGGCTGGTCGGCTACTTCGTTGTGGTGGCCGAGCATCGTCACTTCGGCCGCGCGGCCGCGGCGCTGCGCGTCGCGCAGCCGTCCCTGAGCCGCCAAATCCGCCGGCTGGAGCAGCAGCTGGGCGCCCGATTGTTCGACCGCACGCCGCAGGGCACCGGGCTCACCGAGGCGGGCGAGGTGTTCCTTCCGAGGGCCAAGGCGCTGCTGCGCTCGGCGGTCCAAGCCACGGCGCAGGTCCGGGCCGCCGCCCAGCCGAGCCGCATCACCATTGGCTATACGACGGGAATGATCGTCACGCCGGCGGTGCGCGAACTGCGTCGCGAGCAACCCGAAGCGAATGTTCAAGTGACACACCTGGATTGGGATAAGGCCCGGGATGCGCTGCTCGACCATCGGGTGGATGCGGTCGTGACCCGGCTGCCGTTCCCCACCGACCAGCTGCACGTGACCGTCCTCTATGACGAGCCGCGGGTGCTGGCGATACCGGTCGACCATCGCCTGGCGGGCCGGGAATCGGTGACGCTCGACGACATCGCCGATGAACCGATGCCGCGGGTGCGGCACTCCGATCCGGCCTGGAGCGCCTTCTGGCGCGTCGACCCTCGTCCCGATGGGCGCCGCGCGCCCGACGGGCCGGTCATCGACGCGCTCGAGGACAAGTTCGAACTGATCGCCTCCGGTCAGGCGGTGGCGATCACGGCCGGCTTTCACGGCAACAGCTTGCGGCCGGACATCACGACCGTGCCGCTGGAGGGCGTGGAACCCAGCCACGTCGTACTGGCGACCCGCGCCGGGGACCGCAGCCGTCTGGTGGCGGCCTTCCGCAAACACGCCGAAGCGCACCTGACTCCGCCCTTGCCTCGACGTGCGGCGGGGATTCAGCCCTCGGGCAGCTCCGGCGGCGGCCGGTAGTCGGGCTCATAGCCGGAGACACGGATCGGGCTCCCGACGAGTCGGAAATCGCCCGCCGTCACAACGACTTCCGGCGTCGCCTTGAGCGCCTCGGGCAGCGTCCTGACGGCCGCGGCCGGAACGCCGAGGGGACGTAATCGCCGTTCCCAGCCGGCGGCGGTGTCGGTCGCCAGCATCGCCGTGACGACCGCCAGTACCTCGTCGCGGCGGGCAACCCGCTCGGCCATGGTGTCGAAACCGCCGATACCCGCCTCGGTGGCGAAGGATTTCCAGAAACCATCATGCGTGATGAACAGCGCCAGGTACCCGTTGGAGGTCGGGAAGAGCTGCGCCGGAACGTAATACGAATGCGCCCCGTTGGGCCGACGCTGTGGCTCGACGCCATCGTTGAGGTAGGCCGACGCGTGGTAGTTGAGTTGCGAGAGCATCACGTCGCGCAGCGACACCTCCACTTGCCCACCCGTGCCCGAGATGACTTTGGCCAACAGGCCCAGCGCCGCGCACATTCCGGTGGAGTTGTCGGCCGAGGAATACCCGGGCAGCGTCGGCGGGCCGTCCGGGTCGCCGGTCAAGGCGGCGGTGCCGACGCCGGCTTGCACCACGTAATCGAAGGCCGGATCGTCGCCGCCGTACAGGCCGAAGCCGGTGATGGCCACGCAGACGATCCGCTCGTTGTGCCGTCGCAGCGCCTCGTAGGTCAGACCCAGCCGGCGGATGGCCGACGGCTTCAGGTTCACCAGCAGCGCGTGGGACTCGGCGACCAGTTCACCCAACCGATGCTGTCCCAGATCGGTGTTCAGGTCCAACGTGATGCTGGACTTGTTGCGGTTGAGGCTGGCGAAGTACGCGGCGCCGACGCTGCGCGAGATCTCGCCGCCGGCGGGCTCGATCTTGGTGACCTCGGCGCCGAGATCGGCCAGCAGCATGGTGGCGTACGGACCCGCCAGCATCGTGCCGACCTCGAGGATGCGTATCCCCGCGAGCGGCCCGGTGTTGCTCGGAGTCAACGCAATTCCGCCGCGAGCGAGGCGATCATTTCGCGGGTGCGGCGCTTGGAGGCGACCAGCTCGTCGCGGTTGTCGCCGATGGGCAGCAGCCGCACCGACAGGTCGGTCACACCGGCGTCGGCGAAGCGGCGCATCCGGGCCAGGATGGCCCCCTCGTCGCCGGCCGCACACAGATCGCCGACATCGCGGGCGTCGCCGCGTTCCAGCAGGCGCTGATAGTTGGGTGACACCTCGGCCTCGCCCAGGATGCGGTTGGCCCGCTGTCTGGCCTCGTCGACCTGCGCCGGCGCACACAGGCATACGGGGATGCCCGCGACGATCCGTGGCGCGGGGCGGCCGGCGTCCGCGGCGGCTTTGGTGATCTTCGGCGCGATGTGGTCGCCGATCGCGCGCTCGTCGGCCATCCACAACACGGTGCCGTCGGCGAGTTCACCGGCAAGCTGCAACATCACCGGGCCCAGCGCGGCGACCAGCACCGGCATCGGGGTATCGGCCCCGATCGCCAACGGATTGTGCACCGAAAACGAATCATTTTCGACTTCAACCGGTCCCGGCCCGGCAATGGCGGCGTTGAGCACCTGCAGGTAGTCACGGGTGTAGGCCGCCGGCTTCTCATACGGCAGGCCGAGCATGTCGCGGATGATCCAATGGTGCGACGGGCCGACGCCCAGCGCCAATCGTCCACCGGCCACCGCATGCGTCGAGAGCGCTTGGCGGGCAAGGGCGATCGGATGCTGGGCCTGCAGCGGCACCACCGCGGTGCCGAGTTCGATGCGCGAGCTGTGCGCGGCCATCAGCGACACCATGGTCAGGCAGTCGAAGTCGTTGGGTACCTGCGGCATCCACGCGGTGTCCAGACCCGCGGACTCGGCCCATTCGATATCGGAGGCCAGCTTGCTCACCTTGCGGGCCATGTCGCCACGCTCGGCGCCGATCATCACTCCGACACGCACGGTGTTTCCTTCTGCTCGGGGTCCGGGGTGCCGGTCAATGCGCGGATTTCGCGCACCAGGTCGTCCAGCGGTGTTCCGGTGGGAAACACGGCGGCGGCTCCGGCGGACAACAGCTTGGGTACGTCGGCGTGCGGAATGGTTCCGCCGACGACGACGGCGATGTCGGCGGCATCGGCGGCCCGCAACGCCTCGATGGTGCGGGCGGTGAGCGTCAGGTGCGCGCCGGACAGGATGCTCAGCCCGACGACCGCCACGTCTTCCTGCACCGCGATCGATGCGATGTCCTCGATGCGCTGCCGGATACCGGTGTAGATCACCTCGAAGCCGGCATCGCGCAGGGTGCGCGCCACGATCTTGGCGCCGCGGTCGTGTCCGTCAAGGCCGGGCTTGGCCACCAGAATCCGCACCGCCATCTAGAACACCACCGGTTGCTGGAATTCGCCCCACACCCCTTTGAGCGCGGCAACCATCTCACCGACCGTGCAGTACGCGTTGGCGCAGTCGACCAACTTGTGCATCAGGTTGTCGGTTCCTTCGGCGGCCCGGGACAGTTCCGCGAGCGTGGATTTCACGGCGCCCGAATCCCTTTCGGCTTTCACCTTGGAGAGCCGCTTCAGCTGCAGGTCGCGGCCCTCGGCGTCGAGCTCGTAGGTGACGACATCGGGCTCGGGCTCTTCGGAGACGAATCGGTTGACCCCGACGACGGGGCGGGTGCCCGCCTCGATGTCCTGATGCACCCGGAAGGCTTCGTCGGCGATCAGACCCTGCAGGTACCCGTCCTCGATCGCGCTGACCATGCCGCCGTGGCGTTCGAGGTCGTCCATGATCTCGATGATGCGGGCCTCGGTGGCGTCGGTGAGCGCCTCGACGAAATAGGAGCCCCCCAGCGGGTCGGCGACGCTGGCGACACCGGTTTCGTAGGCCAGGATCTGCTGGGTGCGCAGCGCCAGCGTGGTGGATTCCTCGGTGGGCAGCGCGAACGGTTCGTCCCAGGCCGCGGTGAACATCGACTGGACGCCGCCGAGCACCGCCGCCATCGCCTCGTAGGCCACCCGCACCAGGTTGTTCTGCGCCTGCGGGGCATACAGGGAGGCGCCGCCACACACGCAGCCGAAGCGGAACATCGACGCCTTGTCCGTCGTCGCGCCGTAGCGTTCCCGCACGATCGTCGCCCAACGGCGCCGTCCCGCACGGTATTTGGCGACCTCCTCGAAGAAGTCGCCGTGGGTATAGAAGAAGAACGAGATCTGCGGCGCGAATTGGTCGATGGTCATCCGGCCGCGTTGCACGACGGTGTCGCAATAGGTGACGCCGTCGGCCAGGGTGAACGCCATCTCTTGCACCGCGTTGGCACCCGCGTCGCGGAAGTGCGCCCCGGCCACCGAGATGGCGTTGAATCTCGGAACCTCGGCCGCGCAGAACTCGATGGTGTCGGCGATCAGCCGCAGCGACGGCTCGGGGGGCCAGATCCAGGTCCCGCGCGAGGCGTACTCCTTGAGGATGTCGTTCTGGATGGTGCCGGTGAGCTTGGCCCGCGGGATGCCCTTTCGCTCGGCGGCGGCGACGTAGAAGGCCAGCAGGATCGCAGCCGTCCCGTTGATCGTCATGCTGGTGCTGAGCTTGTCCAGCGGGATGCCGTCGAACAGGATCTCGAAGTCGGCCAGGGTGTCGACCGCGACGCCGACCCGGCCGACCTCCTCGCCGAACTCCGGATCGTCGGAGTCATACCCGCACTGGGTGGGCAGGTCGAGCGCCACCGACAGCCCCGTCCCGCCCTGGTCCAACAGGTATCGGTAGCGGCGGTTGGACTCCTCGGCGGTGCCGAAACCGGAGTACTGGCGGAAGGTCCACAGCTTGCCCCGATAGCCGGACGCAAAGTTGCCCCGGGTGAAGGGGAACTCCCCGGGCGGCGACGGTTCGGCGGTCCTGTCCGCCGGCCCGTACACGGGCTGCAGCGGGATGCCCGACGGTGTCTGAGCAGCGTTATCCATCGATGAATAACGTACTTGCAAAAAAAGAGAATGCCAATACCACGGTGTTGACCTGGGACGTTGCCTTTCTCATCTACGCTCGGCAGAGGATTTCGCCGTGTGGAATCGACAGCCAACCGTCCCGCGCCGCGGCCCAGGACCGCCACGCCGCCGCGACCTCCTCGAGCTGGGCGACAGTGGCCAGGGCCGAGGCCAGCAGGTCGCGACCCACGCTGGAGTGCAGGATCCGGTCGGCCCACATCCCGCCCCACCAGTCGCGGGTTTGGGGCGTCGCGTAGCACCAGACGCTGCCCGTCGGTGTGATGTCCTCGAACCCGGCCGCCAGCGCCCACGACAGCAGCCGCCGGCCCGCGTCCGGTTCGCCGCCGTTGGCGCGGTGCGCCTTTCCGTAGAGATCGAGCCACAAATCCAGCCCCGGGATCCGCGGAAACCAGATGAAACCGCCGTAGTCGGCGTCGCGCGCGGCGACGATGCCGCCCGGCCGGCATACGCGCCGCATCTCCCGCAGCGCCCGCACCGGATCGGCCACGTGCTGCAGCACCTGATGCGCGTGGACGACATCGAACGAGTCGTCGGGGAATTCGAGGCGATGCACGTCAGCGGTTTGGAACGTGACGTTGGACAGCCGGCGCCGCTCGATCTCGGCGCGCGCCACGTCGAGGACGTCGGCGGACTGGTCGACGGCCAGCACGGTTCCGGCCGCCACCCGCTCGGCGAGGTCGGCGGTGATCGTCCCGGGGCCGCAACCGATGTCCAGCACCGACGAACCCGGCTTCAGGTGGGGCAGCAGATAGGCCGCGGAGTCCTCCGCGGTGCGCCGCTGGTGGCTGCGCAGCACCGACTCGTGATGCCCGTGCGTGTACTTGGCCGGCCGTGCGTTCATGTCCGGAAGCCTACCGCCAGATTCATATTATGGAACCGCGGTCTCACATAGTGAGATAGCCTTAGTCCACCGGGACGTTGAGGATCGGGCGGTCGACACCGGCGCCCGGGCCGTCGAAATGCCACCACTCCCCGGAGTACGGCGCCAGCCCGCCGTACCTCATGGCGTCCCGCAGCCGGGCGCGGTTCGCCTGGGCATCGGCGCTGACGCCCTGCGTGGCGTATGCCGTTGCGCGCGAGGAGAAATCGTCGAAGTCGGTACCCATGTCGGCCAGGCACAGCCCGTCGGCATGACGCTCCGCCGGGCACTGCTCCTGCACGTTGGTGAACGTCACGTCCACCGAACGCCCGGACTCATGGCTGTGCGCGTACTGACCGGGGCGGGCCACCCAGGCGGGGTTCGGGACCGCGTTGAACAACTCGACCTGGACCTCGTGCGGCCGGTAGCAGTCCCAGAACACCAGCAGGTGACCCTGTGGGCGCAGCGCCGTCGCGGCCGCCGCCAGCCCCGGACCCATGGATTGATGCACCAGGCATCGGGCGTCGGACGGATACAGCTGCGTGTGGGTGAAATTGTTCGTCGTCGCGTAGCGCAGGTCGATGATCGCGTCGGGCACCACCGTGCGCACATCGATGAATCCGGCCGCGCGCGCCGCATCGCTGACGGGCGGCACGTCGGGACCGGCCCGCGCGGTGGCGGCGCCGCCGAGCGCTATCAGTTCAGTGGCCACCACGAGTGAAAGCAACCGCCTCGTCCCGAGCATGGAGCAATTGTCGCCGCCCGGCGCGTCGGATCCCGCTCAATCCGGGGCGATGTCGCCGTCGACGTAGCGCTGCAGGTTGGGCCCGATCGCCGCGACGACCTCGTCGTCGGACATCGACGCGATGGGCTCGATCTTCCAGACGTAACGCAACAACGCGAAGCCGATCAGCTGGCTGGAGATCAGGCCGCTGCGACGCAGCCGCTCGTCCTCGTCATCGCCCAGCGTGGATTCGCCGATCAACCCGCGCTCCACGATCAGTCGCAGCTTGTCCCGGGTTTTGGTCTCATGGGCCGCGGTCAGCACCACCGCCCGCAGCACGGATCCCACGTCTTCGTCCGCCCAGATCTCCAGGACGTTGCGGATCAGTCGCTCGCCCAGTTCCGCCTTGGGCGTGGCCCACGTCTCGGTGACCGAATCGAGCCATTTCTGCGGCGGTGCGGTGGCGGCGTCGAGCAAGCCCTCCTTGGAGCCGAAGTAGTGGTAGATCAACGCCGGGTCGACGTCCGCGGCGCGGGCGACGGCCCGAATCGCGGTGCCGGCCCAGCCGTGTTCGGCGAATTCGTCGCGGGCCGCGGACAGGATGCGCGCCGCCAGCACGCCCCGCTCGTCGCGCGGGCCCGGGCTGCTGGAACGCTTCGGCACCGTTTCACCATAGCGTGAAGTTTCATCTTGCGTTGAAACTAGTTTCAACGTAGCGTGAAACTATGGCAAGAACCGTGACGGCGCTCAACGGCCCGCAGACCACCGGGCGGCAATACCGCAACCTCAGCGAGCCCCGATATGCGAAGCGCAGCGACATCAACACCGCGATCGCCGTGCGGGACGGCACAAGGCTTTTGGCCGACATCCATCGGCCCGACGCCGACGGCCGGTTCCCGGCGCTGCTCGCCGCCTCCCCCTACCCGCGGCAGATACAGGACTTGGGTGCCCCCGCCGGATTCGTCGAGGCGGGCGTCACCGACTTCTGGGTGCCGCGGGGCTACTCGCACGTCATCGCCAACCTGCGCGGGACCTGCGGCTCGGGCGGCACCTTCACCTTGTTCGACGCTCAGGAACGCCGCGACGTGTACGACCTCGTCGAGTGGGTCGCGGCGCAACCCTGGTGCGACGGCAACGTCGGCATGATCGGCATCAGCTACTTCGCGATGACCCAGCTCGAGGCGGCCGTCGAGCGCCCGCCCCACCTCAAGGCGATCTTCCCGCTGGCCGTGACCGCGGACCTGTACGACGGCGCAAACCATCACGGCCTGCTGAGCTCGTCTTTCGTGACGCCGTTCCTGGCCATGACGGGCCTGACCGCCGAGCGCAGCGACAGGCTGTGGCGCAGCAAGCCGGTCGGCCTGGCCCGGCGGGCGCTGAAAAGCCCACGCGTGCATAAGAAGTTCGAGACCGCCAACGGCGAGACGGCGGTGACCATGCTGCGCCAAATGCTCAGGCTGCCGCACAACCCGCACCCGTGGGACGAACTCTGGCAAGAAGCGGTCGTCAAGCACCCGACCCGCGACGAGTGGTGGGAGGCGCGAAACCTGTTGCCGCTGCTCAAGGAAATCGACATTCCCGTGTACCTCGGCTGCGACTGGGAGAACGTGCCGCTGCACCTGCCCTCTACGTTCGCCACGTGGAAAGGGTTGTCCGACAACGCCTGCGTGCGGATGGGCATGCTGGGCAAGTTCGGGCTGACGTGGCCCTGGGAAAGCATGCACACCGAGGCGCTGGCCTGGTACGACCGTTGGCTCAAGGGCCGCGACACCGGCATCACCGAGGGGCCACCGATCCGGTACTTCCTGCCCGGCGCCGAGCAGTGGCGTACCGCCGACTCGTGGCCGCCGTCGCACGCACCGCATCGCGAACTCGCCCTGCGCGCCGACGGCACCCTGAGCGAGGACGAGGGCGAGCCGGGCGGTCGCGAATTCATGGTCCTCGGCTCTGGCCTGGGGCGCGTCAAACCCAGCAGGATCGACCCGCCGTCGGCACTGACCTGGACCGGCGCACCGCTCACCGAGGACCTCGACGTCGCCGGCGACATCGAACTACGGCTGGTCGCTGCGGCGACTGCGCTCGACACCGCGTGGATGGCGACGCTGCAGGACGTGGCGCCCGACGGCACCACCACCAATGTGACCGCTGGCTGGTTGCGCGCCAGCCTGCGCGAGGTCGACGAGGCGGCCAGCCGACCCGGTGCGCCGGTGTTGCCGTGCCGCAACGCGCGGGGCCTGCCCCTGGGCGAGGACGTCGTGTATCGAATCCCCTTGGTCCCCAACGCTCGACGGTTCGGGGTCGGCCACCGCATTCGCCTGATACTCACCAGCGACGACCAGGATCCCGCGGCGCCGGCGATCATGAGCTTTCGGCACGCGGGCGTCGGGACCAGCAGCCTCAACACGGTTCGCTCGTCATCGCGGCTGTTGATCCCGGTGCTCGACTAGCCGACGACGGGTGAAAGGCCTTGCGGCCGAGGACTTGCCCGACGAACGTCTTGCCTGAACGCCCGCCCCGCCCCCCGGACCGCCTTATGCTGGCGCGGGAGGGAGGGACCGATGACGTACGTGCAGGCGCAGCCGCGGGTGATGGCGACAGCGGCCGCGGATGTCGCGGCGATTGGTTCGACGATCCACCAGGCGACGACCGACGTGGCGGGCCGGACAACCGCTGTGGCGGCGGCCGCCGCCGACGAAATATCCGCCGCGCTGGCGAGACTGTTCAGCGCGTACGGCCAGGAGTGGCGGGCGCTGATCGGGCGGGCGGCGGCGCTCCACGCTGAGTTCGCCCGGGCGCTGGCCGCGGCCGGTGNTACGTCATGCCGAACTTCCCCGTCGGCCTCGTCCAAGCCCTTGCGATGCCGGCGGGAGAATATCCGGATAGCGGCATCAAAGACCTGATGCAGAACATATCGATAGCCCGCGGCGTCACGGCCCTGAATAACGCGATCCAACAGCAACTTGCCGCCGGAAATACCGTTAACGTCCTGGGCTACTCGCAGGGCGCCAACATCGCCGCGCTCGAGATGCAGCTATTGGATCCCGGCGGCACACCGAGCAATCTACCGATAAATTTTGTGCTGCTTGGCAACTCGATGAACCCTAACGGGGGCTGGGACGCGCGCTTCCCGGGTCTTAGCTTGCCGACGCTGGGCTTTTCGACCCTCGGCCCGATGCCGACCAATGACTTCGTCACCAAGGTTTACACCCTGGAATACGACGGCTGGGCCGACTTCCCGCGATACCCGATCGACATCTTCTCCGACCTCAATGCCCTGGCGGGCATGGTGACGGTGCACACGGGCTATGACACTCTGACGTCGACGCAGATCAATTCGGCGATTGTGTTGCCGACACAGGGCCCCACCCGGACCACCTTCTACATGATTCCCAGCCAAAACCTGCCGCTGCTGGATCCGGTGCGGTTGATCCCCTACATCGGGAACCCGGTCGCGGATTTGGTGCAACCCGTTTTGACGCCTCTCGTCAACTGGGGCTACGGCGACCCGAATTTCGGCTGGTCCACCGGACCGGCCAATGTGACTACCCCGTTCGGATTCTTGCCGCCGCTGAGCGACACCACCGCGCTGGGGCCCGCCCTGGTGGGCGGGACCAACCAGGGAATCGGCGCCGCGATCGCCGACTTCCACGCCGAGGGACCACCGCAGCTGCCGTCGCTGCAGGGCATAACGCAGGCGCTGACCTCACTGTCGTGGGGGTCCGGCACACCGGCCCTGCCCGCCGGGCCGCCTACGATCACCGACCTTCTCTCGGGCCTGGAAGCGGCGAACACCCAGATCGTCGACGCCGCGACGACGGCGTTCTCGACCGCCTACTCGACGCTGCTGCCGACGGCAGATATCACGACGGCCGCCCTCGCCTCCCTGCCGTCCTATGACGTCAACCTGTTCCTGAACGGGATCACGCAAATGGTCAACGGCCAGCCCCTCGATGGGCTCATCAACGCGTTTGGCTACCCGGTCGCCGCCGATGTCGGATTGCTCCCGATGCTCGGCGGTTTGGAAGTTGCAGTCCTCGGGGAGGCGGGTTACTCGATCCTGACCGGTACGCCGTACGGGAGCTTCTGATCGTTCTCGCGGTGGCCCGGGGCGGGATCAACGAACGGGCGACAAGCTGCCACACAGCACCGGGACTTACTTGAACCTGTCGTGGCTTCTGCCGCGTGCACGATTCACGGGATGTGACGTCATCTCCGTAACGACGGATCGGCCTTGCCCACGAGGAGATTCCTGTGCGGCCGCCACCAGAATGTCGAGTGAGTGCGCGATCCCGGTCGCCAGATCGTCGACCGCCGGCACGTTGTCGGGGCACGCACACACGCTCACATCCAGATCGTCACCGCGGGAGGTCAGCGCGATGTTCAACCCACTTTCCTCGGCCAGTGGCACCACGGTATGCATGCCGACGACCTTGACGCCGGCACAGTACGCCGGCACCGGCTCAACGGCAGTCGAGGAGACACTGCCGTGGCAGATCGGCTTGAGTTGACGCCGCAAGCCCGATCGAGCGTAGAGCTGCGCACCCACGTGAGCTACCGCCGGCGGGATGAGCGAGGCCACCGTCTCCGAATCAATCATGGGACGATTTTCATTGCTGCGTGCCCGAATTGCGTTCAGCCTTTCGGTGGCGGTATGGAGGTTGGCGAGGACCTGCACAGGGTCGTCGAGGTGCACCGGGATGCGAAGCCGCCCGACCGTCAACGCCCTGCCGATCGGGGGGGATTCCGTGGCCGGCAACTCGAATGGCATCCGCATCAGCAGCGGACCCTCGGGCACCTTGTCGTGTCGCTGCAGCCAGGCGCGCAAAGACAGCGCGCACGCGGCCAGAACAACATTGGTGATGCTGCCCCCGAACGCATCGCTGACCGTCTTCACGTCTGCCAGCGGGATCGCGGCGAATGCCACCGCGCGCCGCTTGGTCAGCGGCTCGTTGAACACTGTGCGTGGCACCGGCCCGCTCATCGACGCTGCCGACGGGGTCATCGGTCTTCGTTCGCGCGTGCGGAGCAGCCGGCTGCTGACGCCCTGCAGCACACCGGACACCGTGTCGGCGATCAGCCACATGCCGGTGACGTGGTTCTCGACGAGCTCGGTCACCACGTCGGCAACGAGTTCGCGGCCGGAAGGAGCCGGGCCAAGGCTCGGCTCGATCGGCAGGTTGTTTGCCGGGTCGGCGTGCGGCCGGGCAGTCAGCAGCCGCGGCCATAAGGACGCGGCCCCTGCCGCCCCGTCATTCAATGCGGGCGACATCCTCACCGCCAGCGCCCACCGCCCGCCCGCCAGACCGTTGATGCTCCACGCTTCCCACAGCCGGTTACGGCGATCCCGTCCGCCGGTGCTCAAATCCGCGATGAGACCGGCCAATTCGCGCCGACCGCCGGGAGCGCGCACCGTTGCGCAATGAATTTGCGGAGCGGGATCGTAGTCCTCAATCTCGGCCCACAGGGGCTGCCCCACCCCCAGCGGCTTGGTGACCAACCGGCTGCGAAAGCGCGCCAGCTGCGGCAGCGACGCGGCTAGGAGTTGGTGTAGCCGCTGGTGGCTGAGCCGATCGGACGCGTCGAGGACGACCAGCGTGACCGTGTGCGCGGGCATCTTCGAGCTCTGTGTGTGCAGCGACAGCGCATCGATGCCCGACAACCGCATAACCATCAGAGCACCATCCCCTCTGCAACGAAACCTTTTGCGCCACAACGCTTAACCAACACGCGCCCACGCGATGCCAACTGAATCACGTTCAGCGAGCCCGTCTTGGACAGCTACCTCTGCAATTCGATGAGTCGCGCGGCGCGTTCGACCACTGCGTGCGCGGCGACGCTGGACGACGAGGCGGCGCACGTGGCGGAGGGACCAAACGACCGTGGCGACTGACGACCTAGTGACGGTCCGGTGGGGCGCTGCGATACGGGAAAGACGCAGGGAGAAACTGCCGCGGGGTCGCGGGCCGATCTCGACGCTTCGGCTGTTTTGCTCTGCCCCGCGAATCCCAGCGCTCCCGCGCGGCGTCCCACCCCCGGGCTGTCGCGTGCGTATCCTCGCGTCATCGCGACGCTCCCGTCTTGACCGCGATACCGGCCAGATCAATCGAATCGGCGACCACCAAGGACGATACGAACTGAATGCCGCCGATGCTTTGCCACCCTACTCCGATCGGGTGGGTTAAGACACGGACCGTCAAACCGCGCCGGGGGCACGACCATGAGGCGGACCACGCAACGAGTCCCGGCTCAATCGGCGGCCATGCTGCGTTTGTACACACAGTGACGATTCGACGGCGGCCGGCCTGGTGCTGACTGCTTAACACCACAGTTGCGCACCAACGGCCATCTAGCGGCAGACCATCTCGAACGCAACCTGCTCAGTCCGCCGCTGTCATTCAGCGTAGGCGAAATGGAGTGGAGATAGAAGATTCGAAGACGGACCCGCGACGGGACCTCGCAGGGCGACACGCCCGTCCGCGACGACGCCGGCGCTCGCCTGGCGGATCCGCAACGATTGGCGCAGTATCTCGTTATGAGACGTGAAGTGGGCGCCGAGATCGAAGTTGAAATCACCGCGCCCACGACGCTGGAATTTCAGATTGCCGTGGCCCCGCATCCAGGCACCGAGGTCTTCGAATCGCTGCGCTTTGTCTTGAACGGAGAGCCCGTCCGGCCCTTGGAGATCAGTGGTGTGCATGGCAACCGCATCCACAAGTTCGACGCGGGGGTGGGCACACTGAAAGCCGACTATGCGGCGACGATCGTCGGTCAGACCGATCCCGCACCGGTGACCGAATACGACCTGTCGATGTATCTGCGACCCAGCCGCTACGCCGAGGCCGATAAGTTCTACGGTTTCGCCGCAACCGAATTCGGCACCTTCGGTGATTCGGCGACGCTGCTGGAAAACGTGAGCTCATGGGTGGGCACCAGGCTGAACTACGTGCCCGGCTCAAGCGATCCGATCGACGGGGCGGTGGACACCTTGCTCTCCGGCGCAGGTGTGTGCCGCGACTACGCGCACCTGGTGGTGGCCCTGCTGCGGGCCGTCAACGTCCCGGCCCGCCTGGTGTCGGTGTACGCGCCCGGTGTGTACCCGATGGACTTCCACGCGGTGGCCGAGGCTTTTGTCGACGGGCAATGGCGGGTGGTCGATGCGACGCTGCTGGCGCCGCGGCAAACCCTGGTGCGCATAGCCACCGGTCGTGACGCCTCCGACACCGCGTTCCTCGACAATCACAAAGGCGCGATCACGCTGAATCAGCTGGTCGTTACCGCCGTCCTGGACGGCGACTTGCCGGTGGACTCGATCGACCACCTGGTATCCATCCGCTGAGCCCGCCGCCCGATCGGGCCGCAGCGGCAACCACCTGGCGACCAATCGCCCGGCACGGCCCCGTGTAGTGTGGGAGGCATTGGCGATACCCCGTGCCTGACTGTTCAAAGCCATGTCGTCGCCGATTCGAATGATTTGACCGATCTCACGGTCAAGACGGGAGCGTCGCGATGACGCCGAAAGATGACCATATGGACACCGGGAACCGGCATGCCCCGCCGGCGCACACACCGCGCTTGAGGCTGAAAGCCAAGGCGCCCCAGAGCGGGTACGTCGACGGCGCATGGTGGCCGCACAGTGACGACCTCACGGCGGAGCTGCCAGACCTGCTGGCGGTGCTGTCGGTCCGGCTGGGACGGATCGGCCGCGTGCTCTACAACATGAACGATTGGGCAACGGCACCAGCAAAATTCGCGACCGGCGGGCGAACGGTACGGCTCGACGGATATCACCGTCAGCCGGTGAACACCGTCGAAGTGCTCGGGCTCAACCGCAACAAGATCGTCCTATTGGTTATTTCCCCGCATGCCGACCCAGAGCAGGCACACGCCATCATGATGACAGCGGCCGGGCCGACCAACACCTCGACCGTCGAGAGCCTGCTTACGACCGGCACAGCTGAAACAGAAACCCGCGTCTAAGCGGGCGGCCCCAAAACCACCGGGAATCAACAGATTCCGTTCTGCATCGACGTCGCGCCAGTCCCTCGGCGGCGACGGGACGTCCTCAGTCGTCCCGGCCCTTTGGTATCGCTGCGACATCCGCTCGCCGTGAGGGACGCACCTCAAACATTCGCTCGCCCCGGGCCATGCGCATAATGCATTCGGCGGTCTGGAACGCGCGGGAATCGCGATGCGCCGCGTTTACGGGCAGGCCGGCAGCCTGGCGCAAGACCATTACCGCAAGGGCTGTGGCAGTTCGGTGCGGAACGATCAGTAGTTTCGCCCGCGCGTCGCGGCCGCCGACCGTCATGATGTGTGGGCGTACGCCCTGCCACCAGCCCCAATTCAGGTCCGGCTGGCGTTGCAACGACGACCAGTTGACGTCGATGTCGATGACCTGGCCCAAACGGGCATCCAAAACCGCGACCAATTCAGTCAGCTCACGGGAGATCACACCAGTACGGGGCCACCACGCTCCATCAATCTTGTTGCCGAGCCGGGATGCCAGAGTGAGCCGCACCGGACTCGCGGGGCGTTGCGACCCCGCCGCATTGATCACGCCCGCAGTTCGCTCCCCCACCGAGGCGGTGCCATCGCACCCTTGCTCCACGGAACCTGCGATTAAATCTATTGTCGGATTCTGTTGAGACGCAATGCCACCGACCGACGGTTTTGCGCGTTTCATGGGACCGGCCCTTCGCAGTTCGAAGCGATCAACCCGGAAACGGGCCGACGGAGGAATTGCATTGCCCGTGATCTCGACGGGGGATGACGTCCGAGGCCAGCGCCGACAACGAAACAGCTCTAACAGCGACGTTACGCCACTATCCGTTCTGGTGCGGGCGTGGTCTGGCGCTCCGCTCAGCGGGGGCGCACCGACATCGTTCCTGTGCGTCGCCGGGCGCCAATCATTCTTCGGGCCCGCCCCGTGACCTTCGCGGCTCCTGACCACACCACGGCGCCAATCCCCACTGGTGGCGCCCAATCGGTTTGTGAATCGGCAAGCGACGTCGCTTCATGGCGATTCGTCGATCGTCTCGGGATCGATCGGGGTTATGCTCCCGGTGTCGTGGGTTTGTCGAGTACCGCCCCGTTGGGCAGCCGTCTGCGATAGCGAAATGAGTCGACGGGAGCGTCACCGTGGCGCATATTTCTTCGAATCCCCCAGGTGCTACCCGACTGGCCCTATGCGAACGCGACCCCACCCGCGCTGCCGTAGATGGCGCTTGGTGGCCGAAAAGCCTGGACCTGAGGTCAGAGCTACCCGACTTGCTGGCCGTATTCGGTTCATGGATCGGCGCGGTGCACCGAGTCGTTTACGACCCGAGCGTGTGGTTGCCCGCCCCAACGCGACTTATCCGGCACGGCGAAATGGTCTCGCTGAATCCCTACCGGCTGGTTTTCAGCGACACCATCTATCTAGTCGGCACGCACTCGCGCGACGCGGTGTTGTTCGTGCTTGCACCGTCGAGCTCTGACGAGGAGGCGCGCCGCCTTCTCCACGAGGTCTCGACGTCAGGACTACCGATGAATGCTCGTGCGTTACGGCAGCTAACCCGACAATACGCCGCAGAAATCGAGCCATCGGTGGAACCGATGCTTCAATAATGGGTTTCGGGCGTACTTGAGGCGGTTCGGCCGAGTCGGTGAGGCCGCAGCAACCACCACGTGCGCGGCAGTGGCTTTTGTGACACCGCCGCCAGCGGGGTTCCGCCTCCCGCGTGACCTCGGCGTCAGCGTTCTCAGTCATGGTGCGGCAGAACCGATTCTGAATATTGGATATAACCTGGTCACCGAGTTCCGTTGACTGCTCTTGGCATACAGGAACTTGCGAAGGTTCGCGGACAACCGTGTGCGCGACGGTTGGGGATAGGATCAACACGGCGGCCCCGTGGGCTGCGCCGTTCAGCATTTTCCTGAATGCGCCTGCGGTATTGTTGACTGCGGTTGATTGCGCAGCCTCCCCGGAAACGTCCGGTGGCGATCGGTAAGGTCCCCGCCGCCACGCGTCTGCCCATCCGGTTCATCCGACGGTCACAGGGTTGTGCTTGCAACTGCCCCCTGACGGAGTCCGGTGCTCAGAATCGCTGCACCCGTCGGCGACAACGGCGCGCCTCGCCGGCTGATGGCTCGCGAGTGTGTACCGTCCGCGTGTCTGACGTGCTCTTTCTTCGATCGGACCGAGGGAGCATTCGGGATGTGCGCGTAGGGGGCACGCTCGGCCGCTGCGTTCGTCGTCGGCCCAATCCGTGGCCCGACCGCACTCCTACCGCGACATCGGCAGCGCTGGTGGCCCGGCGATCTCACTGCGCCGCCGCGCCGTAGCCAAAGGATTGGTCGTGAGTAAATTCACCGAAACGATGTACGGCACGGCCCAATCCAGTTCGAAGGGCATGGTCACCGGGGAGCCGAACTGTGCGGTCCGGCATACCTGGGGCGAAGTGCACGAGCGGGCCCGTCGGATCGCGGGTGGACTGGCCACGGCCGGCGTCGGGCGCGGGGACGCCGTTCCCGTGCTCGCCGGTGCCCCGGCCGAGATCGCGCCTGCCGGGCAGGGCATCTGGATGCGTGGCGCCAGCCTCACCATGCTCCACCAGCCCACTCCGCGCACCGACCTTTCGCGCTGGGCTGAGGAAACCGCCGGCGTCATCAAGATGATCGGTGCCACAGCGGTTCTCGTCTCTGATCCGTTCATGGCCGCGGTCCCACTGCTGTCCCAGCTGGGCATGCGAGTGTTGGTCGTCGAGCGACTGCTCGACGACAACCCGATCGATCCGGTCGAAACCGACGACGATGACGTCGCGCTGCTGCAACTGACGTCCGGGTCCACCGGGTCGCCCAAGGCCGTGCAGATCACGCACCGCAATGTCGTATCCAATGCCGAGGCGATGTTCATCGGCGCAAACGTCGACATCGACACCGACGTGATCGTCAGCTGGCTACCGCTCTTCCACGATATGGGTATGACCGGATTCTTGACCGTGCCAATGTATTTCGGCGCAGAGCTGGTCAAAATCACGCCGATGGACTTCCTCCGCGACATCCTGCTGTGGGCCAAGCTCATCGACAAGTACAGGGGCACGATGACGGCGGCGCCGAACTTCGCCTACACACTGTTGGCCAGACGGCTTCGCAAGTCGGCCCAGCCGGGCCAGTTTGACCTGTCCACCCTGCGATGGGCACTGTCGGGCGCTGAACAGGTCGAACCCGCCGACGTCGAAGAACTCTGCGAGGCCGGCAAGCCGTTCGGGTTGCGCCCGGAGGCAATCCTGCCGGCCTACGGCATGGCCGAGACGACCGTGGCGGTGTCCTTCTCCGAGTGCGGCGCGGGCCTGGTGGTCGACGAGGTCGACGCCGACCTGCTTGCCGTACTGCACCGAGCTGTTCCGGCGAGCAAGGGAAAAACCCGGCGACTGGCCACGCTTGGCCGCCTGCTGAAGGGGCTGGAGGCCCGCATCGTCGACGAAGACGGCAACGTCCTGCCCGTCCGGGGCGTCGGTGTCATCCAGGTGCGCGGCGAACCCGTGACGCTGGGCTACGCGACGATGGGCGGTTTCGTCGCTGCACAGGACGACCAGGGGTGGTATGACACCGGCGACCTCGGGTACCTCACCGAGTCCGGACACGTCGTCGTCTGCGGACGGGTCAAGGACGTGATCATCATGGCCGGGCGCAACATCTACCCGACCGACATCGAACGGGCCGCGGCGCGCGTCTGCGGCGTCCGGCCCGGTAGCGTCGTGGCGGTGCGCCTGGACGCCGGGCACGCCCGCGAGACGTTCGCGATCGCAGTGGAGTCCAACGACTGGCAGAATCCGGCCGAGGTGCGCCGCATCGAGCAACAGGTGGCCCACGAGGTGGTCGCCGACGTCGATGTCCGCCCCCGCAACGTGGTGGTGCTCGAGCCGGGAATGATCCCCAAGACGCCCTCGGGGAAACTGCGGCGTGCCCATACGTTGGCGCTCGTCGGCTGACTTCTTCGGGGGGGATCGAGAGTACGTTTGTGGTCGAGGGTGTACGCGAGGAGGGGATGTTGGCCGACTTCGACGCCCAGCCGGGTCGTAAGGTGCCGCCCGAACTCTCCCCGACCCAACGGGAAGCGGACGAGGCCGAATTGTATGCCGGGCTCCGCGGAGTGGCAGGGATCGTCGCCGGCGCCGGCGGAGTGATCGACCTCCTCCGGGACGTGGCCGAGTTCGCGGCCCAGGCGATCCCTGGCGCCGAAGGCGTGGGCGTCGCCTTGATCGACCCGCAGCACGGCATATCCAGCGTGCGGACGTGGGCGGCGACGGCGGCGCTTGTCTACGAGATCGACACAGTTCAGTACGACGAACTGAAGGAAGGGCCATGCATCACCTGCATGGAGTCGCGGCGGCCCACGGTGAGCGGATCGCTGGGCAGTGACAACCGTTGGCCGCACTTTGGTGGCCGGGTGGCGCGGATGCGCATGCACTCCGCGCTGGCGCTGCCGTTGGTCGTCGGCGAGCAGGTGATCGGCTCGATCAATGCCTATGCCAAGGGCCGCGACGCCTTCGCCGAGCACGCCGTGCGGTTGGGATCCCAGTTCGCCAGGCCCGCCGCGGTATCGGTGTACAACGCGCAGTTGTTGGCCAGCGCCCACGAACGGACGCTGCGATTGCAGCGCGCGTTGGACAGCCGTTCGGTGATCGATCAGGCGATCGGCATCGTCCGCAGCCGGTCGGGGGGCAGCGCAGACGAGGCCTTCGAACGGCTTACCCGTATCAGCCAAACCGAGAACGTCAAGCTGTACGCCGTCGCCGAGCGGCTGGTCGAGGAGGCCGTGCGGCGGGCCCGCGCATGGCGTCGCTGAGCCGGTTAATGGGGTCGCGCAGCGGCCAGTTCGGCCAACCGCCCGACCAGCATTGGGCGGGAAAGCCGATCCGTCATCAATCGGTGGGCGACATCGGTCAGGTGTTCGCCGTTGGCCCGCGCGTAAGTCCGCAACAGGTCGAAGGACGTCTCCAGGGACACATCCAGCATGTGGTGGAGGAGGCCCTTGGCCTGCTCGACGATGACCCGGCTGGTCAGCGCGGAGCGCAGCTGCGGCATGAGGGTGGCCGGTGTGGGTGGGTGTTCCTGGAGGATCGCGACGCACGCGATGTGTGTCAGGGTCTGGCCGACAAGCAGATCGGCCTCGGTGAGTTCACCAGCGCGGGTGCCAAACAACCCGAGGGCGCCCAACACGATGCCGGCCGCCCGCATCGGGACGGCGTGCACCGAGGCGAAGCCGGCCCCGACGGCGGCAGGAACGAACCGCGGCCACCGCTGTGCTGCCCCTTGGATGTCGGCGACCGAGACCGGTTGGCCGGTGGCGTAGCAGTCCACGCACGGGCCTTCGTCGGCTTGTAGCTGGAAGAGTTCGATGTCGCGGGCATGCTCCGACGTGGCGGCCAGCAGGCGGAGCTGGTGCAGCGGGTCGGCAAGCAGAAATCCGGCGGCCTCGATGTCGAGCAGCTCGGCGCAACGCTCGGTGAGCGCGGTCAGCAGGTCGACCACGTCGAAGTCATCGAGCAGGCTGTCGACGAGCGAGACGACGGCGTCCAGCACGCGGGTTTCACGAGGGGTGTCAGTCACGGCGCCCTCCTTCCTGAAATGTTGGTGTCGGTGCGATCCCGCATCAGTCGATTTCGAGCTGTAGTTGGCGCTCGAGGATGTCGCGGGCGACGTCGGTGGCGGTGCGGCCGGTGGCGTAAGCGTGGGCGCGCAGCCGGACAAGGGCCTCGGCCGGCTCGATTTCCAGCTGGGCGACAAGCATTCCCGTGGCCTGACTGACCTCCGCACGGCTCAGCGTGTTGAGTTCGGCCCAGGCGTCGCTGTTCGGGTCGGCGGCGGCGGCCTGCAGGTCGGCGTCGAGGAGGTCCAGCAGCGGGATGCCCGCAAGCTCCGCGGCGGCGACCGCGCCGACCAATTCGTCGCCCACCAGTGGCGCTGGCTGCGCGCGGAATAGGTCGAGCGCGCCGACGAATTCGCCTGCCACGACTACCGGTATGGCATAGACGCCCCTGATCTGGTGGGCCAGCATCGCAGGACGATAGGCGGGCCACCGGGCCTCCTGAGCGTCGGCCAGGTCGACGACCAGAACCGGAATCCGCCGGCTGACAGCGTCCAGGCACGGCCCCTCGCCGAGGGTGAACTGCAGTTCGTCATACACGCGGGCAGGCGCGCCGCTTGATCCCAGCGTTCCGCTGCTCGCGCCCTCGAATACGAGCGAAATCGCCGCTGCGTCAACGTCGAGAAGAACCACGCAGGCCTCGCACAGACAGTCGGCGGCCTCTACCCCGCGCCGGCCGTCGACTGCCGCGAGGAGCCGCTCGTGTATCGCCACATTTAGCCGAACGGGATTCGGGCGACTGTGAAACTGCCCGCGGGGCTCGGCGGCAAGGTCATCCCTCCACCTTCCACTAGTTGGAGGGATTTGACGAGCGCGACGCTGCTTTCATCGCTTGGCGCGGCCGTAATCGCGCCTCGGTCCGTCGGCCGGTTAATCGGTCATTGACCTGTGCCCTTAGCCGGAGAATCCTCGAAGTGGTCACCGGGACGATTCCCGGGAGGGTGGACACAGCCGACCTACTACCGCGATCGGGGAGAGCAATGGGTTCCGAACATGCAACAGAACAGGTGCCGCTTTCAGAGATCCAGGAGGGTGACATGCTCCACGATCCGCAATCAGGCAACTGGATCAAGGTCACACACACAGCGGACAGCAGCACGCGCGTCACTCTTAAGGATTCAGAACACGAGACAACGGCAACTGAGCACTATCGCGTCTACTCGGGCGATGGAGGTGAAGAGATCGATTCCCGGCGCGTCACAGGTCTCGTCGATCGGCAGGTGAGAGAGTAATCGCGAGCGACCGTGTGACGGCGAGCATCATAAGATGGGGGAATACGAGGCACGTGAATTGAATTGCGCGGCAGCATCGTTCGGCGGCCGCGGCGTTGCGGGGGGCGCCCAAGTGCTAGTACAGCGACGTCGTCCTGGGCCCCGGAGCCCTGCCCAGCCGTCGACTAGCGCCCGAGCGCCTTCGCCGATGGGCCTGGTTTATCCCGGTTTTGACAACTATCGTGTGCGACGGAGCATGTTGTCCCACCTGCAAACCACCACGCCGCAGTCGATGTGCTTTTTGGGCGCTCTTGCGCCACTCTGAGACGGCATACGTTGGCGAAACAGCGTATGTGCAATAGGGCTAACGGATGTCGGAGAGCCGTCGTTTTCGGCGCCCGAGCGATTCCCCGACGGTCAAACCACAGCAAAGGCCCGCTTTATCGGCGCTCGAACGAATCCCAGTACCTGCCATAGCCCTAGCGGACGACGGGTCCGTCCTCTTCGCCAACGCCTCATTCGCCGAGATACTCGGCTGCTCCCGCGATGCCGTCACCTCGATGAGCTATGAACAGATCCTCTGTGCCCTCCCCACCGAAGAAACGCTTTTCGGTGTAGCTCGCCTACGCGCCGACACCATCGGGGACTTGCAGCACTTAGACGGGTCAACGATTTTCGCGAAGGTGACCAAATCGGCAGTAACCCGCCGCGCCGGCTCGGTCGCGATCGCTACTTTTGACCAACTGGTCGAACGACTATCGGGGCTGGCGGAGCCGTGATCCATCCGACCTTTGACGGCTGGCAGGTCGTTGTCGACGGGACGGCGCACAAGGCGGACCCGGTCGGAAGTCCTACCGCGTCGTCATCATGCTTTGGTGTACCTGCGAACTAACTCGTCTTCGCCGAACGTGTTCGTGTGCTGTAGGCCCGCATCGTCGCGGCCGAAAAAGGTCCACTGCCCGTGACTTGTCTGTGGCGTGCTGATCAGCTTGACCTCGTAGCGCAGACTTGTGGGCTGCAGCGTGCCGATGACATCGCCGACCCGAATCTTCGAGGGATGAATCTCTGGTGCATCGCACCAATTCTCTATGCTCATGTCGTCCATCCCGTCTGTTGCCTTCACAGTAGCGGGTCTTACCCGGACAAGAGGGAGATCGGCGATTAACGCCCATCACATCGCGCAGCTTCGGCGGTCCCAGCAGCTCGCGCTCGAGGCCGCCAATTCCGCCCTCAAGGGCTGCTACGCGAAAGCCCCTTGCCCGCGAATGCACGAATAGGGCGCCCCGACCGCTGCCGCGGGAACGTAGTGCTCTGTCAGGGCGATCCCGAGTGGCACCGTCCAACGTATCAAATACGTGCCGTGCTGATCTCAGCCGGACCACCGGGCTCGCAACAGATTTCGGCAACCACGCGGGGATGGCATCAACCATGATGATGGCGACCCCCTTGTCGGCCGGGCGGCACCTACGGCTCCTTCGGCGCCGCGCCCGCGCGCGATTCTGCGGCCCGTGGCCGGGCAGGGTTAGGCGAGCACCGCGGCGATCTCGGTGGCCGCGTCGGCGCCGTACGCACCCGCCAAGCGGACCTTGGCGACGTCGGCGTCCCATTGCCACTCCTGGGTTCCGGTCGACTCCAGCACCAGCACTGCGACCAGCGACCCCAGCTGCGCCGAACGCTCCACGCTCAGACCTGCGCTGCGGCCGGTGAGGAAGCCGGCCCGGAACGCGTCGCCGACGCCGGTGGGGTCGGTCTGGCTGGTCTCGGGTACCACGTCGACGTGCGTGGTCGTGCCGTCGCGCTCCACGATGTCGACCCCCTTCGCGCCCAGCGTGGTCACCCGCAAGTCGACCTTGGTCAGAACGTCGGCCTCCGACAAGCCGGTCTTGTTGAGCAACAGCTCCCACTCGTAGTCGTTGGTGAACAAGTAGGTGGCACCGTCGATCAGCTTGCCGATTTGGTCGCCCGACAGCCTGGGTAGCTGCTGTGACGGGTCCGCGGCAAACGCCAGGCCGAGTTTGCGGCACTCCTCGGTGTGCACCACCATCGCGTCCGGATCGTTGGCCCCGATCACGACCAGGTCGGGTTCGCCGACGGCGGATACCACGTCGGCGAGCTTGATGTTGCGGGCCTCCGACATGGCGCCCGGGTAGAACGACGCAATCTGGGCCATGTCCTCGTCGGTGGTGCAGGTGAACCGCGCGGTGTGCGCGGTCTGCGAGATCAGCACGTTGTCGCAGTTGACACCGTGCCCCTGCAGCCATTCGCGGTATTCGCTGAAGTCATCGCCGGCCGCGCCGACCAAGGCGACATCGCCGCCCAGCACACCGATGGCAAAGGCGATGTTCCCGGCCACGCCGCCCCGGTGGATCACCAGGTCGTGCACCAGGAAGCTGAGCGAGACCTTTTCCAGATGGTCGGCCAGCAGATGCTCGGAAAAGCGGCCGGGGAACCGCATCAGGTTGTCGGTCGCAATCGAACCTGTTACCGCGATCGTCACGAAATTCTCCATCCTTCGTTATATATATTCACGCGCTTGCGCCTTAGCTGGACGTGTGTCCATTAAGCGGGCAAGCCCACCGCCGTCACAGCTCTTGGACAGCTTTCGTGGCGGTGTTTAACAGTTGCATAGGTGTATGTTCGGTATCGAGGCTACCCAATGACGCGTCCCTCAGCCATTCCGTTCAGCGCTGTAGTTGCGGATCTGGTTGCGATTGTGTTCCACATTGTTGGGGCACGCCTTCGGGCTTCCGGGTCAAAGGTTTGTCGGCCCGCGCGTCGTCCGCCTTCGTATTATTGAAGATCGAATTCGGCAGCTATTGATGTCGTTTACTTAGCCATGCCCGTTGCGCGCCAGCGGAGTGGGCGCAGAGGAAACTCAGGAACGTATAGACCGGTGAACAAGAGAGGGAGACGGGGGCTGGCTAAAGCAAAGTATCGGTCTAGCTAATCACCGGTTTCAAATACTTCAGCCCACTGACGGCTGAGCTCCCAAATCGCAGAAGGATGAGTCACGTTATGACGACGACTGAGAGTTCGTTGACCGCTGAGGTCCGTAATGGCATCGATTTCAAGGTCGCTGATTTGTCGCTGGCGGATTACGGCCGGCGGGATATTGAGCTGTCTGAGCAGGAGATGCCGGGTCTGATGTCGCTGCGCCGGGAGTATGCCGAGGTGCAGCCGCTTAAGGGCGCGCGGATTTCGGGCTCGCTGCACATGACCGTGCAGACCGCGGTGCTCATCGAGACCCTGGTGTCGCTGGGTGCGCAGGTCCGGTGGGCGTCGTGCAACATCTTTTCCACCCAGGATCATGCGGCGGCGGCGGTGGTGGTCGGCCCGTATGGCACGCCCGAGGAGCCCCAGGGGGTGCCGGTGTTCGCCTGGAAGGGTGAGACGCTGCAGGAGTACTGGTGGGCGGCCGAGCAGATGCTCACCTGGCCCGACGAGCCCGCCAACATGATCCTGGATGACGGCGGGGATGCCACCATGCTGGTGTTGCGCGGTGCGCAGTATGAGAAGGCCGGGGTGGTGCCCCCCGCCGAGGAGGACGACCCCACCGAGTGGAAGGTGTTTTTGGAGCTGCTGCGCAACCGCTTCGAGACCGACAAAGACAAGTGGACGACGATCTCCGAGTCGGTCAAGGGGGTGACCGAGGAGACCACCACCGGGGTGTTGCGGCTGTATCAGTTCGCTGCGGCTGGGGATCTGGCGTTTCCGGCGATCAACGTCAACGACTCGGTGACCAAGTCCAAGTTCGACAACAAATACGGGTGTCGGCACTCGCTGATCGATGGGATCAACCGCGGCACCGATGTGTTGATCGGCGGCAAGAAGGTGTTGATCTGCGGCTATGGCGATGTGGGCAAGGGCTGCGCCGACTCGGTCAAGGGCCAGGGCGCCCGGGTGGTGGTCACCGAGATCGACCCGATCAACGCGCTGCAGGCGCTGATGGAGGGCTATGACGTCGCCACGGTCGAGGACGCGATCGGTAGCGCCGACATCGTGGTGACCGCCACCGGCAACAAGGACATCATCACCTTAGAGCACATGAAGGCGATGAAGGACTACGCGGTGCTGGGCAACATCGGGCACTTCGACAACGAGATCCAGGTCGCCCAGCTCGAGCGCTCCGGGGCCACCAAGACCAACATCCGCCCCCAGGTCGACGTGTGGACGTTCCCCGACAGCGGCAAGTCGATCATCTTGTTGTCCGAGGGGCGGCTGCTCAACCTGGGCAACGCCACCGGGCACCCGTCGTTCGTGATGAGCAACAGCTTCTCCAACCAGGTGATCGCCCAGATCGAGCTGTGGACCAAAAACGACGAATACGACAACGAGGTCTACCGGCTGCCCAAACACCTCGACGAAAAGGTCGCCCGCATCCACGTCGAAGCCCTCGGCGGCCAACTGACCAAACTCACCAAAGAACAAGCCGAATACATCGGCGTCGACGTCGACGGCCCCTACAAAGCCGACCACTACCGCTACTGACCCCCAGGTGGGCCGTGACCGGCACGAACGTCGGTGGGCTCGCCCGGGACGCGTGGGTGGTTTCGAAAAGTCGCCGCCGCCCGCGGCGACAGTCGATCTTCGTAGACGCGACGACTTGGGCCCCCGCCCGGATCGTCAGGACAAAGGGAGGCGTGTGACCCTCAACACGGTCGCGCTCGAGCTGGTGCCACCGAATGTGAACGGCGGTCATGAGCGAGCATTCGAAGAAGCGCGCAAAGTGGCGCAGTACTGCAGCGATTCCGGACTCGACGGACAGATTCGGCACGTGATGATTCCCGGCATCATCGCCGAGGACGACGACCGGCCGGTCCCGATGCAACAGAAGCTGGACGTCCTCGACTTCTGGTCGGTGATCAAACGGGAACTACCCGGCATCAACGGGCTATGCACCCAGGTCACCGCCTTCATGGACAAGTCGTCGCTGAGTAGCCGCCTCACCGACTTGTGCGGAGCCGGCATGGAGGGTGTGGTGTTCGTCGGCGTCCCGCGCACGATGACCGACGGGGAGGGTTCCGGCGTCGCGCCCACCGACGCGTTATCGATTTATCGGGACCTGGTGCCCAACCGCGGGGCAATCCTGATCCCGACACGCGAGGGCGAGCACAGCCGTTTTACGTTCAAATGCGACCGCGGGGCCACGTACGGCATGACGCAGTTGTTGTATTCCGACGCGATCGTGGGGTTCCTGGCCGACTTCGCCAAGGACAGCGATCATCGGCCAGAGGTGCTGCTGTCGTTCGGTTTTGTCCCCAGGATCGAAACCGGCGTGGGCCTGATCGATTGGCTGATCCAGGATCCCGGCAACCCCGCGGTAGCCGACGAGCAGGCGTTCGTCCGCGAGCTGGCCGGCAGCGAACCAGCGGAAAAGCGGCGACTCCTGGTGGATTTGTACAAGCGCGTGATCGACGGGGTCATCGACCTCGGCTTCCCGCTGAGCGTCCACCTGGAAGCGACCTACGGGGTATCGAGGCCGGCATTCCAGACGTTCGCCGAGATGCTCTCCTATTGGTCGCCCCGCGGGGGTTTCTAGCACTACTCGCGGGCGCCGTTATGGGCCAACCGGGCCAGCGCTGCTAGCCGACCCGGGCCCACTGGCACACCGCACTCGGCGGTCACGAACGAGCCACGGGCGGCGGCGCAGTTACGCAAGGCCGATCGAAGGAAATGGCTGCGATAACGGACCCGAGTGTGACGTCTATTAACTGACGACACCATTGAACTTTGGTCAATAACAGCGCTTGTTCCTGGCTATGGTTGCCGCCTTGCTGACGATCTTTATCGTCCGCGCCAACTGCGTTCAGCCTCTATGTCCGTAAACACGGACTTTGCACGTGACGCTGGCCGAACTTTACGGAAAATAATAGCTTATTCCTAGGCGTTTTTCAGAAAGGCTGATCTATAGAGATAAGTGCGTGTCATCTTGATTAAATAGAACTCACAGCATTGCGATGAACGGCCTCGTCCACTTAGGCTGATAACCGTGCCTACATTTAACGTAAACACCGTGGACTGGGATGAACTGTATGACGGTAACGCGTCGTACGCGCCGGGAAACCCTGGCTGGAATATTGGCGAATTGCAGCCTGCTTTGGCCGTTCTGGAACGGCAGGGGCTTTTCGTGGGGCCTGTGCTCGATTCTGGATGCGGCGTGGGAACTGCATCATTGACATTGGCCGAAAAGGGATACGAAGTCGTTGGGCTGGACCGGTCTGCCAGCGCCATTGAGAAGGCTAAGAAAGCAGCAGCGGACCGAGGCCTGACCGCGACGTTCGAGGTGGCCGATCTGAGCAAATCAACCGGCTATGAAAAGTACTTCAACACCGTCATCGACGGGCTCGTGTTCCACTGCCTGCCCGAAGGGCTCAGGCACGCGTACGTGGAATCTAGCGCCCGCGCGCTGAGGCCCGGCGGCAAGTTTTTTGCTCTCGTGTTCGCTACCGAGGCGTTCCCGCCCGGCGCCGACTTTGGCCCGCGTCCATTCACTCGACACCAATTGGAAAGCATCGTTGGCAAGCATCTTTTCGTGGATGACATCCGACCCGCGCGCGCGTGGATCAACGTCCCGACTGCGTTGCCGGAAGGTTTCGAATACCGCAATGTGACTATCGGACATGACGGCCGCGCGCAGCTGCCGTCATGGCTCGTGAGCGCCCACCGCCACTGACAACGGCGGGCCACACCAGGCGATCCTCGCGGGGTGCGAGGATCGCAAAAGGGGGACGTTGTCGCGATAGTGCGCGGCAACTGCGGATGCCACTCAGCCATCCGCCGGCGTCGTCACGTTGTGACTACCCCGAAAACATGGCGCGGGGTACGCGCGGGACCGAACCGCGTCGTCACCCTTGGAAGTTGAAAAGGCAGGTTGAACAGAAGGATGAGACAGTGAGTGAAAAGGGTCGGCTGTTTACCAGTGAGTCGGTGACCGAGGGGCATCCCGACAAGATCTGTGACGCGATCAGCGACTCGGTCCTTGATGCGTTGCTGGAGCAGGATCCGCGCTCGCGGGTGGCGGTGGAGACACTCGTGACCACCGGGCAGGTGCANTCCGCCGGCGTCGTCACGTTGTGACTACCCCGAAAACATGGCGCGGGTTACGCGCGGGACCGAACCGCGTCGTCACCCTTGGAAGTTGAAAAGGCAGGTTGAACAGAAGGATGAGACAGTGAGTGAAAAGGGTCGGCTGTTTACCAGTGAGTCGGTGACCGAGGGGCATCCCGACAAGATCTGTGACGCGATCAGCGACTCGGTCCTTGATGCGTTGCTGGAGCAGGATCCGCGCTCGCGGGTGGCGGTGGAGACACTCGTGACCACCGGGCAGGTGCATGTGGTGGGCGAGGTGACGACGAGGGCCAAGGAGGCGTTCGCCGATATCACCAATACGGTGCGTGCCCGCATCCTCGACATCGGCTATGACTCCTCGGACAAGGGCTTTGATGGGGCGTCGTGCGGGGTGAACATCGGTATCGGTGCGCAGTCGCCGGATATCGCCCAGGGGGTGGACAGCGCCCATGAGGCCCGGGTGGAGGGTGCGGCGGATCCGCTGGATGCTCAGGGCGCCGGTGATCAGGGGCTGATGTTTGGTTATGCGATCAACGACACCCCGGAGCTGATGCCGTTGCCGATCGCGTTGGCGCACCGGTTGTCGCGCAAGTTGACCGAGGTTCGCAAGAACGGGACGCTGCCCTACCTGCGCCCGGACGGCAAGACGCAGGTGACCATCGCCTACGAGGACGATGTCCCGGTGCGGCTGGACACCGTGGTCGTCTCCACCCAGCACGCCGACGGGGTCGATCTGGACAAGACGCTGGATCCCGACATTCGTGCGCACGTGCTCACGGCGGTGCTGCAGGAGCTGGACCACCGGACTTTGGATGCGTCGGGGACGCGGGTGCTGGTCAATCCGACCGGCAAGTTCGTGCTGGGTGGTCCGATGGGTGATGCGGGGTTGACCGGCCGCAAGATCATCGTGGACACCTATGGCGGCTGGGCGCGGCACGGTGGCGGGGCGTTCTCGGGCAAGGATCCCTCCAAGGTGGACCGCTCGGCGGCCTACGCCATGCGCTGGGTGGCCAAGAACATCGTGGCCGCCGGGCTGGCCGAGCGGGTCGAGGTGCAGGTGGCCTACGCCATCGGCAAGGCCGCCCCGGTCGGGCTGTTCATCGAGACGTTCGGCACCGCGACCGTCGACCCGGTCAAGATCGAAAAGATCGTGCCCGAGGTCTTCGACCTGCGCCCGGGCGCGATCATCCGCGACCTAGACCTGCTGCGCCCGATCTACGCGCAGACCGCCGCCTACGGCCACTTCGGGCGCACCGACATCGAACTGCCCTGGGAACAGCTCAACATGGCCGACGAGCTCAAACGGGCCATCTAGCGCCGACTCATCCGATGCTTTCGCGCTTGCCTCGGCATAGTCGGATCTCTGATGCGTTGGCGTCGACGACCGAGGCGCGGCAGCGCGCACTTGCGCCATGCCGCAGTGAAGCGTTGCGGCGTTGTCGCACAAGCAAACTGGGCCTCGGCGCGGCCCACTCAAGTCGAGGCTGCTCGAGGAGCTGCTCGGCGCGGCACGTTGCGGTGAACCGGCCGCATGCGAAAGACCCATTCGTCATACCGCACAAGCCCCGACCCGGTGTCCGCTGACGCATGGCGCCCAGAACCGCAGGAACAGAACAGGATTACTCGTGACTGACGTCCCACCCGACTTGTATTACACAGCCGAACACGAGTGGATCCGTCGCAGAGACGAATGCACCGTACGGGTGGGCATCACCGACTTTGCGCAGTCGGCGCTTGGCGACGTCGTCTTCATACGACTGCCGGACATCGGCGCGGAGCTCATCGCCGGCGAAGCCTTCGGCGAAGTGGAGTCGACCAAATCGGTGTCGGATCTGTACGCGCCACTGTCGGGAAAGGTGGCCGCCGTCAACAGCGATCTGGAAGGTACCCCGCAGCTCGTGAACGCCGACCCCTATAACGCCGGCTGGCTGCTGGACATTCAGGTCGACGAGTCCGAGACCGCGGCCCTCGCGTCGGGCGTTGCCGCGCTGCTGGACGCCGATGCCTACCTCGGCACCCTCACCGACTGAAAATCGCCGATACCCCCGTCAGGGACCCGCGACGGTTTCAAGCGGTGCAGTTGGTGGTGGCCAGGGGCGGGATCGAACCGCCGACCTTCCGCTTTTCAGGCGGACGCTCGTACCGACTGAGCTACCTGGCCGGAAGGCATGGCTGCCTCGCCGTGCTGGCGACCCTGACGGGACTCGAACCCGCGACCTCCGCCGTGACAGGGCGGCGCGCTAACCAACTGCGCCACAGGGCCTCGCTATCGCTCCGCGTCATTGCGTCGCGCGTACCCCCAACGGGATTCGAACCCGTGCTACCGCCGTGAAAGGGCGGCGTCCTAGGCCACTAGACGATGGGGGCCAGAACCGAATCACTCCGGGGGCACTCGCAACGCAGTTACCGTTGGGAGCCACGTCAGCTTAGGTCACCGCAGGCCCAATCCTCAAACGAGCGCCGTCGGGGCGGTGTTCCGAACACAGTATTCTGAACCTTCGCGCCCCTATAGCTCAGTTGGTAGAGCTACGGACTTTTAATCCGCAGGTCCTAGGTTCGAGTCCTAGTGGGGGCACCGATAGCCGGAATTACCTCGGCCGATGCCGCCAATGCGCGGTCCGGTCGTGCCCGGCACCACTGCGAATCACCCCGCGGGCGCCCCGCGGCGGCGACGCAGGGTGGCCCTCGTTGGGCCGCCAACGGGCTTGGCTTATGCTCGGGAATGTGAGTGTCGATGCGGCCTACCCAAACGCGCCCGTAGCCCTGGTAACCATGGAAATCCGTCACCCGGCAACGGATTCCCTCACCGAAACCTCGAGCGGAGAGCTCAGACGCCTGCTCGCGGACCTGCTGCCCATCGAACGCCAGGCGCAGGACGTGGCCTGGGCGATGGGCGCCGGGGGAAACCCGCAACCGGCCGCCGAGCGTTTCGTCCGTTACGTCAACCGCGATAACACGCTCGCCGCGTCGATGAAGTCCCAGGCGGTCGTCATCGAGACCACCGCATACACCAACTTCGAGGAGCTGGTCGACCTGGTGATGCGGGTCATCGACGCCCGCTCCCAGTTTTCGCCGATCGTCGGGGTGGAGCGCCTCGGCCTGCGCTACGTCCTCGAGATCCGCGTCCCCCAGGGCGTGGACGGCCGCATCGAGTGGGCCAACTGGATCGCCGAGCCGCTGCTCGGACCGCAGCGCATCGCCCCCGCCGGGCTGACCCTGACCGAATGGCAGGGCGCCGCGGTCTACCGCGAGGCGAACCCCGGGAAGTCGATGATCGTGCGCTACGGGCCCGGCGTGGGCCAGGCGCTGGATGCCAGCTACCACCTGCGCCGCACGATGCCGGCCGCGCAGGGGCCGTTCTTCCTGCTGGACATCGACAGCTTCTGGACTCCGCTCGGGTCAATCCCCGAGTACGACCGGCAAACAACGCTGGCGACCTTCCAGGACCTGTACGACCCCGCCCGCACCGTGTTCCAGGAGATGCTCACCAATCGCCTGAAGGACGACCTGCTCAGCCGCTGAGCGTCGCGCTGCTGTAGGTCACGTCGGCGAAGGCTTGGGCCACGTCATCGTCGGGATAGACGAAGCCGTTGGCCGTGTGCAACTCCTCGACGGTTTGCGACGACGTACGCCATCCGCTCCGGCTCAGATACTCCAGGATGTGGCTGCGCTGACCGTGGTACACGAGGTCGTTGAAATCGATCTCAAATCCGAGTTCGCTCATCCGGTCATGGTGCGCACGCCAGCGCGCGTCGGCGAAAACGGCGGTGTCGGGCACGAATTCGAAGGCCAGGCGGCTTCCCGGCGCGCTCAGCGCGGTGATGTTGTCGAACAGGGCGTCTTGGGCTTCGTCGGGCAGGTAGACCAGTAGGCCCTCGGCGCTCCACGCCGCGGGCGCCTGTGGATCGAAGCCCGCGGCCTGCAGCGCCGCGGCCCAGTCGTCGCGCAGGTCGACGGCGACGGTGCGCCGCTCGGCGGTCGGCTCGGCGCCGAGGTCGCGCAGCGTCAGCGTCTTGAACTCGATCACTTCCGGCATGTCGACCTCATAGACGACGGTTCCCGCCGGCCACGGCAGGCGGTACGCGCGCGCGTCCAGCCCCGACGCGAGGATGACCACCTGGCCAATTCCGCCCCGTGCCGCGTCGAGGAAGAATTGGTCGTAAAACCTGGTGCGGCAGGCCATTCCGCGCGCCATCCGCTGCGGATCGAACTCGGATTCCTCCTCAACCGGGATCTGACCGTTGACCAACCGCACGTAGACGTCGATGCCGACCGCGCGCACCAACGGCGCCGCATAGGGATCCTCGATCAACTTCTCGTCGCTGGACAGCGCCCGCTGCGCGGCGACCATGGTCGCCGTCGCTCCGACGCTCGTCGCCAAATCCCAACGATCACGGTCGGTGCGCGCCATGGTCTTCCTCATCCCCGGGCCGAAAAATATAGATCGTCTAGTTACTACCACAAGCCGGTGGCCGTGCCGCGGGACTACCCTCCGACCTGTGACGGACTTTGCCCAGCGCACGATCGAGCTCGCACACCAAAACGTCGCGGAAGGCGGTCGCCCGTTTGCGACGGTGATCGTGCAGGACGGCGAAATCCTCGCCGAGAGCGCCAACCAGGCGGCCCAGACGAACGATCCGACCGCACACGCGGAAATACTGGCCATCCGGGAGGCGTGCAGGAAGCTGGGCACCGAGCACCTGGTCGACAGCACCATCTATGTGCTGGCCCATCCGTGCCCGATGTGCCTGGGCTCGCTGTACTACTGCTCGCCCAGGGAAGTCGTCTTCCTGATCACCCGCGAGTCCTACGAGCAGTACTACCTCGATGACCGCAAATACTTCGAGGTCTCCACGTTCTACGACGAATTCGCCAAGACCTGGGACCGGCGTCGCCTCCCGATGCGCTACCGGCCCCACGAAGCCGCCGTGGACGTGTACCGGTTCTGGAACGAGCGCAACGGCGGCCGGCGCAACTCGACGGTCGTCCCCCCGGGCTGACTACCGCGGCATTGCCGCACAGAACACCCTTCGCTACTATTTGCGTATGCATGCAGGTAATAGCGAAGACCGCTTGCCCGACGACCAGGCCGGCCTCGTCGTCGAGGTTTTCCGGATGCTCGCCGACGCCACCCGCGTGCAAGTGCTCTGGTCGCTGACGCATCGCGAGATGTCGGTCAACGAACTCGCCGAACACGTGGGAAAGCCCGCGCCGTCGGTCTCCCAGCACCTGGCGAAGCTGCGCATGGCGCGCCTGGTGCGCACGCGACGGGACGGGACCAGCATCTTCTACAGCCTGGAGAACGACCACGTCCGCCAGCTCGTCATCGATGCGGTCTGCAACGCCGAGCATGCCGGCCCCGGGGTTCCCCGCCATCACCGGGGCGAGAGCGACCTGAAGGCCGTCGCCGGACCGTCGCCGACCCGAAACGCCCGGCCCCGTCGGGACCCGGCCTGACGACCGACAGCCACAACAGATTCCACGTCGGAAGGGAACATGATGACCGAGCCGCACACCCACGACGCGCCGCACGCGCACGAACACCGCCACGGCGACGCGACCCACTCACACGCGCACACCACGCACGAGCACGACCACGTCAGCCACGAGCATCCGCACGCCCACGACGACGGAACCGAGCACACTCACCAACACGTGCACCAGTCCGACCTCGAAGGCGCGCACAACCACGCCCACGGGTAGAGCTACCGCCGCGTTAGGAGACCCGAGGGCAATAGTGCTTCGGGTTGTCCCGCTCGTCCAGCGGCGGCAGGTTGCGCGCGGGCGTCTGCACCAGCGGTGCGTCTGCCGGGATTCGGCCGGTGACGCGATCCCAGCCGGCCCGCGCCCGCGGGTGTTTACGGTATCGCTTTGGCACGCAGGCGAAAACGACGCGGACGAGGTCGCCGAAACGCCGGTGCAGCCATTCGTCGCGACGCGACCACCGGTAACCCATGAGCTCGCGCACCGGCGGATCGTAGAGACCGACGGTGAGCCACACGAAGAACGGCGCCAGCAGTTTACGCTGCGCGGCCCACAACGGGTCCGGAAGCCATTGGGCGAAGGAAGGTTTGGGCAGCGCGGTCAGGTCGAGCACCGCGCGGGCGGCCCAATTGTCCTCTAAGACGTTGCGGCACATGCGGTCCCAGTAGACCTTGAAGTCCTCCCAGGAATCCGGCACCGGGCGCATGCTCATGCCGTACATGCGATACCACTCGACGTGCTCGTCGAAGAGCTGGCGCCGCTGCGCTTCGGTCAGCCCGCCGCAAAACCGCTCGGCCACATGGATCGTGCCGACAAAGAAGGTGGCGTGGGCCCAGTAGAAGACGTCGGGATTCAGCGCGTGGTAGCGCCGGCCCTGCTCGTCGACGCCCTTGATGTCGGTGTGGTAGTCGCGCACCTCGGCACCGGTGACCGGGGCGCGGTCGCCGTCGAAGACGACGCCACCGATCGGGTACAACGAGCGCAGCAGGCGCGGCCAGCGCTCCCGAAAGAACGTCGAGTGGTCGATGACGGCCGCGCCCAGTTGCGGGTGCATGTTTTGCATGGAGCCAGCCCACGGACCCTGCAACATGCCCCGCCAGTCGCCGAAGTACCGCCAGGTCAGGGAATCCGGGCCGAGCGGCATCGGCGGCCCCGCGTAGCCCAGCGGCGACACCGGACAACCGCCGGCGACGCCGTCGGAGCCGCTGGGCAGCGAGCGGGGTGCGGAAGTATGTTGGGTCACTGTTGGATTCCTGTAAGTATCGGCAAACTGACTACATGCGTTGTCACTTTAGAGCTTAGGAGCGATGTGCCGACCGGTCAACGACGGGGCCGCTGGACCGGCGTCCCCTTGGAGAGCCGGCTCGCCCTCCGTCGCGACAATCTCATCACCGCCGGCGTGCAGCTGCTCGGCAGCGATCGCGGCCCCGCGTTGACCGTGCGCGCGGTGTGTCGCAAGGCCGCGCTCACGGAGCGCTACTTCTACGAAAGCTTTNAGCCCAGCGGCGACACCGGACAGCCGCCGGCGACGCCGTCGGAGCCGCTGGTCAGCGAGCGGGGTGCGGAAGTATGTTGGGTCACTGTTGGATTCCTGTAAGTATCGGCAAACTGACTACATGCGTTGTCACTTTAGAGCTTAGGAGCGATGTGCCGACCGGTCAACGACGGGGCCGCTGGACCGGCGTCCCCTTGGAGAGCCGGCTCGCCCTCCGTCGCGACAATCTCATCACCGCCGGCGTGCAGCTGCTCGGCAGCGATCGCGGCCCCGCGTTGACCGTGCGCGCGGTGTGTCGCAAGGCCGCGCTCACGGAGCGCTACTTCTACGAAAGCTTTTCCGACCGTGACGAATTCGTGCGCGCCGTTTATGACGATGTGTGCACGCGGGCGATGAACACCCTTACCTCGGCGAAGACCCCGCGCGAGGCCGTCGAACAATTCGTCGAGTTGATGGTCGACGATCCCGTGCGCGGACGGGTGCTGCTGTTGGCGCCCACGGTGGAGCCGATTTTGACGCAGTCGGGCGCGGAGTGGATGCCCAACTTCATCGACTTGCTGCAGCGCAAGCTGTCCCGGATCGGCGATTCGGTGTTGCAGAAAATGATCGCCACAAGCCTGGTCGGCGGTCTGACGAGCCTGTTCACCGCCTACCTCAACGGCCACCTGGGGGCCAGCCGCAAGCAATTCATCGACTACTGCGTCAACATGCTGTTCACCGCGGCCGCGCCGTACGTGTCCCCCGCCGAGCAAGCGAAACCCGAGTAAGCGGTTTCCGTCCGCGCCGAGCCGGCAAGACGTGAGAAGTCACGATCCAATATCGCGGCGGCGCGCGGGCTGGAGAAACTTGATGCTACCGGCGGGCACAGATATATTGACTGCAACCCGTAGACACAGATAACTGGAGGGGCCATGTCAGCCCAGCTGACCGACCTACAGCTGCTGCACGAACTTGAACCGGTGGTCGAGAAATACCTCAACCGTCACGAGAGCGTGCATAAGGACTGGAACCCGCACGACTACATCCCGTGGTCGGACGGCAAGAACTTCTACGCGCTCGGCGGTCAGGATTGGGACCCCGAACAGAGCAAGCTCTCCGACCTCGCCCAGGTGGCGATGGTGCAGAACCTGATGACGGAAGACAACCTGCCCTCCTATCACCGCGAGATCGCGATGAACTTCGGTATGGACGGCGCCTGGGGGCAGTGGGTCAACCGCTGGACCGCCGAGGAGAACCGGCACGGCATCGCGCTGCGCGACTACCTGGTGGTGACCCGCGCGGTCGACCCGATCGAGTTGGAGAAGCTGCGCCTCGAGGTGGTCAACCGCGGCTTCAGCCCGGGCCAAAACCACCAGGTTCGAGAAGACCTGTTCGCCGAGAGCCTGTTCGACTCGGTCATCTATGTCACGTTCCAGGAGCTGGCGACCAGGATTTCGCACCGCAACACCGGTAAGGCCTGCAACGAGCCGATCGCAGACCAGATGCTCGCCAAAATCTCGGCCGACGAGAACCTGCACATGATCTTCTACCGCGACGTCAGTGAGGCAGGGTTCGAGATTGATCCCAACCAGGCGACGAAGTCGCTGCACAAGATCCTGCGCAACTTCCAGATGCCCGGTTTCCAGGTGCCCGAATTCCGGCGCAAAGCCGTCTTGATCGCCGTCGGAGGCGTGTACGACCCTCGCATCCACCTCGACGACGTCGTCATGCCGATCCTGAAGAAATGGCGCTTCTTCGAGCGGGAGGACATCACCGGGGAGGCGGCCGAGCTGCGCGACGACCTTGCCCTGCTCATCAAGGAGCTCGAGGCGTCCTGCGACAAGTTCGAGGTGTCCAAGCGGCGTCAGCTCGAGCGGGAAGCCCGCACGGGCAAGCGGACCACGGCGTTCGAGCTGCATCAAACCGCGGGCAAGCTGGCCATGAGCCGTCGGTAGTCCGGCTCGGGACAAAAATTGCGCATCGGTCCGATCACGCTGGCCAGCCCGGTGGTGCTGGCCCCGATGGCCGGCGTGACCAACGTCGCTTTTCGCACGCTGTGCCGTGAGTTGGAGCAGGCGAAGGCGGGAACCGTCAGCGGGCTGTACGTCTGCGAGATGGTGACCGCTCGTGCGCTCGTCGAGCGGCATCCGGTCACCATGCACATGACGACGTTCGCGCCGGACGAGTCGCCCCGCTCGCTGCAGCTCTACACCGTCGATCCGGCGACCACCTACGCGGCCGCCAGAATGATCGCGGACGAGAACCTGGCCGATCACATCGACATGAATTTCGGCTGCCCGGTGCCCAAGGTCACCAAGCGGGGTGGCGGGGCGGCGCTGCCGTTCAAGCGGCGGCTGTTCGGCCAGATCGTGGCCGCGGCCGTGCGGGCCACCGCGGGCACCGAGATCCCGGTGACCGTCAAGTTCCGCATCGGCATCGACGACGAGCACCACACGCACCTGGACGCCGGCCGCATCGCGGAAGCGGAGGGGGCCGCGGCGGTCGCCCTGCATGCCCGCACGGCGGCGCAGCGCTACCCCGGCACCGCCGACTGGGAACAGATCGCGCAGCCCAAGCCACAGGTGCGGACCATCCCGGTGCTGGGCAACGGCGACATCTACGACGCCAGCGACGCGCTGGCGATGATGGCCACCACCGGTTGCGACGGCGTGGTCATCGGCCGTGGCTGCCTGGGCCGGCCGTGGCTGTTCGCCGAGCTGTCGGCCGCGTTCACCGGCAGGCCGGCCCCGACCCCGCCCACGCTGGGCGAGGTCGCCGACGTCGTGCGACGGCACGGCCGGCTGCTGGCGGCGCATTTCGGCGAGGACAAGGGCATGCGCGACATCCGCAAGCACATCGCCTGGTACCTGCACGGCTTCCCCGCCGGATCGGAATTGCGCCGAGCGCTGGCCATGGTCACGACGCTGGACGAACTCGACACGCTGCTCGGCCGGTTGAACGGCGCGGTGCCATTCCCGGACACGGCGGCCGGCCCTCGCGGCCGACAGGGTTCACCGGCCCGCGTGGCGCTGCCCGAAGGCTGGCTGACCGACCCGGACGACTGCACGGTGCCGGCCGGGGCGGACGTGATGCACTCGGGTGGCTGAGCGTTAACACGCTCGAAATCGCATCGGGATCGATAACTCAGTACGATGTGGACCTTGCTGCATTGCGCTTCCGTGGGGGTCGGTTTGGTGCCGCTGCAGGAGCACGCCGGGATTTGCGCACGGGCTCCCCGACCGTCGCATGAGAGCTTCGGAGGCCGATAGGACATGAGTGATGGCGGCACTGACGCCACTCTTGACCATCGGCGCACCCCACCACCGAGGCCGGGCTCGGCCCCGTGGGAACGGTTCGCAGAAGCGCCGGCCGATCACGGCGTTCACCGGTGGCAGGCCGAGCCGACGTTGAACGAGCCCGCGGCCGGTGAGCCGGAAAAGGCCGGGTGCCACACCGACGGCGGGCTCACGGTCGCCGAGTTGATCGCCAAGGTCGGGGCCCCGAACACCACCCGGCCCAGCCACCGACGCGCCGCCCCCGACCCCGAACCCGCCGAGGCCGCGCCGGGCCTGCCCGTCGAGCTGCAGGACACGCAGGTGATCGAGACCCCGGCGTATTCGCTCAACGCCGCCGCGGAGCTACCCGACCTCGGGGCCGCCAATTACCCGAACGACGAGTTCGACACCTCGGCGGACACCGTGAAATCGGAGCGCGCGCCCAAAAGCCGCGAGTCGAAGCCGAAGTCTCGCCGGCGGTCGATACTGGTCGCCGCGCGCTCGGCGGCGGCCTTCTCCGCCGTGCTGGCGCTGGCGCTGACCGGCGGCGCGTGGCAATGGAGCGCGTCGAAGAACAACCGCCTCAATATCGTCAGCGCGCTCGACCCGAACTCGAGCGACATCCGGGATCCCGGTGGGCAGTACGGCGACGAGGACTTCTTGATCGTCGGCATCGACTCGCGGGCCGGGGAAAACGCCGACATGGGCGCCGGTAGCACCGATGACGCCGATGGCGCGCGGTCCGACACCGTCATGCTGGTCAACATTCCGGCGAACCGGAAACGCGTGGTCGCGGTGTCGTTCCCCCGCGACCTGGCGATTACCCCGATTCAATGCGAGGCCTACAACCCCAACACGGGCAAGTACGGACCGATCTACGACGAGAAGACCAAGACCTGGGGTTCCAAGATGGTCTACACCGAGACCAAGCTGAACTCCGCTTACGCGTTCGGCGGCCCCAAATGTCTGGTCAAGGAGATCCAGAAGCTGTCCGGCCTGAACATCAACCGGTTCATCGCCGTCGACTTCGCCGGGTTCGCCAAAATGGTCGACGCACTCGGCGGCGTCGAAGTGTGCAGCCGCACCGCGCTGCACGACTACGAACTGGGCACCGTCCTGGACCATGCGGGACGCCAGATCCTCGACGGCGCAACCGCCTTGAACTATGTGCGCGCCCGCCAGGTGACGACCGAGACCAACGGTGACTACGGCCGCATCAAACGCCAGCAGTTGTTCTTGTCGTCGCTGTTGCGATCGCTGATCTCCGAGGACACGCTGCTCGACCTCAACAAGCTCAACAACGTCGTCAACATGTTCATCAGCCTCACTTCCGTCGACAACGTCAAGACCAAAGACCTGGTCCAGCTGGGTCAGTCATTGCAGGGCATGGCGGCCGGGCACATGACGTTCGTCACCGTGCCGACCGGCGTCACGGACCAGAACGGCGATGAGCCGCCGCGGATGGCCGACATGCGTGCGCTCTTCGACGCCATCATCAATGACGATCCACTGCCCGAGGAAAACGACCAGAACGCCAAGGCTTTGGGCGGTACGTCGCCCACGTCGGGACCGACGAAGGCGCCCACCACCAGAAAGACGCCGACCCCCACCGCGGCACCCGAGGCTCAGCACCAGCAGGTGATGACCACATCGCCGCAAGACGTCACGGTGCGGGTTTCCAACGCGACCACACAGAGCGGCCTGGCGGCCACCGCGACCAAACAGCTCAAGAACAACGGCTTCAACGTGATGACGCCCGACGACTACCCGAGTTCGGTGAACACGACGACGGTGTTGTTCTCGCCGGGCAACGAGCAGGCCGCCGCCACCGTGGCGTCATCGTTCGCCAATGCAAAGGTCCAGCGGGTCTCCGGCTACGGGCAGGTGATTCAGGTGGTGCTGGGCCCTGACTTCAACACGGTCGCCACTCCCGCGCCCACCGGCTCGTCGGTCAGCATGCAGATAGAACGCGGGTCGGGCAACGCGCCGACCCAGCTGCCCGACGACCTGACGGTGACCAACGCGGCCGACACCACCTGCGAGTAAAGAATTTTGGCGGTTCGGCACTGCCCATTTCCTGCGTCGAGAACGTAGGCTTGGCGGCATGCGGACCGCCTACCACGAGCAGCTTTCGGAGTTATCCGGGCGCCTCGGTGACATGTGCGGGCTGGCGGGGATCGCCATGGAGCGGGCCACCCAAGCCCTGTTGCAGGCCGATCTGGTGCTGGCCGAACAAGTGATTTCCGACCACGAAAAGATCGCGGCGCTCAGCGCGCAGGCCGAGGAAAGCGCCTTCGTCCTGCTGGCCCTGCAGGCGCCGGTGGCCGGTGACCTCAGGTCGATCGTCAGCGCCATCCAGATGGTGGCGGACATCGACCGCATGGGTGCGCTGGCCCTGCACGTCGCCAAGATCGCCCGCCGGCGGCATCCACAGCACGCGCTGCCCGAAGAGGTCAATGGGTATTTTGCCGAAATGGGCAGAGTCGCAGTGGAATTGGGCAATAGTGCGCAAGAGGTGGTGTTGTCCCGCGATCCGGAGAAGGCCGCGCGGATCCGAGAAGAAGACGATGCGATGGACGACCTGCACCGCCACTTGTTCTCGGTGCTGATGGACCGGGAATGGAAACACGGTGTGGCGGCGGCCGTCGATGTGACGTTGCTGGGCCGCTTCTACGAGCGCTTCGCCGACCACGCGGTGGAAGTGGCGCGACGCGTCATCTTCCAGGCGACGGGCAGGCTGCCCGAGGACGACACGAAACCCCTGACGAGCTAGCCGAAGCGGCCGGAGATGTAGTCCTCGGTCGCCTTCTGGGTCGGGTTGGAAAAAATCTTTTCGGTGTCGTCGATTTCGACCAGCCGGCCGGGCTTTCCGACGGCCTCCAGGTTGAAAAACGCCGTCAGATCACTCACGCGGGCCGCCTGCTGCATGTTGTGGGTGACGATGACGATCGTGTAGTCCTGCTTCAGCTCGCTGATCAGTTCCTCGATGGCCATCGTCGAGATCGGGTCCAGCGCGGAGCAAGGCTCGTCCATCAGCAATACATCCGGTTGCACGGCGATGGCGCGCGCGATGCACAGGCGCTGCTGCTGACCTCCCGAGAGCCCGCCGCCCGGCTTGTCCAGCCGATCCTTGACCTCGTCCCACAGGTTGGCACCGCGCAACGAGTATTCGGCCGTCTCGTCGAGCAGCTTGCGATTGCGCACCCCTTGCAACTTCAAACCGGCCACGACGTTGTCACGAATTGACATGGCGGGGAACGGGTTCGGCCGCTGGAAGACCATCCCGATCGCGCGCCGAACCCCCACCGGGTCGATACCGGCGCCGTAGATGTCTTGGTCGTCGAGCAGCACGCTGCCCTCGACCCGGGCGCCCGGAATCACCTCGTGCATCCGGTTCAGCGTGCGCAGCACGGTGGTCTTACCGCACCCCGAGGGACCGATGAACGCTGTCACGCTGCGGGGCAGAACCGACAACGTCACATCCGCGACCGCCTTGAACGACCCGTAATAGATGTTGACGGCTTTGAGGTCCAACCGCTTGGCCACTGGTGCTCCTGCCTACGCCTTTGTGGGGGCATACCTTCTCGCGATCACCCTGGCCCCGACATTGATGATCGCGATCACCAGAATGAGGGTTAACGCCGCACCCCACAACCGATCCGTGGGCACCGGGTTGATGCCTGCGCCCGCCGATGTCTGGTTATACATCATGCCGGGCAGCGAGCCCATGAACCCGTGGAAAACGTTGAAGTTCATTGATTGTGAATAACCGATCAGAATCAGCAGCGGCGCCGTCTCACCCATCACTCTAGCCACCGCCAGCAGGACCCCGGTGATGATGCCGGACAACCCCGTGGGAACGACGACCCTGGCGATCGTCTTCCACTTCGGGATCCCCAGCGCGTAGCTGGCCTCACGGAGGTCGATCGGCACGATCCGCAGCATCTCTTCGGTGGCCCGCACGATCACCGGAATCATCAGCAACACGAGCGCCAGGGACACCGCGAACCCGGAACGGGGCAGCCCCAGCGTCGCCACCCACAGCGCGTAGATGAACAACGCCGCCACGATCGAGGGCACGCCGGCGAGGATGTCCACCATGAACGTGGCCAGCCTGCCCAGGGAGGTTCCGCCACCGTACTCGACCAGGTAGATCGCCACCAGGATCCCGATCGGGACGGAGATGACCGCGCATGCCAATCCTTGCAACAGCGTGCCGACCGTCGCGTGGTAGGCGCCCCCGCCCGCCACGAACGCCGTCATACCCGCCTGCGAATGCGTCCACCACGCGGTGGAGGCAATCGCCTTGAACCCCTTGGCAATCACCGAGCCGAGCACCAACAGCAACGGTGTCACGGCGATCGCCGTCGACAGCGTCATCAGCACGGTCGCCAGGGTGTTGGCCACTTTGCGACGGCGGCCGACCGCCGGGAAGGCCCGCGGCTTGAGGGGGCGGTCCAGCCTCGAGGTCATCCGCCGGCCCGCCTGTTGCGGGCGCCGGCAACAGCGCCGCGGGCCAGGGCGTCGACGAGGAAGGTGAGCACGAACAGCGCCAGTCCCGCGGCGATATAGGCGCCGGCCTTGTAGCGGTCATTGAATTCCGAGGCGGTGGCCGCGATCTTGGTCGCGAAGGTCGAGCCGCCGTCGAAGAGCGACCAGCCGAACGCGGCCTGGGTGCCCCGCAGGATGATCAGCAGCGCGACTGTCTCGCCGAGGGCGCGGCCCAGGCCCAGTACCGCGCCGCTGACGTACCCGGATAGCCCGAACGGCAGCACGATCGTCCTGATCACTTCCCAGCGCGTGGCGCCGAGCGCCAGCGCGGCCTCGATCTCGTCGTTCGGGGTTTGCATGAACACCTCGCGGGTGACCGCGGTGATGATCGGCAGGATCATCACCGCCAACACGATCCCGCCGGTGAACACGGTGCCGCCCCCCGCGACCGACACGTTTCCGGTGGCGAAGAGGAACCACCAGCCGAGGGCGTGATTCAGCCAGGTGGCGACGGGTCGCAGCTGCGGGGCCAGCACGTACAGGCCCCACACCCCGTAAACGATCGAGGGGACCGCGGCCAGCAGATCGACCGCGTAGGCCAGCGGCGCGGCGACCCGGCGCGGCGCATAGTGCGTGACGAACAGCGCCACGCCCAAGGCGATCGGCATGGCCAGAATCAAGGCGAACACCGACACGAACACGGTCACCTGGAGCAGCTCGAAGATTCCGAAGTGCATGGAAGAGGTGTCGGTGGTGACCCAGTTGCCGTCGTAGCTGAAAAAGTTCTCCTGGTTGCGCCGCAAGGCCGGGATCGCGCGCAGCAACAGAAAGCCGCCGATCGCGGCGATCAGGACGACGATCAGGACCCCGGAAGCTTGCGCCAGCCAACGAAAAACCCTGTCCCCCAGGCGCGGCTGAGCACGCCCCCACGGGCTGATCGGCACCACCGGTGACTCGGGAAAGGGCGCAGCGACGACGGCACCCGAACCCGCAGCGGATGGGTCTGGCGTTATCACTGTGATCCCGTCACAGTCCTGCTGTCGCTCCTTGCGCCCGCCGGCTACCGCATCGCGTTGATCGCGGTAACTAATCGCTCCTTGACTTTATCGGGCAACGGCACATAACCGGCGGACGTAAGACCGGCCTGCCCGTTGGTCGCGGCCGCGCTCAGGAACGACTTGATCGCCGCCGACGTGTCCGGGTCGTAGCCGTTCGAGCACACGATTTCGTAGCTGGCCAGCACCAACGGGTAGGTATCCGCCCGCTGAGTGGCGTACATCCGGTCCAGGTCGAGTACCAGATCGTTGCCGTCGGCCACGAAGCCGGCCGCCTGGATGGCCTTGCCGGCGGTGTCGTCGGTCAGTGGAACCGCGCCGTTACCCGTGTCGATCAGGGCGTACGGCACACCGGCCTGGTCGGCAAATCCCTTCTCGACGTAGCCGATCGCGCCCGGGGTGACCCGCACGGCCTGGATCACCCCCGCCGATTTCGTGGCCCCTTCTCCGACACCGCCCTGGAACTCGGTGCCCACCCCTCGGGTCCAGCTCTGCGGCGCTGCGGCCGTCAGATACTTCTGGACGTTGTCGGTCGTCCCCGACGAGTCCGCCCGGTAGATCGGCACGATCTTGGTGTCGGGCAGCGCCACGCCGGGATTGAGCGCCGCCAGTATCGGGTCGTTCCACGCGGTGATCCTGCCGCTGAAGACCTTGGCGAGGGCGTCACTGCTGAGGACCAGCTTCGCCACGCCCGGCAGGTTGTACACCAGCGCGACGGGCCCGAACACCAGTGGCAGGTCCCACGCCGGGTTTCCGTCGCAGCGTTTGGCGGCCGGTCCGATCTGGTCGGCAACCAGCGGCGAGTCGGATCCCGCGAAGTCGACGTGGCCCGCGATGAACTGCTCGCGGCCGGCGCCCGACCCGGTCGGGTTGTACGCCACCGCCTTGCCGGGGCAGGACTGCCCCCACACCTGGTTGAACAACGCCATCGCGTTCTGCTGGGCGGTCGAGCCCTCCGCCGTCAGGCCGTTCTTGCCGGCGCAACCCGCAGTGCCGGCCAACCCGGAGATCGTGGCCGTCGACGGGCCGCGGCGGTTGTCGTCGCCGCCGCACGCGGTCAACGTCGCACCGCAGATCGCGACCGCCAACGCCGCGACCGCCAGCGCCCTGCCCGCCCTGTCGAGCCTCACCGATCTCGCTTTCTTCACACGCTCCCCCCGACGCATGCAGGCACCGCCGGCCGTCCCCATGGGAGGTAGCCAACTCGCCGCGAAAGTATGCGTCGGTGCTGTCCACAGAAGTCGGTAGAGATGAATGTCGGGTGAACGATCGGCTTGCGGTCAGCCGGTGGGCACCGCGTAGGCGGTGTCGACGCTGTAGGGGCTGAAGCCCAGGCGCTCGTAGGTTCGCATTGCGGCGACGTTGTCGGACTCGACGTAAAGCATCACGGTGGGTTCGGCCGAGCCGGCCAGCCGGCGTGCCAGCGCCTGAATCCCGATGGCTGTCAACACCTGCCCAAGGCCGCGGCGCTGCGCGGACGGATCGACCCCGACGACGTAGACCTCGCCCAAGCCCGGTCGGTCGAGGTGCACCTTGGTCCAGTGAAATCCCAGGAGCCTGCCCGCCTGATCGCTATCGGGGGCGCCAAACGCCAAGAACAATCCCTCCGGGTCGAACCAGGGTTCCCCGCGCCGCTCCGCCAGATCGGCATCGGTCCACCCGCCCTGTTCGGGGTGTTGGGCGAACGCGGCGTTGTTGACGCGCAGCAGCTCAGCGTCGTCGGCCGTCCCCCGATAGGTGCGAATTTCCACCCCGGCAACCGGCGGCACGGAGTCGGGGGCCGCACGCAGCGAGCGCCGCATCTGGACGAGCTCGCGCACCGCGATCAGGCCGAGCGCGGAGGCGGTCGCCCGGGCCGGCTCGAGGGTGCCGTGCGCCCAAAATTGATTGTGCCCTCCGGTTTTCGACACCGCCGCACGAGCCATCGCGGTGCCGACACCGCGCCGGCGGGCCTGGGGGTGCACCACCAGTTCCGCCATCCCCCCACCGCCGTCCCGGGGCGGGCTGAGATTCAGGTAGCCCACGATCGTGCCCGGCGGGTCACCGGTGACCAGCAGATGTTCGGTGCGCTCGTGCCCCAGTTCGCGCAGCACCTGTTCGCCGACCGGGGTCACTCCATCGAATTCCGTTGCCGCCGAGACGAGTCCGCGCACACTCCGCTGCTCGGCGACGGTAAGGGTGGAACGCCAGTCGGGCGAGATCACTGACTGCGCAACGGATCGCCCAGCGACTCTTGCAGCTCCTCCGAGTCGGCCTCGGCCTCGTCGGCGTCGGCCTCGGTGGCGTCCGCGATCGGTGGTCGACCGCGCGCCGGCCGAACGGCCTTGTAACCGACGTTTCGCACCGTGCCGATCAACGCCTCGTATTCGGGGCCAAGCTTGGCGCGCAGTCGACGCACGTGCACGTCGACCGTGCGGGTGCCGCCGAAGAAGTCGTAGCCCCACACCTCGTGCAGCAGCTGCGCCCGGGTGAACACCCGGCCGGCGTGCTGCGCCAGGTATTTCAGCAACTCGAACTCCTTGTAGGTGAGGTCGAGCGGGCGGCCGCGCAGCCTGGCGGTGTAGGTGCCCTCGTCGATCACCAGCTCGCCCAGGCTGACCTTGCCCGCGCTTTCCTGGTCGGTCAGCCCGCCGCGGCGGCCGACCACCAGGCGCAGCCGGGCGTCGATCTCGGCGGGCCCGGTGGCGGGCAGCAGGATCTCGTCCAGACCCCAGTCGGCGCTCACCGCCACCAGCCCGCCTTCGCTCACCACGGCCAGGACGGGGACCGACCGGCCCGCGGTGCTCAGCAGCCGGCACAGGCCGCGCGCGGACGACAGGTCGGTGCGCGCGTCGACCAGCACGGCGTCCGCGGTCCCGGCCTCCAGCAACGAGGATGGTTCTGGGGGCGCCGTCCGGACGGTGTGAGGAAGCAGCGACAACGACGGCAGCACCGGGTCGGGGTGCAGTTCCGAGGTCAGCAGTAATAGCTCCAACTAGCCCCTCCAGCTCGGGGGGAAGGCGTCTCCCATTTCGCAACGCCACGACGCGTTAGTTGCCAGGACATCTAACGATAACGTGCCACCTGGCTATTTTGTGCGCCGGACGAGGCAGTGTGAGCCCCGCCACCGGGCAACCGGCCACACGGCGGCCGGCGGATTACGCGACAATGTGCGGGTGCGCAAGGTGCTGATCGGCGCGGCGGCGGCGGCGATCGCCGTGGCCGTACCGGTCGTCGGCGCCGTCTGCGTCGACTACGCCACCAGCATCTACGCCGAATACCGGCTGTCGACCAGCGTGCGCAAGGTGGCGCATCTCGGTTCCGACCCGTTCGTCGCCATCGTGGCGTTCCCGTTCATCCCGCAGGCGATGCGCCACCACTACAACCAGCTGGAGATCAAGGCCAACGCCGTCGATCACACGATGGTCGGCACTGCCACCCTCGAAGCCACGATGTACTCGGTGGACCTCACGCAGGCGTCCTGGCTGATCAGACCCGACGCGAAGCTCCCCGTGGGCAGGCTGGAGAGCCGCATCATCATCGACTCGAATCATCTGGGCCGCTACCTGGGCATCAGCGATCTGATGGTGGAGGCGCCCCCCAGGGAAACCAACACCGCCACCGGCGGCGTCACCGCGTCGGGCATCTCCGACAGCCACGGGTTGGTGTTCAGCGGCACGCCGCATTCGGCGGGCTTCGAGCACCGGGTGAGCGTCTCGGTAGACCTTTCCATCGCGCCCGAAGATCCCGCGACGCTGGTGATCACGCCGACGGGCGTGCTCACCGGGCCCGACACCGCCGATCAAGCCGTGCCGGACGACAAGCGGGATGCGGTGCTGCGCGCCTTCAGCACCAGGCTGCCCAACCAGCGGCTGCCGTTCGGAGTCGGGCCGACGACCGAGGGCGCACGCGGCTCCGATGTCATCATCGAAGGGGTCACCCGGGGAGTAACCGTCACCCTGGAAGGGTTTAAGCAGTCATGACCACCGTGCTTGTGGCGATCGTGGGGGCGGTCGCCGTGGCGACGGTCACCGGATGGCTGTTGACGCGCGGGTCGGGAAGAGTCCGCGAGATTCAGTCCGATCCGGGCGGCGGGCCCGACGCCGGCGACCTGGCGTTGTCCCGGAGCGGGCCGACCATCGTGCACTTCAGCGCCCCGTGGTGCGGGCCGTGCGACCGGGTTCGCCGGGTGGTGGGCCAGGTCTGCGAGGACATGGCCGACGTCGCCCACCTCGAGATCGACCTGGACGCCAACCCGGCGACGGCCCGGCGGTTCTCGGTGCTGACGCTGCCCACCACGCTGATCTTCGATGTCGAGGGGCGACAGCGGTACCGCGCCTCCGGGGTGCCCAAGGCCGCGGACCTGCGTTCGGCGCTGCAGCCTCTGTTGGCTTGAGCGCTACGTCATTGGGTAAGCTGGCCGGCGTGTCAGCCCGCCTGGAGCCCATGCTCACCACGCGTCGCACAGTCGATCTGTGCCGCATCGCGGGCTGTTGTTGTTGCTGTAGCTGCTGAGTAGCAGCGCCCCGCGCGCACTCGGAGCAGCTTCGGACCCCTACCCAGGCTTCCAAGGCGTGCTCCCGCCTTTCCGCGCAACAAGAATCTCTAGGAGTAGTCCCCAGTGCCAAGCAGCAACACCGCCGTGGAGCCCGACCGCGTCGACGTGCGCGGGCCCAGGTTCGCCGCCTGGGTCACGACCGCGGTCCTTTTGCTCACGCTCATCGTTTCAGCCGCCAGCCCGCGGGCGGCTGCCCTCATCCTCGGGGCGCAGGCCGTGATCTTCGCCGTCGGCGCCATCGGCGGGCCCCGCCGCCACCCCTACGGGCGGGTGTTCGCCCGCGTCGTGGCGCCCCGGCTGGGACCCGTCACGGAGCGCGAACCCGTCGCACCGCTGAAATTCGCCCAACTCGTCGGCCTGATCTTCGCGGTCGTCGGTGTCGCGGGATTCGCCGTCGGCGCGGTTGTGCTCGGCCTGATCGCCACCGCGGCCGCGCTGGTGGCCGCGTTCCTCAACGCGGCATTCGGCATCTGCCTGGGCTGCCGGCTCTACCCGTTGGTCGCACGCTTTCGACCGATTTCCGCATAACCCCTACGTCAGAAGCAATCGAAAGGAACACCCACCATGGCACGCTCCGACGTCCTGGTCTCCGCGGACTGGGCCGAGAGCAATCTCGATGCCGGAAACGTCGTCTTCGTCGAAGTGGACGAGGACGCCGGCGCCTACGACACCGGCCACATCGCCGGCGCGATCAAGCTGGACTGGCGCACCGATCTGCAGGACCCCGTCAAGCGCGATTTCGTGGACGCACAGCAATTCTCCAAACTGCTGTCCGACCGCGGCATCGCCAACGACGACACCGTGGTCCTCTACGGCGGCAACAACAACTGGTTCGCCGCCTACGCCTACTGGTACTTCAAGCTGTACGGCCACGCCGACGTCAAGCTGCTCGACGGCGGACGCAAGAAGTGGGAACTCGACGGGCGCCCACTGACCACCGACGCGGTCAACCGGCCGGCCACCTCCTACACTGCGGCGGCGCCGGACAACAGCATCCGCGCCTTCCGCGACGAGGTCATCGCGGCCATCAACGTCAAGAACCTGGTCGACGTGCGCTCCCCCGACGAGTTCTCGGGCAAGATCCTGGCCCCGGCTCACCTGCCGCAGGAGCAAAGCCAGCGGCCGGGCCACGTCCCCGGCGCGATCAACGTGCCGTGGAGCAGGGCCGCCAACGAGGACGGCACGTTCAAGTCCGACGAGGAATTGGCGAAGCTCTACGCCGACGCCGGGCTGGACGGCACGAAGGAAACCATCGCGTACTGCCGGATCGGGGAACGTTCGTCGCACACCTGGTTCGTGCTGCGGGAATTACTCGGCCACAAAAACGTCAAGAACTACGACGGCAGTTGGACGGAATACGGCTCCCTGGTGGGCGCCCCGATCGAGTTGGGAAGCTGATATGTGCTCTGGACCGAAGCAAGGACTGACGTTGCCCGCCAGCGTCGATCTGGAGAAGGAAACGGTGATCACGGGCCGGGTCGTGGACGGCGACGGCCAGGCGGTGGGTGGCGCGTTCGTCCGCCTGCTGGACTCATCGGACGAGTTCACGGCCGAGGTCGTCGCCTCGGCGACCGGTGACTTCCGCTTCTTCGCCGCACCCGGGTCCTGGACGCTGCGCGCACTGTCCCCGATCGGCAACGGCGACGCCGTGGTGGCGCCGTCCGGTGCGGGCATTCACGAGGTGGACGTCAAGATCGCCTGACGGACCGGCCGGTCCCGGCGGGCCCGCGGCGCGAATAGACTCGTCTGCGTGGTGCTCTTCTTCGAGATCATGCTGGTCATATCGGTCGTGGTCATCTCATGGTTCGCGCTGTACACCCTCTACCGGCTCATCACTGACGAGTCGTGACCTCCTTCGACGAGGGCGCTGACGGCCCGCTCGCTCCAGGCGGCTCCAGCGACCGCGCGGTTGCGGCCGCCGCCGAACGCGCCAAGGCGACCGCTTCCCGCAATATCCCGGCCTTCGACGATTTGCCGGTGCCCGCCGACACCGCGAATCTGCGCGAAGGGGCCAACCTCAACGACGCGCTGCTGGCGCTGCTGCCACTGGTCGGGGTGTGGCGTGGCGAGGGCGAGGGCCGCGGACACGATGGGGACTACCGGTTCGGCCAGCAGATCGTGGTGTCGCACGACGGCGGCGACTACCTCAACTGGGAAGCGCGGTCCTGGCGGCTCGACGACACGGGCGGTTACCTGCAACCCGCCCTGCGCGAGAGCGGTTTCTGGCGCTTCGTGTGCGACCCCGAGGATCCAACCGAGTCGCAGGCCATCGAGCTGTTGTTGGCCCATTCGGCCGGTTACATCGAGTTGTTCTACGGGCGGCCCCGCACGCAATCCTCGTGGGAGCTCGCCACCGACGCCTTGGCCCGCAGTCGTTCCGGCCTGTTGGTCGGTGGCGCCAAGCGGCTCTACGGGATCGTCGAGGGCGGTGATCTGGCCTATGTCGAGGAGCGGGTGGACGCCGACGGCGGCCTGGTGCCGCACCTTTCGGCGCGGCTGGCGCGGTTTGTCGGATAGTGGCCCGCCGGGGTCAGGACATGGAGCGGCCCCCGAGCAAAGCTCCTGGTTGGACTGACCGGAAGCTCGGGGGCCGGGTGGCTACGGGGAATTCGCCAGCGCGCGTTGAACGCCGACTCTTCCGAGCCATTGCAGCTAGCGCGTAGCCACCTCACATGTCCATGAAGCTATCAATTTCGCGGACCACCTCCTTTCCTGTGTGCCTAGACCATAGCATTTGGGACGATCGCTGCACGTCAGACCCCGTTTTCCGACCGGTTACGGTACGGGCGCGGTACGAGCCGGGTAGGGGCCCAAATCGCCCCCGGTCGCCGGGGTGACGCCGGGGTGGAGCGGCCTAACTCGTCTCGGTTGAGTCAGCCTCTGCCGGGGCGTGTTCGGCAACCATCGCCGGCAACTCGTAAGCCAACCGGATCAGCTGTCGCGTGAACTCTGCGACATCCATCGCCTGTTCCGAAGTCGTTGACGGAATTTCATGGTTGGCCTCATTGCCGACATCCTTGATCTTGTCGACCCACGGGCGCATGAGCTTGGTGATCACGCCCTCGTCCTCTAAGTGTTTGAGCGCTTTTGCAAAAGTCGGAGCGTGACCGGAGCCGTCTTTGGGCGGGAGTTTGTGGGCCACCGCGATATGGAACAGGAGCTTGCGGCACATCATGACTGCGGCTGTATTTGCCCCGACCGAAAGGCACCCGAGGGCTTCGGTCCACGCGGCAAGGTCGTCGCCCGTCAGGACATCGGGTATATCAAACGGGCGCACACCTGGGCTGGTGGTGCCGTCGTTATCCACGTGGCCCCGGTAGCAACTGACGCATCGCAGCCAACGAGTCGGCGGGCGCTGATTGACACCCGCGGTCGGTTGAGTCCTGCCGACGACGATCATTTGGTCGCCGCCGCAGAACGCGCATGGCTTCCGCACGGATGTGCTGTCGTCGTTCACATCGAACTGCGCGTAGCCGCCGACGAGGTAAAGGTCTTTGTGAATGCCTGCCACGTGCTCGATTGTGGCACTTGGCGGTGACGACGATTGTTGAGTCGCACATGTGTTCGAAATCACAGCTGGTTGCCCGCGTGTATTCGCGGTGCTTGTCGGTGCCCGGTTGTAGTGTGAGAAGTTCCGATATAGCTCAAAGGACAGAGCGCCCTTTTCGGAAAGGGGAGGCTGCCGGTTCGAGTCCGGCTATCGGCTTGAGGAAGAGGCACGTCGTAGCTGCACACCCGCGCTCCGTGCCTCTTCCTGCTACTTGCCGCGCTCTCGCTTCGGCGCGGCGCTGCTCTTTGCCCGCCGCTACGGAGACAGGCGTTTTCAGTTCACCGGATTGTCCCAGGCGCTAGTGTCAGGCCCGCCTTAGGAAGGGGTAGACCTGAATGCCAGACGACACACCGCAGTACCCTCCACCGAATCCCTATGGCGGTCAGCCATACCCCGGCGGCTACTACCCGCCACCGGCCTATAACCAGCCGCCAAAGAAGCGGAAGATATGGCCCTGGGTTCTCGGCGGGGTGCTCGGCGTTGTCATTCTGTTCTTTGGTGGCTGCGTTGCACTAGTCGCCGTAGTTGGCAAGTCGCTCGACAGTGCCAAACCGACGGTCTCGTCCGGCGGCAGCACCAACCAACCCAGCCGCGACCGAGGCATCGATTTTCCGGGGAAGCAGAAGAATGACACCGGTGCTAACGCCGGAGACTCGGTGACCGTTGACAACGTGACATTCACATCGGCTGCGCTGCGTCACGCGACGGGCCAATACGGCAACACCAGTTACCTGTGCTCGGAAGTCACAATCAAGAACGACAGTAGTAAGCCAGCCAGGTTTAGTGATGTGTGGGACTGGAAGCTACAGAACCCCTCTGGAACGATCCGCAACGCCACCTTACTGGGAACGGAGCACCAACTTTCAGCAGGCGAAGTTGCGCCGGGCGGGAGCACCACCGGCGACGTGTGCTTCGACAATCAAGTCGATCCCGGCACATACGTGGTTCTGCTCGACCCAACGATCCGACTGTCGACAGATCGCATCGGTTGGGTCAATAACCTCTGACGGTCAGGGCCAGCGCTCCGAAATGAGACTGCGCGATTGCGGCTATGCCAGGGCCCTCTGCTGAAATGATCGTCTGCATGCAAAACACGGAAACCCAAGCATCAGCTGTCGACGCCACCCTCGACTTCGTATTCAGCGCGGGATTCTTAATGTTCCTGGCGGTTCTGGTGTTCTGGGGCATATTGTGCTGGGCCGCCTGGGCTCTCGCGCCAGCTGACCGTAGGTGGCCGTTTGTTGGGCTGACCATACTATTTGGTCCGCTCGGCCTCCTCGCCGCGGCCGTGGCGTCACCCAGAGATCCCGTTTGGTTCGCCGCGGCTCAACTTGAACGTCCGATCGCAAAAGGGCGGACACGGTATTGCTGCGTTCGTTGTGGTGCAATGTCAGATCTCCTGGAACTTAAGAGCAGTTCGTGTTGGCGATGCGGCGAGAAGCGATTCCTCGCTCCTGAGTCGTGACGGCCTAGCGCGCTTTGGCCCATACGTTTCACGGGCCAATCTGTTCGCCGGGGTAGCCGCGTACTTCGTCGCGTGGTCGGCGGTGTGGTCGGGGCCGACCCACCCCATATTCGTTACACGGCGGGTCCACACGCGGTGCGCGAGGCAGGTATTGGCCGCCCTCGCTCGGTGGCCGGCCGTTAAGGTGCAGCGGGACTAAGCCAGCCCCGAAACTAAACTCAGTGCTTTGGTCATTGACCTGTTGGCAGTCGAGCATGTCAACGGCAACTGAATTCTGACCAGTTGTCGGCAAGTGAATTTTGACCAGCTGGGTTCATTGTTCGTCGGCCGTGACGGTGGGGACGCGGCCGAGGTCTCGGTCTTTGATGCGGTAGCTGTCTCCTTTGAGTGCGATGACCTCGGCGTGGTGGACGAGGCGGTCGATCATGGCAGCGGCGACGACGTCATCACCGAAGACTTCACCCCAGCGGCCGAAAGGTTTGTTGGAGGTGACGATGAGGCTGGCGCGCTCGTAGCGGGAAGACACCAACTGGAAGAACAAGTTGGCCGCTTCGGGCTCGAACGGGATGTAACCGACTTCGTCGACGACCAGAAGCGGGTAGCGGGCCAGCCGTATAAGTTCGGCTTGCAAGGTGCCGCCGTGGTGAGCTGTCGCGAGACGGTCGACCCATTGGCTTGCGGTGGCGAACAGGACGCGGTGCCCGGCCTGACAGGCCCGGATCGCGATGCCGGTCGCCAGATGGGTTTTGCCTGTTCCCGGAGTGAAGGCGACAGACTGCAACAGTTGCGTGCTGTCTTGCCGTGCGAGGTGCGGGTGGTGGCCCAGACGCATCCGTTGTTTGGTCGGCTGCTGGCGGCGAAGTCGTTCAAGCGGTGGAACGGTGTCTTGTTGTTGGTGATCGATTTGCCCGACGGCTCGCCGGGAACGATCCGCTGCGATGCCACCGACGTGCTGGGTGTCATCGAGCCGGGTCCGCGGTCGGTGCTGGATGCGGCGGGGATTCGAGCGCTGCACGGGTTGGTGGTGCAGCTGGCGACGCGCGCGGAAGTGGGCGTGTCAGGGGTAGACGCGCAAGTAGGTTCGCCTCGTCCCTGATCGCGGTCACGACTACAGGAGAGTGAACCCACTTGCGCACTTTGAGAGTAGCTGTTCCACGCCAGCTTGCCCTTGGGCTGGCCGATTTACCCCTGCCGGCCTGTCGTTGGCAGGCGCTTCCCGAGGAAACCCGAACCCAGGTGCTGGGGTTGTTGGCCCGGCTGATCGCCCGTGGGGCCTTGGCCGACGACGCGGCGCTCGGGGGCGGTGAGCGATGAGCAGTCAGACGGCGGCGGGTGCATCGGTGCCCCCGCTGCTGTTGTCGTCCGACAAGGTCACCGCGTCACACCGTTCGCGGGATGCGTATGTGTATGTGCGCCAATCGACGCCCTCGCAGATGGTTCATCACACCGAATCCCTTGCTCGCCAATACGAATTGCGTGAGCGGGCGGTGATGCTGGGATGGCCTGCCCATCAGGTCGTGATGATAGACGCGGATCTGGGCCGCTCTGGGGCGCAGACCGCGGGACGTACCGGGTTTAAGGAGTTGGTCGCCGATGTCGGCCTGGGCAAGGTCGGGATCGTGTTGGGCATCGAGGTGTCGCGGCTGGCCCGAAACAACGCCGACTGGTATCAACTGTTGGACCTGTGTGCGATCACCGACACGCTGATCGCCGATGCCGACGGCGTGTATCACCCGGCCGATTTCAACGACCGCCTCGTGCTGGGCCTGAAGGGGACGATGTCGGAGGCCGAGCTGCATCTGATCCGCTCACGGCTGACCGCGGGACTCAAACACAAGGCAGCCAAAGGTGAGTTGCGCCAGGGTCTTCCGGTCGGGCTGGACTATGACGAGGACGACTCAGTAGTGCTGTGCGCCGACGAGGCGGTGCGTGAGGCGATCACCACGGTGTTCCGCCGGTTCGAGGAACTCGGCTCGGCGCGGCAGGTGTTGATCCGGTTGCGTGAAGACGGTCTGCTGCTCCCGCGTCGGCGCAACGGCTCCAAGCGGATCACCTGGGCCCAGGCCACATACCCCGCAGTGCACGACTTGTTGACCAATCCGGCCTATGCCGGAGCGTTCGTATTCGGTCGGACGCGCACCGAGAAGCGGGTCGACCCGGCCACCGGAGTCGTCTGTGCCCGCGACCGGCTGGTACCCCGCGAGCAGTGGGAGGTCCTAATTCCTGACCACCATCAGGGGTTCATCACCTGGGAGGACTTCGAAGCCAATACCGCGCGGCTGCGCGGCAATTGGCGCCGTCCCCGGGAACTGGCCGGCGGCGCAGTGAGGGAGGGCCGGGCGCTGCTGCAGGGACTGCTGCGCTGCGGACGGTGTGGGCGGATCATGCAGACCAGCTATTCGGGTACCAAGGGCAACTGCCCACGTTACGTATGTGCCCGCGCCAAACAGCTCTACGCCGGTGAGCACGTGTGCCAGAGCATCGGCGGTGTCCGGTTGGAGAATACCGTCCTTGATGAGATGTTCACCGTTTTGGAACCGGCGGCGCTGACTGCGACCGCCCAGGCATTGGCCGAGGCCGACAGCCACCACCGGCGTGACCTGGCGGTGTTCGAATTGGCCACCGAACGCGCCCGCTACGAAGCCGACCGCGCACAACGTCAGTTTGACAACGTCGAACCGGAGAACCGCTTGGTGGCAAGGACATTGGAAAGTGCGTTGGAAACCAAGCTCGCCGCTGTCCGCGCCGCGGAGAACAACCTGGCTGCTGCACGCGCCCGGCGCCCGGTGGCGCTGACCGAACAGGAACTGGCCTGGATCACCACCGCCGGCGCCGACGTGCGTGCGGTGTTCAACGCACCCACCACCACACTGAGGGAACGCAAACAACTCATCCGCGCGGTGATCAACGAGATCGCCATCACGGTGCGCGCCGACGAACGCATCGCCGAGCTGCGGGTCCTGTGGCAAGGCGGCGCCACCACCGACTTGTCGATGCCGATGACCAAACCCGGCCAGCATCTGCGCGTCACTGACGAAGCCACCGTGGCCTTGGTGCGCCGCCTGGCCAAGCACTACGACGACCGCACTATCGCGGCGATCCTGGCCAAGCAGAAGCGCCGCACCGCCACCGGCCTGCCCTTCACCCGAGCGCGGGTGGCCATCCTGCGCGCCGGGCACGACATCGCCGTCTACCAGCCACCGATACCCGATGTCGGACCCGAGTGCGACGATGTCGCCGTGGTCACCATCACCGCCGCCGAACAAATCCTCGGCGTCGCCAGGGCCACGCTCTACCGTTGGATCCGCGACGGATTCATCACCGCCGAACAAATCACCCCTGGCGCACCCTGGCGCATCCGTATCGACCAGGCACTGCGCGATCGGATTCGACCCGAGGTTCCCGACGGCTGGCTCGGCCTCAACGAGGCCGCCAAAGTACTTGGCGTTGCCCGACAAACCGTGTTGCACAAGGTCCAACGCGGCGAACTGCAAGCCGTCCACGTCAACCGCGGACGCCGCAAAGGGCTCCGTATCCAGGTCAAACCCGACCAGCATGGACTATTCGACACACCCTGATAGAAGGAGAGCGCAGTGTTAACCAGCCTCGGCCGGGCCGAGGAAGACGACGTTGTCTTTTGCGGTGACGAAGTCCAAGGTGCCTAGATGGGCGATGGCGTCGCGTTTGAGGCCCCGTGCGTGGTCGAAGTCAAACTCCTCCAACGACTTCCGCGAGGGGAACCGGGCCGCCCGAATCCTTCCTTCACCGCCGTGGGACTCCCGGGCGGAGACCTCGCGCTGCAGACACGCGGCCAGGAACTCCTCATAGCTCCAGGCCTCGGCCCGTGCCCGCTCGGCAAGCCTCTCGACGGCTTCACGCAAGGTGGGGGCCTTGAGCGCTCGGGTGAGATAGGCCAGCTCGGCGGTCATGTCGCGGCTGACGGTCGTGGTCTTGGCGGCCATCACGCCACCGGCCCGTCGATGTCGACCAGGACGTCGTAGTCGGTCAAACAGCGCTGCTCAACCTCGACCTGGGCTGGGGCCGCCACGACGTCGAACCTGTGCCGGCGCATCGCCTTGGCCGCCGCGAGGTGCTCGGGATCGCTGATCGTCTGGTGCTTGGCCCAGATCCGGTCGTGCTCGGCGACCAGCCGCCCGGCGCACCACACCCGAACCTGGGCCAAGTCGGCCAGGACTTCGATGCGCCGTCCGACCGCCGAGGGGTGCACCGAGTAGTCGTTGGCGTCCAGGCGCACGTAGTGATCGCGGGGCAGCCGGACATGAGTTCTCCATCCGGTGACCGGTGCCACCGGCGGCAATGCCAGCATCGCAGCCTTGTCGGCCTCGACCCGATCTGTCGGACGGCACTCCAGCACGCGATGCAGGCGATGGTTGGCGCCCACCAACCACTCACCAAGTTGGGTGTTGAAGTCTGTCGGTGAGGTGAAAACCCGCCCTGGCAAAAACGCCCGTTCCAGATAGTCGTGGAAGCGCTCGACGAGCCCCTTGGCCTCGGGGTCACCGGGCTTGCAGATCACCACCTTGGCGGCCACCGTTCCACGGAACGCCTGACAGACCGCAGTCAACTCGGGTACCCGGGCCCGCCACCGCCCGACCGCGCCCTCGCCGTCCCAGACGAACACCCTGGGCACCGCGCCCAGCACCGAAAGATGCTGCCACCAAGCGGCATACAGATCCTCAGCGCTGCGACTGGGAATCAGCAACGCCGAGGCCCATCGCGAATACCCACACACCATCGTCATCACCGGCAGCGCAGTGGCCGTACGCACCTGACCCCAGCCGACCGGGATCGACACGTCGGGAAACCACAAGTCGCACTGCGCGATTTCGCCGGCCTGATAGGTCGTGCGCGACGCCGGATCCGGCGGCAGATACACCGGCCGTAACTCACGCACCCGCTCACTAAGCGTCCGGATCGAATACTGCCAACCGATCCGCTCGGCGATCACCGTCGCCGGCATCCTCGGATATGCCGCGAGCAATTCCCGGATCCGCGGCTCAACCTCGTCAACGACCGACCCAGCCGACACCCGCTGATACTTCGGCGGCCGATCACTGGCCAACGCCGCCTTCACCGTGTTACGCGCTACGCCCATCACCCGCGCAACCTCAGAAATCGACAACTGCTCCGACCGCCGCAACCGCCGGATCTCTGCCCAATCCTCCACGCTCAACACTCGCTTCCTCCCTGGCTCGCCCGAGCCAAGGATCTCCAGGAAGCTGGTCAAAATTCAGTTGCCGCGCTCTGGTCAGTATTCAGTTGCCGCCGACAGAGCAGGTGCGGATCTTCTGGGCAGCCTCGACGAAGCCGCGCTGGCAGTCGCTCTTTGTACGGCTCTGGTAAGTGGACAGGCACGAGATCACCGCCCTTTACGTAGGGATCGTGGTCGGCGCGGTGTAGGAGCCGGACGACTTGACTTGGCAGATCGCCACCGCGCCCCGGTGCCGGACGCCGACGCCGAAGCCACGTACGAAGAACGATTCCACGATGGGGTACGGGCCGGTGCCCGGAATATGCCGCAGGCCACGGTATTGCGGTAGAACGTGCTCGCGGAAACCAACCGGGTTGACGCTGTCGTTCTGCCCGCCCGTCGCAATGACGGCCGCGTACCCCAGAGGCACGTAATACGACTTGATCACCAGCGCGCCGCCATATGAACCCCAGACCTGCAGACCGTTGTAATCAGCGTCGGGGATGTTGCCGTGCACCGTCTCATTGGAAATCCAGGCGGGCATAAGGGCACTCGGGATGAAGTCCCACTTGGGCGCTTCGTTGGTCGCGACCTCGACGTTGGCTCGCCAGGCCGAGATGCCCGACAGATCAAAGTCGTCCGGGTGCAACAGGAGGATCATCGTGGTCTGAGGATGCACGCCGTAGCCGTGTTCCTTGACGTGGTTGATGAGCGCCTCAACATGAGTCGGCTGAAGAACCGTGCTGTTGGTGACGAGGTAGTGCGTGTGATCACCGTCGAACGTCTTGCCGAGGTACGGCGGTGGGACCATGCCATCGCCCGACCACAAGCCGTAGCACGTTGCGCCCCAGTCGTTAGTCCGCTGCGTGGGGTCGAAGGGGTCTGCTGCACGGATAGGTGACAGTTTCGGTTACGCGGCCTGATGGGCCGGTGTGGCCATGATTGCTTCGAATTCGATGGGCGTCAACCGGCCAAGACTCACTTGCCGGCGTCGGCGGTGGTAGGTGCGTTCGATCCAGGTGACAATCGCGATGCGCAGCTGCTCGCGGGTGTCCCAGCGGCGGCGGTCCAAGACATTCTTCTGCAGCAGGCTAAAGAACGACTCCATGGCCGCGTTGTCGCCGGCAGCCCCGACGCGGCCCATGGAGCCGACCATGTCATGGCGGCCCAGGGCGTGAACGAATTTCCGGCGTCGAAATTGACTGCCGCGGTCGCTGTGAACCACACAGCCGGCGACATCACCGCGGCGCGCCACCGCACTACTGAGGGCCTGGGTGGCTAGTCGGGACTTCATCCGCGAGTCGATGGAGTAGCCGACGATGCGGTTGGAGAACACGTCTTTGATCGCACAGACGTAGAGCTTGCCCTCGCCGGTGCGGTGTTCAGTAATATCGGCCAACCACAACCGATTCGGCGCATCAGCGGTGAAATCCCGGCCCACCAGATCGTCATGGACCGGTGGGCCAACCTTGCCGTTCTTGCCGCGCTTGCGTTTGCCGAACGCACTCCACCAACCGTTGTGCGAGCAGATCCGCCACGCGGTCCGCTCGGCCATCGGCAGGCCGGCGTCGCCGGCCTCGGCCACCAGGAACCGGTAGCCGAACTCCGGATCGTCGCGATGGGCATCGAACAAGGCGTTGGCCCGATGCGCCTCGACGTACTCGGCGTCGGTGACCGGATTGGCCAGCCATCGGTAGTAGGGCTGGCGGGCGAGCTTGAGGACCCGGCACGTCACCGCGACAGGGATCCCGTCGGCGGCGAGCTCTTTCACGAGCGGGTAAAGCCTTTTCCCGGCAGATTGGACTGCGACAGATAGGCCGCGGCTCGGCGCAGGACTTCGTTCTCCTGCTCCAACAGCTTGATTCGGCGGCGGGCATCCCGCAGCTCCGCCGATTCGCTGGTACTGGTGCCCGGCCTGACACCGTCATCGACGTCGGCTTGACGCATCCACTTCGACAGGGTCATCGGGTGCACCCCGAAGTCAGCGGCGATCTGCTCAAGGGTGATGCCGTCGTCACGGTTGCGGGCGACCCGAACGACGTCGTCACGAAACTCACGGGGATACGGCCTGGGCACAATGACATCCTTCCAGCCCACCCCACAGGGGCAAGCCATCTCAGGTGTCACCTACTCGTGCAGCAGACCCCTTTATGCAGGTGAGTAAGTGGCTGGGGCACGCCAACTACACGTTGACGTTGAACACGTACGGCGAGTGGATCCCTGCCGAGGACGGCGGTGTGCCGAACGCGCTGCCCGAACCCAAGCCCGCCAAGGCGAAGGCGACGAATGTCGTGCAACTGCGGGCTGCACAAGGCTAACTTCCGCACTTGCCGCATAACACAGTTACCTACAGCAACTTTGCAAATAACGCGCCGGCTGGTACCGGGACGGCGCTACATTTCCTTACCATGAATAAGAAGCACCTTGCTGCCCCCGCCACCACCGTGCTCCTGGCGATCAGCGTTGTCGCAGCAGCCGGGGCGCACGCAGCCCCATTTGAACCCGCACCCCATGGCCGGGCGAGTCAACAGCCCCTTAGCCCGGCGAGTCAACAGAGCGCCGTGCGCAAGGCACAGCAATACCTCGACATGGAGGGGTTCTCGCGTCTGGGGCTCATCAACCAACTAGTGGAAGCCGAGCATTTCTCAACCGACGACGCAACATACGCCGTCGACAGCCTTAACGTCGACTGGAATCAACAGGCGGCAAAGAAAGCAAAGCAATACCTCGACATGGAGGGGTTCTCCCATGACGCACTCATCAACCAACTAGTGGAAGCTGAAAAGTTCACCCCGTCGCAGGCGGCGTATGGGGTTAACGCTGTCGGTCTTTAGGCCGAAGCCCGCTAAGGCAAAGGTTGTTGCCCTATTCGGGTAGCCCCTCTGGCCGGTCGTCATCAGTTGTCGTAATCGCCCTCATCGGAACGGTACGGATAGTGCCATCTTCCGCCTCAATGCGAAGGTAAACACCGGTTCCTCTCGTCAGGGCCGCAAGGACTGTGCCCTGAAACTTGCCGTGCTCAGAGGTGTTCGCAGTCACTTGACTTCCCACAAAGACAGCAGCGGCCTCGTCCGCAGCTCGTTGGGCTGCTGCCTGTTGTGGATCTTCGCGAAAAAGCCATCGGTTCTCAATGGCCAAATCCGGGGACGAAAATGTCACGCCCGCAAGAGGTCCGCTGCTCGGGGACGAAAACGTCACGCCCGCAAGTCGCGATGCGACTCCACTGATCTGGAATCGTTGCTCCAAAGCCTCGCGCTCGATCGCACGAACCCGGTCCAAAATCTCGGCTAAGACTTCCGACTCACCCCGCTTCGGCGGCTTCGTAGCGCCGCCTGCCTTATCCAGTGCGATGACCTCGCCGAGTTTCGTCTCGAAGTCTGGCCATTCCCGCTCGAAGGTTTGCTTCAGAATGCCTTCCGCCAACTTGTGCTCGCAGCGGTTGTTGATCTCCATGAGCATCTTAAGTACGGCCTCCTTGTCGGAAGCACGCGTTGCTTGGAAACTGTTGAGGGGACCGCTGATGTCGGATGGCGCCAGATCTATCAGCAGCGGGCGAACTCTCGACGTCGCGGTTGCTTTCGCCAAGGCCCCGGCTTCAAAGTTCAGCCACGGCTCGTTTTGGTTGCGACTGGTGATGATGACGATGCCGTCGCCGGTCTCCTCAAGTCTCGCCGCAATTTCCGCATCCCAACGAGCGCCACTCTCAATTGCGGAGGAAACGAACGGGATGAGAGCTTGAATGACTTTGACCAGCCACACCTCCATAAAGCGTGCCATCTCGTGGGCGGCGTCACCTGACCAACTGATGAAGATTTTCACGGCCCAATCGTGCCACCGATCCGCCGCGCAATACCGGCATGTCGCGTAACTGTGTCGCGCCCAGGGTAGGTCGCGCCAGCGCCGGGGTCAGGCCGGGGAGAAGGCTACAAAACCGCCTGCGAACTGCGTAAATAGGTGGTCCGCTGGGAAGCTATCAATTTCGCGGACCACCTCCTTCCTTGTGTACGGCCGAAGTTACCCGCCATTGCGCGAGCCGACAACCGAATTCAGCGCTCAGCGATCGCTGACGATGGCCGCGTCGACCAGTTCGGCGAATTCGGTGGCGATCGGGGATCGGAGCAGTCGGCGACCGTCGAGCGTGTGCACACGCGCCGCCAGGGTCATGCTTGATATCAACCAGATCCCTTGGGCCGCTTCTAGATCCGCGGCCCGCAGCGCGCGGTAGTCGCAGTCATAGCCCTTCGCCCGGGCGACCTCGAAGAGGGCCTGTTGCGTGGTGCCCCGCAGGATCGGGTACCAGGGCGGCGGCGTCAGCAGGCAGGGCGTGCCGTCCGCGCCGGCGCCGGTGGCGATCACCACCGTCGAGCGCGGGCCTTCCAGGATGTAGCCGTCGGAGCTGACGAAGATGACGTCGCCGGCGCCCTGGCGGTCGGCGTGCCGCAGGGCGGCCATGTTGACCGCATACGACAGCGTTTTGGCGCCGGCCAGCAGCCACGGCATGGCATCGGCGGCGTTGGCCGGCAGCCCTCGGTCGAGGGTGATCGCCGCAAGCCCGTCTCGACGGACTGCGGTCACCCGGTCCGGGACGGGGTTGACCATCACGTACGCGCTCGGCGCCGAACCGCTCTCGCGGCCGCGGCTGTAAATCAAGCGCATCGCGCCTTCGCCGGCGGTGCCCGCGGTCCACCGGCGCGTGGCCTCCGCGATGGCGTGCCGCCAACCGGGAAGGTCCGGCGCGGGCAGGTCCGTCAATTTCGCCGAATGGGTGAGCCGCTGCAGATGCGACTCCACCAGGCAGGCCCTGCCATCGCGGATGAGCAGCGTCTCGAAGATGCCGTCGCCGCGGACGGCGGCCAGGTCGTCGGCGTGCAGCAGAGGCGACCCCGGCGGATGGATCTCGCCGTCCAGCGTGACGATCACACCCATCCGGTCGGCCATAGACGGTAAGCCTAGCCGCGCGCCGGGTCCGTAGAGTTGTCGTGTGACTGCAGTTCCTGCACCCGATCCCGGGCCCGACGCCGGCGCGATCTGGCACTACGGCGATCCGCTGGGCGAGCAGCGCGCGGCCGAGTCCGACGCGGTGGTGATCGACCGCTCACACCGCGCGGTGCTCACCCTGACCGGCAAGGACCGGCAGGCCTGGCTGCACAGCATCTCCACCCAACACGTGAGCGAACTCCCCGAGGGCGCCACCACGCAAAACCTCAGCCTCGACGGCCAGGGCCGCGTCGAGGACCACTGGATCCAGACCGAGCTGGGCGGCACGACGTACCTCGACACCGAGCCCTGGCGGGGTGAGCCGCTGCTGGATTACCTGCGCAAGATGGTCTTCTGGTCCGAGGTCACCCCCGCTGCCGCGGACATGGCGGTGCTGTCGCTGCTGGGTCCGCGGTTGGCCGACCGCGCGGTGCTCGACGCGCTCGGGCTCGACGCCCTGCCCGCCGGGCTGACCGCGGTTTCGGTCCCCGGGGGCGGCTTTGCGCGGCGGATGCCCGCCGTGCCCGTGGGCCCGATCGAGCTGGACCTGGTGGCGCCGCGCGGCGAGGCGGCCGGCTGGCTGAACCGCCTGGCCCAGGCCGGTTTGCGGCCTGCCGGCGTGTGGGCCTACGAAGCCCACCGGGTGGCGGCGCTGCGCCCGCGCCTCGGCGTCGACACCGACGAGCGCACGATCCCCCACGAGGTGGGTTGGATCGGTGGTCCGGGTGCGGGGGCGGTGCATCTGGACAAGGGTTGCTATCGCGGGCAGGAGACCGTCGCGCGGGTGCACAACCTGGGCAAGCCGCCGCGGATGCTGGTGTTGTTGCACCTCGACGGCTCGGTCGAGCGGCCCTCGACGGGTGATGCGGTGCTGGCCGGCGGTCGTGCCGTCGGGCGGCTCGGGACCGTCGTCGATCATGTGGACCTCGGGCCGGTGGCGCTGGCGTTGCTCAAGCGGGGGGTGCCGGCCGACACCGCCTTGACGACCGGTCCCGAGGCCGCGGTCGCCGCGGTCATCGATGCCGATTCGCTGCCCGCCGCGGAACACGTCGGCGCGGGCCGGCGAGCCGTTGAACGGTTGCGGGGCGGTGCGAGATAATGCTCGATGAGGTCCGCCACGGCGGGCAGGGGTCGCCGACACCCGGCCGTAAGGCACGGTAAACTGTCGGCAGGACAATAACGACACCAAGAGATCGGAGCCGCCTACTCGTTAGGCCGCTCCGTTATTGCGCGAGGGGGTTCCCCCATGGGCCGCGGCCGGGCGAAGGCAAAGCAGACCAAGGTTGCTCGAGAACTCAAATACAGTTCCCCGCAAACCGACTTCCAGCGGCTTCAGCGCGAGCTGTCGGGAACGGACGCCGACGAATCCAACGAACTGGACGACTCGGACGGACTACCCCCGGGCAATTCTTGGGACGACCACGACGAGTGGCGCCGCTAGAACCCGAAACCACTGTGCCGATGCGCTGAGCATCGGCACAGTGCTCGTTCCGGCTCAGTCCAGGGCGGCTTCGGCGGTCAGAACCTCGGGTGTTGCCCGACCAGCGTGGCCCGCGGGCCGTCTTTACCGCCTTTGCCGACGGTGCCCAACACCCAGCTATCCAGATGCCGCGCGGTCAGGATGGCAAGGGCGCGGTCGGTGTCTTCCGGCGCGACGACGGCGATCATGCCGACGCCCATGTTGAACGTCTTCTCCATCTCCGGCCGCGTCACCCGGCCGCGCTGGGCGATCATCGCGAACACCGGCGCCGGCGTCCAGGTGCCGCGGTCGACCTCGGCGACCAGCCCGGGCGGGATGACGCGCTGCAGGTTGCCGGCCAGCCCACCGCCGGTGACGTGGCAGAACGTGCGGACATGGGTCTCGGCGGCGAGCGCCAGGCAGTCTTTGGCGTAGATACGGGTGGGTTCCAGCAGTTCCTCGCCCAGCGTGCGGCCGAACTCCTCGACGTAACCGGCCAGGTTCATCCGGTCGATCTCGAGCAGGACCGTGCGGGCCAGCGAATACCCGTTGGAATGCAGGCCGGACGAGCCCATCGCGATGATGACGTCGCCGGGCTTGACCCTGTCGGGGCCCAGCACGTCGTCGGCCTCCACGACGCCGACTCCGGTCGCCGAGATGTCGTAGTGGTCCGGCTCCATCAGACCGGGGTGCTCGGCGGTTTCGCCGCCCAGCAGCGCGCAGCCGGCGCGCACGCAGCCCTCGGCGATGCCGCCGACGATCGCGCTCAGCCGTTCCGGCACCGTGCGTCCGACCGCGATGTAGTCCTGCAGGAACAGCGGTTCGGCGCCGCACACGACGAGATCGTCGACCACCATCGCGACCAGGTCGAGGCCGACCGTGTCGTGCTTGTCCATCGCCTGGGCGACCGCCAGCTTCGTACCGACCCCATCCGTCGAGGCCGCCAGCACCGGCTCGCGGTAGTCGCCACGCAAAGCGAACAACCCCGCGAACCCGCCCAGCCCCCCGCGCACCTCGGGTCTGGTCGCCTTCGTGGCAAGCGGTTTGAACAAAGCCACGGCGCGGTCACCGGCTTCAATGTCCACCCCGGCCGACGCGTAGGTGATGCCCTGGCTGCCCGGGTTTTGTCCGGGGCTTTTTCCGGGATCCGTCATCGCGATAAAGGCTACCGGGCTGCGCTCGGCGCCGGTATCACGCGTCTGTGAAGCAACGAGAACCCATAGGGTCAGCGCACGACGGGAACTTCATCGGGCGTCAGGTCATCGAACGCGGCGCCGCGCGCGGCGTTGGTGAGCATGTGCTCGATGACGTTCTTGCCCAGCGCGGTTTCCCCGGGCAGTTCGATCGGGTACTTGCCGTCGAAGCAGGCGGTGCACAGCCGCGACGCGGGCTGCTCGGAGGCCGCGACCAGACCCCGCAGCGAAATGTGGCCCAGCGTGTCGGCCCCGATGGCGTGGCGGACCGCCTCGAGCGACTCGTCTTGGTCTTGCACGGCGTTGGCGATCAACTCGGCCGGCGACGGGAAGTCGATGCCGTAGAAGCACGGCCACTTCACCGGCGGTGAGGCGATGCGCACGTGCACTTCGAGGGCGCCGGCCTCGCGCAGCATGCGCAACAGGGCCCGCTGGGTGTTCCCCCGCACGATCGAATCGTCGACGACGATCAGCCGCTTGCCTCGGATCACCTCTTTGAGCGGGTTGAGCTTGAGCCGGATGCCGAGCTGGCGGATGGTCTGCGACGGCTGGATGAAGGTGCGGCCGACGTAGGCGTTCTTCATCAGGCCCTGGCCGTACGGGATGCCGGATTCCTGGGCGTATCCGACGGCGGCCGGGGTTCCCGACTCCGGCACGCCGATCACCAGGTCGGCTTCGACGGGGCTTTCGCGCGCCAGCCGGCGACCGATCTCGACCCGGGTGGCGTGCACCGACCGGCCCGCGATCGTGCTGTCCGGTCGTGCCAGGTAGACGTATTCGAAGACGCAGCCCTTGGGCTCGGGGTTGGCGAACCGCGTCGAGCGCACGCCGTCGGCGTCGATGGCCAGCAGCTCACCCGGTTCGATGTCGCGCACGAAAGAGGCGCCGACGATGTCGAGCGCGGCGGTTTCGGACGCCACCACCCAGCCGCGGTCCAGCCGTCCGAGGCAAAGCGGCCGCACCCCAAACGGATCGCGGCACGCATACAGCGTGTTCTCGTCCATGAACGTCAGGCAGAAGGCACCGCGCACGGTCGGCAGCAGCTCCAGCGCCGCCTGTTCCAGGGTGGAATCGGCCGCGCCGTGGGCCAGCAGCGCGCCCAGGATGTCGGAGTCGGTCGTCGCCGGGGCCGGGCATCGGGTGCCGATCAAGCCCGCGTCGCGGGCGCGTGTGGCGAGTTCGGCGGTATTGACCAGATTCCCGTTGTGCCCCAACGCAACCCCGGTGCCGGCGGCGGTGTTGCGGAACACCGGCTGGGCGTTTTCCCATGTCGTGTCGCCCGTGGTGGAGTAGCGGCAGTGCCCGATCGCGACGTGGCCCTGCATCGCGGCCAGCGTTTGCTCGTCGAACACCTGGCTGACCAGGCCGAGGTCTTTGAAGACCAACACCTGGGATCCGTCGGCGACGGCGATCCCCGCCGCTTCCTGCCCACGATGCTGCAGCGCGTAGAGGCCGTAGTAGGTGAGTTTGGCGACTTCCTCGCCCGGGGCCCATACCCCGAATACGCCACACTCTTCACGTGGGGAGTTCAGGTCCTGCTCGGACTCCTGGACGGTCACGGTTCGGCGGCTCCCTGGCGAACGATTGGTGACGTACCGGAGTCTACGGGCTGGACGGCCGTGGCGCCGAATCCGATCGGCGTGTTGGGCGCCGAAATCCGCTTCCGCAACCCTAAACCGGCAGTTCAGACTTATGTTTCGCCCACGTCGAACAACGGCAGCCAGTGGCCGATCTCACCCGCCCGGGAGCCCGACAACGTCGCCGCCCCGGTACCGGTGGCCTCCTCGAGCCGCACCAGGCCGGTGGCCAGCAGCAGCCAGGTGCGCGGGTCGGCCTCCACGACGTTGGGCGGTGTGCCGCGGGTGTGGCGGGGTCCGGCGATGCACTGCACGGCGGCGAAAGGCGGGATCCGAACCTCGACGCTGGCGCCGGGCGCGACCGCGGCCAGCGTGCGTGCCGTGAGCCGGACCGCGGTGGCCAGGGCGTCCCGATCGGGCACCGGGCGAGCGTCGTCGCGCAGCCAGTCCAGAACGGCGAGCACCGCCTGGCGGGTCTTTGCCGGATCGGCTCGTTGACGGGCGGCCATGGCCCTAGGGTCGCACGGTCAGCGTGGCGATCGCGCCGGCCTCGTTGATCGCCAGATGCGCCAGCATCGGCGCGGCGAGGCTGCCGGAGCGCTCGGCAAGCCAGCCGAATAACCAGCCCGCGACGCCGGTGACCAGCACGGTCAGCACCACCGGGTCGCCCGCCGCGCGGGCGTCGGCGATATGAGACAGGCCAAAGGCGCTCGCCTGCAGCAACCTTCCGCTGCGGCTGCCGAACGCGGCAGCGCCCGCGGCGCCCAGCGCCGCGCGAAAGGCCGCCTCCTCGGCCCAGACCGTGCCGAACGGGATCCGCAGCAACAGCCACACGGGCACGGACGCCGGCGGCTCGCGCACGGCCATCCCGGCGCGCACCGGGGGTACCGCCGTCGTGGCGGCGATCGTGGTCGTCGCCACCGCCCCTGCCGCCAACCCAAGCCGCGCGCCGGCGCGCAATTCCGGCGGCCGAAGACCCAGTGGCGCACGCGTCGCCGCAATCAGCAACGCGCCCACAACCGCCTGCAGGGTGGCGCGCCACGCGGGCGGTAGCCGCGGACTGATGACGCTCCAGCCGACGAGCGCCGCGGCCAACGCAAGCGCGTTAAGCCGCCTCATCCAAAAAAACGCGGCAGCACCGACTCTGACGTCTCGCGCAGTTGCGCCAGGGACACCGTGAACAAGCCCTGAACCTCCACCGCGTCCGAGCCCTGATCGACGACGCCGATCCGCACCGCGGGCAGCCCCCGCGCCTCGCACATCGAGCGGAACCGACTCTCCTCGGTGCGCGGCACCGCCGCCAGCACCCGGCCCGCCGACTCCGAGAACAACATCACAAAGGGGTCGGTGTCCTCGGGAAGCACGATGCGGCAACCGGTTTCACCCGCCAGCGCCGACTCCACGATGGCCTGGGCGAGGCCGCCCTCGGACAGGTCGTGCGCGGCGGAAACCAGCCCGTCGCGCGACGCCGAGGCCAGCACCTCGGCCAGCAGCTTCTCGCGCGCCAGGTCGACCCGGGGCGGCAGCCCGCCCAGGTGGTCGGCGGTCACCTGCGCCCAGACGGAACCGTCGAACTCGTCGCGCGTGTCGCCCAGCAGCATCAGGGTTTCGCCCGGTTCGGTGCCCAGGCCGGTGGGGATGCGCCGACTGACGTCATCGATCACGCCGAGCACGCCCACCACCGGCGTGGGCAGGATCGCCGCCGACCCGGTTTGGTTGTAAAAGCTGACGTTGCCGCCGGTCACCGGAATCCCAAGGGCCGCACAGCCATCGGCCAGGCCGCGCACCGCCTGCGAGAACTGCCACATCACCCCCGGGTCCTCGGGCGAACCGAAGTTGAGGCAGTTGGTCACCGCGACCGGGGTCGCGCCGGTGACGGCGACGTTGCGGTACGCCTCGGCCAGCGCGAGCTGGGCCCCGGCGTAGGGGTCAAGCAGCGTGTAGCGCCCCGACGCGTCGGTCGACACCGCGATGCCGCGACCGGTCGACTCGTCGACGCGCAGCACGCCGCCGTCGGCATGCTCGGCCAGCACGGTGTTGCCGCGCACGTAGCGGTCGTACTGCTCGGTGATGAACGCGCGGCTGCACAGGTGCGGACTGCCCAGCAGCGCAAGCAAAGTCGCGCGCAGCTCGTCACCGGTGGACGGACGCGGCAGACCCGTCGATCGGTCCGCGTTCAGGGCGTCCTGGGAATCGGGGCGCGCGACGGGCCGCTGATACACCGGCCCCTCGTGGGCCACGGTCCGCGGTGGCACGTCGACGACGGTCTCGCCGCGCCAGGTGATCCGCAACCGGTCGCCGTCGGTGACCTCGCCGATGACGGTGGCCAGCACCTCCCACTTGCGGCACACCGTCATGAAGGCGTCCACGTTCTCCGGCGCCACCACCGCGCACATGCGCTCCTGCGACTCGCTGCAGAGCACCTCGGCGGCGGTCATCTCCTTGGCCCGCAGCGGCACCGTGTCGAGTTGCACCGCCATCCCGCCGTCCCCGGCCGATGCCAATTCAGAAGTGGCGCAAGCTAATCCGGCACCACCGAGGTCCTGGATGCCGATCACCAGCCCGCCCGCGTACAGCTCGAGGCAGCACTCGATGAGAACCTTCTCCATGAAGGGGTCACCGACCTGAACCGAGGGCAGCTTCTTGCGGGATCCGGTGCTGTCGAACGTGTCCGACGCCAGCACCGACACCCCGCCGATGCCGTCGAGTCCCGTCCGCGCGCCGAACAGGATGATCTTGTTCCCCACACCGGAGGCGAACGCCAAATGCAGGTCCTCCTGGCGCAACACGCCCACACACATCGCGTTCACCAACGGGTTTCCGGCATAGCACGCGTCGAAAACGGTCTCGCCGCCGATGTTGGGCAGGCCCAGCGAGTTGCCGTAACCGCCGATGCCGCGGACCACGCCGTCGACCACGCGCCGGGTGTCGGGCGCATCGGCGGCGCCGAACCGCAGCTGGTCCATCACCGCGACCGGTCGCGCGCCCATCGCCATGATGTCGCGCACGATGCCGCCCACGCCGGTGGCCGCGNCGCAGCTGGTCCATCACCGCGACCGGTCGCGCGCCCATCGCCATGATGTCGCGCACGATGCCGCCCACGCCGGTGGCCGCGCCCTGGTAGGGCTCGACGTAGGACGGATGGTTGTGCGATTCCACCTTGAAGGTGACCGCCCAGCCGTCGCCGATGTCGACGACGCCGGCGTTCTCGCCGATGCCGGCGAGCATGCCCGCGCGCATCGCGTCGGTGGTGGTTTCGCCGAAGTAGCGCAGGTGCACCTTAGAGGACTTGTAGGAGCAGTGCTCGCTCCACATCACCGAGTACATCGCCAGCTCGGTGTCGGTGGGCCGGCGGCCCAAGATCTCGCGGATCCGCTGGTACTCGTCGTCCTTGAGGCCCAGTTCGTGAAACGGTTGCGGCTGGTCGGGTGTTGTGGCGGCGTGTTCGACGGTGTCGATGGTGTGGGTGCGCGCGCTCGCCCCGGAGACAGTCACCCGAACAGTGTAAGAGCGCTACCTGCCGTGCAGCAGCTTGGCGCTTTCGGCGTCGGCCGGATAGAACAGCTCGACCGCCAGTTCGGCGAGCGTGACGTCGAGCGGGGTCCCAAACGTCGTCAGTGTCGTGAACATCGATAATGGCTGCCCGCCGCCGACATCCAGCACGAAGGGGATGAGCAGCGCGCCGGCGCTGTCCGGCGGCGCGCTACGCGCTGTGGCGGCGCTCGCGACTCCCGGATACGCGCGCACCTCGTCGTCGAGCGCCTGCAATCCCGCGTCGCCGGTGAGCGCGATCGTGCGCCGGAGCTGGTGCAGCAGGTAGCCCGCCCATTCCGGGAAATTCAGGGTCCGCCCGGCGCGGCCGTCGGGGTGCAGCGACAGCCGGTAGACGTTGGCCGGCGGGCCGAGCAGATGGTCGGGCAGGCCGGCGGTAAGGGCGGACGCCGCGGCGTTGCTGCCCAGGATGTTCCAGCAGCGGTCGATCACGATTCCGGGATAGGGGTCGTGCGCATCGAGGAGGCGCTGCACCGCGTCACGGGCCGGGGACAGCGCGGCATCCTCGAGCGAACGCGACTGGTAACGGGGCGCGAACCCGGCCGCGAGCAGCAGCGTATTGCGTTCCCGCAGTGGAACATCGAGGCCCTCGGCGAGGGCAAGCACCATCTCCGGGCTGGGCCGCGACCGCCCCGTCTCGATGAAGCTCAGGTGCCGCGCCGATACCCCGACGGTCAGCGACAGGTCGAGCTGACTCACCCGTCGGCGCTCCCGCCATTCGCGCAACAGGGCACCTACCGCCGCGTGGCTCACCAAGCCACGGTAACCACGCCGGCGTACCCGCCGCGATGACCTCGGAGGTAATTGTGCCGCCGCATCCCGCCGCGACACGCTTGGCACGACGCGTTCAACCGGAGCGCCCGACCAAGGAGGAACGATGGCCGACGTCCAATCCGCCCCCAAGTTCAGCGCCGAGGTATTCGCGGCGTATTGGGCCGCGCCCACCATGTCGCGCGGCTTCGACATCCTGGCCGACGACATCGTGGGCTACTGGCCGGGCGACCCCGAGCCGGTCCGGGGTATCGAGCCCTACACGGCCAAGATCGCCGAATTACTCGACGCCGCACCGGATTTGAAGCTCGAAGTTATCGACAGCGCCACCGTCCCCGGCGCCACCGCGGGCGAGGAGCTGGTGTTTTTGCACTACGTTGGTCGGGGCACCGGGCCCGACGGGACGTTCCAGATCCGGGGCATCGACCGGGTTCGCACCCGCGACGGGATCGTGGTGGAAAACGTCATCCGCTACGACCCGCCGATCCGTGCCGGGGGCTAGGCGCTCGAGTGTGCGCTCACGGCTTTGCGTGTGAGGCCAGTGCGGGTTTTCGACGATTTTCCCGCCCCAGGCGCACACCCAACGCCGTGGGCGCACTCACTGCCCCACGACGCAGAAGACGTTGCCCTCGGGGTCGGCCAGCACCACCCAGCGGAAGTTGTCGCCGAACTTGTGCCGGCCGACCTCGTCGGCCCCGGCCGCCGTCAGCCGCGCCACTTCGGCGTCGACGTCGGCGGCACTGAAGTCCAGGTGGACGCGGTTCTTCCCCGGGGTGGGGTCGGGCACCTTCTGGAATCCGAGCTTGGGCCCCTGGCCCAGCGTCACCGCGGTGAACTCGTCGGCGAGCAATTCCTGCGTCGTCCCACCGAACTGCTCGGCCCACCAACCGGCCAGCCCCGCGGGATCGCTGCAGTCGAACGTGACCATTTCTACGTTGATAGTCATGGCCGGATCGTAGGTCAGCGGGGCGACAGAAAGGCTTGCAGCGCCGCCGAGTAGGCGGCCACGTCGTGCGCGCCCATCAACTCCCGCGCGGAGTGCATCGCCAGCTGCGGGGCCCCGATATCGACGGTCGGGATGCCGGTCCGCGCTGCGGCCAGCGGCCCGATCGTCGAACCGCACGGCAGGTCGGCGCGGTGCTCGTAACGTTGCAACCCGACCCCGGCCTGCCGGCAGGCCAGCTCGAACGCCGCCGCGGTGCGCCCGTCGGTGGCATACCGCAGATTCGGGTGCACCTTGAGCACCGGCCCGGCGTTGACCTCGATCAGGTGGCCGGGCTCGTGTCGCTCGGGGTAGTTGGGGTGGGTGGCGTGCGCCATGTCGGCCGAGGCCAGCAGCGACGCCGGCAGCCGGCGCAGGAAGTCCTCCCGGTCCCCGCCCGCGGCCAACACGATCCGCTCCAGCACGGCGCTCAGCAGGTTGGACTGCGCGCCGCGGTCGGAGGTCGATCCCACCTCCTCGTGGTCGAAGAGCACCAGCACCGGCACGAACGCCGCCGGGCCGGCGGAGACCAACGCCTCCGTCCCCGCGTAGCAGCTGGCCTGGTTGTCCAGCCGGGGCGCGCTGAGCAGTCCGGCGTCGGCGCCGATCACCGCCGACGGGGTCAGGTCGTGCGTCATCAGGTCGGCGCTCAGCACATCTCTCGCCGCCACTCCCGCCCGCTCGGCGACGTAGTCGATGAACGAACCCCGTTGTTCCCCAACGCCCCAGACCGCGTTGACGTGTCGCTGCGGGTCCAGAGTCACGGATTTGCGGTCCTCGGCCAAGTGGATCGCCAGCTGCGGCACCCGCAAGATCGGGTCGTCGATCCGGACCAGCCGATGGTCGATCCCGTTCCCGTCCCGCACCGACAGCCGCCCGCTGATGCCCAGGTCGCGGTCCAGCCAGGAGTTCAGCCACGCGCCGCCGTACGGCTCCAGCGCCACCACCCGCCAGCCGGCGACCAGCCGGTCCGGGTGCTGCTTGACCCGCAGGTTGGGGCTGTCGGTGTGCGCGCCGACGATTCGGAAAGGACCGTCGGCCCCCTCGGAGTTCCAGGCGACCAGCGAGCCGCCCCGCACGATGAAGTAGCGGCCGGGTTGCCCGGGCCAACGGTCGGTCTCGGCGAGTTCGGCGTAGCCGGACGCGGCCAGCCGGGCGGCCGCCGTGGCGCAGGCGTGAAACGGCGACGGGGATGCGTCGATGAATTCGCAGAGGCCTGCGGCTCCGGCCGGCATGTTGACCATCATGGCTGTCGGGCGCCGAGGACTTCACGCTAGGGTTGCCAGAGTGCCTCCGGTCCAGCCGCAACCCATCCTCCAGCCGTTGACACCCGCCGCCATGTTTCTCGTTGTCACCATCGACGACGGCGGGGAGGCGACGGTGCACGACGCGCTGCCGAAGATCTCCGGATTGGTGCGCGCGATCGGCTTCCGCGAGCCGCCGAAACGGTTGTCGGCGATCGCCTCGATCGGCTCCGACGCCTGGGATCGCCTGTTTTCCGGGCCGCGTCCCGCCGAACTGCGTCCCTTCACCGCGCTGAACGGCCCGCGCCACACCGCCCCGGCCACGCCCGGGGACCTGTTGTTGCACATCCGGGCCGAGAGCTTGGACGTCTGTTTCGAGCTGGCCGACCGCATCCTGCGGGCGATGGCCGGCGCGGTCACCGTGGTCGACGAGGTGCACGGGTTCCGCTACTTCGACAACCGCGACCTGCTGGGGTTCGTCGACGGCACCGAGAATCCCGATGGCCCACTGGCCGTCAGCGCCACCGCCATCGGTGATGAGGATCCCGACTTCGCGGGCTCGTGCTACGTGCACGTGCAGAAGTACGTGCACGACATGTCGGCGTGGAACGCGCTGTCGGTCACCGAGCAGGAACTGGTGATCGGCCGGACCAAGCTGGAAGACATCGAACTCGGCGACGACGACAAGCCGGCCAACGCCCACATCGCCCTGAACGTCATCGAAGACGACGATGGCACCGAGCTGAAGATCTTGCGGCACAACATGCCCTTCGGTGAGCTGGGCAAGGGCGAATACGGCACGTACTTCATCGGGTATTCACGAACGCCGCGGGTCACCGAGCAGATGCTGGAGAACATGTTCCTCGGCGATCCGCCCGGCAACACCGACCGCATCCTGGACTTCTCCACCGCGATCACCGGCGGCCTGTTCTTCTCCCCCACCGTCGATTTCCTCGACGACCCACCGCCGTTGCCCGCGCCGCTGGTGACGGCGCGGCCGGCCGCCCCGGCATCTGACGACGGCTCACTCGCGATCGGCAGCCTGAAAGGAACCACTCGATGAACAACCTCTACCGCGACCTGGCACCGGTCACCGAAGCCGCCTGGGCCGAAATCGAATTGGAGGCCACCCGAACCTTCAAGCGCCACATCGCCGGGCGGCGCGTCGTCGACGTCAGCGAACCCGGTGGGCCGGTCACGGCGTCGGTCAGCACCGGCCGGCTGCTCGATGTCGAGGCGCCCACCGATGGCGTGGAGGCGCACCTGCGGGCCAGTAAACCCCTTGTCCGCCTGCGTGTTCCGTTCACCCTGTCACGCTACGAAATCGACAACGTCGAACGGGGCGCGCAGGACTCCGACTGGGACCCGGTGAAGGCCGCGGCCAAGAAGCTGGCGTTCGTCGAGGACCGCGCCATCTTCGAGGGCTACGCCGCCGGGTCGATCGACGGCATCCGCGGGTGCAGCTCCAACCCTCCGCTGACGCTGCCCGAAGATCCCCGCGACATGCCCGACGTCATCTCGCAGGCGTTGACCGGCCTGCGGCTGGCCGGCGTCGACGGCCCGTACTCGGTGCTGTTGGCCGCCGACGTCTACACCAAGGTGAGTGAGACCACCGAACACGGATATCCCATCCGCGAGCACCTGAACCGCTTGGTGGACGGGGACATCATCTGGGCGCCGGCCATCGACGGCGCCTTCGTGCTGACCACGCGCGGCGGCGACTTCGATCTGCAGCTGGGCACCGACGTCGCGATCGGGTACCTGCGCCACGACGCCGAGACCGTGCAGCTATATCTGCAGGAGACCCTGACGTTCTTGTGCTACACCGCCGAAGCGTCGGTCTGCCTGGCGCCGTAGGAGTTCATCGACGGCTATCGGATTCATCGATATCCGTTACCGCGGTTAGCGATAGCGGACGGGACTGCTCGCCGATTCGCTCCGTGCCGCCGGGCGCCGCTCGATCGTCAGGTAGCCTCGCCGGGCTGCTCAACCGTCGTCGGGCAGCTCGAACGAAGCGACGAGCCGGGCGATATCGCGGCGGCGCGAGTCGGCCGGCCACACCACCCAGGTGCGGCGCTCCAGGGGGCGTCCGACCAGCGGGGCCCATGTCACGTTGTCCGGCAACGGTCGAGGCTGGTCCGCCGGTGCAAGCGCGAAGGCATGACCGCCACTCACCGCGGCGAACTTCACGTCGGCGATCAGCACGTGCCCGTCCGGTGCGGGCGGCCCGGTTTCGATGCCGTGGCTGCGCAGCGCCGCCGTGAGCTCGTCGTACCAGGCCGGACTGCTCGACCGCGGAAAACCCGTCCACCGTAGGTCTTTCAGGTCGTTCAGGGAGATCCCACCGGGCCCGACGCGGCCCGCGGCGATCGACGAATCCAGAAGGACGCCAAGGCTTTCGCGGGCCACCAGCATCGCGTCGAATTCGGACCCGGTGGGACGCTCGCGCACCAGGCCGACATCGAGCTCGTCGTCGCGCAGTGCGGCGAATTGCGCGGCCGTCGATAGATGACGCGGAACGACTCGCGTCTCGGGCGCCTCGGCCGCGAACTTGGCGAGCGCTCCGGGCAGCACGTGCGAGGCCAACTCCAGCGGGATGCCCAGCCTGATGACCCCGCTGGCCTCGCCGCCATAGCTGGACATCGTGCGCACCGCCTGCCGGTACCGGGCCAGGACGGCGCGCGCCTCCTCGAGCAGGGCCACGCCCGCCTCGGTGGGCCGCACGCCGGTGCTGACGCGCTCCAGCAGCCGAACCCCGATTTCGCGCTCGAGAGCGCTCACGGTCTGGGAAATCGCCGATTGGCTCACGTGCAGCCGGCGAGAGGCCGCCGACATGCCGCCCTCTTCCACGACGGCGACAAAGGCACTAAGTTCTCGCAACTCCATGGCTGGTAGCCGTTCCTGGCCAACTCCTTCCGCTATCCGCTCAGCTTAGTTAATGGCCGCCATCAGCAACGCCGATAGCCCGGCCGCCGGCGGCGGAATTAAATGGGTGGGCGGAGGCGCTGTTGGCTGCGGTATGTGCAGTAATTCGTCGAGGAGGGCTCCGATGACAAAAACTCTTGAGGGTTCGATTGCACTGGTCACCGGCGCCACCGCAGGCATCGGGCGGGCCGTCGCGCTGCAACTCGCCGCGCTCGGCGCCGAGGTGGTGGTGCACGGGCGCAGTGCCGAACGCGGCGCCGAGACGGTGCAGAAAATCCAAAATGCCGGCGGCAAAGCGCGTTTCGTCGCGGCCGACCTTGCCGAGGCCGACGACGTCCGGCGCCTGGCGGCCGAGGTTGGCCCGGTCGACATCCTGATCAACAACGCCGGTGTGTACAAGTTCGGGACAACCGCCGACACCGACGACGCGTTCTTCGACGAACACATCAACATCAACCTGCGCGCCCCCTACATCTTGGTCGCGCAACTCGTGCCCGGTATGGCCGCGCGGGGCGGGGGCGTCGTCGTCAACCTGAGCACCATTGCCGCCGCGGTTCCGGCGCGGATGGGCGGCGTGTACGGCGCCAGCAAGGCCGGTGTCGAACTGCTGACCCGGGTTTGGGCCGACGAATTCGGCCGGTCCGGGGTGCGGGTGAATGCTGTGCAGGCCGGGCCGACCGAAACGCCCGGAACCGCGGCCACCCCCGGCCTCGCCGAAAGCTTCGCCACGGTAACCACGCTCGGCCGGGTAGCCGGGCCCGACGAAATCGCCAATGCCGTCACGTTTTTGGCGTCTCCGCAGGCCAGCTACATCAACGGCGCGATCGTGCAGGCCAACGGCGGACAACTGGCGATCGCCCCATAACGGCTCGACGGCCTTCAGAGGTCCAACACGAGATCACTGCACGGCGCGGCCGAGCAGATCAGCACCTCGCCCTCGCCGGGATCCTCCAGCGGTGGTTGCAGGTATGTCGTCGTCCCCGAAACGATGCCGGTGACGCACACGTGGCACACACCGCTTCGGCAGGCGAAACGCGTCGGGACATCGCACGCCTCGGCGAGGTCGAGGATACTCGCGTAGTCCGGTGACCAATTGACCGTCAGCCCGCTGCGCGCGAAGCTGATCGACGGCCCGGCGCCCGGCGTGCCGTCGGGTGGATGGGGCGTTCGGCGTTCTCCGGTTTCGACAACACCGGGGTTGATCGCTGGCAGGGCACCGAAGAGTTCGCTGTGAATGCGTGCGGGGTCCAAGCCGGCGGCCGCGAGGTATTCGCGGATGTCTGCCATGAATTGTGTTGGGCCGCAGAGGTAGACGGTGGCCTCCGGCGGCAGGCCCAGCGCCGCGATCGACTCCTGGTCGAGGCGGCCCTGCGTCTCGGTGTAGAAGACGCGACGATGAGCGTGGGGCAACGGGTCGATGAGGGCGGTGACTTCGGTTGCAAATGGCTCGGTTTCGGGATTGCGGCTGGTGTGCAGCCACCAGACGTCGCGGCCGCTACCGGCCGCCGACAGCGCGTGCAGCATCGCCAGGACAGGGGTGGCGCCGATTCCGGCCGAAAAGAGGACGACCGGGCCGTTGTCCTCGGTGAGGTAGAAATCGCCGCGCGGCGCGGCCGCCTCGATCACCGATCCCGGCTGGATGTGGGCGTGCAGCCAGCGGCTCACCAGGCCGTGATCCTCGCGCTTGACGCTGATCCGGTACTCCCCCGCGGCGGGGTCACCCGACAGCGAGTAGCTGCGCAGCGGCGCGGGTTCGCCGGCTCCGGCAAGCCGCACCGGCAGGTATTGGCCCGGTAGCGGCGGGGGCAAGGCGGCGCGGTCCTCGGACTCGAGGCGAATCGACAGCACCTGGGGGCTTTCCCGGTGTATCTGGGTGACCCGCAACGGGCGAAATCCGGCCCAGGACGGTTCGACTCCGATCGGAGGCGCCGCGGCGCTCCCTGGCCCGGCCAGCATGTCACGGAAGGACTGTTGCCAGCCGGGGCTGAGCGCGGCGACGTCGACGACCTTCCGAAGTTGCTCGTCGTTGCGGTTCGGCAGGTACAACAGCGCGTCGACGTCGGCGACGCTGAGCTCATGACGGCCACGCCGGGTCCGCACGATGTCGTCGCCGGCGCGAACCGTGCCCTCGCTGATCACCCGGAAATAGAATCCCGGGCGGTGCTGGGAGACAAGCAGATTGGGCATCTTGGGTTCGCCCAGGCGCATACCGACCCGGAAGCAGGTAACACGCGGCTGGGTGACCTCGAATTCCGCCTCACCGATGCGGTAGCGGTCGCCGATGCAGACCTCGTCGTCACCGAGCCCGGTGATGGTGAAATTTTCACCGAACTGGCCGGGCCCCAGGTCGTCGCGACCCAGGTACGTCCTCCAGAACTCGTACGACTCCACCTGATAGACCATGACCGCGCGCTGTTCACCGCCGTGGCCGCCCAGGTCGCCCTGGCCGTCGCCGTCGAGGTTGAGGCGGCGCACCATGACCGGCCCCTGGACCGGGGTCTTCCATATCCCGGTGAAGACCGTTTTGCCCCGCCATTGGACGTCCTTGGGCATGCCCACGTTGATCGAAACGAGCCTGCCCACTGTGTCTCCTTGGTGCCCCGGGAAGAGCCTAGGTCATCCCGCGACGCGTTACCCACCCTGCGCTCGCTCCCCGGTCTGGCGGGCACACACCCGATCTCCCGAACTGGGATAGCCAGCCCAGAATATGCCAGGACGGATGAGCACGGCAACATACCGGTGCCATGGGCTGTTGCACACGACCACTTTGATGCATAATGGGTTGGATAACCCATAATCGCACCAGCGCGGTTCGGGAGCTTTCGTCGAACGCCGCGCTGGCGCTCGACGCCAATTGCGCCTGAGCCCAGGAGGATTCCCCATGGCGACCGTCCATCATCGCTACGCCACCGTCGACGGCCATCGACTGTTCTTCCGCGAGGCCGGCGACGCCGACGCCCCCGCGCTAGTCCTCTTGCACGGGTTTCCGACCAGCTCCTACATGTTCCGGAACCTGATACCGGCGCTCGCCGACCGCCACCACGTGATCGCGCCCGACCACCTCGGCTTCGGGCTCTCGGACGCGCCGCCGGTCGAGGAGTTCGACTACACCTTCGATGCGCTCACCGACCTGACCGAGGGACTGCTGCGCTCGCTCGGCATCGATCGACACGCCATGTACGTACAGGACTACGGCGCGCCCATCGGCTGGCGGCTGGCACTGCGAGATCCGTCCGCCATCACGGCGATCATCACCCAGAACGGAAACGGTTACGACGCCGGATTCGTCGACAGCTTCTGGAAGGTCGTGTGGGCCTATCAAAACGAGCCGACGCCCGACACCGAGGCCGCCGTACGGCAGTTCCTCACGCTCGACGCCACCCGGTGGCAATACCTCACCGGCGTCCCCGACGAGAGCCTGGTCGACCCGGAATCGTGGCATCACGACTACGCGCTGATCTCCCGCCCCGGCAACGACGAAGTGCAGCTGAAGCTGCTGCGCGACTACGCCACCAACGCCCCGCTCTATCCCCGCCTCCACGAGTACTTCCGCGCGACCCGGGTGCCGCTGCTGGCGGCGTGGGGCCGGGGTGACGAAATCTTCGGCCCCGCCGGCGCCGAGGCGTTCGCCGACGACTTACCCGACGCGGAGATCCACCTCCTCGACGGCGGGCACTTCCTGCTCGAGTCCGCACTGGACGAAGTCGCCGAGCTGATCCGCAACTTCCTCGCGAAGGTCCCCGCGGCCGCCTGATGGGCCCGCGGGCGCGCGGGCACCAATGGGTTGAATATCCCATAGCTCGCGAGGCCCGCGGGTTAGCCTGTCGCGATGGTCCATCCCGATGTTCACGCCGAACAACGGTTGACCGCCAAGGGGCGCGCCACCCGTGACCGAATCGTGGATGCGGCCGCCCAGCTGATCGTCACCGAGGGCCTGTCCGCGTCGAACATGGAGAACGTGCGCAGGGCGGCGTCGGTCAGCGGCTCGCAGCTCGCGCACTATTTCACCGACAAGAGCGCACTTATTCGCGCGGTGATCCGGCGTCAGATCGGCGTGGTCCTCGATTTTCACCGCCAACCCAGGCTGCACGGCCTGCGGTCATTCGACGACTTCGAGCGCTGGATCGACCTCAACTTGCGCTACCTCAGGCAGATCGGATACTTCGGCACGCCGACCTACCACGCCCTGGTGGCGCAGCTGGCGAAGTCCGACGAAGCAACGCGCGAGACGCTGGGGTGGGGCTATTGGCAGTGGGTCGAGCTGCTCGAGGAGGCGATCCAGCGGATGAAAGACGACGGCGCGCTGGTCCGGGATGCCGATCCACGACGGGTGGCGCTGGTCATCGTCAGCGCTCACCAGGGGGGAGGCACCCTGGCCTTCACCTATCGGGCGGAATGGCCGCACGCCGACGCCGTCCGCTTCGCGGTCAACTATCTGCGGACGTTCGCCACCGATGCCGCCGAACGGGTTCCGCGGCCCGCCCGGGGTCGCCGCGGGCGCCGACATGGCTGACGACGGTGCAGCGCGGTTCACCCGCAAGGGAATGGCGACCCGGGCCCGGATCGTCGGGGTCGCCGCCCGCCTGATGTTCGAGCGCGGCGTCGCCAACACCAGCATCGACCAGGTGCGCCGCCTCGCCGGCGTGGGTGGATCGCAGATCTCGCACTACTTCGACGACAAACGCGACCTGACCCGCCACGTCGTCGCCGCCCGGCGCGACGATGTACGGGCCTTCCATACCCAACCGTCGTTGGGCGGGCTCGACAGCATCGATGCTCTGCAGGCGTGGGCCGATGCGTGCGTGGCCGACATCGACGCCGTGTACCGCGTCGGCGGTTGCGTCTACGGCTCGTTGGCCGGTGAGCTGATCGACGCCGACGATGAGCTGCACGACGATCTTTCCACCGGCTACGACCAGTGGATCGGGCTGTTTCAGGCCGGCCTCACGGCGATGCAGCGCCGTGGCGACCTGCGCCCCGACGCCGACCCGCGACACCTGGCCGTGTCGCTGGTTGTCGCACACCAGGGCGGCGCGATGGTCACCTACGCGACCGGTGATCCCGACCCGCTGCGGGTCGCTGTCAACGCCGGCGTCGACTACGTGCGCTTATTCGCGGCGCCTCCCGCGCCGCGCAGGGCGCGCCGCCCAGCTAAATCCTGACCGGATTACCGGCGGCCCACCCTGGACATATTGGGTCTTCTGGCCCATAATATTGGGTTAGTTGGCCCATTCAACATGTGCGTACGGCGGGGCGTGATCGGGGCCAGTGCCGCGTCACCTGTCGAGATATCCGAAAGAAGAGGCAGCTAGTGTCCGCCCCCGAGTCACCCGACCTACCCACCGCGCCGTCGATGGTGCGCGAGCGGCCGGGTGGGGAAACCATGCGGGCGATCGTGCTCAAAGGCTTCGGCGGCCTGGACAGCCTCGTGTACACCGACATCCCCAAGCCGCTGCCCAAGGACGGCGAGGTGGTGATCGCGGTGAAGGGATTCGGAATCAACCACGCCGAGATGCACATGCGGCGCGGGGAATGGGCCGAGGCCGCCGAGGTCAGCGGCATCGAATGCGTCGGCGTCGTCGAGTCCTGTCCGGGGGGCGAGTTCCCGGTCGGAGCGAAGGTCGCGGCGTTGATGGGCGGTTTGGGCCGAACCATCAACGGCAGCTACGCCGAATACACCCGCGTGCGTGCGGCGAACGTCGCACGCGTCGAGTCCGACCTGCCTTGGTCGGACTTGGCGGCGCTGCCCGAAACCTATGCGGTCGGATGGACATGCCTCTTCCGCAACCTCGACCTTGATGCCGGACAGACGCTGGTGCTGCGCGGCGCGACGTCGTCGCTCGGGCAGGCCGCGCTCAAGATGGCCGTCGCCGCCGGCGCTCGCGTCATCGCCACCACGCGGAGCCGCGGACGCTTTTGCATGCTCGAGGAACTGGGCGCATCGCGCGTCGAGCTGGAGCAGCCCGACCTTGCCGCGCAGCTCCCGGAGGCAAAGGAGATCGACGCCGTGCTGGACCTCGTCGGGAACAGCACCATCCTCGACTCCCTCGACATGCTGCGTCGCGGCGGCACGGCCTGCCTGGCGGGCTGGCTGGGCGGGCTGGACCCCATCGGGGATTTCAACCCGTTGCTGCGCATGGCCAGCGGCGTGAACTGGAACTTCTTCGGCAGCTTCGTATTTGGGATGCCGGGTTTCCCGCTGTCGGACGTGCCCCTGCAAGGCATTGCCCGACGGGTCGCCGAGGGCAAGCTCGAAGCGAAACCGTCACGTGTCTTCTCCTTCGACGACATTCGCGAAGCGCACCGAGTCATGGAGTCGGGAGAAGCCGGCGGCAAGATGGTCGTCGTGGTGGGTTGATGCACAGCCGAAACAGCCGACTGAGCAATCGATTTCGGGGAGAGGAATACGACGATGGGTTTGGCATGGCAGCAAGGACCATTGGCATCCGGATCGATAGGACACTTCCTCACTGAGCAGCCGCTGCCGCCGCGGTTGTTGTTCGTCGAGCCGCTCCGGCGGCGCATGGGGGTGTGCTTCGCCGACCGGCGGATCGCCGAAAGTGACGACGTCATCCTGCTACACGAACCGGGCCGCTACCCGGTTGCCTACTTTCCCCTCGGCGATGTCGAGCCGGGAATTATGGTCGCCGAAGACCGGGTCACGCAGCACCGCGACCTCGGCGACACCCGGTGGTTCACCGTCAAAGTTCCGGAGCGAGACGCCAGTCACGCCGCCTGGCAACACACCGCGCTGCCGCCGCACGCGGCGGTTCTGGACGGGCGGCTGGCATTCGCCTGGCGCGCCATGGACGCCTTCTACGAGGAAGACGACCGAATCGTCGGGCATGCCGCCGACGCCTATCACCGCATCGACATCCGTTCCACTTCACGCCATCTCGTCGTCCGGGTCGGCGACCGGGTGATCGCGGACACGACGCTTCCGTTGGCGTTGTACGAATCCGGCTTCGCGCCCCGGTGGTATGTGCCCAGGAAGGACATCGACGAGAGCGCCCTCGAGCTTGTCGCGCTCCAGACCTTCTGCCCGTACAAGGGGATCTGCTCGTATTACGACATCGGCGGCCGCAAGCGCGCCGCCTGGTCCTACGTCGACGCCTGGCCGGAGGTGGGGCGGGTAGCCAATCTGGTGTCCTTCGAACCCGACAAGATCGACGTGTATCTCGACGGCAGACAGCTCCGGCTGGAGCCGGGCCAAACCGTCATACCCCACGGTGTTGACCGAGGCCTGGATACCGATGAAGTGCTCGGGAGGGCGACCACCGGGAGGACGGGATGACGGCGCCCGGCGAAGGCCCTGCGTGGCGATAATTGTATGAGTCTGATCGGGTGCTTGCGCCCGGAACGCTCCGTTGAGAATGCTGAGGCCCAGCCATGCCGACACCGTCCGTGCTTGTCTTCGACGTCAATGAGACGTTGGTGGATATCGAGTCGCTGGCACCGATTTTCGGAGAGAAGTTCGGTGACGAGCGGGTGCTTCGCGAATGGTTTTCCCAGCTTGTCATGTACTCGATGACCGTCACCTTGGCGGGCAATTATGTCGACTTCTCGACGCTCGCCCAGGGCGTGCTGCGGATGATCGGCGACATCTACGACGTCGCCATCACAGACGCCGACCTGCGTCGCCTGAAGACCGCCCTGCTTACCATGCCGGCGTACCCGGATGCTGCGGACGGGCTTGCCACCCTGCGCGACAACGGATTCCGCCTCGTCACCCTGACCAACTCGCCGCCCAACCCGAACGGGCCGACGGCGCTGCAGAATTCCGGGCTGGGCGACTTCTTCGAACTACAGTTGAGCGTCGATGCCCGTCGCGCCTTCAAGCCCGCTCCGGCGGTGTACCGGTACGTCTGCGAGACACTGGGCGTCGCTCCGGCTGATTGCATGATGGTGGCCGCACACGTGTGGGACACCCTCGGCGCGCAACATGTCGGCTATAGCTCGGCCCTGATCACCCGACCGGGCAATCCACCGTTGCCCGTCGACGGGCTGCCCCAACCGACCCTCGTGGTAAGCGACCTGCGCGAGCTGGCCGAGCGCCTCGTCGGGGGATAGAAAACCTACGGACAACTCGGGGAAGGAACTTCGACCATGGCCGCAGACATCGGACGGGACTACGACGTCATTGTGCTCGGGGCCGGGCCGATCGGGCAGAACGTCGCCGACCGCGCGCGCGCCGCTGGGCTGCACGTTGCGGTGGTCGAGCGCGAACTCGTCGGTGGCGAGTGTTCATATTGGGCCTGCGTACCCAGTAAAGCGTTGCTGCGGCCGGTCATCGCCGTCTCCGACGCCCGTCGGGTCGACGGCGCGCGCGAGGCGGTCAGCGGTTCGATCAGCAGCGCGGGCGTCTTCGGTCGGCGCGACCGCTACGTCAGCGACTGGGACGACAGCGGCCAAGCCGACTGGGTGAGAGGAATCGGCGCCACCCTGATACGCGGGCACGGGCGGCTGGCCGGTCCCCGACGAGTCGCCGTCAGCACGCCCGGCGGCGAGCAGCCGGTGCTGACGGCGCGGCATGCGGTCGTGGTCTGCACCGGCAGCCGGCCCGCGCTCCCCGACCTGCCCGGCATCACCGAGGCCAAACCGTGGACTAACCGCGAGGCCACGGGCAGCAGCTATGTCCCGGAGCGGCTCGCCGTTGTCGGCGCCGGCGGCGTGGGCGTCGAAATGGCCACCGCCTGGCAAGGATTGGGCTCCCAGGTGACCCTGCTGGCTCGCGGTTCGGGACTGCTGCCGCGGATGGAGCCCTTCGTGGGCGAACTCATCGCCCGCGGGCTGGCCGAATCCGGCGTGGACGTCCGCCTGGGGGCATCGGTGCGCGGGCTGCGTCGCGCCGAGGGCGGACGCGCGGTCCTCGAATTGGGCGACGGATCCGAATTGGCGGTCAGCGAAGTACTTTTCGCCACGGGGCGGGCGCCGCTCACCGACGACATCGGCCTCGAGACGGTCGGGCTGACACCAGGCAGCTGGTTCGACGTCGACGACACCTGCCGTGTGCGGGCCATCGAGGACGGGTGGCTCTATGGGGCGGGCGACGTCAATCACCGGGCCCTGCTCACCCATCAGGGCAAGTACCAAGGGCGCATCGCCGGTGCGGCGATCGGGGCCCGCGCCGCGGGACAGCCCTTGGACACCTCGCCGTGGGGCGTGCACGCGACCACCGCCGACCACTACGCCGTGCCCCAGGCCTTCTTCACCGACCCCGAAGCAGCCGCCGTCGGGCTGACCGCACGGCAGGCCGAGGACGCCGGCCACCAGATCCGCACGGTCGACGTGGAGATCGGAGACGTCGTCATGGGAGCCAATCTCTACGCGGACGGATACGCCGGTCGGGCGCGGATGGTGGTCGATGCGGATCGCGGCCACCTGCTCGGTGTGACGCTGGTCGGTCCCGGGGTCACCGAGATGCTGCACTCGGCCACCATCGCCGTGGCCGGCCAGGTGCCCGTCCACCGGCTGTGGCACGCGGTCCCCTGCTTCCCCACGGTCAGCGAACTGTGGCTCCGACTGCTCGAGGCCTATCGGGACGCCGCGGACGATAATTGAGCCATGGCGACTCCAGACGGATTTCATCCCGACTTCGACGATGCGGCAGCGGCGGAGCTCACCCGCAACCGGGTGCACCACATCAAGGCGTCGGACCTCAGTTCCGACACCGCGCAATCGGAGGGCCTGCGCCGGTTTGCCGCGCTGTCCGGCACGTCGGTGGGCGCCGAGAAGCTGTGGATGGGCGAGACACACGCGTCACCGGCAACAGTGTCGTCGAACCACCATCACGGCGATTCGGAAACCGCGATCTACGTGCGAAGCGGCAACCCGGAGTTCGTCTTCCATAACGGCGTTGGGGAGGTTCGCATCTCCACCGCGCCCGGCGATTACGTCTTCATCCCGCCGTACCTGCCGCACCGGGAGGAGAATCCCGACCCGAATTCGTCCGCCGAGGTCGTGATCGCGCGCAGCACCCAAGAGGCCGTTGTGATCAACCTTCCCGAACTGTATCCGCTCAAAGAGTCTCAATAGACGGCGATTTCGATGAGGTTGCCGTCGACGTCACGGCAGTAGTGCGAGGTCATCGGCCCCAGCGCGCCGACCTTGGTTACTGGTCCCGCGACGACGTCGACCCCGCAGGCCCCGAGGTGGGCGCGCACCTCGTCGGCGGTCGCCTCGGTGATAAAGCAAAGGTCCTCGGAGCCGGCCGCCTCGACGGACCCGGTGACCCAGTCGGGATCGTCGTCGATTGCTCCGACCGGCCGCAGGTTGATCTTCTGATTTCCGAAGCACACGGCCGTTCTCTGCGAAGGCCCGAACGTCTCGCGCCGCATGCCCAGGACCCGCTCGTACCACGACGCGGTGGCCTCCAGGTCTCGGCAGTTCAGCACGATATGGTCGATCCGTTCCACCGCGAATCCCACGTTCAGTCCTTCCGATCGGTGTGGCGTTGTCAGTCCACTCGCCCCACCTTCGGGCGTGGCGCGCCGCGTTGACAACCTGCCACAAGACGTTTTTATTCGTCTCATGAGCAGCAGCGGCTCGGAGTTCGCGTCGCCCGGGCCGGGCACGAGATTCACGCCGCCGGCGCGTCTCTCGACGTGACCGGCGCCTTGGGCGTGCCGCTGGGGTCACCGGTGTTGGTCCTCGAGCGCACCAGCTACGGCGAGGGCGACAAGCCCCTCGAGGTGGTCGAATTTCATTATCGGCCAGAGCGGTACCGTTTTTGGTCACGCTGCCGAGAACGGCGCCGGGGTAGTCGAGCGCGATCGCGCGTGAACGCAGCGGCCGCGCCGCTGTCCTCGCTAGCCCATCGTCAGAATCGCCATTGCGGCCAGCGCGATGATGGTCCCAAGGGCCACCAGTATCACCGTGATCGCAGCGCGCACGATTTCGTCTTCGCTGGGTCGCCAGCGCGGCATGGCGGTTTCGACTCGCCAGGCCAGTGCCCTGCCTCTGGTGGCCACGGCAGTCCCGGCGCTGAGCATCGATTCACCGTCGGCATCCTCATGCCCGTTCATCGGGTAGCCGGAACCCAGGGCGTGCGTAGGCATCGCGGTGGTCATGTCGGCCAGCCCCGACGATGCGCGCCCCCGGATTGGTCATTTGCGGTCAACGACGACACCCCCTGTTCCTTCTCTAGCCAACGGTAGAAAGGTGAAGTCACTATTGGGACTAAGGCGACTAACGGTACGAGCACACAGCCGTCGCTTCGCTCAGCCGATTCTCAACAATTTCTTGGGTCGCGGCTAGCTCGGCTCCCAGGATCTGCAAAGCCGCCGGCCTCACCATCTAACTCATGACGAGTCAGCCGCTTTGCGCAGACCTGGTCGAACGCTACCTGTGCACGCGCGGCAGCCGGTATTTCCGGGGCCACCATGACGGCGAGTTTTTCTACGTCGCCAATACCCGCCCGCGGAGGCTGCACGTCCACCTCGAGGTCTGCCCGACGCACGGCGACGTGCTGATGATCCGGGTGACACCCGCATGTTTTTTCCCCGCCAGCGACCGTCCCTGGCTGACACACTTCGCCGACACGTGGAACGCGCAGGACCGCGGGGTCATCGCGATCGTGCACGGATCATCCGACCCGCAGCGCATCGGCGTGGTGGCGCGCAGGTCGCAATGGATCCGAAAGGGCGTTTCTTTCGACGACTTCGCATCCTTCGTTGACGCCGCCATCGCGGACGCGATCGACCTGTTCGGCCAACTGGCCCCCACCGTCGAATTGCCGTCGGCGGGGCATCCGATGCTGCTCGACGCCGGCTGAGCGTAACGCCACGGCGAAATCATGGGCGGTATTTCGCGGTGGCGTTACGCTCGCGCCGACGTTTAAGGCCCCCGTCGCAGCGGGCAACCGCTAGCAAATGACAGCCACACAGCGCCGGGCGGCCCACAACGACGAGACCGTCAAGTGGGATTCGGCCCTTATCCGGCAGGTCGCCAAGACTCTGGGACCCGTCGTCAAGCGGTGGTATCGCGCCGAGGTGCGCAACGTGGGCAACGTCCCCGCGACCGGTGGGGCGCTCGTGGTGTCCAACCACTCGGGCGGCATGCTGACACCCGACGTGCTGATCTTCGCGCCGGCCTTCTACGACAGGTTCGGCTACGAACGCCCCGTCTACACGCTGGCTCACTACGGCCTGTTCATCGGCCCGCTGGACGGATGGCTGCGCCGCCTCGGGGTCATCGAGGCGAGCCGGGAAAACGCTGCCACCGCCCTGCATTCGGGCGCGGTCGTGCTGGTTTTCCCCGGCGGCGATTACGACTCCTATCGACCCACCTTCAGCGCGAACACCATCGACTTCAACGGCCGCACCGGCTACGTGCGGACCGCCATCGAGGCGGGGGTGCCGATCGTGCCGACCGTGTCCATCGGCGCCCAGGAGACCCAGCTGTTCCTTACCCGCGGCAACTGGCTGGCGCGCAAGTTGGGGCTCACCAAGGCCCGCATGGACATCCTACCCGTGAGCTTCGGCTTCCCGTTCGGTCCGAGCGTGATCTTCCCGCCCAACCTGCCGCTGCCGGCAAAGATCGTCACCGAGGTGCTTGACCCGATCGATGTCACCGTCCGCTTCGGCAACGACCCCGACGTCGACGAGGTCGACGCCCACGTGCGCGGGGTGATGGAGTCCGCGCTCAGGCGGCTGGCCGCTCAGCGCCGCTTCCCCGTGCTTGGCTGAATTCCGCTGTGCGGCGGAGTTTTCGGCTAAGCGGCCAGCACGGCGTCCAGCGCCGAATAGAACAGGCCCAGGCCGTCGTCGGAGGGGCCCGTCAGCGCTTCGATGGCGTGCTCGGGATGCGGCATCAGCCCGACGACGCGACCGTTGGCGGAGCTGATGCCGGCAATGTCATGCAGCGAGCCGTTGGGGTTGTCGTGGTAGCGAAACACCACCCGGCCCTCGCCCTCCAGCTCGTCGACCACGTTCTCCGGCGCAACGTAGCGGCCCTCGCCGGACTTCAGTGGCACCAGCAGGTCCGCATCGGGCTCGAAGCGCGACGTCCAGGCTGTCGAGGTCGACGCCACCCGCAGCCACACATCGCGGCACACGAAGTGCAACCCCGCGTTGCGGGTCAGGGCCCCCGGCAGCAGCCCGGCCTCGCAGAGCACCTGAAAACCGTTGCAAATGCCCAAGACCGGCATGCCGCGCCCCGCGGCGTCGACCACTTCGGCCATCACGGGGGCGAACCGGGCGATCGCGCCGGCCCGCAGGTAGTCGCCGTAGGAAAAGCCGCCGGGCACCACCACGGCGTCGACTCCCTTGAGGTCGGCGTCGGCGTGCCACAGAGCGACCGCCTCGGCCCCGACGCGCCGCGCCGCGCGGGCGGCGTCCACGTCGTCGAGCGTCCCGGGGAAGGTGATGATGCCAATCCGCGCCGTCACTGCGGCTCCCGGCTGATCGTCCAGTCCTCGATCACCGTGTTCGCCAACAGCGATTCGGCGATCTCGGCGAGCTCGGCGTCACCGATTGTGTCATCCACCTCGAGCTCAAACCGCTTGCCCTGCCTGACATCTAAGATACCGGGGTGGCCGAGCCGCCCCAGCGCACCGACAATCGCCTGACCCTGCGGGTCCAGAATCTCCGCTTTGGGCATCACATGAACGACCACCCGGCTCACTGGCGCTCCTCCTCAGAGTTCATCTCGGCGCCAACTCTACCGGCAGGGTCACGGGCACGAGGCGATGTAGGCGTCGCACAGCGGCGCGGTCAGTGCGTTCAGCACGGAGTCGTCCGCCATCGCCGGCCAGGACACCTGCGGCGGCCCCGACGACCACAGCGTGAGCTCGGTGATGGTGCTGCTCGCCACGTGGGCGACCAGGTAGGTGTGCATGACGACCGGACCGCTGATGACCGCCGCCATCCGGTTCGTTTCGTCGGTGGTGATCGACGGCGACTCCGCCGGTGCGCGCTGCTGGCAGGCGCGAAGCGCGCCGACGGCAGTGCTGAACACCGAAGCCGCCAGCTGGCCGCCGCGGGCCGTGTCGCCGCGCCAGTGCAGGATCTGAGCCTGCAGCTGCCACTGACCGTCCGGGTGAGTCACCGTCACGCGGGCCGCGACCGCGTAGTCGCGGGGATCCCGCGGCAGCGCCGGTGAGTCACACAGCTCCTCGAACCGAAACCTCGCCGTCCCCGTCCCGGTCAGGGGGACCGCCGCACCGGCCAGCGGGGGCCAGCCGTAGACCGCGTCCAGCGGCACCGCGTGCTGCGGTATCCACGCGGTATTCGGGATCTGGTCGCAGGTGGTCGGGCAAGTCTCCGGGTCTGCCTGCGCGGGAATCACGGCAATCAGGGCCACCGCGAAGCCACCGACGAGCAGCATCGTGGCCAGGATCACCCGCATCGCATCACCCTTCGTCGGGGCACAATCGTAGTCATGCAACTGACGCATTTCGGCCACTCATGCCTACTTGCCGAGTTCGACAACACCCGTGTGCTTTTTGATCCCGGTACCTTCGCGCACGGTTTCGAGGGAATCACCGGCCTGAGCGCCATCCTGATCACCCACCAGCACCCCGACCACGTCGACGTCGGGCGGCTCCCGTCGCTGCTCGAGGGCAACCCCGACGCGGCGCTCTACGCCGATCCGCAAACCGCCGAGCAGCTGGGTGCGCCGTGCCGGGCCGTGCACGTCGGCGACGAGCTGCAGATCGGGCAGCTGACCGTGCGGGCCGTCGGCGGCCGGCACGCCGTGATACATCCGGAAATCCCGGTGATAGAGAACATTTCGTTTCTGGTCGGCGACTCAGAGCATCCGGCGAGGCTGATGCATCCCGGCGATGCGCTCTTCGTTCCCGACGAGCCGGTGGACGTCTTGGCCACTCCGGCGGCGGCCCCGTGGATGAAGATCGCCGAGGCCGTCGACTACCTGCGCGCGGTGGCACCGGCCCGCGCGGTACCCATCCACCAGGGCATCGTCGCCCCGGATGCCAGGGGCATCTACTACGGCCGGCTTTCCGAGATGACCAGCACCGACTTCCAAGTGCTGCCCGAGGAAAACGCGGTCACCTTTTAAGCGCGGGCTGGCGGCACCGCCCGCTTGCCGCTTGGGCGAGCAGACGGAGCTAGGTGATGTCGTCGGCGGCGCCGCGGCCCGCCGCGCGGCCCGAGAAGATGCAGCCGCCCAGGAAGGTGCCCTCCAGCGCCCGGTAGCCGTGCACGCCGCCGCCGCCGAATCCGGCCACCTCGCCGGCCGCGTACAGCCCGGAGAGCGGGGTGCCGTCGCCCTTGAGCACCCGCCCGGCCAGGTCGGTCTCGATGCCGCCCAACGTCTTTCGGGTCAGGATGTGCAGCTTAACCGCGATCATCGGCCCGGCCTTCGGATCGGTCAACCGGTGCGGCGCGACCACCCGGCCCAGCCGGTCCCCGATATAGCCCCGGGCGGCCCGGATCGCCGTGATCTGGCTGTCCTTGGTGTACCTGTTGGCCACCTCACGGTCGCGGGCGGTGACCTCGGCCTCGACCGTGGCGTAGTCGAGCGGCTCCACGTCGGGCAGCTTGTTCATCGCCGTCACCAACTCGCGCAAGGAGCCCGCGCTGACGAAATCCACGCCCCGGTCGACAAAGGCCTGCACCGGCCCCGGCGCCCCGGAGCTGGCCCGATTACGTAGCAGCTCGCGCACGCTCTGGCCGGTCAGATCGGGATTCTGCTCCTGACCGGACAGCGCGAACTCCTTCTCGATGATCTTGGCGTTCAACACAAACCAGGTGTAGTCATGCCCAGACTGGGTGATGTACTCCAGCGTGCCCAGAGTGTCGAAGCCGGGATACAGCGGGACCGGCAACCGCTTACCGGACGCGTCCAGCCACAGCGAGGACGGCCCCGGAATGATCCGGATGCCGTGCAGCGGCCAGATCGGGTCGTAGTTGGTGATGCCCTCGGTGTAATGCCACATCCGGTCGGGGTTGATCACCCGCGCGCCGGCCCGTTGGGAAATTGCGATCATCCTACCGTCGACATGCGCAGGTACCCCGGCGAGCAATTGCTCGGGAACCCGGCCCATTCGCTTGGGCCAATTCTTTCGCACCAGCTCGTGGTTGCCGCCGATGCCCCCGCTGGTGACCAGCACCGCGGGGGCGCGAAACTCGAATTGGCCCAGCGCTTTCCGCGACGAGGCCACTCCGCGCGCCGCGGGCGACGGCTCCAGCACGGTGCCGCGGACGCCGGTCACCGCGCCACCTTCGACGATCAACTCGTCGACCTGGTGGCGATGGGCGAAGCGCACCGTGGAGCGGTCGCGCAACTGACGCGCGAAGATTTCCACCAACGCCGGCCCGGTACCCCACGTGATGTGGAAACGCGGCACCGAGTTGCCATGCCCCTGAGCACCGTAACCGCCGCGCTCCGCCCAACCCACCAGTGGAAAAATCTTGTGCCCGCGGGCACGCAGCCAGCTGCGTTTCTCCCCGGCCGCGAAATCGACGTAGGCATGCGCCCATTGGCGCGGCCAGTAGTCTTCGGGCCGGTCGAACGCCGCGGTGCCGAGCCAATCCTGCAGGGCGAGTTCATGACTGTCGCGGATGCCCAGCCGGCGCTGCTCCGGGCTGTCGACAAAGAACAAGCCGCCGAACGACCAAAACGCCTGCCCGCCCAGGTTGGCGCTGTTCTCCTGGTCGACGATCAGCACCCGCAGCCCGCGCTCCACCAATTCGCACGCGGCTACCAGGCCCGCCAGCCCGGCACCGACGATGACCGCGTCAGCGGCGAAATCCGAGCCCCAAGATTCGCTCATGTAGCACCAGGGTAATGCCCCCGGGCGGGGGCCGATCAGGCGCTTGGATCAGGCCGCGTCGAGGATCGCCTTGCTGGACCGCCACCGGTACACCGTGGGCGCGCAACCGTGCATCTGAGCGAGGTCGACGGCGTCCAGCATCGCCTGCAGCGGGCCGGGCTTGCGCAATTGATGCGCGGCCACCGCCACCCGCACGATGCCGCCGCGGCGCGCGATCCGCTCCGCGGACAGCACCACCATGCGGCACCACCACGGCTCGGTCAGGAAGCCCTCGCCGATGCCCAGCACCCGCGTGCGCTCGGTGCTGCGCCGGACCAGGTCGGTGATCCCATGCAGATCGGCGAGCAACCGGAAGCCGTTCTGTGGCAACGCCTTGACGACGCCGGGTGACACCACCCAGCCCGGCGCCGCGAACAACCGGGTGCGCAGGCCGAGGTGCTCGAGCACCCGATCGGCGCCCATCAGTCGCAGGTTGGCCTCGTGGGCGCGCAGGACCGCGAATTCTCCGCGGCGCTTCTTGGTGGCGGGGTCGTCGTAGCCGTGCAGCACGATGGCGTCGCCGCCGGCCCGCCGGGCGGTCAGCCAGTCGACGGTGTGCGGGTCCCGGTCGAGCCGGTAATCACCCTTGAGCCGTGGAGCAACCAGCAATGAGACCGGAACTTCGCGGGCGTCCATTTGCGCGCAGAACGCCGCGACGTCGTCCAGGGTGCGTTCGCCAATCCCCGACACCGAGACGATCAATTTTCCAGACACACCCGCAGTTTGACGATGCCAGGTGTCGGGATGGTGAAGGACACGCAGACAGCAGGCGTATATCGGCCCAGGTCGGCGCCGCCCGGAAGCCGCAAAACGGGCCGCGCCGGTGGGCCGGAACCCGCCCGAAAGGACCCGCCCGCACGCCCGGTCAGCAAACGCGTCCCGGCGCGGGCCGGCGCGATCGATTCGATATGCTAAGCAACGCCATGGACAAGGCCCGATCAGCAGCGGCCGACACCGCGCCGCCCACCGCTTCAGCACAGCCGCCGGGCGCCCATGCCTTCCCGGCCAAGCTGGACGCGGGGCTGTTGCGGATCTCCGGGGTGTGCCTGTTGGCCACGGTGATGGCGATCCTGGACGTCACGGTCGTCGCCGTCGCGCAACGCACCTTCATCGATCAATTCGGATCGAGCCAGGCCGTGGTCGGTTGGACCATGACCGGCTACACGCTGGCGTTGGCGTCGGTGATTCCGTTGACGGGGTGGGCGGCCGACCGCTTCGGCACCAAACGGTTGTTCATGGGATCGGTGGTGGCGTTCGCCCTGGGTTCGCTGCTGTGCGCGGTGGCCTCAACGATTGTGCAGCTCATCGTGTTTCGAGTGGTCCAGGGGATCGGCGGCGGCATGCTGATGCCGCTGGGATTCATGATCATGACCCGCGAAGCGGGCCCCGCCCGCCTCGGCCGTCTGATGTCCATCCTGAGCATCCCCATGCTGCTCGCCCCGATCGGTGGGCCCATCCTGGGCGGCTGGCTCATCGACACCTCCAGCTGGAGGTGGATTTTCCTGATCAACCTGCCGATCGGGCTCGTGACGCTGGTCCTGGCGGCGATCGTGTTCCCCGGCGATCAAGCGGCGCGGTCGGAAACGTTCGACGTCGTCGGTGGATTGCTGCTGTCGCCGGGGCTGGCCACGTTCCTGTTCGCGGTGTCGTCCGTCCCGCGCTGCGGGACCGTGGCCGATCGTCGTGTCTTGCTTCCGGCGGTCGTCGGCCTGGCCTTGATTGCCGCGTTCGTCGTGCACGCGCGGCGCCGTGCCGATCACCCACTCATCGATCTGCGGCTGTTCCAGAACAAGGTGATCACCCAGGCCAATGTGACGATGCTGCTGTTCGCCACCGCCTTTTTCGGCGCGGGCCTGCTGCTGCCGAGCTACTTCCAGCAGGTGCTGCACCAGACGCCCATGCAGGCCGGCGTGCACATGATCCCGCAGGGGCTGGGCGCCATGCTGACCATGCGGCTGACCGGGCCGCTGGTGGACAGGCAGGGGCCGGGCAAGATCGTGCTGGTCGGCATCGCGTTGATCATTGCGGGCCTGGGCACCTTCGCCCTCGGGGTGGCCAAGCAGACCCCGTACCTACCCACACTGCTGGTCGGGTTGGCGATCACGGGCCTGGGCATGGGCTGCACCATGATGCCGCTGTCCGTCGCGTCGGTGCAGGCGCTGTCCCCGCACCAGATCGCCCGCGGCACAACGCTGATGAGCGTCAGCCATCAGGTGGGCGGTTCGATGGGAACCGCGTTGATGTCGATGGTCCTCACCAACCAGTTCAACCACAGCGAGAACATCGCCGCGGCACGTAAACTGGCGACGCTCCAACAGAAGGCGGCCGCCACCGGCGTGCCGGTCGACCCGTCCGCGGTGCCCCCGCAGACGCTGGCCCCGGGCTTCCCGGGCAGCGTGCTGCACGACCTTTCGCACGCGTACACACTGGTATTCGCGATCGCGGTGGTGTTGGTGACGTTCACCATCATCCCGGCGGCGTTCCTACCGAAGCAGCCGGCCATTCAAACGGCCCTCGACTAGCGCCGCTCACCCCTCGAACAGCATCGCCGCGATCCGCGCGACCGTGTCCATCGGATCGGTCTGCCTGATGTGGACGTTGACCGCGTCGTTGAGCCACAGCGTAGAGAACCCGTGCACCAGTGACCACGCCGCGAGTTGAGCGCCCGCGGGGTCGGCCCGCGCGTTGGGGTCCCGCAGGGTCGCGACGCCGCGGGAAAGCTCGGCCCCGGCGGCGGCCTCGGCCGCGGCCAGTTCGGTGTCGGCCGCGTCCAGCAGCGACTTGTTGAACATCACCTGGTAGTGGCCGGGGTGCTCGAGGGCGAACCGCACGTAGGCGAGGGCCGCGTCGGCGAAGCGGCCACGAGCATTCGCCAGCGCCTCGGCCAGCAGCTGGAATCCCTGGGTCGCCAGCGCGGTGAACAAGCCCCGCCGATCGGTGAAGTGATGGGCCGGGGCGGCGTGCGACACGCCCGCGCTGCGCGCCAACTCGCGCAACGAGACCCCGTCCGCGCCCCGTTCGGCGACCAGGCGGCCCGCCTCGGCGAGGATCACCGCGCGCAGGTCGCCGTGGTGGTAGCGGTTCACGCCGCCAGCATACCGACCGAACTTGACAGTGACTAGATAGGTGCTATCTTCGAGTGCTACAATCTTGTCACTGTCTAGATTGGAATGTCAGATGGCCCCGTTGATCACGCTGCTCCTGAGCACCATCGCCGCCCGCAGCATCGGGGCGCTCGGCGTCGCCTACGTCAACAACTGGACCGCCGCGATCGCCGTCGGGCTGGCGGCGATGTTCCTGCTGACCGGCTTTTCGCACTTCGCGCCGCCGCTGCGGCGGGATCTCGTCGCGATCGTGCCGCCCCGCCTGCCCGCTCCCGGCTACCTCGTGACGTTCACCGGCCTGCTGGAGTTGCTGGGCGCCGTGGGCCTGTTGGTTCCCGCGACCCGGGTGGCGGCCGCCGTCTGCCTCGTAGTGCTGATGCTGGCCATGTTCCCGGCCAATGTCTATGCGTCCCGGATGCCAGATCCGCCCAAATCGATGACGACCCGGCTACCCCTGCGGACGGCCATCCAGGTTGTCTTCCTGGCCGCCGCCATAGCGGTCGCGGTCGGCCGCGGCTAGCAGCCACGCGTACTGGAAAGCGGTTTCCTGCCAGGCCTTGTAACGACCGCTGACGCCGCCGTGTCCCGCATTCATCTGCGTCTTCAACAAGACCGGGTTGCCGTCGGTGTTGGCATGCCGCAGCGCCGCAACCCACTTGGCCGGCTCCACGTAATACACGCGGGTGTCGTTCAGGGACGTCATCGCCAGGATGGCCGGATACCTCTTGGCCTCGACATTCTCGTAGGGCGAATACGACTTCATGTACGAGTAGACATCGCCGTCGCTCAACGGGTTTCCCCACTCGTCCCACTCGGTGACGGTCAGCGGCAAGGACGGGTCGAGGATGGTGGTCAGCGGGTCGACGAAGGGGACCTGCGCGAGGATGCCGGCGAAGAGATCCGGTGCCAGGTTGGCCACCGCACCCATCAGGAGACCGCCGGCGCTACCGCCGAGCGCGACCAGCTGGTGCGGCCGGGTCAGACCTGAGTCCACCAAGTGCCTTGCCACCGCGACGAAGTCGGTGAAGGTGTTCTTCTTTGCCAGCAGCTTGCCGTGCTCATACCACAGCCGGCCCATCTCGCCACCGCCACGTACGTGGGCGATGACGAAGACCATGCCGCGGTCCAGCAGCGACAATCGGGCGATCGAAAAGCTCGGGTCGGTGCACAGCTCGTAGGCGCCGTAACCGTACAGCATTGTGGGCGCAGGGAATTCGACGTCGGCGCGATGCACGATCGACACGGGGATCTCGGTGCCGTCGTCCGCCTGCGCCCAGTCGCGCCGTTCGATGTAGTCGGCGGGCCGGTAGCCGCCCAGGACGGGTTGCTCGCGCAGCAGCGTCCGCTCACCGGTGGCGAGGTCGACGTCGTAGATCTGCGCCGGGGTCACCAGAGATCCGGCCCTGATCCGCAGCTTGGGCGAATCCCAGTTGGGATTGCCGCCCAACCCGCACGACATCAACTCGGAGTCGAACGAGATTTCCTCGGGCTTGCCGTAGGTCCCGTCGGACCCGAAGGGCCACAACTGGACTCGCGGCAACGCCGCGCGCCGGTAACTCACCACCAGCTGACCGGCGAAGGCGTCCACGGCGTCGAGCCGGACATCGTCACGGTGCGGGATCAGGGTGCGCTGGCGCGTCGGATCGCTGACCGGGGCCTCGGTGAGCGTGAAGTTCACGGCCCCGTCGTTGTGCAGGATCAGGAATCGGTCCTGTCCACCGATGACGGCGTGCTCGGCCGAATACTCGATTCCTTCGCGGCGGGGCAGCACGACGGTGAACGTCGCGTCCGGGTCGGCGGCGTCCGCGTAACGCATCTCGGTGGTGATAGACGACCCCGAGGCGATGAACACGTACTTCTCGCTTCGGGTGAGCCCCACCCCCAGCCAAAACCGTTCGTCGGCTTCGTGATACACCAGCTCCGACGGCTCCCCCGAGCCGAGCCGGTACCGCCAGACTTTGTCGGGACGGTGGGCCGCGTCCAGGGTCAGGTAGTACACGGTGCGGTGATCGGCCGCCCAGGTCGCTCCCGCCGCGATGTCCGCGATCTCGTCGGGGTACGGCTGCCCGGTGCGTAAGTCCTTGAACCGCAGGGTATAGCGTTCGTCGCCGACGGTGTCGACGGAGTATGCCAGCAGGTTCCCGTCCAGGCTGACCATCGCGGCGCCCAGTGCAAAGAATTCGTGGCCCTCGGCCTCCGCGTTCGAGTCGAGCAGAACCTGCTCGCCGGGGATTTCGGTGTCCTCGTCGAGGATCGGCGGATCCCAGTCATCAGGATCGGTGACCGGGCACCGGCACTGGACGCGGTACTGCTTGCCTTCGAAGGTGCGGGCGTAGTACCACCAGTCACCCTGCCGGGTCGGTACCGACAGGTCGGTCTCCTTGGTGCGCGACTTGATCTCGTCGAAGATCTGCTGCCGCAACGGTTCCAGGTGGGCCGTCATCCGGTCGACGTAGTCGTTCTCGGCCTCCAGGTAGCCGATGACCTCGGGATCGGCCTTGTCGCGCAGCCATTCGTACGGGTCGATGAAGACGTCGCCGTGATGTTCGCGCCGGGTATCGACCCGCTTCGCGACCGGTGGCACCAGCGCTTCCAGCGATGCCTCCGTCATGCGCCCGGGCCGATCCAGCCGCCGAAGCTCAAGCCGGAAATGCGTTCGTAAGCCTCGATATAACGGCTTCGGGTGGCGTCTATGATGTCGTCGGGCAGCGGTGGCGGGGGTTGCGAACCGTGCCGGTCCCAGCCGGACTCGGGGCTGGTCAACCAGTTGCGCACGAACTGCTTGTCGAAACTGGTCTGCACCACACCCGCCCGGTAGTCCTGGGCGGGCCAGTACCGAGAGGAATCCGGGGTGAAGATCTCGTCGGCCAGCAGCAGGTTGCCGCCCGCGTCGGTGCCGAACTCGAACTTGGTGTCCGCGATGATGATTCCCCTCCTCAGCGCGTGGTCGGCGGCCTGAACATAGATCTGCAGCGTGCGGTCGCGCAACTGGTTGGCGCGCACCGCACCCACCATCTCGATCACCCGGGCGAACGAGATGTTCTCATCGTGGTCGCCCAGCGCCGCTTTCGTTGCCGGAGTGAATATCGGGGTGGCGAACCTGCTGGCCTCCACCAGACCCGGGGGCAGCGGGATGCCGCAGACCTGGCCGGTCGCCTGGTAGTCCAGCAGCCCCGACCCGGTCAGGTAACCGCGGGCCACACATTCCACCGGGAGCATCTCCAACCGCCGCACCACCAGCGCGCGGCCAAGCACCTCGTCGGGGATGCGCGGGTCGTCGGGCGGCCCGGCCAGGTGGTTGGGGGCCTCGACGAGGCCGAAGAAGAACACGCTCATCGCGGTCAGTATCCGGCCCTTGTCCGGGATGGTGCTGTCCAGGACGTAGTCGTATGCGGAGATCCGGTCGGTCGCCACCAGCAGCAGGTGCTCGTCGCCGACGCGGTAGATTTCCCGGACCTTGCCGCTGGCCACATGCTCGTAGTCGGACAGTGCTGGACGCATCGGGTCAGCCTATCGGGCGGCCCTGTGCTGGGATCGAGGCTATGACGTCGCTGCCATTGCGGATCCTGCCCTACGCCACCACGCCCGGCCGGCTGGCCGCCCAACTTTTCAGCGATTTCGCCATCTTTTTGTGGTCGGTGATCTGGCTGCTCGTCGGCACGGCCGTCTACGACGCCATCTCGACGATCGCCGAGGCCGGCCGGCAGGTCGAGGTCGGCGCCAACGGCATCGCCGGCAATCTGGCATCGGCGGGCCAAAGGGCGCAGCACATTCCGGTGGTCGGGGACGCGGTCAGCAAGCCGCTCGTCTCCGCCAGCGCGGCCGCTCTGGACATCGCGGGGGCCGGACACAGCCTTGACACCACGGCGGGCGGGCTGGCGGTGCTGCTGTCGCTGGCCGTCGTCGCGGTGCCGCTGCTCATCGTGGTCGTCCCGTGGCTGTTCCTGCGGCTGCGGTTCTTCCGGCGCAAGTGGACCGTCACCGGGCTGGCCGCGACCCCGGCCGGCGAACAGCTCCTGGCGCTGCGGGCCCTGACGAACCGGCCGCCGCGCAAGCTGGCCGCGATCAGCGCGGATCCGGTCGGCGGGTGGCGCCACGAGGATCCCGTCACGATCCGGGCGCTGGCCGCGCTGGAGCTGAGGGCGGCCGGGATCGCGCTGCGCACGGGCTGACCGGATTCAGGGCACGAGCGCAGCAGCCCGGCTATGCGCCGGGTGAGGGCTCGGCATCGGCGAGCCGGGTGGTCACGGTCCCTCGATCAGCTCCACGACCAGGTGCCGGATGCCGGTGTGCCGATTGCTGCGGGTCCATTCGACTGGCCGCGCGACCCGCACGGCGGAAAAGCGCGTCAACAGCTCCTCGAACAGCACCCGCAGTTCCAGCCGGGCCAGATTGGCACCCAGGCAGTAGTGCACACCTTGGCCGAAGCCCAAGTGGGGGTTGGGTTTCCGGACGATATCGAATTCGTCGGGGTGGTCGAACACGTCGGCGTCCCGGTTGGCGGAACCCTCCCAGATCTGAACCTTCTGACCCGCCCGAATCGATTGTCCGCCGAGGGTGACGTCGCGTGTGGCGGTGCGCCGCTTCGACGGCGACGGCGACGTCCACCGCACCATCTCCTCCACCGCCGTGGGCAGCGGGCCGAAATCCGAACGCAGCGCGCGCAATTGCCCTGGGTGGTCGGCCAACGCCAGCAGGCCGCCGGCGACGGCGTTGCGCGTCGTCTCCGCGCCCGCGCTGAAAAGCAGGCTGAAGAACAGGTACAGCTCGAGATCGGAAAGCGCCGGCGCGTTTTCGTCGTCGACCGTGGCGTTCGCGACCACGGACAGCATGTCGTCGGTCGGCTCGGCGCGCTTGGCCGCGATCAGCTCCTGGCCGTAGGCGTACATCCGCGACCCGGCGTCTGCGTCGGACAGCTGCGAAAGGGCCGCCTTGCGGGAGCCGCCGAAGTCGAACTGCGGCTCGATGGCCTGGAACAGCCAATGCCGTTCGGATTCCGGCACTCCCAGCAGGATGCAGATCATCTGCATGGGCAGTTCGGCGGCGATGTCGACAAGGAAGTCGAACGGTTCGCCCGGCACCACCGCGTCGAGCAGTCGGCGCGCCCGGGACCGCAGATCGTCCTCGACGAGGCCGATCATCCGCGGCGTCAGCCCGGAGCTGACGAGGCGCCGGATCTGCGAGTGCCGGGGGTCGTCCATCATGTTGAGCACCTGGCCCGCGATGGCCAGGTCCTGCAACAGCGTGCCGCCGAACGGGCGCTTACCGCCGGTGACCGAGGAGAAGGTCACCGGATCTTTCAGCACCGCAAGCGTTTCCGAGTAGGAGGCGACGGACCAGAAGCCCTCGCCGTCCGGGGTGTTGTCGGTCGGCTCGTGCCAATACACCGGCGCCTCGCGCCGATGGACGGCGAACAGGTCATGCGGAAATCCGTTGGCGAAGTTGTCCAGGTCGGTGAAGTCGATCCCCGAAAGCGCGCCGGCGAGCGTCACAGGATCGCACCCGGAGTGTATTTCGCCGCCTCCGGATAGCGGCTCACCAACGCATCCACCATCGCGGCCACCTCGTCCACCTGGTCACCGGCGGCCCCGGTGAAAGACTTCTTGTCGGCCAGCGCGGCGTCCAGCGCCGCGCGATCCAGCGGCAGCCGCTCGTCGGCGGCCAACCGCTCGAGCAGGTCGGGCTCGGCGCCGCGCTCGCGCATGGCCAGCGCCGTCGCGACCGCGTGTTCGGAGATCACATGGTGCGCCGCCTCGCGCCCCATGCCGGCGCGCACCGCGGCGATCAGCACCTTGGTGGTGGCGAGGAACGGCAGGTAGCGGTCCAGCTCGCGGGTGATCACCGCCGGGTAGGCGCCGAACTCGTCGAGCACCGTCAAGAACGTCTCGATCTGCCCATCGATGGCAAAGAAGCTGTCCGGCAACGCGACTCGGCGCACCACGGAACAGAACACGTCGCCCTCGTTCCACTGCGCGCCGGCCAGCTCGGCGGCCATCGAGGCGTAGCCGCGCAGCACCACCTGCAGCCCGTTGACCCGCTCGCAACTGCGGGTGTTCATCTTGTGCGGCATCGCCGACGAGCCCACCTGCCCCGGCGCGAAACCCTCGGTGACGAGTTCGTGCCCGGCCATCAGCCGGATGGTGTGGGCCATCGACGACGGCCCGGCGCCGAGCTGCACCAGCGCCGAGAGCACGTCGTGGTCCAGCGAGCGTGGGTACACCTGGCCGACACTGGTCAAAACCGTTGCGAAGTCCAGAAACTCGGCGACGCGTCCCTCGAGTTCGGACAGCTTGGCGACGCCGCCGTCCAGCAGGTCCAGCATGTCCTGCGCGGTGCCCATCGGGCCCTTGATCCCCCGCAGCGGGTAGCGGTCGATCAACTCCCCCAGCCTGGTCAACGCGATCAGCGTCTCCTGAGCGGCGGAGGCGAACCGCTTGCCCAACGTGGTGGCCTGCGCGGCGACGTTGTGGCTGCGCCCCGCCATCACCAAATCGCGGTACCCCACCGCCCGCTCGGCGAGCCGCGCGACGACCGCAATGCCGTGGGAGAACACCAGTTCCAGCGACCGCCGGATCTGGAGCTGCTCGACGTTCTCGGTGAGGTCGCGGCTTGTCATTCCCTTGTGCACATGCTCGTGGCCGGCCAGCGCGTTGAATTCCTCGATGCGGGCCTTCACGTCGTGGCGCAGCGCCCGTTCGCGGTTTGCGATCGAGGCCAGGTCGACGTCGTCGAGTACCCGTTCGTAATCGGCGATCGCCTCGGGCGGAACGTCCACTCCCAGCTCGGCCTGGGCGCGTAGCACGGCCAGCCATAGCCGCCGCTCCGCGACGACCTTGGCCTCCGGCGACCAGATCGCGACCATTTCCGCGCTGGCGTACCGGGCGGCCAGGACATTCGGAATGCTCACAAGCACACAGCTTACGGTTCGCCCGGCGCCGCGAAAGTGCGACTGGCGACGCATTCGCCGAGTAACGACGCCGGTAGTTGCACTTTCGCGGCACAATGTGGCGGGTGTACTTTGCCGGCGTCGACCTGGCGTGGGCCGGCCGCAACCCCACCGGTGTCGCGGTGGTCGACGCCGACGGCCTCCTGGTGCACCTGTGCGCCGTGCGCGACGACGCGGCGGTGCTGGCCGCCCTGGCGCCCTACGTCCGCGACGATTGCCTGGTCGCCTTCGACGCGCCGCTGGTGGTGACCAACCCGACGGGCAACCGGCCCGCCGAGTCGGCGCTCAACCGCGACTTCCGCCGGTTCGAAGCCGGAGCGCACCCCTGCAATACCGGAAAACCCGAGTTCGCCGACGGCCCACGCGGGGGCCGGCTCGCCGCTGCGCTGGGCCTCGATCTTGATCCGCGATCGCCGGCGGGGCGCCGCGCCATCGAGGTTTACCCGCATGCGGCGACCGTCGCGCTGTTGCGATTGGAGCGGACGCTGAAATACAAGGCGAAGCCCGGCCGCACGGTCGACGGGCTCAAGTCCCAGCTCTTGCTGCTGATGGACGGCGTCGAAAGGCTCGCCGATGCCGCGGTGCCGCTGCAGGTCGCGGGCCATGAAGGCTGGGCGGGGCTGCGGGGGCAAGTCGTCGCGGCGCAACGCAAGAGCGAGCTGCGCCGCGCCGAGGATCCCGTCGACGCCGTCGTCTGCGCCTACGTGGCCCTGTACTTCCAGCGCCGCCCGGCCGCGGTCACGATCTATGGCGACTTCGCCACCGGATACATCGTGACCCCGTCGCTGCCGTGCTCCTAGCGGTTCAGATCTGCACCGGCCGCGGGTCGATGGGCGCGAGCACGTCGACGAGCTCGACCACCGTGCCCAACGCGGCCGCGACGGGATCCGCGCCCTCGACCAGCGCGGACACCACGCAACCGTCGACCGCGCAGATCAGCGTGTACACCAGCTCGATCCGCACGGATCGGCCGGATCGTTCGAGGGCCTCCGCCACGGCCTCGGCGCGCTGGCGCAGGCTGCGACGCATCGTCTCGCGCAACGCGGGCAACCGGGTGCAGGCGATGTGCCGCTCGTAACGGGAGATCAGCTGCTCGGTGAGCGCCGGATCCGATAGATCCCCCACCAGCAGGTCGACCAGCACCTCGGCGGTGGTCTCCGGTCCGCGGCGCCGCCGGGACAACGCGTTGACCCGCGCCCGGAGCTGGGCAATCTCGATCATCCCGATGTGTTCGACGGCGCGCGCGATCAAATCGTCCAGCGACGAGAAGTAGTAGGTGGTCGAGGCCAACGGCAGGCCCGCCCGCCGGGCGACGGCCCGGTGGCGCACCGCTTCGAACCCGCCCTCGGCAAGCAACTCGGCGGCGGCGCTCACGAGCGCATACCGTCGACGTTCTCCCTTGGGAGTAACTGCTGCCGTCACGAGTAGCCATGGTGCCAGCAAAAGTGGTACTCCATTGCCATTTTGGCCAAACGGCCGTGGCATGATGGCCCGCATGCCCGAGTTGAGCCGCCGCGCCCTGCTCGGTCTCGGCGCCAGCGCGGCCGTCGGCGCCGCCGGCGCATACGCCCTCGACATCCTGTTAGAGCCCCGCACATCTCACGCCACGCCGGTGTCGGCGGCCAACACCCGGGCGCCCTCAGCTCCGCCGCCCAGCGTGGTTCTTGAACCGGCGGCACCCGCCCCGCCCGCGCCGACCATGGTGACGGGCTCCTTCGTTTCGGCGGCGCGCGGCGGCGTCAACACCAACTGGGCGATCGCCCGCCCGCCGGGACAGACCCAGGCGCTGCGACCGGTCATCGCGCTGCACGGGAAGGGCAGCGATGCGGCCACCGTGATGGCCGGCGGCGTCGAGCAGGGGCTGGCCCAGGCCATCAACGCCGGGCTGCCGCCGTTCGCGGTGGTCGCCGTGGACGGCGGCGGCGGTTATTGGCACCGGCGGGCGTCGGGGGATGACGCCGGGGCCATGGTGCTGAACGAGCTGATCCCGATGCTGGGGAGCCAGGACCTGGACACCTCGCGGGTCGCGTTCCTGGGCTGGTCGATGGGCGGCTACGGCGCGCTGCTGCTGGGCGGGCGGCTCGGGCCCGCGCGCACCGCCGCGATTTGCGCGGTGAGCCCGGCGCTGTGGATGTCCTCCGGGGCGGCCGCGCCCGGCGCGTTCGACGGGCCGGACGACTTCGCGGCGAACTCGGTGTTCGGGATGCCGGCGCTGGCGTCGATCCCGATCCGGGTGGATTGCGGCGACAGCGACCCGTTCTACGGGGCGACGAAGCAGTTCATCGCGCAGCTGCCTAACCCGCCCGCGGGCGGTTTCTCACCCGGCGGGCACAACGCGGCGTTCTGGAGCTCGCAACTGCCGGCCGAGCTGACGTGGCTGGCGCCGCTGCTGACGGCCTAGTCTCGCGGAGGTGACCACACCTTTCGGCTGGAGCCTCCCGTACGCGTGGCCGCGAAAGCCGGTCCTCGCGGCCAATGTGGTGTGCACGTCGCAACCCCTCGCCGCCCAGGCGGGTCTGCGCATGCTCGCCGCGGGGGGCAGCGCCGTGGACGCCGCGATCGCCGCCGCCATCACCCTGACCGTGGTGGAGCCGGTGTCCAACGGCATCGGCTCGGACGCTTTTGCCATCGTCTGGGACGGCCGGCGGCTGCACGGGCTGAACGCCTCCGGCCGCTCCCCCACGGCCTGGACGCCGGAGTACTTCGGCGGCAACGCCGTTCCCGCGCTCGGCTGGAACTCGGTGACCGTGCCCGGCGCGGTGTCGGCGTGGGCGGAGCTGCACGCCAAGTTCGGCAAGCTTACGTTTGAGAAGCTGTTCGAGCCCGCGGTCTCCTATGGCCGCAACGGCTTTCTGGTGTCGCCGACGGTCGCGGAGCAATGGGCGGCCCAGGTGCCGCTGTTCAAGGACCAGCCGGGGTTCGCCGAGGCGTTCCTGCCCGGGGGGCGCGCGCCCAAACCCGGTGAGCTCTTCAGGTTTCCCGATCACGCGGCCACGCTCGAGCGGATCGCCGCGACCAACGGGGAGGCGTTCTACCGCGGGGACGTGGCCGCGAAACTGGAGGCACACGCGCTGGCCAACGGCGGGGCGGTGCGCGCCGACGACCTCGCCGCGCACCGCGCCGACTGGGTGGGCACGATCGCGGCGGCCTACCGCGGGTACACGGTGCACGAGATACCGCCCAACGGCCAGGGGATCGTGGCACTCATCGCCCTGGGGATCCTGGAACACTTCGAGATGTCCTCGTGGCCGGCCGATTCCGCCGACAGCGTGCACCTGCAGATCGAGGCGGTGAAGCTGGCGTTCGCCGACGCGCAGGCCTACGTCGGCGACATCGATCACATGGCGCTGACTCCGGATCACCTGCTGGACAAGGAATATCTGCGGCACCGTGCCGCACTGATCGATCGGTCGCGG
>NZ_LT546237.1:3558922-3656136 GCF_900078675.2 Mycobacterium interjectum
CGGCGGCGGCTTTACGGCCGGCCGGCGTGAGCAGAAGCCGATGGCGTCGTAGATCGGCGGGGTCGATCTCGCGGCGCACCAACCCGGCCGCCTCGAGCCGTTTCAGGTAGACCGTCACCGTCGCCTTGGGCATGCTCAACGCCGCGGCCAATTCGGCGGGGTAGGGATGCTCGTCGATCTCGGCGAGCAGGAACAGCTCCTTGGACTCGAGGCCGAGCGCGCAGATTTCGGGCTCGGCGCACGCGATGACCGAGACCAGCACCCGGTAGTTCAGCGACCAGATTTTGGCCGCATCAACCGCTGACATCGACTTGCCAGATCGTTCAGTCGTGAACTAGTTTAGAACGGAACAAACGCATAATCGTACAATCTACCAGAAAGCGGCCGCCATGCCTCTGGATCAATACGTGACACTCGGACGCTCCGGCTTGCGCGTCAGCCCCCTGTGCCTCGGCGCGATGACGTTCGGCGAAGACCTCGGCTGGGGCACCAGTGTCGAAGAGTCCCAACAGATCATCGATCGGTACACCGACCTCGGCGGCAACTTCATCGACACCGCCAACTTCTACACCCGGAGCCACTCCGAGAAGATCATCGGCGACCACATCGGGCGCCACCCCGCCCGCCGCGATCGCCTGGTGGTCGCCACCAAGTTCAGCGGCAACCTGTATCCGGGCGATCCGAACGGAGGCGGCTCGGGCCGCAAGTCCCTGATCAGCGCCTGCGAAAACTCGCTACGGCGACTGCAAACCGATTACATCGACCTGTACTGGCTGCACATCTGGGACGCGAACACCCCGATCGAGGAGACCATGGCGGCACTCGACGACCTCGTCCGCGCGGGCAAGGTGCGCTACATCGGCGTTTCGGACACCCCGGCGTGGAAGATCGCCGAAGCCAACCTCGTCGCCCGGTTCCGCGGCTGGTCGGCATTCGTCGGGTTGCAGATCGAGTACTCGCTGCTCGAACGCGACGTCGAACAGGAACTGGTGCCGATGGCACCCGAATTCGGCCTCGGCATCACGCCGTGGTCGCCCCTGAAGGGCGGCGTGCTCAGCGGCAAGTACACCCGGGCCAATGCCGGCCGGAACGACGCCGACCGCGGCGCGATGGTCAACGCGTTCCTCAACGAGAAGACCTACGCGCTGATCGACGAACTCGAGGTCATCGCCAAGGCCCATGAGACGACCGTCGCCAGCGTGGCGCTCGCGTGGGTCAGGGCACAGCCCGCAGTCTCGTCCGTCATCATCGGGGCGCGCCGGCTCTCCCAGCTCGACGACAACCTCCGCGCCGTCGACGTGAGCCTCGGCGCGGACGAACTGGGCCGTCTCGACGCGCTGACAATGCCGAAATTTGGCTTCCCGCACAACATGCTGGAAATGGCACCGGGCATCCTCAACGGCGGAGCGACGGTCAACGGCGTCTCCGCGCCGACCTCCGAGTATGTGATGCCCGCAGGCGGCCAACCCTACTGAGGTCCGTCATCACCGCGAGCAGACGCAAAATCGCACATTTTCGCCTCGAAGCACGCGATTCTGCGTCTGCTCGGCGGGTCAGTCCTTATCACCCGAGTGCATCTTCAACGCGGCGTCCACGTTGGCCTTCTTGTCCTCTCCGGCGCCCTTCGCCGCGGCCTTCTTGCGCTTCGCCACGACGGCGTCGACGGCGCCGTTGAGCGCCGAACCCAGCGGGAAGCCGAGATAGTGGGTCAGGAAGACGGCCATCTCCTTCAGCTCGGTCTCGCTGAGTTCGCCGTTGAGCAGCGCGGCGTTGATCTGGATCTCGGCCAGGTCGCGATTCCCGATCGCGGTCACCGCCGTCAGCGTCATGATGCGCTTGTCGCGCATCGACAAACCCGGTCGCGTCCAGATGCTGCCGAACAGGTGATCGACGGTCAGGTCGAAGTACGCGTCGCCCTCGATGTTGGGCATCTCCCAGCCGTAGACCTCGTTCATCTTCTCGAGGCCCTTGCGGCGCAGCTCGTCCATTTAGGTCTCTTTCTCCGTGTGCGGCACCCCAAGGCCGGCGGCCAAGCTTCCAAAAGCCAACCGGGCCAGCGGCAAGTCGACCGACAACGCCTCACCCAAACCCAGCGCCAGGCTCAGGTCCTTCTCCCCCAGACCACGGGTGTGCATAAACGGTTGGTACAGGAAGTGTTCCGGCTGAAGGTCTTTCATGTTATCGCGGACCATGATCGCCCCCGGCCCACCGGTGAGCGCGTCGGTGTGACGCACCACCCGGCCCAGCGCCTGCAGATCGAGCCCGGCCGCCTCGGCCAGTTTCATGGCCTCGCAGGCCGCGACATACGACGTGAACGTCAACATGTTGCGGGCCAGCTTCATTCGCGTCCCCGCGCCGGGCTCCCCGGCGTGGACCACCATCGCCGCCCAGTGTTTGAAGGCCGGCTTGATCCGTTCGTACACCTCGCGCTCGGCGCCCACCATCGTGGCCAGCTCGCCCTTCGCGGCGGCAGCCGCGCCACCGCTGACCGGTGCGTCGACGATGTGAATGCCCCGTGGTTTGAGCTCGCGGGCCAGTTCTACGGCTGTGGTGTCGCCGATGGTCGAGTGGATCGCGATGACGCTACCGGGCTTGGTGTGTACCGCCAGTTCGCCCACGACCTCCCGCACCTGCGCATCGTCCAGGACGGTGACGTGGATGATGTCCGCGGCGGCGACGTCGGCGACGCTGTCGGCCAGGCTGGCGCCCTTCTCGGCCAGCGGCGTCATCGCCTCCGTCCGGATGTCGTAAACCGTCACCCCACCAGGCCATTCGGTCATCTTCGTGGCCATCGGGGCGCCCATGTTGCCCAGGCCGATGTACCCAAGCCTCAGATCGTTGCTCATGATCGAATTATCTGCCCGCCGTCGACGTTGAAAACCTGCCCGGTGATCCACGACGCCTCGTCGGACAACAGAAATAGGCACATCCCGACGACGTCCGCCGGAGTTCCCATGCGCGACAAGGGAAGACCCTTGACGATGTCGGCGACCATCTCTTGCGGCGTGGTGGTCCGGTTGGCCTCGGTGTCGATGGGCCCGGGCGCGATCGCGTTGATCCGGATGTTCTGGCCGCCGAGTTCGCGGGATAGCTGTTGGGTCAGGCCGTTGATGCCGACCTTGGCCAGGCCGTAGAAGTTCGAGTACAGCCACGCGGCGGTGGACGACTGGTTGACGATCGCCCCGCCGCCGCGCTTGGCCATCTTCTTGTACACCGCGCGGGTGCACCACAGCGCGCCGTCGAGGTTCACGCTCATGAACTTCTTGTAGTACTCGGGGTCGACCGTGAGCAGGAAATCCAGCTTCATGCCCCCGAAGATCGCCGCGTTGTTGACCAGGTAGTCGATGCCGCCGAATTCGGCCAGCGTGCGGTCGGCCATCGCCTTGGCCGACGCCGGGTCGGACACGTCGACCGGAACGGCCAGCGCCGTGCCACCGTCGGCGACGATCTGCTTGGCCACCCCCTCGGCCGCCTCGGCCTTGATGTCGGCCACGACAACCGCGGCGCCTTCACGGGCCAGCGCCTCGGCGTACGCCTGACCGATGCCGCCACCCGACCCGGTGACGATGGCGACCTTGTCCTCGAATCGCATGCTCTCAAGCTCCTCTAGTTAACCGCTGTCGCGATGGTCTTGATCTCCAGGTACTCCTCGAAACCGGCCAGGCCCATCTCCCGACCGTTGCCGGATTGCTTGTAACCGCCGAATGGCGCATCGGCCGAATACCACACGCCGCCATTGACATTGATCGTGCCCGCGCGGACTCGCGCGGCAACCCTGGCCGCCCGCTCCGGGTCGGCACCGAACACGGTGCCCGACAATCCGTATGGCGAGTCGTTGGCGATGCGCACGGCGTCGTCGTCGCCGTCGTGCGGAATCACCGTCAGGACCGGGCCGAAGATCTCCTCCCGGGCGCAGCGGGCGTCGTTGCCCAGGCCCGCGATCACGGTGGGCTCGATGAAGAAACCGACGCCGCGGTCGGCCGGCCGCCCGCCTCCGCACGCGAACGTCCCGCCCTCGGCGATCGCCGAGTCGAGATAGCCCTGTATCCGATCCCGCTGGCGCGCTGAAATCACTGGCCCGCAGATGGTTCCGGGGTCGGTGGGGTCGCCGGCCTTGATGCCGCCCATCGTCGCGGCCGCGATCCAGACCGCTTCGTCGTACCGCGCCCGCGGCACCACCAGCCGGGTGGTGATTGCGCATCCCTGCCCGGCGTGCATGCAGACCGAGAAGCCCGCCACGCCCACCGCGCCGCCCAGGTCGGCGTCGTCGAGGACGATGAACGCCGACTTGCCGCCCAACTCGAGGAAGACCTTTTTGATGGTGGCCGCGCCGTCGGCCATCACGCTGCGGCCGGTGGCGGTCGATCCGGTGAACGAAACCATGTCCACCCGAGGGTCTTTGGCCAACAGCGCGCCCACGCCGTGGTCGCTGGAGGTGACGATGTTGATCACGCCGGGCGGAAAGTCGGTGTGCTCGGCGATGAGCTCGCCCAGCACGGCGGCGCACCAGGGGGTGTCGGGGGCGGGCTTCAAGACGACGGTGTTCCCGGCGGCCAGCGCCGGCCCGATCTTGGCGAGGTTGATCTGGTGGGGGAAGTTCCACGGGGTAATGGCGCCGACGACACCGACGGCCTCTCGGGCGATGGTGCGCCGGGTGGGGATGCCCATCGGCGACGCCTCGCCGAGATCCTGGCTGTACTCGTACGATTCGGCGGTGTCGGCCGCGAATGCCAGGTCGTTGACCGGGACCTCCAGCTGGGCGATGCTGGTGAGCATTCGCGGCGCGCCGACTTCGGCGATGGTCAGGTCGCGCAGCTCTTCGAGGTGCTGCTGCATCGCCCCGCGCAACTGCCGCACACACCGAACCCTCAGCTCGGTGTTGCGGGACCAGTCCGTGTCGTCGAAGGCCCGCCGCGCGGCGTCGATGGCGCGACCCATGTCGTCGGCGTCGGCGTCGGCGGCAACTCCGAGCACTTCTTCGGTTGCCGGGTTGATCGTGGAAAACGTGCCGGCGTTGCCCGGCGACAGCTTCCCGTCGATGAACAGTGCGCTCGCGCCGTCGGCCAACAAGGCCATCTCCCGCTCCCGTCTTTGCGCGGCTCAGTGATGCATGCCGATTGAGTGGACAGTTGTCCGATATAGTCGCATCGAACCATAGTCGCCAGGTCGTCGGCGGTGCAAGAGCGGATCGCGCCGGCCACCACAACCACCGGCGACTTACCCGATTAAGCTGGGTATTTGCAAACCAGTCTTGCTTCCCGTCGCCGACATCCGATAGCTTGGACATGTGTCCAGCGATGCACCGGTTACGATCGCATCCCACGCCGACCGTCAGGCCGGAGCGACTTTGCGCAACCGCCGCCAGGAGGAGACCTTCCGCAAGGTCCTCGCGGCCGGCATAGAAACCCTGCGCGAGAAGTCATACGCCGACCTGACGGTGCGCGCGGTGGCGGCCCGCGCCAAAGTGGCCCCGGCCACCGCGTACACCTACTTCTCGTCGAAGAACCATCTGATCGCCGAGGTCTACCTCGACCTGGTGCGGCAGGTCCCCTACTTCACCGACGTGAACGACCCCATGCCCACCCGCGTGGACAAGGTATTGCGCCATCTGGCGCTGGTGGTCGCCGACGAACCCGAGGTCGGCGCGGCGTGCACGGCGGCGCTGCTGGGGGGCGGGACCGATCCCGCCGTGTGTGCGGCACGCGACCGAATTGGGGCGGAAATTCACCGCCGCATCGCCTCGGCGATCGGTCCGGGCGCCGACGCGGCCACCGTATCCGCGCTCGAGATGGCGTTTTTCGGCGCCCTGGTGCAGGCCGCCAGCGGGCAGCTCACCTACCGCGAGATAGCCGACCGCCTTGGCGACGTGGCGGGACTCATCTTGGGCGCCGCCAGCGAGGAGACAGGTACTTAGATGACCGTGCACGTCGGCGACCACGAGCTGGTCCTGGATCCCTACGACTACGACTTCCACGAGGATCCGTATCCGTATTACCAGCGGCTGCGCGACGAGGCGCCGCTGTATCGCAACGACGAGTTGAAGTTCTGGGCGCTGTCGCGGCACCAGGATGTGCTCCAAGGCTTCCGCAACAGCACGACGCTGTCCAACAAGTACGGCGTCTCGCTGGATCCCGCGTCGCGCGGCCCGCACGCGTCCAAGACGATGTCATTCCTGGCGATGGACGATCCCGCCCACCTGCGGCTGCGGACGTTGGTCTCGAAAGGGTTCACCCCCAGGCGGATTCGGGAGCTGGAACCCCGTGTCACCGAGATCGCGACCCAGCACCTCGACACGATGCTGGACAAGGCCCGGTCTTCGGCGGACGGCACGGTCGACTACGTCGACGAGTTCGCCGGCAAGCTGCCCATGGACGTCATCTCCGAGTTGATGGGCGTCCCCGAGCCGGATCGGGTCCAGGTCCGGGCCTGGGCCGACGGCGTGATGCACCGCGCCGAGGGCGTCACCGACGTGCCACCGGAGGCGGTCGAGGCGTCCCTCAACCTGATCGTCTACTACCAGGGGATGGTGGCCGAGCGGCGCAAGATGCTGACCGATGACCTGACGTCGGCGCTGCTGGAGGCCGAGATCGACGGCGACCGGCTCACCGACGACGAGGTGCTCGGCTTCATGTTCCTGATGGTGATCGCCGGCAACGAGACCACCACCAAACTGCTTGCCAACGCGGCGTTTTGGGCGCACCGAAACCCCGATCAGCTGGCCCCGGTCTACGCCGACCTGTCCCGGGTGCCACCGTGGGTCGAGGAGACCCTGCGCTACGACACCTCGAGCCAGATCCTGGCCCGCACCGTGGCCGGGGAACTCACTCTCTACGGCACCACGATCCCCGAGGGCGACGTCCTGCTGCTGCTGCCCGGTTCGGGCCATCGCGACGAGCGGGTCTTCGACAACCCGGACGACTATGTGATCGGGCGCGAAATCGGGCCCAAGCTATTGAGTTTCGGTAGCGGCGCACACTTCTGCCTGGGCGCGCACCTGGCGCGGATGGAGGCCCGGGTCGCGCTGAGCGAGTTGTTCAAGCGAATCCGCGGATATCAGGTGGACGAGGCCAACGCCGTCCGCGTCCACTCCAGCAATGTCCGCGGATTCGCTCACCTACCCATGAGCGTGGAGGTCCGCTGAATGCCCCGCTTTGACCCGTTGCCCGAACGCCGGCCGGCGATCGTGGCCGGCGCCTCGTCCGGCATCGGAGAGGCCACCGCCATCGAGCTCGCGGCGCACGGCTTCCCGGTCGCGCTGGGCGCCCGCCGGGTGGAGAAGCTCAACGACATCGTCGGCAAGATCAACGCCGAAGGCGGCGAGGCGGTCGGATTCCACCTGGACGTCACCGACCCGAATTCGGTGAAATCCTTTGTCGCACAGTCTGTCGACGCGCTGGGCGACATCGAGGTGCTGGTGGCCGGCGCGGGCGACACGTACTTCGGCAAGCTGGCCGAGATCACCACCGACGAGTTCGAGTCGCAGCTGCAGATCCACCTCGTCGGCGCCAACCGGCTGGCCGCCGCCGTGCTGCCCGGCATGCTGGAGCGGCAGCGCGGCGATTTGATCTTCGTCGGCTCCGACGTGGCCCTGCGCCAGCGGCCGCACATGGGCGCCTACGGCGCCGCCAAGGCCGCGCTCGTCGCGATGGTCACCAACTTCCAGATGGAGCTCGAGGGCACCGGCGTGCGGGCCTCGATCGTGCACCCCGGCCCGACGAAGACATCGATGGGCTGGAGCCTGCCGGCCGAGAAGGTCGGCCCCGCACTCGAAGACTGGGCCAAGTGGGGCCAGGCCCGCCACGACTACTTCCTGCGGGCGGCGGATTTGGCGCGGGCCATCACGTTCGTCGCCGAGACCCCGCGCGGTGGCTTCATCGCGAACATGGAGCTGCAGCCCGAAGCCCCGTTGGCCGACAAGAAAGATCGCCAGAAGCTCGCACTCGACGAAAAGGCATTGGACTCATGACAACCGCCATCGTGCCGCGGGTTTCCGGCGGCGAAGAAGAGCACGGCCACCTCGAGGAGTTCCGCACCGACCCCATCGGTTTGATGAAGCGCGTCCGCGATGAATGCGGAGATGTCGGCTGGTTCCAGCTGGTCGACAAGCACGTGATCCTGCTCTCCGGCGCGGGCGCCAACGAATTCTTCTTCCGTTCCGCCGACGAGGACCTCGATCAGGCCGAGGCGTACCCGTTCATGACGCCGATCTTCGGCAAGGGCGTGGTGTTCGATGCCAGCCCCGAGCGGCGCAAGGAGATGCTGCACAACTCGGCGCTGCGGGGCGAGCAGATGAAGGGCCACGCCGCCACCATCGAGGGCGAAGTCAAAAAGATGATCGCCAACTGGGGCGACGAGGGCGAGATCGAGCTGCTCGACTTCTTCGCCGAGCTGACCATCTACACCTCGACGGCCTGCCTGATCGGGCTGAAGTTCCGGGAGCAGCTCGACCACCGGTTCGCCGAGTACTACCACGAGCTGGAACGCGGCACCGACCCGCTGTGCTATGTCGACCCCTACCTGCCGATCGAGAGCTTCCAGCGTCGTGATGAAGCACGCGTGAAACTCGTTGCGGTGGTGCAAGAGATCATGGACCAGCGGCTGGCCAATCCGCCGAAGGACAAGGCCGACCGCGACATGCTCGACGTGCTGGTCTCGATCAAGGACGAGGACGGCAGGCCGCGCTTCTCCGCCGACGAGGTCACCGGGATGTTCATCTCGCTGATGTTCGCGGGGCACCACACCAGTTCGGGCACGTCGGCGTGGACGTTGATCGAGCTGATCCGCCACCCCGATGTTTACGCCGAGGTGCTCACCGAGCTCGAGGAACTCTACGCCGACGGCCAGGCGGTGAGTTTCCATGCGCTGCGCTCGATTCCGAAGCTGGACAACGTGGTCAAGGAAACACTGCGATTGCATCCGCCGCTGATCATCCTGATGCGGGTCGCCAAGGGCGAGTTCGAGGTCGAGGGCTTCCCGATCCATGCCGGAGACTATGTGGCGGCGTCCCCGGCGATTTCGAACCGGATTCCCGAGGACTTTCCCGATCCGGACGCCTTCAAGCCCGATCGCTACAACAAGCCCGAGCAGGCCGACATCGTCAACCGGTGGACCTGGATCCCGTTCGGCGCCGGCCGACACCGCTGCGTGGGGGCCGCTTTCGCCCAGATGCAGATCAAGGCCATCTTCTCGGTTCTATTGCGCGAGTACCGGTTCGAGATGGCCCAGCCGGCCGACAGCTACCACAACGACCACTCCAAGATGGTTGTCCAGCTCGCCCGGCCGGCCAAGGTGCGCTACCGCAAGCGCAACGGGTAAGGAGTGGAAACCGATGGGCGGATTCGGGGTCGAGGCCGATCTGGATTTGTGTCAGGGCCACGCCATGTGCGAGCTGGAGGCGCCGGATTACTTCCGGGTGCCCAAACGGGGCAAGGTCGAGATCCTCGACCCCGAACCGCCCGAAGACGCCCGCGATGAGGTCGAGCGCGCGGTCGCGATGTGCCCTACGCAAGCACTGTTCATCAAAGAGAAAGAAGGCTGACCCATGAATTTCAAGGCGTCAGGTTCACGCGCGGATCTCGAAGCATGGGTCGACCGCTGGCTGCAGGCCAACAAGGACTGCGAAAAGGCCGGTGACTGGAAACCGCTGGCCGACTTCTACACCAAAGACGCCACCTACGGCTGGAACATCGGCCCTAAGGAAGACGTGATGTGCGTCGGCGTCGACGAGATCCGCGACATCGCCCTCGGTCTGGAGATGGAGGGCCTGGAGAACTGGGTGTACGAGTACCAGAAGGTGCTCATCGACGAGAAGCAGGGCGAGATCGTCGGCTTCTGGAAGCAGATCGTCAACAAGGCCGACGGCACCCAGGACGAGATCTACGGCATCGGCGGCAGCTGGTTCCGCCTCGACGGCGACCTGCTCATCGAGTGGCAGCGGGACTTCTTCGACTTCGGTCACGTCGCGAAGATGTTCGCGAACCTCATCGAGTCCGGCGACCTGTCCGCCGGCATGCAGAACCGGATCCAACGCAGCATCGCCGGCGAGAAGCTGCCGGGCTACTACCCGCTCGGGCAGGCGCCCGTCCCGATCTGGTGAGCGGTGTGTACCCAACCAAGCATTTGATTTGTTGTACGCGCTATGCTGGCGCGACAGGGGTGCCCTGTGGCACTCGTCACCACTGCTGCCGGGCAAGACGGGTCGGGCAGTCTCACTTCAAAGGCGAAATGGGGTCAGGTCCAACGTGAAGACAAAAGGCGCTCTGATCTGGGAGTTCAACCAGCCGTGGTCCATCGAGGAAATCGAGATCGGCGACCCGCAAGCGCATGAGGTCAAGATCCAGATGGAAGCGGCCGGCATGTGCCACTCCGACCACCACCTGGTCACCGGCGGTATCCCGATGGCGGGCTTCCCGGTGCTCGGCGGCCACGAGGGCGCCGGCATCGTCACCGAGGTCGGGCCCGGCGTCGAAGACATCGCCCCCGGCGACCACGTGGTGCTGTCGTTCATCCCGTCCTGCGGGTCCTGCCCGACCTGTCAGGCCGGCCTGCGCAACCTGTGCGACCTGGGCGCCGGGTTGCTGGGCGGTGCCGCGGTGTCCGACGGCACGTTCCGCATCCAGGCCCGCGGCCAAAACGTCTTTCCCATGACGCTGCTGGGCACCTTCTCGCCGTACATGGTCGTGCACCGCAGCTCGGTGGTGAAGATCGACCCGTCGGTGCCGTTCGAGGTGGCCGCCCTGGTCGGCTGCGGCGTCACCACCGGCTACGGTTCGGCGGTCCGCACCGCCGACATCCGGCCGGGTCAAGACGTCGCTATCGTCGGCGTCGGCGGCGTCGGCATGGCCGCGCTGCAGGGTGCCGTCAACGCGGGTGCGCGCTACATCTTCGCGATCGACCCGGTGGAGTGGAAGCGCGACCAGGCCCTGAAGTTCGGCGCCACGCACGTCTACCCCGACATCATGGCCGCGATGGCCGGCATGGCCGAGGTCACCTACGGCCTGATGGCCCACAAGGTGGTGGTCACGGTCGGCGAGCTGCACGGCGCCGACATCGACAATTACCTGAACATCACCCAGAAGGGCGGCACCTGCGTGCTGACCGCCATCGGCAGCCTGCTGGACACCAACGTGACGCTGAACCTGGCGATGCTGACCCTGATGCAGAAGAACCTGCAGGGCACCATCTTCGGCGGCGGCAACCCGCAGTACGACATCCCGCAGCTGCTGTCGATGTACAAGGCCGGCAAGCTCAACCTGGACGACATGATCACCCGCCAGTACAAGCTCGAGCAGATTAACGACGGCTACCAGGACATGCTGGACGGCAAGAACATTCGCGGCGTCATCCGCTACACCGACGCCGATCGGTAAGTCCACCGCAGCCGCGCCGGTGAGCACCGGCTTCCCACACCTGCTGGCGCCGGGACGAATCGGCGCCATGACGGTGCGCAACCGGGTGGTCATGTCTCCGATGGAGACGATGTACGGCACCCCCGACGGGCTGCCGTCGGCGCGCACCCGCGACTATTTCGCCGCCCGCGCCGAGGGTGGCGTCGGCCTGATCACGGTCGGCGCCACCGGCGTCGACCACCATCACCCCGAGACGCCCGGTGGCCTCCACCTGGCGACCGACGAGGCGGTGGACGCGCACCGGGCGTTGGTCGAGGTGGTGCACGAACACGGCGCCAAGATCCAGCCGCAGATCGTGCACGCCGGGCCCGACGGCCTGGGGCCGGAGATGTTCGGCGTCACCTCCCTGGGGCCGTCGGTGATTCCGTCCTACCTCACCGGGCGTCCGTCGGCCGAGATCAGCAAGCGTCAGCTGTGCGAGGTGTTCGACCAGTTCAAGGCCGCGGTGCGCCGCGCCGCCGAGGCGGGCTACGACGGCATCGAGCTGCACGCCGCGCACGGCTACATGCTGCTGGGGTCTTTCCTTGCTCCCCAACGAAATCGGCGCACCGACGACTACCGGGGTGACTCGGCGCGCGGCCGGGCGCGAGTGGTGGTGGAGACGCTGGCCGCGATTCGCTCCGAGGTCGGCGACGCCCTACCGATCACGCTGCGCATCTCCGGTTACGAGCGGGTCGCGGGCGGGCGACCCAGCTACGAAACCGCGCGGCTGGCACCCGAACTCGTGGCCGCCGGGGTCAGCGCGTTCCATGTCAGCGGCGGGGTGATCGACCGGCTGGTCACGGGAATGGTCAACGGCGCCGACGACGGCGACGGGGTCAATGTCGGCGCGGCGGCCGCGGTCAAACAGGTGGTCGACGTGCCGGTGATAGTCGTCGGCCGCATCCATGACCCGGTCGCGGCCGAGCGGATCCTGGCCGAGGGCCGCGCCGATTTCGTCGCGATGGGACGGCCGCTGCTGGCCGACCCCGAGCTGCCCCGCAAGCTGCGGTCCGGCCAGGCGCGCCGGGTGCGCAAGTGCATCTCCTGCGAAAACTGCATCGACGCAATGGAACAACGCTTTTCCGTCGACTGCGCGGTCAACCCCCGCGCCGGCAAGGAGCGCGAACTGGCCGCCCGCCGCGCCGGCCGGGCCAAGCGGGTGGTGGTGGTAGGCGGCNACCGAGCACATGGATCGTCTCGATCGGCTCGGCGTCACGGTGCACGTCCGCGCGGCCGTCGACCGGATCACCGCGCGCGACGTGGTGTTTACGCCGGCCGGCGGCGCGCCTCGCGAGCTGCCCGCCGACAGCGTCGTCGTCGCGGGGACGGTTCAACCGGACACCCGCCTGTTCGACAGCCTGGTCGCGGCCCTGCCCGGCTCCGAGGTGCACGCGGCCGGCGACTGCACCGGGCTGGGACTCATCCGCAAGGCCACCGAGGAGGGCGCACGCGCCGCGTGCGCGATCTAAAGATAGAGGAGAGAGAAATGACCGAAACCGCGCAGGCCTCCCCCGCGCTGACCGCCTCGCAATCCTCGTGGCGTTGCGTGCAAGCGCACGACCGCGAGGGCTGGCTGGCGCTGATGGCCGACGACGTCGTCGTCGAGGACCCGATCGGCAAGTCCGTCACCAATCCCGACGGCACCGGGGTGCGGGGCAAGGAGGGCGTCGCGGCCTTCTACGACACCAACATCGCGGCCAACCGGCTCACCATCACCTGCGAGGAGACGTTCCCGTCGAGCTCGCCCGACGAGATCGCGCACATCCTGGTGCTGCGCAGCAGGTTTGAGGGCGGCGTCACCAGCACGGTGCGCGGGGTGTTCACCTACAAGGTCAACGACGCGGGCCTGATCACCAACATGCGCGGCTACTGGAACCTCGACATGATGGAGTTCGGCCAGGAGGGGTGAGGCCCGCTCAGCCGATGAGGCCGAGCCCGGTGAGGTTGCCCTGCATGGCCCGATGGTCCGTCAGCACCATGGTCGGGGTCTGCAGCGGATCGCTGAGGATGGTGGCCGATTTCGGCTGCTGCCACAGCAGCGCCCCGTTGCCGGCGTCGACGACGCCGTAGGCGAACAGGTCGAGCGGCGTGGTGCGGTCGACCCCGATCCGGGTGATGGTGTAGAGCAGGCCGTCGGCGGCGGACAGGTGCGGCAGCGCGGCGCTGCGAACCTTGTTCTCCCACACGGTATGACAGCCCGGATTGTCGACGTCCACCCTGGTCATGCCGCCGACGAACGGCGCCGTCGCGGGAACGGCCGGAGGGGCGCCCGCAGGGACCGCGGGGTAGGGGTAGCCGTAGGTGCTGGACACGAACACCGAGTTGCCGAGCCCGATCGGCGCGTTTTCGCTGCCCGGGCCGCCCTGAGTCAAAACCGTTTGCTGGCAGATCAATTGGCCCGTACCGGACTGGTAGATCAGCGCGTGCACCTGGGGGCTGGCGTTGTCGACGATGGTCAGGTAATCGGCGCCCGTCACGGGGCCGAAGTAGACGGGCGTGGAGCCGGTCCCCCAGCTGAGCTGCCCCGGCTTGCGGGCGGGGCCGCGGTCATAGGCGGACCGCCAAAGGGTTTGGGGGTTGCCGGCGATGTCGAGGTTCAGCTCGTAGAGGGCGAAAGTGGTGGCCACCGCGACGCGACCGCTCGGCGCCGACGAGATGCTGTTGGCCACCTGTTCTCCCGCGGGCAGCTGCACAGTGGCGACGCCGCCGCCCGTCTTGGCCACACCCACGACGCCGCTACCGGTGGCGAACCAGACGTTGCCCGCATAGTCGGGAACCAGGCCCACCGAGTTGTCGCCGGCCGGTATCGCTCCAGACAGGTCGGTGGACTCGGTGACGATCAGCTTCCAGCAGCCCAGCGGCCCCTCTTTGGCGTGCGCGATGCGCAGCAGGTGGTTGGTCCCGTCGATCATCACCACCTGGTTGTTGTTGTCCAGGTAGGCGTAGACGCCGCCGAGCAGGCTGCCCTTGGCGACTTGAAGTTTGGCCAGCGGGACGAAGACTGGGACGCGGCCGCCGGGATCGATCAGGAAGATCGTCGGGGTCTGCGTGAGGTCGCTGGTGCACAGGGCCAACACCAGGCCGTCGGTGCCCTGCATGATCGTCGGGCAGGCCGCCAGCAGCGGGTAGCCGAAGATCGCGTTGAGGTGTGCGCCGGGCCCGGGAAGCGGCCCGGCGTCGGATGATTCGGCGTCGTTGTGCAACGACGCGAGGCCCAGCGGCGCCATGAACGGGTTGGGCGGTGCGAACGGCCCCCACGCGTCGGCGGCCCGCGCGTCGGCGCCCGAGACAAGGGCGGGGGCAAGGGACACGGCGCACGCGGTCAGCAATGCCACGGGAAACCGCACAGAGGTCTCCTCCCGTGAATTGCGTACAGTGATTTTCCCGAGGTCACAGAACGAATCCGCAACGCTGGACTAACGATTCGGCTTCGAGACGGCGTGGCACACCGGTCGGCAGTTGGCTAGCGGCGCGTGAAGATCTGATGCGTGACGCCGCTGGGGCTGCTCACCGATTGCACCGCGAATCGCTGCTCGAGGCCCTCCAATCCGTCCCACAATCGCTCGCCGCGCCCCAGGACGATCGGTACCACTGTGATGTGCAGATGGTCGACGAGGTCAGCGGCGAGGAATCGACGAACGGTCGACGGTCCACCGCCGAGGCGAATGTCGCTGTGTCCGGCGGCCTTTCGTGCCAACGCGAGGGATTCGACGGGGCCGGCGTCGATGAAGTGGAAGGTGGTGCCGCCAGCCATCTCGATCGAGGGTCGTGGATGGTGGGTCAGCACGAAGACCGGGGTGTGAAACGGCGGCTCGGCGCCCCACCAGCCATTCCACTCCGCACGACCCGCTTGGCCGCTCCACGGGCCGCGCTGCGGCCCGAACTTGCCGCGTCCCATGATTTCGGCGCCGATGCCCGGCGCCCACATGCCGGCCAGGGCGTCGTCGATGCCCGTGGTCCCGCCCGCCTCTCCGTGCATCGCGCGGAACGTGCGGGTGGCGAAAAACCATTCGTGTAGCCGGCCGCCCGCGTGCCCGAACGGCTCGTGCAGGCTTTGTCCGATGCCCGTCGCGAAACCGTCGAGGGAAACCGAAAAGTTGTGCACTCGCACCTGTGACATGACGAAATCTCGTTCCTTCGTTGTGGGTCCTTTCCGGACTGACCATCAACACCCGCGGAACTCATCGATCAGTGGCCGAACATATGCTGGGGCCCATGGCTTCGATCTTCACCAAGATCATCAACCGCGAACTGCCCGGCCGTTTCGTCTACGAGGACGACGACATCGTCGCGTTCCTGACGATCGAGCCGATGACCCAGGGCCACACGCTGGTGGTGCCGCGCGCCGAGATCGACCAGTGGCAGGACGTCGACGGTGCGGTGTTCGCCCGGGTGATGGCGGTCAGCCAGCTGATCGGCAAGGCCGTGTGCAAGGCGTTCAAGACCGAGCGCGCCGGGATGATCATCGCCGGCCTCGAGGTGCCCCATCTGCACGTCCACGTCTTTCCCACCCGCAGCCTGAGCGACTTCGGTTTTGCCAACGTCGACCGCAACCCGTCACAGGAGTCGCTCGACAACGCCCAGGCCAAGATCAAGGCCGCGCTGGCTCAGCTGGCGTGAGCCGGCGCCGGCGCGGGGACCTCGCTGACGCGGGGCAGCGTGACGCGGAAGCAGCACCCCTCGCCGGGTGAGGTCAGCACGGTGACGTCGCCGCCGTGCGCGCGCACCAGCGAGTCGACGATGGACAACCCCAGTCCGGTGCCGCCGCTGGCCCGGGCCCGGGACGAGTCGGTGCGATAGAAACGTTCGAACACCCGCGACGCGTCCTGCTGACTCATGCCGGGACCCTTGTCGGCCACTTCCAGCACCGCGTCGTTGCCCTCGGTGCCGACGCGAACCGTGACATCGGCGCTGTCCGGGGTGTGCTGCAGGGCGTTGGCGACCAGGTTGCTGAGCACCTGGCGAATCCGGGGTTCGTCGCCGAGCACTTCCGGGGTGCCGGGGCCGTCGAGGACCTCCATGGTGATGGTGCGCGTGGGGTCGATCGCCTGCGCGTCGTGGACGGCGTCGCTGGCCAACGCCAGCAGGTCGACCCGGTGGCGTTCGAGCGGTCGTTGCACGTCCAGCCGGGCCAACAGCAGCAAGTCGTCCACCAGCAGGCCCATCCGGCTGGCTTCGTTTTCGATTCGCGACAACAGCATGGGCACGTCGCGGGCCGCGCCCTGCCGATACAGTTCCGCGAAGCCGCGGATGGTCGTCAGCGGCGTGCGCAGTTCGTGGCTGGCGTCGGTGATGAACCGTCGCATCCGGTCCTCGGAGCGGCGGGCTTTCTCAGCCGACGACTCCGAGGACGCCAGCGCCTGCTGTATCTGGGTGAGCATCCCGTTGAGCGCCAACGAAAGTCGGCCCACCTCGGTTCGGGGATCACGCTCCGGAACAAGGCGATCCCGCTGGCCGGCGGCGATCGCCGCGGCGGTGTGCTCGACCTCGACGAGCGGGCGCAGGCTGCGGTGCACCACGGCGAAACTGGCGATCCCGACGACCACCAGCACCGCGACCCCGATGCCGAACTGCAGCCAGCCCAGGGAGCTCAGGGTGTGCTGGACGTCGGACAGGTCGATCGCGACCGTCGTCAGGCCGTGCGGTCCGCGCACCGACACCGCGCGCCATTGAATGTCGGAGCCGTTGATCGAGGGCAGCGTCGTCGGGCTCGGGCCCACGTCGTTGTCGGGCGGCAGCGCCGGTTCGGCGTTGCGGTCGTTGATGGCGGTGAACGGGGTGCCGTCGGTGCCGATGCCCCGCACGTAGAACTTCGACGGCGGCCGTCCCGGGTCGGGCCCTTCGTACGGGGGCGGCGATTGGCGCCGCGGGGCCTGCGCCCAGCCGCGGGAGGCCTCGAGCAGCGTCTGGTCGATCCGGCCGATCAGGACGTGACGCAGGATCGAGGTGACGGCGAACCCCGAGACGGCCAGCCCGCAGCCCACCAACAGCAGGGTGGCGGCCACCAGACCCACCCGCAACGGCACCCCGCGTCGAACCTTGTCGGCCATCCTCTTATTCTTCGCCTCCGCTCTTAGCGCGGCTCCCGCAGGACATAGCCGACCCCTCGCAGGGTGTGCAGTAGCCGCTTCTCCCCGGTGTCGATCTTGCGCCGCAGATACGACACGTAGGACTCCACAACGTTGACGTCGCCCCCGAAGTCGTAGCGCCAGACGTGGTCGAGGATCTTCGGCTTGCTCAGCACGGTGCCCGCGTTGATCACAAAGTAGCGCAGCAGGGTGAACTCGGTCGGCGACAGCGACACCGGTTCGCCGGCCTTCCACACCTCGTGGGTCTCCTCGTCGAGCTCGATGTCGGCGAACGTCAGCCGGGCGTTGCGAGGCTCGGCCCCGCCCTTGCCGGCGCGCCGCAGGATGACCCGCAGCCGGGCGACGACCTCCTCGAGGCTGAACGGTTTGGTCACGTAGTCGTCGCCGCCCAGCGTCAGGCCGGCGATCTTGTCCTGCAGGGAGTCGCGGGCGGTCAAAAACAGCGCCGGGGCGTCGATGCCGTCGGCGCGCAGCCGGCGCAGCACCCCGAAGCCGTCCATGCCGGGCATCATCACGTCAAGGATCACCGCGTCGGGCCGCGCGTCACGGGCGCGATCCAGCGCCTGGGCCCCGTTGGTTGCGGTGTAGACCTCAAACCCCTGGAACTTGAGGCTGACGGAGAGCAGTTCGACGATGTTGGCCTCGTCGTCGACTACGAGTACGCGAGCCTCCGGTTTGGTTTCGATTGAGGTTGGCGCTGTCATGAGGTAATTCCGTCCCTTTGTTTGAACGTTGCCTTTCCGATTATTGTGCGATTCCTGAAAGCTCGGTGCCAGTCGTCTGCTAACAGTCTGCCAGGAATCATCGCATGACCTTGGAATGATGCGGATTTACCTGCCGTGTCGCGAATAGACTCTGATGGCATGAACTTCGCCAAAGACATCGTGTCGCTTGCGACCGCCCCCGCGCGGGCCGGGCTCGCCGCCGCCGACGCGAGCTTGACCGTCGCCGCCGCGGCGGTGGGCGTGGCGAAGCGCGCGCTGGGCGAGGCGGGCAGTGACGCCAGGACCAACGCGATGGCCTCCATGTTCGGGCTGGACGACGCGATCACCCGCGCCAACCGGTTGGCCCGGCTGCTCGACGATGACGCGCCGCTGGGTCGCGCCGTGGCGCCCGACGGGCCGCTCGACCGACTCCTACGCCCGGGCGGGGTGGTGGACATGCTGACGTCGGAGGGCGGCGTGCTCGACCGGCTGACCGCCGAGGGCGGCGCGCTGCAGCGCGCCCTGCAACCCGGCGGGCTGGCCGACCAGCTGCTCGACGAGGACGGGTTGGTCGAGCGGGTGTTGTCGGAGGACGGTCTGGCGGACCGGCTGCTTTCCGAGGGCGGGCTGATCGACAAGCTGACGGCCAAGCGCGGTCCGCTGGACCAGCTCGCCGACGTCGCCGACACGCTGGCGCGGCTGACCCCCGGGATGGAAGCGCTGGAGCCGGCGATTGCCACCCTGCAGGACGCCGTCATCGGGCTCACCATGGTGGTCAACCCGTTGAGCAACATCGCCGACCGGATTCCGTTCCCCGGCCGCCGCCCCGGAAGGCGTACGTCGCCGCGGTCGGTGCGCTCCACGCGCATCATCGAAGGCGAGGAGTGAGCGGCTAGGCTGGCACCCTGATTTACCCGGCCTACTTAGCTCAGTGGTAGAGCACTCACCTCGGTAAACGGGCGGGCCGAACGTTAGTTGGATGCTCAGGCGGCTGGAGCGTCAATAGGACTTGCCGTCGGCGTACCGCAGTCGCCGGTGGTAGCGACCGCTGCCGCGATTCCTCGCTTTGTACGTCGGCAGCTGGCTGTCGCAGTTGGGACAAATGAGCCGCAGATTCTCACGGCGACTGTTGTTTGCGTCCCCATTGATGTGGTCGACGATCAGCGCCAGGGTCACGCCGTTCCACTTGTCCTCGATCCCGCAGATCGCACAACGACCCCCCTGCTGCTCATAGAGGTAGTCCCGGACGTAGTGGCCCTGGTAGGACGTGCGACCACAGACTCCGGTCTCGAGCCAGGCCTCCAAAAGCAAGCGTCGGCGGTGTGACTGCTGGCATGCATTGGTGCAGAACACCTTTAGCCGATGGCCTTCGAAAACGACTCCGCACCCGAGACAGGCCATTGACATAAGGACAGACGCTATCCCTCAATGCCGACATGAATGGAGCCGCGTGAGAGACTCGAACTCTCGACATCCGCTTTACAAGAGCGACGCTCTACCAACTGAGCTAACGCGGCCGGGGCCGGCTCAATGAGCCATGAGGATTCTACGACGGGGTGGTTCCGTCGGAGCTGCGCGCCGACCCAAGCCGGCGGATGTGCTGGCCGGCAGCGCGGTCGTGTCGTCATGCCGGGCCGAAACTCGCGGAAGGAGCGCCTGGTGAGCGAGCGGTCGTCAGCTCAATCCTGACAGGGGGCTCCGACGCTGCGCCCGTCGCGACGATCAACAAAGACGGCACAGTGACACTCGCCTTCCCGCAACCCACGTCCGCTAACGGGGCCTTCACCACAGGGCGGCGGGACCCTGGACGGTCGGACCGTTCGTCACAGGTGCAAGCGGCAACGTCGCGGCGAAGATCACCGACTTGGGTGGGGGCACGTGGGGGCCGTGGACCGTTGAATGCAACACGCAATACGAAGGCATCGAAGCGACCTCTTTACCGTCGAACACGATGGCCGCGCAACAGTCCGACGGCTAGCTTTTCATGCACAACGTGTGCGGTTCCGGATCGAAGCAAATCGGTGTTCCATACGGGCATTTCGGCAACTCGATCTGCGCTCGCCCCCATCCCCTCTTGACGAGGTGGCGTGACAAGAACCTCGCCGCCCCCACCGCGCGGGGATGGTTCTCGTGTTCTTCGCCATCCCACGCAGCATTAGCGAGGAAAGCTTCGTAAATGTCGCCGGCGAGGGCTTCGATGAGCGCCTTGACCTCGGGCGGTGTACTCATGGGCGCCCCTGTCTGCTCATTGGTAGGGAAACCACTTCGAGGTTCCGCAATGCGCGCCCCCGACCTTCTTGCGCAACGTCGTCATGCCGCCAGTCATGGCGCCTAGATAAACATCGCAGCTTCACGGGCCCTCGTTTTACATGCTCAACCTTAGAGGACGCTTAACATGTTTCAGTCTGAAATAGATTGCGCTCCTAGACAGCTCACTGCTCAACTCGCGGATGCCCGCGAAGGCACCTGCCCGTTGCAACCAACAACTGGATTTGAGCCCATCTAATTAGAAAGGGCCGTCGTCGGGTGCCGGTTCAACATCGCCCATGACCGGCGACGTGTGCTTGCGCCGTACCCGCTGGCCGATATGCTGCTCCGGCTGGCGGATGAACAGACCTAAAGGCCGTTGTGGTCGTCGGACATCCTGGCCGAGACACGCAGAACCATGGTGGAGAAGCGGACAAAGCCGATCGGCGTCTAACACTGATGCAGGAAAATTTCGTTGACGCCGAGATCACGGGCTACCGGGACCTAATTCCTGTGATGAAGAACAACGAGGACAGACACGTCCTCGCTGCCGCCGTACGAGAGACGGCCGAAGTGATCGTCACGTTCGATAGATGCGGATTCCCGGATGAAGCGCTCAAGGAGTACAGCATCCAGGGTGGAAGGCCGGCAACGCTGACACCTGGCGGGCCGGCAAGTGTTTAGATGCGCAGCACGGGGGCCAGGGCTGACAGCGGGATGTGCGCTTTTACGCTGCCCCCGTCCATGAACCACTGCGGGGCTCCCGGCGCGAAGTTGATCGGCTCGTCGTGCGCCACCGGGTAGTCGGGCATGTAGAGAATCAGCTCATTGGGGGTCAGCGCCCAGGCTTTGTATGCGCCCGAGTAGACCTTGTCGGGAGTCCAGCGGTCGAAGACGAACGGGTAGCTGCCCGGATCGTGGGGTGGCGGGGCCTGGTCGAGCGCGGTTTGGATGAACGGCGCACCCAGCGGGGGGATGGCGGTGAGGGGATCTGCCGTGGTGAGGTCCGACAGCTGTAGTCGCCTGCCTCGTGCCATGTCGAACGTGAACGTGCGGTAGGCATTGTTGGGCTTGGGCCCGTCGGCGTGGTAATCCTCGTGGAACACCACGCTGAGCAGGCTGCCGTGCTGGAACACTTGATAATTTTCCTCGCCGAAGCTGTCCGCGACCATGTGGGCTCCGGCGGTCCTCCAATTGTTGACGAGGGTGCGCAGATAATCGCGCACCACCGGACCCGTGGTCGGGTTGTCGACGAGGTCGTCCGGCACAGCGACCTTGATGTCGCGCAGGGCATTGCGTTCGGAGGTCACCGAGGTGTGGCAATACAGGCCGTCCCAGTTTCCACCGAGCTCGCCGCAAAATGACTGCGCGGATGCGTGCGCTGCACCCGCATCGAGAACGGTTGTCGCCGCGACCAATACCGATGTTGCGATGACTTTTGCGATCAGCATCCTTGCTCCGAACGATTAGAGCAGCTGGACTTTGCTTGCCCGCCAGCGGCCGTCGACCTTCTCCATGGTCATCTTGATTCTGCTGCGGTCGATGCGCGGATCGGGCGCAGCCATGTTGGTCACGGTCTGGTCGACAAAGACCAGCACCACAACCTTATTCGGGGATTCGGAGGCGATCGCCGAGTCCACCACCACCCCGTGCGCGGTCGCCTTGTTGTCGATTAGCAGCTGTCGAAGCTGCACGCTGGACTGGGTGTACATGTCCTTGAACTCGCCGGTTGCGCCGTCGAGGACTTGACGGAAGTTCTGGTCGACGTTGTTGGAGTCGATGCTGGTCAGCACCTCGGCGTACTTGACGGCGGCCTGTTGGGCCTGCTGGCCGACCAGTTCCACCTGGTGCTCTTGCCACTGTTTCCATCCGAGGAAGCCGGAAACCGCAAGAGACGCAACGAGTAACACCGGCAGTATGCTGCGACGAAGGTATTGCCCCCATGGCCGTCGCCTCCAGCTTCTGGGTTCGTCCGCCCCGAGAAGCGTTTTCTGTTCACCGGAGTCGTCGGTCCCGCCCAAGGGGTAGTCCTTGGCCGCACCGTTGTCTTCGGCTTCGGCCGTTTCCTCGACGGCTTCCTCTTGCGCTTCGGCGTCTTCAACATCGCTGTCTTCAGCCCCGATGTCTTCGATTGTGGTTTCCGACTTTTCGTCCTCGGTATCGGTTGTCACGGCCATAATCATCTCCTTGTGCTGGGCTGGGTCGGTCTCAGTGCGGCGGTTCGATCGGCAGGGCCGGGCCGCCGTAGGGAGTCGGAATCGTGAAGCGGCCCCGCGGTGTTGGATCTGTTCTGCGTCCCAGATCCGCGCCAGGTGGCGGTCCTGCGGTGTCGTCGCCTCCGGGCCGTGGCGCGTTCTTGGCCGCACGGATACCGACTCCGGGATCGTCGTCGCGGCAGTAGGTGTACATGAACGGCTCGTAGTAGTCGGCGGAAGAAGGCGGATGCGACGGTGTGCCGTAGTCGCAGACATATCGCGGGTAGAGACTCGCCGTCGCCCAGACGCCATGGTCGTGGAACGAACTTGCCATGGCGTCCAGCACCGAACCACGGTAGTCGGGGAACAGCGCGTTGAGCGCGGGCACGCGCAAGTAGAGCAGCTGCGACATGGTGGCCATGCTGCCCAGCAACTGCACCATGGTGTCGGAATTGTCGGCGAAAAGGTTGTCGACGGCCGAAAGTGTTTGGGGTGTCTGCCCGGTTAAACGCCGGTAGCCGCTTTGCATTCCGGCGACGCCGGCCAGCGTTCGGTTGAGTTCGGTGGTGGTGGCGGCGAGGCCGGCATTCTTGTCGCTCGCCAGGGTGAGCACTATGCGGCTGGTCTTGAGGATGCTGGTTGTTTGGGGTAGCACCGAATCGAGCGTCGATAGCAGGAACGTGCCGCCGTCGATGATGGCAGCCAACTTCCCGGGTCCCTCCTTGCTGAGGCTGAGTTCCTTCTTGATCGACTCGACCTTGTGTGGATCGACCTGTGCCAGCATTCCGTCGGCGTCGCCGAGCAACTGCGCCAAGCTGACCGGGACGCTAGTACGGTCGAGCGCGAGGACGCTGCCGTCGTGCAGATAAGGCCCCGCGTCGGATTCGGCTTCGAAATTGATGTATTGCTCGCCTGCGGGCGATAGCGCCGACACGTGCGCGACGCTGCTCGCCGGTATCCGCACGCTTGACGTGATGTTGGCGACGGCATCCACGCCCCTGCCGGTGATCTGCAGCGACTCGACACGTCCGATTCGCACACCGCGCAGGGAGACATCCTGATGGGGCAGCAAGCCGCCGGATTCCGGCAACTGCACGGTGACCCTGTAGGACGATGCGAACGGCGTCACTCGCAACCCGCCGACGAGCAGGTAAGCGGTCGCCACGATCAAGGTGAGCACCAATCCCGCTACCGACAGCCAAATCTGTTGCCGGTGGCCTGCCCGCACTACTCGGACCACGACATCGGCGAGGCCGGCGACTGCTCGGGTCATCGCTGGGGCTCCGGCGGCGGGCTCGGTGCAGGCGGGGGAGGACCGGGGACGATATCGATCTGGCCGGGGATGATGGGGTCCGGTATGACGGGAACCTGCGGGGAGTTCGGGCCTCGGCCGACCACACGTTCCTGCAGACGCCACAGGGTGTATTTGAAGGTGCCGATGAGCTGGTTCCAGTTGTATCGGTGCGGTCCATGCAGGCCTATGTCGCCGGGGAATCCGATGTCGGGGATCGATCCGAGCGCCAGTTTGTCCACGCTGACGTGCACCGAAATCGAGTTCCCCGCTGTGGTTTTGACCATCGGGCCGATTAGCCGGTTCAAGGCCAGCAGACTCGTGTCCGGACTTACTGCAACGTCGTTGGCGGCCGTCGCGATCGTGTTCAGGTCGCGGATCAAGCTGCGGCCGCTGGTGTCGGTTCCTCCGATCGACGGGAACCTGCCCAGCAACCGAGCGGTATCACCGGCTTGCTTGACCAGGTCCGAGAGCTCAGTGGTGTTGGTGGACAGAGCCGAGGTGGCGGGGCTGGCCGCCCCCATCAGTTCGGTGATGGCGTGGTTCTTGATGTCGAGTTGCCTTGAAAGGCCGGATAGTTCGGTCAGTGCGGACGAGATCTGGTCGGACCGGGAGTTGAGCGTCCCGACCAGCTGGTTGGACTTGCGGATCAGGTCTCCGAACGCCTGGCCCTGGTTGCCGGTCGCCCTCCCGAAACCGTTGATGATGTTGGTGAAGTTGCGCACCGCGCCGCCGTTGACCAGGATCGCGGCCGAGCTGAGCACCGATTCAACGGTCGCGGCTGCCGCTGTCGAACCCAGACCGATGGTGTCGCCGTTCTTCAACACCGGCGTGTTCGGGTCAGCCGGCGCGGGCGGCCGAAGCGACACGAACACGTCGCCAAGTGGTGTTGCCGTACGCAATTCGGCGGTACTTCCGCGTGGCAGTTGTACGTCATCGCGAATGCGCAGGGTGGTGACCGCCGTGTAGTTGCGGGCAACCATAGATTCGACCTGGCCGACGTCCGCACCGGCCAGTTTCACCTTCGCCTTCATAGGTAGGTTGAGCGCGTTGGAGAATACCGCGGTCAGCGTGTAGCCGCCCGAACCGAGGCCGGGGGCCGGAAGGGGCAAGCTGGCAAGGCCATTCGTGGCACATCCGGAGCTGACGATTGCGGCGGCTACGATCGTCGCCGCGGTCTTCCTGGCCTTCGCCCGCCTGGTCATCATTCCTGCCCCATCGCAGACAAGCCGTCCAGCACGTACGTCAACCCGAAATCCGGGCCGAAGTCCTGAAGCGTCCCGGTACCGCATCCGAGTTGTCGAAGGCCCATCAAGTTGCAGATCTCCTTGGTGTACTGGCTGTCGAAGACCATTCGGTCCGTGAGGAAGCGCGCACGCACGCTTCCGTTGGCCCGATCGATCATGTTGTAGGCGTTGTCGGCCACGAGTGGGCCGAGGTCCAGAAGTTCGGCGAGGCCGCGGCGCTCGTCGGTCACCGTCTGCAGAATGTTGTTGCCGTTGGGCAGGGCGTGCTTGATGCTGTCGCGATTGGCGTCGAGGAGGTCGCCGGCCTGCTGGACCAGTTGCTGAAGCTTCTTCCCTGTGTCGCCGCTGCCAAAATCCTCGTCTGCCATGACTTGGCTGACTTGGTGGAGAGTGGAGGCGAATTCGCGCAGCTTTGCGTCATTGGCGGCCACGGCGTCGAACAGCGTGCTGATGTTTTTGACGATGGTGCTGATCTGCTCGCGCGTCTGGGCGCCACCGTCGCTGCTGAGCCGCAACGCCTTGGAAAGCTCATCGAGCGCAGCTTTGATCTTGCCGCCGTTGCCGTCGACTACCTCGGCGCCGCTGTTGAGAACGTCAGCGACGGGCCCGCCGCCATGGCCGTCTCCCTCAAGTGATTTGGTCACCTTGTCGAGAACGCTGAGCACGCGGCTGAACTCGACTGGTGTCTTGGTTCGGGTCAAGCCGATCGTGTCGTGGTTCTCCAAGGCAGGACCGCCGTGGTACGGCGGGGTGAGCTCGATCTGCCGGTCGGTGAGGATGGACGTCGACACAGTGACGGCCTGAGCGTCCGCGGGAACCTTGACGTTGCGGTCGACCGTGAACTGGACCTCGACATAGCCTCCCCTGGGGATGATCTTGGTGATTTTGCCTACCGGCATGCCTAAAACGGCTACGACGTTGCCTTCGTACAATCCTGAGGCGCTGTCGAATTGCGCGGTGACGGTGATTGGGTCGTCCCCGGTGCCCAGGTACCACCACCCGACGCCGATCGCCGTGAGCGCTGCGATGACGGCGGTGATGACCGTGGTCTTGAGCCTGCCCGTGAGCCTGGTCACTTGCAATCCTTGAAGTATTGGATCATGCCAAACTGTTTGGCGCGGCCGCTGATCGCGCACATCCATGAGTCGATGGCGGGGATGTTGGGGGCGTTGAAGTTGATCGCGTTGCCGTCACCGGTGAGGTTGGCCGCCTCGCGGAAGAAGATCGGGGTAACTTGCAGGAGGTTGCGCAGCAGGTCGTCGTGTTTACCAATCAGGGTGGTGAAGTCGCGCATATCGTTGAGCAGCGAGTCAAGACCCGAACGATCGTTGACCACGAGCTGGCTCATGTTGTCGACAAGGCTGGTCAGTGATCGCATCATCGCGTGGAAAACGGCTCGCCGCGCCACGAATTGACTCAGCAAGTCTTGCCCTTGGTCGACCAGATTGCCGATGCCTGCTTGCTGGCGCCGCAGCGTGTTGGTCACCTGTTCAGTGCTTCGCAGGAGCTGGCCCAGTTGGTCGCGTCGCACGGCGATGACCGAGGAGAGCGAGTTGATGTTTGCGATCGCCTGCGGCACGACCGAGGGCAGGCCCTCGAGTTGCTTGCCCAGCACCGCTAGGGATTGCGCAAATCTGTCGGAGTCGACCTGCTCGAAAGTTGTCGTGGCGTCCCGCAATGCGGCTTGAAGATCGTAGGGAACTTCGGTGTGTGACAAATCGAACGTGTTGTTGGGCAGGGACGCCGGGCCGTTGGGCTCCACGGAGAGGTAACGCGAACCCAGGATGGTAGTCACTTTGATCTTCGCCTTGGAGTCCTTGCCCAGCACGACATTTCCGCGAATCTTCAGGCCCGCCTCGACATGGTCGCCGACGAGTTTCATGCTGGTGACGTTGCCGACGGGGATGCCCGCGACCACGATCGGGTTACCGTCTCGCAGCGAGGCAGCCTGCAGAAACTCCGCGGTATAATGCCGATACCCGGCGCCGAGTGCGTGAACCAACAACATGGTGCCGATCAGCACCGCCACCACCGCGACCGCGATAGACCCAAGCCACATCTTGTTGTAGCTCTCGAGCGGACGTTTCCTCATACTCGTAAGTCGGAGCCATACGGACGAATCAGCCATCTGCTGTGCTCCGACATCTCGGGCTGTGCCACGCCTTGTTTCCGGGTGTGGCGGCATTGATGATGATCGGCACGATGTCGTTGAAGCCGGGGTAGAACGCCATGAAGTTCACGTCGCACACGTAGGCGTTGCCGTAGGCGCCCTGGTCGCCGACTCTGGCGAGCCCCTTGAGCAGCAGCGGCATGTTGTCGCCGAAGTAGGCCAGCTGGGGTTCGATATCCATTAAGTGTCTGGTGGCACCCGGCTTACGATCGATGAATTCGCGAAGCGCCGGATACACGTCCGCGGCCGAGGCCGACAGCCGGCCCATCACCCGGGCCAGCGTGCCGACCGAGGCCTGCAACTCGGGACGACGCTGATCGAGCTTGGAAACCACGTCACGGGCCTGTGTGATGACACCGTCGAGGTTGTCGTTCTGCTGCGCAAGGTTGCCAACCACCTTGTTCAGGTTGGTGATCACGTCGCCGAGCGCCTGATCCCTTCCGGCGAATGTCTCTGTCAGCGTGGATGTCTGGCTGATCAACGCGGCAAGAGAGGACGTATCGCCCTGCAGCGACTGGATGATGCCCTTGGTGAGGTTGTCGGCATCCTGTGGATTCAACAGACTGAACAGCGGCTCGTAGCCGTTGAGTAGCGCGGTGACGTCGAAGGATGGTTCCGTGCGCTCCGACGGGATGACACTCCCGGGCGCAAGCGCATCTTGATTGCCTTCCTTGTCCAAAGACAGGCCGAGGTAACGCTGCCCGACGATGTTCTGGTACGTCACGGAGGCGAGCGTGTTCCCGTAGAGGCGTTGTTGCTGCTGCACCACGAACGTGACCTTCGCGAGTTTCCCGTCGAGTTTGATCTTTTCGACCCGTCCCACGCGCACCCCGGCCATCCGGACGTCGTCACCCTCTCGAAGTCCGTAGACGTCGGTGAATACCGCCGAGTATGAGTTCGTCTTCCCGGCCACGTCGCGCCGTAGGCTGACGTACACGAGCCAGGTGAGCGTCAGCGCGACGATCATGAACAGGGCGAGGCCGATCAGCGGCCCCCGGAATTTCATGTGGGTCCCCCGCCTGGTGGCGGATGAACAACGGAAACCGTTGTCCCGCGCGCGACCGGACCCAGCAGGAGCTGAGTGGCGTCAGACGCGGTTTGGCCGGTGATCACGCTCAACATATTTCGTTCTTGTTGGCTGCCAACCGGTCCGACGTTGCCGCCGAAGGACGTCCGGAATGAAGACTGCGGAATCCACGGCGCCTTCGGTGCCGTCGGTGCAACCCAGGGGGCCTCCAGCGGGGGTGAGGCGGGCGCGGGCAACCCCCGCGATGGGTTATCGGGATTGGCGCTTCCCGGCACCGGTGGCGACGGCGTCAGCCATGCGGGGAGAGGGGGATTGGGATCGGCAAGATTGGGATTCGGGTTGATCAGCGGCGGCCCGACGGCGACGAGGTTGCCGTCCGGGCCGATAACCGTCCCCGGCGGCGGTGCCAGATCCCTGGGCGGCTGATAGTTCTGCGGCAGCAGCACTTCCGGCAGATCAGGCCGTACTGGGACCAGCGGTGCGGTGAAACAGCTGGGTGCCTTCAGCTCGCCGTAGTGGGGGCAGTCGGCACGTGTGTAGTCGTAGTTTGGCGTGAACGACAGTGTCGTTCGCATATTGCCGACATTCTTGTCCGGCATCCAGACTTCCTCCATGAATCTGTTGGCCAGGTTGTCCAGCTTGGTAACCCCCGGCACGAAGTTGTTGGATTTCTGCGCCAGCACTCCCAGCACCGGCGTCAAGTCGGTCGTGATCCTGATGAGCTGATCGATGTGGTTGGCGAATGATTCACGAGTGGTGCCCACGGTACGATCGGCGCCGTCGATCAACGTGGCCAACTGCGCGCGTGTCTCCGCAAAGGTTCGCATCGGTGCGACGGCCTGATGCAGGGCGTCAACAAGATCAGGCGCGGTATCCTGCAGGCCCCGGGTCGCGTCGACGAGCGCGGATATTGTCGACGCGCCAGAATCGGTGCTGACGATTGAATTGAGCTGGTCGAGAAGACGATTCAGTTGCGTTCCATCCTTCAGCAGTGCGATCCGACGATGGTCGGTGGCGGCAGCCAGGGCTGCCAAGATCCCTACGGACCGGTCTTCTCGCCCGCGCCCCGCCGCGGCGAGCAGGTCCCGCAGCTTGCTGATCGTGGTTTGGAACAGCACCGTCGGCAGCCGGGTGTCCTCGGGAATGTGGGCGCCGGAGTGCATCGTTGCGCCCGGTCCTCCAGAACCGACGCCCACCAGCTGCACCGACGAAACCGCAAAGACGTTGCTGGGTACCACCCGTGCGGTCACGCTGGCCGGAATCGACTGCGCGTACTCGGGTTTGAGGTCAATCTGGACGTAGTTGGGTTTTCCCTTGGCGGCAGGAACGACACCGTCAACCGTTCCGACCAACACGCCGCGATACTTGACGTCGGACCTTTCCGGGAGGCCGTCGCCTACGTTGACCAGATCGGCGACCACGCGGACGTAGTCGTTCAGCCGACCCGTCGATTTCGCCAACATACCCACAGTGAGCAGCACCGCGACGACCACAACCGCCATTCCGATACCGAGCAGCTGTCGATCCGATGGGCCACGTCCGTCCAGCTCAAAGGAATTGGGCTTAGCCATCTGCCTAACCACCGAACCTCGCACCGGCGTCGGCGCCCCACAATGCCATGGTGAGCAGCATGTTCACCATGATCACGACGGTGATGCTGGCCCGCATACCGTGTCCCGCGGCAACACCTACCCCCTCGGGGCCGCCGCTTGCGTAGAACCCGTAGTAGCACTGAATCGTGGAGGTGATCCAGACGAAGACGGCGGCCTTGAATAACGAATAGACAATGTCTTTTCCGGCCAGCATCAACGAGAAGTAGTGCAGGTAGGACCCGGTCGAGCCCCCGCTACTGATCCCCACCACCACCTGAGTGGTCAGGTAGCTAATCGCCAGACACGCGGCATATAGCGGAAGTATCGCGATCACCGAGGCGATCAGCCGGGTGGTCACCAGGAACGGGATTGGCCGGATCGCAATCGATTCCAGGGCATCGATCTCTTCGGCGATGCGCATCGACCCGAGCTGTGCGGTGAACCGGCAGCCGCCCTGCATCGCAAATGCCAGCGAGACCATGAGCGGAGCCAACTCGCGGGTGTTGACCAACGATGAGACGAAGCCGGTCGCGGGGCCCAGGCCGAGCAGGTCGAGAAAGTTGTAGCCCTCAATACCGACCAGTGCACCGACGGTCATCCCAAGCACAAGAGCTACGCCAGCGGTGCCACCACCCACAACGAGTGAGCCGTTACCCCAGGTGATGTTCGACAGCAGTCGCAGGAACTCACCGCGGTAATGACTCATGGCGATCGGCACCGCGACCACCGCTCGAAAGAAGAAGACAAGCATGTGCCCAAGCCGAACGATCGGCTTGGTCATCCTCCGGTGGAGCCTAAGCAGCCGGCCCGCAACGGGTCCCAGTGGCAAGTAAGTGGAGACCGCCATGTCACAGTCCCGTCCTGGGCGACAACATGACGTAGAGCTGACTGACGACGACGTTGACAATCATCAGAAGCAGGATCGCTTCGACCACAGCAGCATTCACCGAGTTCGCGACGCCCGTCGGGCCGCCTTTGGTGGCCAGGCCTTTATGGGATGCCACGATGGCCACGATGGCGCCGAACATGACGGCCTTCAGCAACGCCAGAATCATGTCGTCGGTTGTCGCGAACGAAGCGAACGTTGTCACGAAGCTGCCGGGCGCACCGTTCTGGAAGTACACGTTGAACATGTAGCTCGCAAAGAATCCGACGAAGCACACGACTCCGGTGAGCGCAAAGGCGATCATGATGGCGGCAGCGAAGCGCGGTACCACCAGGCGGCGAATGACCGACACGCCCATCACCTCCATGGCGTCGGTCTCCTCGCGCATGGTCCGCGAACCCAGGTCGGCGGTGATGGCCGACCCAACCGCCGACGCCATGAGAACGGCGGCCACGAGCGACGCTCCCTGCCGGATGACCGCGAGTCCGCTCGCCGCGCCGGCGAGTGAGGTGGCACCGACCTGGCCGGCCAGCAAAGCGAACTGGATTGACAAGGTGACGCTGATCGGCAACGACACCAGAATTGTCGGCAACACTGCCGTCCCAGCCATGAACGCGCCCTGCCTGACGAACTCTTGCCATTGGAATCGGCCGGTCGCGAGATCGGAGAAGAAGTACTGAACGGTGCGTACGGCAAGCACGAACTGTTCACCGACAGTCGCGAGGGAGGCGAGCGGGTGGCGTTTGACGTATCCCGTGGCCCAGCCCCGGATCGCATCCGCGCCATCGTTGGCGCATTCGACGTCAGGCGCCAGTTCGTGGGGCGTGGTCATCGAATCGAGGCCGTCAGCTCGTCAAGCAAACCAACATCACCGATCATCGCGTAGCAGCAACCACGATCATTGGTGACCTTCCACGATTGATTTCCTCAATGCCGAGTGACAATTTCTCGAGCGCCGAGCAGAAGAAATTCAGGCGCCATCGCGCAAAACTTGCCCGAGGCGGTGCCATCACGTTCCGTGACTCTGCAGCTCAATCGGATACGCGGTAACACGCTAGCCTAGTCGATAAGCACTATCAATAGCACACAGACAATCGCTTACACCATCATTCGATGCCAAAATTATTATCGATTTGTAAGACTTTGCCCACGCCTCATGCCGCAACCCAGCAAACGCGAGTTCATAAGTCGCCGGCCTGGTACGTTGAGCTATTTGACAGATCGGAGGGGCAGCAGATCGGATTTTTCGCCCAACGCGGACCCGCCGCCTGCCGGCGCGCTGGATGTGGTCATCCCGAAGTTGCGCCCGCAGCAGTTATGGCGCAAGCGTGCCGAGCGGGCGTTGACCTCGGTGGCGGCAACCTGCTACCTGCTCGGTGTGTTTACGGCGATCGAGCGAACCCTGACACCACGCTTCTGGACTTGCCCGGCGCCTTAACTCGGACAGTCCCGGAAGTGCGTCGATGTCGGGGTGCGTCCAGACTCAGTGCTCCCCTCCCGCAACCACCGCGGGCGAAGTTCTAGTCCATTTCAAAACTGACCCACTACCAAGCCGGGCACAAACGTGACCATAAGTGTTGTCATTGCGGGCTGGAATCGACCTCCGGGTCACCCGGCCGACACGTGACGAAAACTGCATAGCCCGTGAGCTTCCGCCGCCCGAGGCCACGTCGATAAGGCCGCCTGAACTGATCGGGAGGGCTCTCCGAGCCAAACGCAGGTCACGACTTCTTCGACGGAATGACGATGACGACGATCAGCGTCAGGATCGAGAAGAACAGTCCGAGAATGCCCCAGCCGAGGGCGCTGCGACCCTTCATGCCGGCGATGAGGGCGCACACGATGGCGGCGATGATGCTTCCGATAGCGACGAAGATGCCTTTGATTCCCTTGAGGATGATGCCCGCGGCCTCGGGTTGTTGTGCCGCGGCAAGGACAACGCTGTGCAACATGATGCCTCCTTCGTGAACGACACAGTCGCGGGTGCGCCGGTCTGACTGCATAGATACCCAGGCGCGCGAGCAACCAAGCCAGGCGCAAAGACCGCGGGAATAGTCCGTCCGGCAGCGGGTAGTCGATACGCGGAAATTATTGGTGCTGGAGGTCGCGCGATGCCGATTACGGCGGGACACGTTCCCGGGTTGACGTCGGGACTGCGCAGGGTCCCGATGGACCCGGGGCGATTCCATAGCGGGCGTTGGTTCCTTTTGGTCGAGGGCGCCCTGGTGAGCGTCTTCGGCATCGCCGGGCTGGTCTCGGCGGCGCTACATCCGCATGCCGGACCCACCGGCGCCCCGGTTCTCGGCCTGACAGCGACCCCGCTGTACAGCGGGATGCTGCTGGCGTTTGGCGTGGCGGCCATGGCGTGTTCCCAGAATCGCCGCGCGGCGATAACCGTGACCGCGCTGAGCGCCGTGGCCTACACCATCTTGCTGTTCATCAGCAGTGTCGCCACGGCGCGCGACAAACCGACGCCGCTGGGTTTCCACGCCGCCGAGGTTCTGCTGCACGGTGTGCTGGCGGTGGTCAACCTCGCGCTGCTGATGTGGCTGATTCCCGACGAGTTGGGAGACGAGATCTGGGCGCCGCGCAGGCGCCGCGGCCGCTCCCGGCGACAACCCTCGACGCCCGAAGCTTCCACCGGGCAGGCGCCCGTACCCCTGAGCACACGTGCGCAGGAGTCGGGCGTCGATTCACGGCCACCCCGCGAGAGCCGGGAGACAGACGAGCCGCCGGCGAACGAGGTTGAACCGCCAACAGACGTGCAGCCCCTCGCCGCTCGGGCAACGACTCCGGCGCTGCCACGCGGCGCTGTCGTGGCCGCCGCGCTCCTGCTGGCCGTCGTCGGCGTCGTCATCTGGATACGCCGCCGCTGATACTGGCAGCAACTTTCAAGGTTCCGCGGAGACGCAGCCGACTAGCATCGATCTTGGTTGGTCGTAGCACTTGCCGAGCCTCGGATGCGGAAGTTTGTCGCGGTTTCAGTTGCCGTTGGGGCTTTGATGCTCAGCGGGGACGTTGCGCACGCCGGCACACCGTCGCCGACGCCCAGACCGCCGCCGGGCGCACCGAAGTGCCTGACATTCGGCGGCCAGCCTCCGCAGCTCAACTACCTGCCGTGCGGCTGGACGACGGATGGCAAGCGATGGACGCCGCCGCCACCCCCACCCGACCCCTGACGGATCACGGTTGGCCCGGGAGAGCGGGCAGGCCGTCTTTGATGTTTTGCAGATCGCCCTGGATGCCCTGTAGGTCACCCTGCACGGCTTGCAGATCAGAGAGACTCTTCTGGAGGCCCGGCTGCAGCTCCCCCGGGCTTGCCTGTTCGTACTGAGGGCAGTACGAGACGACGGCGCCACCCACGAAGTTCGCGCTTTGATTGGCGTCCCATATCGTCGATCGCTGCACGAAGCGGATGGCCTCGGCGAAATCGGGTTGTCGGCTCAGGAAGTCGCAGACTGCGTGCCCATGGGCCGTCACGTATTCGGGGCTGGGAACCGGCACGCCGTCGTGTTTCAACGCGCCGATGAGCGCCCTGTCGACGATGTCAAGCTGCGGAGCCTGAGCCGCGGGCGCGGCGGGGACGGGTCGCACGCTCGACGGCGGCGGGACTGCCGCCGGCTCGGCCGCCGGCTCGGGGTGGTGGGCCCCGGACATCACCACCACAGCGGCGGCACCGGCGATCAGGGAGAGCGGCAAGGCCGCGAGTAGGCCGAAACGACGCGACACACCCTTGCGGCTGAACGGCGCGTTGCGACGGGTTGCGCGCTGCGGCGGGGGGTCGGCAAGTACCTGGGTCGCGGGTGCCTGCGGGCGGTGGCCCAGCCGCTCGTCCAGCAGTTCGTCGACCTCTCGGATCGACGGCTGGGAGCCCCGCTCACCGACCGATCGGCGCTCGAGAGCGATGCGCCGCAATTCTGAGTCGATCGTCTCGCGATCGCGCATATCAGCCAGTCTGATGGTGCGACGACGTTCTCACAAGCGGCGGCCGGTACCAGCCAACAGGCTGGAGGTGAAGTTCGTCGGGACTTGAGCCCCGAAGATCGAGTTGACGACGTGTTCGCCAGTGCCAAACATCAAGTTCCCCCGTTGAGGCCGCGGTTCAGCGCGCCGTTCAGCGCAGCAGTGGTGCCAAACACCGCCTGCTCGAGCGCGAGCTCGGTGCCCACCAATGTTTGATTGAACCCGAGTTCACCGTTGACCAGGTTGGTAGTGCACCCAATCTGAACCCGCTCGATCTCGATCTGAACCTGCTCGATCTAGGTGAGTGCAGTGTTGACTGTGTTCGAGCTGGCGCTCGCCATGGTCTGCGCGGAGTTCGCGTCGGCGGCGGCGTACGTGTTGGCTCCTGCCGCCAACATTTGGACAAATTGGTCGTGGAACGCTACCGCTGACGCACTGAGCTGCTGATAGCGCGTGGCGCAGTGAGAAAACAGCGTGGCAATCTGCGTGGAGACCTCATCGGCCGCCGGCGGCATTACACCGGTGATCGCTGATCCCGCCGTAGTGTTCGACGACGTGATGACCGAGCCGATGTTTGCCAAATTTGTTGCAGCATCAGCTATTTGCTGCGTTGCAGCAACGAGGAACGTCATCCGTGCCTCCCATGCTCGTCCTGCGCCGACCGCAAACTATGCTGCCACGTCTTTGGCTGCACCGGATAATCGTGATGCCAGTTACTTCAAAGTGAAATAAACATGGTCGTTGTTCGCGTCGATGACGGGTAGTCAACGTGGGTAGCGACAAGCACGGGGGTCGGAATGCGATACTTCATATACGAAATAATTTGTGGCCGAACACAAATGGCCCACTGCAGGCAATCGGACCGGTGCAAGGCCCGGCTAGCGCCCGCGATCGGCGTCAAGTGGGGCTCACGTAGACGTGACCGGCACTCTGCGCAAACTTCTCCGCCCGGCCCTGAGCCGGATCGAATCCAGGCGCGGTGCCCGGATTTCGAGAATCGCGGCGTCTTGGTCAGGCAGAGGGTCATGTCGTACCGCCACGATCACGTAAGCAATTGTGGGCCAACAGATTCCGTGATCACTGCACCCTTATTCTGCTGAGCCGCGGCCCCTGACGGTTAACCCCATGCACCAGCAAAAATCGCATCAACCAACCGCGGCCAATTGCGATAGTGCCGCGAATGAGTGCCCTCATTTCGATAGCTGCATAAATGGTTGGAGCTCACGTGTTTAATGCGAACGGCATTTGTTCTAATCCTATGCAGAATGGCGTGGAAGGAGGCGGCAAAATCGCCGTGTGGGATTTCCGGATTCGAGGTCGCCGGCGCGGTCGGGTCATGACCGACAGCTGGCCGCTCGTCAAGCGAATTCCCGGGACGACGGGCGTCTGACCATTAGCTCGGATCGTCTTTGGATCCAGCAACGGGCTCCGAGGAGGCCGGGACACCTTGTTGTTGCGGGCCGGCATCGCCATGCACCGGGCAGTTCGGATCAGGCTTGGAGCCGCTGGACACCGAGAAGCAGAAGCAATCCGGATGGATCCGTTTGTTGCAGTCGCTACATATGGTCAGGCGGGATCGTCCGATGGGTTTGCCGCAGGCCACGCAGATTGATTTCGGTGAGGCCATCGCCGCCGCTCCCCACTGTCGACTTCGTGCGAGACTCCCGTCGATTCTCTCGCGATTCAGCCGTCGCCGCTCCGGAAATGGCCGAATCAATTCGCCTCGGTGAAAGCGTCGTCCCCCGGCACTCCGTTCAACGACGCGTCGGTCCGGGGGCGGTCAGATCGAAACCAAACGGCGAGCGCACTTGGATAGGCTTGCCCAGTGGACGAGCGCACCGACCGAGCTAAGGACGAAGCGCAGCTGGCGCCAGCGACGCTCTACATATTTCCTCATGCTGGCGGGTCTGCGACCTTTTACGCGCCCTTCGCCAAAGCGTTCTCGGCGGATATCAGGCGGGTCGCCGTGCAGTACCCGGAGCGGCGCGAACGGGGCCTCACGCAACTGATAAGCATCCCCGACCTAGCCGACAAGATCTTCACCATGATGGCACCGTCGGCGGACGCCGACGGTGCGGCGGCCTTTTTCGGGCACAGCATGGGCGGACTCGTCGCCTTTGAAGTGGCGCTGAGATTCCAGTCGGCGGGACATCCCATCGCCGCCCTGTTTGTCTCGTCGTGCGCCGCACCGGGCCACATCCGACACAAGGAGCTCCAGGGATCCGATCATGACATCTTGAGCTTGGTTGCCAGAGTGGCCGGCACAACCCCTGAGCTCCTGGCCAACGACGAATTCGCATCGAGGATGATGCCAACGCTGCAAAGCGTCCGCACCATCGCGGGTTACACCCGCCCGCCGGAAGTGACGGTGTCGTGTCCGATTCACGCATTCGTCGGCGACAACGACGTCATCGTTGCCCAGGAGAACATGATCGCTTGGTCCGAGCGCACCACCGACGAGTTCTCCATCCGGGTCTTCCCCGGCGACCACTTTTACCTCAACAACAACCTGCCTGCCCTGGTGAGGGACATCGAGGGCAGGACAGTCGAGCCGCACCGACCATAGTTAGCCGAAGAGATCGGCGTCGGCGAACCCGTGGACACGCGGATGGGCAGCCCATGCAGGAACCGCCGCGCACGGAGCGGTACGCCCGCTCGAAATGGACCGGCCTCGCCATCCTGTCCTCGTTTGCTAGCCATTCGGCCACCTGGACTACTGACTTATTGTCAATTTCAAGCAAAATTATTTTCGATTTCAAGCAATTTTACTTTCATTTTCAAGCAATTACCGCCTGCGATCAGGAGTTGTTCACCTACAAACGGTTGATGCCGATCAGGATCGCCCACGGATCCGCGTTGTGAAACGCCGCGGATTTCCGAAATCGCACCATTTCCTTCTGAAGGATCGCTTATTTTCTTCCGGAGACTGGTTGTCTGGGCCCCACCTAGCAGGTGCCGCGGCCACGGGCGTTCCACGTGACGCGCAAAGCCGCCCGAGAGGCGGGACATACAGGGCGTGCCCACAATGAACGCCGACAGCGAATATGGAAGGCAAGGGATGGTGCAAACCGACTCGTCCATCGTCGCTCTGCTGCGGGAGCGGGCCGACCAACAGCCGGATGCGTTGGCGTTCACATACATCGACTACGAGCATGACCAGTCCGGGTTTACTGAAAGCCTGACATGGTCACAACTGTTCCGGCGCGCTTGCACCGTTGCTGAAGAGCTCGCACTGTGCGGGTCGCCGGGCGACAGGGTCGCGATTGTCGCCCCCCAGGGACTGGAGTACGTCGTCGCATTCCTTGGGGCGCTTCAGGCTGGCCTCATCGCGGTTCCACTCTCAACACCGCAATTCGGTGTTCACGACGACCGGATTTCCTCCGTGCTGCGGGATTGCAACCCGGTCGCCATTCTGACGACTTCCGCCGTTGTTGGCGAGGTGACGAAATATGCCGGCGGACACGAGGGTTGGCCGACTCCGTTCGTCATCGAAGTCGACCTGCTCGACTTGGATTCGCCGCGCGAACTGCCTCCACTAACCCATTCCCGTTCCGGACCGGCCTATCTTCAGTACACCTCCGGCTCGACCCGCACACCGGCCGGTGTTGTGGTCACCCACCAAAACGTGATGGCGAATATGACGCAGTTGATCTCCGACACTTTCGAGGATCACGGCAACGCAGCGCCGCCGGACACCACGATCGTCATATGGCTGCCCTTTTACCACGACCTGGGTCTGATGAGCGGCATAGCACTCCCGATAGTGGCGGGACGTCGCGTCGTATTCATGAGTCCGATGGCGTTTCTGCAGAAGCCGGCCCGGTGGATGCAGTTGGCGGCCCGCAACACTCGGACCTACACTGGGGGCCCCAACTTCGCCTATGAACTGGTTGTAAGACGTACCACCGACGAGGATATGGCCGGGCTGGACCTGGGGCACGTCCACACGTTCGCCTTCGGTGCCGAACGCGTCCACGCGGCTACGCTCAAGCGTTTCATCGAGCGCTTCGCCCGGTTCAACCTGCGCGACACCGCGTTGAAGCCGGGGTATGGACTCGCGGAAGCGACGGTGTACGCGGCGTCGAATCCGCCGGGGCGGCCGCCAACAACCGCCCGATTCGACTACCAGAAGCTGTCGGCCGGCTATGCGCAGCCATCCGGTGACCAGGTCGGTGTCGATCTGGTCAGCTGCGGCGTACCTCGTGCTGTCACAGTGCGGATCGTCGACCCGGAGACCCGAGTCGAGAACCCCGCCGGCAAGGTCGGGGAGATCTGGATCCACGGCGACAACGTCGCCGACGGTTACTGGCGAAATCCGCATGCGTCGGCGCACACGTTCGGCGCGGAGCTGCTCGACCCATCGCTGGAGACCGCGCGGCGGCCGTGGCTCAGAACCGGCGATTTGGGCTTCTTCTCCGACGGCGAACTGTTCATCGTGGGCCGCATCAAAGACCTTCTCATCGTCGATGGGCGAAACCACTCACCCGATGACATCGAGGCGACCATTCAAGAGATCACGGGAGGCCGCTGTGCGGCGATCGCTGTACCGACCGACATCAGCGAACTACTGGTGGCGGTCATTGAACTGAAGAGGCGCGGAACCGCGGAGGAAGCCACCGCCAAACTTCGGTCGGTGAAGCGCGAAGTCACCTCGGCGATAGCGAAAGCACATGGCCTGCGCGTTGCGGACCTTGTTCTGGTGGCTCCTGGTTCGATTCCAATCACTACAAGCGGCAAGATCCGGCGTTCAACCTGCGTCGAACGGTATCGGAGCGACGGGTTCGAGCGCCTGGACCTGACGGTATGACGTCAGGCATCGGTAGCGAAGCCGAACTCCGCCACTGGCTGGTCGACTACTTGGTCACCAATATCGGCTGCACGCCGGATGAGGTTGACCCCGATCTGTCACTGGCGGACCTCGGAGTGAGCTCGCGCGATTCGGTCGTGCTTTCCGGTGAGTTGTCAGAGTTGCTGGGCAAGAGCATCTCTCCGATCGATTTCTGGGAGCACCCGACGATCAACGCGTTGGCCGCCTACCTCACCGCACCCGAGCCCGAGCCCGAACCCGACCCCGCTCCGAAGCGTGGGGCCCCCAACTCGCTCGACGAGCCGATCGCTGTGATCGGAATGGGGTGCCGGTTCCCGGGGATCTCGGGGCCTGGGGCGTTGTGGCAGTTCCTCTGCGAGCGCGGCTGCTCGATTGGCAAAGTGCCGCCCGAACGGTGGCGGCCATTCGCGACCGGCTCACCCGAGGTGGCAGCAGCGCTGGCCCGCACGACTCGCTGGGGATCATTCCTGCCCGACATCGACGCCTTCGATGCGGAGTTCTTCGAGATCTCGCCCAGCGAAGCGGCCAAGATGGACCCCCAACAACGCCTGCTGTTGGAAGTGGCCTGGGAAGCGTTGGAGCACGCGGGAATTGCGCCCAGCACGCTGCGCCGGACGCAGACGGGAGTATTCGCCGGGGCATGCCTGAGTGAATACGGGGCTATCGCTTCCAACGATTTCTGTCAGGTCGACGGTTGGAGCAACACCGGCGGCGCGATGAGTATCATCGCCAACCGCCTTTCCTACTTCCTTGACCTGCGCGGCCCGTCGATGGCCGTGGATACCGCCTGCTCGTCCTCGCTGGTGGCTATTCATCTGGCCTGCCAAAGCCTGCGGACCGGGGATTCCCATCTGGCGATCGCGGCCGGTGTGAACCTGTTGTTGTCCCCGGCGGTATTTCGCGGCTTCGACCAAGTCGGTGCATTGTCTCCGACGGGTAAGTGCCGCGCGTTCGATGCGGCGGCCGATGGGTTTGTGCGCGGTGAGGGCGCCGGGGTGGTGGTGCTCAAGCGGCTCGCCGACGCGGTGCGGGACAGGGACCGCGTATTGGCGGTGGTGCGCGGCTCCGCGGTCAATCAGGACGGCCGCTCCAACGGCCTGATGGCTCCCAACCCGGCGGCTCAAATGGCGGTGCTGCGCGCCGCCTATGCCAACGCGGGGATGCAGCCGGGCGACGTGGATTATGTCGAAACGCACGGGACCGGAACGTTGTTGGGCGACCCGATCGAAGCGCGCGCTCTCGGCGCCGTGCTGGGTCGCGGACGTTCCGAGGAGTCCCCCCTACTCGTTGGTGCCGTGAAGACGAATCTCGGACACACCGAGGCGGCGGCAGGGATCGCGGGCTTCATCAAGACGGTGCTGGCGATGCAACATGGCCAGATCCCGCCGAATCAACAATTCGAGAACCCGAACCCGCATATCTCCTTTGCCGCCTTGCGGATGAAAGTCGTTGATACACAGATTGACTGGCCGGACACAGGCCGCTCGCGCCGGGCCGGGGTTTCCTCGTTCGGATTCGGTGGGACGAATGCGCATGTGGTGGTTGAGCAGGGTCAGGAGTTGGCGCCTGTGGTTGGGGGTGGGTCCGATGGTGGGGTTTCGGTGTTGGTGGTGTCGGGTAAGACATCACAGCGGGTGGCCGCGACGGCGTCGGTGTTGGCCGAGTGGATGCAAGGTGCTGGGGCCGGGGTGGGGTTGGCGCAGGTGGCCCATACGGTGAATCATCACCGTGCCCGCCAGGCCAGGTTCGGCACCGTGGTCGCCCGCCACCGCGCCCAGGCGCTGGCCGGGTTGCAGGCGCTGGCCGCGGGCCAGCACNGACTGGTCTCATCGGGTTGTGTGGCAACCGCGCCCACTTCCCCATACTCAGCCGAACATTGCGACCTCAACTCGTGGCCGATGGCTGGTGGTGGGTCATGCCGACGTGGCCCGTGAACTCGCACGTTTCACTGAGGTACTGGCCGACGATGTCGAGCCGCCGATATCGGACGACGCGCGCAGTGATGTCGATTACGTGCTCTACGCGCTCCCGGCCCCTGGCGACCCGCTGGATGTCGCTTTGGCGTATCGGCTGTTTCACGAGGTGCGCATGCTGGCCGCCGCGATGGTGGCGGCCGACATGCCGGCCAAGTTGTTCATCGTGACCCGCAACGCCCAACCCGTCGCCGAAGGCGACCGCGCCAACCCCGCGCACGGGGTGCTCTGGGGCCTGGGACGCACCCTGGCCCTGGAACACCCCCAAATCTGGGGCGGCATCCTCGATTTCGATGCCTCCGTGCCCCCCGAGCTGGTCGCGGCGCAGGTGCTCAGCGAGGCGACTAACACCGACGGCGAAGACCAGGTCATCTACCGCCGGGGCGAACGGCTCGTGCCCCGGCTGCACCCGCGCACCCTGCCCGCCGATCCGGTCACGCTGGACGGCAACGCCTGCCAGCTCGTCATCGGCGCCACCGGCAACATCGGACCACACCTGATCCGCCAACTCGCCACCATGGGCGCCAAGACCATCATCGCGGTATCACGCAAACCCGGCCTGCGGCTGCAGGCGTTAACGGAAAGCCTCGCCGCCCAGGGCACGATCCTGGTCACCGTGGCCGCCGATGCGACCGACGAAGCCGCTATGAGCGCACTGTTCAACCAATTCGGCGGCGATCTACCACCGCTGGAAGGCATCTATCTCGCCGCCTTCGCTGGCCAACCCGTGCTGCTCAGCGAGATGACAAACGACGACGTGATGGCGATGTTCGCACCCAAGGTCGACACCGCGGCGCTGTTGCACCGGTTGACCCTGAAGACCCCGGTGCGCCACTTCGTGCTGTTCTCCTCCATCTCAGGACTGACCGGCTCCCGCTGGCTGGCCCACTACACCGCCACCAGCGGCTACCTCGACGCCCTGGCCTACGCACGCCGCGTCATGGGCCTACCCGCCACCACCATCAACTGGGGATTATGGAAATCACTGGCCGACATCCAACACCAATTCGGCCAGGTCAGCCTCGGATCCGGGCTACTGCCCATGAACGACGAAACCGCCATCACCGCACTGCCACTCCTGATGAACCCGGCCGCCGGAGCCCACTCCATCATGGTCAACGCGGACTGGCCACTGCTCGCAGCCGCATACCGAACCCGCACANCTATGCGATGACCTGGCCGGCGAAGCCCCTTGCCAGTGCGAAGTCCGATACCGATGCCGCCGGAGGTCGCTGGTTGGCGGTGGGCCATGCCGAGCTGGCCACGGAGCTACGCTGGCTCGCGGGCCCGCAATCGCGTGTCGACGTCGCAGATGCCTCGCTCCTCGATGAAGAGACGTCGCTGATCCATGCGCTCAATGGCATCGATCGTGTGTTGTACACACCGTCCGACTTAGGGACGCTGTTCGATCTCGAGACGGCGTATCGGCTGTTTCACGAGGTGCGCATGCTGGCCGCCGCGATGGTGGCGGCCGACATGCCGGCCAAGTTGTTCATCGTGACCCGCAACGCCCAACCCGTCGCCGAAGGCGACCGCGCCAACCCCGCGCACGGGGTGCTCTGGGGCCTGGGACGCACCCTGGCCCTGGAACACCCCCAAATCTGGGGCGGCATCCTCGATTTCGATGCCTCCGTGCCCCCCGAGCTGGTCGCGGCGCAGGTGCTCAGCGAGGCGACTAACACCGACGGCGAAGACCAGGTCATCTACCGCCGGGGCGAACGGCTCGTGCCCCGGCTGCACCCGCGCACCCTGCCCGCCGATCCGGTCACGCTGGACGGCAACGCCTGCCAGCTCGTCATCGGCGCCACCGGCAACATCGGACCACACCTGATCCGCCAACTCGCCACCATGGGCGCCAAGACCATCATCGCGGTATCACGCAAACCCGGCCTGCGGCTGCAGGCGTTAACGGAAAGCCTCGCCGCCCAGGGCACGATCCTGGTCACCGTGGCCGCCGATGCGACCGACGAAGCCGCTATGAGCGCACTGTTCAACCAATTCGGCGGCGATCTACCACCGCTGGAAGGCATCTATCTCGCCGCCTTCGCTGGCCAACCCGTGCTGCTCAGCGAGATGACAAACGACGACGTGATGGCGATGTTCGCACCCAAGGTCGACACCGCGGCGCTGTTGCACCGGTTGACCCTGAAGACCCCGGTGCGCCACTTCGTGCTGTTCTCCTCCATCTCAGGACTGACCGGCTCCCGCTGGCTGGCCCACTACACCGCCACCAGCGGCTACCTCGACGCCCTGGCCTACGCACGCCGCGTCATGGGCCTACCCGCCACCACCATCAACTGGGGATTATGGAAATCACTGGCCGACACCCAACACCAATTCGGCCAGGTCAGCCTCGGATCCGGGCTACTGCCCATGAACGACGAAACCGCCATCACCGCACTGCCACTCCTGATGAACCCGGCCGCCGGAGCCCACTCCATCATGGTCAACGCGGACTGGCCACTGCTCGCAGCCGCATACCGAACCCGCACAGCCCTACACATCGTCGACGACTTGCTCCAAGATGCCCGCGATACGGCCCCGATCCCGGCGCGGGATTGGTCGCATCTTTCTTCCGCGATGGTGCGCGAGGAGCTGGAAACCGGCCTGCGTGACATCGTCGCCCGCGAATTGCGGATCCCCGAGCCGGATCTGGAGAACGACCGGCCCCTCGCCGAACTGGGCCTCAACTCCCTCATGGCGATGGCGATCCGACGCGCGGCCGAGACGCTGGTGGGCGTCGAGTTGTCGGCGACAATGCTGTTCAACCACCCGACCGTCGCGTCACTGACCGAGTATCTCGCGAAACTTGTTGCCCCGTCGGAGGATTCCGAAGAGGACGAGATCGCGGCGCTGTCCGCCTCTGCAGGAAACACATTGGACAGCTTGCTCGAACGCATCGAGTCATCATCTGTCACCGCTGAGGAGCTCGCGTAATGCGAACTCTTTACAGTCGCATCTCGGCGATGACGGCTCAGCAGCGCACCGCCCTTTCCGAAGAGTTCTCGCGAGCATCGCGCACCACCACCACGGAGCCCATCGCAGTAGTGGGGATCGGCTGCCGCTTTCCAGGTGATGTGACCGGTCCGGATAGCTTCTGGGAGTTATTGGTCCACGGACGAAACGCAATCACCAAGATCCCCGCGGATCGCTGGGACGCGGACGCGTTCTACAGCCCGGACCCAATGACACCCGGGCATATGACCACCAAGTGGGGCGGGTTCGTTCCCGACATCGCGGGATTCGACGCCGAATTTTTCGGCATCACCCCGCGCGAGGCCGTCGCGATGGACCCTCAGCAACGAATGGTGCTCGAGGTCGCGTGGGAAGCGCTCGAACATGCGGGCATCCCGACGGATTCGCTAGCCGACACACGAACCGGCGTCATGATCGGCGCCTACTTCAACGAATACCAGTCGATACTGGCCTCCGGACCGCTCGACGTGGACGCCTACACCGGAACCGGCAACTCGCACAGCATCACCGCCGGACGGATCTCGTACCTGTTGGGCCTGCGCGGTCCGGCCGTGGCGGTGGATACGGCGTGTTCGTCGTCCCTGGCCGCGATTCATCTGGCCTGTCAAAGCCTGCGATTGCGAGAAAGCGACTTGGCGTTGGCGGGTGGCGTCAGCGTGACTCTGCGCCCCGAGACCCAAATCGCGATCTCAGCCTGGGGGTTGCTGTCGCCACAGGGCCGCTGCGCGACGTTCGATGCGGCGGCCGATGGGTTTGTGCGCGGTGAGGGCGCCGGGGTGGTGGTGCTCAAGCGGCTCGCCGACGCGGTGCGGGACAGGGACCGCGTATTGGCGGTGGTGCGCGGCTCCGCGGTCAATCAGGACGGCCGCTCCAACGGCATCACCGCGCCCAACACCGCGGCTCAATGCGATGTGATCGCCGATGCGTTGCGTTCGGCCGATGTGGCGCCGGAAAGTGTGCACTACGTGGAGGCCCACGGGACCGGCACATCGCTCGGAGACCCGATCGAGTTCGAGGCGCTGGCGGCCACCTACGGCCGCGGCGAGGGCTCATGCGCGCTGGGCGCGGTAAAGACGAACATCGGCCACCTCGAGGCCGCGTCGGGAGTGGCTGGGTTCATCAAGGCGGTGCTGGCAGTCCAGCACGGCCAAATTCCACCGAACCTACATTTCTCGCAGTGGAACCCGGCGATCGATCCATCACCGACACGCTTTTTCGTTCCCCTGGAAAAGGTTGCGTGGCCGTCTAATTCGGGTCCGCGTCGCGCTGCCGTGTCCTCCTTTGGCCTGGGTGGGACGAATGCGCATGTGGTGGTTGAGCAGGGTCAGGAGTTGGCGCCTGTGGTTGGGGGTGGGTCCGATGGTGGGGTTTCGGTGTTGGTGGTGTCGGGTAAGACATCCCAGCGGGTGGCCGCGACGGCGTCGGTGTTGGCCGAGTGGATGCAAGGTGCTGGGGCCGGGGTGGGGTTGGCGCAGGTGGCCCATACGGTGAATCATCACCGTGCCCGCCAGGCCAGGTTCGGCACCGTGGTCGCCCGCCACCGCGCCCAGGCGCTGGCCGGGTTGCAGGCGCTGGCCGCGGGCCAGCACGCCCCCGGGGTGATCGGCCCCACCGACAACGTGCCCGGGCCCGGCACGGTTTTTGTCTACTCGGGTCGGGGGTCCCAATGGGCCGGGATGGGCCGGCGGCTGTTGGCCGACGAACCCGCCTTCGCCGCAGCCGTGAGCGAGCTGGAGCCGACCTTTGTTGCCCAGGCCGGGTTTTCCCTGCACGACCTCATCGCCGGCGGCAAGGAGCTGGTCGGTATCGAACAGATTCAGCTCGGCGTGATCGGCATGCAGCTGGCGCTGACCCAGCTGTGGCGCTCCTACGGGGTGCACCCCGATCTGGTGATCGGGCACTCCATGGGCGAGGTGGCCGCCGCGGTGGCCGCCGGGGCGCTCACCCCCGCCGAGGGACTGCGGGTCACCGCGACCCGCTCCCGGCTGATGGCACCGCTGTGCGGTCAGGGCACCATGGCCCTGCTCGAACTCGACGCCGCCACCACCGAAGTACTGATCGCGGACCATCCGCAGGTCACGTTGGCGATCTACGCCTCACCGCGCCAAACCGTCATCGCGGGCCCCACCACGATGATCGAGGACCTCATCGACAAGGTCCGCGCGCAGGACCACCTCGCCAGCCGCGTCAACATCGAAGTGGCTCCCCACAACCCGGCCATGGACGCCCTACTGCCTGATATGCGCTCGGAGCTAGCCGACCTCACTCCGCGGCCACCGGCCATCCCGATCATTTCCACCACCTATGAAGACCTCGGCACCGGCCCCGTCTTCGACGCGGAGCACTGGGCCACCAACATGCGCAACCCCGTGCGCTTCCAGCAGGCCATCGCCCGTGCGGGCGACGACCACCACACCTTTATTGAAATCAGTCCCCACCCACTGCTGACGCACGCTATCGGCGAGACGCTGGCCGCGTGTGAGGGTGCCGACCATGTGAGCCTCGGCACCCTGCAACGCGATGCGCACGACACCCTGGCCTTCCACACCAACCTCAACGCCGCTCACACAACCCGGCCGCCCCACACCCCCCACCCTCCCGAACCGCATCCGATACTGCCCGCAACCCCGTGGCAGCACACTCACCACTGGATCTCTCCCTCAACCGGGGGGCACCACGCGCCAAATGCACACCCGTTGCTGGGCACCGGTGTCACCGACCCTGGCACTGGGACTCGGATATGGGAATGTGAACTGAGCCCGGATCTGCTGTGGCTCAGTGATCACGTGATCGACGATCTGTGCGTCCTTCCTGGGTCCGCCTACGCCGAGATCGCACTGGCGGCAGCGACGAACGCGGGCAAGGACTCGGAACGCGCCGAAGACCACCACTGGCTGATCCGCGAGCTCAGCCTCCATCAAGTCCTGCACATCACCGACAGCACCGTCCTTGTCACGACGCTCACCGGCGATGACCAAACGTGCTGCATCGAAATACGCACCCACAACTCCACTTTGGGGTGGATCAAGCACGCCACCGCTATCGTTGCCCGCGAAACGGATTACAGGGCAACGCCGGTGGACGATGGCCTCCCTGGCCTCGTGACCGGACTCGACCCCGACGAGCTGTACCAGCGGCTGCGTGGCGCCGGGCAACAACACGGGCCGGCGTTCCGCGGCATCGTGGGGCTCACCACCACACGGTCCGGCGCCGCCCGCGCGGAAGTGCGTCTCCCGCCGTCAGCGAGGCCGGGTTCCCACAACTTCGTCCTGCACCCGGTGATGATGGACATCGCGGTGCAGGCACTCGGCGCCACCCGGGCGGCTACCGAGCTGGCCGGGGGGCAGCACGCCCACCAAACGCTAGTCTTGCCTGTACGTTTCGCGGGCATCCATGTATACGGCGATATCACCGACGGTGTCTGCGCGATTGGAGAGCTTGCGGCGACCGACAGCCCGAACCGGCTCCTGGGGCGTGTCGAGCTGACCGACCCGAACGGCCAACCGCTGCTCGTCATCGACGAAGTGGAGATGACGGTACTCGGATCGATGTGCGCCGCAAAGGAACTCACCGACCGCCTGTTCACGGTGGAGTGGGAACCGACACCACGGGGCAAGCCGGCCCGCAGCCTCAACGGCGTGTTGTTGATAGGTGACCCCGCCGCGGGCGACCCGCTGCTGCCCGCGCTGCAGTCCTCACTGCGCGACGGCGTCGCCGAAGTCGAGCTGGTATCCCTGACCGACACGGCACAGCTGCGTGCGGCGATCACTCGAACCGATGCTGGGTGGGATGGCATCGTCGTGATCTGCCCGCCTCGAGCCGCCGACGAGTCGCTTCCGGAGGGGGATCAACTTGACCTGGCGCTGGCGCGCACGCTCCTGATAGCCGACATTACAAAAGCCGTGACTCGAATGGGCACTCGCAACAGCCCGCGGCTATGGATCGTCACCCGCGGCGCGCAACAATTCGACCCGGCTGATCGAGTCACGCTGGCACAGACGGCACTTCGGGGCATCGCGCGGGTGCTGACCTTCGAACATCCCGAACTCAAGCCGACAATCGTCGACATCGAGGCCGGCGGCACCGACGAACTTGGCGCCCTCACCCAGGAACTGCTCACCGGTTGCGACGCCGACGAGGTCGCTCTCCGCGATGGACAGCGATACGTCAACAGGCTGGTCCAGGCGCCCACCACGGCCACCGGAGATCTCGTCCATGAATCCCGCTGCACGGTGGTGAACCTGGACGGCGGAGGCGCGGTACGGCTGCAGATCGATCAACCCGGGCGGTTGGATACGCTGCGAGTGCACGCGGTAACGCGGATCCCGCCCGCGCCCGGTCAGGTGGAGGTTCGTGTCCTGGCCGCGGGCCTCAACTTCAGCGACGTGCTCAAGGCGATGGGCGTGTATCCCGGGCTCGACGGTGCCCCGCCCGTCATCGGAGGCGAATGTGTCGGCGTCGTGACTGCCGTCGGCTCCGGCGTCGACTCGAGCGAGGTCGGGCGGCGCGTGATCGCCTTCGGTCCGGGCACATTCGGCTCCCACCTGACGACGCTCGCGGACCTCGCGGTCCCGGTCCCCGACACGCTGGCGGATTCCGAGGCCGCGGCGTTCGGCATCGCGTACCTGACCGCCTGGCACTCGCTGTGCGAGGTTGGGCGGCTGGGCGCGGGGGAACGCGTGCTCATCCATTCGGCCACCGGCGGTGTCGGACTGGCGGCGGTTTCAATCGCGAAGATGATCGGTGCCCGCATCTACACGACGGCAGGTTCGGATGCCAAGCGGGAAATGCTGGACGGGCTTGGTGTGGAGTACGTCGGTAACTCCCGGGGCGTGGACTTCGCCGATGAGATACTCGGCGCCACCGATGGTTACGGGGTGGATGTCATCATCAATTCGCTTCCGGGCGAGGCGATCCGGCGCGGAGTGAAGCTGCTAGCCCCCGGTGGTCGGTTCATCGAGCTGGGCAAAAAGGACGTCTATGCCGACGCCAGCCTCGGGCTGGCCGGACTCGCCAAGAGCGCATCCTTCGCTGTAGTCGACCTCGACCTGAATCTGAAGCGGCAACCGACGCGCTATCGCCGGATGCTCCAAGACATCCTGCAGCACGTCGCGGACGGCAAACTGCGGCCGCTTCCCGTCACCGCTTTCAGCCTCGACGCCGCGGCCGACGCCTTCGCGTTGATGGCATCCGGCAGGCATACCGGCAAAATCGCCGTCTCGATTCCGGCGCACGGCAGCGTCGAGGCGATCGCGCCGCCGCCACCGCAGTCGCTGGTAAGCCCCGACGGCGGATATGTCGTCGTAGGTGGCATGGGTGGTCTCGGTTTTGTCGTCGCTCAATGGTTGGCGGAGCACGGCGCGGGACTGGTTGTGCTCAACAGCCGTTCGGCTCCCGGCGACGGCGTCACAGCGGCGATCGCGGAACTCAACGCGGCGGGCAACCGGGTCGAGGTGGTTACCGGTGACATCGCCGCACCCGGTACCGCAGAGCGGTTGGTGCGCGCGGTCGAAGACGCGGGCTTCCGGCTGGCCGGAGTCCTGCACAGCGCAATGGTCCTCGATGACGAGATCGTGTTGAACATGTCCGAATCGGCCGCGCGGCGTGTGTTCGCGCCGAAAGTGACCGGTGGCTGGCGCCTTCACCAGGCCAGCGCCCATCTGGACGTGGATTGGTGGTTGACGTTCTCGTCAGCGTCTTCATTGCTCGGCGCGCCCGGGCAGGGCGCGTACGCCGCCGCGAACTCGTGGGTCGACGGGCTGGTCGCCTATCGGCGCTCTCTGGGGCTGCCCGCTGTCGGAATCAACTGGGGTCCATGGGCCGAAGTCGGACGTGCCCAGTTCTTCGCCGATCTCGGTGTCTCGATGAACACGGTCGAACAGGGACTTGCGGCAATGCAACTAGTGCTGCAGGCCGACCGAGCGCGCACCGGCGTGTTCAGCCTCGACGCACGCCAGTGGTTTCAATCCTTCCCCGCCGCAGCGGGTTCATCGCTATTTGCGAAGTTGCATGACTCGGCAAAGCCCGCGCGGTATGGCGGCGCGATCCGCGCCGAGTTGGACGCCAGCGATCCCCGCGAGCGCCCGAGCCGGCTCGCGACCGCGATCGCCAACGAGATCCGGGCGGTGCTGCGCTCGGCCGAGCCGGTCGATCACGATCGGCCGATGGAGTCGCTCGGCTTGGATTCGCTGATGGCCCTGGAGCTGCGGAACAGGCTGGAGTCCAGCCTGGGCACCACGTTGCCGGCCGCCCTGGTCTGGGCATACCCGACCATCCACGATCTCGCAGGCGCCATGTGTGAGCGCCTGGGCTATGCAACATTTGACGAGGCCGAGCAGGCGCCCGACGCTGAATCCGCGTTGTCGGATGAGGAAATGGAACTGCTATCCGAACTGGTCGCCGCAAGCGAGTTGGAAACCGCGACGGGGGGCAACGAGTCATGACGAGTCTCGCGGAGCGTGCGGCCCAGATGTCACCGAAGGCGCGCGAGGTACTCGCGCGTGAACTTGTCCGCGCGGGAACGGCATTCCCGGCCGACATCGCCGAACCCGTGGCGGTGATCGGGATCGGTTGCCGGCTACCCGGGAGTGTGAGCGGGCCGGAAAGCTTCTGGCAGCTGCTGATCGACGGCCGGGACGCCGTCGACGAGGTGCCGGCCGATCGGTGGGCCGCGGATGCGTTCTACGATCCCGATCCGCACGCGCCGGGAAAGATGGCGACGAAATGGGGCGGCTTCGTCGACGATGTCGCCGGATTCGACGCCGACTTCTTCGGCATCACCCCGCGCGAGGCCGAGGCGATGGACCCCCAGCAGCGGATCTTGCTCGAGGTCGCCTGGGAAGCGCTCGAACATGCCTGCCTGCCAACGGATTCGCTGAGCGGCACCCGAACGTCCGCGATTATGGGGTTGTCGGCGTGGGACTACACGATTCTCAACCTCGAGCGTCGCGCCGAGATCGACGCCTACATGAGCACCGGAAACCCACACAGCGCCGCGGTGGGGCGGATTTCCTATCTGCTCGGGCTACGTGGCCCCGCGATGGCGGTCGACACCGCGTGTTCGTCCTCATTGGTGGCGATCCACCTGGCCTGCCAAAGCCTGCGCCTGCGGGAAAGCGACGTGGCGCTCGCGGGCGGGGTGCACCTGTCGTTGTCGCCGTTCACCAGCATAGCGCTGTCCAAGTGGTCCGCTTTGTCTCCGACGGGCCGGTGCAGGACCTTCGACGCCATGGCCGACGGGTTCGTCCGCGGCGAGGGGTGCGGCGTGGTGGTGCTCAAGCGGATGGCCGACGCCGTCCGCGACGGCGATCGCGTGCTGGCGGTGGTCCGCGGTTCGGCGATCAACCAGGACGGCCGCTCCAACGGCATGACCGCCCCGAGCGCGGCGGCGCAGCGCGACGTGATCACCACCGCACTACGGCTGGCCGACGTGCCCGCGGGCACCGTGGACTATGTCGAAACACACGGCACCGGAACAGTTCTGGGCGACCCCATCGAATTCGAGGCGCTGGCGGCCACTTACGGCCGGGACGGCGGCGGCTGCGCGCTCGGGTCGGTCAAGACCAACCTCGGGCATCTGGAGGCGGCCGCAGGTGTTACGGGGCTGATCAAGGCGATCCTGGCCGTGGACCGGGGATACATTCCTCCCAATTTGCACTTCACCCGATGGAATCCGGCAATCGACGCCTCGGCCACCCGGTTTTTCGTGCCGACCGACGGCACGGCGTGGCCCAGCGGTCCTACACGTCGGGCGGCCGTGTCGTCGTTCGGCCTCAGCGGCACCAACGCGCATATCGTGATCGAGCAGGCGCCCGCTGCGGCGTCCGCGCCGCGGACGAGTACCGCCGCTGTGGTTTCGACATTGGTGGTGTCCGGCAAGACGCCGGAGCGGCAGGCCACGACGGCCACCGCGCTGGCCGCCTGGATGGAGGGCCCCGGCGGCGCGATATCACTGGCCGATGTCGCGCACACGTTGGCTCATCGCCGCGCCCGCCATTCCGAGGTCGGTGTCGTGGTCGCCCGCGACCACTCGGCCGCGGCGGCGGGGTTGCGGGCCTTGGCCGCCGGCGCCCCGGCGCCGGGTGTGGTGGAAGCCATCGCGGGCGCCCGCGGGCATGGCACGGTGTTCGTCTACTCCGGCCAGGGCTCGCAATGGGCCGGCATGGGCCGCCAACTGCTGGCCGACGAACCCGCGTTCGCCGCCGCGATCGCCGACCTGGAGCCCGAATTCATTGCCCAGGCTGGTTTTTCGTTGAGCCAGACCCTGGCGGAGGGCCGCACGGTGGTCGGCATCCACAACATCCAACCGATGCTAATGGCCATCCAGCTTGCACTCACCGCGTTGTGGCGGCACTACGGTGTCGAACCCGGCGCGGTGATTGGGCACTCGATGGGCGAGGTGTCGGCCGCGGTGGTGTCCGGGGCGCTGACCCCCGCCGAGGGTTTGCGGGTGATCACCGTCCGGTCGGCGTTGTTGGCGCGATTAGCCGGCCGGGGCGCGATGGCCTTGCTCGAACTCGACGGCCCGGCCGTCGAGGCGCTGATCGCCGACTACCGGCAGGTGACGCTGGCGGTGCACGCCTCACCACGCGAATCGGTGATCGCGGGCCCCCCCGACCAGGTGGACGCCGTCATCGCGGCGGTGACCGCGCGAAACCTGCTGGCCCTACGCGTCGAGGTCGACGTCGCCTCCCACCACCCGATCATCGACCCGATACTGCCGGAATTGCGTTCGGCCCTTGCCGATTTGGCGCCCATGCCCCCGACCATCCCGATGATCAGCACCGCTTGCGATGGTCCCGTACCGCTGCTGGACGCCGACTACTGGGCCGCCAACTTGCGCAACCCGGTGCGCTTCCACCAAGCCATCAGCACCGCCGCCGCCGCCCACCACACCTTCATCGAGATCAGCCCACATCCGTTGCTCACGCACGCAATCATCGACACCCTCGGCGAGGCCGAAACACACACCATCGGCACTCTGCAACGCGACAGCGACGACACTGTCACTTTTCACGCGCGGCTCGCCGCCGTGGGGAAATCCGCGCCGGGCACCACCGACGGCCGACCCGCCGACATCCCGGTAACACCCTGGCAGCACGACAACTTCTGGGTCGCCGATCGGTCGGGGATGTCGGACTTGGTCGACGCCCACCCGCTGCTCGGCACGCACATCGAGGTCCCGTCGAGCCGGGACCATGTCTGGCAGGCCGACGTCGGCACCCAGGTGGCCCCCTGGCTCGGTGACCATAAGGTGTTCGACCAAACGATCCTGCCCGCCGCGGCGTTCGCCGAGATCGCCTTAGCCGCAGCCGGCGAGGCGTTCGGTGTGGCGACCGGGGCCCTGTCGATCAACCAACTCGAAGTCGAACAGATGCTTCCCCTCAACGAGCACACCCAGCTGACAACGCAGGTGACCCGCGGCGCCGATGAGAAGACCCGGGTCGAGATCTATTCCCGCTCGCCCGGACACGACTGGTCGCGGCACGCCACCGCCAAGGCCGAGGTGTGCACGGCAAATGGCCTTCCCGATCGACCCCCACCCGTCGCCGGCCACGGCGAAACGGCCATCAAGCCGACCGACCTGTACACCGCGCTGCGGCGCACCGGGCAATATCACGGGCCGGCTTTCGCGGCGTTGACCGCGATCCACCGGCTACCCGGCGGCTTTGCGGAGACCGAGATCGTCCTACCCGACCAGGCGCCCCGGCATTCGAGGTATCGAATCCACCCGGTCATGCTGGACGCGGCGTTGCAGAGCCTTGCCGCCGCGATGCCGGAAGAAGAAGTCGCGGGGTCGGCCGAAACCAGTTATCTGCCTGTGTCATTCGAAACACTGCGGGTGTACGGCGACCCGGGCCGACGCGCGCGCTGCTGGTCCCAGCTGACCAGCCTCGACGAAGCCGGAGCGGGAAAGCTCGGCAGAATCGTCTTGACCAACGAGTCCGGGGCCGTCACGGCCGAGATCAACGATATCTACCTGCGGCGCGTGGATCGGCGCAGCGTGCCACTTCCGCTTTCTCAGAAGATCTTCGACACCGCATGGGTAACGAGGCCGATCGGTGCCACGCACGCCGAAGTACCGGGCAGTTGGCTCGTGCTTACCGATGCGCCAGCACCCGATATCGAACGGTTAGTCGCCGACTGGCGTTCCCCGGTCCGCCGGGTGATCACGGCAGACCTGAAAGACGAACCCGCCGTGCTCGCCGCATTCGCCGAAACGGCAGGTGACCCCGAACATCCGCCCGTCGCGGTGGTCGCCTTCGTCGGCGCGAACCCGAGCGTCACCGCTGCCGGCATCGCCCAGGCGAGGGAATCACTCTGGGCGGTCTCCACCGTCGTTCGTGCGATCGTCGGCGGCTGGCATGGCCAGTCACCGCGGTTGTGGCTCGTCACCAGGGGCGGCCTTGCCGTTCACGACGAGCCAGGTCAGCCTGGCATCGGCGCGTTGAAAGGCCTGGTGCGCGTGCTGGCCTACGAGCATCCCGAGCTGCGCACCACGCTCGTCGACCTCGATGTCGCCGGGGACGCTGCGGCAGCGCTGAACGCCGAACTGATTGCGGCGATTACCGACTCGATCGACGACGTAGTCGCGTGGCGAGGCGGGCGGCGCTATGTCGAGCGGCTTTTCCGGGCGACCCTCGGTGAGCCCAGGCGCGAGCACGTCGTCCGCCCCGGGGCGTCGTATATCATCACCGGCGGCCTGGGTGGCCTTGGCTTGGTTTTCGCGCGCTGGCTGCTGGATCGCGGTGCGGGCCGCGTGGTCCTCAATGGCCGCGGCCAGCCCACAGCCGAGCAGCGCACGCTCCTTGGCGAACTGGAGAAAAAGGCCGAAATCGTCGTGGTTACAGGAGATGTGGCGACCGAAGGTGTCGCGGAAAGGCTGGTGGCGGCAGCAGGCGGGTCAGCTCTGCGTGGCGTCCTGCACGCGGCGGCGGTGCTCGACGACGGCCTCGTGCTCTCCATGACCAAGGAAAGCCTCGAGCGGGTGTGGGCTCCCAAGGTCACCGGAGCGCAGCGAATGCACCAAGCCAGCGCTCACTGCGAACTGGACTGGTGGCTCGGATTTTCGTCCACTGCTTCGATGCTGGGCGGTCCGGGACAGGCTGCATACGCGTGCGCAAGCGCCTGGCTCGACGCGCTGGTCGATTGGCGACGCGCGTCGGGTCTACCCGCGGCGGTAATCAACTGGGGGCCATGGGCAGAGGTCGGGCTTGCCCGCAGCCTGACCGGCGGCGCCCTCGACCCGATCACGCCGGCCGAGGGCACCGCGGCGCTCGAGCCATTGCTGGCCGCCGACCGGGGCCACACCGGCGTCGGACGGCTACGCCCCGACCGGGCGCTGATCGCCTTTCCCGAGATCCGCAGCCTCGGTTATTTCACCAACGTGGTCGAGGAGCTCGACGCCGCCGGCGACGGCGGTGATTGGGCCGGTCCCGATTCACTGACCGGCCTCGAACCCTCCGAAGCGCAAGGCCTGCTGACGGAGCGGCTGCGCGCGCGCATCGCGGCAGTCATGGGTTACGCCGACCGATCGGCCGTCGATGCCGCCGTCCCACTGATCGACCTGGGGATGGATTCCCTGATGGCGGTGCGCATCCGCAACACCGCGCGTGCGGATTTCGGAGTCGAGCCGCCGGTGGCGCTGCTGTTGCAGGGCGCGTCGCTACAAGACCTCACGGCCGATCTACTCCGCCAACTCGGCCTCGCCGGACACTCGCGGGTGTGCGAATCCGGAGAGGCCGTTCGCGGCCGGGCGCAGCAGCGCGCGGCGGCGCGTCAACAGGCCGCGACGCGGTGGAAGCGAGGACAACAACTGTGAGCACGAACACAGCCCCATACTCAACGGGTTTGCCGGCCAACGCAATCGCCGTGGTCGGCATGGCCGGCAGATTCCCGGGCGCCAACGACGTGTCGGCCTTCTGGGACAATCTTCGCCGCGGCGAAGAATCGATCGTCACGCTCTCAGAGCAACAGCTGAAGGCTGCCGGGATCGGCGATGAAGTGCTGGCCAATCCCGCGTATGTGCGGCGGGCGCCGGTCATCGACGGGTTCGACGAGTTCGACGCCGACTACTTCGGATTCCCACCGCAATCCGCTCGGACGCTGGACCCGCAGCACCGCCTATTCCTTCAATGCGCGTGGCATGCCTTCGAGGATGCCGGCTGCGACCCCGCGCGGTTCGACGGCGCCATCGGCGTCTACGGAACCTGCTCCCCCAGCGGCTATCTCCTGCACAACCTGTCGTCCCACCATGGCGAAGACGCCTTCCTGGGAACGGGCCTCAACTTCGAGCAGTTCAACCTGTTCCTGCAGAACGACAAGGATTTCCTCGCCACGCGGGTGTCCCATCAATTCAATCTTCGCGGCCCGAGCCTGACGGTCCAGACCGCATGCTCGTCATCGCTCGTCGCGGTCCATCTGGCCTGTCAGAGCCTGCTCAGCGGGGAATGCGACATGGCGCTTGCCGGAGGGGTGTCGCTGTCGGTCCCCCACCGGGTGGGTTACTGGAACTCGCCGGGGTCGATGGTGTCGGCGGTCGGCCACTGCCGTCCCTTCGACGTGCGGGCCGACGGCACGGTTTTCGGCAGCGGTGTGGCCATCGTAGTCCTCAAACCGTTTCAGGCCGCCGTCGAAGCCGGGGATCGGATTCACGCCGTCATCCGCGGGTCGGCGATCAACAACGACGGCTCGGCGAAGATGGGGTACGCGGCTCCCAGCCCGGTCGCTCAGGCCGATGTCATCGCGGAAGCTCACGCGGTCTCGGGCATCGATTCCTCCACCGTGAGCTACGTCGAGACGCACGGAACCGGCACACCGCTGGGTGATCCCATCGAAATCCAGGGCCTGCGAACCGCGTTCGCCGTGTCGCAGATGCCTCGAACCGGTCCCTGTGTCTTAGGGTCCGTCAAGTCGAACATCGGCCACCTCGAAGTCGCGGCCGGCGTCGTGAGCCTGATCAAAACGATTCTCTGCCTGAAGCACAAGGCGATTCCCGCGACACTGCACTTCACCAGCCCGAACCCGGAACTCCGCCTCGACGAGACCCCTTTCGCGGTGCAAAGCGCCTACGGCCCGTGGGAATGGGATGGAGTGCTCAGGGCCGGCGTCAGCTCGTTCGGGGTGGGCGGAACCAACGCGCACCTCGTCGTCGAGGAGGCGCCCCCGGTTGCGGCGCCCGCCGAGCCGGCGGACCCGCAGGTGATCCTGCTCTCGACGGAAACTGAAGCCGCACTGGAGGAATCGCGCAACGCTCTAGCCGCGGCGCTAAACGAAACGGGCGCCCCGAGCCTGTCCGACGTCGCTTTCACCCTCGCCGGGCGCCGTAAGCACAGCATCACCATGGCGGCCGTGGTTCACGACCGCGAACAGGCGGTCGCGGTCTTGCGGACTTCCGAGCATGACAACGTCTTCGTCGGGGAATCCGTCGGCGGAAACGTCGAGTCGGGGTCGCAACGCGTCGTTTTCATGTTTCCGGGTCAGGGCTCTCAGCACGGCGGCATGGCCCGGGGCTTGTACGACACCACGCCCGCCTTCGCCGAACACTTCGACATCTGCGCCGCGGGATTCCACAATGAGATGGGGATCGACCTACACGCCGAGATATTCGGCGATAGCACAACCGATTTGGAGCGCATTGACCGCTCCCAACCCGCGCTGTTCACAGTGGAATACGCGCTTGCGCGACTGGTGGAAAACTATGGGGTGCGCGCTGGAGCATACATCGGCTACAGCACCGGCGAATACATCGCGGCCACCCTGGCCGGGGTATTCGACCTCGAGACTGCGATCAAGGCGGTGTCATTGCGTGCCCGCCTGATGCACGAATCCCCACCGGGCTCGATGGTGGCGGTGGCACTGGGTCCCGACGACATCGAACCGTACCTTGCGGAGTACGCCGTTAAGGGAGTGGGCCTTTCCGCAGTGAACGATCCCGGCAACTGCGTTATCGCCGGTCCTAACGACGAGATCCGCGCATTCACCCAACGCCTTCGCGGGGACGGTATCGCCGCGCGACGCGTCCGCGCCACACACGCGTTTCATTCCAGCTCGATGGATGCCGTGGCGGCGGAGTTCCAAGATTTCCTGTCCGGTGTCGAGCTTCGGCGGCCGCACACACCCCTACTCAGCAACCTCACCGGGACCTGGATGTCCGACGAGCAAATCACCGACCCCGCCGCCTGGGCTCGCCAGATCAGTTCCACGATCAGGTTCGCGGACGAGCTCGAGGCGGTGCTGACCGACCCGTGCCGGATCCTCGTCGAGGTCGGCCCGGGTGGCAACCTGACGGGTTCGGCGATGCGGCACCCGAAGTGGTCGGGCGGACATCGCGCGGTTCGGCTCATGCGGCACCCGATCCAGAACGTCGATGATCGGGACACCTTCCTGCTCGGGCTCGGCCAACTGTCGGCGGCTGGCGTCCAGGTCGAGTGGCCGCGCCCGTCGGGGCCCGCGCCGCGAACCGTTTCTCTGCCCGGTTATCCCTTTGCTCACCAACGGCATTGGATCGACCCGAAGCCGATCAACTGGACCGGCCTGGCCGCGGGATCGCACGCGCCCGACGTGTCCACCAATGGTGCCGGTGCCGGCGCCCAAGCCGAACAGTCCCCCAACGGGCAGGCGCAGACCGAGGCGGCGCTGCGGCAGATCTGGATGCGGTGCTTAGGTGTCAATTCGATCGACCGCAATGACAACTTCTTCGACCTCGGCGGTGATTCCCTGATCTCGATTGGCATTTCGACCGCCGCCACCAACGCGGGCCTGGACGTCACGCCGCAGGATCTTTATCGACACCCTACTTTGGCCACCCTCGCGAAACACGTCGATGCGAAAGACGCCGCGGGCAGCTTGGCGAAACCGATTGACCCCACTACTCATACCTGCGTCCCGCCGAATGTAATGCAGTTCTTCGACCAAGGAGTGCAAGAGACCGGTTCCTGGCGATGCCCGCTGATCTTCAGGCTCGCCCCCGTCGTGGGCGTCGAAGACATCCGGGCCGTGCTCACCGCGGTGGCCGACCACCACGACGCGTTACGCCTTCGGCTCGTCGAACGCGCGGGGACGTGGGAGCAGCACATCGCCGCACCGCAGGAATTTGAACTGCTATCGACCCGAAGGCTTCCGAGCGACCTGACGGGTGGCGAACCCGCCGCGCTGCGGGCAGCCCTGCTGAACATCGCGGCTGAGGCCGCTGATGGCCAGACCGCATCGTTGACCGCCACACACGTTTCCGGTCCGGAGGCCAGTGCGCAGGGCAGCAGCCACCTGATCTTGTCCATGCACGAAGTGATCGCGGACAACGCATCTCGCGAGATCCTGCTGACCGACCTGCTCACCGCATTCACTCAGCGACTTGCGGGCGAGGGAATTTTGCTGCCCCCGACCAGCGCGCAATGGCGCGATTGGTCTCTGCGATCCGGGACACTGGCGACGCACCCGGCGGTCCTGGACACCCGTGACTTCTGGCTGGAGAACTCCAACACGGCGACATTGCGGCTGGGCGACCCGGAAGTCACCGACCGCCCCCATTCCAGCGACCTGGCGCGGGTGCCGTCGGCGCTGACCGTCGACAAAACGGCCGAGATCGACGACGCCCGCCGGAGGCTGGGCGTGCCGATCGAGGAGATACTACTGGCGGCACTAGGTCGGACAATCGCCCAGACCCTCGGCGAGGGTGTGGTTTCGGTCGACCTGGAGGGCGCCGGGCGCACCGTGCTGAGGCCCGACGTGGACCTGCGCAGGACCATTGGCCGTTTCACCACGATCTATCCTGCTCCGATTCCGTGCACGAGGGACGGCGATGCGGCCACACTGCTGAGCACTGTCAGCGACACGCTCAGATCCGTTCCGCACCATGGGATCGGCTATGCACTACTGCGCTACGTCTACGCACCCACCGCACCGCTGTTCGCCGCCGCCGGCCCCTCCGACATCCACTTCCGCTACGTGGGTCTGATCCCCCAGCTACCGCCCGTCGATGCACCGGTCCAGTTCGACTCCGACGCGGCGCTGCCGGTGCGCGACCCGATTCCGGGCCTAGGCCATGCCATCGAGTTTCGCGTATACCGCCACTCCGGCTCGCTGCATCTCGATTGGTGGTATGACACCCGCCGCGTTGCGAGCGCAACGATCGAGGCTCTGGCGCAGCGCTTCCCGTTGGCTTTGCGGGTGCTGCTCGAACAGGCCATCGCCGCAATCCCCGACGACGGCAACGCTGCTTCGGAGCCAGTGGAACTGGCCCTAGTGGACTTGTCCGCGCGCGACGCGGGTTGAGGGCTGAGAGGAAGGAAGGCCAATGGGTGACGCCGAGAGGATTTTTGACAAGGCGGTCATCGTCGATGGGGTACGCAAGACCTACGACGACGTGGTGGCCTTGCAGAACGTCAGCTTCGAAGTCGGCCGCGGCGAGGTGATCGGCCTCCTCGGGCCCAACGGCGCGGGGAAGACCACGCTCGTCGACATCCTGTCGACCCTGAGCCGGCCCGATCGAGGCCATGCAATCGTCGCCGGTTATGACTGCGTCTCCGAGCCCGCGGGTGTGCGCCGGTCGATCATGCTTACCGGCCAACAGGTGGCCCTCGACGACATGCTCACCGGGTTAGAAAACCTCGTCATGTTCGGCCGGTTGTACGGACTGGGTAAGTCGGCCGCGCGCATCCGCGCCGAAGAGTTGATCGAAGAATTCGAGCTGGCCTATGCAGGCAACCGGCGCGTGAAAACGTACTCGGGCGGCATGCGCCGGCGGATCGACATCGCCTGTGGTCTGGTGGTCCCCCCGCAGGTGGTCTTCTTGGACGAGCCCTCCACCGGCCTGGATCCGCGTAGCAGGCAAGGGATTTGGGATCTTGTCGGCAACTTCAAGACCTGCGGCATCACCACCTTGCTGACCACGCAGTATCTCGAGGAAGCCGACGCGCTTGCCGACCGCATCATCGTGATCGACCACGGCCGCATCATCGCCGAGGGCACCGCCGACGAGCTCAAGGAGCGAACCGGCGCCAGTTATTGCGAAATCGTCCCGCAGGATCCCAGGGATCTACTGGTGATCGCCGAGACGCTCGGCTCGTTGTTGCCCGAGAAGAACAGGGCCGCCCTGACTTCCGAATCGGATCGGATCGCCATGCCGGCGCCGGGCGGTACCAGTACCCTTATCGAGGTCGTGGGGCGGCTCGCGGCGGCCAATATCGACCTTGCCGACGTCGCGCTGCGGCGTCCGTCGCTGGACGACGTGTTCCTCACGCTGACCGGGGATTCCGCCGAGCCCCGAACCGTTGTCGCGGAGGTCATAAAGTGACCGCGCCGGCCACCGCGCGGCCCGGCCCGTCAGCGCTCGCACAGTGGTGGGTCCTCACCTGCCGCTTCATCGCCCCGACGCTACGCAACGGTGAGCTCGTCATCACCATCGCGTCCTCGGCGATTTTCACCGCCGGCTTCTACATTCCATTGCATCAGCTCATGGGAGCCGCCACCAGGGGCATCGCCAGCAGCTACGCGCAGTACATCATGCCGTTGATCGCGCTGCAGGCCATCACCTTTGCTGCGATGTCGACGGCGTTTCGGGCCGCGACCGACTCGGTACAAGGCATCAATCGCCGCTTCAAATCGATGCCGATCGCCCCGGCTACGCCGGTGGCCGCCCGCATCTCCGCCGCGGTATACCGCTGCCTGGTTTCGTTGGCGGTGGCGCTGGTCTGCGGTCACCTGATTGGATTCCGGTTCCACCGCTCGGCGGTCTACATCGTTGCCTTTTGCACCTTGGTGCTCGTGATCGGGGCGTTGCTGTCTTTCGGTGCGGACGTGGTCGGGACCGCCACCCGGAACCCGGAGGCCATGACGCCGCTACTGATCCTGCCGCCGTTGATCTTTGGACTGCTGTCGGTGGGTGTCCAGCCGGTCGAGCAGTTTCCTCGTTGGATCCAGCCCATCGTGCGCGACCAGCCGGTTTCGAGGTTCGTGGACACCCTGCGCGCCCTGGCCGGTGACACCCCACCGCATGGCGGTCCCTTCACGTGGTCCGTGCTGGCGCCGTCGCTGGCGTGGCTATGCGGATTGGCCGCGATGCTGCTACCGGCATCGGCAACGGTTTTGTCGAGGCGGGCGCGATGACCCTGGTTGACGAAAAGACCACCGACCACGGCGTTGACCGGCGGTGCTACGAGGATTCCGCACGGGTTCTGGTCCCACAGACCCTGGTGCAGACGCGACGGATACTTCTGCGGTGGGGGCGCGACCTCACCGCAATGGTCGAAGTGCTGGTGTTGCCCGTCCTGTTCCTGCTGACTGTGAATATTGTTTTGGGCCATATGGTTTCACAAGTCACCGGGCACAGCGCGCTGTACGGCACGGTTCCGATGAACGCCCTCGCCGCCGCGATCAACGGATCGGCGATCGGGGCGATCGGCCTCATCGGGGAGCGAGACGACGGCCTGCTGCGCCGGTTGTGGGTGCTGCCCGTGCACCGCGCGTCGGGTGTTTGTTCACGGGTGGTCGCCGAGGCGGTTCGGATCACGATCACCACGGCGGTGTTGGTGGCCGTCGGAATGATGCTCGGGTTCCGCTTCCACCAGGGCCCGCTGGCCATTCTGGCATGGCTGATCGTTCCGGTCATTTTCGGGCTGTCCTACGCAACCCTCATCACAATGGTGGCGTTGCACGCCGCGAAAAATTTCCTGCTCGAGGCGGTTACACTCGTTCACCTGCTCGCCGTCGTCTTCTCGACCGGGTTTCTGCCGGTAGACCAATTTCCGAAGTGGATACAGCCAGTGGTCGCACACCAGCCGATGAGCTACGCGATCGAAGCGATGCGCGGATTGTCGCTGGGCGGCCCGGTGCGATGGCCCATGCTCGCAACGCTGCTGTGGGCCACCGGCATCACCGCCGTATGCATCGGCCCGACGCTGATCGGCTATCGGCGCGCCAGCACGCACTGAACTAAGGAGTCCTAGGTGTTTCCCGGATCGGTCATCCGAAAACTGGCCCGCAGCGAGGAAGTATTCGCGGTCAACGAGACCTATTTCGCGTTCACGGCGCACCTTAAAGGCGCCATCGACGTCGACGCGATGTCGGACGCCTTCGACGCGCTCCTGGAGACCCATCCGATTTTCACCGGCCGCCTCGAGAAGGCCGACGACGGCCGCTACCAGATCGTGGCCGAAGACGTCCTGCACCAAGGTCTTTGGGTGGTCGACGACGGCGCCGATTCCAATGCCATTTCGACACCCGCCGGATTGCTGCTGGATCAAAGCCATTCTCTGATGAATCTGCGGTTGGAACGCACTGAAGGGGGCGGCGCACTGACGCTGTATACCCACCACAGCCTGGCCGACGCCCACCACGCGTTCGGTCTTCTCGAGGAGCTTTTCACCCTTTACACCAACGTGGTGGAAACCGGCGACCCCGGACCGAGGATACCGCAACCCGCACCCGAACCGCTGGAGGCGTTGCTTGAGCAGCGCGGAATCGAAAAACAGCGGCGGTCCGGACTCGAGCGGCTCTACCCGGCGGCGTTCGCCTACGACCTGCAGGCAGTCCAGACGCCGCCCATGGCGTCGAACCATGATGCCATCCAACCCATTCCGGTGGCCCGCATCCGGTTCACCGAGCAGGAGACGTCCGACCTAGTGGAGTTTGGCCGTGCCAATCAGCTCAGCCTGAACTCCGTGGTGGCGGCGGCCATCCTGCTGGCCGAGTGGGACCTTCGCAACACGCCGCACATTCCGATCCCATACGTTTATCCGGTCGACTTGCGATACATCCTGTCGCCCCCGGCAAGCCTGACCGGCAGCACGCTGCCGTTGGGGGTGGCAATCTATCTTGCCGAGATCGGGCCCGACACCGAGCTCGTCGATGTGGCCCGCGGTATCGTGGACGCTTTTCGAGCTGACCTGTCCGACGGCGTGATTCAGCAGTCCACGCTGCACTTCAACCTCCAATACGAAGGAACTCCGCCTGGGCTGCCCCCGTTTGTGCTGTGCACCGACACCGGCACGATCCCCGGCCTGAGCACACCGCCGGGCTTGGAGGTGGAGGACTTCCACAGCGAATTGCACTTCCCCACCCGCGCGCCGGTCGATCTCTACAGTTGCGGGACCTTTGCGGGTCGGCTTTTCATCGAGCACCATGCACATCTGCCAGGGCGGGAGAAGCCACTGGAGGCGGTACGTTCGCTGCTGTGCGTCCTGCCCGCCGAGGACAGCTGGGTTATGGAGTGACAGCCGAGCGCGAGTTTGACATCGTTTTGTACGGTGCCAGTGGCTTTTCCGGCGCGCTGACGGCCCGGTACCTCGCCCGCGCGGGGTCGAGGGCACGGATCGCGCTGGCCGGTCGCTGCAGCGACCGGCTGTTGGCCGTGCGGCGGCTGCTCGGCCCGACCGCGCAGGATTGGCCGTTGATCGTCGCCGACGCGTCGCGGCCGCCGACGCTGGCAGCGATGGCCGAGCGAACCCGAGTCGTGCTGACCGCAGTTGGCCCCTACATACGGTACGGCCTACCGCTTGTTGCGGCCTGCGCCGCGGCCGGAACGGACTACGCCGATTTGGCCGGAGAGCTGATGTTCGGCCGCGCCAGCATCGACCACTATCACCAACGGGCCGTCGACACCGGCGCCCGGATCGTGCTTTCCTGCGGATTCGATTCCATCCCTTCGGATCTCAATGTCTATCAGCTCCACCGCCGAGCCGTCGAGGACGGCGCGGGCGAACTCGGCGACACGACGATGGTGCTGCGCTCCTTTCGCCAATCCGCCGCGTCCGGCGGCACCATCGCTTCGCTGCTCGAAACGATGCGTACCGCCTCGGCCGACACGCAAACCCACCCGATCTTCAACGATCCCTACACGCTGACCACCGACCGCGCCTGCGAACCAGAACTCGGCCCGCAACCGGACTTCCAGCGGCGTCGAGGCCGCGAGGTCGCGCCCGACCTTGCGTGCTTCGGGCTCAGCGGATTTGTGATGGCCCCGTATAACACGCGAATAGTGCGGCGCAGCAACGCATTGCAAGACTGGGCCTATGGCAGGCAGTTTCGCTACTCGGAAACCATGAGCCTCGGCAACTCGCTCGCGGCACCGGTCGCCGCGGCGGCAGTGACGGGCGCCTTGGCGTGTGCCTTTAGCCTGGGCAACAGGCACTTGCGGCGGTTGCCCCAGCGATTCGTGGAGCGCATCGTGCCCACGCCGGGCTCCGGTCCAAGCGACGCCGCCCGCAAGCGCGGCCACTACACCGTCGAGACTTACACCACCACAGCGACCGGCGCGCGCTACGTGGCGACGTTCGCGCAATCCTGCGACGCGTACGAGGGCACGTCGGTGCTGCTGGGCGAGAGCGGTCTCGCGTTGGCATTGGATCGCGACCGCCTCTCTCCGTTGCGGGGGGTGCTCACGCCCGCGGCGGCGATGGGCGACGTGCTGTTGGCCCGTCTCCCGGCCGCGGGGGTGTCCATGGCGGCCGAACGAATCCGTGCCCGGCAGTGAGCAATCCTCGTCAGCGACGAGCCAAAAATTACCGAGTGGGTTCGGTTGCGTATCCCGAATATATCCGGCCACGCAAGCGGCTCCCCAGAGCGCAGTCGAATGCGCGTAGACACATTTCGGTGAGATCGGCGCGCGAGATATTCTTCGACTCAATCCATTTCACGCAGGCTGCGCGGACGAACGCCAACCACGCCTCTACGGCGATCTCGGCGGCCTCGCGCAGACATCCGTCCTCGACGAGTTGATCGATCAGCCGTTGGCCCACAACGTTGAGTTCTTCGGCGACGATCGCCTGGACGGCCGGGTCATCTGACCAAACGCCGCGGTTGATCGTGACGGCTTCAAAGGGGCGATCGACAAACGATTGGATATGGGCCTCGAGTCCGGTGGCCAGCTGCTCTGCGAGCGATAGCTGCGGATCGTCGCTCATGTGTGCCAGCATGCGGCTACTGGCGCGCCGGAATATCGCCGCGTATAAGTCTCGCTTGCACGGAAAGTAGTGATACAGCGTCGCTCTCGAGACATGCGCGCGGGCAGCGATGTCGTCCATCTGGACGTCTTCGTACGGCATTTCTGCAAACATCGCCGCTCCCGTGTCGATCAGCTGTTCGCGTCGCTGCTGCGGCTCCAGCCGGCGTCGTTTCACTTCCCACCACCGACATTCGAGGACCCACCGATGAGCGACTCTGGTTTGCCGTAGGGCGGTCCACCGGATTGGGTCGCGGACAGGTCGGAGGCGAGCGTTTCTGATAGGTGCAGACCCAAGGCACGCGCGGAGTTGTAGGTTGCGATGGTCCTGGGGGTGATTCGCAGTCCGGTTTCAGCTTCGATGCGGGTCCGCAGTTCGAGGTTGCCCAGCGAGTCCAGGCCATGGTCGGCAAACGGGCGGTCGGGGTCGATCGCACGCCGCAAAATCAGGCCGGTCTGCTCGGCTATCAGGCGCCGAAGCCGGACCGGCCATTCATCCTGTGACAGAGTCAGCAGTTCGGCACGCAGCGTAAAGCTTTCGGCCGTGTGTCGGTCTCCGGCCGTCCGGAAAGCCTCGGCGAACGAGCTGCGCGCAACGAGCGACGCGAGCCATGGCGCACCGGTGGTCGGAACGTAGCCGGTGTAGCCCCGGTCGTAACGCAGCAAAGTCTCGAACGCCAGAGCGCCCTCTTCCGGGGTGATCATCGTGGTCCGTCCGCTCGCCGCCATGAATGCCGCCCTGCCGATTTCGCCCCACGCACCCCAGGCGATCGAGCTCGAGGGAAGACCTTGACTGCGACGCCAGTGGGTGAAGGCGTCCAGCCAGCTGCAGGCCGCGGCGTAGGCCCCCTGACCGGCCGAGCCGAATAGCGCGGCTACCGAGGAGAAGGAGCAGAACCAATCCAGCGGCTGGTCCGCCGTCGCCTGGTGCAGGTTCCACACGCCGTATACCTTTGGCGCCCAGTCCCGATCGATCAGCTCGTCGGTGATGTTGGCCAGGGTCGCGTCCTCGACCACCGCGGCGGCGTGCAGGACCCCGCGCAGCGGAAGCCCGGTGGCGGTGGCCGCGGCCACGACTTGAGCCGCAGTGTCGGCCTCGGCGATGTTGCCGCACTTCACGACGATGTCGGCTCCAGTCGCCCAGAGCCGTTCAATCGCCTGTCGGGTTCGCGGCGTTGGGTTGGAACGCGCCGTCAGCACGATCCGCCCGCAGCCCGCCTTGGCCATCTCACCGGCCAAAAACAGCCCGAGACCGCCGAGGCCACCTGTAACGATATAGGCGCCGTCGTTGCGAAACACTGGAGCATGCTCGGGCGCCACCGCCGCGAGGGTCTCACCGGTGCGGGGCACGGTGAGTACAAGCTTACCGGTGTGCTCGGCGCCGCTCATCATCCGGATCGCGGTAGCGGCTTGCGACAGAGGGTATTCCGTGCAGGCCGGCAGCGGCAGGTGACCGTCCGCGATCCGCTCGTACACCGTCTGCAGCAGCCTCTGCAATCGCTGCGGGTGGGTCTTTGACAGCAGCGCCAGATCGACGGCATGGAACGTGAGGTTGCGCCGGAACGGTAAGAGACCCAGCCGGGTATCGGCGTAGATGTCGCGCTTGCCGATCTCGACGAAGCGCCCGCTGTAGGCCAGTAGGTCCAGCCCGGCGCGCTGCGCCGCCCCGGTCAGCGAGTTCAGCACGATGTCGACGCCGCGGCCGTCGGTGTCGCGAGGGATCCGCTCGGCGAACTCCATGCCGCGCGAGTCGTACACATGTTCAATGCCCATATCCCGCAGCATTGCCCGTCGCTCCGGGCTGCCAGCGGTGGCGAAGATCTCGGCCCCCACCATCCGGGCGATGCCTATCGCGGCCTGACCGACACCGCCGGTGCCGGAGTGGATTAGCACCTTGTCTTCGGCCGAGATCCTGGCCAGGTCGCACAGTCCGTACCACGCGGTGCCGTACGCGGTTGCCGCCGCGGCGGCCAGCCCGGCGGTGAGGCCGTGCGGCAGGGTGGCGACCAGCCTGGCGTCGCAGGTGACGAACGTACTCCAGCTGCCGTTGGCGTACCCGGAGAAGCCGCCCACCCAGTCGCCGACCCGGTGGTCGGTCACGTCGGCGCCGACGCGCGCCACCACGCCGCCCAGATCGAATCCCAGTTGGTGCGGCTGACCGTCGAGATCGGGGTAACGCCCCAGGGCCGCAAGGACATCGGCGAAGTTGATGCTGGACGCGTTGACCGCGATCTCGACCTCGCCCGGCCCCGGCGGCTTTCGGTCCAGGGCAACGCATTCCAGCGTCTGCAGGTCACCGGGATGACGCACCGTCATGCGCATCCGCTCGGACTCGTGCTGCACCGTGGCGACCCGCCGTTCGTCGGCGCCCAGCGGCGTGCAGCGGAGCCGCGCCGTGTACCACTGCCCACCCCGCCAGGCGGTCTCGTCTTCCTGCGAAGAAGTCAGCAATTCGTGCGCCACCTGCTCGGCGTCAGCATCTTCCCGCAGGTCGATCTGGGTGGGCCGGAGCTGTGGGTTCTCCGCGCCGATCACCCGCAGCAGGCCGCGCAGTCCGGCCTGCACCAGGTTGGGCTGGTCATCGGGCAACACGATCTGGGCTTGCCTGGTGACCACGTACAGCCGGGGCGGCTGAGCCGAGAGTTCCGGCAATTCGCGAGTCATGCGCACTAGGTGGCGCACCTGTTCGCGGCCTCGCAATAGCCCTTGCTCGTCCAACTCGCCGGCCGGTGGCGGGCAGACGATCACCAAACCTTGGAGGCCGCTATGCACCTCGGCACCGAGCTGTTCGGCGTTGGCCACTCGATCGGTCGACTCTGGCCAGATCAGGGTCTCACATTGCGCACCAGACACTTTCAGCGCATCCGCGAGCCGCGATGTCAGTGGATCGGCATCGGCGGTATCGACCAGCAGCCACCGCCCGAATGCCCGCTCGGGCACTGGTGGCAGCGCCTGCGGCTGCCAGTCGATGGTCAGGAGCCGCTCGGTCATCAGCTGGTCGGCGGCGCCGCCGCTGATAGCCATACGCAGGCCCTGCACGACCAGCAGGACCGCGCCGTCTTCGGCCAGCAGATCCAGATCGACCTCGACCGCTGACCCGCTGACTGATGTGACCCGCAGGTGGCAATACCGCGCGGCACGCGTCGAAGCGTATCGACGCAGCCGCCGCACACTCAGCGGCACCAATCCCCTCCCCTCGGAGGCGCCCTGCACGGCCGGGTGTGCCAGCACCGACTGAAAGCAAGCATCCAGTAACGCGGGATGAACGCAGTAGCCCGTCGGTTGACCCCGAACTGCGCTGGGCAGCCGCACCTCGGCAACGACACTGCGGCTTTTTGTTGCGGCGGTGCGTGCCGACACCAAACCACCGAAGGCAGGCCCGTATTCGACGCCGCGCTCGGCGAACGACTGCCGCAGCGCGGCGCCCTCCGTCGGCTGCGGGTGGGTGGCCAGCAGGGCGGCGATGTCGCGCTGCAGTGGCTCCTGATCGTCGGCCGCGCGGAGCACAGCGCCGCCTCGCCGCGTGCGCTCACCCTCCCGCTCGGTCTGCACCACGAGATCGACCACGCCGTCGCCCTCAACCGAGGCCACCGTGCTCACCACAGTCTCCTCGTCAAGTAGCAGCATCTGCTCGAGGCGAACATCGCACACGTCGGAATTCGGACCCAGAACCATTTCGGCGGACGCCAGTGCCATTTCGCAGAAGGCGGCCCCCGGAAAGACGGCAACCCCGTTCACCCGGTGATCGGCCAGCCAGGGCAGCGCCGCGGTGCCGATCTCCCCCTGCCAGGCGTGGCGTTCCGGCTCTTCCGGCAACCGCACGTGCGCGCCGAGCAGTGGGTGCACCGTAACCGTCGACTTGCCGCGCGACCCCGCCGCCGGCTCGTCGGTCTCGAGGAGCAGCCGCTGACGGGTCCACGTCGGCAGCGGGGCATCCACCAGGCGACCGCGCGGATACGGTACCGAGAAGTCGATCGCGGCGCCGGCACCGTACAGATCCGCCACGGAGCCGAGCACGCCGAAAGGCATCGGCTGTTCGCGGCGCATGGCCGGGACTGCCTGCACCGCGATGTCGGCGGCGCCGGCGGTTTGTTCCACCGCACGGATCAGCAGCGGGTGCGGCGAGGGCTCGCCGAACACCCGGTGGCCGTCGTCCAGGGCGGCCTGCACCGCGGCGGCGAACTTCACCGACTGCCGGAGGTTGTTCACCCAGTAGCTGGCGTCGAAAGCCGGGAGGATCCGTGGATCATCAAGCGTCGCAGAGTAATACGACACATCCGGCGTCGTCGGGGTGAGGTGTGCAAGCTGGTCGGCCAGTTCGTCAAGAATCGGATCGACCTGCGACGAGTGCGACGCGACATCCACCGCCACCTCGCGGGCCATGACCTCACGGCCCTCCCATTCGGCTACCAGGTCGCGCACCGCTTGGGTCGCTCCGCCCACCACCGTGGAGTTCGGTGACGCGATCACCGACACTTCGACGTCGCTCACTCCGCGGGCGGCCAGCTCCTGCCGCACCTGCTGGGCCGGCAGCTCCACCGAAGCCATCGCTCCCGCACCCGCGATGCGCGACATCAACTTCGAACGCCGGCAGACCACCTTGACACCGTCCTGCAGCGAGAGCGCCCCGGCGACGACGGCGGCCGAGATCTCGCCAAGGGAATGCCCGATCACGGCGCCGGGCTGTACGCCGTAGGCGCGCATGGCGGTGGCCAGGGCGACCTGGAAAATGAAAAGCGTCGGTTGCACCCGGTCGATGTCCGTGACGACTTCGGGAGCCGACATCGCCTCGCGCACTGAGAATCCGGACTCCCGTGCGATCAGCGGCTCGGCGTGGGTGACAGTCGCCGCGAACACCGCATCGTTGGCCAGCAGCTCGGCGCCCATGCCCGCCCACTGCGATCCCTGGCCCGAGAAGACCCAGACCGGGCCGCGGTCGCCGTGACCCGACACCGGAGCGTAGGGGGTTTCTGCGCCGGCGATTTCACGCAACCCCGCGGCCAGCCCCTCGGCGTCGCCCGCAATGACGGCGGTGCGGACGGTCCGGTGTGCGCGCCGTCGCGCCAGGGTGTACGCCAGGTCCGAGATAGCCAACCCGTCTTTGTGATCGTCCAGCCATTCGGCCAATCGTTGCGCCGTCTGGTGCAGCGTTCCCCCGGAGGTCGCCGATAGCGGAAACAGCAACGGCCCGTGCGCCACTGGGGCTTCCGGGTCGGTTCGGGCGTCGGGCGCCTGCTCGAGCACGGCGTGCACGTTGGTCCCCGACATGCCGAACGATGTCACCGCCGCCCGTCGCGGCCCCTTGCCTTTGTACGGCCAGGGTATGACTTCCCGCGGCACGAACAAGCCGGTTTCGATTTGCTGTAGCGCCTCGGGCAACTGGGTGAAGTGCGCCATCGGCGGCACCACGCCGTGCTGCAGGCCGAGGACCGCTTTGATCAGACCGACAGCTCCGGCCGCGGCTTCGGTGTGCCCCAGGTTGCTTTTGGCCGATCCGACCGCGACGCGATTGCCGTCGGCACCGTACACCTCGGTCAGACTTATGAATTCGAGCGGATCGCCCACCGGGGTGCCGGTGCCGTGCGCCTCGATCACACCCACGGTGGCCGGCTCCACCCCGGCCACTTCCAACGCCGCCCGGTACACCGCGGCCTGGGCATCCGAGGACGGCGACGTGATGGTCTCGGAACGGCCGTCCTGATTCGCCGCGGTGCCGCGGACGACGGCCAGAATTCGGTCACCGTCACGGAGCGCATCGGGCAAGCGCTTGAGCAGGACCACCGCACAACCGTCCGATCGGACGAACCCGTCGGCGGCAATGTCGAAACTGTGACAGCGGCCGGTCGGCGAGAGCATGCCCTGCGCCGACGCCGAGGCAGAGACCCGCGGGTCCAACACCAGCATCGCGCCTCCGGCCAACGCAAGATCGCTTTCACCCGTGTCCAGGCTCAGACACGCCATGTGCACGGCGAGCAGGCTCGACGAACACGATGTGTCAACCGTCAGCGCCGGACCCAGCAGTCCCAGCCCATAGGCGATCCGGCCGGACGCCATGCTGAAGGGAGTGCAGGTATAGCCGTAGGCATCCTCCAGCGAACCGGCGTCGCCGGTAATCAGCGTGTAGTCCTGTTGGCACAACCCCACGAAAACACCGGTGCGAGACCCACTTAACGAGGCCGGAACGATGCCCGCGTGCTCGATCGCTTCCCATGACGTCTCCAGTAGCAATCGATGCTGCGGATCGATGGCGGTCGCCTCGCGCTCGCCGAAGCCGAAGAACGATGCGTCAAAGCCGCCGATGTCGTCGATGAAGCCACCCCACCGCGACACCGACCGACCGTGCACCCCACGCTCGGGGTCGTAGTGCTCGTCGACGTCCCACCGATCGGCGGGAATCTCCGTCACCAAGTCGTCGCCGCGAAGTAAGGCGCGCCAGAACGCGTTGGGCGAATCTACCCCGCCGGGAAGCCGGCACCCCATCCCGATGATCGCCACAGGGCTGACACGACTTTGCATGGCTTCCAACCTCGCCTCAACTCAACCGGGACTGCTCGCCGGCCGTACCGAACTCTTGAAATTGGAGAGGCTCATCCCACCACGTCACTCTGACAACCTCGGCCCAATCACGAGGCATCGACGCAGAAACCACACCAGGAAAACTCAGCTTAGACCGCCGCAGCGGCAACGGCTGTCGAAAAGACCAATTTCCCTTCCTAGCCCGAAGGCGTATGTGCCCAGTTGCTAATTCGATGTTGTTGCATACCAATTCATTTCAGAAACGTCAACTCGGCATGGCCGCTACCAGCAGGTAATTTCGCATTGAAGTTTGCGCTCCAACGGATGCGTTTGCCACACGCGTGCCGCCTGACCCGTGATCAGCTGTTTTCTCACCGCCGATATATTGCCGCGCCCGACGGATGACGAAGAGCTTCACCAGATTTACTGAGAAGAGCGTCGCCAGAGTGCCAGGTCTTCGGTACTGTTCCACACGCGTCGAATCATTGGTAGTTGACACCACGGGAGGACGGAAGATGCGGCTAGCGCCTCGTCCCTTTGATCCGTTGGGCGACACCATGAAACGACGCCCAGGTGCCGGCGGATGGCCCAACCCCGCCAGCGACTCCTGGTGGTGCTGCTGCCGGTCAACAACTCCTTACCCATAACCGGTGGCAGACGGGCAGCTTTCCCTCAAGCCCCCACCGCCCGCGGGAAAGCTGCCCGTACACCACTTTTGGGCAGCTTCGGCACGGTTCGCTCGGCGAGCGAACTGAAGTGATTGTGCCGCAGATGAAAACCCTTCTTAGGGGAGAGGATTCCCGCCTCCAGCCCATCGCCCGCGCTAGAAGGCGAGCGCCCGCCGCAACACCGCGACCGCCTCGGCCCCCTCGCGCTGTGAGATCGCCGCGTCCGGGATGAGGGCCGAACCGTGAAAAGTCCCGGGGAACAAATGCAATTCGACGGTCACCCCGGCGGCCAACAGGGCCTGGGCGTAGGCGATGCCCTCGTCCCGCAGCGGATCGAACTGCATCACCGAGATGTAAGCGGGCGGCAGTCCCGCCAGATCGGTCGCGCGCGCCGGTGCGGCATAGCTGGAGACGTCATCGGAGCCGGCGCGGCCCGGGCCGAGGTAACAGTCCCAGCTGGCCACGGCCTTCGGGCGATTCCACAGCGGGGTGTCGGTGAAGGCGGTCATGCTTGCGGTGGCGAGCCGGTCATCGAGTTCGGGCACTCCGAGGAACTGGAACGCGATGTGCGGGCCCTTGCGATCGCGGGCCAGCAGCGCCAAACCGGCACACAAGCCGCCGCCGGCGCTGACGCCGTGGATGGCGATGCGGTGCGGATCCACCCCGAGCTCTTCGGCATGCCCCGCCATCCAGACGAGTCCGGCGTAGACGTCCTCGAGCGGCCCGGGAAACGGTGTCTCCGGGGCAAGCCGGTAATCGACGGCAACGACCACGACACCGAGCGCGCGCGCCAGCCCGACGTTCCCGGCGTGTTCGGTCTCCAGGTCGCCCGCGATGAACCCGCCGCCGTGCACGCTGTAGACGGCCGCGGGTGCGCTGCGTTCGGCAGGCCGGTAGATGCGGACCGGCACCTCCGGGTCGCCGGCACCGCCGGGGATCAGGCGATCCTCACAGTGCACGCCGGTCAGATCCGGGGCGGGCAACTGGGCGATCATCGCCGACAGGGACGACCGCATCGCGGCGGGATCGGCACCATCGAGGTCGGGCAGCATGGGCACCACCGCAGCGAGCTCGGGGTCGAACGCGTACGTCATCGTGGCCTCCTAGCCCCCGGGATCCCGCCATTAACGATGATAGTATGTTGTTAACACACGTTAGAAGTGGGATTGGTGATGGCGCCCAACGACCTCGGACAAATGATCGTCGAGCACTACGCGGTCAGTGGCGCGGACCTGGCTGAGGCATTGCAGAGCCTGCCGTCGATCCGGCCCGATGCGGCGGCGCTGTCGGAGGCGGACGCGGCGCTGTTCGACGAATCGGACTTCGCCGAGGATGACCGCGCGTATGCGCGCGTCACGGTGGAGACGCTCGGCCGCGTCGCGCGTCTCATCAACACCGCGTATTCGGGTGGCCAGGTGGCCGAGCTGCTCGGCGTCAACGAATCTCGGGTGCGTCAGCGCCGCGCCGACCGCACGCTGTGGGCGATACAGGATCGCGGCGGCTGGGTCTTTCCCGCTTTGCAATTCGAAGACGAGGCCGGGCGGCGCGGTCAGATCCGCGGATTTGACCAGGTCTTGCCGGCGCTGCCGGACGACCTGCACCCCGTGTCGGTTGCCGGATTTCTCACCACACCGCAAGCCGATCTGCGCGTCGATGGTCGATCGGTGTCGCCACTGGACTGGTTGCGCAGCGGCGGCGACGTTCGGCTGGTGCTCAGCGTCGCCGAGGCCGCCGACTGGGCCAGCAGGTGAGCGGCGAGGAAACCCTGGCCGATCCGCCCTCGAAAGAGGAACTGCAGGCAATCGGCATCCGTGACAACGAACTGCGCGCGATACGGCGGTCGGAGAAATGGTGGCGCGTGCACCGCACCGCGGGCAAACATGTCTTGGCCTGGAACGAATTCCGGGCCTATGGGCCGTTGCTGAGATTCGACCCGCACCCCGAGCCCACGGGCGACCATCCGGGCCACGGCGTGTGGTACGGGGGCTCCGTGCCCGGCGCAGCGCTCGCCGAAGCGTTCCAGGAGCACCGCGCCATCGACCGGGTTCGCGAAGCGCCGTACTTGACGTCATTACGGTTTACCCGAGACCTGCGCCTGCTCGACGTCGCCGTCGACAGCGTCGGGGCGTGGCCGACCCGAGCCGGCGGCACGTTTGCCATGTCGACCGCACCCCATGCGATCACCCAACGCTGGGCCCGCGTCATCGTTGCAGCGTTCCCGGGCCTCGACGGGATGCGCTACAACAGCCGATTCGCCGGCAAAGCGTGCATCGCGTTGTTCCCCCCGGCCGCGACGGCAATGCCGGCACGACCACACACCTCACACCCGTTGACGCACCCCGGCCTCGCAAAGCGCATCGCCGGCGTCGCCGACCGCCTTGGCTACTCGATGGTCTAAATCAGGCCCGTCAGTTCCGTCGACAAGCCACCGAGGCTGGTGTGGGTCACGGCGTGTACCACGTCCCGGGTCACCGCGATCGGGAAGTGCAGCGTCGCACCGGCGACCTCGTCGACGCCGGCTTGCACCGCGCTCACGACGGTCATCGGATCGCCGGTGCCGAGGGCCGCCCAACTGTTCCAGGCCGCAAATTGTGGCGCCGTGACCAGGTTGCGCACGTCGACGAACAGCTTGGTCGGCAGGGTCGGCGGCCCGACGGGTATGCCGTCCCAACTGGTCATCGTCCAGCCGCCCTGGGGGCTGCCCTGCACCGTGACCACGCCGGTGTTGGGCAGCGGGTGGGTGAGCATCAGCAAGGGATTCGGGTTGTTGACGTTCATCAGCGTCCCCACCTCGATGGCGAATTCGCTGGAGAACGCGACATCGGTGATCTGGCCGTTGCCGGCGATCACCGGGTTGGTCACGGCGGTGCCGTACATCGTCTGCATTGCGTTGGTGAAGCCCTGGTCGAAAACGATCCCGTTGAGGTGGGCGGTGCCCGGGGCGAGCATCGGCACGATCGGGAATCCGAGCGTCCACGCGACCGGGCCCACCAGATACATCAGGCCCTGGGGGCTGATGTCGGGTGCGCCATCGAAAATGCCGGCGCTGATTTCGTTGAGCCCGGGCAATATCGGCGCGTTGGTCATGCCGGCGAAGAGGGCGGTCTGCTGCACCCTGGTCAGCTGCGACTCGAAAACCCCCGCGAAGTTGCCTTGCCCCCCGAGCACGGCGCCGATGGCCGTCGCCTGTTGCTGGCCCAGCGCGGTGAGCGGCAGGCCGGGCACGGCCGTGTCGATCAGGTTGGCCGCGTTGCCAATTGACTGCCCGTGCCGCACGAAGTCGATGACGATCGACTGCTGGTTGCCGCCGGTGCCGCCGATGGCCGCGTTGATGATCGGGCGGAGCGCCTGGCCGAGCGGGCTGTGGTCAACAGCCTGGACGATGACGTTCATCGGGCCGGCGAGCGGGGCGGGGGCGGCCGGGCCCGGCGGTCCCTGCATCGACGTGGCGATGCCGGCCTCCGCCGCCGCGTACGACGCCGCCGCCGCGCCCAGCGTGCGCACCAACCGCTCGGAATACGTCGCCGCCCGCGCCGCCGCCGCCTGATACTCCCGGGCGTGGGCGCCGAACAGCGCCGCGACGGCCGCCGACACCTCGTCGGCGCCCGCCGCGGCCAGTTCGGTCGTAGGGATGGCCGCGGCCAGATTGCCGGCGCTCAGCGCAGAACCGATCTGCGCTACGTCGGCCGCGGCCGTCTGAATGACATCCGCCGCCACCACCACAAACGACATCGCCCACCCCCGCCGCTCCTGCGTACTCGCCATGATGAAGCTCGGCGCCAGAAAAAATACGCGTATCGACAGATTCGAAAACGAGCATCGCGGTTTGCACTTCCGCGGCCCCTCGACTCAGCCCGTAATCACTTCTTCCAGGGCTGCGGATTGTGCACGATGTTGTTGTAGTACGTCGCGATGTCGTCGTCGACCCGCGTCACGGTGTCGTTGCCGAGCGTCCGGCTGAGCGCGCTCGACAGATCGCCGTCGTAGCTTTCGACGGGATTGGCGTCGCGCCATGCCTGGGGCATTTCGGCGTAGGTGGCGATTCTCATGGGGCCATGGGGCTGCTGCGGATCGACGGGCCGGTAGAACTCCGGCCCCAGGTCGTTCAGGGGTTGGCCGGACGCCAGGAATCCGTCGAGCACGAGCCGCGGTGGTGCGGTGTGCGGCAGGTCCGGGATCGACTGCGTGGTCGGCTGGGGACCGACGATGTCGTGCTCCATCGCCGCGCCGATGAGACCCGCTCCGCCGCCGACGATTCCGGCCCCCAGGAGCGGAAGCGCGCCGACGCCGAAGCTGCCGCCCTTCGTGAGAACCTCGTAGGCCGATTTCTTCAGGTTGTATGCGGCCATGGCGTCGGAGTTCGACGCGTTGAACGTGCCGACGTCGACGAGGCCTTTCAACCGGGCCGCGTACTTGAGGCCTTCGTCGTGGTTGATCAGGTCGGGAACGTGGTTGCCCACGGCTTGGGCAAAGCGGCTGTCGGCTTGGATGATGTCGCGGTCGGCGGCGCCGTTGAAATAGTCCGACGCCGTCTTGTCGGTGCTCAACACCGAGAAAATGCCCTTGGCCACCGGCCAGGAATCGTTCTCCTGGTTCTCGGCGGAGTCGGGTGTGCCGAAGAATTGCGACAGGTCGTTGTGTTCGCCCGCGATGTTGGGGATGTACGGCGCCAGCCCGTGCGCGAACGACTGCACGAGGCCGGGATTGGCCGCGCCCAACGTCGTGGTACCGAACCCGTCGGGCAGCTTGAGCAGGTCGCCGGCGTGCTGGCCCAGATAGGTCGCATAGGAATGCGCGGTGCGGCCCGCGATCTCCGCTTCCGCCACGGTCGGGTTTTCCGTCCAGCTGAACAACGAGCCCACCGCCTTGCCGCCGTCGTCCCACGGGTTCTGGGTGACGTCGGACAGGAACTGATCGTGACCGCCACCGGTGATCAGGTCGGTCACCCGCAGGTGATCCCGGCCGGCGGCGCGGAACACGTCGTCGAGGACGCTCCGCTGGTCGCCGTGCAGCAGGCTGTGGTCGAGGAGCTGCCCATGCGGGAGTTCCTCGTGCAGTTCGCGTGCGCCCCAGTCGAGCATCGCCTTGTCCAGTTCCGTGCCGTGCTGCAGTGCCGGGTTTCCGTCGCCGACGATCTTCGCGATCGACTCCATATCGTCGGCCGACCAGCGGGACGACTCGTTGCCGGTGAGCGTGTTCTGCACGCTCTGCGGCAGCTGAGAAAACCCGCCCCTGAGCGTGTCCGATCCCTGTTTGGCCCCCACCTTCAGCGGAGTTTTGGGAAAGGTGAGGCTCGGGTTGCTCATCAGCTGCAACGAGTCGCCGACCATGTTCTTCTCGACCCCGAGGCGTTGTTCGGCGGTTTGCAGCTGGGGGACGCTCATCCCATGCTCTTGCCCCTGCAGCTGACTCAAAACCGCTGCCTGCTCGGCGTTTAACGGCGCCTTGCCGGCGAGCTGGTCGGGGGTGATGGTGCCCAGCACCCCGTTGACTCGGGCGGCGGCACCCTTGTCGCCCCCGAGCGCATTGTGTACGTCTCGTTCGGCCGTGTCGGGCGTCTCGGCCTCATGGCCGTCGGCGCCCCAAAGCCGGGCGGGGTCATATCCATCGGTGGCCAGGTTTGACTGCCCGCTCTGCAGAATCTGCGAATAGGTGCCGCGGATCGAATGCAGCTTATCCACGGCCCTTTTGGTGACATCTACCGCGCCGGCCTCGCAAGAATCGATGAATTCCTCCAGCGCCCGCAGATCGGCATTCGTCTTCACATGTTGTTTCATATCGACGGCCTGGGCAATCAGTTCATCGAGCTCGTGCAACGAGGTTTCCAGCGCGGAGATCGTTGCGTTGCCGCCTTTTTGGGCCTCGGCCAAGGCGGCGGCGACCTCTTCGAGATGAGCCCCGATCTTCGGCAGTTGCTCGGACTGCGCCCCCAGCGCCTGCGCGGTGTGCTGCACTTCGGCGGAGTCGTTGATCGGGTTGTCGCCGTTTTCGTGAGTCCAGGCCGCCTCGAAGCGGCGACGCGCCTGCTCGAACGTCGCGTCGGCCTCGGCGGTGGATCTGCCCGCACCGTGAAAGGCGCCGGCCAGGGCGGAGATCTGCGCCGGACGACCGGCTTGCAGGCTTTGATTGATCGCCCAGGGATCACCGCCGGCGGCCGCGATCAGCCCCGGAATGCTTATGTATTGGAGCTGCATACCACCCCCGTCCGAACTCGAGATCAGACTACTGCCGCAGATTCGCGGGTCAATTCAGCACACTATTACCGCGAAAGCGCGACTATCGACACGTTTCTCGAGTGGATGCGTCGCTAGTTGCACTTTTGCGGCAATGGTCTACTCGCGCCCGACCGATACTCGCTGAGGCATCAAACGCAGAATCACCCCCGCCACTGTGCCGCCGCTTTTGTCCAACCTATAGCGTGTCGGGGTATGTCGACCTCTGAGCAACCGCGCCGGTGGGGCAAGACTTCCGCTACACAGCAGCGGATCCTTGATGCGGCGACGGAAGTATTTGGAGCCAGGGGGTTCACTGTGGCGACGATGGCGGATTTGGTGGCCGCATCGGGGGCCAGCATTGGCAGCATTTACCACCATTTCGGTGGTAAGACCGAATTGTTTTTGGCGATGTTCGAGCAAATGGCCAATGCCGTTGACCGTCGTATCGAGGAGACGATGCGGGAGGCCGGAGACGGCGCCGACCCGCGGCGCATCTTCGAATTGCACGTGCGGGCCTACCTTGCGGCCATGTGGGAAGGACGACGCCTGGCCAGGGTCCTGACGTCCGAAGACACGCCACCGGGGTTCGAGGCTGCCCGTCGCGGCCGCATGCAAGCGGCCTTTCGGCACTGGATGGCGGTGCTGGAGCTGGATAGATCGGTGCGCGGGCAGCTGCTGAGGCGTGTCCTGGTGGCGACCATAGCGGAGTCGTCGCTGATGGTTGCGGAGTGTGAGGATCCCGACGACGTCCCGGCCATCACCGACGCGGCGGTGGAGTGGATCGACCGGATTATCGGGTGAACCCCCTACTGTCGCCTTTCCCACGCAAACCCTGGCCATGTTGGCTTGACCGCTCCTCGCGCAGTCCGCAACTCGTTGTCGAGGGCCAAGGCCCCAGCGCACAGGGCACATGAATGGCGGTGGCCACGACCGTGGGTATCGTCGTCGCGTGCGTGAATTCCTTCGCTCGTTGCCCGTCTTCGCCGGCCCTACGCTCGAATTCGATACCGGCGCCCTCCCTGATGAGCCAGTGGAGCTGTTTCAGCAGTGGCTTCGTGAGGCGGTCGATGAAGGCGTTCCCGAGCCGCATGCGATGACGTTGTCGACCAGTGACGAAACCGGCGCCCCCGATGCCCGCGTGCTGATCTTGAAGGATCTCGACGAACACGGCTGGTGGTTTGCGACCAACTCGGAAAGTGTCAAAGGGGTCCAGCTAGCGGCGCAGCCTAGGGCCGCGCTCACGTTCTACCGGCCAACGGTCGCCCGCCAAATCCGGGTACGCGGCTTGGTAGTTGCCGGCTCCGCCCAGCTCAGCGCGGCAGATTTCCGATCAAGGTCCACAGGTGCACGCGCAGTTGCCTTGGCCAGCAAGGAAAGCCAGCCACTTATCAGCCAAGCAACCTGCGCAGAAGCCGTCGCCAACGCCGAGCGTCAACTTGTCGTCGACCCTGACCGCGTCGCGTCGTCATGGCAGGTCTACGCCCTCGTCGCCCACATCGTCGAGTTTTGGCAAGCAGACAAGGACCGCATGCACACTCGCGTCCAATACCGCTACCGCGATCACTGGACCAGCACCTTGCTCTGGCCCTGAGCCAAGGGCGTCAGTACAGCGGGACCCAGACGCCGAAGAACCAGTAACCCCAACCACCGTACTGCCAGTTGAACACCGGGAAGACGGTGAAGGTGTTGTACTCGAACGGGCCGAAATCCGACCGAGCGTGGACGACGTCGCGCGGCGGCCCGCTCCACGGGCGGTTCCACCCACCGGGAGGCGGCGGGCCGTCCCAGCCACCTGGAGGCGGCGGGCCCACCCAGCCCGGTGGTGCACGGTGCGGGGCCGGGCCGTCGTTCCAGCCCCACCCGCGCGCCGGCGGCGGTGGCGGCGCGCCGCGGCCCACGATGCTGAATTGGGCGTTCCCGGCGGGGCCACCGACTTCCGCGCTGGCCGTGACCAGGTCGCGCCGCGGAACGTAGGCGGGGTGGGGAGGCTGGGTGCTCGGCGGATTCAGCGCCGGGCGCGCCTCCCGTTCCGACGGCGGGGGCGTTTGTCCGCTCGCCGGTGCCGTGGTTGGGGGGGTCGGCGGAGTCGTCTGTCCGCCGGGCTGCGTGGTTTCCGTCCTCGGCGGCTCGCTGCCGCGCGTCCACGACGGGTGGGTGCTTTCAGTGCCCGGCGGCTGGGGGGTGGCCGGCGGCTCGGTGCTGGCCGGCGCCTGCGTGCTCTGGGTGGCCGGCGGCGCGGTGCTCTGGCTGGCCGGCGGCTGGGTGCTCTGGGTGGCCGGCGGCGCGGTGCCGTGGGTGGCCGGCGGTTGGCTTTGGGTGCTCGGCGCCTGCGGCGGGTTCTGCGGCGCCGGCGCCCCGCCGCCGCCACCGCCGTGGCAGTTCGGGCACGGCGGCGGCGGATCCAGGGGCGCGGAGCTGGCGAATCCCGGGTTCAGTGCGGAAATCCCGAGGCCGGCCACGAGCGCCGCCGCGCTGGCAATACGTTTCATCGACATGGAATGCGTCCCCTCTTGGGTGTCAGTGCCTGCGCTACGGGCAGGTCACGTCCAGCTCAAATGGCTTGGTCACCGTCTTCGGCTGCTGCGGGTTGCCCATATCGGTACCCGTCGCCGTGCCCTTGATCGCGTAGGACTTGCCGTTGACCGCGGCCCCCGCGTTGCTGGCCTGGTTCGGAGCGGCGTCGGAAAAACCCAGCGCGATGCCGTTGACGCTGCCCAGCCCGACCGAATGAACGATGGGCGGATTGTCGGTGCTGAGCACGGCGCCGACGCCGGCAGTCGCGTCACCGACTCCGATGGTGACCACGCCATTGGCCGTGTTGCACGTGACCTGGCCGCTGATGTTTTGATTCTGACCATCGACGGTGAGCTGGGTGCCGGACGCCGCCGGCGCAGCCGAGCTCGATGATGCTCCAGTGCTGGACTTGTTGCTCGAACAGCCGGCACACGCCGCGACCGCCAAGGCCACGCCCGCTATGCCCACCACGATCCCACGCTTCACTACCGCTCCCCTTCGTGTCGCTGGTTCGCTACCTTTTCCCCGTTCTTACCATTTGCAAACGTTTGTTCTCACGCGCCCGGCGGGTCAGGGCAGGACGCGCAGGCCCCATCTGCCGAGCGGGGGGTTAACCAGCGCGAAGTACGTCGTGTAGTCGTCACCGTCGGGCGAAGACATCAGCAGGCCCACGGCGCTGACGGTGCCGTCCGGGTTTTTCACGAAGCCGGGACTGCCGCTGTCGCCGTTGAGGCTGTACACGCTGGTCTCGACGACGTCGTTCTGCACGTCCTTGACTTTCCCACACGTCTCGCCGGTGACCGCGCCGATCTTGCAGAACGGCATGCCGACCTGAATCTGATTCGCGCTCAACACGTCCCGGACCGGATACTTACCGCCGACGTGACCGTCGGGCGCGCCGACGCTCGGATCGAGATGGATGATCGCGGCGTCCCTCGTATCGCCCTCCTGCTCGCTGGCCGTGATCCTGCCGAGCGGGACGTCCCCGTAGGTCCATACCGAATCGTCGTGATGGTCGCAGTGCCCGCTGGTCATGAGGTAATAGCTGCCGTCATCTCCTTGGGCCGCGAAGCCCGCTGTGCACGAGCTGTTTTCGTCCTCGACCTTGGCGCCCGGCGCCACCCCCGGGTTGGCCAGCACGGGGGGCGCCAGCACCGTCGCGGCAATGACCACGGCGGCGATCGCCCCCGACCCTCGCAACCAACGCAACCTCACGCCGCCTCTCTTCTTGGTAGGGCAGCATGCTAACAGCAGCAGCTGGGTTCGGCTCGGCGTCGTTGGCCGTGGGGTTATCGCGAAAGCGAAAACTGTTCAGGCAGTGAGCGAATATCCCGTCAGCCGGCATCCACGTGCCGGGCAAGGAAACCCAGGACCGCCTCGGCAAAGATGTCGTTGCGGTCGCCGGCGACCATGTGTCCCGCGCCGCGCACGTCGGTGAACTCGACCTGGGGGAAGCGCGCGAGGAACTCGTCGGCGCGCTCCTGGCTGACCAGGTCGCTCACCTGACCCCGAATCAGCAGCATCGGCACGCCATTACGCAGTATCGCGTCGACGGCGGCGTGCATGCGATCGGCGTCGGTGACCTCGAACGGGGGGTACGGCGCGGTGCCGCTGATGAACTGCGGATCCCAGTGCCAGTACCAGCGATCGCCGCGGCGGCGCAGGTTGGTGGTCAGTCCGTCGAGGTCGGTGGGCCGGGGCCGGTGCGGGTTGTATTCGGCGATGGCGTCCGCCACCTCCTCGAGTGAGGCGAACCCGGACTCCACCCGGTCGGACATGAAATCGTGGATGCGGTTCGCCCCGGACTGCTCCATGTTGGGCACGATGTCGACCAGGACGACGGCGCTGGCGGTGCCCGGTGAGAGCTCGCCTTCCAGCAGCATCGAGGTGAAGCCACCCAGGGACGCGCCGACCAGCACCGGCTGCGACGGCAGGGTGCGCAGCACCTCTTGCACGTCGGCGGCGAAGCTGACCACGCGATAGTCGCCCTCGCTGGACCAGTCGGATTCCCCGTGGCCGCGCAGGTCGATGGTGACGGCCTGCCAGCCGCGGTTGGCCACGGCCGCCGCGGCCTTGGCCCAGGAGCGGCGGGTCTGCCCGCCACCGTGCAGAAACACCACGGCGCGCGCTTGGGGATCGCCCAGCCGGTCGGCGACGATGCGAACGCCGCCGGTCCCCCGGGTCGAAAACGTTTCAGGTGCGCTCGTCATCAGGAGATAGTAAGACGATCTCGCAATCTCCCGGCGCTTCCGTGGGGTATTAGTCCGCTCCGAACAATTCGGTGATCCGCCGGACCGACCCGCCGCTTCCGGATGTCACAACGGTGCCGGACGGGCCTTCTTCGGCGCGGCCCGACTAGGAGAGGCGCTGCTTGCTGGCCTTGACGGGTGCGCTGCTGGGCGCCAGCTTGAGCAGATTGCCCCGCAGGCTTCCCCGCGCTGTGCGGGCGGCCACCAGAAACCAGGTGAACAGCAGACCGGCGTAGGCGATGGCCGCGGTCGCCTTGAACGCCGGCAGATGCGTGTGCGCGGCGAGCTGCGCGGTGCCCGTGACGAAGGTGCCCACCGGGAAGGTCAGACTCCACCAGGTGAGGGCGAACGGCATGCCCTGCCGCAGCGTCCGCACCGTGAGTGAGGTGGCCAGCGCGATCCACAGCATCGCGAACCCCCACACCGGAACCCCGTAGAGGATCGCGAACGCGTCCATTTCCTCGGCCACGTCCGGCTTGACGGCAAGCGGCGCGGTCGCCCCGAGAAGCCCTGCCGCAGTGATGGATTGACCGAGCGGGCCGAGCACGATCCAGAGGGTGGGCACGCGTGCGGTGCCGGAGGTACCGAACAGCACCAGCCGGGACCAGATCATCGCGATGATGTTCAACGAGGCGATCAGCGACAGCCCGAACATCGCGTAGCAGCCGTACAGCATGGTCTCACGCCCGGCCCCCGCCGCCATGTGCGGAAGCAGCAACGCGCCCGTCGCGGCCGACACCATGGGCGGAACGACCGGCATCAACCATCCGCCGAACGCCGCGTCCGGCTCGACGTCGTGCTGGGTGAACATGAGAAACGGGATGCTGATCGCGGTGAACAACCCGCCGAGCGTGCCGCCCGCCCACAGCGCCCAGTCGAGGTCGACGGCGACGCGTTCACCGATCAGGTCCGAACCGACGAGCACCGCTCCCCCGCCGACCGTCAGCAGCGCCATGGGCGCCGCACCGTAGAAATGGGCCATCTGCGGATTACGCGCGTGAGTGCGCGCCACGGTGGGGTGGCGCAACCAGTGACCGCCCACCAGGACGATCAACGCTGTCAGCAGCACCGCCGCGATCACCCAGACCACTTGGGCGAACGCCCGCAGCCCCACGATGTGGACGGGCAGCGTGGCGCCCGCGGTGGCAACGATGCCGGTGCCCATCACCGCGGCGAACCAGTTGGGCCCGATGTTGCCCAGCACCTCGACCCGGGTGTGCGGCGACGGCGCGTCCGTGTTGACAGTGGCCATAGCTAGAAGACCCTACTGCCGTCGACAAGCATTGGCCTACGTAACCAGAATGGGTGCGATCAGCGAGGGTTCACGCCGATTCCTGGCGTCAACCGAGCGCCCCGTGGCACGCGGCGTTACCTATCCGGGACTTGGTCGGCGACACCTCTTTTGGTTCGCCGTCGCGTCGGAGTGAGCGCTTAGACTGCCAACGTGACGCATCCCGCGCAGACTCATCGCGGATGGGGCGGCCTGCCGCTGACGGTGGCGATCGCGGTCGTGCTGTTCATCGCCGTGCTTGCGATACCGGTGAAGCAACGGTGCGGCGCCCCAAGCCTTTCGTGCGCCACGGCGGTCGACCCGCAGGGCAACGTCCACTATTACTACGAGGTAGAACCGGTCGGCGTGTACCTCGCCGAAATCGTTACGGGCTCGAACATTCGCTGGTATTACGCGTCCGGCGAGGACCTGGTGAGGGCAGGACCTTCGAATCGGTTCCCATCATAACGATTGCCAGCCGCCAGGCGCGATTCAGAGGCGCATTCGCGCTATTGGGGACGGATCGCGACGCGCCCCCTGATTTGTTCTCGAACCTGGTTATAGACATCGACATTGATATCCGGGGCGACCCACAGCGACACCGCGACCGCGTAATCGACTCTGCGACCAGACAAGCCACCGGCCTGCCCGTAACACTTCACGCGGACACTCATGTCCGATCCCCGCCCGGAAGCGAATGCCTTTTCCATCTCCCAGAGCTGATGCTGTACGGTCGCAGCCCCACGAGTGGTCACTGCCGCTGGATGACCAGACGGAGCACCAAGTCTCGGAATCGCTCCAGCGGGGCTGGCAAAAGATATTGCCGCGCAACGGTATTGGCGATAACGCCAGTTGACCGGCGAAAGCCAGGCAAGGGTCGCCTCGATCCGTTTGGTCTCACGGACGTTGAGTCCGTCGGGTAGGGGAAACAATAATTCCTGCTCTTCGGCCGCTCCGATTGATCCAAGGAACAGAACCACGGCCTCGTTGCGGGCGCAGCCATCCGCGTACCGTGGTGACGCGGCCTCCGGCCTGTTCGACCAGAGCAGTGACTTCGTGTTGACTCTTGTCGCGCACCGAAGGAGTTCGGCGATACCAGAGTTCGATTTCGACCGAGTGCGAGCACGTTGTGCTTCTTGTTCTCTTCTTCTGCGATCAACGCCTCCGCGGCTCGACGAAAAGCCAAGTCGTCACCACCAGCGCCGGACTGAACGAGCGCCAAGAGGAGATCCGCACGGGCCATGGTCTCGTTCCCCTCATCCCACTAGGCACTCAACCGTGCAACACATGCTACCGAGCGCCCACCAAGCAGGGCGAAGCCGCGCCGACCTGCGCAGCATAAACCCGGCGCTGCCTTGGACGAAACGCCAACGTTGGCGGTTCCGCTGTTGCCGGTTGCCACTCGCCGCGTCGAGTTGGTCAGCGCGTGGACTGCAGGCTTACGACGACGCGGCCGCGACGGAGCACATCGATGGTTTCGCCGGCCGCTACGCGGTCCAGATATCTGCTGGCACCGGCGCGCAGTTGGCCGATACCGACACGGATCGGTTCAGGCGAAGCACTGTCGGGAGATGTCGCGCGAAAGCAATTCAAAATGCAGCTCACAATGAGCAGTCCGTGGTCGCGGGCCAAGGCTTGATCGCTGGATTGTGCGATTTGAAAGGACAATTCAGTCAAGACGCCGCGCATAGTTGCCGTGAGGATGGCCGACGCGTACTCATCCTGTCCGGCGGGTGCGAGCATGTCGACAAATGCTCGTACCAGGTCGGCGTAGCAATGCGCGACGCGTTCTCGCCAGCGTTCCCAGCCCATAGCCGCGGGGCCTTCCTTGAGCACAACGGTCTGGTATGCGGGTTGGGTGCATGCGTCTAAGAATGCGGCGACGCCGGCGCGTGCTTGTTCCCGCGGGTCTTGGTGCTGGTCGATGGCTTTGCTTATCTGGACGGACGCGTCGTGTTGGAGGCTTTCGAATACGGCAACAAATAGACCCAGCTTGCTACCGAACTGATGTTGCAGGACTCCACGGGTGACGCCGGCTTCGTAGCATATTTCCGTAATTGTGGCCTCGGAATAGGCTTGCTGGGAAAAGATTTCGCGTCCTGCCGCCAGGATATCGCGTCGGATGGCCTCCGCGATGCGGGCGCGGCGGGTGCTGCGTGCGGCCATACGTGCCTCTCTCCCTCTAGAGCGCGTGATGATGAAGAAGTCAAGGGGAATAACCAACGGAGGTCACAAATTGCATACATCCGACCGCGTACGCGGCTTCTCAGAGAACTCAAGAGCGCAGCCGAACGCGCGTAGGCACACCTCGGTGAGGTCTGCCCGCGAAATCTTCTGTAACTGAACCCATTTCACGCAGGCCGCACGAACGAACGCCAACCAACCCTCTACGGCGACCTCGGTGACATCGCGCAGACGTCCCTCCGCGACGAGTTCGTCGATCAGGCGTTGGCCGACCGCGTTCAGCTCTTCGGTGACGATCGCCTGGATTGACGGGTCATCCGACAATGCGCCGCGGTTGATCGCGATCGCTTCAAACGGGTGATCGACAAAATATTGGATGTAGGCCTCAAGTCCGCTAGCAAGCTGTTCTGCGAGCGGTAACCGCGGATCAGGGCTGGCGCGTGTCAGCAACCGGTTACCAGCTCGCTTGAATATCGCTACGTAGAAGTCGCGCTTGTTCGGGTAGTAGCGATACAGCGTTCCCCTCGACACACCTGCGTGGAGAGCGACATCCTCCATCATCACATCTTCATATGACTTCTCCGCGAACAGCGCAGCTCCGGTATCAAGCAGCTGTTCGCGTCGATGCTGCGGCTCTAGCCGCTGTGGAGTCATGCCTTAACGGTTTTCAGGTCGGGGAAGGAGTCATCTAGGTCGCGGGCAATCGGAAGGCACAATGCACGGACGATTTCCGCCGCCCTCCAATAATCGCAACTGGCGTCGATCTGACGTGGGCTGCACGGTACCCGAAACAGGCTCGGAATCTGGTGCGGCTTGGAACAATTCAATAAAGCCGTTCCATGACTTCCGCGGCCAGCAACGTAACGATTCTGACTGCGGCGCTGATCACTGCCTATGCGGCGGCGAGCTAGCGAACACGCAGGACGGATAGCAAATTTCAACGCGAAATTACCCGCGAGTAGGGCTCCCGGCCCCGAAACACACTGCCGCACAACCAACTTCGATGGGAAAGCAACGTGGACCGTCAGCGGCCCGCGAGGACGAAACGGCGTTTGCAGGATGGCATACGTTGGAAATAGTTTCCGTTTTAAATACCTGGAGTGCGGCCAGGCCACTCCGAAAACCATCCGGTTGCCTCCCGGTCCCGCGTGCCGCCGGCGCGCGATCGAGCTGACGCCCACTGACCACGGCACGGCCCCCATGACGCATCACCGAGGCCCGATACGAACGGCTGGCAGCTCAGACCCGCCTGAAGCCGCCAGGTGCCGCGGGATGGCATCGGTTCGGTGACAAGTTGGGCTCGCTATCCCCGACAGCACGCGCCGCAATTGTGGCCAAAAACGCTGGTAGGAGCCGGGCCGGCCCGGTGAAATGCGCCCCGCTCCGCGCGGGTGAGCCTCGTTACATCCACCCGCTGAATTGGGGGGATCACAGCAAGCTCACGCATACTTGACGGCATGCTGCAAGCGACATCACCGCAAACCGCCGTTGCGGTGATGGGTGGTGCGCTGGTGAAAGCGCGAGGACTTTGATGGCACCCTCCGGCGGTGCCTATCATCGCCACCGCGCCGCCGCCCCGCCGTCGCGCCTTCGCAGGGGACTGGCGCGGGGCTTGATGGCGCTGGTGTCGGTGGGGGCCGTGCTGATGACCGGGGCCGGGTACTACGTGGCCCACGGCGCGCTCGGCGGCATCACGGTCTCCGACGCGCTGTCCCCGGAGGACCCGCGCTCCAGCGGGGACAACATGAACATCTTGCTCATCGGGCTCGACTCGCGCAAAGACCAGGACGGCAACGACCTGCCGTGGTCGATCCTCAAGCACTTGCACGCCGGCGATTCCGACGACGGCGGCTACAACACCAACACGCTGATCCTGGTGCACATCGGCGCCGACAACAAGGTCGTCGCCTTCTCCATTCCCCGCGACGACTGGGTGGCGTTCAGCGGGGTCCCCGGATACAACCACATCAAAATCAAAGAGGCGTACGGACTTACCAAGCAATACGTCGCCAACAAGCTCGCCAATCAGGGCACCTACAGCCAGAAGGAACTCGAGACGAAGGGCCGGGAGGCGGGCCGGGCGGCGACCCTGCGCGCGGTGCGCAGCCTCACCGGCGTTCCGATCGACTATTTCGCCGAGGTCAACTTGGCCGGTTTCTACGACTTGGCCCAATCGCTGGGCGGCGTGGACGTCTGCCTGAATCACGCTGTCTACGACTCGTATTCGGGCGCCGACTTCCCGGCCGGGCGGCAGAGACTGGATGCCTCCCAAGCGCTTTCGTTCGTTCGGCAGCGGCACGGCCTGGAAAACGGGGACCTGGACCGCACCCACCGGCAGCAGGCGTTCATCTCGTCGGTCATGCAGGAGCTGCAGGCCTCGGGCACCTTCACCAACATCGACAAGCTCAAGAGCCTGATGGCGGTGGCGCGCAAGGATGTGGTCCTGTCGTCCGGCTGGGACGAGGAACTGATTCAGCGCCTGGGCACGCTGTTCTCCAGCGGCAACGTCGAATTCCGGACGCTGCCCGTCGTGCGCTACGACAACATCGACGGCCAGGACGTGAACATCATCGACCCGGCGGCGATCAAGGCCGAGGTGGCCGAGGCGATCGGCGCGCCACAGGCGTCGACCACGGCCGCCACCACCGCCGCCAAACCCAACCCGTCAACCGTCGTCGACGTGATTAATGCCGGCAGCATGAGCGGGCTCGCCACCGAGGTGTCCCGCGCCCTGAAGAAGCGCGGCTACACCGCGGGTCAAGTGCGCGACCGCAATTCGGGTGAACCGACCGCCACCACCATCGCGTACGGCGCCGGCGCGGAGACCGACGCGCGTAACGTGGCAACCCTGCTCGGGCTCGATGCGCCCAAGCAGCCCAACGCCGCCGTGCAGCCCGGGCACATCCGCGTGACCGTGGACACCAACTTCTCGATGCCCGTCCAGGACGACACCACGATGGACGACACGACGACCAGCAAGTCGAACACGTACTACTACAACGGCGCCGCCACTACCTACCCGACGCCCGATCAGGGGAAACCGATCGACGGCGGCGGGGTACCGTGCGTCAACTAGGCGTTGAGCCTCGGCAAAGCCGGCGACGCGCCTAAGGCTTCCGTTACTCCCGCAGGGATCTCAACTCATGGACGGAGCGGGTTCGATGCGCAGAATCCGAATATCACCGGCAGTCTCGCCGGTCGTCCAGACAACCATCCAACTCGCCCCTTCGCCGACGTCCACGGTGCGCGCCCAGGTAGTCGGCGTTGTCCGGAACTGGCTGGCCCCGACTCGGTGCAACTCAGGATGCGCATCGAGATCTTCCAGAATCGGGGTAATGGCCGCGCGAACCGCTCGTTCGTAGTGGTGCGTGCTGCCGGCCAGGGACCGCCAGCGGTCCGCTGCAACCGGTGCGAAGGAAAGAGGCAAGGAGGGCGCCTTTCGATGCCGAATGACCCCTCAGCCTAACACCCGATTTCCCCGATACCCCGACACCCATTTTACCCATTGGACCGATAGGGTGTTGGAAACCTATAGTGGAGCTGCAGCGGATGAAAATCGCGGGAATGAACCCGCGTCAAGGGAGCGAACCCATGGAGCTAATCGAAGTTGACAGCCGTCGGCGAATCACACTCCCTAAGGCCGCGCAACATAGCGTCTATCTGGTCACCACCAGCCCGGATGGCACTGTCACCCTCACTCCGGCCGTCGTGCGTACTGCCCTAGAGGACGCGCTCAGGAACCAGCCGGGCTACATCGAAGAACTCGAGCGCGACGCCGCCGATCCGAGTGGCGACATCCGCTTCGCCGACTGGCGAAATCCCAACCCGACATAGCCTGCACAAGCGGAACCGTCCCGGCCCGCTTTTCTCGCCGTGCCACGTGAGGCCCGCAGCGAGTCGACTCAGGCGTGCGTGCCGCCGTCGATGCGGATTTCGGTGCCGGTGATCCAGGCGCCGTCTTCGGACACCAGCATGGCGATGACGCCGGCGATCGCACTGGGCTCGGCCATTCCCGCCCCGCTGGATTCGACAGTGGTGGGCAGGATGGGCATGAGCCTGGGGAACAGTGACCAGTCAGCGTCTTCGGGAATGTATCCCCCGGTGGCATCGGTGATTCCGGACTTGATGCTGCCCGGCGCCACGCACGCCGCGCGCAGTCCCTGTTTGGCGTATTCGAGTGCCAACGAATGCGTGAAGGCCTGGATTCCGCCCTTGCTCGCCGCGTAGGCCGCCATGTATGGATGGGCGAACGACGCCGACGTCGAGCTGAAGTTCACGATCGCGCTGCGCGGATTCGCCAGCAGGGCACCGAGCGCCTCGCGGACCACGAGGAAGGTCCCGGTCAGGTTGATGCCGACGATCCGATTCCACAGTTCGAGGCTGGTCTCGTGCGTGTGCGCGGCGCGCAGGATACCGGCCGCGTTGACCAGCGAATCCAGGCCGCCGAGGATCTGGACGGCCCGGCGGACGCCGTCGATCACCGACTCCTCGTCGGCCACGTCCATCGCCATGGTGGTGAGGCGGTCGGCGGTCGCGGCCTCATCCGCCAGTGCCTTGGTCCGGGCCAGGCCGTCCTCGGCGACGTCGGAGGCCACCACGGCGGCGCCCTCGTCGAGCAACCGCAGCGCGGTCGCCTGGCCGATCCCCGACGCGGCGCCGGTCACCAGGATCCGCCTGCCCTCGAGTCGCTTCATAGAAGGCAGAGTGTATGGCATGGACATCGGATTCATCGGCCTGGGAAATATGGGCCAGGGCATGGCCGCGAACCTGATGAAAGCGGGTCACCGCGTCACCGTGTACAACCGCTCCCCCGACAAGGCGCAGGCCCTCGTGCAGCGCGGCGCGACCGCGGCGCGCACCGTGGCGCAGGCGTGCCGGGCCGAGGTGGTGTTCACCATGCTGGCCGACGACCGGGCCGTGGAGGCCGTCGCGCTCGGCCCGGACGGGATCGCGGCCTCGCTGCCCGCGGGGGCCACGCACGTGTCGTCGAGCACCATCAGCGTCGCGCTGTCGCAGCGCCTTGCCGCGGCGCACGCCGAAGCCGGCCAACGCTACGCCGCCGCGCCGGTGTTCGGCAGGCCCGAAGCAGCCACTGCCGCAAAGCTTTTCGTGATCGCGGCGGGCGCCCCGGAGGTGCTGCAGCCGTTGTCGCAACTGTTCGACGAGATCGGCCAGCGCACCTTTGTGGTGTCGGAGCAGCCGCACACCGCCAACCTGGTGAAGCTGAGCGGCAACTTCCTGCTCGCGTCGGCGATCGAAACGATCGCCGAGGCCGTGGCGCTGGTGTCCAAGGCCGGTGTCGACAGGCAGCAGTACGTCGACATCCTCACGTCGACGTTGTTCGCCGCGCCGGCCTATCAGACCTACGGCGGGCTGATCGCGCGCCAGGAGTTCGAGCCGGCCGGCTTCGCGGCGAGCCTGGGCCTCAAGGACGTCCGGCTGGTGCTCGCGGCCGGCGAGCAGCTTCAGGTGCCGCTGCCGGTGGCCAGCCTGCTGCGCGACCGCTTCCTCACCCTGGTGGCGACCGGCGGCGGGCACCTGGACTGGTCGGCCCTCGCCACCCTCTCCGCCCGGGACGCCGGAAGCTCAGACCACTCCGCGTAATCCCTCGGCGCCGAACACCGGTTCCAGCATCGCCGAGAAGTCCGGGCCGCGGCGCAGGATGTGGCCGCCGTCGACGTTGATGCACTGCCCGGTGATCCAGCTAGCCGCGTCGGACAGCAAGAACATCGCCAGGTTGGCGACGTCCTCGACCTCGCCCACCCGCGGCAGCGGCGTGCACTGCCGGTAGTCCGCGCTCAGCTCGGGTGACTGCGTGATGGGCACGACCAGATCCGTGCGGATCAGGCCCGGACGGATGCTGTTGACCCGGACCCAGGAGGGGCCGAGTTCGTCGGCGGCGAGCTGCATCATGTGGTCGACGGCCGACTTGGTGACGCCGTAGGCGCCGAACCACCGGTGGGTGTTGCTGGCCGCGATCGAGGAGATCCCGACGAACGATCCGCCGCCGCCGCGCACCAGCTCGCGGGCGGCGTGCTTGAGCACGTACATGGTGCCGTTGACGTTCAGGTCGACCGTGCGACGCCAGGCCTCCGAGTCGATCTGGGTGATCGGGCCGATGGTCTCCGACCCGCCCGCGCAATGCACCACGCCGTGGAGCCGGCCGTGCCAGGCCGTGGCGGCGTCGACCGCGCGGGCGGCCTCCTCCTCGTTGGTGATGTCGGCGGGCTCATACCGGATCGAGCCGTCGGCCTTGGGCACCTCGATCTCCTTGACGGCCGCCGCCAGCCGATCGGGGCTGCGGCCGACGATCATGACGGACGCGCCGGACGCCACCAGCCCGGCGGCGACCCCTTTGCCGATCCCGCTGCCACCACCGGTCACCAGGTACGTCCGGTTGTCGAAAGATAGCTGCACGCCGCGTCCCTTCACGCCGAAACTGAAACGGGTTCTAGCATAGGCGAGCGGTCATCCGCCTTGGCGGGTCTCAGGCTGTGCGACGCGGCGGGCGACCTCGACCAATTTCGAGGCCGCCCGACCGGCCTTCTTGCGATCGTCCGTGGTCACCGGTTGGTGGGAGTATGCGACTTTGGACTTCAGGTTCAGCAGGGTTTGGAGGTGCCTTGCTACGTCACGCTCCGCCTTTTCCAACAAGGCGATCGCCTCATTGTGACTCTCGCCGGCGGAGTACACGCCCAGTCGACAACAACATATGGCGTCTGCAGCAGCGATACCGGCGTCAACGAATAGATCTACCGCCGCGTTCGGCGCGTCGTCTTCGATGAGCACAGCGGCATCGTGGAACTCGGTCGCCTTCTTCAGCCGGCCCACCCGGACGGCTTCGGAGCACTGCCTCGTGCGCCTGGTCATCATGCTCGATCTTTCTTCGGAATCGCTCGGAGTTGCTTAACTAACCACGCTCGTGAACCGGCCACGGTGAGGCCGTGTTCTACGACATCGCGGACCATGGGCTCGGTACCCGAACGACGCAGCTCGTCGATCGTGAACTCGACAACGCGCGCATCGTTGCCTGTCCATTCAGTCACCGCGGTCGTGAGCTCGCCGACACGGCGTGACCAAATGCTCTCTGTCGCATCCCTACCACGTACCAAGAAGATGTCGACGTCGCTGTGCAGCGTCATCCGGCCCGTCGCCGCGGATCCAAAAACCGCCGCGTATGCCGGCGGTTGATCCCAGCCGTCGAGGCGTTGCTCAAGGCGAGAAAAGAATGTGCTTGTCAGCCGCGCTAGTGCTTTGATCGGCTCTGCCGCAAGATGCTCGGAGTTGAGTCGATAGACAAACGCGTTACCCACTCGATCGGCCAGAACCACGCCCTGGAGGACGAGCCTCGCGAGGACCTTGCGTATCCCTTCCTCGGAGAAGCCATCCAGGATTCGATGGATCTGGCCGGTCGTGAATGCGGCATTGTGCGTCGCCAAGATTGTCAACACATCGCCATCGAGGGTCGGGGTCACTGTGGCGAAAGGTCGGTTCAACTGCATCGGAGCCTCCATGCGATCACCCAACGTTAAGCGTATTATAGTTGGTCTAAGCGTACTTTAGTTGATATAACCGTACTATAGTCGGATCAACCGTGGAAGCTGACACGTCAACGCGACACAGAGGCTCACACTGGGCGGGGCTAAGTCCAGGCACGTCGCTACGCCGGCCCACCTACGCCGGCCCCGCCGTTGCCCATGCCACGCCTACCTGCCGTCGAGATGGCCGCCACCATGCATGGGCTGCGTAGCACGTGTGCTACACTCCGGTATGGCCAAACAGATCACTCAGCGGGAGTTGCGCAATAACAGCGGCGAGATAATGCGCCAGCTTGACCAGGGCGAGTCGTTCGTCGTGACCAGGAATGGAATCTTGGTCGGCGAGCTTTCCCCGCTGCGCCGGAACCGATTCATCAGCGCCGAGGCGGCTGTCGCCGCGTTCAGGGGCGCTCCGCGGGTGGGGTTCGACCGGTTCCGGGCGGATCTAGATCGGGCCGCCAGCCAGGAGATCACGCCTCGTGGCTGAGGCTCCTCGTCCGCCACAGGGGCTCATTGACACCTCGGTCGTGATCGATCTGGATCACATCGACGCCGAGCAGCTCCCAATCGAACTCGCTACCAGCGCCCTTACCATGGCTGAGCTTGCCGCCGGCCCTCACGCGACGGCCGAGGCTGACGAGCGAGCACGACGTCAAGATCGCCTACAACGTGCCGAGGCCAGCTTTGATCCTCTGCCGTTCGATGGCGACTCGGCGAGGGCCTACGGACGCATCTACGCCGCGATCGTCGCGGCGGGGCGCAAGGCACGTGGCCCCCGAGCCGTGGATCTGTTGATCGCCGCCACCGCAGTGGCCGCTAACCTTCCGCTCTACACGCGCAACGTCGATGACTTCCGAGGGCTCGATGACCTCCTGACTATCGTCGGCGTCTGATCCCCACGGGTTCAGCCGAGCACAGCTATGAAACCAGCCGGAGCCAATCGACCTGTCCGCGGAACTTCGGCTGCAGCCGCCTTGCTGCCCGTCACCGAGCCCGCGGCACCGTCAGCGTGACGATAAGGCCAGACCACCTCGGTGTGCACCGAAAGAGACGGCGTCGTCGCCAATTTCAGTGCTCATCGGTCATCGCAGGCGTGAATTGGCAGGTCGCCTTCCAAAGGCTATGGCCGCCAAATCTATTCGACGATTGACCCACGATCACCGCAATGACGCCAACGACCACGGCTTCGCCACGCAAGGTCGTGATGCCGAAACCGCGTCCAGTGCGACGACCTACCGCCGGCCTTGGCGCGGCCTCTTCCGCCGCGCGGTGGTGCTGGTTTAGAAGTAGTTCATTTTTGACTGTGATCGCGCGCACTCGACTTGTACACTCCGGCAGGTGACCGCCGAGCCGTCAAGGGTTGCCAATCTGCGTCTGATCTCAGCGCTGGGCGCGCTGGCCACGGCGGTGGCGGTGGGCTGGCAGAGCGCACCGGCGGGGATGGGCGGGGATGGGCCCGTCGAGCTGCGCTCGACGGCGGCGCCGATGGAGACCACCATGAAAAGCCCCATCGTCGCGACGACCGATCCGCGTCCCTTCGATGCG
>NZ_LT546237.1:3656419-3677718 GCF_900078675.2 Mycobacterium interjectum
CGGCGACGGCCGCGGATGCCGCCCAGCCGGCAAGCAGCACTACTCCTGCGGCGGCAGCTCGTGCCGCCGCGGATGCTTTAACCTTGAACCCCACGACGCACCAGCCTACCGGTGCGAGCAACTCATTTCATATAGACGTTGACGGGCGTGAAACGGAAGGCTCGATGGGATGCTCGTTGCTAGCCACTGTGGCATCAGCGATGTCGTAGCGAGCCCAGCCGGCATTGGCTCCCAGCCCGCCTGTCCCAATTCCGGCCGCCTTCAACCCGGTAATGGGCGTGAGCGGGCCGGGAGCAAGCCATTCCCCCGGGCCCGGGGTTGGCGTTGGCGTCGGCAACGGTTGGCCATCGCTCGCTGGCAGGTTGCCGCTGTCGCCCGAGCTAAGCAGGCCGGGGGGGAGTTGTTCTGTGGGACTGTGGTCCCCGATGGCTTGAGGCACCTGTGATACCGAGCAGCCGGGACAGCGACCCCAGTAAATGACCTCCGCACCGTCGAGTTGGAAGCCGCGGGTGTCCGAAACGGTCAAGCAGGGTGACGCGCCGACGGCACAGTCGACATCGGCGATCGCCCCGCAACTCCGGCAGACCATGTGATGGTGGTTGTCGCCGACGCGAGTTTCGTAGCGCGCGACCGAGCCCGGGGGCTGAACCCGTCGCAACAGACCGACGTCGGTCAGCGCGTGCAGGATGTCATACACCGCCTGCCGGGACACCTTGGACAGACAGGCGCGCACGGCTTCGATGATCGCTTCCGTGTCGGCGTGCGGGTTCAGGTGCACCGAATGGAGCACCGCAATCCGCGAGCGCGTCACCCGCAGATCGGCCGAACGAAGACGCCCCGCATATAGCGCCACCGAGGGCACCTGCGCCAGGCGAAGGTCTTTGCTGGAATTGATCAAGCCTCTGGCCCCTCTCATCGAACCGTGAAACCCGCTGGCGTTGTGGCGCGCTTGAGGACGGTCTGGAACGACGATCGCAACTGGCGTAAGTTTGACGCGCGCTGAACAGTAGCCGAGACACTGCCGAAAACGCTGTCACTTGGAGCAATTCACCAAAGCCGTGCAAGGCCATCCGCCGCCAACGACGTACCCGCCGTTACCAAGACACTGATCACGGCCCATACCGTGGCGCCGGTGGCGAACACGCAGAGCACGACGCGAAGTTCAAGTCGAAACTATCCGTCGGCAGCCGCGAAGACCCTGTCTCCCGTCCACGGAACTCCCCGCCGCACAATCAGTCATGGGCATTACGCAACGCTGGTGCGCCGACGTTCGGATGGTCAACGGCCCCGGGCTTGCGTGACAGCGGGAGGCATGCGCGCACCGATCGGTCCCGAGCGCATCGAGCCGTCAGCACCCGAACGCGGGCCGCGGTTGAGAACTGGCCGGCGACGAAAACTAGGTGAGGCTGCCCTTAATTAGCTTAGGCACGCCTATTGTTTCGGCCGGGGTCCTCAGGTAGCGTCCGTCGCGGCGTGTTGATAGCCAAGTACTTGAGGAGACGCTGTGCAGTTTCCCCTCGTCCCGATTCGACCGGCGAGCTCTTGCGGGCCACGCCGCGCAAATTGTTGCTCGTCGGAGCCGCCATGATCGGCGCCAGCCTGATCGCCGCGAATCCGGTAGCCCCAGCCTGGTCACAACTAACACGCTGGCCCAGGCCCAGCACCCAGCGGTCCAGCTCACCGGCGTGCTCGGTGATGTCGTCGGCGAATACGAAGACGTCGCCGGTCAGGCGGTTATCAATCTGCAGACCCTGGGCGGCGGCGCCGAGGTTGCGCTTCCGGGCCTGCTGGCACAGACGGGAACCAACTTGTCCGGTTACGGAGGCCTGCTGAGCGCCGCGCTGGCGGGCGCCCAAACCGGCTTGCAGAACGCCATTTACGGCGGGTGGTACGGCAACGATGATGGTTATGTCTTCGGGCTTTTCGGTGGATCCGTCACGCATGGCGGAGTTACGGAGTCAGGCAGTACCTTGCAACAGATCTTGGCAGCTCTCGCGCAAGGCAACCTCTTCAGCGCGTTCGGCTACTACGACGAGTGGGCGCTGGAGGCGTTGGACCACACGATGAAGCCCTTGCTGAGCCCATTCCTTAGCACCGCCAAGGCGGGGGCACCGCCGACCCCGACGATCCCCGGCGAGCTGCTGCAAACGTTGACGAACGTGACCGAGACGTTTATGAGCTCCGCGAACCTGAAATCCCTCAGCGACGCCCTACTGTCTCCCGAAATCGGCGTCACCTTCGGGCTTTTGGCGGATCTCGGCAAGATTGGCAGCGACGTGTCCTCGGCGAACGGCGCGGCGGCACTGACCGACCTTCTCAAGGTGCCCGCCGACCTGGCCGGCGACCTTCTCAAGGGCTACGTCTACCCGAGCGCCATTTACAACCCGACTGGCGAGGCCTTTACCGGCCTGCTCAATAACGGCAGCCTGCTTCAGCAACTGCTGGTCACCTGGCCCACGCAACTCGCTCACGCACTAGCTGAGCCGACGACGCCAGGAGCGGCCGCGTCCATAGGATCGGCGGGTGTGGAGCTCACCGCATTACTGGGCGGCAACGGCATTACCGGTCTATTGAGTGGTCTGAGTGGCAATCTGGCTCGGATGATTCCCAGCGCGTTGACGAGGATCGTCAGCGCAGTCGTCCGCGCTTTCTGAGCAGCAGGCTGGCAGTGCACGATGACCAGATCGATATTTCAATACGTAAACAATTGCAGCGCTAGCGGCCCGGTTCCTCGAATCCCGTTGGGCACCTTCCGTGTAGCACGGTGGTGCGCTCAAATCGCGAATTCGTCGACAGCGGACGCGTTCTGACTTAAGCTGCCGAGCGTGAAGCCTCACACCCGCGCATTGGACAACGACGATGACGATGACGTTGATGACGACGACGACATCGACGACCCGGATGAAAACAGGAACCTGAAACGGGCATTGGGCGCTGCGACTCTGGTCGCAGTTCTAGCGATCATCCTGGCAGCGGTGTTGTTCTTCGACAGCAGCAATTCGGAAAACAATTCGTCGTCCGCTCAGTCGGGAGCAAGTACCAACCAGGAAGCTGCTGCGGTCGCCAGCGCGCACGACGTCGGGCCCGCCGCCATCATTACTGATGATCCCAGCTGCGCGGGGTGGACACAGATCAACAATTCGCTGGCCAATGACGGACAGGGCATTTGGAACGATCGAGACCGATCGGTCCCAGCCTCGGCATGGGACGACAAGCTGCGCATGCAATTCATGGCGGCAGCGCAGTCGATGCGAAATGCGGCCGCGGAAACCGTCGGCCTGGTGAAGTTGACACCTCATCGCATCGTCCGCGAACTGTACGAGCAATTTATTGCTTACTCGTTCGCCTATGCCATGCATATCCAGAAATACACACCGGCCGACGACAATTTTGCCGGCACGGCAAACAGCGCGGCCTCGGCGCTTGGGGCGATCTGCACCGCCATCACCGATGGGTCGGCGGCGGCGCGCGGACCGATGGTGCCCCCCGAGGGGGCGCCGTCGCAGGTCCCGCCCGTAGGAAATGCGGCAAACCCGCAGCCCTTTCTGATCAGACCCAATCCTGTCTGTGCGCAATGGAAGTCGGCGCTGGACCAGTTCGGGCAGCAAACCGCCGCGTGGCAGAACATCAACCCGACTATCCCCTCCATCCTCTGGAACGAGGAGCAAAGAGCGACTAATTACGCCGCCGCTCAGGCGATGAACACATTCGCCGCCAGCCTTGACCAGCTGGGCCGCAGTAGCGGCAATCCCGTCTGGCAGGATTTCGCCGGCCTCTCGGCTGAATACCGCCGCGCTTTCGCCCTCGCCGTGCCGACATATTCGCCGCCCGACAATCATCTGGCAAATGCGGCCAATTACCTCTCCACAACGGTCCTGGGAGCCTGTGCTGCCGTGCAAGGCAGGTAATCCCGTTTATCGACAGGACGAAGCGCTCGGCCAGCCAAGGCCACACTTCGCCCCGATTTGCAAGACAACCACGGAGGAATGGTGGCAGTGCCGACCAACGAAGAGCGACGAGCGGCAGCCAAACTCAAACTGCGACAACGCCTGGAGCGCCAGACCCGGATGGACCGCCGCCGCCGAACCCTGACCGCCGTCGGTTCGGCCGTCGCGGCGATGGCCGCCATTGCCGCCGTTGTGGTCAGCATCATTCTCGCCAACCGTGACGACCACCATAAGGCCGCGGAAGCCGCGAGTAGCTCCAGACCCGCTCCCGCCGCGTCGGTCGGAGCGCCCCCTATGCCGTCGTTTGCACCGTCCGTCGATGTGGGTGCGAACTGTGAATACGCACCGTCGCCTGCGCCGGCCAGCAAACCGGTAGACCCGCCACAGGCGGGCAAGGTAGCGACCGATCCCGCACAAATAAAAGTCAGCATCATGACCGACCGGGGTCCCATCGGGCTGACGCTGGCCAACAACGAATCACCATGTACGGTGAACAGCTTCACCAGCCTGGCAAAACAGAAGTTCTTTGACGACACCCACTGCCACCGGCTGACCACATCACCGAAGCTCGGCGTGCTCCAGTGCGGCGACCCTAAAGGCGACGGCACCGGTGGCCCGGGTTATCAATTTGGGAACGAGTATCCCACCGACCAGTTTAAACCGGACGACCCCACGGCACATCAGCCCGTGGTCTACGTGCGAGGCACCGTCGCCATGGCCAACACCGGGCAAGGCACCAACGGCAGTCAGTTCTTCCTGGTTTACAAGGACTCCCAGCTACCGCCGGAATACACCGTGTTCGGCAAGGTTGATGCAGAGGGCCTGGCTACGCTCAACAGCATCGCCAAAGAAGGCGTCGTAGGCGGTGGCGACGACGGGCCTCCGGCTACCAACGTGACGATTAAGTCAGTGCAGGTCGGCTGACTGGCGTGCGATCCGGCGCCGAGACCCTGGTGGTCGTACGGCTCCAAACATTTTTCGGTTAAGTTTTCGGCCCTCGCAGCGGACCCGGATGCCGGGCGCGACGGGTCGAGAAATGGACAAGGTTGGCTGCGGCCTCAGACTCTTTGAGCGCCTCGGCTATCCGGTGGCACCTGTCTTCCATGGCGCTGATCTGCGCGTGCGACATCTGGCCGAGGAAGATCTTTCGGACTTCCCTGGCGTAGGTCACCATCGCCTGTTCTCCCAGCGCGCGACCTCGGTCGGTGATGGTGGCTATCACACCGCGCCGGTCAATGGGGCTAACACCACGATGTACCAGTTCATGGCCTTCAAGGCGACGGACTTTCCGGGTCACATGCGTTGGCGGAGACGGAAGTGCGGCAGCTAGGTCACCCATGCGGGCGCTACCGGCGGGTGAGTTGCTCAATATCTGCAGCAAATTCACATCTCCGAGCGTCAACCCGTGTGCCTCAACCAATCGCCCGTTCAAGACGGCATACACGTGTATGGCTGCCGCGAGGAAATTCTCCCAAGACTTCTGCTCGGCTATATCCAATCCGGGTATATCGCTGGCGGTCCGGCCGCCGATGAGGCCGTTCATGAATCCGGATAGTAAGCGACACATCATGCAATGAGAAGCGAAATCGACCACGCCGCTGCACGGGCGCGACCGGTCCGGCCGGTCGGCTAACGGATGAATACCGTTGCGGGATAACCGAACTTCGCCCTTACGACTCGTCGTCTTGTTACCGGCAGGTATTGTCACGTTGAAACAATCTAGCCCTGGTAAACATTTGCTGATAGCACGAACCAAGCCGACTGATCAGTCGGCTTGGTTCGCCGAGGCGTTGCCCGGTGCGGTAGATGCGAAGCAGGCTTGGGTCTTTGATTCCGAACAGCACATTCCGACAGGACGTCTTCGATACTGTGCGGTCACGCGGCCGGTTATGCGATCCGCGAGACGTCAGAGGAGATGGAAATGCGGTTAGCGCTTAGGCGCCCGGGCATCCGGGGGATGGCCGTCGCAAGCCTGAGCCTCCTCGAGGTCGCTGTGTTCGCGAAGGGTCTTGAAGCGTCTGGATGTGCGCTGCTCAGCTCCCGGCTGACCAGCATTCCCGAGATACGGACATTGCTGTCACTGCGTTGGATAACGACATGAAAAAAGGTTCCGATCTCAGCTCTTTCATACGCGGAAGCCAACTGGCGGCCACGAGGGCGGCTTGCCTGCCCAGCACCGCCCGAACGGAATCCGTGAGGTGTCGGCAGCAGGCCGCAGTGGGTCGAAATGTTACTGGACCAGAAGACGCCAGATGTGAGATGACCAATCCGGCATAGCAATTGGATGGTATCCACCAAGCAAGGAGCTCGGTGGTCGTGTTGAAGGAGGTGGGGCGTGTCCTTTGTGATCACGCGACCAGAATTGTTGACCGCTGCGGCAGGGAATCTGTCGACGATTGGCGCGTCCATGGTGTCGGCGAGCGCGGCGGTGGAAGGTCCGACAACGCAGGTGGTGGCGCCGGCGGCCGACCAGGTGTCGGCGTTGGTGGCCACACAGTTCGCTGTCCATGGGCTGGCGTATCAAACGGTTGCGACGATGGCCAGTCAGATTCATGACGCATTTGTCGGCGCCATGGCCACCGGTGGTACGTCATACGCGGTGGCCGAGGCGGCGAATACGGCTGCGGCCGGTTAAGAAGGATGGTCTCCGTGTATTTCGCGTTTTTTCCGCCGGAGGTCAATTCGGCGTTGATGTACGCCGGGCCGGGGTCGGGGCCGTTGGTGGCGGCGGCCGCGGCTTGGGATGGGTTGGCTACCGATTTGTATGCCACGGCGAGCTCGTATCAGTCGGTGATTGCGAATTTGAGCAGTGGGTGGTCGGGTCCGTCTGCGATGGCCATGGCCGGTGCAGCCGCCCCGTATGTGTCGTGGATGGGCGCTACGGCGGCGGCGGCGGCGCAGGCCAGCGCCCAGGCGAGCGCGGCGGTCTCCGCGTACGAGACGGCGTTTGCGATGACGGTGCCCCCGGCGGTGGTCGCGACGAATCGGGCATTGTTGGCGGCGTTGGTGGCCACCAATATCTTCGGTCAAAATAGTCCGGCAATCGCGGCGACTGAAGCCCAGTACATGGAAATGTGGGCCCAGGACGTGGCGGCGATGAATGGGTATGCGACCTCGGCCAGCGGCGCGGTGCAGGTGCCGGCGCTAAGTGTCCCGCCGTCAATGACGAACGCGGCCGCTGCGACACCGGCATTGGGTATCACTGATGGGGCCAGCGTGTTGGCGGCGTTGACGACTCTGGGCACCCAGACGCAGGTGGCGCTGAGTTCGCTGTCGGCGGCACCTCCGGTGGCCTGGGTGTTGAACACCACCGGTCTGAGTACGTTGTTGAATGGCGGCGGATTCAGCCAGTCGTCGCTTTATTCCCTGGAGGCTGCGTACTACATGGTGAGCATGGGTCAGCAGCCCATTTCGTTGCTCACGAACATGGGCAACGCGACCGCCAACTCCACGGGGGCGACGGGCCTGACCGGTAGCGAGGAGCTCCTCACCAGCATCGGTCAGCTCGTGGACGGCAAGATGCAATTGGTGGTCGGCGGGGTGACCAATCAACTCAAGTCGTGGGGAACGACGATCTCCGGGGAGTTGGCGCATGCGGCGAAAATCGGTGGGCTGTCGATTCCGCCGGGTTGGTCGACGGCCGCTCAGGGGATGACCCGCGCCGCGCCGGTGCTGCCGCCAACCAGCGTGGCCACACCACCGATGGCACAAGCATCGGCCATGCCATCCAGCCCCTTCGCCCAGGCGCTGATGGGAGCCCTGAGCGGCCGCGGTATGGGCAGCATCGCCGGCAAAGTGCCGGGCGCAAAAGTCATCCCCCATTCGCCAGCCGGCGGCTGATCAAATACATTATTGACCATTTTCCTTTGCTTCGGCCCAGCTTCCAAGGTGAAGGCATCGACGCTCACGGATAAAGGTTTAACCGGCAGTCTCAATTGGGCGTGGTGCGGAGCCCGAAGAGCCGCCGTCTCGCTCTCTTTAATTATTTGCCGCTTTCCACCGCCCATCAAACCGACTGGAGGAGAGGTGACGGAGCGGTTCATACCTTGCAGGAGTCATTACCCGCTTCTGGACTGCGTGACAATTTGGTAAATCGATTATTGCGCGCGCGCCTCGACGTTCATCCGAACAAAAGAGCTAATAGCTCAGATGCCAGCCACGCTGCAGTAAGCTATCGAAGGCATTCTAGAGCTACGGACGGGATGCCTGTTAAAGGAAATACTTCGACATGGTGATTTCACATATCGCTGAACTGAGCTCTATCCTCAGACTGGCCCGCCGGGAGATGGTCGCGACGGGTGACAGTTCCCACCGGATCAGCTACCCGCCGAAGAAGATCAACTTGCCGTGAGCAACAGCCAGTCTCTGACGCACCACTACTTTGACGTGTGCTGAGCGGTGCGCCGGGCCGTCGTCATGACGAATTCTCGGAGCCGACAATTTGCGATAGTTTGAAGCTCGCTCCGCCTGCACGCTGGATGTGGTCTCGACTAGCTACTAACGGCCGAGATGCCGCCGCCGACAACAAGTCCGCTAGGCGGATCGCTGTGACATTACCTTTAGGGTTTCTTCGATGGCACCGAGGATGTTAACGACCTCCAAGTGCGACGCGATGAGCAAACCGAGCATCTGCCGGTGGGCATTGATCTGCTCGTCGAGGGAAGTGGAACTCTGGTCGACCTGGCTCTGAACAATCAGGAAGTCCTTGAGGGCCTGACTGCTGCCCATCCCCTCGGGAACTCTCATACTCCGCAGCCCGGCGATGGCATTGGCGTCCGTCACGATGCTTCTCCTGCCGCTTAGATGTGATGCCACGAGCATAATCGACGGCCCAAGCGCCCGGGATGCGACCGGCGGATTGTTCACCGATGTACATAGTCGTTCGATGACCGCACAGATTGGTTGCACTTTACAACAGTTGGCTTAATTTGGCAGTTTCCCGTTACTCGTTCAGTCTCGACAGGCCAGCGAAATCGCGCAGGCTCTGCGGATCGTCATCAGCCGACCCCCGCCCACCGTGTTGAAGGATTCATGTGACGGTCAGCGGAATTTGCTAGCCGCCGCCAGGCGACTGCCAGTTGTTATCACATGCAGTCGCGGTCACGTGCGATCAGTTACCATATGGAATAAGTCCAGGGCGATATCTCTGGTAACGCCCACACAAAGTGAACCTGAGACAGGAGACGCCGCATGGCATCAATGCATTTCATCTCGGGTCTGCCGAGGTCAGGCTCGACTTTGTTGGCGGCTTTGTTGCGGCAGAACCCGCGCTTTGAGGCGGGCATGTCCGGTCCATTGGCCGGGCTGTTTGGCGCGCTCCTGGGTCAGATGAGTGCGCGCAACGAATTTTCGGTGTTTATCGATGACGCTACGCGTGAGCGCATCCTGCATGGGCTGTTCGACAACTTCTATGCCGAAAGGCCCGCTGAGGTGATCTTCGATACCAACCGTGCGTGGTGCGCGTGGATGCCGGCCATAGCGCGGTTGTTTCCGGAATCGAAGGTCATTGCCTGTGTGCGCGAGTTGCCGTGGGTGATCGACAGCATCGAGCGGTTGGTGCAACGCAACGTCTTCAGCCCGTCGTCGATTTTCAATTTCGAACCCGGCGGCACGGTGTACACCCGCGCTATGGGTGTTGTGGGGCCCGATGGGATGGTCGGCGGTCCCTACGACGCGCTGAAGCAGGCGTGTTACGGCGCGCAAACCGATCGACTGCTCCTTGTCCAGTATGAAACCTTGAGCACCGACCCGGCCAAAGTTATGCATGCCATCTACGCATTTATCGGTGAGCCACTATATGAACACAATTTCGGACACGTCGATTACGACGTCACCGAGTTCGACGAGCGTGCCGGCACTCCGGGGCTGCACACCGTGCGCGGCACGGTCAAAGCCGAGCCGCGCACCACGTTGCTGCCGCCCGACCTGTTCAACCGCTTTGTCAACGACGCGTTCTGGCGCAATCCGCGGGATATGCCCGAGGGCCTGCAGGTCGTATGAGCGCTCGGAACATCTAAATTGTTCCGAGCATTCGCATCGCGGACCCGGCGACACGCTCTCGATCGAGCGCCCCATGCTGCGCAGTTCCTATTCCGTGATTTACCTGACTGGCTCGACCGTCGTGCCGAAATCGCCTGGATAACATCGCTTTTGGTCGAAGTAGAGCTGACTAGAGCCATTCGGGCAGTCGCTCCGGACGGCCTACCAGCCGTTCCATCCGTGTTGGCCGGGCCGAACCGGTTCGAAATCGCCTCGCTCATTTGCGCCACCGCAGCGCCCTACCTTGATCCCGGACTCCGCTCGCTGGACGCGATACACCTGGCCGCTTGCCCAAACTGCCGAATCCACTGCGCCATTGACCGCACTGATGACTTACCACAGTCGCCTCCCCGAGGGCACGGACGCACTGGGGATGACTGTGGTCGCGCCCGGCAAAACGCCATGACCGTCATCGGGGACGTGCTGGGACGAGGTAGGGCGCACAGCCCACGCCGCAATTGGCGTAACAAACCAAGCCGGCACGCCTATCGGCGACCAGAAGATTTTCCGTGGACGCCATTCTCGAATAGGTCGCCCCAGTAGTTGGCTGGCCGGCCGAAGTGAGCCAAGAAGCGCAGGTTATCGTCGCGAATCTGGGCAATCGTTTCGCGGCGCAAATTCTCGCTCCAAACCAGATCCAACGGTATGCCGCCGCGCCCCAGCCGCGCCATGCGCATGGCCGCGTCCTCGCGGCTGTTTACCCGTTCCCTATCTAAATTTGGCTCGAATTGATCATCGATCTCCAGAAACCGGCAGACTTCCTGAAAGATGGCTTTCCGATCGGCGATATACTCCTCAAACCACACGATTTCGATCCGTTCCTCACCGAAGGCCCGCCGGTAGGCATCGAACACCTCCCAGTAGCGGCTCGAGTCGATGATCATCGGCTGTCGGCGGATAACGTCGTTGATCGACGTAAAGGGCATTTCGTCGCCGGTGCACATGTGCTCGACGTACGCCGATTCCATGCGTTCAATAGGGTGCCGCACCATATAAATGATCTTTGCATCGGGCACGTGCCGCTTGATGCGCTCGATCACCTGCGGGTGATAACGGATGCGGGAATAGGATGTCGAAGCATCGCCAACCGCTTTCTCGTCGGAGACGTGACTAAACAGCGTCAGATACAGGCGCCAGCCTTCGGCATAACGATAATCGTAGGAGAAGAAATGAGGCTCCTTGAACCGCACGATAGCGGCCTGCGGGTGCGTCTCAAGCAGAGAACTGAGGGATGTAGTCGCCGCTTTCGCCGCGCCGACGATGAAAAAATTGGGGCCGATCTGCCTCACTTCATCGATCCTCCAAGTTGATCGGAAATTGAACTTGACGTGGTCCGGCCCCGCAGTGGCAACCTTCGCCGAAAAACATTCGCGGCGGCGGCGTTGGCGACCATGTCGATGTCACACTCGGGCGACCACTCGTCGCCTTGCGGAGTGCATGATTGGACCTCGCCCAGCACAGGGGCGAATTGTTGAACGGAACCGTTGGTGCCGGCAGGGACGGGACGCAGGATATATTCGGCCATCACCAGATCATGCACCACCGCATCGGCGTCGGGCGAGGACTCTGGTCGCCCGACATCACGGCCCATCTCGGGCTTGCCGCAGTTCGGGTTCGACACTGTTCGCTGCGTTGGCCGTGGCAGAACCCGCGGTTTGAGTCGGGTACGCGGAGTGCCTCGCCGAGGTGATCTTCGATACCAGCCGGGCTTGGCGGGAGTGGACGCCGGCCGCCCCTGAACTCCTCCGGCGAGCAACCGCGCCGGCAAAGGCCGCCGCGGGGTCAGGTACGAACGCATGGACCTCGGCGAGGATGACACGCGGAGCCGCGACCGGCTCGACAACGTTTCGTTATTGCCGGGAAGAACCCTCTTGGGACATCCCGATCTGGCCGTTCGACCCGAGCTGGAGGTCGCATCGCCAATCCGTCACCTGCAGGATCCCGCGGCCCCGCTGATGACCCCGTAAATGGCCGCCCTGACAGTGCAGCCGGCAATATCCTCCGATCGGGCGCGAAAGTGGCGATCGACCAGATAATGCGCGCGAATGGCGAGATCTTCACCTATCCCAGCCACAGAAGCCGTGGGTCAGCCCAGGTGTGGACCAGAAAACCCCGGTACCATTCCTCAGCGAGGTTCAGCATTGCCGGTCGGGTGTCTGCTTTTGAAACCTGATGGGCATCCGCTCGAATGGGCGGCGACGATCCAACCCAGAGCCGCCCTAGCAATATGATCAAATAGACGACTACCGTCCCGACCTGCGGTAAAACACGTTTCACAAGTTAATCTGCAACCACAGCACCATCCGTACACAGCTCCGAGGCGCAATTGTAGGGTAGTTGCGCATTGAAGCATAGACGATGGCCAATGAGTTTGCCATGAGATGCACGCATATCTACTTAACAGCCCGATCTCTATCTAATATGTTTGCCTAGCGCGGGGGGCCTGGGGCGGGTTGCAGTTTGTTCCCGAAATCGCCTGCTCTTAGTCTGCTCTCAGCTAGTCTACGAACAGCCAGACCACAGACAGCAAAGGAACAGTGCGCATGCTTCAGCTAGCAAACTTCCGGCCATACGTCACCGCGGGTGCCGCGGTAGTAGGCGCCAGCCTGATCGCCGTGACCCCGACCGTTGCCGACGACGTCGCGTCCACTTTTCAGCAGCGCGCTGCCTCCATCGAGCATCGTGTTGTGGAGCTCGCCGCCAGTGACTACATCGCCAATCCGCTCGAGACTTGGTTCAACATCCCCATAACGGCAATACAAAACCTGCAGCCGAATATCGACTTATGGGGGCAGATGCCCGCCGTCATCGGGCAACAGGTCGCCGCTAACTGGGTGCAGTTCGCGAGCCAATACGTTGGCGACTTCCAGGCATCCGCAAAGGGCGCAGTGAATTTCTACACCGGTTCTGCGGCCAAAGATTTTGTGCCCCTGTTGAACACCGCGTGGGGCGAAATCATGGCGGGCAACATCAGTCAGGCGTTCAGCGGACCGCTGTATCAGGCAATGTTCGGTGGACTGTTGATTCCGGTCCTCGACCCGCTCGAAAATATTCCCGGTATTGCTGCAAAGGCCGTGACCGATTTAGGGAACGGGCTCACTAACGCGACAACCATCGGTCTCATAAACTTCGGGCTCGCCTACGTCGAGGTGCTGCCTTTCGCGTTTTTTCAGTCGCTGGGAAACGGTCTGCAAGCCACCTACAATTCATTGAGCGCCGGAGATCTCTTGGGAGCGGCGCTGAACGCGATCAACATCCCCGGCGAGATCGTGTATGGGCAGGTAGATCCCCTTACAGGCTCGAGCCTGCACATCACGCTCCAGTCTATACTGCCGGGCATCGCGAACGCGATGGCCACTCAGAACGCCCAGAACATCGCCAAAGGCGGTAACCTGCCGGTCGCCATCGAGAGTTTCCTCAACCAGCTGATCACCGGATGGCCGTCCTGGCAAACGATCGTCAGTAACCTGCAAACCCTGTGGGGTATTTATGGCCCGGCCGGTGCCGCGAGCGCGGCCGCCGTCAGCGGTGCTGCCGGCCTCGCGTCTCCGGCAGCCTTCAGCACCGCAGCCAACCTCGCCGCCATCGCGCCGTCGGTCGGCTCGGTGTCAGCCGACGTCGCGAGGGCCATCAGCGCGGCCGGCGTCGGCGGCCTGGCAGGCCTGCCGGCCGACATCGCCGGCCTGATGGGCGGTGTGGGCGCCAACCTGGCATCGACAATCCCCGGAATGATCCTGAGTCTGCTCCGCCTCTGAGCCGCGTCCGAGGAAATCACGCAATGCGCCCGACTGGGCTAACCCAGTCGGGCGCATTGCGCTGCGGGTGCATGTTGCGGTGGCCCTGGTTCGGAATTGGGTCTCCTGCGAACCCCACCTCCGCTCGCCACCGCTGCTGGCATGCGACGATGGCCAGATGGCGGTCAGCGACATCGACCTCGATTCGAACCTCCTCACGCACACCGTGCGGCCCTGCCTTGATACTGCCCGCCGTAACCCGCAATGACATCGGCTTCGGCCAGACCGCGTCACTCCCCTACCACTAGTCGGCAACGTGTCCCGTTACGACGGTCACTCGAATTCCCTGGAAATCCGCACCGGCAGTTCACGAGCACCTGGTAACCCATCGCTTGCTCAGACAGTTCGGCGAGGACACCAACAGAGCTTGCTTTGCTGGTCGATGGTGACGCGGCGCGTCCGTGATGACCAGGAATTGGCTACTCGATCGTTATCCTCTGCGCGTCGGGGGCAAGTACCGGCCCGGAGTGTGGCGCTTGCGGCGCAGCTCACGGAAGACCGTCGAGGCCGCCCCAGCTCCTCGGCGATACCGACTGCCCGTGCTGGCTGCGACAGCCTGATTTGGCCCCAGGGCGGTTCGAAATAGGCTCCATCGGTGTGGTCGCGGGTATTGGGGTGTCGGTCTGATGTGGCCCCACTTGTCCGACTCGCCTGGGAATTGCTTGGCCTCCGCGCAATGAAACCGAACGAACCGGCTCCTGCCGTCCCACTGTTTCGAGTTCTTCAACCCCTTGCCAGTAGCCCCAGGCTCAAGGCCGACGGGGCGCGATCCCGGCAAAAGGGTAATGGCCGCTACACGCCAAGCGTGTACCGGCCATTACCCTCACTGGGGCATTAGTTGCTAGGGGTTGACGGGGGTTCCGTTTGCGCCAGCCGTCCCGTTTTGGCCGAGCAACCCACCGAATCCGGCGATACCGCCCAGACCAAGGTGGTTGCCGCCGCTTTGGAAGTAACCGGAGCCGCCCTGACCGCCATTGCCCCCGTTGCCGGTCAGGAACCCGCCGAACCCGCCGGCGCCGCCCTGCCCGGGGAAACCGGAGTAGGTGCTGCCGGTGAGGAAACCACCGCCGTTCCCGGCGGCGCCACCCTTGGCTCCCTGGCCGAATAGCGCGCCGCCGTTGCCGCCGGCGCCGCCGACGCCGCCGTTGCCGCCGTAGTTGCCGCCACCGACGAAGGTGCTGCCGTACCCGCCGGCGCCGNCGGACCGGTGGCCCCGTTGACGCCATTGCCGATCAGATCGCGCCCAAACACGGCGACGAACGGACCGTTGACCGGCCCGTCCACTGCCTGACCGATCGGGCTGGCTATCCACGCCTCGCCGGCCGTGTGGATCCCGTTATAGAAACCGGTCGTGGCTGAATAACCTATCTGATTGAAGATGGCAACGGGACCCTGATTAGTGACGGCCGCGCTCACGTTGCCGATATTCGCGGCCGCGGCACTCGTGTTGATGCTGTTAGTAATGCCTTGCAGGGCGGCCGAATGAAGCCCCTCCAGCGTGACCGCACTCCCACTAATGCTATTGGCCGCAGCCGCGTTGAGCCCACCCAGATTGAGGGCGGCAGTGCTTGCATTGATGCTGTTAGTAATGCTTTGCAGGGCGGCCGAATGAAGCCCCTCCAGCGTGACCGCACTCCCACTAATGCTATTGGCCGCAGCCGCGTTGAGCCCACCCAGATTGAGGGCGGCAGTGCTTGCATTGATGCTGTTGGTGATGCTTTGCAGGGCGGCCGAATGAAGGCCGCCGAGGGCGGCCGTACCCGCGGAAAGGCCACCGATAGCGGCCGCGCCCGCGTTGATGCCCTGGGCAGCCCCGTTGTTGATGGCCCCCATGATGGGGCCGATAACCGGATTGATAATCATGTCGAGTACGCCGGCATGGGCTGAAGGCGCGGCGATGACCGGGGCCATCGCCGCGGTGAGAAAAGCGCCGGCGGCGGTGCCGAGGCCGGCTGCGCGGCCGCGGCGATCCGCCTTCGCGTTGCGGCGATTCCGCCTCATGCTGTGCTGCTTACGCTTCATCTGTGCGCCTTCCTGTCACGACAACTATGACGATGAATGAGAAACCTACCTGAGAAGAATCTAAGTAATGCGGGTTTCAGTGGGCGGCCGCGGATCCGGGCTCGGATCGCCACGGCCCGCAATCCTGACACTGACGAAAAATGGCTGGCATTCCAGCGGCACTCCGCATTTCAGCAAATGCACTGGCGCGTCAGAGTCTTTCAATGCGAAATTACAGTCTCGGACGCAATCGGAACGCCTTGACCCGGACCGGTAGTTAGCTATCAGGTGACTACGCGGCTGGTCCAGGCGTGCTAGCGGTGGCAATCGTGGTGTCGCTGTCAAGGCCACTTGCGGACCGCGTGCCTTACACCCATTGCCGCAGCACGTCGATCGTCATCGAACCGGTGCATCGTTGATTCGCGCGATATCGCCGCGCGGCCGTCTGCCGCCTCCGAACTTCGACCGCTCGCCAGACGATGCTCGTCCAAGGCGCTTCGTTTCGACGGCTTCCCTGCAACAACTCGAGCGGTTCTTTCGTGATCTGCGCCTTCGTGACGACGCCGATATACGGGCGGTGATTGCCGCTGGTTGTTCGCTATTCTCTTGGTGACAGAACATGCCGAAGAGTGCTCAACGAGCACGGCCTGCGTCAGTTGACTCAACACTTTCCCTACGCAGAGCCGCGCAGCCATACCCAGAAAGGGGATTGGGAAGCGGCGTCGCCACACAGATACCGCGCCCGAACTATCAATGCCCGATGCAGAGTCCGACAACACGTCGTCCGATAGCGAGCCGCACGAAGCATCGGGCCACACCGATAGCGATTCCCTCGAACTGTCGGGCGACAGTGACAATCAGGCGCCAGACGTGTTGGAAGACGCTGACGGTGAATCGAACGACGGCGATCGTGAACCGCTTGAACTATCAGACGACAGCGATAGTGAATCGGCCAAAGAACCGCACGCCGGCAGCGCGAGACGCAGACCGTCGAGCGGCAGGATGCTCTCGGCCTACGGCATCGTCTCGACCCTCCTCGGGGTGTTGCTGCTTGCCGCGGTCGTCGGTTGCCTGGTTCTCTGGTCGTCGCATCGCAGCGATGTCGACGAGCACCACTACCAGATTCGGGCAAAAAAAGCCGCCGCCGAGTGGGCGCTGGTGCTCATGAACATGAACAACAACAACCTCGATGCGAGCCTGCGGCGCCTGCGCGACGGAACGGCCGGTCAGCTCAAGGCCGGTTTCGACGCCACCATGCAGCCGTACCGGGAAGCGGTGCAGCAGCTGCCCTCGTATCGGTCCACCCAGATCGAGTCGGTGGTCATCCAATCGGTGCACCACGATTTGGGCGACATCGGCACGTTTCCCACTGCGGCGCCCGAGCCGGCGGCTGCCAAAGTCGGCAGCCGCACCGACACCATCCAGGTGGCGGCCACATCGGTCAGCGGAAGCCCCGGCACTAAACCGCAAGCACTGTACTGGAACCTGCTGGTCGACGTCTCCGATGTCGACGACAACTTGCTGATCTCGGGGTTGAGGGTCCTGCGATGAGAAAGTTGACGAGCGTGGTCGACCCGAAGTCCCTGAGACTCCTGGGAAACCGAACATTTTTGATAAGCCTCTGGCGAGTGCTCGCCTTCGACATCGCCGCTCCCCTGGCCACGATCGCCGCGCTGCTGATGATCGGCGTCGCTCTTCGCTGGCCGCTGTGGTGGGTCTCGACATGCTCGATCCTCGCGCTCTTGATCACCGCGGGCATGCTCGTCAATTTTGTCCTTTTCCGACGCAATTCGGTCACCTTCGGCACCAACGACAACAGCCCCAGGCTGCGGCTGGCCGTGATTGCCGTGGCTGCGACGGCCGCGCTGGCGGCCTTTGGGGTTGGCTATACCCGCTGGACGGTGCCGGACCGTGATCTCAAACGCGCCTCGTCCGAGGTGATGCACGTCGCCACCGCCATGGCCGAGAACGCATCGACGTTCTCGCCACAGAACCCGACAGGCTCGCTCGACCGCGCCACCGCGGTGATGGTGCCCGACCGCGTTATCGCGTTCACAGAGCTCTACAACAAGTCCACTTCCTCCCTGGCGCAAGGCCTGATCACGGCGGAGGCGAGGACGCTTTCGGCCGGCGTGGAAGCCCTCACGCCGTCAGCCGCGAGCGTGGTGGTGATCATGCGCGGCACCCGGACTAGGGCCGATGCTCCACCGCTATATGAGGTGATCGCCCTCCGTGTGGAACTAACAAAGGAAAGCGGCCGGTGGTTGATCCTCGACTTGGCGCCGATTCATCGTTGACGCATAGGCACCCGTGAGCATCAGAGGTTCTTCTTCGCCGTCGCCGTCGTATCACGGCGCGGTGGGTAGGTTGGCTTCATGTTGAGGGTAGTGTTCGTGATCGCATCCATATGCGCGCTCGCCGGCTGCTCTTCGGGTGTCAATGCCTCTTCGTCGAAGGCGGACATCAGCAAGGTGACCGAAGTCAAGTCGACTTTTGGAGCCGAGTTCACAATCAACGACATCGCAAAACGCGCTATCGACCCCAAGTTTCTCTCTGCGAACAAGCTGCCCACGGGTCTCGTATTCGATCCCCCCGAATGCGCAAAAGTAGCGATCGGGCCCGAGATGCCCGCGGGCTTGAAAGGCACCATGGCCGGTGTTTCCGCCGAGGGCAACGGCAACCGGCTCCTCGTTGTCGCGATGGAGACCTCCCCGCCGCTGCCGTCCAATGAAACCGGACATCACTGCAGCACGGTGGCCTTCACCGGGCCGCACATGAAGGGAGGCCTCGAGGCGGTCGACGCACCCAAGATCGACGGGACAAAGACGCTCGGAGAGAGGCGTGTGATGCAGACCGACGCACCCGAGGGCGCTCGTTCCATCGAGGCCTACCGCTATTCGGCTCAATTCGGCGACTATGAGGTTGTTGTGATCGCCAGTCCGACGATGAGTCCCGACCAGCCGGCCGCGCCCGTCGATATTCAACGCGCGCGCGACCTGCTGGTCAAGGGCGTGGCCGCGATCCGGGGTTAACCTGGAGCGGTCTGGCCCATCACGTGGGTCAGGCGCGGGTAGCGGATCGGAGGGGCTGTCGATCAGCCGTAGACAATGTGTGTCGCGGCCGGAGTGCGCTCGAACCGTGGCTCCGAACGCCCGTTCATGGGCGGGCCCGAAGGCCGGGGCCTTGAAGCGCCCGGTTCACGGGCAGTCATCTCTTCCCGGGCCCAACTTTCGGCCCAATCCCATACCGACGTCAACGCCGACCCAAGCTGGGCGCCTGCGGTGGTCAGCTCCCATCTTTTGGTCGGGTTCTTGACGATTACGCCTGCAGCCAACAACTGCCGAAGCCGTTCGGAAAGCACACTCGATGAGCAGTTGTCCATGCGGTGGCGCAGGTCCAAGAACCGCAGCGGGCCGGGCTCAAGCTCCCAAACGACCCGCAGTATCCATCGCTGGCCCAATAACTCCATCGCAGCGCGCACCTGCGCGGTTGACGGAGTCGCATTCCGGCGAGAGCGACGTTCGATCTGGTTATGGGCGTATACCGCGGCGCTGACACCAAGGCTGAGTGTCAACGGCCATCTCCGATGATCCGCACCGAGCCATTCGCGATCCTCGACAAGGCATTCCTTTATCTAGTAGAGGTGGCTACGTTTAATCACTCCGCGGAACTCCTCGATGATCCAATCATCCGGGACCATCGGCCAAGAAACCTGCAGTCTCGTGACGGAAACATTGCCGTCGGGCGCACTGAGCGCCACTTCCTACAGCCAGACCGGTTCGAAGCACGAGACCTCGTGGCCACGACTTCTTTGAATCACGCTTCTTCATTTGTATCACGCTTCGGCGTCGGGCTGCGCCGTCCGCACTGAGTCAAGGTCGAATCTATCTGATCGGCTTTGTGGTGGTGGCATAAACGAAATCAGCGACTATAAAGACCGTGAGATGAGTGGAGCGAGTCGCCCCGCGCCATTGTGGCGAGCTGGCCTTGTCACGCTTTCGCCAGTGGCGATCACCAAGGGGGTCAACAACGATGGCGGTCGCATTGGCTCCATAGGTCGTGAGCCTAGTGGTTAGGCATACGTAACGTCGGCCGCTGCAGCGGCCAACGTTGGAAGCATTTCAATCCGAAAATAACTGCGGGTCCAGCTAAAGCGCTCTCATCAGCCAATTTCGGCGGACGTCTCTCCGCGCACCGGAACTAAACCGTCACTCGGTAGTAGCGCGGCATTTCGCGACCTGCTCGTCGAGGCGGCGGCGACCCCAAGCTGAGGTCCAGGCCACAGGCCTAGCGCACGTTGCATGATGGGAACGCATGCTCGACGCCGTCAGCCTGACTTTTATCAGGCTAGTGCGCACGTAGGCCGTGGATTGTGGCGAGGACTTCGGCGAGGTCGGCCGGCGGTGGTTCGGCGGCGGTCAGCGTGTGGCTGCCGGCTTGGATGGTGACGGTGCGGTAGCGCCGGGCGTTGCGGACGAATTTCTTGATGCTCCAACCGGTTTGGTGCTCTATCCAATGGGATACGGCCATTGCGGCGAACACCACGCTCAGGTGCGCCTCGATGGAGTCGCGGGTGCGGTGGTAGATCGGTCGGGCTTGTAGGTCGTGCTTGGACATCCGAAAGCTCTTCTCGACGCGCCACAGCTGGTGGTAGGCGTTGATGACGAACGCCGCGGGTTGTCCGGTGAGGTTGGTGGTGTAGCCCTTCCATCCGGCCAGTGCGCGGGACTTGGCTTCCAACGTCCGGTTCACCGACTTTGTCGCTCCCGAGAGTTGGATGTAGCGGTTTCGTTTGACCGGGGCGTGCCCGTCAACGGCACGTTCGGCCTTGCGGACTTGTTCGTCAATACCCCGCAGGGTGCGCCGGGCTCGGTCGTGGCGGTACTGGTAGTGGGTCACCCGATCCGGGATGCCCCGGGTCTTCTCCGTGGAGGTCGATGGCCAGGGCTGGGTCACCACCAGCCCATCGGGGATCGCGTCGTCGGGGTGTTTGTTGCGCCATTCGCGCACCACATCGGGCAGATACGGAATGCGGGCGCCCAGGATGAACGACAACCCCGCGGCCTGAAGAGCCACCTGATTGGCTTCAGAGATCATTCCGGCGTCAGCGACCACGGTGACATCGCTGAGCTGGTGGGCGGTCTTGAACGCGTTGATCACCGGCACCATCGTCGCCGTCTCGGCCTTGTTGCCTTCGAAGGCTGCCACCGTCAGCGGGAACCCGGTGGCATCGGTGAGCAGTCCGAGAGTGATCTGCGGATCGAGGCGGCGCTCCTTTGAAAACCCGGGCTCACGGAAACCGTCACCTGCGTCGGTCTCAAAGTGCAGGGTGGTCACGTCGTAGAGCACCAAGCTGGCCCGACCCAACCGGGCATGAGAAGCACACATGGCCGAAAGCGCTTGCCGGAAACTGGGTTTGGCGAACACCGGCAGCCGGCGGTTGAGCGTCGGATACGACACCGGCGCGATGCCGGTCTCCTCGATGACGCGCAGGGAATCGGCCTTGCTGGTCGGCTCA
>NZ_LT546237.1:3678587-3737383 GCF_900078675.2 Mycobacterium interjectum
ACCCCTTCACGCGACTTCGACGTGAAGCGATCCGATCCAGTTATCGAGCGGCCCCCGACGCGACACGCCGGTGGTCCCATTACTGGCAATCAGGTGGTCCCATGACCGTGGCTAAACCCAGCTCAAACCGGTCCCATCACCGTGGCGGGCGACACTCGCAATGCCACAGCGTGAAAGCTGGCGGGACAATAGTTGTCGCCGCAGGCAACTCGTTTCGCGCAGGCCATTCTCGTCAAGCCGATGGGCCTTGCCGCACATCCGGTGGAAACACGGGTGCGGCACGGCTAGCTCTGGATAAGAGCCAGTCTCGCGGCGTGGGCAGCCCCTCAAATCTGCCACGGCCGTATCGCAGAATGTGGATTTCATCGACCGGCACGCTTTGTCGAGGACCGCCGCCTACAGGAGCTTAAACCTGTCCATTACCTGGGAATTGTTCAGCGGGTGGTTGATCCGCCGGCAGCTGTCACCCATGGCGATCATCTTCTGGCGTGACATCTGATCAAGGTAATGCGCGCGAACATGTCTCGCATATGTTCTGGTCGCGGGCTGGAGCCGCGCGCGGCCCTCACGGGTGATCGTCGCGATCACTCCGCGTTTGTCTTTGGTGCTGCGGCTGCGATGCACGAGACCCTCCGATTCTAGGCGGCGAATCTGCTGGGTCATCCGGCTGGGCCCGACCGCGAGAGCCTCCGCCAGATCGCCCATCCGAGCCGAACCGCTGCCGTTCGCCCGGGCGAGCATCGAGAGCACGAGGAAGTCGAACAACCTGAGCTTGTGAATCTTTACAAGTTGGCGATCTAACGTTTCCAGCAGGAGCGCCGACGATTCCAGGAACGCCTGCCAGCACCGCTGCTCTATATCGTCGAGTCCCGGCAGACATATTCTTGGCGGTTCAGGACCCGTCTCTTCCACAGCGGGCGACGGTATCCACGAAGATTGCCGCGCTGTAGATGAAACGACTTCCGCCTCAACGATTGTCATGTATCCACCGTTGGGGCGGACGCCAGGGACTGAAGAAGAGGCAATTTTGCACTGCTCATAGGACTCCCCGACCCTGCCCAGAAAACTGTCAGTTTGAAGTATCTGGTTCAAGGCGAAAATTACTTGTTGGTCAATTTTTGGAACGCGTTCCACACGCTCTACGTATAGCCACGTCCTCGTGTTTCTCAGCATAACTCGCAGCTCACAAGTAGTACAGGGGGTATTCTAAAATTAGCTGACCTCGTCAGTGGTGTAACACGATCTAGTGCGTTTCTGCATTGTCGGAATTCGTAGCTTGCGTCGCACCTGTAATACGAGGGATTTAGCTAGCGTAAGAACGCGACGCGCCACCCTGGCACTGTTCTTGCGGACAGAGCCCGCAAACATGACCGCCCCTACGGATCAGTTTATGGGACCTGCGGAGGCAATGGTCAGCGCGGCGGATCAGATGGGCCCACCCGCCCTTGTCGGCAAAATTACTGAGGGGTAAGACTTTTCGCTCAGCCGGTGGCGTGGCGACGTACCCCGATCAATACGGGCACTATTGAACATCTGCGGAACACCGCTGTTTTCACTCCCATACGGATTACATTGCGATACTTGGTCTCTGGCCTGAGCCCAGCCCTCCCGACCGCCACGTCAATTGAGCGCTCAAACTCACGTATGCGCGACAGCAAATCAAGGAATTCCTTTCAGCCCCGTCGGTTTGGGTTGTCGAGTCCAAACGATTAAGAGCCCAGGTACGCTCATGGTGAGGTGAAATCTGTTGTGATACGGACAAAGCAGCGCTAGTTTCCGTGCATCTAGAGTCAAAACCGTACTGGCCCTTAGCCGTTAAGCTTTGGCGTCGACGACAACGAGGCACGGGACGGGACGTTGACAGCATTGATCGCTGCAACGTCCGGCGGTACATGCAGATTTTCGTTAGCTCGCCGGAGAGTCAGGTTGACCGTGCCGACCGTTGTAGCAGCAAGTCGAACAACTGCGCACACGCTATTTCAACATTTGCTGGCATCCTTACAGGCTGACGCTGCCAGGCCGACCGCGAACTGACTTAACCCTCACGTGGCGCTGGCCGTGCCCAGTGGGCGGCAGGAGTTAACGGGTGTCAAGCCAATGTACTTCGGCCGGGCGACCGGTGGTCATCATCGCCTGAGCGCGGGTGCGGCCGCCGATGTTTCGAATGTCGGCACCCCGGCGGGCGGCATTCGCCGAGGCGTTAGGCTCCGGGGAACAAGCTGTGGACAACCTTCGCGGCCATGCCATCGCCTTCGCCGTCAATCTGCAACCCAATGTGCAAGATTAGACAATTCTGAGCATCAGCTGTGTCGGACCATCGTCGTTGACCTACCAGTTGGTTGAACACAAGAATGAGCGGCGCCAATCCGTCCTTCGCTTACACCTTTTGGTGAGACCTGGCTCACGCTACCTTACAGCTGGGGTAGCCGCCGATGGCAGCGGCTCGTCATGAAAGGCCTTGAGCTGCAGCCTCGCTGATCGGGGTCGACCTGCCGCCGCGTAATCGCGTGAACGGTCAGGCATCTGGCAGTCTGGACGGCAGAATGATCGCTCAGCCCTCAGTGGTAGTGCCCACTACCTCGTGCTCCGTCGGACGACAATGTCTGGGCCCGCCGCTGGAAGTTGACGAAAACCTGGGTGGTATTGCGGAGCCCTGGTGGCGCCGGCCAGGTCGACGGCACCGATAGGCCGCCCAATGACATGGCATGCGCCATCCGTGCTGAGACGGGTGATCCCCACGAGTATTGCTGGCGGTCCGCCCGGCCGACTAGCAGGCGTTCGTCGCAAACCTTGAGCTGAGCGCGACGGTTGACGAGCGAATCGCGAGTACCGCTCAGCGCTGCACCGTCCGCCTCACAGATCCGAGACGCCTGCGCCAGTGTGCTGATCGGGTACATCGCCAAGCGCTCCGCCGCGCTGGCGGTGCTGACCGCCTCGGCGGCGCGCTCACTGTCCGGGGCGGTGCCCGATGGGCCTGACGGGCCGGAATGCCCCGGCTTGGCCTCGCGTGCAGTGAGCGAACTTAGCGCCCAGCGCCTCTCAGTGCTTGAATTCGTAAGCGGTGCCATGCCGGTTCCTGCAGCCGTCGCATCCGTGGAATCCGTCGCGGCTGCCCTCTTGCCGTATGCCGACATCCTGACCGCATCGCGCCACGCCGTCATGTACCCATTCAACGTGGCCGCGTCCTGGGCCCACATCTCGAGATAGTGCGCCTCCGTTGCGGCTACGGCTAACGCATCCTGGCCTAACACATTCGTTGTTGCCAATTTCCTAAACCATGCACGATTAGCTTCAATCACGGGCGGTGGCACCGTCATCGCGAACGCCGTCTCCAACGCATCCGCCGCGGTCGCAGCCTTGGCGGCAACGTCCGCAACCTGCGCGGCAGTCGCGTTGAGCCACGACGCGTATTGGGCGATGGCACCGGCGATCTCGAGTACCGACGGCCCGGGCCAATTGGCGATCAATGCCGAGATCGCCGGCACAAGGGAACCGGCAGCCGAACACAAACCCGCCGCCAGGACATCCCACGCGGACGCGGCGAGACTCAACTGCCCCGAGCCGCGGGCGGTATGGACGAGTTCCGTGTTGAACTCCGGGGGAAAGAACGAGAAACTCACGGCGCCCGACTTCTAAGCAGTCGCTACCGCGTTGACAGACTCGGTCACTGATACCAAAACATCGCGGCGAGCGGACTGCCCAGCTTGGAGCATCACGTGCCAGCCCCCGATCCGTACCGCGCGATCGCAATGTCAGGCGCTCGTTCAATCCGATCCCTGTCACGTCTAATCATTGATACCGGGTCAGCCAGCCCCGGATGCCCAAGCCCAAACCGGCGCGCGACCACAGCTGTTAGGCAGCTTTCCCGCCGTGCCGCGGCACCGCGGGAAAGCTGCCGGGTACTGCCGCCAGCACGGGCAAGGTATACCAACCAGCCGCAACGCCCCTGCGTCACCGGTCGGAGAGAAGGCGCCAACGGCAACGAAGCTTCGTTCCGCGCCTTGCGCAACGAACCAACGGGCAGCAACACCAGTGTCTTCACCTAACCTCCACTGATGACTGGCGAACATCCGTTGGCGCGTGTCGTATGATACCGAAGGCGCACAAAAAAATTGATTCCCAGATGACCGAAGTGATCAAGCGGCCCGACGGTGCCCACACTCGGCAAACGTGGATATCTGGAATTATCATGCGAGAACGACATCCGCCGTCGAGCAGCGAACTCTCCCGCAAGCCGTTGAGTTTCAAGGTGAAATTACCGTTCAGTAGCCTGAGCGGGTTGGCGCGGCTGACAGCCTGCAGCACACATGGATTCTTGCGGACTGGGCCGGAAGTGGTTGGCATCGTGCGAATGCGGGCAAGCGATTGGAGCCCGGATGTCAATTAGGCGGGCATCGTATGTAGGAGATGGAGCCCACGCCGCGCCTCCAACTGTTCGATCAGCGTTGGCTGAACAGCACTTTCAGAGGACGGTCAATGCTCCGCGGCCCACAGCGCAAGGCAATTGCGATGGGCTGTGGCCGACCTCCGGTGCTGCCGACAACCACGCCGGCGGTATCGACAACGCCCCCATCGTGAGCGCCCGCGCCATCTGCGCGGAGACCTCCGCAACCCACGCCGTCGGCTGGTCGCTCCCCCTTTCCGCCCGCGACCCAGAGACGTAGTCGACGAGCCGACCAAAACCGTTGAACAGCCCGTTACCTTTGGCGCTCAGCTCCGCTGCGCCGGTCGGGGACATCCGTGCCGCCTGCACCAACATGCCGATGGGGTACATCGCCAACCCCTCCGAAGCGCTGGCCGCATCGCTCGGCCCGCCGCCCGGCGAACGCGGCGATGCGGCACCCCCGGAGGGCAACTGGCCGACGTTGTCGAGCAGCCACCCCTCTGCCAGCAGCGAGCCTAGGGCCCAACGTATTTCGGTCACCCTACTGGCGAAGATCGCCGACAGGCAGTCATCGGCGGCAGTGGTGGTTGAAGTCGTCGAGTACGTGGTCGCCAGCGCGGGCTTCGACGATAACGATGTCTTGACCTCACTGTGGAACGCCGTTACGTACCCGTTCATCGTCACCGCATCCTGAGCCCACATTTCCAGGTAGTGAGCCTCTGTGACGGCAATCGCGTGAGCGTTCTGCCCCAGCAGATTGTGCGTTGCCAGCGTCGCGAGCCAGGACCGATTGGCCGCGATCACTAGCGGCGGAACCGCCATGCCGAACACCGTCTTGGAGGTCTTTTCGGCAGCCTTGGCGTTGGCGCAGGCGCCGGCCGCCTGCGCCGCCAACACGGTCATGCGCGACGCGTAATGCGCTGCTGCACCTGCCATCCAAATCCCCGCCGGACCGGGCCAGTTTGTAATCAGTCCCGCGAACGTCGCCTTAAACGAAACCGCGATCAAATGGAATCCCGTCGCGAAGCACTCCCACTCTGACGCTGCGGCACCCAGCTTTTCCCAGCCAGGAGCGCTGTAGATCAGCGCGGAATTCACCTCTGGCGGAAGAACCGACAAGTTCACCATTGCAGTCTGTTACCCAGCCGTGCCGGCCGATTCAGGCCGCGCATCCAAGAGCACGTCTGCGCCAGGCCCCCTCCGACCGGGCTGTAGTACCGGCGCCGCCGCCACGTAGTGGGCCGCGATCGAAAAGCAGATGCTGGACAAGGCCTTGGCGGTCACACTCGACGGTCCTGAATCGTCAGCCGGAAACGTCACGCCCCAACCTCGCGGGGTAAACCCCGTCGAGCTGCGTGGCTGCCGATCGCCGCGCCGCGGCTCCATTCAATCCCCCTCCCGGACAACATGGTCCGTCGCTAGTACCGATGATGCGCACCAAGCTCACGTTGATGACATCTCCGCAATTGATGTACGGGCAGCTTTCCCGTGAGGGTGGGGCCCCGCGGGAAAGCTGCCCGTCTGCCGCCGGCAAGGAAAGGGAATTTTGGACCAGCAGCAGCCCTCGCGAGTCACCGGTATGCTCAGCCGGCACCGGTAACTCCCTCCGAGTCACCGGTGAGCCTCGACCATCGACCGGTCCGGGCTCCCTTTCATGGTGTTGAGCAACGAAATTAGAGGTGAAGCACTAGCCGCATCTGCAGTCCTCCGAGAAAAACCTGATAGCCATGATCTGACGTGTGTGGAACAGTACCGAAGAGGCGGCCGAGGAACGATGCTGTTTCGAGGAAATTGACGAAACCGCTCGCGACTTTCCAGTACTGGCAATGCCCTTGGCATACATAATTACTGGACAAGGTTCTGCACTTAGCGGCTTAGCAAATCCTTGCAGCAGCTGGCAAACTTCAACCTGAAACTACCCGCGAGTAGCGCTCATGTGTGCTTCAGGACCGAAAGGGCTGCCACTCAACGAGATTCGCAGCCCATGCCGATGCCGTACATCGTGCGATATATTGGGGTCGCCTTCTTCCGTCTGGTATCCAGATGACGTCCGCCATAGACGATAGTCAGGTACGTAGTCGAGGTTATTTTGTCGATGAAGCGGGAAGGAGTCAGGGTGAAGCGGCTCATTGCGGGGTTTGCAGTCGTCGGATCGACGTTGACATTTGCGCCCGCTCCCGTGTGCTTGGCGGCCACCAACACCGCCACCACCCTGTTTCCCTTGGACGGCGCCAACCAGCTGGAGACCCACGCCTTCCTCGATTGCTATAAAGCTGACGGCCACTGCGACTTCACCGTCGGGGCCGATGTGCGCACCCCCGACGGTGCGACCGGCTTCCCGCCCGGCCTGTGGGCGCGCCAGACCACCGAAGCCCGATCACCAAACCGGATGGCCTATTTGGACGCGCACGCCAACGGCCAGTTCGAGCGAGTCAACAAGGCATTGGGTTCCGACGAGATCACCACCGTGTACTTCGGTGAAGGTCCGCCCGACAAGTACCAGACAACCGGGCGCATCGACTCGGCCGACTGGTCGACGGGCCAGCCCAAGACCGATGTCAACGTCATCGTCTGCACCCACATCCAGGTCGTCTACCCCGGCGTCAACACCACCTCACCGAGCACTTGCGCACAGACCACTTTCTCGTAGGGTGGCCGAGGGGACTATCTCGCTAACGGTGTTTCCGGCGGTTTTCATCAGTAGGTTTCGGCTGCCGGGAATCGGTCGCCGAAGGTGATCGCGAACGCATTCAGGGCAGGTTTCCACCGCATCATCCATCGTGCCCTGCCGGCACCGGTTGGGTCCAGTGATCTGGTAACCAGGTAGAGGCACTTGAGCGCGGCCTGCTCGGAGGGGAAGTGTCCGCGGGCCTTGATCGCGCGGCGGTAGCGGGCGTTGAGGGATTCGATCGCATTGGTGCTACAGATGACGCGGCGGATCTCCAGGTCATAATCCAGGAACGGGATGAACTCGTCCCAGGCGTTGTCCCATAGGCGGATCACCGCCGGGTAGCGCTGCCCCCATTTCTCGGCCAGCTCGTCGAACGCCTTGCGGGCCGCGGTAGCGTTGACTGCGGTGTAGATCGGTTTGACATCACGCTTGATCTCATCCCAGTACTTACGGGAGGTGAGCCGAAAAGTGTTGCGCAGCAAGTGGATGATGCAGACTCCCGCTGTCAACCTTTCAGTCCGTGGCGTGCTCGACCGCCGCGTCTGACCAGGTTTGCGACGGCGCGGAATGGCAAAGCGTTTGGTTGGTTAGGCCACGGTCATGCGGTGATGAATGGCCGGATCGTAGGTGATGTGGTCAGTCCAGCAGCGCCACAGAATCCGCACCCAGCGGGCGCCGAGACCGCGCAACGCGCGGTGGTGGGGCTGGCCGGCCGCGCGTGCGCGTTGGTAAATGTCAGCTGACCAGGGATCTTCACGGACGGCGACGAACATCCACCAGTCGATGGCATGTCGCATCCGCCGGTTGGCGGCGTAGCGGAACCTCACCTGGCGAGTGCGCCCGGATGCCTTGGTGACCGGAGCCAGCCCGGAGTCGGCTAGCAGCGACGGCGGTGAGGGGAAGCGTTGTCTGGCTTCGCCCATCTCGGAGATCAACACTGCTGCGATGACGGGTCCGATACCGGGGAAACTCGTGAAGATCGGGGTGTCTGGGTGAGCGGCGAGCAGTTCATCTAGGCGCTTGTCATGGATGCGCAGATGGGCATTGAGTAGGGTGAGTTGTTCTGTGAATGCTTTGGCCGCCAGTGCTTTTCCGGCGACCGTGCCGTCACTTGCCGAGAGCAAGTGCGGATGCATCCGGTCAACGAGCGACTCGGCCTTCTGGCGACCGCTGTAGCCGTGACGGCTCGTGAATGCGCCCATCCGTGCCGCACTGATTCTGCTCGCCTGTGCCGGGGTGGGGTAGGTCCGGATGAACGCCAAAGTGATGTCGCGGTCCAGTGAGGAAAACAGGTGCAACGGCGCGGGGTGGTAGGACTCCAAGATGGCGCGCAACCGATTCTCGGTGTCCACCTGCAAGTCCAGGATCCGTTGACGATCCCGGCTCACCGCGATCAGCTCCGCCAACACCGGCGACGGCATGACCAGCGGCCGCCACTGGGCATGCTGATGACGCAACGTGTCAGCCAGAACATAGGCATCGAACTCATCGGACTTCGCCGCCGCCATCCGATACCGTTCGCGCGCCCGCGCCGAGATTTTTGGTGATACACAATAGATTTCGGCGTCGCAATGAAGTTGAAGGTGTTCGACGAGCAATCCCTCTGCGCGTTCGATCGCGATGCGCACCGAACCGGGCAGCGCCGCGATCATCGCGACAAGAGCGCTCAGACCCTCGACGGTATGCGCGATTCTGCGGCTGAGCAGCTGCTGACCATCGTCATCCAGGACACAGACGTGATGGAAACGTCCGCCCCAGTCGATGCCGCACCAAATCCTGGCGTGTAAATCGCTCGGACTATCCTGATTCATTGCAGTCAGATCCCTTCGACCTTGAAGGTTCACGCTGCAATTGCGAGGCCCGCCCGGAACCTCATCTCGGCACTCACCGCTGATACCGGTGGTGCTGCTCTCGCTGGCCGGTCCAAGCCCCGCAGCCACCACGGGCGGACGGGTCTGCATGTGGACCTCGAAGGTGACGCGTTTGCATAGGTCCTGCCCGTGGTGGTGCAGGTGAACGCCGAGACCATCCCGGCCCACCCATTGTCGATAGATGAGGTTTGAACGATGGCCTGTGGCCAGATCGCGGCAATGGATTCGGGCAGCCCGGTCAGCCCGTCACAACAGACGAACAACGCGTCACGACACCCGCGATTGCGTAGATCGGTCAGCACGCTCATCCAGAACTTCGCACCCTCCCCACCGGTGCCGGCCCACAAGCCGAGGATGTCGCGTTCCCCGGCCAAAGTGACCCCGATGGCGGCGTAGAACGGGCGGTTGGCGACCTGGCCGTCGCGGACCTTGACCACGATCGCGTCGATGAAGATGGCTGCGTAGGTTTCATCCAGGGGCCGCACCGACCAATCATTCATCTCCTCGATCACCTTGTCGGTGATGCGGCTGATCGTCTCCTTGGAGACCGACGCCCCGTAAATTTCGGCGAAATGCGCTGAAATCTCCCCGGTAGTAAGACCTTTGGCGTACAACGACAAGACCACCTCGTCCACCCCAGACAGTCGGCGTTGGCGCTTCTTGACAATCTGGGGCTCGAACGTCGATGCCCGATCGCGCGGCACATCGAGTTCGACCGGGCCAGTGGTGTCGGTCAGCACCGTCTTGGTGCGGGTGCCGTTGCGGATGTTGCCCGAGCCCGCCTCGGGCGGGTCGTGTTTCTCATAGCCCAGGTGCTCGGTCATCTCCTCGTTGAGCGCGGTTTCGAGCACCGTCTTGGTCAACTGCTTGAGCAGCCCATCGGGCCCGGTCAGCGACAGGCCCTGTTCTTGGGCCAGTCGGACCAGCTCGACCGCGGCCTTCTGCTCTGCGGACTGCTCAGCCGCCTTCTTCTTCGCCACATCTTCCAGTGTCGTCATCACGGCACCTTTCTCGCCGAGCATCGCTCAGCGTGTCAGTGCCGGAAACACCGTTATTTCCACAGTCCCCAGCTGCTGCACCTGCCCGCTAGCCGCGAGGCCGACGTGGTCGCCGAAGCCATGATCGCCAAGATCCAAGCCCTTCCTCAGAATCTGTGGAAAACGCTGACCTGGGATCAGGGCCACGAAATGGCGGCCCACGCCCGTATCAGCATCGCCGCCGGGATCGATATCTACTTCTGTGACCCACATTCGCCGTGGCAGCGCGGCAGTAACGAAAACACAAACGGCCCTCTGCGGCAATACTTTCCAAAGGGCACTGACCTTTCGGTGCACTCGGCTGCCCATCTTGACGAGGTTGCCATCGAGCTCAACAACCGGCCCCGGAAACGCTTCGACTGGGACAGCCCCGCCAAAGTCCTCGATCGGCTACTGTCAACCGCGTCAGAAGCCACTGTTGCAAGCAAACCTTGAAACCGCCCGAGTAACGGCCTGCAGCAGTACAGGTTCAACGAAACGACCGGTACCCGGGCACTTCCTCAGCGCTGCAAATGAAAACATTTGCGGTAGGTGGGATCGCACGCGGCGCGACCGATACCTGTTGCCGCAGTGCATGTTTGAAGCCCCAGCGCAAGAGATTCCACTTGTAGAATTCTTTGCAAAATGTAATAACGTTCTCGTTGGCCGCATCTGGCTAGGTAATGTTCACGCGTTATACCGACGCCCCCACTGATTACCAGGATTCCGCATGAGGATACGTATATGACGTCCGGCTTGTTGGCCTGTAGCGCCTGGATGCCAGCTGTCCGCAGACAGCGGCCTCGGCGTAGGTTTGAATGGCTGCGCGCTGCCGCGGCATCAACGGTTGCCGTTGTTTCCGACATGTTGGCAACGCGCTCGCACCGGCGGTGACGGATCCACTTCGCGCCCGGCAAGCGAGATTTCATCTGGTTCGCCTGGGACAGCTGGCCATCGACGATGACTTTGTGTTCCTCTTGACCTTCGTCGATCGGTCCGAGCAGGCCACCGCGAAGCGTGCTTTCGTCAATGCCCACCTGACAATGACAAACACCGGCACAGAACCGAAGGTGTTTTCGGCGGCCGATCAAAAGCTCAAGGTCGAAGGCGTCGTCTTCCACGTCGATAACGGTGCGGCATTATCGACAGCGCTGGCCGGCGGGGTCACCGTCTTCCCCGGTGCGCGCGTGTCGGTGGTGTTGTCGTTCGACGTGCCGGCAGACACACCCCGGTGGGGTGCGCTGGAGTTGCATGCCTCGGCCGCATCGCCGGGCGTCGGCGTCGCATTTCCACGACAAATTAGCGAGACCGAGATTCGCGCGCAACGGCGTTCGGCGGATTCTTGGGGCTTCGGAGATTGATCACCAGATGCAGGAGCCGTGCGTGTCACCGAGCACATCGCGACGAAGGCACAGTTCGTCTTCCTCTGGACGCGGCGGCACAGTCATCTTGCTTTTGGCGTCGGCGATCTGCGCGTCGGCATGGCCGTGGTGGTGTGGCACGTACATTGCCGTCCACATGGGCGCTGGCAACCCATCCACCGCGCGATCAGTCGTCGGGTGGGTGTTCGAACTGTCGTGGCTTGCGTTCCTAACCGTGGCAGTCGTCGGTTGGGTCGTCCCCAAATCTGGCCCCAGCGCGTCGAACTCGACAACCGACGTCGCAGAAAGGCGGGCGCCTCTCGGCGTCCAGCCGCGTCGTCGTCACCCAAGAATTCCCTGCGCACGTCTCACTCGCAGCGTCACTGCATACCCGGCGGCACAGGCGACCTTCACCGTTGTAGATCTGGAAACGACCGGGCTTGATCCCGACATTGACCGCATCGTTGAGATCGGACTCGTCAAGTTCTCGGCCGACGGACGAACAATCGACGAGTTCGCCACGTTGGTGAACAATCCGGGCTCGAGCCGGGAAGCAATCGGCGTTCACCGTATCCTCGACAGCGATCTCGCCGGCGCGCCGCGCATCGAAGACGTGCTCCGGGAGACGTTCTCCTTCATTTCCGGGACCGTGCTCGTTCGCCCACAACTTCGCCTTCGAGGAAGGCTTTTTGTCAATTGCCGCGTGGCGGGCCGGAATCCCACCGCCGGACGTCGTCGGCGTCTGCACGTTGGAGACGTGTCGGCGCCACCTCGACGGCCGTGCTTTCAGCTTGCCAGCGATGTACAAGACGGCGACTGGCGAGTGGGCACATGACAGGCACACAGCATTGGGTGACGCACGCGCGGCGAAAGAGGTTCTGCTGTGGCTCCTGCACCGAGCGCCGTCTCCTCTCTACTTCACGCAGGCACCGCGCTACGGTGCGCCTTCGCCGGTGCTCGATACCTGCCAGATCAGCTGCCGCCCCGTACCGCTCGTGCGCGCCTCAATGGCAGAGTTGCTGGCATCGTTTCCCCAGTCAACGAGAACCCGCAGAGGTGACCCGCGCGCAATCCAGAGGTACCGGCGGCTGCTCGACGACTCGGTCCACGACGGTCGGCTCACGATGCAAGAGGCCTCCGATTTGACTCGACTGGCCATCGCGACCGGCGTGACGGGCACCCGGCTTCGGCAGATTCATCGCCAGGCCTGGGACGCCACCTTCGCCGATGAGAAGGATGGGCCGTGGGCCGCTTTGACACCGCTGCGACGCCGAGAAATGTACCTAGTGGCCGAGGCGCTGGGGCTCACGGATCTCGCATCGGAAGTTAATTCGGTCATTGCCGCATGCTCCGAGCCCGAACCGTCACCCGAGGCGCGGTACCTCCGCGGGCTTCGAGTGGCAATTGCCGGCGAGGACCCCGAGGTCGTCGCGCTGCGTGAACGCGCGGAAGCTTATGGGGCCAAGCTCGCCGTGAACGTCACGAAAACCGTTCAATGGCTTGCCACAACCACACCCGAGGCGGACGATTCTCGGCATTCGTCCGCCCGCAAACTGAGCATCCCGATCCTGACACCTGCGCACGCATCAGCTCGGCTCGATGAAGCGATACGTGACGCGGAGATAAAGGCCTGCGAGCGCCAGCGGGAATTAGATGAGTTCGCCGCTAGGCGTCGCCAACGCGAGATCGAGGCTGACGCCTACTGGCGACCCGTCTGGCGAAGGTCAGAACTTGCGGGAGATGTCGGTGGGTGAGGCACCTACGAAGGTTCGTCAGGGCGAGCCGCGCACCCATTGCGACGTCTACGCCCGCGCGAAATGGCGGATACCATCCCGGCAGCCTGGTGACGTTCGCGTCGTGGGTGAATGCGGCGTCATAGATTGCGCGCATGACCCAACCGGCGGGCACCAGGCGGCGCGCCCGGCTGCTCGGCATGCTCGCCGCCAAGGCCACGACGGTGCAGGCCAAGGCCAGCGTTAGGGGCTTCTCGTCCATCGATGCCCAGCCGTCGCCGCGACAGCGGATAAGCGGCCGCAGCGCCGATCAGACCATAGGCGGCAACCGGATTCCGCAGGCTCCGGCCGCGGCCATGCCGGAGGCGAGGGGGTTGATCGTCATACCCTTACCTTTGCACTCGTCGCGGTCACAGATCCGGACGAGATTGCGCCTTAACCCCGAGATGCTGCAAAATGCAAACAATTGGCCTCCTGGGCCGCGGCGGGCAATGTTAGCCCCGGCATCTGATGCCGCAGAATATCTTTCGCGCTCGGGGCAAATCCGGCCGCCCAACCCCGGCGGCTGCCGTCGGAGCCGCCAACGCTCCCTCATGCGCCCATCCCGCTTAATCCACAGATGCTGCAAAGTGCAAATAGTTTACGCAGCGGCCGCCACAAGCAGGGTTGAGCGACGGCATCTGCTGCCGCAGAACATATTTCGCACTTGACCAACCGGTGGTTTCTCAGTGATTTGTTTGAATATTGAGAATTCTCCGACGGGCGTGCTTTACCCCATACACAGAAAGTGAGAATGCACGTAGGCTCATTCGAGCAGATCGACCCGTCTCGAAAGGGGCCCGTAGTGAACTGGACAACCGTCGCGGCGCCGCTGGTCACCTGTGCCATCATCATCGCCGCCTCGACCGCCGCCGAGTCGCCGGCTGCACAGGCGAAGAATGGCGACACGCACATCACCGGGCAGGGCGTGGAACAGACGCTCGACTGCAACGACGCCACGCTGATCGTCAATGGCACCGCGAACGTCATCACCGCGAAGGGCAACTGCTGGGCCGTGACCGTCATGGGATCGGGCAACACCGTTGTCGCCGACTCGGTCACCCACGACATCACCGTGTACGGCTACGACCAGACGGTGTTCTATCACAGCGGCGACCCGGTCCTCTGGGACCGCGGCCGCGAATTGGGCATGACCAACCGGCTCCAGCAAGCGGGCTGAGGCGCCGCAACGACCCGAGGGGAGTCGAGGATCAATGCGCGATCATTTTACGGACAGCCCGTCCAAACTGGCCGCACTCGCCCTGGCCGGCTTTCTCGTCGCCGCCGCGGGCGTCGGCGTGGTATCCGCACCGCGCGCGTGGGCGGGCGACGCGCCGATCGGCCACATCGGTGACACCCTGCGGGTGGACACCGGCACCTACATCGCCGACGTCACCGTCAGCAGTGTGACCCCCTGCGACCCGCCCCCCGGATTCGGCTACACCCGCAGCGGCGTGCCGATCAAAAGCTTCCCCGGCAGCACCCCTAACCGCGCCGACGTGACGATCCACGCGATCCGGGTGCCCAACCCGCACATCATGGCGACCGACTTCAGCTTCGACGGCGTTACCCCATTCGCCGACGCCTACAAACCGCGTGCCAGCGACGCGCCCGACGCGCTGGACAACGTGCTCGTCAACGCGCCCAGCGGCGCGATCGTGCGCGGCGAAGTCTATTGGGACGCCTACCGCGACCCGGTCTCCACCGTCGTCCTGCTGGACAAGAAGACGGGCTATCACCTCGCCCAGTGGAACCTTTGACCTGGGCGCCACGTGTCCCGCGGCGGGGCACGCAACAGCTTGTCCATAGAGCGCGTCACCGTCATCCCGATGCGCCGGAAGCAGACATCGATGAACCCTCGCGTCCTAATGGGAGTTGATCGGCGAGCCTCGAACGGATAGTGATCCGGTAGCGGGACGCTGGTCGCCGAGCCGCCGGTCGGTGAGCACTTCCGCGCCCTGGAGTGATGTTCGATTCCTACGGCTAGACCGTGCCCCGGCCGGTTGGTGAGGCTTCCCATAGCGCTGATGGGGTGTCGTGCCGATTCGAGCACTGATCCATTAGGTCGCCGCCGGGTTGCCTTTGGCTCGAACAGGTTCCACCCGTTTCGGCAGAGGAGGTGATCGATGATCTTCGTCGGCGACGATTGGGCCGAAGATCATCACGACATCCACGTGATGGACGACAACGGCACCCGGCTGGCCTCGCGCCGGCTGCCAGAAGGGGTCCCCGGCATCCGCGGATTGCACGACATCGTGGCCACCCACGCCCAAGACCCCCGACAGGTCGTGATCGGCATCGAAACCGATCGAGGTTTATGGGTCAACGCGCTGGTCGCGGCCGGTTACCAGGTGTATGCGGTCAACCCGCTGGCGGTCGCTCGCTACCGCGACCGCCACCATGTCTCCGGAGCTAAATCCGATGCCGGCGATGCCAAACTGCTGGCCGACCTGGTGCGCACCGACCGCCACAATCATCGCCCGATCGCTGGGGACAGCGCCGACGCCGAGGCGATCAAGGTGCTCGCGCGTGGGCACCAGAACCTGATCTGGACCCGCAACCGGCACACCAACGCGCTGCGATCGGCACTGCGCCGAGTACTACCCGGCCGCGCTGGACGCCTTCGACGACCTGGCCGACCGCGACGCACTGGCTGTACTCGGCCGCGCCGCGACCCCGGCCGAGGGCGCTCGCTTGAGCGTGGCCAAGATCCGGTCAGCGCTCAAAGCCGCTGGGCGCCAACGAAACCTCGATACCCGAGCACTACAAATCCAGAAAATTCTGCGTAGCGAGCAACTCACCACTGCTGCCTCTGTCAGCGCCGCGTTCGCGGCGACCACCCGCGCCACAGTCAGCATCATCATCGAGCTCAACCACCAGATCAGCGATCTGGAAGCCGAACTGTCGACACATTTTGAGACACACCCGGACGCCGACATCTACCGCTCCCTGCCAGGACTTGGTGTTGTGCTCGGCGCCCGGGTGCTCGGTGAGTTCGGGGACGACCCCACTCGCTACACCACCGCCAAGTCTCGCAAAAACCACGCTGGAACCTCCCCGCTGACAGTCGCGTCGGGCAAAAAACGCGCCGTGCTGGCCCGCCACGTCCGCAACCGCCGGCTCTACGACGCTATCGACCAATGGGCGTTCTGCACGATCACCCGCAGCCCAGGCGCACGCGCCTACTACGACCAGCACCGCGCTGCCGAAGACCTCCACCACCAAGCCCTCCGCGCCGTCGGCAACCGCCTCGTCGGAATCCTCCACGGCTGCCTACGCCACCACACCACATACAACGAACAGCTAGCGTGGTCACCCCGCCACAACACCCCCACCACCAACGCCGCTTGACAAATTACGGACCTGGGATGTCTAGCAGGCGGGTGAGGGCGTCCTCGGTGATGATCGGAATACCGTATTCGCGCGCCTTATTGGCCTTGCCGCTGACCGAATCGGGATCGGCGGCGACCAGAATGCGCGTCCTACGGGTGAGCGCCCCAGTCGCGATGCCGCGCCGTGCGAGCTCTGTCTCCCATTCGGATCGCGCTCGGCGCATTGCTCCGGTGAGGCACACAACGTCACCCCGGGCCAACGCGTACTCAGCCCTTGCTTGACGTACGGGCGCCAATGCCAGCGCGGTCTCAACGTGGCTGGGACCCAATCCGCAGAGTTCGGCAACCTGAAGCAATTCAGCGCGCTCGTCGTCTGTGACCAACCCATCGGCAAGCGCTACCCTCGCCATCGATCGCAGGTATTCACAATGGATTTCGTCCAACAGCTGGCGTGACAGGCCGAGCTCCTCAGCCGTCACCACGAGTGCCTCCTCCTCGTGGAGCGACAGGTAGCGATCGAGCAGGGCGGACTCAAGGATCTCGAGATACGACTCGACCCGGATATCCTCGTGTCGAGGCATTCGTGCCACGATGCGATCAAGCCATCCCGCCGGCCGCCGCTGACGGGAAGTTCCGCGCACTACTAGCCGCACCTCCGGACCGGCGACGTCTGGCCACCGGAACTCCTCTGCACCGGAGATCTCGCTCGCCCAAGGCGGTGGAACGCCGCCGCGTTCCAGAAGGTGCTTCAGCAGACCTGCCACGGCCCGGGCATCTGCGAGCGCGGAATGCGCATCCGTGAGGAGGACGCCAGCGGCATCGCAGCAATCCCGTAGCTTTCGGGACGCCGCCGGAAGCAGCCGACCAGCCCACTTCATGGTGCAGAGCCCCGTCAGCCAGGGGTTGTCGAGCGCAACGCCGGCACGCCGCAACTCCGCACCGAGGAAGCGCAGGTCGAAAGCGATGTTGTGGCTGACGACAATTCGCCCGCGAAGGCACCTCAACAGCCTCGGAACGATTGCAGAGAAAGTGGGCGCGGCCAGCACGTCGGCGGCACAAATCCCATGGATCTCAGTAGGGCCAACGTCGCGACCAGGATTCAGCAAAGTAGACCACTCGTCTTCGGTGTCACCGTGCGACGAGAGCAATACGATGCCCACTTCAACCACGCGGTCGCTCTGATTGGCTGCCAATCCGGTGGTCTCAAAATCGAGGACTGCGAAGCCGGCCACGTCCACTCCTCTTACTCACGGCGACCTGTCTTCCGCAGCGTAAGCGGGGTTTTGCCGGAATTCCGGCGTTCGGGAAAGATTCCTTTGTGCGGCTGCGACTTAGTGCGCAAATCTCAGCCGACCGCGCCGAATAGCAGTTCAGATTGCCGTGATCAGCGATTTAGGCCGTGAGCCGCGTTATGTTTCGCGGGCGCTACACAAGCCCTGTCCGGGGGTGGTCGACGGTTTGTCCACCTCAGCGCGACAATATCGGCCTGTCGCTGTGAGGGCACAACGGTGCCGGCTGCTGCAGGAGACGCAAAGGGCGCATGTGCCCCAGAGAAGAGCTGTTCCTAAGGCGTATCGCGGCGGGCGATCTGGGTGGGCTTGGCGTCGCGCCAGTCCTCGACGTCGGGCGGCAGGCCGACCGCGTACCTGTTCTCGTTGTGGGCGGCCCAGTGGGCGTGGCCCAGCTCGTGAATGTGGAACGCGTGCCGCAGCGCCTCGGTGAATCCCATCGCGTCGGAGGCCGCGTTCACCGAGTCCTTGACCAGCAGCGCCGCCATCGTGGGCCGCTCGGCGATGCGCCGGGCGAATTCCAGCGTCTTGTCCGCCAGTTCGTCGGCCGGGAACACCTTCGACACCATGCCCAACCGGTAGGCCTCGTCGGCGTCCAGCGCATCGCCGGTCAGCAACAGCTCCTTGGCCTTGCGCGGCCCGAATTCCCAAGGGTGGGCGTAGTATTCGACGCCCGGCATCCCCAAGCGCACGGCGACGACGTCGCTGAACTTCGCATTGTCGGCCGCCACGATCAGGTCGCAGGCCCAGATCAGCATCAGGCCCGCCGAAATCGCGTTGCCCTGCACCTGGGCGATGGTGATCTTGCGCAAATCGCGCCAGCGGCACGTGTTCTGGAAGAAGTAGTGCCACTCCTGCAGGTAGATCTTCTCCGCGATGGGCTCACGGGTGCCGCCGTTGATGCGGAAGCTCGGCAGCTGGCTGCGCTCGGTGATCGCCAGCTCCGAGCCCAGGTCGTGGCCGGCGGAAAAGTTCTTGCCGCGCGCCGCCAGGATCACCACGCGCACGGTGTCGTCGGCCTCGGCGCGCAGGAACGCCTCGTCGAGCTGGATCAGCAGGCCGCGGCTTTGCGCGTTGTGGGCCTCGGGCCGGTTGAGCCAGATCCTGGCGACGCGGCCGTCGTCGAGGGTTTCATAGGTCACCAGCTCATTGGCCGCCTTCGAGCCGGCCCGGGCATCGGCTTGGTCGGAGAGTGTCATTCCGCCCACCTTTCAGATCCGCCAGTGTTTACACATTACGGCGAGTATGTAAGCGGGTCCCCGCCGGGTCTCGCGCTTGGCCTAGAGTTATGTCATGCCTACCAAATCTGATCATGGCGAACTCGGCGATGTGGAGCCGCTGGCAGCAAGCACCGCAAGCCAGGCCAGGCGGGTCGTCGCCGCGTACGCGAACGACGCCGACGAGTGCCGCATCTTCTTGTCGATGCTGGGTATCGGGCCGGCCAAGCACGAAACATAAATGGCTCCTCAGGGCGGCCCAAACTCGAAGAACGCACACTTCGGGAGCTCGGATTTCGTGGTGGTCGCCAACCGGCTGCCCGTCGACCTCGAGCGGCTGCCCGACGGCACGACGGCCTGGAAACGCAGCCCCGGGGGATTGGTCACGGCGTTGGAGCCGCTGCTGCGTCGCCGGCGCGGCGCGTGGGTCGGCTGGCCGGGAGTCGCCGACGACGACAACGAACTGGACTACGAGCCCATCGTGCAGGAGGACCTGCACCTGTATCCGGTGCGGCTGACCGGCGACGACGTCGCCGAGTACTACGAGGGATTCTCCAACGCCACGCTGTGGCCGCTTTACCACGACGTCATCGTCAAACCCATCTACCACCGCGAATGGTGGGACCGCTACGTCACGGTCAACCGGCGTTTCGCCGAGGCCGCGTCACTCGCTGCCGCCCGGGGCGCGACCGTGTGGGTGCAGGACTATCAGCTGCAGCTGGTGCCCAAGATGCTGCGCGAGCTGCGTCCCGACCTGACCATCGGTTTCTTCCTGCACATCCCGTTCCCGCCGGTGGAGCTGTTCAGGCAGATGCCGTGGCGCACCGAGATCGTCGAGGGCCTGCTCGGCGCCGACCTGGTGGGCTTCCATCTGCCCGGCGGCGCGCAGAACTTCCTCGTCCTGTGCCGGCAGCTGATCGGCGTCAACACCTCCCGGGGATCGGTGGGGGTACGTTCCCGATTCGGCGAGGTGGAGCTTGCGGCCCGCACCGTCCGGGTGGGCGCCTTTCCCATCTCCATCGATTCGACCGCGCTCGACCACGCGGCCCGCAATCCCAAAGTCAGGCGCCGCGCGCGGGAGATCCGCGCCGAGTTGGGCAACCCGCGAAAGATCCTGCTGGGGGTCGACCGGCTGGACTACACCAAGGGCATCGACGTTCGGCTGAGGGCCTTCGCCGAGCTGCTGTCCGAGGGCCGCGCCAAGCGCGACGACACCGTGCTGGTCCAGCTCGCCACTCCGAGCCGCGAACGCGTGGAGAGTTATCAGATCCTGCGCAACGACATCGAACGCCAGGTCGGCCACATCAACGGCGAATACGGCGAGGTCGGCCACCCCGTGGTGCACTACCTGCACCGCCCCGTTCCCCGCGACGAACTGATCGCGTTCTTCGTGGCCAGCGACGTCATGCTGGTCACCCCGCTGCGCGACGGGATGAACCTTGTCGCCAAGGAATACGTCGCCTGCCGCGTCCACCTCGGTGGTTCGCTGGTGCTCAGCGAATTCACCGGTGCCGCCGCCGAATTGCGGCAGGCCTATCTGGTTAACCCGCACGACCTCGAGGGGCTCAAGGACGCGATCGAAGCGGCACTCAACCAGACGGACGAGGAGGGCCGGCGCCGGATGCGAGCGATGCGCCGCCAGGTGCTCGCTCACGACGTAGACCGCTGGGCGCGGTCATTCCTCGACGCGCTTGTCGAGTCACATCCACACGACGCTGATTAGCGGGCGTTTAGCTCCGAAACCCATGGCGTTTCGGCCAAAACGCTGTGATACTCAATGCAGCAGTGAAAAGGAAGGATTGTCGTGAAGCTTCGTCGCGGATTGGCCGCCGGCGCCGGAATCTTTTCGGCCATTTCTCTTGGTGTAGCAGTGGAATCCGGCACCCCGGCGCATGCGGTCGCGCCACCGGCGGACGGCAATTACTCGTTCAATCAGGCAGGTGTGTCCGGGGTGACCTGGCTGGTGTCGGCGCTGTGCGATCAAGTAAACGGAAGCCGCTACTACAAGGACTACGACAATCCCACGATCATGGCGGACTTTTGTATCTTGAACGTGGTGAGCTCGACGTCCGAACAGATCAGTCGCCAGGATAAGCTCCAAAACTACAGCGGCAGGGCCAGACTCGTGAGCGGGCTCTGGACGTTCGAGGTCAATGCGCCCAACGGCGTTTCGTGCCCGGGTGGCGGCACGGCGGCATCGACTGAGACTTACGCTTTCGACAACGAGACGCTCGCGGGCACGCACACCACGCTGCACGGCGCCGAATGCGGCTTGGAGCCGTCGATGAGCAAGCAACCGTTCTCACTGGCGCTCGCGGGCCCGCCGCCCAGCCCGGCCCAGCGTTATCCCTTGCGATGCAACGACATTGCGATTTGCTTCTGACGGCTAGATGGGTGTGATGTAGGCGATCAACCACTTGTCGCCAATCTTCTTGAAGTCCACCCGCAACCGGCTGCCGTCGTATAGCGGCTGGCGCGACTTGTCGGTCACGGTGCGGTTCAGGTAAACCATGACCGAGGCGGAATCGCGTTTCGCCGTCATCACACCGACGCCGACAACGTTCGCCTGGACAACGACTTCCCGCTTCTTGGCCTCCGGGATGATCTGTGCGTTGGCGCTCTTCTGGAACTCCTGACGATAGGCGGGCGTCAGCAGCGGATACGCTTCGGCGAGACTACGTTCGACGGTCTGGTAGTCGTAGGCGAAGACCTCCGGAATCTCCTTTGATGCCAGTTGCGGCAACAGGGCGCGCGCTGACTGCTCAGCGCGGGTCTCCACCCGGTCCCAATAAAACCAGCCGGCGGCAGCGGCCAATCCGATGATGCTTACCAGCAGGAAGCAGCCCACGGCGGCGATCAGCCACCGCCGCAACCGCATCAGTTGCCCCCGTCCGGATACTTCAGGTCGTAGCCGGTCATGTGGCCGGCGTCGTCCTCATGCACGATGACCCGGAGCCGATACGGCATGGACGGTTTGTTGGTCCCGTCGATATCGGCAACCGTGACCCGCACCGAGACCAGCACGGAGGCGTTGTCGGTGACCGAATCGATGCCCTCGAGGGCAGCGCCGTTGATGACGGCTTCCGACGTCGCGTTGGTGGAGCGAAACAACGCCTTGAGATTCTCAATGTTGTTGTTGGCGCCCATCATTCCGCGCAGCGGACCGCTGGTGCTGTTGTAGAAGCGATTCACGCTGTCGTCGACGTTGTCCTGCTTGTAGCTGAACATGTTGACCACCATCTGCGTGGCGGTGTCGACGAAGCGCCGGTCGCGCGCTTGCTCGGAATCCGCATGGCGCTGCTGGACGATCAGCGACGTCAAGGAGGCGGCCAACCCACCGATCGCCAACAGGGCGAGGGCAAGCGCGAGGCATCCCACCAGCACCCGGTGAGCCCGCCGCCGCGGCGGCGGCTTGACGGGGTTGAGGGTCTTCACCTTCTTGGCAGTGGGCTTCGCCGTCCGCTCCGGCTCGTCAGCGACTTCGACGTGAACCTCAACGGCCTCAGCCGAACCGCTTTTCACCGGACCCGCCGGGCGGGACGCGCGGCGGCGGACCCGTTGCGACGTCGTCTGCTCGTCTTTCGAGACGGGCTCCATCAAAGCGGCCTCGGGTCGCGCATCAGGTCCACCCAGTTCTCGGCGCTGGATGCACCGCTGGTGCCGGGCGCGAAGATACCAGTGCCGCCCGCCGGATCCACAAAGGCTCCGGTTTGTTGGTCATAGGTGGCGTAGGAGGGACCGCTGGCCTGCGGTTGCGGGCCGGGCGGCGGGCCCCACGGCTTCTCGGGACCCGGTCCTGCCGGCGGGGGATTGATCCCCTCCGGCGGTGCCGGCGGCGGAAGCCACTTCGGATACGGGAGCTGGGGCGGCTCCGGGGGGACCCCCGGCGGGTGCCACGACGGGTTACCCGGCGGCGGCCCGCTGTCGTTGGGGGGCGGCGGATCGTAGGCGGGCTGGTGCGGCGCCGGCCCGGGCCCGGGCACCACCCCCGGCGGGGGTGGACCCACCATGGGAGTCCCCGGATCGGGATCGGCGCCCGGCGGTACATACGGGAACTTGTTGGGCGGCAACACGTTCAGCCCATTCGTCACCGGGGTGTCGTAGGGCACCGGGGGGCCTCGCCAGGGGTTGCGCCCGACCGGCACATAGCCCTTCGGGTCGCGGCACTGCTGAATCGTGGGCGCCCGCTTGCCGGGGAACTCCTGGCATGGGTAGTTTCGGGCGCCGCGCACGGTGCTCGGATCGTTCTGGGCGACCTTGCAGTACATGTCCTTCGGCAGCTCGCGCAGCGTCTCATCGGCCGGCGTGCGCTGCAGCGGCGGGGGCAGGAATCCGACAGAGCACGGCGGCGGATCGTTGAGGTCGATCTTGAAGTCCAGCTTCGCGCCCTCATCCTGGGGGGTGCCGCCGGCCGCCGTGATGATCGCGGCAAACAGCGCGGGCAAGACCACCAGGAGCTGTTCGATCGACTTGTGGTAGATCACGCCCACCCGGCCAAGGTTCGCCAGGCTCGCGGCCAGCGCCGGGAACGAGGGGCGAATGCCGGAGAACGCGGTGCTGGCCTCGTCCGCCGCGCCCGGGGCGTTGGCCAACGTCGAGCGCAGCTGCGGGTCGGCCTGACGCACGTCAGAAGTGAAGCGGGCCAACCCGTCCGACAGGGATTTGATGTCCGCGCCGGCCCGGATCTGAGCCTGCAGGAACGGGCCCGCCTGATCGATCAGCTGCGAGACCTGCGGATAGTTGGCGTTGGCCTCGTCCACCAGCAACCGGGCTGACTCGAAAAGCCTCGCCAGCTCCGGGCCCGAGCCGTTGGCCGCGGCGAACGTCTCATGCAGCAGCTCGCGCAACCGGGTGTCGCCGAGGCTGTTCACCAGCGTCTCGGACTGTTTCAACAGGGCGGCGACGTCCTGACCGATCCGGGTGTTCTGCCGGTCGATCCGGGATCCGTTGTGCAGTTTGACCGTTGCCGGGTTGTCCGGCGGCACCAGGTCGATGTACTGCTCACCGACGGCCGACACGCTCTTCACGGTCGCGGTGACGTTCGCCGGAATGGGAGTGCCGCTGTTGAGCCGCATTTCGGCGGTGACGCCGTTGGGGTTCAGGCCCACCGACTCGACGCGGCCTACCGCGACGCCGCGGTAGGTGACGTTGGCGTTCTTGTACAGGCCGCCGCCGGCGACGAAATCGGCGCTGACGCCGTAGGTCCCGATGCCGAACGTCGCCGGAAGGCGCAGGTAGAAGATGGCCGTCACGATCAGGGTGATCGCGGTGATCAGCGCAAAAATGCCGAGCTGGATCTTCGTCAGTCTATCTAGCATCGCGCTGCCCTACCGCCCCTCAGAACCCGAAGCCGTGCCGGGCGGAATCTTGAACGGATCGGCCGCCTGTCCGGACAGGTTCGCCAGCTCGCCGGTCAAGAAGTCGGGCGGGTTGAGGATCTCGTTCATGTGCATCATGTTCGGGTCGAGTGCATACGACGTGGTGAAGAACGTCTCGCCAAGCCGCCGCAGGGTGAGGTCGAAGGTGGTGAACACGTTGAGGTAGTCGCCGCGCACGGCCTGCTTGATGCCCCAGTTGGGGAACGGGAACGTCAGCAGGATCTGCATCGACGTGACGAAATTCTTCCGGTTATCGTTCAGCGCCTTCACGACCGAATACAGGCCTTTGACGTCTTCGGCGAAGTCCACCTTGGTTTTCGAGAGCACGCGCGACGAAACGCCGGCCAGCTTCTTCAGCGCGGCGAACGCGTCGACGATGTGGCCCCGGTTCTTGTTGAGCACGCCGATCGCTTCGGGCAGCGTGTCCAGCGCGCGGCCCAGGTTGTCCTTGTCGCGCGCCAGGGTCGCCGAGAACCGGTTCAGCCCATCGACCGCGTCGATGATGTCGTTGACCTGCCGGTTCAGCCCCGCCGTCAATTCGGCGAGTCGGGGGATCAGGTCGGCGAATTGGTCCTGGCGGCCGGCGACGGCCTGGTAGGTCTCGTTCGTAATGTCTTCCAGCGCACCGAGGTTGCCCTTGTTGACCACTACGCCCAGGGCAGAAAGCACCTCTTCGGTGGTGGGAAAGCGGCCGGTGCTGGACTCGGGGATCTTCGACCCGTTGACAAGCTTGCCGATCGCCGGCTTGCCCTTTGGGGCAGCCAGGTCGATGTGCAGCGAACCCAGCAACGATGTCTGGGCCACCGTCGCGATCGCGTTGGCCGGCAACACCACGTTCTTGTTGAGCGCCAGCTTCACTGCGGCATAGAAGGATCCGTCGGCCCGCTGCTCGGCCGAGATGCCCGAGACGCTGCCCACGGTCACGTCGTCGACCATGACCGGCGAGTTCTGCGGCAGCGTCGCCACGTCGGGGATTTCGACGGTGACCGAATACGCGCCGCTCCCGTGGCCGGCTGTGCCGGGCATCGCCACGGAGTTCAGCCCGTTGAATTGACAACCGGCCAGTAGCGCGCCACCCACGGCTAACACGCTGGCGCGCAGCCAGATTCGGCTCATCCGCCACCGCCCAGGTTGGCCGCCGGGCCATTGGGCGCCTGGCTCGGCGCCGGGCCGGGTAGCGGACCGAACGCGTTACCGGGTCCGGGACTAGAGGCCTGACCCGGGCTCGCCCCGGCCGGCGGCGGCCCTGGAGGAGCGCCCGCCTGCGGCGCCGTCGGAACCAGCAGGGCCTGCAGATCCGTCGGGCTCTGGTCGGCCGGCGGCGATTGAGCGCCGTTAGCGGGTATCCAGGTCAGCTGGGGAACCGGTGTCTTCGCCTTGGCCTCGGTCTCCGGGGTGTCGTAAATGATCTGACCCTTGTACGCGGTGATCGTGTTGAGCGGGTGGAACATCACCGGCGGATAGTTCACCGCCAGACGGCGCAGCACGGGGCCCAGGCGCTCACGGCAGAGCTCGGCACGCTTGAAGTACTCCGGCGCTTTCGGTCCCGCGGGTGTCTCGAAGGACCCGCCGCAGATGAACTGCACCGGATTGGAGAATTCGGGTATCGACAACAGGCCGTTCAGGGTGCCCTGGGCGGGGTCATAGATGTTGTAGAAGTTGGTGATGCCGGGGCCGGCCACGTGCAGCACCTGTTCGATGTTGTCGCTCTGGTCGCTCAACGTCTGGGCGAAGTCGTTGAGGTTGTTGACCGTATCGATCAGAGTCGAATTGTTCTCGTGCAGGAAACCCCGGATGTCCGAGAGCGCTTGGTTGAGCGTGCCCAGGGTGTTGTCGAGGTGCCGCGAGCTGTCGGCAAGCACCTGTGACACCGAGGCGACGTTGCCGGCGAACTGTACGATCTGGTCGTTGCTCGCCGACAGCGCGTTCACCAGCACCTGCAGGTTCTTGACCGTGCCGAAGATGTCGCCGCGCGAATCGCCCAGCCGCCCGGCGACTTGTGAGAGCTCACGCAGCGCGTTGTGGAAGGATTCGCCCTTGCCGTCGAGCGTGTCCGCGGCCTGGTTGATCGCCGCACCCAACGGGCCCTGAGATTGTCCCGCCGCGGGGCTCAACTGTACGGCCAGTTGGGTCAGCGACTCCTTCACCTCGTCCCATTCCACCGGCACCGCGGTGCGGGCCAGATCGATGCTGGCACCGTCGGGCAACACCGCCCCGCCGGTGTACGCCGGGGCGAGCTGAACGAACCGTGCCGACACCAGGTTTGGCGACATGACGACGGCCTTGACATCTTTGGGGATCTTCACGTCCTTGGACACCGACATGGTGATCTTGACGTCGGAAGGCCGCGGCTCGATCGAGTCGATCGTGCCGACCGGCACGCCCAGCACACGGACCTGGTCGCCGGGGTACAGGCCGACGGCGGAGGTGAAGTAACCGACGACGGTGCGGTTATTGCCTTGCGCGGAGAGCACATACACGCCCGCCGCCGCCATCGCGACCAGCGCGATGATGATGCCATAGCGCAGCCCGCGGCTGCCGGTGATCCGCTTCATCATGGTGACTTCGGCCTAATCACCCAGCGTTCCTGAATCAGCCCGCGCAGGTAGTCGGAGAGGCTGGCCGGCAGCTTGCCCGGCTGGTAGAAGAAGTCGAACACCATCGCGATCATCGACGCCGGCAGCACGCTGTAGACGTTCACGTTGAACCCGGGCCCCGAGCCAACCACCTCGCCCAGCGTTGTCGCGTAGGCGGGCAGCCGCTTGAGGGCCTCGGTGATGTAGTCGCGGCGCTCGTTGAGGTTGGACAGCACCGAGTTCAGCTTGCTCAGCGCCGGGCCGAACTCCTTGCGGTTGTCGGCGACGAAACCGGAAATCTGCGCCGACACGTCGTGGATACCCGAGATCAGCTGACCGATCGCGGCGCGCCGCTCGTCGAGCGCGGCGAACAACTCGTTGCCGTCGTCGACCAGCTTGTTGACCTGGTCGGCGCGCTGCGACAGCACCGCCGTCACCGACTTCGCGTGCGCCAGCAGGCCTTGCAGGGCCTCGTCGCGGCGGTTCAGGGTGCGCGACAGCGACGTCACCCCGTCCAGGGCGCCGCGCAGTTCGGGGGTGGCGTCGTGCAGCGTGTCGGTCAGCACGTTGAGGGCCTGGTCGAACTGCGGCTTGTTGAGATTGCTGGCGTTTTGACCGAGGTCCTCGAGTGCACCCGCCAGCGTGTAGGGCGTGGTGGTCCGACTCAGCGGGATGGTGGTGGCGTTGCCGTGGCCGGCGGGGCTCACCGAGATCGAGCGTTCGCCGAGGATGGTGTCGGTGCGGATCGCGGCCAGGGACTGATCACCCACGGCGACGTGCCGGTCCACGCTGAACGTCACCTTGGCGCTGTTCCCGGCGAGCCCGACGGACTGGACCTTGCCGACCTTGAACCCTGAGACGTACACGGCGTTGCCGGGCGTGATGCCGCCGGCGTCGGTGAAGTAGGCGTTGTACGTTTTGCCCTGCGGCCAGAAGGGCAGGCCGCTATAGCCGAATGCGATGAGGACGACGCAGACCACCAGCACCACGCCGAAGATGCCGGTGCGCAACGGGTCGCGTTCACGTCTTGCGCTACTTGGCAAAAGCGCACCTCCCCTTGCTGGGGTCCAATTGGCCGCCCATGGGTATCCGAATGTCGCCGCCGGCCGGGCCGTTGATCTTGATCGTTACCGAGCAGAAGTAGATGTTGAAGAAGGCGCCGTAGGCGCCCAGCGCGGACAGTCGCAGGTAGTCCTCGCCCAGTTGCTCGACGTCGTTGTTCACCTCGGCCTTGCGGTTGTCCAGCTCGGTGGCCAGGGGCCGGGTGTTCTCCAAGATGCCCTGCAGCGGACGCCGCGAATTCTTCAGCAGCTCAGTCAAATCCGTCGTCGTCGACGCGAGCGGCGGGATGGCGCCCGCGACATCGTCCTTGTTCTTGGCCAGACCGGTGATCAATTGCTGGAGCTGATCAACGCTGGCCGAGAACTGCGCGCTCTTCTGATCGACGGTGCCCAGCACGGTGTTCAGGTTCGTAATGGTGTCGCCGATGAGCTGGTCGCGGTGGCCCAGGGCCGACGAGAAGGCACTGGTGTCGGCCAGCACGTTGGACAACGCTCCCCCCTGGCCCTGCAGCAACTGGATGACCGCGCTGCTGATGGTGTTGACCTTGTCGGCATCCAGGCCCTTGAGCACCGGCCGCAGGCCGCCCAGCAGCGCGTCGAGATCCAGTGCGGGCTGGGTGTGCTCGGAGTTGATCGTGCCGCCCGCCGGCAACTTCCGCAGCTCCCCCGGGCCCGACGTGATCTCCAAAAAGCGGTCGCCGACCAGGTTCTCGTAACGGATCACCGCGCGCGTGGACGTGTATAGCGTGTAGCGGCTGTCGACTCCGAACTGGACGTCGACGGTGTTGTTCGGGTTGAGCTTGATGCCCGACACGGCGCCGACCGGCACCCCGGCGATGCGAACCTTTTGGCCGGCCTTCAACCGCGACGCATCCGTGAAGGTTGCGTGATAGGAGGTCTCGGGACCGAACCGGAAATCACCGAATACCACCACCAGACCGGCGGCCACCACCAGCATCACGACCGCGAAGATGCCGAGCTTGATCACCATCGACCGGTGCGACGGCATTCCCGAGGCGGCCATCAGAAGTCGTCCCGTTCCGCGAAGGCGCCGTGGAACAGGAACTGCAGCGTGGAGGGCGCGTCGAACTGGAGTTCGGTGAAGGGCTCGTACGGGACGTTGGCGTTGTCGGTGACGAGGAACGGCGCCCGGTAGAACGACCCGCCGTGTTGCTTGCTCGGAATGTCAGGCAGCCCGCGGCAATTCGGGCCACCGGACGCGTTGACCTGCGGCAGGGCTTCCGGATACGTGTACGACGGTGCGCCCAAGATGAAGCTCGACGACGTGAACAGGCCCGCCTTGTTGCCGCCGAGCAGGGGGCCGAATTCCTTGATGCCTCGATCGATACCCGCGAATATGCAGCCGAGTTCGGGCGAGTAGTCGGCGGCCACCTTGATCGGCGCGCGCAGCCTGTTGATCGCGTCGATGAAGTTCTGCTCGGCGGGCTCCAGCGTCTCGTAGGCGTTGTTGGCCAGCCCGATCGTCGCCAACAACGTGTCGTTGAGGTTCTTCTGCTGGTCGACGACGGTCCTGTTGATCGTGGGCAAGCTGTCGAAGACGGTATTCAGGTCGGGGGCGGCGTCGGCGTAGGTGTTGGTGACGATCCCGGTCTTGCGGAAGTCTTCCTGCAGGGCGGGCAGCTTCGGGTTCGCCTGCCGTGCCAGGGTATTCAGTCCTGACAAGGTGCCGCCGAAGTCGTCGCCGTGGCCACGCAGGCCTTCGGCGAGCGCGCTGAGCGTCCCGTTCAATTCGACGGGGTCGATCTTGTGCAGCAGGTCCATCAGCGACTGGAACAATGTGTTGACTTCCAGTTGCACCGCCGAGGCTTGGACATGCGCGTCCGGGCGCAGCGACGTCGGCGAGGGCGCTTGGGGCGGAAGGAATTCCACCGACTTGGCGCCGAAGATGGTGTTCCCCCCGATGTGCACGGTCGCGTTGGAGGGGATGAAGTGCATCTGGTCGCTGTTGATGGCCAGCGTCAGCCGCGCCTGGTCACCGGAGTAGTCGATGGCGGTGACCTTGCCGATCTGGAGGCCGCGGTACTTGACCTTGGCGCCCTTGTCCATCACCAGTCCCGCCCGCGGTGACGAGACGGTGACGGTGTCGGTCGAGGCGAAAGCCGCTGTGTAAGAGAGATAAGTCAGGGCGACGAAGGCCACAATCAAAGCGGCCAGCAGCGCCGCTGCCAGCCGGACACTCGATCGTCGCGATACCCGTTCTGCCATCGTCCCTACCCGGAGAGATTGAAATTGCCGGACGCGCCGTAGACGGCGAGCGAGATGAACAAGGTGATGACGACCACGACGATCAGCGAGGTCCGCACGGCCTGGCCGACCGCGATGCCGACCCCGACCGGCCCGCCGGTGGCGTTGTAGCCGTAATAGGTATGGACGAGCATCACCGCGATGGACATCACGATGGCCTGCAGGAACGACCACAGCAAATCGGACGGAATGAGGAAGGTATTGAAGTAGTGGTCGTACAGGCCCTTGGACTGCCCGTTGATGTACACCGTGGTGAAGCGGGCGGCGAAGAACGCGGCCAGGACCGACAGCGAATACAGCGGAATGATCGCGATCAGGCCGGCGATCAGCCGGGTCGACACCAGGTAGGACACGGACTCCACCGCCATGCATTCGACGGCGTCGATCTCCTCGGACACCCGCATGGCGCCCAGTTGGGCGGTGGCGCCGGCGCCGATGGTGGCCGCCAGCGCGATGCCGGCGATCACCGGCGCGACGATGCGGACGTTCAGGAACGCCGACAGGAACCCGGTGAGCGCCTCGATGCCGATGTTGCCCAGCGACGAGTAGCCCTGCACGGCGATGACGCCGCCGGAGGCCAGGGTCAGGAAGGCCGCCACCCCGACGGTGCCGCCGATCATGATGAGAGCGCCCGCGCCCAGCGTCATCTCGGCGATGAGCCGGATCGTCTCTTTGCGGTAGCGGGTGAGTGCGTCGGGGACGTGCCGCAGGGTCTCTCCATAGAACAAGGCCTGCTCGCCGAAGTCGTCGACGGGCGCCTGCAACCTCGTCATGATGCGGCGAAACCGGAGGGTGGCGTCGTAGCTCATCGGGTGCTCACTCGCCTCATTTCGCCGTAATCCGCACGCCGATGGCGGTCATGACCACGTTGATGACGAACAGGCAGATGAACGCGTAGACGACGGTTTCGTTGACCGCGTTGCCGACGCCCTTCGGCCCACCCTTCACGGTCAGGCCGCGGTAACAGCCGACCAGCCCGGCCATCACGCCGAACAGCAACGCCTTGACTTCGGCGAGCACCAGCTCGCGCAGCCCGGTGAGCACGGTCAGGCCGTTGATGAACGCGCCCGGGTTGACGCCCTGGAGGAAGACGGAGAACGCGTAGCCGCCGGACAGGCCGATGGCGCACACCAGGCCGTTGAGCAACAACGCGACGACCGTGGACGCGAGTACCCGCGGCACCACCAGCCGGTGGACCGGGTCGATGCCGAGCACCCGCATCGCGTCGATCTCTTCGCGGATGGTGCGTGCACCCAGGTCGGCGCAGATCGCGGTGGCGCCGGCGCCGGCCACGACGAGCACGGTGACCACCGGGCCCAGCTGGGTGATGGTGCCGAAAGCGGTTCCGGCGCCGGACAAGTCGGCCGCGCCGATCTCGCGCAACAGGATGTTGAGGGTGAACGCGACCAGCACGGTGAACGGGATGGAGACCAGCAGCGTCGGCACCAGCGACACGCGGGCGATCATCCACGTCTGTTCGAGGAACTCGCCGAATTGGAAGGGCCGTCGGAAGGTCTCGCGGGCGGTGTCGATCATCATCTCGAAGAACCCGCCCACAGCGCGGGCCGGAACCGCGAGTTGTTCTTTCAACTCGGCCACCCCCCTTTGCTGGTCGCGGCGAAGCCTGTGTTCCGCCTTTGCATTGTCTTCGGTCGCTCGCGGCCCGGTGTGAGCCGGCTCATATTAACCCAGAAGAAGTGGGTGCTGTCAATGAACAGCATTTCTGTATCCGAAGCGTTAGTTTGTCCAGGTCAGAGGGGTTGCCGTTACTTCAATCTGACACATGTTCTACTCGGTCAATTCCCCCCGCAAAATTCGTTTACACGGCCATTACTCCATCAGCCCGACGGCGGAAAAGTTCCGCTCCGGATCGCGTCCAGCAAAGTATTTTTGGAGCTCGCGGCTGAGTTGGCCGGGTTCCCACGCCGGCCCGTCCGCGGAGAACCTGTGCTCCGCTGTCGGCGCGGAAACCAGCGTCACCTGCGGACCGTAGACGATGAACACCTGACCGTTGACTTCGGCGGCGGCCGGCGATGACAAGAACTTGACCAGGCTGACCACGTGCTCCGGCGAGAGCGGGTCGATGCCGCCCGCCTCTAATTCGGGTGCCGCCCCGAAGACGTCGGCCGTCATCGCGGTGCGGGCCCGCGGACAGATCGCATTGGCGCATACCCCGCAGCGGCCCAGGGCCCGCGCGGCGGTCAGGGTGAGCGAGATGATGCCGGCCTTGGCCGCGCCGTAGTTGGCCTGGCCCACCGGCCCCACCAGACCGGCCTCCGAGGCGGTGTTGACGATGCGGCCGAAGACCGTCCCGCCGGCATCCTTGGCCTTGGTGCGCCAGTAGGTGGCCGCGTTGCGCGTCAGCAGGAAATGGCCGCGCAGGTGCACCGCGATGACGAGGTCCCATTCCTCGTCGGACATGTTGAACAGCATCCGGTCGCGCGTGATCCCGGCGTTGTTCACCACGATGTCCAGCCCGCCGAGCCCGTCGGCGGTGGCCACCAGCTCGTCGGCCGTCGCGCGCTCACTGATGTCGCCGGCCACGGCGACGGCCTTGGCGCCGGTGGCGCTGATCTCGTCGATGACGTCGGAGGCATCCAACGCACCGGCGATGTCGTTGACGACGACGGTGGCGCCGAGGCCGGCTAAGCCGAGCGCCTCGGCGCGGCCCAGTCCCGCGGCCGCACCGGTCACCACCGCGACCTTTCCGGACAGATCGGCCGCGTTTGTGCTGCTAGTCAATTTATGAATACCTCTAGTCTTGGCGCAGCAGCGCGGCGCGGGGGCACTCGGCGATGGCCTGGTCGGCCAGCTGCTCTCGGTCGGGCGGAATCGGATCGATCTTCACCACGGCGTAGTCCTCGTCGTCCAGGTCGAACAGGTCAGGCGCGATTCCCATGCACACCGCGTTGCCTTCACACCGGTCACGATCCACGATCACCCGCACGGCACCCTCCTTGAACCTGGCCTTCAAACTGAGCACTCGCCCCATCGGTATGTAGATCCACCATAGGGCCCCAGTGCGTCAGGGCAAACGGTCGCTGGATTCCAAGACTAGAACGTGTTACAACCGGGGAGGCGAACGGGTAGCCGTTGGCAGGGCTACCACACGTGACGTGGCATTCGATATCGACGCTTGACGAACAAGGACGGCTGGTTATGCGCATCAGTTACACCCCTGAACAGGAGGAGCTGCGTCGCGAGCTGCGGTCGTACTTCACCACGCTGATGACCCCGGAGCGCCGCGAGGCGCTGAGCTCCACGCAGGGCGAGATCGGGACGGGCAACGCCTACCGCGAGGTCGTCTCGCAGATGGGCAAGGACGGCTGGCTGACCCTGAACTGGCCCAAGGAGTACGGCGGGCAGGACCGCTCGCCGATGGACTCGCTGATCTTCACCGACGAGGCGGCCATCGCCGGCGCGCCGGTGCCATTCCTGACGATCAACAGCGTCGCGCCGACGATCATGGCCTTCGGCACCGACGAACAGAAGAAGTTCTTCCTGCCCAAGATCGCGGCCGGCGACCTGCACTTCTCGATCGGCTATTCCGAACCCGGCGCCGGCACCGACCTGGCCAACCTGCGCACCTCCGCCGTGCGCGACGGTGACGACTACGTGATCAACGGCCAGAAGATGTGGACGAGCCTGATCCAGTACGCCGATTGGGTCTGGCTGGCGGTGCGCACCAACCCCGAGGCCAAAAAGCACCGCGGCATCTCGATGCTGGTGGTGCCGACCACCGCCGAAGGCTTCTCTTGGACGCCGGTGCACACGATGGCCGGCCCGGACACCAGCGCCACCTACTACACCGACGTGCGGGTCCCGGTGACCAACCTGATCGGCGAGGAGAACGGCGGCTGGAAGCTGGTCACCAACCAGCTCAACCACGAGCGCGTCGCCCTGGTGTCGGCGCAGCCGATCATCGTGGCGCTGCGCGAAGTCCGCGAGTGGGCGCAACACACCAAGGACGCCAGCGGCGCCCGGCTCATCGACTCGGAGTGGGTGCAGCTCAACCTGGCCCGCGTGCACGCCAAGGCCGAGGTTCTCAAGCTGATCAACTGGGAGCTGGCGTCGGCGGCGAGTGAGAACTTGTCGCCGGCCGATGCCTCGGCGGCGAAGGTGTTCGGCACCGAGCTAGCCACCGAGGCATACCGCCTCCTGATGGAGGTGCTGGGTACCGCGGCCACGGTGCGCCCGGATTCGCCGGGCGCCCTGCTGCGCGGGCGGGTCGAGCGGATGCACCGGGCGTGCCTGATCCTGACCTTCGGTGGCGGCACCAACGAGGTGCAGCGCGACATCATCGGGATGGTCGCGCTGGGACTGCCCCGAGCCAACCGCTGAGCTTCCTCTATATAAGGACGAGAATTCATGGACTTCACCACAACAGAAGCCGCGCAGGACCTCGGCGGCTTGGTCGACACCATCGTGGATGCGGTGTGCACCCCGGAACATCAGCGTGAGCTCGACAAGCTCGCACAACGCTTCGACCGCGACCTGTGGCGCAAGCTCGTAGAGGCCGACATTTTGACAAGCGCGTCGCCAACGTCGCTGGGCGGCGACGGCTTTGGCGTCCTCGAGCAGGTGGCCATCTTGGTTGCGCTGGGCCACCAGCTGGCCGCGGTGCCCTACCTGGAGTCGGTGGTGCTGGGCGCCGGGGCGCTGGCCCGGTTCGGCTCCGAGGAACTGCAGCAGGGCTGGGGCGCGCCGGCGGTCCGGGGCGAGAAGATCCTGACCGTCGCGCTCGACGGCGAAATGGGTGAGGGGCCGGTGCAGGCCACCCGCGCCGGTGACGGCTACCGGCTGACCGGCACCCGCACCCAGGTCGGCTTCGGCCCGGTCGCCGACGCCTTCCTGGTTCCGGCCGAAACCGATTCCGGTGGCGCCGTTTTCCTGGTCGCCGCCGACGATCCGGGCGTCACGGTGACGGCGATGGAGACCACCGGCCTCGGCAGCGTCGGGCACCTGACGCTGGACGGGGCTCAGGTAGACTGCGGGCGCCAGGTTGGAGACGGGATCGTCGCCGTCTGGCTCGACACGCTGACCACCCTGGGCCGCAGCGCCTTTCAGCTCGGGGTTCTGGAGCGGGGCCTGCGGCTGACGGCCGAATACGCCCGCACCCGTGAGCAATTCGACCGCCCGATCGGCAGTTTCCAGGCGGTGGCGCAACGGCTGGCCGACGGCTACATCGACGTCAAGGGGTTGCGGCTGACGCTGACCCAGGCGGCCTGGCGGGTGTCGGAGGACCTGCCCGCCGAGATCGACGTGGCCAGCGCGGCGTTCTGGGCCGCCGACGCCGGGCACCGGGTGGCGCACACCGTCGTGCACGTGCACGGTGGTGTCGGCGTCGACACCGACCACCCGGTGCACCGCTACTTCCTGGCCGCCAAGGAAATCGAGTTCGCGCTGCGCGGGGCCACCGGGCAGCTCCGCCGGATCGGCCGTGAACTGGCGGAAACCCCTGCCTAGCTTCGTGCTTCCGCCCGACCCCACGGTCACCAAATTGCTGGTACCGCTGGCCGAGATCGACGACCGGGGCGTCTACTTCGAAGACTCGTACACCAGCTGGCGGGATCACCTGCGCCAGGGCGCCGCGATCGCGGCGACCCTGCGCGACCGCCTCGACCCGGCGAAGCCGCCGCACGTCGGCGTGCTGCTGGAGAACACCCCGTTCTTCTCGGCGATGCTGGTCGCGGCGGGGATGTCCGGGATCGTGCCGGTGGGGNNNCTCCTTCGAAGACTCGTCCCCCAGCTGGCGGGCTCCCCTGCGCCAGGGCGCCGCGATCGCGGCGACCCTGCGCGACCGCCTCGACCCGGCGAAGCCGCCGCACGTCGGCGTGCTGCTGGAGAACACCCCGTTCTTCTCGGCGATGCTGGTCGCGGCGGGGATGTCCGGGATCGTGCCGGTGGGGCTCAACCCGGTGCGCCGCGGTGAAGCGCTGGCCCGCGACATCGCCCACGCCGACTGCCAATTGGTGCTGGCCGATTCGAAATCGGCTGCGCCACTGGGCGATATCGAACACGTGAACGTCGATTCCGCCGCGTGGGCCGACGAGGTGGCCGCCCACCTGGATGCCGAGCCGAGCTTTCAGTCCGCATCGTCGGCGGATCTGTTCATGCTGATCTTCACGTCGGGCACCAGCGGCGAGCCCAAGGCGGTGAAGTGCAGCCACGGCAAGGTGGCGATCGCCGGCGTGACGATGTCGCAGCGCTTCGACCTCGGCCACGACGACGTCTGCTACGTGTCGATGCCGTTGTTCCATTCCAACGCGGTGCTGGTCGGGTGGGCGGTGGCCGCAGCGTGCCAGGGCTCAATGGCGTTGCGGCGCAAGTTCTCCGCGTCGAACTTCCTGGTCGATGTCCGCCGGTACGGCGCCACCTACGCCAACTATGTCGGCAAGCCGTTGTCCTACGTGCTCGCCACACCCGAGCGGCCCGACGATGCGGACAACCCACTGCGGGCGGTGTACGGCAACGAGGGTGTGCCCGGCGACATCGAGCGCTTCGCTCGCCGGTTCGGTTGTGTCGTCCAGGACGGGTTCGGTTCGACCGAGGGCGGGGTGGCCATCGCCCGGACCCCCGACACGCCGCCGGGCGCGTTGGGCCCGCTGCCGGACGGGATCGAGATCGTCGACCCCGACACCGGCGAGCCGTGCCCGGTCGGGGTGGTCGGCGAGATCGTCAACACCGCCGGGCCCGGACGTTTCGAGGGCTACTACAACGACGCGGCCGCCGAGGCCGAGCGGATGGCCGGCGGCATGTACCACAGTGGCGACCTCGCCTATCGCGACGAGGACGGCTACGCGTATTTTGCCGGGCGGCTTGGGGATTGGATGCGGGTCGACGGCGAAAACCTGGGCGCCGCCCCGATCGAGCGCGTGCTGTCGCGGTACCCGGACGCCGCCGAGGTCGCGGTGTACGCGGTGCCCGACGCGCGGGTCGGCGATCAGGTGATGGCCGCGTTCGTCATGGCGTCGGGCGCCCAGTTCGATCCCGAGAAGTTCCGGGCCTTTCTGGCAGAGCAGCCCGACCTGGGACCCAAGCAATGGCCGTCCTATGTCCGCGTCAGCGCCGAACTGCCGCGCACGGTGACGTTCAAGGTGCTCAAGCGGCAGTTGTCGGCGCAGGGCGTCGACTGCGGCGATCCGGTGTGGCCGATTCGCCGGTAGCGCTGGCAGAACATGACTCCCCCACCGCCCCGGTTGGAGACGAGCTTCCAAGGGCTTGCCGCCGCCGTGCCCGCGACGATCGGCATCGCGGTCGCTCGTCGCGACGTCGCCGACGTGCTTTTCCTGGGACGATGGTCAGCCGGTGTCGCGTGGTCGACGATCAAAGTGCCGCTGGCGATCGCGGCCCTGCGCCGCGATCCTGCGCGTGCCCTCGACCTGGTCGTCAAAGCGATCACCGAGTCCGACAATGAGGCGTCCGAGCGGTTGTGGTCCCAGCTGGGCGATCCCGCGCGGGCCGCCCTGCAGGTACAAGCCGTCGTTCACGAATGCGGCGACGCGGCCACCGTGGTCGAATCGCAACGAATCCGCCCGCCGTTCACCGCGTTTGGCCAAACGCAATGGTCCCTCGACCGCCAGGCGCGATTCGCCGCGGGGCTGCCCGGCCTCGGTGACGCCGCGACCGTCATCGACCTGATGCGCCGCCTGACCCCCGAGCAGCGCTGGGGCTTGGCCGCCAAGGGCATTGCGGCAAAAGCCGGTTGGGGACCTGGGTTGGCCGACGACTACCTGGTCCGGCAGTTCGGCATCCTCCCACCGGAATCGGCATACGTCGGCGTGGCGCTGGCGGCACAAGCCCGCACGTTCGACGCCGCGGTTGACGTCATCAACGCGATGACGGACTGGCTCGTCGGCGAGTTACCGACGATAAGCCAACAGTGACGGCACCCCGTGTTGACGCCTGACGTCAGGGCGCGACGGCTACCCCATCAGCGAGGGCACCACCGCGTCAATGAGGTGCGGCCCGGGTTCGGCGAAGGCGGCGCGCAGGGCGTCGGCGAATTCCTCGGCGGTTGTGGCGCGGCGCGCCGGAACCCCCATGCCCTCGGCTATCTTGACGAAATCCATTGTGGGACGCGATAAGTCGAGCAAATCCAGCGCCTTGGGGCCGGGCGACGAGCCGGCACCGACGCGTTGCAGCTCAACGCGCAAGATGTCGTAGGCGCTGTTGTCATAGAGCACGGTGGTGATGTCGAGCTTCTCGCGCGCCTGGGTCCACAACCCCGAAATCGTGTACATGGCGGACCCGTCGGATTCCAGGCACAGCACCGGACGATCCGGGGCGGCCACCGCGGCGCCCACCGCGGCCGGGATGCCGTAGCCGATCGCGCCGCCGGTGAGCGTCAGCCAATCATGAGCCGGCGCGCCGGCGGTGGCCTGCGCGAGCAGGACGCCGGAGGTGTTCGACTCGTCGACGACGATCACGCGTTCGGGCAGCAACGCCCCGATCACGTCGGCCGCCGACGCCGACGTCAACGCGCCCCTCGGCAGTTGTGGGCGCGACGCGTCCGCCGCCGGCGCGACCGTGCCGGGCGCCACCTCGTTGGCCAGGGCACTCAAAGCGGCCGCGGCACCGCTGTGTTCGGCGAGCACGTGCACCTCGCAGCCGGCCGGCACCAGGTCGCTGGGCATGCCCGGGTAGGCGAAGAAGGACACCGGCGACCTGGCGCCCGCCAGCAGCAGATGCTTGGCGCCGTTGAGCTGGGCGGTGGCCGCCTCGGCGAAGTAGGCCAGCCGCTCGACCGCGGGGAGACCCGCGCCGCGCTGAAGCCGCGCCGGAAAGGTTTCGCACAGCAACCGGGCGCCGGTGGCCCGGGCGATCCGCGCGGCGGCGGCCAGCCCCGGCCCACGGGTGGCGTCGCCCCCGATCATGAGCACCGTGGGCTCCCCGGAACGCAGCACCTCGAGCGCCGCTGACGCCAGCTGCGGGTCGGCCCCCGCGGGATTCGCCGGCACGGTGGTGGCGGGTTGCGCCCCGTCGGACCAGGACACGTCGGCGGGCAGCATCAGGGTGGCGATCTGCGACCCCGACCGGCTGGCGGCGATCGCCTCGGCGGCGTCGGACGCGACGTCGGCGGTCGTCTCGGTGCGGCGCATCCATCCCGAGACGCTGCCGGCCAGCGCGTCGATGTCGGATTCCAGTGGGGCATCGTACTTTTTGTGGTAGGTGGCGTGATCGCCGACGACCACCACCATCGGCACGTGCGCGCGCCGCGCATTGTGCAGATTGGCTAGCCCGTTGCCCAATCCGGGTCCCAGGTGCAACAGCACCGCGGCAGGCCGGTCGGCCATCCGCGCGTAGCCGTCGGCGGCGCCGGTGGCGACACCCTCGAAAAGGGCGAGTACGCCTCGCATTCGGGGAACGGCGTCGAGCGCGGCCACGAAGTGCATCTCCGACGTGCCGGGGTTGGCGAAGCAGACGTCGACGCCGCCGTCGACCAGGGTGTTGATCAGTGCCTGAGCGCCATTCACCTGGTTGCCTCCAGTCCGAAAACACGTTCGGCGTTGCCGCGCAGGAAGTCTCGGCGGGCCTCGGCGCTGAGCCCGAGTTCGTCAAGTCCGGCCAGAGCGTGCGTGTGGGTGATCATCGGGTAATTGGTGCCGAACAAGACTTTGCGTTGTCCGGTACCGGTTTTCATGAAGCGGACGAGCTCGTCCGGAAGTCGCTTGATCGTATAGGCCGAGGTGTCGATGTAGACGTTCTCGTGCTTGCGGGCGACCGCTACCATCTCCTCGGTCCACGGATAGCCGACGTGGCCGCACACGATGACGAGCTCCGGGAAGTCGAGCGCCACCTGGTCGATGTAGGGAATCGGCCGTCCGGTCTCCGACGGCCGCAGCGGCCCGGTATGACCGACCTGGGTGCAGAACGGCACGGCGGACTCCACGCATTCGGCGAACAACGGATAGTAGCGGCGGTCGATGGGCGGCGCGTTCCACAGCCACGGCACCACCCGCAGGCCCACGAATCCCTCCGCCACGCGGCGCCGCAGCTCGCGGACCGCCGACATCGGGCGATCGAGGTCGACGGCGGCCAGACCGGCGAAGCGGTCCGGGTGCGACCGCACCCACCCGGCAACCTCGTCGTTGGAGACCAAGTCCTGGCCATTGGGGCCGCGCCAGGCGCTCAGCAGGCCGAAGCCGACGCCGGCGGCGTCCATGGCCGCGACGGTCGCCTCGATGGGGATGTCGGTGTCGGGGATCGANGTCTTCTTCTCGTCCTTGTAGTAGCCAACCGGGATGTTGCCCTTCTTGGCGATGAAGCCGCGCACACCCGAGCCCGGCTTGACCTCGTTGCCCTCCTCGTCGAGCACGACGGTGCGGTGGTCGATGGTGACCCGGGGCCCGCCGCTGTGCGGCGCACCCGCGGCCACGACGCTGGTGCCGCCAAAACCGGTCTCGGAGGAGCCGATTGAATCCGTGATGACCCGGTTGGGCAGCAGCTCCAGCAGCCTCTCCTTGATGCTCGGCGAGAACAGTGCCGCGGTGCTGGCCAACAAAAACAGCGACGACAGGTCGTATCCGTGGTCCTTGTCCAGCGCGTCGAGCAACGGCCGCGCCATCGCGTCACCAGTGAAGAACAGCAGGTTGACCTTGTGTTCGTGGATCGTGCGCCATACCTCTTCGGCGTTGAATTCCGGTGCCAGCACGGTGGTTTGACCCGAGAAGATCGACATCCAGGTCGCCGACTGGGTGGCGCCATGGATCATCGGCGGAATCGGGTAGCGGACCATCGGCGGGTTGGCGACGGCGCCTTTGGCCAGGTCGTACTCGTCCTTGACGAATTCACCCGTGGCAAAGTCGGTGCCCCCCAGCAGCACCCGATAGATGTCCTCGTGGCGCCACATCACGCCCTTCGGGAAGCCGGTGGTACCCCCGGTGTACAGCAGGTAGATGTCGTCGGCGCTGCGCTCGCCGAAGTCGCGCTCGGGTGAGCCCTGCGCGATCGCCGAGTAGAACTCGACGCCCCCGTAGCGCTCGTAGTCGTTGTCGGAGCCGTCCTCGATGACCAGGACGGTCTTGACGCCTGCGGTGTCCGGCAGCACGTTGGCGACCCGGTCGGAGTACTGGCGCTCGTGCACCAGCGCCACCATGTCGGAGTTGTCGAACAGGTAACGCAGCTCGCCCTCGACGTAGCGGTAGTTGACGTTGACCAGGATCGCCCCGGCCTTGACGATGCCGAGCATCGCGATCACGATCTCGATGCGGTTGCGGCAGTACAGGCCGACCTTGTCGTCCTTCTTGACGCCCTGGTCGATCAGGTAGTGCGCGAGGCGGTTGGCCTTCTCCTCCAGTTGGGCGTAGGTCAGCTTCTCATCGCCGCAGATGAGGGCGACACGGTCAGGCACAGCGTCGATAGCGTGCTCGGCGAGGTCGGCAATATTCAAGGCCACGGCCACCAAATTAGAACGTGTTACATTTCTTGACAAGCTCGCCCCCCACGACGACGGAAAGGCGGTAGCTGTGGCTCAGGCGCCAGCAAACGAACAAACGGGACCGGACGCCCTCGTCGAACAGCGCGGTCACACCCTGATCGTCACCTTGAACCGGCCGCACGCCCGCAACGCGCTGAGCACCGAAATGATGGAAATCATGGTGCAGGCCTGGGATCGCGTCGACAACGACGACGACATCCGCTGCTGCATCCTGACGGGCGCCGGTGGCTACTTCTGCGCCGGCATGGACCTCAAGGCGGCGACCAAGAAACCGCCGGGCGACTCGTTCAAGGACGGCAGCTACGACCCGTCACGGATCGACGCTCTGCTGAAGGGCCGCAGACTCACAAAACCCCTCATCGCGGCCGTCGAGGGGCCCGCGATCGCCGGCGGCACCGAGATCCTGCAGGGCACCGACATCCGGGTCGCCGGCGAGAGCGCGAAGTTCGGCATCTCGGAGGCCAAGTGGAGCCTGTACCCGATGGGCGGCTCGGCCGTCCGGCTGGTGCGGCAGATCCCCTACACCGTCGCGTGCGACCTGCTGCTGACCGGCCGGCACATCACCGCCGCCGAGGCCAAGGAGATCGGCCTGATCGGCTACCTGGTGCCCGACGGCCAGGCGCTGACCAAGGCGCTGGAGATCGCCGACCTGATATCGGCTAACGGCCCGCTCGCCGTGCAGGCAATCCTCCGGGCGATCCGGGAGACCGAGGGCCTGCACGAGAACGACGCCTTCAAGATCGACACGCAGATCGGCATCGAGGTGTTCCTGTCCGACGACGCCAAGGAAGGCCCGCGGGCGTTCGCCGAGAAGCGCAAGCCCAACTTCCAGAACCGCTGACGCGGCGCGCCCGGCCCCGTCGCCGACGCGTCGCGCCCGTCCCCGTCGCCGAACGTGAACTGACGGCGAGATTTCGCCCGAATCTGATACCTGGCGTCACGCTCGGCGCGGTTGTCGGTGGTCCGAGCCACACTGCCTGAGTGGGAGAACCCTTGATCGGCAGCGAAGCACTCGCTGCGGGCGCTTTGACGCGGCATGCGCTGCGAAGCAGATTCGTCGCCCTCCATCCGGACGTCTACGTCCCGTGCGACGAGGACTTGACCGCAGTGACGCGCGCGCGTGCCGCCTGGCTGTGGTCCCGGCGGCGCGGGGTGGTCGCGGGGCATTCCGCGTCGGCGCTGCACGGCGCCAACTGGGTGGATCGCCGCGCGCCGGCGCAATTGCTCTACGAGCACCGTCGCCCCCCGGCCGGCATCCGTACCTGGTCGGACACCGTCGCCGACGATGAGACTGAGGTGATCGGTGACGTGCTGGCGACGAATCCGGCCCGCACAGCGTTCGACCTGGCCTGTCGCAATCCGGTCGGGGACGCGGTCGCCGCTATCGATGCCCTGGCTCGGGCAACCCGACTGAAGGTCGCCGATGCGGAATTGGTTGCGGAACGCTACAAAGGCCACCGGAACATCCGGCGAGCCAGGCGCGCGCTCGCGCTTGTCGATGCCGGTGCGGAGTCACCCCGGGAGACCTGGCTGCGGCTCACCGTCATCGAGGCCGGATACCCTCCGCCGCAGACCCAGATCCCGGTCTACGGCGAATATGGCGAGCTTGTCGCGGTTGTCGACATCGGTTGGGAGGAGCTCAAAATAGCCCTCGAGTACGAGGGCGACCACCATCGGACCGATCGTCGGCAACTGCGCCGGGACATCGACCGCTATGAAGCGCTGCACGCTTTGGGTTGGATCGCCATCCGCGTCACGGCCGACCACACGCGGGGCGGCGTCCTGGCGCGGCTGGCCACGGCGTGGGATCGCCGAACGTGAACTCACGCACGAAATTTGGCCGATTCCTCGCCGTGAGTGCACGCTCGGCGAGGCGCGAGCCCTCTAGCCCAACGGCGCGGTCGGGCTGAACGCCACCGGCATCTTCTCCAGGCCGGACACGAAGTTCGCCGGCCGCAACGGCAGCGCCGCATCCGAGGCCAGCCGCAGGTCCGGAAGGCGCTGCAGCAGCCGCGTTTGCATGATCGACAGCTCCAGGCGGGCGAGCTGATTGCCCAGGCAGAAATGCGTCCCGAAGCCGAACGCGAGGTGGTTGTTCGGGTAGCGCTCGATGTCGAAGCTCTCCGGATCGTCAAAGACCTTCTCGTCGAAGTTCGCCGACTCGAACAGCAGGATCATCTTCTCGCCCTGGGTCAGCTTGGTGCCGTGGAACTCGGTGTCGGCGGTGATCGTGCGGGCCATGTTCTTCACCGGGGCCGTCCAGCGCAGCATCTCCTCGATCGCGTTGGGCAACAAATCCAAATCGTTGACCAGGCGCCGGTGCTGATCGGGGTGTAACAGCAGCTGCCGGGTTCCGCCGGACAGGGTGTGACGGGTGGTCTCGTCGCCGCCGATGAGCAGCAGCAGCACCTCGGTGACGATCTGGTGGTCTTCCAGGCGCGATCCCTCGACCTCGGCGTGAACCAGGACGCTGACCAGGTCGTCGGTCGGTTCGGACTTGCGGGCCGCGATCATGCCCATCATGTATTCGCTGTAGGCGGCGAAGGCCTCCATGGTGACCTGAATGTCGGCTTCGGCCGCGGTGCTGCTCAAGGCGCCGACCAGATCGTCGGACCACTTGAGGAACATCTCGCGTTCCTCCGGCAACACCCCGAGCATGTCGCCGATGACCGCCATCGGCAGCGGCGCGGCGAGGTCCCAGACGAAGTCGCACTCGCCCCGTTCGCACACGGCGTCGATCAGCGTGTCACACAGCGAAACAATCTTGGACTCTTGGTCTTTCACCCGCTTGCGGGTGAAACCGGAGTTGACGAGCTTGCGGCGCAACAGATGTTGGGGGTCGTCCATCTCGATCATCATCTCGACCCCGTCTTGGTCGGGTCGGATGCCGCCGGCGTTCGAGAACAGCTCGGGGTTGCGCTCGGCGTCGATCACCGCCTGGTACGTCGACGCGGCGGCCAACCCGTTGCGGTCCCGGAAGACCGGCTCGTTCTGCCGCATCCAACGGTAGACGGCATGGGAGTCGCCCGCGTAGAAGGTGCCGTCGGTCAGGTCGACGTCTGGCCTGGTCATCGTCATGGGAGCTCCTGGGCGTCACCGAATGTCATCTGTACCTGGTCCGCGGAACTGGACAGCAGCGCGCGCTTCGGAAGGCCCAGCGACGCCAGCTCTTTCGCGTACGGGTGATCGCCGAGCCGGACGCGCACTCCACCGAGTCGGGTCCGCACGCCGTCCAGCGTGTGTTCGAAGGCGGTCTCACGGGTGATGCCGTCGCGGTGCGAGTAGGTGCGCTGGGCCGACTGGCGCGGGGTCAGCGAAATCGGCAGGCCGCGACGGAAGTCCATGCCGATCACCAGTTGCCCGTCGACGGTGCAGTCGAACCCGAACTCGCGGCCCTCCCGAATGGTGAAGTCCGCCATGACTTTCGGGTAGCCCCAGATCTTGGTACCCGCCTCCAGGGTGAACGCCTGGTCGACGGGCAGGTGATGGATGAACGCGCCCGCCGACTGCAGCGCCCGCGGCCCGCTCGCGTTCGAGCCGGGCGGGTTGACCATGACGCTGGTGCCGAACTCGTAGTACTGGCCCAGATCGCCGTCGATGTAGTGCATCAGCATCAGCACCACGATCGTGCGCCCGGGCAGGTAGCGGCAGACCTGCAGGCCGCTGTAGTCGATCAGGTGCTGGGCGGCGTCGGCGTCCACCGAGAACATCGCCATGTGCTGATTTGCCTTGCGGATCTGCACCGGCATCGTGATCACCGTGCCCGCGATGGTGTGCTGCGAGGCTGTCATCGGGCCAATCTAGAACGCGTTCTACTCCCCTGGCAAGGAACGCCTAAACCAGCGTGGCAAGCTCGCTGATCTGCTCAGTGCTTCGGCCGGACACCACCATCATCGTTACGCCCGCGGCCTCCCAGACCTTGATCTGCTTACGCACGTAGTCCAGGTCGCCGACGATCGCGGCGTCGTCGACGAGCTCGTCGGGAATGATCTTCCCGGCCTCGTCCTTTCGGTTCGACCGGAACAGCTTCGTCACGTCGTCCACGACCTCCGCATAGCCCATCCGGCGGTAGACGTCGGCATGGAAGTTGGTGTCCTCCGCGCCCATCCCGCCCATGTAGAGGGCCAGGTAGGGCTTCATGGCCGCGAACGCGGCGCTGCGGTCGTCGGTGATGACGATGTTGGCGGTCGCGCAGATCTCGAAGTCCTCGCGGCTGCGGCGCGCGCCGGGCCGGGCGAACCCCTCGTCGAGCCATTCGTTGTAGGTGTCGGCCATTCGCGGTGTGTAGAAGATCGGCAGCCAGCCGTCGCAGATCTCGGCGGCCAGCGCGACGTTCTTCGGGCCCTCGGCGCCCAGCATGATCGGGATGTCGGCGCGCAGCGGATGGGTGATGGGCTTGAGCGGCTTGCCCAGCCCGGTGGTCTCGGGCCCCGTCAACGGCAGCGGGTAGTGCGGCCCGGAACTGGTCACCGGCTTTTCGCGCGCCCACACCTGCCGCAGGATGTCGATGTACTCGCGGGTGCGCGCCAGCGGTTTGGGGAATCGCTGCCCGTACCAGCCCTCGACCACCTGCGGGCCGGACACGCCCAGCCCGAGGATGTGCCGACCGCCGCTCAAATGATCCAAGGTCAGCGCGGCCATTGCGCAGGCCGTCGGAGTCCGCGCGGACAGCTGGACCACCGACGTGCCCAGCCGCACCCGCGACGTCGAGGATCCGTACCAGGCCAGCGGCGTGTAGGCGTCGGATCCCCACGCCTCGGCGGTGAACACGGCGTCGAATCCGGCTTGCTCGGCCGCGGTGACGAGTTCCGTGGCGTTCTCCGGCGGTTGAGCGCCCCAATACCCCAGCTGCAACCCAAGCTTCATAGCCTCCGCCTTCCGACCCGACCCAGTGTTGAAACGATTCTTAGAACCTGTTCTACTCGAAGGCGTGACAGCCAGTTCGAGCAGCCCGACCTTGATAGATCATCCTGAGCCACCGCTCTCCGCGCCACTGACGTTGTCCTTCGACTACACCCGTTCGGTGGGCTCCACGCTCAGCAAGTTCTTCACCGCGTTGCGTGAGCGCCGCATCCTGGGGGTGCGCGGATCCGATGGCCGGGTACATGTCCCGCCGGCGGAATATGACCCGGTTACCTATGAGCCGCTGGGCGAGATGGTACCGGTGTCGGCGGTCGGCACCGTCGCGTCCTGGACGTGGCAGCCCGAGCCTTCGCAGGGGCAACCACTGGACCGGCCCTTCGCGTGGGCACTGATCAAGCTGGACGGCGCGGACACGCTGTTGATGCACGCGGTGGATGCGGGCGAACCCGAGGCTATTCGGACCGGCGCCCGGGTCCACGTGCACTGGGCCGACGAGACGGTCGGCGCCATCACGGACATCGCCTACTTCGCGCTCGGCGACCAAGCCGAGGCCGTCCCCGATTCGACCGATGGGGACCAGGAACCGGTCACCATGATCGTGACGCCGATCTCGCTGACGATCCAGCACACCGCCTCGCACGAAGAGAGCGCGTACCTGCGCGCCATCGCCGAGGGCAGGTTGTTGGGGGCGCGCACTGGTGAGACAGGCAAGGTGTACTTCCCGCCGCACGGGGCCGACCCGGCCACCGGCCAGCCGACCACCGAGTTCGTCGAGCTGCCCGACAAGGGCACGGTGACGACGTTCGCGATCATCAACATCCCGTTCCAGGGCCAGCGCATCAAACCGCCCTACGTGGCGGCCTACGTGCTGCTCGACGGCGCCGACATCCCGTTCCTGCACCTGGTCGCCGACATCGACGCCCACGAGGTGCGGATGGGCATGCGGGTCGAGGCGGTGTGGAAACCCCGCGAGGAGTGGGGTTTTGGCATCGACAACATCGAGTACTTCCGGCCGACCGGGGAACCCGACGCCGACTACGACACCTACAAGCACCACCTGTAAAGGGCTTAGGAACACATGAGCGCTCGCAACGTGGCGGTCGTCGGCTTCGCCCACGCCCCGCATGTCCGCCGTACCGACGGCACCACCAACGGCGTCGAGATGTTGATGCCGTGCTTCGCCGAGCTCTACGAGCAGCTCGGCATCACCAAGGCCGACATCGGCTTCTGGTGTTCGGGATCGTCCGACTACCTTGCCGGACGGGCGTTTTCGTTCATCTCCGCGATCGACTCCATCGGCGCTGTTCCCCCGATCAACGAATCGCATGTCGAGATGGACGCGGCGTGGGCGCTGTACGAGGCCTACATCAAGATCCTGACCGGCGAGGTCGACACCGCGCTGGTGTACGGCTTCGGCAAGTCCTCGGCCGGAATCCTGCGCCAAATCCTGTCGCGCCAGACCGACCCCTACACCGTCGCGCCGCTGTGGCCCGATTCGGTGTCGATGGCCGGCCTACAGGCCCGCATCGGGCTCGACACCGGCAGGTGGACCGAGACGCAAATGGCGCGTGTCGCGTTCGAATCCTTCGCGTGCGCAAAACGAGTGGACTCCGTGCAGCCTCCCGTCAGCCTCGACGACCTGCTGGAGCGGCCGTTCTTCGCCGACCCGCTGCGCCGGCACGACATCGCCCCGATCACCGACGGCGCCGCCGCGATCGTGCTCGCCGCCGACGACCGGGCGCGCGAGTTGCGCGAAAACCCGGCCTGGATCACCGGCATCGAGCACCGCATCGAATCACCGTCGCTGGGCGTCCGGAATCTCACCGAATCGCCATCGACCACCGCCGCGGCCAAGGCGGCCACCGGCGGGAACACCCGCGACCTGGACGTGGCCGAGATTTGCGGGCAGTTCACCCACCAGCACCTGATCCTCGCGGAGGCGATCGACATACAGGAGGCCACAAAGGTGAATCCCTCCGGTGGCCCGCTGGCGGCCAACCCCATGTTCGTCGCCGGCCTGGAGCGGATCGGCTTTGCCGCACAGCACATCTGGAACGGGTCGGCCGGACGGGTGCTGGCCCACGCCACCAGCGGGCCCGCGCTGCAACAGAACCTGGTCGCGGTCATGGAAGGAAAGAACTGATGGCCGGAGCGGGAGCACACCTGGCCGCGGTACTGGGTACCGGGCAGACCAAGTACGTCGCCAAGCGCAAAGACGTTTCGATGAACGGGCTGGTACGCGAGGCCATCGACCGGGCGCTGGAAGACTCGGCTTGCACCTTCGACGACATCGACGCCGTCGTGGTGGGCAAGGCGCCGGACTTCTTCGAGGGCGTGATGATGCCGGAGCTGTTCATGGCCGACGCCGTGGGCGCCACCGGCAAGCCGCTGATCCGGGTGCACACCGCGGGCTCGGTCGGCGGGTCCACCGCGGTGGTGGCCGCCAGTTTGGTCCAGTCCGGGAAGTACCGGCGAGTGCTGGCGATGGCCTGGGAGAAGCAGTCGGAGTCAAACGCCATGTGGGCGTTGTCGATTCCGATCCCCTTCATCAAGCCGGTCGGCGCCGGCGCCGGCGGTTACTTCGCCCCGCACGTCAGGTCCTACATTCGACGGTCGGGGGCACCTCTGAACATCGGCGCCATGGTCGCGGTCAAGGACCGGCTCAACGGAGCCCGCAACCCGCTGGCCCATCTGCACCAGCCCGACATCACCCTGGAAAAGGTGATGGAGTCCCCGATGCTGTGGGACCCGATCCGCTACGACGAGACCTGCCCGTCCTCCGACGGTGCCGCCGCCGTGGTGATCGGCGACGAGGAAAGCGCCGAAGCCCGCCTGGCGCAGGGAAATCCGGTCGCCTGGATCCACGCCACCGCGCTGCGCACCGAGCCGCTGCAGTTCTCCGGCCGCGACCAGGTGAGCCCGCAGGCGGGGCGTGACGCGGCCGCGGCGCTGTGGAAGGCGGCCGGCATCACCAGCCCGATCGACGAGATCGATGCCGCCGAGATCTACGTGCCGTTCTCGTGGTTCGAGCCGATGTGGTTGGAAAACCTCGGTTTTGCCGCCGAGGGCGAAGGCTGGAAGCTTACCGAGGCCGGCGAGACCAAGATCGGCGGGCGGCTGCCGGTGAACCCGTCGGGCGGCGTGCTGTCGTCGAACCCGATCGGGGCCTCGGGCCTGATCCGGTTCGCCGAGGCGGCGATCCAGGTGATGGGCAAGGGCGGGGACCACCAGGTGCCCAACGCCCGAAAGGCCCTGGGGCACGCCTACGGCGGCGGCTCGCAGTACTACTCGATGTGGGTCGTGGGGGCGGACAAACCCGAAAGAGGTTGACAATGACCGACACTCAGGAAAAGACCAAGCACCCCGCTCACGAGGCCGGCCGCCGCTCCCGCGAGGCGGTGATGGCCAGGGACAAGGCGGCCTGGCTGGAGGTGTTCGCCGACGACGCGATCGTCGAAGATCCGATCGGCCCGTCGGCCTTCGATCCCGAAGGCAAGGGGCACAGGGGGCGCGACGCGATCTCGGCGTTCTGGGACCTGGCCATCGCCCCCACCACGAAGATCGAGTTCGTCTTCCGCGACACCTACCAGTGCGGCAACGAGGAAGCCAACGTCGGGCACATCCTCATCACGACGGGTGACTATCAGGTCACCGCCGAAGGCGTGTTCACCTACAAGGCCAACGACGAGGGCAAGATGGTCGCCCTGCGCGCGTATTGGGAAATGGACCAGGCAGCCGCGAGCGTCCGAAAGGTTGCCGGCGCGTAATTCGGCGCCGGCCCGCGGGCATGACGGGCTGATCTTGCGCGGATATGATTCCGCGTGCAGATGGCCGTCGCCGCACTGGCGGCGTCGACCCGAAGTTCGGGAAGGTGCGCCATGTTTTTTGTGATCACCTCGCCGGAGACGATGACGGCAGCGGCGGCGGACCTCGCGGCCATCGGATCGACGATCAGCACAGCGAATCAGGCGGCCGCGGCCCCGACGACGGCGATGCTGGCGCCCGCGACCGATGAGGTGTCGACGGCCATCGCGGCGCTGCTCGCTGAGCAGGGCCAGGCCTATCAAGCGCTGGCCGCACGCACGGTGGCGTTTCACGACGGCATCGTGCGCACCCTGAACATGGCGGCGGGTACTTATGCCGCGACCGAAGCCGCCAATGCCTCGCCCTTGCAGGCCATTGAGCAGCAACTGCTGAACGTGGTCAACGCACCGACCCAGGCGCTGGTGGGGCGACCGCTGATCGGTAACGGTGCCAACGGCCAGCCGGGAACGGGGCAAAACGGCGGCAACGGCGGCATCTTGTTCGGCAACGGCGGTGGCGGTGGCTCGGGCGCAGNCGGGCGCCCGCGAAAGGCTGCGTTTCAGCGTCGTTTTCACGATGTGCGCCGGCGCCCTGGTCGGCGCGACGATGTCACGGTTCGTCGTCGCGCCGGTGTTCGCGGTCACGGCGGGGGCGTTGGCGGGGACGGCGGCGTCGGGGGCGTGCTGGTCGGCGATGGTGGCGCCGGTGGCGCCGGCGGGACGTCGGCGGCCAATACCGGCGGAAACGGCGGTAACGGCGGTAACGGCGGAAAGGCCGGCTTTTTCGGCTCCGGCGGCACGGGCGGGGCCGGCGGTGAAGCCATCGCCAACTTGGGCGTCGGCGGCAAGGGCGGCAACGGCGGCAACGGCGGCAACGCCCAGCTGGTCGGCAACGGCGGTGACGGCGGTAACGCCGGGGTCGGCCTGGTGGGCGGCAACGGGAACGGGGGCAACGGCGGCACCGCCGGGCTGCTGTTCGGCTTCACCGGGACACCCGGGCAGACGTAGTCGCTAACGGAAGTCGTTGCCAGATAAAGCGACCCATCGAAGGTTCGGGGTCAGCTCTGTGTTCGCTTGTGCGACAGAGCTTTCGGCGTCGAGGCCTAAATCGGCTCCAGGCCGGCAAGGTGACGCTGCGCCAGCTCACGATAGGCCTGCGGGTTGACGTTGATCCACATCTCCGCGCCGGTTCCGGCGACCGGTCCCTTCACCTGCGCCGGCGACCCGACCGCCAGCATCCCGGCCGGAATCTGGGTGCCGGCCAGCACCAGGGAACCCGCCGCGATCAGGCTGCGGGCGCCGATCACCGCGCCGTCCAAAACCGTGGCGTGGTTGGCGATCAGCGCCTCGGGGCCGACGTGCACCCCGTGGATGACGCACATGTGCGCCACCGTCGCCCCGGGGCCGATGTCGACGGGGATGCCCGGCGGAGCGTGCAGTACCGATCCGTCCTGGACGTTGGCACCCTCGCGCACCACGATGGGCCCGTAGTCGCCGCGCAGCACCGCGTTGAACCAGACCGACGCCCCCGCCTCCACGGTGACGTCACCGATCAGGGTCGCGGTCGGGGCCACAAACGCGGTGGGGTCGATCCGGGGCGACCGACCCTCGAAAGCAAACAGCGGCATCGTCTAGATATACCCCAGCGTCGATATGCCCTAGCCAGGGCAGCCTTCGTTGCCCACCGTGACCCAAAACTGTAACGTGTTCTAGTTAGAGACTACTTGGAGGTGGAAGGTGAGTACCGACACCAAGGCGGTCGGCATCCGGGAAATCGACCCCGGCGCCTTGCCGACCAGATACGCGCGCGGCTGGCACTGCCTGGGCGTCGCAAAGGACTTCCAGGACGGCAAGCCGCACCCCGTGCAGGCGTTCGGCACCAAGCTGGTGGTTTTCGCCGATTCCCACGGGGACCTGAAGGTGCTCGACGGCTACTGCCGGCACATGGGCGGCGACCTGTCCGAGGGCACCATCAAGGGCGACGAGGTCGCCTGCCCCTTCCATGATTGGCGCTGGGGCGGCGACGGCCGCTGCAAGCTGGTGCCGTACGCCAAGCGCACCCCCAAGACCGCGCGCACCCGGTCGTGGACCACCGACGTCCGCGGCGGCCTGCTGTTCGTCTGGCACGACCACGAGGGCAATCCGCCGGACCCCGCGGTCAGGATCCCGGAGATCCCCGAGGCGGCCAGCAACGAATGGACCGACTGGCGGTGGAACCGCATCCTCATCGAGGGCTCCAACTGCCGCGACATCATCGACAACGTCACCGACATGGCGCACTTCTTCTACATCCACCTGGGGTTGCCGACGTACTTCAAGAACGTCTTCGAGGGCCACATCGCCTCGCAGTACCTGCACAACGTCGGCCGGCCCGACGTGGAGGATCTGGGGACCTCGTACGGCGAAGCGCACTTGGATTCTGAAGCCTCTTATTTCGGGCCGTCGTTCATGATCAACTGGCTGCACAACAGCTACGGCGGCTACAAGGCCGAGTCGATCCTGATCAACTGCCACTACCCGGTCACGCAGAATTCGTTCGTGCTGCAGTGGGGCGTCATCGTCGAAAAGCCCAAGGGCATGGACGAAGCGATGACCGACAAGCTGTCCCGGGTGTTCACCGAGGGCGTCAGCAAGGGATTCCTGCAGGACGTCGAGATCTGGAAGCACAAGACCAGGATCGAAAACCCGCTGCTGGTCGAGGAGGACGGCGCCGTCTACCAGCTGCGTCGCTGGTACCAGCAGTTCTATGTCGACGTGGCCGACATCACCCCAGAGATGGTGGAGCGCTTCGAGATCGAGGTCGACACCACCCGCGCCAACGAGTACTGGAACGCCGAAGTCGAGGAAAACATGAAGGCGCGGGAGTCCGAAGAGGTACCCGCCGAGCAACATTAGGACCATGCCCGAAGATCACCCGGCAGTACCGGACGTCGATCGGCTCGCCCGGTCGATGCTGCTGCTGTATGGCGATCATCACGATCACGACGAATCGCCGCCGCGAGACGGTGGGACGGGATCCTGGTCCAAGTCAAGGGATTTCGCCAACGACCCGCAACGCGCCGCCGCGGTCGCCGAGGCCAGCCGCGCCGATCGTGAGCGCTACCTGACGTCGGGGCTGCTGCCGGTGGATTGCCGCTTCTGCCACGTCACGGTCACCGTGCGGCGGCTGGGCCCGGGTCACACCGCGGTGCAGTGGAACACCCAGGCGGCGCAGCGTTGCGCGTACTTCAGCGAGATTCGCGAATCCGGCGGGGACACCGCGCGGGCTCGCGCCTGCCCCAAGCTGAGCGACAGCATCGAGCACGCCGCCGCCGAGGGCTACCTGGACCACCCGGACGACGACTGAGTCAGTCGCCTCGGGGCAGTTTGGTTATCGCCTCGAAGGCCTCGAGGAACACCTCGGCGATATCGTCGTCGCGCGCGCCGGCCAGCGGCTTCTTTCCTAGCAACACCCGCTGCACCCCGATGCCCAACAACAAGGCCGTGACCATGTCCGCGCGAATCCTGGGCCGGTCGGCGGCTATCCGCCGGGCCAGGTTGCGGGTGAGGCCCGCGTCGAGCTGGGCATTGAGGCGCGCCACCACCGCGGGGTCCCCACTGGACCGCAGCAACGCGAACAACGGCGCGTCGACGTCGCGGCGGGCAGCCAGGACGCGGGCGATCAACCGCTCCCCCAGCGCCTGGTCGGCTGCGCCCAGGAGTTGCGCCACGTCTTCCGAAACATCGGTCGCCTCCTCGAAAAGCCTTTCCTTGGAACCGAAGTAACGGCGGACCAGGGTGACATCCACGCCGGCCTTCGCGGCGACCTCGCGCAGGCCGATGGCGCTATAGCCGCGCGCCAGGAAAAGCTCGCGCGCCGCTTCCAGCAGTCGGGTCCGGGTGGCGCCGGCATCGCGGCGCCGCGGCGACACGCTGCTCATGTCACTCCCTTCGCATTGTCCACGACTGTAGACATAGTCAGCGGGGCGGCGCTAGGCTGGCGGATATGTCTACAACTGTAGACGTAGTGGCGGGGAGGAGATGCCATGACCGGGGTCATGCTGGTCAAACAACGGGTCGCCAGCGTCGACCGATGGAACAACGTGTTTCGCGGTGCGCAGCTCGACGCAATCCGGCGCCGGCACGGACTCGTGGTGACGGGGACCTACGTCGACGGGGACGACCCCGACACCGTCATCGTCGTCATGGACATGGAAAACATCGATGCCGCACGGCGGTTCGCGGCCTCACCGGAGCTGACCGCGGCGCGTGAGCGAGCGGGCGCGGTCGGGCCCCCCGACGGGGTGTGGCTGGGGCCGCGCCGGATCGAAGGTTGACCGTGCCAGCGAGAGGTCACAGCCCCGCGAATCGCTCCTTCACCGCTTCCTCGGTCAACCCGTAATCGGCAAGCGAATACTTGTGTTTGGGCGCACGCTCGCCGGACTGGCTAGCGGCATGACTCTTCTCCATGGCCGTCCGGGCCTCGTCGGTCAGCGCCAGGCCGAAGTGCCGGTAGATGTCGGCCACCGTGCCCATCGGATCGGCGATCAGGGCGCGATAGTCGACGTCGTAGAACTGGGCCGGGTCGTATTTGGCCCGCGCGGTGTTGAATCGTTCCAAACCGCGCGACCAGGTTTCCATTGAGTCAGCGCCGATTTGGGCGCCCACGAATGTCGTCGACCATCCCTCCGCGGTGTGCTGCGCCAGTGAGCACATCGAGGCCATGATGGTCTCGACGGGCCGGTGGGTCTGAATGACCAGCGCGTCCGGATAAGTCGCCATCAGCGCGTCCAACGCGAAAAGGTGGCTGGGGTTCTTCAGCACCCACCGCTTGTCGGCGTCGTTGAGCCCGATCAGCTGGAGGTTCTTGCGATGCCGGCGATACGACGGCGTCCAGTCCTGCTCCGACAACCACTTCGAGTAGCTGGGCAGGTGCGACAGGGTCTCGTAGGACACCGAATGCAGTGACTGCCGCAGCAGCTGCCAGCACTCCTCCAGCTCGTATGCGGCCATGAAATGCAGACCGGTGTAGCCGGGGTTTTCCTGGTGGTGCTGGGTGAATTGCGCGTCAAGCTGGCGATACATCGGGTTGGATTCCCAGGTCTCGCGCGGCGGGCGCGGCTGCGGGAACTCCGCCAGCCACATGTGCAGACCCTGATGCGCCGGGTCGGCGCCCAGCAGGCGGTGCAGGGCCGTGGTGCCGGTGCGCACCAGCCCGGTGACGAAGATCGGTCGTTCGATCACGACGTCGGCGTGCTGTGGGTATTGCTTCCAAGAGGATTCGGACAGCAGCCGGGCCACCAGCGCGCCACGCAGAAAGAACCGATTCATCTTGCTGCCCAACACGGTGAGGCCCGCTTCGCTGCGGTAGGAGTCCAGCAGCACCCCCAGCGCCTCGCGGTAGTTGTCGTCGTCGGCGCCGAAGTCGTCCAGCCCGGTCAGCTTGGTGGCCGACGCGTGCAGTTCGTCGACCGTCCCCACATCAGTGCGGTCGGCCATCAGGTGTGGTACTCCCCGCAGTTCACGTCCAGCGTCTGACCCGTGATGCCGCTGGACAAATCGCTGGCCAGGAACAGGATCGCCGAAGCCACCTCGTCCTCGGTGGGCAGTCGCTTCAGGTCGGAGTTCGCGGCGGTGCCCTGGTAGATCTGGTCCGCGGTGGTGCCGTACTTTCCGGCCTGGTGTTCGAAGTAGGCCTTCAGCGTCTCGCCCCAGATATAGCCCGGTGCAACGGAATTGACGCGAATACCCTTCTCGCCGAGTTCGGTGGCCAGCGACTGCGACATCGCCAGCAGAGCCGACTTGGCCATTTTGTACGCCCCGTACTTCGCTTGCGAGTGGCGCAACACCATCGAGTTGACGTTGACGATCGATCCGTGCGACTCCTCGAGCGCCGGCGTCAGGGCCTGGATGAGCCGCAACGCCCCCAGCGCGCTCAACTCGATCGCATCGCGGATGTGCTGAAATGACGTGCCGGACAAGGGCTTCATCGACGGCACCCGGAACGCGTTGTTGACCAGCACGTCGACCTTGCCGTAGCTCGCCATGGCGGTCTCGACGAGGTAGTCCACCTCTTCGTCGTTGGTGATGTCGGCACGCACCGCCAACGCCTTGCGCCCGGAGTCGTTGATCTCCTTGGCCACCGCCTCCAGCCGGTCCAGGCTCCGGGCGGCCAGCACCAGGTCGGCACCGTCACGCGCGCACCGGTGCGCCAGCGTGGTGCCGAGCCCCGGCCCGACGCCACTGATGACGACCACCTTTCGTTCGAGCATTCCTGACATCGTCACCCCAGCATCCTGGCCGCAATTTGCTGTTGACGCAACGCGATTCGCGCCCGCCACTGATCCTCGGAAATCTTGTTGTGCTCGAAATACGGCAGGGCGGCCGGCACCGCGTCAAAGTCCACGAGCTCGACGGTGGGCCCATCGGCCTCGGTGAGCTCGCGCGACACCCGCTGCCAGCGGAACTGAAAGTAACCCCGACGGTGGCCGAGGGTTTCCACCCAGTTGGTCACGCCCGGGTTCTGATCGGCGACCACGATGCGGACCTTGCCGTCCGGATCCGCCTGGGCCTGGGTGTTGTTGAGCGACGTCTGGTGGTTGATGTAGTCCAGCGAGATGTACCACAGGCTGCCAAGCTGAAAGCCGAGGTAGGGGGCGTCCGAGACCGGGATCGTGATCACCAGCGCCTGGTCGGGCCGCAGGTCGAAATGGCCCGCCGACGAGTACTGCGTCGCCAGGCCGCCGGGGGTCAGCCGGGGCGCAACCATGGTGTTGACGGGAATGTTCAGGTAGAACCACTCGGGAAACTGCAACCAGGTCTTCACCCGGTTCACCAACTGCTTACCTGCTGTGGCGTAACGCTTTTCGATCGTCTGCCGGGCCAGTGGCGGCGGCGCGGTGCCGGCGGTGTCCAGCCGGGAGATGGTCAGCGTGCCGCGTTGGGCCGACCAGTCGCCGTACACCTCGCGGATCACCAGTTGCCCCGGGCTGTTCGGTCGCACCCGCCACTCGAAGCTGGCATCGGGGGCGATCTCGAGTTCGCGATCGTCGAACGCGGCTTGGCTGGCGGGCACGTTGTCGTCGGTGTACTCGCCGCCGAGCAGCTGGAAGCTCAGGTCGGTGGTGGTGCCGCGCCTGCCGGTGACGACATAGTCGTGCTCGGCGTGCACGCGGGTGCCGAAGTAGAGCGTGTCGGGATTGTCCAGACCCATCTTGGTGAACGGCCCGGTCCCCGACTGCAGGAACGGATGGTCGCGCTCGTAGTCGAAGGCCAGGTGCATACAGCCCGCGATGCAGCCGGCCAGGTATTGCATACCTTCGAGCAGGTCGGCCTCGGTCTCGATGAACGGCGCGGCCGCGACGAGCTGTTCGGCTTCGGCGATCGCGGAGGTGAGGGGATTAGTGAACACGCCTAGACGCTAGAACGTGTTCTACTTTTTCGTCAATGGCGAACGTTCCCGCGTGTCGTCCGGGGGATTTAGTGACTTGAAAGACTAAGCCCGCTCGCTAGGGTGCGCACTGCTGGGACAGGTCGATCAGATGCTGCCGCACATCGGGATGCCGGTTCAGGTAGTCGATGACGTTGCCGTTGCCGCCCTCGGCCTCGGACTTGGCCTGCAGCTGCTGGTGGAGCTGGGGATGCTCCTTCAGGTACGAGTCGATGGACTGACCAACGGTCTGATCGCATTGCGGCGCGGCGCCGGCGGGCGGCAGTGCGATCGTCACCGCCGCGGTGGCGGTCAGCAGAGCACCGGCGAGCACGCCGTACAGTCCGTGTCGACGAACCCTGGCGGTCCTGGATATCACGGTCATAGAGCCGAGGTTACCCGCGTAAACCGAGTCCCGACCACCGCCGAATCGACGATGAGGGCACCGCGCCGGTGGTGCCGGCTAGTTGGCCTGGGCTTCGGGTTCGGGCGCGTCGTCCGGCGGCAGCTCCATGGCCAGCCTCTCCCCCGATGCCGGCGCTGCGGCTGCCTTCGGTTTGATTGCCGAGATCTCCGCGGCCGGTCCGGCCGCGGCCTGTGTGGTCGCGAGAGGTGTGGCGGCGAGCGGAACCGGTGCTTCCTCGACTTCCGGTGCGACCGCTTCCGGCGCCGGCGGCGCGGCGGGCGTCGCTGTTTCCTCCACGGCCGTCGTGGTGGGGACCGGCATGCCCGTCGCCGAACCTGTCGACGAAGAGTTCGAGGAGCTCATCGCCGCGGACGCCATCATCATCGCCCCCATGCCGCCGGCTCCTATAAAGCCCGGGCTTCCGCCGCCGCCGATCATGCCACCGGCGCTCGCCGCGCCCACGTTTCCGGTGCCAAGGTAGGTGCCGCCCGTCGTGATCGGGCCCGCGTTGGCGTCGGTTGCCGGGGCACCGCTGGCGTAGCTGCTGTCCACATTTCCGCCGCCGACCGCGGCACCCGCACCGGGATTGTCACTTCCGCCGCCGCTGTTGCCGGCACCCACGTTCGGGTTGGCCTGGGTGTCACCACCGCCACCGGCGGCGCCCGCGGCGCCCACAGCGCCGG
>NZ_LT546237.1:3737925-3790974 GCF_900078675.2 Mycobacterium interjectum
TTGGGCCGCCGCCCCGGCCGCCTGCGACGCCGCCGCATTGAGCCACCCGGCATATGGAGCCGCCGCGGCCGCCATCGCCTGCGCGGCGGGGCCCTGCCACGCCTGGCTGGCCAAGTTCGACGTGACCGACGCAAACGACTGGGCGGCGGACGATAGCTCGGACGCCAGCCCGTTCCACGCCGCCGCGGCCTCCAGCATCGGAGCCGAACCGGCGCCCGAGTACATCAGCAGCGAGTTGATCTCCGGTGGCAACGTCAAGAAGCTCACAACATCCCCTAGCAAAGCACGCAGTCGATAGAACAAACGCTAGGCCAAACCGGACGTCGGTTTCCGACCTTCCGCCCGATTCAAAGAATTCTAAGGCTACGGCCGTGGGTGTACACCCCCGCACCCGGTCGGAACACGGCTAATGCGTGACGACCGCGCCGCTGTCCTGCTCGCGCTTGATTTCCAGGGCGATGTCGATCAGCTGGTCTTCCTGGCCGCCGATGAGCTTGCGCTGACCGGCCCGGTGCAGCAGCGCCGCGGCGGGCACGCCGTAGCGTTCGGCCTGGCGCACGGCGTGCTTGAGGAAGCTGGAATAGACGCCCGAGTAGCCCATGATCAGCGCGTTGCGGTCGAGCAGGCATTCCGCCGGCATGGCCGGCCGCACGACGTCCTCTGCGGCGTCGGCGATGTCGAAGAAGTCGATGCCCGTCTTGACGCCGATCTTGTCGAACACCCCGATCAGCGCCTCGACGGGCGCGTTACCCGCACCCGCGCCGAAGCGGCGGCAGGAGCCGTCGATCTGCTTGGCGCCGGCCCGGACGGCCTCCACCGAGTTGGCCACCCCCAATCCCAGGTTCTCGTGGCCGTGGAAACCGACCTGGGCGTCGTCGCCCAGTTCGGCGACCAGCGCCGCCACCCGGTCGCGAACCCCTTCGAGGACCAGCGCCCCCGCGGAGTCGACCACGTAGACGCACTGGCAGCCGGCGTCGGCCATGATCCGCGCCTGCCGCGCGAGCTTCTCCGGCGCAATGGTGTGGGACATCATCAGGAACCCGACGGTCTCCAGCCCCAGCTCACGAGCCAGACCGAAGTGCTGGATCGAGACGTCGGCCTCGGTGCAGTGGGTGGCGATCCGGCAGATCGAGCCGCCGTTGTTCTGGGCCTCCTTGATGTCCTCCTTGGTGCCCACCCCGGGCAGCATCAGGAAGGCGATCTTGGCCTGCGTGGCCGTCTCGGCCGCGAGCTTGATCAGCTCCTGCTCGGGGGTCTTGGAGAAGCCGTAGTTGAAGCTCGAGCCGCCCAGCCCGTCGCCGTGGGTCACCTCGATGACCGGGACACCCGCGGCGTCCAGGGCGGCGACGATGGCGCCCACCTCGTCCTTGGTGAACTGGTGGCGCTTGTGGTGGGACCCGTCGCGCAGGGACGTGTCGGTCATCCGGACGTCCCAGATCGGATTGAAAAAGATGTCACTCATGCCTGCGCTCCTCCCGCCGATGCGGTCAAGGACTCCCGGGCGATCTCCTCGCCGACCTTGGTCGCCGCCGCGGTCATGATGTCGAGGTTGCCCGCGTACGGCGGCAGGTAATCCCCGGCGCCCTCGACCTCGACGAACGTGGTGACCAGGGCCTGGCCACCGGAGTTGAGCGACGGGTCGTCGAACTGCGGCTCGTTGAGCAGCCGGTAGCCCGGCACATAGGTCTGCACCTCGGCCACCACGTCGTGGATGGATTTGGCGATGGCATCGCGGTCGGCGTCCTCGGGAAGGGCGCAGAAGATGGTGTCGCGCATGATCATTGGCGGGTCGGCCGGGTTCAGGATGATGATCGCCTTGCCGCGCTTGGCGCCGCCGATGGTCTCGACGCCCTTGCTGGTGGTCTTGGTGAACTCGTCGATGTTCGCGCGGGTCCCGGGGCCCGCGGAAACTGAAGCCACCGAAGCGACGATTTCCGCGTACGGCACCTCGACGACGCGACTGACGGCGTAGACGATCGGGATCGTCGCCTGTCCCCCGCAGGTGATCATGTTGACGTTGGGCGCGTCCAGATGCTCGCGCAGGTTCGCCGGCGGGATCACCGCGGGCCCCACCGCGGCCGGTGTCAGGTCAATGGCCCGGATTCCCGCGGCCGCGTATTTCGGCGCCGCGTCCCTGTGCACGTAGGCGCTGGTCGCCTCGAACACCAAATCGGGTTTCTCCGGCTGGGCCAGCAGCCAGTCGACCCCTTCGTGGGTGGTCTCCAGGCCCAGCTTGCGGGCCCGGGCCAGGCCCTCGCTTTCCGGGTCGATGCCCACCATCCAGCGCGGCTCCAGCCAGTCCGATCGGAGAAGCTTGTACAGCAAGTCGGTGCTGATGTTTCCCGACCCGACAATGGCCACACTCGCCTTGGACGGCATGATGCTCCTTGTTTTTGGACTAATTCAAAACTAATCCGGCGCTATTCAAAGGACAACCGCACGGAACCCAATCCCGTGAAGTCGGCGACGAATTCGTCTCCGGCGTGTGCATCTATCGCTCGCGTGCACGATCCGGGTAACACGATGTCACCTTTTTTCAGGCGCACACCGAAACTTTCCACCTTGCGGGACAACCACGCCACCGCGGTGACCGGGTTGCCCAACACGGCGTCGCTGCGCCCCTCGGCGATCACCTCGCCGTTGCGGGTCAGCACCGCGTCGATCGCCTTGACGTCGATGTCGGCCGGTGACACCCGCGCCGCACCCAACACGAAGCCCGCCGAGGAGGCGTTGTCGGCGATGGTGTCGCACAGCGCGATCTTCCAGTCGGTGATCCTGGTGTCGATCAGCTCGATCGAAGGGACCAGGGCTTCGGTGGCGGCCAGCACGTCGTCCTCGGTGCAGCCCGCCCCCGGCAGGTCGGCGGACAGGATGAACCCCACCTCGACCTCCACCCGCGGATACAGGTAGCGGCCGGCCTTGACCGGGGTGTCCTCGAACACCTGCATCTCGTCGAGCAGGTGGCCGTAGTCCGGCTCGTCGACGCCCATCATCTGCTGCATCGCCAACGACGACAGGCCCACCTTGTGCCCCAGCACCTGGGCGCCTTCGGCCACCCGCTGGCGGATGTTGATCAGCTGAATTTCGTAGGCGTCGACGACGTCGATGTCCGGGTATCGGGCGGTCAGCGGAGCGATGGGCTCACGGCTGCGTTCGGCCTGCGCCAGGTCGGCGGCCAGCTCGTCGCGGATCGCAACACTGAGCATTTACCGAAGTCCCCTCGTTCTGGTGACCGGGCCGGTAGCGCCCAACCCGGGCAATTCTATAACGTGTTCTACATGACAGCGCAGGAGTACGACGTCGTCGTGGTGGGGAGCGGCGGGGCCGGCATGGTGGCTGCCCTTGCCGCCGCGCACCGCGGCCTCTCGACAGTAGTCATCGAGAAGGCCGCTCATTTTGGCGGCTCCACCGCGCGGTCCGGGGGCGGGGTCTGGATTCCCAACAACGAGGTGCTCGAGCGCGACGGCGTGCGAGACACCCCCGAGGCCGCCCGCACCTATTTGCACGGCATCATCGGCGACATCGTGGCTCCGGAGCGCATCGACGCCTACCTCGACCGCGGCCCCGAGATGCTGTCCTTCGTGTTGAAGCACACCCCGTTGAAGATGTGCTGGGTGCCGCGCTACTCCGACTACTACCCGGAGGCGCCGGGGGGCCGTCCGGGCGGCCGGTCGATCGAGCCCAAGCCGTTCAACGCCCGCAAGCTGGGCGCCGACGAAGCCGGCCTCGAACCGGCCTATGGCAAGGTTCCGCTCAACGTGGTTGTGATGCAGCAGGATTACGTGCGTCTCAACCAGCTCAAGCGACACCCGCGAGGCGTGGCGCGCAGCCTGAAGGTCGGGGTGCGCACGATGTGGGCCAAGGCGACCGGTAAGAACCTGGTCGGCATGGGACGCGCCCTGATCGGGCCGTTGCGGATCGGGTTGCAGCGCGCCGGGGTTCCGGTGCTGCTCAACACCGCGCTCACCGACCTCTACGTCGAGGACGGCGCGGTGCGCGGGGTCTATGTCAGCGACACCGGCGCGTCGGAATCCGTTGAGCCGCGCCTGATCCGGGCCCGCCGCGGCGTGATCCTCGCGTCCGGCGGGTTCGAGCACAACGAGCAGATGCGGGTGAAGTACCAGCGCGCCCCCATCACCACCGAGTGGACGGTCGGCGCCAAGGCCAACACCGGCGACGGAATTCTGGCCGGCGAAAAGCTCGGAGCCGCATTGGAGTTGATGGAAGACGCGTGGTGGGGCCCGACGGTGCCGCTGGTGGGCGCGCCGTGGTTCGCCCTGTCGGAGCGCAATTCGCCGGGCTCGATCATCGTCAACATGTCGGGCAAGCGGTTCATGAACGAGTCGATGCCCTACGTCGAGGCCTGCCACCACATGTACGGCGGCGAATTCGGTCAGGGGCCGGGGCCGGGGGAGAACATCCCGGCATGGCTGGTGTTCGACCAGCAATACCGCGACCGCTACATCTTCGCGGGACTGCAACCGGGGCAACGCATTCCGCGGAAGTGGCTGGATTCGGGCGTGATCGTGCAGGCTGACACACTTTCGCAGCTGGCCGAGAAGGCCGGCCTGCCGGTGTCGGACTTCACCTCGACCGTGCAGCGCTTCAACGGCTTCGCGCGCTCGGGCGTCGACGAGGACTACCACCGCGGGGAAAGCGCCTACGACCGCTACTACGGCGACCCCACCAACAAGCCGAACCCCAACCTCGGCGAGATCAGCCACCCGCCCTACTACGCCGCCAAGATGGTGCCGGGCGACCTGGGCACCAAGGGCGGCATCCGCACCGACGTGCACGGCCGGGCGCTGCGCGACGACGGCAGCATCATCGAGGGCCTGTACGCCGCGGGCAATGTCAGCGCCCCGGTGATGGGCCACACCTACCCCGGCCCGGGCGGCACCATCGGGCCCGCGATGACTTTCGGTTATCTGGCGGCGCTGCACATCGCGGGGAGTAACTGACATGCCGATCGATGTAGACGTCGCGCTGAGCGCCGAGCTCGACCCCATCGAATTCTCTTGGAGCAGCAGCGATATCCAGCTCTACCACCTGGGATTGGGAGCCGGCTCCGACCCCATGGATCCGCGCGAGCTGCGCTATCTGGTGGACGACACCCCGCAGGTGCTGCCGACGTTCGGCAACGTCGCGGCCTCCTTCCACATGACCAAGCCGCCGACGGTGCAGTTTCCCGGCATCGACATCGAGCTGGGCAGGGTGCTGCACGCCAGCGAACGGATCGAGGTGCCCGGCCCGCTGCCGCCGTCGGGGTCCGCCACGGCCGTCACCCGGTTCACCGACATCTGGGACAAGGGCAAGGCCGCGGTGATCTGGAGCGAGACGACCGTCAGCGCCCCGGACGGCGCCCTGCTGTGGACCCAGCGGCGGTCGATCTTCGCCCGCGGCGAGGGCGGCTTCGGCGGCGAGCGCGGACCGTCCTCGTCGGATGCGGCGCCGGACCGCGCGCCCGACCTCGAGGTCGACGTGCCGATCCTGCCGCAGCAGGCGCTGCTGTACCGGCTCNAGATGTGTAGAGGCGACAGCCGCAACCCGCTGCACTCCGACCCCGAATTCGCCGCCGCCGCAGGCTTTCCCCGGCCGATCCTGCACGGCCTGTGCACCTACGGCATGACCTGCAAGGCGATCACCGACGCGCTGCTGGACGGCGACGCGGGCGCGGTCGCGGCCTACGGCGCGCGCTTCGCCGGCGTGGCCTATCCCGGCGAGACGCTCAAGGTCGGCATCTGGAAGGAGAGTGGTCGGTTTCTGGCCAGCGTGCTCGCGCCGTCGCGCGAGAACACCGTCGTGCTGAGCGGCGTCGAACTGGTCCCGGCTTAGCGTTGTTTTCGCCCCGAGCGTGACGCTGCCGTCACGCTGGCGACAAAAGCCGAGGCGCTATCCCAAGATCAAGCCCGACGTGGGCACGCCCGTGCCCGCCGTGACCAACACGTGCTCGACGTCGGGCACCGGGTTCACCGAGGTGCCGCGCAATTGCCGCACGCCCTCCGCGATGCCGTTCATGCCGTGGATGTAGGCCTCGCCGAGTTGACCGCCGTGGGTGTTGATCGGCAGCCGGCCGCCCACCTCGATGGCGCCGCCGGCGATGAAGTCCTTCGCCTCGCCCTTGCCGCAGAAGCCCAACTCCTCCAACTGAATCAGGGTGAACGGCGTGAAGTGGTCATACAGAATCGCGGTCTGAATGTCCGACGGCGAAAGCCCGGACTGACCCCAGAGCTGCCGACCCACGACGCCCATCTCGGGCAGGCCGAGCTCGGGCCGGTAGTAGCTGACCATCGTGTACTGGTCGGGGCTGGAGCCCTGCGAGGCCGCCTCGATGATCGCGGGCCGCTGCTTGAGGTCGCGTGCGCGCTCGACGGACGTCACCACGATCGCGACCGCACCATCGGTTTCCTGGCAGCAGTCCAGCAGCCGCAGCGGCTCGGCGATCCACCGCGAATTCTGGTGGTCCTCAATGGTGATCGGCTTCTCATAGAAGTACGCCTTGGGGTTCTTGGCGGCGTGCTTGCGGTCGGCCACCGAGATCACGCCGAAGTCGCGGCTGGTCGCACCGGACAGGTGCATGTAGCGCTGGGCGATCATCGCGACCTGCGCGGCGGGCGTGGAGAGCCCGTGTGGATACGAGAAGGCGTTGTCGGCCGTCGTCGAATCCGCCCGTGCCCCACCGTCTCCCGCCAACCGGCTCTGCACCTGGCCGAACCGCATGCCGGACCGTTCGTTGAACGCCCGGTATGCGACCACGACATCGGCCACCCCGGTCGCGACGGCCATCGCCGCCTGCTGCACGGTCGCGCACGCGGCCCCGCCGCCGTAACCGATCTGGGAGAAGAACTTCAGGTCCCCGATGCCGACCGCGCGCGCCACCGCGGTCTCGTTGTTGCTGTCCATCGTGAACGTGGTCAGCCCGTCGACGTCGGCCGGGCTCAGGCCCGCGTCGTCCAACGCATCCAGGACGGCCTCGGCCGCCAACCGCAGCTCGCTTCGGCCGGAGTCCTTCGAAAAGTCGGTGGCCCCGATGCCGACGATCGCCGCCTTACCGGACAGGGGGTACCACCCGCTTGCGGGGGACATCACGCGTCTCCCATCGTCAGCGTCGCCGTCGCGATGACGTGATCGCCAAGGCTGTTGCTGCCCACCACCTTTACGGTGATCAGGCCATCTTCCACGGCGGTAACCTCACCGGAGAACGTCACCGTGTCGTACGCGTACCACGGCACCCCCAGCCGCAGCCCGATCGACTTGATCAGCGCCGACGGCCCGGCCCAGTCGGTGACATAGCGCTGCACCAGCCCGGTGTCGGTGAGGATGTTGACGAAGATGTCCTTCGACCCCTTGGCCTGCGCGAGGTCACGGTCGTGGTGCACGTCCTGGAAGTCCCGGGTGGCCAGGGCCGTCGAGATGATGAACGTCGGGTCGCCGTGCAGTTTCAGCTCGGGCAGCTTGGTGCCGACTTCGATCACCGGCGCGCTCATGCGTCAGGCTCCCAGGCGTAGAGGGTCCATTCCGGTCCGCCGTCACCGGCCGGGAAGTCGATATATGTTGCGCGCACCGGCATTCCGATCTTCACCTCGGCGGGGTCAACCCCTCGCAGCTCGCCCAGCATGCGCACGCCCTCGTCGAGCTTCACCAAAGCGATGACGAAGGGCAGCGTGCGACCGGGCACCTTCGGAGCGTGGTGCACCACAAAGCTGAACACGGTTCCGCGACCGCCGGCCACCACGTAGTCGATCGGCGCCGTCTTGTCCTGCCACACCGCCGGCACGGGCGGGTGCTGCAGGCTGCCGTCCGGACGACGCTGGATCCGCAGCTCGTGCGCCTTGACGCCGTCCCAGAAGAACGCGGTGTCCCGCGACGACGAGGGACGCATCATGGCGTCGGGGTCCAGGTCGTCCGGCACGGCCGGGCCGGCGGATTCGCGGGGCTTGAACTTGAGGATGCGCCAGTTCATTTCGGCGACGTCCTCGTCGCCCACCCGCCAGATGATGTGCTGGTTGACGAAGTACCCCTCGCCCAGCGCGGTCTGCTTGGGCCCGACCACGTCACCCATCTCGGAGGTGATGCTGACCTGCTCGCCGGGTCGCAGGTAGCGGTGGTAGGTCTGCTCGCAGTTGGTGGCGACCACGCCGATGTAGCCGGCGTCGTCGAACAGCTTCATCATGGGGCCCATCGGGTCGTCCGTCGGACGCTCCCCGCCGAGGCCGAACATCGTCCACACCTGAATCATGGCCGGCGGCGCGACGATCCCAGGGTGACCGACCGCGCGGGCGGCCGCCTCGTCCACATAGATCGGGTTGCGGTCGCCGATGGCCTCGACCCAGTTGTTGATCATCGGCTGGTTCACCGGATCGCGGCCGGCGCGCGGCTTGGGATCGCCGGCCGCCTTGATCTCCGCGACGGCTTCGGCGATGTCCGTCATCTGGGCACCCTCGGCACCTTGAGGCCGGCGGCCGCGATCATTTCACGCATGACTTCGTTCACGCCTCCACCGAAGGTGATGACCAGGTTCCGCTTGGTTTGCGAGTCCAGCCAGTCGAGCAGCTCCGCGGTGTCCGGGTCGGCGGGGTTGCCGTACTTGCCGACGATCTCTTCCGCGAGCCGGCCGATGTACTGAATGCGCTCGGTGCCAAAGACTTTGGTCGACGCGGCGTCGGCCACGTTGATGTCCTCGCCCGCCGCGGCCACCTGCCAGTTCAGCAGCTCGTTGATCCGCCACATCGCGTGGATCTCGCCGAGGGCCCGCTTGACGTCGTGGTGGTCGATCGGCGTGACGCCGTCGCTGCCCGGCTTGGACGCCCAGGCGTGCACCCGGTCGTAGATGCCGGCGACGCGGCCCGCCGGGCCGAGCATCACCCGCTCGTTGTTGAGCTGGGTGGTGATCAGCCGCCATCCGCCGTTCTCCTCGCCGACCAGCATGTCGGCGGGCACCCGCACGTCGTTGTAGTAGGTCGCGTTGGTGTGGTGGGCGCCGTCGGACAGGATGATCGGCGTCCAGGAGTAGCCCGGGTCCTTGGTGTCGACGATCAGGATCGAAATGCCCTTGTGCTTGACGGCTTCCGGGTCGGTGCGGCAGGCCAGCCAGATGTAGTCCGCGTCGTGCGCGCCGGTGGTGAAGATCTTCTGCCCGTTGACGATGTACTCGTCGCCCTGGCGCACGGCGGTGGTCCGCAGGGAAGCCAGGTCGGTCCCGGCCTCGGGCTCGGTGTAGCCGATCGCGAAGTGCACCTCGCCGGCCAGGATCGCCGGCAGGAACTTCTTCTTCTGCGCCTCGCTGCCGAACTGCTGCAGCACCGGGCCGACCGTCTGCAACGTCACCGCGGGCAGCGGCACGTCGGCCCGATGCGCCTCGTTGACGAAGATCGACTGCTCGATGGGCCCGAAGCCCAGGCCGCCGAATTCTTTTGGCCACCCGACCCCGAGCTTGCGGTCCTGGCCCATTCGGCGGATCACCGCGCGGTAGGCCTCGTTGTGGCGATCCTGCTCCATCGCCTTCATCTCGTCGGACGAGATCAGGTTCGAAAAGTATTCTCGCAGTTCGGCTTGCAGCTGACGCTGCTCCGGAGTCAGTTCTATGAACATTGCGCTCCCACCAGATCGAGGCGATGAGATGGCCCGCCGAGTATTCGGGACAGGTCCTTGATCGTGGAGTAATACCGATGCATGGGATAGGTGATGTCCATGCCCATGCCGCCATGCAGGTGGTGGCAGAGCTGCATCACCGGCGGTGCCTGCGAAGTAATCCAGTAGCCGAGAACGTCCACGTCGTCGTCGGCGTCCCGTCCCTCCGCTAGTCGCCAAACGACCGACTTGGCCGCCAGATCGATGGTGCGCGAGGCGATGTAGACCTCGGAGAGCTGAGCCGCCACGGTCTGGAAGGTCGACAGCGGCTTGCCGAACTGCTTGCGGTTGGCCACGTAGTCGGCGGTCAACCGCAGCGCGCCGGCTACCAGCCCGTCGGCGTAGGCGCCCATCGCGGCCAGCGCCAGCTGGTTGACCCGGTGCGCCGAAGCGCCCGTCAACACGTCCGAATCACCAACCCCCACACCGTCAAACGTGACCGTGTACTCGTCGGAGCCGTTGGACGTCGGGGTGCGCACCAGCCGCACTCCGTCGGCCTTGGGCGACACCACCACCACGGCGCTGTCGGCCGTCACGATCATCCAATCCGCTTGCCCGGCATAGCCGACGCCGACCTTGGTGCCCGACAGGCGGCCGCCCGCGAACGCGACCCCGGGCCGGTCGGGCAAGGCGGCGCCGGGCTCGTTGAGCGCCGCCGTCAGCACGCCGCCCTTGGCGACCCCGGCCAGGAAGCGGTCCTGTTGCTCCTCGGCGGCCAGGTCCAGCAACGGCACCACGGCGAAACCCAGCGTGGCCAGCGCCGGCGTGATCGCGCCGTGGCGACCGGCTTCCGTCAGGACCGTGGCGACCTCGGGCAGGCCGACGCCGTCGCCGCCGAGGCGTTCCGGCACCGGCAGCGCCGTCACGCCGCCGCCGACCAGGGCGTCCCAACCCAAGTCGCGGTCCAGCACCGACGTCGCCACGTCGGCGACCGCCTGCTGTTCGGGGGTGAGGTCGAAGTCCATCAGTGATCCACCGGGCACTTACCGGTGTAGTCGACCTGCCAGCGCTTGATGCCGTTGAGCCATCCCGAGCGCAGCCGCTCCGGCTCCGAGATCGGCTTGAGGTCGGGCATGTGATCGGCCACGGCGTTGAAGATCAGATTGATCGTCATCTTGGCCAGGTTGGCGCCGATGCAGTAGTGCGCGCCCGTGCCGCCGAAACCGACATGCGGGTTGGGGTTTCGCAAGATGTTGAAGGTGTAGGGGTCGTCGAAGATCTCTTCGTCGAAATTGGCCGAGCGGTAGAACATCACCACTCGCTGGCCCTTCTTGATCTGCACGCCGGACAGCTCGTAGTCCTGAAGCGCCGTGCGCTGGAAACTGGTGACCGGGGTGGCCCAGCGGACGATCTCGTCGGCGGCGGTCTCGGGGCGCTCCCTCTTGAACAGCTCCCACTGATCGGGGTAGTCCGCGAACGCCATCATCCCCTGGGTGATGGAGTTCCGGGTGGTCTCGTTGCCGGCCACCGCGAGCATCATCACGAAGAAGCCGAATTCGTCGTCCGAGAGCTTTTCCCCGTCGATGTCGGCGTTGATCAGCGTGGTGACGATGTCCTCGCCGGGTTTCTCGGCCTTGATGGCGGCCATCTGCATCGCGTAGTTGAGCACCTCGAACGACGACGTCTTGGGGTCGACGTCGGCATACTCGGGGTCGTCGTTTCCGGTCATCTCGTTGGACCAGCGGAAGAGCTTTTCGCGGTCCTCCTGCGGCACCCCGAGCAAGCCGGCGATCGCCTGCAGCGGGAGCTCGCAGGACACCTGCTCGACGAAGTCCCCGGAACCGGCGGACGCCGCGTCCCGCGCGATCTTCTGGGCGCGTTCCCTGAGTTCGTCCTCCAGGCGTCCCACGGCCCGCGGGGTGAAGCCGCGGGAGATGATCTTGCGCAGCCGCGTGTGGTGCGGCGCGTCCATGTTGAGCATGACGAACCGCTGCAGCTCGATGTCCTCGCGCGCGATGTCGTCGTTGAACCGCGGGATCACGCAGTTCTCGTAGCTGGAGAAGACATCGCTGCGCCGGGAGATCTCCTTGACGTCGTTGAGCTTCGTGATCGCCCAGAAGCCGCCGTCGTTGAAGCCGCCGCCGTGGCCCGGGGCCTGCTCGTTCCACCAGATCGGCGCCGTCGCGCGCACCTCGGCAAACTCCTCGACGGGGATCCGCTCCGCGTAGATGTCGGGGTCGGTGAAATCGAACCCGGGCGGAAGGTTGGGGCTGGGCACGCTACTTCTCCTTTAACTGCTGGTCCCTATGCTGGTCTGGCGACTGGCCAGTGACTGGCGATCCCAGGACACTAGCTTCCCTAGTGGAGCTCTGTTGCCAGTAAAACATGCCTCCACCGTAGAAAAAAGGCGCCAACGCATCGTCGCTTGTCATAGTAATGAAACGTGTTCTAGCCTGGCCCCATGGGTAACCCGGTAATCGTCGAAGCCACCCGCAGCCCGATCGGCAAGCGCAATGGATGGCTCTCAGGACTGCACGCCACCGAGCTGCTGGGCGCGGTGCAAAAGGCGCTGGTGGAAAAGGCCGGCATCGACGCCAACGATGTAGAACAGGTCATCGGCGGCTGCGTGACGCAGTTCGGCGAACAGTCCAACAACATCACCCGGGTGAGCTGGCTCGTCGCCGGCCTGCCGGAGCACGTCGGCGCCACGACCGTCGACTGCCAGTGCGGCAGCAGCCAGCAGGCCAACGGCCTGGTCGCCGGCCTGATCGCGGCGGGTGCCATCGACATCGGCATCGCGTGCGGAATCGAGGCCATGAGCCGCGTCGGACTCGGCGCCAACGCCGGCCCCGACCGCAGCATCCTGCGGCCCGCGTCGTGGGACATCGACCTGCCCGACCAGTTCACCGCGGCCGAGCGGATCGCCAAGCGCCGCGGCATCACCCGCGAGGACATCGACGCGTGGGGCTTCCAGTCGCAGCTGCGCGCCAAGCGGGCCTGGGAGGAGGGGCGTTTCGACCGGGAAATCTCGCCGATCGAGGCGCCGGTGCTCGACGAGCAGAAGCAGCCCACCAGCGAGCGCCACATGGTGGGCCGCGACCAGGGCTTGCGCGACACCACGATGGAGGGGCTGAGCCAGCTCAAGCCGGTGATCGAGGGCGGCATTCACACGGCGGGCACGTCGTCGCAGATCTCGGACGGCGCCGCGGCCGTGTTGTGGATGGACGAAGACAAGGCCAAGGCGCTCGGGCTGCGGCCGCGGGCCCGGATCGTCAGCCAGGCGCTCATCGGCGCGGAGCCCTACTACCACCTCGACGGCCCGGTGCAGTCGACGGCGAAGGTGCTGGAGAAGGCCGGGATGAAGATGGGCGACATCGACATCACCGAGATCAACGAGGCCTTCGCGTCGGTGGTGCTGTCCTGGGCGCGCGTCCACGAACCCGACATGGCCAAGGTCAACGTCAACGGCGGCGCGATCGCGCTCGGCCACCCGGTGGGCAGCACCGGCAGCCGGCTGATCACCACCGCGCTGCACGAGCTGGAGCGCACCGACCAGAGCACGGCGCTGATCACCATGTGCGCGGGCGGCGCCCTGTCCACCGGCACCATCATCGAGCGCATCTGAGGCTGAATTGCCCGACTCCTTGAAGGGACCTCGGCCCGCATCGTCGTCGGGCGGGGGCGTCTCCGAGGCCGACCGCATCGCGGCGGCGCAGGCGTACATCGACGCGCTGGTCACCCACGACGCCGATGCTGTCCCGTTCGCGCCGGACTGTGTCCGCATCGAGGTGGGCCTCAAATCCGGGTTCTCCGGGAATCACCTGCGGCGCAGCCTAAATCGCGGACCGCAATACCGCATCATCGCGGCCACGACACCGCCGGAGTACACCGTATCCGGCGACGAAGTGCGCGCGGAGTACGACGTGCTGACCAAGGTCGCGTTCGGCGGGCGGCGGGTCGCGTCCCGGGTCGACGAGATCTTCGTGATCCCGCAAGACGACGGGCTGATCCATCACATCAGGGCCAGGCTGCGTCCGTTCATTCAACGGGGAGCACAGCCGTAGGATCGGAGTCATGCCGAAATCACCCCCGCGGTTTCACGACTCGCCATATGCCGACTTCCTGATCAAGTGGATGTCGCGCCTCAACACGTTCATGTACCGCCGCAACGGCGGCGAGGGCCTCGGTGGCACGTTCCAGAAGATCCCGGTCGCGCTGCTGACCACCACCGGCCGCAAGACCGGCGAGCCCCGCGTCAGCCCGCTGTACTTCCTGCGCGACGGCGACCGGGTGGTCGTCGCGGCCTCCAAGGGCGGCGCCGCGAAAAACCCGATGTGGTACCTGAACCTGAAGGCCAATCCCAAGGTGCAGGTGCAGATCAAAAAGGAAGTGCTCGACCTGACCGCGCGCGACGCGACCGATGAGGAGCGCGCCCGGTATTGGCCGCAGTTGGTGGACATGTACCCGTCCTACGACGACTACCAGTCCTGGACCGACCGCACCATCCCGATCGTCATCTGCGACCCCTGAGCTCTTCCGCCGAACGTGCACTGACGGCGAAGAATCCGCGAAAAGCTCGCCGTGAGTGCACGTTCGATGCAGTCTTGCTAGGCCCCGTAGACCGGGACCGGCGGCCGCGCCTTGGCTAGCAGGTCGGCGACGACGGGCCCCAGCTCGGCGGGATCCCACCGGGCACCCTTGTCGATCTGCGGGCCGTGCGCCCAGCCCTCGGCGACGCGGATCTTGCCGCCCTCGACCTCGAACACCTTGCCGGTGACGTCGCGGGCCTCGGCGCTGCCCAGCCAGACCACCAGCGGCGAGACGTTCTCCGGCGCCATCGCGTCGAAATCCTGGTCCTGCGTTGCCATCATCTCGGCGAAGACGGTCTCGGTCATGCGGGTGCGGGCCGACGGCGCAATGGCGTTGACGGTCACGCCGTAGCGCCCCATTTCCGCCGCGCCGACCAGTGTCATCGCCGCGATGCCCGCCTTGGCCGCGCTGTAGTTGCCTTGCCCGACGCTGCCCTGCAGGCCGGCGCCCGAACTGGTGTTGATGATCCGCGCGTCGACCGTTTTGCCCTCTTTGGACAGCCCACGCCAATACGACGCGGCGTGGCGCATCATGGCGAAGTGACCCTTCAGGTGCACGGCGATGACGGCGTCGAACTCCTCCTCGCTGGTGTTGGCCATCATCCGGTCGCGCACGATGCCGGCGTTGTTGACCACGACGTCGAGGCCGCCGAATGTGTCGGCGGCGGTCTGGATCAGGCCGGCCGCCTGGTCCCAGTCGGCGATGTTGGATCCGTCGGCGACGGCTTCCCCACCGGCCGAGGTGATTTCGTCGACCACGCCCTGCGCCGCGCTGCCGCCGCTTGCCGGGGAACCGTCCAGGCCCACCCCGATGTCGTTGACCACCACGCGCGCGCCTTCGCCCGCGAAGGCCAGCGCATGCGCGCGGCCGATACCGCCGCCCGCCCCGGTGACGATGACGACACGGCCGTCAACCAATCCCATAAATCCAATCTCCTCTACTTGATCGCGCTCGCGTTCGTTGCTGCCAGATAGTGCGGCGGCTCGCCACCGCCGTGCACCTCCAGCGCGGCACCGCTGATGTAGGACGCCGCATCCGAGGCCAAAAACGCTGTGGCCCAGCCGACGTCCTCCGGCTTGGCCAGCCGCCCCAGTGGCACGTTCTTCGAGATCGCGGCGATCGACTCGGCGTCACCGTAAAACAGTTCCGACTGTTCGGTCTCCACCATCCCGACCACGCAGGCGTTCACCCGCACCCTCGGTCCCCATTCCACCGCCAGCGTCTGCGTCAGGCTTTCCAGGCCGGCCTTGGCCGCCCCGTACGCCCCGGTACCCGGGGACGGCCGTCGGCCGCTGAGGCTGCAGATGTTGATGATCGACCCGCCGTGCGGTTGGTTCTGCATCTTCTCGTTGGCGTGCTGCGAAACCCACAGCGCCCCAATCAGGTTGAGCTCGATGATCTTGCGGTTGAACTTCGCGCTGGAGTCCGCGGTCAGCACGTACGGCGAACCGCCGGCGTTGTTGACGACGACGTCGAGCCGGCCATGCCGGTCAGCGATCGCGTCGATCATCGCCCTGACGGCGTCATCGTCGCGCACGTCGCACGGATGGAACTCATAGGGAAAGCCCTCGACGGGCCGTCGCGCGCAGGTGATCACGGTCGCGCCCTGCTTGGCGAAGACCGAGCTGATGCCGGCACCTACGCCGCGTACGCCGCCGGTAACAAGGACCACCCGCCCGACCAGCCCCAGGTTGATACCGTCGGCTGCTTCGGCGGGAGTCACTGTGCTAGCGTACCAAGCAAGTGCTTGCTTAGGTAGTCAGCCCACCCAGGAAGTGCAATGACGATCAATTCCACCATCACCGAACCGGGCATCGTCGCGGTCACCGTCGACTACCCGCCCGTCAACGCCATCCCGTCGCGCGGCTGGTTCGAACTCGCCGACGCGATCACGGCGGCCGGCGCCAATCCGGAGACCCACGCGGTGATCCTGCGGGCCGAGGGCCGCGGCTTCAACGCCGGTGTGGACATCAAGGAGATGCAGCGCACCGAGGGCTTCACCGCCCTGATCGACGCCAACCGCGGCTGCTTCGCCGCGTTCCGCGCGGTCTACGAATGCGCCGTGCCGGTGATCGCGGCGGTCAAGGGGTTCTGCGTCGGCGGCGGCATCGGCCTGGTGGGCAACTCCGACGTCATCGTGGCCTCCGACGACGCCACCTTCGGCCTGCCCGAGGTCGAACGCGGCGCGCTCGGCGCGGCGACCCACCTGTCGCGCCTGGTGCCCCAGCACATGATGCGGCGGCTGTTCTTCACCGCCGCCACCGTGGACGCGGCCACCCTGCACCACTTCGGCTCGGTGCACGAGGTGGTGCCTCGGGATCAGTTGGACGAGGCCGCGTTGCGGGTGGCCCGCGACATCGCCGCCAAGGACACGCGCGTCATCCGCGCCGCCAAGGAGGCGCTCAACCTCATCGACGTGCAACGGGTCAACTCGAGTTACCGCATGGAGCAAGGCTTTACGTTCGAGCTCAACCTCGCCGGGGTCTCCGACGAGCACCGCGACGCCTTTGCCGGCACCACGAAGGGCGAAAAGTCGTGAGCGACAAGCGCACCACCCTCGACGAGGCCGTCGCGCAACTGCGCAGCGGCATGACGATCGGCATCGGTGGCTGGGGATCGCGGCGCAAGCCCATGGCGTTCGTGCGCGCCATGCTGCGCACCGACGTCAGGGACTTGACCGTGGTCACCTACGGCGGGCCCGACCTGGGATTGCTCTGCTCGGCGGGCAAGGTCAAGCGGGTCTACTACGGATTCGTGTCGCTGGACTCCGCCCCCTTCTACGATCCGTGGTTCGCGAAGGCGCGCACCGGCGGAGCCATCGAGGCACGGGAGATGGACGAGGGCATGCTGCGCTGCGGGTTGCAGGCGGCGGCGCAGCGGCTGCCGTTCCTGCCGATCCGCGCCGGGCTGGGCAGTTCGGTCCCGGACTTCTGGGAGGGCGAACTGCGGACGGTGGCCAGCCCCTATCCGGCGCCCGGCGGCGGGCACGAGACGCTGCTCGCCATGCCGGCCCTGGGCCTGGACGCCGCCTTCGTGCACCTCAATCTCGGTGACAGCCAAGGCAATGCCGCCTACACCGGCATCGACCCCTACTTCGACGACCTGTTCTTGATGGCCGCAAAGCGGCGCTACCTGTCGGTGGAACGCATCGTCTCCACCGAGGAGCTCATCAAGGCGGTGCCCCCGCAGGCCCTGCTGGTGAACCGAATGATGGCCGATGCGGTGGTGGAAGCCCCGGGCGGTGCCCACTTCACCACCGCCGCACCGGATTACGGCCGCGACGAGAAGTTCCAGCGGCACTACGCCGAGGCGGCCTCCACCGACGTGGGCTGGCGGCAGTTCGTCGCGACCTACCTGTCCGGCGGCGAGGACGACTACCAGGCCGCGGTTCGCGCATTCGCAGAGGAGGCCTCCAAGTGAGCAGCACCCGAGCCGAGATCTGCGCGGTCGCCTGCGCCGAGTTGTTCAGGGACGCCGGCGAAATCATGATCAGCCCGATGACGAACATGGCCGCCGTCGGCGCGCGGCTGGCGCGCTTGACCTTCTCGCCGGACATCCTGCTGACCGACGGCGAGGCGCAGCTGCTGGCGGACACCCCCGCCTTGGGCAAGACCGGGGCGATCGAAGGCTGGATGCCGTTCGGGCGGGTGTTCGAGACCCTGGCCTGGGGGCGCCGCCACGTGGTGATGGGCGCCAATCAGGTTGACCGCTTTGGCAATCAGAACATCTCGGCGTTCGGCCCGCTGCAGCACCCGACCAGGCAGATGTTCGGGCTGCGCGGCGCGCCCGGCAACGCGATCAACCACTCGACCAGTTACTGGGTCGGCAACCACTCCAAGCGGGTGTTCTGCGAGACCGTCGACGTGGTGTGCGGCATCGGCTGGGACAAGATCGACGCCGACAACCCGGCGTTCCGATTCGCCAACCCGTATCGGGTGGTGTCCAACCTGGGAGTGTTCGACTTCAACGGCCCCGACCACACCATGCGCGCGGTCTCGCTGCACCCCGGCGTGAGCCCCGACGATGTCCGCGAGAACACGTCTTTCGGGGTGGACGGCCTCGACGAGGCCGAGGAGACCAGGCTTCCGACCGACGACGAGCTGCGCCTGATCCGCGAGGTGATCGACCCGAAGGCATTGCGCGACAGAGAGATACGTTCATGAGGCTGCGCACGCCGCTGACCGAGCTGGTCGGTGTCGAGCACCCGGTGGTGCAAACCGGGATGGGCTGGGTGGCCGGCGCACGGCTGGTGTCGGGCACCGCGAACGCGGGCGGCCTTGGCATCCTGGCCTCGGCGACGATGACGCTGGACGAGTTGGCGACGGCCATCGGCAAGGTCAAGGCCGCAACCGACAAGCCGTTCGGGGTGAACATCCGCGCCGACGCCGCAGACGCCGGCGACCGCGTCGAGCTGATGATCCGCGAGGGCGTGAAGGTGGCCTCCTTCGCCTTGGCGCCCAAGCAGGAGCTGATCGCCCGGCTGAAAGAGGCCGGGGCGGTGGTCATCCCGTCGATCGGCGCGGCCAAACACGCGCGCAAGGTCGCGGGCTGGGGCGCCGACGCGATGATCGTGCAGGGCGGCGAGGGCGGCGGGCACACCGGACCCGTCGCGACCACGCTGCTGCTGCCGTCGGTGCTGGACGCCGTGCAGGGCACCGGGATCCCGGTGATCGCGGCGGGCGGATTCTTCGACGGCCGCGGGCTCGCCGCCGCGTTGTCCTACGGCGCCGCCGGCGTGGCGATGGGCACCCGCTTTCTGCTCACCTCGGATTCCACCGTGCCCGAGGCGGTCAAGCGGCGCTACCTCGAGGCGGCGCTGGACGGCACCGTGGTCACCACCCGCGTTGACGGCATGCCGCACCGGGTACTGCGCACCGGGCTGGTCGAAAAGCTGGAAAGCGGCTCGCCGGTAAGGGGTTTCGCCGCGGCGGTGGGCAATGCGGCGAAGTTCAAGAAGATGTCGCAGATGACCTGGGCGTCGATGATCCGCGACGGTCTCGCGATGCGCCACGGCAAGGAGCTGACCTGGTCGCAGGTGGTGATGGCGGCCAATACACCGATGCTGCTCAAGGCCGGGCTGGTCGAAGGCAACACCGAGGCCGGGGTGCTGGCCTCCGGGCAGGTGGCCGGCATCCTCGACGACCTGCCGTCGTGCGCCGAGCTGATCGAGTCGATCGTGCAGGACGCGATCACCCACTTGAGGGCCGCCGCCGCGCGGATCGACGAGCCCTGAGCCGAGGACCAACGGCCCTGGCCCGCCCGACGGCGCGGCATCATCCTGGATGGATGATGACGCTGGCCCCGGCCTCCTGGCCCACCCCGCTGCGCAACGCGATTCGCGCCTCCAATAGACACCTGCTCAACCCGGTGATGCTGCGGCTGGCCGGCCACAAGCATTGGTACGCGGCCGCGATCCGGCACACCGGACGGCGCTCGGGGAAGCAGTACGCGACACCCGTCGTCGCCGAGCGCGTGCCCGACGGCTTCATCATCCCGCTGCCCTACGGCACCCGAGTCGACTGGTTGCAAAACGTGCTCGCCACGGGGCGGGCGACGATTTGTGTTCGGGGCGAGAGCCACGACGTGGTGCAGCCGACGATCATCGATGCCGCGACGGCCCTCCCCCAGTTGCCGGACCAACGGCGCCGCACCTTCCAGCGGGTCGGCATCGAGCAGTACCTCAGGGTCGAGGACCGGCCAGCGGATTAAGCTATTCCCTAACTTCGGTATTAATAAAGCTATAATCTTCATATGTCCACGGTGAAGGCCGTCCCTCTACTGCGCGCGACGGTGATCGGCGACGTGGTGGGGTCCAGGCGGGCCGGTGACCGGCCCGCCCTGCATCGGCGCGTGGCCGACGCCCTGCACCACGTCGCGGCCGGTGCGATCGACCCGCCCGCCTTCACGGTCGGCGATGAGTTTCAGGGCAGCTACGCCACGCTCGGTGCCGCCATCGACGCGGCTTTGACCATCCGCCTGCTGCTCGCCCCGGAGATCGACGTCCGTTTCGGCATCGGCTGGGGCACGGTCACCGTCCTCGACGCCGAGGCCGGAATCCAGGACGGTCCGGGCTGGTGGACGGCGCGCGAGGCCATCCAGCAGACGGCACAGACCCAGCGGCAGCCCGGCTTCACGCTGGTGCGCACGACGTTCCGGGCGGACGCCGACACGCGCGCCGATGTCGCCGCCGTCAACGCGGCCCTGATTTGTCGGGACCATCTGCTTGGATCACTCGATGAAAGATCGTTGCGAATTGTGAGGGGCTTGATGACCGGCCGGACCAAAAAGGAACTCGCCGCGGCCGAGGGGATCAGCCCGTCCGCGGTGTCCCAACGGGCGGCCCGCGACGGTTTGGACCTGATTGTCGTTGCCTCGCAAGATCTTCGAGGCCTGCCGTGAGCGCCGTGGCGGTCCTGTTGCTCGCGGTCGGAATCGCCGACCTGTGCCGGCGGGCGGTCCGCCGGTCGTGGCCTGCGCTGGCGACCGCACCGGCCGTGGTGGTGGTGTGCGCGGCGCTGGGTGCGCTGTGGCATCGCGGCGATATCCCGCTGCTGCTGGTGGCGGCCGCCGCGGCAGTCGTCTGGGAGTGGCTATGCCTGCGCAGCGAGCGCAGTGGCGGGCAGCAGGCGGCCCCGTTGGCCGTGTTCGTCGCGGCGCTGGCGCTGCTGATCGTCCTGTCCGGCTGGTCCTCGGGGGTCGGCGGCGTCGTCGGGCGGTGGTCGGCGTGGGCGCAGCTGCCGCTGGGCCACGTGACACCAACCCGGCTGCTGATGATCCTCGGTGTGGTGCTGATGCAGTTCGCCACCGGAAATCAGTTGGTGCGCCTGGTCCTTGGCTCGGGGGGGGCGGTGCGCCCGGCCGGCCGGCCGCAGCCGTCGGACCGCCTCAAGGGTGGCCGGCTGCTGGGCCCGATGGAACGGCTGCTGATCCTCAGCCTCGGCGCCGGCGGGCAGGTGGCCGCGGCCAGTGCCGTCGTCGCCGCCAAGGGCATCATCCGTTTTCCCGAGCTGAGCGCCCAGAAGAACCGCGACGGGGATATCGGCATCGACGAGGTGACCGAGTACTTTCTGGTGGGCAGCTTCACAAGTTGGCTGCTGGCGCTCGGCGGGATCGCGCTGGTGCTGGCCGCGCGGTGACGGCGGGCAGACTATGGGGGTGGCATCCGCACCGGTGGCCCGGCACCTGCTTCGGGCCAAAGACCTTGTTGACGCGCGCTACCACGAACCGCTTTTCGTCGCCGACCTGGCGGCGGCCGCAGGCCTTTCTCCGGCGCACTTCAGCCGACGCTTCAAGCAGGCGTTCGGCGAGTCGCCGCACCAGTACCTGCTGACGCGGCGGCTGGAACGAGCCGCCGCGTTGCTACGCACCACCGACTGGACGGTGGCCGCCGTTTGCATCGCCGTGGGTTGGGAAAGCGTCGGCTCGTTCACCACGAGCTTTCGCCGCATGTTCGGCGTGACGCCACAGGGCTATCGGGCCACCTTCCCACCCGCCGAGCGTCACGTGAGAATTCCGCGCTGCGTCGCGCTTGCCTACGGGCGGCCGCAAAACCGCACGTTTCGAGAAGACGACAAACGCGCGTCGTCCGTAGCGTCGATGCAACGCGACGAAGTCAGGAGATCCGATGCTTAAGATTGCCAACGCTCAGTTCTGGGTGCACGACCAAGAGGCGGCGCTGGAGTTCTACACCAAGACGCTCGGCTGGGAGGTGCGGGCTGACGTCACGATGCAGGCGTGGAACTTCCGGTGGCTCTGCATCGGGCCCGTCGAGCAGGACGACGTCGGGCTGGTGCTGATGCCCGTTCCGGGGCCGCCGATGCTCGACGCCGCCGCCAGCGCGCAACTGGCCGAGCTGGTGGCCAAGGGCGCCGGTGGCACCCTGTTCCTGGAGACCGACGATTGCCAGGCCGCCTACGACGAATTGTCCGCTCGCGGCGTCACATTCAACGATCCCCCCACGCCGCAGGCCTACGGTATCGACACTTCCTTCCGCGACCCGTCCGGCAACAACATTCGGCTCACCGAAGTGCTCGAGTTCGATCCGGCTCGCGGCTGATCAGTCACCCGCCGCGTCGAGCGTGCGCAGTTGTACGCAATCTGCGGCGTGTCGGTGTACAAACACGCACGCTCGGCGGAGGGGGGTCAGAGCCGCTCGATGATCGTGACGTTGGCCGTGCCGCCGCCCTCGCACATCGTCTGCAGCCCGTAGCGGCCGCCGATGCGCTCCAGCTCGTTGAGCATCGTGGTGAACAGCTTGGCCCCGGTGGCGCCCAGGGGATGGCCGAGCGCGATCGCGCCGCCGTTGGGGTTGACCTTCTCCGGGTCCGCCTTGACCTCCTTGAGCCAGGCCAGCACGACCGGGGCGAACGCCTCGTTGATCTCGACGGTGTCGATGTCTTCGATTGAGAGCCCGGTCTTTTCCAGCGCGTAGCGGGTGGCCGGGATCGGCCCGGTCAGCATGAACACGGGGTCGGCGGCGCGGGCGCTGATGTGGTGGATGCGCGCCCGCGGGGTCAGCTTGTGGTCCTTGACGGCCTGCTCCGAAGCCAACAGCACCGCGCTGGCGCCGTCTGAAATTTGACTGGCCATCGCCGCCGTCAGCCGGCCACCCTCGACCAGTGTCTTGAGGCCGGCCATCTTCTCCAACGACGACTCGCGGGGGCCCTCGTCGACCCGGAACGGCCCGGATTCGGTTTCCACAGCGATGATTTCGTTGTCGAAGTGCCCGCCGCGGATCGCCGCGAACGCACGCTCATGGCTGGCGAGCGCGTACTGCTCCATCTCTTCGCGCGACAGGTTCCACTTCTCGGCGATCATCTCCGAGCCGCGGAATTGCGAGATTTCCTGGTCGCCATACCGGTGCAGCCACTGCTTGGACTCGTTGGTCGGCGAGGTGAACCCGAACTGCTCGCCGACGGTCATCGCCGACGAGATCGGGATCTGGCTCATGTTCTGCATGCCGCCGGCCACGATGAGGTCGGCCGTGCCGGACATGATCGCTTGCGCGCCAAAGGAAATGGCCTGCTGACTGGAACCGCACTGCCGATCCACGGTGACACCGGGAACCTCTTCGGGATAACCGGCGGCCAGCCACGAGAGCCTGGCGATGTTGCCCGCCTGCGCCCCGATGGCGTCGACGCAACCGGCGATCACGTCGTCCACGGCGGCGGGGTCGACGTCGACGCGGTCCAGCAGTCCGCGCCAGCCGTAGGCACCGAGGTCGACGGGATGCACCCCGGCCAGCGCGCCGTTGCGCTTGCCAACCGCGGTACGAACAGCGTCAATGACGTATGCCTCGGGCATCTTTCAGACTCCTTCTTTGGTAATGCCGCCAAGCACGATGGCGAGATATTGCCGCCCCACCTGCTGTGCGGTGAGCGGTCCGCCGGGCTGATACCAGCGCACCGACACCCAGGTGGTGTCACGGATGAAGCGGTAGACCAGGTCGACGTCGAGGTCGGGCTGGAAATAGCCCTCGTCGACGCCCTGATTGAGCACCTCGACCCACATCTTCCGCTGCTGCCGGTTCATGTCCTCGATGTAGGAGAACCGCGGTTGCGACAGCAGCCGTTTGGCCTCGTCCTGGTAGATGACGACTTGGGCGTGGCGATCCTCGATCGCCTCGAACGAGGCCATGAACAGCCCCTTGAGCCGCTCCAGCGGATTGGGCTCGCTGTCGACGATCTCCCGGTAGCGCGCGAACAGCCAATCCAGGAAGCCGCGCAGCAACTCGTCGACCATCTCCTCCTTGGAGGAGAAATGGTGATACAGGCTGCCGGAGAGGATGCCGGCACCGTCGGCGATGTCGCGTACCGTGGTGGCGCGCAAACCGCGCTCGGCGAACATGCTCGCGGCGAGCTCTAACAACTCGTCTCGGCGACTGTTTGCCTGACCGGCGACTCGGTCCACTCGATCAGGGTATCAACCAAGCGCTTGCTCGGCCAATGCGGCCGTCGCGAAGACGCGCTCACCCACCGCGGCGTCCTGGTGTGGCGACAACCTGTCCGGCGCAAAACCGCAGCGCTCCGCACCGCCGCCCTTCGGCATTGTCATCGATGGCGGCAGCGAGACGTCCGGAACAACGGCGACCCGCCAGCTTCTTGGCCCGCATTAGCGGCTCGAACTTGGGGCTCTTCAAATGCGAACGGCTGTAGCGGGCTCGTTTTGACTTAAGTCAGTTGCGGCGATTGCTCGGTGGTTTACGTCGGCGATCGAGGTTCGCCTATCCGAGAGTCGCCACCACGCAAAATGCTTGAGCCGCTTCGCAAGCGCGTACCGCTGTCGTCCACGGGGGGTGACGCTAATTTTATTAGATCCAGTTTGGTAAAAGCTAGCGCATCCAATTTAGCAAACGTTATTAGATCCAGTTTAGTAAACCGCGAGACTATTCGCCGCGATCGGCTTAGCGTTATTTCTCATACCCCCTCCTGTCGGGCTGAAAGGACGGTGTGTGATGAGCTTCATGATGTTGCCGCCGGAGATCAATTCCCTGCGGATGTTCGCTGGCGCAGGTTCGGCTCCGATGCTGCAGGCCGCCGCGGCCTGGGACGGCTTGGCTTCCGAACTCGGGTCTGCGGCGTCCTCGTTCAACTCGGTGACGTCCGGGTTGGCGGGGCAGGCCTGGCAGGGTCCAGCCGCTCAGGCGATGTCGGCCGCTGCCACCCCGTATACCGGATGGCTCAGTGCGGCGGCGGCGCAAGCGTCGGGGGCGGCCGGGCAGGCCCGGGCGATCGTGAGTGCGTTCGAGGCGGCACAGACGGCCACGATCCAGCCGGTCATGGTCGAGCTGAACCGCAACTCGTTCGTGCAGATGGTGATGTCGAACTGGTTCGGCCTCAACGCGCCGGCGATTGCCCAACTGGAGGGCGACTACGAGGCGATGTGGGCCCAGGACGTGGAGGCCATGGTGGGCTACCACGCCGGCGCCGCCGCGGCGGCGGCTCAGTTGACGCCCGCGCAGGCCCTGCAAGACCTGTTGGCGGGCCTGCCCAACTTGGGCGTCGGGAACCTCGGCAATGCCAACCTTGGCAATGGCAACAAAGGCAGCGGCAACGTCGGCAGCGGCAACCTCGGCAACTCCAACTTCGGCCTCGGGAACCTCGGCAACTCCAACTTCGGCCTCGGGAATAACGGCACCAAAAACATCGGCTTCGGAAACCTCGGCAACCCCCTCACCAGCTCTAATCCGGGCGCTAACTTTGGTCTGGGCAACTTCGGTAACGGCAACTTCGGTCTCGGAAACACGGGCAACTCAAACGTCGGCGGCGGCAACAGCGGCAACAACAACATCGGTTTCGGCCTCACCGGCAATAATCTGGTCGGTCTCGGAAATGCTTTCTACGACACCAATACTGGTCAGTTCCATTTCAACGGCCTGAACTCGGGCAGCGGCAACATCGGCTTCGGAAACTCGGGCAACGGCAACATCGGCTTCTTCAACTCCGGCGACGGCAACCTCGGTATCTTCAGTTCGGGTGCCAATATCAATCCCGCCGACCTGGGCAAGCTGCAGGGCCTCGGCATCGGGAACTCCGGGTTCGGCAACATCGGCTTGGGGAACACGGGCAGCGGAAACTTCGGCTTCGGTGACTCGGGCAACCTAAATACCGGCTGGGGAAACTCCGGCGACATGAACACTGGCGGTGGGAACTCGGGCGGCAGCATCGCCAACAGCTTGGCCAACCCGTTAGTTCCACAACCAGGCAACACGGGCTTCGGGAACTCCGGCTACGGCAACACGGGCATAGGGAATGCGGGCAACCTGAACACGGGCTTCTGGAATTCAGGCGACGTGAACACGGGCTTCGTCAATTCGGGCAACGTGAACACGGGCTTCGGGATCAGCACCGATTCCGGCCTCACTCACTCGGGCTTCAATAACGTGGGTACCAACGTCTCGGGCTTCAACAACTCGGCCACCGGCGCTGTCGGCACCGGGGCGATACCACCTCTCTCTGAGAGTTACAACGGCTCTATCTCGGGCTTCAACAACACGGCCCAGGGCGCTGTCGTGAATAATCCCGCTGGTCTCGCCATCTCCGTCGCCGGTGGCATGTCGGGCTTCAACAACGTCGCCAGCGGCGCTGTTGGCGGTCTTCTAGCTCCCACCTTTGCGTTCGGTTATAACGGTCTGATTTCAGGCTTCTTCAACAACGGCGTCACGGCTGCAATCGAAAGCCTTGGCCTGCCAGCCGGCATCATTAGCGGCCTCGGGTCGGGCTTGTTGAACAGCAACACCGGTTTTTCGGGCGTGTTTAACATCGAAAAGTTGCTTGCGGGGTTAACTGGTTAGCTCACAGATGCTGGCTTGATACCGACATCACCCGGCCGATGACGTAACTCGAGTAGGCACGAGGGAAGTGCGATGGTCACCCGCGACTTCCCAGCCTTTCGCCGACTGTTCATTTGACGCCCAGCCTCGGCACCGAGTGTGAAAGCCACGACGCGACACGCCGATAAGCCGTCGCGGCTTTCACAAACTCGTCTGCTGCGCAACAACCCGGTCACGGGTGCTGGCTGGAGACCGAGATCACCTCTCCGGTCAGGTAACTCGAGTAGTCGCTGGCCAAAAACGCGATGGTGGAAGCAATTTCCCACGGCTCGGCGGCGCGCCCGAACGCCTCGCCCGCCGACAGCCGGTCCAGCAGGTCGGCCGAGGTCGTCTTGTCGAGAAACTTGTGCCGTGCGATGCTCGGGGACACCGCGTTGATCCGTACCCCGTACTCCACGGCTTCGATTGCGCTGCAACGGGTTAACGCCATCACGCCGGCCTTGGCGGCGGCGTAATGCGACTGCGAGTGCTGCGCGCGCCAGCCCAGCACGCTGGCGTTGTTGACGATGACGCCGCCGTGCTTGGCCTCGCGGAAATAGCGCAGCGCCGCGCGGGTGGCCCGGAACACCGACGTCAGCGTCACGTCCAGCACGCGGTCCCATTCGTCGTCGCTCATGTCGACCACCGGCGTCTGACCGCCCAGCCCGGCGTTGTTCACCAGCACGTCCAACCGGCCCATGCGCGCCGTGGTCGAGTCGATCAGGGCGTCGACCTGCGCGGTGGACGTCACGTCGCACACCACCTTTTCGACCCGGCCCAATCCCAGTGCGCTCAGTTCGTCAGCGGTCTCCCCCAGCCGTCGTTCGTGGTGGTCGGACACCACGACGTCGGCCCCCTCGGCCAGGGCGCGGCGCGCGGTCGCCGAACCGATCCCGGTGCCCGCGGCCGCGGTCACGACGACCACCTTGCCTTCCAGAAGGCCGTGTCCGGCAATCTCTTTCGGCGCTTCGGACAGAGTCATCCCTTAACCTCTCGGGGCAGGCCGAGCACCCGCTCGGCGATGATGTTGCGCTGGATCTCGTTGGACCCGCCATAGATGGTGTCCGCGCGGGTGAACAGGAACAACCGCTGCCATTCGTCGAATTCGCCGTCGCTCAGCGTCATGCCGGCCTTGCCGATCACGTCCATCGCCAGCTCACCCAGGTCGCGATGCCAGTTGGCCCACAACAACTTCGACACGTTGTCCTGCCCGGGCTGCTCGACATCCATGGTGGCCAGGGCGTACGAACGCATCGCCCGCAGGCCGGTCCACGCCCGCGTCAGCCGCTCCCGGACGAACGGGTCGTCGGCGGCGCCGTTGCGCTGCGCGAGCTCGGCAAGGTTGGAAAGCTCACGGGCGTAGCGGATTTGCTGTCCCAGTGTGGAGACGCCGCGCTCGAAGGTCAGCGTCCCCATCGCGACCCGCCAGCCGTCGCCGGGCTGGCCGACCACCATCGATGCGTCGGTGCGGGCGTCGTCGAAGAACACCTCGTTGAACTCGGCCGTGCCGGTGATCTGCACGATCGGCCGGACCTGCACGCCGGGCTGGTCCAGCGGCACCAGCAGGTACGACAGGCCGGCGTGCCGCTTGGAGCCCTTCTCGGTGCGCGCCACCACGAAGCACCACTGCGACAGGTGCGCAAGCGACGTCCACACCTTCTGGCCGTTGATCACCCATTGGTCGCCGTCGAGTTCGGCGGTCGTCGCGACGTTGGCCAGGTCGCTGCCGGCGCCGGGCTCGGAATAGCCCTGGCACCACAGCTCGGTGACGTCGAGGATGCGCGGCAGGAAGCGCTGCTGCTGCTCGGGCGTCCCGAACGCGATGAGCGTCGGGCCCAGCAGCTCCTCGCCGAAGTGGTTGACCTTGTCCGGCGCGTCGGCCTTCGCATACTCCTCGTAGAAAGCCACCCGATGCGCGGTGGACAACCCGCGGCCACCGTGCTCGACGGGCCACCCGAGGCAGGTCAGTCCGGCCTTGGCGAGGTGCTGGTTCCAGGCCCGGCGTTCCTCGAACGCCTCGTGCTCGCGTCCCGGGCCGCCGAGCCCCTTGAGCGCCGCGAATTCGCCGACCAGATTGTCGGCGAGCCAACCGCGGACCTCGGCCCGGAACTCCTCGACGTCCTGCATGCCCTGTAGGCTAACCTACCAAGCACTTGCTTTGTTAAGGAGCGTCATCAATGCCGAGCGCGCCCCGCACCGTGCCCGCGGCGCTGGATCGTTTCGTCGACCAATTCCCCGACCAGGCCGCGCTGATCACCGACGAGCGATCCTTCACGGCAACCGAACTGCGCGACGCGGTACACCGGGCGGCGGCCGCACTCATCGCGCTCGGTGTCCGGGCGGGAGACCGGGTGGCCATCTGGTCGCCCAACACCTGGCACTGGGTGGTCGCCTGCCTGGCGATCCACCACGCCGGGGCCGCGATGGTGCCGCTGAACACCCGCTACACCGCAGAAGAAGCGAGCGACATCCTGGCGCGCACCGGCGCGCCGGTGCTGTTCGGGATGGGGCGATTCCTCGGCCAGGATCGCGTCGCCGACCTCGATCGCGGCGCCCTGCCCGAGCTGCGGCACGTCGTTCGAATCCCGATCGAGGCCGGCGACGGGACATGGGAAGACTTCCTCGCCTGCGGTGCGGACCTCGACACGGTCGCCGCCCGCGCCGCCGCCGTCACCCCCGACGACGTCAGCGACATCCTGTTCACCTCCGGCACCACCGGGCGCAGCAAAGGCGTGTTGTGTGCGCACCGGCAGTCGCTGTCGGCCTCGGCGTCGTGGGCGGCCAACGGCAAAATCACCAGCGACGACCGGTACCTCTGCATCAACCCGTTCTTCCACAACTTCGGCTACAAGGCGGGCATCCTGGCCTGCCTGCAGACCGGCGCGACACTGATCCCCCACCTGATTTTCGACCCGCTGCGCGCGCTGCAGGCGATCGAGCAACATCGCATCACCGTGCTGCCGGGGCCGCCCACCATCTACCAGACCCTGCTGGATCATCCGGCGCGGCGCGACTACGACCTGAGCTCGCTGCGGTTCGCGGTGACGGGCGCGGCCACCGTGCCGGTCGTGCTGGTCGAGCGCATGCAGTCCGAGCTCGACATCGACATCGTGCTGACGGCGTACGGGCTCACCGAGGCCAACGGCATGGGCACCATGTGCCGCGCCGACGACGACGCGGTCACCGTCGCCACCACCTGCGGGCGTCCCTTCGCCGACTTCGAATTGCGCATCGACTCACGCGCTCCCGGGGAAGCGGGTGAGGTGCTGCTGCGCGGGCCGAACGTGATGCTGGGCTACCTCGACGACCCGGCGGCGACCGCTGCCGCCATCGACCCCGACGGGTGGCTGCACACCGGTGACATCGGCGCCGTCGACAACGCGGGCAACCTGCGCATCACCGACCGGCTCAAGGACATGTACATCTGCGGCGGATTCAACGTCTACCCCGCCGAGGTCGAGCAGGTCCTGGCCCGGATGGAGGGCGTGGCCGACGCCGCGGTGATCGGGGTCCCCGACGAGCGCCTGGGCGAGGTCGGCCGCGCGTTCGTGGTGGCCCGGCCGGGCGCCAACCTCGACGAGGAATCCGTGATCGCTTACACCCGTGAGCATTTGGCGAACTTCAAGGCACCGCGGTCGGTGCGGTTCGTCGACACGTTGCCGCGCAACCCGGGCGGCAAGGTGGTCAAACCACAACTGCGGGAGCTGGCCTGATGGACCTGCAATTAGACGACGACACGCTGGCGTTTGCGGCCGAGGTCCGCGAATTCCTGTCGGCAAACGCCGGGGAGATCCCGACGAAGTCCTATGACAACGCCGAAGGCTTTGCCCAGCACCGACATTGGGACAAGGTCCTGTTCGACGCCGGCCTGTCGGTGATCACCTGGCCGCACAAGTACGGTGGCCGCGACGCACCGCTGCTGCACTGGGTGGTGTTCGAGGAGGAGTACTTTCGCGCCGGGGCGCCGGGCCGGGCCAGCGCCAACGGCACCTCCATGCTTGCCCCGACGCTGTTCGCGCACGGCACCTCCGAGCAGCTCGACCGGATCCTGCCGAAAATGGCCAGCGGCGAACAGATCTGGGCGCAGGCCTGGTCGGAGCCCGAATCCGGCAGCGATCTGGCGTCGCTGCGATCGACCGCGACCCGAACCGAGGGCGGCTGGCTGCTCAACGGGCAGAAGATCTGGAGCTCGCGGGCGCCGTTCGCCGAGCGGGGATTCGGGCTGTTCCGCTCCGACCCGTCGGCCGAGCGGCACAACGGCCTGACCTACCTGATGTTCGACCTCAAGGCCAACGGGGTCACCGTGCGGCCCATCGTGCAGCTCGGCGGTGACACCGGCTTCGGGGAGATCTTCCTCGACGACGTCTTCGTCCCCGACGAGGACGTGATCGGCACCCCGAACGAGGGGTGGCGGGCGGCCATGAGCACATCGAGCAACGAGCGCGGCATGTCGCTGCGCAGCCCCGCCCGCTTCCTCGCGGCGGCGGAACGATTGGTGGGCCTGTGGAAGGACCGCGGCAGCCCCCCGGAATTCGCCGACCGGGTCGCCGACGCGTGGATCAAGGCGCAGGCCTATCGGCTGCAGACGTTCGGCACGGTGACCAGGCTGGCCGCCGGCGGCGAGCTCGGGGCCGAATCGTCGGTGACCAAGGTGTTCTGGTCGGACCTCGACGTGGCGATACATCAGACGGCGCTCGACGTCCTCGACGCCGATGGCGAGCTGGCCGGCCCGTGGACCGACGGGCTGCTGTTCGCCCTGGGCGGCCCGATCTACGCCGGCACCAACGAAATCCAGCGCAACATCGTCTCGGAACGTCTGCTGGGTCTGCCCCGGGAGAAAAGGTAATGGACTTCGCACTAGACGAACAGCAGCGCGACTTCGCGGCCAGCATCGACGCGGCGCTGGGCGCGGCGGACCTGCCGGGCACCATTCGTGCCTGGTCCGCGGGGGATACCGCGCCCGGCCGCAAGGTGTGGGAACAGCTGGCGAACCTGGGGGTCACCGCGCTGGCCGTGCCGGAGAAATTCGACGGGATCGGCGCCGAGCCCGTCGACCTGGTGGTCGCCCTCGAACGCCTCGGCCGCTGGTGCGTGCCGGGCCCGGTGGCCGAATCCATTGCCGTGGCACCGATTTTGCTGGCGGACGATGAGCGCTGCGCGGGCCTGGCTTCCGGCGAGCTCATCGCCACCGTCGCGATGCCGCCGCACGCCCCGCGCGCCGTCGACGCCGAAACGGCCGGGCTGGTGCTGCTGGCCGACGAGAGCGGTGTGACAGAGGCGGCCCAGGGCGAGGAGCACGAGTCCGTCGACCCCAGCCGCCGCCTCTACGACGTCACCGCGTCGGGTGAGCCCTGGCAAGCGGACGTCAGGCGCGCCTACGAGTTCGGGGCGTTGGCCACCGCGGCGCAACTGGTCGGCGCCGCCGAGGCGCTGCTGGGCGGCGCCGTCGACTACGCCAAGCAACGCAGCCAGTTCGGCCGGGTAATCGGTTCCTATCAGGCGATCAAGCACAAGCTGGCCGACGTGCACATCGCGATCGAGCTGGCCCGCCCCCTGGTGTACGGCGCGGCGCTCTCGCTGGAATCACGCGACGTCGGCGCGGCGAAAGCCGCGGCGTCCGAGGCGGCCCTGCTGGCGGCGCGCGCCTCGCTGCAAACCCACGGCGCGATCGGGTTCACCCAGGAACACGACCTGTCGCTGTGGCTGCTGCGGGTGCAGGCATTACGCTCGGCGTGGGGCACGCCGCAGGCGCATCGGCGCCGAGTGCTGGAGGCGCTATGAGTATGACCGAAGAGCGCGAGCTGCTGCGCGAGACCGTCGCGGCCCTGGTGGCCAAGCACGCGGAGCCGGCGGCGGTGCGCGCCGCGATGGAGTCCGAGCGTGGCTACGACGAGTCGCTGTGGCGGCTGTTATGTGAGCAGGTCGGCGCGGCGGCGCTGGTGGTTCCCGAGGAGCTGGGCGGCGCGGGCGGCGAATTGGCCGACGCCGCAACGGTTCTGCAGGAGCTGGGCCGCGCCCTGGTGCCCTCCCCGCTGCTGGGTACCACGCTGGCGCAGCTGGCGTTGCTCGCCGCGGCCGAGCCGGACGGCGAAACCCTGACCGGGCTCGCCGAGGGCGGTTCGATCGGCGCGCTGGTGCTCGCCCCCGACTACGTGGTCAACGGGGACGTCGCCGACGTCGTCGTCGCCGTCGACGGCGACCGGCTGAGCAGGTGGACCCGCTTCACCGCGCAGCCCGTCGCCACCATGGACCCCACCCGTCGCCTGGCCCGGGTGCGGCCCGAAGAGACCGAGACGATCGGCGCCGACCCCGGCATCGCGGACACCGCGGCCATCCTGCTGGCGGCCGAGCAGATCGGTGCCGCCGAACGTTGCCTGGAACTGACCGTCGAATACACCAAGAGCCGCGTCCAATTCGGCCGCCCGATCGGCAGCTTTCAGGCGCTCAAGCATCGGATGGCCGATCTGTATGTCACCGTCGCCGCGGCGAAGGCCGTGGTGGCTGACGCCTGCGACGACCCCACGCCCACCAATGCCGCCACCGCGCGCCTCGCCGCCACCGAGGCGTTGAAAGACGTCGCCGCCGAGGGGATTCAGTTGCACGGCGGGATCGCGATCACGTGGGAACACGACATGCACCTGTACTTCAAACGCGCGCACGGCAGCGCCCAACTGCTCGGCTCGCCGCGTGAGCTGCTGCGCCAACTGGAATCCGAAGTGCTGCCGACGTGACCGATCGGGTCGCACTGCGCGCCGGCATCCCGCCGTTCTATGTGATGGATGTCTGGCTGGCCGCCGCGGAGCGCCAGCACAGCCATGGCGACCTGGTGAACTTGTCGGCGGGCCAGCCCAGCGTCGGCGCGCCCGAGCCGGTGCGCGCGGCGGCGGCCGCCGCGCTGCAAGCCAACCAGTTGGGTTACACCGTCGCGCTGGGCATTCCGGAGCTGCGCGCCGCGATCGCGGCCGATTACCAAACCAAACACGGCATCGACGTGGAGCCCGACGCGGTCGTCGTGACCACGGGCTCCTCGGGCGGATTCCTGCTCGCCTTCCTGGCGTGCTTCGATGTCGGCGACCGGGTGGCGCTGGCCAGTCCCGGCTACCCCTGCTACCGAAACATCTTGTCGGCGTTGGGATGTGAGGTCGTGGATATCGCGTGCGGGCCGGAAACCCGGTTCCAGCCCACGGCGCGAATGCTCGCCGAACTGGACCCACCGATTAAGGGCGTGATCGTCGCCAGCCCCGCCAATCCCACCGGGACGGTCATACCGCCGGCCGAGTTGTCCGCGATCGCGTCGTGGTGCGAGGCATCCGGTGTGCGGCTGATCAGCGATGAGGTCTACCACGGCCTGGTCTACGACGGGGCACCGGAGACCAGCTGCGCCTGGCAGACGTCGCGAGACGCGTTGGTGGTCAACAGCTTTTCGAAGTACTACGCGATGACGGGCTGGCGGCTTGGCTGGCTGCTGGTGCCGCCCGAGCTGCGCCGGGCGGTGGACTGCCTGACCGGCAACTTCACCATCTGCCCGCCGGCGCTGTCGCAGATCGCCGCGGTGGCGGCGTTCACCGCCGAGGCCACCGCCGAGGCCGACGGCAATCTGCGGCATTACGCGGTCAACCGTTCGCTGCTGCTTGACGGGCTGCGCGCGATCGGCGTCGACCGGCTGGCGCCCACCGACGGCGCGTTCTACGTGTATGCCGACGTGTCGGACTTCACCGGCGACTCGCTGGGATTCTGCTCAAAGCTGCTGGCCGACACCGGCGTTGCGATCGCACCGGGCATCGACTTCGACACCGCGCGCGGCAATTCGTTCGTCCGGCTCTCGTTCGCCGGACCCACCGGCGACATCGAGGAGGCCCTGCGACGGATCGGGCCCTGGCTGGCGGTCAGCGGTTGAAACGCCCTTCGAGGTACTCGGCGCGGCAGGCGTTGCGGGCAAGTTTGCCGCTGGTCGTGCGGGGGATGGCCCCGGCCGCCACCAGCCGCACATCGGCGACGCGAATCTGGTGATGCCGCGAAATCGCGGCGCGCACGGTATCGGCGATCGGCCCCAGCTCGCGGCCCGCCCCGGCGGCGCGCTCGGCGACCACGACCACCTGCTCGCCGGAGCCGCCGCTGGGGATGGATGAAACCGCCTCGGCGGGAACGGAAAACGCGGCGACATAGCCGGTGCGGATGGCCGTCGAGGCTTCGCTCACCGTCGTTTCGATGTCGTGCGGGTAGTGGTTGCGGCCGTCGATGATGATGAGGTCTTTGATCCGCCCCGGCAGATACAGCTCGCCGTCGACGTAGACGCCGAGATCGCCGGTGGCCAGCCAGGACCCGTTGTCCGGGGCCCCCTCGGCGTGGCTCCCGACCTCGAGCCGGGACTGCAGCTTGTTGCCGAACACCCGTCGTGTTTCGTCCTCGCGCCCGAAGTATCCGCGGCCGACGTTGTTGCCGTGCAACCAGATTTCCCCCACGGTGCCGTCGGGCACCTCCGCGCCGTCCGGGTCGGCGATCACCGCCCACTGCTCGAGGATCGGCTGCCCGCACGAGACAAGGGAGACCGCATCGGCGGCGGTCGGCTCGACGACGACCGCGCGGCCGGCGCCGAGCCGCTGCCGGTCGAGGAAGATCGCGCTGGCCGCGGCGTCCGAGGCGATGCTGGCGACCGACAGTGTCGCTTCCGCCATCCCGTAGGACGGCTTGACCACCGTGGCGGGCAGACCGTACGGGGCGAACGCTTTGGTGAACTGCTCGATGGCCGACATGCTCACGGGCTCCGACCCGTTGAGCAGGCACACCACGTTGCTGAGGTCGAGATCCTCACCCTGGGGAGGAAGGCCCCGCTGGGCCGTCAACTCGAAGGCGAAGTTCGGCGCCGCGGCCATTGTTCGGCCTCGGGTCGCCGCAATGCCGAGCTGCTTGATCCATCGGTAGGGCCGGCGAAGGAACGCCATGGGGTCCATCAGCGTGACGTGCGCCCCGAAATACGCCGTGAACACGATCATCATCAGTCCCATGTCGTGATACAGCGGCAGCCAGCTCACGCATTGGACGTCGGTGTTCAGCCCGCCGTGCAGGATCATCTGCATCGCGTTGGTGTAGACGGCGCGATGGGTGATCTCCACCCCGGCCGGCGTGCGGGTCGACCCGGACGTGTACTGCAGATAGGCGAGGTCGTCGGTGTCCCGGACGGGGTCGGTAAAGGTAGCGCCCAGCGTTGCGGGTACCGCGTCCACCGCGATCATCCGCGGCCGCTCGTGCGGGGGCAGAGNGTCCACCGCGATAACCCGCGGCCGCTCGTGCGGGGGCAGAGTCCGGATAAACGTCCGAACCGATTCGGCGGCCGCGGTAGTCGTCAAGACCGCCGCCGGCCGGCCGTCGGCCAGCACCGCCGCCAGCCGCTCGCCGTGCCCGGCCAAAGTCGGCGCAAAGAGTGGGATCGCGACATTGCCCGCATGGATGGCGCCGAAGAAGCCCGCGACATAGTCGAGGCCCTGCGGCGCCAGGATGGCCACCCGATCCCCGGGCTGGGTGACCTGCTGCAAACGGGCGCCGATCGCGCAGACCCGCGACCACAGCTCGTTCCAGCTGAGCTCGACAACCCGCCCGTCCTGCTCCTGCGAGTAGTCGAGGAAGCGGTACGCCGGGCTGTCACCGAGCTGGGCCCTGTTCCGGTCGAAATTCGAGGTCAACGTCACGCCCTCGGGCACCACGATCGTGCCGGCTGCGGCGGCGTCAGCGTCGACGCCGCCCGAGGCGACGCCGACAGTATTGGTTGACCCGTGATCCCGACTCACGTCGGGTCAGATTAATAGACGTTCTTATAATTTGCCGCATTTACCTCGGTATGGCGGTCGTCACGTCCAACGACGTGCGGATTAGGCGTCGAGGACTTTGTCGAGGCGGGCTTCCAGCGCGCCGCGCTCCCCGACGTCGGCCACGTTGACCCCGAACCGTTCGGCGAGGGTGTCGACGACGGCGGCCGCGTCCCGCAGACGGATTTTCTCGCTGCCGTCGGCACGGTGGACGGTCAACTCGCGGCCGGCCAGGTTCAGTCGGGCGTCGTCGGTGACCTTCGCCGCCATCAGGCCGGTCACGAAGTGCGACGAGCGGTGGGTGGAGACGAACCAGCTGGCCACCTTCAGGTCGATGTCCGGCCGGGTCCGCGTGGTGAATTCGTAGAGCGGCACCCACCGGTCTTGGATGAGCGCCTGCAGGACCAGCCCGTCGCGACGGTCCTCGAGCCGGTAAGGTTCGCGGGTCGTCTGTTGGACGCTGCCGGTTTCGATGCGCAGCGGCGAGGTCGGTGTCTGGCCGCCAAACCCGACGTCGACGAGATACGGCCCCCGGGAGCCGGGGAAGGTCACCGCCAACACCGTATGGGTCTGCGCCGGGAGCGGCGCGTCGGGCGGCAGCATCCAAACCACGCGGCCGGCCAATCGCCGCACCCGGAAGCCGATTTCGCAAAGCGCGTAACCCATCAGCCCGTTCTGCTCGTAGCAATAGCCGCCCCGGCCTCGGTGAACGAGCTTGTCGGTCAGGGCCTCTGGGCTCAGGTCATCCACCGGCACTCCGGTCAGCGGATCGAGGTTCTCGAACGGGATCGTTCGCGTGTGGGCGGTCACCAGGGCCTGTAATACGTCCAGGTTCGGCTCGGCGGCGCCGCGGAAGCCGATGCGATCGAAATACCCGTTGAGATCCAGCGTCATAGGGCCATTCTGGCCCGAGTCAGCCGCGATCGCCCGTGCCAAACCCGTTGCACCCACAAGCGGTTGGCCGAACTGATCTTGGCTTGATAACGAAGCGCGCCGAGGGATATACCGGCGAGGTCGCGGGCGCTACTCTTGAGCTCTCTGAGCTCCATGAACCGGAGGTTAAGCGCCGAGGAATGCCCGAAGAACCCAGGTCCGACGGCGTGGCGTCGGTATCCGGCGGAATCGCCGCGGAGCTGGCGGCCGCCGGTTTCGAGGATGCACGCCAGGTGGCCAGGGGTGGCGCCGGCGTCATCTACTGCTGTTACGAAACGGCACTGGGTCGAAACGTCGCGGTAAAGGTGCTGCCGTCGCACATGGACGAGGAGAGCCGGGAACGGTTCCTGCGCGAGGGCTACGCGATGGGCGGGCTGTCCGGGCATCCGAACATCGTCAACATCCTGCGGGTCGGCGTGAGCACCAGCAACCGGCCATTCATCGTGATGCCCTATCACGCGGCGGATTCCCTGGCGGTGCGGCTGCGCCGGGAGGGCCCGGTCCCGTGGCCCGAAGCCTTGCGGATCGGTGTAAAGCTTTGCGGCGCACTGGAAACCGCACACAGGGCCGGAACGCTGCATCGCGATATCAAGCCGGCGAACATACTCACCAACGACTACGGCGAACCGCAGTTGAGCGATTTCGGCATCGCCCATATCGAAGGCGGCTACGAGACGGCGACCGGGTTCTTCTCCGGCACGATCGATTACACCGCGCCGGAGGTGATGACGGGCAACCCGGCGACGGTTGCCGCCGACATGTACTCGCTGGGTGCCACCATTTATGCCCTCATCGCCGGCAACGCCGCCCACGAGCGCAGGAAGGGCGAAGACCTGATCGCGCAGTATCTGCGGATCAGCACCACCGGGGTTCCGAACATGCGCCCAGACGGAATCCCGGACGCGGTGTGCGCGGCGATCGAGAGGGCGATGGCGCTCGATCCGGCCGAGCGCCCCGCCTCGGCCGAGGAGTTCGGCCGCGAATTGCAGGCCGCGCAGCGCCTCAACGGCCTGAAACCCGATGCGATGGCGATCACCGGAGGCAGTCCCGGAGTCTCGCCCGACACCAACGGCGGCGAAGGGCGACCGCCCGCTCACGACGGAGCGACCTCGGCGATCGGTGACAAGGACGCGNCCGTGGTCGCCGTGTTGGTAGCCGGCGCCGTCTTTCTCGGCCTGCGGCCCAACGACAACCACAACACCGCCACGAGCGCGCCGACCGGCCCCGCGCCGGCGGCGTGGAAACCGATTACCAACGCGCGCGTCGCGCGCGACGCGGTCGCGACCACCCAGGCCGACGGCACGATCTGGGTCTTCGGCGGCATTCGCAGCGACGGCCTCGCCACCACCAGGCACGAGGGGTACGACCCCGCCATCGACGAATGGAAGGGCGGCGACGATTTGCCGGTGGCGCTGGCGCACGCGACGGCGGTCACGTGGCAGGGAAACCCCGTCGTGCTCGGCGGCTGGAGGACGGACAATGGCAAAAACGTTGCCAGCGACCAGGTTTGGCGCGTCGTCAACAGCCGCTGGGTGGAGTTGCCACACCTGTTGCAGCCCAGGGCGGCAGCGGCGGCCGCGGTGGCCGGAGACCGCCTCGTCGTCACCGGCGGCGTGGACGCCAATGGCGTCTTGCTGAACACCACCGAGGTCTTCGACGGCGCCTCGTGGAGCCTGGGTGCACCGCTACCGACTCCGCGGCAGCTCTTGGCCGCCGCGTCGGACGGAAAGCTGGTGTACGCGGTGGGCGGCAGCAGCGCGGGCTCGGACCTGGCCTCGGTCGAGGCGTATGACCCCGCCGCGAAGACGTGGAAGGCGCTGGCCGCGCTTCCGCAACCGCGCAGCGACCTGGGGGTGGCGATCGCCGATGGACGCCTGGTCGCGGTCGGGGGCGTGTCGTCGGGGCGCGTGCTGAAGAGCGTCTCGGTGTTCGACCTGATGATGAAGACCTGGGACACACTGCCGGACATGGCGACGGCGCGACACGGGATGGCCGTCGCCGCGGTCGAGAAGTCCGTGTATGCGATCGGCGGCTCGACGGCCGTCGGGGATAGCCAGCTGGTTGCGACGGCGGAAGCGTTGAAGCTGCCGGCCCGCCAGATTCAGCCAGCACCGCAATGGCGTTCCCTGCCCGATGCGCCGACGCCCCGGTTGATGATGGCGTGGGCCGTGCAGGGCGACAAGATCTGGCTCATGGGTGGGCTGCGCAACGGCGCCGCGCTGCAGGCGGTCGAGAGCTATGACCCGCGCACCGGGACCTGGGAGACCGGACCGCCGCTGCCCATCCCGCTGCACCACGCGGCGGCGGCAACCTTCCGCGGCGAGGTCGTCGTGCTCGGCGGCGCCAGCGACAACATCGCGGACGCCTCCAGCAAGGTGTTCGCGCTGCGCGGCGGCAACTGGGTGGAGCTACCCGGCCTCGCGCACGCGCGGGCGGCGCCGGCGGCGGCGGTGGCCGGTGACAAGCTCGTCGTCGTCGGCGGGCAGAACGACAAGCAGATCGTCCCCCAGACCGAGGTCTTCGACGGCAGCTCGTGGCGGGACGCGGCCGACATGCCCACCCCGCGCGAACACCTGGCCGCGGTGTCGGACGGCACCTATGTGTACGCGATCGGCGGCAGGTTCCTGTCCTCCGACAAGAACTCGGCGGCGCTGGAACGGTTCGATCCGGCGGCGGGGACATGGACCAAGTTGGTGGGCATGCCGACGCCGCGCGGCAGCTATGGCGCCACCTACCTCGACGGCCGCATCGTCGTGGTCGGTGGCGAGGAACCGACGATGGTGCTGAACGTGGTCGAGATGTACGACATCGCGGCCGGCAAATGGAGCACCATCACCCCCATGCCGACGCCGCGCCACGCCGCGGCGGTGGCGGCGGTGGGCAACACGGTCTACTGCATCGGCGGCGCGAACCGGCCGACGCACGAAGGCCCCATCGCGACCGTCGAGGCGCTCGACTTCAGATAGCGGCGCCACCCGCCTTGTTTTATATCTGTCAAATATGGGGACCCCGATACCGACGGGCGCTGCAGCACACCACCCACCAAACGTACGGAGCCCCTGATGAGCACCACTATTTGGATCGTGATCGCCGTGGTCGTGGCGGTCCTGGTGATCGCCGCCGTGATCTTCGCGGCCAACAGAGCAACGCGTCGCCGCCGGCAGCGGCAGGCCGAGGAAATTCGCGAACAGGCCAAGATCGCGTCGTCGCGGGTAGAACGGCGGCAAGCGCTCGCCGACGAAACGGCCGCCAAGGCGCGTGCAGCGCAGGCCGAGGCCGAAGCCAAGGCCGCCGAAGCCGCTAGGTTGCAGGAACGAGCCGCCAGGCACCAGAGCGACGCGGCGACATCGCGCGAGCAACTCGAGGACCAGTTCAGGCGCGCCGACAGCCTCGACCCCAACGTCAGGGAACCGGGTGATCAGACCGGGGAGACATCGCACGAGCCAGTGGCCGACCCCGAATCCGTCCGCCCTCACCGGCCCGCATCAGGCTAAAGACCCGGGCACACCCGATGGCCCGCCCCCCTCAAGCGGGCCATCGGGTGTGCCTCTCACACGAGCTGTAATGTGCCTTCCCCGCATCGGCGGGTGATCTGTTGCTCGCGCGTATGCCGTAGCTGAAACCGTTCCCGCCCACCGTCGTTCCGGCCGTCAGCGCCGTCTGCCGAAGCGCCTCGGTGCCGACGACGTTGTCGTGGTGGTCACCGAGCAGGCCTTGTCCGGGTTTTCAGGTACTTTCTCAACGCCCGTGTCGCCGGTGAGCGCATGACACAACGCATTCCCGAAAGCCTGCGGCCGCCAAACATGGGCTCGCGGCCGGCGCGTCGCCGCGCGAGGTGCTAGAGCCAGGTGTCCTGGGTGGTCGTCGTGAGGAAAGCTTCCAGGTCGTCGCGCCACTGGGCCGGCGTGGTCTTGTCGGGCTCGATGCCGGTGTAGTCACCGCGATAGAACAGCAGTGGCCGGGGCTTGATCTTGGGGGCCTCGGAAAGCGATTGGACCGCGCCGAATACCACGAAGTGGTCCCCGCCGTCGTGCACGGACGCCACCTTGCAATCGATGTAGGCGAGCGAGCGGTCGATGATCGGCGAACCCAATTCCGATGGGTGCCAGTCTATTCCGGCGAATTTATCGGGCTCCTTGGACCCGAACCGGGCCGACACGTCCTTCTGCTGTTCGGTCAGCACGTTGACGCAGAACCGGCCGGTTGCCTCGATGGCCTTCCAGGATCGCGAGACCTTGGTGGGACAGAACAGCACCAGCGGCGGGTCCAGCGATAGCGCCGCAAAAGACTGGCAGGCAAAGCCGATCGGGACGTCGTCGTGCACGGTGGTGATGATGGTGATCCCGGTGCAGAACTGACCCAGCACCTGCCGGAAGGCTCGCGGATCGATCTGTGCCGACATGGTTGGCCTCGGGTTAGGCGCGGAAGCCGACCGTGAAGTCGTGACCCCAGAGGCTCACCGCGGTGCTCTCCCGGGCGATCCAGTCGTGGTCGTCGACTTTCCTGCCCTCACAACCGAACTCGATGTCGAACCCACCGGGTGTCTTCATGTAGAAGGACAGCATCAGGTCGTTGACGTGGCGGCCCAGCGTGGCCGACATCGGCACCTTACGGCGCAGCGCCCGGTCCAGGCACAGACCGACGTCGTCGGCCTCCTCCACCTCGACCATCAGGTGCACGATGCCGCTCGGGGTCTGTCCGGGCATGAAAGCGAGGCTGTGGTGACGCGGGTTGCAGCCCAAGAACCGCAGCCAGACCGGCGCCCCGTCGGCGGGCCGCCCCACCAGCTGCGGCGGCAGGCGCATCGAGTCGCGCAGCTTGAAGCCCAGCACATCCCGGTAGAAGTGCAGCGTCTCGTCGTCGTCGCGGGTGGTCAGCACCACGTGCCCCAGGCCCTGTTCGCCGGTGACAAACCTGTGTCCGTACGGGCTGACCACCCGGCGGTGTTCCAGGGCGGCGCCGTGGAAGACCTCCAGGCAATTGCCCGACGGATCGGAGAACCGGATCATCTCGTCCACCCGGCGATCCGCCAGCTCGGCCGCGGTGGCCTCCTTGTACGGCGTGCCCTCCACGTCGAGCCGGTTTCGGATCTCTTGCAGGCCTTCGGCGTTCGCGCATTCCCAACCGGCCTCGCTCAGCTGGTCGCGCTCGCCGGGCACGATGACCAGCCGGGCCGGGAAGTCGTCCATCCGCAAATAGAGCGCACCCTCGGTGCCGCCCTTGCCTTCGACCATGCCGAGCACCTTCAGGCCGTACTCGCGCCAGGCCGCCATATCGGTGGCCTCGATGCGCAGATAACCCAGGGACCGGATACTCATCGCGCGCCTCCCAGGAAATCAACGGTGAGCTTGTTGAACTCGTCGAACTTCTCCACCTGCGCCCAATGCCCACATTGCCCGAAAACGTGCAGCTGCGCACGCGGAATGGTCTTCAGCGCCACCAGCGCCCCGTCCAGCGGGTTGACCCGGTCCTCACGCCCCCAGATCAGCAGCACCGGTTGGCGCAGCCGGTACACCTCGCGCCACATCATGCCCAGCTCAAAGTCGGCCCCCGCAAACGACATTCCCATCGCCCGGGTCGCCGCCAGCGATTCCGGCGTGCTGGCCAACGCGAAGCGCTGATCCACCAGCTCGGGGGTGATCAGGTTCTTGTCGTAGACCATCACCCGCAGGAAGGCTTCGAGGTTCTCGCGGGTGGGGGCGACGGAGAAGGCCGACAGCCGCTTGACGCCCTCGGTCGGATCCGGCGAGAACAGGTTGACGCTCAACCCGCCGGGGCCCATCAAGACCAGGCGCCCGGTCCGCTCCGGATAGTCGAGGGCGAACCGGACAGCGGTGCCCCCGCCCAGCGAATTGCCCACCAGCGGAACGCGTCCCAGGCCCAGTTGGTCGAAGAGGCCGCCCAGCGCCCGCGCGGCGTAGCGGTTGAATTGCCCGTGCTCGGCCCGCTTGTCGGAATGTCCGTACCCGGGCTGATCGACGGCCAGCACGTGGAACCGCTCGGCCAGCACCGCGATGTTCCGCGAGAAGTTGGTCCAGCTCGACGCGCCGGGACCGCCGCCGTGCAGCAGCACCACGGTCTGATCGTTACCGGCCCCCGCCTCGTGATAGTGCAGCTGCAGCGGCCCGTCCACGTCCACTTCGGCGAAGCGCGACGTGGATTCGAACGTCAACTCCCCCGTCGTCGTGGTCATCAGACCATCGTGTCGCCAGGCGGCAACCCGAATTCGTTGTTCCCGAAGATCACGTAGGCGCGCTCGGGATCGTTGGCCGCGTGCACCCGCCCGGCGTGCGCGTCGCGCCAGAACCGTTGCACCGGCTGGTCGTTGGCCAGCGCGGTGGCGCCGGACGCCTCGAACAAGCGGTCGATCGCGGAGATCGACCGGCCGGTGGCGCGCACCTGGTCACGGCGGGCGCGGGCGCGCAACTCGAACGGGATCTCCTTGCCGGCGGACAGCAGCGCGTACTCGTCGGCGACATTGCCGCTCAGCTGCCGCCACGCGGCGTCGATGTCGCTGGCCGCCTCGGCGATGCGGACCTTGGCGAACGGATCGTCCTTGGCCTTCTCACCGGCGAACGCCGCCCGCACCCGCTTGCCCTGGTGCTCCACGTGCGCGTCGTACGCGCCGTAGGCCATGCCGACGATCGGCGCCGAGATGGTGGTGGGATGCATGGTGCCCCACGGCATCTTGTACACCGCAGCGGTGTTGGTCGCATAGCCGCCCGCGGTGCCGTCGTTCATCGCCTTGTAGGACAGGAACCGGTGCCGCGGCACGAAGACGTCCTTGACGACCAGCGTGTTGCTGCCGGTCCCGCGCAGGCCCACGACGTGCCACACGTCGTCGATGCGGTACTCGCTGCGGGGGATGAGGAAGCTGCCGAAGTCAACCGGCCGGCCATCCTTGATGACCGGGCCGCCCACGAACGTCCACGAGGCGTGGTCGCAGCCCGACGACCAGTTCCACGAGCCGTTCACCAGGTAGCCGCCGTCGGTCACGACGCCGGCGCCCATCGGGGCGTACGACGACGAGATGCGGGTCTTGGGGTCGTCGCTCCAGACGTCCTCCTGGGCCTGCTGGTCGAACAGCGCCAGGTGCCAGTTGTGCACGCCGATGATCGAGCTCACCCACCCGGTGGAGCCGCACGCGCTGGCCAGTCGGCGGACGGCCTCGTAGAACAGCGTGGGGTCGCATTGCAGGCCGCCCCACTGCTCGGGCTGCAAAAGCGTGAAGAACCCGATGTCCTCGAGGTCCTGGACGGTCTGGTCGGGCAGCCTGCGCAGATCCTCTGTGGCCTGGGCGCGCTCCCGGATCTTCGGAAGTAGGTCGTCGATCCCAGCCAACACCGACTGCGCATCGCGCTGTTGAATGGACGTCACGTAAGTTTGCCTCCCCGGGAGTGCGGACTTACCCAGAAGACTAGAACACGTTCCGATTTGTGTCGAGCAGGGTATTCCTGCGGCTGGTAGCGATACGAATCCGGTTTTCTATAACATGTTCTAGTTGCCAGGAAAGGAAGGGACGAGGTCTTGACGGAAGCGATTCCCGACGAGCCGCTCGGCGACCACGTCCTGGAACTGCAGATCGCCGAGGTCGTCGCCGAAACCGACGAGGCGCGGTCGCTGGTGTTCGCGGTGCCGGACGCGCCCGGCGATCCGGCGATCCCACCGGAGCGGCTCCGGTACGCCCCCGGGCAGTTCCTGACGTTGCGCGTGCCCAGCGAGCGCACCGGCTCGGTGGCGCGGTGCTACTCGCTGTGCAGCTCGCCGTTCACCGATGACGCGCTGACCGTCACGGTGAAACGGACCGCGGACGGCTACGCGTCGAACTGGCTGTGCGACCACGCACACGCCGGCATGCGCATCCACGTGCTGGCGCCATCGGGCAACTTCGTGCCCAAGACGCTCGACGACGACTTTTTGCTGATGGCGGCCGGCAGCGGGATCACGCCGATCATGTCGATCTGCAAGTCCGCCCTCGCCGAGGGCAGCGGGCAGGTGACGTTGCTCTACGCCAACCGCGACGACCGCTCGGTGATCTTCGCCGACGCGCTGCGCGAGCTGTCCGCGAAGTATCCCGACCGGCTCACGGTGCTGCACTGGCTGGAATCGCTGCAGGGATTGCCCAGCGCGACCGCCCTGGCGAAGCTCGCCTCACCCTTCACCGATCGGCCCGTGTTCATCTGCGGCCCGGGCCCGTTCATGGAAGCGGCGCGGGTCGCGCTGAACGGGCTGGAAGTGCCCGCGGCACAGGTGCATATCGAGGTGTTCAAGTCGCTGGAGTCGGACCCGTTCGCGGCGGTGAAGGTCGAGGACACCGCCGAAGGCGACCAGCCGCCGGCCACGGCCGTGGTGGAGCTGGACGGCGAAACGCACACCGTGTCGTGGCCGCGCAACGCCAAGCTGCTCGACGTGTTGCTGGCGAAGGGTTTGGAGGCGCCGTTCTCGTGCCGGGAGGGACACTGCGGGGCGTGCGCCTGCACCCTGCGCAGCGGCAAGGTCAGCATGGAGGTCAACGACGTCCTGGAGCAGCAGGACCTCGACGACGGCCTGATCTTGGCCTGTCAATCTCGCCCGGAATCTGATTCGGTAGAAGTCACCTACGACGAGTAGTCGCGTAGCGAACCGGAAGGGGGCGCCGATGAAGCGGCTATTGCCGGGATTCGCGGCCGTCGGCGCCATGCTGGCGCTGGCGCCGGGTCCGGTCGCCTCGGCGGCGAGCAACACCGCCACCACCCGGTTCCCGCTGGACGGCCCCAACCAGCTGGAGACGCACGCTTTCCTCAATTGCTTCAAGGCCGACGGCCACTGCGACTTCACCGTCGGGGCCGACATGCTCACTCCCGACGGCGTGACCGGGTTCCCGCCGGGCCTGTGGGCGCGCCAAACGACCGAGGTTCGGTCGCCTAACCGGCTGGCCTACCTGGACACGCACGCCAACGGCCAGTTCGAGCGGGTCCACAAGGCGATGGGATCCGACGAGATAACCACCGTGTACTTCGGCGAGGGACCGCCGGACAAGTACCAGACGAGCGGGCGCATCGACTCGACCGACTGGCAGACGGGCCAGCCCAAGACCGACATCAGCGTGATCGCGTGCACCCACATCCAGGTGGTCTACGGCGGCGTCAACATCACCTCGCCCAGCACCTGCGCGCAGACCAATTTTTCGTAGCAGGCGGTAAATCTGCAGACAAAGTGCGACTTAGGTTCAAGGGAGTGCAGGCGTGCAAAATTACCGGCTCGGCGAAATGGTTGCCCGCTAGCGCGGCAGCCCGAGAAGCCGCTCGGCGGCGACGGTGAGCAGGATCTGCTCGGTGCCGCCGGCGATGGTGAGGCAGCGGGTGTTGAGGAAGTCATACACCGCTTGGTTGTGGACGAGCCCGCCGCCCTCGGAGACGTCCATCGTGTACTCCGCCAGCGCCTGCCGATAGCGGACGCCGATCAGCTTGCGCACGCTGGACTGCGCGCCGGGGTCCTGCCCGCCCACGGCGAGCTGGGCGATGCGCTGGTCCAGCAGCGAGCCGGTCTGGGCGGTGGCGATCAGCCGTCCCAGCCGGTCTTGTTGCGCGGCGTCGAGGTCCATGGCCGCCAGCATCCGGAGCAGCTCCTCCATCGGGTTGCCCAGCGCGGTGCCGGTGGCCATCGCGACCCGCTCGTTGGCCAGCGTGGTCCGCGCCAGCCGCCAGCCGTCGTTCACCGCGCCGACCACCATCTCGTCGGGGACGAACACGTTGTCCAGGAAGACCTCGTTGAACAGCGAGTCACCGGTGATCTCGCGCAGCGGCCGGATCTCGATGCCCGGTGAGCGCATGTCCACCAGGAAGTAGGTGATGCCTTTGTGTTTCGGGGCGTCGGGATCGGTGCGCGCGAGGCACACCCCCCACCGCGCCTTGTGCGCGGCGGACGTCCACACCTTCTGCCCCGTGAGCAACCAGCCGCCGCCCGGATCTTGGGACCGCACCGCTTTTGTCCGCAGCGACGCCAGGTCGGACCCGGCGCCGGGCTCGGAAAACAGCTGGCACCATAGGAATTCGCCGCGTAGCGTGGCCGGCACGAACTGTTCGATCTGTTCGGGCGTGCCGTGCCCGAGAATGGTCGGCGCCGCCCACCAGCCGATCACCAGGTCCGGCCGCACCACACCGGCCGCCGCCAGCTCCTGATCGATCAGCAACTGCTCGGCCGGTGACGCGCTGCGCCCGTACGGCGGCCGCCAATGCGGGGCCTGCAGCCCGGCCTCGGCCATGGCTGCTTGGCGTCGGGCTTCGGGCAGCGCGGCAACCTCGGCGACCGCCGCCGCGATCTCCGGGCGCAGGCCCTCCACCTCCGAGAGGNGCGCGGCGTCGGCGGCGGCCACCTCGGCCTGCTCGGCGCGGCACAGCATCTCTGCGCACAGGTGCTTGACGGCCTGGAAGCTGCCGATCGGCTTGCCGAACTGTTCGCGCACCTTGGCGTAGGCGACCGCGGTGTCCAGCGACCACCGGGTGATGCCGGCCGCCTCGGCCGCCAGCACCGTCGCGGCCAATTCCTCGACCCGCTGCCCCGGCGCCTCGACCACGGTGGCCGGCGCCGACGTCAGCACCACCCGGGCCAACGGCCGGGAGAAGTCGGCGGCCCGCAGCGGCTCGACCTGCACGCCCTCGCCGTCGGCGTCGACGAGCAGCCACTTCCCGTCCGCGGGCAGGAGGACGACGGCACCTTCCGCGCCGCCCAGCACCCACGGCAGGGTGCCCGACGCGCGTGCCGCCTCGCCGTCGAACCGAACGTCACCTTCCAGCGCCACGCCGGCGAAGCGTTGCCCGGACGCCAGGCCGGCCAACAATTCGGGATCATCGACGACCAGCGTCGCCAGGGCGGTCGTCGCAACCGGCCCGGCGATCAGCGCCTTGGCGGCTTCCTCGACCATCGCGCACAGATCCTCGATGCTGCCGCCCGCCCCGCCGCGGTCCTCCGGTATCGCCACCCCGAACAACCCCAGGTCGGCGAGGCCGGCGAAGACGGGCCGCCACGCGTCGGGTTTGCCCTGCTCGACGTCGCGAACGGCCTCGCTCGAACACGCGCCCCGCGCCCAGTCGCGCACCAACGCACGCGCGGCGAACTGTTCGTCGGTGACGGTCGCTACCACCCTCTGGTCCTCCGCGTGCCTGGTTGGGGATGAAGGGGCACTAAAGCCCACTAGAACGTGTTCTAATAGTGCCAGCGATCGAGCGTCAAGTCGAACGCCATTACAGCAGCACACGTGGTTGTCCCTGGCGCGGGGAGGTGGGAAATTTACGCACAGCATGCGTATCGTTTGCGAACGAACCACCTGAACAAGGAGCCTTTCCTCAGATGTCGTCAGCCAACCCGAGTTCGGCCCGCGTTCCTGACTCGCAGCCGCGCGAGGTCATGAACGTGGCGGTCCTGGCTGAGTCCGAACTCGGTTCGGAGGCGCAGCGGGAGCGGCGCAAGCGCATCCTGGACGCCACCATGGCCATCGCGTCCAAGGGCGGCTACGAGGCGGTGCAGATGCGGGCCGTCGCCGACCGCGCCGACGTGGCGGTGGGGACGCTGTACCGGTATTTCCCCTCCAAGGTGCATCTTCTGGTGTCGGCGCTCGGCCGGGAGTTCAGCCGCATCGACGCCAAGACCGACCGCTCCTCGGTCGCCGGTGGCACGCCGTTTCAGCGGCTGAACTTCATGGTGGGCAAGCTCAACCGGGCGATGCAACGCAATCCGCTGCTCACCGAGGCGATGACGCGCGCTTACGTCTTCGCCGACGCATCGGCGGCCAGCGAGGTCGACCAGGTCGAGAAGCTCATCGACAGCATGTTCGCGCGGGCGATGGCCGACGGCGAACCGACCGAGGACCAGTACCACATCGCCCGGGTGATCTCGGACGTGTGGCTGTCGAACCTGCTCGCCTGGCTCACCCGGCGGGCCTCGGCGACCGACGTCAGCAAGCGGCTGGACCTGGCCGTGCGGTTGTTGATCGGCGACACCGAAAGCGCATAGCGCCCCAAGACCTAGGCGGGCGGTCCGGCGGTGCGGCCCCGAATGAGCTCCGTCTCAAGGAGTTCGACGACCGGGAGGCCCGATCGCGGGGGCTTCAGCAGTAGCTCACCCGCCCGGCGTCCCTTCTGCAGGCTCGGCTGCGCCAGCGTAGTCAACCCCCGACCGATAGCGTCGGGCACGCCGTCGAACCCCGTGACGCTCATCTGGCCCGGCACGTAAATGCCGTGTGCGCGAAGGTAATCCATGGCGGACAGGGCCAAGATGTCCGCGGTGCACATCAGCGCGGTGATCCGCGGATTGGCCTCCAGCGCCGCCTTGGCCGCGGTGCCGCCCGATTCGGGGAGGTGCTCGTAGCTCTCCACCACGGTCAGCGAATCCGGATCGACACCGGCGGCCGCCATCGCCTCCCACACGCCGATGATGCGCTCGCGCTGGACGTCGAAGGCCGGCGACCGCAGGCGGTCGGCGTCCACCAGCCCCTGCCGGCGATCCCGGCCCAGCCGCATGGTCAGCAAACCGATCTCGCGGTGCCCCAGCCCGAGCACATAGTCGGCGAGCGCACGCATCGCGGCCCGGTCGTCGATGCCGACCCGGGACACGCCGGCCAGGCCCTTGGGCTGGTCGACCACCACGACCGGCAGCCGGCGCTGGAGCACCACCTGCAGGTAGGGATCGTCGTCACAGACCGAATACACCACGAACCCGTCCACGCCGGCGCCGAGCACGGCGGCCGTGCCGTCGTCGAGGCTGCGGCTGGCCCCCACGGCGACCAGGAGCAGCCCCTGCCCGAGTTCCTCGCAGGATTGCGCCACCCCCGCGACGAAATCCCGCGCCGCCGGATCGTTGAAGAAGTAGGTCAGCGGTTCGGCCATCACCAAACCCACCGCGCCCGCCTTGCGGGTCCGCAGCGACCGTGCCACCGGGTCGGGTCCCGGATAACCGAGCCGCTTCGCCGTCGCCAGCACCCGTTCGCGTAGGTCGGCGGAGAGCTGGTCCGGCCGGTTGAAGGCATTGGAGATTGTGGTGCGCGAAACCTTCAATTCGTCCGCCAATGACGCCAGAGTCGCACGCCGACGCGGGGTGGGACTCCTCACGTTCGGTGACGCTACAGCGGCCCGCCGTTGCCGCCCACCAGGGGTTCGAGGTGGGCGCGGGGGCACTGATCGGCAGCGCGCCGACGGCGGCGCGCGGAGTCCCGGTGCGCGTCCCGGGCTTCGTGTTCGCGCGGCGGCTCGGGTGGTGGCCTCGCCGGCGGCCTCGGTGGCCTTCGCGGAAGTCGCCGCCGTCGGGGGCATCCTGCTGTCGCCGGCGCCCGGCGTTCCGGTGTCGGCGTACGTCGCGACCATCTCGTTTGTCGGCTACCTGCGTTGCTGGCTCGTCGGGCGACGCCGCGAGGTTGCCACTTAAGCTGGTCGCACAAAGTGGGGATGGGGGACAGCAGTGCGCCAGCGACTCACCGTGGTCGTGCTCGCCGGGGTGTCCGCGCTCGCCGTCGGCTGCACCACCGTCGCGGGCGGCAGGGCCGTCCCCTCCGACCATTCCGGCCCCCTGCCGCTCGACGGGCCCGGCCAGGACAAGGTGTATGCCGGCACCGGATGGACCGCCATCCGCGGCCAGCGGCTCGACGACAGAGTCGACGACTCCAAGAGCCGCGACCACTACGCCATCCAGGCCGTGATCGCGTACCCGTCGGCGCGCGACGCCGACGCGTTCTACGCCTCCTCGGCGCAAAGCTGGTCCGCCTGCGCCAACCGGCGGTTTTCGGATTTGCCCAAGGGCAAGCCCCCGGTGGTGTGGACGGTGGCCGGCATCGATAAAGCCGGCGGCACGCTCAGCACGTCAGAGGTTCAGGAGGGCGGCGACGGGTGGACCTGCCAACGGGGCCTGACCGTGCGCAACAACGTCGCCATCGACGTCCTGGCGTGCGCCTCGCCCTTGGCCGCCGGCTCGGCGGTGGGCATAGCCGAGCAGATCGCGGCCAAGGTGGCCCGGCAATAGGCGGTGCGGCGGCTTTCGCGCGGCCCATAAGCTAGGCGGGTGCCCGCTATCGACCTCAACGCCGACCTGGGTGAGGGCTTCGGCGTTTGGCGCCTCGGCGACGACGACGCGATGCTCGGCATCGTCACGAGCGCCAACGTGGCATGCGGGTTCCACGCCGGGGATCCGGCGGGCCTGCTGCGGGTGTGCCGGTCGGCCGCCGAGCGCGGCGTGCGGATCGGGGCGCAGGTGAGCTACCGCGATTTGGCCGGATTCGGCAGGCGCTACATCGACGTCGCCCATGACGACCTCGTTGCCGATGTCGTCTACCAGATCGGCGCGCTGCAGGCGATCGCGGCAGCGTCCNCGCGGCGATCGCTCGGGGGCGGGTGGGGTCGGCCGGCCTGCTGGGGCGGGTGTTCGTCGTCGCCTCCCTGATCACCGCCGTGCTGAGCCTGGACGCCGCGGTGGTGTTGCTGACCCCGGTGGTGCTGGTCGCCGTGCGGCGGCTGCGGACCCCGGTGCGGCCATACGCCTACGCCACGGCACATTTGGCCAACGGAGCCTCGCTCCTACTGCCGGTGTCGAACCTGACCAACCTGCTGGCGTTTCACACCGCCGACATCTCGTTCACCAGGTTCACGGTGCTGATGGCGTTGCCGTGGCTGGGCGCGGTCGCCACGCTGTACGTGATCTTCCGGTGGTTCTTCGCCGGTGACCTGCGCGTGCAGCCCAACCCGGAGGAAGTGGGACCGGCGCCGCGGCCGCCGGTGTTCGTGTTGGTGGTGGTCGGGCTGACGCTGACCGGGTTCGTGGTCGGCCAGTCCGTCGGGGTCGCCCCGGCCTGGGTGGCGCTCATCGGCGCGTCGGTGCTGGCGGTGCGCAGCCTGAGCCGTCGGCACACCTCGGTGGCCGACATCGTGCGCTCGGCGCACGTGTCGTTCCTGGTGTTCGTGTTGGCGCTGGGCGTGGTGGTGCGCGCGGTCATGGTCAACGGGATGGACAGGGCGATGTCGTCCGTGTTGCCGTCCGGTTCGGGACTGCCCGCGCTGCTCGCGATCGCCGCGATCGCCGCGCTGCTGGCGAACGTCGTGAACAATCTGCCCGCCACGCTGGTGCTGCTGCCGCTGGTCGCGCCCGGCGGCGCCGGGGTCATCCTGGCGGTCNCTGGTGCGGGCGTCGGCGTTCCGCTGCGGCGAGGCGTGGTCGACGCTGGTGCACCACCGACCGTCGGGCCGGCGGTTGCTGATCCAGGGCAGCGCCGGCTTCGTGAAAGGCGCGCTGGCCGGCCGGCGCGCGGATGCCGCCTATCTCAGCGTCGGCCAGCTCGGCCTGCAGCCGCGTTCCTATCTGCTCGACTACTGGGCCGAGACCGTGCGCGCGGTGGGTGCGCGCCGGGTGATCCTCATCCACTGGGACGACTTCTTCAGCCCGTTGTCAAAGCCCTTGCGGGCCTTGCCTTATGCGGGCGACGACCTGGACGCGTCCATCCGTGTCCTCGGCGAGCTGGCCGCCGACGACGGGGTGGCGCTGCACATGCCGACGGTGTTTCGACGCGAAGACCCCTGGACGTAGGACGTATGCCCTTAGCCATTGCGCTGGCGTTGCTTGCTGCCGTGCTCGTGTTCGCCGTCGTCCGCCCGCGGGGTTGGCCCGAGGCGGTGGCCGCGGTCCCCGCGGCGCTGATCGTGGTCGCGGTCGGCGCGGTCTCGGTGCATCAGGCGACCGAGGAAGTGGCCGGATTATCGGGCGTGGTCGGGTTTTTGGGTGCGGTGCTGGTCCTGGCCAAGCTGTGCGACGACGAGGGCCTGTTCGAGGCGGCGGGCGCGGCGATCGCTCGGGGGCGGGTGGGGTCGGCCGGCCTGCTGGGGCGGG
>NZ_LT546237.1:3791089-3867821 GCF_900078675.2 Mycobacterium interjectum
CGGCCAGTTCCTTGGCCAACGCCGCGGCATACAGCCCGCGGCGATGGTGCTGGCGCTCGTCGAAGGCGACGGAAGCCTGCGCCGCGGTATCGGCGGCCGCGGCCAGATCGCCGATCCGCCGGTAGGCCGCCGACGCGGCCAACAAGCCCTCGCCGTCCCCGGCGAGCAGGCTCTGCGCATGCAGCGCGACGGCGTCGGCCAGCGGCAGCGACAACGCCTTGGCCAGCTCCCGGGCCCGCGCGGCCTGCGAGGCGTCGCCCCATTGCGCCGCGGCCTGTATGCAGGCCAGCTCGTGGGTGGGCTGGCCGCGGTCGCGGGCAAGCCGCGCCGCCTGCCGGGCGCTCGCCACGGCCTCGCTCAAACGACCGCTCGCCGCCATCGCCCACCCGTCGGCCAGCGAGAGGGCGGTGTGCATGAACAAGAAGTCGGGCGACACACAGGCCCGGGCCCCGGTGACGGCGTCGTTCGCCTCGGTGGCCTGCCCGAGCTTGGCGTGCGCCTCGGCCAGCGCGAAGTAGCTTGCCGCCCGCAAACCCGTTGTGACGGCGTGTCTTTCGGCTCCGGCAAGCGCCTCGTGCACCAGCCGGGCCGCGTCGGCGGCGGCGCCGCGAACCAGTTCGGCGTTGCCCAACAGCAGGGCCAGATTCGCATAGGCGAGGCCGGGTATGTCTCGGGCCGAGTCGGCCAGTTGCGTTGCCGTGCTGACGAATTCGTCGATGCGCCCAGTCAACCGGCAGGCGCGACCGTACACCGCTCCGAACCAGAATCGCATGTGGGAGGCCTGGAACGACGTCGTCGCACGCCGCAGCGCCTGCTCGGCCACGCTCGCGAGCTCATCGACCTCCCCCAGCGCCCCCATCGCCATGATCAGCGCGAGCGACGCCATCATCGCGTGAAAGCCCGGCAGGGCGTCGAAACTCAATGCGGCCCGCGAATTTTGGGCCGCGAGCTCGCAGCGCGCGGACACCGCGTCCAGGCAGGCCTGCACGGCCAGACGCTCCGCCGCCTGCGTCGGGGTCTCCGTGCCGGCGGCGAGATCTTCCAGGATCGCCGCCGCGACTTGCGGCTTGCCGAGGATCCAGATCAGGTTGGCCGCCCGCACCGTCGCCCAGTGATGGCCGTCTGCCAGGCCGGTGCCGGCCATGTCGCGCAGCGCCGTCTCGGCCTCCTCGCCGCGTCCGAGCAGCACCAGGTTCATCGCCCGCACCCCGGCGGCTCCGGGCGCTCCGGCTTTGGTGGCCGCCGCGGCGAACCGGTCGGCCAGATCCAGATCGAGCAGCGTCATGGCATGCCGCGCCGACTCCAGGTACAGCTCGGGATCGGGATCGAGGTCCGACTCGATCCTCAGCAGCGCACGTCGCACGGTGGCCTGCATGTCGGCGTCGCCGTCTTCTGCCAGCCGCGTCGCCAGCCTCCCCCGGATTCCCGACAGATACATCTCGCCGGCGCTCGCGCGGCGCAGCTCACCGAACAGCGGGTGCGCCAGCCGGGCCATCAGGCTGGCGCCGGTGCGCTCGACATTCACCAGGCCCATGCTCTCGGCGGCCGCCAGGTCCGGACGGCGCACCACATCGCACAGCACGTCAACGGCCAACGGCTCGCACTGCGACAGCGTGTCGACCACGAGTGCCACTCCGGGGCCGAGCCGCCCCATCTGGCGCGCGATGGTGTCGGACAGGGTCGCCGAGACCGCGACGTCACCGTCCCACATCCAGACCCCGGCCAATTGCCGCATCCGCCCGGCCGCGATCTGATCACTGAGCAGTTGCCGCAGGAACAGGGTGTTGCCCCCGGTCAGCTTGCGAAACCGGTTCGCGCTGCGGGCATCGACCGGACCGCCGAGCGTGCTTTCGATGAGTTCGCGCGTCGCCGCGGCCGAGAGCGGTTCGAGATCGAGGCGGGCCAGCAGCCCGTCCTTCCACAACGCCGTGACCGCGTCCGGTTCCTCACCGCCGGTCCGCATGGTGACGACCAGCCGGGCGCCACCCGACTGCGCCAGCTGGTGAACGACCAGGGCGGACAACCCGTCCAGCAGGTGGGCGTCGTCGACCCCGAGCAGCACGCGAGCCTTGCGTTGTTGCGCGACGAACGAGTCGATCACCCTGCGCACGTTCGCCAGCGGGTCCGACAGCGCCTCGCCGAGCGCGCCGATGAACGCCCCCAGCGGCAGCGCACACGCCGATTCGGTGCCGACGATCCACTTCGTCCGCTCGCCGGACGCCTCGGCGCGGCGCAGCACTTCGCGAGCCAGCCTGGTCTTGCCCACACCGGGAGCTCCGGCGATCACCACGCCGGAGTGCTTGCCAGCCCCGCTCAGGACGCGGCGAATGATCCCTAATTCGCTGTCACGCCCGGCCAGCGGGTCGCCGCTGATCACCTGGCGACTATATCGGTGCGTTAGCGGTGCATGGGCCACATTTTGGACGTTGAGCAAACAGACTTGGCAGTTCTGGGTCCGACCGACCCTTTGCCGTAACGCGCTAGCCGCGGCGGTAGGCAGGCGGCAGCGGGATGCCGAGGCCGGCCATGACGGCGCGCGCGAGCGTCGGGAAGTCGGTGATGATGCCGTCGACGCCGTACCCGATCTGCTCGCGCATGGCGGCGGCGTCATTGACGGTCCACGGAATGACCCTGAGCCCCAACGCATGCGCGCGATCGACGTAGGGCTTGCCGGTCACCAGCGTGTAGTCGGGCGAGACCATGCTCGCGCCCACCAGCAGCGCGCCGAGCAGCGGATCGCCGACAAGCGCGGGGTTTTCACCGGCCAGCCACGGCGAACCCGGCGCCCACGTCTGCTCGTTGTACAGGGCCACCAAGGGGATCGACGCCTCCGCCCGGTGCACCATGGGAAGCGTTCGCCAGTCGAAACTTTGGATTTCCACCCGGTCGACCTTGCCCGCCGACCTGACCGCCGCCAGTATCGCGTCGACGAACTCCTGGGGCCCGGCCGAGGCGTCCGGCTTGTCGGCCTCGACCTTGGTCTCGATGTTGAAGCGCACCCCGGCGTGGTAGGAGTCGGTGAGCGCGAAGACGTCGGGCAACGTCGCGATCTTGTTGCCGCGCACGACTTCGGCATCGGGGAACTCGGCGAGGCGCTTGCCACAGTCGAGCGTGCGGATCTGGACGAGCGTGAGGTCGTGCACGAGCTTGCCGACGTAGGGATACGCCGGGTCGCCCGCAAATGCGGGCGCCGTATCGGCGCACTTCGCCGCGTCGATCGTCGGGTCGTGCCACACCAGGGGCTGCCCGTCCCGGGTGATGCCGATATCGAGTTCGAGTGTGCTGACGCCCAATTCGAGCGACTTGGCGAATGCCCGCAGGGATTCCTCGGTGGTTTCCCCGCTTCCGCCGCGATGGGCCTGCAAGTCGAATTCGGCCGGTTGGGCCGAAGCCGGCGACGCAACGAGCAGCCCCAGCCCCAGCAGCGCAGCGACGAGGCGGGCTGTCAACTAGTGCCGCCGCTGACGGGCGATCTCGGCAAGCACCACCCCGGCGGCCACCGAGGCGTTCAGCGATTCGGTGCGACCCGCCATCGGAATCGACACCACCTCGTCGCAGGTCTGCCGCACCAACCGCGACAGGCCCTTGCCCTCCGAGCCGACGACCACCACCAGCGGGTCGGCGCCGTCCAGGTCGTCGNTCAGCGCGCCCTCGTGGTCGCCGGCGTCGAGCGCCCGATTCCCCTCCGCGCGGGCGTGGTGAATCTCGGCCAGCGCGGCCGGGACCGCCAGGTCGTCGTCGAGCGCCTCGGCGAACTTCGGCGTCCACTCCCCCGGCTCGACGGCACCGGCCCGGCTGCGCACGCGGTGCAGGAACTCCTCCACCCCCACATAGGCCTTGACCGCGTCCTGCAGGGCCGTTTCGGAGAATTCCAGCATCGAGCGGTAATGGGCGCTGCCCAGGTAGTAGCGCAGTTCTGCGGGGCGCACGCGCTGCAGCATCGCCGGGATGGCGAGCACGTTGCCCAGCGACTTGCTCATCTTCTCGCCGCCCATGGTCACCCAGCCGTTGTGCAGCCAATAGCGGGCAAATCCATCCCCGGCGGCGCGGCTCTGGGCGATCTCGTTCTCGTGATGCGGAAAGACCAGGTCCATTCCGCCGCAATGAATGTCGAATTCCGGACCCAGGTAGGTGCGGGCCATCGCCGAGCATTCCAGGTGCCAACCCGGACGTCCGCGGCCCCACGGCGAGGGCCACGACGGCTCGCCGGGCTTTTCGCCCTTCCACAGCGTGAAGTCGCGCTGGTCGCGCTTGCCGGTCGCCGCACCCTCACCCTGGTGCACGTCGTCGATCTTGTGCCCGGACAGCTGGCCGTACTCCGGGTAGCTGAGCACGTCGAAGTAGACGTCGCCGGCCGAGGCGTACGCGTGGCCGGTTTCGATCAGGCGCTCCATCAATTCGACCATCTGGGTGATATGCCCGGTGGCTCGCGGCTCGGCCGACGGCGGCATGACGTCCAGGGCGTCGTAGGCGGCGGAAAAGGCGCGCTCGTAGGTGGCCGCCCATTCCCACCACGGCCGGCCGGCCGCGGCGGCCTTGGCCAGGATCTTGTCCTCGATATCGGTGACATTGCGGATGAACGCGACGTCGTAGCCGCGGGCGATCAACCAGCGGCGCAGGATATCGAAGGCCACCCCGCTGCGGACGTGCCCGATGTGCGGCAGGCCCTGCACCGTGGCGCCGCACAGGTAGATGGATACATGCCCGTCGCGCAGCGGAACGAAGTCACGCACGGCACCGGCTGCCGTGTCATGTAGCCGCAGGCGGGCGCGATCGGTCACGACGTGCCAGCTTACCTGCCCAATTACCGCAACCCGCGGCGCTAGCCGGTCGCGAACACCAGCGCCGTGGCGATGGCGGCCAATCCCTCGCCCCGCCCGGTCAGGCCCAGGCCGTCGGTGGTCGTCGCGGACACCGACACCGGCGCCCCCAGCAGATCGGACAGGACCCGCTGCGCCTCCGCGCGGCGCGGACCCACCTTCGGCCGGTTGCCGATCACTTGGACGGCCGCGTTGCCGACCCGGTATCCCTGCCCCGAAACCAGGCCGATGACGTGGCGCAGCATGTCGGCGCCGCTGACGCCCGCCCAACGGGGGTCGTCGACGCCGAACACGGTGCCGATATCGCCCAGCCCGGCCGCCGACAGCAGCGCGTCACACAGCGCGTGCGCCCCCACGTCACCGTCGGAGTGGCCCGCACAGCCGTCGGCGCCGGGAAACAGCAGCCCCAGCAGCCAGCACGGGCGCCCCGCCTGGATCGGATGCACGTCGGTGCCCAGCCCGACCCGTGGAATCCGAAGCGGCTCGCTCACCGGCGCACGATCGCTCGGGCCAGCACCAGGTCGAGCTGCGTGGTGATCTTGAACGCCAGCGGGTCGCCCTCGATCACTTGCACCTGGCCGCCGACATGCTCGACAAGCGACGCGTCGTCCGTGAAAGCGGCGGTGCCCGCCCGTGCATAGGCCCGCAACAGCAGGTCGGTGGCGAAGCCTTGCGGCGTCTGCACCGCCCGCAGGCCGGCCCGCTCCGGTGTGCCCAGGACCACGCCGTTGGCGTCCACGGCCTTGATGGTGTCAGACAGGGGCAGCGCGGGCACGACGGCGCCGTAACCCGACCGCAGCGCGTCGACGACCCGCACGATCAGCCCGGGCGGGGTCAACGCCCGAGCGGCGTCGTGGACCAGCACGAACGCCGGGCTGCCCGGCAGGGCGGACAGGGCCAGGCGCACCGATTCCACGCGGTCCGCCCCGCCGGCGACGACGGTCGCCCGCTCGCCCAGGAGTCGCTCGGCCTGGTCGATGCGGTCGGCGGGGACCGCCACCACGACGTGGTCGACGACCCCCGACTGCAGCAGGCCCGCGACGGCGCACTCCAGCAGGATGCGGCCGTCGAGCTCACAGAATGCTTTCGGGACGCCGGCGCCCAGCCGCTCGCCCGAACCCGCGGCCGGAACGACCGCAATGACTTTGCCCGAGGTGCCGGTCTGCGTAACCACCGAACCTCAGGGCCTTCAGGAAGCGGCGGCCAGAACCTCGTCGAGGATGGTCTCCGCCTTGGCGTCGTCAGTGCTCTCGGCCAGCGCCAACTCACCGACAAGAATCTGACGGGCCTTGGCCAGCATGCGCTTCTCGCCGGCGGACAGGCCCCGCTCCTGGTCACGGCGCCACAGGTCGCGCACGACCTCGGCCACTTTGTTGACGTCGCCGGAGGCGAGCTTTTCCAGGTTCGCCTTGTAGCGGCGGGACCAGTTGGTCGGCTCTTCGGTGTGGGGCGCGCGCAACACCTGGAACACCTTGTCGAGGCCCTCCTGCCCGACGACGTCGCGGACACCGACGTACTCGGCGTTTTCCGCGGGCACTCGAACGGTCAGGTCTCCCTGCGCGACTTTCAAGACGAGATACTCTTTTTGTTCCCCTTTGATGGTGCGGGTTTCGATCGCCTCGACTAACGCAGCACCGTGGTGTGGATAGACAACGGTGTCGCCGACCTTGAAGATCATCTGATTCGAGCCCCTTTCGTTACTTCAGTCTAACACGCCGGCCCAAGGCTTGCGGAACAACGATGCAGGTCAGGGGCACAACGCGTGCAGATTAGGGGTTGACAGGCGGAGGAAGACGTGCAAGGGGTCACACTACGCTCGCCCCAATTGCACCCGAGCAAGCACCCCACCGGGGGCCTTGCCGCGCTGGTCTGACGCCCTGCGCTACCGCCGCGAACACCTTCCTACTACTGTGCATAGTTGCATAGTCGAACCACTGGACATGGTGGTCAGCCGAGCAGGAGGCATTGAGTGAACCGCTTCACCGTCGTCGGTCTGGTCGCCCTGGTCGCCGCCCTGCTCAGCGGTTGCGGGGCCGGTCAGATCTCCCAGATGGCCACCCAGGAGCCCGCCGTCAACGGCAACAAGGTCACCATCAACAACGTCGCGCTGCGCGACATCCGCATGCAGGCCGTGCAGACGAGCGACTTCCTGCAGCCGGGGCGGACGGTGGACCTGGTGGCGGTCGCCGTCAACCAGTCGCCGGACGTCGCGGACCGGCTGGTGAGCATCACCAGCGACATCGGCGCGGTCACGATCGATGGCGATGGCCGGCTGCCCGCCGCAGGGATGCTGTTCATCGGCAAGCCCGAAGGCCAGAGCGTGGCCCCGGGTCCGCTCGAGCCCAACAACGCGGTCAGGGCGACCGTCGCCCTGGCCAAGCCCATCAGCAACGGCCTGAACTACAACTTCACCTTCAACTTCGAGAAGGCCGGGCAGGCCAGTGTGATGGTGCCGATTTCGGCCGGAGTGGGGCCCCAACCCGCCTGAGCGGGCGCTTACCGGGGGCGGACCCGGCCTGTCACACCGGGCTTGTCGCACCCGCCCGATACCGTCATGACGTGGCACAACCGCGCTCGCAATACCGCTGCTCCGAATGCCAACACGTCACCGCCAAGTGGGTGGGCCGCTGCCTGGAGTGCGGCACCTGGGGCACCGTCGACGAGGTGCCGGTACTGGCCGCCGTCGGCGGCTCCGGGCGTCGCGCGGGCGCGGCGGCGGCCACGGCGTCGCGGGCCGTCCCCATCAGCTCGATAGCAGCGCACAGCACGCGGCACCGCTCCACCGGCGTCGGCGAACTGGACCGGGTGCTCGGCGGCGGGGTGGTCCCCGGCTCGGTCACGCTGCTGGCCGGCGACCCCGGCGTGGGCAAGTCGACGCTGTTGCTCAAAGTCGCCCACCGCTGGGCCCAGGCGGGCAGCCGGGCGCTGTACATCTCCGGCGAGGAGTCCGCCGGCCAGATCCGGCTGCGCGCCGACCGCATCAACTGCGGCGGTGACGAGGTGTACCTCGCCGCCGAGTCCGACCTGCACACGGTGCTCGACCACATCGCGACGGTCCGGCCGGCGCTGGTCATCGTCGACTCGGTGCAGACCATGTCCACCACCGAGGCGGACGGCGTGGCCGGTGGGGTCACCCAGGTGCGCGCGGTGACCGCGGCGCTGACGGCCGCCGCGAAGGCCGCCGGCGTCGCCCTGATCCTGGTCGGCCACGTCACCAAGGACGGCGCCATCGCCGGACCGCGCTCCCTGGAACACCTCGTCGACGTGGTGCTGCACTTCGAGGGCGACCGCAACGGCTCGCTGCGGATGGTCCGCGGGATCAAGAACCGGTTCGGCGCCGCCGACGAGGTCGGGTGTTTCATGCTGCACGACAACGGGATCGAGGACGTCAGCGACCCGTCGCACCTATTCCTGGATCAGCGGCCGGCCCCGGTCGCGGGCACCGCGATCACGGTGGCCCTGGACGGAAAGCGGCCCCTGATCGGCGAGGTGCAGGCGCTGCTGGCGAGCCCGTCGGGCGGCTCGCCGCGCCGGGCGGTCAGCGGCATCGACCACGCCCGCGCCGCGATGATCGCCGCTGTGCTGGAAAAGCACGCCCGGCTGAACATCGCCGTCAACGACGTCTACCTGTCGACCGTGGGGGGCATGCGGTTGACCGATCCGTCCGCGGACCTGGCGGTGGCGATCGCCCTGGCCTCGGCGTACACGAACCTGCCGCTGCCCACCACCGCGGTCATGATCGGCGAAGTGGGGCTCGCGGGCGACCTGCGCCGCGTCACCGGGATGGAGCGGCGGCTGGCCGAAGCGGCGCGCCAGGGGTTCAGCATCGCGCTCATCCCGGACGGCGACGACCCGCGGCGCGAGATCGTGCCGAGCGGGATGCGGGCACTGCGCGCACCGACCATCGTCGCGGCCCTGCAACACATGAAAGACATCGCCGAACGACCCAATGGCTGGACGCATAACGCCGCGGGGCCGCAGAATGACAGGCTGTGACCCGTCCGACACTGCGTGAGACCGTCGCCCGCCTTGCGCCCGGCACCGGGCTGCGGGACGGCCTGGAGCGCATCCTGCGCGGCCGCACCGGCGCGTTGATCGTGCTCGGCAACGACGAGAACGTCGAGGCCATCTGCGACGGCGGCTTCGCCCTCGACGTCCGGTACGCGCCGACGCGGCTGCGCGAGCTGTCCAAGATGGATGGCGCCGTCATCCTGTCCACCGACGGCGGCCGCATCGTCCGCGCCAACGTCCAACTCGTCCCGGATCCGTCGATACCCACCGACGAATCGGGTACCCGCCACCGGTCCGCGGAGCGGGCCGCGATCCAGACCGGCTACCCGGTGATCTCGGTCAGCCACTCGATGAACATCGTCACCGTCTACGTCGCCGGCGAGCGCCACGTCGTGGCCGATTCCGCGACCATCCTGTCGCGGGCGAACCAGGCCATCGCCACCCTGGAGCGGTACAAGATGAGGCTCGACGAGGTCAGCCGGCAGCTGTCGCGGGCGGAGATCGAGGACTTCGTCACGCTGCGCGACGTGATGACGGTGGTGCAGCGGCTGGAGTTGGTCCGGCGCATCGGCCTGGCGATCGACTACGACTGCGTCGAGCTGGGCACCGACGGCCGCCAGTTGCGGCTGCAGCTCGAGGAATTGTTGGGCGGCAACGACATCGCCCGCGAACTGGTCGTGCGCGACTACCACGCCAGCCCGGAACCGTTGTCCGAAGCGCAGATCACGGCCACCTTGGACGAGCTGGACACCCTGTCGGACACCGAGCTGCTCGACTTCACCTCGCTGGCAAAGGTTTTCGGATATCCGACGACGGCGGAGGCGCAGGACTCGGCGCTCAGCCCGCGCGGCTACCGCGCGATGGCCGGCATCCCCCGGCTGCAGTTCGCGCACGTGGACCTGTTGGTCCGGACGTTCGGAACGCTGCAGGGCCTGCTGGCGGCCAGCGCTAACGACCTCGAGTCGGTGGACGGCATCGGCGGGATGTGGGCCCGCCACGTGCGAGAGGGATTGTCACAGCTGGCGGAATCGACGATCGCCGATCCGCTCACCTGAAGCCGGTCAGCCCGCGGGAATGGGGCCCGGGGCGACGCCCGGCGGAGCCTCCGGCGGCGGCGCGAGCGCCGGCTGACCCGGCTGCCCCGGTACGGGTCCCGGCGGCGGCGGCGGCTGGTTCATGATGAACGGAACCGGCTGCGAGCGCAGGTTGCCCAGCTGCACGACGAGGTTGTAGGTGCCCGGCCCGATCGCCGGCCGCGGCAGCGGGCAGTGCGGCGCCGACCCCATGCCCGTCCAGGTTACGGCCGTCGTCACCTGCTCGCCCGGCGTGAAGGTCTTGATCAGCGTCTCGTTGGAGGGCGCGCAGTCCAGGTTGGACCACAGCCGCTTGTTGTCGAGCGAGTAGACGTAGGCGGCGAGCGACGCCGCGCCCACGTCGCGTTTGCAGGACACCAGGCCGATATTGGTGACGACCATGGTGAACTTCGGCTGGTCGCCGATGAAGTACTGGGGCGCGTTGGTCAGGCCCTTGACGGCCAGCGTCGAATCGGGGCAGTCATCGCCCTCCTTCAGCACCGGCGGCGGCTGCACCGCGGCGGTGGGCGTGGGCGACTCGGGGTTTTGCCCCTGCGGGGCCGGCACCGGCGTGACGCCTTCCTGCCCCGGGGGCGGCGCCTGGCCCGGGGGCGCGGCGGGCTTGCTCTGGGCGGAGTTGGGCTTGTCGGCGCTGGCGGGCTTGGCGCCCGCCTTGTTGCCCATGAAGGCAACGACGATGGCGGCCACGACCCCGATCACGACGACCGCAAGGCCCAGGGCCAGGCCCCTGCGCCGCCAATAGATCTCGGTAGGTAGCGGGCCACGCGGTTCCAGATCCAGCACGATCACACCGTAGGTCCAGGTCACGCGGATTTGTTCGACCCGCGTCGGCGTGTCGCCCTGTTTGCTAGCCGACCGCCGTGTTAGTGGCCGTGAGAAAGGCGGCCGTTATTCGCCGATATCACCGAGGTGGTCGACCAACGCGGCGCGCCCGTCGGCGAGGTGATAGGTCACGCCGGCGATTCCCAGCGTGCCCGCCGACACCCGCTCCGCGATGGCCGAAGAGCGCGCCATGAGTTGCGCCAGCGTCTCCTTGACGTGGCGCTCCTCGAATTCGTCGACCCGGCTCAGGCCGTCGCGCCGCCCCATCAGGATCGACGGCGCGACCCGCTCCACCACGTCGCGCACGAAACCGCCCGGTATCGCACCGTCCTGGATCGCCGCCAGCGCCGCCTTGACGGCGCCGCAGCTGTCGTGGCCGAGGATGACGATGAGCGGCACGTCGAGCACCGTCACCGCGAACTCGATGGAGCCCAGCACCGCCGAGTCGATGACCTGCCCGGCGGTGCGAACCACGAACATGTCACCCAGACCCTGGTCGAAGATCAGTTCGGCGGCCACGCGGCTGTCCGAACAGCCGAACACCACCGCGGTGGGTTTCTGGCCCGCGGCCAGGCTGGCCCGGTGGTCGACGCTTTGGCTGGGATGCTGCGGCTGGCCGGCAACGAATCGGTCGTTACCCTCTTTGAGTGCTTTCCATGCGGTTACCGGGCTGGTGTTTGGCATGCCACACATCATGCCGCACAAGCAGATGAACATCCCAGCAAAAGAACTCATCGACTGGTACGACCGGTCGCGACGCGACTTGCCCTGGCGGGCCGCGGATGTCACGGCATGGCAGATCCTGGTCAGCGAGTTCATGTTGCAACAGACGCCGGTGGCGCGGGTGCTGCCGATCTGGCCGGACTGGGTGCGACGCTGGCCGACCCCGTCGGCCACCGCCGCAGCCAGCGCCGCCGACGTGCTGCGCGCCTGGGGCAAGCTGGGTTATCCGCGGCGCGCCAAGCGGTTGCACGAGTGCGCGACGGTCATCGCCCGCGACCACGACGACGTGGTCCCCGACGACGTCGACGCCCTGATGACGCTGCCCGGCGTCGGCAGCTACACCGCGCGAGCGATCGCGTGCTTCGCCTACCGCCGCCCGGTGCCGGTGGTGGACACCAACGTGCGGCGGGTGGTGGCGCGCGCGGTGCACGGCCTGGCCGACGCCGGTGCACCGTCAGCGGCTCGCGACCACGCCGACGTGGCCGCGTTGCTGCCCGATGACGAACGGGCACCGCAGTTTTCGATCGCGCTGATGGAACTGGGGGCGATCGTGTGCACCGCGCGGGCCCCGCGATGCGGGTTGTGCCCGCTTGACCGGTGCGCGTGGCGGGGGGCGGGCTGTCCCCCCGTGCAAGGGCCGGCCCGGCGGGCGCAGACGTACGCCGGCACCGACCGCCAAGTCCGCGGGCGGCTGCTGGATGTCTTGCGCGCCAACGATTCCCCGGTCACCCGGGCGGAGCTGGACGTGGCATGGTTGACCGATCCGGCGCAGCGCGACCGCGCGCTGGATTCGCTGCTGGCCGACGGCCTGGTGACCAGGACGGTCGACGGCCGGTTCGCGCTACTGGGCGAGGGGTAGCCGGCGTCGATCAGAGATCGTTGCCGGCGTAGGACTGGTTGAAGCTTTTGTTGGCCAGCGGAAAGTCCGGGACGATGGTGTCGGCCATCGCGACGGGCAGCGCGGGCCAGTTGAACCACGAGGGGTCGACGATCTTCGCTCGGGTGATGCGATTGGCGGCGTCGATCTCGACGCGGTGAACAAGGGTGCCGCGCCATCCTTCGACGATGCCGATCCCGCTTCGCGGCGCGCGCAGCGTCGGCAGTTCCTCGGTGTATTCGATCGCACCGGTGTGCGATTCGATCAGGTGACAGACCAGTTCGGTGGACGCGGCGAATTCGTCGCGCCGCACCGTGTAGCGGGCCAGCACATCGCCCGCGGCGGCGCCGACCTCGGTCACGGGCAGCGTGGTGGTCGGGTGTTCGAGCCGGGCGTCGGTGCGGATGCCGCTGGCCCGCGCGACATAGCCCAGGCAGCCAAGGGCCTGCGCGTCCTCATCGTGCAGCACGGCCGTGCCGGCGAACCTGTCGTACACCCCGGAGTTGCGCAGGGTCAGGTCGGCGATCTCCGCGACGTCGGCCGCGATGGACCGCAGGTCGTCGGCGTCGGGAAGCGCCCGCAGCGCGACCGCGCCGGGGCGGATGGCACCGCGAAGCAGCCGGTGTCCGGCGACATTCGCGTTGAGCCGCAGCAGTTTCTCGCGGACGCGTTGAGCGTGGGCGTTGGCGAGGGCGAACCCGACGTCGTTGGCCAGCGCCCCCAGATCGGCGACGTGATTGTAGAGCCGTTCGAGTTCGACGAGCAGCGCCCGCAGGCGGTGCGCCTCGTCGGGCAGTTCGATCCCGAGCCCGTCCTCGACGGCCAGGCTGTGGGCCAGGGCGTGCCCGACGGAGGTGTCGCCGCTGACGCGCTCGGCCAGCTCGACGGCCCCGCCGGCCGGCCGGCCCTGGAAGAGCCTTTCCAAACCTCGGTGTACGAACCACAGCCGGGCCTTGAGCCGCAGCACGCTTTCACCGGCGACCGAGAAGCGGAAATGACCGGGCTCGATCAGCCCGGCGTGCACCGGGCCCACCGGAATCTCGTACACCCCGGGCCCCTCGACGGTGACGAACGGGAAAGCACCGACGCGGTCGAAGCGCGGCGCGGGCCCGGCGTTGCCGCGCATGGGATACCACTCCTCGGGCCAATGAGCGTGCCGCACCAGTCGGCGCGCTTTGGGATGCCCGAGTGGCCGGATTCCATACAGGTCGGCCATCTCGCGCTCGAAGCGGCCGGCCGCGAACGACAGGTACGCCAGCGAGTGCAGCGCCGGATCGTCCTTGCCCACCGCGCATTCGAGCTCGATGCGGCGATCGGGGCGGCCGGCCAAAAACAGGTAAACGACACGGAATACGTCGGCGTCGTCGTGGGCGGCCACCAGGGCAAGGCGAAAACCCTTGCCCAGCAATTCTTCCGCCATCTCCGCGATACTCTCCTGGGACAGTCTGTGGTGCAGCCAGTGTCGGCTCATCGCGGTGCCCCGGCGTCGGTCGCCGCGGTGGTGAACAGGCCGGTCAGCGGGCCGGCCGTGACGCCGAGGACCAGCGACGCGGCGACGCCGACGACCAGGGCCGCCGCCACCGTTTTCGGCACGGCGATTTCCGGTGTGCCCGCGGGGCGCTCGCCCAGCAGGATTCGCCCGCAATTGCGCGCCAGCGCACCGAACGCGACCACGATCAGCAGCAGTGCCGGCCCCAGGGCCCACGTCAGCCGGGCATCGGCCAGCGATCGGGCGATGGCCAACTCGCTGGCGAACATCGCGAACGGCGGCAGCCCGAGCAGCACGACCACGCCGACGGCCAGCGATAGTCCGATCAGGCGGGAGCGCCGCAGCACCGCGCCGACGTCGGCGATCGCGGTGGAGCCGTGCGCGGCCTGCAGCTGACCGGTCGCCAGGAACAGGACCGTCTTGCCCATGCCGTGGGCGAGGACGTGCAACAGCACCGCCGCGATGGCCAGCGTGGTTCCGGCGGCCGCCGCGATCGCGATCAGCCCCATGTTCTCCATGGACGAGTAGGCGAGCATCCGTTTGATGTCGGGCGTCAGCGTCAGCATCAGGGCCGCTATCACCAAAGTCGCCAACCCGATCACCAGCAAACCCGACCGCATGAACGCGGGCCCGGCCGCCGCCGCGACGATCGGCTTGATGCGGATCAGCACCGAAAACGCCACCGACAGCAGCACCCCGCTCATCAGCGCCGAAACCGGCGCCGGGGCCTGGCTGTGGNCGGTGCGCGTGGCGGGGGGCGGGCTGTCCCCCCGTGCAAGGGCCGGCCCGGCGGGCGCAGACGTACGCCGGCACCGACCGCCAAGTCCGCGGGCGGCTGCTGGATGTCTTGCGCGCCAACGATTCCCCGGTCACCCGGGCGGAGCTGGACGTGGCATGGTTGACCGATCCGGCGCAGCGCGACCGCGCGCTGGATTCGCTGCTGGCCGACGGCCTGGTGACCAGGACGGTCGACGGCCGGTTCGCGCTACTGGGCGAGGGGTAGCCGGCGTCGATCAGAGATCGTTGCCGGCGTAGGACTGGTTGAAGCTTTTGTTGGCCAGCGGAAAGTCCGGGACGATGGTGTCGGCCATCGCGACGGGCAGCGCGGGCCAGTTGAACCACGAGGGGTCGACGATCTTCGCTCGGGTGATGCGATTGGCGGCGTCGATCTCGACGCGGTGAACAAGGGTGCCGCGCCATCCTTCGACGATGCCGATCCCGCTTCGCGGCGCGCGCAGCGTCGGCAGTTCCTCGGTGTATTCGATCGCACCGGTGTGCGATTCGATCAGGTGACAGACCAGTTCGGTGGACGCGGCGAATTCGTCGCGCCGCACCGTGTAGCGGGCCAGCACATCGCCCGCGGCGGCGCCGACCTCGGTCACGGGCAGCGTGGTGGTCGGGTGTTCGAGCCGGGCGTCGGTGCGGATGCCGCTGGCCCGCGCGACATAGCCCAGGCAGCCAAGGGCCTGCGCGTCCTCATCGTGCAGCACGGCCGTGCCGGCGAACCTGTCGTACACCCCGGAGTTGCGCAGGGTCAGGTCGGCGATCTCCGCGACGTCGGCCGCGATGGACCGCAGGTCGTCGGCGTCGGGAAGCGCCCGCAGCGCGACCGCGCCGGGGCGGATGGCACCGCGAAGCAGCCGGTGTCCGGCGACATTCGCGTTGAGCCGCAGCAGTTTCTCGCGGACGCGTTGAGCGTGGGCGTTGGCGAGGGCGAACCCGACGTCGTTGGCCAGCGCCCCCAGATCGGCGACGTGATTGTAGAGCCGTTCGAGTTCGACGAGCAGCGCCCGCAGGCGGTGCGCCTCGTCGGGCAGTTCGATCCCGAGCCCGTCCTCGACGGCCAGGCTGTGGGCCAGGGCGTGCCCGACGGAGGTGTCGCCGCTGACGCGCTCGGCCAGCTCGACGGCCCCGCCGGCCGGCCGGCCCTGGAAGAGCCTTTCCAAACCTCGGTGTACGAACCACAGCCGGGCCTTGAGCCGCAGCACGCTTTCACCGGCGACCGAGAAGCGGAAATGACCGGGCTCGATCAGCCCGGCGTGCACCGGGCCCACCGGAATCTCGTACACCCCGGGCCCCTCGACGGTGACGAACGGGAAAGCACCGACGCGGTCGAAGCGCGGCGCGGGCCCGGCGTTGCCGCGCATGGGATACCACTCCTCGGGCCAATGAGCGTGCCGCACCAGTCGGCGCGCTTTGGGATGCCCGAGTGGCCGGATTCCATACAGGTCGGCCATCTCGCGCTCGAAGCGGCCGGCCGCGAACGACAGGTACGCCAGCGAGTGCAGCGCCGGATCGTCCTTGCCCACCGCGCATTCGAGCTCGATGCGGCGATCGGGGCGGCCGGCCAAAAACAGGTAAACGACACGGAATACGTCGGCGTCGTCGTGGGCGGCCACCAGGGCAAGGCGAAAACCCTTGCCCAGCAATTCTTCCGCCATCTCCGCGATACTCTCCTGGGACAGTCTGTGGTGCAGCCAGTGTCGGCTCATCGCGGTGCCCCGGCGTCGGTCGCCGCGGTGGTGAACAGGCCGGTCAGCGGGCCGGCCGTGACGCCGAGGACCAGCGACGCGGCGACGCCGACGACCAGGGCCGCCGCCACCGTTTTCGGCNGCAGTGCGTCCAGGTCCGCGCCACCGAACGCGCGGGACAACCGGCCGGTCAGGACGCCGATCACGATGACCGCGAACAGCACGTCCAGCGAGGCGCCCAGTTCCACGATCAGCGGCACCCCGGCGGTGAGCAAGAACGCGGTCGCGGCGATTCCGTTGTCCAGCAGGAGGAATCCCGCGGCCTGCGACACCGCGTGCCGCCGGGTGACCATGACCAGCAACGCGATGAGCACCACCGCCATGGCGGCCGGCACCGCGGTGGTGGTGGCCGCGGGCTGTAGGTTCACCAGGGAACCGGTGGCGGCGAAGGCGGCCAGCGTCAGCGCCGCGGTGATGAGCAGCGAGGTCGCGGTGTTGACCAGCGGGGTGGCTTCGCGGTGACATTGCGACTCCGCGCCGACCGCGCGCGCCAGCAGCCGCGGCAACACCGCGGCCCGCAACGCCAGCACGGCGACGCCAACACCGATCAGCGCGCCGTCGCCGTCATACACACCGCGCAGCACCGGGATGGCCGCCAGGGCGACTCCCTGCCAGGCCAGCAGGCGGACGATGGCCCTCAGGTCGCGGCGCCACACGATCAGCACCGCGGCCAGCAGCAATCCGCCGGCGGCCAGGTCGACGAGGACCGCAAAAGTGCTGTACGTCATGCCGGCACCCCGAAGAAGTTGGCCGCGACGACCGCGAGCAGCGCCAGCAGAAACGACCCGGCCAGCAACTCGGGAACCCGGAACAGCCGGAGCTTGGCGACGAACACCTCGACGGTTGCCAACAGTCCCGCCAGGACCGCGACCTTGGCGGCCACCGCCACGAGGCCGACGACGACGCCCACAGCGCCGGGCCGGCCGCCCGCAATGCCCCACGGCGCAAACAGGTTTGCCAGCAGCGCCAGTAACACCGTCAGCCGCATCCCGGTCGCCCACTCGACCAATGCCAGTCGCGGACCGGCGTATTCGAGAACCATGGCCTCGTGCACCATCGTCAGCTCGAGGTGGGTCGCCGGGTTATCGACCGGCAGGCGTCCGGTTTCGGCGACGATGACGATCACCAGCGCGGTGAACGCCAGCACCGCGGCCAGCGACACCACCTGCCCGGGGTGAGCGACGGTGTGCGCCACCAGGGCACCGAGATTCGCCGACCCCGCCGGCATCGATACCGCGAAGACCGCCAGCAGGATCGTGGGTTCGACGAGCGCGGCGATGGTGATCTCGCGACTGGCTCCCATGCCGCCGAACGAGGTGCCGGTGTCGATGCCGGCCAAGGTCAACGCGACGGTGCCCACGAACAGCAGGCCGACGACGGCGAACAGGTCGGCGCTGGCGTCCAGTGGGGATCCGGTGGCGACCAGCGGCGCGATCGCGGCGATCAGCAGCGTCGAGCCGGCGACGACGGCGGGAGCGGCCGCGAATACCACTGTTGTCCNGCGCGCGCCGCGAGCACGTCGAGGTTCAGGGCGGCCGCGGCCGGCGCCCCCGCGTGCTCGGCGGCGTAGTAGAGCAGCACCGTGCCCAGGAATGCGATCGCGATGCCGACCGAGCAGATCACGACGTACTTCCACGTCGCCTCGAGCGCGCCGCGGGTGCGGCGGTGCCCAACCAGAAACGCGGTGATCACCGTGGTGGCTTCGATGGCGATCCAGACGATGCCGATGTTGTTGGCGCACACCGCGACGACCATCGCCGCCACGAAGGCCGCGGTCAGCGCGCCGTATTCGCGGGCGCCCCGCGCATCGGTATGCCCGTGCGCAAGTTCGGCGTTCACGTAGCCGATGCTGGCCCAGGTCGCCAGCGTCGCAACGCTTCCGATGACGATCAACATCGTGACGGTGAGGGCGTCGACTCGCAGCAGCCCGCCCAGCGCGAACCGCGTGCCCGATCGGGTGAGCACCCCGAGGGCCGCGCCGCAACCGAGCACGCACACTGCCGAGACGACGATCAATGCCGCGGTGGCCCTGCGCCATCCGGCGATCAGGGTGGCGATCGACGCACCGACGGGCGCGAGGATCGCGGCGAGCAGGAGTCCCATCATCAGTCGTGTAACTCCTGCAGTGCGTCCAGGTCCGCGCCACCGAACGCGCGGGACAACCGGCCGGTCAGGACGCCGATCACGATGACCGCGAACAGCACGTCCAGCGAGGCGCCCAGTTCCACGATCAGCGGCACCCCGGCGGTGAGCAAGAACGCGGTCGCGGCGATTCCGTTGTCCAGCAGGAGGAATCCCGCGGCCTGCGACACCGCGTGCCGCCGGGTGACCATGACCAGCAACGCGATGAGCACCACCGCCATGGCGGCCGGCACCGCGGTGGTGGTGGCCGCGGGCTGTAGGTTCACCAGGGAACCGGTGGCGGCGAAGGCGGCCAGCGTCAGCGCCGCGGTGATGAGCAGCGAGGTCGCGGTGTTGACCAGCGGGGTGGCTTCGCGGTGACATTGCGACTCCGCGCCGACCGCGCGCGCCAGCAGCCGCGGCAACACCGCGGCCCGCAACGCCAGCACGGCGACGCCAACACCGATCAGCGCGCCGTCGCCGTCATACACACCGCGCAGCACCGGGATGGCCGCCAGGGCGACTCCCTGCCAGGCCAGCAGGCGGACGATGGCCCTCAGGTCGCGGCGCCACACGATCAGCACCGCGGCCAGCAGCAATCCGCCGGCGGCCAGGTCGACGAGGACCGCAAAAGTGCTGTACGTCATGCCGGCACCCCGAAGAAGTTGGCCGCGACGACCGCGAGCAGCGCCAGCAGAAACGACCCGGCCAGCAACTCGGGAACCCGGAACAGCCGGAGCTTGGCGACGAACACCTCGACGGTTGCCAACAGTCCCGCCAGGACCGCGACCTTGGCGGCCACCGCCACGAGGCCGACGACGACGCCCACAGCGCCGGGCCGGCCGCCCGCAATGCCCCACGGCGCAAACAGGTTTGCCAGCAGCGCCAGTAACACCGTCAGCCGCATCCCGGTCGCCCACTCGACCAATGCCAGTCGCGGACCGGCGTATTCGAGAACCATGGCCTCGTGCACCATCGTCAGCTCGAGGTGGGTCGCCGGGTTATCGACCGGCAGGCGTCCGGTTTCGGCGACGATGACGATCACCAGCGCGGTGAACGCCAGCACCGCGGCCAGCGACACCACCTGCCCGGGGTGAGCGACGGTGTGCGCCACCAGGGCACCGAGATTCGCCGACCCCGCCGGCATCGATACCGCGAAGACCGCCAGCAGGATCGTGGGTTCGACGAGCGCGGCGATGGTGATCTCGCGACTGGCTCCCATGCCGCCGAACGAGGTGCCGGTGTCGATGCCGGCCAAGGTCAACGCGACGGTGCCCACGAACAGCAGGCCGACGACGGCGAACAGGTCGGCGCTGGCGTCCAGTGGGGATCCGGTGGCGACCAGCGGCGCGATCGCGGCGATCAGCAGCGTCGAGCCGGCGACGACGGCGGGAGCGGCCGCGAATACCACTGTTGTCCCGCGCGGCGTGATCTGTTGCTTGCCAAGCTGTTTGACGATGTCGCGCCACGGCTGCAGGATGCCGCCGCCCACGCGGCCTTCCCAGCGTGCGCGCACCTGGCGGGTCAGGCCGACCACCAGCGGCGCGCCGGCCATCACGGCGCCGATTTGCACCGCGCCCGCGACGTAGGAAAGGACGTTCATCGGGCGACCACCAGCACGATCAGCACACCGAGCGCGCCGTAGGCCAGATACAGGTGCACGCTGCCGGTGTGGGCGCGCCGGACCAACGCCGCNCCAACACCGCGACGTGTTCTGCGGCGGTGTGGATCAGCGACTGGACCAGCAGCCACTCGCTGACGAACCCGGCGCCCAGCGGTAGCCCACACGCGCCGAGCGCTGCCACCCCGAACAGGGCGGTGGTCGCCGGCATCCGGCGAGCCAGACCGCCCAGCCGGTCGAGGTCACGCAGCCCGGTGGCGCCCAGCACGGAGCCCGCGGCCAGGAAGCCGAGACTCTTGAACGCCGCGTGCGCGATCAGGTGCAGCATGGCCGCCGCGGCGGCGATCGTCGCCGGCCGGTGTGCACCGGTGGCGGCGAAGAGGGTCGCGGCTCCCAAGGCCAGCGTGATCAACCCGAGGTTCTCGGTCGTCGAATACGCAAGCAACCGCTTGAGGTCCGTGGCCACCGAGGCCTGCATCACGCCATAGAGCGCCGAAACCCCGCCGACAACCATCAGGACCAGGCCCCACCAGCGGGGACCCGGGCCCAGCAGCTGCAGATCGAAACGGCAGATGCCGTAGACGCCCAGGTTTACCATGGCCGCGCTCATCAGCGCCGACACCGGGCTGGGCGCCTCCGGATGGGCGCGCGGCAGCCAGGCGTGCAGCGGCACCAGCCCGGCCTTGGACCCGAACCCCGCGACCGTCAGCAGGAACACGGCGTTGCAGGCGCCCGGCGATATCCGATGCAGCTCGGCGAACCGGTTTGCGCCGCCGGCCGCCGACAGCACCATCAGTCCGATCAGGATCGCGGCGAACCCCAACTGGGTCATCACCGCGTACACCAGGGCGGCGGCGCGAACCTGCGGGCGGGTGTGTTCGGCCAGCACCAACACCAACGACGCGACCGCCATCAACTCCCACGCCAACGCGAAGGTGGTCACCGAACCGGCCGCGGGCACGGCGAGCATCGCCGCGACGAACAATGGCAACACCGCGAGCGTCGCACTGCCCAGCTGGCCGCGCTGGGCATACCCGATCGTGTACAGCCCGACGACGACCGCGACCGCGCCGGTGAGCGCCATGAAGAACCCGCCCAACGGGTCGAGGCTCAGCTGCACCCCCGATAGCGGCAGTAACCACCCGATGCGGACTTCTCGCACCGAGCCGAACATCCCGATCAGGCCCGCCCATACCCCACCGAAACCCAGCAGCGACGTCAGCGCCCCCGCCGACGCGGGTCGGAAACCGTTGCGGGGCGAGAGGTTCGGCGCATGGACGGGGTGAGCCGTCAATTGCGTCGTCATTTGCCGGTCACCGCTCGGAGGGCCTCGATGATCTGGCCCGGCGTCGGCGGGCAGCCCGGGATTTCCAGATCGACCGGCACCACCTCGGCGACCGCGCCGACCACACCGTAGGCATCGGCGAAGACGCCGCGGTTGATCGCGCAGTCTCCACAGGCGATCACCCGTCGCGGCCGGGGCGTGGCATCGATCGTGGCGCGCAGCGGACCGGCCATGTTGTGTGTCACGACGCCGGTGACCAGCAGCGCGTCCGCGTGCCGGGGGGACGCCACCAGGCGCGCGCCGAATCGCTCGGCGTCGTACACCGGGCCGAATGCGCCCGCGATCTCGACTTCGCATCCATTGCAGGATCCCGCGTCGACATGCCGGATCTGCAGCGAACCACGCACTCCCGCAACCGGTTTCATCGCCGGCGGCGGTAACGGTCCCGCGGGTTCGGCGATCCGGCCGACGCCGAAGGCCTTACGAATCCAGCCCATGAACGCTACTGCGCGCTCCCGGCGCGCAGGTCCTCCAACAGCGCCACCCGGTCGCTGAGCACCCCGGTCAGAACCTTGCGCGCCACCAAGAGCAGTTCGGCGATATCCGGTGAGGCGATCGAGTAGATCATCGTGTTGCCGTCCCGGTGCGCGTCGACCACACCCGCCCGGCGCAAGACCCCCAGCTGCTGGGACAGGTTCGACGATTCCAGCCCGACCTCGGGCAGCAGTTCGGCGACCGACTTGTCCCCGGCGACGAGCAGCTCGAGGACCCTGATCCGCGCCGGATGGCCCAACGTCTTGAAGAAATCGGCCTTGACCTTGTACAGCGGCTCCGACACGCCAGCTCTCCTGAAGATTCATTGGATCCTAGGTATGAACAGTTGAAGAATTTATCAGATTGCGCCTCGGCCCGCGCGGCGAGGGTCCGCCCGGTATCGCAGAGTCCGGCGTCGGCGCAACCCGACACGCCGCCGGGCGGCCGTTCCACCGGAGACTCAAATCCGCGTCTTACCCTGCCGATGTGCCCAGCGAGGAGGCCGCCGAAGGATCCCGCTTGCCGCCGGTGTCCCGGCGCGCGGTGCTCGGCGGCCTGAGCCTGCTGCCGCTGGCCGCCACCATGCGGGGGCCGCTGCCCGCCGCGTCGGCCGACCCGGGCTATCGATTCCTGTCGCCGCACCAGGCAGCGGTGCTCGACGCCGCCACCCGCCGGCTGGTCCCCGGGCCGCAAGACTGCCCGGTGGAGTCCGGCAGCCCCGGGGCGCACGAGGCGAACGTGGTGAACTACCTGGACCGGATGCTGTCGGTGTTCGACGTCGCGCCGGCCGATGTGCACGCCGGCGGCCCATGGAGCAACCGCGCCGGCGGCTCCCAGGACTACATGGCCACCTTCGTCCCGCTCAACCGCGCCCAGGCGTACGGGTGGCAACAGCGGCTGACGCAGCTTCGCAACCAGTACACCAGCGGCATCGCGCTGCTGGACCAGCAGGCCGGCGGCGACTTCACCGCGGTGCAGCCCGTCCGGCAGGACCTCATCCTGGCCCACGGGCCGGCGGCGGCCTTCGCAAGCGTCCTGTTCGGCCACACCATCGAGGCGATGTACAGCGTCCCCGAATACGGCGGCAACGCGAACCTGGTCGGTTGGCAGGACATCAAGTACCCCGGGGACTCCCAGCCGCGCGGATACACCCCCGCCCAGGTCGAAGCGATCCAGTGGGACGTGGTGATCGTCACCGACATCATCAACCGGCTGCGCCACGGCTGGGAACAGGTGGTCTCCAAATTGGGCGGAAGGGGCGGCGTGAGTGCCTAAGGCGATCATCGTTGGCTCCGGCGCCGGCGGGTCGACGGTGGCGATGGAGCTCGCCCAAAATGGTTGGGACGTCGTGATATTCGAGAAGGGGTCGAACTACTACACCAACCTCGACGGCACCGGCCCCCTCGGGACGACGTTCTCCAACGACGAACTCAAGTCGTTGTACCGCTATTTCGAGCAACCGGACCCCCTGGCCTATCCGCGCACGTTTCGCGCCAACGCCAGCCAGGCGGCCAGCTACGTCGGGCCGGTCAACGAACTCCCGGTGACCGTCGGTGGCGGAACCACGCACTGGGATGCGAAGGTCCCACGGTTTTGGGACATCGACTTCAAGGGGCTGTCGATGCTGGGCCCGCAGCCCGGCGCGGACGTGCAGGATTGGCCGTTCGAATACAGCGAGATCGCCCCCTACTACGACACGATCGAAACGCTGCTCGGGACGCAGGGCGACGTCCGGGCGATCCCCGCGCTCTCCTTCAAGCACGCGCCGCGCACGCAGAATTTCCCGATGCCGCCGGGACCGCAGCAGCGCTCCTCCACGCTCATCGCCAAGGGGGCCAAGCGCATTGGGCTGCACCCGTATCCGTTTCCGACCGCGATCAATTCGGTCGAGTACGACGGCCGCCCCGCGTGCAACAACTGCGGGTTCTGCAGCAATTACGGCTGCCCGATCTCGGCCCGGGTGGGCGCGCTGGCGCCGCTGCGCCTGGCGCTGCGGACCGGGCGGACGCAGTTGCACCCCGAAACCACCGTCACCAAGGTTAACTTCACCGGCCGGCGCGCCACCGGCGTCTCCTATCTCGACCCGCAGGGCAATCCCGGCGGGGAGAGCGCCGACCTGGTGGTGCTGGCCGCCTCGGCGATCGAGACGTCACGGCTGGCGCTGCTCTCCGGCCTGCCGGACGCCAGCGGACGCATCGGCGCCCGGCTGATGTTCCACAACTTCGTCGACGGGTTCGGCATCTACCTCGACCAGCGCGTGCACGCCTATCGCGGCCGCTCGATCACGCAGTGCATGGAGGATTTCTGCGACCCCAACTTCCCCGGGGCCCGCCTCGCGGCGAAACTGGCCGGGCTGCCCTACATCCGCGGCGGGCTGTGCGAGCTGGGCGGGAGCCAGGACCCGATCACCGAGGGCAAGTTCTACCAGGAGATCCTGGGGTTCCTGCCGGGGGTGCAGCTGTTCGGCAGCCCGTTCAAGGACCTGATGCGCGCCTCGCTGCTGCGCGACCGGCTCGCCGGCGTCAACTTCATCGGCACCGACCTGCCCTACCTGACCAACAACGTCACCCTCGACCCGACGGTCACCGACCTCAACGGCCAGCCGGTGGCGCGCGTGACCTGGGCGCCCGGCAGGCACGAGGCGGTCGCGCAAACGTTTTTCCTGGTGCCCATCACCGCGATGATGGCGGCCGCCGGCGCTCAGCTGTTCGCCGCCATCCCGGACGGCCTGGAGCGGAAGTTGAGCGGCGGCACGCCGCCCAACACCAAGCACGTCATGGGCGGCATGCAGATGGGCGTGTCCCCGGCGACGAGCGTCGTCGACCCGAACGGGCGAATGCACCAGATGGACAACGTTTACGTCGCCGACGGCAGCGTGTTCGTCACCTCGGGCTGCCAGAACCCGACCAACACCCTCATGGCGGTCGCGCTGCGCACCGCGTTGGGGCTCACCGGCCGGCGGTAGCCGCCAGGAACGATTCCACCGCTTCCCGGTACTCCTGTGGCGCTTCGTCGTGGACCAGGTGGCCGGCCTGCGGGACGTGCAAATAGGTTGTCGGGGAACCTGTTTCGGCCATCGCGCGCATCTGGCCCGGCGGGGTGACTGAGTTGCCGGCCTCGACGAGCAGCGCCGGGGCTCGCACGGCCTCCCACTGCGCCCAGTAGTCACGGGTGCCCCATTCGGCGGCGATCTCGATCCATCGCGAGGTGTGCCCGTGCAACCGCCACCCGCTTTGGGTGCGGTCGAAGGCGTCCAGGAAATACCGGCCGGCGACCGGCCCGAATTCGTCGAAAACCTGCTCGGCAGAATCGAATTCGACCGGAAGGGCGTGCAGCCACGGCTCCCACGGCCCGGTGGTTCGGCCCCGGAAGTCCGGCGCCATGTCCTCGACCACCAGCGCCGACACCAGCTCCGGACGCTCGGCGGCCAGGCACCACGAGTGCAGGGCGCCCATCGAATGCCCCACCAGCCTGGCCGGCGCCCCCAGGGCGCCGACCGCATCGGCCAGGTCGGCCACGAAGCGTTCGGTGCTGATCGGGTGTGGATCGTCGACGTCGCGGCCGCGGTGCCACGGGGCGTCGTAGGTGTAGACGGTGCCCAACCGGGCCAGCCACGGCAGCTGCCGCGACCAGGTGGTACCGCGGCCCATCAGGCCATGCACCAGCACCAACGGCTCGCCACGGCCGCCGTGGCAGGTCAACAGATCGTTGGGCATACCACCATCTTGCGGGGCCCGCCCGGGGGTTGGACAACGCGGGCGGCGCGGTAGCCTAGCCCAATGCCGCACGTGGTGAAGATCAACGCAATCGAGGTGCCCGCGGACGCCGGCCCCGAACTGGAGAAGCGGTTCGCCCACCGCGCGCACGCGGTCGATCGGCAACCCGGCTTCCTCGGCTTCCAGCTGCTGCGTCCCATCAAGGGCGAAAACCGCTACTTCGTGGTGACGCACTGGGAGTCCGAAGATGCCTTCCAGGCCTGGGCGAAGGGACCCGCCATCGAGGCCCATGCCGGCGAGCGGGCCAACCCCGTGGCGACCGGGGCGTCGCTGCTGGAATTCGAGGTCGTGATGGACGTTGCCGGCACCAAGCAGGGTGGCTAGCGGTCGGTCGACGCGGCGCCGCGTGGCGGCGTTGGGCGCCGCCGCGGCTCTGGTGGTGACGCTGGCGCCGGGTTGCGCGCCCCCGCCCGCCCCGCAGGCGAACGCTGCCAACCCGGGGCGGCAGATCGACACCCGGACGCCCCCCGGCGTCCGGGCCCAGCAGACTCTGGACATGCTGAACTCGGACTGGCCGATCGGCCCGGTCGGTGTCGGCACCCTCGCCGCGCCCAACAAAGTCGAGTCGGTCGAGACCACGATGGAGGGGCTGTGGTGGGATCGCCCGTTCACCCTCGCCGGCGTCGACATCGGCGCGAGCGCAGCCACCCTGCACCTGGTCACCTCGTACGGCGCGCACCAGGACATCCGGATACACACCGACGACGACGGCCGGGTGGACCGGTTCGACGTCGACACGCAGGCGCCGAAGGTCAACTCCTGGCACGACGTCGACGCGGTGCTGAGCAAGACCGGCGCCCGCTACTCCTACCAGGTCGCCAAGGTCGACGACGGTCACTGCGACCCGGTGGCGGGCACCAACACGGGCGAATCCCTGCCCCTGGCATCGATTTTCAAGCTGTACGTGCTGCACGCCCTGGCCGGCGCGGTTCGCCGCGGGACCGTGTCGTGGGACGATCAGCTCACCGTCACGGACAAGAGCCGCGCGGTGGGCTCGTCGGGGCTGGAACTGCCTGTCGGAGCCCGTGTTTCGGTGCGCACGGCCGCCGAGAAGATGATCGCCACTAGCGACAACATGGCCACCGACCTGCTCATCGGGCGGATGGGCACGCGCGCCATCGAGGAGGCACTCGCCACGGCCGGCCACCACGATCCGGCCAGCATGACGCCGTTCCCCACCATGTACGAGCTGTTCTCCGTCGGCTGGGGCAAACCGGACCTGCGCGACCAATGGAAGCACGGCTCCCCGCAGGTCCGCGCCCAGCTGCTGGAACAGGCGGATTCCACGCCGTACGAACCCGATCCGACCCGCGCCCACACTCCGGCCTCGGCCTACGGCGCCGAGTGGTACGGCAGCGCCGAGGACATCTGCCGCGTGCATGCGGCGCTGCAGGCCGACGCGGTTGGCCCGGCCGCGCCGGTCAGGCAGATCCTTGCCGCGGTGGCCGGCATCCAGCTGGACCGGGACGTGTGGCCGTATATCGGCGCGAAAGCCGGTGGGCTGCCGGGCGATCTGACATTCAGCTGGTATGCCGTGGACAAGAACCGGCAGCCGTGGGTGGTCAGCTTCCAGCTGAACTGGCCCCGCGATCACGGGCCCGGCGTGACCGGCTGGATGTTGCAGGTGGCCAAGCAGGTGTTCGCGCTGATCGCGCCCCAATAACCTGGTGAGCGCCGCCGAATCGCTGCTGGATACCTTCCCGGGACGCCTGTTCATCGAGGACATGCGGTCTTTCGGCGGCCTGGCGAGCCCGGAACGGATCGTCGGTGCCGCGGCCTGGGCGGTCGGTGGCTATCTCTACTCCGATCGTTGGCTCGACGTAGCGGGCCTCGATGTGGACGATCCGGAGCTTCGCGCGTTCGACGCCGCGGTGCTCGCGGCGCTGTCGGGGCTAGCCGCGTTTGGATCGCCGCAGATCCATCAGGGGACCCTCAGCGGGTTGCGCGCGCCGAGCATCGGCAATCGGGAGCCGTTGAGCGCGTTGCCGAACGGCGCGTTCTGGACCTCCACCCCCATCACCGACGGCGAAGACACCTGGACCCTGTGCGGTGAGAACCTGAAGCGCGAACGCCCGCGCTGGGAGGTGCATTTCGACGCCGCGCGCGCTCGTGTCGCGCGGATCGATTCGGCCCGCGATTGGGCCGACCTGATCGGCTCGCACTCAGTGACGGCCGGTGGCTGTAAGTTCCCGGACTGGCCTGCGATCGCAGAGACCTGGGATGCGGTGCACCTGTCGCCCGCGGGATTGCTCCTGGCCCATCCCAAGATCTCGGCCACCCCGTTCGACCCGACCGATGGGTCCGGTTACGCGCACAGCGAAGCGGGACCCTACGCCAGCGTCGCGGCCTGGTCCGCGGCGTCGACGGCCTGGCTGCGCGAACCACCGAATTGGGAAATCACACCGGCCGCGCCGGGCCGCGATTGACTCTGGGCATAGGTGACTGACGGAGGCGATACCGCATGCGGTATCAATGCTGGGGCAAGCCGCATGCTTTGGCGGCCCGGGATCCCGATCTGTGCCGCGCGCTGTAGATCGCCTGCGCCTCAACGAGGTTCAGCGCCTAGTTGTTGTTGGGTGGTGGTTGGGGTTGGAAGGGGTCGTACCACCACCAGTCGGCGCGTTCGCCGAGGGGCCCGGGGTAGGGCTTGACGGCGGGTGGGGCCTGGGTGGGTGGGCGTGCCAGTGATCCGGGCTGCAGGGGTTGGCCGTCGCTGTCGGTGACGGTCAGGGCGTCGGCGGGTCCGGTGAGGGTGAGGTGGCCTTGGTGGTGGGCGCGGTGGTGATAGGGGCAGACCAGGACCAGGTTGGCCAGCTCGGTGGGCCCGCCGTCTTCCCAGTGCCGCAGGTGGTGGGCGTGCAGGCCGCGGGTGGCCCCGCAGCCCGGGACCGCGCAGCTGCGGTGGCGGTGCTCCAGGGCGCGGCGCAGCCGCCGGCTGATCGCTCGGGTGGTGCGCCCGGCGCCGAGGGGCTGCCCGTCGCGTTCGAACCACACTTCACAGGTGGCATCACAGCTCAGGTATTGGCGTTCGGCCTGCGTGAGCAGTGGACCCAGATGCAGGGCGGCGGCGCGCGCGGCGACGTCGAGGTGCACCAGCACCGTGGTGTGTTGGCTGTGCGGGCGGCGGGCCGCTTCAACATCCCAGCCGGCCTCGACCAGCCGCAGGAATGCCTCCAGGGTGCCCGGCAGCGGCGGGCGCTGATCGGGATGGCCCGTACCCTCGGCATCGCCGTGATCGCGTTTCCACTCGGCGATCAGCGCCTCGCGGTGTGAGGCCAGCGCCGCGTCGAACTTCGCCGCATCCAGATGGGGAAGCCTGATCCGCCAACACGTCAACTCCTCCCCGCAGGTCTTGGTGATCGAGGCCTGCGGGTCCGGCCGGGAATCGGGTTCGGGTCGGGGTTCGAGGTTGACCGCGGTGCGCAGCTGGCTGACCGTGGCCACCCGCGCCAACTGCGCGTAATGCCGATCGGATCCCTCACCGGCGCGCGCGGCGATGGCCCCGACCTGATCCAGCGACAACCGCCCCTCCCGCAAGCCCGCCGCGCAGCGCGGAAACTCCCCCAGCCGGCGCGCCACCATGGTGATCGTGTGGGCATTGGCCGACGACGAGCCCAGCTTCCAGGCCAGCAACGCCGCCACCGACCGCGCCCCGGTGGACCCGCACAACTCATCGCGCTCCATCTCCGCGGCGATCTCCACGATGCGCCCATCAATGGCGTTACGCTGACCGGCCAACTCCGCCAACTCCTCAAAAAGCACCGCCAGACGCCCCTTACGATTCACCCCCAACGGAGACGATGCGACCGACGACATAATCCCATCATCACAGCCGGGTACGACAAATCCCGGCCGCCAGAGCGCGATTGACTCGGGCCATAGGTGACTTACGAATTCGATACCGTATGCGCTACCAACTTTGGGGCAAGCCGCACGGGCTGGAGAGCCGCCAGGGCCAGTTACAAGCGCAGCGTCCAGCGGCCGTTGCGAAAGTGCAGCACGGTGCGACTCACCGGGGCAATATCGATTCCCCAGAAGGACTTCGCGGGTGCGTCGAGGCTGTGCAGGATGGCGGCGCGGACCACCGCCGGATGCGTCACCGCCACGGCCGGCGCGGTGTTGCCGGTCAGGGACTCCAGCCAGCCCGCCACCCGTTGGATCAGGTCGACGATCGATTCACCGCCGTGCGGGGCCCGGGCCGGATCGGTCAGCCACGTCTCGAGTTCCGCGGGTCCGACGGCCCGCAGCGTGTGCCCGCACCATTGTCCGCAATGCAGGTCGGCCAGCCGAGGTTCGGTTGCGGCGTGCAGTCCCAGCCGCTGCGCGGTCTCCCGCACCCGCTGCTCGGGTCCCGCGAGCACACGCGCGTCTTTCTGAACATCAAGGCGCCCAGCCTTTTTGACCTGCCGGCGGCCGATCTCGCTGAGCGCCTCGTCGGCGGGGAACCGTCCGGCCGCCATGGCGTCGGTCATGGCGTGCGAGACCAGGGTCAGCCGTACGACGTCGCTCACGCCGGGACCCGCTCCTCCAGCGGGCGTCGGGCAACCGTCGCGAACACCACGCCGATCGTCGCCCACAACACCAGCTGAGTGGCCAGTGCAAGCAGCCTGAACTCGTAGAGGACATCGGCAGGAAAGCCGGGATAGACGATCGCCCCCGAGGCGTTCCGCACCGGTTGCGGTGTCTCGTCGGTGCCCGGCAGGAGCAGCATCACCACCGCGACCGCCGCGACATAGGCGCCCGCCGCGAGCAGCCGCCCGTTCCACGCGCCGAACCGGACCGTCAGCCCCCGCGCCAGCCACACCGCGGCGATGACCAGCACCACCGACGCCAGCACCGCCACCAGATACCAGCCGGTGCGCGCACCGATCGTGTCCGACTGGCCCACCGCGGGCGGATTCGGCGGATATTTCACGAACGGCACCAGGTACACGGCAACGAATGCCGCAGCCGCCAAGAGCAGCGAAAGCCGCTGTGGTGCAACGCTTCCCGCGCGCGGAAAGACTACGCAGAACACGACCCCGAACAGCGCGCCCATCGCGACGCCAAAGATCAGAACGCCGAAACCCAGCCCGACGTTGGACTGCACTCCGCGACTGAACAACTCGGCGCCATGCTCGTGCACGCCATGGGCGTCCAGGGCGTCGGCGCGTCCGTCCTCGAAAGCGATCGCGCGGCCGATGACCGGTTCGGCGCACAGGCGGGCGAAGCCGAACGCCAGCACCGCGCCGATTGCACCGGCCAGCAGGCCGCGTCCGATCAGACGCTTCTCCACGCGATCAGTGGCAGGGGAAGCCGAGCAGATGCCGGGCGTCGTGCACGAACTCGTGCACGTGCGAATCACCGCCGAACAACGACACCGCCCCCTGGTCGACGCCGACGAAGTACAGCGCCAGCAGCGCCAGGAAGGCGGTCGCCGCCAACCAGATCGCGGCGCTCGCCGCCGACAGATCAACCGATCGGGTATGGGTGTCAGTTGGCTGGGGAGTGGTCACATGTGACTCCTTCCGGGATGTCGCGTCCCGCTTGCGGATGGGTGACGGGGTCCGGGTCTGACTGTGACAGTGGCGCGTCCGTTCTGGAGTTTCACCAGAATTCCGTTAGCCGTCGAGTGGTCAGTCTAGACCGCGATCATTGTTGCGGCGCCGCGGCGCCGTAGCCGAGCTGGCTCGCGGTGTACTTGGCGGCGTCGGTGACCGGGATCGCCTGGACCGCGGTGCCGTAGGCGCAGATCTCGGTCCACACGTCGCCGATCTCGGTCGTGTCGAACCGCATCGCGACGATCGCGTTGCCACCGCGGTTGCGCGCCTCGGCGATCAGGCGACCCATCGCTTCGTTGCGGCTTTCGGCGAGATTCTTGGTCATGCCGGCCAGCTCGCCGCCGAACATCGCCTTGAAGCCCGCGCCCATCTGGGAGAGCGCGTTTCGCGACCGCACCGTCAACCCGAACACTTCGCCGCACACCCGCTGGATTTCCCAGCCCGGGAGGTCGTTGGTGGTCACGATCAGCACAAGCGGGCCCTTCTTCTAGCGCGAAGCAAAAACGGGCGGTTAATCCCGTCAGAGATTAACCGCCCGTTTGCTGTCGTGCTACGGCGTTTCTGGCGCGCTGTGCGCCCCGGCCTTGGCCAGATCCGGCTCGGCCGGTGGCTTGCGGGTTCCCGTGAAGGTGAACACCGCGTCCTCGCCGGCGCCTTCGCCGTCCCAGTTGTCCACGTCGACGGTGACGACCTGCCCGGGGCCGACCTCTTCGAAGAGGATCTTCTCGGACAGCTGGTCCTCGATCTCGCGCTGGATGGTGCGCCGCAGCGGGCGGGCACCCAGCACCGGGTCGAAGCCGCGCTTGGCCAGCAACGACTTCGCCTTGTCGGTCAGCTCCAGGGCCATGTCCTTGCCCTTGAGCTGGCCCGCGACCCGGGTGATCATCAGGTCGACCATCCGGATGATCTCGTCGCGAGTCAGCTGGTGGAAGACGATGACCTCGTCGATGCGGTTGAGGAACTCCGGACGGAAGTGCTTCTTGAGCTCGTCGTTGACCTTCTGCTTCATCCGCTCGTAGTCGTTCTCACCGCCACCCTGGGTGAAGCCCAGGCCGACCGGCTTGGAGATGTCCGAGGTGCCCAGGTTGGACGTGAAGATCAGCACGGTGTTCTTGAAGTCCACCGTGCGGCCCTGGCCGTCGGTGAGCCGGCCGTCCTCGAGGACCTGCAACAGGCTGTTGTAGATCTCCTGGTGCGCCTTCTCGATCTCGTCGAACAGCACCACTGAGAACGGCTTGCGCCGCACCTTCTCGGTGAGCTGGCCGCCCTCCTCGTAGCCCACGTATCCCGGGGGCGCGCCGAACAGCCGCGACGCGGTGAACCGGTCGTGGAACTCGCCCATGTCGATCTGGATGAGCGCGTCGTCGTCGCCGAACAGGAAGTTCGCCAGCGCCTTGGACAGCTCGGTCTTCCCGACACCCGAGGGGCCGGCGAAAATGAACGAGCCCGACGGGCGCTTGGGGTCCTTCAGCCCGGCACGCGTGCGGCGGATCGCCTTCGAGACCGCCCTGACCGCGTCCTCCTGGCCGATGATCCGCTTGTGCAGTTCGTCCTCCATGCGCAGCAGTCGGGTGGTCTCGGCCTCGGTGAGCTTGAACACCGGGATGCCGGTCCAGTTGCCCAGCACCTCGGCGATCTGTTCGTCGTCGACCTCCGCGACCACGTCCATATCGCCTGAGCGCCACTGCTTTTCGCGTTCCGCCCGCTGGGCGACCAGTTGCTTCTCCCGGTCGCGCAGGCTCGCCGCCTTCTCGAAGTCCTGGGCGTCGATGGCCGATTCCTTCTCGCGGCGCGCCTCGGCGATCTTCTCGTCGAACTCGCGCAGGTCTGGCGGCGCGGTCATCCGGCGGATCCGCATCCGGGCGCCGGCCTCGTCGATCAGGTCGATCGCCTTGTCCGGCAGGAACCGGTCGTTGATATAGCGATCGGCCAGGGTCGCGGCGGCGACGATCGCACCGTCGCTGATCGACACCCGGTGGTGCGCCTCGTAGCGGTCGCGCAGGCCCTTGAGGATCTCGATGGTGTGCTCCACCGTCGGCTCCCCCACCTGCACGGGCTGGAAGCGGCGCTCCAGGGCGGCGTCCTTCTCGATGTACTTGCGGTACTCGTCGAGCGTGGTGGCACCGATCGTCTGCAGCTCACCGCGGGCCAGCTTGGGCTTGAGGATCGACGCGGCGTCGATCGCGCCCTCGGCGGCGCCGGCACCGACCAGCGTGTGCAGCTCGTCGATGAACAGGATGATGTCGCCGCGGGTGTTGATCTCCTTGAGCACCTTCTTGAGGCGTTCCTCGAAGTCGCCGCGGTAGCGGCTGCCCGCGACCAGCGAACCCAGGTCGAGCGTGTAGAGCTGCTTGTCCTTCAGCGTCTCCGGGACCTGGCCGTGCACGATGGCCTGCGCCAGCCCCTCGACGACGGCGGTCTTGCCGACGCCGGGCTCGCCGATCAGCACCGGGTTGTTCTTGGTGCGCCGGCTCAGCACCTGCATCACCCGCTCGATTTCCTTCTCGCGGCCGATGACGGGGTCCAGCTTGCCTTCCATCGCGGCGGCCGTCAGGTTGCGCCCGAACTGGTCAAGCACCAAAGACGTGGACGGGCTGCCCGACTCGCCGCCGCGGCCACCGGTCCCGGCCTCCGCGGCCTCCTTGCCCTGGTAGCCGCTCAGCAGCTGGATCACCTGCTGGCGCACCCGGGTCAGCTCGGCGCCCAGCTTGACCAGCACCTGGGCGGCCACGCCCTCACCCTCGCGGATCAGGCCCAGCAGGATGTGCTCGGTGCCGATGTAGTTGTGGCCCAACTGCAGCGCCTCGCGCAGGCTCAGCTCGAGAACCTTCTTGGCGCGCGGCGTGAACGGGATGTGTCCCGACGGCGCCTGCTGCCCTTGGCCGATGATCTCCTCGACCTGGCTGCGGACGCCTTCCAACGAGATGCCCAGCGACTCCAACGACTTCGCCGCGACGCCCTCGCCCTCGTGAATCAGGCCCAACAGAATGTGCTCGGTGCCGATGTAGTTGTGGTTGAGCATCCGGGCCTCTTCTTGCGCCAAGACGACGACCCTGCGGGCACGGTCGGTAAATCTTTCGAACATCGGTGGTTACCTGCTCTCCCTCACCATCGGTACAGCTGGGGCATCGCGTACCTGCCATCCACTGTAATGGTCGGCCCGCCGGGGTTCCTAACGTTGCGGTGGCCGGCGGTCCGGCCGCATACCTCCGTTAGTCCCCTGTCAGCGCAGAGCCGTAACAGGTAAACGAGGGAAATGGCCAAAGCGTTTCCCGCGAGGGCCGGCGATCATTCCGCCGCCAGCGAAATCGAAAGCAACCGGCGCCCAGGCCTCGGGACCCGGGCGCCGGTAAGCGGTCCGCTTAGGTGGCCGCGTGGAACGCGTCGATGACGTCCGCGGGGATGCGACCGCGCGTCGACACGTTGTGCCCGTTGCGGCGGGCCCACTCGCGGATCGCGGCGCTCTGCTCGCGGTCGATGGCCCCACGTCCACGTCCCGAACCGGAGCGCCCGCGCCGACGACCGCCGACACGGCGTCCCGCCGCTACCCATTGCTTCAAATCGTTGCGCAGTTTCGCGGCATTCTTGGACGAAAGATCAATCTCGTAGGTCACCCCGTCAAGCCCAAATTCAACCGTTTCGTCGGCCGCGCCCGCACCGTCGAAATCATCGACCAAGGTGACGGTCACTTTTTTCGCCATTAGCTTACCCTCGCGTTTCGTCCTGAGCAGTTGCTGAGCAGTTTGGATTCACTCCCCAAGACACCAATCTGCCATAAGAACGCAGGATACTCAATCCAGACGCAACGGGTAACTCAACCGGAGTGCGGTCGAACAATCGGGAACAAAACTGTCTCGCGAATTGACAGGCCGGTCAAAGTCATCAGCAACCGATCGATACCCATTCCGGTTCCCGTGCACGGCGGCATCCCGTACTCGAGCGCGGCGAGAAAGTCTTCGTCGAGCACCATGGCCTCGTCGTCGCCCGCCGCCGCGGCGCGGGCCTGCGCCGCGAACCTCTCGCGCTGCACGACCGGGTCGTTGAGTTCGGAATACCCGGTGGCCAGTTCGACCCCGCGAAGGTAGAGGTCCCATTTCTCGGTCACGCCGGGAATGCTGCGGTGCTGGCGCGTCAAAGGCGTTGTCTCGACCGGGAAATCCTTGACGAAGGTGGGCGCGGTGAGCGCGTTGCCCACGGCGTGCTCCCACAGTTCCTCGACGAGCTTGCCGTGTCCATAGCCCCGGTTCTCGGGGATCTCCACCCCGAGCCGATTTGCGATGGCCCACAGCCGGTCGACCGTCGTCTCGGGCGTGATCTCTTCGCCGAGCGCCGCCGACAGCGAGGGATACATTTGTATCGACGCCCATTCTCCGTCTATGTCGTAGACGCTGCCGTCTGGCAACGGGAGTTGTCGGGTTCCGATCGCCTCGTCGGCCACCTCTTGAATAAGCTCACGCGTGACGATCGCCGAATCGTCATAGGTTCCGTAGGTCTGGTAGGTCTCCAGCATCGAAAATTCTGGAGAATGCGTAGAATCGGCCCCTTCGTTTCGGAACACGCGATTTAGCTCGAAGACCCTGTCGAATCCCCCGACGATGCAGCGCTTCAGGAACAGTTCGGGCGCGATCCGCAGGTAGAGATCGATGTCGAGCGCATTGGAATGGGTGACGAACGGCCGGGCTGCGGCGCCTCCGGCCAGCGTCTGCAACATAGGCGTTTCGACTTCGAGAAACCCGCGCCGTTCCATCGCGTTGCGTATCGCGCGGATGACGGCGATCCTCTGCCGGGCCACCGACCGGGCCTGGGGGCGGACGATGAGGTCGACGTAGCGCTGCCGCACCCGCGACTCTTCGTTCATCTCCTTGTGCGCGACGGGCAGCGGGCGCAGCGACTTGGCCGCCATCCGCCAGGAGTCGGCCAGCACGGACAACTCGCCGCGCCGCGAGCTGATCACGTTGCCGTGCACGTAGACGATGTCACCGAGGTCGACGTCGGCTTTCCACGCGTCGAGCGCCTGCTGCCCCACCTTGTCGAGGCTGATCATCACCTGGAGGGTGGTGCCGTCGCCATCCTGGAGTGTCGCAAAGCACAATTTCCCGGAATTGCGCGCGAAGATGACGCGGCCCGCGACGCCGACGATGTCGTCGGTGGCGGTGTCGGTCGGCAGGTCGGGGTGGGCGGCGCGCACCTCGGCCAGGGTGTGGGTGCGCTCGATGGCGACCGGGTAGGGGTCGCACCCCTCCTCCAACAGGCGAGCGCGCTTGTCCCGGCGGATCCGGAACTGCTCGGGGAGGTCGGGGTCGGCTTCGCTCACGACGTGCCAGCTTAATTGACCGGGCATCGAGCCTGCGCTGACGGCGTCGGGCGCTGCGCGCCGTCTCGATGCGACGGCGACCGCCGTCAGCGCGCCGTCTTCAGCCGACCGCGCTGGGCGTCCCGGTTGCGTTCGAAGACCAGCTGCAGACCGTGCAGCGTCAGGTGTTGGTCGTGGTGGCTGACGGTGTGCAGCTCGGGCAGCAGCAGGGGCGCGGTATGGCCGGTCGCCACGACCGCGACCTGATCGCCCAGGGCGTCGGCGAAACCGTCCACGTCCTCGCGGATGCGCTGGACCAAGCCGTCGACCAGCCCGGCGAACCCGAACACCGCACCGGCCTGCATGCATTCGACGGTGTTCTTGCCGACCACCGAACGGGGCCGGGTCAATTCGACGCGACGCAGCGCCGCGGAGCGGGCCGCGGCGGCGTCGGAGGACACCTGCACGCCGGGCGCGATCGCGCCGCCGAGAAATTCGCCCTTGGCCGACACCACGTCCACGCAGATCGAGGAGCCGAAATCGATGACGATGGCCGCGGTGCCGAACTTGTGAAACGCCGCCAGGCAGTTGACGATGCGGTCGGCGCCCACTTCTTTCGGATTGTCGACCAGCAGGGGAATCCCGGTGCGCACGCCCGGCTCGATGAGCACGTGCGGCACCGACGGCCAGTACTGATCGAGCATCACCCGCACCTCGTGCAGCACGGACGGCACCGTCGACAGCGCGGCGGCGCCGGTCAGGCGCTCGGAATCGTCGCCGATCAGGCCGTCGATGGTCAGCGCCAGCTCGTCCGCGGTGGCCTCGGATTCGGTGCGGATCCGCCACTGCTGCACGACTTTTGCGTGCTCCTTGGATCCGGAGATCAGTCCGACGACGGTGTGCGTGTTGCGGACATCGATGGCCAGCAGCACGGTTACCGCGCGCCGATCCGCGGGTCCTGGGGGCACCACCCGCGTGCGGGGGACAGCTCCGCCGCGTCAGCCGGCACGAACGCCGGGTCGTGCCCGAGGTCGATCGGCTTGTTCTCGGCGTCGACGAAGACGATCCGCGGGCGGTAGGCGCGCGCCTCCGCTTCCTCCATCGTCCCGTAGGCGATCAGGATCACCAGGTCGCCCGGGTGCACCAGATGCGCTGCGGCGCCGTTGATCCCGATCACTCCGGTGCCGCGTTCGCCGGTGATCGCGTAGGTGACCAGGCGGGCGCCGTTGTCGATGTCGACGATGGTCACCTGTTCGCCCTCGAGCAGGTCGGCGGCTTCCATCAAGTCGGCGTCGATGGTCACCGAGCCGACGTAGTGCAGGTCGGCCTGCGTGACGGTGGCGCGGTGGATCTTCGACTTCAGCATCGTCCGTAACATCAATTCCTCCAATGTGATTGGGCGAGTTCGTCCGGCCCAGCGGTGCCGGCGAGGTTTCCGATCTGGATTGACACGTTGTCAAGCAGCCTGGTCCTGCCGAGCCGGGCCGCGACCAGCAGCCGACCGGATCCGTTATCCCGCAACGGCCCAAGGTCGGCGTCACGCAGCTCGAGGTAATCGACCACCAGGCCGGGCGTGGCATCGAGCACCGCGCGAGCCGCGTCCAGCGCTGCCCGGGCACCGTGGGGCGCGGCGTGCGCCCCGGCCGTCAGCGCCGCCGACAGCGCCACTGCCAATTCGCGCTGCGTCGCGTCCAGGTAGCGGTTGCGCGAGGACATCGCCAGCCCGTCGTGTTCGCGCACCGTCGGGACGCCGACGACGGCCACGTCGACGTCGAGGTCGGCGACCATCTGGCGGATCATGACCAGCTGCTGATAGTCCTTCTCGCCGAAGTAAACCCGGTCGGGGCGCACGATCAGCAGCAGTTTCAGCACCACTGTGAGCACGCCGGCGAAATGGGTCGGCCGCGGGCCGCCCTCGAGCTCGGCGGCCAGCGGGCCGGGCTGCACGGTGGTGCGCAGCCCGCTGGGGTACATCGCGGCGGCGGTCGGCGCGAAGACGATCTCGACGCCCTCGCCGCGCAGCAGCGCCAGGTCGTCGTCGAGGGTGCGGGGGTAGGCGTCGAGGTCTTCGCCGGCCCCGAACTGCAGGGGGTTGACGAAGATCGAGACCACGACCACCGAGCCCGGCACCCGCTTGGCGGCACGCACCAGCGCCAGGTGCCCGTCGTGCAGGGCGCCCATGGTGGGCACCAGCATCACCCGGCGGCCGGTGTGACGCAGCGCCCGGCTGACATCGGTGACGTCGCGCGGGGCCCGGTAGACGTTGAGTTCGCCGGNCCGGGGGGCAGCCACTGCCCCTCGGCGGCGGCCGGCTGCCAGTCCCGCATCTGCGGCTGCGGTTCCGGCTGCGGTTCCGGCTGCGGGAGTGGCGGCGGCTGTTGCCGGGGTTCGAATCGCGGCTCGGGCTCCGGCGGCGCCATCATGTACGGGGGCTCCTGGGAAACCACGTACCGCGCCTCCGGTGAGACCTCGTACTGGCCGCGAACGCGCTCCCGCGGGGGCGGCGGCTGGCGGGGCGGAAGCAGCGGTTCCTCGGGCACATCGATAATCGCGGCCTCGTCGGCGCGGCCGTCGCCCTGACCGGGCGGGTTGTCCCGGGTGACCGATGTCACCCGATCGCTGGATACCCAGTCCCGGTTGCTCTCGCCGTTGCGGTCCCAGTCGCTGTAGGCGCGGGTTGGCGGCGCCTCGGTTTCGACCGTCTCCAGCGCGGGGTGATGCTGCAGGTCGGTGTCGAACAAGATCTCCAGGCTGGTTCGCAGCGCGCTCAGCTCGGCGCGCAGCGCGGCCAGGTCGTCTTCGGCCTGGGCGCGCAACTCGGAGGCCAGCTCGCGACGCAGCTGGGACTCCACGGTCAGCTCGTACTCGCGCCGGGCCGAGATTTCCCGATCCAGCTGCAGGTCGTAGACCAGCTTGAGATCGCGCACGCGCGACTGGTCCGCGTCGCTTTGACGGCGATAGAGCACCGAAACGAAGGCGCCGGCGACTGCGGCCCACAGCGCCAGGATTACAGCGAGCTTGAGGAGTTCCACCCGATTGGTGAAAACCAGTGCGGAACTGGCCCCCATCGCGAGGACCAGCAACGCGGTCAAGAGCACCCACCCCGGCCTGCGGCCGCCGCGCCGAACCCGGGCGCCGCGGGACAGAACGGTCATGGCCTGAGAGTACCTGCGCGAGGTCACTCCGCGTGTCGCGCGGCACCGGCGATTCTCACGGGACCATCGCGGGGCCTCTGGGAGCGCTACGTTTCGGCGCCCTCGCCGTGGTCGGCCGGATCCTGCGGGGACTTGCAGCAATGCTGCAGCCACAGCGCGGCGACCACCAGCGCCAGCGCGCTGACGGCGGCCACCACGGTCCCGCTGGTGTCCTCGGCGGCCACGCGCAGCCACGATCGCCGGGGGAAGAAGTACACCAACACCCCGATCCACCAGCCCAACACCAGCGCGCCCACCCAGGCCGACGCCTTGGCCACCATCACGCTGCGCGCCACCGCCAGCGGGTGCAGCCAGCCGGGCCCGGTCCCGATTTCGCCCTCGTCGATCTTGACCCGCACGTAGCGGGCCCACAGCGCCTCGGCGATGGCCACACCGAGCAGCGACAGGCCTGTCCACACCGTGATGGGTGGAAACCACCGGTACAGGGTGATCACCAACAGGTAGCCCACCACCGCAGCGCCGACTACCGCGGCCGTCAGGTCACGCTTCCTGGTTGGGCCCATCAGCGATGGGGCCCCTTCGAGTGCAGCCTCAGCCCGGAGGGCCGCACCCCGGCCCGGTCGGCCGGCTCGAGCTGGGCCAGCAGCTGCGCGACCGGACGCGGCCCTTCGGCGACCGTCAGCTCGGCGTCGGGCTCGATGGCCAGCCACGGCACCATCACGAAGGCCCGCAGGTGCGCCAGCGGGTGCGGCAGCGTCAGGTTGGGTTCGCGGACGATCACCTCTGTGTCGCCGTAGCAGGCGATCAGGTCGACGTCGAGGGTGCGCGGGCCCCAGCGCTCGCCGCGCACCCGCCCCGCGGCCCGCTCGAACTCCTGCGCCCGGCGCAGCCAGCCCTGCCCGTCATACCCCGGGTCCTCGGCGATGAGCGCCGCGTTGAGGAATGGCGCCTGCTCCACTCGGCCCCAGGGGTCCGTCTCGTACACCGGGGAGACCGCCATTACCGCCTCGCCCAGCCCGTCGACCACCGACTGCAGCCGCGCCAACCGGTCGCCCAGGTTGGATCCGATGGACAGCACGATGCGGGTCATACCGCCCCGCCCGCCGGGATCACCGAGCCGCGACCGCCGCGCCGCGAGCGCCGAACCACCACGGCGACGTCGGCGAACTGGTGCGGGATGGGCGCCTGCGGCTTGTGCACCACCACCTCGACTGCGTGCACGCGTTGATCTCCCATCACCCGGTCGGCGATCTCACCGCCGACCGCCTCGATCAGCCGGCGCGGCGGCCCCCCGACGACGTCGGCCGCCAGTTGGGCGAGCGCGCCGTAGTCGTAGGTGTCGGCCAGGTCGTCGCTGGCCGCGGCGTCGGCCAGGTCGATCCACACGGTGATATCGACGACGAACTCCTGCCCGCCGGCGCGCTCGTGCTCGAACACTCCGTGGCGGCCACGGGCCGTCAAGCCGCGCAACTCGATTCGATCAGCCATCGTGTCCCGTCCAGGCCTCGACGACCTTGAGGGCATCGACGGAGGCGCGCACGTCGTGCACCCGCACGCCCCAGGCCCCATAGAGGGCGGCCAGCGCGGAAACCACCGCGGTCGCCGTCTCGCGCCCGTCGGGCGGTCGCGGCGAGCCGTCGGGTCCGGCCAACAACGTACCCAGGAACCGTTTACGCGAGGCGCCCAGCAGCACCGGCACCCCGGTGGCGACCAGCTGCGGCAGCGCGTGCAGCAGCGCCCAATTGTCTTGTCCCGTCTTGGCGAATCCCAGGCCGGGGTCGATCACCAGCCGGTCGGGATCCACGCCCGCCGCCACCGCGTCGTCGACGCTGGCGAGCAGCTCGTCGCGCACTTCGGCCACCACGTCACGGTAGTGCGGCGCCTGATGGGGGCGCTCCGAGGACACCGATCGCCAATGCATCAACACCCACGGCACGCCGGCCTCGGCCAGCAGCGGCGCCATCGCGGGATCGGCCCGCCCACCCGACACGTCGTTGACGATCCGCGCGCCGCTGTCCAGCGCCGCCCGCGCAACGTCGGCGTGCATGGTGTCGATGCTCACGGTAATACCCTGTGCGGCAAGCTCTTTGACGACGGGCACCACCCGGGACGTCTCGAGGAGCGGGTCGACGCGCACGGCGCCGGGCCGGGTCGACTCCCCGCCGACGTCGACGATGCCGGCGCCCTCGGCGGCCATCGCCAGACCGTGGGCGACGGCGTCGTCGGTATCGAGGTAGCGCCCACCGTCGGAGAAGGAGTCGTCAGTGACGTTCAGGACTCCCATCACCTGCACGGGCGCCGGACTCACTTGCGCAGGATCAGGTCGAGCGCTTCGGCTCGAGAGGCGGGACTGGTCTTGAACATGCCACGCACCGCCGACGTCGTGGTGACGGCGCCGGGCTTGCGGACACCGCGCATCGCCATGCACAGGTGTTCGGCCTCGACCACGACGATCACGCCGCGCGGATCCAGTTTGCTCACCAGCGCGTCGGCGATCTGGCTGGTGAGCCGCTCCTGAATCTGGGGGCGCTTGGCGTACAGGTCCACCAGCCGGGCGATCTTCGACAGGCCGGTCACCCTGCCGTCCTTGCCGGGGATGTACCCGACGTGGGCCACGCCGTGGAACGACACCAGGTGATGCTCACAGGTGGAGTACATCGGGATTTCCTTGACGATCACCATCTCGTCGTGGTCCTCGTCGAACATGGTGTTCAAAACGGTATCGGGATCGGTGTAGAGCCCGGCGAACATCTCGCGGTAGGCGCGCGCGACGCGGGCCGGGGTGTCCTGCAAGCCGTTTCGATCCGGGTCCTCGCCGATCGCGTAGAGCAGCTCGCGGATCGCCGCCTCGGCGCGTTGCTGATCGAACACCCGTATGCGTGGAGCCCGGTGGCGGGTGTCCGGCCCGAAATCCCGCTCCAAATCTGGGAGAGCCATCGGATCCTCCGTTCGTCAGCCGTGGGCCGGCGGGTTGTACCGGCTCACGTCATCGCCCTGCTTGTCGGGAGCCTTTGCGGCGTCCGGACTCGGTTGAGCGGGAGGCGGATAGGGGGGATAGGGCGGGTAATGCTGATGGGTCGGATGCCCTTGCCCCTGGGGGCCCTGCTGGCCCGGGTACCCCGGCGCGGGCTGCGGCCAATACGGCTGCGGCGGGGGCGGTGCGGGGCTCGGGGCGGGCGGATGCCAATGATTCGGCTGCTGCTGGTGCTGCGGCGGCCATCCCGGCGCATACCAGCCCGCCGGGGCGCCGTAGTCGGGCTGCGTCGAGCCCTGCGGAACGGGCTGGCGATTGCCGGCCCCTTGGCCACCGTGAGAACCATTGCCGCCGTTGGCGTTTTGGGCTGCCTCGGCCTGCGCAGCCTCGCTGGCGCGGGCGATGGCCGCCTTGAAGGCCGGTTCCTGCACCGGGGGCGGCCACGGCTCCCCCCGCTCCATGGCCAGCTCGCCGGGCGTCTTGATCGGCGGCTTGTCCGACGGGATCCGGCCGCCGAAGTCGTCGAACATGGTTAGCCTGGGCCGCTTTTCGACGCCGGAGAAGATGCCCTCCAGCTCGGGCCGGTGCAGGGTCTCTTTCTCCAGCAGCTCGCCGGCCAGCGTGTCGAGCACGTCACGGTATTCGGTGAGGATCTCCCAAGCCTCGGTGTGGGCGGCCTCGATGAGCTTGCGCACCTCGTCGTCGATGTCCCGTGCGACCTCGTGGGAGTAGTCCGCCTGCGTTCCCATGGTCCGACCCAGGAAGGGATCACCGTGTTCGGTGCCGTACTTCACGGCGCCCAGCTTGGAGCTCATGCCGAATTCGGTGACCATCGCGCGCGCGATCTTGGTGGCCTGTTCGATGTCGGATACCGCGCCGGTGGTCGGCTCGCGGAATACCAGTTCCTCGGCGGCGCGCCCGCCCATCGCGAACACCAGCTGAGCGATCATCTCCGAGCGCGTCCGCAGGCCCTTGTCCTCCTCCGGCACCGCGACCGCGTGCCCGCCGGTGCGCCCGCGCGCCAGGATCGTCACCTTGTAGATCGGCTCGATGTCGGGCATCGCCCAGGCCGCCAGCGTGTGCCCGCCCTCGTGGTAGGCGGTGATCTTCTTTTCCTGCTCGCTGATGATGCGACCCTTGCGGCGCGGCCCGCCGATCACCCGGTCGACCGCCTCCTCCAGCGCGGCGCCGGTGATGACGGTGCCGTTCTCCCGGGCGGTCAGCAGCGCCGCCTCGTTGATGACGTTGGCGAGGTCGGCGCCGGTCATGCCGACGGTCCGCTTGGCCAGCCCGTCGAGGTCGGCGTCGGGACCGATCGGCTTGCCCTTGGAGTGCACCCGCAGCACCGCGCGGCGGCCCGCCATGTCCGGATTGGTCACCGGGATCTGCCGGTCGAAGCGGCCGGGCCGCAGCAGCGCGGGGTCCAGGATGTCGGGGCGGTTGGTGGCCGCGATCAGGATGACGCCGGTGCGATCACCGAAACCGTCCATCTCGACCAGCAACTGGTTCAGCGTCTGCTCGCGTTCGTCGTGCCCACCGCCCAGGCCGGCGCCGCGCTGGCGGCCGACGGCGTCGATCTCGTCGACGAAGATGATGCACGGGTTGTTCTGCTTGGCCTGCTCGAACAGGTCGCGCACCCGCGAGGCGCCCACACCGACGAACATTTCGACGAAGTCGGAGCCGGAGATGGTGAAGAACGGCACCCCGGCCTCGCCCGCCACAGCGCGGGCCAGCAGCGTCTTGCCCGTTCCGGGGGGCCCGTAGAGCAGCACGCCCTTGGGGATCTTGGCGCCCAGCGCCTGGTACCTGCTGGGGTTCTGCAGGAAGTCCTTGATCTCGTAGAGCTCCTCGACCGCCTCGTCGACGCCCGCGACGTCGGCGAACGTGGTCTTGGGCATGTCCTTGTTCAGCAACTTCGCGCGCGACTTGCCGAACCCGAAGCCCATCCGTGCGCCACCCTGCATCCGGGAGAACATCACGAACAGGCCCACCAGCAACAGCAGCGGCAGCACGTAGACCAGCAGCTCGCCCAGGATGCTGCCCTCGTTCACGACGGTGCTGACCTTGGCGTTCTTGGAGTTGAGCGAGTTGAACAGGTCGACGGCATATCCGCTGGGGTACTTGGTGATGACCTTGTCGGAATTGTCCGTGTCCTTATTGCCCTTTTTCAGGGTCAACCGCAATTGCTGCTCGCGATCGTCGATCTGGGCGCTCTTGACGTTGTCGCCGTTGATCTGGGCCATCGCCACCGAGGTGTCGACGGGCTTGTAACCGCGGGTGTCGTCGCTAAAGTAAAAAAACGACCAACCCAGCAGCACCACAACGGCGATCGCCGTCAGCGTGCGAATCACGTTTTTCCGATTCATCAATCATCGGCCTCGTCGGCCAGGTCCTTCCGCGAAACACGAAGCTGGAAAAGTCCAGGCTACCGCTAGTGTCGATCGCCAGCGCCGGCAGAGCCGGGGCGCAGCGGGTCGGCACCATTGACTTGGTGTCGATCGCCAGCGCCGGCAGAGCCGGGGCGCAGCGGGTCGGCACCATTGACTTGGTGTCGATCGCCAGCGCCGGCAGAGCCGGGGCGCAGCGGGTCGGCACCATCCTGTAGACACAACGTCCGGCGGTTCCCCATCTGGTTCCCACCGTGGCAAACCACACATCGTCGAGCTCGCCACTCAAGGCGGCTCACTCGTAATAGCGAGCCTCGAGGACATTGCCGTCGGGGTCGGCGAAGTAGTAGCCCTGCGGCGCGACCCCGCGTGCTCCGTAGCTGTTGTTCAGTCGCGCGCTGGTGTCCACGCCTTCTTCCCGCAGACGCCGATCCAACGCGTCGTATTCGGACCTCGACATCGCCAGGCAAACGTGGTTCACCGGATGGCCCGCGCTGCCCGCGACCTTCGTGAACGACTCGGTGCCCGAGACGTTCGTCGTCGGCAGGAGATCGATGATGGAGTCTTCACACACTCGCACGCTCGGGAATGGCGCTTCCCCAGCCTCGAACTCGGCGAACCGCGCCGGCGCGAGGCCGACCACCCTCGAGTAGAAATCCATCGACGCTTGCGGATCCTTGATCCATAAGACGATGTGGTCCAGCCGCTTCATGCGAAGTCCAACCTTTCAGCTACCGCCAACGCATTAGTCGCGATGTCTACCAGGCCGACGGACTCGGCAAGGCAGGAGGGCAAGTTCCGATCCGGCATACCCTTCTCAGCCCGGGGTCCTTGTGCTTTGGTGAGACGGTGCTTTCGTCAACCGAACGGTTAGTGGACACCAACGGTGTGCAATTGCGGGTGACCGAGGCGGGAGAGCGCGGCGCGCCCGTCGTGATCCTGGCCCACGGCTTTCCCGAGTTGGCCTATTCGTGGCGGCATCAGATACCGGCCCTCGCCGAGGCCGGCTATCACGTGCTGGCGCCCGATCAACGCGGCTACGGCGGCTCATCGTGTCCCGACGCCGTCGAGGCTTACGACATTCACCAGTTGACCGCCGACCTGGTAGGGCTGCTCGACGACGTCGGCGCCGAGCGCGCCGTCTGGATCGGGCACGACTGGGGCGCCGCCGTGGTGTGGAACGCGCCGCTGCTGCATCCCGACCGGGTGGCGGCGGTGGCCGCGTTGAGCGTCCCGCCCATGCCGCGCTCGCACGTGGCGCCGACAAAGGCGTGGCGCAAAATATTCGGCGAAAACTTCTTCTACATCCTGTATTTCCAGGAACCGGGCGTCGCCGATGCCGAACTCAATGGTGATCCCGACCGGGTGATCCGACGGATGATGGGCGGCTTACACACGTCCGGGGGCAATGATGCGCTGCTGCGGATGGCCGCCCCCGGCCCCGAGGGCTTCATCGATCGGCTCCCCGAACCCGGCGGGCCGCCGGACTGGATCAGCCGGGACGAACTCGACCACTACATCGGCGAATTCTCCCGCACCGGCTTCACCGGCGGCCTGAACTGGTACCGCAACTTCGACCGGAACTGGGAGACCACCCCGCAGCTCGCGGACGCCAAGATCCCCGTGCCGTGTTTGTTTATCGGCGGGACCGGCGATCCGGTATTGTCCTTCACCCGCGCCGACCGCGCGTCGGAGGTGATCTCCGGACCCTACCGCGAACTGATGATCGAAGGCGCTGGACACTGGCTGCAGCAGGAGCGGCCCGAGGAAGTCAACGCCGCCCTTTTGGAATTCCTCGACGGATTGGAGCTGCGATGAGCGCGCCGCTGCGTTTCGGAGTCTTTATCACCCCATTCCATCCGACCGGCCAATCCCCCACGGTCGCATTGGAATACGACATGGAACGCGTCGTCGCGCTGGACCGCCTCGGCTTCGACGAAGCCTGGTTCGGCGAACACCACTCCGGTGGCTACGAGCTGATCGCCTGCCCCGAGGTGTTCATTGCGGCCGCGGCGGAGCGCACCAAGCACATCCGGCTGGGCACCGGTGTGGTCTCGCTGCCCTACCACCATCCGCTGATGGTGGCCGACCGGTGGGTGCTGCTGGACCACCTGACCCGCGGGCGGGTCATGTTCGGGACCGGTCCGGGCGCGCTACCGTCGGACGCGTACATGATGGGCATCGATCCGATCGAGCAGCGGCGGATGATGCAGGAATCCCTCGACGCCATCCTCGCGCTGTTCCGCGCCGAACCGACGGAACGAATCGACCGCCACTCCGACTGGTTCACGCTGCGTGACGCCCAGTTGCACATCCGCCCCTACACCTGGCCCTACCCCGAGATCTCCACGGCGGCAATGATTTCCCCGTCGGGTCCGAGGCTGGCCGGCGCGCTGGGCACGTCGCTGCTGTCATTGTCGATGTCGGTCCCGGGCGGCTACGCCGCACTCGAAAATACCTGGGAGGTGGTGCGCGAGCAGGCCGCCAAGGTCGGCCGGGACGAGCCGGACCGGGCCTCGTGGCGCGTTCTGAGCATCATCCACATCGCCGACAGCCGCGAGCAGGCAATCGACGATTGCACCTACGGGCTTCAGGATTTCGCAAACTACTTCGGCGCGGCAGGCTTTGTGCCGCTGTCCAACGCGGTCGACGGCGAGGCGCAGACGCCGCGCGACTTCGTCGCGGACTATGCGGCCCAAGGCAATTGCTGCATCGGCACGCCCGACGACGCGATCGCGTACATCGAGGACCTGCTGGAGCGGTCGGGCGGTTTCGGAACGCTGCTGATGCTCGGCCACGACTGGGCCTCGCCCGAGGCGACATACCACTGCTATGACCTGATGGCCCGCAAGGTGGTTCCCCATTTCAAACGACAGCTCGAGGCGTCGCGATCGTCGCACGACTGGGCCAGGGGCAAACGCGACCAATTGATCGGGCGCGCAGGCGAGGCCGTCGTGAAGGCCATCACCGAGCACGTCGAGGAGCAGAAAGGTGCGGGAAGCTGATGCGCGCCGCGGTTTTACGCGACGGCCGGATGGTCTATCGGGACGACGTCCCCGAGCCCGTGCCCGGCCCTGGCCAGGTGCTGGTCGGTGTGAAGGCGTGCGGGATCTGCGGCTCGGATCTGCATTTCGCCGCACATGGCGACGAGGTCGTGGAGATGACCGCCCAGGTGGCCGCCGGTGCCGGGGGCATGGCCGTCGACCTGAACAGCGACGTGTTCATGGGGCACGAGTTCAGCGCCGAGGTGCTCGAGGCCGGACCCGACACGGAAACGCATCCGCCCGGAACCCTGGTCACGTCGCTTCCCCTGCTGCTCTCCGCCGGGGGCGTCGAGCCGATTGTCTACAGCAACAGCACCATTGGCGGCTACGCCGAGCGAATGCTGCTTTCGGCGCCGCTGCTGATGCCCATCCCCAACGGCCTGGACCTCAAGCATGCCGCGTTGACCGAACCCATGGCGGTGGGATTGCACGCCGTTAACAAGTCGAACATTCAGCCCGGCGAGACCGCCCTGGTGCTCGGCTGCGGGCCGATCGGCATCGCAATCGTCGCGTCCCTGCGGGCCCGGGGGGTGGAAAACATTGTGGCAGCCGACTTCTCGCCGAAGCGTCGCGAGCTCGCCACCGCGATGGGCGCACACCAGACGGTGGATGCGGCCCAGGGCTCGCCTTTCGACACCGTCAACCCCGCCGTCGTCTTCGAGGCGGTCGGAGTCCCGGGAATCATCGACGACGTGCTGCGGCGGGCGCGGCCGGGCACCCGCCTGGTGGTCGCGGGCGTCTGCATGCAGCCCGACACCGTGCACCCCTTCTTCGCGATCGCCAAGGAGATCAACGTCCAATTCGTGCTCGCCTACAACCCAGAAGAGTTCGCCGACTCGCTGCGCGCGCTGGCCGAGGGCGAGATTGACGTCACGCCGCTGATCACCGGAGAGGTCGGACTGGAAGGGGTCGGCCAGGCCTTCGACGACCTGGCCGACCCCGAGCGGCACTGCAAGATCTTGGTGACGCCCTAGGCCCAGCTGGACCCGACGGCGCTGTCGGTTCCGGCCATGTTGTCGCCGGCGGTTTGTACCTTCTGCCCGTGCGCGTTGGCCTGCTCGTAGATCACCTGGAAGTTGCGGCCTAATTCGGTGACGAACTGCTGACAGGCCGTCGACCCGGCGCCGCCCCAAAAATCGCCGGCGCCAAGCACATCCCGGACGATGGCCTGGTGCTCGGCTTCCAGCGCTGCGGCCTGGGCGCGGAGGGTGGCGCCGTGGGCGTCGACGTCCCCGAATTGATAATTGATCGTCATGCGAAAGTCTCCTGTTCTGGTCGGTGGGGCTAGCCGCTCAGGGCCTGCCGGGAGGCCTGCTCTTGCTGTTCGTAGTTGGTGGCGTCGCGGACGAGGCCGTCGCGAACCCCGTGCAGCATGCCGACGATGTTGCGAAAGGCCTGGTTCATCTGGCCCACGGTGTCCAGCGAGGTCGCCTCGGCGGCCCCGCTCCAGCCGGCGCCGGAGATGTTCTGCGAGGACGCCCACATCTTGCGGGCCTCGTCCTCGACCGTCTGGGCGTGGACCTCGAAGCGGCCCGCCATGTCGCGCATCGCGTGCGGGTCGGTCATAAATCGTGCGGTCATTTTCAGCTCTCCTTCGAAAAGTTATGTGTTGTCTGGTGATTNCGGCCGGCATCGCCGGCGCGACGCGCATCAGAGGTGGCGCAGGCATCGCGGGCATGGACGGCGGCCGCATGACCGGCCCCGGCGCATGCATCGGCGTCCCCGGTGCGGCCGTCCTGCCGACGCCCTGGCCAAGCGGCGCACCGATCAGTTGGGCGAATTCGCCTATCCCGGATTGGAAACCGCTAACCAGCGTCGACGCGGACGAGTTGAGCGCGGACGGGATCGTTGACGGACCCAGGACCGCTTGATTGCCCAAGCCTTGTGCGGCGCTCTGCAGGTTCGCGATGGCGGCGGCGGCCGACCCGGCCGGGTTGGTGGTGGGCGGCGCCGTCACCATCGGGGCCAGCGCGGACGCCGTTGCCGCTGATGCTGCATAGGCGTACATCGCGGCGGCGTCCTGGGCCCACATCTCGCCGTACTGCGCCTCGGTCGCGGCGATCGCCGGGAGGTGGATGCCCNGCCGTCGGGGCCATGCGGGCGGGCACGGCCGGCACTTGGCCGCCCGCCGCCTGCGTCGCGTTCGCTACCTCGGTGGCCGCATAGGAGTGGGCACCGAGCCCCAAGGCCCTGACGAACTCCTCGTGGATGAGCGCGGCCTCAGCGCTGATTGCCTGGTAGACCTGGCCGTAACCGGAAAAGGCCGCCGCCGTCGCCGCCGAGACCTCGTCGGCCGCCGCCGGGATCACGCCGGTGATCGGAAACGCGGCCGTCGCGTTGGCCGCGCTGATGGTCGAACCGATCACCTGCAGCCGGCCGGCCGCCGCTGACAGCAGGTCCGGCGCTGTGACGACAAAGGACATGTGGGTGTTCCTCCTGATGAAAAACCGCCGTGCCGGGGTCCGGCAGAGGTGTAGTTGCGGGTTTGTTCGTACTCAGTGCGGACACTGTGTCATGAATTATGAATCTTTGTCTAGATTTAGACTGATATTTCTTCAATTAATCTGTTAGTTCGCAGGCCGCGACCTTTTGACCACGTTTTGGCATCCGGTTACTCTCGGAGGCATGCCGAGAACCAACCCCGCAGGCTGGGGCCTCAAGCGCCTGCTCGAAGCCACGCTGAACCGTGACATCACCGTCGAGCAATTGCGCGATGCCTGCGGCGTCACCAAGGGTCGGTGGTATGGGGGGGTGGGGCGCGCCAACGCCGATGACTTCCCGGACGCCGAGGAGGCCAGGCGCGCGGCTCATGCATTCGGTCTCAGCGCCACGTGGCTGCAAGTCGAACTAGGGCTCATCACGCTCGACGACGTGCGCGAGGCCCTGGGCGAGTCGCAATCCCTTGACCCGTTCCGGATGACCACCCGGCAACGGGTGCTGCAGATCCCCAATCCGGCGGCGGACCCGCCGCGCGATTAGGTCAGCGTCGGGGTAGACCGGCGGGCGCGGCGGGTCGGCCTCGCCCGCCGAGTGTGCGTCGAGATCTTCGGGCTATTGCCAGTCTTGCGGCATGTCGCGCGCGTGTCCGGGGCACACGTCCCGAGTGGCGGCCCGCAGGACGTGCGCCGCGTCCAGCGGTGGCATCTCCTTGGAAAGCACCGAGAACGCGTACTCGCTGGGATACGACGAATAACCCAGGTGTATCGCGGTGCCGTGATCGTCCATCAGCGCGCACGCCTGCTGCTCGTAGTTGGGGGCGGCGTGGGCGACGCCGGATCCACACCAAACGGCCGCGCCGATCGTCGCCGTGGCCGATACGAGCATGAGGGTGTGCCGGCCGGTGGCCTTGCTTCGCTGCGCGCGCACAGCGGCGGGAGAGTACTGGCGTGTGTGTAATTGCTTGGGGGACATATGAAGTTGTACCCGGGCGCGTGCGGATTAAACCGCCAACCCGTCGATACGAATCTTCTTGAGCGTCAATTTTTCCCGCCTCAGAAGAGGCGCAATTCCCAAATCTATTGGGCGCCAAGCCGTTGCGGACAAGCACTTCCATCCTCGTCCTCCGATGGGCGGCTGCGAATTGAAAGATGTTGTAAACAAGATAATTAGAGACGCGACACGAGCTTTGCTGCGGTTTCCGCAATTCGGCCTAGGCTTTGCGGGCCGGCCCGCGTTCGCGCGAATCACAGATCCCTCGGGGCCACTGGCGCTAGTGTCCACACATGCCGATCGCATCGAACGCCCCGAGGTTGGCCCGCACGTTGATTGCCTTGACCGCGGCCGGCTTGACCGTCGCCGCCCTGTCGTCGTGCGACAAGCACAACGCGACGCCACCGGGCGCGAACCCCCGCCAAGTGACCGTCGTCGGCTCGGGACAAGTCCAAGGCGTCCCCGACACCCTGACCGCCAACGCCGGCATCGAGTTCACCGCGCCCGACGTCACCACCGCGATGAACCAGACGAACGATCGCCAGCAAGCGGTGATCAACGCCCTGGTCGGGGCGGGACTGGACCGCAAAGACATCAGCACCACCACGGTCACCCTGGAACCCCAGTACGGCACCGGCGCCGCGACGATCACCGGCTACCGCGCCACCAACGCGATCCAGGTGAAGATCCATCCGGCCGATGCCGCGTCCCGAATGCTGGCACTCATCGTCGGCACCGGCGGCGACGCCACCCGGATCAGCTCGGTCAGCTACTCCATCGCCGATGACTCGCAGCTGGTCAAGGACGCCCGCGCGCGGGCGTTCAACGATGCCAAGGCCCGTGCCGACCAGTACGCCCAGTTATCCGGCCTGCGCCTGGGCAGGGTGCTCTCGATTTCCGAGGCCTCCGGCAACGCGCCCATGCCCGGCGGGCCGCCGGCCCCGCCGCGCAGCTTCGCCGCGGTGCCACTGGAGCCGGGTCAGCAGACGGTGAGCTTCTCGGTGACCGCCGTGTGGGAGCTGGACTAGCTGTACTGACCACGGACGTTAGGTACGGCGTGGCGTGGTGACATCAAGAAGACCTCCGAGTGAAGTGCGAGCTGCTTAGGAAACGCACTCACTTCGGAGGTCTTCGTGTCCCACCGTAATGCCCCCTTGTCCGAAACCGGCCGTCTGCGACTGGCTCGTTGTGTCGTCGACGACGGTTGGCCGCTGCGCCGAGCTGCTGAACGCTTTCAGGTTTCGGTCACTACAACAGTCCGCTGGGCCAGCCGTTACCGCGAGCTCAAAGAGGCCGGGATGGCCGATCGCAGCTCACGACCGCACCACAGCCCCAATCGAACGCCCACGCGCACCGAGCGGCGGATTATCAAGGTTCGTGTCATTCGCCGGTGGGGACCAGCGCGGATCGGGTATCTGCTGGGAATACATCCCTCCACGGTCCATCGCGTGCTGACCCGCTACGGTCTGGCCAAACTACGCTGGCTGGACCGTCCGACTGGACGGGTGATCCGGCGCATCGAGTCGGTCCAGCCCGGCGATCTGGTTCATGTCGATGTCAAGAAACTCGGCAAGATTCCCGCCGGCGGCGGCTGGCGGATGCTCGGCCGCACCGCAGGTAACCGCAACACACAGGCCGACAAGAGTTCGAGGCGACGAAGCAAGCACGGTAATCCGTTACATGGGCACCATTTCCTGCACACCGCCCTGGACGGGCACTCACGATTGGCCTACTCCGAGTTGCTCGCCGATGAACGCAAAGAGACCGCCGCCGCGTTTTGGGTTCGAGCCAACGCGTGGTTCAACGAGTGTGGCATCACCGTGCGGAAAGTGTTGACCGACAACGGGTCCTGTTACCGCTCCCACACCTTCAGCGACACGCTCGGCGACATCGAACACCGCCGCACTCGACCGTACCGGCCCCAGACCAACGGCAAAGTGGAGAGGTTTCATCGCACCCTGGCCGACGAATGGGCCTATGCCGGGCTCTACCGCAGCGACGCCGAGCGCTGCGACGAGTTCCTCACCTGGCTGCACACCTACAATTACCACCGCGGCCACACCGCACTCGGCGGCCAACCACCCGCCTCTCGCGTACCTAACCTCTCAGGTCAGAACAACTAGCCCGCTACTCCTCGTATACCCGAGGATCCAGGGTCCCGATGTAGGACAGGTCGCGGTAGCGCTCGTCGTAATCGAGGCCGTAGCCCACGACGAAGTCGTTCGGAATGTCAAAGCCCACATAAGCGATCTCGACCTTGGCGCGCACCGCGTCGGGCTTGCGAAGCAACGTGCACACCCGCAGCGAGCGAGGCCGCCGGCTCTTGAGGTTGCGCAGCAACCACGACAAGGTCAGCCCCGAGTCGACGACGTCCTCGACGATGAGCACATCCCGGTCGTTGATGTCGCGGTCCAGGTCCTTGAGGATCCGCACCACGCCGGACGACGACGTCGAGGACCCGTAGGAGCTGACGGCCATGAATTCGAACTGGGTCGGCACCGGTATCGCACGGGCCAGGTCGGTGACGAAGATCACCGCGCCCTTGAGCACGGTGACCAGCAGCAAATCCTGGCCCGATTCGCCCGCAGGCTCGCGATAGTGGTTGCCGATTTCCTCGCCGAGTTCGGCGATGCGCGCCTGAATCTGCTCCGCGGTGAGCAGCACCGACTTGATATCCCCGGGATACAGCTCTGCGGGCTGCGCGGGGACGATCGGCGGCGACGTCTGGGCCACGACCACAGCGTGCCACGCCAGCGGCCGAATAACCAACGGCGGGCCCGACTTACACAGGCTGTCGCCACAGCGTGAGTACGCCGTCGCGCCGCCCCGCGATCAATCGCTCGCCCCGCAGCGACGAGCCCACCGCCACCCCACCTTGTCCGCGCCAGTCGGTGATCAGCGCGTCCACCCCGCGGATTTGTTTGTCGGTCAAGCCGGTCGCGCCCCCGGCCAGCAGCCAGCCGCGGATCACCCGCCGGCGCACGGGCCCGGGCAATCCACCGAGGGCCCCGGGCTGCAGCCCCGAGCCCGCCCGCACCCCGGGCAGCGCTTGCGCCGCGAGCGTGTCGATCAGCTCGCTGTCTTCACGCAACGCCGTCGCGGTGCGCGCCAACGCCGCGGCCACGCCGCCGCCGAGCACGTCCTCCAGCAGCGGTAGCACCTCCAAGCGCAGCCGGGTTCGGGTGAAGCGGCGGTCGCTGTTGTGCGGGTCCTGCCAGGCGGTCAGCCCCAGTTCCGCGCAGGCGGCGTGCGTCGCCGAACGCCGCACCCCCAACAACGGCCGACACCACGGAGGGTCGTGCGGGCGCATCCCGGCGATCGAGCGCACCCCGGAGCCGCGCCCCAGCCCCAGCAGCACCGTCTCCGCCTGATCGTCGAGCGTGTGGGCCAACAGCACCGGGCCGGCGGAGGACGCGCGCAAGGCGGCGTAGCGGGCGGAGCGAGCCGCCGCCTCCGGGCCGCCGTCCTTGCCCACCTGAACGCAAAGCACTTGCGCGTCAACGCATCCCAGGGCGATCGCCTGCCGGCGCGCGGTCTCGGCGACGGCGGCCGAACCGGCCTGCAGGCCGTGATCGACGATCAGGGCGGTGGTGGGCCGAAGCGGGGCCGCGACGGCGGTGAGCGCCAGCGAGTCCGGGCCGCCGGACAGCGCCACGCACCACGGCTCCTCGGTGGCGAGATAGGTGTGGGCGAACGCGTCGACAGCCGTGCGCAGCTGCCCTACAGCACCCTGTCGATCCATCGCTGGGGGTTTTCGATCTCGGCGGGCAGCGGCAGCGTATCGGGGCCCGACCAGACGGTGTTGAACCGCTGCATTCCCACCTTGCCCACCACGTGGTCGACGAACGCCTTCCCGCGCGTGTATTGGCTGAGCTTGGCGTCGAGCCCGAGCAGCGCGCGGAGCACGCGCTGCAGCGGGGGTTGCTTGCGGTGGCGACGCTCGTCGAATCGCCGGCGGATGGTGGCCACCGACGGCACGACGACCGGCCCGACGGCGTCCATGACGTGGTCGGCGTGGCCCTCGAGCAGGGTGCCGAGCACCAGCAGCTGATCCAGGGCCTTGCGTTGCGGCTCGGACTGCACGGCGCGCACCAGCCCGATGATCCCGGACGCGCCGCCGTCGGATTCGACGGCGCCGCGGTTGCGCACGAAGTCGGCGAGACGGGCCGCCACCTGGCCGATGTCCTCCCCCACGTCCTGCGTCAGCAGCCCCAACGCCCCGGACATGTAATCGGATAGCCACGGATTGGCGGTGAACTGGACCCGGTGGGTCACCTCGTGCAGGCACACCCACAACCGGAAGTCGGAGGGCTCGACCCGAAGCTGGCGCTCGACGGCGATGACGTTCGGATACACCAGCAGCAGACTTCCCTCTTTTGCGGTCTCACGGCCCCTGGCGAACGGGTCGTACTGGCCGAGGATCCCCGATGACACGAACGCCAGCACGGCGCCCGTCTGCGCGCCGGTGATGCGGCCCGTGAGGAACCCCCGCGGCGTCTCGCTGCCGTTGGTCATCACCCGCATCGACTCCGCCGCCGCGCCGATCCACTGCGTGCGGTCCACGATGCGGGCGGCCGGGACCGCACCGTTGGTGGCCAGGCCCGTGACTTCGCGGACCGGCGGTTCGGCTTTGGCCGCCGCGCTCGTCAGCTCCTCGATCGCCTGCCGGCGGGTGTAGTCGCTGGAGGCCGGGCCGGGGCGGGCCAGCCGCTGGCCGACCGTCGCCGCGAATCGCCAGTCGACGGCGGTACCGAGGGTCAGGCTGGACGAGGGCGTCATGCGCACCCGCAGAACCAGAGCTTGGTGGCCAGCGCGTCCATCGCGTTGCGGCCGTTCGGACCCGCATCGTTGGACAGGAACGCGAACGTGAGCACCCGCCCGCTGCGATCGGTAAGCACCCCAACCAACGAGTTGACGGCGGTCAGCGAGCCGGTCTTGGCGCGCAGCCACCCCGCGGGACCTCGATCGGTGGCCGCGTCGAGGAACCGGTCGCCCAGCGTCCCGCTGCCGCCGGCGATCGGTAGCAGGTCCAGCAACGCCCGCAGCGCCGGCTGGTCGGGCCCGGCGGCCGCCTGCACCACGCCGTCCAGCGTCTTGGCCGTCAACCGGTCTTCGACGGAAAGCCCGCTGGAATCCACCAGCCTGGCGCCCGCGGTCTCGACGTGCGCGGTGCTCAACCGGTTGGTCACCGCGTCGACCGCCCCGGCGAAGCTCTGCGGCCGGTTGATCGCGGCCGCCACCTCCCGGGCGATGCACTCGGCCAGGACGTTGTCGGAGTGGTCCATCATCTCGGACAGCCGCTGGATCAACGGCGCCGACTGCACCACGGCCAGCTGCCGCGCCCCCGATGGCGCCGTGCCGATCGTCACCGCGCCCGGATCCAGCCCGAGGCCCTTGGCCAGCTCCCGACCGGCGTCCAGCGCCGGCGTCCTGGACCGACGCGAGTTGACCGTGGTCGGCTGAATGCGGCCCGCGTCGATCATCACCGACTCGATCGGCGCGATGTCGCCGTTGTCGACGTCGGCCGGGTCCCAGCCCTGCGCCATCGTCGGTCCGCTGAACGCCGAGGTGTCCACCTGCACCGCGGTCGGGGTCATGCCGCTGCGCCGGACCTGCTCGACCAGGTCGCCGATGCGCGCCGAACCCCGATACCAGGTGTCCGCACCCGGCGGCGCCGCCGACAGCGCCGGATCCCCGGCACCCACCAGCACGACCGGCCCCTGGGGATTCGGGCTGCCGGCGACCACCCGGGTGCTGATCCGGGCCTGACGATCCAGCGTCAGCAGCGCCGCGGCGGCGGTCAGGACCTTGTTGGTCGACGCCGGCACNGGAGGCGGCACCGGGACGTGCGCGGCGCCGGCGCCGTGCCCGCCCGTGGTGAAAAACGTCGCCGCCGCCACGACCGCGGCGACGAACGCCAGCACGGCCAACCCGATGAACACCTGGGTGGATTTCCGCCAGCGAGTAGGACCCATCACTCTCCTGACTGTTTGGACCCATTCTGCCGAATCGGCCGCAGGACGCTCGACTAGGGTGATGCGCGATGTACTGACCTACCAAGACCCACCCCTCGTGAAGGAGCCGGCGCGGTGCAATTCGACGTGACCATCGAGATTCCGAAAGGCCAACGCAACAAGTACGAGGTCGATCATGAGACCGGCCGGGTGCGCCTGGACCGCTACCTCTACACGTCGATGGCCTATCCCACTGACTACGGCTTCATCGAGGACACCCTGGGTGAGGACGGCGACCCGCTGGACGCGCTGGTGCTGCTGCCGCAGTCGGTGTTTCCCGGCGTGATCGTGGAGGCGCGGCCGGTGGGCATGTTCCGGATGGTCGACGAGGCGGGCGGCGACGACAAGGTGCTGTGCGTGCCGGCCGGCGACCATCGCTGGGACCACATCCAGGACATCGGCGACGTGCCGGAATTCGAACTGGACGTGATCAAGCACTTCTTCTCGCAGTACAAGGCGCTGGAGCCGGGCAAGTTCGTCAAGGCGGCCGATTGGGTCGACCGCGCCGAAGCCGAAGCGGAGGTGCAGCGTTCGGTGGAGCGGTTCAAGGCCCACGGGCACTGACGACCGGGCACTAACGCTTTCGGCGTAACCGCGCGCCGCGGCGCGGTGGCATCCTGGCGATGTGACCCCGGTGCTGCATTTCGCCGCCAGTTTCTGGTGGCTGATCTTCCCGCTGGGCGGCTCGATCGGCGCGGGTGTCAGGGCGGTCGCGGCGGCCAACGAGCGCCGCGCCGAAAGGCGCCTCGAGCGCTACCGGTTAAAGCAGCAGGCCAAGATCGCAGCGGCCGAGGCGGCCGCGCGGGCGCGGAACAACGAGGAGGGCTCACGCCGGGAGCTCGCCAAACTCGTTGCGGCGCATGACCGTACCGACGCGCGGTGGTTCGATTACGAACTCGACATCGCCAAATTGCTGGACTTCCCGATGATGACGGACATGCGCGATCCGCTGACCATCGCGTTTCACAAGGCGAAGCGGCGGGCCGACCTGCTGCGCCCGGAGCGCGCCGAGGACCTCGCCGGCGACCCGACCGCACAACGGGAATATCGCGACGCCGTCCACGAGTACATCAGCGCGTTCGAGATCGCCGAGGCCGAGGCGGTCCGCCGTCGCCGCAGCGACTTCTCGGAGGACGACCAGCAACGGCTGGCGCGCGCGCAGAANTCCGAAAGGCCAACGCAACAAGTACGAGGTCGATCATGAGACCGGCCGGGTGCGCCTGGACCGCTACCTCTACACGTCGATGGCCTATCCCACTGACTACGGCTTCATCGAGGACACCCTGGGTGAGGACGGCGACCCGCTGGACGCGCTGGTGCTGCTGCCGCAGTCGGTGTTTCCCGGCGTGATCGTGGAGGCGCGGCCGGTGGGCATGTTCCGGATGGTCGACGAGGCGGGCGGCGACGACAAGGTGCTGTGCGTGCCGGCCGGCGACCATCGCTGGGACCACATCCAGGACATCGGCGACGTGCCGGAATTCGAACTGGACGTGATCAAGCACTTCTTCTCGCAGTACAAGGCGCTGGAGCCGGGCAAGTTCGTCAAGGCGGCCGATTGGGTCGACCGCGCCGAAGCCGAAGCGGAGGTGCAGCGTTCGGTGGAGCGGTTCAAGGCCCACGGGCACTGACGACCGGGCACTAACGCTTTCGGCGTAACCGCGCGCCGCGGCGCGGTGGCATCCTGGCGATGTGACCCCGGTGCTGCATTTCGCCGCCAGTTTCTGGTGGCTGATCTTCCCGCTGGGCGGCTCGATCGGCGCGGGTGTCAGGGCGGTCGCGGCGGCCAACGAGCGCCGCGCCGAAAGGCGCCTCGAGCGCTACCGGTTAAAGCAGCAGGCCAAGATCGCAGCGGCCGAGGCGGCCGCGCGGGCGCGGAACAACGAGGAGGGCTCACGCCGGGAGCTCGCCAAACTCGTTGCGGCGCATGACCGTACCGACGCGCGGTGGTTCGATTACGAACTCGACATCGCCAAATTGCTGGACTTCCCGATGATGACGGACATGCGCGATCCGCTGACCATCGCGTTTCACAAGGCGAAGCGGCGGGCCGACCTGCTGCGCCCGGAGCGCGCCGAGGACCTCGCCGGCGACCCGACCGCACAACGGGAATATCGCGACGCCGTCCACGAGTACATCAGCGCGTTCGAGATCGCCGAGGCCGAGGCGGTCCGCCGTCGCCGCAGCGACTTCTCGGAGGACGACCAGCAACGGCTGGCGCGCGCGCAGAACCTGCTGCACCTGGCGCAAGACGAGGCGGCCACGCGCGACGAGCGACAGAACGCCTATCTGCGGGCACGCAAGGAACTCGACGGGCTCATCGTGCTGCCGGCGCCGGCCCGCGCCGCCATCGAGCGGCGCATCGCCGGTCAGCTCGAGGCCTGAGCGGCGGTGGCCGCGGCGTTGCGCCGGTTGCGCAACACACTCCAGCCCAACGCCGCCGCGATGAAGACCACGCCCACCGAAGCGGTGACCGCCTCGGGCACCGCAAAGTGCGGCTCGATCGAGAACAACATGATGGCGGCCAGCACACCGATCGCCCAGTGCGCGCCGTGTTCCAGGTACACGTAGCGGTCCAACGCGTCCTGTTGGACGAGATAAATGGTGATCGACCGGACGAACATCGAGCCCACCAATCCCAGGCCCAGCGCGATGAGGATCGGGTCCGAGGTGATCGCGAACGCGCCGGTGACCCCGTCGAAGGAGAAGGCGGCGTCGAGCACCTCGAGATAGAGGAACAGCGTCAACCCGGCCTTGCCGACCGCCGCGCCGCCGGTCTTGCCGGCCGTCACCGCCTTGACGTCGGAGGGCCGAAACGCCCGGCTCAAACCGTTGACGACGAGGTAGGTGATCAGGCCCAGCAGCCCGGCGATCAAGACCGTCGCGCGTTCGTCGCTGGAGTGCGTCAGCTGCGTCCCCGCCAGTACCAGCGCGACCGCGGCCACCACCACCGACACCTGACCCAGGCGCCCGATGCGCGCGAACGGGATCTCAATCCACTTGAGCCACTTGATATCCCGGTCGTGGAAGACGAAATCCAAGAACAGCATCAAGAGAAAGATTCCGCCAAAGGCCGCGATCTGGGGATGGGCGGCGGCGATCAGCTTTTCGTAGCTGGGTGACCCGTCCGGGAATTGGTGCGCGCCGTGCGGCGGCGGGTTGAGCGCCAACTCGAACGCGCGCACCGGTTCCAGGCCCGCGGTCGCCCACACGATGAGCAAAGGGAAAACCAACCGCATGCCGAACACGGCGATCAGGATCCCGATCGTCAAGAACATCTGCCGCCAGAACGGGCTCATTCGCTGCAGGATCGCCGCGTTGATGATCGCGTTGTCGAACGACAGCGACACCTCGAGAACGGCGAGCACCAGCAGCACAAAGAGGGCATTCGGGCCACCGTGGGCGTACCCGGCGGCGAGCGCCGCAACGGTGATTAACAGCGAAATCCCGAAGATGCGGAACGCGGCCATGGATCCTTCCCCGACAGCCGCCCACGATAGCGAACCCCCTCGCCGGCGCGGTCGATCGGTGCCGGGCACCTACTATTTTCAAATTGTGGGGATACAGGCGCTGCCCCGGTGACCGAAGTCGGGGCCTCGAGGGGGCCGGTCGCGCGTGGCAGCGTGGCCCGGGTCGGCACCGCCACCGCGTTGACCGCGCTGTGCGGGTACGCGGTGATCTATCTGGCCGCCCGCGACCTGGCGCCGCGCGGCTTCTCGATCTTCGGGGTGTTTTGGGGGGCGTTCGGCCTGGTGACCGGCGCCGCCAACGGGCTGCTGCAGGAGACCACCCGGGAGGTCCGCTCGGCGAGCTACCTCGGGGACATCGGGGCGGCCCCGGTCGGGCGCACCCATCCGCTGCGCGTCGCCGCGATGGTCGGCGTGGCCGCGGCCGTCGTGATCGCCGGCAGCTCGCCGTTGTGGAGCGCACGGGTGTTCGTCGAGGCGCGCTGGCTGTCGGTGGCGCTGCTCAGCGTCGGGCTGGCCGGGTTCTGCCTGCACGCCACCCTGCTCGGCATGCTGGCCGGCACCAATCACTGGACCTCATACGGGGCGCTGATGGTGACCGACGCAGTCATCCGGGTGACGGTGGCCGCGGCGACGTTCGCGATCGGCTGGGGTCTGGCCGGGTTCCTGTGGGCCACCGTGGCGGGCGCGACGGCGTGGCTGATCACGCTGGCCGTCTCGCCGACGGCGCGTGCGGCGGCCAGGCTGCTGACGCCAGGCGATACCGCGACCTTCCTGCGCGGGGCAGCCCACTCGATCACCGCGGCCGGTGCCAGCGCGATCCTGGTGATGGGGTTTCCGGTCCTGCTGAAGCTGACCAGCACCGACTTGGGGGCGGAGGGTGGCGTGATCATCCTCGCGGTGACGTTGACCCGCGCGCCGCTGCTGGTGCCGCTGACCGCCATGCAGGGCAACCTCATCGCCCACTTCGTCGACGAGCGCAGCGACCGGCTCCGGGCGCTGGGACGCCCGGCCGCGATCATCGGTGGCATCGGCGCGACCGGCGTGCTGGCGGCGGGCGTGGTCGGCCCCTGGTTGCTGCGCGTCTTCTTCGGGCCCCAATACCAGGCCAGCAGCGCGCTGCTGGCCTGGCTGACGGCGGCCGCCGTGGCGATCGCCATGCTGACGCTGACCGGCGCCGGCACCGTCGCGGCCGCGCTGCATCGGGCCTATGCGCTGGGGTGGGTCGGCGCGACGGTGGCGTCGGGGCTGCTGCTGTTGTTGCCGCTGCCGCTGCAGACGCGCACCGTGGTCGGCCTGTTGTGCGGCCCACTGGTGGGAATCGGCGTCCACCTGGCGGCGCTGGCGCGAGCAGGGCGCTCAACCGGCTGATCCTGGCTAACCTTATGGGCTTAGATGGCTACTGAATCCCACTACTCCGGCGTCTGGATCGTCATCCCCGCCTTCAACGAAGCCGCGGTCATCGGCGAGGTGATCGCCGACGTCCGCTCGGTCTTCGATCACGTCGTCTGCGTGGACGACGGGAGCACCGACGGCACCGGTGAGATCGCCCGGCGGGCCGGGGCCCATTTGGTGCGCCATCCCGTCAACCTCGGCCAGGGCGCGGCGATCCAGACCGGTGTCGAGTACGCGCGCAAGCAGCCCGGGGCGCAGGTGTTCGCCACCTTCGACGCCGACGGCCAGCACCGCGTCAAGGACCTGGCCGCGATGATCGACCGGCTCGGCGCGGGCGACGTCGACGTGGTCATCGGCACCCGATTCGGCGCGCACGAGGGCAGCCGGCCGCCGTTTTTCAAGCGGATCGTGCTGCGGACCGCGGCGCGGCTCAGCCGTCGCGGTCGCCGACTTGGCTTGACCGACACCAACAATGGGCTGCGCGTGTTCAACAAGAAGGTCGCCGACGGGCTCGACATCACCATGAGCGGCATGAGCCACGCCAATGAGTTCGTCTCGTTGATCGCCGAAAACCATTGGCGCGTAGTGGAACAACCCGTCGAGGTGCTGTACACCGACTACTCGAAGTCCAAGGGGCAGCCCCTGCTCAACGGCGTCAACATCATTTTCGACGGGTTGCTGCGAGGGAGGACTTCGAGATGAACTGGATCCAGGTGCTGCTGATCGGGGCGATCGTCGCGCTGCTGGTGTACCTGCTGCGGTCCCGGCGCAGCTCACGGTCCAAGGCGTGGGTGAAGGTCGGGTACGTCCTGTTTGTGCTGGCCGGCATCTACGCCGTGCTGCGGCCCGACGACACGACGGTGGTGGCGCACTGGTTCGGCGTGCGCCGCGGCACCGACCTGATGCTCTACGCGCTGATCATGGCGTTCAGCTTCACCACGTTGAGCACCTATATGCGCTTCAAGGACCTGGAGTTGCGCTACGCGCGACTGGCCCGGGCGGTCGCGCTGGAGGGCGCGCAGGAGCCCGAACCGCGCTAGGCCGTATGGGCCTTGCGGAAGTATTCGACCGTGCGGCGCACGCCCTCGTCGAGTTGAATCTGCGGGCGCCAGCCCAAAACCTTTGCCGCCAAGCCGATGTCGAGGCAGGACCGCCTCAGGTCGCCGAGGCGATCCGGATGAAACTCCGGGTCGTCGGGCCCCCCGACGGCCGCGGCCACCGCCGAATGCAGTTGGCGGTCCGAGGTTTCGATCCCGGTGCCGACGTTGAAACGCTGGCCGCCGCCCGCCTCCCCGGCGGCCTTGACGAACGCGTCCACCACGTCGTCGACGTACACGTAGTCGCGGGTTTTCCCGCCGTCGCCGAACACCTTGGTGGGCTTGCCCGACAGCAGCGCCTGGGCGAAGATCGCCACCACGCCCGCCTCGCCGTGCGGGTCCTGCCGGGGGCCGTACACGTTGGCGGGCGCGATGTGCGAGCAGTCGAGGCCGTACAGGTGGCGGAAGGTGTTCAGGTAGACCTCGCCGGCCACCTTGCCCGCGGCGTACGGCGACGCCGGGTCGGTGGGCACCGTCTCGGGGGTCGGGTACACCGGCGGCGTGCCGTAGATGGATCCCCCCGACGAGGTGTGCACGATCTTGCGCACCCCCGTCTGGCGGGCCGCGTCGGCCAGGCGGATGGTGCCGATGACGTTGACCGACGCGTCGAACTGGGGGTCCGCCACCGAGTGCCGCACGTCGATCTGCGCCGCGAGGTGGAACACCACCTCCGGGCGGTGCTGGTCCAGGATGGCGGGCAAGTCGGCGGTGACGATGTCGGCCTCGACGAAGACGTGCGCCGGGTTGTCGGCCAGGTGTTCGAGGTTGGTCGCGCGACCGGTCGCGAAATTGTCCAGCCCCACCACCGCGTGACCGTCGGCCAGCAGACGGTCGACTAGCGTCGAGCCGATGAATCCGGCTGCCCCGGTGACCAGTGCGCGCACCGGCCCACCATACAAGCGGGGGGTGATGGCGGCAGCCGCCGCACTCATCGTCGCGCAGCTGGGGGTCCGCGCGGTGCTGGCTTTCCGGGGCTACTTCTACTGGGACGACCTGATTCTCGTCGGGAAGGCCGGCACCGAGGGCGTGCTGTCGCCGTCGTACCTGTTCGACGACCACGACGGGCACGTGATGCCGGCGGCGTTCCTGGTCGCCGGCGTCATCACCCGGCTGGCACCGCTGAACTGGACGCTGCCGGCGGTCAGCCTGGTGGTGCTGCAGCTGGTGGCCTCGCTGGCCCTGCTGCGCGCGCTGTACGTCATCCTCGGCTGGCGGTGGGTGCTGCTGATGCCGTTGACGTTCGCGCTGTTCACACCGCTGGGGGTGCCGGGCTTCGCGTGGTGGGCGGCGGCGCTGAATTCGCTGCCCATGCTGGCGGCGCTGGCGTGGGTGTGCGGCGATGCGGTCTTGCTGGTGCGCACCGGAAACCGGCGCTACGCCCTGACCGGGGCGCTTGTTTACCTCGGCGGGCTGCTGTTCTTCGAGAAGGCCGCCGTCATACCGTTCGTCGCGTTCGCCGTGGCCGCCCTGCTGGGCCACGTGTCCGGTGACCGGTCCGCGCTGCGCACGGTGTGGCGGGCCGGCCGGCCGTTGTGGATCGCGTCGTTGGCGCTGACCGCCGCCTGGGTCGCGCTGTACCTGGCCGTCGTCAACCAGCGGCGCTGGAGCACCGACGTGGCGATGGCGGGGGATCTGCTGTGGCGATCGGTTACCCACGGCATCGTGCCGGGGCTGGCCGGCGGGCCGTGGCACTGGGACCGGTGGGCGCCGGCCTCGCCGTGGGCCACACCCCCGCCCTCGGTGATGGCGCTCGGCTGGCTGGTGCTGATCGGGGCGGTGGCCCTGTCGCTGTCGCGCAAGCGCCGCATCGGGCCGGTGTGGCTGACCGCGGCCGGCTACGCCATCGCGTGTCAGGTGCCGATCTATCTGATGCGCTCGTCGAAGCAGACGGCGCTGGAGCTGGCGCAGACGCTGCGCTACCTGCCGGATCTGGTCGTCGTGCTGGCGCTGCTGGCGGCCGTCGCGTTGCGCGCCCCAAACCGGCCGGGCACGGCGCGGTGGCTGAACGCGTCGGCGACACGCACGCTGGCGACGGCCGGTTTGGCGGTGGCGTTCGTGGCCAGCAGCCTGTACTCGACGGCGACCTTCCTGACCAGCTGGCGGGACAACCCCGCCCAGCCGTACCTGCAGAACGCGCGCGCCGGTCTGGCCGCCGCGCACGCGGCCTCGGCTGCACCGCTGCTGGATCAGGAGGTCGACCCGCTGGTCCTGCAGCGGGTGGCCGCGCCGCAGAATCTGGCCAGCCACATGTTCGCGCTGCTGCGAGACAGGCCCGAATTCGACTCGGCGACGCCACAATTGCGGATGATCGACAGCTCGGGCCGGTTGATCAACGCGCGGGTGACCTGGATCCGCACCATCGTGCCGGGGCCCATGCCGCACTGCGGCTATTTCGCCCAGCCGGACAAGCCGGCGCGGCTGGTTCTCGACGGCCCGCTGCTGCCCGCCGATTGGACCGTCGAGCTCAATTACCTTGCCAACAGCGATGGTTCGATGACGCTGGCGCTGGCGGAGGGTCCCGACGTGAAGGTGCTGGTGCATCCGGGTCTGAACCGGGTCTTCGTGCGCCTGCCCGGCGCCGGGGACGCGATCACCGTCCGGGCCAACACGACCGCGCTGGCGTTGTGCCTGGCGTCGGGACCGGTCGGGTTCGTGGTGCCGGCCTGACCGTTGAAGCACAGCGAGGTCCTCGCCGAGCGCGACGCTACGGCCACGTTCGGCGCGTGGGAAGCGGTGAGCCACCTAGGAGAATCGAACTCCTGACCTGCTCATTACGAGTGAGCCGCTCTACCGACTGAGCTAAGGTGGCGTGCCCTGCCGGGCGGCACGAGTCTACGGCAGCCGGGCCGGGTCACCCAAGTTCCTGGCCGATGGCCGCGACCATCGCGTCGACGGCGAACTTGGGTTTGACGTTGATCGCGAGCGCCTCGCGACAGTGCAGCACCGCCTCGATGCAGCGCAGCAGCCGCTCGGGTGAGGCGTGGTCGGCCAGCGCCGCCACCCGATCGGCCATGTCGGGATGATTCGCCTGGACGCCGCCGGCGTGCGCCGAGACCACCAGCGCATCGCGGAAGTAGGTGGCCAGGTCGATCAGCGCGCGGTCCAGCGCATCGCGCGACGCNCCGGCGCGCCCGCCCGACGTGCCCGCCGCTGACCGACGCCGCCCAGTTCGCCGTGTCGGCGTCCAGGTCGTCGCTGTCGATGAGGACTTGGGCGATCGCCTCGGTCGGCGGGGTGACCAGCGCGACGTGCCGGCACCGGGATCGCAGCGTGACCGCGATGTCCTCGGGGTCCACCGACGGCGCGCACAACAGGAACACCGTCGACGGCGGCGGTTCCTCGACGACCTTCAGCAGCGCGTTCGCCGCACCCTCGGTCAACCGGTCGGCGTCCTCGATCACCACGATCTGCCGGCGCCCGGTGGTCGGGCGGCGCGACGCGATCTGCACGATGCCGCGCATCTCGTCCACGCCGATGGACAAGCCTTCCGGGATCACCCGGCGCACGTCGGCGTGGGTGCCGGCCATGGTCGTCGTGCACGCCCGGCAGCTCCCGCACCCCGGCTCCCCGTCGGAGGTGCATTGCAGCGCGGCCGCGAAGCACAGCGCCGCAACCGAGCGGCCGGAGCCGGGCGGACCGGTGATCAGCCACGCATGTGTCATAGTCCCGTCGCCCGCATCGCTGTGAGCCGGATCACCGCGGGCCGCCCGGGCGGCGGCGAGCAGCCCGGCCACGACGGCCTCCTGGCCTACCAGCCGCGTAAACACTCCGGACATCACCGGCAACAGTAGTGACACGGGCAGACAGATACCGATCGGCCACCGTATCGCGACGATTCCGTGACCTGGCGCCCGTTTCGGCAGGTGCAGGCGGCTTGCCGAGATACTTATTGTTTTCCGCCAAGTCCGCCCTGCCCGATACGGTGGATTGGTGGCAACCGAGGCAGCACTGCCCGGGCGAATCGGCGGGTTCGTCCGGTGGGTGGTGCGCACGCCGTGGCCACTGTTCGCGCTGAGCATGCTGCAGGCCGACATCATCGGCGGCCTTTTCGTGCTGGGCTTCCTGCGCTACGCGCTGCCGCCCCAGGACCGCATCCAGCTGCAAGATCTGCCGCCGGTCAACCTGGCCGTCTTCATCAGCGTCGTGATCAGCCTGTTCCTGGCCGGGATCGTGTTCAACCTGCGGCTGATGTTGCCGGTGTTCCGCTGGCAGCGCCGCGACAATCTGCTCGCCGAAACCGATCCGGCCGGCACCGAGCTGGCCCGCAGCCGCGCGCTGCGCATGCCCTACTACCGGACCATGACCAGCGGGGTGGCCTGGTGCATCGGCGGAGTGGTGTTCATCGTCGCCAGCTGGTCGGTCGCCAAGTACACCGCGCCCGTCGTGGCGGTCGCCGTCGCGCTGGGCGCCGCCGCGACGGCGATCATTGGTTACCTGCAGTCCGAGCGGGTGCTGCGACCGGTGGCGGTCGCGGCCCTGCGCAGCGGCGTGCCGGAGAACGTCAAGGCGCCCGGCGTCATCCTGCGCCAGATGCTGAGCTGGATGCTGTCCACCGCCGTGCCGCTGCTGGCGATCGTGCTGGCCGTGGTGGCCGACAAGACCTCGCTGCTGCACGCCACGCCCGAGAAGTTGTTCAACCCGATCCTGCTGCTGGCGCTGGCGGCGCTGGGCGTCGGGCTGGTCAGCACGCTGCTGGTGGCGATGTCCATCGCCGACCCGCTGCGGCAGCTGCGCTGGGCGCTGTCCGAGGTGCAGCGCGGGAACTACAACGCACACATGCAGATCTACGACGCCAGCGAACTGGGCCTGCTGCAGGCGGGCTTCAACGACATGGTCCGCGACCTATCCGAGCGGNGGGCAGGGGGGGGAGTGCGCGGTGCTGTTCGTGGACCTGGTCGGCTCCACCCAGCTGGCCGCGACGCGGCCGCCCGCCGAGGTGGTTCACCTGCTCAACGAGTTCTTCCGCGTCGTGGTTGACACCGTCGGCAAGCACGGCGGGTTCGTCAACAAGTTCCAGGGCGACGCGGCGCTGGCCATCTTCGGTGCGCCGATCGAGCACCCCGACGCTTCGGGGGGCGCGCTGGCGGCCGCCCGCGAGCTGCACGACGAAATCCTTCCCGTGATCGGGTCGGCCGAGTTCGGCATCGGGGTCTCTGCCGGCCGGGCCATCGCCGGCCACATCGGCGCGCAGGCCCGCTTCGAGTACACGGTCATCGGTGACCCGGTCAACGAGGCCGCCCGGCTCACCGAGCTGGCCAAGCTCGAGCCCGGGCACGTGCTCGCCTCGGCGATCGCGGTCAGCGGCGCGCTGGACGCCGAGGCGCTGTGCTGGGACGTCGGCGAGGTCGTCTATCTGCGCGGGCGCGCGGCACCGACCCAGCTGGCCCGTCCGGTGAAACTGGCCACCCCCGAAGACGTTGCCAGCGAACAGGTTTCGAGCGAGATCAGCGGCTAGGCGCGCTTGGTCGCCTTCTTCGCCGGTGCCCTGCGGGCCGATTTCTTCGCGGGCCGCTTGGCGGGGCCCCGGGCTCGCCGGTCGGCCAGCAGCTCGGCGGCGCGCTCGTCGGTAATCGACATCACGTCGTCGCCCTTGCGCAGGCTGGCGTTGGTCTCGCCGTCGGTGACGTACGGCCCGAATCGGCCGTCCTTGATCACCATCGGCTTGCCCGACGCCGGATCGGCGCCCAACTCGCGCAGTGGCGGCGCTGCGGCGCTCTGCCTGCCACGTCGTTTGGGCTCGGCGTAGATCTTCAGCGCCTCCTCGAGGGTGATGTCAAAGATCTGATCCTCGGTGGACAGAGAACGAGAGTCGTTGCCCCGCTTCAGGTATGGGCCATAGCGGCCATTCTGCGCGGTGATCTCCTCACCGGATTCGGGGTCGGTGCCGACGACGCGGGGCAGCGACAGCAGCTTGAGCGCGTCCTCGAGCGTCACGGTCTGCAGGTCCATGCTGCGCAACAGGGAACCGGTCCGGGGCTTGGGCCCGGTGGGCTTCTTCCCCTTCTTCGCCGGCGCTGTGCTGTCGGGACCGTCGTTCGAGTCGGGCTGCGGGGGCAAGACCTCGGTCACGTACGGCCCGTACCGGCCGTCCTTGGCGACGATCTCGTGCCCGGTCTGCGGATCGACGCCCAAGAGGCGGCCCTCTTGCGGTGTCGCGAAGAGCTCTTCGGCCACCTCAAGGGTCAGCTCGTCGGGGGTCAGCGAGTCGTTGAGGTTGGCCCGCTGCGGCGTCGGCTCGCCCTCGTCGTTGGTCACGATGCGTTCCAGGTAGGGCCCGTTCTTGCCCACCCGGACATAGACGGGCCGACCCTGCGCGTCGTCAAACACCCTGATGGAGTTCACTTCTCGCGCGTCGATGCCTTCGAGGTTGACGCCGACGAGCTTCTTCAGACCACCCGAGCGGGCCACCGAGTCGGGCACGCCGTGGTCGCCGCCGAAGTAGAAGTTGTTGAGCCAGTTGGTGCGTCGCTCGGTGCCCGATGCGATCGCGTCGAGCTCGTCTTCCATCGCCGCGGTGAAGCCGTAATCGACGAGGCGGCCGAAATGCTGTTCCAGCAGCCCGGTGACGGCGAACGCGACCCACGAGGGCACCAGCGCGCTGCCCTTCTTGTACACGTAGCCGCGGTCCTGGATGGTCTTGATGATCGACGAGTACGTCGACGGGCGGCCGATGCCCAGCTCCTCGAGCGCCTTGACCAGCGAGGCCTCGGTGTAGCGCGCCGGCGGGTTGGTGGCGTGGCCGTCCGGGGTGAGCTCGAGGGCCTCCAGCCGCTGCCCCTCGCGCAGGTGGGGCAGCCGCCGCTCGGCGTCGTCGGCCTCACCGCCGGCCAGCTCGTCCACCGTTTCCACGTAGGCCTTGAGGAAGCCGGCGAACGTGATGGTGCGCCCGGTCGCGGAGAACACCACCGGCGTATCTCCGGCCGGTCCGCCCGCCGTGCCGGCGATCCGCAGGCTCAGCGTGGTACCGCGCGCGTCGGCCATCTGGGAGGCGACCGTGCGCTGCCAAATCAGTTCGTACAGCCGGAATTCGTCGCCGTCGAGCTCGCGGCGCACCGCGTCCGGGGTGGCGAACGTCTCACCGGCCGGCCGGATCGCCTCGTGCGCCTCCTGGGCGTTCTTCACCTTGCGGGTGTACTGACGCGGCGAGGGCGAGACGTACTCCGCGCCGTAGAGCTGGCGCGCCTGGGTGCGCGCCGCGTTGATCGCCGACTCCGACAGCGTGGTGGAGTCGGTACGCATATAAGTGATGTAGCCGTTCTCGTAGAGGCGCTGCGCGATGCTCATCGTGCGCTCGGAGGAGAACCGCAACTTGCGCCCGGCCTCCTGCTGCAGCGTCGACGTCATGAACGGCGCGTACGGGCGCCGGGTGTAGGGCTTCTCCTCGACCGATGCCACCGACAGCTGGGCGCCGCGCAATCCCGCCGCCAGCTGGGTCGCGCCGGCCTCGTCCAGGATCACCACTTCGTCGGCCTTGCGCAGCTGACCCAGCGAGTCGAAATCGCGGCCGGTGGCCACGCGCAGGCCGTCGACGTTGGTCAGCCGCGCGGTGAAGGTGGGCGGCTGTGCCTGCGGGTCGGACACGCTGGCGTCCAGTTGAGCGACGATGTCCCAGTACGAGGCGCTGCGGAAGGCCATGCGGTCGCGCTCGCGCTGCACGATGATGCGGGTCGCCACCGACTGGACCCGGCCGGCCGACAGCCTGGGCGCGACCTTCTTCCACAGCACCGGGCTGACCTCGTAGCCGTACAGCCGGTCCAGGATGCGGCGCGTCTCCTGGGCGTCGACCAGGTCGATGTCGAGGTCGCGGGGATTTTCGGCGGCCTCCAGGATCGCCGGTTCGGTGATCTCGTGGAACACCATCCGCTTCACCGGGATGCTGGGCTTGAGGGTTTCCAGCAGGTGCCAGGCGATGGCTTCGCCCTCGCGGTCACCATCCGTGGCCAGATAGAGCTCGTCGACGTCCTTCAGCAGGCCCTTGAGTTCGCTGACGGTGTGCTTCTTCTCCGGGCTGATGATGTAGAGCGGCTCGAAATCGGCGTCGACGTTGACCCCCAGCCTGGCCCACGGCTCGGACTTGAACTTCGCGGGCACGTCGGCCGCGGCGCGGGGCAGATCACGGATGTGGCCGCGCGAGGACTCGACGATGTAGCTGGAGCCCAGGTAGCCGGCCAGCTTGCGCGCCTTGGTCGGCGACTCGACAATCACGAGCCGCCGACGGCTGCCATTTCCGCCGCTGACGCGGTCTTTTAGCTTCGGGTCAGCCAACTGCGCTTACGCTCCATCTCTTATCCCGGCCCCCCCTTGCGAGGCGGCCCTGCAGGAAGAATGACAGGCCAGCGTCCGAAATTCCGGTGAAATCAGATACGCCAGCGTTCCTTCGCCCTCCAGGGCATCTGACAATTTCGCACCCTCGGGCGGGCCTGCGCAAACCGGCCGCCGAAATTGTCGGCGCTCGAGCCCGGCTAGACGCGGGGCCACAGCGACAACGCCTCGTCGCCGTCCGGGGGTTCCCCCACGTTCTCTACCAGGCGCGATAGCCTGCGACGGCCGCTGATCCGCAGCGCCGGGCGCCCGCCGCGGGTGCCGATCAGCGTGGGCGCAATTCCGACCCGCATCAACGCCGACGCGAGCGGGGAATGGGTATCGGGTGCGTGCGGGTCGAGACCCAGTAGGTAGTGGTCGCCCTCCGGGGTGCCGGCGGCCAGCGTCCACGCCCGCAGCTCCCGCGGCCCGGGCAGCCATCGCGGGGGCACCGTCTTGACCGCGCCCCGGGTCCATTCGGCGGCGAGCGTCACCAAGGAAGGGGTCATCTCCGTCCGCACCAAGGGGGTGTCCTCGTCGGTGCGGCCGATCTCCGGCACCAGACCCGCATCGCGGATCATCTCGGCCAGCGCCGAGGCCCGCCACATGTGGTCGACGACCACCGAAAGCCGGGCAAGCCGAGCGCCCTGCGGGCGACTTTCAGACGGGGCGCCGACCAGCACGATCTGCCCTGAGGCCGCCAGCACCCCGGAGAGATCGGCGACCGCGGGCGGCACCGACTCCGCTGTGAAGAAGGAAAGCTGGCTCACGCCACCGACAGTAGGCCAGGTCGTCCGCCCGCGTCTTCACGTATTCGGCGCGGCGGGCTGGGCAGCCTCCGGGCAGACTCCAGACAGAATGAAAACCCCCCGGCGGGACCGCTAGGCGGGTCGCGCGGGGGGCTCTCGTGGAGAATCTGCTCGTCTCAGACGGAGCGGACTCCGGTGGCCTGGGGGCCCTTAGGGCTGTGGCCGATCTCAAACTCGACCTTCTGGTTTTCTTCGAGGGTGCGGAAGCCCGAACCCTGGATCTCCGTGTAGTGGACAAAAACATCTGCGGAACCGTCTTCGGGCGCAATGAACCCGAAGCCCTTCTCCGCGTTGAACCACTTCACAGTTCCCTGTGGCATCTCTCGATCTTTCCTTTTCTTATGGGTGCGGGGCACCGCCTTTCGGTGCCCCGGGCCAGCTGCGACCGCCATACCTCGCTGAGTCGCCGGAACTTCACCCGACCGATAACCTCGCAGGAACCGCGGCCGCAACGTTGTTCCTGCGAAAGTTTGACACGAACACAGAAGCTGCGACCGCAAATAGTCAACCATGTTCATGGCGTCGGCGACAGACTTGTGTCCAGGACTGATTCTCGGCTCGATCCTTGGAGGGCGTGAGGTGGCCAGTTTCGGCGCCGACCTGCTCGCCGTCGCGCTCGCCGGTACCGCGCCGGACGAGCGTCCGCTGCGCCACGTCGCCGAGTTGCCCGCGCGCAGCGGCCGGCCGCACAGCTGGCCCGAGTGGGCCGAGCCCGACGTGGTGCGCGCGTTCGCCGAACGCGGCATCAGTGACCCGTGGTCACATCAGGCCGCGGCCGCGGAGCTGGCCCACGCCGGCCGTCACGTGGCGATCAGCACCGGCACCGCGTCGGGCAAGTCACTGGCCTATCAGCTTCCCGTCCTCAACGCGCTCGCGACGGACCCGCGCGCCCGGGGGTTGTACCTGTCGCCGACCAAGGCGCTCGGCCACGACCAGTTGCGCGCCGCGCACGCGCTGACCGCGGCCGTCCCGCGGCTGCATGACGTCGCGCCCACCGCCTACGACGGAGACAGCCCGGCCGAGGTGCGCCGCTTCGCCCGCGAGCACTCCCGATGGTTGTTCTCCAACCCCGACATGATCCACCTCTCGATCTTGCGCAACCACGCCCGCTGGGCCGTCCTGTTGCGGGGGCTTCGATTCGTCATCGTCGACGAATGCCATTACTACCGTGGCGTTTTCGGGTCCAACGTGGCGATGGTGCTGCGTCGGCTGTTGAGGCTGTGCGAGCGCTATTCCTCGGCGCCCACAGTCGTTTTCGCCAGCGCGACCACCGATTCGCCGGGTGCGACGGCGGCCGAACTCATCGGCCGTCCGGTGCAGGAGGTCACCGAAGACGGCTCGCCGCAGGGGGCGCGGACCGTGGCGTTGTGGGAGCCCGCGTTGCGGGCCGACCTGACCGGCGAGAACGGAGCGCCGGTGCGACGCTCCGCCGGCGCCGAGGCGGCGCACGTGATGGCCGACCTGGTCGCCGAGGGGGCGCAAACGCTGACGTTCGTCCGGTCGCGGCGCGCGGCGGAATTGACCGCGCTGGGAACGCGGGCGCGGCTCGACGACATTGCCCCGGAGCTGTCCTCCAAGGTCGCGTCGTACCGGGCCGGCTACCTCGCCGAGGACCGCAGCGCGCTGGAGCGCGCCCTGGCCGAGGGTCGGCTGCGCGGCCTGGCGACCACCAACGCGCTGGAGCTCGGCGTGGACATCGCCGGCCTGGATGCGGTGGTGCTCGCCGGTTTCCCGGGAACGGTCGCCTCGTTCTGGCAGCAGGCCGGCCGGTCGGGCCGGCGCGGCCAGGGGGCGCTGGTCGTGCTGATCGCGCGCGACGACCCGCTGGACACCTACCTGGTGCACCATCCCGACGCGCTGCTGGGTAAGCCGGTCGAGCGCGTTGTGATCGATCCCGCCAACCCCTACATCCTCGGTCCGCAGCTGCTGTGTGCGGCGACCGAGATGCCGCTCGACGAGGCCGAGGTCCGCAGCTTCGGCGCCACCGACGTGGCCCAGGGCCTGATCGATGACGGGCTACTGCGGCGGCGCAATGACAAGTACTTCCCGGCGGCCGGCATCCAACCGCACGGCGCGGTGGACATCCGGGGCTCATCCGGCGGCCAGATCGTCATCATCGAGGCGGACACCGGGCGGCTGCTGGGCAGCGCCGGGGTGGATCAGGCCCCGGCCTCGGTTCACCCCGGAGCGGTCTATTTGCATCAGGGCGAGACCTACGTCGTCGATTCCCTGGACACCGAGGGCCAGATCGCGTTCGTCCACGCCGAGGATCCCGGCTACGCGACGTTCGCGCGCGAGCTCACCGACATCGTCGTGACCGGGGCCGGTGAACGCCGCGAGTTCGGCTCCGTCAATTTGGGCTTGGTGCCGGTTCGGGTCACTCACCGGGTAGTGGGCTACCTGCGGCGCCGGCTGTCCGGGGAGGTCATCGACTTCATCCAGCTGGACATGCCCGAGCACGTGCTGCCCACCACCGCCGCCATGTACACCATCGACCCGGATGCCTTGCTGCACAACGGTATCGAGGCACCGCGCGTTCCCGGCTCGTTGCACGCCGCCGAGCACGCCGCCATCGGGTTGCTGCCCCTGGTGGCCAGCTGCGACCGCGGCGACATCGGCGGGCTGTCCACCGCGATCGGTCCCGAGGGGCTGCCCACCGTCTTCGTCTACGACGGTCATCCGGGCGGGGCGGGTTTCGCCGAACGGGGCTTCCGGCAGGCCTGCACCTGGCTCGGCGCGACGGCCGCGGCGATCGAGGCGTGCGAATGCCCGAACGGTTGCCCGTCGTGCGTGCAGTCGCCCAAATGTGGCAACGGCAACGACCCGCTGGACAAGGCGGGGGCGGTAAGGGTGCTGCGGCTGGTGCTATCCCAACTGGGTGGCGGCACGCGCTGACCACCCCGGGATGGCGACCGACCCCTCAACGGCCGACCCCCAACACACCAGCGCTCGACAGACGCCGGTATAACACGCATTTCCTCATTGCTGAGAAATGCCAACATACCACCACACACCGCGAAGACGTGGGGAAATGACACTTCACAACCAACGACACCCGGGGCCCATCGCACCCGGCGGCAGCCGTAAAATCGGCCGCATGGCCCACGACTGGTTGCTCGTGGAGACGCTAGGGGGCGAGCCCGCCGTAGTGGCGCAGGGACGACAACTCAAAAACCTCGTCCCGATCACCACGTTCCTGCGCCGCAGTCCCCACCTCGCGGCCGTCCGGACCGCGATCGCCGAGTCCGTCCAGACCGGCCAGACCCTGACCAGCATCACCACCAAACGCGACCGCGTCATCCGCACCGAGCCGGTGGTGATGTCCGACGGCCGCGTTCACGGCGTCCACGTCTGGACCGGACCGGCCGACGCCGAGCCGTCCCAACGGCCCATCCCCGGGCCGCTGAAGTGGGACCTGACCCTCGGGGTGGCCACCGATACCAGGGAATCGCTGGCCAACAGCGGCAAGAATCCCGACGTCGAAGTGACCTTGGGCAGGGCGTTCGCGGAAGACCTGCCGTCGCGCGAGCTCAATCCGAACGAAACCAAGGTGCTTGCCATGGCGGTCAGGGCCAAGCCCGACCAAACAATCTGCAGCACATGGGATGTCACCGACTGGCAGGGCAAACCCATCCGGATCGGTTTCGTCGCGCGCACCACCTTGGAGCCAGGGCCGGACGGCCGCGACCACCTGATCGCCCGGGCGATGAACTGGCGGTCGGTACTCAAGGGCCCGGTGGTGTCCACCGACGATCTGGCGCAACGCATCCTGAACGGACTGGCGCAGGCAGGTGTCCACCGGGCGCTCGTCGACCTCGACAGCTGGTCGCTGCTGAAATGGCTCGACGATCCCTGCACCTTCTACGACTGGCGCGGCAACGAGACGGACAGGCCGAAGGTGCACCCCGACGACGAACACCTAAAGTCCTCTATGACAACGGAATTCGTCGACGGCCCGACCAGTCGGGTACTGCGCATGCGGGGCCACGACGGCGATTGGGTTCCGGTGCACGTCACGGTCAACAAGGTGGAACTGGAGCCCGACACCTTCGCCGGACTGGTTTCGCTGCGCTTGCCGACCGACGAGGAAGTCGCCGCCGCGGGTTTGCCAAAAGGCTCACACGAC
>NZ_LT546237.1:3867920-3868447 GCF_900078675.2 Mycobacterium interjectum
GCCAGCCGGGCCGCCTCGCGGGCGGCGTCGACGCAGCGCACCTGCATCGACACCGCGGTGATGCCGGCCAGGCACAAAACCAGCACCACGACCAGCGCGGCGACCGCCAGCGCCGCCTCGACGGTGCTCGCCCCGGCACAACCCGCTAGACCTTGGTGTTGAGCGCGCGACCGATGATGTTGGTCAGCGCCGAGACGATGGAATCGCCCGTCACAACGGTGTAGAGGATCGCGCCGAACGCGGCGGCGGCTATTGTGCCGATCGCGTATTCGACGGTGGACATACCCGACTCGTCGGTCGCCAGCATCGCGAGGCGCGCCAGCAAGGTGCGGAAAACGTTGACCATCAATGCCTTTCCTTCGTTTCACAGCAGGCCCGATTGCAAGACATCACCGGCCAGCCCGGCCACCACCGGAACGATGCCCAGGCACACGAACGCCGGAAGAAAGCACAGACCGAGCGGTCCGGCGATCAGAACCCCGGCTCGTTCGGCGGCCGCCGTGGCGGCATGCGCGGCGTCCTGGCGG
>NZ_LT546237.1:3869352-3916812 GCF_900078675.2 Mycobacterium interjectum
GGCACACCAGTCCCAAAGCCGGATTTGTGGATAGAGACGTGAGTGTGTACAAAGGCCCCGCCGCGAAGCTCGCCGGCGGGCGCGGGGGCGCGTTTCCCGCAACGCGCGGCAGCCGGTGCGGTGACGCCCAGCCGGGCCGGAAAACTTACCCCAGAAAAGGGACGACCCCCGCCAGGGGGGGAGGAGGCGAGGGTCGTCGTGTATCAGCCCCGGGGGGTCGGGCTGATGCACCCTCGGCTCAGGCCGAGTAATGCTTACTATACACATGACAGTCCGCACTAACGCAAGTAGTTGTTCTGGCGAAAGGTGCGTTGAGCCGCAAAAATACCGGCGGTATGTTCTTTTGGTGGCGATGAGCGGCCGTTTTTGGCCTAACTCCGCGGCGCCGTCGGAGCACCGACCTATGCTGGGTCGGTGACCGTATCCGACTCGGCCGCACGGCAGCAAACCTCACCGGAAACAGCTGCAACTACCGGTCCGCACGCCCGCACTGCCGCCTTCTTCGACCTGGACAAGACCATCATCGCCAAGTCCAGCACGCTGGCCTTCAGCAAACCCTTCTTCAACCAGGGACTGCTCAACCGCCGCGCCGTGCTCAAGTCCAGTTACGCCCAGTTCATCTATCTGCTCTCCGGCGCCGATCATGACCAGATGGACCGGATGCGCATTCACATGACGAACATGGTCGCGGGTTGGGACGTGGAACAAGTCAAGTCGATCGTCAACGAGGCGCTGCACGACATCGTGACCCCGCTGGTGTTCGCGGAAGCCGCGGACCTCATCGCCGCCCACAAACTGTGCGGCCGCGACGTCGTCGTGGTCTCGGCGTCCGGCGAGGAAATCGTGGCGCCCATCGCCCGTGCGCTCGGTGCCACGCACGCGATGGCGACCCGGATGGTCGTCGAGGACGGCAAGTACACCGGCGAGATCGCGTTCTACTGCTACGGCGAAGGCAAGGTGCAAGCGATCCGCGAGCTGGCCGCGCGCGAGGGCTACCCGCTCGAACACTGCTACGCCTACTCCGACTCGATCACCGACCTGCCGATGCTCGAGATCGTCGGCCACCCGAGCGTGGTCAATCCGGACCGCGGTTTGCGCAAGGAAGCGGTCGAGCGGGGTTGGCCCGTGTTGATGTTTTCCCGCCCGGTGTCGCTGCGCGACCGGCTTCCGGCACCGTCGGGCGCCGCGATCGCGACCACCGCCGCGGTGGGCGTCACCGCGCTCGCCGCCGGCGCGGTCACGTACTCATTGCTGCGCCGCTACGCCTTTTAGGCGTAGCAGCAAACATGCCATTTGCGCAATACATTTTTGCTTCGCAATTAGGCCTTGATGTGGTTCGGGTCTAGTAGTACAAAGGAACCACGGAAGCCCGGTGAGGCCTAGGTCGATCCGGAAGAGAAGGATCGTTCTCCCGAGTCGGGCGCCCAGCACGGAACCCGGCACCCACGCGGAGTCATAGCCGCGATAATGGCAGAAGTGTTGCGGGCCTGCGTAATTGCGAAAAGTGGATGGCATCGACGGCCCTTTGGGTGGGGTTGCAGCCGGAAGCGTCGCAAGATCGCCGAGGCCAACCCACGCAGCCCAGAAATGCACGCTTGGTAACCGAGTTCCGTGCTAGCGGGCGGCGGACCGAATAATTCGGGACGTCGCCCGCTTTACATTTGCGAAACAAATTCCTTGCCGCCGGTTCTGCGGCGCGTCGGCTACCGATTCGGCAGCGATTCGGCGATCGCCAAAGCCTCCTGCGCACCGGCCTGCAGCGCCCGGCAACACAGCACGAGCCAGGCGCCGACACCTTCCGGAGTGCCTTCGGCGAACCCGCGTGCGGCGTCGCGGTAGTCCGCCGGCTGTCGCATCCAACTCACCTCGGGCACACCCAATCCGTGGGGGTCCAGCCCGCTGGCGATCGTCACCAGCCGCGACACCGCCCGGNCGCCGCAGGTTGGCCGGGTGGCGGTGGGCGCGACCCAGCGCGTCGCGGGCTCGGTCGCTGGCCTCGGCTACGCCCGGGAGTTCCATCAGCGGGGCCAGCGGGTCAGCCGTCACAGCTTGCCAACCTATCGGGGCGACGCCGACGGCCTCGGGCTGGCCTCAGGACGGCCTGGGAATGGAATCCAGCAACCGCCGCGTGTACTCGTCGGCGGGCCGGGTGAACAGCTCCTCGGTGGGCGCCTGTTCCACCACCCGGCCGGCGCGCATCACCAGGACGTCGTCGGCGATCTGCCGGATCACCGCGAGGTCATGGCTGATGAACAGGTACGTCAGACCCAGTTCGGCCTGCAGGTCGGCCAGCAGGTCCAGTATCTGCGCCTGCACCAGCACGTCGAGCGCCGAGACGGCCTCGTCACACACCAGGACGTCGGGCCGCAGCGCCAGCGCCCGAGCGATCGCGACCCGTTGCCGTTGGCCGCCCGACAGTTCGCGCGGCAGCCGCCCCAGCACCGAGGACGGCAGCGCCACATGGTCGACGAGCTCTCGCACGGCGCGCTCGCGCTGCCTGCGGTCGCCCACCCGATGGATCCGCAACGGCTCCTCGACGGCCCTGAAAACCGAATACATGGGATCCAAACTGCTGTAAGGGTTCTGGAACACCGGCTGCACACGTCGGCGAAACGCCAACACCTGCTCGCGGTCCAGCGTGTGGTCGATGGGCGTCCCATCGAAGAACACGGTGCCCGAGGTGGGTGACAGCAGACCCAGCACCATCCGCGCCAGCGTCGACTTTCCCGACCCCGACTCTCCCGCGATCGCCAACGTGCTCGCCCGGCGCAGCCGAAACGACACGTCGTCGACGGCGCGGAATTCGGCGCGGCGCCAAGGCGCCCCACGCGACTCGCGGTAGACCTTCGTCAGCTTGGAGACGACAAGAATGTCGTCGGACGGCGCGTTCGGCGTACGCGCCCGGGGCCGGGCTGGATTCGGCGTCAGCGACGGGGCGGCGGCCACCAATCGTTGGGTGTATTCGTGTTGCGGCTGCCGCAGAATTTCTTGCACCGCACCGGATTCCACCACCATACCGCGATGGACGACGACCACGGACTCGGCCCGTTCGGCGGCCAGCGCCAAGTCGTGGGTGATCAGCAGCAGCGCGGTGCCGAGTTCGGCCGTGAGCCGCTGCAGATGGTCCAGCACCTGCCGTTGCACGGTGACGTCGAGCGCGGAGGTCGGCTCGTCGGCGATGAGCAGCTTCGGCCGCCCGGCCAGGCCGATGGCGATCAGCGCGCGTTGGCACATGCCGCCCGAAAGCTGATGCGGATACCGGGCGGCCTGCTGGACCGGATCCGGCATGCCCGCCTCGGCGAGCAGCTCGAGCGCGCGTCGTCGCGCGTCGCGGGTATCGGTGTTGGCCCGCAACGCTTCCCGGATCTGAAACCCGACCTTCCAGACCGGGTTGAGGTTGGTCATCGGATCCTGGGGGACATAGCCGATGGCGCGCCCCCTGATCGACCGCAGCAGCCGGCGGTCCGCGCCGGCGATGTCGCGCCCGTCGAAAACGATGCGGCCGGCACAGATTCGCCCGCCGGGCGGCAGCAACCCGAGGATGGCGGCGGCCGTCGTGGATTTTCCCGATCCCGACTCACCGACCACCGCGACGGTCTGGCCGCGCCGCACCGTCAGGTCCACGCCGCACACTGCGGGCGGGTGGCCGGCGAACCTGACTTCCAGGCCCTCGACCGACAGCAGCGGCGCCTCGGGGGTGCTCATGCGCGCCGTGCCCGCGAGCCGGGGTCCAGGGAATCGCGCAGGGCGTCACCCATCATCATGAACGCGAGCACCGTAATCGCCAGCGCACCGGCCGGATAGAACAGGATGGGCGAGCCCGACCGCAGCCGGCTCTGCGCCAGGTTGATATCGCCGCCCCAGGACACCACCGCCGCCGGCAGGCCGACGCCGAGGTAGGACAGCGACGCCTCGGTGACGATGAACACGCCGAAGGCCAGGGTGCACACCGCGAAGACCGGGCCCAGCGCGTTGGGCAGCACATGCCGAATCAGGCTCTGGAAGTTGGTCAGCCCCAGGGCTTTCGCCGCGACCACGTAATCGCTGGCCCGCACCTCGAGCACCGCACCGCGGGCTACCCTGGCCACCTGCGGCCAGCCGAACAGCGCAAGGATGGCGACCACGGTCCACACCCGGCGGTGGTGCATGACGCCCATGATCACGATGGCGGCCAGCAGCAGGGGCAAGCCGAAAAACACGTCGGTGATGCGCGAGACGACGGCGTCGATCCAGCCCCCGTAGAAGCCGGCCAGCGCGCCCAGCGCGCCGCCGACGACGAACACGAGCAGGGTGGCCCCGAGCCCGACCGTCAGCGAGGCCCGCGCCCCGTACACGGTTCGCGCGTAGATGTCGTGGCCCTGCAGATCGGTGCCGAACCAATGCGCGGCCGACGGCGGAAGCAGGCTCTGGCTTGGATCGGCGTAGCTGGGGTCGATTCCGGTGAACAGCGCGGGGAACAACGCGACGGCGACGATCAGCGCGATCAGCGTGGCGGCGACGACGAACTTCGGACGCCGGCGCAGCTTGCGCCAGGTATCACGCCAGAAGCCGTGACGGACGGTGATGTGCTCAGTCATAGCGGATCCGGGGATCCAGAGCGGCGTACAGCAGGTCCACCGCCAGGTTGGCGACCAGATAGATGACCACCAGCACCGTGACTATCGAGACGACGGTCGGCGCCTCCTGCCTGGTGACCGCCTGGTACAAGACGCCGCCGACGCCGTGGATGTTGAAGATGCCCTCGGTCACGATGGCCCCGCCCATCAGCGACCCGAGGTCGGCGCCGAGGAACGTCACCACGGGGATCAGCGAGTTCCGCAGGATGTGCACAGTCACCACCCGCCGCTGCGAGAGCCCCTTGGCGGTCGCGGTACGCACGTAGTCGGCGTGCGCGTTGGCGGCCACCGCGGACCGGGTCAGCCGGACCACGTACGCGAATGACACTGCACCCAGGACGATCCCGGGCAGCAGCAACCGCGCGAAGGTCGCCCTCTCGCCCACGGTCACGGGCGCGATTCCCAGCCGGACACCGAACACGAATTGCGCGACAAAGCCCAGGACGAATATCGGGACGGCGATGATGACGAGGCCGGCGATCAGCACCGTGGAATCGAAGAGGCCGCCCTCGCGCAGGCCCGCCACCACGCCGAAGCCGATCCCGAACACCGTTTCCACCGCCACCGCGATCAGCGCCAGCCGCACGGTGACCGGAAAGGCATGGGCCAGAACGGCACTGACCGGCAGCCCGGAGTAGGAGCGCCCCAGATCGCCGTGCAGGATGCCACCCAGATAGCGCAGGTACTGCAGGATGAACGGATCGTCGAGGTGGCAGCGGGCTCGCAGCGCCGCGGCCACCGCGGGTGTCAGGGGCCGGTCCCCGGCCATCGCCGCGACCGGGTCGCCGGGCAGCAGGAAGACCATGCCGTAGATCAGCAGCGTGGCGCCGAGGAACACCGGCACCATGACGGCGATCCGCCGGGCGATGTACCAACCCATCTCAGCCCTTCACGATGTTCTCGTAGTCGGGCAGCCCGTTCCAGGTGACCGTGACGTTCTTGACCTCCGTCGACCAGCCCACCACGCCGATGTTGTCCCACAGCGGGACAACGGGCATGTCGTGGAACAGGATTCGCTGCGCGGCGTTGGCCAGGGCATTCGACCGCTCGATCGTGGGCGCGGCCTCGGCGGCCGCCAGCGCCGCGTCGAATTCGGGGTTGGCGTAGCCGACGTCGTTGGAGCCCGCACCGGTGGCGAACAACGGGGCGAGGAACTCGATCATGGACGGGTAGTCCCCCTGCCACGCGGCGCGAAAGGCGGTCGCGATGGTGTGGTTGGTGATCTCGGTGCGAAAGCCGGCGAAGGTCGGCTGCGGAGCGCCGACCGCGTCAATGCCCAGCACGTTCTTGACGCTGTTGGCCACCGCGTCCACCCATTCCTGGTTTCCGGCGTCGGCGTTGTAGGCGATGGCATACTGACCGCCCCACGCCGAGACGGCGTTGGCTTGCGCCCAGAGTTGCCGCGCCCGATCGGGATCGAAATTCAGGACGTCGTTGCCCGGCAGGTTCGGCTCGAAACCCGGCAACGACCGCGCGGTGAAATCGCGCGACGGGGTGCGGGTGCCCATGAAGATCCGCTGACAGATCTGCTCACGGTTGACGGCGGCCGACAGCGCCAGCCTGCGCAGCCGGCCTTCCTCGCCGCCGAAGTGCGGCAGCCGCAGCGGGGTGTCGAGGCTGTGCTTGACCGCCACCGGGCCGCTGGCGACGTTGCCGGCGCCCAGATCGCGCTTGTAGACCGGCAGCGCGCTAGGCGGAATCGTGTCCAGCACATCGAGATTGCCCGAGAGCAGGTCGGCGTAGGCGGTGTCGAGGTTGGCGTAGAACTCGAACCGCAACCCCTTGTTGTGCGGTCTGCGGTTGCCGTGATAGTCCGGGTTGGGCCGCAGGTCGATCTTGACATTGTGCTCCCAGGCCGGCCCGTCGGGGCTGTCGGCGAGCCGGTACGGACCGTCACCAAAAGGGTTGCGGCCGAACGCGGCCATGTCGCGAAACGCGGCGGTGGGCAGGGGATAGAACGCGCTGTGGCCCAACCGCAACACGAAGTCGATAGTCGGCGCCTTGAGTCGCACGCTGAACTCGAGATCGTTGACGACCCGCAGCCCGGACATGGTGCTTCGCTTGGCCTCGCCGCCGGCGACCTCGTCGAAGCCGTCGATCGGGCTGAAAAAGCTTTGCTGCAGTTGAGCATTGGTACTCAGGGCCCCGTAGTTCCACGCGTCGACGAACGAGTGGGCCGTCACCGGCGACCCGTCGGTGAACCTCCAGCCGGGTTTGAGGACGACGCGGTAGTTGACATTGTCGGTGGTCTCGATCGACTGAGCCACCTCGTTTGCGGGGTGTCCGGCGGCGTCGTAGGACACCAGGCCGGCGAACAGCCGGTCGATGCCCCGCCCGCCGTTGCTGTCGTTGGTGCTGGTCGGCACCAGCGGGTAGGGCGGTTCCCCGCCGTTGACCAGTACCAGATCGGGGCTCAGCACGCCGCCGCCGCAGCCGGACAGCGACCCGGCCGCCAGGGTCCCGGCGGCAAGGACGGCCAGCGCGGCCCGCATCGGACGCATGCCAGCGACCCTAGGCGATGGCGAAGAGCCGCAACGAGTCGCCGCGGCTAGGATGGCGCCGTGACGTCGCACGAACTCGCTGTTCAGTTCGGATATCTGGTGGCGTTGTTCGGCGTTGGCGCTGTTGGATCGGTCTGTCTGATCACCGGACTGCGCGCACGCAAACGGGCTCGGCAGCGCCGAACCGGAATATCGGCCACACCGCTGATCATCATCGGTGTCGTACTGCTGAACGTGGGTGGGCTGGGACTCGCCGGAAGTCTCGTGACGGCGTACTACCCGAGCCCGTTCGACACCGACAAATCCATGCGGGTCGGTCAGTGCGTCGACCAAACTACCTTTTTCGCAACGCGTTTCGGTTCAAACCCGGAAAACTCCTGCGCCAACCCGGCGAATACCTATGAACTCGCCTTCAGGGGCGCTCCCTCGGCAAGCTGTCCGGACGGCAAACGGGACCGCTCCATTTACGACCGATACACCGATAACTACACGATTATGTGCTTTGCGCTCAATCTCAAGCAGGGCCGGTGCTACCAGCTGGCCAACGGCGCCGAGGCCTTGACGATGACACTGGGCGACTGCAGCAAGCCCCAGCCCATGCAGACCAGAGTCGTGCAGCGCATCGACGGCAGCACGGACACAACGCGATGCCGGCCAGGGGACAGATCCATCGCCTACCCCGCTCCGCCGCGCGTCTACTGCCTGGCACCAACCGGTGCCTGACCAGTGCACCATCAGCCCGCGATGACGGGGTGGACCTCCAGTCGGCACGCATCGATGGTGGCGGGCACGGTGAACACCTGGATGATGTCGGGCGGGGTGACGGCCAGCTCGGTGTAGGTCGGGCATGCGTTGCCGTCGCCGTCGAAGCCCAAGCCCTCGACGATCGCGTGCCCCTGCGTCGACAGCGACAGGGTGACGCTCGGCGGCGCATCGACGCCGGCCGGCAGGCCGCCCAGGTAACCGCGCGGCGTGGGCTGAGCATGGATGGGCGGGCCACCCGCGCCCGAGTCGACCCCCGGATAACCGGTAAGCGTGCAGGGGTCCGCGCCGCCGGCGAGGGTGAACATCAGCGTCAGCCCGCGGTGGCCCGCGGCGCCCTGCGTCGGGGACGCGCTGACGGCGACCTGGTCCGACCAGCATGGTGCCGGCTGGTCGACAATGTCGGCCGGTTCGGCCCACGCGGGTGGCCCCAGCAGGGTGGTGGCCACGTAACCCGTTGCGGCCACGGCAAAGCTGGCGGCCCGTGGCGATCGCGAGCGCGGCGTGGCCGGGCGTGGCGGGTCGCCACCATGGAGTCGGCGGCGGAGGCGCCGCCCGTGCGGTTCCGGCACACCGGTGATTATCCGCCCGGGGGGCGCATTTGACCCCGGATTGGCGAGCGGCTTTTCACCTCGACGGTCTAGGCTCACTGACGGTTGACGCGCCTCGACATCAGGAGGAGACCAGTGACCGCCACCCACACCGAGGGCCCGCCGTCGTATCCACCGTCGGCGCAGTTCGTCGAGCAGGCCAACGCGGGTGAGGAGCTGTACCGCGAGGCCGAGCAGGACCGGCTGGCGTTTTGGGCCAAGCAGGCCGAGCGGCTGTCGTGGTCGACGCCGTTCACCGAGGTGCTGGACTGGTCGCAGGCGCCGTTCGCCAAGTGGTTCGCCGACGGCAAGCTCAACGTCGCCTACAACTGCGTCGACCGCCATGTGGAGGCCGGCCTCGGGGATCGGGTCGCCATCCACTGGGAGGGCGAACCCGGCGACAGCCGCAGCCTCACCTATTCCGATCTGCAGGCCGAGGTGTGCAAGGCGGCCAACGCGCTGACCGACCTCGGTCTGGTCGCCGGCGACCGCGTCGCGATCTACCTGCCGTTGATCCCCGAGGCCGTGATAGCGATGCTGGCCTGCGCGCGCCTGGGCATCATGCACAGCGTCGTGTTCGCCGGGTTCACCGCCAAAGCGCTGCGCGCGCGGATCGCCGACGCCCAGGCCAAGCTGCTGATCACCAGCGACGGCCAGTTCCGCCGCGGCAAGCCCGCGCCGCTGAAGGACGCGGCCGACGAGGCTGTCGCCGAATCCGACGGTCCCGTCGAGCGCGTTCTGGTGGTGCGGCGCACCGGGATTGACGTGTCCTGGAACGACGACCGCGACCTGTGGTGGCATGACGTCGTCGACACCGCGTCGCCCGAACACACCCCGCAGCCGTTCGACGCCGAGCAGCCGCTGTTCCTGCTGTACACCTCCGGCACCACCGGCAAGCCGAAGGGCATCGTCCACACCAGCGGCGGCTACCTCACTCAGTGCTCCTACACGCACTACTACGTCTTCGACATCAAGCCCGAAACCGACGTCTTCTGGTGCACCGCCGACATCGGCTGGGTGACCGGACACACCTACGGTGTCTACGGTCCGCTGTCCAACGGCGTCACCGAGGTCCTCTACGAGGGCACGCCCGACTCCCCCACCCAGCACCGGCATTTCGAGATCATCGAAAAGTACGGCGTGACAATCTATTACACCGCTCCCACCCTCATCCGCACGTTCATGAAGTGGGGACGCGAGATCCCCGACGCGCACGACCTGTCCAGCCTGCGGCTGCTCGGGTCGGTCGGTGAGCCGATCAACCCGGAGGCGTGGCGCTGGTACCGCAAGGTGATCGGCGCCGAGCGCCTCCCGATCGTCGACACGTGGTGGCAGACCGAAACGGGTTCCGCGATGATCACGCCGCTGCCCGGGGTGGCCGCGGCCAAACCGGGTTCGGCGATGCGGCCGCTGCCGGGCATCTCGGCAAAGATCGTCGACGACCACGGCGATCAGATCCCACCGGCCAATGCCAAGGGAGAGCACGTCAGCGGCTATCTGGTCCTGGACCAGCCGTGGCCGTCGATGCTGCGCGGCATCTGGGGCGATCCGGACCGGTACGTCGAGACCTACTGGTCCCGGTTCGCCGAGCAGGGCTGGTATTTCGCCGGCGACAGCGCCTATTACGACTCCGACGGCGTCATCTGGGTGGTCGGTCGCATCGACGACGTCATGAATGTGTCGGGCCATCGGCTCTCGACCGCCGAGGTGGAGTCCGCGCTGGTCGGCCACATCGCGGTGGCCGAGGCGGCCGTGGTCGGCATGACGGACGAAACCACCGGCCAGGCGATCTGCGCGTTCGTCGTCCTGTGCGCCGACTTCGAGGTGCACGACGGGATCGTCGACGAGCTGCGCGTGGAGGTGGCGCGGGAGATCTCGCCCATCGCCAAGCCGCGCGAGGTCCACGTCGTGCCGGAATTGCCCAAGACCCGCAGCGGCAAGATCATGCGCAGGCTGTTGCGCGACGTCGCCGAGAACCGGGAGTTGGGTGACACGTCGACGCTGCTGGATCCCGGCGTCTTCGACGCGATCAAGGCCGGGAAGTAGGGGCCGTCAGGCCGGCAGCGGCACGAATCCCGCGCCGGGCCGGTGCTTTGCGTTGATGTCGGCGAGGTCGGCGTTGATCGACATCACCACCGCCGGGGTGTGCAGCGGGATGTACTTGATGATGCACGTCGGCAGGTTGTCGCTGAACGCTCCGTGGATCATTCCGACCAGCAGGTTGTTGACCGTCACCGGCGCGCCGGAGTCACCCGGCTGGCCACACACCTGCATGACGATGGTGCCCGGGTCCTGGCCCGGCCCCCAGGTGACACCGCACGAGTTGCCGGTCGTGCGGCCCTGCTTACAGGCGATCTGGCCGAAGGCCGGATCCGGTCCGATGCCGCTGATCACAAACCCGTTGTAGTTGGCCACCGGCGCCACCTTGGCCGGATCGAATTTGATCACCGCGTAGTCGAGGACGTCGTTGCCCGCGACCATGACGCCCAAAGTGCCCCTGTTCTGCGCGGCCTCGGCGGCGACCTGCGCGCCCGGGCCGCCGCAGTGTGCGGAGGTGAAGCCGATCATGTCGCCGGCCGCATCGGTGCCGATCGTGGTCAGGGTGCACATCGTGTCCCCGTTGATGACGATGCCGGCACCACCACCCATCGGGACCCTGTCATCGGCTCCCGCATGGGCGGGCACGGCTAGGAAGGACACCAGCACGGCCACCATCGCCGCCCTGTAGCAACGGTAGGCCGTCTGCAACGCAACACTCCCATCGAGCGGTCGGGCATCCCCAGTGGCCCGGTAAGTCTAGTCGGCTTAGGTGTGCGGTTCGCCGGGGTCGATGTGGTAGCTAAGCCGCTTCCCTTATTCCTTTCCCGCTCAAGGGGATCGCTCACTTTACCTTCCCGTCGCCGGATTCGCTGTCCGGAAGCCGCACCCTCGGCCTTCAGCTGCCCTCGTCTGGCCCGGCACCGCATGGCAACATAAACCGCGACGAGAGAACCGAGAGGACGGGTCTGTGAGCAAAGACGATCGCAACAACGGTGTGCCCAGCACACTGACCACGATTCCGTTGGCCGACCCGCACGCCAGACCCGCCGAGCCGTCGATCGGTGACCTGATCAAAGACGCCTCGGCCCAGGTCTCCACGCTGGTGCGCGCCGAGGTCGAACTGGCGCGCTCGGAGATCACCCGGGACGTCAAGAAGGGCCTGACGGGCAGCGTCTACTTCATCGCCGCGCTGGTGGTGCTGTTTTACTCCACCTTCTTTTTCTTCTTTTTCATCGCCGAACTCCTCGACACCTGGCTGTGGCGCTGGGTGGCTTACTTGATCGTGTTCGGAATCATGGTGGTGGTCGGGGCCGTGCTGGGGCTGCTGGGCTTCCTGAAGGTCCGCCGCATCCGGGGGCCGCGGGAAACGATCGAGTCGGTCAAGGAGACCCGCAGCGCGCTCACGCCCGGCCATGACAAGGCCGCCACCGAGGCCAAGCCGCTTCCCGAATCCTCCGGCGGCCGGCACGAAAAACCCACGGATCCCTCGGGTTGGTAGATGCCGGCACCAGATCCGTCGGTCACCCGCATCGACGGGCCGTGGCGCCACCTGGACGTGCACGCCAACGGCATCCGATTCCACGTCGTCGAAGCCCTGCCGGACGGACAGGATCCGGCGGTTCCGCCCTTAGAGCCGGCCACGGCGCGGCCGCTGGTGATGCTGCTGCACGGTTTCGGATCGTTCTGGTGGTCCTGGCGCCATCAGCTGCGCGGGCTGACCGGGGCGCGAGTGGTCGCGGTCGACCTGCGTGGCTACGGCGGCAGCGACAAGCCGCCCCGCGGTTACGACGGCTGGACGCTCGCCGGTGACATGGCCGGGCTCATCCGCGCGCTCGGACACTCGTCAGCGACCCTGGTGGGCCACGCAGACGGCGGCCTGGCCTGCTGGGCGACCGCGCTGCTGCATTCGCGGCTGGTGCGCGCCATCGCGCTGATCAGCTCGCCGCACCCGGCGGCGCTGCGGCGGTCCACGCTGACGCGCCGCGATCAGGGTTACGCGCTGCTGCCGACGTTGCTGGCCTACCAGGTGCCCCTCTGGCCGGAACGCCTCCTGACCCGGGACAACGCGGCGGAGATCGAACGCTTGATTCGAAGCCGCAGCTGCCCCAAATGGATTGCCTCCGAGGATTTTTCACAGTCTGTCGGTTACCTGCGGACCGCAATCCAGATCCCCGGCGCCGCGCACTGCGCGCTGGAGTATCAGCGCTGGGCGGTGCGCAGCCAGCTACGCGGCGAAGGCCGGCGATTCATGCGGTCGATGAGCCAACAGCTCGGTATGCCGTTGCTGCACCTGCGCGGTGACGCCGACCCCTACATACTGGCCCACCCGGTCGATCACACCCAGCGCTACGCGCCCCAGGGCCGTTATCTATCCATCACTGGCGCAGGGCATTTCAGCCACGAAGAGGCGCCCGAGGAAATCAACCGGCACCTGATGAAATTCCTCGAGCAGGTGCACTGAGCCCGCATCAGCTGACACACGAGCCGGTGGCCACCTGCTGAGTGTCACCGATCTTGGAAAGCTGAGAGGCCACCTCGTCGGCCGTCAACACGAACCCCGTGTCGGGGTCGTCGACGGCCGCGCCGAACACCACCCCGAGCACGTGACCGTTGAGGTCGATCAACGGTCCACCCGAATTGCCCTGCTCCACACTGGCTCTGATGGTGTAGACGTCACGGGTGACCGGCGCCGGATCCCGATAGATGTCGGGGCCGCTGAGCCTGATGGCCTCGCGAATCCGGGCCGGGGTTGCAGTGAAGTTGCCGCCGCCCGGATAACCGAGCACCACAACGCTTTCCCCGCTCTTCGCCTCACCCTGGGCGAAGGCCAACGGCGGAGGCGGCAGGTTCGGGACGGCGAGGATCGCGATGTCGACCGACGGGTCATAGGACACCACGGTGGCGTCAAGGGGATTGCCGCTGGCGTAGATCTGGACGCTGTTGGACCCCGCCACCACGTGCGCATTGGTCATCACCCGGTCGGGGGCTATCACGAATCCGCTGCCCTCCAACACTTTTTGGCAGCTCGGCGCCAGGCTGCGCACCTTGACGACGCTGGGCGCGGTGCTCGTCACCACCGGGTTGTTGGCCAGGGCGGGGTCCGGTGAGGCGACCGGAATCACCGGGGTGCGGCTGAACGGCTCGAGCACCGCGGGCAGCCCGGAGGTGTTCAGCAGCGCCGAGAGCCGCTTGGGCACCGTCTTCAGCCAGGGCGGTGCCAGCTCATTGACCTGGGCGAGGACCCGGGAGCCCTTGACCGCGGAGGCTAGCTCGGGCTGGTCCTTGGACTGTGTCAGCGGCGTCGCCAACAGCCATGCCGCGGTCAGCACCACGACAAGCTGAACGCCCACCCCGATGACGGAGTCGATCAATCGTATTGTGCGGCTGCGGATTGCGCCCCGAACGGCACGGCCCAGTACCACGCCCGCAACCTCGCCGACGACGACCAGTGCGAGTATCAAAAACAGCGCGGTGAACAGTTTGGCGCGGGGCGCGGCGATGTGGCTGACGATGTGGGGCGCCAGCAGCACGCCCGCGATGGCACCCAGCAGCACACCGACGAACGACAGCAGGGAGCCCAGCGCGCCCGAACGCCAGCCCGAGATGGCCGCGATGAAGGCGACCGACAGGACCGCGATGTCCAGCCACTGCGACGGCGTCATCGAGTTCATGTTCATCGGCGGGACCCGCCCTCGTCGCCGACCAGCACCATCGCCTCGTCCAACTCGCGGATGTCGGTCGTGTCCCAGGGCTGGGCCCAGCCGGCGACGTCGAGCATCGCGGAGATCACCTGGCCGGTGAATCCCCACACCAGCATCTGGTTCAACAGAAACGCCGGCCCGGCCCAACGGCGGCCGAGATTTCCGCGGTACACCATCAGCCGGTTGTCCGGATTTATGAAGGCGCGCACCGGAACTCGCGACACGATGGCCGTTTCAGTCTCGTCGACGACGGCCACCGGCCCCGGATCGGGCGAATAGGCGAGCACGGGGACGACGTGGAACCGCGACGGGGCGATGAACGTGCGTTCCATGGTGGCCAGCGGGTGCAGCCGGCTCGCGTCGATCCCGGTTTCCTCGCGCGCCTCGCGCAGGGCGGTGGCGACCGGACCTTCGTCGGTGGGATCGGAAGCGCCGCCGGGAAAGGCCGCCTGGCCGGCGTGGTGGCGCAGCGTCGAGGCCCGCACGGTCAGCAACAAATCGGCATCGTCGGGCAATCCGCCGCCGGCCGGGCCGGACTCCGGGCCCGAAAACAACACCAGGACGGCTGCCTCGCGGTCGTCACCGAGTAACGATGCCATCGATGATGCGGCCTTGGCCGCGGTCACCATCGCCAGCACGCCGGCCGGCAGCCGATGCCGGTACGCCTCGGGAATCTGACCCACGTTGTCGACCAGCGGACGCAGCCAGGACGGTGACACGTCGGGCCTGAGCGGAACCGGCGCCCGCCCGTGGGTTGCGTCCCCGTTAGGCGGGGGCGTACCCCCAGCGCTCACCGGCACCTCCCTCGGCCTCAACCCGCGTCGTTTCCGACGGCAGCCGCGATCTCGTCGGCATTGGCAAAAGGCCGCGGCAGCACTTGGGCCACGCTACCGTCCGGCCGGAGGACGACCGTCGCAGGCATCACATTTACCACACGCAGCGCAGCCGCGACCCGACGACGACCGTCCTGCAGGGTCGGGAGGCGAACACCCAACTCCGCCAACCGCAGTAATGCGGCCGTCTCGTTCTCGTCCTGGTGCACGGTCACGACCATCACGTTCGGCCCGACCCGCCGCTGGTACTCGGCCATCGCGGGAAGTTCGTCGGCGCAGGGCCCGCACCAATAGGCCCACAGGTTGAGCACCACCCGGTGTCCGGCCAACGCGCGGCCGACGTCGACCACCGAACCGTCGGCGGCGCACTCCACGGTGATGCCGCGCAGCGCCTCAGGGCCGGGGCCGGCGCCGGCCGCCGGACACGGCGGCAGGTTCGCGCGCTGCCGGGGACCCGCCAGCGCGGCCGGGGTGTCGGCGTCGCGGTGTTCCCGGGGGGCCGGCGATTGATTCGGCGCGGCGGGGGGACCGCCCGCTTGCGGGGAACTGTCGTGCAGCTGCGCCACCAGGGCCACCACCAACGCCGCCACCACCACCAGGATCGCGATGGTCCATCGGGTCGTCCGCGTCAAGGTCTCCGGCCCCGGTATTAGAGCCCCACCAGGGCCAGCAAGTGCTCAGTCTCCGGCCCCTGCACGAGGGGCGCGGCCAGCAGCGGTTCCGTTGGCCCGAGGCCGAACGAGGGGCAGTCCTTGGCGAGGATGCACGCGCCGCACGCCGGTTTGCGGGCGTGGCACACCCGGCGGCCGTGGAAGATCACCCGGTGGCTCAACATGGTCCACTCCCGGCGTTCGATCAGTTCCCCGACCGCGTGCTCGATCTTCACCGGGTCCTTTTCGGCCGTCCAGCGCCACCTCTGCACCAGCCGCGAGAAATGGGTGTCGACGGTGATCCCCGGGATGCCGAAGGCGTTCCCCAGGATCACGTTGGCGGTTTTGCGCCCCACGCCCGGCAGGGTGACCAGGTCGGCCATGGTCGACGGCACGTCGCCGTCGAACCGTTCGACCAGGGCCTGCCCCAGGCCGATGAGGGAGGCGGCCTTGTTGCGAAAGAAGCCGGTGGGACGGATGAGATTCTCGAGTTCGTCCCGGTCGGCCTGCGCATAGTCCAGCGCCGAGCGGTAACGCTTGAACAGCGCGGGCGTCGTCAGGTTGACCCGTTTGTCGGTGCTCTGCGCCGACAGGATGGTGGCCACCGTCAGCTCCAGCGGCGTCGTGAAATCCAGCTCGCAGTGCGCGTCGGGAAACGCTTGCGCCAGTGCGCGATTCATCCTCCGGGCTCGGCGTACCAGGCCGACCCGGCTCTCGGGGCTTTCCGGCGCCCTGCGCCGGCCGTTGACGGCACCGTCTTGCGTGGCCGGCGTTGACTTCGAGCGCCCGGATGCCTTCGCCGCTGTCACCTACGACAGAGTACTGATTTCGTGATCTGGCTGAGACCTAAGCCATGTTTACTCTCCTTGTGTCATGGTTGCTGGTGGCGTGCGTTCCCGGGCTGCTAATGCTCGTGGCGCTCGGTCTGGGGCGGCTGGAATCCGACCTCGCCCACGACACCGTCACGACGAACGATGTCGACGATTTCCTCGACCATGCGGAGGCCGTCGATGTGCACACGCTGGCCCGGGAGGGCATGCCCGAGGCGCTGGAGTACCTGCATAGGCGCCAGGCGCTGCGGCTGGCCGAGTCGCCGTCGGCCGGCCCCCGCCACGCCGCGCCCGAGTTTGCCATCGCCTTCGGCGGCCGCGACGAGCCCGGATTGCCGACGCGAGTGGGGGCCCATTCGCATGTCAATCCGCAATTTGGGGGGGCTCGACACGTCAATCGTGTGTAGCGTGGCACGTTGGACACAATTGGCTTACCTCTAGACTTACGTCACACGAGCAGGGTCGGCCTGCCCGTACACATAATCGGAAAGCTGAAGAGGCAACGGTGGACGAGATCCTGGCAAGAGCAGGAATCTTCCAAGGGGTTGAGCCCGGCGCGGTCACCGCGCTGACCAAGCAATTGCAACCCGTCGACTTCCCGCGCGGGCACACGGTTTTCGCCGAGGGGGAGCCCGGGGATCGCCTGTACATCATCGTCTCGGGGAAGGTCAAAATCGGGCGGCGTTCGCCCGATGGCCGGGAAAATCTGCTGACGATCATGGGCCCGTCGGACATGTTCGGTGAACTGTCGATCTTTGACCCGGGCCCACGGACTTCCAGCGCCACCACCATCACGGAGGTGCGGGCGGTGTCGATGGACCGCGACGCGCTGCGGGCCTGGATCGCCGACCGGCCCGAGATCGCGGAACAGCTGCTGCGGGTGCTGGCCCGGCGACTGCGCCGGACCAACAACAACCTGGCCGACCTCATCTTCACCGACGTGCCCGGCCGGGTGGCCAAGCAGCTGCTGCAGCTGGCCCAGCGCTTCGGCACCCAGGAGGGCGGCGCGATGCGGGTCACCCACGACCTGACGCAGGAGGAGATCGCCCAGCTGGTGGGCGCGTCCCGGGAGACGGTGAACAAGGCCCTGGCCGATTTCGCCCACCGCGGCTGGATCCGGCTGGAGGGCAAGAGTGTGCTGATTTCGGATTCCGAACGGCTGGCCAGGCGCGCCCGGTAGTCGCGTTGCGCGCCGCGCCTGTAATTTTGCAGGCCCCTACCCGCACTTTCCTGCAGAATTTCAGTCTCGACGCAGGTAGGCCAGTTGCGCCTGCACCGACCACTCGGCCGCGTCCCAGAGTTTCTCGTCGACGTCGACGTAGACGTGTTCGACGACCTGGCGCGTGGTGGCATCCTCGCCGAGGTCCCGCAGCGCCGCGCGCACCTGCTCCAGACGTTCGTGCCGGTGCGTCAGGTAACCGGCGGCGACGGCTTCCAGATTCGGCAAATCCGGCCCGTGCCCGGGCAGCACCCTGCGCGGGCCCAGGCCGCGTAGCCGCCGCAGCGATTCCAGGTAGTCGGCCAGGCTGCCGTCCTCCTTGTCGATGACGGTGGTGCCGCGGCCCAGCACGGTGTCCGCCGTGAGCACGGCGTCGTCCAGGACGAACGACAGCGAGTCGGCGGTGTGGCCGGGCGTCGCCATCACCTTGATCTTCAGGCCGGCCGCATCGATCACTTCCCCATCGACGAGCTCACCGCCGAGGCCGCGCAGAAACCCGCTGCCCGCCGACCGGACGGTGGCACCGGTGCGTTCGACCAGCTTGTCGATGCCGTCGGTGTGGTCGCCGTGCCGGTGACTGATCAGCACCAGGGAGATGCGACCGGCGGCGGCGACCCGTTCGATGTGCTCGTCGTCCTCCGGCCCGGGATCCACGACGACCATCTCGTCGCTGCCGGGGCCGCGCAGCACCCAGGTGTTGGTGCCCTCCAGCGTCAGCAGGCCGGGGTTGTCGGCCAACAGGACCGAGACGGTGTCGGTGACCGCCCGCAACCTGCCGTATGCGGGGTGGGTCAGTGACTCGGCAACCTCGGTCACGGCCTCAGCCAACCTCCACGATCAGCTCCACTTCCACCGGCGCGTCCAGCGGCAGCTCGGATACGCCGACCGCCGAACGCGCGTGCGCCCCCGCGTCGCCGAACACCTCGGCGAGCAGCTCCGATGCGCCGTTGACGACTCCTGGCTGGCCGTTGAAACCCGGAGCCGAGGCGACGAACCCGACCACCTTGACCACCCGGGTGACGGCGTCGACGCCCACCAGCGAATTCACAGCCGCGAGCGCGTTCAAGGCGCAGATCCGCGCCATCGCCCTGCCCTGTTCGGGGCTGACCTCGGCGCCGACCTTGCCGGTCCCCGCCAGCTGTCCGGACTGAATCGGCAGCTGACCCGAGGTGTAGACCAGGTTGCCGGTTCGTACCGCGGGTACGTACGAGGCCAGCGGCGCAGCCACCTCCGGGAGCGCGACCCCGAGCCGCTCCAGCCGGGCGGAAGCACTCATCTCTATTTGGGGCGCTTCAAATACGCGACGTGCTGCTCGCCGGTGGGCCCGGGCAGTACGGACACCAGCTCCCAGCCGTCGGCCCCCCACTGGTCGAGGATCTGTTTGGTCGCGTGCGTGAGCAGTGGGACCGTGACGTATTCCCATGCGGTGGGTTGGCTCATGACGCGAGCTTATCGGTCGGCGTTCAACGGCTCTGGCCTGCCCAAGCGCCGTGCGGCGGTCGGGCTAGCATGCGATGGTGGCATCCATTCCTAGCGGCGGCAGTTCGGTCGGCTGGCCATCGCGCCTGTCGAAGGCCCGCTTGCATTTCGTGACCGGCAAAGGCGGGACGGGTAAGTCGACGGTAGCGGCCGCGCTGGCACTGACGCTGGCGGCGGGAGGCCGCAAGGTCCTGCTCGTCGAAGTCGAAGGGCGCCAAGGGATTGCGCAACTTTTCGACGTGCCGCCCCTGCCCTATCAGGAACTCAAGATCGCCACAGCCGAGCGGGGCGGCGAGGTCAACGCGCTGGCGATCGACATCGAGGCCGCGTTCCTGGAATACCTGGACATGTTCTACAACCTGGGCATCGCGGGCCGCGCGATGCGCCGCATCGGCGCCATCGAGTTCGCGACGACGATCGCGCCGGGCCTGCGCGACGTGCTGCTCACCGGCAAGATCAAGGAGTCGGTGGTGCGCCTCAACAAGGGGTCCAAGACCCCTGTCTACGACGCGGTCGTCGTCGACGCGCCGCCGACGGGCCGGATCGCCCGCTTCCTCGATGTCACAAAGGCGGTGAAGGACCTGGCCAAGGGCGGGCCCGTTTTCTCGCAGGCCGAGGGTGTGGTGAAGCTGCTGCATTCGGAGGCGACGGCCATCCATCTGGTCACACTGCTCGAAGCGCTGCCCGTGCAGGAGACGCTGGAAGCCATCGAGGAGCTTGCCGAGATGGAGCTGCCGATCGGCAGTGTGATCGTGAACCGCAACATCCCTTCCTTCCTGGAGCCGCGCGACCTGGCCAAGGCGGCCGAAGGGGACGTGGACGCGGACTCGGTGCGGGCCGGCCTGGAGATGGCCGGAATCAAGCTCAACGACACCGACTTCGCCGGCCTGCTGACCGAAACCATCGAGCACGCGACCCGGATCACCGCGCGGGCCGAGACCGCACAGCAACTCGACGCCTTGAAGGTGCCGCGGCTGGAACTGCCGGCCATCTCCGACGGAGTCGACCTCGGCAGCCTGTATGAGCTTTCCGAATCGCTTGCGCAGCAGGGAGTTCGATGAGTACCGCACCGACAGCCCTTGATATGGCAGCAATCCTGGCCGACAGGGCCAACCGGGTGGTCGTGTGCTGCGGGGCCGGCGGCGTCGGCAAGACCACCACCGCGGCGGCCATGGCGCTGCGCGCGGCCGAATACGGTCGCACCGTCTGCGTTTTGACGATCGACCCGGCCAAGCGGCTGGCGCAAGCGCTCGGGGTCAACGACCTCGGCAACACACCGCAGCGGGTGCCGCTGGCGCCCGAGGTGTCCGGCGAGCTGCACGCAATGATGCTCGACATGCGCCGCACGTTCGACGAAATGGTGGTCCAGTACTCGGGATCCGGTCGCGCACAAGCGATCTTGGACAACCAGTTCTATCAGACCGTCGCGACCTCGCTGGCCGGCACGCAAGAGTACATGGCGATGGAAAAGCTCGGCCAACTGTTGGGCCAGGACCGCTGGGACCTGGTGGTGGTGGACACTCCCCCGTCGCGCAACGCGCTCGACTTCTTGGATGCGCCCAAGCGACTGGGCAGCTTCATGGACAGCCGATTGTGGCGGCTGCTGCTCGCGCCCGGACGAGGCATCGGCCGATTGGTCACCGGCGCAATGGGTTTGGCGATGAAGGCGCTGTCGACGGTGCTCGGCTCGCAGATGCTGGGCGACGCCGCCGCATTCGTGCAGTCGCTAGATGCCACCTTCGGCGGCTTCCGTGAGAAAGCCGACCGCACCTACGCGCTGCTGAAAAGGCGCGGCACTCAGTTTGTGGTGGTGTCCGCCGCCGAGCCGGACGCGCTGCGCGAGGCCGCCTTCTTCGTCGACCGACTGTCGCAGGAAGCCATGCCGCTGGCCGGGCTCGTCTTGAACCGCACTCACCCGACACTGTGTTCCCTGCCGGCCGAACGGGCGATCGACGGAACCGAGACGTTGGACGCCTTGGACTCCGAGGCCGCCGCGCTGGCGGCCGCGGTGCTGCGGATTCACTCCGACCGCGCGCAAACCGCCAAACGCGAGGTCAGGCTGCTTTCCCGGTTCACCGGGGCCCACCCGCACGTGCCGGTCATCGGGGTCCCGTCGCTGCCCTTCGACGTTTCGGACCTGGATGCGCTGCGCGCTCTCGCCGACCAGATCACCGCCGCCGGCGACGAGGCGGCCCGCCCCGCGGGGCGCTGAGGAGCGGCGAATCCGAACCCCGCCGGCGAGGAGGCGGCCCGCCCCGCCGGGCGCTGTGGGGTCACCACCCGCTTGCGGGGGAGAACCGGACGGCCCGTGCTGCCGAGCGTGAATTCACGCCGGAACACGCCGAAAATGCTACGCACACTTCACGCTCGGCAATTGGCGGCGACGATCCGCTGAGTGGCTGATCCTATTTGTCACACGCCAGTAAGTGCCCGTTGCGCATTATTTGACACGAGCCAGTCTTATCCGGAAAGCCCGCTTTCGTTGCTGTCGAATTCCTATTGGGCACAAGCCAGCTCGTATTCAACACACGTCAGCCCGCTATTAGACATGGTGCAGCCGGGTCGGCCGACTAGAGACGTAACAATGACGTAATTATGAAAACCGATATTTTCAAAACCATTGGACGGGTTCCCCCGCCGGTGGCGAAACGGCGCCGTAATAATCGATCGAGTCAGCCGGCGGAGCGGCCGCGGCGCTTTTCGAAGAAGTCCGACCAGGAGATGACCTCCGGGTGCTGCTTGAGCAGAGCCCTCCGCTGGCGCTCGGTCATGCCGCCCCAGACTCCGAACTCGACCTTGTTGTCCAACGCGTCCGCCCCGCACTCCTGCATTACCGGGCAATGCCGGCAGATCACCGCCGCCTTACGCTGGGCGGCGCCCCGGACAAACAGTTCATCGGGGTCAGTGGTCCGACACAACGCTCTTGAGACCCAGGCGATCCGGTCTTCGGCATCGACACTGCGCAGAACCCCCTGTGCAGCCGCATTGTTTGTTCTACGCGCGGCCGGCCGTGAACCTGACACGAGCTGTTCCCTTCCTTCCGACCGCTCGTCGCGGCCGCCCTCCTCAGGTGCAGACCCTGCTTGCGATCTACGCCACACCATGCAGTTCGGTGTTATCTGAATCTCACCGTGTGTCTAAGTTAGGTGGTCAGGTGGCAATTGCGCAACAGTCTGATAACGGTTTTTTTGGGACGCGCGTGCAGTCTTGTCGGAAAGGATAAGCGCGCCAAACCGACCGCGCACTTCGTGCCGGTGGATGAGCTGTGACGGCGGCGCAAATTTTCTGCCAAACCCGAGCGTAAGTTCGCTGGTCACCGTGCGGGATAGGCCTTGGTCACCTCGTGGCGTGGCCGGCTGATCAGGGGCCGCTACCCTGGAACGCATGTCAGACCGCCCCCCGGCCGCGCTCACGATTGTCAAGCTCGCGGGGTGCTGCTTGTTGGCCAGCGTCGTCGCCACCGCGCTGATGTTTCCGCTCGTCGGCGGCGTCGGGCTGATGTCCAACCGGGCCTCCGAGGTGGTCGCCAACGGCTCGGCGCAGCTGCTACAGGGCGAGGTGCCGGCGGTATCGACGATGGTCGACAAGAAGGGCAACGTCATCGCCTGGCTGTATTCGCAGCGCCGGTTCGAGGTGCCCACCGACAAGATCGCCAACACCATGAAGCTGGCGATCGTCTCGATCGAGGACAAGCGGTTCGCCGACCACAACGGGGTGGACTGGAAGGGCACCCTGACCGGGCTTGCGGGCTACGCGTCCGGCGACGTCGACACCCGCGGAGGCTCGACCATCGAGCAGCAGTACGTGAAGAACTACCAACTGCTGGTGACCGCTCAGACCGACGCCGAGAAGCGCGCGGCCGTCGAGACCACGCCGGCGCGCAAGCTGCGCGAAATCCGGATGGCGCTGACGCTGGACAAGACGTTCACCAAGCCCGAGATCTTGACCCGGTACCTCAATCTGGTCTCGTTCGGAAACGGCTCGTTCGGCGTGCAGGACGCGGCGCAGACCTACTTCGGCATCAACGCGTCGGACCTGAACTGGCAGCAGGCGGCGCTGCTGGCGGGCATGGTGCAGTCCACCAGCGCGCTGAACCCGTACACCAACCCCGACGGCGCGCTGGCCAGGCGGAACCTGGTCTTGGACACGATGATCGAGAACCTGCCGCAGGAGGCCGACGCCCTGCGCGCCGCCAAGGCCACGCCGCTGGGCGTACTGCCGCAACCCAATGAGCTGCCCCGCGGCTGCATCGCGGCCGGCGACCGCGCCTTTTTCTGCGACTACGTCCAGGAGTACCTCTCGCGCGCGGGGATTAGTAAGGAACAGGTGGCTCGGGGCGGCTACCTGATCCGCACCACGCTGGACCCGGACGTGCAGATCCCGGTCAAGGCGGCCATCGACAAGTTCGCCAGCCCCAACCTGCAGGGCATCTCAAGCGTGATGAGCGTGATCGAGCCCGGCAAGACCTCCCACCACGTCATGGCCATGGCGAGTAACCGCAAGTACGGGCTGGACACCGAGGCCGGCGAAACGATGCGACCGCAGCCCTTCTCCCTCGTCGGAGACGGCGCGGGGTCGGTCTTCAAGATCTTCACGACCGCCGCCGCGCTGGACATGGGCATGGGCATCAACGCCACCCTCGAGGTTCCGGGCAGGTTCCAGGCCAAGGGCATGGGCAGCGGCGGGGCCAAGGGCTGCCCCAAGGACACCTGGTGCGTGGTCAATGCGGGCAACTACCGGGGCTCGATGAACGTCACCGATGCCCTGGCCACCTCGCCCAACACCGCGTTCGCCAAGCTGATCCAGCAGGTCGGCGTCACCCGCACGGTCGACATGGCGATCAAGCTCGGGCTGCGCTCCTACGCAGACCCCGGCACGGCCCGCGACTACAACCGGGACAGCAACGAGAGCTTGGCGGATTTCGTCAAGCGGCAGAACATCGGCTCGTTCACCCTCGGCCCGATCGAGGTGAACGCGCTGGAGTTGTCCAATGTCGCCGCGACGTTGGCGTCCGGCGGGGTGTGGTGCCCGCCGAACCCGATCGACAAGCTGATCGACCGCAACGGCAACGAGGTCTCGGTGACCACCGAGACCTGCGATCAGGTGGTGCCCGAGGGTCTGGCCAACACCATGGCCAACGCGATGAGCAAGGACGCGGTGGGCAGCGGCACGGCGGCCGGTTCGGCCGGGGCGGCGGGCTGGGACCTGCCGGTGTCGGGTAAGACGGGGACCACCGAGGCCCACAGGTCGTCCGGCTTCGTGGGTTTCACGAGCCACTACGCGGCGGCGAACTACATCTATGACGACTCTCCCAACCCGACCGACCTGTGCTCCTCCCCGCTGCGCCACTGCAGCGAGGGTGACCTGTACGGCGGTAACGAGCCGGCGCGTACCTGGTTCACGGCGATGAAGCCGATCGCCACCAACTTCGGGCCGGTGGCGTTGCCGCCGACCGACCCGCGCTACGTCGACGGCTCCCCCGGTTCCCGGGTGCCGGCCGTCACCGGCCTGGAGGTCGACATGGCCCGCCAGCGCCTCAAGGACGCCGGCTTCCAGGTCGCCGACCAAACGAACTCGGTCAACAGCAGCGCGAAGGCGGGCGAGGTGGTCGGAACGACGCCGAGCGGCCAAACGATTCCGGGCTCGATCGTCANGCCCGACGCGGCGTCGATCGCCGCGGCCCGCCACGTCAGCGCCGTGCTCGGCCGCCGGGTGGGGCCGTCGACGGGCACCAACCTGTGGGGCTGTTTCGGGCTGATCGCCGAGATGGTCGCGCAGGGCCGCAGCGGGTCGGTGGTCACCCTGCTCGCCGACAGCGGCGACCGCTACGTCGACACCTATTTCAGCGACGAGTGGGTCGCCGCGCAGGGGCTCGACCCGACCGGCCCGGCCGGCGCGCTGGTCGAATTCGAGCGCACCTGCGCGTGGAGCTAGCCCGGCGGCCTGCGGTTTGGTGAGTCGGCGGGCCGGTGCGATAGGCTGTCGTGGCTTCAAGCGGGGTGTGGCGCAGCTTGGTAGCGCGCTTCGTTCGGGACGAAGAGGCCGTGGGTTCGAATCCCGCCACCCCGACCAGCAAGCGGCTGTAACCGGTTGTGCAACCGACGTCGCGGCACCACTCGAGCTCGAATGGTCACCTCATCGTGTTCTCGATGTGACGGCGGTAACTCACCCTTGACGTCACTCGAGTGCCGGAGGCGCACTCCGGACGGATGGCGAATGGGGTGCCGGCGCTGGGAGATCGTCTTGGCTCGGTTGTGCGGGCACCGATGGAACGGTGGCCGCGCTTGGTCTTCTTCGGGGGCGCGTGCGTGCTGGTCGCCGGAGGCGTATGCGTGGCGAGCGCCGCCCCACCCGCCCCGCCCGCAGTCCTGCTCGTCGGCAGCTATCAAGGGATTCCCGGACGATACTCGAGCATCCAGGCGGCGGTCGACGCCGCCCACCCCGGGGACTGGGTGCTGATCGGGCCGGGCGACTACCACGAGACCGGCAATCGCGTTCCGTCGGGGGCCGTCGGCGACGACGCGGCCGGGGCCGCCGTGCTTGTGACCACGCCCGGCATCCACATCCGCGGCATGGACCGCAATGGGGTCGCGCTCGACGGCACCAGGCCCGGGGCGTCCTCGTGCAGTTCCGCGGCGGCAGACCAGGACCCCGGGCCGCTCGATGCCAACGGCGTCCCGGCGGGACGAAACGGGCTGATCGTGTTCAAGGTGTCCGGCGTCAGCGTCGAGAACCTCACCGCCTGCAACTTCCTCGCGGGGGACCTCACCCCCGGGGACGAGATCTGGTTTGACGGCGGCGGCTCCAGCGGCGCCCAGCAGATCGGCAGCTGGCGCGGCGCGTTCCTGTCGGCCACTTCGACCTACAACGGCGGCCCGAACCAATCCGCCCAGTACGGGATCTACGCCTCCAACACCTACGGACCGGGGCTGTTTACGCAGGTGTACGCCAACAATATGGCCGACGCGGCGTTTTACATCGGTGCCTGCCCGGACTGCAACACGATCCTCGACCACGCCCACGGCCAGAATTCGGCCCAGGGCTACTCGGGGACCAACTCCGGCGGCCGCCTGATCATCCAGAACTCCGAGTTCGACAACAATCACACGGGGTTCTCCACCAACAGCCAGAACAACGACGACCAACCGTCGCCGCAGTCCGGTCGCTGCCCCGGTCGCGGGCGGGGCCCGACCGGGACCCATTCGTGCTGGCTGTTCACGCGCAACTCGGTGCACGACAACAACAATGCGAACGTGCCCACCAGCCCCGGCATCGTCGGCTTCAGTCCGGTGGGCACCGGCGTCCTGATCTCCGGGGGTCGGTTCGACACCGTCGACGCCAACGACATCCGCGACAACGGCGCGTGGGGCGTGCTGCTGGTCCCGGAGGTCGACACGGTGACCCCGCCGCCGATCGCCCACTGCAAAGGTGGCTTCGGCCTCAAGGCGTTGTCGTTCTGCTACTTCGACGACAAGGGAAACGAGATCGAAAACAACACGCTGAGCAACAACGGCTTCTTCGGTAACCCGGCTAACGTCGACCTCGCGGAGGTCTCAAACCTCGCGTATCCCGGTAATTGCTGGCACGGGAACATCGATGCCTCGCGAACGGCCCTCGGCGCCAAGCGCTTTCAGCTCGGCCGCCCGCGGGTCACGAGCGACCCGCTCCTCATCCAGTTCTTCCCACACGACATCTGCGGAATCCCGGACGAGGGGGCGGGCATCGCCGGGATCATCAGCGTCCTCAGCCTGCAGGTCGCTTGCGACTCGGAGTTCCTCGGCCCCTGCCCGGCGACGGTCGTCACGAACTATCCGCGCCAGACGGCGGTCCAGATGATGACGCTGCCCGCGCAGCCGAGCATGCCCGATCCGTGCCTGGGCGTGCCGGGGAATCCGTGGTGTCCGACCAACCCGGCCAGCCCAGCCCCGTATCCCGTGCCGGGGCCGATCGTTCAGTAAGACGCGTCATTCGAGGACCTCGACGAAACTCGCTGCTAGGCTTCCAGTTCCGGTCGGACCCGCCCGCGCTCGGCCCGCGCCCAGATGTGCAGTTGCTCGCGCCCGACGAGGCGGCAACGGTGGGTGGCCGCCAACTGGCGGGCCGCCTTGGTGAACGCCTGATTGGTCACCACGACCGCCCGGTTGCAGCCGTGCTGCCGCGCTCCGGAGACGACCTGTTGGACGGCGGCCACACCGACCGCCTTCGCCTGCCGCTTGCACTGGACCGCCATGCGGGTGCCGTCCTTCTGGGCGACCAGGTCCACGCCGTAGTCACCGGTGCTGGCGGTGTGGGTGACGCCCCACCCCACGGTCCGAAGCTGCGCGGCGACAAACTCTTCGAACTCGACCCCCGACATGTCATCGACGGACGCGAGGTCCGACATCGCGTACCGCCGGTCGCGCCGTCGCTGCCGCCCGGCCCGGTAGCGGTCGCGCTGCACACCGAGCCACAGCAGGGCGACCACGGTCAAGACGAGGCCACCCAGTCCGGCGGAGAATCCCGCGACCACGCTGCCGGTCGCGTGCTGAGTGAAAAACCAAGGAAGGGCGAACCCCGGTAGCAGGAAGGACCCGACGATCTTCTCCATGACTCCTCAACGTGACCGGCACGGACTCGCCGATGAACCTAGCGGATGGGTCCGACAATTCGGCGTAGGCGCAGGCGCGGGACGACCAGCCGGCTATCGCGCGCCCGCCTGGATCGGGCGAAGCCGCACCCGGGTGCCGTAGCGAGGCGCCAGCATGATGGAGCGCCGCACGATCCTCTCGGGCTCGTCGTCGACGGTGCTGAACTCGCCCTCGCGCAGCAGCGTGTGCAGCACGGTGATCAACTCCCGCAGCGAGAACGCCGCACCCAGACAGCGTTTCACCCCGCCCCCGAACGGCACCCACGCATAGGTTTCGGGCCGGCTGCCCAGGAACCTCTCCGGCCGGAACTCGTTCGGGTGCTCGTAGGTGGCCGGGTTGCGGTTGATCGCGATGATGTGAACGACGATGCGCGTGCCGGCATCGACGAGGTAGCCGCCGATCGGAAACGGTTGCGCCGCAACGCGAGCCGTGAACGGCGCGGGTGGCCGTACCCGCAGCGTCTCGTGGATCACCGCGGTGGTGAATGCCTCCTCCCCGCTCAGCGCTTCGGCTTGCACGCGTCGTAGCGCCTCGGGGTGGTGCAACAGCAGGTCGAAGACCCACGCCAGCGTGGTGGCGGTGGTTTCGTGCCCCGCCAGCATCAGGGTGATCAGGTCGTCGCGAATCTCGCTGTCGGACAGTCGTTCTCCGTCTTCGCCGCGGGCGCACATCAACAACGCGAGGATGTCCGGCCGCTCGCCGAGGTGCGGGTCGTTTCGCCGCCGCGCGATGAGCGGCATGACGACGTCGTCGATCTCGCGGTTGGCTCGCGCGCGCCGCGGCCACACCCGCAACGCACCGAGATGTCGCAGCGCATAGCGGAGCGTCAATTGCTCTGAGACACCGAGGTTCAGCAGGCCCTCGAAGGGCCGGCCCAGCCGCCGAACCGCGTCGGGCTCGTCGACCCCGAAGATGACCCTGACGATCACGTCCAGGGTCAGCGCCCGCGCCGCCTTCAGCATCTCGAACGGGCGGTCAACGGGCCAGCTGTGCATCGCCGCCCGGGCGCAGTTCTGCATGATCGGCACGTAACTGCTCAGCGCGGCACCGTGCAGCGGGGGCGTCAGCAGTTTGCGGCGCCGCAGATGCTCCGGCTCCTCCTGCACGAACATCGATCCCGACCCGTAGATGGCCGCCGCGGGACCCACGCCCTCGCCGCCGAGCAGCACGTCCGCCGGCGCGGTGAACACCTGCTTGACCAGCTCCGGCTCGGACACGATCGCGACGTTGCCCAGGCTGAGAATGGGCATTGTCATGATCGGCCCGTATCGACGGATGAGCCGCAGCATCCGGCGCTCGCCGCCGACGAGGTACGCGACCGCGTACGCCGCGGCGAAAGCCGAGCGAAGCGCGCGTGGAGCGGGCAGGCCCGGCGGCGGGCTCAAGGCATCCGGCTTACCATCCGGACGAATCGCGGAGGCTGCCACGTTGACGACAGAAACACGGCGCCTCGCGTTGGTCAAGGCGCGTGCTCGTTCCCCCGCGCACCCGCCCCGGCGTCAGGCGCAGTCGGCGCAGACGGGAAGCCCCGAGCCCGACGTGCACATCCGGCTGCGGTGTTGTACTAGAAAGCAGCTCGAGCAGGTGAACTCGTCGGCGCGCTGGGGAATCACCGTCACCGAGAGTTCTTCACTCGACAGGTCCGCGCCCGGCAGCTCGAAGAACAGCACGTCGTTGGGATCCTCGTCGACGACCGCGGTGGACGAGGCGGGCAGGGTGGTGGCCAGCTCGCGGAGCGCGGACGGGTCCTGGGTCTCGACATCGGCTACACGGCGGGCGTCGTAATCGCTTGCGGTCGCCATGGGGCGTTCCTTCCTGCTGAATGACGGGTTCCCGCACTTGCCTGTACTCACCCGTGGCTGAGTCGATACCCCGATCGGGCGTTCGCCACACCCATTCGGGCCCAAAAATTTTGCGGGCATGACAATAGACGCCTTTGGGCGTCGATGAGTTCAGCTGAGCAGGCGGATCGGCCCGCTGACGACCGGAGCTGAACCGGCGGCCCAAGCGGATTCGTCGGCACGGCGGCGGTTATGCGACACCCAGGCCAACCCGAACCACGGCGACGCGACGGCCAATATCAGCCCCGCGATGGCCAACCCGGCGTGCCCGGTCAGCAGCGCCAGCACGCCGGCCAGTACGCCCAGCGCCCAGAGCCCCGCGGCAACCCGGCCGGGAAGGCCGAAATCGATTCCGGCGTGCGGCCTGTCGGACGTGTCGAGCATGCTGACGTTTTACCCGGTCAGGCCGGAATCCAAACCTCTCGGTCCCTCAGCTGGCCGGTGGCGGCGCGGCTTGTCGGAATGCATGCCGTGCCAACGCAGCTCGGCGGCGTACCGGGTGGTCAACCGAGACATGTTGTCCGCCAACGTCGTTCGCACGGCACGCCGCGCGGGGATGGGATGTCTTGAATGCGTACCCGCGAAGCGGCGGCCCGAACGACGTGTCGCCCCGCCTCGGCGCGGGTATGCCGCGCACATGACAACCGCGAAGCCGGCGGGAACCCTTCAGGGCACCCCCGCCGTCCTGTTCGACGTCGACGGAACCCTGGTCGATTCCAACTATCTGCACGTCTATGCGTGGCAGCGCGCGTTCGACGACGAAAAAATGCCGGTCGCCGCATGGAAGATTCACCGTTGCATCGGCATGGACGGCTCCGAGTTGGTCCGCACCCTGTCCGATGACGCGCCGGACGACGTGCAGGAGCGGCTCAGCGACGGCCACAGCCGCTACTACCGCGACGTCCTACCCCTGTTGGCCCCGCTGCCCGGCGCCCGAGAGTTGCTGCGGCACGTCGCCGGGCTGGGACTGCAAGTGGTGCTCGCCAGCTCGGCCCCCGACGACGAACTCGAGGCGCTGCTCAAGGCGCTCGACTGCGACGACGTCATCGCCGAAACGACGTCGTCGCGGGATGTCGACACGGCCAAACCCGAACCCGGCATCGTGCAGGTCGCCCTGGACCGGGCCGGCGTGGACGCCGACCACGCGGTATTTGTCGGCGACGCCGTGTGGGACGCGCACGCCGCGGCGGCCGCGGGAGTGCCGTGCATCGGGGTGTTGAGCGGCGGCATCTCGGGCGCCGAATTGGAGGCGGCCGGCGCGTCCCCGATTTTTGCGGAGCCGCAGGACCTGCTCGAGCATTTGGGGTCCACCCGCATCGCCGAACTACATACCGCGGGTGCGAAGCAGTAGCGGCAATACCCACCAAAAGGACGTAAATAACACCACTGCAAAGGCTCCCGCTATTAACCCCGCCCGATTTCCGGCCACCGAGGCAAAAACGATCACGGTCACACCCGTCAGCGCCGTGCCCAGCAGCGCCAGCCCGGCGTAGGCGCACCGGTGCGCGGCCGACACCAGGACTTGGAGGCGGTGCCGCCGGAACAGCAGCCGGTGAATGCCCACCGGGGCGACCAGCAGCACCGTTGCCCCCACCGAACACGCGACCGTCCCCAGGTAGACGAACCGCATCTGTTCGTTGAGGACGTCGAAGCGCTGCTGGAACGGCAGCGTCAACAGGAAGCCGGTGAGCAGCTGCACCCCGGTCTGCACCACGCGCAGCTCCTGCAGCAGGCTGTTCCAATTGCGGTCCAGCCGTTCAATTTCGGTCTCGCCGCGCGTATTGCGGTCCCACTGCTGGTCGCCCTCGGGGTGATCGACGTCCATGGTGGTGATCCTCGTACCAGCGGCCGCGACGCAATACGCAGGCTCGCGACGGCCTCATCGTCAGCGGTTGAGGTTGCCGTCCCGGACCGCGGTCAACGCGTCGTCCAACGTCGGGTACAGCGGGAAGGTCTTGTCCAAACCGGTCAGGTGTATCGGTCTCCTGGTCGCCGGCCCCCGCGCGACCACACCGAACTCGGTGGATTTACCGAGCTTTTCGTAGGTTGCGGCAAGGATCTTCAAGCCGACCGAGCCGAGAAACTCGACCGCGGAAAGGTCGATGACCAGTGCCGTCGGGCCGTCCGCGATCACCGCGCCGATGGCCTGTTCGAGCGCCGGGGCGGTGACCAGATCGATTTCCCCGCTGACGCTGACCACCGACACACCATCGTGGTCGGTAACCAGCGTGGTAATCGAATCAGGAGCTGACAATGGCGATCCTTTGTCCCGGGCCGTAAATGTGGTGCAAGCGTAACCTGCCGCGCGAACTGCGAGAAGAATATGCCCTCGACACCTGCGGCGCGATAACCCAGACTAGTCTCCCCATAGGGACTGCGGAGCGCGACGCGGCAACGGGAGGCCAGATGTCAGATTCCTCGGATTTCGGAAGCACCGCCACCGCCGCGCAGACGGTCAGCGAGGGCCTGCTGCCCCAGCTGGTCCAGCACCTGCGCCAGAACCGCACCGTCTTGCGGGAGGAGTGGGCCCGCCGAATCACCGAGGCGCAATTGCTCACCGCGATGACACCCGAGGAGCTCTTCTCCGAGGCCACCGCCGTCTACGACAACTACGTCGAGGTGCTCGAGACCGGTAGCGTCGAGGCGCTGCAGGCCTACGCGCGCGACCTGTCGGAACGCATCATCCCCCGCGGCGTGGAGACCGACGAGGTGCTGGGGATCGTCTTGCTGCTGCGCGACGTGCTCGCGCGCTCGCTGTTCGAGAAGTACCAGACCGATTTCGAGATGCTCAATCGCGTGCTCGACGCATACGAGCCGGCGGCCAACCGCATCGCCAACACCGTGGGCGTCAGCTTCGTGCAGGAACGCGAGCGCATCATCCGGCAGCAGCAGGAAGCGATCCGCGAGCTGTCGACTCCAGTGCTGCAGGTGCGCGAGCAGCTGCTGATTTTGCCGATCATCGGCGTGCTGGACAGTCAGCGCGCCCGCCAGGTCACCGAACAGCTGCTGAGGGCCATCCGCGCCAACCGTGCGAAAGTCGTCGTCATCGACATCACCGGGGTGCCCACCATCGACTCCACGGTGGCCAACCACCTGGTGCAGACGGTCGACGCATCGGGCCTGATGGGTGCGAGCGTGATCATCACCGGCCTGTCCTCGGAAATCGCCCTGACCCTGGTGACGATCGGGCTGGACCTGTCCAAGATGAACGCCGTCGGCGACCTGCAGGGCGGTATCGAAGAAGCCGAACGCCTGCTCGGCTACGAGGTCACCCGCACCGGCGAGACCACCGGGTAGACACCATTAGCGCGAGCACCCCATGCCAGTCCCCATCCTGAAACAGGGCGCGATCCTGATCGCAACGGTGCAGTCCGCCCTGACCGACTCCGAGACCGAACGGCTGCGGCTCGACCTCATGGAGCGGGTCAGCAGGTTTCGTGCGCAGGGCATCATCGTCGACGTCACCGCCATCGATGTGATGGACTCGTTCGCCGCCCGATCGCTGCGGACCATCGCGCACATGACCCGGTTGCGGGGCGCGGACACCGTCATCGTTGGCCTGCAGCCAGAGGTCGCCTTCGCGATGGTCCAACTCGGGCTGGCGTTCGATGACATGAACACCGCGCTGGACCTGGAAGAGGGCCTCGCCCTGCTGAATCGGCAACTGGGACTGGGGAAATCGACGATCGGGCGCGATGGTGGCGGCTGACGTTGTCGTCGACATCAACAATTCCGACGACATCGTCGCCGCCCGCAGAGCCGGACATCAGCTCGCCCTCGATCTCGGATTCTCCCTGACCGACGTCACCATGGTCGCCACGGCGATCTCCGAAGTCGCCCGCAACATCACCAGCTACGCGGGTCGGGGCACCGTCCACCTCTGGGTGGCTGACCGAGACGGCCGCAAGGCGCTGGTGGTGCGCGCCGAGGACGACGGGCCCGGCATCGCCGACATCGAGCGCGCGCTGGAGGACGGCTATTCGACCGGTCGCGGGTTGGGGCTGGGCTTGCCCGGAGCGCGACGGCTGATGGACCGGTTGGTCGTCGACTCGACGCTGGGCCACGGGACCGTCGTCGAGATGTGGAAGTGGGTTCCCGCCCGTGCATGAGAACGGGCGCTTCGGGCCGATCGAGTGGGCACGGGCCGGTCGCCCGATGCCCAGCGAGTCCACGTCCGGCGACCGGGGCATTGCGGTGGACCTCGACGGGAAGGCCGCACTGTTCGGCGTGGTGGACGGGCTCGGTCACGGCCCGGAAGCCGCAACCGCCGCGCTGCGCGCGGTCGACGCGGTCGAGCGTGCGAGTTCCGAGCGGCTCGAGATCCTGATCGAACTCTGCCATCGCATGTTGGCCGGCACCCGGGGAGTAGCAATGACCTTGGCGCGGCTGGACTTTGCGACGAACAAGCTGACGTGGACGGGCGTCGGCAACGTCACCGCCGATCTGGTGGCCAAGGCCCCGACCGGCATCGAAGTCCGGTCCAGCGCGCGCCTCGCCGCGGGGATCGTCGGCTATCGGATACCGGAAATCAGGCCCGCCCAGGCGCTTTCGATCCGTCCGGGCGACCTGCTGGTGATCAGCACCGACGGCATCGCCGAAGATTACTTGGAGCACATCGACTTTGCGGCTCACGCCGTCGTTATCGCCGAAGAACTCCTCGGTAAGCACGCCAAGGAAACCGACGATGCCATGGTGCTGACCGCGCGTCACCGGGGGACCAAGACATGAGCACCAACCAGAACTTTCACGCCGAATACGCGGCCGCCTTGCGCGCCTACCTCGACGCGCGGGACGAGGACAGCCTGACCGTGGGCCACGAGCTCGGACGCCGCGCCCTACAAGAGCAAATCAGCATGCTCGAAATCATCGAGCATCATGTCCAACTGGTCTTCGATCTGGTCGACGACGCACGAATCGCCGCACCCGTCGCTTTGGAATTCCTGTTGCAGACGTTGGCGCCGCTCGACGTGGCGACTCGGGGATTCCTCGACGGCACCAAGCTCTACGCGCGGGAGCGGGCCCGCGCCGAGGGCCTGGCCGATCGCGACAAATTCCGCACCGCGCTGGTGAATTCGCTGCAGGAGGGCTTCTTTGTCGCCGACCACGAGGGTTCGGTGATCGAGATGAACAACGCCTTCATCGAGATCCTGGGCTATCCCACGGCGGGCCTGCCCTACCGGTGGCCCCACCCCTGGCTGGTCGACAAGAAGACCGCCCGTGAACAACAATCCCTGGTCCGCAGCAACGGCAGCGCCGAATACGAAACCCCGATCCGGCATCGGGATGGCCATCTGGCTTGGGTGATGGTCAGCATCAACGCGGTCAAGGAGGGCGGCAGCGATCGAGACGTCTACGTGGGGACGATCCGAGACGTCACCGCGGAGCGGGCATTCGCCGCGCGGGAGAGCGCGGTCCTGCGACTGGCCACGGCCGTTGCGGTGGCCAAGAGCGTCGCCGAGCTGCTGTCGATCACCCTCGACGAGTGCCGCGAGGCGATCGACGTCCAACGCGTGATCGCCGTGTCGTGGCCCAGCGGCGGCGGCGAACCCGATGTCCAGGTGGCCGGCGGGCCGCCCGAAACATCCTGGCGCGGAATGGATCCCTGGTTACGTAGCACTTTCCAGGACGCGCGAAACCAGCTGCCGCTGACCGCCAAGACCGTCGACCGGCCCGACAATCCCGGCAAGGCACAGGGATTGGTCGCGGTGCTGTCCAACGCCGGTGACCTGGCGTTGTGGTTGGAGCTTCGTTCCCCCCGCTGGGTCAGCGCGGAGGATCGGCTCCTGGTCACGGTGCTGATCGGCCACCTCAGCCTGGCCATGCAACACGTGCGTCAGTTCGAGAACGCCCGCGAAACGTCGCTGACCCTGCAGCGCGCGATGCTGCCCACGGTGCAGACGCCTCCCGGCTTCGCGGTGTGCTACGAACCCGCGGTGCCGCCATTGGAGATCGGGGGCGACTGGTATGACGTGCTGCCCATCGGCGACAACCGCATCGGCATCGTCGTCGGTGACTGCGTCGGCCGTGGCCTGCCGGCGGCCGCGACCATGGGGCAGCTGCGCAGCTCGGCGCGCGCGCTGTTGATCAACGGCGCCCAACCGGCGCTGCTGCTCGAGCAGCTCGACTTGGCCGCCTCGCTCATCCCGAATGCGTACTGCACCACGGTCTTTCTGGCGATCCTGGACACCGAGACCGGAGTCCTGGAATACAGCAATGCCGGCCACATGCCCGCCATGGTCGCGGGGCCGCCGCCGGCGAACACGACGGTGCTGACCGATGCCGCGTCGGTGCCGCTCGCGGTCCGCCGGGACCAACCGCGGCCCCAGGCCTCCCGGGTGCTACCTCCGGGCTCGACGTTGATGCTCTACACGGACGGCCTGGTCGAGCGCAAGCACGAGTCGATTGACATCGGAATCGCCCGCGCCGCAGACGTTTTGCTCGAGACGGCCGAGCTTCCCCTGGAACAGGCCCCGGAGGCGGTAGTCGGCGCGCTGGCCCCGGCGTCGGGGTATGACGACGATGTCGCGATGGTGATCTACCGGCACCTGCCCACACAGCTCCGCATCGAAAGCGAGGCATTTGCCGGGCAATTGTTCAACGTCCGGCATCGGTTAACCGCCTGGCTGCGCACCGCCAACGTCCCCGAGGCGGTGGCAGCCGACATCGTGCTGGTCGTCAACGAAGCGTGCACCAACTGCGTCGAGCATGCTTATCGCGGACACCGCACCGGGACGATGCTGCTCGAAGCCGAAGTCGCCGCCGGCCGGGTCCGAACCAGGATCACCGACGCGGGTTCCTGGAAGACACCGGCCGACGACCCGGGTAACAGCGGACGCGGGCTGGTGTTGATGCGCGCGCTCAGCGACGCGATGCACCTGCAGAGCACCCCGACGGGCACCACCGTCGACATCACCTTCCGCGTTCCCGAGGGGCAGTAGTGACGGACCACCGTTTGCCCGGCCCCGTTGACGGGTAGTCATCGGCGTGACCCGCACCTCAATCCCGGTGGAACCCGCCCTGCCGGCGGCACACGGACCGCTGTCGACCGCCGTCCGGCATGCGCTGGTCGGGCCGCCGTCACATGATCACCTCACGCGCATCGGCGCGTCCGTTCGGGACTCCGATCCCTATGGCCTGGATCTCCAGCTGGCGCTGTGCATGTGCTATGAGCTGCACTACCGGGGTTTCGCAGGCGTGGACCCCGCCTGGGAGTGGAACCCCGGGCTGCTGCAGTTGCGCGCCGAACTCGAACGCGTCTTTCTGGCCGGCGTGCGACGCGACGTCGGACCCATCGAGCCCGGGCGCACGGCGGCGGCCGAGATGGAGGCGATCTCCAACGAGCCCACCGACGGCACCGGGCCGTCGTATTACCTGCGCGACGCGGGGAGCTGGGAGCAGATGCGCGAATACTTCGCGCACCGGTCGCTGTATCACCTCAAAGAGGGCGATCCGCACGCCTTCGCGATTCCGCGGCTGATGGGGACCGCCAAGGCGGCCTTTGTGGCCGTCGAGTTCGACGAGTACGGCGCCGGTCGGGGGCCGCGCCTGCACCAGCAACTCTTTGCCGATCTGCTGGTGGCCGCCGAGCTGGATGCGACGTACCTCGGTTACCTCGACGCCGTCCCCGCCGAGTCGTTGGCGGTGGTCAATCTGATGTCACTGTTCGGGCTACACCGCGCGTTACGGGGCGCCACGGTCGGGCACTTCGCCTCGACGGAGATCACCTCGCCGCCGGGATCCCAACGGATGGTTCAGGCCCTGCAGCGGATGGGGGCGCCCTCAGCCTGCATCGAGTTCTACAGCGAGCACGTCGAAGCCGACGCGGTGCACGAACAGGTGGTGCGCATCGACGTCGTCGGCGATCTCGTCGCGCGGGAACCGCACCTGGACTCCGATGTCGTGTTCGGGATACGGGCGCACGCCGCGGTCGAAAACCGATTGGCGGACAAGCTCATGGAGTCGTGGCAGCGGGGTCAGACGTCGTTGCGGCGGCCCCTGGATTGGCGGTAGCCGCCCGGCCCGTCCGTCTCCCGGCGCGACGGCAGCGCCGATGGCTGGTGTCGCACAACGGGTATGCGTCGCTGCGCCGACAGGTGCAGATCGCCACCATGAACCGGTCGGACTCGACGACCTCACCGTCGGGCATCTCGATGCTTACCGGCCCGGACACCAACACCGGTCCGCCCGGCACCACCTGTACTCGCGTGGTCGTCATGGCTTGTCCGCCCTAATCACGACGAGTTCCTCCTCGCGGCGGCCGCGTGGGATCAAGCCGGTGTCCTCCAACCACGTCGCCCGCGCCGACATCACCGGGCCGAACGGGATCCACTTGGAGGCAATGACTTCGCCCTTCATGCCGGCCCATTTTAGGCGATCCAGCGATTGCTGAACCCCGGCGATCGCAGAGTGCACCAGCAGCAGCGACCCGCCGTCGCACAACAGCTTTGGCGCCGCGTCGCACAACGGATCCAGGATCAGACGCCCATCGACGCCGGCGTTCCAGGCCAACGACGGGCCGGCGCCGGTGCAAATCGATGCAGGGTCGTCGCCGGGAGGGGTTGGGACGTAAGGCGGATTGGCCGTCACCACGTCGAAGGGGGCGCGGTCGACGGCGTCCATCCACGACCCCTCACGGGCATCCACCTCGACGCCCGCCAATGCGGCATTGGTCCGGCAACAACGTACCGCGTGCGGGCAGATGTCGAGGGCGGTAACGCTGGAGCAACCCATTTCGGCCGCGGCGATCGCGACGAATCCGCTTCCCGTGCACAGGTCGAGCACGCGTCGTTGCGGGATCAACGCGGAATGGTGCATCGCGTCGACCAGCAACCGCGAATCTTCTTGCGGCTGATACACGTTATGCGCAACCGAAACGGCCGGTTCTGGATACGTGGTCGTCAATGTGGGCCTTTCGGTAAGCCTGCAGAGGATCGCCGCGGCAATCACGGCCTTGGCCTGTGTAATGCCCGCAAACCCGGGTGTTAAAACGGTGTGAATGATCTGGCGCCGACTATCCCGTGGCGGCGGGAGCGAATTGCTTGACGATCGCCCGGCAAAACGCCGGCAGGTCCGACGGTGAGCGGCTGGTGATCAAATTGCCGTCGACGGCGACCTCTTCGTCGACCACGTGCGCGCCCGCGTTGCGCAGGTCGGTGCGGATGCTGGGGTATGACGTCAGCGTCCGTCCCACGGCCACACCTGCCTCCACCAGCGTCCACGGACCGTGGCAGATCGCGGCCACGGGCTTGCCGGAGACCACGAAGTCACGCACGAACGAGACCGCCGCCTCGTCGAGGCGCAGCTTGTCCGGATTCACGGTGCCGCCGGGGAGTATCAGGCCGTCGAATTCGCCCACCGACGCGTCCGAGACCGCACGGTCGACCGGGAAAGTCCCGGCCGGCTCGAGATCATGATTACGGGCTTGGATTTCGCCGTCCTTCAGCGACAGCAATTCGACCTGGGCGCCGGCTTCTTGAAGGGCAGCACGCGGTTGCTCGAGCTCTACTTTCTCCACACCATCGGCCGCCAGGATGGCAATCTTCTTCCCTTGCAATTCATTTGACATCGCGGTACCTCCTTCACGGATGCAGGACGACCTTTGTGCCGCCATCCTGCTTGTGTTTAAAGATTTCGTAGCCGTGCGGCGCCTGGTCGAGGCCCAAGTGCCAGGTGATGATGACGGTCGGATCGATCTCGCCGCGGCGGATCCGCTCCAGCAAGGGCCGCATGTAGCGCTGCACATGGCATTGGCCGGTCTTGATGGTCAGCGACCGATTCATGATCGCCCAACGGCGTCCAGACCAGCGTGTCGGTACCGGCCAACAGCGCCGCACCGTGGCCGCATTCGCGCGCACCCAGCGCGCGGATGACCCGGCGGGCCAGCCGCGTGTCGTCGACGCCCGCAACCGCAGCAACCTTCCGGGGCGCCATCAGCTCGGCCAAGCCCGGCCCGAAGCTGGCGCCGGCGAGCGCCCGCACTAGTGGCGCGGTGGTGTTGCCGGATTGATCATTCATCGTCGACTCCCCTGCCATGCCGAACACAGGATGGCGCAAAGCTGCTGCTGGATAGCGCGTTTGCCGACCGTCCGCTCGCCCGGCGCTAAGCCTGGTAGGTCAAACTGCCGGTGGTAAGCCCGATGCCCACGACTGCACTCGGATACCCCTGCGGGAACGGCCCAAACTTGTCATCAACCGGACGCGTCGCGCAGCGCGTCGAGCAAAGGCTGGGCTGCTTCGGAGAGGAAAAGGTCCTGCGCCTCCCCGCCGATCTGGACAAGCGCGATGTCGGTGAAGCCCGCCTCCCAGTAGGGCCGCACGGCCTCGACGATCGCGTCCAGGTCGGGGCCGCAGGGGATGGAACCGGCGACGTCCTCGGGTCGCACGAATTGGGTCGCACCCGCGAAACCGGCAGGTGTGGGCAAGTCCGCGTTGACCCTCCAGCCGCCGCCGAACCACCGGAACTGGTCGTGCGCGCGCTGGATGGCGGCGTCGCGGTCGGGGTCCCAGCACACCGGGATTTGGCCGACCACCCGTCCGCCTCCGGCGGGGTTGGCGGCCTGCCGGGCGGCGTGCCACTCGCGGACGAGTTCCCCGTCGGGCTCCACGGCGATCAGGTGTTCGGCCAGCTTGGCGAACCTGTCGACGCCCTTCGCCCCGGACATCGCCACCCCGATGGCGACCGGAACGTCCGGGAGGTCCCACAGCCGCGCCGAATCCACCTGGAAGTACTCGCCGCGCCAGTTCACCAGCTGGCCGCCGAACAGCTCCCGGATGATCTTGATGGCTTCGCGCAACATGTCCTGCCGACGCTCGACGGTCGGCCAACCCCTGCCCACCACGTGCTCGTTGAGGTTCTCACCGCTGCCCAACCCGAGGGTGAACCGGCCGTCGGACAGGATCTGCACGGTCGCGGCCTGCTGCGCGACGATCGCGGGGTGATACCGCATCGTCGGGCAGGTCACGTAGGTGTACAGGTCCACCCGCTCGGTGGCGTGCGCCACCGCGCCCAGCACCGCCCAGGCGTTGGGCGCGTGCCCCTGAGACGTCAGCCAGGGCGAGAAGTGGTCGCTGCACACCTCGAAGTCGAAGCCTCGCTCCTCTGCCGAGCTAGCTTGGCGCACAAGGTCTTTGGGGCCACTCTGCTCGGTCATCAGAGTGTAGCCAAAATTTGTCATGCGCTATACGTACCCCGGTCCGCGGGGCGCAAACCGCGCGGGCGGCGGCGCAAACCGCGAGGATCAGTCCGCGGTGCTGATGGAGTCCCCGGTAACCCCGGCCGCCCGGCGGGCGGCGAGCCTGCGTTTCTGGGGCTCGATGGTGTAGCGGGGGTCTCGGGCCGATTCCAGGCCGGCCTCGAAGAAACCGAACCTCAGCATTGCCGACGCCGCCAGCAACGTGAACCCGGATACGGCCGCGACACCGCGGTGGTGGCCCCCGAGCAACGCGCCCAGACCACCCGCGGCCGCGAGCCGTTCGCTCCAGGCCAACAGCCGGCCCGGCCTGCCACGGTGCAGCGGTTCCCTGGTCGTCGGGTCCATCCGGTACTCGGTGAACCGGGCGGCGATCAGGTCACCGATCGCGCCGACGACGGCCAGCCTGCGGGCGGGGCCCGCCTCGCAGACCGGGGTGGTGATCATCGCCAGTCCCGCCCCGGCCAGGCTCGCCGAGCTGACGAAGACGAACGGCAGGTCGCGGTGCGCGGCGTTCCAGGTCGGGGTCGCGGTGTCGGTGAGCAGCACCGCGGTGTAGACCGCCAGCGGCGCCGCGAACACGGCGGCTTCCAATCCCGCCGGCCCCTCCGCGGCGCGCAGCACGGGCCGCAAGGGGCCCAACGGGATTCGTCCACCGCTCATCCGGTCGACCTCGGAGGCCGCCGCAACCCCGATGCCGGCGGAAAAGAAGCTCAGAATCCAGGAGCCGATGCTCATCGGCGAGGTCAGTTTGACCGTCCGCAGCATGTTGACGAAACGCTCGGGCCGGCCCAGATCCTTCACCAGCGCGACGGCGCCCACCATCACCGCGACCAGAGCGGACAGCCTCGTGTTGCGGCGCAGCGTGTTTCGCCCCGTGAGCTGGGCACCGGCCGCCAGCAGACCGGACCCACCGGCGACGCCGCCCAGGAACAGATACGCCGCCACCTCGTGTCCCCAGGGCGCGGGCTTGACAACCGGACGACCGTAATACGAGGTGAACTCGGCTTCGGGGACCATCGGCATCTCGCGGGAACCGTCCCCGCCACCCCGACGGCCCGCGCGCCTACCCTTCCGGCGCCCGCCGCGCTCGGGCTGCGGCGGACGGAAGCTGTCGAATTCGGAAGTACTCACCGGCCCCTCCAGAAAGCCCATGCGGCCGCGCCGACCATGCCGGCCGCGGCCACGCCGGCGCGCTTGAACATGGTCATCAGGTCAGCCGTGCAGACCCGCGGATCTGGCGGTAAGCCGTAGACCTCCGGCTCGTCGAGCAGCAAGAAGATCGACCCGGTGCCGCCGACACCGTCGTGCTCGTTGGCGCCGTAGAGCCGGGCCTCGGTGAGCCCCTGCGCGTGCAGCTGGGCGACCCGTTCGCGGGCCTTGGCTACCAGGTCGTCGTGGTCGCCGAACTTGATCGAGGTCGTGGGGCACGTCTGGGCGCACGCCGGTATCTGGTCCTCGACCAGGCGGTCGTAGCACAGGGTGCACTTCTGGGCGACCCCGGTGACGGGCTTTTCGCCCGGGCGGCCGGGCCGCTGCGCGGGCGTGGTGTACGTGCCGTCGTTGCGGCGCTCGACCACCCCGAACGGGCACCCGGCCACGCAGGTGCCGCAGCCGTTGCAGACGTCGTCCTGCACGACGACGGTGCCGAACTCGGTGCGGAACAACGCCCCCGTCGGGCAGACGTCGAGACAGCCGGCGTGCGTGCAGTGCTTGCACACGTCCGACGACATCAACCAGCGGAACTCCGGGGTGTCCGGCGGCGTGCTGTCGGGTTGGCGCGCGTCCCGGGAAATCGAGGGCATCCCCAAATCGGTCAGGGCACGCCCGGATTCGCGCGCCTCCTCGATGCGGTCGCGGCCCTGCTCGATGAACGCCACGTGCCGCCACGTGCTCGCGCCCAGCGAGCCGGTGTTGTCGTAAGACGAGCCCAGCAGTTCGAGGTCGCCGTCCTGCGGGTTGCGGTTCCATTCCTTGCACGCCACCTCGCAGGCCTTGCAGCCGATACAGATCGAGGTGTCGGTGAAAAATCCCTTGCGCGCCTTGGGATCTGGCCAGCCGGCGTCACTCGTCGGGTCGGTCGGCCCGCTCAGCTGACCCATCGGCTCCCCCTTCCCATACGCCGTCGCTGATTCGTGCGTTGCCGGTTTCGGTGGTGGCGCCGGATCGGGACTGGTACTCGGCGATCAGGCGTAGCAATTCCTCGCCCTGCGGCCGGCGCCCCGGGCGGATGTCGCAGGACCCGGCCTTGGACTCCTGGATCTGCACGTTGGGATCCAGCGTCACGCCGAGCAGGTCGTTGGCCGCGTCGCCGCTGACCACCGCGTCACTCCCGACGCCCCAGTGGTACGGCAATCCGATCTGATGCACCGTATGGCCGTTGATGACCAGCGGCGCAACGCGTTTAGTGACCAGAACCCGGGCTTCGATCGCCGCGCGGGGCGAAACGATGGTGGCCCACCCGTACGGCTCGAGACCGCGTTCGGCGGCCAGCTCCGGGGAGACCTCACAGAACATCTCCGGTTGCAGCTCCGACAGGTAGGGCAGCCACCGGCTCATCCCGCCGGCGGTGTGATGCTCGGTGAGCCGGTAGGTGGTGAACACGTACGGATAGACATCGGCCCCGGGCTCGCCGGCGCTGGGGGCGCTCAGATTGTCCTTGCGCGGGAAGATGATTCGCGCCGGGTTGCGCTGTTGGGGGTACAGCGGGTTGGCGACTGGCGACTCCTGCGGTTCGTAGTGCGTGGGCAACGGCCCGTCGACAACGCCCTTCGGCGCGAACAGCCAACCCTTGCCGTCGGCCTGCATGATGAATGGGTCGTCGCCGGCCAGGGCGTCGGGACCGCCGAGGTCGGGATCGGGCCGGCTGTCCGGTGCCCGGTCGGCCACGAAGTCGGGCACGTCGAACCCGACCCACCGTTTCCGGTCCGGATCCCACCAGACGTACCTTTTGCGCTCGCTCCAGGGCTTGCCGTCGGGGTCGGCGGAGGCGCGGTTGTACAGGATGCGGCGGTCGGCCGGCCACGCCCAGCCCCACTCCTGCTGGCTCGGCGACGCACCGCCGTGCGGGACGCGGCGGGCGGCCTGGTTGGCGCCGTTCGCATACACGCCGGTGTAGATCCAGCAACCCGCGGCGGTCGACCCATCGGCGCGCAACTCGGTGTAGGAGGACAACGGATTGCCCCGTGCCACATGATATCCGTTGATCTCGGCCAGCACCGCTTCCCCGTCGGGGTCGCCGTGGTCGTCGGTGGGGTAGTCCCACGTGAGGTCCAGCAGGGGCCGGTCGCGGTCGTCGGTCGAGCCCGCCAGCCGCTGCCTGATCCGCTTGCCGAGCTCGTAGACGAAGGCCAATTCGCTTTGGCAGTCGCCGGGCGGCTCGACGGCCTTGTGCCGCCACTGCAGCAGCCGCTGCGTCTGGGTGAACGATCCCGCCTTCTCCACGTGCGTGGCCGCCGGCAGGAAGAACACCTCGGTGTCGATGTCCTCGGTTTTCAATTCGCCCGACGCGATCTCCGGCCCGTCCTTCCACCAGGTGGCCGACTCGATGAGGTTGAGGTCGCGGACCACCAGCCACTTGAGGTGGGACATGCCGAGGCGCTGCATCCGGCCGTGCGCCGACCCGACCGCGGGGTTCTGGCCGAGCAGGAAGTAGCCCTCCACCTCGTCGGCCAGCATCCCGGTGACGGTCTGGTAGGTGCCGTGCGGGCCGGTCAGCCGCGGCAGGTAGTCGTAGGCCCAGTCGTTGCCCTTGCCGGCCGCGTCGCCCCACCACGCCTTGAGCAGGCTGATCGCGTAGCTATCGGCGTTGGCCCAGAAGCCCTTCTGGCGCTTCGATCCCACCGCGTCGAGGTAGGCCTGCAAGGTGTCGTGCATGCCCGCCTTCGGCATCGGCAGGTACCCGGGCAGCAGATTGAACAAAGTGGGAATGTCGGTGGAGCCCTGGATGCTGGCGTGGCCGCGCAGCGCCATGATGCCGCTGCCCGGCCGGCCCACGTTGCCCAACAGGAGCTGCAAAATCGTTGCGGTGCGGATGAATTGGGCTCCGAGGGTGTGCTGCGTCCACCCGACCGCGTACGCGAAGCAGGTGGTCCGCTCGCGCCCGGAGTTCTCGACGATGGAGCGGGCCAGGTAATCGAAATCCGCGCGGCTGATGCCGCAGACGTCGGTGACCATCTCCGGCGTGTAGCGGGCGTAGTGGCGCTTGAGGATCTGGAACACCGTCCGCGGGTGCTGCAGGGTTTCGTCGCGCTTCACCCGGGCGTGCGCGAGGGGAGGTCCGCCGCTGCCATGCTCGTCACCCGCCGCGCTTTGCGAGGCGGTGGCGCCGTGCGTGTGGCCGCCGGCCGGAGACTCGATCTGGCCGTTTTCCTGCTCCTCGTACGCCCAGGTCGACGTGTCGTACTGCCCGGTTTCGGGGTCGAAGCCGGAGAACAAACCGTTCAGATCTTCGGTGTCCCTGAACTTCTCGTTGATCAGGGTGGCGGCGTTCGTGTAGGCGACGACGTACTCGGAGAACCACAGGTCGTTGCTGAGTACGTGGTTGATCAGCGCGCCGAGCAGGACGACGTCGGAGCCGGCCCTGATCGGGATATGTCGGTCCGACACGGCCGAGGTCCGGGTGAACCGCGGATCGACGTGTATCACCCGCGCGCCGCGGGCCCGGGCCTCCTCGACCCACTGGAAACCCACCGGATGGCACTCGGCCATGTTGGAGCCTTGGATGACGATGCAATCGGCGTTGGCCATGTCCTGCAGTGTTTGGGTGGCGCCACCGCGCCCGAAGGAGGCTCCCAGACCGGGAACCGTGGCGGAGTGTCAAATACGAGCTTGATTCTCGATCTGGATGGCGCCCGCGGCGGTGAAGAGCTTCTTGATGAGGTAGTTCTCCTCGTTGTCCAGCGTCGCACCGCCCAGCGCGGCGATGCCCATGGTGCGGCGCAGCAGGTTGCCCTTCTTGTCGATGTCCTGCCAGGTGTGGCGGCGGGACTCGACGAAGCGGTCGGCGATCATGTCGATCGCGCTGTCCAGCTCGAGCGGCTGCCACTCCGTCGCCCGCGGCGCGCGGTAGAGCACCCGCATTTGCCGGCCCGGCGAGTTCACCAGCTGTTCGCTGGCAGCACCCTTGGGGCACAAGCGGCCTCGCGAGATCGGCGAGTCCGGGTCGCCCTCGATCTGGACCACCCGCTCGTCCTTGACGTACACCCGCTGTCCACAACCGACCGCGCAGTAGGGACAGATGCTCTGCACCACCCGGTCGGCCGTCGTCGTGCGCGGCGTGACGGCGCGGGTCTGCTTCGAGGTGACGGCCGAGCCGCGGCCGAGCTTGTCCCCCGAACGCAACTGACGCAGGACGGGCCATTCCAAAAACAACTTCCGCATGGGCATGACCTTTACCCTAGTGCGCGCCGCCGAAACCGCGCCCGCTCAGCGCACCACGATCGTGTGCTCACCGCGGGGCACCAGCTCCCCGATGACGGGGGCGCCCGGGATCTCGCCGGCGATCAGCAGCCCGCCGGAGGTCTGCGCGTCGGCGAGCAGCAGCGCCTCGGCCTCGCCGACCCCCGACAGATCGACGTGCGGGGCCACCCAGTCGAGGTTGCGCCGCGTGCCGCCGCTGACGTAGCCGGCCGCCAGCGCCTCCCGCGCGCCGTCCAGGTACGGTACCGCCGCCGCGTCGAGGACCGCCGTCACGCCGCTGGCCCGGGCCAGCTTGTGCAGGTGCCCGAGCAGCCCGAAACCCGTGACGTCCGTGGCGCATTCGACACCGGCGGCCAGCGCCGCGGCAGCCGCGTCGGCGTTGTGCGTGGTCATCGCCTCGATCGCCTGCTCGAACCGCTCGCCCGTGGCCTTGTGCCTGCTGTTGAGCACACCGATCCCCAGCGGCTTGGTCAACGACAGCGGGGTGCCGGGTCTGCCGGCGTCGTTGCGCAACAACCGGTCCGGATCCGCGATCCCGGTGACGGCCAGCCCGTATTTGGGCTCCGGGTCGTCGACGCTGTGCCCGCCGGCGAGGTGGCAGCCGGCCAGGCCGCACACGTCCAGCCCACCGCGCAGCGTCTCGGCCGCCAGCTCGAAGGGCAGCACCTCGCGCGGCCAGCCCAGCAGGTTCAGCGCCACCACCGGACGCCCGCCCATCGCGTAGACGTCGGACAGCGCGTTGGCGGCCGCGATGCGTCCCCAGTCGTAGGCGTCGTCGACCACCGGGGTGAAAAAGTCCGTCGTGGCGATCAGCGCCGTGCCGTTCGCCAGGCGCACCGCGGCCGCGTCGTCGCCGTGGTCCAGCCCGACCAGCAGTTCGCCGAGCGGGTCCCGCGGCGCGCTCGCCCCCAACCCGCGGACGACGTCCTCCAACTCACCCGGCGGGATCTTGCACGCGCAGCCGCCGCCATGGGCGTACTGAGTCAGTCGGTAGCTCACGGATACATAATTGTCGCCATGGTCCGAGGAGGCGTGTCCGGTCTGGTGACCGGCGCGGTCTTCAAAACCGTCGAACGGCAGACGCTGCCGCTGGCGGGTTCGATTCCCGTCCGCCTCCGCCATATCCCGTCGAGCCCGACATGAGCGACCCGCGCCGGCGGG
>NZ_LT546237.1:3917165-3923230 GCF_900078675.2 Mycobacterium interjectum
CGCTGGCCGCGCTGGCCCGGGCGGTGCCCGCCGCGGGCGGCGTGCACGTGGTGAACAACAACGCCGCCGCGCTGCTGCTGGCCGCCGTCACGCTGGCGCCGGGCAAGGAGATCGTGCTCAGCCGCGGCGAGCTCGTCGAAATCGGCGACGGGTTCCGCATCCCCGAGCTGCTGGCGTCCACCGGATCGCGGCTGCGCGAGGTCGGCACCACCAACCGCACCAGCCCGCGCGACTACACCGACGCGATCGGGCCGGAGACCGGGTTCGTGCTGAAGGTGCATCCGTCGAACTTCCACGTCACCGGGTTCACCTCGGCGGTGAGTGTGGCGGAGTTGGCCGANCCACCGCCCGGGTATGGACCGCCGCCCGGCTATGGCCCGCCGCCCGGCTATGGCCCGCCCCCCGGCTATGGCCCGCCCCCCGGCTATGGCCCGCCGCCCGGTTACGGGGCGCGCTACGGTGCGCCGCAGTTGGTTCCCGGAGCAATCAAACCCGGGATCATCCCGCTGCGCCCCCTGACGCTCAGCGACATCTTCAACGGCGCGGTCGGCTACGTCCGGGCCAACCCCCGGGCGACACTGGGACTGACCGCGATGGTGGTCGTGCTCATGCAGCTGATCTCGCTGGCGGCGACGTTCGGCCCGTTGGCCGCCTACGGCAGGGTCACGATCGCGCGCTCCAACGAGCTGAGCGGCGGCATCGTGGGCGCCTGGATGGCGTCGATGGCCGCCGGGATGCTGGTCACCTGGCTCGGCGGCATGCTGCTGTCCGGCATGCTCACCGTCATCGTGGGCCGGGCGGTGTTCGGATCGCCGATCACCATCNGCGCGCCAGCAGCCCGCCGGTCGTCGGTCGCATCGAGGCCGGCCGGTGCCTGCTGGACCTGCGCACCGTTGCGCCGGAGGACGACGCGCGGCTGGCGGCGGCGGTGCTGGCATGTTCGTCCTAGCCACCGCGGGGCACGTCGACCACGGCAAGTCGACCCTGCTGCACCGCCTGACCGGCATGTGGCCGGACCGGCTGGCCGAGGAGCAACGCCGCGGTCTGACGATCGACCTGGGCTTCGCCTGGACCGAATTCGGTGGGCGTCAGCTGGCGTTCGTCGACGTGCCGGGCCACGCGCGATTCGTGGCCAACATGCTGGCCGGGGTGGGTGCCGTCCCGGCCGTCGTGTTCGTGGTGGCGGCCACCGAGGGCTGGATGCCACAGTCCGAAGAGCACCTGGCGGCGCTGGAGGCCCTCGGGGTGCGCCACGGGCTGGTGGTGATCAGCAAGGCCGACCTCGCCGATCCCGGTCCGGCGGTCGCGCAGGTGTCCGAGCGTCTGGCCGCCACGCCCCTGGCCGGCGTGCCCGTCGTGATCGGCACCGACCTGGATCGGGTGCGCGCCGAACTGCTGGCGCTGACCGACCGGCTGCCGCCCCCGGACCCCGGTCGTCGAGATCCCCGGTCTGCCGCCCATCACGATCCCGCTGCTGGCCCCGCCGCCGCCCCCGGGAGGCCCGCCGCCCCCCTAGGCGCGCGGCCCCCGTTGGCGCAAGCTACACGCGACCAGAAGCCAACCGGCAGTAGGCTGCCTGCATGGCTTCAGTTATGCCCGTCCTGATGCGCACCGGCGCGGTCGCGCTCGGCTCGACCGTGGCCGGCATCGGCTATGCCGCGTTCGTCGAGCGCAATGCATTCGTGCTGCGCGAGATCACCATGCCCGTCCTGTCGCCGGGATCCACGCCGCTGCGAGTGCTGCACATCAGCGACCTCCACATGCTGCCCAACCAGCGCCGCAAACAGGCCTGGCTCCGCGAGCTGGCCGCCTGGGAGCCCGACCTGGTGGTCAACACCGGCGACAACCTGGCGCACCCCAAGGCGGTGCCCGCGGTGGTGCAGACCCTCGGCGACCTGCTGTCGCGGCCCGGCGTCTTCGTCTTCGGCAGCAACGACTACTTCGGGCCGCGCCTGAAGAACCCGTTGAACTACCTCACCAACCCGTCGCATCGGGTCCGTGGCGAGCCGTTGCCCTGGCAGGACCTGCGGGCGGCGTTCACCGAGCGCGGCTGGCTCGACCTCACCCACACCCGTCGCGAGTTCGAGGTGGCCGGCCTGCACATCGCCGCCGCCGGCGTCGACGACCCGCACATTGACCGGGACCGCTACGACACGATCGCCGGCCCTGCCAGCCCGGCCGCGAACCTCCGACTGGGGCTGACCCATTCCCCCGAGCCGCGGGTGCTGGACCGCTTCGCCGCCGACGGCTACCAGTTGGTGATGGCGGGGCATACCCACGGCGGGCAGCTCTGCCTGCCGTTCTACGGCGCCCTGGTGACCAACAGTGGCCTGGACCGCTCCCGCGCGAAGGGACCGTCCCGGTGGGGCGCCAACATGCAATTGCACGTGTCCGCCGGCATCGGCACCTCGCCGTTCGCGCCGGTGCGATTCTGCTGCAGGCCCGAGGCGACGCTGCTGACGCTGATCGCCACGGCGATGGGCGACCGCGATGCCACCAGTGACCTGAGCCGTTCGCAGCCAACAGCTTCGGTGCGTTGAGCGATCGGGCGCGGATCGCGGTTCGCTCCCTGCCACGAGACTGGACGGACAACGCGATCCGGCTGATCCAGGCCGACGCCCGGCGTAGCGCCGATACCCACCTGCTCCGCTACCCGCTGCCCTCGGCCTGGGACACGGGCGTCGACATCGCGCTGTACCTCAAGGACGAGAGCACGCATATCACCGGCAGCCTCAAGCACCGGCTGGCGCGCTCGCTGTTCCTGTATGCGGTGTGCAACGGGTGGATCGGCGAGGGCACCACGGTTGTCGAGGCGTCGTCGGGGTCGACGGCGGTGTCGGAGGCCTATTTCGCGGCCCTGCTGGGGCTGCCGTTTGTCGCCGTGATGCCGGCATCGACCAGCGCTGCAAAGGTGGCGCTGATCGAATCACAGGGCGGCCGTTGCCATTTCGTGACGGATTCGAGTCAGGTGTACGCCGAGGCCGAGCGGGTCGCCCACGACACCGGCGGGCACTACCTCGACCAGTTCACCAACGCCGAGCGCGCCACCGACTGGCGCGGGAACAACAACATCGCGGAGTCGATCTTCGAGCAGATGGGCGAGGAGCGATACCCCGTCCCGGAGTGGATCGTGGTCGGCGCGGGCACCGGCGGGACCAGTGCGACGATCGGCCGCTATATCCGCTACCGACGGCACGCGACCCGGCTGTGCGTCGTGGACCCGGAGAACTCCGCGTTCTTTCCCGCCTACGCCGAGGAGCGCGACGACGTCGTGATGCCGACGTCCTCGCGGATCGAGGGCATCGGCCGGCCGCGGGTCGAGCCGTCATTTCTGCCCGGCGTGGTCGACCGCATGGTCGCGGTGCCCGACGCGGCGTCGATCGCCGCGGCCCGCCACGTCAGCGCCGACGGTGTGGTGCTGGGACCCGACGCGCTGGACCGAGCGGCCGCCGTCCTCGCCACGCTGCCCCAACCGTTCACCGTCAGCGAGGCGCGCCGCGCACTGAGCACCACCCGGCGGGTCGCCGTGCCGTTGCTGGAGCAACTCGACGCGCGACACGCCACCAGGCGCGGCCCCGACGGCACCCGCACGGTCCTTTGATCGGCCCGCGCTTCAGTCACGCGAGAGACGTTGCGGGGGAATAGGTTTCGGCGCGGCGCCCTACAGTCGCTCTTTCACCGCCGCCGACAGCCGCGCGCCGTCGGCCTTGCCGGCCGCGATCGCGGTGGCCGCCTTCATCACCAGTCCCATCTGCTTCATGCCCGGCCGCTCCCCGATCTCCTCGGCGACCTGCGCGATCGCGGTGTCGGCGACGTCGGCCAGCTCGGCCTCGGTGAGCGGTGTCGGCAGGTACTCGTCGATGATCCGCGCCTCGGCGTGCTCGTTGGCGGCCAGCTCACCGCGACCGTTTTGGGTGTAGATCTCGGCCGCCTCACCTCGCTTGCGCGATTCCCTGGCCAGCACCTTGACGACGTCGTCGTCGGAGAGCTCCCGCGCCTGCTTGCCGGAGACCTCCTCCGTCTGGATCGCGGCCAGCAGCATGCGCAGGGTCGCGGTTCGCAACTTGTCCTGGGCCTTCATCGCCTGGGTGAGGTCGGCCCGCAGCCGGGATTTCAGTTCCGCCATGACTGAGACGCTACGCGCCGGGGCGCCGGTCAAGATTGTGAAATGCCCGGACCGCCGACAGGATGGAGCCCATGACGAACGACTGGCCCGGTTGCGAAGGTGGCTGCGAAAGCCTCGAAGGCCTCAGCACACGGTGAACGCGCCGCCGCCCGGTTACCCGGTTGTTCCCCCACCCGGTGGGTACGCACCGGCCGGTTATGTGCCGCCGGGGTACGGAGCGCCACCCGGCTACGGCCCACCACCCGGCTACGGCCCACCGCCCGGGTATGGACCGCCGCCCGGCTATGGCCCGCCGCCCGGCTATGGCCCGCCCCCCGGCTATGGCCCGCCCCCCGGCTTGCCGTTGCTCGGGCTGGCGCTGCTGGAGGCCGCTGCGGTGGCCGTTCTTTTCGGGCTGGTGGCGGTCGCTATCGCGCTGTTGGCCGTGGCCGGCGGCCCGGCGCCCGCGGTGCTGCTGGGCCTGCCGCTGGCGCTCGTGGTGATCGCGTTACTGGTCTACCTGTACACCGTGGTGCTGTTCGCGCCCGTGCTCATCGTCCTGGAGCGGCTGCCCGTCTTCGAGGCGGTCGCCCGATCGTTCGCGCTGGTCCGCAACGGCTTCTGGCGGGTGTTGGGGATCCGGACCCTGACCTTCATCGTGGCGTCGTTCATCGGGAACGCCGTCGCGGCGCCGTTCGCCATCGGCGGCCAGGTCCTGCTCGCCGCCATGACCCCGTCCACGGGCGGGCTGCTGCTGAGCACCGCGATCGCCGCCGTCGGCACGGCGATCGGCCAAATCATCACCGCGCCGTTCAACGCCGGTGTCATCGTGCTGCTCTACACCGACCGCCGCATGCGGGCCGAGGCGTTCGACCTGGTGCTGCAGAGCGGCGCCGCCGGCGGGCCCTACGCGGTCGAGTCCACCGACAACCTATGGCTGACCCGGCCGCTTTAAGGACCCACTGACCGTGCCTTCCATCGACATCGACCGCGATGCCGCCCATCAGGCCGCACAGATCGAGCTGAACAAACCGATCTACTCCAAGGGTTCCGCGGCCCGGCAATTCGCCGAGTGGGTCAACGAACTGTTGTACCGGCTGCTCGAAAAGACCGCGAAGATACCGGGCGGATGGTTCACCACCACCGTGCTGCTCATCCTGCTGGCGGTCGCGGTGGTGGTAGGCATCCACATCGCCCGACGCACCATGCGCACCAACCGTGGTGGAGATTACCTGCTGTTCGAGGCCGCCCTGCTCACCGCGGCCCAGCATCGTGCCACCGCCGAAAGCTATGCCGCAGAGGGGAATTGGTCGGCGGCGATTCGGCACCGGCTGCGCGCCGTCGCGCGCCAGCTCGAGGAGACCGGCGTGCTGGAACCGGCTCCGGGCCGCACCGCCAACGAGCTGGCCCGAGACGCCGGCGCGGCGCTCCCCCACCTGGCCGACGAATTATCTCAGGCGGCAACGGCATTCAACGATGTGACGTATGGTGAGCGGCCCGGGACCGAGGCCGCCTACCGGATGATCGCCGCCCTCGACGATCATCTGCGGTCACGCGCACCGGCCACAGCGGCGACGGCGGGCCCGGCCGCGGCGACCCAAGCATGGGCGCAGGTGCGCTGATGGCCACCGTCACGGCGCGTCCGGCAGCCGGGGCCGCGCGGCGCTGGGGACCATGGGCCTGGGCCGTTCTCATCATCGTCGTGCTCGCCGCCGTCGCCGGCCTCGGCGCCTACTTGACCGCGCCGCGGCCCGGCGACCGGATGGATCCGGAGTCGACGTTGCCCGACGGGGCGCGCGCGCTGGTGACGTTGCTGCGCGACGGCGGCGTCGAGGTCGTCGTCGCCGACACCATCGCCGACGTCGAACACGCGGCCCGGCCCGGCGCGCAGATCCTGGTGGCGCAGAGCCAATTCCTCACCGACACCGCAATGCTGGACCGGCTGGCGAAGACCCCCGGC
>NZ_LT546237.1:3923504-3928564 GCF_900078675.2 Mycobacterium interjectum
TGCCCAGGCTGGGCCTCGGCCCGGGCGCACCGGCGCCGGCGGTGGTGGCGACCGTGGCCCAACGCTGGGGGCACCACCCGCTTGCGGGGGACGGCGCCGACCCGGGATTCGTCTCCTATCACTTGTTCGGGCCACCTCCGGCCACCGACCAGGACCTGTTACACCTTGCCCGCGCGCTCGACGACATCGAAAGGCAGGTCACACACACGTGACGCAACCATCTAGCACCCAGACGCCCGCTACCGATTCGGCGCGCGAGGCACTGCTCGCGTTGCGGGCCGAGCTCGCCAAGGCCGTCGTCGGGCAGGAGGGGGTGGTCAGCGGCCTGGTGATCGCGCTGTTGTGTCGCGGCCACGTGCTGCTGGAAGGCGTTCCGGGCGTGGCGAAGACGCTGCTGGTGCGGTCGCTGGCGGCCGCGCTGCAGCTGGAGTTCAAGCGGGTGCAGTTCACCCCCGACCTGATGCCCGGCGACGTGACGGGTTCGCTGGTGTACGACACGCGCACCGCCGCTTTCGAATTCCGGCGGGGTCCGGTGTTCACCAATCTGCTGCTGGCCGACGAGATCAACCGCACCCCGCCCAAGACCCAGGCCGCGCTGCTCGAGGCCATGGAGGAGCGTCAGGTCAGCGTGGAAGGCGAAGCCAAGCCGCTGCCCGACCCGTTCATCGTCGCCGCGACGCAGAACCCGATCGAATACGAGGGCACGTATCAGTTGCCCGAAGCCCAACTGGACCGCTTTTTGCTCAAGCTGAACGTGGCGCTGCCGGCGCGCGACGCGGAGATCGCCATCCTGGCCCGGCACGCGCACGGATTCGACCCCCGCGACCTGTCGGCGATCAAGCCGGTGGCCGGACCGTCCGAGCTCGCCGCCGGACGCCGAGCGGTGCAACAGGTCCTGGTCGCCGACGAGGTGCTGGGCTACATCGTCGACATCGTCGGCGCCACCCGCTCCTCCCCCGCACTGCAACTGGGGGTGTCGCCCCGCGGGGCGACAGCGCTGCTGGCCACCGCCCGCTCCTGGGCGTGGCTGTCCGGCCGCAACTACGTCACCCCCGACGACGTCAAGGCCATGGCCCGCCCGACGCTGCGGCACCGGGTGATGCTGCGTCCGGAGGCCGAGCTCGAAGGGGCCACGCCCGACGGCGTGCTCGACGGGATCCTGGCGTCGGTGCCGGTGCCCCGCTAGTGATCCTGACCGGACGCACCGGGCTGGTGGCGCTGATCTGCGTCCTGCCCATCGCGGCATCACCATGGCCCGCAAGGGCTTTCGTCGTCCTGCTGCTCGTCCTTGGCGCGGTCGTGATCGCCGATGTGGCGCTGGCGGCCAGCCCACGCGGACTGCGCTGTGTCCGGTCGCCGGACTGCTCGGCGCGCCTGGCGCAGCAGGTCGACGTGGACCTGGTGATTCACAACGACGGCCGCCGCCGGTTCCGCGGCCAGGTCCGCGACGCCTGGCCGCCCAGCGCGCGCGCCGAACCGCGCAGTCACGGGGTCAGCATCGCCGCCGGGGAACACCAGCGCGTGCAGACGCGGCTGCGACCGGTTCGCCGGGGCGATCAGCGCGCGGCCCTGGTCACCGCCCGGTCGGTCGGGCCGATGGGGCTGGCCGGACGGCAGGGTTCGCAGTCGGTGCCGGGTCAGGTCCGGGTGCTGCCGCCGTTCTTGTCGCGCAAGCACCTGCCGTCGCGGCTGGCCAAGCTGCGCGAGATCGACGGCCTCCTGCCGACGCTGATTCGCGGGCAGGGCACCGAATTCGATTCGCTGCGTGAGTACGTCGTCGGCGACGACGTGCGCTCGATCGACTGGCGCGCGACGGCGCGGCGCGCCGACGTCGTTGTCCGCACGTGGCGGCCCGAACGCGACCGGCGCGTGGTGATCGTGCTCGACACCGGGCGCACGGCGGCGGGTCGCGTCGGTGTCGACCCGACGGCCGCCGATCCGGCAGGCTGGCCCCGGCTGGACTGGTCGATGGACGCCGCGCTGCTGCTGGCCGCGCTCGCGTCGCGGGCCGGCGACCACGTCGACTTCCTCGCCCACGACCGGGTGAACCGCGCCGCCGTATTCGGCGCGTCGCGCACCGAGCTGCTCGCCCAGCTGGTCGAGGCGATGGCCCCGCTCCAACCGGCGCTGATCGAACCCGATTGGCGCGCAATGGTTGCCGCCGTGCTGCGGCGCGCCCGGCGCCGTTCGCTGGTGGTGCTGCTGACCGACCTCAACGCGACCGCGCTGGACGAGGGGCTGGTGCCGGTGCTGCCCCAACTGTCGGCCAAACACCACGTGATGATCGCCGCCGTCGGCGACCCCCGCGTCGACCAGCTGGCGGCGGGGCTCTCGGACGCGGCGGCGGTCTACGACGCGGCGGCCGCCGAACGCTCCCGCAACGACCGGCGCGCGATCGCAACCCGGCTGCGCCACAGCGGGGTGGAAGTCGTCGACGCGCCACCCGCCGAGATCGCGCCCGCCCTCGCCGACCACTACCTGGCTATGAAAGCCACTGGCCGGCTTTAAGTTTCGGGCCGAGCGGCCTAGCCGGTCGGGACGACGTCCGGCGCGTCTTCGATATCGCCGGTCTCGCCGGCCTTCATCGCGCGCCGACCGAAGTAAACGATGTAGGACAAGAACGCCGCCTCGGCGATAACTCCGATGCCCACCCGGACGAACGTCGGCAACGGGGACGGCGTCACCAGAGCTTCGATCAGTCCCGAGACCAGCAGCACCACCACCAGCCCGACGGCGACCGAGACGACACCGCGGCCCTGCTCGGCGAGCACCTGTCCACGCGGCCGGTCCCCGGGCGAAATCACCGACCACCCCAGTCGCATCCCCGTCGCCCCGGCCAGGAAGACCGCCGTCAGCTCCAGCAGTCCGTGCGGGGCCAGCAGCCCCAACAGGATGCCGCCCTTGCCGGCCTGGAACATCAGCCCCGCGATCAGCCCCAGGTTGGCGGCGTTGTTGAACAGGATGATCGGGATCGGCAGCCCCAATACGACCGACATGGCGATGCACTGGGCGGAGACCCAGGAGTTGTTGACCCAGACCTGCAGGGCGAACGCCGCGGCGGGGTGTTCGCTGTAGTACGACGCCACATCGTGGTTGACCAATTCGTCTATGTCACTTGGCGTTCCCAGGGCGGACTGCACCTCCGGATTGACGGCCACCCAGATCGCGATGACCACCACGACGGCGAAGAACGCGACCGCCGTGCCCACCCACCACCGCCACGCGCGGTACGCGACAACCGGAAACGACACCGTCCAGAACCGGGCGAACGTACTGCTCAGCGGCGCGTGGGCGCCGGTCACCACCGCGCGGGCCCGCGCGATGAGGCTCGAGAGCCGACCGATCAGCAGCGAGTCCGAGGACGCCGACCGCAGCATCGACAGGTGGGTGGAGGCCCGCTGGTAGAGCTCGACGAGTTCGTCGACCTCGGCGCCGGTCAGGGATCGGCGTCTTTTGACCAAGTGGTCGAGCCGGTCCCACGTTGCGCGATGGGTCAGCACGAATGCGTCGACGTCCACCCTGCGCAGCCTAATCGCCCTGTACCGTTCGGTGTTATGTCGGAGGTGGTCACCGGGGACGCCGTGGTGCTCGATGTGCAGATCGCCCAGTTGCCGGTGCGGGCGGTGGGCGCTCTGATCGATATTGCGGTGATCGTCGTCGGCTATGTGCTCGGCCTGATGTTGTGGGCGGCCACCCTCACTCAGTTCGACAGCGCGCTGAGCGCCGCCGTCCTGCTCATCTTCACGGTCCTGGTGATCGTCGGGTATCCGCTGGTGTTCGAAACCGCCAGCCGCGGGCGATCGGTCGGCAAGATCGTGATGGGCCTGCGCGTGGTGTCCGACGACGGCGGCCCAGAACGCTTCCGGCAAGCGCTGTTTCGCGCACTGGCGTCCGTGGTCGAAATTTGGATGCTGGCGGGAAGCCCCGCCGTCATCTGCAGCTTGTTGTCACCGAAGGCCAAACGCATCGGCGACGTCTTCGCCGGCACGGTCGTGATCAGCGAACGCGGGCCCCGCTCCGATCCGCCGCCCGTGATGCCACCGGCGCTGGCGTGGTGGGCGTCCTCGCTGCAATTGTCCGGCCTGGATGCCGGCCAGGCTGAGGTCGCACGCCAATTCCTTTCCCGCGCACCGCANCAGCGGCCGCGCCCTGGCCGCAACCGGGGCCCGCGACCCCGGGGCCGCAGCCGGATGGCTTCGCACCGCCGGTCTAGCCAGACACGGCCGCCGCCATCAGGGCGACGTCGAGGACCAGGAGCGCCCAGCCGCCCAGCGGAACCGCGATGCCGCCGCGACGCTTGGCGGTGAAGAACGAGATGACGATGACGACGAAGGCCACGACGGGTGCGCCGTAGAACGCGACGCCGAAATCTATGCCGCCGCGGCCCAGGTTCGGACAAGTGCGCTCGCTGCACCCGTCGGTGCTCATCACCGCGCCGAGCGCGAAGAGCATCACTATGGCCGCGGCCGGCACCATCGCCAGCGCCAACCCCCAGTTGACCCAAGGCCACGCGTTGCGGCCGCGGCTGCCGTCGCCCGGCGTGGCCTCGGCCACGCTCGGGCTTCCGCTGCCGACGGTCAGGTTGTTGTTAGCGTCCATCCCACAGTTCCTACCCGCGGTCCGCCGGAGGCAAACCGCGCCGTCGCGCCCTCGTCGGTTGCTCCTCTCGCAGGTCAGGCGGCCGTTGCTACGGCTCTTCCGCGTTTTTCCGGAATATTTTGTTGCATCGCGTTAGTTTACGATATATCGTGATACTCCGAAGCGCACGACCCGTGCGTTCCCCAACACGTAAGGACTAACCAACATGAGCAACCCATTCACCCCGCCCGACGGACCATTCCCCGGCCGGCCCGGTTTCGGATTCGGCTTCGGCCCCGGCCCGGTGGACCGGCGCGCCCTGCACGACGCCAGGCGCCAGGCCCGACGGGAATTCCGTGAACACCTCCGCGACCACAGCGGCGACCGCTTCGGCCCCGGTTTCGGACCGGGATTCGGCCCCGGGTTCGGGCCGGGGTTCGGCCCGGGATTCGGCTTCGGCCCGGGCGGCCGGCGCGGGTCGC
>NZ_LT546237.1:3928673-3942353 GCF_900078675.2 Mycobacterium interjectum
GTCGCGTCGCGGCGGCCGCGGCCGGGGACGCCGCGGTGACGTGCGAACGGCCATCCTGGCCCTGCTGGCCGAGCGGCCGATGCACGGCTACGAAATGATTCAGCAGATCGCCGAGCGCAGCAATGGAATCTGGCGGCCCAGCCCCGGGTCGGTGTACCCGACGCTGCAGCTGCTGGACGACGAAGGCCTGATCAGCGCCAGCGAAACCGACGGCAGCAAAAAGCTTTTCACGCTGACCGATGAGGGCCGCACGGCCGCCGAGAAGATCGAGACCCCACCGTGGGACGAGATCGCCGAAGGCGCCGATCCCGGCCAGGTCAACCTGCGGGCTGCGATCGGCCAGTTGTTCGGCGCGGTCGCGCAGTCCGCGCATACCGCCACCGCCGAGCAGCAGCAGCGCATCGTGGAGATCCTCAACAACGCCCGCCGCGAGGTCTACGGCATCCTCGGCGAGGACTGACCCGACTTCCAAGCCGCGAGCGTGCGCAGAATGACGGCACGAACGGTCGGCGTACAGACGCGCACGCTCGCGGCAACGGGGGTCAGGTCACATCGACCCAATTCAGGGTCCGCTGGACCGCCTTCCGCCAACCCGCATACCCCGCGGCGCGCTGGTCGTCGTCCCACGTGGGCGTCCAGCGCTTGTCCTCTTGCCAGTTGGCCCGCAGATCGGACGGGTCCGCCCAGAACCCGACCGCCAGTCCCGCGGCGTAGGCGGCGCCGAGCGCGGTGGTCTCGGCGACCACCGGCCGCACCACGTCCACGCCCAGCACGTCGGCCTGGATCTGCATGCACAAGTCGTTGCCCGTGATGCCGCCGTCGACCTTGAGCACCTCAAGGCGCACACCGGAATCCGCCTGCATCGCGTCCACCACATCGCGGCTCTGGTAGCAGATCGCCTCCAGCGTCGCGCGGGCCAGGTGCGCATTGGTGTTGAACCGCGACAGCCCCACGATTGCGCCGCGGGCGTCGGATCGCCAATACGGGGCGAACAACCCGGAAAATGCCGGGACGAAATACACGCCACCGTTGTCGGGAACCTGGCGAGCCAGCGACTCGCTCTGCGCGGCGCCGCTGATGATGCCCAGCTGATCGCGCAACCACTGCACCGCCGAGCCCGTGACCGCTATCGAACCCTCAAGCGCGTAAACGGGTTTGGCGTCGCCGAACTGATAACAGACGGTCGTCAGCAGGCCGTTGTCGGACCGGACGATCGTCTCGCCGGTGTTGAGCAGCAGGAAGTTGCCGGTGCCGTAGGTGTTTTTGGCCTCCCCCTCGGCCAGGCACACCTGGCCGACCATCGCCGCGTGCTGGTCGCCGAGGACGCCGGTGATCGGAACCTCGCCACCGACGGGCCCGGACTCCAGCGTCACACCGTAGGGCTGCAGCGGCGACGACGACGCGATCGCCGGCAGCATCGCGCGCGGGACGGAGAAGAACGACAACAGCTCGTCGTCCCAGTCCAGCGTCTCCAGGTTCATCAGCATCGTGCGGCTGGCGTTGGTCACGTCGGTGACGTGGGCGCCGCCCCGCGGCCCGCCGGTCAGATTCCACAACACCCAGGTGTCGGCGGTGCCGAAAAGGGCGTCACCGCTTTCGGCGGCCTCGCGCACCCCGTCGACGTTTTCCAGGATCCACTGCACCTTGCCGCCGGAAAAATAGGTCGCCGGCGGCAGGCCGGCCTTGCGGCGAATCACGTCCCCGCGGCCGTCCCGGTCCAGCGCCGACGCGATCCGGTCGGTGCGGGTGTCCTGCCAGACGATCGCGTTGTAATACGGCCGTCCGGTCCGCCGGTTCCACACCAGCGTCGTCTCCCGCTGGTTCGTAATGCCCAGGGCCAAAAGCTCCTTCGCCGACAGGTTGGCCCGATTCAGCACCGACATCAGCACCGACGACGTGCGCTCCCAGATCTCCACCGGGTCGTGCTCGACCCACCCGGCGCGGGGCAGGATCTGCTCGTGCTCGAGCTGATGGCGGGCGACTTCGGCCCCGTCGTGATCGAAAATCATGCACCGGGTGCTGGTGGTGCCCTGATCGATGGCGGCTACGAATTCCGCGGACTCGGCCAACGAGCTCTCCTCCACCCATGTGAGACGTGCACGTCCATGATCGTCTACTAGCTCCGCGGCGGTCAGCACAGGTCAGCCCCACGCCCTTGCGTTGCGCCCGGTAAACCTGTTGCATCGGCGTTGTGGGCGAAGAGGTGAACCGCACCACGTACGACCGCGCGCAGCGGGAGGAATACCGGCGCAAGGTGCGGCTGTGCCTGGACGTCTTCGAGACGATGCTCGCACAGTCGCGGTTCGACGCGGACCGGCCGCTCACGGGCATGGAGATCGAGTGCAACCTCGTCGACGCCGACTATCAGCCCGCCATGTCGAATCGTGTCGTGCTGGACGCCATCGCAGATCCGGCCTACCAGACCGAATTGGGCGCCTACAACATCGAATTCAACGTGCCGCCCCGGCCGTTGCCCGGACACACCGGCTTGGACCTGGAGGCCGAGGTGCGGGCCAGCCTCAACGACGCCGAGCTCAAGGCCAACTCCTGGGGGGCCCACATCGTGATGATCGGGATCCTGCCCACGCTGATGCCCGAGCACCTCGACGACAACTGGATGAGCGAATCGAAGCGGTATGCGGCCCTCAACGATTCGATCTTTTCCGCCCGCGGCGAGGACATCGCGATCAACATCTCCGGCCCGGAGCCGCTGAGCTGGCGAGCCGCGACGATCGCGCCCGAATCCGCTTGCACCAGCATGCAATTGCATCTGCAGCTGGCCCCTGAAGAATTCGCGGCCAATTGGAACGCGGCCCAGGCGCTCGCCGCCCCCCAACTGGCTCTGGCGGCCAACTCCCCCTATTTCTTCGGCCATCAGCTGTGGTCGGAAACCCGCATCGAGTTGTTCGCGCAATCCACCGACACCCGACCCGAGGAACTCAAGGCGCAGGGCGTGCGACCACGGGTGTGGTTCGGCGAACGGTGGATCACCTCGGTGCTCGACCTGTTCGGAGAGAACATCCAATACTTCCCGTCCCTGCTGCCCGAAGTGTCCGCCGAAGACCCGGTCGCCGAGTTGGCCGCCGGGCGCACCCCGCAGCTCGGCGAACTGCGCCTGCACAACGGCACCGTGTACCGCTGGAACCGGCCGGTGTACGACGTGGTCGACGGGCGCCCGCACCTGCGGCTGGAGAACCGGGTGCTCCCGGCCGGCCCGACCGTCGTCGACATGCTCGGCAACGCCGCCTTCTACTACGGCCTGCTGCGCGGCCTCGCCGAAGGCGAAGACCCGCTGTGGAACAGGATGGGTTTCCTTGTGGCACGGGCGAATTTCCTCGAGGCGGCGCGCAACGGCATAGACGCCCGGCTGCTCTGGCCCGGTGTGGGCAAGGTGACGGCGCGGGAACTGGTGCTCGACACGTTGTTGCCGATCGCAGACGACGGACTGCGCCGCTGGGGCGTCGACGCCGAGGTGCGCGACCGTTTCCTCGGGGTCATCGAGGGCCGCGCCCGCGCCGGCCGCAACGGCGCGACCTGGCAGGTATCCACCGTGCGTACCCTGGAGGACGGCGGTGCGAGCCGGCCCGCGGCGCTGGGCGAGATGCTGCGACGGTATTGCGAACACATGCACGCCAACGAGCCGGTGCACACTTGGGATCTGTAGCGACGCGAGGGGGTTGACCATGTCGACCGACATCATGGATTGGGACGGCGCGTATCGCGAGGACGGCGAATTCGAGGGGCCGCCGCCGTGGAACATCGGTGAGCCGCAGCCGGAATTGGCGGCGCTGATCGCGGCCGGAAAGTTCCGTAGCGACGTGCTTGACGCCGGATGCGGCTTCGCCGAGCTGTCGCTGGCGCTGGCCGCGCAGGGCTACACCGTGGTCGGCATCGACCTCACGCCGACCGCCGTCGCGGCGGCCACCAGGGCGGCTCAAGAACGCGGCCTGAGCACCGCCAGCTTCGTGCAGGCCGACATCACGTCCTTCACGGGATATGACGGACGTTTCTCGACGGTCGTCGACAGCACGTTGTTCCATTCGCTACCCGTGGAGGGCCGCGACGGCTACCTGAGCTCGATCCACCGCGCGGCCGCCCCGGGGGCAGGCTATTTCGTGCTGGTATTCGCCAAGGGTGCCTTCCCCGCGGAGATGGAACCCAAGCCCAACGAGGTCGACGAGGACGAGTTGCGCGCCGCGGTGAGCAAGTACTGGGAGATCGACGATATCCGGCCCGCCTACATCCACGCGAACATTCCCCCGATCTCCAACGCGCCCTTCGAATTCCCGCCGCACGACCGCGACGAGAAGGGCCGGATGAAGTTGCCGGCCTACCTGCTGATCGCGCACAAGGCCGGGTGAGTTTTAACCGCGCCGCACCGCGGGTCAGGGGCTCACGCCCAGCAGGCTGGCCGCGATGTCTTCCACGATTCCAACGAAGTCGTTCGTCACGACGGTCGCTCCGTTCAGCCAGGTGGGTATTGGCGGGATCGTGAACTGCTCCTGCTGAACGGGGGCCAGGGTGATGTTGGGGATGTTCACGTCGGGCAGGCTGAAGCCGCCGACGCCGATGGGCGGGATGGTCAGCGGCGCCGTGGCGAACCCCGGCCAGCTGACCTGCGGCAGCGTGAAACCGCCGACGCCGATCGGCGGGATGGTCAGCGGCGCCGTGGCGAACGCCGGCCAGCTGACCTGCGGCAGCGTGAAACCGCCGACGGCGATGGGCGGAACGGTGACCGACGGGACGGAGAAGCCGGAAAGGCCGATGGACGGAAACACGTAGCTGCCGCCGCTCGGGTTGCTGATGCTCAGGTAGGGCAGGGTGAAGGCCCCGATCTGGATACTGGGAATGTTGATTTGAGTGATATAGCCCAGTGTGTTTAAGCCAAGTGATGGCGCGAAATCGAACGACTGAAGATTGATGTTGTAATTCGGGAAAAGAATGTTGCCGGTTGTCAAAGTGACCACTGTCTGACCGCCACCCGGGACATTGATGTCCGGGAACTGTATCTGCGGAAGAGTGATTTGGGGGACGGTTATCGAAGGCAGGCTCCAGCCCGTCACCTGGATCAGGGGCGTCTGGAACGCCGGGATGGTCACCGCGGGCAGGTTGATCGGCGGCACCGTGATGGCGGGGGTCGTTATCGACGGCAGGTCAAATGCGCCGACGGTGATGTTGGCGGGGGTCGTGCCGGCCGGGATACTGATGGACGGTATCGACAGTTGCGGCAAGCTGAACGGACTCACCGTGACATTGGCGACCGTGGAACCGGCCGGAATGTTGATCGACGGAATGGTGAGCTGGGGCAGATTGAAGGGGGCGACATTTATCGGAGGTATGTGAACTGCCGGCAGGATGGCCCCGGGTGTGCTGATCGTGAACTGAATGCCACCCGTCCCGATATTGATGTCGAGTGCGCCGTTGAGAAGGTTGAAGGTTCGGTAGGTCGCGGCGGGTACCGCCGCGGCGGGCATGCTCAAAACCTGCCCTGCGTTAGCGGCCTCGGCGCCGACATATGCCGCCGCACCGGCACTCAACAGCGTTTCGAACTCAGCGTGGAATGCCTGTGCTTGAGCGTTGAGGGCTTGAAATTGCTGGCCGGCGCTGCCGAAAAGCGAAGCGATCGCGATCGATACCTCGTCTCCAGCGGACGCCGCTATCCCCGTGGTGGGGCCCGCGGCCGCGGCGGCCTCGGTCAGCGAGGCGCGAATACCTGCCAAGTCCTGAGCGGCACCCTGCACCGCGTCCGGCACGGTGATCACATACGACATCTCCATCTCCTATCACGCACGCCGCAAAGAGCAGGGTCGGGCGGTGGCGGCCGTCGTCGCCGGCCCTGGGATCGCCGAGCTGAATGACTCTGCGGCCGAACCCAATTCGCCCGTCAACCCATCCCAGGCCGCCGCCTGAAGTATCGCAGCGGATCTCATCCGGCACCCATTTTCACCTGCTCGTCATCGAGGGGCGTGCCGTCGCGGGCCGACCCTTAACCCGGGCGCGCGCTAGGGAAAACCTACCCCACACGTGCCCAATAAGCACAGTGCTTTTCATACTTTTCGTCAAAATTAGGCGCCGGATTTCCCGAATCGGTTTCTTCGGGCCGCGGCCCGGCGCACCGCTAGGTGCCGGTCGCCGCGGTCGCCGCGATCAGCGCCTCGGCGAAGCTCTCCAGGTCGCCGGCCGTGGTGTCGACGTGGGGCGAGATCCGCAACACCGGCGCGGTGAGTTCGCGCGGCGCCCGCGCCACCCCCGCGTAGGTCGTGACGATGCGCCGCTCGGCGAGCAACCATGCTCGCACCGCTTCGGGGTCGGCGCCGTCGACGGGGGCCAGCGTAGTGATGGCGCTCGGCTCCTCGGTCTCTTCGACCACCAGCCACCCGTCGACGTCGGCCAGCAGGGTGCGGGCGACGACGCCGAGCTCGGCCAACCGGGCACGGACCGATTCCGGCCCGCAGGCCAGATGTTCGCCGACCGCAACCGAAAAGCCCACGCGCGCAGCGGCATTGGCTTCCCCGAAGCCTAGCTGCTGCGCCACCGGCAGGCCCGCGGCCCAGTGCGGTGCCGGCAGCCGCGGCGTCAGCCGGTCCATCAGCCCGGGCCGCAGCGCCACGGCCCCGACGCCGCGCGGCCCGGCGAGCCATTTGCGCGACGACGAATACATGGCGTCGGCGCCGACGGCGCAGTCGATGTGGCCCAGCGCCTGCGCGGCATCCACCACCAGCGGCACGCCCAGTTGGCGGCAGAGCCTGGCCATCATGTCAAGGGGCTGCACCACGCCTCGGTGGCTGGCCAGGGGCGTGAGGTGGACCAAGTCCGGCGGGTTCTCGTCAAGTTGGAATGCCGCGTCGTCGAGCGCCAGCCTGCCGTCGTCCAGGGTCGGCAAGGTGCGCACCTCGAACCCGTACGCGGCCATCACGGCCAGGTTGGGCCCGTACTCCCCGGGCAGGCAGGCAAGNTGTCGCCCCAGGCGGTCGCCAGCAGCCGGGCGCCGTCGGCGGCCAACACGTTCAGCCGCGCCAGCGGGTCGGCGGCGCCGATGTCGGCGACGGTGTCGCCCAGCGCGTCGAGCCCACGCTCGAAGATGGTTGCCGCGAGTATCGCGCTGTCGCAAGAAGATTCGGCAGACGAGGTGGGCGGCAACACCGCGCGATCGACGATCCCGTTGTGCGACAACAGCCAGCGGCCGTCGGTGAACGGCGCGGTCGCACTGGCCTCGATCGGCATCCCCACGGTCGCCGAGCGCACCGCGGCCACCACGCAGTGGCTGCGCAGCGCCGGCGCGATCGAGTCGAACGACACGTCGCCCCACAGCGGTGCCGGGCTGCGCCAGCGCCGGGGCACGTCGCGGTCGAAAAACCCGACGCCCCAACCGTCGGCGTTCATCAGGCCGTGCTTCTGGCGACGCGGGGCGTACGACTGCACCCGCAACCCGCACGGCGGGTCAAGCACCAGCGAGGAGACGGTCACGTCCGCGCCGAGCCAGCCCAGGTGGCGACACATCAGGCCGATTCCTCCAGCACGTCCCAGGCCAGGCGGACACCGGAGAAAATCTGGCGCCGGACCGGATGGTCCCAGTTGCGGAAGCTGGGCCGCAGGATCGCCGCCTCCACGGCCCACGAGCCGCCGCGCAGCACCCGGTAGTCGCCGTCGAAGAACGGCTGCGAGTAGCGCTGGTAAATCATCGGGACGNCCGCGCTGTCGAGGTGCAGCCCGGCCGCCGGTGGGCGGGCCGCCCGCCACCGGTCGGCCAGCGAATCCGCCGTCACTTAACGGCCAGCGACAGCCCGAAGTCGCCCGCGCCGTCGGTCCACCACCGGATGCGACGCAGCCCGGCCTCGGCCAATTCGGCGCTGACCCCGTCCGGGCGGAACTTGCACGAGACCTCGGTGAGCATTTCCTCGCCGTCCGCGAAATCGACCGTCAGGTCAAGCGCGCCGACCCGCACCCGCTGGCGCCGGCCGGCCCGCAGCCACATTTCGATGCGCTCCGCGTCGGTGTTCCAGCGCGCCACGTGCCGGTAGGCCTCGACATCGAAGTCGGCGTCGAGCTGCCGGTTGATCACCGCGAGCACGTTGCGGTTGAACCGGGCCGTCACCCCGGCGGTGTCGTCATAGGCGCGCACCAGCCGTTCGGTGTCCTTGACCAGGTCCGTGCCCAGCAGCAGGCTGTCGCCCGGCCGCATCACCCCGGCCAGGGTGGCCAGGAATTCCGCGCGCGGCTCGGGCGTCAGGTTGCCGATCGTCGATCCCAGGAAAACGAACAACCGCCTGCCGCCGTCGGGGATCTCGGTCAGGTGTTCCTCGAAATCCCCACAGACGGCGTTGATTTCGATGCCCGGGTATTCGCGCTGGATGGCGGCGGCGGTGGCGGACAGCACGCTGGCGTCGACGTCGAACGGCACGAACCCGCGCAGCGAGCCGCGGTCGCGCAGCGCGTCCAGCAGCCGCCGCGTCTTCTCCGACGTCCCGGCGCCCAGCTCGACCAGGGTGTCGGCCTCGCTGGCCGACGCGACCTCGCCAGACCGGTCGCACAGGATCTCGGCCTCGGCGCGGGTCGGGTAGTACTCGGGCAGCCGGGTGATCTGATCGAACAACTCGCTGCCCACCGAATCGTAGAACCACTTGGGCGGCAGGGTTTTCGGCGTCTGCCGTAGGCCGTCGAGCACGTCGCGACGCAGCGCGTGATACGCGGAGTCGGCGGCGAGGTGGTTGGACAGCGTCAGCGTCATCGAGATCCTTTCGAATGCGGGTGATCCAGCGGGGTGATCCTGACGCCCGCCGAGGTGACCTCCACCAGGTGCNGGGGCCGCCCGGGATCAGCACCGACGTTCCGGCCACCCCGGGCCGGCCCGCGGGCAGGGCGGAGCCGTCGGTCAGCAGCGGCGCGCCGGTGCGCAGGTTCAGCGCCTGCAGCATGGTTTCGTCGTGCTGGTTTTCGTGGCTGACCACCAGCCCGAAGACGAACGCCGCGTGCTCGCCGGCGGGGTCTTCGGGCAGCGCGTCCAAAGCGTCCAGCGCGGCCGACCGCACGGTCCGGCAATAGGACCGCGCCCGCTCGGGGGGCAGCAGCGGCAACTCCACCCGGCTGGCGCGGGAGTATTCGAACGCGTCGTAGAGACCCTCGACGGCCGGCGGCAACATCCCGGGCCGGGCCGGGTCGCCGCCCCGCAGCAGCCAGAACTCTTCCTGCTGACCGATGTGCGCCAGATCCCACACCAGCGGGCTCATCAACGGGTCGTACTGTCGCCACAGCTCGTCGTCGTCGAAGTCGACCAGCCGCAGCGTCCGCGCCCGCGCCCGCGCCATGTCGCCCGCAAGTCTCTCCCGGGACGTCACAAGCCCCCTTGCGCCAGCCGCGCCACCACCGGGGCGATGCCATGCTCGATGACCCGGTCGGAAAAGTCGTCGCCCGGACATCGGGCCTGCTCGACGCCGCTGACCAGGAGCTGCATCGACTCGGTCAGCTCCGCCGGGGCCCGCTCGGCCGCGACCGCGACGCAGGTGTTGGCCGCCTGGTAGAGCCGCCGGTCGCGCAGGCCCACCCGGGCCGCGGTGTCCCAGGCGGTGGCCACGGGTTCGACGGCCTCGGCCGCGAGCTCGGCGGCGACCGGGTCGTCGAGCAGCGCCACCAACGTAAACACCACCGCCGGCCACAACGCGTCGGGGACGCTGTCGAGGTAGCGGATCTCCAGCCACTGCCTCGGGCGCACCGGCGGGAACAGCGTGGTCAGGTGGTATTCCAGGTCGGCGATCGTCGGCCGCCGCTCGCCGAGCAACACCCGGCCGTCCACCCAGTCCGCGAACGGCACCCACCGCGTGACGGCCACCGCTTCGGGGTCGCGCACGAGCATCACCGGCGCTTTGAGCGCATAGCGCGCCCAGTCGGTGCCCGGGTCGTCGCCGCTGGCGCCCAGGATCGGTCCACAGCGCGCCGAGTCCATGTCGCCCCACACCCGCTGCCGGGTCGACACCCACCCGGTGAACTCGCCGCCCAGCATCGGGGAGTTCGCGGAGATCGCGATCATCGTCGGGCCCAGCGCGTGCGCCAGCCGGACCCGCGCCGCCCAGCCGTCGCGCGGCCCGGCGTCCACGTTGACCTGAATCGACGCCGTCGACGTCATCATCGCCGCGCCCGCCTCCCCGGAGCGGCTGGCGCCGAAGAACTGCTCCATGGCGCGGTAGCGCGAGCCCGGGTTGATGCGCTTCGGCGGCCGCAGCGGATCGGCCCCGAGGAAAACCAGGCCCAGCCCGGCGTCGGCGAAGGCCGACCGCAGCACGGCCTGATCCCGCTTCATCGCATCGATGGAGGCCAGCACCCCGGCGGCGGGCGGGCCGGACAGCTCGACGGCTCCGCCGGGTTCGACCGTGACGACGCTGCCGCCGGGCAGGGCGGGCAGCCGCTCGAGCACCCCGGTGATTTCGTCCCAGCCGGGCCGGCGGTGCGGGTCGGTGAGGTCGTGGCAATGCCCTTCCAGCTCCAGGCCGATACGCCGCAACGGTCCATCGATCAGGCAGCCCTCGGCGATGTATTTCGCGGCGGCGGCAGAGTCGACCATTTCGGCTTCGGCGGCGCTGACGGCGGCGGACGTCATATCACGATCCCTTCGTGGGCCCGGCCGACCCGGCATGGCCTGCGGACCGCTGGTTGCGCAACGAGCGGAGAAATATCGCCACTACTTCATCTTGCAGATCGCACCGACATATTCCCGTCCCGCCGGGACTTCCCAGTCAGAAGCCATCCGGACCCACCCGAGTGTGCGGGGCCACGCTATTGGCCCAGCGCGTTCTGCATCGCCCCGGCCAGGACGTTGACCGCGGGGCCCGCGTTGCCAGACTGGCAGACCTTGGCCTGCAGCAACACGTTTTCGCGCAGCCTGGTTTGATCGAAACAGCGCCGGTCGGTGCCCGCTTCCTGCTTGGTCCAATTGGCGTCCGTTCCCGTCGCCGGGCCGCCGTCGAAAGACCACACCTGGGTGCTGCCGTTGTCCAGATGCATCGCGGTGGTCTGCCCCGAGCAACCAACGGTCCGGTCCACGACACGATGGAACGCCCGGCCCGCGGCGTCGTCACTGGCGAACACCCCGACCGCCTGTTTGACGAAATGGGTCTGGTCGTTGGCCGACGTCTGGGTCGTCGCCCCGTTGAACGACGCCAGATCCGGATCGTCGAACACCTCGGGGAGCCCGACGTCCGCCCAGTTGTTGCACACCGGTACGTCGACCGAGAAGCCCTGGAAGGGCTGGGTGAACGTCGACTCCCAGCCCATCGGCCCGCCGACGATGTTGCCGATCGACCCCTTGCCCAGGACCGCGTAATTGACCACCCCGGGCTCCGACGGATGCGCGGCCGCGACGGGAACGCCCAACCCTGTTCCGACCGCCACGCCGACGGTCACCACCGCGGCACAGATCCGCATGGTCATGGGCTTCGATCATGCCAGGGCCGGGTGCGCGATTGCGAACGCCGGATTATTGCGCCCGCACCCCCTCCTCCACTTTCTTACCGAGGTCGGCGTCGACGTTGCGCCAGTACTCGAACACCCGCGACAACACCGGCTCTTTGACGCCCTTGGAGACGTGGCCGATGATGTTGTGCGCCAAGCGTTCCCGGGCCGCATCGTCGAGCACTTCGCGGACCATGGTCCCGGCCTGGCCCCAGTCGTCGTCCTCGGCGTGCAGCGTGTACGCGGCGCGGACCATGTCGCCGTCGGCGTGCCAGCGCACCTCGGCGGCGCGCGCCGGGTCCGCCTGCGGGCCGCCGTAGGAATTGGGCGCATACACCGGATCGGAGACGTTGGTCATCCGCATCGCACCGTCCTTGGAGTAGCTGTTCACCTCCACCTTCGGCGTGTTGACGGGGATCTGCCGGTAGTTGGTCCCCAGCCGGGCGCGGTGCGCGTCGGAGTAGGAGAAGCCGCGGGCCTGCAGCATCTTGTCCGGGCTCAACCCGGTGCCGGGCACCGTGTTGTTCGGCTCGAAGGCGGCCTGCTCGATTTCGGTGTGGTAGTCGGTGACGTTGCGGTTCAGGGTCATCTTGCCGACGTCGATCAACGGGTAGTCGCCGTGCGGCCACACCTTGGTCAGATCGAACGGGTTGAACCGGTAGTTCCTGGCCTCCTCGTAGGGCATGATCTGCATCTTCAGCGTCCAGCTCGGGTGATTGCCGCCCTCGATCGCCTCGTAGAGGTCCCGCTGGTGGTAGTCACCGTCCTCGCCGGCCAGCCGGTCGGCGTCCTCCTGGGTCAAAAAGTCGTTGCCCTGGTCGGTGACGAAGTGGTACTTCACCCAGAAGATCTCGCCGCCGGCGTTGATCCAGCTGTAGGTGTGGCTGCTGTAGCCGTTCATCTGCCGCCAGCTCTTGGGGATCCCACGATCGCCCATCAGCCAAGTGACCTGGTGCGCGGACTCCGGCGACAGCGTCCAGAAATCCCATTGCATGTTGTGGTCGCGCACGTTGCTGGCCTGCAGGCGCTTTTGCGACCGGATGAAGTGCTGGAACTTCAGCGGGTCGCGCATGAAGAAGACCGGCGTGTTGTTGCCGACCAGGTCGAAGTTGCCCTCGGCCGTGTAGAACTTCAGCGCGAACCCGCGCGGGTCCCGCCAGGTGTCCGGGCTGCCCCGCTCGCCGGCGACGGTGGAGAACCTTGCCAGCATCTCGGTCTTGGTGCCGGGCTGGAACACCGCGGCCCGGGTGTACTTGCTGACGTCGTTGGTCACCTCGAACTGGCCGAACGCGCCACCCCCCTTGGCGTGCGGTTGGCGCTCGGGGATGCGTTCCCGGTTGAACTGGGCCATCTGCTCGATCAGGTAATGATCCTGCAGCAGGATCGGCCCGTCGGGGCCGATGGTCAACGATTGGTCGTCGCTCGGTGCGGGGATGCCGGCGTCGGTGGTGGTATGGCGGTCAGTCATTTTCGCTACCTCTGCTTATCTTGAACGGGCTTAACGGCTTTCGATGCGGCGCGGCACAAACGGCCTTCCTATGGACGCGGATTGCCCGGGGTGTTCGGCGCGGGAACGGTCGCGCTGGGCGTCGGCGACTGGCCGGGACCGCCGGGTCCCCCCGGACCGGCGCCCGGCGGCGGACCGAAGGGGCCGCCCGGCCCACCCGGGCCGAAGCCCGGCGGCGGACCCCACGGGCCGACGACCATCCCCGGACCGCCGGGCCCGCCGAACTGCCACGGCCCGCCGCCCGGGCCGCCCGGGCCGTACATCATGCCGTGGTGATGTTTGTGGTGGCAGTGATGGTTGAACCCGACGACCATGGCGCCGGCGAAGAAGACGGTGGAGAGAATGAAGACGATCCCGGCCACGATCACCACCCACGCGGCCGCGACGTAGAGCCTGGGCGGCTTGACCCGCTCGTACGGGGGCGCCGGCGGCGGCTCGGCGGCAACGGAAGGCGGTGGCGTCGATGGTTCAGGTGTTTGGGTCATGCCTTGAATAGTGCCCCTGTCGCCAACCCCGATAACAGGCTGCGCTGACAAAAGTTGCTGTGAAATTGTGTAGCCCGGCGCTCGTGCGAGCGCCGGGCTATCGGTGGAGGTTTGACGATCCGCCTACGGCGTGCGAGGCGGCGCGACCGACGACGGGATCTGGCTGGGTCCGGGCGCTCCCGGCGTTGCCGACGCGGGCCCGCCGCCCTGGACCGCCGCGGGGCCGCCGGCCGGGCCACCCGGCCC
>NZ_LT546237.1:3942454-4056572 GCF_900078675.2 Mycobacterium interjectum
GCGGGGCCGCCGGCCGGGCCACCCGGCCCGCCGGGACCACCCGGGCCGCCGAAGCGGTGCGGATGCATGAAGGCCGCGTGGTGCTTGTGGTGGTGGTGCATGCCGCCGTGACCGTGGTGCCCGAGCGCCATCCCGGTGAAGAAGATCACCGAGACGATGAACACGACGCCGGCAACGATGGCCACCCATGCTGCGGCAATGAAGACCCGAGGGGTCCGGAAGAGCGCCGGCTCGGCCGCCGGCGCGGGCGCGGTTGCGGTTGAGGTCCGCACAGTTGGTGTGTCAGATGTTTCACTCATGAGACTCATGATGCTGGCGTTAACAATAGTTATGGCTATGCGCTACTTAAGTAGCGGCTATGAGCTGGAAACCCGGTTGACCTGCAAAAACCGCCGGCCGAGAGGCTAATCGGGCTTGAACGGGTTGACCGCGAATCCGTTTCTCGGCGTTTGGCAAAGCGGACGTAAATTGGAAGAGATAGTCAACGCAGGTCAGGGGTGTTTGCATTGTTGGCGGCTAACGCGCTGTTCCTGATCTACTGCGGACGCACTGCGGACGGAAGGTGAAAGCCATGGCGAAACAGACATGCCCGCGGTGCGGGATGGAGTCGAAGCGCGACGCATGGTGGGACCGGCACCCGGTCGCCGCGGTGAGCGCGGGTCTGTACACGCTCACCTTCATGGCGATGATGCTGTCCGTGTACCCGGTCGCGGCCGCGGTGATGATCGTCGTCGCCGCGGCAGCCGGCGTGCTGTACGGCGCCGCCCGCGAACGACGACGAAGGGCCGCGATCGCCGCCCGGGCCGACTGGGAGCACCGCGAACTGATGGCTAAGGCCGTCTTTCGGGCGCAGCTACCTCAACCCAGGCGACGGACCCGGCCGCGGGGAGTCGATCACTGGTCGCGCACCGAGCCGATTATTGCGCTTGACTCGGGATCCATGGTCGGCCCTGGTTCAACCCCTCGCAAAACTGCTTGACGTCGTCCCACTGCTTTGTCAGTAGCGGGATCGCGGTCGAACCGAGCTGCGCAATGTCGTACCGCGTGCGCCGCGAGGCCTCGTACAGACTCCGGTACTGAAGGTGGATCTGCGGATACAGCGCCTTCACGAGCTGGTTGGTCCCACGGCTGCCAGCATCAACACCGGAGTGCTTCCGCGGATTGCGCTCGTCCTTATTGAGGCTCGGCTCATCTGCCAGTGACGAGTGCACATAGTGCATGGCCGAGTAGAACATCGCCACAACTGCCCAGTCATCGAAATGGCCAAGCAGATAATCCGAAGCATCCTTATGGTGCTCGGCACGCTTAAGGTGCCACTTGCGCACGCCCATCAGGCTTCGGCGAATTCCTCGTTCTGCACAGGTTCCAACGGCAAGACGTCGAACTCAAGAGCCCACTCGTCGGCGTGGTCCTCCTCGAATTTGAGAAGGGCCTCGAGCACCAACATGCGGGACTCCCAGGTGTAGCGGTCGATGCAGGCGCCCACCCGAACGATGCGCGCACCTGGCTCCCATCGAACGCTGAGATGGGTCTTCCCCGTCTCAGCGATCAAGGGTTGAAGGCGGCCATCGAGCTCAAACTTGAGGGTGTCGGCCGTGATCATGGGCTGCTTCTCCTGGCTGGACACACCATTAACGGTAACGCCAGTGAATCACTGGGCACCGACAAATCAGGTATTGAGGCTACTTCGTGACTGCTGATGTCGCATTTCCGGCCATTTTCGACTACCAGCGACCTGCGGAAATGCCTGCGTGGCAGACCAGTCAAAACAGCGGGATTTGCCATCTGAGCAGCGCGGATATTCGGTGTACGAAACTCGGGCTCGAAAAAGATTCGAGTTTTGCACGCACCGGCGGACGCTATGCCAACCGGCGGGAGGCCACCGGTGACCGTCGGGGTACCCCCCAGGTATGGCGGTTGCGGTGCCTCTTAGCTGCGGAAACTTTGGCCCTTTGGCTGGGCTGATGCTCGCCAACGTCAGCCCAGCCTCGGGGTTTGTCCCATCGGCCGCGACTGGCTAACGCCTACCAACCGCGGGGCTGATGGGTTTCGTGTGGAGCGGGCGCAGCGGTGCCGCCGCCATGACCCGACAACTGCTGCTGCTCCGTGCCGCGTCACGTCTAGCTGCCGCCGGCGTCGGCGACGGTGAACCTGCCGATGCGGACCAAGCCGATTCGAGCGGTTGGGAGGCGCGTCGTGATGCGCCGGTCCCTGTACGACGCCGCTGTGGCGGCGGAGCTGCTGTCGACCAGTCAGCGGCGTATTCACGAATTACGGCGCGCCGGCGTGCTCGGCGCCGTCCAGGACGGCCCGGGAGTTCAAGTTCACCGCCGACGAGCTGCAGCGCTACGTCGAGAGCATCCCCCGCCTACGAGCCGCCGGGAAGCCGAACCTCGATCTCGGCGACCGGTGCGGCGGTGCTGACGGCGATGTAGTCGCGTGCCATCGCTTCGATCTCGCCGGGAAATCTCGCTTGCGTCAGCCCGTTGATTGCGGGAATGTGGATCATCCACCAGCGGCCGTCTCGGGTGACTTCGATGTCGTAGCTGGGCATCCTCGGGTCTTCCTTCGTGGAGGGCAAGAGAGCGATGCTAGTAGCCGAGACCCCACGCCGTACAGCCTGGAAACGGAGGCAAGCCTTGTTGATCCCGGTCAGCAACGCGCGTGCGCGCCTATCGGAATTAGTGCGCCGATCCGCCGACGAAGACGTGGTGCTGACGAACCACTCCACGCCCACCGCGGTCATGGTGTCCGCCGACCGCTACAGCGCCATGCTCGAGGAAATCGAAGACCTCAAGGACAGGCTCAGCGTGCACGAACGCACCGGCGTGACGGTCTCATTCCACGATCTCGCCGCCGAAATAGGTTTGGACGCCTGACCATGGACCACAGAATGAGCCGCACGCCTAACCTCACACGATGCAAGACGGGCCAAATCGGGTAGTCGTGAACCCGTTTCGTGAAGTCACGCTGCAACTCCCAGATGCCCTGTTTGGCGGCGACCCACGTGGCCTTCTTCAACATCTCGGCCTCAACGGGCGTCGTTTGAGCGATGGACAGTGGGCGGTTAGGCCAAATGATGACCGAAGCTTCGTCAGCGTCCGCAACCTCGCTGGCGAAACAGGTTTCGCCAATAACTTCGCCCCTCTAAACCGCGTACCTGACCCAGGCATCCCCTTGGATGATCCTGACACGCTCCAACAATTCAGCGAGCTCCAAGAGCACTTAGCAGAGCGGACGGCCGGCGGCGACGCCGGCGCGGACCTCGCTGCGCCGTTCCACCAAATCCAAACCGACGTTCTCAGGTCGACCAATGGCCAGGAATTGATCGACGTCGTCCAACGGGCTTACGACAGCATCCGACTAAGGCGGCTAGAAAGCACAGGCGAGTCAGTCTTCCATGGTGCTAGCGCCACTCTGGTGAGCGGGACTGATCTACTCATCCACCGAGCCAAACTGCCCGCCATCTTGTTTCGTTTCGATCAAGAACCCGACGCCATGAAGACCATGAGCGCCGTGAAGGGAAACGACGCCGGGCACTTTGCATCCTCTGCACACTGGTACAACGAAGTCGTTGGCGTAATCCATTACCTAGGACCACTTTTGGGTTGTCTGACTCCCCGATTCTGGTGCCTACCCACCGGGCGGCCGCCCTTTGCCGTCCTATTCAGCCTGGGAACAGATATTGTCGGGCTCCGAAGATCCCCGATGGAGCCCCTACAGCTGCTGCCCGGGCTGGGTCGGATGGAACCGGCACCACCTGTAAGCATCACACCCGCGTCGTGTCGCCTTGCGATCATCTGGTGGGTCAACCAATTGAATCGAATGTTCGAATACCTATGCGATCCAACAACATTCGGCGACGTTGCCGGCTTCTACGATCCGTATGAACACCAACACTGGCTGCTCACTTTCGGGCAAGTTTTTGGCCTCACGACTGCCCTCCAAACGTCCGGACGAAATCACTCCGTGCAACGAGCGCTGATGAACACTCTGCTTGACACGTATGCGGATCGCATCTCGCGACGCAAATTTGAGCAGCTGTGCACCTACAGGACCGCCAAGGCAGTCGCTGACCGTGTGCGTACGCGGATGCCCGCAGATGTTGCGTCGGTGCTCATGCCGGTCGCGGACCGAGCCGTGGAAAGTCTTCAGCGCGTTCAAGACGGCTTCTTCATTCGAGAGCAGCGTGGGGATACGAACGTCGTCATTAGGATCCCGACCGACCGGCGGCCGCACCATCGGCAGCCGCAGCGGGCGGTTGCTGTTCTGTTGAAGGTTTTCCGAAACGCGACGCACGGATTCGGTGGTATCAACCCGAATCCGCGGGACGATAGGGATCTGGTGGCTGAACGGCTCTTGGCTCACCACACTGGCGAGATGCCAGCGGATCTAGTGTTTCTGCCCTACTTGTATCTGCTGGATACGCTGAGCGATCCCGCGCAAATTCGCGACAATATCGTGAGGCGCGTGCTGACCCGTCAACACCTCACCGCTCCTGCCGACCCCGGCGAGTCCACCGGACAGTGACCACCCCATAGCCCACCGCGGCGGACCGAACTGAGCGCTCATCTTCCGGCTTTCCTCACCGGTACAACGACGTCATCGCTGTGCACCAACCATCCGACGATTGATCGGTCCCGGTGGTGAGTTAGGCGAAGCCGCTCATCGGGCTCACTGTGACCGCCCAGGCGCCACGACGGCACCTCGACAGGCTCACCAGCCTCCAAAGCGTCCAACAGATCCGACTTTGAACGGAATTCATCGGGGCAGGGCTCGCCGCGCAGCCCGGCTTCGGTGTGGAGCCACCGCGGATCCGGGCGTCCGGCATTCTCGCGTTCGCGCTCAAGCAGCCGGCCATAGATGCCGGGCACCGTGATGCCGCCGCGCCGGCCGGGCGCCGAGCCGCGTCTAATGCGAGCCATGGCGCCACCTCACATGCGCAGCCGCACTGGCCTTCTGCGATACCCGCGACGGAGCCTCGACAAGGTCCGTCTTCACCTGCTTCAGCAACCGCGCGATACTCGCCTCAAGCAGCCGGATCTCGGTCGACACCTTGACCCGCACCTTGTTCTCATCGCTGGCCAAATAGCGGGCATACAGGTCGACCTTGCGGTCAACGGCGTCGGCCACCAGGTCCAAGATGGCGCGCTCGGCGGCCGACCACGACAACGCATCGTCGCCGGCCAGGCCGCGATCCTCCGAGTTCTCCGCGAGCTCGGCGTCGAGTGCCGCCAGCAGCGCCACAGCCTCCGCGGAATGACCACCTAGGGACGAAACTGCGGGCCTCTGGCCCTCGGAAGGAACGCGTTTGGAACGCGACCCTTGGCGAGCCGTAACCGTTGCATCAGTGCAACGTTTATCCGTCTGTCGCGACCGATGCCCCCGCGATCGACACGTCGCCGAGCAGTACCGTGCACCGCCACGGCCAATGAACCCATCGCCGCAGGCAGCACACACTTTCTTGGCAGCAGCCATCAATCACGCCCCTTCACCGGATTGACCCTGAAAGGCCCCGATTCGGCGGCTGTAACCGTTGCACGAACGGTGCGTTTATGCGTGCGGGCAGCATATTTCACAGAACAACGCGGCGGGGGAGGCAGGGCGGGCGTACCCCTCCCCCGTATGCCCGTGGTGGGTGACCGGCCACGTTGTCGACGCCAGCAATCTGGTTTGGCGGCGGCCGGCGCAGGTACGTCCTGGGCTGCATTGTCCTTGGGCCGTCGTGGGTCGTCCTTGCCCGTCGATGCAGTGCACGGGTTTGACGCCGGCCGCCGCCAAGTCATTAGGGGCCTTCGAGGGTCGTCACGCGGGTTTCGAGGCTGCTCAACGCATCCAACATCGCGCGTTGCGAGGCATCGTTGGCGCATGGCCCGATGACGTTGCCGCTCATGGTGGTTGGCATTGCTGCGATGATGGCGCGTGTCAGCGGCGGCACCGAGCTCGGGTTGGCTTGGTAGGTATCGAAGGTGTCGCTCACGCTGTAATTCCTTCCTTAGCAGTTAGTTTCGGGATTGGTGTGTTCAGCGCGGTCGGCGCTTGCCAACGTGGTAGGGGCTTCGGTGTCGGGTTCGGTGTCGGGTTGGCGCGCTTGCGGCGATCCTCGTTTAGCCGGTAGAGCTGGGCCAGGGTCGGCACCCAGGGCTTTGCGGTGCTGCTGAGCAGCCACACGAGCTGTTCGATCGGGTCGGTCGGCCACGGGCGGCGATCGGGTGGCGATCCGCTGATCACGACGTGCGCTGGTGCGCGTCCGCGCCAGCCGGGCAGTACGTCGTCGAGGTTGGCGATCGCGAGGTCGGTTGCCATCTCGTCGTCGAGGTGCGGGGACTGGGCTGACTGGATGTGTACGACGTCCGCGGCGTGCATCACGGTGAGCTGTGCGTCGCGGAGGTCGTCGTATTCCTCTCGCAGTGGCGGCAGTTCGCGCCAGGCGTCTGCGGTGCCGTTGGCGATGGCGGCGGTTGGCGTAGTTGCACCATGCAGCCTGCTCACGACATCGGCGACGTGTCCCATCAGGTCATCGAGGTCGGCGGCCAGTGATTTCAGCAGGGTTTCGGTGTGGACTTCGGCGATGGCCACGATTTCGGAGTCGATGTCGCGCAGTAGGTCGCCGAGCGCGCCGCGCTTAACTTCGCGGTCTCGTTGTGCGTTCGCGGCGTGGGCGACGTCGGCGAGCCATGCGTCGAGGTCGGTTTCTGCGTGGGCCGGCGGCGGGATTTCCGGGATTGGCGCGAGGGTGCGTTGATGCTCGAAAACACTGGCGCGCAACGCGACTAGGCGCTCGTAATCCGGCCACGATGTGAGCGCCTTGCGCATGTACTTGTTGGTTCCGGCTTTCGCCATCAGGGCTGGTGCGTTTGGCATGGTTTAGCTCTCTTTCTGTGGCTTGCCGAATCGGCGTTGCGCTGCGGCGCGACCCGCTGCGCCGGGGGTATCGCTACCGGCGGTGGCCTCGGCGTCGGGGTCGAGTTTCTGGCCGAACCGCTTCTCTGCCGCGGCGCGGCCGGCGGCGCCGGGACGCCCCCACTCCTGGTTTCCGCCGGCGCCTTGCGGCACACCATAGGCGGCGGCGAGATGATCACGAACCTTCACCTCGTCAATCCGCCCGTTAGCGCCGACGAACTTGCTCACGTCCGCGAACGCGACGAAGGAATTCGCCGCATCTTCGGAAAGCACCCGCGCAGCCGCGGTTCTGAGCGCTTCGGTGCTGTCGGGCGCGCGAACCCGTGCGGTGAGCGCCGCGAAGTCGGCGTCGGACAGGTCGGCCAGCTGCTGTTCGACGCCGGCGGGCAGATCAACCATCGATGCGTCCTCTCGCGTATTCCTCGACTGCCTGGCGTGGGAATAGCCAGCGGCCGCCGACGACCTTGGCGCCGGGGATTTCCGGTCCGAGCCGCTGCGCCTGCCGTTTGGACAGTTTCAAGACCGTCGCCGCCTCTCGTGCGCTGATGGAGTCGCTGATCTCAGATTGTGGTGCATCGCAATCAGATTCATGTCCTGACTCGGACATGGCTACCGCGATGTCCAAGTGCTGCGAAAGCTTCCGAATCCACGGCTGGACACCAGGCCCCTTACCCGCCGCCCGCGCACGCAGCTCTTCGCCCACGCAATAGGACAACTGACGCAGCTGATCTTTCGTGAACACCTCAGCGGCCCTTAGTATTTCGGCCAGCTGGCGGCTTCATCTGGGCCACTCCGAAAGTTGACCCCCAAAAACCCCAGACTCAGGCGGAATCCGAGCCGCAGAACGACGCGGCGAGGGAGGGCGGGGGCGGGGACGGGTGGGTGGATGGGGTGGTCGTGGGTGCCCTGTCCGCGGGTTCATGCTGGCAGGCCGCCCTCGTAGACGATCTGCAGCTCGGCGCCGCGGTCCTTGGCCGCCCAGTACGTCAGGGACGAGACCATGTCGTTGCTGCCCGTGTGTGCGGCGGCTTCCTTGGCTCGGCGCTTGCCGTTGCGGATCCACTCCTGGGGGATCGGTGTGTAGCCGTTGGCAAAGTCGCGGCGGGGGAGCGCTGCAATGAGTTGTTCGTCGACGCCGAGTAGCAGGGACATCGCGGTAGCGTCGAGCATGGGTTCACCGTTGATGACCTTCACGGTCAAAGTCAGTTGGTGATCGGGGCCGGTGGTGGTCATTGTTATGCCTCCCTGGCCGCCGGGTGGCGTGGCTCGCCGAAGTCGTGGCCGTAGGGCTTGCCGTCGCCGGTGCCGACGCCGGCGGCCGCCCGCTGGACGCAGGGCACACGGCGGACGCGGCCGTCAGGCTTGGTGCACCAGTGGCCTGGTTCGGCCGCGCAGTTCGGGCAGCTGATATCGAGCGCGCCGGTATCGGCGTAGGCCTGCCAGATCGGTCGCTTCACGACGCCTCTCCGTCGGATCGGAGGAGCCACACTCGTTCGTTCTTCGACAAGCCGCGGGCACGCTGGGATTCGACCCGAGGGTGACCTGTGGCGGCTTTGAGGGCTGCGTCCCAGCTGTACCCCGCTGCTGTTGCTGCACGCCGATAGTCGGTCTGATCGATCTCCGTCGAACCCGCCGGAAGGGTAGCCAGGTAGGAAGCAAAGAAGTCGGTGGCGGGACGGTAGGCGCTTTCGTGGTCGCCGAGAAGTGACCATGTCGCACCCCGGCTGGTGCGGTTGACGGTGACGATGTCGGGGTGGGCGGATGCGGCCTGACCGAGGCTGCCCCGCGTGTACCCGGCGTTCATGCCGGCCCGGTACACAGCAAACGATTCCGCGGTCGTGTGCCCGGCCGCGCGGAGTTCGGCGATGTGGTTGTTGAACCACTTCTGACACGACAGCTTCGGGCGCTCGGATTGGTGCGACCTGCGGGAATCAAGAGCGGTGATGTTATTCGATTGGTCACCCTGACCAATGTGGTCACCCTCGCCGACGTGCGGATATCTACCCTGACCGGGTTGGTCACCCTGACCACTTCGCAGTAACCGGTACCGCGTGCCGCGATCAACCGCCAACGACTCCACGTACCCATCCGCAGCTAACTCGCTGACGGCCTGGTCGAAGAGGTCACGTTTCTCTCGCTTGCCCAGTCGGCTACGGAGTTCGTTCCCGGCTTGCTCGCCATCGTGGTCGAGCATTCGCACGATGCTGCGTTTGACGCTGTCGAGTAGCCGGCGGTCGTAGACCTCGTCTCCGACGGCCCTGGCGATGGCCCTGGCGCGGACCTTCTCGCGCTCGGCCTTCCGGGCCTCGTTGACGATCCATTCGCGCGTGGCGTCGGAGACGGCCATGACGCCGGCGGACATCTCCCAGTCGGCTTGGGAGACCACGCTGCGGTGGTGCATGATCGCCAGGAGCGCGGCAACCTTGAGACGGGTCAGCATCCAGTGTCCGTCGAGTGGATCAGCTTCCCCGCGCTGGCGCGCGATATGAGCGGCAATGACCGCCTCCGCGATTTCCGGTACCCCGTAGGTAATCTCCACGACACCGTCTTCTCCCGGGCACCAGAGCGGCAATGCGGTATCCAGCGGGTCGGGGTCCGGCGATGCCGTGGCCGGCATACCGGGGTCGGTGGTCGGTGACCACAAAAACCGTTGCGGCGTGCCGCCGGTCGTGTCGTTGAAGATGACCCCGGTGTGGCCGGGTTGGGCGCCGACCGATAGGCAGCACCGATAGGAGTGGGCCGCGACGACGCGACTGGTGGCCTTCGAGGCGTTGGACTGACCCAGTTGTTCGCCCATCGCCATCGACTTGAGCTGAGCCAACAAGATCGAACCCTGGCGGGCTGCGATGCCGGCCAGCGTGTCGATCTCGGGAATGCTGAAGATCGCCGCAGTGATGGGCTCGTTGTCCGCGTCGGGCTTATCTGGCTTCTTGAATGTGGCGGCGATGCCTTCGCCGCTGCCGATGGGAAGCTCGAGGATCGGGGTTGGCCACGCGAGGCGACCAACCTTGTCGGAGATGCCTTTTCCGCCGCCGGAGGCGCTGACGAAGGCGCACATCAGGTTAAGGCTGGCGCGGCCGCCGATAGTGCCGGGCAGTTGCACGTGCGCCCCTACGCTCGCGGCCACCCGCAGCAGCACGGCGAAGAACACCGCCCACGGCGCCGCATACCGAGCACGGGCCCAGTGGTAGATCTTGGCCAGCTGGTCGCTGCCGGAATCGAGGAAGAACGCCTCGGTGTCGGTCAAGCTGACCTCCTCCTCGGGATGCACACCGCGTCGCGCCGGCGGATGTCGCGCGCGACGGCTGCCCAGTCGGTGGCTACCGAAACGCCTTGGGCGGCTTGGGCGAGTGCGGCTTGGGCGACCTCGACGCGCAAGACGTGGTGCTCGCCGTCGATGGCCAGGGCCAACAGTTTTCGTGGATCACCCTCGGCCAGTGCGCACCACGCCGGAGTTCCGGCTGCCGGCAACGGCCCGTAGTTGGCCTGTCGCACAACGGCTTCGATAAACTCGTGGACCGGCCACCAGCTTCGCTGCCTGGACGCAATCATGGCGTCGCCCATGCGCTGGCAGCGGCCGCCCGGATTTCGGAGTCGTCGACCGCGGTGTAACGCTCGGTGGTCAACACGCTTTCGTGGCCGAGTAGTTGCTGCACCGCCCGCAAATTGCGGCTCCCGCGGTAGGCGCGCGTGGCGAACCGATGCCGCAGCGTGTGCATCGACCATCCCGACGGCAGCACCCCGGCCACGAGATGGCCGACCTCGCGGGCGGTCAGGTGACCATCACCCTTGCGGGACGGGAACACCCAGCCGCCGGCGGCGCGGATCGCGGCCGCCAGCTCGGCGGACAGCGGCACAATCCGCGCCTTGCCGCCCTTCCCGTGCACGATCAAGCTCGGCCCGTCGATCAGGTCCCGGGAGTGAACGGCCGCGACCTCACCGCGCCGCAGCCCCGCCTCGGCGGCCAGCCGCAGCATCACGCCCACGCGCGGTTCGGCGGCCGCCAGCGCCGCGTTCCACACCGCGTCCGGCGCCGGGCGCGGCTGCGCTTTCGGCAACCTCACGGGAGGCAGATCGGCAGTGAAGTCCCGCGGGACGCGGCCAGTTTTCGCCGCCCACCGGAAAAAACCAAGCGCCGCTTCCCGGTGCGTCTTGCGGGTCGCCGGCGACCAGGTGCGGGTGCCGAGCCAGCCCATCAGCTGCTCGGCGGTGGCCTGCTCAGGTGCACCGCCGAGCCCGCGCGCGATCAGCGACAACTGCTCCGACCGAAGCTTGACCGTCGCGTCCCGATACCCAGCCCCGGTGATGTGCCCGAGATACGCAGCGATCGCGGGCGCCCATTCCGGCGGCGGTGGTTTACGCGCCCCAGGCCGCGGGGCCGCCGCGCTCACTGGATCTCCTCGGCGACCGCGATCAGCATGGCGGCGAGCTGGCGGGCCTCGTCCGCGGCCAGCTGGAGGTTGGCGTCCATGTCGATGTGGTCGTTCTCGCTGGGCCTGTACAAGTGGAGTAAGACACCGCTGCGCCAGCCGGGCCGCGCGCGGTACGAATTCACGCCGATGCGCGGCGGGTCGAAGTGGTGCGCCATGCCAGGCAACGCCTCGTGCGGATAACCCTCCTCCATCGTGAGATTCACGTAGTTATCCGTGCCCCAACAGGCCGGGTCGTGACTGACATGGTCAGGGGAAACGCACCACGGCGCGCACTGTGTCTCGGGGTAATCAAGCAGGTCTGTCACGGTTGGCGCCGATCCGGTCGGTGCCCGGAAGTTGCAGTCGGGCGTGCGCCGGCCGATACCCTGGCGGCAGTGGTGCAGCGTGCTGTCGACCGGGAACTCGCTGGTGGCCTGGTCGTCGTCGGCGGGGTGTGTAATCATGGTGGGACCTTTCTGTTGTTTGGTGATGGATGGGTTGCAGCGGCTCCCGCCCGGTGTTCGAGCACCGGGACCTACGGGGGCCGCTTTCTTGTTGGTGGCGGCCATCAGGCAGCGCCGCCGCCGCGGCGGGTTGCGGTTTCCTGCTCGGCGAGCCACCGCTCGATCTCCGACCGCCGGTACACGACACGGCCGCGGGGTCCGAGCGTCCACGAAGCCGGTCCTTGGCCGGACGCCCGCCAGAATCTCATCGTTCCCGGGGTGAAGACTGGGTACTGCTGGCACACCTGCTTGGTGGTCAGCAGCTCGTCACCTGCCATGCGTTACAACCTCCTGTTGTTGGTGATTAACAACAAAACGGTAACGCGCTGGCGTTGTTGAGTCAAGACAACACAACGTTGTATGGTTGGCGTGTGCCTGAGCCGCAAGTGACCGTCGATCAGCTTGTCGGGAAGAACATCCAGGTCCTCCGCGTGGCGAAGGGGCTGTCGCAGGCTGAGCTGGCAACGGCGATCAGCACTGACGACGAGCACATCCCTCAACAGACCATCGTGAAGATCGAGAAGGGAACCCGTCCGCTCAAATACGCTGAAGCACTGCGGATCTGCAATGTCTTGGGGGTCGGCCTAGCCCAGCTGGCCGTTGCCACGCCAGCCGCGCAGAAGAATGCCGGCTACGTTGCGCTGACCACGAAGCTTGCGGATATACAAGCCAAGCTGCCGATCCTCGCGTCGGAATTAGTGAAGCCGCTGGTGGATCTTTCAATGCTGATCGCACACGATTCGGCTACGAGTGACGACGAGCCCGACGCCGAACTGCTCAAGTCCGCGAGAGCTTGGTTACGTCAAAATTGGGGCGACGCTCTCAACGACATGATCGAAGTCGGGCTAAGCGTGGAGGGGCGCCTCGCCGAACTGCCACAGCATCTTCGAGGCATGAGCTACATTGAAGTGCTGCAACGTCTTTCCTCGATTTCCCCGGGAGCACCCGATGCAGATTCGTAACCGCCGCGCTGGTGTCGAGGATCGTTGGTCGAAGACGGTCCGGTTGCCTGATGGCACAACGGAGACGGTGGCCTCCGCCGTGTATGGCAAGGGAAAGCGTTGGCGGGCAAGGTATGTCGATGAAGATGGCCGCGAGCACGCGAAGGGCTTTGCCCGCAAGTCTGATGCGCAGTCGTGGCTGGATACCGAGATCACGACGAAGTTCGCCACCGGCACCTACGTTGACCCGAAGCTCGGAAAGGTCACGTTCGCCTCGTATTACAAGGATTGGTCGTCGCGGCAGGTGTGGGTTTCGGGAACGGCGCATTCGATGGACCTGGCCGCGAACTCGGTGACGTTCGGCAACATCGGCTTGGGCGATATCCGGCCTTCACACGTCGAGTCGTGGGTGAAGGCGATGCAGGACAACGAGCTCGAGCCGACGACGATACGCACCCGGTTCGCGAATGTGCGCAATGTGTTCCGCGCGGCCGTCCGGGACCGCTTCATGGCCCGAGACATCACCACCGGGATACGGCTGCCACGAGTGCGGAAAGCCTCGGCTGCAATGAGCATTCCGACCGCCCAGGAGGTCGGCGCGGCGATCCGCGCTACCGATGACATCGAGCCTTGGTATGCGGCGTTCATCGCGGTTTGCGCGTTCGCCGGCCTGCGCCGGGGGGAAGCCTCCGCGTTGAAGGTCTCTGATGTCGAGTTCCTGCGCGGGGAGATCCGGGTCCAGCGGCAGGTGCAGTGGACCGATGACGGACGGATGGAGATCCGCGGGCCCAAGTACGGGTCCGAGCGCACGCTGTACGTCCCTGATGGCCTGGTGAAGATTCTGGCCGAGCATGTGCGCCTGTACCGGCCGGGTGACGACCCGGACAGGTGGTTGTTCGAGGGCGCCCGCAACGAGCTGTTGCCGGCGCACGCGGCGACGGTGGCGCGGTGGTGGCGCAAGGTGCGCGAGAAGATCGGCATTGAGTACCGGTTGCACGATCTGCGGCACTTCTACGCCTCGGGTCTGATCGCTGCCGGGTGCGACGTGGTGACGGTGCAGCGCGCCCTCGGTCACTCGTCGGCATCCGTCACGTTGGACACCTACAGCCACCTCTGGCCGGACGCGAACGACCGCACCCGCAACGCGGCCGCGGGGCTGGTCGACCAGGCGCTCGGATCTGCTGCGGACGCACTGCGGACGGAAGGCTGAAATATGGCCTCTGATCAGGGCTTGAACGGGTTGACCGCGTACTGGATGACCCGGTACGGCGAACGGGCGCGGGGATCGATGTTGTTCCATTGGCTGACGAAGATCCGCAGCTCATCCAGGGTGGACCCGGGCGAGATGTACCCGCCGTAGGGCTGCGCGAGCCGGTTGTCGTACGGGGGCGGCAGGCTTTCGGCCGGATCGGGCCACTCGTCGTGCTGCACCACGGTGGTCACCGGCGCGGTGCCCAGCGAGGTCGGGTCGTCGGCCACCCGGACCTCCATGTTGCCGGTGCTGGCGTTGAAGTAGGACAGCACCGCCTTGCCGTCGATCTGGCGGATGGACATCTCGCCGACCTGATCCGGCCACAGGGGCGTCGGCGCCTTGTTCCACCCGCCGCCGGGGCCCGACGCCCAGCCCTGCCAGCGGGACCGGTCGGTGAACGTCTGGGGGGTGGCCCGGTATAGCAACACCGGATCGCGCCGCGTGAAGCTGTTGGCCACGATGTACACCCACCCGCTCGGCGAATCGGGCGCGGGAATCGGGTCGTAGTAGCCGCTGATCTGCGACTGCGAACCGCCCTGGTAGGAGCCGTCGCGCCGCGATCCGGCGACGGTCTGCCAGCTGCCGCGCGCCGGCTCGGGCGTCACGAGCCGGGAGCTCTGCGGCTCCAAGTTTTTCGTCGTCGTCACCATCAGATAGTTGCGCCGGTTGATCTGCACCACCCCGGCGGGCAGCTGGGAATCCCCCGGCGGCGTGGGGTCGGCCAGCAGCGGCTTGTTGATCCCGGTGACGCCGGTGTAGCGCACCCCGGCGGGGTCATCGACCGACGCGGTATCCACATGCAGCGCGATCGGCGAGTACCAGCCGCCGAAGCCGACGCCCTGGCCGGCGAAGCTGTCGCCGCAGACCTGCAGCAGTTCGGCGGGAAACTCGACGAACTCGCACAGGTCCGTCGCGCCGATGCCGTAGTCCCCGGTCGGGGTTCCGGTGCCGGCCGTCGGCCCGATTCGCAGCACCTGGCCCGGCGCCAACGGCTGCAGGATCGGCTCCGGCGCGGGCGCGGGCGGATCGGCACGCGCGGCCCAAAACCACTGCGGCACGAGCAAAGCAGCCGCAACTAGCGAGAACCGCGCGATCCAGGCGGGTCTCACCGGCGGACTACAGCTGGGCAGCCAGCAACTCGGCGATCTGGATCGTGTTGAGCGCCGCGCCCTTGCGCAGGTTGTCCCCCGAGACGAACAGCGCCAGGCCGCGCCCGTCGGGCACGCCCAGGTCACGCCGGATGCGCCCGACCAGCGATTCGTCGACACCGGCGGCGGCCAGCGGCGTCGGCACGTCGACCACCTTCACGCCCGGGGCGCCCTCGAGCAGCTCGCGGGCCCGCTCCGGGGCCAGCGGCCGCGCGAATTCGGCGTTGATCGACAACGAGTGGCCGGTGAACACGGGCACCCGCACGCAGGTACCGCTGACCAACAGGTCGGGGATGCCGAGGATCTTGCGGCTCTCGAAGCGCAACTTCGCGTCCTCGTCGGTCTCGCCCGAATCGTCGTCCAACAGCGATCCGGCGAGCGGCACGACGTTGAACGCGATCGGCGCCACGTAGGTCTTCGGCGCCGGGAAGTCGCACGCGCCGCCGTCGTACACCAGCTGCTCGGCGCCGTCGATGACCGCGCGCGCCTGGGTGGCCAATTCCTCGACGCCGGCGAGACCGCTACCGGAAACCGCCTGATAGCTGGACACCACCAGGCGCTGCAGCTGCGCCTCGTCGTGCAGCACCTTGAGCACGGGCATGGCGGCCATGGTGGTGCAGTTCGGGTTGGCGATGATGCCCTTCGGGCGGTTGGCGGCGTCGCGGGCGAAGTTCACCTCCGACACCACCAGCGGCACGTCGGGGTCCTTGCGCCACGCCGACGAGTTGTCGATCACGATCACGCCGGCGGCCGCGAACCGCGGCGCCTGCACCAGCGACATCGTCTTGCCGGCCGAGAACACCGCCAGGTCCAGCCCCGTCGGGTCCGCGGTCGCGGCGTCTTCGACCTCGATCTCCTGGCCGCGGAATCCCAACTTGCGGCCCTGCGAGCGGGCGGAGGCGAAGAACCGCACCGTCGTAGCGGGGAAGTCACGCTCTTCGAGAAGCGTGCGCATCACCTGGCCCACCTGACCGGTGGCCCCCACTACGCCTATCGCAACCATCTATCTGCCCGTCCCCGCATATACCGTCGCCGACTCCTCGCCGCCGAGCCCGAACGCCTCATGCAACGCCACGACCGCCTTGTCTAGTTCGGTGTCGCGGCACAGCACCGAGATCCGGATCTCGGAGGTGGAGATCAGCTCGATGTTGACGCCCACGGTGGCCAGCGCCTCACAGAAGGTCGCGGTGACGCCGGGATGGCTGCGCATGCCTGCCCCGATCAGCGACACCTTGCCGATGTGGTCGTCGTAGAGCAGCTGGGTGAACCCGATCTCGTCGCGCAGCGCGTCGAGCTTCTCCACCGCGGTGGGCCCGCTGTCGCGCGAACAGGTGAAGGTGATGTCGGTCTTGCCGTCCTCCACCTTGGAGACGTTCTGCAGCACCATGTCGATGTTCACGTCGGCGTCGGCGACGGCCCGGAACACCCGGGCCGCATAGCCCGGAATGTCGGGTATCCCCACGATGGTCACCTTGGCCTCGCTGCGGTCGTGCGCGACTCCGGTCAGGATGGGGTCTTCCATGGCGATGTCCTTGATCGATCCCTTGACGACGGTGCCCGGCTTGTCCGAGTACGACGACCGGACGTGCACCGGGATGTTGTAGCGGCGAGCGTATTCGACGCAGCGCAGCATCAGCACCTTGGCGCCGCACGCGGCCATCTCGAGCATCTCCTCGAACGTCACCGTGTCCAGCCTGCGGGCGTTGTGCACGATCCTGGGGTCGGCGCTGAAGATGCCGTCCACGTCGGTGTAGATCTCGCAGACGTCGGCGCCGAGTGCCGCGGCCAGAGCCACCGCGGTGGTGTCCGAGCCGCCGCGGCCGAGCGTGGTGACGTCCCGCGTGTCCTGGCTGACCCCCTGGAACCCGGCGACCAACACGATGCGGCCTTCGTCGAGCGCGGTTCGCAGCCGGCCGGGCGTGACCTCGATGATCTTTGCGTTGCCGTGCGTGCCGGTGGTGATCACGCCGGCCTGCGAACCGGTGAACGACCGGGCCTGCGCGCCGAGCGATTCGATCGCCATGGCGACCAACGCGTTGGAGATGCGTTCGCCGGCGGTCAGCAGCATGTCGAGTTCCCGCGGCGGCGGGGCCGGGCACACCTGCTGGGCCAGGTCCATGAGGTCGTCGGTGGTGTCACCCATCGCGGACACCACCACGACGACGTCGTTGCCCTGCTTCTTGGTCGCGACGATGCGCTCCGCGACGCGGCGGATCCGGTCGGCATCCGCCACGGATGATCCGCCGTACTTCTGCACGACGAGCGCCACTGTTTCCCTTCCCCGCTGGTCCTAAGTCCACAACAGAATACGTCGGGGCGCATCTCGATTTTCCGGGCCGCCGAGGCCGAATTCGTCCATAACCCCCGCGCCCGGCGACTCGATCCGCAGTTTTGGTGATCAAGCCCATCGCGGTAGAGTGCACAGCGTGCAGCGGGTGCTCCTCCTCGGACGCCGCGACGGGGTCTGATCCAGACCGGCTTCCCGTCGCGGGGGTTCGCGATGCGCCGGTCTGAGGTTCCTTCCAAACCCGGAGCAACTACCGTGACCAATCCTTCGCCCGACGCCTACAAGTCGGCACGCACCATCGTCAAACCCGCCGGCCCGCCGGGGCCCGGCCAGCCCGCGTGGAATCCCCAGCGCGGCTCGTCGATGCCGATCAAGCGGTACCGGCCCTTCGCCGAAGAGGTCGAGCCCATCCGCCTGGCCGACCGCACCTGGCCCGACCGGGTCCTCACCCGCGCCCCGCTGTGGTGCGCGGTGGACCTGCGCGACGGCAACCAGGCGCTGATCGACCCGATGAGCCCGGCCCGCAAGCGCCGCATGTTCGACCTGTTGGTGCGCATGGGCTACAAGGAGATCGAGGTCGGCTTCCCGTCGGCCAGCCAGACCGACTTCGACTTCGTCCGCGCGATCATCACCGAGGGCGCCATCCCCGAGGACGTCACCATCCAGGTGCTGACCCAGTGCCGGCCGGAGCTGATCGAGCGCACCTTCGAGGCGTGCGCGGGCGCGCCCCGGGCCATCGTGCACTTCTACAACTCGACGTCGATCCTGCAGCGCCGGGTGGTGTTCCGCGCCGACCGGGCGGCGGTGCAAGCGATCGCTACCGACGGCGCGCGCAAGTGCGTCGAGGAGGCCGCGAAGCACCCCGGCACGCAGTGGCGCTTCGAGTACTCGCCGGAGTCCTACACCGGGACCGAACTCGAGTACGCCAAGCAGGTGTGTGACGCCGTCGGCGACGTCATCGAGCCGACGCCGGACAACCCGATCATCTTCAACCTGCCCGCCACCGTGGAGATGGCCACCCCGAACGTCTACGCCGATTCGATCGAGTGGATGAGCCGCAACTTGAAGCGGCGCGATTCGGTCATCCTGAGCCTGCACCCCCACAACGACCGCGGAACCGCGGTCGCCGCAGCCGAATTGGGTTACCAGGCCGGTGCGGACCGGATCGAGGGCTGCCTGTTCGGCAACGGCGAACGGACCGGCAACGTGTGCCTGGTGACGCTGGGGCTCAACCTGTTCTCCCGCGGCGTGGACCCGCAGATCGACTTCTCCAACATCGACGAGGTCCGCCGCACCGTCGAGTACTGCAACCAGCTGCCGGTGCCCGAGCGACACCCCTACGGCGGCGACCTGGTCTACACCGCGTTCTCCGGCAGCCATCAGGACGCCATCAACAAGGGCCTGGATCAGATGAAGATCGCGGCGGACGAGGCCGACACCGACGTCGACGACATGCTCTGGCAGGTGCCCTACCTGCCGATCGACCCCAAGGACGTCGGGCGAACCTACGAGGCGGTGATCCGGGTCAACTCGCAATCCGGCAAGGGCGGGGTGGCCTACATCATGAAGGCCGACCACGGCCTGGCGCTGCCGCGGCGGCTGCAGATCGAGTTCTCCCAGGTAATCCAAAAGATCACCGACGGCGAGGGCGGCGAGGTCTCGCCCAAGGAGATGTGGGAGGCGTTCTCCGAGGAGTACCTGGCCCCGGTGCTGCCACTGGAGCGAATCAAGCAGCGCGTCGACGCCTCCGACGAAGACGGCGGCGTGACGACGATCGAGGCCACCGTCAAGATCGACGGCGTGGAGACCGAGATCAGCGGCTCCGGCAACGGCCCGCTCGCCGCCTTCGTCCACGCGCTGGGAACCGTCGGCTTCGACGTGGCCGTGCTGGATTACTCCGAGCACGCGATGAGTTCGGGCGACGACGCTCAGGCCGCCGCGTACGTGGAGGCTTCGGTGTCGATCGCGAGCGCGGCGCAGCCGGGTGAAGCGGGTCGGCGCCCATCAGGGCCGGTCGACGGACGCACGGTGTGGGGCGTGGGCATCGCGCCGTCGATCACCACCGCGTCGCTGCGGGCCGTGGTGTCGGCGGTCAACCGCGCGTCGCGTTAGACGCCGAAGAACGGGTTCAGAACAGCGCTAGCTGGGCGTCGGCCGCGGTGACATCGGTGAATTCCTCCATGCTGGTGCCGCCGGCGACGGCGCGGACGCAGTCCATGAACTGCGCGTCGGGCACCACCGGCACCCCCAGCTGTCGGGCGTGATAGCCCTTGCCCTGCTCGGGAGCGGCGTCGTTGCAGACCACCAGCGAGGTCTCCCGGTCCACGACGTCGCTGTAGGCGAGCCCGGCGTGCAGGATCCGCTCGACGAGCTCCTCGTGGGTGCGTCTCACCTCGGCCGCCAGCGCCACCCGCATGCCCTGGACCAGCGGCCTGCCCCGCACGAAGGGGCCCGGGTTGAGGTAGGGGCACGGCATCCGCGAAGCCAGCACCTTCAGCGGGCGCAGCTCGTCGTGGGTCACCCGGCCGTTCGGCCATTGCCGCCGGGTCACCGGGTGCACCGGCAGCCAGACGTCGCGTTCGCGCGCCCGCTCCAGCGCCGACTCCAGCACGCCGGTCAACACCAACGCGTCGTCGAAGGCGTCGTGCGGCCGCTCCTGCACCACACCCCAGTGCGCCGCGAGGGTCTCCAGCCTCAGATTCTCGACCCCGAGGTCCAGCCGCCGCGCCAGCTCGACCGTGCACATGACGTCGTCGACGGGCAGCTCGGCCTCGGCGAGCTCGGCCTCCGCGGCCAGGAAGGCGTAGTCGAAGGCGACGTTGTGCGCCACCAGTGTCCGGCCGCGCAGCACCTCGACCAGGTCACCGACGATGTCGGCGAACTGCGGCTGGTCCTCGAGCATCGCGGCGGTCAGGCCGTGCACGTGGGTGGGACCCGGATCCACCCCGGGATTGAGCAGGCTGACCACCGACTGCTCCACTCTGCCGTCGGCGTCTAGCCCGAGCGCGGCGACGCTGATGATCCGCGCCTGACCCGGCCTAAAGCCCGAGGTCTCGACGTCGATGACTGCCCAACCCCCGCCCGGCTCGCTAGCCGGCCGCCCCCAGGACACCCGGTTCATGAGCTGAGCATGGCACGCGCGACCGACATCTCCGGTTCGCTCCGTGCCGTGTCGTGAACTTAAACTCACGCGGGTGATCACCACCCGTGCCCGCCTGGCACTCGCCGCGGGAGCGAGCGCGCGCTGGGCATCGCGGGTGACCGGACGCGGGGCCGGCGCCATGATCGGCGGCCTGGTCGCGATGACGCTGGACCGTTCGGTGCTGCGCCAGCTCGGGGCGGGGCGGCGCACCGTCATCGTCACGGGCACCAACGGCAAGTCGACGACCACGCGGATGACGGCGGCCGCGCTCGCGACGCTGGGCCCGGTGGCCACCAACGCCGAGGGCGCCAACATGGACGCCGGCCTGGTCGCCGCGCTGGCCGCCGACCGCGAGGCCGAGCTGGCCGCCCTGGAGGTCGACGAGATGCACGTGCCGCACGTTGCCGACGCCGTCGAGCCCAGCGTCATCGTGCTGCTCAACCTGTCGCGTGACCAGCTGGACCGGGTGGGGGAGATCAACGTCATCGAACGCACGCTGCGGGCCGGCCTCGCGCGTCACCCCAAGGCGGTCGTCGTCGCCAACTGCGACGACGTGCTGATGACCTCCGCGGCGTACGACAGCCCCAACGTGGTGTGGGTGGCCGCGGGCGGCGCGTGGGCCAACGACTCGGTCAGCTGCCCACGCAGCGGCGAGGTCATCGTCCGCGACAGGGGGCACTGGTATTCCACCGGCGCCGATTTCAAGCGACCCAGCCCGCAGTGGTGGTTCGACGACGAAACGCTGCATGGACCCGACGGCCTGGCCCTTCCGATGCGGTTGGCGTTGCCGGGCGCGGTGAACCGGGGCAACGCCGCCCAGGCCGTGGCCACCGCCGTCGCGCTGGGCGCCGAGCCNCGGTGAACCGGGGCAACGCCGCCCAGGCCGTGGCCACCGCCGTCGCGCTGGGCGCCGAGCCGTCGAAAGCGGTGGCGGCGGTTTCCCAGGTCGACGAGGTCGCCGGGCGCTACCGAAGCGTCCGCGTCGGCGACCACGAGGCGCGAATCCTGCTGGCCAAGAACCCCGCCGGCTGGCAGGAGGCGCTGTCGATGGTCGACAAGCGCGCGGCGGGGGTGGTCATCTCGGTCAACGGGCAGGTGCCCGACGGCGAGGACCTGTCCTGGCTGTGGGACGTGCGCTTCGAGCACTTCGAGGAGACCCGAGTCGTCGCCGCCGGGGAACGCGGCACCGACCTCGCGGTGCGCCTGGGATACGCGGGCGTCGAGCACACGTTGGTGCACGACACCGTGGCCGCCATCGCGTCGTGCCCGCCCGGACGTGTCGAGGTCGTCGCCAACTACACCGCGTTCCTGCAACTGCAGCGGGCATTGGCACGCCATGGCTGACTCCACCGTGCGGATCGGGCTGGTGCTGCCCGACGTGATGGGCACCTACGGCGACGGCGGCAACGCCCTGGTGCTGCGCCAACGGCTGCGGTTGCGGGGTATCGAGGCCGAAATCGCCGAGATCACGCTGGCCGATCCGGTGCCCGAGTCGCTGGACCTGTACACGCTGGGCGGGGCCGAGGACTACGCGCAGCGGCTTGCCACCCGGCACCTCCTTCGCTACCCGGGCCTGCAGCGGGCGGCCGAGCGTGGCGCGCCGGTGCTGGCGATCTGCGCGGCGGTCCAGGTGCTCGGGCACTGGTATGCGACGTCGTCGGGCGAACGGGTCGACGGCGTGGGCATGCTGGACGCGACCACGTCGCCGCAGGACGCGCGCACCATCGGCGAGCTGGTCAGCAAGCCGTTGCTGAGCGGCTTGACCCAGCGGCTCACCGGCTTCGAGAACCACCGGGGCGGCACGGTTTTGGGGTCGGCGGCGACACCGCTGGGCGCGGTGGTGAAGGGCGCGGGAAACCGGGCCGGGGACGGCTTCGACGGCGCGGTGCAGGGCAGCGTGGTCGCGACCTACATGCACGGGCCGTGCCTGGCCCGCAACCCGGAGCTGGCCGACCTGCTGCTCGGCAAGGTGGTGGGCGAGCTCGCGCCGCTGCAGCTGCCCGAGGTGGATCTGCTCCGCCGCGAGCGACTGGCGGCTCGCTGAGCGCGGCCCTCGTCCGCGACACGTAAACCTCTGCGACGACACGCGGGGCACGTCGCAATGGTCTCTATCTCGGGGCTGACGCCCCCCAACTGGGCTCCAAGGTTCCTTCAAGAATCCGCCTAGCGGCATCGCCCACCCTTTTCTCGACCCACCGAGGAAAGGCAGCCCATGAGCAACCCCAGAACCATCATCGTCCAGGCGGCCCGAATGGTCGGGCTCGCGGCCGTCTTGAGCGCGGCAACCGGCTCGATGGTTGCGTTCGCCGCGAAGGCCGACGCGGCCCATGACGGGATGCATGGCAACCCGGCCGCCGCAGCGCCCTACTGGCGCTACCAACAGCAGGACCGCGACTGCGGGGAGATGGCGGTGGCCGACGTCGTCGGCCAGGTCACCGGCCACGAACCCACCGAGGACGAGATCACCGCAGCCGCGGGAAACATCCCGAGCATCAGCCATCCCGGACCGATCTACCGGCCCGGGGGCAACACCAAGAACGCGGACCTGCCCGTGCTGCTGGCGCACTACGGCGTCCCGGCCGCCGCGGTCCACCCCAACCTCGACGCCCTCGCCCAGGACCTGGATCGGGGGCGCAAGGTGATCGTCGGGCTTAACGACAAGATCCTGTGGAATAAGCCCGGCGACCGCACCCAGGAAAACCACTTCGTCGTCGTCATCGGCGTCGACACCGCAGCCAACGTGGTGCACCTGAACGACAGCGGCATCGCGGCCGGCCGCGACGAACAGGTTTCCGTTGCCACCTTCGAAGCGGCGTGGCAGACGAGCGACAACTTCGCCGTCGTCACCAACTGACGAGTCAGACCATGGCCCGGCGGCCGGTGAGCGCGCGGCCCAGCGTCAGCTCGTCGGCGAACTCCAAGTCACCGCCCATCGGCAGCCCGGACGCGATCCGCGTCACGGTCAGGCCGGGGATGTCGCGCAGCATCCGGACGAGGTAGGTGGCCGTCGCCTCCCCCTCGGTGTTGGGGTCGGTGGCGATGATCACTTCGGTGATGTCGACGTCGTCGACCCGCTCACCGATTCGCGTCAGCAGCTCGCGGATGCGCAGCTGCTCAGGACCCACGCCGGAGAGCGGGTCGAGCGCGCCGCCCAGCACGTGGTAGCGGCCGCGGAACTCGCGGGTGCGCTCGACGGCCTGGATGTCCTTCGGCTCCTCGACGACACAGACCTGCGAGCCGTCCCGGCGGGGGTCGGCGCAGATGCGGCAGCGCTCGTCGTCGGACACGTTGCCGCAGACCGCGCAGAATCGCACGCCCTCGCGGACCTTCCCCAGCACCGCGGTCAGCCGGTCGATCTCCGGTGGTTCCACCGACAACAGGTGGAACGCGATGCGCTGCGCGCTCTTGGGCCCGATGCCCGGCAACTTGCCGAGCTCGTCGATCAAATCCTGGACAGGTCCCTCAAACATGTCGGTGCAGCGTCAGAGCCCCGGCATCTGCGTCGGCGGCGGCGCCGGCGGCTGGGCCGGTGGCGCGCCCATGCCCCCGGCCAGGGCCCCGAGCCGCTCCTGCGCCATCTTGGTGACCTGCGCCGACGCGTCGCGCATGGCGCCGACGATCAGGTCCTGCAGAGTCTCGATGTCGCCGGGGTCGACGACCTTGGGGTCGATCTCTACCCCGATCACCTCACCGCTGCCCTTGACGAGGACCTTGACCAGGCCCCCGCCGGCCTCACCGTGTATCTCGGCGGTGGCGAGCTGGTGCTGGGCCTCCAGTAGCTTCTGCTGCATCTGCTGCGCCTGAGCGAGCAGCGCTGACATATCGCCTCCGGGTTGCATGACAATCCCCTCGCATCTTGGTCTCGAGTTGGTTTCGCCTGTGGGTGCCGGGCGATTCGAAACACCCAGCGTAGACCGCGCGAGGTTACCTTTGCGCCGTGGACCTACGAGTGAGCAGGCGTGTCGGAATCAAATCGATGGTCGGTGCGCTGGTCGCCGCCTCAACGGTGCTCCTACCGACGGCAACCCCGCCCGCCTGGGGGGTGCCGTCCAATATCGCGGGCATGGTCGTTTTCATCGACCCCGGCCACAACGGGTCCAACGACGCGTCCATCTCCCGCCAGGTGCCGACCGGGCGCGGCGGCACGAAGGACTGCCAGACCAGCGGGACGTCGACCAACACCGGGTACGCGGAGCACACGTTCACCTGGGACACCGCGCTGCGGGTGCGCGCCGAGCTCAACGCGCTGGGCGTCCGCACGGCCTTGTCGCGCGGCAACGACACGGGCCTGGGGCCCTGCGTCGATGAGCGGGCCAACATGGCCAACGCGTTGCACCCCAACGCGGTCCTGAGCATCCACGCCGACGGCGGTCCCCCGTCGGGGCGGGGGTTCCACGTCAACTACTCGGCGCCACCACTCAATCAGGTGCAGGCCGGGCCCTCGGTGCAGTACGCCCGGATCATGCGCGACCAGCTGCAGGCGTCGGGCATTCCGCCCGCGAACTACATCGGCCAGGACGGGCTGTACGGGCGCTCGGACCTCACCGGTCTGAACCTGGCGCAGTATCCGTCGATCCTGGTCGAGTGCGGCAACATGAAGAATCCGGTGGACTCCGCGTTGATGGAGTCAGCCGAGGGCCGGCAGAAGTACGCCGACGCGCTCGTCCGCGGCGTCGCGGGCTTCCTGGCCACTCAGGGCCAGGCCCGCTGACCGCGCTAGCCTTCCAGTTCTTTCTTCAGGTTGGCCAGCACCTCGCCCTGAATCCTCTTGAGCCCCAAGGGCGCAAAGGTCTTCTCGAAGAAGCCTTTGACGCCGCCGGCGCCGGTCCAGCTGGTCTTGACCGTGACGGACGATCCCGGCCCGGCGGGCGCCACCGTCCAGTTGGTGATCATCGAGGAGTTCACGTCCTTTTCGATGACGGTGTGGCCGGCCACGTCAACGTTCACCTGCACGTCGCGCACCCGTGACTTGGTGGCCTGCAGCTTCCACTTGGCGACGGTGCCCGCCCCCTGCCCGCCCTGCAGCACCTGGTACTCGCTGTACTGCGGGGACAGGATCTTCGGGCGCATCGTCTGATAGTCCGCGACCGCGGCCAGGGTTGCCCCGGGCTCGACGTTGATCAAGATCGTGCTGGCTGCGCTCACCTGGCCCATCAGGCCTGACTCCTCTTTTCGATGACTATGTGATCCCCCGCGCGCGGGTGCACGGGCTGTTTCCGAAGACTAGGGTATATGTGGTGCCTGTCCCTGGATCTGCACTCTCGGCTCACGCAGCGGGCGTCGACCGGTTGATGGCGAGTTATCGATCCATCCCCGCGACGTCCGCCGTCCGGCTAGCCAAGCCCACCTCAAACCTGTTCCGCGCCCGCGCCAAACGCGATGCGCGCGGCCTGGACACCTCCGGCCTGACCGCCGTCCTGTCGGTCGATCCCGACGCCCGCACCGCCGACGTGGCCGGCATGTGCACCTACGAGGACCTGGTGACCGCGACCCTGCCGTACGGCCTTTCGCCACTGGTTGTTCCGCAGCTGAAGACCATCACGCTCGGCGGTGCGGTCAGCGGCCTGGGCATCGAGTCGGCGTCCTTTCGCAACGGACTGCCCCACGAATCGGTGCTGGAGATGGACATCCTCACCGGCGCCGGTGAATTGCTGACCGCATCGCGCAGCCGGCACCCGGACCTGTTTCGCGCATTTCCCAATTCCTATGGCACGCTGGGGTATTCGACCAGGCTGCGGATCGAGCTGGAACCCGTCGCGCCGTTTGTGGCGCTACGGCATATCCGATTCCGCTCGCTGCCCGAAATGGTCGCGGCGATGGAACGCATCGTCGACACCGGCGGGCAGGGCGGCACCCCGGTGGACTATCTGGACGGCGTGGTTTTCAGCCCCGACGAAAGCTACCTGTGCCTGGGCCGTCGGACCGCCACCCCGGGACCGGTCAGCGACTACACCGGGAAAAACATTTACTACCAATCGATTCGGCATGACTCGGTTGGGGAGGAAGCCACCAAGGACGACCGGCTGACCATTCACGACTACCTCTGGCGCTGGGATACCGACTGGTTCTGGTGCTCCCGCGCCTTCGGCGCCCAGAACCCGCGAGTGCGGCGCTGGTGGCCCCGGCGGTACCGGCGCAGCAGCTTCTATTGGAAGCTCGTCGCCCTGGACCAGCGTTTCGGCATCGCCGACCGCATCGAAAAACGCAATGGACGTCCGCCGCGCGAGCGGGTGGTGCAGGACGTCGAGGTGCCGGTCGAACGGACCTGCGAGTTTTTGGAGTGGTTCGCCGGCAACGTGCCGATCACGCCGATCTGGTTGTGCCCGCTGCGGCTGCGCGATCACGACGGCTGGCCGCTGTATCCGATGCGCCCGGACCACACCTACGTCAACATCGGATTTTGGTCGTCGGTGCCGGCCGGCGCGACCGAGGGCGCCACCAATCGCGCGATCGAGGCGAAGGTCAGCGAGCTGGACGGGCACAAGTCGTTGTATTCCGACTCCTATTACACCCGCGAGGAGTTTGACGAGCTCTACGGCGGGGAGGCTTACAAGACGGTCAAGAAGATCTACGACCCCGATTCGCGTCTTTTGGACCTGTACGCAAAGGCGGTGCAACGGCGATGACGACCACCCGAGAACCCCATCACACCACGACCGGGAAGCTCAGCATGGCGGAGATCCTCGAGCTTTTCGCCGCGACCGGACGACACCCGCTGAAGTTCACCGCGTACGACGGCAGCACCGCGGGCAGTGAGGACGCGGAGCTGGGCCTGGACCTGTGCTCGCCTCGCGGGGCCACCTATTTGGCCACCGCCCCCGGCGAACTCGGCCTGGCCCGCGCCTACGTGTCGGGTGACCTGCGGACGTACGGCGTGCATCCCGGCGATCCGTACCAGTTGCTCAAGACGCTGACCGACCGGGTCAACTTCAAGCGGCCCTCGGCGCGGACGCTCGCCAACGTCGTGCGATCGATGGGTGTCGAGCACCTGCTGCCCGTCGCCCCGCCGCCGGAGGAGGCGCCGCCGCGGTGGCGGCGGGTCGCGGCCGGTGTCATGCACAGCAAGACCCGGGACGCCGAGGCCATCCACCACCATTACGACGTCTCCAACACCTTCTACGAGTGGGTGCTGGGTCCGTCGATGACCTACACCTGCGCGGTCTACCCGCACGCCGACGCGACGCTGGAAGAAGCGCAGGAAAACAAGTATCGGCTGATCTTCGAGAAGCTGCGCCTGCGGCCGGGCGACCGGCTGCTCGACGTCGGCTGCGGCTGGGGCGGCATGGTGCGCTACGCGGCGCGGCACGGCGTCCGCGTGATCGGCGCCACCCTGTCGGCCGAACAGGCGAAATGGGCGCAACAGGCGATCGAAGACGAGGGCCTCGCCGACCTGGCCGAGGTGCGCCACTCCGACTACCGCGACGTCGCCGAGGCGGAATTCGACGCCGTCTCCTCCATCGGCCTGACCGAGCACATCGGCGTCAAGAACTACCCCGCGTACTTCGGTTTCCTGAAGTCCAAGCTGCGCACCGGCGGCCTGCTGCTCAATCACTGCATCACCCGCCACGACAACAAATCGACCTCGTTCGCCGGCGGGTTCACCGACCGCTACGTCTTCCCGGACGGCGAGCTCACCGGCTCGGGCCGCATCGTCACCGAGGCCCAAGACGCCGGCTTGGAGGTGCTGCACGAGGAGAACTTCCGGCATCACTACGCGATGACGCTGCGCGACTGGTGCCGCAACCTCGTCGAGCACTGGGACGAAGCGGTCGACGAGGTCGGCCTGGCGACGGCCAAGGTGTGGGGCCTGTACATGGCGGCCTCACGGGTGGCCTTCGAGCAGAACAACCTTCAGCTGCATCACGTGCTGGCCGCCAACGTCGCCGCCCGCGGAGACGACGCCCTGCCGCTGCGGCCGTGGTGGACACCCTAGGCCGCCACTAGCTCGGTTCGATCCGGCGGGCGCCCAGCTCGTTCTGCAGCAGCTCGAGCGCGGCCTCCTCTGGGTCGCGGCGCGGCGCCGACGGCTCGGCGCGGCCCGCCTCGGCAAGCATGTGCTCCTCTTCATCGCGCTGAGCCGACTCCGTCTCCGCCGGCTCGTCGACGGGTGCTACCCGGCTGGCGGGCGCAGGGGCGCTCGCGGCCGGCTCGCCCGCGCCGACCTCGCAGCGCACCCGCCAGCTCACCCCCAGCGCGTCTTTGAGCGCTTCGGCGATGACGTCGGCGTTGCGCTGCTCGGACAGCCGCTTGGCCAGCGGAGCCGACGCATGGGTCAGCACCAGCGTGTTGTCCTGCACCGCCCGGACCGTGGCGCCCGCCAGCATCACCTCGGTAGTGCGGCTGCGCTGGCGTACCTTGTCGCGCACCGTCGGCCACATCGATCGCAGCGCGGCGGCGTTGAGTTCGCCTGGGGCAGCGGCCGATTCGGGCTCGGGCGGCGGCGGAGCCGATTCGGGCGGCGGAGCCGGTTCGGGCGCCGGCGTCGGCGTCGGCTCCGGCTTCGACTCCGGTTTCGACTCCGGTTTCGGCTCGGGCCAAGCGACGGGCGCAGCGGCCTCCTGGCGGGGCCGGACGGGCGTTGCCGCGGGCCGAGATGTGGGTGCGGCGCTCGCTGGGCTATCTGCGGCGGGAAGGGACACGCCCAGCCGGGTCTCGATCCGCTCGACGCGCTGCAGCAGCGCCGACTCGGCGTCGCTGGCCGACGGCAACAGCAGCCGCGCGCACACCACCTCGAGCAGCAGGCGCGGCGCGGTGGCACCGCGCATCTCTCCCAGCCCGGCCTGCACGACCTCGGCGTACCGGGTCAGGGTCGCCGGGCCGATCCGCACCGCCTGCTCGCGCATCCGGTCCAGCACGTCCTCGGGCGCGTCCACCACGCCGCGGCTCACGGCATCCGGAACCGATTGCAGGACAATGAGATCCCGGAACCGTTCCAGCAGATCGGTGGCGAAGCGCCGCGGGTCGTGGCCGGCGTCGATCACCGATTCGACCGCGCCGAACAAGGCCGCGGCATCCGATGCGGCCAGCGCGTCCACGGCGTCATCGATCAGCGCGACGTCGGTGGCGCCGAGCAGCCCCAGCGCGCGCTGATAGGTCACATGGTTGCCCTCGGCGCCGGCCAGTAGCTGATCGAGGACCGAGAGCGTGTCGCGCGGCGAACCCCCGCCGGCCCGGATCACCAACGGGTACACCGCGTCATCGACGACGACGTCCTCCTGCTCGCAGATCCGCCCGATCAACGCCCGCATGGTCTTGGGCGGCAGCAGCCGGAACGGGTAGTGGTGGGTGCGCGACCGGATCGTCGGCAACACCTTCTCCGGCTCGGTGGTGGCGAAGATGAAGATGAGGTGCTCGGGCGGCTCCTCGACGATCTTGAGCAGCGCATTGAACCCCGCGGTGGTCACCATGTGCGCCTCGTCGACGATGAACACCCGGTAGCGCGACTGCGCGGGGGCGTAGAAGGCGCGGTCGCGCAGCTCGCGCGTGTCGTCCNAGCCAGCCACGTCGATGCTGCCGGGCGCGTTGGGGGCCAGCGCGACGCAGGAGTCGCACACGCCGCACGGGTTGGCCGTCGGCCCCTGCGCGCAGTTCAGCGACCGGGCCAGGATGCGCGCCGACGACGTCTTGCCGCAGCCGCGCGGCCCCGAAAACAGGTAGGCGTGGTTGATCCGGCCGGCCTCCAGGGCGATCGACAGCGGACCGGTGACGTGCTCCTGCCCCACCACCTCGGCGAAGGTTGCCGGTCGATACTTGCGGTAGAGGGCCACGGTCAGCAGGCTACCGGCGGGCGCTGACTGGAGCCCGGCTGGCGTCGAGTGTGCATCGCCGGCTTTGAGCGTGAAGCAGCGGTCGACTCGCCCGTGTCGTCGCCGTCAGCTCACGCTCGACGCGGAGGAGACCAGCATCGACTCCGTCGCCGCCAGCAGCGCGCACGTCGCCAGCCCGTCGACCGCGTCGCGTAGGTCCGGCAGCGACGGGAAGGTGGGCGCGATCCGGATGTTCTTGTCCTCCGGATCTTTCCGATACGGGAACGACGCGCCCGCCTCGGTCACCGCGATACCGGCGTCCTTGGCCAGGGCGACGGTGCGCCGGGCGGTGCCGGGTAACACGTCGAGGCTGATGAAGTAGCCGCCCTTGGGTTCGGTCCACGAGGCGATTTTGGAATCGCTCAGCCGGTCGTCCAGGATCTCGAGCGCCAGCGCGAACTTCGGCGCCAGGATCTGCTGGTGGCGCAGCATCTGCAGGCGCACCCCGTCGGCGTCGCCGAAGAAGCGCAGGTGCCGCAGCTGGTTGACCTTGTCCGGGCCGATCGACTTCTTCCCCGCGTATTGCAGATACCAGGCGATGTTGCCCAGCGACCCGCCCAGGAAGCTGACCCCGGCGCCGGCGAAGGTGATCTTCGAGGTGGACGCGAAGACATAGGGCCGGTTGGGGTTGCCCGCGGTGGCCGCCAGGCCGAGCACGTCGACCTGGCGGAGGAAGTCGTGCGTCAGGGTGTGCACCGCGTAGGCGTTGTCCCAGAACAGCCGGAAGTCGGGCGCTGCCGTCCGCATCTGCACGAGCCGGCGCACCGCTTCCCAGGAGTAGGTGATGCCGGTGGGGTTGCCGAACACCGGTACCGCCCACATTCCCTTGATCGCGGGATCCACGGCGACCAGCTCCTCGATGAGGTCGACGTCCGGCCCGTCCTGCAGCATCGGGACCGCGATCATCTCGATGCCCATCGTCTCGGTGATCGCGAAGTGCCGGTCGTAGCCGGGAACCGGGCACAGGAATTTGACGGCCGGCTCCTTTGTCCACGGCCGCGGCGAGTCCACCCCGCCGTACAACATCGAGAAGGCGACGAGATCGTGCATCAACTCCAGGCTGGAGTTGTTGCCTGCGATCAGGTTTTGCACCGGGATCCCGAGCAGCTCGCCGAAGATGGCCCGCAGTTCCGGCAGGCCGTGCAGGCCGCCGTAGTTGCGCGTGTCGGTGCCCTCGGAATCGCGGAAATCGTCGCCGGGGAGGCTCAGCAGCTGGTTGGACAGGTCGAGCTGCTCGGGCGAAGGCTTGCCGCGGGTCAGATCCAACGCCAGCTTCTTACCCTGCAACTCCGCGTAATCCCGCTGGTTGCGCGCGTGCACCGCGGTCAGCTCGTCAGGGCTGAGGGAATCGAAAGACACCATGGGCCCTTTCGCTGTCGAGACGGTGGCTTCGGGGTCAGGTGTTGGACATGCCGTAGGCCCCGAACCGTGGCGATCGCTAGCGCGGCGCAGCCGAGCGAAGCGGGTCGCCACTCATCGAACATAGGGGACCCCGCGCACCCGACAGAGCCTATTGACCCTTGCTGCCTTCCGGCCCTGGGGGAGTTCACAGGATAGACGCCACGCGGGGTCCATGGCGAGTGTAATACCCGGCCCGGGGCAACCGGCGGCGACCATTGAAGCGGGGCCCGCACCCTCGGTTACCATGGCCCACGGAGGATTCGCCTAGTGGCCTATGGCGCTCGCCTGGAACGCGGGTTGGGTTAACAGCCCTCGCGGGTTCAAATCCCGCATCCTCCGCCACCGGTCGCACTCGATAGGGCGCGACCACGCACGGGGGTTGTTTGGAATCGCTTTGACCGGCCTTTAGGCTGGCTTACCGGCCGACAAGGCTCACCGGCAGCACGAGGAGGCGTATGGGGCGCAAGGTCGCCATACCGTGGCACGCGACGTTTTCGATCGCTGCCGGCGTCCTCTACTTCTTTTTCGTGCTGCCCCGCTGGCCTGAGCTGATGGGCGACACCACGCATTCGGTGGGGACGACGCTGCGGATCGTGACGGGCGCGCTGGTCGCCCTGGCCGCGTTGCCGGTGGTTTTCACCCAGTTGCGGACCCGCAAGCCGGAGTTGGGCACGCCGCAGCTGGCGCTGACCATCCGGCTCTGGTCGATCGTGGCCCACGTGCTGGCCGGCGCACTGATCATGGGCACCGCGATCAGCGAGATCTGGCTCAGCCTCGACGCCGCCGGGCGCTGGTTGTTCGGCGTTTACGGCGCCTCCGCCGCGATCGGCGTGCTCGGCGTCTTCGCGTTTTATCTGTCGTTCATCGCCGAGTTGCCGCCACCGCCGCCGAAGCCGATCAAGCCGAAGAAGGAAAAGCGCAAGAAGCGGGGCCTGCGCGGCAAGAAGGGCGACGAGACCGAAGAGGCGACCGAAGAAGCCGCCGAAGAGGGCGCCCAGCCCGAGGTCGAGGAAACCGAAGCGGCCCCGGAAACCGAAGCGAGCGAAGAAGCCGCGGCGGAGGAGCAGGCCGAAGAGCCCGGAGAACCGGTCGAAACGGCCGAAGCTGCCGAGGAAACAGCGGCCGCGCCGGAATCCGAAGAGCCCAAGGGTGGGCTGCAGAACCGCCGCCCGACGGGCAAGGGCACCCATCGGATGCGGCGCCGGCGCACCCGAGGCGGCGTCGCGGTCGACGAATGACCGCAGCCCGCGACGTCAGCGGCGCTTGAGGCTGTCCACGTAGGCGGCGATCCGTCGCTGCGTCTGCTCGGCGCCCCAAAGGCGGCGGACCTCGCTGTCGATGAGGGCGCCCTCGCGCATCCGCGCCAGGGCGGGGGCTCGCAGCTGCACTTTGGTGTGGCGATAGGCGTCGGCCGGGATGCGGCCGAGGTCGGCGGCCTCGGCTATCGCCGCCTCGACGAGGTCGTCGGCGACGACCCGATGGGCGAGTCCGTTGGCGATCGCCTCGTCACCCCGGTAGACGCGGCCGCCCAGCAACACGTCCTCGGCGCGGTCCCCGCACGCGTACCGCATCACCTCGAGCGCGGCGACCGGAAACGGCACTCCGACACGGACCTCGGATGCCCCGATCTGCGCCTCGGGGCTGATCAGCCTGCGGTCGCAGGCGCACGCCAGCACGCATCCGCCGGCGATGGCGGCGCCGTTGATCGCGGCCACCGTCGGGCCGGGGTAGCAGAACATCGCCTCGAACGCCTCGGCCAGCGCGGGGATCAGCCGGTCGGTGTAGTCGGCACCGCCGTCGACCACGCGGTTGAGGTCGACCCCGGCGCTGAACGCGCGGCCGGCACCGGTGACGACGAGCGCCTTCGCGCCGGAGTGCTGCAGCTCGCCCAGCGCGTCCGTCAGCTCTTTAAGCAGCTCGAGGTCTTGGGCGTTGACCCGCCCGGAGGACAGGGTCAGTACCTGAACCGCGCCGGCGGCTTCGATCTCGATCACGATGAGACGATAACGACGGGGATGTCGGTGTTCTCGTCGGTGTGGTAACTCGCGCACACCCGGTGGTAGCCGTCGGCGATCTGCAGCGGGACGCCCGTCGTGAAGTCGCCGCGCACCAGCAGGATCGGGGACAACGCTTGTCCCTTCTTGATCTTGGACAGATCGGCGGCGACGTGGGGGTTGTCCTCGGGTAGCAGCCGCAGCTGCGCCGCGCGGAGGATGTCCTTCGCCTTTTTGTGGCCGACGGTTCCGGCCTTCAGCTTTTCCGCCAACTGATTGGCGGTGCCCGGCTCCGCGAGCATGGCCAGGTAGTCGGCCGCCGCCGGGAAGTCATGCGCCTCAGGCTTTTCCAGCCATTTCACGCTCGCCATCGCGCGTCTCCCTTCATCGGCCGTGTCGAGGCAGCCTACCGGGCCGGGCCGAAAATTGGGATCGGTAGCGGCCCGGCACGGCTGTACTTGCGCTCATGGCGGCGCCAATCCGGCGGCGCATGAAGGAAGGAAAACCAGTGAAACGTCTTATCGCGGGAGCGATTGGAACCCTTGGCGTCGCGTCGGCGCTGGTGGGCTGCTCGAGCGGCGGCCACACGGCCAGCCCCGCGTCGAGCACGGCGCCCAGCGCCGCCCCCGCCGGCACCAACGCGCAGGTCAAGGTGGGCGGCACCGATCTGGCCGGGCTGAACCCGTCCTCGGTGACCTGTGTCAGGACCGGCGGCAAGATCGACATCGGCAGCGGCAACTCGGGCGCCCAGCAGGCGCTGGCCGTCGTGATGACCGACGAAGCGACCCCCAAGGTCGAGTCGCTGGCACTCTTCGTCGACGGCAGCGCTCTGTCCGTCAGCAACGGCATGGGCGCCAAGGTCGGCTCGGCCGACGTGGCGGTGGATGGCAAGACCTACACCATCACCGGCCAGGCGCAGGGCGCCGACATGAAGAACCCGATGGCCGGAATGATCACCAAGGACTTCAACATCAAGGTGACCTGCGGTTGATCGATCGAACTCCGCGGCGGCGGGCGTGCCCTCACTCACACGCCCGCCGCTCCGGATCCTCGCCACGCCCGCGACGGCGGACTTATGATGCAGCCGTGTCGATCCCCGTCGAATTGGCGAACGCCCGCCGGTTGGCGTATGCCGCCGACGAGACACGCGCCCGGGATCTGCTGTTGTCGCTGGTGCCGCAGATCGAGCGGGAAGACCGCGACGATCTGATGTTGGAAGTCTTTGCGCAGCTTGGTGAGATCTACCTGGCGCGCGGGACGAACGACGGGGTGCGGGAGTCCATCCGGCGCATCCGCGACTGCCTGGGCAGCTATTCGGGGATCGCCGCCGGAACGATGCCGGACGCCGCCGCACAGGTAAGCATGTCCGGCGCCGAGGTAACGCACCTGGTTTGCCGCTACTCACGGCGGGCGCTGTTCCTGGAGGCTGGCCTGGCCGCGGCCGCCGGCGACCATGAGGGCGCCGCGTCGGCGCTGAGCGCGTTGAGCGACACCGCGTCCGAATTCGACGACCTGGTGGACGAACACACCTACCTGCGCACCCACGCGCAAGTCTTGTGCGCCACGGCGCTCTGCGACGACGACCTGCATGTGCGCTCGGTCCCGTTGTGGGAGCAGGTGCTTGACGGCCTGGACCAGCTCCGAGATGGCAGCGAGTCGGCCGACCATCTCCTGATCGCCGCTAGCACCGCGTTCGGCAGATTCTGCGTGGAGACCGGCCGGTTGGCCGAGGCCGAGCCCTGGTTGCGTCGCGCGGGGGCCAGGGCCGAGGCGCGAGGATGGGAACTCGCAAGCGCCAGAACAAAATTGGAGCGCGCGTCGGCCCGCTGGTTGGTCGGCGACCACGCTACGACCGAGCAGCTGGCGTCCGAGGCCCAGCCCGTCATCGCTCGATACGGCCGGGCGCACGACGTCGCACGTTGCTGGCTGTACATGGGGCTCACCCGGCTGGGATCCGGTGCGCTCGAAGCCGCCGACGAGTGCTGGGAGCATGCCGAGCGGCACTGGCGGGAATTGGGGAAGCCCTTGCACCTGCACCGCATCTTGTTGCAGCGCAGCTGGATTGCCATCTTCTGGAGTCGCTTTGCCGACGCCGTCGAGCTGATCGCGCAAGCCCGCGAGCTACTCGACTCCTCGCCCCGCAGCAGTTGGTTGCAGTACGCCCAGCTCGACAGCCATCTCGGCACGGTGTGGCGCGCGGATGCTTTGGCCGACCTCGGATTCGACAGTTCGGGCGACCCCGACGAGACGCTGCAGGAAACCGAGGCGCGGCAGGCCGAGGGGCTCGGCATCCTGCGCGGCGAGGTCGGCACCCCGCAGTACTGGCACGCGATGACCAAACTCGAACAGGCCGCGGAGCTCAAGGTGCCGGCCGCGCTCGCGGTCGACTCTGTGCGGTATTCGATCGCCGATGCCGACGCGAGATCGCGCTGGGCGACCAGCATCTCGGCGCCCATCCTGGCCGGCGCGTTCGCCGTCGCGTGGGAGTGGGAAAACACTCAACTGATCAGCGAACTGGTTGAATACCACAGCGCGCGAGGCACTTTCGACACGGATCTGCAGCGGCCGAAAGTCGGCGAATGGGCGTCGACGGCTACCGCGACCGTCGTCATCGACACCGACGCGGACTTGGCCCTGGCCGCGGCCGGCCCGGCGGCGCCGCGCGCCGGCGCCTCACTGACGCGGCTCGGGCCGTTGCCGCCGCTACAGATGCAGCCCGACAGTCCGCCGATCATGAGCCACTATCGCGACCTGGCGCGGCAGCGCTACGGCCGCGACGTCACCGCCGCCGAGCCGGCCTGGTCGACCTGGCCATGAGCGATCCGGACCGGCTGACTTTGGTACTGCGGTTCGCCGACGTCGGGATCGCCACCTACGGCAGTTTGCGAATCGTCGGGCAGCCCTCCAAGACCGTCAATTGGGTGGTGGAGGAACCGATTCTGCTCGCGGCGTTGCAAGAGTTGGCCGACGCCCTCCCCGAGCCACACGGCGCCGAGAGCCGGCCCGACGCCATCGAGCGGGCCCTGACCAGCGGTCCGTTCGCGACGCCGGAAGCCGAACTCACGGTGGCCTACATCCTCGGGGTACTGCTGATCGGGTCAGCAGGGTGGGAGCTGTTGCTGGGGTGCGCGGCATCGCCGCGGGCGGTGTTGTTCGTCTCGCCCAGCGCGCGGTTGGCGCGCGTTCCCTGGGGCCTGCTGGCGGTGCCGAAGGCGGGACCGAGCAAGGAAGAGCTGGTGCGCGCCCGCCAGGACGCCATCACCCGCAGCGGGCGAGTAGCCGCCCGAATCCCCTGGCAGCTGGCCGACATCGGCGCNCCGGCCCTCGCCGGCGGTGACCCGTGTGGAGCCGGTCGCGACCGCGGTTCCCCGCCGGCTGCCCGCCTCGGACTTGTTGTCGCTGCACCTGCCGATCCCGCCGCGGGTTGCCCTGTTGGCTTGCGGATCGGGCGGGGACTATCAATTCGACGAGGCCAACGGCCTGGTGGCGGCGATGATTCTCGGCGGCGCCGAGCTGGTGACCGCAACCCTGTGGTCGCTGCCCACCTCCGCGGCATATCGACGGTTTACCGCGGACCAAGCGGCCGACCCGATGGCCGATGTCGTTGTCGCAGTGGACGACGCGCACGACGGCGCCGACGCGGGGTGCGCGGTGAATCGTTGGCAGCGTGCGCAGATGCGGCGCTGGCGGGACGGCGACGTCACCGCCAGCCCGCTGTACTGGGGCGCCCTGGTCACTTTCGTGGTGGACGGCGCACGATAGCGCTCAGACCGACGCCAGCCAGGCGGCGTGGACGGCCAGCACGTCATCCGGCAGCGAAAGCTCTTCGCGGGCAGCGGGATCGAACGCCACCAGCACGACGAGCCCGGGCCGCAGCATCGACACGTCCGGATCGCCCGCACCGCCCGCCAATTTCCCGATGAACGTCTCGCCGGAAACGGCCACCACCTCGATGAAAACCTGGCGCTCCTCGCCGACGTTGCGCACGGTGCCGACCCCGACGGTGGGGCCCGCGGGGACCCGGCGCCGAGCGAACGGGAACCGGTCCAGCAACATGATCAGCTTCTTCATGCCACCAGGCTCCAACCGCCGCCCGGCTACCGAACCCAACTTTTCGGCTGCCGATATTTTCCGAATGCCCCTATCCTGTGCAGATGAGCGCGGATTCGCAGATCGCGACCGACGTCGCCGTGGGCCAGCCGCGCCGGTCGGTGATCGAGGCGGCGTGGCGCAGGATCGGCCCGGGCGTCGAGGTGCTCAGCAGCGACGACGGCGGACCCCTGAGCCGCACTGTCAAACGCATCGTCGACCCCTTGGTGCTCCGGCTGCGCGCCAATCCCCAGTACTCCGCCCCCGTCGTCCCACCGGATACCGCGGCCGCGATGCACGACCTGATCGTCGGGAGCGCGCGCGAACTGCGTTACACGGCATCATGGTTCGACACGCTCAAGCTCGAGCGCCGCAGGCAGCGGATCCGTACCGGCAACGCCCAGGAACTGTATTTCCCGGTGTGCTTCGAACTCGCGGTGACGAAAGGCCCACCGGCGCCGCAGGATCGAGAGACGGCCGCCGCCGTGCTCACCGATATCCACCAGGGCCGCGACCGCACCGCGATCGAGGTACTGCGCCAATACGTGGCGAGCCCCGACGTCGTCGGCAGGCTGGCCGAGCAGCTCGACCGCAGCTGGCGCGACGTGCGGGCCGCACCAACGGCCGCCGGCCCGTTCCTGGCCGAACTCGGCACGGTGCTCGGACCCGTCAACGGCCATCGCGCCGCGGCGGCCCGGCAGCGCGTCTGGTCGGCCGTGATCGCCGACGCAACCCCGTACAACCTGGGGGCGCTGGCGCGGTTGGAGGGGGCCGAGCTGCCGTGGTCGATCGTCGAGCTTGGGTTGAGTTCGGCTGAGCCACAACGACAACCCCGCATCGCGGGCGAATCAGACAGCGATCGTCCGNTCGCCGGCGTCGAGATCGTGCCCGGTTCCCTCGCCCCGCTCCGGCGGCTGGCCGTGGGCCATTGGCTGCGGCGGTGGTGGCCCGTCAGCCGCGTGGACGGCATCGCCGGACTCGATCGAGCCCTGCTCGACGCGGAGGTCGCGCTGCTGACCTCCGGCGCGCAGGACTTCTTCACCGACGACACCCTGGACTCGGATGTGGAGGAGCTGCTGGCGCCGCACGCCCTGGCCCTCGTCGCCCACGCGCGGGGCGGCGATCCGCGGGTCCTCGATGTGGTGCGCGCCGCCGCCGGGCTGGCCGACGAGGTGGGCGTGGACGGCGCGGGATGGGCGCAACTGCATGCGCTGCTGCATGATTCGGGCATGGCACCGGCCGGCGAGCCGATGCAGCCGGGCGGGCGTCGTGACGACTACGCGCTGGCCGCCGGCACCGGGGCAGGCGCACGGGACGTGGCCCCGATCGCCCGCGGCGTCGCGTCCGTCAGCTGGAGCGCGGTGCCGCCCGGGATCTTCGACGCGGGCGAGAACACCGTCGACTGGAGCGTCCAGCTGGCCGGCGCCGCGGTGGTCGCCGTCGTTCGGGCGGGCGTGATCGGGCCCCGTCCGGCCACCGGGATCGCGGTGCACTTGCGGTCCGGGGCCATCAGCGGCAGCGGCGCCCTGGACGCCGACGGCGACGCCACCCTCCCCCTGGTCGACCGCGAGCGACGGCCGGTGACGGAATCGGCCGCCTGGGACCATGATTGGTCGGCGACGTCGGTGACCGTCGGCGCCGAGGTGTCGGGCGGGATCGAGACCCGCGACACCCGGGACAGGGTCCGCCGGTGGGCGCGGGCGCGGCTGGATCGGCCGCCGGGCGACGCCTTCCTGGCCGAGATCCTGACCGCCGAATCGGATTACTGATCTTTCTCGCCCGGCCCGGCGTCATTCCCTATGCTGAGCGAGTGCCAAACAACTATCGGGTCGTCCAGTGGAACACCGGGAATGTCGGAAAGAGCTCGCTGCAATCGATCGCCGACAATCCCGCGCTCGAGCTCGTGGGCTGTTATGCCTGGTCAGAGGCGAAGGTGGGCCGCGACGCCGGCGAGCTGGTCGGCATCGCGCCGCTGGGTGTGGCCGCCACCAACGACGTCGACGCGCTGCTCGCCCTGAAACCCGACTGCGTCGTCTACAACCCGATGTGGATCGACGTCGACGAGTTGGTCCGCATCCTGTCCGCGGGCGTCAACGTGGTGACGACGGCGTCGTTCATCACCGGGGCCAACCTGGGCGAGGGCCGCGACCGAATCGTCGAAGCCTGCCAGAAGGGCGGGTCGACGATGTTCGGCTCCGGCGTCAGCCCGGGCTTCGCCGAGCTGTTGGCGATCGTCTCGGCGATGGTCTGCAACAGGATCGACAAGGTCAGCGTGATCGAGGCGGCCGACACCACGTTCTACGACTCGCCGGACACCGAGAAGCCGGTGGGCTTCGGTCACCCGATCGACCACCCGGAGCTGCAGGAGATGGCCCGCAAGGGGACCGCCATTTTCGGCGAAGCCGTGCTGCTGGTGGCCGACGCGCTCGGTGTCGAACTCGACGAGGTGCGTTGCGTGGCCGAATTCGCCCAGACCACAGCCGATCTCGAGATGGCATCCTGGACGATTGACGCGGGATGCGTCGCGGGCGTCTACATCAGCTGGCAGGGCATCGTCGGCGGCAAAACCCTGATCGACCTCAATGTCCGGTGGCGCAAGGGGCAGACGCTGGAGCCCGATTGGAAGATCGAGCAGGACGGCTGGGTCATCCAGATCGACGGGCAGCCAACGGTGACCACCAAGGTCGGGTTCCTGCCGCCCCCCTACTTCCAGGCCGAGACCATCGCCGACTTCATGACGCTCGGGCACATCATGACGGCGCTGCCCGTCATCAACGCGATCCCGGCCGTCGTCGCCGCGCCGCCGGGCATCGTGACGTACACCGACCTGCCGCTCACGCTTCCGCGCGGCTACGCAAAGATCTAGCCCTCGCCCGACGCCGCCGTCGCCGGCGCGGCCTTTCGCCGAGCGGGCCTGGCGTAGGTCGCGCCCAGCTGTGGCACCTGGAAGGGGCCCTGGTGACGGGCGGCCTCGATGGCGTTGCGCAAGGGGCCGGCCAAACCCGCGAACGATCCCATGTCGAACAGCAACGGAGTCAACAGCCTGTTGTGGACGAACCCGAACGCGCTGCCGGATTCCGGGTCGGCCCAGCCGAGCGTTCCACCCAGCCCCACGTGACCGAAACCCTTGAGCAGGCCGGGGACCGGCGACTCGTGGTAGCCCAAATGAAATGGCATGGGCACCACCATGTTTGCGTCGGGCCACTTGCGCTGCGGCTGGCCCGTGAGACCGCGCACCAACTCCTTGGACAAATACTTCTTGCCGTCGATGCGGCCGTCGTTGGCCAGCACCGCGTACATCTTGGCCAACCCGCGTCCGGTCACCACGCCGTTGGCCGCCGGCACCTCGCCGTCCAAAAATCCGGTCTCCCCCTTGATGAGCGATATGACGCCGGGGAAGTACATCGCGCCCAGCGCGCCGGAGAACGGCAGGCCGGCCAGTTTCGGTGCGATGAAATTGAACACCGGGGCGCGCAGCTTCCCCTGCGGTATCAGGATCTGGGCCGGCCGGGTCGGCGCGCCCTGGGGCGGGCGGCCCAGGTGCAGGCCGTCGGTGTTGAGCGGCCGCGCGATCTCCTGCCGGATCAGCTCTCGCATGCCCTGGCCCGTGATCGCCCTGGCCAGACCGGACAGCAGCCATCCGTAGGTCAGCGCGTGATACGCCTGCACGCCGCGCAGGTGATCGACGGGCGCGGCGGCCAGGCGCTCCTCCATCAGGAGGTGGTCCATCAGCTCCGCCTTGGTGACGCCCCGCAGGTGCGACAACCCGGACCGGTGCCGCAGGACGTCGCGGACCGTGATGTCGGCCTTCCCGTTGGCGGCGAATTCGGGCCAGTACTCGGCGACGGGATCGTCGTAGGACAGCAGACCCCGGTCGGCCAGGCGGTGGATCACCGTCGACGCGACGCCCTTGGTCGCCGAGAACACCATCGCGCCGGTGTCTGCGGTCCAGGGCTCGGTGCCGGCGCGGTCCGACCAGCCCGTCCAGACGTCGACGACGGGCACGCCGTCGATGTAGACGCTCAGCGCTCCCCCGCCGAACCGGCGGCCGGGGAACAGCCGCGCAAAAATCCCGATGACGTTGGCGAAGTGCGGGTCGGCCGCCCCGGAGACACCGCGCGGCAAGCCGTCGTCGGTCACCAGCAGGGCCGAGCCGCGACGCGAGGCCATCACGGAAATCAAGCTATCAGCCGGGAAAAGCCCCGGACACAAATCACTCCTGGGGGTGGTGGGCTTCTTCGCCGGGCGGCGGCGGCTCGGGGGGCTGGGCATTCAGCCACTTCCTGAGCCGGAGGAGCTGATTGACCACCATGCCGATGCCCAGCAACATCAGCGTCACGACGATCGCCACCACTATTGCGGTGCCCACGCAGTCCATGATGACAGCCCGGACGAGCCGCGGTTTCAATATCGCCCGCCGCTGGGTAGCCACAAGAGCACGAATAACGCAGCTATGACGAGGGAGTGAGCACGAATGAGCGCCACAGACAAAGCGAAGAACAAGATCGAGGACCTGGGCGGCCGGGCCAAGGAAGCCATCGGCAAAGCCACCGGGGACCACGACACCAAGAACGAAGGCCGCGCCGATCAGGCGAAGTCCAGCTTGAAGGATGCAGGCGAGAAGGTGAAGGACGCCTTCAAGAAGTAACCGATCGCTCGACCAGCGGGCCTGCCCGTACGGCTGCCGGGCCCGCTGGTCGTTCGCTGTGGCCATCCGCAGCGCGATCGGCGCCGAATATCAAGTAAGGACATCGATGATGCGAAGGTTGACGAGCATGCGCCGATTCACGACATCCGTGGGGGTTGCGGCGGTGCTGGCCGCCTTCGCACTGTTGGGCGCCCCCACCCCGGCGTCCGGCGATCCGTGCCCGGACGTCGAGGTCGTCTTCGCCCGCGGCTCCGGCGAGCCGCCCGGTGTCGGCGGCGTCGGCGGATCGTTCATCGACGCGTTGCGCGGGCAGCTCGGCGCCCGCTCACTCGGGGTGTATCCGGTCAATTACCCTGCGAGCACTGACTTTTCCAACCCCGATTTCCCAGCGACCGTCATCGACGGCATCCGCGACGCCGGTACCCACATCGAGTCGATGGCGAAAAACTGCCCGAACACCAAAGAGGTGCTCGGCGGGTATTCCCAGGGCGCCGCGGTGGCGGGTTTCACCACCTCGGCCGCCGTGCCGGCGGGCGTCCCGGCTTCCGCGGTGCCCCCGCCGATGCCACCGGAGATCGCGAACCACGTCGCGGCGGTCACGCTGTTCGGGACGCCGTCGGGCCCGTGGCTGCAGAAGTACGGCGCACCGGTGATCGTCATCGGCCCGCTGTATCAGCCCAAGACGCTCGAGTTGTGCGCGCCGGGCGACGGGATCTGCGGTGACGGCAACGACGCCTTCGCGCATATGTCCTATCCGATGAACGGCATGACGGGCCAAGCCGCGACCTACGCGGCGAGCCATTTGTAGGCCCGTGCAGAATCGCACCATGCACGTTCTGGTCACGGGCGGGACGGGATTCGTCGGCGGGTGGACCGCCAAGGCGATGGCCGACGCCGGGCACTCCATCCGGTTCCTGGTGCGCAATCCCGATCGGCTGCAGACCTCGGTGGCCAAACTGGGCGTCGACGTCTCGGACTTCGCCGTCGGGGACATCACCGATCGCGTTTCGGTGCGGGAGGCGCTGCGCGGCTGCGACGCCGTCGTGCACAGCGCCGCCCTGGTGGCCGTCGACCCCCGGCAGAACAAGGAGATGCTGACCACCAACATGCAGGGCGCGCAGAACGTCCTCGGGCAGTCCGTCGAGCTGGGCCTGGACCCGATCATTCACGTGTCGAGCTTCACCGCGCTGTTCCATCCGGGCCTGGCGACGCTGACCTCGGACCTCCCGGTCGTCGGCGGGGCGGACGGATACGGGACGTCCAAGGCGCAGGTCGAAATCTATGCTCGCGGACTCCAGGACGCCGGCGCACCGGTGAACATCACCTATCCCGGCATGGTGCTCGGCCCGCCGGTCGGCAACCAGTTCGGGGAGGCCGGCGNCGATCGCAAGGTCGCCCAGCAGCGGCTCCATGATCAACTCAACGTGTTGTGTCCGGGCTTGTCTGCGCCGGCCGGCCATGGCAGGGCGCTGGCGCTGGACACGCCGACCGGGCTGGCCGTGTTGGCCTGTGCTGCGGCGTTCGCGGGACGGCCACCAAAATCACGGTCCTTGATCTGCCGTGCACCGGGGCGATTGACCGTCGCCACCGCCGACTATTGGGCGGCTCGGTGGCGACAGTGTTTGCCACCACCGGCCGACGCGGCTGGCCGGGCTCAACGCCTGGGACGCGACCTCGACCGCTACCGTCGGCTACTTGTCGACATCACCGAACTTGACGCCCAGACCAGCGAACTGCTGGCGGCGACCGACGGGCAGGTGTTGACCACGCTGCCCGGCGTCGCGTCGATCCGGGCGGCCGCCTTTGCTGCGCACAGTCTGCCCATCGAGCGGTTTCCTGATGCCGAACACCTCTATTCGGCCACAGGTTTGGCCCCTGCGCTCTACCAGTCGGCCACGCTGAACCGGCGTGGGCGCATCTCCCGCCAGGGCTTGGCCGAGCATCGTGACGCCCTGATGGGCATCGCCTGGGGACTTTCCCAACAATCGCCCTCCTTTGCCGGCCGCGACGCTGAACTCCGAGCTCGGGGTATGGCTCCCATACAGGCCCGTGTCGCGTTGGCCCGCCACGCCTGCCGACTGGCGTATCGACTGCTTCGAACCCAACAACCTTTCGATGAACAGCGCTATCGTCGAGGAAGGCTCAGTCGCGAGCGGTGACGGCTGTTCCGGCTATGCCGCACGACGGCGCAACTTAGCTTGCCGCCCGCTCGCGCTGGGCCGCTCTACGGCGCACACGAAAGCCTGCCGCCCCACGGCGACTAATCAGCCTGCCGACCATCACGGCCCAGCCGACCTCACGACCCAACCGTTTATCGGGCGACAACCGAGGTTGGCACCCCGGGCGATCAACACTGCCTACCCCACGCCTTGACTGCCGGCGCGAAAGCTAAGCCGCGATGTCAGGCCTTCCGGTGCCGGCGGACCATGCCGAACAAGCCGGCGCCGACGAATGGCACCGGCGCCAGCGTGGCGATCAGTGCGCTCCTGGTACCGACGAGGGGCTTGCTCCGCAGCCCCAGCAGCAGATCGGCGCTATCGCTGATCAAACCGATCGTCGCCCAGCCCCGGAACTCGTTGTCGACACCGCGGAGCCAGGCCGCGCACCCGCCCGACCCCAGGACGAGGTCGCGAATCCCGATCGTCTGCATCAGCAGGGTCTCCGTTCCCGATTCGGGTGAGAAGAACCGGTCCGGCGCGAGGAGCATGGTCGCGCCCACCCCGACGCGCGCCGCTGCCACCAATGCCAAGATCGGTGGCGATGTCCGGGCGCGGTCATGCGGCATGGATCAACCCTAAGCGCTGAGGACTTACGACCGCCCTAACGGTGCCCTAGTGCCCTCGCGGGCGCCGGTCCCCGGAGAGACCATCACCGTGGGGTTTTTCGTTTCTGCGCGCTCCGGCAAGCGCCGCGGACGTCGGCCAGGAGGTACGGCATGACCAAACCGATTCCGCCGCTGGACCTTTCGTGGCTGTTGATCGAATCACCGGCCGGCACGACGCACGTCGGCGCGATGCTGCTGTTCAAGAAGCCGGCCGGCCGCGCGCCCATCGTGCGGGAGATCGTGGATGCCTATCGGGCGTGCACGCCGCTGCCGCCGTTCAATTACGTCCCCGAGCTGCTGGGCCGAAGTGCGCCCCATTTCCGGGAGGTGACGGACTGGGACCCCTACTACCACGTCGGGCACCTGGCGCTGCCCGCCGGGGCGTCCTACGACGACCTGTTGCGGCTCGTCGCCGATCTGCACGAGCCACAACTCGACCGCGATCGGCCGCTCTTTCGCTGCTGGGTCATCGACGGTGTGCCGGACGGAATGTTCGCGATCTACACCAAGACCCACCACTCGATCATCGACGGAGAATCGGGCCTGCGGCGGCTCTATGCCGGGCTGAGCACCACCGACCGGCGCACCGTCCCACCCCCCGCCTTCGCGTTGGGCACACCGGAGCCCCCGGCGCCCTCCCCGACCTCACTGGCAGCGCGCATCGCCGATTCGGTTCGCGGGGCGCTCATGCAAGTCGAGGCGCTGAACCAGGTTTCGGTCGGCGCGCTGCGCAAGGTGTGCGCGGGCGCGTTGCGATCGCATCTCGAGGGCAGCCTGCCGTTCGTGGCGCAGCACGGCCCCACCAACGCCCCGCTCCACATCGGGCGGAGCTTCGCGACGCTGTCGCTGCCGCTCGACGAGATGCGCCAGGTCGGCCACCACTTCGGGGCGACCCTGAACGACGTGGCGGTCACCGTCGTCGACGCGGGGCTGCACGCCTACCTACGCGAGACCGGCCGGGCCGTCGCGCATCCCTTCATCGCGATGTGCCCGGTGTCGATGCGGGCCGACGGGGACACCGCGATCGGCACGCGCGTGTCGGCGATATTCCCGCGTCTCGGCGACCCCGGCTCCGGCGCGGCGGAACGAATCCGCCAAGTGGCCGACTCGGTTGCGGCGTGCAAGAAGGAACTCGGCCGCATGTCCAGCGAGGCGGCGATGACCTATGCGGTGGGGCTCGTCGCGCTCGCCGGCCTCGGGGCATCGACACACCTGGACCGGGTGGCGCGGCCGGCGTGCAACCTCGTCATTTCAAATGTGGCGGGAGCCAAGGAAACTCGATATCTCAACGGTGCGCGCCTCGTTGGCATCTACCCGGTTTCGGCCCTCGCCGCCTCGATCGGGCTCAACGCCACGTTGGCGTCCTACCACGACAGCATGGACTTCGGGTTCGTCGGCAACAGCGCCGCGCTGGACGGCCTTCCGCAACTCGCCCGCTGCACGAGGCAAGCCTACGAGGAGTTGCGGGAGGCGGCGGGACTGCAACCCGCGGCAGTGTAGGAGGATCGGCACATGAAATCCGTCACCTGCACCAATGCGAAGCTCGAGGTGGTCGACACCCCGACACCGGTCCCGGCGAAGGGCCAGTTGCTGATCGAGGTCCTGCGGTGCGGCATCTGCGGATCGGACCTGCACGCGCGCCACCACTGTGACGAGCTCGCCGACGTGATGGCCGAATCCGGGTACGACGCGTTCATGCGATCGAATCAGCACGTCGTCTTCGGTCACGAATTCTGCGGCGCGGTGCTCGATTACGGCCCGGGCACCCGCAAGGCGCCGCGGCCCGGCAGCACGGTCGTCGCCCTGCCGCTGCTGCGCCGCGGCAAGGAGGTGCATGGGATCGGGTTGTCCACGATGGCACCGGGAGCCTATGCCGAGCAGCTCCTCGTCGAGCAGTCGCTGACGTTGGCCGTCCCGAACGGGTTGTCCCCCGATATGGCAGCCCTCACCGAGCCGATGGCCGTCGGCTGGCACGCGGTCCGTCGCGGCGAGGTGGGCAAGGGTGACGTGGCGATCGTGATCGGCTGCGGGCCAATCGGTCTCGCGGTGATCTGCATGCTCAAGGCGCACGGGGTGCGCACCGTGGTCGCCAGCGACTTCGCACCGGGCCGGCGCGCACTGGCGACCGCCTGCGGGGCCGACGTCGTCGTCGATCCCGCGCAGGATTCGCCGTACGCGACGGACGCGAGCCGCAAACACCTGCAGGGCATCCTCGAGGCGTTCGATCTGGCGGTCGGCACGATCGAGAAGCTGCAAAGGTTGCGGCTGCCCTGGTGGCACGTGTGGCGCGCCGCCGAAGCGGCCGGCGCCGCAACGCCGAAGCACCCCGTCATCTTCGAATGCGTCGGCGTGCCGGGCATCATCGACGGCATCATCGCGAGCGCGCCGGTGTTCTCGCGCGTCGTCGTGGTCGGCGTCTGCATGGGCTCGGACCAGCTCCGGCCGGCGATGGCGATCAACAAGGAGATCGACCTTCGGTTCGTGCTCGGCTACACCCCGCTGGAGTTCCGCGACACGCTGCACATGCTCGCCGACGGCAAGGTCAACGTCGCGCCGCTGATCACCGGGACGGTCGGGCTGGCCGGCGTCGAGGCCGCGTTCGACGCGCTCGGCGACCCCGAGGCGCACGCGAAGATCCTCATCGACCCCCGCAGCGACGCTACGCAGCCGGCGTGATCTCCAGCCCCACGTGCACCTTGTCGATGCCGCCCCGCACGATCGAGTGCGCATAGAACCACCAGGCGTGGTACCAGTACCGCTTGAGCACGGCGTTGTAGACCCGCCGCGTCTCGGATTTCGGCAGGACCCGCGCGATCCCTTCGACCGGTTCGCTCTTGGGCTTGCCCAGCGCCGCGCTGCGGGCGATCGTCACCCGGGGCGTGTTGTTGATCCTCCTGACCTTCCACGACCCGTCGTCGGTGATGACCAGCAGCTTGTCGCCGTCCGGCACGCCCCAGATCGGCGTCGGCTTGGGACGGCCGTCCTTGGTGAAGGTGGTCAGGAGCAGGTACTTGGACGTGATGACGTCCTGGAAGCAAAGAGCCACGCTTATTCCTTCCCCCTTGACGCGAATTCCTAACCCCGGGGGCTCAGGTGTTGCGCCCGCCGTTGACGCCCAGTATCTGGCCGGTGATGTAGCCGGCCTCCTCGGACACGAAGAACGCGCACGCCGCCGCGATGTCCTCCGGCCTGCCCACCCGGCGCACCGGCGTGCGCGCGACGTGGTCTTCGACGGTGCCACCGAGCAGCTGCCGCCGCTCGGCGCTGCGCAGCATCGGGGTGTCGATGAACCCCGGCGGTATCGCGTTGACGGTGATCCCGCTCGGCCCGTATTCCAGGGCCAGCGACTTGGTCAGGCCGTTCACCGCGGACTTGGCCGCCACGTAGTGGGACATGAAGGGCTGCCCGGAGTGGGTGCTGGACGACGAGATGTTGACGATGCGCCCCCATCCCGCCTCGACCATGTCGGGGAGCGCGGCCTGGATGGTGTGGAAGACGCCGTTGAGGTTGACGTCGACCACCTTCGACCACTGCTCGAAGGACATGTCCAGGAATTTCTTGAAGCCCTCCACGCCGGCCGCGTTGACCAGCACCAGGATCGGGCCGAGCGCATCCCGGATCGCCAAGAGCGCGGCGTCGACCTGCGCACGATCGGTCACGTCCGCGACGTAGCCGAACCCGTCGTCGGTGGGCGACAGGTCGATGACGGCCACCCGGAACCCGTCGCTGCGCAGCCTTTCCGCGACCGCTCGGCCAATCCCGGACGCCCCGCCGGTCACCACCGCAGTTTTCACACGCACCCACCTTCCTGAGCGACCGCCCAGCATGCGGGCTTGACATTGCCTATCACCCCCGCGCGACGACGGTCAAGCTGTCCCGTTTTCGTCGCGTATAACGGTTGATTTTTGGCGATCGCCCAATTTAGGGTCCGTGGATGGCCCGGGATTCCACCACTCGCGACATGCTGATCGACGCGACGAGCCGAATCATGGTCGAGGAGGGTTACGCCGCGGCCACGTCGCGGCGGGTGGCCGCCGCGGCCGGGGTCAAACCGGCCCTTGTGCACTACTACTTCCCGACGATGGACGAGCTGTATCTGGACGTGTTCCGCCGGGGCGCAGCGGCCTACCTGGAACGGCAACGAGAGGCGCTCGCCTCCGACCGGCCCCTGCATGCCTTCTGGGAGACGCTTATCGAACCCAAGGACGCCCGGCTGCTGCTGGAGTTCATGGGTCTTGCCAACCACCGCAAGGAGATTCGGGCGGAAATCTCCGCCTGGCAGGACCGGTGGCGCGAGATGCAGATCACCGCGCTGAACTTCATCGTCCGCGAACATGGCCTCGACACAAGCGAATTCCCGCCCGCGGGCATCGCGGTCGTCATCGCCGCGGTCGGGCGCACCCTGATCCTCGAGCAGACGCTCGGCACCAAGGGCGGCCACGACGAGGCGGTCGCGCTGGTCACCCGATTCCTCGACCGGTTCGAGATGCCGACCCCGAAGCGGCGCCGGGATTGACCTACGGCAGCACGACCCGCAGCCGCTCCCAGCCGCGGACGGTCGACGTCGACGCCAATTGCGCGGTGTCGTGGTCGATGTCCCACTCCGGCCAGCGGTTGAGGATCTCGTCCAGCGCGACGCGGCCCTCGAGTCGCGCCAGGTTCGCGCCCAGGCAGTAATGCACGCCCTTGCCGAAGGTGATGTGCGAGATGTTGTCGCGGCGGATGTTGAACGTGTCCGGATCGGTATAGCGGCGGTGATCGCGGTTCGCCGCGCCGAACAGCAGCAGCATGGCGCTGCCGGCCGGAACAGTCCTGCCGTAGCACTCGAAATCCTTTGTCATCCAACGGGCGACGTGGGGACCGGTGGGCTCGAACCGCAGCGTCTCGTCGACGGTCCGGGTCAGCAGCGACCGGTCTTGGCAGACCTCGCGGCGCTGGTCCGGGTGCTCGGCGAGGACCTTGGCCAGCCAGCCGATCAGCCGGCCCGTCGTCTCGTTTCCGGCGCCCGCCACCACCTGGGTGTAATGCAGCACCTCTTTGCGCGTCAGCTTTCGGTGCACCCCGTGCTCGTCGTCGAACTCGACGTTGAGCAACGTCGTCATGAGGTCGTCCGACGGGTTCTTGGACCGCCATTCGACGTAGTCGGCGTAGATGCGACCGTCGGCGATGGAGTCGGCGTCGGCGACCTTCATCGGGGCGCCCGGCTTGGTGCGCAGGTTGGCGTCGTTGGCGTCGCGGACCGAAACCTGTTCGGACTCGGGGATTCCCAGCAGCATCCCGATCACCCGCATCGGCATCATCGATGCGAGTTCGGCGATGATGTCGAATCCGCCCGACCCGACGAGCGGATCGAGACACCGCACGCAGTACCGCCGGATCTGGTCTTCGAGCTCGGCCATCCGGCGCGGGGTGAACACCCGCGACATCAGGCCACGCAGCCTGGTGTGTTCGGGCGGATCCTGGAACATCATGACGCCGCCGGGCATGTCGAATTTCGACTGGATCAACTCGAGGATGTCGCTGCGGCGGTTGGAGAAGACCTCCCAATTGGCCAACGCGCGTTCGACGTCGGAATGCCGTGATATCGCCCAGAAGTCGAACCGTTCGTTGTAGTAGATCGGCGCCTCCTCGCGCAGCCGGGCGTACGTCGGGTACGGGTCGGCGATGATGCCGGTGTCGTAGGGGTCGTAGTAGACGTCGGTGTCGCTGGTGAGGGTCATCGATGCTTCCTTACTTCAGGCAGCTGCCGGCATCCACCGGGAGCGCGACGCCGGTGATGTAGCGCGCTTCGTCGGAGGCCAGAAACAGCACGGCGTTGGTGATGTCTTCGGGGGTCACCCAGGGGACCGGCAGGTAATGGAAGCTCTGGCACACCGGCGCCAGGTCCTCGGGCCCCGGGTTATCCAGCTCCGGACGGAAGGCGCGATACGTCGCCTCGTTCATCAGCAGCGGCGAGTTGACGTGCGTGGGGAGCACGGCGTTGACCCTGATCATCCGCCGGCCCAATTCGACCGCGAACGAACGCATCAGCCCGATCACGCCGTGCTTGGCCGCCACGTAGTGGCCCACGTGCGGATAGGCCTTGAAACCGGCCACCGAAGACGTCAGCACGATGGAGCCGCCGCGGCCGCCGTCCAGGATGTGCGGAACGCCGGCCTTCACCGTCTTCCACACACCGCTGAGATTGACGTCGATCATCTGCTGCCACAGCGCCTCGTCGGTCTTGTGCAGCTTTCCCGCCGTCGTCCCGATGCCGGCGTTCGCGACGATCACGTCCAGGCGGCCCAGCTGTTCGACCCCGCTGCCGACGGCGGACCGCAGCGCGTCGAAATCGCGAACGTCGACCTCGGCGGTGACGACGCGGCCGCCGGCGTTTTTCACCAGGCCCGCGGTCTCGTCGAGGTCCTCGGGCGTCGCGCCGTCCGCCGGCGAGGCCTCGAACTTCCGGCAGATGTCGACGGCGATGATGTCGGCGCCCTCCTGCGCGAGCCCTACCGCGTGGCTTCTGCCCTGCCCGCGCGCCGCGCCGGTCACGAATGCGACCTTGCCGTCCATCCGCCCCGCCATAGCCACCTCGATTCCAGTTTTGGGCGATCGCCCAATTTCTGCCGCACGCCATGTGTAGCAGCACCGAGACGAGCCCGTCAAGGCGCGGATGAGCCGGGCGGCCGTGCAGATTCTGTGAAGATTAATCACACGGGTGTGAAAGCTTCGTTAAGAGCGAGGCGGATCCCCCGCTGTACCTGCACCGTGGACGCATGACGCTGTCCGAGCTGGTTTCATCGTCGCGGCGCGAGGTGGATCCGCACCTCGACCCGGCGATCTGGCCGCTGAACAGCTACGTCGACGAGATGGGCCAGTTGTGCGTCGGCGGGGTCGCCGCGACCGAGCTGGCCGCCTCGTTCGGCACCCCCGGCTACGTCGTCGACGAGGAGGATTTCCGGGCCCGCATCCGCAACTATCGGGCGGCGCTTCCCGGCGCCGAGGTGATTTACGCCGGTCGGGCGCTGCTGAGCGCGGCCGTGGCCGGGTGGGCCGCCGACGAGGGGGCGGGCGTGGACGTCTGCTCGGGCGGCGAACTGGCCACCGCCCTCACCGGCGAGGTGCCGCCGTCGAAGATCATCCTCAACGGCAACGCGAAAACCGCCGGCGAACTGGACGATGCGGTCGCCGCCGGCGTGGGGCGAATCGTGATCGACACCCCGCACGAGATCGCGCTGCTGGCCGGGCGGGTGCGCCGCCGCCAACGCGTGCTGATCCGGGTGATTCCCGACATCGACGCCGGCGCGGTGAGCGCCGGGGTGCTCGACCAGAAATTCGGCTTCACGTTGGCGGGCGGCCAGGCTTACGGCGCGGTGAAGCGCGTCCTGGATCAGCCGTGGCTCGACCTGGTCGGGCTGCACTGCCAGTTAGGGTCGCAGCTAGCCGATGTCGGGCTGTACGGCGAGGCGATCCGGCAGCTGATCGCCGTGATGGCCCAGGTGCGTGACCGCCACGGGATCGCGCTTGGCGAGCTCAATCTCGGCGGCGGCCACGCGGTCCCCTATCGGTCCGGGGATCCCGAGCTCGGCCCGCGGGCATTGGGCGCCGTCATCGACTCCACACTCCAATCCGCCTGCACGAAATACGGTTATCCCCGACCGCGGATCGTCATTCAGCCGGGCCGCGCGATCGCGGCCCGCGCCGGGATCACGCTGTACCGGGTGGTCGCCGTCAAACGCCAGAGTGACGGACGCACCTTCGTCGCGGTCGACGGCGGCATGAGCGACAATCCGCGAGTGGCCGGCGCCGACGCGAAATACACGGTGGCACTGGCCAATCGACATTCGTCGGCCGACACCACGCTGGTAACGGTGGTGGGCCGTCATTGCGAGGCCGGCGATGAGATCGCCAGCGATGTCGAGCTGTCCGCCGACATCCATCCCGGCGACCTGCTCGCGGTGGCCTGCACCGGCGCCTACCACTACTCGATGGGATCCAGCTGCAGCCTGGTGGGCCGTCCGCCGCTGGTCGCCGCCGCCGCGGGCAGGGCCCGTGAGCTGGTGCGCCGCGAGACCATCGCCGACCTGCTCGCCCGAGACCGCCGCTGGTCGGGCCACTCGGACGGGGGCGAATGACGTTGGTTGCCATCGCTGTTCGCGAGAAGACCGAGAGCTGGGCCGCGCGGGCGGTGTCCCGCGCGGCATCGGTGCGCATCACGGCGGCCTACGCCGTCCTGCTGGTCGCGATCTCGGTCATGTTGAATGCGCTCGGTCCGCGGGCGCGCGACGTCGTCGTCAGCCGGATGAGCACCAACCTGCACAACCTGGCCCACGGACGCCTCACCACGTTGGTCGGCAGCGCCTTCGTCGACGACGGCGGCGAGGTCTATCTCTGGCTGCCGTGGCTGGTCTGCCTGCTGGCCCTGGGTGAATTGCTGTGGCGCGGAAGGGGTTTGGTCATCGCGTTTGCGGTCGGCCACATCGGTGCCACGTTGCTGGTCGCGGCCGGGCTGGTGGTCGCAGTGAAGGCGGGGTGGCTGCCGTTCTCCATCGCGCGCGCGAGCGACGTGGGGGTCAGTTACGGCGCGGTTTGCGTCCTCGGCGCGCTGACAGCGTCCATCCCGTCGCGCTGGCAGCCGGCGTGGATCGGGTGGTGGCTCGGCATCGCGGTGACGGTGGCGATTGGAGCCGATTTCACCGCCGTCGGTCATGTCCTGGCCCTGCTGCTCGGCATCGGTTTGTCCTACCGGCTGCCCTCCGCGGCCGCGTGGACGCCGCCGCGCATCGCTTTGCTCTGCGGCGGCTGCGCTTTCGGGTATTTCGTGCTGTCGGGGTCGTCGGTGGTGGCGACCGCTACCGGGGTGGCCGCGGCGCTCATCGGGCTACTGGCCGGCCGCGCATCGCGGCCGCAGCCCTCGCCGGCATAGCCGCCGAGCCGGGGTCATCTTCGTACCGGGCGCTCAGCGCCGCTGGGCGCCAACCGATGCGGTATCGGCCTGCAAGTCGTCCAGGATGGCCTGCTGAGCCTTGGGCGGAAGGGTGTGCAATATCTCGCGTACGCGAGCGCGGCGGCGCTCGACGGCCTTGCGCACCGGCATGCCGGGAGTGGCAACCACCTGCGGCGGCACCCCCTCGATGTCATCCACGCCACCCGCGTGTTGACCCGCGTCGACCATCGCCTGCTCCTCGGCCATGGTCGCCTCGTCCTTCTCCTCGGACATGCCGATCGGTCCGATGCGGCGGCCGTTGAGGAACTGTCCCACCACCGGCTCGTCGCTGGTCAGCAGCACCTCGCGCGGTCCGAACATCACCAGCTTGTGCCGGAACAGCATGCCGATGTTGTCCGGCACGGTGCGCGCGACGTTGATGTTGTGGGTCACGATCAGGATCGTGGCATCGGTCTGGGCGTTGATGTCGATGAGCAGCTGGCACAGGTAGGCCGTCCGCACCGGGTCCAGACCCGAGTCCGGCTCGTCACAGAGGATGATCTCCGGGTCGAGCACCAGCGAGCGGGCCAGGCCGGCGCGCTTTTTCATGCCGCCGGAGATCTCGCCGGGGTACTTGTTTTCGTCGCCTTGCAGGCCCACCAGCTCGAGCTTCTCCATGACGATGTCGCGGATCTCGCGTTCGGTCTTTTTGGTGTGCTCACGCAACGGGAACGCGGTGTTGTCGTACAGGTTCATCGAGCCGAACAGCGCGCCATCCTGGAACATGACGCCGAACAACCTGCGGATCTCGTACAGCTCCCTGGCGGTGCTCTGCATGATGTCGACGCCGTCGACGACGATCGAGCCGCGCTCCGGGCGCAACAGCCCGATCAGCGACTTCAAAAACACCGACTTGCCGGTTCCCGACGGGCCGATCAGCCCGCTCACCTCCCCCGGCGGGATGTCCATCGTGACGTCTTCCCACACTCGGGCAGGCCCAAATGACTTGCTCAACCCCCGGACCGAAATTCCGATGCCCATGGTGACCTCCAGTTGATCGTGCATTTCTGTGGTCGATGGTTTTTGAGGTCGGAATAACCGGTCGGCCGCCCCGAAAAACCCGTGAGATGGAGATTTACGGATTGAAGTCCGACAGTGAGCGCGACTCGGCCGCTCAGGCCTGTCGGGCCGCCTCCTGCGCCAATTGGACCCGCGAGGAGAGGCCGAGTTTGGCGTAGACGTGGGTGAGGTGGGATTGCACGGTGCGCGGTGAGACGAACAGCCGGGTGGCGATGTCGTTGTTGCCGAGCCCCTCGCTGACGAGGCGCACGACGTCGCGCTCCGCCGGGGTCAGCGACGCCCACCCACCGGCCGGGCGTTTACGCTCACCGCGCCCACGTCGCGCGTAGGCGATGGCTTCCTCGCGGGACAGGGCGGAGCCCTCGACCCAGGCGGAATCAAAGTCCCTCTCGCCCAACGCTGCTCGCAGCGTCGCCAGAGAGGCCTCGTAGCCGGCGTCGAAGACCTTGAAGCGCACGCTGCCCATGCGCTGGCGGATGGCATGCGCCGCACCGAAGAGACGGGTGGCTCCGCGGTGGCTGCCGGCGTCGCCGGCCAGGACAGCGATGCACTCCAGAATGTCGGGGACCAGCAGGTATGCCTCGATCTCGGCGGCGATCGCGAGAGCGTCGTGGGCGTCGCGTTCGGCCTGCTCCGGCTCCCCCTGCGCGATCGCGACGCGGCTGCGCGTGGTCAGGGCCGACATCAACCAAAAGCCCGAAGCCGTCGCGATCGTGTCGTCGGCTCGACGGCGCGCCCCGATCAAATCCCCTGCCGCCAACGCGGTTTCCGCACCCATGGCGCGTCGCCCCTCCAAATGAACACTCAGCTCAGGCGCGGCCTCGGTTGCGTCCCGTGCTGTCGCAGCATCGCCGGCAGCCAGCGCCGCGACAGCCAACGTGACGTAGGCGACGCCGGCTTTGAGCCGACCCAGCTCGACGGCGGCGTCGGCGGCGGCGCGGGCCGCATCCGCGTCGCCCTGCTGCGCTAGTGCGACGCCCAGGTATGCGAGGCTATCCCCCCTGAAGACATGATCGTGCGCAGCCTCAGCCTCGGCAGCGACCTCGCGAAACTGCGCGACGGCGCCAGCCAGATCGCCCTGCCAAAGCTGCGCGATTCCGCGGCCGCAGCGGCACCGGCGCGAGGTCCACCGGTCGCCGATCGCATCGGCCAGGTCGCGTCCTTCTTCGGCGGCCGCGCGCCCCACGATCGGGTCACCCGCCACCATTGCCCCGGCCGCCTGCGAGGCCAGGATCTGGCTAAGCCTCCACCGATCGCCCGACGCCCGGGCCGGGCCGATCGCTTCCGCGAAATACCCCTTGGCCGCCTCGGGATTGGTGTAGGCGGCTATGTACCCGCAGGCGCTCAGCGACCGCGCCAGCAGCGAGGGGTCGTCGACCTCGAGCGCGAGCGCCAGAGCCTGCTGAGCCTGATCCAAAGTGTCGGGCTCGCCCATCCAGGTGGCGAGCAAGGCTCGGTCGGCGAGCGCGCTCGCCCGCACCACGCCCGCCACCTCCCGATGTGGCGCGTTGTCGCCGGTGAGGGCGGCGTTGAACCAGGTCAGCCCTTCCCGGAGGCGGCCCCGTCCCTGCCACAGCGGCTGGAGTGACGATGCCAGCGCCAACGCGGGCTCGAGATCGGACTTTTCGCGACTCCACCCGAACGCGGCGCGCAGGTTGTCGATCTCGGTTTCAACCTGCTCGAGATGCTGCTCGTAATCACTGCCCGCCGGCGCGTCGAGCAGAGCCGCCATCGCCGTGTAGTGATCGCGGTGGCGCGTGCGCACGGCATCGGCCTCGCCGGACTCCCCGAGCTTTTCCTGCGCGTACTGGCGCACAGTCTCCAAGAGCCGATAGCGCGTTCGGCTGCCGCTCTCGTCCGCCACCACCAGAGACTTGTCCACCAACAGGCTGAGTTGATCGAGCACTTGGTAGCGCTGGATCTCGCCGCCGGCGGCGACTGCCTGGGCGGAGTCGAGGTCGAAGCCGCCCGAGAATGCCGCCAGCCGGCGGAATAGGACCCGCTCCGGCTCGGTGAGCAACGCGTGCGACCAATCCACCGAGGCGCGCAGCGTCTGCTGGCGGCGCACCGCGGTACGCGACCCGCCGGTTAGCAGCCGGAAGCGGTCATGCAAGCTGCCGAGGATCTCGGGCAGCGACAACGCCCGCACACGTGCCGCCGCCAGCTCAATTGCCAGCGGCATCCCGTCGAGACGCTGACAGATCTCGGCAACGACGGCGGCGTTGTCGTCGGTGAGGGCGAAACCGGTGTGGCCCAGACGCGCACGGTCGGCGAACAACTCGGTGGCTTCGTCGGCCACCGATAACGACGGCACTCGCCACGTCCCTCGCCACCCACACCGAGCGGCTCACGACTGGTGGTCAGCAGGCTCAGCCCCGCTGCCGCGCTCAAGAGAGCGACAACCATTTCCGCGCACGCGTCCAGCAGGTGCTCGCAATTGTCCAGCACCACCAGCAGCTGGCGGTCGCGAACGAAGTGCAGCACTGTGTCCATCGTCGATCGGCCGGGCTGGTCGGGCAGCCCCAGCGCGCGGGCGACCGTCACCGGCACCAGGTCGGGGTCCGTGATCGGCGCCAGATCCACATACCAGACACCCGCGGCCTGTTCCGCCGCTAACAGGTTCGCGACTTCCACGGCCAGGCGCGTCTTGCCCACCCCGCCAGCACCGGTCAAGGTGACCAGCCGGTTCTCCGCCAACAGCTTGCGGACCTCGCTCACCTGTAGGCGGCGACCCACAAAGCTAGTGAATTGCGTCGGGAAATTGTGCGCGGCAACACTATTCGTCGTACGTAAGGGCGGGAAGTCGTTGCGCAGATCCGGATGACACAGCTGCACGACCCGTTCAGGTCGGGGCATGCCGCGCAGCTCGTGGGTGCCCAAATCGATCAGCCACGCATCGGCCGGCAACGCGTCAACAACCAACGCCTCGGTCACACCCGACGACACCGTCTGCCCGCCATGGGCCAAATCACGCAGCCGCGCCGTGCGATTGATCGCCGGGCCGATATAGTTGCCCTCACCGCGCAACTGCACCTCCCCGGTATGCACCCCAATCCGCAAACCGATCGGCGCCAACGGCGCCCGCTGCAACCCCAGCGCGCACGCCACCGCATCACTGGCCCGCGCGAACGCCACCACAAAGCTATCGCCCTCACCCTGCTCCACCGGGCGCACCCCACCATGAGCGGCCAGCAGCTCCGACAACACCTCATCCAGCCGCGCGAACGCCGCGGTCATCTGCTCGGGCTGGGACTCCCACAACCCGGTCGAGTTCTCCACATCAGCCAACAGCAGCGTCACCGTGCCCGTCGGCAAAAGCCCGCTCACGCCAAGATCGCTCCACTCCACCAGCGGCAGGTCCGCGCGTGGATCAACCTCGCTCATGCTAGCCAGCATGCAGCGCGCCCGTACGGGAAACATCAGCGGAAACGCGTACGCCTATCCACTGCGCACGCGGAGTTTTCCGGGTCAAGTCCGCTTCCGGTCCGTGTCCTTACTGGGCTGCACCCGCTTCGGCTCGCCCGGCATCTTCGGGGTGGCATCGTGCTACTGATCATGCTTGCCCGCGTATTTCCAGCTCGCGAGCGTCAGCCACGCCGCAGGTTGTCGGGCGAATATTCGCCCGACTCCGGCCGTGGTCAGCCATCGCGATTTCCGAGCCTGGTCTTCTCACGTGGCAAGTGGACCTCGACGATCAGTAAGTCGCCGAGAGGAACTCTTGACGCCAACAAGGCGCGGCGCGGCGCTTCTGCAGCGCTCGAAGAGTGCGATACCGCATCAATAGGCGATTAGGGCATCCGTTAAGTGCTCGACTGTCGCGGAATATCGGCGATCGCAAGCTGGCTGAGGCGCGTATGTCCCATGACGCCGTCCGGCCGCAACCGGGAGGGAGATCACATGACGGCACCTTCACCCGGAATGCTGGAAGGCGAGTTTTGGCGGGTCGAAACGCCAGACCGTCGCATACCAGGTTGGCTGACAGTGAACGACCGCGATTGCCCTGCTCTGGAGACCTTGGGGCACATATTCGACGAACGCGCCAACGTCGTGAGAATCTCCGAGCACGGCGGGGTGACGATAACTAACTCCGGCGACCCAGAGCTCTTGTCCTTATGAACTGTCAGGCCGCTCATGCTGTCTGAGGGCTGCATGGCCAGCGGATCAGCGCGGAAGCAGGCCGCAAAGGTACGGCCAGTGAGACCATCGTCATCCGTACCGACGAAGCCTAGCTTCAACAACTGATTTATCAAAGCTCATTTCCTACAAGGGGTTTGGCCTTGTGGCATGCATTTGGAAACCTCGATGAGAGGCATGTGCCCGACACGACCGTGGCGAAGGCAGCGCTGATGCAGACCTCTTTGTCGGCAGCTTTTGGGCGGCTGCCCCTCCCGATCACGACCGCTGCGCCGAATAGGGCTGCAGCAGTACCGCGAGCGTCAGTCCCCGTGTCAACCGCGTGACGTACACCTTCCCCGAGACGGTCCAGCCCGTACACGTTCAGGCTCCGCCTCCGCCGCATCCCCCAATAGGGTCGTTTGACCCTTGTTATGCACGCCGGACTGCGGTCTACGCTGTTGGTCTACGGATTGATCACCAGCTTCCATGCTCCTGACAATGTGGGCAACCCCATCGTCGTCGTTGAAGGAAGCGTCTTTTGTCACCGCTATGGTTCGTACCGCACCCAAGAAGGTGCGTGGATCATTGCGCCCGATATGGCGGATACGCGAGGAACAACGAAAGGAAGCAAATGATGATGAGGAAAGCCATGCTCGCCATGGCGGGGTCCGCAACGGCGATCGTTATCGGTGGCTGACGTTCCCGTTCTGCAAGTGGGTCAACGGCGCGACCTCAACAGCTCCGACAGCGGGGCCATGATGCCGAAGCGGCATAAGGAGATTCGCCGCTCTAGGAAGGCGACCGCAACTCCGGCGGCTCGCGAGCCGGATCCCACAACTACGGGACAGTTCACGCTGTCTCTGACATCACCCGGGAAAGGAAACAACAGTGGTCTCCCGCAAATACGATAAGAAATGGAAAGCGAAATGTCCCCGCTGCTCGAAATCATGGAACCAGAGCGACTTTTCCTGCACCAATTGCGGCAACAACGAGGTCCTTGGTCAAGGACACTCGTGAAATGGGCATGGGGTACATGTACTTCGGCTGTCGGCGCTGCAATACCAGGGGCTACGACCCTCAATGCCCCGACTGCGGTACCAACCTGGCCGGAGTAGCCAGGACCGGGTGGTTCTCATAAACCGAAGGGGAACGAAATGAGCTCAACAAGGATCGTCGGCTTCGTTATTTGTGCCTTCTTGACCCTCGTCAGTGTCGTCGGCCTGTTCCAGGGCGGAGCAATCGGCGCCAAAGTGGTATTGGGCTTATTTGCCGCCTTCTTCGCCTTACTTGCCTTCCTTTGCGCACGGCCTCGGTGACGAACGCGGCTACGAGCACTGGGAGCAGCACGCAATCAGTCAGGGCCAGAAGATCCCTACGTGTGGATCTGCCGGCCGTGATGGTGGAAGGTTACGACGTGGTTAGGCGCCCAATCATCTCCGTAAGACACCAATCCTCTACGAAGTGCCAACGGAGACAACAGAATTCCGAAATGAAGACCCATGACGGGCGGTGATCAAGGCTTCCCGTTCTGCAACAGCAACGACAACCTCGACACCAGTCACTACTACTGCGGTGCCTGAGATGATCGCGGTGTCCGCCAATTTGGGCACAACGGCCGCCGCCGCTGCGATCATGACTTTTCTCGTTGTGTTACCCGCCTGTAGCCTGTCTAGCCGTTTCGCATCCCTTGAAGGCGCCCACACTGGTGTTCGGCGGCTGGAGCAGCACCGCGCAGTTGTCGGGGCCGTTCCGGGAGCCAGTGTTACCCGCGCACGGCATCGGTTGCATCGGGACCTGCAATTGCACGCACGCCGCGTTGCATTGCCACCGAGCTTGATCAGGTAGCGAGGAGCACGCCGGGAAGTCTCCGGCATGCGCCACCGGTATGGATGCTGTGAACGGGGCGATGGCGAGCGCGGCCACCGCTGCGATGATTGTTTTCTTCATTTCGGATGCTCTTTTCCTGGTTGCTCGCCGCATGCTATTCGGGCTCGTTTCCGCAGCTGACCTTGTCGTGGTACAGGTTCATGCATTGCTGCCAGTCTTGCTGGTTGCGTTGCAGGGCCTGCTGGTTCGCCTCGTACTCGGTGTAGGCGTCCTGTGTCTGCGGCCCGATGTGCAGCTGGCACAGCGCGTAACGGTACAGCCCGACTTGGGTCGCCCAGTCACATCCGGTGTCGCTCTGCGGCTCCGTGGCGCAGATCTTTTTGATCACCCAATCCGGTTGACCCTGAGCCTTCGCATCAGCACAAGCGTCGGCGTGCGCCACCGGGGTGGTGACGAGCAGCGGAGCGAGGGCGATAACCCCCGCCGCCGCCGCGATAATTACTCTTCTCATCACTGGCCTCCCCTAGCCCGCTTTGCCGTTTCGCACCCGTTGTAGGCACCCACACTGGCGTTCGGGGGCTGCAGGAGCACAGCGCACGAGTCGTTCGGGACATTCGCGGGAACCTGCACTGGCGCTGCCGCTGGAAGTCCCCAACACGCCGACGATTGGTTGGCTACTGGGGTAGCAGAGAGACAGCCCTGACAGAGTGGTCCCGTAACCGCGTTGCCGCTATTCACATCACATGCCGGTGCGCTGTGTGCCACCGGCATGGATGCCGTGATAGGTGCGAGGGCGATAGCGGCCACCGCCGCGATGATTGTTTTCCTCATTTTGGGAGGCTCTATTCCGGGTGCTTCTCGTGCTCTAGCCGTTCAGCCGTTGCATATATGCACCCGGCGGGGGCTTATAGCGGGGCAACCATGTGGCTAGCGTACTAGCGGGCCTGGAGGCAGCAAAGGGCACTTTGTCACAACAAGGGACGAAAGCACAGTGTCCCGAGTCGCGTGAGACGCTTGACCGCTGGAAAAATTCGCGCGGCAACTGCCCGTGGCCTACGCCGCCCCCGAACAGTTGATGGGGCAGGAGCTGGATGGGCGAGCCGATCAATATGCCTTGGCCGCTAACGCTTTTCATTTGCTCACCAGCGCGCCACCGTATCAGCAGTCGAACCCCGTCGCGATCATCGATCAACACCTCAATGCAGCCATTCCTAAGTCAGCGACCGCCGCCCGGATTTGGCTAGCTTTGACCACGCATTATCGAGAGCGTTGGCCAAGAATCCCGATCAACGCTTAGACAGTTGCCGGGATTTCGCCAAAGGCACTGCGCGAACATGTTTCCGCCGCGCCGGTGGGAGAAGGTACCACGCGGGTGGGCGCTCCTCGTGGTGCACCAATCCCTGCCGATGGTCGCCTGAATGCGCGTCGCCGCCCTCCAATCCCTCTCCCCGCAGTCGTTTTCGTGCTGATCGCTGTGGCACCGATCGGCATGGTTGTCACGGTGATCCTGCTGTTCACGGGCGGCAACCCACCGGCTGGTCCGCCCAACACCGTAGGCCCCAGCAGGGCTGCGCCGCCCGCCCCTGCACCAACCATCAGCCAACCGCCGCCGGTGGTTGTTGCCCCACCACTAGACGGCACCTATCGCCTCGATTCGACTACTCGAAAGGGACCGTCGACGGCCGGCCTGTAACGCACCCACGCGACAATATCTCGCTTTGGTTTGGGTTCCGGTCGGCATGTACATCGGCAGGATGCGTCGCGACGGGTGCGTTCGGATGTTTCTCGCCACGGCCTAGTTTTAGCGGGACACCACGCCAGCCCAGCGCGCCGCGTTGACCAGAAGGCGCACATCGGGATCCCTGCATATCCGACATCTTGGCTCTGCGGGCTCGAAGTCCGCCCACTCAGCCCTGGGGTCACAAGGCTTATCGAAAAGTGCTTGCGGCCCAAGCAGCTTCACGCAAAATGCTCAGCGCACGCAGAGGACCTTCAGTGGGCTCCACCTGACCGCACAACAGGATCTCTCCCGACATCGTCGTCCTCCAGGGCGCGCAGGATCATCACGTGTACTCACCGCTTTCGCGTCGCACTTCTCGGACACAGGCCGGGCTTCCAGGGCGGCATGCAGCTCGTCTGCCGCGCTGCCTGACCCCCACAAAAGAGTTACTGCCATGCTGGGCCGCCTCGGGCCCTCATTGAGACTTACTAGTCCTATTCAAGTCCTTATTTCGACTGGGCTGCACCCGCTTCGGCTCCCCCGGCATCTTCGGGTAGTTCGGCGGGTAGGGCATGTCGCCCAGTCCGCGCTCCGCATCGGCGTCGGCCATCTCCAGCAGCGGCGCGATCGACTGGGCCACGTCGTCCATGCCGGCCCACGGATCGGACCGGCGCCGCACCAGGTCGGGCACGGTCGCCATGGTGTAGTCGTCGGGATCGGCGCCGGCCAGCTCGTCCCACGTGAGCGGCGTCGACACCGTCGCGATCGGCGTGCGCCGCACGGAATACGCCGAGGCCATGGTGCGGTCGCGGGCGTTCTGGTTGAAGTCGATGAAGATCCGCTCGCCGCGCTCCTCCTTCCACCACGAGGTGGTCACGGCGTCGGGAGCACGGCGCTCCACCTCGCGCGCCAGGGCGATGCCCGCGCGGCGCACCTCGACGAAGCCCCAGTCGGTGGCGATGCGCAGGAACACGTGCACCCCGCGGCCCCCGGAGGTCTTCGGGTAGCCGACCAGGCCGAGTTCGTCGAGCAGCGGCCGCAGCACATCGACGGCAACCGAGCGCGCCTGCTGAAAGTCGGTGCCGGGCTGCGGATCCAGGTCAATGCGCAACTCGTCGGGATGGTCGACGTCCGGGCAACGCACCTGCCACGGGTGCAGCGTGACCGTGCCCATCTGCGCCGCCCATACGATCGCCGACGGGTGGGTCACCTTCAGCGCGTCGGCGGTGCGTCCCGACGGGAACGTCACCCGGCAGGTCTGAAGGTAGTCGGGGTGGTGCGGCGGTACCCGCTTCTGGTAGATCTCCTCGCCATCGATGCCGTCCGGAAAGCGCTGCAGATGGGTGGGCCGGTCGCGCAGCGCGGTCAGCATCGGCCCGCCGGCTACGGCCAGGTAGTACTCGACGAGCCGCCGCTTGGTCCCTTCCGAACCCAGCGCGGGGAAGTAGACCTTGTCGGGGTTGGTCAGCCGCACCGCAATGCCGTCGACGTCGATTTCCTCCGCTGCAACAGCCACATGATGATTCCAGCACAATGACCTCATGCGCTTGCCCGTCATGCCGCCGGTGTCGCCGATGCTGGCCAAACCGGTGCGGTCGATGCCGCCGGACGCGTCCTACGAGCCCAAATGGGACGGGTTCAGGTCCATTTGCTTCCGCGACGGCGACGAGGTCGAGCTGGGCAGCCGCAACGAGCGCCCGATGACCCGCTATTTCCCCGAGCTCGTCGCGGCGGTGCGCGCTGAACTCCCCGAACGCTGCGTGATCGACGGCGAGATCGTCGTCGCGACCGACCACGGCCTGGACTTCGAGGCGCTGCAGCAGCGGATCCACCCGGCCGATTCGCGGGTGCGGATGCTGGCCGAGAAGACGCCGGCTTCGTTCATCGCGTTCGACCTGCTCGCGCTCGGCGACGACGACTACACCGGGCGCCCGTTTAACGAACGGCGCGCCGCCCTCGTCGACGCATTGGGAGGCTCCGGGCCGTCGATCCATCTCACGCCGGCGACCACCGACCTGGATACCGCGCGACGATGGTTCGAGGAGTTCGAGGGCGCCGGACTCGACGGCGTCATCGCCAAGCCGTTGACCGTCACGTATCAGCCGGACAAGCGCGTGATGTTCAAGATCAAGCACGAGCGGACCGCCGACTGCGTCGTCGCCGGCTATCGGGTGCACAAGTCGGGCGGCGAAGCGATCGGCTCGCTGCTGCTCGGGCTCTACACCGACGACGGCCAGCTCGCGTCCGTCGGTGTGATCGGCGCCTTGCCGATGGCCGAACGGCGACGGCTGTTCGCCGAATTGCAGCCGCTGGTAACCGGTTTCGAGGGCCACCCGTGGAACTGGGCCGCGCACCAGGCCGGCGAACGGACCCCGCGCAAGAACGAATTCTCGCGCTGGAACGCCGGCAAGGATCTTTCGTTCGTGCCGCTACGACCCGAGCGGGTGGTCGAGGTCCGCTACGACCACATGGAAGGCCCGCGGTTCCGGCACACCGCCCAGTTCAGCCGGTGGCGTGCCGACCGCGACCCGCGCTCGTGCACCTACGCGCAGCTCGAGCAGCCGGTGACCATCAGCCTCGGCGACATCGTGCCCGGCCTCGGGCCGGCCTAGATGGTGGCGACCCGCCGCGCCCGGCTACGCCGCGCTTGCGATCGCCACGCGTCCGATCAGGCGTGAGGGCAGAAGATCCCGAGGATCTGCTGGCAGTTGTCTTTGTTGATCAGGCCCGGCGGCGCCGGCGGGGGCGGCGCCGGTGGGTTGTCCCCGTCCCAGATGTTTTGGGCGACGTTCCCCTGGCCGAAGTAGACGTAGTAGTAGGTGTGGCAGACGTTGTTGTCCCAAATCACCGGGTTGGTGACGTGATTTCCGGTGGGCGGCAGCGGTTGGCCAGGGCACCAGTGGCAGGGCCCCTGCGGGTGATCGTTCGGGCAGCCGGGCCAGGCGTTCAGCGGCACGGGGCCGGGGTGCGCGTGGGCGGTTGCCACGGTCAGGCCCAGGCCCGCCACACCGACACCGCCGGCCACCAACGCGGTCGTTGCTGCCCGCGCGATTCGTCGTGTCATGGAACGAACGTTGCTCATCGTGGTCCTTTCCGATGGCGGGGCCCTGATGGGCCGCTTAGCTATGCAATTCGATATCGACCGCGTTGCTACCGGTCCCAACTTCAGTTCGCCGCGCCGAAAACTACCGCCGATCACATGCGAAATTCTTGCGGAATTAAGCTGTCGTGATGCTGAATATCGCGGCCCTGTTCGTGGCCGGCACTGCCGCGCTGGACGATAACGGCGCGATCTATGCCACCGGCATCCCCACGACGTGGTATCGGGTCGACCAAATCCCGTTGCTTGCAATAGTTCCGATCGTTCTTGTGGTGCATGCGCGGTCCGGTGGTGACTACGACGCGGAACTGCATGTCGTGTGCAAAGATCCCGCGGGGGTGCCGTGCGGCAGCCTCGAGGCGTCGTGGCACTGGCCGGACGACGGCGACAGACCGTCCAAGTACCGGTGCTTCACCGAAAACCTGAGCTTCCCGGTCGATGCCGAAGGCGAGTACACGATCGGCGCCTATTACGACCCGCACGGAAAAATCGAGATGGCCACCCCCGTACCGGTTTCGATCGCGTTAACCGCAGCCAGCCCGGCCGGCGACGTCTCCCAGGCCGCCGCAGCCGAGGGTTAGTCAGCGTTTATCCGGGGCTTGATGCGGGCACGCGGAAAAGATGTCCGTAACAGCATTCAAGGATCTGCCGCTGGCCGACCGCGACCGCGCGTGGGACGGCGCCGCCGCCGAAAAGCGGGTGCGCAAGTGGGCCGGTGCGCAGGACAAACCGAACCAGAAATACCGAAACGCCCACATCTGGTACGACAGCGGCAAAAAGGACAACTTCACGGCCTACAAGCTGCTGTTCGCCGACGTGATCGGCGGCGAACTCAAAGCGGTGCCGCGGGGAGTGATGATTGCGGGCGCGATCATGGACGGCGCTCGCGGCGGCATCGATCTGCCCAAGGCTGACGTCGGCCGCGTCAAAAGCCACCTGGCGAAGTACTACCAAAAGATGGGCGAAACCGCGCCGTGGGAACGCGGCTGATCGCACTCCGATGGTGGCGACCCGCAGCGCCCGGTCCCCCGCAAGCGGGAGGTGCCCCCAACGCGCGCTTGCGATCGCCGCTAGACGGCGACCATTAGCTCCGACAAACCGCGCAGCGTGACGTTCGCCTTGTAGCGCGGTTCGCCGGCCAGCCGCGCATCGGGGAAGCGTGCCGTCAGCGCTGACACTGCGACCCCGGCCTCCAGCCGTGCCAGCGGCGCGCCCAGGCAATAGTGAATTCCGCGGCCGAACCCCAAGTGCCGCAGGGTCCCCCGATCCGGGTCGAAGCTGTCGGGCCGGTCGAACTCCGCGGGATCACGCTGGGCCGCGGCGAGCAGGACCATCATGATGTCGCCGGCCGGCACGTCGACGTCTCCGATCGTCATGTCCGCGGCGGCAACTCGCCCGGCCAGTTGCACGGGTGGGTCGTAACGCAGGGTCTCCTCCACGATCGCCGGGGCCCGACCCGGGTCGGCGGCCAAGGCCGTCCAGTGCGTCGGGTTCCGCAGCATGGCCAAGATCGCATTGCCGATCAGGTTCACCGTGGTCTCATGTCCGGCGATCAACAGCAGGTTGCAGGTGGAGACGATTTCGTCTTCGGTCAGCTGATCACCGGACTCCTCCACCGCGACAAGGCCCGACAACAGGTCGTCGCCCGGCTCTGACCGGCGCCGCTCGATCAAGTCGTGGAGATAGCCGCGTAGCCCCCGCACCGCCTGCATCCGCTCGTTCACCACGTCCGGCGGGACGCCTGTGATCGTCGAGAAGGGGTCCAGCGCCTGCGCCAGCACCGCGGAGGCCCGGCTGAATTGCGGCTCGTCTTCGAGCGGCACACCGAGCAGCCGGCAGATCACCGCCACGGGCAGCGGATAGGCGAAATCCTCGACGACGTCGAACTCGCCCTTCGCGGCGATCCGATCAAGCAGTCCATCCACCAGCGCGACGATTTCGGGTTGCAGCGCGTTGACCACTTTCGGCGAGAACGCCTTGGCGACCAACTTGCGCAGCCGTGTGTGATCGGGCGGATCGAGGAACAAAAAACCCGGCGGGAACGGCCGGGGCTGCAACAATCCCGCCTCGAGCTGGCGCTTCGCGACCGTCGACTTCATGTTGCTGCTGCTCGACGACGGATGCCGCAGTACCTCGTCGCAGTCTCGGTATGCCGAGAAAACCGTCAGGCTGGTCTGCGGCAGCTGCAGCGGCCCGCGGTCGCGAAACTGTGCCAGGAGCCGATACGGGTCGGCGCGGTTGGCCGGGTCGAGGAGCTGCAGCAGCAGCCCCTGCGACTCGGCTTGGGCGGCGGTCGTCATGCTCACATTCTGCGCGCCCCGCCGGCGGGCTCAGCGCCGCAGAAACTCCGCGATGTGGTCGGCCAGTTCCTCGCCGGCGTCCTCCTGCAGGAAGTGCCCGGCGCCGCGGATCGTCGGATGGTCGATGCCCTGCGCACCGCGCATCTCGCGCTGGAAAATCGCGGCCATCGGCCCGGTGATGGGGTCGCTGTCGCTGAACGCGACCAGCATGGGCGTCGGGCTCACGGCCAGCTTGGCCCACGCCGCCTTGTTGGCCGACGCGGCGGGGTCATCCGGCGCGGTCGGCACCACGCCGGGCATGGCCCGCGGCCCGGCGCAGTACTCGTCGTCGGGAAACGGCGCGTCGTAGCCGGCGCGCACCTCGTCGCTGAGCTGCTGGCGGCACCCGCCCTGGACGAACGACCCGATGTTGAGGTTCGGTGCCGTCGTGATGGCCTCCCGGAAGCGCCACCACACGTCGGCCATCGGCTGCTCGCCGTTCGGCAGGCCGGTGTTGGCGACGACCAGCCGGGCGAACCGCTCGGGATGCTCGGCCGCCAGCCGCAACCCGATCAGCCCGCCCCAGTCCTGGCCCACCAGGGTCACGTCGCGAAGGTCGAGGACGTCGAAGGCGACGGCGCGCATCCATTCGACGTGGCGGGCATAGCTGTGGTCTTCGCGCCGGGTCGGCTTGTCCGAGCGACCGAACCCCACCAGGTCGGGGCAGATGACGCGGTGCCCGGCGGAAACCAGTATCGGGATCATCTTGCGGTACAGGTACGACCAGGACGGCTCGCCGTGCAGCATGAGAACGGGGTCGGCATCCTGTGGCCCGTCCTCCACCCAGGCGACCCGCAGCCCACCGCCCTCGCCGTCCGGTATCTCGCAATACCTTGGCGCATAAGGGAAGTCGGGCACGTCGTCGAATCGGTCCTCGGGAGTGCGGAGCGTTTGCATGGTTCAAGTCCCTTCGTCTAGTCCCGCCAGCGCCGGGTGGGCCAGCAACCGATCGAGAAAAGGACGCTGACCCTTGAGCAGCTTCGCGCGTGCCCGCGCCACCGTAAACCAGCCAACCCGGTCGACCTCGGGAAACTCCCGCATCCGGCCCGAGCCCCTGGGCCACTCCATTTCGAAGGCGTTGCTGCGCGCGTCGGTGACGTCGAGGTCGGCCCCGACGGCGAAGGCGGTGATCACCTTGCCGCTCGGTTGTTTCAGCGCGCCGAAGTCGATGCGCGGGCCGGCCGGCAACGGCAGGCCGAGTTCCTCATGGAACTCGCGCTGCGCGACGGCCCAGGGGTCATCGCCGTCGGCATACTCGCCCTTGGGAATCGACCAGGCGCCATCGTCTTTGCGGGCCCAGAACGGTCCACCCGGGTGTGCGATCAGGACCTCGACGACGCCGTCAGCGATCCGGTACAACAGCACACCCGCGCTGAGCGTCGGCATCGGCTGTCAGACCCCGACGGCGCGTTCCAGATCCTTGAGCGACGACTCCAGATGCGCGAGCAGGCGCTGCAGGTGCGGAATGCTGCGACGGCATCCGACCAGACCGAAATCGAGATTGCCGGCGTTGCTGACCAGGGTGATGTTCAGCGCCTGTCCGTCGAGGATGGCCGACAGCGGGTAGTTGCCGTCGAGGCGCGCACCCCCGCAGTACAGCTGCTCCTGGGGCCCCGGCACGTTCGATATGACGAGGTTGAAGGGCGGCGACGTGGAGTTCACCCAACCCGGGACCGCCGCCAAGGCCAGCGAGCCCATGTTCATCGCCGACAGCGCCAGCGCCTGGATTCGGGGCAATTCGGAAAACACCTTCTTGTTGCTGCGCATCGACTCGCTGACGGCCTGCAGACGCTCGGCGGGATCGTCGGCGTCGGTGGCCAGGTTGCACAGGATCGCCCCGACGAGGTTGCCGCCGGCGTCGGCCTCGTCCTCGCGACGCAGACTCACCGGGACCATCGCGACCAGGGGCGTGTCCGGCAGCGCGTCCTGCTCGAGCAGGTAGTAGCGCAGCGCGCCCGAGCACATGGCCAGGACGACGTCGTTGAGGGTCACCCCCGCGGCCCGCTTGACGCTCTTGATGCGGTCCACCGACCAGGACTGGGCGGCGCACCGGCGGGCGCCCCCGATCTTGACGTTCAGCATGGTGCGCGGGGCGCCGAACGGCAACGTCACCTGCTGCTCGAACAAAGCGGCGCGGGCCAGCGACACCGTCGAAGGACCAAGTGCCGCAACCGATCCCGCCGTCCGGAGCAGTGAGCCCACCCGGGACGTGGGGCTGGACTTGCGCTTGGGCTTCGCCAGGCTCCACGGCGCGCGAATCTCGCGGTCATCGGGATCGTTCGACAACGCGCGCTGCATCAGCTTCTGCGCCGAGACGCCGTCGATCAGCGCGTGATGCATCTTGCAGTACATGGCGAACCGGCCGTCCTTCAGTCCCTCCACCACATACAGCTCCCACAGCGGGCGGTGGCGATCGAGAAGGCTGGTGTGCAGCCGAGACGTCAGCTCCAGCAGTTCGCGGACCCGGCCCGGTGACGCCAGCGCCGAGCGTCGAACGTGGTAGTCGACGTCGACCTCGTCGTCGTAGGCCCAGGCCATGGGGGTTATCCCGCCCATGATCGTCGCGGGGTGCTTGCGGAATGTGGGCTGGAATTCGTCGCTGGACATCAGGGCGTCGGTGAACTCACGGACGAAGTCGGGACCGGCGCCCGGTGGTGGCTCGTATAACTGCAAGCCGCCGACGTGCATGGGGTGTTCACGGGATTCCCCCAGCAGGAAGACCGCGTCGGTGGGCATCATCAGTTCCATCCACCAATTAGACCCCCAACGGCCTGCGACGCGAAGCCCTCTCAGAACATCGCCGCCGACCCGACGTCGGGATGGCTGCGCATGAACTCGACGAGCCGATCGACGTAGCTTCCGAACGGGGGCGCCTCGATGCCGCTGCCCGCGAGGTCGGCGCGGCAATGGTCGGTCAGATAGGTGGTGGGGTGGGCGAAGTAGTCGACCGCCTCCGGCGGGATCCGCATCAAGCGGTACAGCCCCGGCACGTGCGCCAGGGACGCCTTGGCCAGCTTCCGCGGCAACGGCACCTTGATGAGTTGCCGGCCCGTCGCCTCGGCGAGAGCCTCCGCGATCTCCTCGACGGTGAGCGGGCGCGGGTCCGCCAATTGATAGGTTCGGCCCTCCGACGCCGGAAGGCCGCTCAGGTATCCGACCGCCTCGACGATGAAGTCGCGCGGCACCACGTTCACCCGCGTCGCCGTCGGGTCGCCGGCCAGCGGCAGGAGCGCGCGGCGTGGCTGTCGCAACAGCCACTGCATGACGAAGTAGGGCCCGTCGAACTTCTGCGTCTCACCGGTGCGACTGTCACCGACGACGATTGCGGGGCGATAGACGGTGGCCGGCATGCCGGCGGCCATGCGCCGGCGGACCTGGACCTCGGCGAGGTTCTTGGTCTCCTCGTAGTAGTTGTTGAACGGGGCGCCGACCTCGAGGTCGTCCTCGCCGAACGGGCCGGCGTAGCGGCCGCTGACGTAGCACGTGCTGAAGTAGTGCAGTCGCGTCAGCATGGGGCAGCGCTCGAGCGTATCCAGGACGTTCCGGGTGCCCTCGACGTTGACCCGGACCGCCACGTCGTGGCGCACGGCCAGGTCGTAGGCGGCGGCGAGGTGCCACGCCTCGGTGACCCCGGTGAGCGCATCCGCCGCGAGGCCCAGACCGGGCTGCGTGATGTCGCCCTCGACCACCGCGATCCGGCCCTCCAGGAACGGATCGGCGGCGCTCAGCTCGGCCACGCGCCGCTCCGCGAGCGGCGTGAACTTGGGCTGCACCAAGCAGATCGCGGAGCTGTCAACGCGTTTGAGGATGCCCGGCAGCAATGCGCTGCCGAGAAAGCCGGGGAATCCGGTCATCAATACTGTCATGACTGCACCTCTAGCTCACCCCGACACTGAGGTTATCGACGAGCGGCGTCGTGCAAACGGGTCTTTTGACCCGCCACGGCCGCCATTGGTCCCCGGCAACGGGGAATTGTGGCTCTGCCACGGCGCCCCACGGCTGCGCGAGCATGACTGCATTGGACTGCAGCGCAGGAGTGAACATGGCCGGCGACGAATCGGCCCCGCACGAGATGGCCAAGTGGGACCCCACCTTCACCGAGCTTCTGATCAACGCGGTGACTCCCGTGATCAACCGATGGTTTCGGCCGGAGGTGCGGGGCTTGGAAACCTTCCCTTCGGCCGGCGGCGCCTTGTTGGTGTCCAACCATTCCGGTGGGGTGCTGACGCCCGATTGGAACGTCTTGGCCCCAGCCCTCTACGGCAGGTTCGGCTACGACCGGCCGCTGTACACCCTCGCCCACTATGGCGTGTTCTTCACGCCGTTCCGCGCGGCGTTGGGCCGCCTTGGCGTCATCCATGCCAGCCGGGAAAACGCCGGCGAGGTGTTGCGCTCGGGCGCAGTCGTGCTGGCTTTTCCGGGCGGCGACTACGACGCGTTCCGACCGACGCTGAGCCAGAACGTCATCGACTTCGGCGGCCGAACCGGATATGTGCGGACCGCAATCGAAGCGGGCGTGCCGATCGTGCCCGCCGTGTCAATCGGCGGTCAGGAGACGCAGCTATTCGTCACCCGGGGCAATTGGCTCGCGAAGCGGCTGCGATTCAAGCGCTTTCGGATTGAGATCCTCCCGGTGACGATCGGTTTCCCCTTCGGTATGACGGTCTTCTTCCCCGCCAACATGCCGTTGCCGGCCAAGATCGTCTATCAGGTGCTGGAGCCGATCGACGTCGCCGCGAGGTTCGGCGATGATCCCGACGTCGATGAGGTCGACGCCTACGTGCGCTCGGTCATGCAGGCCGCGCTCGACGCGCTGGCGCGCGAGCGCCGGCTCCCGATCCTGGGCTGAGCGACCGACCACGCCGACGCGGCGATCAGGTGCTGCCTCCCCAAAGCCGTCGATCGGCGCAGCGCCTACAGCAGGTCCGTGATGGTCTTGAGGCCCGCGTCGTAGAGGACGCCGGGCAGCATGCCGCCGTCGCATTCGATGGTGGTGCCGTTGACGAAGTCCGCGTCGCCGCTCGCGAGGAACACACAGACCCGGCCCACCTCCGCCGGCTCGCCCGCCCGGCGCAGCGGGACGGCGGCGAAGTACTTCTCGCCGGTCGGGTCGTCTTTCGGCAGGACGAACGACCGGAAGTTCTCCGTCATCGTCGGGCCCAGCGCGACGCAGTTGACCCGGACCTTGGGCCCCCATTCCTCGGCCAGCGACCGGGTCAGCTGGTTGAGCCCGCTCTTGGCCGCCCCGTAGGAAACCAGCGTGGGAGACCCGGCGGGGTGCCCGGCGCCGCTGGAGATGTTGATGATGCAGCCCACCCCGTCCTGGGTGCTCATCTGCCGGTACGCGCGGATCGCGAACCACAGCGGGCTGATGAGGTTCATCTGCACCGCGTACGCGTGAAACAGCGCCGTGCGCTCATAGTCGTCGTCGCTCGGCGGCGCGCCCTGGATGCGCTGCACGAGTTCGGGAATGCTTTCGGCGTGCGGCGCCGGCACGGTGCCGCCGGCGTTGTTCACCAGGATGTCGATGCGCCCGTGGGCGGCCACGGCGTCGGCGACGAACGAGTCGATCGAGTGGTAATCGCCTTGGTCGCAAACCTTTTGGTGGGCCCGGGCCGCCCAGTCGGGTTCCGCGTCGACGCCCGGGAGGGCCGCCAGCGGCGAGCGTGAGCAGCCGATGACCGTGGCACCCGCGCGCAGCAATTCGTGGGCGATGCCCACGCCCACGCCGCGGCTGGTTCCGGTGACGATCGCGATCTTGCCGTCGAGGGCGCCCATCGTCAGGCCTTCCTGTGCGTCATTGACAGTGACTGTCAGCGGGTCATACTGTGCCATTTCAGCCGTTGGCGTGTAAAGGCGTGTACTCGGGAGGCCACATGAACATCCGCGTCATCCAATGGGCGACAGGCGGTGTCGGCAAGGCGGCCATCGCGTGCGTGCTGAATCATCCGCAGCTGGAGCTGGTCGGCTGCTGGGTGCACAGTGCGAGCAAGGACGGCGCCGACGTCGGTGACATCATCGGCGCGTCCCCACTCGGCGTCGCCGCCACCACCAACGTCGACGAGCTGCTGGCCCTCGACGCGGACTGCGTCGTGTACAGCCCCCTGGTCCCCAACGACGACGAGGTCATCGCGATCTTGCGGTCCGGCAAGAACGTGGTCACGCCGGTCGGCTGGGTGTACCCGGATCCGGGCAACCCCCGTCACCAGGCGGTGGCCGACGCGGCACTCGAGGGCGGGGTGACCCTGCACGGTTCGGGGATCCACCCGGGGGGCATCACCGAACGGTTCCCGCTCATGGTGTCGTCGCTGTCGTCGGCCGTCACGCACGTGCGTGCCGAGGAGTTCTCCGACATCCGCACCTACAACGCCCCGGACGTCGTGCGCCACATCATGGGGTTCGGCGGCACGCCCGAGGAGGCGATGCAAGGCCCCATGGCCGGCCTGCTCGACGCGGGCTTCAAACAATCCGTCCGAATGATCGCCGATCACATGGGATTTCGCATCGAACCGAACATCCGGACCATCCAGGACGTCGCGGTGGCGACGGCCGACATCGACTACGCCCCCTTCCCGATCACCACGGGAACGGTGGCCGCGCGTCGCTTCCGCTGGCAGGCCCTGGTGGACGGCGAACCGGTCATCACCGCCGCGGTGAACTGGTTGATGGGCGAGGAAGACCTGGAGCCGGCCTGGAATTTCGGCGGGCGCGGCGAACGCTTCGAAGTGGAGATCACCGGCGACCCGACCGTGAGCCTCACCTTCAAGGGTTTGCAACCCGAGACGATCGCCGAAGGGCTGGTGAAGAATCCGGGCGTGGTCGCCACGGCCAACCACTGCGTGAACGCCATCCCCGATGTCTGCGCCGCCACGCCCGGTATCAAGACCTACCTCCAGCTGCCGTTGTTCGCGGGCCGCCCGGCCCCCGATCTTGCGGCGGCCAGGCCATGACCCTCCTGGGCGATGTGTCGTTCTGCCACCTCGTCGTCGGCGTCACCGACATGGACCGCGCGCTGGCGTTCTACCGCGACGCGCTCGGCATGGACGTCGTCTTCGACACGCTGATCTCCGGCGAGCCCTTCGATGCGGCGTTGCACGCGAAAAGAAAGCAGGAGGGCCGGGTGGTCGGTGGCCTGCTGGGTGGGCTGATGGTCGAGTTGCTCTCGCTAGGGGCCAAGCCCACCGCCGACCCACCGGCACGCCGGGCCAGCACAGGGATCCACAACGTCTCGCTGTCGGTCCGCGACCTCGATGACACTCACCGCCGGCTGCGCTCGGCGGGCTACACGCCCGACCAGGATCCGTTCGAAATCGGCGGGGTGCGAATGTTTTTCGTCAAGGACCCCGACGGGACGCCGGTCGAGTTCATCGAGCTGCCAAACGGGGTCCGCAGCACCTACGAGATGCACCGCGGCGTGCCGTTGCACATCGGGCCCGCGCGATGACGTATAGCCACCCGGCATCGATGCGCGGCCACGTCGCGATCGTCACCGGCGCCGCGCAGGGCGTCGGCAAGGGCATCGCGGCCGCACTGCTCGAGCGCGGCGCGTCGGTGCTGCTGGTCGACATTCAGTCCGACGCCCTGAGCGCCACCGCCGACGAACTGAAATCGGCGGGTCCGGTGGAGAAGTTGGTCGCCGACCTGCGCGACCCCGGCAACGCCCCGCGGATCGTGGCCGCCGCGGTCGACGCCTTCGGCACCGTGCACGGGTTGGTCAACAACGCCATCGCCACCAACGAGCCCAAGCCGTTCGTCGATGTCACCACCGAAGACCTGGCACTCGGTTACGACGTCGGCCCCCGCGCGACATTCCTGCTCATGCAGGCCGCGCACCCGGTGATGGTCGCGGCCGGCGGTGGGTCGGTCGTCAACCTCGGCTCGGGTACCGGCACGGGCGGCGAGCCGAGGTGGGGCGGTTACGCCGCCGCCAAGGAGGCCATCCGCGGGTTGTCGAAGGTCGCCGCACTGGAGTGGGGCCGCGACAACATCCGCGTGAACGTCATCTGCCCGTTCGCCGAGTCCGACGGCGTCAAGCTGTGGAAGCAGTTCGCGCCCGACGATTACGCCAAGGCGGTGAGGCGCGTCCCGATGAAGCGGATCGGGGACGTCCGCACCGACGTCGGAGCGCTGGTGGCATTCCTGCTCGGCACCGATGCGACGTTCATCACCGGACAGACCATTCACGTCGACGGTGGCATCGGCTGTTTCCGATGACCGAGGAATCCCTGCGGGATCGGCAGCGCGCACAAATCCGCGCCGAGATCCGGCGCGCGGCGTTCCGGCTGTTCATCGAGCGCGGCTACGACGCGGTGACGACCGAGGAAATCGCCTCGGCCGCGGGCGTTTCCCCGCGCACCTTCTTCCGCCACGTGCCGACGAAGGAGGATTTGCTGCTGGCCCCCGTGCGGCACGGCGGCGCCGCCATCGTCAACCTGCTCGAACAGCGGCCGCCCAGGGAGTCGCCGGATGCCGCGTTGATCAACGCCATCGTCGCGCGGATCCGCTCGTTCGACCAAGCCGACGTCGAGGAGTGGCGAGAAGCCCTGCTGGTCGCGCCCGGCTTGCTCGACAAGGCCACGATCCACACGCCCGCCGACAAGGAACGCGCCGCCAAGCTGGTGGGCGAACGGATGGGCGCCAACCCCACCGACGACATCCGCCCCGGGCTGCTGGTCCAACTTGCCTTCGCGGCAGCCGATTTCGCGTTCCAGCAGTGGGTGCGGCAATCCGGGGCCCCGCGAACGCTGGATCTCTACGTCATCGAGGCCCTCGAGGCGGTCAAGGGCAGACACTGGAAAAGGAAGTCGATCTCGTGAAGGACACGTACAAAGTCGCGGTGTGGGCCACCGGCGGAGTCGGGAAGTACGCGATCCGAACCGTCACCGACCGCCCCAACCTCGATCTTGTCGGGGTGTGGGTGCACTCGGACAGCAAGAACGGCAAGGACGCCGGCGAACTCGCCGGCATCGATCCCGTCGGCGTCCTGGCAACCCGGGACGAGTCGGCGATCCTCGGCGGCGACGCGGACTGCGTCGTCTACGCGGCGCCGGCGCCACCCCGGATGAAGGAAGCGATCGGCGACCTGTGCCGAATCCTGGCCGCCGGCAAGAACGCGGTGACGACCGCGATACCCGGACTCGTGTACCCGCGCGGCTCGCTGCCCGGCAAGGTGATCGATGCGATCCGCGGCGCGGCGGACGCCGGCCGCAGCTCGTTGTTCTCCAGCGGCATCGAGCCCGGGTTCGGCGCCGACCTGTTCCCGGTCGCGCTGATGTCGATGTCGCACAAGGTTTATTCGGTGCGGGGCATCGAAATCACCAACTACTCCGAGTACCCGGCCGAATACGACATGCGTGAGCTGTTCGGATTCGGCCAGCCGCTGGACTACCAAGGCGGCTTGATGATGCCCGGCGTCCTCCGCTGGGGCTGGGGCGCCGCGGTCACGATGGTGGCCGACGCGCTGGGGGTGCAACTCGACGACATCCGCGAAACGTGCGAGTTCCAGGCGACTCCGCGTGATATTCCCACCGCGTTCGGCCTTGTCGAAGCGGGGACCGTCGGCGCCACCCGGGCGCGCTGCATCGGGGTCGTCGACGGCGTCGAGGTCATCACCATCGAGCACGTCGACCGCATCGCCGACGACCTCGCCCCCGACTGGCCCAAGGGCCGAACGGGCGGAACCGATGGCATCTGGCGCGTCGTCATCGACGGTGAGCCGAGCTTCGATGCCGAATTCGAAGTCGGGTATCGGCCCGGCGACAGCCACAACGATCACGGCCTGCTGGCGACCGGCATGCGCGCGGTCAACGCCATCCCCTGGGTCTGCGAGGCCGAGCCGGGAATCGTTGACGCGCTGCATCTCCCGCTGACCTCACCGGTGGGAGCGCTGCACCCGCACCGCGGCGGGATCTCCGCCTTCTGAAGGCTCAGAAGCCGCTGTCGCCCCCGCCGGAGTCAAACCCGCCGCCAAAGTCCGAGCCGCCGAAGTCGAATCCGCCGCCGGAGTCATAACCGCCGCCCGAGTCGTTGCCGCCGAAACCGGCGTCGCCGCCGCCTGAGTACTGGTAGCCCCCGTCGAAGCCGACGTCGCCCTGCTGGCTGTCGTAGCCGCCGCTCGGGGCGCTGTCGAAGCTCTGATTCGCCGTCGCCGAATCCCATCCGGCGTCGAAGCCCCGGTCGTAACTGCCGCCCCAATGGTCGTCGAGCATGGCGTCGATCAACAGGACATCGGCCAGGGCCCAACCCCAGCCCGGCCCCCAGAACGCGTACGGGTAGTAGCCGGGGTAGAAAAACATCCCGTTGTACATGCCGCCGGGGTAGTAGTTCGCGTAGCCGGGCTGCGGGGTGGTGCTGTAGTTGTTGTTGTTGATCGTCACGTACTGCCCGGTGTCCGGGTTCTTCACCTGCACCGTGGCCTGCTTGCGGTCCGGCTCCGGCACCGACGTCACGGCGGACACGTTGGGCCCCGGGTTCAGCTTGCGGTTCGCCTTGTGCACAGTGGCCTGCACGGCCCGCAGGTGCGCCCGCGCCGCGGTGTAATCGCCCGCCTGGTAAGCCTTTCGGGCGTCGCCCAGACCCGCGTTCGCCTTCAGCGACTCCGCGCTGACGTCGATGTCGGCGTTGGCGATCACCGCGTTGTCGAGATCGGCGACCTCGGACTCGGCGGCGATCAACTGCCCCTTGACCCACTCGCGCGCCTCGTTGTCCTTGCGGCGCTTGCGGCTTCGGCTCACGGCGAACCAGATCAGGCCGACAACCGCCAAGGCGACGCCGATCACGATCAGCGCCGTCCACAGTGCAGCCAAGCCGCCGTGCCTGGCGCTGCCGACGGGAGAGGTCGTCGCCGTGCCACCGGGCGCGGCGGTCACGCCGGACAGCTTGCTGACGAAGTCACTGGTCGCCCCGTAGGGGTCGTTGCGGTGCTCCTTGGCCGACTGTCGGAGGAACGGGTCCACGCTGTCCGCGATCACCCTCGGCACGTTGTAGGCGCGCACGTGATAGCCCTTGGCGTCGATGACCAGGATGACGCCGCTGAACCCCGGATCGCGGCCCACGATGACCTCATGGATGGCGTCCGGCGTTGTCACACCGGTCTGGTCGGGCGCCACCGCGGCCACCCACACCGGCGGGGCGGGGCTCCACGCCCACCGGCTGGTGAGGATCTGCTGGTTCAGCTTGTCGGCGTTTTCCAGCGGCGGCCGACCCGCGGCGTCGGCCACCACGTGGGTCTGCGCATCGAAGCGGCCCACCACCTGGTCGGTGTAGGTGTCGGCCCAGGCAGACGGCGCGAGCAGCATCGCCAGCGTCGCGAGGAACGGAACCACGAAGATCCCGCTGATTCGTGGTGTCACGTTTGTCCTGCCTTCGTTGTTCGCCATCGCTCGTGCTGATCNATCCGCCGCCGCCGGCTCCTCCTCCGGCACCGCCGCCCGCGCCACCAGCTGCGCCGCCGCCGCCCGGAGCGGAATTCGAGTACCCGCCTCCGTACGGTATCCGGGGTGCGGGCGGTGGCGGTGGCGCAGGGCTGGACGACGTGGGCGCCGACGGGGCTGCCGGCACATTCGTTGCCGAAATTTCTGCGGCGGCAACGCCGCAGCCGGCCCCCAAGCCGATTACGGCAGCGCCACCAAGCGCCGCGATTGCCGTCAGTACTCCAGATCTCATCGGGTCCCCCATTCTTGTGATCGCCTAACGACGCAAGACTCGTACCCCTTATTCACACCCATAATCGGGTGCTCGGTGGGGCAGGTGACTTTGGCCGATCCCCTGCGCGGTTGATGCGCCGCCACCGGGAACCTGGGCGGCTCAGCCGCCTCCTCCTTTCGGATCCACATTCGGACTCGATCCGTCGGCCGCGCGCGCAATCGGCAGTCGCGGATTCGGCGCAATCAGCCGAGCGCCGGCAGTACCTTGTCGGTGAGCAGCTGAACCGACTTCCACGCCTCGTCGACCGGCATCCCGCCGACCAGCGGATGCAGCACGAGCGGCCCGTACTGCTGGGACCCTCGCACCTCGGCGATGAGCTGGTCGGGGGTCAGGAACCGGTACCGCCCCGACGCCTTGACCTCGTCCAGGGTCTGCACCCCGGGCAGGTGCATGAGCGAACGCTCCTCGCCCGACCATCCGCCGTAAGTGACTGCCTCCCAGAGGATGTGGTCGCCGAATTCCGCCCAGGCCCGGTCCGGATCCTCGTGCAGGTAGATCATCCCGCGATTGATCGGCCCAGGCATGAGGATGAGGGATTTGATGCCGGCCTCGGAACACAACTCGCGATAGTAGGCGGCGATCCCGGGCAGGTGGTCGGCCAGGCTGAGCGGCAGCCGAAAACGCGCCGCGCGCCGCGCGGTGACGCGCGAACCGCCGCCGACGTACAGCGGCGGATGCGGCCGTGTCCAGGTACCGGTGCATACTCCCGCGTCGGCCCCGGTACCGGACCAGACGGACAGCATCCGCTCGACCAGGGCGTCCATCAGTGCGCCGCGCCGTCCGAAATCGATGCCGAGCGAGTCGTATTCGATCGTGCGGTAGCCCAGGCCCACGGTGGTGTGCAGCCGGCCGCGGCTCATGTTGTCGACGAGCGCGATGTCCTCGGCTAGTCGGACGGGATTCCACAGCGGCCCCAGCGCGCAGTCCACGCTGGCGATCAGGGTCGTAGTGCGCGCCAGGAACATCGACGCCGCCATGATCGGGTTGCAGCTCCACCCGTGCCCGGTCGCATGATGCTCATCGACACTGATGGAGGTGATTCCGCGGGACTCGCCCCACTGCGCCAGTTCCAGCGCGGCCGCCAGCAGTTCGCTCTGCACGCGCGGATCACCTTGGGGGGAGGCAAAATTGAAGCGCAGCACGGTCAATAGCACGTCAAACCTCCGGTGGGCCGGCCATCGAGTTCAGGAACGCGGGGAAGTCGGGAAAAAGCGCGCGATCGACGATCTCGATGCGGGTGCCACAAGCGTCCGTGTAGTAGGCGAACAGCGCGAGATCGGACCCGGGAGTGTCGGCGGTCATCTCCAAAGTGAAGCCGTTGGCCTCCAGCGCCCCGGCGCTCTCGGCGAGGTCGTCGCTGAAGTAGCCGAGGTGATGGACGGCGTTGCCCGGCGCGGCCGTCCACGGACTTCCGGGCACCTCTTGCACGAGTTCGACGTGGGGGCTTTGCAAGGAGTAGACGATCGTCGAGGTCAGTTCGCGGACGCCGGCGGCGGTGCGAAAGGGCAGCGTGTAGCTCATCGGATTGATCCACCGGTAGCCGGCCAGCGCGCTCAGCCTGGCCATCGCCGCGTCGAGGTCGGGCACGATGATGCCGGTGTGGTAGAAGTCCTCGGGGTGCAGAGCGAATGTCATTGTGAGTCCCTTGCTTTCAGACGCAGTCGGATGCGCCGTCGACGACGAAGAGCGCGCCACTGGTGTAGCTGCTCTGCTCGGTGCACAGAAACGCGATCGTCGGCGCGATCTCCCCGACCGATCCGAACCGGCGCAACGGAATGTGCGCCAGCTCGGATTCCACCAGTTCGGCCGACCCGTGCATCGGAGCGGTCATCGGGGTGTCGATCGTGCCCGGCGCCACCGCATTCACCCGGATCCCCTTGCGCGCCCACTTGACCGCGAGATTCCGCGTGATGCAAACGATCCCGGCCTTCGCGGCGCCGTAGCCGGGCACCAGCGGAACGGCTCGCAGCGCCGACATCGACGCCAGGTTGACCACGCTGGCGCCGCCGGGCGCAGTCGACGACTTCAACGCCCCGTACAGGGCGACCGTGAGCCGGTACGGACCGGTCAGGTTGAGCGCGACCGACGCGTCGAACCCGTCGGGCTTCGACTCGTCAAGGCCGCCGGGGAAATTCGCGCCGGCATTGTTGACGAGCACGTCGAGGCGGGTGAACCTCTGCGCGAGCGCGTCTATCGACTTTTCCTCGATGATCTGCAATTGGTGATAGGCCATACCGGACAGGTCGGCCTGGTAGTCGGCGGCGGTCGGTTTGGTTCCGGTGATGGCAACCGAGGCACCGGCGTCGCGGAACAGCGTCGCGCTGGCGTGCCCGATGCCGCTGGTGCCGCCGGTGATCAGCACCTCCGTCCCGGTGAAGTCGAAGGTGACGCGTGCCGTCATAAGTTCCTCGCTAATCGGTTTGTGAGCCAGGCGCTTTCCCAGAAGTTGGTGCTGTCGGCCAGCAGCGTTTCGTGCGCCCTCTTCAACACTTCGCGCGCGCCCGCGTGCTCGGACGCGGCGAGCTCGGCGAGGTGGATGGCGTGCAGCGCCCGGCCCGCGTCGAGGTGCCTGCGCGCCCTGTCCACCAACGCATCGGCGCCGGCCAGCTCCACCACGTCGGCGGCGACGGCGTCGAAGCCGACGGGGTACAGCTCCGTGGTCGACCGGTGATGAAACCAGCCCGAGTAGTTCTCCCAGACGGCGCGCACGTCCCAGGCGACCTTGCCGTAGCCCTGGCCCACTTCGTATTCCGGGGGCAACGTGATCTCGCGCATCAGGGTCCGGACGTCCTTGCCCGCGTTCATCCCGGCGACGGTCTGGTCGTGGATGTATTGGATCGCGTCCCGCAGCCGGGTCAATTCGGCGTTGATGCGCCCCTTGCCGGCGATCGGGTCGAAGTGGCCGGTCACCAGGAGTTCCGGCTCCAGCTCGCGCACCCGCTCGACCGACGCGATCGCGGTCAGCGCGTCCCGGTACCGGTCGCCGCGCATCGTCACGAGGTTGGGGATGTGCCCGAACACCGGGCCGAAGGTGTTCCCGCACAGGCAGATCCGTTCGTCGGGTAGCCACACAACCAGCGAATCGGTGGTCTCACCGCCGGGCACCGAGATCAGCTCCATCCGCCGGCCGCCGATCTCCAGGGTCAGCGTGTCCTCGAATTCGAGGTCGACGACGGGCACGCTCTGGCCGGCCAGCCGCGTCGTACCGAGACGGCGCTGAATGGCCTGGATGCCCGTCGCCAGCTTGTCCTGGAAGGCGAACGCGCTGCGGGCGGCGCGGTACGGGATCAGCCGTTCGTTGTCGTCGCGCCACGCGGTCCAGTTCGCCTGCGCGACAACCGTTGTATCGGGGTCGCGCACGCTGTCCAAGCCGCCGACGTGGTCGACGTGGCCCTGCGTGAAGATGATGTAGCGCACCGGGGAGGGGTCGACGGCGTCGAAGTTGGCGCGGTGCACCGGCCCCTCGAAGCCCATCCCGGTGTTGACGACGACCCGGCCGTCGCCGGTGGTCAGCAGGTAGGCGTTCGACAGGCCCGGCGAGCACCACAGGCCCGGCGCTATCTGGTCGGCCTTCTCGGCGGACGCCGGGCGCATGGCATCGGCGCCGGGTCTGCTGCGATAGACGGGTTCCATCGCGGATGTCTCCTTCATTCGGGGCGGACGTCGAACCTGTCGAAGTAGAAGCCGAACCGCCCGCGCAGTTCGTCGGGCGAGATGCCGAAATGCCGCTGCAGGTCGTAGCGGATGCGGCCGTGCTTGCCCCGCGGGTTGCCGTCCAGGTACTGCTGCAGGCGCCCCCGCACCTTCGGTGTCAGCTCGACGCCGCCCCGCCGGTACAGCTGCTCCAGCAGCGGCAGCTCGTTGCCGTTGAGGTGGTGGAAGCTGATGTCGATGCTGCGTTCGGCCGGAACGAGCTCGCGGTCACGCACGCACGCGCCGAGCAGCCGGTGCACCCGGTCGCTCCAGTAGTCCAGCAGCCAGCCCGCGTCGATGCTGGTGCGGCGCAGCCGGTCGGAGTAGGCCATCATCGTGATCGCCGACTGCACCACCGCCACCGGGTCGCGATGGGTGAAGGCCACCGTCGCGTCGGGAAAGGTCGCCATCAGCGGGCCGAGCTGCTCGCAGTGCTGCGGGCTCTTCAGGACCCAGGTCCGCGGACCGCGCAGGAAGGTCAGCGCCTGCAGAACTTTCCTCAGGTACGCGTAGTGGCGGTTTTGGTCGAGCGCCAGGTAGTAATCGCGCCAATCGGGCACGCGCGCGTGCCATTCCAGGACGTAGGCGGCCAGGTCGAGGTCGAGCAGTTCGACCTCCTCCTCGATCGCCTCGGGAAACCGGTCGTGCATCGCGGCCACCACCGGCGCGCTGGCCATGAGCGCGTCGTGCTCGGCCTTCGCCCGCGCGTAGCGGGGATCGACCCCGAAGATGTCGGGGCCCTGGCCGCGGGCGGGAATCGGTTCCTGGCTCTCCCAATAGGGCAGCGCGCGCCGGCGCGGGTCGGCGGCGATGAGATTCACCAGATGCGTGGTGCCGGATCGCGGCATCCCGACCACGATGAGGGGCTTTTCGATGACAATCGACTCGATTTCGGGGTAGCGCCCGATGAGCTCGACCAGCGACAGCCGGTTGCGCAGCAGGCGAACCACTCGCTGCCGCAGCGACGTGCGGGTGAGCTGGGTCAGGCCCTCGTCGGCCTCGATCGCCGCCACGTGCGCGGCCAGCCGCTCCCCGAACCCGTCGCCGTCGTCCAGATCGCCGGCACCGGCCTGCCCGACCGCCTCGGCCAGCATCCGGTCGATGTCGAAGTCGACCGGCCTGGCTTCGGTGAATTCCAGAATCTGACGCTGCACATCGGTCAGCCGAGGTGCCGTCAGATCGTCGAAGTCGATGTCATTCACGTCGCCGACCGCATGACCCACGCGCCCGCCTCCTCGACATCGACTGCGTCGAAGCTACCGCAGCGAGCCGAGAGTTCTACAGGTTAGCCAGGTCGTCGGGAACGTCGACCTTGTGCTCCTGCAGCGCCTCCAGGGGGACCACCTCGAGCGTGCGCTCGTGGGTGGACGCCAGCACCACGGGCGCGGCGAACCCGTCGTGATGGGCCCGGAGCCAGTTCAGCGCGGTGACACACCAGCGGTCGCCGGGGAGCAGCCCGGGGAACCGGAGCTCGGGAACCGGCGTCAGCAAGTCGTTACCGATGGAACGCTGGTGTTCCAGGAACTCAGCGGTCATCACCGCACAGATCGTGTGCCGGCCGAGGTCCTCCGAACCGGTCGAGCAGCAGCCGTCGCGGTAGTAACCGGTAAGTGGTTCCGTGCCGCACGGTTCCAGCGGACCGCCGAGCACATTGCGATCAGGCACGCGCTTAGTATCGCGCTCCTCGGCGCGAAGTTCGAAGGATCTTTTTGCATCCGTTCCGCAAATGCCATCCGGTACCCGATCGGCCCTGCTACGCGGTACGTTCTGCGTGTGATGCTTGCCGGTGCTTTCCTGGCGGAAGCGGCCGCGACGGTCGACAACAAACTAAACGTGCAAGGCGGCGTGCTGTCCAAATTCACGGTCGGTCCCGACCGGGTGGCCCGCATTGTCCTGGTGGTGCTGACCCAGCCCGACGACGAAGATTCGGAACGGCGGATCGACGTGGAAATGAAGCCACCGACGCTTGACGCCACTCAACACACTTCGTTCGAAGCGCCACAGGCCGCCGTCGGGGACTTTCCGGGTTTCGCCTTCTTTCCGATCGAGACGCGGCTGCCGTTTGACGGCCGCTGGGTGATCGACGTTTCGTGCGGAGATTCGGTGGTCTCGTTACCCCTTGTCGTAAACGAGTGGTCGCCGCAGTCATTCGGCATCTGAGCGGGCCCGTTTTCACCAGGCGCACAACGGTCTTGGCGCCCGTCGTGACCGCATCCCAAGGGCCACAACGCACCCGCGGGCCCCGCGCGTGAATGCCGCTAGGTCACAACGAGATAACAATTCCCGAAGCGCCGATAAGCTCCCCGGCGACTCGCTGGCCAAATCCCGGGGAGGCGGCCCGGCGAAATTTATCGTCAGATCGTGCACCGTCGAACAGCCCTCAAGATCCCCTTGCTGCTGGCGGCGGGCACGGCGCTGGCCCACGCGCCCCGCGCCTCGGCCGAACCGGCACCGCGCTCCTCCGGTGAGGTGACCCGGTGGTCACCCGACCGTGCCAATCGTTGGTACCAAGCGCAGGGATGGCTCGTCGGTGCCAACTACATCCCGTCCACCGCCATCAATCAGCTCGAGATGTTTCAGCCGGGCACCTACGACCTCCGGCGCATCAATACCGAGCTGGGCTGGGCCCGGGCATACGGCTTCAACAGCGTGCGGGTGTTTCTGCACGATCAGCTGTGGGCGCAGGACGCCCGCGGCTTCCACAACCGCCTCGCGCAGTTCGTCAGCCTCGCCGCCAGCCACGGCATCAGGCCGCTGTTCGTCTTCTTCGACTCGTGCTGGGACCCGTTCCCCAAACTGGGCCCGCAACGGGCGCCGAGGCCCGGCGTGCACAACTCGGGTTGGGTGCAGAGCCCCGGCGCCGAACGCCTGGGCGATCCCGCCTACACCCGCGTCCTGCACGACTACGTGACGAGCGTGTTGACCCAATTCCGCAGTGACAACCGGATTTTGGGTTGGGACATGTGGAACGAGCCCGACAACCCCGCGCGCGTGTATCAAAAGGTGGAGAGGAAAGACAAGCTGGAACTGGTCGCCGAGCTGCTCCCCCAGGTGTTCCGGTGGGCGCGCGCGGTCGACCCGAGCCAACCGTTGACAAGCGGCGTGTGGCGCGGCGGCGATCAGGGCGAGCAGGGGGGCCGCAGCCCGATCAGCGACATCCAGCTGAACAACGCCGACGTGATCACCTTTCACTCATACGCCGAGCCCGCGGGCTTCGAGTCGCGGATCGCCGAGCTTGCGCCGCTGGGGCGACCGATCATCTGTACCGAGTACATGGCCCGGCCCCAGGGCAGCACCATCGAGGCGATCCTGCCGATCGCGAAGCGGCGCAACGTCGGCGCCTTCAACTGGGGTCTGGTCGCCGGCAAGACCCAGACCTACTATCCTTGGGACTCCTGGGACCACCCGTATCCGGCGCCGCCGAAGGTGTGGTTTCATGACCTTCTGCAACCCGATGGCCGGCCCTTTCGGGACAATGAATTGCAGGCGGCTAGGAGCCTGACCAGCGGCGGGCCTACCTGAAGCGCCCCCGGACGGGGGAGCGGTAACAATTTCGTAATAAGGAGGGCGGGCCTCGCCGGCTTTTCGCGCCCGCGGGTTCCTATCCGAGCGACCGGCTGTTGCGCCTGTCGAAGTAATCCGTCCACGACACGATCTCGGGGTGCTGCTTGAGCAAGGCCCTGCGCTGCCGCTCGGTCATACCACCCCAGATCCCGAACTCGACCTTGTTGTCGAGCGCTTCCGCCCCGCATTCCTGCATCACGGGGCAGTGACGGCAGATAGCCGCGGCCCTTCGCTGGGCGGCTCCCCGCACAAATAGTTCGTCGGGATCGGTTTCCCTGCACAGCGCCTTCGTGACCCACGCGCGATCGCCCGCGTCCACTGCGCGCGGAGCGCCGGCTGGGGGCACCAGATTTAGCGGCCGCGAGGCCGGTCCTGTTCCTGGCAAGGAGCCATCCCTTCGTCTCGGCCGCGAGTCCGCGACCGCCTCCCCGATGCTGGGATTCGCGCCACACGTGCCCGTTGCTGTGACCTGGATCCCCCCGAGTGCCAAAGATAGCGGTTCGATATCGATTGCGCAACGGCTTTCTGGTACAGACGTACCTTTCCCCGTGAGTTGGCGCGGAGGCAGCCCGCGACCGATCGGCACCGCGCCCGGCGCGCGGCCAAACAGGTTACGAGGGGCGAGGAGGCTTTACCAAGCGACGAGGTGGATATCGGTGCACGATGACGCCGCTCACCCCGGCGTGAATGACGCCGTCGGTTTGACTGGCTTTGGCGGTGGCGGAGGGATTTGAACCCTCGGACGGTTTTAGCCGTCACACGCTTTCGAGGCGTGCTCCTTAGGCCGCTCGGACACGCCACCGCCAGGCAGCTTACCCAACCGCTGGCCGCTCACCCCAATCGCTGGCGGGCGAAGAAGTCCTCCAGCGGCGCGGCGCATTGCTGCGCGAGCACACCGCCGCGCACCTGCGGGCGGTGGTTGAGCCGACGGTCGCGGACGACGTCCCACAGCGACCCGACCGCTCCCGTCTTGGGTTCCCACGCCCCGAACACCAGCCGCGCGATGCGGGCCAGGACCAACGCGCCCGCGCACATAGTGCACGGTTCGACGGTCACCGCGAGCGTGGCGCCCTCCAGCCGCCACCCGTCGCCGAGCACGTGCGCGGCCGCCCGCATCGCCAGGATTTCGGCGTGCGCGGTCGGATCGCCAAGGGCCTCACGGGCATTCACCGCCCGGGCCAGTTCGGTCCCGTCGGCGCCGATGACCACCGCACCGATCGGCACGTCGCGGGGGCCCGCCGTCGCGGCGACCGACAGTGCGGTGCGGATCAGGTCTTCGTCGGTGATCGGTGATCACCGACCGAGGCGGTCGATCACCGCCGACAGCTCGTCGGCGAAGCCCATCTCGCGGGCGATGCGGCCCAATTGCTCGTCGGCGTACAGGTCGCTCTCGTCGAGGATGACCCCCAGCACCGCCTCGGGCAGTCCGACATCGGACAGCAGCCCCAGGTCGCCCTCCTCGAACGGGTCCGCGTCCTCGAGGTCCTCGGGATCGATGTCGGCGTCGAGGTTGTCCAGCGCTTCGGCGGCGATGTCGTAGTCCAGCGCGGCGGTGGCATCCGAGAGCAGCAGCCTGGTCCCCGACGGTCCTGGGCGAACGATGACGAAAAATTCGTCGTCCACGTCGAGGAGTCCGAAGACCGCGCCGGAGCTGCGCAGCTCACGCAGCTCGGTCTCGGCGGCCTTCAGGCTCGTCAGCGCCTTGGGAGACATGGCATAACAGCGCCATTTGCCCTCTTCGCGCACGACCGCAACGCCGAAGCCGTCCGGCGCGTCCGCGGACGGGCCTTGCGCCGAGGCCCGCTGTGCTCCCATGGGCGCCTACGCTAGTCGCTGACCAGGCCCTCTGACCAGACGCAGCGCTGACTGTGCCAACCTTGGATTGTGGCTCATCCTCGGTCCGAAACCCCCGTGTGCGTGCTCGGGCTGGGCCTCATCGGGGGCTCGATCATGCGGGCCACCACGGCGGCCGGCCGCGACGTGTTCGGCTACAACCGGTCGGTGGAGGGCGCGCACGCCGCCAGCGCCGACGGCTTCGACGCCAGCACCGATCTCACCCAGACCCTGACCCGGGCCGCCGACACCGGCGCGCTGATCGTCCTGGCCGTGCCGATGCCGGCGTTGGCAGGCCTGCTCGCCCACGTCAGCGAACTGGCCCCCGATTGCCCGCTGACCGACGTCACCAGCGTCAAAAGCGCCGTGCTCGACGCGGTGGCCGCGGCGGGCCTGCTGGAGCGCTTCGTCGGCGGTCACCCCATGACGGGCACCGCGGATTCGGGTTGGGCCGCGGGCTATGCCGGGTTGTTCACCAGGGCGCCGTGGGTGGTCAGCGTGGACGACCATGTCGACCCCCGGATCTGGTCGATGGTGATGCAGCTCGCGCTGGACTGCGGCGCGCTGGTGGTGCCGGCCAAATCGGACGAGCACGACGCCGCGGCGGCGGCCATCTCCCATCTCCCGCACCTGCTCGCCGAGGCGCTGGCCGTCACGGCCGGGGAGGTCCCGCTGGCCTTCGCGCTGGCGGCCGGCTCCTTCCGCGACGGCACCCGGGTCGCCGGCACCGCCCCGGAACTGGTGCGGGCGATGTGCGAGAGCAATTCCGCGCAGCTGCTGCCCGAGCTCGACCAGGTCATCGAGCTACTCGTCCGCGCCCGCGAGTCGCTGGCCTCCCACAACACGCTGGCCGACCTCATCGACGCGGGCCACGCCGCGCGGACCCGTTACGACAGCTTCCCGCGCTCCGACATCTTCACCGTCGTCATCGGCGCGGAGAACTGGCGCGAAGAACTGGCCGCGGCGGGCCGGGCGGGCGGGGTGATCAGATCCGCTCTGCCAAGCCTGGATAGTCCACGATGAATCCCTCTTCATCGGCGCTCACCGCGGTGTCGGCGACCGGGGAGCGCAACTTGATCCCCTCGCGGCTTCCCTCGCTGGTGTAGCTCACCGTCGCCGCGGTGACGGACATGTCGGGTACGTTCACATAGACCATCGGCAACGTGACCATGTCCGCCCGCTCGTGCAGCCCGAGGCGCCGGATGGGCAGCGCATTGAAAAACGGGCTGAACACCACGTCGACGTCGAGCGCGCCGTTGTACCCGGCGCGCCGCTCGCCCTGGTGGTCGGTCACCAGCCACATGTTTTCCTCGTCGCGGGCGATGGAGAGCACGCGTTCCCGCTCGGCCAGCGTGACGGTCAGCCCCAGGCGCTTGGTGGCGCCGGTCTCGTCGGTCTGCACGTCGTAGTAGGCGCCGAACGCCGGGTTGGTCGCGGTGGCGGCGGCCACGATGCGTCCATTGGCCCGGATCCGCTTGCCGGACACTTGGATTCGCACCGATTCCATGCGGGATACGTCCTGCGCGCGCCAGGTCAACATCGCCTGCCACACGCGCCGGGCTGGGTCAGAGGGGGCTGCGTTCACGCTTCTACCGTAGGACTTGTCCATCGGCGGCGGCGGGTTTGGCCCCAAGTGCGGTGGGCGTCACGTGGCCGGGCCGCCGGGCGGCCCCGCCTGATCGGCCGCGCAACCGCCCGGTGCCCGGCACCGAGGCCCACACCGCCAGCGCGAGCAGGCCGTCGAGGATCAGCGCGAGCGCGGCCACCATCAGCGCACCGACCAGGGCGAGCTGAAATTGGCGCTCCTTGATCCCGTCGATCAGGTATCGGCCCAGCCCACCGAGGCTGGCATAGGCGGCCACCGTCGCGGTGGCGACCACCTGCAGCGTCGCGTTGCGCAGCCCGCCCAGGATCAGCGGCAGCGCGTTGGGTATCTCGACGCGCAGCAACACCCGGGTCTCCGTCATGCCCATGGCGCGGGCGGCGTCGACGACCGTCGGGTCGACATTGGCGATGCCCGCGTACGTACCGGCCAGCAGCGAAGGCACTCCGAGCAGCATCAGGGCAACCAGCGGCGGCCCGATGCCCAGCCCGAACAGCAATACCCCCAGCAGCAGCACGCCCAGCGTCGGCAGCGCCCGCAGCCCGTTGACCGCCCCCACCACCAGGAGCGTGCCGCGACCCGTGTGCCCGATGACCAGCCCGATCGGGACGGCGATCACCGCGGACGCGGCCACCGCGATCGCGGTGTACTCCAGATGCTCCACGACGCGCGCCGCCAGCCCGACCGGACCGGTCCAGTTGTCGGCGGTCAGCAGGTAGGCGAGCGCCCGTTGTAGGAAGTTCATCGCGCGCCGCCCACGACCGGGGCCACCACCGAGCGGCGACCGGTCCTGCGCCCGGCGCGCTCCCACGGCGTGGCAAGCCGCCCGGCCACGACGATGACCGCGTCGATGACGGTGGCCAGCACGAACAGCGCGACGATGCCCGCGACGATCTGGTCGCTCTTGTCGGTCTGGTAGCCCGCGGTGAACCAGGTGCCCAGGCCGCCGATGCCGATCACCGAGCCGACCGAGACCATCGCGATGTTGGTCACCACGACCACGCGCAACCCTGCGACCAACACCGGGATAGACAGCGGCAGGTCGACTTTCAGCATCCGCTTGAGTGTCGGGTACCCAACCGCGGCGGCGGCGTCGCGCACCTGGGCCGGCACCGCATCCAGCGCCTCGAGCACCCCCCGCACCAGCAACGCGGCGGTGTAGGCGCTCAGCGCGACCATGACGTTGGCCTCGTCGAGGATCCGCGTTCCGATGATCATCGGCAAGACCACGAACAGTGCCAGCGACGGAATGGTGAACACGACGGCGGCGCCCGCCGTCGTCAGCCGTCGGGGAATCGGCGCGCGCTGCACCGCGACGCCCAGCGGGACCGCGATCGCCAACCCGATCAGCACCGGCACCAACGACAGCCGCAGATGCACCAGCGTCAGCGCCCAGGCGTCGTCGAGATGGGTGAACAAGTAGTGCATCGACCCTCTCCTCTAGGCCCGCCGCCGCGCGTCGACCGCGGCCAGCACGTCGGCGGCCAGCACGCCGCCGATGACCTTGCCCCCGTCGTCCACGGCGACGCCGACGCCCGACGGCGACGACAGCGCCGCGTCGAGCGCGTGGCTGAGATTGCCGCCCGGGCGGAACAGCGAGCCGACGCCACTGACGCTGTCGGCCAACGGCGCGCCGCCGCGGTGCTTGCGCAGGCCCTCGGCGTCGATCCACCCCACTGGGGCTCCCGCGTCGTCGACCACCACCGCCCAGCCGTCGGGCAGGCCGGTATCGCGCAGGCTGTCGGCGGCGACCCGCTCGATGTCATGCAAAGACAAGCCGGCCGCGTCCATCAGCTGCAGCAATCGGTAGCCGCGGCCCATGCCGATGAACCTGGCCACGAATTCGTTGGCCGGACGCGAAAGCAGCTGCGCGGGTTCGTCGTACTGCTGCAGTACGCCGCCTTTGAACACCGCTACCCGATCGCCCAGTCTGAGCGCCTCGTCGATGTCGTGAGTGACGAAGACGATGGTCTTGCGCAATTCGCCTTGCAGCCGCAGTATTTCGTTTTGCAGCTCGTGCCGTACCACCGGGTCGACCGCCGAGAACGGCTCGTCCATCAGCAGGATGGGTGGGTCCGCGGCCAGTGCGCGGGCCACACCGACGCGTTGTTGTTCACCGCCGGACAGCTGGGCCGGGTAGCGGGCGGCGATCTTGGTGTCGAGCCCGACGCGTTCGAGCACCTCGTAGGCGGCTTTGCGGGCGGCCCTACGTGGCTGTCCCTTCAGCACCGGAACGGTTGCGACGTTGTCGATCACGCGCTGATGGGGCATGAGTCCGGCGTGCTGGATGACGTAGCCGATCCCGAGGCGCAGGCGCACCGGGTTGACGCCTCTGACGTCCGCGCCGTCGACGGTGATGGTGCCGCAGGTCGGCTCGATCATCCGGTTGATCATCCGCAGCGCCGTGGTCTTGCCGCTGCCCGAAGACCCGACGAAGACGGTCAATTCGCCGGTCGGAACCGTCAGGCTCAGCCGGTCCACGGCGGCGGTCCCGTCGGCGAACACCTTGCTGACGTGGTCGAAGACAATCAACGGCGTTGGCCGATCGGGTGGTTGAAGCCGTTGTACTGCACCCAGTTTCGTGCCGCCTGGTCCGGATCGACTCCCGAGTTTCCCGACACCGCGGCGTTGAGGCCGGCCATGCCGGTGGTGCTCAGCTTCGCCGAGACCGCGTCGAGCACGTTCTTGAGCAGATCCGACTTCTTCTGCGAATTCACGAGCGGGACAATGTTGCCGGCCAGAAAGTTGTGTTCGGGATCCTCGAGCGCCACCAGGTGTTCTTGCAGGATGGCCGGTGACGTGCTGAAGACGTTGGCGGCGGTGACCCTGCCCTCCAGCAATGCGCGCACGGTCACCGCGCCGCCGCCGTCGTTGATGGCGACGAAGTTACCCGGGCTAATGGCCAGGCCGTACTTCTGCCGCAAGCCCGGCAGGCCGGACGGCCGGTTCTCGAACGCCGAGGGCGCCCCGAACCGCACCTCGGGCGAGTGGGCGGCCAAATCGCCGATTGTCTTCAGGTTCCAGTTGCGGGCGGTGCCGGCGGTGACGGTGACCGTGTCGGTGTCGGAAGCCGGTGACGGCGTGAGGATCGACAGGTCACCGGGAAGTTGCTTGTACAACTCCAACTCGACGTCGTCGAGCAAGGTCGCGGTGGAGTTGGGCGCGAAGTACAACAGCAGGTTGCCGATGTACTCGGGCACCAGATCGATGGAATGATCTTTCAGCGCAGGGATATACGTCTCTCTGCTGCCGATGCCCATTCGACGCCCGATCTCAAAACCGTTGGCCTGCAGCGCTTGTGCGTAGATTTCGGCGACGATCTCCGATTCCGGGAAATCGCCGGAGCCGACCACAATGGATTTCGGGCTGCGGGCCACCGCCCCCAGCGGATCGGAATTGCTGCAGGCCGCGATCAGGCATAACGTGGCCAGCCACGCTGCCGCGCGGAAGGTCGCGCGGCGGGCGCGCGGCAGCATCCTCATAACGCCGACACTAACGGCAGAACCGCCGCGACGCGGCAGGCCCGAGGGCAGGTCGCGGGTGGTGTTTTGCGTGGATTTGTTTCAATCCGCCCAGGATGGGACAAAGATGACAGTATGAGTGGCCAAACCCCAGCCTCGCCCACCCCGTCACCGGCTCCGCACGGTGGCGCGACCCCCAAGGAGCCGGCCGTCGGGTTCACCCGCGCCGGCGCCCTGTGGACGTCCCTGACCGCAGGCTTTCTGACCCTGATCGTGTTGCTCATCTTCATAGCCCAGAACACGAGTTCGGCGTCGTTTGCGTTCTTCGGCTGGCGCTGGACGTTGCCGCTGGGCGTGGCGATCCTGCTGGCGGCGGTGGTGGGCGGGCTGATCACGGTCGCGGCCGGCACCGCGCGGATCCTTCAGCTGCGTCGCGCGGCGAAGAAGCATCACGCGGCGGCACACTCAAATCCTTCAGCGCCGCCCGGTTAGCTTTCGCGCCGGCAGTCAAGGCGTGGGGTAGGCAGTGTTGATCGCCCGGGGTGCCAACCTCGGTTGTCGCCCGATAAACGGTTGGGTCGTGAGGTCGGCTGGGCCGTGATGGTCGGCAGGCTGATTAGTCGCCGTGGGGCGGCAGGCTTTCGTGTGCGCCGTAGAGCGGCCCAGCGCGAGCGGGCGGCAAGCTAAGTTGCGCCGTCGTGCGGCATAGCCGGAACAGCCGTCACCGCTCGCGACTGAGCCTTCCTCGACGATAGCGCTGTTCATCGAAAGGTTGTTGGGTTCGAAGCAGTCGATACGCCAGTCGGCAGGCGTGGCGGGCCAACGCGACACGGGCCTGTATGGGAGCCATACCCCGAGCTCGGAGTTCAGCGTCGCGGCCGGCAAAGGAGGGCGATTGTTGGGAAAGTCCCCAGGCGATGCCCATCAGGGCGTCACGATGCTCGGCCAAGCCCTGGCGGGAGATGCGCCCACGCCGGTTCAGCGTGGCCGACTGGTAGAGCGCAGGGGCCAAACCTGTGGCCGAATAGAGGTGTTCGGCATCAGGAAACCGCTCAATGGGCAGACTGTGCGCAGCAAAGGCGGCCGCCCGGATCGACGCGACGCCGGGCAGCGTGGTCAACACCTGCCCGTCGGTCGCCGCCAGCAGTTCGCTGGTCTGGGCGTCAAGTTCGGTGATGTCGACAAGTAGCCGACGGTAGCGGTCGAGGTCGCGTCCCAGGCGTTGAGCCCGGCCAGCCGCGTCGGCCGGTGGTGGCAAACACTGTCGCCACCGAGCCGCCCAATAGTCGGCGGTGGCGACGGTCAATCGCCCCGGTGCACGGCAGATCAAGGACCGTGATTTTGGTGGCCGTCCCGCGAACGCCGCAGCACAGGCCAACACGGCCAGCCCGGTCGGCGTGTCCAGCGCCAGCGCCCTGCCATGGCCGGCCGGCGCAGACAAGCCCGGACACAACACGTTGAGTTGATCATGGAGCCGCTGCTGGGCGACCTTGCGATCGGCCACCAGCCCTCGCCGATGACGCACCACCGCGCGTAACGCCTCGACCGCCGATTGCTCGTGATAGCGCCGCCCAAGACCCTGCCGAACCAGGTAGGTCAAGGCAGCACAGTCTCGATCGTCGGACTTGAACCGCCCTGATCCCAACTGAATTCGCGCTGCCGTGGTCTCCGACGGTGCAAACACCCGCACCGATCCGGCATGACGACGCTCCAATTCCGACACCCACGCCCGGTGCAAGCTGCCCGTCGCCTCGACCGCAATCACCGGCTCGCCGCCACCTCGCCCACCAAGCGCGAGCTCCAACCCCAAGACGCCCTCCTGCGACACCGGCAATGACATTGGATCAACCAGCAACCCCGACCCGTCGCTGATCCACACCCGATTGAACGCCTTGCCAGGATCAACTGCGACGATCACCGTCGCCGGATCGAGCGCATTTCCCAACACCGACATGAGCAGCCTCCTCTGTACCGGACCCTGCAAAGAGAATCCGCCCAGCCACTACTCATGGCCTATCAGCCGGGCAGCTTGGCGAGCTCCGCCAGTCCGCGCGAGATCAGCGGGGCGACGACCTCAGGGGCGTGTTCGGACTCCGTTCCGCTGGCCAGGTCCGACATCCGCCGGCGGAAGTCGATGCCGGCGGCGATGATGGCGAGCTTGAAGTAGGCCAGCGCCATATAAAACTCCCAATGCGCCAGCGGCAGCCCCGCCGCCAGCGAGTAGCGGTCCGCCAGCTCGTCGGCCGTCGGCAACAGCGGCGACGTCCAGGCGGCCTGCGCGTTGACGATCAGGTCCAGCGCCGGGTCGCGGTAGACGCACATCAGGGCGGCGTCGGACAGCGGGTCGCCCAGGGTCGACAGCTCCCAGTCCACGACGGCGCGCACCCTCGTCGGATCGTCGGCGTCCAGGATGGTGTTGTCGATCCGGTAGTCGCCGTGCACGATCGAGGCCCGGCTCTGCTGCGGAATTGATTGCCGCAGGCCCGAATGCAGTCGCTCGACGTCGGCGTCGCGGTGGTCGTCGGGCAGCCGCACCAGCTCCCATTGCGAACCCCACCGGCGCACCTGCCGCTCCAGGTAACCGCTGGGCTTGCCAAAGTCGGCCAGCCCCACGGCGTTCGGGTCGACGCTGTGCAGGTCGACGAGCACCCGGATCAGGGAGTCGACGCAGGCGTCGATGACGGTGTGGCTGAACGCTTCGAGCTGCGCGCGCCGGCGCACCACCTGGCCGGCAACGAATTCGACGATCTGGAACGGCGCACCCAGCACGGAGTCGTCCTCGCACAGCGCGATCGTGCGCGCGACCGGGACGGGGGTGTCCTGCAGCGCGGCGACCACCTTGTATTCGCGGGCCATGTCGTGTGCCGACGGCGTCAGCCCGTGCAGCGGGGGGCGGCGAACCAGCCAGCTGGACGCGTCGTCGTACACCCGGAACGTCAGGTTCGAGCGGCCACCGGAGATGAACTCGCCTCGCAGCTCGCCGTCGCGCCCAATCCCGAGCGAACGCAGGTACCGGTCCAGCGAGGCCAGGTCCAGCCCTTCGAGGCGATCAGTTGAAGTCACTCGAAATTGTTTACCACCGCCGGTGCCCGCCAATTTCACCACCGCTGGTTTCGGGGCAACAGGTCCCACACGTGTTCGACCGCGTTGACCCCCGCCACCGTCGCCTCGCCGGACCGCGAGAACAACAGCCGGGTCACCGACGCGTAGTCGACGGGAAAGGACAACAACCGGGCCGTGCCGAGGATCTCGTGCAGCAGCACGTTGATCACGCCGCCATGGCTGAACACCGCGACCGTGTCCTCTGGATCAGCCGTGGTGACCAGGTCGTCGACCGCCGCGCGGACGCGTGCCCGGAATGCGTCCGCGTCGACCGCACTGGGTAGCTGCCCCTGGGCCAGGCGCGCCCACTCCTCCGGTCGTTCCGCCTTGATCTGCTCGACCGGGATGTAGACCGGAAGGTCACGGTCGTATTCAGCGAACCGATGGTCGATTTCGACGCTGAGCTCGCGGGCCGCCGCGACGGGTTCGGCGGTCTGGATGGCGCGCCGCTGCGGGCTGCTCACCACGCGCGATATCGGAAACCTGGCGAGCGCGTCGGGCAGCCGTTTGACCTGAGCCAGCCCGTCCTGCGACAGGTCCGGATCGGAGCCCTCGCCGTGTTCGCTGCGCAGCGGTAACGCGTGGCGGACCAGCAGCACTTGCATGTTCGTTCCCGTCGTCGGATTGTGGGCAGCGCCAGTTTCTCATCGCGCCTCACGAGGAGGAGAGATGACCCAGCCGGGCATGGATTGGGACGCCGCCTATCGGCAGGAGGCACCGCCACCGTGGAGCATCGGCCGGCCGCAGCCCGAGCTGGCGGCCCTGATCGATCAGGGCAAGGTGCGCAGCGCTGTCCTCGACGCCGGCTGCGGCCATGCCGAGCTGTCGCTGGCCCTCGCCGCGCGCGGCTACACGGTCGTCGGCCTGGACGCCAGCGCCACCGCGATCGCGGCCGCGACGGCGGCGGCAGCCGGACGCGGACTAACGACGGTGACCTTCGCGCAGGCCGACGTCACCAGCTTCGGTGGCTATGACGGGCGCTTCTCGACGATCCTGGACAGCGGACTGTTCCACGCGCTGCCGCCCGAGCGACGCCAGGACTACCTGCGGTCGATTTCTCGGGCCGCCGCGCCGGGCGCGGCGCTCTACATCCTGGCGTTCGCCGCCGGCGCGCTCGGCGACAGCGACGGGCCCGGCCCGCGCGGCTTCACCGAGGCGGAGTTGCGCGACGCCGTCGGGCAGCTGTGGCGGGTCGATGACATCCGCCCCGCAAAGCTGTACGGCAATGCCGACGCATTCGCGTCCGCCCCGGGCCTGTCGTCGCGCGTCGGGCGTGACGACGAAGGCCACTTCCTGGCTCCAGGCTTCCTGCTGAGCGCGCACAAGCCGGAACAATGACGCGGGCCGCGGGGTGGGAAAGCCCCCGATAGCGGAGAATGCTATTCTCTGCGCGGAGAGCGGGGTGTGCAGCCTATGACGAGTGTCAGCGAATCCCAACTGGACGCGGGCGTTCTTGCCCGCTGGCTCGATGCGAACGACGCACCGGGCCGCGGCCAACAACCGGCGCTGGAACCGCTCAAGGGCGGTTCGCAGAACACCCTCTACCTGGTCGAGCGGGGCGGGCAGCGGATGGTCCTCCGGATGCCCGGCGCCCGCGCCGACGCGGCCCGCATCGACGGCTTGCTGCGGGAAATCCGCCTGGTCCGCGCGCTGTCGGGCACCGACGTCCCGCACGCGGCGCTGGTCGCCGCCGACGACACCGGCGCCGTGCTGGGCATGCCGTTCTACGTGATGCAGGCGATCGACGGGTGGAGCCCGATGGACGGCGGGTGGCACGCGCCGTTCGACACCGACCTGGGCGCCCGTCGCGGGCTGGCGTTCCAACTCGTCGAGGGCGCCGCCAAGCTCGGCCGGGTGGACTGGCGCGCGCAGGGGCTCGAGGGCTTCGGCCGCCCGGACGGATTCCACGAACGCCAGGTCGACCGCTGGCTGAAGTTCCTCGACGCCTACAAGGTGCGCGAGCTGCCCGGGCTGGACGACGCCGCGGACTGGCTGCGCAACAACCGGCCCGCGAGCTACCGGCCGGGCATCATGCACGGCGACTACCAGTTCGCCAACGTGATGTTCGCGCACGGGCAGCCCGCCCGGCTGGCCGCGATCGTGGACTGGGAGATGACGACGGTCGGTGATCCGCTGCTGGATCTCGCGTGGGCGTTGCTGGGCTACGACGGCGAGGAGCCGAACACCGACGGGTTCTATCTGGACATGCGGGGCATGCCGACGCGCAGCGAATTGCTCGCGCACTACGAGAACGTCAGTGGGCTGTCCACCGAGAACATCGACTACTACCTGGTGCTGGCCAACTGGAAACTGGGGATCGTGCTGGAGAAGACCTACGCGGCTGGCGTGCGCACTGGGAAAGTGGACCCCCAGATCCAAGACACCTTCGGGGCGATGATCCCGCGCCTGATCGCCACCGCGGCGGACCTCGCCCGGTCCCTGCCTTCGGGGGGCCGCTGAAATGGCCTATGCCGACCAGCTTTTCGACCTCACCGACCGGGTGGTGCTGATCACCGGCGGCAGCCGCGGCCTGGGGCGTGAGATGGCGTTCGGCGTCGCGCACTGCGGCGCCGACGTGGTGATCGCCAGCCGCAACATGGACAACTGCGCGGCCACCGCGAAGGAGATCGAGGCCGAGACCGGCCGTTCCGCCATGCCCTACCAGGTGCACGTCGGGCGCTGGGAACAGCTCGACGGCCTGGTCGATGCGACCTACGAGCGGTTCGGCAAGGTAGACACGTTGATCAACAACGCCGGCATGTCACCGTTGTACGACAAGCTGACCGATGTCACCGAGAAGCTGTTCGACGCGGTGCTCAACCTGAACCTCAAGGGCCCCTTCCGGTTGTCGGCGTTGGTGGGCGAGCGGATGGTGGCGGCCGGTCGCGGATCCATCATCAACGTGAGCACCGCCGGATCGCTCCGCCCGGCCCCCGACATCATTCCCTACGCCGCGGCCAAGGCCGGGCTCAACGCCATGACCGAAGCCTTGGCGAAGGCGTTCGGACCGGCCGTTCGCGTGAACACGTTGATGGCGGGGCCGTTTCTCACCGACGTCAGCAAGGCCTGGAATCTCGACCGCGCCGAGGGCAAACCGTTCGGCCATCTGGCGTTGCAGCGCGCCGGCGACCCGCGTGAAATCGTCGGCGCCGCGCTGTTTCTGGCTTCCGACGCGTCCAGTTTCACCACCGGCTCGATCCTGCGCGCCGACGGCGGGATCCCCTGACACCTAGGAGTATCGAATGCCTTGGGACTTTTCCACCGAACCGGAGTTCGAGAAGAAGCTGGACTGGATCCGCGAGTTCGTGCGCGAGGAGGTGGAACCTCTCGAAGTCCTGTTCCCCGGCCGCGAGTTCCTGCCGCTCGACGACGAGCGGCGCCGGATCGTCGATCCGCTGAAGCAGCAGGTGCGCGACAACGGCTTGTGGGCACCGCATTTGGGCCCCGAGCTGGGCGGGCAGGGCTTCGGGGCGGTCAAGCTGACGTTGATCAACGAGATCCTGGGCCGCAGCCCGTGGGCGCCGATCGTGTTCGGAACGCAAGCGCCGGACACGGGCAATGCGGAGATCATCGCGCGCTTCGGAACCCGGGAGCAGAAGGACCGCTACCTGGCCGGGCTGCTGTCCGGGGAAATCTTTTCGTGCTTCTCGATGACCGAGCCGCAGGGTAGGGCCGATCCCCGGGTCTTCACCACCCGAGCCGAACGGGACGGGAGCGACTGGGTCATCACCGGACGAAAGTACTTCTCGTCCAACGCCTCCGTGGCCTCGTTCTTCATCGTGGTGGCGATCACCGATCCGGACGTGCCCGTGCATCAGGGCGCCTCCACGTTCCTGATCCCGGCCGGGACCCCCGGTCTGAACGTCGAAGCCACCCACCACCTCGTCGGCGCGGACCCACACGAGCCCGGGCATTCCCTGGTTCGCTACGACGCGGTGCGGGTGCCTTCCGACGCATTGCTCGGCGAACCGGGTCAGGGCTTCCTGATCTTGCAGACCCGCCTGGCCGGCGGGCGGCTGCACCACGCGATGCGCTCGATCGGCATGGCGCAACGCGCCGTCGAGATGATGTCGCGGCGCGCCAAAAGCCGCTTCACCCAGGGCAGCTCGCTTGCCGACAAGCAATTGGTGCAGGAGTTCGTCGCCGACTCCTACACGGAATTGATACCGTTCCGGCTGACCGTCCTGCACGCCGCCTGGCTCATCGACAACGGCGACGAGCGAGCCGCCCGCGCCGAGATCGCCGCCTGCAAGATCCTGGCGTCGCAGGTGCTGAAATCGATTGCACTGCGCGCGATTCAGGTCCATGGCGCGTTGGGGCTCACGGACCAACTGCCATTGGTCAACGTGCTGCTCGGCGGCATCGCGCTCGGACTGGCCGACGGGCCGACGGAGGCACACAAGGTCAACCTGGCGCGGATGCTCCTCAAGGGCTACGAGGCCGAGGAGGGTGACTGGCCGAGCGAGATGCTGGACGTCCGGCGCGAGGCGGCCCGCGCCAAATACGGTGAGCTCATTGACAACTAGCAAGCCCAATAGCCGGGTCGTCGCGGCGGTCGAGCGGGCCCTCGACGACCGACAGCGGGAGGCAACCGAGGAGGTCGAACGCATCCTTGCCGCCGCGGTGCGCGTCATGGAACGGGTCGCGCCCGAGGCGCCCCGAGTCAGCGACATCGTCGCGGAGGCCGGCTCGTCGAACAAGGCGTTCTACCGGTATTTCGCCGGCAAGGACGACCTCATCCTCGCGGTGATGGAACGCGGCGTGGCCATCGTCGTGTCCTACCTGCAGCACCAGATGGCCAAGGAGACCCGCCCGGCGGACAAGGTGGCGCGCTGGATCGAGGGCGCACTGGCGCAGGTCGCCGACCCGCACCTGATCAGCATGAGCCGCGCGGCGGCCGGGCAGATGTCGGCCGGCGCCAACTCGCGGATGGCCGACCAGGAGACGCTGCGACCGCTGCGGGATCTTCTCACCGAACCCGTTGCGGCGCTGGGCAGCACCGATGTCGACCGCGACGTCGAAGCGGTGTTCTGCTGCACCGCCGCGGCCATGCGGCGATACGTCGGTTCCGCCGGCCGGCCCGAACCAGACGACATCGCACACCTGGTGGGATTCTGCCTGCGCGGCCTGGGGGTCCGATGATGCGCGCCGCCGTCTGCCGCGCCTATGGCTCGCCGGAGGACCTGGTCATCGACGACGTCGCCGATCCCGTACCCGGCCCCGGCCAGCTCGTGGTTCGCGTGCACGCCGCGGCGGTCAACTTTCCCGATGTGCTGCTGATCGCCGGCAAGTATCAGGTCAAGATCCCGGTGCCGTTCATTCCGGGTAGCGAACTGGCCGGGGAAGTAGTGGCCGTCGGTGCCGGCACGCCGTATCGGCGCGGCCAGCGGGTGTTCGCGACCACGCCGACCGGGGCGTTCGCGGAGCAGGCGCTGCTCGATGCGGGCTCGGTGGCGCCCATTCCGGACGGCGCCGACTTCGCCGCCGCCGCGGCGTTCGGCGTCACGTATCGAACCGCGTATCACGCGCTGCGGTCGATCGCCGGAGTGGCGCAAGGTGATTGGGTGGTGGTCCTGGGCGCCGCCGGTGGCGTGGGGCTGGCCGCCGTCGACCTGGCGGTGGCGATAAAGGCCCGGGTGCTGGCCGCGGCGTCCAGCCCGGAAAAGCTGGAGCTGTGCCGGGAGCGCGGTGCGGAGGCGACCGTCGACTACGACCACGAAGACCTGAAGACGCGCATCCGCGAGCTCACCGGCGACACCGCGCGCGTGGTCCTCGACCCCGTCGGCGGGGCGTATGCCGAACCCGCGCTTCGCGGTCTGGCCCGCGGCGGAACCTTCATCACCCTGGGCTACGCCTCGGGCACCATCCCGGCCATCCCGCTGAACCTGGTCCTGCTCAAGGGAATCACCATCCGCGGCATGGAGATCCGCACCTTCATGGGCGACCGGCCGGACGACGCCGCGCGCGACATGGCCGAGCTGTCCCAGATGTTCGCCGCCGGCACCATCCGGCCCTACATCGGCGCGCGGTTCCCGCTATCCGAAACCGCGGCCGCGCTGCGGCACGTCTCCGAGCGCAAGGTGCTGGGCAAGGTCGTCATCGACGTGGCGTGATCCGAGCGGCTGACGCGTCGGGAGCGCGAGCAGACGCTACGGCGTGACGATGTTGAAGTTCTGGTCCGGCTCGTCGAGCGCACCCAAAAATGCCTGCAGCGCCCCCTGGTCGCCGGAAATTTCGAGCCCGGGCGAGGCGAAGTCGCCCATCGCCGCCGTCAGCAACCGAAACTTTTTGTCCAGCTTGACCGTAACGGCAGCCGTCACCGCGTCGGCGGCCACCTTCCGGTAGACCAGTACCCCGTTGCGCAGGGTGAGCCGATAGTTGGCGGCCGGGTCGGCGAACGAGATGTCCAGCGCGATGTCGAGGTCCCAGCTGCGCGGCCCGTCGACCCGCAGGGCGAAGCTGTCGAAGATCTGCTCGGGAGTCAGCTGGTTGAGCATCGAGGCCGACGCCGCGGTCACGGCGGTGCCGAAGTTGCCGTCCCGCAATTCCGTTGCGCCACTCATGAAGAAGTTGCGCCACGTCGCGTTCTCGGCGCCGTAGGCCAGCTGCTCCAGTGTGTCGGCGTACAGCGCGCGGGCCGCCGCGTGATCGCTGTCGGTGAAGATCGCGTGGTCGAGCAGCGTTGCCGCCCAGCGGAAGTCACCGGCGTCGAAGGCCGAGCGGGCGAGGCCCACAACCCGGTCGATGCCGCCCATCGCGTCGACGTAGCGCGCGGCGAGGGCCTCGGGCGGATGGGGCCACAGCCGCCCGGGATTGCCGTCGAACCAGCCCATGTAGCGCTGGTATACGGCCTTCACGTTGTGGCTGACCGACCCGTAGTACCCGTGGGTGTGCCAGGCCCGCTCCAGCGCCGGCGGCATCTGGAACATCTCGGCGATCTCGACGCCGGTATAGCCCTTGTTGAGCAGCCGCAGGGTCTGGTCGTGCAGGTAGGCGTACATATCCCGTTGCAGGGATAGGAATTCGACGATGCGGTCGCGTCCCCAGGTCGGCCAGTGGTGGGAGGCGAACACCACCTCGGCGCGGTCGGCGAAGGTGTCGATGGCCTCGGTGAGGTAGCCGGACCAGGCGTGCGGGTCACGCACCAACGCGCCGCGCAACGTCAGCAGGTTGTGCAGGTTGTGGGTGGCGTTCTCGGCCATGCACAGCGCGCGAAAACGCGGAAAATAGAAGTGCATTTCGGCGGGCGCCTCGGTGCCGGGCGCCATCTGGAATTCCATCTCCACGCCGTCGATGGTGTGCTTCTCCCCGGTCTCCCGGATGCCGATGGTCGGCACGATGACGGCCACCTCGCCGGTGGACGGGGCCTGGCCAAGCCCGCAGCCCACCTGGCCCAACGGCCCACGTGGCAACAGGGTTCCGTACATGTAGGTCGCCCTGCGCGTCATTGCCGGGCCGGCGTAGACGTTCTCTTGGACGGCATGCTCGACGAAGCCGTCCGGTGCCAGCACCGCGACCGCTCCGCCGTCCACGTCGGCCTGCGCGGTGACGCCGAGAACGCCGCCGAAATGGTCGACATGGCTGTGGGTGTAGATCACCGCGACGACGGGGCGGTCGCCACCGCGGTGGGTGCGATACAGGGCCAGCGCCGCGGCGGCCACCTCGGTGGATATCAGCGGATCGATGACGATGACACCGGTGTCGCCCTCGACGAAGGTGACGTTCGAGATGTCGAAGCCGCGGACCTGATAGATGCCCGGCACCACTTCGTAGAGACCTTGCTTTGCGGCCAGGGTCGACTGCCGCCAGAGGCTGGGGTGCACGGACGTCGGTGCGGCCCCGTCGAGGAACGAGTAGGCGTCGTTGTCCCACACCACGCGGCCGTCGGCCGCCCTGATGACGCAGGGCGACAGCGCCGCGATGAACCCGCGATCGGCGTCGTCGAAGTCCCTCGTGTCATCGAACGGCAGGGCGTGCCCACCGTGGGCCGAATCGATGATGGCGGTTGGGGGTTTGTGTTCCACCGGCAATACATTGCCATTAATGCGCCGTCCCGGGAACGAACGAAAAGAAGACATCTGGCCGGTCAAAAGAATTTTCCCTGAACCTCTTCTATGCGGCGCGGCAAACCCGCATACTGCCTTGACGGTTCTCAATGCCGAGGACCGCAACGATCGGGCGAAGGAGAACAGGTGAAGCGTGGACTGACTGTCGCGGCCGCCGGAGCCGCAATTCTGGCAGCAGCTATTGCGGGATGTTCGAGCAACAAGGGAACTACGGTCAGTGGTGGCGGGGTCACGGCAAGCACCGGCGGCACGACGAAGGTCATCATCGACGGTAAGGACCAGAACGTCCAGGGCAGCACCGTCTGCACCAAGGCCGCCGGCAACGTGAACATTGCGGTCGGTGGAAGCAACACCGGGATCAGCGTGGTGCTCACCGATGCCAACCCGCCCGGTGTGAAGGCAGTCCAGCTCGGCAACGTCAACGGTGTGACCCTGCAGTACGCGCAGGGCGGTCAGGGCAACGCCTCGGCGACCAAGGACGGCAACACCTACAAGATCACCGGCACCGCCACGGGCGTGGACATGGCCAACCCGATGCAACCGGTGAACAAGCCGTTCGAAATCGACGCGACTTGCTCTTAACTCGGTGACTGAGCGGGCGGTTGCCACCCGTTGAGTGGCAACCGCACCGTGAACTCGGTGTGGCCCGGTGCGCTGCTGACCGTGATCGTCCCGTTGTGCGCCTTGACGACGGCCGAGACGATCGCCAAGCCCAGCCCGGTGCTGCCCCCCTTGCGGGAGCGCGAGGAATCGCCGCGCGCGAACCGCTCGAAGACCTCGGATTGCAGCGCCGCCGGGATGCCCTGGCCGTTGTCGATGACCTGCAGCAGGGTGTGCGTCGGCTCGGTGGTCAACCTCGTCGTCACGACGGTCCCGGCGGCGGTGTGGACGCGGGCGTTGGCGAGCAGGTTCGTCAAGACCTGGTGCAGCCGCGCCGCATCGCCGGTGACGACGACGGGTTTCTCGGGCAGGTCAAGCTCCCACTGATGATCCGGCCCGGCGACGTGCGCGTCGCTCACCGCGTCGACCGCCAACCGCGACAGGTCCACCGGTTCACGTTCCAGCGGCCGGCCGGAGTCCAGGCGGGCCAGCAGCAGCAGGTCCTCGACGAGTCGCGTGATCCGCTCCGTCTCGGATGCCACCCGGCTCATCGCGTGCGCCACCGCCTCGCGGTCGTCACCCATGCGCTGGGTGAGCTCGGTGTAGCCGCGGATCGCGGCGAGCGGCGTGCGTAATTCGTGACTGGCGTCCGCGACGAACTGGCGAACCCGGGTCTCGCTGGCTTGCCGCGCCGACAGCGCGGCGGCGATGTGGTCGAGCATCCGGTTCAGCGCGAACCCGAGCTGACCCACCTCGGTGGCCGGGTTCGCGTCGGACTCGGCCACCCGCACCGGCAGCTCGACCTCGCCGCGGTCCAACGGCAGGTCCGCCGCCTCGCTCGCGGTCTGCGCGACGCGGCGCAACGGCGCCAGCGCCCGCCTGATGATGACGACACCGGCGGTGGTCGCGGCAACCAGCGCGATAACCGTGACGATTCCGAGGATGACCAGCATCCGGATCATGGTGGCGTCTACGCCTGCCATCGACAGGCCGGTGACGATGATGTCGCCACCGCTGCGACTCGGCGCGGAGACGACGCGGTAGCGCCCGAGCCCGTCGAGGTCGAGCGTCACCGCCTTGCGGCTGTCGGCGATGTGTTCCAGTTGCGCTTGCGCGGCCGGGGTCAGCGCCGCCCGCGACCCGGCGCTGGTCAGGTATCCGGCGTCGACGGTCTTGCCGTTGCTGATCACCGCGGCGACCATGCCGGCGGGCTGGCCCGGGGCATCGAGGAACCGCGGACCCGGGCCCGGTCGCGGATAGTAGAAGTGCGATTCGTGGTGCCAGCCGGGACGTTTCGGCTCGGGATACATCAGCGCCGACCGGTAGGAGGCCCCGGCGAGTTGCCCGTCGAGCTGCGCCACCAGATGGTGCAGCAAGGCCAGTTCGGTGGCCGCGGTGATGCCGACGCAGACGACGGCGAGAACGACGATCTGCCCGGCCAACAGCCGGAGCCGAAGCGACCAGACCCGCCGCGTCCTAGCGGGCTGGCTTGAGGACATAGCCCGCGCCGCGCAGCGTATGGATCATGGGTTCGCGACCGTTGTCGATCTTCTTGCGCAGGTAGGAAATGTAGAGCTCGACGATGTTGGATCGGCCGCCGAAGTCATAGCTCCACACCCGGTCCAGGATCTGGGCCTTGCTCAGCACCCGCTTGGAGTTGCGCATCATGAAGCGCAACAGCTCGAACTCCGTGGAGGTCAACGAGATCGGCTCGCCGGCGCGCGTGACCTCGTGACTGTCCTCGTCCAGCACCAAGTCGCCGACCACCAGCTGCGCCCCGCTGTCCATGGTCGTGACCCCGGTACGCCGGAGCAGCGCCCGCAACCGCAGCACTACCTCCTCGATGCTGAACGGTTTGGTCACATAGTCGTCGCCGCCCGCGGTCAGCCCGGCGATGCGGTCTTCCACCGCATCCTTGGCCGTCAGCAACAGCACCGGCAGCTGCGGGTTCTCTTCGCGGAGCTTGTGCAGCACGTCGAGCCCGCTCATGTCGGGGAGCATGACGTCGAGAACGACCACATCGGGCCGTTGCGCCCTGGCCGAGGCGATGGCCGACGACCCGTCGCCGGCGGTCGAGATGTTCCAGCCCTCGTACCGCAGTGCCATGGACACCATTTCGGCCAAGACAGCTTCGTCGTCGACGACGAGGACATTGATCGGATTGCCGTCGGCACGGCACATGACAACCCGCTCTACCGACGCTCGCGACTGTGTCACAGAGTCCAGTATCCGCAGCGGACTGGGTCGACGCTATGCCATTCCTATGCGTGTCCTGTGAAAAGATCGCGTGGCCGCCGGGCGGTCACGCGATCCGGTATGCGGGCGCTGCCTAATACCAATACCGCCTGCCGGCGACCGGCCGGCCGACGGATCCCAAGATCCACAGGACCGCACCGATGACGAGCAAGACGATGCCGAGCACCCACAACAAATGGATGCCGAAGATGAATCCCAGAACAAGCAAGACGATGCCGAGGATGATCATGACAATTTTTCCTTTACGTGAGGGGTACTAGGCTGCTGGACATCGAGCTGGGCTGCGGTACTTTGCAATCCTTGACTTTCGGATTGACGCCCGCGTAGTTCAACGGCCCGGCAATTATTGTCAACGCGATATTTCCCGCCGTGACACAGTTTGTTGAATCACCCTTGAAGTAGTCGCGTTGGTACGCCGCGAAAACTCCGATGAGCAGCCACACCAGGACAATCGCGCCGATCACTCCGCGTCCACGCATGGTGACCTCCATTGTGTTCGAGAAAATTTCCCGTGCGCCTAGCTTTACCCGTTCGACTTGTGTCTAAACCTGGCCGATTCCCATTCCTCCGGCGTCAGCCGCTAAAGCGAGCCGCTAGGAATGCTCGGCAAGCCACGCCGCGGCCCGCCGCTTCGAGGCGCGCGACAGCCACGCGTCCTGAATCAGCTCGGCCAGTTCCGTCGTCGTAATCTCGGCCAGTCGGCCGGCCCGCACCAGCACCGAGGGGTGCCCGTCGAAATGGCCCGTGGTGAAGAACGGCGACGCGGGATCCTGGATGAGCGCAAGCTTGTCGCTTTCCGATTCGACCCAGAGCATGATCACGTCGGCGTAGCGTTCGCCGGTCTCCGGGTTCGTCGCGTCGGGCTGGGGAGTACGAAAGAAGATGAACGACTTTCCGCCCACCTGATAGATCGGGTTCCCCTTGGGGCCCTCCAACCGCCTGACGTGGGGCATCGACGCGGCGATCCGATGCACGTCGCTTGCCCGGGCAGGCCGATCACCCATGGCCGCGACACTACCGCCCGGATCGGTAGCATGGCGAGTGGCGTTGCGGTAAAGGGGGATTGATGTGCGGTGACTGACACCCTGTTCGCTGATGTCTCCGAATTTCAAGTCCCCGTGAATGATTCGTATCCGTACCGGGTGCTTTCGATCCGCGCCTGTGACGGCACCTATCGGGATCACAATTTCGCGGCCAACTATGCGTGGATGCGGACAGCCTTGGACAGCGGACGCCTGACATTCGGAATCGTCTACACCTACGTCCGCCCGAACTGGTTGGACAACGCCAACACGGTGCGCTCGATGATCGATGCCGGCGGCGGCCTGCATCCGCGGGTCGCCCTGATGCTCGACGTGGAATCGGGCGGCAACCCGCCAGGCGACGGTTCGACCTGGATCAACGGTTTGTACTGGAACCTGGCCGACTACGCAGCTGATCCCGCGCGAATCATCGGTTATGCCAACGCCTATGACTTCTTCAACATGTGGCGGATGCGGCCTGAGGGCTTGCGGGTCATCGCGGCCGGCTACGGGTCCAACCCGGACCTGCCGGGCCAAGTCGCGCACCAGTACACCGATGGCACAGGCTTCAGCCCGAACCTGCCGCAGGGGTGTCCGCCCTTCGGAAACTGCGACATGAACTCGGCCGACGGGCTGACACCACAAGAGTTTGCCGCCGCGTGCGGCATCAGCGGGAACGGAGGAGGGTTGATGGCACTCACCGATGCCGAGCAAGCCGAGCTGTTGAACAAGGTCCGCGACATCTGGGACCAACTGCGCGGGCCGGACGGCGCGGGCTGGCCGCAGCTCGGTCAGAACAGCGCAGGCCAGGACCTCACGCCGGTCGACGCGATCGCGGCGATCAAGCAGGACGTGGCGGGGATGCGGGCGACGGAAACAACCCGCGGGCCAAGCTGATTTACGAGCCGAGGGCTTTGGACAACAGCGCGGTGAGGCGCCTCTGCTCGGCCGCGTCCAGCCGCTCCGTCAGCGGCGCCATGAGTTCGCCGATTTCGGCGATGATCCGCGTTTCTAGACGTCGGGCCTCCGCGGCGAGGCCGACGCGCACCGACCGTGCGTCCGCCGGATCGGGGGCCTTGCGCACCAGTCCGCGCTGGGCCGCCCGGTCGATGAGCCCGCTGACGGTCGAGCGTTCTAGACCGAGATAGTTGGCAAGCTCGGCCATCGTGGGTTCCCGATCGCGCAGGATTCCGAGCACGCGCAGTTGCGTCAGCGATAAGCCATGTTGGGCGGCAACGCGGTTGAGCATCGCGATTACCACGAAGGACATCTGCACCAAGCTGTCCGTGAGTTCACCGAAGTGGTCCACATCCCAACCGTACCTTGCTTTAGTTCGTATTGCCATCTATTTTAGTTCGTGTTGCCATCTAAACTCGCGGAGGTTCAGCCATGCATGCAGCAGTTGTTACAAGTTTCGACAGGCCGCCGACCTACCGCGAGTTCCCCAGCCCCACTGCGCACACACCCGGCGAGATGATCGTTGACGTCATTGCCTCCGGCCTGCACCCGCGGGTGCGCTCGCAGGCCGACGGCTCCCACTACACCAGCTGTGGGGAGCTGCCCCTGGTCCCCGGCATCGACGGAGTAGGTCGCGCTCCCGACGGCACCCTGCGCTACTTCGTCCTTCCCGACACGACCGTGGGCGCAATGGCCGAACAGACCGTTATCGACCAGCGCCGCAGCATCGTGCTGCCGGACAATGCCGATCCAATCCTGCTGGCCGCGGCGATGAATCCGGTGATGTCCTCCTGGGTCGCACTCCGCAGGCGCATCGACTTCAAGCCGGGTCAATCGGTACTGGTGCTCGGAGCCACCGGTAGCGCGGGTCGTATGGCGGTGCAGGTTGTCAAACTTCTCGGAGCCGGCCACGTGATCGGCGCCGGACGCGACGCTCAGCGACTCTCGGCCCTGGTCGACCTGGGCGCGGATACCACGGTACCGCTCGGGAATGCTTCTGCCGTAGGCGAACTCGCGCGGGTGGCGCGTGACGTTGACGTCGTCATCGACTACCTGTGGGGCCCGATTACTGCCGATCTCATGGCCGGCATCGCCGCCAACCGATCCGATCGCGGAAGGCCGCTCACCTGGGTCGAGATCGGCTCGGTCACCGGCGCGTCGGCAGCCATTCCCTCGGCAGCGCTGCGCGCCGTGCGACTGCAAATCGTCGGAAGCGGTCAGGGGTCGGTGCCGGCGCGCGACTTCCTCGCCGAACTCCCCTCGCTCGCCACCGAAATCACCAGGGGCAGCTTCGTATTCGATGCCCGCGTCGTGCCGCTCGCCGACGTCGAAGCCGCCTGGACGGCCACCGCCACCGGGCAGCGGATCGTGATCACGCCCTAGTTGGCTGGCCGCACCCCGCTCACCGCGGCCGTCGCTGCGCCGACACATACAGCGTCGGCGGCATCACGTGCCCGGCGCCCTCCGGAATGCTGCGGCCATAGCGAGCCATCAGCTCGGAGAAGGTGGCCGTCGACACGTCCCAGCCGTGCTCGCGCAGCCAACCGTCGACGGGGGTGCGTTCCTCGGGGTACCACAGGTCGTCGAAGTCGGTGATCTCGGCGTCGACCAGCCTGGCGGCCGCCGCCCGCATGCGCTGCATGTCCTCGCGCTGGCGCCGGACGAGGTCGGGGTCGGTGAATCCGGCGCCGGGCACGTTTGACGCCAGGCAACTGCCCGGGACACTCAGCGAGTGGACGCGCTCGAACAGTAGGTCCTGGGCCTGCGCCGGCAGGTACCGGACCAGCCCCTCGGCCGACCAGACCGCCGGCTGTGACTCGTCAAAGCCCGCTTCCCGCAGCGCTTTCGGCCAGTCCTGGCGCAGATCGATCGGCACGTTCACCAGCCGCGCCTTCGGGTCCGCGCCGTGCTCGCGCAGCGTGTTGGATTTGAATTCCAGCACCTTGGGCTGGTCCAGCTCGTAGACGACCGTGCCGTCCGGCCACGGCAGCCGCCAGGTGCGTGCGTCCAGGCCGGCGGCCAGAATCACCACCTGCCGGACGCCGGCGTCGGCCGCGCCGAGAAAGAATTCGTCGAAAAACGCTGTGCGCGTTGCCATGAAGTCGATCATCAGTTGTATCCGCGCCCGCACGTCCGGCTCCAGCTCGACCGCCTTGGCCAGCAGCTTGGGGTCCGCGTAGATGCTCCACATCCCCTCGCCTGCCGCATCCACGAACACGCGCGCGAACGGGTCGCTGATGAGCGGGTTCGCGCTCTCGGTCTCGGCGGCACGCGCCGCGGCGACACCCAGTGCGGTGGCTCCCACGCTCTGCGTGATGTCCCAGGAATCGTTGTCGGTACGCGGCATCGCCATCCCCTTCAGGCCCAAAGTCCGTTAGTTCCGCACACTATTGTTCCAGGCTCCCGCGTGAACCCGCCGCCCGTTCCGGGTGACCTAGGCTTCTTCTCATGACCGTCGACCTCGAGGCCGTAGCGGGATGGATGTCCGACCGGGGGCTCGGCGAGGGACCGCTCGAGGACGTCGCCACCGTCACCGGCGGAACGCAGAACGTCATGCTGCGCTTCACCCGGGCCGGCCGGCCCTACGTGCTGCGGCGCGGGCCCCGGCATCTGCGGCCGCGCAGCAACAGCGTGATCTTGCGGGAAACCAAGGTTCTTGCGGCGCTGGCCGACTCCGACGTACCGCACCCGCACCTGATCGCCACCTGTGACGACCCCGCCGTGCTCGGCGACGCCGTCTTCTACCTGATGGAACCGGTCGACGGGTTCAACGCCGGCGAGGGGCTGCCGCCATTGCACGCGGGCGACCCGGACGTGCGGTTCGGGATGGGGCTGTCGATGGCCGATGCCCTGGCGAAGCTGGGTACCGTCGACCACGTCGCGGTGGGCCTCGCGGATTTCGGTAAGCCGGAGGGCTTTCTGGAGCGCCAGGTGCCGCGCTGGCTTTCCGAGCTGGACTCCTACAGCGAGTACGACGGCTACCCCGGGCCACAGATCCCGGGGATCGAGGAGGTGTCGTCCTGGCTGGAGCGGCGCCGGCCGACGACCTGGACGCCGGGGATCATGCACGGCGACTACCACGCCGCCAACGTCATGTTCTCCCGCACCGGGCCGGAGGTCGTCGCGATCGTCGACTGGGAGATGTGCACGATCGGTGACCCCCTGCTGGACCTGGGCTGGCTGCTGGCCACCTGGCGCCAGCCCGATGGGTCCAGCGTGTTCAGCCACGCCCTCGGCGGCCAGGACGGGCTGGCCAGCACCGACGACCTGTTCCAGCGGTATGCGGCCAACACCACCCGCGACCTGTCCAACATCACCTGGTACACGGTGCTGGCCTGCTTCAAGCTCGGCATCGTGATCGAGGGCACGCTGGCGCGGGCCTGCGCGGGCAAGGCGGAGAAGGAAGTCGGCGACCAGCTCCACGCCGCCACCGTGCAGCTGTTCGAGCGGGCGCTGACGCTTATCGACACGCAACCCTGACCCACTAACATCTCCCCCCGTGCCGTCCTACCCCGAGAACCCCGACTTCTACTCCGAGCCGACCCGGGCCGCCGGATACGGTGGCTACTACGACGAGCCGGCGCCGCAGCCGCCCGAGCCGCCGACGCCCTGGTATCGCCGTCCGGCGGCGCTGGTCGCGGCCGGCGCCCTTGCGGTGATCGTGCTCGGTCTCGCGGCGTACGCGGTGGTCAACCTGGTGGCCGGCTCCCCCGCGCCGAAGGCTCCGAACACCACCACGACCACGACGCCCGCTCCCACCACGACGGTGCCGACGACGACGACGGCGTCACCGCGCCACCACGGAGGCGGCGGGG
>NZ_LT546237.1:4056586-4059179 GCF_900078675.2 Mycobacterium interjectum
GGCCCCCCTCCCCTAGGCGGGAGACGCTTTAACGTGCGGACGCTTCAGCCCGGGATGGGCACCTCCTGGGGCGCCCCCGTCCCGAGCCGGAAGGTTGTAAGAGGCTAGCGACCGCCGCCGGCGCCACCACCGAAGCGGCCACCGCCGGCGCCGCCGCCGTGGCGACCACCGCCCGCGCCGCCACCGATACGGCCCATCGTTTCCGCACTGCTCATCGTCATCATGGGCGGGACGTTATAGCCGAATATCCGCGGCCACAACAAACTCCGTCTTAACGATTTGAACTACACCGAGTTGCGCGCCCGAAGGGATTCGAACCCCCAACCTTCTGATCCGTAGTCAGATGCTCTATCCGTTGAGCTACGGGCGCCTGTCTTCAGTTGTCATGCGTGGCGGAGGCGAGAGGATTTGAACCTCCGGTCCCCTTTGAGGGGGACAACTCATTAGCAGTGAGCCCCATTCGGCCGCTCTGGCACGCCTCCATCGAACTTCCTGAGGGTACCCGAACCCCTTCGGGTGTCCCCGAACCGCCGGAGGCATAGCGTACACAGCGCCGACATATGCTGTCGAAGTGACCGCCCGCCTGCGACCCGAGTTGGCAGGCCTTCCGGTCTACGTTCCCGGCAAAACGGTTCCGGGCTCGATCAAACTGGCCAGCAACGAGACGGTGCAGGGCCCGTTGCCCAGCGTCCGCGCGGCCATCGAACGCGCCACCGACACGGTGCACCGCTACCCCGACAGCGCCAACGTGCGGCTCAAGGCGGCGCTGACGAAACACCTCGGTTCGGACTTCGCGCCCGAGCAGGTTGCGGTGAGTTGCGGTTCGGTGAGTTTGTGCCAGCAGCTCATCCAGATCACCGCGTCGGCCGGTGACGAGGTGGTGATGGGCTGGCACAGCTTCGAGCTGTATCCGCCCATGGTGCAGATCGCCGGCGCCGTCGCGGTCAAGGTGCCCCTGGCCGACCACACATTCGACCTCTACGCGATGCGGGCCGCGGTCACCGACCGCACGCGGTTGATCTTCGTCTGCAACCCCAACAACCCGACGTCTACGGTCGTCGACCCCGACGCCCTGGCCCGGTTCGTCGAGGCCGTGCCGCCGCACATCCTGATCGCCATCGACGAGGCCTACGTCGAATACATCCGCGACGGCATGGCGCCCAACAGCTTGGAGCTGGCCCGCGCCCGCAGCAATGTCGTTGTGCTGCGTACCTTTTCGAAGGCGTACGGGCTCGCGGGCCTGCGCGTCGGCTATGCCGTCGGCAATCCCGACGTGATCACGGCGCTGGACCAGGTGTACGTNACCACGACGGTGCCGACGACGACGACGGCGTCACCGCGCCACCACGGAGGCGGCGGGGGCGCGCCGACGCAGACCGTCACCGAGACGGCGCCGCCGCCGAGCACCGACACGCCTACCGACACCCCTACGACGACCGTCCCGCCGAGCACGGTCACCGTGTCGCCGAGCACCGAAACCAGCACGGTCACCCAGACCGTGACCGTCCCGCCGCGGCGGCCGTTCCAACCGCGCCCATAGTGCAGACATAGCGGCAGCTGGGCGAATAGCATTCGATGCGTGGAAGTCGGGGACTCCGTCAGGCACTCGCTCGATCATTGGGAACGTGGCGAGTGGGACGCGGCCTTGGTGCACGCCGGCAACGCGGTCGACGAGACCGCGAAGAAGCGCTATCCGGAGCTGGGAGTGGCGATTCGCTTCAAGCGGACAATCCGCGATTCGCTGGACATCTTCCGGGCGATGGCGGCACCGGACATCAACTTGGAGCAGAGCCGGTTCCCCATCGCGGTGAGGTCGGACATGCCGGACGGCCGTCCCGACATCGCCGATGTCCTTTACGGCGTCCACCGGTGGAGCCACGGCCACGAGGACGAGCTGCCCGAGGGATTCGAACTGACTCCCCACGGGCCCCGCCCCCTGGGAATCCACCTCTGGAAAACCGGGAAGATCCAGCTTCCCGCGGCGGCCGCGATCGGTCTGTTGGCGATCGCCGTGTTCTCGCCGGAGAACAAGGGGCAGGCCATCCCCGACGGCTACCAGCTCAGCTGGTATCAGTATGTGTTCATCATCTGCCTGTGGTGGGGGTGGCAGGATCACTTCCGCGAGATCATCCGCACCGCCCCGATCCCCCACACGACTCTCGACTTCTCCGAGTTCTGGGACGACTGGGCACCGGTTTAACGGCTGAGACTGCCGGCATGCACGCGAACATCGGCCTGGTACGTCCGGCGGGCCCGGAGGATGCGCCCGCCTGCGTGGCGATATACCGCCCCTACGTGCTGGACACGGCGATCAGCTGGGAACTCGAAGTTCCCACCGTCGACGAGATGGCCGCGCGGATCACCGCGGCGCGCCAGACCCACGAATGGCTCGTCCTGGAACGTGACGACCGGGTCATCGGCTACGCCTACGCGCACGCCCTTTATCGCGTGGCGTCCTACCGATGGTCGGCCCAGACCGGGATCTACGTCGACGCCGGCCACCATCGAGCCGGCGGCGGCCGCGGGCTCTACACGCAACTGCTGCGCCGGCTCACCGAGCGCGGCTACCGGCGGGCCATCGCCGGCATCACCC
>NZ_LT546237.1:4059470-4060791 GCF_900078675.2 Mycobacterium interjectum
CGTGATCACGGCGCTGGACCAGGTGTACGTGCCGTTCGCGGTGACGAGCATCTCGCAGGCCGCCGCCATCGCCGCACTGGATGCCGCCGACGAGCTGCTGGCGCGCACCGACGCCGTGGTCGCCGAGCGTTCCCGGGTCGCCGGCGGTTTGCGGGAGGCCGGGTACGCGCTGCCGCCGTCGCAGGCCAACTTCGTGTGGCTGCCGCTGGGCCCTCACACATCCGACTTCGTGACGCGGGCCGCCGACGCGCGCATCGTGGTCCGCCCGTTCGCACCGGACGGTGTCCGGATCACCATCGGGGCGCCCGAGGAGAACGACGCGCTGCTGGGGTTTGCCCGCGACTGGATCAAGGAGAACCAATGAGCCTGGCCCGCAAGAAGTTCACCGAGTTCAAGGAACGCGGCGACGCCATCGCCGATGCCGAGTTGGACGACTTCTGGGCGACGCTGGCGCCCGCGACGATCGACGGCATGATCGGCGAGTGGAAGGGCGGCGAGTTCCGCACCGGTCACAAGATGAACGGCCAGTTGGAAAAGGCGGGCTGGTTCGGTAAGACCTTCACCTCGGCCGCCGATGTGCAGCCGCTGGTCTGCCTGGACGCCGACGGGAACAAGTTCTCCAACAAGGCGATGGGCAAAGGCGAGGCCAGCCTGTGGCTGGAGGAATTCCGCGGCGAGGTCACCGCGACGATGGTCTACGACGGCCAACCGGTGCACGACCACTTCAAGAAGATCGACGACGACGCCGTGATGGGCATCATGAACGGCAAGGGCGTCCTGGACGACGGCCGGTATTACTACTTCTACCTCGAGCGGGTCTAGGAACCGTCGCTGGCGCCGAGCGTGACGTGACGGCGGAAATCCGTAAGGAATCTCGCCCTGAGAGCACGCTCGGCGAAGGAAGCTAGCGGGCCGGGTTGCGGCCGGTGAACGCGACCAGCTGCTCGAGGGCGCCGGCGTCGGCGGGCACGTCGACCGGGTCGTCGAACCCGGCGCTGCCGCGCAGTTCCGGCCTGATGATCTGGCGCGCCAACCCCACCACATACTCGGACAGCGGTTCGGGGGCGTGCACCTCGTGTCCCACCGCGGCGGCGTAATCCCAAGCGTGGACCAGGAATTCGATCGAGAAGATGCCGCACGCACTCTTGGCCGGCATCTCGCCCTTGCCGAACGGCACGGTGCCATCCAGACCGCGGCGATGCCACGCGTCCAGGGCGGGCCGGGCCGCGGCGATGACCTGCCGCTCCACCGAATCGCCGTCGTCGCGCTCCGGCAGCTGCGCGCCCACCATGCCGCCGAGGCCGGCGATCGACTTCAGCAG
>NZ_LT546237.1:4060944-4107314 GCF_900078675.2 Mycobacterium interjectum
ACCCACAGACCTGTCCCTCATCCCCAGCGTGAGCGTTAGAAGACACCGCGTCCAGGGCGGGCCGGGCCGCGGCGATGACCTGCCGCTCCACCGAATCGCCGTCGTCGCGCTCCGGCAGCTGCGCGCCCACCATGCCGCCGAGGCCGGCGATCGACTTCAGCAGGTGCGCGGTCAGCCGCGTGACATCGAACTCGCTGCACGGCGTTTGGCGGGTCAGGTCGTCGGCGGCGATCGGGTGCAGCACGCGCTGCAACACCCCCAGCGTGTCCTCGGCGCTGTGCAGCTCGTCGGTGGGCGGGGAATGAGGTCCGGGTCGCAGATCGGGAGCCATGTTTGCCACGCTACGGTCTGCTGATGGGCGAAACATACGAATCCGTCACCATTGAAACCAAGGACCAGGTTGCTCAGGTGACGTTGATCGGGCCGGGCAAGGGCAACGCGATGGGTCCCGCGTTCTGGTCGGAGATGCCGGAGGTGTTCGCGGCGCTGGACGCCGACCGCGACGTGCGGGCGATCGTCATCACCGGATCGGGCAAGAACTTCAGCTACGGCCTGGACGTGCCCGCGATGGGCGGGTCGTTCGCCCCGCTGCTGTCCGGGGACGCGCTGGCCGGCCCGCGCGCGGATTTCCACCGCGAGGTCAAGCGCATGCAGGGCGCGATCACGGCCATCGCCGACTGCCGGACGCCGACCATCGCGTCGGTGCACGGCTGGTGCATCGGCGGCGGCGTCGACCTGATCTCCGCGGTGGACATCCGCTACGCCAGCGCCGACGCCAAGTTCTCCGTGCGGGAGGTCAAGCTCGCCATCGTCGCCGACGTCGGCAGCCTCGCCCGGCTGCCGCTGATCCTGAACGACGGACACCTGCGGGAGTTGGCGCTCACCGGTAAGGACATCGACGCGGCCCGCGCCGAGAAGATCGGTCTGGTCAACGACGTCTACCCCGACGCCGACGCCACGCTGGCCGCCGCCCACGCCACCGCCGCCGAGATCGCGGCCAATCCGCCGCTGACGGTCAACGGCATCAAGGACGTCCTCGACCAGCAGCGCATCGCGGCGGTGTCGGAGAGCCTGCGCTACGTCGCGGCCTGGAACGCGGCGTTCCTGCCGTCCAAGGACCTGACCGAGGGCATCTCGGCGACGTTCGCCAAGCGCCCGCCGCAGTTCACCGGGGAGTAGCGCACCGCTCGGCTACTCTCGCTGAAGTGACTCCCGACGGCAGAATCCGCGTCCCGACCGACCTGGACGCCGTGACGGCGATCGGCGACGAGGACCACTCGCAGATCGACAGCGCGGCCGTCGAGCGCGTCTGGCAGGCGGCCCGGCACTGGTACCAGGCCGGCTTCCACCCCGCCATCCAGGTGGCCATCCGGCACCGCGGTCGCGTCGTGCTGAACCGCGCCATCGGCCACGGCTGGGGCAACGCGCCCACCGATCCGCCCGACGCGGAGAAGAAGCCCGTCACCACCGACACACCGTTCTGCGTGTACTCGGCGGCCAAGGGCATCACCGCGACCGTCGTGCACATGCTCGTCGAACAGGGGCACTTCTCGCTCGATGACCGGGTCTGCGAGTACATCCCGAGCTACACCAGCCACGGCAAGCACCGCACCACGATCCGGCACGTGTTGACCCACAGCGCGGGCGTCCCCTTCCCCACCGGACCCAAGCCGGACCTGCGCCGGGCGGACGACCACGAGTACGCGCAGGAGCAGCTCGGCAAGCTGCGGCCGCTCTATCGGCCGGGCCTGGTGCACATCTACCACGCGCTCACCTGGGGCCCGCTGATGCGCGAAATCGTCTATGCCGCCACGGGTAAGGACATCCGCGAAATCCTGGCCACCGAGATCCTCGACCCGCTGGGCTTCCGCTGGACCAATTTCGGCGTCGCCAAGGAGGACATCCCGTTGGTGGCGCCCAGCCACGCCACCGGCAAGCCCCTGCCGCCGGTGATCGCGGCGATCTTCCGCAAGGCGATCGGCGGAACCGTGCACGAGATCATCCCGTACACCAACACCCCGGCGTTCCTGTCCACCGTGGTGCCCTCGTCCAACACCATCTCGACCGCCAACGAGCTGTCGCGCTTCGCCGAAATGTGGCGTCGCGGTGGGGAACTCGACGGGGTGCGGATCATCAGCCCGGAGCGGATGTACGGCGCGGTGCAGGAGTGCCGACGGCTGCGGCCGGATTTCGCCCTCGGCCTGCAGCCGGCCCGCTGGGGCACCGGATACATGCTGGGCACCAAGCGCTTCGGGCCGTTCGGGCGCAACGCGCCGAAGGCGTTCGGCAACCTCGGCCTGGCCAACATCGCGATCTGGGCCGACCCCGAGCGCAGCATGGCCGCCGGCGTGATCAGCAGCGGCAAGCCCGGCCGCGATCCCGAAATCCGCCGCTACACCGCCCTGATGGACACGATCACCGCCGAGATTCCGACCGGTTGAGCCCTCCCGGCGGTGGGAACATTGGGGGCATGGCCACCTACCGAGTGCTCAACCCCAAGGGCGACGTCGTCGCGACCAAGGAGATCGACAGCGCTGACAAGGCAGCAGCGCGTGGTTTCTAGACAAGCAAAGACGACGCGGTCGAGGGCAACGAACTGGGCTGGCGCATGGAGGTCGAGCAGGACGGCGTATGGCATTCCTTCGATTACAGCGAGGGCGATCGAAGCTACTAGTGTTTGTCTCCCCGCGAGCGGGGCAACTGTCTGAGCAGGGCGCCGAGCCCGCCAAGACGCTGCGGGCCGACGAGGCGCTGCCGATGTTCGCGGTGTCGGTGGGGGCGGCGCTGCTGCACGCCGGCGAGCGCGTCGCACCGGCCGACGGCGTCGGCGCCGTGCTTCGGTACGCGCCGACCCTGCACTGACCCGGTTGGCGGTGGCGGAGGGATTTGAACCCCCGGACGGTTTTGGCCGTCTCTCGCTTTCAAGGCGAGTGCATTAGGCCGCTCTGCCACGCCACCGCTGATAAGGGTAACGGGGCTCGGTAGCGTTGCCCCCATGCGCGCCATCGTCGCCGAATCCCCCGATCAACGGTCCTGGCAGGAAGTACCCGACGCCGCGGCGGGGCCCGGCGAGGTGCTGCTCAAGGTCGCCGCGGCCGGCGTCAATCGCGCTGACGTGCTGCAGGCCGCCGGCAAGTACCCGCCCCCGCCGGGCGCCAGCGACATCATCGGCATGGAGGTGTCGGGGGTGGTCGCCGACGCGGGCGAGGGCGTCACGGATTGGTCTGCGGGACAAGAGGTTTGCGCCTTGCTGGCCGGCGGCGGCTACGCCGAATACGTCGCCGCGCCGGCCGGCCAGGTGCTGCCGGTTCCCGACGGCGTGGACCTCGTCGACGCCGCCGGGTTGCCGGAGGTGGCGTGCACGGTGTGGTCGAACCTGGTGATGGTCGCCCATCTGGGCAAGGGCCAGGTGTTGCTGATGCACGGCGGGGGCAGCGGCATCGGCAGCCACGCGATCCAGGTCGCGCGTGCGCTGGGCGCGCGGGTGGCCGTCACCGCCGGCTCGGCGGAGAAACTCGAATTCTGCCGCGAGCTGGGCGCCGAGATCACCATCAATTACCGCGACGAGGACTTCGTCGCCCGATTGCGGGAGGAGACCGGCGGCGCCGACGTGATTTTCGACATCATGGGCGCCTCCTACCTGGACCGCAATATCGACGCCCTGGCCACCGACGGGCAGCTGGTCATCATCGGCATGCAGGGCGGGGTGAAGGGCGAGCTCAACATCGGCAAGCTGCTGGCCAAGCGGGCCCGGGTCATCGGCACCACGCTGCGGGCCCGGCCGGTGAGCGGGCCGAACAGCAAGACCGAGATCGTGCAGGCGGTGCGGGCATCGGTGTGGCCGATGATCGCCGAGGGCCGGGTCCGAGAGATCATCGGCGCGCGCCTGCCCATCCAGCAGGCCGGTGCGGCGCACCAACAGCTGGTGGGCGGCAAGGTGACCGGAAAGATCGTGCTGACCGTCTAGCGGCGCGCTCAGCCCAGCGACGCCAGCGCGCGCACCAGCTGGTCGACCTCGGCCGTCGTCGAGTAATGCGCCAGCCCGACGGTGACGGCGCCGCCCACGTCGTTGACGCCCAGCACGTCGAGCGCGCGTGAGCTCTCGTTGGTGATGGCCAGGATTCCGTTGTCCGCAAGGCGCTGCACCACGCGTTCGGCCGGGACGTCCTGCAGGGCGAAGCTGACGACCGGTATCCGCGCCTCGGGACGGCCGATGACCATCACCAGCGGCAGGGACCGCAGCGACACCATCAGGTAGTCGAACACCCGGTTCAGGTACGCGGTGGCCGACTGCGTCGAGACCGACAGACGTTCACGGCGGGTGCCGCGCGCGGACTCGTCGAGCGCCGCCAGGTACTCGATACTGGCGACCACGCCGGCCAGCAGACCGAACTGGTGGGCACCGAGCTCCAGGCGCGCCGGGCCGGCGGCGTTGGGGTCGGTCGAGACGGTGCCGAAGGTGCGGATCGTTCCCGGGTCGCGGAACACCAGCGCCCCGACCGGCGGGCCGCCCCAGGCGAGGGCGTTCACCGCCACCACGTCGGCGTCGGTCTCCTTGACGTCGAGCAACCGGTAGGGGGCGGCGGCGGAATGGTCGACCACCACCAGGCCGCCGACGTCGTGCACCAGCTTGGTCATCGCCCGCAGGTCGGTGACCGTGCCCAGCGTCGCCGACGCCGTCGAGACCGCGACCAGCCGGGTCGACTTCCCGATCAGGCTTTCCCACTGCCAGGTCGGCAGCTCGCCGGTCTCGATGTCGATCTCGGCCCACTTCACCTTGGCGCCGTAGCGGTGGGCGGCCCGCAACCACGGTGCGATGTTGGCCTCGTCGTCGAGCCGACTGACCACCACCTCGTAGCCGAGGCCGGCCCGCGAGGACGACGCCTCGGCCAGCGACGACAACAGGATGGCGCGATCGGCGCCCAGCACGACGCCCGCCGGGTCGGCGTTGAACAGATCGGCCACCGCGGCCCGCGCCGCGTCGAGCACCGCGGCGCTGCGCCGGGCCGACGGGTGCGCGCCGGAGGTGGTGGCGCCCGACCGGCGAAACGCCGTGGACACCGTGGTCGCAACGGAATCCGGGATGAGCATGCCGGCCGGCGCGTCGAAGTGCACCCATCCGTCACCCAGCGACGGATGCAGTCCGCGCACCCGGGCGACGTCGTAAGCCATGCCAGCCACCTTAGAGCTTCGCAGTTCCGCGAAAATTGTGACGGTAGCGGGTGCCCTTCAGGCATTGGCAAGCCGGGTCACCCGGGCAGCCATACTAGTCGAGTGGGCCTGTGGACCGGAACGCTGATCGCACTGTTCTTGCTGATCGCACCGGGTGTGATAGTCGCGCGCATCAACCAGCAAACCTGGCCGGTGGCCATCGCGGTCGGCCCGGCGCTGACCTATGGCGTTGTGGCGCTGGCGATTATCCCCTTCGGAGCGCTCGGGATCCCGTGGAACGGTTGGACTGCGCTGGCGACGCTCGCGGTGGTGTGCCTGGCGGCGACGGGTTTGCAGCTGCTGCTGGCCCGCTACCAGCGCGGCGACGCCGAGGAAAAAGGGACCCGCGGAATCGGGGCGTGGCCGGCGGCACTGGTGGCCGCCGGCGTGCTGCTGGGCGCCGCGCTCATCATGTGGGCGGGCTACCGCGGGCTCACGCACTGGCAGTCGATCCCCAGCACCTGGGACGCGGCCTGGCACGCCAACGAGGTGCGCTACATCCTCGACACCGGCCAGGCGTCCTCCACCCACATGGGCGAGCTGCGCAACGTCGAGACCCACCAGCCGCTGTACTACCCGTCGGTCTTTCACGCGCTGACCGCCATCTACTGTCAGCTCACCGGTGCGGCGCCCACCACCGGCTACACCCTGACTTCGCTGGCCGCGTCGGTGTGGCTGTTTCCCTCCAGCGCCGCCACGCTCACCTGGTTCCTGCTGCGCCCGATCAGCACCCAATGGCGCACGGCCGCCGTCTCGGCCACCGCCGCGGCGCTGTCGGCGTCGTTCACCTCGGTCCCCTACGTCGAGTTCGGCGTCGCCGCGATGCCCAACCTGGCCGCCTACGGGGTCGCGATCCCGACGTTTGTCCTGATCGCCTCGACGTTGCGGCACCGCGACCGCATTCCGGCGGCGGTGCTGGCGCTGGTGGGCGTGCTGTCGATGCACCTGACCGGCGGGTTCGTCGTCATCCTGTTCCTGGTGGGCTGGTGGCTCCTGGACGCCCTGTGGCACCCGGTGCGGGGCCGCCTGCCCGACGTGCTGACCCTGGCGGCCGTGGCCGTGCCGACGGGCCTGGTGCTGGCCCCGCAGTTCATCGGGGTGCTCCGGCAGGCCGACATCATCGCCGGGCACGCGTTCCCCAGCTTCAAGAGCGCGAAGCAGGGCGTCATCGACGCGCTGCTCCTGCACACCCGCCACCTCAACGACTTCCCCACCCAGTACGGGTTGCTGGTGCTGATCTACCTCGGCATGGCGATCCTGCTGTACAAGCGGATCTGGTGGCCCCCGGCCGTCTGGCTGGTGCTGACCGTGGCGACGATCTACTCGGGGGCGCCGTTTCGCAATCCCGCGGGCCGCGCCATCGAGGAGTTCAGCCAGTTCTTCTACAACGATCCGCGGCGCCTGGCGGCGGTGGTGACGATGCTGGTGACGCCGATGGCGGCCATCGCGCTGTTCGCGATCGTGGCTGTCGTGGTGGGGGTGGCCAGGCATGTCACCGACCGGTTCAAACAGCTACGCTCCCCGGTCTGGACCGCCGCCACGGCGGTCCTTCTTCTGCTGGCCACCGTGCTCACCGCCCGGCACTACCTGTACCGGCACATCGTCCTGTTCGGTGACAAATACGACTCGGTGATGATCGATCAGCGGGACCTCATGGCGATGGCCTACCTGGCCACGCTGCCCGGCGCGCACGACACGCTGATCGGCGACTCCAACGTCGACGGCACCACCTGGATGTACGCAGTGGCCGACCTGCACCCGCTGTGGACGCACTACGACTTCCCGCAGCAGACCGGCCCCGGCTATTACCGCTACATCTTCTGGACCTCGGCGCGCAAAGGCGAAGCGGATCCCAAGGTGGTCGAGGCGATTAAAGCGCTCAATATCAGGTACATCTTGACCAGCACGCCCAACGTCAGAGGGTTTGCCACGCCCGACGGGCTAGTCTCTCTGGATAAATCGACGTCGTGGACGATGATCTACGACAACGGTGGGGCTCGAATCTACGAGTGGCGCCCAGACGCCGCGGCGCCACACCCTTAAAGTCCCCAAAGAGGATGGTGAATGCATTGACTAACGGCAACGACGGCCCGGACGCCGACGGCATCGAGGTCATCGGCGGCGTCGACCCGCGGATCATGGCGCTCCGCGACGCCGAGGACGACTCCGACGAGCGCTCCCTGACCGACCTGGTCGAGCAGCCGGCCAAGGTGATGCGGATCGGCACCATGATCAAGCAACTGCTCGAGGAGGTGCGCGCCGCACCCCTGGACGAGGCCAGCCGCAACCGGCTGCGCGACATCCACGCCACGAGCATCCGCGAGCTCGAAGACGGCCTCGCGCCGGAGCTGCGCGAGGAGCTCGATCGGCTCACGCTGCCGTTCAGCGAGGACACCGCGCCGTCGGACGCCGAATTGCGCATCGCGCAGGCGCAGCTGGTCGGCTGGCTGGAGGGGCTGTTCCACGGCATTCAGACCGCGCTGTTCGCACAGCAGATGGCCGCCCGCGCGCAGCTGGAGCAGATGCGCCAGGGCGCCCTGCCCCCGGGCATCGGCAAGCCGGGCACCGGGTCCGGACACGGTCAATACCTGTAAGTAGCCGACGGTGCCCGGGCCTCACATCGAGACGCGCGACGCGTGGGTGGAATTTCCCATCTTCGACGCCAAGTCGCGGTCTTTGAAGAAGGCCGTCCTGGGCAAGGCCGGCGGCACGATCGGTCGCAACAACTCCAACGTCGTCGTCATCGAGGCGCTGCGAGACATCACCATGACGCTCGAGCTGGGTGACCGGGTCGGGCTCGTCGGCCACAACGGGGCCGGGAAATCGACGCTGCTGCGGCTACTTTCGGGCATCTACGAGCCCACCCGCGGCTGGGCGAAGGTCACCGGCCGGGTCGCGCCGGTCTTCGACCTCGGGGTCGGCATGGACCCCGAGATCTCCGGCTACGAGAACATCATCATCCGCGGGCTGTTCCTGGGCCAGACGCGAAAGCAGATGATGTCGAAGGTAGACGAGATCGCCGAGTTCACCGAGCTGGGCGACTACCTGTCGATGCCGCTGCGCACCTACTCCACCGGGATGCGGGTCCGGCTGGCGATGGGCGTGGTCACCAGCATCGACCCCGAGATCCTGCTGCTCGACGAGGGCATCGGCGCGGTCGATGCCGACTTCCTGAAGAAGGCCCAGACCCGATTGCAGAAGCTGGTGGAGCGCTCCGGAATCCTGGTATTCGCCAGCCATTCCAACGAATTCCTCGCCCGGCTGTGCAAGACGGCGATGTGGATCGACCACGGCGTCATCCGCATGACCGGCGGCATCGAGGACGTGGTGCGCGCCTACGAGGGCGAGGACGCGGCGCGGCACGTGCGCGAGGTGCTGGCCGAGACCGCCGGACAGCCGTGAGCGACACCGTCTTCGCCGTCGTGGTCACCCACCGGCGCCCCGACGAGCTGGCCAAGTCGCTGGACGTGCTCAGCACACAAAGCCGGCTGCCCGATCACCTGATCGTGGTCGACAACGACGGTGACGACCGGGTCCGGGATCTGGTTGCCGGGCAACCCATTCCGACGACCTACCTCGGCTCGCACCGAAACCTCGGCGGCGCAGGGGGTTTCGCGCTCGGCATGCTGCACGCGCTGGCGCAGGGGGCCGACTGGGTCTGGCTCGCCGACGACGACGGGCGCCCGCAGGACTCGCGCGTGCTGGCGACGCTGCTGGCCTGCGCCGAGAAGTACGCCCTGGCCGAGGTGTCGCCGATGGTGTGCAACTCCGACGACCCGCAGCGGCTCGCGTTTCCGCTGCGCCGCGGCCTGGTGTGGCGCAGGCGCACAAGCGAATTGCGCACCGAAGCGGGCCAGGATCTGCTGCGCGGCATCGCGTCGTTGTTCAACGGCGCGCTGTTCCGGGCGTCGACGCTGGAATCGATCGGCGTTCCGGACCTGCGGCTGTTCGTTCGCGGTGACGAGGTGGAGATGCATCGCCGGCTGGTTCGCTCCGGCCTGCCGTTCGGCACCTGCCTGGACGCGGTCTACCTACACCCGTGCGGATCCGACGAGTTCAAGCCGATCCTGGGCGGCCGGATGCACACCCAGTACCCCGACGACGACGCCAAGCGGTTCTTCACCTACCGCAACCGCGGCTACCTGATGGCGCAGCCCGGCCTGCGCAAGCTCCTGTTCCAGGAGTGGGTCCGATTCGGCTGGTTCTTCCTGGTGACCCGCCACGACCCCAAGGGCCTGGTCGAGTGGATTCGGTTGCGCCGCTTGGGGCGTCGCGAGCGATTCGGGAAGCCGGGAGGGTTGGCATGACATTCATCGACGCGGCGGCACAGTCGCGGACGTTTGCGCGCGCCCGCAGCGACCTGCTCGACGGCTTCCGCCGTCACGAGCTGTGGCTGCACCTGGGCTGGCAGGACATCAAGCAGCGCTACCGCCGCTCCGTGCTGGGGCCGTTCTGGATCACCATCGCCACCGGCACCACCGCGGTCGCGCTGGGCGCGTTGTATTCCAAGCTGTTCCACCTGGATTTGGCGGTGCACCTGCCCTACGTCACGCTCGGGCTGATCATCTGGAACATGATCAACGCCGCCATCCTGGAGGGCTCCGAGGTGTTCGTCGCGAACGAGGGGCTGATCAAGCAGCTGCCGACGCCGCTGAGCGTGCACGTCTACCGGCTGGTGTGGCGGCAGATGATCCTGTTCGCGCACAACATCGCCATCTACGTCGTCGTCGCCATCATCTTCCCCAAGCCGTGGTCGTGGGCCGATCTCTCGGTCATCCCGGCGCTGGGGTTGATCGTGCTGAATTCCATCTGGGTGTCGCTGTGTTTCGGCATCCTGGCGACCCGCTACCGCGACATCGGTCCCCTGCTGTTCTCGGTTGTGCAGTTGCTGTTCTACATGACGCCGATCATCTGGAACGACGAGACGCTGCGGGCGCAGGGCGCCGGGCGCTGGGCGAGCATCATCGAGCTCAACCCGCTGCTGCACTACCTCGACATCGTTCGGACACCGTTGCTGGGCGGCCACCAGGAACTGCGGCACTGGGTGGTGGTCTTGGTGCTCACGGCCGTCGGCTGGCTGCTGGCCGCGTTCGCGATGCGGCAATACCGCGCCAGGGTGCCGTACTGGGTCTAACCCCAGGCGCCGTGGGGGATCCGGGTCCCTAACCCGTGTCAGACCCCCGTGACATACTCGAACGTATGTTCGATACCGTGGCCGACGCCGGGGTGATGGATGCCATCACCGATGCCGGGCGCGCACAGAACGTGGCGTGCGCCCGGGAGTTGGCCGCCATCGGTGAGCTGTACGCGCGACGGGCGCCCGACGACGATTCCGAGCGGTTCAGCTGGGCCGTCGACGGGTACGAGAACGTGGTCGCCGAGGTCGCCGCGGCGCTGCGGATCAGCCGTGGCCGCGCCCGGGGGCGNCGGGCGCGCGACGACGACTCCTAGCGGTTCAGCTGTGCCGTCGACGGTTACGAGAACGTGGTCGCCGAGGTCGCCGCGGCGCTGCGGATCAGCCGTGGCCGCGCCCGGGGGCGGTTGCGGCATGCGATCGCCCTGCGTGAGCGGCTGCCCCGGGTGGCGGAGGTGTTTGCGCGGGGCGACATCGATTTCCGGCTGGTAGCGGCGCTGGTGACGCGCACCGAGGTGGTCCACGACGCGGAGTTGATCGCCAAGATCGACGCCGCGGTGGCCCGCCACGCCCCGAAGTGGATGCGCCTGTCCGGGCCCAGGACCGCCGAGCGCATCGACATGTGGGTGGCGCGATACGACCCCGCCGGGGTGCGGGTGCCCGGCCCCCGCAACGAAAATCGCTACGTCGATATCGCGTCCACCGACCCGGGGCTGGCCGGTGTGTGGGCACAGTTGCACGCCACTGACGGCGCAGCCCTCGAACAGAAGCTCGACGCACTGGCCGCCACGGTGTGCCGCGAGGATCCGCGCACCAAAGCCCAGCGCCGAGCCGACGCGCTGGGTGCCTTGGCAGCCGGGTCCGAGGTGCTGGGCTGCCTGTGTGGCGGGCCGGATTGCGCTGCGCCGCAACGCACTGGAGGCAAGAATATAGTCATTCACGTGCTCGCCGAGCAGGCTGCGGTCGATGGCGACTCGGAAGTCCCCGGTTATCTGGCCGGGCATGGTCCGCTGCCTGCTGCGCTGCTGCGAGAGGTGGCCGGGCACGCCAAGGTCAAGCCCCTGTGGATTCCGCCGGCCAAGGCGGAGTCGGGGTATCGGCCGTCGGCTGCGCTGGCCGAGTTTGTCCGGTTTCGGGATTTGACCTGCCGCTTCCCCGGTTGCGACGCGCCGGCCGAAATCTGCGACATCGACCACACGGTGCCGTTTCCGCTGGGGCCCACCCACCCGTCGAACCTCAAACTGCTCTGCCGCTACCACCACCTGCTCAAGACCTTCTATATCCAATGGCGGGATCGGCAGGAGCCCGACGGCACCGTGGTGTGGACCTCGCCGACGGGGCGTGAGTACGTCACCAAACCCGGTGGCAGCCTGCTCTTTCCAGCGTTGGCAGTCCCGACCGGAGCACTGGTGCTCCCCGCCGCCCCGCACCCGCCGCGTGAAGGCCGCGGACTCATGATGCCGACCCGCCGAAGAACCCGCGCCCAGGAGCACGCCGCGCGGATCAGGTGGGAGCGCGGAAGGAACGAAGCGCGCATCGCCGCGGAGGCGGCGCGACGCGCCGAGCGGATCGCTGGCAGCTACGAGCCACCGCCCTTCTAGCGGTGCCAAGGATCTTTCAAGGATCCAGCAAGGGGCCGACCCGACGCTGCACCCATGAGTCACATTGCTTTCGACGACGACGTTCGCGTCGCAACCATGCACCGGGCCGACGCACCGAGCGGCCGCACCGCGCGATTCCACATGCGCAAGCTCTTCGACGAACTCCCGTGCTGCCATCGCTCGTGGGCCAATCTGGGGAAGCGCTTCTTCCTGCACGGCTGCGAACGCGCGTTCGAGCTCGAGTTCGCCTGCGCCGAAACCGAACTCGGCACCGGCATGGTGGTGGACGGCGGCGCCGTCGGTGAGGTCCGCTCGGCACTGCGCTACCAGTTCGACCACACCACGCTGATCGCGCAGGATGACCCGCAGCGCGACCTGTTCGAACTGCTGGCCGAGCGTGGCGTCATCGACCTGCGGATCATGGAGAACACCGGCATGGAGGGTTCGGCGGCCTGGGCGTTCGAGACCGCCGAGCGCATCGTCGCACTGGCGACCGGCGGCCGGGTGTGGGTGTCTCGCATCGAGGCGCGGGAAAGCCGCGACAACGTGGTCACCCTCACCGCGGGACCGGTGACGGCGGGCGGCTGGGCGTAGCGCACAGGAGAGTGCCCCGCCCCGCTGCCGTGGGTAGATCCGCCGCCCTGCTGGGTATGTGTAGAACAACAAAGTTTGCGTTCGCGTAAGGTGGCGGCTGCCTGGTGGTGGTGCAACACTGTAGCGCTACAGGTCAGCAGTGGCGACAGACAGGATCGGGTCGACTGACGTGAGCAAAAAGGCCAAGTCGGCGGTGGACGTGGCGCGGGAAAACCTCGCCGCGGAGCTGGACCGACTCAAGCAGCGGCGTGATCGCCTCGAGGTCGAGGTCAAAAACGACCGCGGCATGGTCGGCGACCATGGCGACGCGGCCGAGGCGATACAACGCGCGGACGAGCTCGTCGTCCTCGCCGACCGGATCAACGAGCTGGACCGGCGACTGCGCAGCGGGCCTTCGCCGTCGGACGACTCGGAAACGCTGCCCGGCGGGACCGAGGTGACACTGCGATTCCCCGACGGCGAGGTCGTCACGATGCACGTGATCTCCATCGTCGAGGAGACCCCCATCGGCCGCGAGGCCGAGACGTTGACCGCCCGCAGCCCGCTGGGGCAGGCCTTGGCCGGGCACAAGGCGGGCGACACGGTGACCTACACGACGCCGCAGGGGGAAAACCAGGTTGAGCTCATCTCGGTGAAGCTGCCCCGCTAACTCACCCATGCCGTCGGCGACGGCCCCGTTAGACTCGCCGCAATGATCCCCCCAGAACCCGGCGCCGCTCCCGCGCGCCCACACCTGGGTCTGAAGACACAGGTGATGCGCTTCGTTGTCACCGGCGGTCTGGCCGGGATCGTCGACTTCAGCCTCTACCTGGTGCTCTGGAAGGTGGTGGGGCTGCAGGTTGACCTGTCGAAGGCCACCAGCTTCATCGTCGGCACCATCACCGCCTACCTGATCAATCGCCGATGGACGTTTCAGGCGGCGGCCAGCACCGCGCGGTTCGTCGCGGTCATGGTGCTCTACGGCATCACCTTCTCGGTGCAGGTCGGGCTAAACCACCTCTGCCTCGTGCTTCTGCACTATCGGGGGTGGGCGCCCGTCGTCGCGTTCGTGATCGCGCAGGGCACCGCGACGGTGATCAACTTCATCGTGCAGCGAGCCGTTATCTTCCGCATCCGCTGACCGACCTGGCCAAGCGGTACCCTCTTTGACGATGTTCACCACCAAGCGCCTAATGGGCTGGGGGCGTACCGCGCCGTCGGCCGCGACGGTGCTTTCCACGCCGGACCCGGAGGAGATCGCCAAGGCCGTGGCCAACACGGCCGACTCGGGCGGGCGCGGCGTGATCGCCCGCGGGCTGGGGCGTTCCTACGGCGACAACGCGCAAAACGGCGGCGGCCTGGTGATCGACATGACCGAGCTGAACACCATCCACTACATCAGCGCCGACACCAAGCTGGCCGACCTCGATGCCGGGGTCAACCTCGACCAGCTGATGCAGGCCGCGCTGCCGTTCGGCCTGTGGGTGCCGGTGCTGCCCGGCACCCGGCAGGTCACCATCGGCGGCGCGATCGCCTGCGACATCCACGGCAAGAATCACCACAGCGCGGGCAGCTTCGGCAACCACGTGCGCAGCATGGACCTGCTGACCGCCGACGGCCAGGTCCGCCACCTCACTCCGACCGGCGAGGACTCCGAGCTGTTCTGGGCAACGGTCGGGGGCAACGGCCTCACCGGGATCATCCTGCGGGCCACCGTCGAGATGACACCGACGGAGACGGCGTATTTCATCGCCGACGGCGACGTCACCGCCAGCCTGGATGAAACCATCGCGTTTCACAGCGACGGCACCGAGGCCGACTACACCTATTCCAGCGCGTGGTTCGACACGATCAGCGCGCCGCCGAAACTCGGCCGCGCGGCGATTTCGCGCGGCTCGCTCGCCAAGCTCGACCAGTTGCCGCCGAAACTGCGGCGCAATCCGCTGAAATTCGATGCGCCGCAACTGCTCACGTTTCCCGACGCCTTCCCCAACGGGTTGGCCAACAAGTACACCTTCGGGCCGATCGGCGAGTTGTGGTACCGCAAGTCAGGCACCTACCGCGGCAAGATTCAGAACCTGACGCAGTTCTACCACCCCCTCGACATGTTCGGCGAATGGAACCGCGCCTATGGCCCAGCCGGTTTCGGCCAGTACCAGTTCGTCGTACCCACCACCGCGGTGGAGGAGTTCAAGGGCATCATCCGCGACATCCAAAAGTCCGGGCACTACTCGTTTCTCAACGTGTTCAAGCTGTTCGGCCCGGGCAACCAGGCCCCGCTGAGCTTCCCCATTCCGGGCTGGAACGTGTGCGTCGACTTCCCTATCAAGCCGGGGCTCAACGAGTTCCTCAACGAACTCGACCGCCGTGTGCTGGAATTCGGTGGCCGCGTCTACACCGCCAAGGATTCGCGGGTGAATGCCGAAACCTTCCACGCCATGTATCCGCGCATCGACGAGTGGATCGCCGTGCGCCGCAAGGTCGATCCCCTGCGGGTGTTCGCCTCCGACATGGCCCGACGCTTGGAGCTGCTGTAGATGGTGCTTGACGCCGTGGGAAATCCGCAGACGATCCTGTTGCTCGGGGGCACCTCCGAGATCGGGCTGGCCATCTGCGAGCGCTACCTGCAAAACGCGCACGCCCGAATCATCCTGGCGGCCATGCCGAACGACCCGGGTCGCGACGACGCGGTGGCCCAGATGAAGGCCGCGGGCGCGCGCTCGGTGGAGCTGATCGACTTCGAGGCCACTGACCCCGACAGCCACCCGAAGATGATCGACCAAGCATTCGCCGACGGCGATGTCGACGTGGCCATCGTTGCGTTCGGAATCCTCGGCGACGCCGAGGAGCTGTGGCAGAACCAGCGCAAGGCCGTGCTGGCCGCCGAGATCAATTACACCGCAGCGGTTTCCGTGGGCGTTCTGCTGGGCGAGAAAATGCGCGCCCAGGGCTTCGGCCAGATCATCGCGATGAGCTCGGCGGCCGGGGAGCGGGTGCGGCGGTCCAACTTCGTCTACGGCTCCACCAAGGCCGGCCTGGACGGCTTCTATCTCGGACTGGCGGAGGCGTTGCGCGAGTTCGGAGTTCGCGTCCTGGTGATCCGGCCGGGCCAGGTGCGTACCCGGATGAGCGCGCACGTCAAGGAGGCCCCGCTCACCGTCGACAAGGAGTACGTCGCCAACCTCGCGGTGACCGCGGCGGCACAAGGTAAGGAATTGGTTTGGGCCCCAGCAGCATTCCGTTACGTGATGATGGTGTTGCGACACATCCCGCGGAGCATCTTCCGCAAGCTGCCAATCTGAGCGTGCGCAACGCGCTGGCCACCCTGGGCCAGATGGCCGCGGGGGTGGCGGTCGCCGTGATCGTGGCGGTGCCGTCGCTCATCGCGATCGACGGCGTGCAATGGCCGGCGTTTCCGTCGTCGAACCAGCTGCACGCGCTGACCACCGTCGGGCAGGTCGGCTGCCTGGCCGGGCTCGTCGCGGCCGGCTGGCTGTGGCGCCGGGGGCGTCGCGTCCTGGCCCGGCTGGGCGGGCTGGTGTTCCTGTCCGCGTTCACCGTCGTGACGCTGGGCATGCCGTTGGGCGCCACGAAGCTGTACCTGTTCGGCATCTCAGTCGACCAGCAGTTCCGCACCGAATACCGGCCCCGGCTCGCGGACAGCCCCGCCCTGCACGACATGACCTCCCTCGGCCTGCCGACGTTCTACCCGCCGGGCTGGTTCTGGATCGGCGGTCGCGTCGCGGCGCTGACGGGCACGCCGGCCTGGGAGATGTACAAGCCGTGGGCGATCACGTCGATCACCATCGCGGTGGCCGTCGCGCTGGTGCTGTGGTGGCGGATGATTCGCTTTGAATACGCGTTGCTCGTCACGACCGCGACCGCGGCGGTGACGCTGGCCTACGGTTCGCCGGAGCCCTACTCCGCGATGATCACGGTGCTGCTGCCGCCGGTGCTGGTGCTGACGTGGTCGGGCCTGCGGGCCGGGGAACGCGGCGGTCCCCCGCAAGCGGGAGGTGCCCCCAGGGCCGCGGTGATCGGCGCCGGGCTGTTCCTCGGCTGGACGGCCACCTGGTACACGCTGCTGTTCGGCTTGACCGCGTTCACGATGGGGCTGATGGCGCTGCTGCTGGCCGGTGCGCGCTGGCGGCGGGACGGCTTCCGCGCCGCCCTCGCCCCGCTGCGCCGGCTGGGCGTCATCGCCGCCATCGCGGTCGCCATCGCGAGCACCACCTGGCTGCCGTTCGTGTTGCGTGTAGCGACGAGCCCGGTCAGCAACAGCGGCAGCGCATTGCACTACCTGCCGGCCGACGGCGCCGAACTGACCTTCCCGATGCTGCAGTTCTCCCTGCTCGGGGCGGTCTGCATGCTGGGCGCGCTGTGGCTGGTGGTGCGGGCAGGCACCTCGGTGCGGGCCGGTGCCCTGGCCATCGGCGTGCTCGCCGTCTACCTGTGGTCGCTGTTGTCGATGCTGACCACCCTGGCGCGCACCACGCTGCTGTCGTTCCGGTTGCAGCCGACGCTGAGCGTGCTGCTGGTCGCGGCCGGGGTGTTCGGCTTCGTGGAGGCCGTCACGGCCCTCGCCCCGCGCGGCCGCGTGATCGTGCCGGTCGCCGCCGCGATCGGGCTGGCCGGGGCGATCGCGTTCAGCCAGGACATCCCCGACGTGCTGCGCCCGGATCTGACCATCGCCTACACGGACACCGACGGCCACGGCCAGCGCGGCGACCGGCGACCGCCGAGTTCCGAGAAGTTCTACCCGGTCATCGACGCCGCCATCCTCAAGGTGACCGGCAAGCCGCGCGACCAGATCGTGGTGATGACGGCCGACTACAGCTTCCTGTCCTACTACCCCTACTGGGGGTTCCAGGGGCTGACGTCGCACTACGCCAACCCGCTGGCACAGTTCGACCTGCGGGCCGCCCAGATCGAGAAGTGGTCCAAGCTCAAGACCGCCGACGAATTCATCCACGCGCTGGACACGTCGCCGTGGCCCCCACCGACGGTCTTCCTCATGCGCCGCGGGGCGAACAGCAACTACACGTTGCGGCTGGCGCAGGACGTGTACCCCAACCAGCCCAACGTTCGTCGGTACACCGTCGATCTGCCGGCGGCCCTGTTCGCCGATCCGCACTTCGTCGTCGACAGCGTCGGCCCGTTCGTGCTGGCCATCCGCAAGCCGACGGCGTAGCGGCTGGAACTACCATCTACCCCCGTGGACGACGCGGGAGGTAACTACCGGATCGCTCGGGTGGTTGCTATCGTCGCCGGCCTGCTCGGCGCCCTGCTGGCGATCCTCACGCCGCTGCTGCCGGTCAACCAGACCACCGCACAACTCAACTGGCCGCAGAATGGCACCTTCAACAGCGTCGATGCCCCGCTGATCGGCTACGTCGCCACCGATTTGAACGTCACCGTGCCGTGTCAGGCCGCCGCCGGGCTCGCGGGACCGCAGAACGCCGGCAAGACGGTGCTGCTCTCCACGGTGCCCAAACAGGCCCCCAAGGCCGTCGACCGCGGCCTGCTCATCCAGCGCGCCAACGACTACCTGGTGCTCGTGGTGCGCAACGTCGCGGTGGTCACCGCACCGTTGAGCGAGGTGCTCAGCCCGGCCTGCCAGCGGTTGACCTTCACCGCGCACGCCGAGAAGGTGACCGCCGAATTCGTCGGCCTGACACAGGGACCCAACGCCGAGCATCCCGGCGCGCCGCTGCGGGGGGAGAAGAGCGGCTACGACTTCCGGCCGCAGATCGTCGGCGTCTTCACCGACCTGAGCGGGCCGGCGCCGCCCGGCCTGAGCTTTTCGGCGACCGTCGACACCCGCTACAGCAGCAGCCCGACCACGCTGAAGATGGCGGCGATGATCCTCGGGGTGGTGCTGACGGCGGCCGCCCTGGTCGCCCTGCACGTCCTCGACACCGCCGACGGGACCCGGCACCGCCGTTTCCTGCCCGCGCGCTGGTGGTCCGTCGGCGGCCTGGACGCCCTCGTGATCGCCGTGCTCGCGTGGTGGCATTTCGTCGGCGCCAACACGTCTGACGACGGCTACATCCTGACCATGGCGCGGGTCTCCGAGCACGCCGGCTACATGGCCAACTACTACCGCTGGTTCGGCACCCCCGAGGCCCCGTTCGGCTGGTACTACGACCTGCTGGCGGTGTGGGCCCACGTCAGCACCACCAGCATCTGGATGCGGCTGCCCACCCTGGCGATGGCGCTGACGTGCTGGTGGGTGATCAGCCGCGAAGTGATGCCCCGGCTGGGTCACGCCGTCAAGCGGAACCGGGCGGCGGCGTGGACGGCGGCGGGCATGTTTCTTGCGGTCTGGCTGCCGCTCGACAACGGGCTGCGTCCCGAACCGATCATCGCCCTGGGCATCCTGCTGACCTGGTGCTCCGTCGAACGCGCGGTGGCCACCAGCCGGCTGCTGCCGGTCGCCATCGCCTGCATCATCGGCGCGCTGACCCTGTTCTCCGGGCCGACGGGCATCGCCTCGATCGGCGCGCTGCTGGTCGCGATCGGGCCGCTGCGGACGATCCTGCACCGCAGATCCAAACTGTTCGGTGCGCTACCACTGGTGGCGCCCCTGCTGGCCGCGGTCACCGTCACCGCGATCCTGATCTTCCGCGACCAGACGCTGGCCGGCGAGATCCAGGCCACCGCCCTCAAGCGCGCCGTCGGGCCCAGCCTCAGCTGGTTCGACGAGCACCTCCGCTACGAGCGGCTGTTCATGGCCAGCCCCGACGGGTCCGTCGCCCGCCGCTTCGCGGTGCTGGCGTTGGTGCTCGCGCTCGGGATAACCGTCGCAATGTCGTTGCGCAAGGGCAAGATTCCGGGCACCGCGGCCGGGCCGAGCCGGCGCATCGTCGGCATCACCATCATCTCGTTCGTCGCGATGATGTTCACGCCGACCAAATGGACCCACCACTTCGGGGTGTTCGCCGGCCTCGCGGGACCGCTGGGTGCGCTCGCCGCGGTCGCGGTGACGGCCGCGGCGATGCGGTCACGGCGCAACCGCACCGTCTTCGCCGCCGTGGTGCTGTTCTTGGTGGCGTTGTCGTTCGCCAGCGTCAACGGCTGGTGGTACGTGTCCAATTTCGGTGTGCCCTGGTCGAATTCGTTCCCGGCCTGGCATTACGCCTTCGCCACCATGCTGCTCGGGCTCACCCTGCTGGTACTGCTGATGGCGGCGTGGTTCCATTTCGTCGATCCCGACAACGGCGCGCCCAAAACCCGCCTGGGCGCGCGAGTCGCCGGAATTGTCCAGTCCCCGTTGGCAATTGCGACGTGGATCCTGGTGGTTTTCGAGGTGGCGTCGCTGACCCTGGCGATGATCGACCAGTATCCCGCGTGGACGGTGGGCCGCTCCAACCTGGAGGCGCTGACCGGCAAGTCGTGCGGCCTGGCCGAGGACGTGCTGGTGGAGCAGGACCCCAACGCCGGCATGCTGGCGCCCGTGAGCGCAACGGCGGCCGACGCCCTGGGCGCGGGCCTGTCGGAAGCGTTCACCCCCAACGGCATTCCCGCCGACGTCCGCGCCGACCCGGTGATGGAACGGCCCGGCGACCGCAGCTTCGTCGGCGACGACAGGCTGATCACCGGCGCGGAGGCCGGCACCGAGGGCGGCACCACCCCCGCACCGGGCATCAACGGCTCGGTGGCCCAGCTGCCCTACAACCTCGACCCGGCGCGCACGCCGGTGCTCGGCAGCTGGCGCTCGGGCATCCAGTTGCCCGCCCATCTGCGGTCGGGCTGGTACCGCCTGCCCGCCCGCGACAAGGCGGGGCCGCTGCTGGTGGTCAGCGCGGCCGGCCGCTTCGACCCCCGCGAGGTCCAGGTGCAGTGGGCCACCGACGACCAAGCGGCCGCCGGACACCCCGGCGGGTCATTCCAGTTGGCCGACGTCGGGGCGTCCCCCGCCTGGCGCAACCTGCGGCTGGCGCTGTCCGCCATCCCCAGCACCGCCACCCAGATCCGCCTGGTCGCCGACGACGACGACCTGGCGCCGCAGCACTGGATCGCGCTGACGCCCCCGCGGATTCCGGAGCTGCGCACGCTGCAGGACGTGGTGGGCTCGGAGGACCCGGTGTTCCTGGACTGGCTCGTCGGGCTGGCCTTCCCCTGCCAGCGACCGTTCGGCCATCAAAACGGCGTCGACGAAACACCGAAATGGCGCATCCTGCCGGACCGATTCGGCGCCGAGGCGAACTCGCCGGTGATGGACAACAACGGCGGCGGCCCGTTGGGCGTCACCGAGCTCTTGGTGAAGGCGACCACCATCGCCACCTACCTGAAGGACGACTGGTCCCGCGATTGGGGCTCGCTGCAACGGCTGACCCCGTACTACCCCAACGCAAAGCCCGCCGATCTGCAGCTGGGAATCGCGACGCGCAGCGGCCTGTGGAACCCCGGCCCGCTGCGCCGTACCTAGCCTTTTTGTCGGAGGCTCATCCGACCGCTTGATCGCGAGGTTCGGGCCGCATCTCGCGGGCCGATATGGGCGTGGGTCGCGGGCGGCGCGGTTCGCGGACGCCCGCGCCCCCGTCACCGGTGAGCCACAGCCGGACGGCGGATCCCGACTTGACTCGCGCGCCGGACTCGGGGCTCTGGTCGGTGACGATCCAGTCCCGGTCCCCGGGCGCAGACGGGAAGTCCGGTTGGGCGTTCATGGCGATCAGCCCCTCGTCGTTGAGCGCCTCGCGGGCCGCGACCCACTCGAGCCCGACGACGTTCGGCACCGTCACCTTTGCGCTCCACGGCGCCTCCCGGACACGCACCTCCGCCAAATCCGCGGCGATAGCGCCGACCGGCGTCGGCTCGGCACCGCGCGCGGAGTCGTCGAGGTCCCGCCAGCGTTCCCACGCCGATTGCCGCGTGACGCCCAATTCCGTGGCNCACGTCCGATCTATCACAAACGGATGGGTATAAGAGCCAGGTCCGGACCCCAGCCAACTCCGCCTGGTCCAGCATGCGGCGCACAGCGCCGATGTCGGCCAGGGTCTCGAGGCCGTCGCCGCTGGGCAGCCCGCTTCGCGCGGCGAGCCGGCGCCACGCCTGTTGGGCCTGCTCCCACGCGTCCGCAAGGCTCACATCGTCAGGGTAGCCTGACGCGACCTGTCCAACCAAGGGCGCCTTGCCACGGCCCATCGGTAAGCTTAGACTTACGGTTCGTGGCCACTTACCAACCGGTCGGTGCTGCCTGGCTGGCGTTGGCCGACGGGACCCGGCGCTCGATCGTGGAGCGTCTGTCCCACGGCCCGGCGGCGGTCGGTGAGCTGGCACGCGACCTGCCCGTCAGCAGGCCGGCCGTCTCGCAGCACCTCAAGGTCCTCAAGTCGGCCCGCCTGGTCCGCGACCGGGCCGCCGGCACGCGCCGCCTCTATCAGCTCGACCCGACCGGCCTCGAGGCGTTGCGCGCCGAGCTCGACCGGTTCTGGGCCCAGGCGCTGGCCGCCTACGCGAAAACAGTCGAGGAGATGGAGGGAGATCCGTCATGACGCGAACACCGAACGTCGCGCACTACGTCGTCGTCAACGCCCCGATCGAGCGAGCGTTCGCCGTCTTCACCGAGCGCTTCGGCGACTTCAAGCCGCGCGAGCACAACCTGCTCGCCGTTCCCATCGCCGAGACCGTGTTCGAGCCCCGGGTGGGCGGCCACATCTACGACCGCGGCGTCGACGGCAGCGAATGCCGTTGGGCACGCGTCTTGGTCTACGAACCGCCCCACCGCGTGCTGTTCACGTGGGACATCGGCCCCACCTGGCAGGTGGAAGCCGATCCGTCCAAGACCAGCGAGGTCGAGGTCCGCTTCACCGCCGAGTCCGGCGAACGCACCCGGGTCGAGCTCGAACACCGCGACCTGGACCGGCACGGCCCGGGCTGGGAGTCGGTCGCCGACGGCGTCGACGGGGACGCCGGCTGGCCGCTGTATCTCGATCGCTACGCGCGTTTGCTCAGCGTCGAGGCGCACCCATGACCGCGACCCTGATGACGATGGCGCACGCCGAGCGGGCCGACCTCGCCGACTTCCTGGCCACGTGCGCGCCGCAGGACTGGGCGGCACCCACCCTGTGCTCGAAATGGACCGTCAAAGACGTTGTGGCGCACGTGATCAGCTACGAAGAGCTGGGCGCCGCGGGGCTGCTGAGGCGGTTCGCGAAGGGCTGGGTGGTGCGGGCCAACCAGGTGGGCGTCGACGAGTTCGCCGCGCTGAGCCCGCAGCAGCTGCTGGATTTTCTGCGCGACCACCTCACGCCGAAGGGGCTGACCGCGGGCTTCGGCGGCATGATCGCGCTCGTCGACGGCACCATCCACCATCAGGACATCCGGCGCTCGCTGGGCCGGCCGCGCGCCGTTCCCGAGGACCGGCTGCGACGGGTGCTGGGCCTGGTGCCCGGCAACCCCCGGCTCGGCGCCGGGCGCCGGATCAGGGGACTTCGCCTGCGCGCCAACGACATCGACTGGACCCACGGCCGCGGGCCCGCGGTCACCGGCCCGGGCGAGGCGCTGCTGATGGCGATGGCGGGCCGGCCGGCGGCGCTGGCGGACCTCGACGGGCCGGGCCTGCCCACCTTGGCCAAGCGGCTGGCGAAATAGCCTCAGCCCGAGCGGATTTCGAAGGTGAACTCGTGGCCGCCGATGCGGACCCGGTCGCCGTCGGCCAGGGCGGCGCTGCCGCGGATGCGCTGGCCCTGCACCTCGACCCCGTTGGTGGACCGCAGGTCGGTCATCATGAAGCCGGTTCCGGTGTCGGTGATGACGGCGTGGTGGCGGCTGACGTCGGTGTCGTCGAGGACTACGTCGTTGTCGGTGAAGCGCCCGATCCGGGTGATCGCGCCCGTGAGCGGGTGCAGCCGTCCCGTCTGGTCGCGCAGCCCGGCGAGCGCCGGCTCGGCCAGCTGGATCCCCGCGGTGGACGGCTCCTGCCGGTAGACGCCGCGCTTGTGTGTGGTCAGATCGGCCCGTTTCAGGCCCAACGGTTCCTGGCGCAGGATCCGCTCGTGCAGGGCGCTGACGGTGCGGCCGGGGTCGATACCGAGCCCCTCGGCCAGCGCCGTCTTGAGCCGCCGGTACGCGCCGAGCGCGTCGGACTGGCGCTCGGTGACGTAATAGGCGGTGATCAGTTGCGCCCACAGCGGTTCGCGGTACGGGTGCTCGGCGGTGAGCGCCTCGAGCTCGCCGATCACCTCCCCGGCGCGCCCGCACGCGATCTCGGCCTCGGCGCGCGCGGTGTGGGCGGCCACCTTTTCTTCCATCAGCGCGGTGGCGAACGCGTCGACGAAGGCATAGTCGCACAGGTCGTCGAGCACCGGCCCCCGCCATTCGCCCAGCGCCAACGAGAAGTGCCGGCTGGCCTCGTCGAAGCGTCCCGCGGCGGCGGCCTGGTTTCCCGCCACCTTCGCGGCGGTGAAGCGCCCCAGGTCGCAGTCGGGGTCGGCGACGCTGAGTTGATACCCCGGCGGCGCGCTCGCCAGCACCTGGTACGGGTCGACGCCGGCGCTGCGCAGCAGCCGGCGCAGGTTGGACACGTGGGCCTGGATGCTGGTGCGCGCGGCGGGCACCGGGTCCTCGTCCCACACCGCGTTGATCAACGAGTCGACGGACACCGGCCGGTTGCGGTTGATCAAGAGCATGGCCAGCACCGCCCGCTGCTTGGGCGCGCCGACCGGGACCCGCACGCCATGGCTGGTCATCAGCAACGGTCCCAAGACACCGAACCCGAGACCTGCATTCGTCATCGCGCCGCCAGCCTCCTGGGTCATCGGGGCCGTTCTTGACACAGGAGTTTATTTCGTGGGAGGGGCGCGGCAAATCACCGGGCCGTGACCGCGGCCCCGCGTCCTCAAGAGACTAAGCCGCGTCCCTTACCATCGAGCCTCGTGCCCCACGACCGTAATGAGCGATCGCCGCGCATCCCACGGTCGATCGCCGTCGTCGCGGGACTCGTCGGCCTGCTGTTGTGCGTCACCGTGCCCTTGCTTCCGGTGAAGCAGACGACCGCGACCGTGCTGTGGCCTCAGGGCAGCACGGACGGGCACGTCAGCCAGATCACCGCCCCGCTGGTGTCCGGGGCGCCGCGCGCGCTGGACATCTCCATCCCGTGCCCGGCGATGGCCACCTTGCCCCCGGCCGGCGGCCTCGTGGTGTCGACCCTGCCCGCGGGCGGGGTGGACACCGGCAAGAATGGGCTGTTCGTGCGTGCCGACAAGGACGTGATCGTCGTTGCGTTCCGCGACACCGTGGCAGCGGTGGCCAAGCGCTCGGCCGTCGCCGCGGGCGCCTGCAGCGTCCTGCACATCTGGGCCGACGCCGGTGCCGCCGGCGCGGACTTCGTCGGCATCCCCGGGGCCACGGGCACCCTGCCGTCGGAGAAGAAGCCCCAGGTCGGCGGGATCTTCACCGACCTGAAAGTGCCGGCGCAGCCGGGACTTTCAGCGCGCATCGACGTCGACACCCGGTTCATCACGTCGCCCACCGCGCTGAAGGCGCTCGTGATGGCCGTGGGCACCCTGGCGGTCCTGGTGGCCATCGCCGCGATGGCGGCGCTGGATCGGCGCAGCCGCGGCGGCAACCTGGTGATCAACTGGCGTTCCCCGCTCGCGCGGCTGCGCCGCGTCGGCGCCGCGACATGGTTCGCCGACGTCGGCGTGATCGGAACGCTGCTGCTCTGGCACGTCATCGGCGCCACCTCGTCGGACGACGGCTACAACCTGACCATCGCCCGGGTCGCCCCCAAAGCCGGCTACGTGGCCAACTACTACCGCTACTTCGGGACGACCGACGCGCCGTTCGACTGGTATCTCGCGGTGCTGGCCAGGCTGGCCTCGGTCAGCACCGCCGGCGTGTGGATGCGGCTGCCGGCGACGCTCGCCGGAATCGCCTGCTGGCTGATCATCGGCCATTGGGTGCTGCGGCGGTTGGGACCGGGAAGGGGCGGCCTGGCGGCCAACCGCGTGGCGGTGCTCACCGCGGGTGCGGTGTTCGTCGCCGCGTGGCTGCCGTTCAACAACGGGCTGCGGCCCGAGCCGCTGATCGCGCTCGGCGTGATGGTGACCTGGGTGCTGGTGGAACGCGCCATCGCACTGGGCCGGCTGGCCCCCGCGGCGGTCGCGATCATCGTCGCGATGCTGACGGCCACGCTGGCGCCGCAGGGACTCATCGCCGTCGCCGCGCTGCTGACGGGCTCCAGGGCCATCGCGCGGGTGATCCGGCGGCGCCGTGACACCGACGGGCTGCTCGCCCCACTGCTGGTGCTGGCCGCCGCCCTGTCGCTGATCACCGTGGTGGTGTTCCGCAGCCAAACGCTGGCCACCGTCGCCGAGTCGGCGCGCATCAAATACAAGGTTGGCCCGACGATCGCCTGGTACCAGGATTGGCTGCGCTACTACTTCCTCACGGTGGAGTCCAACCCGGACGGATCCATGACTCGCCGCTTCGCGGTGCTGGTGCTGTTCCTGTGCCTGTTCGGCATGCTGGTGGTGCTGCTGCGGCGCGGCGGGGTGCCCGGGCTGGCCAGCGGGCCGGCGTGGCGGTTGATCGGCACCACCGCCGTCGGCCTGTTGCTGCTGACGTTCACCCCGACGAAGTGGGCCGTGCAGTTCGGCGCGTTCGCCGGGCTGGCCGGCGCCCTGGGTGCGGTCACCGCGTTCGCGTTCGCCCGGATCGGCCTGCACAGCCGCCGCAACCTCACGCTGTACGTGACCGCGCTGCTGTTCGTGCTGGCGTGGGCGACCTCCGGGGTCAACGGCTGGTTCTACGTCGGCAACTACGGGGTGCCCTGGTACGACATCCAGCCGGTCATCGCCAGCCACCCGGTCACGTCGATGTTCCTGACGTTGTCGATCCTGACGGGGCTGCTGGCCGCCTGGCAGCACTTCCGGATGGACTACGCCGGGCACACCGAGGTCAAGGACAACCGGCGTAACCGGGTGCTGGCGTCCACCCCGTTGCTGGTGGTCGCGACGATCATGGTCCTCGGCGAAGTGGCCTCGCTGGCCAAGGGGGCGGTCGTGCGCTATCCGCTGTACACGACGGCCAAGGCGAACCTCGCGGCGCTCGAATCGGGTCTGTCGCCCACCAGCTGCGCCATGGCCGACGACGTGCTGGCCGAGCCCGATCCCAACGCCGGTCTGCTGCAACCGATTCCGGGGCAGACGTTCGGGCCCGCCGGCCCGCTCGGGGGAATCAATCCCGTCGGCTTCAAACCCGAGGGGGTGGGCGACGACCTGCGGTCGAACCCGGTGGTCACCAAACCGGGGGTGGTGAATTCCGACGCGTCACCGAACAAGCCCAATGCCGCCATGAGTGACTCCGCGGGCACCGCGGGCGGGAAGGGCCCCGTCGGCGTGAACGGGTCGCACGCGGCGCTGCCGTTCGGCCTCGACCCCGCGCGCACGCCGGTGATGGGCAGCTACGGCGAGAACTCCCTGGCCGCCACCGCCACCTCGGCCTGGTACCAGTTGCCGCCTCGTACCGGCGACCGACCGCTGGTCGTCGTCTCCGCCGCCGGCGCGATCTGGTCGTACAAGGAGGACGGCACCTTTACCTACGGGCAGTCGCTGAAACTGCAGTGGGGGGTCGCGCGCCCCGACGGCTCCACCCAGCCGCTCGCGGAGGTGCAGCCGATCGACATCGGTCCGGAGCCTGCGTGGCGCAACCTGCGGTTCCCGCTGGCCTGGGCGCCGCCGGAGGCTAACGTGGCTCGCATCGTCGCCTACGACCCGAATCTGAGCTCCGAGCAGTGGTTCGCGTTCACGCCGCCGCGCGTGCCGGTGCTACAGACTCTGCAGCGGCTGATCGGGTCGCAGGCGCCGGTCCTGATGGACATCGCGACCGCCGCGAACTTCCCCTGCCAGCGGCCGTTCTCCGAACACCTTGGCGTTGCCGAACTTCCGCGTTACCGCATCCTGCCCGATCACAAACAGACGGCGTCGTCGTCGAACGGGTGGGAGGCCAGCGAGACCGGGGGTCCGTTCCTGATCACCCAGGCGATGCTGCGCACCTCGACGGTCTCGACGTACCTGAGCGGTGACTGGTATCGGGACTGGGGATCGGTCGAGCAGTACTACCCGTTGGTGCCGACCGATCAGGCACCGGACGCCGTCGTCGTGCAGGGTGTGACCACAGTGCGGGGCTGGACCCGGCCGGGACCGATCAGGGCCCTGCCATGAGCGTCATCGACGCCCGTGACAACGTGCGGGTGACGCGCTGGGTCGCGACGATCGCCGGGCTGATCGGTTTCGTCCTGTCGGTCGCCACGCCGCTGTTGCCGGTCGTGCAGACCACCGCCACGCTGAACTGGCCACAGAACGGCCAGCTGAACAGTGTTACGGCGCCGTTGATTTCGCTGACGCCCGTCGACGTGACGGCGACCGTGCCGTGCTCGGTGGTACGCGGGCTGCCGCCCGACGGCGGGGTGGTGCTGAGCACGGCGCCCAAGAAGGGCAAGGACGCCGCGCTCAACGCGTTGTTCGTCGTCGCCAGCAGCCAGCGCGTCGACGTCACCGACCGCAACGTCGTCATCGCCAGCGTCCCCCGGGATCAGGCCATCTCGCCGCAATGTCAGCGCATCGAGATCACCTCCACGAGCGCGGGGACCTTCGCGACCTTCGTCGGACTGACCGATCCCGCGGGCAAACCCCAGCGTGGCGGCTTCCCCGATCCCAACCTGCGCCCGCAGATCGTCGGGGTCTTCACGGATCTGGCGGGCCCGGCGCCCGACGGCCTGCGCCTTTCGGCGACCATCGACACCCGGTTCTCCACCACCCCGACGACGCTGAAACTGGCGGCGATGGTGCTGGCGATCGTGTCCACCATCGTCGCGCTGGTCGCCCTGTGGCGCCTCGACCAGCTCGACGGCCGCCGGATGCACCAGTGGATCCCGACGCGCTGGCGCAAGTTCACACTCGTCGACGCCACGGTGATATTCGGCTTCCTGCTGTGGCACCTGATCGGCGCGAATTCCTCCGACGACGGCTACATCCTCGGCATGGCCCGGGTCGCCGACCACGCCGGCTACATGTCCAACTACTTCCGCTGGTTCGGCAGCCCCGAGGACCCGTTCGGCTGGTACTACAACCTGCTGGCGCTGATGACCCACGTCAGCGACGGCAGCCTGTGGATGCGACTGCCCGACCTGGTCGCCGGGCTGGTCTGCTGGCTGCTGCTGTCGCGCGAGGTGTTGCCGCGGCTGGGGCCGGCGGTGACGGGCAGCACCGCCGCCAACTGGGCGGCGGGCATGGTCCTGCTCACCGCGTGGATGCCGTTCAACAACGGCCTGCGTCCCGAGCCGATCATCGCGGTGGGCGCGCTGATCACCTACGTGCTGATCGAGCGCTCCATGTGTGCCTCCCGCCTGACGCCGGCGGCGCTGGCGGTGATCACGGCGGCCTTCACCCTGGGGGTGCAGCCCACCGGCCTGATCGCGGTGGCCGCCCTGGTCGCCGGTGGCCGCCCCATCCTGCGGATCCTGGTGCGCAGGCATCGCGTGGTCGGGACCTGGCCGCTGGTGGCCCCCATGCTGGCGGCCGGGACGGTCATCCTCACCGTGGTCTTCGCCGACCAGACTCTGTCAACGGTGTTGGAGGCCACCAGGATTCGCACCGCGATCGGCCCCAGCCAGGCCTGGTACACCGAGAACCTGCGCTACTACTACCTGATCTTGCCCACCGTCGACGGTTCGCTGTCACGCCGCTTCGGCTTCCTCATCACCGCGCTGTGCCTGTTCACCGCCGTGTTCATCATGTTGCGGCGCAAGCGAATTCCCGGTGTGGCCCGCGGCCCGGCGTGGCGGCTGATGGGCGTCATCTTCGGCACCATGTTCTTCCTCATGTTCACCCCCACCAAGTGGGTGCACCACTTCGGGCTGTTCGCCGCGGTGGGCGCGGCGATGGCCGCGCTGACCACGGTGCTGGTGTCGCATGAGGTGCTGCGCTGGTCGCGCAACCGGATGGCGTTCGCGGCGGCGGTGTTGTTCGTCTTGGCGCTCTGTTTCGCCACCACCAACGGCTGGTGGTATGTCTCCAGTTACGGCGTCCCGTTCAACAACGTCATGCCGCGGTTCGCCGGAATCAGCGTCAGCACAGTGTTTTTCGTGCTGTTCGCGATCGCGGCGGTCTGGGCGTTCTGGTTGCATTTCGCGTCGCGAACCCACGGCGAGGGCCGGCTGGCGCGCGCCGTGACCGCCGCGCCGGTACCGATCGCGGCCGGATTCATGGCGCTGGTGTTCGTCGCGTCGATGGTCGCGGGAATCGTGCGTCAGTACCCGACCTACTCCAACGGCTGGGCCAACTTGCGCGAATTCGCGGGGGGCTGCGCACTGGCCGACGACGTGCTCGTCGAACCCGACAGCAATGCCGGCTTCATGGCTGCCCTGCCCGGCAACTACGGTCCGTTGGGTCCGCTGGGAGGCGCCGACCCGGTCGGGTTCACCCCCAATGGCGTACCGGACCACACCGTGGCCGAGGCGGTGCAGGAGACGTCGGTGCCACAGCCCGGCACCGACTACGACTGGTACGCGTACGACTGGCGCGCACCGACCAAGCTCAAGGCGCCGGGCATCAACGGATCCCTGGTGCCGCTGCCCTACGGCCTGAACCCCGACCAGGTTCCGCTGGCCGGCAGCTACACCACGGGCCCCCAGCAGCAGAGCCGACTCACCTCGGCTTGGTACCAGCTGCCGAAGCCCGACGCAGGGCATCCCCTGCTGGTGGTGACGGCCGCGGGCACGATCGCCGGCAACAGCGTGCTGCACGGGCACACCAGCGGGCAGACCGTCGTGCTCGAGTACGGCCGGCCCGGTCCCGGCGGCGACGTGCTGCCCGCCGGGCGGTTGGTGCCCTACGACCTGAACGGGGAACAGCCGAAGGCGTGGCGCAACCTGCGCTTCGCGCGCGACAAGATGCCCCCGGACGCCGTCGCGGTCCGGGTGGTGGCCGAGGACCTGTCCCTGACGCCGGACGACTGGATCGCGGTGACCCCACCGCGGGTGCCGGAACTGCGCTCGCTGCAGGAGTACGTCGGCTCGTCGCAGCCGGTGTTGCTGGACTGGGCGGTCGGGCTGGCGTTCCCGTGCCAGAAGCCGATGCTGCACGCCAACGGCGTCACCGAGATCCCGAAGTTCCGCATCACGCCGGATTACAACGCCAAGAAGCAGGACACCGACACCTGGGAGGACGGCGTCAACGGCGGCCTGCTGGGCATCACCGACCTGCTGCTGCGCGCCCACGTGATGTCCACCTACCTGTCCCGCGACTGGGGCCGCGACTGGGGCTCGCTGCGCAAGTTCGAGACGATCGCCGATGCCCGGCCCGCGCAGCTCGACCTGGGCACCGCGACCCGCAGCGGATTGTGGTCACCCGGGGAGATTCGAATCAAGCCCTAGCTAACGCGGAAACACCTGTATTGCAACGGTTTTTAAATCCCTAGGCCATTAATTCGTCATTCGTCGAATAGCCTCCGAAATTAACGTTCGGGTAATTACGCGCCGAATGTTTAGCCTTTCCAACTGCGGGTTAATACCTATTTCCCCGGTGGGGTAACTAACACACGCGTTAAAAGGTGGCCCGATGCACATTCTGACATGTTTAGGTACCGCCACCGCGGCCGTCGTCGTGGTGATATCCCCGGCGGCGACGTTCGGAATCGCCGGCGCGGCCGCCCAAGGAGGCACCACCGTCGTGATGGACAGTTACGAGCGGCGCTGCGATTTCAGCAAGGTGACCGAGGCGGCGTGGATCCCCCAACCGCCCGAGGGAACCGGTTCGGCGCTCATCAGCACCTCCGGATCGACAGCCGTCGCGCAGGTGCACATGGCGATCCCCAACGAGCCGGCCACTCATTACGACGTCGGCCTTATCGAGGAACCTCGTCCGTCGTCCGCGACCTGTGGCCCCGGGGCACCCGGCACCGCGTTTATCGGAATGGACACCGACGCGGCCGGCAATGCAACGGTGACCGTCCAAGACAGCATTCGCCAAGGCACGACGGGCGTCTGGGTGATTATCGAGCGCGCAAACCCCAACTCGCAAAACCCCGCCGAGTTCTACACGTCCGAATTCTTGGTCCCGGTATGACCAGTTTTGGCTGAGATCACTGCTCGGCCGCGGGGACGACGAGCGCGTCCGATCCCGGAAACACCGTGGCGACATGGCCGCTGGCGAGCCAGCGCACCACATACGGCGGCGCGCCGTCGGCGCCGCGCACCTCGGTGATCACCCCGCGCTGATCCGCTAACTCGGTCGTCGTGCCCTTGATCACGAGCCAGTCACCCACGTCGGCCTTCATCATCGACTCCCTTGCTGACTGATATGCCGATCATGCACCGCGGCGGACCCGGCAGGGAGGGCCATAGGTCACCGCCGGCGTGCGAGGACGAACGCCCCGGACGAACGGGACTTCGGTCCCTATCTCGACCCTCCGGTCAAATGGTCGGATACAGGTGTCGAGTAACGACGGGGGTGAAAGGCACGCCGATGAACGCTTCAGCAGAATCTCAGGCAAGGACGCGCTTTTTCGCGCGGGCCCTCGGACCCTTCCTCGTCATTGTCGACGTCACGGCGGTGGCGCGCGCTTCGGACATGCAAGCGCTGCTGTCGCAGTTCGAGGCGAATTCGATGTGGGCGTTTGTCAGCGGCGCCTTCATTCTGCTGTTCGGGCTGATCACGGTCGCCGCTCATCAGTACTGGAACGGCGCCGCGGCGATCATCGTGTCCTCGCTGGGCTGGCTGATCGTGCTGCGCGGGCTGCTCCTGGTGGCCTTTCCCAAGGCATTCGTCGCCGTGGCCAACAGCATGATCGGCGCGCAGGGCTGGTGGGTTTCGCTTTGCATCGTCTTCGCCCTCATCGGGCTGTATCTGACCTACATCGGCTGGACCCCGGCGCCCCACCGGCCGGCATCGCACGCGGCGACCGCGGCCCCGGATCTTCCCCGGGCGGCGTGACCACGACGGTGTCCACGCCAGCGCCCGACGAAAGCACCGCCGATATCGGCCCCGCTCTGTGCGCGCACCTGCGCGACGAGTTCGACACGTCGACGGCCGTCGCCGACGCGACGGTCGAGGACATGGCAACGATGGGCAGGGGCTCGGGTGTGCTCATCGTGAAACGGGGTCCCAATGCCGGGTCGCAGTTTCTCCTGCAGCAGCCCATCATGTCGGCAGGAAGGCATCCGGCCAGCGACATTTTCCTCGACGACATCACGGTCAGTCGCAGGCACGCCGAGTTCCGAAGGGAGAACGGCCAATTCCGCATCGTTGACCTCGGCAGCCTGAACAGCACCTATCTCAACCGCCAACCCGTCGATTCGGCGGTGCTGGCCAACGGCGACGAGATCCAGATCGGCAATTTCCGTCTGATTTTCCTCACCGGGCCGGCGACCGGTTGAGGACGAGGAGGGTTTTCGTGAGCGCTGCACCCAGCCTCGATCAAGGCAACGCGGACCGGATCCTGATGCAGCTCCTCGGCGAGGCCGGAATATTGCGTCACGTCGAACCCGAGGCGGCGTCGGCGATGGTCAAGCAGCTGCATACGTCCGGATTTGCGGCGGGGCAGACAATTTTCGCGCAGGGCGACCCGGGTGATCGGGTGTACGTCATCGTCACGGGCAAGGTCAAAATCTGCCTGAGGGGCCCCGGCGACCGCGAGAATCTCCGGGCGGTCATGGGCCCGACCGACGTCTTCGGCGAGCTGGCGGTGTTCGATCCCGGTCCTCGATCCTGCTCCGCGACGGCGATCACCGACGTTCGCGCGGTGTGGGTGGACCGGGCCACGCTGCGCGGCTGGATAGCCCGCCGGCCGGTGATCGCCGAGCAACTGCTGCGGGCCCTGAACCAACGGCTACAACACACCGAGGACCAGCTCATCGAACTGATCTCCAGCGATGTGGCAACCCGCGTGGCGCGCCAACTGGTGCTGTTGGGCCGGCGCTTTGGAACCCGCGAGCGCGACGGGCTGCGGGTCGCGCACGAGCTGAGCCAGGACGAGATGGCTCAACTCGTCGGCGCCGACCGCGTGTCGGTCAACAAGGCGCTGCGCGATTTCGCTTCCAGCGGCTGGATCACGTTGCAAGGCAAGGGCGTACTGATAACCGACGCCGATGCGCTCGCCCGCCGAGCGGCGGCGGGCGCCGCCGTGGGCGTCTATCGGCGGCGACCGCTGCGCGCCACCGCATGAGAATTGGCCCCAGCTTCCTTCACGCGGCGTCACGCCTGTAATACCGTCGCGTCATGAGCGACTACGCCTCAGAGGCGGTGGACAGGCTGCCGTTCTCCACCGAAGAGAAGTCGCAGCGCTACGAAACCGGCAACTATCGCGGAGCCGTGGGTCTCAACTGGTACCTGACCGATCCCACCCTGCAGTTCACCATGGCCTATTACCTGCGGCCCGACGAATTGGCCGTCCTGGAGCCCCATCTGGCCCGCATCGGCGACCTGATGGGTGGCCCGGTGGCGCGCTGGGCCGAGGAGACCNGACAGGGCGGGAGCGCTCCGACCGGTGGGGACGCGACGTCAGCCGCGGCGTCATGCCGGCGTCGTTCACGCAGTCCAAGCGCGCGGTCCTCGACGCGCAGCAGGCCCTGCGCGACGCGGCGCGGGGCGCCCGGGTGAGCTCCGGCCTGGCGCTGTTCGCGTCGAACTATCTGCTCAACCAGGCCGACATCGGAATGGGCTGCGCGCTGGGCACCGGCGGCGGGATGGTGCAGTCGCTGGTGTCCGCGTACGCGCCGCCCGACGTGGCCGAGCACGTGCTGGGGAAGTTCGCCTCCGGCGAATGGGCGGGCGAGACGGCCCAGTTGCTGACCGAACGCACCGGGGGCTCCGACCTGGGCGCGCTGGAGACGACGGCCACGCGCGCCGGTGACGCGTGGCTGCTGAACGGCTTCAAGTGGTTCGCCTCCAACTGCGCGGGTGAGGCGTTCGTCGTCCTGGCCAAGCCCGAAGGGGCGCCGGATTCGTCCCGCGGCGTGGCCAACTTCCTCGTGTTGCGCACCAGGCGGGACGGTTCGCGCAACGGGGTGCGGGTGCGCCGGCTCAAGGACAAGCTCGGCACCCGCTCGGTGGCCTCCGGCGAGGTCGAGTTTGTCGACGCCGAGGCGTTCCTGCTGTCCGGCGAACCCGGCGCGGACACCGGCCCGGGCGACGGCAAGGGGCTCGGCCGGATGATGGAGTTGACCAACGCCGCGCGGCTCGGCATCGCCCAGTTCGGGCTGGGCAACGCCCGCCGCGCCCTGGTCGAGTCGCTGTGCTACGCCCGGCAGCGCCACGCGTTCGGCGGGGCGCTCATCGACAAGCCGCTGATGCGGCGCAAGCTCGCCGAGATGATCGTCGACGTCGAGGCGGCGCTCGCGCTGGTCTTCGACGGCACCGGCGCCACCAACCACCGCCAGCCCCGCGGCGTGCGGCAGCGCATCGCGGTACCCGTGACCAAGCTGAAGGTGTGCCGGCTCGGGATCACGGCGGCGTCGGACGCGATCGAGATCCACGGCGGCAACGGCTATATCGAGACGTGGCCGGTGGCCAGGCTGCTGCGCGACGCGCAGGTGAACACCATCTGGGAGGGCCCGGACAACATCCTGTGCCTCGACGTGCGCCGCGGCATCGAGCGGGCCGGCGCGCACGAGGCGCTGCTGGCGCGGCTGCGCGACGCGGTGTCGGTGTCCGATGACGACGAGACCACGCGGTTGGTCGCGCGCCGCGTCGAGGACCTCGACGCGGCGCTCACGGCGTGGGGCAAGCTCGATCGGGCGGTGGCCGAGGCGCGGCTGTTCCCGCTGGCGCAGTTCATCGGCGACGTCTACGCGGGAGCGCTGCTCACCGAGCAGGCCGCGTGGGAGCGGGAGACGCGTGGCGGGGACCGCAAGGCGCTCGTCGCGCGACTGTACGCGCAGCGCTACCTCGCCGATCGTGGTCCCTTGCGCGGCATCGACGCCGACTCCGATGAGGCGCTGGAGCGTTTCGACGAGCTGGCGGACGGGGCGCTGCGAGTTTGCGTCTGCTCGCCGTAGGGACTAGACCGGGATCAGCCCGTGCTTGCGGGCGACGCGGAACCACAGCTGCTTGTCCCGCAACAAGTGCATCGACTTGCGCAGCAGCAGCCGGGTCTGGTGCGGGTCGATCACCGCGTCGATGAAGCCGCGCTCCGCGGCCGTCCACGGGATCGCCATGTTGAGGTTGTAGCCCTCGATGAAGTCCTTCTTGATCTGCTGCGCCTCGGGCGTGGTCGGGTCCGGGAACCGCTTCATCAGCAGCTGGGCGGCGCCCTCGGCGCCGATCACCGCGATGCGCGCGGTCGGCCAGGCGAAGTTGAAGTCGGCGGTCAGCTGCCGCGAACCCATCACGGCGTACGCGCCGCCGTAGGACTTGCGCACGGTGATGGTCACCTTCGGCACGTCGGCCTCGACCACGGAGTACAGGAACCGCCCGCCGCGCTTGATGATGCCCCGCTTCTCCTCCTCGGCGCCCGGCAGGAAACCCGGGGTGTCGACGACGAAGACCAGCGGGATGTTGAACGCGTCGCAGAACCGGATGAACCGCGCCGCCTTGTCGGACGCCTCGTTGTCGATCGCCCCCGACATGTGCATCGGCTGGTTGGCGATCACCCCGACGGGGTGGCCGTCGACGCGGGCGTATCCGGTGATGATGGCGGGCCCGTGCTGCGCGGCGACGTCGAGGAAGTCGCCGTCGTCGAAGATGCGCAGCAGGATCTCGTGCATGTCGTAGGCCGCGTTGTCGGAGTCGGGCACGATCGCGTCCAGCTCCAGGTCGGTCGGGGTGATCTCGGGCTCCAGCCCGGGGTTGACGATCGGCGGCTTGTCGAAGCAGTTCGACGGCAGAAACGACAGGTAGTCGCGGACATACTGGAAGGCCTCCGCCTCCGAGTCGACCACCTGGTGAATGTTGCCGTAGCGGGCCTGGGCGTCGGAGCCGCCGAGCTCGTCGAGGGTGACCTCCTCACCGGTGACTTCCCGGATCACGTCCGGCCCGGTGACGAAGAAGTAGCCCTGGTCGCGCACCGACACCAGGAGATCGTCCTGGATCGGCGAATACACCGCTCCCCCAGCGCATTTGCCGAAGATGAGGGAGATCTGCGGCACCAGCCCGGACAGCGCCTCGTGCCGGCGGCCCAGCTCGGCGTACCAGGCCAGCGAGGTCACCGCGTCCTGGATCCGGGCACCGCCGGAGTCCTGGATGCCGATGATCGGGCAGCCGACCATCGCGCACCACTCCATCAGCCGGGCGACCTTGCGGCCGAACATCTCCCCGACGGTGCCCTGGAAGACCGTCTGGTCGTGCGAGAACACCCCGACCGGCCGGCCGTCGATCGTGGCGTGCCCCGTGACGCAGCCGTCGCCGTAGAGCGCGTTCGGGTCGTTGGGCGTCTTGGCCAGCGCGCCGATCTCGAAGAAGGTGCCCGGATCGACCAGCGCGTGCACCCGGGCGCGGGCGCTCGGGATGCCCTTCTTGTCGCGCTTGGCGGCGGCCTTCTCCCCGCCGGGCTCCTTGGCCAGCTCGAGGCGAGCGTGCAGCTCGGCCAGCTTTTCCGCGGTGGTGTGCTGAACAGGAGCTGGGACGGTCTCCGTCACTACTCGCCTACCTCACTCTTTCCGACGTCTCCGGCTGGTGCTTTGCCGCGATCCCGTTCAGCGCCTGGGTCATGTGCGCCCCCACCTTGGCGATGATCGGCTCGTCGATGACCTGGATGTGCTCGCCCCCGACGGGCACGACCTCGAGGTCGGTCACGTGCTCGCCCCACCCGCCGTCCGGCTTGCGGGTGGCGTAGCGCGGTTCGAACATGATCGCGTCGTCATGGTAGCGATCGGCCATGTAGAGCGTGACGTGCCCGTCGTACGGCTGGATCTCGGCGGTGTCGATGGCCCGCTGGTCCAGGTACGACGTGCGCTGGTGCTCGATGATCCCACCCGGGATCTGCACACCGCTCGCCTGGACCGCGTCGAGCACGAGCTGGACCTGCCCCGCGTCGTCGAGCTCCTCGAGCTGTTCGTAGGGGATCTCGTCGATCGTGACGTTGAAGGTCTTCTCGGCGAACCGGGCGTAGCGATCCCAGCGCTTGCGGATCTCCTCCTTGGTCTGCGGGATCTCCTCGCCCGGCCGCACCGCGTCGATGAGGCCGACGAACTCGACGTCCTTGCCCATCCGCTTGAGGCCGATCGCGCAGGCATAGGCCAGCGCGCCGCCCAGCGACCAGCCGGCCAGAATGTACGGCCCGTCGCCCTGCATCTCGATCAGCTTCGGAACGTATTGGGCCGCACGCTCTTCGATCGTCCCCTCGACCCGCTCGAGGCCGTACATCGGGGTGTCGGACGGCAGCCGGTTGAGCAGCGGCTCGTAGACCACCGTCGAGCCGCCGGCCGGGTGGAACACGAAGACCGGCGGCTTCGTGCTGCCCTCCGGCCGCGCCCGCAGCGTGCGGACGAACCCGTCCACCACCCCGGCCTCCAGGTGCTCGCGCACCTTCTCGGCCAGCGCCTCGATGTTCTGCGACGTCAGCACGTCCTCGGCGGAGATCGGCCCTCCCCCGCTAGCCGGAGGTGCCCCCACGGCGCGCTCCGACAACCGTTCCGCCACCTTGGCGGCGGCGTCGGCGTCCAGCTTGGGCAGCGGGTTGAAGATGCCGCCCGGCGACTTGCCGGTCACGATCGCCCACGTGGCGAAGGTGACCCGCTCGGCGGCGTCGCGCGGCGGTACGTCGGAGTTCAGCGCCTTGGCGACCGCCTCCTGGTTGAGCGCTTCGGCCACCCCGGACACCTTCGGCTGTCCGCCGTTGACGCCGGGCCCCGACGGGCCCGAGGGGTCGGTCGGCGGCGGCGGGATCGGAACGTCGGAGGCCGGCGGCGTCCGGGTGTCCGGCTCGGCTTGCGGGTCGGGCGCGGCCACCACCGAGGCCGGCGTCGCGCCGCTGAGCAACTCGGCCTGCGCGCGGGCAATTTCCTCGGCCGTCTGCGTCTTCTGGTGCTCGTGCAGCTGCTCGACCTCGTCGCGGTGCTCGACCGCGTACTCGATCAGCTTCTCGACGGCGTAGAGGTTGGCGTCGCGCACGGCCGTCAGCTGAATGGGCGGCAGGTCGAAGTCGTACTCGACGCGGTTCTTGATCCGCACCGCCATCAGCGAGTCCAGGCCCAGCTCGATCAGCGGCACCTCCCACGGCAGGTCCTCGGGGTCGTAACCCATGGCCGCGCCGACGATCGCGCCGAGCCGCTCGGCGATGGTCTCGCCCGAGTCCGGTGTCCACTTGGTGAAACCGCTCGGCATGTAGCGGTTGGTGAGGCTGTCCCCCAGCGTTCCCGCCGCGTCCTCGGCGGGAGCGTCCGGCGCCGCGACTGAAACCCCTGCCGCCCCGTTGGTCGGGGCCGCGATCGCCGTGCCCGCGCCCACCGCCGCCGGCAGCACCGATTCGGAGCCGCCCCGGGTCACCAGCGCGTCGTACACCAGCGTGAAGGACTCGTCGATGCGCGCGTGCACCTGGACCGACGCGCCACCGGGGTGCCGGGTCAGCGTCGTCACCAGCCGGGCGCCCTCGCTCGGCTTCGCGCGCTCCTCCGCCGCCGTCAACTGCGCGTCCGGAAGCACCTCGGCCGCAGCGGCTTTCACCAGCGCCGCCAGGTCGGTCAGGCCCCGGGGCGCGTACTCCCAGACGTGGCGGCCGTCCGGCAGCGCGACGTGGCTGCCCGGCATGAGCACCGAGCTGGTGCCGTGCGAGAAGTGCACGTCCAGCCAATGCTCCTTGCGCTTGAAGCGGGTCGGCGGGATGTTCGCGTAATCCTGCGGCCCGGCCGCGCGGGTGAACAGCGTCCGCATGTCCAGGTCGTGGCCGTAGACATAGAGCTGCGCCATGGTCGAGACCATCGACTCGACCTCGTCCTGCTTGCGGGCCAGCGTCGGGATCAGTTGGGCGTCATGCAAACCCGCCGAGGCCGTGGTCAGACCCACCTGCATCAGCGCGACGGGGTTGGGCGCCAGCTCCAGGAACGTGGTGTGCCCGCTGTCGACGGCGTTGCGGATCCCGTGGGTGAAGTAGACGCTGTGCCGCAGGCCCTTCTTCCAGTAGTCGACGTCGTGGATCGGCTCGGCGCCGGGCTTGATGTAGCTGCCCTCGTGCACCGTCGAGTAGATCCCGCACGTCGGGCTCATCGGCTTGATGCCCTGCAGCTCCGCCGCCAGCTCGCCGAGCAGCGGGTCCATCTGCGAGGTGTGGCTGGCGCCCTTGGTCTGGAACTTGCGGGCGAACTTGCCCTCGGATTCCGCGCGGGCGATGATCGCGTCCACCTGCTCGGGCGGGCCGCCGATGACCGTCTGGGTGGGTGCGGCGTAGACGCACACCTCCAGGTCGGGGAAGTCGGAGAACACCGTCTTGATCTCCTCGGCGGAGTACTCCACCAGGGCCATCAGCCGGATGTACTCGCCGAACAGCATCGCCTCGCCCTCGCCCATGAGATGCGAGCGCGAGCAGATGGCCNGAGGCCGGCGGCGTCCGGGTGTCCGGCTCGGCTTGCGGGTCGGGCGCGGCCACCACCGAGGCCGGCGTCGCGCCGCTGAGCAACTCGGCCTGCGCGCGGGCAATTTCCTCGGCCGTCTGCGTCTTCTGGTGCTCGTGCAGCTGCTCGACCTCGTCGCGGTGCTCGACCGCGTACTCGATCAGCTTCTCGACGGCGTAGAGGTTGGCGTCGCGCACGGCCGTCAGCTGAATGGGCGGCAGGTCGAAGTCGTACTCGACGCGGTTCTTGATCCGCACCGCCATCAGCGAGTCCAGGCCCAGCTCGATCAGCGGCACCTCCCACGGCAGGTCCTCGGGGTCGTAACCCATGGCCGCGCCGACGATCGCGCCGAGCCGCTCGGCGATGGTCTCGCCCGAGTCNCAGCGACAGGCCGCCGGCGAAGTAGGCCGACGCGGCCTCGCCCAGCGACTGGCCGACCACCGCGGCGGGCTTGGCGCCGTGGTGCTTGAGCAGCTCGCCCAGCGCGATCTGGATGGCGAAGATGGTGACCTGGGTGGTCTCGATGCCGTAGTCCTGCGAGTCGTCGAGGATCAGCTCGAGCACCGAGTAGCCCAGCTCGTCCTGGACCAGCGCGTCGACCTTCTCGATCCACTGGGCGAAGACCGCGTCGCGCAAATACAGGCTCTTGCCCATCTTGCGGTGCTGCGCGCCGAATCCGGCCAGCACCCACACCGGGCCGTTGGTCACCGGCCCGTCGGCGCTGAACACGTTCGGCCGCTGCTTGCCCTCGGCGACGGCCCGCAGCCCCTTGATCGCCTCGTCGTGGTCGTGCGCCAGCACCACCGCGCGGGAGCGCCCGTGGTTGCGCCGCGACAGCGACCGGCCGATCGATTCCAGCGACGACGCCTGTCCCTCGGGGCTTTCCATCCAGTCCGCGAGCTCGGCGGCCGCGGCCTTCTTGCGCGACGTCAGGAACGCCGACACCGCCAGCGGGATCAGTGGCTTGGCGGGACCTTCGGCTTCCTCTTGCGCCGCAAGCTCCGCCAGCGCGGCCTCTTTGAGGCTCAGCGCCTCCTGCGTCACGTCCGGCAGGTCGGGCTCGTCCTCCTCGGCCTCGGGCGTGTCGGTGAGGATGTTGCCGAAGTCGTCGAACCGCAGCGAGTGGCCCTCGAACGTGGGCGCCTCGGCCGCTTCGGCGGCGGCCTTCACCTCGGGTTTGGGCTCGGGCTCTTTGTCGACGACGTCGCGCGGCAGGACCTCGCGTACCACCACGTGCGCGTTGGCGCCGCCGAAGCCGAAGCTCGACACCCCGGCCAGGGCGTAGCCGCCGTAGCGCGGCCAGTCGGTGGCCTGGTCGACGACCTTCAACCGCATCCCGTCGAAGTCGATGTAGGGGCTCGGTCCGGCGAAGTTGATGGACGGCGGCAGCTTGTCGTGCTGCAACGACAGCACCACCTTGGCCAGGCTGGCCGCGCCGGCCGCCGACTCCATGTGGCCCACATTTGTTTTCACCGCGCCCAGCAGCGCCGGCCGATCGGCGGGGCGTCCGCGGCCGACCACGCGGCCCAGCGCCTCGGCCTCGATCGGGTCGCCCAGGACGGTCCCGGTGCCGTGCGCCTCGATGTAGTCGACGTTGCGCGGATCGATCCCGGCGTCCTTATACGCCCGGCGCAGCACGTCGGCCTGCGCGTCCTGGTTGGGCGCGATCAGGCCGTTGGACCGGCCGTCGTGGTTGACCGCGCTGCCGGCGATCACGGCGAGGATCTGGTCCCCGTCGCGGCGGGCGTCGTCGACCCGCTTGAGCACCACCATGCCGCCGCCCTCGGAGCGGGTGTAGCCGTCGGCGTCCGAGGAGAACGACTTGATCCGGCCGTCGGGGGCCAGCACCGCGCCGATCTCGTCGAAACCGAGGGTCACCGCGGGGGTGAGCAACGCGTTGACGCCGCCGGCGACGGCGACGTCGGCTTCGCCGTTGCGCAGCGCCTGCACGGCCTGGTGGACCGCCACCAGCGAACTCGAGCACGCGGTGTCGACCGCGACCGAGGGCCCGCGGAAGTCGTAGAAGTACGACACCCGGTTGGCGATGACCGACATCGCGTTGCCGGTGATCGCGTAGGGGTGGGCGACGCTCGGGTCCGAGATCGCCAAGAATCCGTAGTCGTGGTTGGAGACGCCGACGTAAACGCCGACGGACTCGCCGCGCAGGCTGGACGCCGGGATGCGGGCGTGTTCCAGCGCCTCCCAGGTCAACTCCAGCGCCATCCGCTGCTGCGGGTCGATGTTGTCGGCCTCGGTCTTGGCGACGGCGAAGAACTCGGAGTCGAAGCCCTTGATGTCCTTCAGATACCCGCCGCGGGTGCGGGCCTTGTTGACCCGCTCGGCCAGCCGCGGCTCCTCGAGGAATTCCGACCAGCGGCCCTCGGGCAGGTCGGTGATGGCGTCGCGGCCCTCCAGCAGCGCCTGCCAGGTTTCGTCGGGGGTGTTCATGTCGCCGGGCAGCCGGGTGGACAGGCCCACGATCGCGATGTCGACGCGCTCCGCGGGCCCGTTGCGCGACCAGTCGACGATGTCGACGTCGTCGTCGGGCCGTTCGGGTTCGCCCTCGATGATCCGGGTGGCCAGCGATTCGATGGTCGGATGCTGGAAGGCCACCGCGACCGACAGGGTGACACCGGTCATGTCCTCGATGTCGGCGGCCATCGCCACGGCGTCGCGCGACGACAGGCCCAGCTCGACCATCGGCACCGACTCGTCGATCGAGTCGGGCGACTGCCCGGTCGCCTTGGCCACATAGTTGCGCAGCCACTGGCGCATCTCGGGGACCGTCACGTCGGTCTTCTTGGCGGGCAGGTTCTCCTGCTGGTCCTGGGGGTCGTCGTCCGCTTTGAAATCGTCTATGTCAGCCATGGTTCCTGGGTTCAGTCGTTGGCGCCGGCGAAGGCGGTCGGCGAACCGATGCCGCTGCGCAGGCTTCCGTCGAGGTAGGCGGCGCGGCAGGCGCGCCGCCCGATCTTGCCGCTGGAGGTACGCGGAATGGTTCCGGCCGACGCCAGCAGCAAGTCTCGGACGGTCACCCCGTGGCGTACGGCGATGGCCGCCCGGATGTCGTCGGCGATGGGCTGGTAGTCGAGTTTGTGCGTTCCGGCGGCGCGCTCGGCAACGATCACCAGCTGCTCGGAGGTGTCCTCGGGGTCGTACTTGATGCCGGCGTGCGGGTTGTCGAACACGACCTGGGGCAGCTGGTTGGCCGGGACCGAGAACGCGGCCACGTAGCCGGTCCGCAGCGCACGGCTGGCTTCCTGCGCCGAGTACTCGAGGTCCTGCGGGTAGTGGTTGCGGCCGTCGATGATGACCAGGTCCTTGATTCGGCCCGCTATATATAGGTGTCCCTTGAAGTAGGTGCCGTAGTCGCCGGTGCGTACCCACAACCCGTCGTCGGCGGCTCCCTCGGCGTGCGATTCGGAGACGCGCGACTTCAGGATGTTGCGGAAGGTCTCGTTGGTCTCCGTCTCCTTGCCCCAGTAGCCGACGCCCAGGTTATTGCCGTGCAACCAGATCTCGCCGATCTGCCCGTCCGGCAGCTCGCTGGCGGTGTCGGGGTCGACGATGACCGCCCATTCATCGACACCAACCTTGCCGGCGGAGACCTGCGCGACGGCGTTCGGTGCGTCGGGCGGCACCTCGACGAACCGTTGGTTGTTCAGCTCGTCACGGTCGACGTGGATGACCGTTGGCGGCTCGTCCCCCGGGGTGGTCGAGACGAACAGCGTCGCCTCGGCCAGGCCGTAGGACGGCTTAACCGCAGTGTCCTTCAAACCGTAGGGCGCGAACGCCTCGTAGAACTTGCGCATCGACGCCGGGTTCACCGGCTCGCTGCCGTTGAGGATGCCTTTGACGTTGCTCAGGTCCAGCGGCGGCTCATCGTCACGGGGCAGGCCGCGCACCGCGGCGTGCTCGAACGCGAAGTTCGGCGCGGCGGAGAAGACGCCGCCGGTCTCGCCGGGTTTGCGTGCGAGTTCGCGGATCCAGCGACCGGGCCGGCGCACGAACGCGGCCGGGGTCATAAAGGTGAAGCTTTGGCCGAGCACCGGAGCGCACAATGCCGTGATCAGGCCCATGTCATGGAAGAACGGGAGCCAGCTGAGGCCGCGGTCGCCTTCGGCGCCCTCCAGTGCGACCAGCGTCTGCAGCACGTTGGTGGGCAAGTTCAGGTGGGTGATCTGCACGCCCGTCGGTGTGCGGGTGGAGCCGGACGTGTACTGCAGGTAGGCGATGGTGCCCTCGTCTGCCTCGGGCTCCTGCCAGGTGGAGGCGACCTCGGTGGGCACCGCGTCGACGGCGATGACGCGGGGCCGTTCCTTGGCCGCGCGGGCACGGATGAACTTGCGGACGCCTTCGGCGGAGTCGGTGGTGGTCAGGATCGTCGACGGGGCGCAGTCGTCGAGCACGGCGTGCAAACGGCCGACGTGACCCGGCTCGGCCGGGTCGAACAGCGGTACCGCGATCCTGCCGGAGTACAGCGCGCCGAAAAAGGCAACAAGGTAGTCCAGGTTCTGCGGGCACAGGATGGCGATGCGGTCACCGGGCTGGGTGACTTGCTGCAGACGGGCACCCACCGCGCGGTTGCGGGCGCTGAATTCGGACCACAGAATGTCACGCTCGACACCGTCGCGTTCGGTGGAGTAATCCAAGAACCGGTAGGCCAGCTTGTCGCCGCGAACCTTCGCCCACTTCTCAACGTGACGAACCAAGTTCGTGTTCTCCGGGAACCTGATCTTTCCATTCACGATGAACGGGTTGTGGTACGCCATGCCGCCCTCTCCTGTTACAACCATCTCGTCGGCTTCGCCGACTCAATGTCTCCTCGGCCGGCTTCGCCGACTGGTCCTCTATACACGAGCCGGCTGTGCACGGCACACGCCTGGGAGCGCCGGTTCCGTGCCAGTCCCCGCCAGCTTCAGCCCCGATCGGGGCCGCAACGAAGTTCTGATTGCTCTTAGTTTTCTCTTAATGTTAAGGGCCGCCCCGCGGCAGACCAAATCACAAGGTACCGCCGATCGCGTCACGGATTCGACTACGTCGCGGCTGTGTCACCCATGTTTGGGGTGCGGCGCGTTTTCGACCAGCCCGCGGGCCCAATTGAGCGTCCAATCGGTCGCCGGCGCCCCGTCGGAGTTCCAGAACTCAGTCGTGGCGTACAGCGCGTGGACGGGTTGGCCTGCGCCACCGGCCAGGGTGTTCAGGGTGTCGGGCAGCTTGGCCACGCTGAACGCTTCGTTCGGCGCGGCGCAGATGAGGTCGCCGGGCGCGCAGATCTCGTTGGTCTTGCTGTTCAGCGCGCCGAAACCGCCGGGCCTGGCGCCGGTCATGGTCAGGCCGAGGCCGGACAGCACCGGCACCTCGTGCAGGGTGATCTCGGCGCCCTCGCCGGGCGGGTTGGGCCCGATGTCGTTGCCGACCCCGTCCTGGCGGCGACCGTCGGCGATCAACGTCACACCGAGCACCAGGTCGTCGTCGACGGGCCCGCGGCCGTTGCCGATGTCGCTGGCGATGTCACCGACGATCACCGCGCCCTGGGAGAACCCCATCAACACGTAGCTGGTCAGCGGGCACTTGTTGTTCATGTCGGTCAGCGCCTGCACGGTCGCGCGGGTGCCTTCGGCCCGGCTGTCGTTGTAGGACATCTGCGTGTCACCGCTCAGCGGGTTGTGGAACTGCGCGGTGTAGGGCGTGGTGTACGTCTGCACCCGCGAGGAGGGGAACTGCTGGGAGATGTCAGCGGTCACCTTGTGCAGCAACGCATTCGGGAACTGTGTGGGGTTGAGCGGGTCGTCCTGGGGGGCGGACTCCCAGGTGCCCGGGACGTTGATCAGCTGCACATCGGGGCACGACGCGTCTTGGGAAGCGGGCCGGGGCTTGTGCGGGTGCGTCGTCGTGGAGGTCGGCGGCAGGATGCCCGGAGGCACCGCGCTGGGCGGTGTTTTGGGGCCGCGCAGCAGCATCACCACGGCCACGATGACCAACAACACGACGCCGGCCACCGCGAGGGCGGCGATCCAGGCGAGGGTCCGATGGCGTTTACGCCGCGCGCTCGTGGTCATGCTCTCCTGCCGGCAGAGTCGGTCGTTCGCAGCTCGATACCCGGAAAACGGCCGTCCCGCCCCTGCTGCGCTCCCTACACGGTACCGGCGTTTGGACTAGCGGATCGCGCCCACGATGTCGCCCGACATGGCGCCCAGCTGCCCCGACCACGTGCCCCAGCCGTTGTCGCCGCCGCCCGGGAAGTCGAAGTGGCCGTTGTGCCCGCCGTTGCTGCGGTACTGCTGATAGAACATCCGGCTGTTGCCCATCGCCTCGCCGGCCTGGCCGATCATGGCGGCGGGATCGCTGGCCGCGTCGG
>NZ_LT546237.1:4107525-4117109 GCF_900078675.2 Mycobacterium interjectum
CTTATAACCATCTAGAGGGGTAAAAGAGACAGCCCTGGGAGGCGCCGACGGCGGCGTGGCCGCCGGGCGCCAGGCCCTTGTTGGCGGCCAGCCAGTCGGGCAGCTCGCTGGACAGGAAGGTGTCCCATTGCTTGCTGCCGTCGTTCTCCCAGTTGGTGTACATGCTGTAGGCGCCACCCGCGGGCGCCGCGACCGAAATGCCCTTGCCGGCCAGCGTGTTCATCGCGTTGCCGGCGGTGACCCAGTTGCTGACGTCCGGCGCGGCGTCGAACGCATCCAGCAGCACCACCATGTGGGGACCGCCCGCCAGGAACGCCACCGGGATGTCACGGCCCATCGCAGCCGACGGAACCATCAGGCTCTCGAAACCCGCTGCGCGGGCCTTCCCGAGGGGACCCCCCACCCCCAGGGCCAGAACCACGCCCAACAGCAACGCTGACAGACCCCGCACGACCCTCATGTCCACCCTCCATCGTCTAGTCGCTGTCTGCACATTAGCCAGCGGCACATGGCGCCCGCCCCGCGGGTAGTGAAACAGATCACACCGGCCGCGAACAACTAGCGGCGGGAACCCCGAAGGGTGCCCGCCGCCAATCGCGTTGCTGTGGTGTTTAGGTGCCCGTGCCCTGGTTGCCCGCGGCGGCGGCGGTAGCCGGGCCGGCGCCGGGCGTGGCGCCCAGGGTGGACTGCAGGTCGGGCTTCATCGCCTGCAGCTGCGCGCCCCAGTACGGCCAGTCGTGCGTGCCGTTGGCGTCGAAGTTGAACACCGCGTTGTGGCCACCGGCCTGGTTGTAGGCGTCCTGGAACTTCAGGTTGCTGGTCCGCACGAAGCCCTCGAGGAACTTGGCGGGCAGGTTGTCGCCACCGAGGTCGGACGGCTTGCCGTTACCGCAGTAGATCCAGATGCGGGTGTTGTTGGCGACCAGCTTGCCCACCTGCAGCGACGGGTCGTTGCGCTGCCAGGCCGGGTCGCTCGACGGCCCCCACATGTCGTCCTTCTTGTAGCCGCCGGCGTCGCCCATGGCCAGGCCGATTAGCGACGGCCCCATGCCCTGCGACGGGTCCAGCAGAGCCGACAGCGAGCCAGCGTAGATGAACTGGTTGGGGTGGTAGGCGGCCAGGATCAACGCCGACGAACCGGCCATCGACAGACCGACGGCGGCGCTGCCGGTCGGCTTGACCTGCTTGTTGGCCTGCAGGTAGGCGGGCAGCTCGCTGGTCAGGAAGGTCTCCCACTTGTAGGTGGTGCAGCCGGCCTTACCGCAGGCGGGCTTGTACCAGTCGGAGTAGAAGCTGGACTGCCCGCCGACCGGCATGACCGTGGCGATGCCGGACTGGTTGTACCACTCGAACGCGGGGGTGTTGATGTCCCAGCCGTTGTAGTCGTCCTGCGCGCGCATGCCGTCGAGCAGGTAGAGCGCGGGTGCGTTGGCGCCGCCGCTCTGGAACTGAACCTTGATGTCGCGGCCCATTGCGGCCGAGGGAACCTGCAGGTACTCCACCGGCAGACCCGGGCGCGAGAACGCCCCGGCGGTCGCCGAGCCCCCCACGGCGCCAATCAGACCCGAGAGCAGCGCCGCGCCAACGGCCCCCACCACGAGCCGTCGTGGCATGCGAGCCACGGCGCCGCGAAACCTGTCGACAAGCGTCATCCTTGCTTCCTCATCCTTCTTTCGGCCTTTCGGCGCATTTTCTCCGATTGGACGCATCCCCGAATTGGGTCCGACTGCATACGCGTCGGGCGCAGCAGTGCTCGTGTAGTCAACCACACCTCGGGGCATCCGCTCTCATCGAGACGCTCGGGCAAACCGCGATTTGGCGCTCCTACCCAACGATTTTGGCGCCAAACAACGACGCGGAGAATCGCGTTTCCGCATGTGCTTGGCCCAGGGTGAGCACTGGTGAGGGCGCAGATGTGAGATTGCTGGCAATGTCCGGGGACGCGCCGGCGGAGCCGAATTCGACGCCCGCGGGAAAAAATTTCGGTCCGCCGCCTCTACTCACGCGGAGGCGGTGGGATCGCCTCCGGTACCGGCAGCCCGCACCGCGCGAGTTCGTAGAGCGGAACCCGATCGATTCGGTACATGGTGAACTCGAAGGAGTGCATGACATTGGAGACGAAGCGGTGCAAGGTCATTGGGGCTCGCACCGAGCTGAGCACCGCCTGGGTCTCCGGACATTTCAGGGCCGCCACGGCCTGGGCGACCCAATTCACATCCAGATAACCCGGAATGCCCGGATACACCTTGACCCAGGGCCCGTCGGCGATCACCCAGTCCGGGAAGAGGTTCTTGTCGTGCCCGATCCGGCCATGCTTCAGCCGCTCGGTGTGCTGGGCCAGTGGGTTAGCCAAGCCGATCTGGTCGATCACCCTGACGTCGAGGCCGACGTTCATGCCGAGCATGCCCAGGTTGGTGAAAAACACCGCGTGCTGCGGCTTTTGCGGCGCCTTGGCCTCTCCGGGAGCGGGCTGCGCCATCGGCACCAGGTCCCACTGGATGTAGTTGCCGGACGGCAGCAACAACGCCCCGTCCGGGGTGTTGTCGAGGGCCGTCAGAACGGCGGCCATCCGCGGGTAGTCCAGGTAGTCCGCCGCGGTCAGCGGGTGCGCGTGCCCGGTGGCCTGCGCGTAGAAGCGGCGCTCGTCGACGATTCCCGAGTAGGTGACGTGGGTGGCGTCGTCGCCCATCCCGGGGGAGTTTGCTGCCCACAGCGACCAGCCGCCGATCCCGAGCCATAGCGCCGCGGCCGCGCCGGCCACCCAATTGCCCGTCTCCCGCGAATAGTCCGCGCCGTCGGGGATCGGCACCGGGATGACCGCCACCGGTGCCAGCAAACAAAATAGGGGCGCCAGCAGCACCCTCGCGTGCATGAAATCGCCGCCCTGCCGGATCCAGTAGAAGCCCTGCAGCAGGCCGCTGACGACGACGAAGGCAACGACCGCCGGCGGGCTCTGCACCGCCCGCGCCACCCGGCCGTAGTCCGGCGCGAGCACGGGGCGAAGGAACGACGGGCGGCGACGCGCGGCCACCAACAGCGCCCCGAGCGCCGACAGCAGCACCATCGGCACCCACACCGCGTAGGGCGCGTCGAAGTTCGACAGGTAGATCATCCCCTGCGACCACTTGTCGCCGGCCGCGTCCTTGGCCAGGGCCGTCCCGGGGACCAGCAGCCCGTAGTAGCCCATCCGGAAGATCTCGTAGGCCACCGGGAGGAATCCGCCGGCCAGCACCACCAGCACGCGGCGCCGCCAGTTGCGCACGGCGATGAGCATCATGATCAGCGCCAGCCCGCCCATCAATGCCAGGTCGGGCCGGACGAGAACGCTGAACCCCGCGACGAAGGCGAGCGCCCCGATGAACAGCGGGCGGTCCGGACGCCCCCGCACCGGCTGCGCCCAGCACACCATCATCCACCACAGCAGCCCGAGATATGCCAGCGTCAGGCCGGTCTCCAGGCCGGAGGTGGCAAAGTCACGCGCCGGCGGCAACGCGACATAGACCAGGGCCCCTGCGGGCAGCATGATCGCCCTGCGGCCCCGCAGGCTGGGGGCGTACAAACGGCCGGCGCCCAGCATCAGCAACACCACGCCCAGCACCGAAAGCGTCAGGGCCAGCGCCAGCGCCACGTACTCCATACGCATCGGCCCGCCGACCCAGCTGCCGGCATACATCAGGTAGGTCCACGCGGTGGAGGTGTTCGCCTCGACCCGCTCGCCGGCGTTGAAGACCGGCCCGTTGCCGGCCAGCAAATTGCGCACGGTGCGCAGGACGATGAGGCCGTCGTCGGCGATCCAGCGTCGCTGCCAGGCACCCCACGCGAACAGGACGGCAACCACCACCACGCTGATCCACAGGCTGACCCGCACCATGGTGACGTAGGGGAACAGCGGCCGACCGGCCCGCCTGATCACCGGCCGGCGCAGCACCCCCGCGCCCAGCGCCTTCAGTTGGGGGCTAGCCGAAGGCAACGGCGGCCCCAACTGTCGCGATCCAGGCCAGCGCCAACAGCTGCAGCACCCGGTCGCGCAGCGCGATGTCCTCGGGCTCCCCGGCCAGCCCGCCGTCGACGTCGACCGCGTAGCGCAGGATCGCGATGGTCCACGGAACCATCGACACCGAGAACCAGCCCGCCGAGCCGTGGTCGCGCTCGAAGGCCCACAGCCCGTAGCACATCACCACCGCGGTGGCCGACAACGTCCAGACGAATCGCAGATAGGTCCCCGTGTAGCTCTCCAGCGCCTTGCGGATGGCCGCGCCGGTGCGCTCGGCCAGCTGCAGCTCGGCGTAGCGCTTGCCGGCCGCCATGAACAGCGACCCGAACGCCATGATCAGCAGGAACCACTGCGATAGGCGCGTATCGGTGGCCGCGCCGCCGGCGATGGCGCGGAGCAAAAACCCCGACGACACGATGCAGATGTCCATCACCGCCTGGTGCTTGAGGCCGAAGCAGTAGGCCAGCTGCATGGCGATGTAGACCGCCATCACCAGCGCCAGGTTCGGCGTCAGCCACCAGGCCAGGCCGAGCGACACCACCGCGAGCACCACGGCCAGGCTGTAGGCCAGCCACTCCGGCACCACGCCGGCGGCGATCGGGCGGAACCGTTTGGTCGGGTGTTCGCGGTCGGCCTCGACGTCGCGGACGTCGTTGATCAGGTAGATCGACGAGGCGGCCAGGCTGAACACCACGAAGGCCACCGCCACCTGAATTCCCAGTTGGCCGTAGTCGTACCGATGGCCGCGGCCCGCCGCGCTCAGCGGCGCGGCGAGGACCAGCACGTTCTTCACCCATTGCCGCGGTCGGATCGCCTTGATCACCCCGGCGATCAGGTTCGACGGGGGTCCGATCATCACGTCTTCGCTCATTCGGCCCACACCTCTCGCGCTCGGCCCGCGATCCCCGCGACGGCGGCACCCAGGGCGACGCCGAAAGCCACGTCGCTGGGATAGTGCACGCCCAGAAGTATCCGCGACAGCGCCATCGGCGGTATCAGGACCGCCGGTAGCGGCAGCCCCGTCATCCGGCCCATCAGGATGGCCGCGGCGGTGGTGGAGGTGGCGTGCGCCGAGGGGAAACTCAGCCGGCTGGGTGTGCCGACGTTGACCGCGACGGCCGGATCATGCGGCCGCTGGCGCCGCACCAACCGCTTGACCACCACGGCGGCGGCGTGCGCGGCGAACGCGCCGGCCCCGACCATCAGCCAATCGCGGCGACGACTCGGCATCAGCACCGCGCCGAGCACCGCGACGGCCAGCCAGCCGATGCTGTGCTCGCCGAAATGCGACAGCCCGCGCGCCACGGTCAGCACGCCGGGGCGATCGGCCAGGGCCGACTGCACGGCCACCAGCGCGGCCACTTCGCCGCGCGGAGCGGCCGTTTCAGCCATGCGCGGGTCTTTTGTCGGGCTCGTGGCCGGCCGCGGGCAACAACGCCGCTTCCCACTTCTGCTTGCTCGACAGCACGGGCAGCGCCTCCCGGTACACCCGCCGCATCTCGTCGAACCGGCTCAGCAGCCGGCGCTGCCGCCGCAGCGACTTGAGCAGCAGCGAGATCATCTTGCCGCGGTCGCGTTGCCGGTAGACCACGCCGCACCCGTCGGCGGTCGTCACGGTCACGCCGTCGACGGTGCACAACCGGAACCAGCGCGCATCCTGCGTGGGCACGTTGTACTCCGGGCGCAGGTGGGCCGACGGGTCGGCCTTGGTCATGTTGTGAAAAATCCCGCGGGACAACCGGTAGCCGATGGAGAAAGGGTTCACCGGTGGCTTCATCGCCTTGCTTCGGTGCATCGGCTGCGGCAGTTCGCTCGCCGCCGGCAGCACGACGGCGTCCGGGTACTCCTTGCGCAGCCGGTGCACTTCCGGCAGCGCGCTTTCCAGGATGGAGAAGATGTGCTCGGGACCGGCCAGAAAGTCGTCGATCGCCTTGTTCTGGATAGCCACCGTCGAATATTCAAGGCAGGCAAGGTGTTTCAGCGTCGCCTTGAGGTGGCTGCGGACCAACCCGGTCACGTCGCCGTCCCAGTGCATCGCCGCGACCACCAGCCGGTTGCGCAGATGGAAGTAGGCCTGCCAGTCGATCGCGTCGTCCTTGTCGCTCCAGGCCATGTGCCAGATCGCCGCGCCGGGCAGCGTGACGGTCGGGTACCCGCGTTCGGCGGCCCGCAGGCCGTAGTCGGCGTCGTCCCATTTGATGAACAGCGGCAGCGGCTGCCCGAGCTCCTCGGCGACCTGCCGCGGGATCATGCACGTCCACCAGCCGTTGTAGTCGACGTCGATGCGGCGGTGCAGCAGCTTGCTTCGATCGTTGTTGTCGTTCAACGGATATTCGGCGAAGTCGTGGTCGTACTCGGCGTGCGGCGCGGAGGTCCACATGAAGTTCGACCGGTCCACGATCTCGCCCATGATGTGCAGGTGTGACGGCTCCTGCAGGTTGAGCATCTGACCGCCCACCAGCATCGGGCTCTTGGCGAAGCGGTGCATCGCCAAGACCCGCAGGATGGAGTCCGGCTCGATGCGGATGTCGTCGTCCATGAACAGGATCTGTTGGCAGTCGGTGTTTTTCAGCGCCTCGTACATCACCCGGCTGTAGCCGCCGGAACCGCCGAGGTTGGGCTGGTCGTGGATGGACAGCCGATTGCCCAGCCGGGCGGCGGCGGCGGGGAAGTCAGGGTGATCGCGCACCTTGCGGACGCCCTGATCGGGGACGATGACCGCCCCAATCACCTCGTCCACCAACGGATCTGCGGTGAGCGTGCTCAGCGCGTTGACACAGTCGGCGGGGCGGTTGAACGTGGGAATCCCCACGGCGATGTTGGCCGTGCCCGGGGCGGGCTCGGTCGCATACCAGCCGCCGCCGACGAGGGTGACCTCGCTGTCGGTGGTGATGTCGAACCAGATCCAGCCGCCGTCCTCGAACGGCTTCAGCTCCACCTCGATCTCGACCACGACGGGTTGGTCCTCGGTGCCGGCGAATTCGCGGCCCTCGACGAAGATGCGGGCCCCGGTGGCCTTGGTCCGGTAGACGTCGACACGGCCCGACCCGGTCACCTCGACGCGGAGCACCACCGACTGGCAGATCGACCACCGGCGCCAGTAGCTGGCCGGGAACGCGTTGAAGTACGTGGCGAACGACACCTCGGACTCCGCGCCGATCTGCAGCGACGTTCGCGAGGTCGCGTGCGCGCGCCGGGCGTTGGTCGTCGACTCCTCGAGGTACAGCTTGCGCACGTCGAGCGGTTCGCCCGGACGCGGCAGAATGATTCTGGAAAGCAGGCTCACAGCGGTCATCCCCCCGCACCTTCCTCCACCAGGTCTTTGCCCTCGCGCAGGTGCGGCGCGAGGACGTTGTCGTACATGTTCAGTGCGCTGGCAATGGCCATGTGCATATCCAGATATTGGTAGGTGCCGAGCCGCCCGCCGAACAGCACCTTCGACGACGCGGTCTCTGACTTCGCCCGGGCCCGGTACGCAGCCACCAGGGCGCGGTCGGCCTCGGTGTTGATCGGGTAGTAGGGCTCGTCGTCGTCCTCGGCGAACCGGGAGTACTCGCGCATGATCACGGTCTTGTCGGTCGGATAGTCGCGCTCGGTGTGGAAGTGCCGGAACTCGTGGATCCGGGTGAAGGGCACCTCGGGATCGTTGTAGTTCATCACCGGTGTGCCCTGGAAATCGCCGATGGGCAGCACTTCCACCTCGAAGTCTAGGGTGCGCCACCCGAGCCGGCCGTCGACGTAGTCGAAGTAACGGTCCAGCGGGCCGGTGTACACGACGGGCGCGTCGGGGCTGTCCGCGCGCAGTTGGTCGCGCACGTCGAACCAGTCGGTGTCGAGCCTGACCTCGATGCGGTCGTCGGCGGCCATCCTCTTCAGCCAGGCGGTGTAGCCGTCGACCGGCAGGCCCTCGTAGGTGTCGCTGAAGTATCGGTTGTCGAACGTGTAGCGCACCGGCAGCCGGGTGATGTTGGAGGCCGGCAGTTCCTTCGGATCGGTCTGCCACTGCTTGGCGGTGTAGCCCTTGACGAACGCCTCGTAGAGCGGACGGCCGATCAGTGAGATCGCCTTCTCCTCCAGGTTTTGGGCGTCGGCGGTGTTGATCTCGGCGGCTTGCCCGGCGATGAGCCGCCGCGCTTCGTCCGGGGTGAAGTACCTGCCGAAGAACTGAGACACCAGGCCCAACCCCATCGGGAACTGGTAGGCCTGGCCGTTGTGCATCGCGAACACCCGGTGGCGGTAGTCGGTGAACTCGGTGAACTGGCGGACGTAATCCCAGACCCTCTTATTAGAGGTGTGGAACAGGTGCGCGCCGTACTTGTGCACTTCGATGCCGGTCTGGGGCTCGGCCTCGGAGTACGCGTTGCCCCCGATGTGCGGGCGCCGTTCGACGACGAGCACGCGCTTTCCGAGTTGGGTAGCCACGCGCTCGGCGATGGTCAGGCCGAAGAATCCGGAACCGACGACAAGAAGATCGAAACGAGCGGTCATCGGTTGCTTAGGGTATCCGACCGCGCGGGCCTAACCCATTTGGCGAGGCCAGGGAGTCCGGGTTAACCCACATGACAACGACTTTCGGGCCCCGCCGCCCCGGTCACAGTCGGAGTCCCAATTACCTCACGATTCAATATCAGCACTCTAGTCACACCCATCCCACTCGTACCATCAACTCTGTGTGCTTCATGCCGGATAGGACAGGCGGGGCACGCCGACACAACACAGTTCCAATAGTTGTCCAGATTTGAGGAGACTTCCGTGCCGAACCGACGCCGACGCAAGCTTTCGACAGTCATGAGCGCGGTCGCCGCCGTGGCAGTGGCGAGTCCTTGCGCATACTTCCTTGTCTACGAATCGACCGCCGACAGCAAGCCGGCCGAGCACCACGAGTTCAAGAAGGCCGCGGTGATGTCCGACCTGCCCGGCGAGCTGATGGGTGCGCTGTCGCAGGGCCTGTCGCAGTTCGGGATCAACTTGCCGCCCGTGCCGGCCTTGAGCGGGACCGGGGCCAGCGCCCCGGGTCTGGCCAGCCCCGGCTTGGGCACCTCGGGCCTCACCAGCCCGGGCTTGACCAGCCCCGGTTTGACCAGCCCGGGCCTCACCAGCCCGGGGTTGACCAGTCCGGGGCTGACCAGCCCGGGACTGACGAGCCCGGCTCTGGCGAACCCGGGATTGCCGCCCACCACGCCGGGGATCACCACGCCCGGTGCGGTGCCCACCACGCCGGCCGCCGGGCTCAACCCGGCGCTGACCAGCCCGGCCGGACTCACACCCGGCATCGGTAGTCCCACACTGTCCCCCAGTGAGGTCCCGATCGACTCGACGACCGGATTGGACCCGGGCGCCGGCGGCACGTACCCGATCCTCGGCGACCCGTCCACGCTCGGCGGCTCCTCGCCGATCGCGTCCGGGGGCAGCTCGGGCGGTGGCGGCCTGGTCAACGACCTGATGCAGGCGGCCAACCAGTTGGGCGCCGGCCAGGCGATCGACCTGCTCAAGGGCCTGGTGATGCCGGCCATCACGCAGGGTCTCCAGCAGGGCGCCGCCGGTGGTGCGCCGGGTGCCGCGTTGCCGGCCGCCGCCGGTGCGCTGCCGG
>NZ_LT546237.1:4118484-4297544 GCF_900078675.2 Mycobacterium interjectum
CGGGTGCGCTGCCCGCCGCCGCGGGTGCCGTGCCGGGCGCTACCGGCGCCCTGACCAGTGCCGCCGCGCCGGTTCTGCCCCACTAGAGCCCCACGGGAACCGGGAGGAACCTGTCCCCCGACGGCACCGCAGAGCCCCTCTGCGGTGCCGTCGAACAGGTTTTCGTGGACTTTTCGGCGTCGGCATCGTGTCGCCTCATAAATAACACCAGAAACACACGTAACATCAGCTGGTGTCGTCCCGCAGTCGCGCGCCAACGATGTTGCTCACCGCCATCGCGGCGACCGTCGTCATCGTCTCGTGGGTGGGCGACGCGACACACGACCGCGGCGCGCCGGAGCCGCCGCGAACCCAGGACACCCAACTCGCCGAGCAGCCGCTGACCGGCCTCGGGGCCGGGGTCACGGTTCGCGAACTCACCCAGGACAAGCCGTTTNCATCCCCGCGCCCCTCATCCCCCCGCCGCAGACACCGGCCAGGACGCACTGGACGCCGCCGACCGGCGTCATGATGCCGGGGCAGCCGCCCGCGATCATCAGCCGGGCGGAGTGGGGCGCCGACGAATCGCTGCGATGCGGTAGTCCCCAATACGACAACGGGATTCGCGCCGCGGTCGTCCACCACACCGCGGGCAGCAACGACTACTCCCCGCTGGAATCGGCCGGAATCGTCAAGGCGATCTACACCTACCACAGCAAGACGCTGGGCTGGTGCGACATCGCGTACAACGCACTGGTCGACAAGTACGGCCAGGTGTTCGAGGGCAGCGCCGGCGGGCTCACCAAGGCCGTCGAGGCCTTCCACACCGGCGGATTCAACCGCAACACCTGGGGTGTGGCGATGATCGGGAACTTCGACGACGTGCCGCCGACGCCCATCCAGCTGCGGACCGTGGGCCGGCTGCTCGGCTGGCGGCTGGGCATGGACGGCGTCGACCCCAAGGGCACGGTGGCGCTGGAGTCGGCCGGCAGCCACTACACCACGTTCGCGGCCGGCACCATCGCCAACCTGCCCACCATCTTCACCCACCGCGACGTCGGCAATACCGATTGCCCGGGCAACGCCGCCTACGCCCTGATGGACGAAATCCGCGACATCGCATCGCATTTCAACGATCCGCCCGAGGAGCTGATCAACGCGCTGAAGGGCGGCGCGATCTACGACCATTGGCTGGCGATGGGCGGGATGAACAGCGTACTGGGCGCACCCACCTCTCCGGAAGACAACGCGGAGGGTAACGCCCGCTTCGCCGAATTCGCCAAGGGCGCGATGTACTGGTCACCCGAGATCGGCCCGCAGCCGGTGACCGGCGCCATCTACGACGCGTGGGCCTCGCTGAGCTACGAGCGAGGTCCGCTCGGGCTGCCGACCAGCGCGGAAATACAAGAGCCCCTGCAGGTTACGCAGAATTTCCAGCACGGGACCCTCAACTACGAGCGGCTCACCGGGAACGTCACCTCGGTGGTCGACGGCATCACGACGCCGCTGTCGACGCAATCCCCGAGCGGGCCCGACGTGCCGCCCGAACACTTCTCGCTGCCGAGCCACCCCACCGCCACCTAGGACCTATCGGATCGTTTCGGACCCGGTGTGGGCTTGGTCACAGTACGCTCGGGGAGCCCGGCAGGCACGGGGTTGGACCGAGGCGAGGGGAGACGGTCGTGTCGTTCGTCATCGCAGAACCGGAGCTGGTGACGGCCGCAGCCGAGCGCCTCTCGGGCATCGGCTCGAACCTGGGTGAGGCCACCGCCGCCGCCGCGGCCCCCACGACGGGGTTCGCCGCGGCGGCCTCCGACGAGGTGTCGATCGCGGTCTCGGAGGTGTTCGGCAGGTTCGGCCGCGAATTCCAAGCCCTCGGCGCCCGGGCAGTGGCGTTTCAGGACGAGTTCGTCAGCCTGCTCAACGGTGGCGCGGCGGCCTACCTCGGCGCCGAGATCGCCAACGCCGAGCACAGCCTGCTGTCGACCGGCCTGTCCACCGGGGCCGCCGCGTCCGGCCTGGCCGCCGCCCCGGGCGGCGCGTACGGGCAACTGATCGTGAACACGTCCGCAAACCTGCAAAACCTCTTCAACACCTGGTCCGCCGACCCGTTCCCGTTCCTGCGCCAGGTTCTGGTCAATCAGATCGGCTATTGGCAGCAGATCGCGACGGCGCTAACCAACACCATCGAGAACTTCCCCGCCTTCCTGGCCAGCCTGCCGGCGGCCATCCAGGCCGGCATCCAGCAACTCCTGACCTTCCCCGCCGCGTCTTACGTGCAGCAGTTCATCACCACGCAGATCGGCTTCGCCCAAGAGTTTTTCACGTACCTCAACGCCGCGACCACCGGCATCTGGGCCGGCCTGCCCGCCTTCGCGAACGGGCTTCAGGTGGCCTGGCAGGCGGTCAGGGCGGGCGATTACTTCGGCGCGGTGCAGGACGTGGCGCAGGCCTTCGCCAACCTCATGGTCACCGGCGTCGATCCCAGCACCCCGGCAGTCAGCCAAAGTGGAGGAAGCATCATTCCCCCGGTCCTTCCCACGGTGACCGCGACGGTGAACCCCACGCTGCTGGGCCCGCTGGGGGATTTGTTCGCCATGGCGAACATCCCCGGACAGGAGGCTCAGTACCTCACCAACTTGATGCCACCGTCCATCCTTCGACAGATGTCGCAGAATCTCACCAACGCGCTCAATGTGCTGACGATCCCCAGCATTTCGGCGACCACCATATTGCCGCTGTCAAATCCGACGACCGGGTCGCTCAGCGCCTGCTTCGGGTTGCCGCTGCAACTCACCTATGCGGCGGCGGGCGCGCCGCTCGCGGCTCTGGAGGGGCTCGCCACCAGCGCGACAGCGGTCCAGCAGGCCCTGCTGGCCGGCAACCCGGTAGGCGCCTTCGGCGCGCTCGTGGCCGCGCCGGCCGTCGTGGCCAACGGCTTCCTCAATGGCGAAACCATCGTGGACATGACGATCCCGGTGCCCGTGTATTACTCACTGAATCCTCTGCTTCCTCCCGTCAGCTTCACCATGACGATCGTTCTGCACCTGCCCTTTGACGGCATTCTCGTTCCGCCCCACCCCCTTACGGGGACGGTCGCCCTGAGCAGCCCCATCTCTACCGACCCCTATCCGGTGACCATCTTCGGCACGCCGTTCATGGGACTGGCGCCCCTGCTGCTCAACTACCTGCCCCAGGAGCTCGCCGGGGTCATCGCGCCCACGGGTTAGCCCCTCAAGCTCGATCCCCCTGCTACAACCACCAGCGCTCCAGCACCCGCGCCACCCCGTCATCGGTGTTGGGGGCGGTGACCTCGTCGGCGGCGGCCACGACGTCGGGATGCGCGTTGCCCATGGCCACTCCGTGGCCGGCCCACAGCAGCATGGGGATGTCGTTGGGCATGTCGCCGAACGCCACCACCTCGTCGCTGGTGATCCCCTGCGGTTTGGCGATCTCCTCGACGCCGCTGGCCTTGCTTATCCCGATCGGCACTATCTCCACCAACCCGTTGTTGGTCGAATAGGTGATATCGCCTTCGATGCCAACATGTTTGGCCAATGCGGCGGCCATGTCCGCGCTGCGGGCACCGGCCTTGCGGATCAGCAGCTTGATCGCCGGGGCGCTCAGCAGGTCGTCGATCGACACCTCGGTGTTGTCCGGATTGAGCCATGCGTGCTCGTAGCCGGGCGAGCTGATGAATTGCGGGGTGGCCGTGTCGTGGGCGCGTTCGCCGATCCGCTCGACGGCCAGCCCCGCGCCGGGGATGACGCGCGCCGCGAGCTCGGCCAGTTCGGCCAGGGTGTCGACGGGCAGCGTTCGCGACGACAGCACCCGGTCGTTCGCGGGGTCATAGAGGACGGCCCCGTTGGCGCACACCGCGATCGGCGCGAAGCCGAGCGCCTCCACGACGGGGCGTATCCAGCGCGGCGGCCGGCCGGTTGCCACGACGAACTGCGCACCGGCGGCGACCGCGGCGCGCACGGCGTCGCGGGTGCGCGGGGTAATGGTTTCGTTTTCGTCGAACAGCGTGCCGTCGACGTCGCAGGCGATCAGCGCCGGCAAGGTCATTGAGAGGGTCCGCCTTTGCCTCTCAGTGGATTCCGCTTTGCGTCTGTCCCGGTCGCGTCACACCGTCGCTACCGGATCGCTGAATCCGCTCCTGCAATTCGGCCAACCGGATCGCCCGGGAATCGTCCTGGTTCGGCGCCGCGCCACCCAGGCGCCGCGGCACCCAGAACTCGCCCTCGGGGTGGGGATACTCCTCCTGCACCCGGTACAGCATCGCATTCATCGCCTGGCGCACGGCGGCGATGAGCTGCTCGGCGTCGCCCTCCGGCGCCAGCGGGCGGCCGGCGGCCACGGTGATCGGAACCTTGTTGCGGAACACCTTCTTTGGATGATCCTTGGGCCAAATCCGATGCGCACCCCAGACGATCATCGGAACGATCGGCACCCGGGCCTCCAGCGCCATGCGAGCCGCACCCGACTTGAACTCCCGAAGTTCGAAGCTGCGGCTGATGGTCGCCTCGGGATGGAGCCCGACCAGTTCCCCTTCCCGCAGCTTCTGCACGGCCACCGCGTAGGCGTCCTGCCCCATCCGGCGGTCCACCGGAATGAGCTGGCAGTGCTTGATCACGAAGTTGACGGCCTTCACGTCCGCCATCTCGGCTTTGATCATGAAGCGCAGCCGTCGCTTGCGCTCGTGGGCGGCAATCGACGCGGGCATCCAGTCCAGGTAGCTGGTGTGGTTGAGGGCGATCAGGGCGCCGCCCCGCGCGGGAATGTTCTCCAGGCCTTCGAACGTGAGCTTCGTTCCGTTCATCGCGACGACCGCCGGGACAACCATCTCCGCGAAGCGGAAAAATGGCTCCGCCATGCTCCTCTCCTTCCCCCTACCGCGACCGATGCGGGGTACGGTGGGCGGCCCGCTTGGCCGACCTTGCCGCCGCCTCGTCGGCCTCTATCTGCGCCGCCTCCGCCAAAGTCGGCGCACCGCCGCCCAGCCGGCGCGGCACCCAGCAGGCGCCGGCGGGTTGCGGGTACCGCTGCTGCGCCCGGTGCAACAGCGCGGTCATCGATTCTCGCAGGGCGGCCGTGGTGGAGGCGACGTCCCCGGCCGCGCGCACCGGGCCACCCACCTGCACGGTGACCGGCAGCTTCTTGCGGCCGATCTGTCGGGGATGGTCCTTGGTCCAAATGCGGTGGGCCCCCCAGACGATCACCGGGACGATCGGCACGTCCGCCTCGATGGCCATCCGGGCCGCGCCGGTCTTGAATTCCTTGAGCTCGAAACTCCGGCTGATCGTGGCTTCCGGATAGACGCCGACCAGCTCGCCCTCACGCAGCCGCTGGACGGCGACCGCGTAGGCGTCCGCTCCGGCGCCGCGGTCCACCGGAATGGTGCGAGTGTGCTTGATCAAAAAATTGACCACCTTCACCTGCTGCATCTCCGCTTTGATCATGAATCTAAGCCGACGGCGCCGCCGGTGCACAGCTAATGCGGCAGGCAGAAAATCGACGTAGCTGGTGTGGTTGATCGCGATCACCGCGCCGCCGGTGTCCGGGATGTTCTCCTCGCCGCGATAGGTGATGGGTGTGCCGGTGGCCAGCACCACGAGCCGGGCCAGGATCTCGAGAGTGCGAAAGGTCGGCTCCGCCATCGGCTACTGCTCCGGCGGCCCGGCGGCTCGGTCCCGGCGCGCCGCTCGCGCGGCGGCATCCTCGGCGTCCATGCGGGCCGCCTCGGCGAGCGACGGAGCGCCGCCGCCGAGCCGGCGCGGCACCCAGAACTCACCGGCCGGATGGGGCCCATACAGTTCTTGCGCCCGTTCCAGCAAATGCTGCATTCGCGAATGCAGCAGGCCCTTCAACTCCTCGATCCCCAGCGTCGGCTCGATCGGCTCGCCCACCAGGACGACGATCGGCACCTTGGGACGCAGCAGCTTCTTGGGGTGGCCCTTGGTCCAGATCCGCTGCGCGCCCCAGACGATATGCGGCACGATGGGCACCCCGGCATCGACGGCCATCCGGGCGGCCCCGGACTTGAACTCCTTGATTTCGAAGCTGCGGCTGATGGTGGCTTCGGGGTAGACACCGACCAGCTCGCCGTCCTTGAGGTTGCGGACGGCGGCCTCGTAGGACGCCGCCCCGTCCTGCCGGTCCACGGAGATGTGCCGCAGGCTGCGCATGATCGGCCCGGTGATCTTGTCGTCGAACACCTCTTGTTTGGCCATGAACCGAACCTTGCGTCCAAGGCCCTGCTTGTACGCGGGCAAACCCGCGAAAGTGAAGTCCAGGTAGCCGGTGTGATTGATCGCGATGACCGCGCCACCGCTCTTGGGCAAGTTCTCGACGCCCGAGACAGTGATCTTCAGGCCCTGAATGCGCCAGATCAAGCGGGCCAGCTGAATGATCGTCCCGTATACCGGTTCCACAGCACTTCAGCCTAGTGCTCCCGACTGTGAGCCGCCCGAAGTGCCTGAACCGTGGATGCGGGACCGCGCTAAGCTCGGGGGCTGACAAAGCCGTCAACCGTCGGCACGCCCCCCTGTCCCCCGAAAGGTATCAGTGCAGGTCACCAGCGTCGGCCACGCCGGATTCCTGATCGAGACCCACGCGGGCAACATCCTTTGTGACCCCTGGGTCAATCCCGCCTACTTCGCGTCCTGGTTTCCGTTCCCGGACAACAGCGCGCTGGACTGGGACCGGCTGGGCGACTGCGACTACTTGTACGTGTCCCACCTGCACAAGGACCATTTCGACGCGAAAAATCTGAGCGACCACGTCAACAAGGACGCCGTGGTGCTGCTGCCCGACTTCCCGGTGCCCGACCTGCGAAACGAGTTGCAAAAACTAGGGTTTCATCGCTTCTACGAGACCACCGACTCGACCAAGCACCGGATCGGCGGCCCCAAGGGCGACCTCGACATCATGATCGTCGCCCTGCGCGCGCCGGCCGACGGTCCGATCGGCGACTCGGCGCTGGTGGTTTCCGACGGCGCCACAACGGTTTTCAACATGAACGATGCCCGGCCGCTGGACCTGGACGTGCTGGAAACCGAGTTCGGCCGCGTGGACGTGCACCTGCTGCAGTACTCGGGGGCGATCTGGTACCCGATGGTCTACGACATGCCGGCCCGCGCCAAGGAGTCGTTCGGCACCCAGAAGAGGCAGCGCGGAATGGACCGCGCCCGCCAGTACATCGCCCAGGTGGGGGCGAGGTGGGTGGTGCCGTCGGCGGGGCCACCGTGCTTTCTTGACCCCGAGTTGCGCCACCTCAACGACGACCACGGCGACCCGGCCAACATCTTCCCCGACCAAGTCGTCTTCCTGGAGCAGATGCGCACGCACGGCCACGACGGCGGCCTGCTGATGATTCCCGGGTCGACCGCGGACTTCACCGGCGCGACGCTGAACTCGCTGCGCCATCCGCTGCCGAGCGATGTGGGGGCACCTCCCGCTTGCGGGGGAGTCGAGGCCATCTTCACCACCGGCAAATCGGCCTACATCGCCGACTACGCCGACCGGATGGCGCCCGTGCTGGCCGCGGAGCGCGCCGGCTGGGCCTCCGCCACCGGCGAGCCACTGCTGGACCCGCTGCGCGCGCTGTTCGAGCCGATCATGCTGCAGAGCGACGAGATCTGCGACGGCATCGGCTATCCGGTCGAGCTCGTCATCGGTCCCGAGACGGTGATTCTCGACTTCCCGAAAAGAACCGTGCGCGAACGGATTCCAGACGAGAAGGTCCGTTACGGATTCAGCATAGCGCCGGAGCTGGTGCGCACCGTGCTGCGCGACCGCGAACCGGACTGGGTCAACACCATCTTCCTGTCCACCCGGTTCACGGCATGGCGCGTGGGCGGCTACAACGAATACCTGTACACGTTCTTCAAGTGCCTGACCGACGAGCGCATCGCCTACGCCGACGGATGGTTCGCCGAGACCCACGACGACTCCGCATCGATTACCCTGGACGGCTGGGAGATTCAGCGTCGCTGCCCCCACCTCAAGGCCGACCTGTCGAGATTCGGTGTGGTAGAGGGCAACACCTTGACCTGTAACCTGCACGGCTGGCAGTGGCGGTTGGACGACGGCCACTGCGTGACCGCCCGGGGCCACCAACTGCGGAGCGCCAAGAAATGAACGCCAATTACGACGACGGGCTGGTCCAGCTGGATCGAACCGCGATCACGTTGCGCCGCTACCACTTTCCGTCCGGCACGTCCAAGGTCATCGCGCTGGACAGCGTCCGCGGATACAAGACCGAGTCGTTGGGCATGTTCATGCAGCGGTTCCGCATCTGGGGCAGCTCCGACTTCCGTCGCTGGCTGCCCCTGGACATACAACGGCCGTTCAAGTCGACGCTGATCACCCTCGACGTACCGGGGACCTGGCCCAGCCCCGCGTTGACGCCGGAACGTCCGGACGAGTTCACCGCATTGCTGGACGAACTGCTGAGCGAGCGCGGCTAGCGCCCCAACTCCTCTAGCGCCGCGCGGGCCGCGTTGTAGCCGGGAATGAAGGTGATACCCGGCCCGCCGTGGCACCCGGCGCCGCCCAGGTACAGCCCTTTGATCGGGATCGGCTGGCCCAGAAAGCCTTTCGGGCCGGGCCGATTCGGACCGATCTGGTCCGAGCTCAACAGACCGTGGCAGTAGTCGCCCCCGGGGGCGCCGAACATCACCCCCATGTGCCTGGGCGTGAAGGTCGTGTGCCGGATGATGCTGCCCTCGAAGTTCGGCGCCAGCCGGGTGATCTTGTCGATCACCTGCTGGCCCATCTCGACCTTCGCTTGGCCATAGTCCGCGCCGCCCTCGATCGGGAACCACAGCGCGAACGCCGACGCGGCGTGCTTGCCCTCGGGCGCCAGGTCGGGGTCGTTCTGCGACGGGATCTGCAGGACCAGCGTCGGGTCGGCCGGCACGATCCCGCGCCGGGCCTCCTCCCACTGTTGCTGGACTTCCTCCGGCGTGCAGAACAGGCCGATGGAGGCCTGCATGGCCGGCTCGTTGAGCACCTCGTAGGGCGCGGCGAATTTCGGGGCCTCTTCCAGCGCGAAGTGCATCTGCAGGTAGCTGCCGCGGTGGTCGATCCCCGCGTAGCGCTCGCGGATGTCGGCCGGCAGCGCGGCGGGATCGATCATCTCGTTGAGCGTGACGTCGGGCGCCAGGTTGGAGACGACGATCGGCGCGGACAGCTCTTCGCCCGCCTCCGTGCGCACCCCGGTGACCTTGCCCTCGGCGACCAGGATGTCGGTGACCTTGGTGCGCAGTCGCACCTCCCCGCCCAGGGTTTCCAACAGCCGGGCCAGGTGGGCGGTCAAAGCGCCGATGCCGCCGCGCAGCTTCTTCATCTGCATGGTGTCGCCGTCGGGCACGCCCAGCCCGAAGGCGAGCGCCGCGGCACTGCCCGGCGTGGCCGGCCCGCGGTAGAGGGTGTTGACGGCCAGCACGGTCATCGAGCCGCGTAGCGCCCCGTGTTTCTCGCGGTCCGGCAGATAGCGGTCCAGCACGTCGGTGACCGAACCGAACAGCATGTCGTCGATGGCCGAGCGTTCGAATTCGTTGGTGGCGCAGGCGTACATCTCGTCGAAGGTTTTGGGTGGGGTCCCAGCCTCGAACCGGCCCAGCGCCCGTGTCGGCGCCTGGCTCCAGGCCATCAGCCCCGCCATCCCGTTGACGGCATCCGCTCCGTGCACCTCGTTGAGGTGGGTGAACAGCTTGATCGGGTCGCTGTACTGGATCAGCGGATTGTCGCCGACGCCGCGCACCGCGACCGACATCACCTCCAGGTCGAGGGTCTCGAGGGTGTCCAGGCCCAATTCCTCGACCACCACCGCCGAGGTCGGGAACTGCACCGAGCCGGCGATCTCGAAGTGATACCCGTCGAAAAGCTCGACCGTGGAAGCCATCCCGCCGGCATAGAGCTTGGCGTCCAGGCACAACGTCCGCAGCCCGGCCTTTTGCAGCAGCACCGCCGCGGCCAACCCGTTGTGGCCCGCGCCGATGACGATCGCGTCGTATTCAGTCATGTCCCTGCCCTCCAGGAATGGAGGCTGGCACGACCGCCAAGTTTTGTCAATTATGACGAAACCGTTTTCAGGCGCCCGCCGCCCAGGCGNGTTTTCGATCGCCGCGGGCTCGCCGACCATGTCGAGGACCCGGTAGTCGTCCTCCCCGCCGGCGGGCACCCCGTCGATGATGACGTTCGAGATCGCCATGTGCGCCGCGGTGAACGCCGCCTCGGCCTCGGCCTGGGCGGCTTCGGCCGCCTTCACCTGCTCGGCGAGCTGCTTGGCGCGCGCCAGCCTGGCCGGGCGTTCGTCGGGCGACGCCGCCCCGACGCTCTTGCTGGCGGCCTTCTGTTCCGCGCGCAGGTCGTCGGCGGCCGAAATCGCCGAGCGGCGGTTGGCGTCGGCGGTCAACAAGGTATCCACCAGCCCCGGGTCCTCGCCGCGGCTGACTTGCGAGCGGCGCACGGCATCGGGGTCTTCCCGGAGCAGTTTCAGGTCGATCACGCGCCTGAGACTACTTTTGCCGCGCCGCCGCGGCGGCGGAGCACCCCCGCAGGCCCATCCCACACGTTGCACATCCGCAACTTTTGTCACCCCACTTAGCGGGCCCTGTCAGAATGGAGCCGATGTCGCAAGCGCCCGAGAAGGAAGCTTCGGAAGCCGGNTGCAGCGCGCGGTCACCGCGGCGCGCAGCCGGGCGTCGGGCGCCGGCACCGCCGCACAGCTACGCCGTTGCAGTTGCTCCTGGATGGCGTCGGCGAAGTCGGCTTGGACTTCCTGGATATGGCGCACGATGCGGCCGGGGTCGAGCTCGCCGCCCCGCAACGCCGCGATTTTCGTCACGGCCTCAACGTCATAGGGAAACGAGAAGACGGCCGACTGCACCGAGTCGATGATCGGCTCGTCGGCGGGCCGGGCGTCGAGCGCGGCGCGAAACCAGTTCAGCCCGGTGTAGTCGGCAAACAACAAGTCGTGCTTGGACCGGAAGTGTCGATAGAAGGTCCGCAGCGACACCCCGGCGTCCGTGGCGATCTGCTCGGCCGACGTTTCCTCGACGCCCTGGGCCAAGAAACGCACCAGCGCGGCCTGGATCAGCGCCTCCCGGGTGCGCTCGCTGCGCGCGGTCTGCGCGGGTCGGACCATGGGAGTAAGGTACCTCAGGAATCGTTATGTCAATCTTGACAAAACTTTGGACCAAGGGTGAGACTGCGCCCATGGTCTCGCTCCTCGTGCACGCGGTTCTCGGCCTCACCGTCATCGGCTGGATCGTCGCGTCCAATTCCAAGGTCTTCGCCCGCCCGGCCGACGGCCCGTTGTTCTCACCGTTGGAAGTCGTGTATTACGTCGTAGGCATCGCGTCGGTCGCGCTGGGCTGGTGGTTCAACATCCACTTCGTACAGGAGTACGCGAAGGGGTCCACCAACCCGATCTGGGGCCACGGCAGTTGGGCCGAATACATCCAGCTGATGTTCACCAACCCGGCGGCAAGCTCGGCCAGTCAGGACTACACGATCGCGAACGTGATCCTGCTGCCGCTGTTCACGATTGTCGATGGCTACCGTCGCGGGCTGCGCCACCCGTGGCTGTACTTCGTGTCCAGCCTGTTCACCAGCTTCGCGTTCGCCTTCGCCTTCTACTTCGCCACCATGGAGCGGCAGCGCCGGCACGAAAAGGCCCGCGAGACGGTGCACGCCTAACCAATCGGTTTGGTGGCGCGCCACCTCTGGCGCCCACCCGACACGTCGATCCGGACGTCGGCGAATCCGGCGCTGCCCAGTCGCCTGCCCAGGTCCTCCGGCGGCACCGGGTTGTAGGTGTCGGCGATGTGCAGCAGCCGGAAGGTCAGTGACGGCACCCCGTCGCTGCCGGCGAAGGCGCCCCCGGGCCGCAGCACCCGGAAGGCCTCGGCGAACAGCCGATCCTGCAGCTGCGCGCTGGGGACGTGATGCAGCATCGTGAAGCACACCACCGAGCTGAAGTGATCATCGGGCAGCCCGGTGTCGGTGCCGTCGCCGTGCATGATGCGGGCCGCCTCGCCGTAGCGACGGTTCAGCCGTTCGGCCATCGCGGCATCGACCTCAACGGCGGTGAGCGATTCGGCCCGGTCCAGCAGAGCGCCCGTCGTCGCACCGTACCCCGGGCCGATTTCCAGTGTCCGAGAGCCTAATTCGACCTCGCCGAGCACCCAGGGCAGCAGCCGGTCTGTGACCGTCTCTTGCCAGCCCGTCGAGCTGCAGCGCCACCGGTGCAGAAGGTTCATCGCCATATCGCAACGCTAAGCGCTCCCCTGATTGCAGGCTTCCGATATTCTGCCGTGATATGTCGGGAATCGGTCAGCACGGGCTGGTGACTTCATCCCAGTCGCTGCCGCCGGGCGCGCGGATCCAGCGGCACCGGCATCACCTGCACCAGATCGTCTACCCGTCCTCCGGTGCGGTCTCGGTGACCACCCCCGCGGGCACCTGGATCACCCCGGCGAACCGCGCCATCTGGATACCGGCGGGCGTGTGGCACGAACACCGGTTCCACGGCCACACCCAATTTCACGGCGTCGCACTCGACCCCCAGCGCTACCGTCGGGGTCCCGCGACACCGGCCGTGCTCGCCGTCAATCCCTTGATGCGAGAACTGATCATCGCTTGCTCGCGATCCGATGCGGTCGACACCGATCGACACCACCGCATGCTGGCGGTGCTTCACGACCAGTTGCAGGCGGCGAGTATTGTTGAGCCGCTTTGGATTCCGACGCCCACCGACAGCCGGCTGCGGCAGGCGTGCGCTCTGATCACCGACGACCTGACGGACCCGTTGACGTTGCGGCAACTCGGCAGCCGGGTCGGTGTCAGCCAGCGCACCCTGAGCCGCCTGTTCGCCGACGAGCTGGGCATGACCTACCCGCAGTGGCGTACCCAGGTCCGCCTGCAGCATGCGCTGGCGCTGCTTGCCGAGAACCACGGCGTCACCGCGGTGGCGCTGGCGTGTGGCTGGGCCACGCCCAGCGCCTTCATCGACACCTACCGGCGCGCCTTCGGCCACACGCCGGGCGCACGGCGCCGTTAGCCGGCCGGCTCCAGCAGCTCGGTACCCACGAACGGCACCAGCGCGGCGGGCACCCGCACGCTGCCGTCGGGCTGCTGGTGGTTCTCCAGGATCGCCACCAGCCACCGGGTGGTGCCCAGCGTGCCGTTGAGCGTGGCGGCCACCTGCGGCTTGCCATTCGCATCCCGGTAGCGCGTGGCCAGCCGGCGCGCCTGAAAGGTGGTGCAGTTCGACGTCGACGTCAGTTCGCGGTAGGCGCCCTGCGTGGGAACCCATGCCTCGCAGTCGAATTTGCGCGCGGCCGACGAGCCGAGATCGCCCGCGGCGACATCGATCACCCGATACGGCACCTCGATGCGGGCCAGCATCTCGCGCTGCCAACCCAGCAGCCGTTGGTGTTCGGCCTCGGCGTCGGCGGGCGCGCAGTAGACGAACCCTTCCACCTTGTCGAACTGGTGCACCCGGATGATGCCGCGCGTGTCCTTGCCGTAGCTGCCGGCCTCCCGCCGGAAGCACGACGACCAGCCCGCGTAGCGCAGCGGGCCGCCGGACAGGTCGATGATCTCGTCGGCGTGGTAGCCGGCCAGCGGCACCTCGGACGTGCCCACCAGGTACAGGTCGTCGGCCTCCACCCGGTACACCTCGTCGGCGTGCGCACCCAGAAACCCCGTGCCGGCCATCACCTCCGGGCGCACCAGCACGGGCGGAATCATCGGGGTGAAGCCGTTGTCGACGGCCAACCGCAGGGCCAGCTGCAGCAGGCCCAGCTGCAACAACGCGCCCCGGCCGGTCAAAAAGTAGAACCGCGATCCGGATACTTTGGCACCGCGCTGCATGTCGATGAGCCCCAACGACTCGCCCAGTTCCAGGTGATCCCTGGGGTTTTCGATCGCCGCGGGCTCGCCGACCATGTCGAGGACCCGGTAGTCGTCCTCCCCGCCGGCGGGCACCCCGTCGATGATGACGTTCGAGATCGCCATGTGCGCCGCGGTGAACGCCGCCTCGGCCTCGGCCTGGGCGGCTTCGGCCGCCTTCACCTGCTCGGCGAGCTGCTTGGCGCGCGCCAGCCTGGCCGGGCGTTCGTCGGGCGACGCCGCCCCGACGCTCTTGCTGGCGGCCTTCTGTTCCGCGCGCAGGTCGTCGGCGGCCGAAATCGCCGAGCGGCGGTTGGCGTCGGCGGTCAACAAGGTATCCACCAGCCCCGGGTCCTCGCCGCGGCTGACTTGCGAGCGGCGCACGGCATCGGGGTCTTCCCGGAGCAGTTTCAGGTCGATCACGCGCCTGAGACTACTTTTGCCGCGCCGCCGCGGCGGCGGAGCACCCCCGCAGGCCCATCCCACACGTTGCACATCCGCAACTTTTGTCACCCCACTTAGCGGGCCCTGTCAGAATGGAGCCGATGTCGCAAGCGCCCGAGAAGGAAGCTTCGGAAGCCGGGACCCCCGCCGGCTCCCCCGGCGATCCCGCGGAACGGCCGCAGGCCGGCTTCGTCTGGCCGCGCGGGTTGCAGGCGACGGCGACCCGGCGAGCCCTGTTGCTCACCGCGTTGGGCGGGCTGTTGATCGCGGGAGTGGTCACCGCGATCCCGGTCGGCACCGGGCCGGGGCGGCTGGCCGGCTACATGAACAGCGAGCCGGTGCCCAGCACCGGAACCAAGAGTGACGCGGCCTTCAACCGGGCCAAGGGCGGCGATTGCCTGACGTGGCCGGATGCGACGCCGGAGTCGGCCAGCATCGTCAGCTGCGCCGACGATCACAAGTTCGAGGTCGCCGAGTCCGTCGACATGCGAACCTTTCCGGGCGCCGAGTACGGGCCGGGCGCGTCTCCCCCGTCTCCGGCCCGGATCCAGCAGATGACGCAGGAGCAGTGCGAGCCCGCCGTGCAGAACTACCTGGGCCCCAAATTCGACCCGGCCAGCAAGTTCATGGTCAGCCTGTTGTGGGCCGGTGACCGGGCCTGGCGCCAGTCCGGCGACCGCCGGATGCTGTGCGGCCTGCAGCTCCCGGGGGCCAACAACCAGCAGGAGGTCTTCAAGGGCAAGGTCGCCGACGTCGACCAGTCCAAGGTGTGGCCGGCCGGCACCTGCCTGGGCATCGACTCGGCGACCAACCAGCCGACCGACGTTCCGGTCGACTGCGCGGCGCCGCACGCGATGGAGGTCACCGGCACGGTAAACCTGGCCGAGAAGTTTCCGGGTGCCATGCCCGCGGAGCCCGACCAGGACGGGTTCATCAAGGATTCCTGCACCAAGATGACCGACGCCTATCTCGCGCCGACCAAGCTGCGGACCACCACCCTGACGCTGATCTACCCGACCGTGTCGCTGCCCAGTTGGTCGGCGGGCAGCCGCCAGGTCGCGTGCAGCATCGGCGCGACGCTGGGCAACGGGGGTTGGGCCACGCTGGTCAACAGCGCCAAGGGCCAACTGCTCATCAACGGCCAGGCGCCGGTCCCGCCGCCGGACATCCCCGAGGAGCGGCTGACGATGCCTCCGATACCNGCCCCCGGCGCCGCCGCCCCCGCCCCCGCCGGCCGAACCGGCCCCGGGAGGCTAGCCGGGTGCCCGTGCGGATGGATCCGCGGCGGTTCGACGAGCTGGTCTCCGATGCGCTCGACCTGATCCCGCCCGCGCTGGCGGCCGCGATGGACAACGTCGTCGTCCTCGTCGAGGACCGCCATCCGGAGGACGCCGAGCTGCTCGGGCTCTACGAAGGGGTGGCCCTCACCGAACGCGACTCCGACTACGCCGGGGCGCTGCCGGACGCCATCACCATCTACCGCGAGGCGCTGCTCGACGCCTGCGACTCCGAAGACGATGTCCTCGAGGAGGTGGCGATCACCGTCATCCACGAAATCGCCCATCACTTCGGCATCGACGACGCACGGCTCGAACAACTCGGTTGGGCCTGACGGGCGCGGCATCCCGACATTGTCCGGGCCGGGTGCTATGAACGGCTTATGAGCGCTGAGTGCCGCGAGTGCCGGGCGGGCTTAGATCACTGCCACGGCACCATCGTTCGCCATTCCTTGCGCCGGTGGGAATGCACCGAGCCGGACTGCGACAGCCCCGAGCTGGTAGTACACACGTTCGTCATCGACTGCGACGCCGTCGGCTGCGCATGCGCGGACGAGTCGTCAGCCCATCGGATCGGTGCCTGAGCGCACCGCGTCCGCGACCGGGGTCGCCCCGGCCTGGGGATAGAACGGCGGCGTCAGCTGTCCCCACCGCACGCAGCTCCACCTCCCGTCGGTGATCGGGGCCAGCACCACCGATTCGGCGTTGTCGAGGTGGTTGTCGAGCGCGAAGTTGCCGTCCACCCCGGCCAGCACCGCCGAGGCCAGCCGGATCGCCGCGCCGTGGCTGACGACGACGATGTCGCCGTTGAACTCGTCGTCGTCCAGGTAGCGCATTCGTAGCTCGGTCAGCACCGGCACGTAGCGGTCCAAGACGTCGTTGCCGGTCTCCCCGCCGGGCAGCGGCAGGTCGAGCTCACCGCGGTGCCAGCGCTCGTAGATCGCGTTGAATTCGGCGACCGCGTCGTCGTCACTGCGGTCCTCCAAGCGCCCGACCTGCACCTCGTGGATGTCCGCAACTTCCAGGGCCCCCAGTTCGACTTCCGCGCCGATCACCTCGGCCGTCTGCGACGCACGCGTCGCCACCGAGTGCGCCAGCAGCGCCGGCCGTCCCGAACCGCGGGCAAACGCCCGGGCCTGGTCACGGCCCAACGGCGTCAGCTCCGCTCCGGGCGGCCTGGTGTCCAACCGGCGCTCGACGTTGCCGTAGGACTGTCCGTGCCGCAGAAGCACCAAACGACCGCCCATCACTCCAACCCCCCGGGCTTGCCTTCCTGCAACCGCTCGAGCCAGCGCGCGGCCTCGTCCGCCGGCGGTGGCGGCACTCCGACGGCCGACCCGGTCGGCCAAGAACCCAGATACCTCACATCGGCACAACGACGGTGCAACGCCTTGAGTGCCTCGGCGACGGCGCCGTCGTCGATGTGGCCGACACAGTCGGCGAAGAACAGGTAGGTGCCGAGTTCGGTTCGGGTCGGCCGGGATTCGATCCGGGTGAGGTCGATGCCGCGGATGCCGAATTCGGCCAGGGCGGACAACAGCGCGCCCGGCACGTTGTCGATGCGCAACACCACCGACGTCCGATCGGCTCCAGTGCGGGCCGGCGGCGGGCCGGGCAGGCCGATCAGGACGAAGCGGGTGCGGGCGTTGGGTTCGTCGACGACGCCGTCGGCGATGACGCCCAGTCCCCAATGTGCGGCGGCCAGCGGCGAGGTCACCGCCGCGTCGGCCTGGCCCTCGGCCACCTGCCGCGCCGCGTCGGCGTTGGAGTACGCCGGCCGCAGCTCGACGCCCGGCAGCTGGGCGGCCAGCCACTGACGCACCTGCGCCACCGCCACCGGGAAGGCGGCCAAGGTGCGCACGTCGCCGGGGCGCAGGCCCTGTTTGGCGACGATGCTGAACGCCACGTCCAGCGTGGTCTCGGCGAACACCTGCAGGGGCGAACCGATGGCCAGGCTGTCCAGGGTGGGTACCACCGAGCCGTCGATCGAGTTCTCGATCGGCACACACGCGTAATCGGCGTCGCCGTCGCGCACCGCGTTGAGCGCCGAGGGCGTGCTTTCCAGCGGAATTTGCCTGATCGGGCCCGGCTCCTCCTGCGGAACCAGGCCGGCGGCGGTGATCTGCCGCAGCGCCGCCTCGGTGAACGTCCCTTCGGGACCGAGGTAAGCGATGCGGACCACGCCCCAACCCTAACGGCGGTCCACGTCAAACAGTCCTTGCGGCGCGATGGGTCGTAAGTTAACTTAGCCTTACCTAAGAGACTAAGGAGCACGATGGCATCGACGATCGGCCACGCACCGACGACTCCGGAACGTATTCGCAGCGCCTGCGCGCGGGCCGGTGCCGCGCTGCTGGCGATCCAGGGTGGCGATCCGGTCGCCACACCGGTGCATCACCTGCTGCCCGACGGGTCCTTCGCCATCGCGCTGCCGGTCGACTGCGCCGGCCAGGCGGATGGCCGGGAGTCCGGATCGCAGGCGCTGCTGGAGTTGACGGACTACGCCCCGCTGCCCCTGCGGGAACCGGTTCGTTCGCTGGTGTGGGTGCGCGGGCGCCTGCATCGGGTCCCACCCGAGGACGTGACCGACATGCTCGACCTGATCGCCGCCGAGTACCCGAACCCGACATTGCTGCAGGTCGAGACGCCGCGATCGGCGCCGTCGCACGGGGACCCGCGGTACACGCTGTTCCGGCTGGAGATCGCGTCCGTGGTCGTCACCGATGCCACCGGCGCCGAGCCCGTCGGCGTCGCGGACCTGCTCGCCGCCCGGCCCGATCCCTTCTGCGAAGTCGAGGCCGGCCTGCTGTGGCACCTGGACACCGTCCACAACGACGTGGTCGCGCGTCTGGTGTCGAAGCTGCCGCCGCCACTGCGGCGGGGGCAGGTTCGGCCGCTCGGGCTCGACCGATACGGCATGCGGTTCCGCGTCGAGGGCAAGCACGGCGACCACGACGTCCGGCTGCCGTTTCACAAACCGGTGGACGACATGACCGGGCTGAGCCAGGCCATCCGGCTGCTGATGGGCTGNGCTCGCGGTGCTGATCGGCGCGCTGCTCGCCGGCGCCGGCATCGTGGGCGGGGCCGCGTGGTTCGACACCAGGCTGCACCGCGAGCAGGCGCTGACCGACTATCCCGACCGACCCGCACCCGGCCGCGGCACGAACTGGCTGATCGTCGGCTCCGACAGCCGCCGGGACCTCACCGCCGAGCAGCAGCAGCAGCTGGCGACCGGCGGCGACGTCGGCACCGGCCGCACCGACACCATCCTGCTGGTGCACGTGCCCGAGTTCCGGTCGAGCACCCCGGCGACGGTGGTGTCGATTCCCCGCGACTCGTACGTGCCGATCCCGGGCCATGGCAAGGACAAGATCAACGCCGCGTTCGCGACGGGCGGCGCGCAGTTGCTGGCCCAGACGGTGGAGCAGGCCACCGGGCTGCGCCTCGACCACTACGTCGAGATCGGATTCGGCGGCTTTGCGTCGCTGGTGGACGCGCTGGGAGGGATCACCGTGTGCCCGACCGCGCCGATCGACGACCCGTTGGCCGGCATCGACCTGCCGGCCGGCTGCCAGAAGCTCGCGGGCCGCGACGCGCTCGGCTACGTGCGGACCCGCGATACACCGCGCGCCGATCTGGACCGGATGGCCCACCAGCGCCAGTTCCTGTCGGCGCTGCTGCACCGCGTCGGCAGCCCGGCGGTCTGGCTCAATCCGCTGCGCTGGTACTCGGTGCCGCGCGCGGCCGCCGACGCCATGACCGTGGACCGGGGCGACCATGTCTGGGACGTGGCGCGACTCGGCTGGGCGCTACACGGAACCACCACCGCGATCACGGTGCCGATCGGTGAGTTCACCAGCGGCGACGTCGGGTCGGTGGTGGTGTGGAACCACGAGGTGGCCGGCGAGTTGTTCGAGGCGCTCGCCGCCGACGCGCCCGTGCCCGCCGACGCCCTCGAAGGACAGAACTAGTTCGATCGTGGCGACCCGCTGCCGTCGCCGGCGCGCGCGTTCTGCAACCACGCCTTGGTGCGACCCGGGTGGTGGGTGGCCAGCCAGGCCACGCCGACATCCCGGCAAAAGTCGATGTCGTCGTACTCGTCGACGTTCCAGCAGTAGACCGCCCGGCCCTGCGCGACGGCACGGTCCACCAGCTGCGGGTAGTCCTTCAACGTCGCCAGCGAGGGCCCGACGGCGGTGGCGCCGACGGCGGTGGCCGCGCTACTGGCCAGATAGCGAGCCGTCTTGCCGAGCAGCACCGTGGGCAGCAGCGGCGCGGCGCGCCGGATCCGCCAGACGGCGGCCGCCGAGAACGACATCACCACGGCTCGGGAGCGGTCGGCCGAGGCGGGCGCAGCGATCCCGAAACGGTGCAGCGACGCGAGGAGCTTGCTTTCCACCAGGGAGCCGTAGCGGACCGGATGCTTGGTCTCGATGAAGAGCTTCACCGGCCGGTGCCAGTCCAGCACCAGCGACACCAGCGCGTCCAGGGTCAGCAGGCTGGTGTCACCGTGCGTGCCGTCGGCGCGCCAGCTGTCGTGCCACGCACCGTATTCGAGTTCGCGCAACTCGGCGAGCGTCATGGTGCTGACCAGACCGGCGCCGGTCGAAGTCCGGTCCAGCCGGCGGTCGTGCACGCAGACCAGGTGGCCGTCGCGGGTCAGGCGCACGTCGCATTCCACGCCGTCGGCGCCCTGCTTGAGGGCCAGATCGTAGGCGGCCAGCGTGTGTTCGGGCCGGGCGGCCGAGGCTCCTCGGTGGGCAACGACAAAGGGATGCCCGGCGAGCACCTCCTCGGCCCACGTCATACCCCTATGCTGCCGGTTCCTGCCCCTCCAACTCAACCGGATCTCCGGATGCGTGCCCGGCGCGGCGGTCGGTGGGCTCCCGTTCGACCATGACCCAGCGATGCGCGGGCCGCTGCACCGGTTTGCGCTCGAACCCCTCGAAGACCCGGGCGGCCGCGGCCACGGTGACCGCCGCCAGCAGGTAGGCGAAAACCATCAGCGCGGTGTTGTTGGCGATGCCCTGGGCGTCCGTGGCCAAGCTGGTGGAGATGGCGAAGGCCGAGACCAGATAGCTGAAAACCCACGCGATCCACCACTCGAGGATCGGCCGCCGCAGCCGGGCATAGTTCTCCTCGACGGTCGCCAGCTCGATGACGTAGATCGGGGCCCACAACAGGTTCGCCAGTGGCAGCACGCACCCCGCCCACAAGGCGCGAACGGAACGCGACTCCGGCAGGCCGTGATGGGCGAACACGGCGGCCCGGCGCGCGATCAGCCACCGGATCAACATCGCGCCGGAGGCGATCAGCGCCGCGATCGCCCCCACGCTGGCCAGCACTGAAATCCAGTCAGCGGCGAAGGCCACGATCGAATTCAACAGCGTGTTCCGGTTGATGACCAACAGCACATACCGCGCGACATACACCAGGGCGGCCATGCCAAGGATCAGGACGCTAAGGAACAGCGTGGTGCGCACCGTCGGCGCGGAAGGCCCTGTCCGNCGGCCCGGCCGGTGCCGGACCGGACTGCGGGCTCCACCGCGGGTCGGCCCCAGGCATGTCCGGCAGCGGCGCCATCAATGCCCCGCGGCAGCGCGGACACCAGTCGCGTCGCCGCTCGCGCACATTCCACCGAGTGCCGCACTGGGAGCACACCTGGATCACCGGACCAGCCTAACCTTGCGACTATTCGGGCCCCGCCGAAGCGGCCGGTCCGGCAACCCGACAATTGCCGAGGGCTATCCACAGTTTCCACAGGTTTATCCACAGTCGACGAACGGGCATCACACCCATCAACACAGCCTTTTCGAGCCGCCCGGGCCGTAACTGTGGATAACCGCCGGGTGGTACGGCTGTGCCATAAACAACCCGATCGGCGCCCGAGCGAAATGAATTGCCCCGCTAAGCACCCGCGGACGAGCCCGCCTGGCTCGCTGGTGCCCGCCGGGTCGCACCCCGGCGCGTGGGCCCGGGTGAAGCTGGAAGCGGCCCGTCCGGCGCGTCGTCAAGCAGCGCGTTTTCCAACCCCGGCCCCAGGGGTTATGATCACCGTCACGAAAAATCGTTGTGACTCACCTCACTCAAGCGGGGTGGGCTTGCAGGTGAAAGGCGCTTGATGGCCACGCATTCGTTCGGTCCCGGTTCGCCGGCCGCGTCGAACTCGTATTCCGGCTCGCCCGCCTGTAACCACAGCTATAGCGTCGCCGCCCTACGCGCCGCCCTGATCGCGCTGGCGTTGCTCGCGGTTCTCGCCATCATCGTCTTGTACTGACATCTCGCCCCGAGGGGTATTCGTTCCCGGCGGTCATCCTTGCGGCGGGCGCGCGCATGGAGCAGGGTTGATTATGGCTGGCCGCCGCGTGGCAGCCCCGCGCGATGAGCGTCCGATCATCACCAACGATGCACTGAAGAAAGGAATGCTGTGGCTGTATACACCCTGCCCGACTTGGACTGGGACTTTGGAGCGCTGGAACCGCACATCTCCGGCCAAATCAACGAGCTGCACCACGACAAGCACCACGCCACCTACGTCAAGGGCGCCAACGACGCCCTGGAGAAGCTGGCGGAGGCACGCGCCAAGGAGGACCACTCGGCGGTCCTGCTGAACGAGAAGAACCTGGCGTTCAATCTGGCCGGGCACGTCAACCACAGCATCTGGTGGAAGAACCTCTCTCCCAACGGCGGCGACAAGCCGACCGGCGAGCTTGCCGCGGCCATCGACGACGCCTTCGGATCGTTCGACAAGTTCCGCGCGCAGTTCCACGCGGCCGCCACCACGGTCCAGGGCTCGGGCTGGGCGGCGCTCGGCTGGGACACGCTGGCGCAGAAGCTGCTGATTTTCCAGGTGTACGACCACCAGTCCAATTTCCCGCTGGGAATCGTGCCGCTGCTGCTGCTCGATATGTGGGAGCACGCGTTTTACCTGCAGTACAAGAACGTCAAGGTCGACTTCGCCAAGGCGTTCTGGAATGTCGTCAACTGGGCTGACGTCCAGGACCGCTACGCGGCCGCGACGTCGAAAACCCAGGGACTGATTTTCGGCTGAGGCCGTCTTTCTCAGGCTGGGGCGTCACGCGATTCGCGTGGCGCCCCCGCCGTTTGCGGAGCGTTAAAACCGGGCATCTGGAGAACATGCGCGTCAGTGGCCGTGTCGGGTTGCACGGCGTCTAACCCACAGGCATGCTTAGTCATTCGAGCTACCAGTGTGGTTAGGCGGAGCCAGGCGTCACACGGAGGTCGAGATGGAGACTGGGTCGGAGGGTCCTATCGGGGTTTCCCCCTTCCATGCCCGTGGCGCCCTGAAAGGGTTTGTGATCTCCGGCCGTTGGCCGGATTCGACGAAAGAATGGGCCCAGCTGCTGATGGTCGCGGTCAGGGTCGCGTCATTGCCCGGATTGCTATCCACCACAACGGTGTTCGGTGCCCGGGAGGAGTTACCCGACGAGCCCGAGCCCGGCACCGTCGGGCTGGTGCTGGCCGAGGGCACGGTCTTCGGTGAATCGGCCATTCAGCCAGGGTATTTCGCCGATCATCAGCCTCCGGCATTGCTGATGCTGCATCCGCCCTCGGAAACCATGCCGTCGTTGCCGGAGTGCACCGGGGCGGCATCCGGGTGCGTATTGCTTCCGGGGTTGCCGTATCTGGGATTGGAGCACCGGGCCGCGTGGGTCGAGGCGGAGTCCGACGGGACGATCACCTCGATGGTGAGCCGCGTGGGCGTCGACCCCATCAGCCACCCCGATACGGCGATATTGGCGATGCTTCTTGCCGCGTAAGGGAATTCAAACCCATTGATTCGGGCGTCGAATCGGGAAATACGGGTGCCCGAACTCGGGCGTCCGTCTGGCGGCCGGCCGGTCTGACCGTTAGCCTTGGCTCCGTTAGCGAAGGGGAGTAGCCCCGAATCGTCGGGTCGACATACTGGCGCACAGCCCGGCCGGCGGACCGGCCCCACGGGGGGCGGTGGGCGAGACCTTCGACCGATGTTCGGCGACTGGGTCGTCGACCACGTGTCGAAAGGTCGCCTCCCATGCTCGCCGCCACGTTGCTCACCCTCGGGGTGGTCTTCCTCGCCGAACTCGGCGACAGGTCCCAGCTGGTCACCATGACCTATGCGCTGCGCTACCGCTGGTGGGTCGTGTTGACCGGGGTGGCGATCGCCGCGTGCCTCGTGCACGGGGTCACGGTCTCGATCGGGCACTTCCTGGGCACCGCCCTGCCCTCGCGTCCGATGGCGTTCGCGTCGGCGATCGCGTTCCTGATCTTCGCGGTGTGGGCCTGGCGCGAGGGCGGCAACGCCGAGCAGGGGGTTCGGACCGATCCGCAACCCAGGTTCGCGCTGCTGACGGTCGTGTCCACCTTCGTCCTGGCCGAGCTGAGCGACAAGACGTCGCTGGCGACCGTCACACTGGCCGGCGATCACGACTGGACCGGGGTGTGGATCGGTTCCACCCTGGGCATGGTGCTGGCCGACGGGTTGGCGATAGGGGCGGGCACACTGCTGCATCGGCGCCTGCCGCAACGGCTGCTGCACACGCTGGCCGGCCTGCTTTTCCTGATCTTCGGGCTGTGGATGTTGTTCGACAGCGCGCTGGGGTTGCGCTCGCTGGCGATCGCCGTGACGGTGACGGTGGTGCTGACCGCCGCGACCGCGGCGGCCGCGCAAACTCGGCGCCGGCGCCGGCAGGAAGCTCCAACCGCCGGGGGGTTAACCGACATCGGCTAAAGTGCCGTCGGCACCCCTGTCCTTCGCGCCGCCCCACCCCGCAGTCGCCCCCGGGGTATCTCCGGAGGCCATTCGTTGCACCCGGAGCCTGTTTTTCGGGCGTGTCACCGACCTGACAGCAAATGATGTCGCCGACGGCCGCGCGTTGCCTGCCGGTTGCGGTGCGACTGCCCAGCATCCTCGCCCGCATCGCCTCGCCATCCGCGCACCCGGCGGCCCGCCACCGTCGCCGGGACACCGCATTCTGCGGATAACCTGTGAAGTTGGCTGATTTAGTGGACACCCCAGCGAATTAGTTAGACGCTCGTCGAGTGGTTACTCGGCCGCCATCAGCAACGCCGGTGTCGGAGTACCGCGGGTTTGCATCTGGTTGCGGGCCCAATCCGTCGCTACCATTGTCAGCAAATACACCTAGGCAATAGTTCACTTCTACAGCCCAGTAGAGGTCATATCGATGAGCACGACGTTCGCCGCCCGCCTCAACCGCTTGTTCGACACGGTGTATCCACCGGGACGGGGGCCGCACACCTCGGCGGAGGTGATCGCCGCGCTCAAGGCGGAGGGCATCACGATGTCGGCTCCCTACCTGTCCCAGCTACGTTCGGGCAACCGCACCAACCCGTCGTCGGCGACCATGGCCGCCCTGGCCAACTTCTTCCGCATCAAGCCGGCGTACTTCACCGACGACGAGTACTACGAAAAGCTCGACAACGAGTTGTCGTGGCTGGCCACGATGCGCGATGACGGGGTCCGCCGCATCGCCCTGGCCGCCGTCGGATTGTCCCCTCAGGCCCAACAGGACGTGGTGGAGCGGGTCAACGAGCTGCGCCGCGTCGAACGCCTCGACGCCTAGCTGCACAGCCCGACCTGACCGGCTGCCGCCGGCGCATTCCGATTAGGGTTGGCTCTCGGATCACGCACGCGCGAGAGCGACAGTCACGAGATACCGGGAGGCGGCCGGGAATGGGCCTGTTCCGCAAGCGAAAGAGCCGCGCGACCCGTCGCGCCGAGGCCCGCGCGATCAAGGCCCGCGCCAAACTTGAGGCCAAGCTGGCCGCCAAAAACGACGCTCGCCGGCTCAAGGCCGACCGGCGCGCCGCCGAGAAGGCCCTGAATGCGCAGATCAAATCGCAGCGAGACAGCGACCGGACGGCCCTGAAGGTGGCCGAGGCCGAGCTCAAGGCGGCGAAGGAGGGCAAGTTGCTGTCGCCGACACGGATTCGCCGGGTGCTGACGGTATCTCGGTTGCTGGCGCCGATCCTGACGCCGGTGATCTATCGGGGCGCGATGGCCGCGCGCGCGGCGATCGACCAGCGGCGCGCGGATCAGCTCGGCATCCCGTTGGCCCAGATCGGCCAGTTCTCCGGGCACGGCGCCCAGCTGTCGGCACGCATCGCCGGGTCGGAGAAGTCGTTGCGGATCGTGGTGGAGCGCAAGCCCAAGGACGCCGAGACCAAACAGTTCGTCGCCGCGATCACCGAACGGCTCACCGACCTGGCGGCGGCCGTCACCGCCGCGGAGAACATGCCGGCCGCGCGGCGCCGGGCGGCGCACGCCGCGATCTCGTCGCAGCTCGACGGCATCGAGGCGGACCTGATGGCCCGCCTCGGGCTGACATGACCGCCGCACGCGTCCTGATCGCGGCCGCGGCGCTCTATCTCGGCTCGGCGGTGGGCATCCCGGTGGCATGGGCGCACGTCCACGCCAGCAGCGACAACCCCGCACGCGGCGCCATGGCGATCGTCACCTTCGAGGTGCCCAACGAATCCAACGCGGGCGCGGCGACCACCGCGCTGACCGTCAGCCTGCCCAACGTGGCGGCCGCCAGCACCGAAGCCATGCCGGGCTGGACGGCCAAGCTCGATCGCGACGCGGCGTCGGGCACCGTCCGCTCGGTGACGTGGACGGCCGCGCCCAACGGCGGGATCGGCGTGGACCAATTCGGGCTGTTCCGGATATCGGTGCAGCTGCCCGACGCCGATACCGTCAGCTTCCCGGCCACGCAGACTTATGCCGATGGGACGGTCGTGAAGTGGGACCAGCCGCCGCTGCCCGGCGGCGGTGAGCCCGAACACCCCGCGCCCACGCTCAGCCTCGGCGCGGGCGGCGGGGCGCCGCATCAGCATCATGCACCCGCCGCGGCGCCCTCGTCGTCGACATCACCGGACACCGCCGCCCGCGTGCTGGGCGGGGCGGCCCTGGTGGTGGCCGCCCTCGGTGTCGCACTGGTGCTGCTGCGCCGCCGCGCATGAGGCGCCGGGCGGTCGCCGGGTGGGTAGGCCTGCTGCTGGCCGCGATGATGTCGACCGCGACCATCAACGCACAACCTGCGTGCGCGCACGCCGCGCGGGTCTCGACCGACCCCGCCGACAACGCGGTTCTCGCCACCGGTCCCGACCGGGTCACCGCGACGTTCAACGAAAGGTTGCAGACCGCGTTCGCCGCCATGACCGTCGTCGGGCCCGACGCCCACGTGTGGTCCACCGGGGAGCCGACGGTGCAGGGCGCGATCGTCGCCATCGGCCTGCGTCCCCTGGGGCCGGCCGGCACCTACACGGCGAACTACCGCGTCACCTCGGCCGACGGCCACGTCGTGTCGGGGTCCTGGTCGTTTCGCCTGACCGTCCCGGGCACCGGAACCCCCGGGCCGCCCGCCGCCGGCCCGACCGGGGGTGGCGGCATCCCGGTCTGGCCGTTTGCGGTGGTGGCGGTCGCCCTGGTCGCCGCGGGGGGCTGGTGGGCGCTGCGGCGCAGGCCCTGAGCGCCCCGCTCGCCGAGAGCCGCCCGCGCGCCCTGGCATGATGGGACGCGAGGAACCGGCGCGCAAGACAACACTTCGACGGACAGCTGCAAAGGAGCGGCCGCATGGCAGACCCGCAGGACCAACCCAACGGCGAACCCGACGGCCCACCGGCCCCGCCGGAGAAGAAACCTCCCCCCGAGGTCGCCAAAAAGGCCCCTGCGAAAAAGGCGCCCGCCAAAAAGGCCCCTGCGAAAAAGGCGCCCGCCAAAAAGGCTCCGGCGAAAAAGGCGCCCGCCAAAAAGGCGCCCGCCAAAAAAGCCCCGGCCAAAGCCCCGGAACCCGCTCCCCCGCCACCGGCCGAGGTGGCCATACAGCAGCGCATCGAAACGAACGGCGACCTCGCAGCCGCGGCCAAAGACGCCGCGGCGCAAGCTAAATCAACCGTCGAAGCCGCGCCCAATCCCGTCTCGCCGGAGGGTGCGCCGGCGAGATCCGGGCAGTCGCCGGTGCCGTTGATCGTCGCGGTGGCGCTCAGCCTGCTGGCGATCCTGCTGATCCGGCAGCTGCGGCGCCGCTGACGTGTCCGCGCCGTTCCGGCCGACCGCCGACCTCGTCGACGACATCGGGGCCGACGTGCGCAGCTGCGACCTCCAGTTCCGCCAGTTCGGCGGCCGCTCCGAGTTCGCCGGGCCGATCAGCACCGTGCGCTGCTTCGAAGACAACGCGCTGCTGAAGTCCGTGCTGTCCGAACCGGGGCGCGGTGGCGTCCTGGTGATCGACGGCGCCGGCTCGCTGCACACCGCGCTGGTGGGCGACGTCATCGCCGAATTGGCCCGGTCCAACGGCTGGGCGGGGCTGATCGTCCATGGTGCGGTGCGTGATGCCGCCGCGCTGCGCGGCATCGACATCGGCATCAAGGCGCTGGGCACCAATCCCCGCAAGAGCACCAAGACGGGTGCCGGCGAGCGCGGCGTCGAAATCACCCTCGGCGGGGTGACTTTCGTGCCCGGCGAGATCGCCTACAGCGACGACGACGGCATCGTGGTCGTGTAGCCGAGCCGCCTAAACGGCGACCGCTGCGGGCTTTTTGGCGAACCGCAGGCCCTCGTCGGCGATTTTTCCGCGCCGGATCAGCCGGATGTCGCGCACATAGTTCTGGTTCAGCCGCCACGGCGTGCGCGAGCCCTGCTTGGGCAACTCGTCGAGCGAGCGCAGCACGTAGCCCGGGGTGAACTCCATGAACGGACGCTCCTCGACGTCGGAACCCGGGTGCTCCACGACGACGGTGTCAAAACCGTTGTCGTCCATGTAATTCAGCAGTCGGCACGCGAACTCCGAGACCAGATCGGCCTTCAGGGTCCACGACGCGTTGGTGTATCCGACGGTGTAGATCATGTTCGGCAGCCCGGACAGCATCATGCCCTTATAGGCCATCGTCTTGGTCAGGTCCACCGGCTGCCCATCGACCGTCACGGTCGCCCCGCCAAACAGCTGCAGGTTCAAACCCGTTGCGGTGATGATGATGTCGGCCGGCAACTCCTCGCCCGAGCCGAGCCGGATCCCGGTCGGGGTGAACCGATCGATGGTGTCGGTCACCACGTCGGCCTTGCCCTTGCGGATGACGCGGAACAGGTCGCCGCTGGGCACCAGGCACAGGCGCTGGTCCCACGGGTTGTAGCGCGGGCCGAAGTGCTTCTGCACGTCATAGCCCTCGGGAAGCTGGCGCTGCACGAAGCCGAGCAGGATCTTTCGCATCCGCCGCGGCCACTTCTGGCAGGCCCCGTACAGCGCCGCCTGCCGCAGCACGTTCCGCCACCGGATCGCGGTGTAGGCCTGCTTGTCGGGAAGCCAGCGGCCCAGCCGCTCGGCGAACTTGTCCCGCTTCGGCTGCGAGACGATGTAGGTCGGTGACCGCTGCAGCATGGTGACGTGCTTGGCGCCCGACTCCGCCATCGCCGGGATCAGCGTGACCGCGGTGGCGCCGCTGCCGATCACGACGACGTTCTTGCCGGCGTAGTCGAGGTCCTCGGGCCAGTGCTGCGGGTGGATGATCGGGCCCGTGAAGTCCTCCGCGCCCGCGAACGTCGGCGCAAAGCCCTGCTCGTAGTTGTAGTAGCCGCTGCACAGCAACAGGAACGAACAGGTGAGTGTGGTTGTCATGCCGCCGTTTTCGATCTGCAGGGTCCAGCGGTTGTCGGCGTTGGACCAGTCGGCGTTGACCACTTTCTGGTTGAGCCGGATTTGCTTGTCGATGCCGTACATGGCCGCGGTGCTCTTGACGTAGTCGAGGATCGGGCCGCCGTCGGCGATGGCCTGGCGCTCGGTCCACGGGCGGAACCGGAACCCCAGCGTGTACATGTCCGAGTCGGAACGGATGCCCGGGTAGCGGAACAAGTCCCAGGTGCCCCCCATGGCAGCACGCTTCTCCAGGATGGCGTAGCTCTTGGTCGGGCAGCGGTCCTGCAGGTGCCAGGCCGCGCTCACGCCGGAGATGCCGGCGCCCACGATGACGACGTCAAGGTGCTCAGTCATGGGGCCACGCTATCAACACGGTGTCGAACGAGTCAACGGTCTGTCGAAATTGTCGACGACGTGTAAAGTAACGTCCTGTGACTACCGTCGGCCCGACTCGCGCCCTGCGCGGCCGCCGCGCTCTGCGCCCCTCCGGGGACGACCGGGAGCAGGCGATCCTCGCCACCGCCGAACGACTGCTGGAAGAGCGCGGGTTCGCGGGCATCTCGGTCGACGACCTGGCCAAGGGCGCCGGCCTGTCACGCCCGACGTTCTACTTCTATTTCAAATCCAAGGAAGCGGTGCTGCTGTCGCTGCTCGAGCCGATCATCGCGCGCGCCGACTCCGAGTTCGACGGCGCGGTGCAGCGACTCCCGGAGGACCCGCGCCGCGTCTGGCGCAACGGCATCAAAGCGTTCTTCGACGCGTTCAGCTCGCACCGCACGCTGGCGCGCGCGGCGACGGAGGCGCTGGCCACCAGCGCGGAGCTGCGGCCGGTGTGGCTGGGGTTCATGCAGAAGTGGATCGACCAGACCGCGGCCCTCATTAACGCCGAACGCGCGCGCGGCGCGGCACCGGAGACCATCCCGGCGACCGACCTGGCGACGTCGCTGAACCAGATGAACGAGCGCACAATGATGGCCGCCCTCGCGGCCGAGACGCCGGCCGTCGACGAGGACCGGGTCGTCGACACCCTCACCCACATCTGGGTGACCAGCATCTACGGCGAAACTGGCTAGGCGGCGATCGCAAGCGCGGCGTAGCCGGGCGATGCGGGTCGCCGCCATCGGACGCTGTCGTAGCCGCATGCGAACATACGTTCGTGCGGTGTGACGCGTCCATCCTGCACGCGGACCTGGACTCGTTCTATGCGTCCGTCGAACAGCGCGACGACCCGACGCTGCGCGGCCGTCCCGTGATCGTCGGCGGCGGAGTCGTGCTGGCGGCCAGCTACGAGGCCAAGGCCTACGGCGTGCGCACCGCGATGGGCGGGGCGCAGGCCCGGCGCCTGTGCCCGCACGCCGTGATCGTGCCGCCCCGGATGACGGCCTACAGCCGGGCCAGCGACGCCGTGTTCGAGGTGTTTCGCGACTGCACACCGATCGTGGAGGCGCTGTCGGTGGACGAGGCCTTCCTCGATGTCGGCGGGCTGCTCCGGGTCGCCGGCACCCCGGTCCAGATCGCCGAAAAGTTGCGCGCCGACGTGCGCGACCGCGTCGGCCTGCCGATCACCGTCGGCATCGCCCGGACGAAATTTCTCGCCAAGGTGGCCAGCCAGGAAGCCAAGCCCGACGGGCTGCTGCTGGTGCCGCCCGACCAGGAGCTGGCGTTTTTGCGCCCGCTGCCGGTGCGCCGGTTGTGGGGCGTGGGCGCCAAGACCGCCGAGCGGCTGCACAGCCACGGCATCGCGACCGTCGCCGACGTCGCCGAGCTCAGCGAGTCGACGCTGTCCTCCATGCTGGGCGGGGCCATGGGCCGCCAACTGTATGCGCTGTCCCGCAACATCGACCGCCGCCGGGTGACCACCGGGGTGCGCCGGCGATCCGTGGGCGCGCAACGGGCGCTGGGCCGTGCGGGCAACCGCATGTCGGCCGCGGAGGTCGACGCGGTGGTGGTGAACCTGATCGATCGCATCACCGCACGGATGCGCGCCGCCGGCCGCACCGGTCGCACGGTGGTGCTGCGGCTGCGCTTCGACGACTTCAGCCGGGCGACGCGGTCGCACACCCTGCCGTGGGCCACGTCGTCGACGCAGCCCATCCTGGCCGCCGCGCGGCAGCTGGTCGGCTCCGCGGCGCCCCTGATCGCGGAGCGCGGGCTGACGTTGGTCGGCTTCGCGGTGTCGGGCATCGACCGCAGCGGGGCCCAGCAGCTGATGCTTCCGTTCGGAACCGACGCCGGCCGGCTCGCCGTCGACGAGGCGATCGACCGGGTGCGCCGGCGCTACGGCAAATCCGCGCTCACACCCGCGGTGTTGGTCGGCCGCGACCCCGGCTTCGAGATGCCGCATTTACCCGACTGAGGTCGTCCGCTACCACCCCTGGCACGCCAGCCCGAGCGGGCGACACGGCCGCGACTTCCCCGCATTCGGCGATGGGCCTCTTCAGAGTCTTCGTCCGTGGCCATGCCGGGACTAACATTTGGGTGAAGCGAGCCGGAAGGCGGTGGAGACCATGGGAACCGAAACGCACACGCAGCACCTAGGCCATGATCACGCCCATGGGGAAGGCTGCGGGCATGTTGCCGTCCCGCACGGCGATCACGTCGACTACGTACACGACGGTCACCTTCATCGAAAGCATGACGGGCACTACGACGAATGTGAGCCCGCGTCCGGGCACGTGGTCCATGAGAACCACAGCCACGCCCACGGCGAGGGCTGCGGGCATGTCGCGGTCCCGCACGGCGACCACGTCGACTACATCCACGATGGTTGTCGGCACGCCGCTCACGGCGAACATTACGACGAGCACTGACTCGACCCGGCGAGCGGTCTACTACGACTTTCGCTGTTAGTTCGACCCCGTCCACTCCAGCAGCCTCTCGGCCGGCCAGGTGTTGACGATCCGGTCGGCGGGCACGCCGGCGTCCAGCGCACGCTGGGCACCGTAGCCGAGGAAGTCGAGCTGACCCGGCGCGTGCGCGTCGGTGTCGATGCTGAACACGCAGCCGATCTCCAGCGCGAGCTTCAGGAGCCGGGTCGGCGGGTCGCGGCGCTCGGGACGCGAGTTGATCTCCACGGCCGTCCCGTGCTCGCGGCAGGCGGCGAACACCGCCTCGGCGTCGAACTTGGACTCCGGCCGGATGCCGCGGTTGCCGGAAACCAGCCGGCCGGTGCAGTGGCCGAGGACGTCGGCGTGCGGGTTGGAGACCGCGCGCACCATGCGCCGCGTCATCGCCGGCGCGTCCATGGACAGCTTCGAGTGCACGCTGGCCACGACGACGTCGAGGCGCTCGAGCAGCTCGGGTTCCTGGTCCAGGCTCCCGTCGTCGAGGATGTCGACCTCGATGCCGGTCAGGATGCGCATGGGCGCGAACTCGTCGCGCAACCGGTCGATGACGTCGAGCTGCGCGCGCAGCCGCTCCGGCGACAACCCGTTGGCGATGGTCAGCCGCGGCGAGTGATCGGTCAACGCGCAGTACTCGTGACCCAGCGCCGACGCGGTCGCCATCATCTCGTCGATCGGCGCCGACCCGTCGGACCAGTTGGAGTGCAGGTGCAGGTCGCCGCGCAGCGCGGCACGCAGCCCGCTACCCCCGAGATCCTCTGCGGCGGAACGCAATTCGATCAGCAGGTCGGGCTCGCGACCGGACCAGGCCTGGTCGATCACCTTCGCGGTTCTCGGACCGATGCCCGGCAGCGTCTGCCAGCTGTTGGCCTGACCGTGCCGCTCCCGCGCGGCGTCGTCCAGGCCCTCGATGATGTCGGCGGCGTTGCGGTAGGCCATCACCCGCCTGGGGTCGTGGCGGCTCCGGTCCTTGTAATAGGCGATCTGCCGCAAGGCGGTTACCGGGTCCATGGCTCCAGTGTGCCTGGCCGGATCAGAGCAGTTGGCCGGCGACGAACCCGGCGAGCAGCACGGCGAAGCCGCCGATTTCGCCGGCGATGAGCAGCACCATCGCCACCTCCAGGCCGCGGCCCGGGTCTTCGAATTGGTTGACGGTGTCGCGCCGCGCCCCGTGGCCGATGTAGCCGAGGATCGCGGCGACGAAAAAGAAGACGACAACACCCGCCGCGGTCAGGTTGATCCACGTGGGCCAGGCGCTGAGCTCGACGAAGACCGCCAGCAGCAGGGTCGCGAACGAGTAGAGCAGCGCCGCGCGGTGCGCGATGTCGACATAGGGGTGCGCGCGGTGGTCGTCGGCGGTCATGATCTGGCGGTATTTCCACACGCCGAGAACCAGCGCGAGCACGAAGATCAGCCCGGCCGCCAGCAGGGTGATCTTGGTGTCGAGGCCGAGGGTGTAGGTCATCGCGTGATGAGTTTAGTTTCCCTTAATAAAGCCCGACTACCGTCGGGTGCATGCGATTCGCATTCAAAACCTCACCCCAAAACACCACCTGGGCCGACATGCTCGCCGTCTGGCAGGCCGCCGACGACATCGAGGTCTTCGAGTCCGGGTGGACCTTCGACCACTTCTATCCGATCTTCTCCGACAGCACGGGGCCCTGCCTCGAGGGCTGGACGACACTGACCGCGCTGGCCCAGGCCACCAACCGGCTGCGGCTGGGCACCCTCGTCACCGGCATCCACTACCGCCACCCCGCCGTGCTGGCGAATATGGTTGCGGCGCTGGACATCATCTCGAACGGTCGGCTCGAACTCGGCATCGGTGCCGGCTGGAACGAGGAGGAGTCGGGCGCCTACGGCATCGAGTTGGGCTCCATCAGGGAACGCTTCGACCGATTCGAGGAAGCCTGCCAGGTGCTGATCAGCCTGCTGAGCGAGGAGACCACCGACTTCGACGGCGAGTACTACCAACTCAAGGGCGCCCGCAACGAGCCCAAGGGCGTGCAGCGCCCGCACCCGCCGATCTGCATCGGCGGCAGCGGCGAGAAGCGCACGCTCCCGATCACCGCGCGCTACGCCCAGCACTGGAACTTCGCCGGCGGACCACCCGAACTGTTCGCGCAGAAGCGCGACGTCCTGGCCGCGCGGTGCGCGGACATCGGGCGGGACCCCAAGGAGATCACCATGTCGGCCCACCTCCGGCTGGAGCCGGACCTCGACTACGGGAAGGTCATCGCGGACGCGGCGGCGCTGGCCGCCGAGGGCCTGGACCTCGGGATCGTCTACCTTCCCCCGCCGCACGACCCCGCGGTGCTGGAGCCGTTGGCCGAGGCGATCCGGGAATCGGGGCTGGCGGACGGCTGAGCATGGCTAACCCGGCGTCGGCCGGAGCAAATCCGGCGGGGACGGTGGGGGTGGCGGCTACACCCCGAACAGCATCAGCTCTTCGGCGGTGATCAGTCGTTCTTGCTTGGCGGGAAACTCGCGGCTCTTTACCGGGTGACGTAACCACGACCAGGCGATTCGCCCCATCCGCGACCGAGGTACCGGGTTGACATGCACAGTGACCACTCCTGCGATCGGTCCGTTCTGGCGGGACTCCCCCGTGACTACCCTGTGACAGAGCCCACAACGAACCATTAGACAACAACCGTCTGGCAAACGTGGGCAGAAACGCCGGATTGAATTTTTCTGTTTCTGGTGTGACTGATGTGACTAAGTAAGAGGCGCCGCCGTCGGCCTGATGGGCGCCGGCAGCGCCGTCGCACCCATCAAAAAACGGTCCACGCCGGCCGCGGCGGCCCGGCCCTCAGCTATCGCCCAAACGATCAGTGACTGGCCGCGACCCATGTCACCGGCAACGAAGACGCCGGGGACCGAGGTGTCGAAATCGGCGCCGCGCGCGACGTTGCCGCGGTCGGTGAGCTTCACGTCGAGCTCGGTGAGCAGGCCCGGCCTCTCGGGGCCGACGAACCCCATCGCCAGCAACACCAAATCGGCCTCGAGTTCGAAGTCGGAGCCCTCGACCTTGACGAACTTGCCGTCTTGCATGGTCACCTCGTGGGCCTTCAGGCCGGTCACGTGCCCGTCGGTGCCGACGAACTCCTCGGTATTAACCGAGAACACCCGCTCGCCGCCCTCCTCGTGCGCCGAGGACACCCGGTACATCAGCGGGTAGGTCGGCCACGGCGTGGATTCGGCGCGGGTGTCCGGCGGGCGCGGCATGATCTCGAACTGGTGCACCGCGATCGCACCCTGCCGGTGCACGGTGCCCAGGCAGTCGGCCCCGGTGTCGCCGCCGCCGATGATGACGACCTTCTTGCCCTTGGCGGTGATCGGCGGTTCGCCGTCTTCCCCCAGGACGTCGTCGCCTTCCTGGACCCGGTTGCCCCACGGCAGGAACTCCATGGCCTGGTGGATGCCGTCCAAGTCGCGGCCGGGGATGGGCAGATCGCGCCAGGCGGTGGCCCCGCCGGCCAGCACCACCGCGTCGAAGTCGGCGAGCAGCTGTTCGGCGGTGATGTCGACCCCGACGTTGACGTTCGCCCGGAACTCGGTGCCCTCGGCGCGCATCTGGTCGAGCCGCCGGTTCAGGACGCGCTTTTCCATCTTGAATTCCGGGATGCCGTAACGCAGCAGCCCGCCGATGCGGTCGTCGCGCTCGAAGACGGTCACGCTGTGTCCCGCGCGGGTCAGCTGCTGGGCGGCGGCCAGACCCGCGGGCCCCGAGCCGACCACGGCGACCGTCTTGCCGGTCAGCTTGTCCGGCGGCAGCGGCACCACGAAGCCTTCCTCGAAGGCCCGGTCGATGATCTCCAGCTCGATCTGCTTGATCGTCACCGGATCCTGGTTGATGCCCAGCACGCACGCCGGCTCGCACGGCGCCGGGCACAGCCGCCCGGTGAAGTCGGGGAAGTTGTTGGTGGCGTGCAGCCGTTCGATCGCATCGCGCCAGAGGCCCCGGCGCACCAGGTCGTTCCATTCCGGGATCAGGTTGCCCAGGGGACACCCGTTGTGGCAGAAGGGAATACCGCAGTCCATGCAGCGGGTGGCCTGTTCACGCAGGGTCTGTTCATCGAAGTCCTCGTAGACCTCGTTCCAGTCGCGCAGTCGCAGCGGGACAGGCCGGCGCTTCGGCAATTCCCGATGCGTGTATTTCAGGAAGCCGCTCGGATCAGCCATGCGCGGCCGCCATGATCGCCTTGTCCACGTCGATGCCGTCGCGCTCGGCCTCGGCGATCGCCTGCAGCACCTTCTTGTAGTCGCGCGGCATCACCTTGACGAAGTGCCGGCACTGGCGGGGCCAGTCGGCCAGGATCCGCTGGCCGACAGCCGAATCGGTGGCGTCGACATGCGCCTGGATGGCGCCGTGCAGGTACTCGGCGTCGTCGCCGTCGAGCGTTTCGAGCTCCACCATTTCGGCGTTGAGGTTGTTCGGCAGTTCTTCGTCTGGGTCGTAGACATAGGCCACGCCCCCGGACATGCCCGCCGCGAAGTTGCGCCCGGTGCGGCCCAGAACGACGACCTTGCCTCCGGTCATGTACTCGCAGCCGTGATCGCCGACGCCCTCGACCACGGCGTGGGCGCCGGAGTTGCGGACCGCGAACCGTTCGCCGACCACGCCCCGCAAGTAGACCTCCCCGCTGGTGGCGCCGAACAGGATCACGTTGCCGCCGATGATGTTGTCCTCGGCGACGTAGTCGGCCGGCGCGTTGTCCGACGGGCGCACCACGATCCGGCCGCCGGACAGGCCCTTGCCGACGTAGTCGTTGGCGTCGCCGTAGACACGCAACGTGATCCCCCGGGGCACGAACGCGCCGAAGCTGTTTCCGGCGGAGCCGTCGAAGGTGATGTCGATTGTGCCGTCCGGCAAGCCCTGCCCGCCATAGGCTTTCGTGAGCTCGTGGCCGAGCATGGTGCCCACCGTGCGGTTGACGTTGCTGATCGTGGTGGAGAACCGGACCGGCTTGCCGGAGTCCAGCGCCTCGCGGCTCATCACGATCAACTGCTGATCGAGCGCCTTGTCCAGGCCGTGATCCTGGCGCGAGCTGCAGTACAGGTCCTGGTTCATGAACGCCGACTCCGGCTCGTGCAGCACCGGCGCCAGGTCCAGCTTGTGCGCCTTCCAGTGCGCCCGCGCCAGCGTCGTGTCCAGCGCTCCGACCTGGCCCACGGCCTCGTTGAAGGTCCGGAACCCCAACTGCGCCATGTACTCCCGGACCTCTTCGGCGATGAACAGGAAGAAGTTCTCGACGAACTCGGGTTTGCCGGTGAACCGCTCGCGCAGCACCGGGTTCTGGGTGGCGACGCCGACCGGGCAGGTGTCCAGGTGGCAGACCCGCATCATGATGCAGCCGGCCACCACCAGCGGGGCGGTGGCGAAGCCGAACTCCTCGGCGCCCAGCAGCGCGGCGATCATCACGTCGCGCCCGGTCTTGAGCTGCCCGTCGACCTGGACCACGATCCGGTCGCGTAACCCGTTGAGCAGCAAGGTCTGCTGCGTCTCGGCCAGCCCCAGCTCCCAGGGGGCGCCCGCGTGCTTCTGCGAGGTCAACGGCGTGGCGCCGGTGCCGCCGTCGTGGCCCGAGATCAGCACCACGTCGGCGTGCGCCTTGGAAACCCCGGCCGCGACCGTGCCCACCCCGTTCTCGGACACCAGCTTCACGTGCACGCGCGCCGCCGGGTTGGCGTTCTTCAGGTCGTGGATCAGCTGCGCCAGGTCCTCGATGGAGTAGATGTCGTGGTGCGGCGGCGGCGAGATCAACCCGACGCCGGGCGTGGAGTGCCGCACTTCGGCGACCCACGGGTACACCTTGTGGCCCGGAAGCTGGCCGCCCTCACCGGGTTTGGCGCCTTGGGCCATCTTGATCTGGATGTCGGTGCAGTTGGTCAGGTAGTGCGACGTGACCCCGAAGCGGGCCGAGGCGACCTGCTTGATCGCGCTGCGGCGCCAGTCCCCGTTGGGGTCGCGGTCGAATCGCTTGACGTCTTCCCCGCCCTCGCCGCTGTTGGACCGCCCGCCCAGGCGGTTCATCGCGATGGCCAGCGTCTCGTGCGCCTCGGCGGAGATGGAGCCGTAGCTCATCGCGCCCGTGGAGAAGCGCTTGACGATCTCGCTGGCGGGCTCGACCTCCTCCAGCGGAACCGGCGGCCGCACGTCGCCACGGAATTTCAGCAGCCCGCGCAGCGATGCCAGCCGCTCGCTCTGGTCGTCGACCAGACGGGTGTATTCCTTGAAGATCTTGTATTGCCCGGTGCGGGTGGCGTGCTGCAGCTTGAACACGGTCTCCGGGTTGAACAGGTGGTACTCGCCCTCGCGGCGCCACTGGTATTCGCCGCCCACCTCGAGTTCGCGGTGGGCGCGCTCGTCGGGCCGGTCGAGGTAGGCCAGCGTGTGGCGGGTGGCGACGTCGGCGGCGATGTCCTCCAGGGTGATCCCGGAGGTCGGGCAGCTCAGCCCGGTGAAGTACTCGTTGAGCACGTCCTCGGAGATGCCGACCGCCTGGAACAGCTGCGCGCCGGTGTAGGAGGCCAGCGTCGAAATGCCCATCTTGGACATGACTTTCAGCACGCCCTTGCCGGCCGCCTTGACGTAGTTGTTCAGGGCCTTGTTGCGGTCGATCCCGTCGAATGCGCCGCGGTCGAGCATGTCCTCGATCGACTCGAACACCAGGTACGGGTTGATGGCCGCCGCGCCGAAGCCGATCAGTGCCGCCATATGGTGCACCTCGCGGGCATCGCCGGTTTCGACCACCAGGCCGACGTGGGTGCGGGTCCGGTCGCGCACCAGGTGGTGGTGCACCGCCGACACCGCGAGCAGCGACGGGATCGGGGCCAGCCGCTCGTCGGACTCGCGGTCGGACAGGATGATGACCCGGGCGCCGTCGGCGATCGCCGCCGACGCCTGCGCGCGCACCTCCTCGAGTGCGGCGGCCAGCCCGGAGCCGCCCTCGGCGACCGGGTACAGGCAGCGAATCACCTTGGACCGCATGCCGTGTGGACGCCCGTTGATCTTGTCGTCGGGGTTGAGGTTGACCAGCCTGGCCAGCTCGTAGTTCCGCAGGATCGGCTGTTGCAGCAGGATCTGGCGGCAGGAGTCCTCGTCCGGGTTGAGCAGGTCGCGCTCGCCTCCGGTGGTGCCCTGCAGGCTGGTCACCACCTCCTCGCGGATGGCGTCCAGCGGCGGGTTGGTCACCTGGGCGAACAGCTGCTGGAAGTAGTCGTAGAGCATCCGCGGACGCTGAGACAGCACGGCCACCGGGGTGTCGGTGCCCATCGAGCCGATCGGCTCCGCGCCGGAGCGCACCATCGGCGCCACCAACAGGTTGAGCTCCTCGTAGGTGTAGCCGAAAGTCAACTGCCGCTTGACGAGTCGGTCGTGGGGCATCCGGGCGTACTCGCCCGACGGCAGGTCGTCGAGGGGAACCAGGCCCTTGTCGAGCCACTCCTGATAGGGGTGCTCGGCGGCCAGCTCCGCCTTGATCTCCTCGTCGGAGACGATGCGGCCCTGAGCGGTGTCCACCAGGAACATCCGGCCGGGCTGCAGCCGCATCCGGCGCACCACCGTGGCCGGGTCCAGGTCGAGCACGCCGGCCTCGGAGGCCATCACCACCAGGCCGTCGTCGGTGACCCAGATCCGCGAGGGGCGCAAGCCATTTCGGTCCAAAACGGCGCCGATGATGGTGCCGTCGGTGAACGTCATCGACGCCGGGCCGTCCCACGGCTCCATCAACGAGGCGTGGTACTGATAGAACGCCCGCCGCGCGGGGTCCATCGACTCGTGGCGTTCCCACGCCTCGGGGATCATCATCAGCACCGCGTGGGCCAGGCTGCGCCCGCCGAGATGGAGCAATTCGAGCGCCTCGTCGAAGCGCGCGGTGTCCGACGCGCCGGGGGTGCAGATCGGGAACAGCTTCTCGACGTCGTCGCCGAACAGGTCGGTCTTGATCAGCGCCTCGCGCGCCCGCATCCAGTTCTCGTTGCCGGTGACGGTGTTGATCTCGCCGTTGTGCGCAATGCGCCGGAAGGGGTGCGCGAGCGGCCACGACGGGAAGGTGTTCGTGGAGAAGCGGGAGTGCACGATGCCCAGCGCACTGGTCAGCCGATCGTCTTGCAGGTCAAGGTAAAACGCCTTGAGCTGCGGGGTGGTCAGCATGCCCTTGTAGATGAATGTCTGACCGGAAAGGCTTGGGAAGTAGACGGTTTCGCGACCGGGGCCGTCCTGGCCCGGGCCCTTGGTTCCCAGTTCGTGCTCGGCGCGCTTGCGCACCACGTAGGCGCGGCGCTCCAGCGCCATCCCGGAGGCGCCCGTCATGAACACCTGCCGGAAGGTGGGCATCGCGTCGCGCGACAGCGCACCCAGCGACGAGTCGTCCGTCGGCACGTTGCGCCAGCCGATGACCTGCAGGCCCTCGGACTCGGCGATCTTCTCCACCGCGGCGCACGCGGTCACGGCGTCCTTCGACGACTGCGGCAAGAAGGCGATACCGGTGGCGTAGCTGCCCGGAGGGGGCAGTTCGAAATCCACGACCTCCCGCAGGAACGCGTCCGGGACCTGGATCAGGATGCCGGCCCCGTCACCGCTGCGCGGCTCGGCGCCCTGGGCGCCTCGGTGTTCGAGGTTGAGCAGCGCGGTGATCGCCTTGTCGACGATGTCCCGGCTGCGGCGGCCGTGCATATCGACGACCATGGCTACCCCGCACGAATCGTGCTCGAACGCGGGGTTGTATAACCCGACGCGCTTGGGCGTCATATGCACCTGACCCTTCAACCAGAACGTTCGTCGCTGCCGTTACGAGCGGCTCCGACGGGGCCGCACCCGGAGGTTGCGGGCTAGGACCCCGTCGGTCTTGTCGATCGGCTGTGCCCCAGGTGGAGACGATCCGTCAGGGATTCGTCCGTGCAGCGCTGAACGGTGGCCTGGAACTGGTTTCGACAAGTCGTAAAACGATATGACAATACCCGCCTGACATGCCAACTTCGTTAAGTCTAGCCGCCAGCCGGCAGCGGCGTAAATTCGCTGCAGCGGGCGATCGGCAACGCCGCCGACATGGGTGTTTGCTGTTGATATTTTCCCGGCCCGCGCGCCGATTCTACCCAACCGCCCGGCCCATTCGCCAATTTCACAAGTTTGCTGTGATCGCGCACATGCGGGGGGGCCTGGGTACCGGCCTCGCTCACGGGCGTGCTCAGCGGACGGCGGGACGCATCGCGGCGTTGGCGCCGCGAGCCCCNGGTCCGAGCGGGGCGTCCCCGGGCGCTCGTCGACATCGCCGGGTCGCTCGTGGCGGGCGCGCGCCGAGCGCACCTGATCGAGGCACAGGCGGCTCGCCACCACCGTGAGCCAGCCGCGAACGTCGTCGATCTCGTTGGGTTCGGTGCGCGAGAGCCGCAGAAAGGCTTCTTGCGCAACGTCTTCGGCGTCGCCGACGTCGCCGAGCATCTGGTAGGCGAGGTTGATCAGATACGGGCGGTGCAGGCGCCAGGCCTGGGCGACCCGGTCGCTGGGGGACGGCGATTGGCTCATGAACCTTCGACGATGTGGGGCCGCAAAAAGTTACGCGTTTGCGCGGTAACTTTCCCGGCTCCGGCGCCGTCGTATGCGCAGTCAGAAAAATTCACGAAAGGAACCACTCCCATGACAATCGTCGTAACCGGAGCGACCGGCAACGTCGGGCGCCCGCTCGTCGCCGAACTTGTCGCCGCGGGCGCCCGGGTGCGCGCGGTCACCCGCACCCCCGACGCCGCGGGGTTTCCCGCTGACGTCGAGGTGGTCGGGTCGGCGGCGGACGCGTTACCGGGCGCGTCGGCGGTGTTCCTCAATTCGCGGGCCCTGGGCGGGCAGCTCGCCGAGACGGTCGCCCACTGCGGTCGCGCGGGCGTGACCAAGCTGGTCGCCCTGTCGGCGATCAACGCCGACGACGACTTCTCGCGGCAGCCGTCGCGCTTCCGCGGAGACCGCAACAAGGAGGTCGAGCAGCTCGCCGTGGATTCCGGCCTGGCCTGGGTGGGCCTGCGGCCCTCGGTCTTCGCCACCAACTTCGCCGGGATGTGGGGCGCGCAGCTGCGCGCCGGCGACGTGGTGGGCGGCCCCTACGCAGCGGCGTCGTCGGCGCCGATCGTCGAGAGCGACATCTCGGCGGTCGCGGCGCGGGCGTTGCTCACCGACGACCTTGTCGGGCAACGGATCCCGATGACGGGCCCGCGGGCGTTCAGCAACGCGGAGCTGGCCGGTGTCATCGGCGAGGTCCTGGGCCGCCCGCTGCAGTACCTCGAGGTTCCGGCGGAGCTGGTGCGGCAACGGTTCATCGGCCTGGGCCTGGGCGCCGAGTTCGCCGATGCCTATATCGCCATGCAGGCCGAGACCCTCGACAAGCCCGCGCTGGTCACCCACGACGTGGAGAAGATCCTGGGCCGCCCGGCCACCCCGTTCGCGCAGTGGGTGTCCGAGCACCGCGAGCTGTTCGCGAAGGAGAGCTGACATGTCCGAACCACGTCCGCCGCGCTACCTCAAGCCGATGAACAAGGTGATGATGACCGTCCAGCGGCTCGGGATACCGACCGGCCCCGCCATGGTGCTGACGGTGCCCGGTCGCAAGTCGGGCCGCCCGCGCAGCACCCCGATGACGCCGTTCGAATTCCGGGGCGGCCTCTACGTGGTCGCCGGCTACCCGGGCGCCGACTGGGCGGCGAACGCCCGCGCCGCCGGCGCGGGCACGCTGAGCCGGGGCCGACGAGCGCGGGAGGTCAAGATCGTCGAACTGGACGCCGAGGAGGCGCGCCCGGTGCTGCGCGCGTTCCCCGCCCAAGTCCCGGTCGGTGTGGCGTTCGCGAAGCGCTCGGGGATGGTGCGCGACGGGACGCCCGACGAATTCGAGGCGTTGGCCGGCCGGCTCACCGTCTTCCGGTTCGACCCGAAGTAGCCGCTTTCACCTGGGCAGACGTAACGTGGGGCCATGCGCACGGCCTTTCACGAGCAGCTGGACGCTCTCAACGAGCAGCTGGCTGACATGTGCGGACGGGCCGGGTGGTCGATGCAGAACGCCACCCGGGCCCTCCTGCACGCCGACCTCGCGCTGGCCGAACAGGTCATCGACGAACAGCGCCGGCTCGCGGACATGAGCGCCGCCGCCGAGGACGCCGCGTTCGTCCTGCTGGCGCTGCAGGCCCCGGTGGCCGGCGACCTACGCGCCGTGGTCTCCGCGATCCGGGTGTGCGCCGACGTCGAACGCATGGGCGGCCTGGCCGTGCACGTCGCCAAGATCGTGCGCCGCCGCCACCCCGAACATGTGCTGCCCGAAGAGGCCGACGGCTACTTCGCCGAAATGGGCAGCGTCGCCGTCGAATTGGGCAACGCTGCCGAGGAGGTCTTGCGCACCGGCGACCCCGACAAGGCCCGCCTCCTCAACGACGAAGACGACACGATGGACAATCTGCACCGCCAGCTGTTCACCGAGCTGATGTATCGGCAATGGGAACACGGCGTGGCCGCCGCGGTCGATGTGACCTTGCTGGGCAGGTTCTACGAACGCTTCGCCGACCACGCGGTCGAAGTCGCCCGGCACGTGATCTTCCAGGCCACCGGCGCGTTCCCCGGCGGCCCTGATCCGGCCGCCTGAGCGGCACCGGTCACCACACGATGGCGGCCATGTCGCGGTTGTCCGAGCACACGCTGCGCACCGCGGCCTCGATATCGGCGGCGGTGATGATCTGCAGGTCCTCGACCGTCACCGTTTGGCCCGAACGCTTTCGGGCGACCACCCGGGTGTCGCGGAACCCCTCGGCGCGTTCGATCACGTTGCGCGCGAACCGGCCGTTCTGCATGGCGTCGATGCCGTGCTGGCCGCCAGGCGTGGTGTAGTTGCGGATGGTGGTGGCCGCATCCAGAAACGCCTCCCGGGCGCCGTCGTCGAGCATGCTGGCCCGCGGCGCGGCGTAGCGGTGCCCGATCTCGACGATCTCGGCCGGCGAATACGACTCGAAACGCAGCTTGCGGTTGAACCGGCCCGCCAAACCCGGGTTCACTGTGAGGAATTCGTCCACCTGATCCTCGTAGCCCGCGCCGATGAAGCAGAAGTCGAACCGGTGGGTTTCCAAGGCCACCAGGAGCTGGGTGACCGCCTCCATGCCGATCATGTCCGGCGTGCCGTCCTGGTGGCGTTCGATCAGCGAATAAAACTCGTCCATGAAAATGATTCGGCCGAGCGGCTTTTCGATCAGCTCGTTGGTCTTGGGCCCAGATTCTCCAAGCCGAAGCTGATGAGACTGCTCATGTGCCAATAGTCTTTCCGTAGCCCGGACGTAGCGATGTAGGCCGACCAGCTAAAGCAAGGAATTCTCGAGCACTCTAGTCGGAAGTATTTGGACATCGGCAAACGACGGCTTCGCTCGACCTGTTGCCTGTTGCGGCGGCGGTCACATTTTTCCAAAACTCGTACCGCCATGGATTGTGCCCGACGGGTCGCGGGTGTGATCGCGATCTAGGGATTTCGACCCACCCCTCGGGTCGCGTCGCGCCGGCTCGGCATGGGTTGCCGAAGAAATCCTCTGATAGGCGTGCAGCATCGGGTCACGCGGGCTGTGGATGTAGGCCGCGAACAGGCGGCTGCCGGTTTAGCGATCGAGACGCTTTACAAAAGCTGGTAGAGCATCAATCCCAGGTTTCGCCGAGGACGCTGGCCCATGAACTTCGAACCACGGCTAGTGCTTCGGCCGCCGTGATTTCCAGTCGTGTCTGGCCGGAGAGGGATGTCTGCCACTCCAACTCGCTGGGCGGATGCGCGAACATGAAATCGCGCGGCGGAGTTGCGGTTGGGCCGTGCCGAGCGAATAGGGTAGCGGCATCTGGTGTAAGCGACCCGATCTCCGCCATTGCCCACAAGTCGTAAAGGTCGCGGGCCGCGCCGCGGTCGTACCATGCCGTGGTCTTCCAACCGACGAATGATTCGATGGTCGGGACGATCAGGGTTGCGGGGGGAGCATCTTGGTAACGCTGCTCGATGTGACGCAGTTCAGTAGGCCATTCCGGATACCCACGTCGGGCCAGTAATTGGAGCTTTATCGAGATGCCGCTGGCGGTTTGGACGATGGCGGGCTCGACGTCACGTGTTCCAAATGATGGAGACCAACTCAGTCGGCCGTGGGTCCGTAATAGCGCGGAGCCGATCGATTTCACAAGCCGGTCGGCGACTTCACTGCGATTCCCCAGGGCAATCATGTCGATGTCTTCGCTCAGTCGTGCGTGCACTAGGTGCGTGCGACTCAGCGCTGTTCCACCGTAAAAAATCACCTCATCGCGCAAGCTGTCGGAGATGGCGCCGAGGATATGTGAGATCGCGTGATCTCGCCGGACCTGATCATCGGCGACGCGGAAGCGTGCAGCTTCCCGTTCCAAATCTTCCCGGAGGAGCCCGAAACCAGCCCCCGTCATGCCGCCATCTTGCGGACCCGGTTGAATGGTTGGCGGAGCCGTTGGGTTGCGGCGATTTCGGCCATCAGCCCTTGGTCACATCGCGGCAGCAGGGCATGGATCGCCGCGAGCGCCTCGTCCTCCATATCGCCGATGTTGGGCAGATGGGCGAGATCCAGCACTGTCCGCTCGGGCGTCGTGACGAGACAGTCGCCAAGATCGGTCTGCATCACCTCTACCTGCAGGTCGGTGATGTTGCGCACGAAGAATCGGATCGTCGCCGGCCGATCCGTCATCCGCAGAGTTTCACGCCTTCGAGGGGCGGCTATTACTGCGACGGCGATCGCACGCGGAATTGCCCGGTGTAGCCGGGCGGCCGTCAGGCCCATCAAAGCGTATCGGCCCGCACCGAACTCCGCGGCACCGATCCCGGCTGCGGCGCCTTCCAGAGTTGGCAGCCAGTCACCACCGATTCGGTCCTGGGGGACGAGCGTGTAGAAGCCCTCGGCAAGGCGATGGACGAGTCCGCGAGCCTCAAGTCGGGCTAGTTCTTTACGCGGGTTGGCATACGCATCCACATCCCGCGGACGCACGGTGCGCAGCGGAGCCTGAGCGATCGCAGGTGGCACGCCTGGGTAGCGAACGGGCATGTGGCACCTCCTCTCGCCCCAAATAGACGGATCAAGTCGCTTTCAAGGTTACAATATCCGTAGTTTAATGCCAACAGCCGCTAGTTGAGAGGATACTTCTCGGTGAGCTCAAGTCGACTTCTTCGCATCGAGATGGACTATCAAAAGTAGCCCTGGACGCGCCCGATCGAGTTCCCAAGCTGAATACGCGGGTTCGTTCCCTGCATCGGACTCTGCTTTGGGCAGGTCAGACGTGGAATTAGCTTGTGACTGGTTACACCGCTACCCGCTCCCGCGCGATTGCCACCAGGACAGCAGCTCGGCGGTCGCCTCCTCGGTCGTCAGGGGCCCGCGCTCCAGCCGCAGCTCCTTCAAATACCGCCACGCCTCGCCGACCTGGGGGCCGGCCGGGATGCCGAGCAGCTCCATGATCGCGTTGCCGTCCAAATCCGGGCGCACCCGCGCCAGGTCCTCCTGGGCGGCCAGCTCGGCGATCCGCTCCTCCAGCCGATCGTAGCTGGCCTGCAGCCGCGCGGCCCGGCGCTTGTTGCGCGTCGTGCAGTCGGCGCGCACCAACTTGTGCAACCGGGGCAGCAGCGGCCCCGCGTCGGTGACGTAGCGGCGCACCGCCGAATCGGTCCATTTACCGTCGCCGTAGCCGTGGAACCGCAGGTGCAGGAACACCAGCTGCGAGACGTCGTCGACCATCTGCCGCGAATACTTCAACGCCCGCAACCGCTTTCGGGCCATCTTGGCGCCCACCACCTCGTGATGGTGGAAGCTCACCCCGCCGTCGGGCTCGTGCCGCCGCGTCGAGGGCTTGCCGATGTCGTGCAGCAGGGCGGCCCAGCGCAGCACCAGGTCGGGCCCGTCGTCCTCCAGCGCGATCGCCTGGCGCAGCACGGTCAGCGAATGCTGGTAGACGTCCTTGTGCTGGTGGTGTTCGTCGATGGCCATCCGCATGCCGCCGACCTCGGGCAGCACCACCTCACCCATCCCGGTCTCCACCAGCAGGTCGATGCCGGCCACCGGGTCGTCGCCCAGCAGCATCTTGTCCAGCTCGGCGGCCACCCGCTCGGCGCTGATCCGCTCCAGCTGCGGCGCCATCTCCTCGATCGCCTGCCGCACCCGCGGGGCGACGGTGAACCCGAGCTGCGACACGAACCGCGCGGCGCGCAGCATCCGCAACGGGTCATCGCCGAAGGACACCGACGGCGCCGCGGGGGTGTCCAGCGTGCGCGAAGCCAGTGCCGCCAAACCGCCCAGCGGATCGAGGAATTCACCCGGCCCCGCCGGGGTGACGCGCACGGCCATCGCGTTGGCCGTGAAATCGCGGCGCACCAGGTCGTCCTCGAGGCGCTCGCCGAAACGCACCTCGGGTTTGCGCGACACCTGGTCGTAGGCGTCGGCGCGGAACGTGGTGATCTCCAGCCGATAGTCGCCCTTGCCGACACCGACGGTGCCGAACCGGATCCCGGTCTCCCACACCGCGTCGGCCCACCGGCGCAGCATGTCCTGCACCTGCTCGGGGCGGGCGTCGGTGGCGAAGTCCAGGTCCGGGCTGAGCCTGCCCAGCAACGCGTCGCGCACCGAACCGCCGACGAGGTACAACTCGTGGCCCGCGGCGTCGAAGATGGAGCCGAGCTCGCGCAGCACCGGGGCGTGCTTGTTCAGGGCGACCGCGGCGGCGGTCAGCAGGGTGGCATCCTGGGCGGCGTCAGGCACGTTCGATCAGCGTAGTCGGACGGCCTGGCGACCGTGCTGGGCGCCGCTGGACGGTGCGGCTAGATACTTCCCCGTGGCAGCACCCACCTGTGCTTGAACTCTAAAACCGTCGCAGCGGTTTCGAAGTCAGCGTCGTAGTGAACAACGATGATTTGGTGCGCGGCGGCAATCGTCGCGGTGAGCAGGTCGGCCACACCCAGGGATCGATGTAGGCCGGCTCTCGCCAGCGCCCGCTGCGCACCCAGTGCCGTCTGCCAGTGCTCGTCATTTGTCGGCAGATACTCGTAGGCGGCGCGGCGGTCAGCCCACAACTGCTCGTATTCGGCCGGTCCGCGGGCACTGTAAAGCGCCTCGGCGTCCAGCGATGCCGTTGTCGCGACCACGCCGCTTTCGATCAGCGGCCGCAGGCGCCGAGACACGCCGGGATGGCGCATCCTCGCCGCGGCGCTGGTGTCGACCAGATAACGCGCGATCAGCGCCACACGTCGCCGCGCTCGCCCGCGTCGGCCATCTCCTCCAAGCCCCCTTGTTCGAGCCATTCGACCTGGCGTGCCCGGGCCGAGGTGGCGGCCGCCTGCTGCAGCGCCATCCGCACCGTGTCCGAAATACCGGTGGTCTTCAATTCACGCTGTGCCGCGGCAAGAAGGTCGTCATCTAGATCGATCAGTCTTTTGGGCATAGCTCTCCGGCGCCGAATATATACGTGCTGTAGACGAAGTATATCTCCACCGCACATCCCGCCGCACGTCGGCCCAGCGGCGAGTATGTCCTGAAGAGGGACCCCCGCCAGCTACTATCGCTTGGGTGTCGGACGCCGAACAATCCAGACCACGTCGCCGCCGGGGGCGGCGCCGGCGTCGTGCTGGCGGCGGCGCGGCGGAAAACCCCACCGATACCCCGTCGAACGGCGACTCCCCCGCGGCCAAACCGCGCCGACCGCGCCCGTCTCGCGGCATTCCCGAGCGACTGAAGACCGTCCACGAAACCTCCGCCGGGGGCCTGGTCATCGACGGCATCGACGGCCCGCGCGACGAACAGGTCGCCGCGCTGATCGGGCGCGTCGACCGGCGCGGACGCATGCTGTGGTCGCTGCCCAAGGGCCACATCGAGGTCGGCGAGACCGCCGAACAGACCGCCATCCGTGAGGTCGCCGAGGAGACCGGGATCCGCGGCAGCGTGCTGGCCGCGCTGGGGCGCATCGACTACTGGTTCGTCACCGACGGCCGCCGCGTGCACAAGACGGTGCATCATTATTTGATGCGCTTCTCGGGCGGCGAGCTGTCCGACGAGGACCTCGAGGTGGCCGAGGTGGCCTGGGTGCCGATCCGGGAACTGCCGTCGCGGCTGGCCTACGCCGACGAGCGCCGGCTGGCCCAGGTCGCCGACGAGCTGATCGACAAGCTGCAGAACGACGGCCTCGACGCGCTTCCGTCGCTGCCACCCAGCGCGCCGCGGCGGCGCCCGCAGACGCATTCGCGCACCCGGCATTCGGACAAGCGCATCGCGGGCCGGAAGAACGGTCACGGGCCGGGGCCGTGACGCCGCCGCGACTCTGCTGGGCCGGCTCGTTGCGCCTCGCCGCAGTGGTTGCCATCGTGGCCGGTTTTGCGGCGCTCGCCGGGCCCGCCCCGCGCGCGGTCGCGGGTGAGCCCGGGGACACCCCGTTCGTCCGGGTCCGCATCGATCAGGTGACCCCCGACGTGGTCACCACGACGAGCCCGCCCGTCGTCACCGTCAGCGGCATGGTCACCAACATCGGTGACCGACCGGTCCGCGACGTCATGGTCCGGCTCGAGCACGCCCCGGCGGTCGCCGACTCGGCGGCGCTGCGCACCTCGCTGGACGGCAACACCGACCAGTACCAGCCGGCCGCCGACTTCCTCACGGTCGCCCCCGAACTGCAGCGCGGGCAACAGGCCGGCTTCACCCTGTCCGCCCCGCTGCGCGCCGTGACCAAACCGTCGCTGGACATGGAGAAGCCGGGAATCTATCCGGTCCTGGTCAACGTCAACGGCACCCCCGATTACGGCGCCCCCGCCCGCCTCGACAACGCGCGATTCCTGCTGCCCGTGGTCGGCGTGCCGCCCGATCACGCCGACGACGTGAACTCCGCCGTCGCGCCCGACACCTCCAAACCCGTGTGGATCACCATGCTGTGGCCGCTGGCCGACCGGCCGCGGCTGGCCCCCGGCGTCCCGGGCGGCACCATCCCGGTCCGATTGGTCGACGACGACCTGGCCACCTCGCTGGCGCCCGGCGGCCGCCTCGACATCCTGCTGTCCGCGGCCGAGGTCGCCACCAGCCACGACGTCGACCCGGACGGCGCCGTCAGCCACGCGCTGTGCCTGGCCGTGGATCCCGACTTGCTGGTCACCGTCAACGCGATGACCGGCGGCTACGTGGTGTCCAATTCGCCCGACGGCCCCGCTCAACTCCCGGGCACCCCGACGCATCCGGGCACCGGCCAGGCCGCCGCGGCCGAATGGCTGAACCGGCTGCGCACGCTGGCCCACCACACCTGCGTGGCGCCGCTGCCCTACGCCCAGGCCGACCTGGACGCCCTGCAGCGCGTCAACGACCCGGGGCTGAGCGCCACCGCCACCAACACCATCGGCGGCATCGTCGACCGCATCCTGGACATACCCTCCACCCGCGGGGCGACGCTGCTGCCCGACGGCCCGCTGACCGGCCGCGCCGTGAGCCTGCTCAGCGCCGACAACAGCACGGTCGCGATCGCCGCCGGCAACCTGTCCGCCCACGACCTGACCAACGACACCCTCGCCGCCGCCGACACCGCGCCCAGGCGGCTGTCACCGCAGGTGGTGGTCGCGCCGTTCGACCCCGCCGTCGGGGCCGCGCTGGCCGGCGCGGGCACCAATCCCGTCGTCCCCACCTATCTGGACTCCTCGCTGGCCGTTCCGCTCTCGCACGACTCCGACACCGCCCGGCGCCAGGACGCGCTGGGTTCCATCTTCTGGCATGCCCTGCAGCGCGACGCCGCGCCGCGTACCCAGCTGTTGGTGCCCCCGGCGACGTGGACCCTGCAGGCCGATGACGCGCAGGTCATTCTCACCGCGCTGGCCACCACCATCCGTTCCGGTTTGGCGGTGCCGCGACCGCTGCCGGCGGTCATCGCGGAGGCCAACCAGCCCGGAAAAGCCCCCACCGAGCCGGAGCAGCAGGCGGGCTTAGACAAATCCGCGCGCGGCCGGATCGGCGACGACGTGACCGGCGCCATCGCCGGCCAGGTCGGCCGGCTGTGGGGGCTGACCTCGGCGCTGACCACCGACGAGCGCACCGGGCTGACCGGAGTCCAGTACACCGCGCCGCTGCGCGAGGACATGCTGCGCGCGTTGAGCCAATCCGAACCGCCGAACACCCGCAACGGGCTGGCCCAGGAGCGCATCGCGGTGGTCGGCAAGACGATCAACGACCTGTTCGGCGCCGTCACGATCGTCAACCCGGGCGGCTCCTACACCCTGGCCACCGAGCACAGCCCGCTGCCGCTGGCGCTGCACAACGGCCTGGCCGTTCCGATCCGGGTGCGGCTGCAGGTCGACGCCCCGCCCGGGATGCGGGTGACCGACGTCGGCCAGATCGAACTGCCGCCCGGATACCTGCCGCTGCGGGTGCCGATCGAGGTCAACTTCACCCAGCGCGTCGCGGTCGACGTGACGCTGNCCGGCGTCCCGGGCGGCACCATCCCGGTCCGATTGGTCGACGACGACCTGGCCACCTCGCTGGCGCCCGGCGGCCGCCTCGACATCCTGCTGTCCGCGGCCGAGGTCGCCACCAGCCACGACGTCGACCCGGACGGCGCCGTCAGCCACGCGCTGTGCCTGGCCGTGGATCCCGACTTGCTGGTCACCGTCAACGCGATGACCGGCGGCTACGTGGTGTCCAATTCGCCCGACGGCCCCGCTCAACTCCCGGGCACCCCGACGCATCCGGGCACCGGCCAGGCCGCCGCGGCCGAATGGCTGAACCGGCTGCGCACGCTGGCCCACCACACCTGCGTGGCGCCGCTGCCCTACGCCCAGGCCGACCTGGACGCCCTGCAGCGCGTCAACGACCCGGGGCTGAGCGCCACCGCCACCAACACCATCGGCGGCATCGTCGACCGCATCCTGGACATACCCTCCACCCGCGGGGCGACGCTGCTGCCCGACGGCCCGCTGACCGGCCGCGCCGTGAGCCTGCTCAGCGCCGACAACAGCACGGTCGCGATCGCCGCCGGCAACCTGTCCGCCCACGACCTGACCAACGACACCCTCGCCGCCGCCGACACCGCGCCCAGGCGGCTGTCACCGCAGGTGGTGGTCGCGCCGTTCGACCCCGCCGTCGGGGCCGCGCTGGCCGGCGCGGGCACCAATCCCGTCGTCCCCACCTATCTGGACTCCTCGCTGGCCGTTCCGCTCTCGCACGACTCCGACACCGCCCGGCGCCAGGACGCGCTGGGTTCCATCTTCTGGCATGCCCTGCAGCGCGACGCCGCGCCGCGTACCCAGCTGTTGGTGCCCCCGGCGACGTGGACCCTGCAGGCCGATGACGCGCAGGTCATTCTCACCGCGCTGGCCACCACCATCCGTTCCGGTTTGGCGGTGCCGCGACCGCTGCCGGCGGTCATCGCGGAGGCCAACCAGCCCGGAAAAGCCCCCACCGAGCCGGAGCAGCAGGCGGGCTTAGACAAATCCGCGCGCGGCCGGATCGGCGACGACGTGACCGGCGCCATCGCCGGCCAGGTCGGCCGGCTGTGGGGGCTGACCTCGGCGCTGACCACCGACGAGCGCACCGGGCTGACCGGAGTCCAGTACACCGCGCCGCTGCGCGAGGACATGCTGCGCGCGTTGAGCCAATCCGAACCGCCGAACACCCGCAACGGGCTGGCCCAGGAGCGCATCGCGGTGGTCGGCAAGACGATCAACGACCTGTTCGGCGCCGTCACGATCGTCAACCCGGGCGGCTCCTACACCCTGGCCACCGAGCACAGCCCGCTGCCGCTGGCGCTGCACAACGGCCTGGCCGTTCCGATCCGGGTGCGGCTGCAGGTCGACGCCCCGCCCGGGATGCGGGTGACCGACGTCGGCCAGATCGAACTGCCGCCCGGATACCTGCCGCTGCGGGTGCCGATCGAGGTCAACTTCACCCAGCGCGTCGCGGTCGACGTGACGCTGCGGACCCCGGACGGCATGCGGCTGGGCGACCCGGTGCGGTTGTCGGTCCACTCCAACGCCTACGGCAAGGTGCTGTTCGCCATGACGCTCAGCGCCGCGGCGGTGCTGGTGCTGCTGGCCGGGCGCCGGCTGTGGCACCGGTTCCGCGGCCAGCCCGACCGCGCCGACCTGGACCGCCCGGATCCCCCCGACGCCAGCCCCGCCGACCTGCGCGACGCGATCGACGATCGCGTCGATCAGCAGCACAGAGTATGAGCCCCGCCCCCCGGCACGCGCAGTCCCAGGCACCGCGGCACCCGCACCGCGTGCCGCCGTCGGCGCGCCGGATCCGCCCGGGTCCGCCGACGGGTCCCCTGCCGCCGGTGCCGGAGCTGGCGCGGCGACGGCCCGAGCTGTCCGACGCCGCCGTGGTCTCGCGGTCGTGGGCGATGGCATTCGCCACGCTGATCAGCCGCATCACCGGGTTCGCCCGCATCGTCGTGCTCGCCGCCATCCTGGGTGCCGCCCTGTCCAGCGCCTTCTCGGTGGCCAATCAGCTGCCGAACCAGGTCGCGGCGCTCGTGCTGGAGGCGACGTTCACCGCCATCTTCGTGCCGGTGCTGGCCCGCGCCGAACAAAGCGACCCCGACGGCGGCGCGGCGTTCGTGCGGCGCCTGGTCACGCTGACGACCGCGCTGCTGGTGCTCACCACGGCGCTGTCGGTGCTGGCCGCGCCGCTGTTGGTGCGGCTGATGCTGGGCCGCGCCCCTCAGGTCAACGAGCCGCTGACCACCGCGTTCGCCTATCTGCTGCTGCCGCAGGTGCTGGCGTACGGCCTGACGTCGGTGTTCATGGCGATCCTGAACACCCGCAACGTGTTCGGGCCGACGGCGTGGGCGCCGGTCGTCAACAACGTCGTCGCGCTGGCCACCCTGGGCGTGTATCTGGCCGTCCCGGGCGAACTGTCCGTCGACCCGGTGCGGATGGGCAACGCCAAGCTGCTGGTGCTCGGCATCGGCACCACCCTGGGCGTGTTCGCGCAGACGGCCGTGCTGCTGGTGGCGCTGAAGCGTCAGCACGTCAGCCTGCGCCCGCTGTGGGGCATCGACGAACGCCTCAAGCGTTTCGGCACGATGGCCGCGGCGATGGTGCTCTACGTGCTGATCAGCCAGCTTGGCTACATCGTCGGCAACCAGGTTGCCAGCACCGCGGCCGCGTCGGGGCCCGCGATCTACAACTACACGTGGTTGGTGCTGATGCTGCCCTACGGCATGATCGGCGTGACCGTGCTGACGGTGGTGATGCCGCGGTTGAGCCGCAACGCCGCCGCCGATGACACCGGGGCCGTGCTCGCCGACCTATCGCTGGCGACCCGGCTGACCGTGGTCACGCTGATCCCGATCGTGGCGTTCATGACTGTCGGCGGCCCGGCGATCGGCAGCGCGCTGTTCGCCTACGGGCATTTCGGCGGCGTCGACGCCGGCTACCTGGGCGCCGCGATCGCGATGTCGGCGTTCACCCTGATCCCGTACGGGCTGGTGCTCCTGCAGCTGCGCGTCTTCTACGCGCGGGAGCAGCCCTGGATGCCGATCGTGCTCATCCTCGTCATCACCGCCGTCAAGATCGCCGGCTCGGTGGCGGCGCCCCACCTCACCGGCGATCCCAAGCTGGTGGCCGGGTTCCTCGGCCTGGCCAACGGGGTCGGGTTCCTGGCCGGCGCGATCGTGGGTTACTACCTGCTACGCCGCGCGCTGCTGCCCAACGGCGGGCACCTGATCGGTGTGGGCGCGGTGCGCACGATCCTGGTGACGATCGTCGCGTCGCTGCTGGGCGGTTTGGTCGCCCACGTGGCCGATCGGCTGCTGGNCCCCTGCCGGAGTCCGGGGTGCGAAGCGGGCTGGCCCCGGCCGAGCGGGATGCGGCGGGCAATCCCGTCGAGCCCATGGTCATCGACCGCGACATCCCCTTCCAGATTTCCGCGGTTGCCGTTCGCGCGGTTCAGGAAGATGGCGGAATACGCAGCGCCTCAACGCTTTTGAACCTGCTACAGCAGGCGACCGCGGTGGCCGACCGCACCGAGGTGCTCGGACCGATCGACGATTCGCCGCCACCACCCATCGCCCGGGCGTCCACGGGCCGCGAGTATGCGGCCTTCGCGCGCCGCCGCCGCAACGTGCTGATCGGCGTCGGCGCCGCCCTGGCCGTCATCGTGGTGGCCCTGTTGGTCCTGGCGTCGGTGGTGAGCAAGATCTTCGGCAACGTCGGGGGCCTCAACAAAGACGAGTTGGGGCTGAACGGGCCCTCGTCGTCGGCGTCCTCGGCGGCCCCGGGTTCCGCGGCCGCGGGGAGCGTCGTCAAACCCAGCAAGGTGTCGGTCTACTCCCCCGACGGTGACACCGACAACCCCGGGCAGGCCGGGCAGGCGATCGACGGCGACCCCTCGACCGCCTGGTCGAGCGAGATCTACACCGACGCCGTCCCGTTCCCCAGCTTCAAGCAGGGCGAAGGGCTCATGCTGCAGTTGCCGAATCCCACCGTGGTCGGCCAGGTCACCATCGACACGCCCAGCACCGGCACCAAGGTCGAGATTCGCTCGGCGTCGACGGGCTCGCCGTCGCGGCTGGAGGACACCACCGTGCTCGCGCCGGCCTTCCCGCTCAAGCCCGGCCACAACGTCATCCCGGTGCGGGCCGGCTCGCCGACGTCGTACCTGCTGGTGTGGATCTCCACCCTGGGCACCACCAATGGCAAGAGCCAGGCCAGCATTCAGGAGATCACCGTTCAGGCGGCCTCCTGACGGCGCTCACAGATCCTGCTCTGGTGAAGTGCCGCGCGACCCCCGATTGGTTACTGTCCGGCCGTGGGTCTCGGGGGCGGGGAATTCGAGGGTAAGAGCCAGGGCGAACGCACTGACGCCGAGCTGCTGGCCGCCCACGTCGCCGGCGATCGCCGCGCCTTCGACGAGCTGTTCCACCGCCACCAACGCCAACTGCACCGCCTGGCCCGACTCACCACCCGCACCCGCGAGGACGCCGAAGACGCGCTGCAGGACGCGATGCTCTCGGCGCACCGCGGCGCCGGATCGTTCCGGCACGACGCGGCGGTCGGGAGCTGGCTGCACCGCATCGTGGTCAACGCCTGCCTGGACCGGCTGCGCCGCACCAGGGCCCACCCGACCGCCCCGCTGGAGGACGTCTATCCAGTCGCCGATCGCACGGCACAGGTCGAGACGGCCATCGTGGTGCACCGGGCCTTGATGCGCCTACCCGTCGAGCAACGGGCGGCGGTGGTGGCCGTCGACATGCAGGGGTACTCGGTCGCCGACACCGCCGCGCTGCTGGGCGTCGCCGAGGGCACCGTCAAGAGTCGATGCTCCCGCGCCCGGGTCCGCCTCGCCGAGTTGCTCGGCTACCTCAACGCCGGCCCCGACCTGGCCCCACCCATGGCCGTCAAGCCGCGCATAACGGACACTGGGGCGGATGGGTGAACCCGACCAGGATGCCGCCGAGCCGCCCCTGACGGTCGAGCTGCTGGCCGACCTGCAGGCCGGTCTGCTCGACGACGATTCGGCCGCCCGCGTACGCAAACGGGTCCGCGAAGATCCGGCGGCGCAGAACATCCTGCGTGCCCTGAACCAGGTGCGCTGCGACGTGGCCACGCTCGGCGCCGACGCGGCATGGGCGCCCGACGTGCCGCCGCAGGTGACGGCCCGGATCTCGGCGTCGCTGAAGTCCGAGGACAGCCACGACCGGGTCGGTGCCGCCCACTCGGCCCGGCCGCGCATCCGCCCCGCCCGACTGGCCGCCGGCGTGGCCGGCGTGGGGGCGGTGCTCGCGGCCATCGGGGTGGGCACCGCGGCGCTGCTCAACGCGCCCCAGCCCGCCCCCAGCACCCCGGCCACCGCGGAGCACATCACGGTCTCCACGCCGCCGATGGTCATCCCGCTGTCACAGGCCGAGATCCTGGGACTGCTGACGAAGAGCCCCGATTACGGCCCGCTCGGCGACGCCTCGCTGCGTGCGTCCTGCCTCAGCGGGCTCGGCTACCCGGCGTCCACCCGGGTGCTCGGCGCGCGGCCGGTCGACATCAACGCCCGCCCCGGCGTGCTGCTGGTCCTGCCCGGCGACACGCCCGACGACCTCGCGGTCTTCGCGGTGGCGCTCAATTGCAGCGCCGCCGACACCGGGTTGCTGGCCAACACGCAGGTACCGCGGCCTTAGCGGTGATCGCCGCCGGACTTTAGTGTGGTGCCCAGCACCCGGGGAACACCCGCGCCTACGCTGGCGTTCGTAGACGTAGCTTCCGCACCCGAAAGGCTCGAATGACTGCCGCTACCCCTGCTCCCGACACCCACGACACCATCCACGACGTCATCGTCATCGGCTCCGGTCCCGCCGGGTACACCGCGGCCCTCTACGCGGCCCGCGCCCAGATGAAGCCCCTGGTTTTCGAGGGCACCTCTTTCGGCGGCGCACTGATGACCACCACCGAGGTGGAAAACTACCCCGGGTTTCGCGACGGCATCACCGGCCCGGAGCTGATGGACGAGATGCGTGAGCAGGCGCTGCGCTTCGGCGCGGACCTGCGGATGGAAGACGTCGAATCGGTCTCGCTGACGGGGCCGGTCAAGTCGGTCGTCACCGCCGACGGCGAAACCCATCGGGCCCGGGCCGTCATCCTGGCCATGGGTGCGGCGGCGCGCTATCTGCAGGTCCCCGGTGAGCAGGAGTTGCTGGGCCGCGGGGTGAGTTCGTGTGCCACCTGCGACGGGTTCTTCTTCCGCGACCAGGACATCGCGGTCATCGGTGGGGGCGACTCGGCGATGGAAGAAGCCCTCTTCCTGACCCGCTTCGCCAGCAGTGTGACGCTTGTGCACCGCCGCGACGAGTTCCGGGCGTCCAAGATCATGCTCAACCGCGCCCGCAACAACGACAAGATCAAGTTCGTCACCAACGCCGCCGTGGTATCCGTCGAGGGCGACACGACGGTGACCGGACTGCGCCTGCGCGACAACCTAACCGGCGAAGAGTCGACGCTCCCGGTCACCGGCGTGTTCGTGGCGATCGGTCACGAGCCGCGCTCGGGCCTGGTGCGCGACGTCGTCGACGTGGATCCCGACGGCTACGTGCTGGTGCAGGGACGCACCACGAGCACCTCGCTGGACGGCGTGTTCGCGGCCGGCGACCTGGTGGACCGCACCTACCGGCAGGCCATCACCGCCGCCGGCAGCGGCTGCGCGGCGGCCATCGACGCCGAACGGTGGCTCGCCGAGCACGAAACAGACACGACCCACCACGGCGCGACAGCCGGAAGCGCCGAGGGTACCGACACATTGATTGGAGCACCGCGATGACCGACGCCGAAAAGGCCCACGCCACAATAGAAGTCTCCGACGCGTCTTTTTCCACCGAGGTGTTGTCAAGCGATAAGCCTGTGCTGGTTGACTTTTGGGCGACGTGGTGCGGACCGTGCAAGATGGTCGCGCCGGTGCTCGAGGAAATCGCCAGCGAGCGGGCCGGGCAGCTCACCGTCGCAAAGCTCGACGTGGATGCCAACCCGGAGACCGCGCGCGACTTCCAGGTGGTCTCGATCCCCACGATGATTCTGTTCAAAGACGGCCAACCCGTGAAGCGAATCGTCGGCGCCAAGGGCAAGGCGGCGCTGCTGCGCGAGCTCTCCGACGCGGTGCCGAACCTCACCTGAGGCGTTAGCTGCCGCGCCGCGCCGCGCCCCACGCCCAGCCGGTAGTGGGTCAGTTTGAAAAGGTCAGCTTGAAGCTGCTTAACGCGGAAACACGCTCCAGATGCTTGCCCCGGTTCCCGCGCCGCTCCCGACAATGAGCAGGGCAACACCGATCCAGCGTTTTTCGAAGCCCTTGTTCAAGCGACCCTTCACGAAGTCGCTGAGGGCTTGGCTGCGAGCTGCTTGTTGAGCAACGAAGGCTCCAGCTCCACCGCCGAAGGTGACGGTAACCCCTGGCTTTGGGCTGGTGACGACCTCTCGCTGTGTATCGGCGGTGCCTTCTTTGTTCAACAGGTCGCGGAGGTCCCTTTGATCGGACCAGATGTCGAACGCCACGAGGCCCACGCCGATCCACTGCAATAAGAGGGCGAGCGCGTACAGGGCGATGATTCCGCAGATCACACTCCTATGGCTATCACGATTGCGCCAGCGACGAGCAGATTCTCTCCTAGTCGAGCAGCGCGGCAATATCGCGACAGCTCCATACACGGTCGGTGATGCCAGCGGCCATCGCGGGCGTCGTTTTCCGGCCACCGGCGTCGGCGGTCAGTGTGCCGTGGGACCGGGCGAAGTTGTAGTACATGTAGTGCAGCGAGACCGCGTGCGCCAGGTTCTCCACCTTCTTGGAGAAGCCGTTGGTGAGGCGGGTGAAACGGCGCATCCCCATCCGCATGGTGAGGTTTTGGCGCTCAACGTATGACGTGCTGGCCTTGGCCAGGTTGGGGTTGCCGTTGACCTTGCGGATTTCGATGCCGGTGCAGACGGCGGGGCTGTAGCGGCGCTCGTTGCCCTCGCCGGCGGGGGCGTCGTAAATCTTGTGGAGCATGGCGTAGTCGATGTCCCCATGGAATGCGGTCTCCACGGCTCTCACGTACAGGCGTAGGCCGTCGGTGGTGAGCTGGACGCGGTTGGCGAGCCGAGATGCCAAGTCCCGTATGAACACTTCGGCGTCGTCGGCGGTGCGTTCACCCACCAGCCAAGAGGGCACCAACTTGGTGTCGGCGCAGATGGCCGTCCACGTCCACACGTCGCCGTAGCCATATTCGCCCCGGTGCTCCTCGGGAACATTCTTCTGCTTGGCGTAGCAGAACGCCCAGATCTCATCGCATTGAATGTTGGTGCAGGGCAAGTCGAATAGTGCCGCAGATTGGTATTCGGCGCACGCGGCGCCCAGCTCGACAAGCAATTTGGTCACAGTGTTCTTCGCGGCCCCGGTCAACCGCACCGTTGCACGGATGGACATGCCCTCGCACAGGCAGGAGACGATCTGTGCCCGCTGATCGGTGGAGAGCCGGTTGACCATAGTGACTATTATGCTTGACCGGTCATGTAAAAGCAATAGGGACAATGCGCAAATGTGGCGATCATGCATGCAATCCTACCGACGATGTACTATAGTGCAAGCATATGCTTACAAGTCCGACAGGAGAGATCGTGACCGAAGAACCGCCGAAGGATGGCCGCGCCGCTGGTGGCCACGCCCGCAAAAAGAAGACCACCGCGAAGCAACGGAAGGCCATCGCTAAGAAGGCCGCCGACGCGCGGTGGGAACTGGACGAATTGCCGATGGCTGTCACATCAGAAAGCAAGCCGATCAAGCTGGCCGACTTCGAGATCGACGCCTATGTCCTTGAGGACCAGACGCGCGTTCTATCCCAAGCCGGCTTCCTCACCGCGCTGGGTCGGCACCGCCGCGCTGGTGTACGCACCTCAGAAACGCCGCCGATGTTGCAGGGCCAAGCATTCGCCCCGTTCGTCACCGACGAGCTGCTCGCCGCCGCGCAGCCCATCGTATTCCGTACCCGCAGTGGTTTGCGCGCCTACGGCTACCGTGCGGAGCTTCTCCCGCAGGTGTGCGAGGTCTATCTCAAGGCGCGCGATGCCAACACCTTGGCACCCAACCAGAAACGGTTCGCGATCCAGGCCGAGATCCTGATGCGCGCATTCGCCACCGTCGGCATCATCGCCCTGGTCGATGAGGCCACCGGCTACCAAGATGTCCGCGCGCGTGACGCCCTCGCCACCATCCTGGAGCAGTACATCGAGAAAGAACTCCAGAAATGGGTGCGCACGTTCCCTGATGATTTCTACCGTGAAATCTTCCGGCTGCGCGGGATCAAATACCCCAACGGGTCGGTGAACAAGCCCGCGTATTTCGGGCATCTGACCAACGACATTGTCTACAAGCGTTTGGCTCCTGGCGTCCTCGACGAACTGCGCCGCGTCACGCCGCGAGACGACAAGGGCCGCACTAAGCACCGGTACTTTCAGCGGTTAACGACCAATCACGGCTACCCGCGCCTGCGTGAACACCTCGGGTCAGTCGTCACCGTGATGAAGCTCAGCAAAGACTGGCCGGACTTTATGGACAAGCTCAACATGCTGCACCCCCGATACGGCGAGACGCTGCCCCTCCCGTTTTCCGACGACGACGGGACCGGCCTCTAGGACTGCCCAGTGCCTTTCCACCGGGCAGCCGCGGCCTTCTTGGCGATCTCTGACCGCTGCCCGGCGGTCAGCCTGTCGGCCCGGGCGCGGCCGCCCTTCAGGCCGCCTTTGCGGCCCAGCGCAACCGCCGCTGGGTCTTTGCCCGCGACGACGTTCTGCACCAGACGTTCAATGCCAGCGAGTGCCTTCGCCTTGTCTGGGTCCAGCCACGACAGCGACGGGAGCTCGGCACATAGCCCGACCCACTCGTTGTCCTCGGCTGACCACTCGACACGGTAGGTGTACCCGTCTGGTGTCTCGTCGGTGGCATCGGCCACGATGGACGCGGCCAGCGCGTTCAGGTCACGCGGACGCTTTCTTGAGCGATCAGGCATGCCATCCATCATCCCACCAGGACTACGCGACCCGACGAATTACATCGCTTCAAACTGACCCACTACCGCCCAGCCTGGGGTTTTCCGAAAATTGAGAAGCGTCTGCGACAATAACGGCTAGCTGTTGCCCGTGTTCAGCCTTGTCCCGGAGGGCCCTTGGTATGCCGAGTCCGCGCCGTGAAGACGGCGACGCGCTGCGCTGTGGTGACCGCAGCGCTGCCGTGACCGAGATTCGGGCTACGCTGGCCGCGCTGGGAATGCTGGACAACCCCGACGAAGACATGACGACCGGCCGGCATGTGGCCCTCGAGGTCTTTGACGCCGAGCTCGACCAGGCGGTGCGCGCTTTCCAGCAGAATCGCGGGCTGCTGGTAGATGGCATCGTCGGCGACGCCACCTACCGCGCGCTGAAGGAGGCCTCGTACCGGCTGGGCGCGCGCACGCTGTATCACCAATTCGGTGCTCCCCTCTACGGCGACGACGTCGCCACCCTGCAAGCGCGGCTGCAGGACCTCGGTTTCTACACCGGCCTGGTCGACGGCCACTTCGGCCTGCAGACCCACAACGCTTTGATGTCATACCAGCGCGAGTACGGCCTGGCCGCCGACGGCATCTGCGGCCCGGAAACCTTGCGCTCCTTGTACTTTTTGAGCTCGCGCGTCACCGGCGGCTCACCGCACGCGATCCGCGAGGAAGAGCTGGTCCGCCGGTCCGGGCCCAAACTGTCGGGCAAGCGCATCATTATCGATCCGGGCCGCGGCGGCGCCGACCACGGTCTGATCATGCAGGGGCCGACCGGACCTGTCAGCGAAGCAGATGTGTTGTGGGACTTGGCGAGCCGACTCGAGGGACGGATGACCGCCATCGGCATGGAAACCTTCCTATCCCGGCCGACCAATCGCAGCCCGTCGGACGCCGAGCGGGCCACCACGGCGAATAACGTCGGCGCGGACCTGATGATCAGCCTGCGCTGCGAATCCCAGCGCAGCCCCGCGGCCAACGGCGTGGCCTCCTTTCACTTCGGCAACGCGCACGGTTCGGTCTCGACCATCGGCCGCAACCTCGCCGACTTCATTCAGCGAGAAGTGGTGGCTCGCACCGGATTACGGGATTGCCGCACGCATGGCCGGACGTGGGACCTCCTGCGGCTGACCCGGATGCCGACCGTTCAAGTCGACGTCGGCTACATCACCAATCCGCGTGACCAGGCGATGCTGATCTCGACGCAGACCCGAGACGCCATCGCCGAGGGCATCCTCGCCGCGGTCAAGCGCCTCTACCTGCTCGGCAAGAACGACCGGCCCACGGGCACCTTTACCTTCGCCGAACTGCTGGCTCACGAGTTGTCGGTGGAGCGGGCCTCCCGGCTGGGCGGTTCTTAACCGCTCCCGTTGATCTGCAACGTATTTGATGCGCTAGCGGAGCCCGCCCCGACGGGTTCCTGCAGCTGGGCACTGGACAGCAGGCGCTCCAGCGCCGCCTCGACCTCGGCTTTCCAGCCCAGGCCCTTGTCCAACTCCAGCCGCAGCCGTGGGAAGTATGGATGTGGTGCCACCACAACGAATCCCACGTCCTTCAGGAACTCCGCGTCGATGATGCAGTGCTCCACCGAGCAATCGCCCAGGGCCTCCAGCACCGGCCGCACATCGGGGTCCACCAGTCGCGGATCCTGCAACTCGGAGGCCGCCGGTGTGCGCCCGAAAGCCTCCAACGCACGCACGCCGCGCCGCACCAGCTCATCGATGACGCGGGCGATGAGTCCGTGCGGCAGATCGTCGGAGGCCTGCCCCGGCTCGATGTTCATTGACGTCAGCAGCACGGCGTCGGCGGACACCGGCGCCGTGGGAAAGCGCTGCGCCCGCGGCACCGCGCGCGGCGGCGCGTACAGGACGTAGCCCAGGCACGGCGGTTCGGCGTGGCTGCGCTCGTCCGGAATCGCCGTCGCGACCTGACCGCATGAGCCCCACTCCAGCATCACCATCGACAGCCAGGCTTCTTTTTCGAATTCGGGGTCGGCGAGGTGGTCTTGGTTACCCAGCGTCGCGGGATCGACCTCCCAGAACACGCAGCGTCGCGCATGCTTGGGAAGCTGCTCGAAAGCCTCGAGCCGCAGCGGCGTGATTCGAGCAGACACTAGCCTCCTGGCTTCCGTCCGGTACTGCGGCCGCCACATTTTGGCGCCATCAGCAACCTCTCCAGGATAGGAGAGTTTGTCGCCGTACGACCAGTGTTTTCCGCGCCACTTGAGGCGGGCAGGCGAACACTCCCGCGCATCACGACACGGCCGGCGAAATGGCGAAAGGTGTTGTGGCGCATATGAATTCTGCGTGGAGGCGGTGTCGGCAACGGCTCATTTGGGTCTCAATTCGGCCTCGAAACCCGCGTGGCGTCACAGTGACGTAATTACACCGGGTACGCGGTCATGCCTTGGGCGGGGTCATCACGTCGACGATTCGCTGGAGGTCCTCCACCGAGCCGAACTCGACCACGATCCGTCCCTTCCGTTTGCCCAGGCTGACCGTCACCCGGGTATCGAAGGTGTTGGATAGCCGGTCAGCAACGTCCTGAAGTCCGGGCATCTGAATTGGCTTGCGGCGTTGGGGCGCCGGGGTGGTCGCGTCCCCGCGGTTGGCCAGGGTGACCGCCTCCTCGGTGGCCCGCACCGACAAGCCCTCGGCGACGATCCGGCTGGCCAGCTCCTCCTGCGCCTCCGGACCGCCGTCTAGGGACAGCAGCGCCCGGGCGTGGCCGGCGGACAGGACGCCCGCCGCGACCCGTCGCTGCACCGGGATCGGGAGCTTCAGCAACCGGATCATGTTGGTGATCAGCGGCCGCGACCGGCCGATGCGGGACGCCAGCTCGTCGTGGGTGACGCCGAATTCGTCGAGCAGCTGCTGGTAGGCCGCCGCCTCCTCCAAGGGGTTCAGCTGTACCCGATGGATGTTCTCGAGCAGGGCGTCGCGCAGCAGATCGTCGTCGCCGGTTTCGCGCACGATGGCCGGGATGGCGGCCAGGCCCGCTTCCTGGGCGGCGCGCCACCGCCGCTCCCCCATCACGATTTGGTACCGCGGGCCGCCCGGGGTTCCGCTCACCGGCCGGACCACGATCGGCTGCAGCAGCCCGAACTCGCGGATGGAGTGCACCAGCTCGGACAGTGCCTCCTCGTCGAACACCTGCCGGGGCTGGCGTGGGTTGCGCTCGATGTCGGCCGGCGCGATCTCCCGGTAGACCGCGCCCACCGACGCGGCGTTCTGAGCCGGTCCGCCGATCAGCACGTCGGCGGCGGCGTCGCCCATCCGCGGGCCCAGTGTGGCCGGGCCGGAGTCGCCTTCCGCTGGACCGGTGGGGATCAGCGAAGCAAGGCCCCGGCCGAGGCCGCCCTTCTTGCGTAACGGCTGCGTCATGGTCGTCCCTTCACGGATGGTGGTCAATCGCGTTCGGCGAGCTCGCGACTCGCGTCGAGGTAACTCATCGCCCCCCGGGAACCGGGGTCGTAATCGATGATCGTCATGCTGTAGCCGGGCGCCTCCGACACCTTCACGCTGCGCGGGATCACCGTGCGCAGCACCTTGGTTCCGAAGTACCGGCGGACCTCTTCGGCGACCTGGTCGGCCAGCTTGGTCCGCCCGTCGTACATCGTCAGGATGACGGTCGTCACATCCAGTAGGGGATTCAGGTGGGCCTTCACCATCTCGATATTGCGCATCAGCTGTGACACGCCCTCCAGCGCGTAGTACTCACACTGGATCGGGATCATCACCTCGGGCGCGGCCACCAGTGCGTTGATCGTCAGCAGCCCGAGCGACGGCGGGCAGTCGATGAAGACGTAGTCGAAGTCGAACTGGTCGAGCTCGGCCAGGGCGGTGCGTAGGCGGTTCTCGCGCGCGACCATGCTGACCAACTCGATCTCGGCGCCGGCCAGATCGATGGTCGCCGGCACGCAAAACAGCCGCGCGCTGTGGGGGCTCGGCCGCAACGCCTCTCGTAGCGACACCTCGCCGATGAGAACTTCGTACGACGACGGCGTGCCTGCCTGCCGATCGTGGATGCCGAGGGCCGTGCTCGCGTTGCCCTGGGGATCGAGGTCGATGACGAGGGTCTTGAGTCCCTGCACGGCCAGCGCGGCCGCGAGGTTGACGGCGGTCGTGGTCTTCCCCACGCCGCCTTTCTGGTTGGCGACGGTGAACAGCCGTCGGTGCGCCGGGCGGCGCAGCGGCGGGTAGGCCGTGTGTAGGACCCGCATCGCACGCTCGGCGGCGGCGCCGATCGGTGTGTCGAATTCGGCCGATGTTTCACGTGAAACATGGCTGGGCTCCGCCGCGGCGTCGGCCGAGCTCGGTGCCGGCGGCGGACCGCCGGACCAATTGGTCGGAGAACTCACCGTGTCCCCCTGTCTGCCATGCGGCCCGGTTTTGGGCGCGGCCGCTTTCCGCGTCGCGCTAACACCACGGTTGACGGCGGACGCAAATAGTTCGCGCCACATGTGACCACCCTGACATCCACGGCGCCCGATGCCGCCATCACACGCCGGTGGGCTTCCACTTCCTCGGGAGCGCGCTCCCCCTTGATGGCGACCATCCGCCCATCGAGCCGTACCAACGGGATGCTCCACTTCGTCAACTTGTCCAGCGGTGCGACCGCTCGCGACACCGCGACGTCCCGGGCCCCGAACTGCTCGCGCACCCAGGGCTCCTCGGCGCGGCCGCGCACCACCTCGACCGCCAACCCTAGTTCGGCCACCGCCTCGAGGAGAAACTCGCTCCGCCGCAACATCGGCTCCAGGAGCACCACCTCGAGGTCGGGCCGCGCGATCGCCAGCGGTATCCCCGGCAGCCCGGCCCCGCTGCCGACGTCGATCACCCGCGCACCCGACTCGATGAGTTCACCGGCCGCGGCACTGTTCAATAGGTGGCGATCCCACAGCCGGCTGACCTCCCGGGGCCCGAGGAGCCCTCGCTCCACCCCGGGGCCGGCGAGCAGTTCCACGTACCTTCGCGCGGTATCCATCCGCGGACCGAAAACGTTCTCCGCGGCCTCGCCGACCGATCCCGGACCCGGCGCCGACGCGGACACTCCCCCGGCCGCCTCCCTATCGCCATGTTTCACGTGAAACATCCCGTCTTCTTGTTTCACGTGAAACATCCTCGATCCCTGGGGGCGGTCCGGGTCGCCTGAATTACACGGCTGTGACTTGGCGGGCTAGTCGAGCAGGACGACGACCCGTCGGGAAGGTTCCTGCCCCTCACTCTCGCTGTGCACCCCCGGCACCGCGGCCACGGCATCGTGAACGATCTTGCGTTCGAACGGCGTCATCGGAGAAAGCTCCTCGCGTTCGCCGGTGTTCAGCACCCGCCGTGCCACCTTGTCGCCCAGCGCGGCGAGCTCCTCGCGGCGCCGCCGCCGCCAGCTCGCGATGTCGAGCATCAAGCGGCTCCGCACACCCGTCTTCTGGTGCACCGCCAGCCGGGTCAGCTCCTGCAGGGCGTCCAGCACCTCACCGCCGCGGCCGACCAACTTGTTGAGGTCGCTGCTGCCGTCGATGCTCACGACGGCGCGGTCCCCCTCGACGTCAAGATCGATGTCGCCGTCGAAGTCCAAGAGGTCCAGCAGCTCCTCGAGATAGTCACCGGCGATCTCCCCCTCGGCAACCAGGCGGTCCTCCAGGTCGTCGACTTGCTCGGCACCGCCTTCGGCCGCCGCCTCGTCCTCTGGGGCCGGCGCTTGCGTGTCGAGCTCCGCGTCAACGTCGCGTTCGGTCGTTTCGGCGTCTGTCATCTCGTTTTCTCTCCCTCATCCAGGGTTCCCGTCCAGTCGGGTCACTCGCCCGGGGTCCCCTTAAGCTCTGGCGCCGCGTCAGCGTTTCCGCTTCTTCGGTCGCGCCCCGGGTCGCGGGGTGCGGTTGGTTGGCCCGTCGTTGCGTCCCGCCGCGCTCGGCTTGTCCGGTTCGGCCGTGGCCGTCCCCGCTTCGGTGGCACCGCCGGCGGATCCCCCGGAATCCGAGTCCGCACCATCGTCGTTCCGAGCCGCGGAGCCGTTGCCGCTCGCCGCCGAGGCCTTCGGGTTGCGCTTCGGTTTGGCGCCCGGCGCGGGCGCGTTGGCTGCCCGCCGCTCAACGACTTCCTGCCTCTTGGCCTCGTCCTCTTTTTCGATCATGCCGAACACGTAGTGCTGCTGCGCGAACGTCCAGATGTTGTTCGCGAACCAGTACAGGATGATGGCGAGCGGAAGGAACGGTCCGCCGACGACGACGCCGAGCGGAAACACATACAGTGCCAGCTTGTTCATCATCGCCGTCTGCGGGTTGGCGGCGGCCTCCGGGCTCTGGCGCGCCACCGACGCGCGGCTGTTGAAGTAGGTCGCGACGCCCGCCAGGATCATCACCGGGGCGCCCACCGCGATCACCGCCGGGCGGCTGAAGTGGGTGAAGGCGTCCAATCCGGCGTGTTGCGTCATGAAGGCGCCGATCGGCGCGCCGAAAAGATTGGCATCCAGGAAGTGCGCCACATCGGTCGGGCTGAAGAAATAGTTGCCCGTCGCCCGGTTCTGGGCCACCGACAGATGCGGCTGGCCGAAGCCGCCGGTCGTGCGGTTGAACGACCGCAAGACGTGATACAGCCCGAGGAACACCGGGATCTGTGCCAGCATCGGCAGGCAGCCGAGGATCGGGTTGAAGCCGTGCTCGCGTTGCAGCTTCTGCATCTCGAGCGCCATGCGCTGGCGGTCTTTGGAGTACTTCTTTTGCAGCGCCTTGATCTGTGGCTGCAGCTCCTGCATCTGCCGGGTGGTACGAATCTGGCGCACGAACGGCTTGTACAGCAGGGCCCGCAGGCTGAACACCAGGAACATCACCGACAAGGCCCAGGCGAAGAAGTTCGACGGCCCGAGCAACGCCGCGAACAACTTGTACCAGGCCCACATGATCCACGACACCGGGTAGTAGATGATGTCGAGGCTGAAGAAATCAAACAAAAGATTCACTCTCCCGTTGCTCCGGCGCGGGGTCCCCCGCGGCGCCGGCGCCTTCGAAGCTCGCTCGGCATGCGTGTCGATCCGGTATCGGATCCCATCCTCCCCGATGCCACGGGCCGCATTTGGCGAGCCTGGCTGCGGCCAACCAACTGCCCCGGATCAATCCGTATTCGGTCAGAGCGTCGACGGCGTACTGGCTGCAGGTTGGCATGAAGCGGCATGTCGCCGGGCGCAGCGGTGACACCATGTGCCGGTACAGCTGAATCAGGAAGATCAGTCCTCGCGCCGCGCGCTTCACCGGCCGGTTCCCGCCGACTCGAGGGCGCGCCGCAAGCCGCGCCGCAGCTGTTGCTCCAGCCGCGCGGATGACACCTGGCGACTGCTCGGCAGCGCCCGGATCACCACCCGGTCGGATCGCTGGAGATCTCCCAGCATGGTTCGCGCGACATGACGCAGCCGGCGCGCCACCCGATGGCGCTCCACGGCCGATCCGACGGTCTTGGCGATGATCAGGCCGACGCGGGGACCCGTGTCGTCCCCGGACTCGCGTCGCACATGCACGACGACATCAGGCTGCGCCGCGCGCACGCCATACTTCACCGCGGCGTCAAACTCCGTTGACCGCCTCATGCGGTTGCGTGCGGGAAGCACCGCTGAAGAACCCGACGTTGCGATCAGGCAGTCAACGCGCGGCGGCCTTTGCGGCGCCGGCTGGAGACGATCGATCGCCCGGCGCGGGTGCGCATCCGCAAGCGGAAGCCATGCACGCGGGCTCGGCGCCGGTTATTCGGCTGGAAGGTCCGCTTGCCCTTGGCCACGGCGTTCTCCTCGTCTCGAACCATCCGGCCGCATTCGTCCGCGAGGCAGTCGGAGGTGGGTCTTGCTGCTGGCCGGCGCGGTCCCCGAGCTTTGTCCGGGTCGCAGCCGTATCGCCGACTTTCGGGCGACTGTTTGAGGGTACTGACGCGGATTCGCTGGGTCAAACTTGGTCTCCCGCAACGGACCCAACTCACACATCCGCGAAAACGCAAGTTCTCGAACACGTCCGTGCGGCACCATAGGACAACACGCAACAAGCAGGGTCAGATAACCCTAAAGAGGCCGATTGGAATGCAGCAGAACTGTTGGCAGCCGAACGGAAAACTGTTAGCTTCGGGCAATGCCGTTTCAGAGTGGAGCGGCGCTCGACGACGAAGCGAGGATGGCGGATCGACTAGCTGTCTAGGCGACCTGCACGGGTTGTCATCAGCGCGGAGATCACGGGCTGTCGCCGGTAGGCTGCGGCTCGTTTACGATCATCCTGTCCACACCTGTGGATAACTATGTGGACAGTTGTTTCGTCACCAAGCGTGGCTGCCCCTCGACCCGGGATCTGCGAGAGCCAGGGAGATTACGTCGTTGACCGATGACCCCGGTTCAGGATTCACAACAGTTTGGAACGCGGTCGTCTCCGAGCTCAACGGCGACTCGGCCGCGGAGGGAATGGCCACCAATCGCACCGCCCTCGCCACCCCACTGACCCCTCAGCAAAGGGCGTGGCTCAACCTCGTCCAGCCGCTCACCATCGTCGAGGGATTTGCCCTGTTGTCGGTGCCGAGCAGCTTCGTGCAGAACGAGATCGAACGCCACCTACGTGCGCCGATCACCGACGCGCTGAGCCGCCGGCTCGGTCAGCAGATCCAGCTCGGGGTACGCATCACCCCGCCCGCGGACGACGTCGAGGACGCCGCCTTCACCGCAGCGGAGCCCTTCCCGCCCGCCCACGACGACCAACCCCTCGCTCAGGTCGACGATTCGGTCATCGACATGTCGATCGACGTCGACGAGGGTGACGAGGGTGACGAAAACGGTGAGATCGGCGCCGAGCAGAGCTGGCCGAACTATTTCACGGAACGTCCGCACACGGCCGACCCGGCCATCGCCGGCGGAACCAGCCTCAACCGCCGATACACCTTCGACACGTTCGTCATCGGCGCCTCGAACAGGTTCGCGCACGCCGCAGCCCTGGCCATCGCCGAAGCCCCGGCCCGCGCTTACAACCCTTTGTTCATCTGGGGAGAATCCGGCCTCGGCAAGACCCACTTGCTACACGCCGCCGGCAACTACGCGCAGCGGCTGTTCCCCGGCATGCGCGTCAAGTACGTCTCGACCGAGGAATTCACCAACGACTTCATCAACTCGCTGCGCGACGACCGTAAGGTCGCGTTCAAACGCAGTTACCGCGACGTCGACGTCCTCCTGGTGGACGACATCCAGTTCATCGAGGGCAAAGAAGGTATCCAGGAAGAGTTCTTCCATACCTTCAACACGCTGCATAACGCCAACAAACAGATCGTCATCTCGTCTGACCGGCCGCCCAAGCAACTCGCCACACTCGAAGACCGGCTCCGGACCCGGTTCGAATGGGGCCTGATCACCGACGTGCAGCCTCCGGAACTGGAGACCCGCATCGCCATTCTGCGCAAGAAGGCGCAGATGGAACGGCTGGCCGTACCCGACGACGTCCTCGAACTGATCGCCAGCAGCATCGAGCGCAACATCCGCGAGCTCGAAGGGGCGCTGATCCGGGTGACCGCGTTCGCGTCCTTGAACAAGACCCCGATCAATAAGGCTTTGGCGGAAATTGTGCTTCGCGACCTGATCGCCGACGCCAGCACCATGCAAATCAGCGCCGCGACGATCATGGCCGCCACTGCCGAGTACTTCGACACCACCGTCGAGGAGTTACGCGGCCCGGGCAAGACGCGGGCACTGGCCCAGTCGCGCCAAATCGCGATGTATCTGTGCCGCGAGCTGACCGATTTGTCGCTGCCCAAGATCGGCCAGGCGTTCGGCCGCGACCACACCACCGTCATGTACGCGCAGCGAAAGATCTTGTCCGAGATGGCCGAGCGCCGTGAGGTCTTCGATCACGTCAAGGAACTCACCACCCGCATCCGGCAGCGCTCCAAGCGCTGAATGCGGCGGTCCTGACAAATTTTTTCCGAGAAACTTCTCACTCCCCCGTCACACCTGTCACACCATCCTGTTGTGCGTACCGCTGTGCACAACCCGTCCAAACATCGGTGGAGTGATCGCATTTGCATGCACACGGCTCGCCCATCCCCAGCGCCCCCGACCGCGCACACAGTTATCCACCGACTCATCCACAACCGGACCACTTCCCTAGCTGCGACAAGGTCCGCTGTCCCCAGAATGCACAGTACTTATTACTAGTACTGAGATCTCTCCGTAGATTGTTCTTTGAAGTACAGCGTTGGGGACGCGCCTCGCCGCCCCGCCCGGCATGCCGCTCACGACGCGGCTTGTCGGCCTCCGCGATTAGCTTTCAAGATGGCCGCAGAAGATCTACGGTTGTTCAGCGACTGCTAGCGACGGGCGGCTAGCCACTTTGATTTTTCGGACACTCGGCAGGTAAAGGGACGCTATGGACGCGGCGACGACAACAGCTGGCCTCACGGACTTGAAGTTTCGTCTGGTGCGAGAGTCTTTCGCCGAAGCGGTGTCATGGGTGGCGAAGAACCTGCCGACCAGGCCGGCGGTGCCGGTGCTGTCCGGCGTGTTGTTGTCCGGTTCCGACGAGGGACTGACGATTTCCGGCTTCGACTACGAGGTCTCCGCCGAAGCCCAGGTTGCGGCCGAAATAGCTTCTCCGGGAAGCGTTTTGGTATCCGGAAGGCTGTTATCGGACATCACCCGGGCGTTGCCGAACAAACCGGTCGACTTCTATGTGGACGGCAATCGGGTCGCGCTGACGTGCGGAAGCGCCAGGTTCTCCTTGCCGACGATGCCTGTCGAGGACTACCCGACGCTGCCCGCGCTGCCCGAAGGTACCGGGACCCTGCCGGCGGAGCTGTTCGCCGAGGCGATCGGTCAGGTCGCCATCGCCGCCGGCCGGGATGACACGTTGCCCATGCTCACGGGGATCCGGGTTGAGATTTCGGGCGACACGGTGGTTTTGGCCGCGACCGACAGGTTCAGGTTGGCGGTTCGCGAGCTGACGTGGTCGGCGTTGTCGCCCGACATCGAAGCCGCGGTGCTGGTGCCGGCCAAGACACTGGCCGAAGCGGCGAAAGCAGGGGCGGACGGGTCTGAGGTTCAACTGTCGCTGGGCGCCGGCGCGGGAGTCGGCAAGGACGGGTTGCTCGGTATCAGCGGTAACGGCAAGCGCAGCACGACGCGGCTGCTGGACGCGGAGTTCCCCAAGTTTCGCCAGCTGTTACCGGCCGAGCACACGGCCGTCGCCACTATCGACGTCGCGGAGCTGACCGAGGCCATCAAGCTCGTCGCCCTGGTCGCCGACCGGGGTGCTCAGGTGCGGATGGAGTTCTCCGAGGGTTCGCTGCGGCTTTCCGCGGGGGCCGATGACGTGGGCCGGGCCGAAGAGGACCTCCAGGTGGATTTCGTTGGCGAACCGCTGACGATTGCCTTCAATCCGACGTATCTGACCGACGGGCTCGCGTCGGTGCATTCCGAGCGGGTGTCGTTCGGTTTCACGACGCCGGGCAAGCCGGCGTTGCTGCGGCCGGCTTCCAACGACGACAGCTCCCCCAGCGGCAGCGGGCCGTTCACCGCGTTGCCAACGGACTACGTGTACTTGTTGATGCCAGTTCGGTTGCCCGGGTAGGTGTACGTCCGGCAGTTGGGGCTGCGTGATTTCCGGTCCTGGGCGCATGCCGACCTCGAATTGCCGCCGGGGCGGACGGTATTTGTCGGGCCCAACGGCTTCGGTAAAACGAATCTCATTGAGGCGCTGTGGTATTCGACCACCTTGGCTTCGCATCGGGTCGGGACGGACGCGCCGTTGATCCGGGCCGGTGCCGATCGTGCGGTGATTTCGACGATCGTCGTCAACGAGGGCAGGGAGTGCGCGATCGACTTGGAGATCGCTGCGGGCCGGGCAAACAAGGCGCGGCTGAATCGGTCGCCGGTGCGCAGCACGCGCGAGGTGGTCGGTGTGCTGCGCGCGGTGCTTTTCGCCCCCGAGGACCTGGCCCTGGTGCGCGGCGACCCGTCGGATCGTCGCCGATATCTCGATGATCTGGCGACGGTCCGTCGGCCCGCGATCGCCGGTGTGCGGGCCGACTATGACAAAGTCTTGAGGCAGCGCACGGCGCTTTTGAAGTCGCTGTCCGGCGCCCGGTACCGGGGCGATCGGAGCGCCCTGGACACGCTGGACGTGTGGGACAGCCGGTTGGCCGAGCACGGGGCCGAGTTGATGGCCGCGCGGATCAATCTGGTGAACGAACTGGCGCCGGAGGTGGAAAAGGCCTATCAGTTGGTGGCGCCGGGCTCGCGGTCCGCGTCCGTCGCCTATCGCGCAAGCCTCGGCGAGCACCATCCGCGAGACTTCGACGGTGACAGCCGCGAATTTCTGGAAGCCGCCTTGTTGGCCGCGCTGTCAGCGCGCCGGGACGCCGAACTGGAACGCGGGATGTGCCTGGTGGGTCCGCATCGCGACGACCTCGAATTGCGGCTCGGCGACCAACCCGCCAAAGGCTTTGCCAGTCATGGGGAATCGTGGTCGGTCGCGGTGGCGTTGCGGTTGGCGGCGTATGAATTGTTGCGGGCCGAGGGCACCGAGCCGGTGTTGTTGCTGGACGACGTGTTCGCCGAACTCGACGCCACGCGCCGTCGGGCCCTGGCGGCGGTGGCCGAATCGGCCGAGCAGGTCTTGGTGACCGCGGCGGTGCTGGAAGACATTCCGGCGGACTGGGATGCTAGGCGGGTGCACATCGATATGCGCGACGACGACTCGGGCAGGATGTCGGAGGTGCGAGCGTGAGCGGCGCCGGAGACCAGGAAGACATTGACCGCTTGGGCGGGCTGACAGGCATCGATTTGGTGCGGCGCACGCTCGAGGAGGCGCGCGCCGCCGCGCGCGCCCAAGGTAAGGACGCCGGTCGGGGCCGGTCGGCCCCTGCGGTGCCGCGGCGCGTCGCGGGGAAGCGACGGAGCTGGTCGGGGCCGGGGCCCGACGGGCGAGACCCGCAACCGCTGGGGCGGCTGGCGCGCGACCTGGCGAAAAAGCGTGGCTGGGCGACGCACGTCGCCGAAGGCACGGTGTTGGGCCACTGGCCCTCGGTGGTGGGACACCAAATCGCCGACCACGCGACCCCGACTGCGCTGAGCGAGGGTGTGCTCAGCGTGACGGCGGAATCGACCGCCTGGGCGACCCAGTTGCGGATGATTCAGGCGCAGCTCTTGGCCAAGATCGCCGCGGCGGTGGGCAACGGTGTCGTGACGTCGCTGAAAATCACCGGGCCGGCCGCGCCGTCGTGGCGTAAGGGCCCACGTCACGTCGCCGGGCGGGGGCCCCGCGACACCTACGGCTGAGCTATTCGACGCCCAAATAATCCCCAGCCGCGGCCCTATCAACAGGCGCCTCAGAGCCGCCACAACGGAACGGACTTACATAACGCACGTCGGGACGCGCCCAGAACGCGGAAATCGTGTGCACGGCGCGGTTAGCTGGGTAGAAACGCGCCCGGAGAATCGGTGCTGGGGGTCCTTCACGGTAGACTGGTGGCGTGCGATTGTCGCGGTGACTGGACCGCCCGCAAGAAACCCCAAGGAGAGCATTCCGACCGTGGCTGCCCAGAAGAAGAAGCCTCAAGCCGGATACGGCGCTGAACAGATCACCGTCCTCGAAGGGCTGGAGGCCGTCCGCAAACGCCCGGGCATGTATATCGGCTCCACGGGTGAGCGTGGCTTACACCACCTCATCTGGGAGGTGGTCGACAACTCGGTGGACGAGGCGATGGCCGGCTATGCCGACCAGGTCGACGTGCGGTTGCTGGACGACGGCGGGGTCGAGGTGGTCGACAACGGGCGCGGCATTCCGGTGGCAATGCACGCGACCGGCGCCCCGACCGTCGACGTGGTGATGACCCAACTGCACGCCGGCGGCAAGTTCGGCGGTGAGAACAGCGGCTACAACGTCAGCGGCGGCTTGCACGGCGTCGGCGTGTCCGTGGTGAACGCACTGTCAGTCCGGCTCGAGGTCGACATCAAACGCGATGGACACGAGTGGTCGCAGTTCTACGACCGCGCCGTGCCGGGGACCCTCAAGCAGGGCGAGGCCACCAAGAAAACCGGGACCACCATCAGGTTCTGGGCCGATCCGGACATCTTCGAAACTCTCGAATACGACTTCGAGACGGTGGCGCGCCGGCTGCAGGAAATGGCGTTCCTGAACAAGGGCCTGACGATCAACCTCACCGACGAGCGCGTGAAGCAGGACGAGGTCGTCGACGAGGTCGTCAGCGACACCGCCGAGGCCCCCAAGTCCGCCGAAGAAAAGGCGGCCGAATCGACCGCACCGCACAAGGTGAAGCACCGGACGTTCCACTATCCCGGCGGCCTGGTCGATTTCGTGAAGCACATCAACCGCACCAAGAGCCCGATCCAGCAGAGTGTCATCGACTTCGACGGCAAAGGCGCCGGCCACGAAGTGGAAATCGCGATGCAATGGAACGGCGGCTATTCGGAATCGGTGCACACCTTCGCCAATACCATCAACACCCACGAAGGTGGCACCCACGAGGAGGGCTTCCGTAGCGCGTTGACCTCGGTGGTCAACAAATACGCTAAAGACAAGAAGCTCCTGAAGGAAAAGGACGCCAACCTCACCGGCGACGACATCCGGGAGGGCCTGGCGGCGGTGATCTCCGTCAAGGTCGCCGAGCCGCAGTTCGAGGGGCAGACCAAGACCAAGCTGGGTAACACCGAGGTCAAGTCCTTCGTGCAGAAGGTGTGCAACGAGCAGCTGACACATTGGTTCGAGGCCAACCCGTCGGAGGCGAAAACCGTTGTGAACAAGGCGGTGTCGTCGGCGCAGGCGCGGATCGCGGCCCGCAAGGCGCGGGAGCTGGTGCGCCGCAAGAGCGCCACCGACCTCGGCGGGTTGCCGGGCAAGCTCGCCGATTGCCGCTCCACCGACCCGCGAAAGTCCGAACTGTATGTGGTCGAGGGTGATTCGGCCGGGGGCTCGGCCAAAAGCGGCCGCGATTCGATGTTCCAGGCGATCCTTCCGCTGCGCGGCAAGATCATCAACGTCGAAAAGGCGCGCATCGACCGGGTGCTGAAGAACACCGAAGTCCAGGCGATCATCACCGCGCTCGGCACGGGAATCCACGACGAGTTCGACCTCAGCAAGCTGCGCTACCACAAGATCGTGCTGATGGCCGACGCCGACGTCGACGGCCAACACATTTCGACCCTGCTGTTGACGTTGTTGTTCCGCTTCATGCGCCCGCTGATCGAGAACGGGCACGTGTTCTTGGCGCAGCCCCCGCTGTACAAGTTGAAGTGGCAGCGCAGCGATCCCGAGTTCGCCTACTCCGATCGCGAGCGCGACGGCCTGTTGGAGGCCGGACTGAAGGCCGGCAAGAAGATCAACAAGGAAGACGGCATCCAGCGCTACAAGGGTCTGGGTGAGATGGACGCCAAGGAGTTGTGGGAGACCACGATGGACCCGTCCGTGCGGGTGTTGCGCCAAGTCACGCTGGACGACGCGGCGGCCGCCGACGAGCTGTTCTCCATTTTGATGGGCGAGGACGTCGACGCGCGCCGCAGCTTTATCACCCGCAACGCCAAGGACGTTCGCTTCCTGGATGTCTGATGAGTCAGGCGCTCCGAATCAAACGAGGAATAGATGACTGACACCACGCTGCCCCCCGGCGACGAGGCCGGCGACCGCATCGAACCGGTTGACATCCAGCAGGAGATGCAGCGCAGCTACATCGACTACGCGATGAGCGTGATCGTGGGCCGCGCCCTGCCGGAGGTGCGCGACGGCCTCAAGCCGGTGCACCGCCGGGTGCTGTACGCGATGTACGACTCCGGGTTCCGCCCGGACCGCAGCCACGCCAAGTCGGCGCGTTCGGTGGCCGAGACGATGGGTAATTACCACCCGCACGGCGACGCGTCGATCTACGACACGTTGGTGCGCATGGCCCAGCCGTGGTCGCTGCGGTATCCGCTCGTCGACGGGCAGGGCAACTTCGGTTCGCCGGGCAACGATCCACCGGCGGCGATGCGCTACTGCGTCAGCGCGGATGCGTCGGTGGCGCTGGCTTCGGGGGAACTGATTCGGATCGGCGACATCGTGCCCGGTGCGCTACCAAATACCGACAACGTCATCGACATGAAAGTCCTTGACCGGCACGGCAATCCGGTGCGGGCCGATCGATTGTTCCATTCGGGAGAGCACGAAACCTACACCGTGCGGACGGTCGAGGGTTACGAAGTCACGGGCACTGGAAACCACCCGTTATTGTGTCTCGTCAACGTCGCCGGCGTTCCCACGCTCCTCTGGAAGCTGATCGAAGAGATCCGGTCGGGCGACTGGGCCGTCGTGAATGCCAACTGTGTGGCTTATGCCGGCGACACCCGGACAACGGCGCGCGTAGCGCCCACGGTCGACGAGGTACCTGGGCTTGCGGAATTCCTCCACTTCTACGCGGATGACGCGGACGCCGCAGCTATCGCGACCGACCTCACCGATGGCCGGTTCTATTACGCGCGCGTGGCTTCGGTAACCGAGGCCGGCATTCAACCGGTGTACAGCCTGCGCGTCGACACCGATGATCACGCATTCCTGACAAACGGCTTCGTCAGCCACAACACCGAGGCGCGGCTGACCCCGCTGGCGATGGAGATGCTGCGGGAAATCGACGAGGAGACAGTCGATTTCATCCCGAACTACGACGGCCGGGTGCAGGAACCGACAGTGTTGCCCAGCCGGTTCCCCAACCTGCTGGCCAACGGTTCGGGTGGCATCGCGGTCGGCATGGCGACCAACATCCCGCCGCACAATCTGCGCGAGCTCGCCGAGGCGGTCTTCTGGTGCCTGGAAAACCACGAGGCCGACGAGGAGGCGACGCTGGCCGCCGTGATGGAACGGGTCAAGGGCCCCGACTTCCCCACCTCCGGGCTCATCGTCGGCTCCCAGGGCATCGGTGACGCCTACAAGACCGGCCGCGGGTCCATCCGGATGCGCGGTGTGGTGGAGGTCGAAGAGGCCAGGGGCCGAACGTCTTTGGTGATCACCGAGTTGCCGTATCAGGTCAATCACGACAACTTCATCACCTCGATCGCCGAGCAGGTCCGCGACGGCAGGCTCGCCGGGATCGCCAACATCGAAGACCAGTCCAGCGATCGGGTCGGCCTGCGCATCGTCATCGAGCTCAAGCGCGACGCGGTGGCCAAGGTGGTGCTCAACAACCTCTACAAGCACACGCAGCTGCAGACCAGCTTCGGCGCGAACATGCTGTCCATCGTCGACGGGGTGCCGCGCACCCTGCGACTGGACCAGATGATCCGCCACTACGTCGCGCACCAACTCGACGTCATCGTGCGCCGCACCACCTACCGGCTGCGCAAGGCCAACGAACGGGCCCACATCCTGCGCGGTCTGGTCAAGGCGCTCGACGCGCTGGACGAGGTCATCGCCTTGATCCGGGCGTCGGAAACGGTCGACATCGCCCGCGGCGGCCTGATCGAGCTCCTCGACATCGACGAGATCCAGGCCCAGGCGATCCTGGACATGCAGTTGCGGCGGCTGGCCGCCCTGGAGCGCCAGCGCATCATCGACGACCTGGCCAAGATCGAGGCCGAGATCGCCGACCTGGAAGACATCCTCGCCAAACCGGAGCGCCAGCGCGCGATCGTGCGTGACGAACTCAAAGAGATCGTCGACAAGCACGGCGACGACCGTCGCACCCGGATTGTGGCCGCCGACGGCGAAGTCAGCGACGAGGACCTGATCGCCCGCGAGGACGTCGTCGTCACCATCACCGAGACCGGCTACGCCAAGCGCACCAAGACCGACCTGTACCGCAGCCAGAAGCGCGGCGGCAAGGGCGTGCAGGGCGCCGGCCTCAAGCAGGACGACATCGTCGCGCACTTCTTCGTGTCGTCCACGCACGACTGGATCCTGTTCTTCACCACCCAGGGGCGGGTGTACCGGGCCAAGGCCTACGAGCTGCCCGAGGCCTCCCGGACCGCGCGGGGTCAGCACGTGGCCAACCTGCTGGCCTTCCAGCCCGAGGAGCGCATCGCCCAGGTCATCCAGATCCGCAGCTACGAGGACGCCCCCTACCTGGTGTTGGCGACGCGCAACGGCCTGGTCAAGAAGACCAAGCTGACCGACTTCGACTCCAACCGCTCGGGCGGGATCGTGGCGATCAACCTGCGGGACAGCGACGAGCTGGTCGGCGCGGTGCTGTGCTCCTCCGAGGAGGACCTGCTGCTGGTCTCCGCCAACGGGCAGTCCATCCGGTTCTCGGCGACGGACGAGGCGCTGCGGCCGATGGGCCGGGCGACCTCCGGTGTGCAGGGCATGCGGTTCAACGCCGACGATTACCTGTTGTCGCTGAACGTCGTCCGCGAGGGCACGTATCTGCTGGTCGCCACGTCGGGCGGGTACGCCAAGCGCACCGCGATCGAGGAGTACCCGGTGCAGGGCCGCGGCGGCAAGGGCGTGCTGACCGTTCAGTACGACCGTCGCCGTGGCAGGCTGGTGGGCGCGCTGATCGTCGACGACGACAGCGAGCTGTACGCGATCACCTCCGGCGGGGGCGTCATCCGCACGGCGGCACGTCAGGTCCGCAAGGCGGGACGGCAGACCAAGGGCGTGCGGCTGATGAACCTGGGCGAGGACAACACGCTGTTGGCCATCGCACGGAACGCCGAGGAAGCCGCGGACGAAGCCGTCGAGGAAGCCGAGGGCACTGAGGAGTCGTAAGGCTTAAACTCGGTCCGACCAGACATCATCCAACTGCCACCGCGCAAGCGTTCTGCCAAAGATCTAAGGAGTCGGGGTGACCTCACCGAACGAGCCTGGCGCCCCCAACAGGGGCGACGGCCTCAATGGCGACGGTTCGGTCGAGCGTGCCGGCGCCCACCGCGCTGCGCCCGCGCAAGCAGGCGCGACTCGGCCGTCCCACGCGGCGCCGCGCGAGCCCGAACCCCAGAGCGCGCCGCGGTCGGCGGGCCCGTCCCCCGGTGCCGATGCGCGGCCGAACCGCGTGGTCTTCGGCACCGCGGCCCCGGGTGGCGGCGCGGGCGCGCGCCCCAAGCACCCGCCCTACGAGTTCGACGCCGCGCCGGCGCGCGGCGAGAGCCCACCCGCCGAGGCCTACGCCAGCGAGTTGCCGGATCTGTCCGGTCCACTGCCCCGGCCCCCGCAGCGCAAACCCGCCCCGGACCGCAGCGCCGAGACGCCGGGCCCCTCGGCGTCGTCGGGCCGGTCGGCGACGGCCGAAAGCCGGGAGAATCGCGAGGGCCGCGAAAACCGGGTCCAGGTGTCGCGGCGCACCCGCGGCCCCGTTCGGGCGAGCATGCAGATCCGCCGCATCGATCCGTGGAGCACGTTGAAGGTGTCGCTGCTGCTCTCGGTGGCGTTGTTCTTCGTCTGGATGATCGCGGTGGCGTTCCTGTACCTCGTGCTCGGCGGCATGGGCGTGTGGGCGAAGTTGAACAGCAACGTCGGCGACCTGCTGAACAACACCAGCGGCAGCACCGGCGAACTGGTGTCCAGCGGCACCATCTTCGGTGGTGCCGTGCTGATCGGCCTGGTGAACATCGTCTTGCTGACCGCGATGGCCACCATCGCCGCGTTCGTGTACAACCTGGCGACCGATCTGATCGGCGGCATCGAAGTCACGCTGGCGGATCGCGACTAGCACGATGCGTTTTTGTGGGTGGGGCGACGATTGCGGTAATCTCGTCGCTCGGCCCTGCGCGAATATGGGCCTGTAGCTCAGGCGGTTAGAGCGCTTCGCTGATAACGAAGAGGTCGGAGGTTCGAGTCCTCCCAGGCCCACAACCATGTGCCCGTCCAGACGTTGCGTGAGGCTTGCATTGCCACTGGCGCTGGTCGCTGTAGCGGCGGTGGCGGTGCGGTCACGACGCGGGGTCGAGGTCTGGCACGTGGCGGTGGCTGACCCAACCGATCACCCGCCGAGCCACGATGAGGGGCCTTAGCTCAGTTGGTAGAGCACCGCCTTTGCAAGGCGGGTGTCAGGGGTTCGATTCCCCTAGGCTCCACGCGGCGGTTTTGGGCGCCCTAGAGGTCGGCACCTTCGGCCAAGTAGGTGACTGCGTACCAACGTCTCGACGGCGCTACCCCTGTCTCGTAGCCGTCGGTCTCGGTGACCGACTCCAGGCGGACGTCCGTCAGATGCGGATTCTGGACGCGAACCTGGTCTTCGAGCGCCGCCTCCAGCGCGCCGCCGGTGAGGGCGCCATCCGCGAGCACCCTGCCCTCATACCTCGTCCAAGTCACGCCCTACATCCTCTACGGAACCGAGGAAGCGTTGCACCAGGGCGCGTTCGGCGGCCGGGTCTTTGAGCGGCCAGCACCACAGCGCGAGGAAGACGCGGATCAGCCACTGCGCGGCCGGGGGGTCGTCGTTGCCCGGCCCGAGCATTTCGGCGGCCAAGCCGGTCACCGTGGGCGAGCTGATGACCCATTCGCTGACCGGGGTCGCGTGGATGGACTGCATAAGCTGCGCAAGCGGATCCGACCGCAGGCGTTGCAGGGCGATGATCGTGGCGGTCACGACGCGATCGGGGCCGCGCAGGTCCTTGATGGCTTCCCGGGTGGCGTCGACGATGCGCGCCGCTTGCATCGCGACCACGGCGTCGCGGATAGCCGCCTTACCGCCGGCGTGCCGGTAGATCGTCGCGGGCGAGCAGTGAACTCGGGCCGCCAAGGCTTCGATGGTGAACCCGTCGTAGCCCTTGCGCGAGATGAGCTCCGCGGCCGCGGCGTGAATCCTTTCCACGGCTTCGCTGCGGCGATCACGCCCCACCAACCAGTCGTCGCGCGGCATCCACCCATGCTCCAATACATCGCAGCGCACCGAAACACTTCTCTCACGGTGAGAATTCTCAAACGGAACTTCTCAGACCAATGCCCTGCTGGCGACAGGTGGCCGCCGACGGCCTGGTGCGGTCCCGGGTGCACTCGCCCCTCAACATCGCCTTCTCCCATTGACGGCGCGGGTCGGCGCATCGAACCTGAACGCATGCCCGTCTTGGAAAGACCGATCGAGCTCCTCGGGGCCGAGGCGCTGCAAGATCCATATCCGGTATACGACCGCATGCGCGCCGAGGCGCCGGTGCAGCGCATCGGCGACTCCGTGTTCTACGCCGTGTGCGGCTGGGACGCGGTGCAGGAGGCCGTCGAGCGCGTCGACGACTTCTCGTCCAACCTCACCGCGACCATGGTCTTCCACGGCGACGGCACTGTCACCCCGTTCGACATGGCGCCCGCCGGGGGCGCCGCCCACGCGTTGGCCACCGCGGACGATCCGGTCCATGCGCTGCACCGCAAGATCCTGCTGCCGCACCTGTCGGCCAAGCGCGTCCGGATCATCGAGGAGTTCGCCGCGCAGACCGCCGACCGGTTATGGGAGCGAAACCTGCACGACGGCCAGATCGAGTGGATGAGCGCGATCGCCAACAGGTTGCCCATGATGGTGGTCGCCCGGCTGCTGGGGCTGCCCGACGACGACGTCGACAAACTCATCCGGCTCGGCTACGCCACCACCACACTGCTCGACGGGATCGTCACACCCGACCAGCTCGAAGCCGCCTTCGCGGCCGCCCTGGAACTGTCCGGCTATGTCACTGAGCATTTCGAAAAGGCAAGCGGCACCACCGAATACGGTCTGATCGCCGACCTGGCCGCTCGCTGCGCAGCTGGTGAATTGGACCAACTGCCGGCGCTGGGCATCATGCTCACCCTCTTCAGCGCCGCCGGCGAATCCACGGCATCGCTGCTGGGCAGCGCCGCGTGGATCCTGGCCACTCGCCCCGAGATTCAACGCCGGCTGCGTGAGAACCCGGAATTACTAAGCGCTTTCATCGAGGAGACGCTGCGCTGCGAGGCGCCGTTTCGCGGCCACTACCGACACGTGCGGCGCGACACCACGCTGGCCGGGGTCGATTTGCCCGCCGACTCGCATCTGCTGCTGATGTGGGGCGCGGCCAACCGCGACCCGGTGCACTTCGATACGCCGAACGAATTCCGCCTCGACCGCACGTCCGCCAAGGACCACCTGACCTTCGGCAAGGGGGTGCACTTCTGCGTCGGCGCCGCGCTGGCGCGCCTGGAAGCCCACGTCGTGTTGCGCAAGCTACTGGAGCGCACCACGTGGCTCGAGGCGACCGACGTCGGCGAATGGCTGCCGAGCATCCTGGTCCGGCGCCGAAAATGGCTGCGGTTGGCCGTCAGATAACCGTTACGGCCGAGGCTGCACCTCGACGCTGGGCGGCAGGGGCGAAGGCTCCTCGCGGCCCGCGCGCATCGACCGCCGAAACATGCTGAAGGCGACGGCGCCGCCGGCAAGGACCAGGACGGCCGCGCCGGCAATCACCCAGGGGCGCGGCCTGCGGCGCTGGGCCCGGCGCGCGTCCTGCAGCGCCTGGGGCAGCCCGGCGACCACGTCTTGCGCGGCGGCGAGCTCCAGGGCGAGGGTTTCTTGAGCCGCGGCGATGTCGCGGGCGAGCCGCCCTTCCCGGTAGCGGCGACGGAGCTCCGACGCGGTCGACCGCGCGCCGTTGACGCCGAGTCCGACGACGCCCCGCGTGACGTCGACCGGTCCCACCGCCGTGTAGGTCAGGCCCCGCGCCAGTCGCTCCCGCGGGGTCAGCCGGGTTTCCGCCTGCGCGCTCATCTGCCGCCCTTCTGTGCCGCTCCCCCGGTGCCCCATCAGCCTGCCATCAATCCGGCCCGCCCGGTACCGGCTGCGGGCCTGCCCGCCCGCAATGGCAGACTCTAACCCCGTGACTAACAGCCCCATTCAGACTGCCACCGCAACGCTGCACACCAACCGCGGAGACATCAAGGTCGCCCTGTTCGGAAACCACGCGCCCAAGACCGTCGCCAACTTCGTCGGCCTGGCTCAGGGCACCAAGGAGTACTCGACCCAGAACGCATCGGGCGGCCCGTCGGGTCCCTTCTACGACGGCGCGGTTTTCCACCGGGTGATCAAGGGCTTCATGATCCAGGGCGGCGATCCGACCGGCACCGGCCGCGGGGGCCCGGGCTACAAGTTCGCCGACGAGTTCCACCCCGAGTTGCAGTTCGACAAGCCCTACCTGCTCGCGATGGCGAACGCCGGTCCGGGCACCAACGGCTCCCAGTTCTTCATCACCGTGGCCCAGACGCCGCACTTGAACCGGCGCCACACGATCTTCGGCGAAGTGACCGACCCCGACTCGCAAAAGGTTGTCGACGCGATCGCGACGACGGCCACCGACGGCAACGACCGTCCGGCCGAGCCGGTCGTCATCGAATCGATCACGATCTCCTAAACCGGCCTCGCCGTCAGCGCCGGTCGCCACCGGCGTAGCCGGCGTCGGTCAGCGCGTCGAGCACCTCCAGCGGGTTGGTCCCTAGGTCCCAACGGGACAAGATCACCAGAACCCCGTCCACCGTTTCGATCTCGAGTAATCGGACCGTGCGCCCGTGCCGGCGGAACTCGGTGATCCGGATCATCTTGATGTCGGAGCGCCCGAATAACTGCGTTCGGAACCAGCCCCGCAGGGCCAGGCCATCGGGGGTAATTGCCAGCTTCGGGCGCGCGCGCCACGTCATGCCCGCAAACAAGATCAGACCCGCCGCGGCAATCCCCGCCAAAATGCGGCCGGGCGGGTCTGTGACTATGGTCACACACGCGATAGCCATCAAAACACCCACGGCCCCACAACCAGCGATTCCGGCGGCGCCGGGCGCCCATTCTGTTTGCTGCACGGGCCGGCTAACCCCTCCCACCACTGGCTATGCGGTTATCCACAAGCGCTATCAACAGTGGGGATAAATCACACGCGTGTGATTGGGTGGTCACAACGTTGCTGAGCCAGTTACAGACGGACCCCAAGATGAATTCATTACCGGGGCGGCCTCGGTCAGTGCCAGCGCATCGTGAGCAACAACCCGGTGATCATGAAAGCGAACGCGATGGCGTAGTTCCACGGCCCGAGTTGCGCCATCCAGTTCAGGGCCGCCGGCGCCTGGCTTCCGACCGCGGCCAATTGGAACACCATCAGCCAGACGAGCCCGATCAACATGAGGCCGACGAACAGGCAGACGAACCACACGCTGGAGGGCCCGACCTTCACCTTCACCGGCGTGCGGCTGACCGCGCTGACGGTGAAATCGTTCTTCTTGCGGACCTTCGATTTGGGCATTTCAGTACCTCGGCATTACCTGAACAACACGGTGAACGGGACGGGGTGCGACGATAACGATGGCAGCTGCACGTATGGCTCGGCTACGAGACTAACTCACCTGGCACCGTGACCAGGAAACGGAGAGTCGATGATTGACAGGCGCCGCTCACCATGGCGCTTCGGCGTCCCGCTGGTGTGCCTGCTGGCGGGATTGCTGCTCGCCGCCACCCATGGGGTGTCCGGCGGCGCCGAAANGCGCCGAGCGTGACGAGCCGACCACCAGGCCCGAGTCGGCGCATGGCCGGTCCTCGGACGCCGCCCTCGCGGCGATGCTGCGCCGCGCCGCCGAGCTGGCGGCCGAGGCGGACATGGATCCGGTCCACGGGCCGGGCTTGGTGGTGACCCTCCAGGACGCGCAGCGCGACGCCAACGGCCGCTTCCCCCGCGACGCGTCGCCGGACGACCTGGTGGTGCACCAGCAGGACATCCAGGCAGTGCTCAACGCGCTGTGGAGCGCCGGCGCGGAAGCGATCCAGATGCAGGATCAGCGGATCATCGCGACCTCGGTGCCCCGCTGCGTCGGCAACACGCTGTTGCTCAACGGTCGCACCTACAGCCCGCCCTACACGATCACCGCGATCGGCAACGCGGCGGACATGCAGGCCGCCCTGGCCGCCGCTCCCCTCGTCATCCTCTACAAGCAGTACGTGGTCCGCTTCGGGCTCGGCTACCACGAAGAGGTCAAGCCCGACGTCCAGATCGCCGGTCATTCCGAACCGGTCCGCATGCACTTCGCACAGCCGGCGGGACCGGTGGGCTACTGAGCCGGACGGTACCCTGACACGATGCGGATCCTGGTTGTCGACAACTACGACAGCTTCGTGTTCAACCTGGTGCAATACCTGGGCCAGCTCGGCGTCGAGGCCGACGTGTGGCGCAACGACGACGCCCGGCTCTCCGACGAGAACGCCGTCGCCGCGCAGTTCGCCGGCGTCCTGCTCAGCCCGGGCCCGGGCACCCCGGAACGCGCGGGCGCGTCCATCGCCCTGGTCCGGGCCTGCGCCGAGCAGCGCACCCCGCTGCTGGGGGTATGCCTCGGCCACCAGGCCATCGGGGTGGCGTTCGGCGCCACGGTGGACCGCGCGCCGGAGCTGCTGCACGGCAAGACCAGCAGCGTGTTTCACACCAATGTCGGTGTGCTGCAGGGACTTCCGGATCCATTCACGGCGACGCGATACCACTCGCTGACGATCCTGCCGGAGTCACTGCCGGCGGTGCTGGAAGTCACGGCCCGCACCCGCAGCGGGGTGATCATGGGCGTGCGGCACACCGAGTTGCCGATTCACGGTGTCCAGTTCCATCCGGAGTCGATCCTCACCGAGGGCGGGCACCGAATGCTGGCGAACTGGCTCGCCTATTGCGGCTGGACGCGCGACGACACGCTGGTGCGCCGGCTGGAGAACGAGGTGCGCGCCGCGGTCCGGCCGTATTTCCCGGAGGACGCCGCGGCTACTGGCCGAACTTCAGCGTGATGATCCCGTCCCGGTTGCAACCGGCCCCGGCCGGCGGGTTCTGATAGACCACCCGGTGGGACTGGGAGCCGCCGGCGTCGACGTCCGGACCCTTGTCCAGCACCCCGGTCCAGCCCAGCGCGCGCAACCGCGGTTCGGCGTCGGTCCAGAACATGCCGGTCAGGTCGGGCATCAGGAATTGGTTGCCTTTGGACACCTGGATCTCGATCACCGAGTCCACCGGAACCATCTGGCCCTTCGGCGGATTCGTGCCGATCACCTCGCCGGCGGGCCGGGGGCTGTCCACCGGGGTCTGGCTGAACTTGGTGAACCCGTAGACGGTCAGGTTCTTTTGCGCGACGTCGACGGTCTGGCCCGCGACGTCGGGAACCTGCTTGGTCTCCGGCCCGGAGCCGACGATCACCGTGATCACGTTGGTGATCGCCGACGTCTGGTTGGCCGGCGGGTTGGTCCCGATGACCTTGCCCAGCAATTCAGGGCTCGACGGTGAGTTCGCCTGCTTGAATTTGCTGAATCCGGCGGCTTTGAGCTTGCTGACCGCGTCGGAGTAGCTCAGCGAGGAGACGTCGGGCAGTTCGCGCTGCTCCGGCCCGGTGGAGACGTTGATGGTGATCTCGTCGCCGGCGCTCACCGACGCGTTGGCGCCCGGGTCGGTGCTGATGACGTGATCCGGCGGAACCGCGGAGTCCGGCTTCTGCAGCGTCCGGGTCTTGAAGCCCCGGTTCTGCAGTGCCGCAATGGCATCGGCGGACACCTGTCCGCGCATGTCGGGCACCGTGACGTCGCGGGTGCTGCCACCGAACGTGTTGAACGCGATGACGACCACGATCGTCAGCACGGCCAGCGCGGCCACTGCAACGACCCAGCGGCCGATGGAACCGCCGGGCGCACCGTCGTGGTCGGTGGTGTCGAGAGCCTGGCGAGGCAGCGGGTCGGTGCGCGGCCCGTGCCCTGTCGCGGACGACAGAAACGAGCTGCGCTCAGCGTCGGTAAGCACCTTGGGCGCCTCCGGCGTCTCGCCGTTGTGCACCCGCACCAGGTCCGCGCGCATCTCCGCCGCCGTCTGATAGCGGTTCTCCGGATTCTTGGCCAGCGCCTTGAGAACGACGGCATCCAGGTCGCCGGAGATGCCCTCGTGCCGCTGCGACGGCGGCACCGGGTCCTCGCGGACGTGCTGGTAGGCCACCGCGACGGGCGAATCACCGGTGAAAGGCGGTTCGCCCGTGAGGATTTCGTAGAGCACACAGCCCAGTGAATACACATCGGATCGGGCGTCCACGGAATCACCGCGCGCCTGTTCAGGTGACAGATACTGGGCGGTCCCGATCACGGCCGCGGTCTGGGTGACGCTGTTGCCGCTGTCGGCGATCGCGCGGGCGATGCCGAAGTCCATCACTTTGACCGCGTTGGTGGTGCTGATCATGATGTTCGCCGGCTTGACGTCGCGATGGATGATGCCGTTTTGATGGCTGAAGTTCAGGGCCTGGCAGGCGTCGGCGATGATCTCGATGGCCCGCCGGGGTGGCAGCGGGCCGTCGGTGTGCACGATGTCGCGCAGTGTGACGCCGTCGACGTACTCCATGACGATGTAGGGCAGCGGGCCGGTCGGTGTGTCCGCCTCGCCGGTGTCGTAGACCGCCACGATGGACGGGTGATTCAGCGCCGCGGCGTTTTGCGCCTCACGCCGGAAGCGCAGGTAGAAGCTGGGGTCACGGGCAAGGTCGGCGCGCAGCACCTTTACCGCGACGTCGCGGTGCAGGCGGAGGTCGCGGGCCAGGTGGACCTCGGACATGCCCCCGAAACCGAGGATCTCGCCGAGTTCGTAGCGGCCGGACAGCGGCTCAGACGCGGTCATCGCGGTGTTTCGTGTGGGGCCGGCGGCCTGCTGTGAAGTCCGGAGCTGCCCACGGTCGCGCGTTCCGGCCAATCCAGTCGCAGGCCCGGTGCGGACCCACTGGGCGTGTTGCTCGCCGGGGGCGGCGCCGTCGCCGGCGGGGTCCCGGTGTCGGTGACCGTCGGGGGTTGCTGCTGCTGATCGGTGCGGGAATTGATGACGATGATCACCGCGATGAGGATCGCCAGCGCTCCCAGCACCNTGGCTGGGCCGCGGGGGCCGGCGCCCCGCACGCACCGCGGCGACGGCGTCGGCGAACGGTCCCCCGCTGCGATAGCGCATCTGGGGGTTCTTGACGAGCGTGATCTCGATGAGCTCCCGCACGTTGGGTGGCAACTCGGCGGGCAGCGGCGGCGGCGGTTCCTTGATGTGCTTCATCGCCACCGTCAAGGCGCCGTCACCGCTGAACGGCCGCTTACCCGAAACCACCTCGTACCCAACGACTCCCAGCGAGTACACATCGCTGGCCGGGGTCGCGTCGTGACCCAGGGCCTGTTCGGGGGCGATGTATTGGGCGGTGCCCATCACCATTCCGGTCTGGGTCACCGGCGCGGCGTCGACCGCCTTGGCGATTCCGAAGTCGGTGATCTTCACCTGGCCGGTGGGGGTGATCAAGATGTTGCCCGGTTTGACGTCGCGGTGGACCAAGCCGGCGGCGTGCGCAACCTGAAGCGCCCGGCCGGTCTGCTCGAGCATGTCCAGCGCGTGCCGCAGCGACAGCCGCCCGGTGCGCTTGAGCACCGAATTCAGCGGTTCGCCGTTGACCAGCTCCATGACCAGGTACGCCGTCCGGCCCTCGCCGTCCAGCTGGCTTTCGCCGTAGTCGTGGACGGCGGCGATGCCGGGGTGGTTGAGCATCGCGGTGGTCCGCGCCTCGGCGCGGAACCGCTCGATGAACTCGGGGTCCTGAGAGAATTCCTGTTTCAGCACCTTGACCGCGACGCGCCGGCCCAGCCGGCTGTCCACGGCCTCCCACACCTGGCCCATGCCACCGGTGGCGATCAGGCGCTGCAGGCGGTACCTGCCTGACAGCGTCACCCCAACTCGCGGGCTCATGGTCCTCCCTGTAGCGCCGCCGCGATCACCGCCCGTCCGATCGGCGCGGCGAGCGCGCCCCCGGTCGCGGATAGTCGGTCGGCACCGTTCTCCACCAGCACCGCCACGGCAACCTTCGGCGCCTGCGCGGGCGCGAACGCGATGTACCACGCGTGCGGCGGCGTGTTACGCGGGTCGGTGCCATGCTCTGCGGTACCCGTCTTGGATGCAATCTGCACGCCGGGAATCGCCCCTTTCTGCTGTGCGACCTTCTCGGCGCCGACCATCAGCTCTGTTAGCTTAGCGGCGACCTGCGGCGACACCGCGCGGCGCTGCTGGTAGGGCGCAGTGGTGCTGATGTTGGAAAGGTCCGGTCCCTTGAGGCTATCGATCAGGTAGGGCTGCATCGTCACCCCGGCGTTCGCGATGGTCGCGGCGATCTGGGCGTTCTCCAGCGGCGTCAGCGCCACATCCTTTTGCCCGATGGCGGACATGCCCAGCGCGGCGGCGTCCGGGATGATCCCCACGGTGGATTCGGCGACCTGCAGCGGAATGACGCTGGGCGTGCTGTCCAGCCCGAACGAGCGCGCCGTGCTGCGCAGCGCGTCGGCCCCGGTGAGGATGCCGAGCTGGACGAAGGCGGTGTTACAGGACAGCGCGAACGCCTGGCTGAGGGACACCGTCGGCTCGTTGCCGCACGGCGCGCCGCCGTAGTTCTCCAGCGTGGCGGTGCTGTTGGGCAGCGGAATGGTGGCCGCAGCGGTCAACTGTTCGGTTTCGGTCGCGCCGCCCTGCAGCGCCGCCGCGGTGGTGATCACCTTGAACGTGGAACCCGGCGGATAGGTCTCCGAGATGGCGCGGTTGGTCAGCGGGTTGTCGGGGTCGTCGCGCAGCCGCTGCCAGGCCTGCGCCTGCACCTCGGGATCGTGCGACGCCAGCTGGTTGGGGTCATAGGACGGCGACGACACCATGGCCAGGATCTTGCCGGTGGACGGCTCCAGGGCGACGACGGCTCCCTTGCATGGCGGTCCGCCGCAGCCCTGCTGCATCGCGTCCCACCCGGCCTGTTGCACCCGCGGGATGATCGTGGTGTCGACGTTGCCGCCGCGTGGATCGCGGCCGGTGAAGAAGTCGGCCAGCCGGCGCCCGAACAGGCGCTCGTCGGACCCGTTCAACAACGGGTCCTCGGCCCGTTCCAGGCCGGTGCTCGAATAGCGCAGCGAGTAGAAGCCGGTGATCGGCGCGTACACCGCCGGGTTGGGGTAAACCCGCAGGAAACGAAACCGGCTGTCGGTGGCCACGGAATAGGCCAGCAGCTGGCCGCCGGCGACAATTTGGCCGCGCTGGCGTGAATACTCGTCGAGCAGCACCCGCTGGTTGCGCGGGTCGGCGCGCAGCCCGTCGGCGGCGAAGACCTGCGTCATCGTGGCGTTGAGCAAAAGCAGCACCACCAACGCCATCACGGTCACCGAGATCCGGCGGAGAGAGGCGTTCATACCCGCTCAATCACCTCGGTGCTGGCCGCCGCGATCGGCGACTTGTCACGCGCGCGGGTGCGCAGGGGACGCCTTGCGCTGTGCGAGATGCGCGCCAGGATCGCCAACAGGATGTAGTTCGCCAGCAGTGACGAACCGCCGTACGACATCCAGGGTGTGGTCAGGCCGGTCAGCGGGATCAGGCGCGTGACGCCGCCGACGACGATGAAGAGCTGCAGGGCCAGGGTCGACGCCAGACCCGCCGCCAGCAGCTTGCCGAAGCTTTCCCGCGTCGCGATCGCCGTGCGCAGCCCGCGCACGATGACGATCGTGTACAGCATCAGCAGGGCCGACAGGCCCACTAATCCAAGTTCTTCACCGAACGCGGCGACGATGAAATCGGTCGACGCCGCCGGCACGGTGTCGGGCTGGCCGTTGCCGAGCCCGGTGCCGAAAATCCCGCCGGTGGCAAAGCTGAACATCGACTGCACGAGCTGATAGCCGCTGCCGTCGGGGTCGGAGAACGGGTCCCACCACATCTGCACCCGAACCCGCACATGGTCGAAAAGGAAGTACGCCGCAACGCTTCCCGCGACGAACAGCACCAGGCCGATGACGACCCAGCTGAAGCGCTGGGTGGCGAGGTAGAGCACCACCAGGAACGACGCGTACAGCAACAGCGAAGTGCCGAGGTCCTTCTCGAAGACCATCACGCCCACCGAGGCCACCCATGCCGCCAACAGCGGCGCGAGATCGCGGGGACGGGGAAGGGTCATTCCCATGAAATGCTTACCGACGCTGGCGAACAGGCCGCGTTTGGCGATCAGCACCGCGGAGAAGAAGATCAGCAGCAGGATCTTGGAAAACTCGGCCGGCTGAATTGAGAAGCCCGGGAAGCGAATCCAGATCTTCGCGCCGTTCTGCTCGGACACAGATGCCGGCAACACCGCGGGGATAGCCAGGAAGACCAGCCCCACGATCCCACAGATGTAGCCATAGCGGGCCAGTTGTCGATGGTCTTTCAAAAAGGTGACCACCAACGCGAACGCGGCCACTCCGACCACGGTCCACAGCATCTGCTGCGTCGCGCTGGGATGATGACGGCCGCTCAACTCGTTGTTGACGAGGTCGAGCCGGTGGATCATCACCAGGCCAAGTCCGTTGAGCAGAGCCACAATTGGCAGCAGCAGGGGGTCGGTATAGGGGGCGAATCGCCTGATCGCCAAGTGCGCGCTGCCGAACATGACCAGAAAGACCAGCCCGTAACTGACCAGGTTCCAGTGCAGGCCGCGGTCCTGATTGGCCTGCACGATCAGCAACGCGGCGACGGTGATCAGTGCGGCGAAGCACAACAACAGCAGTTCGGCGTTGCGCCGAGTAGGCAGTGGAGGAGTGACTGCGACCGGCGGCTGGACTTGGGTGGTCATGCCACCGCCCGGCAATCGATGCCCGGCTTAGGTGGTGGTGGCGGGAGCGCAGTCACCGTCTGAGTGGTCGTGGGCGACGTGGTCGCGGGCGCGATAGGCGCGGTGCTGGCGGGGCTGCTGGTCGGACTGGCGCTGCTGGACGGGGTGGCACTCGAAGGGGTAGGGGGCGCAGTGACATTCGGTTCGGTGCCGGCGGGCGGGGAGGTGGCGCGCGGCGGGGGACACGGCGGTAGCAGGGAGCTGGCCGACAATTCGCGCAACTGGCCGATGGCGTCATCCAGTGTGCCGGCCGGAAGTCCGGCCTGAACCTGTGCGCGCTCGGGAGGGCGCAGATCCTGCAGTTGCATCAGGCGGCAGTCGAGATGACCGCCGCTTTGGCCGGAACTGATCAGGGACAGCTCGTTGCGGGCGTTGAGGCAGCCGATCAGGTACGGCTCGTGCAGCGACATGCCGAGCAGCGACCCTTGGATTCCCCGCAGGATCGACACCATGCCGTTGTATTCGGCGACGTAGTAGTTGCTGCGGATGATGGCGCGGCCGATGCCCAGGCCGGCGAGCACCAGCAGCACGACCAGCGTGACGACGATCGCCGTCCGGCGCCGCGACCAGCGCGGTCGCCGAGGCGTTTCCTCTTGCGCCGGAACGCGTTTGGCGACCTCCTCGCGGGGCCGGATGGCCGAGGCGCGCCCGGCGGAGGTGTTGGGCAGCGTCAGCTGGTCGTCCTCACCGGAGACCGCACCGGCCAGAATCGGCTGCGTCTGGCCGTAGTCGTAGTCGACGACGTCGGCGACAACGACCGTCACGTTGTCGGGACCGCCCCCGCGCAACGCCAATTCGATGAGGCGGTAGGCGCTCTCGGCCACGTCGGGGATCTGCAGCGCCTCGAGGATGGTCTCGTCGCTGACGGGGTCGGACAATCCATCGGAGCAGAGCAGGTATCGATCGCCCGCCCGCGCCTCGCGCATGGTCAGAGTGGGCTCGACCTCGTGGCCCGTCAGGGCGCGCATGATCAACGAACGCTGCGGGTGGCTGTGTGCCTCTTCTCGAGTGATCCGCCCCTCATCCACCAAAGTTTGGACGAACGTATCGTCCTTGGTGATCTGGGTGAGCTCGCCGTCGCGCAACAGATAGCCACGCGAGTCGCCGATGTGCACCAGCCCAATCCTGTTGCCGTCGAACAGGATTGCGGTCAGCGTGGTGCCCATCCCCTCGAGGTCGGGCTCCATCTCGACCTGTGCGGCGATCGCCGCGTTGCCGGAGCGTACCGCCGCGTCGAGCTTGGCAAGCAGGTCCCCGCCGGGCTCGTCGTCATCGAGATGGGCGAGCGCGGCGATCACCAACTGGGACGCCACCTCGCCGGCGGCGTGGCCGCCCATCCCGTCGGCCAGGGCCAGCAGTCGCGCGCCGGCGTAAACGGAGTCTTCGTTGTTGGTGCGTACCAGGCCGCGGTCGCTGCGGGCCGCATATCGCAGTACCAGGGTCACGGGCGCAACTCAATCGCCGTTTTGCCGATTCGAATTGGCGTTCCGATGGGAACCCGTACCGCAGTCGTCACCTTCGCCCTGTCAAGGTAAGTGCCGTTGGTCGATCCTAGATCCTCGACATACCATTCCGAGCCGCGCTGAGACAGCCGGGCGTGCCGTGTCGAGGCGTAGTCATCGGTGAGCACCAGGGTCGAGTCGTCAGCGCGCCCGATCAACACCGGCTGCCCGCTTAGCGTGATGCGGGCACCGGTCAGCGCGCCCTCGGTCACCACGAGATAGCGTGCGGCGTGGCGGCGCTGGCGTGAGGGCAGCAGGGTGCCGCGCAGCGCCAGGCCGCGGCGCACCATGACAGCCCCGGTGGGCGCGTAGATGTCGGTCCGCAGGATCCGCAACACGGACCAGATGAATACCCATAACAACATTAAAAATCCGGCACGCGTCAGCTGCAGTACTAGTCCCTGCATCTGGCGTCCTTTCCGTCCTGGCGCCGCACCCCTCGTCGCACCCGTGACACCGAGCACATCGGCAACGTCACGATACTTGGACGGTCGTCGACGCGGGGCGAAGCACGGCAGCTTTGAGCCCGGTGCGTCTAGTGGATGCGAACGATGATCTCCGAGTGGCCCAGACGGATCACGTCGCCATCGGCCAACTGCCACTCCTGTACCGGCGCGTTGTTCACGGTGGTGCCGTTAGTCGAGTTGAGGTCGGAAAGGAGCGCGACCTGACCGTCCCAGCGGATCTCCAGGTGCCGCCGCGAGACCCCGGTGTCGGGCAACCGGAACTGGGCATCCTGGCCGCGGCCGATGATGTTGGCGCCCTCGCGCAGCTGGTAGGTCCGGCCGCTGCCGTCGTCGAGCTGCAGCGTCACCGAGGTTCCGGCGGCGCCGTAGCCGCCCGGGCCGTAACCGCCGTAGCCGCCGCCCGCCGGCTGGCCGTACTCCGCCGGCTGGCCGTACTCCGCGGGCTGGCCGTAGTCGGCGGGCTGGCCGTAGTCGGCGGGTTGGCCGTACTCGTAGTCGCGGTGGGCGGTCTCGGGGTAGCCGCCACCTTGTGGGGCATATCCGCCGCCCGGAACGCTTTCTGCGTACTGGGTGTAGTCACCCGGGCCATAGTCCTGCTGGCCGTAGCCACCACCCTGCGGATAGCCCTGGTCGTATCCGGCGCCCTGCTCCGGGTAAGCCGGACGTTGTTGCTCGGGCGCGCCCTGCGGCGCCGGCGGGGCATAGCCGCTCTCCTCCGGGCGAGCCGGCCCACGCCCGTACTCGCCGTACCCATACGCCTGCTGGGTGGCACCGGGCTGACCGCCGCCGGGCGGTCCGTAGCCACCGCCCTGCCGGTAGCCCTGGTCTCCAGGGCCGTAGCCCTGCCCGCCGTAGCCGCCCGCCGCAGGCGGACGTTGCTCGTAGGACGGCGGGTAGCCGCCCTGTCCCTGGTCGGGGTAGCCGCCCGGCGCCTGGTACCCGCGCTGGTCGTAGCCGCCCTGTTCGGGGTAGCCGCCGCGCTGTTCTTGGTAGCCGCCTTGTTCGGGGTAGCCGCCGCCCTGTTGCGGGTAGCCGCCGCGCTGTTCTTGGTAGCCGCCCTGTTCGGGGTAGCCGCCCGGCGGTGGGTAGCCGCCCTGCTCGGGCTGACGCGGTGGCGGGTAGCCGCCCGGCGGCGGGTAGCCGCCCTGCTCGGGCGGGTAGCCCCCTCGGGGCTCCGGTCCGCCCTGCGGCTCCGGGCCGCGCGGCTCGTCTTGCGGGCGCCCGTAACGGTCGTCGTAGTACTCGTCGCCAGGCCGGCCCTGCCCCTGACCCCCGTGGTAGCTCGAATTGTCAGTCATTGCTGCTACTCCTCGTTCTGCGCCGAACGCGTGATTTGATTGTGGCCGGAGAGGGTGGATGACGGTCGGGCGGGGCTCGACATCGGGATTGACAGCACCGCGGGCGCGGTACTGACCGGTATGCAGGCTCGACGACTGCTCGAACCGGACGACCACATCACCATACGTTTGCCACCCCTGTTCATAGATATAGTCGGCCAAGTACCTCGCGAAAGCGTTCGACGTGAGATCCGTGTCGGCTCCCACCTTCGCAAAGTCGTGCATACCGAGGGTAATGATGTATTCGTTGGGGGCCAAAAGACGATTCCCTCGCAGCGCTCGCACCCCGTCGTCGGCTTCCCTGCGCAATAACCCTTCAACCTCTTGCGGCACGATCGATCCGCCGAAGACCCGGGCGAACGCGTTGTCCACCGTCGCCTCGAGCTTGCGCTCGATGCGCTGAACGAGCCCCTTTTGGCTACTCATCTTTCAGCGCTCGCCCGCAGCTGCCGTGGTGTGTCGCGGGCGCGAGGCAAACGAACCGCCCGCTTGTTGGCTCACCCCAGCATGTTATCGGGACACCGCGACGGTGCGGCACCGTGGGAATTCTGAGAATCGCATCCGCGCAGTTCAACGCCATATGGCAGCGTTCGCGGGGCGCCGCGACCGGCGCCCGGTCCCGCCAAGGCGATTGGGGCAGACGGCGATTAGAGTGGTATGGTCCATCGGTTGTTTTCCGGGCGAGTGGCGGAATGGCAGACGCGCTGGCTTCAGGTGCCAGTGTCCTTCGGGACGTGGGGGTTCAAGTCCCCCTTCGCCCACCGGTGAGCGGTTCCACGAACTGCACGCCTCAAGGTCACGAACTCGAAAGAGTTCGTGGCCTTAACGTTTTCCACTCAGTTGGGGCACGAAGCGGGCGATGACCGACCCGAGATTCACCGTGGCAGCACGGCCTCGACGGCGCCGATGATCTCAGGCGCGTCGGGTTCCGTCCGGGGACGAAACCGATTGACCACCGCACCGTCGGGGCTGATCAGAAACTTCTCGAAGTTCCACTGAATGTCGCCCGCTGAGCCGTCGGAATCGGTGGCTTTGGTCAGCTCGGCGTACAGCGGGTGGCGGTCTTCGCCGTTGACGTCGGTCTTGGCCAGCAAGGGAAACGTCACCCCGTAGGTCGTCGAGCAGAACTCTTGGATCTCCTCGGCCGTGCCCGGTTCCTGGCCCATGAACTGGTTGCACGGAACGCCGACGACCGTCAGGCCACGGTCGCGGTAGTCCCTGGCCAGCTTCTCCAACGCGGTGTACTGCGGAGTCAGTCCGCACTTGGAGGCGACATTCACGATCAGCGTTGCGCCGCTGGACAATTCGGCCAGGGTCGTCGGCTTGCCGTCGAGCGTGGTGAGGGCGATGTCTTTAAGGGTCACGCCGATGACGCTAACACTTGTCTCACCGGGCCAGCGGGCTGTAGAAGACCAGGCCATTGCCCTTGTTGTCGTAGACCACGGCGCGCCGCTCGTGCGCATCGTCGTACGGGCCTGTCACGATGCCGCCACCACTTGCCTCGACCGCCTTGGCTGCGGCATCGACATCAGTGGTCTTGATCCCGACGACGACCTGGCCGGGTATGGGGTGGTCCACCGCGGTCGCCAGCGCGAGGGTGACCGCCCCGCCGTCGAGCGCGGCGAAATGGGCTCCGTCGCGGAACTTCAGCGGCATTCCCAGGGTCTCGCTGTAAAAGCGGACCGACTCATCCAGGTCGTCGGTCGACAACACGATCATCCGGACCTCATGCGTGCTCACTGCTGCCTCCTCGGGCTGGGTCGCCTTACCCTAGCCCGGTGAGCAGCAACCGAGTCCCCGGCGGAGTGGTGCACAGATTGCCGGCAGACCTGCGTGCGGCGCTGAGCGCGAACTCGACGGCGTTGGCGGCCTGGCAGGACATTACGCCCTTGGCGCGCAACGAGTTCATCTGCTGGGTCGAGGACGCCAAACAAGACGCGACCCGAAAGCGGCGCATCCGCCGAACGCAGGAGGAGCTAGAAGAAGGCAAGCGCCGGCCGTGCTGCTGGCCCGGGTGCAAGCACCGCGAGCGCACCGGCAAGTAAGCGGGCCGGCTAGGACCGCAGCCACCGGTGGACGTCGGCGGTCACGGGGTCGGTGATGTCGTCGAACTCGGGGTGTTTCTTGAGCACCGTGACCACCATGGAGCACACGGGGACGACGCGCTTGCCGTCGTCGCGCGCGGCGTTCAGCGCCTCCTCGACGAGGATGGTGGCCAGGCCCCGTCCGCCATACGCGGGGTCGATCTCGGTGTGGTAGAAGACGCGCTGATCGCCCCGGTCGGCGAAGTCGGCGAGGCCGACGGGCTTGCCCTCGACCGAGATGGTGTACCGACCCTCCTCCGCGGCGACGGTGGTCGGGGCGCCGGTCTTGTCGGCGGTCATGTGTGTTCCCTTCTATGCGGTGCCGGTCGAGGCCGCAGCCGGGTGGTCGGCAGCGGCGGGGCGGGCAGTCGCGTGACCGAACCCCGGTAGCCAGCGACGGTGCCGAAGCGATCGGCGCCGTCCTCCCACAGTCGCCGGTAGCCGACGATGTCGTCGTGACTGCGCCCGACGAAGTTCCACCACATCACCAACTGTTCCGCGAACGGTGTTCCGCCCAGCACCAGCACCCGAGCGGGCCGGTCACCGGGGTTGTGCAAGGGCACAATCGAATTGCCCGCTGCTTGGTAGCCGAAGTCGGCGACCTCCAGGGTAGTCCCGCCCATCGCGACGGGTCCCGCGTCGCAGAGCAGGCCGTGTTCGAATGCCGGATCGACCTCGATGTCCAGCGCGGCGTTCGGCTCCAGGTCGAGCTGCGCGCCGAGCAGCGGCGTGAACGTGCGCACCGGCGAGCGGCTGCCCGCCAGCTCCCCGAGAAACACGCGTGCCACCGCCCCTGGCAGCGGAATCGGCGGGGGCGCATAGTGGGCGAAGTCGCGGCCGGTGTCGCGGTGCGAATCGGGCAGCGCGACCCACAACTGCACCCCGTGCAACGCGGCGTCCGAGCCGATCGACACCTCGGAGTGACAAATGCCCGCGCCCGCGGTCATCAGGTTCAGCTCGCCGGGCCGGACCAGCGCATGAACTCCGCCGCTGTCGCGGTGCTCCACCGCCCCGCCGAACAACCAACTCGCCGTTTGCAATCCGGTGTGTGGATGTGGCGGGACGTCCATGCGCGCGGGCACGGGGTCTTCGGGGAGGCCATAGTGGTCGATGAAGCACCAGGCGCCGACCAGCGAGCGGTGCCGTTGCGGAAGCGTGCGGTGAACCGGGATCGCCCTCGGGCCGCCCAGCGGAACTTCGCGTGGATGCAAAACCTCGACACCGACGGCGCCCGATGCGCGGCAGGCGACCTCGACCGGCGCGGTCTCGAGGTTGCTCACCCGACCGACGCTACGCCTCGTGGGAGGCCTCACCGGCCCGGCGGCCGCAGCACCTTCATCGCCAGCCGCATGACCGGGTCGGGGACGCGGTCCTGCATCGACAGCGCGGCGTCGGCGGCGCGGGATCGCAGCGGGGTGCCGCGACCGAATAGCCGGTTCAGCGGGCCACCGGTCGGCTCGATCACCACATGCAGCGGCGGGGTTCCCACCGCGGCGCCCAGCGCATTGGCGATGACCATCCGCTGAATCTCGCTGGTGCCCTCAAAGATGGTGTAGAGCTTGGCATCCCGATACCACTTCTCCACCGGGTGATCGGTGATGTAGCCCCAGCCGCCCATCGTCTGGACGGCCCGTTCGGTGGCCTTCACCGCGACCTCGCTGGCCGCGAATTTCGACATCGAGCCCTCGCCGCGCTCAAACGGGACGTTGTTGGCCGCCATCCAGGAGGCGCGCCAGGTCAAGAGCCGGGCGGCGTCGATCTCGGTGGCCAGCTCCGCCAGCGGAAACGCGATGCCCTGGTTGTCGATGATCGGGCCGCCGAAGGCCTCTCGTTCCGTGGCGTACCACGTCGCGTACTCCAATGCGGCGCGGGCGATCCCGATCGCCTGGGCGGCGACCATGGGGCGGGTCTGCTCGAAGGTGCCCAACGTGGCCGAGCCGGATCGCTTTCCACCGGCCACCACCTCGCGGGCCTTGGCGAGTTTGTGTTCGAGCTTCTCTTCTCCGCCAAGCAGATTGGCTCCCGGAACGCGCACCCCCTCGAACAGCAATTCGGCGGTGTGAGACGCACGGCAACCCAGCTTGTCGAGCTTTCGGACCAGCTTCAGCCCCGGCGTGCCGCCGGGCACGACGAACAGCGCTTGACCGCGGTGCCCGAGTTCCTCATCGACGACCGCGTTGACCACATGCACATTGGCGATGCCGCCGTTGCCGATCCACATCTTGTGCCCGTCGATGATCCAGTCGTCACCGTCGCGGCGCGCGCGAGTGCGCAGATTGCGGACATCGCTGCCGCCCTCGGGCTCGGAGATCGCCAGGGCGGCAAGCTTGATATCGCCTGGGGTCCCGAAACATTCGGGTGCCCACTCGAGCATTTGCTCCGGCGACGCTGCCTGACCGATCGCCGACAGTGCCAGCGCGGGCATGACGATCGCCAATCCGATTCCCGCGCAGCCCCAGAAGAGCTCCTCCATGAACATCGGTAGCGAAATGCCGGTCGGGTCACCGATCAGGTCGCGGTAGAACAGCGGACTGTAGAAGCCGCGCTGGGCGGCCTCCTCCAGCACCGGCCAGGGAAATTCCTGGCGCTGGTCGTAATGGAGCGCCACGGGTCGGATCACTTCTTCGGCGAACTCGTGCGTGCGCCGGGCCAGGTCGTGTTGTGCCGCCGTTGGTGTCAGGTCGAACGTCATAGATCCGCCTCGGGGTAAACAGAGTCGGTCGTGTCAAGCCGGTCTACCCCGTCGGCTGGGTCAGCAAACTGTCAGGCGGCGGAACGGGGCCCCACTTGTGCGGTTGGCAGGTGCAACACCACCGCGGCGACGAGAACCGCGTCATGCTCGTGGCGCGCCAACAGCGCCGCGTTCTCGGGCAGCTGCCGTGCATTGATCTCGCCGGCGGCGATCCGGCGCAGCACGTCATGGGCGCGGGCGAGTTGTTCGCGCTTGCGGTACTGGCCGCCGGGCAGTTTGACGCCGGCCCAGACGCCGTACTCCTCGCGGTGGGCGATGGCGTGCTGGGCGCACCGCCGCTGCTGCGCCAGCGGGCAGCGGCGCAGGCACTGGATCCGCGCCTCGGTGGCGGACCGCTCGTATGCCCGCGCTTTCGCCGCGCCGTCGCCACCGTCGTCGTCGGGATAGCCGAACCACAGTTCCGGGTTGGCTGCACAGGGGTGTCCCATGTCGGTCTCCTTCTCCAGCGGTGAAACGTTGGCAAAAGCGTATACATAGATACGTTCCCCGCGCAAGAGAAACGTGATAAAAACGTATATTCGCTGGGCAGCCCGATGCCGTGTGTAATATCCGGCCTATGGCCGGAGCGTGCGGTGAGCCGTGAATCGGCCGGCGCGGCAATCCGCGCGTTGCGTGAGTCCCGCGACTGGTCGCTGGCAGAGCTGGCCGCCGCGACGGGTGTCAGCATCATGGGGCTGAGCTTCCTCGAGCGCGGCGCCCGTAAGCCGCACAAAAGCACAGTTCAGAAGGTCGAGAACGGGCTGGGCCTACCGCCGGGCACCTACTCTCGGCTGCTGGTGGCCGCCGACCCGGATGCCGAGTTGGCCCGGCTGATGGCAGCGCAGCCGGTCGACAGGGGGCCTGCGCGGGCCGCCGGCGCGGTGGTGGTCGACCGCCACAGCGACACCGAAGTCCTGGAGGGCTACGCCGAAGCTCAACTCGACGCGCTCAAATCCGTCATCGATCGGCTGCCGGCGACGACATCAAACGAATATGAGACGTATATTCTGTCTGTGATCGCTCAATGCGTGAAGGCGGAGATGCTGGCCGCCAGCTCATGGCGGGTGGCCGTCAACGCCGGCGCCGACTCGACGGGCCGGCTCATGGAGCATCTGCAGGCTCTCGAGGCGACGCGCACGGCACTGCTGGAACGGATGCCCACCAGCTTGAGCGCGCGCTTCGATCGCGCGTGCGTGCAGTCGTCGTTGCCGGAGACGGTCATCGCGGCGCTCGTCGGCGTTGGCACCGACGACATGTGGGACATCCGCAACCGGGGCGTGATCCCCCCGGGGGCGCTCCCCCGCGTCCGTGCCTTCGCCGAGGCCGTCGAGTCGTCCGGCGGGGCGGACCCGGATCGCGATGGCGGCGAGGAGGCGTCGTGACCGAGAGCGAAATCGAGGTGCTGACCCGCGGCCATCGACTCTTTGGCGACAGCACGAGCCCACCGACGCTGGATGCGGGCACCGCCCATCACCGCGAGTCGCTGCAATCTGGCGCCGACATCAATAGCGTTGTGGCACAAGGTGTTTACCGGCTGGCGGTGGCCCAAAGTGAGCATCGCCTGCAGTCGGCGGCGCGCACGGATGCTCAAGCCGCCGGGGTCATCGCCCGCGCCCACCAGGACCGCGCCGCGGCCCGTGACCGCACCAAATCCGTGCTCGACGAGGCCCGTGCCGACGCCGCCGCGACTCCGATTCCCCTGACGCCGATGGCCCAGCGCGAGGCGATGCGGCGCCGCGTGGCCCGGCTGCGCGCGCAGCGGGCGCACGTCCTGTCGGCCCGCCTGAAGGCGCGCCGGCACTCCACGGCGCTGCGGGCGCTGCGGTATGGCCTGACACACCATCGTTTTCCCGGCCCGCCGGCGTCGAATGGGCGCGCCGCGGTGGCCGTGCGCGCGGCCTTGTCGCGATTGGGGCGCCCATACGTCTGGGGCGCGACCGGACCCGGCCAGTTCGACTGCTCCGGGTTGGTTCAGTGGTCCTACGCGCAGGCGGGCGTTCACCTGGGCCGCACCACCTATCAGCAGATCAACGAGGGGGTTGCGGTGCCCCGCTCGCTGGTCCGGCCGGGCGATCTCGTCTTCCCCCACGCCGGACACGTACAGCTGGCGATCGGCAACAACCTCGTTGTCGAGGCGCCCTACGCGGGCGCCTCAGTGCGAATCAGTCGGCTGGGCACCAACATTGCGATTCGGCGGCCGTTATGACAGATGAATCCGCGCCCGAACGTTCCGGACCCTCGCTGGGCGCCATCCAGGCGCGGCAGTCGGCGCTGGCCGGCCGGCACAGCGCCGCCTCCGACGCCGACCGCGTGCTGGCCGAGGTGCTCGCCAGCGCTCATGCCGCCACCCGGGAAAGCGTCAGGCGACTCGACGCGATCGCCGAGGAGATCGACCGTGCCGCCCTTCAGCGCGGTGACCTTGCGGCCGGCACCCCCTTGGGGGCGCGCGAACTGCGCCGGTTTCTGCTGGATAAGCAACGCGAGATCGCGCGGGTCGTGGCCGATGCCCGCGAACTCGGACGCGCGAAAAGGGCTGTCCTGGAAGGGCTGCGCGCACAGTACACCGTTCCCGCTGACTAGCCGCGACCCCCTCCCCGCTCGGTGGTGCACAGGCGCGTCGGGGTGAATTGTCGGCTGGAACGTGCCTGGGTACTGTCGCCCGGCATGGAGGGGCGCGCCACCGATGTCGACGTATGACGAGCTGATCAACGCGATCACGTACGTCCGGGAGCGCACCGGAGATCCGAACGGGTGGCAGACGGGTTTGGCGCCGGACGAGGTGGCCGCGGTGATGACCCCGACCACCCGGCCGGAGACGCTCGAGGCGATCGTGCGCAAGATCCGCCAGCAGCATTCGAGCCTGTTCGGCGCCACGGCGCCGGGCGGTCCGCCCCCGGGCGCACCCGAGCCCGACCGCGGGCAGGGTCAGGCCGCCGAGGCGATGATAGACGCCGAAGCCGCTCTGGCACACCAGAATTCGGCCAGCTCTCAGCTCGACATGCAGGTGATCAACGCCATCCTGAACGCCCACCTGAACGCCGTCGAGGGCAGAGAAGCGCTGAGCAAGTTGCAGCGCGAAACCGAAGTCGCGGTCCTGACGCGATCGGACCTCGACACCCCGGCCGGGGCGCGCGATTTCCAGCGGTTCCTGATCGGCAAGCTCAGGGACATCCGCGCGGTCGTCCTGAACGCAAGCCTGGACGACACGTCGAAATCGGCGCTGATGGCCGCATGGACGTCGCTGTACGACGCCTCCAGGCACGCCCCCGACGAGCGTCCGGCCGCGCCCGCCGTTCCCGTTGCCGCGCCCGCCGACAGCGCCGCCGACGAGCCAATCGACGATCCCGGCGTGGACCCGCCGCCGGACTCGATGTTTGCAGACGACCCCGGGCCGCCCACCGGTGATCTCCCCGCACCGTCGCCGGGGGGGAGCGCCACCGCCCCCGCGGCGCCGGCTATGCCTACGACCCCGGCAATACCCGCCATACCCGGCTTTGGCGGGGCGCCGATACCGGGCGGTCTGGGCGGCCTCCCGCTACCCGGCCTGCAGGACGTCGGCGAGGAGAGGCCGTCCGGATCCGCTGACCCCGAACCCGGCGACCACCCTGACGACCCGCACGGCGACGACGAGGACAAGGCCCATGAACAGGACGTTGCAACGGACCGACCCGAATCGCCACTGGCGGGCCCCACGGCGGTTACCCTGCCCGACGGTGATACGGTCACGGCGGCCAGCCCACAACTGGCCGCGGCGATCCAAGCCGCCGTCGGTGGCGCCCCGATCCCAGATGCGTTCCATCAGCAGGGAATTACCATCCCCCCACCGGGAACGGCGGTCCCCAATCCCATCGACGCGCTGCAGGCGACGCCCGGCGATATCGGCATCCTCACCGATCGTCATGCGCTCGCCCTCGGGCATGAGAAGGCCCTTCTCGACGGCCAGATTCAGCGCATCGCCACCGTGAGCGGGCCGAACTTTCTAGGCTGGGAGCATCCACCGGCGGTGAGCGCGCCCGCGAGCCCGCCGGTCGAGCCGCACACACCGACACCCACCGGGCCGGCGGCCACGTCGGCCACCTGACAATAGTGATGGCCCCGCCCTCCCGCGGCGGTGCACCGAGTAGGAGAGAGAGCAGATGGCAGAACCAATCCGTGTGGTGCCCGCGCACTTACGCGAAGCCGCTGCGCATCACCAGGAGACCTCCGATTATCTGCGCACCGTTCCGTCTTCGCACGCTGCGATCCAGGAAAGCCTGGACTCGCTCGGGCCGGTCTTCGGCGAACTGCGCGATGCCGGACGCGAACTGCTCGAGTTGCGGCGCCAGTGCTACGAACAGCAAGCCGACGACCACGCCGACATCGCGGAGAAACTGAGCGTGTCGGCGGCGATGTGGGAAGAGCACGAGCAAGAGGCGGCACGAAACTTCGGCGGCATCGTTGACGGGGGTCGGTGACGGACGCCAATCCCGCCTTCGACACCGTCCACCCGAGCGGGCACATCCTGGTCCGCTCCTGCCGCGGCGGGTACATGCACAGCGTCGCGCTGAGTGAAGAGGCGATGGACACCGACGCCGAAACCCTGGCGCAGGGAATCCTGTTGACCGCCGACGTGTCCTGCCTCAAAGCGCTGCTGGAAGTTCGCGACGAGATCGTGGCGGCCGGCCATACCCCGTCGATGGAGGTGCCCAGCCCGCATGACCTCGATGCGGCGATCGAAAAGCTCCTGGCGCACAAGTTGCGGCGTCGCGCCTAAACCAGCCAGGTCTTGGCGCTGTCGGGATCGGGAGCGATGTCCGTGGGCGGCTCGACGGGATTGGGGCCGAACAACTCTCGCGCGCGGGCCAGCAGGGCGCGCACCTCGTCGAGTTGCTGCTGCAGCGCAGAATCAGCCATGTCCCCACGCTACCCAGGCCGTCGCAGCAGCACAATTCACTGACCGAATAGACGACCCGACGGATGCCGGTAGGCTTGGCCAGTGGCGATCTTCGGTCGAATAGCGGCGCGCCAGCGCCTCCGGAGAGCTACCCGGGAATCGCTGACTATTCCGGCCTTCAGCTCTCCCGTGGACTGCACCCCCTGGGTGACGGGCGGACTTTGGCCTGCCGAATTGTCCGCGACCACCGCCGAAACCTCCACTCTCGCAGAGTATCTGAGGGACGACCTGCAGCGCATCACCCGAAGCGCCAACGACGAGCTCAGAAAGATCCGGCTAGCGGACATGCCCGAATTCGTCCGACGGGCAGAGGAAGCCAGGGTCATCGAGGATGCCCGGGCGCGCGCGGTGCGGCGGGTCGAGTCGGCGATTCGCCATGTGCACGCCGTGCAGCCCGGGGCGCCCCCTGACGGCGCCGGTCTCGAGACGACGCAGATCATCCCCGTGGTCACCGAAGCTGCTCCCGCCCCTCCGGAAGCCGTCGCGGCCGCAGACGAGGAGGAGCACGACGCCTCGGAGGGTCGTCACCGGGCCTCCGAGGAGGCGATCGCCGGCCCGCGGCCCGGCCCGACCGAGAAAATCCCGGTGGCCGCGAGGGCAAGCGAATCCGACGACGAACGGTTGCAGCGCCTCCTCGCGTTCGTGGTCCATCAAGAGCCGCGCCTGAATTGGGCGATCGGCGATCGCCCCGACGGCAGCACCGTGTTGGTCACCGACTTTGCCCACGGCTGGATACCGCCGGGCATCGCGCTTCCCGAGGGCGTGCGGTTATTGGAACCGGGGCGACGCACCGGCAAGGTCGCGGCCTTGGTCGGCGAAACCCGGCGGGCCCGCACCTACGCCCCCGGCGATTCCCTGGGCCGGCTGAATGACTTCGCCGAGACGGCGGCCTCGGCGCAGCCCCGCGAGCTGCCCGCGGTGGACGGTCTCGGCTGGGAGTTGAGCCAGGCCACGCACTGGCGGGACGGGTTGCCGCGGATGGTGCACACGTTGGCCCGCGCCGCGGCCGCCGGAACCGGCGTGGCGGAAGAAGAGATCGATCTGCTCCGGGTGCATCTCGATACGGCGCGCTATCAGCTGGTGATCCAGTATCCGAACATCGACCCCGCGCTCTTCCTCAACTGCCTGCTACTGGCCGCCACCGAAGGCGCGGTGGCCGGGGATTTGGTGTCGGCGAACTACCACCTCGCGTGGTTTCACAAGCTCAACGAGCCGGCGGGCGCGCTGTAGGCGGCTCATCGACCGGGGCCGGGCGGCCCCGCGAAGGCTTGAGCGATCTCCAGCCATCGCTGCGCGTCGGGACCGTGCGCCGTGACGTCCAGCGCGCCCGGCGGACGCCGCTGCGTCACCAGGAAGCAGAAGTCCTCGGCGGAGCCCGTGACCCGCTGGGTGGCGTCCGGCGGGCCCCAGGACCAGGTGTCGCCGCCGGGTCCGCGCAGCTCGACGTGGAACGGGTCGCTGGGCGGCATCAGGTTGTTGATGACGAAGGCGTAATCGCGGGTGCGCACCCCGATGTGCGCGATCGACCGGAGGCGCTCGGTGGCTCGCCGTTTGACGCCGAGGGCATCGGCGACGTCGAGCCCGTGCGCCCACGTCTCCATCAGCCGGGCCGTCGCCATCGACGCCGCGCTCATCGGTGGCCCGAACCAGGGCAGCTTGCGGCCGTCGGGCACCGCCAGCAGGGCCTCGTGCAACCGAGCGCGGGTGGCCCGCCAATCGGCGAGCAGTTCGGCCGGTGCCGCGGCCGCCAGTTCCTCGGCGCCCGCGTCGACGAAGCCGGTCGGGTCGGCCTGAGCCGCCGCCAACACCTCGGCGAATCCTGCCTCGTCGGTGACGGCGGTCAGCGCGACCCGGTCGGTCCACAGCAGGTGCCCGATCTGGTGGGCGATGGTCCAGCCCGGCGCCGGCGTCGGATCCGCCCAGCGGTCGGCCGGCAACGGCGCCACCAGCGCGTCCAGGTCGTCGCTTTCGGCGCGCAGGTCGGCCACCATCGGCTCGGCAGCGGTCACGCTACGTACCTTAGCGATTGCCGGCCGGCTGCCCGCGACGCCCGATGACGCTGTGCATCGCGAGCCCGATCAGATACAGCACCGTCCCGAAGAGCACAAACACCGGCGCGCGCCCGTCGTCGGGAATCAAGATGGCGGACACCGTGATCGCGACGATGAACGCCACCCAGAACAGCGCATCCTGCACCGCGAACACGTGCCCGCGCAGCGCGTCGTCGACGTCCATCTGCATCGCGGAGTCGGCGCACAGCTTGACCATCTGACCGGCGACGCCGAGGCAAAAGCCGCACACCACCATCAGCGGGAGACGCAGCAGGGCACCGGGGAGCTGGATGAGCGCGGCCGCGACCAGCGCGCCATTCGCCGTGGCGTAGCGGCCCCAGCGGCGAATCGCCGACGGCGTCAACACGTTGGCGAGGAAGGCGCCGAGACCGGAAGCGGCGAAGAACACCAACGCGATACCCAGGCCTCCGGTCGCCCGGCCCGGCAGGTGGTGCACCAGCAGCAGCATCACCAGCGAGTTGATCCCGACCACCATCCGATGAGAGGCCAGGCCCGCCAAGGTGGCAGCAACCGTCGGGCTCTGCACAACCGTGCGCGCGCCGTGCAGCCAGCCAGTGACGACCGCGTAGACGGCCGGTCCATGGATCGCGCGCTTGGTGTCATCCGGGCCCAGCACGCGGGAGCCGAACCGCAACGCCAACAGCAACGCGATGGAAACGGGAATCGCGGTGATGAAGATGATCACCGCCGCTCCCCCATCGCCGGCGCCGGCGAAGAAGCGCGGCACCAGCATGAAGTTGGCGCCCAGGAAGGCCGCGACGGCGCCGGAAGCGGTGGCAACCGAATTCATCGTCACCACCTGCTCGCGCGGCACGACGTGGGGCAATGACGCCGACAGCCCGGACGCGACAAACCGGGCCAGGCCGTTGGCGAACAGCGCCGCGATCAGCAGCGGCATGTCGCCGGCGCGCACGGCCAGAATGGTGCCGATCCCCGCGATGAGGATCAGGCGGCCCGCCGTCGCGCCCACCAGCACCAGCCGTCGATCCCAGCGGTCCATCAGCGCGCCGGCGAAGGGTCCGAGCAACGAGTAGGGCAAGAACAGCACCGTGAACGCGCGTGCGATGGCCATCGGGTCGGCGGCGCGATCCGGGTTGAACAACAGCGCTCCGGCCAACCCCGCCTGAAACAGCCCGTCGCCGAACTGACTCGCCATGCGTACCTGCAGCAGCCGCCAGAAATCCGGCAGGCCGCGCACCGACCGCCACAGGTCGGCGGATGCGCGCGAGTGCGTCCGGGGTTGAATCACAGCACCGACTTCCAGGGTTGGGTTTCACCAACAGTACAAATATTCGTGCGCCACGCTTGATTACACCGGGCCGCGAAGCGAAGGTGCGATGATGGTGTGATGCCTCCCGAAGACCCCGAGGACTACGTCGCACCCGCCGCGCAGCGGGTTCGTGCGGGCACTCTCCTGCTTGCCAACACCGATCTTCTCGAGCCCACGTTTCGGCGCAGCGTGATCTACATCGTCGAGCACAACGACGGCGGCACACTGGGGGTCGTGCTCAACCGGTCCAGCGAGACCGCGGTCTACAACGTGTTGCCGCAGTGGGCCAAACTGTCGGCCAAACCCAAGACCATGTTCATCGGTGGGCCGGTCAAGCGCGACGCGGCCCTGTGCCTGGCGGCGCTGCGCACCGGCGCCGATCCGCAAGGGGTGCCGGGCCTGCGGCATGTGGACGGCCGGATCGTGATGGTCGACCTGGACGCCGAGCCCGACCTGATCGCCCCGCTGGTGGAGGGGGTGCGCATCTTCGCCGGGTACTCCGGCTGGACCATCGGCCAGCTCGAGGGTGAGATCGAGCGCGACGACTGGATTGTGCTGTCCGCGTTGCCATCCGATGTTCTGATCGGGCCGAGGGCCGACCTGTGGGGGCAGGTGCTGCGTCGCCAGCCGCTGCCGCTTTCCTTGCTCGCGAGCCACCCGATCGATGTGAGCCGAAACTAGGCTCGCCGGCACGCCGCGCGATCATCCGCGGCAGCAGGGTCAAAACGACTGTCGCCGCTGCAAATAGCCACCGCCGGCCGCTTCACCATGACGGCTCTAGCGGGCCGGCACCATCGGATCAGTAGCAGGACTGCGTGCAGACGGCGCAGCTGCCGGCGCAACCGGCCGCCGCCGCTTCCCGGCTCAGCGCGAAGCGCGCGCTTTGCCACGACCCGGTGGCCAGGGTTCCGAGCGCGCCGGCGACACAGACGATCAGCACGACCAGAGCGGTGTGGGGGGAGGCGGCCAGGGCGACGGCCCCGCCGGCGGCCAGCATCACCGCGGCCGCCAGCTGGGTGGGCGCCATGGCGCGCAGCGCGAGCTGGGCGGTGGCGCCGTCAGCCGTCTGATTGTGGGCGAGCGACCAGGTCCCGAACCCGGCGGAGGCCACCGCCGCACACATGCACACCAACCCCGCGATCAACATGGCCTCACAATACGAGCCCGGCCGCCCGGCCGCGCGGCGGGCTCGACGGCCCTGTTAGTGCTGCAGGAACGAGAAGTTCGGCAGCGGCGGCAGCCCGGGCACCATCGTCAAGAGGTTCGGCGTCGGCCTGCTGGCGGCCGCTGGGTAGGGCGCGGCCGGCTGGGCGGGAAGCCCGACCGGTGCCGCCGCCGGCTGCGCGGGAACAGCCACCGGCGGCGCCGCCGCTTGCGCGGGAAGCCCGACCGGCGACGCACCGGGCCCCTGGGCGGGGGCGGGGGAGGCGGTTCCGGGTGCGGTCACGCGGAAGCCGTTGACGATGGCGTCGGTGGCCGGCGCATCCGCGACCGCCACCGCACGATCGGTGGTCACCGACAGCGACACCAGGTACTTGTCCCGGCCGGAGGTTGCGATGATGTGGCGGCGCGACGTATTGAGCATCATGTCGCCGTCGCGGTAGGTGCCCTCGATCACCGACGACGGGAAGCCGCCGAAGTCGGCCATCGAGGCGTTGGTGGTCTGCCACGCGAGCAGTTGCTGGCTGTCGACGAAGCCGTGGCTGATGGCCTCTTTCGGATCAAAGTTCCCGACCAGCTTGTACACCACCACCTGCGCGTTTGACGAGTAAATGCTGGCCCCGCGCCGGTCGGCGATCACCGCGAACGCGTCGGGCACATTCGGGTCGGGCACCTGGGTCCAGCGAGGCGGAACCGGCAGCGTGATGTCGAGCGCCTTGAAGCCCTGGGGCTTCTGCGCCTCGAGCTTGACGCCCTTCGACTGCAGGTAGTCGCGCAGCGTGCCCGTAACCGCGGGGGTCTGCGCGGGGACCGCCGGCGCGACCGCGGCGGGCGCTGCGGCGGCATTCGGCGGTACAAACGGGTTGGCCGCCGGGGGAGTGGCGAGCAACCTGTTGCCGGGCAGCTGCCCGGGTGCCGCCACGACGTTTTGCGGCGCGGGCGCCGGCGCAGCGACGACCGGCGCGGGCTGTGGGGCGGGGAGCGAGGGATCGGCCGATGCGGTGCCGCCCGCGAATGCCGTGACACCGATCCCGCCGGCGGCCAGACCCCCTGCGAGTACCCGCAACGTACGGGTGATCTGAATCATCTGCGTGATCCTTCCCAACGGCTCGGCCACGTGGTTAGAGGCCGACTGTAACCAGAGGTCAAACCCGCTGAACAGGGCCGAAACCGACCTGGGATGAACCTCTGATCGGTGCGCAACGCAACCGAGACCAACCTGTGGCCGGCGGGGCCGGCGAGGCGGTCCTTATACCCTGTTCAGGTGACCGAATCCCCGACCACCGTTTCCGGCGCCGCCGCGCCGGACTCCGATGCGCCGCCGCATCGCTACACCGCGGCACTGGCGGGCCGGGTCGAAAGCGCGTGGCAGGAGAACTGGGCAAAGCTCGGGACGTTCAACGTGGCCAACCCGGTAGGAGACCTGGCTCCCGCCGACGGGACGCCAGTACCCGCCGACAAGCTGTTCGTGCAGGACATGTTCCCCTACCCGTCGGGCGATGGATTGCACGTCGGCCACCCGTTGGGATACATCGCCACCGACGTCTACGCCCGGTACTTCCGGATGAACGGCCATAATGTCCTGCACGCGTTGGGCTTTGACGCCTTCGGGCTGCCGGCCGAGCAGTACGCGGTGCAAACCGGCACGCACCCGCGCACCAGGACCGAGGCCAACGTCGTCAACTTCAGGCGCCAGCTCGGTCGGCTGGGCCTCGGCCACGACAGCCGGCGCAGCTTCTCCACCACCGACGTCGAGTTCTACAAGTGGACCCAGTGGATCTTCCTGCAGATCTACAACGCCTGGTTCGACACCGCCGCCAATAAGGCACGACCGATCGCCGAGTTGGTCGCCGAGTTCGATTCCGGGGCGCGTCGTCTCGACGATGGGCGGGACTGGGCCGGGCTGTCGGCGGGGGAGCGGGCCGACGTGATCGACGGCCACCGACTCGTCTACCGGGCCGACTCGATGGTGAATTGGTGCCCCGGGCTGGGCACCGTGCTGGCCAACGAAGAGGTGACCGCCGACGGCCGCAGCGACCGAGGCAACTTCCCGGTATTTCGCAAACGGCTGCGGCAATGGATGATGCGGATCACCGCCTACGCCGACAGGCTGCTCGACGACCTCGAGGTGCTGGATTGGCCCGATCGGGTAAAGACCATGCAGCGCAACTGGATTGGTCGCTCCACGGGCGCGCAGGCGCTGTTCTCGGCGGCTATCTCCAATGGCGAACGACGTGGCTCAAAGGTCGATATCGAGGTATTCACCACTCGGCCCGACACGCTGTTTGGTGCGACGTACCTGGTGCTGGCCCCCGAGCACGACCTGGTCGACGAACTGGTCGGCACCGCCTGGCCCGACGGCACCGACCCGCGCTGGACGTACGGTGCCGCCACGCCGGCCGAGGCCGTGGCCGCCTACCGCCGTGCGATCGGCGCGAAGTCAGACCTCGAACGCCAGGAAAGCCGGGAGAAGACGGGCGTCTTCCTCGGCGGCTACGCCACCAACCCGGCCAACGGAAAACCGGTGCCCGTCTTCATCGCCGATTATGTACTGGCCGGCTACGGCACCGGGGCGATCATGGCGGTCCCCGGCCATGACCAGCGTGACTGGGACTTCGCCCGGGAGCTGGGCCTGCCGATCGTGGAAGTCATTGCCGGCGGCGATATTACGCAGGCCGCGCACGCGGGCGACGGTGTGCTGGTCAACTCCGGCTACCTCGACGGAATGGACGTGGCGGCCGCCAAGCAAGCGATCACCCGCCACCTTCACGCCGACGGACGCGGTCGCGCGCGCATCGAATTCAAACTGCGCGACTGGCTTTTCGCGAGACAAAGGTACTGGGGCGAGCCATTTCCGATCGTCTACGACGGCGATGGGCGCCCGCATGCGCTCGACGAGGCCGCGCTGCCCGTCGAACTCCCCGATGTCCGCGACTACTCGCCGGTGCTGTTCGACCCGGACGATGCCGGGAGCGTTCCCGAGCCACCGCTGGCCAAGGCGACCGAGTGGGTACACGTCGAGCTGGATCTGGGTGACGGTCTGAAGCCTTACACCCGCGACACCAACGTGATGCCCCAGTGGGCCGGCAGCTCATGGTACGAACTGCGCTACACCGATCCGCACAATTCAGAGCGGTTCTGCGCCAAGGAAAACGAGGCGTACTGGATGGGCCCGCGGCCGGCCGAGTACGGCCCGCAGGACCCTGGCGGGGTCGACCTGTATGTCGGAGGCGCCGAACACGCGGTGCTGCACCTGCTGTATGCGCGGTTTTGGCACAAGGTGCTCTACGACCTGGGCCACGTCAGTTCGCGCGAGCCGTATCGCCGGCTCATCAACCAGGGCTACATCCAGGCCTTCGCCTACACCGACCCGCGGGGGTCATATGTGCCGGCGGACGAGGTGATCGAACGCGGCGGCAGGTTCTTCTACCCGGGCCCCGACGGCGAGATCGAAGTGTCCCAGGAGTTCGGGAAAATCGGTAAGAGCCTGAAGAACTCGATATCGCCCGACGAGATCTGCGACGAGTACGGCGCGGACACGCTGCGGGTCTACGAGATGTCGATGGGTCCCCTCGAGGCGTCGCGCCCGTGGGCCACCAAGGACGTCGTCGGCGCGCACCGCTTCCTGCAGCGGGTGTGGCGGCTGGTGATCGACGAGCAGACCGGCGAAACGCGGGTGGCCGACGGCGCAAGCCATCAACCGCTGGACACGGGCACGCTGCGCGCGCTGCACCGCACTATCGCCGGGGTCTCCGAAGACTATGCGGCACTGCGTAATAACACCGCCGTGGCCAAGCTGATCGAGTACACGAACCACCTCACCAAAGAGCACCGCGACGCGGCGCCCCGCGCGGCGGTCGAGCCGCTGGTGCTCATGCTGGCACCGCTCGCCCCGCACATGGCCGAGGAACTGTGGTCACGGCTGGGCCATAGCGCCCCGCTGGCGCACGGGCCATTCCCGGAGGCGGACCCCGCTTACCTCGTCGAAGACACCGTGGAATACCCGGTGCAGGTGAACGGGAAGGTGCGTGGCCGAGTGGTGGTGGCCGCCAACGCCGATGACGATGCGCTCAAAGCCGCGGCCTTGGCCGACGACAAGGTTCAGGCTTTCCTGTCCGGCGCCACTCCGCGCAAGGTGATCGTGGTGCCCGGCCGGCTCGTCAACCTGGTCGTTTAGGTCATCGCTTGCCCGGCCGGAGCACCACCTCGTGGACATGGCCGTCGGGCGGCGTGGCGATCGCGTTGGCGACCGCCGCCGCGACCGTCTCCGGGCGCAGGAAGTCGGCCGGGTCGTATCGTCCACCTTCGAACGCGACGAGCTCGCGTTGCATCCCGGTGTCGGTACGGCCGGGGTAGATCGTGGTCACGCGCAAGTCAGGCTCGTCTTCGCGCAACGAGTCGGCGAAGGCCCGCATCGCGAACTTGCTCGCCGAATAGGAGGCCATACTCGGCGAGACCGACTGCCCCGCACCGGAATTGATGAATACTACCTGGCCCTTGGCCCGTCGCAGCGCCGGCAGCAACGCCAGCGTCAGTTCCACAACCCCGAAGACGTTCACCGCGAAGGTGGCGCGCCACTCGTCCACATGGGATTCGGCGACGTGCCCAGGGATGGATACCCCCGCGTTGTGCACCAATACGTCTAGTTCGTCGACGATTTCGCAGCTGGCCTCGATCTCGTCGGTGTTGGTCAAGTCCAGCGGAAAAGTGGTAGCGCCGAGCCGTTCCGCGACGGCGTCGAGCCGATCTGAGGGCCTGCCCGCCAGCAGCAGGGTGTGTGTTTCCGACAGCGCTGTGGCGATAGCGGATCCGATACCGCCGCTCGCGCCCGTAATGAGTGCGGTGGGCATGCCACCTAGCGTACGGGAAGCCTACCGAGCCTTACCAATTGCGTTGCAGACCAGTCGCTTTCACGCCTGCTTGCGCGCAGGTGGCTCTCCGGCCGGGCCCGATTCGCCGGAGGCCAGGCGTTCCAGCGGCGCCAGCGCCTTCGTCAGCGTGTTCAGGTCGGACTCGGGAAGCTGACTGAGCATCGCGGCCAGCGCGGCATGCCGGTTGGCCAGGGATTCGGCGTGCACGGCCCGTCCTCGGGGCGTGATGTCGACCAGCACCGCACGCAGGTCCGACGGGTCGCGCGAGCGTTTTACCAGCCCGATCTTTTCCAGTCGGCGGATCGCCACAGTCGTGGTGGGCGTCCGTACCCGTTCGTGCGCGGCCAGGTCGGTCATCCGGATGGGGCCCTGATCGAGCAGGGTGATCAAGATGGACAGCTGCGCCAGGGTCAGCTCGCCGGCCACGACGCCGCTCGGGTCCCCGCGGCGAAGGATCGAAAACAATTTGGACAGCGCACGGTGCAACCCTTCCGCAAGCTCTTTTACCTCGGGCGCGGTGGATTCGCTGTCCGCCATAAGTCGGCAGTCTAACCCGATATGGGTGGCGGACAAGGTAGCTATACCGGACTAACCCCGACTAGTTGGGAACTGTCATAGCACTTGGGAAAGGAATCGCTGTAGCCGCTCGGTTTTTGCGGCTCCGAATATCTGCTCGGGAGGCCCGGATTCCACGTCCTTGCCGCGATCCATGAATACGACGGTGTCGGATGCCGACCGGGCGAAACCCATTTCGTGCGTCACGACCACCATGGTCATGCCGTCGGCGCCGAGGTCGGCGATCAGTTGCAGAATCCCCTTGACCATTTCGGGATCCAGCGCCGAGGTCGCCTCGTCGAAGAACATCACCTGGGGGGCCATCGCAAGCGCGCGTGCGATGGCGACCCGCTGTTGTTGACCGCCCGACAGGGTGCCGGGGCGGGCATCGGCCTTATGCTTCAGGCCAACTCGGTCCAGCTGGGCCAGCGCCAGCTCGCGGGCCGTATCGGCGGGCAGCCGGTGCAGCTTGGACGGCGCCAACGCAACGTTTTTCAGCACGGACAGATGCGGAAAGAGATTGAATTGCTGGAACACCATGCCGATGCGCTGACGCAGCTTGTTGGGATCGTCGCGTAACACCGACCGGCCGTCCAACAGGATGTCGCCGCTGTCCGGCTCGTGCAGTCGGTTCAGGGTGCGCAGCAGCGTCGATTTGCCCGAGCCGGACGGCCCGATGATGGCGATCGTGCTGCCTGCGGGAGCCTCGACATTCACCCCGCGTAGCACCGGGTTGCCGCCGAGGGTTTGATGAATATCCTTGGCCACCAGCGATACCGACGCGCGCCTCAGGGCCCCGGCGGTCACGTGATCTCGTGGCCGAACTTGGTCGCCAGCATGGCGGCGTGGTCGTCGGGCTCGGCGGCGCCACGGCCGCGGCGAAGCCGGGTGTCGATGTAGTTGACCAAGTGGGTGAGGGGAATGGTCAGAATCAGGTAGAACAGGCCGGCGGCCACCAACGGCGACAGGCTGCCGGTCTGCGCGTTGAGGTCACGACCGACCTGGAACAGCTCGCGCTGTTGGGCAACCAGGCCCAGGAAGTACACCAGCGCGGAGGCCTTCAACAGCCCGATGGCCTGATTGACGAGTGCCGGCAGCACCCGCCGGATTCCCTGCGGCACCACCACCAGACGCATCGCGGCCGGGTAGCTGAAGCCGAGGGCGCGGGAGGCTTCGAGTTGGCCGGGATCGACGCTCTGGATGCCCGAGCGCAGGATCTCGCCGATGTAGGCGGCGGCCATCAATCCCAGCGCGGCGATACCCAATGGATAGGGATTCTTGTTGGTCAGCCCGCCCACCAACGGCCCGACGCCCATGCCGATGAGCAGGATGATCACCACTTCGGGGAGCCCGCGGAAGATGTCGGTGTACATCCGCGCCGGCCAGCGCAGCCAGCGCGACCGCGAAAGCCCGGCCATCGCGAGCACCATCCCCAGTGCCAGGCCGATGACGAGGGCGCTGTTCGTCAGGATCAACGTATTGGGCAACCCGACGGTCAATAGCGCGGGAATGGCTTGTCGATACAGCTCCCAGTCGAAGAAGGACTCGCGCAACTGCGCCAGCGTCGACATCGGCGCGCCCGGGCCGGCCGACTCCCGGTGGTGGCGCGCGGCGATCGCGGCGAAGTCCGGTAGGTGGGGGGCGGGTGCGGCCTTCGAGCCGGGTTTCCAGCCGGGCGGCAGGGGCCGCGGCACCCACTGGCAGTAGAGGTTGGCCCAGGTGCCGTCGGCGATGACGGCGTCGAGCCCGGAATTCAACGCAGCGACCAGCGGCGGGTTGTCTTTGGCGACCGCGAAGGCCACGAAATTGCCTGGGCTGAAAGTGTTCGCGACCACCACCGCCGGATCGCCGGGCCGTATCACGGTCGACGCCAGCGTCCCGGGCGCCACCCACGCGTCGATCTGGCGCGTCTTGACGGCGGCGTACAACGTGGCGAAGCCGGGATACTTCACCGGTTGCAGGTGCAACGTGTCGACGACGTACGACTCCTCCACGGTGCCCTGGACCACGCCGATGCGCTGGCCGGCGGCGAGATCGCTGAACTTGTGGATCGCCGAGCCGGGGGGCACCACCAGCGAGTAGAAGCCGAAGTCGTAGCCGTTGGTAAACGACACCGTGCGGCGACGCGCCTCGGTGGCTTTCACCGACGCGGAGCCGACGTCGAAGCGCCGGGACGCCACCTGGGCGAGCAGCGCGGAGAAGTCCGTGCTGGCGAAGCGGACTTGCAGCCCGAGCTTGCCGGCGATGGCGCGCAACAGCTGGTTGTCGAAGCCGCTGAATTCCCCTGTCGGGTTGATGCAGATGTTCGGCGGGGCGTCGGACAGGGTGCCGACCGTGAGGACGCCCGGCGTCCCGAGGCCCAGCGCGTCGACGTTGATCGAGCCGAGCGGTTCGACGGATGCCGTGGTGTCAACGTCATCGTGACCCGCGCCGGGTGTCTCGGTCAGATCGCTGGGCAAGGTCCGCGCGCTCTCCAGGCCCCCGGGCGCGCATTGGTTCCAGTCGGCCGCGGCGGGGACAGCCGGCGTCAGGCCGCAGACCATCAGCATCGTCGTGGCCAGTGCGAAGAGCTTTCGGCGCTTGGTACGCCGGTCCAGGCGCGAACTCATCACGGCTACCGTATCGGCAGTCCGGCGACGCGGCGCGTCAAAGCGGCTTTAGAAAGCGATCGACGGCTCGCCGAGGGCGGCTTCGGCGCCGGCGAAGACCTGGGGCACAACCTGGCCGATGTCGTCGGGTGCGGCGAACACCCTGCGCCGAAACAGCTCCGCCAGCATGGTTTGGGCCATCAGGTTGGACCGCCCGACGCACGCGGCCCGCGCGGCCTCGGGGTCACGCCGGTGTATCGCGGACGTCTCGTCCTCGTAGAACGGCAACATGTCGTCGCGGCTGCACTGGTATGTCATCCAGAACACCCGGGGGATGAGGTTTTGCGACGCGCGGATTGTGGCGTGCAGCCGCGGTCCCGCGTACTCCTCGTTGATCGTGCGCCGATATTCGCCGGCGATCTCCGAGAAGGCCCGGGATTCCTTCGCGGAGCGCAGCGATCGCATGAGCGCATCGAGTTCTCCCAGAATCCGCGGCGTGGGGTTGGTGGCCGCGCGCGCCGAGGCGATCCCGTTGAGCACGCCATCGAGTTCGTGGTGCTCGAGGACGGTGGCCTCGTCGAAGCGCTCGACGAACGCGCCCCGGTGATAACGGGTGGACACGATGCCGTCGTGTTCGAGTTGGACCAGCGCCTCTTGGATCGGGACGCGGCTGACCCCGAGCCCGACGGCGATCTCGTTACGGTCGACGCGGTCGCCGCTGCGCAGTTTCCCCGTCAGCACCAGGTTGAGGATGTGCGAAACAACCTGATCTTTTTCTTTGACCCCGTATTTCTTTGGCATCCGTTTCTTGAGTGCCTTTCAATACCGTCAAACCGCTTCGGCCATCTAGCGCAGAGAGTTTCTCATGTCTTGGCGCGCAACTACAGATGTTTGGCGGATGAATCGGAGACAAACGCGGCTCGACCCGTTGTCAGCGACAATCGCGCCACTTGCACAACTCCTGCGCGGCGGTCAGGTCATAGTCGGGGCCATCGCAACCGACGGTCAGCAGCGTGACGCCCAGGCCCACCAGCTTTTCGGCGTTGGCGACCAGACCGCCGCCCGCTATTGCCCCGTTGACCGCGGCCGAGCGTTCGATGCCGGCCGGGTCGCGGCCGACGTCGGCGCAGTGCCGTTCCAGAACGGCCGACTTCGCCGGAAACTCGTCGGCGGAGGTGAAGCTGTGCCATAGGTCGGCGTGCTCCGCCACCAGCCGCAGGGTCTTGCGTTCGCCCCCGCCGCCGATGAGGACCGGGATGTCTCGGGTCGGCCCCGGGTTCAGCCTGGCCAGTCGCGCCTTGATCCGTGGCATCGCGGCCGCCAGGTCGTCCAGCCGGCTACCGGCGGTCCCGAATTCGTAGCCGTATTCGTCGTAATCCTTTTGCTTCCAGCCGGAACCGATGCCCAGGACGAGCCGGCCGTCCGAGATGTGCTCGACGGTGCGCGCCATGTCGGCGAGCAGTTCCGGGTTGCGGTAGGAGTTGCACGTCACCAGCGCACCGATCTGGATGCGAGACGTTTGTTCGGCCCAGGCCCCGAGCATGGTCCAGCATTCGAAATGAGGACCGTCGGGATCGCCGTAGAGCGGAAAGAAGTGGTCCCAGTTGAAAACGATGTCGACGCCGATGTCTTCGCAGCGGCGAACGGCGCCGCGTATCTGGGGGTAGTGCGGGGCGTGCTGCGGCTGCAATTGCACGCCGATGCGAATGGGGCGGTCAGGATGCATAGCACCACCGTAGGCTCAGTGCGAGTCGAGCACCCCGCGCAGGAGGTCGATCAGGGCGCGCGGTTGGTCGCTTTGCACGGAATGACCCGAATTCTCGACGACGTGCGCCGTGCGGAAATTGGTTGCGCGCCTGCCGAGTTCGGCCGCGTCGTCGTCGGTGACGAAGCCCGACGAGCCGCCGCGGATCAGGGTGATGGGCGCGGACAGGCTGTCGACGTCGTCCCACAGGCCGTCGAAGTCGGGAAATTTGCGGATGGCGTCGTAGCGCCACGTCCACTTGCCGTTGTCGAGCCGGCGGGAATTGTGGAAGACGCCGCGCCGCAGGGCTTTCACCTCGCGGTGTGGTGCGGCGGCGGTGGTCAGGTCGAGCATGGCCTGGAAGCTGTCAAACTCCCGCTCGCCGTGCATCAACGCCACCGTGCCTTGCTGCTCCTTGGTCATCTCGGAGTGTCGTTGCAGCGCCGACGGGGTGACGTCGATCAGGACGAGGTCATTGACCAGCTCCGGGGCGATCGCCCCCAGCCGAATCGCGGTCAACCCGCCCAGCGACATGCCCACCACGAGATCGGCGCTTGACGCGTGCTCGCGCAGCGCGGGCAGCAGGGCATCGGCGTTGAGCTGCGGCGAGTAGTCGCCGTCCTCGCGCCATGCCGAATGCCCGTGCCCGGGCAGGTCCACGGCCAGTGCCGGCGCCCCGAGGCCGACGATGACGGTGTCCCAGGTGTGCGCGTTTTGCCCGCCGCCATGCAGGAAGACGACGCGCGGGGGAGTGACGCCCCAGCGCAGCGCGCTGATCCTGGTGGCCGCCGGGCCCGACTCGACCCGCTCCACGTCGGGCGGTGGCCCCGCAACACCGGCCTGTTCGGCGTTTTCGGACAGCAGCGAGAACTCGGATAATCCGGCCAGGTCGTGTTCGGGGATCGCACTCACGGATCCACCATAGGACTAGAGCGAATAACGCCGGCGGACGCCGTGGAACCGGTCCCACATCGCGGCGGTGCGCTCGGCCGCGGTGATCATGACGGTGTCCGCGGGAAGCGCGCTCATCAGGTCGTCGAATGTGACCGTTCGGGTCTCCAGCGGGACGGGCTCGCCTTCGAGCATGTGTCGGTAGGTGAGGTTGCCGCGTTCGAACCCCTGGGTGTCCAGCCAGTTGTGCACTTTCGGGTCGCGGTGCGCCATGACCAGTCGAATCCTGCCGTCCCGGTCGACCTTGGTGCGGCTGGGCGTGTAGCTGACCGGGCGGTACAGGTAGTCCATGCTGTTGAAGAACACGCCCATGTTGGTGAGCATCCACAGGCCATCGTGGGCGTCGAATTCGACGATCAGCGCCTCGTCGGGTGCAAGCTCCCAGTACATGTTGGCGGCGGCGCGACCGCGTTTGCGGTCGGCGTCGGTCGCGCCGACGTCGGGGAAGGCGTTCGGGGCGCCGGCGTCGACGCCGCCGTAGGTGAAGGGAAAGTCGGGCCAGTCCGCCATGAGGCCGCTGACGAAGTCACCCGCCCAGCCCATCGCCTCGATCATCTCGTCGGGTGTGGGCAGCGGCTTGGGGGACGCCATGTCGATCCGCTCGATCCGCATTTGCGCCGGCCGTTCATCCCAACGGTCAAATCCCTGGCGGATGAACAGTTTTCGTGAGCCCGGTGTGGTGGGCAGCCAGTTGGGCCGACGCTCGGGCCCGCCGATGTAGAGCTCGAATTGTCCGTCGTCGGTGACGCTGAGTTGATGGCCGAACAGGTTGGCCTCCGGTGTGTCGCCGAAGGGCTCGTGCAGCACGCCCGGCCCGGGTACGCGCGGGCCCTGGACGGTGACGTTGAAGAACCGCGAGGTGCCACGATTGCCGGTCAGCCGGTAGGCGGACCGCCCGTCGATCCAGGCTTGCTGGTAGGTGAAGTCGGCGCAGTCGCCGCCGAGTTTGCGGGTCGGCCCGCAGAAGGTGTGCAGCACCGGGTAGCGGGTGTCGCGCGTCTCGAGGGCCAGATCGAAAGCCTGACCCAGGTTCTGGGTCAGGAAGCGGAATGCGTCGACGCGGTGGGCGCCCGAGGCGGGGTTGGCGTCCTTGAAGACCTGCTCGCCCGCGCGCCGCAGCCGCGCGCAGAATTCGTTCCACGCCGATTGCAGCGCGGCGTCGTCGGGCCCATCGCCGAAAGCCATCCTCACGCACCCAATCCGTCGAGCATCGCGCCGACGACATCGCATGCGCGCCGGGCGGATTCCAGGCGGCCCTCCCGGTCAATGCGGGGGCCGATCAGTTCCAGGTCGAAACCGTGGGCGTAGCCGCCGGCGAGCGCTCGGGCGACGAATCTTGCGAGGGGAATCGCGCCGTCACCCGGAACCGCCCGGCCCGGCAACGCCCGGTCGCCGAGCACGTAGTCGCTCAACTGGATGAGCGCCGTCCGCGGCAGCGCCCGCTGCACCATCGCTTCGAAATCGCCTTCGGCCCAACAGTGAAACACATCGATGCACACGCTCAGGCCGGCCATCTCGGCCAGTGCGACGGTGTCCCGCAGGGTGTGGGCGAGATGGATGTCGGCGTACAGGCTGGAGGCGTTCTCGATGGCCAGCGCCACGCCGGCGGCCTTCGCGTGCGCCGCGCAGGGGGCGACCATGGCGCAAAACCGTTCGGCGGCCTGTCCCCAGGAAAGGTCGCCGCGGCCTCCGGTGAGCAGGTAGACGGTGCGCGCCCGCACGCCGGCCGCGGCGTCGATCACGCGGCACAACCCATCCTGCGCGGCCTGCGGGTCGCTGCAAAGACTGCCCCCCGCGAACAGGTGATACACCGCCTCGACGGCATAGCGCTTGCGCTGCAGCAGCGTTGGAAACCTCGAATCGAACAGCTCGGTATCCAGGACGCTCAGGCGGGACACCCCGAGGGTCGCCCAACACGTCTGCAGGTCGGCCAGCGGCGCGCCGTAGAAGGTGACGTCGTGCACGGACAGACGGGGGTGGGCTGGTGTGACGGGTTCTGCCATGTCACGCCCGATTTTCGATCGCGACGCCGAATCGCTCGCGGAACGGCCGGAATTCGGCGTGCAGCGCGTCGAGGTCTTCGCCGATGTCGACCAGCAGCTGGGTGGAGTAGGTGAATTTGCCGTAGCGGTCGCCGCGGTTGTCGGCCAGATACGCGCGCATCCTCGACGCGGCTTCGGCCGTCAGCTCGCGACCGCAGAACGCGTAGTAGCGCCCCACCGTCGCGACGGGTTCGGCGATGAAGTCCGTGTAGCGGATATGCAGGATGCGGGGATCGTCGATCAGCGGGTTGCTCAACGTGTTGGCGATGCCGGCCCGGGTCATCTGGAGGTGCTTTTTCGCCTCCGCGTGCAGGTCGACCGGGCCGACGATGCCTTCGGCGATGTCGGCCATCATCATGGTGCGCGACGCGGCCACCTGTACGGGATCGCGATGCAGCCAGACCATTCTCGCGTCGGGGTAGGTGTCGAAGAGTTCCTTGAGCCGGAACCCGTGAAACCCCTTGAGCACCCAGTACTTACGCGGTCGGCGGTATTGCAGTTGTTGCAGCATGGCTTTGTGCAGCCGATATTGCGCCGCCGCGTCGGTCGCCAGGCCGCCGACCAACGACTGCATCGGCACCCGCCACCACGCTGTCGGTGTCATCACCCGGAAATCGAACGCCCAGGTGCGTTCGTCCTCGGGCAGGCCGTCACCGAGCATGTCGTTGTAGGGGTGGCTGTGCAGCCACTTGGGCAGCTTGGCGTTGATCTCGCGCCAGTCGGCGTCGGCCCGCTGGCGTCTGGCGTCGTCGGGACCGGCGAGGCCCGGCGGTGGCGAGGGGTACATGACTTCCCAGAAGCGCAGCGCCCGGGCCCCGGGATCGACGGACATCAGCGCGTGCATCAGCGTGGTGCCGGAACGCGGTTCGCCGGTGACGAACATCGGCGCCTTGACCACTTCGTCCCCGATCGGGTAGCGGTTGCGGTCTTCGATGAATTCCAGGCGCGAGGTCAGCAGCCAGCGACACACCTGCGCCGCTTCCCATTTGCCGTCGGCGTTCATGCCGAGGCTGTTCAGATGGTCGACGGCGAGGGCGAAGCGCTCCGGCAACGTGGGGTCACCGTAGTCGTGCAATCCGGTCTCCGCCTCCGCGGAGGCCAGCATCTCGTGGGCACTCAACGTTGCGGTCACGACACGTCCCCGCACAGCCGGAGGAGTTCGTCCTCGGCGGCCCGAACGTTCGACGCCGAATTCGCCGCATACTTCTGGCCGGCCATGGCCCCGTAGTCGAGGATCTTTGGCACGCGCAAACCCGCGTCCACATACGACTTGATGATTTTCGCGACCTCTTTCGGCGTTCCGTGGGGTACCACGGCCAGGACCATCTCGGGCTGCACGCCGTCCAGGAAGTCGATGATCCGTTCGCGGGTGAGCACGCCCGGGTCGATGTCCTGAAATCCGCGCCAGGTTTCTCCCATGGGGTGCTCGAAGCCGAAGCCGCGCAACGTCTTTGCCGACACCTGCAGCAGAAACGCTTTGACCAGGGGCGCCCGCAAGATCTCGGCAAGGGCGTCCTCGTCCCGTCCGATCAGACACACCTGGATGAAGCACGGCGTGATCGCCAGCGGGTCTCGGCCCGCGCGGTCGGCGGAGGCCCTTACCGCGCAGAGCATCTCGGCGTAGTGCTCCGGCGTCCAGGCGCCGGCCGGCCACCACCCGTCGGCGTGCCGGCCCGCGATACCCAGCATCCGCGGGCCGCTGCCGCCGATCCAGATCGGTGGTAGCCGGCCCTCGTAGGGCTCGGTGTCCAGCCGCGCGTGCCGCAGTGAGTAGAACCGTCCGTGAAAATCGATGGGGCCGTCGCTTTCCCAGAGCAGGCGGATCACGGCCAGCGCCTCCTCGAAGCGGCTGACCGGCCGTGCGAAGTCGAAGCCGTAGGGCAACGCGTTCTCGCTCTCGCCGCTGCCCAGACCGAGGACGAAGCGCCCCTTGGCGAGGTGATCGATGGTCAGCGCGGTCTGGGCCAGCAGGGCAGGATGCCGGCGCACGGTATCCACCACGGCGCTGACGAGCGGAACCGTCTCGGTCAGCACCGCGGCAGCGGCGGCCACGGCCAGGCCATCGAGGTGGCGGTGCGGCGATGGCGAGGCGTCGGCCAGGTCGGTGAATTCCGGAGTCCAGATCGAGTCGGGCCAGAAGCTGACCATGTGGTCCGGAAGCCAGATCGAGTGGTACCGCCCGCCGTCCAGCTCGGCGAGGCGCGACAGATCGAGCGGCAGCGTCGTGCGCAGGAACGCGGCGGGTTGAACTCTCATCGAGAACTGATGCTAAGCACCCGCACAGCGTCGTGTCGACGAATTGGGCCCCGAAGACGACCGTGGGGTGAGGTCGCCTGATGCGTCCCTCACCCCACGGTCGATGAAACCGGAGAGTTACCCCTCGATGATGAACTCTTCGAGCTGCGTGCGCGCGACGTCGTCGGGCAGCTGCTGCGGCGGGCTCTTCATCAGATAGGCCGACGCCGGAACCACCGGCCCGCCGATCCCGCGGTCCTTGGCGATCTTGGCCGCCCGCACCGCGTCGATGATGACGCCGGCCGAGTTCGGCGAGTCCCACACCTCGAGCTTGTACTCCAGGTTCAGCGGCACGTCGCCGAACGCGCGGCCCTCCAGCCGCACGTAGGCCCACTTGCGGTCGTCGAGCCAGCCCACGTGGTCGGACGGCCCGATGTGCACGTCCTTGGTCTTGAACTCGCGCTGCAGGTTGCTCGTGACGGCCTGCGTCTTGGAGATCTTCTTGGACTCCAGCCGCTCGCGCTCGAGCATGTTGAGGAAGTCCATGTTGCCGCCCACGTTGAGCTGCATGGTGCGGTCCAGCTGCACGCCGCGGTCCTCGAACAGCTTGGCCATCACGCGGTGGGTGATGGTGGCGCCGACCTGGCTCTTGATGTCGTCACCGACGATCGGGACGCCGGCGTCGGCGAACTTCTTGGCCCACACCGGGTCCGAGGCGATGAACACCGGCAGCGCGTTGACGAACGCCACGCCGGCGTCGATCGCGCACTGGGCGTAGAACTTGTCCGCCTCCTCCGATCCCACCGGCAGGTAGGACACCAGCACGTCGACGTCGTTCTCCCGGAGGACCTTGACCACGTCCACGGGCTCGGCGTCGGACAGCTCGATCGTGTCGGCGTAGTACTTGCCGATGCCGTCCAGCGTCGGGCCGCGCTGCACCGTCACGTTGGTGGGCGGCACGTCGGCGATCTTGATGGTGTTGTTCTCCGACGCGAAGATGGCCTCCGACAGGTCGAACCCGACCTTCTTGGCGTCCACGTCGAACGCGGCGACGAACTTGACGTCACGCACGTGGTACTGACCGAACTTCACGTGCATCAGACCGGGCACGGTGCTGTTCTCGTCCGCGTCGAGGTAGTACTGCACGCCCTGAACCAGCGAAGACGCACAGTTCCCGACGCCGACGATGGCGACTCGTACGTCCGTCTGCGCCTCCGGCGCGCCCAACGGCTTGTGGTCACTCATAGGGCGTTCTCCTCACTCCATAACCTTGTGTCTCAGCTGATCGGATTCGTGCAGGGGGTTTTATGTCTGCTCGGAGAGGCCGGGCATGGCCCGCTCCGCGGCGATGAGCTCGTTTAGCCATTTCACTTCGCGCTCGCTGGACTCGAGGCCCAGTTGGTGAAGCTGGCGGGTGTAGCGGTCGAACGAGCTGCTGGCCNGGTGGAGCGGCCGAACGAGCTGCTGGCCCGCCCCCCCGCGTCGCGCAGGCCTTCCCGCCGCTCTTCAACCTGGCGACGGCGACCTTCCAGTATGCGCATGCGCGCCTCGGCCGGCGTCCGGTTGAAGAACGCCAGGTGCACCCCGAAGCCGTCGTCGGTGTAGTTGTGCGGGCCGGTGTCGGCCACCAACTCTCCGAAGCGCCGGCGGCCCTCCTCGGTGAGCTGGTAGACGCGCCGCGCCCGGCGCACCGGGGTGCCCGCCGGCGCGGCGTTCTCGGCGATCAGCCCTTCGGCCTGCATGCGCCGCAGGGCCGGGTAGAGCGACCCGTACGAGAACGCCCGGAACGCGCCGAGCAGGCCGGTCAGCCGCTTCCGCAGTTCATAGCCGTGCATGGGCGATTCGATCAGGAGGCCCAGGATGGCGAGCTCAAGCATCGATTCACCCCCTTTTGTGATGGCTAGTGACTTGAGGACTTAACGGTCCGACGCCTCGCGTCATCGTATCGCCTCGATATATTCGCCACAACACTACCTGGTGTTAGTGCGCTATTCGGCACAATGCTGCGCCGGGGATACGCCCTTGACCAGGCGCTATGAGGGCGGGGTGACCCGCTTGATGGTGCCGTCACCGCCGAACACGATGTAACCGCCGCCGTAGTCGCTCGAGACATACACCGACAGCGACAGCGCCCCCGGGGGCGTCGGGTCCGTAGCGGGCTCGATCACCAGATACGCCGTTTTGACGTCGGACTGCTTCATGTGTCCCGAACCTTTTGCGTGTTTGCTCGAGCAACCGGTCAGGCCGCCGACGGAATCCAGCTGCGTGGGCGGGGGTCACGACCACCGGGCCGACTGCGTCGGGCTTGGCTCCCGGATCGGTGGTGAAATCCAGCGGCGTCCGGGTGTTGCCGTAGAGCCCCCAGCCGATGAGGACACCGAGCAATACCGACTCGACGAAGGCGGTGACCAGGACGCCCCGACCGCCGAACTTGGCTTCGGGCGCGACCTGGCGGCCAATGCCGGCGGCGCGGTGCCGCCGCCCTGCAGGTCGTCCACCAAGCCCTGCAGGTCGCCGAGGGTGACCGCTTGGGTCGGCGCGCTCACTCGCTTCCGGTGCTCTTGCTCGGAAAGCCCGCCGTCGCCCAGGGCGATGTCGAGAATCGCGCAGGCGTCCTGCCGGTCGCTGTCCTTGGCGCGGGTCGTCGTCGTCGCTCGACCCGCGAGCGCGGTCCCCGGCAATTTCGCCACGCCGATGATCGTAGAAGTGCGGCCCCGGTTCGGCACAGGATGTGACGGCCGATCGTCACGGCTCGGGCCGGCAACAGCCTCGGTTGCGTGTCGGCGGGGCGGGCGGCCACGTACTCTGGTCAGCGTGCGACTGCAGCGACAAGTGGTGGACTACGCACTTCGGCGGCGCTCCCTGCTCGCCGAGGTGTACTCGGGCCGCACCGGTGTGTCCGACGTCTGTGACGCCAACCCATATTTGCTGCGCGCCGCAAAGTTTCACGGCAAACAGAGCCAGGTCGTGTGCCCGATCTGCCGGAAGGAACAGCTGACCCTGGTCTCGTGGGTGTTCGGCGATCACCTGGGTGCGGTGTCGGGCTCGGCTCGCACCGCCGAAGAGTTGGTGATGTTGGCGACCCGCTTCGAGGAGTTCTCCGTGCACGTGGTGGAGGTGTGCCGGACCTGCAGCTGGAACCATCTCGTCAAGTCGTTTGTGATGGGTGCGGTCCGCCCACCCAAGGGCACCGGCACGCGGACGGCGCGCAACGGCGCCCGAACGGCCATTGAGTAACGAAGGGCGCCACGACCAGTCGCCCAGTGACCTGAACGAATCAGCGACTGAGCGCGTGGGCAAGCACGCGAGCACCGACCGACCCGGCGATCCTGAGCGTCCGGAGCCGGCCGGGCGCGACGCGGCACAAGAGCCCGGCCGCCGCCGCCCGGTTCCCCCCGACGACCGGTTGACCACGATCCTGCCGCCCGTCGTCGACGACCGCTCGCCGCGCCGGCCCGACCCCATCCAGGAGGTCAAGGCGGCACTGGACAGTTCCGCGTCGGTGCCGCCGCAGCGAGACCCGCTCGACGAGGTCAAGGCCGCACTCGACGGGCGGGCGACTTCAGCGTCCGCGCGGCGGGACGAGCCGATGCACGGGCGGCGCCCACCCGAGGGGCCGCCACCGCCGCCACCGCGAGGGCCCACCGGGTCCGGGGGTGGCGGTGACCGAGCGCCGTTCGACTGGAGCTGGGTCGACCAGATCAACTGGCTGTGGGTGCGCCGCGCGGCTTACCTCTCCCTGGCGGCGCTGGTGCTGTTGCCGATCGTCACCTTCGCGATGGCGTACTTCATCGTCGACGTCCCGAAGCCGGGCAACATCCGTACCAACCAGGTGTCGACGATCCTGGCCAGCGACGGCTCCCAGATCGCCAAGATCGTTCCGCCCGAAGGCAATCGGGTTGACGTCAACATCAGTCAGGTGCCCGTGCATGTGCGCCAGGCGGTGATCGCCGCGGAGGACCGCAACTTCTATTCGAACCCCGGTATCTCGTTCAGCGGTTTCGCGCGGGCGGTGGACAACGACCTGTTCGGCGGCGGCGAACTGCAGGGCGGGTCGACGATCACCCAGCAGTATGTGAAGAACGCGCTCGTCGGTTCGGCGCAGCACGGGTTCAGCGGACTGATGCGCAAGGCCAAGGAATTGGTCATCGCCACCAAGATGGCGGGGGAGTGGTCCAAAGACGATGTCTTGCAGGCCTATCTGAACATCATCTACTTCGGCCGGGGCGCCTACGGCATCTCGGCCGCCGCCAAGGCCTACTTCGACAAGCCGGTCGAGCAGCTCACCGTCTCCGAGGGGGCGCTGCTCGCGGCGCTGATCCGGCGGCCGTCCTCGCTGGACCCGGCCGTCGATCCGAAGGGGGCCGCGGAGCGGTGGAACTGGGTGCTCGACGGCATGGTGGAAACCAAGGCGCTGTCCCCGAGCGACCGTGCGGCGCAGGTGTTCCCGGCGACCCTGCCACCCGACCAGGCCCGCGCGCAGAACCAGACCACCGGCCCCGACGGGCTGATCGAGCGCCAGGTGACCAAAGAGCTGATGGAGCTCTTCAACATCGATGAGCAGACGCTGAACACCCAGGGCCTACAGGTCACCACGACGATCGACCCGAAGGCCCAGCAGGCCGCCGAGAAGTCGGTAACGAAATACCTCGACGGGCAGGATCCCGACATGCGGTCCGCCGTGGTCTCGATCGATCCGCACAACGGCGCGATACGCGCCTACTACGGCGGCTCCGACGCCAACGGTTTCGACTTCGCTCAGGCCGGGCTGCAGACCGGGTCGTCGTTCAAGGTGTTCGCTTTGGTCGCTGCGCTGCAACAGGGCATCGGCCTGGGCTATCAGGTCGACAGCTCACCGCTCACTGTCGACGGCATCAAGATCACCAATGTCGACGGCGAGAGCTGTGGCACCTGCAATATCGCCGAGGCGCTGAAGCTTTCACTCAACACCGCCTACTACCGGCTGATGCTCAAGCTGAAGGGCGGACCGCAGGCCGTCGCGGATGCCGCGCACCAGGCCGGGGTCGCGAAGAGCTTCCCCGGCGTCGCGCACACGCTGTCCGAGGACGGTAAGGGCGGCCCACCGAACAACGGAATTGTGCTGGGGCAGTATCAAACCCGGCCGATAGACATGGCCTCGGCGTACGCCACGCTGGCCGCGTCCGGCGTCTATCACCGGCCGCATTTGGTGCAAAAGGTCGTCAATGCGGAGGGCCAGGTGCTTTTCGACGCCGGCAACTCCGACAACAGCGGCGAGAACCGCATCGACAAGGGCGTTGCGGACAACGTCACCGCCGCGATGCAGCCGATCGCCGCGTACTCGCGCGGACACAGTTTAGCCGGCGGGCGTCCGTCGGCGGCCAAAACGGGCACCGTGCAGTTGGGCGACACCCAGGCCAACAAGGATGCCTGGATGGTCGGATACACGCCGTCGCTGTCGACCGCGGTGTGGGTGGGCACCGTCCAAGACAACGTGCCACTGGTAACCGCCTCTGGCGCAGAGGTTTACGGTTCCGGGCTGCCATCGGACATTTGGAAGTCGACCATGGATGGCGCCCTGAAGGGCAGCCCCAACGAGAGCTTCCCCAAGCCGAGCGAGATCGGTGGCTACGCGGGGGTGCCGGCGCCGCCGCCCCCGCCGGCCGCGCCGCCGGAGGTGACCGTCATACAGCCCACCATCGAGGTGGCGCCGGGGATCACCATCCCGGTCGGCCCGCCCACGACGATCACCAACGCGCCGCCGCCGCCCGGTGGCAACCAGGCGGGCTCCCCGGGGCCGGGCGGGCCGCAACCCCCCGGCGTCCCGCCGGGCGGCCCGCAAGCGCCCCCGCCGCCACCGTGACCGGCGGGGGGCAGCAGAGCGCCACCATCTCACCGCAGCCGTTGGCGGGCGATCTGCGCAGCGTCGACAACCGCGATTGCCCAAGCCGCACCGACTTTCTGGGCGCCGCGCTGGCGGAGGCGGGCGGCGGCCCGGTGGGCCGGCACGCGCTGATCGGCCGAACCCGGGTAATGACCCCGGTGCGGGTGATGTTCCTGATCGCGTTGGTGTTCCTGGCGCTGGGCTGGTCGACCAAGGCGGCATGCCTGCAGAGCACCGGCACCGGGACGGGCGATCAGCGGGTCGCCAACTGGGAGAACCAACGCGCTTACTACGAGTTGTGCTACTCCGACACCGTGCCACTCTACGGCGCGGAGTTGTTGAGCCAGGGCAAGTTTCCGTACAAGTCGAGTTGGATCGAAACCGACGCCAGCGGCGCTCCCCAGACCCGCTACGACGGTCAGCCCGCGGTGCGATACATGGAATATCCGGTGCTGACCGGTGTCTACCAGTACGCGTCGATGGCGCTGGCCAAGACCTACACCGCGCTGAGCAAGCTCGCCCCGCTGCCGGTGGTCGCCGAGGTGGTGATGTTTTTCAACGTCGCGGCATTCGGGTTGGCCTTGGCCTGGCTGGGCACCGTGTGGGCGACCGCGGGTCTGTCGGGCCGGCGCATCTGGGACGCGGCCCTGGTGGCCGCCTCGCCGCTGGTGATCTTTCAGATCTTCACCAATTTCGATGCCCTGGCAACGGCTTTCGCGATGGGCGGTCTGCTGGCCTGGGCCCGGCGTAAACCGGTGCTCGCCGGTGTGCTGATCGGATTGGGGGCCGCCGCCAAGCTGTATCCGCTGCTGTTTTTGGGGCCGATGTTGGTCCTGGGTGTGCGGACCGGGCGGCTCCGCGCGCTCGCGCGCACCGCGGGGACGGCCGCGGGGACCTGGCTGTTGGTGAATCTTCCCGTTTTGGTGCTCTTTCCGCGCGGTTGGTCCGAGTTCTTCCGGCTCAACACCCGGCGCGGCGACGACATCGACTCGGTGTACAACGTGGTGAAGTCGTTCACCGGCTGGCGTGGTTTCGATCCCAAGCTTGGCTTCTGGCAGCCGCCGACCGTGTTGAACACGGTGGTCGCGGTGACGTTCATCGGGTGCTGCGCGGCGATCGCGTACGTCGCACTCACCGCTCCTCGGCGCCCGCGCCTGATGCAGCTGGCGTTCCTGGTGGTGGCCGCCTTCCTGTTGACGAACAAGGTGTGGAGCCCCCAGTTCTCGCTGTGGCTGGTGCCGCTCGCGGTTCTGGCATTGCCGCACCGCCGAATCCTGCTGGCCTGGATGACGATTGACGCGCTGGTGTGGGTGCCGCGGATGTATTACTTGTACGGCAACCCGAACCGCGGTCTGCCCGAGCAGTTCTTCACCACGACGGTGTTGCTGCGCGACGTCGCGGTCGTGGTGCTGTGTGCGCTGGTGCTCCGGCAGATCTATCGCCCCGAGGAGGACCTGGTGCGGTGGGGCGGCCGCGTGGACGATCCGGTGGGCGGCCCGTTCGACCGCGCCTTTGACGCACCGCCCGGTTGGCTGCCGGGGTGGCTGCGGCCGCCCGCGCTGCTGCGCGCGGACGCGCCGGCGCCCGAAACCGACAGCCAAGCGGCGGCCGTGGGGCAACCATGACGCTCGTCGCGATCCCGCTGTTCGATCGTTTCACCGCGCTTGACGCCGTGGGTCCCTACGAAGTGCTGCAACGGATTCCGTCGATCGATGTCGTGTTCGTGGGGCACCGCCGAGGCGAGATGCGCACCGAGAACGGGATGCTCGGGCTCGCCTGCGACGCCACCTTCGACGAAGTCGGGGCGCCCGACGTGGTGGTGGCCCCCGGCGGCATCGCAACCCGCCGGCTGATCCACGACGCGAGAGGTGAGGCCATCCGCGGGTGGCTGCAATCGGTGCACCCCACCACGACGTTCACCACGTCGGTGTGCACCGGTGCGCTGTTGCTGGCGGCCTCCGGCCTGCTCGACGGGCTCACCGCGACGACCCACTGGCGGGCCGCGGACCTGCTCAACGAATTGGGCGCGCGCTATGTCCCGACGCGCGTCGTCGAGCACTTACCCCTGCGCCTCATCACCGCCGCCGGTGTGTCCAGTGGCATCGACATGGCCCTGCGGCTGGTCGAGCTCCTGGTCGACCGCGAGGCCGCGCGGGCGGCGCAGTTGCTCATCGAATACGACCCGCAGCCGCCGTTCGACTCCGGCGCGCTGGCCAAGGCCGATCGGGCCACCGTGGTCAGGGCGAACGAGTACCTCCAAGCCCGGCAGTAAGCGGATTTCCTGGGCCGGCGCCGCGTCCGGTACCCTGGTGCGGTTGCCGACGCAGGCGACCCTCCTGCCACGGACCGACCGTGGCCGTTTGAGACCAGAGGAGGTGGTGAGGTTTCCATGCGTCCATACGAAATCATGGTCATTCTCGACCCCACGCTCGACGAACGCACCGTTGCCCCGTCCTTGGAGACGTTCCTCAACGTCATCCGCAAGGACGGCGGAAGCGTCGACAAGGTCGACATCTGGGGTAAGCGCCGGTTGGCCTACGAGATCGCCAAACACGCCGAGGGCATCTACGTCGTCGTCGACCTCAAGGCCGAACCGGCGACGGTATCCGAGCTCGACCGGCAGCTGAGCCTCAACGAGTCGGTGCTGCGCACCAAGGTGATGCGCACCGACAAGCACTGAGTGCCGATTGTCGTCGACGCTGCGTAGGCTCGGCGAGACTACGCTCATGACGATCGCGCGTGCTCTGCACCCCGAGAGGGCGGACCGAGGAGGAAATTGTGGCTGGTGACACCACTATCACCGTTGTCGGCAACCTGACTGCGGATCCCGAACTGCGGTTCACTCCCTCGGGTGCTGCCGTGGCGAACTTCACCGTGGCGTCGACGCCGCGGATCTACGACCGGCAGAGCGGGGAATGGAAGGACGGCGAGGCGCTGTTCCTGCGGTGCAACATCTGGCGGGAAGCCGCCGAGAACGTCGCGGAAAGCCTCACTCGCGGCGCTCGGGTGATCGTCACCGGGCGGCTCAAGCAGCGTTCCTTCGAGACGCGTGAGGGCGAGAAGCGCACCGTCGTCGAGGTCGAGGTCGACGAGATCGGCCCGTCGCTTCGGTACGCCACCGCCAAGGTNGGCGGGGGCTCTCGCCCGGCGCCGGCCCCGGCGCAACCGGCCGCGGCACCCGGCGACGACCCGTGGGGCAGCGCCCCGGCATCGGGGTCATTCGGTGGCGGCGACGACGAGCCCCCGTTCTAACAGCAAAACTTCAGAACAGTAGTAACGGAAAGAAAGACAGACATGGCCAAGTCCAACAAGCGGCGACCGGCTCCCGAAAAGCCGGTCAAGGCGCGCAAGTGCATCTTCTGCGCGAAGAAAGAGCAAGCCATCGACTACAAGGACACCGCGCTGCTGCGCACTTACATCAGTGAGCGCGGCAAGATCCGGGCACGTCGCGTCACCGGCAACTGCGTGCAGCACCAGCGCGACATCGCGACCGCGGTGAAGAACGCCCGCGAGGTGGCACTGCTGCCCTTCACCTCTTCGGCGCGTTAGTCGCCGAACGACCAACGGAAAGTACCAACGATGAAGCTGATTCTGACGGCCGACGTCGACCACCTCGGGACCGTCGGCGACGCGGTGGAAGTGAAGGACGGGTACGGCCGCAACTTCCTGTTGCCGCGCGGCCTCGCGATCGTCGCCTCGCGCGGCGCGCAGAAGCAGGCCGACGAGATCCGACGGGCCCGCGAGACCAAGATGGTGCGCGACCTCGAGCACGCCAACGAGATCAAGTCGGCGATCGACGCGCTGGGTCCGGTCGCCCTGCCCGTGAAGGCCGCCGGCGACTCCGGCAAGCTGTTCGGCTCGGTGACCGCCGGCGACATCGTGGCGGCCATCAAGAAGGCCGGGGGGCCCAACCTCGACAAGCGGACGGTCCGGTTGCCCAAGTCTCACATCAAGGCCCTCGGCCAGCATCGGGTGTCGGTGCAGCTGCACCCGGAGGTCGGCGTCGAGGTTTCCGTCGACGTGGTGGCGGACAGCTAACTAGGGAGCTTTTGCTCTCCCCGGGCGGCGGCCGCCGATGGGCCGCCGCCCGGTTTTGCGCGCGTGACGCGCGCTTCCTCCTGACTTCGAAGTCAGTCCGGGCCGGCCGGCTGGCGAACTATTTCCACGCCCTGGCCCAGGGTGGCCATTAACCACCTCGTAACGCGGCGAAAATGTGGCCGAAAGCCAACACGCCCGACGCGGTAACCTGCGCCGACACGCCGTAGAGATTGTTGTCCACACGAAACGGGGCGAGTTGTACGACCCTTATCAGCAGAGATGTCGCAGCTCCTCGAATTAATCCACAGGTTCTCCACACCCCGCTCAACACAGGTGTCGAAGGATATGCACACACGATGCACAGTGTTATGAACAACGGCCCCTTTAAGTACTGGCCAGCAACGTTTACCGTCGTCCGGGCGCGGTCCGATAACGGTGTATGCGGTCGTTGGGTGTCGGCGCCTTGACTTAAGCTCAGAATGTCGGCTATCGAATGTATGTTCGGGTACTCGTGCTAGGGGAGGTGGGAGTCCATGGCGGTCGTCGATGACGTGACGTCTGGCATGGATTCGTCGCCGCCGAGCGAGGAGTTCGGTCGGCAGCCCCCGCAGGATCTCGCCGCGGAGCAGTCGGTACTGGGCGGGATGCTGTTGAGCAAGGATGCCATCGCCGATGTGCTGGAACGGCTGCGGCCGGGCGACTTCTACCGCCCGGCGCACCAGAACATCTACGACGCGATCCTCGACCTCTACGGGCGTGGCGAGCCGGCCGACGCCGTGACGGTAGCCGCCGAACTGGACCGCCGCAGCCTGCTGCGTCGCATCGGCGGGGCGCCGTACCTGCACACCCTGATCTCGACGGTGCCGACGGCCGCGAACGCGGGCTACTACGCGGGCATCGTGGCCGAGAAGGCGCTGCTGCGCCGGCTGGTGGAGGCCGGGACGCGGGTGGTGCAGTACGGCTATGCGGGCGCCGAGGGCGCCGACGTGGCCGAGATCGTCGACCGCGCGCAGGCCGAGATCTACGACGTCGCCGACCGCCGGCTCTCCGAGGACTTCGTCCCGCTCGAGGACCTGCTGCAGCCGACGATGGACGAGATCGACGCGATCGCCTCCAGCGGCGGTGTCTCACGCGGCGTGCCGACCGGCTTCACCGAACTCGACGAGGTGACCAACGGCCTGCATCCGGGGCAGATGATCATCGTGGCGGCCCGACCCGGAGTGGGGAAGTCGACACTGGGACTCGATTTCATGCGCTCGTGTTCGATCAAGAACCGCCTGGCCAGCGTCATCTTCTCGCTCGAGATGAGCAAGTCAGAGATCGTGATGCGGCTGCTGTCTGCCGAGGCGAAGATCAAGCTCTCCGACATGCGCTCGGGCCGGATGAACGACGACGACTGGACCCGGCTGGCGCGGCGAATGAGCGAAATCAGCGAGGCGCCACTGTATATCGACGACTCGCCCAACCTGACCATGATGGAAATCCGCGCCAAGGCGCGTCGGCTGCGGCAGAAGGCCGACCTGCGGCTCATCGTGATCGACTACATGCAGCTGATGACGTCGGGCAAGAAGCACGAGTCGCGCCAGGTGGAAGTATCCGAATTCTCAAGGCACCTCAAGCTTTTGGCGAAAGAGCTCGAGGTTCCGGTGGTCGCGATCAGCCAGCTCAACCGTGGCCCCGAGCAACGCACCGACAAAAAGCCAATGTTAGCTGACCTAAGGGAATCGGGCTCCCTGGAGCAAGATGCCGACGTTGTCATCCTGTTGCACCGGCCGGACGCGTTCGAACGTGACGATCCGCGAGGCGGAGAGGCGGATTTCATTCTCGCCAAACACCGCAACGGCCCGACCAAGACGGTCACCGTGGCGCACCAGCTGCACCTGTCGCGCTTCGCCAACATGGCGAGGTGACTGTAGGTTCTCAAACAAATTGGCCACACAGTGGCCAATTGGCCATTCATGTGAGACAAGGCCAGCGGCTGCATGCTAACAGTCGATGATCGCCAGGTTCGAATCCAGCCAAGGCAGTCCCATCTGTGACTATTAATCTCTTTGCTACGCGTGCTATGAATCTTCGCCAGTGGTGTCAACACGATGTCCCAGGCAAGGGTCCAGCGATCCGCAAGCTGTAAGCTGTGGCGACCATTGTGATTGCAGGCTGACGCTGCGACGCTAAAGCCGCTCGCGGATGTCGCCGAGATTCGGCGACTTTGGGTCACACGGCCATGTAGGAAGTCGAGCTGTGCCGCAACGATGTTCGACACGATTGACGGCAGGCGGGCGTCATGTCCGAGCCCAGTCCTACGTTCGCAGAGATAGCGGCGTTCACTCCGCGAACTTCGCAGGACCTTAGTTGAGTTGAAGGAACTCATTCAAAAGCGGCGCCAAAGAACTCGACTGGCACGAGATCGCCGCGGAGATTCAACATACGCTTGGTATCGAGGTTCGGTACGAGCCGATCGAACTGTCGACGATGGTTGCGGCGCTTACTGTTGCTGGCGGAGACCCGAACCGCGCGCACCATCTCGGCATGGTGACCCAGGACTACCGAGTCGGCTTCTACTCCGGCTTCAACAACCTTGTCGAAGAGATTACCGGGTCCAAGCCGACGACTGTCGAAGACCATGTGAGGGCAACCCGCGCCAGCTTCGAGGCGGATGGTGAGCTTGCGATAACCGACGCAAGGTTGTCCGCGCTATAGCGCGTCGTAGAACGCGACCGCCGCCACGTCGACTGTCAAGCAACAATTGTCGCCGGCAGCACCGGCACCGCGCGCGACTGTTCACTGCGGCGGAAGCAACGACCGGCAACGTAGACCTTCGCGCTTTCAGCATTCGTGAAGGAAGGGCCGTCATCTCCGATCAGCGCACCTTGTGGGTCGGTGATCGATTTCTTGAATGCCGAGGGTGTCTGTCCGAACATCTTCTTGAAAGCCGAGCTGAAGTGGCTGTGGCTATTGAAACCCAGTTCGATAGCGAGCGTGGTCAGATCGTCACAGTTTGTCAGCATGGTAAGAGCAAACGCTAGTCGCAACCGCAGGTGGTAGCGGTAGAACGGGGTGCCCTCGACGCGGCGAAATATGTCGGTGAGGTACTCCGCTGTGACACAGACTTGTTCGGCCATTTCCGCCAGTCTCCATCGACGCCGGGGATCGACGGAGAGGTGCATCTTCACCTGGCCGGCCAGTTCGGCGGGACGCCCCTTGGACGCAGGCCCGACACCGGTGATGCTCTGTTTCAGCGCGCGCCGAACGAGATGCAATGTCGCAATTTCGCCTTCCAGCCTGCCAATCGACCGCCGGATCAGACGCTGACGCAGTTGCGCCGCCATCAACTGAGTGTGCGGATCAGTCCGCAGACCCCATCGACCACCCCCCAGCTGCGCAAGTGAATCCGAGCATTCACTTGGTAGGACGGAAGATAACGCCTCCGGGTTGATCGTGATCGTCAACATTGCGTGTTCGCCGAGGGTCGGGTAGCTCAACCTATACGGCTCGTTTTTCTCGATTATCACCATGTGATTTGGATCAGCAACATATTGTTTCGCGCCGATCTGCTGCACGTGGGCCCCGCGGTAAGGAAACGAGATCTGGGTCGTGCGAGAGCATTTTTCATCTCCACGGCTCCGGGACTCGACCGACCACGACACATCCCAGGCGGTAAACGTTCCTGTGTGGAGCAACAACCGAGCTCCACCGTCGGAGGTCTGCGAAGCGTTGCCGGCCGGACGGTGTCTCTGCGGGAGAATAGCCGGGTTGGCTTGTATCTGATGCTGCGGCGCATTGGTCCTGGTTCGCTCGCCGATGCGAGCCTGTTCCGCGAACCTTCGGGAATGGCGGGCATTCGGCTCGGTCAATGTGGTAGTCGGCATCGCTGTCTCCGGTCCTAAGCCTGGACAAAACACCCGATCTCCGGTGTGCGGCGACGTATTGGCCGATTACTGAAGTGTCATACGGGTATATGGAGTTTCGCGCTGAGTCACTAGTGTTCGCGTCTGTCGACTGCTAGTCAGGCGGCTAGTGATCTGGCTAGCGCAGGTTCCACGCCTGCCAGCATCGGCTTAGCAAGGCTGCGTACTCCGCTGCTGCGTCTTCCCAAACGAAGTGACCGGTGTCGATGCCGAACAACTGACTACTCGGAAGGCACCGGTGCAGGGATTCTGCGTTCGGCCAGGGGATTAGCCGATCCCCTCGGCCGGCGATGATCTGAATCGGCGCTTCGATTGTTGGCAGGATTTGCTGCAACGCCGGTAGCTCATCACGCACGCGTTGCCAATACGTTCGCGATCCGGCAAGTCGATCGCCGTCGTAGCTGCGTAGGTAATCGTCCCGCACTTCGTCATCTAACTCGTGCCGTTCGATGTGGCTGAGCAGTTCGATGACGCGCCTGCGTGGACCGCCACGATCGTCACTGACGACATCGGTTGTTGCGTTTACCCATTGGTGCAGATCAGGCCCAACCACCAGCGGCGTCAACGCGGGACCAGGCCCGACGGTCACCGTGGCAACCCGCTCGGGGTGACGCGCTGCGGTGAACAGGCTTGCCGGCGTCGCGATACTCGGTGCCACGAGGTGTGGCCGATCCATGGTGAAAGCGTCGGCAATAGCGATGATGAATTCGCCCAGTGCGGCCGGCGATAGCAGGTCCTCACGCCGTTCGGAGGCACCAAATCCGGGGAGATCGATCGCAACGAGATGCGCGTGGTCGGCTAGCTGCGACCATGCTTGTTCATAGGCCAGCACGCTCTCAGGCCACGGACTGAACAGTAGTGCCTGCCGTTCATGCGGCTCGCTTTGCGCAAAGCGAACGGTGACTCCGTCGATCGTGCCGAACCGGGGCCGCATAGTCAAAGATGACCATCGGGTCACGGACCATCCTCTTCATTGACGCAGGTGCCGCGCAATGTGTGCGCAAAGGCAGTTTGCATTGCGGCAGAGAACCTTCGCGTCCGCCATTGGCTAGTCCTTCGCTAGTAATGCAAGCCACACAATGTGGCACCTCGCTAAGCGCCTGGCGTCAGTTGAGGACCCGCTGGGTCGAGAACATGGCTGAGCTCACCGCGCGAGTGGATTCCCAGCTTGGCGAAGACTTTTCCGAGGTGATACTGGGCCGTGCGAGGGCTGATGAAAAGTCGTGTGCCGATTTCAATGTTGGACAGCCCGTCGCGTGCGAGCAGCGCAACGTGCAGTTCTTGACTAGTGAGCGCGCCGGCGGCGGTCTCCACCGAGCGCTTACGTGCTTTTTCGCCAGTTGCCAACAGCTCCCGACGCGCACGATCAGCAAAGCCGGCTACTCCCATCGAGCCGAGGATCTCGTGGGCGGTGCGGAGCTGAAGCCGGGCGTCGACCCGGCGCCCGGCTCGTCGCAGCCACTCTCCGTACAACAAATGGGCGCGTCCCGCCTCGATGCGCAACCCGGCGCGAGACAAGTGCTCGATGCTCCGCCGATGCCAGTCGTCGGCATCTTCGCTCAGCAGGGCGTGTAGGCGGGCTTCGATGCCCAGCGCCCAGTTGGTGGGGCAGGACGAGGCACGGTCAGTCATCCAACCCAGAGCGGCGCGCAGCGTCGCTGTGTCGCCGGTGTGTGCGGCCGCCTCTATAAGTTCGGTGACGGCGAAGGCCCCCAAACCGATGTGGTCGGCATCGAAGACCCGGCGGGCGTAGATCAACGCATCCTCATGCTGCCCAAGGCCATTCGACAGCACGGATTTTGCGTAACAAACGAAAGCGGCGACCCTGCCCAGTTTGGCTGTCGTCAGTGATTCGATCTCGCGTTCACAAAGATCACTGATCTCGGTCTCTTGGCCACGCCAGGCGGCTAACAGAAGTGACATGTAGAACAGCGGCGCGTTACCAGTCGCTTCAGCGAGCAGCCGGTCTTCGTTGCAGAGCATCTCGGCGGTGCTGATGTCACCGCGCTGCATGAAGGTCCAGGCTAGATAGGTTGCCGCAAACTGTAGATAGAGCAGGGCGCCGATCTCTCGAGCGGATTGAGCTTGACGCAGCGCTAACGCGTGCCAAGAGTCGAAATCCCACACTTCCGGTGCGAGCATTGCGCTCATCTTCGAACGCATGAGCCAAAGCCAGTCCATGTCGGTTCGTGGGTCGCCGTCTGACTCAAGGACGCGCGCGATCACCGTCCTGAATTTGGGGGCTGAGGTCATGTGACCTTCGATCACCCGCGCCGCGACCGCGTCCAGCAGCATGTCCTCTGTCCGGGGTGAACCTTCCGCCGACGGGGCTTCCAGCGCAGCCGACGCCACGGAACGTAGCCCATTGGGGCCCTCGAGTTCCCCAACCCATACCGCGGCATCCAAGGCCTCCAGTTGGGTCACGCGTGCCATGGGTGCCCTCAGCGAACTAAATTGCCTGGCGGAGGTCTGCAGTAGCTGCACTGCGTCCACAGCGCGTAGTTGGTCCTGCGCGATCTGGCCGCGCAGGCGCGTCAACGATGCCGCTTGCTCCTCGTCATGAGGCAAGGCGACAGCGGCCACGAGAAGGCCCAGCGCTGCGTCAAGGGCTCCAGCGTCACGTTTAGCTCCCGCGGCGGCCATCAATCGCTGTGCCCGCTGCGGTGGCGACGGCGTCAATGCCGCTGCACTCTCCAAAAACGCTGCAGCTGCGGCGAAACCGCCACGCCTATAAGCACGCCAGGCCGAGCGCTCCAGTTCCGCAGCGACGTCTTCGTCGGGTAACGCGCACGCCTGAGCGCGATGCCATGCATGACGGTCGGGATCGCGACTTGAGTCAGTCGCACGCGCCAATGCGTCATGAATGATGTGGCGTTGCGATTGTGGCGCTGACCGATACGCGGCTGATCGCGCCAGTGGATGACGGAACTGGATGCGGGCTCCGAACTCGATCAGCCCGGACTCAGTAGCGATTCGTACTGCGTCGACGCCTAAATCGAGCAACGTTGCAGCCCGCCAGATCAAGGCCGGATCACCGACGGGGTCGGCCGCGGCCAATTGCAATATGCGCCGGCTTGGCTTCGGCAGAGCCTCGAGACGCTGCGCAAAGCTTTCTTCGATGCGCCCCGAAAGGGCGATCGCCCTAGGGAAGCCATATCCACCGGCAAGCTCACTCGGGTCGACGGCGCGCGGCAACTCAAGCAGTGCAAGGGGATTCCCATCGGCCTCATGAACAATCTGAGCCCTGACTTGCGGATCGATCGGGCCGCTGAGCGCCGTGTCAAGCACTGCGTCGGCGTGTGGCGCGGTAAGTCTTTCCACGAGCATTTCCGGGATGCCGCTTAGGTCATCACTTTTCGTGCGACTCGCAAAAATCAGCGCGACCGGGTCCGCCTCGAGGCGGCGGGCCACAAACGAGAGAATTTTGGCCGAGGTTCGATCGAGCCATTGCTCGTCATCGATCAAGCACAGCACGGGTGCGTGGCCGCTGGCCGACGCGAGCATGTTCAGCACGGCGAGGGCGATGAAGAAGCGGTCCGGAGTCGGGCCACCGCTGATCCCGAACGCAACTGATAAGGCTTCGCGTTGTGGAGCGGGCAGATCGTCTAGGGCGTGTCTCCCATATGGGGGTTAGTTTTGACGAGATGCTGTGGGGGTGACGACGGTTTCGCGGTTTCGGTTGTTCAATGACGCTCAGTGGGGACTGATTTCGGGGTTGCTGCCCTCGAACGAGGGACGGCGGGGGCATCCCTTCGGCGATGACCGCCGGGTCGTAGAAGGCATCATCTACCGGTATCGGACCGGTGTTCCGTGGCGGGATCTGCCGCGATCGGAGTTCGGGCCGTGGCAGACGGTGTGGAAACGCCATCGCCGTTACGCCGCGGACGGCACCTGGGACCGGGTACTGGTGAACCTGTTGGCGATGGCTGATGCCGACGGTCAACTCGACTGGACGGTGTCGGTGGACGCCACGATCAACCGGGCTCATCAGCACGCGACGAACACGACACGACCCGATCAGGACACAGGGGGCTGGGTCGAATTACACGAATCTGCCGCTGGCCGGGTGTGAACCCGCAGGTCACGGCATCGGACGGTCTCGAGGCGGGTTGACCACCAAGATCCACACTGCCGTCGACGGCAATGGCCGTCCGCTGGCCGTCGTGGTTACCGGCGGGCAACGCAACGATCAGGCGATGCTGGCCAGCGTGCTTGATGAGATCGTCGTGCCCCGCCTCGACGGGGGCCGCGCGCGCTCACGACCGGATGCGCTCATCGCTGACCGGGCCTACTCCAGCGGTGCAGCCCGACGGATGCTGCGTGGCCGCAAGATCACCGCGGTCATCCCGCAGAAACGCGACGAGATTGCCGCACGGCAGCGACGCGGACAAGCCGGTGGCCGACCACCGGGGTTCGATGAAACCCGCTACAAGCAACGCAATCTCGTCGAACGATCATTCGCGCTGCTCAAACAATGGCGCGCGCTAGCCACCCGCTATGACAAACTCGCCATCGTTTACCGCGCCGCAGTCGTCCTCAGCGCATGCATCACCTGGACCCGCCATATGGGAGACACGTCCTAGCTGGCCCAGGATCGGGGTCAGAAGCTGATGTAGTCCGGCGAACGCGAGTTCCATCTCAGCCTGCACGCCTGCAGCCCGCAAAGTCGTGCAACCGTTCGCGAGCAAGGCAACTTCGTCCAGCAATGCTGTCTTCCCGATACCTGCTTCGCCGCGCAATACCAGCGTCCGACTCTGGCCCGCGCGGAATCCGTCGACGAGCTCGGCCAGCTGTCGTGCTTCGCGGTCCCGCCCGATCAGACCGGCGCTATTCACCGGAATCAGCTCCGCTGAGCATGCCCCGACCGTACACCTCCACCACGCGATCTGCTCGTGGTGGCGCCAAGGCCTAACGTCAACGGACTTGGGCGCCGCTGTTGCAAATATGCAGGTAGGGAGCGACCTAGGGGAGTGTCGGCACTTGGTTCGGGCTCGAGCGCTGCTCTCGTGGTGGCAGGATTTGCTGGATTTATGTCATCGGCGCTGCGGCCGGTGTCTCTGCGCCCAGAACATCGCGGTGGACTCTGGGCGCGTGTTCACCATGTATCGACGTGGATGATTTCGTCGAGCGGAATTCGTTTGGCGAGCTTGAATGTGCTGCCGGTGTAGTAAGCGGTTGGCAGCAGGGCCGCGTGGTAGACGTTGTGGGGATAGCCAACAATGGCTCGGATTTCGTCGTTGACCCTTGTTGTCAGCGACGTCCACGCAACACCTAATCCCCGAGTATGCGCTGCTAGCATGTAGTTCCAAGCCGCGGGCATGATCGAACCCCAGACGTCAGCCTGGCTCTCATTGTCTATTTCTCCGTCGCCTTCGACTGCGATGCAGGGGAGAACGAGCGCCGGTACTTCGGCGAGATGGCGGGCAAGGTAGGCGCCGCTGTCGGAGGTTCTGAGCTGCTGGGCAGAGCGCACCTCGTCGTCGGCGAACTGGCTTGCCACCGAATATGGAGAGGAGGCAAGCCAATCCCATTGCCGCGAATAGATTTCGCCGATCTTGCGACGCTGCTCGGGGTCTTGAACGATGACGAAGCTCCAGTGCTGTCGATTCGCCGACGTAGGCGCCTGCACCGCGATATTGATGCACTCCCGCAGCAGGTTCAGAGGAACCGACCGGCTGAAATCGAGCCGCTTTCGTACGGAGCGGGTGGTGGTCAGCAGTGCGTCATTGTCCATCTCGACGATCGGGAAGTCATCCACGGCGGCCGTCCTTTCGAGTCTTCGGATTCCAGTGCGCCACGCGCATGCCAAGACCGGGGTGCAGGGTGCTGCGCAGCCCCAGTGATCTAGCCGGCGAGAATTGCCGCGTAGCGAGCCGGGTCCGACGTCAAGGTGCTCTTGATGACGCGGCTGATGTCGTCGGCAAGGACTTCGGTCTGGCCGGCCTCGAGCCCATCGAGCGCGGCAGTCACGACCTGGCTTGGATCGACCTTATCGATCGGAAAGTTCTCGCCCATAGGGGTATTGACAGCGCCCGAGTGCAGACCGATCACGAGTGTGCCCTGATCCTGGAGTTCGAGCCTGAGCGCATCAGTCAAATTCCACGCGGCCGCCTTGGTTGCGCTGTATCCGGCCATACCCGGGAACGAGAACCAGGACACAGCGGAGAGTGCGTTCACGATCGCGCCTCCGCCGTTGGCCTTCAGAACCGGAGCGAAGGCTTCGGCTACATAGATGGGGCCGAACACATTAGTTTCGAATTCCTCGTGAATCTTCGCGAGGTCGCCACCCACGAGCGGTTGGCGGAACGAGACCGCAGCGTTGTTGATGACGATTTCGACATCGGTGGCTTGCTCAGCCGCAGCGGAGACCTGGGCCTGGTTTGTTACATCGAGCGCGATTGGCACGACGCCATCAGCGGGCGACACAGAATGCGGGTCGCGGGCGCCAGCGTAGATTTTGGCAGCCCCGCGCTCGAGTAACTGGCGGACCCACTCCGCCCCAATTCCACGATTGGCTCCGCTGACGAGGACGATTGATCCCTGGATTTGCATGAAAGTGCCTCTTCCTATGTGTATTTCGGCGCCCCGGGGAGATCTGTAAGAGTGCAGATGTGTTCGTCCGATTGGTGCCTACGCCACCAGCCGAAGCTAATAGCGCCTGGCCACCGGTCGCTATCACAAAATTAATGTTCGACGCGTGTCCGGCCGGTCGTGCCAAAGATGTTGACAGCGCGGCCGCCCATGCGCCTCCTACCGTATGAAGCAGCTCATAGTCCGATCTGCCAGACGGTCGGTCACCTGACGCGGGAATGGCGGCACCGCAACGTTGTTGGGTAGCCAAGATGTCGAACACCGAGACGATTGTTCAGTTTGAGGAGAAACCATGAGTCAGAAGGCTAAAGCCACCCGCTTTGCCGAGCTTCACACCAAGGGCGCCCCACTGATGCTCTACAACGTGTGGGACGCCGGCAGCGCCGCCGTGCTGGCCAAAGTTGGAGCGCCGGCCGTGGCTACCAGCAGTTGGTCCGTCTCGGAGGCGCAGGGTTATCGGGACGGGGAGGGCATTCCCATCGAGTTCCTGAATCAGATCGTCGAACGGATCGTCGCCTCGGTCGACGTTCCCGTTTCGACAGACTTCGAAGGCGGCTTCACTGAGGACGACGGACAGCTGGCCGAAAACATCTCGCGCCTGCTGGACACCGGTGCGATCGGTGTCAACTTCGAGGATCGTGTCGTCAAGGGGTCGGGCTTGTATCCCATCGACCGACAAGCAGATCGAATTGCCGCGATTCGGAAAGCGGCCGATGACAGGGGAATTCCGCTGTTCATTAACGCCCGCACGGATCTGTTTTTGGGACAAGGCAACGACGCCGCGTCGGTGACCGGTGAAGCCATCGATCGCGCAAAGGCGTACGCCGCGGCTGGCGCCTCGGGATTTTTCATCCCCGGCCTCCCCGATAAGGACCTCATCACTCGCATTTGCGAAGGCGTACCGCTGGCGGTCAACGTGATGGTCTTCGACGGGGTTCCAACGAATGCCGAACTCACCGAAATCGGTGTTGCGCGAATCAGTTACGGTAACGCACCCTACGTCGAGGTCTTGCACTCCTTGGAGAGCGATTTCCTGAAACAGCGATGAGCAATGATCGAACGCGCGCAAAGCGATTCGATATACGCCAGCGTCCGGCCGAGATGCATAGTCATTCGGGCAAGCTGCTGTCGAGATGTAGCGCCGAAAAGTTGATGTCATGCAACACGTTCCAGAACCCCTGGCGGCGATGGGGTCCGATGCCAGCGAAAGCCGTTGGGGCGCTTGACGGCGGATGCCGTTCAATAGCTGTGATCCTTATAAGACGAGTTGGGTGCAGCGAAATAGTGCGATGGGGCGGGCATCGTTGTTGACGGTGACGATCGCGTCCCAGATTTGTGTCCTGCGGCCGACATGCGCAGGCTGGGCCACGCACACAAGCTGGGCGCCGGGGCTCGCGGCTTTGAGGTGGTTGGTCTTGAGTTCAAGGGTGATGAACCCGTCGGCATCGCTGGGAAGCGCAGCCCGACATCCATAACCGCATGCGGTGTCGGCCAAAGCCACGACTGCGGCCGCGTGAACATGACCGGCGTCGGGCACCAGGTGCGATTTCGTCGGCGTCAGAGTGGCCTCTACACGGGTGTCGTCGAGATGGGTGATCTCGATACCGAGTAGGCCGGGTAGTCCTGGAAGTCGGCGGCCTACCGAGGCGTCGCTCGACGCGCTTGACGTCGCCGCTGGATCGGCACTATTCACCAGAGCCTCCTTGGCTTCGTCGGTTCACTAGCGGAGTGGTGCGCGGTCAAAGCGCCAACTGTGTGGTTCACGGCGAATAAGGTGTTCAGGAGGTGCCGGCGGCTGGAATGCGGCTACATTTCCGGTGGCGATCAGTACGACTCGGCCGGTGTTGTTGTGATAGAGGTTCACCTCGGCGCTGGGGTCGACATCGCGAAGCTGCCCAAGCAGCTCGGTCCGCGCCCATTTCTGCAGCTCGGCGGAAGCGTTGTCGCTCAGAGCTTCCCACATCAACGTGGCGTCAGATGATGGCTGTTCGCATTTATGGTTGCCTTCGTCCTCACTGCGCCCATTGTTATGGCTGAGCCCGGCCCAGCGTTTCGGGTAGTCGATGTTTAGACCGAGTTGGTCGAGCACGCGCACGGTGATGTGGTCAACGAGGTCGTCGAGAGTTGTTGGCCTGTTGTAGAAGGCGGGCATTGGCGGACAGATGCCGACGCCGATTTGGGCGAGCGCGAGCATATTGTCAAGATGGATCGCATTGAGCGGAGTTTCGCGGGGCACGAGGCACAGATTGCGTCTTTCTTTGAGCACCACATCGGCCGCCCGTGCAACGAGGTTATCTGCTAGGCCGTGCCGGATTGCCGCCAACGTGCGCATCGAGCACGGAACGACCACCATCGCGTCGACGCGAAACGACCCAGACGATATAGCGGCACCCTGGTCGCCCTCGTTGTAGGTGACATGAGCCAATGACTGCACTTGCGCTGGCGTGTAGTCGGTCTCGGCAGAGATGTTCAGGCGCGCCCAGCGCGACATGATCAGGTGGGTTTCAACATCGGCGATGCCACGAAGCCGCTCGAGCAGGCGGATCCCGAAGATGGCCCCCGTGGCGCCGGTCATGGCGACAACTATTCGCACGGACGCACTCCACTCCGGCTCGATCGTCCACAAGAGCTAGTGCGCCCGTCGGGCACAATCGTGTGGAGTGATGACCAATTGTTCACTGTTTTACGACGTCTCGGGAAAGCCGTAGGTGTTCCACTTGTCGAGGACCTTCTGTTGGAGGTCGGGCGGGAAGTTGTTGGCGAAGTCCGCCTTGATGGGACGATCAACGTCGGTCCACTCATCGCGGTGAAGTCCGATAAGGATTGCTTTGGACGCTGACATCGCGCTCTTTTCGTGCTTGTTGAGATACACGATCAACGGAACCGCGGTCAGCTCGTCCACCAAGATGACATCCTCTCCGGGGTGTACTCGTGTCACGATTGCCCATAGCACCTCGCCTTCAGAGGTGGGGTCGACGTCATCTTCGACGACGAGCACACGCGGTGCGATTTGACCGGCCTTGGTACCCATGACGTGAGTAGCCATCTTGCGGGCGAACTCGTGGCGGGACGTCACTCCGGACAACGATCGCCAGTGGGCTGGGACAGTGATCACTAGGAGATGGTTGGCTGCCATGAATGGCATGTAGACGCCGCTGACGGGGAAGCCGTGATTGCGCAGGTCCGCCAAGACGACAGCCGAATTGCTGATGCCCCAGACGGTGTGGTCTTCCTCGGGCGGGAAGCCGGCCGAGGCGACCGGCAGAATCGCGTGATCTCGATAACTCAGGGCGGTCACGTGGTACACCGGTTTGGCCGAACGGGCGGCCGGCAGCAAGTAGCCCGGATACTCCGACATCGGGCCTTCTTCGTCGACTTCCTCGATGCTGACATACCCCTCGATGACGATCTCCGACGAGGCCGGTACGTACAGATCGACCGTGTGTGCCTTCACGACGTCAAGAGGCTCCTTGAGGTAGCCGCCGATCGCCGAGGCCTCAGAGACATGATCGGGCAACGGTCCCCCTGAAAAGTAGGCCACGACGGGGTCCTGGCCCAACGACAAGGCGAAAGGCATGTTCTCGCCGCGCTCTTTCCACACCCGATAAATCTGGCCGAGGTGTTGCATTGGCTGGAAGAGCCCGACCATTGTGTTTTTGTCGCGCAGCGCAATCCGGGAGATCGACCAGTTGGTCCATTGTCCGTCGGGATGGGGCGCGACGACCGTGCCGTAGGTATTGATGAACCGGCTTCCATCACCATCGTGAATGAGTGGGGTCGGTAGCGCAAAGAGGTCGATGTCGTCGCCGGTGCGCACGTTGGCCTGGAAAGGCGCGCTGTCAACCACGCGCGGCTCGATTGGCTCGACTTCCAAGGCGTGGGAGAGCGCTTCGACGATATCGGCGCCCGACGCATCGGCGGGTAGTCCTACCGATGTGGCTGCCCGGATGAGTTCACGACCGGGTAAGGCGCTGACCCCGGCGGGCGCTCCCAAGACTCGAAAGCCAGGCTCGGAATCGTTGACCTTGGTAAATAACGGGGCCGGGGAGCCAGTCTCGTTGACCCTGCGAATGATGGCGCCGACTTCGAGGTTCCAGTCCACCGGCTCGTCGATTTCGACCAGGTCGCCGTGCTCAGCCAAAATCGCAACATACTCGCGCATGTCTTTGACATGACGAGGCTTGAAGTTGGGATCCGAGTAGCGGCTTGCCGCAGACGTATTAAGCTGGTTCACAGCGCATTCCTTTCGTTACTTCGATCGAGTCATATGGATTTGTGTGCGGTTGCAGCCGACGGCGTGCGCCAAACTGACCGTGGCTCAACGCCGGGAAAGGACGAAAGCCTCGATGTCCCTGCTCCTGGTTCGACCTTTGTAGTCGTCGTACGCCGGGTAGATCGCGACGCCTTTGGCCCAGATCTCATCTCGTTCGCGCGGTGTGGCCGGTCGCGCGACCGCTTCCCAGGTAGCTCCACCGATAGCCACGGTCGCCTCGGGCTTTGCCTTCAGATTGTGGTACCAGCCTGGGTGCCTGGCGCCCCCGAAATTGGATGCGATAAATGCCAATCCGTCGTCGTAGGGAATTCCGATGACTGGCACGGTGCGTGGCGCGTTCGACCTGGCGCCAGTGGTAGTCAACAGGACTACGGGCAAACCGGCAGCCAGACCGACAAAGCTGAGCCTGCCACCGCTGAGACTGTCCACCAGTTTGTCGAGGTGGTGCGACGTCGGGCGAAACACAGCCGCACCAATTTTGGTTGACGCGAACTTTCGCATCGCTCGGTGGAACGCGCCGGCATCCTGAAAAGACTTTAAGCCGTTAAGCTCAAGCGTGGCTGTCACTTTCTTGCTACTCACCGAAATCTCCTCAGATCAAACACCGATGTAACAGCGTTGCCAGAGAGACTGCTAAGCAACGACTTTCGTAGACAGCCGTGGAGTCTGTTTCGCTTTGCGGCAACCGCTGCTGACGCTACGCGACATGTATGCCACCGCACTGTCAAGATCTTTGGGCATCGAGCCACGTTCGGCAGTCACCCGACCGCGGGAGTAGGCGATCGATCGTTTGAACTCCGAGGGTGTGCGTCCGAATGTCTTCTTAAAGGCCGAGCTGAAGTGGCTGTGGCTGTGGAAGCCGAGTTCAATGGCGAGAGTTGTCAGGTCGCCGCACTCCGGTAGCACGGTTAGCGCCAACGCGAGCCGCAGCCTTAGGTGGTAGCGGTACAGCGGGATGCCTTCGACCCGACGGAACGCGTCGGTGAGATAGACCGGTGTAACGCTTACCTCGCGAGCGATTTCGGCGAGCGTCCACCGACGCCACGGATCTGCAGATAGCAGTAATTTCACGTGGTTGACCATCTTTGCGGGCCGACCTCCGTTTGGCTGCCGAGCGCGAGAAGTGTCATCGCCTAGCGCATGGCGAACAAGTCGTAGTGCAAGGGCTTCAGATTCCAATGACCCGACAGATCCACGTGAGAGTTGCTGTCGCAATTGTGCCGCTAGGACTTGGGTGTCTGCGTCGACCTGCAGCACAGGTCGATTGAGTGCGGGTCGGTCGTAGGGCGAGCGGTACTCGGACGGCAAGACCTCCAATAAAGTTGCGGGCTCGACGCCTACGGTCAGGGTCGCATCTCCGCCGGCGATCGGGTGACTGACCCGATACGGCTCGTTCTCATTGAGAATCACCATCTGATTAGGTTCGGCGACGTGCCCTCTTGTGCCTACCCAGTGGACGTAGACACCGTGATAGGGGAAGACGAGCCGGGTTCCCTCGACCAGTTCCTCATCCGCCTTAACCCGGCACAGACCTCGGCACTGCACGTCCCAGGCCGTGACGGTTCCCGTTTGGATTAGCAGCCGCGGGTCGTATTCCGGCATGCACACGCAACGCTGTGCATCAGCCAGTTCAGGCCGAAGGACTGGCACCGCGCGGCGGGGCGCGCGTTCGTCTGCGGGGATCAGTGATGCTCCTAAGTACGGCTGGCGGTCCAAGCTCGGTACTGACCACGGTATGAATAAATGGCGTTGTCTGCTATGACATAAATGCGACAGTTTCTGCCACGTACAGATGCCGGCCGACAGTGGAGAAGAGGGCCATGCCAACGAGACGTGTGATCATCGTCGGCTTCCCCGGTGTGCAATCCCTGGATCTGTCCGGCCCCTACGAGGTATTCGCCGAGGCCGACGCTTACCGGGTTCAGGTTGCAGCGCCGCAGGCAGGGCACTTCAGTGCCGAGTCCGGGGTCGGGCTGTGGGCCGATGTTGCGCTCGCCGACCTACGGGGCCCGATCGACACCTTGATCGTGGCCGGCGGCTACGGCGTCTTCGACATGATCGAAGACGAGGCATTCGTGCGTAATCTGCAGCGCGTGGCCAAGAAGTCACGCAGGGTGGGGTCCATCTGCACCGGTGCATTTGCTCTGGCCGCCGCCGGATTACTAGAAGGCCGTCAGGCAACGACCCACTGGCGTTTCAGTGACCAGTTGCAGAGCTGCTATCCAGCGGTCATGGTCGACTCCGAACCTATATTCGTCCGATCGGACAACATCTACACCTCGGCCGGCGTCACCGCCGGCATGGACCTCTCGCTTGCGCTGGTAGAAGAGGATCTCGGTCACCAAGCCGCAATGACGATCGCGCGCGAGTTCGTGTTGTTCATGCGCCGCCCAGGCGGACAATCCCAATTCAGCACCGCATTAGCGGCTCAGACCGCCGACCGCGAACCACTGCGCGAACTGCAAGCATGGATCGTCGACAACGTCAAAGCCGATCTATCTGTCGAAGCGCTCGCTGAACGCGCGCACATGAGCCCACGCAACTTCGCCCGCGTTTTCACCCGCGAAGTAGGTCAAACTCCCGCTCGTTACGTGGAACAGGTCCGCGTCGAGTCCGCCCAACGTCGACTCGAAGAATCCGCCGGCTCAATCGATGAGATCGCTAACCAATGCGGATTCGGCAGCGCGAATTCGATGCGTCGATCTTTCTTGCGGGTGCGCGGCGTTTCTCCGTCCGACTACCGCCAACGATTCAGCACCCACGCCCTGATGACCGAAATCCGCTAGTGGGCAGCGCCTAACGCATCACGCGGTGATGATATGCGGGTGGTCGCCAAAGTTGGGCGCAGTCCCGGTTGCTTGACGGTGATCCATCGGAGTGCCAAGGATCTTGACAGCGCTCAAGGTTGCGCAACAACTACATTTCGCCATAGCTCTGACTGACTGGCACTCGCCCAGATCACAAGAGCGAATGGAGGGCGGTGTGCGATGGTTGCCATGGTTCTGCGCACAGAGTGCGAACGCTGTCGCCGACCGTTACCAAACGGATCACCTGATGCGCGGATCTGCACGTTCGAATGCACTTTTTGTGCGATCTGTGCTGATGGCGAGCTCGCGGGAGTATGTCCAAACTGCAAGGGCAACTTGGTTCGCCGACCTACCCGGCCGTCACGCCTGTTGAAGCAGTACCCGCCTTCGGCGGGCGACGTTGGACGCGAACGACTAGCCCAGGGCTCCAGTTCAGATACTGCGGAGCGGGCATCGGAGCCGGATGCGGGCGACGAATGAATGGGTTAGGGAACCTCAAATCCTCTGCGCGGCAGAGGGGTACTTCAGTGAATCGGAGAGATGCCGTCGCGCCAGCCGTCTCGACCACACCTGAATGAGCAAGCATGGATCACCACCTCCGATCGTATTACGCGACGGCGAAAACAAAAGAGAGGAAAAACTATGAAGGCCTGGCTGTGGGACGGATCCAAGGGGGTCGATCATCTACGCCTAGCCGATGCGCCCAATCCGGTCCCGAAAGAGGATGAAGTCGTCTTAGAGGTCCACTACACGGCGTTGAACCCCGCTGATCGCTACCTGATAGAGAAGCGATACCCCTATCCCGTGGACCCCCCGCTTCCACACGTGCTGGGGCGCGACGGTGTGGGGACCGTCCTTGAAGTAGGTGACAGTGTCAACGATGTGCGCGTCGGGGACAGGCGCGTCATTTTGCGCGGCGATGTCGGGGTATTCCGGTGGGGCAGCTTCGCCGAGCGGTTGGCGTTGCAGGCCAAAAGCCTGGTTGAGATCCCCGCGGGCTGGACCGAAGAAGAGTCCGCGGGCGCAACACTCGTCTACCTGTCGGCCTACCGCGCGCTGACCATGTGGGAGCCGCTCAAACCCAACTCAGTGGTGCTGGTCACCGGTGCATCAGGAGGGGTTGGCGTCGCCGCCGTGCAACTGGCGGCCGCGATGGGCCACACAGTAGTGGCTCTCTCGCGCAGTGCGGACAAGCAAAGACGACTCAAGGAGCTCGGCGCCACCTTTACGTTCAATCCCGCGGACCCGGGATGGCGGGCGGGAGTGAAGGAAGCCGTGGGTTCGCGCGGAGTGAACCTCGCGGTCGACAGTATCGGCGGTGCACTGTTCCCGGAGGTCGTCGACACGATGGCCGAACTGGGACGACTCAGCCTGGTAGGCGAACTGGGAGGGCCGGTACCCAACTTCGACACCGGCACGCTCTTCTCGCGCCGGCTGCGGATCGGCGCGATGGCTGTCGGTTACTACACACCGGAGGAGAACCGAACTGCGTGGCAAGAGTTGCTGGCTATCATGGCCGGCTCCGGGGCGCATCCAGTCGTTGACCGTGTATTTCCCTTCGAAGATCTGCCGCAAGCCTTCGAACGTCTAGCCGAGGGTCCGATGGGAAAGGTTGTGGTCGAAGTAAAGCCCTGAGCTTGAATCGCCTCGGCTTCCATCGGGCTAGGCCTTCAGTCGGCAGGAGAACCGTTAGTCGCGATTTGAAGCAGTCAGCATTCGCATCACCACCGAAGGAATTTCACAATGATCACCTTTACGCATCGCAACCCCGAGATGGAACTGGAAAGGAAGCGAACGGCTCTGGTGCTGGCGGACATTCAAAACGAGTTTCTGTCGGGACATGGTTCCTACTACCCACTGATCGAAGACGCGCTCAAAGAGCGCAACGTCATCGACCATTTGGAAGAGCTTCTGCAGTGCGCCGAAGAGCACGACTACTACGTCATTCACTCACCGCACTACTACTACCCGACGGACGCCCAATGGGTTGCGCCTGGCGGCGCGATCGCGAACTACCTCGGCGGTGTTCCCGGTGGTTTTGTGCTCCGCGCGGACCCAGTCGATCTGGAAGGCTTAGACGGTTCCGGGGCTGACTATTTCGAGCCCTTCAAGAAGTACCTCATGAACGGCAAGACCAGTAACACGTCCCCCCACAAGGGTTTCTCGACGTGGCACAACGACGTGATCAAACAGTTGCGCTTCCGGCGTATTGAGCAAGTCATCATGGCGGGGCCAGTTGGAAATCTCTGCCTGGAAAGCCACATGAGGGACATCATCGAGCACGGCTTCGAAGTCGCGATGGTGCGAGACGCAATCGCGGCCGGCCGTAATGAAGAAGGAGACGCCTATACCGCCGCCATGGTCAACTACCGCTTCATGGCCAATGCGGTGTGGACGACCCAGGAAGCCGTAGCGCGCATGAAAGCAGCCGCCGCCTAAGACGAGCCGGTGTCGACCCGCTTCCATGAGCGTGACTGCACCCTCACTGTCGATGCGCAACCGAAGTTGTTGTAGCGCAAACCGACAACAAGTTGGATCATCGCAGACCCGTTTCTCACGGGCCGACCGTACTGACGACGTGTTGCTGTAGTACAGGCTCGGAATCCGACGCGAGCGATTGACCCGAGCGGAATACGTTGTCGCAGTGAGTTATAACGCTAAGGAATCTGATCGCAGTTGCGGACTATTGGGATAGTCCCCAAGGTGACGTCACAGTGACAAATCGTCAACCCTGCTGCCGGGCGTCGCGTACCTACCCTTGGCTTGCGCGAAGGCACGCAAGGGCAGCGCGCGAAAAAGTGGACACGCCAACGGAACATATCCCCGGTGGAATCACCTTGAACCGTCCCAGGTGCCAATGCCGCAGTGTGCGAAAGATTTTGATAGTGCTGGGCGTGACGGACGTTGTAGCTTTGTGCCGTTCAGGTGTTCGACCGGTGCCGCTCGGGGTTGGTCTATGGGATGGCGGGTGGGTGCAGCATTATCAAGCTTCTGTTCGTTCAGGGATCACCACGCAAGAACGACTCGGGGTCGATTCGTGTCGCTCAGGCATATCTTGATGCCTTGGCGACGGTAAATCCGACCCTGGAGGTGGACGTCCTCGACTTGTGGGACGCCGATCTGCCGGCATTCGATGGCGACAAGGCTGCGGCGAAGATGAACGTCATCGCCGGCGAGGGACTTGATGGCGTGCAGCGCAGCGCGTGGGATCAGATCGAAGAGATCGCAGGCCGTTTCATTTCCGCCGACCGCTATCTCATTGCGTCACCGATGTGGAATGCGGGCATTCCTTACCGGCTCAAGCAGTACATCGACTTGATCCATCAGCCAGGATTGTTGTGGACGTTGGATCCCGATACCGGCTACAACGGCCTGCTCAAGAACAAGCATGCAACGTTAGCGCTGACAGCAGGTGTGTATTTTCCGGGAGTCCAGACGCCGCAGTTCGGCGTTGATCATCAATCGACGTATCTGCGTGTCTGGCTCAATCAAGCAGGTGTTACAGATATCGACGAGCTGAGGCTGCAGCCGTCGTTGCTGACGCCCGACCCTGCTCAAAGTCTCGAGGAGGCACTCAAGCGGGCTGTCGAGTTAGCTCAGGTCCACGGTCGGCTTTAATTGTGCGGAGTGCCGCAGCTCGGCGTAGGCCGCGACAAGTGCGTCGAGGCTGAAACTTCGGTTGAGGCCGCTCGGGTTGGGCAACAACCAGATTGGCGTATCTGCAATGCGGAACGGTTGCCGGCCCCACCGTAGATCAACGCCGGGCAGCAACACTCGGACGGCTCGATTTCCGAGAAAGGCCAACGTCTTGGGTGCGTAGCGCCGGATCTTGGCCTCGAAAAGTGGTGCTGCGGCATGTATCTCGGCTGCAGTGACATCGCTGGCTCGCGTCGTCGGCCGGGACACGACGGCAGTGATCCCGCATGCATACGTCAGCAGTCGGCGCTCTTGGTCGGGTCGAAGTCGATCGTCGGTGAACCCAGCGAGATGCAGTACCGACCAAAAACGGTTGCTCGGGTGGGAAAAGTTGTGGCCGCTCTGTGCGGCGGTCGCTGCCGGATTGATCCCGCAGAACACCACGTTCAAACCATCGGTCAAAATGTCAGGCGAGTACCCCGTCAACGTTTCCTCCGCTCTGACCATCGGCCGGGCGTCGCCTAGGGTTGCCTGACCGCTAGCCACTCGATCATCTCCGCCTTGAGCCCATCCAGAAATTCCGCGGCCTTCGGCCTCGACGCAGTCTCAAGCCTAAGACGGCGCTGGGAATAAGTGGTCGGAGGGGGACGATGACAGCGGTGTGACGGTAGCGGGTACTGGGCCGGTTGAGCAGATCAATGATCTTCGCTAACTGCGCGTGCGTGAGTGCGGACGACTGGCCAGGTCGGCACGCACATCGTCGACAGATGTCGCCAGCTTTGCACCGTGACGCTTCACCTCACGCACGCCCCAGCCGCGCATCGGTGAGCGCCAGCGGGCCGTCGGTGTCGTAGAACGGACGGTTGGCTTGAACGGATTGCTCGATCGTCGCCGGCGCGGCGCCGCCGATAGTCGCGACGAGATCGTTCATCCCCGAGAAAACGCCGTCTCGTATGTCTTGGGCGACATCGGCGTGGTGGCGGACCAACCAGTCGGGGATTCCGCCGGCGGTGAGAGCAGCACCCATCTCCGTAATTTCCACGGACTCGTAGCGTACGGGAAAGCCCAACGTGGATTGCACTTTCGCGGCGATCTGATGCCAGTCGAGTTCTTCGGCGCCGAAGAGGTCGTATTTTTGGCGATCACGTGCGTCGGGGTCCTGTAAGACCGCGACGGCAACGCGGGCGGCATCCAGTGTGTTGATGGGTGCGAAGCTGGCGTCGCCGATCGGTAGGCGGAGCAGACCTTCATCGGCGGCAGCGCGGATCCAGAAGTTTTCCAGCCAGTGCATGAAGATGGTGGCGCGCAAGTGGGTGGTCACCATCGGTGTGCGGTCGAACAGGCGCTCGACGATCCAGTGCTGCAGACCGACACCGCTCATCGCCGGTCTGATGCCGCGTTGGGACATCTCCACCACGGCGTGCACACCGTTGCTGGTCGCTGCGTCGGCGAACTTGGCGGCGGCTTCGACGTATCCGGGGGTTGGCGGGAAGTTGAAGTAGGCGGCGTAGACGCCTTCGGTTGCGTCTCGGATCTGGGCGTAGTTGAACATGTCCACTTCCACGACTTCGGCGCCCAGTTCACTCAGTCGCTGCGCACGCTCATCCCTGCCTCGTGCCAATGCGCGGACGCGCAAGCCTCGTTCCCGCAGTAGCGCGACGGCTTGGCTGCCGGACTGTCCGGTCGCTCCGGTGACGAGGAACAGGGGATCGCCTGATGAGATCTCGTTGGGCATGAGAGCCTTTCGTTAGGTGGGGGAGCGTTGTCGAGTAACAAGTGCAGAAGCGGTGTGGCCGCGGGTCACCAGGTGTTGAGGTGCAGTACGTCGTCGAGAGGTTGGCGCCGGCCGGGTTTGAAGGTCTCTCCGGTGTAGTAGGCCGTGGGTATCAGCGCTGCGTGGTACACGTTGTCGGGATATCCGACGACAGCACGGATGTCGGGTTCAGCCGAGGTTGACAGTATTTCCAGGCGGTGCCGAGGCCGCGCGTGCGGGCCGCCAGCATGTAGCTCCAGGCCGCCGGCATGATCGATCCCCAGGTGTCGGCCTGGTTCGACGGCGTGATCTGTCCGTCGCCTTCGACCTCGATGCACGGCAGCACCAGTACGGGCACCTCGGCGAGATGGTCGGCGAGGTACGCGCAGCTGTCGGCTGCGCGTGCCTGCTGAGGTGCTCGGGTAGGGTCGTCGGCGAACCGTCCCCCAACTGAGTACGGCGTGGATGCGAACCAATCCCATTGGCGCTTATAGATTGTGGCGACATTCCGACGCTGCTCGGCGTCGGCGATGACGATGAAGCTCCAGTGCTGGCGGTTCGCTGACGTCGGGGCTTGTAGGGCGATCTCCAGACATTCGCGCACCAGTCCCAAGGGGACGTCTCGGGATAGGTCGAGACGTTTGCGCACCGACCGCGTCGTGGACAGCATTGTGTCCGTTGTCATCTCGATGACTGGGTAGGTGCTCATTGATCGCGACCCGTCGACAGCGCCGCGTCCGTGACGATGGCGTCGGCGTGGCCGATGGTGATCTTCGGCAAAGGTGTATCCGATCTGTGCGTGAAACGGAAAACCGAGGGTGGCGCGCTGGTAAGAGCATCGGTGACGCTATGAGCTATAGGCGGGCCTGCGCTGTCAAGATCTTTAGACGTTCATCCCGACGGGCGCGCTAAAAATTTCGATAGTGCCTGATCTGGAGTTGCATTAACTTGGCTAGGACGACGCGCATCGACGGCACCCATCCGCTCCGCGACGAATGGATCGAACTACCAGTGCATCTCGCGGATCGTGGAAGCTGCGGTGCCGGCGATCGACGATCATTCGGCCGGCTGGCCCCACCGGCGCCGAGCAGCAGCGGCGTCGACTGCCCTGCACGATCATCGAACGCCCATCATCGACACGAAGGGAACTCTCATCATGCTGTTCGAGCACACGGTTGACATCGAGATCGACCCCAAGCGCACCGCGCTGGTCCTCGCCGACATCCAGAACGACTTCCTCACCGAGGGCGGCAAATATTACGTCCTCATCGAGGAATTGCTCAAGCGCAACAACGTCAACGACAATCTGGAGACGTTGTTGAAAACCGCCAAGGACAACAACTTTCCGGTCTTCATGTCTCCGCATTACTTCTTCCCCCATGACCATCACGGATACACCCATCTGGGCGCGATGGAGGATTTGGCCCTCAACGTCGGACTCGTCGAGCGACAAAGCCCGCTCAATTTCGAAGGTGTTCCGGGTTCGGGCGCCGATGTGCCGGACCGCTTCAGGAAGTACATGGAGGACAGCGCAACGACCATCACCTCGCGCCACGTCAGCTACGCCCCAACCAACGACCTGGTGTTGTTGTTGCGCCGGCGTGGTATCGAGAAGGTCATCATGGCCGGGCCCGCGGCGAACCTGTGCCTGGAAGATCACATGCGCAACCTGATCCAGAATGGCTTCGAAATCATCATGGTGCGCGACGCCGTGGCGGGCGCGGCGAACGAAGAAGGGTCCGGCTATCACGCCGCGATGATCAACTGGCGGTTCATGGCCAACGCCGTATGGACCACCGAGGAAGTTGTCCGCCGCGTCACCGCAGCAGCAGCGGTCCGCCCTGCCACTGCGGCAGCAACGACCTAACACCGTAGGCCCTCCACCGTGCTGGCAGCGACATCGAGGCCGTTGGGGGTCTATGGCGTTCGCTCAGCACCGGATGCACGTCATCGCTTCATCACCATCCCGTGGAAGTTCAACGCGGCTTCCTCGATCACTTCGGGAGTTCTCATGAGTAAAGGCACCATCCTCGTCGTCGGCTCCAACGCGACCCAACTGGAGGCCAAAACCGGTGGCACGATCACAATCGGTCAAATGCTCAACGAAACCGCCGTGCCGCTGATGGTCTTGGTGGCCGCCGGATACGAGTTTCTACTTGCCACTCCTAGCGGTGAAAAGCCGCACATGGACAAAGATTCTGACGCGCTGCTGTATTTCGCCAACGACGACGCCGCCCGTACCCGGGCCCGCGACTTCTTCAACGATTACCCCGCGATGAACGAGGTCCGCACACTGCGCTCCGTGATCGACGACGGCCTAGATCGCTTCGTAGGCCTATTCGTCCCCGGCGGTCACGCTCCGGTCGTCGATATCATGCAAGATCCGGACACCCGCGAGGTCCTCCGATACTTTCACGCCCACGCCAAGCCCACCGCTGCCATCTGTCATGGGCCGATGGGCCTTCTCGCTGAGATGGACAACGCTCGCGAGTTTCGTGCTGCGCTGATCGACGGTGACCAAGTCAAGGCACGCGAGCTGGCCAAGGGATGGCAGTACGCGGGGTATCAGATGACCGTGTTCTCACGCAGCGAAGAAGAGTTCGCCGAAGACAACGTCTTCAAGGCCAAGCTCTACTTCAACATGCCCGACGCGCTAGAGGCGGCCGGCGGCACCGTCGTGACGACCGAGGAGAATTTCACTTCCTACGTGGTGACCGACCGCGAGCTGATTACCGGCCAAAACCCCATGTCAGATTATGAACTCGCCGATGTCTTCATCGCAGCGCTGGACAAGTATTCCGTGACATCGTGACCAGCCACGAACGCAGTCGGACCGAAGCCAACAAGCAGGTCGTCACCGCCTTCTACGAAGAGGCGCATTTCGGCGGTGACGTCGACGGTGCGATCGCCCGCTACGTCGGCGACACCTACACCCAACACACCCCTGCTGCCGAAGATGGCGTCGAGGGCTTGCGCGACTACATCAACGCTTTCCTGACAACGTTCCTCACGCTAAGGGTGAGATATGTCGCGTCATCGCTGACGGTGACATCGTTGCCGTGCACGCTCATTGGGCCGGTGTGACCGGTCCGCACGGTGATGTCAGCGTCGACATCTTTCGAGTGAGTGATGGCAAGCTCGTCGAGCACTGGGGACGTCAGCGCCCCGATACCCGCGACGTCGAAGAACGACAACACCCTGTTCTAACACCGCAGGCACGACACTGGCGTCTAAAGATTTCGACAGCGCAAGTCGATCGCGCCTTCCTATCGTCGGACAGGCCCCATGCGGGCAAGCAGCTTCGCCTCCGTCGGCCGCCCGTAAGAACCGGCCGGTGACCATTTTTCGAAAGGAATGACAACGTGGCCTCTGAACAAGATCCGACGTCTCCCGCCGCCGGGGGTTTCAGTGTGTTTCCGCCAGGCGTCGAATCCTCGTCGTATCCCGCCGAGGACATGAGGTTTTACGATATCGGTCAGCGCGGCGTGGACGGTGTCACCAAGATCGAAGCGGCCGACGCCTACGGTCAGATGGTTGGCGGCAGACACGGCACCTTCCTCAAGTTCTCTCCGGGCTTCGTTAGCCCGCTGCACAGCCACAGCGCTGATTACGCCGCCGTGGTCATCAAAGGGCAGATGGCCAACTACATGCCTGGCGAGACGCCGATTCCCTTGGGGCCGGGTGGGTTCTGGTATCAGAAGGGTAGGCAAGCCCACACCACCGCGTGCGTGTCCGAGACCGAAGGTTTGATCTTCCTCATTCAGGGCGAGGGCTTCGACGCACAAATACCCCCGGTCACCGACTGACGTCCGTCGTCAATTCGACGGCGCCGTCTTCACGCGGGTGACCGTTGCCGGGGGTGCGGTTACCCGTGCGCAATCGGATGCGCGATGCCTAGCCGTCACCACAGCGTCGGTGTCTGCGGCAGCGCTCCTTCCAGGGTGAGCAGGCGCTGTTTGCGTTCGATGCCGCCGGCGTAGCCGACGAGCTTGCCGTCGGCACCAATCACTCGGTGGCATGGCACCACGATCGACACCGGGTTGTGAGCGTTGAGAGCACCGACTTCGCGTGCGGTGATGCCCATGGAGCGCGCCAATTCGCCGTAGCTGGCGGTGGTGCCGTAGGGCAATGCGCATAGAGCTGCGCGCATGCGTTCGGCGCGCTGCGACGGTGCCGGCGCAAGCCGCATATCGAATGCCCGTCGCTGACCCGTGAAGTACTCGTGCAACTGCTCGGCGATCTGTGCGAACTCATGCTCGCTGGTGCGCCGCCCAAACACGGCCGGCTTCGGTTTTGTCCAGTGACCGGGAAAGTAGATGCCGGCGAGACCGGCGTCGTCGTGAACGACTGTGAGAGTGCCGATTTCGGTGTCGATGAATGCGTGACGAGTGGAATTGGTGGCAGTGGAAGACATCGCATCTCCTGAGCGGAACGTTGTGAGAGCAGAACGAGCGTGTTGATGGTGCAGCCGTCTAGTCGGGCAGGATGCTTCCTGAGGCACTGCCGGTGTGCGGCATACCTGGACGGTGCGGGTTACCGGTGGTGCCGCGTGGCGTCCGGCGTTGCGTCGGGTCATCTTCTACGGACTCCTGATGAGCGGCGAAAATCCGAAGGTGTCTGGCCGTAGGTCTGCTTGAAGGCGGCGGTGAAGTGGCTGTGACTGGAGAATCCGAGGTCGAAGGCGAGATCGGTGACATCGTCGTATTCACCGAGCCGCTGCAACGCCTGGGCGAGGCGCAGCTGCAGTTGATAGCGATACATCGGGATTGCCTCGACGCGTTGGAAGACCTGGGTGAGATACACCGGTGAGACGCCGAGTTCTGCGGCGATCTCAGACAGCGTCCACCGGCGGCCCAGGTCGGCGCCCACGACCAGCTTGGCGGCGTCGGCGAGCTTGCGGCTTCGCGCGGTGATGCGGCGCTCATCGGGTGCGTAGCCCTGCAAGGCGGCACTGATCAGCCCCATGGTCACTGTTTCGGCCTCCAAGACCCCGCCGATCGCTCCGCGATCGAGTCGATGCCGCACAGATGCGGCCAGTGCCTGGGTTCGGGCATCCAGGCGCAGAGCGCAGCGATTGAGGGCAGCGGTGTCGCCGGATGCGAGCAGCTCGCCGGGGACCAGTTCGACGAGGACCTCGGGGTTCAGCCCGATCGATAGCGAGGAATCGCCACCAGCGACCGGGTGGCTCATGCGCCATACCTGGTCCGTGTTGAGGAAGAGGACTCGACTGGAGTCGGCGATCGCTTGGTCGTGTCCCACGTGATGTACGTAGAGCCCGTCGTAGGGAAACACGATGTGCGTCTTGTCGGTGGTCTCGTCAGCGCTTTGCGGTGCATGGGTTCCTGGGCAGATCACGTCCCACACCGCCATCGCGTCGGACAGCAATAGTGCGTTCGACTTGAAGTCCACCATGTTCATGTCGAACCGGGAAGCTGCCACGTTTATGCCCGCGAATCCGTACATTCATATGATGAACATCAGATTATCAGTAGGATAAGCATCATGCGAACTGCATCACGAAAGCGTGCCGAAAACAAGCAGCAGTCCCGTGAACGCGTCCTGGATGCCGCCGCGCGGCGGATCCGGCAGGAAGGACTGGCGGGGACTGCGATCGCCTCGGTGATGGCTGATGCCGGCCTGACGCATGGTGCGTTCTACGCCCACTTCGACTCCAAGGACGATCTCGATGTGGCGGCCTTCAGCCACGCCGTTGACGAGTGGCGCGAGAAATGGGTTCCCATCCGGCGTAGCGGCCGCTGGGACCGCAGACTGACCTCGATCGCCAAGCGTTACCTGACCAGTGATCACCGTGACGACGTGGCCAACGGCTGCGGTTATCCCGCGCTGGTGTCCGAAGCCACCCACGCCGGCCCAGCGTTTCGCGTCGCGTTCGAACAGGAGCTGCTGCGGTCGGTCGAGGTGATCTGCGGAGACGACGCCAACGATGCCAGCCACCGTGCTGACGCCTTGGCCCTCATGGTGATTTGCGTCGGCGGGTTGGCGCTCTCGCGCGCCGTGGACGACGACGACCTGTCGACGCAGATCCTGCGGGCAGCACGGCGGGCAGCCTCACAGCTCGCGGAGGCCACGATCACAACGGCGGCCGCGAGCCGTTGACCGTCGCACACCGCCCCGTCGACGGCGCGGTGTCGCTGCGTCGAGCGGTGATGATGTCACGCGCGATACTGCTTAGAGTGGTTGCAGCACAACGTAGTTCGGGTGCAAATGCGCGGACTGGCGGCCCGCCTCGCCCGCATGTTATATGCGGACGAGTACACACTTCTCGGCGTCACGCAGGCGCACGTCAGTCACCGATCGAATATTGCAGATATGCGACCGATAGTGCTGTTGCCGTGCACATTTGAGGTACGCCCGGTCCGCACGGAGAGCTAAAGATTCTGACAGTGCCGATGTACGGGTGTGCCGTAGCGTTTCGCCTCAGACGCGAGGAAGAGAGCCGATGAACAACGACACGGTGAACGGGTCTGGACCAACCCACAGAAGCATTGACACCCCCTCGGGCCACATCAGCTACACCGACGTCGGCTCGGGACCGGTGCTGCTGTTCGTCCACGGAGTGCTGATGAACAAGCATCTGTGGCGCCACCAGATACAACGTCTGTCGGACATCCGCAGATGCATCGCTATCGATCTGCTCGCCCACGGTGACACCGAGATCGACGCCGACCAAGATGTCTCGGTCACCGCGAACGCCGCGATGATCGCTGAGTTTCTCGACGCGCTCGACATTGATCGTGTTGACATCGTCGGCAATGACAGCGGCGGAGGGATCTGTCAGATCTTCGCCGCACTCAATCCCGACCGTGTCCGCACGCTGACCCTCACCGACTGCGATGCCAGCGACAACTGGCCCCCAGCGGCGTTCGAACCGTTCGTCGACATGGCGGTGGGGGGAGGGCTGCGCGGCGCCCTGACGGCGATGCTGACCAACACATCCCGCTATCGGGCCCCCGAGGCACTGGGGCCGGCATATCAGGACGCGGCCAGCGTGAGCGACGCCGACATCGAGATCTACCTGACCCCGTTTCTGCGCACCGAACAGCGCACCCGCGATCTGCAACGCTTCCTCGCAGCCTTCGACAACCGGCACACACTGGCCATCGAAAGCCAGCTGCGGGCGTTAGGGGCACCCACGCTGATCGTGTGGGGCACCGATGACGTGTACTTCCCGATCCGGTGGGCGCACTGGCTCGCCGAAACCATTCCCGGCGCCGGCTCACCGGTGGAAGTGCCCGGCGCACGGCTGTTCTTCGTCGAAGAACACCCCCAAGCGCTCGCCGCACCGCTGCGTGAACACCTGCTCGCCCACGGCGCCGTGTCTGCCACTGGTTCGTCGTCCACTGCAGGAGGTCGCGGTGCTCCTGTGTGACGCGGTCGTTCGTCTGACCGTCCCCGACACATTCCGTCACGATTCTCAGCGCTCGTTTGCGGTCGCCGAGGAGAAGGAGAACTACCATGCCCTCATCCGCTGAGAAAGCGGCCCGCTTCGCCGAGCTCCACGTCGCCGGTGACCCGGTGCTGCTGTACAACGCTTGGGACGCCGGCAGCGCGAAGGCCATCGTGGAGGCCGGCGCGTCGGCGATCGCGTCCAGCAGCTGGTCGGTGGCCGAAGCTCAAGGCTTCCGCGACGGTGAACAGCTACCGCTCGATGTCGCCGAACAGATCATCGGCCGCATCGCCGCCACGGTGGACGTGCCGGTCAGCGCGGACTTCGAAGGCGGCTATAGCGAGGACCACGCCGAACTCGCCGACAACGCCGGCCGCCTCTTCGAGCGTGGCGTGATCGGCATCAACTTCGAGGACCGCGTGGTCAAAGGCGAAGGGCTCTACGAGGTGGGCCGCCAGGCCGACCGGATTGCCGCCATTCGCAGCGCCGCCGACCAAATCGGTCTCAACGTGTTCATCAACGCCCGCACCGATCTGTTCCTCGGTCAGGGTCGCGATCCCCAGGCCACCGTCGACGAAGCCATTCAACGAGCCAAAGCCTATGCCGCAGCCGGTGCCTCGGGCTTCTTCATCCCCGGCCTGGAAGAGGAAGCGTTGATCGGCCGGATCTGCCAAGCGCAGTCCTTACCGGTCAACGTCATGGTGATGGACGGCACGCCCACCCCCAGCCGACTGGCCGAACTTGGTGTTGCGCGGATCAGTTGGGGACCGCTGTCCTACCTCAACGCCATGGCCGGGCTGCAACGCGAAGCCCGCGAAGCGCTCTGCGCGCGCTCGGTGAACGCATGACACCGCATCCCGCCCAGGGCCCTCGTCGCCTGCGCACGTGGTTCATCCCCGAAGCCGACACCGGCTTCGCGCTGGCATTGAGCACGGCGGCCGCAGGCCGCGGAGACAACGTGGTGGCGTTGGCCCGCGACATCGAACCTCTGCAGCATTTGGTCGATGCGCACGACCGACGTGTGCGCATCATCGCCGCCGACATTCGTGATCAGAGCCAGGTGCAGGACGCGGTCACCGAGGCGGTCTCCTCGTTCGGTCGCATCGACGTCGTGGCCAACACCACCTTCCACGACGTCCTCGGAGCCGTGGAAGAGATCGACGCCCAGCAGGCCGCGACGGTGATCGAGTTGAACGTTCTCGGACTACTCAACGTACTGCGCGCTGTGCTGCCGATACTGCGTGCGCAACGCTCAGGACACGTCCTGCAGGCCTCGCCGTCCTACGACGATATCGGCAGACCGGGCGCTGGATTGCTCAGCGCCAGCGTATTCGCCGTCGACGGGCTGACCGACTCCCTAGCGGGGGAACTGCGACCGCTGGGCATTCAAGTCACGACGGTCGACACCCCGCCCACGGCGGCCCGCGTCTCGTCAGACCTGACAGCCGGGCGCATCGCCGCATACGATCCGGTGCTACGCGAGGGTCGCGAGGCGTCGCTGGAATGGCACGTGTCAGCGCTGTCCAACACCGATATCGGCGTGGCCGCGATCCTGACTGTCGCTGACACCGAAGACTCCCCACTGCGATTGGTCCACCAGCAGCCCGACGCAACACCGCGCGACGGTGAGAAGGCTCGGACCTTGGTGCCGTGCCCGGCGCTGTTGGCCGCTCAGCGTTGCGACAACTAGCGACGGCCATACCTGTTCACCATTCACTGAGAGAACATCAAAGAAAGGATGCCGTCGATGGCGGTCATGGAGCTGCGGGCAGAGTGTGAGCGCTGTGGACGCTCGTTGCCCAACGGCTCACCGGATGCCCGGATCTGCACCTTCGAATGCACGTTCTGCGCTGCGTGCACCGATGAGGAACTCGCCGGAGTGTGCTCAAACTGCAACGGTAACTTGGTACTTCGCCCAACCCGGCCCACCGAGCTGCTCGAGAAATATCCCGCCGCACTGCCGGCGAAAAGCTAATGCACTGGTTTTATTGCGAGCCTTGATGTTCAGGCGCTGGCGGATTCGATGTCGCTGTAGGGCGGGTAATCGATGTAGCCGTGCGCTTGCAGTGGCGTGTAGAAGGTGTCGCGGTCATGAGGGCTCAACGGCAAGCCGGCAGCGATGCGCTCGGGCAAGTCGGGATTGGATACGAAGTGTCGCGCGAACGCGATCAAGTCAGCACCGTCACCAGCAGTGAGCGCTGCTTCGGCGGTGTCGGGCTCGAACCCGCCGGCGGCGATCATGGTGCCCTTGAACGACTTCCGCAACTCCTGTGACGCAACGGGACCGGCGTGCGCATCAATCAGTGTGAAACCACTGACCCGCGGCTCGATGACATGCAGGTAGGCCAGCCCGACGTCGTCGAGCGCGGCGGCCACTTGCCCGAACAGTGCGTGTGGATCACCATCGCGAATGTCATTGAACGTGCTGCTAGGTGAGATCCGCACCGCGACTCGATCAGCCCCGCGCACCGCCGACACGGCCTCGACGACCTCCATCAATAGTCGGATGCGGTTGGCCACAGATCCCCCGTAGCGGTCTGTGCGCCGATTACTTCCGTCTTGAAGGAACTGGTCGAGCAAGAAGCCGTAGGCCGCGTGCAGTTCCACACCGTCGAAACCGGCAGCCGCAGCATTGCGGGTCGCCAGAGCGAATTCCTCCACAACAGGAGGTATTTCGTCGATTTCCAAAGCCCGATGCGGTGAGACCGGCACATAGCCCTGCTCCGTGGAGACCGTGTTGGCTGGGTTGGCCCAGAAGCTCGGATCCAGCGATGGGCTCACCGGGGTCTGAAAGCTCGTTGTCACGTGGGAGCGCCGACCCGTGTGCCACAACTGAGCGAAGATGAAGCCGCCTCCGTCGTGCACGGCGTCGGTGATCCGCCTCCACCCCGCCACCTGGTCGTCATTCCACAGTCCCGGTGACCCATATCCGCCATGACCGAGTCGCGACACCGCGATGGCCTCACTGATGATCAGGCCACCCTCAGAGACACGCTGACCGTAATACTCCAGCGGTAAATCTCCGGGGATTCCGCTCGGCTGATCGGCCCGCTGGCGTGTCATCGGGGCCATCACCACGCGATGGCTCAGCGTCAACGGCCCCACCTTGACTGGGGTGAACAATGTGGAGTTGCCCTCTGATGTCACCACTACGAATAACCTCACCATCGTCAATTGTGCGGGCCACCCTCGCCAGGGCATTATTGGGATCGCGGGCTCGCTGGGTCGTTCCCTGATCTCAGACGAGGCTACGGAAGCCGTTATCCCGCGCACTATCAAGATCTTTAGCCAGTAGATCGAGACATACTGGAACATCGGGGCGTACGTGCGGCTCACCGCACGCCAGCGTCTCCCTGCGCACTCACCATCGGCTTCACTGCCCGGCGACGCTAAAGATTTCGACAGCACTGCTGCGTGCCGCTGCCGTAGCGTCCGATTCGATCGATGTGCGCAGCAACATGTTCTCGACGTGGCGTCGATCGCGGTGATCAGCAGGTGACGGTGGACGAAGGCATGCGAGGTGATATGAGCACTGAAACACTCTCTTTGGGAGTGGCTTTCGCGAATCCGCGACGTTTATCCAACGTTTCGTCCAGCGTTGTTGTGGTGTCGATCTGACGCCGATGTCCCGTCGGTCGGACTGTCGCGACGGCGGTGACGTGACCGAGCCAAAAAACGGCAGCGCCGCCCAGGAAGGGTGGCTTCCCACGCCTGCGACCGCGGTGGGCGGCCCGATCAGGAGACTGGCCGCCTCAGTGTTGCTGGGGTACTTGGGTTTCGGCGCCACGCTGCAACTTTTGCCAGCGTGGATCGCGCAGCGTTTGCATGGCGGGCCGTTGGTTGTCGGCCTGGCCGTCGGGATCGCGTTCGGGGCAGCCGCGATCTGTCGGCCACTGGCCGGACGTGCCGGCGACGCCGGCCACGCTCGCGGCGTCGTCGTGGCCGCAGGAGTGCTTATCACCGTCGGTGCTCTCGGACAATGGTTGGCACCCACCCTCGGCGTCGTCTTGGCGGCGCGGCTCATCATGGGTGCCGGCGAGGCCGCCCTGTTCAACGGCGCGTTGCCGTGGGTTCTTGCCGGAATCCCTGCCGAGAATCGCGGTCGCGTCGCCGGCTGGTTCGGCCTGTCGATGTGGGCGGGCCTGGCCCTGGGCCCGTTGGCAACCGTAGCTGCCACTCACGTCTTTGGACTCGCAACGGCGTGGATGGCCGTCGCCGCCCTCGATGTTTTCTCGGCACTCATCGCGTCGACGACTCGCCGCCAGACCATCGACCAGACCACCTCCGTAAGCCGAACGCCCACGTGGCGGCAGGTCTTACCGCGCGGGGCTGGCTTGCCCGGTCTGATCTTCGGTGCGGCCGCCTACGGCTACGGCACCATTTCCGCCCTGCTGGTGCTTTTTCTCGATCAGTCATTGGGTGCGGGATCCTCGATCGGACTGACCGTCTTTGCTGCAGCATTCTTGTTCGCAAGAGTGGCGGGCAGCCCTGTGGCCGACCGCCTGCGCCGCAAGGTACTCACCATTGTGAACCTCTGCGTCGAGGCCGGCGGACTGACCGTGGTGGCCACCGCCCACACGCTGGCCGCTGCCATGATCGGCACCGCTATCACCGGTGCGGGAGTGGGACTGATGTTCCCGGCCATCGTTGTACTTACCTTATGCCGGGTAGGTGGCGAGCGCGCCGGGGCTGCCGTGGGTGCGGCCAGTTCGTTGTGGGACATCGGCATCATGATCGCCGGCCCACTCGGAGGTGCGCTTGTCCACCTCGGATATCCAGCGGCATTCGCAGCTGCAGCGTTGATTGTCTGCGCCGCAGCCGTTGTCGCTGCCGCCCTATCGGAAACGCCGAGGACACGCGCGTCATCGACGTCCCCGCCGTGAATACCTAGCGACGACGATTGCGCGGCCCGGTTGCGTTCGCGACGTCGAATCCACGATCCCCTCATATCCTCCACACCACACCAAGGAGCGCGTCATGGGTGAGAAATCGACCACGGTGGCAGTCTTCGGCGCCACCGGATACACAGGTCGATTCGTCGTCACCGAGCTACTACGTCGCGGTCTCACTCCTGTCGCCGTCGCCCGAGATCCAGTAGCTCTGCGGGACACTGACCTCGGCGCCGCCGACGTGATCCGACGGCACGCCACCGTCGACGATCCCGCATCGCTCGATCAAGCCTTCACCGGGGTTGGGGTGGTCATCAACTGCGCAGGCCCCTTCATCGACACCGCTCACCCCGTGGCATCGGCCGCCCTGCGAGCCACCTGCCACTACCTCGACGTCTGCGCCGAGCAACCCACCACTGCCAGCACACTACGGACCTTCCATAAGGCCGCTCGCCTAGCAGATGTCGCCGTCGTACCGTCGATGGCCTTCTACGGCGGCTTAGCCGATCTGATGGCAACCGCCGCCCTGGCTGGCGCCGACAAGGCGGAGTCGATCGACGTCATGATCGGACTGGACAGCTGGCATCCCACCCGGGGAACGCGTGTCACGATCGAGCGCAAAGCCCTCGGCGACCTGGCAATCACTGACGGCGAGCCGCAGCCCGTGGCATCGCCTCCTGCTCGAAAAACATGGGATTTCGGTGCACCACTGCATGTCCACGACGTCGTTGAACTGCCTTTCACCGAGATGACACTGATTCCTCGGCACATCCACATCCAGGAGCTACACAACTACGTCAGCGAAATCGCTGTCCGCGAGGTGCTCGACCCCACAACAGCACCACCGACACCCGGCTCATCGAGCGGACCGTTCCCGCAGCACTTCGCGATCGAAGTGATCGTGCGTGGCGACCAGATGCAGCGCCGGGCCACCATGCGCGGCCGCGACATCTACGCCATGTCCGCTCCACTATTGGGCGAAGCCGCACAACGTCTGCTCGACGGCGACTTCAGTGATCCCGGCGCCCACGCACCCGCCGAAGTCTTCGACTCCAACGCAATCCTGACCGCCCTCGCACCCAGCCACGCAACGTTCGAAATCCTTTCCGACATACAACGGTGACCGCCAATTTCTACGAAATTAATCGCCACCGCGCTATAAGGCCAAAGGCCCAGCACCGCAACGACATCCCGAAAGGCAACGATGATCGACCAACCCGACACCATCGTCACGTACTCCAAAGACCTCCAATGGCAACCAGTGGGTCCGCTCGACGAGAACGGCAAGGGAATCTTCGTCTCGCTGATGTTCGGCGACCTTGAGACCAAGGGGCCCACGGCGTTCCTGATGAAGTACTCCGCCGGCATCACAGCTCCACCCCACATTCATGGGCACGACTATTACGCTGTCGTCGTCTCCGGTAGCTTCCGGCACTACCTTCACGACCAGGACGAATACGACGTGCTCACACCCGGATGCACGTGGTATCAAAAGGGCAACGCCGTACACGGTGACACCTGCGTAGGCGACGACGACTGCATCCTCAGCATCTTCTGGCCCCACGGCTTCGACGTCACTTTCGTCGAGAACGCAACGCCGTAACAGAGGCACTGAGGACCGATATCGAAAGCGCTTCGTGAGCACGATCGAAACGCGAGCGCCGTCAGGTCAGCGGAAGCGAATGTTCAGCGTCGCCATGCCGAAGATTTTCTGGTCACCGGCCTTGGCGCCGACGATGACGACGCCGCTGCGGGTCACCGGGTCGAGCGACTTGACCCGGCCGCTGTACTCGATGTCCGCGCCCTCGGCGGCCGACACGATCGCCGGCTGGGACAGCCGCACCGTGTAGCGGGTAACGGCACCGGGGTCGCCCGACCACGCGGAGGCGAACCCGGCGCCCAACCCCATGGTGAGCATCCCGTGGGCGATGACGTCGGGCAGCCCGGCCAGCTTGGCGATGCCCTCGTCCCAGTGGATCGGATTGGCGTCGCCGGCCACGCCCGCATAGTTCACCAGGTCGCCGCGCGACAGCCGGGCGTGGTGCGCCGGCAGCTGGTCGCCGACCGAGACGTCCTCGAAGGACGGCGTCCCCGGGGTCCGCGTGGTGCCTCCTTGGGCGATCCGCACCTCACCTTCGGGGCGCACCGTCTTCTCATAACCGGGGCCTGATTCGGCGATGGCGAGAAGGTCCACATCGTGCATCATGATTTTCGGCACGACCGACTTGATCGCCGGATCGATGTCTTCGGCCGTGATGCCGACGACCGTGGTGTGCAGCGTGTGTACTCGCTCGCCGGCAGTGTCGGTGAAGGTGTTGGTGACGGTGATGAAGTCCCTTCCGGCGGTCCTGCGCACCGCCGCCAGCTCGACGTCGATGTGTAGTTCGTCACCGGCCACGATCGGGCGGTGCTGCTCGAAGACTTCCTCGGTCTGCAGGTAGGTGTCGTAGCCGACGACCACCGATTCGAACATCCGCCGGTTGCAGGTCATACCGGGGACTGACGTAAACGTCAGCGGCGCCACCAGGCCGGAGTAGCCCAGCTCAGCGGCGGCGGCGACATCCCAGTGCGCGGGGTGATAGTCCTGCACCGCGCGGGCGTATTCGCGAATCTTCTCGCGGCCGACCACATAGGTGCCGTCCATCTGGTAGTAATGGCCGACCCGCGATTCGAGCGCCGACACTTCTGTAGCTGCGGTCATCAAGTTGCTCAACTTTTCTATCGGCTTGTTTCGATGAGGCCGACCCAAGCACACTAACGTGCGGAAACCGGAGCAAAACACGCCGATACGCTTCGCGGGCTTGTTTCGCCGTGACCGTCGGTCGCCTCGCGTGTCACACGACCGCTGTCGGTGTCGCTCCTTACACTTCGGGCGTGCCGAGCTGGGACCAACCGTCGACGGTCGCGCCGTGCGGCCATTGTGGCGACGAAACGGTGTGGCTGGAGACGGCCTATGGTGGCTGGGGCTTGTTCGATGCCGAGATGTTCCCCACGGCGGAGAGCTATCAGGGCAATCGCTTCGCGATCGATCGTCGAACGCGCCTTGTCATCGACCTCGATTGCACCCCCGACAAGCGTTGGCCCTCGAGCTGTCTACGGCTGCATAAGTTCTCCTGCCCCGCGACCTACGACGAGGCCCGGTTTTACCCGCGTCGGCCTCGCCAACCGGTCCATGTCGAGCTGGACGATTTTTGGGATCGCCTGATGCGCGTGGGAACGACGCGGCAACGCAAGACGAGTTAGCGAACCGTGCTGTGAGTCGAGTAGTCGACTACGCATGTGGTCCGCCTTCACAGCTGACACGCTTTTCGTGTCCAGTTCCCCAGGGGAAGGGTGGCGATGCAAGTCACGATCGAACGGTGCGGCGGTTGGATAGGCCGAGCCGAGAGGCTCGGGCCCATCGATATAGCGGGAGTGCCTCAAGGTTCCGCCCGCCGGATAGGTGCCGTCGTCTCGGAGACGAACTTCTACGGGTTGCCGGCCACCATCACCAAGCCCGGCGGAGCCGACCTCGTCGAGTACAAGACGACCATCGCCGACGGCGCTCGGACCCATACCGTCTACTCGAACGACCCGTCGGATCCGGCGTATCAAAGAATGCTCGGCGATCTAATTGGGCTGCTCGAGCTGTCCGGAGCCAAGTTCGCGGTGATAGAGCCGGCGAGCGGCTCGAAGGCGGCGATGGAAGCCTTACGATACGACCTCACCGGAGACGGCATAACGCTCGCATACTTCACGTTCGGTGACCTCAAGAACGAGCGGATCCTGTCCTATTCCGACGGGCATCGCTCACTGGACTTCTACCAAAACGACGTCCGCACCGGCGACGTGCCCGATCTTGACGGCCGCTGTGTCATGGTCAACCTCAAGGGCGAGGGCCTGAAGGCGGTCACCGCGACCCTGCTGGTTCCCAGCGTCTGTTTCACCGGTGCCGACACCGCATGGTCGACACCGGTTGACGCAGCGATGATCGTTGCGGGCCCGGCTGCGAGCGGCCGGGGCAAGAGCTACCACGCCATCAATCTCGTGGGCGAGGCCTGCAACCACGACTAGCCTTCAACGGCTGGGCGGCGCGGGCCGGCTTCATGTTCCGCGGAGAGTTGGCCAGCTGATCACACGGTGGATACCTGGCCGTGCGACCGTACCCGTATGCGAGCCGAATTGCGTGCCAGTCGATCACGGCCGGTCGACCGATTCCATCGGTTCTGCGAGGCGGTTGTCGATCGGCTGCCGTGGGGGCTCGGATCGCTCGTGGCGCCGACATTCCTGGGCTTCTGCATCATCAACGGCGCCACCTTCGGCGTCGATCTGGCGATCCTCACGGTTCTGCGCGGCGGCCTGGGGCTTCCGGTTCCCGTCGCCGTCACCATCGCGTACGCGTCGGCGTTCACCCTGAGCTACGCACTCAACCGCACCTTCAACTTTCGGTCCCACGCCCCGGTCGGACCACAGGTGGTGGTCTACGCCGTGGTCGTCGTCGTCAACTACCTGGCGTTCATCCTCGGGGTGTCCACGGCGTTGACGGCCCTTGGTATGCAATATCAGTTGTCGCGGCTGGTGGCCGGCACGTGTGAGGCCGTGTACATGTACAGCGCGATGAGGTGGGTTGTCTTCCGGCGCTGAATGCGCCGGATCCATCAGAGAATCTCAGGCGATTGGCATGCTGGAACGCTCCAGCCGGATGGACAATATGAAGCGTTAGCCCATTGGGGTACAACGATCTTCGCGACCGGCCGTCACTGCGACAGTCTCGCCACTAACCGCCGCACACTGCGGGTCAGCGATCGCGGGACGTGGTCGGGATCCATCAAGTCGTTCTCGGCCAGCGGGCTATCCTCGTCGGCCACGGTCCGGCTGGTGAACCGCCGCAGAGTCTTGCCCTGTCCACGAAGCCTCTCGACGGCCCACGGGAAGGATTCGCCCTCCTGCACGCTTCGCCCGAACTCGTCGACGGACACGCCCAAGTGCTCAGCTACGAGTTGTTCCCGCACCGATCTGATCATCCGCCGGATGGGTTCGTGCGCTTCGGCATTGGGGTCCGCTTCGATGGCGATGTCGCACTCGCTGTCGAAGCCCAGCGACCTGTTGTTGAAGTTCGACGAACCGATGCGCAGCAGCCGGTCGTCCACGATCAGAACCTTCGAGTGAACGTAGATGGGTGACCTGCCCTCGGTCTCTGGCCAGTAAACGCCCAATCGACGGTGAGCGTCGGCGGCCCAGAGTAGCCGGATCAGCCGGTGGCGCGCGCCGTCCATCGTTTCGCGCTCCAGGCGGTTCAACCCCCTGCGAGGAAGGACGATGACGACCTCCGGACCAGCGTGTTCTCTGAGCCGCTCGGCCAGCGCCTCGACCACCCGCCGGGACGCCAGATACTGGTTCTCCAAATAGATGGTGTGGCGCGCCGCGGCGATCGCCGCGAGGTTGAGCGCCTCCACCTCGCGAACCTCGTCACGGTCGTTCAGCGTGGGCAACGTGCGCGCGATTCCGACGTCGACCTGGCGCAAGATCGGCTGCAGGCCGGACGGCCAAATGGGATGGGCGCCGTCGATCGGGTCCAGCGGCTGGCCGGTCGCGGTCTGCCACCTATCCCGGGCGAGCTCGGCGAGCGCGGCCGCCGCGGCACCGTCCACCGCGGTCGCGACCTCGTGTCGAGGACCGTACCCGCCGAGCGCTCGGCGAAACCGGTTGTGGTGCTTGTGTTCCGGGGTGTCCCAACGGTCCAGCGTGAGGTCGATGCCCCCGCAGAACGCCAAGACGTCGTCGACGACGACCAGCTTCTGGTGGTGGACGGAGCCGGTCGGCCGGGCCCCGTCAATGGCCAAGCGCAACCGCTTGCTGCTGAGCCGATTCACCACCGACACCGGGGTAATGCCGTACCAGATGCCGTCGAACACTGGTAGCAGGCGCAGATTGGACTTCAGCACGTGAATCTCGAGGGCCGGTCTCCGCCAGAGCAGCCAATAGAGAAAGGCGCCCAACTGGTTGGGGCCGGCGAGTTTCTTCCCGCCCCGTTCGAATGTCGTCCTGGTGTCGAAGTCCCAGCCGACCAGCATGATTCGATGCTTGGCGCGCAGCATCGCCGCCTTCGCGTGCCGGAAATAGTCTGCGGCGTCGATGATCAAGCCCATTTGCTCAGCGCACTCGACACGCCAGCACGTCTGACCGGTGATCAGCACCGCGTCGTCTCGCATATCAAGCGGCCCAGCGGACCCGACCCCGGGCCGGGCCTCTATCGCGCGCTCTCGTCGGGGAGGTCGTGCCGGGACTGATGCAGACCGGGTCCCTGGGGATCGTCGGCCTGGTGCTCCAGCTTTTCCTGCAGCTCGCGTTGCTCCGCGGTTGCCTTCCGCGCGTCTTCGGGAGCGGGCGGCGGGTCGATGTTGACTTGCTGATTCACGCGGCATCTCCTCCAGGGCTTCGACCGGTGCTTCTAGGCAGGATCTCCCGAATCATGCGATTCGAAACCGGCGGAAACCGCGACACGCTATTCACAGACTTGACATAGCGCGCCCACAGGATGTGGTGAAATGATGGGGGCGGGCTCTGAATCGCCTGGTATGGCAGCACTTAACGCGGATTGCGTGGAGTGGGAGGGACATTGAGCGCACCGGCCGCCGTTGTCGACGCAGTCCTGGGCAAGCCACGCATGCGGGGCTGGATCCATCAATACTGCGCCGTCGCCGCCGTCGTGGCGGGTGCGCCACTGGTGGTGGTGTCGTGGGCGGAGGCCTCCAAGCGGGCCGGGCACTCGACGTTGACCTACGCCGTGGCGATAGTGGCGATGTTCGCCGTCAGTGCGATCTATCACCGCGTCCACTGGGAGTCCGCGGTGTTGCGGACGTGGATGAGGCGGCTCGACCACTCGATGATCTTCGTGCTCATCGCCGGGACCTATACGCCTTTCGCCAGGTTGGCGATGCCCCGGGGGACCGGGCACGTCGTGCTCGCGATCGTCTGGGGTGGGGCGCTGGCCGGAATCGCGCTGACATTGTTCTGGCCCACGGCTCCGCGCTGGGCGGGTGTGGCGCTTTACCTGCTGCTGGGCTGGGTGGCGGTCTGGTACACCGGGCTGATCCTGCACAACGCCGGAATGGCGGCGACGGTGCTGCTGGCCGTCGGGGGCGCGCTGTACAGCATCGGTGCGCTGTTCTACGGGCTGCGCTGGCCCGACCCCTGGCCGACGACGTTCGGCTACCACGAGTTCTTTCACGCGTGCACGGCGCTCGCGGCCGTCTGCCAATACATCGCCATCTGGTTCGTCGTCCTCTAGAACCAATCCACTCGCCGATAAACTGGTCGGATGGCAATCACGAGCGTCACCAACCCGATTCCGCCACAAGACCTTTCGGGAATCGTCGGATACCGCTTCATCTACACGTATGCCAACGGGTGGCAGTACGAGATGTATGTCAAGAACGCCACCACCATCGACTACCGCATCCACTCCGGACATGTCGGGGGCCGTTGGGTCAAGGGCCAGCGGGTCCACCTGGTCCAGCTCGACGAAGACAGTTTCAAGGTCTCCTGGACCGAGCCGACAGGCACCTGCGTGGCCGTCAACGTCTTGCCCGCCAAGCACCGCCTACACGGCGTGATCTTCTTCCCGCAGTGGATCCGCATGCACGGTGAGCGCACCGTCTGCTTCCAAAACGAGCATCTCGATGAGATGCGGGCCTACCGTGAGCAGGGGCCCACCTACCCCATCTACGAAGTCCCCGAATTCGCGTACATCACCCTGTTCGAATACGTCGGAGTCGACGACGAGACCGTCATCGACACCGCTCCCCAGGACCTGCCCCCGGGATGGTCCGACCGCACCGGCTGACGGACCGAAACCCGCGTTAGGTCAGGTCGGCGGCGACCCGCTCCAACGCGGCGAGATGGTCGTCGACGGTCGCCAGGCCGGCGTTCATGGTGTTCACCGAGAGGTGGGTGGCCCCGGCGGCCCGCCAGGCGGCGATGTCGGCGGCGGCCTTGTCGGGGTCGCCGGTCCAGCCGATCCGGCCCTCCATCCCGACGACGTCGCGGCCCGCGGCCGCCGCCGCACGCTCCACCTGCGCACGCGCGTAGTCGAGGCCGGGCCCCGGCTCCATCATCGGGAACCAACCGTCGCCGAGCCGTCCCGCGCGTTCGTAGGCGCGGTCAGACGCGGCGCCGAACCACACCGGGATCGGACGCTGGGTCGGCAGCGGAGCCAGGCCGGCACCGGTC
>NZ_LT546237.1:4298075-4353908 GCF_900078675.2 Mycobacterium interjectum
GGCTGGACGGGTCCGGGTTGCGCGTGGACGACGGGGTGGTCTGCGATGGCACGGGCGCGGCGGACGGCGACACCGGGGGAGCCGCCGTCGTCGCCGCCGGTGACGTCGCGCGCTGGTGGCACCCGCTCTACGAGCGGCACCTGCGCACCGAGCACTGGGATGACGCCGGGCGTCAGGGCGAGGCGGCGGCCAGGACGCTGTTGGCCGGCCCCGATCGCGCCGACAGCTACCACGAGTTGCCTTACTTCTGGTCCGACCAGTACGACGTCAAGGTCCAAATGCTGGGGGTGCCAACCGATTACGACGCGGTCGATATCGTCGAGGGCGATCCCGACGCGTGGGAGTTCCTCGCCGCGTACGGCCGGGGCGGCCGCACCATCGCGGTGCTGGGCACCATTCCGAATCGGGTGTACGCCTACCGCGACGCCATCACCAAGCGCGCCGAGTTTCCGCCCAAGCGGCCGGACTGACGACGGGCGCGCACGTTTGGGCAACGGCGTCGAGACTGCAGCCAGAGCGTAGATCGGCCGCGTTTCTGGCGCTCAGCGCAGGCTCGGTGGGCGGTGCCTTAGGCCCCCCGGCGATGATGGACGCGTGACGGTGAACAAGACCAACGCGGTGCTGCGGGTGGGCAGCTTCGAGCCGACTTTTGCCCAGGAGCTGGCGCTGCGCTACGAAATCCCATCGCTTCCCGAGGACCGGGAGCGCGCCCGGTTCCTGGATGGGCACGCGCGGGCCATCCGCGTCGTGGTGACCTCCGGCCCGCCCGGCGTCGACGCCGAGACCATCGCGGCGCTGCCCAACCTGGAGGCGATCGTCAACTACGGGGCCGGGGTGGATGGCATCGACCTGGAGGCCGCCAAGCGCCACGGCATCGGCGTCAGCAACACCCCCGACGTCCTGTCGGACACCGTCGCAGACACGGCCCTTGGCCTGATCCTGATGACCCTGCGCCGTTTCGGCGCCGCCGACCGCTACGTGCGGGCGGGTCGATGGGGACGCGACGGCCGCTTTCCCTACGCCAGGGACGTCAGCGGCCTGCAGGTCGGGATCCTCGGCCTGGGCCGGATCGGGTCGGCCATCGCGACCAGGCTGCTCGGATTCGACTGTGCCATCGCCTATCACAACCGCCACCGCATCGAAGGATGCCCGTACCGCTACGCGCCGTCACCGGTGGAGCTGGCGCGGTCAGTCGATGTTCTGGTCGTCGCCACCACAGGCGACCGTCGGACGCGCAAGCTGGTGGATCGCACCGTCCTCGAGGCGTTGGGCCCCGACGGCTACCTGATCAACATCGCGCGCGGCAGCGTGGTCGACCAGGAAGCGCTGGTGGAGTTGCTCATCGGGGACGCGCTGGCCGGAGCGGGGCTGGACGTCTTCGCCGACGAACCCCACGTGCCCGCCGAGCTGTTGGGTCTGGACAACGTGGTGTTGTTCCCCCACATCGGCAGCGCGACCGCGCGGACCCGCCGGGCGATGGCGTTGCTCGCGATCCAAAACCTCGACAATTACCTCGCCAACGGAGAACTGCTGACCCCGGTATTGCGTCCGCGCCGATGACGCCTCAATTCGGCTCGAGTTTGCACTTTATCGCAGTTGGTCTTTAATTCTTCACGTGACAAAACCGGGCCGTCGATGGTGAAGGAAACCGATCACTATGAATGGGTCAGCGCCTATTTGAAGGGCCGTGGCCTGCAGCCCATCTGGCAGAGGGCGACATTCGCGTTCACGGCATCGCAGGCGGCTCTGCCGATCCTGATGCTGTGGAGCCCCACCGGGCCGATCAACGCGATCTCCCGGGCGGCATCCGTCGTGATATCGGTGTTGGGTTTCGCGGGCGCCAGCCTGTGGCTGGTCCACTGGCCCACCCGACGACAGTCGATCCTTTTTTCGATGGCCGCGATGGCCGCCATCGCCGCAATGTGTTTGGGTCTGTCCAACCCTTACACGGGCTTGATGGGCTGCACTATGTTCGCGATGCTCGGCGGTTTCATCGCATACTTCCACGCCGGCTATTACGTGCGGGCGAATTTCGCCGTGGCGACGGTCTGCGCGGTGACCTTGGCGCACCGATTCATCGTGATTACCGGTGACGTCGCCGCGATTACGGCCGGTCTGATTATCGTGATGGCGCTCAACATCGGCGTGCCATTCGGGATCCAGTCCGTGGTGCAGACGCTACGAAGCGATCTCCGGACGTCCGACCGCGATGCGCTCACGGGCCTGCGCAACCGGCGCTCCTTCTACGAAGCTGTGCACGAACTGCTGACACTGCACGGGCGGTCCGCGGGCAAGTATCTGGTGACGACGGTGATCGACCTGGACAACTTCAAGAAGGTCAACGATACCCAGGGCCACGCCGCTGGTGACCAGGCTTTGGTCGCGGTCGGCGCGGTGCTCGAAGAGAACTGCGGCCCCTCCGCGGTGATCGGTCGGGTGGGCGGTGAGGAATTCGTGGTCGTCGACACCGACACCACACCCAACCCGACGACGATGGCCGAACGGCTCCGCCGGGCGATCGCCGAGATTCCCTTCCCGATCACGGCCAGCATCGGCACCTCCGGCATCGCACTGGACACCTCGGTGGCCGACGCACAGCTGATCGACGACCTCATCAGCACTTCCGACGCCGCGATGTACGAGGCCAAGCGCGCCGGCGGGAACCAGGTCTGCCACTATCCCGCGTTGGTTCGCCGGGCCGCGGGATAGCCGGCGACACCGGCCCGGGAATGGACGGGCCATCCGGCGGTGTTGGCAAGGCCATGACCGACGGGATCGAGCTGAGCCCCACCGGCTGGGTGCGCGAACAGACCGAACAAATCCTGAAGCAAGGCACGACCGACGGGGTCGAGATTCTCGACCGGCCGGTCATCCTGGTGACGACGACGGGGGCAAAGTCAGGCAAGCGGCGGTACGTGCCGTTGATGCGCGTCGAGCAGGACGGTCGTTACGCGATGGTGGCGTCCAAGGGCGGTGCTCCTGACCATCCCTCCTGGTACTTCAATGTCAAGGCCAACCCGGCGGTGACGGTGCAGGACGGCGACAAGGTGGTCTCTCTCACCGCGCGCGAGCTGAAAGGCGCCGAGCGGGAGCAGTGGTGGCGACTGGCCGTCGAAGCCTTCCCGCCTTACGGCGAGTACCAGACGAAGACGGCCCGCCAGATCCCGGTCTTCGTGCTCGAATAATCGTCGCCGCGCCGCCGCCTATAACCGACGTCACACTCGGCGCGGGCGTTGGCCCAGCTATGAGCGGGTATCCACGGCTGGCCGTGAGGACCCAGGATGAGTGAACCGATCCAGCGCCGGCTCGGCGAATACGACAGCCCGATCGAGGACAGACTCGAGGACGCCTTCAGCAGAATGCTGAGCGAGGGCACCCAGCGTATGCACCGCACCTGGCGCGGTCTGCTGGTTACCGGCTTCTTCGGCGGTACCGACGTCGCGCTGGGCGTGCTCGCCTACCTTTCCGTGCTGTCTGCCACCCACCAGCCGCTGCTGGCAGGTTTGGCGTTCTCGATCGGCTTCCTGGCGCTGCTGCTGGGCCACAGCGAATTGTTCACCGAGGGCTTTTTGGTGCCCGTGGTCACTGTGGCCGCAAAGCGCGCCAGCGTCCGGCAGCTGCTGAGGTTGTGGGCCGGCACGCTGTTGGCCAACCTCGTCGGCGGCTGGGTGATCATGTGGCTGCTCATGACCGCGTTCCCGCAGCTGCGCGAGCAGACGATCGACTCGGGCACCCACTTCGCGGCGGCGCCGATGTCGACCCAAACCCTGGCACTTTCCGTCCTCGGCGGCATGGCGATCACATTGATGACCCGAATGCAACACGGCACCGAGTCGGTGCCCGGCAAGATCGCCGCCGCAATCGCCGTGGCGTTCCTGCTTGCCGGCCTGCAGATGTTCCACTCGATCCTCGACTCGCTGCTGATTTTCGGCGCGCTCGTGACCGGTCGCGCGCCGTTCGGCTACCTCGACTGGCTGGGGTGGTTCACCTACACCGCGGCCGGCAATGTCGTGGGTGGACTGGGTCTCGTGACGCTGCTGCGGCTGCTGCGCAGCAAAGACCGGCTGCAGGAGGAGCGCGCGGCCGCGGAGGCCGCATGAACGGGCCGGCTTGGGCGAATCATGGTGCCGCATCCGTGATCCCGGCTGAGCGCAATCTGTGGCCTAAGCGATACTCGGCCGGGTTATCGTGCCGGCGACAACTGGGTATGCATGTTTCATGACTGCCGATTCGCTGATGGCCGCCACTCCGGCGCGATTCGCCCGCGCCGGCGCCGCAGACGCCGCTACGGCAACCGAATTGCGTCGTGCACTGCGAGTGTGGTTGCGCGAGGCGACGAACGTGTCTGCAGACGTTCGCGACAACATCCTCCTGGGCGCCGGCGAAGCGCTCGCGAATTGCGTTGAGCACGCCTACCGCACGCATCACCGCGCCGGCACCATGGAGCTGCAGGCCCGCTACGATCCCGCCGCGCGATCGATCAGCGTGCGTGTCAGCGACCGCGGGACCTGGCATCGGCCGGCGCCGAAGAAACCCAACGACCCTCGCGCGTCGCGCGGCATCATGTTGATGCACGCACTGGCCGATCACTGCACCATCAACGCGCGCCCCGGCGGCACTACGGTGTGCCTGAACTACGCCACCGATTCAATTGCGTTGACAGACAACAACGTTTGACTCTTATGGGCTGGGTGGCGGCAGTCCGGGTATCCTGGCAGACAAGCCCTCCCGGAATCCCCGATTGATCTCGTTGCGGTTCGGCTCCCGCGTGCTGGGCCCAGCCGCGTCCGGGCAGCCACAGCGCAGCGTGCCGTAAGGGTTCAGCTCGCCACCCTGTGCGTCGGGGTCGGCGTGTGCCGGCGCGGCTCCCGCGACACAGCAACTGGTGGCAATCGCCAAGCCGCCCAACGTCTTCGCAACTGACATCTTTGCGGTCCTCCGGTCGGCGCCCGATTTTGCTTGCATCTGGAATGACGCGGCCGAAAGCCGTTTCGTTCCGCGTCGTTTAGCTGCGCGGGTGCTCACTCGCCGAAGGCGCGTTCCAGATCCTTCAGCGACGTCTCCAGATGGCCGAGCAGCCGCTGCAGGTGCGGGACGCTGCGGCGGCAGCCGACGAGGCCGAAGTCGAGGTTGTCGGCGTTGTTGGTCACGGTGATGTTGACCGCCTGCCCGTCGAGCGGGATCGACAGCGGATAGTTGCCATCCAGCCGGGCGCCACGCCAGTACAGCGGCTCGGCCGGCCCGGCCGAGACGTTCGAGATAACGATGTTGAACGGGGGCGAGGCCGTCGAGAGATATCCGGGAATCAGCCCGAAAAACAGCCCACCGATGTTGAACGCCGACAGGGCCAGCTGCTGCACCGTGGGCAGTTACGCAAACACCTCTTTGGTGTCGCGGATCGACGAGCTGATGGTCTCCAGCCGCTGCGCCGGGTCGTCGAGGTCAGTCGCCAGGTTGCACAGGAAGGTGCCCACCATGTTGCCGCCACGGTCATCGTCGTCCTTGCGGAGGTTGACCGGAACCATCGCCGTCAGCGGGGCGTCCGGCAGGGCGTTCTGCTCGACGAGGTAGGCGCGCAGCGCTCCGGCGGACATGGCGAGCACCACGTCGTTGACCGTGACCCCGGCGGCCGACTTCACCGCCTTGATGCGGTCCAGCGACCAGGACTGTGCGGCCACCCGGCGGGCACCGCCGATCCGGACGTTGAACATGCTGCGCGGCGCCCGGAATGGGAGGGTCAGTTGTTGTTCGAGCAGCGCGGCCCGCGCGAGCCGAACTGTTGACGGGGCCAACCCGAACGCGGACCCCGCGGCACGGCCGACCCGCTCGAGCAGCGACGGCCGTTTCCCGCGCGCCGCGCGTTGACGCGGCGGCAGGCTCCACGGGACGCGTACCTCGTCGTCGTCGGGGTCGGCGGTGAAGGCGCGTTGCACCAACCGCAGCGCCGATACGCCGTCCATCAGGGAGTGGTGGTACTTCGTGTAGACGGCGTACCGCCCGTCCTGCAGTCCCTCGACGAGGTGGGCTTCCCAGAGCGGACGATGGCGGTCGAGCAGGGTGCCGTGCAGTCGCGAAGCCAGCTCCAGCAGGTCGCGAACCCGTCCCGGCTCCGGCAGGGCCGAGCGGCGAAGGTGGTAATCCAGCTCGACGTCCCTGTCCAGCGACCACGCGACGTTCGTGAGGCCGCCAAAGAACGCCGGGCGCTTGCGGAACGTCGGTTGGATATCGGCGCATTCCAGCATCGCCTGATAGGACTCGCGCACGAAGTGCGGCCCGGCGTCCTCGGGCGGCTCGAAGAGCTGCAGCGAGCCCACGTGCATCGGATGTTCGCGCGACTCCCCGATGAGGAACAGCGCATCCATCGGCGATATCGGTTCCATGGTCGGCCTCCGCATTCAGTCCCATGCCGTCCGGCCGCACCGCCGGTCCGACACGGCTCCCCCCTTCAATTAGCCACGGCGAGCTTCTTCCACACCTGAAAACTGTGACGGCGCCATTTCCCGCATGCGAAGCCGACGATTCGTGGCGCGGTCATCCGGACGGATAGACTGGTGGGCCAGTAACTCGCGCGGTTGAGATCACACGCCGCTGAGACCAAAAAGTCCACGTCAGGGGTTGTGCCGTGCCCGAAGATAAGACCGATGCCGTCAGCTTGGAGCCGCACTTCGAGGACGTGCAGGCGCACTACGACCTGTCCGACGACTTCTTTGCGCTTTTCCTGGACCCGACGCGGACCTACAGCTGCGCCTATTTCGAGCGCGACGACATGACGCTCGAAGAGGCACAGCTCGCCAAGGTCGACCTCTCGCTGGGCAAGCTCGGCCTGCAGCCGGGTATGACGCTGCTGGACATCGGGTGTGGCTGGGGCACGACGATCGTGCGCGCGCTCGAACGCTACGACGTCAACGTCGTGGGCCTGACGCTGAGCCGCAATCAGCAGGCGCACGTGCAGCAACGCCTGGACCGGCATCCCAGCGCGCGGACCAAGCGCGTGCTGCTGCGGGGCTGGGAGCAGTTCGACGACAAGGTGGATCGCATCGTGTCGATCGGCGCCTTCGAGCACTTCGGGCGCGACCGCTACCCCGACTTTTTCAAGATGGCCTACGAGGCGCTGCCCGCCGACGGCGTGATGCTGCTGCACACCATCATCAAGCCCAGCGATGCGGAGTTCGCCGAACGCGGACTGCCGATCACCATGACCAAGCTGCGGTTCATGAAATTCATCATGGACGAGATCTTCCCGGGCGGAGACCTGCCCAACGCCACGGCCGTCGAGCAGCATGCCGAGAACGCCGGCTTCGCCGTCAAGCGGGTCCAGCAGTTGCGCCTGCACTACGCCCGCACGCTCGACACCTGGGCGGCCGCGCTCGAGGCGCGCCGCGACGACGCCATCGCGATTCAGTCCCAAGAGGTGTACGACCGGTACATGAAGTACCTCACCGGGTGCGCGGAGCTGTTCCGCGAGGGCTACACCGACGTCGCGCAATTCACCCTCGCCAAGGGCTGACGGCCGCCGCGCGGTTTATCAGTGCAGCGCTGCGGGTAACACCACGGGCAACAACCTGATTCGGAAGGCGCCGACGTTGGTCGGCGCAAAACCGAAGGAAGGATTGACCCGTGGGCGCCAAGCACCGCATGACCGAACCGTCGGGGCAAAGGCCGTCGGCGCAGCGGAAGCTGCCGCGCAAAACGCGAGGCCTTGCCGCCGTGTGCGAGATCGTCACCGGTGCGGTGGTGTGCGCCGCGAGCCTGACCGCGTTGGTGACCAACACCGCCGAGCCCGAAAAGCCAACGGTAGAGGCGACCTTGGGGCAGGCCCCGGTCCCGCAGCCGGTGCGCCAGCAGGGAACCGTGATCGCGGTGTCGGCGGACTCGGTGACCGCTCGCAGCGCCGACGGATACACCCAGACCTATCTCGTCACCCCGAACACCGCCTTCATCACCAGCCGATCCGCAATCGCCGCTTCACATTTCGCGATCAACGACCACGTCGACATCATCGGGACGATCAGGAACGGTACGGCGCTGGCCACCGCGGTGGCCGATCGCGACATGACAAACGGCGACGGATCGCCAATGGATCACGTTGTGGCACAACCGGTCAGCGCGCGATAGCCGCCGCGACCCTATTGTGCGTCGCAACCGCATCGATGCGCGCCAACTCGACGGTGGCGCCGGTCATCACCAGCGCCGCCAGCGCCAGCGTGATTGCCCCGCCACCACCGGTGTCCAGGGTCTCGCCGAGGACCACGACTCCGAGCAACGCTGCCACCACGGGCTGAGACACCTCCAGCGTGGGCATCGACGCCGTCAGGGAACCAGCACGAAAAGCCGACTGCTCCCACCCGAAACCGCCCAGTGCGACGAGCAACCAGGCATAGAGCTCCGGTGTCTGCAGGACCGCCCACCCGCCTTCGCCGAGCCGGTGGACAACCGCCTTGGTGAGGACCGCGAAGACGCCCCAGAGCGAACCCGAGACGAAGGCCAACAGCACCGCGGCCACGGCGCCTCCCCAAACCCGGGCGGCCACAACGCATCCGGCGAGCAGTGGCGCCAAGACCAGGAGCACAGCTGCCCAGGTGTGCAGGGATGCGCCCGCGCGGCCGGCCTGCGGGTTGCCGACGGTGACGATCACCGTCACCGCGGCGGTGAGCAGGACGGCCCAGATCCACTCGCGCACGGTCACGCTGCGATTGGACAGCCTGGCGCTGATGGGCAGCGCGAACAACAGCGACAGGACCAGCAACGCCTGCACCAGCAGCACCGAACCCTGGTCCAGCGCGGCCGCCTGCAATGCGATGCTGACTACCAGCAGCAGGGCGCCCCAGCGCCAACGCCGGTTTCCCAGCAGCCTCGCAAACAGTTCGATCTGGCCGGCCGACTTGTCACTGATCCGATGCGTCGCGCGTTGCTGGAGCACATCGCCGACCGCGACACAAAGCGCGGAACCAAGCGCGAGCAGAGCGGCGATATCGACCTTGGTCATCAGCGGCTCCGCCCGATCACGCTAGCTGCTGACCACATGCGCGCCGCCGTCGTCTAAGTTGTCGCGGCTCAGGCTCATCGGAGTTTTGGCGGGGATATCGCCGCCGGCGATCACCACCCGGGTGACCGGGGTGAGCGCCTGGAACAGCGTCTCCACCTCGTCGTCGCTGAGCGCGTCGAGGGCCGACAGGGCGAGCGTGTCGGTGCTCGATTCGATGCGGTCCTTCAATTGGCGGCCGGCCGCCGTGAGCGAGCCGTCGTCGTCCAGCAGACCGCGCTCGGCCAGCTGTTGCTCGTAATGCCGCCACGCGGCCTCGTCGTAGTCGCGGGTGCGGGCGATGTAGTCGCGCTGGACCCGGCCCGCCGCGGCATGCAATACGTTGGATTCCCGGCCCGAGATGCCGGCGGCGGCCAGCACGGCCACGTGCCCGTCGCCGCGCTGCTCGCGCAACAGCGTCGTCGCATGCCACAGCGCGGCGAGCGGATCCTCCGGCCAGGGCAGCGCCAGGTTCGCGGCGAACAGCGGGCGCCCGTCGAGGGGCGCCTCGCGCGCCGCCCGGCCCGCCAATTCCGCTGCCACAGCGACAGTTTCATCCGCAACGACGCCGTAGCGGCGCAGCGCCGCGACGGCGGATTCCTGTCGGGCGCGCAGCGCGGCCTGCGGACCGGCGATCTCCCACGCGGCCGGGAGGGCCTTGGCAACCCGCTCCGGGGCGAAGTTATAGAAGACGGCGGCCACGACCTCGCGCGGCACCATGCCCAGCGGCGCCGACCGTGCGGCGAAATAGCCCATCCAGAAGCCTCGGTAACCCAGCCCGTCCAGGGCCGACCGCGCCTCCGGCGCGAAGTACGTCACCGCATGCACCGGTTCGAATCGATCGAAGAAGCGCCGCGCCAGTCTCGGTTCTCTGCGCACGGTCGCAGTTAACCACCCGGCGCGGGCCCGAGGACGCCGACCCGCCCGGCGGCCGCTTCGCGTCGCAGGGCAGTGGTGGTCAGGTCGAACTTCACCCCGGGGATCGTCTCGTTGACGAGCGGGTTGCCGGTCCACCAGGCGATGCGGCACGTCCGCCGGCCGATTCGCCAGCCGGCGGGCGTTCGCCGCCAGGCGTCGTCATACCAGCCCGTCCCGTCCCACAGGGGTCCCGCATCGGCGGCCTTGCGCACCAGGCGCCAGCCGCCGTTGCAAAAGCTGTGCGCGACGTCCCCCTCGGCGCGGACCACATGGGTCGAGATGGTGTGCTGCGTGGCATCGAACGGATCGTGGTAGGCGGCGAAGTCCGCCTTGAACCGCGCCAGATCGCTCCACCGCGACGACGCCCCGTAGTCCGCCACCACATCGGCGGTGAAGATCGAGTCGAACAGTTGCCACCGCTGGCTGTCCACGGCGAACCCGTAAAGGTTGAGCAACTGCGTGATCGCCACGACGTCGGTGTCGGTGCTTGCCATGGCTCATTGGCCTTTCAGGCTGCCGATTCGAAGCGAAAAATCGGCGCGGTGGGATGACGGCCTTGCCTCGACGTCCTCGACATAGCGCTCTGGATCGCGGTCGACGATCGACAATCCCTCAGTGGTCGGATGCTCGGCCATGAACTCGCCGTACTGCCGCCCGAGTGCCTCGCGAAGGCCGATCGGGGCGCTGCGACGGAAGTCCGGCAATCCGTCCCGTTCCTCTTCGCCCATGTGGTCGTCGTTGGCCGATCGGGTGCGCGCGACGGCGGCCCACCACTCCTCGGTGCCGACCGGCACCGCGTCGGCGTCGCGCACTCCGTCGCGAATGTCGTTGTGATCGCCGATCGCATCGAGCGTCTCGCCTTCGGGATCGTTGGTCCCGCGCTTCAACAGCTGTGGGTAGAAGATCTTCTCCTCGATATAGGCGTGTACGTCGAGCTTGTCGGCGAGCGGACGCCATACTCGCTCGAGCGTGGCGGGGTTGACATTTTCCTGCCCGCGCAGCGAGTCCAGCCTGGCGAACCGTTGGCGGAACCAGTCGTGGTCGGCGCGGATCAAGGTGGTGATGTCAGCCATTCGAACTCCAGCGTTTCCGAGCGCTACCCGGCCGCTGCGGATCCGCGGCCACAGTCTCCATGCTGGCAGAACCAGTCAACCCGCGACAGCGCGACGTCGGCTCAAGCCTCCGAGCGGGGTGTGGGGCTCTGCGCCGATTCCCATTTCGATCCCAGCGACCTCCTGACGGTGGTGCCGGACGCCATGTCGAGCTGGAACGTCTCGCCGGCGCCCTCGAGCGTGACGAGGTATCGGCCGTCGGCGAAGTCCTTGAAGACCACCTTGTACGGCTGTTCGCCGGCGCCGCGGTCGACGGTGATGATGTCGCCCGCGGCGACGTCGTCGATTCGGCCGTTTGCAGAAACTTCACTCATGCCATCGACCGTAGCCGATGGGCGACGGGTCGGTTGCGGCCTCGCTGGGGCCGGCGGCCAATCTTGTTGTGCCACTTGGTCAGCTGGACCAGCGGCTCATGGCACCGCTGGGCACGCTTTGGAATCCTCGGCCATCCTACCCGTGGCCCGGTGCCGCGAAACCGATGCCGGGTCGGACCGGGAGGGTCCCCGGCGACATCGTGCTGCTGGACCGCAACTGCCACCAGTCCCACCACTACGGGATGATGCTCGCCGGTGCGAATGTCGTTTACCTCGAGGCGTATCCGCTCAACGACTACTCGATGTACGGCGCGGTGCCGTTGCGCGAGATCAAGTCGAAGTTGTTGGCGCTCAAGCGCGCCGGCAAGCTCGACCGCGTCAAGATGATGTCGCTGACCAACTGCACCTTCGACGGCATCGTCTATGACGTCGAGCGGGTCATGGAGGAGTGCCTGGCCATCAAGGGAGACCTGGTGTTCCTGTGGGACGAGGCATGGTTCGCGTTCGCCCGTTTCCACCCGGTCTATCGGACGCGCACCGCCATGGCCGCGGCACGGGCACTGCGCGAGCGGCTCGCCGATCCCGACTACAAGCGCCGCTTCGAGCAGCAGCCGGCAGTCGACCCGGCCGGCGAAGAGGACCTGCTGGACCGCCGCCTCATTCCGGACCCGGCGCGCGCGCGGGTGCGGGTGTATGCCACCCAGTCGACCCACAAGACCCTGACCGCGTTGCGGCAGGGCTCGATGATCCACGTCTTCGATCAGGACTTCGACCAAAAGGTGGCCGAGCCGTTCCACGAGGCCTACATGGCGCACACCTCGACCTCGCCCAACTACCAGATCCTGGCGTCGCTGGACCTCGGGCGCCGACAGGTGGCGCTGGAGGGCGTGGAGTTGGTGCAGCGGCAGATCGAAAACGCGATGCAGCTGCGCGACGCGATCGACAACCACCCCCTGCTCAGCAAGTACATGCGGTGCCTGCGGACTTCCGATTTGATCCCGGAGGATTTCCGTCCCTCGGCCATCGCGCAGCCGCTGCGCTCGGGCCTGCGCAACATGATGGCCGCCTGGGACCAGGACGAGTTCGTGCTCGATCCGTCGCGAATCACGTTGTTCATCGGGCCCACCGGCTACGACGGGGACACGTTCAAACGCCAGCAACTGATGGACCGCTACGGGATTCAGATCAACAAGACGTCACGCAACAGCGTGCTTTTCATGACCAACATCGGCACCACGCGCAGCTCCGTCGCGTTCCTGGTGGAAGTTCTCGTCAACATCGCCCGCGAGCTGGACCAGAACATCTCCGAGATGAGCCTCGGTGAGCGCGAACACTTCGCGCAGGCGGTCTACCGGCTGACCGAAATGTCTTTATCCCTGCCCGATTTCAGCGGCTTTCACCCGGCGTTCCTGGATCACGGCGGCAGCGAGGCGACGCCCGAAGGGGACGTCCGACGAGCGTTCTACCTCTCCTACGACGACACCAATTGCGAATACCTCATGGGCGAGCAGATTATCGAACGGCTGGACGCCGGAGCCGACATCGTCTCGGCGACCTACGTCACGCCCTACCCCCCGGGATTTCCCGTGCTGGTCCCCGGTCAGGTGTTCAGCCGGGAAATCCTGCAGTTCATGCGTGATCTCGACACCCCCGAAATCCATGGCTACCTGCCGAATTTCGGCTATCGCGTGTACACGGAGAAGGCCATCGAGATGGTCAGCGCGTCCACTGGGTTGGCGACGCACAACGGTCACCGCCCGCCGGGCAGCACGGCTCCGCAGAAGCCGTCGAAGAAGAAGCCGGCCAAGCGCGCAGGGGCCGATGGCGACGGGAACCTCCCGGAGGAGGGTCACGACGAGCCGATCGGCCGGCAATATCCGGGTGACGCGGTGGGCTGACGCGCTCCCTACTGCCTCAAGAGCGCGAGAGGCGACCGTCGAGGATGGTCAGCGCGCGCTCGGCCCATCGAACGTTCTCTTCCTCGAACGATATTCCGCGCAGCAGCGTCAGGTAGGGGCCCACCCGTTCGCTGCGAGCCAGGTATTCCTTCTCACCGCGGCCGTCGAGCATCCGGGCGCGCATCCGTTCGTAGCGCTGAAGTTTGGTCTTAGCTCTTTGCAGTCGCTCCGCCATGAAGTCACGGACGGCCCGCGCGTCACCGGCATCAGCGGCCAGCAGCTTGACCGCGAGATCATCGCGGATCACCGATGGCTTCGGCGCCCGGGCAGTGAAGTCACGGATCGCGTCGCGACCCGACTCGGTCAGCGAGAACATGCGCTTGTTGGGTCGGCGCTCCTGCTGCACGACGCGCGCCCGGATCAATCCTTGCTCGGCAAGGCGGTCGAGTTCGCGGTACAGCTGCTGCGGGGTGGCCATCCAGAAGTTGGCGACCGAGGCGTCGAAGCTCTTGGCCAGGTCGTATCCGGAGGCCTCACCGTCGAGGAGTGCGGCCAGCACCGCATCACGCAGCGACACGGCGACTAGCTTAACAATGCGAATACTCAAAAAAGTGATTAACCGCACATCGACACGACGGCGAACGGCCTCTAGCGTCAACCCCACCTACTCAACAAATTGACTAAGGCAGGTGTCTCGTGGTTGCTACGCATCCCTTTCGCGCGGCGGTTGAGGAACGGGATGAAGGGGCCATCCAGGCGATGCTGGCCGACAACGTTGTGTTCATCAGCCCGGTCGCGTTCAAGCCCTATGTGGGCAAGCCGATAACCGCGGCGATCCTGCGCGGCGTGTTGCGGGTCTTCGAGGATTTCCACTACATCCGCGAGATCGCCGACGCCAACGGCCGCGACCACGCGTTCGTGTTCGAGGCGGGGATAGCGGGGGCGCCGGGGGTGAAGATCACCGGTTGCGACTTCCTGCACTTCAACGACGACGGGCTCATCGACGAGTTCATGGTGATGGTGCGGCCACTGTCGGGGGCGACGGCGCTGTCCGATGCGATGGGCGCCCAGTTCGAGCGGATCCAGCACGAGGCCGTCGAACTCGCCGACCAGTTCACGGTCGCGAAGGGATCCTGAACATGCGGATCGGATTGGGGATCAATTACGCGGGCGGGTTCAAGGACGTCGCCGCCGAAGTGGCCGACCTGGAACGAGCCGGGTTGGACATCGTCTTTGTCCCCGAGGCGTATTCGTTCGATGCGGTGAGCGCGCTGGGCTATCTGGCGGCGAGCACGGAACGGGTTCAGCTGGCCTCGGGCATCCTGCAGCTCTACACCCGCACCCCCACGCTGACCGCGATGACCGCAGCCGGCCTCGACTACGTCTCCGACGGCCGGTTCACGTTAGGTCTGGGCGCCTCCGGCCCTCAGGTCATCGAGGGTTTCCACGGGGTGCCCTACGACGCCCCGATCGCGCGCACCCGCGAGGTCATCGACATTTGCCGGCAGGTGTGGCGGCGCGAAACCGTGCAACATCAGGGCAAGCACTACGTGATCCCGCTGCCCGCCGGCCAGGGCACCGGTCTCGGCAAGCCGCTGAAACTCATCAATCGTCCTGTCCGAGAGCGCATCCCGATACTGGTGGCGGCACTGGGACCCAAGAACGTCGAGCTGGCCGCCGAGATTGCCGAAGGCTGGCAACCGATCTTTTTCCTGCCGGAGAAAGCGCGCGACGTATGGGGTGACGCGCTGGTTGCCGGCCGGGCCAAGCGCGACCCGGCGCTGGGGGACGTCGACATCTACGCGGGACCGGTCCTGGCCATCGGCGAAAACGTCGAGCCACTGCGCGAATTCGTCAAGCCGCACCTGGCGCTCTACATCGGCGGAATGGGCGCCAAGGGCAAAAATTTCTATCACACCCTGGCTACCAAATACGGCTACGGGCCCGAAGCCGACCGGATCCAGGAGCTCTACCTGGCGGGCGACAAGGACGGCGCGGCCAAGGTGGTGCCCGACGACCTCGTGCGCGACGTCAACTTGATCGGTACCCGCGAGTTCGTCAGGGAGCGCGTGGCGGCGTTTCGGGAGGCGGGAGTGACCACCTTGAACGTGGCACCCATCGCCGGGTCGTCCGCCGAACGGATCAAGCTGATCGAGACGCTCCGCGAATTGCTCTGACCGCCCAAGGCTCGCGGGCGCCGGGTGCGCCAGTCGAACCGCCCCGGGAAATCCGGCTCTCGTGTCGCGACCTGCCGAGACCTCGCGTGCCATAGCATGGGTGAATCGCGCCGGCGAACGGTAGGAAGCAACCCAAATGGACGTGGACCGAATCACCCACCCGCTGCGACTGGCCAGAGGATCGCATCAGCCCGGATCGGGCAAAGGGTGTGCAATGAACGCGATTTCGTACATCAAAGGCGACGAGCACATCACCGACTTCCCGGCGACTTCGGCCCGCCCGCTCGCCTCCTTCGTCCAGTTGTGCAACGACCTGCTCGCCGGGCCCGACGGCTATCTTTCACCGCAGGACAGCCTGCTGGTCCTTGACTTGGGGTGGCTAACGGTGGGCACGGCCGATGTCGCCGACACCGTCGTGCACCCATGGGTGGCCAAGCTGCTGGTCAGCCCGCCGTGGGGCGTTGTGCAATACGCCGAGAACGCTGCGGCCGAGGCCATCGCCGACATCGCCGAACTGCATCGCCGGCTCGCCCCCGGCGAGACGCCGCCAATCGCCGAATGGGATGGCGCCGCCCGCGCCGCGCGCGCGGTCCGTACCACGCCGGTGACCGCCGAACGGTACGCGGTCCGGGCCGCCTGTCAATCGACCGCGTTCGTTGAGGCCGACGACTGGGACACGCTAGATGCCGTAACCGGCAACGCCCTCAAAGCGCACAGATTGGCGAACGCGGATGTTGGAGCCGCCCGCGTCGTGGAGTTAACGCGCAACGCCATTCGCTCATGGCGGCGGTTGGCAGGGTTGAGCGTTGTCGGCACAATACGCGACGCCGCGGCGGCGTAGGACCCCACCGAATCAACTCTGGCGGTGAGGAGCCCGTCGCAGCCGCAGCGCGCGACTCACCGCCGTTGCCAACGCCAGCAGCGAGATCGAGCCCAGAATCATCGTCGAGACCGCGGGCCCGACTGTGGTCAGTATCAGGGGCAGGCCGAAGCCGATGTAGGTCACCACGTAGAACGCTCCCACGAGCGCACCACGCAGGCGCCGCGGCGCCGCGGCTTCGAGATCGATCAAGCCGTCGCGCAGGCAAAGGCCCGACGCGCACCCCAGGATCAAGAAAACCGACAGGCCCAGGGGCAGCGAGATGGTCGGCGGGGCCACCGCGGTGACCGCGTATCCCAGCGCGGCCAGCAGTGCGCCCGCGGTGCCGGCGTGCGGCCCCCAACGAAGCGCGCGGGCGAGTACCTGAATGAGTCCGCTGACACCATTGACGATCAGCGTGGCGGTGCCCGCGGCCACGGGTGCCGCAAGTCCGGTGTGCAACCGGCCGGGAATCGTGATGAACCCCAGCGTCGCCGACGCGAACACCCAGGGGGCCAGCGGCATGGCCCAGCTCAGCGCCCACGCGGTGCCCTGCCGAGCCGCCGCGGACGGCTCCCAGTCGTGCGCAGTTGCCGGTGCGGTCGCGTTTCCCCGTCGGACCGTCGCGACTGAGAAAACCATCGCCGCCACGACAAGGGCGGCGGCCAGCCCGAACGACCACCGGATGCCGGGTTGTCCGGACCGCGCGATCAGACCCGCAGCGAACGGACCGAGGGCGAAGCCGCCGAGCAACACCGCTCCGGCGGTGCCCGCCCCGGCGGGACCTTTCAGGTCGGACGCCCATGCGGTGCAGGAACTCATCAAGAGACCAACGCCGATTCCGACGATCAAACGTCCCACCAGCAGCGCGTCGGCCTGCTGCGAGAAGAGCATCGCCACGGTCCCCACCAGAGTGGCCGTCGCGCCCGCCAGCGCCACCGCCTGACGCCCGAGCGCATCGGACAGCCGCCCGCCGACGAGCAGTCCGGGCAGTAACCCCAGCGCGTAGATCGCGAAGATGGCGTCGAGCCTGGTCGCATTGAGGTGTTGGCGGTCGCTGATCAAGGGCATCAGCGCGACGAAGTGATTGGCGACCCAGCCCGTCGCCAACACCAGGGCCAAGACGCTGACGAACGTCGCTTGCCCCGCACGCGGGTCTGCGTGCTCTTCCAGCGTGACCGCCGCCGGCGGTGGCCCGCTTGGCAGGGCGGTCGACCCTTTCGACGAGAGCACGGATTTTCCCCCTGAGATCTGAACTGCGTGGGCGGCCGACGACAGGTACTGGACAATGCCGCCGAGGGAGTTATTCCCGCTGAACCAACTCATTGCACAGCCTCGCGCGGGTTCTGCCGACGGGTCCTGCAAACGCGCGGCTATCCAGCGCAAAGCGCGGGTAAGGTTTGAAATCGTCCGATTTGGTGTACAGATAGCTCACTGCGAACCCAGGAGGGCAAATGATGAAGCAAATTGCTGCGGCAACGGTTGCGGTGGCCGCGCTGCTGTCCGGCGGGTGTTCTGCCTCACAGGTGATCAACACCGGAGGCGACACCAAGTGCAAGGACTTCACCACGCAGGACGAGAAGAAGCAAAGCGACGAGGTCAGCAAGATGCTCAAGGACAAGAGCGGCGCCGACCCGACCAGTATGGAGATATCCGCCACGCGTTTGTCGGCCACGACGTGGTGCCAGACGCTGGGCAAGCCGGACTCCAAGATCTCCGAGGCGCCCCACGGCTGACGCCGGATGGGCTGCGGCGCAGCTAATTTAGGACGAGATCGGCCGGCAGCGCGTCGCTGACCATGGCTTCGGCGAGCAACTCGCCCAGCAGGGGGCCGAACTTCATCAGGTTGCTCCCGACGAACGCGACGACGCGGCCGCGGCGCGCCGACGCGACCGGCGCCGCCTGCCGCGAGCCCGCATATCCCCGCCCCGACGATGGCAATCACTTCGTCCCCCGGCGGTCTCAGAAAAAGAATCCGGCGTGTGGTGCGTCGGCCACCGCGAACAACCGATCGGCGATCCCCAGCGCCTCCGGATCGGCGGCGCGGACCAGCCCCGCGGCGGCGAGGCTGCGCCAGGTCGTGCCCCCGAGCAGAACCGCGGCGAGGCCTTCGACGCCGACGTGTAGCCGGGCGGGCCGGTCGGTCGGTTCCGCGCCGTCGCGCGTGAGGGCGAAGCCGGCCGAATTGTGCGGCAGCAGAGGGTCATCCACCGCGATCGTGATCGACCCGTCGCCGACGTATCGGCGCGCCGCCAGCGCCGCTTGCGCGTCGACGACGCGTAGCCACGTCTCGTCGCGCACCGCGGTCACCCGCACGGCCCGCCGGTCCATCAGCAACCAGGGCAGCGGATCGTCGACGGGCATCATCCAGAACACCACGCGATCGATGAGATCGAGCCCGAGCAGGAAGCGCAGCAGGCCCAGATAGGCGTCGGGCGTGGGCGCGAAGAAGTCCTCGACGGCGATGGTGCGCTGGTCGCTGACGAACCACGCCTCGGTGTCGACCGGGCGGTAGCGGGCGAAACCGGTCTCGCGGCCCGGGTCGCCATGCACCGCGACATACGAAGGGCCCGGCGAGGATTCGGTGCGCATCCGCACGCTGTGCCACCAGACCCCCGGGCGATCGATGGTTCCCGGGCGCGGCGGTCGATGCGCGGCGTAAATCCGGGGCAGGACGTCCCACGCCTCACCCATGTCCAGCAGTCGCACCGGACCACCGGTCCCCACCTCGGGACGCAACGCCGCCCGTGCCGTGTGGACCTCCACCGTCTGCGACGAGCTCGCCACCCCATAGCCGAACCGCTCATAGATCGTCGCCTCCGAGGCGCGCAGCGTCGCGACCACCTCGCCCCGGGCGGCGAAGTCGTCCAGCTGATGGCGGATCAGCTCGGTGGCGATCCCCTTGCGGGTGAACGACGGCAGCACCCCGATGTGCGTCACGGCGGCATGACCGACGACCGCCCCNCCCCGGAGGTGCGTCACGGCGGCATGACCGACGACCGCCCCGCCGGGGAGGGTGAGGCCGCTCGTCACGGCGTCGGCGGTGCCGACCAGCTGGCCGCCGGCGAAGGCACCGACCGTGCGGCCCGGCTCGAGCAGCTTGGTGATCTGGCCGGGCGCCAGGTTCGACAGCGGCGCAAACCCGACCATCGCGGCGCGGAACACGTTGGCCGCGGCGATCAGGTCGTCCTCGCCGTCGAGGACGCGGATGTCGGAGGTCATGCCGCCATCATGGCGCGTGCGGTGTCCGACGGCTCCGGCGCGGTGCCTATCGGATTTGCAGGCCCGTCAGGGCGCGCGAAATGACCAGGCGCTGAATCTCGCTGGTGCCCTCGAAGATGGTGAAGATCTTCGCATCGCGGTGCATCCGCTCCACGGGGTAGTCGCGGGTGTACCCGTTGCCGCCCAGGATCTGGATGGCCTCGTCGGTTACGTAGACCGCGGTCTCGCTGGCCACCAGCTTGGCCATCGAGCCCTCCGCCGAGTCGAAGCTCTGGTTGTTGCGCGCCATCCAGCCGGCGCGCCACACCAGCATGCGTGCCGCGTCGATGCGGCTCTTCATGTCGGCCAGCTTGAACGCGATGGCCTGGAACTCGCCGATCTTGCGGCCGAATTGCTCACGCTGGCAGGCATAGTCGAGGGCGTATTCGTAGGCGGCCCGTGCCACGCCGACGGCCATCGCACCGACCGTGGGCCGGGTGCGCTCGAAGGTCTTCATCGCCGCCTGTCCGCGCGACGAGGCGCCGGACTTGACCCGGGCGATGCGCTCCTCGAACTTCGCCCGGCCGCCTAGGATCGTGTCCTCGGGGAGCCGGACGTTGTCCAGCACCACCTCGGCGGTGTGCGATGCGCGGATGCCGTGCTTCTTGAACTTCTGGCCCTGCGACAACCCGTGGGTATCCGGCGGGATGACGAAGGTGGCCTGGCCGCGGGTGCCGAGCTCGGGATAGACGGACGCCACCACGATGTGCACGTTGGCGATGCCTCCGTTGGTCGCCCACGTCTTGGTGCCGTTGAGGACCCATTCGCCGGCCGCCTCGTCGAACCGCGCGCGGGTGCGGATGGCGCCGACGTCGGAACCGGCGTCGGGCTCCGACGAACAGAACGCCCCTAGCTTGGGTTCGTCGGGCGTGCCGAACATCTCGGGAAGCCAGCGGCCCAGCTGTTCGGGAGTTCCGTTGCCCGCCAACGCCGCTGCGGCCAGCCCGGTGCCCAGGATGGACAGCGCGATGCCGGCATCACCCCAGAACATCTCCTCGAACGTGGTGAGAAAGCCCAGGCCCGTCGGTTCGGCTGCCTGCTGGGCAAAGAAATCGGGGGAGTACAGGCCCACCTTCGCGGCCTCCTGGATCACGGGCCACGGCGTTTCCTCCCGCTCATCCCATTCCGACGCGGCGGGGCGGATCACGTCGGCCGCAAACTTGTGCACCCAGTCGCGCACCTCGATCACGTCGTCGCTCAGTTGCAGTGAGAATGTCACAGCTTCACTCCTGAAATAGATTGATAGTTAACGGTTCCGGTAGTGGGCGAGGACGCTCACCGTCTGGTTGACCCAGGCCTCGAAGTAACGGTCCTCATCGATGTTGCCGGGCAGTCGCCCGGTCAGGGCTTGCAGCGTCGCGGCGTAGGACAGCGACCCGATCGCCGCGGCCGCGGTCGCCTCGGGATCGGGTATGCGCGTGCGTCCGGAACTATTGGACGCGACCAGCTCGTCGGCGAAACGCTGGTAGGCGTTGTCGGTGATGACCTGCCAGGTCTTCTCCCCGAGATCGCCCAGCTCGTCGGGCTCGCGCAGCATGACCTTGAGCAGTTCCTCGCTTTGTTTCAGGTTGTCCCAGATCAGCCGGCCGGCTGTGCGCACCGCCTGCTCGACGCTGCCGGGCGCCCCGGCGTCGTACTGTTCCCGCGCCGCCACGATGCTGTCGATCCGGTGCGCCACCGCGGCCTCCAGCAGCTCGCGCTTGGAGCCGAAGTGCTTGTACAGCGCGCCGGAACCGGGCGCCAGGCCCGACGCCCGCTGGATGTCGGCCACCGAGGTCGCCGCGTACCCCCTGGCGGCGAACAGGCTCATCGCGGCGGCCAGCAGCCGATCACGTCCCGATGTCTGCATGGTGAGAGAGTACTCTCTCACCTCTGGCCACGAACGCGTGTGTAGCGCAATTCACAGCGCGGGGTGTGCCTCAGCAAAGATTTGCGTTCGGTATGCAGGCGGCTTGTCAGGTTGCTCCCCGTCGGGGAATCCGCATACCGTCGAAATCGGGAGCGAGGCGTTCCCAGTCGAGCGACAACGACTGTCGTGCTTGTAATTGACTGCGCTCCAGACGATTACGTAATCCACACCGCAGCGGTGCGGAGCGGATGGCGAAAAGGCCCTTAAAACCTAGCGAGGAAGCGACCGATGCGGCACGTCAAAGAACCCGGCAATCGGGGTGCTCACTCGCGGCGAAACGACCGTCTGCGCTCCATCATTCGATACGACTTGCCCGCGTCACTGGTGGTCTTTCTGGTCGCGCTCCCGCTGTCGCTGGGTATCGCCATCGCGTCGAACGCGCCGGTACTTGCCGGGCTGATCGCCGCGATCGTCGGAGGGATCGTCGCCGGATGCATCGGCGGGTCACCGCTACAGGTCAGCGGCCCGGCGGCCGGACTCACCGTTGTCGTCGCCGATGTGGTGTCCGAGTTTGGCTGGGGGGTAACGTGTTTGATTACAGCCGCCGCGGGCGCCCTGCAGGTCCTGTTGGGTCTCAGCCGCGTTGCCAGGGCGGCACTGGCCATCTCCCCCGTCGTCGTGCATGCCATGCTGGCCGGAATCGGGCTCACCATCGCGCTTCAGCAGGTGCACGTGCTCCTCGGCGGTCAATCCAAAAGCACTGCCTGGCAAAACGTTGCCGGCCTTCCGGGCCAGGTCCTCGGCGCCCACCGGCCGGGGGTGCTGCTGGGCATTCTGGTGGTCGCCATCCTGGTCGCATGGAAATGGGTACCGGCCAAGGTCGCCCGCGTTCCGGGCGCACTGGTCGCCATCGTGGTGGTGACGGTCATCTCGGTGGTCTTCCCGTTCGACGTGCCACGCATCGAACTGGACGGATCGGTGCTGGACGCGCTGCGGTTACCCGCGTTGCCCCACGGTGATTGGACCGCCGTCGTGATCGCCGTCATCACGGTGACGCTCGTTACCAGCGTGCAGAGCCTGCTGACGGCGGTTTCCGTCGACCGGATGCATCACGGGACGCGCACCAACTTCGACCGCGAGCTGATCGGGCAGGGCGCCGCGAACATCGCCTCGGGCGCGATCGGCGGCCTGCCGATCGCCGGCGTCATCGTCCGCAGCGCGGCTAATGTCAACGCCGGGGCCAAATCCCGCGCGTCTTCGGTCATGCACGGCGTGTGGATCTTGCTGTTCACCCTTCCCTTTGCCGAGTTAGTCGAACAGATCCCCACCGCCGCCCTCGCGGGGCTGCTGATCGTCATCGGAGTGGAGCTGCTCAAGCCGGCCCACATCGAAACCGCCATGCGCAGCGGGGATCTCACCATCTATGTCGTCACCGTGACCGCGGTCGTGTTCCTGAACCTCTTGCAGGGCGTCATGATCGGGCTGGCGCTGGCCATCGCGCTGACGGGCTGGCGAGTGCTGCGGGCCAAGGTGGAAGCGTGCCCCGTGGGTGCACAGTGGCGCGTCGACGTCGGGGGCGCGTGCACCTTTCTCGCGCTACCACGGCTGACCCGCGTGCTGGCATCGGTGCCGGAAGGTGCCACCGCAACGGTCAATATCGCGGTCGACTACCTTGACCACGCTGCGTACCAGGCGATTAGCGATTGGCACCGACTGCACCTGGCCCGAGGCGGCGCCGTCCGATTCCAGGGCACCATCGAGCGGGGCCGGCTCGCTCACCGCCCCGTCGAAGAGCTCTTCGAACCCGAGAATTCCGAAGCGAAGCCGTCGAGCGCCGACCGGCGCGGCGTCCAGCTGACGTTGGTGGAGGCGGTGCCGCCGGCCTCCAGATGAGCTGATCGCCCCGGCGTCGCTCGCCGGGACACGCGCGCGCACCCGTGTGCCAACGCGGGCGGCAAACGCCACGCCTATATCCTGAGGTCGATGTCCAACCCCGGGGCGAACACGCAAGGCGCGATGACACATGAAATCGCTGCCGGGAGCCGGCTGACCGACGGCGCCGGTCGGGCGCGTCGGCGGCCGCCACGGATGGGGTGAGCAATGACCCCCGATGCTCCCGTGTTCGGCCCAGTTCGCCTCCCGATGCGTGTGCTGTCGCTGCGCACCATCGTCATCGTCGCCGCGCTGTCGGTGATCACTCTCGTCGTCCTGTTGGGGGCATGGGTGTGGATCGGCGTCACCAACGATCAGTACAGCCAGCTCGATCGCCGACTGGATTCGGTGAGCAGTTTGGGTGACATCAATACGTTGATCAACGGTGGGCAGCTCACCACCCCCGACCACCCCCTTCCGGACGGCAACCTGGTCCGCACCGCCCGCATCGGCGACGTGACAGTGTCCGTTCCCGGCAACATCGTGCTGCCCCAACTTCCCAACGGCTACGCCAACACCACCATCAACGGGGTGCAGTACCGGGTGCGCACCTTCACCGCCGGACCCGCCTCGATCGCGCTCGCCGCGCCGCTGGCCGAGGCCCAGCATCGAATCAACGAACTACACCTGCGGGTCCTGCTGATCTGCGGCAGCGTCATCGGCGGCACGGTGCTGGTCGGCTGGGTGATCTCCCTGATCATGGTCAATCCGTTCCTGTTGCTGGCCCAGCAGGCCCGCGCCATCAACGCTCAGTCGAGTCCCGACGAGGTGCAGGTCCGTGGCGTCCGCGAGGCCGTGGAGATCGCCGAAGCGGTCGAGGGCATGCTGGCCCGCATCGGCAACGAGCAGGAGCGCACCAAGGCCGCGCTCGAGTCGGCCCGCGACTTCGCCGCCGTCGCCTCGCACGAGCTGCGCACCCCGCTGACCGCCATGCGCACCAACCTGGAAGTGTTGTCCACCTTGGAGTTACCCGCCGAGCAGCGCCACGAGGTGATCGGCGACGTCATCCGCACCCAGAGCCGGATCGAAGCGACGCTGACGGCGCTCGAACGGCTGGCGCAGGGGGAGCTGACCACCGTCGACGATTTTGTCCCCTTCGACATCACCGAGCTCCTGGATCGCGCCGCGCACGACGCGCTTCGCATCTACCCCGGTGTGGACGTGTCGCTGGTGCCGTCGCCCACGGTGCTGATGGTGGGGCTGCCCACCGGGCTGCGGCTGGTCATCGACAACGCCATCGCGAATGCGGTCAAGCACGGTGGGGCCACCGAAATCCAGCTCAACGTCAGCAGTTCCGCCGAGGGCGTCCAGATCGCGGTCGACGACAACGGCACCGGCGTTCCGGAAGGCGAACGCACCGCGGTCTTCGCGCGCTTCTCCCGCGGGTCGACCGCGTCACGAGCGGGCTCCGGGCTGGGGCTCGCGCTCGTCGCCCAGCAAGCCGAATTGCATGGCGGCTCGGCCTCATTGCACGCCAGTCCGCTGGGCGGCACGCGGCTGCTGCTCAAGCTGGCCGGCGACGGGCGCGGCCCGGCATAACGCGCCGTCCGGCATCAGGCGCCTTGACATATATCAGCCAGATTGATATCAATGGTGCGAAATGTCCGACTTCAAACCGCCGGCCTGGCTGAAACCGATCAACAAGGCCGTCATGGCCGTGCAGAAGCTGGGTATCGCCACCGGACCGGTGCGGGTGCTGACGGTGCCGGGCCGCAAGTCGGGACGGCCACGGAGCACGCCGGCGACTCCGTTCGCGCTGGGTGCCGGCGTCTACGTCGTCGGCGGCCATCCCCGCGCGGACTGGGTGCTCAACGCGCGCGCGGCCGGCGCGGGCACCGTCACGCGAGGTCGCCAGTCGGAACGTGTCACCTTCGTCGAGCTCACCGCAGAGCAAGCGCGCCCGGTGCTGCGCGCGTTTCCCGCCAAGGTGCCCCGGGGCGTCGGCTTCTTCAAGCGTTCCGGGCTGGTGCGGCGGGGAACCCCGGATGAGTTCGAGGCCCTCGCGGGCCGCTGCGCGGTGTTCAGGCTCGACGCGGTCTCGGCGAGCGACGCGCAATCCCGCGACGAACCGTTGTAGGTGCACCGTGACGGCGGAAGCGCGCCGCTCGCGGATTCACATCGGGGTGGCCTGCTGGGCCAGGTTCAGCAGGACGTAGGCGAGGCAGAAGAGAAAGTTCAGGACGACCAGGACCAGGCCGGCGAACATCAGCGAACGGGTGCCCTGGCGCTTTAGGCGCTTGACCCGCGCGCCGCGCGCCTCGCGGTTCAGCTGCATCGCGATCAGGGCGAAATTGACGTCTGTGACCTCGTCGTCCGCGACGGGTGCGCCCGCGACCATCTGCTGCAGCCGCTCGGGAGCGGTGTGCACGCCGACGCGCTCGAAGTGGTGACACAGCCGTCGCGCACGCCTTCGACCGAGTGCCTGACATCGCACCTGTACCTGATGCATGAGCTGCCGCCGTTCGTAACCCCACGCCTCGGACGCACTCGTCACAAGCCGGGATTCTAATTCGCCGATGCCCGTTTTCGGGAGGTCTACACCAATTACGTCGACACCTTTTGATCGCCGCTCATCCGCTCGGCGTCGGGCAGGTCGAGGTAGCGCTCGAGGTTGCGATGCATGTTGATCACGCGCCGTTCCTCGCTGGAGAGCACCAGGTGGGTGAAGCCGGGCTGGTGCAGACCGCGCTGCAGGCCGGCGAGCAGGCGGATGTCCTGGGTGAGCACCAGGCCCGGTTCGGCCTCGCCGGCCGTCGAGCGCACCTCCGCCGGTTTGCCGCGCGGCGCGCCGGGCGCCATCCGGGTCATCAGGAACATGACCAGCTCGCCGTGATCGGGATCCGGGCCGGGGCGGGAGCACATGATGGTCAGGTGGTCGGCGTTGGCCAGCAGCGTCATGTTGGGGAACACGTTGTACTGGTGCAGCCGGGTGATCCGGTCGGTGTCGGCCCAGTCGAGGTCCACGCCGCGGCCGGCCGCAAACGCCCGCGTGCGCGCCGCGATCACGTCGGCAACCGTCTCCCCGGGGCGGCGCTCGTCGGCAGGAAACGGCGTGCCTTCGGCGGCGCCCATCAGCGCGCCCTGGGTGTAGACGTAGGCGTCCCAGACCTCTTCGTCGCTCAGCGCGCCGTCAAAGCGCGGGCTCTGCACCCCGTACGGCTGGTCGGACTTGCCCGTGTGACCCCAGATCTGTTGTGGCGCATGGATGTCATCGACGCAGCGCAGCAGCTCGGGATGCAGGGTCTGGATGTGGTAGGTCTCGCTGTAGCCATCGGCGATCGTCTTCCAGTTGGCCTCGACGTCGATGGTGAGCGTCGCGTAGCAGCGGAAGTCGCTCAGCCGGCACCAGGCGATGTCGTCGGGCACCGCCTCCAGGTAGTCGGCCAACGGCATCGCGTCGATGTCGAGGTTGACGAAGACGAGCCCCTCCCAGGTGTCGACCCGGGCCGCAACCAGCGGAAAGTCGGACATCCGCAGCGAGCCGAAGCCCTTGCGGTTGGGCACCCGCTTGAGCATGCCCGCCAGGTCCCAGGTCCAGCCGTGATAGCCGCACTTGAGTTCGCGCAGTCCCGAACCCGAGCCCGCGCACAGGGTGTTGCCGCGATGGCGACAGGCGTTCTGAAACGCGCGCAGCTTCCCGTCGTCGCCCCGCACGATCAGCACCCCGTAGGGGCCGCAGCGGTACTCGAAATAGTCGCCCGGCTCGGCGACGTGGTCGACCATGCAGGCGAGCTGCCACACCTTCGGCCACATCCGCTCGATCTCGAGCGCCGCGAACTCCGGGGAATAGTAGCGCTGCGCCGGCACCAGGGTCGGGCACTGTGGCGGGGTGCCGATCGCGTCCTCGTCCCGGATGCGGGCCGGATTGCCGGTGGGCGCGTTCACGCGTGCAGCCCTAGCGCGCTCCGCGCACCAACCGGCCGGGGCGTGCCCCGGTGTCGACGTCGTTGCGCCGGGTCACGGTCCCGCTGACGATGGTGGCCGCGTAACCGCTGGCTCCCTGCAGGATCCGGTTTCCGCCGGCGGGCAGGTCGAAGGCCATCGCGGCGGGATGCAATGTCAGGGCGTCCAGGTCGATGACATTGATGTCGGCCTTCTTGCCCGGCTCGATGGTGCCGCGATCGGTCAGACCGAACAGGTGAGCCGTGTCGCGGGATTGCTTGCGGATCACGTACTCCAGCGCGAGCTTGTCGCCGCGGTGCCGGTCGCGCGCCCAGTGCGTCAGCAGGAAGGTGGGATAGGAAGCGTCGCAGATCATCCCGCAGTGGGCGCCGCCGTCGGACAGCCCGAGCACGCCGGCGGGGTGCAGCAGCATCTCGCGGATCGCGTCGTGGTTGCCCTCGGCGTAGTTGAACAGCGGCAGCATCAGCATCGCGGTCGCGTTCCGCTCGAGCATCAGGTCGTACAGCGTCGACAGCGCGTCCTCGCCGCGGGCCTTGGCGATCGCCGCGACGGTGCGGTCGGGGGTGGGCTCGTAGTCGGGCGGGTCACCGAGCGCGAAGAGCCGTCCCAGCGAGTGCTGCACCAGGGCGAACATGCCGTCGAACAACAGGGTCGGGTCGGGGGGCAGGTCGTCCTCGGAAAGGATGGCGGCTTTCACCGCGGGGTCGGCCAGGCGCTGGGCGAGCTCGGCACGGCCGTACTCGGCCTTCAGCCGTCGGTAGGTGGGCCGGTGGCTGAAACCGTGATGGCCCTGGAATCCGATCATCATGCCGAACGGCCGCGCCGCAACCTGCGGGTACAACCGGGCGCCCTCGGCGTGCGCGTCCGCGGACAGGTCCAGCATCTCGCGCCACAGGTTCGGGTCGGCATCCACCTGGATGAGGGCGAACGACACCGGCCGGTCGATCTCACCGCTCAGCCGCCGCATCCAGTCCAGTTCCTTTTTGGGCGCGACGATGTCCTCGCCCGCGGATCCCTGGGGGGCGAGCTCGAACACCGCCTGGCCGCCGGCGGCCATCGCCCGCCCGAGGCCGAACAGCTCGTCCTCGGCCGCGTAGGTGCCGGGGACCGGCTCGCCGTCCATCGCGCGGTGGCCCATCGTGCGCGATGTCGAAAAGCCGAGCGCGCCGGCTTCGATCGCCTCCCGCACCAGCCTGCCCATCGCCTCGATGTCGTCAGGTGTCGCCGGCTCGTTGCGGGCACCCCGCTCGCCCATCGCGTAGGCGCGGACGGCGCCGTGGGCGACCTGGCTGCCCACGTCGATCGCGAACTTGTGCTTGCCGATCGCGTCGAGGTACTCGGGATAGGTCTCCCAGCCCCATTCGATGCCCTCGGTCAGCGCGGTGCCGGGGATGTCTTCCACCCCCTCCATCAACTCGATCAGCCACTGCTCGGCGCCGGGCCGCACCGGCGCGAAACCGACGCCGCAGTTGCCGGTCACGATCGTCGTGACGCCGTGGCCGCTGGAGGGCTCGAGCAGCCCGTCCCAGCTCACCTGGCCGTCGTAGTGGGTGTGGATGTCGACGAACCCGGGAGCCACCACATGCCCTGTCGCATCGATGGTTTCGGCCGCTTCCCCCGCCATCGCGGGGTCGTCGGCGCCGCGCCGGACGACGTCGACGATCACGCCGTCCTTGATGCCGATGTCGGCCCGGTAGCGCTCCGCGCCCGTGCCGTCGACGACTGTGCCACCGGTGATCTTCAGGTCGAACATGAGGGCCTCTCCTTGTCGCCATGCGTTGTCGACGTCAGACACGCGGCATTACGCTACGCAGCGTAGCGTAACTACTGACGATATTCCTCCGGATAGATCGAGTCAATGAATCGCCGGAACTTCGCGGCCGAACGCCACGAGCGCGCGATCGCATCGATGCGCTAGAGAGAACTCTTCAGCGCTGCAACGGTTTCCAGGTCGTCGAGCGCGGCCACGCCGCGCCGCAGACCCTCCATGGCGATGCCTTCAACCTGCATTCCGCCCATCCCGGCAGTGATGAGCGGAGCGACATATCCGTACAGCGCGCTCTGGCGGTACCGCAGCCACAGGTCGTCGCGGTCCAGGTCGGGTCCGCCAGCGGCCGCGAGCGCGCGCCGGTAGTCGTCGAGGAGGTCGCGTTGCGTCGCCCGCCGGTCTTCCGGCGTCAGGCTGGTGATCAGCGTGTACGCCAGTTCGCGGGAGGGGTGACCCCGCCGCACCGCCTGCCAGTCCAACAGACCCGCCTTGCCCCCGTAGAAGTACATGTTGCCGGGGTGGGCGTCGCCGTGCATGACGGTGTGCGGGGGAGTGTCGATCAGTGCGGCGACCGCGCGATAGTTGTCGGCGATGAAGCGCCCGTTGTCGACGGGGAACGGGCTGCGCTCGGCGAGGCGCTTCATCGACGCGTGCATCAGCGACCCGGTCAGCAGGGACGTGACGTCTCCGGATGGGGTGTAGAGCCAGCCGAGCGGCCCGCGACCGTCGCGCGACAGCCGGTCCCAGAAGGCGGCGTGCAGGTCGGCGAGCAATTCGACGATGAGGCTGGCCTGGTCGGGGGAGATCGGGTGCAGGGTGTCGGGAAACTCGCACGACTCGCTGGGCAGGTCTTCCAGCACCAGCAGGTACCGGCCCGTCCAGCTGTCGAACGCGGCGCCGTAGGCATACGGCAGGCCGGTGAGCTGCGGCGCGAGTTGGTTGTAGAAGCGCACCTCGGTCTGCCCCAGCCGGCCGAGTTCGCCCATCAACCGGGTGGCGGCGCTCTTGGCGGCGACCTTGACGAACACCGACTCGGGCACGTCTTTCCCGGTCAGCACCAGCCGGGCCCGCGACGACGTCCCCGCGTCCCGGTCCAGGACGCGGACCGACCTGACGGTGGTCCCCAAAACCTTCGACAGGACCCCGGCGTCGACGTCTTCGACGGTGCGGGGCAGCCCCAGGCGCCCGCCCACCACGGCGTCGGTGGTCACGCGGCGGACGCCGTGGCCCAGGTGAGCGGCCAAGCCCGCGACGGACAACGCCTGTCCCGCAAGATTTTTCATCTATAACCGTCCTGGTTCGGTATGCCCGTCACCGGCGGAGCGGGCCGCAATCGCCACAGCGCCCCGTCAGACAAAACTAGCCGAATGTCTGGACTTCAGACAATACCAGATTATTGTCTGATTTGTGGCACCAGCGCCCGCACCACGTATTGCTCGACGAATTGTCGTTTGTCGGCCGCCGGGCGGCGCCGCCAGGAGGGCGCCAGCAGGAACAACGTCGCGGTGTGCAGCCACTGGACGATCGACCGGGGGTCGAGATCGTCGTAGAGACGCCCCGCCGCCTTCCACCGGTTCAGCAATGGCTCGTAGTGCCGCAGCAGTAAGTCCACGAGGGGTTCCGAGCCCTTCTCGAGGGCGGTGGCCACCGCGGTGCTCTCCGCGGCGAACAGCGCCTCGTTCAGCGGGTTGCCGTCCACCGACTCGACCCGCGCCAGGACCATCTCGGGAACCGAGCGGATGGGGTCGTCGGGCGCGGGCAGCGATGTCACCAGGTCGCCCAGCGCCTTGTCCACCCGCATCAGCATCAGGCCCAGCAGCACGTCGTCGCGGGCGGGGAAGTACCGGTACACCGTGGATCGCGACACCCCGGCCTCGTCGGCCACCTCGCCCATCCGGAATTGAGTGTTGCCGCGGCGGACGATGCAGCGGCCCGCGGCGTCGAGGATCAGTCCGCGCGCCTCTTCGTCGTCGTGGATGGCGCGGTCGTCCCCCCACCACCGGCTCGGTTCCATGGCGCCGATGCTACGGGATGCGTTGTGCTACTTCAGTATCTGATGCGCCGGGCAGCCGCTGTCCAACCGTGCGTCGCCGAATCATGTTACGGCGCAGGCGATCAGCATGGCAGAGAGGGCAATGATGGGGTACTCCGCCGCCGACGAGTCATTCACCCACCAGCTCCCGACGACCTTCGACCGGGTGCACGATCCCGACCCGACGTGGTCGGACCGGTGCTACTTCTTCGCCGCCTCGCCAGACGGCACGATGCTGCTGGCCAGCGGCTACGGCAACAACCCGAACACCGCCAGCGGGCTGGGCTACGTCAAGGTCAGCCTCGCCGACGGTCGGCACTGGGATCTGTTGGCCGGCCGGCCGGTGGCGGGCGACGACCGCGCGGACCTCAGTGCCGGGCCCATGCGCTGGACCTGCGTCGAGCCGCTGAAGAAGTGGCGGCTCGACGTCGAACCGAACAACTCGGGCATCGAGTGGGAGTTGTACTACCAGCCCACCGCCCCGATGTGGGAGCTGTTGCCGATGAAGGTGCGCGACAAGGACGGCCAGACGCTGGCCGACATGTACCACATGAAGGAGCCCGGGCGATGGAGCGGCTGGGTGCAGATCGGCGGCGAACGGACCAGCGTCGACGGGTTCCGCGGCGGCCGGGACCGCACGTTCGGCGTGCGCGTTTCGGACAAGATCGACTTCTGGCTGTGGCTCGACGCCGGGTTCGATGACTACGCCATCGAGGCCTGGGTCATCGAATCCACCGACGGCACGGTCAATTACGTCGATGGTGGCGTCACGCACGAGGACGGCACGCTCTCGAAGCGATTCGTCAAGATCGAACACGAGATCGAGTTCGACGGCGACCGCAAGCGCCCCGCCCGCGCGGCGCTGGTGTTCACCGACGAGGACGGCAAGGCCTACCGCCTGTTCGCCGACGCTCCGCATCAGCACGTCAACGCCTACTACGGGTTGCCCATGGCGCATTGCGAGTACGAAGACCTGGGTGGCGGCCGCTACTTCATCCATTTCCGCTGGGATAGCACCGATTACGAGCAGCTCGGGGAGACCGAGGGAAAGTCGATGGCGCTTGATCAACTGATGCGCTTCGAGCAGGACGGCGACACCGGTTGGGGAGTCTTCGAATTGCTGGTCGGGGGACAGGGCTACCGTCGCTACCCCAACTGGGCGGCGATGGACATGTCCGCGTTCACCCAGGACAAGACCCCGGTGGACCGCCTGCCGGCAGACGGGGAAGGGGTCCGTCAATGATGTTGGACGACAACGTGAGTCAGCGCCTGGCGGCTTGGCTGCGTGCGCAGCTGCCCGACGCCGACGACGTGCGCGTCGAAGGCCTTGATCGGGTGAACTTCGGGCATTCGGCCGAAATGGTGATGCTGAGCATCGTCACCCGCCGCGGCGACCGCGATCACCGCCAAGACGCGGTACTGCGCCTGCGGCCCAAACCGCCGGCACTGCTCGAGCCCTACGACCTGGCGCGCCAGTTCACCATCCTGCGTGCGCTGGCGAACACCGCGGTCCGTGTTCCCCGGGCGCTGTGGCTCGAGGAAACCGGCGCGGTACTCGGGAGACCCTTCTTCGTGATGGAACGGGCCGCCGGCCGGGTCTACGAGATGGAGGCGCCGACCGACGTCGCCGACTCGGTCGTGGCGCGGATGTGTCAGAGCCTGGCCGAACAACTCGCGGCCATCCATACGGTCGACCTCGCACGCACTGGGCTCGACGCGCTCGACAGCGGCGGCGACCACCTGGACCGTGAGCTCGACCACTGGGCGGCGGAGCTGGACCGGGTCAAGCGCGGCCGCCTGCCCGCCCTCGAACGGCTGCAGCAGGCGCTGCGGTCCGACAAGCCGGAGCCGTGCCCGAATGTCACTTTGGTGCACGGCGACGCCAAACCGGGCAACTTCGCGTTCGCCGGCGGCGAGGTCAGCGCGGTCTTCGACTGGGAGATGACGACGGTCGGCGACCCGCTGACCGACATCGGCTGGCTCGAGATGCTGTGGATGCAGCCCGTCGGCCTCAGCACCCACCCCGCGGCGCCCGACATCGACGCCTTGCTCGCGCATTACGAGTCGGCCAGCGGGATCGCGATCCAGAACCGCCCGTGGTACCGCGCGTTCAATGCCTACAAGATGGCCGTCATCTGCCTCATCGGCGCGATGCTGATCGACGACGGCCACAGCGACGACCAAAAGCTCGTGCTCGCCGCCTACGGCACGTCGCTCATGACAAAAGCGGGGCTCACCGAACTGGGAGTCGAGGAACCCCTCGAGGACGGTCCCGTCCTGCCGCGCGACGAACGCATCCAGCAGGTCCTCGCGCCGGCGACCTGACGCGTTTTCAGGCGTTGGACCGCTCGGCCCGTCGTGACAGGTCGGTCCAGACCAAGGTGACGTGTGTCCCTCGGGGGGTGCGGTCGATGGTCACCCGATCGGCGAGCGCCCGCATCAGCGGAATGCCGCGCCCCCGGACCTGTGGCCGGCGCGGCACGGCGGCCGGCTCGGGCAGCTTCCGGCGCCATCGGCCGCGGTCATTGACGGTGACGGCGAGCGTGTCGGCAACGTCGTCGTAGGCTGCGCTGAGGTCCATGGTCCCGTGCCGCGGCGCGTCGACGTACGCGAATTCGGCGGCGTTGGCCAGCGCTTCGTTCACCGCAAGGAGCAGGTCGTTGCTGCGCTCGGCGCCCAGCCGGAAGTGCCTCTCGAGCCACTTTTTGAACTCCGCTCGGATCCGAGCGGCGCTTCGCGCGTCGGCGGCCACCCGCCTCCGCACGAAGCGGGTTCGGTCATCGATGTCGGACACCTCATCCGGCCCGTGTTCGGAGCGTCCCATCGCCCAGCTGCATCCTCACTCTGTCAGGGTTCACCCATCGGCGATGCGGCTCAGCGCGCTGTCGAGCGTGCTGTAGAGCGCCAAGACTTTGTCCAAGCCCATGAGCTTGATCGGCCTGCTGGTGGCCGGGCCGTTCGCGACGACCGCGAATCGCGTCGGCGGCGCGACCTCGGCCTGCGCCGTCACCAGGACGGTCATCCCCGCCGAGGCCAAGAAATCGACCTTGGTCAGGTCAATGACCAGCGCCGGCGGTCGCTCGGCCAGCGCGGCGCGTACCGCCTCGGCGAGCTGCGGCGCGCTGAGCATGTCCACTTCACCCGAGACGCTCAGCACGACCGCGTCGTCTAGCTGGTGTTTTCCAACGTCGAAGGTCGTCGGATCGACTGAATTGCCGGATTGTTCGATCATGCTTCGTCACTCACATTCGCCCCTTGCGGGACACCGAGAAATCACACAGCCTTTGCCAAGCCGGGGCTGTCGACTCAACCCGCGTAACACGCCTTGTCAGGGAGAAAGGCTCCATCTCTTCTGCACCGCTGAGCGGCGGCGCAGCCGCACGTGTTTAGACAATTTTAGGCCATGGCGAAAACGACGCCTGCGGCCGTCGCTTTGTGTCCAATCCGACTGAACGAATCCGGGCGCCCTGCCGTAGTCCGAATGTGCGCGATCCTCGCCGCAGATATTGCGCACGGCAGCCTCCCGTGGGTGAATGCGTCCACCGATTTCGTTCCCAGGCTGCGCGGCTTGGCCCGGAAAGTGGGGGAGGGACGGTGGGCATGGAGCCCGGTGATCACGATGGCGACCCGGACGACGAAACCGGTGAGACCGGGCCCGCGCGCCGCCTCGCGCTGACCCGACGAAGCGCCCTGCTCGGCATGGGCGCGGTCGCCGGCTTCGCGGCGGTGGATGTGGGCGGGTTCGCCTACGCCGGCGGCTGGCTGCGGCCGGGCACTCCGACGCCGCTTACCCCTGCACGGTTCGCCGATCGCTTCGAGCAGGTCGCCGGCCGTCATGACGGCTTCCGGCGAAACCATGCCAAAGGGCTCGCGGCCACCGGCTCTTTTGCGAGCAACGGGGCGGGCGCGGCCATCTGCCGGGCGGCGGTCTTCCGGGTGGGCACCGTTCCGCTCGTCGGCCGGTTCTCGCTAGGTGGCGGCGTGCCGGATCAGGCGGACAAGCCCGACACGGTGCGGGGTCTCGGGCTGCTGTTCCAGGCGGGCGGCCAGCAGTGGCGCACCGCGATGATCAACCTGCCTGTCTTCACCGACAGCACCCCCGAGGGCTTCTATGAACGCTTGCTCGCGTTCAGACCGGTGCCCGGCACCGGCAAGCCCGACCCGCAGCAGATAGCCGCATTCCTCGATCGCCATCCCGAGACCGTCGCGGCAATGAAGATCATCAAGCAGTCGCCGCCCAGTGCGGGGTTCGCGGACAGCACGTTTTACGGGCTCAACGCGTTCTGGTTCACCAACAGCGCCGGGGCGACGGTTCCGGTGCGTTGGTCGGTCGTTCCGCAGAACGCCGTCGGGGCCGGCGGCCCGCAGCCACCGCGCGGCAAGGACTACCTCTTCGACGACCTCATCCGCGCGCTGGCACAGGGGCCACTGAAGTGGCGGCTGGTGCTCACCGTCGGAGAGCCGGGCGATCCGACCAACGACGCCACCAAACGGTGGCCGCAGTCGCGGCGGTCGATCGACGCCGGCACCATCACCATCGCCGCGGTGCAGACCGAGCAGGCCGGCAACGCGCGAGATATCAACTTCGATCCGTTGGTGCTGCCGGACGGCATCACCGCGTCCGACGATCCGCTGCCCCCGGCGAGATCGGCCGTGTACGCGCGCTCCTCCACGCGCCGCGCCGAGGAGCCCAAATCGCCCAGCGAGGTCAACGTGGCGCAGGTGCTCGCATGACCGCCCAGGCGAACGAAACCGCCATCGCACCAAGGCGTTTCGCCCTCCCCTCCCGGATTCTGCACTGGCTGATGGCGCCGATGGTCATCGCGCAGCTGCTCATCGGCGTGATCATGATCGCCTCGTTGCGCTATTACCCGCTGCTGTTGGCCATCCATCGGCCGTTGGGGGTGTTGATCCTCGCGTTCGCCGTCGTGCGGCTGGCGAACCGGCTCACCCACCGGCTGCCACCTTTCCTGGCCACGATGAGCCGCGCCGAACGGCGCATCGCGTCCTGGTCGGAATACCTCTTGTACGCGCTGTTGCTGCTGCAGCCCCTGATCGGGTGGGCCATGCTCTCGGCGGCGCGATTCCCGATCACCCTGGCGGGGCCGCTTCAGCTCCCGGGCATCGCGCCGCACAACCTCGACCTGTACGCGGTGCTCCGCCAGGCCCACAACGTGGGGGCGTTCCTGCTATTCCTGACGTTCACCGCCCACGTCTGCGCGGTGCTGTTCCACACGCTGGTGCTGGGGGACGGGCTGCTGGACCGCATGGCGGTCTGGCCCAGCAAGCGGGCCGCACGGCGGGAGGACGAGGCCGCGGTGTGACCGCCGTGTCGTGCGAATATGACCGACGTGACGTACGAGAAGGACCTCACCGGCCTGGTTGTGATCGATCCGTACAACGACTTCATCTCCGAGGGCGGAAAGGTGTGGGATCGCCTCAAGGGCGTCGCCGAAGCCAACGGGTGCGTTCCGCACATGCGTCAAGTCCTCGACGCCGCACGAGCCGCGGGCATCCGCGTTTGCTACGCGCTGCACCACCGTTACCGGCCCGGCGACTACGAGACTTGGAAGTACATCGCGCCGATTCAGAAAGCCGCGTGGTCGCGCAGGACGTTCGAATACGGAACCTGGGGCGGTGAACTCCGCCCCGGGTTCGAGCCTCAACCGGGTGACCTCGTCGCCCAAGAGCACTGGTGTTCCAGCGGTTTCGCCAACACCGACTTGGACCTGCTACTCAAGAAGCGCGGCATCCATCGGCTCGTGATGATGGGGCTCATCGCGCACACCTGCCTCGAGGCGACCGTTCGGTACGGCGCCGAGCTCGGCTATGACGTCACGGTGGTCAAGGACGCGACCGCCAGCTATTCGGACAGGGAAATGCACGCCGCTCTCGAGGTCAATATGCCGAATTACGCCAGCGCCATCCTCACCGCGGACGAGGTCATCGACGCGCTGAAGCCGCGTTGCAGTGACCACGGCCCGCACACCCCATCCTGCGGGACCGACTGACGACCTGGCTGCTCGCGCCCCGATGGGACGAATATGATCGGCACCCGACAGTGCCACGAGGGAGTGGGGAAGTTCCATGCCGAACCAGCAGCAAGCCGACCGGATGACATCGGGCAAGGGATTCATCGCAGCGCTCGACCAGAGCGGGGGCTCGACGCCCAAAGCGCTGCGCCTGTATGGCATCAAGGAGGACGCGTACTCCTCCGAGGAGGAGATGTTCGACCTGATCCACGAGATGCGCTCGCGGATCATCACCTCCCCGGCGTTCAACGGCGACCGGGTGCTGGCGGCGATCCTGTTCGAGCAGACCATGGACCGCGACATCGAGGGCAAGCCGTCGACCACCTACCTCTGGGAGACCAAGGGCGTGGTGCCCATCCTCAAAATCGACAAGGGCCTGGCGGAGGCGTCCGACGATGTGCAGCTGATGAAGCCGATGCCGGGACTGGACGACCTGTTGGAGCGGGCCGTGAGCAAGGGCATCTTCGGCACCAAGGAGCGGTCGGTGATCGGCGGCGCCAACGCGGCGGGCATCGCCGCGATTGTCGCCCAGCAGTTCGAGGTCGGCCATCAGGTGCTGTCGCACGGCCTGGTGCCCATCCTCGAGCCCGAGGTCACCATCTCGATACCGGACAAGGCCGAGGCCGAGGGCATCCTTCGCGACGAGATCACCAAGCAGCTGGAGACCGTGCCCGACGGGGAGCGCGTGATGATCAAGCTGAGCCTGCCCACCGAGGTCAACTTCTACCGTCCCCTGATCGAACACCCGAAGGTGATGCGGGTGGTCGCCCTGTCCGGCGGCTACTCCCGCGACGAGGCCAACGAGCTGCTGGCCAAGAACACGGGGCTGATCGCCAGCTTCAGCCGCGCGCTCACCGAGGGCCTCTCGGTCGACCAGTCCGACGAGCAGTTCAACGCCACGCTGGACAAGTCGATCCAGTCGATCTATGAGGCTTCGGTCGCCGGCTGATCCCGCACGGGCCGATCACCTGAAGTGCGCATTGGCGATCTCCCCGGCGATCCCCACGGCGCGATCGACCACTTGAGAGACCGAGCCCGGACGAAGTCACGCCGGCCAACACCTTCGACGATGGTGCCACGCGCCCTCCGTGCAATCGCCTCGTCCATTGACGGCACCGGGGTTTTCGATTCGGCCCACGGCATGCAACGGGATCCTTGCATCCCGCGCCTACCCGGACCCAATGCCAATCGGTGAAGGGCCCCATCGGCGTTAATGATGGCTCATCGCAACGACTTTGAAGCCCGAGCTGTTGTCCGATGCCAATCCCGATCCTTGTTTCGGACGCGTTAAGCGTCGGCTACGCGCATCGAAATGCACTCCACCACGGCGTTTCCAGTCGATCGCGCTAATAGCGATGGTTGGCCATGGGGGGTCTGCCCTGGCCGTTATCGCCTTCGTCCGACACCAAGGCGGGCACCATCTCGCTCGTGACCAGTCCCTCGTCCTGAGTGAGTTCGTCGATCACGTCGAAGCATTCGGCGATGTTGTCCGGGGTGTCGACGATGACGGTGACGACGGGGACGTCTCGGCTGAGAGTAAGAAGCTTGTCACCGTGCGGTTGGTGGTCGCCGTGGAAGCCCCAGATGCCGCGTATAACGGTCGCGCCGTCGGGCACCTTCCGTTTTCGAAGCTGCTGGAGCAGGCCGCGATGAATCGGCGCACGGTTGTGATGCGCGGACTCCGAGGTGTAGATCATCAACTTCTGCCACATCGGTAGGCCGTGTTCGTCGAATCCCGGCAGGGCGTGCGGCCGTTCCAGGAGTTCCCCATCGCGCTTGCACACGCGCACCCGTTCGACCGTGATCATCGGTCGCCGCAGCAGCCCGCCGAGTTCGGGCAGTACCCGGGCGATCCGCTCGCCGGACCCGACGGCAACGACCATCATGGGGACGTCGGGGTTGCGGCCAAAAAAGCGCGCTCGTTGCCTTTGCGCGTGAGCGGTACCGTCGACGCCGAGGAATACCGACGCGCCGGCAAGTTGTCGCCGATACATCAGGTCGCAAATGGCGACGTAGGCCGGCACCCCGTAAACGCGCTCCTTGCGTCCTACGTAAACGGTCAGCTTGACGGCCTCGTTCACGTTATCGGGAAGCTCCAGCGGCCCGATGCCGTCGCGCAGCAGACGCGCGCGCTCGAGGGTGAGCAGCCCTCGCTGTTTGACGGCAAGCACCGGGTCGAGTACGGCCTCGATGGCCTCCCTGGTGTCCACGGCCACGACCACCACGGGGGGGTCCTCCGACAGCGTCAACGACTCGTCGGTCCGGAAGTGGCGCCCCGTTCCGAAGCCGCCGATGCCGCGCAGCACGATGCTGCTCGCGATGCGGTGTTGTTCAAACAGGCCGAGCAGCACGTCGGAGACGATGCCGTCGCGGGTGCGTCGCCGCTCGGCCAAATAGACGCTGAGCTTCAGGCAATCTTCGTCCACGGCCGCCCCTCAAGCGTCGGCGGCGTAACCCGCCTTTGCTGAAGATTTCTGTCACGTTGCGAAAAGCTTACCCGCAACCAAAGACCGGCGAGCCCGGCGCCCTTCGTGGCTGACGGGCGGCGCGGCAGCGGCCGTCGGAGTCGATTCCCTCGGCGCCATGGCGCCGCCGCGGATTGGGGACCAATTCCTCTCCCCGCGGCGCAGCGACCACGACTAAGTTGGTGTCTGCCTTGATGATTCGCATCGAGGACCGTTACATAGACGTTAACGCCAAATGGCCGTAAGGCTTCGAACGAGGAGTCGCCGTGCCCAGTGAGCGCATGCCCGACGGATTGCGCGGCGCCCCGCCCGGCCCACGGCCGTCGCTCGAGACCGACAGCGCGCGGCCATTGGTTGGCTTGCTCGGGCGGGTAAGCGGCCTGCTGACCCGATTGTCGGATGCCGAGCTCGCGTGGGCGGAGTGGCTATCCGCCGTCGCGCCCGAGCATCGGACAAGCGCGCGAAACCTGGTGCACTACTGGGCGATTCGGCAACTCGATTTGAGGGAGCTCCAGACCGGCCTCGCGGCGTTCGGGCTTTCGTCGTTGGGCCGCAGCGAAGCACACGTGCAGGCGACGCTTTTGGCCGTTCGCTCGGCGATCGCCGCCATCGTGGACGGAACCTGGCAGCCACCCCCACCCTCGGCCGTGCCCATCGAACAGGGGCCAGAGATTCTGCGCCGTCACACGCTGGAGCTGCTGGGCCCGCAACTACCGCATCGTTTGACCCGCATCATGGTCACGCTGCCGTCGTCGGCCGCGACCGATGCCGACCTGGTCCGCGGCTTGGTGCGCCGCGGCATGAACATCGCGCGGATCAACTGCGCGCACGACGACCCACGGGCATGGCGTGCGATGGCGCACCACGTTCGCGACGCGGCGGCACGCGCCGGTGGAACATGCCTGGTGGCAATGGATCTGGCCGGGCCAAAGCTGCGGACCGGGCCGCTGGAACCGGGACCCCGCGTCGTCAAACTCAGTCCGCAACGAAACACCCTCGGTCAGGTCGTCAGCCCGGCGCGCGCATGGCTGACGTCCACCGAGGACCCGATGCCTCCGCCGGAGGCCGGCATGGCGGTGGTTACGGTGCCGCGGCCATGGCTGACCAGCCGCGCGAGCGGGGATGTACTGGTTTTGCGGGACGCCCGCGGATCCAGGCGCCGCCTGGTGCTCAATGCGGTCGACGAGCCTGCCTGGGGCGGCTTCGTGATGACCGCGCCCAAGACGACCTACCTGCAAACAGGAACGGCGCTGCGCGCCGACGGCGGCGGGGAGCCGACCGAAGTCGGCCCGCTCCCGGAGACGGAACAGAGCTTGATGTTGCGCGCCGGGGACCTCTTGCAGCTGACCCGCGACTGTTCCCCGGCCCCGGTCGACGGTCGTCCAACCATTCCGCGGATCGGTTGTACCCTGCCCGAGGCATTCGATCACGCCCAGCCGGGCGATGCGGTCCACTTCGACGACGGCAGGATCGGCGGGCGGGTGCTAACGGTCGACCGCGACGTCCTCACCGTGCGCATCGATCACCCGGAGCAAGGCGAAGCCCGCCTGAAGGCGGGCAAGGGCGTCAACATGCCCGACACCGATTTGCCGATCTCGGCGGTCACCGACCGAGACGTCGCCGACCTCTCCGCCGTGGTCGAACTGGCGGATCTGGTCGATATGTCATTCGTCCGCACCCCGGGCGATGTCGAGCGGCTGCTGGTTGAGCTCGACCGGCTCGGTGGTGACCACCTGGGCGTCGTGCTCAAGATCGAAACACGACGCGCCTTCGAACACCTGCCACAGCTGCTGCTGACCGCGATGCGCCGGCCGCGGGTCGGGGTGATGATCGCCCGGGGCGATCTTGCCGTCGAGTGCGGCTACGAGCGGATGGCCGAGCTACAGGAGGAAATTCTGTGGCTCTGCGAGGCCGCCCACCTGCCGGTGATCTGGGCGACGCAGGTGCTGGAGCAACTCGCGAAGACCGGACTCCCGTCGCGTGCCGAGATCAGCGACGCGGCGATGAGCGAGCGGGCCGAGTGCGTGATGCTGAACAAGGGCCCCTACCTCGACGAGGCGGTAACCGTGCTCGACAACATCATGCGGCGCATGGCGGAGCACTACTACAAGAAGAACGCGTTGTTGCGTCCGCTGCGCTCATGGTCGGCTGCGCGGCCCGAGGGCGTCGACGATGATCCGGGTGGTGCGTTCCGCCCGGCGTCGTGAATATTGTTGCGGCTCAGACAGTATCGGATACACCACGCCGCCCACGATGGCGTCCGCCGCCGACTCCGCGGCCGCCGGATCGACCCCGTCGGCGACGAGCCGAGCCCGAACGCTGTCGTGCAGCGGCGCGCTGAACCCGGCGCGCAGCCTGGCGGCGGTGTCCTCGTGCTCCATGCCGGCGACGGTCAAGATCCGCAGCATCGCCATGCCCCGCGCCGTCGTCAGGCTCGCGACGAGCCTGCCCACCCACCGCACCAGGTCGGCGGACACGTCATCGGTGTGGTCGACCGACGCCAGGATCTTGTCGGCGTCCTCGAGCATGACGTCGGCGACGAGGGCGGGACGGCTGGGCCACCAGCGATAGATGGTCTGCTTTCCCACCCCGGCCCGGGCGGCGACCGCCTCGATGGTCAGCCCGTCGAACCCGCGCTCGAGCAGCAGCTCACGGGTGGCCGTGACGATTGCCGTACGCGACTTTTCGCTGCGGCGCCGCGGCGGGCTCACCCGGGTGAGATCGCTTGGCATGTGGAGATCCTCACTGCTGCATCAGCCCGCTTTACATATCCCGACTACCCCCGGTAGTCTGCCACAAGACGAGACGGTTCGTCTTGTAAAGAAAGGGCAGCGGTCTTCGATGGCGTGTCGTCTCAGCCGCGTGGGCTCGCCACCATGACGCTAGGACTGAGCCCCGAGCAGCAGGCCCTCAGCGACGCCGTCGTCCAGTTCGCCACCCGGCACGCCCCGATCGCCGAGACCCGTGACAGTTTCGACGCACTTGCGTCGGGACGACTCCCGGCATGGTGGGACGCCCTGGCCGCCAGTGGCTTTCACGCGGTGCACCTGCCGGAGCGCCTCGGTGGGCAAGGTGGACGGCTGATCGACGCGGCATGTGTACTCGAATCCGCGGGCAAGACGTTGCTGCCCGGCCCTTTGCTGCCCACCGTGACGGCGGGAGCCGTTGCGCTGCTGGCCGATCCGACGCCAACCGCCGAATCACTGCTGCGTGACCTCGCATCCGGGTCACCCGCGGCGGTCGTCCTTCCCGAGGGCGCCGACTTCCGTGCGCGGGCCGACGGCCAGGGATGGCTGCTCAGTGGCGAGTCGGAGGTCACCGCGGGCGTGTGTTCGGCGCGGGTGATCCTGGTGGCAGCCCGAACCGGGGACGGCGACCTCGTGTGGGTCTTGGTCGACACCGAAAAGCCGATGGCGGCAATCGAATCCGTACACGGAACCGACCTGGTCACCGATGTCGGCATCCTGCGGCTGCACGACTACCGGCCCGAGGCGCCGGCGCTGACCGGGATCGACGCCGACCGCGCGCAGTGCGTCGCCGTGGGACTGGTGGCCGGCATGACGGCCGGGATCGCGCAGTGGTGCGTCGAAGCCGTCACGGCGCACCTACGCACGCGGGAACAGTTCGGCAGGGTGATCGGGACCTTCCAGGCGCTGCAGCACAACGCGGCGATGCTCTTGGTCAACAGTGAGTTGGCGAGCGCGGCGGCCTGGGATGCGATGCGCGCCGCCGACGAGCCGCCCGACCAGCACCGTCTCGCGGCGGCCGGGGCTGCGGTGATCGCGGTCTCGCCGATCCCGGATCTGGTCCTCGATGTCCTGACGATGCTCGGCGCCATCGGTTTCACCTGGGAACACGACGTGCATCTCTACTGGCGGCGGGCCATCAGCCTGGCCGGATCGATCGGTCCGGCCAATCGCTGGGCCCGGCGGCTGGGCGAACTGACCCGCACCCGGCAACGCGATATGTCGGTCAATCTGGGCGACGCCGAGTCGGACTTCCGCTCCTGGGTCTCCGAGACGCTGGATGCGGCAATGCAGTTGCGCAACGACACACCGGCTCCGCACGGCGATTACCCCGACCAGGCCTCCGGGCCGCAGCGCACGTTGATCGCCGGCGCCGGTCTGATGGCGCCGCACTGGCCGGCGCCGTGGGGCGTCGATGCGGGCCCGCTCAAACAGCTCATCATCGACGAGGAGTTCGCCAAACGGCCCGGGCTGGTTCGGCCGTCGCTCAACATCGCCGAGTGGATCCTTCCCTCGGTGCTGGCCGCCGCACCAAAAGAGTTGCAGGAAAGGTTGATTCCGCCGACCCAACGTGGCGATATTCATTGGTGCCAGCTGTTCAGTGAGCCGGGTGCCGGCTCGGACCTCGCGTCGCTGGCCACCAGGGCGACCAAGGTCGACGGCGGCTGGCGGATTAACGGCCACAAGATCTGGACGTCGTTGGCGCAGTATGCCGACCTGGGCGCGCTGCTGGCGCGCACCGATCCCGAAGCCAGCAAGCACCGCGGCATCGGTTACTTCATCGTCGATATGAAATCCCCCGGCATCGAAATCCAGCCCATCAAGACGGCGACCGGTCAGGCGCACTTCAACGAGGTGTTTCTCAACGACGTCTTTGTCCCCGACGAGATGCTGCTGGGCGGTCCCACCGACGGCTGGAGCCTCGCGATCGCCACGATGGCCGAAGAGCGCTCGGCCATCAGTGGATACGTCAAGTTCGACAGGGCCGTCGCGCTACGCCGGCTGGCCGCACAGCCCGGGCCGGATCGTGAAGACGCGCTGCGCGAGCTCGGCGAACTCGACGCCTACACCAACGCCATCCGGGCGCTCGGCGTGCGGGAAACCATCCGGCTGCTCGACGGCCAGGCGTCCGGCCCGGCGTCGAGCATCGCCAAGGTCGCGATGAACGTGTTGCTGCGCCGTACTTTCGAGGCCACGCTGCAGTTGACCGGCCAGGTGGCGATGGTCGATGACGCCGACGCCGCGGTCGTGGAACCCTACCTGCATCTCCCGGCCGAGCTGATCGGCGGCGGAACGAGGGAGATCCAGCTGAACATCATCGCGCAGATGATCCTCGGGCTGCCGCGGAAATAAGGACACAGCATGGGATTACGTGGAGAGGCCGCGATCGTCGGATACGTCGAGCTGCCGCCGGAACGAATGACCAAGGCGTCGCCCGCCCCGTTCGCCATCGAACAATGGGCGGAACTCGGTGCCGCCGCACTGGGCGACGCGGGACTGCCGTTCGAGGTCGTCGACGGCATCGTGGCCTCGCACCTGGCCGAGTCGGAGATTTTCGTGCCCTCGACCATCGCCGAATACCTCGGCGTGGGAGCGCGATTCGCCGAACACGTCGACCTCGGCGGGGCCAGCGCCGCGGCCATGGTGTGGCGGGCCGCCGCCGCCATCGAACTCGGCATCTGCGAGGCGGTGCTGTGCGCGCTGCCCGCCCGGTACATCACCCCCATGTCTGCCAAGAAGCCCAGATCGCTGGGTGATGCGTTGTACTTCGGTTCCTCGAGCAACCAATACGGTTCTCCGCAGGCCGAGTTCGAGATCCCGTACGGCAACCTTGGCCAGAACGGCCCCTACGGTCAGGTGGCCCAGCGCTACGCGGCGGTCTACGGCTACGACGAGCGGGCCATGGCCAAGCTCGTCGTAGACACCCGAGTCAACGCCAACCACACCGACGGCGCGATCTGGAAGGACAAGCCGCTCACCATCTCCGACGTGCTGGCCAGCCCGGTGATCGCCGACCCGCTGCACATGCTCGAGATCGTCATGCCCTGCGTCGGGGGCGCGGCCGTCGTCGTGGCCAACGCCGACCTGGCGCGGCGGTCGCGCAATCGCCCGGTCTGGATCAAGGGATTCGGTGAGCATGTGCCGTTCAAGACGCCGACCTACGCCGAGGATCTGCTGCACACCCCGATCGCCGCGGCGGCCGACACCGCCTTCGCGATGACCGATCTGAGCCGTGCCGACATGGACATGGTGTCGATCTACGACTGCTACACCATCACCGTGCTGTTGTCGCTGGAGGACGCCGGTTTCTGCGAGAAGGGCAAGGGGATGGACTTCGTCGCCGAGCACGACCTGACCTTCCGCGGCGACTTCCCGCTGAACACCGCCGGTGGGCAGCTGGGGTTTGGTCAGGCCGGATTGGCGGGCGGGATGCATCACGTGTGCGATGCCACCCGCCAGATCATGGGCCGCGCCGGCGCGGCCCAAGTCGCCGATTGCAACCGCGCCTTCGTGTCCGGCAACGGCGGCATCCTGTCCGAGCAGACGACGCTGATCCTGCAGGGGGACTGAACCATGGACCTCCAGCGGCCGATGCCCGTCAAAACGCCGACCACCGCGCCATTTTGGGATGCGCTGGCGCAACACCGCATCGTCATCCAGTACTCGCCGTCGTCGCAGACCTACGTGTTCTATCCGCGGGTGCGCGCGCCGCGCACGCTAGCCGATGACCTGGAGTGGCGGCAGATATCCGGCATGGGAACGCTGTACTCGTTCACCGTGGCCCGCCGCCCCGTCGGCCCGCACTTCGCCGACGCGGTTCCGCAGCTGCTGGCCATCGTCGAATGGGATGAGGGCCCACGGTTTTCCACCGAGATGGTGAACGTCGAGCCGGAAGCCCTGCGGGTGGGGATGCGGGTGCGGCCGGTGTTCTTCGACTACCCCGAGCACGACGTCACCATGCTGCGGTACGAGCCGGCCGAACAGGGCTGACCGCGACGCTTCGGTTCAGCTACGCAGTCGATCGCGCATCCAAGCGACTCCGCCGCTGATGTCGTACGGGGAGTAGTGCGGATTGGGCTGGTCGCCCAGGAACGCCACGCCGCTCACGATGGCCTTGACAATCGCCAAGACCTCCTCGACCGGCTGCCCGAACAGGATGGCGATCTGCGCGGCGACGGAGAACGGGTTGGAGAAGAAGTCGGCGCGCGCCACGGCCTGGTACACGGCGGCCTTCACCTCACTCGATTTGTCGTCGGTGTTCTCGGCGAAGATGTCGCCCTCGCGGTACACGTCAACCCAGAAATCGGGCTTGTCCGGGCAGCCGGGCAGCCCGAACCGCCGGATCGGGTCGAGCCCATGGCTGCCGGCTTGGGTGATCCACGACCGGGCCCAGTCGGCGATGCTGTCGGCCTGGCGGCCTGGAGTACCATAGGCCAGAACGCCTTTCAGATCCGGCGTTCGCCACGCCAGCGGCTTACCGGGTGCCAGGTAGTCGAAGTAAAAGTCGCAGATGACGATGCCGCCTTGGGAGAACCCGCCCAGCGACCAGGGCGTGCCTTTCGGGAAGGGTACGAGGCTATCCATGACCTCGGAGCCGACGAGCCGGGCCAACTCGTTGACACCGCTGGCGTTGTCGAACGGAATCGGGCCGTTGTTGTAACCGATCGGCTGGTGGTGACACAGGCCTTCGGCCTCGAGTTGGCCGGCGGTGTCGGCGACCGGCCCGGCGAACATGTTCGAACTATGCCCTTCGACGGTGAACATGATGGGCCGCAGGCCCGGAGCCGGTGGCACGTATCCGACGCGGCTTGCCGTGGTGGCGTCGAATTCTCCCGATTGCGACAGGCCTAGGCGGCGCTGCATTTCCTTGACCGCGGCGACTTCGTCCTTGCCGTAGTAGCCGTCTTCCGGCGGCGCGTAGGCCCGGTACTCGCGCCTGAACCATGCCTGCCAGTATTCGATTTCCGGGCCATGGGACCCGGGTTTGTAGGGGAGCGGCATTTCGATGAATCTCCTTGAGGGTCGGTTGATTTGTGGGCGGCAGTCTCACCGCTTCTTTGCGGGGGCCTTTCGCGCCGGCGCCTTCTTGGCAGCCGCGGCCGCCCCGTTGCCGGCCGCAGGGATCACGATGCGGGGAGCCGCCTTCTTGCTGGTCGCCCGGGCAGCCTGGGTGAGCAGCACATCCAGGGCCGGCTGGTACTTGGCCAAATAGTCCACGATCGTCAGGTTGCCGAGCTGCGGCCAGCCGTGCCCGTAGCCGTCCGAGCCGACCGGCCCGGCCAGCTGCTCGTAGATGAGCCGCTGGTAGTCCGCCGGCACGCTGGGTATCACCAGCGGCGAGGGAGCCACCGGTGACGCGTCGCCCACTCCGAGCACCGAGGCTAACTGGGATGGCGACAGGCCGTCGGCACTGTTCATGTCGCAGTTGCCGAAGGGTGGCGCCCCTTCGGGCAGGCCGCCTCCGTACCCTTGGCCGTCGGTGTATTGGTGCGCGACCTTGAACACGGCCGGGTCGTTGGGATTTGAGCCGTACCCCGCGATGATCATCGGCACGTGCTCTGGCCTGGTCTGCCACATCTGGCGCATGTCGTTGAGGTTGCAATACCCGATGACGCGGCGCGCGTCGCCGAGCCACTTCGCCAGCCCGTAGTACATGCCGTTGACCGCGGCGCTTTGATCGCAGCCGGGATTGCCATCTCCGCATTCCACGTCGATCATGGCGACCATCTTGGGGTGGGGGCCGCCGTTGGCGTTGATCTGATCCTGCAAGGTCGCCAGCGTTGCCTGCCAGTCAGGACGCCAGTAGGCGTAGACGATGAAGCCCTTGAGCCTGCCGTCGTCGGCGGCTTGGCTGCACCAGCCGTAGTTCTGGGCGAAGTTGTTGTCGCGGTGTGTTCCGTCGTTGGCTCTGATGGACAGCCAGCGATAGGGCCAGTCGATGCCGTCCTGGTTATACGTGGCGTCGGTGTAGGCGTCGGTCACCGGCACCTGGTGCTCGGACACGTCGGCGAACAACGTGTCCCGCGGCTCGCCTTGGGGCGCCGGAGCGCTTCCGCTGGGCTGGTGCGGGATCGGCGTGCCGTCCTCGACGATCGGGCCGGGTACGAACCACCAGTCGTTGGCGTAGGGGTTGTCCACCGCCATCGCCTGGTCGCGCAGCACGGTGCCGTTGTCGCCGTTGGTTTCCACGCGCAGATCGCCGATCTGGCACCACATGTGGGAGTTCATTCCGCCGCCGGGCCCGTGGTGCAGGGCAATCTTGATCGCGGCGTCGGCGGGAAACACGCTGGGGTTGGCTACCTGGACGGTGTGAAACGGGCCGTCGAGCGGGTTGGCCTGGCCGCCGTGCGACGGCGCGCGCCAGCTCTCCGTGCAAAGGCCGTGGCGCGACCACTCCATCGCGGTGCCGTTGATTCCGCCGTCAAGTTCGTCAACGACGCAGCCGGAGCAGTCGGTGCCCTTCTTGCGGTCAAAGGGGTCCCAGTTGCCGCCGTAGTCGTACGGGTTACCCGCGCGGTCGATGGCGATCTGCTGCCCGAAGGAAATGGTCTTGCGTGGCACCGGCATTCGTCGGCCCTCCTTAGTCTGTGTATGTGTTATTGCGGTCGGCCGTCAGCGTTTTCAAGCGGTCGCCTGAGCGAGCATCGCGTCGGTCTGCTCGAGCCGGCGGCGGGTGCGGGCGAACTTTCCCGCCTTCATTTCCTTGCGCCAGTCGGGAAACTCGTCGCCGAATTCTTGGTGCTCGCCCCCGGCGGCCTCGAAAACGACGTAGCCGCCCTTGAGAATGCTGAACGGGGCGTGCAGCTTACCCAGCTTGTCGTATTGGGCGGTGGCCTGATTGGACAGCGGGTCGAACCATGCCGGCGTCACGAAGTTCGACACCGACACGCCGTCGACGGCGTACGTCGGGGCCTCCACCGGATCGCACACCTCGAAGCTGTAGGCCTTGCCCCGTCCGTCGTTGGACCACAGGTTGCAGTTGGGGTCGATGAACATCTCGAGCACTTCGTGTGACAGGACGCTCGAGACGCTCCAGTCCCCCTTCGTCGCCGTCCCGCCGTTGTCGAGTTCGGGCTTGGCCGCGACCACGCCCCACAGCTTCCCGCCCCGGTCCTCGGTGTGGTAGCCGAGCACGCCGTCGGGTTGGTCCTTGATGGTGTCGACGAGTACGATGCCGTGCGCCGCCGGGGGCACGTCCTTGGCGTTGGTGTAGAAGATCACCGCCGCGGCGGCCCGATCCCACAGTGGCGCAACGTCCATTCGGACTTGCTTGGCGATCGCCTGGGTCATGCCCGCGGCATCCGCGTTGGACACCAACTTCGACTGGTTGATAATCGCGATGAGCATGTCCGGCTCCTGTCGTCGTGGATGTGGCAGAGAATGTGCCACCTCCCCGCGACCCGGCGCATGAGTAGTTGACTACGTCATCGCGTATGGAAGGGAGTTCTCGTTGGCTGCTTCGCAAGCAAGTAGCCGACTACGCTACTTCGGCCTCGCCTTCGGGAGTGATACTCGACGCGATTCTCTGGCCCGACCCGTTCACCCTGGGAGGAATCCATGTCCACACCGCCGAACGCCGGCTCGACGCCGCCAGCCCCCACCTTCCGTGGCGACACGTGGAACGGCTTCCAGTCGGGACTGCCGAAGACGTGGCGGTCGACCTCGCCCTGGCGGCAAACGGTCCAACGCCGTCGCATCATGCTCCTGGACGACCTGGCCCGCCTCGAGCTGAAGAATCGTCCCGATCAGGAGCAACGCGCCTTTCTCATCAACAGCCTGCTGTCCGACGCCGGTATCGCGGCGGAATCCAACGTCGCTATCCGAAAGTGGTGGTGGGGCACCGAGATCGAGCGTGCCTGGGCGCGTCTCCATGAGGTCGAGGAGCGCACGGTCGATCTGCTGCCCGACTCGGAACTGCGCGCCCGCGGCAACGCAGCCTTGGCATATGCAAGCTTCCATCTTAAGGATGACAAGAGGCAAAAGGATCTGCAGGCGTTGCTGGCGGACCCGTCCCATATCGATACCGCGGAGCTGCGCCCGTCCATCGTCGGTGTTTTGCGCGCCGCGCACGACAACTCTGATCGCAGCAACCAAGAGGCGCGGTATCTCAGGAACCGGTTCATCCTCGCGTCCGGTGTCTGCCTCTTTTTCACCACTCTGACCTTGTTGACCCAACGGCTGTTCCGAGACGATCACTTCCTCCCCCTGCCCGACGACAGCTTCAAGGATGCGCCCTGGCAGTACCTGTTCCTGGTCATGTTCTTCGGGTCCGTCGGTGCGTTGTTCACCGCGATCCCGGCCATGTCCAAGGTGCCGCTGGGCCACAGTCCCTTCAATCTGCCGCTCCAGCAGGGCTTATTGAAACTTGTCCTCGGCCCGCTGGTCGCCGTTGTCGGGCTCTTGATCCTGGGCGCCGATGTGCTGCATGTCGGATCGTCGAACACGTTGATCGGTTGCCTGCTCCTCGCGACCATATTCGGGGCGGGCCAGCATGCCGTCACCCGCTACGTCGACCAGCGTGCCATCGAAATCCTCACGGCGGATACGGATCCCGCGAACAGCAGTTCCGCGAACAAGGATCGACGCGCCGAGTTGACTCAGCGCAACGGCTCCGTCGGCACCCCGTAGCGGTCCTGGTAGGCGCTGACGCGGTCGCGGACCTCGGCGGCATCCAGGCGGGTGTCCGACCACGTGTAACGGCTGCCCCCGCCATCCCCGGGATGGGCGGCCAGGAAATCCCGCATCTTTTGTGCGGTCTCGGGTTTCAGCTCTCGGCCCAGCTTCCGGTAGATGTCGTCGATCGTGGTCCACGGGTCGTTCATGAAATCGGTGAACAGCACGTCGATTACGCGGCCGGCGGGAATGGCGCCGGCGTCGCGCAGCGCCATTGCGCGGTCCAGGCCGACGACGATCTCCTCATAGGACTGGGCCGCGCACTCGGCGATGTCCGACTCGTCGCTGCCCATCCGCCGGAGGTGGTGGGTGAGCGCGGCGATCGACGAGATGACGTTGAGCGGATCGCGGTGGGCCTGGACGATCAACGCGTCGGGGTACTCGGCGAGCAGGTCGTCGAGGTGCCACAGGTGCGCCGGCGATTTCAGAAGCCACTGCCCGGGAACCCCGGACTGCAGGTGTTGCAGGAAGATTCGGTGAAAGCGGTAGGCGCCGGCATGGTCGGCCTCGTACAACAGCCAGCGGTAGTAGCTTGGCAGGCGGTACTGCACTGAGAAGATCATGCTGGTGAACTCGCTGGCGGTGATGCGCACGCACTCCTGCCCGACGAGGGCGCCCATCGGGTGAAACGCCAAGAAGCCGGGGATGATCTGTTCGGACATCTCGATGCTGGCCTGGGCCTGAGCGATGCGCGGATCGGTGTGATAGGTCTCCGGTTGCGGGACCGGACAGGGAGCGTCGACCTCCCAGGTCAGCGGCGCCCGCAGGTCAGGGTCCTGGGCGAGCAGGTCGTAGAGGATCGTGGTGCCGGTGCGCGGCTGGCCGACGATGAAGATCGGCGCGGTGATCGGCTTGCCGGCGATTCCGGGATGCTTTTTGCGCCAGGCGATCACGCCGAGCCGGTTCTTCAGGGCGCGGATGACGTCCAGGTAGGCGATCTCCACACCGATGGGCGAGAGCCGCGCCTCGCCGACCAGTCCGTCGGTGAGCCGCTGCAGTCCGGGCTGCCACCCGTCCGCGCCGAAGTCGTCGCTATCGGCCACCTCGCAGGCGGTGGCGATGAGTCGCTCCGGCGCGAACCGCTCGCTCAGGGTCATCGCGTTTCCGTACCTTCGCGGACTGACACGGAGACGTCGGGTGGGCCGGGGTTGTCCAGCCAGCGCACGACGATGAATCCGCGATGGCGGCCGCCGGTGTCGAGCCAATGGCCGAAGCCGAAGTCCTCCGCCGAGACTGCGATCCGCACCCGCCCGTCCGCGTCGGGCCGCACCGCGCGGTTGGTGACCGAGCTGTGCCGGCGGCGCGGCTCGAGGCACTCGTGCCAGACGCTTTCCAGCGTGACGTTCCAGTAGCGAGTGTCGGGCGGCTCGATGTCGAGCACGAGGGCTTGGCCCGGATCGAGCCGGAAGGTCCCCATCATGTACAGGTTGTCCGGCGTGGTGTCGGCGGCGCCCAGGTCGGCGGCCTCGGCGGTCAGCAGCGTATTGGGTTGTCGCAAGAGCTCGGGCTTGATAGTGCGGTGCATCGTGGTGAGTTTCATCAGCGACCACGCCATCGCGGTGAACTGATCGGCGAGCTCGTCGTCGCTCAGCGGCGCCACGGGGTCCGGGTCCAGCGCGTCGATGCGCAACGTGGCCAGGGTCTCCGCGGCGGGGTCCCCGATGTATTCGCGGACGACGACGGAGGATGCGTCGCCGGGGATCTTCACCCACCGGGCGCCGGCGAGATCGGCGGGTTCCTCCGGCGCGAGCACCAGCGCAAATTCGTCGCCGCTCAGCTGCAGCTCGGTGTCGCTGACGTAGTTCGCCATCCGGCGCGGGGTCAGGCCGGTGCCGGCCAGGACCTGAAATCCAAGGTAGGCACTGGTGCCCCGGGTGCCGGTGATCCGGTAGCACCGGTCGCCGCGAATCATCGCCAGGTAGTAGTTGCCGTCGGGATTGGGGCCGCCGATCATCCTTGTCGGAGAACACATATCGAAGAACGAGGGCCGGTCGGCGTCGGCCTCGACGGACAGTTGCGAGCACAACGACGAGACGCGCGCGATGACGCGCAACCCTTCGAGCAGTTCGCGCTCGGATTCGGCGTCCTCCATCACGACTTTGGTGACGTCGGCCACCATCTGCTGGAAGAACTGCCACGCGGCGCGCGCCTTCGGGGCGACCTCGTCGGCCGGCCCAGGCGCCACTGTCTGAGACATAGTCTTATACTTAGACTATGTCTCACCCTTTGGCAACAGCGTCCCATGGGGATGGTGAGCGAATCCCGCTGGCCGAACGGCGGCGCACCGCGACGCGTCAGCGCATCGCGGAAGCGGCGGCGCAGCTGGTCGCCGGCGTTGGTCTGGCGGGCGCGACGGTGGACCGGATCGCGGACGCGGCAGCCATCGGGCGGGCGACCTTCTTCCGCTACTTCAACTCGAAAGAGGACGCCGTGGCCGAGGGCATGAACGCCCATTGGCTGAACCGCATCACCAGCGCGCTGGCCGCCCAGCCGGCGGGACTGACCGCCACCGAGGCGGTCGTCGGCGCCTTCGGAGATCTCGCCCTCGGCTTTACCGAAATCGAGGACCAGGTCCGCGAATTGGCCGCGCTCACAAGGTCATCCGAGACGCTGGACGCCTGGACGCTGCGCATCTATGTCCGATACGAATCGGCGATCGCTGAGCTCATCGCGCCGCGGATACCTCGATTGGCGGCCCAGGATCCCAGGCCCCGGCTGATCGGCGCGCTGGCGATGGCGGCGGTGCGCATCGCCCTGGACGACTGGCTGAGCGATGGCGGATCGCTACCCGAGCGGGTGCGCCAGGGCCTGACCGCCATCGCGATCGCATAGCCCAAATGCAAGCGGACTAATAGTCGCTGACATTCGCCACGAGCGGGCGGCGGCCACCGGCCCCCGGGCCTTCCTTTCAGCCGATGATGCGGCTCTTTTCCCGTCAAGTAGTGCCGGCCGACGCCGTTGACACTGTGACCGAAACCATTGTCTACTAGTCCCTATATCGGCGGGCGAGGAGCGCGGCATGCATAAGGACGACCTGATCCTGATCAGCGTGGACGACCATATCGCCGAGCCCGCCGACATGTTCGACGCGCATGTCCCCGCCAAGTACCGCGACCTCGCGCCCCGGGTGGTCCTCGAGCCCGACGGGGTCCAGCAGTGGTACTACGGCGACGTTCGCGGGCGGAACATGGGCCTCAATGCCGTCGCCGGAAAGCCCCGCGAGATGTACAACATCGACGCCTCGCGCTACGACGAGATGCGGCCGGGCTGCTTCAACGTCGACGAGCGGGTGCGCGACATGAACGCGGGCGGGCAGCTGGCGGGCCTGAACTTTCCGAACTTCACCGGGTTTTCGGGCCAGGTCCTCAACCAGGGGCCCGACCGCGACGTCAACCTGGTGATGATCAAGGCCTACAACGACTGGCACGTCGACGAGTGGTGCGCTTCCTACCCGGGCCGGTTCATCCCCTGCGGCATCCTGCCGCTGTTCGACGTGACCGAGGCGGCAAAGGAAGTCAAGCGACTGGCCGGCAAGGGCTGCCACGCGGTGACGTTCTCGGAGAACCCGGAAGCGTTGCAAATGCCCAGCATTCACACCAAGTATTGGTATCCGCTCTTCGAGGCGGTCTGCGAGAACACGACGGTGCTGTGCACCCACGTCGGGTCGGCGTCGCGATCCCCGCAGGTGTCGAGCGACGCGCCGCCCAGCGTGCAGATGACGGCGTCGTCGATGATGAGCATGTTCACCTTCACCGAGCTGATCTGGGCCGAATTCTGGGCCGACTTCCCGCAACTGAGGTTTTCCCTCACCGAGGGTGACGTCGGCTGGATCCCGTACTTCCTGTGGCGCGCCGAGCACGTCTACAACCGGCACTCGGGCTGGACGCTCGCGAAGTTCCCGCCCGGCTACAACGGACCGGCGGACGTCTTCAGGCGACATTTCTACACCTGCTTCATCAGCGACAAGGTCGGCGTGCACAACATGGACTGGTTCAACGAGGACATGCTGTGCTGGGAGTCCGACTTCCCGCACTCCGACAGCAATTGGCCGTTCGCTCCCGAGGACGTCATGGAGACGATGGGCCATCTCGACGACTCGGTCATCAACAAGATCACCCACGAAAACGCCATGGCCGCCTACTCGTTCGATCCGTTCCGCTACATCCCGAAGGAGCGCGCCCGCGCCGGATCCCTCCGCGCGCAGGCCACCGACGTCGACGTCGTCACCCATGTCGGCCGCCGAGCCAGCCAGCGTGACCGCGACGCGTGGACCCGGATGACGCAGTTCGCCCTGCAGGCCCAAGCGGCGGCACCGGTGACGGCGGAGGCTTCCGGTATCGCGGGACGCGCCACCACCCTGGGCAACTGAGCGTGGCCGCCCGGGCACCGTTCGCCGACTGGCGGGTGCTGGAGCTCTCCAACGGCATCGCGGCCTCGTACTGCGGCAAGATGTTCGTCGACGCGGGAGCCGAAGTCGTGAAAATCGAGTCCCCGCACGGTGATTCGGTGCGGCGCTGGTCGGCCCGCCCCGGCGGACCCGCCGGGGCGCTGTTCGGCTACCTGGCCGCGGGCAAGAAGTCGGTGACCGACGACTCGCAGACCGCGGCGCTGCTGGCCGGCGCCGACCTCGTCATCACCGACCTGACCGACGGCTGGACCCTCGACGCCATCGCGGCGCACGCCGGCGCCGCGGCCGTCGTCGTGGCCGTGACCCCGTTCGGCATGACGGGTCCCTACGTCGAGGACCAGGTGGACGCCAACGAGTTCATACTGCAGGCGTTGTGCGGATCCATCGCGAGCCGCGGGTGGCCGGGTGACGAGCCGGTGCAGGCCGGCGGCCGGCTGGGCGAGTGGCTCGCGGGCACCTTCGC
>NZ_LT546237.1:4354755-4374763 GCF_900078675.2 Mycobacterium interjectum
GCGCTGCGCGGTGCCGGGGTGGCCGCCGCGCGTGTCACCGCGCCGGCGGCCCTGCTGAGCGACCCGCAGCTGCTCGCTCGCGGCTTCTGGGAAACCGTCGACCACCCGGTCGCCGGCACGTTCCTGTGCACGGGCATGCCCTTCGCGTTCGCCGGCAAGCCGCGGCGCTGGCTTCGGCGGGTGCCGCCGTTGTATGGCCAGCACACCGACGAAGTGCTGAGGGGCATTCTCGGGCGCAGCCAAGAGGATCTGCTCGAATTGCGCGCCGCGGGGGCCACCAGCGCGCGACCGGCGGGACTGTGACATGCCGGTGACGCTGTGCGTGCCGCCGCGCGCCGGCGAGCTGTGCGCACCGGTCCGGTTCCTGGTGCGCCAGGAGTCCGTGGTGATGGAGCTGACCGCCCGGCACCGGATCACCGGTGTCGAATGGGACGCGAGCGAACGCGCCGTGGCCATGCTCGTCGAGATCACCGACCCGCAAACCGCCCGGCCCATCGACGTGCGAATCGACGTGGTCGAGGCGGGCGCGTCGTCCGGGCAGGCGCGGGCCACGAAGATCGGAACCATCACGCGCGACGGGCGAGAATTCGACGTCGTCGGCACCTACCTGGGAGTTGTCGCGGATGAAAACTAGCCGCACCAAGCCGACCGCCGCGATCGTCGGCGTGCACAACACCCGGCAGGGCCGTCGGCTGGATGACGAAACCTCACGGGGCCTGGCGCTCAAGGCCATTCGCGGCGCACTGGACGACGCCGGCCTGAGACTCGACGACGTCGACGGCATCAGCGCGAGCCCCCATTCGACGTCGTTGATCTACGACCTGCGTCTCGGCCCGGCGTGGCAGGGCCTGGCCTTCGGGGTCGGCATGATCACCGAAGCGGTGACCGCGATCGAGCACGGCATGGCCGACGTCGTCGTCCTCGTCGCCGCGCAGGCGGGCGAATACCGCGACCACGAGGCCACGGCGCCGTGGACCAGGCCCGAGAACGAATTCGTCGCGCCCTGGGGGATGTTCACCACCGCCGAGTTCGCGCTCATCGCCCGGCGCCACATGCACGTCTACGGCACAACGCGCGAACAACTGTCCACCGTCGCGGCGACGATCCGCAACAACGGATCGCGAAACCCCGAAGCCGTTTACTACCAACGGGGTCCGTTCACGCCGGAGGACATCACCGCTTCCCGGCCCATCGCCGACCCGTTTCACCTCCTCGACTGCGCCACGACGTCCGAGGGTGGGTGCGCGTTGGTGGTCGCGAACGTGGACAAAATGGATGTCGCCGGCCGGCCGATCTACGTGTTGGGCAGCGGCGCGGACTTTCACGGCCCGTCGTATCAGCACCCGCCCGCGTGGGACCTCACCGGTCGGCGCGGCGATCACGTGAACGGCGTGGTCGGCAGGCACGCGGCCGAGCGCGCGTTCAGCCACGCCGGGCTGCGGCGGGAAGACGTCGACGTGTTGGAGCTCTACGATCCGTTCTCCTTCGAAATCATCCGCCAGTTGGAGGCCTTCGGCTTCTGCGCCGACGGCGAGGGCGGACCGTTCGTCGCCGACGGCCACATCGCCATCGACGGCAGCCATCCGGTGACCACCGACGGAGGAACCATGTCCTTCAGCCACGCGGGCTCCAACCCGCAGATGATGCAGCGGGCCATCCGCGCCGTCCAGCAGCTGCGCGGTCAGGCGGGCGACCTCCAGGTGCCCGGCGCGCATATCGCGTTGTGCAGCAACGGGGGAGCCGGAGCCCTGTTCACCACGGTGCTGATCCTGGGGGACGAACCGCGATGACCACCGACGCGTTGCGGCCCCAGAGCGGCCCCGTGCCGCATGCCGCCAGCCATCTCAGCCTTCCGTTCTGGCAGGGCTGCCAAGCCGGGGAGTTGCGCTACCAACACTGCGAGGCTTGCGGTGCGGCGAATTTCCCGCCGAGCGAGCATTGCCGCCAATGCCTTTCGGCCGATTTGCGGTGGGAGCGCGGCGGCGGCCTCGGCGAGATCTACAGCTGGACCGTGGTGCACCGCCCGGTCACCGCGGAGTTCGAACCGCCGTACGCGCCGGCGATCGTCACGCTGGACGAGGGCTACCAAATGCTGACCAACATCGTCGGCATGGCCCCGGCCGATCTGGCGATCGGGCTGCGGGTGCGGGTGCAATTCCACGCCGTCGGCACCGACCTGACCCTGCCGTACTTCACCGGGCTGCAATGAGCCCCGCGCGCACCAGCAACGGCCTGCCGGTGACCGCCTACCTGGTCCTCGGCGTGCTGGCGGCCAACGACGAACAACTCACCGCCGGCGAGGTCAAGATGCGCGCCGAACTGTCGGTGGGGCACTTCTATTGGTCACCGTCGGTGAGTCACGTTCGGCGCGAACTGAACAGGCTGCTGGCGCGGGGGATGGTCAGCGAGACCGGGGCCCAATCGGGCAAGCGGGCGATCACGCTGTACGAGACCACCGACGCCGGCCGGGACGCGCTGCGCCGGTGGGTCCAGCATTTTCCGGGTCAGGACCAGGTGGTCATCAAACACCCCGTCATCCTGCGGACCTGGCTCGCCCGCGGCGAGGATCCGGAGCGCGTGATCGATACGCTGGACCGGCATCTCGAATCAACCCGGGCCCGCCTGGACGAGGCCCTGTGGTCGCGGCAGCGCTCCCGCGAACTCGGCATCATCGATGATCCGGACCAACGCTTCCCGTTCGCGGTGCTCGACTACGCCATCCGCGGCCTCTACGCCGAGATCTCCAACATCTCCCAGCTGCGCGACGAGATCGCCGGCGGGACAAGCCGAGATCCCGTCAAACGGGTGCGACGGGCGAAGGGGCAGATCCGCCGCCGCGCACGCCGGGATCCGGGCTAGGCCGATGGTGGCGACCCGCAGCGCGCGGCTACGCCGCGCTTGCGATCGCCACTGGACGCCGCGCGCCGGTACCCGGTGCCGCGCGCTTCGCGCTCCCACAGGGCTTCGCCCTCGCCCACGGCCGTTCCCTGGGCGATCAGCTGGCGCTTGAGCACCTTGTGGGTGGCGGTGCTGGGCAGGTCGGCCGCGATGCGGACGTAGCGCGGCCAGGCCTTCGGGGACAGGTCGGGCTGCGCCCCGAGGAACGCTTCGAGCGCATCGGGCTGCAGCTCGGCACCGTCGTTGAGGACGATCGCGGCCATCACCTGGTCGCCGACCCGCTCATCGGGGACGGCGTACACCGCGACGCGATTGATGGCGCTGTGCCGCAACAGGATCCGCTCGATGGGCGCCGCTGCCAGGTTCTCGCCGTCGACGCGCATCCAGTCGGCGGTGCGGCCGGCCAGGTAGATCCAGCCCTCGGCGTCTCGGTAGGCGAGGTCGCCGGACCAGTACATGCCGTGGCGCATGCGTTCGGCGTTGGCTTCGGGATCGTTGTAGTAGCCGGTGAAAAAACCCGATCCGGTCGTGTTGACCAACTCGCCGATCGCGTCGTCGGCATTGGCCAGCGCGCCCGTGGCATCGAAGCGTGCGACGGCGCATTCGGTGACGGTTTCGCTGTTGTACACCGCGACCCCGTCGGCCCCCCGACCGATCGAACCCTTCGGCGTGCCGGGTTCGCGGATCACGATGACCGCGTTCTCCGTCGAGCCGAACCCGTCCTCGACCTGAACCCCAAATCGGCGTGCGAACTCCTCAATGTCCTTGTCGTTGGCCTCGTTACCGAATGCCACCCGCAGGGGGTTGTCGGCATCGTCCTGCCGCTCCTCGGTCGCGAGAATGTAGGCGAGGGGCTTGCCGACGTAGTTCATGTAGGTGGCGCCGTAGCGGCGGATGTCGTCGAGGAAGTTGCTCGCCGAGAATTTCGCCGGCACGATCGCGGCGCCGGAGACCACCGCAGGCGCCCATCCCGCCACGACGGCGTTGGAGTGAAACAGCGGCATGGACACGTAGCAGGTGTCCTGTTCGGACAGCGCGAAGCGCTGGACCAGGTTGATACCGGCGAACGTCGCCATCAGGTGGGATACCTGGACCGCCTTGGGATTTCCGCTGGTTCCCGAGGTGAAGATCATCATGAACGCGTCCATCGCGGTGACCTCGCGATGGGGAACCAGTTCGCCCGCGCCGCCGATGAATTCGCCCCATTGCGGCGCGGAGGCGTCGAGGATCTGCGTTCCCTCGAGGTCCAGACCGTCCAGCAGCGGCCGATGTTCGGCGTCGGTCACCAGGAATTGGCAGTGCGCCCGCCGGACGTCCGCGGCCAGTGCCTCGCCGCGCCGCGTGATGTTCAGCCCGCACAGCACATAGCCGCCGAGCCCGGCCGCCGCCATCTGGGCCAGCATCTCGGGCGTGTTGCCCAGCAGGGCACCGACGTGCAGCGGCCGTTGCGGGTCGGCGGCGTCGATGAAGGCCGCGGCGCGCGCGGTCGATTCCGCCAGGTATCGACTCCAAGTCCATTGCAGATTGTCGTGTTTGACGGCGACGGCCGGATCGGACAGGCGCTTGCGCAGCAGCGCCTGAATCGTGTCGTCAGCCATCGGATCGGTCCACCTTCGGTTACGAGACGAGACGGTCCGTCTTATGATAGCGGGTGGCTCCGATCGCGGTTATGCCGGACTGCAGGCGTGACAACACCTTGTGTTGTAGAAGTTTTCATGCCCATTTCGCCGGGGATTCCCTACCGCAGACCGTGTACATAACCGGTCTGTTCGCCTCGAAGGGCCATTATTGCCCCATGCTGTTTGAGCTGCACAGGTCGCTGGTCGTGCTACGGAATCGTGCGCGCGAATTTCGCCGCGAATTCTCACAATCCCGATCGGTCCGGTTCTCCGGCCGACGCGGCGGAGTGCCTAGCCGCCGACCATCATCAGGCCGCCGTCGACGGCGAGCAGTTGCCCGGTGATGAAGCCCGAACCGGTTCCGGCCAGAAAAACCAGCATCGGCCCGAGGTCGCGCGCGGGCTCTCCGAGTTTCCCGCCGATCGGGATCATCAGCTGCATCTGCTGGTCGATGAGGGCGCTCGCGTCGGGACCGAGAAAATCCCGGAAACGGTCGGAGCCCGGCGTCTGCACCGCCGGCGCCAAAGCGTTGACGGTGACGTTGTCGGCGCCCCACGCTTTCGCGGCCGATCGTGTCCAGGCCTGCACCGCGCCCTTCGTCGCGGCGTAGACCGCCGAGATGGCGCTGCCTTGAACGGCTTCGGACGATCCGAAGTTGATGATCCTGCCGCCCTTGGGATCTTGGCCCTTCATCACCGCGTAGGCGGCCTGATTGGTCAGGATGGTCGCCTTGACGTTGGTGTCCAGCAAGAACGAGATGTCGTCGACGCCGATGTAGCCCGGGATTCCGGCCTGCCACAGCCCCGCGGCGTTCACCAGGACGTCGAGCCCGCCGAGTTGGTCCGCGGCCTGCTGCACCATCGCGGAAACGGCGTCGGCGTCGCGTGCGTCGCACTGCAGCCAGGTGGCCGCCAGCCCGTCCGGCGGCGGGGTCTGGTGATAGGTGCCGACGACCTCGGCCCCCGCGTCGGTGAGGACTCCGATGGCGGCCGCGCCGATGCCGGTCGCCCCGCCGGTCACCAGAATCCGCCTGCCTTGCAGCACGTTTTGCATCCCGCGAGCGTAGCGCCCGCCGAGCGCCGGCCCGCGCTAGGTGCGCACGGCAATCGACGACAGCAGGTCGGCGAGCCGTTGCGGCTGGTCCACCATCGAGAACGTGCGCGCCCCCTCGATGACCTCGAGGCGGGCGGTCGGGATGGTCGCGGCCAGCCGCTCGCCGTCGCCGAGCTCGAAGAACACGTCGTCGGCCGACCAGGCGACCAGAGTGGGTATCTCGATCTCGGGCAGCCGGGCGGCCACGCGGGTGGTCACCTCGGTGCGCAGTGACAGGGTGAACTGGCGCAGGTCCTCGGCGACGGCCGGATCGGACAGCCCCGGGCGCACCCACTCTTCGGTGAGTGCATCGATGTTGCGGTGCGCCAGGCCGTCGAACGCGCGCTTGCGTGCGGCCGGCGCGCGCATGGCCTGCGCCACCGCCTTGAACATCGCCTTGGACTTGGCCGCCAGGATCACCGGCTTGAGGATCGGCGGCGGAAAGTGTTCGAACGCATCGCAACTCGTGAGCACCAGCGCGCCGAGCCGCTCGGGACGATGTACCGCGATGAGTTGCGTGACGACCCCGCCGGTGTCGTTGCCGACCAGCACCACGTCCCGCAGGTCAAGCGCGGCCAGCACGTCGGCGACGATGCCGGCCACGCCGGTGATGGTGCGATCGGCGCCGGGTCGCAGGGGCTGCGGGTGGGCCCCCAGCGGCCAGGTGGGGGCGATGCAGCGCAGGCCCAGCCGCCCGAGGCGTTCGCCGACCTGGCGCCAGAGCTGGCCGCCCATCATGTACCCGTGCACGAAGACGACGGGCCTGCCGTCCTCGGGTCCGGTTGCTTCGTAATGAATGGTTCCGGCATTAATGTCGATCGTCGACATAGCTAGCTCCCACCTTCGAGATATACTTACAAACAGGCTGTCTGTGCGTAAGTTACCAACAGGCTGTATGGAAATCAAGAGACGAACCCAGGAGGAGCGCTCCGCGGCGACCCGCGACGCGCTGATCTCGGCTGCCCGCAAACTGTGGGGCGAGCGCGGGTACGCCGAGGTCGGGACGCCGGAGATCGCCACCACCGCGGGTGTTACCCGCGGCGCGATGTATCACCAATTCGCCGACAAAGCGGCGCTTTTCGCAGAGGTGGTCGAGGCCGTCGAGCAGGACGTGATGGCCCGGATGGCGGCGCTGGTCGCCGAATCGGGGGCGACGACGCCCGCGGACGCGATCCGGGCCGCCGTCGATGCCTGGCTCGACGTCTCCGCCGACCCGGAGGTACGCCAGCTCATCTTGCTGGATGCGCCCAGCGTGCTCGGCTGGCCCGCGTTCCGCGACGTCGCCCAGCGCTACAGCCTGGGCATGACCGAACAACTGCTCAACGAGGCCGTCAAGGCCGGCCAGCTCCCCGAGCAACCGATGCGACCGTTGGCGCACATACTGATCGGCGCGCTCGACGAGGCGGCCATGGTCATCGCCACCGCCGAGGATCCGAAGCGCGCCCGGCGCGAGACCGGGGAGGTGCTGCACCGGCTCATCGACGCCATGCTGAGCGGATAGCGTTCTACGCGTTGACGATCAGCGATGGTCGGGGCCGCCGCAGGGNCCCGCCAGTCGCCGCTGAGCTCCAATTGGAAGGGAGTGATCGGCTCGCCGCCGGCGGTGGGCTCCGGCGGACCACCGGGAAGTCGGGCCCACCGGCGGAGCTGCCAGATCAGCCAGGGATTCCAGTCGCCCATCTTGATCAGCGCGCCGCGCGCAACGTTTCGGGCGGTGTCGTCGTCGCCGGCCAGCCACGCGGCCTCGGCGCGCGCGGCCCAGACGGGGAAGAACCGCTGCTGGTCCGACTCCGAACTGGCTTCGATGTCGTCAAGCAGCGAGGCGACCGGTTGTCCACCCCGGCGGGCATGGATCAAGGCCAGGGTGAGGCGCGGCGCAATCAGATTCACCAATGTCAGCCCGGGACGGCTGAGCAGATCCTCGGCGCGCGCGCGGGCACGATCCCACTCGCCGCGATGCAGGCCCACCAACAGGTCGGCGCCGCCGGCAATACCCTCGAAGAGGTAAATCCCGTGGTCGCGGCAGTACGCGACGGTGTCGGCGGTGTAGCGAACCGCGCGATCGGGGTCGTAGTGCATCGCTGCGATGAAGCCGGTCACCGCCCCGAAGAAGGCGGCGGTCTCGCCGCGGGCATCGGCGGCCATCGCTTGCTGGCAGACCGCTTCCAGTTCGTCCCATCCCGTGTCGGTGCGCACCACGTTGGCCAGCGCCGTATAGCCACGCGCGCGGGCCACCACCGCAGCATCACCGAGTTCGGTGCCCACCGAGATCGCTCGAGCCGCGTAGTCGGCGCACGCCGGATCGAAGTTCCACAGGCCCTGCTCGGCCATGTTCACCAAGGACCACGCCAGTTGCGGGCACGCTTGCTTCTCGCAGGCATCTTGCAGCAGCCGCAGGGAGGCCCGTCCCGCCTCGCCGGATTCGCTGACGCGGCCCAACCCCCACAACCCGTGCGAGAGCCAGCGCAAGTCGTCGCCCTCGCCCAGGCAGTCGCCTATCGCGCGGCGCAGCGAAATCGCCTGACGCCAGGACGAAACCGCGGCTTCGCCCCGCCCGGACAGGTAGCACGCCACGGCGTGTTGCTCGAGCCAGAGCACCCGCCGCTCGGCGGGTTCGCTGTCGGCTCGGTGTAGCGCCAGCTCATACAAGTCGGCGGCCTGCCGATGGGCTCCCAGTGCCGCGGCCCGTTGCGCACCGGCCACCCCATAGCGGATCACGGCGTTGCCGTCACCGACTCGGTCGGCATGAAATGCCAATGCCGCGAACGTGTTCGGGTCGATCGGCGGTTCGGCCAGAGCGGCCAGCGCACGAGTGTGCAAGGCCGTCCGCTCGTGGTTCGAGACCTGGTCGAGCGTCGCGAGCCGGGCGAGTTCGTGCCGAAATCCGATCACGTCCCACTCGGTCAGCAACACCCCGGCGTCGAGGCATTCGGCCAGCCCCGCGCCTGCCGCGGGGCAGACCTTATGCAGCAGTTGCGCGTGTACCCGCGGGCCGCAGATCGCCACAGCGTGGGCGGTCTCGCGAGCGGCCGCCGACAGCCGTCCGAGGCGACCGCAGACGGCCTCGGTAATGCTGCGCGGCAACGCATTGCGTTGCAGCGCTCGGGGACCGGCCGCCAGGACTTCGGTGGCGTAAAACGGGTTACCGCCGGTGAGTTGGTACAACTGGTCCGCATTCACGCCGCTGCCGGCGGCCAGGACGGCGACGGCGTCCCGGCTGAGTGGTTCCAACGCGACGCGGCTGACCGCGGCGCAGGTCGCAATATCCCCGAGCGCGACCGAAAGCGGGTGCTGTCGGTCGAGCTGGTCGTCGCGATAGGAGACCACGAGCAGCAGCGGCAGCGAGTCGATCCGCCGGGCCAGGAAACGCAGGAGATCGAGGGTCGCCCCGTCGGCCCAGTGGGCATCCTCGATCACCCAGACCCAGCGGTGTCCGTCGCGCAGCACCGACAGCAGCCGCCGGTACAGCGCGCCGGTGTCGCCCGATTCGATGGCCTCGTCCAGCGCCGCTGCGGCCGCGGGACCCACCCCTGCCAGTGCGTCCAGCAGCGGCCCCAACGGCCGCGGTGCGGCCAGGGGGTCACACCACCCGCGCAGCACCCGCAACTCGGCATCGAGTCCGGCGGTGAACCGGGCGATCGCCGCGGTCTTGCCCACCCCGGCTTCTCCGCGCAGCAACACCGCCTGGCCCCTGCCCCGCCGCGCGGCGCGCGTCAGCGCGGCCAGCTTGGCGAGGACGGCCTCGCGCTCCAGCAAGCGCTCCACCAGAAAAGTAAACCCGCCGAGGGTGGAGTTGTTGCGTGAAAACGCGCCGATCGCGTAAACAACTCGACGCTCGAGGCGCCGGCAATTCTCAGCGGTGGCTCTGGGTGAAGAACTGCCAGATGGTGTCGGTGGCGTTGAGCGCCGTGGACGGCTCGGGGATCCCTGCGAGCTCGGCAAGCGGGCTGGGTTGGCCTCCCGGCCATTGATGGCCGGCGCCCGCCACCGAGATCAGCTCCACCGTGCGTCCGTCGGGGCACCCGGCCGTCTGGGTCGTCACGCTTCCGGTGGTGGTCGAGGTCGGTGGTCCGCAGGCGTCGATGGAGCGCCAGGTGGCGTTGACCGACTCCACCGAGGGGCCGTCGACGCGCGGATTTCCGTTGATGGCGAAGGCTTTTCCTGGCCCTCCGTTGTAGGGGACCCGGTCGTCGGCGGTGCCGTGAATCTGCAGCACCGACGTCGGTCGGGCCTGCGAGCAGTCGGTCAGCAGGGTTCCCGCGACGGGGGCGATCCCGGCAAAGGTGTCGGTCTGGCATCCGAGCCGGAGCGCCATCATGGCCCCGTTCGACATGCCGGTGGCATACACGCGCGCGCGATCGATCGGGATCTCCTGCTCGATGGCTCCCACCATCGCGGTGATGAATCCGACGTCGTCGACGTTGTCGCGCTGCGGTTGCCCGCAACAGGTCCCGGCGTTCCAGGCGCGATTGAGGCCGTCGGGGTAGGCGACCAGGAAGTGTCCGTTGTCCGCCTCGGCGTCCCAGTTGTAGGACCGCTCGGCCTGCGCCCCGTTGCCGAAGCCGCCGTGCAGCATCACCACCAGCGGTGCCGCGTCGGGCAATCCCTGCGGCCGGTACAGGTGGAATGTCCTGCCGACCCCGCCCGAGTCGATGGTCTGGGTGGACTGTCCGATCGGAATCGATTGGGAACCAGGCGATCCCAACGCGTGCCCGCCGCCGACACAGCCGCCGAGCACCACGGTCAACACCGAGACGAGACAAACGCCGAACACCCGAGCGCGTAGCGACCGCATGAAGCCATCGTCGCATCGACGCCGAGTTTTGACAAGTACCTTGTCAAACTCGCCCGGAGTGGCACACTGATCTGCATGCGACGCGTTGCCGATGCCGAGTGGAAGCCCACCGTCCCGGCGCTGGTGAATCTGGTGGCCGCCTCGGGGGCGCCCCATTTGCGAGCGGCCTTCGCCGCGGCCGGGCTCGACGGGATCCGCCCGGCTCAAGCCGTTGCGCTGGTGCCGCTGGCGGCCGGCGGCCTGCACGCATCCGATCTGGCCGACCGGCTGAAGGTGAGCCGCCAGGCGGTGGCCCAGGGGATAGCCAGCTTGGAGCGGCACGGGTATGTGACGCGGGTGACCGATCCCGGCGACGCCCGGGCCCGCATCATCGAGCTGACGCCGCGCGGTCGGCAGGCGCTGCGCGTGATGCGTTCGAATGCAGTCGCTTTGGAGAAGCGTTGGGCGGAGGTTCTCGGGCCCCGGCGGTTGGGGGAACTGCGGGAGACCTTGCAGATGTTGTTGTCCCGCGAGGCGGACGCGGCGGGCGACTGACCCCGGCCCCAAATTTGCTGGTGTTGAGTGTCACGCGGGGCGTAGGTTCGACCCAAGACAACGACAGGAGTCCGTCGTGCCCATCTTCATGGTCGAGCGCAACTTTGCCGAGGAATTGGAACCCGGCTTCGAGACCGCCGACGGCATCAACCGGATCAACGACCACGAGGGCGTTCGCTGGATGTACTCGTTCCTGTCGGCGGACAAGCGGAAGACGTACTGCCTGTACGAGGCGCCGTCGCCGGAGGCCATCCGAACCGCGGCCGCGCGGGCCGGCCTGCCCGCCGATGTCATCGTCGAGGTGCGTGATCGCATGATGCCCGACGGGGCGTTGTCCGATATTTGAGGCCGCTCACCCGAGCAGCTCGTGGTCGGCGGCATACATCGCCGCCTGGGTGCGGTTCGCGGCGCCGGTTTTGATCAGGATGTTGCGCACATGGTTGGCGGCCGTGTTGGTGCTGATGTAGAGGCGCTCGCCGATCGCCCGATTGCTCAACCCCTCGGCGAGCAGCCGCAGCACTTCGACCTCCCGGTCGGTCAGGCCGCCCGGCCCCACGGTCAGCAGCGAATCCACCAACGCGATGACCCGGCGTGGGCCGATCTGCGCGGCGAGAACGCGCGCGCCGTCGGCCAGGCGCCGCGCCTCCTCGGTCGCGCCGCGCCACGCCTTGAACAACGCGTACCGGCCCAGCGTCTCGCTGATGTGAACCACCGAACCCATCCGGCGGTCCATCTCGAGGGCGGCGCTGAAATGCCGCTCGGCCGCGGCGTTGTCGTCGTCGAGGGCCGCCATCCGGGCGAGATAGCGGTCGGCGCTGCCGAATAGCGCGACGAACTGGCCGGCGACCAGGTTCTTGCCGGCATAACGGGACACGTAGGGGCGCAGCGCGTGCAGCGCTTCGCGGTTACCCAGCTCCAACGCCGCCTCGACCATGAACACCAGCTCCATCGGCCACTGCGCCTCGTTGGTGCGGTCGCCGAGTTTGCGGTTGATCAGATGATTGAGGGCGCGGGTCATGCCGGCTTCGCAGCCGAGCTCGGTGTACAACGCGAGCAGGCCGGGCACCCAGCGTCCGGCGAACGTCTCACTGCCATCGATGAATTCGGCGAATTGCTTCAGGTCTCCAGTTTCGCGTTGGATCATGAACATCTGGACCCCGTTGGAGCCCATGGTGTCTTCCGCGTCGAACAAATCACCGGTGCGCAGGGCGATGTCGGCCCACCGTTGGGCCCCGGTGAAGTCGCCGCGCAGATAGGCGAGCGCCTGCTCGACGCATGCGCCGACGAATCCGAAGACCGGTTGCCCGATGGCTTCGCCCGCTCGCCGCATGTCCGCGGTTGACGCGGCCAGGTCCTCGGGGCTGCCGGCCAGGTAGCTGACCATGGCGCGAAAGTGCGAGGACGCCCCCAGCACCTCGTAGTTACGGCGCTCCAACGCCATGCGGGACACCTCGGCCGAACGCTCCGCCTGGATCTCGCACAATTCCGGGGTGAGCCCGTGCCACAGGCTGGCCTTCAGGTTGTGCATCAGCACCGCAGGATCGCCGGCGGCCCGCGCTCGGTCGATGGCGTTGCTGCCGATCTCGCGCGCACGCTCCGCCTCGCCGGCGAAGGCCAGCGCTCGCCCAAAACTGCCGAGTGCCTGGATGTATCGCAGGTCGTCGGTGGTCAACCCGCACGATTCCAACGCCGCCGCCAGCAGGTCGCCCGCCGTCGAGTCCGATTGTCCGCGACGCCAGTTCGCTTCCTCGTATCCGACGGCCGCCCCCAGTCGGATCAACGGGTCGTCCATTGCGCTGAGCCGTTCGTAGATCGCCCGCGAGCGGGCGAAGTCGCCGGCGCGTACGTGATTCGCGGCCGCGTCGAGGTCCAGCCGCGCCCGATCCGCGCGGCTCAGCTCGGGCAGCGACGCGGCCCGCTCGAACCAACGGGCAGCATCCTCGTAGGCCAGGCTCTGTTCGGCCATCCGGGCCGCCTGGTGCGCGTACCGCAACGCCTGCTCGTGGTAGCCCAGCACGTGCGCCCGCAGGTAGTGGTTCGCCAGGCGGGGAACAACCGAGGGGTCCGCGCGGCCCTCCAGCGCCTCGGCGGCCCGCGCGTGCATGATCCGCAGCCGCGACGCCGCCATCCCGCCGACCACCGACTCGCGGGTGAGCGCGTGCACGAACGAGAACTCGCCGTCGGAGTTGCGAACCGGCCGGATCAGCCCGACGGCCTCGGCCGAATCGACCGCCGCCAGCGTCGCGGACAGATCGGAATCGCTGGCGGCGATCAGCGCGGGCAGATCGAACGTTTCGCCCAGCACCGCCGCCTGCTCGATGACGCCCCGGACGCCGGCCCCCAGTCCGGCAAGGCGGCGGGCAATGGCGTCCCCGATCGAAGCCGGCACGGTCTGCTGCGCGCTCAACGTGGCCAGGCCCCCGCGCTCCTCCAAATCGTTGACCAGTTCGGTCAGGAAAAACGGATTGCCGCCCGTCTTGTCGCGCAGCAAGGCCGCCGCCGTGCGCGCCGAGGCGGGGGTCAACTGCTGAGTTCGGCTGACGAACTCGGCGATCGCCTCGGTGTCCAGCCCGGCGAGATCTAGGCGCCGGACGCCGTCGAACCGGTGCAGTTCGGCCAGCCGGGTCGTCAGCTCGTCGGAACGGTCCGGTTCGGTCGTGCGGAACGTCGACACCACCAGCAGGCGGACGTCGGCGCAGCCGATCAGGACGCGTTCGAGCATCGCCAGGGTGGGCAGCTGCGCCCAGTGCAGGTCGTCGAGAATCAGCGCGATCGGGCGGTCGGCGGCCAGGCGGCGCAGGAAGCCGGTCATCGCGTCGAAGAGCGCCTGCCGCGGGGACCCGACCTCCATCGCCGGCTCGGCATCGGGCAGATGCCGGTCCACCTGGGTTGACATTCGCCGCAGCTGCGGTCCCGCATCGGCGAGCAGGTCCGCCATCGAACCCGGTGGGACGGCCGTCAGCAGGCGATCCAGCGCCTCGGCGAACGGTGCGTACGGGACGTCGTCGTCGGCGGTCGAGCGGCCGACCAACACCGCAACGTCGTGCCGGGCCAGCGTTCCGGCCACCTCGGCGGCCAGGCGCGTCTTACCGGCCCCGGGTTCACCGCCGATGAACACCGCCTGGCGGTCGCCGCCCTCGACGCGCTCCCAGGCCCGTTCGAAGGCGGCAAGTTCCGCGTCGCGACCCACCAGCGGGCCGCGACGGCGTGCCACCAGCTCCGCCGGAAGCGGCGGCGGCACCCACTGCGCCATGCAAACAACGTAACGGCGCCGATGTCGGTCGGTCGATAGTCAGATGTGACTATCGTGGAGTGCCTCGGAAATGCTCCGTTGTGGTCATGACGCACGGCCCTCTCCCCTCGTAGCGTCGCGGCATCACGACCTGCGAGCAAACAAGGAGATGCGGCCATGAGCCTGACCACCGCAACCGACCAACTACGCGGCCGATTCGGCGCAGGGGCCATCCTCCCCGACGACCCCGGCTACGACGAGGCCCGGGCGCTGCACAACGCCATGATCGACAAGCGGCCGGCGGTGATCGTGCGTTGCGCGTCCGCCGCCGATGTCGCGGGCGCCCTCGAGTTCGCCCGCGCGTCGCGCCTCGAGGTCGCCGTCCGCGGCGGCGGCCACAATGGCCCCGGTTTCGGTTGCGTCGAGGGCGGTCTCGTCGTCGACCTCTCGCCGATGAACCGCGTCGACGTGGACGCCGACCAGCGCATCGTCCGCGTGCAGGGCGGGGCCACGTGGGCGCACGTGGACGGCGCGACCCATGCGCACGGTCTGGCGACGCCGTCCGGCATCATCTCCAGCACCGGCGTCGGCGGGCTGACCCTGGGTGGCGGCCACGGCTACCTGACCCGCAAGTACGGGCTGACCATCGACAACCTGCTGCAGGCCGAGGTCGTGCTGGCCGACGGTCGCCTGGTGACCGCGTCCGAAACGGAGCACCCCGACCTGTTCTGGGCGCTGCGTGGGGGCGGCGGAAACTTCGGCGTGGTCACCGCGTTCACGTTTCGGCTGCATCCGGTGCACACGGTGATCTGCGGCCCGACGGCCTGGCCGTCGTCGGCCACCGCCGACGTCCTCAGGTGGTACCGGGACTTCCTGCCCGCGCAGGACGAGGACCTCTACGGTTTCTTCGCGAGCATGACCGTCCCGCCGGCGCCGCCGTTCCCCGAGGCGTTCCACCTGCAGAAGGCGTGCGCCGTGGTCTGGTGCTACACCGGCGATCCCGCCCGGGCCGACGAGGCGTTCGCGCCGGTCCGCCAGATGCAGCCGGCCTTCGAGGGCCTCGTCGCGGCCCCGTATCCGGCGCTGCAGTCCACCTTCGATGTCTTATATCCCAAAGGGCTGCAATGGTATTGGCGCGGCGACTTCATCCGCTCCGTGCCCGACGCCGCGGTGGACGCCCATGCCCGCTTCACCGAGGAACTGCCCACGATGCACTCCGCGATGCACCTCTACCCGATCGACGGCGCGGTCCGTCGGGTCGGTCAGACCGACACCGCGTGGGCCTATCGGGACGTGAACTTCTCCCAGGTCATCGCCGGCGTCGATCCGGACCCGGCCAATGCGGCGGTGTTGAAGCGGTGGACGGCGGACTACTGGAACGCCATCCACCCGCACTCGGCCGGCGGTGCCTACGTCAACTTCATGATGGACGAAGGGCAAGACCGGGTCCGCGCGACGTACGGCCCGAATTACCAGCGGCTCAGCGAGATCAAGGCGCAATACGACCCGGGCAACGTGTTCCACATCAACCAGAACATCGCGCCGGCGGGATCTTCCGACGCCGCGTAGGGATTCCGGTGGCCCGCTTTTCGCGCATAATCATTGCGTGATAGAAGACGCCCACCTCTACCGGCGGATCGCACTGCTCGAACATCAGGTGCGCCTGCTGTCCGATCGGCTCGGGGTCCCGTGCCCGACCTTCGGTAGCGACGTCGGCGCGACAGCATCGGGCGTACTCGAGGGCGGTGTGCCGTCGGAAGTCGTCGCGCTGGCCCGCGCCGGGAACGCCATCGCCGCCATCAAGCTGTTCCGCGAGCTGACCGGAGCCGGCCTGCGGGAGGCCAAAGAGGTTGTCGATTCGCTGTAAAGCGATCGGCGCTAAGGGCGCCGGAAAGCGCCGTTCATCCGACGTTTGAAGGCCCGATCGAAGCGGCGGTAAGTGCCGCGCAGTCTCTGCGCCGGCCAATTCTCGCCGGTGAGCTCGGCGGGCAGCAGCGGGTCGAGCTGCAGATGCCGGACCACGGCGATCGAGAGCGCGAACTCGTAGGTGAAGCTTTCGGTGGAATCATCGCGCTTGCCCGTGTCGAGCGCGGCGTTCATGGCGTCGACGAGCAACTTGGCACCTTCCGCCCACTCGTCCAGGGAAAAAAGCGATCGCACTTTGTCGGCGCCGATGTCGGTGGCGGCGCCGTGAAAGTGGATGCACTGCCGGTCGACCACCGCCCGAAGCGTCGGAAATCGTTGCGGGTCAAGGTTGTCCGGTCTAATCCACACACCTTCGCGGAGCTCGGCCAGGTGTAGCGCCGTCGCGGCCTTCCTCAACTCCAGGCGATCGGCCGCCGATCGGCGCTCCCGCGCGACGATGGCCAGTTCCCATGTCCTGTCCCACCGGCGCGCGGCGACAGCGTCGATTCGGGACGCCTCGTCGACGCGCTCTCGGCGTTCCGACAATCGCCCCGCGAGCGCGTAACTGCCGCCATCCGCGGCCAATTCGCCGTTGGACACCATCCGCCACAGACACGTGCGGGCCGCGCCGGCGCTGATGCCGAACAGTGAGGCCACCGCGACCAGTTCCGCCACCGTCAGGCGCCCCCGGTCGGATCCGAGCAAGGCCGACGCCAGCACCGAGCGCGCGCTGAGGGACCGGCTGTCGATCAGGCCGCTCACTCGCGACTGGGGCAGGGCGGGCACGGAACGCAACGATATCACCAAATCATTGACACGTGATAGCTGTAGTGTGATACTGATCCGCATGAGCTTGCCGACGAAGTCGGTGCTCGCCGACGATGTGCAGATCGTCCGGCGCGTCCTCGCCCACATCGACGCCAGCACCACCGACGAGGGTGCGGGCTGGCGTGAGCCCGTCGAAAACTATTTGAGTGCAAGCCGATTCGCCGACGAACTCCGGCTGCTTCGGGCGATGCCGAGTGTCTTCGTGCCCTCGGCGACGATTCCCGCACCGGGGGACCACGTCGAGCGGGTCGCCTTCGGCGTGCCGCTGTTCGCGGTGCGCGGACACGACCAACGGGCGCGGGTGTTCCGCAACGCCTGCCGGCATCGCGGTTTCGCCCTGGTCGAGAAGCCCGGCTGTTCGCACGCTTTGGTGTGCCGCTACCACGGCTGGACGTATCGCCTGGACGGTTCGCTCGCGCACGTCCCGCACGCCGAGGCATTTCCCGACCTGGACGCGGCGGCCCGGGGCCTGGTCGAGGTCCCCAGCCGCGAGGTGGACGGGTTGATCGTAATCGATCCGCTCGACCCGTCGGGCCTTGACGACGACGATTCGATGGCGGCGCTGACCGATGGGAGCCCATGGCGCGACAAATTGCTGCCGGCGCAGCGGCTCGTGTATACGGATTCGACGGTGCGGGCGATGAACTGGAAGGTGCTCGTCGAACAGTTCCTGGAGGGCTATCACCTCCGCTCAACGCATCGGGACACCTTCTTCCCGGTGCAATACGATGACCTCAACGTCGTCGAAATGTTCGGGCCGAACAGCCGGCTCACGTTCCCGTACCGCAATATCGAACGGCTCCGCGACCGTCCAGAATCGAGCTGGAACATCGACGCTCGGGTCACCTACGTCTACCAGTTGTTCCCCAACGTCATGGTGGCGACTTTCCCCGGCGTGGTCTCCGTGGTGGCGATCGATCCGGTGGACGTGTGTCACACCACGGTGAGCACCTACTCGATGGTGAAACCCGAAGTCGCCGCGCGAGCTTCGTCCGACCCTTCCGCGAAACTGGTGGGCACAGGCAGCTTCATCGAACGGGGCCTCGTGGAGGACAACGAGATGTCGGCGGGCGTGCAACGCGGATTGCACTCCGGTGCAAACGAATTCGTGGAGTTCGGTCGGCACGAGAGCGCGATCGGGCATTTCCATGCCACCCTTGACGAGCGGCTGGCTCGATTGGCTACCGCCTGATTTCACGAATCGAACGGCGCCATCCGCACGGCCCACGGCAATCCACACCGAACCAGGAGCCCGAAGCGCCCCCGCGGCACCGCGGCCGCCTCCGCGCGCGCCATGCCGATCAGCTCCCGTTTGAAATCGCCTCGTGGGTAACGACGCAACACCTCTTCGGCGTTACGGGGAGCGATGTCCCACCTGCGCAGGCCGGCACCGTCGACCATCGCCCCCCACTGCAGGTAGCAGCCGATGACGCCGTCGGTATCGACCGCGACCCCCGGCGTCGTATGAACGCAGATGCCGTCCGCGAGCAAATTCGCACGTTCATCGTCGAGTCCGGCGGCGCGGGCGCACGAAAGCATGCGTTCGACGCTCCCGAGAGTGAAATCACGGTTCGCAGTCGGGTTGACGATGCCATAGTCGTGCAGGAGTGATCCGCAGTAGAAGAGTTCGTCGTCCATCGTGTGCCCGTCGACGGTCGCAAGCGCACGGCCGAATAACCACGTGCGATAGGAGTGGCCCTCGAGGGTTGGCGGCAACTCCGCGCACGCCGCTTCGGCCTCGCGAGCGAACCTCGAATCGGGCACCCGGAACTCGTCCAGATCAACCTGCTCGGCCGCGGCCGGAAGCCGGCCCAATGCGAGCTTGGCCCTGCCCACGGCGTTTTCCCACTGGCCCACCGCAATTGCGATGAAGAGCCGGCGGCGCTCGGCGCGCGACAGCCGTCCGCCGGTTCGACGGACCCAGGTGTGACCGCCGAGCCGCTGCGGATCGGGCGCGCCCATCGCTATGGCGTTTTGAGGAAGATGTCGTTGAGGGTGACGGTGCGCAGGTTTCGGTCGCGGATGATCTCGACGAGTTCCGGGTAGACGTGCGTGACCGGCAGGTGATTGAGGTGGCCGATGACGATGGACTGCGGGGTGAAGTACTGATCGGCCATCTTCACGATGTAGTCCTCGTGGATCAGGGTGGAATCCGACAGCGAGCCCGACCACAGGGTGGGGACGGTGTAGCCGAGGTCGGCGGCCACCGCGTCGACGGCGGCGTTGCGTTTCGCGTACGGCGGTCGCCAGTACGGTTTCGCTCCGATGCCGTAGGTCTTCTTCAGGAAATCGTCGTTGCGGGAGATCTGCTGGGCGATCTGGTCTTTGGGCAGGGTGGTCAGATCCGGATGCGACCAGGTGTGGTTGCCCAGCTGGATCTGCCCGGAGTCGACCAGCGGCCGCAGCATCTGCTGGTTTTCGGTCCAGGACTCGTAGACCCCGTTGACGAAGAACGTCAGGCGCACGCCGGTGTCTTTGGCGAACTGCGTGTAGGCCCGCACCACCTCGCTGTTGACGCCGTCGTCCACGGTCAGCGCCAGCAAGTCGCCCTCGCCGGGAATCTTGGTCAGCGCGCCGCCACCGGGCAGCGGGATGCGCGCGCTGAGCGGAGGGGGCGGTAGCAGCGCCGCCGGCGCGGTCGGACCCGAGGTTGCTGCCATGTTTGCCGGGGGCGCCTGCGCGAAGGTCCTCGGTTGCGGGTCGACCACCAGACGAGCAGCTCCCACGCCGGCAACGGTGGCCGCGGCCAGCGCCCCGAGGAAACGGCGCCGGTTCAGCTCCGGCGCGCCGAGGCCCCGGTCCGAGGACCCGCGGAAGGCGGTGATGGCGAAGGCGCGGTTCCGTGCGGGTCTTTTGCGGTGCGATGTCGGCACGCGCGACCCGGCACCCCGGATGCCCTCGCTGCCAAACTCCGCCGCCACAGCAGCGAACGGTACCAGTGGCCGTGCGACCATGTCGGGTTCGTTACAGGAGGGTCAGCTGTGAATTCAGCCTCGAAAAGGTAACGATCTTGCGTAGCTGCGATCAATGGGGAGCCCCGCCGCCACGCTGCGGCAACGGGACGGGCTCGACGCCCGGGGTGCCCAGCGTCCCCGCCAGCCACGG
>NZ_LT546237.1:4375441-4411044 GCF_900078675.2 Mycobacterium interjectum
CTGATCGGGCAGGGGCTGCGACGTCAGCTGATCCCATGCGGCCGCCACGGTCGGGAAATAGCCCACCCAGCCGTTGAGGGCCAGGGCCGCGCACAGCGCGCACAGCGGCACCGAAACCACCGCCAGGCAGCGACGCCACCAGCGGGCGCCCGGCCATCCCAGCAGCAGCACCGCGGCCGCGAGCCCGCTCAGCGCTATCCAGAGCCACAGCGACACCGGGGCCGGGTCCCCGGCCACGCCGATCGACGTGATGTACCAATACGACAGCGCGGTGACCGCCGCGGCCGTCCCCAGCGCCACCAGGAGCCGCCACCCGCGCCACCGCCGGCTTCGCCACCCGATCGCGCCGAGGATCGCAAGCAGCGCCAGGCCTTGCACCGCCACCGGCAGCCAGCCGTGCAGCAGGGACCACTGTTCGACGAAATGGGGCAACGGTCGTGACCTTCGCTCAATCCGATCGTTCTGCGAATGACCCGCCGGCCGTGGCTTGGGGAACGCGGCGGGCCCGACTAACTATCCCACAGGTTCGTCACGCGTCGTGCTTGCAAAGGAGCGCAGCCGCAGGCTGTTGCCCACGACGAACACGCTGGAAAGCGCCATCGCGGCGCCCGCCAGCATCGGGTTGAGCAGGCCGAGGGCGGCCAACGGGATGGCGGCGACGTTGTAGCCGAAGGCCCAGAACAGGTTCGTCTTGATCGTGNGGACGGGCTCGACGCCCGGGGTGCCCAGCGTCCCCGCCAGCCACGGCAGCGACGCGGCGAACGCCTGGGCGGCGAACGGCCAGTCATGCCTGCCGGGTTGGGTGACCACCGCGCAGCTGATCCCGTTGGCCGTCGCGACGGTGCACAGCGAATTGGCCGCGGCATCCTGGCCCTCCGGGTTGGCGACCGGGTCGGCGCTGGGAACGGCGAGGTCGGGATTGGCTTCCTGGGCGACGGTGCGCGGGCCGGACGCCGCGGGCACGTCGAACCATCCCGACAGCCCGGTGTAGCGGCCGTGGCGGGCGATGACGGTGGCCGGGTCGAACGCCGCCCAGGCGTCGACGTTGCCCCCGAACAACCGGGCGACGGTCTGGTCCTTCGTGCCGATGCTGGGGCTGCGGTCGCCGGCGATGTCGACGAAGGCGCTGAACAGCTCGGGATGCATGACGGCCAGGTCGACGGCGCAGGTGCCGCCCATCGACCAGCCGGCGACGCCCCAATTGGCCCGGTCGGCGCTGACGCCGAAGTTCGACACCACGAATGGCACGACATCCTTCGTCAGGTGATCGGCGGCGTTGCCGCGGCTGCCGTTGACGCACTCGGTGTCGTTGTCGAACGAACCAGTGGGATCGACGAACACCAGCACCGGGGCGAACCCGTGATGGCCGGCCGCGAAGTCGTCGATCGCGGTGAAGGCGCCCCCGGGGCGCAGCCAGTCGGCGGGGGTGTTGAACGCGGAGCTGATCATCATGACCGTCGGGAGCCGGGGCGGCGGGTTGCTGTTGAACCAGGCCGGGGGCAGATACACCAGCTCCTGGCGGTGGGGGAAGTGCGACGCGTCGGCGCTGATCGTCACGGGCACCACCACGCCCTTGATCGGTTTGGTGCCCTCGAGCTGCATCGCGGTCACCCGCAGCCGATCGATCTGATCGGGCAGGGGCTGCGACGTCAGCTGATCCCATGCGGCCGCCACGGTCGGGAAATAGCCCACCCAGCCGTTGAGGGCCAGGGCCGCGCACAGCGCGCACAGCGGCACCGAAACCACCGCCAGGCAGCGACGCCACCAGCGGGCGCCCGGCCATCCCAGCAGCAGCACCGCGGCCGCGAGCCCGCTCAGCGCTATCCAGAGCCACAGCGACACCGGGGCCGGGTCCCCGGCCACGCCGATCGACGTGATGTACCAATACGACAGCGCGGTGACCGCCGCGGCCGTCCCCAGCGCCACCAGGAGCCGCCACCCGCGCCACCGCCGGCTTCGCCACCCGATCGCGCCGAGGATCGCAAGCAGCGCCAGGCCTTGCACCGCCACCGGCAGCCAGCCGTGCAGCAGGGACCACTGTTCGACGAAATGGGGCAACGGTCGTGACCTTCGCTCAATCCGATCGTTCTGCGAATGACCCGCCGGCCGTGGCTTGGGGAACGCGGCGGGCCCGACTAACTATCCCACAGGTTCGTCACGCGTCGTGCTTGCAAAGGAGCGCAGCCGCAGGCTGTTGCCCACGACGAACACGCTGGAAAGCGCCATCGCGGCGCCCGCCAGCATCGGGTTGAGCAGGCCGAGGGCGGCCAACGGGATGGCGGCGACGTTGTAGCCGAAGGCCCAGAACAGGTTCGTCTTGATCGTGCGCAGCGTCCGCCGGGAGAGCCGGATCGCGTCCACCGCGGCGCGCAGATCGCCGCGCACCAGGGTCAGGTCGGCGGCTTCGATCGCCGCGTCGGTGCCCGTCCCCATCGCGAGCCCCAGATCGGCCGATGCCAGGGCCGCGGCGTCGTTGACGCCGTCGCCGACCATGGCGACGACCCGGCCCGCGGCTTGCAGACGCTTGACGGCGGCGACCTTGTCGGCCGGCAGCACCTCGGCGATGAGCTGCGTGATGCCGACCTCGTCGGCGATGCGCCGGGCGACGGTCTTGTTGTCACCGGTCAGCAGCACCGGCGTCAACCCCAGGCCTTCGAACTGCCGGATCGCCTCGGCGCTGGTGGGTTTGACGGCGTCGGCCACCACCAGAATCCCGCGCGCGCGACCGTCCCACCCGACGGCGACGGCGGTCTTGCCGTCGCGCTCGGCGCGGGTTTTGGCCGCCAACAAATTCGCGTCGAGGTGCTGGCCCCGATCGGCCAGCAGGCTCTCCCGCCCGACGGCGACGGAGCGCCCGTCGACCACCCCGTGCACGCCTTGGCCTCCGACGTTTGCGAAATCCCGGGCCGCGGGCAGGGCGCCCAATTCCGCCGCGGCGGCCCTGGCGATCGCCTGCGCGACGGGATGCTCGGAGGCGTCCTCCACGGCCCCGGCATAGCGCAGCAGCGTTTCGCGGTCGGCGTGCGGGCCGGTGATCACGTCGACGAGGGTCATCTTGCCGGTGGTGACGGTGCCGGTCTTGTCGAGGACGATCGTGTCGAGCTTGCGGGTCGACTCCAGGACCTCGGGTCCCTTGATGAGCACGCCGAGCTGGGCCGCCCGACCGCCGCCGACCAACAAAGCGGTCGGCGTCGCCAGGCCCAGCGCGCACGGACACGCGATGATCAGCACCGCTACCGCGGCCGTCAGCGCCGCGGTGATAGGGGCGCCGGCCGCGAGCCACATCGCGAGCGTGGCCGCGGCGATCACGATCACGACCGGCACGAACACGCCGGCGATGCGGTCGGCGAGCCGTTGCACCGGGGCCCGGCCGGACTGCGCGGCCTCGACGAGCCTGGCCATCTGCGCCAGCTGGGTGTGCTCGCCGACGCGGGTGACGCGCACGACCAGTCGGCCGCCGGCGTTCACCGTGGCGCCGGTTACGGGGTCGCCCTGACCGACCTCGACGGGCACGGACTCACCGGTGAGCATCGAGGCGTCCACCGCCGAGGATCCCGAGACGACGGTCCCGTCGGTGGCGATCTTTTCCCCCGGACGCACCACGAACTCGTCGCCGATCTCCAGCTGATCGACGGGCACGCGCGTTTCGGTGCCGCCCCGCAGCACCGCGACGTCCTTCGCGCCGAGCTGAAGCAGGGCGCGCAATGCGGCGCCCGCGCGCCGCTTCGAGCGTTTCTCGAAGTAGCGGCCCGCCAGCACGAACAGGGTCACTCCCGCGGCAACCTCGAAGTAGATGTTGGTCGCGCCGTCGCCGCGCGCGGCGGTCAGTTCGAAGCCGTGGCGCATGCCCGCCCGGCCGGCCGTCCCGAAAAACAGGGCATACAGCGACCAGAGGAACGCCGACAGCGTCCCCACCGAGACCAGCGTGTCCATGGTCGCGGCGCCGTGTTTGAGGTTCGCCCATGCCGCGGTGTGGAAAGGGCGGCCCGCCCACCCGATCACCGGTGTGGCCAGGGCCAGCGACGCCCATTGCCAGTGGCGGAATTGCAGCGCCGGGATCATCGCCATCGCGATCACCGGGACGGCGAGCACGATCGCAGCAATCAGCCGGGCGCGCAGGGCCGCGAGTTCGATGGTCTCTGGCGTCTCGGGCGTGGATTCCCGCCGCGGCACTGCCGCGGTGTAGCCGGCCTTCTCGACTTCGGCGATCAGCGCCTGCGCGTCGTATCCGGCCGGGACGGTCACGGCGGCCGTTTCGGTCGCGTAATTGACCTGGGCGCCGACCCCGTCGAGCTTGTTGAGTTTCTTCTCGATGCGCATCGCGCACGACGCGCAGGTCATCCCCGCGATTTCCAGCTCGACGTTGGTCACCGCGGTCGGCGGCCCGGCCTTCACGCGACCAGGACCGCCTGGTAGCCGGCTTCGTCGACGGCGCCCAGCACTGCGTTCGCGTCGACGGGAATGGAACTGGCCACCACGAGCCGGCCGGTGCGGGCGTTGACTTCCACGCCGTCGACGCCCGGGATCTGGGAGACCTCGGCGCGGACGGCGGCCTCGCAGTGCCCGCAGGTCATCCCGGTCACCCGGTACTCGCTGGTCGCCATGCCGCTCCCTTCCGCTAATACCCCCAGGGGGTACATCTGAACCCAACGTCTTTCCGTTCCTCGGGTATTCCCGGGTCGGTGGGGTGAACGCGGGCAGCACCATTCTGCCCGGCCGGCGTTCGAGGGCAGCTCCGGGCCGGCGCTCAGACGTAGCCGACGCCGCTGTCGACGGAGATCTGGCTGGCGGTCACCAGCCTGGATTGGTCCGACGCCAGCCAGGCGACCGCATCGGAGATGTCTTCGGGCTCGGCGTTGCCGTCGGGCAACAGCGGTTTGTGCAGGCCCCTCAGGTGGGGGTAGGAATCGGCGGCCGATCGAAGGGCGCCGCGCATGCGACCGGTGCCCATCGGGGTCGAGACCGCTCCCGGGTTCAAACTGTTGACGCGGATGTTGTACCGGCCGAGTTCGGCGGCGAATGCGCGCGCCATCCCGACCACGGCATGTTTGCTGGCCGTGTAGTGGATCATGAACGACTGCATGTTGATGCCGGCGGCGGACCCGATGAGGATGATGGAGCCGCCCCGGCCGCCGTCGATGATGTGATGAGCGCCGGCCATCACGGTGTTCCAGGTGCCGATCACGTTCGTGTCGATGGTGTCGCGGAACGCTTGCGCGGTGATTTGGTCCCAGGGCGCGGGACTGCAGATGCCCGCGTTGGCGACGATGATGTCCAGACGGCCCAACTCGCCGACGGCCGCATCGACGGCGGTTTTCAGCGCGTCGAGGTCGCGGATGTCGACCGCCGACGCGATGACCTTCTTGCCGTTGGCTCTGACCAGTCGCGCGGTCTCGGCGAGGTCGTCGGGGGTCGGCGAATCGTAGGGAACGCTGGGCGGCAGCGGTCCCGCGATGTCGACCGCGACGATGTCGGCGCCCTCGGCGCTGAGCCGTACCGCGTGCGACCGTCCCTGTCCCCGCGCGGCGCCGGTAATCAGCGCCACCCTTCCCGAAATCGACTGGCTCACCGAACCCCTCCATGCGCAACGTCGTTGTTCGAACAGTGTTGTAAAAGTTCAACTCGGCGAAGCGTAGCGTCGACTTGGCGCTACCGGACGCCCGGAAGGAGACCGTCATGGCCGTCAACGTCGTCGACGCGGGGCCCCGGCAGGTAAGTCGGTCGGTTGAAGTGGACGCGCCGGCCGCGGAGTTGTACGCGATCGCCGCCGATCCCCGGCGCCACCACGAATTGGACGGGTCGGGCACCGTCGGTGACAACATCAAAGTTCCGGCGGAACTGGTTGTCGGTTCGAAGTTTTCGACGCACATGAAGATGTACGGCGTGCCCTACCGCATCACCAGCACCGTGACCGCCCTCAAACCGAACGAATTGGTCGAATGGCGCCATCCGATCGGGCACCGATGGCGGTGGCAGTTCGAGTCGCTGTCACCGACCCGGACGCGGGTCACCGAGACGTTCGACTACAGCCGGGCCGGTGCGGTCAAGAACGTGCTGAAGTACTACGAACGAATGGGTTATCGGAGGGGCAATGCCACGGGCATCGAGGCGACGCTGACCAAGCTGCGCGATCGCTACGCGGCGCAGTAGTCGGTCGGGTCGCAGCGGTCCAGCGATTGGGTGGCTGAACCCAATCGTGGTGTGGATCGTGGATCCGTGCGGCGTGACATGCCGTCGCCGCCCCACCGCAGGAAGGACCCTCCGCCGATGACACCACCTCGTCTCGCGCCGTGGCTCACCCGATCGGGCCAACTGATCAGCCGTTACGCACTGGTGGTCGTCCTGGCCTGGATCGGGTTCGGCAAATACGTGAAGATGGAGTCCCGGGTGCTCATCGAGCACAGCCCGCTGATGAGCTGGATTTACCACGTGCTCAGCGTCACCGAGGTGGCGCGCGCGCTGGGAACCATGGAAATCGTTGCGGGGCTTCTCATTGCGCTGCGTCCGCTATGGCCTCGCGTATCGGCGATCGGCAGCGCGCTGGCGGTGGTGCTCTTCATGGGAACGCTGAGCTTCTTGTTCACCACGCCGGGCGTGGTCTCGATGCACGCCGCCGGCCTGCCCGTGTTATCGGGGATGCCGGGCCAATTCCTGCTCAAGGACCTGGTTTTGATCGGCGTTGCGCTCTGGACTCTCGGCGACTCGCTCGCGGCGCGAAAAGCGTTCCCCTGATCAGTTCCTTGGCCGAATCCAGCGTGACCGAATAGGCGTCCGGTGTCAGTTGGGCCGCGCGCTCCATCAGACCGCGGGCCAGCGCATAGATCGCGTGGCCCGCGGCGCCGGGATCGGTGGCCGGTGGCAGTGCTCTCCTCGTCCGGGCCTCGTCGAGGATCGCATCGATGATGTCGCGCAACGCTTTTAAGCCCGGGCCGCGCACCCCGCCGCGACGTGGGTGGGCGGCAGCTTCGGCCCCCATCGCCCGATCGAACGCGGCCAGATGCGGGTACTCGCGCAGCAACCGGTGCATCTCGTCCAGCACCGCCTCGAAGCGATCGACGACGTCGCCGGGAAGCCCGGCCGCGGCCCGCAGCCGGGCGGCTGCTATCTCGTCGATGTCTTGAGCAGTCGCCGCGAGCAACGCTGACTTGTTCGGAAAATAGTGATAGAGGCTGCCGCTGGTCATCTCGGCGGCCTTGGCGATCTCGCGAATCGTCGCCTTCGAGTAGCCCACTTCGGCCACGCACCGCATGGCCGCGGCGATGATTCGGGCCCGCGTCTGTTCGCCGCTGGCGCCCACCGGGCGGCCGAGGGGTGACGCGGCGGTGCTGCGGTCGCTCACCGCGCACCTCCGCGCCGAAGCCGAGTGATAATCGATCGAACGATTATATTCGACGGTGCCGAGCGACAGGGCGCAGGAATGAGGACATGGTGACGGGGGCGCAGCTGGGTCGCCCGGTCGGTGCCAGCGGGGAGGAGACCCGCCGCCGGATCATCGTCGCCACCATGCGCTGCGTGGCGACGGTGGGCTACTCGAAGGCGACCATCCGCGAGATCGCCCGCACCGCGGGGGTGACCAGCGCCAGCCTGTACAACTATTTTCCCAACAAGTCGGAGTTGATCAAGGCGGCCATCGCGGCCAGAACCGATGTCGCACTGCCACGGCTGCGCCGGGCCGCCGCCGGTCCCGGGGACGCCATCGACCGGATCGAAGCGTTGCTCGACGAATCGGGCCAGTTGATGCGGGAGTTCCCGGACCTCGCGGCCTTCGAGTTTGCGATCCGGGCCGAAAACGCGGTTGCGCTCGACTCCGAACAGGCTGGCAACGGCGGGTTTACGGCGTTTCGCGACATCATCGACGGCATCTTGGAGGACGCGTCGGAGGGCGCCCCGGAGGGCGCCTCAGAGGCGGTCTATTCGTTGATCTACGGCCTCACCGAGCTGGGGGCGTCGCTGCCTCCCGAGGAATACCAGGCGGCCCTGCGCTCGGCGAAGAAGCTGATCAGGGGAACGCTGCTGGGCCCGAGCGGGCGGAGTTCATAGGAGCCGGACTGCCGAGACTGCACCCGGAGCGCGTTTTGAACCAAATTCGCGCGCTGGACGCAGGCTCGGCGCCGCGATCGCCGATGGCCGCGCCATTGATATGATCAATTGATTGATTATATAGTCGGGGTCACGATGAGGAAGTCGATGCCTTGACCGAGACCGTTGGCGTGACGTTCGACGTCGACGCGCTGCGGCGGCGCTACGCCGAGGAGCGGGCGCGGCGACTGCGCCCGGACGGGATCGCGCAATACGTGGAGACGGCGGGCGCCTTCGCCCGATTCGCCGAAGACCCATGGGTGGATGGAACGTTCACCCGTGAGCCGCTCACCGATGAGGTGGACGTCGCGGTCATCGGCGCCGGTTTCGGCGGGCTGTTGACGGGCGCGCGGCTGCGGGAGCACGGCGTCGACAGCGTGCGGTTGATCGACCGAGCGGCCGACGTGGGCGGCACCTGGTACTGGAACCGGTATCCGGGGATCGCCTGCGATGTCGAGTCCTACGTGTACATGCCGCTGCTGGAGGAGCTTGGCTACCTTCCCTCGGACAAGTACGCCAGGGGCTCGGAGATCTTTGCGCACTGCCAGCGCATCGCCGAGCGCTACGACCTCTACCGCGACGCCTGCCTGCGGACCGATGTGCACGAGATACGTTGGGATTCGGGAACTTCCCGCTGGGTAATCCGGACGAACCACGGCGACGAGATGCGGGCCAAGTTCGTCTCCATGGCCAACGGTTATCAGGCCAAGCCCAAGCTGCCCGGGATCGAGGGTCTCGGTAGCTTCCGCGGCAAGGCCTTCCACACCAGCCGGTGGGATTACGGCTACACCGGCGAACGGCTGGAAAACCTGGCCGGAAAGCGCGTCGGCATCATCGGCACGGGCGCGACGGCCGTCCAGTGCGTCCCGCACCTCGCCGCGGCGGCAGAGCGCCTATTCGTCTTCCAGCGCACGCCGTCCTCCGTCGACGTGCGAGCCAATCGACCGACGGATGCCCGGTGGGCCAACACCTTACGGCCGGGCTGGCAGCGTGAACGCATCCGGAACTTCCAGGTCCTGACGGCCGGCGGGCAGGCCGAGGAAGACCTGGTGGCCGACGCGTGGACGAGTATCACCCGGAAGCTCCCGGTCATGCGCCACGACGGCGACGGTGTGCCGGCGCCCAACATCGAACTGGCCGACTTCGCGAAGATGGAGGAGATCCGGGCGCGAGTCGACGAGATCGTGGCCGATCCCGCCACCGCCGAGGCGCTCAAACCCTGGTACGGATATTTCTGCAAGCGGCCCTGCTTTCACGACGACTACCTGCAGACGTTCAACCGCGACAATGTCACCCTGGTCGACACCCAGGGCCGCGGGGTGGAGCGCATCACCGAGGACGGAGTCGTGGTCGACGGAGTGACCTACGAACTCGATTGCCTTATTTTCGCAACGGGTTTCGAGGTGGGTACCGACTATTGCCGGCGTACGGGGTTCGAGCTGATCGGCCGCGACGGCGTGACGTTGACGGACCGGTGGCGTGACGGCGTCCGCACGTTTCAGGGACTGTGCGCCAACGGTTTTCCGAATTGCTTCATCGAAAGCATCGCCCAGGCGGGGCTCACGGTGAACTTCCCCTACCTGCTGGACGTGCAGGCGGAACATGCCGCGTGGATCATCGCCTGGGCACTGGCTCGCGGCGTCAGCGAGATCGAGGCGTCATCCGCCGCCGAAGCCGCCTGGGTCGACATGGTGGTGGCCCGCTCATCCGCGACCGCCGAGCGGGCAAAGACCTGCACCCCGGGCTACTACAACCGGGAAGGCAAGGCGGACGCCAAGACCCGCCAGGGCAGCTTCTTCATCGGCGCGCCCACCGAATACGACGACATTCTGACGGCATGGCGGACTGCCGGGGAGATGGAGGGGCTCGAGATTCGCGGGGGCGGCCCGTGAAGTACGTGCTCGGCCGAGCCCGGGCCGCGATGCGGCGTCGGCCCTCACCGAAGGTGGTGATCATCGGAGCCGGGTTCGGGGGCCTGGGAACTGCCGTGGCGCTGCGCCGCGCAGGCATCGACGACCTGACAATCGTCGAGGCCGACGACGGCGTCGGGGGCACCTGGCGGCGCAACACCTATCCGGGCGCCGCCTGTGACATCCAGAGCCACCTGTATTCGTTTTCGTTCGCGCCCAACAAGTGCTGGAGCCGCACCTACGCGCGGCAGCCCGAGATCCTGGCTTACCTGGAGTCGGTGGCCGACGACTTCGATCTGCGCCGCCACCTGATGCTCAACACCAGGGTCGACACGGTCCGCTGGAATGCCGAAACGTGGCAGTGGGACTGTCGGCTGGAGCGCTCGGGGCACACCGCCAACGTGTCCGCCGACGTCGTCGTCTGTGCCGTGGGTTTGTTCGGGTCGCTCAAGCTGCCCGATATCGCCGGCCTGAACGACTTCGGCGGCGCGCTCATGCACACCGCGCAGTGGGATCACAGCATCGACTTGGCCGGCAAGAAGGTGGCGGTGATCGGCACGGGAGCCAGCGGCGTGCAAGCCGTTCCCGAGCTGGCTAAAATCGCCGACCGCGTGACGGTGTTCCAGCGCACCCCGCCGTGGATGGTCCCCAAGGACGACCGCCCCTACAGCCCAACAGAATTGGCGCAATTCCGGCGCAACCCGCTCGCCACTCGCCACACGCGCTGGCAGATCTGGAAATTCCAGCACGACAACACCGCGACCTTCGCCGACAACCCCGTCGTCACCGCCCGCACCCAGATCGCCACGTCGTTCCTGGAGCGCACAGTGGCCGACGAGCGGCTTCGGCGGGCGCTGACGCCGGACTACCCATTCCGCTGCAAGCGGGTGCTGCTCGGTGACGACTACTACCGGGCTCTGCAGCAAGACCATGTCGACCTCGTCACCGCCCCCATCGACCACCTCACCGAGACGGCGGTTGTCACCAACGCCGGCCAAATGGTCGACGTGGATGCGATCGTGCTGGCCACCGGATTTGAGACGTCACGCTACCTGTCGGGCATTGACGTCGTCGGGACCGGCGGACAGCGCCTGCACGAGCGCTGGGGACCCGATCCCAGCGCGTACTTGGGCGTCGCGGTCAGCGGATTCCCGAACTTCTTCATGCTCTACGGTCCCAACACCAACCAGGGCGGCAACTCTATCGTCTACATCCTCGAGGCCGGCGCCCGGCTGGTGAGCAGCGCGGTGAGCCGAGTGGCGCGTCGGGGTGGGTACGTCGACGTACGTCCCGAGGCCGAAAAGCGTTACAACGAACGGCTTTCCGCAGATCTCGAGCGCACCATCTGGACCCGGTGCGACAGCTACTTCCGCTCCCCCACCGGCCGCATCGTTACCCAATGGCCCTACACAGAGCTGGAATACGCCCGCCGCACCTGGCGCCTGCGGCCACGAGACTGGTCGCACCACTCAAGAGGTGCTCCGCCGCTTTCGAGGCGTCCTCGGAACGTCGATCTTCGCGGCTTCCTCGGTAGCGATCCTGCCGGCCACGTTGTCTACCGCCCTGCGGAACGCCTGCATGCCGAGACCGATCCCCAGGGAACGTAACTCGAGGGTCTTTTCGGCGACCGCGGGCCAGTCGTCGATGGGAAGCCCGGCGCGCAAGAACGGCTCCCAGATCTCGTCGCGGTAGAGGTCGACGAACGCCTGCATGCTCGCCATCTGGTGATCGGTCATGTGGGCGAGCGCGCCGGCGACCTTGTCCAGCGGCAGGCCGGTTGCGATCAGCTTCTCGACGTAATCGAACGTTCTGGTGTCGGTGATGACGAGGAGTTCGTCGTCCACGACGTCGATCAGGCCGCAGTCCGCCAGGCATCGCTCCGCGTCGGTGCCGAACTGTTCGGCCAGGTCGACCCGTTTCATCTCCATCGATCCGGTGGGGTTGGCGGGGCTGAGCACTTCGGCGGTCAGCCGACGTATCTCAGGCGCCGACTCGCCGGACTGTTCCAGGATCCGCCGGATGACATCGAGCGGAAAGCCCTGCACGCGAAGCGATTTGATCCGTTCAATGTGTGAGATGTGGTCGTCGTTGTAAATCCCGATCCGACCGCGGCGTTGTGGCGGTGGTACCAGGCCGTTGGTTTGCCACTCGCGAATGTTTCGCGCCGTCATATCGACGCGGCGCGCGAGCTCGTCGATCGTCATGTCCATTGCGGTAACCATTGTCGATTACGGAGATTTACGTTACGGTCCTGTACGTAATAGTATAGGACGGGTGATCGATGACGCTCACTGATGGGGTTCGCTTCACCGGCTCGGCGGCGCGCACGCTGGCCGGCGCCGTGTTGGCCAATGCCACGGGCGGGCGCCGGCGCTCGCCGATCGACGTGGCCATCACGGCATACGACCCGCTCGACGCGGCGACGGCGGCCCAACCACACTCGGCCTACCGCCGATTGCACGCCGGCCCCCGGGTGCAGTACAACCCGAAGCGCAGGGTGTTTGTCCTGAGCCGGTTGGACGATGTCCGGGCCGCCGCTCGCGACGACGCCAACCTGTCCAGTGCCGACGGGCCGATGCTGACCCGGATACGCACGCCCATCTTGGTCTCGCTCGACGGAGACGCGCACGCCCGGCAGCGTCGTCAGGTGCTGCCGGCCTTCACCAAGTCCGCGCTTGACAGCTGGCGTCCGATCATCGACCGGCTGGCCGCGCAGACGGTCCGCGACGTCCTGGCCAACCCGGGTTGCGACGTGGTGCAGCGACTCGCGATACCGATGCCGGTGCGGCTGATCGCCCAGTTGCTCGGCGTTCCGGACACCGACGTCGACGATTTTCGGCGGTGGTCGGAAGCCTCGGTACAGATCACCGATCTCGAGCTGTCGGCGCGCGGTGCCCGCAAGCTCGCCGGCTCGTTGCGCGGCTCCTGGGCGATGCACCGCTACTTCACGGGGCAGTTCGCGGTGGGCGGATTGAAGGGCTCCGACACAATCCTGGGCCGGCTGCTGGCCGAGAACGAGGCCGGCTCCCTGCCCGACCGCGAGCTGTTCTATTTCGCGATGCTGCTGCTGCTGGCCGGGAATGAGACCACCACCAATCTCCTTGGCGGCATGTTCGACACGCTGGCCGCCCACCCCGAGCAGTATGACCTGCTGCGCGCCAATCCTGACCTGGTACCGATGGCGGTCGAGGAATTGCTGCGCTATCTGTCACCCGCGCAGAACGTGTATCGCACCGCACTAAACGACTACCGGGTCGGCGACGCCACCATTCCAGCGCGTGCGCGGATCATGCTGTCGATCGGCGCCGCCAATCGGGATCCGCTGGCGTTCGACGAACCTGACGCGTTCCGGGTGGATCGAAATCCCAGCCAGCACATGACTTTCGGGTTCGGAGCGCACCTGTGCATCGGGGCGCAATTGACTCGCATGGAGGCCCAGGCGGTGCTGCGTGAGCTGGTAACCCAGGTCAGTCGGATATCCGTGGTCGGTTCACCTCGCTGGTCTACCAACAGCTTGCTGCGGGGACCGACGCGCTTGGCGGTGCGTCTGACGCCCGCGTGAGATGCTCTCAGCCGTCTGACGTCGAACAGATCAGGGCCGCAGGGCTTCTCATCGGGCAGGATTTTTGGCAACCTCGATATCGCCGGCCGCGGCCGCCGCGCGCAGTCGATGAAAGTCGTCGAGCGACTTGTCGGCATACGCGTATGACCATTCGGCGACCGCCTCGTGCACCGTGTCGTTGGTGCCCACGTACCCACGCAGGATCGACGCGTTGGCGCTCTGCGAGTGCGCCCGCGCCAGCAGCACCGCGCAGGCGACGACGTATTCGCCGAACGTGGCGGCCGGCATCCCCTCGATGTCGACGCTGCCCTTCATGTCGTGGAACTGACGGACGTAGTAGTCGCGGCCGTCCTTGCGCGTCGTCCCGAGGAACACGTCCGACATCGCCTGCAGGATCTGCTGGCCATCGATGACGCGGACACCCTGCCCTTGGGCCGCGACGGCGGCGTCGAGGCTTTCCGGCTGAGCCCATCCGCCGTATTCGTCGAGCACCGATCGGGTGGCCTCCTTGATCTGCAGGATGAGCGGCGTGCCGTCGGGGCCCACCAGGATGATCAGGTAGCAGCGGGTGCCGACGCTGCCGACGCCGACCACCCGCAGCGCGACATCCGTGATGCGAAAGTGCGACAGCAGCAGCGCCACGTCGGCCGGGACGGCGGCCAGATACTCCTGAACCGCCTCCAGCAACGGCGCCTCGGTCTCCTCGTCGACGTGCTGCAGCAGCGGGGGCGCCTCCCTCAAGCGTGGTGTTGCGTCCGGGCCAATCTCGGTGATTTGCTTGAAGACTCGCGCCGACGTTCGGGTGCGCGCGCGGGATATCGTTTTCTCGATCACGCCCTGGAGGCCCCTGGACACCTTCCCGCTGTAGCGCTCGGGCTCCACCCGCAGGTAGTAGCGGTCCAGAACGTTCATCTCCTCGAGCATGGACTCGAGGCTGGCTTGATAGCCCGCCAGCGCCTGCTCGACGCAGCGGCGGATCGCCTTGGCGGGATACCCGGCGTGGCGGCCCCCGATGATCGCGCTGGTGACCAGCCGCTTGACGTCCCACTCCGCGGGTGCCACGGCGGCTTCGTCGAAATCGTTCAGGTCGAAAACGATTGACCGGTGCGGCGCCGCGTACAGGCCGAAGTTCGACAAGTGGGCGTCGCCGCAGCACATGATCTCGATCCCGCTCGAGGGGCTCGCGGCGAGGTCGGCGGCCATGACCGCCGCCGAGCCGCGATAGAACGAGAACGGGTCGGCGAGCATTCGGGCGAATCGCAGCGGGACGAGTTCGCTTAGCCGGCCCGCATTTTGGGCGACGAGAATCTCGACAGCGGATCGGCTGGCGGGGATGAGCTCCGCGAGCGCGCGCCGTGGGACGGTCTTTCGCAGCGCCCGACCGCGCGCCACATCTTCGCCGGGGACCTCGAGTTCGATCAGGCGATCGCGCAACACCCGTTGCGGCATTCGGTCAGCATATTCGCGCTGCGAAAAATGCGCGCATGGTTTAGCCTGCCGGGCTTCCCGCTTTGATGGCCGCGATGACGCCGCCGTCGACGAGCAAGTCGGTGCCGGTGATGAAGGAGGAGTCGGGGCCGAGCAGGAACGCGGTGGCCGCGGCGATGTCGTCGGGGGTTCCCAGGCGGCCGGTCGCGGACATGGCGACCATCGCGCGCATGCCCTCGCCGACGGGGGACGCCAGTTCCTGCTGTCCCATGGGCGTGGAGATGATGCCCGGGCTGATGGAGTTGATGCGCGCTCCCCGTCGGCCCCAGTGCGCGCTGGCGGCGCGCACGCGGATGTGGTTGGCCTGCTTGGCGATCGGATAGGCAAAGTTCGGGTCGGTGACGCCGCTGATGAAATCCAGCTGCAGCAGTTCGCCGGGCGGGTTGTGGGCCAATGCCCGCTCCTGCTCGGCGGGAAGCGGCGGAAGCATGTGGCCGGCCATGCTGGCGATGACGACGCCCGCGCCGCCCGGCGCGATGACGTCGCCGAATTCCTGCAGCACCAGCGCGGTGCCCAGCAGGTCCACGGCCAGGATCGCCGCGGCCGGTGCCTGCGACGGGGACAGCCCCGCGGTGTGTGCCATCTGTGTGACCGCACCCAGGGAGGCGGCGTGCTCGGCGAGCGTGCGCACCGATTCGGGCGATGCGACGTCGACGCTACGGCTTTCGACGTGATGGCCGTCCGCGGACAGCGATTCGCTGACCGACGCCAGGGTGTGTTCGTTGTAGTCGGCCAGCAGGACCGTCTTGCCGGCGCCGAGGCGTCGGGCGATCGCCTGTCCCATGCCGCCCACGCCGATGACGGTCAACACTTCGCGAGCCACGCTGCTCCAAACGTAGTTTTGCCAACCCCGCGATGTTAGAGGTCGTGACCGCCTTCGGCGTGATGGGGGTGACCCGTGTGCCGGATCGCCCGCCCGACGAACGGTGCCCGGACGGTGCTGACCAGGTAGCGGCGGTTGACGATCAGCCCCACGATGGCCACCGCGGTGTACACACCACAGAGCACCAGCCGTCCCGGCGTCGAAACGATCGGGAACTGGACGACGAACAACACCAGCAGCGCGGCGGCCGACGCCCGGTGGAAACGCAGCCCGAGGATCAGTGCGACGCCCATCAGCGTCTGCGTGGCGGTCAGCAGCACCTCCTCGACCTGGCGCGAATCGAGCACGAGGGAGGGCCCGCCCCCGCCGAGGATGTGCGCGACGGGCAACGATCCGATCAGCAGCGTCCACTGGTTGACTTTGGAGGAGATCAGTGTGGCGATCGCCGCCGTGGCTTTGCCGCGCGTGGCGAAAATGACCGCGATGATGAACTCGGGGGCTTCGGAGGCCAGCGGGGCGAGCCACTGGACGAGCAGGAAGCGGTCGATGCCCAGCTCCGTACCGGCCGCGACCAGATTGTCCGCGAACGGCTTGGCGCAGAGCACAATCACCGCGCCGGACGCCAGGAACAGCCCGACGACGGCGATGCGCCGCCCGCGATCGGGGAGCTCCCCGAGCGCGGCGGCGGTGCCGATGAGCTCGGGCTCCTCCACGTCGCCGTGACCGATCTTGTAAAGGTAGAAGCCGAACCAGGCCAGCAGCGCCAACCCGAGTGCCAGGTGGATCTGCCCGGTCGCCGGCATCACGAACGCCGCCACGCCGGCGATCAGCAAGAACCCGAGTTCGACGCGGTTGGCGGGCTCGAGCGCCACGGCAGCCGACTTCGCGGCGGAGGTTCGGGGGTCCGCCTTGCGGGCCACAATGATGCCCACCAGCACCACGACAGGCCAGCCGAGTCCCATCAGCAACCGGTTGGAACCGGTCATGTTGGCGGCGGCGTACTGGGTGTACTCCGGATTGTGGCCGGATACGTAGGCGTAATAAAGGTCGACGGCGTACTCGGGCAGCACCGCCACGAGGGCGAGGACCGCTATCGCCAGGCCGCCGGAGACGTCGATCTGCGCCGCTTCGGCGCCCCACGCCAGCAGGAAGCTGGCCGCGACCACGGCGGCCCCGTAGGTCAGCAGCGCGGCGACCGGGTCCAGGTGCAGGCCGGCGGTCCTGACCACCACCGCCGGGGCGATGAACGCCGCAGTGATCGCGGCCGAGCGGATCAGGGTCAACCGCCGTGCGCGTGCCGGCGTCGAGACCGTGGCGGCGGGTCTGTCTGTGGCCAGCATCGTCATCCTTCAACTCAAGAGGGGTGCCGATCATCGATGGCTTGGACTCGCGGCCGTGGCTTGACGCGCTCGCTCAAACCTACCCGCGAGACGGGATGCCAGCAACGTGGCGGACAGGCGAAGGGTTTGAGCACTGATTGCCATCTTTGCTGGCTGGCGCGCCGAATTTGGAAAGTTAGGCTGTCCTGATCAAAAACTTTGGCAAACCTGGGGCGCCGCATAGCGGGGTCGCGGGGCCGCCGCGAGCGGGCGGCTCGATTAGTTTCGGACGAGTGCCGTGTGCCGGAGAACCGTGGAACGTCAACATCCACTACGACGCATTGCTGGATTCCAAGGTTCCCCTCGCCGCGCGGCGTGTTCTCGACGTCGGATGCGGGGATGGGTTCCTCGCCGCCCGCCTGAGCCGGCGGGTGTCGGATGTGATTGCGCTGGACGTCGACGGACCCGTTCTGCGACGCGCAGAGGCTCGGTTTGCCGCGGCGCCGGTCCGGTGGGTGCACGGCGACGTGATGACCGCCGACCTGCCCCGAGCCGGTTTCGATGCGGTCGTGTCCAACGCCGCGCTGCATCACATCGAGGACACTCGCGCGGCATTGGAACGCCTCGCCGGCCTCGTGAGTCCCCGCGGGGCGCTGGGCGTCGTCACCTTCGTCAAGCCGTCGGTACGAAACAACCTGTGGCACTTGACGAGTTGGGTCGCATGCGGCGCCGTGAATCGAATCAGGGGCAAATGGGAACACACCGCTCCGATCAAGTGGCCGCCGACCGCGACCCTGGAAGAGTTGCGCGGCCATGCCCGCGCGCTGCTTCCCGGCGCCGAGGTACGGCGGCTGCTCTACGGCCGGGTGCTGATCTCCTGGCGCGCGCCGGGTTAGCCCGCGGGACCCATCGCCGCGGCGCTGGCGTGCTTCATCAGTTCGACGATCTGGTTACGGGTCAGCGACCCCATCATCTGCACCGCGGCGCGCATGTCTTCGCCCACCATCCAGGTCGGTCCGTTGGCCAGGTTCTCGAATGCTTCGCCGATGACATCCGCCACGGCGGCCGCCCCCGGCGGCACGTCGTCGGGCGAGCTGATCTGCCCCCGGCTGTGTTCGAGTTGCCGCAGCGCGGGCGTATTGGTCTTGCCCAGGATCAGGCCCAGGACGTCGACTCCCTTGTCATGCAGCTCGGCCCACAGCGCCTCGGCGAAGACCATGTCGAACGCTTTGGAGGCACCGTAGGCCACCATGTTGGGCCCACCGGCCAATCCGGCGCCGGACCCGAAGATGACGATTCCGCCACGGCCCCGCTCGACCATGGGGGCGGCGAAGTGGTGGCACAGCTGCATCGGCACCATGCAGTTGCGTTGCACCATCGCTTCGGCGGCCTCGATCGGGTTGTCAAGGAAGGGCTTGAAGTTCGGGTCGGCGCCGGCGCAGTACACCAGGAAGCCGATCTCGAGGTCGCCGGTTGCCGCGGCGATCGCCGATGCCGCGCCGACCTCGGCGAGATCGATCGCCAACGTGCGGGTTTCGACCGCGTGCTGCGAGTTGATCTCCGCCGCAACGTGATCCAGGACGGACTGGCGCCGGGACAACAGCACAACGTTGACGCCTCGCGCGGCGATTCCGGTGGCGAACGCCGCGCCCAGGCCGTCGGACGCGCCCGCGACGAGTGCCCACGGTCCGTATTTGGTTGCAAACGTCACCTAAGGGCTCCCAACGGTGGTCAGTCGAACCTGGGTGTAACGGCGGCGCGCGATGCGCCAGCCGTCTTCGGTGCGGACGATCTCGTCGTCGTAGAAGCCGATCGCGTTGACACCAGATGTGTTGTCGGCCACCATGATCAGGCCGTCGATGTAGGTGCGCGCCGCGGCCTTGTCGCCATCGAGGGTGATCGCCAGGTTGCTCAGCCGGTGCATGGTGTGGCCCGCCAGCGCGTGCACCTGTTCCATGAAATCGGTGACGGCGTCGACGCCCTGCCACGCGCCGATCACGCCGTAGTCCAGCTCGCAATCGTCGGTGAACACGGTCCGGAACAGCGCCCAATCGCGCCGGTCGATCCCGGTGGCGTAGCGCACCAAAAAGTCCGCGATGTCTTGGCGGTCGTCTCGTTCGCTCATCCGGCGTCTCCGTTGGGGTGAACCACGATGCGCGGTGGACCGTCCGACCTGCGGGCCAGCTCGAGCGCGTCGGGGACTTCGTCCAGGCCGATGATGCTGCCCACGCTGGGCAGCGGGTCCAGCCGTCCCGCCGCGATGGCGTCCAGGGTCCCGTACCAGTCCTGCGGGTGCGGGCCACCGCCGAATTGGATCGTGACGCCCTGGCGGGTGGCGGTGGTGATGTCCAGCGTGTCACCGGTGTACCAACCGCCCGCGCAATAGATCCTGGTGGACATCTCGGCGGCCTCGACGATGTACTGGATGAGCCCCGCGGCGCCGACACACTCGAAAACCACCGCCGGCCCGGGCAATCCGCGTTCGGCTCGAACCTCCCGGAACGCGTCGAACGCCGACTTCTCGGCAGGATCCACCGCGACGTGAGCGCCGAATTCGCGCGCCAGCTCACGGCGGTCGGCCTTGTAGTCGGCCACCACGATCGGTTCGATGGAGCGGCCGGCCAGGGCGGCGACGGCGGAAAGACCGATCGCGCCCGCGCCGATGACGATCGGGATCTCGCCGGGTTGGATGCGCGCCGACCTCACGTAGAACTCGCCGACGGCGAACGCATCGGTGAGCGCCACCGCGTCGCTGGCGACGTCGCCCGGCACCGGTTTGGTTGCCACCTCCGAAACCACCAGCAGCTCACCGAAACTGCCCTGCGCGTCCGGGTGCTGCCCGATGATGCGCATGCCGCCGGCGCCGCCGTCGACGAGACGTACGGGCATGGCCGTCACCCGCGAGCCCACCGCGAACTGATCGGTGCAGCCGGGGCCGTGCCCGATGACCTCGCCGACGAACTCGTGGCCGAGCACGATGTCGCGGTCCGGGTCGTACAGCGAGCGGCCCGTCGGGTCGTCGACGGCCAGTTCGGGGTGGTCCATGAAGTGCACATCGGAAGCGCAGATCGCGGTGCTCAGTGTCCGCAGCAGCAATTCACCCGGCCCGGGCGTCGGGTCCGGCGTCTCGCGGACCTGTAACGTGCCGTCCCTCAACACAACCGCGCGCAATGGATCCTCGTTTATTTTCTCGAATAATCGATATAAGATCTCGAATGCTCGCAGTAACTGTATGAACCTCGCCGCGAAGGAGTCAAGCCATCCGCGGATCGTCGTCGGCGCCGACCGCCCGCGTGCTCGACGTTGTCGAGCTGCTGGCGCGGTCCGCACACGCCCGGCTGCGGTTCTCCGACATCGCGCGCGAGCTCGACCTCACCCAGGCGACCGCACACGCGATCCTGAAGACGCTGTGCGACCGCGGTTGGGCCAGCCGCGATCCCGTCGCGAAGACATTCACCCTGGGTCCCGCGCTCGCCGTGGTGGCCGCGCGGACGGACACCGCGCGCCCGCTCGCGCACGCTGCGCGTTCGGCGGCGCTGCGACTCGCCCGCGAAGTCGGCTACGCCGGGTCAGTAGTCGAGCGATTCGGTGATTCGTTGGTGGTCACGGCCTTCGAGGGTGACCCCGCAACGCAGCCGGCGGGCATTCCGGGCGACCGGATCCCCTACGCCCCGCCGTTCGGCGTCGCGCTCGCCGCCTGGGACACCGAGGAGGAACAACGGGCGTGGGTCCGCCGCGGCGCGGGTGACAACGGCGATCGGATCCGCCGCCTCGAACGCGTCTTGGAGCACACGCGGCGGCGTGGATACGACGTCGACTGGACGACGCCCGCACTGGCGCAGGCCGTCCAGGTCGTCGGCACGCTGGACAGCGACGAGATGCCGACTCCGGTGCGGCACATCCTGGCTCAGCTCCTCGTCGAGTTCAGCACCATCGGCTTCCTGTCCGACGACAATCCCGGTCGTCGCAAGCAACCCGTGGTCACCGTCGCCGCCCCGGTTTTCGACCATCGTGGGCAAGCCGCCCTGATGCTGGCGGTGCATCCGCTGTGTCCGCTCAGCGCTCGGCAGATCCGGATCATCGGGGAAAAGCTCACCAGCGAAACGGCGGCGATCGCGAAATCACAGCAGCCCACGGTGGATCGCGCCGGATAGGTTAGCCGTACGGATACGGGGGTGACCGTAGGGTGTTGAGGTGCTGACAAGCGGCGCGGTGGTGTGCGGGTACCGCATCGAGCGGGTGCTGGGCACCGGCGGCATGGGCACGGTGTATCTGGCCGTCGACCCGAGCCTGCCGCGCCAGACCGCGCTGAAGGTGCTCTCGTGCGCCGTGCACGTCATCGCTCAGGTCGCCAAGGCGCTCGACTTCGCCCACGCCCACAACGTGGTGCACCGCGACGTCAAACCGGGCAACTTGCTGCTGTCGGGCCCGATCGGTCCCGACGAGCGAGTCCTGTTGGGCGATTTCGGAATTGCCCGTGCCTTCGACGATGTCGGGCTGACCGGCGCCTACAGCCGCGTCGCAGCCAAAACCACTGCGGCGCAAGGCGCTTTGCCGGTGCCGGGCCTCCCCCAGAGCCGTTGCACCCGGGTCACGGGGTCCAACGGGCTGGTGCCCCGCTATTGGTGTCTGGCCGCGGCGGGGCGATACACCATCAAAACCGTTGCGCGGCAACTCGAGAGCGCACAACGGCAGATGGCGGCACCGTACCGGATTCTGACCGGGTAAGGACAAACACCATGGCGCATGACTACGTTGTGGACGATCTCGCCGGCTTTGTCGTCGGTGCGGGGCCGGCGGACCTCGGCGGTTCGCCACGCGCATTGCTGAAACGCAACGTGCTGGACAGCGTCGCCTGCGCCGTCGGTTCGCTGGACGGCGAGCTCATCGGCACGATCCGCGCGCACGCCGCCCAATTCAGCGGTGCCCCCACCGCCACATTGGTCGGCGGGGGCCGGGCATCGGTCGATCAGGCCGCGTTCTTCAACGCGGTGCTGGTGCGCTATCCCGATCTGCTGGACACCTACCTGACCGTGGGTGGGCTCTGCCATCCCGCGGACAACTTCGGCGCGGTCCTGGCCATGGCCGAGTACGTCGACGCCACCGGAGCGGATTTTCTGTTGGCCCTCGCGGTAGCCTACGAGGTCCAATGCCGGTTCAGCGCCCAGGTTCCGGTCATGGCACGCGGCCTCAATCACGCGTTGCAACTGGCGATGTCGGTCGCGGCCGGATCGGCGAAGCTGCTGGGGCTAGACGCCGAACAAACCGCCAGCGCCATCGCTGCGGCCGCTGCCGACAACGTTTCCCTGGCGGCCGTACACGCCGAGCCGGTGTCGAACTGGAAGGGCATTTCGCCCGCCATCACCGGCATGCGTGCGGTCTACACCACGATGCTGGCCGGCCGCGGCATCACCGGACCCAAGGCATTGTTCGACGGCCCGCAGGGACTGGCGCAGCTCTTCGATCAGCCCATCGACCTCCGCACCGCCGACCGGGCGCTCGCCTGCGTCGAGCAGACCTACCTCAAGCAGTACTGCTCGCTCATCCACGGCCAGGTCATCATCGACGCGATCCTGGCGCTTCGCGGCGACAACGACCTGCGTGGCGAAGACGTTGCGCGGGTCACCCTCGAGGTCTTCCAGGGGGCGTTCGACTTCGCCGGCGGGGGAGCCTACGGCGTCAAGGATCATCCGCTGACCAAGGAGCAGGCGGACTACAACCTGAAATACCTGAGCGCGGTGGCGCTGCTCGACGGTGGGGTCGGTCCCGAGCAGCTCGAGACCGAACGCGTGTTGCGCGGCGACGTTCAGGACCTGCTGGCTCGGGTCGATGTCAGCGCCGCCGCCGACCTGACCGCGGACTACCCGCAACGCACGGCGGCCCGCGTGCACCTGGTGACCCGCGACGGACGCGAATTCACCAGGGAACAAAGCGATTACGAGGGATCGCCCACTCGGCCCATGCCCTGGGAGCGTGTCGTCGACAAGTTCCGGTGGCTCGCCGAGCCCTTCTGCACAGACGCGCTGTGCAACGACATCATCGCCGCGGTCGACCACCTGGACGAGATAACCGTCTCCGAGTTGGCCGCCCTACTCGGCGCGGTCAGCCCCGCCGCCCAGCGCCCGCGCCGCAAGGCGCGTTTCTGACGGCCCGACTCGCGCGCCCCCTTGCATCGTTCGCCATCGGCATTCAATGATCTGCCATGGCGAAAGATCGCGACAAGAACCGATGGGAACTGGTCACCTGCGCCGTGGCGGGGCACGTCACGTACGCCCCGGACGAGGCAGCGCTCGCCGACCGGCTCAGCGGCACCACCGGGCTGGGCGAGGTCTGGCGCTGCCTGCGTTGCGCTGAATTCACCGTCGGTGAACCACACGGGCGCGGCCGCGCCGAGGACGCGCCGATGATCATGCGCGGCAAGGCCTTACGCCAGGCCATCATCATCCGCGCGCTCGCGGTGGAACGGCTGTTTCGTGCGCTGGTAATCGCGCTGGCGGCGTACGCCGTGTGGAAGTTCCGTGGCGCGCGGGGAGCCATCCAGGCCACCCTGGACCGTGACCTGCCGATCTTTCGCGCGGCGGGCTTCAAGGTCGATCAGATGACGATCGTGCACGAGCTGGAGAAGGCGCTCACCACCAAGCCGTCCACGCTGGCCCTGCTGACCGCGATGCTGATCGTCTATGCGCTGATCGAGGTCATCGAGGGCGTTGGCCTCTGGTTGCTGAAGCGCTGGGGCGAGTACTTCGCGGTGATCGCGACCTCGGTCTTCCTGCCGTTGGAAATCCATGACCTCGCCAAGGGCATCACGATGACCCGGGTGGTCACCTTCACGATCAACGTGGCCGCCGTGATCTACCTGCTGGTATCCAAACGGCTGTTCGGTTTGCGCGGTGGCCGCAAAGCCTACGACGAGGAGCGGCGGGGCGAGCAACTCCTCGACCTCGAGCGCGCCGCGGCCGCCGGCTGACGGGCATACTGCGGCACGAGGAGCGGAGGTTTTCCATGGGCACGTATGCGATCNCGGCAGGCTCGAGGGCGCCGTGCTGGCGGCCGGGCTGGGCCCGGGCCCGGGACGGGATCGGCCCCGCCAAATCGCTCAGGTCAACTACCTCGGGGTGGTCGAGCTGCTTGCCGCCTTGCGTCCCGCACTGGCGGCGGCCGAACGCGCCAAGGTCGTCGTCGTCTCCAGCAATTCCACGACGACGGTGCCGGCGGTACCCCGGCGGACCGTGCGGGCGCTGCTCGCGCACGACGCCGACAAGGCGCTGCGGTCCGTACGAATCTTCGGCCCGGCCGCGCCGACGATGATGTACGCGGCCTCGAAGATCGCCGTCGCCCGCTGGGTGCGGCGGCATGCGGTGCTGCCCGAGTGGGCCGGTTCGGGTGTGCGGCTCAACGCCATCGCGCCGGGCGCCATCATGACGCCCTTGCTCGAGGAGCAGCTGGCCGACCCCAGACAGGCCAAGGCGGTTCGGTCGTTCCCGGTCCCGGTCGGCGGCTTCGGCGACGCCCGGCAATTGGCCGATTGGATGTGCTTCATGTTGTCGGATTCCGCCGACTTCCTCTGCGGCAGCGTGCTGTTCGTCGATGGTGGCACCGACGCATACTTCCGCGCCGACGACTGGCCAAAGCCGGTGCCGGCGCGCCGGCTTTTCGGCTATCTTCGCCGGTTCAGGCACAGGGTGTGACGAGCCGGACGTTGCGCCACCAATGTGGGTGATGCCACAAGATCCCTTTTCGTGACGTTTACCGCGGCGCGGCGCGCCCGTAAAACGGCCGGGGTGCAATTCAATGAATCGGCGAACTGGCCGAACGGACAAGGGATTAGAACGTGTCAACACTGCAGGACCGGACGGGTCCGCGCCCCACCCACCGCGACATGGTCGCCCCGATTACGGCACGCGCGTGCAACGCCCTGCAGGCCGTGCTGAAAGGCGCTCGACGCCAAGGGGCTTCCGGCCCATGCATCATGCCCCGGGGCGCCGAGCGCTGCTGACGGCCCAGGCGCGGGTCGGGGGGCCTAGCCGCGCGCCGTGCGCTGGGCCGTGCTGTCGCGTTCGCGTCGCCGGGCCCGGGAAGCCCGCAGGTTGGCGGCGTTACCGCACGTCTTCACGTCGTGCCACACCCCGCTGTTGTTCTTCGAGCGGTCGTAGAACGTCGATGCGCATTGCGGGTTGTGGCATCGCTTGATCCGCCGCCAGGTGCCGTCCCGCTGGCTGAGCAAAACCTCTCCCCATAGCGCCGACGCCAGCCAGCGCCACCCCGCGCCGGCGGGTTCGAGCCGCACCTCACCCGCAGTCGACAGCGTCAGAGACGCCGGGACGGGGTCCGTGCCGCGCCCGGTCGGCGGTTGCCCGGCGACGAGCTGGGCAATCGTCTCGCGCAGCGCCCGCAGCTTGGACAGGTCCGCGCCGCCGAGCGGCGGCGGCTGCGCGTCCAGGCCGCGCGCGGCTGACCACGCCCGCACCGCGCCGGCCACCCAGTCGTCGGCGAGCGCGCTGTCGGTCAACAGGTCCGGCCCGTATCCCTCGATGCCCGCGGTGTTGAGGAAGTCCTGAACCAGGGCGAGACCGCCGGGGGCCGGGACGAGCTGGTACCGCTGTGACGCACACCATTGCGATGACATATCCAAAACATACTTGCATATGTCGGAAGCGTCAACTACCATGACAGATGCAAAGCACGTTTACTTACGTCAAGGAGTCAGGATCATGGTCAACATCAAGGGGTCAACGGTCGTCGTCACCGGCGGACAGCGCGGGCTGGGCAAGGCCATCGTGGAGGAGTTCTTGCGCCGGGGCGCGGCCAAGGTCTACGCCACGGCGCGGTCGCCCAAGCCCAGCGAGGACCCGCGGGTGGTCAGCGTCGCGCTGGACGTGACGAAGCCGGATTCGGTTGCCGCGCTGGCTGTTACGGCGACGGACGCAAACATCGTCGTCAACAACGCCGGCATCATCGGTGCGCACAATCTGCTCAGCAGCGACATCGAGGAAGTGCGGGCGGTGTTCGAGACGAATTACTTCGGCGCGCTTCGGGTTGCCCAGGCCTTCGCGCCGATCTTGGCCGACAACGGTGGCGGGGCGCTGGTCGACATCGCCTCGATCCTGTCCTGGGTGGCCGGGTTCGGCGGCTACGGCGACTCGAAGGCGGCGTTGTGGTCGGCAACCAACTCGTTGCGCATCGAGCTGGAAAAGCAGGGCACCCTGGTCACCGGCGTCCACCTGAGCTTTACCGAGACCGAGATGGCCTCCGGTTTCGACGTGCCCAAGAACGACCCGCGGCAGGTGGCGCGGCAGATCGCCGACGGCATCGAGCGCGGCGACGTCGAGGTGCTGGCCGATGACGACACCCGCTACATGAAGTCGGCGCTGTCCGGACCGGTCGAGGCGCTCCGGGTGGGCTAGCGGACCGGCCGACGTTAAATGGCCTGTCCGAAGGCAGATCCCCGTCTTGTGACGGTGGGTCAAGCAGGCCGTGGGGGCCTCACCCAAAAATGGGCTTGCTGCACTTCGGACAGGCCACCGGGGCGAACCCGGCAAGACCACCATGGCAGCCGGCCGGGGGCCGCTTCGACGGCCGAAGGTCCCCAACGCGCCCGCCGAAAGTCACATCCGCACCGGCCCGGCGGGCGTGTTTGGATAACCGCATGGAACCGGAACGCATCGTGAGCGCCACCCGCGTGATCTCGGCCAGCGCCGAACGGATCTTCGACCTGATCGCCGATCCCGCTCGGCAGCCGAGCTGGGACGGCAACAACAACCTCGCCTCGTCGCCTCCGGGGCAGCGCGTCCGGCAGGTCGGTGACGTCTTCAAGACGACGCTGACGAACGGCGCCGTGCGGGAGAACCACGTGGTGGAGTTCATCGAGGGCAGCATGATCGCGTGGCGCCCGGCGGAACCGAAAAAGCTGCCGCCCGGCCATCTCTGGCGCTGGGAGCTCGCCCCGATCAACGCCACCCTCACCAGCGTGACCCACACCTACGACTGGACGGCGCTGACCGACAGCACCCGCTTCGAGAGGGCCAGTTCGACGACAGCCGACATGCTGCGCGCATCGATCGACCGGCTCGCCACGCTGGCCCAGGCGAGCGAGGCCTGACGTGGCCGCTGCCACCGCCGGGCAACGACCGCGCGGCTTCGGGCTTCTTCCGGGTGGCGCCGCCGGAGTGGCTGCTACCGGTGCTGGCCCGCGGGCACCCGGCCATCAAGCGCGACTGAGACTCAGCCGTTCTTGCCGCGCACCCACTGAAACGTGCCGTAGTTCTTGACGCGCACGGTGGCGAACCCGTCGCTTTCCAGGATGTCGCCGATTTCGTCGTCGTCGAACACGTGCGCCCCGACGTTCGGCAGCTTTTGCCAGAACCGAGCGGCCCGCCCGACCGTAGGAACCATGATGGCCAGCCGGCCGCCGGGGCGCAGCACCCGCGCCATCTCGGCCAGCGCGGCCGCCGGATTCGGAACCAGCTGTAGCACAGCGGTCGAGATTACCGCGTCAACGGTGTTGTCGCGCAGCGGAAGTCGNCGGGCGACGTCGTACCGGGTCGGCCTTAACGAACCGGACCTGGGGGCCCGCCTAGTTACGCACGGCGCGGGCAAGAATGGGCTCGGAGATGTCGACGCCCAGCGCCAGCCCCTCGGGGCCGGCCGCGCGTGCCAGCGACGCGGTGACGTTGCCGGGACCCGAGCCGACGTCCAGCGCGACGCCGCCCTGGGGGATGTCCAACCACTCGAGGGGCAATGCCCACGCGCTGATCAGCCGGCGCGACAGGGCCTGGGCGTTGTCGTACAGCATCGACCCGATCGGTGAGGCCCATGCCGCCTGGATCGGGCCGGTGTTCTTCGGGACGGCGTCCTCGCCCGATCCGGCGCCGAGCAGATCCAGGTAGCCCTTGCTGACGTCCGGATCCGCCGGCGGATCGGCGAGGAGATCCAGCGCTCGGCGGAGCGCGGGCGGCAGCGAGACATGCACGTCGGTCACGCGTACTCCTTCAATCAAAAGCGAAGCTGTAGAACAACAGTCGAGGTTGCCACGAGCCAGAAACCAGCCTAGCCGAGCCGACGGGCGCGTCGACCGTCTCCAGATGTCGGGTTGGTTACCGCCTGACTGCGGCGCGCTCGCGAACCAGGGCGCAGAGTTGCCACCGCCCCGGCACGCCTTTGAGCTCGCTCTCCCCCCGGTCGGCGAACCGGTGGCGCGAGCCGGTGACGATGTCGCGCACCGTCGAGGAGACCAGCACCTCGCTGGCGTCGGCAAGCGCCGCCACCCGGGCACCGATGTGCACGGCCATGCCCGCGATGTCCTTCTTCAGGGCGCCGCGCACCTCGACCTCGCCGGCATGAACGCCCACCCGCACCTCGATGCCCAGCACCCGCACCGCGTCGACGATGTCGTCGGCGCACGCCAGCGCCGCGCTGGGGCTGGAGAAGGTGGCGACGAACCCGTCGCCGGCGGTGTTGACCTCCCGCCCGCCGAACCGCTGCAGCTCGTGCCGAATGATGGTGTCGTGGTTGTCGAGCAGGTCGCGCCAGCGGCCGTCGCCGAGTTCGGCGGCCCGTTCGGTGGAGCCGACGATGTCGGTGAACACGATCGTGGTCAGCAGGCGCTCGGCGTCGGAACCGCCCCGCATGCCGGTGATGAACTCTTCGATCTCGTCGAGCATCGGCGCGGTGTTGCCGACCCAGTACAGGGTGTCGTCGCCCGGTAGCTCCACGAAGCGCGATCCGGCGATGTTCTCGGCGAGGTATTGGCCGTGCGCGACCGGGGTGAACTCGGAGTCGGCGCGATGCAGGATCAGCGTCGGCGCGGTGATGCGCGGCAGCGTGTCGCGCACGTCCGCCTGCCGGATGGTCAAGATCATCGCGCGCGCCATGCTGGGCGAGGCGGCGCGGTTGCCGGCGGCGTCCCACCAGCCGCGGAAGGCGTCGTCGCGGGCGACGCTGGGCGCGATCATGCCGAGCATGTCGAAGCCCTGCTCGACGGCGTCCGGGTCGATCGCGACGGTGGTATACGGGTCGAGGTCCTCGACCTTGGAGCCCATCGGGTAGTCGGGCGCGTACAGGGTGCGGGCCGCGCCGTTGATGATCACCAGGCTGCTCACCCGTTCCGGGTACTCGGCCGCCAGCGTGAGCGCGGTCATCGAGGTGAACCCCGGAGCCACGATCGTGGCGCGCTCGCAGCCCACCGCATTCATGACCGAGACGACGTCTTTGGCCCAGAACTCCGGCCCGATCACGTCGGTCGAGGGGACGCGGGACGACAGCCCGATCCCGCGCTGGTCGAGCCGGATCACCCTGGCGAATGACGCCAGCCGTCGATGAAAGCGGTACATCGACGGCTCGGCGTCGACCGAGTCGATCGGAATCGAAGGCCCCGGCAGCAGCAGCAGGTCGATCGGTCCGTCGCCGAACACCTGGTAGGCGATGTCCGTGTCTCCGCAACTGGCGTAGCGGGTGCGTGGTGTCCCAGAAAATCCAGGCACGGGTATCAGGCTAATTCAGCGCACCGACAAGTCGAGCACTCGCTAGCGCCCGATGATCGGGACCAGGTAGCGCGCGGCGTAGTCGCGAACGGCCGCCCGGTCCGAGGTGTCGAGTCGGTCGGTGGGAAACACGATGATGCCCAGGGCGACGCGCAGCAGGATGTCGGCGATGTCGGCCAGGTCGGAATCGGGGACGTCCGCCCCGCAGCGCCGCAGGGTGTGCGCGATCCCGTCGGCGAATTGGCGAATCGGGAAGACGTCGGACCGGGAAAACATCCCCAACAGCTCGGGCTCGCTTTCGGCGATCCGCGAATAGAGCCGGGAGTCCTGGACCAGGCGGACCCCGAGCGCGAACGCCTCGATCACGGCCCGCTGTGGGTCACAGCCCGCGGTTGCCTGGTCGAGGGTTCGGAAGAAGAGTTCAGCCTCGCGGCGCACCACCTGCTCGAACAGGTCATCCTTGGTCGGAAAACGCCGGTAGATGGTGCTGCGGCTGATGCCGGCCCGGGCGGCGACGTCCTCGATGTTCGCCCGACGTACGCCGTAGGTCTCGAAGACCTCCCGCGCGGTATCCAAGATGGTGCGCTCGAGATCGGTCATTGCGCCGAGATCGAGGCTGTGGTTCGGCATGGATCAGGACCCCCACGGCAAGCGGCACGGCATCGTTTGATACAAAGATACGAGTTTGTTCCTCTGGTGCACAACTAGGTGCGCGCGCGGGCGGCGAGGAGATGGGGATGACGGCGCAACGGGATTTCGACACGGGCGTTCGCGAGGCGGTGCCCATGCCGCTGGACGACGAGGCTGCCCACGCTGCGCCCCGGCTGGGGCCCGAGTCGTTGATCTGGAAGTTCTACGGCGACCACCGCACCCAGTTCTTCGGATTCCAGCGCACGGCCGGGGTGGAGAACTGCATCGAGCAACTCGCCCAGGGCGTGTTGGATCACTCGGTGATTTTCAGCGACACGTTGGGCCGGGCCAAGCGGACCGCACCGCCGCTGATGAAGACCGTCTACTCCGACGACCCGCATGACTGGGGCCGCAAGGTCCGGGATTTCCACAAGCCGATCAAGGGCACCGTCAGCGACGGCTCCCGCTATCACGCGCTCAACCCGGAGTTGTTCTATTGGGCGCACGCCACGTTCGTCGACCAGGTCATCTACACGACCGACACGTTCATCCGCCGGCTGTCGCGGGCGGAAAAGGAGCTGATCTTCAACGAGGGCAAGGTCTGGTACGGCCTCTACGGCGTCAGCGACCGCGGGCAGCCGCAGACCTACGACGAGTTCGTCGCCTACTGGGACGAGATGCTCGAGCGGTTCGTCCCGCACAAGACCGTCCTGTACGGCACTGGCTACATCCGAAAAGGCATACCGGGCCCGCGCTGGATTCCCAAGCCGGTCTGGAAGATGCTGTCCGCTCCGCTGAACGCCTACACTCGCCTGGTCTTGGTGGGAACGCTGCCGCAGCAGATGCGCGAGGTGTGCCAGCTGGAATGGGATGCAAAGAGGGAGAAGCGATTCCAGCGGTTCGCCGCCGTGGTGCGCGCGCTCAATCCGCTCGTCAACCGGCTGCCGGTGGCGTTCATTTACCTGCCCTGGGCGGCCAAGGCCTGGCGCCGCGCGGGCGTCGACCCGCGCCGCCTCCACAACCACGCTGCTTAGCCGATGCGCAGCAGCCGTTCGGCGTTGCCGTGCGCGATCTTCTCCCGGTCGGCCGCGGACAGCGTCGTCCGCTCGAATCCCTCGACCGCCTCGCGCGAGGACTCGTAGGGATAGTCGACGGAGAACATCACCGCGTCGGCGCCGACCTCCAGCACCGCTCCCAGCATCACCGCCGGGGAGAACACCCCGCTGTTGGTGAAGACGATGTTGGTGCCGAGGTACGCCGAGGGCGCGCGCCGCAGCGGGGCGGCCGCGGAGATGGTGGCGTAGCGGGAGTCCAACCGGCTGCGCTGGAACGGCAAGAACTCGCCCATGTGGCCCAGGATCAGCGTCGCGCCCGGATGCCGGTCGAACACGCCGCCGAACAGCAGCCGCAACGCGTGGCCGCTCACCTCGGCGGCCCAACTCCAGGTCGCCCCGTAGAGTTCCGGACGGCCGTCAATGACGCTCCAGCGATCGGCCGGCGGCGACCCCGGGTGCAAATAGAGCGGCACGCCAAGGGATTCCACCGCGGACCACAGTTCGTCGTATGCGGGCGCGTCCAGGTAGCGCCCGCCCGGGCCGCTGATGCAGTCGTTGACCAGCGCCCCGCACAGCCCGTCCCGGTTGACCGCGCGCTCGAGTTCCCTGGCCGCTGCGGCGGGATCCTGCAGTGGCAGCGCGGCGAACCCGCGGAACCGATCCGGTTGTCGGGCAATGACTTTCGCCAGGTAGTCGTTGGCGAACCGCGCGTTGTGGCGGGCCCGCTCGGCGTCGAGCTCGACTTGCAGACCCGGCGACGTCAGCGAGAGCACTTGGATGTCGATGCCGGCCTCGTCCATCTCCGACAGGCGATATTCGGCGAAGTCGGGCAGCCGGCGTTCATACCGCTCGCCGAATTCGGGCCGCAACAGCTGCATCAGTTGCCGGTGGGCCGGCCGGAGTTCGGCCAACTCCGGAATGAAAAACGCTTCTTCCAAGGCGATGTAGCGCATCGGCCTTCCTCACTGTCGTCGGGGATGCCTTCTCCTTTCAACTCTGCGCCGCATCGGTCTATTTGTGAAATGAATAGCTAGTATCAACAGCATGCGCCGGACGCATATGGAGCGCGTCGACCTGAACCTGCTGCCGCCCCTGGTGGCGCTCCTCGAGGAGCGCCACGTCTCGCGCGCGGCCGACCGGGTGGCGCTCAGCCAGCCCGCGATGAGCCGGGCCCTGCAGAGGCTGCGACGGCACTTCGGTGACGAGCTGCTGGTCCGCGGGCCCGACGGGTACTCGCTGACCCCGCGCGCCCAGCGCATCCAGGCCCAGTTGGCGACCGTCGTCACCGAACTCAACCAGCTCTTCGCCGGCGAGACCTTCGACCCGGCCACCGCGGCCCCGTCGTTCCGGCTGGCGGTCAGCGACTACACCGCCGCGGCGTTCGGCCCCGAGCTCATCCGGCGGATCCTGACCGGATCGCCCAACGCGACGGTGACCTGTGAGCCCCTCGACGCGCGGGTGTTCGACAGGCTGGACGCCGGGACGACCGACCTGGTGATCCGCGGCCGCGCGGCACCCGACGGATACAGCAGCCGGCACCTGTTCACCGACCGGTTCGTCTGCGTCGTGGCCGCCGAGCACCCGCTCGCCGCGTGCGCTTCGGTGTCACTGGCGCAATACCTGCGGTGGCCGCATGTGAGCATCGATCTCGGCCAGCCCGGCCTCGATCAGGCCCTGGAGGCGCGCGACGTACGCCGTCGCGTCGCCGTCGTCGTGCCGTACCACGTCGTGGGCGCCGCCGTGCTGCCCGGCACCCAGCTGGTGCTGACCGTTCCGGCTCGACAGGTCGAGCAATTTGCCGGCTCGGCGCCCGTCCGCGTGCTCGGCGCGCCCGGCGAGCTGGGCGACGTGCAGTTCTACGCGGTTTGGCACCCGCGCGTCGACGAAGATCCGGCGCACCGCTGGCTTCGGCAGGTCGTCCACACCGTCGTCGGCTCTACCCAGCGGTCCCCAAAAGGACGAAAGTGAGACGGTACTGACTGGACGGAGGGGAGCGGCGATGCGGATGACGGGCAATACGGTGCTGGTGACCGGGGGCGGCAGCGGAATCGGGCGCGGCCTGGCCGAGGCGCTCCACCGGCTCGGCAACACGGTGGTCATCGCGGGCCGGCGGCGGGAGCCGCTGCAGGCCGTCGCCGACGCCAACCCGGGCATCCGGACACTGTCGCTGGATCAAGGCGACCCCGCCGACATCCGGCGGTTCGCCACCGAGGTGACCGACCACTACCGGGACCTCAACGTCCTCGTCAACAACGCCGGCGTCCAGCGCTTCGAGGACCTCACCACGACCGGCCCCAGCGTGGCGGAGCTGACCGTCGCGATCAATCTGCTGGGCCCGATCCGGCTCACGGCGGCGCTGCTGCCATCCCTGCTGAAGAAGCCGCGGGCGGCGATACTCAACGTCACGTCGGGCCTGGCCTTCGTGCCCAGCGCCGTCACGCCCACGTATTGCGCGACCAAAGCGGCGCTGCATTCCTACACCGAGTCGCTGCGTTTCCAGCTCCGCGGGACTGCGGTCCAGGTGATCGAAATCATTCCACCGCACGTGCAGACGGGGCTGCAGCGTGGGCGGGGGTTCGACTCCAGCGACCCCAGGGCGATGCCGTTGGACGAGTACATCGCCGAGACGATGAGCCTGTTGGAGACGGAACCGGAGGCCCACGAGATCGTCGTGGAGCGCGTCAAGCCCTTGCGGTTCGCCGAGCGCGACGGTCGCTACGACGAGGTCTACCCCGCCTTCAACGAGGCCATCACCGAAGCCCTTCGGCAGGCGCGCGACGGCTGAAACCGGTCGGCCACAAAGCGTTTCCCGCGACGTGGGGCAGCGTTCATCGCCCGTGTGCCCGGTGTCGCGCGCACCCGGTTGCGGGGCCGCCCCTGTGACAGGATCGTTGGCATGGGCGATTTTTCGCTGCTGGAGGTTCCCCGATCGGCTCCGCTGCAAGACCCCGAGGCCTATCTGGCCGCCGCGATGGCCTGGCACTTCGGCGCGGACACCGGTTCGTCGTTCTGGCTGCAGACCGCCCGGAATCTGGACTTCGACCCGTTGACCGATGTCAAAAGCTTCGCGGATCTTCGCCTGTTCCCCAACCTCGTCAACGCATTGCGCGATGTGCCGGTGGAGGACCTCGTTCCGCGCGGCTATGGGTCATCGCCACCGGTGCCCCAGGTATTCGAATCCGGCGGCACCACCGGGGCCCCGAAACGGACCGTGCAGATGCCGGACTGGATCGCGCAGGTGGTGCAGTGGCAAACCGAGGACTTCGCCACGGGCGGCTTTGTCCGCGGCCACGGCTTCCTGTGCCTGATGCCCGGCGGCCCACACGGCGTCGGTTACTTCTCCCGCTTGGTCTCCGGGCGGCTGGGCGCGGCCTTCCACGCGATCGACCTCGACCCCCGCTGGGTGAAAAAGCTCGCCGCGCGCAACGCGGCCGCCGAAGTGGCCGCCTATGTCGACCATGTCATCGACCAAGCCGTGTTCGTGCTCCAGACGCAGAACGTCGCCAATCTGCACACAACCCCGCCGCTGCTCGAGGCCATCGCCCGTAACGATCGCATGGTGGACCTGGTGAACGACAAGATCCGCTACCTGTTGCTCAGCGGTGCGCATGTGGACGCGGACACGCTCGATGTGCTTCGCGACATCTTCCCGACCACGACCATCACCATGGCCTTCGGCAGCACCATGGTGCTCTCCCAGGCGGTCACCCGAACCGCCGACGACGGCTCGTTCGTGTTCGACCCGCGGACACCGTATGTCGTGTTCTGGGTGGTCGATCCCGACACCGGCGAACGCGTGGCCTACGGGCAGCCGGGCCAGGTGGTGATGAACCATATCAGCAAGGGAATGTTCATCCCGAACAACCTGGAGCGCGATCTGGCCATCCGAACGCCCGGCCCGGCGGGTCAACTCAGCGATTCCGTCAGCGCGGTGCGGCCGGTCACCACCTTCGAGGGTGAGGCCGTCATCGAGGGCGTGTACTGAACCATGGGGCCCGAACAAGCCTTTCCCGCACCCGATTTGGTGCGCATCGACGCGCTCGGTCCGGGCGGCGATTACCGCACCCGCAACCGCGAAATCATCACGAGCACCGCGGGTGCTGCCGTTGCCGAGCTGAGCATTGTTCCGCCGCTGTATGTTTCGCGCACCATCGGGGCGCAGCGCAAGAGCCGGCCGCTGCCCGTCGCGGAGCGCGAAGCGGCGCTCGGCAAAGCGGCCGAGCTGTTCGCCACCGCCGCCATCGGCGGGCTCGACTTC
>NZ_LT546237.1:4411332-4541439 GCF_900078675.2 Mycobacterium interjectum
ACAGGCCAAGGCCAGCGGAGCGACGCCGCTGCTCGGCGCCGATCAGGTGGTCGCCGCCGTCGGGGACGGGTACGCCGCGCTGCGCCCGGCCGTGCACCTGCTGGCCGAACCGGATGTCGGCAAGCTCAACGTCGAGTTGCCGTTTCCGTGCGTGTGGGTGTCGCCGTGGTCGCGCGCCGCCGGCATCGAGCCGCTGCGGCACTCATTGGTCGTCACGGCGATCACCGGCGACGACCGGCTGCTCGAGGAGCTGCTCGACGAACCGACGATCACCAACGTCTACCGCGGCCCGCACCCGACCTTCTATGCGGCGCCCGAAATCCCGCACAACGGGTTCCTGGCGGATCACCTGATGCGCAACAAGGGCTTCGTCGGCGACTAGCGCGGGAGCCGCGCCTGGTAGACCGTCAGCTCAGCTGCCGAACCCTCCCCCGGGGGCCCCGGCCGGGGTGGCGCCGTTGCCGCCGAGCTGACTGGCAGCGAACGCGGCGCCCTTGTCGATGATCTGCCCGTCGGACGCGTACGTGTCGTGCGCGGCGAAGTTCATGCCGTCGGAGCAGACCGGGTCCTCGGGGGCGCACACCTTGATGGTCTTGGGCTGATAGAGCGGACCGATCGCGACCGGGGGCTCGTTGAGGAAATTCATCGCCCGGACGTTCGGCATGCCGAACAGCACCACCGACGAGACGTGGTCGGCCACGGACGGGTCCAGCGGCTTGGGCACCGTGTTGGGATCGACGCCGTCGGGCACGGCGGCCGAGGTGACGAAGCCCATCACGGCCGCGCCCTGGGAGTAGCCGCTGAGCACCATCTTGGTGTTGGGGCAGTCGTGCGCCGTCGACACGACGTGCGCGCCGGCGTCCCTGATCCCATCGAGGCCGGTGTCCCAGTCGTTGCTGGCGGGGTAGTTGACCGGATACACGTCGAGGGACTTTCCGCCGATGCGCGAGCGCAGGTCATCGACGAACGCCTGTCCGGTCGGCCCGACACCCGGGGGCTCACCGGTGCCGCGGGCGAACACCACCTGGACGTCCGGGCACTGGGCGGAGGCTAAGGGGAGGGCAGGCGCGAGAACCGAGGCGCTGAGGCCGGCCGCCGCGACCGCCGCGGAACCAAGGAAACGAGGGAGGTGACGTGCGATCATGCCGCAATTGTGCCCTTGTAAACGGTTGCCTAAACAGAGTTTTCTCCGACAATTGTTTCAGAGCCGTAAATTGGCCCGTCGGCTCGCCTCGGGACCGGCCGGGGACCGGACGAGAAACGCCGGGCCCGGGCGCGGGGCCGGAGCCCGGTGTGGTCTGCTAGCTGTAGCTCGAGTCGAGGCGCACGGTCAAGCCAGAGCCGCACCCTCGGCGCGCAATTCGGAGTGAGTGCGGCAGCGAACATGAACGTGATAGCACAGCCCTTCCAGCGAGCCCTTGCAGCGGTCGCCGACCGGGTGGCCAATCCGGCGCGGGTCTCGGACCCCGACAAGCTGCGCGAGACCGTCGCGGGCAAGACGGTATTGGTGACGGGCGCGTCCTACGGAATCGGCGAAGCGACGGCCCGCACGATGGCCGCCGCCGGAGCGACCGTGCTCGTCGTTGCCCGGTCGGCGGAAAAATTGGAGGACCTTGCGGCGGCGATCAACGCGGGCGGCGGCCGGGCCGTGGCCTATCCGACCGACCTCACCGACGAGGCCGCCGTCGGCGCGCTGACGAAACAGATCACCGAGGACCACGGCCCGCTCGACATCGTGGTGAGCAACGCCGGCAAGTCGTTGCGCCGCTCGCTGCATGACCAGTACGACCGCCCGCACGACTTTCAGCGCACCATCGCCATCAACTACCTGGGACCGATCTGGCTGCTGTTGGGGTTGCTACCGGCCATGCGCGAGCGCGGTGCCGGGCATATCGTGAACGTCTCGAGCGTGGGCGTGCGCGTCGTTCCCGGGCCGCAGTGGGGCGCCTACCAGGCGTCCAAGGGCGCGTTCGACCGTTGGCTGCGCAGCGTGGCGCCGGAATTGCACGCCGACGGTGTGGATGTCACGTCGGTTTACTTCGCTCTGGTCCGCACCCGGATGATCGCACCCACGCCGATCCTGGGCCGGCTGCCCGGCATGTCTCCGGACGAAGCCGCCGAGGCCATCGCCAAGGCGGTCATCGAGCGGGCCCGCACCAACGAACCGCCCTGGGTGTGGCCGGCCGAGCTGGCGTCGGTGCTGCTGGCCGGGCCCGCCGAACGCGCGGCCCGGCTGTGGCACCGCCGCTTCTTCGCCGATTCCGAAGCGCGCGAGGCCCACTCGTGACCGCGTTTGCCTCCCAGGACGGCGTGGTCGCCACGGCGGCGCGGGCGCTGCTGCGCTCCGGACTGCTCGGCCCGCCCTCCCCGGCCACGGTGGTGCGGGTGATCCGGGAGGCGCGACGCGGCGGAACGAATCCCTACACGCTGCTGGGCGTCACGGCGGCTCGGTGGCCAGACCGGGCGGCCATCGTCGACGACGACGGCGCCCTCACCTACCGGGAGCTGCGGTCGGAAGCCGAAGCGCTCGCCCGCGAGCTGTCCGACGCCGGGGAGGGACCCGGCCGCGCGGTCGGCGTCATGTGCCGCAACGGGCGGGGTTTCGTCAAGGCGTTCTTCGCCGTGGCCCTGGTCGGCGCCGACGTCGTGCTCGTGAATACGGATTTCCGCATCGATGCGCTGGCCGCCGCGCTGAGCGCACACCGAATCACCACGATCGTCGCCGACGACGAGTTCACTGAGCGGGCGCGTGCCGCCTCCGAAGCCGAAGCATCGGCCGCCCTCGTCGATCCGGCGAGGGTCGATGCGCGCGACGAGGGGCCGCGACCCCCGAGACCCCGGGTGGCCGCACCCGGCCGGATCGTTCTGTTGACGTCGGGCACGACCGGCAAGCCCAAGGGCGTGCCCCGCACCCCGCAGCTGCGTTCGGCGGTGGGCGTCTGGGTGACGATCCTCGACCGCACCGGGCTGCGAACCGGTTCGCGAATCTCGGTGGCGATGCCCATGTTTCACGGGCTGGGCCTCGGCATGCTGATGCTGACGGTGGCCCTGGGCGGAACCGTGCTGACGCATCGCCACTTCGACGCCGAGGCCGCGCTGGCGCAGGCGTCGCTGCACCGCGCCGACGCGTTCACCGCGGTGCCGGTGGTGCTCGCGCGGATCCTGGACCTGCCGCAGCGGGTGCGGGCGCGAAACCCGTTGCCCTATTTGCGCGTCGCGCTGTCCAGCGGAGACCGGTTGGATCCCACCCTGGGCCAGCGGTTCATGGATGCCTACGGCGACATCCTCTACAACGGCTACGGCTCCACCGAAGTCGGCATCGGGGCGTTGGCGACGCCGGCCGACCTGCGGGAGGCCCCCGAGACCGTCGGAAAACCGGTCGCCGGCTGCCCGGTGCGCATCTTCGACAAGAATGACCGACCCGTCGGGCCGCGCGTCACGGGACGCGTCTTCGTCGGCGGCGAGCTGGCGAGCGAGGGCTACACGGAGGGCTCGGGGGAGGCCAAGGCCGTCGTTGAGAACATGACGAGCACCGGGGACATGGGCTATTTCGACAATGCCGGACGGCTCTTCATCGTCGGTCGCGAGGACGACATGATCATCTCGGGGGGCGAGAACGTCTACCCGCGCGCGGTGGAGAACGCGCTCGCCGAGCACCCCGACGTCGCCGACAACGCGGTCATCGGCGTTCCCGACGAGCGGTTCGGCCATCGACTGGCCGCCTTTGTCGTCCCGCGGCCGGGACGCAGCATCGACCCGCCGGCACTGCGGGATTACCTGAAGGGCAGGGTTTCCCGCTTTGAACAGCCCCGGGACATCAACGTCGTCGACAGCATTCCGCGCAATCCGGCGGGCAAGGTCGTGCGCAAGGAGTTATCGAGCTGAGCCGGCCCAGGCCTCAATCTGCTTGGGTTCGAGCGCTGCAACCCTCTTGGCCAGCCAATTGGGCGCCAGGACCGTCACGGCCGTGGTGCCGGCGGTCGCGCCGATCACGCCGGACCACGCGACGGGACCCAGCGGTGTACAGCCGAAGAACTGGCTGACACCGGGGGTCTGCACGATGGCGACGAGCACCCCGGCGCTGCCCAGCGCCGTGGCGATGACCAGCGGGCTGTGGCGGCGTGTCAGCAGGGTCTGTGCGAGCTGCGTGGTGACCAGTGCGGTGAGACCCATTGTCGCCGTGCGGCGTTCGGTGCCCGGGGTCCAGCGGCCGATGGCCCAGGCTGCCGTCGCGCCGGCGGCGGTGACGGCGCCGCGGGTGACGATCTGGCGCATGAGCGGCGCGTCGAGCGACGGCGAGGGTTCGGACAGCGCCGCGAGCTGGAAGGCGCGCTGCAATTCCTCGGCGTCGCGGTCCGCGACGTCCTCGTCTTCGGGCTGCGGGTACTGCGGGGTGACGGCAACCGCGAGCGCGGGAAACATGTCGGTCAGCAGGTTCACCAACAGCAGCTGACGCGTGCCCACCGGCGCACGACCGGTCCCCAGCGCGGTGCCGATGATGGTGAAGAGCACCTCACCCACGTTGCCGCCGACGAGAATGCTGACCGCATCTTTCACGCCGCCCCACATCCCGCGGCCTTCGACCAACGCGTCGATCAACACGCCAAGGTCGTTGTCGGTCAGGACGATATCGGCGGCGCCGCGCGCGGCCGACGAACCGCGACCACTCACCCCGATGCCCACGTCGGCCATCCGGATCGCGGCGGCGTCGTTGGCCCCGTCACCGACCATCGCGACGGCCTGCCCGCTGTGCTGCAGCGCGGCGACGATCTGCACCTTCTGCTCCGGGCTGACGCGCGCGAAAACCTGGACGTCGGCGGCGAGTTTGGCCCGCTCGTCCTCGTCGAGGGCGGCGAGTTCGGCGCCGGTGATCTCTCGCGCGTCCGACGGCAGGCCGAGTTGACGGGCGATCGCGCGGGCCGTCACCGGGTGGTCGCCGGTGATCAGCACCACCCTGCGACCGGCCTCCACCAGCGTCTCGATCAGTGGCCGCGCCGACGCCCGTGCGGTGTCGGCCAAACCGACGTAGCCGACCAATTCCAAGTCGTGCGCGGCGGCGTCGACGTCATCGGCATCGGTGTCCTCCTCGGTGGTCTCGCCGTCCCAGCGGCGCTGCGCCACGGCCAGCACCCGCAGTCCTTGTTCGGCGAGGCGCATCACCAACGACTCCGCGTGGTTCTGATCGGCGTCCGCATCGGCGAACCGGCAACGCGGCAAGATCTGCTCGGGCGCTCCCTTGACCATCAGCATCGGCTCCGCCGAGTTCGCGGTGCCGATCGAGGCGGAGTAGCCGCGACTGGATTCAAACGGCACCTCCGCGAGCACTGTCCATTCCGAATCACCATGGCCATCAAGGGAATTGGCGGCCGTGAGGATGGCCTCGTCGGTGGCGTGAGCGTGGCCCTGCCCGTTGTGCGGCTGGGTGCATGCCCGCGCGGCGACGCGCAGCACCTCGGCGCCCTGCGGGTCGCCGGCGTCGGGGAGCGGGCCCCGCGCGCTGGTCCCGTGCGGCACCGCGGAGACGACGCGCAGATGGTTCTCGGTGAGCGTGCCGGTCTTGTCGAAACACACCGTCTGGACCCGGCCGAGCGCTTCGACGGCGCGCGGCGTGCGGACCAGCGCCCCCCGCCGTGACAATCGCTGGGCGGCGGCGAGCTGGGCAAGGGTGGCCACCAACGGCAGGCCCTCGGGAACGGCGGCCACGGCGATGGCGACGCCGTCGGCGACCGCCTGCCGCAGCGACCCACGGTGCGCCAGCGCCAAACCGGTCACCGCGGCACCGCCGGCCAGGGTCAGCGGAAGCACTTTGCTGGTCAGTTCCCGCAACCGGGCCTGCACACCCGCGGCCGACTCGACATCCGCGATCGCCGTCAGCGCGCGTTGCGCGGCGGTGCCGGCGCCGGTGGCGACGACGATCGCCCGCGCGCGCCCGGCGACGATGGTGCTGCCTTCGAACAGCATGCTGGCCCGGTCGGAGTCGGCGGCGGCGACGGGCTCGACCTGCTTGTCGACCGGCAGCGACTCGCCGGTGAGGAAGGACTCGTCGACCTCCAGGTCCTCGGCTACCAGTAGTCGTGCGTCCGCCGGTACCACCTCCGGCGCGGCGAGGTCGATGATTTCGCCCGGGCGCAGCGATTTCGCGCTCACCGTGACCGTTCGTTCGGTCGTGCGGGCCGCCTCGAGCCGGCGGTGCGCCGTTGCCACGGTGGGGAGCACGACGCGGCGCGCGTGCTTTTCCTGCTCGGCGAACAGTTCGGCGACCGCCGCCTCGGCGCGCAAGCGTTGCACCCCGCCGGCGATAGCGTTGGCGGTCATCACGCCGGCCACCAGCAGTGCGTCGACATTGCTGCCGACGATGGCCGACGCGGCCGCACCCACGGCCAGGATCGGTGTCAGTGGATCGGCGAGCTCGGCCCGCGTCGCCGACAGCAGCCGACCCACCCGGGCCGCCGGCCCCCGCAGCGGCGCGACGACCGGGTTGTAGGACAGGTCGTCGAGAACCTGTCTCCAGGGCGCGATTCCGGGCTCGACGGCAAGCGGTCGCGTGCGGCTGGTCAGGCGGGAGTAGACGATCTCGGGGTCCAGGGCATGCCACGCGGTCAGCGGCTGCGGCGTGGGATCGGCCAGCCGTAACACCCTGCTGGCCGAGAAGGTTCCCTGTATCAACGCGGCCGCGGCCGCGGCGTTGACCGGGTTGAGCCAGCGCTGCAGGGCCAGCGGGTTGGCAGAGCCGGGATCACCGGTGACCAGCAGCAGCCCGGCCAGGGTGCTGCCGCCCTTGGCAAGGCGCACCGCGGATTCCGTCGCCTCCCGGGCCACCGGCAGCGCCGACAAGATCCGAACCGCCGCCGCCAGATCGGTGCCAGTGATGATGTCCGCGGTCCACGGCGTCGCCGCCTGCGGATCGTCGAGGGCCACACCGACGTCGGCGATGGCCAGCGCCGCCAACGTGTCCGTCGACGCGAAGTCCCGGTGCAGCGCGGTGATCAGCAATACCGGCCCGCGATCCGTCCGCAAGTCGCGAACCAGCTGCAGTAACGGGGTGCCCGGCGGGTGACTCACCGCGACGCTGGCGGTCAGGTCTTCGGTGCCGGCGACGTGACGCAACACCACCCGCGCCCCGGTCCGGGCCGCGGTCTGCAGCAGCGGGATGGCGAACGGGTCGACCTCCCATCCCACGTCGACGCTGCCGACGCGTTCGCCGTCGACCACCAGGTCGGCATGCTCGAGCCCCTGGGCGGGCATCGCCGAGGGGCCCTGCGCACGGATCCAGTGCAGCCGCGCCCCGGTGGCCGGCAACTCATCCGGGTCCGGCTCGGGTGCCTCCTCGCCGTGCAGCAGCGCGTCGGCGACCTCGTAGACCCGGTCCTCGTCCCAGCCCGGGATGTCGCCATGAGCCCGCAACACCGCGNGTTGCGCGGCGGTGCCGGCGCCGGTGGCGACGACGATCGCCCGCGCGCGCCCGGCGACGATGGTGCTGCCTTCGAACAGCATGCTGGCCCGGTCGGAGTCGGCGGCGGCGACGGGCTCGACCTGCTTGTCGACCGGCAGCGACTCGCCGGTGAGGAAGGACTCGTCGACCTCCAGGTCCTCGGCTACCAGTAGTCGTGCGTCCGCCGGTACCACCTCCGGCGCGGCGAGGTCGATGATTTCGCCCGGGCGCAGCGATTTCGCGCTCACCGTGACCGTTCGTTCGGTCGTGCGGGCCGCCTCGAGCCGGCGGTGCGCCGTTGCCACGGTGGGGAGCACGACGCGGCGCGCGTGCTTTTCCTGCTCGGCGAACAGTTCGGCGACCGCCGCCTCGGCGCGCAAGCGTTGCACCCCGCCGGCGATAGCGTTGGCGGTCATCACGCCGGCCACCAGCAGTGCGTCGACATTGCTGCCGACGATGGCCGACGCGGCCGNGCGCCGGCCGCGTCTTCGGTGCCGCCGCCGGCCAGCAGCGCGCCGGCCGCGGCGATCAACGAGGCGTTCGCCGCCTGATCGACGTACTCCTCCACCGGCCCGGCCATCGATCCCTTCGCGGTGTCGATGGCTGCGTCGATGGCCCCGCCGACCACCACGTGGGAAACCTCACCCGCGGCGGCGGCGGCCCAATTGTGCCGGGGCGCCTGCGTTTTGGGCCCCGCCGAGGAGATGACGGGAACAACCGGGGCTTGCGGCCGCTTCGGGGAGGCCAGCTCGGGCTCGCGCTCTCGCCATCGCTGCCGGTGAGCGGACGCTTCGGAGATCTGCAGGCTGCGTTGCGCCAGATCGATCAGGGGCGTGCCCACGGCATGGGTCAGCCCGTTGGCCAGCGCCGTCGAGGCGCTGAGGGCGATGTCGGTGCCGACGCGACCCAGCCGCGACTCCAGCACGGCTACCACCCGCGGCTGATGATTGAGCAGGGCGGCCGCGGCGCGCGCGCTGCGCGGCGCGACGGGCAATCGCCCCAGCCAGCCGGTGACCGCCGCACCGATCGCCGCGACGTCCATCGCCGCCGCGGTCATCGGGACCAGGATCGCCAACGGATTGCCCGGGTCGGCGAACGGCGCGGTCCGGGGTGCCGACTTCGGTCCCGTCAGATTCAGATCGGCGGCGACATGGCACACCGTGTCTCGCACCTCGTCGAGCACTGCGCCGCTGTCGGCGTCGCTGTCGAGTTCGACCACGAGCCGGCCAAGCGCGCCCTCGACGTGGGCGCCGGCCACCCCGGGAATGCGGCGAACCGGCTCCTCTACCACCGCGGCATGCTCGTGCCAGCGCGGGAAAGGCAGCAACGGGTCGAGGTCGAAATGCACCCGCCGCCCGCTCTGCCAGCGCACCGGCGGGCTGACGGCGCCTGGGGAACCGTCGGATTCAGAGCCCACGCCGATCGCCCGGCCGGTCGTGCGCCCCATCGACTGGACCACCGGGCCGGCCAGCTCCACCACCGGGCTGGCGAGCATCTGCACCGCCCCCGCCGCGCCGGCCGCGGTGGAGATACCGGCCCGCACCACCTGTGCGGCCCCGCCGGTCACGCCGGCGACGACGCCGGCCACGCCCGGAACCTTCATTCCGTCACCCTTCACATACGTCTACCGCGCCTAATGATCCTGGCGCGTCACGGGCCTGTCCACAGCGGGGCTGCGTGGACGGCACACGATGACGCCGACGAGAGCGGCGCGTCGGGATTCGCTCGGTTACCAGGGGGGTGCAAATCGCTTCCTCGCAGAAAGGTTACCGGCTCGGAGCGCGGCCAAACCTGCCGAAAGATCACGCGTCGGGCCGCGCGGTGCGCGGCATCACGATCGCAAAACCATGGCCGCCGAACCGCGTTGGTGAAAAGGGCATTTCGGGTGGCGCCAGGCAGTGGGCGCCCAAAAACACCAATGCGCGGTAGCCGTCGACCGGCTACTCGCGCATGAGCGGTGCGGAAATTCTGCTACAAGATCCGGTGGTTCGCCTTGCCGACCTGGTAGCCCGCCGGGAAAGACTTCTCGATGACCTGCAACTGGTGGTCCACCCTGGACTCGAGCTCGAGAACCACGCAGCCGTCGCCGATGGTTTTCGATTCGAGGACTATGTAGCGCTGACCACAATCGGTGATCGGGTCGCCCGAGTGCAATTTCTCGACCGGCACCGACTCCGGGGTTCCGTCCGCCTCCATCCCTGACACGTTAGGTCAATTACGTGACCGAGGGAATAGACCTCTACCGGGTGTCGGCCCCGGGCTGCTTGAAGAACACGCTGACGTGAGAGATCAGGCCGTCATCGTCCTGCTCGAAAAGGATGCATTCGGGCCACGTCGCGGCGACCCCGTCGATCTCGAACGCCTCGGTCAACTCGGCGTATGACACCCGGGAGTCGACGTGCGAGACCCGCCGCACCTCCAGCCGGTGGCCCTGCAGCGTGGTGCATACCTTGCGCAGGTAGGCGACGTAGTGTCGCTTGCCCTCGACGACGTCGCAGAACGGGCCCTCACGGACCAGGGCTTCGTCGGAGATCGTTGCGGCCAGGCCGTCCCAATCGTGTCCGGCCAGGCAGTCCAGGTAGCGCTCGACAACGCCGGCGCCGACTCCCGTCATGTGGGTGACTCCACGAAAAACACAGTAAGGCACGGCCGGGCCCCGCAGGTACGGCGTCACGGGTGAGAATGATTCGATGAGCGCACCCAGCGCACCGGAATCGCCGGCTGAGACCCCGAGTTGCTACCGGCATCCCGGGCGCCGCACCTACCTCCGCTGTAACCGCTGCGAACGCTACATCTGCGCGGACTGCATGCGCAGCGCCGCGGTCGGTCACCAGTGTGTGGAGTGCGTGCAGGACGGCGCCCGAACGATCCGGCCACCGCGGACCCGCTTCGGCGGGCGGGAGCGATCGGGCACGCCGGTGGTCACCTACGCGCTCATCGCCGTCAACGTGCTGGTGTTCATCGCGCAGATGGCGGCAGGGAATTTGGAGAAGCAACTCTCCCTGTGGCCGCCGGCCGTCGCGGACGGCCAGCTGTACCGACTGGTGACTTCGGCGTTCTTGCACTATGGCGCGACCCATCTGCTGCTGAACATGTGGGCGCTGTATGTCGTGGGACCGCCGCTCGAAAGCTGGCTGGGCCGAATGCGATTCGGGGCGCTGTACGCGCTGAGCGGGCTGGGCGGCTCGGTCCTCGTCTACCTGCTGACGACGAACACCGCGACGGCGGGCGCGTCGGGCGCGATCTTCGGCCTCTTCGGCGCCACGTTCGTGGTCGGAAAGCGGCTGGCCCTCGACGTCCGCTGGGTCGTCGTGGTCATCGTGATCAACCTGGTCTTCACGTTCGTCGCCCCCGCGATCAGCTGGCAGGGGCACCTGGGCGGGCTGGTTACCGGTGTCGTGGTGGCCGCGGCCTACGTCTACCCGCCGACGCCGCGGCGCAACCTGATCCAGGCCGCGGCGAGCGTGCTGCTGCTGGGCGTGCTGGTCGCGTTGGTCTGGTGGCGCACGGGCGTTCTCGTTGCGGAGTGGTACCAATGAGCTGGTGGGTCGCCCACACCGAACAGACGCTGAGCGAAGACGTGCCCGCGCCGCCGGACGAGGTTCGCGATTTCTACGTGGATCTGGACAACATCAAGCTCGTGCACCCGTTGATCGTGTCCGTGCAGGCCACGTCGCGCACCGAAACGCCGGACGGTTACCTGCAGGGTTACCGTGTGGTGGACCGGATCCCGTTGGGGCCGTTCACTATGCGGATCACCTACCGCGCACGGCTGCACGTCCGCGCCGAGGGCGACGTGACAACGGAGGCCGACCAGTCACCGGGGGTGCGGTTGCGCGGAACGGTGAGCTTCGCACCCAGCGACGGCGGCACCCGGATCACCGAGCGGATACGGATAACCGCACCGCGGCCGCTGGCCCCGCTCACCACTCGTGAGGCGGTCAAGGCGCACGTCGAGATGCTGGCGGGCATCCGGCGCCACTTCGAATCCCGCTAATCGCGGCTGGTGATCATGGTGGCGAACTCGATGATCCCGCGAATGTTGCGGCCGTCCCGCAGGTCCGCGAACGCCTCGTTGATCTCGTCGAGCCGGTAGTGGCGGGTGACCAGCTCATCGAGCTTCAACGCGCCGGCCTGATACAACGACAGCAGCATCGGCACGCTCGTGCGGGGATTCATCCCGCCGTACAGCGCGCCCCTGAGTTGTTTGGCCGACAGCGTCATCTCCTGCAGGACCAACGGAACCGGCGGCTCGGTGAAGGGGGTGATGCCGGTGAGCACGCATATCCCGCCCTTGCGAAGCAGCGACATCGCAAACGGGATCAGGTCGACGCGCACGACGCCGGGACTGACGACGACACGGTCGGCCATGACGCCGGCGGTGATCTCTTTCACCAACGACATCGCCTCCTCGGCGGAGGCGGCGGTATGCGTGGCGCCGAAGAACTTGGCCGAATCCCGCTTGGAATCAACCGGATCCACGGCGACGACATATTGTGCGCCGACGGCGCGCGCACCCTGCAGGGCGTTCATCCCGACACCACCGGTGCCGATCACGACAACGGTGTCGCCGGGTTCGGTGCCCGCCGATATCGTCGCCGAGCCCCAGCCGGTGCTGACACCGCACGACACGAGGGAGGCCGCGTGGAACGGAATCGCGTCGTCGATCCTGATGACGGACCGCTCCGACAGCACCGCATATTCGGCGAAGGTGCCGAGTTGGCCATACGCCAACAGGTTTTCGTCGCCGAGATGCCGGCGGCACGTGCCATCGGTGGGCATCTCCTTGGTGAACAGGCTCGCACCCACATCGCAGATATAGCTCTGACCGTTCACGCAAAACCGGCAACTGCCGCAGGCGGGAATGAACGAAAGCGCCACGCGATCCCCCGGCCGCACCGTCGTCACGCCCGGCCCCACTTCTTCGACGACGCCGGCACCCTCGTGACCGCCGAGCAGCGGAAACCAGTCCGGCGCCGGCTGACCGCTCGCGGCCAGCGCCTCCGGCGTCGGCACCACATCGCCGGTGAACAGGTGATCGTCGGAGTGACAGATTCCGGCAACGGCCATCCGCACCAGGACTTCACCGCCGCGGGGCGGGTCGAGCTCGATGTCGTGGATCTCCCAGTCCCTGCCGACCCCGCGGATCACAGCGGCACGACACCTCATTGCGACCTCCTCGACGGGTTCACGGCGCGATCCATTGCGACGTCAACGCGAACTCCGACAGATACTTCGTCGAGCTCCAGCCGCCGTCGACGACGATTGTTTGCCCATTGATGAAACTTCCGCCCGGCGAACACAAGAACGCGACGGTGCTCGCAATGTCGTCGATGGTGCCCAACCGCTGGTGCGGGGTCATCTCGGTGTTGATCTTGCGGAATCGCTCGTCCGCGAGGCGTTTCTCGACCATCGGCGTCATCGTCACACCGGGAGCGACGGCGTTGCACCGGATGCCGGATGCCCCGTACTGACATGCGATGTGCGTGGTCAACGCGGTCAGCCCGCCCTTTGCCGCGGAATAGGCGCCGCCGCGAAGCCCGCCGATGACCGCAAAAGTGGACGTGATGTTGACGATCCCCGACCCGGGCCGCATATGGGGCAACACGTCACGCGCGAGCCGAAACGGCGCCCGCAGCATCAAACCCAGGAAGTAGTCCAGGGTTTCGTCGTCGGTTTCGTCTAGCGGCTTGGGGCTGCCGACTCCGGCGTTGTTGATCAGGAAGTCGATGTGGCCCCATCGAGTGACCGCGAGATCCACGATCCGTTGCGGCGCGTCGTCGTGGGTCAGGTCGACCGCCACCGTCGCGACGCGATCCGGATCGCCGACGGATTCTTCCAGCTCGGCCAGGCGGCCTTGATCGCGGCCCGTGCCCACGATCGCCATTCCCAGCTCGGCGAGCTTAGTCGCGCATCCCAGCCCGATGCCGCTGCTGGCTCCCGTAACGATTGCGACCTGCATCTCACCCATCCTTAATCAGCGCGACGACCCGCCGCGCCCGGCTTCGCCGCGCTTGCGATCGCCGCGGAAGTCAGCGCCGCCCGGATCTGATGCTTGAGTATCTTCCCGGCGTCGTTTTTCGGGAGCGACTCCCAGATGACCACCTGTTCCGGCGCTTTGAATTTCGCGACACCCCTGCTCTCCAGGAGCGAAACCAGGCTCGCGACGTCCGGCCACGCCGCACCCGCGGGCACGATCACCGCGCAGGCCCTTTCCCCGGTGCGTTCGTCGGGTACCCCGACGACCGCAATCTCAGCGATGCCCGGGTGCGCGGCGAGCAGGTCCTCGACCTCTTTCGCAGAGATGTTCTCGCCGTTGCGGATGATGACGTCCTTGGCCCGCCCGGTCACCACCAGGTACTCGTCGTCGATCCAGCGCCCGAGGTCCCCGGTGCGGAAGAACCCCGCCGCGTCGAACGAGTCGGCGTCGTCCCCGGGGTGCCGGTAGCCCAGCAGCATCTGCGGGCCCCGCACACAGATTTCCCCGTCGCCGGGCGGCGCGGCTTCATGCTCGGCGAGCTTGATCTCGGCGATGCCGGGCCGCCCGTCGGTCGCCGCGGCCCAACCGGCTTCGTCGCGCCGGGGTGCGCCGACCGTCGCTACGGGCACCTCCGTGCAGCCGTACACCCGGGTGACCACCGCCTGCGCGAAATACCCGGCGGCACGGCGGATCAGCGCGGGCGACACGGAGGCGCCGCCGCAGATGAACACCTTCAAGCCGGGCAGCCGGGTGCCGGTGCGCTCGGCGGCGGACAACAGCTGCTGCAGAAACGGGGTAGCGCCGGCCATGTGGGTGCACTGTTCGGCATCCATCAGCGCGACGGCCGCCGCGGGATCCCAGCGGTCCATCAGAACCGCGGTGGTGCCCAGCAGCAGCGGGCATTCGAACGCGTAGATCGAGCCGCCGATGTGGGCGATCGGTGAGGGGACCAGGAACGCGTCGCCGGGAGCGATGCTCCAGCTGTCGCGGATCTGACAGATCAGCGCATGCAGCGAGTTGTGGCTGTGCAGCACGCCTTTGGCACGGCCGGTGGTGCCGGACGTGTAGAGGACCATCCGCACGGCGTCGGGATCCAGGGCCGGCAGCGTTGGCGGATCCGAGCCCGGGGGCCCCACCAGGGCCGGGTAGGGCGTGTGTAGACCGGGATCGCCGCGCACCACCACCACCTCGGGGGCCGGGCTCATCGTTGTGGTGACGCGGTCCAGCATCGCCGTGTAGTCGTGTCCGCCGAACCGGTGCGGGACGAAGACCATTGCGGTTTCGGCATCTTCGAGGATCAAGCGCAGGTCATGGTCGCGCAGCGACGGCAGAATCGGGTTCACCACCATGCCGGCCAGCGTCGCGGCCAGGTAGATGACGGCGGCCTCGTGCCAGTTCGGCAGCATGAAGGACACCACACTTCCGGCGGGCATCCGCGCCAGCAGGGCGGTCGCCAACCCGGTGGCCTCATGGTAGAGCGTGGCGCAGTCCAGCCGAGTGTCACCGTCCACCAACACCGTTCGCTGTGGCGAGGCCTCCGCAGCCGCGCGCACTGAATCGGCCAGCGTGGTGTGCACCCACAATCCACGCCGGTACGCCTCCGCCGCGAGCGCCGCGTCGTGGTGGGCCCGGGCTATCACCGCCGCTTCACCTCAGTCCGCCTGATCGTTCACGCGGCGCATGGTCATCGCATACCGAAAGCTCGACGACAGGTGAGTGTTGATCGTCACCTGAGCGACCTCGCTGTCGGAGGTCTTATACGTGCGGCGCATCTGTAGCGCCGCCGTGCCCGCCTCGACTCCGAGATCGTCGGCCAGCTCGGGCGGGAGCAGCACGGCGGCGATTTCCTGGCGCAACTCGGCGATGCTCACGCCGAACAGGTCCTCGATCAACGGAAAAATCGGCCCCGTGTGCCGTTGCAGCAGCCTGCCGACCGCGGCGAAAGTGCGGTTGATGTAGTACTCCGTTCGGCACAGCGGCACCGACGCACCGTCGGCCCGTCGGTAGCCACGCACCGACAGCCACTGCGTGCCGGCCTCCAGCCCGGTCCGAGCGGCAAGTCCGTCGTCGATCGTCACCATCTCGTTGGATTCGATGGTCAACTGCGCGCCGGCGGCGAACGCGAGCAGGTCGTCGATCGACATCGTCTCCTGCGCATAGGAACTGGACGCCGGCCGGGGAACCACGCGGGTGCCCGCGCGGGGCCGCGACGCGACGAGGTTGTCCTCGCGCAACCGGCGCAGCGCTTCGCGGACCGTGTACCGGCTGACCGCGAATCGCTCACACAACTGGTGTTCGGTTGGCAGCTGCGAGCCCACCGGATACACGCCGTCGACGATCTCCTTGCGCAGCGTGCGCGCAATCTGCAAATAGCGGTGCTCGCTGGAGAGGGCTTGCGACATCAGCGGCCGCCCCCGGATCGGCGCACTGCCAGGACGCTGCCGTCACCATCGGCCGAGACATACAGAGTCCCATCGCCGGCGGCGGCGACGCCGGCGAACGGGCCCTGCGGACCGGAAAACGGCGGCATGCCTTTCAGCGGCTTGGGCACCACACCCGGCGGGGGGCCGACCGGTAGGCCCGACGCAACGGTCTGCCGGATCCGGGTGCTCAGATCGAACGCGATCAACTCCTTCGCGCCGGCGTCGACGACGTAGAGCACGCCGTCACGCACGCAAATGCCTTGGGGGCGTTCCAGGTCGGCGACCGCGGTGTCGACCCGCGATCCGTCCACCCTGACCACCCGTCCGGCGCCGGCCTCCGCCACCAGGCAGGCCCCGTCCGAGTCCATCGCGACACCGACCGGCTCACGCAGACCGGTCGCCAGCTCGTCGATGCGACCCGAGCGCAGCGACAGCAGCCGTCCCGTGCCCAACTCCGCGAAGACCACGCCGCTCGGACTCAGGGCGACACCATAGAGCTGGTCGAAACCATCGGCCAGCACGTCGCTTTCGCTCGCCTCCGGCCGGTAGCGGGCGACCTGGCCGCCCGACGTCGTGACGACGAACTCGCCGGGTCCGCTCGATACGACTCCGCGCAGGAATCCGGGATAGCCGGGGCTGAACAACATTCCCACGGTGTGCAGGGAGCCGTCGGGCAGGGCGGCGTAGAAGCACGTGCCGTCGGCGATGTACAGCCGGCCGTCGTGGCCCACCGCCAGGTCCATCGGCCAGTTGAGGCCGCCCGGCAGCACGGATCGCGTTGTGCCGTCGGGCGATATCTCGGTGATCTCGCCGGTGAAGTTGGAGACGAACAACCGGTCGCCGACGAAGGTGCAATTGTCCAGCCCGGGATTCAGCTGGGCGAGCAGACGCCGTTCGCCGCTGCGCGGATCGATGCGCAGCACCTGTCCGTTTGCCACCTGCGTCGAGACGATCTGGCCCTGCGCGTCGAACTTGACCGAGTCGGGCACGCCGAGATCGCTTGCGACACAGTCCGGCTCGCCGCCGTCGGGGTCTACGCGCCAGATCGCATTGGCGCCCATCACCGGGAAGTACAGCAGGCCATCCGGCCCGACCTCCATCGCGTTCGGTGACGGTACGTTCGCCAGGAGCACGCGTGGCGGTCCACCCGCCAAGTCGAATTCCAGCAGCCGCCCACCCTCGCGGCATTCACCGACGAACAAGCGGCCCCGGTGGAAGGTGATGCCGTTGGCCGACGGCACGTCGTCGCGCAGCACTCGCGTTCGGCCGCCGGTGTCGCGCACGCTGACCCGGCCGTCCATCACCTCGGTCGCGTAGAGGTTGCCGGCGGCGTCGAACGCGACGTCGTCGGGCGCGACGATGTCGCCGCCCTTGGGGCTGGCGGTCATCAGCTCCCCGGTGCGGTAATCCAGCGCGCTGATCTGGCTGCCGGTCACCTGGGCGATGTAAATGCGACCGTCCGGGCCGGTGCGCACGCCATTGGCGCCGAACAGCCGGCTGGGCGCGCTGACCCGCTCGATCTCCCAGCCCTCGGTCACATCCGGTGGCTGCGCCGCCGCACAGCGCGAGGGCTGCGTCGAGCTGGCCCGTGAAATGGACATGCCCTGCCGAGGTCCTTCCGTCAGCCGATTGAGCTGGACGTTATCAACTCCACTTAGTCCAGACAATAGCTGTCAACTCCTCGAGGTCTCGGCCTTGACAGCCAGCTCGACCGATGGGAATAGTGTTCTCCAAGGGACAGAACGCCGTATTTTGTCCAGACAAACTTGCGGTTCGTGGCGGCCGGCGTTGTCTGAGGCAGGGAAAGCAGGGCATGGACGATCGCGAGGATTTTCTGCGGCTCCGCGGTCGCATCGTGGTGGTTTCCGGCGCCGGCGGTGGCGGCATCGGTACGACCGTCACGGCAATGACGGCCCGGGCGGGCGCCACCGTGATCGCGGTGAGCCGGTCGAAGGAAAATCTCGACGAGCACGTCGCACCGTTGGCCCACGAGGGCCTGGCGGTCGTCCCCGTCGCGGCGGACGCGTCGACCGACGAAGGCATCGCCGCGGTCATCGACCGGGCACGGCGGGTCGACGGCAGCCTGTACGGTCTGGTCAATGTCGCGGGCGGCGCCGAGCCGTCGACGTGGATGCCGTCGACCCGGGTGACGCGCAGCGACTGGCGCAAGATCTTCGCCGACAATCTCGAGACCGCGTTTTTCATGAGCCAGGCCGTCGCGGCGGAACTCGTCGAACAACAGCTTCCGGGATCGATCGTGTCGATCTCCTCGATCAGCGGCATGAACACCGCGCCCTTTCACATCGCCTACGGGACCGCCAAGGCCGCCATCGTTGCGATGACGCGCACCATGGCGCTCGAGCTGGCGCCGGCGCGGATCCGGGTGAATGCCGTGGCGCCCGGCGTCACCGAGACCGCGGCCTCACGCACCTACGTCGACGAGGACCCGGATCGGGACAGGCAGGCCATCGCGATGGGCCGGCGCGGGCGCCCCGAGGAACAGGCCGGCGCGATCCTGTTCCTGCTCTCGGAGTTGTCCAGCTACATCACGGGCCAGACGCTGCTGGTCGACGGCGGGCTCGACCTGAGATGGAGCCATCTCGCCGCCGACAACACCTCCTTGTTCCTCAAAGACGAGTCCTTCCGCGCCGCCATGAGGAGGATGTGATGACCGATCTGGCCAAGGATGTGAAATCACCGACGGCCGAGGAACTCTCGAGGCCGATGACGGTCGGCGTCGAGGCATACATCAGCGAGGACTACGCCCGCGCCGAGCGCGACAAGCTGTGGCGAAAAGTCTGGCAACAGGTGGGCCGCGTCGAAGAGCTGCCCGAGGTGGGCAGTTACCTGACCTACGACATTCTCGACGACTCGATCATCGTCGTGCGCAGCGCCGAGAACGAATTTCGCGCACACCACAACGTCTGCATGCACCGTGGCCGGCGGCTGATCGATACACCGCAGGGCGCGAAGAACGCCCGCGGGCGCGCCCGCAAGTCGTTCGTCTGCGGTTTCCACGGCTGGACGTACGGCCTGGACGGGGCGTGCACGCACATCCGCGAACAGCAGGACTGGCAGGACGCGCTGACTCCCGACAACACCCATCTGCACCCGGTCAAAGTCGACATTTGGGGCGGTTGGCTGTGGATCAACATGGACCCCGACTGCGAGCCGCTGGCCGACTACCTGTTTCCCGCCGCGAAGATCCTCGACCCGTTCGGGCTGGAAAACATGCGCTTCAAATGGCGCAAGTGGCTGTCCTTCGACTGCAACTGGAAGGTCGCGTTGGAGGCCTTCAACGAGACCTACCACGTCTACACCACCCACCCCGAATTCAATAAGTTCGGCGAATTCAAGGGGTGGGCCAAGGCGCAGGGAAAGCACAGCAACATCGGCTATGACGCCCCCGACGATCTCGCGGCCACCAAGTCCAAGATCCGTCTTGGAACCGGCGCGGATCCCCGCGTATCGACCGCGGAGATGCAGATCTACACGATGGAGGAAACCAACACTTCCACCACCGAGACGCTGGTGAACGCCGCCAAAAGGCTGGTCGACGAACTGCCCGAGGGCACACCGGCCGACAAGGTCCTCGAGCACTGGCTGGCGTCCGCGCGCCGCGACGACGAGGCCCGCGGCGTGATCTGGCCGACGATTCCGTCCGACATCCTCGGGCAGGCCGGCACGGCGTGGCAGATCTTCCCGAACTTCCAGATCGGTCAGGGGCTGACGGTTGCGCTGTGCTATGGCGCCCGGCCCGATCCCAGCTATAACCCCGACAAGTGCATCTTTGAGGTGTCGGTTTTCGAACTGTTTCCCAAAGGCGAAGAGCCCCAAACGGAGTGGGAGTACACACCGGTCGGCGACCCGCGGTGGCGCTCGGTCTTGCCCCAGGACTTCTCCAACATGGCGGCGGTCCAGCAGGGCATGAAATCGCTCGGCTTCCCGGGCACCAGGCCCAATCCCTATCGAGAGCGAAGCACCGTCAACCTTCATTACCAACTCTCGAAGTACATGGGTACCGGCGAACCGCAGGAGCTTTAGTGCCGATCGCGAGCGCGGCGCCGGCGCCGCGCGCCGCGGGTCGGCCCCATCAGGTTGAGGAGACACATGCCAATGTTCGATAGCTGCGGGCCCACGCAGACGCCGGACGACATCGATATCGACGCGCTGCGCAAAAAGTATTTGCACGAGCGCGATAAGCGGCTGCGCCCGGAGGGCTCGAAGCAGTACTTGGAACTCAAGGACGACTTCGCCGAATTCGCCGAGGTCGATCCCCATACCCCGGTCACCCCGCGCACGCCGATCGACGAGGACATCGACGTGGCGGTGCTCGGTGGCGGCATCACCGGCCTGCTGGCCGGCGCGTACCTGAAGAAGGCCGGCGTCGAGGACGTGCACATCATCGAGATGGGCGGGGACTTCGGCGGGGTCTGGTACTGGAATCGCTTCCCGGGAATCCAGTGCGACAACGACGCCTACTGCTACATCCCGATGCTGGAGGAACTCGGCTACCTCCCGTCGAAGAAGTTCGCCGACGGCGCCGAGATCTACGAGCACTGCCGCCGCATCGCCAAGCATTTCGGGCTCTACGACGGCGCCATCCTCTCCACCCAGGTCCGCGCGGCGCGCTGGGATGAGACGATCAAGCGCTGGCGGTTGCGCACCAATCGCGGTGACGACATTCGAGCCCGGTTCGTGGTGATGGCGCAAGGCTCGTTCAATAGGCCGAAGCTGCCGGGCATCCCCGGGCTCAAGGATTTCACCGGGCACATGTTCCACTCCGCTCGCTGGGATTACGACTACACGGGCGGGGACGCCAACGGCGGACTGCATAAGCTGTACGACAAGCGGGTGGCGCTCGTCGGTACCGGTGCGACCGGCGTGCAGCTGGTTCCGCACCTGGGCCGAGACGCCCAGCATCTCTTCGTGTTTCAACGGACGCCGTCGTCGGTGGACGTGCGAGGCAACGAGCCGACGGACCCGCAGTGGGCGGCGTCGCTGCAGCCGGGCTGGCAGGAGCAACGCAAGCGCAACTTCCACCGCTGGTCACCGTTGGGGGAAGGTGCGGTGTTCGACGAGCCAGACCTGGTGTGCGACTTCTGGACCGAACTCGGGCGCAACCTGACCGCGCGGATCGCGGCCACCGACGATCCCGCCTCGCTGACCGTCGAGCAGGTCATGGCCATCCGCGAAGAAGAGGATTACAAGGTCATGGAGCGCTTGCGGCGGCGCGTCGATGAACTCGTCGACGACCCCGAGACCGCCGAGGCCCTCAAACCCTACTACCGGTTCATGTGCAAGCGGCCCTGCAGCAACGACGAATACCTTCCGACGTTCAACCGCCCCAACGTCACGCTGGTTGACGTGTCGGAATCCAAAGGCGTGGAACGGCTCACCGCGAAGGGGATCGTCGCGAACGGCATCGAGTACGAGGTCGACTGCATCATCTTCGCCAGCGGTTTCGAGATCACCACGGACATCAGCCGCCGGTACGCAATCGACGTGATCGAGGGCCGCGAGGGCCTGTCGCTCTTCGATCACTGGCGCGAGGGCTACAAGTCGCTGCACGGGATGACCAGCCGAGGCTTCCCCAATCAGTTCTTCACCGGATTCATCCAGGGCGGCGTGGCCGGGAATACCACCGCGATGCTCGAGCAGCAGGCCGAGCACATCGCCTACATCGTTTCTGAGGCCATCGCGCGCCGCGCGGTCACCGTCGAGCCGAGCCAACAAGCTCAAGACGATTGGGTCAGGACGATCCGCGAATCCTCGATAGACGCCACGGAATTCGCGGTTTCCTGCACTCCCGGCTATTACAACAATGAGGGCGGCGGAGGCGGCGAGGGCATCCGCTCGGCCATCGGCGATCCCTTCATGCCCGGCTTCTACGTGTTCGACGACCTGCTCAAACACTGGCGGGCCAAAGGCGACCTCGACGGTCTGGTGCTTGAGGACCTCGATGGCTGACTTGAGGTCCTTGGATTTCGACGGCAGGGTAGCGGTGGTCACCGGGGCTGGCCGGGGGCTCGGGCGCTCCTACGCCATGCTGCTGGCGTCGCGCGGCGCGAAGGTCGTCGTCAACGATTCAGGGGGTGGCCTCTCCGGTGACGGCACCGATGCCGGCCCGGCCGACAATGTGGTGCGTGAGATCCTCGCTGCCGGTGGTCAAGCCGTCGCGAGCACCCATTCGGTGGCCACCGCGGGGGGTGGCAAGGCGATCATCGACGCGGCGCTCGATACGTACGGCCGCGTCGACGTCCTCATCCACAACGCAGGCAACGTCCGCCGCGGGTCGCTGAAGGAGCTGAGCTACGAGGATTTCGACGCAGTGCTCGACGTCCACTTGCGCGGCGCGTTCCACGTTGTGCGGCCCGCATTCCCGGTGATGTGCGAGGCGGGCTACGGGCGCATCGTGCTGACCTCCTCCATCGGCGGGCTGTACGGAAACCAGGACGTGGCCAACTACGCCGCCGCGAAGGCCGGCGTGATCGGCCTGTCCAATGTCGCGGCCCTCGAAGGCGCGGCCGAGGGCGTGAGGTGCAACGTGATCGTGCCGGCCGCGGTGACAAGGATGGCCGCCGGTATCGACACGTCGGCCTACCCGCCGATGGGTCCGGAACTCGTCGCGCCCGTGGTGGGTTGGCTCGCGCACGAAAGCTGTTCGGTGACCGGGGAGGTATTCGTCGCGCTGGCGGGCCGGGTGGCGCGGGCGGTCATCGCCGAAAGCCCCGGCGTGCACCGGCCGGCCTGGACGGTCGAGGACGTCGGCGAACACCTCGATGCGATCCGAAACATCGCGGCGCCGTTGGTTTTTCCGGCGGTGCCCGACGGGCACCACCAGCACATCCGCTACAGTTTCGAGCTCGCGCGGCGCTCCAGCGAGCGGGGCGTGCTGCATGGCTAGCCGGGCGGGCACCGGACCGCTGGCCGGTTTGCGGGTCGTCGACCTCACCGCAATGGTGATGGGGCCGTACTGCACGCAGATCATGGCCGACATGGGCGCCGACGTGATCAAGGTCGAACCGCCCCAGGGCGACAACACCCGGTACATCTCGGTCGGCCCGGTTCCGGGGATGAGCGGGGTGTTCGTCAACGTCAACCGCGGCAAGCGCAGCGTCGTGCTGGACCTGCACACCGACGCCGGAACGCAAGCGCTGCGCGCGCTTATCGAGACTGCGGACGTGTTCATCCACTCGATGCGGGCCAAGGCGATCGCCAAGCTCGGCTTCGCCTACGACGACGTCGCCGCGATCAACCCGGCGATCATCTACACCAATTGCTACGGGTACGGGCGCCGCGGACCCGAACGGGACCGGCCGGCCTACGACGACACCATCCAGGCCGAGTGCGGCCTGCCCGCGGTGCAACAGCAACTTACCGGCGAGGCCGACTATGTCGGAACGATCATGGCGGACAAGGTCGCCGGGTTGACGGCGCTCTACGCGACGACCATGGCGTTGTATCACCGCGAGCGCACCGGCGAGGGGCAAGAGGTCGAGGTCGCGATGTTCGAAACCATGGCCTCGTTCATCCTCGTCGAACACGCCAACGGCGCCCTGTTCGACCCGCCCCTGGGGCCGGCCGTCTATCCGCGGACGGTGGCGCCCAACCGCCGCCCGTATCGCACCAGTGACGGCTACATCGCCGCGCTGATTTACAACGACAAGCACTGGGACGCCTTCATGAACGCCGTGCGGCCACCGTGGGCCAGCCAGCTGTATTCGACGCTGGAACAGCGCGCCCAACAGATCGACACCATCTACGGATTGGTCGCCGAAACGATGAAGCAGCGCTCGACGCGCGAGTGGCTGGAGCTGTTTGGAGAACTCGAGATACCCGCCGCACCACTGAACACGCCCGGCGCGCTGTTCGACGATCCACATCTGAACGCCGTCGGCATGTTCCAGACCGTGGACACCCCACACGGGCCGGTGCGCTTCCCGGGCGTACCCACCTGGTTCTCCCGGACACCCGGTCGCGTTGCCGGGCCGGCGCCGGAACTCGGCGCGGACACCGCACAAGTGCTCGAAGAGCTCGGTGCGAGCGTGGTGCCTCCAGCTCGCGATGGAAAGGAATTTTGACCATGGGCGTGCCCGTCTACAAGCGCATCCTCGACCTGTTCGAGGCCGAGGGTGTGAACACGTTGTTCGGCATCCCGGACCCGAACTTCGTGCACATGTTCACCGAGGCCGACGCTCGCGGGTGGTCGGTGGTCGCGCCGCATCACGAACTGAGCGCGGGATTCATGGCCGAGGCGGCGTCGCGCATCACGGGCAAGCCCGGCCTGTGCATCGGCACGCTCGGCCCGGGCATGGCCAACATCGCCGGAGCGATCCAGTGCGCGCTAGTGGAGAACTCGCCGGTCATCTTCCTCGGCGGCCAGCGCGCCCGCATCACCGAGCGCCGGGTCCGGCGTGGACGCATCCAATTCGTGCGTCAGGAGCCTCTTTTCGCACAGTCCGTCAAGTACAGCGCGTCGATCGAGTACGCCGACCAGACGGATGAGATCGTCCACGAGGCGATCCGCCGGGCCATGTCCGGCACGCCCGGCCCGGCCTACATCGAGTACCCGTCGCACGTCATCCTGGCCGAGCTCGACGTGCCGGATCCGCTGCCGCCCAACCGGTACCGACTCGTCAACCAGACCGCGGGCGGGCGCGAAGTGACCGAAGCGGCGCAGCTGATCCGCGCTGCCGAGAGCCCGATCCTATTGGTCGGGCACGGGGTCCACACCTCGCGCACCGGCGCGGCGGTCAGGGAGCTGGCCGACCTCATGGCTTGCCCGGTGATCCAGACCTCCGGCGGCACCTCGTTCATCGAGGGCCTCGAGGATCGCACCTTCGCCTACGGATTCTCGCCGGCGGCCGTTGAGGCGGTGGTGAAGTCCGATCTGTGCGTCGCGCTCGGCACGGAGCTCGGCGAACCGAGCCACTACGGCCGGACCCGCCACTGGGCGCAGAACGACGCAACGCGCAAATGGGTTCTGGTCGAACAGGACCCGGTGGCCATCGGCGTCAACCGCCCCATCGACGTTCCCCTGGTCGGTGACCTTCGCGGTGTGGTGCCCCAGCTGGTGGAAGCGTTGCGGGACACCCCGCGAAAGGCATCGGTCGATCTCGACCGCTGGATCAAGGAGGATGCGGCGGAGCTGGCCCAGCTCGCCGAGAACGCGCCGGCGGGCCGGACGCCCGTACACCCGGCACGCTTCGTCGTCGAGGCCACCAAAGCGTTCCCGAAGGACGGCATCCTGGTGCGCGACGGTGGCGCGACCGTCATCTTCGGTTGGACCTACTCGCAGGCCAAACCGCGCGACGTCATCTGGAACCAGAACTTCGGCCATCTCGGCACCGGCCTGCCGTATGCGGTCGGCGCTTCGGTCGCCGACGGTGGTAAGCGCCCGGTGATGCTGCTGACCAGCGATTCGGCGTTCCTCTTCCACATCGCCGAGTTGGAAACCGCTGCGCGGCAGAAGCTGCCGCTGGTGTGCGTGGTGGGTGTCGACCACCAGTGGGGCCTCGAGGTGGGAGTCTACAAGCGCACCTTCCCCCAGCCGTCGCCGCAGCCCGGCGTGCACTGGAGCAAAGACGTCCGCCTCGACAAGGTCGCCGAGGGCTTCGGCTGTTACGGCGAGTACGTCGAGAAGGAGGACGAGATCGGCCCCGCGATCGAGCGGGCCTACGCTAGCGGCAGGACCGCCGTCGTCCACGTCTGTATCGATCCGAAGGCCAATTCCGAGGAGATGCCAAAGTACGACGAATTCCGTACCTGGTACGCCGAGGGCACCCAATAGGAAAGGGATCATCTCATGCGGGAATACCTCAAGTTCTACATCGACGGGCGCTGGGTAGACCCGGTGCGGCCCAACACCTTCGACGTCGAGAATCCGGCGACCGAGCAGGTCTCCGGAAAGATCTCGCTCGGCTCGGCCGCCGACGTCGACGTGGCGGTCAACGCCGCCCGGCGCGCCTTCGCCGGCTGGTCTCAAAGCAGCCGCGAACAGCGCCTCGACCTGCTGGAGGCGATCCTCGCCGAATACGGCAAGCGTGCAGGCGATCTCGCCGACGCGGTCACCGAGGAAATGGGCGCGCCGCCCTCGCTGGCGGCTGGTCCGCAGGTCCAACTCGGGCTCGGTCACCTGGTGACGGCGATCGACGTGCTGAAGAACTTTCCCTTCGAGGAACAACACGGGGCAACCCTGATCGCCAAGGAGCCGATCGGGGTCTGCGGGCTGATCACGCCGTGGAACTGGCCGCTGAACCAAATCGCGGTCAAGGTGTATCCCGCGCTGGCCACGGGCTGCACGATGGTCCTGAAACCGTCGGAGGTGGCGCCCTTCTCGGCCCACATCTTCACCGAGATTCTGGACGCCGCGGGCGTGCCGGCCGGTGTCTACAACCTGGTCAACGGCGACGGGCCCGGCGTCGGCGTGGCCCTGGCGAGCCATCCCGACGTCGACATGGTGTCTTTCACCGGATCCACGCGCGCCGGGGTCGAGGTGGCCAAGAACGCCGCCCCGACGGTGAAGCGGGTGACGCAGGAGCTCGGCGGCAAGAGCCCCAACATCGTGCTCGACGACGCGGGCTTTGCCGACAGCGTTCGCGCCGGCGTGCTCAACATGATGCCGAACTCCGGGCAGAGTTGTAACGCGCCGTCGCGCATGCTGGTCCCCAATACGCGGATGGCCGAGGCCATCGACATCGCGCGTGGTGTTGCCGAACAGGTCAAGGTGGGCAGCACGGGCGACAAGACCGCGATCGGACCGGTGGCGTCGAGAGCGCAATTCGAGAAGGTGCAGCGCCTGATCCAGCAGGGCATGGACGAGGGCGCGACCGTCGTCGCCGGCGGCCCGGGCCGCCCGGCCGGGCTGAACACGGGGTACTACGTCAAGCCGACCGTCTTCGCCGGCGTCACCAACGACATGACGATCGCGCGCGAGGAGATCTTCGGTCCGGTGTTGTGCATCCTCGGCTATGACGACATCGATCAGGCCGTGCAGATCGCCAACGACACCGATTACGGTCTGGCCGGCTATGTGTCGGGCGCCGACCTCGACAAGGCCCGGGAGGTGGCCCGCAAGATCCGCGCGGGCTGGGTGACCATCAACCATGCGTTCGATATGAACGCGGCGTTCGGCGGCTACAAGCACAGCGGCAACGGCCGAGAGTGGAGCGAGTTCGGGTTTCACGAATATTTGGAGGTCAAGAGCACCTTGGGCTACGCGCCCTAAAAGGGCGCGCCTGGGGCACCCGTCCTCGCGTGTCTTCTGCTGAATCCGGCTGCGTCGCAATTAGGCTTGCTCCGATCACGAGGAGGGGCAGCGACGTATCGGCATCAACTTTGGCGCCGGGCGACAGGTCGGTAAGGGCGCGTTAACGGCGGACACCGAGCCGGGCGGGAGACACCCCGCGCCGGCGCGTTGTGCTCCGCGGCCACGGTGGGTAGCCCCGGTGCGCCGCGCCGGCCGGCTCGCAATCTGGGATCAACCGGACCGGCGCAGCGGGATTCCGGCGCTGGACGGGCTGCGCGCAATCGCGGTCGCGCTGGTGCTCGTCGGCCACGGCGGCATCCCCGGCGTGGGCGGCGGCTTCATCGGCGTCGACATCTTCTTCGTCCTCAGCGGGTTCCTCATCACCTCGCTACTGCTGGACGAGCTCCGGCGCACCGGTCGCATTGAGCTGACCGGCTTTTGGATCAGGCGCGCCCGACGGCTGCTGCCGGCGTTGCTGCTGATGGTGCTCAGCGTGGGCGCGGCCCGCGAGCTGCTTCCCAGCCAGTCGCTCACGGGGCTACGCGACGACGCGATCGCGGCCTTCCTCTGGGTGGCGAATTGGCGGTTCGTGGCCCAGAAGACGGACTATTTCACCCAGGGCGCCCCGCCATCGCCGCTTCAGCACACCTGGTCGCTGGGGGTGGAGGAGCAGTATTACTTCGTCTGGCCGGTGCTGCTGATCGCGGTGACCCTGGTGTTGGCCGCGCGCGCGAAGCGCTACTTCAGGCGGGCCACCGTCGGCGGGGTGCGGTTCGCCACCTTTGTGATCGCGACGCTGGGGGCGGTGGTTTCCGCGGCGGTCACCATTCTCCTTGCCTCCGACGGCGCGCGGGACCGGATCTATTTCGGCACCGACACCCGCGCGCAGGCCCTGTTGACCGGCTCCGCGGCGGCGGCTCTGCTGGTGCGGGATTGGCCGTCGATGAACCGCGGCTGGTGCCTGGTCCGCACCCGCTGGGGACGGCGGGTGGCACGCTTTCTTCCCCTGCTCGGCCTGGCCGGCCTGGCGGCGGCGTCCCACTACGCGACCGGTGGCGCCGGCGAGTTTCGCCATGGCCTGCTGATCGGGGTGGCCGTCGCGTCCGTCCTCGTGGTCGCCCCGGTGGCGATGGAGCAGCGCGGGGCAATCGCCCGCATGCTTGCCCTGCGCCCCTTGGTGTGGCTGGGTACCATCTCCTACGGCGTCTACCTGTGGCACTGGCCAATCTTTTTGGCGCTCAACGGCGAACGTACCGGATGGTCGGGGCTGCCGCTGTTCGCCGCCCGGTGCGCAGCCACCGTGGTGGTCGCCGCCGCGTCATGGTGGCTGATCGAACAACCGATCCGGCGCTGGCGGCCGGCGCGGGTGCCGCTGTTGCCGCTGGCGGCGGCTACCGTGGCCAGCGCCGCCGCGATGACGCTGCTGGTGATCCCGGTGGGCACCGGACCCGGCCTGCGCGAGGGCCTGCCGCCGGGTGTGTCGGCGGTCGCCGCGGTCTCTCCCTCGCCACCCGCCGGCGGCCGCCCGGCGCCCCGCGATCCGCACCGGCCGTTCACGGTTTCAGTGTTCGGCGATTCGATCGGGTGGACCTGGATGCACTACCTTCCGCCCACACCCGGGTTCGCCTTCCTCGACCACACCGTCATCGGCTGCAGCTTGGTGCGCGGCACCCCGTACCGGTATATCGGCCAAACCCTTGAGCAGAGACCGGAATGCGACGGCTGGCCCATCAGATGGTCGGCCCAGGTCGGCCAGGACCAGCCGGACGTCGCGCTGCTGATCATCGGGCGCTGGGAGACGGTCGATCGCGTCAACGAGGGTCAATGGACACACATCGGCGATCCCACGTTCGACGCCTACCTCAACGGCGAACTCGAGCGGGCGCTCAACATCGTGGGGTCCACGGGTGTCCGCGTGGTGGTGGCCACCGTGCCCTACAGCCGGGGCGGCGAAAAGCCGGACGGTCGCCTGTATCCGGAGGATCAACCCGATCGCGTCAACCTGTGGAACAGCATGCTGCGCAAAACCGTTGCCCGCCACCCAGGGGTGCAGATCCTCGACCTGAACAAGAAGCTGTGCCCCGATGGCGTCTATACCGCCAAGGTCGACGGCATCAAGGTACGCAGCGACGGCGTGCACCTCACCCCAGATGGGGTGAAATGGCTGACGCCATGGCTCGAGGAATCCCTGCGATAGCGGTTAATCGCCAGTGCGGCAGCTGATTTCCATGCTGTCGCTCTCCCGGACGGAGAAGTTGAAGCTCACATACCCGTTGTCCGGGTTGCGAACCCGGTCGAGGTAGGGCCGCATGTCCGCGGCACTGGCGTTGTCGGCGACGATCAGTGCGCCCGTCGCGAGGCGCGGTTGGAGCAGCTCGAGCACCGGCAGGTAGAGGTCCTTCCACCCGTCGAGCAGGACGAACTCAACGGGTCCGTCGAGGTTGTCCAGCGTGGTCAGCGCGTCACCCTCGAGGATGGTGATGACGCCATCCAAACCGGTCTCGGCGAATGTCTGCTTAGCCGCGGCGATCTTGGGGGCGCTGAGCTCGGTGGTCACCACCCGGCCGGCGCCGTTGTCGCGCACCGCGGACGCCAGGTGCACGGCGGAGATTCCGAAGGACATGCCGAATTCGACGATCGTCGCCGGCCGGGTGGCGCGTACCAGCGCATACAGCAGGCGGCCGGCTTCCGGCGTGACGGGGATGTAGAACTCGCTCATGGCGTCGGCGCGCTCCTGCGCGCTCATCGGGCGGTCGAAATCGCCAACCCGCTCCCGCAACCGCGACATCTGATCTTTCGTTTCGGCGTACATCCGGTCGAGCACCGTCGCGACGGTGGGCGCCTGCAAAGTATTGGCCATGCTGTCGAGGGTAGGCCTCGGCCGACGGGCCGACGGAGGGTCCCGGCGGGCGTGGGTTAACGCAAACCGACGTCAAGGTTGCGTAAACGCGTTTGACGAGTACGAGGGCTGCCATGCAAGATGGACAAGCAAGCACCTCGGTAGGTGAGGCGTCTGCATGGATACAGGCCACTGACCCCGAACGTCGAGAGACGCCCCGGGTCAGGACAGCTCTTCCCGGACCCAAGGGTTGAGCCCAAGTGGCTTCCGGAACTAGGAGCGAATCGCAAGCGCGGCGAAGCCGGGCGAGACGGGTCGCGACCATCGGTTATGTTCCGGATACGCCGTGCAGTGCCGAAGCTCCGACGAGAGGGGTGCGGCCGGCGGTCTGCCGCCGGCCATTCGTGCCTCTCCCGTGCAGGTGAACGCGATGACACCCGCGTGTGTCCCGGCCGTGAGGAGGTGAGGGCGAGATGAGTCCCGGCGACAGTCCCTATCCGAATTCCGTCTTGTCCCGATCCGGTTCCGGCATTCCTTTCACCGCCTGACTTCTCGGGTGCCCGTGCGACCCTGCGCGTGACAACGCGTTGCGGGCGTCGCTGCGGATGCCATGAGCCGATCGGACTTGCGTCAGGAGAAGATCATGGCTTTTGGTGTTACACAGCGTCTTTCCAATGTTTCTCGGCTGCGCGGCGGGTCGATGCTGCGTGCGGGTCGGCAATTTGCGACCAAGTTGGCCGCGCGCAGCGCACTGACTCCGCAGGAACGCGCCAACCTGTACGTCTCGCGGATGCCGATCGCGGTGGTCACGGCCTCGCTCGGCGGGCATCCGTCGGACCGGCCCGCCGACCACCGGTGACCAGCTCGATCCCGACCCGCGGGGGTGTGAGGGAGCAGGCCGTGCTGGATTCCGCGCACGCCGGCGACATCGTCGGTGCGTTCGGCCGCATCCGGCGTGACGGCGCCGGCGCGCACGGGCCCGCCGCGGGGGGCTGGGCGCGCCTGCGGACGTTGCTCGTCATCACCGGTCCTGGCCTGATCGTCATGGTGGGCGACAACGACGCCGGCGGCGTGGCGACCTACGCGCAGGCGGGGCAGAACTACGGGATGGGCCTGTTGTGGACGCTGGCGATGCTGATCCCGGTGTTGTACGTGAACCAGGAAATGGTGCTGCGGCTGGGGGCGGTCACGCGGGTCGGTCACGCCCGGTTGATCTTCGAGCGCTTCGGCAAGTTCTGGGGCGCCTTCAGCGTCGGTGATCTGCTGATCCTCAACGCCCTGACCATCGTCACCGAATTCATCGGTGTATCAATGGCGCTCGGCTTTTTGGGCTGTCCCAAGGCGGTCGCCATCCCGGCCGCCGCGGTGTTGTTGTTCGCCGTGGTGGCCGGGGGCTCGTTCCGCCGCTGGGAAAGCCTGATGTTCCTGCTGATCGCGGTGAATGTGCTGATCATTCCGATGGTGCTGATGGTGCATCCCGCGCTCAAGCAAACAGCGGCCGGGCTGATGCCACAGTTCCCGGGTGGGCCCAATTCCACGGTCCTGCTGTTGGTCGTCGCCATCGTGGGCACCACGGTTGCGCCGTGGCAGCTGTTCTTTCAGCAGTCCAATGTTGTGGACAAGCGCATCACGGCCCGCTGGATCGCCTACGCGCGAGCCGATTTGGTGATCGGCATCGTCGTCGTGATGGCCGGGGCGACGGCCTTGATGGCGGTGACGGCGTTCGGGTTCGCCGGCACCGCCGGCGTCGGTGGTTTCACCGACGCCGGGGCGGTCGCGTCGGGGCTGGCCACGCACCTCGGTAGCACGGTCGGGTCGCTCTTCGCGATCATCCTGCTGGACGCGTCGCTGATCGGGGCCAACGCGATCGGGCTGGCCACCACCTACGCCATCGGCGATGCGTTGGGCAGGCGGCACTCCCTGCATTGGAAGGTCAGCGAGGCCCCACTGTTTTATGGTGGCTACGCGTTACTGCTCGCCGTGTCCGCCGCAATCGCGTTCAGCCCCGACCACATCCTCGGACTGGTGACCCAGGGCGTGCAGGCCCTCGCCGGCGTCCTGCTGCCCTCGGCGACCGTGTTTCTGGTCTTGCTGTGTAACGACCGCGCGGTGCTCGGCCCGTGGGTAAACACGGTGCGGCAGAACATCGTCGCGTGGACCATCGTGTGGTGTCTGGTGCTGTTGTCGCTGGCGCTGACGGCGACGACTTTCTTTCCGGGCCTTTCCACGACCACCATCGAGGCCGGCCTGGCCGTTGGCGCGGCGACCGGCATCGTGGGCGGCGCCGCCACGATCGTCGCCGGCCGGCGAGACCGGGACCGGCGCGACGCCGAGGCGATCGTGGGGGCACTCGGCGGTGCCCTGGATCCCGAGGAGGTCGACGAGCTCGACGACGCCCCGTCACTGACGCCCGCCGAACGGCGCGCCGTCCGCCGACAGGACCGGTCGAGGTGGCAGACTCCCAACCTCGCCACGCTTCCCCGGCCGCGCCTGTCGCCGTCCCGTCGGGCGGGACTGCTCACCCTTCGCGGTTACCTGGTGGTGGCGGTCGTATTCGTGATCGTCAAGATCGTGCAGGCCGGGATGGCCTGATGCGCGGTGACTAAGGCGAACCGTTCGGCAGCAGAACGATTTTCCCGCGGGTGTGCCGCTTCTCGAGTTCTTCGTAGGCTTCGGCGACCCGATCGAGCGGATAGGTCGCGGCGACCTCGAAATCGATGGCGCCGGTGACGATCAGGTCGGCCATCTCGGAGAGCACCTCCGGGGTCGACGCGTCGGCGCTGCCTTCGGTCTTGGCGCCGACCTCGGCGGCCTTCTGGAACGCGATGATCGTGTCGATGCGCTCGGGCGCGACACCGAGATCCACGGCGAGTTGGACGTACTCGGGGCCGAACAGGTCGATGAACGCGTCGATACCGTTCGGTGCAGCCTCTCGCAGCCGATCGGGCAATCCGTCCCCGTACGCGATCGGGGTGACGCCGTGGGCACGCAGCCAGTCGAAGTTGGCGGGCCCCGCGATGCCGAGCACCCGGGCCTTGCGCAGGACCAGCAACTGCACGACAAGGCCCCCGACCCCGCCCGCGGCGGCCGAAACGGCTACGGTCTCGCCCGGTTGGGGGTCGACCGCACGGACGGCGGCGTACGCGGTCACACCGACCACGTAGAGCGAACCCGCGGTCTCCCAACTCATTTGGGCAGGTTTGCGAATCAGTTGATCCACCGGGACGGCGGTATGGGTGGCGTGGCTGGACCGGCGGAAGCTGAACCCCAGCACCTCGTCGCCGACGGAAAACTCCGTCACTCCGGGTCCTGCGGCGATCACGACGCCCGCGAGGTCGCTGCCCTCACCGGAGGGAAAGGTGGCGGGGAACATGTCGTGCAGCGCGCCGGTTCGGATGGCGGCTTCGCCGGGATTGATCCCGGCGGCGCGAACCTCGATGACCACTTCGCCCGGGCCCGGCGACGGCATCTCCACGTCCGCTACGTACAAGACGTCACGGCCCCCGTAACGATCGAACCGTACGGCGCGCGCCACCGCAGATCTCATCGTTCCTCCCTACCCTCGCGCAATCGCCCGCCCCCGCCAGCATAGGCGCGAACCTGAGCCGACCGGCGGGTATGTGCGGGCCGCCGCGCGCCGTCCCGCCCTTGTTCCCGTCGGCATTTCGCAGTAGCGTCAGGCGGCCGACTGTGGATCGACGCGGGAGGAACGCCATGGAGCTCGCCAGGATTGCCGCCGCTTGGGCGGTCGCCAGCATGGTGGTCGGCACCGTCGTATCCGGCTGCGGCAACGACCAAAAGGCGTCGACGCCCACGTCCTCGACGACATCGGGTGCCGTCACTTCATCGAGCGGTTCGAGCATGGTGACGGCTCCTTCGCAGGGCCAGCCCACCGATTACAGTTCCTTGCTGATCAAGCCCAGCGACATCGGCGGAGACTTCAAATCCCCCCAGCCCCCCGTCCTGAATCCCAACAATGCGACCGGTGTCGCACAGCTTTTCGCCAATCCCGACAACAGCCGCCGGATCGGCGACACCATCCTGATCGTCGCCGACCCCGCTGTGGCGAAGACGGGCATCGAGAACACCAAGGCCAACTATGCGGGGAAGGTCAGCGGCACGTGGCAGCCGGTCGACGTCGGCTCCAACGGATTCATGATTTCCGGTAACTCGCCGGACAACTCCCAAGCGGTGACGGTGTTGCTGTTCAGCGAGGGCCGGGCGGTCGTCAACATCGAATTCGACAGCGCGCCCAATGATCCGATCGATCCGGCCATCGCGATCGATGTCGGACGCAAGCAGGACGCCGCAGTCAAAAGCGGGTTGCCCAGCTAGCGTCGCCCTGGTGCTCGGCGGGCCTCAGGCCACGACCTGGATGGGGTCGCCGACGTTGACCTGGTTGAAATACCATGCGGCGTTGTCCGGGCTCAGGTTGATGCATCCATGGCTGACGTTGGTGTGGCCCTGAGAGTCGACCGACCATGGGGCCGAGTGCACATACACGCCGCTCCAGGTGACCCGGACCGCGTATTGCGCCGTGATCTTGTATCCCTCTGGGGAACTCAGCGGGATGCCAATCGTCCGCGAGTCCATCACCACGGTGCGATCCTTCTCCAGGGCGGTGAAGTTGCCGATCGGTGTCGGGCGACTGGGCTTACCCATCGACGCAGGCATGGTGCGCAGCACCTCGCCGTTGCGGCTGACGGTGAAGGTGTGCCCGGACAGGCTGGCGACACCGAGTAGTTCGTCGCCGGTGTCGAAGCCCGTCGTCAGGGCCTGCACACCCGCCGAGACGTGGGTGTGGGCGGGCCAGTAGTGGTTCGGAACCCACTGGACGACGTCGTTGCGGACCCACTCGAAGTGTCCCGGTGTATCGCTCGGCGACCAGACGTGGATGGTCCGTTCGGCGGCACCGCGATCGGTGACCGGCGCGGTGAACGTGACGACCAGTGGGTGCGCCACGCCTACCACCGCCCCGTTAGCGGGCGAAACCGAGGCAACTGCAGGGACCGGCTCGGGCAGGGGGACGGACGCCACGCCGCGTGCGGAGCTCCCCAAGGCGCCCATCCCGGCAATCGCTACCATAACGAACAGATAACGAAACGCTCGGTGCATGGCGCTTACCCTTTGCGATGGTTCAACTGACACAACGATATTCTACTGGCTGTCGACTCATTGCGGTTTTCAGCAAACATCCGTGGCTTCGCTGGGTCGCCACGGCAGCGGCGCGTTCGCCGGATGAGCGGAAGCAGGACAAGGGCAAGCACGGCAAGGGGCGGACATGATCGCAGACGATCGCTATACGCGTCCGAGGGCGGATACGGCGGCCCTGCTCCTTATCGACGTGCAGCGCGACTTCATAGATGCCCCCCGGCACGCCCGGCGATGATGCCCCGATGCCGGTTGCGGGCACGCGTGCCGCGATACCGGCGATGGCGAAGTTGGCGGCGGCGTTCCGGCAACGGGGACGGCCCATCGTGCACGTCGTCCGGCTCTATCTGCCGGATGGGTCGAACGTTGACCTGGTGCGGCGCCGATCGATAGAGGCGGGCGCTCGAATTGCCGTGCCCGGCAGCGCCGGTTCGCGGATTGTCACGGAACTCTTGCCCAAATCTGTTGACGTGGACCACGATCTGCTCTTGGCCGGCGGTTTCCAACAGGTGGGTGCCGCCGAGCACGTGATGTACAAACCGCGGTGGGGCGCATTCTACGGCACCGCCCTCGAGCGGCATCTGCGCGAGACTGGCAGCGACACCGTCGTTTTCGGGGGCTGCAACTTTCCCAACTGCCCTCGCACGTCTATCTTCGAGGCGTCCGAACGCGACTTCCGGCTTGTCCTGGTGTCCGACGCGATCTCCGGCCTCTATGAGCGCGGCGTCGCGGAATGCCGTGCTATCGGAGTGGACGTGCTGGGCTTGTCGGAGACACTCGATTGGCTGGGGTGCTAGGCGCGCGTTAGCCTCAGCGGAGTCGGTGCCCGAAGGCCGAGCCCGAACAAAGAGGAGTGCGGGTGCTTTTCCGTCAACTGGAGTACTTCGTTGCGGTCGCCCAGGAGCGCCACTTCGCCCGGGCGGCCGAGAAGTGCTACGTCTCGCAGCCCGCGCTGTCCGCCGCCATCGCCAAGCTCGAGCGGGAGCTGAACGTCACGCTGATCAATCGCGGGCACAGCTTCGAGGGCCTCACCCCCGAGGGGGAGCGATTGGTCGTGTGGGCCAAACGGATTCTGGCCGAACACGATGCCTTCAAGGCCGAGGTGCACGCCGTGCGATCCGGCATCGCAGGAACGCTTCGGCTGGGTACGGTGCCGACCGCCTCGACGACGGCGTCCCTGGTACTCTCCGCGTTCTGTTCGGCGCATCCGCTGGCGAAGGTGCAGATCCTTTCCCGGCTGGCCGCCACCGAGCTGTACCGGCGCGTGCGCGAGTTCGACCTGGACGCCGCCATCGTGCACACCCCCACCGATGACCCTCACGACGTGAACCTGGTGCCGCTCTATGAGGAACACTATGTGCTGCTCTCGACGGCGAACATGTTGCCCGCCGGGGCATCGACGCTGACGTGGCCCGAGGCGGCGCAACTGCCGCTGGCGCTGCTCACCGCCGACATGCGCGACCGCCAGATCATCGATGAGGCCTTCGCCGGCCACGCGATCACCGTCACCCCGCAGGTCGAAACCGACTCTGTTGCTTCGCTATTAGCGCAGGTGGCCACCGGCAACTGGGCGTGCATCGTCCCGCATACCTGGCTCTGGACCTCGCCGCTGGGCGCGGAGATCCGCGCGGTCGAGATGGTCGAACCGGTGCTCAAGGCCGAGATCGCGCTGGCCACCAACTCTTCCGGCCCCGGCTCACCCGTAGCGCGTGCGCTAAGTACATGCGCTCAGGAGCTGGCGCTGGGCGAATTCTTCGACGCGCAGTTGTTGGGCATCACGCGCCGGCGCTGATCGGGGGTGTGGCCGCGCTGGTCGGGTTGAGGCTCGCCAGATGGCCGCTTTCCACGCCGGCCGCCGGGTCGAGCTCGCAGTCGACGACCGACGGCCCGCGGGAGACGATCGCCTCGGCCAGCGCCGCCCGCAGCTCCGCCGGTGTGGTGACGTGATATCCCTTGCCGCCGAACGCCTCCGCGATGAGCCCGTGGCGCGCCCGCGCGTTGAGCACCGTCGGCGCGGGATCGCCGCCCATGGGCGCTTCGTCGCCGCGGTACACCCCGCCGTTGTTGAGGATGACCACGGTCACCGGCAGGCGGTGTCGGCAGATCGTCTCGACCTCCATGCCGGAGAACCCGAACGCGCTGTCACCTTCGATCGCGACGACCGGCTGGCCGGTCTCCACCGCGGCGGCGATGGCGTATCCCATGCCGATGCCCATCACGCCCCAGGTGCCCGTGTCGAGCCGGCGCCGCGGCAGCTCCATGTCGATGACGTTGCGGGTCAAATCCAGCGCATTGGCGCCCTCGTTGACCACGTAGACTTCCGGGTTTTCCCGCAGCACAGCCCGAATTGCACCCAGCGCGTTGTAAAACCGCATGGGGTGGGGGTTTTCGGTCAGACGCTCACGCATCTTGGCCTCGTTGCGGGTCCTGCGCTCGGCCAGCTCGTCGACCCATTCCACCGGCGCGACGAGCGGATGCGCGGCCACCGCGTCGCACAGCGCCGACAGCACCGAGCCGATGTCGCCGGACAGCGGCGCCGCGATCGGCCGGTTGCTGTCGAATTCCGCCGCCGCGATGTCGACCTGAATGAACTTGGCGTCGGCGGACCATTGCGGCGACTCCCCGTGGCCGAGCAACCAATTCAGCCGGGCGCCCACCAGCAAGACCGCGTCCGCGCGGGCGATCGCCAGTGAGCGGGCGGCTCCGGCCGACTGCGGGTGCGAATCGGGCAACAGCCCCTTGGCCATCGACATCGGCAGGAACGGAATCCCGGTGGTCTCCACGAACTTCCGGATCACGTCGTCGGCCTGCGCGTACGCGGCTCCCTTGCCGAGCACGATCAGCGGCCGCCGCGCCTGTCCGAGCACCTGCAGCGCGCGGTCGATGGCTGCTGGCGCCGGCAGCTGCCGGGGCGCGGGGTCGACGACCCGCCAAATCGTGCCGGCCGCGGCGGAGGCGTCCATGGCCTGGCCCAGGATCTCGCCGGGAATGTCGAGGTAAACCCCGCCCGGCCGCCCGGAGGTCGCCGTCCGGATGGCGCGTGCCACGCCCCGGCCGATGTCCTCGATCCGGCCGATCCGATATGCCGCCTTCGCGAAAGGCTTTGCGGCGGCGAGCTGATCGAGGTCCTGGTAGTCACCGCGCTGCAAATCCACCATCGCCCGGTTGCTCGAGCCCGAAATCTGGATCATCGGGAAGCAGTTCGCGGTGGCGTTCGCCAGGGCGGGCAGCCCGTTGAGGAAGCCGGGCCCGGACGTGGTGAGGCACACGCCGGGGCGCCGGGTGAGAAACCCGGCGGCGGCGGCCGCGTTGCCCGCCGAGGTCTCCTGCCGAAAGCCGATGTAACGGATTCCCGATGCCTGAGCGGTGCGGGCGAGGTCGGTGATCGGGATGCCGACGATGCCGTAGATGGTGTCGACGTCGTTGGCCTTCAGCGCGTCGACGACGAGATGGAAGCCGTCGGTCAAGCGAGTCGCGTCGCCGGAAGATGCCGAAACGGTGGACATGGTGGCGGCCTCCTTGTGAGCGTGATGCCGGGTTTGCCCGTGACTGCCTACGCCATCACTGTTGTGCCGGTGCGCGCGACTGTCCAAGACTAAGCCGCTATGCAGCGATTCACGCCGTCTATCGATAGCCCCCACTTATCGATAGTGAGCGGATCGGTATTGGACGGACACCCGTGTGTCACGGCATGGTGCCAGCAGGAGCTTTCACACGCGACGAAAGGGGTTGGGCGATGAGGACGAGCAATCACGTTGTCACCGGTCTGGTCGAGGTGGCGGCGGGCCGGCAGCCGGACGCACCGGCGCTCGTCGTCACGCCCGATCGCCTACCGGTGAGTTACCGCGACCTGGTTCGACTGGTTGACGACCTGGCCGGGCAGCTGAAGCGGAATGGACTGCGGCCCGGTGATCGCGTCGCGCTGCGCGCCGGCAGCAACGCCGAGTTCGTCGTCGCCCTGTTGGCCTCGCTGCGGGCCGAGCTGGTCGTGGTCCCGTTGGACCCGGCGCTGCCGGTCAGCGACCAGCGCTCCCGAAGCGAGGCGGTGGGCGCGCGGGCGGTGCTGGTGGACGGTGACGGGCCCGGCGACGAGCGGGAACCGGCCCTGCGCCGGTGGCCGATCGCGGTGACGGTCGGCGGTGAGGGCACGCCGGCGGTGCACCTTGACGCCGCGAGGCCGCCGGAGCGAGACGTCTCGACGCCCGCGGGGCTGCGCGACGACGACGCCATGATCATGTTCACCGGCGGAACCACGGGGGTGCCGAAGATGGTCCCGTGGACGCACGACAACATCGCCAACTCGGTGCGGGCGATCGTCGCCGGCTACGGGCTGGGGCCCCAGGATGCGACGGTGGCGGTGATGCCGCTCTACCACGGTCACGGGCTGATCGCCGCATTGCTGTCCACCCTGGCGTCCGGGGGCACCGTGCTGCTCCCGGCTCGTGGGCGGTTCTCGGCGCACACCTTTTGGGACGACATCGACGCCGTCGGAGCCACCTGGTACACCGCCGTCCCGACGATCCATCAGATCCTGTTGGAGCGCAGCAGGACTGAGCGGCGGGGAAGCGAACGTGCGACGCTTCGGTTCATCCGCAGCTGCAGCGCCCCCCTCACCCGGGAAACGGCTCAGTCGCTGCACGAGACGTTTGCAGCGCCGGTGGTGTGCGCGTTCGGCATGACCGAGGCGACCCATCAGGTGGCAACAACGGGCATCGGCCAGACCGAAAACCCTGCCGCCACAGGTGGTCTCGTCGGCGGGTCGACCGGGCCGGAGATCCGGATCGCGGGGCCCGACGGCCAGCCTCTGCCGACGGAAGCCGTCGGCGAGGTCTGGTTGCGCGGGCCCACCGTGGTGCGCGGCTACCTCGGCGACCCGGCGATCACCGCCGCCAACTTCACCGACGGGTGGCTGCGCACAGGCGATTTAGGCTCGCTGTCGGCGGCCGGGGACCTGATCATCCGGGGCCGGATCAAGGAACTGATCAACCGGGGCGGTGAGAAGATCTCGCCGGAACGCGTCGAGGGCGTGCTGGCCACCCATCCCAACGTCCTGGAGGTGGCCGTGTTCGGGCTGCCGGACAAGATGTACGGGGAGACGGTGGCCGCGGTGATCGTTCCGCGGGAATCGCCGGCGCCCACCCCGGCCGAGCTCGCGGTGTTTTGCCGCGAGCGCCTCGCGGCCTTCGAGGTGCCCGCCACCTTCCGGGAGGCCGGCGCGCTGCCGCATACCGCGAAAGGCTCGCTGGACCGCCGCGCCGTGGCCGGCCAATTCGGGGGTGGGGCCTAAGCCCGTCGAAGGCCCGTCGAAGTCCCGTGGAACGCCGACACGCGCCGATCGATTGTCACGCCGTGGTTTTCACGCGGGCGGCCGCGGTTTCCGGCATGGGTTCGTAGCGGGCGAAGGAGCGGGTGAACGACGCGGCCCCGTGCGAGAGCGAGCGCAGGTCGATCGCGTAGCGGGTGAGCTCGACCTGAGGCACCTCCGCCTTGACCACCGTGCGTTCGTGGCCGGCGGTGTCGCTGCCGAGCACCCGGCCGCGACGTCCCGACAGGTCGCCCATCACCGCGCCGACGTAATCGTCGGGCACCAGCACCGAGATCTCATCGATCGGCTCGAGCAGGGCCACCCGTGTCGCCGCCGCCGCCTCCCGCAGCGCCAGCGCCCCCGCGGCCTGGAACGCGAAGTCCGACGAGTCCACGCTGTGCGCCTTGCCGTCGAACAGCGTGACCCGGATGTCCACGACCGGGTAACCGGCGTGCACGCCCTTTTCCATCTGGGCGCGCACACCCTTTTCGACGCTCGGGATGAACTGGCGCGGCACCGACCCGCCGACCACCTTGTCGACGAACTCGAACCCCGTGCCCTCCGGCAGTGGCTCCACCTCGATGTCGCACACCGCGTACTGGCCATGCCCACCCGACTGCTTGATGTGGCGGCCGTGCCCTTTCGCCTTGCCGCCGAACGTTTCCCGCAGCGGGACGCGCAGGTCCACCGTGTCCACGGTGACGCCATACCGGTGGGCCAACGCCTCGAGGACGACGCCGGCATGGGCCTCACCCATGCACCACAGCACGATCTGGTGCGTTTCCTGGTTCTGCTCGATCCGCAGCGTCGGGTCCTCGGCGGCCAGCCGTCCCAGTCCGACCGACAGCTTGTCTTCATCGGTCTTGGCATGCGCCTGAATGGCCACCGGCAGCAGCGGCTCCGGCATCGTCCAGGGCTTGAGAACCAGCGGCTCGGACTTGTCCGACAGGGTGTCGCCGGTTTCGGCGCGGCTCAGCTTGCCGATGGCGCAGATGTCGCCCGCCACCACGGCGGCCGCGGGGCGCTGCTGCTTGCCGAGGGGAAAGGACAGCACACCGATCCGTTCGTCCTCGTCGTGATCGGGGTGCGAATTCCCGTTCCCGTTGGTCCCGCCGAAGAACGACGCAAAATGGCCCGACACATGAACCGTCGTGTCGGGCCTGATGGTCCCGGAAAAGACCCGGACCAGGCTCACCCTGCCGACGTAGGGGTCCGACGTGGTCTTCACCACCTCCGCGAGCAACGGCGCGCCGGCGTCGCAGGCCAGCGTTGCGTGCGTGGCGCCGTTCGGCGTGAAGACCTCCGGTAGCGGGTGTTCCATCGGAGATGGGAATCCCCGCGTGGCGACCTCCAGCAGTTCCAGCGTGCCGACCCCGGTGCCGCTGCACACGGGGATGACCGGGAAAAAGGAGGCCCTGGCGACGGCCTTCTCCAGGTCGGCGATGAGCACCGCCTCGTCGATCGACTCCCCGCCCAGGTAGCGCTCCATCAGGGACTCGTCCTCGGACTCCTCGATGATCCCCTCGATCAGGGTGCCCCGCGCTTCCTCGATCCGGTCGGCGTCGGACTCGTCCGGCGGCTGGATGGTCCGCTTGCCGTCGGAGTACAGGTAACGCTGCTGCGACAGCAGACCGATCAGGCCGTCAGAGGTCGGCAGGTACAGCGGTAAGACCTTGTCGCCGAACGCGCTTTGCGCGGCGGCCAGCGCCTCTTGATAGTTCGCGCGCGCGTGGTCGAGCTTGGTGATCACGACGGCGCGGGGCATCCCGACCTGGCTGCATTCCTGCCAGAGCGACTTGGTCGGCTCGTCGACGCCCTCGTTCGCCGCGATCACGAACAGCGCGCAATCGGCGGCGCGCAGGCCGGCGCGCAACTCGCCGACGAAATCGGCGTACCCGGGCGTATCCACCAGGTTGATCTTGATGCCGTCGTGCGAAAGGGACGCGACGGCGACGCCCACGGAGCGTTGTTGCCGGATCTCGGCCTCGTCGTAGTCGCAGATCGTGCTGCCGTCGGTGACCGAGCCCGCGCGGGACAGCACGCCGCCGGCGACCAGCAGGGCCTCGACCAGGGTGGTCTTGCCGCCGCTCGAGGGACCCACCAGGACCACGTTGCGAACGTCGCCCGGACCGTTCGCGGTGGGGGCGGCCCCCGCGCCCTGGGACGCGTTCGCCTTGTCCGCCATAACTTTCCTCCAGTTCTGCAACGCTGCGGCGCGCTGTGGCGCGGTGTGGCCTGGGCCACAGGACGCTGCAAGCAACTTTTCCCCCAACTGCCGCCCAACACAAGGCCACCGGCCGGCCACAATTGAGGCTGTCGGCCTCGGCCGCGTCAGGCGTGCCAGCTGGACCAGCGCCGCACCGTGACCGCGATCACCGGGCCGTCCAACGAAACGGACTGGTACTGAGGGTATTTGGCGCGCAGCAACCGAAACCCGGTCGCCATCGGCTCGCCGGCGGCGTGAATCGCGGCGACGCCGTCGGCCCGGACCCACCACAGCTGCGCCCAGTCGTCGTCGTAGTGGTCGACGAGCAGGCTGACCTGGGGATTGCGCTCGATGTTGGCCAGGCGCCGCAGCCGCCGCGTGGCCTTGGGCTTGGCGTCGACGGCGGTGTACACGACGTCGGGGTCGCCGCGCGAATCGTCGACGGCGAACACCACCGGCACCAGGTGCGGCGCGCCCCCGGGCGTGGCCGTGGCCAGCCGGGCTATCTGGGATTGTGTGAACCTGACCTTCGGGTCGAATTCGCCCACGCTGTCAGCTTAAGGGCCGGACCGAGGGGTTACGTTTGACCGCATGCCGGCGCAGACCCGCGACCGCACGCTCATCGACATGGTCGGCGACGTCAGCCTGCACCTCACCCACGCGATCACGCGGCCCGGGGGCCTGAGCGGGGCCGGGTCAAACAGGGACTGACCACGGTCCCGCATAGCTATCTGCATTACGGTTATACGGATTGAGTTGTGTCGCCCAGACGCGGAGGCTGGGCCGATTCTGGTTCTGATCGCGAAGCAGGAGGTGACGGGGATGGGCAAATGGCACCACCGCTCAGTTCGGTGGTCATGGTTGGTCAGCGTGCTGGCCGTGATCGGCCTGGGCCTGGGCCTGGCCACGGCGCCGGCGTCCGCCGCACCTCCCGGGCCTTCCCACGGCCGGCCACTGGCACCGCTCGACCCGTCGGGCATCGTCGGCCAGGTAGGGCCGCAGGTCGTCGACATCAGCACCAAGTTCGGCTACAACAACGCGATCGGCGCGGGGACCGGCATCATCATCGATCCGGGCGGCGTCGTGCTGACCAATAACCATGTCATCTCGGGCGCCACCGATATCAGCGCCTTCGCGGTCGGCAACGGCCAGACCTACGCCGTCGACGTGATCGGTTACAACCGGACCGCGGACGTCGCCGTCCTGCAACTTCGCGGTGGGGGCGGCCTGCCCAGCGCCAACATCGGTGGCGGTGTCTCGGTCGGCGATCCGGTCGTGGCGTTGGGCAACGCCGGGGGTCAGGGCGGAACTCCCAGCGCGGTGGCCGGCAAGGTCGTCGCGCTCAACCAGACCGTCTCGGCCACCGACACGCTGACCGGCGCCGAGGAGAACCTGGGCGGGTTGATCCAGGCCGACGCCGCGATCCGGCCCGGTGACTCGGGTGGGCCCATGGTCAACCAGGCCGGGCAGGTGATCGGCATGAACACCGCAGCCACCGACAGCTACAAGATGTCCGGCGGTCAGGGCTTCGCCATCCCGATCGGCACCGCGATGGGGGTGGCCGGGCAGATCCGGGCAGGTGCCGGCTCGAACACGGTGCACATCGGCCCGACGGCCTTCCTCGGCCTGGGCGTCACGGACAACGGCGGCAACGGCGCGCGGGTCGAACGCGTGGTCGGCAGCGGTCCCGCGGCGGCGGCCGGCATCTCGGCCGGCGACGTCATCACCGGGGTCGACAACACGCCGATCACCGGGGCCACCTCGATGACGGATGTCCTGGTCCCACACCACCCCGGCGACACCATCATCCTGCAGTGGCGCGCCAATGCGGGCGGCGACCGCAGCGGACCGGTGACGTTGGTCGACGGGCCGCCGGCCTGATATCCGCGCGGATAATGCCCGCCTTCCGCCCAGTCTGGCTGCGGCACAGCGTGATTCGTCCCCTGGTAGCGGCGGTGATTCCCGATGTGCCGCGTCGGGTACACGTGGCATCGTGGAATTGATGAACGACGCACGAGACGCTGTCGAGCACGATCCAGCCGCGGGAAGTCACGTCGAAGACGGCGTGGTCGAGCACCCGGACGCCGAGGACTTCGAGAACGCCGCCGCGCTGCCCGCGGACCCGACGTGGTTCAAGCACGCGGTTTTCTACGAAGTCCTGGTCCGCGCGTTCAGTGACGCCAACGCCGACGGGCAGGGCGACCTGCGCGGCCTGCTGGACCGCCTGGACTACCTGCAATGGCTCGGAATCGACTGCATTTGGCTGCCCCCGTTCTACGACTCACCGCTGCGCGACGGCGGCTATGACATCCGGGACTTTTACAAGGTGCTGCCCGAATTCGGGACCGTCGAGGACTTCGTCGCGCTGCTCGACGCGGCTCACGAGCGGGGGATCCGGGTGATCACCGACCTGGTGATGAACCACACCTCGGAGTCGCATCCCTGGTTTCAGGAGTCGCGGCGCGATCCCGACGGGCCGTACGGCGACTACTACGTGTGGAGCGACACCAGTGAGAAGTACACCGACGCCCGCATCATCTTCGTCGACACCGAAGAATCGAACTGGACGTTCGACCCGGTGCGCCGCCAGTTCTACTGGCACCGGTTCTTTTCCCACCAGCCCGACCTGAACTATGACAACCCGGCCGTCCAGGAGGCGATGATCGACGTCATCCGCTTCTGGCTGGGCCTGGGCATCGACGGGTTCCGGCTGGACGCGGTGCCCTATCTGTTCGAACGCGAGGGCACCAACTGCGAGAACCTGCCCGAGACGCACGCGTTCCTCAAGCGCGTGCGCAAGGTCGTCGACGACGAGTTCCCCGGCCGGGTGCTGCTGGCCGAGGCCAATCAGTGGCCGGGCGATGTGGTCGAGTACTTCGGCGACGCCAGCACCGGCGGCGACGAATGCCACATGGCGTTCCATTTCCCGCTGATGCCGCGCATCTTCATGGCGGTCCGCCGGGAGTCTCGGTTCCCGATCTCGGAGATCATGGCGCAGACGCCGCCGATCCCCGACATGGCTCAGTGGGGGATCTTCCTGCGCAACCACGACGAGTTGACGCTGGAGATGGTCAGCGACGAAGAGCGCGACTACATGTACGCCGAGTACGCCAAGGACCCGCGGATGAAGGCGAACGTCGGCATCCGCCGCCGCCTGGCGCCCCTGCTGGACAACGACCGCAACCAGATCGAGCTGTTCACGGCGCTGCTGCTGTCGCTGCCGGGCTCGCCGGTCCTCTACTACGGCGACGAGATCGGCATGGGCGACGTGATCTGGCTCGGGGACCGGGACGGTGTGCGCACCCCGATGCAGTGGACACCGGACCGCAACGCCGGGTTTTCCACCGCCAACCCGGGCCGGCTCTACCTGCCGCCCAGCCAGGACCCGGTCTACGGCTACCAGGCCGTCAACGTGGAGGCCCAGCGCGACACCTCGACGTCCCTGCTCAACTTCACCCGGATGATGCTGTCGGTGCGCGGGCGGCACAAAGCTTTCGCGATCGGCAATTTCGAGGAGCTGGGCGGGTCGAACCCCTCCGTGCTGGCGTTCGTGCGCCAGGCGGGGGACGGGGTCGACGGCGGAGACGTCGTGCTGTGCGTGAACAACCTGTCGCGGTTCCCCCAGCCGATCGAGCTGAACCTGCAGCACTGGAGCGGCTGCACGCCGATGGAGCTGACCGGCCACGTGGAGTTTCCCCGCGTCGGTCACCTGCCCTACCTGCTGACGCTGCCGGGACACGGGTTCTACTGGTTCCAGTTGTCCCCCGCTTGTGAGGAGAACGCATGACTGTCCCTTCTGGGGGCCCCGCCAGGCTGCCCTGGTCTGAGTGGCTGCCGCAACAACGTTGGTACGCCGGACGCAACCGGGAACTGTCGAGTGCCGAGGCTGCCGTCGTCGTCCCGCTGCGGGAGGACCTCGACCTGGTGCTCGTCGACGTCGACTATGTCGACGGCTCGGCGGAGCGCTATCAGGTGATCGTCGGGTGGGATTCCGCGCCGGTCTCGGAGTACAGCACCGTGGCGACCATCGGCGCCGCGGACGACCGGACCGGCTTCGACGCGCTGTACGACGTCGACGCGCCGCGGTTCCTGCTCTCGCTGATCGACTCCGCGGCCGCCCGCGGTGCGTCCGGCGTCGAGGTGGCGTTCGCCAAGGAACCCGGTGTCGAGCTGCCGCTGGACGCGATGCCGCACGTTTCCGACGCCGAGCAGAGCAATAGCAGCGTGATCTTCGATCGGCGTGCCATCTTCAAGGTGTTCCGCCGCGTCAGCAGCGGCATCAACCCCGACATCGAGCTGAACCGGGTGCTCGGGCGCGCGGGCAACCCGCACGTGGCCCGGTTGCTCGGCACGTACGAGATGGTGCCGCCGGACGACGATGTCTGGCCCCTGGGCATGGTGACCGAGTTTGCGTCGAATGCCGCCGAAGGCTGGGCCATGGCCACCGCCAGCATCCGGGATCTGTTCGCGGAGGGCGACCTGTATGCCCACGAAGTCGGCGGCGACTTCGCCGCCGAGTCCAACCGGCTGGGCGAAGCCGTGGCCTCCGTGCACGCCACGCTCGCCGAGTCCCTGGGGACGGCCGAGACCACCTTCCCGGTGGACACGGTGCTGGCACGGCTGTCGTCGACCGTCGCGAAGGTTCCTGAACTCGAGGAGTACGCGGCGACGATCGAAGAGCGGTTCGGCAAGCTCGCCGGCGAGACGGTCACCGTGCAGCGCGTGCACGGCGACCTGCACCTCGGGCAGGTGCTGCGGACCCCGGAGAGTTGGCTGTTGATCGACTTCGAAGGGGAGCCGGGGCAGCCGCTCGACGAGCGGCGGGCGCCGGACTCGCCGTTGCGCGATGTTGCCGGCGTCCTGCGCTCCTTCGAGTACGCCGCCTACGGGCCACTGCTTGATCAGGGTGGCGACAAGCAACTAGCTGCCCGAGCCCGGGAATGGATCGAGCGCAACTGCGCGGCGTTCTGCGACGGCTACGCGGCCGTGTCGGGGATCGACCCGCGGGATTCGGCGCAGCTGCTGGCCGCCTACGAACTCGACAAGGCGGTCTACGAGGCCGGTTACGAGGCGCGGCACCGGCCGGGCTGGCTGCCGATCCCGCTGCGCTCCATCGCCCGGCTGACCGCCGCCTAGGTCGAAGGTGGCGACCCGCCGCGCCCGGCTTCGCCGCGCTTGCGATCGCCTGGATGCGGCTGCGCGGACGGGCCGTGTCTGACAACATGTCCCGCGTGGGGAGTCGGATATTCAATAGCGAGTCGAGGTTGTCGTGGGTGCTCGCCGGGCTGGCCGGCGTGCTGGGGGCGACGGCGTTCACCCATTCCGCCGGCTACTTCGTCACGTTCATGACGGGAAATGCCCAGCGGGCCGCGCTGGGCTATTTCCGCGGCGACGTGCTGCTCTCGGTGACGGCGGCGCTGCTGCTGGTGTGTTTCGTCGCGGGCGTGGTGATCGCGTCGGTGTGTCGACGGCACTTCTGGGTGGCGCATCCGCACGGTCCCACCGTTCTCACGACCTTCAGCCTGCTGGCCGCCACCGTGGTGGACGTCCTCGATGAGGGATGGGAAGAAAATCTCCTCGACTTCGCACCGATTATGTTGGTGGCCTTTGCGATTGGCGCGTTGAACACCTCGTTCGTCAAGGACGGCGAGGTGTCGGTGCCGTTGAGCTATGTGACCGGCACCCTGGTCAAGATGGGCCAGGGTATCGAACGCCACATCGCCGGGGGAACGGCGGCGGACTGGCTCGGCTACTTCCTGCTGTTCACCAGCTTCGTCCTGGGCGCCGTGGCCGGCGGCGGCATCAGCCTGGTCGTCAACGGCACCTGGATGCTGGTGGTCGCCACGGCGGTGTCCGCGTTGACCACCGGGTACACGTACTTCCACCAGGACCGGCGGGCGTTGTTGAACGACCGGACAGAGAAAAAGCATCGGCAGTAGCGCTGACCGGTGCGCTACTGCCGATGCTGGCTCGGAGGGTTTAGGCCGCCGGTTGCGCTGGTGCCGCCGGCTGGGCGGTGGTGTTGACGGCGTTGAGGACCTGCAGGATGTCCGGCTTCATGGCGACCAGCTGCTGGTTCCAGTAGGGCCACGAGTGGGTCCCATTGGCCGGGAAGTTGAACGTCCCGTTGCGACCGCCCGCGGCCACGTAGTTGTTCTGGAACTGCTGGTTGGTGCGCAGCGTCAGGCCCTCCAGGAACTTCGCCGGCATGTTGTCGCCGCCGAGGTCGCTGGGCGTGCCGTTACCGCAATACACCCAGATCCGGGTGTTGTTGGCGACCAGCCGCGGAATCTGGACCATCGGGTCGTTGCGCTTCCACGCGGGGTCGGAGGACGGGCCCCACATGCTGTTGGCGTTGTAACCGCCCGCGTCGTTCATTGCCAGACCGATCAGGGTCGGCCACCAGCCCTCGGACGGGTTGAGGAAGCCCGAAAGCGAAGCGGCGTAAGGGAATTGCTGCGGGTAGTACGCCGCCATTATCAGCGACGAGCCGCCTGACATCGACAGGCCCACCACGGCGTTGCCGAACGGTGACAACTGCTTGTTGGCCTGCAGCCAAGCGGGCATCTCCTGGGTCAGGAACGTCTCCCACTTGTAGGTGTAGTTCTGGCCGTTGCCCGAGGACGGCTGGTACCAGTTGCTGTAGAAGCTGGACTGGCCGCCGACCGGCATGATCACCGACAGGCCGGACTGGTAGAACTCCTCGAAGGCGGGGGTGTTGATGTCCCAGCCGTTGTAATCGTCTTGCGCCCGCAGGCCGTCGAGCAGGTAGACCGAGTGCGGTCCGCCCCCCTGGAATTGGACCTTGATGTTGCGGCCCATCGACGGCGACGGCACCTGCAGGTATTCCACCGGCAGACCGGGCTTCGAGAACGCCCCCGCGGTAGCCGAGCCGCCGCCGGCGGCGATCAGGCCGGACAACAGGGCGGCCCCGGCAGCCGCGATAGCCAGCCGGCGCGGCGCACTCGCTGCTGCGCCACGCAACTTCCGCACCTCTTCGAAGAACGACATAGCTCCCTACCCATCCCAACTTTCATCTGCCGCATGACGCGGGCGATTTCGTTCGCCAGCGCAGTGAAACACAGGGGGAGGGCGCAATTCGTGCGTCGCGGCCGCGGGAGTAGATCGCGGTTACCTAACGATTGGGCCTCGGCGCGGAATCGTCACATTCAGGTCACGGTTGGCGCCTCGGGACAACTAAGCGACCAGGCGTCGTAAAAGCGTTGATGCCGTGGCGATTCCGACCACCGCAGCCACCACCAACACCACGACGTCGACCGGATTGAACGGGGTGCCGATCAACAGCGCCCGCAGCGCGTCCACCTCGTAGCTGAGCGGGTTGACCTTGCTCAGCGCGTGCAGCCAGGAGGGCATCACGTCGACCGGATACAGCGCGTTGGACGCGAAGAACAACGGCATGGTGATGGCTTGCCCGATGCCCATCAGGCGATCGCGACTGAGGACCAGGCCGGCCAGGGTCATCGACAGGCAGGCGAAGAACCCGGCGCCGAGCATGACCACGGCCATCGCCGCCAGGATCCGCAGCGGATTGACGGTCAGGCCGACGTTCATCAGGTAGGCCAGCGCCATCACGCCGACGACCTGGGCGACCGATCGCACTCCGGCCGCGAACGCCTTCCCGGTGATCAGCGCGGATGCCGGAGCCGGCGTCACCATGAGCTTGGCCAGCACTCCGGCATCCCGATCCCAAATGATCTGTATGCCATAGAAAATCGAGATGAACAACGCCGACTGGGCGATGATCCCCGGCGCCAGGAAGGCGAGATAGGACACCCGTCCCGTATGGATGACGTGCAGCTTGCTGAAGGTCGTACCGAAGATCAGCAGCCACAGCGCGGGCTGCACCATCCGGGTGACGAGCTCGGTCCGGTCGTGCTGCAGCTTCTGCAGTTCGACGATCGCGAACGCGCCGATGCGCGCCAGGGTCGCCTGGACGCGTTGCCATCCGCGCGGGGCGCGAACCAGGGTGGCCGCGGGGGCCTTGCGGGCGCTATCAACTGGCACGGCTGGCAACCTTTCTGCTGGACCGGATTTCACGGAAAGACGCGGAAGCTTCCGACTCCTCGGAGAGGCCCGATGCCGCGTAGTGGCGGAACACATCCTCGAGCGTGGCGCCCGGCGACACCCGCGATTTCAGCTCGGCGGGCGTGCCCACGGCGCGCAACTTACCCCGGTGCATCAGCGCGACCCGATCACACAGCGCGTCGGCCTCTTCCATGTAGTGGGTGGTGAGCAGCACGGTCATGCCGAACTGGGCCTGCATGCTCTGTACCTGCCGCCAGACGCCGTCCCGGGCGATCGGGTCCAGCCCGACGGTCGGTTCGTCGAGCACCAGCAACGACGGCCGGTTCACCAGCGCCTGGGCCACCTCGAGGCGGCGCACCATGCCGCCGGAATAGGTTCCAGCGCGCCGGTCGGCCACGTCGAGAAGCTCCATGGCCTCCAGCGCCAGCGCCACCCGCTCGGCCCGGCAGGCGCGCGGCACGCCGTACAGGCGAGCGAACCATTGCACATTCTGCCGGCCCGTCAAAGACGGCTCGATCGAAAGTTGTTGCGGGACATAACCGATGTTGCTGCGGATGTCCACGGTCTGATTGTGGGCGTCCATGCCGAAAATGCGCAGTTCGCCCTGCTGCACCGGCGTCAGGGTGGTGAGCATGCGGACCAGCGTCGTCTTTCCCGCGCCGTTGGGCCCCAGCAGGCCCATGGTCTCGCCGGGCCGGACCTGCAGCGTCACGTCGTCGACCGCGCTGAACTGGCCGTAGCGGTAGGTCAGGTTTTGGCAGTCGATCGCCATCGGCAGTCGTTCGCTCATGATCGCCGCTCCTGTAGTCGTCGGGTCATCGTGTCAAGGACCTCCAAGCCCTTTGCCAGGGAGTCGATTTGGTCGTCATCGAGTTCGCCGAGCACGTCCGACAGCAGTGCCCGCCGCGCGGCCCGAGACGCGTCGACGAGTTGCTGGGTGGGCTCGGCGAGCCGCAGCCGGCCGACGCGGCGGTCCGTCTCGCCGACGGTCCGGATCAGCAAGCCGTTGCCGACCAGCTTGGAAACCAGGGTGGACGCGGTGTTGGGTACCAGGCCGAGCTCCGCGGCGGCGACGCTGACCGAGATCCCCGGTCGCCGGCCGACGAGCCACAGCAGCTCCGCCTGCGCCTCGGACAGCCGGGCGGAGTCCAGCCCGCGGCCGGCCGAGCGGCGAAGTTGCCGGCGAAACCTGCCCACGACGCCGAAAACCTCGGTGACCAGATCGGTGCCCACGGTCGCTGCGGCCATATACCTCTGTTTACGAGCTAAATATGTGTGCAGGCTGTGTGGGGGCTAGCTCCCAGCTACTTGTCGAGGAAATGCAGGACGACGTCGGCCAGCTTCCCGTTTACGACCTGGGCCGTCATGTAGCTGCAGTGCGGTTGCCGGCGACGATCCGTCGGCGACCCCGGATTGAGCAGGCGCAGGCCCGTTTCTGTCGTCGTGTCCCAGGGGATGTGGCTGTGACCGAACACCAGCACGTCGCTGTCCGGGTAGAGGCGCGACATCCGCGCGCCGCGCCCGGTCGCCGCCCCCGTCTCGTGGACCACGGTCAGGCGCAATCCGTCCAGCGTGGCGTCGGCCCGCTCCGGCAGCCGCGCCCGCAATGCCGGCCCGTCGTTGTTTCCCCAGCAGGCGATCAGCCGCGCGGCCCTGGATTCCAGGTCGTCGAGCAATTCCGGCGATACCCAGTCGCCGGCGTGCACGACGACATCGGCGCCGGCAACCTCGTCCCATACCCGCGCGGGCAGGTCGCGGGCGCGCCGGGGAACGTGGGTGTCGGCGATCAGCAGCAGCCTCACACAGTCATCTTGCGCTACCGCTAGCCGTCCTGGCTGCGGGCTTCAGCGCCCGTTTCGCCGGCATCGATGGCATCGTCAGGACCGGACGCCCCGACGTACGAGCCGTCCTCGCCCTCGGCGGCACGCGACCGAGCCTCGTGCGCTTCGGGTTCTACATCGTCCTCGGCTCGGTGACCCTTGTTTTCCGGCATGGGATCCAGGTTCCCCGCGCAGCGGCGTGCGAAACGGCCACGATCCGGCTCCGATAGGGTGCATGCGGGCATCGTCAGCACCCCGAGGAGAACCAATGCGCACCTTCGATTCAGTGGCCGACCTCGCCGCCGCCACGGGCGAACAGATCGGGCAGAGCGACTGGGTGACCATCACCCAGGAGGACGTCAACCTGTTCGCCGACGCGACCGGCGATCACCAATGGATCCACGTCGACCCGGAGCGGGCGGCGGCCGGTCCGTTCGGCACGACCATCGCCCACGGTTTCATGACCCTGGCGCTGCTGCCGCGGCTGCAGCACGAGATGTACACCGTCAACGGCATCAAATTGGCAATCAACTACGGCCTGAACAAGGTTCGCTTTCCCGCCCCGGTGCCGGTGGGCTCCCGGGTGCGCGCGCAAAGCTCGCTGGTCAGCGTCGATGACCTCGGCGACGGCGCCGTGCAGGCCACGGTGTCGACCACCGTCGAGATCGAGGGTGCCGCCAAGCCGGCGTGCGTGGCCGAAAGCATCGTCCGCTACATCTCCTGATCGAGATCACCGGCAGCCGCGAAATATCAACTGTTGCTACGTTTTCCGGGGCGTGTCGTCGCAGATGTTTATGTGTCGCGAATGGGGACGCGACGCGAGGGCCTAAAACTCGGCGATCGAGTGTTCCAGGCGCTCGGCCAGGCGGGCCTGGGCCTCGGCGCGCCGGGTCGGGATGTGCTGCGACGGGAAAGGCGTTGCCACCGGCTGGTATTCGCGCAATGTGCGGCGCGCCACCGTCATCTTGTGCAGCTCGGTGGCTCCGTCCGCGATGCCCAGCGACTCGGCGGCCACCATCATCTTGACGAACGGCATCTCGTCGGAGACGCCGAGCGCGCCGTGCAGGTGCATGGCCCGCTGCACGACGTCATGCAGCACCTGCGGCATCGCGACCTTCACCGCCGCGATGTCGCGGCGCACCTTCTGGTAGTCGTGGTGCTTGTCGATGAGCCACGCGGTGCGCAACACCAGCAGCCGGAACTGCTCGATCTGGATCCAGCTGTCGGCGACCTTCTCCTGGGTCATCTGGAAATCGGACAGCCGACCATGCCTGGTCTTCCGCGACACGGCGCGCTCGCACATCATGTCAAACGCGCTGCGCGCCAACGCGATTGTGCGCATTGCATGGTGGATGCGGCCACCCCCGAGCCGCGTCTGAGCGATCATGAATGCCTGGCCCTCGCCACCCAGCACGTGGTCGGCCGGCACGCGGACATCCGTGTAGCGGACGTAGCCGTGGCTGGCCCGCTTCGAGGACTCGGCGCCCACGCCGACGTTGCGCACGATCTCGATGCCGGGGGTCTCGGCGGGAACGATGAACAGCGACATCTTGTCGTAGGTCCGGGATTCGGGGTTCGTGACGGCCATCACGATGAAAAACGACGCGTGCTTGGCGTTCGTGGAAAACCACTTCTCCCCGTTGATCACCCAGTAGTCGCCGTCACGGGTCGCGGCCGTGACGAACTGGCCGGGGTCGGAACCCCCCTGCGGTTCGGTCATCGAATAGCACGACGTGATCTCGCCGTCGAGCAGCGGTTGCAGGTAGCGGGCCTTCTGCTCATCGGTGCCGAACAGCGCGAGGATCTCGGCGTTGCCGGAATCGGGGGCCTGGCAGCCGAACACCGACGGTGCCCAGCGGGAGCGACCGAGGATCTCGTTGAGCAGTGCGAGCTTGACCTGGCCGAAACCCTGGCCGCCGAGGTCGGGCCGCAGGTGCGCGGCCCACAGTCCCTGGTCCTTCACCTGCTGCTGCAATGGCCGCAGGATGGCCATCATCTCGGCGTTCTTTTTGTCGTACGGGTCGAGCGCGACGAGATCGAGTGGTTCGAGTTCGTCCGTCATGAATTTTTCGACCCAGTCCAGCTTCGCCTGGTATTCCGGGTCCGTTTCGAAGTCCCACACCGTGGCCAACCGTTCCCCGGCGCAGCGCCGCACCGGACTCGTTGATAACGCCACCTCATCCTAGATGGCGGCGGCGCAGGATCAGCCTTCGCCGCGGGTCTCGATGACGCGCTCGGCGATGTCGACGAGCTTCGTCTGGCCCTCCTGCGAGAGGGCCCGCAGCATCTCGAAGGCGCGCACATCGTCCACGCCGTAGCGTTCCATGATGATGCCTTTGGCCTGGCCGATGCGGTCCCTGCTCGACAGCGCCGATTCCATCTGCTGCCCGTGGCGCCCGGCCATGATCGCCGCGGCTGCATGCGCGGCGAACACCGACCCGATCGTCTCGGCGTCGGTGTCCCATGCATCGACTTTGAAACTGAACAGGTTTAGCGCGCCGGCGGTGCGGTCCGCGGTGTACAGCTTGAACGACAGACTACTGAGAACGCCATGTTCAACCGCCGCGGGCGCATATCGGGGCCAGCGCGGCTCATCACGCATGTCGTCAGATCGCACAATGGTCTGTTTGAGCGCGGCGTCCGCACAGGGCCCTTCGCCGAAATCGTGCTGCAGCTTGTCGAGCTGCGCGGCCAAGCCGTCCGTATCCGCAAGGGATTCGAAGTCCCCACCCTTTTTCACAAGCAGCACTCCCGCGACGTCAGCTCCCGGTATCAGCTTTACCGCCGTGGCCGTGACGTCGGCGAGAACCTGCTCGAGCGGGCGAGGCGCGGCCATCTCGCGGGAAAGCTGCGCCATGCGCTCAGCCAGCTCGTGCCTGAAGTTCGGGCTTGAAAGATCCATGGGACCCGATTCTGTTGCGATCTGTCGGTGGCTTTGACCCAGCCCAATCTAGGCACGAATCAACGTCGCGGCAAAAATCGTCGGGGCCGAAATTGCCGTGTTCGGCGTTTCGCCACATAGCTCACGGGTACCCGCCGTCGACCAGGAATATCTCAACCCCGCAGGGGAGGCCCAATGTTCGTGCACAACAAAGATCTTCAATTCGAGGTTCGCGTCGACCGGCCGGATCCACGCTTTGCGACGTTGCTGCAGGAGCAGTTCGGCGGCGCCAACGGCGAACTCAAGGCCGCGATGCAGTACTTCACCCAGGCGTTCGCCCTGCGGGGGAAGAACCCCAAGATGTATGACCTGTTCATGGACATCGCCACGGAGGAACTCAGTCACCTCGAAATGGTCGGCTCCATGATCACGATGTTGCTCGACGGGCTCAACGACAACTTGAAGATCGCCAACGAGAAGTGCGACTGGATGCCCGCGGTGGCCAGCAACGACGGTCGCGAGCAGATCATTCATCAAGTTGCGGTCAACCCGCTGTATTTCGCGCTGAACGGGGGAACGCCCGACGTGAGCAACTCGCAGGGGGTGCCGTGGATGGGGTCCTACGTCAATGCCAATGGCGATCCGACGGTGGACCTGCGCAGCAACCTGGCCGCCGAGTCCCGGGCGAAGATCGTCTACGAATACCTCAAGCAGTTCACCGACGATCCGGGTGTGCAGGACACCTTGTCCTTCTTGATGACCCGCGAAGTCACCCACTACCAGCAGTTCACCGCCGCGCTCAACGAACTGCCGGTGAACTTCCCACCGGGGCAGTTGCCGGCGGACCCCCGCTTCCAAAACGTCGCGTTCAACATGTCCGACGGTGGTGGCGAGTCGATTCGCGGACCCTGGAATCAGGGACAGGGCCCGTGGCCCGAGGGCATGGAGTGGGAGTACGTGGAGAGGCCGGAGCAGCAGTGGCTGGGCGGCACCGCTCGCCAGAACAAGGGCGCCGAGCAGAACCCGTCGGGGTCACCCGCCATCAACGCCGAGAAGCCGTTCACCCACGAACAGCGAACTCCCACAAGCTGATTGGATGCAAAAGGCCGGGTGTCGATCCGTTTCGACGCCCGGCCTTTCGCTTGGCCCCGAGTGCACCTGCGGGTCCGGCGGGTTGTCCCCCATGCCTTGCCTTACGGGGGATTGCCTGCGAATGCCCCGGTGGGATGTGTTGAAACGCAAGGGAAGGCGGGTTAAGAGCCTGGAGGATCCTTCAGTGCAGTTTGGGCAAGACGTTGGTGCGGTAGAAGTCGATGGCGGTGATGGGGTCATCCTGCGGGAAGTGCAGAAACGGTACGGCTCCGGCGTCGAGGACCTTCTGCGCGGCTTCGACGTGCGGGGCGGGATCGGTGCCGACCGTCCAGTTGCCCAGGACCTTGTCGATCGGATTCGACTGCGCGGCGCGTTGGATCTCCACGGGATTGGGTTGATCGACGGCCCCGGCGGTGAAGCGCCACAGGGTGGCGGCGCGGGTGGCCTGGCTGTTGTCCCCGACCACGGCGAACAACTCGGCGCGCTTGCCCATGTTGGCGGGATCGCGTCCGGCGGCCCGGGCGCCGGCGCCGAACGCGGCCAACAGCTTCGGATTAATGACATCGCGTGCCTGGGTGATCCAACCGTCGCCGTATTGGCCGGCCAGCTTTGCGCTCTTGGGGCCGCTGGCGGCTACGAAGATCGGCGGCGGAGTGGCCGGGACGTCGTAAAGCTTCAGGGAATTGGTCTGAAAGTAGCGGCCGGCAAAGGATATTCGTGAACCGCTCCACAGTTGCCGGATCATTTCGATCGCCTCGATCAGCCGATCGTGTCGCTCGCGGTAGTTGCCGTAGGCGTTGGTGGCGGCCTGCTCGTTGAGTCGCTCGCCGGTGCCCAACCCCAGAAACACCCGGCCCGGGCTGAGGATGGCCAGGGACGCGAACGCCTGGGCCACCGTTGCCGGGTTATAGCGATAGGTCGGGCAGGTCACCCCGGTGCCGAACGAGATGCGGCTGGTGCCGTTGCCGACCAGGGCCAGGGTCAGCCACGGAAACATCGAGTGCCCCTCGTTGTCCTGCCACGGCTGGATGTGGTCGCTGGCCCAGGCGTACTGGAAGCCGGCCTGCTCGGCGGCCTGCGCCTGCGCCACCAGCTGATCGGTGCGGAATTGTTCGTGCGAGAGGACGACCCCCACACCCCTGCCCGCCGGTGGGGGAGCGGTGGGCTTTTGACCGGATCCCGATTTGCGGCAGGCTTCCGACAGCCCGGCGGGGCCGAGCGCTCCCGCGCCGGCGGCCATTCGCCCGAACGCTCGCCGCGACATGCCGGTCACCGGGTCAAGATACCCATCTGACGGCCGACCACTCGCGCACTAGCCTGACGTGGTGACCCCGCGAGTGCGCCCCGCGCGCAAAGCCGACGTTCGCGATCTCTCACGCACCCTGGCGCGGGCCTTCTACGACGATCCCGTCATCATGTGGATCCTTCCCGACGAGCGCGCGCGCTCTGCGCAGGCGGCCCGGTTGTTCGCGGCGATGACCCGCCACCATCATCTGGCCGGTGGCGGTGTCGAGGTGGCGTGCGACGGCCCGGGCACCGGCGCGGCGGCCCTGTGGGACCCACCCGATCGCTGGCGGCATTCGCGCCGCGAGGAGTTGACGATGATGCCGAGCTTCATCCGGGTGTTCGGGTCGCGTTCGGCGCGGGTGCGCGGAGTGCAGGAGCTCATGAAGCGCACCCACCCCGAAGAACCCCACTGGTATCTGGCCGTCATCGGCAGCGACCCTACGGTCCGCGGCCGGGGCTTCGGGCAGGCCCTGATGCGGTCGCGGCTGGACCGCTGCGACGCCGAGTACTGCCCGGCCTATCTCGAGTCGAGCAAACCCGAGAACGTCCCGTACTACGAACGTTTCGGCTTCACGGTCACCCAGGAGGTGCGGCTGCCAGACGGGGGCCCACCACTCTGGGCCATGTGGCGTACGCCGCGGTGAGGCGTTCGCCGCGTTTAATCGCGGGGCACCGGGGCAACCGTTGCGTATGGCTAGCGACACTGGCGACTTTCCCGAAGAGGGCGGCCCGGGTGACACCCTGAGCGCGAGCGAGGGCACCGACTCCGACGAGCTGCGCAACGACGACGGCGACATAGTCGTCGACCCGCCCGATGACTGGAGCGAAGCGAATCGCTTCGGGATGACCGCGCGCGAGGAGCGCGAAGGCGAATCGCTCGACGATCGACTGGCCGAGGAAGAGCCGGACGTTTCCGCTGACGCAGCCCCCGGGGCCGGCGCGAGCGACGATGGTGGTCCCGGGCGCGCCCACCGCGGCCAGATCGACGGCACCCCCGAAGACGGCGATTCGCTGTACGACGTTGTCGACGAGCAGGCCGAGCAATGAGTGCTCGGTTGTTCACTCCACGGACATAGCGTTCGTCTTAGGGACTGCTCCGCCAGCCGGCGATCCCGATGGTGATCATCCGCAACTGCTTGACCGCCGCCCGCCGGATGTCTTCCAGCGCCTCGGTGGTCTGCGCGTCCTCGATGGCCTCGGCGATGACGATCATCGAGTTGACGAACAGGGTCGCCAGGATGTTCAGGTCCTCGGTGCTCCACGCGTTGAGCCCGGTGAAGCGGGCAAGGTCGGTGGCCAGCTCCGAGGTGATCAGCCGCAGCTCGGTGCGGATCGCGTAGCGCAGGACGGTCACCCCGCCCGAGCGTTCCCGGTAGATGAACCGCCAGTGCTCGCGGCGCTCGGTGATGCTGGCGACGACGATCTCGACCGACGACTCGATCACCCGGTTGGGATCCAGTTTCCCGGCGCGCGCCCCCCGCAAGGTGTCCCGCAGGGTGCGAAACGATTCGTCGATCAGGACCAGCCCAAGCGCCTCCATCGACTCGAAGTGGCGGTAGAAGGCCGCCGGCACGATCCCGACCTCGCGGGTCACCTCGCGCAGGCTCAGGCTGGAAAAGCTGCGATCCTGCAGCAGCTTCAGCGCCGCGGCGATGATCGCGCGACGCGTGGCCTCCTTGCGCTCCTCGCGCGATGGACTCTCGCGCGAGCGCTCGCGGCCCGACCGATGCGCCCGTGAGCTAGGAGCACGGCTGTTCACTGTGTGAACCCTACCACAAACAGGCACAAAACCCTTGACGACCAGGGCTCCGCAGTCGCACGGTGTACATATGTTCACTCAAACAGCGACTCGGAATCTCGCGCAAACATTGCGAAAGCGAGTGCTGGGTTCAGACCTGCTGGACCTGCTCACCGGTCCGCACGGCGTGGACCGCTACACCGAGCTGGTGGCGCCTACCTGGACGCTGGGCGAGGCCCGCGCCAAGGTCATCGACGTCCGCCGCACCACGCCGCGCAGCGTCACGCTCACGCTTGCCCCCAACGAGGCCTTCACGTCCAACCACACCGTTCAAGCCGGCCAGTACGTCAACCTCACGGTCGACATCGACGGTCGCCGGCACACCCGCTGCTACTCGCCGGCCAACGCCGAAGGCGGCGCCACCCTCGAGCTGACGATCGGCCGCCACGACGGCGGGCTGGTGTCGAGCCACCTGTACGAGCGGGCCCACCGCGGCATGGTGGTCGGCCTGGTCGGCGCCGGCGGCGACTTCGTCCTGCCCGCGGTGCGGCCGCGCCGGATCCTGCTCGTCTCCGGCGGAAGCGGCATCACGCCGGTCATGGCGATGCTGCGCACGCTGATCGCCGAGCGCCACCAGGGCGAGGTCGCCTTCGTGCACTACGCTCGCACGCCCGCCGAGGCGTGCTACCGCGACGAGCTGGCCGCCCACCAGGATCGGGCCGGCGTCCGCGTTCTGCGCGGTTACACCCGGTGCGATGCCGGTGACCTGGTCGGTCGCTTCGGGCCGGAGCACCTGGCCACCGCCCTGCCCAACCCGGACGCGGTGTTCGTCTGCGGGCCAACGGCTTTGGTCGAGGCGGTGCAGGACCACTGCGACAACGTCTACACCGAAAGCTTCGTGCCGCCGGTGCTCGACGCTCCGGCCGACCCGTCGGGCGGGCGAATAACGTTCGCCGACAGCGGGATCGACGCCGTCGACGACGGCCGGTCGCTGCTGGAGCAGGCCGAATCGGCCGGGCTGACGCCGCAGAACGGGTGCCGGATGGGCATCTGTCACACCTGCACACGGCGCAAGACCGCCGGAACCGTACGCAATTTGATCACCGGCGCGGTGTCGACCCAACCCGACGAGGACGTGCAAATCTGCGTGTCCGTCCCGGTCGGTGACGTCGACCTATCCCTGTAACTCTCACCATAGAGAGGAGAAATGCCATGTCAGACAACAAAATTACCCTCACCGCCGAGCAGGCCGAGGCATTCGGCCGCGAACTCGACGCCATCAAGGAACGCGTGATGGCGGACCTGGGCGAAGAGGACGCCGACTACATCCGCCGCGTCATCAAAGCGCAGCGCGCGCTGGAAGTCGGCGGCCGGGCACTGCTATTTCTGCCGCCGGCCTGGCCGCTGGGCACCGCGATGCTGGGCGTGTCCAAGATCCTGGACAACATGGAGATCGGCCACAACATCATGCATGGCCAGTACGACTGGATGCGCGACCCGGCGATCTCCGGCCGGTCCTTCGAGTGGGACACGGCCTGCCCCGCCGAGCAGTGGCGGCACTCGCACAACTACATGCACCACACGCACACCAACATCGTCGGGATGGACCGCGACATCGGCTACGGCATCCTGCGGATGAGCGAGGACCAGCGCTGGACGCCATACTTCATCGGCAATCCCGTGTACGCCTTCCTGCTGATGGTGCTGTTCCAATACGGGGTCGCGCTGCACGAGCTGGAAACCGAACGCATCCGCTCCGGGGAGATCCGGCTCGCCGACAAGCGCGAGGTGCTGCGCGAGATCTGGAAGAAGACCCGCCGGCAGACCCTCAAGGACTATGTCGCCTTCCCGCTGCTGGCCGGGCCGTTCGCCCCGTTCGTCTTCGCGGGCAACCTGTCGGCCAACCTGATGCGCAACGTGTGGTCGTACATGATCATCTTCTGCGGCCACTTCCCGGACGGCACCCAGGAGTTCACCGTCGAGGAGACCAAGGACGAGTCCCGCGGCATGTGGTACTTCCGCCAGGTGCTCGGTTCGGCAAACCTGACCGGGGGCAAGCTGTTTCACCTGCTGTCCGGCAACCTCTCGCACCAGATCGAGCACCACCTGTTCCCGGACATGCCGGCCCGCAGGTATGCCGAGATCGCGCCCGAGGTGCAGGAGATCTGCCAGCGGTACGGCATCCCCTACAACCGGGGCCCGCTGCTGCAGCAGTTTGGCACCGTCGTCCGCAAGATCGTCAGGCTGACCTTCCCGGACTCGTGGACGCGCAAGACCAGCCCTGACCAGCCCGCCGATCGGGTCCCGGTCGCCGCATAACGTATCTGTCCCGCTTCTGTCCGGAGCATTGCCTCGGGCCCGTTCCGGGGGACAATGAGGTGCGTGGAATGGACCGGCGCACGCTACGCGGACACCCCCACGGTGGAAGCCTCTACGTGGATCGACGCTGACCCGGCGCGGGTCTGGGATCTGGTCTCCGACATCCAGTTGATGCCGACGTTCAGCAACGAGCTCAAGGCGGTGGAGTGGGCCGAGGGATCCGACCGGCCCCGGGCCGGCGCCCGCTTCGTCGGCCATAACGAGCACGAGGCGTTCGGGCAGTGGAGCACCACCTCGCAGATCGTCGCGTGCGATCGCCCGCGCGAATTCGCCTGGGCGGTGGGTGAAATCGAAAATCCGTCGGCGACCTGGCGGTTTCGGCTGAAGCCCCGGGACGGCGGCACCCTCCTGAGCTTCTGGATGCGGATGGGACCGGGACGTTCGGGGCTTTCCGTGGCCATCGACTCGATGCCCGACAAGGAAGAAAAGATCGTGTTCGTGCGGATGCGGGAATTCGAGGCCGCGATCACCAAGACGCTCGCCGCGCTCAAGAGGCTGGCCGAACGCGGGGTCCGTTGATGCGGACGGCGACGACGGTCGAGTTGTCCGGCGCCGCAGACGAAGTCGTCACCTTGGTGCTCGAGGCGGAGAAGCTGGGTCTCGACGTGTGCTGGGTGGCCGAGGCGTGGGGTTCGGACGCGCCGTCGGCGCTGGGCTACCTCGCGGCGCGGACCGACCGGGTGCTGCTCGGTTCCGGCATCCTGCAGGTCGGCACCCGCTCGCCCGTCCTGGTGGCCCAGACCGCGATCACGCTGTCCAACCTGTCGAACGGGCGATTCCTGCTGGGCCTGGGGGCGTCGGGTCCGCAGGTGATCGAGGGCCTGCACGGCGTCTCGTTCAACCGGCCGCTGGCGCGTATCGCCGAGACCGTCGATGTCGTGCGGCAGGCGTTCGGCGGAGGCAAGATCTCGTACGCCGGGAAGGAATTCCAGATCCCAAGGCTCGGCGGTGAGGCGGTGCCGATGCGGCTGTCGACCCGGCCCGAGCACGCCGTTCCGATCTATTTGGCGGCGCTGTCGCCGGCGATGCTGCGCCTGACCGGGCGGATCGCCGACGGCTGGCTGGGCACCAGCTTCGTGCCGGAGGGCGCCGCCGATGCCTACTTCTCGCACCTCGACGAGGGCTTGGCCGCCGCCGGGCGCGGTCGCGCCGACATCGACATCTGCCAGGGCGCCGAGGTCGCCTTCGCCGCGGATGAAGACGAGCTGCGCGGGATGGTCGCGGGCCGCAAAAAGGAGCTCGCCTTCAGCCTCGGTGGCATGGGGTCGTCGAGCACCAACTTCTACAACCAGGCCTACAGCCGCCAAGGCTGGGCCGACGTGGCGGCCGAGGTCCGCCAGCGCTGGCAGCGCGGCGACCGCGACGGCGCGGCAGGGTTGGTGACCGACGAAATGGTCCTCGCCACCACGCTCATCGGGACCGAGGAGATGGTGCGGTCCCGGCTCGCTGTCTGGCGCGACGCCGGCGTCAACACCGTGCGGCTGTATCCCGCCGGCGAAACGTTGGATGCCAAACTGAGAACCCTGGGCCGCGCCATCGAGTTGGTCGGCGAGGTTTAAAGCACCGCGGTCGGCGCCTCGGACAGCTTGACGAGTTTCACGTCGGGGCGCTCGGGCACCCCGTCGGCCAGGAACCAGCGGAAGGCGAGGTTGCCTCGCGGATAGCCCAGCGTGGTCAGCGAATTCGGGTGGGCGGTCAGCATGTGGGACACGACGATGGTCACCGAGCCGTCGCTGTTGAGCGCGGCGCTGTGCCCATTGACCGAGCAGCGCGCATCTGACGCGCCGAAGGTGGCCATGAACTGGTTCCACACCACCATGTTCCAGAATCGGCACGCCGGCGGTCGGTGCGTGATCACCAGCGCCTCGTCGTCGTCGAGCACAAAGCTGCCGTAGGAGTAGCACGCATCGCGGGCCGACCAGCCGAAGTTGGCGTCGGGCACCTGATAGGGGTGGGCGAATTCGTTGGCAGCATGGGCGGTTTCGTGCCCGAGCGCGTGCTCGTCAGCAACGCGCTCACCGACGGCCAGCGGGACGATGGCAAGCATCGTGCGCAGCCAGGTGGCGGCCGCGCGCAGGCTCGCGGCCGTTTCGGCGTCGCCGTGCCGAATCGGATCCGGCTCGTCGAACGCCTCGATGTGCCAGACGACCGGGCGGCCGGTCAGCGGGTCGGCCTGGTAATCGCGGGTCATCAGCACGGCCGCGTCGGGGGTCGGGGGGAATTCGAAGCTGAAGTTGCCGTCGGCGTCGACGTCGAGGTCACTGTCGCGGATTATCGACACGACCCGGTCCGACCAGGCGCCCGGCGACGGCTCGTTGTAGGCCGTCACCGAAAAGTACACGCTGTCACCGCGATTCCCACTGATGTGGTAGCGCCGCTTCGGATCGACCGGGCACAGGAAGTAGTAGGCGTCGGTGTTGTCGCCGCCCCAGCGGCGGTCCCGGCGGAACGGCGTGTTCACCGCGACGAACTGCGGCCGGCCGGGCTCGGGGAACAGGTAGGCGTCCAGGGCGACGCCGAGCGTGGTGGCCAGCGTGCGGTAGCCGTCGGCGATGTGGCGATCGTCGGTGACCGCGCGGTCGCCCTCGAGGAAGCCGCGGTCGAGACCACCGAGGGTGGCCAGTAGCTCCTGCCACGCGGCCGTCGATTCGTGCGTCATGCGCGGATTCCTTTCAGAAGCAAGGTGGTGGTGCGGTCGACCCACGCGTCGTCGAGTTCGGCGACGCGGGTCAACAGGCCCATGAGCGTGATGCCGGCGATCGCCTCGGTCAATTCGGCGGCGGTGACGTCGGACCGGACCTCGCCGCGGCCCGCGGCCCGCCGCAGCAACTCTGCGAGGCCGCCGCCGACGACGCCGGCGAATCGCTCCAACAGCGCCGAGTGCAGCGTCGGGTCCGCGGCCATCTCGGCCACCAGCCCGGGCAGGGCCGCCCTGGCGGGTGGTGTCGTCAGGAAAGCCATTGAGCGGCGGACCATTTCGCGCAGGTCGTCGGGCAACGTTCCGGTATCGGGCAACTCGGTCGCCGCGCCGATAGGAAACACCGCCTCGTGGACGAGGTGCGCCTTGCTCGGCCAGCGGCGGTAGATCGCGGGCTTGCTGGTGCCGGCCCGTTCGGCGATCGCGGAGACCAACAGCCCGGCATAGCCCGTCTCGGCGAGCAGTTCGACGGTGGCGCTCAGCACCGCGCCGTCGATGCGTGGGTCGCGGGGTCGGCCAAAATCCACTACCATTACGAAACTGAGAGTAACATAAGTCGCCGTGACCGCCGCCGTTCGCCTTGACGACCTCGCCCAGCCCCGGTTCAGCCCCGAGGCGCAGCAAATTCTCGACATGGTGGCCACGCTGGCGCCGGACTGTCCGTTGGACGCCGGCGCGCTGCACGCCCGGGCCGCCGCCGATACCGGCCTCACCGATTTCGGCTCCGAGGACTACCGAGAACGGCTCGACGTCTACCTCGCCGCGCTGCGCGAGATCGACGGGTTGCACGCGGCAGGCGCGGTCAACTTCTACGCGCAGCTGGTGCAGTTGCTCAAGAACCGGCTCCTGTTCACCGACCTGGTGAGCAGGCATCCCGACATCGACGACATCGAGCTGGTGCCGCCGATCGTGATCGCCGGCCTGCCCCGCACCGGCACCACCCATCTGCACAACCTGCTGGCGGCGCCGCCCACCTTCCGCACCATGCCGTACTGGGAAAGCGTCGAACCGTTTCCGCTGCCGCAGGAGGCGGGCCTCGAGCCCGACCCGCGGCGGGTCCGGATGGACGTCGGGATCGGCGCGATCAACACCGTGATGCCGTATTTCCCGCTCATGCACGAGATGACCACCGATCACGTCCACGAAGAAATCCAGTTGCTGGCCAACGACTTTTCGACGATGCTCTTCGAGACGGTGGCCGACGTGCCGCGCTGGCGCGACTACTACCAGGCCCACGACCAAACACCGCACTACGAATACCTCGCCCGGCAACTCAAGGCCATGCAGTTTCTGCGCGGCGGGCGGCGCTGGCTGCTCAAGTCGCCCCAGCACCTCGAGCAGGTGCCGGTGTTGGACCGCGTCTTTCCCGGCAGCATCGTGGTGTTCACCCACCGCGACCCTGTCCCCGTGGCGCTGTCGATGATCGCGATGATCACTTACTCGGCGCGCATGCACCGCTCGCCGGTGCCGGTGCCGCAGATCGCGCAATACTGGGTCGACCGCCTCGACCAGATGCTGGCCGCACTCGTCCGCGACCGCGACACGATCGGTCCACAACGCTCGATCGACATTCGCTTCGACGATTTCATGGCCGACGAAACCGGCGTCGCCGAGCGGGTGTACGCGCTGGCCGGCGAGCCGTTCACCGAGCCGGCGCGTCGGGCGGTCGCCGACTACCTGGCGGGCCACCAGCGCGGCCGGCTCGGAAACGTCGAAACGTCCTACGAAATGTTCGGCCTCACGGAGGACAGCCTGCGGTCGCGCTTCGCGCCCTATGTGAAACGGTTCCTGGCTTAATCATCGTCGCGGCGTCGAGTACCTTCTCAACACATGGTCGCTATGCCCGCGCTGGACGGTGTCGAACACAGGTACATCGAGCTCGGGGATGGCGTCACCATCCACGTCGCGGACGCCGGTCCGGCCCATGGGCCCGCGGTGATGCTGGTGCACGGCTTTCCCCAGAACTGGTGGGAGTGGCACGAACTGATCGGTCCGCTCGCCGCCGACGGCTATCGCGTGCTGTGCCCCGACCTGCGGGGCGCGGGGTGGAGCTCGGCGCCGCCGTCCCGATACCTCAAGAACGACATGGCCGACGACTTGGCCGCGGTGCTGGACCGTTTGGGCGTCGCGACCGTCAAACTGGCCGCCCATGACTGGGGCGGCCCTGTCGCGTTCACCATGATGCTGCGCCATCCGGAGAAGGTCACCGGATTTTTCGGGATGAACACCTCCGCGCCATGGACCAAGCCCAACCTCAAGCTGCTGCGCAACGTCTGGCGGTTCTGGTACCAGGTCCCCATAGCGCTGCCGGTGATCGGCCCGCGCGTGGTCGGCGATCCGAAGGCCCGGTTCTACCGGTCGCTGGCCTCGTGGGTCGGCGGGGACTACCTGGTGCCCGAGGACGACGTCCACTTCTACATCGAGTGCATGCGCCAGCCCGGGCATGCGTTGGCCGGCTCGCGGTGGTACCGCACCTTTTTGAGCACGGAGCTGTTGCGCTGGCTGCGCGGCGAATACAACGACGCCCACGTCGAGGTGCCGGTCCGTTGGCTGAGCGGGACGAAGGATCCCGTGCTCACCGTGGACCTGTTGGACGGATACGCCGACCGCATCAGCGATTTCGAGGTCGAGGTCGTCGAGGGCGCCGGCCACTGGATCGTCGAGGAGCGCCCCGAGCTGGTCCTCGACCGCCTCCGGGCCTTCCTGCGCGCCGAAACGTAAACTGCTGCGACGTTTTTCGGGGCGTGTCGTGCGCGTAGTTTCAGTGTCGCGAGGGCCGAACGCGGCCGCCGCGTCACTCGACGCCGATGGTGACCTCGGTGGACTTGATGAACACCGTCGCCGGCTGACCGACCGCCAGGCCGAGGTCGGTCGCCGCGTCCTTGGTGACCGAGGACGTGACGATCTGGTCGCCGCCGTCGAGCTTGACCTTGACGATCGCCATCACGCTGCCGAGATCGACCTCGGTGATAGTTCCCTTGAGCTGGTTCCGCGTCGACAGCCGCATCGCAATCCTCCAAGTCCATTTGGGGTCCGCGACGAGCCTAACTTCGCGGGCCCAGCAGGGCTATGGAGGCGTCGACGGCCGGTTCGACGATTTCGCGGACGGGCCGGCCGTCCTCGACCGACAGCGCGGTCAGCTCCCGTAGACCGCCCAGCAGGATCACGGCCAGCGGCGCGGTCAACGGCGGCAGCTCCGCGCGGCGAAATCCCGGGCTCGCACTGAGGTCGATCAGCAGGTTGGACAACAACTGCACGCCGCGGCGCTGGACCGGCCGGGCGACGGCGCCCAGCGACGGGAGCTCGCGAATCAAGCTCAAGGTGATGGCCGGGCGGGCCTCCATGTGTTCGACGTAGGCCTCGACGGCCTGACGAATCTGTCGGTGCCAGTCCGCCTCGGGATCGACCGCGGCGACGATGCTCTCGCCGAGCTTCTCGATGTCGGCGCGCAGCAACTCCAGGAAGCACTCCTCCTTGCTGGCGAACTGGTCGTAAAACGTGCGCTTTGACGTGCGGGCGTGGCGGACCACGTCGGCGACGGTGCTGGCGCGGTAGCCACGCTCGCCGATCGAAGCGGCGAGACCGTCGAGCAGCCGGAGCCGAAAGGGATCCGATTCGTCCAGGGCATCGGCGAGGACCGCGGTGTCGACCGTTGATATCACAGGCGGCGCCCCTTCGCGAACACGGACCTTGTCAGGTTTGGTACCACAGAGTACCGTATCGGGAAAGGTTTTGGTACACCGTGGTACCAGCCCCGAATCGGGGAGAAATGGGGAGCATCACCGCCATGAGCGACGTCGTCACCGCCCCGCCGGCCGTTCGGTTGCCGCCGGCCACCCGGATGCCGAAACTGCTGCAGGGCATTTTCTTTGCGATCTCGCGCCGGCGGATGATCCAGCGGCTGGCGCGCCGACACGGCAACGTGTTCACCGTCAACATCCCGATCTACGGCCGCGTGGTGGTGGTCGGCGACTGGCGGCTGGCGAAGCAGGTCTTCACCACCAGCCCGGAAGAGCTGGGGAACATCCAGCCCAACCTGAGCAGGCTGTTCGGCTCCGGCTCGGTGTTCGCGCTCGACGGCGACGATCACCGCCGGCGTCGACGCCTGTTGGCGCCGCCGTTTCACGGCAAGAGCATGAAGAACTACGAACGGATCATCGAAGAGGAGACCCTGCGGGAGGCGGCCGGCTGGCCGGAGGGCAGGCCCTTCGCCACGCTGCCGTCGATGATGCACATCACGCTCAACGCCATCCTGCGCGCGGTGTTCGGGGCCGAAGGAGCGGAGCTCGACGAGCTGCGTCGGCTGATCCCGCCGTGGGTCACCTTGGGTTCGCGCATGGCGGCGCTGCCGAAACCTGAACGGAACCTTGGCCGGTTGAGCCCGTGGGGTCGGTTGGACCAATGGCGCCGGCAGTACGACGTCGTCATCGACAAGCTGATCGACGCCGAGCGGGCCGATCCCCATTTCGACGAGCGGACCGACGTGCTGTCGCTGATGCTGCGCAGCACCTATGAGGACGGTTCGGCAATGTCCCGCAAGGATATTGGCGACGAGCTGCTCACGTTGCTGGCGGCCGGGCACGAAACCACCGCGTCGACGCTGGGCTGGGCTTTCGAGCGATTGAGCCGCCACCCGGGTGTCCTGGCCGCGTTGGTCGAAGAGGCGGAGCAGGGCGGCTCCGAGCTGCGCCAGGCGACGATCCTAGAGGTCCAGCGGGCGCGGACGGTCATCGATTTCGCCGCCCGACGCGTCTACCCGCCGGTCTTTCAACTCGGCGAGTGGGTCCTTTCCCGCGGGGATTCGATCATCATCAGCATCGCGCAGATCCACAACGACGCCAGCGTTTTTCCCGAGCCCGAGCGCTTCGACCCACAGCGCTACATCGAAAGCAAGCCGTCCTCGTTCGCGTGGATTCCGTTCGGCGGCGGGACCCGTCGCTGCGTGGGTGCGGCATTCGCCAACATGGAGATGGACGTGGTGTTGCGAACGGTGTTGCGCAACTTCACCATTGAGACCACCACGGAACCCGGGGAACGATGCCACAACCGCGGCGTCGCGTTCACCCCGAAGGACGGCGGACGCATCATGGTCCACCGGCGCTGAGCGCGTTGACTATCCGATAGTGGCGACCCGCTGCGCCGCGCTTGCGATCGCCACTATCCGGCGGTGGCGCGGCGCGGCAACTTCCAACCGGGACGCACGAAGTGGCAGGTGTACCCGTTGGGGTAGCGCTGCAGGTAGTCCTGGTGCTCGGGCTCGGCCTCCCAGAAATCACCGGCCGGGCTGACCTCGGTCACGACCTTGCCGGGCCACAGGCCCGACGCCTCGACGTCGGCGATGGTGTCCAGCGCGATCCGCTTTTGCTCGTCGTTCAGATAGAAGATGGCCGAGCGGTAGCTGGTGCCCCTGTCGTTGCCCTGACGGTCTTTCGTTGTCGGATCGTGGATCTGGAAGAAGAACTCCAGCAGCGTGCGGTAATCGGTGACGGCCGGGTCGTAGACGATTTCGACGGCCTCGGCGTGGGTGCCGTGATTGCGGTAGGTCGCGTTGGGGACGTCACCACCGCTGTATCCGACCCGCGTCGATATCACGCCGGGCTGCTTGCGGATCAAATCCTGCATGCCCCAGAAACAGCCGCCGGCGAGAAGCGCCTTTTGAGGATCTGTCATTGCCTGCCTTTCTGATCGGCCACAGCCGTGCCCAGATGGAGCCCAGGCTACACTCCGCCGATGAGCTGCAACGGTGCCGCAAAATGACAGGGCCAGCGTTCTCCCGTAGCGAGCTGGCTTCCGCGTTCGCGACGTTCGAGGCGACGGTCGCCCGGGCCGCCGAAACCCGGGACTGGGACGCCTGGGTCGAGCAGTACACGCCCGACGTCGAGTACATCGAGCACGCGGCGGGCACCATGCGCGGCCGCGACGAGGTGCGCGCGTGGATCAAGCAAACGATGACGACGTTCCCGGGCAGCCATATGGTCGCGTTCCCGACGTTGTGGTCGGTCATCGACGAGTCCACGGGACGGGTCATCCTCGAGCTGGACAACCCCATGCGCGACCCCGGCGACGGCAGCGTCATCAGCGCGACCAACATCACGATCATCACGTACGCCGGCGACGGCCAGTGGAGCCGTGAAGAGGACATCTACAACCCGCTGCGCTTCCTGCGCGCGGGAATGAAATGGTGCCGCAAGGCCCAAGCCCTGGGCACGCTCGACGAGGACGCGGCGCGCTGGATGCAGCAATACGGAGGAGCTTAAGTGAGCACCAAACCCAAGCTGGTCATCGGCGCCAACGGCTTTCTGGGGTCACATGTGACCCGCCAGCTCGTCGCCGACGGGGCCGAGGTGCGGGCGATGGTGCGCCCGACCGCCAACACCCGCGCCATCGACGATCTCGAGCTCACCCGCTTTCACGGCGACGTTTTCGACACCGACACGTTGCGCGACGCGATGGACGGCGTCGACGACGTGTACTACTGCGTCGTCGACACCCGCGCCTGGTTGCGCGACCCGGCGCCGCTGTTCCGCACCAACGTCGAGGGCCTGCGCAACGTCCTCGAGGTCGCCGTCAAGGAACCCGACCTGCGCAGGTTCATCTTCACCAGCACCTACGCGACGGTGGGCCGGCGGCGCGGGCACGTGGCCACCGAAGAGGACCGGGTCGGCTCGCGCGGGCTGTCCGCCTATGTCCAATCCCGCGTTCAGGCAGAAGACCTGGTGATGCGGTACGTGGCCCAGGCCGGGCTGCCCGCCGTCGCGATGTGCGTCTCAACGACCTACGGCAGCGGCGACTGGGGCCGCACCCCGCACGGCGCGTTCATCGCCGGCGCGGTCTTCGGCAAGCTGCCCTTCCTGATGGACGGCATCGCACTGGAAGTCGTCGGCGTCGACGACGCCGCCCGGGCCATGATCATCGCCGCCGAACGCGGGCGCATCGGGGAGCGCTACCTGATCTCCGAGCGGATGATCCCGCTCAGCGAGGTGGTGCGGATCGCGGCCGACGAGGCCGGTGTGCCGCCGCCCCGGCGCTCGATCTCGGTACCGGTGCTGTATGCCCTGGGCGCGTTCGGCAGCCTCCGGGCGCGGATCACCGGCAAGGATGCCGAACTCAGCCTCGAGTCGGTGCGCATGATGCGCGCGGAGGCCCCCGTCGACCACGGCAAGGCGGTCCGCGAGCTGGGCTGGCAGCCGCGCCCCGTGGAGGAATCCATCCGCGAGGCGGCCCGGTTCTGGGCCGCGCTGAAGGGCGGGCAGAACCCTCGAAAAGACAAGGCCGCGCAGTCCGAATAGGCCCGGGCGTGCCGGTCGGGAAGCGTTGGGTGCCGGGCGTTGTTGCACCCTCTATCCGCGTCCGAGGAGGAACCGTGAGCCACCCCGAAATCAAAGAACCCAGCGCCGGGCATCCGATCACCATCGAGCCGACGAAGGCGCGCGTGCAGGTGCGCGTCAACGGCGAACTCGTAGCCGACACCACCGCGGCGCTGGAGTTGCGCGAGGCCACTTTGCCTGCGGTGCAATACATTCCGATGGCTGACGTGGTGGGTGACCGGCTGACCCGCACCGACACCAGCACCCACTGCCCGTTCAAGGGGGATGCCAGCTACTACAGCGTGACCACCTCGGCCGGCGACACCGTCCACGACGTGATCTGGACGTACGAGCAGCCCTACCCCGCCGTCGCGGCGATCGCGGGGCACGTCGCCTTCTACCCCAACAAGGCGGAGATCAGCGTCTCGGCTCAGTAGGGCGTCCAGCCGGGAAGCGCAGCCTCGTGCGCTCGGGTGTCGCTGTATAGGCGCATGGCGACGATCAGGCCGTCGCGGGTGTCGAAAATGCACACGAACGGGCTGTCGTATCCGACGCCGCCCACGGTGGTTCCACTGGCTTGGGCCTCGACGACGACCGTGTCTCCCTCGTTGACACAACGCACCAAGTCGATGGTGAGCTCGAGGTCTCGTTTGCGTCGCTCGATCGCGTGCCGAAACGTTTCCTTGTCGCACGCCGTGCGCGTGGCCAGGGTCCAGTAGGTGAAGTCGTCGCTGAGCAGCGCGAAGCCTTCATCGAGGTCCCCGCCCTCGCTCGTGCTCTGCAGGAACATCCAGGCCAGTTCGCCCTGCGGGTCATCGAACGGCGTCGCCACATCGCAATATTGTCTTGGGACACGGTTGACGGTCAATCAGGGCGTTCCGGAGAGGATCTCGTGAAGAGCGCGCGCACGGTCACGTTTCCCGGGGCCGCCAGCTTCGGGCACACCCTGGCACCGCTGCGCCGGGGTCCCCGGGATCCGTGCTTCCGGATGCCCGGCGACGGCGCCATCTGGCGGACCAGCCTGCTGCCCACCGGCCCGGTCACCGCGCGGATCACCCGCGCGGCCGCCAACGCCGCCCATTGCGTGGCGTGGGGCGGCGGTGCGCAGCAATTCGTCGAGATGCTGCCGGCATTGCTGGGCGCCGACGACGATGCGTCGAACTTCGTACCGTGCGATCCGACGGTCGCCGCCGCGCACCAGCGCGTCCCCCACTTGCGGCTGGGCCGAACCGGACTGGTGCTGGAAGCCTTGATTCCGGCGATCATCGAGCAGCGGGTGCCCGGCGCGGACGCGTTTCGGTCGTGGCGTCTGCTGGTGTCCAAGTACGGCGCGCCGGCGCCCGGGCCGGCCCCGGACGGGATGCGGGTGCCGCCGTCGGCCGAGGCGTGGCGGCACATCCCGTCGTGGGAGTTTCATCGCGCCAACGTGGATCCCAGGCGGGCGCAGGCCGTGGTGGGCTGCGCGCGCCGGGCATCCTCCCTGGAACGGCTGGTGTCGCGGCCTGCGGAGCAGGCCCGCCAAGCGCTGACCTCCCTGCCGGGAGTCGGTGAGTGGACCGCAGCCGAGACCGCGCAGCGCGCTTTCGGTGACGCCGATGCCGTCTCGGTGGGCGATTACCACGTCCCGAAGATGATCGGCTGGACCCTGCTGGGGCGCCCCGTCGATGACGCGGCGATGCTCGAATTGCTCGAGCCCATGCGGCCGCACCGCCACCGAGTGGTTCGGCTGCTGGAAGCCAGCGGGCTGGCGTACGAACCCCGGCGGGGGGCCCGGCTGCCGGTGCAGCACATCAGCGAGCTCTAGCCGGGGTTTCCGGCAACTGCCATGGGGTAACCCACCGGGGAGACGTGACCGTGTGCGAACCAGGGAGGGATCGATGACACAGTTCACCATTCCGGGACTGACCGACAAACAGGCAGCGCGGCTTACCGAATTGCTGCAAAAGCAACTGAGCACGTACAACGACCTTCACCTGACGTTGAAGCACATCCACTGGAACGTGGTGGGCCCCAACTTCATTGGCGTGCACGAGATGATCGATCCGCAGGTCGAGGCGGTCCGCGGGTTTGCCGACGACGTCGCCGAGCGGATCGCCGCCCTGGGCGCGTCACCGCAGGGCACGCCGGGAGCGATCCTCAAGGACCGCACCTGGGACGACTACTCGGTGGGCCGCGATTGCGTTCAGGCACACCTGGCCGCGCTGGACCTGGTCTACACCGGTGTCATCGAAGACATCCGCAAATACATCGAGGAGACCGAGGAACTCGACCCCGTCACCCAGGACCTGCTGATCGATCAGGCCGGGCACCTGGAGAAGTTCCAGTGGTTCGTCCGGGCCCACCTGGAGAGCGCCGGCGGGAAGCTGACCCATGAGGGCTCGTCCACCGAACGGGACGCCGCGAGCAGCGCGCGCAGCGCTTCCTAGCGGGACGTCAATCCGTCCGATTCCCTCGTGTCTGCGCCGTTTCTGGGCACGAGAATGCTGAGTCGATCACCCGCGGACAGTCGCACGGCGGCGTCGGCGTCGACGAGTTGTCGGTTGTGGAGCACCGACACCGGAAAGTGGCCGGCCGGCCAATCCAGCTCGCCGACAAGCCGGCCGACGGCCGCGGAAGCAGGGGTCAGGGTGTGTTCGACGATCTGGTACCCGGCGAGCTGGCTATGGAGGTCATGCTCGGCCGTACTCGCGCGTGGATCGGCCCATTCAGCGGCTCGGTGGCTGGCGGCGATGTCGGGTTGCACGTCGGCGAGGTAGGCGTCGACGGCGCGCAGCACATTTTGGTTGGTGAGCCAGCCTTGGATGTGCCGGGCCTCGGTGTCGATGACCGGAAGCCCGTCGCGACCGTAGAGGACGAGCTGCCGGAGCGCCTGGGCCAGGCTGTCGTTGGCGAAGAGCGCCTGCGGTTGACGAACTCGCGTGACGGGGCCGAGCAGGGTCGTCCAGTCCCGGTCAGCGTCGCCGCGCTGGCCCGCGAGATCGAGCGGAACGCTGAACGGGTGCATGGCGTCGGCCGCCGTCAGATTGGCAAAAGCATGGGTGGGAGTGGGGCGCTCGATGTCGATGCCGCGGCGCAGCAGCTTGGTGGTGTAGATGGTGCCGTAGGAGAGCGCGCGGGAAACGGTCGTGCCCACTGCGACGGCCAACATGACCGGCAGCGTGAGGGTGAAGTCCCCGGTCATCTCCACCGTGCTCGCCAGTGCGGTGAGCGGGGCTCTCGCCGCCGACGCGAACACGGCGCCCATTCCGACGATTGCGTAGAGCGCGGGGTCTCCCGCCCCGGGACCAATCAACTGATGGACGATCAGGCCGAAGGCCATGCCCGACGTAGCGCCGACGAACAATGAGGGCGCGAACACACCGCCTGAGCCGCCGATGCCGATGGTCAGGCTGCACGCCAGCATCTTGCCGGCGGCGAGTATCACGAGAAACCACAGCGCGTAGTGACCGGCGAAGGCGGCATACATCACCGGATAGCCGACCCCGTACAGCTGCGGCACCGCGAGCAGCAGCAGGCCCAGCACGACTCCGCCGACCGCCGGGCGCGCCCAGTCCGGGCGCTGGCCCCAGACGCGGTCGCAGAGATCCTCGGTCTTGTACAGCACGCTTTTGAACAAGACCCCGATCGCGCCGGCGATCGCCGCCAGCAGGGCCACCAAGACGTAATTGGCGATATGGTCCAGCGCAATGCCGGTGGGCAGTTGCGTGAGGAAAGGGGCCGAGCCGAAAAACACCCGCGAGATCACGTCGGCGACCATCGCCGACAGCATGATGGTGAAGATCGCTTCCACCGAGAGCTCCCGCAGGATCAGCTCCACCGCAAAGAAGACACCGGTGATGGGCGCGTTGAACGTCGCCGAGATACCACCGGCAGCGCCGCACGCCACCAGGACACGCAGCCGGTTCTCCGGCATCCGCACCCACTGGCCGAAACTGGACGCCAGCGCCGCGCCGATCTGCACGATCGGCCCCTCCCGGCCGACCGATCCGCCCGTGCCGATGCACAGCGCCGACGCGAGCGCTTTGACCACCGTGACCTGGGGACGGATGCGGCCACCGTTTTCGGCCACCGCGATCATGACCTCCGGCACGCCGTGGCCCCGGGCCTCGCGGGCGAACCGTGATATCAACGGCCCGTACAGCAACCCGCCGATGACGGGGATGGCCACAAAGAATCCGATTCCCAACCAGGGCAGGTGGTCGCTGGCCACCCAGCCCTGCTGGCCAAACTCATCGTGTCCGGTCGCCAGCCAGGTGAAGCCGTAGATCAAGTAGCGGAACGCTGCCGCGCCAAGCCCGGCGCCAATTCCCACCACGATCGCCAGACAGAACAATCCCAGGCGGTTTGCTCGCAGCCAGCCGGCTCCCCGCCTGAGTGTGTTGGACAGCATCCGCGTCACCCTTCCCGCCATCGACCTTCTCGCTTTGCACCATCTCAGGGTTGGGCATGCACGGCGACCCTACACCTCAGCAAATATTGCTTTATACAACAATTGGCGATCCTTAAACATAGGGGGTCGGGACGACGGCCGAGCGGACACCGTCGGGGAACACCGGCGGAGGCTGCCATCGGAATAAACGGACCGAAGTCCGGTTATATCGGTCAGCACTTATCGAAGGAGTCAGACATGCCAGCCGTCACCGCAGACACCCTCACGCTGCCGCGCGTCGGCGCCGCAGGCCCCGGCGACACCGACCGGCCGGTCCGCTCGATCACCACCGGCCCGCGGGGCTACGAAGGTGAGGGCTTCCCGGTGGTCCGCGCGTTCGCCGGGGTCAGCGCGGCCGCGCTGGATCCCTTTGTGCACATGGACCAGATGGGGGAGGTCGAATACCAGCCGGGCGAGCCAAGGGGCACCGATTGGCATCCCCACCGCGGCTTCGAAACCGTCACCTACATGATCGACGGCAAATTCGCACACCAGGATTCGCATGGCGGCGGCGGCCTGATCACCGACGGCGCGACGCAGTGGATGACGGCCGGATCGGGCATCCTGCACATCGAAACCCCGCCGGCCGAACTGGTGGAAAGCGGTGGGGTCTTCCACGGCATCCAGCTCTGGGTGAATTTGCCGAAGAGGGACAAATTCGCTCCGCCCTGGTATCAGGCGATCGACGGCGCCGACGCCGCGCTGCTCGCCTCGGACGACGGCGGGGCCCTGGTCCGCATCATCGCGGGCGAGATCGACGGCCACCGTGGACCGGGCATCACCCACACGCCAATCACATTGGCGCATGCGACGATTGCCAACGGAGCTCGGCTCGACGTCCCGTGGCGGCGCGACTTCAATGCGCTGGTCTACGTGCTGTCCGGGAGCGGATCCGTCGGTCCCTTCGCCCACCCGATTCGCTCGGGGCAACTGGCCGTGCTCGGGCCGGGCGATTGGATTACCGTGGGGGCCCCTCGGGAGGCAATTGATGTGCTGCTGCTGGGCGGGAGGCCGATTCGCGAGCCGGTATTCCACTATGGGCCTTTCGTGATGAACAGCCGCGCGGAATTGGTCGAGGCGCTGCAGGACTACCAGGCCGGAAAGTTCGGCACCATTCCGCCAAATGCGTTAATGCCGCACCATGGCGGTGGCACACTTTAGCAATGTCGGCAACGGCGCGTCGCAGGCCGGGGCGCCCGCCTGCCGCCAAGGCGGACGAGACGCGTCAACGGATTATCCAGGCCGCTCGTCTGGTGTTCAGCGAACGCGGTTACGACGGCGCGACGTTCCAGGCGATCGCGGCCCAGGCGGACCTGACCCGGCCCGCGATCAACCACTACTTCTCCAGCAAACGGGTGTTGTTTCGCGAGGTGCTGGACGAAACCAACAAATTCGTCATCGGGGTCGGCATCAAACAGGCGGAGCGCGAGACCACTCTCATCGGGCGGCTGACGGCGTTCATCTCGGCCGCGGTGCGGGCCAATTCCGAGAATCCCGCCGGATCGGCGTTCTTGATCACCGCCGTGCTGGAATTTCAGCGGCACCCGGAACTGCGCAGAACCGAGAACGATTCCGTCCTGCTCAGTCGTGAATTCCTGATGCGCGTCGTCAACGACGCGATCGAGCGCGGCGAGGTCATCCCCGGTACGGATCCGTCGGCCCTGGTCGAGACGCTGCTCGTGGTGATCTGCGGCGTGGGCCTCTACTCCGGCTACGTCCGCAGCTACCAGGCGATGTTGGCCGTCACGGGAATGCTGCGGCAGCTTCTGGAAGGCGCTCTCTGGCGCCCTGAGGCCTGACCGCCTGGCGCCGGTCCGGGCGCAGTGAAGTTGCGCACAAAGCGTATAGGCTAACTAACTTATTCGGTAGCATGGTTCGGGTCATGACTGATCTGGATGCGTCGTTACCGCCTTCCTTACGCACGGCCGGCGACAGCTGGGCCATCACCGAACTGGTCGGCGCCACCGCATTGGGCGTCGCCGCGGCGCGCGCGGTCGAGACCGCCGGAGCCGATCCGCTGATCCGCGACGAATTCGCCCGCCCGTTGGTGTCTTCGGCCGGCCCGGCCTGGGCGCGGCTGGCCGACGCCGAGTTGGCCTGGCTGGACGGCGATCCGCACGGGAAGCGCGCGCATCGGATTGGCATCGACTACCAGGCGGTGCGCACGCACTTCTTCGACGAGTACTTCGAGAACGCCGTCCGCGCAGGGATTCGGCAGGTGGTGATCCTGGCCGCGGGGCTCGATTCGCGGGCCTACCGGTTGAATTGGCCGCCGGGCACCGCGGTATACGAGATCGACCAGCCCAAGGTGCTGGAGTACAAGACCGGAATTCTCGAGCAGCATGGCGCGGCCCCCACCGCGAGCAGGCGCCCCGTTCCGATCGATCTGCGTGACGACTGGCCGGCGGCCCTGACCGACGCCGGATTCGACCGCGCCCGACCGACGGCGTGGCTGGCGGAGGGCCTGCTGCCCTACCTGCCGAGCGACGCCCAGGACCGGCTCTTCGAGACGTTCACCGCGCTCAGCGCGCCGGGCAGCCAGGTCGCCGTCGAGGTGTTCGGCATGAATTCGCGCAGCAACTCGCAGCGCTGGCTGCGGATGCGGGAGCGGCTCGGCCTGGACGTCAACGTCCAGGCGCTGACCTTTCACGAACCCGATCGCACCGATGCCGTCCAGTGGCTGTCCGACCACGGCTGGCAGGTGAGCGCCGTGGACAACCGCGACGAGATGGCCCGGTTGGGCCGACCGGTTCCCGACGACCTGGCCGACGAGGCCGTTCGCAGCACCTTGCTGCGGGCGCGTCTCGACCAGCCGAACACCTGATAGAGGAGCAACCCGATGAGCTCACTGCGCACCCACGATGACACCTGGGACATCAAGACCAGTGTCGGCAGCACCGCGGTCATGGTGGCCGCCGCCCGCGCCGTCGAAACCGAGCGGCCCGACCCGCTGATCCGCGACCCGTACGCCAGGCTGCTGGTCAGCAACGCCGGCGCCGGGGTGTTGTGGGAGGCCATGCTCGACCCCGAGATCGCGGCCAAGGTCGAATCGCTCGACGAGGATTCCGCGGCCCACCTGCACCACATGCGCGGCTACCAGGCCGTGCGGACGCACTTCTTCGACACCTATTTCACCGACGCCGTCACCGCCGGGATCCGCCAGATCGTGATCCTGGCGTCTGGGCTGGATTCCCGCGCCTACCGGCTGGACTGGCCGGCCGGCACCACGGTCTACGAGCTCGACCAGCCCGAGGTGTTGGCCTACAAATCCACCACGTTGGCCGACAACGGCGTGAGCCCTTCCGCCGATCGCCGCGAGGTGGCCATCGACTTGCGTCAGGACTGGCCGGCGGCGCTGCGTGCCGCGGGCTTCGACCCGACCCAGCGCACGGCTTGGCTGGCCGAGGGGCTGTTGATGTATCTGCCCGCCGAGGCCCAGGACCGGTTGTTCACCCTGATCGGCGAGCTGAGCCCGGCGGGGAGCCGGGTCTCGGCCGAGACCGCACCCAACCACGCCGAAGAGCGGCGACAGCAGATGCGGGAACGGTTCAAGAGGGTGGCCGACGAGATCGGGCTCGAGGAGACCGTCGACGTCGGCGAGTTGATGTATCGCGACGACCACCGCGCGGACCTCACCGAGTGGCTCAACGAACACGGCTGGCGCGCGACGGCGGAGCACTCGATCGATGCGATGCGCCGGCTGGGCCGCTTCATCGAGAACGTCCCGCTGGCCGACGACAAGGACGCGTTCTCCGACTTCGTCGTCGCGGAACGGTTGTAAATGCCGCGCACCGCGGACGATTCCTGGGACATCGCCACCAGCGTCGGGGCGACCGCGGTGATGGTCGCGCTGGCCCGCGCCGCCGAGACGGCCAGCGCCGAGCCGCTGATCTCCGACCGGTTCGCCGAGGTGTTGGTGTCTACTCCCGAACTCGAGGGGGTTCGGGAGCAGGTCGCCGCCTGGTGGACGCCGGAGCCGGACGATGAGGCTGCGGACTTCACCGTGGACTCCCGGCACATGATCAATTACCAGGCGGTGCGCACCCATTTCTTCGATGCCTACTTCGCCGAGGCGGTGGCGGCCGGCGTTCGCCAAGTGGTCATCCTCGCCGCCGGCCTGGACTCGCGCGCCTACCGGCTGGACTGGCCGGCCGGCACCGTCGTCTACGAGATCGATCTGCCCAAGGTGCTGGAGTACAAGGCCGAGACGCTGGCCGCCCACGGGGCCGCCCCGGTCGTGGACCGGCGGCCGGTGCCGGTGGACCTTCGCCACGATTGGCCGCAGGCGCTGCGCGACGCCGGTTTCGACGCCACGAGTCCGGCCGCGTGGCTGGCAGAAGGGTTGCTGCCTTTCCTGCCGGCGGCGGCGCAGGAGGCCATGTTCGCCTCTATCGACAAGCTGAGCGGATCCGGCAGCCGGCTGGCCGTCGAGATCTTCGGGGTCGACCGGGAAAAGCGTCGCGAGGCGGAGCAGAAGTGGCAGGAACTGCGGGCCAAGCGCGCGGCGCGCGGCGAGGACACCTCGTTCAACCCCTTCGACCTGTGGTTTGACGACGAGGGCCGCCCCGACTGCGCGGACTGGTTCGCCGCTCACGGCTGGACGACTCGCGTGACGAGCGCGCTCGACGAGGGACTGCGGCTGGGCCGCGCGCCGCAGTCGGAGGAGAGGCCGTTCACGAACAGCTTTGTGACGGCCGCCAAACCCTGACCTGAAATGCCGCCCGCGGGATCGAGTGGATCCGGCCGGGGCGGATCCTTCCTATTGCTCTCCCAACCGGATGGTTAGGATCGCGGTTAACACCGATGAGCGGCCACCCGCATTGCAGCGGGCAACTCTGCTCGGGAAGGACAACGATGACCACCGAATCGGTTGCACCGAAGACATCGGAATCCACGAACGGCTCTCCCTCGAAATCCGGGGCTCGGCCCGTCGACATCCCGGCCACGGTGGCTCGGCTTCGCAAGACCTTCGCTACCGGCCGCACCCGCGACATCGAATGGCGCAGGCGGCAGTTGCTCCAGCTGGCGACGTTGATGGAAGAGAACGAGGCGGCCATCGCCGCCGCGCTCGCCGAGGACCTGGACCGCAGCCCGTTCGAGTCGTTCATCGCCGACGTCGCCACGACCGCCGGGGAGGCGAAGTTCGCGGCCAAGCGCGTGCGCAGGTGGACGCGCCGCAAGTACCAGCTGCTCGAAATGCCGCAGCTGCCCGGCCGCGGCTGGATCGAATACGAGCCCTACGGCACCGTGCTGATCATCGGCGCGTGGAATTACCCGTTCTATCTGACGCTGGGCCCGGCGGTGGGGGCGATCGCCGCGGGAAATGCCGTCATTCTCAAACCGTCGGAGATCGCCGCGACGTCCGCACACTTGATGGCCGAGTTGGTGCCGCGCTATCTCGACAACGACGCGATCGCCGTGGTCGAGGGCGACGGTTCGGTGAGCCAGGAGCTCATCGCGCAGGGCCTGGACCGCGTGCTGTTCACCGGCGGCACCGAGATCGGCCGCAAGGTGTACGAGGGCGCCGCACCGCATCTGACCCCGTGCACGCTGGAGCTCGGCGGCAAGAGCCCGGTGATCGTGGCGGAGGACGCCGACGTCGAGGTCGCAGCCAAGCGGATCGCCTGGATGAAGCTGCTCAACGCCGGGCAGACTTGCGTCGCACCCGATTACGTGTTGGCGGACGCAAAGATTCGCGATGAGCTGGTCAGCAAGATCGGCGCCGCCATCACGAAGTTCACGTCGGACAAGCCCGACGGAATGCGGATCGTCAACCAGCGCCAGTTCGACCGCATCAGCGGCTACCTCTCCGGCGGTGATGGCAAGGTCGTCGTCGGCGGTAAATGTGACCCGTCGAGCCTGCGCATCCAGCCCGCGGTTGTCGTCGACCCCGATCCGGACGGCCCGCTGATGCAAAACGAGATCTTCGGGCCCGTGCTGCCCGTGATCACGGTCCAATCCCTGGACGACGCAATACGTTTCGTCAATTCGCGGCCCAAGCCGCTGTCCGCCTACCTGTTTACCAAGACTCGCGAGACCCGCGAGCGGGTGATCAAGCAGGTGCCGGCCGGCGGCATGCTGGTCAACCACCTGGCCTTCCAGGTGTCGACGGCCAAGCTGCCCTTCGGCGGCGTCGGCGCATCGGGCATGGGCGCCTACCACGGCCGCTATGGCTTCGAGGAGTTCAGCCACCGCAAGTCGGTGTTGACCAAGCCGACCCGGCCGGACCTGTCGAAGTTCATCTACCCGCCGTACACTGCGCGAGCCATGAAGATGGCTCGCAGAATGTTCTGACACAACCCCAATTCCCTTAACACCCAAGTCCTTTGAACAGGAGAGAGGAACCTGATGCCTGGAGTGCAGGACCGCGTCATCGTCGTCACCGGAGCCGGTGGGGGCTTGGGCCGTGAATACGCCCTGACCCTCGCCCGCGAGGGCGCCAGCGTCATCGTCAATGACCTCGGCGGGTCTCGCGACGGCACCGGCGCCGGCCACAACATGGCCGACGAGGTGGTCAAGGAGATCAAGGACGCGGGAGGCCGGGCGGCCGCCAATTACGACAGCGTCGCGGACCCCGAGGGCGCCGAGAACATGATCAAGACCGCGCTCGACGAATTCGGCGCCGTGCACGGCGTGGTGAGCAACGCCGGGATCCTGCGCGACGGCACCTTCCACAAGATGACGTCCGAGAACTGGGACGCCGTGCTCAAGGTGCACCTCTACGGCGGATACAACGTGATCCGCGCCGCCTGGCCGCATTTCCGGGAGCAGAGCTACGGCCGCGTGGTCGTCGCCACCTCCACCAGCGGTCTGTTCGGCAACTTCGGGCAGACCAACTACGGGGCGGCCAAGCTCGGCCTGGTCGGCCTGATCAACACGCTGGCGCTGGAAGGGGCCAAGTACAACATCAAGGCGAACGCGGTCGCCCCGATCGCGGCCACCCGGATGACCGAGGACATCCTTCCGAAGGAGGTGCTCGAAAAGCTCACCCCCGAGTACGTCGCACCGGTGGTGGCTTACCTGTGCACCGAGGAATGCCCCGACAGCGCATCGGTTTTCGTCGTCGGCGGCGGCAAGGTGCAGCGCGTCGCGCTCTTCGAGAACCAGGGCATCAACTTCGAGAAGCCGCCGTCAGTGGACGACGTCGCCTCGCACTGGACTGAAATCACCGACCTGTCCTCAGCACAAAAGGCCGGCTTCAAGCTGTAGGGGCCATGAAAGCCTGCGTGGTGCAAGAGCTGTCCGGCCCGGACGGCATGGTCTTCACCGATATCGAGGACGTCGCCGAGGACGGCAACCACGTCGTCATCGACGTCCGGGCGGCCGGGGTGTGTTTTCCCGACCTGCTGCTGGCCAAGGGCGAGTACCAGCTGAAACTGCCGCCGCCGTTCGTCCCGGGCATGGAAGCCGCGGGTGTGGTGCGTTCGGCGCCGGAGGGGTCGGGTTATCGGGTGGGCGAGCGGGTTTCGGCGTTCGGCATCCTGGGCGCCTACGCCGAGCAGGTGGCCGTTCCGGTGCCGAACGTGATGCGCAGTCCCGCGGAACTCGATGATGCCGAAGCGGTTTCGCTGCTGGTCAACTACAACACGATGTACTTCGCGCTGGCCCGCCGCGCCGCGATGCGTCCCGGCGACACGGTGCTGGTGCTGGGCGCCGCCGGCGGGGTGGGCACGGCGGCGATCCAGGTCGCGCAGGCGATGGGGGCGAGCAAGGTGCTGGCCGTCGTGCACCGCGAGGCCGCGGCGGACTACGTCGCTTCCCTGGGCGCCGACCTGGTGGTGCCGCTGGTCGACGGCTGGGCCGACCGGGTGCGTGACTACACCCAGGGCCGCGGGGTCGACATCGTCGTCGACCCCATCGGTGGCCCGGCCTTCGACGACGCGGTTCGGGTGCTCGCGATCGACGGCAAGCTGCTGGTGATCGGCTTTGCCGCCGGCGGCATTCCGACGGTGAAGGTCAACCGGCTGCTGCTGCGCAACGTCAGCGTGGTGGGCGTCGCCTGGGGCGAGTACCTGAACAAGGTTCCGGGTTCGGCCGCCTTGTTTTCCTGGGGGCTGAGCCAGTTGGTTTTCCTCGGGCTGAAACCGCCTCCGCCGCAGCGCTATCCGCTGTCGGAGGGCGCGGTCGCGCTGCAGAGCCTGGCCGACGGCGGCGTGCTCGGCAAGGTGGTGCTGGAGCCCTAGCGTTCGATCACTGGGGGCCGGGGTTCGGCACCCCGGTGAAGATCGTCTCACCCGCGTTCACAAAGTTGATGAGCTCGAAACCGCCCGCGAGCGTGACCAATCCGACATCGGCGGCGATCGGACGGCCGAACGCGTTGACCAGCCCGCCGACCGGATCGCCGTTGATCGCTTGCGTGATGCCGTCGAGGAACAGGTTGACGTCGTACGACGGGAGAGTGACCACCACGGCGGTCGCAATGTCCGCGGTCGGGAGCAGGGTCCCGTAGGCCGTCGAGACATCGGCCGTCAACGTGCCGACGATATTGGTGTTGGCGGACTCGATGGCCTGGATGATGCCGGTGGGCGTCGTCGGAAGCGACGCGGACGGTGGCAACGCCAGCTGAGCGAAGCCCGATGTGGCGGCTCCGGGAAGCGAGGCTGCCAAGTTCGACAGGTCGTTGCTGAAGGCGCTGACTCCCTGTGCGGTGGCACCGGGGAAGAGCGATACCAATTCGGTGGTTGCGCTCAGCGGCGGCAGGAAGCCGAACGGGGTCTGGATATCGGCCGGGCTGGTCGACCAGCCGTAGTTCGGGTCCCCGTAGCCCCAGTTGACGAGGAGCTTCAGGTCCGGCTGGATCAGGTCCGCGAGCGGGTTGCCGATGACGGGGAGTAAACGCAGCGGCGCCAGCAGCGGCAGATTCTCGGTCGGGATCATGTTGTACGTGGTCATCGAGGGGTTCCCGGACTGTCCCAGCGTGATGGCCGTATTGAGCGTCGCTTGCGTCAGATGCGGGTAGGAGCCGTGGATGAACACGATGCCGGCGAGGGCGTTGAGGTCCGAGAAGATGTCGATCGGATAGCGCGGGAAGTCGGCGAAGCCGTCGTACTCGAGCGACCAAATGGTGGTCGGGAAGTCGTTGCTGGGCGTCGAGGTGCCGAAGGTGACTCCCAGGCTCGGGAAGCTCAGGCCGGGGAAGCGTGAAAGTAGGCCGCCGTTCGGATTGGCCGGGTCGCCCAGCAGGGTGAAGTAGGCATTGGACGAGGTGTAACCCTGGGCGAGGAGCTTCGGCATTTCCAGTGAAGCGATGATCGAGCTCTGCGAATAGCCCAGAACGGAAACGACTTTTGCGCTGGGTGCAACGCCGAGCACGCCAGTGATCGCGTTGTTCAGCGATGTGACGCCGCGGGCAAGGGAGATATCCAGCGTCAGGTCTTTGACACCAGTGAAGGGATACAACCCCTCGGCCGTGGTCACGGGGATCGTGAGGGCGCTGGTGAAATTTTGCAGGTAGAGGTTGGTGACGTTGGTGACGTAGCTCGGTGGGGGATTGGCGGTGCCGCTGCCCGTCATGATCAAGATGGCATCGACCGCCGGGTCTGCCGCGTGTTGCACCGCGGCGAACGGCACGCCGCCCGCCGCGCCGGTGAGCCCGAGCGTGCCGGCGATCTGGGCTTCCGCTTGCGCGTAAGCGTTTCCGGCGCCGGCCAGTGTCGCAACGAACTGTCCGTGGAACGCGGCCGCCTGCTGGAGCAGCGCCTGATACTCCTGACCGAACGAGCCGAAGAGCTGGGCGGTGATCGCCGACACCTCGTCTTCGGCCGCTGCCGCGAGATTGGTGGTGGAGCCGGCGGCGGCCACCCGGGCGTCGTTGATCGCCCAGCCAATGGTGGAAGCGTCCTGTGCGGCCGTCGCAAAAATCTCGGGCTGCGCAACCAAATTCGTCATCGCTTCTTCCCTTCCGAACAGAGGGGTACGCGTGTTGGCCCCGCCGACGCCGCCAACCTGATGACCAGGCGCATCGCCGTAACCGGCACGCAGTCAGCATAGGAGCGATCGCGTCCTGCTGTTGGCGTTTTGCGCCGCTGTCTTTGGGGCAATCCGCCTGGCGCGGGGGCGCGTTAGGGAATGAGGCTTTCGATGTCCTTGACGTTGCTCGAGAGCGCCGAAACGATCGTCAGGAATTCGACCCCGCCCGCCACCGTCCCCAACCCGACGTCGGCGGCGATCGGATAGCCGATGGCGTTGATGAGGTTGCCCTGCCCGAGTTGGCTCAGGAAAAGCTCGGAGTCGTAGAAGGGCAACTCGGTGGCGAGGGAGTAACCGATGTCGGCTGTCGGAAGCACGACCGCGTAGTCGGTCGAGACGATCCTGTTGACGGTGTCGAAGACCTGTTGCGGTGAGGGCAAGTTGGGCGGCGTCGTCGTCGGGCCCGGCGCGGTCGGCAGGGTGAACTGCGGAACGACCGCGGTCGGCTGCGACGCGATCTGCTGCACGTCGAGCGAGAAGTCGTGGATTCCCTGCTGGGTGCCGGCGGCCAGCGCGTTGAAGACGGTGACCGGGTTGGCGTCCGGGAACAACCCGAACGGTGTCGGCACGTCGGCGTAGCTGGTGGAGTACCCGAGGGTGGGGTCGGGACCGTAGCCCAGATTCACCAACACCTTCAGGTCCGGTTGGATCAGGTCGACCAACGGCTTGCCGATAACCGGTATGGCATCCAGCGGCTTGAGGAGCGGCAGGTCCGCCGTGGGAATCATGTAGTAGGTGGTGTTGCCGGTGTAACCCGGAGACGTCGGCAGCTGGATGGCGTTGTTGACCTGGGTGGGCGTGAGATCCAGATAGGTGGTGTGCACGAACACGATGCCCGCGACCGCGTTGAGGTCGGAAAGCAGATTGATCGGATAGCGCGGGAAGTCGGCGAACCCGTCGTATTCCAGCGTGTAGTTGGCCACGTGGTATGGCGTGTTGGCGTTCATCGCGGGATAGAAGTCCAGGCCCAGGGCGGGCAGGGACAGGTTCGGGAACCGCGACAGCAGGCCGCCGTTGGGGTTCACCTCGTTGCCGGTCAGCACGAAGTTGAGCTGGTTGACGTTGGGAGGGTTCGCGCCGAACAGGGACGTGCCGTTGGCGAGGTTCTGCATTTCCAGCGAGGAGATGATCGCGCTCTGGGAAATGCCGAAGACGGTGACCGACTGCCCCTGGTTGTGGATCGTGTTGTACAGCGTGTTGTCCAGGATGGTCACGCCCTCGGCCACCGACTGATTGAGGGGCAGGCTTTTGACGCCGGTCAGCGGGTACAACTGCTCCGGCGTGTAGAGCGCCGCCAGGGCGTTGACCGAGCGGACGTAGAGGTTGTTGGCCCGGGTGACGAACGACGTCGACGGGATGGGGACCCCGGTGCCGCCGATGAAATACGACACCTGGTTGGCCGGAAACGGAGGAATCGTGGCGGCCGGCAGCGGCGCGGTGGGCGAGGCCGCCCCCAGCCCCAGGGTGGCGGCGATGGCGGACTCGGTCTCCGCGTACGCGAGCCCGGCGGACGCCACCGTCTGCTGGAACTGGGTGTGAAACGCCTCGAACTGCGCGACGCCGGCCTGATATTCCTTGCCGACGGCGCCGAACACGTCCGCGATGGCCGCCGACACCTCGTCGCCGGCCGCTGCCGCCACGCCCGATGTCGGAGCGGCGGCGGCGGCGGTCGCGGCACTGAATGCCGAACCGATCCCTTCGATCTCCGTCGCGACCGACGCCAGCGCCAGCGGCTCAGCAATCACATACGACATGGGCCCCATCCTTTCCAAAGACGCGGACCCCGTCAGCGTAGGGTGCTCTCGCGATCCTGTCCGGCGTTTGGGCCCAGCGTGCGACCGGCGGCGGTCGGCTCAGCCGAGCAGCGCGGCGCGCAGGCGGTCGAGGTCGGCCTCGGTGATGCCGGCATCCTTGAGATAGGCGCCCAGCGAACCGAATTCGTCGTCGATCGCCTGGCGGGCGGCGGCGAGGTAATCCGGCCGGACGCCGAGCACCCCGTCGGATAGCCGCGCCTCGGTGAAGGTCACCACCTCCGGGGTCAGCTCGGTGTCGCCGCGCTGCTGGATCATTTCGTAGATGTGCGTCCGCAACTCGGGCACGGCGTCGTTGCTGCGCAGGAAGTCGGCGACGATGGCGTCGCGATCGATGCCGACGGCCTCCAGCACCGTCGCGATGACGAAGCCGGTGCGGTCCTTGCCCGCGAAGCAGTGCGTGAGCACCGGGCGCCCAGCGGCCAGCAGCGTAATGACACGGTGCAGCGCGCGCTGCGCCCCGTTGCGCGTCGGGAATTGGCGATACTCGTCGGTCATGAAGCGGACGGCGGTGTCGTTCACCGACTCCTCGGAGCCGTCGGATTCACCCCGCAACAGCCGCTGGAAGGCCTCTTCGTGCGGCGCGGCCCCGTCGGCCTGCTCATCGTCGGGTTGGTCGGACAAATCGGGAACCGGCAGCAGGTGGATCTCGACGCCGTCGGGCACCAGCCCCGCGCCGCGCCGGGCAACCTCGCGGGACGCGCGCAGGTCTGCGACGTCGGTGATCCCGAGCCGTCGCAGCGTTGCCCGGCCCTCGTCGTCGAGGCGGCTCAGCTCACCGGAACGGAACAGCCGTCCGGGCCGCAGCGCGGCAACACCGTCGGCGACGTCACGAAAGTTCCACGCGCCGGACAGTTCTCGGACGGCTTCAGGCATGCGTGGTGACCGCCGCGGCGAGCCCGGATTTCTCCCGGCCGATCTCGGCGCGCGCGATGGTACGCATGTGCACCTCGTCGGGACCGTCGAAGAGGCGCATGGCCCGGTGCCAGCCGTACGACCGGGCGAGCACCGTGTCCTCGCTGACGCCGGCGGCGCCGTGCACCTGGATCGCGCGGTCGATCACGTCGCAGGCCACCTGCGGCGCCACCGCCTTGATCTGCGAGACCAACGTGTGGGCAGCCTTGTTGCCGTGCTGGTCGATCGTCCACGCCGCCTTGTGGCACAGTAGGCGGGCCTGATCGATCTCGTTGCGGGACTTGGCGATTGCCTCGCGCACCACACCCTGCTCGGCCAGCGGACGGCCGAACGCCACGCGGTTGTTCGCCCGGTCCACCATCAGGGCCAGCGCGCGTTCGGCGCCGCCGAGCGCCCGCATGCAGTGGTGGATGCGGCCCGGACCCAGCCGGGCCTGGGCGATCGCGAAGCCCCCGCCCTCCTCGCCGAGCAGGTTGGTGACCGGAACGCGGACGTTGTCGTAGATGATCTCGCAGTGCCCGGGCTGGTCCTGGTAGCCGAAGACGGTGGTCGAGCGGACGACGGTCACGCCAGGGGTATCGATGGGCACCAAGACCATCGACTGCTGCTGGTGGCTGGCCGCCTCCGGATTGGTGCGGCCCATCACGATGAGGATCTTGCAGCGCGGGTCGGCCGCCCCGGACGTCCACCACTTGCGGCCGTTGATGACGTAGTCGGCGCCGTCGCGCTGGATGGAGGTCTCGATGTTGCGGGCGTCGCTGCTGGCGACCGCCGGCTCGGTCATCGAGAAGGCGCTGCGGATCTCGCCGGCCAGCAGCGGCTCCAGCCACTGCTGGCGCTGCTCCTCGGTGGCGAACAAGTGCAGCGTTTCCATGTTGCCGGTGTCCGGCGCGGCGCAGTTGAGCGCCTCGGGCGCGATCTCGAGGCTCCAGCCCGTCAGTTCGGCCAGCGGGGCGTATTCGAGGTTGGTCAGGCCCGACTCGGCCGGTAGGAACAGGTTCCACAGTCCCTGTTGTTTGGCCTTCCGTTTGAGTTCCTCGATGACCGGCGGAACGGTGTGGTCAGTCGGGCCGGCCTCGTGACGGTATTTGTCGTATGCGGCCTCGGCCGGGAAGACGTTCTCGATCATGAAGTCGGACAGTCGCTTGTGGTAGTCGCTGGCTTTGGCCGACATCGCGAAGTCCATGACCGTCACGATAGGACACGCGGGGTGACGCGTTCTTTCAGGTCGCCGGCGCGCGAGAGATCAGCGGTTGCGAGTGGCGCCGGCGTGTCGTCGCAGACGTTTATGTGTCGGGATTCCCGTCGAGCACGATGTACGTCATGACCGAATCCCGCCCGCCGTTCCCGCCGTTCACCTATGAAACGGCGATGCAAAAGGTCCAGGCAGCCGAGGACGCCTGGAACACCCGCGATCCCGAGCGGGTCAGCCTGGCCTACACGCCCGACTCGCACTGGCGGAACCGCGGCGAACACGTCGTCGGCCGCGAGGAGATCGTCGCGTTCTTGACCCGCAAGTGGGAGCGTGAACTCGACTATTCGCTGCGCAAGAGCCTGTGGGATTTCCACGGCAACCGCATCGCCGTGCGGTTCCAGTACGAGTGCCACGATCACAGCGGTCAGTGGTACCGCAGCTACGGGAACGAGCTGTGGGAATTCAGCCCGTCGGGGTTGATGGCGCGCCGCGAAGCCAGCATCAACGACGTGCCGATCGATGAGTCCGAGCGCCGGTACTTCGGCTCCCGCCCCGCATCCGAGCACGGGCAAGATATCCCGCTTTGGTGACGGCGGTTAGGGTGTCTGCGGCAAGCCAAAGACATAAGGAAGTGGATGTAGGCGCCATGACAGATGCGCAGACGACGGTGGGGGTGGTCGCCGAGTCCGGGACCGACGAGCGGCGCGTCGCGTTGGTCCCCAAGGCGGTCGCGTCGCTGGTCGACAGCGGTGTGGCGGTGGTGGTCGAGGCGGGTGCGGGCGAAGGCGCCCTGCTTCCCGACGAGCTCTACACCGAGGCGGGGGCCAGCATCGGCGACGCCTGGGCCGCCGACGTGGTCGTCAAGGTCGCACCGCCGACGGCGGACGAGGTCGGCAGGCTGCGCCGCGGGCAGACGCTGATCGGCTTCCTGGCTCCGCGGAATCCCGACAACCTGATCGGCGCGCTCACCGATGCCGGTGTGCAGGCGTTCGCGCTGGAGGCCATCCCGCGGATCTCGCGGGCCCAGGTGATGGACGCGCTGTCGTCGCAGGCCAACGTGGCCGGCTACAAGGCCGTGCTGCTGGCGGCCTCGGAGTCGACCCGGTTTTTCCCCATGCTGACGACGGCGGCGGGCACCGTGAAGCCGGCCTCCGTGCTGGTGCTCGGTGTCGGGGTCGCCGGGCTGCAGGCGCTCGCCACGGCCAAACGGCTGGGCGGGCGAACCTCCGGGTACGACGTGCGTCCGGAGGTGGCCGATCAGGTGCGGTCGGTGGGTGCGCAATGGTTGGACGTGGGCATCTCAAAAATCACAGCGGCCGGGGAGGGCGGGTACGCCCGCGAGCTCACCGAGGACGAACGGGCCCAGCAGCAGCAGGCGCTGGAAAAGGCGATCAGCGGTTTCGACGTGGTGATCACCACGGCGCTGGTGCCGGGCAAGCCCGCCCCGCGGCTGGTGACCGCCGCCGCCGTGGAGGCGATGAAGCCGGGCAGCGTGGTGGTGGACCTGGCCGGGGAGACCGGCGGCAACTGTGAACTCACGGAGCCGGGGCGGACGGTGGTCAAGCACGACGTCACCATCGCCGCGCCGCTGAACCTGCCGGCGACGATGCCCGAGCATGCCAGCGAGCTCTACAGCAAGAACATCACCGCGCTGCTGGACCTGTTGATCACCGACGGCAAGCTGGCGCCCGACTTCGACGACGAGGTCGTCGCCGCGGCCTGCGTCACCCGGACCCCCGCGGCCGGTTAGAGAGGACTAAATGTACGACGAGCTATTGGCCAACCTGGCGATCCTGGTCCTGTCGGGATTCGTCGGGTTCGCGGTGATTTCCAAGGTGCCCAACACCCTGCACACGCCGCTGATGTCGGGTACCAACGCCATCCACGGCATCGTGGTGCTGGGCGCGCTGGTGGTCTTCGGGGAAGTCGAGCACCCCTCGCTCGCCGTGCAGATCATCCTGTTCGTCGCGGTGGTGTTCGGCACGCTGAACGTCATCGGCGGTTTCATCGTCACCGACCGGATGCTCGGCATGTTCAAGGGCAAAAAACGCGCCCCGGCGAAGATTGAGGAGCCGGCGGCGAAATGAACTACCTCGTCACCGTCCTCTACATCATCTCGTTCGCGCTCTTCATCTACGGCCTGATGGGCCTCACCGGCCCGAAGACGGCGGTGCGGGGGAACCTGATCGCCGCGGTGGGCATGGCCATCGCGGTCGCCGCAACCCTGATCAAGATCCGGCACACCGAGTCGTGGGTGCTCATCATCGCCGGCCTCGTCGTGGGGGTCGTGCTCGGCGTGCCGCCGGCCCGGCTGACGAAGATGACGGCCATGCCGCAGCTGGTGGCGTTCTTCAACGGCGTCGGGGGCGGCACGGTCGCGCTGATCGCACTGTCGGAATTCATTGAGACGAACGGCTTTTCGGCCTTCCAGCATGGCGAGTCCCCGACCGTGCACATCGTGGTGGCGTCGTTGTTCGCCGCGATCATCGGGTCGATCTCGTTCTGGGGGTCGATCATCGCTTTCGGCAAGCTGCAGGAGATCATCTCGGGATCACCGATCGGCTTCGGCAGGGCCCAGCAACCGATCAACCTGCTGCTGCTGGCGGGCGCGGTGGCCGCCGCGGTGGTTATCGGCTTGGGTGCGCATCCCGGCACCGGTGGGGTGTCGCTGTGGTGGATGATCGGCCTGCTGGCCGCCGCCGGCGTGCTCGGCCTGATGGTGGTGCTGCCCATCGGCGGCGCCGACATGCCGGTGGTCATTTCCCTGCTCAACGCGATGACCGGGCTGTCGGCCGCCGCGGCCGGCCTGGCGCTGAACAACACCGCGATGATCGTGGCGGGCATGATCGTCGGCGCCTCCGGTTCGATCCTGACCAACCTGATGGCCAAGGCGATGAACCGGTCGATCCCGGCGATCGTGGCGGGCGGATTCGGCGGCGGCGGCGTGGCGCCCAGTGGCGACGGCGGCGGCGACAAGCACGTCAAGTCGACGTCGGCCGCCGACGCGGCGATACAGATGGCCTACGCCAACCAGGTGATCGTGGTTCCGGGGTACGGCCTGGCCGTCGCGCAGGCCCAGCACGCGGTCAAGGACATGGCGTCGCTGCTGGAGGACAAGGGCGTGCCGGTGAAGTACGCCATCCACCCGGTCGCCGGCCGCATGCCCGGGCACATGAACGTGCTGTTGGCCGAGGCCGAGGTCGACTACGACGCGATGAAAGACATGGACGACATCAACGACGAGTTCGCGCGCACCGACGTCGCCATCGTCATCGGCGCCAACGACGTCACCAACCCCGCGGCCCGCAACGAGACGTCCAGCCCGATCTACGGCATGCCGATCCTCAACGTGGACAGGGCGAAGTCGGTGATCGTCCTCAAGCGCTCGATGAACTCGGGCTTCGCGGGCATCGACAACCCGCTGTTCTATGCCGACGGCACGACGATGCTGTTCGGGGACGCGAAGAAGTCGGTGACCGAGGTCGCCGAGGAACTCAAAGCGCTATAGCGGTTAAACGGGCGGGTAGGCCGGCGGCGGGTACCCGTTGCCGTCGATGACGCCGCGCAGACCCCACGGCACGTACTTGAAGAAGAACTCGATCTCGTCGCTTGCGTCATAGTCCGGACTCGGATCCATGTCCCCACCTCTCGACTCGCGACCAGTTCGACACATCATCGTAGTCGCAGAGGCGCCGAAGCGATAGGCGCCGGTGGCCTTAAACTGTCCAACTAGTTGATTGGTACTTTGCCTTATCCGGGCCTGACACCGGGCCCCGGCAGCGACGATAGAGAGTACGAATGCCATCCGAGAACGGGCTGACCCGCCGCGAGGAGTTGCTGGCCGTTGCCACCAAGCTGTTCGCCGCGCGCGGCTATCACGGCACCCGGATGGACGACGTCGCCGATGTGATCGGCCTGAACAAGGCGACCGTCTATCACTACTACGCCAGCAAGTCGCTGATCCTGTTCGACATCTACCGCCAGGCGGCCGAGGGCACCCTGGCCGCCGTGCACGACGATCCGTCCTGGACGGCCCGCGAGGCGCTGTACCAGTACACCGTCCGCCTGCTCACCGGGATCGCGGCCAATCCGGAGCGGGCCGCCGTCTACTTCCAGGAGCAGCCCTACATCACCGAGTGGTTCACCAGCGAGCAGGTCGCCGAGGTCCGCGAGAAGGAGGCCCAGGTCTACGAGCACGTGCACGGGCTCATCGACCGCGGCATCGCCAGCGGGGAGTTCTTTCAGTGCGACTCGCATGTGGTGGCCCTGGGCTACATCGGGATGACGCTGGGCAGCTATCGATGGCTGCGGCCCAGCGGGCGGCGCACCGCCAAGGAGATCGCCGCCGAGTTCAGCACCGCGCTACTGCGGGGGCTGATCCGCGACGAGTCGATCCGCAACAGTTGCCCGCTCGGGCCGTAGTTCAACCGAGAGTCAGCCGAAATTGGGCGGCGGAATGAGGTGCAGCACATTGCCGGTCGCTCCGCTCAACAGAGATAGCAGCGTCGTGCTCGACTGGCCGAACGAGACATTGAGGCCGGGATCGATCGACGGGACCCACGGGTAGGTGTTCGGGAAGTACGACGGCGACAACAGTCCCGCTTCCACCCCGATTTCGACCGCGGCGCCGTAGGGACCCTGCACGGCGCCCAGGGCCAGGTCGGGGATGACCGTGAAAGGATTCGGTAGGTCGAACAGCCCGGCGGGGGTCGGAACGTTCGCATAGTTGGCGCCGGGTCCGTAGTCGCCGTAGCCCAGGTCGACGAGCACCCGCAGATCCGGCTGGAAGATGTCGGCGATCGGCGGGCCGGCGTAGGGGATGGCGCGGATCGGCTCCAGCAGCGGCAGGTTCTGGGACATGAGCATGTAGTACTTCGTGCTGCCGGTGTAGTCGGGCGAGGTCGGCAACTGGACAGCGGTGCCGACCGAGGTGGCCGAGAGGTCCGGGTAGCTGCCATGGACAAAGAAGTAGCCCATGAAGGCGTTGAGATCGGAGACGAGGTTGAGCGGGTACTGGGGCAGGTCGGCGATGCCGTCGTATTGGAGGGTGTAAATCGACGTCGGATACGGGGAATTCGGCGGGGTCGCGCCGTTGAACGCCACGTCCAGGAACGGGATGTAGAAGCCGGGGAAGCGCTCCAGGATCCCGCCGACGGGGTTGTTGGGATCGCCGATCAGCGTGAAATTCAACTGACCCTGATAGGGCGAGCCCGCGGCCATGAGGTTCCGTATTTCATTGGTGGCGATCGTGGCGCTCTGCGAGTAGCCGAACACGACGGCGTGGTTGTTCGATTGGTTGAAGAGCGTCGAGTTGATCGCGTTGTCCAGCAGCGTGACGCCCTTGGCGACGGACTGGCCGAACGTCAGGTTGCCAAGGCCCGGCGTCACCGGCCAGAACTGTTCGGGCGTGAACACGCCTTGGACGATCGCTGAGCCGAAAACCGGTTTGATGTAGGAGTTGTAGACGCTGTTTGCGTAGAAGGGGTCCGGTTGGGGGTTGTTGGTGCCGCCCATGATCAACGCGTACAGCGGGTCCCCGGGGGCCAACTGCACCACCGTCGGCGAGCCGGTGCCGGTGGACGTGCCCGTGAGAAGCGCCGCGTTGGCGGCCTCGGTTTGGGCGTAGGTGCTCGCCGCGGCCTCCAGGGCCCGGGTGAATTCGGCCTGGAAAGTGATGGCGTGGGAGAGGGTCGCTTGATAATGCCGGCCATAGCCGCCGAAGAGATTCGCGATGGCCGCCGACACCTCGTCCTCGGCCGCCGCCAGCAAACCGGTTGTCTGGCCCGCCGCGCCGGCGCGGGCGGCGTTGACCGCCGACCCGATTGTTTGCACATCTGCGGCCGCCGAGGCCAGCGTGTCCGGGGTGCTGATTAATTGCGACATCTCCCCGTCCTTCCCCACAGACTGGGACCCCGACCGGTCACACGGGACTTACCCGCGACCGTGGGTATTAGGTACTGACCGAGACTAGAGCCGTCCCGCCGGGAAATCCCGCGTTTTGCGCAAGTTTGCCCGGGCTACATTGGCGCGTTTTTCAAATGCCGGTCGAGGAACGCGAGCTGGTCTTCCACCACGCGCTCGAACGCGTCGTCGACATAGATCGCAAAGTGGCCCTCGGGGTACATCCTCACCTCCCCGCGCGGCGCCTTGGCCGCGTAGCGCAAGGTGGGGACCGGGGGTGCCACCGAGTCGGCTTCGCAGACGCAGAACAGGATCGGGCAGCCGATCTTCGCGGCGGCGCGCCCCGGCCGGTAGGTGATGACCTTCAGGGCCAACCGCGCGGCGACCTCGTTCGGCACCGTTTTGCCCTCGGGGACCAGCCGCATGTAGCCGGGGTAGACGTCGGGGGCGTTCATCAACGCGACCTCACCCGGCTTGCCCGCCGCGGCCACCATCACCGGTGACCGGCCGAACCGGGCCGCGATGAGGTCGCGCGCCGCCAGGGCACCGATACGCGCGAAGATCACCGGGCTGAGCGTGCGCGCGGACGCGACGCCGTCGGTGAACGGGCACTGTGCCACGACGGCCTTGATGCTTGGCAGCCGCGCCGCCGTCGCGATGACGTGGCCGCCGCCAAACGAGGTGCCCCACAAGCCGATTCGATCCCGATCGATGCCCTCCAGGGCGCGCCCGTAAGCCACCGCCGCCGCCCAGTCCGCGAGCTGCATCTTGATGTCGAGCAGTTGGCGCGGCCGGCCCCCGCTATCGCCGAAGTTGCGGTAGTCGAACACCAGGCAGGCGTAGCCGGCGGCGCTGAATCGCTCGGCATAGGCGTCCAGTCGCATGGTGCGCACCGCGCCCAGCCCGTGCGCCATCACCAGCAGAGGCGCCGGATCGGCGCTCGCGGGCCTATAGAGCCACGCGCTGATCCGGTCGTCGCCGGATGCGAATTGGACGTCCTCGCGGTGTGCCACAGCGCTTCAATTCTGCCCGGTGCCGGGTCGGGCTCGGTAGGCGCCTGAGAAATAGTGGACTACTGTCTAGAAACGTTTCGAGCGTTCGAGGGACGGAGACTCTGATGGCCATCCGCGTCGCGCACGTCGGCACCGGAAATGTCGGGGGCCTGGCCCTGGCCGAACTGGTCACCAACCCGCAGTTCGAACTGACGGGCGTGTGCGTCTCCACGCCGGAGAAGGTCGGCAAGGATGCCGGGGAACTGTGCGGCGTCGGCCTGGACGCCGCGACCGTGACGGGCGTCGCCGCCGTCGGAGACCTCGACGCGATCCTGGCCACCACGCCGGAGTGCGTCGTCTACTGCGCGATGGGCGACACCCGCCTGCCCGACGCGATGGCGGACGTGATGCGCATCTTGGCCGCCGGGATCAACGTCGTCGGATCGTCGCCGGGGTTGCTGCAGTACCCGTGGGGTGTGATGCCCGGCAAGTACATCGCCCGCGTCGAAGACGCTGCGCGGCAAGGAAATTCGAGCGTCTTCATCACCGGCGTCGATCCCGGTTTCATCAACGACCTCATTCCGTTCGCGCTGGCCGGCACCTGTCAAAGCATCGAGCAGGTGCGCTGCATGGAGATCGCCGACTACGCCACCTACGACGGCGCCGAGGTCATGCACTACATGGGATTCGGCAGGCCGCTGGACGAGATGCCGATGCTGCTGCAGCCCGGGGTGCTCAGCATCGCCTGGGGGACGGCGATCCGGCAGCTGGCGGCCGGCCTCGGCATCGAGATCGACGAGATCGCCGACTCGTGCCAGCGCGAACCGGCGCCCGAGGACTTCGAGATCGCGGTCGGGCCGGTGGCCAAGGGCACCATGGCCGCGCTGCAGTTCGAGATCCGCGGCATGTCCGGCGGCCGCCCGGCGATCGTCGTCGAGCACATCACCCGGTTGCGCCCCGACCTCCGACCCGACTGGCCGCAGCCGGCTTCCGGCGGCGGCTCCTATCGCGTCGAAATCACCGGGGAGCCGTCCTACGCCGTCGACGTCGTTCCGAGCAGCCGCAAGGGCGACCACAACCACGCCGCGATCGTCGGCGCGGCCGGGCGCATCGTCAACGCCATCCCGTCGGTGATCGCGGCCCCGCCCGGCATCCGGACCACCCTCGACCTGCCGCTGGTCACCGGCAAAGGTCTTTACGCACCGAACAACCTGATAGTCACGTAATCGAAAGGAGTCCCGGTGGGACGGGTCGACGGCAAAGTTGCGCTCATCAGTGGTGGCGCCCGGGGGATGGGCGCCTCGCACGCCCGGATTCTCGTGGAAGAGGGCGCCAAGGTGGTGATCGGCGACATCCTCGATGACGAGGGCAAGGCGCTGGCCGACGAGCTCGGTGACGCGGCGCGCTACGTCCACCTCGACGTCACCCAGCCCGACCAGTGGGACGCCGCGGTGGCGACGGCGACCGGCGAATTCGGCAAGCTCAACGTGTTGGTCAACAACGCCGGCATCGTGGCGCTGGGGCAGCTGAGGAACTTCGATCTGGGCAAGTGGCAGAGGGTGATTGACGTCAACCTGACCGGCACCTTCCTGGGCATGCGGGTGGCCGTCGATCCCATGACCGAGGCCGGGGGCGGCTCGATCATCAACGTCTCGTCGATCGAGGGACTGCGCGGCGCGCCCGCGGTGCATCCGTACGTCGCGTCGAAATGGGCGGTGCGGGGCCTGGCCAAGTCGGCGGCGCTGGAACTCGCGCCATTCAACATCCGGGTCAACTCGATACACCCCGGTTTCATCCGCACCCCGATGACCGCCAAGCTGCCCGAGGACATGGTCACCGTTCCGCTGGGCCGCCCGGGCGAGTCGCGGGAAGTGTCGACGTTCGTGCTGTTCCTCGCCAGCGACGAGTCGTCCTACACGACCGGCAGCGAGTTCGTCATGGACGGCGGGCTGGTGACCGACGTGCCGCACAAGCAGTTCTGAAACCTTCCCCGATCCCGCCCCTATTCGACGTGTGTTTAGGCCCCGCGATCGCGGGGAATCACGCATTGACCTGCGGGGGCCCTCGGGCCGGAAGAAGGGATCAGCTCATGTCGGTGTCAACCCTTGCCGGTCGCAGACGCTACGGCACGGGTGTCCGGGGGGTGGTCCGCAGCGCGGACGCGGACGACCCGGCTCGGTGGGTGTCGAGAGCGTTGTGCACCGATACGGACGCCGACGGCCTCTTCGTCACCGGTGCCGCCCAGCGCAAGGCCGCGGCGTTCTGCCGGCACTGCCCGGTCATGCGGGAGTGCGCGGCAGAAGCGTTGGACAACAATGTGGAATTCGGTGTGTGGGGCGGCATGACGGAACGCCAACGGCGAGCCCTACTGCAGCGGCACCCCGAGGTGGCGTCCTGGTCGAACTTCCTGAGCACGGTGGAGTCCGCTGAATTGCGCCGCGTGCTGCGGGTCGGGGGACGCCCGGCCGTGGCGTCCGGCGCGGAAGACATGTCGCTGTTCTGGATCTAGCCCGGCGGTGCTATAACCGCGAGCATGCCTGGCAGCCTCGGGGACCTGAAGGGGATCGTCGGTTCCAAGCACGTCATCACCGATACCGACGTGCTGGCCGGCCGCAGCGTCGACCACACCGGCCGCTATCGCGGGCGGGCCAGCGCGCTGGTGCGGCCGGGGTCGGCCGAGGAGGTCGCCGCGGTGCTGAGGGTGTGCCGCGACGCCGGGGCGCACGTGACGGTGCAGGGCGGCCGCACCTCGCTGGTGGCCGGCACCGTCCCCGAGCACGACGACGTGTTGCTGTCCACCGAACGGCTTTGCGCCGTCGGCGACGTCGACACCGTCGAACGCCGCGTGGAGGCCGGCGCCGGCGCCGCGCTGGCCGCCGTTCAAAGCGCCGCCACCGCGGCGGGTTTGGTGTTCGGCGTGGACCTGGCCGCCCGCGACACGGCGACCGTCGGCGGCATGGCCTCGACGAACGCCGGCGGCCTGCGCACGGTCCGCTACGGCAACATGGGCGAGCAGGTCGTCGGCTTGGCGGTGGCGCTGCCCGACGGTTCGCTGATGCGCCGCCACAGCCAGGTGCGCAGCGACAACACCGGCTACGACCTGCCGGCGCTGTTCGTGGGCGCCGAGGGCACCCTCGGCGTGATCACCGCGCTGGACCTGCGGTTGCACCCCACGCCGTCGCATCGGGTGACGGCGGTCTGCGGGTTCGCCGACCTCGAGGCGCTGGTCGAGGCCGGCCGCTGCTTTCGGGACGTCGACGGGATCGCGGCGCTGGAGCTGATCGACGGCCGGGCCGCGGCGCTGACCGCCGAACACCTGGGGGTCGGCGCACCGGTCGCCGGCGACTGGCTGCTGTTGGTGGAGCTGGCGGCCGACCACGACCAAACCGATCGCCTCGCCGACCTGCTGGACGGCGTGCGGCCGTGCGGCGAACCCGCCGTCGGCGTGGATACCGCTGCGCAGCAACGGTTGTGGCGCGTTCGGGAAGGCCTCGCCGACGTGCTCGGGGTATACGGGCCGCCGCTGAAGTTCGACGTCTCGTTGCCGTTGTCGTCCATAGCCGAATTCGCAAGGCAGGCAGCCGATTTGATCGGCACGCGTGCTCCCGAGGCGCTGCCCGTGCTGTTCGGCCACGTCGGAGAGGGCAACCTGCACCTCAACGTGCTGCGCTGCCCGGCCGAGCGCGAGCGGGATCTGTACGAGCCGATGATGGACCTCATCGCGCGGTGCGGGGGCAACGTGAGTTCCGAGCACGGCGTCGGCACCCGCAAGCGCCCCTACCTGGGCATGTCGCGGGAGCCCGCCGACATCGCCGCGATGCGGGCGGTCAAGGCCGCCCTGGACCCGACCGGCTACCTCAACGCCGCGGTGCTGTTCGACTGATCGTGGTTGTGCCGTCTGACATACGCTGGGATTCATGGCATCCGGAATCTTCGACACGCCCATTGTCAGGATCGTCAACAACTTATTCGGCGGACTGATCGACGCGCCCATCGTCGGGCCACTGGTACGACGCGGGATGATCAAAATTCGCTATGTCGGCAGGCGTTCGGGTAAGACGATCCAGACCCCGGTCGGGTACCGCCGCTCCGGTGACGGCATCGTCATCAACGTCATGTCGCCCGATAGCAAGACATGGTGGCGAAACTTCCTCGGCGCGGGCGGGCCGATCACGCTGCTCAACTTCGACGGCGCCGACCGCACCGGACACGCGATCGCCGGCCGCGACGAGAAGGGCCGGGTCAAGGTCGCGGTGCAGCTCGACTAGTCCTCTTCTTGCCGCGAGGGTGCGCAGTTGTACGCGTACGACGGCGTGTCGCCGTACAAACACGCTCGCGGGGGATGGGGCTAGCTGGAGCCCTTGATCCCGACGGCGTGGCGCAACTGCTCCAGGAACTGGTCGGCGTCGTCGCTGCGGACGATGTAGTGCGAGATCGCGATCCGGATGACGGTCGCGGCCTTCACCGCGGCGTTGGGTCCCGAGAGGTGCCGTTGCAGGCCGGCGCGCATCTCCGGGATGACGCGACCGAACTGGGCCACGGTGTGCTCGGGCTCGACGTCGACCATGCGTACCCCCGAGTACGAATGCTGGAACTCGACGATGAATCGCAGCACGGCGTCGAGCTTGTCGACTCCCTTCAGCCCGGCGGTGGCCCTGACCAACCCACTCTCGAAGGCCTGCCGTTCGTATTGCGAAAACGCCGACAGCAGTTCCTCTTTGGACGCGAACCAACGGTAAAGCGTGGGGCGCGACACCCCCGCTTGCGCGGCCACCTCGGACAGGCTGAGCTTGGTCTGACCGTTGCGGCCGAGTACTTCGGCGGTGGCGTCGAGGATGCGCTGACGCGTGGAGGTGTCGATCTCTGCCGCTTGGGCCGGCTGGCTCATAGCAGAAACTTTACGAAGTATCGCCAACGTGTCACGGCTTTTTCTTTTCCCGGCCAGGTCGCGCGCGCACCAGCACGGACTGCTGGATGGCGCCGACGGCGCCGCGCTCGTCGAACAGGGTGCCGACCGTGGTCCCGATGCCGTCCGGCCCGTAGCTGGTCTCCGCGCGGATGCCGATCCAGTCACCGTCGGGGATCCGGAACACGTGCACGGCGAGGTCGGTGTTGAGGAACGTCCACTTGGTGATGTCCAGCTTGCTGCCGATGCCGTTGGCGCAGTCGGCCACCGCGAACAGCCGTTCCAGCGGCGTCATGGTCTCGCCTTTGACCAGGTCCACGGTCGGGTTGATCCAGGACTCGCCCGGGCCCGCGCTCAGCGGTTCGGTCAGCCAGAGCCACTCGAGGCTGTGCACGTAGTTGCGGTCCCAGTCCCTCGCCTTGAGGTTGCGGTTGCGGGCCTCGGTCCGCGGGCGCGGCAGCGGGGCGGCGGCGTGAGCGATCGCAAGCGTGTCCTGCTGCTGCAGGCGCCATCCGCTGGCGCGGGCCACCGGCCGCGGTTCGCCGTCGGGGCCCGGGGCGAGCATCTCGGCGCTGACCAGTTCGATCTGCTTGCCGCCGCGCTGCACGTGAGAGCTGACCCACAGGTCACCCTCGGCCGGCACCCCGCCCAGCAGGTCGATGACGACCCGGGACAGCCGGGTGTCGTCGCGCCGGTCGCACCGTTCCAGCGCCCGGACCAGCAGCGCCGACACCGGCCCGCCATGCTGGATCGCCGCCGACCAGGTGCCGCGCGCCAGGTCGGTCGCCCGGAACTTCTCGCCCGGCGCCCCGGCGTCGTCGATCAGCTCGTAGTAGCAATCCGTCACTCGTCCACCTCTCGGGGTGTCAGGGTAGGCCCGCGCCGGGCGTCTCGACCGTCACGGCGTCCAGCCGCGACTGCTTGGTCCCGATCAGGCGCCGGGGATACGCGTCGGTGCTGGACAGCAAGAACAGCGTGCGGCGCGAGGGGCCGCCGAGCGCGCACGCGATGGCGACCCGCTCGCCCATGTCAATGCGGTCGGTCACCACGCCGCCCTCGGTGATCCGCTCGAACTGGTGCGCCAGCGTCATGGACGCCCACACGCCGCCCTCGGCGTCGAGCGCGATCCCGTCGGGCGGCCCGTCGAGGCCGTCGGCGAAGACCCGGCGGTCGCCGAGCCCGCCGTTGGCGTCGATGGTGAACGCGGTCAGCCGGCGCGCGGTCGACTCGGCGACGATCAACGTCTTTCGGTCGGGGGTGATCACCATGCCGTTGGGAAAATCCAGGTCTTCTGCGACGACGGTGGCGGTGTCGTCGGGATCGAGGCGGATGATCGCGCCGCCGGAGAACGCCTGGCATCCGATGTAGGCCCGCCCGGTGTCGTCGACGACCATGTCACCCAGATTGGCCGGCGTCAGATAAGCCAGATCGGCGATGGGGACGACCGTGTCGCCGTCGTAGCGCAGCACCTGCCGGTCTTCGCTCGAGGCGATCAGCAGTGACCCGTCGGGGCGGAACCCCAGGCCGGACGGGGAGCGCCCGGGCAGCGGCAACGTGGTCAGCGAGCCGCGCATGTCCGCGGTGTGAACGGCCTCGCCGAGCATGTCGGAGAACCACAGCAGTCCCTCGAACCAGCGCGGGCCCTCCCCGAAGCAGAAGCCGTTGGCCAGGGGCTCGGGAATCATCCTGCTAGGCCTTTCGACAAACTTTCCGCCTTACAAAACATCGCCGAAGTGTCATGCAGGACGTGCGCCGGTGTCAATCTCGCCCAGTTCGCGCGCCACGGCCTCGTGGTAGGCGTCGATGCGCGCCGGGTTGGCCTGCTGGAAGAGCTGATCGGGCAGCGGGGCGTGCTTGTGCGCCTCGATCGTCATCGTCCGGGAGAACAAGGTGATGTCCCGGCCCGGCCGGGTGAACCGGTAGGTGACGGTGATCCGGCCCTCGAGGCCGCCCTTCCCGTCGCGGTCGTGGCCGAGGCGGCCGACCGAATTGAACACGAACAGCGTGGGCCGGTCGGCGATGGCCAGTCGCCAGCTGAAGATCCGGTCGCCGTCCGGGCCGGCCTCCTCCCAGGTGTCGCCGACCTTGAGCGGCAGCTCGGGCAGCTTGCCGACGTGTGCGCTGCCGGGGTAGGTCCTCGTCCAATTCGCCGGATTGGTCACAAAGTCGTACACCGCCTCGGCGGGATGGGCAAAGGCGGTCTCCGAGGTGCTCGTCACGATGCCCAATTGCGTTGCCTCCCTGCGTCTGTTAGCCAAGCTTTACAAATCCTACTCAAAGTGTCACGCTGAGCCGTGAGCTGCTAGCGCGAGAGATGGAGCGGACTTGACCAAAGCTTCCGAGGAATCCGAGCAGACCGAGTGGACGGTGCAGGGCCTGCTGGATCTCTTCGACGTGCGGGCCGACGGGCAAGATCGGTTCACCGGCGACACCGGGATTGCCGTCGGCGACGAACGGCAGGTGGTGGAGGGCACCCAGGTGCTCGCCCAGGCGATCGTCGCGGTGGCCAAACGATTCCCGGACAAGTCCGTGCGCTCGGCGCACGCGGTGTTCTCCCGCGCGGTCACCGTCGGGCCGCCGATCGAATTCGTGCTCGACGTGGTGGCCGAGGGCCGGTCCACCGCGACCGCCGTGGTCGCCGTGCACCAGAACGGTCGGCGCTGCCTGAGCATCACCGTGCTGGCCGACGTCCCGACCGCCGACGTCATCCGTCACCACCTGCCGCGTCCCGACGTGGCCGCGCCCGCGGAGGCCAACCACTCGCCGATGCCGATGGTCGGACGCGAACTGCGCCTGGTCGACGTCGTCGACGTGAACAGCCCCGACGAGGTCGGGCCGCCGGAGCTCTACGCGTGGCTGCACTACGAACCGATCCCCACCCGGGACGACCTGGCCAAGGCGTTGCTGGCGTATTTCACCGGCCACCTTGGGATTTCGACCACCATGCGCGCGCACCCGGGCATCGGCACCGCCCAGGCGCACCTGACCGTGTCCACCGCGCCGATGAGCATCTCCGTCGCGTTCCACGAACCGGTGCGCTGGGCGGGTTGGCTGCTCTACACCCACGAGAGCACCCAGGTCGGCGCGGGAATGTCGTACGTGCGCGGCACCGTGCACTCGCAAGAAGGCGAGCTGCTGTGCTCGTTTGCCCAGGAGGCGCTGATCCGTCCGCTGCGCACCAGCGACACGGCGATCGATTCCCGCGCGCGATTCTGACTGCTATGCGTTTTACGATCACGCACCCGATGCACAGCCATCCGTACAACCCGGAGCTGGTGAGCGGGCAGGGCATCGCCACGGTGGCGGCGGCCGCCGAGGCGGCCGGGATTCACGGGTTCGGCTTCACCGACCACCCGGCACCGTCGCAGCGATGGCTGGAGGCCGGCGGACACGACGCCCTGGATCCTTTTGTCGCGCTGGGTTATGCGGCCGCCGGGACGACGACGCTGCGGCTGATCCCCAACATCGTGGTGCTGCCGTATCGAAACCCGTTCGTGGTGGCCAAGTCCGGGTCCTCGCTGGACCTGCTTTCGGGCGGCCGCTTCACCCTCGCCGTCGGCGTGGGTTACCTCAAGCGTGAATTCGCGGCGCTGGGCGTGAATTACGACGAGCGCGCCGAGCTGTTCGATGAGGCGCTGCGGGTGATCCGGGCGATCTGGACCGGTGACGACGTCACCTTCGAGGGAAAGCATTTCACCGCCCGGGGCATCACGGCGCACCCACGACCGGCGAGCTGCCCACCGATCTGGATCGGCGGCAACACCACGACCGCGCGCCAGCGCGTCGCGCAGCACGGCGACGGTTGGTGCCCCTTTCCCGCTCCGCCGCAGCTCGCTCAGACCGCGGGCACCGCGGTGATCGACTCCGTGCAGCGCCTCACCGAGGGCATCGACGATCTGCGCCGGCGCTGCGACGCGGCGGGCCGCGACTGGTCGGCGATCGACGTCACCTTCACCAACTTCGAAGGCGGCAGCCCCGCGTCCGATGAGTTCAACGCCGACGCGTACCTCGATGGACTGGAAAAGCTTGCGGCAGTGGGGGTGACGTGGGTGAGCGTCGGTCTGCCCGGCGACAGCGTGGCCCATGCGCTCGACACCCTCGACCGGTTCCGCACCCTAGTCATCGACGCGATGTAAATGGACTTCTCGCACGTCGAACTCTCCTACCAGGACCAGAAATTTCTTGACGAGACCCGGGCCTTCATCGATAAGCACGTCACCGACGAGGTGCTCGCCCGTCAGCTTGAATTCGGCGAAAACTTCGACGAGCAAGTGCATTTGGCGCTCGGCGAGGCCGGTTATCTGGCCTCGGACTGGAAGGCAGAAACCGACGGCGGGTTCAGCCCGGTTCGGCGGCGCATCTTTGCGCTCGAGATCGCCCGGGCCCACACGCCGTGGTACCACTGGGGCACCACGTCCGTCGTCGCGCGGCTGGTGCAGCAATTCGGCGCCCCGGAGCTCGCCGGCAAAGTCGTGCCCGGCGTGCTGTCCGGCGAGATCCGGCTGTGCCTGGGGTACACTGAGCCGGAGGGTGGCTCCGACGTCGCCACCTGCAAGACCCGGGCGGTGCGCGACGGCGACGCGTGGGTCATCAACGGCTCCAAGATGTTCACCTCGAACGCGCAGAACGCCCGGTACGTCTTTTTGCTCACCAACACCGACCCGCAGGGCCCGAAGCACAAGAACCTGACCATGTTTCTGGTTCCCCTGGATTCGCCTGGGATCGAGATCCAGGGCATCCGCACCTTGGACGGCGACCGCACCAACATCGTCTACTACAGCGACGTTCGCGTCGACGACCTGCACCGCATCGGCGAGGTGAACGGCGGCTGGACGGTGATGCGTGCGGCGCTGGACTCCGAGCACGGCATGGTTGATCCGGAAGACCATGGCTTGCAATACATTGCGGCGATGGCCGGTCACGGCGACGTGATGGCCGAGGTGGTCGACACGGTAGCGGCGCTGGTTGCGAAGGTGGACGACCGGTCGGTGAAATACCGGCTCGGGCGCGCCGTCGCGCGGATGGAGGCGGCGCTGTCCACGCCCGGGATGTTCGGGCGCGTGGCGATCGCACAGACGATGCGCGACATCGCCCCGGACCTGATGGACATCTTGGGGGCGGCGTCGGCGCTGCCCACCGACGCTCCGAGCGCCGCGAGCGACGGTGCGGCAGAACACCTTTACCGCCTTTCGTTGCCGCTCGGGATCTACGGCGGAACCCTCGAGGTGTTCCGCAACATGATCGCGCAGCACGCGCTGGGGCTCGGGCGTCCTCATTACGGCTAGCTTTCCCGCGAAAGTGCAACTACCGGCGGCGGTAATCGGGAAATGCGTCGCCAGTTGAACTTTCGCGGCTTAAGTGAGCGGTAGCTCGGCGACGACGTCGACGCGTGCGGCGTCGAAGCTCAGGAACCCCTTGATCGGCAGGCTCTCCGGGGGCGGGTCTTCATAACTCCACGCAACGTCCTCGATGGGGCCCACCGACCAGTAGGTGGCAAAGCCCTTGTAGTTGCAGTAGCTCGCTGTCTCCGATCGCCGCAGCAGGTCGGTGCGCACGTGTTGTGGGTTTATGTAGAGGCGAGGTTCCAGCGCGGTCTCGAACAGGATCAGCGTGTCGTCGGTGTCCACCAGCGTGGTGTCGCCCACCGAGACGCGCAGGTGTCGCCGCGTCGGGCGGCAGTCGACGCGGTGGTACGGATTCGGCGGGTAGTGCACCAGCTCGCGGCCTTCCTCCAGCCAGGTGTCGACCCCGTCCCAGGGCACGTGAACGTAGCCCGGCGCCTCGGGCTCCGGCTCGGCGGGTAAGTCGCCGACCTCGTCGGCCGGAAACACGTAGCTGAGCGGGCGGCCCCGTCGGTGCAGCATGAGCGCCCGCTCAGTGTCGATCACCGGCCGGCCGCCCTTGATGCCCTGGACGCGCCGTGGGTGCGGCTCGATGTACACGACGTCGTCGGGAATCCCGGGCGAGAACCGCCCGGCCGGGTCGCTGCTGAGCGGACCGCGTCCGGCTACCAGGCTCATGGTGATCACCTTTCCAGCCGCCCTGCCGGATATCCACAGGCGGCTCGGCTGCATCGGACGTTATGTCGGGGCGGTCTGGCATACTCGAACACATGTGCGAAGATCTGATCGAATGCGAGCCCGCCGCCCTGGTGGCGGTCGTCGAGTCCACCCACCGCGAGGAGTCGGTGTTGGTGGCGCGGCGACTGGCGGCGGTGGCGGCGTTGCTGCGGCGCCGGGTCGCCGCGGTGGAGAGGTCAGAGGTCCGGCGCGAGCACGCCGCGATCGACGGCTTTGAGCAAGCCGCCGCCGAGGTGGCCGCGGCGATGAATCTCTCGCCGTCGGCCGCCTGCTATGTGGTGTCGTACGCGGAGGCGCTGGATGTTCGGTTGCCGCAGGTCGCGGGCCTGCTGGCCGAGGGGCGCACAGACTGGAGGACGGTGCGGTTGATCATCGGCCGGACCGACCTGATCACCGACGAGGGCGTGATGGCCGACCTCGACCGTTCGTTGGCCGCGCGGATCCGCAGCTGGCAGGGCTGGTCCAAGCAGCGGATCGTCAATGCCGTGGATGCCGCGGTGCGGGCCGCTGATCCCGACGCCGCCCGGGAGGGCCGCGAGGCAGCCGACAAAGACCGCCACATTGCGATCAGCCCGCAGGGCAATGGGATGGCCGCCGTCTACGGTTCGGTGGCCGTCGCGGCCGCGACCGCGTTCGATCAGCGGCTGTCACAGCTGGCCAAAGACGTGTGCGCGGCTGACCCGCGGACGCTGGATCAGCGCCGCGCCGACGCGCTGGCGGCGCTCGCCGAAGGTCGCCGGCTGGGGTGCGCCTGCGGGCGCCCCGATTGCCCGAACCGGGCCGGCGGTGCGCAGAAAGAGCCGGGCGGGGCGCAGGTGCTGATCAATCTCATCGCGAGCGAGCGGACGGTATACGCCGGCGCGGATCAGCCCGGCTACCTGGCGGGCTACGGCGTCATCGACGCCGAGCAAGTTCGTCAGCTGGCGGAGGCCGCTTCCGTCCTGACGGCGAGTCCGGTGACGAGCCCTGCTGCGGCGCTGCGTTACCAACCGCCGGCGGCCTTGGAGCGCGCGGTGCGATGCCGGGATTTGACATGCAGATTTCCGGGTTGCAGCCGTCCGGCCATCGCCTGCGATGTCGACCACACGATCCCGTTCAACCATCGAGATCCGGCGGCCGGCGGACTGACGGTGTACGACAACCTCAAATGCCTGTGTCGGCTCCACCACCGCCTCAAAACTTTCGGTGGTTGGCGAGATACGCAACTCGCCGACGGCACCGTGGTGTGGGTCTCGCCAGCCGGTCGAACCTATCGGACGTTTCCGGCCGGTGCGGACCTGTTTCCGCAGCCCCGCGGTCCGGCATGNTTTCCGGCCGGTGCGGACCTGTTTCCGCAGCCCCGCGGTCCGGCATGCGGCCCGCCGCCACCGACCACACCGCGGCGGTCTGCGCGGCGAAGCGCGCGGATTGCGAAGGCGCGCAAGCACAACCGTGAGCAGCGGCCTGTCAACCAGGCCCGCCGGCGACTCGAGCAGGCGCGCAAAGAAGAAATCGCGGCGCGCAAGTTCCGAAACCACATGCGCGACATGCTGTTTGTGTTCAAGGGCACGCCGAGCACCAGCCCGTTCTGCACTTGGGTCAACGACCCGCGCGAGCCGGAAGAGCTGCCGGAGGACTGGACACCCGAGTATCCAACCCACGAACCCCTGCCCGGCGACCCGCCCTTCTGACGAAGCTGGTTATTGTCCCAGGCATGGCTGGACCGGTGGAAGGCATCAAGGTCGTCGAACTCGGGGTCTGGGTGGCCGGGCCGGCCGCCGGCGGGATCCTGGCCGACTGGGGCGCCGACGTGATCAAGATCGAACCGCCGACCGGTGACCCGGGCCGCCTGTTCGGCCGGATGCTGGGGTGCGACCTCGGGATCAACCCGCCGTTCGAAATGGACAACCGTTCCAAGCGCAGCGTCGTCTTGGACCTCACCACCGACGAGGGCCGCGACACCGCCCTCGAGTTGCTCGACGACGCTGACGTTTTCGTGACGAATGTGCGGCCCGGCGCGCTAGGACGGCTCGGGCTCGACTTCGAGTCGGTGTCGGCCCGCAACCCCCGACTGGTCTACGGCCTGATCACCGGGTACGGCGAGACGGGACCCGATGCTGACCGCGCCGCCTACGACGTGGCCGCGTTCTGGTCGCGGGCGGGGGTGGCCCACCTGCTCACCCGGCCCGGCGACACGCCCCCGTTCCAGCGCGGCGGCATGGGCGATCACTCGGCCGGGATGACCCTGGCCGCGGCGGTGTGTGCGGCGCTGCTCGCCCGCGAACGCACCGGCGCGGGCCAGCTGGTGACCACCTCGTTGTACCGCCAGGGCGCCTACACGATCAGCTTTGACCTCAACACCTACCTGCTGACCGGCCAGCCGATCGCGATCGGCCAGCGGGAATCGATGGGTAATCCGTGCATGAACAACTACGCCGCCGGCGATGGGCGGCGGTTCTGGATCGTCGGGCTGGAGGCCGATCGGCACTGGCCGCCGCTGTGCCGCGCCGTGGGCCGCCCCGAGTGGGCCGACGACCCCCGGTTCGCCGACGCCCGGGCCCGCGCCGCCAATGCGGTGCAGCTGATCGCCGAGCTCGATCAGATCTTCGCGACCCGCCCGCTCGACGAATGGGCGCAGACCTTCGCCGGCGAACCCGACCTCTTCTGGTCACCGGTCAACGCGCTCGAGGACGTCGTGGCCGACGAGCAGTTCCACGCCGCGGGCGGCATCATCGACGTGCCCGACGGGCAAGCCTCCGTTGCGATGGTGGCCACACCGGCGGATTTCCATGGCACGCCGTGGGCGCCGCGTTCCGCGGCGCCGCAACTGGGGCAGCACACCGACGAGGTTCTCGCCGAACTCAAGGCCCGGCGCGGGTCGTGACCGGCCCGCGGGACCTTTACAAATTTGGCCAGAAGTGTCACGCTGTCCGGTGACAACAAGCCCATGACGAGCGCCGCAGGTAGCGCCCTCGCACCGTGAGGTGCGGCGGTGAGGAACGGATTGATGGTCACTCCCACGTTCAACATCGGCCACCAGAGCCGGGTCAGGTCTGCACGATCGACCCGCGCCGACGGAGAGTTCCTGCGGTACCGGCTGGACGTCGTCGCGGCCAGCACCGCCGACGTCGTGCAGTCCGCCGGGGGTTGGCTCTACGACCGCGTGATGGCCGGTTGGGAGGTGACCGTGCTGCTGCCGCACGGCTGCGACACCCGCGCGCTGCGAATCCTCGGGGTGCGCCCGCTGGACTCCGACGGGCAGCCGGACCCGGCGGGCGCAAGGAGCCACAGCCTGGCGGTCAGCGCCGAGGCATTCACCGCCGACACGCGCGTGCGGGAGCAGGTGCTCGGGGCCATGGGTGACCGGTTGACCGAGGTCGCGTTGTGGGGCGACGGGTGGCCGTTGGCGGTCGACCGTGGGATGACCCGGACACAGCACGTACTCACCGCCGCGGCGCGCAGGTTCAAGGGCTACGCCCTGGCGGCGGCCGGAATAGGTTGCGACACAGTCGATCCCACCGAGACGCTGCTGTGCGACAGGGCGACCCGGCTCGACTGATGAAGAAGTACTACCACCACACACTGCTCTACCTGCACGAGACGATCTCTCTGGGATCCGCGCGAGGCGACGGCTTCACCGAGGCGTTCACCGACACGTACCTGCCGATGATGGACGACCTCGGCGCCCGGCTGTTCGCGATCTGGGAGACCACCCCCTACAACGGCCACTGGCCGCAGGCCACGATCATCTGGGAGATCGACGGCTTCGCCGACTACGCCCGCGTCGGGGCCGCGCAGGCGCGCGGCGGCAGCCATGAGGCCGCGGCCGGCAAGTGGGCGGCCTACCTGTCCGACATCGGCGCCTCGGGGGAGGGGCGGATCATGTACCCCGGTCCCAGCAACAAGACGCTGGCACAGCTGCGTGAGACGAATTTCGCTGCGCCGCTGGTGATCCAGGAGATCATGCAGACCAAGCCGGGGCGCCAGGACGACTACATCCGCGAGCTGGAGCGCCTGTATGTCCCGTGGTCGGAGCGCACCGGCAAGCGGTGGCTGGGTTCCTTCACCACGACGTTCCGCTACAACGAGGTCATCCACTACTGGGCGCTGGACGGCGGCTGGGAGGGCTTCGCCAATCACTACCCGTCCTGGAAGGACACTCCGCCGGCCGAGATCGTCACCTGGATGAGCGTGGCGCCGGCCCTGCGCGACGGCTGGGAAGACTCCATCCTGCAGGCCCTACCGCCATCGCCACTGCAGTGAGCGATCACGTGGATTTCAGCTACGACCCGTTCGACGCGAAGGTGATGGCAAACCCGTTGCCGTACTACCGGATCCTGCGCGATCGGCATCCGGCCTACTACATGCCCCAGTGGGACACCTTCGCGCTGTCCCGCTTCGACGACATCTGGCGGGTCCTGGAACTCAACGACGGCACCTTCGTGGCGTCGGAGGGGACCCTGCCCGCGGCGGCCGTGCTGGCCAAGCACAACACCGGGCCGGTCGACGACCCGCCGCTGCATCCGCTGCCGTTCCACGCGGTGTTCGACGCGGATCTGTACGGCCAGATCCGTCGGGCGCATTCGGCGCCGCTGCGCCCCCGGGCCGTCGCCGGACTGGAGGACCGGATCCGCGCGCTGGCCAACGAACGCCTCGATGCGCTGCTGCCGCGCGGCTCGTTCGACCTGACCCAGGACTACGGCGGCATCGTGGTGGCGTCGGTCGTCTGCGAATTGCTGGGCATTGCAACTGAGCTCGCGCCGCAGGTGCTGGCCGCGGTGAACGCCGGCAGCCTCGCGGAGCCCGGGGTGGGGGTGGACACCGCCGAGGCGCGGCCCAACTATATGGAGTTCCTGGTGCCGGCGGTCCGGCGCCGCCGTGCCGACGCGTCCGGTGGTCCGCTCGGCGTGGTCGACGGGCTGCTCGGCTACCGGCTGCCCGACGGCAGCGAGCTCGACGACGTCGAGGTCGCCGTACAGATGCTCTGCATCTTCATCGGCGGCACCGAAACGGTGCCCAAGATCGTCGCCCACGGCCTGTGGGAGCTGACCCAGCGACCCGAGCAGCTGGCCGCGGTGCGCGCCGACCCCGAGAACAACGTGCCGATCGTGCGCGAGGAGATGATCCGATTCTGCGCCCCGGCGCAGTGGTTCGCCCGAACCGCGCGCAAGCCCTTCACCATTCACGACGCGACCATCCAGCCGGGCCAGCGCGTCATGACGCTGCTGGCCTCGGCCAATCGTGACGAGCGGGAATACCCGCAGCCCGACGAGTTCGTCTGGAACCGGCCCATCCGTCGCTCGCTGGCCTTCGGCCGTGGCCAGCACTTCTGCATCGGCTACCACCTCGCGCGGTTGGAAATCGCTGTGCTACTGCAGGAATGGCTGCGCCGGGTGCCCGACTACGCGATCCGCGGCGAGGCCGCCGCCCGCCTGCCGTCCAGCTTCCAGTGGGGATACAACAAGATCCCGGTGGAGGTCTGACGTGTGGTCCTACCGGATCGTCGCGCCATATCTGTTCGAGCGGACGTCGATCCCCGACAACACGGTCGAGCACCTGGCCGACGGTCAAGTGCTGCTGCAGTTTTCGGCCGCCGGTGTCTGCGGCAGCGACCTGCCGGCCTTCCGCGGCAACCGGGGCCGGCTTCCGGGCGACGACGGGAAAAGCGCCGCGGAAAAGGACGGCTTCCCGATCCACGAGGTGGCCGGCGAAGTCATCGCCAGCCGGCACCCCGACCACCGCGCGGGCGATCGCGTGGTGGGCTGGGCGTCCCGGTTCGACGGCCTGATGGAACGGGTGATCAGCGATGGGAACATGCTGGCGCCGTACCACCCGGCGCTGAGCCCGGCGGAGGCGGTCGGCCTGCAACCGCTGGCGTGCGTGCTGTACGCGTGCGAACAGCTGCCGGACCTGTCCGGGCTGCACGTCGCGATCATCGGCCAAGGCTCGATCGGGCTGCTGTTCTCCTACGTCGCCAAGGCGGCCGGCGCCCGGCGGGTCACCGGCGTCGACCCCGTCGACCGCAGCGGCCAGGCACCGGCTTTCGGGGTCGACGACCCGGTGCGGGCCACCAGCGACCGGTGGGTGAGCCAGCTGGCCCCCGGCGACCGCGCCGACGTGGTCATCGAGGCCGTCGGGCACCAGGTGGCCACCCTAGGGCACGCCATCGAAGCCGCCGCCCCCGGCGCCACCGTCTTCTATTTCGGCGTGGCCGATGACGAGGCCTACCCGATCAACATGCGCCTGATGCTGCGCAACAACCTGACGCTGAAATCCGGTGTGACCTTGGACCGGCGGCGCGTCCTGGGCCTCGCCGCCAAGTTTGCCGACGAGCATCCCGAGCTGCTCCGCACCTATCTCACGCACACCTTTGGCGTCGACGATGTCCAGGGCGCGTTCGATCTGGCCTGCCGGCCGGACCCGGAGCGCATCAAGATCGCGATCGGAGCGTGACGGTGGCGGACGATGCGCAGAGCACCCTGCAGCGGGCGCTGAACCGGGCGGGCCCGATATGGGGCGGCTGGATCACGGGGCCGACGGTGCTCGGGCCGGAGGAATTCGCCCGGGCCGGTTACGACTACGTCGGTTTCGACGCCCAGCACGGCTACCTCGACGACGCCGACATCGCGCGCGTGCTGCGGCGCATCGAGCACGTGCCCATCGGCACGGTGGTGCGGCTGCCCAGCGCCGACGCGGCGCCGATCGGGCGGGTGCTGGACGCCGGCGCCGACGCCGTCGTCATCGCGATGATCGAGTCGGCGGATCAGGCGGCCGCGGCGGTGGCCGCCACCCGCCACCAGCCCAGGGGAATCCGCAGCTTCGGCCCGCTGCGCGCCAGCCTCGGCCACGACCCCGTCGCCCTGGAGTCCCGCGTCGGCGTGTTCGCGATGATCGAGACGGCGGCGGCGCTGTCGGGCCTCAGCGAGATCTGCGCCGTCGCGGGCCTGGCCGGGCTGTATGTCGGGCCCGCCGATCTCGCCCTCTCGATGGGCGTGGATGTCGTTGGCGCAGCGCAACATCCGGCGATCATCGACGCCATCGCGCGCATCCACGCCGCCGCCACCACCGCGGGGCTGGTCACCGGCATCCACGCGGGGGACGGCAAGATCGGTCGCACCATGGCGAAGCTGGGATTCCGGATGATCACCCTGGCGGCCGAATCGCAGGCCCTGCGGCGCGGGGCCGCGGAGCACCTCCGCGAGGCGACCGGACCATGACCGACGACCACACCGCCATCCGCGAGGTGATCGCCGCGTACGCACTGGCCCTCGACGCAGGCGACATCGAGCAGTGCGTGGCCTTGTTCGTCCCGGACGCCGAATTTTTGGTTTACGGAAGGACATTCGCGGGCCACGACGGCATCTCCCAGATGTTCCGGGACGCGCCGCGCGGGTTGCACCACACCGGTGTCTCGCGGGTCGAGGTCCGCGCCGAGACCGCAACGGCCCGGTCGCAGGTGCTGTTCGTCAGGGCCGGTGACCTGCACCTGCGGCCCGCCCTCTACGACGACGAGCTGGTGCTCACGGCCGGGCACTGGCGCTTTCGGCGCCGGCGCTGCCAATTCGTCACCAGCCGCGGCCTGTCCGACAGCCCCGAGGTCACGTCATCATGAATCAACGCGTCGCCCTGGTGACCGGCGCCGCCGGCGGACAGGGCTGGGCCATCGCCAAGCGGCTGCGCGCGGAGGGCCATTCGGTGGCCGCCTGCGACCGGCGCGCCGCCGAACTCGCCGCCGCGGTCGACGAATTGGGTGACGACGGCGTGATCGGGATCGAGCTGGACGTCACCTCGCAGGCGCAGTGGGAGGCGGCCGTCGACACGGTGACCGAGCGGTTCGGCGCGCTGAGCGCGCTGGTCAACAACGCCGGCGTGCTGCACCGCGCGTCGCTGGCCGACGAGACGGCGGAGGGCTTCGAAAACTCCTGGCGGGTCAACTGTTTCGGCGCTTTTCTGGGGATTCAGTCGGCGCTCGCGCAGCTGCGCGCGGCCACGAACGGGGCCGTCGTCAACATCTGCAGTACCGGCGCGATCCGCCCCTTCCCCCGGCACAGCGCCTACGGTTCCGCCAAATGGGCGCTGCGGGGCCTGACCCAAAACGCCGCCGCCGAACTGGCCCCGCTCGGCATCCGCGTCAATGCGGTGTTCCCCGGGCCCATCGCGACCGCGATGCTCGACGACGCCACCCAGCTCAGGCTCGCCGCCTCGTCGGCGTTCGGGCGGATCGGGCAGCCGGGCGAAATCGCCGACGCGGTCGCCTTTCTCGTCTCCGACGCGGCCTCATTCATCACCGGCTCGGAACTGGTCGTCGACGGTGGCCAGTGCCTGCAGATCCGATGAGCGCCGAGTTGTCCGTCGGCATCATCGGCGCCGGGCCGGGCGGCCTGGCCCTGGGGATCCTGCTCGCGCGGGCCGGCTTTCGCGACTTCACCATCTTCGACCGCGAGGACGACGTCGGCGGCACCTGGCGGATCAACACCTATCCGGGGCTGGCCTGCGACGTCAAGTCGCATCTGTACTCGTATTCGTTCGATTTGAACGCGCACTGGTCGCGGCTGTGGTCCGCGCAGCCCGAGATCCTGGACTACTTCGAGAGGTGCACCGACAAGCATGGCCTGCGGCCACACCTGAAGCTGCGCACCGAAATCCGCTCGGCGCGGTGGGAAGAGCAGGCCCAGCGGTGGTGCCTGACCACCGCGGACGGTCAACAGCACCGCTTCAACGTCGTGGTGTCCGCCGTCGGCCTGTTCACCCGCCCGCTCCTCCCGGACCTGGTGGAAGAGGAGCCGTTCACCGGAACGGTGATGCACTCGTCGCGATGGGATCACTCGATCCCGCTCGAGGGCGCGCGCGTTGCCGTGCTGGGCACCGGATCGACGGCGTCGCAGCTGGTGCCGGAATTGACCAAGGTGGCCGCCAAGGTGTACTCCGTGCAACGGTCGCCCACCTGGATACTGCCCAAGCCCGACCGGCGTTACACGCGGCGGGAGCGCTGGGTCTTCGCCCACGTTCCGTTCGCCAAGAAGCTCTACCGCACCCGCCTGTGGTTGCGCAGCGAAGCCAACATCTCGGTGATCGAACACGGCAGCGAAAAGACCGAGGATTTCACCGCGATCGCGCTCGGCCTGCTCGAGCAGACCGTCGCCGACGAGGCGTTGCGCCGCAAGCTGACCCCGGATCACCCGATGGGCTGCAAGCGGCTGGTCTTCTCCTCGGACTACCTGCCCGCACTGACCCGGCCCAACGTTGAGGTGCTGGACAGCCCGGCGCGACGCCTGCGCGCGCGCAGCCTGGTCACCGAGGACGGCACCGAGCGCGACGTCGACGTCGTGGTGTGCGCCACCGGCTACGCCGCGGCTGACTACCTGGGCGAGCTGGACGTGTGCGGCGAGCGCGGGACGACGCTGCGGGAAGTGTGGCGCGAGGGGGCGCACGCGTATCTCGGCATGGCCGTCCCCGGGTTCCCGAACTTCTTCATGCTGTACGGGCCGAACACCAACGTCGGCTCCAACAGCGTGATCTTCATGCTCGAGGCCCAGGCTCGCTACATCGTGCGGGCGCTGAAATACCTGCGGCGCAAGAACAAAACCTACATCGCGGTGCGGCCGGCCGCGCTGGGTGACTTCGTCGCCAAGGTGGACCGGTGGATGGTCGGCACGGTGTGGACCACCCAGTGCAGCAACTACTTCCGCGCGGCCAACGGGCGCGTGGTGACCCAGTGGCCGCGCAGCGCGCGTACGTTCTGGGGGATGACGCGCAGATTCAAACCCGCCGACTTCAGCTTCCGGGCCCCGGACAAGCTCAGCCGATGACCGAATTGGACGGTTTCGGACGGCTGCATCCCGCGCTGCGTGCCGTTGCGACCACGCGAACCGACTTCTCGCTGGACGCGATCCAGCTGATGCGCGAACCGTTCAACGAGCGCCGCCGGGAGGCCGCCGAGCAGACCGACCCCCAGGGCGTCCGGATCGTCGACGACACCGTTGCCGCCGGATCCGGCGGTGTCGCCGTGCGGATCTACCACGGCACGAAGGCCAATCCGGCCCCCGCGGTCGTGTACTGCCACGCCGGGGGTTTCGCGCTGGGCAACCTCGACACCGATCACCGCCAGTGCGTGGAACTCGCGCGCCGGGGCCGCTGCACGGTCGTCTCGGTCGACTACCGCCTGTCGCCCGAGCACCCCTTTCCGGCCGCCCTCGACGACGCGATCGCCGTGTTGCGCTGGGTGGCGGCCACCGCGGCGGAACTGGGCGTCGACCCGGCGCGCGTGGCCGTCGGGGGCAGCAGCGCCGGGGCGGCCCTGGCCGCCTGCCTGGCGCACGGCGCCGCCGACGGGTCGCTGCCACCGGTCGCGTTCCAGCTGCTGCACCAGCCGGTGCTGGACGATCGGGAGACCGCGTCGAAAGCCGAGTTCTGCGCCAGCCCGGCCTTCGACGGCGAGGCGGCCGAGCGGATGTGGCGTTACTACCTGGGCCCCGAAAGCGGGGTCGCGTCCGCGGCTGTGCCCGCCCGGCGCGGCGAATTCGGTCGTCTGCCACCGGCTTTGATCACCTGCGCGGAAATCGATCCCTTCCGCGACGAGGCGGTCGACTATGCGCTGCAGCTGCTGCGCGCCGGGGTCTCCGCCGAGCTGCACGTGTTTCCGGGCGCCTGCCACGGGTTCGATTCGCTGCTGCCGGACTGGTCGGACTCCCAGCTGCTGTTCGCCCTGCAGGGCCAGGCCCTGGCGAGGACCTTCGGCTCTACTTAAGCCCCCGATCCGCCGGAACAATCTGCTGCCATGAAGATCATCGGGCTCGAGGTCGTGCCGTTCGAGACGTTCGTCGATCGAATCTCGTTCGGCCAGTTGAATACCGATCACCGCGTGGTGCAGACGGTCACCAAGGTGCTCACCGACGAGGGGGTCGAGGGCTACTACTTCGGTGGTCACTTCCACGGCGACCAGGACGGCCTGCTCCCCGGGGACCAGGCGCTGATCACGCAATTTCTGAGCCCCCTGCTCGCCGGTCAGGACCCGCTCGACCGGGCGGAGATCTGGCGCCAGCTGTGGGCGGCGAAGCTCCCCGAAAACGTCTGCAGCGTCATCGATCTGGCCCTCTGGGACCTGGCCGGCCGGGTCGCCGGGCTGCCGGTGCACAAGCTGCTGGGCGGGGCCCGCGAGCGGGTCAAGGCCTACGCGAGCAGCTTCAACAATCTCGGATCGCCCGATGAGTACGCCGCGCATGCGGTCGCATGCCAGCGTCAGGGTTACCGCGCCTACAAGATCCACCCGTACCACTACTGGAACCCCGCGACCCGGCAACCCGCGCTGCCCCGCCCGTCGTACGTGGACTGGGATATCCGGGTGTGCCGCGAGGTTCGGGCGGCGGTCGGCGACGAGATGGTGCTCATGTTCGACCCGTGGGGCACCTACCACACCTACTCCGACGCGCTGCGCGTCGGCCGGGAGCTCGAGCGGCTCGGCTTCTACTGGTACGAACACCCGATGCCCGAACACCGGGTCGAGTCCTACGTGAAGCTGGCCAACGCGCTCGAAATCCCGCTCTGCTCACCCGAGATCGCCGAGGGTGGCATCTACACCCGCGCGGACTGGATCCTGCGCAATGCCTCCGACATCAGCCGCATCGACGTCCTGCGCGGGGGCATCACCGGCGTCATGAAGCTGACCGGCATGTGCGAGGCGGTCGGCATGCGCTGTGAGCTCCACATGAGCGGCTTCGGCAACCTGCAAGTACTGGGCGCCACGAGCGAAGACGTGTGCGAATACTACGAGCGTGGCCTGCTCGGGCCGGGGGTCCGCTACGACGCCGCACCCGCCTATCTCGACGCGCCCTGCGATCCGCTCGGCGCGGACGGATCCGTCGAGCTGCCACGGGCGCCGGGACTCGGCTACCTGATCCGGTGGGACTACATCGAGGCGCACCGCCTGCCCGCCAGCACCGCGGAACCGGTCGCGCCGCTGCACCCGAGATAATGGCGGCATGGCGTGCTGCGAATACCCCACTGCCGCGGCGGACTGCGACGGCGCCTTCACCGTCGACGCGTCGCGGNAGATGGGTATAAGAGAGAGGGGCGGGGTTGCCTCGCGGAGGTCGGTGACCGGGCCGGCGCCCTGGGGCTGCGGCGGGTGGCGCTGTTCTCCGACGCCGTCGTGGCCGGACTGCCCATCTTTGCCACAACGCGCGACTCGCTGGCGGCGGCCGGGCTGGACGTCGTCGCCTACACCGACGTCCACGTCGAGCCCACCGACGCCTCGTTCCGGGACGCGGCGCGTTTCGCGCAGGAGTGCGACCCCGACGGCTACGTATCGCTGGGCGGCGGGTCGGTCATCGACACATGCAAGGCCGCCAACCTGTACGCCACCCACCCCGCCGACCTGCTGACCTACGTCAACGCGCCGATCGGCGAGGGCAAACCGGTGCCCGGTCCGCTCAAGCCGCACATCGCGTGCCCCACCACGGCGGGCACCGGCAGCGAGGTCACCGGCATCGCGATCTTCGACCTCGTGTCGATGTCCGCCAAGACGGGCATCGCTTCGCATGCGTTGCGTCCGACCGAGGCGCTCGTCGATCCCGACTGCACCGCGAGCCTGCCCCGCGAGGTTGTCGCCGCGGCCGGGCTCGACGTGCTGTCGCACGCGTTGGAGTCCTACACCGCGCGGCCCTACCTGCGGCGGCGCGCCGCCGCACGGCCCAGCTTGCGGCCCATGAGCCAGGGCGCCAATCCGTGGAGCGACCTGGGCTGCCGCGAGGCGCTGCGCGTGCTGGGTCAGTTCCTGGAGCGAGCGGTGCACGACGCCTCCGACACCCAGGCCCGCGAGCAGATGATGTGGGCGGCCACCCTGGCGGGCATCGCGTTCGGCAACGCGGGCGTTCATGCACCGCACGGCATGGCCTACGCGGTGGCCGGGCTGGTCCGTGACTTCCGCCCCTCGGGCTACCCGGCCGAGGGGCCGCTCGTGCCGCATGGCATGGCCGTCATCCTCAACGCGCCGTCGTCCTTCCGTTTCACGGCGGAGGTCGGCCCCGAGCGGCACCTGGAGGGCGCCCGGCTGCTCGGCGCCGACACGCGGGGCGCCGGCGCGACCGACGCGGGCGAGGTGCTCGCAGGCGAACTCATCCGCATCATGCGGGCGGTGGGCATGCCCAACGGGCTGAGCGGCGTGGGCTACACCGACGACGACGTGGCCGCCCTGACCGAGGGGGCCTACCCGCAGCAGCGCCTCCTGCAGAACGCTCCGCGCGAGATGAGCAAACCGGTTCTGGCGGACCTGTTTCGGCACGCCATGCGGTACTGGTAGAGCATGAGCTCAAGTCCGTCGGACAACCTGACCAGCGCCGACTTCCCGGTGCTGTGGCCGGTAGGAACTCGGTGGGCCGACAACGACATGTTCGGCCACCTCAACAACGCGGTGTACTACCAACTGTTCGACACCGCGATCAACGCGTGGATCAACACGACCACCGGGCTCGACCCGCTCAGCACGCCCGCGCTCGGCATCGTCGCCGAATCGGGCTGCCGCTATTTCTCCGAACTGCATTTCCCGGAAGGCCTCACGGTAGGTCTCGCGGTGACGCGCCTGGGCCGCAGCAGCGTCACCTACCGGCTCGGCGTGTTCCGCGGCGACGACGGCGAACCGCAACCGGTCACCGCGCTCGGCCACTGGGTGCACGTCTACGTCGATCGGACCAGCCGCAAACCGGTGCCGATCCCGGACGCCATCCGCGCCTTGCTGGCGACGGCCTGCGTTGGCGAGATGGCATAGGAGTCGGCCACTTTCGCCGCCCCGCTATGCTTCGCCAATGCCAGTTTTGAGCAAGACCGTCGAGGTCAGCGCCAACGCCGCGTCGATCCTGGGCATCGTCGCCGATTTCGAGCGCTACCCGGAATGGAACGAGGAGATCAAGGGCCTGTGGGTGCTCGCCCGCTACGACGACGGGCGCCCCAGCCAGGTGCGGCTCGACGCCGATTACCAGGGCATGCAGGCCACGTTCATCCAGGCGATCTACTACCCGGGGGAAAACCAGATCCAGACAGTCCTGCAGCAAGGCGACCTGTTCTCCAAACAGGAGCAGCTGTTCAGCGTCGTGGAAACCGGGGCGGCGAGCCTGCTGACGGTGGACATGGACGTCGAGACCACTTTGCCGGTCCCCGCGCCGATGGTGAAGTCGCTCGCCGGCAACGTGCTCGACCATCTCGCGGAGAACCTCAAGCAGCGCGCCGAGCAATTGGGCGCAAGCTAGGCACGTTCAGTCAAAGATTCCGGCCCGGTTCAGCATCACGGTCAGCCGGGCCGCCGCGTCGGTGAACTGCCAGACCGTGTGCTCGATCACCGCGGGGGCGTCGCGCCGGCGCAGCGCACCCACCAACTGACGGTGGTTTTCGACCGCGTCCGCGCCCCATTCCGGGTCCGCCGCGTACACCAGCACCGGCATGTATCGCGCGGCGTTCAGCAGGAACCATGCCAACTTGATCCGGCCGCTGGCCTGGTTGAAGACGCGGTGGAACGCGAACTCGATGCCCGCGATGGTCTCGGCGTCGCTGGAACCGACGGCGGCCGCGAGCGCGTCGTTGATGCGCTCCAGCTCGTCGATCTCGGCGTCGGTGATGTGGTCGGTGGCCGCGGCCGCCAGCTCCTTGGCGATCGTCGCCTGCAGCCAGAAGATGTCCTCTATGTCCTGCCGGGAAAGCGGCAGCACCACGTGACCTCGGTGCGGCTCGAGCTGCACCATGCCCTCGCCCCGCAGTTTCAGCAGGGCCTCGCGCACCGGCGTGACGCTGACCCCGAGCTCGGCCGCGGTCTCGTCGAGGCGGATGAACGTTCCCGGACGCAACGTTCCCGACATGATTGCGGCGCGCAGGTGGCCGGCGACCTCGTCGGAGAGCTGCGCCCGGCGCACTGGGCGCCGGGTCCTCGCCTGCATAGATGTCGGTGCGTTCACGTGCGCTGCCAGGGGTTTCGTGGGCTGGGCGGGGCTTGTCTTTGCGGCACTAACGCCATAGTGTGACCCACACAACACTATGTTTTATCAAATATCAACCTGGCGCAAGCGGTGCGAGAGGTGAAGGGGAGGCGGTAGTTGACCGCGCAATTGGCCAGCCACCTGACAGCGGCCACCGAGCAGCCATACCTGGCCCGGCGGCAGAACTGGTGCAACCAACTCGAGCGGCACGCGCTGATGCAACCGGGCGCGACGGCACTGCGGTACCTGGGCAACACGATCACCTGGGGCGCGCTGCACCGCCGGGTCTCGGCGCTGGCCGACGCGTTGAGCCGCCGCGGTGTCGGCTTCGGCGACCGGGTCATGATCCTGATGCTCAACCGCGCCGAGTTCGTCGAGGCGGTGCTGGCCGTCAACGCTCTCGGCGCCATCGCGGTCCCGCTGAACTTCCGGCTCACCCCGGCCGAGATCGCCTTCCTGGTCGAGGACTGCGAAGCGCGCATGCTGATCACCGAATCGGTGCTGGCCCCGGTGGCCACCGGCGTGCGCGACATCCAGCCGATGCTCGACACCATCGTCGTGGCCGGTGCGGCAACCGACGACCGCGTCTTCGGCTACGAGGACCTCATTGACGAGACCGGCGAATCGCACGGGCCCGTCGACATCCCCAACGATTCGCCGGCGCTGATCATGTACACCTCGGGCACCACCGGCCGGCCCAAGGGCGCGGTGCTGACCCACGCCAACCTGACCGGCCAGACGATGACCGGGCTGTACACCAACGGCGCCGATATAAATAGCGACGTCGGTTTCATCGGTGTTCCGTTCTTCCACATCGCCGGGGTCGGCAACATGCTCACCAGCATGCTGCTCGGCATCCCCACGGTGATTTATCCGCTGGGCGCTTTCGACCCCGGGCAGCTGCTCGACGTGCTGGCGGCGGAGAAGGTCACCGGCCTGTTCCTGGTCCCCGCGCAGTGGCAGGCGGTGTGCGCCGAGCAGCAGGCGCGACCCCGCGAGCTGAGGCTGCGGGTGATGTCGTGGGGGGCCGCCCCGGCGCCGGACGCGTTGCTGCGGGAGATGTCGGCAACCTTCCCCGGAACCCAGATCCTGGCGGCGTTCGGGCAGACCGAGATGTCGCCGGTCACCTGCATGCTGCTCGGCGAGGACGCGATCCGTAAGCGCGGCTCGGTCGGCAAGGTGATCCCCACGGTCGCGGCCCGCGTGGTGGACGAAAACATGAACGACGTGCCGGTCGGCGAGGTGGGCGAGATCGTCTACCGCGCACCCACATTGATGAGCGGCTACTGGAACAACCCGGAGGCCACGGCGGAGGCGTTCGCGGGCGGTTGGTTCCATTCCGGCGACCTGGTCCGGATGGACGAGGACGGCTACGTCTGGGTGGTCGACCGCAAGAAGGACATGATCATCTCCGGCGGCGAGAACATCTACTGCGCCGAGGTCGAGAACGTTCTCGCCGGCCATCCCCAGATCGTCGAGGTCGCAGTTATCGGCCGGGCCCACGAGAAGTGGGGCGAGGTGCCGATCGCGATCGCGGCCGTCGCCGGCGAGGAGTTGCGGCTCGACGATCTGCACGAGTACCTGGCCGACCGGCTGGCGCGCTACAAGCATCCGAAAGCGCTCGAGATCGTCGATGCGCTGCCCCGCAATCCGGCCGGAAAGGTGCTCAAGACTGAGCTGCGGGTGCGCTACGGGGTCGTCACCATGACCGAAAGTGCTTCTGCGGCAAGGGATTTTGCGAACGGAGAAGGAGATTGACGGAAACTGTAACGTTTGCCCGCTGTTGACGAAGGGTTAATTGTGCGGATGCAGTTCACACGCTCACGGCCATCGGGTACATTCCTGTGGTCTCCGTTACTACTTGCGGGTAGGGAGCCGATGGTCACAGACGTAGGGTCAGGCGGGGGCACCCCCAGCCCAGGACCGGCGAGGGGGTGGGGGCACCCCCGGCCACGTAGAGGCGAGGGGGAAAGCGTGCGACACGATCCGCCGCGGATCCGCCGGACCGGCGGTGCCGAGGGGAGGGGGCAGCGGTGACTTCGACGACGGAGAGTCGGAGGGGTCCCTACCTGGTCGGCTACCTGCGTGACCAGTTGGAGACGCCGCTGACTCTTATCGGCGGATTCTTCCGGATGTGCGTCCTGACCGGAAAAGCACTGTTCCGCTGGCCTTTCCAATGGCGCGAGTTCATCTTGCAGTGCTGGTTCATCATGCGGGTGGCTTTCCTGCCGACGATCATGGTGTCGATCCCGCTGACGGTTCTGCTGATCTTCACCCTCAACGTTCTGCTGGCCCAGTTCGGTGCGGCCGACCTGTCCGGCGCGGGCGCCGCCATCGGCGCGGTCACCCAGCTGGGGCCGCTGACCACGGTGCTGGTGGTGGCCGGCGCCGGCTCGACGGCCATCTGCGCGGACCTGGGCGCCCGCACCATCCGCGAGGAGATCGACGCGATGGAGGTGCTCGGCATCGACCCGATCCACCGGCTGGTGGTGCCCCGGGTGATCGCCGCGACCCTGGTCGCCACGCTGCTCAACGGCCTGGTGATCACCGTCGGCCTGGTGGGCGGCTACCTGTTCGGGGTGTACCTGCAGAACGTGTCGGGCGGGGCGTACCTCGCCACCCTGACCACCATCACGGGCCTGCCCGAGGTCGTCATCGCCACCGTCAAGGCCGCGATCTTCGGCCTGATCGCCGGCCTGGTCGGCTGCTTTCGCGGGCTGACCGTGCGCGGCGGCTCCAAGGGACTGGGCACCGCCGTCAACGAAACCGTGGTGCTCTGCGTGGTCGCGCTGTACGCCGTGAACGTGGTGCTCACCACCATCGGTGTGCGGTTCGGGACGGGGCACTGACATGTCGACCGGTACCGTTCTGCGCGCCCGCTTCCCGCGGGCGGCCGAAAACCTCAACCGCTATGGCGGTGCCCTCGGCCGCGGGCTCGACGACATCGGGCAGATGGCCTGGTTCGGGGCGGTGGCGCTCGGGCACATCCCGCACGCGCTGCGCAATTACCGCAAGGAGACCCTCCGGCTGATCGCCCAGATCGGCATGGGGACCGGCGCGATGGCCGTCGTCGGCGGCACCGTCGCCATCGTCGGGTTCGTGACCCTGTCCGGTAGCTCCCTGGTCGCCATCCAGGGGTTCGCGTCCCTGGGCAACATCGGCGTCGAGGCGTTCACCGGCTTCTTCGCCGCGCTGATCAACGTGCGCATCGCCGCACCCGTGGTGACCGGCATCTCGATGGCCGCCACGGTCGGGGCCGGCGCCACCGCGGAGCTGGGGGCGATGCGGATCAGCGAGGAGATCGACGCCCTCGAGGTGATGGGCATCAAGTCGATTTCGTTCCTGGCGACCACGCGGATCATGGCGGGCCTGGTGGTGATCATCCCGCTCTACTCGCTGGCCATGATCATGTCGTTCCTGTCACCGCAGATCACCACGACCGTGATCTACGGACAGTCGCACGGCACCTACGAGCACTACTTCCGGACGTTCCTGCGCCCCGATGACGTGTTCTGGTCCTTCGTGGAAGCCATCATCATCACCGCCGTCGTGATGATCACCCACTGCTTCTACGGGTACAACGCCGGCGGCGGGCCCGTCGGCGTGGGCGAGGCCGTCGGCCGATCGATGCGCTTCTCGCTGGTGTCGGTGCAGGTTGTCGTGTTGGCCGCAGCGTTGGCGCTCTACGGCGTCAACCCGAACTTCGCTTTAACGGTGTAGCCATGACCACCACGACCGGGCACGCCGGAAAGATCAACGCCCCCCACAACCCGCCGTACAAGCTGGCCGGGGTCGCGATGCTTGTGGTCGCGGCGGTGGCTCTCGTTTTGGTCTACGGGCAGTTCCGGGGCGATTTCACCAAGAAGGAACACCTGACGATGGTGGCCTCCCGGGCCGGGCTGGTCATGGACCCCGGCTCGAAGGTCACCTACAACGGGGTGGAGATCGGCCGGGTCGCGAGCATCTCCGAGGTGGTGCGCGACGGCAAGCCGGCGGCCAAGTTCAGCCTCGACGTGTACCCGAGATACCTCAAGCTGATCCCGTCGAACGTGAACGCCGACATCAAGGCGACGACGGTGTTCGGCGGCAAATATGTGTCGTTGACGACGCCGAAAAACCCGTCCCCGCAACGGATCACGCCACAGACCGTGATCGACGCCAGGTCGGTGACGACGGAGATCAACACGCTGTTCCAGACCATCACCGAGATCGCGCAGCAGGTGGATCCGGTCAAGCTGAACATGACGCTGAGCGCCGCCGCGCAGGCGCTGACCGGGTTGGGCGATCGGTTCGGTCAGTCGGTCGTCAACGCCAACGCGATCCTCGACGATGTCAACCCGCAGATGCCGCAGGCCCGTCACGACATCCGGCAGCTCGCGGGTCTGGGCGACACCTACGCCAACGCCGCGCCGGACCTGTTCGACTTCCTCAACAACGCCGTCGTCACGTCGCGCACGATCAACGCCCAGCAGAAGGATCTCGACCAGGCGTTGCTGTCGGCGGCCGGCTTCGGCAACACCGGCGCCGACATCTTCGAGAAAGGCGGGCCCTACCTGGCGCGCGGCGCCAAGGACCTGGTGCCCACGGCCCAGCTGCTGGACACCTACAGTCCCGAGCTCTTCTGCACGGTCCGCAACTACCACGACATCGAACCCAAGGCGGCGTCGTTCCTCGGCGGCAACGGCTATTCGCTGAACGCCCACACCGAGCTGCTCTCGGGCCTGGGCCTGATCCTGAACCCGCTCTCGGCGACCACCATCATCGGGCTCATCAGCCTCTTCGCGCTGCCGACCCAGGGGCTCGCCGGGCTCGGCGGGTTGGCCGGGCTGGTGGGCGGGGCGCCCAACCCCTACGTGTATCCCGAAAACCTGCCGCGGGTGAACGCGCGCGGCGGGCCGGGCGGTGCGCCGGGCTGCTGGCAGCACATCACCCACGACCTGTGGCCCGCGCCCGAGTTGGTGATGGACTCCGGCAACAGCATCGCGCCCTACAACCACCTCGACACCGGTTCCCCGTACGCGATCGAGTACGTCTGGGGCCGCCAAGTAGGGGATAACACGATCAACCCATGAAAATCACCGGAACCATCGTCCGACTCAGCATCTTCTCGCTGGTGCTGCTGGTCTTCACTGTGATGATCATCGTGGTGTTCGGTCAGATGCGCTTTGACCGCACCTACGGGTACTCCGCGGAATTCACCAACGTCAGTGGGCTGCGGCAGGGCCAATTCGTCCGGGCCTCGGGCGTGGAGATCGGCAAGGTCAGTTCGATCAAGCTGGTCGACGGCGGCAGGCGCGCGCGGGTGAATTTCAGCGTCGACAGGTCGATCCCGCTGTACCGGTCGACCATGGCGCAGATCCGCTACCTCGACCTGATCGGCAACCGGTACCTGGAGCTCAAGCGCGGTGAGGGCGAGGGCGCCGACAAGGTCCTGCCCCCGGGCGGCTTCATCCCCGCGTCGCGGACCTCGCCGGCGCTCGACCTCGACGCGCTGATCGGCGGCTTCAAGCCGCTGTTTCGGGCGCTGGACCCGCAGAAGGTCAACACCATCGCGACCGCGCTGATCACCGTGTTCCAGGGTCAGGGCGGCACCATCAACGACATCCTCGACAACACCGCGCAGCTGACCAGCCAGCTCGGGCAGCGCGACCAGGCCATCGGCGAGGTGATCAAGAACCTCAACGTCGTCCTGGACACCACGGTCCGGCATCGCCAGCAATTCGATCAGACCGTGAACAACCTCGAGGTTCTGATCACCGGGCTGAAGAATCACGGTGACCAGCTGGCCGGCGGGACCGCGCACATCAGCAACGCCGCCGGGACGGTGGCCGACCTGCTGGCCGAGGACCGCGGCTTGCTGCACAGCAGCCTGAACTACCTGGACGCGGTGCAGCAGCCGCTGATCGACCAGCAAGACCAACTGCAGGACTACCTGAAAAGGGTGCCGACCGCGCTGAACATGATCGGGCGCACCATCGGCTCCTACGGCGACTTCGTCAACTTCTACGCCTGCGACATCACCCTCAAGCTCAACGGGTTGCAGCGGGGCGGCCCGACTCGCACGGTGCGGCTCTTCCAGCAGCCGACGGGTAGGTGCACGCCGCAATGAGAACGCTGGAACCCCCCAACCGGATGCGCATCGGCCTGATGGGCATCATCGTCACGCTGCTCGTCATCGGCGTCGGCCAAAGCTTCACCAGCGTGCCGATGCTGATGGCCAGGCCGCACTACTACGGGCAGTTCACCGACAGCGGCGGCTTGAGCACCGGCGACAAGGTGCGCATCGCCGGCATGGACGTCGGGAAGGTGGAGAGCCTCAAGATCGACGGCGATCACATCCTGATCAAGTTCAATCTCGGCACCGAAAGGATCGGCACCGAGAGCCGGCTGGCGATCAAGACCGACACCATCCTCGGCAAGAAGGTCCTCGAGATCGAGAACCGCGGCAGCCAGACGCTGCGGCCCGGAGACTCGTTGCCGATCGGCCAGAGCACCACCCCGTACCAGATCTATGACGCGTTCTTCGACGTGACCAAGGCCGCCTCGGGCTGGGACATCGACACGGTCAAGCAGTCGCTGCACGTGCTGTCGGAGACCATCGACCAGACCTACCCGCACCTGAGCGCCGCGCTCGACGGGGTGGCCAAGTTCTCCGACACCATCGGCAAGCGCGACGAGCAGGTCAAGCACCTGCTCGCCCAGGCCAACCAGGTCGCCAGCGTCCTCGGTGACCGCAGCGAGCAGATCGACCGGCTGCTGGTCAACACGAAGGTGCTGCTGGCCGCCTTCAACGAGCGCGGCCAGGCCATCAACGCGCTGCTGAGCAACGTCGCCGCGTTCTCCGAACAGGTGAAGGGGTTCATCAACGACAACCCCAACCTCAACCACGTGCTGGAACAGCTGCGCACGGTCAGCGACATCCTGGTCCAGCGCAAGGACGACATCGCCGCGGGCCTCACCGAGGTCGGCAAGTTCCTGCCGTCGCTCAACGAGGCCATCGCGTCGGGGCCGTTCTTCAAGGTGGTGCTGCACAACCTGGCGCCGTATCAGATCCTGCAGCCGTGGGTCGACGCCGCCTTCAAGAAGCGGGGCATCGACCCGGAGAACTTCTGGCGCAGCGCGGGCCTGCCGGAAT
>NZ_LT546237.1:4541714-4563447 GCF_900078675.2 Mycobacterium interjectum
CGCCGGCCGGCCCGACGCCGCCACCGTCGACGTTCGCCCCCGCGCTGCCGCCCGGTCCGCCCGCACCACCGGGACCCGGCCAGCAGCTGCCGGCGCCGTTCATCAACCCCGGCGGCACGGGAGGTAGCGGCATCACGGGAGGTAGCCAGAATTGAGCACCATCTTTGATGTCCGCAACATCCGGCTGCCGAAGCTGTCCCGGACGTCGGTGATCATCGGGTCGCTGGCGATCGTGCTGGCGCTGGTGGTCGGCTACGCCGGGTGGCGGCTTTACCAGAAGCTGACCAACAACACGGTCGTCGCCTACTTCCCGGAGGCCAACGCGCTCTACCCGGGCGACAAGGTCCAGATCATGGGGCTGCGGGTCGGCACGATCGACAAGATCGAGCCGGCCGGCGACAAGATGAAGGTCACCTTCCACTACGAGAACAAGTACAAGGTGCCGGCCAACGCGTCGGCGGTGATCCTCAACCCGACCCTGGTGGCCTCGCGCGCGATCCAGCTGGAGCCGGCCTACAAGGGCGGCCCGGTGCTGGCCGACAACGCAGTGATCCCCGAAGAGCGCACTCAGGTGCCAGTGGAGTGGGACCAGCTGCGCAACAGCGTCACCAACATCATCTCCAAGCTCGGCCCCACGCCCGAGCAGCCGAAGGGGCCCTTCGGTGAGGTCATCGAGTCCTACGCGAACGGCCTGGCCGGCAAGGGCAAGCAGATCAACACCACGCTGAACAGCCTGTCGCAGGCGCTGACCGCGCTGAACGAGGGTCGGGGCGACTTCTTTGCGGTGGTGCGCAGCCTGGCGCTGTTCGTCAACGCGCTGCACTCCGACGACCAGCAGTTCGTCGCGCTGAACCAGAACCTCGCCGATTTCACCGGCCGGCTGGCCAGCTCCGACGGCGCCCTGGCCGACGCGATCGCGCAGTTCGACAGCCTGCTCACCACCGTGCGGCCCTGGCTCGACAAGAACCGCGAGGTGCTGACCCACGACGTCAACAACCTGGCGACCGCGACCAACGCGCTGCTGCAACCCGATCCGCTGAACGGGCTGGAGACCGCCCTGCACGTCCTGCCGACGGCCGCGGCGAACATCAACCAGATCTACCACCCGACGCACGGTTCGGTCGTCGCCGTTCCGGCGATCACCAACTTCGCCAACCCGATGCAGTTCATCTGCAGCTCGATTCAGGCGGGCAGCCGGCTCGGGTACCAAGAGTCCGCCGAATTGTGCGCGCAATACCTGGCGCCGATCCTCGACGCGATCAAGTTCAACTACCTGCCGTTCGGCTTGAACCTGTTCTCCACCGCCGAGACGCTGCCCAAGGACGTCGCCTACTCCGAGCCGCGGCTGCANCGCCCGCGCCCGTGGCGGCGCCGGCGCCCAACGCCGGTGGGCCGGCGGCGCCAGCTGACTTCGGGGGTGGCCAGTGAGTGCATTCCGGATCGTTCGCCACCGCGCCTGGCAGGGGCTGGTGTTGGGGGTGGCCGCGCTGGTGCTGAGCTCGTGCGGCTGGCGCGGCATCTCCAACGTGGCGATTCCGGGCGGGCCGGGCAGCGGCTCGGGCGCGATGACCATCTACGTGCAGATGCCGGACACGCTCGCGATCAACGGCAACAGCAAGGTGATGGTCGCCGACGTGTTCGTGGGCTCCATCAAGAACATTCAGTTGAAGAACTGGGTGGCGACCCTGACGCTGGGCATCGACAAGAACGTCAAGCTGCCGAAGAACGCGACGGCCAAGATCGGCCAGACCTCGCTGCTGGGTTCGCAGCACGTGGAGCTGGCCGCACCGCCCAACCCGGTGGGGCAGCTCAGGGATGGCGACACCATTCCGCTGAAGAACTCGTCGGCGTTTCCCACCACCGAGCAGACCCTGGCCAGCCTCTCGCTGATCCTGCGCGGCGGCGGCATCCCGAACCTGGAGGTGCTGCAGAACGAGGTCTTCAACATCTTCAACGGGCGCGGCAACCAGATCCGGGCCTTCCTGGGCAAGCTGGACACCTTCACCGACCAGCTCAACCAGCAGCGCGATGACATCACCCACGCGATCGACTCCACCAACCGGCTGTTGGTCTACGTGGGTGGCCGGGCCGACGTGCTGGATCGGGTGCTGACCGACGTCCCGCCGCTGATCAAACATTTCGCCGACACCAAGCAGCTGCTGATCAACGCCGTCGACTCCGTCGGCCGGCTGAGCCAGGCCGCCGACCAGTACCTGTCGGAGGCGCGCGGCCCGCTGCACACCAGCCTGCAGTCGCTGCAATGCCCGCTCAAGGAGCTCGGCCGCGCCTCGCCGTACCTGATCGGAGCGCTGAAGCTGATCCTCACCCAGCCGTACGACATCGACACCATCCCGAAGCTGATGCGCGGTGACTACCAGAACGTCTCGCTGACGCTCGACCTGACTTATAGCGCCATCGACAACGCGTTCCTGACCGGCACCGGATTGTCGGGTGCGCTGCGCGCGCTCGAGCAGTCGTTCGGGCGGGACCCGGAGACGATGATCCCCGACGTCCGCTACACGCCGAACCCGAACGACGCGCCCGGCGGTCCCCTGGTGGAAAGGGCGGATAGGAATTGCTGACTCCCTTCATCAGACGCCAGCTGATCGCGTTCGGGATCCTGACCGTGATCTCGATCCTGGTGCTCGGCGTGTACTACCTGCAGATCCCGAGCCTGGTGGGCATCGGCCGGTACACGCTCAAGGCGGACCTGCCCGCGTCCGGCGGCCTGTACCCGACGGCGAACGTGACCTACCGCGGCATCACCATCGGCAAGGTCACCGACGTCGAGCCCACCGAAAAGGGCGCGCAGGCGACGATGAGCATCGACAGCCGCTACAAGATCCCCACCGACGCCGTCGCCAACGTGCACTCGGTGTCGGCGGTCGGCGAGCAGTACCTGGACCTGGTGTCGACCGGCAACCCGGGCAAGTACCTCTCGTCCGGGCAAACCATCACCAAGGGCACGGTGCCCGCCGAGATCGGGCCCGCGTTGGACACCGCCAACCGGGGGCTCGCCGCCTTGCCCAAGGACAAGATCGGCCAGCTGCTCGACGAGACGGCGCAGTCGGTCGGCGGGTTGGGCCCCGCCCTGCAGCGGCTGGTCGACTCCACCCAGGCGATCGTCGGTGATTTCAAAACCCAGATCACCGACGTCAACGACATCATTCAGAACTCCGGGCCGATCCTGGACAGCCAGGTCAATTCCAACGCTGCGATCGAGCGCTGGGCGCGCAACCTGAACAACCTGTCGGCGCAGGCCGCCCGGGAGGACGGGCACCTGCGCAGCGTGCTGCGCCAGGCGGCGCCGACCGCCGACCAGGTCAACTCGGTCTTCAACGACGTCCGCGACTCGCTCCCGCAGACGCTGGCGAATCTCGAGGTCGTGTTCGACCTGTTGAAGCGCTACCACACCGGCGTCGAGCAGGTGCTGGTGTTCCTGCCGCAGGGCGCCTCGATCGCGCAGACGGTCGCCGCGCCGTTCCCGAACATGGCCGCGCTCGACCTGGCGTTGTCGATCAACCAGCCGCCGCCGTGTCTGACGGGGTTCATCCCCGCGTCGGAGTGGCGGTCCCCGGCGGACGTCAACCTGGCGCCGCTGCCGTCGGGCACCTACTGCAAGATCCCGATGGACTACCCGGCCAACAGCGTGCGCGGGTCGCGCAACATCCCGTGCACCGATGTCGCCGGCAAGCGCGCGGCGACGCCGCGGGAATGCCGTGACCCCAACCCCTACGTGCCGGCGGGGACCAACCCCTGGTACGGCGACCCGAACCAGATCCTGACCTGCCCGGCGCCCGCGGCGCGCTGCGATCAGTCGGTGCGCCCGGGCATGGTGATCCCGGCGCCGTCGATCAACACCGGCCTGAACCCGGCGCCGTCGGACCGGGTCGCCGGGACACCGCCGCCCACCAGTGACCCGTTGTCGCGGCCGGGATCGGGTACCGTGCAGTGCAACGGCCAACAGCCCAACCCCTGTGTCTACACTCCGAGCGGGCCTCCCGCGGCCATCTACAGTCCTCAGAGCGGTGAGCTGGTGGGTCCCGACGGAGTCAAATACTCCGTCGAAAACTCGACCAAAACAGGAGACGACGGATGGAAGGAGATGCTGGCACCGGCCGGCTGAACCCCCCACCCATGCCGAGGTTTCGTCGACTGCGTAGGCACTCCCAGAAATCCAGTCCGAAGATCCACCAGGAGCCGGCGGCTGCTGCCGAGGAGACCACCCCGCAGGAGACGGCCGAGGACTCGAAGGAATCCGAGGACGGAACCGAACAGATCAGCCCGGCGGTGACGGCCCCGGACGGAACCGAGCAGACGCTCGAGTCCGAGGAGACGACCGCGGAGGCGCCGACGCCCGAGGAGACCACGGCGGAGGAGACCCCGGAGCCCGGGAACGAGGCCGAGGGCGGGAGCGCCGGTGCCGAACGCCGTCCGTCGCGGCTGGGTCGCGGGTGGCTCGCCGGGATCGCCGCGGCGCTGGTGCTGTTGGCCGGCGGGCTCGGGACCGGTGGCTACTTCGCACTGCGCTACCACCACCAAAGCCAGGTGATCGCGCGCAACGACGCCGCGGCGCTGAAGGCGGCGGTGGATTGCGTCGCGGCGACGCAGGCGCCCGACACCAGCGCGATGGCCGCGAGCGAGCAAAAGATCATCGACTGTGGGACGGACGCGTTCCGCTCCCAGGCGCTGCTGTACACGAACATGATCGTCCAGGCGTATCAGGCCGCGAACATCCACGTCGAGGTCGCCGACGTGCGCGCGGCGGTGGAGCGCAACAACGGAGACGGTTCGATCGACGTGCTGGTCGCGATGCGCGTCAAGGTGGCCAGCGATCAGTCGCAAAAGGAAACGGGCTACCGCCTGCGGGTGAAGATGGCATTCGCCGAAGGGCAATACCGGATTTCCAAGCTCGACCAGGTGACGAAGTGACGGTGGTGGTCGAGGAGACTGAACGGCAGGCTCAAACCAAGGCGGACGTTGCGGCCGCGCCGCGGGATGCCTTGGCGCCCTGGCGCATTCGTGCGGCCGCCTTCGCCGTCGACGTCCTTCCGTCGATCGCCGTGACAACGACGATGGGATTGGTTGCCTGGACTGTGGCCCAGCACCCGATTTGGTGGTGGGTGTGTGTCTCGGTGGGCGGCCTGGCCATCCTGCTGATGCTGGCCAACCGGTTGCTGCTGCCATCGATCACGGGTTGGAGCCTGGGATGGGGCCTGCTGGGCACCACGCTGGTGCGCGACGACGGCACGGCCGTCGGGCCCTGGGGGCTGCTGCTGCGGGATCTGGCCCACCTGGTCGACACCGCTTCGGTGGTGGGATGGCTTTGGCCGCTGTGGGATTCGCGGCGCCGCACGTTCGCCGACATGCTGCTGGGCACCGAGGTGCGACGCGTCGAAGCCGACGAGGCGGCGCCCAACCTGCGGCGGTGGACCGCCGCGGCGGCGCTGACCGCGGCGGCGGTGTGCCTTTCCGGCGCCGCGGTGAGCTATCTGGTGGCGTATTCCCCCGATCGGGCGAGCGATCAAAGCAAGGCCCAGATCCAGGCGCAGGGGCCGAAGATGGTCGCGCAGATGCTCACGTATGACCCCAAGTCGTTGAACGACGACTTCGCCCGCGCCCGGTCGCTGGCGACGGACAAGTATCGCAAGCAGCTGCAGGCGCAGCAGGACGTGGTCCAAAAGGGCACGCCGGTCATCAACGAGTACTGGCCGATCGACTGGTCGGTGCAGTCGGCGACCCCGAATCGGGCGACGATGCTGCTGTTCCTGCAGGGCCGGCGCGGAAACGCGCCCGACGAGCGGTATATCAGCGCGTCCGTTCGGGTCGATTTCGCCAAGGGTGGCGACGACCGCTGGCGCGTCGATGAGCTCACCGTGCTGACCAAGCCGAAGCCGCGGGGGAACGAAAAATGAGCCCCCGCCGCAAATTTGAGCCCGGCGAACGACCGCTGCTCGTCGATCAGCCGGCGCCGCCGCGGCCGCCGTGGGGATTGCCGGTGGCCAGCGCGGTCGCCGCGCTGCTCATGGTGGCGGCGATCGCGGCGTGCACCCTGATGCTCATCTCCCATGAAACCCGCCTGCGCGCCGCGTCGAAGGAGCGCGAGGTGCTCAGCTACGTGTCGGGGTTCATGACGCAGTTCACCTCCATCGACCCCTATCACGCCAACGACTACGTGACGCGGGTATTGGCCCAGGCGACAGGCGATTTCGCCAAGCAGTACCACGAGAAGGCCAACGAGATCCTGCTCCAGGTGGCCCGCGCCGAACCCGCGACCGGCACCGTCCTGGGCGCGGGGCTGGAACGGTGGAACGACGACGGCAGCGCGACCGTGATGGTGGCGACCGACGTGACCTCCAAGTCCCCCGACGAAAAGCAGGTATTCGAGAACACCAATCGTTGGACGGCAACCGTCACGCAGGAAGGGAAGCAGTGGAAAATCAGCAACCTGCTGCAGGTGATCTGACCACCGACGCGGAGGAATCGACCTCCGAGTCGGCCTTGGGCGATTTCGACGAAAGCACCGAATCGGCAACCGAATCCGCCGAAACCTCACCCGACGAAGGCGCCGAGAACGCGGAGGCCGCGGAGACCGGGGAGGCCGCCAAGGTCAAGCGCCCCCGGCGCAAGCTGCTGGCCGGCAAGCGGCTCGCCATCGTCGTCACGCTGGCCGCGATGCTGTTCGTCGGTTCCGCGGCATTCGCGGGCGCCATGGTGCAGCCGTACCTGACCGATCGCGCCAGTGCCGCAACAAAGCTGAAGGTGGCCCAGACCGCGGCCAACGCGATCACCACGCTGTGGACGTACACGCCGGAGAACATGGATGGGCTCGCCGATCGCGCGGCGGCCTACCTCAGCGGCGACTTCGAGGCCCAGTACCGCAAGTTCGTCGACGCGATCGTGGCCCCCAACAAGCAGGCCAAGGTCAGCAACCACACCGAAGTCACCGGCGCGGCCGTCGAATCGCTGGACGATCCGAATGCCGTCGTCATCGTGTACACCAACACCACGTCCACCAGCCCGCTGACCAAGAACATCCCGTCGCTGAAATACCTGTCCTACCGGCTGTTCATGAAGCGCGCAGGCGGCCGCTGGCTGGTGACGAGGATGACGACGATCACCTCGCTGGACCTGACCCCGCAGGTCTGACGCGGCCGGATCCCAACCCGCACATGCCCGTTGCGTCGCCGGTGTCCGAGCGCTCGACCGTCGCGGCGCTGCTGTTGCTGACCTTTGCCACCGGCCTGGCCGACGCGATCAGCATCCTGGTTCTCGGCCACGTCTTCGTGGCGAACATGACCGGCAACGTGATCTTCCTCGGCTTCTGGCTGGCCCCCAGGAGCAACATCGACCTGACGGCGGTGGTGGTGGCGCTGCCCACCTTCGTCTGCACCACGATCATCAGCGGCCGGTTGGCACGGCACTTCGGTGAGCGGGTACGACCGTGGATAACCACCGTGCTGGCAACCGAAATCGTGTTGTTGGTGACGTTGTCGATCCTGGCGGGCAGCGGCGTGCTGCGCTACCACGACGACACCAAGCTGATCATGATCGGCCTGCTCGCGGTGACGTTCGGTCTGCAGCACTCGAGCGCGCGGCAGTTCGGGATCCAGGAATTGTCCACCACGGTGCTGACGTCGACGATCGTCAGCCTCGGCCTGGACAGCCACCTCGCCGGCGGGACGGGCGCCCGCGAAAGGCTGCGTTTCAGCGTCGTTTTCACGATGTGCGCCGGCGCCCTGGTCGGCGCGACGATGTCACGGTTCGTCGTCGCGCCGGTGTTCGCGGTCACGGCGGGGGTCGTGGCGGCGAGCCTGCTGATCTTCCGCTTCGGGCCGGCCGACGGCTAGTTGAAGGCCAGCCAGCTGGGCAGCGCCCGTTCGTGGGAGTCGCACAGCACCTGGCGGGTGTCGCACGATCCGCGCGGCGACCCGGCGCCCGCCCACATGCCGCCGGTGTCGCGGCGCAGCACGATGGCCGACGACCCGCCGCCGTCGAGCAGGACCGCGGTGTCGCTGCCCAGGCCGCGGAACAGGTCCTGGATGTTGTCCGGGGTGTAGCTGCCGCCCTCGAAGACGTACATTTCGTCGCGTTGCTTCACGTAGGCGAGGGCCGTTCGGGCCGCGCTGGGACCGCCGTCGTTGAGCTGCCCGGTCTTGCCGGGGGACAACAGGCCGATCCCCGATACCGCGACGAACCGCTCGTTGCGATTCAGCAGGTCCGCGACCACCGGAGTGGCGACGTCGTAATCCTGGGGGCTTTTGGGGCGCAACACATACGGCGCACCGCCCGCGGGCAGGATCATCGTCGACAGGGCACTCCAGCTTTCGCCGCCGCCGGAGAGACCCTGCTTGCCCGGATATGCGACCGTGCCGGTGACGGCCTGGTTCGCGCGACCCTGGCCGTGGGTGTTGTCGACGAAGGCACCCAGCGGGGAACTGCAGCCGGTCTGCCGCCAGGAGCCTGCCTTCTGCGGACGGATGTCGAAGAAGTTGGCGTTGATCGCGATCGTCGGCTGCCCCAGTCGCTGCCACGCCTGCAGCGGCGGGTAGACCTCCGATGCCTGCCACAGTCCCTCGCCGGTGCGGGCGCCGGGATTGTTTTCGCAGCGCGCCTGATCGCCCTGGTGGCTGTCCACCAGCAGGTGCGGCGCGAGTCGCCCGGCCGCGTTCTTGATGACCATCAGGTGGCCGCCGTTGTTCATCTCGTACCAGCTGCCGCCGGCGTTGAGCAGCGGCGTCGGGTGACCGGGGCCGAAGTTATAGACGAGGTAGGAGCCCCGGGTGGTCTGGATGGCGTTGGCCAACAGGTCGCGCCCGTCCGCGGCGCGCGCGACGGGTTGTCCGGTCGTGCATGCCAGGACCGCGCACGCGGCCGCTGCGGTGCAGCAGGCCGCCAGCCGGCGCAGGCTGGCAAGGGGCGTCAGCACGGTGGACCTTTCGGCGCGTATAGCTATGCAACATGAATAGCATCAGTCACACCAGTCACACTGTCAATTTTGATAACGAACGCGTGACGCTTGGGCCGCACTCGAATTACGTTTGCTCGCTTGGACTTTCGCTTTCGGCGTCGGCGTCGGCCTCGGCCTCGGTGTCGGTGGCGCTCTCCCGCTTGCTCACCCGTGCCCGGTGCTCCGCCTGGTGTTGCGCGGCGATCGCCAGCTCGACCGCGCCCTGGATACGGTGGAAGCCCTTGCGGTCGTAGAGGTGCGTGATGATCCCACCGAGCAACAGCCCGATCACCAGGCCGATCGTGGTCAGCCACAGCGCCTGGGACAGACCGGAATCGGCACGGCCATCGAGGTAGACCAGCGACCGCACGCCCAGGAAGACCTGGTGCATCGGCTCGAATTCGGCCAGCCAGCGAAAGAACCGTGGCGTGGCCTCCAGCGGAACGGTGGCGCCCGCGGACGGCAGCCCGAGGATCACGAAGATCAGCATGCTGACCAGCAGGCCCATCGAGCCCAGCACCGACAAGATGGAACTCGACGTGATGCCCACCGCGATGATCGCGAACACCCCGAACGCCCACAATTGCCAGCCGAGCGGAATGGGCATGCCGAGCCCATGGGCGATGGCCAGGTAGACCGCCGACGTCAGCAGCGCCAGCGCCACCATAATGGCCCATTTGAGCAGCAGCGTCTGGAATCTCGAGATCCTCACCTGCTCGGCGAATCGGTACACCGGGCCCCATTCCGCGGGCACATAGCCGAGCAGCGCGTCCACCAGCGTGCTGACCACGACGCTGCCTGTGAAGCCCGCGAGCAGCAGCAGCAGCGCGAAATAGAAGGCCGACAACCCATTACCGGTGCCGTTCGGCAGCGGGTTGTGCACGTTCGCCTTGACCTCAATCGGATTGGCGAGGCCCAGCGCCGACGCGCCGGTCAGCGGAGCGCCCCCGGTCTGCGCCGCGACGTCGGCCATAAGCCGTTGCCCCACTTTGCCATTGGCCACGGCCATCGCCTGGGTGAGTGTTTGTCCGGCGATGCTGGACCCCAGTGTGCCCGCTCGCGGGTTCGTCGAGATGGTGACCGACGGCCGGGTCACGCGGCCGGGCGTGACGGCGCTGGCCCCGTATTCGCGCAGGTTGGACGAGAAGGTCGGCGGGATGACCAGCTCTCCGTACACCTGGGCGGTGTCCAGCAGCCGCTGGGCGGCGTCGTGGGATACCACCCGTACGTCGAACCTGTCCTTGTCCAACCCGGCCACCATGCCGTCGGCGATCTGCGCCCCGAACGGTCCGGCGTCCTCGTTGACCACGGCGACGGGAAAGTGCCGCAGGTTGGTCATCGGGTTCAGGATGCCGCCCAGGTACAGCGCGCACAGCGCCGACATCAGCGCCAGCGTGACGACGATGGGCAGTGCCCAGAACCGCACGGTCCGAACTGCCTTGATATTCCGCTTGGGGTTGGGCGCCGCGTGCCGCGGCTGCGATTGAGACATGCGGGCTCCTGTCTGTCGTGCCCACTCTATGTGGTCTCAGGCGCCCAACTTGGTATGCATCTCCCAGATCAGCAGCTCCGCCGGTGCGACCGCCGTCACCCGCGCGCCGTCGGCGCCGGTGAACCGGACGGCGTCGCCGTCGGCGAGGTCACCGATTTCGGCCGCGTTGATCCGGCCCCGTGCGACGAATACGTGCAGGTAGGGTGCCTGCGGCAGGTTCACCGAGTCGCCGGGCCCGAGCCGCGTGCCGTGCAGCGCGGCGTTGCGGTTGTGCAGCGTGATGGCCGCCGCGATGCCCGGGATGCCTGAGGCGATGGTCACAAGTCCGCCCGACAGCTCCTCGTCGCCGATCTTGTGTTGCTGGTAGCCCGGTGTGATGGCGGTCTCGTCGGGGACCACCCACATCTGCACGAAATGGACTGGTTCCGAGGCAGAGTCGTTCCTCTCCGAGTGCAGGATGCCGCTGCCGGCCGACATGCGCTGGGCCAGACCGGGATAGATGACCCCGCGGTTGCCGGCGGAGTCCCGGTGGGTCAACTCGCCGCGCAGCACCCAGGTCACGATCTCCATGTCGCGGTGTGGATGCGTGTCGAATCCCGTTCCGGGCGCGACGATGTCGTCGTTGTTGACCAGGAGCAACCCATGGTGGGTGTTATCGGGGTCGTAGTGGTCGCCGAACGAGAAGGAGTGCCGGGACGTCAGCCAGGACGTCGTGGTGACGGCCCGGTCGGCCGCACGCCGGATCTCGACGGTTGCGGGCACGGGCTCTAGCCTAGGCCAACATCGCCTGCGCGTGCCGCAGCGCGGCGTCGAGCGCGGCCAGGGTCAGCCCGGCCGAGTGGCCCAGGTGGATCTCGATTTGGTACTCCGGCTGGCCGGCCACGCCGAAGATCGGCAGTACCACGAATTCCGTTGATGCCAGCTCCGTTTCGAGTTCACGCGTGACGGATCGCAGCGTCACCATGGTCATCAGGGTGGTGAGCCGGCGCGCCACCCGCGCGGTCGGCTCCAGCGACGCCAGCACGTCCGCCAAGCGGTGGTGTAGCGATTGATGGGTGTCGTCGAACTGCCACGCCCCGTAGCCGCGGGCGCGGATGTCGGCGAGCACCCGCTGCTGCTGGGCAACTTCGGCGCGCGCCAGCCGCGGTGTGACGCGGTGTAGCCAGCTCTCGACGGATTCGTCGTCGCGCCAAGCCATGGCGACCAGGCCGAACGGCGGGTCGATGGGGAAGCGCTGACCGACCGCGTGCTCGCCGTCGGTGCCATGGCCGACCGCGTCGACGGTGGTCAGGTGGCGATCGCCGATCCTCGACATCGAGCAGCCGGCGCTGAGCGCGTCATGCAGGAAGCGCAGCGCGTCACGCCCGCGGTCCAGTAGGGGAAACTGGGTGCGCAGCCCGTGCACCAGGGCAAACAAGCCACTGCCCAGCACGTAGCGGCGGTCATCCCGGCGCACCACCCAGGCGCGCCGCTCCAGTTCGGCCAGCACCAGGGCGCAGGTCGAGGTGCTGATCCGGCAGGCCTTCGCCAGCTCCGCCGAGGTGTGCCCCCCGGGTGAAAACGCCAGCGCCCCAAGCACATCCATCACGCGAGCGGTGGGCGGCGACTTGGTGGTTGACTCACCCACACGCGGCTCCTTACGATCCGTCCAAAATCTACCGATAGTCGTCCTAATATTAGGAGAACATTGTGCTCAAGGTGGGAGTTTGGGGACCGGGCTCGATGGGCGTGATCGCCCTGCGCGGGGTGATCGACCATCCGGAGCTGGAGCTGGTCGACCTCGTCGTGCACAGCGATGCCAAGGCGGGTCGCGACGCGGGAGAGCTGTGCGGGATCGCACCCGTGGGCGTGATCGCCACGCAGGACCCGGCGCCGATGCTGGCCGGCGACGCCGACGCGGTGGTGTACGCGGCCGGTGCCAACCTGCGTCCGCTCGACGCCGTCGAGGACATGGCGTCGATCCTGCGGTCGGGCAAGAACGTGGTGTCGTGCTCGGTAGTGCCGCTGGTGTTTCCCGACGCCCTCGACGCGGCGCTCACCGATCCGCTGCGCCAGGCCGCGCTGGACGGCCGAGCGTCGTTCTTCACCACCGGGATCGACTCCGGCTTCGCCAATGACGTGCTGCCGCTGGTGCTCTCGGGGGTTTCCCGTGTCATCGAGTCGGTGCGGGTGACGGAGATGTTCAACTACGCCACCTACCCGGACCGGGCCGCGGTCTACGAGATCCTCGGGTTCGGCAAGCCGCCCGAGTGCCAGGCCTTCGCGGCCCAGCCGGGAATCTTCACGTTCGGCTGGGGGCCCGTGCTGCACCAGCTGGCCGCCGGGTTGGGCGTCAAGATCGACAACATCGAGGAGAGCAACGACCGCATCCCCACCGCCGAGTCCTTCGACACGCCCACCGGCCACATCGAGGCGGGAACGATCGCGGCCATGCGCTCCACGCTGACCGGATACGTCGGCGGGAAGCCGACGTTCGTCCTCGATCACGTGACGCGGATGCGCGACGACATCGCCCCGGACTGGCCCCAGCCCCACATCGCCATCCCGCCCAAGGATCTCGGCTACGGCATGGCTTCGGGACGCGGCCTGTATCGCGTCGAGATCGAGGGGTCCCCAAGCATGCGTTGCGAATTCGAGATGGCCGAGGACCACGACCACGACCTTGGCGCGCGCATCGCCGGCGCGTCGCGGATGGTCAACGCCATCCCCGCGGTGTGCGCGGCCCCGCCCGGCCTGCTGTCGGCGCTGGACCTGCCGCTGATCACCGGGGCCGGGCTGGTCGGGTCGGTGCAGGGGCCGTCACCCGACAGCCGGCTCTTCTAGGTGCACGGATACGTCGCGGCGGCGAGTTCGAGGATCTCGGCGCGATCGGCCGCCACGATGAATCCCGATCCGATCGCCCTGTCCAGCGCGGCCGTGAAGCCGTCGAGGTACTGCCCGGCCCCGCCCGGATAGAGCCGGTCCAACGTCGCGGCGTCGAACGGCTCGCCGGAGCCGAAGATCGCGGCCATGAGGCTCTCCACGCCGGCCCCTGAGCTGGGCAGGCCGGAGGTCCGGGCGATCGGCACGTCCACCCACGGGGTCCGGACGCCGCCCCGGGCAACGCCGTTGGGATCCAGAACGGCCCGCGGCGGATCGCCGTCGCGGACCTCGATCGGCGGGGCCGCCGGCGCCGGCTCGCCGGTTCGCACCCAGGTGTGCAGGGCGGCGATCGCCGCCTGCACCACGTAATGGTGCTGCGGCGCGAAGTTGATGTAATGCCCCAGCTCCTGACCCATCAGCATGTTGGTCGGGGCGTAGGCCGACACGACGGCATCCAGGGGCGCCGAGCCGTCGTCGATGGGCGCCACCTGGATCGTGTAGTTGTCGGCGTGCGCGGCGCCGGCGATCTCCCAGACCCGCAGCCATTGGTTGTCGGGTTGCCTCGCGGAGTAGTAGCCGTGCCGGGGTCCACCGAACAGATCGGTCTCGGTGATGATCGCGACGAGCGGCACGCGCAGGTCGGTGCGGAACGCGACCGCGTCCGGCGATGCGCCCTGCGATTCGTCGAAGATGGAAGCGCCGTCCAGCGGTGCCGCCGACGCGAACCGGGAATGCACCAAAAAGCCGTCGAAGCTTCGCGCCAGCGGAGCGACGGCGTTGACGTAGGTGGTCAGGAACATCGCGGATTGCGACTCGCCCACGGCGATCACCCGGCGCACACCCAGATCGCCCAGCGCGCCGTCGCGGACCAGCTCGCCCGCCTGGGAAAAGATGTCGTAGGAGAACTCGTCGCCGGGGTGGTGCAGGGCCGCGTACCGCGCCGGGTCCTGGCTCTTCAGGGACATGTCGAAGCCGAGCATGCTGGTGCCGCCGCCCTCCACCCCCACCCGCTGCGCCGAGACCGCAACGTAGGCGTAGCCCGCGCGCAGGATCTCGCGATGGGCCATCATCCACACGGCCGGGGCGTCGATGCCGCCGCTGACATTGAGCCATTCGACGAGCACGGTGCCATTGAAATCGGAGCGCCGCGCGGGGGTCAGCGCCACGATCCGCGTCGTGTATTCGGCGGTGCCGCTGGGCGTTACGCTCCACTGACCGTCGGCGCCCAACGCGGCCGTCGGCGCGTAGGACGAGGCCGTGCCGGACACGAAGAATTCCTCGGCGACGTAGCCGACGCCGGCGATGTCGAAGGCGCCCAGCAACAGCAGCGGTTTGCCGGGCGCGGGCGCGACGAGCGGGCGATCGGGCGTCGTCACAGGGAACCGGGCAGCCCGAACTTCGGGAACAGGGCGCCGTCGAGGAAGGCCACCACGTGCGAGACCCGACCGTCCCGCACGTCGAGCACGTGCAGCTGGAACGGCAGGTGCACGTCACCCGCGCGCATGTACATGGCCGCGCCGGGCTGGCCGTTGGCGACCACGGGAAGCAGGCGCATGTCCCCGGGGCGCTCGGCGGGGCACTGCTGGTGGATGAGCGTGACGATGTCCCGGGCGCCCCGGTACCAGCCGACATACGGCGGCATCTCCCAGATCGCCTCGGCGGTGAACAACTCGACCAGGCGGTCGATGTCGTAAGCCTCGAATGCGGCGATGTAGCGGTCCAGCAGGTCCTGCGCCTCGGCCGAATCCGGCGGCGTCAAGCGGTCGCTCGCGCTGGGCTGCACGGCTTCTAGCTGGGTGCGGGCCCGCTGCAGCAGGCTGTTGACGGCGGTGGTGGTGGTGCCGATCGCCGCGGCCACTTCCGCCGCCTTCCACTGCAGCACGTCGCGCAGCAGCAGCACCGCCCGCTGCCGGGGCGAAAGGTGTTGCAGCGCCGCGACAAAGGCCAATCGCACCGACTCCCGCGACCCGACGATCACCGACGGGTCCGCCGGGTCGTCCGTCAGCTCCGGCAGTGGCTCCAGCCAGGGCACCTCGCGACGCTCCACCAGCTCCGCCGTCGGCTCCGAGCTGGGCGCTCCCAAGCCGGTCGGCAGGGGGCGGCGCTCGCGGCCCTCCAGCGCCGTCAGGCACGTGTTGGTGGCGATGCGGTGCAACCACGTCCGCATCGAGGACCTGCCCTCGAAACGGTCGTAGGCCTTCCAGGCCCGCAGCAGCGTCTCCTGCACCAGATCCTCGGCGTCGTGCAGCGACCCGGTCATCCGATAGCAGTGCGCGAGCAGCTCGCGGCGGTACGGCTCGGCGTCGGTGGAGAAGTCCGCGCCGACGGCCGGGTCAGCGTCGAAGTTTCCGGCGTTTTCGGTGAGCACCCTCACCCGGACGAGCCTACGCAGTGTCTCCGACAGAGTCTTTGTCAAGGCCCACCCCCGAGCCACTACGCTGCCCAAGATGACTACGCGCACTGAACGGACCTTCGAGGGCGTCGGCGGCGTGCGCATCGTCTATGACGTCTGGACGCCCGACACCGCGCCGCGGGCGGTGGTCGTGCTGTCGCACGGCCTCGGCGAGTATGCCCGCCGCTACGACCACGTCGCGCAGTGCTTCGGCGGCTCGGGGTTGGTCACCTACGCGCTGGACCACCGCGGGCACGGCCGCTCCGGCGGCAAGCGGATGCTGGTGCGGGACATCTCCGAGTACACGACGGATTTCGACACCCTGGTCCGCATCGCCACCCGGGAACATCACGGCCTCAAATGCGTTGTGCTCGGGCACAGCATGGGCGGCGGGATCGTGTTCGCCTACGGGGTCGAACGCCCCGACAACTACGACATGATGGTGCTGTCGGCGCCGGCGGTGGCGGCCCAGGATCTGGTGTCGCCGCTGATGGTGCTCGCGGCCAAGGTGCTCGGCGTCGTCGTGCCCGGCCTTCCGGTGCAGGAGCTCGACGTGGACGCCATCTCACGCGACCCGGCGGTGGTGGCGGCCTACAACGCCGATCCCCTGGTGTATCACGGGAAAGTTCCGGCCGGCGTCGGGCGCACGCTGCTGCAGGTCGGCGAGACCATGCCGCAGCGGGCGCCGGCGTTGACCGCGCCGCTGTTGGTGGTGCACGGCTCCGACGACCGGCTCATCCCCGTCGCCGGCAGCCGCCGGCTGGTCGAGTGCGTGGGATCCACCGACGTCGAGCTGAAGGTGTACCCGGGGCTTTATCACGAGGTCTTCAACGAGCCGGAGCGCGACCAGGTGCTCGGCGACGTCGTCTCGTGGATCACCGCCCGGCTCTGAGCGGCCGTCGGCGGACTGTCGTCTCGTTGCGTTAGTTTGGCGCACATGAGCGACGACAAAATGCTGGCCCGCATCGCCGCGCTGTTGCGTCAGGCCGAGGGTACCGACAACTCGCACGAGGCGGACGCCTTCATGAGCGCCGCGCAGCGGTTGGCGACGGCGGCGTCCATCGACCTGGCGGTGGCGCGGTCGCATGCGGCCAAGCGCTCGCCCGTGCAGGCCCCGACCCAGCGGACCATCACCATCGGCGCGGCCGGCACCCGGGGGCTGCGGACTTACGTGCAGCTTTTCGTGGTGATCGCGACCGCCAACGATGTGCGCTGTGACGTGGCGTCGAACTCGACGTTCGTCTACGCGTACGGGTTCGCCGAGGACATCGACGCGACGCACGCCCTCTACGCCAGCCTGGTCGTCCAGATGGTGCGGGCGTCCGACGCNCCGTCCAGCGCTACGTCGACGACGTCCTCGCGCTGCCGTCGGTGCGGCGACGCTGGCCGGATGTCGCGCCGCTGCGGGTGCGGTCGCGGCGCGCCGCCACCGCCGCGCACTACGAAAACCGTGATGGCGCAGGCACTATCGCGGTCCCCGACCGCGACACCGCCGACTGGGCGCTGCGCGAGCTGGTGGTGCTGCACGAGGTGGCGCATCATCTGTGCCGGGCCGAGCCGCCGCACGGCCCGGAGTTCGTCGCGACGATCTGTGAATTGGCGGAGCTGGTGATGGGGCCGGAACTCGGGCACGTGCTGCGGGTCGTGTACGCGAAAGAGGGTGTGCGGTGAGCGATCCCGACGCCCGGGCGCGCGAGGTCGAGGCCCAGATGACCGACGACGAGCGGTTCGCGCTCCTGGTCGGGGTGATGGGTGTCGGGGAATTGTGGCCCGTGCGGGACGAACGCATCCCGCCGGGGGTCCCGATGAGCGCGGCGTATGTGCCCGGGATACCGCGGCTCGGTGTCCCGGCGCTGTTGATGAGCGACGCCGGGCTCGGCGTCACCAACCCCGGCTATCGCCCGGGTGACACGGCCACCGCCTTGCCCGCCGGGCTGGCACTGGCCGCCGGTTTCGATCCCGCGCTGGCGCGCGCCGCCGGGGGCGTGATCGGCCGCGAGGCCCGCAGCCGCGGATTCAACGTGCAGCTCGCCGGGGCCATGAACCTCGCACGCGACCCGCGCAACGGCCGCAACTTCGAATACGTCTCCGAGGACCCGCTTTTGACGGCGACGATTGCCGGCGAATCGGTGCACGGGATCCAGCGCGAGGGCGTCATCTCGACGGTCAAGCACTACTGTTTGAACTGCAACGAGACCAACCGGCACTTTCTGGATGCGGTCATCGATCCCGACGCGCACCGCGAATCCGACTTGCTGGCCTTCGAGATGGCCATCGAGCGCGGCGCGCCCGGCGCCGTGATGGCCGCCTACAACAAGATCAACGGCGACTACGCCGCCGCCAACGACGTCCTGATCAATGGCGTGCTCAAGGGCGCGTGGGGGTATCGCGGCTGGGTCATGTCCGACTGGGGCGCGACGCCGGGCTGGGAATGCGCGCTGGCGGGCCTGGACCAGGAGTGCGGCGCGCAAATCGACGCGCTGCTGTGGCAGTCGGAGGCGTTCGGGGAGCCCCTGCGCGCCGCGTATGCCGAAGGCAGGATTTCCGGGGAGCGCCTGTCGGACATGGTCCGCCGGATCCTGCGGTCGATGTTCGCTGTCGGCGTCGATCGTCCCGAAGCCGCAACCGCACCGGACATGGACGCGCACAACGCGATTGCACTGCGGATCGCCCGCGCCGGGATCGTGCTGCTGGCCAACCGCGGGGTGCTGCCGCTGGCGCCGGAGTCGAGCGCACGCATCGCCGTCATCGGTGGCCACGCGCACGTGGGTGTCGCGGCCGGCTACGGCTCGGCCACCGTCGTCCCGCCCGGCGGGTACGCCGCGGTGGTCCCGATCGGCGGCCAGGGCCTGGAGGCCGGGTTGCGCAACCTGTACCTGCTGCCGTCGAGCCCGCTGAGCGAGCTGCGAAAGCAGCTCCCCCAGGCGCAGATCGAGTTCGATCCGGGCCTGGGCCCCACGGAGGCGGCGATGGCGGCGCGGCGCGCCGACGTCGCGATCGTGTTCGCCGTCCGCGCCGAAGGCGAGGGCTTCGACGGCGCCGACCTGTCGCTGCCGTGGGGCCAGGACGCGGTGATCGCCGCGGTGTCGGCCGCGAACCCGAACACGGTCGTGGTGCTGGAGACCGGCAACCCGGTGACGATGCCCTGGCGCGACTCGGTGAACGCCATCCTGCAGGCCTGGTACCCGGGCCAGGACGGGGGCCGGGCGATCGCGGAAGTCCTGGCCGGCCAGGTGAATCCGTCGGGCCGGCTGCCGGTCACGTTCCCGGTCGACCTCGGCCAGACCCCGCGCCCGGAGCTGCCCGATCCCGGCACCCCGTGGGGGACGCCGACCACCATCGACTACCTCGAGGGGGCCGATGTCGGCTACCGCTGGTTCGCCAAGCGCGGCCTGGTACCGATGTTCGCGTTCGGTCATGGGTTGTCCTACACCAGGTTTGAGTATCGCGGCCTGGTGCTCGGTGGCGGAGATACGATCAGGGCCAGTTTCAGCGTCGCCAACGTCGGCGACCGCGCCGGGGCCGACGTCCCGCAGCTGTACCTGACGGCGGCCGCCGGCGAGCGATGCCTGCGACTGCTGGGATTCGAACGGGTGGAGCTCGAGCCGGGCGCGACCGGCCGGGTGAGCATCGAGGCCGACGCGCGCCTGCTCGCCCATTACGACGGCGGCGCGCGGACGTGGCGCATCGCGCCGGGCGATTACACCGTGGCGGTGGGCGCGTCGGCCGTCGCGCTCCAACTGACGGGCGGGGTGGAGCTGGCCGGTCGTGCGTTCGGGCGCTGATTCGCGGTGATCCGCGAGGCCCGGACGCACGACCGGCCCGCGGCTACTCGACCGGCGTCAGTTCGTCGCCGCAGGTGCAGCGGTACGGTTCGCCCGCGCTCGAGCAGTGGCAGGGAACCTCGATGCGAACGCGGCATCCGCAGCCCTCGTGGCCACAACTCAGCAGGGCTCCCGCCTCATAGGTTGCCATTTCCATCACCCTTCTCTCTCGTCGGGGACTCGCAGGCTCACTTTATACCCCATGGGGGTATCTAGTAAATAGGTGGGTGAGCGCGCGGCGCCCGGGTAGCGTGGGCGACATGACGGCAGGCCCAACCCCGCAAGACGTCGACGCATTCTTGGACAGCACAGTGGTGGGCGACGACCCGGCCCTGACCGCGGCGCTGCAGGCCAGCGATGCGGCCGGGCTGCCTCAGATCGCCGTCTCGGCGCAGCAAGGCAAGTTCCTGTCGCTGCTGGCCGGTGCGATCGGGGCGCGCCGCATCCTCGAGGTCGGCACGCTGGGGGGCTTCAGCACCATCTGGCTGGCGCGCGGAGCGGGACCCGAAGGTCGCGTGGTGACGCTCGAATACGAGCCCAAACACGCCGAGGTCGCCCGGTCCAACCTGCAGCGCGCCGGCGTGGGCGACCGCGTCGAGGTGATCGTCGGCGCCGCGCTGGACACGTTGCCGACGCTCACCGGTGACCCCTTCGACCTGGTGTTCATCGACGCCGACAAGGAGAACAACGCGGCCTATCTCGAGTGGGCGGTTCGGCTGGCTCGTCCCGGTTCAATCATCTTGGTGGACAACGTCATTCGTGAAGGCCGGATCCTCGAGACGGAGTCCGACGATGCCAAGGTGCAGGCGACGCGCCAGACGTTGCAGGTGATGGGCGAGCACCCGCGGCTGGACACGGCCGTGATCCAGACCGTCGGGGCCAAGCAGTGGGACGGGTTCGCGCTCGCGGTGGTGCGCTGAGGGGTGCGCGGGCGTAATCTTGACCACAGATGGATGGGTGCAGTCGGGCTCAAAAGGCTTGCTGCATAACAGAAAGGTCACAAAATGAGTACGGTCCATTCATCAATAGATCACCACCCCGATTTGTTGGCTCTGCGCGCGAATTACGAGCGCGTCGCCGAGTCGACGAGCGCGCATGTCACCTTCGGCCTGGCCCTGCTGACGGGCCTGTACGTGGCCGCCTCGCCGTGGATCGTCGGGTTCAGCGCGACGGCATCGCTTGCCACGTCCGACCTGATCGCCGGGATCGCGGCGGCGTTCCTGGCGTACGGGTTCGCCACGGCGCTGGACCGCGCGCACGGCATGACCTGGACGTTGCCGGTGCTCGGCGTCTGGGTCATCGTGTCGCCGTGGATCCTGCCTGGCGTCGCGCTGACGGCCGGCATGCTCTGGTCGAACGTCGTCGCGGGTGCGTTGCTGACCGTCCTGGGCCTCAACGCGACCTACTTCGGCGTACGCACCCGGGCGGCGGGCACACACGCCTAGTCGCGAATTCGGTTAGGCGGCTAGCCGCAGACCGCGCCGATCGCGGCCGAGCTGACCAACTTCACGTACTTGGCCAACACCCCGGTCTTGTAACGGGGCGGGGGAGGCGTGAAATCCTTTCGCCGCGACTCGAATTCGGCCGGGTCGGTCAGCACGTCGAGGGTGCGGGCGGCCACGTCGAGGCGGATCCGGTCGCCGTCGCGCAGCAGGGCGATCGGACCGCCGTCGACCGCCTCCGGCGCGACGTGCCCCACGCACAGGCCGGTCGTGCCGCCGGAGAACCGGCCGTCGGTGAGTAGCAACACGTCTTTGCCGAGGCCGGCGCCCTTGATCGCGCCGGTGATGGCGAGCATCTCGCGCATCCCGGGGCCGCCCTTGGGGCCCTCGTACCGGATCACCACGACGTCGCCGTTGGTGATGGTGCCGTCCTCGAGCGCGTCCAGCGCGGCCCGCTCACCGTCGAAAACCCGTGCGGTGCCTTCGAACACGTCGGAGTCGAAACCGGCCGTCTTGACCACCGCGCCCTCGGGCGCGAGCGATCCGTGCAGGATGGTGATCCCGCCGGTTGGATGGATCGGGTTGTCCAGGGCCCGCAGCACCTTGCCGTCCGGGTCGGGCGGGGCGATGGCGGCCAGGTTCTCGGCCAGCGTCTGGCCGGTCACCGTCAGGCAGTCGCCGTGCAGCAGGCCCGCGTCCAACAGTGCCTTCATGATCACCGGGACCCCGCCGATGTGGTCGACGTGGGACATGACGTGCCGGCCGAACGGC
>NZ_LT546237.1:4563534-4566061 GCF_900078675.2 Mycobacterium interjectum
CATCGGACCCGCCGCGATCGTCTTATGGTGGTCTCTTATACACATCTAGATGTTAATAAGAGACAGGGTCGCGGGCGGGGCCGCGCTGCCCGGCAACGACATGCCGAGCGCCTCGGCGGAACACGCCATGGTGTTGGCGGTGTACATGCCGCCGCAGGCGCCCTCGCCCGGGCAGATCGCCCGCTCGATGGCGTCGACGTCCTCGCGGGGCATCAACCCGCGCGCGCACGCCCCCACCGCCTCGAACGCGTCGATGATCGTGACTTCGCGCTCGCTGCCGTCGGACAGTTTGGCCACCCCCGGCAAAATGGAGCCGGCGTAGAGGAACACCGCCGCCAGGTCCAGCCGTGCGGCGGCCATCAGCATCCCGGGCAGCGATTTGTCGCACCCGGCCAACAGCACCGAGCCGTCGAGGCGCTCGGCCTGCATCACGGTTTCGACGCTGTCCGCGATCAGTTCCCGGGACGGCAGCGAGAAATGCATCCCCTCGTGCCCCATCGAGATGCCGTCGGAAACCGAGATGGTCCCGAACTCGAGTGGGTAGCCGCCGGCCGAGAACACGCCTTCCTTGACGGCCGTGGCGAGCCGGTCCAGCGAGAGGTTGCACGGCGTGATTTCGTTCCAGGACGACGCGACCCCGATCTGCGGTTTGGCGAAGTCCTCGTCGCCCATGCCTACGGCGCGCAGCATGCCACGGGCGGCGGCCTTCTCCAGGCCGTCGGTGACGTCACGACTACGCGGTTTGATGTCGGCGACCGGCGCCGAATCGGTGGGTGTGGCCTGCCCTGAACTCATCGTGCAAGTATGCCGGGCGCGTCGCGTCGGCAAACGCGCGGGTCATACCCCATCGGGGTATGGGGTAGACTCGAGCGGTGACGAGTGCACACGGATATTCGCAGCAGAAGGACAACTACGCCAAGCGGCTGCGGCGCATCGAGGGCCAGGTCCGCGGCATCGCGCGGATGATCGAGGAAGACAAATACTGCATCGACGTCCTCACCCAGATCAGCGCGGTCAGCAGCGCGCTGCGTTCGGTGGCGCTGAACTTGCTCGACGAGCACCTGAGTCACTGCGTCACTCGCGCCGTGGCAGAGGGCGGCAGTGACGCGGACGACAAGCTGGCCGAGGCCTCGGCCGCCATCGCGCGTCTGGTGCGTTCCTGATCGCTGGTTGGTAGGCGTGTTGAACCGCTAACTTGCGGGAACCTATTGTTGCGGTGCGTACGGTAGGTGCAGCGTGATTGCGCCAGCAGCTTGCCCGGCCGATTGCGTGCCCCAACCGATGACCGCCATGACTGCCGCCACCCCCACTGCAGCGCGAACGTGGACGCCACGGATCGCCGCGCAGCTGGCTGTGCTGGCAGCGGCGGCGTTCACCTACGTCACGGCGGAAATCCTGCCGGTGGGGGCCCTGTCGGCGATCGCGCGCAACCTGCACGTCAGCGTGGTCCTGGTCGGCACGCTGCTGACCTGGTACGCGCTGGTGGCGGCGCTGTCGACGTTCCCGCTGGTGCGCTGGACGGCGCACTGGCCGCGCCGGCGCGCCTTGGTGTTCAGCCTGGTCTGCCTGACCGTGTCGCAGCTCATCTCGGCGCTGGCGCCCAGCTTCGCGGTGCTGGCCGTCGGGCGGGTGCTGTGCGCGATCACCCACGGCCTGCTGTGGTCGANGGCGGCCACGTCGAGGCGGATCCGGTCGCCGTCGCGCAGCAGGGCGATCGGACCGCCGTCGACCGCCTCCGGCGCGACGTGCCCCACGCACAGGCCGGTCGTGCCGCCGGAGAACCGGCCGTCGGTGAGTAGCAACACGTCTTTGCCGAGGCCGGCGCCCTTGATCGCGCCGGTGATGGCGAGCATCTCGCGCATCCCGGGGCCGCCCTTGGGGCCCTCGTACCGGATCACCACGACGTCGCCGTTGGTGATGGTGCCGTCCTCGAGCGCGTCCAGCGCGGCCCGCTCACCGTCGAAAACCCGTGCGGTGCCTTCGAACACGTCGGAGTCGAAACCGGCCGTCTTGACCACCGCGCCCTCGGGCGCGAGCGATCCGTGCAGGATGGTGATCCCGCCGGTTGGATGGATCGGGTTGTCCAGGGCCCGCAGCACCTTGCCGTCCGGGTCGGGCGGGGCGATGGCGGCCAGGTTCTCGGCCAGCGTCTGGCCGGTCACCGTCAGGCAGTCGCCGTGCAGCAGGCCCGCGTCCAACAGTGCCTTCATGATCACCGGGACCCCGCCGATGTGGTCGACGTGGGACATGACGTGCCGGCCGAACGGCTTGACGTCGGCCAGGTGCGGCACCTTGGACCCGATCCGGCTGAAGTCGTCGAGGGACAGCGCGACGTCGGCCTCGTGGGCGATGGCCAGCAGGTGCAGCACCGCGTTGGTCGAGCCGCCGAATGCCATCACCACCGCGATCGCGTTCTCGAAGGCCTCCTTGGTGAGGATGTCGCGGGCGGTGATGCCGCGCCGCAGTAACTCGACGACGGCCTCGCCGCTGCGGCGCGCGAACCCGTCGCGGCGGCGGTCGGTCGCGG
>NZ_LT546237.1:4566781-4576002 GCF_900078675.2 Mycobacterium interjectum
CGCGCCGCCGCCGGCACCCGATCCGTTGGCCGCGCCGCCGCCCCCGTTCGCGCCGCCGCCGTTTACCTTCCCGGGTGCGTCGCCGGTGGCGGCGGGTCCCGCCGCTGGGCAGAACCCGACGCCGTTCACGGGCACGCCGCCGTTCGGGCCGCCCACGTTCGTCCCGAAAAACGGCTCGACGGTGGGCGTGGGCCAACCGATCATCATCAACTTCCCCGGCCGGGTTGACGACGCGGGCGCGGCCATCGACGCGGTGCACGTGTCGTCGATCCCGCCGGTGCCGGGCAAGTTCTACTGGATGACCCCGACCCAGCTGCGCTGGCGCCCGCTGAGCTTCTGGCCCGCTCACACCGACGTGACGGTCGACGCGGGCGGCACCGTGACGAGCTTCCACACCGGCGACACCCTGATCGCCACGGCCGACGATTCCACCCACCAGCTGACCGTGACGCGCAACGGCACCGTGGAGAAGACCATCCCCATGTCGATGGGCATGACGTCGGGCAACCACCAGACCCCCAACGGCACCTACTACGTGCAGGAGAAGATGCCCTCGGTGGTGATGGACTCCTCGACCTACGGGGTTCCCGTCAACTCGACGTACGGCTACAAGGTGACCGTCGAGCTGGCCGTCCGGTTCGACAACGTCGGCGACTTCGTGCACAGCGCCCCATGGTCGGTGGACGACCAGGGCAAGCGCGACGTCAGCCACGGCTGCATCAACATCAGCCCGTCCAACGCGAGGTGGTTCTTCGACAACTTCGGGCCGGGGGATCCGATCATCGTGAAGAACTCCACCGGCGGCGACTACAAGAAGAACGACGGCTCGGCCGACTGGATGTCGTAACGGCGTAGCCGGCCAGACGCAAAAGCCCCCTTTCCGGGGCGAAATTGGGGGCTTTTGCGTCTGCCGGGCCTCTTTCGCCGCCCGGTCGATTATGTATAGCATCATACATATGCGTAGCCCCCGCGAGCGGATGGTGGTGTCCGCCGCGCTGCTGATCAGGGAGCGCGGCGCGCACGCCACGGCCATCTCGGACGTCCTCGAGCACAGCGGTGCACCGCGCGGGTCGGCCTATCACTACTTCCCGGGCGGGCGCACCCAGCTGCTCTGCGAGGCCGTCGACTACGCGGGCGAACACGTCGCCGCCGTCATCGCCGGGGCGGCCGGCAGCCTCGAACTGTTGGACACGCTGATCGACAAGTACCGCCGCCAGCTCCTCGAGACCGACTTCCGCGCCGGCTGCCCCGTCGTGGCGGTCTCCGTCGAAGCCGGCGAGCAATCCGACCGCGAGCGGATGGCGCCGGTGGTCGAGCGCGCCGCGGCGGTGTTCGACCGCTGGTCGGATCTGATCGCCCAGCGCCTCATCGCCGACGGCATCGCGGCGGACCGCGCCCGCGAATTCGCGGTGCTGGCGATCTCGGCGCTGGAAGGGGCGATCGTCCTGGCCCGGGTGCGGCGCGACCTCACCCCCCTCGACGTCGTCCGCCGCCAGCTACACCGACAGCTGCAGGCCGAGCTCTCCGAAGGGACTTCGCGATGACCACCACCGACTGGCAGCCGACGGCCTGCATCCTGTGCGAATGCAACTGCGGCATCGTCGTGCAAGTAGAGGACGGCCACCTGGCCCGCATCCGGGGCGACAAGGCGCACCCGGGGTCGCAGGGATACACCTGCAACAAGGCGCTGCGGCTGGACCATTACCAGAACACCCCCGCCCGCCTCACCTCGCCGATGCGCCGCCGCGCCGACGGGACCTTCGAACAGATCGACTGGGACACCGCGATTGTCGAGATCGCCGAGGGGTTCAAGCACATCCGCGACGCCTACGGCGGGGACAAGATCTTCTACTACGGCGGGGGTGGGCAGGGCAACCATCTGGGCGGCGCCTACAGCGGCGCGTTCCTGAAGGCCCTCGGTTCGCGGTATCGGTCGAATGCGTTGGCGCAGGAGAAGACCGGCGAGGCCTGGGTCGACGCGCAGCTCTACGGCGGTCACACGCGCGGCGAGTTCGAGCACGCCGAGGTGTCGGTGTTCGTGGGGAAGAACCCGTGGATGTCGCAGAGCTTTCCGCGGGCCCGGGTGGTGCTCAACGAGATCGCCAAGGATCCGGCCCGGTCGATGATCGTGATCGATCCGGTCGTCACCGACACCGCGAAGATGTCCGACTTCCATCTGCGGGTGCGGCCGGGGACCGACGCCTGGTGCCTGGCGGCCCTGGCGGGCGTCCTCGTCCAGGAAAACCTCTGTGACGAAGCGTTTCTCGCCGAGCACGTGCGCGGCGCCGACGCGGTGCGCGCCGCGCTGCGCGAGGTTCCGGTCGCCGACTACGCGTCGCGCTGCGGGGTCGACGAGGAGCTGCTGCGCGCGGCCGCGCGGCGCGTCGGCGCCGCCGCCAGCGTCGCGGTGTTCGAGGACCTCGGGGTTCAGCAGGCGCCCAACAGCACCCTGTGCTCCTACCTGAACAAGCTGCTGTGGATCCTCACCGGCAACTTCGCGAAAAGGGGTGGCCAGCACCTGCATTCGTCGTTCGCCCCGCTGTTCGGCCAGGTCACCGGGCGCACGCCGGTCACCGGTGCGCCCGTCATCGCCGGGCTGATACCGAGCAACGTGGTGCCCGAGGAGATCCTGACCGACCACCCGGACCGCTTCCGGGCCATGATCGTCGAGAGCAGCAATCCCGCGCACTCGCTGGCCAACTCGGCCGCCTGCCGCGAGGCCTTCGGTGCGCTGGAGCTGATGGTGGTCGTGGACGTCGCGATGACCGAGACCGCGCGGCTCGCGCATTACGTGCTGCCCGCGGCGTCGCAGTTCGAGAAGCCCGAGGCCACCTTCTTCAACTTCGAATTCCCCGCCAACACCTTTCAGCTGCGCCGGCCGTTGCTGCCGCCGCTGCCGGGGACGCTGCCCGAGCCCGAGATCTGGGCGCGGCTGGTGCGCGCGCTCGGCGTGCTCGACGACGCCGAGCTGCGCCCGCTGCACGAGGCCGCGCGGCGCGGCCGGCAGGCCTACGCCGAGGCGTTCCTTGCCGCCGTGGCCGCCAATCCGACTGTGGCGAAGCTGGTTCCGTACGTGCTGTACGAGACGTTGGGGCCGACGTTGCCCGACGGGTTGGCCGGCGCGGCTGCCGCGTGGGGGCTGGCCCAGAAGACCGCCATGGCCTACCCCGAGGCCGTCCGGCGGGCCGGCCACGCCGACGGCAACGCGCTGTTCGATGCCATCCTGGCCAGCCCGTCGGGCGTCACGTTCACCCGGCACGAATACGAGGACGACTTCGCGCTGATCACCCACGCGGACCGCAAGATCGCGCTGGAAATCCCCGAAATGCTGGACGACCTAAGGGCGTTGGCCGCGGCGCCGCCCCGGCTGACCACCGCGGAGTTCCCGATCGTGCTCTCCGTCGGAGAGCGGCGCGCCTACACCGCCAACGACATCTTCCGCGATCCGTCCTGGCGCAAACGCGACGCCGACGGCGCGTTGCGGGTCAGCGTCGAGGACGCCCAGGCCCTGGGGCTCGCCGACGGACAACGGGCCCGGGTCAGCACCGCGGCCGGCAGCGCCGACGTGGCCGTCGAGGTCACCGAGACCATGCTGGCCGGGCATGCGGCCCTGCCCAACGGTTTTGGCCTCGACTACGTCGACGGCGACGGCAACACCGTCGTTCCGGGCGTCGCACCAAACGCGCTCACCTCGACGGAATGGCGCGACCCCTACGCCGGCACGCCGTGGCACAAGCACGTGCCCGCACGCATCGAGGCGTGCTCGGCAGCGGGTGGGGCTACCTAGTTCCAGATCCTCACCCGGCGCTGCGGCTCCAGGTACAGGGCGTCGCCCTCGGTCACGTCGAAGGCGTCGTAGAAGGCGTCCATGTTGCGGATAACGCCGTTGCACCGGAACTCCGGCGGCGAATGCGGGTCCACCGCCAATCGCCGGATCGCTTCGGCCTCACGGGATTTGGTGCGCCACACCTGCGCCCAGCCGTAGAACACTCGCTGCACGCCGGTGAGCCCGTCGATGACCGGGGCGGGTTCGCCGTTCAGTGACAGCTGGTAGGCCAGCAGCGCGATGGACAACCCGCCCAGGTCGCCGATGTTCTCGCCGACGGTGAACGCGCCATTGACGTGATACCGGCCGTCGAGCGCCCTGGGCGTGTAGGCGTCGTACTGCTCGATCAGCGCCTTGGTGCGGGCGCCGAACTCGGTGCGGTCGTTGTCGGTCCACCAGTCGACCAGGTTGCCGTCACCGTCGTACTTGGCGCCCTGGTCGTCGAAGCCATGCCCGATCTCGTGACCGATCACCGACCCGATGCCGCCGTAGTTGGCGGCGTCGTCGGCCTCGGCGTCGAAGAAGGGCGGCTGCAAAATGGCCGCGGGGAAAACGATTTCGTTCATGCCCGGGTTGTAGTACGCATTGACGGTCTGCGGCGTCATGAACCACTCGTCGCGGTCCACCGGGCCGCCGAGCTTGGCCAGCTCGCGGTCGTGATTGACCGCGTACCCGCGTTGGTAGTTGCCGTACAGGTCGTTGCGGTCGATCGCCAGCGCCGAGTAGTCCCGCCACTTCGCCGGGTAGCCGACCTTGGCGGTGAACTTCTCCAGCTTGGTCAGCGCCCGCTCGCGGGTCTGCGGCGTCATCCAGTCCAGTTCGCTGATGGACAGGCGGTACGCCGCCTTCAGGTTGTCCACCAGGGCGTCGATGCGGGCCTTGGCGCCCGGCGGGAAATGCCGCTGTACGTAAAGCTTTCCGACGGCATCGCCCAGCAGGCCCTCCACCAGCGACACCGCCCTCTTCCAGCGCTCGCGGATCTGCTCGGCGCCGGTCAGCAGGCGACCGTAGAAATCGAAGTCCGCGGCGACGAGGTCGTCGGTCAACCACGCCGCGCGGGCGCGGATCACCCGCCAGCGCGCCCAGCGCTTCCAGTCCTCGATGTCCTCGCTGTCCCACAGCGCGGCGAACGCGGCCAGGTAGTCCGGTTGGCGCACAACCACTTCCGCGAGGGCATCGGGGGAGCCGCCCAGCGCGGCCGCCCAGCCGGCCCAGTCGAAGCCCGCCGCCTCGTCCTGCAGCCCCGCGAAGCTGCGCAGGTTGTAGGTAAGGTCGGCGTCGCGGCGCTTGACCACGTCCCAGTGCGCGGCCGCGAGTTTGCTCTCCAGCGCCACGATCCGCGCCGCGGTGTCGGCGTGATCGCCGCCGAACACGAGGCCGAACATTCGCGCGATGTGTCCCGGGTAGGCGGCCAGCACGGCGGCGTGCTGCTCCTCGCGGAAGTACGACTCGTCGGGCAGGCCGATACCCGACTGGGAGAAGTGCACCAGGTAGCGGGCCGAGTTCTTGGCGTCGGTGTCCACATAGAACGCGACGCCGCCGCCGACCCCGGTGCGCTGCAGGGCGCCGATCGCGGCGGCCAGGGCGGCGGGATCCGCGCAGTCGTCGATCAGGGCCAGCTCGTCGAGCAGCGGCGCCAGGCCCCGGCGTTCGACGGCTTGCTCGTCGAGGAAGCTGCCGTAGAGGTCACCGATGCGTTGTTCGTCAGTGCCGGCCGGGGCGCCCTGCCGGCTGGCCTCCTCGATCAGGTCGCGGACCTGCTCCTCGGCCCGGTCGTAGAGCGCGCGGAACGCGCCGTCGGTCGCCCGGTCGGGGGGAATCTCGTAGTCGGCCAGCCAGCGGCCGTTGACATGGCCGAACAAGTCGTCTTGGGGGCGGGCGTTCGCGTCGACAAAGCTCAGGTCGACGCCCGATCGGATGGCCTCTACAGTCACCCCGCCATCCTTCCATCTTCTTTTGGATGCAACGATCGGCCCATGTCAGACGACGAAGACGACGTCGAATCCGCCCACGAGGTCGATTCAGACGACGCCGACTCCGAGGACGCCCCCGAGCCCGAACGGGCGACCGCCAGGATCTTCTCGCCCTACGGCATCGCGTCGACCGTGCTCGGTTTGTTGGCGGTGGCGGCCGTGGTGTTCGGCTACTTCATCTGGTCCGCTCACCGCGACGAGCTGGGCGAGCGCAGCTACCTGACCCGCGTCATGCAGACCGCCGCGGAGTGGACCGGCGTGCTGATCAACATGAACAGCGGCAACATCGACGCCAGCCTGCAGAAGCTGCACGACGGCACGGTCGGCGAACTCAACACCGACTTCGACGCGGCCGTGCAGCCCTACCGGCAGGTGGTGCAGAAGCTGCAGTCGCAGAGCGCCGGCCGGATCGAGGCGGTGGCGATCGAAACGGTGCACCGCGACCTGGACACCCAACCCGGAGTCTCGAGGCCGGTGGTCACCACCAAGCTGCCGCCGTTTGCCACCCGGACGGACTCGGTGATGGTGGTCGCGACGTCGGTCAGCGAGAACGTCGGCGCCAAGCCGCAGGTGGTGCACTGGAACCTGCGGCTGGATGTCTCCAACGTGGACGGCAAGCTGATGATCTCCGGGCTGGGATCCATCCGATGAGAAACCTGTGGCGGCTGCTGGCCTTCGACATCGTGGCGCCGCTGGCCGCCATCGCCGCCCTGCTGGCCATCGGCATGGTCCTCGGCTGGCCGCTGTGGTGGGTGTCGGGATGCACGGCGCTGCTGGTGCTGATCGCCGAGGGCGTGGCCGTGAACTTCTGGCTGCTGCGCCGTGATTCGGTCAGCGTCGGCACCGACGACGATGCGCCCGGGCTGCGGTTGGCGGTGGTGTTGCTGTGCGCGGCCGCCCTGTGCGCGGCGGTGCTGACCGGCTACACGCACTGGACGCGGCCGGACCGCGACTTCAGGAAGGATTCCCGGGACGTGGTTCAGGTCGCCANAGAGGTGTATAAGAGACGGCCGTCGGTCCTGCGCTGGTCGCCGGCGGGCCGCTGGGGTGGCGGGGCCGGGCGTCGCTCGGATGCCAACGTCACCTCGCCTCCTCCAGCATCGCTACGGCCACCGACAGGCAGCGCTGCTTGACATCTTCCCAGTCTGCCTTGGCGTCGGGTTCGGACCACTGGGCGTCGCTGAAATCGGCGGGATGCGGATCCGCGAGCCGGCGGACTAGCTGCGTTGCCATCCATTCGCGCCTGGACGTTTGACAACAGTAATAGCTGTCCATGCCGGCCAGCACCACAGCGGCGGTCTCCGGCTCCACGGTGTCGACCATGTCTGCAAAGTCGGCATAATCGCGGCTGCTGTTACGGCACATGATCAAGTAGCCCTTGAGCCGCAGCGCCTCCGCACCGGTCGGGACGAGCAGGCGGTCGCCGGTGGGCAGCTGCACGTTGGTGGTCTCCACCGGGCTGCGCCGCTCGTACCTCGGCGGCTCGCACTCGTCGACATCGGTCTCCAGCGCGTCGATCGCCACCGACAGCCGCCCCCGCCACAGCGTGACCGGGTGAACCGGGCGGTCCCCCGCGATCGCGCGGGCGATGCCGTTGCGCGATGCGAGGCCGCCGACGAGCTTCTTGGTGGCCGAGTGACCGTTGCTGCCGTTCTTGGCGGCGGCCGGGCTCACCCCGCTCCCCGCTTCGTCGTCGATGCTGACCTGGTGGGGGATCTGTCCGGGGTCGAGCCCCCGGCTGCCCGCGGGGCCCGCCGTGCCGTTGCGCCCACACCCGGTGAAGGCCAGCGGGTCGGCGACGCAAATGGCGTCGGGCGCAAGGTGCTTGAGCTTCGCGGCCGACTTCAGCACCATGCGCAGGTCGGCGCTGGGCGCCGTGAGGGCCGAGATGTCGTCGGGGATGACCACGACGTCACCGAGGTCGACCTCGGGCAGCGGCCGGTCGAAGTCGACCGACGGCAACACGCGGCGCAGCCACCCGGGCAGCCACCAGTTCCACTGGGTGAACATCGCCATCAGCGCCGGGACCAGGACCAGTCGCACCACCGTGGCGTCCACGGCGATCGCGACGGCGCACGCGACGCCGATCTCGGCGACCAGCGGCATGCCGGCGAACGCGAAGCCGATGAACACCGCGATCATGATCAGGGCGGCGCTGGTAATGGTGCGGGCGCTGGTGCTCACGCCGTAGGCGACCGCGTCGCGGGTGTTCCCCGAGTGCAGGAACCGCTCCCGGATGCGGGTGAGCAGGAAGATCTCGTAGTCCATCGACAGCCCGAACGTCATCGCCAGCACCAGCGGAGGCACGGTGCTGTCGATCGAACTGATCTGGGTGAAGCCGAGGCCCTGCAACCAGCCCCACTGGAAAACCATCACCAGGCTGCCGTACGCGGCGGCGACCGACAGCAACGTCATCAGCACGCCCTTGAACGCCAGGAACACCGAGTGGATGGAGATCAGCAGCATCACGAACGCGATCGCTGCCACGAAGAGCAGCACGAACGGCTCGGTCTGCGACACCCGGTCGTCGAAGTCCTTGATCAGCGCGGTCGGTCCGCCCACGTCGACCCGCGCCGTGCCCGGGTCGGGGATCCTGGGGAGCTGCGTGCGCATCCAGCCGACGGTGTCGCGGGCCTTCATGTCCTCGGGATCCACCGACAACACCGCGGACACCAGGGCGCTGCCGTTGTCCTCGGCNCGCCGAGCTGGCCCAGCACAACGTCACGGCGCAGGCCGCCACGCTGGCGGCCGGAGTCGAGGCCCTCGGGCCGTCGGCGGCCAGCGTGGCCGTGATCCTGCGGGTGACGCAGAACGCCCCCGGCCAGCCTCCCAGCCAGGCCGCTCCGGCGCTGCGGGTGACCCTGGCCAAAAAGGGCGGCACCTGGCTGGTGGCGGACGCGCGGCCGATCAATTCCCGGTGATCAGTTGGATTCGGTCGGCCGCCCGGACTTCACCTTGACGAACCGATCCGACAGCCGGCGCATCCGGATCATCAGTGCGGACGTCGGGCTGATGCTGCCGTCGAGGTAGGTGCCCAGCTCCTCGGGCGACACCCCGATGCGCGACGCGAATTCCTGTTCGCCCAGGCCAGACCGGTCGATCAGCAGCCGCACGTGGCGGGCGACCTCGGCGCGTTCGTTGGCCTCCAGGTGGGTGCGGGCGCGCTCCAGCACCTCCCAGAGGGCCTTGGAGATGCCCGACGGACGCGTCCCCTCGAGGACCTCCTCGACCTGGCGGGCGGTCCGCCCGTACGGGTCGCGCTTCAGGGCCGCGGCGATGCGCTTCCAGGTGGCGATGTCGCCGCCTTGGAGGGCCGACCGGATGGCGGCCGTCGGCCAGAACTCCACCGGCTGGTCGGGGTCGCCAACGGGCCCGGCGGGTTCGCCGTCGGTCCTGCGCTGGTCGCCGGCGGGCCGCTGGGG
>NZ_LT546237.1:4576393-4578045 GCF_900078675.2 Mycobacterium interjectum
GGCGACACCGAGACGATGTTGGGCGCCTGCGTCATCTTCTGGCGGATCGCGGCCACCGTCTGGCTGTGCTCGGGCGAGGCCGCGCCGCCGTCGGGAAAGCTCACCAGCACCCGGATCGGGCCCAGCGCGCCCGGCCCGAGCGCCTGGGCCGCCGCGCCGACGCCGGCGCGGATCTCGTGGGACGAGTCGAACTGGCGCAGCAGGCTGTTGCCCAGCACCATCGACCCTGCTGGCACGGCCATGATGAGCAGCACCACCGACGCCGCCACGGCCGACGCCCACGGCCGGCGCATCACCCAGCCGATCCACCGATTCCAGAACCGGGACTGGGTGCCTTCGGGCTGACGCGACCAGTGGAAGAGGCGTGAGCGCTTGGCGGCAGCCCGCCCGAACGTCGCCAGCACCGCCGGCGTCAGGGTGGCCGCCGACAGCATCGCGACCGCGACGGCCATGATCGCGCCGGTGGCCATCGACTTCAGCGCCGGGGTGTTGATGATGTAGATGCCGGTCAGGGAGGCGACGACGGTCATCCCCGACAACACGACCGCCAGCCCGGAGGTGGCCATGGCGGCGTCCACGGCCTCGTTCGGCTGGCGGCCGGCGCGCAGTTCCTCGCGGAAACGCATCAGGATGAACAAGGAATAGTCGACGGCGAGCGCGATGCCGAACATCGACACCGTCGACGTCACGAAGACCGACATGGTGGTGTACGCCGACAGCAGATAGACCAGGCCCATGGTGACGATGACGGTGCAGGCGCCGAGGGCGAGCGGGATCGTCGCGGCGGCCAGCGAACCGAACACCGCCAGCAGGACGATCAAGATGATCGGCAGGTTCCATTTTTCGGCGGCGGCGATGTCGTGCTTGGTGTTGGCCGCCGCGGCGGCGGACAGCGCGCCCTGCCCGATGACGTAGAGCCGGACCCGGCCGTTGGCGGTCTGGCCCGGCTGGTCCCCCTTGACGCCGACCTTCCGTTGGAGCTGCTTGGCGAGGTCGCTGGTGCCGGCGTTGCGCGCGTCCAGCCGCAGCGACACCACGTAGGGACGGTCGGGCTGCGGCGGCCGCTGGGTGGGGTTGGGCACCTCGGTGACGCCCGGGAACTCGCCGGCGATCTGCCGTAGCATCGCGACCGCGTCGTTGATGTCGGAGTAGCTGGCGTCCGGGCGGGGGGCCGCCACCAGCGCCAGCGAGGATGCGCCCTGGTCGTGGTAGAGATCCTCGAGCTGGTCGTGGACCGCCAGCGACTGGGAGCCCGCCACCTCGAAACCGCCACCGGTCAGGTTTCCCGACTGCGACATGGCCAGGTACACCGCCGGCACCAATGCCAGCAACCAGCCTGTGAAGACCAACCAGCGGTACTTACGCAGGCTGCGGCTGATGCGCATCATGAACTGCTGGATTTCTTCACTCCCCGGGCTCTCGCGCAATGCGTGCAGGCGAGAATACCGCAGCAGGCTGTGGATTATGTCGGCTTATCTAGTTCCTGAGCTGCAACGACACGGATGTTGCCAAGCCGCCGCCCAGTTGTGGTGAACCGGTGACCGAGCGGGATTTCCGTCACAGGCGCTAGCAGCGGCGATAGGGGCAATGGCAGGATGACGGGTGGCCGCGCGGGGCATGGGGAAATCCGCCGCTTGGGCGCCGTCTATTGC
>NZ_LT546237.1:4578332-4581251 GCF_900078675.2 Mycobacterium interjectum
GGCCCCGCCCGCCGCCGGCCCGGGCGGCACGCTGCCCGGCGTCACGATCGGCGGACCCCACCCGAACAACGTCGGCTAGAAAGCCGGCTCGCTGCCGCGTTCCGGCCCCCGCTCGGGCGGCGGGAGCGGGCCCTGCAGGGCGGTCTCGGTCGGGTCGGCGGGCGGGTCGAAGCGCAGCACCGGCAGCGGTCCGGTGATGGGCTCGTCGCCCTCGGCGACGGCGGTGTTCTCGGTGCGGAACACGAAGAAGAACACCACCCAGCCCACGGCGGAGATGAGTAGCCAGCTGATCAGCCGGTAGATCAGCATGGCGGAGATGGCGTTCGGCAACGACATCCCGCTGGAGACGAGGCCGGGCACCAGCACCGCCTCCACGACCAGCAGCCCGCCCGGCATCAGCGGTATCGTGCCGACGGCGCGGGCGGCCGCGTAGGCGACCGTCAACCCGGCCACCGAAGCGTGGTCGCCGGCGGCGTACGCGGCGAAGCCGAGGCAGGCCACGTCGGCGATCCAGTTGAACATCGACCAGCTGAACGCGACGCCCAGGTCGCGGCGGCCCAGGCTGACCGATTCGAGCTGCGTGAGGGTCTCGCGCCACCGGTCCAGGCCGGTGTCGGCCGGCTTGCCGCGGATGGAGTTGAACCACGACAACACCCGGCTGCCGATGCCCTCGATCAGCTCCGGCCGCGACGCCACCGCCTGGGCCAGCAGCAACAGCGCGACGAAGCCGCCCAGCGTGAACAGCAGCGAGAACGGGTTGTTCTTGGCGCCCAGGAAGAACGCACCGCCCAAGCCGAGCAGCGCCAGCCCCACCGCCTGCAGCACGCCGGACATCACCAGCTGCCAGGAGGCCACCACGGTCGAGGCGCCCCAGATCCGCTGCTGGCGCAGCAGGAACGTCGCCGACAGCACCGGGCCGCCGGGCAGCGTGGTGCTCAGGGAATTGGCCGCATAGAACGCGGCCTCCGACCGCAACTGCTTGACGTGCACGCCGGCCGATCCCAGCAGGGTGCGCTGGATCTGCGCGAAGCTGTGCATCGACGCCGCCGCGGCCAGCACCGACGCGATCAGCCACCACCAGTTGGCCTCGTACAGGCTCATCCAGGCCTTGGCCAGCTGGTTCCAGCCGAGCGAAATCTCGACAGCAAGCACGATCGCGACGATGGCCAGGATGGCCCAGCGCACCCACCAGTACTTGCCGCGCGGCGTTGCCTCACGCGTCAAGTCCAGCTTGCGGGCGGGTGCGTCGTACGACACGTGCTTTAGGGTAACCGCGCAGGTGGCGCGGCCAGCGGGGCGAAGCTCCGACTGTGTCGGGGTCGTAACCGGATCGTGCCGGGCAGCAGGGGTCCGCGGGACGCCACGGCGCCGTCCGGGCGCGTCGGCGCCAGATAGGCTGGCCGGATGCCGGCAAACCCCGACCACGCCCTGGAGGGCGGGTCAGTCGAACCCCTTGTCCGTAAGGCCGCGGCTTGGGCCTGGCGTCTGCTCATCCTCCTGGCCGCCGTGGTCGCGTTGCTCTGGGTGGTGAAGAAGCTCGAAGTCATCGTCGTCCCGGTGTTGCTGGCCCTGATGGTCAGCGCTTTGCTGGTTCCGGCGGTCGACTGGATCGACAAAAAGGGCTTGCCGCGCGGCGCGGCGGTGGCGTTGGTCCTGCTGGGCGGCTTCGCCATCTTCGGCGGCATCCTGGCGTTCGTCATCGTCCAGTTCGTCTACGGCCTGCCCGACCTGACCGACCAGATCAGCCGCAGCATCGACTCCACCCGGCGATGGCTGATCGAGGGGCCGCTGCACCTGCGCGGGGAACAGATCTCCAACGCGGGCAACGCCGCGATCGAGGCGCTGCACAACAATCAGGCCAAGCTGACCAGCGGCGCGCTGGCCACCGCGGCCACCATCACCGAGGTGGTCGGGGCCGGCGTGTTGGTGCTGTTCACGCTGATTTTCTTCCTCTACGGAGGGCGCAACATCTGGGCATACGTGACCAAGATCTTCCCCGCCGGCGTCCGCCACCGGGTGCGGGAAGCGGGCAACGCCGGATACGGGTCGCTGATCAGCTACGTGCGGGCCACGTTCCTGGTCGCCCTGACCGATGCGGCGGGCGTCGGCACCGGGTTGGCGATCATGGGCATTCCGCTGGCGCTGCCGCTGGCCTCGCTGGTGTTTCTCGGGGCCTTCATCCCCCTGGTCGGTGCCGTGATCGCCGGCTTTCTGGCCGTGGTGGTGGCCCTGCTGGCGAAGGGCTTCGTCTACGCGCTGATCACCCTGGGTTTGCTAGTCGCGGTGAACCAACTCGAGGCTCATTTGCTGCAGCCGCTGGTGATGGGTCGGGCGGTGTCGATCCATCCGCTCGCGGTGGTGCTGGCCATCTCCACCGGCGGGGTGCTCGCCGGGATCGTCGGCGCCCTGCTGGCCGTTCCGACGGTGGCGTTCCTCAACAACGCGATTCAGGTGTTGCTCGCCCCGGATCCGGCCGCCGAGGCCGAAGAGCAGACCGAGGGCACCGGCCACGCCGAACTCGTTGAGGCCGCACCGGATCAGCCCGGGGATGAACCCGACTGAGCCGCCAAGCCCTTACAGTCGTCCCTCGCGGCGCAACAGATCCTGGGCGCTGACGCCCGCGCCGCCCCCGCCGCCGCGGCGCCGCGGACGCGGATTGTCGCCATTATCGCCCGGGTCGTTTTGGCCGCGGGCGTTGAGCTGCTCGGTGGCCGCATCCGAATCGTTGATATCCGCCCGCATCACCGGGAGGGCGGCGGTGGGATCGGCCGGGTCGCCGTTGTTGTCGCCGGAGTGGTTGGTCGGGACCGGGATGGCCCGCGTCTGACCGCTGGACGGCGGCGCCGGCGGGTGGGACGCGGGTGCGGCGGGCCGCGGCGGGGTGGCGGAGCCCGCCGGGCCGGCGGCCGCGGTGGTGGG
>NZ_LT546237.1:4581369-4613518 GCF_900078675.2 Mycobacterium interjectum
GCGCGGCGACCAGGCTGGCGGCGGCGACCGGGGGCCTGGCGGGGCGCCCGTTGAGGTTGGGTCGCTTGCGCTCGTCGGGCAGGTCGATCTCGCCCAGCCCGAGCCGGTCCTGCAGCCGCCGGGCCCAGCGGGGGGCCCACCAGCAGTCGTCGCCGAGCAGCTTCATCACCGAGGGCACCAGGAACATGCGCACCACGGTCGCGTCTAGCAGCAGCGCGGCCATCAACCCGAAGGCCAGGTACTTCATCAGCACGAGGTCGGAGAACACGAACGAACCGGCGACCACGGCGAGGACCAGCGCGGCGGCCGTGATCAGGCGCCCGGTGGTGGCGGTGCCGATCCGGATGGCCTCGGCGGTCGACATGCCGCGTTCGCGGGCCTCGACCATCCGGGACACCAGGAACACCTCGTAATCGGTGGCGAGGCCGAAACCCACGGCGACGACCAGCGCGATCAGCACCACCATGAGCGGTGTCGGCGTGAAGTTCAGCCACGTGGAGAAGTGCCCGTCGACGAAGATCCACGTGAGAATGCCCAGCGTGGACCCGAGCGTCAGCGCGCTCATCACCGTCGCCTTGATCGGCAACACCACCGACCCGAACGCCAGGAACATCAACAGCATGGTGGCGCTCAGCAACAGGACCAGCATCAGGGGAGCCCTGTCGAACAAGCTGTGGATGCTGTCCTGCTCGAGGGCCGGCGTGCCGCCGACCAGGAGGCTGAGGCCCTTCGGGGGGCTTATCGCCCGCAGTTCGCCGATCTTCTTGGCGGCGTCATTGCGATTGGACAGGCCGTTCTGGATCACCCGCACGGAGTCGTCTTTGGGCTGTGTCGTCCCGTTTGGGCCGCTGACGCAGGGGTTGCCGGCGATGGTGGGGCACGCCCGCTCCTGCCAGGTCTTGTCGGTGAACCCGGTGATCGGCGCGATCCTGTTGCGGATATCGGCAACCTGCTGGTCGGTGACCTTGCTGCCGTTGTCACTCTTGATCACCATGGTCAGTTGCTCGGTCCGGTAACCGGGGAAGAGCTTGTCGAAGTGCTCCTGGGCCAGGCGTACGGAATTGTTCGGCGGCAGGTACTTCTCGCTCATGCCACCGAACGACAGGTTGCCCAGCGGGATGACCAGCAGGATCATGCCGACGGCGATCGGGATGGCGAACGCCAGCGGCCGCTTCATCACGAAGTTGACCAGCTTGCCCCAGAACCCGGCCTCGACCTCTTCCCGGGTCTTGGTCTTCTGCAGCCGGTCCGCAAGCCAGTTGAGGTAGGCGCGGGACACCTTCCAATTCCGCAGGAAGGGAACGCGGAACGCGGTCCGCACGCCCAAGGCGTCGACGTGGCGGCCGAGGATGCCCAGGCAGGCCGGCAGCAGCGTGATAGACAGCAGTGCCGCGAGGCCCACCGCGGCGAAGATCGCGTAGACCAGCGAATGCACGAAACCCTGCGGCAGCACCAGCAGGCTGGCGCTCGAGGCGATGATGAGCACCGCTGAGAAGGTGACGGTGCGACCGGCCGTCATGACGGTACGCCGCACGGCAGCCTCGGTGTCGTAGCCTTCGGCGATCTCTTCCCGGAACCGGCTCACCACGAACAGCCCGTAGTCGATGGCGATACCCAGTCCGATCAGCGAGACCACCGGCTGGGCGAAGAAGTGCACCGGCCCGAACATCGCGGCGAACCGCAGGATGCCCAGCGCGCCCGCGATGCTGAGCCCGCCCACGATGGCCGGTAGGCCCGCGGCGACCGCGCCGCCGAACACCAGGAACAAAACCACCGTCACCAGTGGCAGCGCGAGGACCTCCATGCGGCGCTGGTCGGTGGCGATGGTGCCGGTCAATGCGTTGGCGATCGGCTCCAGGCCGGCGAGCTCCACCGTGCCGCCGTCGAGCTTCTGCAGGTCGGGCGCGATCGCCTTGTAGTTGTTGAGGATGGAGTCGTCGTCATTGCCCTTCAGGGGGATGCTGACGAAGGTGTGCTTCTTGTCCTCGGTGGCCATCCCCTTGATCAGCGGGGGCGCGTCGGCGGGGTTCGACAGGGCCAGCCAGCCGGCCCACCCGACGACCTGGTCGGGATGGTCGTACTTGAACTTGTTGAGCTCGGCGACGATTTTGTCGCGCCACGCCGGGTCGTCGACGGTCTTCCCGTCGGGAGCGGTGAACGTGGCGACGATGTGGCTGGTTCGGTCGCGACCGTAGGTCTGGTCACCCAGGACCGAGGCCTTCACGGACTGACTGCCCTCGTCGTAGTAACCGCTTTGCGTGACGTGCTTGCCCAGGCTCATGCCGAAGAGGCCGCCGCCGAGGCACAGGGCCACCATGACCCCGATCACGATGTACCGGTAGCGGTACACGGTTCGACCCCACCAGGCGAACACGTAAGCTCCTTACTGGATCGCTAGCGACCCGCGCATTGTTTTCCAGTCTCACACACGCGTGGTCAACAGGGCGGACAGCGGCCGGAACGGCTGCAGCCAAGCCCCCTGATCCGGCAGCGAATCTAGACCGATCCGTGGCAACGGTTCCCGGAACACACCGGCGATGTCTTCCAGGTCGACGAAGTCCAAGGTATCCGACGCTAGCGCCCAACTCGCGTGTTCGCGAAATCCGATCACTTGGACGGATACTCCGGTCCGCGAGATTTCCTCCAGCGGTTGCCGGAAAGCCTGACCGTCGGCCGAGGCCACCACCAGCGCCGCCAGCCCCTCCTGGTGCCGCTGCGCGATGTGGGCCAGCATGTCGCGGTCAACGTCGCTGTCCTCGTCGATCTTCGGCTTGGCGAAGACGGCGAAGCCCACGTTGCGCAGGGCGTCCACCCAGGGCCGGACGATGTCGGCGCTGCCCGGCGCGATGTTGGTGAAAACGGTGGCCTCGGGTTCGATCACCACGCCGGGGCGCCGGGCGCTGACCTCCGCGGTGCGCGCCAGCAGCCAGCGGCCGAGGGCGTCGAAACGCGGGCGTTCCAGGGCCGTCGGGCGGCGGCCCAAGATGGAGCCCAGGCCCATGTCGAGGTTGGGCGCGTCCCAGACCAGCAGAACCCGCCCCGCCGGTGGTTGGAAGCTGCTCAGGCCCTCTGCGGACAGAACCGCCGGTGCGTCCAGGGGCGTTTGTCCTGCTGCTGTGGTCTCTCCTGTCAGGCTCATCTCACTGCCTTTGCCGGCTTTGTTCAGCCTTTGTCCAGATGAATTCGTTCACGACGCTGCCCGCTTCTTGGGCCTTGGTCTCGTACTTGGTGGTGGGGCGCGCGACCGAGATCGGCAACGGGCTGCCCGGACCGACCCGGTGCAGGCGGGGTTCGGCGTCGCCGACCTCGGCGATCTGCTCGGCATAACCCGGGTGGTCCGTCGCGGCATGCAGGACACCACCGGGGAGTAACCGGTCGGCGATCAGGCCAATCGTGCTCGGCTGCAGAAACCGGCGCTTGTGATGCCGGGCCTTGGGCCACGGATCGGGAAAAAAGACGCGCACCCCGGTCAGCGAGCCCGGCGCGATCAGGCGGTCCAGCACGTCGATCGCGTTGCCCCGGATCAACCTGATGTTGTCCACCTGGTCGCGGTCGATCGCGGACAGCAGCTGGGCCAGCCCCCGCCGGTAGATCTCCACGGCGATGACGTCGATGTGGGGCTCGTCCTTGGCCATGACCAGGGTGGATGTGCCACTGCCGCAACCGATTTCGAGCACCACCGGCGCCTGGCGGCCGAACCACGCGCGGGTGTCCAGCGGCTCTGCGGGCTGGGGCGCCCCCGAGGCGTCGGCGCCGACCGAGATGCCCAATGTCGGCCACAGCCGCTCCCACGTCTGGCGCTGGGCCGCCGAAAGCGCGGAACGCCGCGAGCGAAAGCTCGTGGCCGGAAGGTGGCGCTGGTCGGTGCGGCCCGAATCGGGCGGTTCCGGGGCCGCTTCCCCTCCTGTCTCCAGGACAGCCTCCACTCCCGCCGGCGCGCCGGGACACGTCCCGACCCCGGGTTGCGCATGCATTTGTCCATGGTGGCCCATGAACCCCCGATGTAGCCGCCCCTGATCCAGATTGATACCCAACAGTTGCCTTCGGCTGGTAACAGCCCGGTGGCTCGCATCTCGGTGATGCAGGTGCCACCATTCGGTGAGGTTGAATCGGGACGGGACATGACGAGACAAGGGCACCGAATTTTCTTCGACGAGCTGCGGCGCTTCGCCGCCGGCCACGCCGACCCGCGCCTGACGGCGATCGCCGAGCGATGCGCCGCGCCGCTGCGCGTGGCCGTCCGCGGGCGCCGCGGGGTCGGTCGCCATACGGTGGCGCGCGCCCTCCACCTCGCCGGGGACGCGTACGGCATCGCGGCGGCGACGGAGGTGACCGACACCGCCGACCTCGACGTGTACGTCACCGCCGAGGTGATCAAACCCGAGGACACCGAGGCGATCGCCGCCGCCACGCGCCCGGTCTTGGTGGTGCTCAACAAGGCCGACCTGACCGGTTCGCTGTCCGGCCGGGCCGGTGCCGGGCCGCCGCTGGCGGGACGTTCGCGCTGCGCCGAGCTGTCCGCGCTCGCGGGGGCGCCGATGGAGCCGATGAGCGGGTTGCTAGCGCTGGCCGCCGTGCGGGACCTGGACGGCGCGCTGTGNGCGCTGGCAGCGCTACGGCCGGGCCGCGGCGAGCGAGCTGCACCGCGCGTGCGGCGCGGACATCGCCCGCGGATCGGTCCGGCTGTGGTCGCGCGCCGGCGCCTCGCCGCCCGGGGGGTCCGATTGAGCGGCGAGGATCCGGCCGCCGAGGTCGACGCGCTGGTGGCGGCGATCGGTCCCCGGCTGGATGCGCCCGCCATCCACCGCCGCGACGTGGTGTTGGTGACGGGCCCCTGGCTGGCCGGTGTCACCGCCGTGGTCGGGGCCCTGCGCGAACGGCTGTCGCAACACAAGTTCGTCGAGTCGACCGACCTGGGACCCGGCGACGCGCCGACCGCGGTGGTCTTCGTGGTGTCCGCGGCGGCGCCACTGACCGCGTCCGACTGCGCGCTGCTCGATGCCGCCGCCGAGCACACCGACGTGGTGGTCGGCGTGGTGTCCAAGATCGACGTCCACCGCAACTGGCGCGACGTGGTGGCCGCCAACCGAGACATCCTGGCCGCGCACGCGCCGCGCTATGGCCGGGTGCCCTGGGTCGGTGCGGCCGCCCTGCCCGACCTCGGGGACCCCAACGTCGACGACTTGGCGCAGACCGTCGCGGCACAACTCGCCGACGCCGACATTCCGCGGCGAAATAGGCTGCGCGCCTGGGAATCCCGGCTGCAGACGGTGATCCGACGGTTCGAGCGCGACGCCGAGGGCGCCGGCCGGCGGGCTCGGGTGGACGGGCTGCGCGAAGAGCGCAGCACGGCCCTGCGGCAGCGGCGGCAGGCCAAAACCGAGCGCACGATCACGCTGCGCGGCCAGATTCAGCAGGCCCGGGTGCAGTTGTCCTACTTCGCGCGCAACCGCTGTTCGTCCGTGCGTGGCGAGTTGCAGGAAGACGCGGCGGGGTTGTCCCGCGGGAAGATGGCCGGCTTTGAGGCGTACGCGCGCGGGCGGGTCGACGAGGTGGTGGCGGAGGTGAGTGTGGGCACCGCCACGCACCTGGCCGACGTCGCGCAGGTGCTGGGTGTGCCGGCGGCGCTGCCGGCCTTCCACGACGCCGAGGAGAAGCTGCCGACGGTCGAGGTGCCGCCGCCTCCGCTGAAATCGCGGCGGCAGGAGACGTGGCTGCTGATGCTGCTGGGCGCAGCCTTCGGCCTGGGCGTGGCGCTCACGCTGAGCCGGCTGGTGGGCGGGCTGACCGCCCGGCTGAGCCCCGCCCTGGCCGCCGCGGGGGCGGCGGGGTGCGTCGCGATCGGGCTGGCGGTCACGTTCGTGGTCATCCACATCCGCGGCCTGCTGCGGGACCGGGCGTTGCTGGACCGCTGGGCGGGCGAGGTCGCGTCGTCGCTGCAATCGGCGGTGGAGGAGCTGGTCGCCACCCGCGTACTCGTCGCCGAGTCGCTATTGAGCACCGCGCTGGTCGCGCGCGACGAGGCGGAGAACGCGCACGTGGCCGAGCAGGTCAGCGCCATCGACAGCGAGCTGCGCGAGCACGCCATCGCCGCGGCGCGGGCCGCGGCGGCGCGGGACCGGGAGATGCCCACCGTGCAGGCCGCGCTGGACGCCGTGCGTGCAGAACTGGCCGAACCGGGTACACCCCAACCCGAGGCCGAAAACGATGAACCAGCCTCACGGAGCGAGGATGGCGATCCCGGGTGACGTTTGGCCCTGTTTCTGAATCGTTGTAGTGAGAAGGCTTATACCCGCCCGAGACCTCCCCGACAAGTTGATCACGATAACCTGTAGTTAACGCCACCATGTAAACAGTTGTGTGGGCGCCGACATATGCAATGCATACGCAAGCGAGAGATGCCGGTTAGCAGGCAGAAGAATTCAGGAGAGCTCGATGACTTCAGCGACCATTCCCGGTCTGGACAGCGCACCCACCAATCACCCCGGCCTGCTGGCCTGGGTAGAGGAGGTTGCTGAGCTCACCCAGCCCGACCGGGTGGTGTTCGCTGACGGCTCCGACGAGGAGTGGAAGCGGCTGACGGACCAGCTCGTCGAGGCGGGCACGTTCAAGCGGCTCAACCCCAAGGAGTACCCGAACTCCTTCCTGGCGCTGTCCGACCCGTCCGACGTGGCGCGGGTGGAGTCGCGGACCTTCATCTGCTCCGAGCGCGAGATCGACGCCGGGCCGACCAACAACTGGATGGAGCCCGCCGAGATGCGGTCCACCCTGACCGACCTGTACCGCGGCTGCATGCGCGGCCGCACCATGTACGTGGTCCCGTTCTGCATGGGCCCGCTCGGCGCCGACGACCCCAAGCTGGGCGTGGAGATCACCGACTCCGAGTACGTCGTCGTCTCCATGAAGGTGATGACCCGGATGGGCAAGGCCGCCCTGGACAAGATCGGCGACGACGGGTTCTTCGTGAAGGCGCTGCACTCGGTGGGCGCCCCGCTCGAGCCGGGCCAGCAGGACGTGGCGTGGCCCTGCAACGACACCAAATACATCACCCACTTCCCGGAGACCCGCGAGATCATGAGCTACGGCTCCGGCTACGGCGGCAACGCCCTGCTGGGCAAGAAGTGCTACTCGCTGCGCATCGCGTCGGCCATGGCCCACGACGAGGGCTGGCTCGCCGAGCACATGCTGATCCTCAAGCTGATCTCTCCGGAGAACAAGGCGTACTACTTCGCCGCGGCGTTCCCGTCGGCGTGCGGCAAGACCAACCTGGCCATGCTGCAGCCCACCATCGAAGGCTGGCGCGCCGAGACGCTGGGTGACGACATCGCCTGGATGCGGTTCGGTAAGGACGGCCGGCTGTACGCGGTCAACCCCGAGTTCGGCTTCTTCGGTGTGGCGCCGGGCACCAACTGGAAGTCCAACCCCAACGCCATGCGCACGATCGCCGCGGGCAACACCGTCTTCACCAACGTCGCGCTCACCGACGACGACGAGGTGTGGTGGGAGGGCCTCGAGGGCGAGCCGGATCACCTGATCGACTGGAAGGGCAACGACTGGTACATCCGTGACACGGAAACCAAAGCGGCGCACCCGAACTCGCGCTACTGCACGCCGATGTCGCAGTGCCCCATCCTGGCGCCGGAGTGGGACGACCCGCAGGGGGTGCCGATCTCGGGCATCCTGTTCGGCGCCCGCCGCAAGACCACGGTGCCGCTGGTGACCGAGGCGCGCGACTGGCAGCACGGCGTGTTCATGGGGGCCACCATGGGCAGTGAGCAGACCGCCGCCGCCGAGGGCAAGGTCGGCACGGTGCGCCGCGACCCGATGGCCATGCTGCCGTTCCTGGGCTACCACGTCGGCGACTACTTCCAGCACTGGCTCGACCTGGGCAAGAATTCCGACGAGTCCAAGCTGCCCAAGGTGTTCTTCGTCAACTGGTTCCGCCGCGGCGACGAGGGTCAATTCCTGTGGCCGGGCTTCGGCGAGAACAGCCGGGTGCTCAAGTGGATCGTCGACCGCATCGAGCACCGGGCCGGCGGCCAGGAGACGCCGATCGGCATCGTGCCCACCGCCAAGGACCTGGACCTCGACGGCCTCGACGTGGACGGCGCCGACGTCGAGCGGGCCCTGGCGGTCAACGCCGACGAGTGGCGGCAGGAACTGCCGCTGATCGAGGAGTGGTTCGAGTTCGTCGGCGACAAGCTGCCCACCGGCGTCCGGGACGAGTTCGAGGCGCTCAAGCAGCGGCTCGCCGAGTCGAGCTAGCCGCTGATCGCCTGCCGCCGCAACGACTTCGGCAGGCACACCGCGCCCGCCGCCTCGTCGCCACGGTCGGAGATGGGGCAGCTTCAGTGACAGGCGGCCGCAGCCGATGCACGAGTCAAGGTTGTCGCGCAGCGCGATCGGCCCGGCGATCTGGTCATCGAGGCGCGCGCCACGCCCGGGACAGCCGGGCCCGGGCCGGGGTGCGGCCGACACCTCACCGATGTCCGGCCCGGTAAACGCATCGACCTGCCCCGGCGGCCACTTAACACCCGTCAACTTTCGCGGCGGTACAGTCCTCCCATGCAGATTCGCCCCCACGTCGGCGCCGGCAAACCGGCCGTCATCCTGTACCCGTCCGGCACCGTCGTCACCTTCGACGACCTGGAAGCCCGCGCCAATCGACTGGCGCACCGGTTCCGCCAGGCCGGACTGCGCGAGGGGGACACCGCCGCGATCCTGATGGAGAACAACGAGCACATCCACGCGGTGATGTGGGCGGCTCGCCGCAGCGGCTTGTACTACGTGCCGATCAACACCCACCTGACCGCGGCCGAGGCGGCCTACATCGTCGACAACAGCAACGCCAAGGCCATCATCGGGTCGGCCGCACTGCGCGAGGTGCTCGCGCAGCTGCCCGAGCACCTCCCCCACGGGCTGCCCGAGTTGCTGATGATCGCCAACGGGGACCTGCCGAATTGGGAGCGCTACCCCGAATGCGTTGCCCGCCAACCGGACACCCCCATCGACGACGAACTCGAGGGGGACCTGCTGCAGTACTCGTCGGGCACCACCGGCCGGCCCAAGGGCATCAAACGCGAACTGCCGCATGTCCCGCCCGCCGAGGCGCCCGGCATGATGTCGGCCCTGGTCGAGTTCTGGATGACCCCCGAGTCGGTCTATCTGAGCCCCGCCCCGCTGTACCACACCGCGCCGTCGGTGTGGTCGATGAGCGCGCAGGCCGGCGGCATCACGACGGTCGTGCTGGAGAAGTTCGACCCCGAGGGCACGCTGGACGCCATCCAGCGGCACCGGGTCACCCACGGGCAGTTCGTGCCGGCCATGTTCACCCGCATGCTGAAACTGCCCGCCGCCGTTCGTGACTCGTACGACCTGTCCAGCCTGCAGCGGGTGATGCACGCCGCCGCGCCGTGTCCGGTCGAGATCAAGAAGCAGATGATCGACTGGTGGGGGCCGATCATCGACGAGTATTACGCGTCCTCCGAGGCGATCGGTTCGACACTGATCAGCGCCGAAGACTGGCTGGCGCACCCGGGTTCGGTGGGCAAGCCGATGGCCTGCCAGATCCACATTCTCGCCGAGGACGGCACCGAGCTGCCACCCGGCCAGCCCGGCGAGATCTATTTCGAGGGCGGTTATTCCTTCGAATACCTCAACGACCCGACGAAAACGGCGGCCTCGCGCGACCGGCACGGCTGGGTGACGGTCGGCGACGTCGGCTACGTCGACGAGGAGGGCTACCTGTACCTGACGGACCGGCGCCACCACATGATCATCTCCGGCGGGGTGAACATCTACCCGCAGGAAACCGAGAACCTTCTGGTCACCCACCCGAAGGTGTTGGACGCGGCGGTGTTCGGCGTTCCCGACGACGAGATGGGCCAGCGCGTCGTGGCGGCCGTGCAGACCGTCGACCCGGCCGACGCCACCGATGGGTTCGCCGAGGAGCTGAGTGCGTGGCTGCGAGACCGCCTGGCGCACTACAAGTGCCCGCGGTCGATCGCCTTCGAGGAGCAGCTGCCCCGCACCGACACCGGGAAGCTCTACAAGAACGGGCTGATCGAGAAGTATTCGGTGTGACCCGTGCGGGTTGTCGACGTCGGTAGCGAGGGCGACGCGGGCGTCGCCGCACCGCCCGGAGTGATCGTCGCCGTCGGCGCCGTCGACGACATCGCGGCGGCCGGATATTGGCTGGACGCGGCGACTTTCACGCTGACCGAGGACCCGTGTGCGGATCGTCGGGTCGTCACCGTCGGCTCGGTGGCCGATGCCCTGGGCGAGCTGTCGCGGCGCTGCCAACGGTGGCCGCACGCCAGTGCCGTGTGCGACGACGTCTTGCGCTCGGTCGATCCCGGTGGCCCGGCGCTGGGTGGGGTGATCACCGAGTCGTTGGCCTACTCGACCCTGCAGGCCGGCCCGGAGTTCGCGCGCTGGCTCGCCGAACGGGGCCCGGCCGGCGCGCCCGAGCTCGCCGACCCGGTGCTGGCGCGGCGCGACGGTGACACGCTGCGCATCACATTCAACCGGCCGCAACGGCACAACGCGTTCTCCACCGACGCGCGGGCCGCGCTGCTCGAGGCGCTTGCCGTCGCGCAGCTGGACCCGTCGGTGACCGGGATCGTGTTGAGCGGCAACGGCCCGTCGTTCTGCAGCGGCGGAGACCTCGCGGAATTCGGCACCTTCGCCGACCCGGCGAGCGCGCACCTGGCCCGCACCCGGCACAGCCCCGCCCTGGCGCTCGACGCGCTGACCGCCCGGCTCGGCCGGGCGTGCCGCGCCGAGGTGCATGGCCAGGTGGTGGGCAGCGGATTGGAGATGGCGGCGTTTTGCGGATGGGTTGAGGCGCGCGACGATTCGGTGTTCGGGCTACCCGAACTGGGCCTCGGCCTGATCCCCGGCGCGGGCGGAACCGTGAGCGTCACCCGCCGGATCGGGCGCTGGCGCACGGCGTATCTGGTGCTGTCCGGGCGCGCGATCGACGCCGACACCGCGCGGGAGTGGGGGCTGGTGGACGCCACTTATGTTGGCGCCCAAGGGCTTACCTAGCTCAGAAGCCGGAGTAGGTGGTGCTGGTCGTCGACGGGATGGACGAGACGATGGCGGCGAACATGGCGAACCACAGGATGACGCCGATCACATAGGCGGCCACACCGACGACCGCGCCGATGATGGCCCACTTCTTGGCGTTGTCGGCCGAGGCCTGCGCCTCGGCATACCGCCCCTGGGCCCACTGTCCGGAGACCCTGGTGGAGTAGACCAGCGAGACGATTCCGAACGGGAGGCAGCACAAGACAGTGACCAGGATGGCCCAGACGAGGTAATTGTCCGGCTCGCGTTGCCCCGGCCAACCCGGTTGCGGCGCCGGGTAACCGGGGGGCGGCTGACCCGGCCAAGGCGGCTGCGGTTGGCCCTGCCATTCCGGGGAACCTTCGTACGGCCCGGGGGGATAACTCATGGCAGCTGCCTCTCTTTGGCCTTGCCGGTGTGAGAAGTCCCGCAAATATACAGCACGGGAGTACGCCGGCCCGCGAGATTTGCCTCAGATCCCGCCCCGGGCGACCAGCTGCGCCGCGATCACATTGCGCTGGATCTCGTTGGTGCCCTCCCCGACGATCATCAGTGGCGCGTCACGGAAGTAGCGTTCGACGTCGTACTCGGTGGAATAGCCGTAGCCGCCGTGGATGCGGACGGCGTTCAGCGCGATCTCCATCGCGGCCTCGGAGGCGAACAGCTTGGCCATCCCCGCCTCCATGTCGCAGCGTTCGCCGCTGTCGTAGCGTTCCGCGGCGTAGCGGGTGAGCTGGCGCGCGGCGGTGAGCTTGGTCGCCATGTCCGCCAGGTAATTACCTATCGCCTGGTGCTTCCAGATCGGCCGCCCGAAGCTCTCCCGCTGCTGCGCATAGGCCAGCGCGTCCTCGAGCGCGGCGGCCGCCACGCCCAGCGCCCGGGCCGCCACCTGGATGCGGCCCGTCTCCAGCCCCTTCATCATTTGCGAAAAGCCCTCGCCCATCGCGCCGCCCAGCACCGCGGACTCGGGGGCGGTGAAATCGTCGAAGGACAGCTCGCAGGATTCCACGCCCTTGTAGCCCAGCTTGGGCAGATCCCGCGACACCGTCAGGCCCGGCCCGTGTTCGACCAGCACGATGGAGATGCCCTTGTGCCGGGGCGTGGCGTTGGGATCGGTCTTGCACAGCAGCGCGATCAGGCCGGCCCGGCGAGCGTTGCTGATCCAGGTCTTGGCACCGCTGATCCGCAACCGACCGGAGCCGTCCGGCAGCGCGGTCGTCGTCATGTTCTGCAGGTCCGAGCCACCGCCCGGCTCGGTCAGGGCCATGGTGGCCCGCAGCTCGCCGCCGGCCATCGGCGGCAGGTACGCGCGCTTCTGCTCCTCGGTGCCGAACAGCGTCAGCAGCTTGGCCACCACGGTGTGCCCGCCCATCGCGCCGGCCAGGCTCATCCAGCCGCGGGCCAGCTCCTCGGTGACGCGCACATAACACGGCATCGACACCGGCGACCCGCCGTACTGCTCGGGAATGGCCAGGCCGTAGATGCCGATCCGCTTCATCTGCTCGATCCACGCCTCGGGGTAGGTGTTGGCGTGTTCGAGCTCGCGGACGCCGGGTTTGACGTCGCGGTCGATGAACGCCCGCACCGTGGCGACCAGCAGGTCCTCTTCTTCAAAGTCGTCGCTGTGCTCTTTGCTCACGTGTGCCATATTGGCCCCGTGACTCATGCGCGTGTACGGGAGGGCGGCCCGTACTTCGAGGATCTGTCGGTGGGCCAGGTGTTCGACTGGGCGCCGGCGATGACGCTGTCGCCGGGTTTGGCCGCGGCACACCAGGCCATCCTCGGGGACCGGCTGCGCCTGGCGCTGGACGCCGTGCTGTGCACCGCGGTGACCGGCGTGCCCGGGCCGCTGGCCCACCCGGGGCTCGTCTGCGACGTGGCGATCGGGCAGTCGACGCTGGCCACCCAGCGCGTCAAAGCCAACCTGTTCTACCGCGGCCTGGTGTTCCACCGCTTCCCCGTCGTCGGCGACACCATCTACACCCGCACCGAAGTGGTTGGGCTGCGGGCGAATTCGCCCAAGCCGGGCCGTCCGCCGACGGGAATGGCCGCGCTGCGGATGATCACCATCGACCAGGCCGACCGGCTGGTGCTCGACTTCTACCGCTGCGCCATGCTGCCGGCCGGCCCGGACTTCGATCCCGACCGGGCCCCCGCCGACGATCTGTCGGCCGTCGGCGCCGGCGTGCCCGGCCCCCCGCACGATCCGACCGCGCACTGGGACGCCGACGTGTTCCGGACCAAGGTGCCCGGTCCGCATTTCGACGCCGGCCTGGCGGGCACGGTGCTGCGCAGCACCGGCGACGTGGTCAGCGGCGCGCCCGAACTCGCCCGGCTCACCCTGAACATCGCCGCCACACACCATGATTCGCGCGTCGCCGGGCGCCGGCTGGTATACGGCGGACACACCATCGGGCTGGCGCTCGCCCAGGCCGGCAGGCTGCTGCCCAACCTGGCGACGGTGCTGGGCTGGGAGTCCTGCGAGCACACCGGCCCGGTCCACGAGGGCGACACCCTGTACAGCGAGTTGCACGTCGAGACCGCCCGGGCGACCGCCCACGGCGGGGTGCTGGGGCTGCGGTCGCTGGTCTACGCGGTCGGCGAGCCCGACCGGCCGGTACTGGACTGGCGGTTCGACGCGCTGCATTTCTGAGTCGCGCCGCGCGCACAATGGNCGCCCCCGCAGGCGCCGCCACCGTCGGCCCCGGCGGCCGGGCTCGGCGCCGACAACGACGCCGTGCGCCGGTTGGTCTCCGAAAGGCGTTGCCTGTCATGCTGATTCACCGGGCGAATTTGCTGGACGGCAGAACGGTCGACATCCGGGTCGGTGCGCAGATCGACGAGGTGGGGGACGGTTTGGTCGCCGGCCGCGGAGAGGGCGTGCTGTATGCCGGCGGCGGGACCGTCCTGCCGGGCTTGCATGACCACCATGTGCACGTGCGTTCGGCGGCTTCTGCCCTGGACTCCTTCTTGGTCGGGCCGCCCGGGGTCACCACCAAAGAGCAGCTGACGCAGTTGCTCTCGAACGCCACCCCCGGCCCCGACGGGTGGATTCGCGCCGTCGGCTACCACGAATCGGTCGCCGGCGAGCTNCCGCCGGGTCGCCACAGGTGCGGCACCTGGGCTTTCGCGGGCACCCGCGTGAGCCGGCCGGCCTGCTGGTGGCCGATCTGTCCTCGATGTGGGCCGGTCCGCTGTGCGGGCAGCTCCTTTCCCGCGGCGGGGCGACGGTCGTCAAGGTGGAGAGCCCGCGCCGCCCGGACGGCACCCGAGGCGGCGACCGCGCCTTCTACGACTGGATGAACGCCGGAAAGCTTTCTTACGGTGTGGATTTCGACGACGGCGCCGCCGAACTGCGCGAGTTGCTCGCCGTCGCCGACATCGTGATCGAGGGCTCGCGGCCCACGGCGCTGGGGCGGCGAGGGCTCGGGCCGGACGCCATCGCGCCTCGGGCGGGCCGAATTTGGTTGCGCATCAGCGGATATGACGACCTCAGGCCGGCGTTCGGTGACGACGCCGCGGTCGCCGGCGGCCTGGTGGGCGCCGCCGCCGATGGACCGGTTTTCTGCGGGGACGCCATCGCCGATCCGCTGACCGGGCTGGAGGCGGCCCTGGCGGTGCTCGAATCGCTGAGCCGGGGCGGCGGTGAGTTGATCCACGTTGCCATGGCCGCGGTCGCCGCGACCTACGCGGCGTTACCGACCGAAGCTTCGGTCGGACCCTACCCGGCCCCGCCCCCGCAGGCGCCGCCACCGTCGGCCCCGGCGGCCGGGCTCGGCGCCGACAACGACGCCGTGCGCCGGTTGGTCTCCGAAAGGCGTTGCCTGTCATGCTGATTCACCGGGCGAATTTGCTGGACGGCAGAACGGTCGACATCCGGGTCGGTGCGCAGATCGACGAGGTGGGGGACGGTTTGGTCGCCGGCCGCGGAGAGGGCGTGCTGTATGCCGGCGGCGGGACCGTCCTGCCGGGCTTGCATGACCACCATGTGCACGTGCGTTCGGCGGCTTCTGCCCTGGACTCCTTCTTGGTCGGGCCGCCCGGGGTCACCACCAAAGAGCAGCTGACGCAGTTGCTCTCGAACGCCACCCCCGGCCCCGACGGGTGGATTCGCGCCGTCGGCTACCACGAATCGGTCGCCGGCGAGCTGGACCGAACCGCCCTCGATGCCCTCGTGCGCGACGTCCCGGTGCGCATCCAGCACCGCAGCGGCGCGCTGTGGATCCTCAACTCCGAGGCGCTGGGCCGCGTCGGCCTGCCCGAACACCCCGACGGGCGGCTGCGCAGCGCCGACCGCGGCTGGTCGGACGCGCTGCAGCAGCGCGAAACCGACCTCGCGGAACTCAGCCGCCGCATCACCGCGACCGGCGTCACCGGCGTCACCGACGCCACGCCGGACCTCGCCGCCGACGACATGGTCTCGCTGCTGGTGGCGCACCGGCGCGGCGAGTTCCGGCCGCGGCCGAGCTTCCTGTCGCCGGGCAAGAAGATCCTGCAGGACGACCGCCTGGACCTGGATTCCCTGACGGCGTGGATCGACGGCCAGCACGCCGACGGCCGGCCGGTGGCCGTCCACTGCGTGACCGCCGCCCAGCTGGTGGTCACCATCGCGGCGCTGCGCGCGGCCGGCAGCCACCCGCTGGATCGCATCGAACACGCCGCCGTGGTGCCCGACGACAACCTGCGCGACCTGGCGGATCTCGGGGTCACGGTGGTGACGCAGCCCAACTTCGTCGCCGAGCGCGGTGACCACTACCTCGCCGACGTGCCCGCCGCCGAGCACGGGCACCTCTGGCGTGTCGCATCCCTGCTCGACGCGGCGGTGCCGGTGGCCCTGTCGACCGACATGCCGTTCGGCCACGGCGACCCATGGACGGCGATGCGCGCCGCGGTGTACCGCACCACCCCCAGCGGCGCCGTCCTCAACGCTGACGAATGTGTGCCTGCGCTAACGGCTTTGACGATGTTTCTGGGCCACGCGGATCAGCCGGGCCGGCCGCGGACCGTCGAGGCCGGGCAGCCGGGGGACCTTTGCGTGCTGACCGAGCCACCGGCGGCGGTCCTGGCCGAGCTCGACGCGGGCATGGTGGCGGCCACCGTGATCGGCGGCGAGCTCGTCTACTTCGCGATTTGACGTCCTCCCTGCCCCTAAGGGGCGGGGATTCCCGGCTCGGCGAGCACCCGAACCTCGATGGGATCCGAATGTCTTACGGCTTCAACACCGACAGGGATGAGACCAGCCCTGTTGAGAATGACTCCGGCAGCGTTTCTGTAGCGATCCTGGATTATTTTGCAGGACTCGCAGGCGAAAAACCGTTCCGACAGCAGCAGGCGGGACTTGGCTCTCGCACCGCAACCGCTGCACGTCATCGTTGTGTAGGCAGGCGGCACCAGCACCACCTTTCGGCCCGCCCGCTGGGCATACTCGATCAGCGTCGCTTTTGTCGTGCCGATGGCGCCGTCGGCAGATTTGCGCGCCATACGGGACTTCGCCAAAAACTTCGGCTTGAAGTCCTCAATTGCCAACACTCCATGGTTGTCAACGACTTTGGTCGCACACTTACGTGCCGTGTCCTGGCGCTGGCGGGCGACCTTCTTGGACAGCTTGGCGACTGCGCATTTGGCGCTCAGGTACCCGCGGGACGCCGGCTGGCGGCGGCTCGGTTTGCGCCGCGCCATCGTGCGTTGGCGACGAGCAAGCTCTTGGGCGGCGCGCCTTCCGTGTTCGGGGTGCGGCAGGTCGTATTGGGCGTCGGTGGCGGTCGCCACGGCGCGCACTCCCCAGTCGATGCCGATCGCCTGATCGCAGGCCGGCAGCGTCTGATCGGGGCGGCGCACCACGAAGCTGGCGTACCAGTGCCCAATGCTGTCGCGGTACACGCGGACACTGCTCGGGTCGGCCGGCAGTTGCCGCGACCACACGACTGGGATGGACAGGCCACCGGCAAGACACAACCGGCCATCCTTGAGTGCAAACCCGCGTTTGGTGTAGTTCAGGCTCGGCAGGCAGCGTTTGGCGGATTTGAACTTACGACGCCCGTTGCCCTTAGCGCGTTTGGCGCGGAAGTTGCGCAGCATCTGCTGTTGGGCCAAGCCGTCGCGCAGCCAGTCGTGCTCGCCTCGCCACTCGGTCAACGTTTCGTCGTGGACCCACTCGCCAGTCTCGTTGAGTCGTTCGACCGCCCGGTTCCACACCCACCGACAGCGGTCCCACTCGGCCACCAACGCCGCCGTAGCAGTCGCGCCGGGACGCAACCGGTATCGATAGCACACGACATTCACACCTCGAACGCTATCGCCGCGCTATGACAACACCACCCGTTCGTCGCCGGCCTAAAGGTCCGCGTTCCTGGGCGGCGGTATTTCGCTGACCGGCGACCAGCTCGCCGGCGCGAGCGCGGCGCGCAAACTGTCGCACTGGCTCTCGAAGAACCGCCGCGACACCGGGGCTTTCGAGGCCACCGCGTCGAAGCCGTGNTGAACCGGCGGCACACCCGGTCGTCCTGTTGGGCGGTGCCGATCACGTAGCCGCCGCCGTGGATCCACAGCAGCGCCGGGCCGGGTTGGGTCACGCCGGCGGGCCGGAAGAGCCGGACGCCGGCTCCGGAGGCGAGGGTGATCACCTCGACATCCGACGGGGCGGGTTTGCGCCGGCGTCCCGTCACGGCGCTCAGGGACCGGACGATCCGCAGGCTGCGCGGACCGATGATGTGCCGCGGGACGAGGCGGGCGATTCTGCGCAGGTCGGGGTGAACGTCGTTGTTCGGCATCGGTTCAGTATCCATCCGGGCGCGCCTCGGCACCGAATCACTGCCGTGAACCGCTGGGTTAGCCGATCGGAGATCGGGGTAGGAAACCGGTTGATCGAAATGCCGGCGCGTCCCGTGTGTATTACCGTGCCGGCAATGCGGGTTCGCGTAAACGCCCCCCACCGGGGCAGAGGCGCGTCCGGGCCGCCCGGCCGTGCACGATGCGAGAGGCGTGACATGCTGGGGCATCTCTACGATCGGGCGCTCGGCGGTGAGAGATGTTGGGTCCGCCACGAGGACGGCGAGGTTCGTCCCCTGCCGGCGCACCGTTGGCTGGGTGATCGATGTCCCGACAGCGCGTCCCGTGACGCCTCCGACGACGTGTTCGACGAAGCCGTGACGCGGATGTGCACCGGCCCGACGATCGAGCTGGGCTGCGGGCCGGGCCGATTGGTCGCCAAGCTGATCCGCCGGGGGATACCCGCGCTGGGCATCGATCGGTCCGCGACGGCGATCCGCCTGGCCGGCCGCGGTGGCGCGCCGGCGATATTGGGCGACGTGTTCGAGCCGCTGCCCGGAATGGGTTGTTGGCAGACGGTCTTGCTGGTCGACGGCAACATCGGCCTCGGCGGCGACCCGCTCCGGATCCTGGCCCGCGCCGCCGAACTGCTGGCCCGCGGCGGGCATTGTGTCGCCGAGTTCGAGACCGAGGCGATCGGCATCCGTCAGCGCTGGGTGCGCCTCGAGACGGCCCGTGACGTGGGGCCCTGGTTCCGCTGGGCATCGGTCGGCGTGGACAGCGCCGACACGCTGGCCGCGCAAGCGGGTCTGACGGTGACCATCGTCCGGCTCATCGGCGGCCGGGTCGTCGCGGGTCTGACCGCCCTGTGAGCGACTACGGGTTTCCCGCCAGGCTGTGGCGCGCGATCGAGGGGCATCCACCGCCGGGCGTGCGGCGGCTGAACCGCTTCCGCAGCCCCCTGCGCGGCCCATGGCTGACGTCGGTGTTCGGGCTGGTGCTGCTGGTCGCGCTGCCGATCGTGATCCTCACCGGGCTGCTGTCCTACATCGCGTACGGGCCGCAGTTGGGGCAGGCCATCCCCGCCGACGTCGGTTGGCTGCGCCTGCCGGCCTTCGCCTGGCCGACCCGCCCGTCGTGGTTGTACCGGCTGACCCAGGGCCTGCACGTGGGGCTGGGCCTGGTGATCATCCCGGTCGTGCTGGCCAAGCTGTGGTCGGTGATCCCGAAGCTGTTCGTGTGGCCGCCGGCCCGCTCCATCGCCCAGCTGCTGGAGCGGTTGTCGTTGCTGATGCTGGTCGGCGGGGTGCTGTTCGAAATCGTCACCGGGGTGCTGAACATCCAGTACGACTACATCTTCGGGTTCAGCTTCTATGACGCGCACTATTTCGGCGCGTGGGTCATGATCGCCGGTTTCCTGACGCACATCGCGCTCAAGATTCCGCGCATGGTCACCGGGCTGCGGTCGATGTCGCTGCGAGAAGTGTTGCGCACCAATCGAAGTGACACCCGTCCGGAACCGCCCGACCCCGACGGACTGGTTGCGGGGGATCCGGCCGAGCCGACGATGAGCCGGCGCGGCGCCCTGGCGCTGGTCGGCTCCGGCGCGCTGCTCGTGGGCGTGCTGACCGCGGGACAGACGCTCGGCGGCGCGTCCCGCGGCGCCGCCCTGCTGTTGCCGCGCGGGCGTGGACGGGGCGACTTCCCTGTCAACAAGACCGCCGTCGCCGCCGGGATCGCGCCCGAAAGCGTCGGCGCGAGTTGGCGGTTGGTGCTGCGGGGCGGACCCGCCGAGGTGGTGCTGGACCGCGCCGCGCTGGCCGGCATGCCGCAGCACCAGGCGCGATTGCCGATCGCGTGCGTCGAGGGATGGTCGACCGTGCAGACCTGGAGCGGGGTCCGGCTGGCCGAGCTGGCCCGGCTGGCCGGGGTTCCCGCCCCTCGCGCGGCCCGGGTGGACTCGCTACAGCGCGGCGGCGCGTTCGGCACGGCGACGTTGCAGGCCAACCAGATTGGGGATCCGGACGCCCTACTGGCGCTGCGGGTCAACGGCGCCGACCTGTCGCTGGATCACGGCTACCCTGCCCGGATCATCGTTCCCGCGCTGCCCGGCGTGCACAACACCAAATGGGTGGCCTCCATCGATTTCGAGCCGAGCTGACATGCCTGGATTACCAGCGCGTTTCGCGGCCGTCTACGGGTCTCGCCCGCTGCACCTGCTGACGATACTGTCCGGGTTCGCGCTGCTGGGCTATGTTCTGGCCACCTTCAGGCCGGCGACGCTGTGGAACTCCGGCACCTGGTGGCAGTCCATCATCGTCTGGCTGGCGGCCGCGGTGATCGCCCACGACCTGTTGCTGTTTCCGCTCTACGCGCTGGCCGACCGGCTGCTGTCGTTGCGCACCAGCCGGTCGAGGCAGCCAAAAGTGAGCGCCCGCAACTACATTCGGGTGCCCGCCCTCGGCGCGGGGCTGACGCTGCTGATCTTTCTGCCGGGCATCATCCAGCAGGGCGCAACCACCTACCAGGCGGCCACCGGGCAGACCCAGCAGCCGTTTTTGGGCAGGTGGTTGCTGCTCACGGCGGCGATGTTCGCGGTGAGCGCGCTGTGCTACGCCACGCGGCTCGCCGTGGCCCGCCGGCGCACCGCGGGCAAATAACAGAAACCGCCCAGAACAGGACAACCCTTGCATATAGCAAACCGAGGGCCCGCCGGGCAGACACCCGCTAACGCAAACGTCAGTTTCAGCGGTCCGCGCGGGGGTACAGTCCGTACATGACTGCGAGGGCACCCAGCATGACACCTTGCGTGAAGTGGTTGCTGCGGGCGGGCCCCGGCGACTACATGCTGGCCTTGAGCGTGGCCGGCGCTTCGCTGCCAGTCGTCGGCAAACGGTTGGAACCGCTGGGCGCGCTGACCGCCATGAGCGTGTGGGGCGCCCGGCACGCGCCGCAGGCCCTGTCCACGATGACGAAGGATCTGCTGAAGCCCGGCACCACCGACGATCGGCGGCGGGACAAGGAGAGCACCCAGGAGGTGTCCGTCGCCGCGCTGCGCGGTGTGGTGTCGGCCGCGGACCTCGACGTCGACTGGCCCACCGCGGCGCGCACGCCACCGATCTGGGACGCGATGCGCCAGCGCCGCTACCTGTACCGCCGCGCCGTCCACTACGGGAACAGCCCGGCGCAGGTGCTCGACGTCTGGCGTCGCAAGGACCTGCCCGCGCAACCGGCGCCCGTCCTGATCTTCGTTCCCGGCGGCGCCTGGGTGCACGGCAGGTGCATGGGGCAGGGGTCCGCGCTGATGTCGCGGCTGGCCGAGCAAGGCTGGGTGTGCCTCGCGATCGACTACCGCGTCGCGCCGCACCACCGCTGGCCGCGCCACATCACCGACGTCAAGACCGCCATCGCCTGGGCGCGCGCCAACGTCGACAAGTTCGGCGGTGACCGCAACTTCGTTGCCGTGGCGGGCTGTTCGGCCGGCGGCCACCTGTCCGCGCTGGCCGGGCTGGCCCCCGACGACCCCGCGCACCGAGCCGAGCTGCCCGAGGGAGCCGACAGTTCGGTGGACGCGGTGGTCGGCATCTACGGCCGCTACGACTGGGAGGACCGCTCGACACCCGAGCGCGACCGGTTCGTCGATTTCCTGGAGCGGGTGGTGGTCAGGAAGTCGATCGCCCGGCACCCCGAGGTCTTCCGCGACGCGTCGCCGATCGCGCGCGTGCATCGAAATGCCCCGCCGTTCTTGGTGATTCACGGCAGCAAGGACAGCGTGATCCCGGTCGAGCAGGCCCGCAGCTTCGTCGAGCGGCTGCGCGCCGTCTCGCACTCGATGGTGGGCTACCTGGAGCTGCCCGGCGCCGGCCACGGGTACGACCTCATCGACGCGGAGCGTGCGGGCGCGGCGGCGCACGCCGCGTCGCTTTTCCTCAACCAGGTCTACCGCACCAAAATGCAGATCGCCGCGAAAGAGGTTATCTGAGCTCCCGCCGCTGGGTAATGTCCCCCTATGGGTAAGGGGCAGCGGTGAAAAGGCTCAGCGGCTGGGACGCGGTCCTGCTGTACAGCGAGACGCCGAACGTGCACATGCACACGATCAAAGCCGCCGTGATCGAGCTGGCACCGGATCGGCGTGACTTCGACATCGACGCCTTCCGCCAGGTGATCGGCGGCCGGCTGAACAAGCTCGAGCCGTTCTGCTACCAGCTCGTCGAGATCCCCTACCAATTGCACCATCCGATGTGGCGGGAGCACTGCGAGGTCGACCTCGAGTACCACATCCGGCCGTGGCGGCTGCCCGCGCCGGGCGGCCGCCGGGAGCTGGATGAGGCGATCGGGCGCATCGCCAGCACCCCGCTGGACCGCGAACGCCCACTGTGGGAGATGTACTTCATCGAGGGGCTGGCCAATCACCGCATCGCGGTGGTGGGCAAGATCCACCACGCGCTCGCGGACGGCGTGGCGTCGGCGAACCTGATGGCCCGGGGGATGGACCTGCAGCCCGGGCCGGCGGACGGGCCCTATCTGTGCGACCCCGCTCCCAGCGCACGGCAGCTGGTGGCGTCGGCGTTCGCGGATCACCTGCGCCACGTCGGGCGAATCCCCGCAACAATCCGCTACACGGCGCAGGGGCTGGGCCGGGTCCGCCGCAGCTCGCGCAAGCTGTCCCCGGAACTGACCCGGCCGTTCGAGCCGCCCCCCACCTTCATGAATCACAAGATCACCGCGGAGCGTCGATTCGCCACCGCCACCCTGGCACTGGCCGACGTCAAGGAAACCGGCAAGCGGCTGGGGGCGACGATCAACGACATGGTGCTCGCCATGTCGAGCGGCGCGCTGCGCACGCTGCTGCTGCGGTACGACGGCAAGGCCGAGCCCCTGCTGGCGTCGGTGCCCATGAGTTTCGACTTCTCGCCGGAACGGATCTCCGGCAATCGCTTCACCGGCGTGCTGGTGGGCCTGCCGACCGACTCCGACGACCCGCTGGAGCGGGTGCGGTGCAGCCACGAGAACGCCATCGCCGCCAAGGAAAGCAACCAGTTGATGGGACCGGAGCTGGTCAGCAGGTGGGCGGCCTACATGCCGCCCGCGCCAACCCAGGCCTTCTTCCGCTGGGCGTCCGGCCGCGACGGGAACAACAAAATCCTGAACCTGAACATCTCGAACGTCCCCGGGCCGCGCGAGCGCGGCCGGGTCGGCGGCGCGCTGGTCACCGAGATCTACTCGGTCGGACCGCTGACCGCCGGCAGCGGGCTGAACATCACCGTGTGGAGCTACGTCGACCAGATCAACATCTCGGTGCTCTCCGACGGGGCCACGCTGAAGGACCCGCACGAGGTGACCGAGGCCATGGTCGCCGACTTCATCGAGATACGCAGGGCCGCCGGGCTTTCCGAAGAACTGACGGTCGTCGAGGCGGCGATGGCGCCGGCCTGAGGGCCACCGGTGGAAACGGGCCTCTCGACTGCTGCCAATGCCATTTCCGTCGACCGTTACCATCGGTCGGATAAGCAGCCACCCCATACCCGAAGGAGCTGTGCGGCACCGTGAGCACTGGGAACGAAGAGGCCACCAATCCCGAACCCGAAGTCCTGGTCGAGCAGCGGGATCGGATCCTGATCATCACCATCAACCGGCCGAAGGCCAAGAACGCGGTCAACGCCGCGGTCGCCCGGGGCCTGGCCGACGCCGTGGATCGGCTCGACGGCGACACCGGCCTGTCCGTGGGAATCATCACCGGCGCCGGCGGCTCGTTCTGCGCGGGGATGGATCTGAAGGCGTTCGCGCGGGGCGAGGTGCCCATCGTCGAGGGCCGCGGCATGGGTTTCACCGAACGTCCACCGGTCAAGCCGCTCATCGCGGCGGTGGAGGGATTCGCGTTGGCCGGCGGCACGGAGCTGGCCCTGGCCACCGACCTGATCGTGGCCTCCACGGACGCGGCGTTCGGGATCCCCGAGGTCAAGCGCGGCCTGGTGGCCGGCGGTGGCGGATTGCTGCGGCTGCCAGTGCGCATCCCGCCGGCCATCGCGATGGAGCTGGCGCTCACCGGTGCGAACCTCTCCGCGCAGCGCGCCCACGAACTGGGGATGGTCAACGTGCTGGCCGAGCCGGGCCAGGCGCTGGAGGCCGCGATCGCGCTGGCGGAGAAGATCGCCGCGAACGGTCCGCTCGCCGTCGCCGCCACCAAGCGGATCATCGTCGAGTCCCGCGGCTGGACCCCGGAGACGATGTGGGCCGAGCAGAACAAGATCCTGGCCCCGGTGTTCGTGTCCAACGACGCCAAGGAGGGCGCGATCGCGTTCGCCGAGAAGCGCCCGGCGCGCTGGACGGGCACCTGACGTTCGACCCGACGGGTTACACTGTGACTGAGTTTTGTAAAGGTGTGGGGATCCGGAAAGATCGAGGATGAGCATTTCGCTGCTGCTGGAGATGGCCGCTTCGAGCAACCCCGGGCGCACCGCGCTTGTCGATGGGGACCTGCGCCTGACGACGCAGCAGCTCAGCGATCTCGCCGACGGCGGCGCCGGCGTCATCGCGGCGTCCGGGTCCAAGCACGTGGTCTACGTGGGCGTGGGCGGCGCCATGCTGCCCCTGCTGATCTTCGCCAGCGCGCGCGCCGGGCTGGCCTGCACGCCGCTGAATTACCGGCTATCCGCCGACGGCATCCAGGCGCTGATCGCGCGGCTGCCCGAACCGCTGGTGATCGTCGACGACCGCTACCGCGACATGATCGGGGGCTCATCGCAGCGGGTGATGTCGTCCGACGAATTCCTCGCGGCGGCGCGGGACAGCGAGCCTGCCGCCGAGTTCCCCGACCCGGAGTCCGTCGCGATCGTGTTGTTCACGTCGGGTACCACGTCGCAGCCCAAGGCCGTCGAGCTCTCGCACAACAATCTGACCAGCTACGTCACCGGGACCGTCGAATTCGAGTCGGCCGAACCCAGCGACGCCGCGCTGATCTGCGTGCCGCCCTATCACATCGCCGGGGTCAGCGCCGCGCTGTCCAACCTCTACGCCGGCCGAAAGATGGTCTACCTGACCAACTTCGACGCCGACGAATGGGTGCGTTTGGTCGCCGCCGAGCGGGTGAGCACCGCGACGGTGGTGCCCACCATGCTGGACCGCATCGTCACCGTCCTCGAGGGCGGCGGGCATGAGCTGCCGTCGCTGCGCAGCCTGGCCTACGGCGGATCCAAGGTGGGCCTGCCGCTGGTGCGCCGGGCGCTGGAGCTGTTGCCGCACGTGGGCTTCGTCAACGCCTACGGGCTGACCGAGACGAGCTCGACGATCGCGGTGCTGGGTCCCGACGACCACCGCGAGGCGCACTCGGCGTCGGCCGATCACGTCGCCAAGCGGCTGGGCTCGGTGGGGCGCCCGGTGCCCGGCATCGAGCTGCAGATCCGCGGTGAGGACGGCGCGGTGCTTCCGCCGGGCGAAAGCGGCGAGCTGTTCGTGCGCGGCGAGCAGGTGTCGGGGCGCTACACCGGGATCGGTTCGGTGCTCGACGAGGACGGCTGGTTTCCGACCCGCGACATCGCGCTGCTCGACGAGGACGGCTACCTGTTCATCAGCGGCCGCAGCGACGACACCATCATCCGCGGCGGGGAGAACATCGCGCCCGCCGAGCTCGAGGAGGTGCTCATCGAGCACGCCCACGTCCACGACGTCGCCGTGGTCGGCGTCGAGGACCCGCAGTGGGGCCAGGCGATCGTCGCCGTGGTGGTGCCCGCCGCGGGCATCGATCCCGACCCGGAGGAACTTCGCGAGCACGTGCGCAAGAGTTTGCGCGGGTCGCGCACGCCCGACCGGGTGGTGTTCGCCGACGAACTGCCGACGACCCCGACGGGCAAGGTGCTGCGCCGCGAGATCGTCGAGAAACTTCGAGCCACCACCCCCGCCCAGCAGTAGAAGGATGAAGACATGGTCAAGAACGGAACCCGCCTCGCCAGCCAGGTGTGCGACACCCAGGTCATCGTGGTCCGCAGCGCCGACAGCCTCGACGACCTGCGCTGCGGCGGCGCGCCGATGGTGCCGATCGGGGGCGAGCGGTCCGGGGAGCTCGACCCGGCTTTCGCCGACGGCACCGTGATGGGCAAGCGCTACGTCGACGAGACCGGCGCCGAGGTGCTGGTGACCAAGCCGGGCGCCGGAAGCCTGAGCGTCGGGCAGACCGCGCTGCAGCTCAAAGAGGTCAAGCCGCTGCCCGCCAGCGACTGATCGTCAGCTAAGGCCCCGCGTGCCCATTGGGGCCCGGGATCCCGAGCAGCAACCCGCCGTTGCCGCCCTGTCCCAGGCTGGCGCCGGCACCGGCGCTGTTGCCGCCGGCGCCGCCGTTGCCGACGAGTTGGGCGTTTCCGCCGTCGCCCCCATTGGCCTTGCCGCCCACGCTGGCCCCGCCGTTGCCGCCGAGGCCGGGGATCAGCGAGTTGCCGCGGAAGCTGACCAGGGTCTGCGCCAGGCCGAGGATCAGCAGGGCGCTCACGGCGGTGAAGCCGACCCACAGTTCGGTGTACACGAGCACACCCAGCGCCCCGCCCAGCACCNCTGCCGGCGCTGGCGTTGACGTTGCTCACGCCGCCGGCCCCGCCGACCCCGCCGTGGCCGAACAGCCCGGCGGCCCCGCCGTTTCCGCCCGTCCCTCCGTTAGTGGACCCGATCGCGGCCGCGCCGGACCCACCGTTGCCGCCATTGCCCCATAGGATGCCGCCGGCGCCGCCATTCTGGCCGGTCCCCGGCAAGCCGTTGGTGCCGTTGCCGATCAGCGGGCGCTGGAGCAGGAGCTCGGTGGGCGTGTTGATCGCGTTGAGGATGTCCTGCTGGATGACCTGCCACGGGTTGGCCGTGGCCGCCGCGTTGGCCGCTTCGGCGCCGGCATAGGCGGCCCCGCCCGCGTTCAAGGCGTGGACGAATTGCTGATGAAACACCGCCGCGCCGGCACTGACGGCCTGGTAGTCCTGCGCATGCGCGCCGAAGAATGCGGCCACCGCGGCCGACACCTCGTCGGCGCCGGCCGCCACCAGTTGCGTGGTCTGGGCCGCCGCGGCCGAGTTGGCCTGGCTGAGGGTCGAACCGACACCCGTGAGATCCGTGGCGGCCGCCGCCACCAGGTCGGGTTGCGCGATGACGAAAGACATTCCGCACCTCCGGCACAGTGCGGCTCGGTGTCGCCGGCATGGGGCGACATCGAGCCTGGGTTGAGGAGCAAATCGTAACGCGACCTCAGGAAGCGTAGGCCAAAATTCCCAGCAAATGTCCGCGGGTAAACCTGGGGTCCACTCGCACCGCGTGCGGTGCCTGGCGGACGGCGGCTGTGCTAGCCGGGGATCCCATTGCGTACGACGAATTCCCTTGCTTTGATCAGAAATTCGAGCTGCTCGCCCACCTGGCGCAGCGGGTCGGTGCTGCGCGTCGAGCGCGACAGCACCACGGCGCCTTCCAGGGCGGCGATCGACGTCACCGCCAGCGACGCCGCATCGGCGTCGTCGAAGCCGTCGTTGGCAAACGCCCGTTTCAACGCGTTGCACCACCGACCCAGGATGGCGCCCGCCTCGGCGGAGAGCTTGGGGTCGGCGTCGTCGGAGCCGATCGCCGCGGCGACCACGGCGCAGCCGGCGGCAAAGTCGCTCTCGGCCAACAGGCGCTCCCAGAATTCGACGAACTCGCGCAGCAGGGCCCTCGCGCCCCAGCCGGCGGCGTCGTCGATCATGGCGGTGACGGAGTCACCGGAGTACCGCAGTGCCTCGGCCAGGATCTGATTGCGCCCGTCGGGAAAGTGGTAGTACACCGAGCCGCGCGGCGCGCCGCTACGTGCGAGCACCTCATCGATGGTCACCCCGGCGGCCCCGCGCTCGCGCATCACCTCTGCGGCGCTCAGCAGCATCTTCTTGCGCGTATCGCAGCGCTTTGTCGGCGTCTGTTCCGCCTTGGCGTCGGTTTGAGTCGGCACTGTCGTACCTCCCGTGGCGAGCGTCATGCAGCGTGTGAATGCCGCGCTACCGGCCAGTGCATGTTACGCGGGCCGAAGCGGAAGGGACGGCGCTTCACGTCGGGCATCTCGCGCGTGAACTGGTAGCCGGCGATGTTGAGTTCGATGATCCACATTGTTTTCTCCCGGCCTGAGTGCGGCCCTTGATTATGCTGAGAAGCATATAAGACATCGGTTGAGTAAGCAATTTTATTCCCTAAGTAAGTCTCGGATCACGCCGGATGGCATGCGGGCGCCCTCAAAGGCGCTGGTCGCGCGAACCATAGCGATCCGTTTTCTATGCTTTAGTGCATAATCGCGGGCTGCTCTTCACCCGCCCGCCGCAGGCTGCCGGCCCTCGGCGCCGCGCCGCCCCGCGCAACGGGGGCGAAAACGCCGAACGTGCACCCGGTGCGAAAATCGGCGAAAATTTTCGCGCTGGATGCACGCTCGGCGCGCACGCGAGTCAGCCCTCGACGGTGTAGCCCATCGGCATCAGCACGCTCTTTTGCTGCGTGAAGTGCTCGACGCCCTCGGGCCCGTTCTCGCGGCCGATGCCTGAGTTCTTGTAACCGCCGAAGGGGCAGCAGGGGTCGAAGGCATACCAGTTGATCGCGTAGGTCCCGGTGCGGATCTTCTCGGAGATCTCGATGCCCCGCGGCACGTTGGTGGTCCACACGCTGCCGGCCAGGCCGTACTCCGAGTCGTTGGCGATCTTGATCGCGTCCTCTTCGGTGTCGTAGGGGATGATGCTCAGCACCGGCCCGAAGATCTCCTCTTGGGCAATCGTCATCTTGTTGTCGACGTCGGCGAAAACGGTCGGCTGCACGAAGAATCCGCTGTCCAGACCCTCGGGACGGCCGCCGCCGCACACCAGCCGCGCGCCCTCCTCGATGCCCTTGGAGATGTAGCCCTCGACGCGGGCACGCTGCTTCTCCGAGATCAGCGAACCGATCTGGGCGCCCGGGTCCGACGGCAGCCCGACCGGCAGCGCCTGGACGAAAGCGCTTACGGCGTCGACGATTTCGTCGTAGCGCGAGCGCGGCGCCAGGATGCGGGTCTGGCCCACGCAGGCCTGCCCGGTGTTCATGATCCCGGAGAACACCATCATCGGGACCGCGGCGGCCAGGTCGACGTCCTCGAGGACGATGGCCGCCGACTTCCCGCCGAGCTCCAGCGTGCACGGCTTGAGCATTTCCGCGGCGCGGCGGCCGATCTCCTTGCCGACGCCCGAGCTGCCGGTGAAGGTGAACAGGTCGACGTCCCGGTTGGAGGTCAGCGCCTGCCCGGTCTCGATGCCGCCGGGCACCACCGACAGCACGCCCTCGGGCAGGCCGGCGTCGGCGAACACCTCGGCCAAAGCGTTTGCGGTCAACGGCGTTTCGGCGGCCGGCTTGAGCACGACCGTGCAGCCGGCCAGCAGCGCCGGGCCCAGCTTGTTGACCGCAAGGAACAGCGGCACGTTCCAGGCCACGATCGCGCCGACGACCCCGATCGGCTCCCGGTGCACGATGGTCTGACCGTAGGAGCCGTTGCGGATCTCCCGCCACTTGACCTGGTCGACGGCGGGCCCGGCGAAGAAGCTCATCGCCCCCATCGAGCCCATCCAGTGCATCGTCTCGATGGTCATCGGCGGCTGGCCGGTCTCGGCGCCCAGCAGCGTGGCGAACTGCTCCTTGCGCTCCTCGAGCAGCTGCAGCGCCTTGGCGATGACTGCCGCGCGTTCCTTCGGCGGCGTCGTGGGCCACGGCCCGCTGTCGAAGGCGGCGCGGGCGGCGGCCACCGCGGCGTCGACGTCGGCCGCCGCGGCGAGCGGCACCTTCCCGACGTACTCGCCGGTGGCCGGGCAGTGCACCTCGATGACTTCCGAGGTCGACGGCTCCGTCCACTTGCCGCCGATGAAAAGTTTGTCGTATTCGGTCTTCACGTCGGTCATGGCGCCACCCTACCCAAGCAGAAGCAAAACGAGAACATGTTTCATTCTCGGGGTGCGAGCACCAGCACGAGATTGCTGACCAGGAACTCGCGCAGCGCCGGCACCGACGTTAGCCACCATGCCCATCGGGGGTGGTAGCGGGGAAATGCGGCCACCGCGGCGCCGGTGCCGGCGGCCCAGCTCAGGCCGTCGGCGGCCGACACCGCGAACAACGACGACCCGTAGTTGTTTTTGGCCGGATGGCCGTGCTTGCGGGCGTACCGCGCGGCGGCGCGGGCACCGCCAAGGTAGTGGGTCAGGCCCATCTCGTGGCCGCCGAACGGGCCGAGCCACACGGTGTAGGACAGCACGGCCAGCCCGCCCGGCCGGGTCACCCGCAGCATCTCGTCAGCGAGTTGCCACGGCCGCGGCACGTGTTCGGCGACGTTGGACGACAGGCAGATGTCCACGGAGTCGTCGGCGAACGGCAGCACCATGCCCGAGGCGCGCACGAAGGTGCCCGGCTCACGCACCAAAGCCGGCCCGGCCGCGTGCATCTCGCTGGGGTCGGGTTNAGAGGTGTATACGGGCCAGGCGTGCGGCCGGCCGGTGGCGCGCCATGGACGCCGCGCCACAGGTCGGTGACCATCGCCGCGGTGTCGGCCGCCAGCGCGCGGTAGAAGCGGGCCGGGTCCGAGCGCTCGTGGCGGAACTCCGACAGCAGCCGCAACGAGCGGCCAAGCGTTGCCCGCCGCGCGAAAACGTCAGTGACGGCCACCGGCCAACCCTACGGCCGGGCTTCAAACCCGCCCAACGTGACGGCAGCGTCACGTTGGGCGCCGAGCGTGACGCCAGCGTCACGTTTGCGACGGCTAGGCTGACCAGTAATGTCTGCTCTCCGCTCCGTCCTGCTGCTGTGCTGGCGCGACACCGGGCACCCGCAGGGCGGCGGCAGCGAAGCCTATCTGCAGCGCGTCGGCGCGCAGCTGGCCGCCTCGGGAANGGCCTCGAGGAGGCGCGGGCGGCATCGTGGGCCGGCCCGCGCTCGGCGGCGCCCCGGGTGGTGGTGCTGTCGCGGCTGGTGCCGCACAAGCAGATCGAGGACGCGCTGGAAGCCGTCGCGGTGCTGCGGGGGCGCCTGCCGAATCTGCACCTCGACATCGTCGGCGGCGGCTGGTGGCGGCAGCGGCTCGTCGACCACGCGCGACGGCTCGGCGTGTCCGGCGCGGTGACCTTCCACGGCCACGTCGACGACCTCACCAAACACCATGTGCTGCAAAGCTCTTGGGTGCACGTGCTGCCGTCCCGCAAGGAGGGCTGGGGTTTGGCGGTGGTCGAGGCGGCCCAGCACGCGGTGCCCACCATCGGCTACCGCTCCTCGGGGGGCCTGTCGGACTCGGTCGTCGACGGGGTGACGGGAATGCTGGTGGACAGCCGGGCCGAGCTGGTGGATCGACTCGAGCAGCTGCTGTCCGACCCGGTGCTGCGCGATCAACTCGGCGCCAAGGCCCAGGCGCGCAGCGGCGAGTTCTCCTGGACCCAAAGCGCCGACGCGATGCGCAGCGTGCTCGAAGCCGTGCGGGCCGGCGAGTTCGTCAGCGGCGTCGTCTAACCCGGCAGAGCACCGCCCCGGCGGCGCCGCCGAGCAGCATCGCCAGCCAGGCCAGGTGGGCGATCAGTGTCGCGGTGCGCCGATCCGGCGAGACCCCGGCGGTGTCGCCGCCGATCCGATAGAGGGCCAGCTCGTCGTCGCGGTAGACCGGCGTCAGCGCGCCGAGGGTGCGCGCGGCCGCGCCCATGTCACCCGCGCTGTCCGATTCGACGACCAGCCACCCGACGCCGGCCGGGGCCAGCGCGCCGGGATCCGGCCCGTTCAGCAGCAGATCCTGTACGACCCGGGCGCGATCGCCCTCCCCGGGCACGACGACCCCCGAGATGGACAGGTCGCCGGTGCTCAGCACGTCGGCGCGCACCCAGCGGGGCAGCGGATCCAGCACCGGCGCCGGGCCCGCCCACGAGAACCGCCGCATGGTGCCGGCCGGCAGCACGGCGACCGTCCGCGGATCGGAGTTGATCGCCGCCGCCACCGCGGCCCACCCCCGCGGGTAGCGCACCGGAGAGACCTTGCCCCAGACGCCCCACGCCAGGTCCGGCAGCGCCAGGATCAGCGCAAGGCAGCAGGCCACCGCCGCCACCGGCGGCCGCAACCACCGCCGCAACGTCACCACGGCGCCGGCGCCGGCCAGCGTGTACCCCGGCAGCGCCAGGGCCACCCACTTCTGCCCGTCGCGCAGCATGCCGAAGCCCGGCGCGGCGCCGGCCAGCGCCCGCAGCGCGTGCAAACCCGGGCCCGTCGCCAAAACCGCGGGCACCACCACGGACACCGCCGCCAGCGCCAGCAGCGGCACCGCCGCGCGGCGGCGCGCCACCAC
>NZ_LT546237.1:4613739-4633540 GCF_900078675.2 Mycobacterium interjectum
TTGTCGCGGCGACCAGCCGGGCCGCGCCCCATCCCGCGAGCCACAGCCCCGCCACGAGCAGCGCCTTCACCACGACGCCGCCGTCGACCACATGCGAGGCCAGCGCCACCGCGAAATCCTGGGGCGTCGCGCGCGGCGCCGACGTCAGCCCCAGGGCGGTGTCGGACAGGTACGACCGCGGCGTCGACACCGCGTCGCGCAGGAGCAGGTATCCGGGTGCCAGGAGCGGCCCGACCACCAGGAGCGCCAGCACCAGCGCGTACCCCGGCCGGGCCCAGCGCATTCGCGGAGGCTAGGCGCGTTCGGGCGGGCCGGGGGCTTCGGGCGGTCCGGCGTCGGGCGGCCGCGGCTCGGCCGGCTCGTCCGATTCCAGGGTCGGCGGGTCCGAACCGGGCGACTCGGGATCCCCGGCCGGGCGCTGCGTGGGCAGCTTCTCGGTCTCGGCCTCGGCGCCGGGCACCGGTTCCTCGAGCCCGGTGCGGCCGAAGAACTCCTGATCGGACCGGTCCAGGCCCGGGTCGGTCAGCGCGCTCTCGGTGCGCAGGCTGAAGGCGGCGAACACGCCGCCGCCGATCAGCGCGATCAGGCCGACCGCGGTGAACGTGATCGGCAGCACCCGCGACCACAGCGCCAGGCGGTCGCGCTCATCGCGGGCGGCGTTGACCTGGCCCTCGATGGTGTCTTCGTTCGAGGTGACCTTGTAGTCGACCAGCGTCAGCTCCGGCTTGAGCGGATCGCGGGCGAAATAGTGGTTGGCGTGCTCGGTCTCCTTGACGATGGTGCCGGACACCGGGTCCACCCAGAAGGTCCGCTGCGCCGCGTAGTAGCGGGTCATGGTGATCTGCTCGTTGGGATCGCCGCCCTGCACGCCCCACATCGCCGCCGAGGCCGTGAACTTTGCGTCCGTCGTCTGGTCGGCGTACAGCGTCGGGTACGCCACCGGAGCCACCAGCTTGCCGTCGGCGTTGTAGCCGATGTTCTGCGTGAACCGGTAGGTGGTCAGGCCGTTGACGTCTTCCTGGGTGTCGTAGTTGACGTCGAACGGCTTCTGCGCGATCGGGTCGAAGTAGGGGTACGTCTTCTTCTCGGTGTGGAACGGGAACCGGTAGGACAGCCCGTCGTGTCGCAGCGGCCACGCGGTGGGCGGGTTGTCGTCGTTGAGGGCGCGGGGCTTCTGCAGCGAGCCGCCGGGGTGGGTGTCGTCGGAGACGGCCATCGCGGTCTTGCGGTTGAGCGTGACGGTGTCGACCATCGCCAGCAACAGCCCGCTGTCCTTTTGCTTGTCGGTGCGGCGGACCGACAAGCCGACCTGCAGCGTGACGACGTCGGCGTTGGCCGGGGATTCGACGCTGACCTGCTGCTGGGACACCAGCGGCACGTTCTGGTTGACGACCAGGTGGTCACTGGACAGCGAGGCGGCGTCGAGCGCGGTTCCGTTGCCGTCGGAGATCAACGTGGCGTTGATGTCCAGCGGGATCTTGGTGATCCGGCTGCTGGTGTAGGTCGACAGAAGCAGCGCGGCGATCAGCAGGGCGGCCCCGAGTCCGATGATCGCGCATGCGGCGTAACGCAACATGACTGCTCGGTTCACGTGCGCCGCTCCTCCTCATCGCTTCGTCCCCCGCAAGCGGGTGGTGCCCCCACTGCATCGTCGCCGGCGCGGTTCACGTTGCTGTGCCCTCCTAATGGATCCCCACGTGGCAAACCCGTTCGACCCTAACAGCAGAATTTAAGGCCCCGGTTTAGCAGCCCTTCCCCGCCCACCGCCCACCGCGCACCGGGCACCGGGCACCGGGTGGTTCGGGTGTACCCGATTCGTGGGCCAACACACCAGGGGCACACTTGTGGTCGTGACCGAGGGCCAGCAGGTGGGAGGAATCCGCAGCTTCCTGCCCGCCGTGGAGGGGATGCGCGCGTGCGCGGCGATGGGCGTCGTCGTCACGCACGTCGCCTTCCAGACGGGGCACTCCAGCGGCGTCGCCGGCCGCCTCTTCGGCCGCTTCGACCTTGCCGTCGCGGTGTTCTTCGCGTTGTCGGGGTTCCTGCTGTGGCGGCGGCACGCCGCGGCGGCGCGGGGGTTGGCGCCGCGGCCGCGCACCGGCCACTACCTGCGGTCCAGGGCGATCCGCATCATGCCGGCCTACGTGGTGGCCGTCGTCGTGATCCTCACCCTGCTGCCCGACTCGAATCACGCCAGCCCGACGGTCTGGTTGGCCAACCTGACGCTCACCCAGATCTATGTGCCGCTCACGCTGACCGGGGGCCTGACCCAGATGTGGAGCCTCTCGGTCGAGGTCGGCTTCTACCTGGCCCTGCCCGCACTGGCGTCCTTGGCCCGTCGAGTCCCGACGGCGGCCCGGGTGCCGGCGCTCGCGGCGGTGGCGGCGCTCAGCTTCGCCTGGGCCTGGGTGCCCGTATTTCTGCTGGACGGCAGAACCTGGAACAACCCGCTGGACTGGCCGCCGGCGTTTTTCTCCTGGTTCGCCGCGGGCATGTTGCTGGCGGAATGGGTCCACAGTGGGACCGGCTTCCCGGTGCGCTTAGCTCAGAAAAAGGGGGGCCGCGTGCCGATGGCCGTGATCGCGGTGGCGGCCTACCTGGTGGCGGCGTCCCCGCTGGCCGGGCCGGCGGGCCTGGCCGTCGGCAGCCCAGCCCAGTTCGCGGTGAAGACGGCGATGGGTGCCGTGGTGGCCTTCGCGCTGGTCGCCCCGCTGGTGCTGGACCGGCCCGATACCGCACACCGGCTGCTGGGCAGCACGGCCATGGTGACGTTGGGGCGCTGGTCCTACGGCCTGTTCATCTGGCACCTGGCCGCGCTGGACATGGTGTTCCCCGTCCTCGGGACCTTCGCCTTCACCGGCCGCATGCCCTCGGTGCTGGTGTTGACGCTGATCTTCGGCTGGGCGATCGCCGCGGTCAGCTACGGGCTGGTCGAGTCGCCGTGCCGCGAGGCGCTGCGCCGCTGGGAGAAGCGGCACCCGTCGACCCAGGCCCCCCAACTCACAGACGCTGAGGCGGACGCAATCGCGCCATGATCTCGTCACGCACCGCCGATCGCCGCGCCTTGCCCGCGTCGTCACGCAACGGGGCGTCGACGAACTCGACGGTGTGCGGCACCTTGTATGATGAGATGCGTTCGCGCAGAAAGCCTTTCACGCTTTCGGTGTCCAGCGCCGACCCGTCGGCGGCGTGCACCAGGGCGTAGGGCACCTGGCCCAGGTCCCCGCCGTTCGGGTCGGGCACGCCGACGACGAGGCAGGACAACACGTCCGGGTGCGCCGACAGCGCGTTCTCGATCTCGGCGGGGTAGACGTTGCGGCCGCCGACGGTGAACATGTCGACCCGGCGGTCCGACAGGTACAGGAAGCCGTCCTGGTCGAAATAGCCGAGGTCCCCCAGCGAGTCCCAGCCGTCGCGGCTCTTGGCCTGTACGCCGACGTAGCGGTAGGTCGGCGCGCTGCCGGGGGCGGGGCGCATGTAGATCTCGCCGACCACCCCGGGCGGGCAGGGATTGCCGTCGTCGTCGAGCACCCGCATCTCCCCGGCCACCACCACCCCGACCGAGCCGCGGTGGGTCAGCCACTGGTCGCCGCGGATGAAGGTGAGCGCCTGTAATTCGGTGCCGCCGTAGAGTTCCCAGACGACCTCGGGCCCGAGCAGCTCGATCCACGCCTCCTTGATGGCGGGCGGGCAGGGCGCGCCCATGTGCCAGAACCGCCGCAGCGAGGACAGGTCGTAGGACCCCGGCGCGGCGTGATAGACGGGCAGCGCGCGCTGCATGATCGTCGGCACCGTCGTCAGGAAGCTGACGCGGTGCTCGGTGATCAGCTGGAGGAACCGGTGCGGCTCGAACCGGCTCATCAGCACCAGGTGGTGGCGCATCAGCAGCGCGAGCGTCGCGGTGGTGAAGCCGGTGTTGTGCGACAGCGGAATCGGCACCAGCGTGGTGTCGCCCTCCTGCGCGCCCAGCGGGTAGCCGATAGCGGCCGGTATCCGGCTGTCGCCGCCGGATTCGATGAGCTTGGGCCGCCCGGTGCTGCCGCCCGAGCCCATCGCCTTCCACACCGGCGACACCGCTTCCGGCAACTCGGCGTCGGACAGCGCCGGGTCCGGGGTGAATCCCGCTGGCACGCTTGGTATTTGCGGGTGGTCATGGCCCACCAGCAGCGCGGGCGGCCGCAACGCCAGCAGGCCCTGCAACTCCGCTTCCGGCAACCGCGCCGACAGCGGTTGGGGCACCGCGCCCAGCTTCCAGCACGCCACCGCGGCTTGGATCCACTCGACGGAGTTGGGCAGCACCATCGTCACGTAGTCCCCGACGCCGACGCCGCGCTCGGCGTACGCCCGGGCCAGCCGGTTCGTCGAACGGTCGAGTTCGGCGCGGGTGAGGGTCAGCCCGTCGCAGGTGACCGCCGGCTCGTCGGGAGCGAGGGCGGCCAGCGCCGAAATCTGTGAACCGATTGGCGCGACCGGCTCACTCATAGGCGCCCTGTCGCTCGAAGATGCGCCGCGGGTTGTCGACCAGCATGGTGTGCAACTGCTCGTCGGTGACGCCGCGTTCCTTCAGGGCGGGGATCACGTCGTTGTGGATATGCAGGTAATGCCAATTCGGCGCGGCCACCGGCAGCAGCTCCTCGGGCAGCGCGTCGAAGTAGCAGTTCGCGTCGTGCGAGAGCACCATCTTGTCGGCGTGCCCGCGCTCGCACATCGTCGCCACGATGTTCACCCGGTCCTCGAATGGGGAGATCAGGTCGATGCCGAAACGGTCCATCCCGAGGTAGGAGCCGGCGGCGATGAGCTCCTCGAGGTAGCCGACGTCGGTGGTGTCGCCGGAATGGCCGATGACCACGCGGCTCAGGTCGACGCCCTCCTCGGAGAAGATGCGTTGTTGCTCGAGCCCGCGCCGAAGCCCGGCATGGGTGTGCGTGGAGATCGGCACCCCGGTGCGCTTGTGCGCCTGCGCGACCGCCCGCAGCACCCGCTCGACGCCGGGGGTGACACCGGGCTCGTCGGTGGCGCATTTGAGGATCCCGGCCTTGACGCCGGTGTCGGCGATGCCCTCCTCGATGTCGCGGACGAACATGTCGGTCATGATCTCCGGGCCGTCCAGCGGCGCGCCCGGGCCTTGGTAGTGGAACCGGAACGGCACATCGTTGTACGTGTAAAGCCCGGTCGCCACAACGATATTCAGCTCGGTGGCCGCCGCGACGCGCGCGATGCGCGGGATGTAGCGGCCCAGCCCGATCACGGTGAGGTCGACGATGGTGTCCACCCCGCGCGCCTTCAGCTCGTTGAGCCGGTCGATGGCGTCGGCCACCCGCTGTTCCTCGTCGCCCCAGGCCTCGGGGTAGTTCAGGGCGATCTCGGTGGTCATGATGAACACGTGCTCGTGCATGAGGGTCACGCCGAGGTCGGCGGTATCGATCGCGCCGCGGGCGGTATTGAGTTCTGACACGGGACTGATGCTAGGTCGATTCGGCGTGCGAACAACAGGGCGCAACAGTTTTGTCCGGTGCGTTCCGGCGGCCGCGCCGGTGCAGTACCGTCCACGCCATGTTGCTCAACCCCAATCACTTGCAACGCCGCTACCCGGATCGCCGCTCGGGGGAGATCATGGCCGCGACGGTGGACTTCTTCGAGTCCCGCGGCAAGGCGCGGTTGAAGTCCGACGACCACAACCGGGTCTGGTACTCCGACTTTCTCGACCATGTCGGCCGGGAGCGCATCTTCGCGTCCCTGCTGACCCCGGCCGAATACGGCGCGAGCGACTGCCGGTGGGACACCTACCGGATCAGCGAGTTCGCCGAGATCGTGGGCTTCTACGGGCTGAGCTACTGGTACCCGTTCCAGGTCACCGCGCTGGGCCTGGGCCCGATCTGGATGAGCGACAACGAGGACGCCAAGCGCAAGGCCGCCGCGCAGCTCGAGCAGGGCGAGGTGTTCGCCTTCGGGCTGTCGGAGCAGACGCACGGCGCCGACGTCTACCAGACCGACATGATCCTGACGCCGTCCGAACACGGCTGGACCGCCAGCGGCGAGAAGTACTACATCGGCAACGCCAACGTGGCCCGGATGGTCTCGACCTTCGGCAAGATCGGCGGCACCTCAAAAAACCAGGAATACGTCTTCTTCGCCGCCGACTCCCAGCACGATCGCTACGAGCTGATCAAGAACGTGGTCAACTCGCAGAACTTCGTCGCCAACTACGCGCTGCGCGAATACCCGGTCTCCGAGGCCGACATGCTGCACCGCGGCCCCGACGCCTTCCACGCCGCCCTCAACACCGTCAACGTGTGCAAGTACAACCTGGGCTGGGGCGCGATCGGCATGTGCACCCACGCCATGTACGAGGCGGTCACCCACGCGGCCAACCGCTACCTCTACGGGACCGTCGTCACCGACTTCTCCCATGTGCGGCGGCTGCTCACCGACGCCTACGTGCGCCTGATCGCCATGAAGCTGGTCGCCACCCGCGCCTGCGACTACATGCGCAGCGCGTCGGCGGCCGACCGCCGCTACCTGCTCTACAGCCCGCTGACCAAGGCCAAGATCACCAGCGAGGGTGAGCGGGTCATCACCGCGTTGTGGGATGTCATCGCGGCCAAGGGAGTCGAGAAGGACACCTTCTTCGAGGCCGTCACCCGCGAGATCGGCCTGCTGCCCCGGCTGGAAGGCACCGTGCACATCAACATCGGGCTGCTCGGCAAGTTCATGCCCAACTTCCTGTTCGCCCCCAACGCCGAACTGCCCGTGATCGCCCGCCGCGACGACGCCGCCGACGACACGTTCCTGTTCGCCCAGGGGCCCACCGGCGGCCTGGGCAAGGTGCGGTTCGCGGACTGGCGCGCACCGTTCGACAGCTTCGCCCACCTGCCCAACGTCGCGCTGCTGCGCGAGCAGGTCGACGTGCTCACCGAGATGCTGGCCGGCGCCACCCCGGATGCCGCGCAGCAGAAGGACATCGACTTCGCCTTCGCCGTGGGCCAGTTGTTCGCGACCGTGCCGTATGCACAGCTCATCCTGGAAGAGGCCCCGCTGTCCGGGGTGGAGGAGGCGTTGATCGACGAGATCTTCGCCGTGCTGGTGCGGGACTTCAACGGCTACGCCGTCGAGCTCGGCGACAAGCCCGCGACGACGGACGAACAGGCCCGGCTGGCGATGCGGATGATCCGCCGCCCGGTCCACGACCCGCCGCGCTACGAGCAGATCTGGAAGGAACACGTGCTGCCGATCAACGGTGCCTACCGAATGCGGCCGTGAATCGGGATCTCGCCGAGCTTGCGGGCAGCCGCACACTCGGGCCCGACGGTGCGCCGCGACGCACACCGGCGTCACAAGCCCTTGACTGTGACGTAGCTCACCGTAGAATGACCAGTGGTCATCGACGCTAGGAGGCCGCATTGCCGACGGTGACATGGGCGCGCGTCGACCCGGCTCGTCGCGCGGCGGTGATAGCAGCGGCGGAGGCCGAGTTCGGTGCGCACGGCTTCTCGCGGGGCAGCCTCAACGTCATCGCCCGCAAAGCCGGGGTCGCCAAGGGCAGCCTGTTCCAGTACTTCGCGGACAAGCGCGACCTGTACGCGTTCATCGCCGACATCGGCAGCCAGCGGGTGCGGGCCTACATGGAGGACCTGATCGTCAGGCTCGACCCCAGCCGGCCGTTCTTCGAGCATCTCACCGACCTGCTCGACGGCTGGGTGGCCTATTACGCCGAGCATCCGCACGAACGAGCGCTGCACGCCGCGGCGACCCTCGAGGTCGACACCGAGGCCCGCGTGAGCGTGCGCAACGTGATCCACCGCCACTACCTGGAGGTGTTGCGGCCGCTGGTGCACGCCGCCAAAACACGCGGGGACCTGCGTGCGGACGCCGACACCGGCGTCCTGCTCTCGCTGCTGCTGATGATCTTCCCGCACCTGGCGCTGGCGCCCTACATGCGCGGCCTGGACCCGATCCTGGGTCTGGACGAGCCGACACCGGAGCAGCCGGCACTGGCCGTGCGCCGGCTGGTCGCGGTGCTGGCCGCGGCCTTCTCCGCGAATGCGGCGAATTCCGGTGTCAGCCCAGAACCGCAACTATCCGAGGAGGTCACATGACACGCACGCATTCGGGCTCGATGGTCGCGGGCGGGCTCAACTGGGACAGCGTGCCGCTGCGCCTATTCGCCGGCGGCAACGCGAAGTTCTGGAATCCCGCCGACATCGACTTCTCCCGTGACCGCGCGGACTGGGAGGCGCTGTCGGACGACGAACGCCATTACGCCACCCGGCTGTGCGCCGAGTTCATCGCCGGCGAGGAGGCGGTGACCGAGGACATTCAGCCGTTCATGGCCGCGATGCGGGCCGAGGGTCGGCTGGGCGACGAGATGTATCTGACCCAGTTCGCTTTCGAGGAGGCCAAGCACGTCCAGGTGTTCCGGATGTGGCTCGACGCCGTCGGCATCACCGGCGACCTACATGCCTATCTCGAGGATGTCCCCACCTACCGGACGATCTTCTACGAGGAGCTGCCGGACAGCCTCAACGCGTTGGCCACCGATCCGTCTCCGGCCGCCCAGGTCCGGGCATCGGTGACCTACAACCACATGGTCGAGGGGATGCTCGCGCTGACCGGCTACTACCTCTGGCACAAGATCTGCGTGGAACGCGGCATCCTTCCCGGCATGCAGGAGCTGGTGCGCCGCATCGGCGACGACGAGCGGCGCCACATGGCCTGGGGCACGTTCACCTGCCGGCGCCACGTCGCCGCCGACGACGCCAACTGGGGTGTCTTCGAAGCGCGGATGAACGAGCTGATGCCGCTCGGGCTGCGCGTCGTCGAAGAGGGCTTCGCGCTGTACGACCCGATGCCCTTCGGCCTGTCGGTGGAAGACTCCATGCAGTACGCCGCCGACAAGGGGATGCGACGGTTCGGCACGATCTCCAGCGCGCGCGGGCGGCCGGTCGGCGAGATCGACCTCGACTACTCGCCCCTGCAACTCGAGGACACCTTCGCCGACGAGGACGAGAAGACGCTGGCGGCCGCGTCGGCCTAGACGGCGAGTAGACGCAGAATCGCCCACTTGGGCGCCCGATCGTGCGATTCTGCGTCTGCTCACGCGGGAGTGGCCACTAGCCGACCCAGACCGTCTTGGCGTTGCAGAACTCGCGGATCCCGAGGCCCGCGAGCTCGCGGCCGTAACCCGAGCGCTTGACTCCACCGAAGCCGAGTTCGGGGTAGGACACCGTCATTCCGTTGATGAAGACCTGGCCGGCCTCGATGTCCTCGATGAAGCGTTCCTGTTCGGCCTCGTCGTTGGTCCACGCGTTGGACCCCAGTCCGAAGGTGGTGGCGTTGGCGATCTCGATGGCCTCGTCGATGCCCGACGCGCGGTACATCGAGGCGACGGGACCGAACACCTCCTCGGTGTACAGGGCCATGTCCTTGGTGATGTCGGTGACCACCGTCGGCGGGTAGAACCAGCCCGGCCGGTCGGGTGTCTTGCCGCCGCAGCGCACCTTCGCGCCGGCGGCCACGGCGTCGTCGACCTGCTTGGCGATTTCGTCGCGGCCCGACTCGGTGGCCAGCGGGCCCACGTCGGTGTCCGGGTCGGTGGGGTCGCCGACCTTGAGCGCCCGCATGCTCTCGACGAACTTGTCGACGAAGGCGTCGTAAATGTCGGCGTGCACGACGAACCGCTTGGCGGCGATGCAGGACTGGCCGTTGTTCTGGGTGCGTCCGGTGACTGCGGTCTTGACGGCCTCGTCGAGGTTCGCCGACGGCATCACGATGAACGGGTCACTACCGCCGAGCTCGAGCACGGTCGGCTTGATCTCGTCGCCGCAGATCGCCGCGACGGACTGCCCGGCCGGTTCGCTGCCGGTCAACGTGGCCGCCACCACCCGGGGGTCGCGCAGGATGCGCTCGACGGCGCCGGAGTTGATGAGCAGCGTCTGGAAGCAACCGTCGGGGAACCCACCGCGGGCGATGACGTCGGAGAGATACAGCGCCGACTGCGGGACGTTCGAGGCGTGCTTGAGCAGGCCGACGTTGCCGGCCATCAACGCCGGGGCCGCGAACCGCACGGCCTGCCACAGCGGGAAGTTCCACGGCATGATGGCCAGCACCACCCCGAGCGGCTGGTATCGGGTGTAGGCCTTTTTCGCGCCGACCTTGCCCGCGTCGGCCAGCTCGTCGGCGAGCAGCCTCTCGGCGTTCTCGGCGTAGTAGCGAAAACCTTTGGCGCACTTGAGCGTCTCCGCCTTGGCGGACTTGAGGGTCTTGCCCATCTCCAGGGTCATCATCGCGGCGACGTCGTCGGCCTCTTTCTCCAAGAGGTCCGCGGTGGCGTTTGCCCACCCCGCGCGCTGGGCAAAGGTGGTGTTATGGCGGTAGTCCTGGAACCGGGCGTAGGCGCGCGCGATGGCGGCGTCGACTTCTTCGTCGGTTGCGGGGCTGAAGGTTTTTACTGTCTCGCCGGTGGCCGGGTTGATGGTGGCGATGGGCACGCTGACATCCTTCGTTTGCGAGGTTGATAAAACGTCCAACAACCAGCCTGCCACTATCGTTCCCCCCAGGGAGGTGCCGGATGAGTAAAGCCGCTCAGCTGATCGTGAAGTGCCTGGAGAACGAGGGTGTTTCCGTCGTCTTCGGGGTGCCCGGCGAGGAGAACATCCGCTTGGTGCAGGCGCTGGCCTCCTCGAGCATCCGGTACGTGCTCACCCGGCACGAGCAGGCGGCGTCGTTCATGGCGGAGATGTACGGTCGCGTCACCGGCCGGGCGGCGGTGGTGTCGGCGACCCTGGGCCCGGGCGCCATCAACATGCAACTCGGCGTCGCCGACGCGACCACCAACAGCACCCCGATGGTGGCGATCTCCGCCCAGGTGGGCCAGGACCGCGAGTACAAGGAATCGCACCAGTACGTCGACCTGGTGTCGATGTTCGCCCCCATCACGCGGTGGGCCGCGGGCATCCCGACCCCACGCGCCATACCCGAGATGGTCCGCAAGGCGTTCAAGGTCGCCGAGACCGAACGCCCGGCCGCGGTCTACCTGGCGGTGCCCGAGCACATCGATGCCGACGAGACCGACTACGACCTGACGCCGTTGCCCCGCAACGTCGTTCGCCCCGACGCGCCGGCGCCCCGCCAGGTTGAACGGGCCGTCGAGATCCTGCGCCACGCCAAGCGGCCGGTGGTGCTGGCCGGGCACGGCGCCGCGCGCGCCGACGCGACCAAGGCGCTGGTCCGCTTTTCCGAGGAGTTCGGCATCCAGGTGGCCAACACCTTCCACGGCAAGGGCGTGATGCCCGACGACCACCCCAACAGCATCGGCACGCTGGGGTTCATGCGGCACGACTACGTCAACTTCGGGTTCGACAACGCCGACGCCGTCATCGCCGTCGGCTACGAGCTGCAGGAGTTCGACCCCGTCCGGATCAACCCGCAGGCCGACAAGAGGATCATCCACGTGCACCGCTTCCCGGCCGAGGTCGACGCGCACTACTCGGTCGACGTCGGGATCATCGGCGATATCAGCGATTCGCTGAACGCGCTGACGGACGCGCTGGCCGGCCACACCTTCGCCCACGCCGCCGACGTGCCCGGGTCGGGCCTGCTCGCCGAGGAATTCGCTCGCGGACAACAGGATTCGCGCTACCCACTGGCGCCGGCCCGGGTGGTCGCCGACACCCGCGCGGCGCTGGGCCGCAGTGACGTGGTCCTCGTCGACACCGGCGCCACCAAGATGTGGATGGCCCGGCTCTACCCGACCTACGAGCGGAACACCTGCTTGATCTCAAACGGGTTGTCCACCATGGGTTTTGCGCTACCTGGGGCCCTCGGTGTCAAGCTGGCGCGGCCCGAGGCCAAGGTGCTGGCCGTCGTCGGCGACGGCGCCTTCCTGATGAACTCGCAGGAAATCGAGACCGCGGTGCGGGAGCGGATACCTCTGGTGGTGCTGATCTGGGAGGACGGCGGGTACGGGCTCATCGAGTGGAAGATGGACCTCGAACTCGGCGAACACTACTACGTGAAATTCGGCAACCCCGACATCGTGAAATATGCGGAAAGCTTCGGCGCCAAGGGATATCGGATCGACAGCGCCGACGAGCTGTTGCCGACGCTGCGGGCCGCCCTCGAGGACGACGAGGTGTCGCTGATCTGCTGCCCGGTCGACTACTCCGAGAACCTGCGGCTGACCGACCGGCTTGGGGAGTTGGACGAGACGTTGTAGCGGCTCGGCGCCCCGGCTTCTTTTTCGCCCAAGATTTTTCCGCGAGTGTGTATCTGGGGCGATTTTGGCGGCGGGTGTTGTCGGGGGACCCGCTCACACCGGCGCAAGGCTCCATTCATCAGGAGCCACCGCTACACAAACCATCTGACACGCCCCCCCGCCACGCCCACCACTACTTGGCGATCTTCGACAAGGGCAAGGCTTTGGCGCTCTACCACACCAAACGGCTGGCCTCGCCGGGGCAGCGGATCGTGTTGTACGCCAAGGACCGCGGGTGTTCGGCACCCGGGTGCACGGTGCCCGGCTACTACTCCGAGGTCCACCACGTCACCGACTAAGCGCAGTGCCGCACCACCGCTATGGACGATCTGACGTTCGCCTGCGGGCCACACCACCGATCACTGGACCCGAGCGGCTGGACCACGAGGAAACGCGCCAACGGTGACACCGAATGGATACCGCCGCCACACCTAGACCGCGGCCAACCCCGAACCAACAACTTCCACCACCCCGACAAGCTGCTCCATGAACTCGATGACGAAGAGGTCGCGTGATCTAGTCGTGCTCGCGGCGCAGGCCCGGTATGTCGCCGGGACGCGGGAGATCCTGGAGTCGTTCTTCGCCGGCACACCCATTCGCCCGGAGTATCTGATCGGCGAGGGCGGACGGCTCGCAGGCACGGCGGGAAAGCCCGAAGGCCTCGCGTGCTTGCGGTTCCGTTAGTGCAGACTTCACGTATCGGTCTCGGCCAGGGCTTGCCGGTCCTCGTCGGCGAACGTGTCTTCCAATTGCAGCGGCGAGTAGTCGACATCGATCTCGCCGACTTGACGTCCGCGTGCGCTGCTGATCGTGCCGAACCGTCGCATGCCTTTGTCCGTGGCGTACTGATTGAACTCGTCTCCCGACAGGCCGAATGGTAGCTCGCCGTCGTAGAGAGCGTGGACTTCCCGGTTGAGGCGTAGTGCCAGCGGGATGAGCTCGTTCATCCGCGTTTCGAACACCGCCCAGTTGGCATCGTCGGCGGCGACGTGACGCCGGCAAGTGAAGGTGCCCCACGCCATGTGGCGCCGTTCGTCGTCGCTTACGCACCGGATCAGCTTCTGCATGCCGGGCAGAATGCCGCGGTTAGCGCAAATCCTGTGCCAGGCGTAGTAGCCAGTGAGGGCCATCATGCCCTCGACGATGTGGTTGTATGTGGCGGACGCGCGAACCTGGATGGCCGGTGCGGGATTGACGGCGAGGGCGTTGAGCGCCTCGGGAAGTTCTTTGTTGAAGATTTGCTTATATGCCGGCAACTCATCGAGGTAACGGTGGAGGTCGCTGGTGACACCGACGGCATCGAGCCACAGCCGGAACGCCACCGTGTGCTTGGCTTCCTCAAATGCGAACTGCGTCAGATACATTTCGTCGCCCAGCCGCCCTTCGGCCCGCATCGCGGCCATGAACGGCTGAATGTCGTTCATGACCGCTTCCTCCCCGGCCACGAACTCCGCACAGAGCCGAGTAGCGTAGTCGCGTTCCCGGTCCGAAAGTGATTCCCAGTCTGCCCGATCACGCGAGAAGTCAATATCGTTGGGGTCCCAGGATTTTCGGTTGCCACCGGAGAACAGCCTGAGTGGCAGACTGTTCCAATTGAGCCCGCCGGTGGCCAGCGAGCCGTAACATGTGCGTGTCATCGAATTTGGTCCCTCAGTCGTGTACATAGTTGCGAGCGCGGGCCAACGGGCGCCGTGTGCTTTGTACGGGCCTTCTGCCGCAGCTCGTCGAAATCGATTGTCCGGCGACGCCACGCCAAGATCATCGGCCGGGAAGCCTAGAAACAGGCGCGGTGAACTCGTAGATTTTCCGGCAACTGCCGGTGCGTAGCCGTGGATGCAGCGGTCGTCCGGTCAGCACATGGGGTTCCTACCCGCGAGGAAGTCACGGTCGCGGGGGAATATAGGCCTTTTGGCCGATGTTTGTGATCGTCGTTGGCTGCATCGTGGCGAGCATGAGAGATATCGACGGGCGTGCGGTGGCGTCACTGTCTGAGTGGAGTGATCTCGGGGTGAGCGAGTTGGTCCCGACCGGAACGGTGACGCTGCTGATGGGGGATGTGGAGGCATCTACCCGGCTATGGGATTCCGCCCCAAGCGATATGACGGCCGCTATCGCCATCCTTGATCGGATATTGTCGGAGGCCGTCACAGCGCACCGCGGCGTCCGCCCGATCGAGCAGGGCGAGGGCGACAGTTTCGTGGTCGCATTTGCCCGGGCGAGTGACGCAGTGGCGTGTGCGTTAGCACTGCAGAGGGCAGCGCTGGCGCCCATCAAGTTGCGCATCGGCGTGCATACAGGTGAAGTGCAACTGCGCGATGATGCCAACTACGTCGGGCCCACTATCAACCGAGCGGCCCGAGTCCGCGATCTGGCGCACGGCGGCCAGACTGTGCTATCCGGCACCACCGCCGATCTGGTCATCGACCACCTTCCCGCCGGTGCGTGCCTGACCGATCTCGGTATACACCATTTGCGCGATCTGCCCCGGCCCGAACGGATCGCCCAACTGTGCTACCCCGACCTGAACACCGAGTTCCCACCGCTGCGCACGATTTCCGCTGTTCCCTATAACCTTCCCATGCAGCTCACCAGTTTCGTGGGACGGGCCAGAGAGCTCAACGACGTCCGACAGCTGTTGGCCGGCGGTCGGCTTTTGACGCTTACCGGGGCGGGGGGTATCGGTAAAACCCGTTTGGCTCAAGAACTGTCGTCCCGGCTAGCCGCCGAGGTCCACGACGGCGTGTGGTATGTCGATCTGTCACCGATCGGTGCCACCGATATGGTTGCGCCCACCGTCGCCCGAGCGCTTGGTTTGCTTGACCAGCCTGGCCGCGCCGGAATCGACAACCTGATTCATTCGGTGGCCAGTCGCCACATGCTCATCGTGTTGGACAACTGCGAACATCTGCTCGATGCATGTGCGCGGCTCAGCGGCGCTCTGTTGGCCGCGTGCCCCAACCTGACCCTGCTTTCCACCAGCCGTGAGCCGCTTGGCGTCACCGGAGAGATCATCTGGAGGGTGCCGTCACTGGCGATAGCCGACGAGGCCCTCGAATTATTCGCCGACCGTGCGGCTCTCGCTCGGCCGGATTTTCGCATCGGCGACGACACCGCAGCCGCAGCGATGGAGATATGTCGGCGCCTTGATGGAGTCCCGTTGGCGATCGAACTGGCCGCCGCCCGGGTACGTGCGTTGTCACTGGTCGAAATCCTCGACGGTTTGCACGACCGCTTTCGCCTTTTGACCGGAGCCCGGAGCGCGGTGCAACGTCAGCAGACCCTGCTTGCCTCCGTGGACTGGTCGCACGCGCTGTTGACCGAACCTGAACGCGTCTTATTCCGTCGGTTGGCGGGGTTTGTGGGCGGGTTCGACCTTGATGCCGCCCAACTGGTTGCAGCTTGCGGGGAACTCAAGCGCCACCAGGTCCTGGATCAGCTGAGCCTGCTGGTGGATAAGTCGCTGGTGATCGCCGAGGGCCGTCGGGGCCGCACCCGATACCGGATGCTGGAGACGGTGCGCCAGTTCGCCCAGGAAAAACTCAGCGACGCAGGTGAGGCCGAGACCGTGCGGTCGCGCCATCGCGATTATTACGCGTGGCTCGCGGCCATGCTCGAGACTTCGGTGCCCGCTGAGCTTGAGCGGCGCATCGAGCAGGCCGACATCGAAATCGACAATCTTCGCGCAGCATTCGGCTGGACACTGGATCAATCGGAACCAGAAGCGGCGCTTGCCCTTGCCTCATTCCTACAGCCACTGTGGCGGCGTCGGGGCAGGATTCAAGAGGGGCTCGCCTGGTTTGATGCCGCCCTATCGACCGCCGATTCGCAAGGCTCGGATATCGCGCCGGTCTTGCGGGTACGCGCGATGGCCGACCGCATCATGATGAACAACGCGGTGGTTGATCCCGGAAGCAAAGACGCGGCGGCAGATGCCCTCGCACTGGCACGTGACATCGGCGAACCGGCCCTGCTGCTCAAAGCGTTGATCGCGTGGTGCTCCGTGTCGGCGTATAGCGCACAATTCAACGGGGAGTCTTTCACGCAGGCCATCGACCTCGCCCGATCACTGGACGATTCGGCATCGTTGTGTCAGATCATGCCGTTCCGTGCCTTCGCAGCCCTCTTTGCGGGTGATGCGAGGACGGAGCGTGCGGCCGCTGAAGAGGGCCGCGATATCGCGGAGTCGATCGGCGATCAGTTCGTCGCCCGTCACTGCCGCTGGAACCTCGGGATGGCGCAGATGCATTTCGGCGAGCTCGACGAGGCCATTCGGGAGTTCGATGAGGTGATCGCGGATGGCGACGCATGTCCGGACCCGCTGTTCAGCTTCGCCGGCCGATATGGCCGCACCATGGCGCTCGCGTTTCGGGGCGACACCGCGGCGGCCCGCGCCACGGCCGCGGTCGCGGTCGAGCAAGCAACGCGACTCGGCGACTTCATGGAGGGGTTCGGGCATGCGGGGCTGGCGGTGGCCGCCCTCGCCGCGGGCGATGTCGATGCGGCAGCGCAGGCCAGTGAGATTGCCCGACAGCGACTCAGCCAACGGCGTGAATTTCTCGCGCTGTTCGCGAATCCCATCGCAGAGGTAGCGCTGGTCCAGGGCGACCTGGCGACGGCTCGACGGTGCGCCGACGAAGCAGTTCGTGCGGCAAGCGGATGGAATGCGGCCATGGCGCTGACGACGCGCGCCCGGATCGCGGCGGCCGAAGGTGACTTCGCGCATGCCGAGCTGGCCGCGCATGAAGCACTGGTCCGGGTGTCCGGTACCGGCGCGCAATGGGGTATTGCCGACACCATGGAGTGCCTCGCAGCTGTAGCGGCCGAAGCCGGCAGCGATCGGGAAGCGGCGCGGCTGTTGGGCTCCGCTCATGCGATGAGAGACCGGACCGGCGAAGTCCGCTTTCTGATCTACGACGGTGCGCATCAAGCATTGGTTGCAGCCCTGGATGACGCTATGGGCGACAACGGGTTTGAGGCCGCATGGGCAGAGGGAGCTGCGCTGTCCACCGAGGAAGCGATCGAATATGCTCGGCGAGGTCGCGGTGAACGCAAACGGCCGTCCAGCGGTTGGGCGGCTGTGACGCCCACAGAGCTTGAAGTCGTGAAGTTGGTGAGTGATGGACTTGGGAACAAAGACATCGCTACGAAGCTGTTGATCTCGCCACGAACGGTACAAGCCCATCTCAATCACATTTACCGAAAGCTGGGCATCACTTCACGCCTTCAACTCGCCAATGAGGCTGCACGGCAACCCTGAGCGGGCGTTGACGACCGCATGTCAGTTTATGCGTCGACTAGCCTCGACGAGCCAGCCGTACCACACGGAGATCGCTGCCCGCACAACGCTAAAGGAGTCAGAGCCATGGACGTCAGTGGATACCTCGGACTATTCGGTGAACCCGGTCTCGCCTTCTCCGACGCACAGTGGGTTGAACACGCCAATCAGCATCTGACGCCCAATCTTTCGGCCTTGCGTGCCAAATATCTCGACGGGAGTCGCGCAGAGCGGTGGCTACGAATGTCGTACGAGCCGAGTCCATCCGCCTTCAATTTCGCTCAGCTGAGCGGCGGTTCGATCGCCGAGATGCTGGACCAGACCGCCACGCACTGCGGTTCGCTGGTCACTGGCTACCCCTGCCCGACGCTGAGCATGACGGTGACGATCTTGCGGGGCGGAACGGCGAAAAGCTACGTGGCGGCGGGGCGGGTGCTCAAGTTGACCAAGACGAACGCCGTGCTCGGTGCGGAGCTCGACGACGACACGGGGCGCCGAATCGCCACGATCACGGTGGTGTCGCAGCTCATCACCGACCTCGGTCGATTGGCCTGACGGCTTCTTGGCTGAACGGTCTAGGGGTCGGCGTTGCCGCCCGCGTCCACCGCGATCGGCGGCAGGTATTCGTCGATCAGCGTGCGGTGCCACCACGCCCGATCTCGGCGCAGCTCGGCCAGCGTGGTGAACCGGTACTGATAGAGCTGCGCGCGCACATACCGGGGCGGTGAATCCGGGAATGGGTTGCGCCGCAACAGGCGCAGTGTCGGCCGATCGTTGCGCAGCAGCCGCTGCAGCAGGGGGACCAGCCACGGCCCCGCATAGCCGGGCGAGATGGCAGCGAACCACATCAGCCAGTCCAGGCGCAGGTGATACGGCGCCCACTGCCGCGGCATCCGACCCACGGCACCGGGCTTGCCCTTGAACCCGTATTCCTTCCACACGGTGTGCTGGGTCAGCCGCTCCTCGTCGGTGCCCTCGATCACCACCTCGCGCCGGACGCGGCCGATGCTGCCAAACGCCCCGTAGGTGTTCACCAGGTGAAAGGGGTTGAAGGACATGTTCATTCGCTGACGTGAGGAGAGCATATTGCGCACCGGCCAGTAGGTCAGCAACAGCACGGCGCCGGTGAACGCGATCACCGGGCCGGCGAACCACAGCGGCGGCGCGGACCAGGAGGGGTGCCCGGGCGTCCCGAACAGCCTCGCCAGCGATGAATCGTCAATCGCGCTGAACGCCAGGAAGATCGTCACCCAGTTGAGCCAGGCGAAGTTGCCCGATGCCACCAACCACAATTGGGTGATCACGACGATCCCCGCGGCCACGCTGGCGATCGGCTGCGGCGCGAACAACCCGAACGGCACGATCAGCTGCGCGAAATGGTTGCCCGCCACCTCGACTCGGTGCAGCGGCCGGGGCAGGTGATGGAAGAACCAGCTCAACGGCCCCGGCATCGGCTGGGTCTCGTGGTGGTAGTACAGGCAGGTAAGGTCGCGCCAGCACGGGTCGCCGCGCAACTTGATCAGCCCGGCGCCGAACTCGACCCGGAACAGCAACAACCGCGCGAGCCAGAGCGTCAGCACCGGGGGCGCCACCCGGTCGTTGCCGAGGAAGACCATCAAGAATCCGGCCTCCAACAGCAACGACTCCCACCCGAACCCGTACCAGGTCTGGCCGACGTTGACGATCGAAAGGTAAAGCACCCACAACGCCAGCCACCCCAGCATCGCGGCCCACAGCGGCGCCAGGTCGGCCGCACCGGCCACGATGGCCGCCGCCAGCGCCGCACCCAGCCACGACACGCCCGCGAACAGCCGATCGGAATAGCGCAGCTGAAAAAGGCTCGGTGCCCGCCAAAACGACTGCCTGGCCAAAAACTTTGGTATCGGCAGTATTCCGTGCTCCCCGATGAGCGCCCGGAACTGGAGCGCGGCCGCCAAAAAGGCGATCAGGTAGATGGCTGCGACGCCGCGCTCCAGGACGAGCCTGCCCAGCCAGTATTCGGGTGCCGAAAACCATCCCACGGTCGTTACTCCTCGGGCGGCGGCGATCACACCGAGCCGTATATCCAGTCAAGCAGCAGAAAAACCGGTAGCCAACACCTGCGGCGTCATTCGTCGCGCGGCCGCGCCTGCCGGCCCGCGGGCGTCACGACCGACGCGGCAAGCACGGCAAGCGAAATCAGCGCCAGCAGTTGCACGCTCGCCGAATGCCCGGCGTAACCGTCGACCGAGCGCCAGGGATGGCGCGACAGCGCGGCCCCGGCCGCGATCAGC
>NZ_LT546237.1:4633661-4635470 GCF_900078675.2 Mycobacterium interjectum
TCGGTTGGCAGCGGCGTCGGCGGGCGCGATCGGGTCGCCGTCGGCGCCGAGAACCGCCACCTCGGCCAGCCCCGGCGGCTTGAGCTGGTCGAAGCCCAGGGCATTGCGGTCGATGATGTCTTCCCAGCCGAGCAGGCTGATGCTCACGGTGTCGGTCACCCGCGGTGCCAGCGACAGGGTCTGCGGCTCACCGGCCTTCAGCTCCCGGACCTGCGGGCCGTCGCCCAGGTTGACGGCCAGCAGCGTCGGGTGGGCCGGCAACGCCGACCGACTGGGCGCCACGCGCAGCCCGAAGACCTCGGTCGGCCGCGGCAGGGTGACGGTCAGCGTCGGCGGCGACTTGTGCTGCACCACCCGCTGCGGCGCAATCCACGCGGTGGCCGGGTCGCCGTCGGTGGCCGCGTACGCCGAGCCGAGAATGTCTATCACATCGGAATCACCTTGTGCGCGAGTGGTATTCGGCTCGGCGACCAGATCGGCAAGCTTGGGCCCCTCCCGTGGCCGCACCCACACCGTCGGCGTCACCGACACCGGAGCCGCCACGGTCAGGGTGCGGCTGAAGTTGACGGGCTCTTCCGGTGCCAGCGCCATCGAGGCCGCGCAGCGCACGCCGTCGGGCGCCCGGGCGCAGCCCGGCCTGCCCAGCAGCTCGGAGCCCAGGTCCCAGCCCGCTATCGCCGAGCCCGGCGGCGGCCCGGGCACGGCCACGGTGTGGCGCAGGTTGACCGGGTGGGCGAATCCGGAGGCGTCGTATTGGGTGATTGACAGGTCGGTGATGCCGAACTGCACACCGGGCGAGCCGTCGTCGGTGCCGGCGGCGGTCAACCGCACCCACGGGCTTTCGCCGTACGGCAGCGCCGCCACGAGCGGCTTGCCTGGCTCGTCGAACCGCAGGGTGGTGCTGCCGTTGGCGGTCTCGATCAGGATGCGACGGACCTGGGCGCCGACGGCGGTCGCGCTGGGTGTGATGGTGATGGCGCCGTTGCTGATCGGGTGGTCGAAGTCCACTTGCAGCCACTGCCCGACGGCGGACTGCAGCGCGTTGGACACCCACGCGGTTGCGGAGTCGCCGTCGATCGCGGCGGCCGGGGAGGTGGCCGGTGCGACGTCGGGCATCGCGGTGGAATCCGACGACGAGCTCGACACGGTGATCCTGCCGCCGTTCCAGGCGCCGGATACCGGGTCGGCGCCCGGGGCCGGGTAGTCGGGGACGCGGTTGAAGGTGTGCCGGGTGTCGCCGGGCGCCCGGATCGCCGACGAGTGGTGGTCGACGCGGCCGTAGTCGGTCTCGCGGTCCACCGGGGTGTCGGTCACGGTGACCAGGGGCGCCGCCAGCCCGGCGCCGCGCGCGTCGCTCGTCATCAGCACCGGACCCAGCGGCGGTCGGCCCTGCAGCCGTCGCCGCTCGTCGAGGCGCAGCAGTACCTCGGGCCCCCCGTCGACCCGGGCCATCCGGTCGGTGTCGACGAAGTACGGCGCGCCCGGATTGCCGGCAACGTCAACGCGGTAGATCTCTACCGCGGGGTAGCGCGGCCGCAGCCCGCCGTCGACGACGAAGCCCGCCAGCGTGCCGGGCCCCACCGGCGCGCCGAACTGCGCCACTTTTTGCAGTCGCGGCGAGCCCTCGACGGCGCGGTGCACCAGGATCGGTCGCGCCGAGCGGGACGTCTCCGGGTCCAGGTCGTTGCGCAGCACCACGTACGAAATGCCTTGCCGGGCAAGGGTATCGGCCAGGCCGGCCGAGGGTCGCCCCGCGGCGAACAGGCGTTGCACCGAATCCAGCGCCCGGATGGTCTGCGGCGGGGTCAA
>NZ_LT546237.1:4635638-4637663 GCF_900078675.2 Mycobacterium interjectum
CCCCCACCCGGTCCCGCCGGTGGCCCGCCCACCAGACCACCGCGGGCAGGCACCCGGCGAGCGTGGCGATGGCGTTGACCGCGCCCATCAGCGCGACGGCCAGCCCGGCCTGCGCGGCCAGGGCCCGGGTGGATCTGTCCGTCGAAGCCCGCAGCGCCAGGATCGTCGGCAACAACACCCACGGCGCCAGCATTATCGGCAGGGTCTCCGACGAGATCGACCCGAGCGTGGTCAGCACCCGCGGTGCCAGCGCGAACGCCGCCGCGCCGAGCACCCGCGACGTCGGGCTGCCGATCCCCAGCGTCTCGGCCACCCGCAGCAGCCCCCAGAACCCGACGGTGAGCAGCAACGCCCACCACAGCCGCTGGGTCATCCACCCCGGCACCCCCAGCAGATGGCCTACCAGAAAGAAGGTGCCGTGCGGAAACAGGTAGCCGTAGGCCTGATTCTGTGACTGGCCGAAGGGCAGTTCGCTGTTCCACAGGTTCGTCGCGCGGGCCAGGAAGCGCAGCGGGTTGGCGGTGAGGTCGAGCTTGNCAAAACGTCGACCTGGTGCCGTACCGCACGCTGGTGACGGCAACGCCGGTCGCCGTGATGGTGGGTCACCTGCAGGTGCCCGGGCTGACCGGCAGCGAGCCGGCCAGCCTGAGCCGCGCCGCCGTCCAGCTGCTGCGCACCGGCACCGGCTACCGCGCCCCGCCCTTCAACGGGCCGGTGTTCAGCGACGACGTGTCCAGCATGGCCGCGATCTCCGATCGCTACGGCGTACCGGAGGCGGTGCTGCGCACCCTGCAGGCCGGCACCGACGTCGCGCTGTGGGTCACCACCGACGAGGTGCCCGCGGTGCTTGACCACCTGCAAAAGGCGGTCGATTCGGGCGAGCTGCCGATGCCGGCGGTCAACGACTCGGTGGTGCGGGTGGCGACGATGAAGGGCGCCAATCGAACATGCGGCCACTAACGCGAAGCATCCTCGTTACCCTGTAGCCAGATAGGCAGGGCCCGAAGAGCGTGAAAGGGCAGCATGATGGCGGGTGGTACCAAGCGGTTACCCCGTGCCGTCCGCGAACAGCAGATGCTCGACGCCGCCGTGCAGATGTTCTCGGTCAACGGCTACCACGAGACCTCGATGGACGCCATCGCCGCCGAGGCGGAGATCTCCAAGCCGATGCTGTACCTGTACTACGGCTCCAAGGAGGACCTGTTCGGCGCCTGCCTGGATCGCGAACTGGGGCGGTTCGTCGATGCGGTGCGCGCCGACATCAACTTCGCGCAAAGCCCAAAGGATTTGCTGGGCAACGCTATCGGGTCGTTCATGCGCTACATCGACTCCAACCGCGCGTCCTGGATCGTGATGTACAGCCAAGCCATCAGCTCGCAGGCGTTTGCGCACACCGTGCGCGAGGGACGCGAGCAGATCATCGAACTGGTCGCCGAGCTGATGCGGGCCGGCAGCCGCACCCCGCGGTCGGACGCCGAATACCAGATGATGGCGGTGGCGCTGGTGGGCGCGGGCGAGGCGATGGCCAACCGGCTGTCCACCGGTGACATCGGCGTCGACGAGGCGGCCGAGCTGATGATCGACCTGTTTTGGCACGGCCTGCGGGGCACGCCGGAGGACCGGGAAGCCGCCGCGGCCGGCTAGCCCCTACATTCGTGAGGTGGCCTCCTCGGCTCGATTGCCGCCCTCCTCGGACCGCGTCGCGGTCCGCATCGTCGGGAAGCGGGCGTCCCGCCGCAACCTCGACTTCTTTTGCGCGGTGCTGATCGTCGGCCTGCTGGCCGGGGCCGCCGGGTTGGCGACGACAGCGGTGCTGCGCTTCGTCGAGCACGCCACGTACCACTACAGTTTCGGCACGTTGCTCGCCGGGATCGCGGGCAGCAGCCCGGTCCGCCGCGTCGTGGGACCAATGATCGGTGGCGCGCTGGCGGGATTCGGCTGGTGGATCCTGCGCCGCAGCGCCGAGGTGCCGCCGCTCGCGCAGACCATCGCCCGCCGGGAGCGGATCCCGCGGCTGGCGTGGAG
>NZ_LT546237.1:4637676-4647009 GCF_900078675.2 Mycobacterium interjectum
CCCCCCCCTTGCCGCCCCCCGCTTTTTTTTAAAACCATGTATGGTTGTAAAAGAACACCCCCCCCCCCCCCGCCGCTCTGGCTGTTCCTGCTCTTCCTGCTGACCGCCTGCGCCGCATACGGATTGAAGGTGCTCACGCTCGGCCGCAGGGCCGCCGCGCCGGCCCGCAAGTGCTAGCCGGCCCGGACGCTGCCGGTCAGATAGGGATACCCCTTGGCGACGTTGCGCAGCGAAAGGTCCCAGCCGCCGTCATCGCCCTGGTCGATGTACAGGCCCGCGCTGCCGGGCAGCACCAGCGGCTTGCCGAACCGCACCGAGTACTGCACCCGCTCGGGCAGCCGTGCCTCGATGTTGGCCAATACCGCTGCGGCGCTGAACATCCCGTGCGCGATGACCGTCGGGAAGCCGAACAATTTGGCGGCGATCGGGTTGGTGTGGATCGGGTTGTGGTCGCCGCCGACGACGGCGTAGCGGCGGATCTGGCCGGGGCTGACCCGCAGCACGGTGCTGGGCGGCGGCAGCTTCGGCTGCTTCTGCGGCGGCGGTTTGGGTTCGTCGGACAGGCTGGTGCGTTGCTGGTGCAGGAAGGTGGTCACCTGGTGCCACGCGTCCTCGTTGCCGACGCTGACGTCCGTTACCAGGTCCACCAAGAGGCCCTTGCGGTGTTCGCGCAGGTTCTCCGCGTGCACGCGCACGCCGACGGTATCGGTCACCGCGATCGGGCGGTATTGCGTGATGCGGTTCTCGGTATGCACGGATCCCATTGCCGCGAAAGGAAAATCGAAGCCGGTCACCAGCGACATCATCGCGGGAAAGGTCAACGCGAACGGGTAGGTCAGCGGCACGTGGTTGCCGTAACGCAGGCCGGTGACCGCCGCGTACTCGGCCACCTTGGCGTGGTCGACGGGTAGCTCGTCGACGGTCACCGTGCGGGTGGGCAACTGGTCCGAGCGGGGCACCAACGGCAGGGCCCCGGCCGCCGCGCGCAGCATGTTCTTCAGGCCGCTTGGCTGATTCATCGCGTTCTCCTCGAAAGCCCTATGCGCCCAACATCGCCTGGCCGCAGACCCGAATGACGTTGCCGGTCACCGCATTCGAGGCCGGGCTGGCGAAGTAGGCGATCGCTTCGGCGACGTCGACGGGCTGCCCACCCTGCAGCAGCGAGTTCATCCGGCGGCCCACCTCCCGGGTGGCCAACGGGATGGCGGCGGTCATCTGGGTTTCGATGAATCCCGGGGCAACGGCATTGATCGTGATGCCCTTCTCGTACAGCCCGGGCGCCAGCGCCTGGGTGAGGCCGATCATGCCGGCCTTGGTGGTGGCGTAGTTGGTCTGCCCGCGATTTCCCGCGATGCCGGCCATCGACGACAGGCCGATCACCCGGCCCCCGTCGCCGATGCTGCCGTTGCCGATGAGGCCTTCGGTGAGCCGTTGCGGGGCAAGGAGATTGACGGCCAGCACCGCGTCCCAGCGGGCGTCGTCCATGTTGGCCAACAGCTTGTCGCGGGTGATGCCGGCGTTGTTGACCAAGATGTCGGNCGCCAATTCGCCGCGGCCCTGGGCGATTTCGGCACCGCATGGTTGAAGCGGCTGTCCGCGCACGACCGCGAGGTCTTGCTCGCGTGCGCCGCCGGGGCCGGGCTCGGCGCGGTCTACGCCGTTCCGCTGGCCGGCGCGCTGTTCACCGTGCGGATCATGCTCAACACCTGGCATCCGCGGGCGCTGGGCGCGGCATGCCTGAGCTCGAGCCTGGCCGTCGCGATCTGCTCGGCCGCCACGCACGATGAGCCGACCCTGAGCTGGCCCAGCGCGGAATCGTCGTACGTGCTGACCGCGCACGGGCTGATGCTGGCGCCGCTGACGCTTGCGGTGGGTCTGGCGTTCAACCGCCTCATGGCCGCGGCGCGCCCGGCCAAGGTGATGCGGACGTGGGTGCTGATCCCGGCGCTGGCCGCGGCGGGTCTGGTGATGGGCGTGTGCTCGCATTGGTGGCCGGAGTTGCCCGGCAACGGCCGCAGCATCCTGACGGTCAGCCTCGCCAGCGGCATGACGCTGTCGGCGGCNCCGTCGCGGGCGAACACCTCGGCGATGCAGGCGCCGATACCGCGGGCGGCGCCGGTGACGATCGCGACCTTGCCGTCCAGCGGCCGGTCCCAGTCGGCCGGCGGCGTGGCATCGGCCTCCCCGACGTAAAAGACCTGGCCGTCGACGTACGCCGACTTGCCGGACAGGATGAACCGCATCGTCGATTCCAGGCCCGTGGCCGCGGGTTTGGCGGCCGGCGACAGGTACACCAGCTGGACCGTGGCGCCGTGGCGCAGTTCCTTGCCCAGCGAGCGGGTGAAGCCCTCCAGCGCGCGCTGCGCGATCCGCTCGTCAGTGCTGGCGGCGGCGTCGGGCGTGGTGCCGACCACCACGACGCGCGCGCTGTGGCCCAGGTTGCGCAGCACCGGGGTGAAGAACTCGTGCAGGGCCTTCAGCCCGGCCGGCGCCGTGATCCCGGTGGCGTCGAACACCAGGCCGGCGAACTTGTCGGCCCAGCGGCCGCCCAGGTTGGCGCCCACCACGTCGTAGTCCTTGGCCAGCGCCGCGCGCAGCGGCCCGACCACCCTGCCCTCCCCGGCGATCAGCAGGGACCCGTCCAGCGGCGGATCGCCGGGCCGATAGCGGCGAAGTGTCTCGGGTTGGGGGATGCCAAGTTGGCGTGCCAGGAACGATCCGGGGCCGGAATTGACGACCTGCGTGAGCAAATCGGGGCGATTGGGAGCCACTGAGCTGCCTTCCATTGTCTTCGGGTGGCGTGCCGTTATCGGCCAACCGTATCGGGGACTGAACTTACTTCAGAGTAAGAACAGTGGGTAGTATGGCCTCTAACGGCCGGTCCGAGAACTGGTGTACCCGGAGATACACGGAGAGAAAAGTGGCCCCTGAGAGTAAGAGCAGGCGACCCGTCGCGGTGCTGGGCGGCAATCGTATTCCGTTCGCGAGGTCCGACGGCGCCTACGCGGAGGCGTCCAACCAGGACATGTTCACTGCGGCCCTGGACGGGCTGGTGGACAGGTTCGGGCTGGCCGGCGAGCGGCTGGGCGTAGTCGTCGGCGGCGCGGTGCTCAAGCACAGCCGCGACTTCAACCTGACCCGCGAATGCGTGCTCGGCTCCGAGCTGTCGTCGTACACGCCGGCGTTCGACATCCAGCAGGCGTGCGGGACCGGGCTGCAGGCGGCGATCGCCGCGGCCGACGGGGTGGCGTCCGGACGCTACGAGGTCGCCGCCGCCGGCGGGGTGGACACGACCTCCGACCCGCCGATCGGGCTGGGCGACAACCTTCGCCGCCAGCTGCTCAAACTGCGCCGGTCCAAGTCCAACCTGGAGCGGCTGCGGCTGGTGGGCACGCTGCCGGCCACCCTCGGGCTCGAGATCCCGGCCAACAGCGAGCCGCGCACCGGGCTGTCGATGGGCGAGCACGCCGCCATCACCACCAAGCAGATGGGCATCAAGCGGGTCGACCAGGACGAGCTGGCCGTGGCCAGCCATCGCAACATGTCCGCCGCCTATGACCGCGGGTTTTTCGACGACCTGGTCACACCGTTCCTGGGGCTCTACCGGGACGACAATCTGCGGCCCAACGCCAGCACCGAGAAGCTGGCGACGCTGCGCCCGGTCTTCGGCGTGAAGAACGGCGACGCGACGATGACGGCCGGCAACTCGACCCCGCTGACCGACGGCGCCTCGGTCGCGTTGCTGGCCAGCGAGGAGTGGGCGGCCGCCCACTCGATGGAGCCGTTGGCCTTCTTGGTGGACGCGGAGACCGCCGCGGTCGACTACGTCAACGGGCGCGACGGGCTGCTGATGGCGCCGACCTACGCGGTGCCCCGGCTGCTCGCGCGTAACGGGCTGAGCCTGCAAGACTTCGACTTCTACGAGATCCACGAGGCGTTCGCGTCGGTGGTGCTGGCCCACCTGCAGGCGTGGGAATCCGAGGAATACTGCAAGGAGCGGCTGGGGCTCGACGCCGCGCTCGGCTCGATCGATCGGTCCAAGCTCAACGTCAACGGTTCGTCGCTGGCGGCCGGCCACCCCTTCGCTGCCACCGGCGGGCGGATCCTCGCGCAGGCCGCCAAGCAGGTGGCCGAGCAGAAGGCCGGGCAGCAGGGCGGCGGGACCGTCCGGGCGCTGATTTCGATCTGCGCCGCGGGCGGCCAAGGCGTCGCCGCGATCCTTCAGGCCTGACATCCCGGGCGCTCGGCGCCCGGGGCCGAAATGAAATCCGTCACAGGCGGTTATGAACCCGGGCCGCGGGGTATCCCCTCGTCCGGATGGCCCCGTGTTGTGGTCTGACCCCCCGACCCCGACGGCAATACGGGGCATCCCTTTGGTCAGCCGCCCGGTCGCGGGAAGAGCGCTCCGGGCGTCCGAAAAGGGCCGCCGCTGGAGTGAGGGGATCCAGCGGCGGTCTTTTTCGCTCGCTCGGAAACCGGCGCGCAACGACGAGGTCCCCCGCTTCAACGAGGAAGCGGGGGACCTTTTGCGGTTGTCGGAGGCGGCTTAGAACGCGGCCTCGTCGAGCTCCATGATGTCGTTGTCCAGCGTCTCGATGACCTCGCGGGTGCCGGCCAGCAGCGGCAGGAAGTTCTTCGCGAAGAACGACGCCACCGCGACCTTGCCCTCGTAGAAGGACCGCTCGGAACCGCTGGCGCCGGCGTCCAGCGCCGCCACGGCCACCGCGGCCTGACGCTGCAGCAACCAGCCGATGACCAGGTCGCCGACGCTCATCAGGAAGCGCACGGAACCCAGGCCCACCTTGTACAGGCTGGTGACATCCTCCTGGGCGGCCATCAGGTAGCCGGTCAGGGTTGCCGCCATGGCCTGGACGTCGGCCAGCGCCTTGCCCAGCTGCTCACGCTCGGTCTTCAGCCGGCCGTTGCCGACCTCGCTGTCGACGAACTTCTGGATCTCACCCGACACGTGGGCCAGCGCCACACCCTTGTCGCGGACGATCTTGCGGAAGAAGAAGTCCTGCGCCTGGATGGCCGTGGTGCCCTCGTAGAGCGAGTCGATCTTGGAGTCCCGGATGTACTGCTCGATCGGGTAGTCCTGCAGGAAGCCGGACCCACCAAGGGTCTGGAGGCTCTCGGTCAGCTTCGCGTAGGCCTGCTCGGAGCCCACGCCCTTGACCACCGGCAGCATCAGGTCGTTGACCCTGACCGCCAGGTCGGCGTCCACACCGTTCAGCGCCTCGGCCACGGCCGCGTCCTGGTAGGTCGCGGTGTAGAGGTACAGCGCGCGCAGACCCTCGGCGTAGGCCTTCTGGGTCATCAGCGACCGGCGCACGTCGGGGTGGTGCGTGATGGTCACCCGCGGTGCGGTCTTGTCGGTCATCTGGGTCATGTCGGCGCCCTGCACGCGCTCCTTGGCGTATTCCAGCGCGTTGAGGTAGCCGGTCGACAGCGTGGCGATCGCCTTGGTGCCGACCATCATCCGGGCCATCTCGATGACCTCGAACATCTGCGCGATGCCGTTGTGCACCTCGCCGACCAGCCAGCCCTTGGCGGGCACGCCGTGCTGGCCGAACGACAGCTCACACGTCGCCGAGACCTTCAGGCCCATCTTGTGCTCGACGTTGGTGACGAACACGCCGTTGCGCTCGCCCGGCTCGCCGGTCTCGAAGTCGAACTGGAACTTGGGCACGATGAACAGCGACAGGCCCTTGGTGCCGGGACCGGCGCCCTCGGGACGGGCCAGCACCAGGTGGACGATGTTCTCGAACAGGTCCCCGGAGTCGGCGGAGGTGATGAACCGCTTCACGCCGTCGATATGCCAGGAGCCGTCCTCCTGCTGGACCGCCTTGGTGCGCCCGGCGCCCACGTCCGAACCGGCGTCCGGCTCGGTGAGCACCATGGTCGCGCCCCAGCCGCGCTCGGCGCAGAGCACCGCCCACTTCTTCTGCTCCTCGGTGCCGAGGTGGTGGATGATGTTGGCGAACCCGGCGCCGCCGGCGTACATCCAGACCGCGGGGTTGGCGCCCAGGATGTGCTCGTGCAGCGCCCACACCAGCGCCTTGGGCATCGGCATGCCGCCGAGCACCTCGTCGATGCCGGCCTTGTCCCAGCCGGCCTCCTGCACCGCCTGCACCGACTTCTTGAACGCCTCGGGCAGCGTCACCGAGTGGGTCTCGGGGTCGAAGACGGGCGGGTTGCGGTCACCGTCGACGAACGACTCCGCGACCGGCCCCTCGGCCAGCCGGCTGATCTCGGTCAGCATTTCCTGGGCTGTGTCGACGTCCAGGTCGCTGTACTCGCCCTGGCCTAAAGCCTTGTCAACGCCGAAGACTTCGAACAGGTTGAACACCTGGTCACGGACGTTGCTCTTGTAGTGGCTCACTACGTTCCTCCTCGTTGAGAATGCCACTTGTGGTTGGGTACTAGGTCTAAGTTACCCACCAGTAACTGTCCTAAAATATATCCGTTATTTGCGTCAACGCAAGCGAGTGTGAGCTACATTGCAGCGTCTAACTAACCAACCGGTTGGGCAGGCAGTTATTAGCCCACTGACCTGCGGAGACGATCGGCGGTGACCGACGTGAGTCGCGTCACTGCGTTGCCCGTGGTGGATCTGCGGGCCGGCCCCGAGCCGCTGCGGCAGCGCCTCCGGGAGGCCGCGCTGTCCGCGGTGGCCCGGACCCTGCTCGCGCATTGGGCGGCCTCGCTGGGCAGCGCGCCCGACGGCTTCGACGCCGCCTTCGCCGACGCACCCGCCACGCTCATCAAGGTCATCCGCTACCCCGCCCGCGCGGCCGGCTCGCAGGGCGTGGGCGCGCACCGTGACGCCGGCGCGCTGACGCTGTTGTCCCCCGCAAGCGGGAGGTGCCCCCAGGCGAGCCGGGCAGCCGCGGCCTGCAGGTGCGGCGCGCGACGGGCGGCTCGAACGGCTGGATCGACGTGCCGCCCGTGGCGGGGGCGTTCATCGTCAACATCGGCGAGCTGCTCGAGGTGGCGACGGGCGGCTACCTGAGGGCCACCGAGCACCGGGTGAACCTGGACGCGACGGCGACGGAGCGGATTTCGGTGCCGTTCTTCTTCAACCCGCGGCTGGACGCGCAGCTGCCGGTGCTGTCGCTGCCCGGGGAACTTGCGGCCCTGGCCGCCGCACGGCACGACCCGGCCGACCCCATCTTCTCGGTCTGCGGCCGCAACGCCTGGAAGAGCAGACTGCGGGCGCATCCGGATGTGGCGGCCGCGCACCGATACTCGCCGGGTGATGGCGACGGCCCGGCGTTCGGCGGGTAGGGTCGGGCCAGGCGAAAACCGTCTCCGATGCGAAGGGGCGAATGAGGTCCGGTGAACTCATCGAACAAGCTGACACCGTCCTCCCTCCGCGAGGCCTTCGGCCACTTTCCGTCAGGAGTCGTGGCCATCGCCGCCGAGGTGGAAGGAAACCGAGAAGGCCTGGCGGCCAGCACCTTTGTCCCCGTTTCGCTCGAGCCGCCGCTGGTGTCGTTCTGCGTGCAGAACACCTCGACGACCTGGCCCAAGCTCAAGGCCGTGCCGATGCTGGGCATCAGCGTGCTCGGGGAGTCCCATGACGCGGCCGCGCGGACGTTGGCCGCCAAGACCGGGGACCGATTCGCCGGCCTGGAGACGGTCTCCTACACCAGCGGTGCGGTTTTCATCAAGGGCACCGGCCTGTGGCTGGAAAGCGCCATCGAGCAACTGATCCCGGCGGGCGACCACACGATCGTGGTCCTGCGCGTCAACGAGGTGGCGGTGGACGCCGAGGTGGCACCCATCGTGTTTCACCGCAGCACGTTCCGCCGACTGGGCGTCTAGGGAGCAGGCTCGGGCACGCCCGCTAGGGGCGGTGGCCGAGCTCGTCCCGGTAACTGTCGATGCGCCGATCGATTTCGGCCGCGTCATCCTGCCGGCCTTCTTTGCGCGCGAGTTCGGCGCGGACCGACAGCTGGCGGATCGCGGTGCGGATCTCGTTGACGCTGGTGGTTCCTCGCATGGGTTTCGGGTACCCGATGCGGGCGGGGGCTTAACGGCGGAACAGCTTGTTACCCAGCCACACCACGGGATCGTATTTGCGGTCCGCGACCCGCTCTTTCATCGGGATCAGCGCGTTGTCGGTGATCTTGATGTTTTCCGGGCACACCTCGGTGCAGCACTTGGTGATGTTGCAGTAGCCCAGGCCGTGGGATTCCTGCGCCTGGTTGCGCCGGTCCAGCGTGTCCAGCGGGTGCATTTCCAGCTCGGCGATGCGCATCAAAAAGCGCGGGCCGGCGAACGCCTTCTTGTTCTCCTCGTGGTCGCGGACCACATGGCAGACGTTCTGGCACAGGAAGCACTCGATGCACTTGCGGAACTCCTGAGAGCGCTGCACGTCCGCCTGCGCCATCCGGTATTCCCCGGGCTGCAGGTCCTTGGGAGGCGTGAAAGACGGTATCTCCCGGGCCTTTTCGTAGTTGAACGAGACGTCGGTGACCAGGTCGCGGATCACCGGGAAGGTCCGCAGCGGCGTGACGGTCACCACCTCGTCCTCGGCGAACGTCGACATCCGGGTCATGCACATCAACCGGGGGTAGCCGTTGATCTCCGCCGAGCACGATCCGCACTTTCCCGCCTTGCAGTTCCACCGCACCGCGAGGTCGGGGGTCTGGGTCTGCTGCAGGCGATGGATGATGTCGAGCACCACCTCGCCCTCGTTGACCTCGACCGTGAAGTCCTGCAGCGCGCCGCTGGCGTCGTCGCCGCGCCACACCCGCATGGTGGCGTTGTAGCTCATTAGCCTCTCCGTCCTGGGTGGTCGGCCAGCTCTTCTTCGGTGTAGTACTTCTCCAGCTCGGAGATCTCGAAGAGCTCCAGCAGATCGGGCCGCATCGGCGTCTGGTCTTCACGCGTGATGGTGATGTCGGGGATAACGGCGTCGCCGCCGGCCGCGCGGCACACCAGCAAGACCTTGCGCCACGACGAATCCATCGACGGGTGATCGTCGCGGGTGTGGCCGCCGCGGCTCTCGGTGCGCTCCAGGGCGGCCTTGGCCACGCACTCGCTGACCAGCAGCATGTTGCGGAGGTCGATGGCCAGGTTCCAGCCGGGGTTGTACTGGCGCCCGCCCTCCACGTGGATGTTCTTGAACCGCTCGCGCAGTTTGTCGAGCCGGCCCAGGGCCTCGGAGATCTCCTCCGACTTGCGGATGATGCCCACCAGATCGTTCATCGACTGCTGCAGTTCCAGATGCAAGGTGTAGGGATTTTCGGCGGCGCCGTTCCCGGGTCCCTCGAAGGGGGCCAGCGCCCGCTGGGCCGCCGCGTCGACGGCGTCCTGGGCGACCGC
>NZ_LT546237.1:4647147-4699341 GCF_900078675.2 Mycobacterium interjectum
GTCGGCGTCGACCTCGACGCCCCCCATCACGTAGTGGCAGGTGGGCCCGACTTCCATCGGCTCCTTGGTGATGTCGACGCCGGCCAGCTCCTTGAATTGGTGGTACATCGACGGCAGGCGCCGCTTGATCTCCTCGGGCGTCAGCCGGGAGGCGATGTCGAGGTACACCCCGCCGTGCGGGGAGCCCCGGCCGGCCTTGACCTCCGAGTTGATCGCGCGCGCGACCTCGTCGCGCGGCAGCAGGTCCGGGGTGCGGCGGGCCGAGTCGTTGTCCTTGAGCCACTGGTCGGCCTCTTGCTCGGTCTCGGCGTACTGGCCTTTGAACACCGGCGGGATGTAGTCGAACATGAACCGCTTGGTGTCGGAGTTCTTCAGCACGCCGCCGTCCCCGCGGACGCCCTCGGTGACCAGGATCCCCTTCACGCTGGGCGGCCACACCATGCCCGTCGGGTGGAACTGGACGAACTCCATGTTGATCAACGACGCGCCCGCCCGCAGGGCCAGCGCGTGCCCGTCGCCGGTGTACTCCCAGGAGTTCGACGTCACCTTGAACGACTTGCCGATGCCGCCGGTGGCCAGCACCACGGCGGGGGCCTCGAACAGGACGAAGTTGCCGCTTTCGCGCCAGTAGCCGAAGGCCCCGGCGATCGCGTCGCCGTCCTTGAGCAGTTCGGTGATCGTGCATTCGGCGAAGACCCTGATCCGCGCCTCGTAGTCGCCGAGCTCCGCGAAGTCCTCCTGCTGCAGCGAGACGATCTTCTGCTGCATGGTGCGGATCAGTTCCAGGCCGGTGCGGTCGCCGACGTGCGCCAGCCGCGGGTAGGTGTGCCCGCCGAAGTTGCGCTGGCTGATCTTGCCGTCCTTGAGGCGGTCGAACAGCGCGCCGTAGGTCTCCAGCTCCCAGACCCGGTCGGGGGCCTCCTTGGCGTGCAGCTCGGCCATCCGCCAGTTGTTGAGGAACTTCCCGCCTCGCATGGTGTCGCCGAAGTGGGTCTTCCAGTTGTCTTTCGGGTTGGTGTTTCCCATCGACGCGGCGCAGCCGCCCTCGGCCATGACCGTGTGGGCCTTGCCGAAGAGGGATTTGCACACCACCGCGACCTTGAGGCCGCGTTCCCGCGCCTCGATGACCGCGCGGAGCCCCGCGCCGCCGGCACCGATGACGACTACGTCGTAGGAGTGCCGTTCGACCTCAACCATGAAACCCTCGCTAAGTTCCGATTTCTTTTTCAAATGGCTTTTCAGCCAACAAATCTCAGGTCAGGGATGGTGCCGCTGGCCACCAGCGCGATGTAGAAATCGGTGAGCATCAGCGTGCCCAGCGTGATCCAGGCGTACATCTTGTGCCGGGTGTTGATGCGGCTGACCTGCGTCCAAATCCAGTACCGCACAGGGTGCTTGGAGAAGTGCTTGAGCCGCCCACCGGTGATGTGCCGGCACGAATGGCAGGACAGCGTGTAGATCCACAGCATGACGACGTTGCCGACCAGGATCACGTTGCCCAGCCCGAAACCGAATCCGCCCGGTCCGCTGTCGGAGTGGAACGCGACGATCGCGTCGTAGCTGTTGATCACCGAGATGATGCCGGCGATGTAGAAGAAATACCGGTGGGTGTTCTGAATGATCAGCGGGAGGCGGGTCTCGCCGGTGTAGTGCACGCGGGGCTCGGCCACCGCGCAGGCGGTGGGCGACTGCCAGACCGTGCGGTAATAGGCGCCGCGGTAGTAGTAACAGGTCAGCCGGAACAGCAACAGGAACGGCAGCGACATCGCCGCGTATGGCACAAACCACCAGTTCGGCAGGAACTGCGGCCAGAAGTCGCTGCCCTCCCCGCAGGCCTTGCTCATGCACGGCGAGTAGAACGGCGTCAGGTAGTGGTACTTGGGAACGAAGAAGTAGTCCTTCTGCAACCCGCGCGCTATCGCGTAGATGAGGAAGGCCGCGAAGCCCAGGTCGATCCGCAGCGGCGACATCCACCACCGGTCGGTGCGTAGGGTCCGTTGCGGGATGTTGGCGCGGGTCGGTGAAAAGACACCTGACGCAGGACGGTTCGCCGTGGGTGCGCTCATCTAGTGTTCCTCTTCGAACGGGCTGTTGGTCGAAGGGTACACAGAGAGCACCCCCTCATTTCCGGGGGGCTTGTGTTGTCAGGACCTGCTGTGACCCCCGACACCCTCGTCGTCGACATCGCGCCAAAAATCGCTGTCGTATTGCGTGTCGGGAATGACGACTTTCTCGCCCGACTGCTGCACGGTGGCGCGGGCCAGATCCAATTCGGAGACGTCGGAATCGAGCAATTCGACGTCGGAAAGGATCCGGTCGGCGTCGATGACGATGCGGCGCATCGCCGGGCTGTCGCCGTAACGGGCCCTCAGGGAGTTCACGCACCGCCGCAAGCCGCCGATGAGGTCGTGCAATTCGGTGAGTTCAGCAGTGCCAGTAGGGCTCGTCAACAGATCTCCTCGGATCTCCCCGCGCCAGCCGGTTTCACGGATCACAGTACGCCCTCGATAGTAGCCACCGCGTCCGCCTAATGTCGGACACCATGACAGGCCAAACCACCGCCCGGCGCGCGACGGCGCTGCTCGAGCTGCACCAGCCGGGCAACCCGGTGGTCCTGCCGACCGTGTGGGACGCGTGGTCGGCCCGCCTCGCCACCGACGCCGGATTTGTCGCCCTGACCGTCGGCAGCCATCCGCTGGCCGATTCGATCGGAAAACCCGACGGCGAGGGCATGTCGTTCGACGACGTGCTCACGCGCGTGGCGCAGATCACCGCCGCCGTCGAGGTGCCGGTGTCGGTGGACATCGAATCCGGGTACGGACAGCCGCCGGCGCGCCTGATCGAGGGCCTGCTGGGCGTGGGCGCCGTCGGCCTGAACATCGAGGACACTGTGCATGCCGAGGGCAAGCGGCTGCGCTCGGCCGGCGAACACGCCGAACTGGTCGCGGCGCTACGCTCGGCCGCCGACGCGGCCGGGGTGCATGTCGTGATCAACGCCCGCACCGATCTGTTTTTGCGCAAGGACGGAGACGACTCCGACCGAGTCGAGCGGGCGATAGCGCGGCTGACCGAGGCCGCGCACGCGGGCGCCGACGTCCTGTACCCGGTGGGCCGACACGACCCGGACACGTTGCGGCGCTTGGCCACCGAGTTGCCGCTGCCGATCAACGCGATCGCGCTGCCCGACCAGGGCGACCCGGCATCGTTCGGCCCGCTGGGCGTCGCCCGGATCAGCTTCGGCCCCTTCCTGCAGGCCGCGCTGGCGGACCGGGCCAAGGAGTGGCTGGCGCGCTGGGGCTAGATCGGCTCCAGCAGCCGGTGCGGCCGCCTGAGCGCCCGGCTGACGGGATCGTCGCGGCCCGGCTTGCGCGGTCGCGGCGGTGGGTGCGCGACGAGGTCGGCGACGTCGGGAACCTGCGCGCATCGGTGGCACCGGCGGTCCGGACCGATCATGCCCCCGCAGTCCGCGTGTCGGTAGGTTCTCCTGTTGGGCTTCTCGACGTAGTTGTCGTTGCCCCAGGTGATCATCGACCAGAGCAGCGGCCACAGCCGCTTGCCCTTGACGGTCATCCGGTATTCGCCCGAATCCTTGCTCAGCACGCCCTGTTCCACGAGGAAGCCCAACCGGTCGGACAGCACCGCTTTCGGGATGCCGAGATGGCGCTGCAAGTCGCTGAAGCGCCGCGCCCCATAGAAGGCGTCGCGCAGGATCAGCAGGGTCCACCGTTCGCCGACGATCTCCAGGGACCGCGCAATGGGGCAGCTCTCGGCGGGATATTCGCGGGGAAGGGCCACGGCGCCGATGCTACGCCTTGTGGGTTCGTTGACTGAACCATATACTCGCGGGTGGCGAGTTCATTCACCGAACCAAAGTGGCCACGAAACGTGAGGGAAGACCATGACGACCAGCGTTCAACCGGCCGAATTCACCGTGGCGCCGCACGCGATGAACCGCATCGACGTGGCCACCGGCGTGGAATTCGACGAATTCCGAACCGCTTTCGAGAAAGCCGCGCCGCCGTTCGACCGTGAGTCGGTGCAGGAGATCGTCGCGCGCGGGGGCAGCTGGGACGACGTCCGTGCCGCCGCGGCACTCAACGCCCCGCACGGCCTGATGGTCTACGCCACCATCGAGGCCCTGCCCCTGCTGGGCCTCGCCGGCCACACGACCAACGCGGTGGAGTACCTGCTCGGCAACCACACGATCGCCGAGACCATGTTCCGCCACGACCCCAGGGCGCTGTTGTATGCGCCGCTGCGGGTGCTCGTCTACGCCGACGCCGACGGCAATGCCGTCTTCTCGATGGACCAGCCCAGCGCGGCGTTCGGCAGCCTGGGCATCGCGGCGGTAACCGGGGTGGGGGAGGAGCTCGACCGCAAGGTCGCAAACCTGTTGCGGGTCATCGGAATCGACGCGGGCGCCGCCTTCGGGTGCTAGACGCGGCGAATCCGGCGGAGCCGGTGCCCCGCCGGATTCGTCGCGATTGACCGCGAACTACTTCGTGATCGCGATGCGTTGCGCCTGGCTCCCGGCGTAGGCCCCAGCGACCCGCACCGTCAAGACGCCGGCGTCGTAGGAAGCCGCGATGGCCTCGCCGGTGACGTGCGCGGGCAGTTGGAACGTCCGGCGGAACGACCCGTAGCGAATCTCCCGCAGGCTCCGGCCGTTCTCCTCCTCCGCGTGCTCGTCGCGGTGTTCGCCGTGGATCACCAGGCGGCCCTTGTCCACCTCGACGTTGACGTCCTTCTCCACGTCCACGCCGGGCAGTTCGAGGCGGACGACGGCGTCATCGCCGTCCCTGACGATCTCGGCGGCGGGCGTAAAGCCGCTGGTGACCGGCTTGAACCAGTCGGTCGTCGCCGCGGGGCCGAAAAAGTCGCGCAGCCACCGGTCGGTGTCCCAGGCCGGCCGCGACCACAATGCGAGGTTGCTCATGGGGTTTCTCCTTTTGCTTCCTTGTGCTTCCTTGTGAGTTTGCTGTGACCGGCGAGCCGCCGGACGGCTATTTTTAGAAACTTGAGTCGATCCCGCTAAAGTTCCACCCGCGCGTTCGCCCGCAGCGAACACCTTCACAGCGGTCGTTGTGAGGTGTGAGGGCGCCGTCATGTGCGCGTCACATTCCGCGATTTTTCCTTAATTTGGGGCTCCTACCCTCGTGGCATGGCCCCATCCGAAACCGGGCGCGAGCACTGTGCGACGCGTCACGTCATTGTGGTCGGGCACGGCATGGTCGGCCACCGCCTGGTCGAGGCGCTCCGTGCCCGCGATACCGAGGGGTATTGGCGTATCACGGTTTTGGCGGAGGAGGCCGACGCGGCCTATGACCGCGTTGGCCTCACCTCCTACACCGAAAGCTGGGACCGGGCGCTGCTGGCGCTGCCCGGCAACGACTACGCCGGTGACGAGCGGGTCCGGCTGCTGCTGAACGCGCGCGTCACCGAAATCGACCGGGCGACGAAGTCGGTGGTCACCGCCGACGGTCAACGGCACGGCTACGACGCCCTGGTGCTGGCCACCGGGTCCTACGCGTTCGTCCCGCCGGTTCCCGGCCATGACCTGCCCGTGTGCCACGTCTACCGCACCCTCGACGACCTCGACGCCATCCGTGCCGACGCCCGGCGCACGCTGCAGGCCGGGCGCACTTCGGGGGTGGTCATCGGCGGTGGGCTGCTGGGGCTGGAAGCCGCTAATGCGCTGCGCCAGTTCGGGTTGCAGACGCACGTCATCGAGATGATGCCGCGGCTGATGGCCCAGCAGATCGATGAGGCCGGCGGTGCCCTGCTGGCCAGGATGATCACGGAGCTCGGCATCGAGGTGCACGTCGGCACGGGCACCGAATCGATCGAATCGGTCGACCACGCCGACGGCTCGACGTCGGTGCGGGTGCGGCTGACCGACGGGGAGGTCATCGACGCCGGCGTGGTGATCTTCGCGGCCGGGGTCCGGCCGCGCGACGAGCTGGCGGCCGCCGCGGGGCTGACGCGCGCCGAGCGGGGCGGCGTGCTCACCGACTTGTCCTGCCGGACCAGCGATCCCGACATCTACGCGATCGGGGAGGTCGCCGCGATCGAGGGGCGCTGCTACGGCCTGGTCGGGCCGGGCTATACCTCCGCCGAGGTGGTGGCCGACCGGCTGCTGGACGGCGCCGCGGAATTCCCGGAAGCGGACCTGTCGACGAAGCTCAAACTGCTGGGCGTCGACGTCGCCAGCTTCGGCGACGCCATGGGCACGACCGAGAACTGCCTCGAGGTCGCCATCAACGACGCGGTGAACCGGACGTACGCCAAACTGGTGCTCTCCGACGACGCCAAAACCCTTCTCGGCGGGGTGCTGGTGGGCGACGCCTCGTCGTACGGGGTGCTGCGGCCCATGGTCGGCAGCGAGTTGCCGGGGGATCCGCTCGCGCTGATCGCGCCGGCCTCCTCGGGCGGCGGGGCGGCCTTGGGTGTTGGGGCGCTGCCGGATTCGGCGCAGATCTGCTCGTGCAACAACGTCACCAAGGGCGACCTGACGGGCGCGATCGCCGGCGGCTGCGCCGACGTTCCCGCGCTCAAGTCGTGCACGGCGGCGGGCACGTCGTGCGGGTCGTGCGTGCCGCTGCTCAAGCAGCTGCTGGAAGCCGAGGGCGTGGCGCAGTCCAAGGCGCTGTGCGAGCACTTCAGCCAGTCGCGGGCCGAGCTGTTCGAGATCATCTCCGCCACCGAAATCCGGACGTTCTCGGGGCTGCTGGAGCGCTTCGGCAGCGGAAGGGGTTGCGACATCTGCAAACCCGTGGTCGCCTCCATCCTGGCGTCCACCGGTTCCGACCACATCCTCGACGGCGAGCAGGCCGCGCTGCAGGATTCCAACGACCACTTCCTGGCCAACATCCAAAAGAATGGTAGCTACTCGGTGGTGCCGCGGGTTCCCGGCGGCGACATCAAGCCGGAGCACCTGATCCTGATCGGCCAGATCGCGCAGGACTTCGGGCTGTACACCAAGATCACCGGCGGTCAGCGGATCGATCTGTTCGGCGCCCGGGTGGACCAGTTGCCGCAGATTTGGCGGCGGCTGGTCGACGGCGGCATGGAATCCGGCCACGCGTACGGCAAGGCGCTGCGCACGGTGAAGAGCTGCGTGGGCAGCGACTGGTGCCGTTACGGCCAACAGGATTCGGTGCAGCTGGCCATCGACCTGGAGCTGCGGTATCGCGGCCTGCGCGCCCCGCACAAGATCAAGCTCGGCGTCTCGGGTTGCGCGCGCGAGTGCGCCGAGGCGCGCAGCAAGGACGTGGGCGTCATCGCCACGGAAAAGGGGTGGAACCTCTACGTCGGCGGCAACGGCGGCATGACGCCCAGGCACGCTCAGCTGCTGGCCAGCGACCTGGACACCGAGACGCTGGTCCGCTACATCGACCGGTTCCTGATGTACTACATCCGGACCGCCGATCGGTTGCAGCGCACCGCGCCGTGGGTCGAGTCGCTGGACGGCGGCCTGGATCACGTGCGCGAGGTCGTGTGTGCCGACTCGCTCGGCCTGGCCGGCGAATTCGAGGCCGCGATGGAGCGGCATGTGCAGAACTACAAGTGCGAATGGAAGGGCGTGCTGGAGGACCCGGACAAGCTGTCGCGGTTCGTCTCCTTCGTCAACGCCCCGGATGCCGTCGATGAGACGGTGACATTCACCGAGCGTGCCGGACGCAAAGTACCCGTGCCGATCGGCATGCCGCGGGTCCGTGTGGGAGAGGAATCATGACAGTTCTCAACGACGTTCAGGTGTGGACGACCGCCTGCGCCTACGACCGCCTCATTCCCGGCCGTGGCGTCGGAGTGCTGCTCGACGACGGCAGCCAGGCGGCGCTGTTCCGGATGGAGGACGGGTCGGTGCACGCGGTCAGCAACATCGACCCCTTTTCCGGGGCGGCCGTGCTCTCGCGCGGGATCGTCGGGGACCGCGGTGGCCGCGTCACCGTCCAATCCCCCTTGCTGAAACAGGCTTTCGCGCTCGACGACGGCTCCTGCCTGGACGACCCGCGGGTCTCGGTGCCGGTGTACCAGGTGCGGGTGACGCCCGAGGGCGAAATCCAGATCGCCGCCTGAGGGCTCAGCCGGTGATGTCGCCGACCAAATAGCGCTGCATCGTCGGGCCGATCGCGTCGACCAGCGTCTCCACCGACATCGAGTGCAGCGGCTCGGAGCGGATGCCGTAGCGCATGATGCCGAGGCCGACCAGCTGGGAGGCGCACAACGACGCCCGAACGGCCGCCTTGTCGGCGCCCAGCATTTTCAGGATCGGGCCGAAAACCGGGCCGATGAACATGGCCTCGACGATTTCGGCGGTTTTGGCCATCCCGGTCGATGCGACCGCACTGGCCGCGAAGGGGCCGCCGCCGGCCGCGTCCCAGGTGGTGATGAGCATGTGCAACGTGCGGCGGCCCACCTGGTTGACCCCGCCGGTGACGATCCGATCGATGAACTCCGGTGTGCCGAAGGGCAACCGCAGCATCTTCGCCACCGGGTCAAGGAGCCCGCGCGAGGGCTCTTCGCGGCGCGGCATGAAGCCAGAATCGCCGGTATGCGATTAAAGATCAAGCGCCGCGCGCCTCGGCGTGCCTCTTCGGATGGGGCCGTTGAGCCAGCAGCAGGCTGGGCCGCCGCGACGCGTGGCGGGTCGTGACGGGGGCGAGCCCGGGCACGGCCCGGCGGAATCGGTTCGCGACGAGCCGGGCCAGCCCGGGGTGGGTGCCCAGCGGTTGGCTCACCACATCGGCGCCGCTGGCCAGCAGGCGTTGCTGGAACAGGCCGTCCGCCAGGAGATAGGAGGCGACCACCACGCGCCGTGCACCGCCGCGGCGGGCGGCGGCCACCGCGTGGTCCACGGACGGATCGCCGGTGGCCGCGAATCCCAGCCGCACCCGCGCCCCGACCATGGCCGACAAGGTGGTCGCGGTGACGTGCAAATCGGCACGCGCCCGCCCATCCGTGGTGCCCGCCGCCGCGAGGATCACCGAATCACCCAGCCGCCAGCCGGATTTCGTCAACTGGTCGGCGACTATCCGCGCGATCTCGCCGCTCGGCCCCAGGGCGGGGGCGAGAGTGACGCGCGGGTGGCCGCTGGCCGCGACATGGGCCGGCAGGTCGGTGCGCACGTGATATCCCCGCGACAAGAACGCCGGCACCACCACCGCGGGGCGGCCGGCGGCCGCCGCCTGCGACAGCACCTCGCTGGGGCTGGGACCCAACACGTCGACGAACGCGACCTGCACCCGGCGGTCGAGCAGTGCGCTCACCCGCGCCGCAAGGTCGCCGATCATCGCGACACCGCCCGGCCGGCGGGTGCCGTGCGCGGCCAGGATCAGGTCCACGGTTCGCCCTGGCGATCGTCGACGGCGAGCCGGTAGCCGCGCTTGACCACCGTTGCGACCATGTTCTTGTCGCCCAGGGCGGTTCGCAGCCGGAGCACGGCGGTGTCGACCGCGTGCGGGTCGTTGCTGTTGCCCGGCAGCGCCCGCAACAGATCGGTGCGCGCGACGACGTCGCCCGGCCGTTGCGCGAGCGCGCGCAGCACCGACATCCCCGACGGCGACAGCAGCTTGATCGAACCGTCCACCAGCACGCAGGTGCCGCGGATGTCGAGCGTGTGGCCGGCCGCCTGGACGGTGCACGATCCCAGCAGCGGCAACTCCTCGGCGATATGGCGGGCCAAGGCCCCCAACCTCATTCGCTCGGGCGCCGATGTCGGTACGCCTTTGCGGATCAGCGGTTTGGATGTCACCGGGCCGACGCACATCGCGTGCACATCGGTGCGCAGCGCCCCCAGCACCTGGTCCTCGATGCTGAGTTCGCGGCTGCGTTCCAGCACCGCGGCGGCCGCGGGTGCCGACGTGAAGGTGACCGCGTCGAATTGGCGGCGCGCGATCCCGGTGACCAGCTGGTCGAAGTCGCCGCCCAATGGTGTTGGCTTCCACCGGTATACCCGGATCGGGATCACGTCGGCTCCCGCGAAGCGCAGCCCGCCGAGGAACTCCGGGAACGGGTCCCAGGCGTCGGCGGCGCCGTGCAGCTGGATGGCGACGCGCATCCCCGATACGCCCGACTCGAGCAGATACTCGAGCACCTCCTGTGAGGATTCGGACTCAGGGGACCACTCCTCGTGCAGGCCGGCGGCGCGCACCGCTCCGGTCCCCTTCGGCCCGCGCGACACGATCCGCGCCGACGACAACGAGGTGACGAGCTGGCTGGCCAGGCCCCACCCCTCGGCAGCGGCGAGCCAGCCGCGGAATCCGATCCCGGTGTGCACGACCAGGATGTCGGGCGGGTCCGCGATCAAAGCCTCTGTGTGACGGTGTAATTCGTCATCGTCGGGCAGCGCGATCATGTTGATCGCGGGGGCACTGCACACCTCGGCGCCCTGCCGGCTCAACAGGGCGCACAGCTCCTCGGCGCGTCGGGACGAGGTGACCGCAACCCGGTAGCCGGTGAGCGGCGCGGATTTTGGTTGACCCATATGACCTGTGTATGCCCGCGACGTTTCCGAGGCGTTACCGCGGAATTGCTGACGCATTGCTCCTGTTGCGACGGCGCTCACACCCGGGCGAACTCCGTCTGGGCCTGCGAGCCCGCCACTTCCGGGGCCGCCGACGCGTGCCGGCGCACGTAACGCGCCCACGTCAAAACCGCTGCGGCGACGTAGAAAAACAGGAAGACCCAAAACGCCAACGTGTCGGTGCCGGTGCTCAGGTAGGACTGGCGCAGCGCGAGATTGATCCCCACGCCGCCGAGCGCGCCGAAGGCGGCAACGAACCCGATGACCGCGCCCGACGTGGCTTGCGACCAACGACGGCGGTCGGCGTCGCTCAGGCCGAGCCGGTGGCTGCGTGCCTCGAAGACCGACGGGATCATCTTGTACACCGAGCCGTTGCCCAGCCCGGCGAGGACGAACAGGGCCATGAAGCCGCAGACGTAGCCGACCATGGTGGCCGTTGTGGTGAGGCCGGGAGTGCGGTCGTCGTGGGTGCTGAGGGCGACCAGGAACGCGGTGGCGACCGCCATGGTCGCGAGCACCGCCAGGGTGACGCGGCTGCCACCGATGCGGTCGGCCAGCCTGCCGCCGTAAATTCGCGCCACCGACCCCAGCGCCGGGCCGATGAAGGCGAATTCGGCGGCGTGCAGCGCGGCGTCGGCGTGGCTCTGCCCGGTCCCGACGAAGTTGATCTGCAGGACCTGGCCGAACGCGAACGAGAAACCGATCCAGGAGCCGAAGGTGCCGAGGTAGAGCATCGCGAGCACCCACGTGTCGCGCTCGGACAGGATCGAGCGCAGGTGGCCGACGTCGTAGGTGGCGTGCGCCAGGTTGTCCATGTACCGGGTCGCACCCAGGGCTACGGCGGTCAGCAGGAGCAGGTAGAGGCCGCACACCCAGTACGGCTGGCGGTGGCCGGCGATGGCGAGCACCAGCAGCCCGACCAGCTGGATCATCGGCACCCCGAGGTTGCCGGCGCCGGCGTTGAACCCGAGCGCGAAGCCTTTGCGCCGGTGCGGGTAGAAGAAGTTGGTGTTCGTCATCGACGCCGCGTAGTTGGCCCCACCCATTCCGGTCAGCGCCGCGCACACCAGATACGGCCACAGTGGCAGGCCGGGGTGGGCCAGCAGCCAGATCGTGCCGGCGGTGGGCACCAGCAACGCCAGGATCGAGAACACGGTCCAGTTGCGGCCACCGAAGGTGGCGATGCCCAGTGAGTAGGGGATCCGCAGGCATGCCGCTACGAAAGTTGCGGTGGCGCCGAGCAGGAATTTGTCGGCAGCCGAAAAGCCGTACACGCTCTGGGGCATGAACAGCGCCATCACCGGAAACAGGGTCCAGACGCCGAAGGCGATGTGGTCACAGGCGATGATCCAGAGCAGGTTGCGCCGGGCGATCTTGTTGTTGCCGGCCTCCCAGGCGGCCGCGTCTTCCGGATCCCAGTTCGTGATGCGGTGGCTGCGGCCCATGCGATTGCACCTTTCTGCCAACTCTTCCAGCGGGTTCGCCCCGGGGGGCGACGACGATGTCGCCGGGGTCTCGCAAACGCTCGCACCGGCGAAATCGCCTGGACGCGTTGATGATTGACTGCTGCCAACCGCCGGCGTGCCAATTTGGGCCGCGCGAGGTCACGCGAACGAAGAGACTTGCCCCGCCGTATGTTTCGATGCTCACATTTAGAACTTAAGTCCGTCAACTCGATTCGGCCGATATCGCCTGTAAGTTGAATCCCAGTTATCTGGTAAATCGCTGAGCGACAATTCAGCGGCAATCGCCGCCCGCGTCAAGTGATTTCGTGCGGCCGTGGGATTTGGTGTGAGCTGGAATACATTTCGTTTAAACCGCATTCACCGGCCGCGGCGCCACTGCGGAAAAAAATCTGCCTTGCTACCAGACGTCGCCGGCGCGCCAGTCACACGCCAGGGCCGCGGAGGTGTCCAGGCTGATGCCGACGGGCAGGACGTACACGCCGCCGTCGTCGTCGGGTGTGCGGACCGGGCCGGTGGGGGCCAGCACCGACGTCGGCCCGCGCCAGGGCAGCCACCCGCGCGCCGTGTACACCCCCCGGGCCGCATGGGACGAACTGGCCGCACCCACTTCGTAGGCGCCGCGGATCACCTGCTCGACGCCGTCGAGCAGGGCGTGCACCAGGCCCTGCCCCCGGCGGTCCTCCCGCACCGCGACCCCTTCGACGTAACCGCAACGCAGCGCATGCTGGCCGTAGAACAATCGTCGCTGGATCACGGCGGCGTGCGCGATGATCGCGCCGTGCTGCCAGATCAGGGCGTGCATGCCGCCCAGCGTGTGCTCCCAGTCGTCGTCGGTGAAATCTCCGGCGAACGCCGCGGTGACCATCTCGCGGACGCGCTGTCGGGTTTCGCCGTCCAGATCGGCGGTGTGTACCAGGCGTGCGGTGTGGACCTGGGCTTGCACACTCCTTGTCTACCAGCCCTGTCCAGCGGGCCGCGCTAAGAGAACGGCCACCCCTCGGCGCTCGACACCGGCCGTCCCCCCGCCGCGCACCGGGGTCGCGCCCAGTGCAGCCGCACGTATTGGCCGGGTCGCACCTGGGCGACCTTGTCGATGTCCTCGTCGGTGAGCACCCCCACCACCGGGTAGCCGCCGGTCACCGGGTGATCGGGTCCCAGGATCACCGGTAAACCGTTGGGCGGCACCTGGATCGCGCCGCGAGTCGTTCCCTCGCTGGGGAGCTGGCGGTCGGGGTAGCGGTGCTGCATTGGTCGGCCCTCCAACCGCATCCCGACCCGGTCGCTGCGGTCGGAGGCCATCCAGATTGTGTGCACGAGGGTGTCGGGATCGACCAACCAGTCGTCGCGCGGCCCCGGCACCGCCCGCAGCTCCACCAGGTGCTCGGCGATGCCGGCCACCGGCGCCTGGTCCAGTTCGGGGTAGTCGTCGGTGTGCGCGCCGATCGCCAGCCGGTCGCCGGCCCGCAGCGGCGGCGGGCCGATCGCCGACATCACGTCGTAGCTGCACGACCCCAGCACCGGCTCCACGCAGATGCCGCCGCGCACCGCCAGGTACGTCCGCAGGCCGGCGCGCGGGGTGCCCAGGGTGATCACCTGCCCGGCGCGGACATGGTGAATGCTGTTGGTGCCGAACTCAATTCCGTCCACGGTGGGGTCCGTGTCGGCGCCCGTCACCGCGATGTCGACGTCGCCGCCGCGGACCCGGGCGCACAAGCCGCCGAACGTCACCTCGACCGTCGCGCGGTCGTCGGGGTTGGCGACCAGCCGGTTGGCCAGCTTGTGGGCGCTGCGGTCGGCGGCCCCCGAACGGCTGACGCCGAGGTGGGCCAGCCCCGGACGGCCGAGGTCCTCGACGACGGCGAACGGGCCGGTGCGCAGGATTTCCAGGGTCACCATGGCTACCTCCTCAGACCGCCCGGAACTGAACCCACATGCCCTGCGTCAGCAACGCCGGGCTGGAACGATCGAGGTCCCACAGGACGGCGTCGGTGCGTCCGATGAGCTGCCAGCCGCCGGGCGACTGCCGCGGATATACCGCGCTGAATTCTCCGGCGAGGGCGACGGAGCCGGCCGGCACGGAGGTCCGGGGCTCCGCGCGGCGCGGCACCCGCAGCCGCGCGTCGCCGTCCACCAAATACGCGAAACCCGGTGCGAATCCGCTGAATCCGACCCGCCAGAGGCTGGACGTGTGGGCGTCGATCACCTGCTCCGCGGTCAGCCCGGTGACCTCGGCGACCTCGCGGAGGTCCGGACCGTCGTAGACGACGTCGATCACCACGTCGGCGCCGCGGCCCGGCGCGGCGTCCGCGGAGGCGGTGACGCGCATCCTGCGAAGCCGCTGCCGGGTGACCCCCTGCAAGCGGGGGTCGTCGAGCTTGACCAGCACGGTGCGGGCGGCGGGGACGATGTCGAGCACGCCGGGCAAGGCCGCCGCGCGCAGCGCGTCCACCCACGCCAATACCTCGGCGGTGCTGCCGCATTGGAGCATCAACGCCTGGTCACCGTAGTCGTAGACGGTGTTGCCGACCAGCTCGGTCGACAGCTCCGTGGGGACGCCGCCGCTCATGTCCGTCACGCTCATTACTCGACGGTAACTCCGCGATCGGGGCAGGCGGGAGGGGATGCGGACGGATTTTCGAGCACTGCCAGAGGTGCCTTAGCGAACGCTCAAACAGGCGGGCTCTAACCCAGTATCTTGCCGAGCAGGGGCGGCAGTTGGTCGGCGACGACCGGGTAGCTCAGCGGCGACGCGAACGCGATCGCGCCGGCCTGGTCCTTGGTGGTGAAGATGTGGCGGTTCTGGGCGGTCGCGAGCGCGCCCGCCACCTCCGGGTCGGCCAGGATCGCCTTTTGCTCGTCGGGGCTTTCGGTCGTCCAGATCACCACGTCGGCCGAATCGAGCACCGACTTGATCTGATCGCGCGGGATGACGGCGCGGTGATCGCTGCCGAAGGGCTTGATGCCATCGGAGATGACGAGACCCATCTGGTTGAGGAAGTCGGTGCGCCAGCCCGCCAGGGTCGCGACCACCGTGCCCTGAAAAAACGTGCCCTGCATCAGCAACGCCTTCTTGCCCTTCCACTGCGGATTCCTCTGGGCGACATCGGTGAACTGCTTGTCGACGGAGTCGATCAGGGACTTCATCTGGTCGGGCTGAAACACCGCCTGGCCGACGGTGGTGGCCTGCTCCTTCCAGGGCTCGAAGAAGGCGTCGCCGTCGGATTGCGCGACGGTCGGGGCGATCGCCGACAGCTTCTGATAGGTGTCGGCGTCCACGCCGGCGTTGATGGCCACGATCAGGTCGGGTTTGAGGCCGGCGATCTGGCCGACCGGGATCCCGTTGTCCAGGTTCAGCACCACCGGCTGGGCCGAGCCGAGCTTGGGCTGGGCCCATGGCCACACCGCGAATGGCTGGTCACCGAACCAGTTGGTCACCGCGACGGGCACCACGCCCACCGCCAGCAGGTCGTCCTGCTCGGTGTAGCCGGCGCTGACGACGCGCTTGGGCGGCTCCTTGATGACGGTCTGACCGAACAGGTGGGTGATCGTCACCGACCCGCCGGGCGCGGCGCCTGGTGCCTGTTTGCGCGGCGAGCACGCAGCCGGCGCGCCGGCGACCGCGGCCACCCCCATAGCCCCCGCGAGCTGCAAGAATCCCCGTCGATTCCAACCGCCCATCGCGTGAGATTATCGCGTTCTCGGTCCGGGCCTGCCCAGCGGCATGCCGGCGTCGAGAAAGTCCAGGGCCCGATAGATCGTCTCGGCCGTTTTAGGCGCGCTGTCGTAGGCCGCCATCATCGCGCCCACCATCGCGCCGACGAACACGCGGACCTCGAAATCGTCTGCGGGACGGCCGATTCGGTCCCCGATGGCCTCGGCCATGACGGTGACGGTGCGGTGGTACTCGTCGTAGAGCGCGGCCTTGAGTTCGGGTATCGAGAAGATCAGCCGCTGCCTGGTGCTCTCGAACTCCGACTGCTCGTCGGACAGGCCCGCCATCGTCGACCCGTAGGCACGGCGGATGGCCTGGCCCGGCGACAGTTCGGGAGGCTGGGCCCGCAGCGCGGCCAAGATCAGCGGGTCCAGGTCGTCGGCCAGCAGCAGCGACTCCTTGGACGGGAAATACCGGAAGAACGTGCTCGGTGACACCTCGGCGGCGTCGGCGATCTGTTCGACGGTGGTGGCGGCGTAGCCGTGGGCGTCGAACAGGCGAAACGCCTCACGCCTGATGGCCTGCCGGGTCTTGATCTTCTTGCGTTCCCGCAGTCCCAGGGGCTGGTCGGTCGCCTGCATGGGGTCAATTCTCCCGCATTCGGGCGGCAAAAAGTTCTGACAGGCCACCATCGGCCGTTGCGAGATCCACGTATCTCTGACGTAACTGCGCACACCACGACCGGTAACAGTCCCTCCCTAGCGTCGGGTCCGTGACCATCACCACTCCCGAGACCGGCACAGGACTCGTAGCCCCCGCGCCGCCGCGCGGGCATCACCACGGACGGCGCTGGATCGACGACTGGCGGCCCGAAGACCCCGCGTTCTGGCAGGCGACCGGCAAGGCGATCGCCCGCCGCAACCTGATCTTCTCCATCTTCGCCGAGCACATCGGGTTCAGCGTGTGGATGCTGTGGAGCATCGTGGTCGTCCAGATGATGGCCGGCCCGCACGGGCACCCGGCGGCGTCCGGCTGGGCGCTGACCGCCAGCCAGGCGTTGTGTCTGGTCGCCGTGCCCAGCGGCGTCGGCGCCTTCCTGAGGCTGCCGTACACCTTTGCCGTCCCGGTCTTCGGCGGCCGCAACTGGACGATCGTCTCGGCGTCGCTGTTGCTGATCCCGTGCCTGCTGCTGGCCTGGGCGGTGAGCCATCCCCACACGTCGTTCGCGGTGCTGGTCGCGATCGCCGCGACCGCCGGCTTCGGGGGCGGCAACTTCGCGTCGTCGATGGCCAACATCTCGTTCTTCTACCCGGAGAAAGACAAGGGCTGGGCGCTGGGCCTGAACGCGGCCGGCGGCAACCTCGGCGTGGCCGTCGTGCAGAAGATCATCCCGCCGATCGTGATCGTCGGCGGCGGCGTGGCGCTGGCGCGCGCCGGGCTGTTCTACGTGCCGCTGGCCGTGGCGGCCGCGGTGTGCGCGTTCGCGTTCATGGACAACCTCTCCGAGGCGAAGGCCGACGTGAAGCCGGTGCTGCAGTCGCTGCGGCATGCCGACACCTGGATCATGTCGCTGCTGTACATCGGGACGTTCGGCTCCTTCATCGGCTACTCGGCGGCCTTCCCGACCCTGCTCAAGACCGTGTTCGGACGCGGGGACATCGCGCTGACCTGGGCGTTCCTGGGCGCCGGCATCGGATCCCTCATTCGGCCCGTGGGCGGCAAGCTGGCCGACCGGATCGGCGGGGCGCGCATCACCGCGATGAGTTTCGTGATGCTCGCCGTCGGTGCCGCGGCGGCGCTGTGGTCGGTCAACGCTAAAAACCTGCCGCTGTTCTTCGCCAGCTTCATGTTCCTGTTCGTCGCCACCGGCATCGGCAACGGTTCGACCTACCGGATGATCTCGCGGATCTTCCTGATCAAGGGCGAGCTCGCCGGCGGCGACCCGGACACCATGGTGCACATGCGCCGCCAGGCCGCGGGGGCGCTGGGCGTCATCTCGTCGATCGGCGCCTTCGGCGGGTTCGTGGTGCCGCTCGCCTATGCCTGGTCCAAGTCGCACTTCGGCAGCATCGAGCCCGCGCTGCGCTTCTATGTCGCGTTCTTCATCGCGCTGCTGGCCGTCACCTGGTCGGTGTACCTGCGCAAGAAGACACCGATGGGGCAGCGGGGCGTCTAGTCGTTTCGATAGCGCGACTCATATCGTGCCCAAGGGCTGTAGTCGGCGATCAGCTCCTCCTGCGGGGGGCGCTGGTCGTCCGGCACGTGCTGCAGGTTGATCCGGATCCGGTACCAGATGGAACTCGGCCCGCGCATCCCGTCGACCAACACGTCGGTCGGCTGCAGCAGGGCTGCCGCGGCGGGATGGCGGTCCCGCCAGGTGTCCAGCGCGGCCATCGCCTCGTCCTTGGTCTTGGTGCGGGCGATCTCGATGAGCGGCTTCGACGAGACGCGCCCGCCCTCGGTGCGGGTGCCGGAACCCTTCGGCGCTCGCTCGGGTGGTCCCATGTCCTCGGCCAGGATCAGCAGCCGGTCGAGCTCGCCCACCGCGTCGTCTATCCCGGCCCACGGGTCGCCCAGTTCGGCGAACCGGTCGGGCACCGTTTCGATGGTGAACGCCTCGGGCCGGCAGTCGGCGACCTCGTCCCAGCGCAGCGGCGTCGAGACCCGCGCGTCCGGGGTCGCCCGCACGGAGTAGGCCGACGCGACGGTGCGGTCCTTGGCGTTCTGGTTGAAATCGACGAAGACGCCCTCGCGCTCCTCCTTCCACCAGCGGCTCGTCGCGGCCTCGGGCGCCCGCCGCTCGACCTCGCGGGCAACGGTCTGGGCCGCCAGTCGCACCTGGCGGAATCCCCAGCGCGGCGCGATCCGGGCGTAGATGTGAAAGCCGCGGGACCCGGACGTCTTCGGCCACGCGACCAGGCCGTAGTCCTCCAGCACCTCGCGGGCCACCATCGCGACCTCGACGATGCGCGGCCACGCGACCCCGGGCATCGGGTCCAGGTCGACGCGCAGTTCGTCGGGGTGGTCGAGGTCGCCGGCGAGCACCGGGTGCGGGTTGAGGTCGACGCAGCCGAGGTTGATCACCCATGCCAGCCCGGCGGCGTCGTGGATGACGGCTTCGGCGGCGGAAGTGCCGCGCGCGTAGTGCAGTTCGGCCACGTCGACGTAGTCCGGCCGGTTGGCCGGCGCCCGCTTCTGGAAGACGGCCTCCTGCCGGATGCCCTTGACGAAGCGCTTGAGGATCATCGGCCGCCCTGCGACGCCGCGCAGCGCCCCCTCGGCCACGGACAGGTAATAGCGGATCAGGTCGAGCTTGGTGTACGGGCCCGCGTCACCGTGGCGTTCGAAGACCACCTTGTCGGGATGGGTGACCGTGACCCGGTGCCCGGCCACCTCCAATGACGCCGGACCGGTCATGTTCATCATCGTAAGTCGGGGGGTATTAACTAGTGGCACTGAGACGGACGTCACATAGGGTGGAATGCATGCCAAACCTCATCGGCCTGCCGGGGCAGGCTGTCGCCAAAGTTCAGCAGTACCTCGACCGCGGCGCGGCCGAATTGCACTACGTGCGCAAGATCTTCGAATCGGGTGCGTTCCGGATCGAGGCGCCGCAGAACTACGCCGCGATGGCCGCCGACATCTACAAGTGGGGCGAGTTCGGCATGCTGCCGTCGCTCAACGCAAGGCGCCATCCGGACAACGCCGCCTGCATCGACGAGGAGGGCGAATTCACCTACCGCGAGCTCGATGACGCCGCGCACGCGGTGGCCAACGGGCTGCTGGAGAAGGGGGTCAGGGGCGGCGACGGCGTCGCCGTCCTGGCCCGCAACACACGCTGGTTCCTCATCGCCTACTTCGGTGCCGCACGCGTGGGCGCCCGCATCATCCTGCTCAACAGCGAGTTCTCCGGCCCGCAGATCAAGGAGGTGGCTGAGCGCGAGGGCGCCAAGCTGATCATCTACGACGACGAGTACACGAAGGCCGTCAGCAAAGCCGAGCCGGAGCTGGGCAAGCTGCGGGCGCTGGGATCCAATCCGGATGCGGACGAGCCGTCGGGCAGCGAGGACGAGACGCTGGCCGACCTGATCGAGCGCAGCGACAAGTCTCCCGCCCCGAAGGCGAGCAAGCACTCGTCGATCATCATCCTGACCAGCGGCACCACCGGCACGCCCAAAGGCGCGAACCGCAGCACCCCCCCAACGCTGGCGCCAATCGGGGGCATCCTGTCGCACGTGCCGTTCAGGGCAGGCGAGGTGACCTCGCTTCCCGCGCCGATGTTCCACGCGCTGGGTTTCCTGCACGGCACCATCGCGATGTTCCTCGGCTCGACGCTGGTGCTGCGCCGGAAGTTCAAGCCGCCACTGGTGCTCGAGGACATCGAGAAGTACAAGGTGACCGCGATGGTCGTCGTCCCGGTAATGCTGTCGCGCATCCTGGATGCGATCGAAAAGATGGACTCCAAACCCGACCTGTCCTCACTGAAGATCGTCTTCGTGTCCGGCTCGGCGCTCGGGTCGGAGCTTGCGGAACGGGCGCTCAAGGACCTGGGACCCGTCGTCTACAACATGTACGGCTCGACGGAAATCGCCTTCGCCACGATCGCCGAGCCCAAGCACCTGGAATTCAATTCCTCGACCGTCGGCCCGGTCGTCAAGGGCGTCAAGGTCAAGATCTTCGACGACAACGGCAAGGAGTTGCCACAGGGTGAGGTCGGGAGGATCTTCGTCGGCAACGCGTTCCCGTTCGAGGGATACACCGGCGGCGGCAAGAAGCAGATCATCGACGGGATGTTGTCCTCCGGCGACGTCGGCTACTTCGACGAGAACGGCCTGCTCTACATCAGTGGGCGCGACGACGAGATGATCGTTTCCGGCGGCGAGAACGTCTTCCCGGCCGAGGTCGAGGACCTCATCAACGGGCATCCGGATGTCGTGGAGGCCACCGCCATCGGTGTCGAGGACAAGGAGTGGGGCCACCGGTTGCGCGCGTTCGTCGTCAAGAAGGACGACGCCAGCGTCGACGAGGACACCATCAAGCACTACGTGCGCGACCACCTGGCCCGCTACAAGGTCCCGCGGGAAGTGGTCTTCCTCGAAGAGCTGCCGCGCAACCCCACCGGCAAGGTCCTCAAGCGCGAGCTGCGCGAGATGGAGATCGACTGACTTAGGCCGGTCGGCGACCAGCGGCGTCCCCGGTCACCTGCGGGTCTGAATGGCGCGGGTGATCTGCGAGGAGAGCTTGGGATCGATCAGCAACTGATCGATCAGCGCGCTGAGAACCTCTTGCCCGGTCACCCGGGCGACGCCGATGCGGTCGGCGGCGTCGCGCTGCCAGACGTCGAGCGCGCGGTGGGTGGCCAACGGCAGGTCGACAGTGCGACGCGTGCGTCGATCGCGCGACGGCTTTGCGGGTACCTCGCCCAACGCGCTGAGGCGCTGCGTCGGCCCCGTCTGCCCGGGCGGGGGAGGCTTGGCGGTATACCGGGCGAACCGGTTGGGACCTGAGTTGATCGTCATCGCGCGACTTTCTCTAAGGTGCACATCAGTAGTTCCGCTTATCAGTATGCGCGCCGTTGGGGCCTTCTCATTCATACCACCGCTAGGCGCCTGCGGCGTGCCGCGAGCGTTCCACGCGGAGTGCGCGGGGACTCGGTCGCGGTAACCAGCAAAAACCGTTTACCGGCCCGTCTCTGGGCGCTGGATATAAGTAGCTACAGATAATTCGCCCTATTTTGAGCCATGATCAGTCGCCGAAGCTGGATATTTGCCGTAGACGTACAAGTCGTCTTCTAGACGATGGATCTCACCGTTACTTAATCTCACGAATTGGCGAGTAATGAGGTGCCAGACGCCGGACCTACTGAGCGCAGTAACTCCGTAAAAAGGGTTGAAAGGCCACTCGTCAAATGCGGGCTTGCGCGCTTCGGATGCGCAGATGTACTGAAGGGCGTGAATGCCAACTGGCCGAAAAGATTGTATGAAATACAAATATACGCAATTTCAGGAATAGCTAGCGCGAAAAAAAGCGTCCTATCGACGGGGCATGAATGGAAATTCATATGGTTTGCAGTGCAATTTTTGGGGTAACGTTATAACTGTCACGCGAACTTATCTCCGAAGGAGCTCATGATGATGATTTCACGGCGATCCGCCTATAACGCGGCCGCTGGTGCAGTCGGCGCCGGCGCGCTAGCGGGAGCCATGCTGTTCTGCAGCGTCCCCGCGGCACAAGCCGCCCCCGGCCCTGCTCTCGGCGCAAGTTTTGCGATGGCCGGGCCGCACGGCCCGGGTGGTCCCGCTGGGCCCCACGGCCCCGGTCCCGGCGGCCCCCACGGTCCCGGTGGGCCCCACGGCCCCGGTCCCGGCGGCGGCCGCAACGTTGGCCATGGTGGCTGGGACCGCGGTGGCCATGGTGGCTGGGACCGCGGTGGCCATGGCGGCTGGGACCGCGGTGGCCATGGTGGCTGGGATCGCGGTGGCCATGGTGGCTGGGGTCACGGCGGCGGGAATCACTGGTGGTGGTGAGCTAGCGCCGCCCGCTTAGCGGCCAAAGACCGGGCCATGCCGACCTGACAGACGTGCGACGGGTCGGCATGTCCCTTTTGGGGGCGATTACGGGTCGCGGGGCAGGCCCAGCAGCCGTTCGGCGATGATGTTGAGCTGCACCTCCGAGGTGCCCCCGTAGATGGTGGTGGCCCGGCTGGCCAGCAGGTACTCGCCCCACTTGCCCGCAAGTTCGGCGGTGTCGCCGATCGCGGCGTCGGTGCCGAAGGACGACACCGCGAATTCCGCGTAGCCCTGGCCCGTTCGCATCGACAACAGCTTCGAGATGGCCGCCGACGGCATGGCGTCTCCACCGGCCAGCGTCAACAGTGTCGAGCGCAGGTTCAGCACCTTGGCGGCGTGGCCCTCGGCGATCAGCTGCCCGGCCCGGTGCTGCGCGACCTGATCGAACTGCCCGTCGCGGACAAACTCGACGAACTCGGGAAGTGTCGCAAGGAAATTCGCGTCGCTGCCGCCGATCGAGACCCGCTCCGCCGTCAGCGTGTTGCGGCTGACCTCCCAGCCCCGGTTGACCTCGCCCAGCACACACTCGTCGGGCACGAACACGTCGTCGATGTAGACGGTGTTGAAAAACTCTTGGCCCGTCAACTCACGCAGCGGCTTGACGGTAACGCCTTCGCTTTTCATGTCCAGCAGGAAGTACGTGATGCCATTGTGTTTCGGGGCCGACGGGTCGGTACGCGCCAGCAGGGCGCCCCATTGCGAGAACTGCGCGGCGGTGGTCCAGATCTTCTGCCCGGTGATGCGCCAGCCGCCCTCCGTCCTGGTCGCCTTGGTGGACAGCCCGGCCAGGTCGGACCCGGCGCCCGGCTCGGAGAACAGCTGGCACCAGATCATCTCGCCGCGGAAGGTGGGCGGCAGGAAACGCTGCTTTTGCTCCTCGGTGCCGAACGCGACGATCGACGGGATGATCCACGCCGCGATCCCGACCTGCGGCCGCTTGACCCGCCCCGAGCTGAACTCCTGGGCGATGATGACCTGCTCCACCGGACTGGAGGCCCGGCCCCACGGCGTGGGCAGGTACGGCAGGACCCAGCCGCCCTCGGCGATCGCGACCGTGCGGGCGTCGCGCTCCATCGCCTTGAGCGCGTCCACCTCCGCCCGGATCTCGCCCCTCAGCTTCTCGGTGTCCGGATCGAGGTCGATGTTGACCGCGCGCATTCCCGTGCTGGTCGCCGTGTCCACCACCTTCTGCGGGTACTCCGAAGCGCGGCCGAAGGAGGCGGCCAGCATCACCGCCCGGCGGTAGTAGACGTTCGTGTCGTGTTCCCACGTGAACCCGATCCCGCCGTGCACCTGAATGCAATCCTGCGCGCAGCGCTGGGCGGCCGCCGGCGCCAATGTCGCCGCCACCGCGGCGGCGAACTCGACTCCGGAAGCGACGATGTCCCAATCGTTTTGGCCGGCCTCGTCGATCGCGCGGGCCGCATCCCAGACGGCCGCGGTGGCCCGCTCGGTGTCGGCGATCATCTCCGCGCACTTGTGCTTGATGGCCTGGAACTGGCCGATCGGCCTGCCGAACTGCTCCCGGATCTTCGCGTATTGCGACGCCGTGTCGGTCGCCCAGCGCGCCACGCCGATGGCCTCGGCCGACAGCAGCGTCGTCATCAGCGCGTGCGCGGTCGCCATGTTCAGGTTTCCCAACACGACGTCGTCGCCGACCTCGACGGCGTTGGCCCGCACATGCGCGATGGGCCGCAGCGGGTCAACGCTTTTCACCGGCACGATCTCGAGCTGTTCGGCGCGCAGCACCACCCATTCCTCGCCGCTGTCGATCGCGACCGGCAGCACCAGCAGCGACGCCTGCGCGGCGGCCGGGACCGCGCGGACCTCGCCGCGGATAACCAGTGCGTCACCCTGACGGGTGGCGGTCAGCGCGGAGCAATCCAGCCCGTAAGCGCCGATCGCCGCGCCGGACGCCAGCTCGGCGAGGACCTTCGCGTGCGGGTCGTGCGCGGAGATCAGCGCGCTTGCGATGGCCGACGGCACGAACGGGCCGGGCATCGCCCCGTAGCCGAACTCGGCCAGCANCCAAACCCCGGCCCGCCGCCCGACCCCCCCAACTCCCCGCCCTGCGGGCCCTGTTCGGCCGCGGCCCGCCAGTACGGCGGGGGGTTCTCGATCGGTGTCTCCATGGCCTGGTGCAGCACCTCGGGCGGCGCGACGCGCGCCACCAGGGACCGCACCGAGTCGGCCAGGTCTTGATGCTCAGGAGTTATTGCGATCGGCATTGGTCGCCTTCCCATGGCTCGCGTTTCGGCCCAGCAGCTTCCAAGCTAACAACCAGTCGGTTGGTTGACTACATGGGCCAGCGGCTGGCCGTCGCGCAGCCGGCGGCAGTTGGCCACCGCCTCGGTCAGGTACCGGCGCATGGTGTCCGCGGTGTACCAGGTGACATGCGGCGTCAGCACCACGTTGTCCAGGCCGAGCAGCGGATTGTCCGGCGCCACCGGCTCGACCTCGAAGACGTCCAGCCCCGCCGCGGCGAGCCCGCCCGTGCGCAGCGCGTCGACCAGGGCCCCCTCGTCGACGACGGCACCACGGGACGTGTTGACCAGCACCGCATTCGGTTTCATCCGGGCCAGCGCGGCGCGGCCGAGCAGATGACGGGTCTGCGCCGTCAGGGGCAGGTGCAGCGAGACGATGTCGCTGGCGGTCAGCAATTCGGGCAGCGGCCGCCATCCGGGCCGGCCGTCGTCGCGGGTGCTGGTGTGCAGCACCATGGCCCCCATCGCCGCGACGATCTCGCTCACCCGCTTGGCGATGTTGCCGTAGCCCACCAGGCCGACGGTGCAGCCACCGATGTCGCGCACCGTCTCGCCCAGCCCCGGGTCCGACGGCCAGCCCCTACCCTGGCGGATCGCGCGGTCCAGGCCCGGTAGCCGGCGCAGCGCGGCCAGCATCAGCAGCACCGTGCCCTCGGCCACCGACGGCGCGTTGGCGCCTGGCATGTTGGCGACGGCGATGCCGCGTTCGGTGGCGGTCTGCACGTCGATCGTGTTCACCCCGGCCCCCAGCTTGTGCACCAGGCGCAGCCGGGCCCCGAGCCGCAGGTCGGCGCCCGACAGCGGCCGAAGCACATGCCAGATCACCTCGGCCTGCGGCAGCTCCCGATAAAATCCCGCGTCGTCGTCTTCGGCGCACCATCGGACGTCGAGCCAATCCGATTCTGGCGCAACGAAGTCGAGCACTTTGTCGCCGGGAACGAAATGGGCGAGAACCCTCAGCGCCACCGCTTGGTGATCCACCTGGCGATGGTATCGGCCTGTTCGCTGCGTGCGCCCGGGGTGGTGAAGTAGTGGTCGGTGTCGATCGAGACCCGCGCCTTGTCCGTGCTGGCGAGCGCGTCGAAGATGCGCTGGGCGTCGGACGGGAACACGCCGGTGTCGGCCTCGGCGTTGATCACCAGCGCCGGGCAGTCGATGCGGGCCAGGTGCGGATCCGCCCGGGTCTGCGCCACCCGCAAACTCCACATGCCCAGCCAGTTGCGCAGGGTGCACGCAGCGGCGATGCCGTGTGCCGACCGGTTCGCCTTGGCCGGGACGCCCGCGTAGCACAGGTTCGGCTGGCGCTTGGTGGGCTCGATGCTGGGATCGACCATGCGGGGATCGGCCCAGGTGCGCATCACGGTGAACGGCCGGTCCGAAAACCCCGCGGCGCGAACCCGTTTGAGCTCCGTCTCGGCCCAGTCGGTGATGGCGTGGTTGCGCGCGGTCTGCGCCTTTCGGTAGCGGGCGATGAACTCCGCCGGGTACGGGGGGCCGTTGTCCTCGTTGAACAGGTCGAGGTCGGTGGCGGTGGCGACCGGGTCGTTCTCGTCGACGACGGCGGCGTCCATCCAGGCCGTCAGCACGTCGGGGCGCCCGGGGTGGGCCGCGGTGGCCACGTAGCCGTCGGCGGGGATCAACTCTGTCAGCCCGGCCGCGGGGCGCATGCCTTCGAGCGGGGTCACGTTGGGTTCGACCGCCTGTGACTGATAGGCAGCCATCAACGATCCGCCACCCGAATTACCCAGCAGCACAACGGTATCGATGCCTTGCACTTCCCGCAGCCAACGCACCCCGACACCGATGTCGACCAGCGCGTGGTCGAGGAGGAAGCTGCTCTCGAAGCCGCGGAATCTGGTGTTCCAGCCCAGGAATCCGACTCCGCGGGTGGCCATGTAGTCCGCGAGGTAGTGCTCGGAGAAGTCGATTTGATAGTGCGCAGCGATCATCGCCACCTTCGGCTTGCGTCCCACCGCACGGTGGTAGAGGCCCTGGCAGGGATGCCCGCCGGCGCCGGCACGCCCGGCGGTGGGCGACGGCAGCCCGATGAACTCGCGGAGCACCCCGGCGGCGGCGTTGCGACGGTTCAATTCGGTGCACCTCCGTCGGTGTAGATGGCCCGGTAGTAAATGTTGGCCAGCGTCCGGATGCACGCCTCGTCATCGGGCTCGCCGGGGCCGGCGAGCTGGATGTAACAGAACTGGTAGAACATGGCCAAGATCGCCTCGGCGATCAGCCGTGGATCGTCGTCGGTGCAGTGGCCCTTGGCCTGGGCGCGCTGCACCGAATCGCTGATGAAAGCGATTGGCGTAGAACAGATTTCGGACCAGTACTGCGCGAAGTCATCGTTGACCATCGCCAGCTGATAAATGCTGACGACCTCGGCGCGCCGGTTGCGGTAGGTGTGCCACTGCGCGGCGGCGGCCTGGTATGCGCGCTCGCGATCGGACAAGCCGTGTTCGGTCACCGCACGCGCCCGCTGGGTGATTTCCTCGCGGAACCGCAGGGCCCATTCGCGGACCATCGCCTCCTTGGAGTCGTAGTAGTTGTAAAACGAGGCTGAGGAACGGCCCGCCTCGGCGGCGATGTCGGCGATCGTTGTCGCCAGAATGCCCTTGCGCGCGATGACGCTCCGGGCGGCCATGTCGATCGCGGCCTGTGTCCGCCTGCCGCGCCGCGTCGGAAACGCCCGGACGGGGTCGGCTCGGCCATGAGGTTTCGCTGCGGTCGACACCCGGGCGCACCTCCCTAGAGCAAAACTGAACCTGATGTTAGATTCAGATTTGCATCTTGGCCATGACCCGCGGAGGGGAGCCGCATGATGATCAAGCCGCACAACGCCAACACCGAATTCGAGCTCGGCGGGATCAACCATGTCGCTCTGGTGTGTTCGGACATGGCGCGGACCGTGGACTTCTACTCCAACATCCTCGGGATGCCGTTGATCAAATCGCTCGACCTGCCCGACGGCGCGGGGCAGCACTTCTTCTTCGACGCCGGCAACGGCGATTGCGTCGCGTTTTTCTGGTTCGCCGACGCCCCCGACCGGGTGCCTGGCCTCTCGTCGCCGGGCGCGATCCCCGGCATCGGGGACATCACCAGCGCGGTGAGCACCATGAACCATCTCGCGTTCCACGTGCCGGCCGAGAAGTTCGACGACTACCGGCAGCGGCTGAAGGACAAGGGCGTGCGGGTGGGCCCGGTGCTCAACCACGACGAGAGCGAGCGCCAGGTCTCCGCGACGGTGCATCCCGGCGTTTACGTGCGCTCGTTCTACTTTCAGGACCCCGACGGCATCACACTGGAATTCGCCTGCTGGGTCAGGGAATTCGGCACGAGCGACACCAGGGCCGTGCCCAAGACCGCGGCCGACCGCAGGCCCCCGGTGGAGGCCGTACGCTGAAACGGAGATGACCCACGGCATACTGTCCGACGCCCAGATCGCGGCGCTGACACCCGAGCAGCGCCGCGACCTGATCAGCCGGCTGGAGCAACCGCTGAGCGACGTGATCGACCCGGCGTTCCTCAGTCGGGTGCGGCGCATCCGGTTGAGCCTGATGACCGGGGGCTCGATCGCGATGATCCCCTGGCTCGGGTATCTGTCGATGACGCTGCCGCAGAACTACGTCGCCCACAATTGGACCCTCACCTGGATCGGTTTCGACGTCCTGCTGGTCGGGTTCATGATGGCTACCGCGGTGCTCGGCTACCTGCGCCGTCAGCTGCTGGTGCCGGCCGCGTTCACCACCGGGGTGTTGCTGATCTGCGACGCGTGGTTCGACCTGATGACCGCCGGGCCCAAGGACGTCTGGCTGTCGGTCACCACCGCGTTGCTGATCGAGGTGCCGGTGGCGGTCTTCATGATCTTCAGTGCCCAGCGGCTGCTGCGGCTCACGCTGATGCGGTTGTGGTTGATCAATCCTGGGATGCGGCTGTGGCACCTGCCGCTGTTTCCGTGACGCGGTACAGGTCGGGGTTGGTCAGTTCCTCGAGCAGCGCTGCCAGGTGATCGACGAGCTGGTCTGGCTCGAGTTGGACGTCGCCGGCCAGCCAGGCGCTGATGGTCTGCCCGACGCCGCCGACCGCGAAGTGCGCCGCCGCCTTGACGCGCTCGTTCGCCGGTGCACGCAGCGCCTCGACGGCGTGCTGGCCGGACAGCATGGCGAACAGCGCGCTGGATTCGGCGCGCTTGCGCACGACGACCGCGTTGGCCAGCTGGGTGCTGAACAGCAGCCGCCCGATGCGCGGATCACCGGCGATGGTCCGCACGATGTTGGCCATCCCGGCGCGGGTCTTCTCGTGCGGCGGCACGGCGGCCACCGCGGCCTGGGTGGTGGCCGCCAGCTCGGCGACCACCCAGTCGAACACCCGCCCGACGAACTGGTCCTTGTCGGTGAAGCTCTCATAGAAATAGCGCGCCGCCAGGCCGGCCTGGCCGCAGATGCCACGAACGGTCAGGTCGGAGATGTCCTGTTGTTCGGCGCCCAGCAGTTCCAGGCCCGCGGTCAGCAGCCGACGCCGGCGGCCGGCGAGCCGCTCGGCGGCCTCGACACCGCGGTACGGCCGCGCGTTGGAACCCTCAGCCATAACAACCATCTTGACACCGGCGCCATTACAGGACAACATCGGGAAACGGGTGTTCGCAGAATTGGTGAAGCGCCCCCGGGAGGACTCACTATGGCCGTTCACGAGCCCGTTCACGAGCCAATTCGGCACGTGGAGCGCCCCGTCGCCGATCCGCCCCGTTCGCGGCATACCCGACGTTCCCGATCGCGGCGCGCCCTGGGCATCGACGAGGGTTTGATGGGCGTCGCGCTGCTGGCCGGACCCGCGAACGTGATCATGCAGTTGGCGCGGCCCGGCGTCGGCTACGGGGTGATGGAGAGCCGCGTCGACAGCGGCCGGGTGGATCTGCACCCGATCAAGCGCGCGCGCACCACCTTTACCTACCTCGCGGTGGCCACCGCCGGCAGCGACGCCCAGAAGGAGGCCTTCCGCCGGGCGGTGAACCGCGCGCACGCGCAGGTCTACTCCACCCCCGACAGCCCGGTGCAGTACAACGCCTTCGACGTCGACCTGCAGCTGTGGGTGGGGGCATGCCTGTACAAGGGCGGGGTCGACATCTACCGCACCTTCATCGGTGAACTGGACGGCGAAGAGGCCGACCGCCACTACCGCGAGGGCATGGCCCTTGCCACCACGTTGCAGGTTCCGCCCGAGATGTGGCCGGCGGATCGGGCGGCCTTCGATCGTTATTGGCAGGAGTCGCTGGCCAAGGTGCACATCGACGACGCGGTCCGCGACTACCTGTATCCCATTGCGGCGGGCCGCATTCGGGGTGTGGCGCTGCCACGCAGGCTGCAGCGCCGGTCGGATGATTTCTCGTTGCTGATCACCACCGGCTTTTTGCCGCAGCGGTTCCGCGACGAGATGCGGTTGCCCTGGGACGCCGCCCGACAACGGCGCTTCGACCGGCTGATGGCCGTGCTGCGCGCGGTCAACCGCGCGCTGCCGCGCTTCGTCCGGAACTTCCCGTTCAACGTGCTGCTGGCCGACGTCGACCGCCGGATCAGGACGGGACGTCCCCTGGTGTAGCGCCGGCGCCGGCTTGATAACGACAATCATTTTCATTAGACTCCCGGTCTGGTAACCCTTCCAGCCCGAGGAGTGCCGCGATGACCGCGCCGATTTGGATGGCCTCCCCACCGGAGGTGCACTCAGCGCTGCTGAGCAGCGGCCCGGGACCGGGGTCCCTGCTGGCGGCGGCGGGCGCGTGGGATGCGCTGAGTGCCGAATACGCTTCGGCCGCAGACGAACTCACCGCGGTACTGGCCTCGGTACAGGGCGGCGCGTGGGAGGGGCCGAGCGCCGAGTCGTATGTTGCCGCGCATGCCCCATACCTGGCGTGGTTGATGCAGGCCAGTGCGAACAGTGCGGCGACGGCCGCCCAGCATGAGACCGCGGCCACTGCCTACGCCGCCGCGCTGGCGGCGATGCCGACCCTGCCCGAGCTGGCCGCCAACCACGTCGTGCACGGAATCCTGTTGGCTACCAATTTCTTTGGGATCAACACCATTCCGATCGCGCTCAACGAGGCCGACTACGTGCGGATGTGGATTCAGGCCGCCACCACGATGGGCGTCTATCAGGCGGTGTCCACCACGGCGGTGGCGGCGACGCCGACGACCACCCCCGCGCCGCAAATTGTGAAATCCGACGCGACAACGAACCCCGCGGCGAGCACCAACCCGCTGCAGAACTTCCTGCAGCAGATCCTGCAGTTCTACCAAAGCCTGCTCACCAACCCCTTGAATTCCGATCCGGCCAACCCGGCAAATTTCCCGCCGTGGTTCGTGCAGGGCCTGCAGAACTTCGGTATCGGAAATGGCCCGGTTGTGCACGCGCCCCTGCTCGACTACCCGTGGGATACCTGGCTTTCCAATATCCTGCAGAACTTCGGGATAAATTGGAATCCCAGCCTGGGCATGGTGAACGGACTCACCTACGACGCCTATACGGATCCGACCACAAAGCTCTGGTGGGTCGCTCGATCCCTCGAAGTCTTTGAGGATTTACAACAGTTCGGCACCTACCTCGTGCAAAACCCGGTAGAGGCTTTTCAATACCTGATCAGCTGGCAACTGTTCGATTTTCCGCTTCACGTAGAAGAATNGGCGGTTCCTGTTCTGGCGCTCGGCGTCGTAGTCAGCGGGTTGATCGCGGCGTTCGTGTCACCGGAACGATTGGCGCGCTGGCTGCCGCGCCGACCCGCGGTGGCGGTGTTGGCCGCCGGCGTGGGCGGGGCGGCGTTGCCCGGCTGTGAATGCGGTTCGGTTCCGGTGGCGCGGCGATTGTTCGGCGAAGGAGGGGCCACGGGGGCGGCGGCTTTGACGTTCATGCTGGCCGCGCCGGCGATCAACCCCGTCGTGCTGGTGGCCACCGCGGTCGCATTTCCCGGTGCGCCCGGGATGGTCGTCGCGCGCATGGCCGCCTCGCTGCTGACCGCGGTGATCATGGGCTGGGCGTGGTCGCGTTGGGGCCGCGCGGAATGGATCACCCGTCGGTTGCCCGCTTCGGGAACCCGGACCGAGTCGCGGTGGACGGTTTTCACCGAGGCGGCCAGACACGACTTCCTGCAGGCCGCATCGTATTTGGTGGTGGGTGCCGCCGCTGCGGCCGCGCTTCATGTCGTGGTGCCACGCTGGGTGTTCACGCACCTGGCGTCGAACCTGATCCTGGGTGTAGCGGTAATGGCCACCCTGGCGGTGGTTCTGGCGTTGTGTTCGGAGGCCGATGCGTTCGTGGCGGCCAGCATGATCATGGTGCCGCTGCTGCCCCGGCTCGTGTTTCTGGTTGTGGGCCCGGCGGTTGACCTAAAGCTGTTCGCGATGCAAGCCGGCATGTTCGGCCGGGCCTTTGCGGCCCGCTTCGCCCCCTGCACGTTCCTCGTCGCGATCGCAAGCGCCTGCGGCGTCGGACTGTTCGTTCTGGGCGGCAGGTAGTGACCCGCGAAACCGAGAACACCGTGCTGCTGGTGGTGGGCATCAGCATCGTCATGATCACGATCACGGGCGAGTTCACCCGCTACGTCAAGCCGGGACTGCTGCCGTGGCTGGTCGCTTCGGCGGTGCTGCTCATCGGCTTGGCGCTCTTGGCGATGCTCGACGATATCCGCCGCGGCGGTCCGCGGAGCGGTGATGAGGTCGACGACCACGGCCACGCGCACTCCCATCGGCGCGGCATCGTGTGGCTGCTCGTCTTTCCCATCGTGGCCCTGTGTTTCATCACGCCACCGCCGCTGAGGCCGTCGGCCGCCGCGCCGTCGGTGACCTCGGTGTCCAATGACGTTCTGAATCGTGCGTTTCCGCCGATCCCCGCCGGCAGGGCTCCCGAACTGTCGCTGCCGGAGGTGCTCATGCGAGAGGCTCAGGACACCACCGGCTCGCTGAAGGGCCGGCCGATCACCGTGACCGGCTTTGTGCTGAACGAGGCACAGGGCGTTGACCTTGGTCGCGTCGTCATCATCTGTTGCGCGGCCGATGCCCAACTGGCCCGCATTCACCTGGGTGGCCCCGCCGCCGCCCAGGCGACGGGTTTACCCGACAACACATGGATTCGGGTCGAGGGCGAAGTCCCGCCCAGGCAACCGAATTCGCCCAAGATTCCGACGCTGCAGGCGACCGCGGTGACCCGCATCGACGCCCCGGCAAACCCTTACGATTACCCTCGTTGACGACGTGCCGGAGCCTCAATTGCTTCGACCGGCGTTGCGAGTCCAAAACTGGTGTCTGCCGAGATCCCTTGGCGCGGGAGTGTTTTCCCATTGTCCGAGCTCGAGCCAATCGCACAGGGCCGCGGCCTCGCCGTTGTCCGTGATGGGGCCGATCCAATGGGGTGGTCCGCAGGCTATCCGGTCGTCCGTGCAGGGCTGGACGAGAGCCATGACGCCGAATCCGGTTGGGCGCGAGGCACAGGTGAGTGGTCCGAGCATGCACGTGGCGCAGACCAGCATGGCGTGTGGACAGCGTCGGATCGTGGGACGAAGTTCGTCGATGACCGAGAGGGCGTGGTCGGCCGCACGCGCGGTACAGACAACGACGGTAAACGGGCGGTCGGTACCGCCGTGCGGCGAAGTCAACGGCCATTCCCTTCATATCGCCCGGATGTCTTGACTCCGCGCACGTTTCAGTGGCCCGCGGTCGGTCCCGGGTAGGGCAGCAGCGCCATTTCGCGCGCGTTCTTGATCGCGGTGGCGACCTGACGTTGTTGTTGGACGGTCAGCCCGGTGACGCGCCGGGAGCGGATCTTGCCGCGCTCCGAAATGAACACGCGAAGCGAGGCGGTGTCCTTATAGTCGACCGCGCTGAGCCCCATGCTGAGGAGGAGATTCTTCTTGGGCTTCACGAGGAGTTCCGCGGCCCGCCGACCGCGCTGAGGTTTCTTGGCCTTCACCAGCTAGCCTTCCGCACGCCGGGCAACTGCCCGTTGTGGGCCAATTGACGGACCCGCACCCGCGACAGCCCGAACTTGCGCAGGTGCCCGCGCGGGCGCCCGTCGACGGAGTCGCGGTTGCGCAGCCGCACGGGGCTGGCGTCGCGCGGCTGGCGCGCCAGCTCGCGCTGCGCGGCCTCTCGTTGCTCAGCCGTGCTCGACGGTGAGCGAATGACCTCTTTGAGTTCGGCCCGGCGTTGGGCGTAGCGCGCCACGATGGCGCGCCGCTGGTCGTTCTTGACGACCTTGGATTTCTTGGCCATGCTCAGCGCTCCTCGCGGAAGTCAACGTGGCGGCGGATCACGGGGTCGTATTTGCGCAGTACCAGCCGGTCGGGGTCGTTGCGCCGGTTCTTACGGGTCATGTAGGTGTACCCGGTGCCCGCGGTGGAGCGCAGCTTGACGATCGGGCGTAACTCGTTGCGCGCCATCAGATTCGCTGCCCCTGCCGACGCAGCCTGGCCACGACGGCCTCGATGCCGTCACGGTCGATGACCTTGATCCCCTTGGCGCTGACCCGCAGCCGGATCCGGCGACCCTCCGACGGCAGGTAGTACGTCTTGAGTTGGATGTTGGGTGACCAGCGCCGGCGAGTGCGGCGATGCGAATGCGAGACCGCGTTGCCGAAACCCGGCGCGCGTCCGGTCACTTGGCAATGAGCAGACACACTTCCCTTTCCGGGCCCGCTGTTATTGAAAATCATTTTCGACAAGCCCCGACGGACACGGTACCGTACCGGTAGCACTAATGAAAATGATTTTCAAAAGGGGGAGCGATGCGGACGCCCGTCATCCTCGTCGCCGGCCAGGCCGGCACCGATCCGGTCGTGGGGGCGCTGCTACGCACCCCCGGGACGCTGGTGGTGGAGCATCGTTTCGACGGGCATGTGGTGCGCCGGACTACGGCGATGCTGCAGCATCGGGTGTTGACGACGGCCGAGGCTGGGATCGAGCTCGCGCACGGGTGCGTGTCGTGCACCATCCGCAACGACCTGCTGGTGCTGTTGCGTCAGCTGCACCGCCGCGACGACGTGGATCGCATTGTGGTGCACCTGGCGCCGTGGCTGGAGCCCGAACCGATCTGCGTGGCCATCGACCATGTCCGGATCCGTGTCGCGCCCGGTTACGTCGATGGGCCTGCGGCTCTCGACGTGTCGATCGCCGCCGTGGTGACCTGTGTCGATTCTTCGGTCTGGCTGGGCGACGCGCTCGGGGACGCCGAACTCGACGACGGGCGCACCCGGGCCCAGGTGGTGGTCGGTCAGGCCGAATTCGCCGACGTGGTCGTGCTCAACCGACCCGACCCGCACGTGGCCGGCGTGCTGCGTCGTCTATCGCCCCGCGCGCGCATCCAGGTGGGCCCGGACGACATCGAGCACGCTTTGGACAATCTGCCGTCCGACGCACGGCGGGGCCGAAGCGATGATCCGCACGGTCCGCTGCTGGGCGGAGAGCCACCCCTGGATTCCCGTGGCCCGATCACGTTGGTGGAGTTCAATTCCCGACGCCCGTTTCATCCGCAGCGTCTGCACGCCTGCGCGGACCTGCTGCTCGACGGCGTGATCCGAACCCGGGGACGGCTCTGGCTGGCCACCCAACCCGAGCACGCGATGTGGTTGGAATCGGCCGGCGGCGGATTGCGGGTGAGCTCCGCCGGCAAATGGCTCGCCGCCCTGACGGCCGCCGAGCTGGCCGGTATCGACGCCGAGCGACGCGCGTTCGCCGAGCTGAGATGGGACGACAGGCACGGCGATCGACACACGGCGATGACCGTACTGCTCTGCGGCGCCCAGCTTTCCGACATTCTCGACGGCCTGCACGGCGCACTGCTCACCGACGAGGAGTACCGGTCGCCGCAGGACTGGATCCACTACGACGACCCGTTTGGCCACTGGCACGAAGACCCCTGCGCGGCGCTGACGGAAGCCGTTGAGGACGCGCCCGCATGGCACGCCCAGGACGGAGAGAGCTGATGAAGCCCGGCATCCACCCCGACTACCACCCCGTCGTCTTCCAAGACGCCACCACCGGTGCGATGTTCTTGACCCGATCGACCCTCACCAGCTCACGCACCATCGAGTGGCGGACGCCGCACGGGATGGAAACGTACCCGCTTGTCGTCGTGGAAGTGACCTCCGATTCACACCCCTTCTGGACCGGCGGGCGCCGTATCGTTGACACCGCCGGGCAAGTGGAGAAATTCCGGCGCCGCTACGGCGTTCGACGCTCGTCTGAATGAAGCGCGGCGGGATGCGGTCCACCCGCTGAGCGTTCGGATCCCGGGGCGGCACGGCATAGCGGACATATGCCGTAGAGATCGACGTAGTGAGTGACGTCGGTGTAGCGGTGTTGGCGGCTCAGGCGGTGGGTGTGCTCTTCGACCTCGACTGGGGTGAATCCCACGGCCGCACCGCACCGCCTACAGACCAGATAGTGACGATGACCCGTCCCGGTACGCAGGCGGTAGAGGATCTCGCCGTCCTCGGCGCGCTGCGTCTCGGCGATGCGGTCGTCGGCCAGCGTGCGCAGGATGCGGTAGACGCTGGTCAGACCGATCCGCAGCTGTCGCTTCTGGCGAACGTCCAGATAAAGCTGCTGGGCACTGCGGAAGTTCTCCTGCTCCCGCAAGACCTCTAACACGGCCCGTTGCTTGGCCGTGGAGCGTCGCCGCGGGCGTTCAGAAGGCGAAGACACCGGAAACACGACTCCTTTCGGCGCGCGGGATGGCCGTCAAATCCCCGAGGTAGCGGAGCTCGGCCTCGTTGACTCGGTCACGGTGGGTGGGGCGCTGCGCGATTCATCCACTGCTCGGGCGGCACCACGCCGGCGGCGGTCGCTTGCCCAGACGGTTAACCAGACGGCGCAGGCGATGGTGACGATGGGGAAACTCGGCGGCAGGTTGAACATCGCCGACGCGCCGAGTCCGAGCCACACCGCGCTCACGCTGATGGCTGTCGAGGCGCACATGGCCACGACCGGGCGGGGGGTCAGCAGGATTGCGGTAGCAGCGGGAGTGACGACCAACGCGAACAACAGCAGCGTGCCGACCGCCTGCACGGCCATGGTCACGGTGACGCCCAGCAGCACCATGAACACCATCGACAGCGCACGCACGGGCACGCCTTTCGCCTCGGCGACCAGGGCATTGACGGAACTGAACAGCAGCGGTCGGTAGATGACGCCGACGCTGAGGCCCAGCACCACGAGCAGGGCCGCGAAGCTCACCAATTGATCGCGCGAGATGGCCAGCAGGTTGCCGAACAATACGTTGGTGACCGTGCTGGAGCTTTTGGTGGCCAACGAGCTGAAGAACAGGCCTACACCGGTCGCCATGGCCAGCACTGTCCCCGTGACCACTTCGCGGTCGGAGGCACGTTTGCCCAGCACGCCGATGACCAGTGCGCCGCCGATGCAGAACACGGCGAGCCCGACGCCTACGGGCACGCCCAGCAGGACCGCGCCAGTGGCGCCGGGAAATCCGATGTGCGCCAACGCGTGGGCCGCGAAGGCGGTACGTCGCACGACGACAAAGTAGCCGATCAGCCCCGCGGCCAGGGCGACGATGGTGCCGCCGATCAGAGCGTTGCCCATGAACGGCGATGTCAGAATCGGCCACCAATTATGTTGGTAGCCAAGCGCTATGGCGTGTGAGGTCACAGTGTGCTCCTCATGTACCGGTCCCCTTGCAGCGTGTGCGCGACATGGATCGGGATCCCGTATAGCTGGGTGAGCAGCGCATCGTCCACCACATCGTCGATGGGTGCGTAGTGGGGGTGCCCGTCGAGGAGATAGATCGCGCTGTCGAGGATGGGCAGCAGCGGGTTGAGGTCATGAGAAACCACCAGGATCGTCACGCCCAACTCGGCGTGCAGCCGGGCCAGCAGTGCGACGATGTCACGCTGGCTGCGAAGATCCAGTGACGCCAGCGGTTCGTCGAGGATCAGCATTTGGGGGCGCGCCACCAGCGCGGCGGCTATCGCGACGCGCTGGCGCTGCCCCCCGGACAGTGTCGACAGCCGCCGGTCCGCGATCCCGGTGGCTTCGACGGCGGCCAGTGCCCAATCGACCTCGCGGCGTTGGGCTGCGCTGCTGTGCCCGAAAGCCCACCGGCGCCCGGTGAGTCCGAGCAGCACAACATCGGCGGCACGGACGGCCTCACCCGAGCCGTCGGCATAGTGTTGCGGCACGTAGCCGATGCGGTCGTTGGCCTGGCCGGGGCTGCGGCCGAATACCTCGAGGTGACCACTCGCGGGCGAAATCAGCCCGAGGACCATATGCAGCAGGGTGGTTTTGCCGGACCCGTTGGGTCCGATGACGGCGACGAGGCCGCCGGTGGGCACGTCAAAGGTGGCCTGCGACCAGATACGCCGTCCGCCACGTACCGCGCTGACGTCAGTGAATGCGAGCGCGGTGGAGGTCGCGACAGGCTCAGACCGAGACACCGAGTGCCTTTCCCACCGCGACCAGCTGGGTATATTGCCAGCCCTCAAACGACGTTTGCCCGGGCGGCACGGTCTCGGTGACGTTGACGACGGGTACCCCGGCATGTTCGGCAGCCGAACGGATCTGCTGCGGGATCGACCCTTCTGTCTGGGTGTTGTAGATCAGGACGTCGACACGTCGCCCGGCCAGCGCGGTGCGGAATGCATCGATGTCTGCCGGCGACGGATCCGTATCGTTGGCCGACGCGCGTTGGTAACCCTCCGGGGTCTTGTTGACGAGGCCCAGCGCCTGCGCTTGGTAGTCGAAGATGGTCTCGGTGGCCGCGTACGACTTGCCCGCCGCCGCGGTCTTGATCTTGCCGATCAGGCCGGTGTAGGGCGCGATTGCCGCCCCGAATTCCGAGCGGCGCTGGTTGAAGTAGTCACCGGCTTGCGGGTCGATATTGCGCAACTCGGCGCTCACGGCATCGGCGACGGCGGTCACCGCCGAAGGCAGGTACCACAAATGCGGGTTGGCGCCATCCGGGGTCTTCGTGACTTCAGCGGCACTCACCACGTGTGCGCCGGGTGCGGAGCTGGCGGCCAGCCTGGAGGCCCACGAGTCGTAACCGTCGCCGTTGACGACCACAAGTTTGGCGCCCGTGATGGATTCGGCATCCGCCGGCGACGGTTCGTAGTCGTGCGGGTCCACAGATGAGCTGGCCAGCACCGTTTTGACGATCCCGCACGCGCCGGCCAGCTCCGAGACGATATCGCCCCACTGGTCCACGCTGACCACTACAGCGACCGGGGAGGTAGGGCAGGACGTCCCGGCGGCGCCGCGAACGGTTGCGGGCGTGCTCGCGCCGGACGGCGAAGACCGATTGGCTTGGTTCGTCGAACAGCCCGCCACGGCGACTGTCAACGCAGCGGCGGCGGCGACCCATGGGCGGAGGGGTGGGAGCGCGAAGACACTCACAGGCAAACGATAACCGTTTTCATTATGGCTCCGCGAGGGGCTGTGCGGATTTGGTGGCCGCGTAGTGTCGATCGGGTGCGTAGCGAAGGTGATACCTGGGACATCACAACGAGTGTCGGTTCGACCGCGCTTTTCGTGGCGACGGCCCGAGCCCTGGAGGCGCAGAAGCCCGACCCGCTGGCCGTCGACCCGTACGCGGAGCTGTTCTGCCGCGCCGTCGGCGGTCCCGCGGCCGAAGTCCTCGACGGTAACGAACCCGACCACCCGCTGAAGAGCGCCGACTTCGGCGAGCACTTCGTCAACTTCCAGGGCGCCCGCACCCGGTACTTCGACGAATACTTTCGCGGGGCCGCTGACGCGGGCGTGCGGCAGGTGGTCATCCTGGCGGCCGGCCTGGATTCTCGCGCCTACCGGCTGGACTGGCCGGCCGGGACCACGATCTTCGAGCTGGACCGCCGGCAGGTCCTGGACTTCAAGCGCGAGGTGCTCGCCGGCCACGGCGCCCAACCGCGTGCCGAGCGCCGCGAGATCGCCGTCGACCTGCGGGAAGACTGGCCACAAGCCCTGCGCGACAACGGCTTTGATGCGGCCAAGCCGTCCGCGTGGATCGCCGAGGGCCTGCTGATCTATCTGCCAGCGGCCGCCCAGGAGCAGCTGTTCACCGGCATCGACGGCCTCGCCGGGCACGGCAGCCACGTCGCGATCGAAGACGGCGCCCCCCTCGAGCCGGACGAGTTCGAGGCCGCGGTCGAGGAGGAACGCGCTGCCGCCGCCGAGGGCGACCAGCGCCTGTTCTTTCAGTTGGTCTACAACGAGAGGCACGCGCCGGCCACCGAGTGGTTCGGCCAGCGCGGCTGGACCGCCGTGGGCACGCCGCTGGCCGATTACCTCCGGCAGGTCGGCCGGCCGGTGCCCGGCCCCGACACCGAGGCCGGGCCCATGATCGCCCGCAACACCTTGGTCAGCGCTGTCAAGGACTAAGCGACCGATAGCCGGCACGGCCGCGACGCTCGCTCACGCGGGTTCGCATTGCCGCGGAACTATGAAGCGGTTCTGCGCGACCAACATGCGAATTCGATGGAAGGAAACGCGTCGGTGACGTTTCAGGTCTGGCCGCCGGAGATCAACTCTGGGCTGATGTATTCGGGTGCGGGGTCGAGTCCGATGCTGGCAGCGGCCGCAGCCTGGGATGGGCTGGCCGCCGAGCTCGGGTCGGCGGCGTCGGCGTTCGGGTCGGTCACGTCGAACCTGGCCGACCAGTTATGGCAGGGTCCGGCGTCGACCGCGATGCTGGCCGCGGCCTCGCCGTACGCCCGGTGGCTGAACTCGGCGGCGGCGCAAGCACGGGAGGCGGCCACCCAGGCCAAGCCGTCGTCGGCGCGTTCGAGGCGGCTAGGGCGGCGACGGTGCATCCCGTGGCGGTGGCGGCCAACCGCAGCGAATTCGTGCAACTGGTGCGGTCGAACTTCCTCGGGATGAACGCATCGTCGATCGCAGCGGCCGAGGCCCAGTATGAGGAGATGTGGGCGGCCGACGTGGCCGCGATGGCGGGTTACCACGGTGGCGCCTCGGCGGCGGCCGCGCAGCTGCCGTCTGTCAATACCGGTCTTGGCAACATCGGCAGCTGGAACTTGGGCGGCGGCAACATCGGCAATACCAACCTGGGCAGCGGCAACGTCGGTCACACCAACCTGGGCAGCGGCAACATCGGCAACATCAACCTGGGCAGCGGCAACGTCGGTGACACCAACCTGGGCAGCGGCAACATCGGCAACACCAACCTCGGCCTGGGCAATGTCGGCAATCTCAACTTGGGCAGCGGAAATCAGGGCAGTACCAACGTCGGCGGCGGCAACATCGGCTCGGGCAACGTCGGCAGCGGCAACACCGGCAACTCGAACCTTGGGTTCGGCAACCGCGGCAACAACAACTTGGGCTTCGGCAACAGTGGCAGCGGCGATATCGGCATCGGACTCACCGGCGACAATCAGGTCGGCGTCAATCTCGCCGGCTTGCTGAACTCGGGTACGGGGAACCTTGGCTTCGGAAACTCCGGCAACAACAACGTCGGCTTTTTCAACTCCGGTGACGGCAACTTCGGTCTTTTCAACTCGGGAAGCGGCAACTTCGGATTCGGGAATGCGGGCAACGCCAACACCGGCTTCTGGAACGGCGGCAACTTCAACTCCGGCTTCGGCAACGCGGCCGACCTCAACTCCGGCTTCGCGAACGCGGGCGCGGGGAACATGGGCTTCGGCAATGCGGGCAGCGGCAATTTCGGTTGGGGCAACGCGGGCCTTTTCAACGACGGCAACTTCAACTCAGGCGGCGGAACCTTCGACTACTCCGGCGGTACCCCAGTCCCGCCGGGTGTCGGCGCCAACACCGGCAGCTTCAATTCGGGGAACGTGAACACGGGCTGGTTCAACTCGGGCGACAGCAACACGGGTCTGCTCAACTCGGGAATCCTGAACACCGGTGTCGGCGGGACGGCCGACCTCACCGGAGTCGTCACCAGCTCGGGCTATGGCAACGCGGGCACCGGTTCCTCGGGGTTCTTCAATTCAGGTGACTTTTCCTCGGGATTTTCCAACAACGGTTCGCAAAGCGCCGGCCTGTTTAACACCGGTGACGTGCAAACGGGTGTGTTCAACACCGGCGGCGCCAACGTCGGCATCTTCAACCGCGGCAACGACAACGTCGGCTTCGCCAACAGCGGCCAGCTGGACAGCGGGTTTTCCAACTCGGGCACGGCCGACAGCGGGTTCGAGAACACGGGAGACTTCGATTCGGGCGCTCTCAACCGTGGCGGTTACCAGGCGGGAATCCTCGGAATCGGAAGCTAGGCAGCGCCGATCGGCCGATGCCCGACGAATTCCGATCCGATCGGACGCACGCGGGAACTTTCCCTCATCGGCGACCGACTACTGACACAGTGCGGGCGCCCGGAAAAGAGTGGCCGTCACTTCAACCCTGCAAGGAGTCCGTGCCATGGCGCTACGGGTCGGCACCCGACGGTTCCTGCCGGCGTCGCACTCGGAGGGGGACGGCTGACGATGACCGGGCCGATTTGGATGGCCTCCCCGCCCGAGGTGCATTCCGCCCTGCTCAGCGCCGGTCCCGGGCCCGGCAGCTTGCTGGCCTCCGCCGGGTCGTGGAGTTCGATGAGCGCGACCTATACGTCGGTCGCAGACGACCTCACCGCCATCTTGGCGGCGGTCCAATCCAGCACGTGGGAAGGTCCAACTGCCGAACAATACGTGGCCGCGCACGTGCCGTTCTTGATGTGGCTGCTGCAGGCGAGCGCCGACAGCGCGGCCACGGCTGCCCAGCAGGAGACGGCGGCCGCCGCCTACGGCGCTGCGCTTGCCACGATGCCGAGCATGGCGGAGTTGGCCGCGAACCATGCCGTCCACGCCGCATTGATTGCGACGAACTTCTTCGGGATCAACACAATCCCGATCGCCCTAAACGAGATCGCGTACGTGGGGATGTGGATCCAAGCCGCCGCGACCATGGCGCAGTATGAGCTGACCTCCTTCTCGGCGGTGGCCTCGGTACCGCAAACCACGCCGCCGCCGCAGATCGTAAAACCCATCCAAAGCGGCGACAGCGGCAACAGCGGCGGAACTCAGGACATCATCGACAGCGATGTGGGGAACCCGTACCAACTGAGTTGGTGGACAAACCGAATCCTCGAAATCACGCAAACCCTGCAGCGCGACATCCTGATGTTTCCGCAAAATCCCTCCGGCGCGCTGTCGCAGCTGCAGTCCGACATTCCGGCACTGATCGCCGACGAGGTGGGCCACGCCGCGGAGGCGTACCAAGCGTTTTACCCCGAGATCAACGCGCTGGCGGTCTTGGCGACGGCCGCCAACCCCGNCGCGCACCGCGACCACGGCGGGCCGGTTGCAGCGCCGGGTGGAGCTGGCGCCCGGGGCCCTGGGCTTCCGCTACGACACCGGCCTGTACCTGCAGTTCCGCGCGGCCACCCCGGATGAGTTCCACCTCGCCTATGCCGCGGCGCTGGCAACCGACGGGCGGTTCGCCGACGCGCACGAGATCGTCGACGGCCTCATCGACCGCCGCCCCGGCTGGCGCGAGGCCCGCTGGGTCGCCGTCGTCATCCACTACCGCGCCGAGCGCTGGTCGGACGTCGTCAAGCTGCTGACCTCGATCGTCAACGACCCCGATCTCGACGACGCTTTCGCGCACGCGGCCAAGATCACCATGGGCATCGCGCTGGCCCGGCTGGGCATGTTTGCCCCGGCGCTGTCGTATCTCGAGGAGCCCGACGGCCCGGTCGAGGTGGCCGCGGTCGACGGCGCGCTGGCCAAGGGCCTGGTGCTGCGGGCGCACGTCGACGAGGAGTCGGCGAGCGAGGTGCTGCAGGACCTGTACGCGGCCCATCCCGAGAACGAGCAGGTCGAACACGCCCTGTCCGACACCAGTTTCGGGTTTGTGACCACCACGGCGGATCGCATTGCGGCACGCACCGACCCGTGGGACCCCAACACCGAGCCGAGTCCCGGTGACTTCGTCGACCCCGGAGCCCAGGAGCGCAAGCACGTGCTGCTCGCGGAGGCCGAACGCGAGCTCGATGAGTTCATCGGCTTGGAGCAGGTCAAAGACCAGGTGGCCCGGCTGAAGAGTGCGGTGGCCATGGAGCTCGTGCGCAAGGCGCGCGGGCTGGAGGTGGCGCAGCGCACCCACCACCTGGTGTTCACCGGACCGCCGGGCACCGGCAAGACCACCATCGCTCGCGTCATCGCCAAAATCTATTGCGGCCTGGGGCTTTTGAAGAAGGAGAACATCCGGGAGGTGCACCGCGCCGACCTGATCGGCCAGCACATCGGCGAGACCGAGGCCAAGACCAACGCGGTCATCGACAGCGCGCTGGACGGGGTGCTGTTCCTCGACGAGGCCTACGCGCTGGTGGCCACCGGCGCCAAGAACGACTTCGGCCTGGTGGCCATCGACACCCTGCTGGCCCGGATGGAGAACGACCGGGATCGGCTGGTGGTGATCATCGCCGGGTACCGGGCCGATCTGGACAAGTTCCTCGACACCAACCAAGGCCTGCGGTCGCGGTTCACCCGCAGCATCGACTTCCCGTCTTACAAGCCGGCCGAGCTCATCGAGATCGCGAACTTCATGGCCCACAAGCGCGACAGCGCTTTCGATCAGGCCGCGCTCGAGCATCTCGAGGCGTTGTTCACGCACCTGGCCGAAACGTCGAAGCCCGACTTCAATGGGGTCGAACGCCGCGGCCTGGATATCGCGGGTAACGGCCGGTTCGTCCGCAACGTGGTCGAAAAGGCCGAAGAGGAACGCGAATTCCGGCTGGATCACTCCGCGCACGCCGAAACCGGCGAGTTCACCGACGAGGAGCTGATCACGATCACCGACCAGGACGTGCAATATTCGGTTGAGCCGCTGCTGCGAGGCCTGGGCCTCGAGGTGCCGGCATGACGACCAATAACCATGAGCCCGAAGCAGACCGGCGCTCGTTCACCTCGCGGACCCCGGTCAACGACAACCCCGACAGAGTCGAATACCGCCGCGGTTTCGTCACCCGCCATCAGGTGAGCGGCTGGCGCTTCGTGATGCGCCGCATCGCCTCGGGCATCGCCCTGCACGACACCCGGATGCTGGTCGACCCGCTGCGCACCCAGTCGCGCGCGGTCCTGATGGGCGCGCTCATCCTGATCACCGGCCTGGCGGGCTGCTTCGTGTTCTCGCTGATTCGGCCCAACGGGACGGCCGGCAACAACCCGGTGCTCGCCGACCGCTCGACCGCCGCGCTGTACGTGCGGGTCGGGGAGGACCTGCACCCGGTGCTCAACCTGACCTCGGCCCGGCTGATCGTCGGCAAGCCGGTCGACCCCACCACGGTGAAAAGCAGTGAGCTGGACCGGTTTCCGCGGGGCAACCTGATCGGCATCCCCGGCGCGCCGGAGCGCATGGTGCAGAATGCCTCGCACGACGCCAACTGGACGGTGTGCGACGCCGTCAGTGGCACTCCCCAGCTTCGCGGGGGCCCGACGCGGGGCGCCCACAGCGCGGGCGTCACGGTGATCGCCGGCCCGCCCGACGGCGAGGGCGCGCGGGCGGGCGCAATTCACGCCAATCAGGGGATCCTGGTGGACAACGGCACCACCTGGCTGCTCTGGGACGGCAAGCGCAGCCAGATCGACCTGTCCAACCACGCCGTCACCAACGCACTCGGCCTCGGCGCCGGAAATTCCGACGTGCCCGCGCCGCGGCCGATCGCGCAGGGGCTGTTCAACGCGATACCGGAGTCCCCGGCGCTGACGGCGCCGTCGATCCCGAATGCCGGTGGGCCCGCGGGCTTTTCGGTGCCGGCGCCGATCGGCGGTGTGGTCGTCTCCTACGGCCTGGAGCAAAACTCGTCCGGCACCCTGCATTACTACGCGGTGTTGCCCGACGGCCTGCAGCCGATTTCGCCGGTGCTCGCCGCGATCCTGCGCAACTCCAATTCCTATGGGCTGGACCAACCGCCGCGGCTGGGCGCCGACGACGTGGCCAGGCTGCCGGTGTCGCGCCTGCTGGACACCGCCCGCTATCCGGACCAGGAGGTCGCCCTGATCGACGCCGCCAAAGACCCCGTCACGTGTGCCTACTGGGGCAAACGCGCCGGGGCGGCCACCAGCTCACTGAGCCTGCTGTCCGGCTCGGTGCTGCCGGTGCCCGAGTCGATCCACACCGTCGACCTGGTCGGCGCCGCCCCGGGGATGGCCACCCGCGTCGCCCTGGCGCCGGGAACCGGCTACTTCACCCAGACCGTGGGCGGCGGGCCGGCGGCGCCGGCGGCCGGGTCTTTGTTCTGGGTGTCTGACACCGGGGTGCGCTACGGCATCGACAACGAGGCCGAGAACGGACCCGGGGCCGTCGGGCATGGGAAAACGGTTGAGGCGCTTGGGCTGAACGCGCCCGCGGTGCCGGTGCCGTGGTCGGTGCTGTCGCTGTTTGCGCCCGGCCCGACGCTGTCGCGCGCGGACGCGCTGCTGGCCCACGACGGCCTGGCGCCCGACGCCAAGCCGGGCCGCCCGGTTGCGGCGCAGGGAGAGGGACGATGAGCCGACTGATCTTCGAGGCCCGCCGCCGGCTCGCGCCGCCGGCGACCCGGAAGGGCACCATTACCATCGAGGCGCCGCCGGAGCTGCCCCGGGTGGTTCCCCCGTCGTTCCTGCGGCGCGCCATGCCATATGTGCTGGTGATCCTGATCGTCGGCATGGTGGTGGCGCTGGTGGCCACCGGCATGCGGGTCATCTCCCCGCAGACGCTGTTCTTCCCGTTCGTGTTGCTGCTCGCGGCGACCGCGCTCTACCGCGGCAACGACAACAAGACCCGCACCGAGGAGGTCGACGCCGAACGCGCCGACTACCTGCGCTACCTGTCGGTGGTGCGGGACAACATCCGCACCCAGGCCGCGCAGCAACGGGCGGCCGCGGAGTGGTCGCACCCGGACCCGACGGCGCTGGCGGCGGTGCCCGGCTCGCGACGCCAGTGGGAGCGCGATCCGCACGACCCCGATTTCCTGGTGCTGCGGGCCGGCCGCCACCAGGCGCCGCTGGCCACCGCGCTGCGGGTCAACGACACCGCCGACGAGATCGACCTGGAACCGGTGTCGCACAGCGCATTACGCAGCCTGCTGGACACCCAGCGCACGGTCCGCGACGTCCCGACCGGAATCGACTTGGCCAAGGTCTCCCGGATCAGTGTGCTCGGCGGCGAAGACGAGGTGCGGGCGGCGCTGCGCGCCTGGATCGCTCAGGCGGTGACGTGGCACGACCCCACGATGCTCGGCGTGGCGCTGGCCTCCCGGGACCTGGAAAGCCCGGACTGGTCCTGGCTGAAGTGGTTGCCGCACGCCGACATTCCGGGCGAGCTCGACGGGGTGGGCCCGGCCCGCTTCTTGTCGACGGACCCCGACGAGCTGATCGCCATGCTGGGGCCGGCGCTCGTCGACCGCCCCGCGTTCACCGGTGCGCCCGCGGATGCGTTGCGGCACTTGCTGATCGTCGTCGACGACCCGGACTATGACCTCAGCGCCTCGGCGCTGACGGTGGGCCGGGCGGGAGTGACCCTCGTGCACCGCTCCGCCACACCCCCGCACCGGGAGCAGTATTCGGATCCGGAAAAGCCGATCTTGCGGATTGCCGGCGGTGCCATCGAACGCTGGCAGACCGGCGGCTGGCAGCCCTATGTCGACAGCGCGGATCGACTCGGCGCGGACGACGCNCCACAGCGCGGGCGTCACGGTGATCGCCGGCCCGCCCGACGGCGAGGGCGCGCGGGCGGGCGCAATTCACGCCAATCAGGGGATCCTGGTGGACAACGGCACCACCTGGCTGCTCTGGGACGGCAAGCGCAGCCAGATCGACCTGTCCAACCACGCCGTCACCAACGCACTCGGCCTCGGCGCCGGAAATTCCGACGTGCCCGCGCCGCGGCCGATCGCGCAGGGGCTGTTCAACGCGATACCGGAGTCCCCGGCGCTGACGGCGCCGTCGATCCCGAATGCCGGTGGGCCCGCGGGCTTTTCGGTGCCGGCGCCGATCGGCGGTGTGGTCGTCTCCTACGGCCTGGAGCAAAACTCGTCCGGCACCCTGCATTACTACGCGGTGTTGCCCGACGGCCTGCAGCCGATTTCGCCGGTGCTCGCCGCGATCCTGCGCAACTCCAATTCCTATGGGCTGGACCAACCGCCGCGGCTGGGCGCCGACGACGTGGCCAGGCTGCCGGTGTCGCGCCTGCTGGACACCGCCCGCTATCCGGACCAGGAGGTCGCCCTGATCGACGCCGCCAAAGACCCCGTCACGTGTGCCTACTGGGGCAAACGCGCCGGGGCGGCCACCAGCTCACTGAGCCTGCTGTCCGGCTCGGTGCTGCCGGTGCCCGAGTCGATCCACACCGTCGACCTGGTCGGCGCCGCCCCGGGGATGGCCACCCGCGTCGCCCTGGCGCCGGGAACCGGCTACTTCACCCAGACCGTGGGCGGCGGGCCGGCGGCGCCGGCGGCCGGGTCTTTGTTCTGGGTGTCTGACACCGGGGTGCGCTACGGCATCGACAACGAGGCCGAGAACGGACCCGGGGCCGTCGGGCATGGGAAAACGGTTGAGGCGCTTGGGCTGAACGCGCCCGCGGTGCCGGTGCCGTGGTCGGTGCTGTCGCTGTTTGCGCCCGGCCCGACGCTGTCGCGCGCGGACGCGCTGCTGGCCCACGACGGCCTGGCGCCCGACGCCAAGCCGGGCCGCCCGGTTGCGGCGCAGGGAGAGGGACGATGAGCCGACTGATCTTCGAGGCCCGCCGCCGGCTCGCGCCGCCGGCGACCCGGAAGGGCACCATTACCATCGAGGCGCCGCCGGAGCTGCCCCGGGTGGTTCCCCCGTCGTTCCTGCGGCGCGCCATGCCATATGTGCTGGTGATCCTGATCGTCGGCATGGTGGTGGCGCTGGTGGCCACCGGCATGCGGGTCATCTCCCCGCAGACGCTGTTCTTCCCGTTCGTGTTGCTGCTCGCGGCGACCGCGCTCTACCGCGGCAACGACAACAAGACCCGCACCGAGGAGGTCGACGCCGAACGCGCCGACTACCTGCGCTACCTGTCGGTGGTGCGGGACAACATCCGCACCCAGGCCGCGCAGCAACGGGCGGCCGCGGAGTGGTCGCACCCGGACCCGACGGCGCTGGCGGCGGTGCCCGGCTCGCGACGCCAGTGGGAGCGCGATCCGCACGACCCCGATTTCCTGGTGCTGCGGGCCGGCCGCCACCAGGCGCCGCTGGCCACCGCGCTGCGGGTCAACGACACCGCCGACGAGATCGACCTGGAACCGGTGTCGCACAGCGCATTACGCAGCCTGCTGGACACCCAGCGCACGGTCCGCGACGTCCCGACCGGAATCGACTTGGCCAAGGTCTCCCGGATCAGTGTGCTCGGCGGCGAAGACGAGGTGCGGGCGGCGCTGCGCGCCTGGATCGCTCAGGCGGTGACGTGGCACGACCCCACGATGCTCGGCGTGGCGCTGGCCTCCCGGGACCTGGAAAGCCCGGACTGGTCCTGGCTGAAGTGGTTGCCGCACGCCGACATTCCGGGCGAGCTCGACGGGGTGGGCCCGGCCCGCTTCTTGTCGACGGACCCCGACGAGCTGATCGCCATGCTGGGGCCGGCGCTCGTCGACCGCCCCGCGTTCACCGGTGCGCCCGCGGATGCGTTGCGGCACTTGCTGATCGTCGTCGACGACCCGGACTATGACCTCAGCGCCTCGGCGCTGACGGTGGGCCGGGCGGGAGTGACCCTCGTGCACCGCTCCGCCACACCCCCGCACCGGGAGCAGTATTCGGATCCGGAAAAGCCGATCTTGCGGATTGCCGGCGGTGCCATCGAACGCTGGCAGACCGGCGGCTGGCAGCCCTATGTCGACAGCGCGGATCGACTCGGCGCGGACGACGCCGCACACCTGGCCCGGCAGCTGTCGCGGTGGGACTCCAACCCCACGCATGCCGGCCTGCGCTCCGCGGCCACCCGCGGCGCGACGTTCACCACGCTGCTGAACATCCCGGACGCGTCGCGGCTGGACGTGCCGACGCTGTGGGCGCCGCGCCGCCGCGACGACGAGTTGCGCGTGCCGATCGGCGTCACCGCGACCGGCGAGCCGCTGATGTTCGACCTGAAGGACGAGGCCGAGGGCGGGATGGGGCCGCACGGCTTGATGATCGGCATGACGGGGTCGGGGAAGTCGCAGACCCTGATGTCGATCCTGTTGTCGCTGTTGACAACCCATTCGGCGGACCGGCTGATCGTGATCTACGCCGACTTCAAGGGGGAGGCCGGCGCCGACAGCTTCCGGAATTTCCCGCAGGTCGTCGCGGTGATCTCGAACATGGCCGAGAAGAAGTCGCTGGCCGACCGCTTCGCCGACACGCTGCGGGGCGAGGTGGCCCGCCGCGAGACGCTGCTGCGGGAGGCAGGCCGCCGGGTGCAGGGCAGCGCGTTCAACTCGGTGACCGAATACGAGAACGCGGTCGCCGCCGGGCACGACCTGCCGCCCATCCCCACCCTGTTCGTGGTCGCCGACGAATTCACCCTGATGCTGGCCGACCATCCGGAATACGCGGAGCTGTTCGACTACGTGGCCCGCAAGGGGCGCTCGTTCCGCATCCATATCCTGTTCGCGTCCCAGACGCTGGACGTGGGCAAGATCAAGGACATCGATAAGAACACCTCGTACCGCATCGGTTTGAAGGTGGCCAGCCCCAGCGTGTCGCGCCAGATCATCGGCGTCGAGGACGCGTACCACATCGAATCCGGCAAGGAGCACAAGGGCGTGGGCTTTTTGGTGCCGGCGCCCGGCGCGACCCCGATCAAATTCCGCAGCACCTACGTCGACGGCATCTATGAGCCACCGCAGGCGGCCAAAGCCCTTGTGGTGCATTCGAACCCGGAGCCCAAGCTGTTCACGGCCGGGATGGTGGAGCCCGACCCCGGTACCGTGATATCCACGGGTGAGGACGAGGACGTCGCCGGACCGCCGCGCAAGCTCATCGCGACCATCGGCGAGCAACTGGCGGGCTACGGGCCGCGGGCGCCGCAGCTGTGGCTGCCGCCGCTGGACGAACCGATCCCGCTGACGGCCGTGCTGGCTCGCGCCGGTGTGGCGCCGGGGCAGCGGCGCTGGCCGCTCGGCGAAATCGACAAGCCCTTCGAGATGCGCCGCGACGCGCTGGTCTTCGACGCCTTGTCGTCCGCGGGAAACATGGTGATCCATGGCGGTCCCAAGTCCGGGAAATCGACTGCGCTGCAGACGTTCATCATGTCGGCGGCCAGTCTGCACTCGCCGCGCGAGGTCACCTTCTACTGCCTGGATTACGGCGGCGGGCAGCTGCGCGGGCTGGAGGAGCTGTCGCACGTCGGCAGCGTCGCCTCGGCGCTGCAACCCGAACGCATCCGCCGCACCTTCGGCGAGCTGGAGCAGCTGCTGCTGTCCCGGCAGCAGCGCGAGGCCTTCCGGGAAAGGCACGGATCCGCCCCGGACGACGGCTACGGCGAGGTGTTCCTGGTCATCGACAACCTGTATGCGTTCGGCCGGGACAACACCGACCAGTTCAACACCCGTAATCCCTTGCTGGCCAAGGTGACCGAGCTGGTCAACATCGGCCTGGCCTATGGCATCCACGTGGTCATCACCACCCCCAGCTGGCTGGAGGTGCCGCTGGCCATGCGCGACGGCCTCGGGCTGCGGCTCGAGCTCAAGTTGCACGACGCGCGGGACAGCAACGTGCGGGTGGTCGGCGCGCTGCGCCGCCCGGCCGACAGCGTTCCACACGACCAGCCGGGACGCGGACTGACCACGGCCGCCGAGCATTTCCTGTTCGCGCTTCCCGAGCTCGGCCAGGTGGACGCGATCAACGCCCGCTACCCCGGGGTCTTCGCACCGCGGGTGCGCTTGCTGCCCACCGATCTCGCGCCCGACGCGCTGGGGCCGCTCTACCGCGGCGCGGAGTCGGTGGTCATCGGCCAGCGCGAAGAGGACCTCGCGCCCGTCGCGGTCAACTTCGCCGAGAACCCGCTGCTGATGGTGTTCGGCGACAGCAGGTCGGGGAAGACCACGCTGCTGCGCCACATCCTCCGCACCATCCGCGAGCACTCCACCGCGGACCAGGTGGCGTTCACCGTGCTGGACCGCCGGCTGCACCTCGTCGACGAGCCGCTGTTCCCCGACAACGAATACACGGCCAACATCGACCGGGTCGCCCCCGCGATGCTGGGGCTGGCCAACCTGATCGAGTCTCGGCGGCCACCGGCGGGCCTGTCGCCGGCGGAGCTGTCCGGCTGGCGCTACCAGGGCCCCACGCACTACCTGATCATCGACGACGTCGACCAGATCCCGGATGCGCCGGCGATGAGCGGTCCGTACGTCGGGCAGCGGCCGTGGACCCCGCTGATCGCGCAGCTGGCGCAGGCCGGCGATTTGGGCCTGCGGGTGATCGTCACGGCGCGCGCCACCGGTTCGGCTCACGCGTTGATGACCAGCCCGTTGCTGCGCCGCTTCAACGACCTGCAGGCGACCACGTTGATGCTGTCGGGCAATCCGCAGGACAGCGGCAAGATCCGCGGCCAGCGGTTTGGCCGGTTGCCCGCCGGCCGGGCGATTCTGCTGGGCGACAGCGACATTCCGACGTACGTGCAGTTGGTCAACCCGCTAGCCGGTGAGACCGTGATGTCCGGTGAGACGCAACAGAAGGGGAGTTAGTCATGACGTTGCGAGTGGTTCCCGAGGGGCTGGCCGCGACCAGCGCGGCC
>NZ_LT546237.1:4699377-4702268 GCF_900078675.2 Mycobacterium interjectum
CGCCGCCGGCACCTACGTGGCCGCCGACGCCGCGGCCGCTTCCGGCTACACCGCGTTCTGATCAGACCTCCAACCGCGAAAGGACTTGCGATGTCGCAAATCATGTACAACTACCCCGCGATGCTTGGCCACGCCGCGGACATGTCGGGCTACGCCGGCACGTTGCAGGCGCTCGGATCGGATGTCGCCAGCGAGCAGGCCACGCTGTCCAACGCCTGGCAGGGCGACACCGGCATGACGTACCAGGTGTGGCAGGCGCAGTGGAACCAGGCGATGGACAGCCTGGTGCGGGCCTACCAGTCGATGGCGGGCACCCACGATGCCAACACCACCGCGATGCTGGCCCGCGACCAGGCCGAGGCCGCCAAATGGGGCGGTTAACCCCCGCCTGATGAACGCAGCACCAAACGCCGTCGAGCTGACGGTTGAGCACGCGTGGTTCATCGCGGAAACCACTGGGGCGGGGAGCTTCCCGTGGGTTCTCGCGATCACCACGCCCTACCGCGACGCCGCGCAGCGCGCCGAGTTCTTCGAACGCCAGCGCGCCGAGCTGACCCGGATGGGTCTGGTGTCGGCGGACGGGCTCGTCAACGCGGCGGTCGCCGGCTGGATCAAAACGGTGTGCTTCCCGGACCGGTGGCTCGACCTGCGGTACGTGGGACCCGGGGCGGCCGCCGGCGCCGGCGAGTTGCTGCGCGGCGTGGTCGCGCAGCGCTGCACCGGCGGGAGCGACACGGCGCCGAAAACCGTCGTGGCGTTGCGCAGCGCCCAGCTCGTCACCTTCACCGCCATGGATATCGACGACGCGCGCGGGCTGGTCCCGGTCCTCGGCGTCGGGCTGGCGCAGCGGCCGCCGGCCCGGTTCGACGAGTTCAGCATGCCGATGCGGGTGGGGGCCCGCGCCGACGAACGGCTGCGGGCCGGCGCTTCGCTGTCGGAAGTCGTTGATTATCTGGGCATTCCGGCGTCGGCGCGACCGGTGGTGGAGTCGGTGTTCTCCGGGCCGCGCAGCTACGTCGAGATCGTCGCCGGCTCCCATCGCGACGGGCAGCACTCGACCACCGAGGTCGGGATGAGCATCGTCGACACCGCCGCGGGCCGGGTGCTGGTCAGCCCGTCGCGCGCCTTCGACGGCGAGTGGGTCTCCACTTTCGCCCCGGGCACGCCCTTCGCCATCGCCGTCGCGGTCGAACAGCTGACCGCGCTGCTGCCGGAGGGCCAATGGTTCCCCGGTCGGCGGCTGTCCCGAGACTTTTCCTTGCAGAGTTCGTAAACGCCCAACGTTCATATCCAGCAACGAGATAGAGAAGAGAGAACCATGTCAGTGACGTCCGGCGCCGTGATGCCGATCGTGCGCGTCGCCATCCTCGCGGACAGCAGGCTGACGGAGATGGCGCTGCCGGCCGAGCTGCCGCTGCGCGAAATCCTGCCGGCGGTCAAGCGTTTGGCGGCCCCGGCGGCCACCAACGGTGACACCGAGGACACCCTGGACGGTCTCGCGGCCGCCCACCTCAGCCTGGCACCGATCGGCGGCGCGCCGTTCAGCCTGGACGCCAGCCTGGACACCGTCGGGGTCGTCNGCGGGCGCGGCGGCGCCGGCGGGCGGCGATGCGCGAATACGGCGACGAGTTCCTGGACATGGATTCCGACATCGGCGTCGCGCCCGACTACGCGGCCGAGGAGTTGGTGGCGGCGGTGGCCTCCGGAAATGGGGCCGGGAGCCTGGGGTTCGCGGGGACCGCACACAAGGACACCGCCGTGGGCGCGGCCGGGTTGGCCAAGCTGGCCGTCGACGAATTCGGCGGCGGCCCGCGGGTGCCGATGGTACCGGGGACGTGGGATCGCGAGCCGGGGAGAGGGGGAGACGACGGCAGCTAACGTGGCAGTCAGCAACCGAAATCCGAAGAGAGCGAAAGGAAACCAATCACCATGAGTATGTTGGACGCTCATATTCCGCAGCTGGTGGCCGCGCAGTCGGCGTTCAGCGCCAAGGCGGCGCTGATGCGCAGCACGATCAGCCAGGCCGAGCAGGAAGCGGTGTCGGCGCAGGCGTTCCACCAGGGCGAGTCCTCGGCGGCGTTTCAGGCCGCCCACGCCCGGTTCGTGGAGGTCGCGGCGCGCATCAACACCCTGCTGGACATCGCCCAGGCCAACCTCGGCGACGCCGCCGGCACCTACGTGGCCGCCGACGCCGCGGCCGCTTCCGGCTACACCGCGTTCTGATCAGACCTCCAACCGCGAAAGGACTTGCGATGTCGCAAATCATGTACAACTACCCCGCGATGCTTGGCCACGCCGCGGACATGTCGGGCTACGCCGGCACGTTGCAGGCGCTCGGATCGGATGTCGCCAGCGAGCAGGCCACGCTGTCCAACGCCTGGCAGGGCGACACCGGCATGACGTACCAGGTGTGGCAGGCGCAGTGGAACCAGGCGATGGACAGCCTGGTGCGGGCCTACCAGTCGATGGCGGGCACCCACGATGCCAACACCACCGCGATGCTGGCCCGCGACCAGGCCGAGGCCGCCAAATGGGGCGGTTAACCCCCGCCTGATGAACGCAGCACCAAACGCCGTCGAGCTGACGGTTGAGCACGCGTGGTTCATCGCGGAAACCACTGGGGCGGGGAGCTTCCCGTGGGTTCTCGCGATCACCACGCCCTACCGCGACGCCGCGCAGCGCGCCGAGTTCTTCGAACGCCAGCGCGCCGAGCTGACCCGGATGGGTCTGGTGTCGGCGGACGGGCTCGTCAACGCGGCGGTCGCCGGCTGGATCAAAACGGTGTGCTTCCCGGACCGGTGGCTCGACCTGCGGTACGTGGGACCCGGGGCGGCCGCCGGCGCCGGCGAGTTGCTGCGCGGCGTGGTCGCGCAGCGCTGCACCGGCGGGAG
>NZ_LT546237.1:4702836-4738610 GCF_900078675.2 Mycobacterium interjectum
TGGCGGTGCCCGGCGGGTTCGGGCCGGCGCAGCTGATGCTGGCCGCGGCCGGCGTCGCCGCGTGGTCGCTGATCGCCCTGATGGTCCCCGGTCCGGAGCGCGAGCGGGTCGTCGGCGTATTCACCACGACCGCGACCGTCGGTGCTGGGGTGTCGCTGGCCGCAGGCGCCGAATTGCTCTGGCATTTGCCGATACTGACCATCGGCTGCGGGCTCATCGTGGCGGCCCTGCTGGTCACCATCGAGGCCGCCCCGTTGTCGGCGCTGTGGGCGCGTTTCCCGCTGCCCGTGATTCCGGCGCCCGGCGATCCCACCCCGTCCGCGCCGTCGCTGCGCGTGCTCGAGGACCTGCCGCGGCGGGTGCGGATCGGCGACGCGCATCAAAGCGGGTTCATCGCCGCCGCGGTGCTGCTCAGCGCGCTGGGCTCGGTGGCGATCGCGCTGCGCCCGGAGTCGTTGGGGGGCTTCGGCTGGTACGTGGTCGGCGCGACCGCGGCGGCGTCCGTGCTGCGCGCCCGTGTGTGGGACTCGGCCGCCTGCAAGGCCTGGCTGTTCGCCCAGCCCTACCTGGTCGCCGGTGTCCTGTTGGTGCTCTACACCGCGACCGGGCGGTACGCCGCCGCACTCGGCGCCGCGCTGGTACTCATAGCGTTGGCGCTGGTGTGGGTGGTGGTGGCGCTGAACCCGCGCATCGCCGCGCCGGAAAGCTACTCGCTCCCGTTGCGGCGGCTGGTGGGCTTCGTCGCGGCCGGACTCGACGCTTCGCTGATCCCCGTGATGGCCTACCTGGTCGGTCTGTTCGCCTGGGTGCTCAATCGATGATGCGGCCCCAAGCCGGATTGGCCTGCGCCACGGCCGCTTTGGCGGCCATGCTGTGGACCGCTCCGTCGGCGTTGGCCATCGATCAGCCGAAGGCGGACCCCGGCGTGCCACCGCCGAGCGGAGCCCCGGGACCCGGGCAGCCGATGGAGCAGCGCGGCCCCTGCAGCGCCTCCGGTGTCATCCCGGGCAGCGATCCGGCCGTGGCCACGCCCAGCGAGTCGATGCTGAATCTTCCTGCTGCATGGCGGTTTTCCCGGGGCGAGGGCCAACTGGTGGCGGTCCTCGACACCGGCGTGCGCCCGGGCCCGCGGCTGCCCAACGTCGATCCCGGCGGCGATTTCGTCGAGACAACCGACGGCCTGACCGACTGCGACGGGCACGGCACCCTGGTGGCCGGCATCATCGCCGGGCAGCCCGATGACGACGGGTTCTCGGGCGTGGCGCCCGCCGCGCGGGTGCTCTCGATCAGGTTGACGTCCGCGAAATTCTCGCCGCGAACGCCGGGCGGTGATCCGCTGCTGGCCAGGGCATCCCAGGACGTTGCGACGCTGGCGCGGGCGATCGTGCACGCCGCCGACCTCGGCGCCCGGGTGATCAACATCTCCGCGATCACCTGCCTGCCCGCCGACCGGACGGTCGACCAGGCCGCGCTGGGCGCGGCGATCCGCTACGCGGCGGTGGACAAGGACGCGGTGATCGTGGCCGCCGCGGGCAACACCGGCGCCACCGGATCGGCCGCCGGCGGAACGGCCTGTGAGTCCAACCCGCTCACCGACCTCGGCCGCCCCGACGACCCGCGCAACTGGGCCGGCGTCACGTCGGTCTCCATCCCGTCGTGGTGGCAGCCCTACGTGCTGTCGGCGGCCTCCCTCACCCCGGACGCGGAGCCGTCGAAATTCACCATGGCCGGGCCGTGGGTGGGCATCGCGGCGCCCGGCGAAAACATCGTGTCGGTCAGCAACCGCGACGGCGGCGGCCTCGCCAATGGCCTGCCCGACGACCACCAGCAGTTGGTCGCGTTAAGCGGCACCAGTTATGCGGCCGGCTACGTGTCGGGCGTCGCGGCCCTGGTGCGCAGCAAGTATCCCCAACTGAGCGCGACGCAGGTGGTGCACCGCATCACCGCGACCGCCCACAACGGCGCCCGGGCGCCCTCCAACGTCGTCGGCGCAGGCGCGGTTGACCCCGTGGCGGCGCTGACATGGGAACTGCCCGCCGGCAACCCAACCGGCGCGCCGGCGGCCAGGCCGGTCACCGTTCCGCCGGCACCGGCGCCCGAGAACACCACCCCGCGGACCGTCGCATTCGTCGGAACCGCCGCGCTCGCCGTCGTCGTCGCGGTCGTCGCCGCCATCGCCGCGATCGCCCGAAAGAAGGAGACCACCCCGTGAGCCGCTCGATACCCGTGCCAGGAACCGGCCGGATCACGCTGGCGCTGCTGGCCATGGTGCCCGCGGCGATGGCTTACCCCTGGCGATCCCCGCGCGACTACTGGGTGCTGGGCATCGCGGCCGCCGCGGTGGTCGTGCTGTTCGGCTGGTGGCAGGGCCTTCACCTCACCACGATCCTGCGCCGGCGCCTGGCGATGGCGCGGCGCGCCCGGGGGTTCGTGCCCGAATCGGGCTCTGGGACAAGCGTAACCGCGCTGCTGCGACTCGGGCCCCCGCTGGGTGACTCGGACGTGCTCCCGCTGCAGGTCATCGCCGAGTACCTGGATCGCTACGGCATCCGCGCCGACAAGATCCGAATCACCAGCCGCGACAACGCGTCCGACGCCTCGAGGCGCCAGACCTGGATCGGGCTCACGGTGTCGGCGGCCGACAACCTGGCGGCGCTGCAGGCCCGCTCGTCGCGGATCCCGTTGACCGAGACCGCCGAGGTGGCCGCGCGCCGGTTGGCCGACCACCTCCGTGAGATCGGCTGGGACGCCGCCAGCGTCGCGGCCGACGACGTCCCGCGGCTGCTGGCGCCCAACGCCCGCGAGACCTGGCGGGGTGTGCAGCGCGGCGAATCGGATTACATTGCGGCCTACGCGGTCCGCGTCGACGACGGATTGGCCGAAACGCTGGACGCGATCCGTTCCCACCCGGTGCGCGAGACCTGCACGGCGCTGGAGATCGCCGGCGACCGCACCCACTACACCGTCGCGGCCGCCTGTGCATTCTTGACCGATATGCCCCCCGTGGGCGGGGCGCCGCTGGCCGGGCTGATCCCGCAGCGCGGAAACCAGCGGCCCGCGCTGGCGGCGTTGGATCTGTTGTCGGCGCAGCGCCTTGACGGACACGCCGACGAGCCCGCCGGCCTCCTGGCCGGACTGGTATGGCCGACTCCGGAGGCGGGCGCCCATCGGGCTCCTCGTGCGGAAACCGCTAGAACATAACCCCGCGCAGAAACTGGGTCATCCGGCGCAGATAGTCCAGCTGGCTCACGTGCAGCACGTGACTGCCCGGAAACCAGTGCAGCGCACAGCGATTCCAGTGCTCCCAGAGCGTGACGGCCTGCTCGGGCGGGGCCATCCGATCGCCGAGGCCGGTGATGATCATCCGGCGGTCCTTTCCGATCAGCGGCGGGTAGTTCAGCGGAGAGTGATAGGCCAACCCGGCGGCGAGCTCGTCACGGCTGATCTTGGACATCCGCAACCCCAGCCCCATGAGCTTGTTGGCCGGGAACCATTCGTCGAACATCGTTGACGGGGTCACGACGGGGCAGTTGGGGATGACGGCGTCGAGCCGATCGTCGACCGAGGCCACCAGCGCGGAGGTGTAGCCGCCCAGCGAGATGCCGGTCAGCGCGATGCGCTCGACGCCGGTGTGGCGCAGGTGGTCGATGATGGACCGGAAGTCGTGCACGGCCTGGGCCATCGCCTCGGCGAAACCGCACAGCCCGCCGGCGAAATACCCGAAACCGCTGAACGGCGAATACCTTTCGGCCCGTGGGCCGTGGAACGGCAGCGTGTACATCAGGACGTCGTAGCCGGAGCGGTAATACCACGGCAGCGTGAAGAACCGCCCGTTGGCCAGATACGACGACCCCATGAAGCCGTGGATGACGCACAGCGTGGGGTGCGGTCCGTCGCCATGACGCCAGTGCTGCGCGTGCACGATGTTGTTGGCGGACAACGCGCTCCAGCGCGTGCGCAGCGCGGGATTGATCGCCCGGAAGCTGCTGGGGAACGAGATGTTGTCGACGGTGCCGTGGGCGATCCACTCCGCGAGCCGGTTGGCCGGCCGCGATGAGACGGCGGGCAGCTCGGTGGGCGCCGGAAACGATTTCGCCGGATCACGTTCGGCGCCGAGCTCGGCGTAGAAGCGCAGGCTCTCGCGTTCGCTGCCGGAGCGCACCGACGTGGCGAGGATGGCGGGGGTGACGGTGGTGGTCAGCACCGACGCGACCGCGGTGCGCAGCGCGAGGTCGGAGATGGCCGCGGCCTCGACGACCATTCGCTGACGGGGCGACAGGGCGGAGCGCGGCGGCAATCCCGCGGCGCCGGCGGGCACGTCGGCGCCGGGAACATCCGGAACGGGAACCGGGGGATTGACCGGGTCCGGGTCGGGCGGTGTCACAAACGCGATGCTATCGCCCACTCGGTCGGCGCCGGGGCCGCATGCGGTAATACGGTTTACCTATCAGCGCTGCCCGTGCTGGTGTTGATCAGGAGGACGGACATGTGGGATCCCGACGTCTACCTGGCCTTTGCTGACCATCGCAGCCGCCCGTTCTATGACCTGGTGTCGCGAGTGGGTGCCAAGCAGGCGCGTCGGGTGGTCGACCTGGGCTGCGGCCCGGGTCACCTGACCAAGTATCTGGCCCGGCGCTGGCCGGAGGCGGCGATCGAGGCGGTGGACAGCTCACCGGAGATGGTCGCCGCTGCCAAGGAGCGCGGCATCGACGCCGTCATCGGCGACTTGCGGGACTGGAAGCCCAAGCCCGACACCGACGTGGTGATCTGCAACGCCGCCCTGCATTGGGTGCCCGAGCACGCCGATCTGCTGGTGCGGTGGGCCGGCGAGCTGGCGCCCGGCTCGTGGATCGGCGCGCAGATCCCGGCCAACTTCGAAACCCCATCGCATGCCACCGTGCGGACGCTGGCCCGCCGCGAGCCCTACGCAAAACTCATGCGCGACATACCATTTCGGGTAGGAGCGGTGGTGCAGCCGCCCATGAACTACGCCAACCTGCTGCTGGACGCCGGATGCAAGATCGACGTCTGGGAGAGCACCTACCTGCATCAGCTGACCGGTGAGAACCCGGTGCTGGAGTGGATCACCGGCACGGCGCTGGTGCCGGTGCGCGAGCGGCTCGACGACGAGGGCTGGGAGCAGTTTCGCCGCGAGCTCATCCCGCTGCTGGACGACGCGTACCCGCCCCGCGCCGACGGCACCACGATCTTCCCGTTCCGCCGCGTGTTCATCGTCGCCGAGGTCGGCGGCGCGCAGCGTTCCAGGTAGCGCCGACTACTCCTCGATGCCGCGGTCGACGGCGATCGCCGAGCGGCTGCTCGGCTTCATGCGGTGAATTTGCAGATACGTCTCGGTGTAACGCAGGGCGATGCGGTAGCCGGCAAATTCCGACGGTATGACGTCGCCGGTGCGCTGGCGCCAATCATGCAGGCGCACAGCCAGATCGGCGGCGATCGCTTCCGCGCCCGCGTCGTCGGCCTGCGCGCCCGTCAGCAGGTTGGTGGTCTCGCTGGGATCGGAGCGCAGGTCGTAGAGCTCGCGTTCGGGGCGCGGGCCCGAAATGAACGGTGCGACCGCCTGCCCGGACGGGCTTTCCTGGATGTCCAACGGCAGGTCGAGCAGCGGACGGGCCGCATAGTTCTCGATGTAGCTGTATTCCTTGGTGCGAATCGCGCGGATGGGGTCGAACGAGTCGTGGTAGGTCTTCATGGTGTACACCTGCTGTCGCACCGGTTCGGCTCGCGGGCCGGGCGCCAGCAGCGCGTCGGCGTGTGACACCCCCTCGACGCCGGCCGGCACGTGCACGCCCAAGAGCCCGAGCAGCGTCGGCACCAGGTCCACGCCACTGAACAGCTCGTCGTAAACGTGCGGCGCCACCGTGCGTTTGGTGGGAGGGCGGATGATCATGCCGATGCCGGTTCCGGCGTCGTACAGCGTGGACTTCGCGCGCGGAAACGCCGGCCCGTGGTCGGTGAAGAACACCACCCACGTGGTGGCGTCGAGCCCCGTTTCGGCGAGTGCGTCCAGCAGCCGGCCGACGGCGGCGTCGGCGGTGGCGATCGCCCCGTAGAAGTCGGCGAGGTCGCCACGAACGTCGGGGGTGTCCGGCAGGTAGTCGGGGGGATCGACCTGGGCGGCGTCGGCCGGCTCGTAGCGGTCGCGCGGGTAGGGCCGGTGCGTCTCGAAGAAGCCCGCGGTCAGCAGGAACGGCTGGCCCGCAAGGTTCTCGGCGCTGTCCCGCAGCCATTCCTCGGTGCGGTCCACCACGTAATCGCAGTAGGAGTTGGACACGTCGAACTCGTCGAAGCCCAGCCGCTTCGGGTAGGACGTCTCGTGTTGCATCCCGAAAAGGGCCGAATACCAACCCGACTCGGACAACATCTGGGGCAGCGTCCGCACGCCGCTTCGATATTCCCAGCCGTGGTGGGCCAGGCCGACGAGCCCGTTGCTTTGCGGGTAGCGCCCGGTGAACAGCGATCCGCGCGACGGCGAGCACAGCGGCGCGGTGGCATGGGCCCTGGTGAACAGGATGCCCTCGGCGGCAAGCCGGTCCAGCCGCGGGCTGGCCACGTCCGGGTGACCGTAGGCGCCGAGATATCGCCCCAGGTCGTGCCAGTGCACGATCAGCAGATTCTCTTTGGCGTGTTGAGCCGTCATTACCGTCACCTCGACCGGCGACGATACAGCAGGGCGTCTGCGTCCACCGGACGTTACGCTCGGCGCGATCCCCATTCGTTCTCCGAGACGAACTCCGGCAGCGGCCGCCCGAAGGCCCACCCGTCGAGCTCCAGGGCCGGCCGGTCGGGAAACTCGGGCACCGGGCCCAGGCACAGGATGGCCACCGGCTCGGCGTCGGCGGGCATCGCCAGCAACGCCGCCAACCGTCGCGGGTCGAACAGGGAAACCCAGCCCATGCCAAGGCCTTCGGAGCGCGCCGCCAGCCACAGGTTCTGGATGGCGCACGAGACCGACGCCAGATCCATCTGCGGCAGGGTCCGCCGGCCGAACACGTGCCTGTCGCGGTTGTCGCACAGCGCCACCACGAACAGTTCGGCGCACTCGAGGATGCCCTCGACCTTGAGCGCCAAGAACTCCTCGGCACGCTCTCCCAACGCCGCGGCCGTGAGCGGACGTTCCTCGTCGACCAGCGCGTGAATGCGCCGGCGCAGCGCGCCATCGGTGATCCGGATGAAGCGCCATGGCTGCATCAGGCCGACGCTGGGCGCGGCGTGCGCGGCCTGCAACAACCGGGCCAGCACCTCCTCGGCCACCACGCCGCCCGGTGAGAACCGGCGCATGTCGCGCCGCTCGGAGATCACCCGATAGACGGCCCGCCGCTCCTCGGGGCTGAAGGCCGGATCGGTCACACCAGCCATCGTAGGAAAGCGATCGGCACCGTGACGATCACGGCGAATAGGTGACGCCGACGGCGCGGAAGACGTATTCGGGCGGCATGTCGAAGGTCAGCGACCGCCGCGGCAGCGCGGCGAGCACGTCGTCCGGGACGGCCGCCTTGTAGTGCAGCGATAGCTCCCCGCTGAACTTCGGGTCCACCTCGGCGACGTCGACGTCGACCTGCACACCGGTCGACGAGATCTCGACCTTGGCCGCGCCGGTCTGCGGCGCGTCCCAGCGCGCATTGACGGTGGGCCCGGCCAGCTTGGGCAGCATGGACAGCGTCGCCAGCACCCGCTCCGAGGTGAAGACGAGCGAGCCGGCGTAACTGGCGACGCTGTGCGGCAACCGCACACCGGGGATGGTGCCGCTGAAGCGCCGAGTCACCGCGACGTAGTCGGCGAGATAGATGAGGCCCTCCGCCTCGACCTGGGCGTGCAGGTCGGCGGGAAGCTTGCCGATGCCGAACAACCTGCGGATGAAGACCGCCATAGAGGCCAGTATGACCGGCCTGGTATCCGTTGACTCATGACCCGCCCCCGGACCGGCTGGGCCGTGGGCGTCGCCCTGGCCGCCGCGGTCGTGTACGCGGTCCTGTGGGTGGGCTACTGCCGGCACTGGAGTTGGCCGCAGCGCCTCGACTGGTCGTTGTTGAGCCCCGCCCACGACATCGGCGTCAAGCACCCGGCGTGGGTGAGTTTCTGGGACGGGGTGTCGTTCGCACTGGGGCCCGTCACGTTGCGGCTGCTGGGGATGGTGGCGACGGTGGCCGCGCTGGTGCGGCGTGACGTGCGGGCCGCGCTCGTGCTGTTGGCGTGTGCGCCGCTGAACGGGCTGGTGACGGCCGCGGCCAAGGGCCTGGTGGACCGCCCGCGGCCGTCGACCATGCTGGTGGCGGTGCCGTCCTCGTCGTTTCCGTCGGGGCACGCGCTGGAGGCGACGTCTGCGTTGCTGGCCCTGCTGGTGTTCGTGCTGCCGCTGCTGAGCCGCGCGCTGGGCGGCATCGCGGTCGCGGTGACCGCGCTGAGCCTGCTGCTGGTCGGGATGGCCCGGGTGGCGTTGAACGTGCACTACCCGACCGATGTGCTGGCGGGGTGGTCGCTGGGCTACCTCTATTTCCTGTTCTGCCTGTTGGTGTTTCGGCCATTTGCGAGCGCGCCGGCCGATCCCGCGCCGGTGATCACGGCGCAGTTACGCAACCGGGCCTAAAGCTTTACTTGACCTCGAGGTTCATCCCGTCCGACGATTGAATCCATGCGCCGACTGCTCGCTTCGCTGTGCGCCGGGGCGTGCCTGCTCGCCGCGTCGGTCCTGCTGGCACCGGCCGGCAATGCGGCCGCTCCCTGGTTCGCGAACTCCGTCGGCAATGCGACGCAGGTGGTTTCGGTCGTCAGCACCGGCGGTTCCAACGCGACGATGGACATCTACCAGCGCACCGCCGCCGGTTGGCAGGCGCTGGTGACCGGGATTCCCACCCACGTCGGTTCCGCGGGCATGGCGCCGCAGGCCCGCAGCGGGGTGCCGGCCACGCCGATGGGCGTGTACACCCTCGACTCCGCCTTCGGCACCGCGCCGAATCCCGGTGGGGGACTGCCCTATACGCAGGTCGGGCCCAACCACTGGTGGAGCGGCGACGACCACAGCCCCACCTTCAACAGCATGCAGGTCTGCCAGAAGGCGCAGTGCCCGTTCAGCACGGCCGCCAGCGAGAACCTGCAGATCCCGCAGTACAAACACGCGGTGGTCATGGGCGTCAACAAGAACAAGGTCCCGGGCGGCGGTTCGGCGTTCTTTTTCCACACCACCGACGGTGCCCCCACCGAGGGCTGCGTGGCGATCGACGACCCGACGCTGGTGTCGATCATCCGGTGGCTGCGCCCCGGCGCGGTGATCGCGATTACGAAATAACCCCGCGACCACCCGCCCCGGCCTGCGGTGTTTGCGTGATCCGGTGACGTGGGCGACGCTTGCGTGCAGTTATTCGAACACGGAAGGCGCCTCGCGATGACAGAGCTGGTTACCGGGAAAACGCTGCCGAATGTCGTTGTCACCGGCATCGCCATGACCACCGCGCTGGCGACCGACGCCGAGAACACCTGGAAGTTGTTGCTGGACCGGCAAAGCGGCATCCGAACCCTCGACGACTCGTTTGTCGACCACTATGACCTGCCGGTGCGCATCGGTGGGCACCTGCTGGAGGAGTTCGACGACGGACTGACACGGGCCGAGCGCCACCGGATGGGCTACCTGCAACGGATGTCCACCCAGCTGAGCCGCAGGGTGTGGCAGAACGCCGGCTCGCCCGAGGTAGACCCCAACCGGCTGATGGTGTCCATCGGCACCGGCCTGGGCTCGGCCGAGCAAATCGTCTTCAGCTACGACGACATGCGCGCCCGCGGGCTCAAGGCCGTGTCCCCGCTGGCGGTGCAGAAATACATGCCCAACGGCGCCGCGGCGGCCGTCGGGCTGGAACGGCACGCTCGGGCCGGGGTGATCACACCGGTGTCGGCGTGCGCCTCGGGTTCGGAGGGCATCGCCCAGGCGTGGCGCAACATCGTGTTCGGCGAGGCCGACGTCGCGGTCTGCGGCGGCGTCGAGGTCAAGATCGAGGCGGTCGCGATCGCGGCGTTCGCCCAGATGCGCATCGTGATGTCTACCAAGAACGACGACCCGGTAGGCGCGTGCCGCCCGTTCGACCGGGATCGGACCGGCTTCGTGTTCGGTGAGGCCGGCGCGCTGATGATGATCGAGACCGAGGAGCACGCCAAGGCGCGCGGCGCCCACATCCTGGCCCGGCTGATGGGGGCCAGCATCACCTCCGACGGCTACCACATGGTGGCCCCGGACCCCAACGGCGAACGCGCGGGCCACGCGATGTCCCGGGCGATTCAGCTGGCGGGCCTGACACCGGGTGACATCGACCACGTCAACGCCCACGCGACCGGCACCTCGGTGGGCGACCTGGCCGAGGGCAAGGCCATCAACAACGCGCTGGGCCCGCACGGCGGAAACGCGGCGGTGTACGCGCCCAAGGCCGCGCTGGGCCACTCGGTCGGCGCGGTCGGCGCGGTGGAGTCGATCCTCACCGTGCTGGCGCTGCGAGACCAGATCGTTCCGCCCACGCTGAACCTGGAAAACCTCGATCCGGAGATCGATTTGGACGTGGTGGCGGGCAAGCCGCGCCCGGGCGACTACCAGTACGCGATCAACAACTCGTTCGGATTCGGCGGCCACAACGTCGCCATGGTCTTCGGCAGGTACTAGACCGATCTACGCCAACGCGCGGCCGGGCTTGACCTTGAAGTCCATGCCCGCCAACGACATTGTCGCGTCGTAGGTCCTGTCGTAGCCGGTTCCGCTGATCTTCCAGCCGGCTTCGGTGCGCCGGTAGGAGTCGCGGTAGAACGCCGCGCCGATCAGCATGAAGTTGAAGTCCGCCACGATGACCCGGTCTTGCAAATACCAGCTGCCCGAGGCTGTATCGCCGGTCACGTCGATTTCGGGGTGGGTCACCCGGTGCTCGGTGATGACGCCTGCGCCGAGCGACGAGCGCATGTACTCCACCAGTTCGGTGCGGTTGGTGAAATGCAACTCGTTGCCGATCGACGGCCCGTAGTCGGCCTTGATGTCCTCGGCCAGCGTGTCGGCGAAGTCGTCCCAGTGCTTGGTGTCCAGGGCGCGTAGGTAGCGGTACTTCAGCCGTTTGATCGCTTCGACGTCGGCTGCCGCATCGTGAGGGGTCATCCCGTCATTGCAGCACACGGCGGAAGGACGCCTGCGGTCAGTACGAGAGCCGGGGCCTTCTCCGAGTTATAAGCGGCTGCGACCCGGATCGGCACGTCGTGTGCGTAGGTTATATGTCGCGATATCCGCTCAGCGTCATTGCAGCGCGCGGGTGACCATGTCGATCAGGGCGCGTCGTTCCAGGCTCCAATCGATGGCGGTCCCGGTGATCATCTGCGCCAGCACCACACCCCGCAGGGCGGCCCAAATCACCTTGGCCACACCGGCATTGGCCGGGTTATCGGTGATCAGCCGGCCTAGCTGGCCGATCGCGTCGTTCATTTCCAGCAGGTGGCGCCGCGACGACGCGCCCGGCCCGCCGCGGGTGGCGCGCAGGATCTCGAAGGCCGCCAGCGACGTCGGGCTGCTGTAACAGCTCCAGGCGGTGTCCACGACGACCTCGATGCGTTCCCGCAGCGGAAGCTCGCTGACGTTGGCCGAGGACAGGCTCTCGAGCAGTCTGGCCACGCCGTCGTCGACGACGGCCATGAGCATGCCGTTGCGGTCGCCGAAGTGGTACTGGATGACCCCCCAGGTCACGCCCGCGCGTTCGGCCACGTGCTTGGCGGTCGCGGCGGCGAACCCTTCCTCCACGATGCAGCGCACCGTCTCGTCGATGATCTTGGTGCGCGTGTCATCCCCGCGCTTGCGTGGCGCGCGGGTGCGCCGGGTGGGGGCAACGGACATTGTTGACTTTATAACATAAAGCCGACTATTTTTGGGCGGTGAGCCGATCCCGTTACGCGCGGTTGTCCCGTCAGGAGCTGTCCGCCCTGGTCCCCGAACTGCTGTTGATCGGTCACATGATCGACCGCTCCGGCATGGCATGGTGCATCCAGGAATTCGGTCGCGAGGAGATGGTGCAGATCGCCATCGAGGAGTGGGCCGGCGCCAGCCCGATCTACACCAAGCGCATGCAGCGGGCGCTGAACTACGAGGGCGTCGACGTGCCCACCATCTTCAAGGGCCTGCAGCTCGACATCGGCGCCCCGCCGCAATTCATGGATTTCCGCTACACCGTTCACGACCGCTGGCACGGCGAATTCCAGCTCGACCACTGCGGCGCGCTACTCGACGTGGAGCCGATGGGCGACGAGTACGTCTTTGGCATGTGCCACACCATCGAGGACCCGACGTTCGACGCCACCGCGGTCGCGACGAACCCCCGCGCGCAGATGCGCCCCATCCACCGGCCGCCCCGGGTGCCCGCCGACCGGCAGCCGCACTGCGCCTGGACCGTCATCATCGACGAGTCCCACCCCGAGGCGCAGAGCATTCCCGCGCTGGACATCGTTGGCAAAACCCGCGCAGCCACTTGGGAATTGGATCCCATCGATCGGTCCGACGAGGGACAAGCGGACTACTCGGGGCCCTTGCTGTCCGACTTCGACTTCGGCGCCTTCTCGCACTCGGCGCTGGTCCGCATGGCCGACGAGGTCTGCCTGCAGATGCACCTGCTGTACCTGTCGTTCGCCATCGCGGTGCGGGCGCGCGCGGCCGACGCCGCCCAGGCGGTCTCGGTCGGCACCCGCGGCCTGATCGGCCTCGCGGGGCTGGGGGCCGAGCGGATCCACCGCGCCCTCGAATTCCCCGGCGGGATGGACGGTGCGCGACAGGTGTTCGAGTTGCACCCGCTGCTCAACCCGGCGGGCTACGTCGTCGCGGAAACCGCGGACAACCGGCTGAGCGTGCACCGGTCGCCGGCGCACGACGACGGCGCCTGGATCTCGCTGTGCTCGCCGGAATCCGTGCAGCCGCTGCAGGCGATCGCCACCGCCATCGATCCCCGCCTTGCGGTTCGGGTCAGCGGGACGGACACAGACTGGAGCGCGGAACTGGTTGAAACCGATGCCCCCGCAGCCGAACCGTCCGAGGTCTCGGTGGCCAAATTCAGTGGCGGCTCGACTTTTCAGTTCCAGCCGAGGCATCCGCTGCCGCTGACCGTGGTGTAGTGCCGCGTCACTGTGACGTGACTTGACCGGTTTGTCAATAGGTTTCGGATCCCGATTGGGTGACGCTCTCACATCGAGCGGATACCAATGACATTGCAAGCCATCGGCTTTCCGCGTGTCCGCGGCTATGGTTAACGCTGGCCATCGACCCCTATAGACGAAAGTATTCGCTCTATGTACGACCCAGTCGGGTTGTCGATCGGGACCACGAACCTGGTCGCTGCGTGTAACGGAAGTCCACCGGTCTCACGCCGCGCTGTGCTGACCCTCTATCCGCACTGCGCGCCGAAAATCGGCCTACCGCTGCACAACACCGAAGCTCCGCCCCTCAACGAGCCGGGCGTGCTGATGCGCGGATTCGTGGAGCGCATCGGGGATTCGGTCGCTTTGGTCTCGCCCGACGGCTCCGCCCACGACCCCGACCTGCTCACGGTGGAGGCCCTGGACGCCATGATGGTGGCCGCCGGCGCGGACTCGGCCGCGTCGGAAATCTCCATCGCCGTTCCGGCGTACTGGAAACCCGCCAACGTGCAGGCGCTGCGCAACGCGTTGCGAACACACTTGGGATTCGTGCGAAGCGGCATGGCCCCGCGCCTGGTCTCGGACGCCATCGCGGCCCTGACGGCCGCCAACGCGGACCTGTGCCTCGCGGCGACGGGCGTCGTCGGGCTGCTCGACTTCGGCGGCGGCGGCACGTCCGCCACCCTGGTCAGCCTGGCCGGTGATTTCGAACTGGTGAGCCCCACAATGCGTTACGCGGCATTTTCCGGCGACGAGATCGACCAGGCGGTGCTGCTCAAGGTCTTCGAGGAGCTCGGACACGGCAGCGGCATCGACCCGGCCAGCACCGCCGGGGTGGGCCAGCTCGGGCTGCTTCGCGAGCAGTGCCGGGAGGCCAAGGAACGGCTGTCCACGGAGACGGCGGTCGAATTCGCCGCCGAGCTCGGTGGGCGCAGGTGCACCATGAAGCTGACGCGAGACGAGCTGGGCGACCTCATCCAGGACCGGCTGTCCGGCTTCATCTATGCGTTCGACGACATGCTGGCCCGCCACAAGCGGGGTTGGGCGGACCTGTCGGCCGTGGTCACCGTCGGCGGCGGGGCCAGCATTCCGCTTGTCACCGAACGCCTTTCGGTGCACGGTCGCCGGCCGGTGGTNCGCCGCCGGTCACCACGCAGCCCCCGCCGCCGCCCGTCACAACGGCGATGACCACCGCGCCTCCACCGCCGCCGACCACCACACCGCCGCCGACGGCCCAGGCGCCGTCGACCACCCCGACGACGACGGTGCCGATGACGACGCAGTGGATCCATGTTCCGCTGCTGCCGGTGCCGATACCGGTCCCCGTTCCGGCCAGCCAGGCCCCCCAGGCGCCCCAGGCTCCGCCGTACCCGCAGTATCCGGGCAACTCGCAGAACCCGTTCTTGAGCCCGGGGTACTGAGTCCCCGCGCATGCTGTGAGCTTGATCAACCTGAGGTCAGGGGGACAAGCGCCTTCACCCGCACGCGGGTAGCGTGGTATCACCAGTTCGGGAGGGTCTGTTTTTTGGTGCCCTCGGGGGAGGGCAGTCAAGACCTGGGAGGCGCAAAGTGGACATCGTGCTCGGAGTGTCAACGGCTCCGACCACCGTCCGCCTGGTGCTCATCGAGGGCCAGGATGCCGACGGTGTCACAGTCGAAGAGGACGAGTTCGAGGTCGCCGCTTCGTGCGCGCCCGCGCAGGTGATCGACGCGATCGTCGGCACCCGGGAAGGCGCGACGGAGGGCGGCTACCAGCTGACCTCGACGGGCGTGACGTGGACCGATCCCGCCGAGGTCGGCGCGCTGCGCGAGGCGATCGCCTCCCACGACGTCGGCTGCGTCATGCTGGTCTCCCCGTTGCTGGCCGCCGCCGCGCTGGCGCAGACGGTCGGTCAGTCGATCGGCTACCAGCACATCGCGATGCTGTTCGTCGAGCCCGACAGCGCAACGCTGGCCGTGGTCGACGTCACCGACGGTTCCATCATCGATCTGCACCGGCGGCAACTGGTAGGGGACACCGCGGTCGAGCTGTCGGGCATGGTGGCCGGGCTTGATGCGCCCGGGTCGGAGGCCGACGGCGTGTTCGTCGTTGGCTGCGGGGCGGGACGCGGGAGCGACGTGGCCGCGATCAAGGCGGCGCTCGAGGCGGCGACCGCGCTGGCCGTGAGCGTGCCCGAGGAGCCGGACATGGCGCTGGCCCGGGGCGCGGCGCTGGCGTCGGCGAACGCGCCGCTGTTCGCGGTGTCGACGGCCGCCCTGGCCTATTCGCTGGACCCCGGCACCGGCGAGGTGAATCCCCGGGCGCTCAGCCCGACCTACCTCGAGGTTTCCGGCAATGCCCGTCCGGGCGCCCTGGCCTACAGCGCCCTGGACGATCTGGGGGACGATACGCACGACCAACCGCGTCGGCGCAGGTTCCCGATGCTGGTCGGCAGCGCGCTGGCGAGCATCGCGGCCGTGGCGGCCGCGGTGGTGGTGGTCTCGCTGACATCGGACGCCCACCCGGCCCCGCAGCAGGCCAGCCCGCATGCCGTCGCGCCGGTGAACCNCCGCCGGCCCCGGTCGCCGCGCCCGCGCCGCCGCCGCAGTACCAGCGGCCGCCGTTGACGATGTACCTGCACTTGCCGTTCGTCACGGTGCCGATTCCGATCAACCCGCCGCCACCCCCGCCGCCGCCGGCCCCGTAGACCGGTTCCTGGCGGTCGGCGACGCCTGAGCGCACACTGATCAGTAGCGCTGTCACTGCAAGGAGGTCCGTGTGGGCGAGTACGGTGCGTTCGGATTCGATCCCGACGAGTTCGACCGCGTGATCAGGGAGGGCAGCGAGGGCCTGCGCGACGTGTTCGAGCGAATCGGCAAATTCGTCACCGCCCCGGTGCCGGGGACCAGTTGGTCCGCGCTCTTCGACGACCTGTCGCGGCGGCCGCGCCGTGCGCCGGAGACCGCGGGCGAGGCCGGCGACGGGGTGTGGGCCATCTACACCGTGGACGCCGACGGCGGCGCTCACGTCGAACAGGTTTACGCGACCGAACTCGACGCGCTGCGGGCCAACAAGAACAACGTCGACCCCAAGCGCAAGGTGCGTTTCCTGCCCTACGGCATAGCCGTCAGCGTCCTGGACGACGACTCTGAAGAATCCGGCGAAACCGGCGCGACGGGCTAGCGCCGCAGCTCCTCAGCCCTGCTGCACCTCGTTGGAACCGCCGGAGTTGCTGATCTTGGGATTGCCCGAGTGGTAGGTGATCTTGTTGCTGAAGCCGGACGCGTCGATGCTGTCGACGGCGTCGACGGTGATGGCGTTCTGAACGCCGGACACCGTGAGGCTCGTGCAGTGGCCGGTGATCACCACCGTGTTGGAAACCCCGCTGACGCTGACGATGTTGTCGTTGCAGGCGATCGTTCGATGCTCGTTGATGCCCGAGACGCTGACCCTGGCGCCGGGCGACGGGGTGGGTGACGTCGACGGCGTGGTCGTCCTGGTCCGGGTGCTCGACGGGCCGGGGCTGCTGGTGGCGCTCGAGGGCGGACCAAACGTCGCGGAGATGCTCGGCGGGGAGCTGATGATCGAGCGGACACCGGAGAGCTGGTGCGCGGCGAAGGCGGCGATGCCCCCCGCGAGGGCGAGAAAGCCGATGACGATGAACGTGCCCACGATCCACCATGTGCGGCTGCCCGACGAGGACCTCGGCGGCGGCCCATACGACGGGCCCCCATAGGTCCACGGGGCGGCCGGCGGCGGGCCGGCTGGAGCCGGCGGATACGGATAGCCCCCGGGCGGCGGCGCTTGTCCGGACTCGGACGCGCGCACCGTGTCGGCCAGGGGGCGCTCGAGTTCCCGGATGCGCTCTTCCGGGTCATCCTGCGAGTTCATGGACAGATGCTCCCACCGGAACGTGTCGAATGGGTAGTTTCAGCACCGTGCCCGACTTGCCGAACCGCCAAATCCTGTTGCGCCGCCGCCCCACTGGTCTGGTCCAGCCCGAGGACACCGAGCTCGTCACCAGGCCGGCGCCCAAGCCCGCCGAGGGCGAGGCGCTGCTTCGAACCACCTATGTGGGCCTCGACGCGGCGGTCCGCACCTGGCTGAACGACCAGCCGGGCTACCTGCCACCGGTGCAGCTGGGCGAGGTGATCCGGGCGGCCGGGATCGGTGAGGTGGTGGCGACGCGCTGCGACGCCTTCGAGATCGGCGACGTCGTCACCACGCTGTCGGGTTTCCAGGAGTACGTGATCATCCGCGACGACGTCTTCAGCACGCCGGTTCCCGGCCAGGGCGCGGTGGATCAGCTGGCGGTGATGTCCGTGTACGGCCCCACCGGGGCCACCGCGTACATCGGGATGATGGACATCGGCCGGCCCCAGCCCGGCGAGACGGTCGTGGTGTCGGCCGCCGCGGGCGCCACCGGGTCGGTGGCCGGGCAGATCGCCAAGATCGCCGGCGCGCGGGTGGTGGGCATCGCCGGGGGCCCGCAGAAGTGCCGGGCGGTGGTCGAGGACTTCGGATTCGACGCGTGCATCGACTACAAGAACGACGACGTGGCCTCGGCGCTCAAAGAGCATTGCCCGCGGCGGGTCAATGTCTATTTCGACAACGTCGGCGGGCCGATTCTCGACGCGGTGCTGGGCCGGCTGGCCACCAAGGCCCGGGTGGTGCTGTGCGGCGTCATCTCCAGCTACCTCACCGGGCAGCACCCCGGACCGGCCAACTACGTCAACCTACTGTCCAAGACCGCGTCGATGCAGGGATTCAACGCGCTCGACGACTGGGGCCGCTTCGATGAAGCGTTCGCCGCGCTTCGCCAGTGGGAGAGCGAGGGCCGAATTAGGGCGCGCCAGACCGTGTTTGAGGGCGTCGAGTCGTGCGTCGACGCCCTCAACGGCCTGTTCACCGGGGCCAACATCGGCAAGATGCTGGTCAAACTCAGCGAGCCCGCCTCCGGCTGAGTCAATGGTGGCGGCCCGCGGCGCCCGGCCGCGCCGCGCTCGCGATCTAGCCCTCGCCGAGGACGCGGTGCAGCGCCTTCTTGGCCTCGGTCAGGGCTTCGAGCACCTTGGTGCGGGTCTCGGCGAGCTGCTGCTTCTGCTCATCGGTGCCGGTCCAGGTGATCGTGCGGGCCAGGCCGGCGAGTTCGAACAGCTCCCTGCGGATCTTGAAGGCGTCGCCGAACTTGGCGGCCCGCCCCAGGAAGGCGTGCGCGGTCTCGCTGCTGACGCCCCGCCAGGCCAGCAGGTTGCGGCCCAGTTCGGTCAGCGTCGCGACGCCGTTGTCGACCGTGACCACACCGCGGCCGGCCAGCAGGCCGATGGCGAGCTCCGCCACGTCCTGCGGCGGCGTGAATGCGCCCTCGGTCGCGTCGGATACCCGCTGCACGATCTGCGCGGCGTCGGCCGGCCCATCGAGCAGCAGCGCCGCGGTCACGAACGCGGCACGCTTGAGGAAGGGCCGGCGCCCGTGGCCGAATCCGCCCTTGAAACCAGGGCCGCCACCGAATCCGCCTTGCCCCCAGCCCTTTTCGTTCCAGCCGCCGCCGAAACCGGGACCGCCGAAGCCGGGAGCGCCGAAGCCGGGGCCGCCGAAACCGCCGAAGAATCCACCAGACATCTCTGTCATTCCTTTCTACATCAGGACTATCAAGCTCCTTGATACCACCGGCACGGGCAATGTCAAGGAAATTGATGGTTGCGTGCTGCGAACCGCTGGGCGCATGCCAGCATTGGGGCATGAGCCACGCCCACCAGGAGCCGCTGGGATTTCTGCTGTACCGGGTGATGGCGGCGCTGCGGCCCCAGGTCGCCGCGGAGCTCAAGCCGCTGGGCATCGGGCTGCCGGAATTTGTGTGCTTGCGGATTCTGTCGAAGCATCCCGGGCTCACCAGCGCCGAGCTCGCGCGCGGCACCAACGTCTCGGCGCAAGCGGCCAACCAGGTGCTGCGCTCGCTGGAGGAGCGCGGCGCGCTGGCCCGTCCGGCGACGGCCCCGGCGGGGCGGGCGATGCCGGCCCAGCTCACCCGCGAGGGCAAGGCGCTGCTGAAGCGCGCGGACGCGGCGGTGCGGATGGCCGAGCAAAAGATCATGGCCCGGCTGAGCGCCGACGAGCAGCTTTACCTGAAGCGACTGCTCTACGCGGCGGGCACGGATTCGGCCGCTAACTGCCGTTAATCCGCCAAATTGGACGGGGTGCGCACGGTCAGGCGAGATGCGCACGGCCCCCGGCGCGTGGTTTCATAACACCGTTTGCGAGAGTTGCCTAGGGGAATTCGTTCCGGGTCGCAGGTCCCGGCGCATCAACGATTGGGGAGTGCAGATGGATCGTCGCAGCATGTTGCTGACTACGGGGCTCGGCATGCTGGCGGCCGTGGCCGCGCTTCCCGTCCCGGAGGCACTGGCCAACCCGCCCCGTCCGGTGCCGCCCAAGGCGCCGTCGGCAGGCCCCGGCGGCTACATCTTCTCCGACGAGTTCGACGGCCCGCCGGGCTCGGCTCCAGATCCGGGGAAGTGGACGGTGCAGACCTGGCAAGACGACGTGTTTCCGCCGGTCGCGGGGATATACCGCGACGACCGCCGAAACGTGTTCCAGGACGGCAACTCCAATCTCGTCCTGCGTGCCACCCAGGAGGGCGACACCTACTACGGCGCCAAACTGCGCGGCAACTTCCGCAGCATGATCAATCAGACCTGGGAGGCACGGATCAAGCTGGACTGCTTGGAACCCGGCCTGTGGTCCGCGTTCTGGGGGGTCAACGAGGACCCGCTGCCCGACGGCGAGGTCGACCTCTTCGAGTGGTACGGCAACGGCTCGTGGCCTCCGGGGACCACGGTTCACGCGGCGTCCAACGGCAAAACCTGGGAGGGGAAATCGATTCCCGGGCTGGTGGACGGCGGCTGGCACACCTGGCGAATGCACTGGGGTGAGGACGGGTTCCAGTTCGCGCGCGACGGGGCACAGTACTTCACCGTTCCGAACAAACCCATCCACGTCCACGGCGGCGCTCCCGACGACTTCCGGTGGCCGTTCAACAACCCCGGCTACTGGATGACCCCCATGTTCACCCTTGCGGTCGGGGGCGTCGGCGCCGGCGATCCCGCCGCGGCAACCTACCCGGCGGACATGCTTGTCGATTACATCCGCATCTGGTGACTATCGCTGGGCTTTGATCACCTGGACAAGGTTGAACTGCCAGCGCTCGACGAGCCGGAACCCCAGCTCGCGCGGAACCGCGAAGGCCGGAGTCGGGCCGTAGACCGGGCCCGGCGGCAGCGCCGGACCCTGCTCGTGAGCGGGCATCGACTTGTCGGCTTGGGTGATGATCCACACGACGCCGCAATGGCTTAACGGCTGGGCCACGACCTCCGGGATGAGGTTGGTGTCGAAGACGTCGTTGCGGTCAGTCGCCCGCTGCCACAGGGTGAGGTCGATCAGCTTCCGGTAGGCGTCCGGGCGCGCCGCCAGCAACGGGCGCATCGGGGCGGGCATGAACGTCACCGTGTCGTTCACCAGCAGGCAATCACCGGGGGCCGCCTTCGCGGTGATCAGATCTGCCACCTGGCTGTAGTCCATCCCGTATTTGGCGTACGGGTTGCGTTGCGCACGAACATAATTCGGTGCAGCCGCGACGGCGAAAAGGGCGACCAGGGCGGCGGTCGTCCATGGCTTGGCGGCCACCGCGGCCGTGCAGACCCCCAGGATCAGGGCCATCGCCGGTGCCGTGAAGGCCAAATAGCGCGGCGTGTAAATCGGGTGCAGCAGCGCCGACCAGATGACGATCAGGGCGGTCGGTATCGCCAGCCACGCCACCGCAATGGTCAACAGTTGCCGATCCCCCCGAGCGAGCCGCGCGGACCTGCTGAGCCACAACACGATAGCCGCCGACACCACCAGCGCCGACAAGACCGCGAACGGCGGGCTGCGTTCGAAATACTGCTGAACCACCACGTCTTCGATCGTCCGGTGCCCGATCGGCGGGACCCAACGGATCTGATGCGACTGCCCCGCGACCGCGACCAGAAACGGCGCCAGGGCGCAGCCGACCGCCCCCGACGTAACCACGAAGCGCACCAATGCTTTTCGCGCGTCTTGGCAGGTCCACACGAAGGTGAGGTGCGCCAGCACCACCAGGACCAGGTAGGCGTCCAGCACGATCGACAGGGCCAGGGCGGCGCCGTACGACACCCAGGCCCACGCGGTGTTACGGCGCGCGGCGACGACGAGCAACACCGTCAGCCATACCGCCGCCATCATCGACAGGGCATAGGGGCGGGCCTCGATACCGGCCCACGTCGTCCGGGGCAGGATGGCGCACAACGCTCCGCACGCCACGGCCACGGTGCGAGAAGAGAACTGCCTGGCCAGCACGACCACTCCGGCGGCTGCCCCGCCGACCGCCAGACCGCTCGGGGCACGGGACCAGAACTCGGTGGGCGGGAAGATCTGGAACCAGCCGTGCATGAGCGTGTAGTACAGGCCGTGGACGGCGTCGACGTTGCCCAGCATGCGCCAGAGCTGGCCCAGCGATCGGCTGTAGGACGCCGAAATGGTTGCGGCCTCGTCGTACCAGAACGACGGCCGGGCGGCGCCGGCGAGACTGATTGCGGCGCCTAACAATCCGACGATCAGCGGGTCCAGCGCGACCCGCGGCAGTGCCAGCGGGCCGCCGCGGAGATGCCGTGACTCGGCGGTATCGGAGACGCTCACCGCCCGCTATGTTGCCAGAAGCGGGCGGGAGGCTTGCGTCAGTTACTCAGCCACACGTGCCAAAACCCGTCGGGACCGAAGCGGCAGTCCCAGTGGGTGTAGAGCTGGTCGTTGTGCGTGATCTCCACGTGCGGGCCGTCCGCCAGGCAACCGCCCTCACTCGAGTAATTGCCCTCGACTTCCACCTCGTCGGCGCTGGCCACGCCGAGCGCGATGGTCATCAACCCCGTCAGCGCCAGAATCCCGGCAGCAACCAGCGTCTTCATGCGGATCTTCCCCTCGGTATCGGTGCCGCGACTCTAGCGACGCGGCCGGGTGCGCCACGTGAAAACCGAAGGACTCGAGCGGCCCATTCGAACGTATGATCGATAAATGGGCGAGCTCGCGTCGATCGGATACAACGGTCAGCCCGTCCGCAGCCCGTTCCGGGTGGTGCGCCCGCCGATCACGGTGCTCGTGGACCTGACGGTGCTGTTCCCGCGCGAGCCGCACCGGTCGGGCCGGTACCAGCCCAACGGCCTGCAGCTGCACAAGGTCGTCGAGGGCCGGCTCAGCTGCTGGGGCGTCTGCGAGCAGGGCGACTGGTGGGGGCTGGTGACTTATCCCGTCGCGTACGGCTCCAAACGGAAGACCGTGACGCACTGGGTGCCGGCCTGGACGCTGCGCCGGAAAGGCTAGCTCGCCGCGCACCGTTGATTCGTCACCGACCTGCACTCACTGCGACATTTCGACCGTCTTTCGCACCACGTGCACGTTCGGCACTGCGGCAGCTTTCCTGGGCGCGACGCTGCGCCGGACGGCCGGCAATGCGATGATGGCTGCCCGTGACAGGCAACCTGGTTTCCGCCCTGACCAAGCTCATTCCGCTGGGGTTGGTCATCGCGCTCTCACCGATCACGGTGATCCCGGCGGTGCTGGTGCTGCACGCGCCCCGCCCGCGGCCGGCCAGCCTGTCCTTCCTCGGCGGCTGGCTGCTGGGCATGGTCGCCCTCACCGCGGCGTTCGTCGCGGCCTCCGATCTGCTGACCGATCTGCACCAGACGCCGCCGACCTGGGCGTCCTGGGTACGCGTGGTGATGGGCGCGGCGCTCATCGCGTTCGGTGTGGTCCGCTGGCTGACCCGGCATCGTCAGGGCAAGACCCCGGTTTGGATGCGTTCGTTTTCCAAACTGACCCCGCTGCGCGCGGGCGTCACCGGGGCGGTGCTGACCGCGGTACGACTCGAGGTGCTGATCCTGTGCGCGGTGGCCGGCCTGGCCATCGGCACCGGCGGGCTCAGCCCGGCGGCCGGCTGGGTAGCCGGCGCCATCTTCGTCGCCGTGTCCTCGTCGACGGTCGCCATACCGATCCTGGCCTACGCCGGCGCCGGCGGCCGCCTCGACGATGCACTGGAGCGGCTCAAGGCGTGGATGGAAGAAAACCACGCCGCCATGCTCGCGATCATCCTGGTGCTGATTGGTTTGTTGGTGCTTTACAACGGAATTCACGCGTTGTAGTCGCTCCACAGGTTAGATTGCTGCCCATGGCAGGAAGCTGGGCGACCGTGGCAACCGGGCTGATTCCGCTCGGGCTGGTCATCGCGCTCTCACCGATCACGGTCATTCCCGCGGTGCTGGTGTTGCAGGCGCCGCGCCCCCGGCCAAGCGGCCTGGCCTTCCTCGCCGGCTGGGTGCTGGGCATCGCCGCGCTGACGGCGCTGTCCGTCGCGGCTTCCGGCCTACTCGGCGGTCTGGACAAGTCACCGCCGAGGTGGTCGTCGTGGTTGCGCGTGGTCTTCGGGTCGGCACTGATCGTCTACGGCATCTTCCGCTGGCTGACCCGGCACGGCCACACCGAGTCGCCCGCCTGGATGCGTTCGTTCGGCACGATCAAGCCGGCCCGCGCGGCGCTCACGGGGGCCGCGCTGGCAGTCGCGCGACCGGACGTTGCGCTCATCTGCGTGCCGGCCGGCTTGGGCATCGGCACCAGCGGGCTCGGCCTCGGCGGTGACTGGTTGGCCGCGGGGTTTTTCGTTGCCGTCGCGGCGTCCAGCGTCGCGATCCCGATACTGGCCTACGCGGCGGCCGGTGAGCGCCTCGACCCGACGCTGGCGCGGGTCAAGGACTGGATGGACAAGAACAACGCCGCCCTGCTGGCGGGCATCCTGATCGTGATCGGCGCGATGGTTCTGTACCACGGGATCCGCGCGCTGTATCACCCGTAGCCGCCGTCGGACAGGCCCGCGTCGGTCTCGAGCCTGTTCGTCTCGCCAAAGACCAACTCGCGGAACAGCTCCCAGCTGTAGTCCCTGAGCATGCCTCCGTAGCCTTTGGCCGCCCATTGCCGGCAGTGCCGCTCCTCGTGGTGCAGCACCCGGTTCAAATCCAGGTGCTGCCAGGCGAACCCGGACCGGATGATCCGGCGAAGCCGCTCCGCGGGGTCGGCGAGCCTGCCCACGTTGACCATGAAGATGTCGCCCCAGGTGGTGCCGCCCCGCCGGCTGAACTGCCGCTGGATCCAATTGCCGCCGGCACCCATGAGGATGCCGTTCGGGGTCGTCACCAGGCGGCCCCCGTTGCGATGGACGAACCTGACGTCGCGGGAGTAACTCCAGCGGTTTGCATTCTGCCGGTTAATGATTCGCGCGACCTCGGCCGCGGTGTAGGGCGTCTCGGGAAAGTCCGCGCCCCGCTGGCCCGCCTTGCCGTAGTCCGTGCCCGCGTTGAGGACGTAGGTCATCAGCGTCACCATGCGCGCGTCGTCGCCGCTGATGCTCCGGGGCAGCAGAAAGTAGGACTTGCGCTGTGGGTCCTCTATCTCCTCGAGCCCCTCGAAGACGTCGAAGCTGTCCGGCGCGATGGCGTGGCGCCGGGCGATCTCGGCGACGACGTCGGTGGCCACGCCCCGGCGACGGGCGTTTTGCAGCCACGCCGCGGAGTAGTCGTTTGCGCGCACGGTTGTCAATTTAAGGTGTAGGCAATGGACAGGTGGCCCCGGCGACGCGCGCGCGGCATCAAGCAGATCACTCGCGGGCTGGGCACGCTGGATCGTGAACTCTTCGAGACGATCGCCGAGACGCCCACTCCGCTGCTCGACACGGTCATGCCGCCGCTGACCCGGGTGGCCGACCACTCCAAGCTCTGGCTGGCCATCGCCGCGGCGCTGCTGGCGTCGGGCAAACCCTCCGCGCAGCGCGGTGCGACCCGCGGCGTCGTGACGCTCGGCGCCACCAGCCTGGTCACCAACCAGGTCGCCAAGCGAATTCGACCGCGCCCGCGGCCCGTCTACGACTCGGTGCCACTGATCAGGCGGGTGCGCCGCCGCCCCGTGTCGAACTCCCTGCCGTCGGGGCACTCCGCCAGCGCCGCCGCGTTCGCCGTCGGCGTGGGCCTGGAGAATCCGCCGCTGGGCTTCGTGCTGGCGTTGCTGGCCGGCATGGTCGGGCTATCGCGGGTGGCTACCGGCGCGCACTACCCCGGGGACGTCCTCGCCGGTTTCGGCATCGGCGCGGGCCTCGCCGTGCTGGGCGGCCGGGTCGTCCCCCCGATCGTCGAAACCACCCTGCCCAAGACCGAACCGTTCGTCGTCGACACGCCCCCACGGCCCGACGGCGCCGGCGTGGTCCTGGTCATCAACCCGTCGTCGGGAAGCGGCACGGGCTCGCGCATCCTCGACGAGGTCCGCGCCGAGCTGCCGAAGGTCGAGATCGTCGAACTGGGTCCCGACGACGACCCGGAGGTGGCGTTGCGACGCGCCGCCGAGCGCGCCGAGGTGCTGGCCGTCGGCGGCGGCGACGGCACCGTGGCGACGGCCGCGTCGGTCGCGATCGACACGGGCCTGCCGTTGGCGGTCTTTCCCGGCGGAACGTTCAATCACTTCGCCAAGGACATCGGCTGCGACACCGTGGCCAAAACGGTGGACGCCATCCGGGCGGGCAGCGTGGCCCGCGTCGACCTGGTGTGCCTCAACGAAAGTCGGATGGTGCTCAACACCGCGAGCATCGGCGCCTACCCGACGTTCGTCCGGTATCGCGAAAAGCTCGAGAAGCGCGTCGGCAAACCGGTGGCCGGCTTCTACGCGATGCTGCACACGCTGCGCAAGGAGCAGCCGGTCAGGATTCGCTACGACAACAAGACCCTGCAGACGTCGCTGTTCTTCCTCGGCAACTCGGTGTATCTGCCCACGGGATTCGCACCGTCGCGCCGCGCTCGAATCGACGACGGCCTGATCGACGTGCGCATCCTGGAGACCGGGCGGCCGTGGGCGCGAACCCGGATCCTGACCGCGCTGGCCCTGGGGCGGCTGCTGCGCAGCCCGCTGTATCACGAGCTGCAGGTGCCCGAGTTCAGCTTTTCCGCCGTCGACGGCCCCACGGTCATCGCCCATGACGGCGAGGTCGGCGACGAATACGATCACGCCAGCTTCAGCGCGAAATACCGGGTCCTGCCGGTCTTTCGGCCTCTTGCGCGCGGCTGAGCCCGCTCAGGTCGACGCTACGCGCGCGGGCACAGGTCCACCAAGGCGTAGTCGATCAGGGCGTCCGCCTGTCGCGGCGTGAGCCCCCTGGGGCCCAGGTCCATGGCGGACTTTTGCAGCGCAAGGGACTGCAGTTGCGACGCAGGGGCGCCCCAAGAGATCTGTTGGCAGATCTTCCATCCGGTCTGCACCAGCGCCGGGTCACCACCGTCGAGGTCCTGGATACCGATGGCGTGTAGGCGGTTGAGATAGCTGGCCTCGTCTGCGTGCGCCGGGCCTGCGCACACAACGCTGGCGGTCAGGAGGGGGCCGACTGCAAACGCCGCGCGGATGAACTTGCCATAGAGCCTCTGTGCTGCCATAACTCCTTCTTCGACTGTTTGCCGCCCCCGCCCATATATGAAAGCAGCTCCGAAACCGCGGCGCGCGACAAAATTGCGGCGTTTGAAAACCGTTAACCCGAGAGCGCAACCGGAATTGGAGCTGGTTCGCGACACTGGCTAGTGGTGGCCNGGTGCGGCGGTGCCTGGACCACGGGCGGGCTCGCCGGCGGGTTGGGCACCCGAACCGGCGGAACGGGAGCCGGCGCGATCGGCGGGACCAGGACGGGAACCGGCACTACCGGGGCCACCGGAACGGGAGCAACCGGAACCGGGGCCACCGGAACGGGAGCCACCGGAAGCGGAGCCACCGGAACCGGAGCCGGGGCGACGGGAGCCGCCGGAATCGGGGCCGCGGACAGCGGAGCTGCCGGCGGTAATGCGTTCGGGGGCGGGCTCAAGGGCTTGGGCGCGGCCACCTTCGTGGCCGCCACCGCGCCGGGGACGGGCGCGAGCACCTGCTCGGCTGGGGCGATGAAATTCTGCACCGGGGCGGGAAGCAAGCCGACCGTCGTGTGGACGCCGACCACCAGCGCGATCTCCAGCGCCAACGCCGCGCCAAAGCCGGCCACCGCCACCGCACTTCCGACGAGCAGGCCCGGCCTGGGCCGGGGCTCGCCCGGGCCCGCCGCGCCGGCGTCGATGACGACTGTCGGGGCGCCGGCGTCGTCGTCCGCCACGGCGCTGTAAGCGAGTTCGCCGTCGCCCACCTCGGCATCGACGATGCTCAGATATTCAGGCAGGGCACTCGCGTGCACCGCACCGGTGCCCGGGTCTTGCGCGTAGGCCAGCGCGGCGGTCGACGAGGCGAACAATGGCGCATTCGCCGACGCCAGGGCCGCGCCCCGCGCCAAGGCCGTCTCCGGCTCTTCCGGAGCGCTCACGCTGAGCGACGTGGCCGCCTCCAGCCGGGACTTGAGCGGGGCGACGTCGACGCCCGAGCCGATCACAAACAGGCCGCCCGGGCGCGTCGGCAGTTCGTCAAGCCCGGCGACCATCTGCAGCAGCTCTGCGGCCGCTGCCTCCCCGGACGCGCTGTTGAGCTGCTCTGTTCGCACATCGCCGACCGACCCGTCGCAGGTTTCGACAACGGCCACAGTTGCGGTGTCGGGCTGCACGAAAAGCACCGCGGTACGCTCGTAACCCATTGCGCCACCGACGGATTGAGCGAGTGAGGTCGCCGCCAGAAACGCCGAGACCAGCATGACGTTCTCCAGCTTGTGGGCGGCCAGCGCGTCACCCACCGCTTTCGCGTCAAGCTGGTCGGTGCACGCCACCCCGACGGCGGATAGTTCCAGGCCGGCGCCGGCCGCGTCTTGGCGCGTGCCCAGGATGGCGGCGATCGCACGATCAGACGCGCTGACCGTGGGTACGTCGTCGGTTGCGGTGACGATGAATTCTTGCTCGTCTACCGTTGCGCCCTCGGCGTTTTCGCCTTGCAGCAGCACCAGCTGAACCGAATCGGGGGTCAACGAGACTCCGAGCACGATATCCACGCCCACGCCTCCCAACAGTTTGACCCGCTAACCGATCGTCGCCCGGGAAGCTGTATCGGGATCCTGCCGAAGTTATGTAGGCCTTAAGAACCTCACGCTGGGCGGGCTAGGGTCGGCTGGTGCGCAGGACCATCGACTGGGACGGCGACGCGGTCACGATCATCGACCAGACCGCGCTGCCTGCCGACTATCGCGTCCTGACCCTGCGCACNCGCCGAATCCGTGCTCGCCGAGGCGCTGGAAATCCTCGACGAGGACGAACGCCTCAACCGGTCCGCATCCGCCCACGCCGCCGAGATCGTCCTGGAACTATGCGATCGCCGGCCGTTGCGGCTGCTCAGCCACTGCAACGCCGGCCACCTGGCCACCGTGGCCTGGGGCAGCGCGCTCGGCGTCGTCTGGCACCTGCATGAGCGCGGACTGGTCGAGTCGGTGCTGGTCGACGAGACGCGCCCGCTGCTGCAGGGCGCCCGGCTCACCGCGTGGGAGGTGGCGGAGGCGGGCGTGCCCTACCGGGTGCAGCCGGACGGCGCCGCGGCGGCGGCGATGGCACGCGGCCTCGTCGACTGTGTGCTCGTCGGCGCCGACCGGATCGCGGCCAACGGCGACGTCGCCAACAAGATCGGCACCTACGGCCTGGCCATCGCGGCGCTTCATCACAACGTGCCGCTCGTCGTGGTCGCGCCCTCGTCCACGATCGACGCGTCGCTGGCTACCGGCGCCGAGATCGCCATCGAGGAACGCCCGCCCGACGAACTCAGGACGTTCGCCGGTGCCACGATCACCCCGCCGGACGCGGACGCCTTCAACCCCGCCTTCGATGTGACACCGGCCGATCTGATCACCGCCGTTGTCACCGAACACGGCCGCTACCGGCCATCCTGACGGCGCCCCCGCGCGGTTTCAGGATCAAGCTGGCGACGACGGCGAGGATGCCGACGGCGACGCAGACCCACAAGCCGGTGTGGTAACTCGCGATGGTCCCCGCTCCGACAACCGTTCCCGCCCAAGCGAACCCGAGCGAGCCGCCGATGCCGTATGAGGCATTGGCGATCCCGGGCAGCGATCCTGGCTCGTCCGCGGGCGCCTGCAGGACGCCCAGCGCGCTCATCGGGGTCAGGGCTATGGCCAGCGCAATTCCGAACAACACCATCAGAACAATGACCATCGTCTTGTCGAGCGCGAATACCGCGAGCAGCGCGGTGACGGCCACGGCGGCGACGAGCCCCGCCCGCAACACCGTCACGAAGCCGATCTTGGCGGAGAGCCGTCCGGCCAGGGGCGCCAACACCAATTGGGCGAGCGCGCCGGGAGTGATGAACAGCAACGCGGTCAGCTGCCCGCTGGCGGCGAAGCCGACCCGGTCGTTCTCGGCGATCGACGGAACGATGTAGTTGAGCACCACCATGAACGACGCGAAGCACAGGATGGTCACCGCGATCAACGGCCAGGCGTGGCGCGAGGCCATCTGGTCGATGTGGATCAGGGGTTGGGCCACTCGCTTCTCGACCATGACGAGCCCCACCAAGGCAGCGCAGGCGGTGCCGATCGACATGAGCATGAGTGGCGACGCCCAGCCCATCTGGTCACCGTTGGAGAAGTACAGGTCGAGCCCTGCGACGGCCAACGCGATCAGGACCGCTCCCACCCAGTCCATCCGGCCCGGGGTGGCACGGTCCCGGTCGTCGGCCGGTACCGCCAGGCAGCAGAGTGCGGCGGCGACAATGCCGAATGCCAGCGTCAAAACGAAGATAGAGCGATAGCCGAATTGGTCGACCATCACGCCCGCCAGCAGCGCGTCGACACCTGCCACCCCGGCGCTGATCGCCGAGATAGCACCGCAGCAGACGCCGAATGCCGGGCCGCTGAGGTGTTCGCGCATGATCAGGAAGGCCAGGCCGTAGGTGATGTTGGCGCTTCCCTGCAGGACCCGGCCCACCATCACTACGGGCAGCGACGTCCCGAGGATGCACAACAGCGTTCCGACGCAGACCAAGAACAGGATCCCGACGAGCACGCGCTTGCGGCCGACGAAGTCGCTCCACCGAATCAGTACCACGTTGGCGATCGCCCCGGCGAGGTAGAAGTAGGCGGACATCGAGGCGTACGCGTGGGGTCCGAGATGGGTGTTGATGTCCCGTATCGCGGGGCCGAGCATGGTGGCGTTGAGCGTGAACGACGTCACCGACAACGACAGCGCGGCCACCATGAACGCGGCCGGACCCCGCGACATCGTGGTGATGCCAGCGTCTTTCGTCGTTGCCGCCGGGCTTTCACTTACCACGATCAGAATCCTCCACCATGTCGACTCGGCCGGGTTAGGGGACTGAGTCCGCCGCGCTGATTCTGGCGAATATCGTTGCCAGCCAAGATGTCTCGGACGCTACGCGTCGCGGGCCGCGCGCATCCCGACATGGACCGTGGCGAACCCCGTGCTCAGCGAGACATAGCGGGCGTCGACGAAGCCCGCTTCCCGCATCGCGTCGCGCAGCTCGTCCCGCGACATCCAGGTGCGGATCGAATCAGCTGTGTAATGGTGGGCGTCGCGATGCCAGGCCACGGCCCAGCCCACCGCCGGCATCACGTGGAAGTAGAGCAAGTCGTGCACGGATTTCAGCGCCTTGGGATCCGGCGTGCTGAAATCAAGGACCATCAGGCGGCCGCCCGGCCGCAGCACGCGGCGGAACTCGCGCAGCGCCCGGCCCCGGTCGGCTACGTTGCGCAGCCCGAAGCCGATCGTGACCGCGTCGAAGCACGCGTCCGGGAACCGAAGGTCGGTGGCGTCGCCCTCCTGAAAGTCGACGGCCCCGCGCTCCCGCCCCCGGGCGACCTCAAGCATCGCCGCGCAGGAGTCCACGCCCACGACCTGGCCCTCCGGCCCGACCGCGGCCGCCTCCAGGAACGCTAGATCGCCCGTCCCGGTGGCGACGTCCAGCACTCGTTCGCCGGTCCGCAGGGCGCACAACTCCATGGCTTGCCGCTTCCACCGGCGATGAAGCCCGAGCGTCCAAAGATCGGTCATCACGTTGTAGCGCGACGCCAGCGCGGAGAACAACTCCTGGACGTAACTGCTCTTGGCCTCGTCCGACTGGTTCCATCGCCGTGTGACCATCGTGAGCCTCCGCACAACCACCGGGCAGGCAGTTCGGGGAATGTACCACGGCAATTCCAACCGGGCGATGGGTCGTTGGAGAGGTGCCGTTAGCCCGTTGACCTAGCCAGGAAGCGCGGTCGGCGTGGATCGGCCTCGACCGCGACGTGGCGTGGTTGGGGTGGTCCGAAACAGTGGAGCCGATGACGGGAATCGAACCCGCGTATTCAGCTTGGGAAGCTGATGTTCTGCCATTGAACTACATCGGCGCGGTTGCCCCGAAAAGGCTAGCATCCGCGGTGAGCGCGGGTGGGCCGCTCCGGCGGGGCTCGGGCAGCGACCGCACGCAGGACGCGATCTCGGCATCGAGGGCAAATGGCGTTCGCGCCGTTCCGTCGGCTCTTAGGTATTCGATGTTTATTATTTCGTGATCTGCCCGTAATGTGCTCTGAGTGGGTCGGCACCGATTAGCCAAGAAGCGGCGGAAGTCGCCAGTCGTGCTGGCTGGCATGCTCGTTCCCGCGGCCCTCTTCTTCGCGGCAGCTGGAGATATCCGCCCGGCCGCCGCCCATACGGTGGCCAAGCCCGTTATCGACGAGGTCGCGCCATGCCGCCTGGAAATCGTCGCGGCACCGGCGAATATGTCGCGTAAAGCCGCCGGTTTCGCTGACGGGCAGTTGGCCGCGTCGAGGTACCACACGCGCTCGCGCTTCTTGCCCGTCGGCGTCGCGCCGGAGCAGGGCCTACAGGTGCGGACCATCCTGGTGGCCCGCAGCATCAGCGCGACGTTCCCCCAGATTCGCCAAATCGGAGGCGTGCGTCCGGATCCGCTGCCCTGGCACCCGCTCGGCTTGGCGATCGATGTGATGATTCCTGATCCTGGCAGTTCCGAAGGCATCGCGCTGGGGAACCAGATCGTCGCGTACGTGCTGCGCAACGCGGATCGGTTCGGGATCCAGGACGCGATCTGGCGCGGGGTCTACTACACGCCCACCGGCGCGCAGGTCAGCCGGCTCGGCCACTATGACCACGTCCACGTCACGACCACCGGAGGCGGATACCCCAAGGGTGGGGAGATGTACCTCCGCTGAGTCACCGCGGCCGGCGGCCGGCGGCAGATAGGCTCATCTCAGTGTCAGGGTGAGATGCCGCATGTTGCGGTGGTTGGATCCTGATCACCTGGTGTCTGGCTCTTAGGCTGTGTGCCGCCGTTGGGTTGGCGTCCATGGGTTTTGTCGGCATCAGGTGTGAAGGACCGGCCGGCGTGACTTGATAGGAGCGTGGCACCGCCCCCACTGAGGTTTGTCCGCCGACCGGCCCAACCGTCACCTCACAGTGAATGGAGGCAACCACCATGGTTGTTGTTGGAGCCGATGTGCACAAGCGCACGCATACCTTCGTCGCCGTCGACGAAGCGGGTCGCAAGCTCGGGGAGAAGACCGTCAAAGCCATTACCGCTGGGCATGCCGAGGCGGTGATGTGGGTGCGGGAACGGTTCGGGGCCCAGGTGGTGTGGGCGATCGAGGATTGCCGGCATCTGTCGGCAAGGTTGGAACGCGACCTGATGGGTTTTGGCCAGAAGGTGGTGCGGGTGCCGCCGAAGCTGATGGCTCAGGCTCGTGCCTCAGCACGTACTAAGGGCAAGTCCGACCCGATCGACGCACTGGCCGTGGCGCGAGGGTACTTGCGAGAACCTGACTTGCCCGTGGCCTCGCATGACGAGGTGTCGCGCGAGCTCAAGCTGTTGGTGGATCGCCGGGAAGTTCTTGTGGCACAACGGACTGCAACGATCAACCGGTTGCGTTGGCGGGTCCATGAACTCGACCCCGAGCGTGCCCCTGTCCCAGCGTCGCTGGATCGTGCCAAACATTGCGAGTTGTTGGGCGCCTGGCTGGCGACCCTGCCCGGTCTGGTCGCTGAGTTGGCCCGCGATGAACTGGCCGACATCACCCGGCTGACAGACGCGATCGACACGTTGGCCAAGCGGATCGGCGAACGCGTGCGTGTGGTGGCCCCGGCCTTGCTGGCGATGCCCGGGTGCGGGGAGCTGACCGCGGCCAAACTCGTCGGCGAGGCCGCCGGGGTCCCCCGGTTCAAAAGCGAGGCGGCTTTTGCCCGTCACGCCGGAGTGGCGCCCATCCCGGTGTGGTCGGGCAACACCGCAGGCCGGGTGCGCATGACGCGCTCAGGCAATCGCCAACTCAACGCTGCCCTGCATCGCATCGCCGTCACCCAAATCCGCCTGCAAGGAGCCGGACAGATCTACTACCGCCACCGCCAAGGCTGCGGTGACTCCAACCCCGAAGCCCTGCGCTGCCTCAAACGACGCCTGGCCCGCGTCGTCTTCGGCCACCTAAACACCGACCACAACAACCGAACAAAGCCTTGCCAAACGGCAGCGGCTTGACATAGGAGAAACCCGTGCTGCTCTCCGATCGAGACCTCAGGGCCGAAATCAGCTCCGGCCGGTTGGGCATCGACCCCTACGACGACACGTTGGTGCAGCCGTCCAGCATCGACGTCCGCCTCGACTGCATGTTCCGGGTCTTCAACAACACTCGCTACACCCACATCGACCCCGCGCAGCAGCAGGACGAACTGACGACCCTGGTGCAGCCCGTTGACGGCGAACCATTCGTGCTGCATCCCGGGGAGTTCGTGCTCGGCTCGACGCTGGAGCTGTTCACCCTGCCCGAGGACCTCGCCGGCCGCCTGGAGGGCAAGTCATCCCTCGGACGTCTGGGCCTGCTGACGCATTCGACCGCGGGCTTCATCGACCCCGGCTTCAGTGGCCACATCACGCTCGAGTTGTCCAACGTCGCGAACCTCCCCATCACCCTGTGGCCGGGCATGAAGATCGGTCAGCTGTGCATCCTGCGGTTGACGAGCCCGGCGGAGCACCCCTACGGCAGCTCCCGCGTAGGGTCGAAGTATCAGGGTCAGCGGGGGCCGACACCGTCACGGTCGTACCAGAACTTCATAAGGTCTACATAGCTTCGACACCGCGCCGCCACAGCGATTTTGCGCGATGATGTAGGGGCCTTGGTAACTGCCCACTCGACCATGGCCCTGTCTGGCAATGCCTTTGGAGGGGGTTGTATTGGATATTGTGCTTGGGGTGTCGATGGCACCGGCGTCGATTCAGATGGTGGTGCTAGAGGGGGAGAACGCCGACGGCGCGACGGTCGAAGAGGACGACTTTGACGTCACCGCGGCCAACGACGCGGCCACCGCGAGCGCGCCGGATCAAGTAGTCGCCGCCATCCTCGGCACCCGCGAGGGCGCCGCCGATGCCGGCCTGGAGCTATCGGCAATCGGCGTGACGTGGACCGACCAACTCGAGGCGGCCGCGTTGCGCGACGCGCTGGCGGCCCACAAGATCGAGAACGTCATGCTGGTGTCGGCGTTCCTTGCCGCGGCGGCATTGGCCCAAAGTGTCGGTGGCGCAGTGGGTTACGAGCGCACCGCGGTGCTCTACGTGGAGCCCGACACCGCGACACTGGCCATCGTCGAGACCTCCGACGGTTCGATCGCCGACGTCCACAAACAGCCGATCTACGCCGAGTCCTACGACGACGCCATCGCACAGCTCACCGGGATGGTCGCCGGCCTGGAGAAGTCGGAAATGGCCCCCGACGGGCTGTTCGTGGTCGGTTCNCTTCGGCGGCTTCGGCGGTGGCGGCGGCTTCGGCGGCTTCGGCGGCGGGCACCACTAGCCACACGCAGCACCCGATCGCCCGGCGTCGCGACACGGCCAACGCAGGCCGGCTTTGCGCACAACACCCCCGCGGCTGCGCGGGTAGGCTCGAACCGTTGGGCTGGCCGAAAACCCGCGCCGCCCGGTCTCCTGACAACCAGAACTTCATAACGCCCAGCTAATTACGGATTCTCGGAGCCCGAGCTGCTGTGGTAAGAGAGTCTGAAGGAATGCGTCGCCGGCGCAGCCATCGCCGTGACGCAGCAAACTGCAAGGGAGAGTTTTCAGCGGTGGTGGGCATCGTGCTTGGCGTGTCGATGACGCCGACGAAGGTCCGCATGGTGCTGGTCGAAGGTGAATGCGCCGGCGGGGCCACCGTCGACCAGGACAACTTCGACGTCGACGCGGACGGGTCGCCGACGGCCCCTTCCGCGGCGCCCCACCAGGTGGTCTCCGCCATCCTGGGCACGCGCGAAGCCGCCGACGAGGGCGGCTACCAGCTGCTGTCCACCGGGGTGACGTGGACCGATCACGTCGAGGCGGCGCTGCTGCGTGACGCCCTCATCGCCCACAAGATCGAAAACGTCATGCTGGTCTCGGCGTTCATGGCCGCCGCCGCCCTGGCGCAGGCCGTGGGCGATGCCACTGACTATGCGCGCACCGCGCTGCTCTTCGTCGAGCCCTACACCGCGACGCTGGCGGTGGTCGACACCGCGGACGGGTCCATCTCGGAGGTCCATCGGAGGGCGCTCGCCGACGACGAAGACGAGGCGGTCGCCGAGCTCGTCGATATGGTCTCGGGTGCCGAAGC
>NZ_LT546237.1:4738778-4740535 GCF_900078675.2 Mycobacterium interjectum
CCGCGCCGCCCCCGTCGGCCCCGCCGGCTCCCGCGCCGGCCGCGCCGAATCCGGGACCGAGTTCGAATCCCCCTCAGCAGTGGCCGCCCCTGCTGCCCAGGGACGACGATCACGACGACCACTGGGACTGGCTTCGCCGCCACCTGGGGCACGGAATCCTGGGCCCCTAGCCTCGTCCCCGACCGACGGAGCCGCGTAAAATTGGGCGACTAGGGGAATACAGGGTGGGGATTTCCAGCGCGTCACCGTCGCTGACGCATGCGACGACCGCGTGCCGCCCGCACTGGCCGGCAAACGAACAATGGAGGAGCTATGGACACCGTGCTTGGCGTGTCGATGGCGCCGACGGCCGTCCGTATGGTGCTGCTCGAAGGTGAGAACGCCGACGGCGCCACCGTCGACGAGGACAATTTCGACGTGGCCACCGACGACGACGCGGCTACCGTCACCGCAGCCGACCAAGTGGTCTCCGCAATCCTCGGCACCCGCGAGGGCGCGTCGGAGGGCGGCTACCAGCTCGCGTCGACGGGCGTAACCTTCACCGACCCGATCGAAGCGGCCGCGCTGCGCGATGCGCTGGCCGCCCACAAGGTCGAGAATGTGATGTTGGTCTCGGCGTTTTTGGCCGCGGCGGCGCTGGCTCAAACGGTGGGCAACCAAACCAACTACGCGCGCACGGCGCTGCTGTACATCGAGCCCGAAACCGCGACCCTCGCGGTCGTCGACAGCGCCGACGGGTCGGTCACCGACGTCTATCGGCAGCCCCTGCCCGCCGACGACGATGCGGCGGTGACGCAGCTGGCCTCGATGGTCTCCGGCGCCGAGGCGCTGCAGAACCGGCCCGACGCCGTGTTCGTCGTCGGCTCCGGGATCGACATCCCGATGATCAAGCCGGCGCTGGAGGCGGCGACCACGCTGCCGTTGACGGNGTCGCTTGATGTGAGTGCCCCGGAGGAGCCGGAACCCGCGCTGGCCCGGGGCGCGGCCCTGGCGTCGGCGAACGCGCCGCTGTTCGCCTCGTCGACCGCGGCGCTGGCCTACGCCCAGGACCCCGGCACCGGAGCCGTCGACCGGTACGCGATACCGGACTACCTCAGGGTCGGGGACGACCCCGGCGACGACCTCGCCTACAGCGCCGTGGCGGACGACGTCGCCGACGCCCAGACGGTCGTCATCGAAAAGCTGTTCGCTCAAGCACCGGAGCAACCACGTCGCAGGCCGGTCCTGCTGGTGGGTAGCGGCTTGGCGGTCGTCGGCATCAGCGCGGTGCTGGCGCTGGAAATCGCGCTGGCGATCGGCATCCGCACGACCGGGACCGTCGGGCTGCGGCCCACCCCCGGCCAAAGTCTCATCGTCCCAACGCAACAGGCTCCCGCGCCCGCGCCGGTTCAGGCGGCCGTGCCGAAGCCGAACTTCACCGTCCCGCAGCCGATGATGGCCCCCAGGCCGGTGAGTCCGCCGGCAGCGGCTCCCATTCCGGCCGCTCCGCCCATTCCGGCGGCTCCGGTGGTGCCGGTTCCGGTCGTCGTTCCGCCCGTGGCGCCGATTCCGGTGCCACCGATCCGCGTGCCCATTCCCAACCCCGTCGTGAGCCCGCCGCTCATCCAGGCCCCGCGCCCCGTGGTGCCCCAGCTTCCGGTGCATGTTCCGCAGCCCGTCCCGCCGCAGGGCGGGGTCACGGTTCCGCATTCGCCGCCGCACCAGGCTCCTCCCGGCGAAGGCTCGCTGCCCATCCCGGGCGAAGGCCACGGCGGCCC
>NZ_LT546237.1:4740562-4741849 GCF_900078675.2 Mycobacterium interjectum
GGCCGGCGCCACGCGGCCCGTTCGGTGGCGGCCGCGGACCCTTCGGCGGCCCGTTCGGTGGCGGCCGCGGACCCTTCGGCGGCCCCTTCGGCGGGCATGGTCCCTTCGGTGGGCATGGTCTCTTCGGCGGCGGCCACGGCTTCGGGGGCTTCGGCGGCGGGCACGGCTTCGGGGGCTTCGGGGGCGGCCACGGCTTCGGCGGCTTCGGGCACAGGTAACCGTTCGGCGCCGCCAGGCGTGTCTAGGCCCGCGAGCTGGGGTGGCGGACTAGGGTCTGGTCGCGACGCGCGGGGGCAATCAGGCTGTCAGCGAACAAGTTTCGAGAACGGGGGAGCGGTGGACATCGTCCTTGGGATGTCTCTCGCAGCGGAGACGGTCCGCATGGTGCTCGTCGAGGGCGAAGGCGCCGGTGGCGTCACCGTCGACCAGGCCGACTTTCGGGTCCCGGGTGTCACCGCGGCCGATCAGGTGATCGAGGCGATTCTCGGGACCACCGAAAGCGCGGCCGAAAGCGGCTATCGGGTGAAATCCAGCGGGGTGACGTGGACGGATCAGACCGCCGCGACCGCGCTGCGAAATGCCCTGGCGGAACGCAAGATCGAAAACGTCATGCTGGTCTCGGCGTTCGTGGCCGCTGCGGCGCTGGCTCAGGCGGTCGGCGGCGCAACCAATTGCGCCCGCACCGCACTGCTGTTCGTGGAGCCGACTGCCGCGACGCTGGCCGTCGTCGAGACGGCGGACGGGTCGATCGCCGACGTGCAACAAAAGCCGTTACCCCACCGCGACGAAGCGGCGATCGCGGAGCTGGCGGCGATGGTCTCTGGCGCCGAATCGATGCGCGCTCGTCCCGACGGGGTATTCCTCGTCGGCTCCGGTGTTGACATCCCGTCGATCAAGCCAGCGCTGGAAGCGGCGACTTCGCTGTCGGTGACGGCGCCCGAGGAACCCGAGATGGCCCTGGCGCGGGGTGCCGCGTTGGCGTCGGCCAACCAGCAATTGGGGGCGCCGAGCACGGTAGCCATGCCCTACGTCGCGGGCCCTGCGCCTCCGCTGGCCTATAGCGCCGAGGCCGACCCTTCGACCGACGACTACCGGCAAGACGGCGAGCGCGGAAGCCGAAAACTGTTGGCAGTCCTCGGCGCGACCGCGATTCTCGCCGTCGGCGCCGTGGCGCTCGCGCTCGCCGTCGGCATCCGGCCGCATGCAGACCAACGACCGGACATCAGCAAGAACGTCGTCGCCCCGGCGACTCAGGCGGCGCCACCACCCGCGCAAGCCCCGCCGCCC
>NZ_LT546237.1:4741938-4752696 GCF_900078675.2 Mycobacterium interjectum
GGCCCCGGCTGCCCCGCCGCCCGCTCCCGCGCCGCCGCCGGTCGCGCCGGTTCCGGTGCCCATCCCGCTACCGATACCCGGGTTCGGCGGGCCGCCCGGAGGGGGCTTCGGCGGTGGTCACGGCGACGGAGGTCATGAGGGTGGCGGACACGGTGGATTCCCCGGCGGCCCGCGCGGTGGGTTCGGCGGCGGTCACGGGCACGGCGGGTTCGGGATCCCGGGCATCCCTGGCATCTAGGCCTTTCGCGGCCACCTGTCATCTGCCGTTTGCCTCCCGCTCAGCGGCGCGATGCAGTTAGCTCATCGCGGCCACCTACACCGGTGGTATGCGATGCACCGTCTTTGGCACCGGTTACCTGGGTGCCACCCACGCGGCAGGGATGGCGGAACTGGGACACGACGTCGTCGGCGTCGACATCGATGCGGGCAAGATCGCCAAGCTGGCCGGCGGTGACATTCCCTTCTACGAGCCCGGACTGCGAAAGTTGTTGAGGGACAACCTGGCCGCCGGGCGGCTGCAGTTCACCACCGACTACGACCTGGCGGCCGATTTCGCCGACGTCCACTTCCTGGGCGTGGGCACCCCGCAAAAAAAGGGTGAATACGGCGCCGACCTGTGCCACGTGCACGCCGTCATCGACGCGCTGGTGCCCCGGTTGACCAGGCCGTCGGTGCTCATCGGCAAGTCGACGGTTCCGGTGGGCACCGGGGCGGAGCTGAACCAGCGCGCCGCCGCGCTGGCGCCGCCCGGGGTCGACGTCGAAATCGCTTGGAATCCGGAATTCCTGCGCGAGGGCTATGCGGTGCACGACACCCTGCATCCCGATCGCATCGTGCTTGGGACGCAACAGGCTTCGACGCGTGCGGAGGCCGCCGTCCGTGAGCTGTATGGTCCCTTGCTGGACGCGGGGGTCCCGTTCCTGGTGACCGACCTGCAAACCGCGGAGTTGGTGAAGGTTTCCGCCAACGCCTTTCTGGCGACCAAGATCTCGTTCATCAACGCGATCTCCGAGGTGTGCGAGGCGGCGGGCGCCGACGTCAGCCTGCTGGCCGACGCGCTTGGGTACGACCCCCGCATCGGACGCCAATTCCTCAATGCCGGACTGGGTTTCGGCGGCGGCTGCCTGCCCAAGGACATCCGCGCGTTCATGGCCCGCGCGGGCGAGCTTGGGGCCGACCAGGCGCTGACATTCCTGCGCGAGGTCGACAGCATCAACATGCGCCGGCGCACCCGGATGGTCGAACTGGCCACTGCGGCGTGCGGCGGTTCGCTGCTGGGCGCCAACATCGCGGTGCTGGGTGCGGCATTCAAACCCGAATCCGACGACGTGCGGGACTCACCCGCGCTCAACGTCGCCGGGCAGCTGCAGCTCAACGGCGCGGCGGTCAACGTGTACGACCCCAAGGCGCTGGACAACGCGCAGCGGTTGTTCCCGACGCTGAACTACGCGGTGTCGGTCGAAGAGGCCTGCGAACGCGCGGATGCGGTGCTGGTGCTGACCGAGTGGCGGCAGTTTGTCGACCTCGACCCCGACGACCTGGCCGACCGGGTGCGGGCCCGCGTCATCGTCGACGGGCGCAATTGCCTCGACTTCGCCCGCTGGCAGCGGGCCGGGTGGCGGGTGTTCCGGCTCGGGGCGCCGCGGCCCTAGCGGGGATCGCGAGCGCGGCGGAGCGGGGCGCTGCGGGTCGCCGCCATCGGCCTAGCGGGGATCGCGAGCGCGGCGGAGCGGGGCGCTGCGGGTCGCCGCCATCGGCCTAGCGGGGATCGCGAGCGCGGCGGAGCGGGGCGCTGCGGGTCGCCGCCATCGGCCTAGCGGGGATCGCGAGCGCGGCGGAGCGGGGCGCTGCGGGTCGCCGCCATCGGCCTAGCGGGGATCGCGAGCGCGGCGGAGCGGGGCGCTGCGGGTCGCCGCCATCGGCCTAGCGGGGATCGCGAGCGCGGCGGAGCGGGGCGCTGCGGGTCGCCGCCATCGGCCTAGCGGGGATCGCGAGCGCGGCGGAGCGGGGCGCTGCGGGTCGCCGCCATCGGCCTAGCGGGGATCGCGAGCGCGGCGGAGCGGGGCGCTGCGGGTCGCCGCCATCGGCCTAGCGGGGATCGCGAGCGCGGCGGAGCGGGGCGCTGCGGGTCGCCGCCATCGGCCTAGCGGGGATCGCGAGCGCGGCGGAGCGGGGCGCTGCGGGTCGCCGCCATCGGCCTAGCGGGGATCGCGAGCGCNGGGTAGCACCCGACCAGCCGGCGCCGCCCGCGCCGGCGGCGCCGAGCAGCCCGGCGGCCCCGCCGTTTCCGCCGTTGGGGTGGCTGGCGCCGCCTGAACCGCCGGCCCCGCCATTGCCGATCAAGATGCCGGCGTCCCCGCCGTTGGCCCCGGTGCCCGGCGCCCCGTTGGCGCCGTTGCCGATCAGCGGGCGCCCGAACAGCGCCTCCGTCGGCGCGTTCATGGCGTTCATCAGGGTCTGCTGGACGTTGGCGGCCTCGGCGCTGACGTACGAGGCCCCGCCCGCGCTCAAGGTCTGCACGAACTGGTCATGAAACGCCGCCGCCTGGACGCCCAGCGCGTGAAAGTCCAGCGCGTGGCTGGAAAACAGCGAGGCGACCGCCACTGACACCTCGTCGGCGCCGGCGGCCAGCATCCGTGTCGTCGAGGCCGCCGCGGCCGCCTGGGCGGCGCTGAGCGTGGTACCGATGCCGGCCAAATCCGAAGCCGCCGCCCCCAGCGCCTCCGGTGCAGTGAGCACAAATGACATTCCCCCGCACCTTTCGTCAGGTCCTGGGACGGACGTTATCGCTGCCGCGGGGTCGGCGCAGTGGATCGACGGGTCCGGGCCGGCGGTAACCTGACCGCGTGGACTATGCCGCGGCGTTCCTCGACGAGAACCGGGCGTTTGCCGAGCTTTTCCGCGACGCCGACGAGTCGACGCCGGTCCCGACGTGCCCGGGCTGGACGCTCACCCAACTCTTGCGCCACGTCGGGCGCGGAGACCGCTGGGCGGCGCAGATCGTGCGCGACCGGCTCGACCAGTACCTCGACCCACGCACCGTGGAAGGCGGCAAGCCGCCGCCTGATCCCGCCGACGCGATCTCCTGGCTGCGGGGCGGCGCGCAGCGGCTGGTCGACGCCGTCGAGTTGTCGGGTGTGGAAACGCCGGTGTGGACCTTCCTCGGGACGCGCCCGGCGAATTGGTGGGTTCGGCGGCGGCTGCACGAGACGGCGGTGCACCGCGCTGACGCCGCCCGCGCCACCGGCGCCGAATTCACCCTCGACGCGGGAATCGCAGCGGACGCGATCACGGAATGGCTTGAGCGGGTGGCGATTCAGGCCGGAGCCGAAGGGGCGCCGCTGCCACTCGAGGACGGCGACACGCTGCACCTGCATGCCACCGATCCGGGGCTCGGTGACGCCGGCGAATGGACGATCCGGGTGGACGGCGGCGCCATCGCCTGGTCGCACGACCATGGCAAGGGCAGCGCGGCGCTGCGCGGCGGCGCCACCGAGTTGCTGCTGGCAATCGTTCGCCGGGTCCCGGTGGCCGACACCGGCATCCACCTGTTCGGCGATGACGCCGTGTGGCAAAAATGGCTGGACCGTACGCCTTTATAACTCGGGTGGACACGGTACCTTGCTGACCATGACCACATCGGAGATCGCCACCGTTCTGGCGTGGCACGACGCCCTCAACGCCTTCGATATGGAGACGTTGGAGGCGCTGTCCAGCGACGACATCGAAATCGGCGACGCCCACGGGGCCGCCCAGGGCCATGAGGCGCTGCGCAGGTGGGCCGATTCCCAGCGAGGCACGGCCGAGACCGGCCGGATGTACGTGCACGACGGCGTCGTAGTCGTCGAACAAAAGATCACCACCCCCGACGGGGGCGTCACCAACGCCGCGTCGGCGTTCCGGGTGGTCCACGACCACGTCACCGCGGTGTTCCGGCACGACGATCTGGCCGCCGCGCTGGCGGCCACCGAAGTCACCGAGGCCGACCTCGTCAATTAGCGGCCGAAGAGGAGAGGCAGATATGCGCGGGATCATCCTGGCGGGCGGATCGGGCACTCGCCTGCATCCGATCACCATCGGCATCAGCAAGCAGCTGCTGCCGGTCTACGACAAACCGATGGTCTACTACCCGCTGTCCACGCTGATGATGGCCGGCATCCGCGACATCCTGATCATCACCACGCCCCACGACGCGGCCGGCTTTCAGCGGCTCCTCGGTGACGGCTCGCAATTCGGCATCAACCTCAGCTACATCCAGCAGGCCCAACCCGAAGGCCTGGCACAGGCCTTCGTGCTCGGCGCCAACCATCTCGGCAACGATTCGGCGGCTCTGGTGTTGGGCGACAACATCTTCTACGGCCCGGGCCTGGGCACCAGCCTTGGTCGGTTCCAAAGCATTAGCGGCGGAGCGATTTTCGCTTACTGGGTGGCCAACCCGTCGGCCTACGGCGTCGTCGAGTTCTCCGACGACGGCATCGCGCTGTCGCTGGAGGAGAAGCCGGCCACGCCGAAGTCGCAATACGCGGTGCCGGGCCTGTACTTCTACGACAACGACGTGATCGAGATCGCCAAGAACCTGAAGAAGTCGCCGCGCGGTGAATACGAGATCACCGAGGTCAACCAGATCTACCTCAACCGGGGCCGGCTGTCGGTCGAGGTGATGGCCCGTGGGACGGCGTGGCTGGACACGGGCACCTTCGACTCGCTGCTGGACGCCAGCGACTACGTCCGCACGCTGGAACGCCGCCAGGGACTCAAGGTCAGCGTTCCCGAGGAAATCGCGTGGCTGCAGGGCTGGATCACCGACGAGGAGCTGGCCCAACGGGCCCGGACCCTGGTCAAGTCCGGTTACGGCGACTACTTGCTGGGGTTGCTGGAACAGCGGCGGTGAGTTCGCCGAGTCGGCATCACGCCGGCTAGGACGACCCGAGGTTCCCGGGCTGGCCGAGCAGCAGCCCGCCGTTGCCGGGATTGCCGGGGGTGCCGGNACCGCGTAGAGGATGGCCGCGGACGCCACCAGCGCGACCGGGACGGCCGGCGCGCCGTCGCGCAGCGCGGGCAGCAGGAACACCACCAACACCAGGAACGCGACCACGATGCCGACCAGCGCGAGCAGCCCGCGCCAGCGGGCCACCGCGACGACCACCACCGCGAACGCGACGGCAAGGGCAACCAGTTGCCAGCCGCGCTCGAAGTCGTAGAAGGCGTAGCTGGTCGTGCCCTGCTCGTCGACCTGCCGGACGAGCCGGACGCGATCACCCGGCGCGAAGTGCGGCTGCCCCGGCCCCGGCGACGCCTCCAGCAGCGTCTTGGCGCCGGCGTTGGGCCCGGAATCGATGGCCATCAGCGTCTGCGTGCACCGCCCGGCGCCGGGGGCCGCCGGCTCCGGCGCCGTGGTGAGCACCTGACCCGCGGACGCGCTGCCGCAGTCGGCCAGGGTGCTGGACAGCACGTGCCCCCGCTGGGTGCTCACGGCGCCGCCGGCGGCGTTCTGAAAGGGCATCGGGATGTCGACGTGCTGGCGGCTCGGCCAGAGCAACACCGCACCCGCGATCACGGCCACACCGATGGCGACCAGCAGCCCGACGACGATCTTGGCGGGCGCCGGGCCCAGCGGAGACGGGCCCCCGGACAAGCTGTGCGAGTGCAAGTGTGTCACCCGGTCGAGGGTAGAGGGCGCCGCTGCGAGCCTGCTTACTGCCGATAACTGGTCAGGAAGTTGCCCAGCCGCTCGATCGCGGCGGCGAGGTCGCGCGACCACGGCAGCGTCACGATGCGCAGGTGATCGGGCTCGGGCCAATTGAATCCGGTGCCCTGTGTCACCAGGATCTTCTCGGACAACAGCAGCTCGAGGACCAGTTGCTCGTCGTCGACGATGTCGTAGACCTCGGGGTCCAACCGGGGAAACGCGTACAGCGCGCCCTCGGGCTTGACGCAGGACACGCCCGGGATCTCGTTGAGTTTGGTCCAGGCGACGTCGCGCTGCTCGAGCAGCCGGCCGCCGGGAAGGACCAGATCCTCGATGCTCTGATGGCCGCCGAGGGCGACCTGGATCGCGTGCTGCGCCGGGACGTTCGGGCACAACCGCATGTTGGCCAGCAGGCTGATTCCCTCGATGAAGCTGCCGGCGTGCTCCTTGGGGCCGGTGATGGCCAGCCAGCCGGCCCGGTAGCCGGCGACCCGGTAAGCCTTCGACAGGCCGTTGAAGGTCAGGCACAGCATGTCGGGTGCGAGCGAGGCCACGTTGATGTGCTTGGCGTCGTCGTAGAGGATCTTGTCGTAGATCTCGTCGGCGAGCAGGAGCAGTTGGTGCTTGCGCGCCAATTCGACCATCTGGGTGAGGATTTCGCGGCTGTAGACCGCGCCGGTCGGGTTGTTGGGGTTGATCACGACCAGCGCCTTGGTGCGTTCGGTGATCTTGGATTCCAAGTCGGCGATGTTGGGTTGCCAGCCCTGGGTCTCGTCGCACAGGTAATGCACCGGGGTGCCCCCGGCCAGCGACGTCGACGCCGTCCACAGCGGGTAGTCCGGCGCCGGGATCAACACCTGATCGCCGTTGTCGAGGAGGGCCTGCAGCGTCATCGTGATCAGCTCGGAGCACCCGTTGCCCAGGAACACGTCGTCGACGTCGAATCGGGGGAAGCCCTCGACCAACTCGTAGCGGGTGACCACCGCGCGGCGGGCGGGCAGGATGCCCTGCGAATCCGAGTAGCCCTGGGCGTACGGCAGCGCCTGGATCATGTCGCGCATGATCACGTCGGGCGCCTCGAAGCCGAACGGCGCCGGATTGCCGATGTTGAGCTTGAGGATGCGGTGCCCCTCGGCCTCCAGCCGCGCGGCGTGCTGGTGCACCGGGCCGCGGATCTCGTACAGGACGTCCTGGAGCTTGGACGACTGCGCGAAGGTCCGCTGCCGGTGATGACCGACGGCGTGCACGGGCAGCTGGTGTGTAGTCACGTCACCTATGGTGCCATTGTTGTCCAGCCAAATTTGCTGACAGCATCAATTTGTGATCAACGCTTACCCGGCGGACGAGCGCCGCGCGCGATGCCCAGCCCCTTCACGGGCGCCGCGGGCTTTGCTGAGTCCCCGTCGGACTGCGCGGACGGCCCCGGCTTGGGCTCGGCTTTCGCCTCGNTGACCGGCCGCTCCAGAGGCCCCCGCCCCGCCCGCCCCGCCGTCGCCGAGCAACCAGCCGCCGGGAGCCCCGTTTTGCCCCGTCCCGGACGCCCCATTCGCGCCGTTACCGATGAGCGGACGCCCCGTCAGCGCCTGGACGGGCGAATTAACGACGCTCAGGAGCTGCTGCTGCGCGTTGGCGGCTTCGGCGGTCGCGTACACGCCAGCGTTGCCGCTCAACGCCTCCACAAACCGGTCGTGGAACTCCAAAGCCTGTGCGCTGATCACCTGGTACTCCTGCGCGTGTGAACCGAAGATCGCTGCGATGGCCGCCGACACCTCGTCGGCGCCGGCGGCCAGCACCGCCGTCGTGGGCACGGACGCCGCCGCGTTGGCCGTGCTCAGCGTCGATCCAATCCCGGCGACGTCCGACGCCGCTGCCGCCAACGCCTCCGGTGCTACGACGAGTAAGGACATCAGAACCTCCGACGCGGTCGGGCCGACGGCGGCTGCCCGGGAGGGTCACCACCGACTGACAGTTTCGGCATCGTATGCCGACCCGTGCGGGCTGCATTCGGCTTTCCGAGAATTGCTGTTTTCAGATCCGACTGGCCGCGACTTACCTTGCTGGGGTTGCCGGAACCGCGGCGGTGACGTGGGCCGGTGCCACCGCCGGTTTGGCCAGCACCGCGGCGATCCCCGTCGTCAACGGCACCGACAGCGCCAGCGCGATGCCGCCCACCGCGGAGCGGGCGAGCTCGATGGCCACGCTCTCGCTGGTCAGCACGTCAGTCAGCGAGCGGTTGGAGACGCTGAACAGCAGCAGCAACGGCAGCGACGTGCCGGCGTAGGCCAGCACCAGCGTGTAGACCGTGCTGGCGATGTGGTCGCGGCCCACCCGGATGGCGCCCAAGAAAACCGCCCGCCGCGAGCCCCCGAGGTGGGCGAGCTCGAACACCGTCGACGCCTGAGTCACCGTCACGTCGTTGAGCACACCCAGCGACCCGATGATGAACCCGACGAGGAGCAGCCCGCTGATCGACACGTTGCCCAGATATGCGGAGACCTGGCCGTTCTGGTCGTCCGACAGGCCGGTGAGATGCGCCAGATCGACTGCAGCCCAAGATAATCCGGCCGCCAGCAGCAACGCGGACAGGGTGCCCAGCAGCGCGGCGCTGGTGCGCAGATTGANTCGGCGGGCGCGGTCGCGGTCGCAGTCGCGGCCTCGGCCTTGGGCGCCGCCTTGGGCTTTTCGGCGGCCCGCTTCTCGGCTTCCTTTGCGGCCGTGCCCTTTTCGGGCAGGGTGGTCTTGTCGTACTCGAGCGACCCGAGGAGTATCTGGGCGACGTCGAGTACCTCGACGCCGCTGCGGCCCGATTCCTCCTGGCGGTCGTTGACGCCGTCGGTGACCATCACCCGGCAGAACGGGCAGCCGGTGGCGATCGTGGCGGCGTTGGTGGCCAGCGCCTCGTCGACGCGTTCGTGGTTGATCCGCTTGCCGATGTGCTCTTCCATCCACATGCGGGCACCGCCGGCGCCGCAGCAGAAGCTGCGCTCGGCGTGGCGCGGCATCTCGGTGAGGTTGGCCCCCGCGGCGCCGATCAACTCCCGAGGCGCCTCGTACACCTTGTTGTGCCGGCCCAGGTAGCAGGGGTCGTGATAGGTGATGTCCTGCGACACGGGCGTGACCGGCACCAGCTTGTTGTCGCGCACCAGCCGGTTGAGCAGCTGGGTGTGGTGCAGCACGGTGTAGTTGGAGCCCAGCTGCCGGTATTCCTTGCCGAGGGTGTTGAAGCAGTGCGGGCAGGTCACCACGATCTTGCGATCGACGGTCTCCACGCCCTCGAAGACGCCGTCCAGGGTCTCGACGGCCTGGGCGGCCAGCTGCTGGAACAGGAACTCGTTGCCCGACCGGCGCGCGGAGTCGCCGTTGCAGGACTCACCGGTGCCCAGCACCAGGTACTTCACGCCGGCGATGGCCAGCAACTCGGCGACGGCCTTCGTGGTTTTCTTCGCCTTGTCGTCGTAGGCGCCCGCGCAGCCCACCCAGAACAGGTACTCGAAGCCGTCGAAGCTGTCGACGTCCTCGCCGTACACCGGGACGTCGAAGTCGACCTCGTCGATCCAGTTGGTCCGGTCGGCGGCGTTCTGCCCCCACGGGTTGCCTTTGGTCTCGAGGTTTTTGAACAGCACCGACAGCTCGGAGGGGAACTCCGACTCCATCATCACCTGGTAGCGGCGCATGTCGACGATGTGATCGATGTGTTCGATGTCCACCGGGCACTGCTCCACGCAGGCGCCGCAGGTCACACAGGACCACAGCACGTCGGGGTCGATGACGCCGCCCTGTTCTTCGGTGCCGACCAGGGGGCGGGTGGCCTGCGCCGGTCCCGAGCCCATCACGCGGCCGAAGCCCGACTCGGGGACGTGGTGCTCCTCGGCGTGCTTCTCGCCGGCCAGTTCCTCGCCGATACCGCCCTCCGGCGTGTTCTCGGCGGGGGTCTCCTTGTCGCCGAGGATGTACGGCGCCTTGGCCATCCAGTGATCCCGCAGGTCCATGATGACGAGCTTGGGCGACAACGGCTTTCCGGTGTTCCACGCCGGACACTGCGACTGGCAACGCCCGCATTCGGTGCAGGTGGCGAAGTCGAGCATTCCCTTCCAGCTGAAGTCCTCGATCTTGCCGCGGCCGAATTCCGCGTCGTCGGGCGGATTTTCGAAGTCGATCGGCTTGCCGTCGGCCTCGATCGGCAGCAGCGGGCCGAGTGCGTCGGGCAGCCGCTTGAAAATGACGTTGATGGGCGCCGTGAAGATGTGCAGGTGCTTGGAGTGCAACACGATGATCAGGAACGCCAGCATGACCGCGATGTGCAACAGAAGGGCCGTCGTTTCGATGATCTCGTTGGCGGGCTGGCCGAGCGGGCGCAGGATCGCGCCGAACAGCTGCGACAGGAACGCGCCCTTGCCATAGGGCAGCGTGCCGTTGTTGACCGCGGACCCGCGGACCAGCACGTACGTCCAGATGACGTTGAAGATCATCAACAGCACCAGCCAGGCGCCGCCGGTGTGCGAGCCGTAGAACCGCGACGAGCGACCGTATTCCTTCGGCTCGGTACGGAGTCGGATGATCGCGAACGTGGTGATGCCGAGGAAGACGCCGGTGGCGAAGAAGTCCTGCAGGAAGCCCAGCGCGTCCCAGCGCCCGATGATCGGGATGTGGAAGTTCGCCTGGAACAGGAATCCGTAGGCCTCGATGTAGACCGTGAGCAGGATGAAGAAACCCCACATGGTGAAGAAGTGCGCCAGGCCGGGAATCGACCACTTCAGCAGCCGGCGCTGCCCGAAGACCTCGGCGATCTCCGTCCAGAGCCGCCGGCCGACGTCGTCGGTGTGCCCCGGCGCAGGTTTGCCGGAAGTGACCAGCCTGAACAGGAAAAGGACCCGCCGCGCGGCGAAGGTGAGCACGAGCAACGTCATGCCCATGCCCACGATCAGTCTGATGAGCATCTGCGTGGTCACAAAAACTCTCCCCGATGCATAGTTACTTAGCCTGCTCTGTTTCCCGATTAGCCCTGCTCATAGTTGCATCTCCGCGGCTTTCGATGCGAGAAAGGCTGCCCTAACTTACTGCCCGTCCCG
>NZ_LT546237.1:4752795-4778233 GCF_900078675.2 Mycobacterium interjectum
CCTCGAAGGCGGTCCGGGAAGGCTGCACGGCCTCAGCGGGAGAGACGCTGGCAGGCGTCAGCTGTTCCTTGGCGCGGCGGCATGCGGCGAGCAGCCGGGACTGCGAGCCGATCCGCGCGGTGCCGGCCAGGTCGGCGCTGGTGGCGTCGGAGGCACCCGCGCGCACGTAATCGAGGATGAGTTGATCGATCGCGTCGCCGGAGAAGTCGGTGTAGTGCACCGAGGGACCGATCTGCTGAACGTTCGCTCCGGCGTTGAACAGAGTGACGCTGGTGCCGCTGGCGCCGAAGTCGCACAAGGCGACGACGCCCTGGGCCGGGAATCCCGGTCGGCCGCGCAGCGTGGCCAGCGCGGCCGTGGCGTCGGAAATCAGGGCCGGCGCCACCCCGCCGCGCGTCAGATCCCGCTGGGCGAAGAATTCCTCGCGCAGCGCGGTGATCTGCGCCTCGGACCAGTAAGCGGGGACCGCGACCGTGACCGGTGTGCCGTAGCCGACCGTGCGTGCCATGGCTTCGATCGCTTCGACCGTCAGCACCTCACCGAGGTACTTCGTCCCGTCGGCCGCCACCAACGGGGCCCGGTCGCCGACCCGCTCGACGAATCCGCGCAGCACCAGCCCGGATTCGGTCAGGTTCGGGTTTTCTTCCGGCAGCCCGATTTCAGTCGGCCGGTGCTCGAACAGCGTCAGCACGGCACTGCGGGCCACCGGGGCACGGCCCTCGCGGGCCGCAACCAGGTTGGCCGCCCCGATCGACAACCCGAGCGACTCGCTCATATCGCACACCCCATTCCAGCGAGTCTATGAGTGCGGCGTTATCGCTGGGCAGCCACGGCAGCTGTGGGAAAGCGCCGAGCCGGTAAATCTGCAGACAAAGTGCGACTTAGGTTCAAGGGGTGGTTGCAACACTTCGTAGGTAGGGGTGTTGATGACAGGCTCGACGAACCGGGCCGGACAGGTGGTTATCCGATGCCGGGCGGCAGCGTGATCACCGTCGGCACCTCGGGAATGGTGATCACGGACGGCAGCGACGGCAGATGGTGCCGATGCGTGGGCTGCGGTTGGTTGGGCTGACGCGTCTGCTGCTGGGTCGGCCGCTGGGCCGGCGGCTCGACCGCGCTGCTGGTGGGCGGCGGCACGGACGACTCGGTGGTGGTGGGCGGCGCGGACGACTCGGTGGTGGTCACGGTCGTCGGTGTGGTGCTGCTCGTGGTGCTCGGGGTGTGGCTGGTGCCCTGGCCGCCCTGAATCAGCTCCATGAGCCCGTAGACGATCAGCGCGAGCAGAATCGCGACGGCGATCACCCACGCGATGACCCCCAGGGGCCGCCGATACCAGGGGGTGGGCTCGGGTTCCTGGTCGAACGGATCGATCGCCTCGGGTGACTCCGGCTGATCCGGCGGGATGTCAGCAGGAGGCGGCGATCCACCCGGCCTCGGCGGACCGCTCGGGCCGCCGTAGTTCGCAAACTGCGTCCGCTGGTTGTGGAAGTCGTCCTGCGGGCCGTTGGGTGCCACGGCACCGATGGTACTGACACCGCCTTTCCGGCCAGTTCAGCAGCGGCGCGGCGTGTTCAGTCGGCGCCGGCCGGCGCGGTCACCGATGCCCGCGTGCCACCGCCGACCGCCGACGTGAGCTTCATCGATCCACCCATCGCCTCGACGCGAACCGCCAGCGAGGCGAGTCCGATGTGCCCTTCGGCGACGCATCGATCCAGGATGGCCGGATCGAAACCCACCCCGTCGTCGACCACGCTGAGCGTGATGGCGTCGCCGGTCGTGGCGAGGCTTACCCGCACGGTGCCGGCCTGCGCGTGCTTGTAGGCGTTGGCGAGCAGTTCGCGGGCCGCCCGGTACAGCAGGGACTGTGACCGGGGCCGGTCGACCTCTTCGAGATCGGCCTCGACGGCGAAGCTCCCGCGGAGTTCGTAGGAGCGCAGCAGCTCACGCAGCGCGGCGGTCAGACCGACTTCGGTGAGCACCTGGGGATGTAGTGCGGTGACGGTGCTGCGCAGCCGGGTCGCCGTCTCCTGTATCGCCTGGTATGCGGCGTCGAGTCCCGGATCGGTATGCCGTTCGCGGACCTCGTCGAGTTCGAGCCGCGCCGCCAGCAGATCCTGCAGCGGCCCGTCGTGCAGGTGCTCGGCCAGCGCCCGGGCATTGCGCTCGTCGGCGCGCATCGCCTCCGACACCAGCGTGCGGCGCATCTCGAGCAGTGCCGCCACACGCGCCGCGGCGCGCGTCAGGAAATAACACAGCGCCGTCATCGCGGCCGCCAGCCATAGCAGCAAACCGAAATGGGTGTACACCAGGCTCGGCAGCTCGACCGTGTCGTCGCGCTTGGAGTACACGATCCACACTCCGAGATACCCGACGGCGGTGCAGATCCCCACGGCGGCGGCCAGCGCCGGCCGGTCCTGAAACGCCACCGAAATGGGCAGCAGGAAGAACACCGGCAGCAACGCCACGGTCGCGCCGCCCGAGACCACGCACAGCGCCACCACGGTCAGCACGTCGATGCCCGTCGACGCCCAGCCCGCCCACGCCGGCACCGGGCCGCGCAGCACCACCACCACCCACACCAGTGCGGCGACGCTATAGGTCCCGAGGATCACCGCGTAGGCCAACGGCAACCAGTGCTCGACCTCCCACACCGAGACCAGCAAGACGATCAGACCGATCAGCGGCAAGCGCAGGAACGCCGACAAGCGGACGGGCTCGGCCGCCACGAAGTCGACCATTCGAGCCAGCGGGCGGCCCATGCTATTCGAGCAGCCCGCGCCGCATCGCGGCCGCGACGGCCGCGGCGCGATCNGGTGGGCGCGGCGCTGGTGGTGGTCGGCGCCGCGCTGGTGGTGGTGGTGGGCGCCGGCGTCGTCGTGGTGGGCGCCTGGCTGGTGGTCGTGTCTGGCGGCTGTGTCGACGGCTGCGGCGGGGGCGGGACCACCGTGACGGTGGTGGTGCCGTTCGGCGCCGTGATCGTCTCTGTTTGCGACGTTTGCGGTGGCGCCGGTTCGTTGGGGGGGATGGTGTTGACGGGGTTCGTCTTGTCGTGGCCCAGGGTCAGCGCCAACACGACCGCGAGAAGCACGGCGGCGGCCGCGCCGACGACGCTCAACACCAGCGCCGTGCGCTTGTACCACGGCAGCGAAGCGGGCACGGCGGCGTAGCGGTCGCTGTCCGGATCGCCGGATCCCGTTGGCTCCCGGCCATATTCGCCAGTCATGTCGGGTCCCGNGCCGGGGCCTCGCCGCGGCGGCGGATCTCGCCCGCCAGGCCGGCGGCAAGGGCCGGCGGGACCACGTCTTGGCCCCGAGCGCAGTCCAGCACGCCCTGCACGATCTCGCTTTTCGTCGATTCCTTGGGCAGGAACCCGGCGGCGCCCTCCGCCAGGGCGTGGAAGACGATCTCCGACTCGTCGTGCGCCGACAGCAGCAACACCCGCGTCGGCAGGTCATCAGACCGCACCGCGGCGGCGACCTTGGCGCCGTCCATTCCGGGCATCCGGTAGTCGAGCAGGGCGACGTGCGGCAGATGGGTCTTGATCAGCGCCAAGGCGGCGACGCCGTCGTCGGCTTCGGCGACGACGTCCACTTCGCCGCTCGACGTCAGCGCGCGCACCACCCCATCGCGGAACAGCGGGTGATCGTCGCCGACGACCACCCGCACTTTCTCGGTCGTTGCCCGGCCGACCATGCCGCTCAGTGTCACACAGAGGTTGCCGCCGTTTCCCCCAATCGGGGGACGCGAGATTCATCCTGCGCTCCGACCGGTCGGCGGACAGACAGCGGTGAGCCGTCCAGGGATAGTCATTGCCCGGGGGTGGAACCCGGCAGAAGGATCGACGTGTCCAACATCAGGGATGTAACCACCGTTTCCGTCGTTAGGGTGCCCGAGGCGCGCCTGGAATGGGTGTCCAAGGCGCTGTGTCGCACCGCCGATCCCGAAGAGCTCTTCGTCCGCGGAGCCGCGCAGCGCAAGGCCGCCGCCATTTGCCGGCACTGCCCGGTCGTCGCTGAGTGCCTCGCCGACGCGCTCGACAACCAGATGGAATTCGGCGTGTGGGGCGGCATGACCGAGCGCCAGCGGCGGGCGTTGCTCAAGCAGCACCCCGAGGTGGGCTCCTGGTCCGAGTTCCTCACACGGCGCAAGCGCCGCAGGACGGGCTAAGCGGTCAGCCCGAGCTCCTGGTCGATCTGCGGCCAGTATTGGGGACCGTCCAACGTGAGGATGATCCAGTCGTGGATCTGGCCGTTGGCCAACACGAAGTTGAACGGGGCGCCCGCCAGCGCGGCGTTGTGCTGGAGGACGAGCACGTCGGGCGACAGTGAATCCAGGTTGCCCGAGTAGACATACGTCGGCGGGAGTCCGGTGAGTGACCCGTACAGCGGGCTCACTTCGGGGTTGGTCACCGGTAGGCCGCCCGCCCACTCCCTGCCGATCACTTGGCCGGGACCCACCGGCAGCAGCGGATCCTGGACGAACGCGATGTTCGGGTTGCTGAACGTGACGTCCAGCCACGGGGACAGCAGGACCATCGACGACGGCACGGGCGCGAGCGGGTTCTGCGTCAGGGTGTACTCCTCGGCCGCCAGCGCGAGGTTGCCGCCCGCGGAGTCACCGATCACGCTGACGTGCGGCGCCCCGTGCGCGACGATCTGCGAGTTGATGAAGCCGGCCATGTTGGGCACCACCGTGCCGGCGGTGCCGCCCTGTTGCAGCAACGGGTAGATCGGCACCTCGATGGTCGCGCCGGTTTGGTAGGCCATCACCGTGTAGTCGAGCCAGTGGAAGATCGACGGCGCGAAGATGAACGCGCCGCCGTGAATGGCGACCACGTAGTCGCCGTCGGGATGAGCGGGCGTGATCTGGACGACGGGCATCCCGTTGTACGTGGTGTGCTGCACCGTTTCTCCGAGCAGCAACGGCAACAACTTTGGCGGGGTGTTGCTGAGACCTATCCCCAGGAGGGGATTGTTGCCGGTAAACAGCTGCAGGAGGGGGGAACTCGGCGATTCGATGTAGTTCTGCAGTCCGGAGAAGGCCAGGAACGGTTTGACCGGGTACAGCGCGGCTTCCTCCAATCTGGTTATCAGCGAGGGCCCGCCGGTGAAAGTCCCCGTCTGCGTTGCCGAGAAGGGCGGGGCGGCCGGCGCGCCGAAGATCGTGCCGACGACCGTGTTGGCCACGTTGTTGAAGCCGCCCTCGAGGGCCTGGGCGAATTCCCCGGGCAGATTTTCCAGCGCCAGTTCCCAGTTGCCCAGCTGCGCGACCGTCGCCGACGCGCTGGCGTGATAACCGCCCATCGCGGCGACGTCCTGGGCCCACATCCGCTCGTATTCGGCCTCGGCGGCCGCGATGGCCGGGGCGTTTTGCCCGAACAGGTTCGAGATCACCAGCGACACCAGCTGGCCGCGATTGGCCGTGATCGATCCGGGGTCGACGATCGTCGCCAGCGCGGCCTCAAAGGCGCTGGCCGCCGCGCGCGCCTGGGCCGCTGACTCTTCGGCTCGCGCTGCCGCCCCGCCCAGCCAGTCCACATATCCGGCGGCCGCGGTCGTCATGGACGCCGACGAAGGGCCCTGCCAGGCCTGGCCGGCCAGGTCCGAGGTGACGGCGCTGAACGCGTTGGCCGCGGCGCTCAACTCAGTGCGGATCCCGTCCCAGGCCGCCGCCGCCTCCAGCATCGGCCCCGGGCCCGGCCCGTCGAGCAGCAGCAGGGAATTGAGCTCGGGCGGCAACACCGAAAAGTTCATCGCTGCTCCTTCTCGATCGGACCTTCAGCAGCCCTTGCAGACCGTACATCTGATCTGCCCACGCACCGAGGGAAATGACATCACGACCGGTCGGCCGAGAGATTCTCCCGCCTCGAAGATAGACAAGATACGGCGGTCTCAAACTTCGTCTCGGCATCACCAAGGCCCCTGGTGGACCGTCGAATCGGCTGTCTGGCGATTAGCGGCGGCAACCGCTGTGGGTGGCAGGTAGCGCGGGCCACCCGATGGCCGGGACGAAGTCGACCAATGTTCGAGGTGGGGGCGCTTCGTGCGAAGTCCCGGGAGCGCGTCGGCGGCTGCCCAGCCCGTAAGCTGGAACTCCCCGAGAGAGGTGCCGGCGATGCCCGCTTACGATCTTGCCGCGTTGTGGGAGGCTCACTGTCGGTACGAGTTTGAAACTCGGGAGGTGGACGCCACCATGTCCACGATGGTGGCGGAACCCTACGTCAACCACATCCCCACCATGACGGGTGGCGTCGGCTTCGAGCGCTTGCGACATTTTTACGCGCACCATTTCATCGGGGTGAATCCTCCCGACTTCGAACTCGTTCCCGTCAGCCGCACGGTCGGGGAGAGTTCCGTTGTCGATGAGTTCATCGTCCGTTTCACGCACACCACCCGGATGGACTGGATGCTGCCCGGCATTGAGCCCACCGGCCGCGCAGTCGAGATTCCGACAGTGGCCGTTGTGCAATTTCAGGAAGACAAACTCGCGCATGAGCACATCTACTGGGACCAAGCCAGCGTGCTCGTCCAACTCGGCCTGCTGGATCCCGACGGCCTTCCCATCGCCGGAGCCGAGACCGCCCGCAAGGTGCTTGACGCTTCCCTGCCCAGCAACAGGCTGATGACTCCGTCCGGTACCGCTGGACCAGGTCCGGTGTGAAACAGACGAGATCTGAGGGTCTCGAACTATGACTCGTGGCGAGCGGCTTTGTCTTCCAGCTGCGAGGTCAAGCCGAAATTCTCGACGAGCGCTAGCAAATCCCCCGCCGAGACCACATAAGCAGGGCGTTCACTCGGCCAAGCCACCCCGCCGCGCCACGCAAATCGCAATTGCGACCCGGCCGACTCGAGACATCCGATGGTCAGTGGTTGCACGCCCGGAACGCGCACCAGCAGGCCGGGCGTCGCGGGGTAGGTGTAGGTGCTGCCGTCGCCGCTCGTGACACCGTCGGGCTGAAAGGTTGCCGCTGTCGCGGTCACGTCGGCGCGCGAGGCAGAGGCACTGAGCGCGTCGGTGTTCGGGTCGATCACCCGCACCGCGTCGTTGTCCACGTCAAGGACCAGGCTCGGTTTGGAGAGCGATCGCTGAAGTCGGAGTTGTTTTCGGAATGCGAACGACCCCATCTGTTCGGCCAGCGCGGGATTGGGAAACAGCAGACACCGAGTCGCTTCCCCGGGTGCGGGTCCGCGCACATCCACCCCACCCCGGCGGCCGCCCACGGCGAGAAGCTCATCGAAATCTGCGACCCACAACCAGGCATCGACGGACTGGACGGGCGGCGCGTCGAGCCGTGTTGTCGGAGCGATGCGACGATCTCTTCCGCCGAGAACAAACCGGTGCGAGCCACGTTGCAGGTGAAGGGCGACGCCCATGTTCACCCACGGGCCCAGCTGTGCGTCATCGAAGGAGAAAACGTCCCGCCGCTGATTGACGGTCAGGCCCTCGCTCGTGACGCCAATGAGGACCTTTCGTCGCGAACGCCACCACACGTAGGCGGTCCCCGCCACACCGAAAATCGACAGCGCCACCAGCCCCGCGACGGCGATCAGGAAGCCCTGGCTGCGCCGGGTGACGGCCGACGCGACGACCACCAAGATCAATGCGAACATCGCCGCTTGCACGGCGTACCGCCCCTTTCCCGTAGCGAACGCGGTCATTTGGGCGGACATGGGCGAGGAGGATGCCACGAATTGGCGCGACGCGGGCGATCCGTCGTTGAGGCTCATCCCAAAAGTGTCGGGCACCGTGCCACTACCGATCCCAATGTCGCGCCCATCGTCAGCTGACGCGTTCCCGCTTTCGGGCGCTCAGAACGTGTTGACCTTCTCGACGCTGACGAACATGCCGTGGCCGGTGTGGTCGTTGGTGAAGCGGGTGCCGTCTTCGGTCGCGTTGATCGTCCAGCCCTGCGCCGCGTAGGTCTTGTAGTCGATGGTGACCGTCGGGATGGCCCCGAGGTTGCCCAGCACCCACTGCACGTTGCCGCCGGAGCTGATGCTCACGCCGTTGGCGTGCTCGCCGTCCTGCAGCGGGGAGTTGGTGAACGGCGCCTCACAACCGACGGTCTCCTTGTTGATCTGGCAGCGCGTGACGCCGGACTTGGTCTCGATGAAGACGTAGCCGTTGTGGTCCGGCGGGAGCGGGATGGCGCCAACCGGTGGCGTGGTCGGGGCCGCCGGCCCGGTCGGGCCCGGCGGTGGGGCCGCGGTTGCGCTGGGGGCCGGCGTCGTGATGCTCGGCCGCGGGGTGGGGAAGGTGGGCTCGACCGGGCCGGCCCCCGGCGCGGCGACCGGCTTGCCCGCGATGGTGGAGGTGCAGCCGTCAATCAGCGCGGGACTGGCCAGCACGGGGACGAGCAGCAGCGAGCCTCCGGCCAGACTCCGCCGCACTTTCTGCGATAACTGCACCCGCCGCTCCCGAAATTCTCAGATTCAGCGCTCAGAGTACGCAAGGAGCGGCGAAAGGCACTGCAAGGCGGGCCGTATCGATGCCGAGCCGATGGCGCAGGTTTATCGCTGCGTGACCGACCCGAGCTCGGCGGCCCGATGCGCGGCCGCGACGATGCCCTGATAACCCGTGCAGCGGCAGAAGTTGCCGGACAGGCCCTCGCGGATCTCGTCGTCGGTGGGGTTCGGGTTATCACGCAGCAACGCCGTCAGCGACGTCACGAAACCCGGCGTGCAGAAGCCGCATTGCAGCCCGTGGCACTCACGCAGCGCCGCCTGCACCGGCGACAGGGTGCCGTCCGGCGACGCGATGCCCTCGACCGTCGTCACCTCCTGGCCGTCGGCCTGGACCGCGAACATCAGGCATGAGCGGACCGCATCGCCGTCCACGAGCACGGTGCAGGCGCCGCACGCCCCGTGCTCGCAGCCGAGGTGGGTGCCGGTAAGCCCGCACCTGTCGCGCAGGAAGTCCGCCAGCGTCATGCGCGGTTCGACGCTGTCGGTGATGTCAGTCCCGTTCACCGACAACCGGATCGGTTGCTCATGCATTGGCTGCTCCCGCGGGTGCTTCGTCGACGGCTTCATGAACGGCCTCGCTCCACGCGCGCGCGACCATGGTGGCGCCCACCTGGGTGCGGTACGACGCCGACCCCTGCAGGTCGGTCGGGACGTCATCGAGGTCCGTCATCGCCGTGCGGCCGATCTCCTCGGCCACCAGCTCTCCGACCGGCCTCCCGACGACCGTGGCCTCGGCCGCCGTCGCGCGCCTGACCGTGGAGCCCAGGCCCAGCAGCCCGATCCCGCACCGGGACACCCGGTCGGCGTCGTCGAGCTGGACCGCGACCAGCGCGCCGGCGATCGCGAAATCGCCGTGGCGGCGCGCGAATTCGTGCACCGAGAAGCCCGACCGGCCGTTCCGCACGGGGAACCGCACACCCGTCAGCACCTCGTCGGAGTCCATCGTGGTTTCCCACAGGCCGGCGAAGAAGTCGGCGGCGGCGATCTCCCGCCGCCCGCGCGGCGACAGCACCTCCATCACCGCTTCCAGCGCCAGCGCGGCCGCCGGGTATTCGCCCGCGGCGTCGGCGTGCGCGATCGACCCGCCCAGGGTGCCGCGGTTGCGGATCTGGAAGTGCCCGACGAACGGCGTGACCCGCGTCAGCAACGGAACCGCATGGCGCACTTGGTCGTCGGCGCCCACCGTGGCCTCCGTGGTGCCCGCACCGATCCACAGCTCTTGGCCCCTGCGCTCGATGCCCCGCAGCTCGGCCAGCCGGGAGATGTCGATGAGGTGGTCGAAGTAGGCCAGCCGCATCGCCAGCATGGGGACCAGGCTCTGGCCGCCGGCGATGATCTTCGCGTCATCGCCCAGCTCGGACAGCAGCGCGACGGCGTCGTCGATGGTGTCGGGGCGGTGGTACTCGAACGAGGCGGGTTTCACCGGGCCGCCTCGCCCAGCAGCGCCGCGATCGAGGCCGGGCTGGCGGGCAACCGGGTGATCGCCACGCCCAGCGGCGCCAGCGCGTCGTTGATGGCGTTGATCACCGCGGGCACCGATCCGATGGCCCCGCCCTCGCCGGCGCCCTTGTAGCCGCCGGGCCCGGGCCCGGGGATCTCGACGTGGCCGAATTCGATCGGCGGGACCTCGGTGGCCGTCGGCAGCAGGTAGTCGACGAACGTCGTTGCCAGCGGGTTGCCGTCGTCGTCGTAGGCGAGGTCCTCCATGAGCGCGCCGCCGATGCCCTGCACCGTGCCGCCGGCGATCTGGCCCTCCACGATGGCCGGGTTGATCATCGGCCCGACGTCCTCGCTGACGATGTAGCGCAGCAGCGTGACCTTGCCGGTGGCCACGTCCACCTCGCAGGTGCACGCGTGGGTCGCGTTGGACCACAGGATGGGCGCCTTGGCGACGTAGCGGGCGCTGGCCTCCAGCTCGGGCGACATCCCGGGCGGCAGCGCCTGCGGCGAGTAATGGGCGACGTAGGCCAGCTCGCCGAAGCTCACCTGCCTGGACGGGTCGTCGCGCACCGCCGCGGTCGAATGCGCCAGCACCACTTCGGTTTCGGCCACCTTGAGGTGGTGGGCTGCCAGCGCCACGAGCTTGCCGCGCAGGATCGTTCCGGCCTCCTCGACGGCGCCGGCGGTCATCGGGCCACTGCGGCTGCCCTGCGTCCCCGCGCCGTACGGCGTGATCGCGGTGTCGCCCTGGATGGTGGCGACGTCGTCGATGTCGGCGCCCAGCGCGTCGGCGGTCAGCTGAATCACGGTGGTTTCCAGGCTGTTTCCGCTCGAGCCGCCGTTCACGTAGACGTTGATCTTGCCGGTCGGTTCCATCCGCATGGTGCAACCCTCGGTGGCCAGGTGGCCCGTCGCCGCCCCGGTCGGCTCGATGTAGGCCGAGAATCCCAGGCCCAGGTAGCGGCCCTGCGCCAGCGCCTCGCGCTGCTCCTTGCGAAACCCTTCGTGGTCAAGGATTTTCACCGCCTGCTCGAACGTCTCGCTCGGGGCGACGTGGTCATACGGCATGCCGTTGGGATTGAAGTACGGCATCTCGTCGCGGCGCAACAGGTTGCGACGGCGCAACTCGACCGGGTCGAGGTTCATCTTCCGCGCGGCGATGTCGAGCAGGACTTCGCGCGCCAGCGTCTCGTACTGCCACGGCCCGCGGTAGGCGGCCAGGCCGCTGGTGTTGGTGAAGACCGTCTTGTAGTTGAAGCTGGCCTTGGGCACCCGGTAGGGGCCCGGGAAGAACATGCCGATGGCGGCGGTGGTCAGCACCGGGTAGGGCGTCGGGTAGGCGCCGATGTCCTGGACGAAGTCGATGTCGGCGGCCAGGATGTTGCCGTCGTCGTCGAACGCCATCCGGCCGGTGCCGTCGACGTGGCGGGCCTGGCCGGCCGACATCAGATTTTCGCGCCGGTCCTCGATCCACTTGAGCGCCGCGGGCACCTTGCGGGCGGCCAGCATGATGCACATGTCCTCGCGCATCGGGACGACCTTCTGGCCGAAGCCGCCGCCGGTGTCGCGCATGATGACCCGAACCCGTTGCGCCGCAATGCCCAACAACCGCGCGCAAAAGGCCCGCAGCTCGTGCGGGGTCTGCGTGGACGCCCACAGGGTGAGCTCCTCGGAGGCTGCGGACCACTCGACGACCAGCCCGCGGGTCTCGATCGGCACCGGTGCGTAAATCTGTTGGTAGATGTTCTCTTTCACGACGCACGGCGCCGACGCGAACGTCTCTTCGTCGGGTGGCGCGCCGCCCATTCCGCCCGCGACGTTGTTCGGGTAGGTCTCGTGGACCAGCACATCGGCGGCCTGCGCCCGGGTGAAGTCGGTGATCGCGGGCAGCGGCTCGTAGTCGACGTCGACCAGCTCCAGCGCGTCCTCGGCGACATNAGTCGGCGGCGGCGATCTCCCGCCGCCCGCGCGGCGACAGCACCTCCATCACCGCTTCCAGCGCCAGCGCGGCCGCCGGGTATTCGCCCGCGGCGTCGGCGTGCGCGATCGACCCGCCCAGGGTGCCGCGGTTGCGGATCTGGAAGTGCCCGACGAACGGCGTGACCCGCGTCAGCAACGGAACCGCATGGCGCACTTGGTCGTCGGCGCCCACCGTGGCCTCCGTGGTGCCCGCACCGATCCACAGCTCTTGGCCCCTGCGCTCGATGCCCCGCAGCTCGGCCAGCCGGGAGATGTCGATGAGGTGGTCGAAGTAGGCCAGCCGCATCGCCAGCATGGGGACCAGGCTCTGGCCGCCGGCGATGATCTTCGCGTCATCGCCCAGCTCGGACAGCAGCGCGACGGCGTCGTCGATGGTGTCGGGNGGGGACTACCTGCGCGACAGGCCGGACGTGGAGAACGTCGAGTGCGGCGACCTCGCCGGCGGTCAGGACATCGACGAACCCTGAGCGGGTGAGGCCGGCACGTCGTCTTCGGCGGCCGCGCTCACCCGATGGCGGACCAGGAACAAACCGCCGATGAGCGCGGGGACGCCGACGACCGTCGCCCCGATCAGGTAAGGCCCCTGCACCTTGTCGAAGTACATCAGGATCACGACGCCGACCAGGAAGGCCAGCGTCAGATAGCCGCTGTACGGGGACAGCGGCATCCGGAAACTCGGCCGTTGTACCCTCCCGGCCTTTGCCAGCCGGTAGAACTGCAGCTGGCTCGCCACGATCGTCCCCCAGGCGAACACGATGCCCACCGCCGCGATGTGCAGCACGATTTCGAAGGCCTGGCTCGGCTTGACGGCGTTGAGCACGATGCCCAGCAAACCCACCGCGCTGGTGAGCAGGATCCCGCGGTAAGGCACGCCCCGTTTCGACATCGGCGCGGTGAACTTCGGGCCGCTGCCGTTGATCGCCATCGACCGCAGGATGCGCCCCGTCGAATACAGTCCCGCGTTCAGGCTCGACAGCGCGGCGGTGAGGACCACCACGTTCATCACGCTGCCCGCCCCGCTGACACCGGCTTTGGAGAAGAACGTCACGAACGGGCTGACGTTGGCCTTGTAGGCGGTGTAGGGCAGCAGCAGGCCCAGCAGGACGGTGGACCCGATGTAGAACACCGCGATGCGGAACACCACCGAGTTGATCGCGCGCGGCATGACCTTCTCCGGGTTGGCCGTTTCCCCGGCCGCGATGCCGACGAGTTCGATTGCGGCGTAGGCGAACACCACCCCCGAGGTGACGAGCACCAGCGGCAGTACCCCGGTCGGTACCAGCCCGCCGTGAGTGTTCCACAGGCCCGTGCCGGTGTCGTGACCGTCGATCTTGAACCGCCCGACCAGAAACACCGCGCCGACGACGAGGAACGTCACCAGCGCCAGCACCTTGATCAACGAGGCCCAGAATTCCAGCTCACCGAAGGCCCTGACCGAGATCAGGTTCATGCACAGCACCAGCAGCAGCGCGAACAACGCGATGGTCCACTGCGGAATGTCGTGGAAGGCGTTCCAGTAATGGCAGTAGTGTGCGATCGCGGTGGTGTCCACGATCCCGGTCATCGACCAGTTGAGGACATACATCCAGCCGGCGACGAAAGCCAGCTTCTCCCCGAAGAATTCGCGGGAGTACGACACGAACGATCCCGTCGAGGGGCGGTGCAGCACCAGCTCGCCGAGCGCGCGCAGGATCAGGAAGACGAAGAAACCGCAGACCCCGTAAACCAGAAACAGCCCCGGCCCCGCGGAGGCGAGCCGCCCGCCGGCGCCGAGGAAAAGGCCGGTTCCGATGGCGCCGCCGAGGGCGATCATCTGGATTTGGCGGTTTTTGAGGCTCTTGTGATAGCCCTCGTCTTCGCGTGCGAGCCGCGCGGCGGCGCTGTCTGGCTCTGGCATCGAGCTCCTGCCGTGGTGGCTGCGGGACAGCTCAGGCTATCCCATGCGTGCGGCACCCGCTCGGCGGCAGCAAACCGGTATCTACAGGCGCAGCAACCGTTCGGCGTTGCCGTGGCTGATGCGCGCCCGATCGTCGTCACCGAGCGCCAGGCCGTCGAGGAACGCGCGGGCGGCGAGCATCGACCCGAACGGGTAATCGGCCGAAAAGCACACTCTCCCAAGGCCGACTTGCGCGACCAGGTTGGCGTAGGTCGCCTCGTCGTTGAAGTTGGCGAAGGTGTAGTTCACGTTGCGCCGCAGATAGGTGCTGACCGGGTGCCGCAGACCGGTCAGCTCCGGTTTCAGCGTCGCGTCGAACCGCGGCAACATGAACGACGTCGCCTCCCCCATGTGCCCGATGATCAACTGCAGCTCGGGGTAGCGGTCGAACACGCCACCAAGGATCAGCCTCAGCACGTGTGTGGCGGTGTTGATGTGCCACCCCCAGCCCACCGTGGCCAGCGCGAACGTGACCTCCGGGGAAAACCCCGCGTAGCTCGACTCGATGACGGCCGGCGGCGGGATGGTCGGGTGCAGGTAGATCGGGACGCGCAGCTCGGCCGCCCGCGACAGGACGGGATCGAAGAACCGGTCGTCCAGATAGCGCCCCTTGCTGTGCCCGTTGATCGCGGCGCCGACGAAGCCGTGCCCGCGCACCACCCGCTGGAGCTCCTCGGCGGCCGCCGCGGGCGCGCTGATGGGCAACGCGGCAAAGCCGGCCAGCCGATCCGGATACCGCCCGCACGCCGCGGCGAGCTCGTCGTTGCATTCGCGGGCGAGCCGTTCGGCCTCCGGGCCCTCCAGCTGTTCGACGCCCGGTGCGGCCAGCGACAGCACAGCCACGTCGACGCCCGCCTCGTCCATCGCCGCGATGCGGCCGTCGCCAAGATCGCCGATCGGTTCGACGATGCCCGCGCGCGACGCCAGCCAGCGACCCGGCCCCGTCAGGAATTCGGTTGTGGCGTAATGCTCTTCGAGGGCTATCGTCCGCATCAACCCGCCAGCACCCTGGCGGCTGCGCTCCAGTACGACAGCTCGTCGCGATTGGCGGCCAGCCGAATCGTCTTCGTGTAGCCGTACTCGGCCAGCGTCTCCTGGGCGTGCTCGCGCCCGAACCCGCTGTGGCCGACCCCGCCGAAACCGGTGCCGATCGAAATGCGGTGATAGTTGTTGACGAAGACGGCGCCGGCCCGGATCCGCCGGCTCACCCGCAGCGCCCGATCGCCGTCCTGGGTGAACACCGCCGCAACCAGGCCGAACGGCGTGGCGTTGGCGATGCGCACCGCCTCGTCCTCGTCGGTGAACGGCATCAGGGTGACCACCGGGCCGAAGATCTCGTCGCGGGCCACCCGCATGGCGGGCGTCACGTCCGTCAGCACGGTCGGTGGAACGTAGAAGCCGTCGGCCAGTCGGGGATCGTCGGGCAGCGGGGCCTGGGCCGCGATGCGGGCGCCTTCGGCCACGCCGATCCGCAGGTAGTCCAGGACCTGCTTTTGCTGTTTGCGGGTGACCAAGGGCCCGACGTCGGTGGCGGGGTCGGCGCCGTCGCCCACCCGCAGCCGGCTCACCGCGGCGCACAATTTCGCCTCGAATTCCGCATACACGCTCTCCTGCACCAGGATTCGCGACGCCGCGGTGCAGGCCTCGCCCTGGTTGAAAAAGCCGCCGTCGACGGCGGCCAGCAACGCCTCGTGCCGGTTGGCGTCGTCGAAGACCACCAGCGGGTTCTTGCCGCCGAGTTCCATCAGCGCCGGGGTGAGGTTGCCCGCCGCGGTCCGCAGCACCGCCGCGCCCGTCCGCGGCGACCCCGTGAAGGAAACCTTGCCCACCATTCGGTGCCCGGCCAGCGCGGCGCCCACCTCGCCCTTGCCGGGCACGGCCTGCACGACACGGTCCGGCAGGACCGACTGGATCAGTTCGACCATCCGCAACACCACCGACGGCGTCTGCTCCGGCGGCTTGAGCACGACCGCGTTGCCGACGGCCAATGCCGGCGCGACCTTCCCGGCGGTGTGGATGGGCGGCCAGTTGAACGGCACGATGCACGCGATCACCCCGTACGGCTCCAGCGTGGTCACGTCCAGCACCGGGCCGTAGTCGCGGGCCTGGCTGGGCAGCGCCTCCACCAAGCCGCCGAAGTACTCGAAGATCGCGATGGCGGCTTCCACATCGAAATTGCGCGCCTGGGTGATCGGCTTGCCCATTTCCAGGGTCTCCAGGGCGGCGATCTCGTCGGCGTGGGCGCGCAGGACCTCGGCGATCTGCCGCAGGTAGCGGCCGCGTTCGCGGGCCGGGCGCTGCTTCCAGTTCAGGTGCGCGGCGTGGGCGCGGCGGACGGCCTGGTCCACCTCCTCGGGCCCGGCCCCCTGGACGACGGCGACCGTCTGGCCGGTCGCCGGGTTTTCGACGACGAATTGGTCGTCGGTGGAAGCCGACGACCAGCGGGTCCGAGTCCGCCTGAGACTGGGAGCTTGCAAATTCATAAAGCGCACCGTCCGGTTGAGGGGATTGGATCGACGCGAGCCAATTGCGAACGTTAAATTGACCCAACTGTCGGACGCCAACGAAAATTTCTGATGGAAGCCATCACCGGCGGTGATAATTGCCCGGTGGAGCTTCGCCAGTTGGACTATTTCCTGGCTGTCGCGGACACCCTCAGCTTCACCCGCGCCGCCAAGAGGCTGCACGTCGTCCAATCCGGGGTGTCCGCGACCATCAAGGCGCTCGAACGCGAGCTCGGCGCGGACCTGTTCGTCCGCGGCCCGGCGGGGGTGACGCTCACCCCGGCGGGACAGGAGCTGGCACCCCACGCCCGCGCGACCATCGAGGCCGCCCGCGCGGCCAAGGAGGCCGTCGCCGCCACGGTCGGGGCCGTCCGCGGCACCGTCCGGCTGGGGACGCTGATGTCGATCAACAACATCGACCTGCCGACGCTGCTGGCCGACCTGTACGCCCGGCATCCCGACGTGTTGGTCCAGGTCCGCTTCGCCCGGGCCGGCTCCGCGGGCCTGGCGCAGCAACTGCGCGACGGCAACCTCGACGTTGCCCTGCTCGTCTTGCCCGACGGGCCGCCGGCCGACCTGCACACCCGCCTTGTCGCCGCGTTCGAGCTGCTGTTGGTCGTCCCGGTGAGTCACCCGCTGGCGGGGCGGGAATCGGTGCCCCTGGCCGAGCTGGCCGGGATGTCGTTCGTCGACGGGCCGCCGGGATACGGCAACCGGGCGGTGGTCGACCGCGCCTTCGCCACCGCGGGGGTGCCGCGCATGGTCGCGCTCGAGGTCGCCGATATCGGCACCACCGCGAGCCACATCCGCAACGGCATAGGAATCGGATTTCTCAGCCGGTTCATCCTCGACGAGATCGGCGATTCCGGTCTGGCGACGGTCCGCATCTCCGATCACGACATCTGCTGGCGGCTCTACGTCGCGATGTCGGCGCTCCGCCCGGCCAGCGCGGCGACCCGCGCGGTGTTCTCGCTGATCGAGGAGATGATCCCGGAGCCCGGCGCGCCGAGTGTGCGCTGACGGCGTTTGAGTGTGTGCCCGGCCGTATCAGGTGCTCCGTGGCGCGCGAGTCAGCCAGGACTGCCAACGTGGTCGTCGAGCCAGTCGAGAATGACCCCCAGCGATAGGCCCAAGTTCCCTATCTGGCAATGGTTTTGAGCGCTCTCGGCGCGGGTGAACACGCGTGCCGTCACCGATCGAGCGTTCGTCAGGGTCTTGATCCGTGCACCCAGCTGGGCGAGGGGGACGTAGTGATCCTCCGCTCCGGCCATCAGTAACACGTCTTGGGTGACGCGGGAAGAGACGTCATCGGTGCGCATGGTGCGCACCGCGGCCAGCGCCTCGGCCGGGGTGTGGACGCCGAAGACCGCTTCGGCGTTCCCGATGCCCCAATCGGCCAGCAGGTTGCGGCGGCGCGCCCGGTTTATCAATCTGTCCACCACGGCCGCGGGCAGTCGGCCGGCGTTGACCACCAGCGCTTTTTGCGGCGCGGCCAACCGGTAGGCGAAGCAGGCGGTGAAGTCGGTGAGAACGTCGTCGGCGATGACTCGTTTCACCCGCGGCTCCCAAGCCGCGGCCCGCATGACCAGGCAGCCGCCCAGCGAAAAACCCATCAGGGTCACATCGTCGACCCCGAAGTGGTCAAGCACTGCGCCAACCGGCCTGTGCCATTCGGCGGTCATCGGGAGCCCCGCGTCCAACGCCGCCCCCTGGCCGGGCCCGTCGAACGCCACGACGTCCAGCCCCGCGTGGCGCAGCGCCAGCAGCATCGGCAGCCATTCCTCGATGTAGCTGTCGAAGCCGCCGAAGACGACGATCACCCCGCGCGGCGAAGCGGGGGACAATCGGTAGGCCGACAGGGTTGTCCCCTCGTAGGCCACCGCGTGATGTTGGTCGGGAGCCACGCCGAACTGCGTCAGCACGGTGTCCAGGAAGGTTTGGCGGGCGCCGCGGCGGCGCGGGTCACCCGCCGGCATGAAGAATTCAGCGGCACGGATCAGGTATGCGCCGGCCAGCATGCGGCCCTGCTCGAGCGCCCGCTCGCCGAGGTCGAGCAGCTGACGAATCCATTCGTCGTAAGTGGTCAGCCCTGGGGCGACCCGGCGCAGGTCAGCGAGCATCTGTGGTTCGCCGACCCAGTTCCAGAACCGGTTCAGCTGAAAATTCAGCGTGACGTCCGGATGGAGGTCGTAATACCCGACCGGGAACACGGCGCCGTCGGCCATAAAGACCCTTTTACCGTAGGAATTGCCTGCAAACGAGGGCTTCCGGGTGGAACCCAGGCCGTCGGCGCGCACTCGGCGGATCACCCCGGGAACAAGACGCCCCCGCCCTCCGTTAGGATGATCGACAAGTTGAGTGAATCAGACTCAACCCTGGGTTGACACCGGGGAGCCCGTAGGGGCAGTCTTGAGCGGGGTTCACTCAGCATAGTGGCACCACAAATGCTCTACACACTCAGGAGGAATCACTATGGCTCGTGCGGTCGGCATCGACCTCGGGACCACCAACTCCGTCGTCGCAGTTCTCGAGGGCGGTGACCCCGTTGTCGTCGCCAACTCCGAGGGCTCGCGGACGACTCCATCCATCGTCGCGTTCGCGCGCAACGGTGAAGTGCTGGTAGGCCAGCCCGCGAAGAACCAGGCGGTGACCAACGTCGACCGCACTGTGCGGTCGGTCAAGCGGCACATGGGCACCGATTGGTCCATCGAGATCGACGGCAAGAAGTACACCGCGCAGGAGATCAGCGCCCGCGTGCTGATGAAGCTGAAGCGCGACGCGGAGGCCTACCTCGGTGAGGACATCACCGACGCGGTCATCACCGTGCCCGCCTACTTCAACGACGCCCAGCGTCAGGCGACCAAGGAAGCCGGCCAGATCGCCGGCCTCAACGTGCTGCGGATCGTCAACGAGCCGACCGCCGCGGCGTTGGCCTACGGCCTGGACAAGGGCGAGAAGGAACAGACCATCCTGGTCTTCGACCTGGGCGGCGGCACGTTCGACGTCTCGCTGCTCGAGATCGGCGAGGGTGTCGTCGAGGTCCGCGCCACCAGCGGTGACAACCACCTTGGTGGCGACGACTGGGACGACCGGGTCGTCGAGTGGCTGGTCGACAAGTTCAAGGGCACCAGCGGCATCGACCTGACCAAGGACAAGATGGCGATGCAGCGGCTGCGTGAGGCGGCCGAGAAGGCCAAGATCGAGCTCTCGAGTTCGCAGAGCACCTCGATCAACCTGCCCTACATCACCGTCGACGCGGACAAGAACCCGCTGTTCCTCGACGAGCAGCTGACCCGCGCCGAATTCCAGCGCATCACGCAGGATCTGCTGGACCGCACCCGTCAGCCCTTCCAGTCGGTGATCAAGGACGCCGGTATTTCCGTCTCCGAGATCGACCACGTGGTGCTCGTGGGTGGTTCCACCCGGATGCCCGCGGTCTCCGAACTGGTCAAGGAGATGACCGGCGGCAAGGAGCCCAACAAGGGCGTCAACCCCGACGAAGTCGTGGCCGTGGGTGCCGCGCTGCAGGCCGGTGTGTTGAAGGGTGAGGTGAAAGACGTTCTGCTGCTTGACGTTACGCCGCTGAGCCTCGGTATCGAGACCAAGGGTGGCGTGATGACCAAGCTCATCGAGCGCAACACCACGATCCCCACCAAGCGGTCGGAGACCTTCACCACGGCCGACGACAACCAGCCGTCGGTGCAGATCCAGGTCTATCAGGGTGAGCGCGAGATCGCCTCGCACAACAAGCTGCTCGGCTCCTTCGAGCTGACCGGCATCCCGCCGGCCCCGCGCGGCGTGCCCCAGATCGAGGTCACCTTCGACATCGACGCCAACGGCATCGTGCATGTCACGGCCAAGGACAAGGGCACCGGCAAGGAGAACACGATCAAGATCCAGGAGGGCTCCGGCCTGTCCAAGGAGGAGATCGACCGGATGATCAAGGACGCCGAGGCGCACGCCGAGGAGGACCGCCAGCGGCGCGAGGAGGCCGACATCCGCAACCAGGCCGAGACGCTGGTCTACCAGACGGAGAAGTTCGTCGCCGAACAGCGTGGCGCCGAGGGCGGTTCGAAGGTTCCCGAGGACACGCTGAACAAGGTGGATGCCGCGGTGGCCGAGGCCAAGTCGGCGCTGGGCGGCACCGACATCTCCGCGATCAAGGCGGCGATGGAGAAGCTCGGCCAGGAGTCCCAGGCGCTCGGCCAAGCGATCTACGAGGCCACCCAGGCCGCCGGCGGCCAGGCCGGCGGTGCCGAGGCCGGCGGTCCCCAGGGTGGCTCGGCCGATGACGTCGTGGACGCGGAGGTGGTCGACGACGACCGGGAGGCCAAGTGAGCGAGGGAAACCCGGAGCAGGTGACGGTCACCGATAAGCGGCGAATCGATCCCGAGACCGGCGAAGTACGGCACGTCTCTCCCGGCCCCGAAAGTGGGGTGCCGGGAGGGACGGCGCCGGCCGGTAAGGGTGAGAGTGTCGACAAGATCGCCGAGCTGACGGCCGATCTGCAACGGGTGCAGGCCGACTTCACCAACTACCGCAAGCGGGCGCTGCGCGACCAGCAAGCCGCCGCGGACCGGGCCAAGGCCGCCGTCGTCAGCCAATTGCTGGGCGTGCTCGACGATCTCGAGCGGGCGCGCAAGCACGGCGACCTGGAATCCGGCCCGCTGAAGTCGGTGGCCGACAAGCTGGACAGCGCGCTGACGGGCTTGGGCCTGACGGCGTTCGGCGAGGAGGGCGAGGACTTCGACCCCGTGCTGCACGAGGCCGTGCAGCACGAGGGCGACGGCGCCGACGGCTCCAAGCCGGTGATCGGCACCGTCATGCGCCAGGGCTACAAGCTGGGCGACCAGGTGCTGCGGCACGCTCTGGTCGGGGTCGTCGACACAATCCCAGACACCGTTGCGGCTGACGGTGAAGAAACCGTCTCCCCCGAAACGCAACAGTCCGACACGGGCCATGACGCCGACGGCTCCGGTGATTAAGCACGACAATCAAATACGACAAATAGATAGAGAAAGGTGAGGGGGTGACGCGGCATGGCCCAGCGTGAATGGGTCGAAAAGGACTTCTATAAGGAGCTGGGCGTCTCCTCTGACGCCAGCCCGGAAGAGATCAAGCGCGCCTACCGCAAGCTGGCGCGCGACCTGCATCCGGATGCGAACCCCGACAACCCCGCCGCCGGCGAACGATTCAAGGCGGTGTCGGAGGCGCACAACGTGTTGTCGGATCCGGCCAAGCGCAAGGAGTACGACGAAACCCGCCGCCTGTTCGCGGGCGGCGGTTTCGGCGGGCGCCGGTTCGACGGTGGCAGCGGCTTCAGCTTCAACGTCGGCGGCGACGGCGCGGAGTTCAACCTCAGCGACCTGTTCGACGCCGCCGGCCGAAGCGGTGGCGCCAACATCGGCGACCTGTTCGGTGGCTTGTTCGGACGCGGCGCCGGTCCCCGCCCCAGCCGGCCGCGGCGCGGCAACGACCTGGAGACCGAGACCGAGCTCGACTTCGTCGAGGCGGCCAAGGGCGTGGCGATGCCGCTGCGGCTGACCAGCCCCGCGCCGTGCACCAATTGCCATGGCAGCGGCGCGCGCCCGGGCACCAGCCCGAAGGTGTGTCCCAGCTGTAACGGCTCGGGCGTGATCAACCGCAACCAGGGCGCGTTCGGCTTCTCCGAACCCTGCACCGATTGCCGGGGCAGCGGCTCGATCATCGAGCACCCGTGCGACGAGTGCAAAGGCACCGGCGTGACCACCCGCACCCGCACCATCAACGTGAGGATCCCGCCCGGTGTCGAGGACGGGCAACGGATCCGGTTGCCCGGGCAGGGCGAGGCCGGGCTGCGCGGGGCGCCGTCGGGCGACCTGTACGTGACCGTGCACGTGCGCCCGGACAAGGTGTTCGGCCGCGACGGCGACGACCTCACCGTGACCGTTCCCGTCAGTTTCACCGAATTGGCTTTGGGTTCAACGCTTTCGGTTCCCACGCTGGACGGCAAGGTCGGCGTCCGGGTGCCCAAGGGCACCGCCGACGGACGCATCCTGCGGGTGCGCGGACGCGGCGTGCCCAAGCGTGGGGGCGGCAACGGCGACCTGCTCGTCACGGTGAAGGTGGCCGTGCCGCCGAACGTGGAGGGCGCCGCCCAGGAGGCGCTGGAGGCCTACGCCGAGGCCGAGCGGTCCAGCGGTTTCAATCCGCGCGCCGGATGGGCGGGTAACCGCTGATGGCCAGAGGCTCGAGGGACCCCAAGGAGGAGGCCCGGACCTTCCTGATCTCGGTGGCCGCCGAGCTGGCCGGCATGCACGCGCAGACGCTGCGCACCTACGACCGCCTCGGGCTGGTCAGCCCGAGGCGGACGTCCGGTGGGGGACGCCGCTATTCGGAGCACGATGTCAACCTCCTGCGTGAGGTGCAGCGGCTGTCGCAGGACGAGGGCGTCAACCTGGCCGGCATCAAGCGCATCATCGAGCTGACCAACCACGTGGAAGCCCTGCAGGCGCGCGTGAAGGAGCTGACCGAGGAGCTGGCGCAGGTGCGCGCCGGCCAGCGCCGCGACCTGGTCGTGGCGCCCAAGAGCACCGCCGTGGTGGTGTGGCAGCCGCGCAAGGGCGGAACCCGCGCCTGATCAGACGCGGATCGAAAACACCGCCGCCGCAGGCTCGCCCGGACGTGCGCACCGGTAGCCGCCGCGGCGCAGCGCGTCGGTGGGCGCGGTCATCGGCTCGAAGCACACCACCTCTTCGGCGAGCGGTGCGAAGATCTGCGCCGCCGGATAGCCCCGTTCAAAGTGCACCTCCAGGCGGCGGCCGCCGCCGGACACCGCGAACGCCGCGCCGTCGCTCACCTGGTCGTAGGCATCGTCAAAAGCCTTGCCGCCCAACGCTTCTTTCCTCGCCCGTTGTGGCTCCGACTTGCCGGTGGGCAGCCCCCTGTCGTCGAGCAGCAAATGCCGCAGCGGCGGGGTCTCGATGACCCACTCGTGGCGGGGCACGTCGGGCAGGCACAGGTAGGGATGGAAGCCGAAGCACAGCGGCACGGCGGTGTCGCCGGTCGCGGTGACCGTGGTGCCGACGGTCAGCGCCCGTTCGGCCAGCCGCACCGTCACCGCGAGCACGTGCGGATAGGGGAAACTTGCCAGCAACTTCGGGTCGGCGCCGAAATCGACTTCGGCGCTCAGTTCGTTCTCGGACTGCGCGGTGACCCGCCAGCCGGGGTAGGCGGCCAGGGTGCCGTGGATGGGCAGTCCGTTGGGGTCGGCGCGCACGCCGTTTTCGCCGCGCGTGAGCGTCACCGTCGTGTTCTGGGCCGTATAGCTGTTGGCGCCCAGCCGATTTGCCCACGGATACAGGATCGGAATGCCCATCGTCTTGCCGGCCTCGACGTAGGCCTGCAGGCCGCGGCGCTGGCCGAGTAGTTCGGTGCCAGAGTCGGTCAACGAGGTGCCGATCATGCCCGCCTCGGGCACGAACTGTGCTGCCACCGGCGAGGACGGGTCGGTCAGGGTGACGATCTGCATGGCTTACCTCGGTTCACCTGGACAGGGGATCGTGCTGAATGCGTTCGGGCGGAGCCCCTTTGGCGATCAGCGCGGCCTTGGTGGCGCGAACCATGTCGGGTCCGCCGCAGATCAGGATTTGCCGGTCGCCCCAGCCGCCGTACTTGGTGACGACGGCGGGCAGGCGGCCGGTCTGGTGCACGTGCAGCCCGCGTGGCGGCGTGGGGTCGGGGTAGTCGGCGGCCCATGAGGGGTCGCGGCCGTACTCCGAGACCGGCGTGACCGACAGCCACGGATTGTGCTGCGCGACCTGCCACAGCGTGGGCAGGTCGTAGAGCTCGCAGCGGTAGCGCGCGCCGAAGAAGAGGTGCACCCGTGGGTTCACCGCGTAGCGGCTCAGGTCCATGATCAGCGCCCGCAGCGGTGCCAGGCCGGTGCTGCCGGCGACCATCAGCACGTCCCCGCCGTCCCGGTCGACGCGCAGGCCCCCGTGCGGACTGGACAGCCGCCACCGATCGCCGGGCCGCGTTTCGTTGACGACCGCGGTGCTGACCAGGCCGCCGGGCACCTGACGGACGTGAAACTCGATCCCGCCGCCGGGATCGGCCGGGATCGCCGGGGACAGATAGCGCCACCGTCGCGGACACTGCGGAACGTGGGCGTTGACGTACTGGCCCGGGTAATAGTCCATCGGGTGGTCGAGCTGCAGCCGAACGACCGCGAGATCGCGCGAGACCCGCATGTGCTCGATGACCGTGCCGTCCCACCAGGCGGGCCCATCGTCGGCGTCGGCGGCCCCGCTCATCACCCCGGTGATCAGGTTGAGCGACTGGTTGGCGGCCTGCTCGACGGCATCGGTCCACGCGTCGCCGAGGTGGGTCCGCAGCGTGGCATACAGCGCGCGCCGCAGCGTGTCGTAGTGGCTTGGCAGCACCCCGAATTTGCGGTGATCACGCCCGAGCTGGGCGAGGAAGGCCACCGGCTCGGCGGCGCGCTGCTCCACCAGTTCCCCGTAGACCCAGCGCAGGGCGTGCGCGAAGGCGGCCCGCTGCGCGTCCATTTCGGGCGGAAACAGATCGCGCACCGAGACATCGAGGGCGAACCAGCGGGTATAGAACCGGCGGACCAGATCCTCCCCGGCGGCGTCGCGCAGCACCCGCAACGCATCCCGGTCTTCGAGGCTCACGGGCCCCGATTCTAGGCTCGGCGACGGCAGCGCTGCGTTGGTCGCTGTGAGTTGGCTGAAATCCGGGCGAGCTTGGTGAGAACGGCCGTTTCGCAGCGTGGATCGCGCATACGGTGCGGATGGAGATCGCGTCCTCGTGACGTGGTGGAGAGGTCACGCATGTCGTTTGTAATCGCGGCGCCCGAGCTTATGGACGCATTGGCAACGGATTTGGCGAACATCGGCTCGGCGGTCGGCGCGGCCAATGCGGCCGCGGCGGCCCAGACCACAACGCTGCTGGCGGCCGGCGGCGACGAGGTGTCGACAACCGTCGCCGCCGTGTTCGGCGCGCACGCCCAGGCGTATCAGGCGCTGAGCGCCGAGGCGGCGGCCTTCCACCAGGAATTCGTCCAGCTGCTCAACGGCGGGGCGGCATCGTATGCGCTGAGCGAGGCGGCC
>NZ_LT546237.1:4778859-4808240 GCF_900078675.2 Mycobacterium interjectum
GCGCCAGCGTCATCGGCAACGGCGGTAACGGCGGGAACGGCTCGGGCGGGGGCCCGGGCGGCACCGGCGGCACCGGGGGGCTGCTGTTCGGCATGAACGGGACGAACGGGGTGGCTTAAGCCTCTACCCAGAGGCAAGCAATATTTACTAGAGTTGAGCGGAACAGACTCAATCTTGACGGCGTTGAACAACGCGACAAGCATTTTCCCCACGTGATCGAACGGAGGTGTCGTGGACTCTTTCAACCCGACTACCAAAACGCAGGCGGCCCTGACGTCGGCCCTGCAGGCGGCCTCGGCCGCGGGCAACCCCGAGATCAGGCCCGCCCACCTGCTCATGGCGCTGCTGACGCAGAACGACGGGATCGCCGCGCCGCTGCTGGAGGCCGTCGGCGTCGAGCCCGCCACCATCCGCGCCGAAGCGCAGCGGATCCTGGATCAGCTGCCCCAGGCCAGTGGCGCCAGCTCGCAACCCCAGCTGTCGCGCGAATCGCTGGCCGCCATCACCACCGCCCAGCAGCTGGCCACCGAGATGGACGACGAGTTCGTTTCGACCGAGCACCTGATGGTCGGGCTGGCCACGGGCGACTCCGACGTCGCCAAGCTGCTGACCGGCCATGGCGCGTCCCCGCAGGCGCTGCGCGAGGCATTCGTCAAGGTCCGCGGCAGCGCGCGGGTCACCAGCGCCGACCCGGAGGCCACCTACCAGGCGCTGGAAAAGTACTCCACCGACCTGACCGGCCGGGCCCGCGAGGGCAAACTCGACCCGGTCATCGGCCGCGACAACGAGATCCGCCGCGTCGTGCAGGTGCTGTCCCGTCGCACCAAGAACAACCCGGTGCTCATCGGTGAGCCCGGCGTCGGCAAGACCGCGATCGTCGAGGGCCTGGCCCAGCGCATCGTCGCCGGCGACGTCCCGGAGAGCCTGCGCGACAAGACCGTCGTCGCGCTGGACCTGGGTTCGATGGTGGCCGGCGCCAAATACCGCGGCGAGTTCGAGGAACGCCTCAAGGCCGTGCTCGACGACATCAAGAACTCCGCCGGGCAGATCATCACGTTCATCGACGAGCTGCACACCATCGTCGGCGCCGGCGCGACCGGCGAGGGCGCGATGGACGCCGGCAACATGATCAAGCCGATGCTGGCCCGCGGCGAGCTGCGCCTGGTCGGCGCCACCACGCTCGACGAGTACCGCAAGTACATCGAGAAGGACGCCGCGCTGGAGCGCCGCTTCCAGCAGGTGTTCGTCGGCGAGCCGTCGGTGGAGGACACCGTCGGCATCCTGCGCGGGCTGAAGGACCGCTACGAGGTGCACCACGGCGTGCGCATCACCGACTCCGCGCTGGTGGCCGCGGCCACCCTCTCCGACCGCTACATCACCGCGCGGTTCCTGCCGGACAAGGCCATCGACCTGGTCGACGAGGCCGCCAGCCGGCTGAAGATGGAGATCGACTCGCGGCCTGTCGAGATCGACGAGGTCGAGCGCCTGGTGCGCCGCCTCGAGATCGAGGAGATGGCGCTGGAGAAGGAAGAGGACGAGGCGTCCAAGGAACGCCTGGAGAAGTTGCGCGCCGAGCTGGCCGACCAGAAGGAGAAGCTGGCCGAGCTGACCACCCGGTGGCAGAACGAGAAGAGCGCGATCGACGTCGTCCGCGAGCTGAAGGAGCAGCTGGAGACGCTGCGCGGGGAGTCCGAGCGCGCCGAGCGCGACGGTGACCTGGCCAAGGCCGCCGAGCTGCGTTACGGGCGCATCCCCGAGGTGGAAAAGAAGCTCGACGCCGCGCTGCCGCAGGCCGAGGCCCGCGACAACGTGATGCTCAAGGAGGAGGTCGGGCCCGACGACATCGCCGAGGTGGTGTCGGCGTGGACCGGCATCCCGGCCGGGCGGATGCTCGAGGGCGAGACCGCCAAGCTGCTGCGGATGGAAGACGAGCTGGGCAAGCGCGTGGTCGGGCAGCGCAAGGCCGTGCAGGCGGTGTCCGACGCCGTGCGGCGCAGCCGCGCCGGGGTCGCCGACCCCAACCGGCCCACGGGTTCGTTCATGTTCCTGGGGCCCACCGGCGTCGGCAAGACCGAGCTGGCCAAGGCGCTGGCCGACTTCCTGTTCGACGACGACCGGGCCATGGTCCGCATCGACATGAGCGAGTACGGCGAGAAGCACTCCGTCGCCCGTCTGGTGGGCGCGCCGCCCGGCTACATCGGTTACGACCAGGGCGGTCAGCTGACCGAGGCGGTGCGCCGGCGCCCCTACACCGTGGTGCTGTTCGACGAGATCGAAAAGGCGCACCCGGACGTCTTCGACGTGCTGCTGCAGGTGCTCGACGAGGGCCGGCTCACCGACGGGCAGGGCCGCACGGTCGACTTCCGCAACACCATCCTCATCCTGACGTCCAACCTCGGGTCGGGCGGCAACGAGGAGCAGGTGATGGCGGCGGTGCGCTCGGCGTTCAAGCCGGAGTTCATCAACCGCCTCGACGACGTGCTGATCTTCGAGGGCCTCAACCCCGAGGAGCTGGTGGAGATCGTCGACATCCAGCTCGAGCAGCTGGCCAAGCGGCTGGCGCAGCGGCGGCTGCAGCTCGAGGTGTCGCTGCCGGCCAAGCGCTGGCTGGCGCAGCGCGGCTTCGACCCGGTCTACGGGGCCCGGCCGCTGCGCCGGCTCGTCCAGCAGGCCATCGGCGACCAGCTCGCCAAGATGCTGTTGGCCGGCGACGTGCACGACGGGGACGTGGTGCCCGTCAACGTCAGCCCGGACGGCGACTCGCTGGTTCTGGGCTAAGCCGGTTCGAGTGTGAAACCTGGGCTTTGAGTGTGCGTGCAGGGCGGGAAATTCGCTGAAAACCCGCCGCACGCTCACACTCAAAGCCGTCAGCGCACACTCGGCCATCGCCATGACCTGTGATGGGGTTGTGACCTGGTCGGATTCTGTGTTCCGGCCAAACAGCAGATACCCTGTGTGGGATGGTCCCCCTTTGGTTCACGCTGTCCGCACTGTGCTTTGTCGGTGCGGGCGTGCTGCTGTACGTCGACATCGATCGACGCCGCGGCCGTAGCAGGCGCCGCAGGTCGTGGGCGCGCTCGCACGGCTTCGACTACGAACGGGATTCATCCGACATCCTCAAGCGCTGGAAGCGTGGCGTCATCTCCACGGTCGGCGACGTCCCCGCCCACAATGTCGTGCTGGGCCAGATCCGCGGCGAGGCGGTGTACATCTTCGACCTCGAGGAGGTCGCCACCGTGATCGCGCTGCACCGCAGGGTCGGCACCAACGTCGTGATGGACCTGCGGCTCAAAGGCCTCAAAGAGCCGCGGGAGAGCGACATTTGGCTGCTGGGCGCCATCGGCCCGCGGATGGTGTACTCCACCAACCTNCCCGCTGCTCGCGCGGAGTTGCCGGCCCGGCGCGCCGGGCAGGACGTGTCCGGGCTGCTCGGTGACGCGGCCCGGCGCGACCCCGAGCCGTTGCGGCGGGACGAGGCTCGCACGGAATCCCTTCGCCGCCCGCCGCCCACCGGCCGCAACGGCAATCAGGCCTCCAACTACCAGCGCTGACAGCGCGCGGGTGGTCCGGGGACGCCCCCGTGATCGCCAGCTCCCCGTCATTACACTGTCGCTCATGCCTCGCCCCGTAGCCCTGATCACCGGGCCTACGTCCGGGATCGGCGCCGGCTACGCGCGACGCTGCGCAAGCGATGGCTACGACCTGGCGCTGGTGGCCCGGGATGTCGACCGGCTGACCCGACTGGCGGGCGAGCTCGAGGGCGATGCCGGCGGAATCGAGATCCTGCCCGCGGACCTGGCCGATCCCGCCGACCGGGGCAAGGTCTGCGACCGTCTTGCCGCCGGGGTCCAGGTGTTGGTGAACAACGCCGGTTTCGGCATCTCGGGCGAATTCTGGAGCACCGACCCCGGGCTGCTGCAGTCGCAGCTCGACGTCAACGTCACCGCGGTCATGCACCTCACCCGCGCCGCCCCGCCGCCCATGCTCGACGCGGGCGCCGGCACCGTCATCAACATCGCCAGCGTTGCCGGGCTGGTGCCGGGGCGTGGGTCGACCTATTCGGCGTCCAAGGCGTGGGTGATCTCGTTCAGCGAGGGCCTGGCCGTCGGCCTGCAGGGCACCGGCGTCGGTGTGCATGCCGTGTGCCCGGGGTACGTGCGCACCGAATTTCACGCCGGGGCCGGCATCGAGATGGCCAAGCTGCCGTCGTTCCTGTGGCTCGATGTCGACGACGTCGTCAGCAAGAGCCTGGCCGACATCGCCGGCGGCAAGGTGATCAGCATTCCGGGCCTGCAGTGCAAGGCGATCGTCACCGCCGGGCGGATGATCCCGCGGCGGCTGGCCCGGGCCGCGACCCGGCGAGTAGGGGGCGGTCGTGGGCGAACCTGACCCGCGCGCGGAGCTGGCCGAGCTGGTGCGACGGCTGTCGGTGGTGCACGGCCGGGTGACGCTGTCGTCGGGCAAGGAGGCCGACTACTACGTCGACCTGCGTCGCGCCACCCTGCACCACCGGGCCGCCGCGCTGATCGGCGTGCTGATGCGCGACCTCACCGCCGACTGGGACTATGCGGTCGTCGGCGGCCTGACGCTGGGCGCCGATCCCGTCGCGACGGCCATCATGCACGCGCCCGGACGCCCGATCGACGCGTTCGTCGTGCGCAAGTCGGCGAAAACACATGGGCTGCAACGCCTGATCGAGGGCTCCGAGGTCGCCGGCCGGCGGGCCCTGGTGGTGGAGGACACCAGCACCACGGGCAACTCGGCCCTGACGGCGGTGCGCGCGGTTCAGGAAGCGGGCGGCGAGGTGATCGGCGTGGCCACCGTGGTGGACCGCGCCACCGGCGCGGCCGAGGCCATTCGGGCCGAGGGTTTGTCGTACCGCAGCTTGCTGGGCCTGGCCGATCTGGGGCTGGGCTAGGCCGCGGGCGGTATGCGCAGTTTCATCGCGTTTGTCGTGGCCGCTGTCATCGCAGCCTGCCTGGTCGGGTGTTCGGGCTCCAACCAACCCGTGCGGCCGTACGGGGCGCAGGGCGCCCGGCTCGGCGAATCGCTGGCGCTGCTGGGCTGGAACATGGCGGTGTCGAACCTGCGCTGGGACGGCGATTACGTGTTGATCGAGGTGGACGCCTCGCCGGCGGATCCGAAGGCGCCGCACGCCAAACCCGAGGACATCCGCTTCGGGCTCTACGGCGCGCTGGCGCACCCGATGGAGGCGACCGGTCTGGGCAGCTGCGACGAGGCCATGACCACCGTGCACGACATTCAACGCGCGCTCTCGGCGCCGCCGAACCGGCTCACGGGCACGGTTTGCCTTGGGCCCCTTAAGGATCGGAGCCAGGTACGGGGCGTGTACGGCTATTCGCCACGGGACCGGATCCCGAACACGTCGGCGGCCTACCCGGCGGCGTTTCCGGTCGGGCTGCCGCCGACGAACGGCAACGACACCGGCCTGGTGGTCAAGACCGTCAGCCTGTCGGCGTGGCGGGCCGACGGCGCCCCGGTGACCAAGGCCCAGCTCGGCGACCCGGCCGCGTTCAACGGCAACGGCTTCATGCTGCTGGGGCTGGAGGCCACCGCGCTCGCGGACCGGTATCGCGACGACTCCGCCAAGCGCGGCGGCCCGCTGATGCTGCTCGCCTCGCCGACGCTGCCCGGCCGGGGCCTGAACCCGGCCTGTGCGACGTACGGGTCGTCGGCGCTGATCCTGCCCGACGCGTCGCTGGATTCGGTGCATGTCAACGCGTCGCTGTGCACCCAGGGCGAGATCAACGAGGCGCTGCTGTATGCGACGGTGGCGGTCGACGGCACCCACGCCGGGGTGTGGACGCAGCGATGAGCGGACCCGGGCCCACCGAATGGGGGACGACGGCAGGCGGCGTCGGGCCCTGGCCCGGCGACCCCCCCGACGACCCGCGATTCGACCCGAACCTGTTGCGCGACGGCGACACTCGCAACGTCGTCGACGCCTACCGGTACTGGACGCGGGAAGCGGTCATCGCCGACATCGACCGGCGCCGCCATCGGTTGCACGTGGCGATCGAGAACTTCGGCCACGACGCCAACATCGGCTCGGTGGTGCGCACCGCCAACGCCTTCGCGGTGCACACCGTGCACATCGTCGGGCGGCGGCGCTGGAATCGCCGCGGCGCCATGGTGACCGACCGGTATCAGCGGCTGTGCCACCACGACAGCACCGCCGAGTTGCTGGACTTCGCCGCCACCGCCGGCCTGACCGTGGTCGCCGTGGACAACGTCCCCGGCGCCCAGCGGCTGGAACAGACGGCGCTGCCGCGGGACTGCCTGCTGGTGTTCGGTCAGGAGGGCCCGGGCATCACCGACGACATCCGCGCCGGCGCGGCGCTCACGGTGTCGATCGCCCAGTTCGGCTCCACGCGCAGCATCAACGCCGGGGTGGCCGCCGGGATCGCGATGCACGCCTGGATCCGCCAGCACGCCGACCTGTCGCGCGCCTGGTGAGTGTGAATCCCCGACCTCAAGTGTGAACCAGCGGCGAACCTCGTCGGCGTGTCGTCACCCGGGTTTCACACCCGATAAGGCCTCAACTCCACAGCGTGACATGCACCTTCGGGCGAAACCTCGTCACGCCGACCCCGCTGCCGCGGATCATCGCCTGGGTGCACCTCGGGGTGGTGATGAAGCGGACCAGCTCGGACACGGCGGGCTGGCGCACCGAGGGCGCCAGCGTCGCCGCACCCCACTCGCCGGACCGGTCCAGGCCGGGGCCGGCCACGTGGGTCAACCGCCCGGCCGCCAGATCCTTCGCGACGGCGAAACCGATCGTCAAGCTGACGCCGCCGACCCGCTGCACCTCCTCGAGCGCGGCGGCGTCGCTTTGGAAGATCCGCTGCTGCGACTCCGGAATGGCCAAGCCGCGCAGCATGTTTGCGATCTCACCGTCGACGCTGCCCGCCGACGGGCCGAGCATCCACTGTTGCTGTCGCAGCAGCACCGGCGCCGGATTCCCCACCGCCAGTGGGCTGTTGGGCGCCGCGACGGCGATGATCTGATACTTGAGGAAGGGGCGCACGAAGATCGTGTCGTCGGGCGCGATCGAACCTTCGCTCACCGGGCCGATCGCGATGTCGACGGCGCGCGAGCAGATCAGGTCGCGGAACCGGCTCATCGGATGCACGCTCAGCTCCACCGACAGGTCGTTGGCCCGCGACGAGAACAGCTCGATCAGGCCGGGCGCGGCATGTTCGGCGAACGCGGTGGACGCGGCGATGCGCAGTAGCCGGCGCCCGTGGGCGGCCTCGGTCACCTCGATCGCGGTTTGTTGCTGCAGCCCGAGGATTTCGACCGCGCGGCTGGCCAGGCGCAGCCCACCGGGTGTGAACGCCAGCCCCGCGCCCGTCCTGGTGAACAAGGGGTCGTCGAGCTCCTTGCGCAGGGAGGCCACCAGCATCGAGATGCCGGCGTCGGAAACACCCAGCTCCGCCGCGGCGGCCCGCACCGAACCCAGGCGGACCACCGCCGAATAGGCCCTAAGTTGAGCCGGAGTCACGCCATGAGCCTACGTTGAGAGAGTGCGTGACGTGCTTGACCAGCTGGTGNGACGCGGCGGTCGCCGACGACGCGCGCGGCCTGCTGGCGGTGGGCCGCAGCGAGGTCCTCAAGTACGGGCCCGACGGGCAGCGTCTCGGCGACGGCATGGAGGTGTTCGTGTCCAGCTTCGCGCCGCGCCCGCGGATGCTGGTGTTCGGCGCCATCGACTTCGCCGCCGCCCTGGCGCAGCAGGGCTCGTTCCTCGGCTACCGGGTCACCGTCTGCGACGCCCGCGAGGTGTTCGCCACGCCGGTGCGCTTCCCGACCGCCGAGCAAGTCGTCGTCGACTGGCCGCACCGCTACCTCGCCGTCCAGGCGCAGGCGGGCGCCGTCGACGAGAACACGGTGATCTGCGTGCTCACCCACGACCCGAAGTTCGACGTCCCCGTACTGCAGGTGGCGCTGGGGCTGCCCCGCGTCGGCTACGTCGGCGCGATGGGATCGCGCCGCACCCACGAGGACCGGATGAACCGGCTTCGCGCCGCGGGGCTCACCGACGCCGAGCTGGACCGGTTGTCCAGCCCCATCGGGCTGGATCTCGGCGCCCGCACGCCCGAGGAGACCGCGGTGTCGATCGCCGCCGACATCATCGCAAAGCGCTGGGGCGGCGGGGGTCGCCCGCTGACCGAGACCACCGGTCGCATCCACCACGACGCGCCCGACCCGCAGGTAGAGGGCGAGTTCAGGGATTACTTAACTCGCTATTGACGCCCCTGTCAGCGCGGCTGACACTGCAGCAATGCAAGTACCCGGACCCTTCGAATACGAACGTGCAACCAGCGTCGACCACGCCGTCGGGCTGCTGGATCGGCTGGGGGAGGGGGCGCGGGTGATCGCGGGTGGGCACAGTCTGCTGCCCATGATGAAGCTGCGCATCGCCAACCCCGAGTACCTCGTCGACATCAACGACCTGGCACCCGAGCTCGGCTACGTGATCACCGATCCGACCCTGGTGCGCATTGGCGCCATGACGCGTCACCGCGAGATCCTGGAGTCCGACACCCTGGCCGCCGTGTGCCCGATCTTCCGGGACGCCGAGCGGGTGATCGCCGACCCGGTGGTGCGCAATCGCGGCACCCTCGGCGGCTCGCTGTGCCAGGCGGATCCGGCCGAGGACCTGGTGACGGTGTGCAGCGTGCTGAACGCGGTGTGCCTGGCCCGCGGGCCCTCGGGTGAACGCGAAATACCGATCGACGAGTTCGTCGCCGGGCCCTACGAGACCACTTTGGCGCACAACGAGATCTTGGTCGAGGCTCGAATTCCGGTGCGGATCAACACCTCCAGCGCCTACGCCAAGGTGGAGCGGCGCGTGGGGGACTGGGCGGTGACGGCGGCCGGGGCGGCCATCACGATCGACGGCGACTCGATTGCCGCCGCCCGCGTGGGCCTGACGGCGGTCAACCCCGACCCGGGCGCGCTGGCCGAGCTCGCGGCGGCGCTGGTCGGCCGGCCGGCCACCGAGGAGACCTTCGCCGAGGCGGGCCGGCGCGCGGCGGCGGCCTGCGATCCGGCGACCGACGTGCGCGGCACCGCGGAGTACAAGCGGCACCTCGCTTCCGAACTGACCATCCGCACGCTGCGCACCGCCGCCGAACGTGTTCGGGCAGAAGGGAACTGAAGTCATGCAAGTCAACATGACCGTCAACGGCGAACAGGTGACCGCCGAGGTCGAACCCCGGACGTTGCTCGTGCACTTCCTGCGGGATCAGTTGCGGCTCACCGGAACCCACTGGGGCTGCGACACCAGCAACTGCGGAACGTGCGTGGTCGACGTGGACGGGGTGCCGGTGAAGTCGTGCACGATGCTGGCCGTGATGGCGTCCGGCCACAGCGTCCGGACCGTCGAAGGGCTGGCGGTCGACGGCCGGCTCGACCCCGTTCAGGAGGGGTTCATGCGCTGCCACGGGCTGCAATGCGGCTTCTGCACACCGGGAATGATGATCACCGCCCGCGCCCTGCTGGACCGCGACCCCAATCCCGACGAGGAAACCATCCGGGAGGCGATCTCCGGGCAGATCTGCCGGTGCACCGGGTACACCACGATCGTGCGTTCCATCCAATGGGCCGCATCCCACGCAGCCCCCGTGGAGGCCGGATCATGACCACCATCGAGTCCCGGCCGCCCTCGCCTGAAGACACGGCCGACAACGACCAGAAGCCCTGCGGCCACGGCCGGATGCTGCGCAAGGAGGACCCGCGCTTCATCCGCGGCCGCGGCACCTACGTCGACGACGTCGCGCTGCCGGGCATGCTGCACCTGGCGATCCTGCGCTCGCCCTATGCGCACGCCCGCATCGCCGGCATCGATGTGACTGCGGCACTTGCACATCCGAAGGTCAAGGCGGTGGTGACGGGCACCGACCTGGCCGAGAAGGGCCTGGCGTGGATGCCGACGCTGTCCAACGACGTGCAGGCCGTGCTGGCCACCGACAAGGTGCGCTTCCAGGGCCAGGAGGTGGCGTTCGTCGTCGCCGAGGACCGGTATTCGGCCCGCGACGCGCTGGAGCTGATCGACGTCGACTACGACCCGCTGGACCCCGTCGTCGACGTGCGCAAGGCGCTCGACCCGTCCGCGCCGGTGATCCGCACCGACCTCGACGGCAAGACCGACAACCACATCTTCGACTGGGAGACCGGCGACGCGGCGGCCACCGAGGCGGCGTTCGCGCGCGCCGACGTCGTCGTCAAGCAGGAGATCGTGTACCCCCGGGTGCACCCCGCGCCGATGGAAACCTGCGGCGCGGTGGCCGATTTGGACCCGGTGACCGGCAAGCTGACGCTGTGGACCACCTCGCAGGCGCCGCACGCGCACCGCACCCTGTACGCGTTGGTGGCCGGCCTGCCCGAGCACAAGATCCGGGTGATCTCGCCCGACATCGGCGGCGGGTTCGGCAACAAGGTGCCGATCTATCCCGGCTACGTCTGCGCGATCGTCGGCTCGCTGCTGCTGGGCAAGCCGGTGAAATGGATGGAGGACCGCAGCGAGAACCTGACGTCCACCAGCTTCGCCCGCGACTACATCATGGTCGGCGAGATCGCCGCCACGAACGACGGCAAGATCCTGGCGCTGCGATCGAACGTGCTGGCCGACCACGGGGCGTTCAACGGCCAGGCCGCGCCGACGAAATACCCGGCCGGCTTCTTCGGCGTGTTCACCGGCAGCTATGACCTCGAGGCCGCCTACTGCCACATGACCGCCGTGTACACGAACAAGGCGCCCGGCGGGGTGGCCTACGCGTGCTCGTTCCGGATCACCGAGGCGGTGTACTTCGTCGAGCGGCTGGTCGACTGCCTGGCCTTCGAGCTCAAGATGGACCCGGCCGAGCTGAGGCTGCGAAACCTGTTGCGGCCCGAGCAATTCCCGTACCAGAGCAAGACCGGCTGGACGTACGACTCGGGCGACTACGAAACCACCATGCGCAAGGCCATGGACATGATCGGCTACGACGCGCTGCGCGCCGAACAGAAGGAGCGGCGGGCGCGCGGCGAGCTGATGGGCATCGGCATGGCGTTCTTCACCGAGGCGGTCGGCGCCGGCCCGCGCAAGGACATGGACATCCTCGGCCTCGGCATGGCCGACGGCTGCGAGCTGCGCGTGCACCCCACCGGCAAAGCCGTTGTGCGGCTGTCGGTGCAGAGCCAGGGCCAGGGCCACGAGACGACGTTCGCGCAGATCGTCGCCGAGGAGCTGGGTATCCCGCCCGACGACATCGAGGTGGTGCACGGGGACACCGATCAGACGCCGTTCGGGCTGGGCACCTACGGCAGCCGGTCCACCCCGGTGTCGGGCGGGGCCGCGGCGCTGGTGGCCCGCAAGGTGCGCGACAAGGCGAAGATCATCGCCTCGGGCATGCTCGAGGTGTCGGTCGCCGACCTGGAGTGGGAGAAGGGCTCCTTCCACGTCAAGGGCGACCCGTCGGCGTCGGTGACGATCCAGGACATCGCCATGCGCGCGCACGGGGCCGGGGATCTGCCCGAGGGCATCGAGGGCGGGCTGGACGCCGAGGTCTGCTACAACCCATCGAATCTCACCTATCCCTACGGCGCGTATTTCTGTGTGGTGGACGTGGATCCGGGCACCGCTGTGGTCAAGGTGCGACGCTTTCTGGCCGTCGACGACTGCGGCACGCGGATCAATCCGATGATCATCGAGGGCCAGGTGCACGGCGGCATCGTCGACGGCATCGGGATGGCGTTGATGGAGATGATCGCGTTCGACGAAGAGGGCAACTGCCTGGGCGGGTCGCTGATGGACTACCTGATCCCGACCGCCATGGAGGTGCCCCATTTGGAAACCGGTTTCACCGTGACGCCGTCGCCGCACCACCCGATCGGCGCGAAGGGCATCGGCGAATCTGCCACCGTCGGGTCGCCCCCCGCCGTGGTGAACGCGGTGGTGGATGCGTTGGCGCCGTTCGGGGTTCGGCACGCCGACATGCCGCTGACGCCGTCGCGGGTCTGGGAGGCGATGCAGGGCAGGGCGAGGCCACCGATTTAGCGCGCCGTGACGATGCAGAGCGAGGAACGAGCGATGTGGGGGCACCTCCCGCGTGCGGGGGAGAGGAGCGGCACAATCAGGCAGACGACGATCAGTGAGCGGGCTCAGCAGCTGTTGGCGGCACGGACGCCGTTCGTGCACGCGACCGTGGTGCGCGCCCAGCCGCCCACCTCGTCCTACCCGGGCGACGAGGCAATCCTGTTGGCGGACGGCACCATCGAGGGCTTCGTCGGCGGCCAGTGCGCCCAGAACTCCGTCCGCAAGGCGGCGCTGGGCGCCCTGCAGGCGGGCGAAAGCGTATTGCTGCGAGTGCTTCCCGACGGCGACGTGCACTTTCCCGAGGCGCCCGGCGCCTGCGTCGTCGTCAACCCGTGCCTGTCCGGCGGATCGCTGGAGATCTTCTTGACCCCGCAACTGCCGGCGCCGCTGATCGAGATCCACGGGGCCACCCCGATCGCCGAGGCGCTGGCCCAGCTGTGCGGGGTACTCGGCTACGACGTCCGCCGCGGTACCGACGCCGCCCAGGCCACCGCCGTCGTCATCGCCAGCCATGGCGGGCCGGAGGCCGAAACCATCCGGGCGGCACTGGATCACGGCGTCGGTTACGTCGGCCTGGTGGCCAGCAAGGTCCGCGGCGCGGCCATCCTCGGCCAACTCGACCTTTCCGACGCCGAGCGGGCCCGGGTGCACACCCCGGTCGGCCTTGCCATCGGGGCCAAGACCCCCGCCGAGATCGCGGTCTCCATCGCCGCCGAGCTGGTCGCCGGTGTCCGGGGCGGCAACCTGTGCCGCGCCGTCGCGTCGCAGCCCCCCGCCGCCGGGGCGGTCGATCCGGTGTGTGGCATGACGGTGACCGTCGAGCCCGGCACCGAGCACCTGCGGCTGGCCGGCGCGGATTACTGGTTCTGCGGCCCCGGCTGCCGCGCGGCGTTCGCCGCCGGGAAAGCTGGCGTATGANCCCGCGGCGCGGCCATCCTCGGCCAACTCGCCCTTTCCGACGCCGAGCGGGCCCGGGTGCCCCCCCCGGTCGGCCTTGCCATCGGGGCCAAGACCCCCGCCGAGATCGCGGTCTCCATCGCCGCCGAGCTGGTCGCCGGTGTCCGGGGCGGCAACCTGTGCCGCGCCGTCGCGTCGCAGCCCCCCGCCGCCGGGGCGGTCGATCCGGTGTGTGGCATGACGGTGACCGTCGAGCCCGGCACCGAGCACCTGCGGCTGGCCGGCGCGGATTACTGGTTCTGCGGCCCCGGCTGCCGCGCGGCGTTCGCCGCCGGGAAAGCTGGCGTATGACCGTCACCGGTGTCGTGCTGGCGGCCGGAAGTTCGCGCAGGCTCGGCACCCCCAAACAGCTTCTGCCGTACCGCGATACCACCCTGCTGGGGGCTACCCTCGGGGTCGCCCGCGGAGCGGGGTTCGACCAGCTCATCGTCACGCTCGGCGGTGCGGCGCAGGCGGTGCGGGACACGTTGCCGCTGAACCGAATCGACGTGGTGACGGTCGCTGAGCCCGGCACCGGGTGCGCGGCCTCCCTGCGGGCCGCGCTGGACCGGGTGGACGCGCGGGCCGACGGGATCGTGCTGATGCTGGGCGATCAGCCCGGCGTGCAGCCTGCCACGCTGCGGCGAATGATCGATGAGGGGCCGGGCGCCGACATCGCGGTGTGCCGCTACGACGACGGCATCGGGCACCCGCTCTGGTTGGGCCGCAGCGTGTTCGGCGAACTGCGGGAACTGCATGGCGACAAGGCGGTGTGGAAGATCGTGGAATCGGGCCGGCACCTTGTCCGCGAGCTCGCGGTCGGCGGCAGCATCCCGCCCGACGTCGACACCTGGGACGACTACCACCGGCTGGTGACGTCATGACGTTCAGCCACGTCGACGACGTCGTCGCCCGCTTCGACGCACACGACTACCTGCTGGACACGGGAACAGCGTCGGCGATCTACTTGGCGGTCACGCTCGGCCGCCCGCTGCTGCTGGAGGGCGAGCCCGGGGTCGGCAAGACCGAAGCGGCGAAAACCCTGGCGGCGGTGCTGGATACCGAGCTGGTGCGGCTGCAGTGCTACGAGGGGCTGACCGCCAGCGAGGCGCTGTACGACTGGAATTACCAGCGCCAGCTGCTGTCCATCAGGCTGGCCGAGGCCCGCGGTACCGGGATCGAAGAAGCGGACCTCTACACCGAGCAGTACCTGGTCGATCGGCCCATCCTGCGGTGCGTGCGGCATCGCGGCCCCACCCCACCGGTGCTGCTCATCGACGAAATCGACCGCGCCGACGACGAATTCGAGGCGCTGCTGCTGGAATTCCTCGGGGAATCCGCGGTCACCGTGCCCGAGCTGGGCACCTTCGTCGCCGAGCGGCCCCCGATCGCGGTGCTGACCTCCAACCGCAGCCGCGACCTGCATGACGCGCTGCGCCGCCGCTGCCTGTATCACTGGATCGACTACCCCGAGCCCGCCCGGGCCGCCGCGATCGTCCGCCGCACGGTGCCCGGCGCGACGGCGCCGCTGATCGAGCACGCGACGCAGTTCGTCGGCCGCGTCCGCGGTCTCGACCTGGACAAGCCGCCCGGTGTCGCCGAGACGATCGACTGGGTCGCCGCGCTGGTGTCGCTCGGCGTCGCCGACCTGGTGTCGGAACAAACCGATGCCTCCGCGCTGACCAGCCTGGGGGCGCTGGCCAAGACGCCGGACGACCGTACTCTGATTCGCGACGCGTTTACCGAATACAGCCGTACCTGAGAGGATCCACCGCATGAAGATCGCCAACCAGTTCACCGTCAGCGCGCCCATCGAGCAGGCCTGGGACGTGCTGTGCGACCTGGAGCAGGTGATCCCGCTGATGCCCGGAGCCCAGCTGACCGGACACGAGGGCGACGACTACCTGGGCAAGGTCAAGGTCAAGGTCGGGCCGGTGACCAGCGAGTTCAGCGGCAAGGTGCGCTTCGTCGAGCTGGACCGTGACCAGCACCGCGCGGTCATCGACGGCAAGGGCAAGGAATCGCGGGGCACCGGCAACGCGGCCGCCACGGTCACCGCCCAATTGCAGGCGGACGGGGACCGCACCAGCGTCACCGTCGACACCGATCTGAAAATCGTCGGCAAGCTCGCCCAGTTCGGCANGGTTCGACCAGCTCATCGTCACGCTCGGCGGTGCGGCGCAGGCGGTGCGGGACACGTTGCCGCTGAACCGAATCGACGTGGTGACGGTCGCTGAGCCCGGCACCGGGTGCGCGGCCTCCCTGCGGGCCGCGCTGGACCGGGTGGACGCGCGGGCCGACGGGATCGTGCTGATGCTGGGCGATCAGCCCGGCGTGCAGCCTGCCACGCTGCGGCGAATGATCGATGAGGGGCCGGGCGCCGACATCGCGGTGTGCCGCTACGACGACGGCATCGGGCACCCGCTCTGGTTGGGCCGCAGCGTGTTCGGCGAACTGCGGGAACTGCATGGCGACAAGGCGGTGTGGAAGATCGTGGAATCGGGCCGGCACCTTGTCCGCGAGCTCGCGGTCGGCGGCAGCATCCCGCCCGACGTCGACACCTGGGACGACTACCACCGGCTGGTGACGTCATGACGTTCAGCCACGTCGACGACGTCGTCGCCCGCTTCGACGCACACGACTACCTGCTGGACACGGGAACAGCGTCGGCGATCTACTTGGCGGTCACGCTCGGCCGCCCGCTGCTGCTGGAGGGCGAGCCCGGGGTCGGCAAGACCGAAGCGGCGAAAACCCTGGCGGCGGTGCTGGATACCGAGCTGGTGCGGCTGCAGTGCTACGAGGGGCTGACCGCCAGCGAGGCGCTGTACGACTGGAATTACCAGCGCCAGCTGCTGTCCATCAGGCTGGCCGAGGCCCGCGGTACCGGGATCGAAGAAGCGGACCTCTACACCGAGCAGTACCTGGTCGATCGGCCCATCCTGCGGTGCGTGCGGCATCGCGGCCCCACCCCACCGGTGCTGCTCATCGACGAAATCGACCGCGCCGACGACGAATTCGAGGCGCTGCTGCTGGAATTCCTCGGGGAATCCGCGGTCACCGTGCCCGAGCTGGGCACCTTCGTCGCCGAGCGGCCCCCGATCGCGGTGCTGACCTCCAACCGCAGCCGCGACCTGCATGACGCGCTGCGCCGCCGCTGCCTGTATCACTGGATCGACTACCCCGAGCCCGCCCGGGCCGCCGCGATCGTCCGCCGCACGGTGCCCGGCGCGACGGCGCCGCTGATCGAGCACGCGACGCAGTTCGTCGGCCGCGTCCGCGGTCTCGACCTGGACAAGCCGCCCGGTGTCGCCGAGACGATCGACTGGGTCGCCGCGCTGGTGTCGCTCGGCGTCGCCGACCTGGTGTCGGAACAAACCGATGCCTCCGCGCTGACCAGCCTGGGGGCGCTGGCCAAGACGCCGGACGACCGTACTCTGATTCGCGACGCGTTTACCGAATACAGCCGTACCTGAGAGGATCCACCGCATGAAGATCGCCAACCAGTTCACCGTCAGCGCGCCCATCGAGCAGGCCTGGGACGTGCTGTGCGACCTGGAGCAGGTGATCCCGCTGATGCCCGGAGCCCAGCTGACCGGACACGAGGGCGACGACTACCTGGGCAAGGTCAAGGTCAAGGTCGGGCCGGTGACCAGCGAGTTCAGCGGCAAGGTGCGCTTCGTCGAGCTGGACCGTGACCAGCACCGCGCGGTCATCGACGGCAAGGGCAAGGAATCGCGGGGCACCGGCAACGCGGCCGCCACGGTCACCGCCCAATTGCAGGCGGACGGGGACCGCACCAGCGTCACCGTCGACACCGATCTGAAAATCGTCGGCAAGCTCGCCCAGTTCGGCAGCGGCATGCTGCAACAGGTTTCGGAGAAGCTGCTCGGCCAGTTCGTGGAATCGCTGGAGGCCGAGCTGGCCGCCCAGAACGCCCAGACGTCGGGGGCCCTGGCGAGCCCCGCGGCGTCGACAACGGCCGAATCCGGCCCCGGACCGCGCCACGCGGCCCCCGAGCCCGCACCCATCGACCTGCTCGACCTGGCCGGCGGCGACCAGCTCAAGAAGTACGGCGCGGCGGCGGCCGCGGTGCTCGCCGTGCTGGTGCTGATCTGGGTGCTGCGCCGGAGGCGCTAGCGCTTGTGGGCACCCCACTGCTGTTGCGCGGCGTCGACCTGGCGGCGTTCGCCGCCGCCCTGGTGGCGCGCCTGCGTGGCGCGGGGGTGCAGGTGTCCGCCAACGGCCAGGCCGGCTTCGTGCAGGCGCTGCGGCAGCTGGTGCCGGACACCACGTCGGCGCTGTACTGGGCCGCGCGGCTGACCCTGGTCAACCGGGTGGACGACCTCGGCGCCTTCGACGCGGTCTTCGCGGCGGCGTTCGGCGCCGGCCGGCCCGACGGCGCAATGCGCGCCGAGCCTGCCCTGCCCCTGCCCGGTCCCAAGACGCCCGCGGCCGGCACGGTGCGCTCCACCGGGGGCCCGCCGAACGCCGCCGCTCAGCAACTACCCTGGGCCACCCGCGCGTCCACCGTCCGGGACGCAGCCGAGGACACGAGCGTCCTGCTGCCCGATCTGCTGCCCAGCCGGATCGCCGCGCGCGCCGACGAGCCGTTCGACCGCTTCGACGCGCAAGACCTCCGCCTGCTCGGCTCCTGGCTGGAGGCCACCGTCGCGCGCTGGCCGCGGCGGCGCAGCATGCGGTTCGAGGCCAGCGCGGGCGGCAAACGCATCGACCTGCGCGCAACGATGAGCGCCTCGCGCGAAACCGGCTGGGAAGCACTGAAATTGGCGCGTACGCGGCCCCGGCGCCGGCCCCGTCGGGTGGTCCTGGCCTGTGACGTGAGCCGCTCGATGCAGCCGTACGCCACGGTGTATCTGCATCTGATGCGTGCCGCCGCGCTGCGCCGGCACGGCCTGCGACCGGAGGTCTTCGCGTTCTCGACGTCGCTGACCCGGCTCACGTCGGTGCTCTCGCACCGCTCGGCGGAGGTGGCGTTGCAGAAAGCCAACGCGAAGGTCACGGACCGCTACGGCGGCACGTTCATCGGGCGCAGCCTCGGCGCCTTGCTGGCCCCACCCCACGGCAACACGCTGCGCGGCGCGGTGGTGATCATCGCCTCCGACGGCTGGGACGCCGATCCGCCCGAGGTGCTCGCCCACGCGATGGCGAGGCTGCGCCGCCGCGCCGCGCTGCTGATCTGGCTGAATCCGCGTGCGGCGCAGGGCGATTTCCGGCCACTGGCCGGGTCGATGGCGGCGGCGCTGCCCTATTGCGACCTGTTCCTGCCGGCGCACTCGCTGGCCGGGTTGCGCGAACTGCTGGTCGCGCTGGCTAATCCATCGCCGCGATGAGCTGCTCGGGCGTCAGCGGCAGCGAGCGCACCCGAACGCCAAGCGCGTCACAAACGGCGTTGGCGATTGCGGCGGCCGTCGGTCCCTGGGCGCACTCGCCGATTCCCAACGGTGGATTACCCTGCCCGGCCAGGAATTCGACGTCGACCGCCGGCACCTCGGAGAAGCGCAGGATCGGGTAGGTCGCCCAGGTGTCGCTGGTGACGGTGAAGCCGTCGAAGCGAACCCGCTCCTTGACCGTCCAGCTGGTGGCCTGCACGGCGCCGCCCTCGATCTGGTTGGCCGCGCCGTCGGGATTGATGACCAGCCCGGCATCCACCGCGATGACCAGCCGGCGCACCCGCACCTCCTCGACCGCCTCGACCTCGGCGACGACCGCGCAGTAGGCGGCCGAGTTCTTGTAGCGCGCATACCCGATGCCGTGGCCATCGGCGTCCCGCCGCGTCCATTTCCCCCAGCCGGCCCGCTCCGCCGCCGCCCGCAACACCGCGCGCCCGCGCTCGTCCGACAGGTGCGCCAACCGGAACTCGACGGGGTCGCGGCCTGCCGCCGCCGCCAACTCGTCCATGAACGACTCCGCCGCAAAGACGTTGATGAACGCGCCCAGCGAACGCAGCGCCGAGGTGCGCAGCGGCATCTCGGTCAACAGGTGGTTGATCACCCGATAGGACGGAAAGTCGTAGCCCGGAACCGAATTGCGGCCCGTGCCGCCTCCCCACTCGACCGGCGGCTCGCCGCCGGCGCGGATCGGCTCGCCACCGGCGCGCTCGCTTGCCGCCAGGAACGCCGACGTCGGCGTCGTGCCGGGACGGCCCATGTAGCTGCCGCTCCAGATCTCGTGGCGCCAGTCGACGACGGCGCCGTCGTCGCGGCAGTCGGCGGCGATCTGGACGACCGCGGCGGGACCCAAAGGCGCCCAAACCAATTCGTCGGCGCGCGACCAGACCAGGTGCACCGGCCGCCCCGGCACCGCCCGCGCCAGCACCGCGGCGTCCATGGCGGCGTCGTCGGCGCCGTTGTGTCCATAGCACCCGGCCCCCTCGACGTGGCGCACCACCACCGAATCGACCGGCAGGCCCAGCGCCGCGCCCAGCTCGCGCCGCAGCACGTGGACGCCCTGGCTGTGTGACCAGACCTCCAGACGGCCGTCGGGGTGCGCGAGCGCCTCCGCGGCCGACGGGCCGATCGAGGCGTGCGCCAGGTACGGGCGGTGGTAGCGGGCCGAATGCGACCGCGTCGAACCAGACACGGCCCCAGCGTCTTTGGACGCCAGCTCCGACGTCTCGGCCGCCGCCGACAGGAGAAACGCCGGCAGGTCGTCCTCCTCGGGCAGCGTCGGCCGCCTGTCCCAGGTGGCGTCACCGCGCAGCCGCTCGGCCGCGCGCACCGCGACCTCCTCCCGTTCGGCGATCACGCCCAGGAACTCGCCGTCGCGCACCACGGTGACCACCCCCGGCAGCGCCAGGGTCGGGGCGGTGTCGAGGCCGCGCAGGGCCGCCCCCCGCGACGGCGGGCGAACAACGCGGCCGTACAGCTGCCCGCCCAAAACGAGGTCGTGCAGGTAGCGCGGCCGCCCAGTCAGCTTGTCGGGCAGGTCCACCCGCGCGACGTCGGTGCCGACGACCGCGTAGTCCGACTCGGGCTTGGGCGTCGCCTCCCCGGTCGCCGCGCGGTCCAACAGCGAATCGTCCGCGAGTTCCCAATAGCTGGTGGCCAAGCCGTGCGGGCCACTGAATTCGCCGTCGACGACGTCCAGCTCGTCGGGCGCGACGGTCAGCTTGGCCGCCGCCGCGTCGAGATAGATCGCCCGCACCTCGGCGCACGCCTGGCGCAGCGCCGCCCCCGACTGCTGGATGGACCGGCTGCCGGCGGTGAAGCCCTCGTCGGGGCTGCGATCGGTCGACGCGGCGATCATCCGCACGCGCGCGACGCCCACGTCGAGCTCCTCGGCGGCGATCTGCGCCAGCGCCGTCAGCACGCCCTGGCCCAGCTCCACCTTGCCCGAGCGCACCTCCACGACACCGTCCGAGCCGATCCGAACCCATTCGCCCAGAACGGGATTGGCTACCAGCGACTCAGGCAGGTCACGCACCGGCGGACCGCCGCAGCTCGGCGCCGGCGCTCAGCACCGCCGCGACCACGCGGTTGTGCGAGCCGCACCGACACAGGTTGGGGTCCAGGGCGGTGCGGACCTCGTCCTCCGTCGGGTCGGGGTTGTCGGCCAGCAGGGCCGCCGCGGCCACCACGATCCCCGACATGCAGTACCCGCACTGCGCCGCCTGCCCGGCCACCAGCGCGCCCACCACCGGGTGCGGCGCCCCGCCGTCGCCCAGGCCCTCGACGGTGCGGATCGACTTGCCGGCCACCGCCCACAACGGGGTGTCGCAGGAGTACACCGGACGGCCGTCGGCGAGCACGAAACACGCCCCGCACAACCCCACCCCGCAGCCGAACCGGGTGCCCTTCAAGCCCAGGCGGTTGCGCAGCACGTACAGCAGGGGTGTGTCGTCGTCGGCATCGACCTCGTGGCGCCGCCCGTTGACGGTCAGATCTCCCATGGGCTCCAGCATGCTCCGGCGCCACGCTAGGGCAGGATCGAGCGGTATGGACCAGCTATGGGCCAACCGGGCGGCCAGCTCCGAAGCCGCTGTCGCGCAGCGACACCTGAAGCGGCTGTGGGCGCTGCCGGGAACCCAGCTGGGGGTGGTGGCCTGGCCGGCGACGCGGCGCGAACGGCTGTTCGGCACCTGGCATTACTGGTGGCAGGCGCACCTGCTGGATTGCCTGGTCGACGCGCAGCTGCGCGACCCGCAGCCGCACCGNTCGGCGGCATCACCGCCCGCTACCTCGCGCTGGTCGCCACCACCCTGCCGGGCGACTCCGCCGACGACGCCGTGGCCCGCGACACCGCCCGCACCATCGTGCTCTCGTCGGCGAAATCGGCCTGGGACTACCGGCAAACGGTGGACGGGCTGCCGCTGTTCGGCGCGTTCTGGGACCGCGACGCCGAGCTGCCGAAGGAGGGTGGCGAGGAGGCGCAATTCGTCGAGGGCGCGGTCAACGCCTCCGAGATCGCCGAGCGGGATCTGTCGGTTCAGCTATCGGGCTGGATGCTGATGGAGGCCGCCTGTAACGTCACCGCCGTGAGCGAGACATGAGCGAACTCAGCGGCGGCTGGATCCCCGACGAGGCAACGCTTGCCGGCGCCAACCTCACCCGCTTCATGGCGTGGCTGGCCGAGACCGAGCGCGGCGAGTACGCCGACTACCAAGGCCTGTGGGCAAAGTCGGTGGACGACATCGACTGGTTCTGGGACGCCGTCTGGACCTACTTCGACATTCGGTCGGACAGCCCGCCGCGCGCTGTGCTCGGCGAGCGTTCCATGCCGGGCGCCGAATGGTTCCCGGGTGCCACGCTCAACTACGCCACCGAGGTCTTTCGCCACGCCACCGACGAGCGCCCGGCGCTGCTCGCCGTCGGCGAGGACGGATCCACCGAGTGGTCCTGGGCGAGGCTGCAGCGCGAGACGGCGGCGTTCGCGGCCTACCTGCGCAACCTCGGCGTCAAGCCCGGCGACGCCGTCGTCGGGTACCTGCCCAACGTCGCCGAAGCCGTCGTCGCCGCCCTGGCCGCCGCCAGCGTGGGCGCGATCTGGGCGGTGTGCAATCAGGACGTGTCGGTCGACGGCGTGATCGCCCGGCTGGGTCAGGTGGACCCGGCCGTGCTGGTGGCCACCGACGGCTCGGTGTATGCGGGCAAGCGCATCGACCGGCGGGCGGAGCTGGCCACGATCCGGCGTGCGATGCCGACGCTGAAGGCCACCGTGGTGGTGCCGCGGCTCGGGCTCGACATCGACGGCGACACCGTGGCGTGGGCCACGGCCGTGCGGGCGGACGCCGCCCTCGACATCACGCCGGTCCCGTTCGCCCACCCGCTGTGGGTGATGTTCTCGTCGGGAACGACCGGGAAGCCGAAGGGCATCGTGCACGGTCACGGCGGCGTCGTGCTGGAGCACCTGAAGTACCTGACGCTGCAGTTCGAGCTGTACCCCGGCGACCGCTTCCTGTGGTACTCGTCGACCAGCTGGATGATGTGGAACTTCCTGGTGTCCGGCCTGATGGTCGGCGCCACGATCGTGCTCTACGACGGCAGCCCGACGCATCCGGAGACCGATGGACTGTGGCGCGTGGCCGCCGACGCCGGCGTCACGGTGCTCGGCGCCGGAGCGGGCTACCTATTGGCTTGTGCCAAAAAGGAATTGAAGCCCGGCGCGTCGTACCCGCTGGACGGCCTGCGCGCGGTGGGATCCACCGGGTCGCCGCTGCCGGCGTCCGGATTCCGTTGGGTGCAACAGGGACTCGGTCGCGCGGTTCCGGTGATCTCGATGAGCGGCGGCACCGACGTGTGCACGGCCTTCATCGGCGGTTGCTCGATCCTGCCCGTGGTGGCCGGCGAGCTGTCGTGCCTGTGCCTGGGCGCGGCCATCGAGGCGTGGAAGGGCCGCGCCCACCCCGTCATCGGGGAGGAGGGCGAGCTGGTGGTGACCAAGCCGATGCCGTCGATGCCCGTGTCCTTCTGGAACGACGACGACGGCAGCCGTTACCGCGCCGCCTACTTCGACAAGTATCCGGGCGTGTGGTGCCACGGGGACTGGATCACCATCAGCGAGCGGGGATCGGTTGTGGTGCACGGCCGTTCGGACGCCACCCTGAACCGGATGGGCGTGCGGATGGGCAGCGCGGAGATCTACACGGCGGTCGAACGCATGCCCGAGGTGCAGGACTGCCTGGTGGTCGGCGTCGAGCAGGACGACGGCGGCTATTGGATGCCACTTTTCGTGCACCTGGCCGACGGTGCGGAATTCGACGACGCGCTGCGGTCCAGAATCGTCGGCGAGATCCGTCAGCATGCCTCGCCGCGACACGTGCCCGACGACATCCTGGATGTCCCCGGCATACCGCGAACGCTGACCGGCAAGCGGCTGGAGATCCCGATCAAGCGCATCCTGCTCGGGGCCGCGCCGGACGAGGCCGTGCAGCAGAGTTCGATCGACAGGCCGGACCTGCTAGACGCTTTCGTTGCGTACCGCAGAAGTCGGGTGTCCTGAGTCGGTCTCCTGCCCGGCCGAGCGGCGGCGCCCCCGGTAGGCGCGCCAGGCGGCGATGAACGCCGGGATCAGCGACACGAACAGGATGCCCAGGATGATCTTTTCCAGGTTCTGGTGCACGAACGGCACGGTGCCCAGGAAGTAGCCCGCCAGCGTCACACCGCCGCCCCAGAGGATGCCGCCGACGATGTCGAACCCGAGGAACACCGGGTAGCGCATGTACGACACCCCGGCCACCGGCGGGACAAACGTCCGCACGAACGGCGCGAACCGGGCCAGGATGACGGCCCAGGGCCCGTACTTCTCGAAGAAGGCGTGGGACTCCGTCACGTAGTGCTTCTTGAAAAAGCGGGAGTCTTCCTTCTTGAACAGCGCCGGACCGATCCTTCGCCCGATGAAGTACCCCGTCTGATCGCCCAGGATCGCGACCACCGCGACGGACGGGGCCAGCACCCAGATGCTCGCGGGCGGGTTGGGGTGCGCGGCCAGCAGCCCGCCGGTGAACAGCAGCGATTCGCCCGGGAGCAGCGGAAACAGCAGCCCGGTCTCGATGAAGACGATGACCAGGATGCCGGGCAGCACCGCCGATCCGAAGACGCCACCCGCGCCCAGCCAGTACATCGGGTCGAGGATGTCCGGCAAGGCCGTCACGGTGGTGCTCACGATGCTTCAACATACCTTTGTTGCGATACTGGATGGGCCTAGCCGCCAGGAGGAGCCCATGCCCATCGCGACCCCCGAGATTTACGCCGAGATGCTGGGCCGGGCCAAGGAGAACTCCTACGCCTTCCCCGCCATCAACTGCACCTCTTCGGAAACGGTCAACGCCGCGATCGAGGGCTTCGCCGACGCCAGCAGTGACGGCATCATCCAATTCTCCACCGGCGGTGCGGAATTCGCGTCCGGCCTCGGGGTCAAGGACATGGTGACCGGCGCCGTCGCGCTGGCGGAGTTCACCCGCGTCGTCGCGGCCAAATACCCGGTCAACGTCGCGCTGCACACCGACCACTGCCCCAAGGACAAACTCGACAGCTACGTGCGCCCACTGCTGGCGATCTCGGCCCGACGCGTGAGCGCGGGCGGCGATCCCCTGTTCCAGTCCCACATGTGGGACGGCTCGGCGGTGCCGATCGACGAGAACCTGGTGATCGCGCAGGAGCTGCTCAAGGAGGCGGCGGCGGCCAAGATCGTCCTGGAGATCGAGATCGGTGTGGTGGGCGGCGAGGAGGACGGCGTCGCCAACGAGATCAACGACAAGCTCTACACCACGCCCGAGGACTTCGAGAAGACGATCGACGCGCTGGGCCACGGCGAGCACGGCAGGTACCTGCTGGCCGCGACGTTCGGCAACGTGCACGGCGTCTACAAGCCCGGCAACGTCAAGCTGCGCCCCGACATTCTGGCCCAGGGGCAGCAGGTGGCGTCGGCCAAGCTGGGCCTGCCGGACGGTTCCAAGCCGTTCGACTTCGTGTTCCACGGCGGTTCGGGCTCGCTGAAGTCGGAGATCGAGGAGGCGCTGCGCTACGGCGTGGTGAAGATGAACGTCGACACCGACACCCAGTACGCGTTCACCCGCCCGATCGCCGGTCACATGTTCACCAACTACGACGGCGTGCTCAAGGTCGACGGCGAGGTGGGCATCAAGAAGGCCTACGACCCGCGCACGTACCTCAAGGTGGCCGAGGCCGGCATGACCCAGCGGGTCGTGGAGGCCTGCAACGACCTGCACTGCGCCGGAAAGTCCCTGGGCTGAGCATCGCCCAGTGTGCGGCCGGCCGCACACTCGGCAGACGCTAGCCGCTGGGGGACTGGCAGATCTTCCAGCGGTCGTCGCGGTACTGCAGGTCGAGGCTGCGCGTCGAACGCAGCGACGGGTCGTAGGCCATGAACGTGGTGATGTTCGCCTCGGCGTGCTGGCCGTTGACGACGACCTGATCGATGCTGGCGATCACCGGATACTGCTTGGCCGCCGACACCCGCTGGTAGGTCTCCTGCCAGGCGTGTTCGTCGTAATCGACATACCCGTCGCGGGCGTTCCCGCAGGTGATGGTGCGCAGCGCGGTCAGATCGCCCCGTTGCACCGCGACGTCGTACTGCTGGATGGTGTGCCGAACCTGCTCTTCCTCAGAGACTTTCGAGTGCTTGCTGCGGGTCAGCAGCACGGTGCCCAGGATCGCGATCGCCGCCAGCGCCAGCACGACCACCACCAACGCCAGCACCCAGCCCCAGTTGAATTGCCGCGTCGTGCGCAGCTTGGCCCCCAACCGGGGTGGAATAGACTGCGGCACAGCGGCTTTCGGGGGGACGCCCGGCTGCGGCGGCGGTCCCTCGGGCGCCGGCGACGACGCAAACACCTCCGTGGCGGGCTCGGCGGAAGTCGCGATGACCTGAGTTTCCTTCGCGTCGAATCCCGGTGCGGTGAAACGACGTTCGCGTTGCGCACCGTCCGGATCCGCGCCGGGATCGTTGCCCTGATCGGGTTTGTTGATCACCACGGTCTCGGTCTCGGGATCGTTGGGCACCAGCGGCTGGCCCTCGGCTCCCTCGCCCCCGGGCGCGTCGGCACCCGGCTCGTTGCGCGAGTCGCGTGGATCGAACCCGGGCCGCCTCGGCGCGCCGCCGCGGTCGGGTTCGGGTGGATTGGGCATGCAAGGAGCTTAGCGACCCGCGCCGGGGGGACGGCAAAATAGACACCATGACGTCCATGGGAGATCTTCTCGGACCTGATCCGATCCTGCTGCCCGGCGATAGCGACGCCGAAGCGGAGCTGCTCGCCGACGAAAACCCGAGCTCCGTCGCCGCCGCGCACCCGTCGGCGTCGGTGGCCTGGGCGGCGCTCGCCGAGGAGGCGCTGGCCGAAGACAAGGCCGTCACCGCCTACGCCTACGCCCGCACGGGGTACCACCGCGGCCTGGACCAGCTGCGGCGCAACGGCTGGAAGGGCTTCGGGCCGGTGCCGTATGCGCACGAGCCCAACCGGGGCTTCCTGCGGTGCGTGGCGGCGCTGGCGAAGGCCGCCGACAGCATCGGCGAGACCGACGAATACCAGCGCTGCCTGGACCTGCTCGACGACTGCGACCCCGCTGCCCGCGCGGCGCTGGGGCTTCAGTAGCTCTCAGAGCACTCGGCGCCGCCCGCGCACTCGATCTGGACGGTCGCGTGGTCCAGGCCGCGCTCCGACAGCACCGCGCGCGCGTCCCGCAGCACCCGGGCCGAGTCGCCGTCGCTGGTGAGGTGCGCGGTGCACATGTCCTTGCCCGGCGAGAGCGTCCACACGTGCAGGTCGTGCACCTCGGTCACGCCGTCGACGGCGCCGAGCGCGCCGCGCAGTTCCTCGACGTCGATGTGGGTCGGCGAGGCCTCGGACAGGATGCGCAGCGCGTCGCGGGCCAGCGAGATGGCCCGGGGCAGCACCCACAGCGCGACCAGCACCGCGACCACGACGTCGGCGTACGGCCAGCGCGTGGTGACGGTGACCACGCCGGCGATCAACACGCCCAGGCTGCCGACGCTGTCGGCGACCACCTCCATGTAGGCGCCCTTGACCGCCAGGCTCTGCGCCGAATGCGACCGCAGCAGCAGCGCGACCACCAGGTTGGCCAGCAGGCCGGCCAGCGCGACGACGATCATCGGCACGCCGGGGATCGACGGGGTCTCCTTGAGCCGCTGGATCGCCTCCCACAGGATGAACAGGGCCACCCCGATCAGCAGCCCGGCGTTGGCGACCGCGGTGAACACCTCCGCGCGATGCCACCCGTAGGTGCGCGCGGGCGACGTGCTGCCGCGCCGCGCCAGGGTCACCGCGGCCAGCCCCATGAACACCGCGACGACGTCGGTCAGCATGTGCCCGGCGTCGGCCAGCAGCGCGATCGAGTTGATCAGCAGCGAGGTGGTCAACTCGATGAGGAAGAACGCCGCCAGGATCGCCGCGGCGACGACCATCCGCGGGATCATCCGGGACGAGTCGCCCTCGGCGGGGGTGTGATTGTGGCCGGCGCCCATTGCCCAACAATATATGCGCAATGGCGCATATATTGCAACCGTCAGACCCAGCGGCTCCAGAACCGGGTCAGCTGGTTGCCGGCGGACACCAACCAGTGCGGCACGCCGGAGAAATCGAACAGCCAGAGCACCAGGGCGAAGAACCATGGGCTGGCCGCCAGGAGCAGGAAAATCAGGACGAAAAAGCCCCACTGTTTGGCCGGGGCCAGCGCGCGCTGCGTCTCCGGGCTCAGATGCGGTTCCAGCGCGTCGTAGCCGTCCAGGCCCGGAACGGGCAGCAGGTTCAGCAACACCGCGGTCAGCTGAAGGAATCCCAGGAACGCCACCCCCGCCCACAGCACCGCGTGCGCCGGGTCGTACAGCAGCCGGGTCAGCGCCAGCAGCAGCACCGCCAGCACCAGGTTGGCGGCCGGTCCCGCCAGGCTGACCAGCGTGCGGCGGGTGGGGGTCATGAACCAGGTCCGCACGTACACCGCGGCGCCCGGCAGCCCGATGCCGCCCAGCAGGATGACCACCATCGGCAGCAGGAGCGAGAGCGCGGGGTGGCTGTAGCGCCGCGGATCCAGCGTCAGGTAGCCGCGGACGGCGACGTCGTGGTCGCCGAAGCGCCAGGCGGTCACCGCGTGCCCGAACTCGTGCAGGCACAGCGACACCAGCCAGCCCGCGATCACGAAGGTGAACACCCCGACGTAGGAGAGCGGCCGCACGGTCGATCCGGCCAGCCAGGCCAGCACGGCGCCGGCCGCCGTCAACGCGACCAGGCCCAAGAAGATCGGGCTGGGCCGCACGGACTCGTGCTGTCGGGCGGGGAAGCTCACCGGTCGAAACTACCGGACGTGCGGTCGACGCTCCGTTAACGAGGTGTGAGAGCCCGATCCGCGCGATGCGCGGCGAACAACGCGCCAGCCGCGGCCGCGATCCGAAAACGGTTGAGCCGATACCACGTCCCGATGCGGGCCTCGCGTTCGGCCGGTGGGGGCGGCGTGGCGGCGAACATCACCGTCAAGTTCACCGTTTTGACCAAGTAGCCGGTGATGGCCAGGCCGGCGACCGAGCAGCCGGCGGTCACAGCCAGCCAGGGCCTGGCGCCTCGGGTTGCCCAGCCCGTGCCGACGGCCGCGGCGGTGGTTGCCAGCGTGATCGGTGCGACGGGAGCGTAGTAGCGCAGCGGACTGCCGGGACCGAGCATCCCCGCTGAGCCGCGACCGCCGCCGGCAGATGCCGCGTCACGGGGCGCCGAGGCAAGCCGCTCCGGGATCTTGACGACCGCCTCGTAGATGTTGCCGAACAACCACTGCGCGTGGCCGAGCTGGGCCAGAGCCAACAGCCCCGAAGTCGGATTTCGGTTCACGGGCGAGTCCTTTTCGTGTCGCAGGTACGCCGTCGTTGCGGCCTCAACGCCCAGGAGGCGGCGGTGAGCCCCACGAGGATGAGGGGACCCGCCAGCGTTGTGGCGTCATCGCCGACCCACAGATGTGACGCCGTCGCGCCGGCGAAAATGAACAACAGTCCCGCGTACGCCCACTCCTTGAGCAGGGGCAAGCGGGGTGCCAGAAGTACGACGCCGGCCGAGACATAGCAGACGCCGAGGATGGTCATGAAATACAGGGGATACCCGAGATGGGTCACGACGCGCGCAAACGGCTCCATGCGCAACCCGCCCATCACCCCACCGACGAAACACTCGGCGGCGAGCACGGCCGTCGCCAACCAGTACATCCAATTGCGGCGGCCGGAAGCGGAAGGTGTCATTTCGGCAAAGCCTCCTCGCAACCGTGACACCTCGCGGGCCCAAAGTGTGACCGCGCGAGGAAAATCGCCTACCGGACCAGCAGCCAGCCTTCGACGTGGCGGTAGAACGTCGACCGGCGCGCCGGGCGTG
>NZ_LT546237.1:4808286-4846871 GCF_900078675.2 Mycobacterium interjectum
GGCGGTAGATCCGGGTGGCGCGGGTGCGGCGGGCCGGCACGTAGGCCACCTCGACGTCGAGCCGGTCGGCGCGCAGCAACCCGGTCAGCACCGCGGCCAGGTCGGCGTCGGCGCCGACAACCACCAGCCGCCGGTACAGTTCGATCGCGACGTCGATAGCGGCGGATTCCTGGGGCCGGTGGGCGGGCAGGTCGGTCAATAACTTGTGCACGCGTCGATCGCCAAACACCAACAACGCAGCGCCGTTCATCAGCTTTTCGGCGTGAAAGCCCTCGGCTTAACCAGGGCAGGAGACGCCGCTTTGCTCCTTCCAGATGTTGTCGGTGGTCGTGCCTAGGTTGCTGGTGTGTCCAGGTTTCGGTTGCTTCCCAGCCCTGAGCAGGCGGCAGCGTTGGTCGAGCACTGCCGTCATGCCCGGTTTGTGTGGAATCTGGCCGTGGAACAGCAGCGGCACTGGCAGCCGGGCCGCAAAGCGCCCGCCTATAACGAGCAGTGTGCCCAGTTGACTGCGGTCCGCGCCGAATACGAGTGGCTGGCCGCTGGGTCGCAGACCGTGCAGCAGCAAGCGTTGCGCGACTTCGCCCAAGCAATGCGCAACTTCTTCCACGGCACCCATCGGCGTCCGACGTGGCGGAAGGCCGGCACCCATGAAGGATTTCGGCACGTCGGAATCAAGCCACGCCACATCAAGCGGCTGAGCCGCCGCTACGGGCAGGCATGGGTAGCAAAGGTCGGTTGGGTGCGGTTCCGGTGGACCCGCGCCATCCCCGACACCGTGAAGTCTTACAGGGTCACGCTGGATCGATCGGGGCGCTGGCACATCGCCTTTGCTGCCATTCCCGAACCGGTCCCGGGACCCGGTGATGGCGTCGTCCGTGTAGATCGCGGTGTGGCGGTCTCGGTGGCACTGTCCAGCGGCGAGCTGGTGCGCGCTCCTGGTCTTACTGTGGGTGAGGCCGACCGACTCGGCAGATTGCAGCGGCGGCTGGCCCGGGCGCGGTGCGGATCGAATCGGCGGACGCGAGCCAAGCGGGCGATTGCGCGGTTGCGGGCCCGCGAAACCGATCGCCGCCGTGACTGGGTGGAAAAGACCACCACCGATGTGGCGCGCCGCTTCGACACCATCCGCGTCGAGGACTTGGACGTGCGCGCGATGACCCGCTCGGCGCGCGGAACTCGCGAATGCCCGGGCACCAATGTCGCGCAGAAACGCGGCATCAACCGGGAGATCAGCCGCCAAGGCTGGGGATTGCTGGTCACGCGGCTCAAGCACAAGGCCTTGCGGCGACTCGAATTCGTCCCGGCAGCGTATACGTCGCAACGATGCTCCCGATGCGGGCACGTCGCGCCGGAAAATCGCAAGAGCCAAGCGGTCTTCCAGTGCGTCGCCTGTGATACGGGCCCGTGCAATGCCGACGTCAACGCCGCACGCAACATTGCCGCCGGGCGGGCGGTGACCGCACGGGGAGACCTCGGCACTAGCCGGTCTATGAACCGTGAACCTCAACTCTGTTCTCCTGCTGCCTAGGTGCGACGGGGTTGGAATCCACCGGCCACGCCGGTGGAGGACGTCAAGCGATCCTCGCAACCTCCTGGGATAGGGTGGGTCACCGGCTGGACCACAATAAGCAGGCGCAAACGCGTGGGATTAGGCGGGAGCAAGGCATGCCGGCAATCGTCCTCATCGGCGCCCAGTGGGGCGACGAGGGCAAAGGTAAGGCCACCGACCTGCTCGGCGGGCGCGTGCAGTGGGTGGTGCGCTATCAGGGCGGCAACAACGCCGGGCACACCGTCGTCCTGCCCAGCGGCGAGAACTTCGCGCTGCACCTGATCCCGTCGGGGGTGCTGACGCCCGGCGTCACCAACGTGATCGGCAACGGCGTGGTGGTGGACCCCGGGGTGCTGCTCGACGAGCTGAAGGGCCTCGAGGACCGCGGCGTCGACACCACCAAGCTGCTGATCTCGGCCGACGCGCACCTGCTGCTGCCCTACCACGTCGCCATCGACAAGGTCACCGAGCGCTACATGGGCAACAAGAAGATCGGCACCACCGGCCGCGGCATCGGGCCGTGCTACCAGGACAAGATCGCCCGCCAGGGGATCCGGATCGCCGACGTGCTCGACCCCGAGCTGCTGACCCACAAGGTCGAGGCGGCGCTGGAACTGAAGAACCAGATCCTGGTCAAGATCTACAACCGCAAGGCGCTGGACCCGCACCAGATCGTGGAGGCCCTCCTGGAAGAGGCGGAGGGCTTTCGCCATCGCATCCGCGACACCCGGCTGCTGCTCAACGCCGCGCTCGAGGCCGGCGAGACGGTGTTGCTGGAGGGCTCCCAGGGCACCCTGCTCGACGTCGACCACGGCACCTATCCCTATGTGACGTCATCGAATCCGACGGCGGGCGGCGCGTGCGTCGGCTCGGGCATCGGACCGACCCGGATCACCGCCGTGCTGGGGATCCTCAAGGCCTACACCACCCGGGTGGGCTCGGGACCGTTCCCCACCGAGCTGTTCGACGAGAACGGCGAATACCTGTCCAAGACCGGCGGCGAATTCGGCGTCACCACCGGGCGGCGCCGGCGCTGCGGCTGGTTCGACGCCGTCGTCGCCCGCTACGCCACCCGGGTCAACGGCATCACCGACTTCTTCCTGACCAAGCTCGACGTGCTCTCCAGCCTGGAAACGGTGCCGGTGTGCGTGGGCTACCGCATCGACGGGGAGCGCATGCACGACATGCCGATGACGCAGAGCGACCTGCACCGCGCCGAACCCATCTACGAGGAGCTGCCCGGCTGGTGGGAGGACATCTCGGATGCGCGGGAGTTCGACGACCTGCCGGCCAAGGCGCGTGACTACGTGTTGCGGCTGGAAGAGCTTGCCGGAGCCCATATTTCGTGCATCGGCGTCGGCCCCGGGCGTGATCAGACGATCGTGCGCCGCGACGTCCTGGCGGCCCGCCCGTGACGGAACCGGACCCGAAAGAACTCGACCCGGAATACGAACACCACGGCGGCTTTCCCGAATACGGCCCGGCCAGCCCCGGCCCGGGGTTCGGCCGGTTCGTCGCGGCCATGCGGGCGCTGCAGGACCTGGCCGTGTCCGCGAACCCCGCCGAAGACGTCTGGGAGGACGCGGCCGACCGCGCCGCGGCCCTGGTGGAGGTCCTCCGCCCGTTCCAGGCCGAGGAGGGCCAGGCGCCGGCCGGCCGGACGCCCGACCTGCCCGGCATGGGCAGCCTGCTGCTGCCGCCCTGGACGTTGACGCGGTACGCCCCCGACGGCGTCGAAATGACCGGATACTTCAGCCGGTTTCACGTCGGCGGCAATCACGCCGTGCACGGCGGCGTGCTGCCGCTGCTGTTTGACCACATGTTCGGCATGGTTTCGCACGCCGCGGGGCGGCCGATCAGCCGGACGGCCTTCCTGCATGTCGACTACCGCAAGGTCACGCCGATCGACGCGCCGCTGGCGGTGCGCGGGCGCGTCACCACGGCCGAGGGCCGCAAGGCGTTCGTCGCGGCGGAATTGGTCGACGGCGACGACACGGTGTTGGCCGAGGCCAACGGCCTGATGGTGCGGCTGCTTCCCGGTCAGCCCTAGGGCCGTTGGAACCGACCTATCCTTGAGCGGTGACTGACGGCTTCAGCGAAGGACAGGACGACAGGACGACGGCGCTTGTCCTGCCCCCGCAAACTCCTTCCCACGATCCCGACGGCGCGCCGACGGTGCTGCTGCTCGGTTCCGGTGAGCTCAGCCGGGAGCTGGCGACCGCGCTGCGGCACCTCGGCGCGCGGGTGATCGCCGTCGAGGAGCGCCTGGCCGACGCCGACGAGCTGGCGGGGGCGATTCAACAGCACCAACCACAGTTCGTGGTGACGGCCACCGACGCGGTCGCCGTCGAGGCGCTGAGCCACGACCACGAGGGCACCGAGCTGGTGCCGAGCGCGCGCACCGTGCGGCTCACCGCCGACCGCGAGGCCCTGCGCCGGCTGGCGGCCGACGAGCTGGGGCTGCCCACCGCGCCGTTCTGGTTCGTCGGATCGGTCGGCGAACTGCAGTCGGTGGCCGCGCACGCCGGCTATCCGTTGCTGGTCAAGCCGGTGTCCGGGCGGGGGCACTCGGTGGTTTCCGGGCCCGACGACATCGAGCCGGCCTGGCAGCGCGCGGTGGGGAACTCGGCGGGGCGGGTGATGGCCGAGACAGTCGTCGACGTCGACTTCGACGTCACCCTGCTCGCCGTGCGCAAGGAGGGCCCGACCGGTCCGGTGCTGGAGTTTTGCTCACCGATCGGCCACCGGGACGCCGACGGCGCCGTCCTGGAATCGTGGCAACCCCAGCAGATGAGCGACGCCGCGGTGGACGCGGCCAAGTCGATCGCCGCGCGCATCATCAAGGCGCTCGGCGGGCGCGGCGTCTTCGGCGTCGGACTGATGATCAAGGGCGACGAGGTGTACTTCTCCGACGTCACCGCGCACCCGCACCCGAGCGTCTGGGTGACGCTGCGCAGCCAGCGGCTTTCGGCCTTCGAACTGCACGCCCGGGCCATCCTGGGCCTGCCGGTGGACACCATGATGATGTCCCCGGCCGCCGCCCACCTGATCGACGCCGGCCACGACGGCGGGTCCCTCACCGTCGACGCGCTGGGCGGCGCGCTGCGGGTGCCGGAAAGCGATCTCCGCATCTTCGCCCCGCAACGGCGGTCCGCCGCGCTCGGCGTGGCACTGGCCACCGCACCGGACGTGGCGGCCGCGCGCGACCGTGCCCGACAGGTGGCGAACGCGCTGACTGTGCGAGACTCACGCGGATGAGCTACGCGGGAGACATCACGCCCCAGCAGGCGTGGAAGCTACTCAGCGACAACCCCGACGCCGTGCTGGTCGACGTGCGCACCGACGCCGAATGGCGCTTCGTCGGGGTGCCCGACCTGTCGAGCCTGGGCCGCGACGTGGTGTACATCGAGTGGGTGGCGGGCGACGGGATGCCCAATGCGAACTTCGCCGACGAGCTGAAGGAGCACGTCCCACCGTCCGACCAGGAGCGGCCCGTGATCTTCCTGTGCCGCTCGGGCAATCGCTCCATCGGCGCCGCCGAGGCGTCCACCCAGCTGGGCATCACGCCGGCCTACAACGTGCTGGACGGCTTCGAAGGCCAGCTCGACGCCAGCGGTCATCGCGGTGAAAACGGTTGGCGCGCCGTCGGATTGCCCTGGAAGCAGGGATGACCGATTCGGCTCGCGCCCCCAAGGCGTTGCCCGACGGCGTGAGCCAGGCCACCCTCGGCGTGCGCGGTGGCCTGCTGCGATCCGGGTTCGAGGAGACCGCCGAGGCGATGTTCCTGACGTCCGGCTACGTCTACCCCACGGCGGCCGTCGCGGAGCAGGCGTTCACCGGCGAAGTGGACCATTTCGTGTACTCCCGCTACGGCAACCCGACCGTGACGATGTTCGAGGAGCGGCTGCGCCTGATCGAGGGGGCGCCCGCGGCGTTCGCCACCGCGAGCGGCATGGCCGCGGTCTTCACCTCGCTGGGCGCGCTGCTGGCCGCGGGCGACCGGCTGGTCGCGGCGCGCAGCCTGTTCGGGTCGTGCTTCGTGGTGTGCAACGAGATCCTGCCGCGCTGGGGCGTGGAAACGATTTTCGTCGACGGTGACGATCTCGCCCAGTGGGAGGAGGCGCTGTCGGTCCCCACGACGGCGGTGTTCTTCGAGACGCCGTCGAACCCGATGCAGTCCCTGGTCGACATCGCCGCGGTGACCGAGCTCGCCCACACCGTGGGCGCAAAGGTGGTGCTGGACAACGTCTTTGCTACGCCGCTGCTGCAGCAGGGCTTTCCGCTCGGGGTGGACGTGGTGGTCTACTCGGCCACCAAGCACATCGACGGTCAGGGCCGCGTGCTGGGCGGCGCCATCCTCGGCGACAAGGAGTACATCGACGGACCGGTGCAGAAGCTGATGCGGCACACCGGGCCGGCGATGAGCGCGTTCAACGCCTGGGTGTTACTGAAAGGCCTTGAGACGCTGGCCGTTCGGGTCGAGCACGGCAATTCCTCGGCGCACCGGATCGCCGAATTCCTGGAGACCCACCCGGCGGTGCGGTGGGTGCGCTACCCGTACCTGTCGTCGCACCCGCAATACGACCTGGCCAAGCGGCAGATGTCGGGCGGCGGGACGGTGATCACCCTCGCGCTCGACTGCGCCGAAAGTGCCGCCAAACAACGGGCTTTCGAGGTGCTGGACAAGATGCGGCTGATCGACATCTCCAACAACCTGGGCGACGCCAAATCGCTGGTGACCCACCCGGCGACCACCACCCACCGCGCGATGGGGCCCGAGGGGCGCGCCGCGATCGGGTTGGGCGACAACGTGATTCGCATCTCCGTCGGGCTGGAGGGCACCGACGACCTGATCGCCGATATCGATCAGGCGCTGAGCTAGCCCGCCTGCCGCTCGGCGGAGTCGATGCGTTCGGCCGCCGCGAGCGAACCCTCTTGCGCCTGGCGCTCCACCCAGTCCACCACCGGCCGGGCGTACATCATCTGGCTGGTGATCGCCATCTGGCCGCGGGTGCGGCCCAGGAACGAGATCCCCCAGGAAAACATCGCGGCGACGCGGTTGCGGAAGCCGACCAGGTACAACAGGTGCAACAGCAGCCACGCCAGCCAGGCGATGAAGCCGCCGAACTCCAGCTTGCCGACCTTGGCGACGGCGCTGTACCGCGAGATGAGGGCCATGCTGCCCTTGTCGAAGTACGCGAACGGCTTGCGGTTGGCCGGATCGTCGTGGCCCTTCACCGCCTGCTTGATCAGCGCGGTGGCGTAGTGCGCCCCCTGGATCGCGCCCTGGGCCATCCCCGGCACGCCGGGCACCGACATCAGGTCGCCGACAACGAAGACGTACGGGTGGCCCTTGACGGTGAGGTCGGGCTCGACGATCACCCGTCCGGCGCGGTCGGTTTCGGTCCCGTCGGACTGCTCGGCGAGCATCGCGCCGAGCGGGCTGGCCTGCACGCCGGCGGCCCACACCTTGCAGGCGCATTCGATGCGGCGCTCGGTGCCGTCGGAGTCCCTGACCGTGATGCCCATGTAGTCGACGGTGGTCACCATCGCGTTGAGCTGGACCTCGACGCCCATCTTTTCCAGCCGCCGTTGGGCTTTCAGACCGAGCTTTTCGCCCATCGGCGGCAACACCGCCGGCGCCGCGTCGAGCAGGATGACCCGGCACTCGCTGGGCGTGATGGTCCGAAACGCCCCGCCCAGGGTGCGCGCGGCCAGCTGGACAATCTCGCCGGCCAGCTCGACGCCCGTCGGCCCCGCGCCCACCACCACGAAGGTCAGCCGGCGTTGCCGCTCGGCCGGGTCGGTGGCGACCTCGGCCGCCTCGAACGCGCCGAGGATGCGAGCCCGCAGCTCCAGCGCGTCGTCGATGCTCTTCATGCCCGGCGCGAAGGCGGCGTACTCGTCGTGGCCGAAGTAGGACTGCTGGGCGCCGGCGGCCACGATGAGGCTGTCGAAGGGCGTCACGGTCTGCATGCCCATCAGGTGCGACGTGACCGTCTTGGTTGTCAGGTCGACCGCGCTGACCTCGCCCCACAGCACCCGGACGTTCTTCTGCTTGCGCAGCACAAGCCGGGTGGTCGGGGCGACGTCGCCCTCGGCCAGGATGCCGGTGGCCACCTGGTACAGCAGCGGCTGGAACAGGTGGCTGGTCGTCTTCGAGATCAGGGTGACGTCGACATCGGCCCGCTTGAGTGACCGGGCCGCATTCAGACCGCCGAACCCGCTCCCGATGATGACGACGCGATGGCGCGACATGCCCTCTACCCTATGTTGCCGGCGGGCGCGGGCATACAGGCCTGCTGACCGGGAGCCTCACTGTTCCGTCGGGCACATGTACTTGTCCGCGAACGTCGCACATGTCGGTGGCAGCGGCTGATCCGGGCCGTAACCGACGGCGCCCTTCGGGATGACAAGCAACCACCCGCGGTCCTGGCACAGCAGGACGGCGGCACCCGGGCCGGGTCGGACGGTGCCGTTGACGCACGGGTCCGCGTGCGCCACCGCCGGGACGCCGAGAAACAGCGACACGATCGCGGAGCAGACTGCGATGACGACCGCCCTCATAACAGCTCCATGCTAGCCCGGCGGTGACCTGGATCACAGCGCCGCTCAGGCGGTAGCGTCATTGCGAGTCCCAGCGGCGATGTGACGGGAGGCAACCATGAAGCGCTACGTCGTCGGAGCGTTCGCGGGCCTGCTGATTTCCTCGGGGCTGATCGCCGCGGCGCCGCCGGCCGGCGCCGGCTGCCTGTACGGGGGGCCGGTGCTCAGCAAGTGCGACGGACCGGTCCAGCCCGACGGCACCTGGCAACGCTGCGTGGCGGCTCCCCAGTTGGTTCTGCACGGCGCCAGTTCCTACCTGGTGCCCGAACGGCGCTGCGACGTGATGGGTCCCGACCAGCGCCCGCCGGATGTCTCCTTCGCCGACCCACCGACGCACATCGACGGCTGAGCCGGAAGGCGGCCGACTTATCGCCCTTCTACCAGGCGATACGCGAGTAGAGTGTGGCGTCTCGATGTAGGAGGCTCGCGTGACGGAACAACCGCCCAGCTACCCACCCCCACCGCCGGGCGGTTACGGCTATCCGCCGCCTCCCGCGGGCGGCTACGGTTACCCGCCGCCCGGATACCCGCCGCCGCCGATGGTCGGCACCAACGGTTTCGCCGTCGCGTCGTTGGTGTGCTCCCTGTTCGGCTGGGTCTGCATGTTCATCGGCGCCTTCCTGGGCATCATCTTCGGCTTCGTCGCGCTCTCCCAGATCAAGAGAACCGGCCAGAAGGGCCGCGGTTTGGCGATCGCCGGCATCGTCATCGGCGCTGTGGTGCTCGTCGGCGGCATCGCGTTATGGACCATTGCCGCTCTGTTGCCCCACTCCCCGAGCACGGATTCGGGCGCGCCGACCGTGGTGAAAACCGCTCATGTGCAAGCGGTTTAGAATGGCCACGCGGCGGCGTTGGTCTTGTACTTGCCGTTGAGTTGGTTGCAGAAGTCGTCGTTGGTCCCGGCGAGGAAGATGTAGTACGCCTCCGCATTGCTGCGGCGGCTGTCGAAGGAATTGGGCGTCGTCCAGCCGCTGTTGCACATCGCCGTGTCCGAACCGGTCGTGGGTTTGCGCCAATTGGTCTTGGCGCACGCCGTCAGGGCGTCGACGTTGGGTGTGGTGCTCTTTGAGGCGACGAGCATCGCGCCGCCCCATTGCCCGTCGTTGCGCCGGTAGGCACGCGCCCCGAACCCCGCGTTGTTGGTCTGGCACGCCAGCGCCCGCTTGAGCAGCCCGAAGGGGGCGGCAAGCTGCGTATCGCTGACCGCGGCCGCGGCCGTGATGAATTGGGCCGCGTCCGAGCCGTCAACCTCCTGGACGTTCGGGTTGCCGAGGCCGGTGAGCTGCTGGGAAATCCCGGAGTTGTTGCCGCCACCGATGATCGGCCCGCCGCCGCCGGACGTCATCGCGGGCAGGGTGACGGGATCGGCGGTTGCGACGGGAGCGGACAGCGCCAGCCCGCAAGCGGCGAACAGGACGCCGATCCGATTTACGAAAGATCCCATGAGCGGTACTCCTATCAGCGGAACGCGTCGCTGCCGGTGAAAGCCTGGCCGAGGACGAGCTGGTGCATCTCCGGCGTGCCCTCGTAGGTCAGCACCGATTCCAGGTTGACCATGTGCCGGATGACGGGGTATTCCAGCGATATCCCGTTGCCCCCCAAGATGGTTCGCGCGGTCCGGCAGATCTTGATCGCCTCGCGGGTGTTGTTGAGCTTGCCGAAGCTGACTTGCTCGGGGCGCAGGCCGACGCCGTCCTTGAGGCGACCGAGGTGCAGCGACAGCAGCTGCCCCTTGTGCAGCTCGACGGCCATGTCGACGAGTTTGGCCTGCGTCAACTGGAATCCGGCGATCGGCCGGCCGAATTGGGTGCGCTGCGTGGCGTAGTCGAGCGCGGCCTGCCACGCCGAGCGCGCGGCGCCCATAGACCCCCAGATGATTCCGTAGCGCGCCTCCGACAGACACGACAGGGGCCCGCGCAAGCCCCTTGCCTCGGGCAGCATCGCGTCGGCGGGCACCCGCACGTCGTCGAGCACCAGCTCGCTGGTGATCGAGGCCCGCAGCGACAGCTTGTGGTGGATGGTGTTGGCGGTGAAGCCGGGAGTTTTGGTGGGCACCAGGAAGCCGCGAATCCCGTCGTCGGTGGCGGCCCACACGATCGCCACGTCGGCGACCGAGCCATTGGTGATCCACATCTTGCGGCCGTTGATCACCCAATCCGAACCATCCTGTCGCGCCCGGGTTTTCATCGCGGCGGGATCCGAGCCCACGTCGGGTTCGGTCAGCCCGAAGCAGCCGAGCAGTTCGCCGGCGGCCATGCCGGGCAGCCACTGCTGCTTGTGCTCCTCCGATCCGAACTTCCAGATCGCGAACATCGCCAGCGACCCCTGCACGGAGACCATCGAGCGGATGCCGGAGTCGGCGGCCTCCAGCTCCGTGCAGGCCAGGCCGTAGTGCACCGCGGAGGCCCCGCCGCAGCCGTAACCGTGCAGATGCATGCCGAGCAGGCCGAGCTCGCCGAACTGCTTGGCGAGCTGGCGCACCGGCAGGTCGCCGATCTCGAACCACTCCCCGACGTAGGGGATGACGTGCTCGGCGCAGAACTTCCGCACGGTGTCGCGCACCGCGAGCTCGTCGCCGGACAGGGAGGCGTCCAGCCCCAGGGGGTCGTCGCGGTCAAAGGCGGGGGGTGCATCGGTGCTCATAGGGGTCAGCCTGCCATCGTTAGGCCGCCGCTGACACTGATCACCTGTCCGGTGATGAATGACGCGGCGTCGGACGCGAAGAACAGCACCGGCGCGGCGACCTCCTCCGGCCGGGCCAGCCGGCGAAACGGGATCGCCTTGACCAGCGCTTCTTTCAGTTTTTCCGGTTGCGCGTGGAACAGCGGCGTGTCGGTCGGTCCCGGGCACACGCAGTTCACCGTGATCTGGTGGCGGGCCATTTCGCGGGCCAGCGACTTGGTCAGCGCGATGACGCCGCCCTTGGCGCCGGCGTAGACGGTCTCACCCGCGCTGCCGACCCGGCCGGCGTCGCTGGCCAGGTTGACGACGCGGCCACCCGCCTGCGCTTCGATCATTCCCGGCAGGAACGCACTGCAGACGTGAACCGGGCCGAGGTAATTGATCGCCACCACCTTGGCCGCGAATTCCGGTGTGGCGTTGAGGAATTGGTCAGTGCGGTCCCACCCGGCGGCGTTGACCACGATGGTGGGCACGCCCACCTCGGCATGGGTCCTGTTCCGCAACACCTCGACCCGGGCGGGGTCGGCGACATCGACCGGCAGTGCGGTGATCAGCTCGGGCCGGGTCTTGGCGGTGGCCTCCGCGGCGGCCTCGTCGATATCGGCGGCGACGACCCGGTCGCCCTGCGCGGCGAACGCCAGGGCCACCGCCCTGCCGATGCCCGACCCTGCGCCGGTCACGACCGCGAGCCTGCCCCGTGAACGGGTATTCATCGGTGCCGAATGTAGGTTCACCGCGCCCGCGGGGTCAAGGATGCCCAGCTCGCCCGGTAGTCTCGCGGCATGCTTCGGCTCCAGTCCTTGGCCTGGCTCGTTTCCCTGGCCGGGGACGTCATCGCGGTGCTGGTGTTCTGCGCCGTCGGGCGCCGCAGCCACGACGAAGGGCTCGACCTCGGCGGCGTCGCGACGACGGTCTGGCCGTTTCTTTCCGGAACCGTCGTCGGGTGGCTGGTGTCACGCGCCTGGCGGCGACCCACCGCGGTGGCCCCCACCGGGGTGATCGTCTGGCTGTGCACCGTCGTGGTCGGCATGCTGTTGCGCAAAGCCAGTTCGGCGGGCGTGGCGGCAAGTTTCGTGGTGGTCGCGGCGACGGCCACCGCGGTTCTGTTGCTCGGGTGGCGGGCGGTCGCCGGACTGGCCGCCCGGCGCCGCGTCGACCGCTGAGCGGATCCGAGGAGACCATGCCAGGCGCCAGCTGGAATCCGGCCGCCGGCGACGGCTTGGCCACCACTTTCGACGCGGTCGTCCGGGCCGTCGCCACCAGCAAGGGGCTCATCGACGACCCCTTCGCGCAGCGATTGGTGCGCGCCGCGGGGGTGGACTACTTCACCCGGGCGATCGACGACGAGCGGTATGCCGACGACGGCGGCGGCAACCCGATCACGACGGGGCTCATCTACGTGCAGGCGGCCTACGGCAAGTTCTCGGACGAATTTCTCGCCGACGCGGGCAGGGCGGGCATCCGCCAGGTGGTGATCCTGGGGTCGGGTCTGGACACCCGGCCCTACCGGCTGTGGTGGCCGCGCGGGACGACGGTGTACGAGATCGATCGGCCCGAGGTCCTCGATTTCAAATCCGAAGTGTTGCGGGGGCTGGACGCCCGGCCGACGACGCATCGCCGCGCGATCGGCGTCGACCTCCGCCAGGATTGGCTGGCCGCGCTGCGCCGGGCCGGCTTCGACGCCGCCGCGCCCCCGGTGTGGGTCGCCGAGCAGTTGCTCGTCGGCTACCTGCCACCCGACGCCCAGCACCGGTTGTTGCACGACGTCACCCGGGCGAGCGCGGCCGGCAGCCGCTTCACCGCCGACCACATGGCCACCTGGACCCCGGCGCGGCAGGCGGCGCGGCAGGCGTTCGTCGACTCGTGGCGACGACACGGCCTGGACGTCGACCTGGCCAGCCTGATGTACCCGGGCGAATACCGTTATGTCCCCGACTATCTGGCGGCGCACGGCTGGGAGACCGTGGTGCGCAACGTCGTCGAGCTGTTCACCAGCCTGGGGTTGGCCGAATTGTGGCGCGGTCGCCCGGAGGACGTGGATCTGGTCCCCGGGTATGTGACGGCAACGCGCGCTTAGCCCCTTGTCGCGCGCCGCCCGGGTAGCTCATTAAGCAAATTAAAGATTCAGTTACTTAAATTCCATCCATGCCCGCCGCCGCTCCGAATGACTTGTGTTCAAGACCAAGACGGCGCCCACGGCCGTCTGTAGACGAAGGAGTCGAAACGCAATGATGAGCACTCGTGCGAAAACAATTGCCGCGGCGGGCCTCGCGGCCATCGCCGTCGTGGCGTGCCCCACGGCCGGTCCCGCGCTCGCCGATAACTCGGGTGACCTGATCGGCGCGGGCTGCGCGGACTACGCCAAGCAGAATCCGAGCGGGCCCGGGTCGGTGCTGGGGATGTCGCGCGACCCGGTGGCGACGGCGGCGTCGAACAACCCGATGCTGACCACGCTGAACGCGGCGCTGTCGGGGAAGCTGAATCCGAACGTGAACCTGGTCTCGACCCTCAACAACGGCCAGTACACGGTGTTCGCGCCCACCAACGCCGCGTTCGACAAGCTGCCGGCGGGCACCGTCGACAAGCTGAAGACGGACTCGCAGCTGCTGACCAGCATCTTGACGTATCACGTCGTACAGGGGCAGCTCAGCCCGGCGGTGGTTGCCGGCATCCACCCGACCCTGCAGGGCGCGCCCCTCACCGTGGCCGGTCAGGGCAACGACTTGAGGGTGAACAACGCGGGTCTGGTCTGCGGCGGCGTGCACACGTCCAACGCGACGGTGTACATGATCGACACGGTGCTGATGCCCCCCGGCCAGTAGATCGGACCCTCCGCCGGGTGGAATGGGCGCGCGTCGGAAACGTTAGATGAATACGTGACGCCNGGTGGCCTCCGCGGCGGCCTCGTCGATATCGGCGGCGACGACCCGGTCGCCCTGCGCGGCGAACGCCAGGGCCACCGCCCTGCCGATGCCCGACCCTGCGCCGGTCACGACCGCGAGCCTGCCCCGTGAACGGGTATTCATCGGTGCCGAATGTAGGTTCACCGCGCCCGCGGGGTCAAGGATGCCCAGCTCGCCCGGTAGTCTCGCGGCATGCTTCGGCTCCAGTCCTTGGCCTGGCTCGTTTCCCTGGCCGGGGACGTCATCGCGGTGCTGGTGTTCTGCGCCGTCGGGCGCCGCAGCCACGACGAAGGGCTCGACCTCGGCGGCGTCGCGACGACGGTCTGGCCGTTTCTTTCCGGAACCGTCGTCGGGTGGCTGGTGTCACGCGCCTGGCGGCGACCCACCGCGGTGGCCCCCACCGGGGTGATCGTCTGGCTGTGCACCGTCGTGGTCGGCATGCTGTTGCGCAAAGCCAGTTCGGCGGGCGTGGCGGCAAGTTTCGTGGTGGTCGCGGCGACGGCCACCGCGGTTCTGTTGCTCGGGTGGCGGGCGGTCGCCGGACTGGCCGCCCGGCGCCGCGTCGACCGCTGAGCGGATCCGAGGAGACCATGCCAGGCGCCAGCTGGAATCCGGCCGCCGGCGACGGCTTGGCCACCACTTTCGACGCGGTCGTCCGGGCCGTCGCCACCAGCAAGGGGCTCATCGACGACCCCTTCGCGCAGCGATTGGTGCGCGCCGCGGGGGTGGACTACTTCACCCGGGCGATCGACGACGAGCGGTATGCCGACGACGGCGGCGGCAACCCGATCACGACGGGGCTCATCTACGTGCAGGCGGCCTACGGCAAGTTCTCGGACGAATTTCTCGCCGACGCGGGCAGGGCGGGCATCCGCCAGGTGGTGATCCTGGGGTCGGGTCTGGACACCCGGCCCTACCGGCTGTGGTGGCCGCGCGGGACGACGGTGTACGAGATCGATCGGCCCGAGGTCCTCGATTTCAAATCCGAAGTGTTGCGGGGGCTGGACGCCCGGCCGACGACGCATCGCCGCGCGATCGGCGTCGACCTCCGCCAGGATTGGCTGGCCGCGCTGCGCCGGGCCGGCTTCGACGCCGCCGCGCCCACGGTGTGGGTCGCCGAGCAGTTGCTCGTCGGCTACCTGCCACCCGACGCCCAGCACCGGTTGTTGCACGACGTCACCCGGGCGAGCGCGGCCGGCAGCCGCTTCACCGCCGACCACATGGCCACCTGGACCCCGGCGCGGCAGGCGGCGCGGCAGGCGTTCGTCGACTCGTGGCGACGACACGGCCTGGACGTCGACCTGGCCAGCCTGATGTACCCGGGCGAATACCGTTATGTCCCCGACTATCTGGCGGCGCACGGCTGGGAGACCGTGGTGCGCAACGTCGTCGAGCTGTTCACCAGCCTGGGGTTGGCCGAATTGTGGCGCGGTCGCCCGGAGGACGTGGATCTGGTCCCCGGGTATGTGACGGCAACGCGCGCTTAGCCCCTTGTCGCGCGCCGCCCGGGTAGCTCATTAAGCAAATTAAAGATTCAGTTACTTAAATTCCATCCATGCCCGCCGCCGCTCCGAATGACTTGTGTTCAAGACCAAGACGGCGCCCACGGCCGTCTGTAGACGAAGGAGTCGAAACGCAATGATGAGCACTCGTGCGAAAACAATTGCCGCGGCGGGCCTCGCGGCCATCGCCGTCGTGGCGTGCCCCACGGCCGGTCCCGCGCTCGCCGATAACTCGGGTGACCTGATCGGCGCGGGCTGCGCGGACTACGCCAAGCAGAATCCGAGCGGGCCCGGGTCGGTGCTGGGGATGTCGCGCGACCCGGTGGCGACGGCGGCGTCGAACAACCCGATGCTGACCACGCTGAACGCGGCGCTGTCGGGGAAGCTGAATCCGAACGTGAACCTGGTCTCGACCCTCAACAACGGCCAGTACACGGTGTTCGCGCCCACCAACGCCGCGTTCGACAAGCTGCCGGCGGGCACCGTCGACAAGCTGAAGACGGACTCGCAGCTGCTGACCAGCATCTTGACGTATCACGTCGTACAGGGGCAGCTCAGCCCGGCGGTGGTTGCCGGCATCCACCCGACCCTGCAGGGCGCGCCCCTCACCGTGGCCGGTCAGGGCAACGACTTGAGGGTGAACAACGCGGGTCTGGTCTGCGGCGGCGTGCACACGTCCAACGCGACGGTGTACATGATCGACACGGTGCTGATGCCCCCCGGCCAGTAGATCGGACCCTCCGCCGGGTGGAATGGGCGCGCGTCGGAAACGTTAGATGAATACGTGACGCCCACCACCCGGCTCGAGTTCGTCGCGGCCACCCACGAAGACTCGCTGGCGCGGCCGCTGCTGGCCGAGCTGGCCGTCGAGTACGCGCAGCGCTACGGCGGCACGCCGGACACGCACCTGGCCTGGCTGCCGGTCCCGGCGGAAGAGCTGGCGCCGCCCGACGGCGGCCTGCTCATCGGCGTGGTGGGCGGCATGCCGGTCACCGGCGGCGCGTTCCGGCGCTTCGACGCCGAAACCGCCGAGCTCAAGCGGATCTGGACCGACAGCGCCCACCGGCGCCGCGGGTACGCGCGGGCGCTGCTGGCGGCGCTGGAGGCGGAGGCCGCCGCGCGGGGTTACCGGCGGCTGTACTTGATCACCGGCAATCGCCAGCCCGAGGCCGAGGCGCTGTATGACGCGACGGGTTACTCCCGCGTCGCCCCCGCCGAGCCGCTGCCGGACTGGGGACCGTTCCGGCCGATCGCCTTCGAAAAATGGCTGGCATGACCGGTCAGTTCCATGTGGGCGTCGCGCTGGACGGATACGGCTGGCACCCGCAGGCGTGGCGGGCGACCCTGGGTTCGGAGCCCGCTGCGCCGTCGGTGCTCGAGGGCCGTTACTGGGCCGGGTTGGCGGCCACCGCCGAGCGCGGGCTGCTGGATTTCCTGACCGTCGACGACTCGTTGATGCCGCAGATCGGCCGAAGCTCCCGGATCCATCCGGATCGGCTGACCGGCCGCGCCGACGCCGTCCTGGTCGCGGCCCGTATCGCCCCCGTGACCCGACATATCGGGCTGATCCCCGTGGCCACGGTTACCCACACCGAGCCCTTTCATGTCTCCAAATCCATTGCAACCCTTGACTTCGTATCGCACGGGCGGGCGGGCTGGCAGCCGCGGGTGAGCGCCACCGCGCATGAGGCGGCCCTGTTCGGGCGCCGGGACGTCTCCGGGATCCCGCTCTTTGAGGAGGCCGTCGACTACGTCGAGGTGGTGCGCCGGTTGTGGGACAGCTGGGAGGACGACGCAATCATCCGCGACGTGGCCACCGGGCGCTACGTCGACGTCGACAAACTGCACTACATCGACTTCACCGGAAAGTTCTTCTCCGTCAAGGGCCCGTCGATCACGCCGCGCCCACCGCAGGGCCAGCCGGTGGTGGCCGCGCTGGCGCACGTTGGGCCCGCCTACGAGTTCGCCGCGGCCGGCGCCGACGTCGTGTTCATCACCCCCACCGACGACGCCTCGGTGCACAGCATCCTCGACGAGGTGCGCGCGGTGGGCGGTGCCCACCTGAAAGTCCTTGCGGACGTGGCCGTTTCCTTCCACGGCGAGAGCGATTTTCGGTCGGATGCCCTTGTCTTTGCGGGCAGCGCAACGGAATTGGCCGACATGGTGGTGGGCTGGCAGCGGCTGGGTGTCGACGGGGCACGGCTGCGGCCCGCCGTCAACGCCACCGACCTACCGGTGATCGTCGACGAGGTGGTGCCGCTGCTGCAGCGAGCCGGGCGCTTCCGCACCGCCTACCGGCACGGCGAGACCCTGCGGGCCCGCCTGGGCCTGCCCGTCGCGCCCAATCGCTATGCGGCGGTGCACCGATGACGCCGGTGCCACTGTCGGTCCTGGACCTGGTGCCGATCAGTTCCGGGGGACGTGGCGACGGCGTTGAACAACACCATCGAGCTCGCACAGCACGCGGAGCGGTGGGGCTATCGCCGGTTCTGGATCGCCGAGCATCATTTCGTCGCCGTCGCCAGCGCGGCACCGGCGGTGCTGATCGGGCACATCGCGGCCGCTACCCACACGATTCGGGTGGGCTCGGCGGCCGTGCAGCTCAGTCACACCACGGCCGCCGCGGTGGTGGAGAGCTTCGGCATGCTCGACGCGTTCCATCCGGGCCGCATCGACCTCGGCCTGAGGCGCTCGGCGCAGCGGCGGATCACCAAGCCGCGATCCCCGAAACCCCCCCGGCCCGAACCGTCCCGCGAATGGCGCGAGGTCGACGGCGTCGTCATCCCGCCGCCGTTCGATCTGCGCAAGCTGCTGGGCAGCGGCCGGGTGCAGGCGACCCAGGCGATCCTGCAGCAACCCGATGCCGTCGCGCCCGACTTCGCCGAGCAGCTCGGGGACATCATGGCGATGCTGGCCGGAACCTACGAGGTCGACGGGTTCGACGTGCATGCCGTGCCGGGGGAGGGGGCCGCCCTGACGCCGTGGATCTTCGGCAGCAGCAAGGGGCGCAGCGCCCAGGTCGCCGGCGCGCTGGGGCTGCCGTTCGTGGCCAGCTACCACCTCACCCCGGCGACCGCGCTGGACGCCATCGACGCCTACCGGGACGCGTTCGTCCCGTCGGCGGCGCTGTCGCGGCCCTACGTGGTGGTGTCTGCCGACATCGTGGTCGCCGACGACTCCGCGACCGCGAAGCAGCTGGCGTCCAGCTACGGGCATTGGGTGTATTCGATCCGGGCCGGCGGCGGCGCCGTCCCCTATCCCGACCCCGACGAGTGCGTCCCGCTGACCGACGAGCAGCTGGCCGTCGTGATCGACCGGGTGGCAACGCAATTCGTCGGCGATCCCGATGAGGTCACCGAGCGGCTGGAGACGCTGCAGCGCGCCACCGGCGCCGACGAACTCGTCATCACCTCGGTCACCCACGGGCATGCCGACCGGTTGCGCTCGCACGAACTGATCGCCAAGCGGTGGGGGTTAACCGGATGAGCCGCAAACCGATTCATTTGGCCGCGCATTTCCCGGGCGTCAACAACACCACGGTGTGGACCGACCCCACCGCCGGAAGTCAGATCGAATTCGAGTCTTTCGTGCACCTGGCCCGCACCGCCGAACGGGGATTGTTCGACTTCTTCTTCCTGGCCGAGGGGCTGCGACTGCGGGAGCACCGCGGCCGCATCTACGACCTGGACGTGGTGGGCCGGCCGGACACCTTCACCGTGCTGGCCGCGCTGGCGGGCGTCACCGACCGCATCGGTCTGACCGGCACCATCAACACCACCTTCAACGAACCCTTCGAAGTGGCACGGCAATTCGCGACGCTCGACCACCTGTCCGGGGGCCGCGCCGGCTGGAACATGGTGACCTCCTCGGACGCCTTCACCGGCGCCAACTTCCGTCGCGGCGGCTTTCTGGACCACGCCGATCGGTATACGCGCGCCGAGGAATTCCTCGCCGTGGCCCGCCAATTCTGGGACAGCTGGGCGGCCGACGCCGTGCTGGCCGACGTCGACGCCGGGGTCTACGTCGACCCCGACCGGATCCGCAGCGTCGCACACCGCGGCCCGCAGTTCGACGTGCGCGGGTTCGCGACGCTGCCCGCCGGTCCGCAGGGCCATCCGATATTGCTGCAGGCCGGCGACTCCGCCGACGGCCGCGCGTTCGGCGCCCGCAACGCCGACGCCTTGTTCACCCTGCACTCGTCGCTGGAGGACGGCCGGCGCTACTACGCCGACGTCAAAGGCCGCGCCGCGTCCTACGGCCGGGATCCCAACCGGCTCAAGGTCTTTCCGGCGGCGACGTTCGTCATCGGTGACACCGATTCCGAAGCGCAGGACAGGGCGCGCCACATCCGCTATCAGCAGGTCAGTGGCGCGACGGCGATCGCGATGCTCGAGCAGGTCTGGGGCCGCGACCTGTCGGGCTATGACCCGGACGGGCCGCTACCCGAGGTCGATCCGGTCATCGACGGCGACATCACCCAGGGACGGGTGCGCCATGGCGACCCGATCGCGGTGGCCCGCCGCTTCCGCGAGCGCGCCGCGGCCGAGAACCTGTCCATCCGCGAGCTGATCATCGCCGTCACGAGCCGCCAGCAGTTCGCCGGAACCCCGGCGCACATCGCCGACGAGATCGACACCTACGTCCAGTCCGACGCCTGCGACGGGTTCATCCTGGTGCCGCACCTGACGCCGCGCGGGCTGGACGAGTTCGTCGACCGGGTGGTGCCGCTGCTGCAGGAACGCGGCGCGTTCCGGACGGAGTACACGGGGGAGACGCTGCGGGATCACCTGGGGCTCAGCGAGGTTACGGCGGCGGGCCGGGGCTGTTAGGGGACGGCGAGCTTGATGAGGCTTCCGACCGCGGCGCCCACTCCACCGAGGTATGCCTTGGCCATCTCACGGGTAGAGGCGCCGGCGCCATCCTGCAACGAGGTCAGCCACGCGACTGCGTCGTCGCGTTCATCGTCTGTGAATATCCGCACCGGGCAAGGCATCCACGCGCCGATGCTGCGGGATGGCGCCCGGATCCAGCCGAGGTCGCTCACGACCGCACACCCGTCGAGCAGCCGCACGTAGCCCACGCCGAGGCGGGCATCGGCCCACAGCGCACCCGGCGTGATGCGCCGGAAGGCCGGGCCGAACTGGTAGAGCAGCCGCATCCGACCACCCGTCCGTCGCGCCCGTTCGACCAGCGGCGCAAAGACCCGGTCGTAATCCGCCGCCGTCACGGTGCCAACCGCTTCCAGGGCCTGAATTCCGGGGGGCATGCCCGTAAGTTCTTTCAGCACACCGGCTCTCCTTTCCCCGGCCAATGAATTGCCTATGACAACTATTGCACTATGATATAGTAAGTGGGCCTGAGCCGAAAGGGGTGTGCGCATGAAGATCGCCATCGTCGGGCCGGCATCGCCGGCCCGACCCTCGCGTACTGGCTTTGCCGTTACGGCCACGAACCGACCCTGATCGAAAAGGCGCCGCGACTGCGCACCGGTGGCTATGTCGTTGATTTTTGGGGTGGCGGGTACGCCGTCGCCGAACGGATGGGACTGGCCCCCGAATTGCACGCCGCGGGATACGCGGTCCAGGAGCTGCGACTGGTGGACCGCGATTCGCGGAAGGTGGGGGGTTTTTCGGCGGAGTCGTTCCGGCGCAACCTCGATGGCCGCTTCACCAGCGCGGCTTGGTATTCGGGCCCGAATCCAGATTTGAGACCGACCTCGGCTACCGCGTGGCCGCCTTCGAAGCCCAGGGCTATCGGCCGCGCGACGAAACTCGTCTACCTCGCCTACACCACGCCCGGGCGCATGGTCGCGCGGTTCGCGATGCGTGACGACAAGACCTTATTCCTTTTCGTTTTCACCGCCGACCAGACGCGCGGCCCCGACCCGCAGGACTCCCCGGAGGTCAAAACCACGCTGTCACAGGTCTTCGGCAACGCCGGCTGGGAATGCCCCGAGATCCTCCGCGAGCTCGACGGCTCCTCGGAGGTGTACTTCGATCGCGTGAGCCAAATCGTCATGGACCACTGGTCGCAGGGGCGGGCAGGGCTCATCGGCGACGCCGCGGCCGCGGTCTCGCTGTTGGCGGGGGAGGGGACGGGTCTGGCGATGGTGCAGGCCTACGTGCTGGCCGGCGAACTGAGCCGCGCGGGCGCCGATCACCCCGAGGCGTTTCGCCGCTATGAACGCCGGCTGCGTCCGATCGTCGAGGCCAGGCAGCGCTCGGCGCGCGCGTTCGCCTCGATGTTCGCGCCGAAAACGTCGCTCGGACTGTGGACCCGCAACGCGGCATCCCGACTGCTGGACATCCCGCGGGTGGCCGATTGGGTCATCGGTCGTGAATTCCGCGACGATATCGCTCTGCCCGAATACGTCGCTCAGCGCTAGCTCGTGGATGCCGAGCGGGACTCCACCAGGACGTCGGCGACACCCGGAACCGGCCACCGACGCGCCGGTCTGCGTCATTGCGCCCGCCGCAGCGCCGCTTCCGTCGCCTCGCGGATCGGGCCGCGCCACACGTCGCCGTGACCGGGCAGCAGCACCTCGGTGTTCAGCAGCGCCAGCGCGCCCAGGCTGCGCAGGCAGTTCTGCTGGTCGTGGCTGAACACCGCCGGCAGCAGTTGCGGCCCGCCGCGACGCAGCAGCGGGTGGCCGGTGATCAGCGCGTCGCCGCTGGCCAGCACGCCGTCGACGACATACGAGCAGTGCCCGCCGGTGTGCCCGGGTGTGGCGATCGCCGTCGGGTTGCCGGGCAGGCCCGCGGCCACCTCGGCGGTCAGCGGCCGTGTCGACGGTATGCCGTCGCGGATCAGCCCGCCGTTGCGCACCACGTGCGCGCCCCACACCGCCCACCGCGGCCGCCAAATGCGCAGTGCCACATCCAAAATGGATACCTGCTCCAGGTATTCCCGCTTGGCGTGACCCACCTCGTCGGCGTGGCAGTACACCGGGGTGCCGTGCTCGCGGGCGAACCAGATCGCCGAGCCCAGGTGGTCGATGTGCGCGTGCGTCAGCAGGATGGCGCGCACGTCGCCCGCCCCGTAGCCCAGCTTGGCCAGCGAGGCCAGCACGTCCCCGCGGTCCCCGGGATAACCGGCGTCGATCAGCAGCACGCCGGTGCCGTCGACGACCAGGGTCCAGTTAACGGCGTGGCCCTGGGCGAGGTACACGGTGTCGGTGACCTGAACAAGAGTCGGCGCCGGTCCCATGCCCGCGAGTGTAGGGGCGACCCGACGAGGAGTAGAAATAAGCCGTGGCTGAACTGAAACTCGGATACAAAGCGTCCACTGAACAATTCGCACCGCGCGAGCTCGTCGAACTGGCTGTCGCCGCCGAAGGTCACGGCATGGACAGCGCAACCGTCAGTGACCACTTCCAGCCGTGGCGGCACGAGGGCGGGCACGCCCCGTTCTCGCTGGCCTGGATGACCGCCGTCGGCGAACGCACCAAGCGGATCGTGCTGGGCACCTCGGTGCTCACGCCGACCTTCCGCTACAACCCGGCCGTCATCGCGCAGGCCTTCGCCACCATGGCCTGCCTGTACCCGGACCGGATCTTCCTCGGGGTCGGCACCGGTGAGGCCCTCAACGAGATCGCCACCGGGTACGAGGGCGACTGGCCGGAGTTCAAGGAACGGTTCGCCCGGCTGCGCGAGTCGGTGCGGCTGATGCGCGAGCTGTGGCGCGGCGACCGCGTCGACTTCGACGGCGAGTACTACCGGCTCAAGGGCGCCTCCATCTACGACGTGCCCGAGGGGGGCGTCCCCATCTACATCGCGGCCGGCGGCCCGGCGGTCGCCAAATATGCCGGGCGCGCCGGCGACGGGTTCATCTGCACCTCCGGCAAGGGCGAGGAGCTGTACAAGGACAAGCTGATGCCGGCGGTGGCCGAAGGCGCGGCGGCCGCCGAGCGCAACGTCGACGACGTCGACAAGATGATCGAGATCAAGATCTCCTACGACCCGGACCCCGACCTGGCGCTGGAGAACACCCGGTTCTGGGCGCCGCTGTCGCTGACCGCCGAGCAGAAGCACAGCATCGACGACCCGATCGAGATGGAGAAGGCCGCCGACGCGCTGCCGATCGAGCAGGTGGCCAAGCGCTGGATCGTCGCGTCCGATCCCGACGAGGCCGTCGAAAAGGTCGGTCAGTACGTGGCGTGGGGCCTCAACCACCTGGTGTTCCACGCGCCGGGCCACGACCAGCGCCGGTTCCTGGAGCTCTTCGAAAAGGACCTGGCGCCCAGGCTGCGGCGACTTGCCTGAACCACCCTCAGCGATCTACATTGCCGCTCCCGAGCCGGAGACCGGCAAGTCGACGATCGCGCTGGGGCTGCTGCACCGGCTGACCGCCACGGTCGCCAGGGTCGGCGTGTTCCGCCCGATCACCCGGGCTCCCGACGGCAAGGGCCGCGACTACATCCTGGAATTGCTGCTGGCGCACACCAGCGCGGGGTTGTCCTACGACCAGTGCGTCGGCGTGACCTACCAGCAGCTGCACGCCGACACCGACGCCGCGATCGCCGGCATCGTCGACTCGTATCACGCGATTGCGCAGGCCTGCGACGTGGTGGTGATCGTCGGCAGCGACTACACGGACGTCACCCGGCCCGCCGAGCTCTCGGTCAACGCGCGGATCGCGGCGAACCTCGGCGCGCCGGTGCTGCTGGCCGTGAGCGGCAAAGGCCGGACCGCTACGGAGGTGGCCGGCGTCGTCGAGGTGTGCCTGGCCGAGCTGACCGCCCAGCACGCCCACACCGCGGCGGTGGTGGCCAACCGGTGCGATCCGGCACGGCTGGCGGACGTCGCTCAGGCGTTGCGTGCGTTCGCCCAGCGCAGCTACGTGCTGCCCGAGGAGCCGCTGCTGTCGGCGCCCACGGTGGCCGAACTGGAGACGGCCGTGGGCGGGACGCCGGTCAGCGGTGAGGCGTCGCTGCGGGAACGCGAGGTGATGGCCGTGCTGGTCGCCGGGATGACCGCCGACCATGTGCTGGAACGGCTGAGCGACGGCATGGCGGTGATCACCCCCGGCGACCGCTCCGACGTGGTGCTCGCCGTCGCCAGTGCCCATGCGGCGGAGGGGTTTCCCTCGCTGTCGTGCCTGGTGCTCAACGGCGGGTTCGAGCTGCATCCCTCGATCGCGGCCCTGGTGAGCGGCCTGCGGCTGCGCCTGCCCATCATCGCCACCGCGCTGGGCACCTACGACGCCGCCAGCGCGGCCGCCTCGGCGCGCGGCCGGGTCACCGCGATGTCGCAGCGCAAGATCGACACCGCGCTCGAGCTGATGGACCGCCACGTCGATATCGCGGATCTCCTGACGCAGCTTGCCATTTCGATCCCGACCGTAATCACCCCGCAGATGTTCACCTACCAGCTGCGGCTGCGCGCCCGCGCGGATCGCAAACACATCGTTCTTCCCGAGGGCGACGACGATCGCATCCTCAAGTCGGCGGGCCGCCTGCTGCAGCGCGGTGTCGCCGACCTGACCATCCTGGGCGACGAAGCCCAGATCCGGCTCCGTTCGTCGGAGCTCGGGGTGAACCTGGACGGCGCAACGGTGATCGATCCGCTGAGCAGCGAGCTGCGTGAGAAGTTCGCCGAACAGTACGCCGAGCTTCGAAAGGCGAAGGGAATCACCGTCGAGCACGCCCGCGAGATCATGCGCGATGGAACGTATTTCGGCACCATGCTGGTCCACAACGGGACGGTCGACGGCATGGTCTCGGGCGCGGCCCACACCACGGCGCACACCGTTCGGCCCGCCTTCGAGGTCATCAAGACCGTTCCCGATGTGTCCACCGTCTCCAGCGTCTTCTTCATGTGCCTGCCCGACCGGGTGCTGGTCTACGGCGACTGCGCGATCATCCCGAATCCGACGTCCGAGCAGCTCGCCGACATCGCGATCAGCTCCGCGCGCACCGCCGCGCAGTTCGGCATCGAGCCGCGGGTGGCCATGCTGTCCTACTCCACCGGCGATTCCGGTGCGGGCGCCGATGTCGAAAAGGTCAGGACGGCAACGGATCTGGTGCGACGACGCGATCCGAAGCTACTGGTCGAGGGTCCCATCCAGTACGACGCCGCCATCGAGCCGTCCGTCGCGGCCACCAAGCTGCGCGATTCCGCGGTGGCCGGGCGCGCCACGGTGCTGATCTTCCCCGACCTCAACACCGGCAACAACACCTACAAGGCGGTGCAGCGCAGCGCCGGGGCGATCGCGATCGGACCGGTGCTGCAGGGGTTGCGCAAACCGGTCAACGACCTGTCCCGCGGCGCGACGGTCGAGGACATCGTGAACACCGTTGCCATCACCGCGATCCAGGCGCAGGGCGTCCATGGCCGGTAACCGCCTCGTGCTGGTGATCAACTCCGGCTCGTCGTCCCTGAAATTCCAGCTGGTCGAGCCCTATTCGGGTGAAGCGCGCGCGTCCGGCCACATCGAGCGGATCGGGGAGGACGCCTCGTCGGTACCCGACCACGCCGCGGCGCTGCACCGCGCGTTCGACGAATTGGCGCAGGACGGCATCGACCTGCGGGCCTGTGGGCTCGCCGCGGTCGGGCACCGGGTAGTGCACGGCGGCAACGAGTTCTATCGGCCGACGCTGATGGACGACGCGCGCGTCGCCGCCCTCGAGAAGCTGTCCGAGTTGGCGCCGCTGCACAACCCGCCCGCGCTCAAAGGAATCGAGGTGGCGCGCAAGCTGCTGCCCGACGTGCCCCACGTGGCGGTGTTCGACACGGCGTTCTTCCACGACATGCCGCCCGCGGCGGCGACCTACGCGATCGACCGTCAGCTGGCCGAGCGGTGGCAGATCCGGCGCTATGGATTTCACGGCACGTCGCACCGTTACGTCAGCGAGCAGGCCGCCGCCTTCCTGGACCGGCCAATCGGCGGCCTGAAACAGATTGTGCTGCATCTGGGTAACGGTTCCTCGGCGTCCGCGATCGCCGGCACCCGGCCGATCGACACGTCCATGGGCCTGACGCCGCTGGAGGGCCTGGTCATGGGCACCCGCAGCGGTGACATCGACCCGAGCATCGTCAGCTACCTATGGCACCGGGCGGACATGGGCGTCGACGACGTCGAGGCCATGCTCAACGAACGGTCCGGGGTGCTGGGCCTGTCCGGCGAGCGCGACTTCCGAAGGCTGCGGGAGATGATCGAATCGGGCGATGGCGCAGCGCAATTGGCCTACAGCGTGTTCATTCACCGGCTGCGCAAGTACATCGGCGCCTACCTGGCGGTGCTGGGGCACACCGATGTCATCAGCTTCACCGCCGGGATCGGCGAGAATGATCCGGCCGTGCGCCGTGACGCGGTGGCCGGCCTGGAGGAGCTGGGCATCGTGCTCGACCAGCGCCGCAACCTCAGCGGGAGCCGGGGCCCACGGCAGATATCCGCCGACGGATCGCCCATCGTGGTGCTGGTGATACCGACCAACGAGGAACTGGCCATCGCCCGCGACTGCGTCGGCGCGTTAAGCGGTTAGGAATCCAAGGCTGCTTCGTCCCGGCCCGACCGACGGGGTGGGATCGGCCCCCACCGTTCGCGCCAGCACCTCGTGGTAGACGTCGCGAAAGTCGGTGGTGTACTTCAGGTCTCCGTTGTCGAGATCGGTGAGGCTGGGCTCCTCGCCGTAGAAGCCGCCCTTCACTTGCGCGCCCGCGACGAAGACCGGGCCGGCGGTGCCGTGGTCGGTGCCCTGGGAGGCGTTGGCGTGCACCCGGCGCCCGAACTCCGAGTACGCCATCACGACCACGTTCGCACCGGCCACCTGCTGCAGGAAGGCGGTGACCGCCTGGTCGAACGTCTGCAGCAGGCGTTGCTGCGTATTGCGTTCGCCGGCGTGGGTGTCGAATCCGCCCAGTTGCACCGTGTACACCCGCGTCGGCACCCGGGCCTTCACCGCCTCGGCCACCGCGCTCAGCTGTGTGGACAGCGAATTGGCCTGGTGGACGGGTGGTTTCACCGAATCGAATGTCTTGCTGACGGTCTGCGCGGCGCGATAGGCCTTGCACACCGCCGCCATCGCCGGGGTGTCGTCGGGGTCGTCGGCACCGAGCGCTCCCATGATCGCGTCGAGGCCGTCCCCGGGCGGGACCTGCGCGGGGGAAAGCGCCGCCGCGGTGCGCTTTTCGCCGACGGCCAGCGGCGGCAGGACGGGCCCGATGTTGACCGCGCGCAAGGGATCGTCGCCGGTGGCGTCGAGCCAGCGGCCGATCCAGCCGGTCGAGACCGGCTCGGCCGGCGACGCCGTCTGCCAGATGTCCATGGACCGGAAGTGGCTGTGGTCGGGCTTGGGATAGCCGACGCCGCGGACGATGGCGAGTCGGCGCTGGTTCCACAGCTGGGCCAGACCCTTCATCGCCGGGTTGAGCCCGAGCCGCTCGTCGAGGTGGATAACCTCACCCGGCGGGTAGGCGAGTTCGGGCCGCGCGTCGTGATACGCGTTGTCGCCGTAGGGGATCAGCGTGTTGATACCGTCGTTGCCGCCGTAAAGCGTGGCGATCACCAGCACGCCGGCGCCGTCGGGCAGCGGGCGGTCCCGCGCGGCGCGCATGAGGTCGGGCCAGTCGACCGCCACCGCCGTCGACAGCAGGCCGGCCGCGCCCACGCCCGCGCTGGCGATCAGGAATTTGCGGCGGTTGATCTCGGGCATCGGCGGTCCCTCAGGAGGTCAGGTATTCGGGGGAGTTGACGGCGGCGGCGACCAACTGCGGCGGTCTGCGCACCAGGGGCTGCAGCGCGTCGGCGGTCCGGTCCGACCACGCCCCCACCCCGATCAGGTAGCCGACCGCGTCGATGCGGTCCCCCGGGGTGGCGCTTTCGACGCCCGACAGGTCACCGACCTTTGCCAGCAGGGTCGCGGCGCGAAGCCTGGTCTGCGCGCTCGCGGTGGACAGCCACACCTGGCCGCGCGGCCATCCGCCGACGCTCGGTGGGTAGAACGGTCGCTGCCCCAGCCCGCGCAACGTCGCCTCGGCGAGCTTGCGGTGCGCCGGCGTCGTCGGCGGAACCCGCAGCGCACGCATCACGCCGACCAGCCACTCGACCGGGGTGTTGACCCGGCTGTTTCGGGCGCCTCGGCCCGAGGTGAACTCGTCGTCGGTGAGGATCGCCCGGGTCAGTGCCCGCAGGTCGCGTCGCGGGCCGTACGCGGCGACCAGGCGGCCGAGCGCCTGCGGCGACGGCGGGTCGTCCGAAGCCAATTGTTGCCACAGGCGTCCCGCGACATACTCCGCCGACTTGGGCTGGCTCAGCACGGCGTCGCAAAATCCGGCGGCGTCGAAGTTCTGGGTCCTGCCGAACAGCGTCTTGGCGCCCGCGTCATGGCGTCTCGCGAGCACCGTCGGTTGTCCGTTGGCGCCGATCACCCATCCGGTCAGCGCCCGCGCGCCGGCGCGCACGTCGTCCTCGGTGTAGCCGTTGCCGTGACCGAGCGCGAACAGCTCCATGAATTCGCGGGCGAGGTTCTCGTTGGGGGCGTTGGCCGTATTGGTCTGGCCGTCCAGCCAGCGCAACATCGCGGCGTCGGTCAGCATCGCGTAGGCCAGCGCGCGGAAGTCGCCCAGCGCTCCGGCGCGCAGCTTCCGGTTTTGCGCGGCCATGTACGCCGCCACCCTTACCTTCTGCGCCGAGGTGGCAAAGTGGTTGTGCCACAACAAAGTCAACTTCTCGTGGATCGGCTGGCCGACGCTGACCATGCGGCCCAGCCACCAGTCGGACAGCACGCGCTGTTGCTCGGAGAGCTGACCGTTGTATTGCTTGCGCGCCGCCGGTGTCGCGCCCTTGCCAGGGGCGCGCGGCGCCTCCAGGGAGGGCATCGGGGTGGCGATTGCGCCCGGGTCCGCGTCGGGCTTGGTGCCCAGCATGGCGTCGACGTGGCTCGGCCAGTCCCGGGCCAGGGCCGCGTCGACCTCGGGTCCGGTCACCCCGAACCCGGCCCGACGCAGCCCGCGGGCGGTGCTGATCCACCGCGTCGACTCCCCCGGCATGGGTTTAACTGTGCGACACGAACCTATGTTTTCGCTGTGCGTGTACCCACATCTTTGCGTGTGAACTGGTGGCGGGATTTCGGCGATTTCCCGCCCTGAGCGCACACGCAAAGCCGCCAGTTCACACTCAACCGCCCTGTGGATAGCGGGGGACGCGGATCGTGATCGGCGTGCGACCGTTCCGGCATGGAACCGGGGGAACCGTTCATCGGCAGCGAGGCATTGGCGTCCGGGGCGTTGAGCCGCCATCAACTGCGGACGCGCTATCGTGCTGTCTTCCCGAACGTCTACCTGGCCAGGGAGGTCGATGTCTCGCTCCAGCTGCGCATCTTCGCGGCGTGGCTGTGGTCGGGGCGGACGGCGACGATCATGGGCGCGGCCGCCGCGGCCTTACACGGCTCGAAGTGGATTCCGGACGATGTTCCGGTCGAGCTCAATCACGTCAACACCCGCCCGCCTCGCGGCGTGCTGACGCGGCGCGATGGGCTGCTCGAGGGCGAGACGCAGGTGATGGACCGGCGCACCGTGACCACCCCCGAGCGGACGGCCTTCGACATCGGCCGCCGCGGCGCCATCCGCTCCGCCGTCGTGCGGCTGGACGCGCTCGCGCGGGCAACGGGTTTCAAAGCCGACGACGTGGTGGGCATCGCGAAGCGGCATCCGCACTCGCCGGGCCTGCGGCGACTGGAGGTCGCGCTGGAACTGGTCGACCCCGGATCGCAATCGCCGCGCGAGAGCTACCTGCGGTTGCTGCTCATCGACGCGGGCCTGCCTCGGCCCCAAACACAGATCCCGGTGCTCGCCGAAGATGGCATTCCCTTCGCTTACCTCGATATGGGCTGGGAGGAGCAGCTGGTCGCGGTCGAATACGACGGCGACCAACACCGGACCGACCGACGGCAATACGTCAAAGACATTCGGCGGCAGGAGGCGCTGGAGCGGATGGGCTGGATCGTCGTCCGGGTCGTGGCGGAGGACCGCCCCGCCAACATCGTCCACCGGGTCCGCTCCGCGTTAGAGGAGTCGAGTGTGCGTTGGGGGCTTCGGGTGTGAGCTGGCGGCGGGGTCTGGGCGATTTTCCCGCCCTGAATGCACACTCGCCGGCCAGGATTCACACGCGACGGACGAATCAGAACGTGCTCGTCGGGCGCACCTTGTTCGCCATGTCCACCAGCGTGTAGCGGTGCCGTTGCGTGGGCGCGACGCGGGCCAGGCTGCGCAACGACGCTTCGACACCCAGCCGCAGGCCGTGTTCGGTAAACGGGAAGCCGAGGATGTGGTTGGTGCTGGCCTCGTTGTCCTGCAGCCAGTCCATCGCGCCGCCGAGCACCAGGGCGCGGATCTGCAGCACGCGCGGTTCGGTCGGCGGCAGCGCCTCCACCCGGCGGGCCGCGTCGCGGATCTGCTCCTCGGTGATTTCGGCCGCCGACCGGCCGGACATCAGGGTCACCGCGCTGGTCAGCCGCGCGGTGGTGAAATGCCTTGAGGTGGGCGGCACCTCGTCCAGGGTGCTCACCGCGGCCTCGCGATCGCCTTCGGCCGATAGGGATCGGGCGAGCCCGAAAGCCGCTGAGATCACGCCGTCGTTGGTCTTCCACACGGTCTGGTAGAACTTGTGCTCGTCGGTGTTGCCGGCGAGCTCGGCCGTGGCCGCCAGCGCCAGCTTGGGCCCGAGCTCGCCGGGGAAGGTGTCCAGCACCTCGGTGAAATGCTTTGTGGCGGAGTCGTAGTCGCCGGTGAGCAGCTCGGCCACGGCCCGATACCACACCAACCGCCACCGCCAGCCGACCCGCTCGGCCAGGTCGTCGAGCTTGCGGGTGGCCTTGGCCACATCCCCGAGGTCCAGCAGCGCGCGGACCTCCATCAGCGGCAGCTCGATCGACTCGCCCACCTCGATGCCGTCGGCGTCCAGCGAGCCGTGGCGGGCCGCGCGCAACGAGTCCAGCGTCTGCACCGGCTGGGACAGCACCGTGGCCTGCAGCACGGGCGCGGCGACGTCGGCCGGGTCGACCAGCGGCACCGGCAGCGCGGTCACGATCTCCCGGGCGGTCAGCTTCTCCGAGTGCACCTGCCCGTCCAGGTACACGTCGGTGTGCGCGACGAGCAGGTCCACGCCGAACGTCGAGCGGCTCGGCGAAAAGACCGTGGACAGGCCGGGTCTCGGTATCCCGGTGTCCTGGGCGACCACCTCGCGCAGCACGCCCATCAACTGGGCGGACATCTCGTCGGCCGTGGAGAACCGGCGCCGCGGGTCCGGGTCGGTGGCGCGCCGCAACAGCCGGCCGAACGAGTCGTAGTTCTTCAGCACCGGATCGTCGTCCGGCAGGCCGTCCACATAGCGGCCGTTGCGGGTGCGCAGGTTCAGCGTCAGCGCCGCCAGCGTGCGCCCCACCGTGTAGATGTCGGTGGCGATCGTCGGGCCGGTCCGCACGATCTCCGGCGCCTGGAAACCCGGTGTGCCGTAAAGGTATCCGAACGAATTGATCCGCGACACCGCGCCCAGGTCGATGAGCTTGAGTTGCTCCTCGGTGAGCATGATGTTCTCCGGCTTCAGGTCGTTGTAGACCAGGCCGATGGAGTGCAGGTAGGTCAGCGCGGGCAGGATCTCCAGCAGGTAGGCGATCGCCTCGGCGACGGGCAGTTTCTCGGATTTGCCGTCCTTGAGGGCCCGCTTGAGCGACTGCCCGCCGATGTACTCCATGACGATGTAGCCGACCGGGGCCCCGTGGGCGTCCGTGTGCTCGACGAAGTTGAAGATCTGCACGATCTGCGGGTGAACCACCTCGGCGAGGAACTGCCGCTCGGCCATGGCGATGGCCTGCGCCTCGGCGTCACCGGAATGCACCAAGCCCTTGAGCACCACCGGGCGGTCGTTGACGTTGTGGTCGAGTGCCAGGTAGACCCAACCCAGCCCGCCGTGCGCGATGCAGCCCTTGACCTCGTACTGCCCGGCGACGATGTCTCCCGGATTCAGTTGCGGCAGGAAGGAATACGGGCTGCCGCAGGACGGGCACCAGCCCTCCGACTCGCCCTTACCCTCGGCGCCCGACCGGCCGACCGGCTTCCCGCAGTTCCAGCAGAAGCGCTTGGACTCCGGCACCACCGGGTTGGTCATCAGGGCCTCGAGCGGATCGATGTCCCGCACCCGCGGGATCTCGACCAGGCCACCGCCGAGCTGCCGCGTCGGCGGGAGCACCCGCGTGGCCACCGTCATCCGTTCCGGCGCGTCGGTGTCGATCCCGGGGATGAGGAAGTCGTCGTCATCGTCGTCGAAGTCGGGACGGAACAGAGCCTGGGTGGCCTGCGGCCGCGACTCCGCCTCCGAAATGGCCTGGGAACCGGTCTGCACCTCGGGCGGCTGGTCCTCGGAATCCTCGAAGTGGTTCTCGGCCATCAGTCCACGTACCTCGGCGTTGGCGGAGCGGGCGCGGGACCGAGAACCGTCAACCATTTGCGGTACAACGTGTTCCACGTGCCGTCCCGGCGGATGCGTTCCAGCGTGCCGTTGACGAACCGGACCAGGCCGGTGTTGTTCAGGTTGACGCCGATGCCGTAGGGCTGCGTGGCCATGTTCGGCCCCACGATGTGCAGGTAGGGGTCCTCCTCCACCAGCCCGGCCAGGATCGAGTCGTCGGTGCTGACGGCGTCGATCTCCCGTTGCTGCATGGCAACCAGGCAGTCGGCCCAGTTCACCACCGACACGACGACGGGCGGCGGGTCGATCTGCCGGATCCGGTGCAGCGACGTGGTGCCCCTGGCCACGCAGACGCGCTTGCCCGACAGGTCGGCCACCTTGGCGATCGGCGAGTCCCGCGGCGCCAGGATGCGCTGGTTGGCGTCGAGGTAGACGGTGGAGAAGTTGACCAGCTTGCGCCGATCACAGGTGATGGTCATGGTCTTGACCACGACGTCGACCTCCGAGCGCTGCAGCGCGGTGACGCGCTCCTCGGCCGACAGGATCCGGTACTCGACGTGCGACGGGGCGCCGAAGATGTCGCGCGCGATCTCGCCGGCGATGTCGACGTCGAAGCCGGTGATCTCGCCGGTGATCGGGTCGCGGAAGCTGAACAGGTTGCTGCCGATGTCGAGGCCGACGATCAGCCTGCCGCGGGCGCGGATGTCGGCGACGGCGGCGTCGGCCTCGGCCTTGGTTGCGAACGGCCGCAGGCTGGCGGTCGCGTTGCAGCCCTGGCTGGGGTCGTCGGGCGGCACCGGCGGCTGCGGCGGCAGCTGCTCCATGCCGACCGGCGTGGGCGGCGGCAGCGTCGGCACGGTGGCCACGGTCAGCGTTTCGGTGTGGCCGCAGCCCGCCAGCGTGACGGCCGCGGCGAGTGCCCCCAGACAGGCGCGTAGGCGCGCCATCATCGATACTCCTTCAGCCGGGGCCACAGGCCCAGCGCGACGGCGATCGCGGCGCCGAGGCTGAGCACGACGCCGCCCACCTGGGCGCCCGACAGCCCGCTGCGCGCGTTGAGCACGTCGTTGCGCAGGTGGGTGCGGCTCTGGTCCATCGCCTTGCCCAACTCGTCCTCGAGCTTGTCGAAGGCCGGGGTCGAGTCGTCCTCGCCGCTGCCCAGCGCGACCTGGGTGGCCGCCCGGTAGTTGCCCACCGAGATGTAGGAGTTGATCCGGTCGTTGGCCTGCCGCCAGCGCAGCAGCAGCTGATCGGCGCCCTGCAGGTCGGGCTTGTCGACGGCGTCGCTGCGCGACAGGTACTGCTCGAGCTGGGAGTGCATGGAGTCGATGCGATCGTAGAACGACTGCTTGCGCATCTCTTCGTCGCCGCGGCGGATCAGCGACAGCGTCTCGTCGGCCCGCGCCTGCTGCGCGGTGATGGCGACGTTGGTGACGGTCCGCAGCGACTCCGCGGCGGTGTCCTTGGCGCTACGACTCGCGGTCGTCGAGATGGTGAGCGCGGTCCCGACCCATACCACCATGACGAGGATACCTAGGGCGCCCACGACCAGCCCCGGGTTGATCCGCCGCCTGGTGCGCCGGGCCAGCCAGCGATGGGAGAACGCGCCGAACACCACCGTGCTGGCGACGACGAGGATCACCGGGGCAGGGAAATGCGTGGACGCGGTGGTTTCGCTGTCCACCCGGTCCGACGTCGCCTGGTACAGCTGCGCGGCGTCCGGCAGGATCCTCGACTGCATCAGCCCCGAGGCCTCCGACAGATACGACGACCCGACCGGGTTGCCCTCCCGATTGTTGGTCCGCGCGATTTCGATCAGCCCGGTGTAGACCGCCAATTCGGCGTTGAGCCGGCCCAGCAACTGCACCAGCGGCTCGTCGGTCAGCCCGCTCGACGCCCGGGTCACGGCCACAGAGGCGTCCGTGATGGCCTGCTCGTAGCGCAGCCGGACCGGGCGCGGCTCGGCCTGGGCGATGAACGCGGTGGCCGCCGCCGCGTCGGCCACCGACAGCGTGGTGTAAAGCCGCCCGGCGGCGAACGACAGCGGCTCGGTGTGGTTGAGCACCGTGGACAGCACCTGCTGCCGGTGGTTGATCGTCGTCGAGGTGGCGAAGGCGCTGGATACGCCGAGGGCGGCCAGCACGATCCCGATGGTCAGGATCCGCCCCGGCGTCGTGGAGACGAACCACCAGCGGGGATGGGCCGGTTCGGCCGGAGACCGCGACCCCTTCGGCTCGGTCGACGGGTGCGCCAGCTCAACCGTCACGTCTGCTCAGCCTCATCTTTCGGCCCCAAATTTCGCCGCACCAACCCGAATAAGCGAATTCTAAGAGCATGTTCGCCCGGATGGGGGGAGGCGACCCGATTGACCGAGCCGATTGCCTGCATATCCTGATCTCGTGCACGGCGACGGTGACGGATGGGTGGTATCCGACAACGGCGCTCATTACTGGGGCCGCTACGGCGCGGCCGGCCTGTTGTTGCGCGCCCCGGGCCCCGACGGCACACCCGCGGTGCTGCTGCAGCACCGGGCGGTGTGGAGCCACCAGGGCGGCACCTGGGGTTTGCCCGGCGGCGCCCGGGACAGCCACGAGACCCCGGAGCAAACCGCGGTCCGCGAGGCGCATGAGGAGGCCGGCCTGCTGGCCGACCTGCTCTCCGTCCGGGCCACGGTCGTCACCGCCGAGGTTTCCGGCATCGGCGGCACGCGCTGGAGCTACACGACCGTCGTCGCCGACGCGGCCGAGCTGCTGCAGACCGTGCCCAACCGGGAAAGCGCCGAGATGCGCTGGGTCGCCGAGAGCGAGGTGGCCAACCTGCCGCTGCATCCCGGTTTCGCGGCGAGCTGGCAGCGGCTGCGGACCGCGCCGGCGCTGGTGCCCCTGGAGCACGGCGACCAACGGCGCCGACACCTGCCGCGCACGCTCGAGATCGAGGCCGGCGTGTTCGTGTGGTGCATGCCGGGCAATCCCCTGCAGGCCGACCAGGAGCCGTCGCAGCTGAGCCGGCGGATCAGCTCGCTGCTGCAAGCGCCGACCTGAGCCGTTGCGCGGCCGCCCGCGGATCGGCGGCCGCGGTGATGGCCCGCACCACCACGATTCGTCGCGCGCCGGCGTCGAGCACGTCGGGCAGCCGATCGGTGTCGATGCCGCCGATCGCGAACCACGGCTTGCCGGTGGCGAGTGCGGCGACTGCTCGCACCAATGCCAGGCCCGGCGCGGGGCGACCCGGCTTCGTCGGGGTGGGCCAGCACGGCCCGACGCAGAAATAGTCGGCCGCGGACTCGGCGGCCGCCGCCTGGTCGGGGTCGTGGCTGGACAGCCCGATCACCGTGTCCGGCCCGACGATCTCGCGCGCCACGCTCAGCGGCAGGTCGCGTTGGCCCAGGTGCAGCACGTCGGCGCCGGACGCGCGGGCGATGTCGGCGCGGTCGTTGACCGCGAACAGGGCGCCGTGGCGGCGCGCCGCCTCGGCGAGGATCTCGCACGCGGCCAGCTCGTCGCGCGCCTCGAGCGGCCCGAACTGCCGCTCACCGACCGACCCCTTGTCGCGCAGCTGGACGATGTCGACCCCGCCGGCCAGGGCGGCGTCGGCGAACTCGGCCAGGTCGCCCAGCTCACGGCGGGCGTCGGTACACAGATACAGCCTCGCCGCGGCGAGACGGGCAGCCGGTTGGTGCACAGCGCGACGGTATCGCGCTAGCGTGGACCCCGAAGAGCACGGGAGCCCCGGGTTACCGGCGGGGCTGAGAGTGGGCACAGCCAGAAACAACTAGACCTGCCCTTACCGTCACACCTGATCCGGGTCATGCCGGCGAAGGGAGCAGCAGATGCCACATTCACTCGCCGTGGTAGGCGGCGGGGTCATCGGGCTGTCGGTGGCGCGCCGGGCCGCGCAGGCCGGCTGGTCGGTGCGGGTGCATCGCACCGGCGACGCGGGCGCGTCCTGGGTCGCGGGCGGCATGCTCGCCCCGCACAGCGAGGGCTGGCCGGGCGAGGAGCGGTTGCTGCGGCTGGGCCTGGAATCGCTGCGGCTGTGGCGCGAGGGCGGCTATATGGACGGGCTGCCGCCGGGCGTGGTCACCGCCCGCGAGTCGCTGGTGGTGGCCGTGGACCGGGCCGACGTCGCGGACCTGCGCACCGTCGCCGACTGGTTGTCGGAGCAGGGGCACCCGGTGGTCTGGGAGTCGGCCGCGCGCGACGTGGAACCCCTGCTGGCCCAAGGCATCCGGCATGGTTTCCGGGCGCCCACCGAACTGGCCGTGGACAACCGTGCGGTGCTCGACGCGCTGGGCGCGGCCTGCGAACGCCTGGAGGTGCGGTGGGCCGGGCCGGTGAACGACCTCGCGCGGGTGGAGGCGGACGCGGTGGTGATCGCCAACGGCATCGACGCGCCCACGCTGTGGCCCGGCCTGCCGGTGCGCCCGGTGAAGGGCGAGGTGCTCCGGCTGCGCTGGAGGAAGGGGTGTATGCCGTTGCTGGGCAGGGTGATTCGCGCCCGCGTGCACGGACGCCAGGTGTACCTGGTGCCGCGCCCGGACGGGGTGGTCGTCGGCGCCACCCAATACGAGCACGGACGCGACACGGCGCCGGTGGTGTCGGGGGTGCGTGACCTGCTCGACGACGCTTGCACGGTGCTGCCGGCGCTGGGGGAGTACGAACTGGCCGAGTGCGCCGCCGGGCTGCGGCCGATGACACCCGACAATCTGCCCATCGTGCAACGCCTGGACGCGCGCACCCTGGTCGCCGCCGGCCACGGCCGATCCGGGTTCCTGCTGGCGCCGTGGACCGCCGAACAGATTGTGTCCGAACTGGTCCCGGTCGGAGCCCGCTCATGATCGTCACGGTCAACGAGCAACGGGTCGAGGTCGACGAGCGGACCACCGTCGCCGCATTGCTGGAGTCGCTGGGTTTTCCCGACCGGGGCATCGCGGTGGCGATGGACCTGGCGGTACTGCCGCGTTCGCAGTGGGCCACAACATTATTCGACGGTGCCCGACTCGAGGTGGTGACGGCGGTGCAAGGTGGCTGATGCCAAACTGGCGATCGCCGATCGCAGCTTCGCTTCGCGGCTCATCATGGGGACCGGGGGGGCGACGAACCTGGCGGTGCTCGAGGAGGCGCTGATCGCGTCGGGGACCGAGCTGACGACCGTCGCGATCCGGCGGGTGGATGCCGAGGGCGGGACGGGGCTGCTGGACCTGCTCAACCGGCTGGGCATCACGCCGCTGCCCAACACTGCGGGATGCCGCGGCGCCGCCGACGCGGTGCTCACCGCGCAGCTGGCCCGCGAGGCGCTGAACACCGACTGGGTCAAGCTCGAGGTGATCGCCGACGAACGCACGCTGCTGCCCGACGCGGTCGAGTTGGTCCGGGCGGCAGAGCAATTGGTCGACGACGGGTTCGTCGTCCTGCCGTACACCAACGACGACCCGGCGCTGGCCCGTCGCCTGGAAGACGTCGGCTGCGCGGCAGTGATGCCGCTGGGCGCCCCGATCGGCACCGGCCTGGGCATCACCAACCCGCACAACATCGAGATGATCGTCGCGCGCGCGGGCGTTCCAGTGGTGCTCGACGCCGGCATCGGCACCGCCAGCGACGCCGCGCTGGCGATGGAATTGGGTTGCGACGCCGTGCTTTTGGCCACCGCGGTGACTCGCGCCGCCGACCCGCCGGCCATGGCCGCGGCGATGGCCGCCGCCGTCACCGCCGGATATCTGGCGCGGCGCGCCGGGCGGATCCCGAAGCGGTTTTGGGCCCAGGCGTCCAGCCCCGACCGATGAAGCGCTATGTCGCGCTGGGCAGTTCGATGGCCGCCGGCCCGGGCATCAGGCCCCGGGCGGCGGGCGCACCGCGGTGGTCGGGCCGATCGGCCCGCAACTACCCGCACCTGGTCGCCGAACGGCTGAACCTCGATCTCGTCGACGTCACCTTTTCCGGC
>NZ_LT546237.1:4846972-4868095 GCF_900078675.2 Mycobacterium interjectum
GGGCCGGCAGGTGGCCGCGACGCTCGAACGCGCCACCGCCGACGCGGCCGCCGCGACCGGATGCGAGATCGTCCGCGCCGCCGACGCCAGCCGCCAGCACCACGCGTGGTCGGCCGAGCCGTGGACCACGACGCCCGCGCGATACGGTGTGCCGCTACCGGGCCGGCCGGCCCCGCTGCACCCGAACAGCGCCGGGATGCGCGCGGTCGCGGATTTGGTTGCGGCGCAACTGTAGAGGGTCAGCCGTTGGCACGCCACCACTGGTAGAGCGCGTTGACGTCACCGTTGCGCCCGATGATTTGGCCCACCAGGTTTTTGCTGTCGGTGGTCCAGGTGACCGCCGCGAGGTTCTGGTTGGTTTGGCACGCCAGCTTCCCCCCGGTCTGCCCGTTTTGCGACCACGACCCGGGTGATTGAGTGATGTCGCTCCCGCAAGCGGTCATGGTTCCGTCTTTGACGGCGTTGGCGAACGTGGCGGCCGCATCGGCGCCGCTGGCGAACAGGCCGTATTGGGCGGCGGCCGGTCCGCTGGAGTCGGGGCTCTCCCCGCATTGGAGCTCGGCGATTTCACCCTTTTCGGTCAGGGGTTGCGATTTGCAATTGTTGAGGCCGTAGCCCTTGGACAGCGATCCGGCCAGGGTGTTGACGTCCGACGCGCTGCCGGTGTTCGGGTCCGCGGCCGACGTGGCGGCACCGGCGAGCGCGAAGCCGCCGACCAGCACTGCGGCCGCCGACGCCCCGCGCAGCGCGGTGGTGAGGCGAGACATCATCTGACTCCTTAACCGTTGGTGCGCCACCACTGGTAGAGCGCGTTGACATCGGTGTTGGACGCCCGGATGTGGCTCAACACGTTCTTGGCGTCGGTGGTCCAGGTGATGACCGCGGCATTCTTGTAGGTTCCGCACGCCACCTGCCCCGCCGTCGCGCCCGCGCTGCCCTGGTGCCAGGTGCCCGGCGATTGACCGTTGTCACCGCACGCGCTCAGCGACACGCCATTGATGCCGGAGGTGAAGGCGGCCGCGAGGTCGCTGCCGTTGCTGAAGAGCTGGTAGACGCCGGCGGCCGGCCCGCTGGAATCGGGGTTTTGCCCGCAGTCGAGCTCGGCCAGAACGGGACCCGACAGCTGCGCCGGCTGGCAATTGTTGAGGCCGTAGCCCTTGGACAGCGAACCGGCCAGGGTGTTGATGTCTGCCGAGCTACCGGTGCCGGGGTCCGCGGTCGCCGTGACCGCCCCGACGAGGGCGGAACCGCCCATGAGCGCCAAAGCCGTCGCGGCTCGCAACGCGGTGGTGAGAGGGGACATTCTGAACTCCTTCATTGTGGGGAAATTCAAGGAACTCGAGCATCTTTCGGGCCGAGCTGCCGAAACAGATTGCGGCCCAATGGGTTAATGTCAGCCGTTCGCGCGCCACCACTGGTAGAGCGCCGCGACGTCGGAGTTGGCTCCGCGGATGAGGCTCAGCACGTTTTTGGAATCCGTGGTCCAGATGACCTCGGCGGCATTCTGGTAGGTGCCGCAGGCCACCGATCCCGAGTTGGCATTGTTACCGCCCTGGTGCCAGGTCGTCGGCGATGGGCCGCTGTCCCCGCATGCGGTCAATACGTCGTCCTTGATGCTGGTCTTGAACGAGCCGGCCAGGCTGTCGGCGTTGTTCAGCAGCAGGTACCTCGCCTGGATCGGGCCGCTGGGGTCGGGGTTTTGCCCGCAGGTGAGCACCGCCAGTTCGCCGGCGCCGATGTTTCCGGCCGTGCAGTTGTTCAGGCCGTAGCCCTTGGACAGCGAGGCGGCCAGCGTGTTGACGTCCGCCGAGTTACCGGTGTTGGGGGGGTCCGCTGCCGCCACGGCGGCACCGGCCAACGCAAAACCGCCCGCGAGCGCCGCGGCCGCCGTCGCGGCTCGCAGCGCCTTGCCGAGATGAGGCATCCTTGACTCCTAACGGTTGCGTCGTTCACCGGAAAACAATGCTTCCGCTAAGGGGATCGTAGGGCTATGTCCTGTCTATGCAACACATTCCGCTGGAAATTGTCTGTTTGGGCATCTTTTTCCCCGCGGTCGGCCGGCACTGCCCCGACGGCAAAGCGGTTCACGGCCAGCGCATTTCGTGCACGTCCGTTACATTTGCGCCGCTCGGGTGGTGTACGCAAACAGCGAATTTCGTCGAGATGGTGCCGTCGCCCGCGCCGCTCGGGTATGGTAAGCACCGCCTCACGCCAGTTAACTCCTCGCGACTGGAGAATCGATGACACAGCCACCACCGCCACCGGGATACCCGCCGCAGCAGCCCGTTGGGCAAGCTCCGAATAACTACTTGGTGTGGGCCATTTTGGCGACGATATTCTGCTTTCCCATCACCGGGATCGTCGCGATCGTGAAAGCCGCCCAGGTCAATGGAATGTGGGCGCAGGGTTTGCACGCGGAGGCGCAGGCGGCCGCCGCCAGCGCACGCAAATGGGTCATCTGGTCGGTCATCATCTGGGTGGTCTGGGTTGTCGTCGCCATCATCTACACGGTGGCGGTCGGTATGAACGCGGGCAACACCAGCGCGGCCATGATTTCTGCGATGTTCTAAGCGCGGACGCTCGTGGTAACGCGCCAACGGCCGCTGCGGTTCGCCCTCGGCGCGCCGCTCCTGGTGGCCGCTTCCACGACATTGGTGTGCGCTGCCACCTGGGTGGGCGATCCCACCACGCCGGGCGGACCGCTGCCGGTCTGTCCCACCAAGGCCCTGCTGGGCATCGACTGCCCGGGATGCGGCAGCGCGCGGATGTTGTATTCGCTGATGCACGGCAACGTAGCGGCGGCGGCCCGGTTCAACGCGCTGGGCTTGGTGGCGCTGGCGCTGCTGGTGTGGGCGTATGGGTCATGGACCTACGGCCGGGCGACGGGGCGGCGGGTCAAGGGCTGGCAGCACCAGCGCTGGGCCGCGATGGTGACGCTGCTGCTGGTGGCGGTTTGGTTTGTGGTCCGCAACATTCCTTTTGCGCCATTCACCGCGCTGTATGTCTAACCTTGGGCGGGATGGCAAAAAATTCGCGGACGATCCCGGCGGTGCTCGGCGGGCTCGCCCTGACCGCAGCCCTGGCAGGTTGCTCTCATCGCTGCACCAACTCGGAGCAGACTAACGGCAACCCGGCCGCGGCCCAGTTCGCCACCGCCCTGCACGACAAGGTCACGGCCGGCGCGATGATGGCGCACCTGTCGAAACTCCAGGACATCGCCAACGCCAACAACGGCACCCGTGCCGTGGGCACCCCCGGCTACGAAGCCAGCGTCGATTATGTGGTTAACACGTTGCGCAACAGCGGTTTCGACGTGCAGACGCCCGAGTTCTCGGCCCGGGTGTTCCACGGCGACAAGCCGGCGGTGACGGTCGGCGGCGCGGCCGTCGAGGCGCGCCCGTTGGAGTTCAGCCTCGGCACCCCGCCCGATGGGGTGAGCGGTCCGCTGGTGCCGGTGCCGCTGGGCGACGGCCCTGGCTGTAAGCCCTCCGACTTCGATGGGCTGCGGGTGCAGGGCGCGGTGGTGCTGGTGGACCGCGGCACCTGCCCGTTTGCCCAGAAGGAGAACGCAGCGGCGCAGCGCGGTGCCGTCGCGCTGCTCGTCGCCGACAACGTCGACGAGCAACAGATGGGTGGCACCCTTGGGGGCGACACCGAGGTGAAGATCCCGGTGCTGAGCGTCACCAAGTCCGTCGGGGTACAGCTGCGCGCGCAGCCGGGGCAGACCATGATCAAGCTCAACGCGAGCGTGCAAACCTTCAAGGCCCGCAACGTGATCGCGCAGACCAAGACCGGGTCGGCCACCGACGTGGTGATGGCGGGCGCGCACCTGGACAGCGTGCCCGAGGGCCCCGGCATCAACGACAACGGGTCCGGTGTTGCTGCCGTCCTGGAAAGCGCGGTACAGCTGGGGAATTCGCCGCAGGTGCACAACGCGGTGCGATTCGGCTTCTGGGGCGCCGAGGAGCTCGGACTGATCGGCTCGCGCAACTACGTGGAGTCGCTGAACCTCGACGCGCTCAAAAGCATTGCGCTGTATCTGAACTTCGACATGCTCGCATCGCCCAACCCCGGCTATTTCACCTATGACGGGGACCAGTCGCTGCCGATGGACGCGCGCGGCCAGCCGGTGGTGCCGGAGGGCTCGGCCGGCATCGAGCGCACCCTGGTCGCCTACCTGAAGTCTGCCGGTAAGACCGCGCAGGACACCTCCTTCGACGGCCGTTCGGACTACGACGGATTCACGCTGGCCGGCATCCCGGCGGGCGGGCTGTTCTCGGGTGCGGAGGTGAAGAAGTCCGCCGAGCAGGCCAAGCTGTGGGGCGGGGCCGCCGACCAGCCGTTCGACCCCAATTATCACCAGAAAACCGACACCCTCGATCACATCGACCGCACCGCGCTGGGCATCAACGGGGCCGGTGTGGCCTACGCGGTGGCCCTCTACGCGCAGGACCTCGGCGGCCGCAACGGGGTTCCGGTGCCGGCGGATCGCACGCGCCACGTGCTCGCCAAGTCATGATGCGCCCGCTGGCCGCGGCGCTGATCGCGATCGGGTTGGTGGCGGGATGCGCTTCGCCGCGCCCCGCACCGCCGGCTGCGGCGCCGGACCTCGCTCGGGGACTGGCCCAGAAGGTCACCGCGGACCGGCTGGTCACCCACCTGCGGGCGCTGCAGAACGTGGCCAACGCCAACCGCGGAAACCGCGCGGACGGGACGCCGGGTTATGACGCCAGCGTCGAATATGTGGCGAAGACGTTGCGGGACAGGGGTTTCAACGTATCGACGCCGCAGTTCGACCGGCTCTACAACGTTTCGCCCGGTAAACCCGCGCTCACGGTGGCCGGCCGCACCTATCAGGTTGACCAGGCGTCGCTGCTGGTCCGAACGCCGCCCGGCGGACTCACCGGGCCGCCGGTCCACCCGGCGCGACCGGCGGGCTGCGCCGTCGGCGATTACCCGGCCGCGGTGCCCAAGGGGGCGATCGCCGTCGTCGACGACTCGGTCTGCTCGGTGGTCGACAAGCAGAACATCGCGCTGGCCAAGGGCGCGGCGGCGCTGGTCGTGCTCAGCGCGCCCAGCGGCCAGGGCGCTCCGCCCGGCCTGTTCGTGCCCGGTTATTTCAAGCGACTGACCGTGCCGGTCGCCGTCCTCGGTGCTTACGGCGCCACCGCGCTCGCGCGTGAGACCGCGCCGATACGCCTGGTGCTGGACGCCGAGAACATCAAGATCACTTCGCGAAACGTGTTGGCGCAGACTGAAACCGGCTCGCCGCACGAGGCGATCGTGGTCGGCGCGCATCTCGACGGCCCGCGCGATGGTCCGGGCATCAACGACAACGCGACCGGCGTGGCCGCCGTGCTTGAGACGGCGCTGCAGCTGGGCCCGTTGGCTCCGGTGAACAACGCGGTGCGGTTCGTGTTCTGGGGAGCCGACGAGGACGGGCTCAACGGCGTCACCGACTACGTGTTCGGCATGGATGGCGACCAACTCAACGACATCGCGATGTACCTGGACTTCACCGTGCTCGGATCACCGAACGCCGGCTTCTTCACCGACGACGGCGATCAGTCCGGTCCGCCCGCGCCCGGGATCGCCTTCGGCGATGTGCCCGACGGTTCCGCCGGCATCGAGCGCACGCTGGGCGGCTACCTGAACCTGGCGGGAAAGCGGCCCGCCGACATGCCGCTGGGCACCAGGACCGACTACCACCCCTTCATGATCGCGGGCGTGCCGATCGGCGGCATGACCACCGGCGCCTCGCAGCCGAAAACCACCGTGCAGGCGCGGCTGTGGGGCGGCCAGGCCGGCGCCCCGTTCGACCCCAACTTCCAGGGCCCGCGTGACACCGTCGACGCCGTCAACCGGGAAGCGTTGGCGATCATGGGTTCTGGCGTCGCGTTCGCGGTGGGCACCTACGCGGAGTCGATCGGCGGCGTCAACGGCGTGCCGCCGCACGACAAGCGGCACCGCACGCGGGTGCCTTAGCGGTTTTCCGCGGGCGGCGATCGGCCCTCGTGTCGGTGGGCATGCTTATGATCGAATGTATGTTCGATACGCGGCTGCACGAGTATTGGGAGCCTTCGCAGACCGAGCGGTCGCGGGCGCTGATGGAGCGGATGTGCGGTTCGGGGCGGGCTGAGGCCCGGGCGGCCGCCGACCGGTTGGTTGCGGTCGGGGAGCTTTTTGAGCTGCGCCGAGCCCAGCGCGGTGAAGAGGCCGATTGGGCGGTGGACACCTGGGCGGCGGTGGGCGCGGAGGTGGCCGCGGCGTTGCGGATCAGCCTGGCCAGGGCGGGCAGCTATTTGCGTTATGCGCTGGCCATGCGCGAGCGCCTGCCGCGGGTGGCCGCGGTGTTTCGGGCCGGGGATATCGATTACCGGATGTTTCAGACGTTGGTGTACCGCAGCGATTTGATCACCGACCCCAAGGTATTGGCGGGTGTGGATGCGCAATTGGCGGCCAATGCGGCGCGCTGGCCCTCGATGACCCAGGGCCGGCTGGCGGCCGTCGTCGACAGGATCGTGGCCCGCGCTGACGCCGATGCGGTGCGCCGGCGAAAGGAGGCCCAGGCCGACCGCGAGGTCTGGATCGATGATCGCGCCCAGTGTGGCCTGTCGGAGATTAGTGGCAGCGTGTTGTCCCCGGATGCCCATGCGCTGGATCAGCGGCTGAATGCGTTGGCGGCAACGGTGTGCGCCCACGATCCACGGAGTCATCAGCAGCGCCGCGCCGATGCCCTGGGCGCCCTGGCCGCCGGGGCCGATCGGCTGGGCTGTCGGTGCAGGCGCCCGGATTGCGCGGCCGGCGCACGACCGGCGGCCGGCCCGGTGCTGATCCATGTGATCGCGGAGCAAGCCACGCTGGAGGGCGCCGGCACCGCCCCGGGATCCGAGCTGGGCGCCGACGGGCTCATCCCGCCCGAACTGGTGGCCGAGCTGGCGGCCTCGGCCAAGCTGATGCCGCTGATCCACCTGGGCGACGCACCGCCGGAGAACCGCTATGTGCCCTCCAAGGCGCTGGCCGACTTCGTGCGCTGCCGCGATCTGACCTGCCGAGCCCCCGGTTGTGACCGCCCCGCGGTGCAGTGCGACGTGGACCATACGATTCCCTACGCCGACGGGGGCGCCACGCATGCGTCGAACTTGAAATGCCTTTGTCGACAACATCATTTGCTAAAAACGTTTTGGCAGTGGCGCGACGAACAGCTGCCCGACGGGACCCTGATTTGGCGGCTGCCCGACGGGCACACCTACGTCACCACGCCGGGCAGCGCGCTGTTGTTCCCCAGCTTGTGCGCGCCCCCCGGCGACGCCCCGAGGCTCGCGGCGCCAACTACCGATCGCTGCGGCGAGCGCACCGCGATGATGCCCCTGCGGCGCCGCACCCGCGCCCAAGACCGCGCCGCGCGCATCGCCACCGAACGCCACCACAACCACCAAATCCGTCTGGCCCGAAAACGTTTGCGCCGTGACTATTTCGCGCTGGCGCCACCCACCGACAGTGACGACGACCCCCCACCGTTCTGACGGCCGGTCCAGAATTCACCGAGAAGCCACGGCGTATAGCCTCCACTCACCGGGCACCCCCTTGAGTTCGTGCGCGCCGCGGTCCTCGAACTCGAGTCCGGACCCGATCACCAGGTCGCGCAGCGTACTCGACACGAGCACCTCCTCCGGTCCTGCGCGTGCGCTGACGCGCGCCCCGATGTGCACGCCGATCCCGCCGATGTCGTCGCCGCGGACCTCGCACTCACCGGTGTGCAACCCAGCCCGCACCTCGATGCCCAGCGACCGCACCGCGTCTCGGATCGCCCGCTGCGGGCCGTCGAACATCGCCAGGAAGCCGTCGCCCGACGTGTTGACCTCGCGACCCCGGAACCGCATCAGCGGTGAACAACACGGTGGCGAGCACCCGATCGTCGGCGACCTCAGCCCGGTGGCCGGTGAGGAACTCGGCGATCTCCTGGAATGACTGGCGCCACGGTTCGACGGAGTGGAAAACGTTGCGTCCCGGCAGCTCGACATAGGTCGCGTCCGGGATTCGATCGGCGATGTCGCTGCCCCACTTCGGCGGGATCATGACGTCGTCGGTGTGATGGAGGACGAGAGCGGGGACGCGGACTGTCGGAAGCAATGCCCGCACGTCCATGTCGTCTAGCAGCGACCGCATGTGGGCAAAGGTCCCCGGGCTTGCCGCCAGGCGTTCGTGCCGTGCCCAGGTGGCCCGAATTTCCTCGTTCCACGGCATGTCCGGGTTGGCGAGATGGGCAATCTCCCCGGTGCTCAGGTGGCGACCGCGGCGGCGGGGAGCTCCTCGGGTGTGGACCCCTCGGTGCGTTCAAAAAGCGGGTCCGCGTAGCCCTCCAGCACGATCAGCGCGGCTGTGCGGGCGGGGTATGTGGCTGCGAACAGCGCCGATTGCGGGAATGCGCCGTCGACGGCGACGAGGACGGCTTCACCGATTCCGAGTTCGTCCAGCTCCGCGGTGATGCTGTCGGCCCGTAGCTCCAAGGTCGGCGTTGCGGGATCGGACGCCCCGGTGCCCGGCTGGTCGAAGTAGACGAATCGACCCAGCGATGTCATCGCCTCTAACCACCCTTGGATAGACGGCAGTTCGGGGACGACCTCACAGTTTGTGAAGGGGGGACAGACGACACGATGTCACGAGGGCCTTCACGCGACGCGCGGTAGGCGACGCGCAAGTCCCCGTTCATCGCATAGCGTGTCTCCGAGAACATTGCGGAAGTGTAAGCCGATCAGCCGCCGACCACACGCCTTCCAAAGGGGTGATGATAGGGCGCCCGGGCACCGGCAATTCGCGTACCGAATACCCTCCCGCCCGTTGACGTTTCGCAACGGGTAACCCAAATTGCATTTCGGCTGTCAGAGTTTGTTGGGGGATTTAGAATGAGGTCCCTTTGATGCTGCCCTGCAGCCCGGTCGGGATGAGGTCATTGATGGACAAGCGCGGGCCGCGTCGACGTCTCAAGGCGGCAATCGCCGGCGCCGGGGCGGTACTTGTGGTGGCCGGGTGCACCACCTTCGTCGACGGACGCGCTCTGTCGATGCTCAACGACCCGTTCCGGGTGGGCGGCCTGCCGGCGACCAACGGGCCCAGCGGAATCCGGTCCAACGCACCGAGTCCCACCGGCAAGGTGCTCAACACCGACAACGGGCCGATCGACAAGCTGTCGTTGCTCTCGATCAACGACATCGAGGAGTACTGGAAGTCGGTATACAGCCAATCGCTGAAAGGGACTTTCGTTCCGGTCGAGAAGTTGGTGTCCTACGACTCCGAGAATCCGGGCAGCCCCATCGTTTGTCATAACGACACCTATAAGCTCGTCAACGCCTTCTTCACCGCCCGCTGCAACTTGATCGCCTGGGATCGCACGGTATTCATGGCCGTCGCGCAGCGCTATTTCGGCGACATGTCCGTCAACGGGGTATTGGCGCACGAATTCGGGCACGCCCTACAGCAGATGGCCGAACTCGTGACCAGAAAAGACCCGACCATCGTTCGCGAGCAGCAGGCCGATTGCTTCGCCGGGGTCTACCTGTACTGGGTGGCCGACGGCAAATCGCCCCGCTTCACGCTGAGCACCGCCGACGGGCTCGACCACGTGCTGGCCGGCATCATCACCACCCGCGACCCGGTCATGGACGCCGACACCCAGAACGACGACGAGCACGGGTCGGCCCTGGACCGGATCAGCGCGTTCCAGATGGGCTTCATCGACGGCGCCTCGGCGTGCGCGGGCATCAACAAGCAGGAGATCGAGCAGCGCCGCGGCGACCTGCCGACCGCCCTGCGGCTCGACACCAGCGGGGACCCGGAGACCGGAGAGGTTCCCATCAACGAAGACACGCTGTCGACGCTCATGGAGCTGCTGGGCAAGATCTTCTCCCCGAACAATCCGCCGACGCTGTCCTACAAACCCGCCGACTGCCCGGATGCCAAGCCCAGCCCGCCGGCGTCCTACTGTCCGGCCACCAACACCATCGTGGTCGACCTCCCGGGACTCGCGAAGGCGGGTCGGGTGGCCGCCGAGAGTGAACGCACGCTGCCGCAAGGCGACGACACCGCCCTGTCGATGGTGATGTCGAGGTACGCGCTGGCCGTGCAACACGACCGCGGGCTGGCCATGCAGAGCCCCTGGACCGCACTGCGCACCGCCTGCCTGACCGGCGTCGTGCACCGCAAGATGGCCGAACCGATCGAGCTACCCTCCCAGAAGCAGCTGGTGCTGACCGCAGGCGACCTCGACGAGGCGGTCTCCGGCCTGCTCACCAACCACCTGGTCGCCAGCGACGCCGACGGCATCAGCGTGCCGGCCGGCTTCACCCGCATCGCCGCCTTCCGCGGCGGCGTGACAGGCAACATGGACGCCTGCTATTCGCGCTACCCCGGATAGCTCAGGCGATTTCGGCAATCCTGGGAACCACCTCGTCGCCGAGGCGGCGGATGAAACCGACGGGGTCGGGATTTCCGGGGAAGGGGCCGAGGTTGATCAACTCGACGCCCAACTCGGCGCAGCGTTGCACCGTCTTCAGGAAACCCGCGGTGTCCGCGAAGGGGTCGACGAAAAGGCCGACTGTCTTGCGGATTTCGCGCGGATCCCTGCCCACGGCATCGCAGTGCCGGTCGAGGACCTCGATCTTGTGCGCGAGTACGTCGACATCGCCCGTCGTGCTGTTCCAGACGTCGGCGTACTGCGCGACCAGTCGCAGCGTCTTTTTCTCGCCGTCACCGCCAATCAGGATCGGCGGCCGCCGAATCGGTTGCGGCACACAGATCGTCTCGGCCAGCTGGTAGTGCTTGCCGTGGTGCGGCCCGTCGTCGTCGCTCCACATCTGCCGGCAGATCTGCAGCGTCTCCTCCAGCATCTCGAACCGCTCGCGCAGCGGCGGATACGGAATCCCGAGCGCGACGTGCTCGCGCTCGTACCACGCCGCCCCCAGCCCAAGCATCGACCGGCCCTGCGACAACACGTCCAGCGTCGCGACCGTCTTGGCCAGCACGCCGGGATGGCGATAGGTGACCCCGGTGACCAGCAGGGTCAGGTCGATGGTGGCGGTCTGTCCGGCCAAAAAGCCCAACGACGTATAGCCCTCCAGGAACGGATCCTGTGCTCGCCCGACGTTTTCCATCTGGAAGAAGTGGTCGGCCAGGGTGAACAGCGTGGCGCCGCCCTGCTCGGCGGCCTTGGCCGCGTCGGCCAGCGTCGGGCCTAGCCTCGCCGGATCCCCCGGCAGAAAATCGATGAAGTGCACACCCAATTCCATTGCAGTGATTCCCCTCTCATGACTCGGTCAGACGCTCGAGCAGTGAGAGCGCATCGAGGATGGTGCGGCGTTCCCGCTCGGAATACCGTTCCTGGATGGCGCGTGCCAGCCACTCCTCGCGCACCTGACGATCGCTCTCGGCGCGCCGCTGACCCGCCGCCGTCAACGAAACCACTTGGCGGCGGCCGTCTTCGGGGTCGGGAGTGCGCGCGATGAGCCCGCGTTGCTCGAGCGCGGCCACGATGGTGGCCATCGACTGCGGACGCACCCGTTCGGCACCGGCCAGCGCGCTGGCCGACGACGCTCCCTCTTTCCAGAGGCGGGTGAGCGCCGCGGTCTGGGACGGCGTCAGGTCGTCGTCGACCCCGAGACTCCGCAACCGGCGTCGCAACCGGCTGAACAACACCCGCAGGTCGCGGGCGGCCATCACGGCGGAGTCACCGATGCCGTCCATGAGCCCAGCCTAGATTAGACAGTTAAAACTGTCCAGTTGTGGCTGTCTATCAGGTCATGCAGACGTTGGCGAAGAGCAGCACCGGCCACGACACGATCGACCCGAGGAAGGAGACCGCCAGGTCGACGCCGTGCATCTGGTGCAGATGCTCGGTGTGGGTCGTCGACCAGATGGTGCCCACCAGCAGGTAGGGGGTGCCGAGGATGATCCCGATAGCCATCAGCTGGGCGACGCTGAGTCGGTACTCGAGCACTCGGCGAAGATCTTCCAACATGTGCGATCCCTTCAGGCAAGCAGCCGCAGCGCGGCGTCGACCGCGAGCGCGGGCACGTCGAGGGTCTTCGAGCGCAGATCGTGGCGCGCGCCGGTGATCTCGACGACCTCGGTCGGCGCGGCGACCAGCGCCGCGGCGTCGCGCAGCTCGGCCGGCGTGCCGAACGGATCCGACGTTCCGTGGGTGAACACGGTGGGCACTCGGATGTCGGGCAGGTGCTCGGTGCGCGGCCGCTCGGGCTTGCCCGGCGGGTGGACCGGGTAGGAGAACAGGGTCAACAGGTCCACCCCGATCTCCCCGGCCGCGACCACCATGGAGGTCTGCCGGCCGCCGTAGGAATGCCCGCCCGCGATCAGCGGGCCGCCGGACAGGCCGCGGCACACCGTGATCGCCTCGACGATGCCCGCGCGGTCGGTGGCCGCCGAACCGGACGGCGGACCCTTGGGCCGGCGCCGCCGGTACGGCAGGTTGTACCGCACGGCGAGCCAGCCGCGGCGCGCCCATTCGTCGCAAACCTGTTGCAGCAGCGGGGAATCCCGATCGCCGCCGGCGCCGTGGGTCAGCACGACGACGCCCGAAGCCATGCCCTTTGGCTCGTGCGCGACACCCGCGATGGCCTCGAGGTTCATGACAACCGAAACAGGGGGGAGACGGGGCCGTGCCCGTGGCCCAAAGGATATGCGGCGCGCAGGCATTCGGTGACCCAGCGCTTTCCGAAGCCGACCGCGTCCGGCATCGTGAAGCCGTGCGCCAGCGCGCAGGCGACCGCGCTCGCGAGCGTGTCGCCGCCGCCGTGGTCGTTGCCGGTGGGCAGACGTTCCGAGTCGAACTCGTGGAAGTCGGCGCCGTCATAGAGCAGGTCACAGCTGCGCTGCGAGGACCGCAGGTGTCCGCCCTTGACCAATACCCATCGCGGGCCCAGCGCGTGCAGCGCCTTGGCCGCCGCGCGCTGCGAGGCCGGGTCGACGACGTCGATATCGACCAGCAGCCGCACCTCGTCCAGGTTCGGTGTCACCAGCGCGGCCAACGGAAACAGTTGGTCGCGAAGCGAATCCAGCGCCGAGGGCGCCAGCAGGGCATCGCCGTGCATGGACGCGCAGACCGGGTCGACCACCAGCGGGACCGTCAAGCCCGTCAGACCCAGCCGGCGCCACGTGGCGGCCACCGCCGCGATGATGTCCGACGACGCCAGCATCCCGGTCTTGGCGGCGTGGATGCCGATGTCGGCGACCACGGCGTCGATCTGGGCGGCGACCACCTCGCCGGGCACCTCATGAAAGCCCTGGACGCCCAACGTGTTCTGAATGGTGACCGCCGTGACCGCGACACAGGCGTGCACGCCGAGCAGCGCCATGGTGCGCATGTCGGCCTGGATGCCCGCGCCGCCCCCCGAGTCCGATCCGGCGATGGTCAGCACGCGCACCGGCGTCGTGCCCGGTGGCGGCAGCGGCAGAGTTTTCACTGTGTGATAGGCAGATACACCCGATTGCCGTGCTCGGCGAACTCGCGCGACTTCTCGGCCATGCCCTCGCTCATCATGGCCTCGATGTCCTCCTCGGTCTCGAGCCCGTGCTTGGCGGCATAGTCGCGCACATCCTGCGTGATTCGCATCGAGCAGAACTTCGGCCCGCACATCGAGCAGAAGTGTGCCGTCTTGGCCGGTTCGGCCGGCAGGGTCTCGTCGTGGAATTCCCGTGCGGTGTCGGGGTCCAACGACAACGCAAACTGGTCGTTCCAGCGGAACTCGAAGCGGGCCGTGGACAGCGCGTCGTCGCGCTCCTGGGCGCGCGGATGCCCCTTGGCCAGGTCGGCCGAGTGCGCGGCGATCTTGTAGGCGATCACCCCGTCCTTGACGTCCTTGCGGTCCGGCAGCCCGAGGTGCTCCTTCGGGGTCACGTAGCACAGCATCGCGGTGCCGGCCTGGGCGATGATCGCCGCGCCGATCGCCGAGGTGATGTGGTCGTAGGCCGGCGCGATGTCGGTGGCCAGCGGGCCCAGCGTGTAGAACGGGGCCTCCTCGCACAGCTCCTCTTCCAGCCGCACGTTCTCGACGATCTTGTGCATCGGGATGTGCCCCGGGCCCTCGATCATCACCTGCGCGCCATGGGCTTTCGCGATCTTGGTCAGCTCGCCCAGGGTGCGCAGCTCGGAGAACTGCGCGGCGTCGTTGGCGTCGGCGATCGAGCCGGGGCGCAGCCCGTCACCGAGCGAGAAGGTGACGTCGTAGCGCGCGAAGATGTCGCAGAGTTCCTCGAAGTTGGTGTACAGGAACGACTCCCGGTGGTGCGCCAGGCACCAGGCCGCCATGATCGAGCCGCCGCGCGACACGATGCCGGTGACCCGCTTGGCGGTCAGCGGCACGTACCGCAGCAGCACGCCGGCGTGCACGGTCATGTAGTCCACGCCCTGCTCGCACTGCTCGATCACGGTGTCGCGGTAGATCTCCCACGTCAGTTCCGTCGGGTCGCCCTTCACCTTCTCCAGCGCCTGGTAGATCGGCACCGTGCCGACCGGCACCGGGGAGTTGCGCAGGATCCATTCGCGGGTTTCGTGGATGTTCTTGCCGGTGGACAGGTCCATGATGGTGTCGGCGCCCCAGCGCGTGGCCCACACCATCTTGTCGACCTCCTCGGCGATCGACGACGTCACCGCCGAGTTGCCGATGTTGGCATTGACCTTGACCGCGAACGCCTTGCCGATGATCATCGGCTCGCTCTCGGGATGGTTGTGGTTGGCCGGGATCACCGCCCGGCCGCGGGCGACCTCGTCGCGCACCAGCTCGGCGGGCAGCTCCTCGCGGGCGGCGATGTACGCCATCTCCGCGGTGATCTCGCCGGAGCGGGCGCGCTGCAGCTGGGTGCCGCGGTCGCGCACCACCCCGGGCCGCGGCGGCAGGCCGGCGGCCAGGTCGATCACCGCGTCGGGATCGGTGTAGGGCCCGGACGTGTCATAGAGGTCGAAGTGATCCCCGGTCGACAGGTGGACCCGCCGGAACGGGACGCGCGCGCCGGGCACCCCGTCCAGCTCGCGGTAGGCCTTGCTGCTGCCCGCGATGGGGCCGGTGGTGACGGACGGTTCGACGGTGACGGTCATGTGCTGTCATCTCCCTACGCCGGCATTACCCGGTCAGGTTCGTACGGTCGACGGCCCCAGCCGTCCTCTCAGCGCACTCGGCGTACGCTCCCGCGTCTTGTGGATGGTCCGCACGCGACGTTACCCCCTCAAGCGGTAGCCCGGGATACCCACCGGATGGCAGGATGCAAACGTGCAACCCGCGGGCAACCACACGCAGCCGACCAGCGCAATTGAGGCCGCCGCGCAGCATCTGAACGTCGGCGCCTTCCGGTTCTGGTTCGTCGGTCAACGCTGGGAATGGTCCGACGAGGTGGCCAGGATGCACGGCTACGAACCGGGGGCCGTCGTGCCGACGACGAAACTGCTGCTTTCGCACAAGCATCCCGATGACCGCGCGCACGTCCAGGAGTTGCTCGACTACGCGTTGCAGTCGGCGGAATCTTTTTCCAGCCGGCACCGGTTCCTCGACACCGCGGGCAACGTGCACGATGCGATCGTGGTGGCCGACCGGATGCTGGACGAGTCGGGCGTGGTGGTGGGAACCGCCGGCTATTACATCGACCTGACCGAGACCTTCGACGAGGCTCGCCAAGAGGTGCTCGACGCGGCCCTGCCCGACCTGTTCGAGAATCGCGCGGCCATCGAGCAGGCCAAGGGGGTGCTGATGTATGTCTACCGGGTCAGCGCCGAGCAGGCCTTCCGCGTGCTGCAGTGGCGTTCGCAGGAGACCAACGTGAAGCTGCGCTCGTTGGCGAAGCAAATGCTCGTCGAAGTGACGACACTGACGGCCCCGGCGCCGGCGGTGCAAAATCAGTTCGACCATTTGTTGCTGACGGTGCACGAAAGGATTCCCGACGAGCCCGCTGGGTAACCAGCGCTGTATGCGAACGCACGAAGTCGGGGAAAGGCATGGAAGTGTTGGCGGTCGGCCACGAGGCCAATGGGGATGCGGTCGTCGTGCGCGTCAAGGGTGATGTCGACTCCAGCAACGTCGGCGAGCTCGCCACTCACCTCGCCGCCGCGCTTCAGGCGGCCGCGACGCACCCGGAGCGGCTGGTGATCGTCGACCTGCAGTTGGTCAATTTCTTCGGAAGCGCGGCGTTGAACGCGGTGCTCGAGTGCCACGAGGAAGGGAACGCGGCCGGTACGTCGGTCCGTCTGGTAGCCGACCACGACCAAGTCCTCCGCCCGATCCAGGTGACCGAGCTGGACCGCATTCTCGACATCTCTCCGACGCTGGCCGATGCGTTGCAGCGCAACCGCCGGCAATGAACCCAGGACTGCCGGCTGATCTGGCGGCCGCGGTCGCCTTAGGCGGCGAGATGGGTCGCCGGTTCGCCGAGTTCGACTGGGCGAACCACCCCCTGGGAGCACCGGACGAATGGTCGGCCGAGGCGCGGGCGGCCGTGGCGGTCACCTTGACGTCGCGGTTTCCCATCGTGCTGTGGCTCGGGCCGGCGGATCTGTTCCTGATGTACAACGACGCCTACTCGCAGATCCTGGGCAACAAGCACCCGGCCGCCTTGGGCCGTCCGGCGGAGCAGGTGTGGTGGGAGATCTGGGGCCAGATTCACCCCATGCTCAACAGCGTCATCGACACCGGCATCGCGACCTGGTCCGACGACTTGATGTTGCCGCTGATGACCGGCGACCAGCTCGTGGAGCGGTACTTCACCTTCAGCTACAGCCCGCTGATCGGCAGCGGCGGAGACGTTTACGGAATCTTCTGCGCCGTGCGGGAAACCACCGACCGGGTGTTGAGCGAGCGTCGCCTCCACCTGCTCAATGCGGTGGCCAGCGCCGTCATGGAGACCCACGGCATCGACGACGCCGTGCAAGGCGCCGTTTCGGTGTGCGGCGCGCAGCCCTTGGACCTGCCGTTCATCGCCGTGTACCTGGACGGCACGCTGTGCGGAGCGACGCCCTCGATCCGGGAGCTGATGCCACGCTCGCTGGCGGAGCTGACGGGCCCGGGCGCGGCGCCGCGGTCGCGGACGACCGCACACCTCATCGACCGGCTGGAAGCCGTGATACCGGGCATCGCAAGCGTTCTCGGCGAGAACTCCCCGCGGGAGGCCCTGGTGTTGCCGTTGGGTGAGGGGGCCAACACCGGGGCGCTGGTGATCGGGGCAAGCCCGCGGCGCCCGCTCGATTCGATGTACCGCGGCTTCTGCCAGCTGCTCGCCGACCAGCTGTCCTCTGCGCTGGCGGCCGCTGTTTCCTACGAGCAGCAGCGGCAGCGAGCGGACGCGCTCGCGGAGCTGGATCGGGCCAAGACGGCGTTTCTCACCAACGTCAGTCACGAATTCCGCACGCCCCTGACGCTTTTGCTTGGGCCGCTCGATGACGCGCTGGCCGATGCGCCGCCCCAGAGCGCGCTGGCGGATCGGCTGAGCGTTGCGGGGCGCAATGCCCGCCGCCTGCTGCGACTGGTCGACTCGCTGCTCGATTTCTCCCGCATCGAAGCGGGCCGGGCCAACGCGAAGCTGGTGTGCACCGACGTCGGCGCCCTCACCGAGCACATCGCCTCGTCGTTCGGCGAGTTGTGCCAGCGGGCCGGATTGGAGCTGGTGCTGGACTGCGGTCCCGCGCTGGCCGACATCGATCCGGGCATGTGGGAAACGATCGTCCTCAACCTGCTTTCCAACGCCGTCAAATACACCCTGCGGGGCTCCATTTCGGTCGAGGTGCGTGCCGAAGCCGCGGACTGCCGGATCAGCATGCGCGACACGGGAGTCGGCATCGCGCCCGAGGACCTGGACCGGCTGTTCGAACGCTTCTACCGGGCCGAGAACATGCGCGGGCGCAGCGTGGAGGGCACCGGAATCGGGCTGTCACTGGTGCGCGGGCTCGTCGAGCTGCAACGCGGAACGGTGCAGATCGACAGCGAACTGGATCGCGGAACGACGGTCACGATCCGGCTGCCGCGGTCCAGCGCGGGCGCGGCGGTCGACCAATCCCCCGCCGCGATGCCGGACGAGAGCAATCCGTACGTGGCCGAGGCGGGTCAGTGGCTGACGTCGGCCGCGCGCCCGGCGGCCGACGGCGCCCGCCAATTGGTGCTGATCGCCGACGACAACGCCGACATGCGCGCGCACCTGGACCGCGTGCTGTCTGCCCACTGGGAAACCGTCCTGGTCGCCGACGGCGAGTCGGCCCTGGCCGTCACCAAAGAGCTGCGCCCGGACGCGATCGTGACGGACGTCATGATGCCGGGCCTCAGCGGCTTCGACCTGGTTGCGGCGATCCGCGCGGACCCGGCGCTGGCCGCCACGCCCGTCCTCATGCTGTCGGCCCGCGCCGGCGCGGACGCCATCGACGAAGGCTTCGCGGGCGGGGCCGACGACTACCTGCCGAAGCCGTTCCGCTCCCAGGAGCTCCTCGACCGGGTGGCGTCGCGGTTGTCGGCGGTCGCGCGCGAGCGCGACCGCCAGCGGCGCGAGGCGGAGCTCGACCTGGCGCACCTCGACGCCGCCCTGCAGGCCACCGACTCGGTGGCCGGCATTCTGGACGCGTTGATCGGCCACCCGTCGGGTTCGGGCGATCCCGCCGCGGTGACGATCGGGGTGCTCGACGGGGAACACCACGTCCGCTTCGAATACGCCGGCGACCTGCGGGTGGAGGTGCGCGACCGCTACCACGTGGCCGCGCTCGACTCGCCGTTGATCGGCGCCGACGTCATCAGCGGCGGCAAGCCGATGGTCGTCCCCGACACCTTCGACCTGCCCCCGCGCTACCAGCATGCCGTGCGCGACACCGCCGACAGCGTGCGCGCCTGCGTCGCGCATCCCTTGCGGGATAACACCGGCCGCGTCATCGGTGCGCTGCTGCTGCTGTGGCCCACGCCGCGCAATTTCGACCCCGCCGAGCTCGAAACGTTCGGCCGGATGGCCGAGCTGACCTCCTCGGCGCTGGACCGGGTCCGGGTGATGGCGCGAGAACACCGGATCGCCGTCGACTTCCAGGAGCACCTGCTCGACCTGGACCGCAGCTCGACCGCCGCGGTGGTGGCGGCGGTCTACCAGCCGGCCGGCGAAGCGATGCGGGTCGGCGGCGACTGGTACTCGGTCACCCCGCTCGGGCGCGCCGGCCTGATCGGGATCTCGGTCGGCGACGTCGTCGGGCACGGCCTGGCCGCCGCGATCGTGATGAGCAGGCTGCGCGCCGCGGTGGCCGCCTCGGCGCTCACCGCCGCCGAACCGCTCGCGGTGCTGGCCGCGCTGGATCGGTACGCGGCCAGCGTCACCGGCGCCCGCTGCGCGACCGTGGCCTATGCCCTCATCGATACCGGGGCCGGTACCGGGGGCGCCACCGTCAGCTACAGCTGCGCCGGGCATCCGTATCCGTTGCTCGTCCCTCCCGACGGCGATCCGGTCTTCCTCGAGTCGGGCCGCCGTCCCCCGGTCGCGGTCGAGGATGCCCACCCTGCCGGCGCCACCGCGACGGCCGAGTTGACGCCGGGAAGCATGATCCTGCTATACACCGACGGGCTCATCGAGCGGGCCGGCGAGGCGCTCGACGACGGCTTCGCCCGGCTGAAGGCCGCGGCCGCCGGATGCGCCGAGCTGCCGGTCGAATCGGTGTGTACCGAGTTGCTGGCGCGGATGACACCGCCGGCGGGCTATCGCGACGACGTTGTGGTGCTCGCGTTGCGCCCGAGCCACACGGCCGCGCGCAGCTTTGCGGCGGTGGTGCCGGCCGCGCCGGCCCAGATCCCCATCGCGCGCAGGCAGCTGCGGGGCTGGTTGGACAGCATCGCCGTCGAGCCGGGCCGCGAGGAGGACATCCTGCTGGCGACCGGGGAAGCGGTGACCAATGCGATCGAGCACGGCAGCCACAGCCAGCCGCGTAAAACCGTGTCCGTCGAGGCATTCGTGCGCGAGGACACCGTCGCGGTCACTGTCAGCGACACCGGGAGCTGGGTCGGCGATTCGTCGGCCAGCCTGCGCAACAGGCGGCGCGGCCGCGGGCTCACCCTGATCGGTGGGCTGGCCGACGGCGTCGACACCGTCCGGACCCCGGGAGGCACCCGGGTCACGCTGCGGTTCGAGCGCGCCGTCGCCGGCGCCTGAGCGACCCGTGGCGATCGCAAGCGCGGCCGGGCGTAGCGGGTCGCCACCATCGGCTCAGGCCTCTTCCATCGCCTCGCCAAGCTCCTCGAGGAGCCTGTTGTGGTGGTTGCTCGCCATGACGTGTCCGGCGGCGATGACCAGGGCGACGGGCCAGTCGATGAGTTCGAACGCGGCCAGCGCGGCCAGGCCGCCGTAATAGGCCAATTGCTCCGGGCGCGGAATCTCCACCTGCCCCACCACCGGCACGTTCACCACGAAGGTTTCCCCCTCGCGGATCTTCTGGACCGCGTCGCGCTGCGAGGTCCCCCTGCGCGTCTTCTTTTCGGCCATCATTTGCCTTCCAGTAACTAAAGGTTTGCCGCCCCGCCGGGTCGCGAGGCCAACGTCGGACCTATGTCGACGATGACCGACCTCGGGGGCGATCCGCTAGTTTCGTCGATTGCCTCGGTGCTGAAGGTGCCCCTCGTTGAACTCTATGCGCTGCTCTGGCGGGTCGGGGTCGTGGAGATTCGGCATTCCGATCGGACCGCTCACCGTTCGTCGCGGATGTCTCGGGTGGTTTCGGGCCCGGTTTGTCCGGACCCGGCAGTGCACGGCTCAGAATTCCTGTCGCGATGGTCGCCGCCGCCGCGGCTCCCAGGCCCTGAGCCCACCCGACAGGGCCGATCGGCGTACAGCCGAGCAGTTGGCTGACTCCCGGGGTGCTGATCAGGATCCCCACCAGGCCGAGTGAGCCGAAGGCGGTGAGCACCACCATCGGGGCCTGGGACTCCAGCAGCGTCTGACCCAGCTCGGCGGACACCAGCGCGACCAGCGCCACGGTGGATGCGCGTTGTGGCAGCCCGGTGACGCCCGCCATCGCCCATGCGGCCGTCGCCGCCGCGGCCGTGGTGACGCCGCGGATGGCGACGGCCTGCCACAGCGCGGGCTGGTCCGCGCCGCGCAGCCGCGGGTCGATCGGGC
>NZ_LT546237.1:4868160-4871845 GCF_900078675.2 Mycobacterium interjectum
AGACGATGACAGCACCGCCACGAATTTACCCGCGCCGCGCAGGTCGGCCACCGCACGGGCGAGCGCGTCGTCGATGGATTGGCTTGCGTCGTTCGTCACGGGTCGCACTTCGTCGAACGCCGGCCGCAACTCGTCCAACGACTCGGCATCGACCGTGATCAGATCCGCGCCGGTGCGGTGTGCCTCGGCGACCACGGCCGAGGCCAGCGGATCGTGTGCGGGCAGAAACAGGGCTTCGGCCACCGAATTCGGCCGTTTGGAGGCTACCCCTGGCACGGGATGCCAGCCGGCGGACAAACCGCCTTTCTCGATCAGGAGTTGAGCACGGTTCCACGCGGCGGGCAACTCGTCCTTGTCGGCGCCACGGATGCGCGCCACCCGCAAGCCGTCGGTGCACAACACGCGGGGGTCGATGACGATCGCGTCGACCAGGTCCAGCCTGCGCAGCGCCTCCCGACGCAGCGGCAACACCGCGTGTCGATCGGCCAACCCGCGCCCCAGCGTGGCCGCGAACGCCTCGGGAGTGGTCCGGCTGGCCTTGGGCGCGGTCACCAGGATTGCGGTGGCGACCATGTTCACGTTGCGGGTGAGGGCGGCGATCAGCCCGGCGCTGAGCGCCTGCAGCAGCGCGAATTGTCCGGCGTGGCGTTCGGCGGGCCTGGACGGCCGCCCATGAATCGAGACCGGCTGGGTGGGCGGCTGGTCGGCGTGGCGCGCCAAGTCCGGTTCGTGCTTTTCCCAGACGCGCGCCTCGGCGCTGCATTCGGCGGCTTTCAGCGACTGCATCGCCAACCCCACCGTCAAGGAGGCCGGCGACAGCGTGATGGTCTGCGCGACCGTTGCGGCCAGCGCCAGCACGGAGTCGGTGGCGGGCCCCCCGATGCTGCCCTCGACCACTCGGCGCAGGGCGGGCTGGTATTCCACCAGCGAAACGACCGCCTGCACGGCGCTCGGGGCATGCGGCCACCGCAGGGCCCGTCCGGTGAGAGCTATGCCCAGGCCGGCGGCGGTGGCGGCCATGGTCACGGCTCTGGTCGCCAGCACCAAGCCGTCGCCCGGCAGACTTGCCGGAGGCGCCGCGGGTCTGACGGCTTTTTTTGAGTTGCAGCCCTTTTCGGCTCCGTCGACGATTCGGCAAAGGTCGCGCAGCGTGGCGTCCGGGCCGACGGCGACGACCACGCGCGACAACGGATGGTTCAGGCTGGCCGAGGTGACGCCGGGGTGGGCCCGGACCGCATCGAGCACGGCGCGCCCCAATTCGCCCGAGCCCGCGTCGTCGAGGCCGCGCACCTCGATCCAGGCGCGGCTCTCGCCCCGCCAGCAGCGCCGGCTCAGCGCTTCTCGGGGCAGGTCGCCGGCGAGCGCCCTGGCGCCTTCGCGCAGCGGAATCGCCGCGATGTCGAGGACTGTCGTGAGGGCCCGCAGCGGTGTCGATCGTTGTAACGACGTGACAATGCTCAAAGGGCGGCTCAGGCGGTTCTCAGTTGGTGCTGCGCAACTCGGCGGCGCCGGCACGGCGCCCGGTTGCCTTCTTGGCCGCCGGCTTGCCGGCGGCCTTCGCCGGCGTCACCTTCTTGGGCGCGGGTTCGGAGGGTACCGGCTTGAGGTTGGCCTTCGCCGGGGCCGGGCCCTCGGGCTTGCGCTGCATCCGGTGCAGCAACAACGCGCCGCCGCCGACCGCCAGCAACACCGGCCACTCGACCAGGCCCGCGACGCCGATCGCGCCCAGGGCCAACGCCGCCGCGGGCGTCGAATGACTGCCGCTGCTGATTCCGCGCTTGATGCCCTCCGCGGCTCCCGTTACGCCGCCGACGATTCCATTGACCGCGGCGCCGCCGACAGCACCCGCTGCCGCGGTGGTCGCGTCCGCCGCGCGACCCACGGTTTTGCCCACGTTGCGGACCGCACCGCCGACGACACCCATGATCACTCCCTGGTATCTAGTCGCTGCCGCTGGGAACGGTGCCGGCTACGTGTGTAACCGTTGAACGCAAAGTTAACAGCAACAACGAATTCGTGCTCGATAGCGAAAGCCTGCCACGTTACAAACGCGCGTACAACGAGAAACTTCTGGATTTCGTGGTGCGGCCCGCACACGGGTCGTTTATGGGACTCAAATGGGGCTCACATCGATCAGCACCGGCGCGTGATCGCTCGGCGCCTTGCCCTTGCGTTCGTCCCGGACGATCTGCGCGCCGGTGACGCGGCCGGCCAGCGCCGGTGAGGCGAGAATGAAGTCGATCCGCATGCCCCGGTTCTTCGGAAACCTCAGCTGGGTGTAGTCCCAATAGGTGTAGACCGCCGGGCCCGGGGCGAAAGGCCTTACCACGTCGGTGAATTGCGCGTCCACGATGGCATCGAACGCGCGGCGCTCCGGCGGGGAGACGTGGGTGGCGCCGGCATAGAACTCGGTGCTCCACACGTCTTCGTCCGTCGGGGCGATGTTCCAGTCGCCGACCAGCGCGATCGGGGCGGCGGGATCGTCGCGCAGCCAGCCGGCCGCCGTATCTCGCAGCGCGGCAAGCCAATTCAGCTTGTAGGCGTAGTGCGGATCGCCCACGGCGCGGCCGTTGGGCACATACAGGCTCCACACCCGGATTCCGCCGCAGGTGGCACCCAGTGCGCGCGCCTCGGCCGTGGCGGCCACCTCGCGCTTGCTGCTCCAGGTGGGCTGGCCTTCGAAGCCGACCTGCACGTCGTCGATGCCGACGCGGGAGGCGATGGCCACGCCGTTCCACTGATTGAAGCCGACGTGCGCGACCTCGTAGCCGAGTTCGAAGAACGGCAGGCTGGGGAACTGGCTGTCGGAGCACTTGGTTTCCTGCATGGCCAGGACGTCGACGTCGGCGCGGCCCAGCCAGTCCAGCACGCGGTCCAGGCGGCTGCGAATCGAATTGACGTTCCAGGTGGCCAGCCGAAGCGGCGATCGCAAGCGCGGCGAAGCCGGGCGCAGTGGGTCGCCGCCATCAACCGTGCCGTCAGGCATGGCTAGACGCTATCGAGTCGCCGGCCCGCACGTAGCGGCGACGGTGGTGCAGCCGGAAGCCGAGGGACCCGGCGAGGGCGATCTTGTCGGTGTCGCCGNGGCCTGGCCGCCGCGATCGTGATGAGCAGGCTGCGCGCCGCGGTGGCCGCCTCGGCGCTCACCGCCGCCGAACCGCTCGCGGTGCTGGCCGCGCTGGATCGGTACGCGGCCAGCGTCACCGGCGCCCGCTGCGCGACCGTGGCCTATGCCCTCATCGATACCGGGGCCGGTACCGGGGGCGCCACCGTCAGCTACAGCTGCGCCGGGCATCCGTATCCGTTGCTCGTCCCTCCCGACGGCGATCCGGTCTTCCTCGAGTCGGGCCGCCGTCCCCCGGTCGCGGTCGAGGATGCCCACCCTGCCGGCGCCACCGCGACGGCCGAGTTGACGCCGGGAAGCATGATCCTGCTATACACCGACGGGCTCATCGAGCGGGCCGGCGAGGCGCTCGACGACGGCTTCGCCCGGCTGAAGGCCGCGGCCGCCGGATGCGCCGAGCTGCCGGTCGAATCGGTGTGTACCGAGTTGCTGGCGCGGATGACACCGCCGGCGGGCTATCGCGACGACGTTGTGGTGCTCGCGTTGCGCCCGAGCCACACGGCCGCGCGCAGCTTTGCGGCGGTGGTGCCGGCCGCGCCGGCCCAGATCCCCATCGCGCGC
>NZ_LT546237.1:4872058-4902863 GCF_900078675.2 Mycobacterium interjectum
CGCGCCGCGCAGCCGCGGGTCGATCGGGCCGCTCGGCTTGCTGACCGCGAGCGCGGCGGCCGGCAGCGCGTCGGTCAGCGTGTTCACCAGCAGCAGTTGGCGGGTGTTCAGCGGCGAGGTGCCGGTGATCGCACTGCCGATGATCGCGAAGATCACCTCGCCGGCATTGCCGCCGAGCAGCACCGACACCGCCGCCTGTACCCGCCGCCACAGCTGGCGTCCTTCGTCGATGGCAGCCAACAGCGCCTCGATGCGGCCGTCGACCAGCACCACGTCGGCCACCATGTGGGCCGGGTCGCTGCCGTGTGCAACCACCCCGATACCGACCGTGGCGGCCCGAATGGCGGCGGCGTCGTTGGCCCCGTCACCGACCATCGCGGTCCGCACACCGGCGTTCTCGAGCGTTTGAACAACCTGGACCTTGTTCTCTGGCGTCATCCGAGCGAAGATCACGCGCTCGTTCACGGCGCGCTCTTGGTCCTTGCGCGACAAGGACTCCCATTCGGCGCCGCTGATGACCTGTTCGGCGGTCACCGGCAGGCCGAGTTCGGCGGCGATGGCTTTCGCGGTGATCGGATGATCACCGGTGATCAGCTTGATGCCCACCGCTTGCCGGCGCAGGCTTGCGATCAGGCCGGCGGACTCCGCGCGCGGGGTGTCCGACAACCCGAGGAATCCCGCCAGGGTCAACCCGTCGGTACAGAACTCGACGATGGCTTCGGGGTTTTCCCGGATCACTTCGGCCTGTCGCGGGCTCAGCCGGCGCTGCGCCACCGCGATGACCCGCAACCCGTTGGCGGCCATTTCGGTGACCGTTCGTTCCATGACCGGGTCGACGTCGTCGCTGGCGGCCAACACCACTTCCGGCGCCCCCTTGACGGTCAGCTCACCGTCCGTGACCGAGGCCGAGAAGGACCTGCCGGACCGGAAGGGAAGGTGCGCGGTGCGTGCCAGGTCCCGACTGGGGGCCGCAACGGCTGCAGCTGCCTCGACGATCGCGACATCGGTGGCGTGCGCGTGTGGGTCGCCGTTCGACGCCGGCGCGGCATGCGCCGCGCAGCGCAGCACCTCATCGTCGGAGAACCCCGGCGCGGCGTGGACCTCGGCCACCCGCAGCCGGTTCTCGCTGAGCGTTCCGGTTTTGTCGAAGCAGACCACGTCGATGCGGCCGAGCGCTTCCACCGAACGCGGAACGCGGACCAGTGCGCCGAACTTGGTCAGCCGTCGCGCCGAGGCGGCCTGCGCGAGGGTCGCCACCAAGGGCATCCCCTCGGGAACCGCGGCGACCGCGATGGCAATGCCACTGGACACCGCGTGGATCAACTCGACGCGGCGCACCAGCCCGAGCGCGCCCACCACCGCACCGCCGGTCACGCTGACGGGGAGCGCTCGATTCGTGAGCTGGCCGAGCTGATGTTGCAGGCCGATGTCCGATGAGAGCTCTCCCGAGATGAGGTCTGCGGCGCGCCGCTGCTGGGTGTCGGGGCCGACCGCGGTCACCAGCGCGACCGCGGTGCCCGCCACAACGGTGGTCCCGGCGAACAGCATGCAGCGACGCTCGGCGAGCGGGGTCCCCGGCGTGGCCTCGACCTGCTTCTCCACCGACAGCGACTCGCCGGTGAGCGCGGACTCGTCGACCTCGACGTCGACCTCCTCGAGGATGCGGGCGTCGGCGGGCACCACCTCGTGGGTCCGCACCTCGATGACGTCGCCGGGCCGCAGTTGCTCCGCGATGACTTCGGTGTACGTCCGCTCACCGTCCGGCCCGGTGACCACCTTTCTGGCCGGCGGAGCCTGTTGAGCCAACAGTCGGTTCAGCCGGTTCTCGGCACGAAGCCGTTGGCTGGCGGCCAGGACGGAGTTTCCGGCCAATACCGAAAAGACCAACACCGCGTCGACGGGGGACCCGAGCACCGCGCTGGCCGCCGAGCCGAGCGCCATCACCGGGGTCAGCGGGTCGGACAATTCGGCCCGTACGGCCTTGACGAGCTGCCACGTTGCCTGCACGAGGGGTGTCTCGGCCAGTTGTACGGCCCGGCTGGTGGGCGCCGCAGGCTCCGCAGACGCCGCGGGGTCGGGCGGGGGTAATGCCCGACGGACCTGCTCGACCGACATCGCGTGCCATTCGCGGATGGCGGCAGGCCGCGGTGCGTCTGCGCGGATGATGCCGCGGGCCAACAGGTATCCCGAGAGGAGGCCGGCCGTCGCCCCGATGTTGACCGGTCCGGTCCCGAGGCCGCGGACACCGGGGATCATGAAAAGCGATCCCATGGCGGTCGCGCCCAGCGATAACCCGATGCCCTGCTGGGTCGCGGTCCTGGCAGCGGGCAGTGCGTGCAACACCCGCCAAGCGGCCCCAAGGTCGGGCAACAAGAGATCGGCGTTCCAGGGTGGCCGACTTTCATCTCCCTGCGGCATCATCCCCAGCGCCACGTCGGCGAATGAAATCGCTTGTGCGCCAGACGATGACAGCACCGCCACGAATTTACCCGCGCCGCGCAGGTCGGCCACCGCACGGGCGAGCGCGTCGTCGATGGATTGGCTTGCGTCGTTCGTCACGGGTCGCACTTCGTCGAACGCCGGCCGCAACTCGTCCAACGACTCGGCATCGACCGTGATCAGATCCGCGCCGGTGCGGTGTGCCTCGGCGACCACGGCCGAGGCCAGCGGATCGTGTGCGGGCAGAAACAGGGCTTCGGCCACCGAATTCGGCCGTTTGGAGGCTACCCCTGGCACGGGATGCCAGCCGGCGGACAAACCGCCTTTCTCGATCAGGAGTTGAGCACGGTTCCACGCGGCGGGCAACTCGTCCTTGTCGGCGCCACGGATGCGCGCCACCCGCAAGCCGTCGGTGCACAACACGCGGGGGTCGATGACGATCGCGTCGACCAGGTCCAGCCTGCGCAGCGCCTCCCGACGCAGCGGCAACACCGCGTGTCGATCGGCCAACCCGCGCCCCAGCGTGGCCGCGAACGCCTCGGGAGTGGTCCGGCTGGCCTTGGGCGCGGTCACCAGGATTGCGGTGGCGACCATGTTCACGTTGCGGGTGAGGGCGGCGATCAGCCCGGCGCTGAGCGCCTGCAGCAGCGCGAATTGTCCGGCGTGGCGTTCGGCGGGCCTGGACGGCCGCCCATGAATCGAGACCGGCTGGGTGGGCGGCTGGTCGGCGTGGCGCGCCAAGTCCGGTTCGTGCTTTTCCCAGACGCGCGCCTCGGCGCTGCATTCGGCGGCTTTCAGCGACTGCATCGCCAACCCCACCGTCAAGGAGGCCGGCGACAGCGTGATGGTCTGCGCGACCGTTGCGGCCAGCGCCAGCACGGAGTCGGTGGCGGGCCCCCCGATGCTGCCCTCGACCACTCGGCGCAGGGCGGGCTGGTATTCCACCAGCGAAACGACCGCCTGCACGGCGCTCGGGGCATGCGGCCACCGCAGGGCCCGTCCGGTGAGAGCTATGCCCAGGCCGGCGGCGGTGGCGGCCATGGTCACGGCTCTGGTCGCCAGCACCAAGCCGTCGCCCGGCAGACTTGCCGGAGGCGCCGCGGGTCTGACGGCTTTTTTTGAGTTGCAGCCCTTTTCGGCTCCGTCGACGATTCGGCAAAGGTCGCGCAGCGTGGCGTCCGGGCCGACGGCGACGACCACGCGCGACAACGGATGGTTCAGGCTGGCCGAGGTGACGCCGGGGTGGGCCCGGACCGCATCGAGCACGGCGCGCCCCAATTCGCCCGAGCCCGCGTCGTCGAGGCCGCGCACCTCGATCCAGGCGCGGCTCTCGCCCCGCCAGCAGCGCCGGCTCAGCGCTTCTCGGGGCAGGTCGCCGGCGAGCGCCCTGGCGCCTTCGCGCAGCGGAATCGCCGCGATGTCGAGGACTGTCGTGAGGGCCCGCAGCGGTGTCGATCGTTGTAACGACGTGACAATGCTCAAAGGGCGGCTCAGGCGGTTCTCAGTTGGTGCTGCGCAACTCGGCGGCGCCGGCACGGCGCCCGGTTGCCTTCTTGGCCGCCGGCTTGCCGGCGGCCTTCGCCGGCGTCACCTTCTTGGGCGCGGGTTCGGAGGGTACCGGCTTGAGGTTGGCCTTCGCCGGGGCCGGGCCCTCGGGCTTGCGCTGCATCCGGTGCAGCAACAACGCGCCGCCGCCGACCGCCAGCAACACCGGCCACTCGACCAGGCCCGCGACGCCGATCGCGCCCAGGGCCAACGCCGCCGCGGGCGTCGAATGACTGCCGCTGCTGATTCCGCGCTTGATGCCCTCCGCGGCTCCCGTTACGCCGCCGACGATTCCATTGACCGCGGCGCCGCCGACAGCACCCGCTGCCGCGGTGGTCGCGTCCGCCGCGCGACCCACGGTTTTGCCCACGTTGCGGACCGCACCGCCGACGNGGGCGGCCGCCGCTGCGCGCTCGAGCGCCCGGATGTCCGAGGTGCGCACCGGTGCGTCGGTCAGCGCCCGCAGCGCGACCACGTCGGCGGGCGCGAACTCGACCACCGCGCCCGTTTTCGTCCGCACCCGCACCACCGGGTCGACCGCCAGCAGGACTCCGACGGCATCTGTCAGCGGCGGGACCGACCCGGCGGGGCGCCGGTAGCGAACCGTCACCCGGGTTCCCGGGTCGGGCCACGAAACCATCAGTGACCGAACGGGTCCGGCCCCTCGCCCGGTAGCCATGACAGTCCCGGAACGCCCCAGCCGTGTGACTTCACGGCCCGTTTCGCGCTGCGGGCGTACCGGCCGATGAGGCGGTCCAGGTAGAGGAAGCCGTCCAGGTGGCCGGTTTCGTGCTGCAGCATCCGCGCGAACAGGCCGGTGCCCTCGATGGTCACCGGGCTGCCGTCGGCGTCGAGCCCGGTGACCCGCGCCCACTTCGCCCGGCCGGTGGGGAACGACTCGCCCGGGACCGACAGGCAGCCCTCTTCGTCGGTGCCCGGGTCGGGCATGGTCTCGGGTATGTCGGAGGTTTCCAGCACCGGGTTGATGACGACGCCGCGTTGGCGGTCGGTCAGGCCGCGGTCTTCGGCGCAGTCGTAGACGAAGAGCCGCAGCCCGTGCCCGATCTGGTTGGCGGCCAGGCCGACGCCGTGCGCGGCGTCCATGGTGTCGTACATGGTGGCGATCAACTCGGGCAGGTCGGCCGGCAGCGAGCCGTCGGCGCCGACGGGCACCGGCGCCGTCGGGGTGTGCAGGACGGGATCGCCCACGATGCGGATGGGTACGACTGCCATGGTCGGAAAGCTTAGGCGGGTGGATGATGTGGGCCGGGGGGAGCCGGGGGAACCGCGGCCAATCGGCCGACTCGCGGGTCTGCATTACGGCTTGAGGGTTCGCGGCGTGGTTCAATATTCGCCGAAACATGCCCCAATGTATGAGTCATTCGAACACGTTGAGCATCGCCGGAAGGGTCCAGGGGAAGCAATATGGACAGCGCCATGGCGCGGGCAAATCGATCGGGGGACGACGCTGACATCGCCGATGGCCTCACCCGCCGTGAACACGACATCCTGGCGTTCGAACGCCAGTGGTGGAAGTACGCCGGGGTCAAGGAAGACGCCATCAAAGAGTTGTTCTCGATGTCGGCGACGCGTTACTACCAGGTGCTCAACGCGTTAGTCGATCGACCCGAGGCGCTGGCCGCCGACCCGATGCTGGTGAAGCGGCTGCGGCGGCTGCGCGCCAGCCGGCAAAAGGCGCGGGCCGCCCGCCGCCTCGGCTTCGAGGTGACCTAACTCGCTACAGTGGGCTCGATGAAAGAGCGCGTTCCCGATTCCACGGGGCTGCCCCTCCGGGCCATGGTGATGGTGCTGTTGTTCCTGGGCGTCATCTTCCTGTTGCTCGGTTGGCAGGCGCTGAGTTCCTCCGGAAAGTCCGATGACGACTCGGCGTCGGCCGTCTCCAGCGCGACCAGCAGCGTCAGCTCGTCGGCGACCACCAGCAGCGCCCCGGCGAACCAGGCCGAGGTTCGCGTCTACAACATCTCTAACAAAGAGGGCGTCGCCGCGCGGACCAAGGATCAGCTGACGGCCGCCGGTTTCAAGGTGACCGACGTCGGTAACCTGCCGCTGTCCGATGTGTCGGCCACCACCGTCTACTACACCGACGCCGACGGTGAGCACGCCACCGCCGACGCGGTGGGCAAGAACCTGGGAGCGCCCGTCCAGCCGCGCATTCCGGCGCTGAGTGGCCAGCCGCCCGGCGTCATCGTCCTGGTGACGGGCTGACGTTGGCGCTGCTCCAATTTCGGGGGCCGTCCGGCTAGGCTTCGGCTATGCCCAAGCACCGCGATGCCACCGCCGTGATCACGTCCGCTCTCGCTGCGGGAGCCTGTGTCGCGCTGGTGGGTGCCTGCTCGTCGCCGCAGCACGCGTCGCAGGTCCCCGGCACCACGCCGGCGATCTGGACCGGGGCGAGCGCGCCGTCGCCCACCTCGGGCACCGACGGTGCCGAGCAGCAGCCGGCGGGGCAGAGCCTGACCACGCAACTGAAGACGCCCGACGGCATTCAGGTCGCGACCGCGAAGTTCGATTTCAGCAACGGCTACGCCACCATCACCATCGCGACGTCCGGCCCGGGGCACCTCACGCCCGGCTTCCATGGGGTGCACATCCACAAGGTGGGCAAGTGCGAGCCGAATTCGACGGCCCCGACCGGCGGCGCGCCCGGCGACTTCCTGTCCGCCGGTGGCCACTTCCAGGCGCCCGGGCATTCCGCCGAGCCGGCCAGCGGCGACCTGACGTCGCTTCAGGTCCGCAAGGACGGCGTGGGCATGCTGGTGACCACCACGGACGCGTTCGCCATGGAGGACCTGACGTCCGGCGAAAAGACGGCGATCGTCATTCACGCCGGCGCCGACAACTTCGCCAACATTCCGCCGGAGCGCTACAGCCAGACCAACGGAACGCCGGGTCCAGACCAGATGACGATGACGACCGGTGACGCCGGCAAGCGGGTGGCGTGCGGTGTCATCGGCGCCGGCTAGCAGGTCGCGAACCCGCATCGATTTCGCCCCCTCGCCGCGGCCGACGATCGGCGTGGAGTGGGAGTTCGCGCTCGTCGACGCGCAGACCCGCGACCTGAGCAACGAGGCCACCGCGGTCATCGCCGAGATCGGCGAAAACCCGCGCGTGCACAAGGAATTGCTGCGCAACACCGTCGAGGTGGTCAGCGGCATCTGTGACTGCACCGCCCAGGCGATGCAAGACCTGGGCGAGACGCTGCGCCCGGCCCGCCAGGTCGTCCGGGCCCGCGGCATGGAGCTGTTCTGCGCGGGCACCCATCCGTTCGCCCGGTGGTCCGCCCAGAAGCTGACCGACGCCCCGCGCTACGCCGAGCTGATCAAACGCACCCAGTGGTGGGGCCGCCAGATGATGATCTGGGGGGTGCACGTCCACGTCGGGATCTCGTCGGCGAACAAGGTGATGCCGATCATGACCTCGCTGCTGAAGTACTACCCGCACCTGCTGGCGCTGTCGGCGTCGTCGCCGTGGTGGGGCGGGGAGGACACCGGATACGCCAGCAACCGCGCCATGATGTTTCAGCAGCTGCCGACCGCCGGGTTGCCGTTTCACTTCCAGAGGTGGTCGGAGTTCGAGGGCTTCGTGCACGATCAGAAGAAGACCGGCATCATCGATCACATGGACGAAATCCGTTGGGATATCAGGCCTTCGCCGCATCTCGGCACGCTCGAGGTGCGGGTCTGCGACGGCGTGTCCAACCTGCGCGAGCTTGGCGCGCTGGTCGCGCTGACGCATTGCCTGATCGTCGACCTGGACCGCCGGCTCGACGCCGGCGAGACGCTGCCCACCATGCCTCCGTGGCACGTGCAGGAGAACAAGTGGCGCGCCGCCCGCTACGGGCTGGACGCGGTGATCATCCTGGACGCCGAGAGCAACGAGCGGCTGGTCACCGAGGACCTCGACGACGTGCTGACCAGGCTGGAGCCTGTCGCCAAGTCGCTGCAGTGCGTCGACGAGCTGCGCGCGGTGGCCGACATCGTGGCCCACGGCGCGTCCTATCAGCGCCAGCGGCGGGTGGCCGAGGAACACGACGGCGACCTGCGCGCGGTGGTCGACGCGCTGGTGGCGGAGCTGGACATCTGATGGCGGATCCCGAACCCGTTCAGCGGGCGATGTTCCCGCTCGAGTCGGCGTTGCTGCCCGGCGAGGAGCTGCCGTTGCGCATCTTCGAGCCCCGCTACGGGGCGCTGGTGCGGCGCTGCCTGGACGAAGGCGAACCGTTCGGCGTCGTGCTGATCGCGCGGGGCCGCGAGGTCGGCGGCGGCGATTCGCGTTGCGACGTCGGCGTGCTGTGCTGGATCGCCGAACATGCCGACCTCGGTGCGGGCCGATACGCGTTGTGCTGCCGGACCGGCGAGCGGTTCCGGGTGCGCGAGTGGCTGCCCGACGATCCGTACCCGCGCGCGACGGTGACCTTGTGGCCCGACGAGCCGGGCGAGCCGGTGACCGCCGCGCAGCTGGTCGAACTCGAGGACCGGGTGATGGCGTTGTTCGAGCGGATCGCCGCGGCCCGCGATGCCCGGTTGCCCGAGCGCGACGAGCTCCTGGGNTGCGCGGGGGCCTGCCCGACGGTCCGTACCCGCGCGGGACGGTGACCTGGTGGCCGGAGGAGGCGGGCGAGCCGGTGACCGCCGCGCAGCTGGTCGAACTCGAGGACCGGGTGATGGCGTTGTTCGAGCGGATCGCCGCGGCCCGCGATGCCCGGTTGCCCGAGCGCGACGAGCTCCTGGGCCGCGGCGCGGGCGATCCCGGGCAACGGCTGTTCGAGTTGGCGTCTCGCATCCCGATCGGCACGGCCGACCGCTACAGCGTGCTGTCGGCGCCGTCGGCCGCCGATCGATTCGCGGCGCTCGATGAGGCCGTCGACGCGCTTGCCGACATGGTGGAGTTCCAGCTGTCCGAATAGGGGGCGACGTGATGAGCGCCGACGTGACTGTCGACATCAACGAGGGCGTGGCGGTGCTGACGCTGAATCGCCCCGACCATCTCAACGCCTACACCGCCGACATGGGCCGGCTGCTGAGCCGGGCCTACCGGGAGTGCGACGGCGACGACGCCGTGCGCGCCCTCGTGGTGACCGGGGCGGGCCGCGCCTTCTGTGTGGGAGCGGACTTCTCCGGCAACATTTCGCCGTTCGACTCCCCGGCGGCCGACAGCGGGTTCTCGGCGTCGCCGATCGACCCGGCCGCCTTCGAGTTGCGCAAGCCGGTGATCGCCGCCCTCAACGGCCACGCGATCGGCATCGGCCTGACGATCGCGCTGCAGGCCGACATCCGCATCGTCGCCGAAGACGCCAAATACGGTGTGGTGCAAGTGCGCCGGGGAGTGATCCCCGACTGCGCGTCGCACTGGACGCTGGCGCATCTGGCCACCCTGGGGGTGGCCGCGGAGCTGCTGCTGACGGGGCGCACCTTCACCGGCGCCGAGGCGGTCGCGCTCGGCGTCGCGAATCGGGCGCTGCCCGCCGAGCGGGTGCTCGACCACGCCCTGGACATGGCGCGCGACATCGCGGCCCACGTGGCCCCGATGTCGGCGGCGTTGTGCAAGCGGCTGCTGTGGGACACCGCGATCAACAACTACAGCCCGCGGCAGGTCGCGTCGCTGGAAACCCAGCTGCACCAACGCGTGATGGGCACCGCCGACACCCGCGAGGGGGTCACCGCGTTCCTGGATCGCCGGCCGCCGCGGTTCAGCTCGCGGCTTTCGGCCGATTGGCGGGAACTGCCGGAGCCGTGAGTCACTGGCGATCGCCGAGCGTGCGTTGGTGCGCGTGATTGTGAACCCGCGGCGGGAATTCGGTCGAAATACCGCCCTGTGCGCACACTCGAATACCCGAGTGCACGCCCCATTCACGCTCTGTCGCAACACTTCTCGGAGATGACCCACCAGTCGGCCGCGCGCTGCTCGTCGCGCGCGTAGGGCGCGACCGCGTCGCTGACGCGGCAGTCCTGCAGGTACAGGGCGCCCCTGCCCGCCAGCTCCGGGCTGACCGCCGCCCACACCTGGGTGGCCGCGCCCTGCTCGGGTGTGACGAGGTCGAGGGCGCCGCCGCGGGCGGCGGCCATCGCGCGCAGCCGGGCGAAGTCGGCGCGGGACATGTAGCGGGCCAGTGACGTCGCCACGGTGCCGGGGTGCACGGCGTAGGCGCGGATTCCCGACTCCCGCAGCCGCCGGTCCGCCTCGACGACGTGGAGAATGTTCGCGGTCTTGGACGCGCCGTATGCGACGAACTTGTCGTATTCCCTGCTTTCCCAGTTGGGGTCGTCGAAGTCGACGTCACCCATGACGTGGCCTCCCGAGGACAGGGCGACGATGCGCGCGCTTCCCGCGGCCGCCAGTTGCGCGACGAGCAGGCGGGTGAGCTCGAAGTGCCCGAAATGGTTGGTGCCGATTTGGGTTTCGAAACCGTCGCGGGTCCGGCCGAACGGGGTGAACATGACGCCGGCGTTGTTCATCAGGACGTCGATCACCGGCGCGATGTCGCCGATCGCGCTCGCCGCCGCGCGAACGCCGGCCAACGCGGTGAGGTCGAGCGGCACCGCCGAGATCCGGGCGCCGGGCGCCTCGCCCGCTATCCACCGGGCCGTCTGCGCCAGGGCGTCGGGGTCGCGTGCGGTCAGGACGACGTGCGCGCCGGCGGCGGCCAGCGCCCGTGCCGACTCGCGGCCCAAGCCGGAGGAGGCGCCCGTGATCACGCAGGTCTTGCCCGACAGGTCGATTCCGTCGACGACCCGCAGGGCGGTGGGGCGTTGCGTCATGCTCGATGACAGTAGCGCTAGCTCCCCGGGTTGAGCTCCAACGTCACCGTGTCGGCGGCGGGCTCGGCCGGTGCGGCCCGTTTTCGATGCCGATGCCACCGATGACGGCGCGGGTGAAGAACGAGGCCGCGCGCCACCTGGCAGCAGCATGGCCGCCTCGGCGAGCAGGTGGCCGTGAACGATCCATTGCTGGGAGCGCAGGGCCAGACTCACCACCATCCCATCGAGGATCTGCGCGGCCGTGGTCATCGCGGCGACTCGTCGTTCACGGGACCCTTCTCCATGTTAGGCAGGCGCGACGGGGTTACGGCGACGTGGTCACGACCGAACGGGCCAAAGATTTCAAGCCTGTGCCGCAATGCGTTTCACGAGTTGCGGCGCCACGTCCCGATGTAGCGGTCCGATCACGGCCCAGACCGTTCGGGCGGCGATTTTGTGGCCGTAATGCACCCGGGTGGTGAGCATGGCCCGGCCGTCCCGGCGGCGCAGCGTCAACTCGCCGCGCATGAGCGGACCGCCCGTCGTCAGCACGACCTCGTCGCGATCCGAACGCGTGATCGCCCAGCCGATGATGTGCTGGGGCGAGGAATACGGGCCCAGCCGAAATCTCAGGACGTGCCGGTGAATCCAGAGGACCCACCTTCCGCCCGCGCCCGGCCGATCGCCCACGGCGTCGCGGAAAGCCTGCTCGGCGGTGCGCGAATCGCCCCGAGCCATCGGCACTTCGAAGACGTCGGTGTAATCGGCTCCGGTCGCCGTCACCGCGATGCGGTTCAGCGTCCACCGCACCGCGACGCGGTGAGCGCCGGTGCCGATGACGAGGGCGCGATAGACCTTGCCGTGGATGCCGGGGAAGCCGGCCCACGTCAGCGCGCGCAGCCGGGTGCGGTGCGCCGACTCGGCTTCCAACTCGAACACCCAGCGATAAACCGCGAACGGGTGGCGGCCTTTCAGCGCGAACCGCTCGGGTGCGGTTGCCTCGTCCAACACGAATCCGGCCGGGACGGTCGACGGGTCATGCGGGTCGCGGCACATCACCAGCAGCAGCGCCGACCACGTGTCTTCGCGATTCGCGTCGACGGTTGTGGCATGCTCATCGATATAGGGTAATCGTTTCATATAGAAGGAATGTACTAGATCATGGCGCCACCGCGGAAGCACGAAACCGATGTGATCCTCGACGCAGCCCGCGCGCTGGTGCTCGACGGCGGGCCGCGCGCCGCGAGCGTCGCGGCGATATCGAAGGCGAGCGGCGCGCCCGCCGGCACCCTGTATCACCGGTTCGGCAACCGCGACGGCATCTTGACGGCGGCGTGGCTGCGGGCGCTGGAACGCTTTCAGGCGCGGGCGATGGCCGCCGACGGTGCTCCCCCCGCCGACACCGCGGTGGCGATGGCCGTGGCCGGCATCGGTTTCGCGCGCGAACTTCCCGACGACGCCCGGCTGTTGCTGACGATCCGCCCGGGAGACCTGCTCGACGGCGAGCCGGACGCGGCCTTCCGCGAGACGCTCGCCGCCATGAACGCGCCGCTGAGCGCGCGGGTCGCGGTCCTGGCGCGGCAACTGTATGGGCGTGGCGACCGACGCTCGGTCGACGCCGTCGCGCGAGCGGTCGCGGATCTGCCGTATGCGGTGGTGCGGCGCCATGCGCGCGACGAGCCGATGCCGAAATGGCTGGAGGCCGACGTCGCGGCGTCGGCGCGGGCGATGCTAGAGAGCTTTCGCGAACGTGCGTAGGGCGTCCACCTGCGCGGGATCCAGCGACGGGCGCACGATCTTGTGGGCGGCCGCGAGGTCGGCGGCCGTCACGTCGGAGGCGTCGATGGATCGCCGCATCGCGCCCAGCGCCGCCTCCCGCAGCAGGGCGACGCAGTCGGCGGCGCTGTAGCCGTCCAGCCCGGCGGCCACCTCGTCGAGGTCGACGTCGTCGCTCAGCGGGATGGATTTGCCTGCGGTGCGCAGGATTTCGCCCCGGGCCGCGGCGTCGGGCGGCTCGACGAACACCCGCCGCTCCAGCCGGCCGGGCCGCAGCAGGGCGGGGTCGATCAGGTCGGGCCGGTTGGTGGCGCCCAGCACCACGACGTCGCGCAGCGGGTCGATCCCGTCCAGCTCGGTCAGCAGCGCGGCCACCACCCGGTCGGTCACGCCGGAGTCAAAGCTTTGGCCTCGCCGGGGCGCCAGCGCGTCCACCTCGTCGAGGAAAATCAGCGACGGCGCCGAGTCCCGGGCCCGCCGAAACAGTTCGCGCACCGCCCTTTCCGAGCTGCCCACCCACTTGTCCATCAGCTCGGAGCCCTTGACCGCGTGTACGGACAGTTGGCCGGTGCTGGCCAGGGCGCGGACCACGAACGTCTTGCCGCACCCGGGTGGGCCGTACAGCAGCACCCCGCGCGGCGGCTCGACGCCCAGCCGGGCGAACGTGTCGGGATGCCGCAGCGGCCACAACACCGCCTCGGTCAGGGCCTGCCTGGCCTCGGCCATGTCGCCCACGTCGTCAAGCGTGACGTTCCCGATGGTCAATTCCGCACTGGCCGACCGGGACAACGGCCGGATGACGGTCAGCGCGCCGACGAGGTCGTCCTGGCTCAGCTTGGGCGGTTGGCCGTCGGCGCTGGCCCGGGACGCCGCCCGCAGCGCGGCCTCGCGGACCAGCGCGGCCAGGTCGGCGACGACGAAACCCGGTGTGCGTGCTGCGATTTCGTCGAGCTGCAGATCGCCGGTGGGCACCGGCTTGAGCAGCGCCTCCAGCAGCGCCTTGCGGGTGCCGCCGTCGGGGAGCGGCAGGCCCAGCTCGCGGTCGCACAGGTCGGGCGCGCGCAGCCTGGCATCGAGCTGGTCCGGGTGTGCGGAGGTGGCGATCAACGCGACGCCACCGGTGGCGACGGCGGTGCGCAGCTCGCCCAGGATCAGGGCGGCCACCGGCTCGGCGGTGGCGGGCAACAGCGCGTCGACGTCGTCGATCAGCAGGACGCCCCCGCCGTCGCGAACCTTTTGCACCGCCGCGGCAACCGCTTTCAGCCGATCGTCGGCGCCCAGCGCGCCCACCTCGGGCCCGTCGAGCTCGATCAGCCTGCGCCCGTCGCACACCGCGCGCACCAGCGTCACCTTGCCCACGCCGGCCGGCCCCGACACCAGCACCCCGAGGTTGGTGCCGGCACCCAGGCTCTTCAGCAGGTGCGGTTCGTCCAGCGAGAGCTTGAGCCATTCGGCGAGCTTGGCGGCCTGCGGCTGCGAGCCCTTGAGCTCTTCGATGAGGATCTCGGGGGTGCCGGTGGTCAGTTGTTCGTGCGACCCGGGAATCCCGGCCGGGGCCCCGGTTCCCCAGCTGACCAACGAGTTCGGCTGTACGCTGACCGGTCCCTCGGGATCGACGCCGGTGACGGTCAACAGCTCCGAGGTCCAGCTGATCCCGACCGAGGCCGCCAGCGCCCGGGTGGCAGCCGACGTCGAGGTCCCGGGTCCCAGGTCGCGTGGCAGCAGCGACACGGCGTCGCCGACGGTCATCACCTTGCCCAGCAACGCCTGCCGCAGCGTGACCGGCGTGATCGAGTTGACGGCCATCGACGAGCCGGACAGCGTCACCGACCGCGCGCCGTACACGGTGACCGGGCCGACGATCACCGCGGTGCCCTCCCGCAGGCCGGCATTGGACAGCGTCACGTCGTCGAGCAANCGGGCGGCTCGACGAACACCCGCCGCTCCAGCCGGCCGGGCCGCAGCAGGGCGGGGTCGATCAGGTCGGGCCGGTTGGTGGCGCCCAGCACCACGACGTCGCGCAGCGGGTCGATCCCGTCCAGCTCGGTCAGCAGCGCGGCCACCACCCGGTCGGTCACGCCGGAGTCAAAGCTTTGGCCTCGCCGGGGCGCCAGCGCGTCCACCTCGTCGAGGAAAATCAGCGACGGCGCCGAGTCCCGGGCCCGCCGAAACAGTTCGCGCACCGCCCTTTCCGAGCTGCCCACCCACTTGTCCATCAGCTCGGAGCCCTTGACCGCGTGTACGGACAGTTGGCCGGTGCTGGCCAGGGCGCGGACCACGAACGTCTTGCCGCACCCGGGTGGGCCGTACAGCAGCACCCCGCGCGGCGGCTCGACGCCCAGCCGGGCGAACGTGTCGGGATGCCGCAGCGGCCACAACACCGCCTCGGTCAGGGCCTGCCTGNGGCTTCCGCAGCCCCACCCGCGTCAGCGACCGGCGGCTCGGCTGCGACCGGCGGTTCGCGCGCCGCAGGGCGCGCTGCTGCTTGGGCTGGTCGCCCCACACCTCGGGATGCCTGTCCAGCCAGCGCTTGTTGCGCACGGCGAACGGGACGTGGCACAGGTACGCGACGATGATCACCCAGATCGTGATGAAGGGTTGCAACACCGCGGCGGCGGCGAAGACCACCAGCACCAGCAGCACCGCGGTGGCGTAGTTCGGCGGCACCCGCACGGCGTGCATCTTTTTCATCGGGATCCCGCTGACCATCAGCATCGACGTCCCGGTCACCCAGATGCACAGGAACCACACCGAGGTCCACCAGCCCTCACCGAACTGCAGCTTGAGCCCCATCAGGCCGATCATCGAGACCGCGCCCGCCGGTGCGGGCATCCCGACGAAGAACTCGTGCGCGTAGGCGGGCTGGGCCCCGTCGTCGGCCAGCGCGTTGTAGCGCGCCAGCCGCAGCACGACGCACACCGCGTACAGCAGCACCACCACCCAACCGATCGGCCACTTCGACAGCATCGACACGTAGAGCACCAGCGCGGGTGTCACCCCGAAATTCACCGCGTCGGCCAGCGAGTCGATCTCCGCGCCCATCCGCGACTGGGCGTCGAGCATGCGGGCCACCCGGCCGTCGAGCCCGTCCAGGATGGCGGCGGCGACGATCAGCGCCATCGCGGGCACCGGCTGGTGCAACAGGGCGAACCGGATGGAGGTCAGCCCCGCGCAGATGGACAGGACCGTCATCGCGCTGGGCAGGATCTGCAGGTTCACCGCCCGCCTGCCGCGGGGCTTGTCGGTCATGTCAGCTCGGCCAACACGGTCTCGCCGCCGACCGCGCGCTGGCCGACCGTGACCAACGGTTCCGTCCCGGGCGGAAGGTAGGTGTCCAGCCGGGAGCCGAACCGGATCAGGCCGTACGTCTCACCGATCGTCAGCTTGTCCCCGACGTGTGCGTCGCAGATGATGCGGCGCGCCAGCAGTCCCGCGATCTGCACCGCCACCACGTCGGCGCCCGTATCGGTCCGGATCCGCAGGCTGGTGCGCTCGTTCTCGGTGCTGGCCGCGGCCAGGTCGGCCGACCCGAAACGGCCCGGCCGGTGCTGCACGGCGATCACCTCGCCGCTCACCGGGGCCCGCTGCACGTGGGCGTCCAGCAGCGACAGGAAGATGCTGACCCGCGGCAACGGGGCGTCGCCCATGCTCAATTCGGCGGGCGGGGCCGCCGAGTCGATCACGCAGATCTCGCCGTCGGCGGGCGCCACGACCGCGCCGGGCCGGGTGGGCGGCACCCGCTTGGGGTGACGGAAGAACCCCGCGCAGGCGCCGGCGGCCAGCAGGCCCGCTCGTCGCACCCAGCGGTGCCTGCGGCCGACGAGGGCGGTCGCCAGGCCGGCGGCGACGAACGGTCGGCCGGCCGGATGAACGGGCGGAACGGCGGAGCGCACCAACTCGAGGGCATGCTGCGGGCTGAAGTCCGGGTCCTCGGCGCTGGGGCCCACGGTGCGGGGGCGTCTTGCCACGCGGCCATCTTACGGAGCCTGGACGGTGGCCGGATACGCCGCCGCGGGCGCGGGCGATGGTCGCCGCCGCCGGCGTCGCGATCCGCCGCAGCCGGCCCCTTCGACCGGCCTCAGCTCAGGTCCCAGACCTGCAGCTCGGTCCCTTCGGACACCTCGACGACGTCTTCGGGGATGTCCAGCAGCCCGTTGGCCGACGCCAGCCACCGCAAGTGGTGCGACGCCGGGGGGCCGTAGCTGGTGACGGTGCCGACCCCGTCGTCGGAGCGGTTCAGGATCGCGCGCCGGAACTGGCGCTTGCCGCGCGGCGAGGTCAGCGATTCGGCGAGCACCGCCGGCCGGTGCGGCCGCTCCGGGTCCGGCAGCCCCATCGCCCGGCGCAGCGCTGGGCGGATGAAGACCTCGAAGGACACCAGCGCGCTGACCGGGTTGCCGGGCAGGGTGACGATCGTCGCGCCGGCCACCCGCCCGATGCCTTGCGGCATGCCGGGCTGCATCGCCACCTTGACGAACTCCACCCCCTGGTCCCCCTCCCGGCCGAACGCGTCCTTGACGACCTCGTAGGCGCCGGCGCTGACGCCGCCGCTGGTGATGATCAGGTCGGCATCGGCGGCGTACCGGTCGAGGATCGAGCTGAACTGCGCGACATCGTCTTCGGCGGTCGCGACGGCGATGACCTCGGCGCCGGCATCGCGGACCGCCCCGGCCAGCATGATCGAGTTGGACTCGTAGATCTGCCCGGGCCGCAGGGTCTCCCCCGGCGACACCAGCTCCGAGCCGGTGGAGATCACCAACACCCGCTGGCGCGGAATCACCGGGAGCTCCGCCATTCCCAGCGCCGCCGCCAGCCCGAGCACCGCCGGAGTCACCACCTGGCCCTTGCGCAGCACCGTGGTGCCGGGGGCGACGTCCTCGCCGGCCCGACGGATGTGTGCGCCGNGTCTTCGGGGATGTCCAGCAGCCCGTTGGCCGACGCCAGCCACCGCAAGTGGTGCGACGCCGGGGGGCCGTAGCTGGTGACGGTGCCGACCCCGTCGTCGGAGCGGTTCAGGATCGCGCGCCGGAACTGGCGCTTGCCGCGCGGCGAGGTCAGCGATTCGGCGAGCACCGCCGGCCGGTGCGGCCGCTCCGGGTCCGGCAGCCCCATCGCCCGGCGCAGCGCTGGGCGGATGAAGACCTCGAAGGACACCAGCGCGCTGACCGGGTTGCCGGGCAGGGTGACGATCGTCGCGCCGGCCACCCGCCCGATGCCTTGCGGCATGCCGGGCTGCATCGCCACCTTGACGAACTCCACCCCCTGGTCCCCCTCCCGGCCGAACGCGTCCTTGACGACCTCGTAGGCGCCGGCGCTGACGCCGCCGCTGGTGATGATCAGGTCGGCATCGGCGGCGTACCGGTCGAGGATCGAGCTGAACTGCGCGACATCGTCTTCGGCGGTCGCGACGGCGATGACCTCGGCGCCGGCATCGCGGACCGCCCCGGCCAGCATGATCGAGTTGGACTCGTAGATCTGCCCGGGCCGCAGGGTCTCCCCCGGCGACACCAGCTCCGAGCCGGTGGAGATCACCAACACCCGCTGGCGCGGAATCACCGGGAGCTCCGCCATTCCCAGCGCCGCCGCCAGCCCGAGCACCGCCGGAGTCACCACCTGGCCCTTGCGCAGCACCGTGGTGCCGGGGGCGACGTCCTCGCCGGCCCGACGGATGTGTGCGCCGGCGGGGCGGGGCTGGTGGATCGCCACCGATTCCACGCCGCCGTCGGTGTCCTCGACCGGCACGACGGCCGTCGTACCGGCCGGCACGGGCGCGCCGGTCATGATCCGGTGCGCGGTCTTTGGTTGCAGCGTCAGCTCGTCGGTGCGCCCGGCCGGGATGTCCTCGGCGACGTCCAACACCACCGGCCGTTCGGGGGTGGCGTCCGCGACGTCCTCGGCGCGCACCGCGTAGCCGTCCATCGCGGAGTTGTCGAAGACCGGCAGCGCCAACCGGGCGACCACATCGTCGGCCAACACCAGCCCCTGGGCCTGGGCCAGCGCGACCGCGACCGACGGACGGGCGCGGATCATCTCCGCTACGACTCGCTGATGCTCTTCGACTGACCGCACCCGGCCATTATCGGCCCTCCCCGATGAGTGCCTCGCCGACGTAAGGTTGAGAACGTGATTACCGGGTTGGCCCACGCCGGGGTGTGCGTCCCCGATTGCGAGGCCGCGGTGGCGTTCTACCGCGACGTATTGGGCCTGCGTGTGCTCTCGCCGCCGTACGTCATGAGCGGTAACGCCATTCGCGCGGACATGGGCGAGCTGGTGTCGGACCCGAGCATGAAGGCGGCCATCGTCGGCTTCGGCGACGACGGCGACCGGGTGCTCGAGGTGATCGAATACCTCAACGTCGACGACAGCGGTGCCGATCGGCGCGCAGGCGCGCGGCTGACCGATCACGGGCTGTCGCACGTCGGGCTGATCTGTGCGGACCTCGACGCCACCCGCGCGGAACTGGAGAGCAAGGGGGTGCGGTTTTTGGTCAGCGGCATCGCGGACGTCGCGCGGGTCCGCACCAGCTGGTTCGTCGACCCGTGGGGCGTGGTGTTCATCCTGGTGGAGAAGAGCCGCCCCGAGCGACCGTACTTCGCGCAATTCGGGGCGTGATGCCCCGAAAAATCACTGTCGGGATCATCGGCGCCGGTGCCGGGGGCATCGCGATGGGCATCCAGCTGGCGCAGGGCGGCTACGACTTCACCATCTTCGACCGCGCGGACGGGTTCGGCGGGACCTGGCGGCACAACACCTTTCCGGGCGCGGCCTGCGACGTGCCGTCGCATCTGTACTCGTATTCCTTTGCGCCCAACCCGCGTTGGAGCAAGACCTACGCGAACCAGCCCGAGATCCTGGCGTACCTGGAAAAGGTCGCCATCGACCACGGGCTGGGGCCGCACCTGCGGCCCCACACCGCGATCGCCACGGCGCGGTGGTCGGACGACCAGCGGCGGTGGACGCTGACGACCGACGACGGCGCCCTGCACGACTTCGATGTCGTGGTGAGCGCCGTCGGCATGCTCGACGTGCCCCACGTTCCGGAGATACGCGGCGGACACCGATTTCGAGGGCGCCAATTCCATTCGGCGCGTTGGGATCACAGCAGGTCGACGGCCGGGGAGCGGGTCGCGTCCATCGGCACGGGCGCCAGCGCCATCCAGTACGTCCCCGCGATCGCGCCGAAAACGGCGCACCTCACGGTGTTTCAGCGGACCCCGATCTGGATCGCCCCGCGCTTCGACTTCCCGTTCACCGCCGAGCAGCACGACGAGTTCGAACGCCACCCCGAGACGGCGCGCAAGCTGCGCGACGAGGCCTTCGATGCCTACGAATCCTCGAGCTTCGACGTCGACGCCGCGCAAACGCGCGAGGCCACCGAGCTCGCGCGCAGCTACCTGAGGCGCAAGGTGACCGACCCCGCGCTGCGCGCGAAGCTCACGCCGGACTATCCCGCCGGCTGCAAGCGGCCGTTGATGTCGCGCGAGTGGTATCCCACGTTCGCGCTGCCCAACGTCACCCTGGAGACGACCGCGATCGCCGAGCTGACCGAGCGCGGGGTGCGCACCGTCGACGGCGTCGAACACCGCGTCGACACCGTCATCTACGGCACCGGGTTCACCGCGGCCGACTACCTGGCGAGCATCGACGTGTACGGGACCGGTGGCCGCCACCTACGCGACGAGTGGAGCGGTGGCGCCGAAGCCTACCTCGGCACGCTGATCGCCGGGTATCCGAACTTCTTCACGCTTTACGGCCCAAACACCAACGGCGTCAACTCGATCCTGTACATCCACGAGGCGCAGACCACGTTCGTCCGCCACATCCTCGATGTGATGGGCGGCCGCGGTGCGCGCACGATCGAGGTCACCTCCGACGCGCAGCGTCGCTACAACGACGAGATTCAGGCCGCCATGGCGGGCAAGGTGTGGCTCGCCTGCGACAACTACTTCCGGCATCCCAGCGGCAAGGTCGTCACGCAGTTGCCCTACAGCGGTCGGACGTTCTACGAACGCACCCGCGAACTGGTCGACGGCGACTACCGCTTCGACCGGTAGCTAGCGGACGGCCGGGGCCGCAGGCGGCGCCGGCGCCTCGCGGGTGCGGCGGCCCGGGCGGGCAACCCGCGGCTCAGGCCGGGGCGACTCGGTCGTTTGACCCGCTCGGCGGTCCTGACCGGGGCGCTGAACGCCGTCTCGACCTTCATCCGCAGCCATGCCGCGGCGCGCTTCGACCTCACCTGCACGGCCAAACCCTACGTCGCGCCCGCGCCGAGTATCGGTGCGCAGCACCGAAAGTTCGCTCACCGTTAACCGACTACTGCACCCAGTAGTTGTCGTGGCGGATGAACCACTCCCGGCGTTCGTCGTCGGTCATGTCGGCCAGCTCCCCGAAGCCCTCGAAGTAGGCCTCCCGCGGCGCCCCGGGGGCGAACAGCATCAGGACCGACGCCGGTTCGTCGGCCTCGTTGCGGAAGCCGTGCACGCCGCCGGGCGGCACGTAGAGGAAATCGCCGGGGTGCCCGTCGACCCACTCGTTGCCCTCGTAGAGCTTCATCGTCCCGGACAGGACGAAGAACGCCTCGGACATGGCCCGGTGGAAGTGGGCCGGGGGCCCGCCGCCGGCGGGGCCGATGTCGACCCGGTACAGGCCGTAGTCGCCGTCGGTGGCCCGCTCGTTGGCCAGGTAGTGGTACTTGGTCCCGAAGGTCTCGTAGTCGGCCGGCTCGTCGACGCGCTTGAGCCACGCGCTGACCTCCGGCTCGTCCCTGGTGTAGCGGGGCGGTGGATACGGCGGCACGGCGAGAGACATGCCTTTAGTGTTACCCCGTCAGTCGACGGGATAGACCACCCCGGTGAGCTCCTCGGAGACCGCCCACAGCCGGCGCTGCATGGCGACGTCGTGCGATTTCGCGCTGGACGCAACGAGTTTCGGGTGGCCGCGTTGCTCGCCGAACCCGTCGGGGCCGTAGTACTGGCCGCCGAGCACGCCGGGGTCGGTCGCCGCGCGCAGCGTCGGCAGGGCGCCCATGTCCGCGCCCTGGAACAACGGCTCCAACACGGCCGCCACGGGCGTGAGCAGCGCGGGCAGGTTGCGGGTCAGCTCGGTCCGGGACCCGCCGGGGTGCGCGGCCGCGGCGATCGTGGTCCCGTGTGGCGCGAGTCGGCGCTGCAGCTCGTAGGTGAACAACAGGTTGGCCAGCTTCGACTGCCCGTAGGCGCCCACGCGGCTGTAGCCGCGTTCCCACTGCAGGTCGTCGAAGTGGATGTCGGCGCGGATGCGGTGGCCCATGCTGCTGACGGTCACGACCCGGGAGCCGGCGACCGGCAGCAGCCGGTCCAGCAGCAGCCCGGTGAAGGCGAAGTGGCCGAGGTGGTTGGTGCCGAATTGCAGCTCGAAGCCGTCCTTGGTGGTGGACTTCGGCGTCCACATCACGCCCGCGTTGTTGATCAGCAGGTCGATGCGGTCGTGCGCGGAGCGCAGCTGCTCGGCCGCGGCCCGAATGGAGTCCAGCGACGTCAGGTCCAGCTCCTGCAGCGCGACGTCCGCGTGCGGGCTCGTCGCGCTGATCCGGGCCGCGGCGTCCTTGCCCTTGTCGAGGTTGCGCACCGCCAGCACCACGTGGGCGCCGTGGTCGGCGAGCGCCAGCGCGGTCTCGTAGCCGAGGCCGGTGTTGGCTCCGGTGATGACGGCGACGCGACCGGTCTGGTCGGGGATGTCCGCGGCGGTCCACTTGGCCATGACAGGCTCCTTGAACTAGTAGAGTAAGCGGGGCGAGCGCTCCGGTTGCTGCTACTATACGGAACGCGCGCCCCGCTTTGTCAACTCCTAGGTGGTGAACAGATGGCGCAACCGGCACGCCCGTTGCGCGCCGACGCGGCGCGCAACCGCGCGCGCGTGCTGGAAGTCGCCTACGAGACCTTCGCGGCCGAGGGCCTGGCGGTGCCGATCGACCAGATCGCCCGGCGCGCCGGCGTCGGGGCCGGCACCGTCTACCGGCACTTCCCGACGAAGGAGGCGCTGTTTCAGGCCGTCATCGAAGACCGGATGCGGCACCTCGTCGACGACGGGCATGCGCTGCTCGAATCCGCCGGGCCGGGCGAGGCGCTCTTCAGTTTCCTGCGCTCGATGGTGCTGCAGTGGGGCGCCACGGACCGCGGACTGGTCGACGCGCTGGCCGGGCTCGGGATCGACATCGCCTGCGCCGCGCCCGAGGCCGAGGACGCATTCAAGGCCTTGCTCGGCGAACTGCTGCGGGCCGCGCAGGAAGCGGGCACCGCGCGGCGCGACGTCGATATGCGGGATCTGAAGACGATCCTGGTCGGATGCCAGGCGATGGAGGCCTACGACTCGGCGCTGGCCGAGCGGGTGACCGACGTCGTCATCGACGGTTTACGCGCTGGGCGATAACTGGGGACCGTCCTTGCACTCGGCATGGGCGAGTGCTAAGAATGACGTTGGCACTCGCGACCGGCGAGTGCTAGGTCGGGACGGTGAGACCAGTTTGGTCGTCCGTCGCGGGCACTGCACCCGGCCAGCGTAAGTAATGGGGTTGTCGTCGCCCGGTGGCCCCATTTCATTCCCAATCCGGAGGAATCACTTCGCAATGGCCAAGACAATTGCGTACGACGAAGAGGCCCGTCGCGGCCTCGAGCGGGGCCTGAACGCCCTCGCCGACGCGGTAAAGGTGACGTTGGGTCCCAAGGGCCGCAACGTCGTACTGGAGAAGAAGTGGGGTGCCCCCACGATCACCAACGATGGTGTGTCCATCGCCAAGGAGATCGAACTGGAGGACCCGTACGAGAAGATCGGCGCCGAGCTGGTCAAGGAAGTCGCCAAGAAGACCGACGACGTCGCCGGTGACGGCACGACGACGGCCACGGTGCTGGCCCAGGCCCTGGTCAAGGAGGGCCTGCGCAACGTCGCGGCCGGCGCCAACCCGCTGGCGCTCAAGCGCGGCATCGAAAAGGCCGTCGAGAAGGTCACCGAGACCCTGCTGAAGTCGGCCAAGGATGTCGAGACCAAGGAGCAGATCGCCGCGACCGCCGCGATCTCCGCGGGCGACCAGTCGATCGGCGACCTCATCGCCGAGGCGATGGACAAGGTCGGCAACGAGGGCGTCATCACCGTCGAGGAGTCCAACACCTTCGGCCTGCAGCTCGAGCTCACCGAGGGCATGCGGTTCGACAAGGGCTACATCTCGGGCTACTTCGTCACCGACGCCGAGCGTCAGGAAGCGGTCCTCGAGGACCCCTACATCCTGCTGGTCAGCTCGAAGGTGTCGACGGTCAAGGACCTGTTGCCGCTGCTGGAGAAGGTCATCCAGGCCGGCAAGCCGCTGTTGATCATCGCCGAGGACGTCGAGGGCGAGGCGCTGTCCACCCTGGTCGTCAACAAGATCCGTGGCACGTTCAAGTCGGTGGCTGTCAAGGCCCCCGGCTTCGGCGACCGCCGCAAGGCGATGCTGCAGGACATGGCGATCCTCACCGGCGGCCAGGTGATCAGCGAGGAGGTCGGCCTGTCGCTGGAGAGCGCCGATGTTGCGCTGCTCGGTAAGGCCCGCAAGGTCGTCGTCACCAAGGACGAGACCACCATCGTCGAGGGCGCCGGTGACCCCGACGCCATCGCCGGGCGCGTGGCCCAGATCCGCCAGGAGATCGAGAACAGCGACTCCGACTACGACCGCGAGAAGCTGCAGGAGCGCCTGGCCAAGCTGGCCGGCGGCGTCGCGGTGATCAAGGCCGGGGCGGCCACCGAGGTGGAGCTCAAGGAGCGCAAGCACCGCATCGAGGACGCGGTGCGCAACGCCAAGGCGGCCGTCGAGGAGGGCATCGTCGCCGGTGGCGGCGTGGCCCTGCTGCAAGCGGCTCCGACGCTGGACGAGCTGAAGCTCACCGGCGACGAGGCGACCGGCGCCAACATCGTCAAGGTGGCGCTCGAGGCTCCGCTGAAGCAGATCGCCTTCAACTCCGGGCTGGAGCCCGGAGTTGTCGCCGAGAAGGTCCGCAACTCGCCCGCCGGGACCGGCCTGAACGCCGCCAGCGGCGACTACGAGGACCTGCTGAAGGCCGGCGTTGCCGACCCCGTCAAGGTGACCCGCTCGGCGCTGCAGAACGCGGCGTCCATCGCGGCGCTCTTCCTGACGACCGAGGCCGTCGTCGCCGACAAGCCGGAGAAGGCGGCCGCACCCGCGGGCGACCCGACCGGCGGCATGGGTGGTATGGACTTCTAGGAAGTCAACGAAAAGCCCGGTCCCCTTGGGGGCCGGGCTTTTTCGTGCGCCGAGCGTGAGCTCAGGGCGGGATTTCGGCGATTCTTCCGCCCTGGTTTCACGTTCGGCGCGCAGGGCCGCCTTGTACGTTTAACCGCGTGGCCCTTCCGACGCCCTCACCCACCAGTACCGCCGTCGTGACCGGGGCGTCGTCGGGCATCGGCGCCGACATCGCCCGGGAGCTGGCCGACCGCGGCCACGGCGTCACGCTCGTCGCCCGCCGCGAAGACCGGCTGCGCGGGCTCGCGGACGAGCTCGCGGGCAGCGTGCGGGTCGAGGTGATCGCCTGCGACGTCGCGGACGCGACGGCCCGCGCCGGCCTCCTCGAGGAGGTCGACCGCCGCGGGCTGACCGTCGACATCCTGGTCAACAACGCCGGCGTCGGCACCATCGGGTCGGTGACGAAGACGCGAGTCGGCGAGGAGATCGTCCAGGTGCGGGTCAACGTCGAGGCCGTCATCGACCTCACCACCCGCGCCGTGCAGCAGATGGTGCCACGCGGACGCGGCGCCATCCTCAACCTCGGATCCACCGCGGGCTACCACCCCTTCCCGGGGCAAGCCGGCTACGCCGCCACCAAGGCGTTCGTGAAGACCTACACCGAAGGGGTGCGCGGCGAGCTCGCCGGCACCGGCGTCACCGTCGCGCTGCTGTGCCCGGGCCCGGTGCGCACCGAGTTCCTGAAAAACGCGGGCATGGACGAGCGGACCTTTGCCGACGCGTTCCCGAAGTTCCTGTGGATGCCGTCGCGCGAGGTGGCCCGCATCGGGGTCGACGCGCTCGAGCACGACCGCGGCACGGTGATCGCCGGGCTGCCAAGCCAACTGTCCACGCGGCTGTTCCAGTTCCTGCCGCGACGGGTGCTGCTGCCGCTGCTGAAGAACCAGCATCCGGGCCTGAAAAGGGACCTAGGCAGGGACCGGTCAGCCAGCTGAGGGCCAGCGCCGCATCCAACCTTCCACCGGTAGCGCGAGCGCGTTGCACAGCGTGCAGATCGTGCGGTACCAGCCGACGGCGGTCAGCAGTTCGATCCGCTGCTCGTCATCCAGGTCGCGCCCCAGCGCCGCCCAGGTCGCCTCCGACCACGAGCCGGTGCGTTCCAATTCGTCCACCGCCTCGATCAGCGTCCGCTCGGCCGGGCTCCACCGCGGGTCGTCCGCCCCGCCGGTGACCAGGGCGTCGCACTCGTCGTCGCTGACACCCGCGATCGGACCCCAGAACGCCGCCTGCCCGCCCCACTCGTACTCGCACCGCAGCAGCGCGCAGCTGCGCAGGATCGCGATCGTCCGGGTCCGGGGCGGCAAAAGCGCTACGACGTAAAGGGATTCACCGAGCTTGCGCAGCCGGCTCGCAAGCGCCGGATGGCGTTGCAGGCAACGCACCAGAAGCAGCGGCTCGTAAGTGCGGTCCGGGTGACCCCAGCTGTTGATGCCGGTGGCGTCTTCCTCACTCCACGGCGGAGCGAGTGGTGCGACGCGGCTCACAGCGAGAACACCACGCAGTCATGCAGGCACNGCGGCCGCGATGGCCGCGGCCTGGCTCGATGCCGCCTCGGCCTGGGCCGCGGCCGCGCTCAGCCAGCCTACGTACTGGGTCGCGACGGCCATCATCGCCGCCGCCGACGCGCCCTGCCACGAACCGTTGGCCAGATCGGACGTCACCGAAAAGAACGACGACGCCGACGACGCCAGATCCTCGGCCAACCCGTCCCAGGCTTCGGCCGCAGCAAGCAGCGGCGCCGCACCCGGCCCGGCGAAAATTAGTGCCGAGTTGATTTCAGGCGGCAACCACGCAAAATGCGGGCTCGTCACCGACCCAACTTAACCGGGAAGGACCGCCCTTCGTGGCGTTATCGACCAGGTACGGGCATGGGCTTTCGGCCGCGGACCAACTTGCCTGGACGGGCGTCTGTCGGAACGCCATTTTCAGCAATTATTTCCCCGGAAACGATCGTTGTCACGTATCCTTCGGCGGTCTGATCCAAACGTCGCCCGCCGGCGGGGAGGTCGTGACGGATCACCGGCTTGTGCAGCCGCAGGGCGCCGTGGTCGATGACGTTGAGGTCGGCCTTGTATCCGGCCGCGATGCGGCCGCGGTCGCCCAGCCCGGCCACCCGGGCGGGCACGGAGGTGAGCTCGCGTACGGCCTCGGCCACGGTGAACCTCCCGGACCTTCGATCCCGAGCCCAATGCGCCAGGAAGTACGTCGTGTAGCTGGCGTCGCAGATCATCCCGTAGTGGGCGCCCCCGTCGCCGAGCCCGAGCACCACGTCGTCGCGGTGCAGCAACTTCCCCACGGTGTCCAGCGAGTTGTTCTGCAGGTTGCTGGTCGCGACCAACAGCATGGCGCGGCCCTCGTCGTCGAGCAGCCGGTCGTAAGCCTCCTCCATCGGAGCCACCCCGCGGGCCCGGGCGCGGGCCCCGATGCTGGTCGACGGGTCGGGCTCGTAGTTCGGCTCGTCGCCCAGCGGGTAGATCCAGTCCCACATCTGCGCCACGTACAGGATCGGGTGACCGACGCCGGGCTTGTCGGCCAGGATCCGCGCGCGGACCTCGGGCTTGCGCATCTCGGCCACCCGCTCTGCCAGCGGCAGGTGCGCGATCTCGCGGTAGCTGGGGTACAGCACGAACGGGTTGGCGGTCAGCTGCAGCCCGATGATCAGCCCGATCGGCCGCGGCAGCAGCTGCGCGGTGAATTGTGCACCACCCGCCCCCGCATTTGTATTGGCCTTCTCGATCATCGTGATGGCGTCCTCCCACGTCGGGTCGCCGGAGTTGGCGACGACGAGGGTGAAGGTGACCGGCAGGTCCAAGTCCTCGGCCACATCGAACACCGTTTGCAGGACGGGCTGGTAGCCGCCGGCGGGGATGTCCGGCACGAATTGCAGCAGCCCGCCCCCGGCGTCCACGACACCTTTCGCGATCTCCTCGATCTCCTCGCGGGCGGCGTCGTAACTCGGTATCGGCGAACCGCTTTCGGTCTTGTGGATGGTCAGCCGCGACGACGCGAAGCCCAGCGCGCCGACCTCGATCGCCTCCTTGGCCAGCGCCCTCATCTCGGCGAGGTCCGCGGCGGTGGCCGGCTCGCGGTCGGCGCCACGCTGACCCATCACGTACACCCGCAGCGGCGAGTGCGGCAGGTAGGCCGCCACGTCGATGTCGCGTTTGCCCGCCTCCAGGGCGTCCATGTATTCCGGGAAGGTTTCCCAGGTCCAGGGCAGGCCGTCGGTCATGACGACGCCGGGTATGTCCTCGACACCGGCCATGACGTCGACGAGCACGTCGTGGTCGGATTGGCGGCAGGGGGCGAAGCCGACGCCGCAGTTGCCCACCACCACCGTGGTCACCCCGTGCGCCGACGACGGCGTCAGGCGCTCCGACCAGATCGCCTGGCCGTCGTAGTGGGTGTGCAGGTCGACGAAGCCGGGGGTGACCAGCAGCCCGGTGGCGTCGATCTCCCGCCGGGCGCCGTCGCCGTTCACCGATCCGACGGCTCCCACCTTTTTGATGACGCCGTTCTCTACCGCGACGTCGCCGACGTACGGCTCACCGCCCAGCCCGTCGACGATGGTGCCATTGCGGATGATGAGGTCGTAGGTCATCTAAATAATCTACGACCGCGCCGGTGGGTCGTGCCAGGATCACTTCCGTGATCGACCACATCGGAATCAATTGCGCCGATTATCCGAAATCGCAGCATTTTTACGACAACGTGCTGGGCGTGCTGGGTTTCTCGCGGCAAATGGATTTCGGCCGTGCCATCGGGTACGGCCGCGGCGGCAAACCGTCATTTTGGATCGCCGATGGGTCGGGCATGGGTCCCGCTCGCGAGATGCACCTGGCCTTCGAGGCCGCCGACGAAAGCGCGGTGCGCGCCTTTCACGGAACGGCCGTGCGGCTGGGCGCCGAGTCGTTGCACGAGCCGCGGCTCTGGCCCGAATATCACCCCGGGTACTTCGGGGCCTTCGTCCGCGATCCCGACGGCAACAACGTCGAGGCGGTCTGGCACGGGGGCCCGTAATGTCGGTGACATGGCCAACGCTGACGCTGCAACTCAGGAACTGCTTCGCGACGCGTTCACCCGGTTGATCGAACACGTCGACGAACTCGCCGACGGCCTGACCGACGAGGTGGCCGACTATCGCCCGGCCCCCAGCGCCAACAGCATCGCCTGGCTGATCTGGCACAGCGCGCGGGTGCAGGACATCCAGCTGGCCCACGTGGCCGGTGTGGAGCAGGTGTGGACCCGCGACGGGTGGGTGGACCGGTTCGGCTTGGACCTGCCGCGCAACGACACCGGATACGGGCACGGCCCCGACGAAGTGGCGAAGGTGAAGGCGCCCGCCGAGCTGCTGTCCGGCTACTACCACGCGGTGCACAAGCTGACCCTCGAATACATCGCCAGCGTGACGGCCGACGAGCTGGGCCGCGTCGTCGACACAAATTGGGATCCGCCCGTGACGGCCAGCGCGCGGCTGGTGAGCATCATCGACGATTGCGCGCAGCACCTCGGCCAGGCCGCGTACGTGCGGGGGATTCAGTAGGTTCTAAGGCGTGCGATTCGCGGCAACCGTTGCGTTGTGGCTGGCCACCACGGTTGNGCCGGCGACGGCGTTCGCACCGGCCGCCTGCATGCCGCCGGTGAGGACGCTCGTGTCGGGCGGGGCAGCCATGGCGGCGCCGGCCGGGTTGAGCATCGCCGCGTTCGACAGGCTCGCACTGAGGCCGCCGGTGGTCGCGGCCGAGTTGAGGAGGCTCGAGCTGAGGTTGGCCGCCCCGACGCCGCCCGTCATGTAGTTGCCGGAGTTGAGCGCGGCGGCATCCTGGGCGCCGTGGCCGGCCACGCTGTCCATGAAAATGCCCGTGTTGGCGTTGCCGCTGTTGAAAAAGCCCGCGTTGACCGCTCCCGAGTTCAACAGGCCGGTGTTGGACATGCCCGAGTTACCGATGCCGAAGTTTCCGGTGCCGGAGTTGAAGAAGCCGATGTTATTGCTGCCGGAGTTGAAGAAGCCGACGTTGCCGGTGCCGGAGTTGAAGCCGCCGAACCCGATCTGGTTGCTGCCGGTCAGCCCTATCCCGAAGTCGTTGTTACCGCTGTTACCAAAGCCAAAGTTGTTATTACCGAGGTTTCCCAAGCCGAAGTTGTTGTTCCCCGAATTTCCGGAGCCGACATTTAAGCTGCCGCTGTTTCCAAAACCGACGTTCGAATTGCCCATCGTAAGACTGAGGGAACCGAAACCGATTTTGCCGTTGCTAAAGGTGAAACCAAGCTTTTGCAGGACCTGCTGCCACGGCGCCAATTGCGCGGCGGCCTCCGACGCGTCGGCATGGTAACCGAACATCGCGGCCACGTCGGCCGCCCACATCGCCTCGTAGGCGGCCTCGGTGTCCATGATCGCCGGGACGTTGAACCCGAACCAGTTCGTGGATGCCAACGCCTTGACCAAGGCGCGATTCGCGGCCACCACCGCGGGCTGCACGGTGGCCGCCACCGCGGACTCGAAGGCGGCCGCGATGGCCGCGGCCTGGCTCGATGCCGCCTCGGCCTGGGCCGCGGCCGCGCTCAGCCAGCCTACGTACTGGGTCGCGACGGCCATCATCGCCGCCGCCGACGCGCCCTGCCACGAACCGTTGGCCAGATCGGACGTCACCGAAAAGAACGACGACGCCGACGACGCCAGATCCTCGGCCAACCCGTCCCAGGCTTCGGCCGCAGCAAGCAGCGGCGCCGCACCCGGCCCGGCGAAAATTAGTGCCGAGTTGATTTCAGGCGGCAACCACGCAAAATGCGGGCTCGTCACCGACCCAACTTAACCGGGAAGGACCGCCCTTCGTGGCGTTATCGACCAGGTACGGGCATGGGCTTTCGGCCGCGGACCAACTTGCCTGGACGGGCGTCTGTCGGAACGCCATTTTCAGCAATTATTTCCCCGGAAACGATCGTTGTCACGTATCCTTCGGCGGTCTGATCCAAACGTCGCCCGCCGGCGGGGAGGTCGTGACGGATCACCGGCTTGTGC
>NZ_LT546237.1:4903028-4944312 GCF_900078675.2 Mycobacterium interjectum
CTCGGGATCTCGGCGCTGCTCGTCGGCGGGGCGGGATGGGCGGGCATCGAGGCGGGCCGCCGCTACGTCGATGACGCGCTCAACCGCACCACCGGGGACATCCGCCAGGTCGCCGAGGTGATGGTCGCCCACGCCGGGGCCGGTCTGCGCCACTGGCTCGACGTGACGCTGGTCGCCGGCGCCGCACTGGTCGGGCTGGGCGTGCTCGTCGCGATCCTGGGCGGCCTCACGAAGAAGGCCTAACTCAGGGGCAGCTCGGCCAGGATCGGGGTGGTCGGCTGCGGCGATCCGTTGCCGGGTTCGACGGTGAACGCCAGCGCTCTCGAGGATCCGATGTTGGTGAGCGTGTCTTTCGTCGAGGGCAACACGGCCGCGGCGCCCATGGTGCCCGCCGAGGTCGGCCCGTTGGTCCCGATCAACCACATCTGATACACGGTGCCCGGCGACGGCGGCGGCACGTTGTTCATCAGCAGCACGGCCGCGTTGCGGTCGCGGGAGAACATCACCGTCGCGGTCCCGTCGGCCAGGGGACGCGAGACCGTCTGCACGTCCGGGGCCGCCAGGACCTGCTCGGCCATCGACGGCTTCGCCGCCGAACGCATCTGCANCGCGACGGGCGCCGGCGCGGCGGCGACCCGCCGCTCGACCTCGGCGCGTTCCCCGTCCGACAAGGCATGCAGGGCATACGGCGTGGCGAGCTCGAGCAGTTCGAAATCGGCCGGTTCGGTCATGGCACGTCCAGGCAGTTACGCAGGCCGCGCAGCGCGTCGCGGATGCGCGACTTGATCGTCGAGAGGTTGGCGGCCAGTCGCTGCGACACCTCGCTGTACGTCAGGCCCTGGTAGTAGGCCAGCTCGATGCACTGCCGCTGCGCATCGCTGAGCCCCTCCAGGCACTGGGTCACCCGGCGACGCTCGTCGCCGGCGATCGCCGAGTCGGCTACGACGTCCGCCGGTGTGTCGGCGCTGGCTGCGCCGTAGCGGGATTCCCGGTTGCTGCCTGCCTGTTCGGCGCGCACCCGGTCGACGGCCCGCCGGTGCGCCATGGTCAGCAGCCAGGCCAGGGCCGAGCCTCGGGCCGGGTCGTACTGCGCCGCCGTGCGCCACACCTCGAGATAGACCTCCTGGGTGGTTTCCTCGCTGTAGCCCGGGTCACGCACCACCCGCGTCACCAGTCCATACACCCGGGCTTTGGTGAGGTCGTAGACCGTGGCGAAGGCGGCGCTGTCCCCGCGCGCGACCTGGCGCAGCAGGGTGTCGAGCTCGTTGCTCATCGACCGGTAGCCTATCGCCCTTCATCGCGCTGCCGATCGAGGCGGCCGGGGGAAGAAAAACGCTGTCCGTTGGCGGTATTCGTCGAAGCCGGGACGGCCGGCCATCAGCTTCTCGGTCAGCCGCCCACCGCTGACGTACATCAGGAAATACGTCATGAGCAAGGGCGAGCCGACCGTGGCCACCGCCCACCAGCCGTTGAGGGTGATCAGCCAGACTCCCCACCACACCGCGGCGTCGCCGAAGTAGTTGGGATGGCGCGTCCATGCCCACAGGCCGCGGTCCAGCACCACACCGCGATTCGCCGGATCGGATTTGAAGGCCCGCAGCTGCCGGTCTCCGACGGCTTCGAAGGCGAAGCCCACCAGCCACACGGCCAGCCCCACTGCCGTGACGGCGGTCAGCGGTTCCGGCGTGGGCCCGGTAACCGCCGACAGCTGCAGCGGAAGCGACACGAACCAGCCGATAAAGGCCTGCAGCACAAAGACTTTCCGTACTGTCTGGGCGACCGTCGCGCCGCGGAGCAGGGCGGCATACCGGGGATCCTCGCCCTTGCCGGCCGTCTTGCGCTGGATGTGCCAGGCCAGCCGCAGCCCCCAGATCCCCACGAGCGCGAGCAGCAGCCATCGCCGGGCCGCGTCCCCGTCGCCCAGCGTCGCCGCGACGGCGGCGATGGCGACGAAGCCCACGCCCCAGGCCACGTCGACGACGTTGTAGCGCCCGATCCGCCTGGCGATCGCGAACGTGACCGTGTGCACCACGACGAGCGCCAGCGCCGATGCGGCGGTGACGTGCAGGAGGTTCACCGGATTCATTGCGTCCACCGTGAGTGATTCGAAGCCGCCGACGACATGGACTGCTCAGCCGAACGTGAACGAAAACACTTGCAGGCCCTTGCCGACCTGCATGTCGAGCTGATCGCGGTGGGCGGTGTCCCCAGGGTCGTTGCCCGCGATCTGATGCAGGGTGGGCGGGCCGCCGACGGCCGTCGCGCTCGTCCGGCCGCCCCTGGTCACGGTGATGGTGCCGGTGCCGCCGACGACGACGTAGACGTCCTTGCCGGTGTAGTTCAGCCGGATGGCGGCGTCGTCACCGTCGGCGGTGGCGCCCTGGTCGTCGAGGGTCCAGCTGCCGCGCAGGGCGAACCGGTCGTCGGGCAGCGTCGCCGGATAGGCGAATGTGGCTGTGCCGGGTTTGTATTCGCCGCCGCCGCCGTAGTTGACGGCCTTGCCCGCGCCCAGGTAGGTCTCGGGGGTGAGCCGGGTGTGCGGGGTGGCATCGACCGTGCCGCTGGCGCCGGGCAGCTTGACGTTCGGGTTGGCGTCGGTGAGCAATTGGCGGATCAGCCTTTCCGTGCCGGCGTAGTCGCCCTCGCCGAACTTGGTGTGGCGCACCGCGCCGTTGGCGTCGATGAGGTACTCGGCGGGCCAGTACAGGTTCTGGTAGCTGTTCCATGTCGCGTAGTCGTTGTCCAGCGCGACGGGATAGTCGATGTGCAGCGCGGCGGCGCCGCTGGCCACGTTGCCGGGGACCCGTTCGAACGCGTACTCCGGGGTGTGCACCCCGATGGCGACGAAGCCCTCGTCGTGATACCGGTTGTACCAATCGACCACGTGCGGGATGGCGCGCTGGCAGTTGATGCAGGAGTACGCCCAGAAGTCGACCAGGACCACCTTGCCGCGCAGCGAGGCCAGGTCGATCGGGGCGCCGCCGGGGGTGTTGAGCCACCCGGTGATCCCGGTGATGGCCGGCGCCGGCCCGCACTGCTGCAGTTGGGTGGCGACCCCGCCGAAATCACCCGTGCAGTCGGCCAACTGCCCCCGGGAGGTGCCGCCGGGGTTCAGCTTCTGCCGAATGTTGGTGGCCCCGATGCCTTGCTGCATGGCCGCCGTGTAGTCGGGGACGGCGCGCTGCAGCACGGCGGGCAGGTTGAAGACCAGCGCCACGGCCAGCAGGATCATCGTGATCCCGCCGGCGACCTGAATCGCGCGCTGGCGCCGGCGGAAGGCCGCGACGCGCTCGGCGATGCGCCGCCCGGCGAGGGCGAAAACCAGCAGCGGCAGGGCCGCACCGAGCGCGAACGCCGCCGTCAAAACCAGGATGGGCGGGCCGATGCGCGCCGTCCCCCCGGCGACGACGATGGCGGCCAGCACCGGTCCCGCGCAGGGCACGTACAGCGCGCCCAGCGTCAGACCGAGCCCGAAACCTGTGCGGTGTGAACCCATTTCACGCTGCGGGAGGCGGGCGAACGGCCGTTCGATCAGATGCTGCAGGGGTGGGAAGATCAGCCCGAGGCCGATGAGGGTCAACGTCACCAGGGCGACCCAACGGATCGCGTCCTGCGGCAGGTGCAGCGCCGACAGCAGGGCCGAACCGGCCAGGGTGACCACGCCGAAGCTGCAGACCAGGCCGGCGATCACCAAGTAAGGCCGGGCCGCGCGGGTGCTGTTCAAGCCGGAGAAGAAGACCACCGGCAGCACCGGCAGGATGCACGGCGAGATGCCGGTGATCAGGCCGCCGAGAAAGCCGATGAGCGCGATGGTTGCCATGGCAGCTATTCGGAGCTAATCGGCCGACGGATTAATCGCTGTAGGCCAAAGAGCGGTCCGGCGGGTGAGGTCCGACCGGCCGCGGCACCACCCTGGCCGGGCGGGTGCGCACCCGGATCGGCCACCAGAACCAGCGCCCCAGCAGGGCGGCGATGGACGGGGTCATGAACGCGCGCACGATCAGCGTGTCGAACAGCAGGCCCAGCCCGATGGTGGTGCCCACCTGCCCGATGATCCGCACGTCGCTGACGGCCATGGAGGCCATCGTGAACGCGAACACCAGCCCCGCGTTGGTCACCACCTTGCCGGTGCCGCCCATCGACCGGATGATGCCGGTGTTGAGGCCGGCATGAATCTCCTGCTTGAATCGCGAGACCAACAACAGGTTGTAGTCCGATCCCACCGCCAGCAACACGATGACCGACATCGCCAGCACCAGCCAATGCAATTGGATGCCGAGAATGTGCTGCCAGAAAAGCACCGACAGCCCGAAGGACGCGCCCAGGGAAATGGCCACCGTGCCCACGATGACCGCGGCGGCGACCAGGGCGCGGGTGAGGATCAGCATGATGATGAAAATGAGGCACAGCGAGGAGATTCCGGCGATCACCAGGTCCCATTTGGCGCCGTCGGAGATGTCCTTGAAGACGGCGCCCGTTCCGGCCAGATAAATCTTCGCGTCCTCCAAAGGTGTTCCCTTGAGCGACTCTTCGGCCGCGGTGCGGATCTTTTCGATGCTCGCGATGCCCTCGGCCGACGCGGGATCGCCGCGGTGCAGGATGATGAAGCGCGCGGCGTGCCCATCCGGGGACAGGAAGCTGTTCATCGCGCGCTTGAAGTCCTTGTTCTTGAAGACCTCCGGCGGCAGGTAGAACGAGTCGTCGTTCTTGGCGGCGTCGAACGCGTGGCCCATCGCCGTTGCGTTGTCGCTCATCTCGTCCATCTGGGCGAAGATCCCGGACATGGTGCTGTGCATGTCCAGCATCATGGTGCGCATGTTCTGCATGGTCTGGATCATCGGCGGGAACTGGGCGACCATCTGCGGCATCAGCCGATCCAGGTCCTTGATGTCACCCACCAGCGTGTCGAGCTTGTCGGTGATCTGATCCACGCCGTCCAGCGCGTCGAATATCTGGCGGATCGACCAGCAGATCGGAATGTCGAAACAGTGCTTCTCCCAATAGAAATAGCTGCGGATCGGCCGCCAGAAGTCGTCGAAGTCGGCGATGCGGTCGCGCAGTTCGTTGGTGATCTGCTGCATTTCCACGGTGTCGCCGACCATGCGGTGCGTGGTGGCGACGAGCTGGGTCATCAGGTCGTACATCCGTTGCATGTTGGCGATGGTCTTGGTCATCTCGTCGGCCTGCTTGAGCATGTTGTCCATCTGGTCGCGCTGGTATTTCATGCTCTGCATCTGACCGGCGTTCTGCATGCTCATCTGGAACGGGATCGACGTGTGGTCCATCGTCGTCCCGTCGGGCCGGGTGATCGCCTGCACGCGGGAGATGCCCGGGACGCGGAAGATGCCCTTGGCCAGCCTGTCGAGCACCAGAAAGTCGGCCGGGTTGCGCATGTCGTGGTTCGACTCGATCATCAGGATCTCCGGCTTCATCCGGGCCTGGGAGAAGTGGCGATCCGCGGCCATCAGGCCCTCATTGGCGGGGATGGAGCCGGGCAGATACTCCCGGTCGTTGTAGTTGGCCTTGTAACCGGGCAGGGTGAGCAGGCCGACCAGGGCGACGGCGCACGTGACGGCCAGAATCGGCAGCGGCCAGCGGACCACCGCGGTGCCGACGCGCCGCCAGCCGCGGACCCCGAGCTTGCGCTTGGGGTCGAACAGGCCGAACCGGCTGCCGACGGTCAGCACCGCCGGACCCAGCGTCAACGCGACCGCCACCGCGACGAGCATGCCCACTGCGCAAGGGACGCCGAGCGTTTGGAAGTACGGCATCCGCGCGAAGCTGAGGCAGAACGTCGCCCCGGCGATCGTCAAACCGGACCCCAGGATGACGTGGGCCGTCCCGCGGTACATCGTGTAGAAGGCCGTCTCGGTGTCCTCGCCGGCATGCCGGGCCTCCTGGTAGCGGCCGATGATGAAGATCCCGTAGTCCGTGCCGGCCGCGATCGCCAGCGAGGTCAGCAGGGACACCGCGAAGGTGGACAGCCCTATCCACCCGAAGTGACCGATCAGGGCCACCGATCCCCGCGCCGCGGTCAACTCGAAGCCGACCGTGACCAGCAACAGGATCACCGTGATGATCGACCGGTAGACGAAGAGCAACATGATCAGGATCACCGCGACCGTCGTCAGCGTGATCCGGGTGGTGGATTTGTCGCCGCTGTGGTGCAGGTCCGCCGCGAGCGCGGCCACCCCGGTGACGTAGGCCTTGACGCCCGGCGGCGGGGGCACGCTGTTCACGATCTTGCGCACGGCCTGGACCGATTCGTTGGCCAGCGGCTCACCCTGATTGCCGGCGAGATTCACCTGGACGGTCGCGGCCTTGCCGTCGTTGCTTTGCGCGCCCGCCGCCGTCAGGGGGTCACCCCAGAAGTCCTGGACGCTCAGCACGTGCGCCCTGTCGTCGCGCAGCTTGCGAATCACCGCGTCGTAGTACTTGTGGGCGTCGTCGCCGAGAGGCTGGTTGCCCTCCAGCACGATCATCGCCGAGCTGTCGGTCTCGCCTTCGTTGAAGGCGTGGCCGATGTGCTTCATCGCCCGAAACGACGGCGCATCGGTCGGGCTCAGCGACACCGACCGCTCCTGCCCGACCACTTCCAGCGACGGGACGAGCAGGCTGAAAACGGCGGCCATCCCGATCCAGAACAGGATGATCGGCACCGCAAGGCGGTGGATTGTCCTTGCGAGCAAGGGCCTTTCGGCGTGGGTGTTCCCGGCGTCGGCGTGGGCGAACTGTCGTGTGCTCACGCGGACTTCACCACGCAGAAGGTGTAGGCGTGTACCTCGTTGGAAATTCGCACGGCCTTGACCACGTCGTCCACTGTGATGCGACAGCCGACGCTGTCGCCGCTGGCGCGCGCCATGAGGTTTCCCATCACGGCGGCCTTGTCGGTCGTGATGCGCAGCGACCATGGCAATGGCGCGCCGTCGACGCGTTGGGGGTCGCCGTTGACGTCGAAGTAGCTGATGTCCGCGGTTGTCCCGGGCGGGCCGAATACCTCGTAGACGATTCGCTTCGGGTTGAACGGCTTGGGGTTTTGCAGGTTGCTGTCGGCATACGATTCGCGCTTTTCCGAACCGAAGTAGCCGTGGACGCGGTACACGATGAATCCGGTGATCACCAGCACGGCAATGATGACCAGCGGGATCCACGTTCGGGACAGCACCTTGAAAATCTGGAATCCCCTTCGGCGGTTGGGCATTTCTTTGGGCGGATCGCCGCGCTGCGCCTGTCCGCCCCGCGCACCGATCCCCGGGTAGCAGCGCAGCCAAGGCTTACCTAAGTAAACCATGGCCGGTTCTTGGCTGGACGGGACCGTTGACTCCTTCCCCTCGCGCCCTGGAGTGTAACGCATATCACGTGCGTAACGAGAGGAACCGTCGTTTTGGGCGGCCGCGCAAAGCACACGATGTGCGTTATACAAATCACATAATGTGCGTTATCCTCGCCCGATGGCGCAACCTGCCTTCCAGCGCGCCCGCACGGAGGAGAACAAGCGCCAGCGTGCGGCGGCGCTCGTCGAAGCCGCGCGATCGCTGGCGGTCGAGACCGGCGTGGCGTCGGTGACCTTGACCGCGGTCGCCAGTCGCGCCGGAATTCACTACTCGGCGGTGCGGCGCTACTTCACCTCCCACAAGGAGGTCCTGTTGCACCTCGCCGCCGAAGGGTGGGTGCGGTGGTCGAACACCGTGTGCGCCGAACTTGGCGATCCCGGCCCGATGTCGCCGCCGCGGGTGGCCGAGACGCTGGCCAACGGACTGGCGGCCGATCCGCTGTTCTGTGACCTGCTCGCGAACCTGCACCTGCACCTCGAGCACGAGGTGGAGATCGAGCGGGTCGTCGAGATCCGTCGGACCATCGCCGCCGCGGCGATCGCGCTCGCCGACGCGATCGAGCGGGCGCTGCCCGTGCTCGGCCGCGCCGGCGCCTTCGACACCCTGATCGCCGCGTACTCGTTGGCCTCGGCCTTCTGGCACATCGCCAACCCCCCGGAGCGGCTCACCGACGCCTACGCCGAGGAGCCGGAGAACCTGCCGCCCGAGTGGAACATCGAATTCGCGTCCGCCCTCACCCGAGTGCTGACGGCAACGTGCATCGGCCTCGTCTCCGAGTCCCCACGACCAACCAGGGGGGCATGAGTCCCATGGCTTGGCGAACTGGAGCTGCCGAGAACGAGGCCAAACCAGACGTGCGCGTGGGCCCGGCCCGCAGTGAGCAGCCCGAGTACCCGGCGGGAGGGCAACGGCCGCAAGCGAATTCGCCGGAGGTGGAGTCGCGGCGCGGCCGGTCGGACGCCCGGTCGGCGCAGCGTCGGCTGATGCCGAAGATCCCGATCGCCGCCGCGGCGAAGAAATTCTGGATCGTGCTGGTCATCGTTGCGGTGGTCGTGGTAGCCGGCTTCTGCGTCTACCGGCTCCGCGGCGTCTTCGGTGCCCACGGCGATCACCCCATCACCAGCGGGATGGCCGACGACATCCAGCCGTTCAACCCCAAGCACGTGGTGTATGAGGTCTACGGACCTCCCGGGACGACGGCCAACATCAACTACCTGGACATCAACGCCCAGCCCCAGAAAGCAAGCAATGTGCCTCTCCCATGGACGCTTTCGGTCATCACCACGCTTCCCTCGGTGAGCGTCAACGTGGTCGCGCAGGGCGACAGCGACCAGATCGGCTGCCGCATCGTCGTCAACGACGTCGTCAAAGATGAAAGGTCCAGCAACGGGGTACGCGCGCAAACTTTCTGCATAGTGAAGTCCGCATGACCATCGACAACAAGGCCGCGGGCCTGCCCCACATGCCGATCTTCGCGCGTTCGGTGCACAGGCTCGCGCCGCTGATCGTCCTGGCCTGGGTGGGACTTGTCATCGTTCTCAGCGTCTTCCTCCCGCCACTGGACAAAGTGGCGAAGCAACATCAGGTGTCCATGAGCCCCCAAAGCGCGGCATCCATGCAGGCGATGAAGCGCGTCGGCAAGGTGTTCAACGAATTCAACAGCGACAGCGCGGCCATGATCGTGCTGGAGGGCGACAAACCGCTGGGCGACGACGCCCACCGCTTCTACGACCAGATCGTCCGCAAACTCGAGGCTGACACGAAGCACGTCCAGCACGTCCAGGACTTCTGGGGCGATCCGCTGACCGCCGCCGGTTCGCAAAGCACCGACGGCAAGGCTGCATATGTGCAGGTGTATCTCGCCGGTAACCAGGGCGAGAGCCTCGCCAACGAGTCCATCGAGGCGGTCCGCAAGATCGTGAACAGCGTGCCTGCCCCACCCGGGGTCAAGGCCTATGTAACGGGCGCGGCGGCGCTGACCGCCGATCAGACCACGGCCGGCGACAAGAGCGTCCAAAAGGTCACGATGATCACCTTCGTGGTGATCATCTTGATGCTGCTATGGGTATACCGCTCGATTGTCACCGTGTTCATCACCCTGCTGATGGTGATAATCGAGCTGTTCGCGGCCCGCCAATTCGTCGCTTTGTTCGCTTATAACAACATCATCGGACTGTCCACTTTCGCGGTGAACATCCTTGTGCTGCTTGCCATCGCGGCGGGGACGGATTATGCGATCTTCGTACTCGGCCGCTATCAAGAGGCGCGGTCCCTCGGCGAGGACCGAGACCGGGCCTTCTACACCATGTTCCACGGGACCGCGCACGTGGTTCTGGGTTCCGGCCTGACCATCGCCGGTGCGATGTATTGCCTGAGCTTCACCCGGCTTCCGTATTTCCAGTCTCTCGGTGTCCCGTGCGCGATCGGAATGCTCGTCGCCGTGTTCGCCGCGCTCACCCTCGGCCCGGCCGTGCTGACGGTGGGTAGTCGCTTCGGTCTGTTCGATCCCAAGCGCAAGATGCGAACTCGGGGGTGGCGGCGCGTGGGCACCGCTATCGTCCGCTGGCCAGGCCCGATCCTCGCGGTGTCGGTCGCGATCGCCCTCATCGGCCTGCTGGCCCTGCCCGGTTATCAAACGAACTACGACAACCGGCTGTATCTGCCCCCGAGCGTCCCCGCGAACGTCGGATACGACGCCGCGGAACGGCACTTTCCCCCGGCGCGGATGAACCCGGAACTGTTGATGGTCGAGACCGATCACGACATGCGGAACCCGGCGGACATGTTGGTGATAGACCGAATCGCCAAGGGCATCTTCCACATTCCGGGCATCGCGCGCGTGCAGGCCATTACCAGGCCGCTCGGAAAGCCGATCGAGCACACGTCGATTCCGTTCCAGATCAGCATGCAGAACACGACGCAGGTCGAGAACCAGCAGTACATGCACCAGCGGATGGCGGACATGCTCAAGCAGGCCGATGCCATGCAGCAGTCCATCGACACGATGCAGCGCATGTATGACATCACGTCGAAGATGGCCGCCGTCACGCACCACATGGATGGCCTCACCCACGAAATGCTCGATGTCACAAACACACTGCGCGACAACATCGCCAATTTCGATGACTTCTTCCGGCCGATCCGCAGCGTCTTCTACTGGGAGAGGCACTGCTTCGACATCCCCGTCTGCTGGGCGCTGCATTCCATCTTCGACGCGCTCGACGGCCTGGATCAGATCACCGAAAAATTCACCTATCTGTCGAATGACATAGCTCAGCTGGACGCCCTGATGCCGCAGATGCTGGCGCAGATGCCGCCGATGATCGCGACCATGCAGACGATGAAGCAGATGATGCTGACCATGCACAGCTCGATGTCGTCGCTGTATGACCAGATGGACGTGATGAGCCAGAATTCGACGGCGATGGGCCAGGCCTTCGACGCGTCCCGCAACGACGACTCGTTCTACATACCGCCCGAGGTCTTCGACAACCCCGATTTCAAGCGGGGCCTGAAGATGTTCCTGTCACCCGACGGTCACGCGGCCCGCTTCATCATCTCCCATGAGGGGGATCCGGCCAGCGCCGAAGGCATTTCACATGTCGATCCGATCAGGAACGCGGCGAAGGAAGCGATCAAAGGAACCCCGCTGGAGGGCGCCAGGATCTCCCTCGCCGGCACCGCCGCCGTCTATAAGGACATGCGCGACGGGGCCAAGTACGACCTGATGATCGCGGGGATCGCCGCCGCCAGCCTGATTCTGATCATCATGCTGATCATCACGCGAAGCATAGTCGCAGCGGTGACAATCGTTGGCACGGTACTGATTTCGTTGGGCGCCTCGTTCGGGCTCTCCGTGCTCGTGTGGCAGGACATCCTTGGCTTCAAACTGCACTGGATGGTGCTGGCGATGTCCGTCATTTTGTTGCTCGCCGTAGGATCCGACTACAACCTGCTGCTGGTCTCCCGATTCAAGGAGGAAATCGGCGCCGGTTTGAGGACCGGGATCATCCGCTCGATGGCCGGCACGGGTGGGGTGGTGACATCCGCGGGTCTGGTCTTCGCGGCCACCATGGCGTCGTTCGTTTTCAGCGATCTCAAGGTCACCGGGCAGGTTGGCACCACCATCGCCCTGGGTTTGTTGTTCGACACGTTGATCGTGCGCTCGTTCATGATGCCGTCCGTCGCCGCCCTGTTGGGTCGTTGGTTCTGGTGGCCGCAACAGGTACGGACTCGTCCCGCCAGTCAGATGCTGCGGCCCTACGGGCCCCGCCCGCTGGTCCGTGCCCTGCTCCTGCCCAGGGAAGAAACGGCGGAGACCGATCGATTCCAGACGACCGCGCCGCACTACTGACGCGCGACAGGACGCCTAGCTCAGGCGTAGGTGCGCAGCTGCACCATCTTGCGCATCACGTCGCTGAGCTTGTGCACCGGCGCCCCGCAGGTCAGGCAGTAGCCGCCCGGGCAGCGGTTGATCCGATCCACCTGCTGCAGCACCTGGGCCTTGAGCCGGCGCACGCAACCGATGCACAGGATCTCGACGACGTTTCCGGACGGGTCCAGGTTCGGCCGGTTGCATTGGTCCACGGCATGCCGGTACACGATGTGCGTCGCCCTGTTCGTGCACCCGGTCTCGGATTGGCACGTGATCTCAAGCCAGTCGAGGGCCGCGAGCGCGTCGGACTGGGGGTCGACGACGCTCATCGCGTCCTCGTTGGGGCGCAGCATCCCGGCATGGGCATGATGTAAGTCCTGGTTGACTCTGGTCGCGCGGACTGGCGTCCGCATGAGTGCGAATACCAGTCAAGAACTATTGACTTGTCCCCAAACTACGGGGAAAAACCGATTCCCGACAGTCGCAGAGTCTAAACTCGATGGCCAATAAAGACCAGGGTCGATCTAGGACCAGTTCCATACCGACATGTCGCCGGGCGGGTATTGGTTGCACACGTCGGTGGCCTTGGCGACGACGCCCTTGTTGTTGAAGAAGATCTTCATGTGGTTGACCCAGGCGAAGGTCAGCGGATCGCCGTTGTAGAAGTTTTCGGAGTAGTTTCTGCGCTCCGCCGGCGACAGCGAGTAGAACCAGTGCGCTTTATCGATGGTCGCCTGCTGCAGGTTCGGGTGGTTGTTGAAGTCGATCATGTACCGCTGGTAGTACACCGGACTGGTATCGCGCACGGCCGCCAGGTACTGCTCGGCGTCGCAGGTGGTGGCGATCTGCCGGCGGGGGACCGGGAAGTCCTCCGTGGAATCGGCCGCGGCCGTCTTCGGGAACGTCGCAGCCGCGATGCTCAGGGCTACCAGGAAAGCAACAAAAACGACGCCGGCACGCAGGCCGGAACTCAGCCGAGACATAGTCGTTACCGTAACACTTTCGCAGGCCCCCGTGGGGGGCCCGGGGGCATATTCGTAGCCCAGCTCACTATCCATCGCGATCAGGCACGATGACGTGGCTGGGATCCGGCCTCAGCTCGGGCGGGGCCTGGCTGTAGTCGCCGAAGGGGCCGTCGCGCCGCTCGACCGCCGCCCGCACGCCCCGCGTCTCGGCGGTCTTGATGAAATCGAGTGCGTCAGGGGTGTTGCGCATCAGGCCGTCGAGGATGCCGCCCAGCATCTGCGTGGACGCCAGGCCCATGTTCTCGTAGGCCTGGTTGACGATCAGCTTCTGCGCCCGCAGCTGCGACAACGGGATCCTGGCCAGCTCCGCGGCGACCTCGGCGACGCGGGCCTCCAAACGCTCGAACGGCACCGCCTCGTTGATCAACTCGACCTCGGCGGCCTGGACGCCGGTCAGGGGCCGGCCGGTCAGCGAGTGCCACTTGACCTTGGCCAGGCTCAGCCGGTAGAGCCACATGCCGGTCAGATACGCCCCCCACATCCGGCTGTAGGGCGTGCCGATCACCGCGTCCTCGCTCGCGATCACGAGGTCGGCGCAGAGCGCGTAATCGCTGGCCCCGCCGACGCACCAGCCGTGCACCTGCGCGATCACCGGTTTGGATGCGCGCCAGATGGCCATGAACTTCTGGGTCGGGCCGGTCTCGCGGGCGGTGACCATCGCGAAGTCCTTGCCCGGATCCCACTTGCCGTCGGTCATCATGGCCTCGCCCCACTGCTGGAAGCCGCCGCCGAAGTCGTAGCCGCCGGAGAAGGCGCGGCCGGCGCCGCGCAGCACGATCACCTTGATCTCGTGGTCCCGCTCGGCCAGCCCGACGGCGGCCTCGATCTCGTCGGGCATGGGCGGGACGATGGTGTTGAGTTGCTCCGGGCGGTTCAGCGTGATCGTGGCAACCGGGCCGGCCGTCGTGTAGAGCAGGGTCTGGAAATCGGTGCTCGGCATGGTTTCCTTACGGATCGGGCTGACGATTTTCCGGCGACGACGCATAGATTCGCCCGCCGATTTTGAGATAGGGCGTCGTCAGATACGCCGAGAAGACGATAACCGCCGAAAAGATGACCGCGACGGCGACGGCGTTGGGCCAGATTTTGCCCACCCCGGCGGCGAAAGAGACGATGCCGATGATCGAGGTGGCCCAGTAGAACCGCCGGCCCGGACGGCGGTCGGCGATGAAGCGGTAACGCGCCTGCGCCGCCCCGGCCACGATGAAGATCAATCCGGTCGCCAGCAAGGTGACTTCGATACGTTCGGTCGCTGACACGTCGACGATCTTATGGCCGATCAACGTCCCGCAAGGAAAGTCGGGCACCCCGACAGGTCGCTAGCATGTACAACCAAGGGGGTGTGGGAAGGTCTGCCAGTGAGCGGGGTGAGCGTTATCGCGACGGCGGCCGCAGCGCTCGCGATCGCCCCGTTCTCGGTGCTCGCCACCACATCCGGTGTGGCGCAGGCGGCTCCGTGTGCGGGCGACGGGGCAAACCCGGTGTCCTGCCAGAACTGTCTGGTCTACGTGGAGGCCTATCACACGTCGAACGTGTGCTACAACCCCGCCCCGCCGCGCCCCGCCCCGCCGTCCCCGAGCAGGGTGTCGGTGCCGACTTTGGAGGCGCCACCCGAGCCCGCGCCGCCGGTGCACACGCCGCTGGTCGTTCCGCCAACTCCGCCGCCCCCCACCACGGTCGCGGTGCAGACCCCGAAGCTCACGCCGGCCCGCGGGGCGCCGGGAAACGCTGCGCTGGTGGCGTCGCCGAAGGGGCTCGACGCGCCGCCGCAGGCGATCGCGGATGCCAAGGCCGCGCCCGTGACGCGCATCAACCCCGCCAGCCCGCTCGAGCCGCCCAGCCGGGTGTACGACTTCCGTCAGCAGGTGCAGAACGTGGTCGACGCCCACCGCGGCAACGTTGGCCTGATCAAGGCCGACAACCAGGAACTGGTTCGCCCCCGACATTGGGACTACGTCGACTACGACGACAATCACCGCCCGGTCCTGTACAACCCGCTCACTGAGGCGATGACCTTCCGCTACTTCTACGACGGCGCCTACCGGGAGGCGTTCGTGCCGGCCGGTGGCCGGATCGTGCTCGATGCCGCCACCGTTGGCCTGGTCCCGTTCACCGCGGTCGGTGACAGCCACGTCGCGTCGGGCAGCTTCTACGGCGGGGCCTGGATACCGCCGGCGGGTTCGGATGGCCCGCCGCCGCCGACCTACACCCCGCCGGCGCCCCCGGACGTCTACGAACACGTCGCCGCCCTCGTCGCCGCCGACAACCAGACGGTGGAAGTGGGCCAGGTGGTGGTGGTGGGCCACGACGACGGCCAACCCGCGGGCAGCCAGGACACCTTCCTGCTCGACGACTCCACGCTGGCCTGGGGTCAGGTCAACGATCCCAGCGGCGACGCGCAGATCAGGGTCACCCGGACCCAATCGCTACCGGGGGCCGGGCCGACCGACAACGGCAGCTTCCTGGTGGCGCTGACCGGCCTCAAGGAACCCGCCCCACGCTCCGCCCCCTGGTGGCCCTCGGCGCTGCGCTACGCCGGGCTCACGATAGGAGTGGGCCTCATCGCCTGGACGATCAGTCGTCCGAGACGGCTCGCGGATCTGACCGCCCCCGACCCTAGGGATGATTGACGCAGAACGCCACGCACATCGCGTCGACGGGAATGGACACCCATTGCGTCTGCCCGTCCGCCTGGCGCGCGCAGTAGATCGGGCCGGGGTTGCCCCACACCTTCGCGCCTTCTGGCGAGCATGCTTTCCCGAGATCGGTATCGGCGTGCGCCGGGCTTCCGAGCAGGACCGCGATGGGGGCGATCGCCGTCAATGTCGCCACGCCGACGAACCTCAGTGCTCTCATGATCCACGCCCTCCTCGACCACAACCGCTACATCACCGTCGAGCTTAACGGCTTGATCCGCCAAGCGTCCGCCAGAGGAACGAGTAGCTGAGCGCCGACTTGAACGCGATCTGCTCGTTGTCGGCCGCGCCGGCGTGGCCGCCCTCGATGTTCTCGTAGTACCAGACCTCATGGCCGGCGGCCTCCAGGGCGGCCGTCATCTTGCGGGCGTGGCCCGGATGGACCCGGTCGTCGCGGGTGGACGTGGTCATCAGGACGGGCGGGTAGCGCCGGGTCGCCGAAACGTTCTGGTATGGCGAGTATTCGGAGATGAACGCCCAGTCGTCGGGGTTGTCCGGGTCGCCGTACTCGGCCATCCACGACGCCCCGGCCAGCAGCAGGTGGTAGCGCTTCATGTCCAGCAGCGGCACGTCGCAGACCAGCGCGCCGAATTTCTCCGGGTACCCGGTGAGCATGATGCCCATCAACAGCCCGCCGTTGCTGCCGCCCCGCGCGCCCAGCTGCTCGACGGTCGTGATGCCGCGGTCCACCAGATCGGTTGCCACCGCGGCGAAGTCCTCGGCGACCTTGTGCCGGTCCTCGCGCATCGCCTGGGTGTGCCAGCCGGGCCCGTACTCGCCGCCGCCGCGGATGTTGGCCAGCACGTAGGTGCCGCCGCGCGCCAGCCACAGCCGGCCCAGCACGCCGCTGTAGGCCGGTGTGTTGGCGGTTTCGAATCCGCCGTATCCGCTCAGCAGGGTGGGCCCCGGCCCGTCGGCGTCGCCTTCACAGCCGCGGCGCACGACGAAGTACGGGATCGAGGTGCCGTCCGTCGACGCGACGAAATGCTGGGCCACCGAGAGCTTTTCGGCGTCGAAGAACGCCGGGGCGGATTTGATCGGCTCGAGCGGCGCGCCGGCGGCGCCGCGCATCAGCCGCGAGGGGGTGACGAATCCGCTGGAATCGAGGAAGAACTCGTCGCCGGTGTCGTCGGCGGCGACGACGACGGTGTTGGTCGCGGCCGGGATGCCCGCGACCGGTTCGCGCCGCCACTCGCCCCGTGACGATCGCAAGCGCGGCGGAGCCGGGCGCTGGGGGCACTCCCCAGCTCCGCGGGGACCCCACCCGCTTGCGGGGGACGGGTCGTCACGCGAAGGCGGCGTGGCGCTCTCCACGCGGCTGGCCACGTCGGCCAGCGTGACGATCAGCAGGCGGTCCTTCGTCCAGGCGTAGTGGTTCAGGGCCGTGTGCTCGTCGGGGGAGAACACCACCGTCAATTCGGCTGTGCCGTCCAGGAATTTGTCGTAGTCGGCGGCCAGCAGCGAGCCCGCGACGTAGGTCGCGCCGCCGGTATACCAATCGGTGCGCAGCTCGATGAGGATCCACTCGCGGTGAATCGACAGGGTCGCGTCGGTGGGCGCGTCGATGCGGATCAGCTCCGGGCCGCGCAGCTCGTAGAGCTCTTCGTTCCAAAAGTCGAGGGCTCGGCCCAGAAAGGTCCGCTCGAAGCCGGGCGTGCGGTCCGCCGATGCGGAGACGCTGACATCGGAGCGGGCGCCCTCGAAGACGAGTTCGGCGTCGGCCAATGGGGTGTCCCGGCGCCATCGCTTGATGACGCGCGGGTAGCCGGAGTCGGTGAGCGAGTCGGCGCCGAAGTCGGTGCCGACCAGCACGGTGTCCGGATCGGCCCAGGCGATCTGCGACTTGGCCTCGGGCAGCTGGAACCCGTCGGCGACGAATTCGCGTGTGGCCATGTCGAATTCGCGCACGATGGAGGCGTCCGAGCCACCGCGGGAGAGGCGGATCAGGGCGCGGGTGTGGTCGGGTTCGATGACGCCGGCGCCCGCCCACACCCAATTCGTGTCGTCGGTCCGACCCAGCTCGTCGACGTCGATGAGCACGTCCCACTCCGGGGCGTCGGTGCGGTAACTGTCCAGCGTGGTGCGCCGCCACAGGCCCCGCGGGTTGGCGGCATCGCGCCAGAAGTTGTAGAGGTGCTCGCCGCGGCGCACCACATACGGAATCCGGGCGTCGGTGTCGAGCACCTCGAGCGCCTCGGCGCGCATCCGGTCGAACTCCGCACCGCCGAACTTCGCCAGGGTGGGTTCGTTATGCGCCCGCACCCAGTCCAGCGCCTCGTCGGCGGTGATGTCCTCGAGCCACAGGTAAGGGTCTTCAGGCGTCATGGGAGCCATTCTGGCCCCGGCGGTAGTGTGAGGTGTATTACACGAGCAGAGAACGAGGAGACGGCAGATGACTGTTTTCGCACGTCCGGGGTCTGCCGGGGCGTTGATGTCGTACGAATCCCGGTACGGGAACTTCATCGGCGGCCAGTGGGTCGCGCCGGTGGGCGGCCGCTATTTCGAAAACCCGACGCCGGTGACCGGCCAGACGTTCTGCGAGGTGCCCCGCTCCGAGGAGGCCGATGTCGACAAGGCGCTCGACGCCGCGCACGCGGCGGCCCCGGCGTGGGGCAAGACCGCGCCGGCCGAGCGTGCGGCCATCCTGAACAAGATCGCCGACCGGATCGAGGAGAACAAGGCCGCGCTGGCGGTGGCCGAGGTCTGGGACAACGGCAAGCCGGTCCGTGAGGCGCTGGCCGCCGACATCCCGCTGGCCGCCGACCACTTCCGGTACTTCGCTGCGGCGATCCGCGCGCAGGAGGGTTCGCTGTCGCAGATCGATGAGGACACCGTCGCGTATCACTTCCATGAGCCGCTCGGGGTGGTCGGGCAGATCATCCCGTGGAACTTCCCTATCCTGATGGCCGCCTGGAAGATGGCGCCCGCGCTGGCGGCCGGCAACGCGGTGGTGCTCAAGCCCGCCGAGCAGACCCCGGCGTCGGTGCTCTATCTCATGTCGCTGATCGGTGATCTGGTGCCGGCGGGAGTTGTCAACGTCGTCAACGGGTTTGGCGCCGAGGCCGGCAAGCCGCTGGCGTCGAGCAACCGGATCGCCAAGGTCGCGTTCACCGGGGAGACCACCACCGGGCGGCTCATCATGCAGTACGCCTCGCAGAACCTGATCCCGGTGACCCTGGAGCTCGGCGGCAAGAGCCCCAACGTCTTCTTCTCCGACGTGCTGGCCCGCGCCGACGACTTCCAGGACAAGGCGCTGGAGGGCTTCACCATGTTCGCCCTCAATCAGGGCGAGGTGTGCACCTGCCCGTCGCGCAGCCTGATCCAGGCCGACATCTACGACGAGTTCCTGGAGCTGGCCGCGATCCGCACGAAGGCGGTGCGGCAGGGCGACCCGCTGGACATCCAGACGATGCTGGGCTCGCAGGCCTCCAACGACCAGCTGGAAAAGATCCTGTCCTACATCGAAATCGGCAAGGGTGAGGGCGCCAAGGTCATCACCGGCGGCGAGCGCGCCGAGCTGGGCGGCGACCTGTCCGGCGGCTACTACATGCAACCGACGATCTTCGCCGGCAACAACAAGATGCGGATCTTCCAGGAGGAGATCTTCGGTCCGGTGGTGGCGGTGACGTCGTTCTCCGACTACGACGACGCGATATCGATCGCCAACGACACCCTCTACGGCCTGGGCGCGGGGGTGTGGAGCCGCGACGGCAACACCGCCTACCGGGCCGGGCGCGACATCCAGGCCGGCCGGGTGTGGGTCAACTGCTACCACGCCTATCCCGCGCACGCCGCGTTCGGTGGCTACAAGCACTCCGGCATCGGCCGGGAGAACCACAAGATGATGCTCGACCACTATCAGCAGACCAAGAACCTCCTGGTCTCCTACTCCGAGAAGGCGCAGGGATTCTTCTAGATGGGTTCCGGGCCTCCAACAGGAGTTGTCATCACCCCCGCCGCCGCCGAACTGCTGGCGCGGCTGCAGGAGCGCCACGGTCCGGTGATGTTCCACCAGTCCGGCGGCTGCTGTGACGGGTCGTCGCCGATGTGCTACCCGAGTGGCGACTTCCTGGTCGGTGACCGCGACGTGTTGCTCGGCGTCCTCGACGTCGGGGACGGGGTCCCGGTGTGGATTTCGGGCCCGCAGTACGAGGTCTGGAAGCACACCCAGCTCGTCATCGACGTGGTGCCGGGGCGCGGCGGCGGGTTCAGCCTGGAGGCGCCCGAGGGCGTGCGGTTTCTGTCCCGCGGGCGCGTCTTCAGCGACGACGAGTACGCCGCGCTGCGGGGCGCGGCGGTCATCACCGGAGCCGCCTACGAGCGTGGCGAGCGCCCCTCGGAGCGCGGCCGGGTGGTGGCCCTCGACGGCGCGGCCGCGCCGGAAACCTCCGGGCCTGGCGGTCGATGACCGCGCTAATCTCGTCAGGGTGATCCCGCTTCCACGTCCTTGGGTGCTGGCCAGCGCGATGCTGATCGGCTGCGCGGTCGGGATGTTGACCGGTGTCGCGCTCACCGTGATGGTCCATGCCAGGGTGCGCCCCGACGTCGTCATCGCGCTTGTGCTCGGGATTCCCACCGTGACCGGGCTGCTGACGATCCTGTTTTCCGGGCGGCGCTGGGTCACCATGGTGGGCGCGTTCATCCTTTCGCTCGCACCGGGCTGGTTCGGTGCCCTCGTCGCGCTGCAGGTGGCCTCCGGTGGCTGACGACGAGGACACCGGAACGCAGTCGTTCGTGCCGGACTTCGACGACGACACCGGCACCCAGTCGTTCGTGCCGAACTTCGACGACGAGGACGACACCGGCTCGCAGCCGGCGCCGGAGGAGCCCGGGCAGCCCGGCGAGCCCGCGTCGCCCGCGGCCGGGACCGTCGAGGGGGAAGCGGGCGGCGTGCCGGTGCAGCCGGTCACCGTTCCCGGTCGTTACCTGTACCTGAAGTGGTGGCAGCTGGTCCTGGTGCTGTTCGGCGTGTGGATGGTGTCGGCCGTGGTGGGGCTGGGGCTGTTCTATTGGTGGTACCACTCGCTCGACAAGACCGCCACGGCGTTCGCGGTCCTGCTGTACGTGGTGGCCTGTGCCGTGGGCGGCGTGATGCTGGCGATGGCGCAGGGCAGGGCTCTGCTCTCGGCGCTGTCGGTCGCGGTGATGTCGGGGCCGTTCGCGTCCGTCGCGGCCGCCGCGCCCCTGTACGGCTACTACTTCTGCGAGCGCACGGGCCACTGCCTGATCGGCGTCATTCCCTACTAGGGCCGCCATGCCCACCTTGACTGGCAACTCGAGGCAGTTCGCGTGCTTGGGGCCCACACTCGGCGTCCCGGCGGGAGCCGCGCCCCACTAGGGTAGGGGCCGTGACTCACTATGACGTCGTCGTCCTCGGGGCCGGCCCCGGCGGATATGTCGCGGCCATTCGTGCCGCGCAGCTGGGCCTGAACACCGCAATCGTCGAGTCGAAGTACTGGGGCGGGGTCTGCCTCAACGTCGGCTGCATTCCGTCCAAGGCGTTGCTGCGCAACGCTGAGCTGGTGCACATCTTCACCAAAGAGGCCAAGACCTTTGGGATGAGCGGCGAGGCGACGTTCGATTACGGCATCGCCTTCGACCGCAGCCGCAAGGTGGCCGACGGCCGCGTCGCCGGCGTGCACTTCCTGATGAAGAAGAACAAGATCACCGAGATTCACGGGTACGGCAGGTTCACCGACTCCCACACGCTGTCCGTCGACCTCAACGACGGGGGCGCCGAAACGGTCACGTTCGACAACGTCATCATCGCCACCGGCAGCAGCACCCGGCTGGTTCCGGGAACGTCGCTGTCGGCCAACGTGGTGACCTACGAGGAACAGATCCTGTCCCGGGAGCTGCCGGAGTCGATCATCATCGCCGGGGCCGGGGCGATCGGCATGGAGTTCGGCTACGTGCTGAAGAACTACGGGGTCGACGTGACCATCGTGGAGTTCTTGCCGCGCGCGCTGCCCAACGAGGACGCCGAGGTGTCCAAGGAGATCGAGAAGCAGTTCAAGAAGCTGGGCATCAAGATCCTCACGGGAACCAAGGTCGAGTCCATCAACGACAACGGCGCCGAGGTGACGGTGGCGGTCAGCAAGGACGGTAACGCCCAGGAGCTCAAGGCCGCGAAAGTGTTGCAGGCCATCGGTTTTGCGCCCAACGTCGAGGGCTACGGGCTGGAGGCGGCCGGGGTCGCGCTGACCGAGCGCAAGGCGATCGGCATCACCGACTACATGCGCACCAACGTCGAGAACATCTACGCGATCGGCGACGTCACCGGCCGGCTGATGCTGGCTCACGTCGCCGAGGCCATGGGCGTGGTGGCGGCCGAAACCATCGCCGGCGCAGAGACTTTGGCCCTCGGCGATTACCGCATGCTGCCGCGCGCGACGTTCTGCCAGCCGCAGGTGGCCAGCTTCGGGCTCACCGAGGAGCAGGCCCGCGACGAGGGCTACGACGTCGTGGTGGCCAAGTTCCCGTTCACCGCCAACGGCAAGGCCCACGGCCTGGGCGACCCCAGCGGTTTCGTCAAGCTGGTCGCCGACGGCAAGTACGGCGAGCTGCTGGGCGGGCATCTGATCGGCCACGACGTGTCCGAGCTGTTGCCGGAGCTGACGCTGGCGCAGAAGTGGGACCTGACCGCCACCGAGCTGGCCCGCAACGTGCACACCCACCCGACGATGTCGGAGGCGCTGCAGGAATGCTTCCACGGCTTGACCGGCCACATGATCAACTTCTGAAGTCGATGATTCGCAGCGACACCGTAATTGGCGTCATCGGCGGCGTCGCCACCGGGTACGTCCTGTGGCTGGTGGCCTTTTCGATCGCCGACGACAACGCGGCGGTGGGCCGGTGGGCCCCGACGGTATTGCTGCTGTCGCTCGCGCTGGCGGTCTGCGCCACCCTGTGGGCGTCGCTGCAGCGCCGGCGCAAAAAGTACGCGTGGTCGGCGTTCGGCTTCGGCCTGCCCGTGGCGCCGGTGGTGCTGACGCTGGCCGTGCTGGCCGACGTCTACTTCTGACTCGGATTGTCCAACGGGATTGCCAGCGCCGACATGGTCGCGGCCAGGCCGTCGTATTGGCTTGCCAGCAGGCAGAATTCGATGAGCTGACGCCGATCCAGGTGCGTCGCCAGCTCTCGCCAGGTGTCGTCGGTGACGGTGCGCTGCGTGAGGAACTCGTCGGTGGCCGCCAGCAGCGCCTGCTGCCGCACGGTCAGGCGCGCCTCGACCCGGTCCAGCGTCTCGGGCCAGGCGAAAAGCGCGGCCTGCAAATCGTCGTCCAGGCCCTGATTTCGCGCCATCCCGCGATGATGCTGCAGCTCGTATTCGCAACCGCGCACGTGCGCGACCCGCAGAATCACCAACTCGGTGTCGATCGCCGGCAGCCGGCCCCGCAGCAGCCGCCCGCTGTACATCGACCAGGTCCAGAACAGCAGGTGGCGCTGGCCCAGGGTGGTGAACAGGTGCATCTCCGGAACCCGCATCCTGCGCGCGGCAGCCTTCGCCATCACCCAGTTGATCGGCCCCAGTTCCCGGAACCGGCCCGACGGAATGCGACCGCCCCGATCCCCGGTCACGGTTGCTTCACCAGGTACGGCGACACGGTGCTGCGGTGCTCGTCGAGATCCAGCGCGCGCCCCAGGGCCGGGAACGCCCGCTGCGGGCAGTTGTCGCGTTCGCAGACGCGGCAGCCGGCGCCGATCGGTGTGGCGATATCCCCGGACAAGTCGAGTCCTTCCGAGTAGACGAGCCGATGAGCGTGGCGGAGCTCGCAGCCCAGCCCGATCGCGAAGGTTTTACCGGGCTGACCATACCGCGCGGCGCGCCGCTCCACGGTGCGGGCCACCCACATGTAGTTGCGCCCGTCGGGCATCTGGGCGATCTGCACCAGGATCTTGCCGGGGTTGGCGAACGTCTCGTACACGTTCCACAACGGGCACGTGCCGCCGCTGGAGGAGAAGTGAAAACCGGTGGCGGACTGGCGTTTTGACATGTTGCCGGCGCGGTCCACCCGGACGAACGAGAACGGCACCCCGCGCATCGTCGGCCGTTGCAACGTCGAAAGCCGGTGCGCGATGGTCTCGTAACTGACCGAGTAGAACGACGACAACCGCTCGACGTCGTAGCGAAAGTTCTCGGCGACGTCGTGGAACTGGCGATACGGCAGCACCGCGGCCGCGGCGAAGTAATTGGCCAGGCCCAGCCGGGCCAGCGTGTGCGACTCGTCGCTGGTGAACTTGCCCTCGGCGACCAGGCTGTCGATCAGGTCGCCGAACTCGAGGTAGGCCAGTTCGGCGGCCAGCTTGAACACCTGCTGACCAGAGGAGAGGTGGTTGCTGATCTCCAGCGTCTTGCTGTTGGGGTCGAAGCGGTGCAGCACGGTGTCCCCCAGGTCGATGCGCCGGGTGATGTGCACGCCGTGCACCTCGGTGAGCCGCCGGGTCAATTCGCGGGCGAGGTCGCCGTGGTGCAACCGCATCTTGATGGTGAGGTCCTCGGCGGCGGTGTCCAGCTCGTGCAGGTAGTTCTGGCGTTGGTAGAAGTAGTCGCGCACCTCCTCGTGGGGCATGGTGATCGACCCGCTGCCGCTGCCGTCGGAGTAGCGCTCCTCGGTGGCGGCGGCCAGCTGCGCGGTGGTGATCCGGTAGCGCCGGTGCAGGTTGACCACGGCGCGGGCCAGGACGGGATGAGCGCTGACCATCTCGGCCACTTCGGTGGGCTCGACGTCGATGTCCAGGTCGCGGTCCATGGTCACCTCGCGCAGCTCGGCGACCAGCCGGGTGTCGTCCTGGGAGGCGAAGAAGGTCGCGTCCACCCCGAACACCTCGGTGATGCGGAGCAACACGGCCACCGTCAGGGGGCGGACGTCGTGCTCGATCTGATTGAGGTAGCTCGGCGAGATCTCCAGCATCTGGGCCAGCGCCGCCTGAGAAAACCCGCGCTCGTTGCGGAGCTGGCGAACGCGGGAGCCGACGAAGGTTTTGGCCACCGGAGAAGCGTACCGGGCGCTGCAAAGGGGTGGTTCGCAGAGTTGGCATGGCGGCGCGATCCGGTCACGATTGGTGTTCGCACGACGCGATTTGGCATCATTCGCAGCGGGGGCCGGGGTTAACCTGGGATACCGACACGGAGGGAAACGGGGAGACAAGCCGTGAGCCTGGACAAAATGATGATGCCGGTGCCCGACGGCCATCCCGATGTATTCGGTCGCGAATGGCCGCTGCGGGTGGGCGACATCGACCGCACCGGCCGACTGCGCCTGGACGCCGCGTGCCGGCACATCCAGGACATCGGCCAGGATCAGCTGCGCGAAATGGGCTTCGAGGAAACCCATCCGCTGTGGATCGTCCGGCGCACGATGGTCGACCTGATCCGCCCGATCGAGTTCCAGGACATGCTGCGGTGTCGGCGCTGGTGCTCGGGGACCTCGAACCGGTGGTGTGAGATGCGGGTCCGCATCGACGGGCGCAAGGGCGGCCTGATCGAATCGGAGGCGTTCTGGATCAACATCAACAGGGAAACCCAGATGCCGTCGCGCATCTCCGATGACTTCCTGGCGGGCCTGCACAAGACCACCTCGATCGAGCGGCTGCGGTGGAAGGGCTACCTGAAGCCCGGCAGCCGCGACGACGCCACCGAGATCCACGAGTTCCCGGTGCGGGTGACCGACATCGACCTGTTCGACCACATGAACAACTCGGTGTACTGGAGCGTGATCGAGGACTATCTGGCATCGCACCCCGAGTTGTTGCAGTGGCCGCTGCGCACCACCATCGAGCACGAGGCGCCGGTCGCGCTGGGCGACAAGCTGGAGATCATTTCGCACGTCCACCCGGCCGGCTCGACGGACCAATTCGGTCCCGGCCTGGCCGATCGGCCTGTTACAACGCTCACATATGCCGTCGGCGACGAGACGAAGGCCGTCGCCGCGATCTTCGCTCTCTAGGAAAACGCCGGCCCGTCGATTTACGGTCTGACCTGCGTGGATGGGGTTACCGACGGGTAGCTTCTGAAACGGTTAAGTTCCCGTTCAGCTTTGCAAGATTTGCAAAATCGCGCGCAGTCGTTGCCGAAATTGGCAAATGAAACGGGTGGACCTGCGGGAACAAGCTGTGCCATCTTCGAGTTAGCACGCCAGTGAAGTTGAGCACCTAGCTACCGCCGGATGGCGGGGGGCGTGGACGTTTAGCGATTAGCAAAGAACCGTTAAGGAGTAAGCCCAATGTCTGTCGTTGGCACCCCCAAGAGCGCCGAGCAGATCCAGCACGACTGGGACACCAACCCGCGGTGGAAGGGCGTCACGCGCACCTACACCGCCGAGGACGTCGTCGCGCTGCAAGGCACCGTCGTGGAGGAGAACACGCTGGCCCGCCGTGGCGCGGAGGTGTTGTGGGAAGAGCTGCACGACCTGGAGTGGGTCAACGCGCTGGGTGCGCTGACCGGCAACCAGGCCGTCCAGCAGGTGCGCGCCGGCCTGAAGGCCATCTACCTGTCCGGCTGGCAGGTCGCCGGCGACGCCAACCTGTCCGGCCACACCTACCCCGACCAGAGCCTGTACCCGGCCAACTCGGTGCCGCAGGTGGTCCGCCGGATCAACAACGCGCTGCTGCGCGCCGACCAGATCGCCAAGGTCGAGGGTGACCGGTCCGTGGAGAACTGGCTGGCGCCGATCGTCGCTGACGGCGAGGCCGGCTTCGGCGGCGCGCTCAACGTCTTCGAACTGCAGAAGGCCATGATCGCCGCCGGTGTCGCGGGTTCGCACTGGGAGGACCAGCTGGCCTCGGAGAAGAAGTGCGGTCACCTGGGCGGCAAGGTGCTGATCCCGACCCAGCAGCACATCCGCACGCTCACCTCGGCCCGCCTGGCCGCCGACGTCTGCGGCGTCCCGACCGTGGTGATCGCCCGCACCGACGCCGAGGCGGCGACGCTCATCACGTCCGACGTCGACGAGCGCGACCAGCCGTTCATCACCGGCGAGCGCACCCGCGAAGGCTTCTACCGGACCAAGAACGGCATCGAGCCCTGCATCGCGCGGGCGAAGGCGTACGCCCCGTTCGCCGACCTGATCTGGATGGAGACGGGCACCCCGGACCTCGAGCTGGCGCGCAAGTTCTCCGAGTCGGTCAAGGCGGAGTACCCCGACCAGATGCTGGCGTACAACTGCTCGCCGTCGTTCAACTGGCGCAAGCACCTGGACGATGGAACCATCGCGAAGTTCCAAAAGGAGCTTGCCGCAATGGGATTCAAGTTCCAGTTCATCACGCTGGCCGGCTTCCATGCGTTGAACTACTCGATGTTCGACCTGGCCTACGGCTACGCCCGCAACCAGATGAGCGCCTATGTCGAGTTGCAGGAGCGCGAGTTCGCCGCCGAGGAGCGCGGCTACACCGCGACGAAGCACCAGCGCGAGGTCGGCGCCGGTTACTTCGATCGGATAGCCACCACGGTCGACCCCACCTCGTCGACCACCGCGCTGACCGGTTCGACCGAAGAGGGTCAGTTCCACTAACCTTCAGCGGTGTTCGCCGGGCCCCGCCCGGCCGAGCAGACGCAGAGTCGCACTCCTGCAGCCCAGTTGATGCGATTCTGCGTCTGCTCGCGCATATAAGGAGGAGCAATGGCAGCGATCCAGCGGGTGGGAGTCGTCGGTGCCGGGCAGATGGGCTCCGGCATCGCCGAGGTCGCCGTCCGCGCCGGCGTCGACGTGACCGTGTTCGAGACCACCGAGCCGCTGATCACGGCGGGACGCAACCGCATCGTGAAGTCGCTGGAGCGCGGCGTCAGCGCCGGCAAGGTGACCGAGCGGGAGCGTGACCGCGCGCTGAGCAAGCTCACCTTCACCACCGACATGAAGGACCTGGCCGACCGGCAGCTGGTGATCGAGGCCATCATCGAGGACGATGCGGTCAAGGCGCAGGTGTTCGCGGACCTGGACCGGGTGGTCACCGATCCCGACGCGGTGCTGGCGTCCAACACCTCGAGCATCCCGATCATGAAGATCGCCGCGGCCACCAAGAACCCGCAACGCGTGCTGGGCCTGCACTTCTTCAATCCCGTCCCGGTGCTGCCGCTGGTCGAGTTGGTGTGCACGCTGGTCACCGACGAGGCCGCCGCCGCGCGCACCGAGGAGTTCGCCGGCGCCGTGCTGGGCAAGCAGGTGGTGCGCTGCTCCGATCGGTCCGGCTTCGTGGTGAACGCGTTGCTGGTGCCCTACCTGCTGTCGGCGATCCGGATGGTGGAGGCCGGCTTTGCCAGCGTCGAAGACGTCGACAAGGCCGTGGTCGCCGGGCTGTCGCACCCGATGGGGCCGCTGCGGCTGTCCGACCTCGTCGGCCTCGACACACTCAAGCTGATAGCGGACAAAATGTTCGAGGAATTCAAAGAACCGCAATACGGCCCGCCGCCGTTGCTGCTGCGCATGGTCGAGGCGGGCCGGCTGGGCAAAAAATCGGGCCAGGGTTTTTACGCGTACTAACTCCGCGGGTCCAGGTAGCAGGCCTTGAACCGATCCGATATTATCCTCGCGTTCAACAAACGAGAGGTATCGGGCACCCATGACCGCGTTGAGGCCGTATTACGAAGAGTCGCAATCAATCTATGACGTTTCAGACGAGTTCTTCGCGCTCTTTCTAGACCCGACGATGGGGTACACCTGCGCCTATTTCGAGCGCGACGATATGACCCTCGAGGAGGCGCAGAACGCCAAGTTCGACCTGGCGCTGGGCAAGCTGAACCTCGAGCCCGGGATGACGTTGCTCGATATCGGTTGCGGCTGGGGCGGAGCGCTGCAACGGGCGATCGAGAAGTTCGACGTCAACGTCATCGGAATCACGCTCAGCCGCAACCAGTTCGAGTACAGCAAGGCGAGGTTGGCGGGTATCCCGACCGAGCGCAATGTCGAGGTCCGGCTGCAGGGCTGGGAGGAGTTCGACGACAAAGTCGATCGGATCGTCACCATCGGCGCCTTCGAAGCGTTCAAGGCGGAACGTTGGCCCGCGTTCTTCGAACGCGCCTACGACATTCTTCCCGGCGACGGCCGGATGTTGCTGCACACGATTCTCGGCCACTCGCAAAAACAGATGCACGAGCGCGGCATCTCGCTGACCATGCGCGACATCCGATTCACGCGATTCATCTACACGGAGATTTTCCCGGGTGGGCAGTTGCCAGCCGAGGAGGACATTGTGAAGTTGGCGCCGGCGGCCGGATTTACCCTCGAAAAGGTGCAATTGCTGCGCGAGCACTACGCGCGCACGCTGAATATTTGGGCGGCCAATTTGGCGGCCAACCGGGAAAAGGCGATCGCGATCCAGTCCGAAGAGGTCTATGACCGCTATATGCACTATTTGACCGGTTGCGAGAACTTCTTCCTCAAGGGGATCAGCAACGTCGGCCAGTTCACGCTGGCCAAGTAGCGTCGCAGGGTCGGTTACTTCTCACACGTGAACTGGTTGACATCGGTGTAGCCCTGGCGGAACAGCTTGGCGCACCCGGTCAGGTACTTCATGTAGCGGTCGTAGACCTCTTCGGACTGGATGGCGATGGCCTGGTCCCGGTTGGCCTCGAGCGCCGTGGCCCACGTCTCCAGGGTCCTCGCGTAGTGGAGCCGCAGCGACTGGATGCGCGTGAGCTTGAAGCCGGCCTCCTCCGCGTGCTCCTCGACCGACGGGATCGTCGGCAGCCAGCCGCCCGGGAAGATCTCGGCCAGGATGAACTGGGTGAAGTGAACGACTTCGTGGGTCAGCGGATTGCCCTGCGCCCTGGCCTCTTTGAAGGTCGGACGCGTGATGGTGTGCAGCATCATGACGCCGTCGGCGGGCAGCACCCGGTAGGCCATCTTGAAGAAGTGGCCCCAGCGCTGGCGGCCGAAGTGCTCGAAGGCGCCGATGGAGACGATGCGGTCGACCGGCTCGTCGAACTTCTCCCAGCCCTCCAGCAGCACCCGCGCCGAGCGGTTCGTGTCCATCCGGTCGAATACCTTCTGGACGTGGTCGGCCTGGTTCTCCGACAGCGTCAGGCCGACGACGTTGACGTCGTACTTCTCGATGGCGCGGCGCATGGTGGCGCCCCAGCCGCAGCCGACGTCGAGCAGCGTCATTCCCGGCTCGAGCCCGAGCTTCCCCAGCGACAGGTCGATCTTGGCGATCTGGGCTTGCTCGAGCGTCAGGTCGTCGCGCTCGAAGTAGGCGCAGCTGTAGGTCTGGGTGGGGTCCAGGAAAAGCCGGAAGAAGTCGTCGGAGAGATCGTAGTGCGCTTGCACGTTCCCGAAATGCGGCGTGAGCTGCACAGACATAAGGAATTAAGCCTTTCTGTATCTCGGGCCTCAGGTTTCCTTGCGCCCGGGCGCCCGGTTCACCCCCGATGCATCCCCTGCATGCTAGCCGTTAAGGCTGTCCAAGTCGCATTTCAAAGCTTGGCTCTACGTCACATGCCGGTCACAAGATGCGCAGCACGGCGCCCGCCGCCAGCCCCACCACCAGCAGCGCGCCGGCCTGGCGCACGTGCACCCAGGCCAGCGCGGCGTACCACAGCGGCCACACCGGAAACTGCGGCGGCGGCTCGTCGGGCCTCGGTCGGCGGAAATACGGCCACACCTTCGCCAGCCGGGGCAGCGCCAGCGCGACGACGAGCGCGGTCCAGGGCATCGCCCGCGCCGCGACGGCCACCGCCACCAGCGCATAGAAGCCGACCATCATCCCGAGCGTGACCGCCCGGGCGCGCGCCTCGCCGAGCAGCACGGGCAGCGTCCGGATGCCCAGCGGTGCGTCGTAGGGGATCTTNCGACCAGCTCATTGCGGCGCTCCACCTTGTGCTGGTGCCACCGCCGCTTGCGACCGTCCGTCTTCACGGCCACAGCCGGGATCCGCTCTGCCACTCTCGCCGCTTCCCACTCGTCAGACGCTCCCGATACTACGGCGTGCGGGGCCGGTTTTGGCGCACGGGCCGGGTACGCGCGGGGTCCGCAAGCAGGGCAGTAACACTAACTGCGCGCGGCAATACATGATGGTGTGGTGGCACACAGAGCCTCCCACCCGGGCGAGGTCCCGGCCGCGCCGCCGGCGGCGCGGCCGCCGCTGGCCGAATCCTTCGCCGGGGCCGATCCGGAGGCCGACGCCGAAAGGCGCCTGGCGCTGCGCCGGATGAAATTGGTCGCGCTGAGTTTCCTGGTGGGCGCCACGGGTCTGTTCCTCGCCTGTCGGTGGGCGCAGGCCCACGCCACCACGGCGGCCTGGGTCGGTTACGTCGGGGCGGCCGCGGAGGCCGGCATGGTGGGCGCGCTGGCCGACTGGTTCGCGGTGACCGCCCTTTTCAAGCACCCGCTGGGCATTCCGATTCCGCACACCGCGATCATCAAGCGCAAGAAGGACCAGCTCGGGGAGGGCCTCGGGACCTTCGTGCGGGAGAACTTCCTGTCGCCGCCGGTCGTCGAGACGAAGCTGCTGGACGCCCAGGTGCCCAGCCGGCTCGGCAAATGGCTGTCGGAGTCCGCGCACGCCGCGCGGGTGGCGAGCGAGACCGCGACGGTGCTGCGGGTGCTCGTGGAGCTGTTGCGCGACGAGGACGTCCAGCAGGTGATCGACCGGATGATCGTGCGCCGCATCGCCGAACCGCAATGGGGACCGCCGGTGGGCCGCGTGCTGTCGACGCTGCTGGCCGAGAACCGCCAGGAGGCCCTGATCCAGCTCCTTGCCGACCGGGCGTTCCAGTGGTCGCTGAACGCCGGAGAGGTCATCCAGCGGGTCGTCGAGCGTGACTCGCCGAGCTGGTCGCCCCGCTTCATCGACCATCTCGTCGGTGACCGGATCCACCGCGAGCTGATGGACTTCACCGATAAGGTCCGCCGCAACCCCGACCACGAGCTGCGCCGTTCGGCGACGCGGTTCCTGTTCGAGTTCGCCGACGACCTGCAGAACGACGCGGAGACCATCGCGCGCGCCGAGGCGGTCAAGGAACAGCTGATGGCGCGCGACGAGATCGCCGACGCCGCGGCGACGGCGTGGCGGACGCTGAAAAGGCTGGTCCTCGAGGGCGTCGACGACCCGTCGAGCACGCTGCGCACGCGTATCGCCGACACCGTGGTCCGGATCGGCGAGTCGCTGCGCGACGATGCGGATCTGCGCGACAAGGTCGACAACTGGATCGTGCGGGCGGCCCAGCACCTGGTCTCGCAGTACGGCGTGGAGATCACCGCGATCATCACGGACACGATCGAGCGCTGGGACGCCGAGGAGGCCAGCCGGCGCATCGAACTGCACGTGGGGCGTGACCTGCAGTTCATCCGGATCAACGGCACCGTCGTGGGGTCCCTGGCGGGGCTGATCATCTACGCCGTCGCGCAGCTGCTTTTCTAGGGGTGCTAACAAGTGCTTGCAATAGCAAGCACTTGGCCGTACTCTGGGCGCGTAAGGATGACGCCCAACCCAGGGAGTATGCGATGCCGCCGGAGGAGAAGCTCTCCGCCAAGGTGACCACCGCGGCTTCCGACATCGGCAGCTTCATCCGGGATCTGCGGGAGAACGCGCAGGTCTCGGTGCGCCAACTCGCCGAACGGTCGGGTGTCAGCAACCCTTACCTGAGCCAGGTGGAGCGCGGACTGCGGAAGCCGTCCGCCGACGTCCTGAGCCAGATCGCGAAGGCTTTGCGGGTTTCGGCCGAGGTGCTCTACGTGCGGGCCGGGATCCTCGAGCCCAGCGACAAAAGTCAGGTGCGCGACGCCATCATCACCGACACGTCGATCACCGAGCGTCAGAAGCAGATCCTGCTGGAGATCTACGCGTCGTTCACCCAGCAGAACGAATCGATTTTCGAGGAGTGTCCGAGCGAATCCGACAGCGACGAGTGATCGCCCGCTCGCCGGCCGCCGCCGGCGCAGGGCCCTCGTATCGCGTGCCAGTGGCCACCTGACGTGTGTGTGCGGGGCCGCCTGCGATGCGAACTCGATCAGCCGACCCGATCAATCAGGAGGTTCCCCCGGCAAGTTGAGTGCCACGTCAATCCGCGGGTCTTGACCAGTCCTCTCAGATCCATCCCGAGGACCCCGAAGCTTGCCTCTTTCTTTACACATCAGCACTCAGTAGCAGTCAGTAACCCCGATAACAAAACAATCATGAAAGGAAACACCATGGCTGAAAACCCGAACGTCGAGGACCTGCGGGCCCCACTGCTGGCAGCGCTGGGCGCCGCCGACCTGGCCCTGGCCACCGTCAACGACCTGATCGCCAGCATCCGTGAGCGTGCCGAAGAGACCCGCACCGAGACCCGCAGCCGGGTCGAGGAGCGCCGCGCACGCCTGTCGAAGCTTCAGGAGGACCTGCCCGAGCAGTTCACCGAGCTGCGCGAGCGGTTCACCTCCGAGGAGCTGCGCAAGGCCGCCGAGGGCTACCTGGAGGCCGCGACCAGCCGGTACAACGAGCTGGTCGAGCGTGGCGAGTCCGCCCTGGAGCGGCTGCGCAGCCAGCGGCCCTTCGAGGACGCATCGGCGCGCGCCGAGGGCTACGTGGACCAGGCCGTCGAGCTGACCCAAGAGGCGCTCGGCACCGTCGCATCGCAGACCCGTGCGGTCGGTGAGCGGGCGGCCAAGCTGGTCGGCATCGACCTGCCCAAGAAGGCCACGGCCAAGAAGGCCCCGGCCAAGAAGGCGCCCGCGAAGAAGGCGGCGGCCAAGAAGGCCCCGGCCAAGAAGGCGTCTGCCAAGAAGGTCACCCAGAAGTAGTTCGGCGCCGAGCTGGTCCTCGGTGCCGCGACACTCGACTCCGAGTTGCCCTCCCGGGCGACTCGGAGTCGACGTTTTACGGGCTGCCCGCATACCCTTGATGGGTGACCCACGCCGTGACCATCGTCATGTTCGCCCTGCAGATCGCCGTCGCGCTGACGGCGGTGTACGCGTTTGTGCACGCAGCGCTGCAGCGCCCCGACGCTTATACCGCCGCAGACAAGCTGACCAAGCCGGTGTGGTTGGTGATTCTCGGCCTGGCCGTGCTGCTGACATCGCTGCTGAGTTTCGTTTTCGGCGTGCTCGGGATGGCGATCGCCGCCTGCGCGGCCGGGGTGTACCTGGTCGACGTGCGGCCCAAACTGCTTGAGATTCAGGGTAAGTCGCGCTAGCGGCATGAGAGCCCTGCTGGCCGCGCCGGCGGTGGCGGTCGCCCTGCTGGGCTCGCCGCCGGTGTTGACCCCCGCTCGCGCCGACGCCGCCCCCGCGCCTCCTTTCATCGACCACACCCAGTGGGCGCACTGGCGCGGCCTGCCCAGCCTGCGGGTCTTTCCGACACCATCGGGCCGGCTGGCCGCCGGGCAACCCTTCGTCGCGACGGACGCGGACGAGGCCTGGGCCGAGGTGCTCGCGCTATCGCCGGACGCCGATACCGCCGGAATGCGCGCGCAGTTCGTCTGCCACTGGCAGTTCGCCGAGGTGGCGCAACCCGGCAAGGCCAGCTGGAACCTGGAGCCCTGGCGCCCGGTGGTCGACGACGCCGAAATGGTGGCCACCGGATGCAATCCCGGCGGTCCAGAAGAAGCGTTCTAGTGGCGGGGCAACCCACGCGGGCCCGGCTGGCGGCCCTGATCGACCACACCCTGCTCAAACCCGAGGCCACCCGCGCCGACGTCGCAGCGCTGGTCGCCGAGGCCACCGAACTGGGCGTGTACGCGGTGTGCGTGTCGCCGTCGATGGTGCCGGCCGCCCTGGAGGCCGGCGCCGCGCTGCCGGTGGCGGCGGTGGTGGGTTTCCCGTCGGGCAAGCACCTGTCGGAGGTCAAGGCGCACGAGGCCGCGCGGGCCGTGGCGTGCGGTGCCCGCGAGGTCGACATGGTCATCGACGTCGGCGCCGCGCTGGCCGGCGAGGTCCTCGCCGTGCGATCCGACATCGCGGCGGTGCGGGCCGCGGCACCCCGGGCCGTGCTCAAGGTCATCGTGGAGTCCGCGGTGCTGCTGGGCCGGGCCGACGGGCGCACGCTCACCGACGTGTGCCGCGCCGCCGAGGACGCCGGTGCCGACTTCGTCAAGACCTCGACCGGGTTTCACCCCGCGGGCGGGGCGTCGGTGGAGGCAGTCGCCCTGATGGCCGCGGCCGTCGGCGGGCGGCTGGGCGTCAAGGCCAGCGGCGGCATCCGCACCGCCGCCGAGGCCCTTGCGATGGTGGACGCCGGCGCGACCCGGCTCGGACTATCGGGAACGCGTGCCGTGCTCGACGGGCTCAGCCAAGGCCGCTAGCACCGGTCGGAACGTGCGGGCTCAGAGGTTGGCGAAGCAGGGGTCGCTGCTGTTGTCGTTCGGGATGCTGGCGTTCTGCGTCGAAAAGTGGCTTGTCACACCGGTATCGGTGACCTGCACGCTGTCGGCGTGGATGCCCAACGGGTAGTTCTTGGTGAACTGCGCGGTGAAGTCGTCCAGCGTCGACTGCACCGATTCCTTCGGCATGGTGAAGCCGAGCGCGTTGAAGCTGACGATCTGCAGTTGCAGCCCGGTGCCGGAGACCACCGGCTTGGCCGTGATGTTGTCGAGCATGCCCTTCAACTCGATCGTGCCGTCGGCCGGGTGAGTCGTCACGCTGTTGGTGACGAACGGACCCAGCACCGGGATCGCGTTCTGCACCGACTGCTTGATGCCGTCACTGGTCCAGCTGATGGTGGCGTCCAGCGAGCCGATGGTGCCCTTCGAGTTGGCGCTCGACTGGAGCCGGACATCGCGGATGTTGAGGTTGAGCTTCATGCCCTTGGCGTCGCGGATGTTGTTGCCGGCGGTCTGCACCGAGATGTTGGTGTAGTGCTTGGTCATTTGCTGCCACAGCATCAGCGGCGTCACGCCGAAGGACGCGGTGGCCTGGTCCTTCACCTCGCACGCCACCGCTTGGGCGACCTTGGTATCCGCCACGTGACGGACGTACAGCTCGCCCCCGATCAGTCCCGCGATGAGGAGCGCGAACACGATGATGCAGATCAAGAGGATGGACAGCGGGTCGCGAAGGAGGCGTCGTTTTCTTTTCACCGGTGCCGGCTCTTCGTTCGGGGTGGCCAGCTTTTCCGTCGGCCCCGCGGGCGGGATGGGCGGAGGCGCTTGGGGGGGCCGCGGCGGATTTGGGTTCGCGACGCCCAACTGCTCGGTTCGACCGGCCTGCTGACTTCCAGCAACGGGCGGCGGCGCCTCGGCCGAGCCGCCGGTGCCGATCCGCTCGGTGGGCCGCTCGGTCGGGGGCTGGCCGAAGGGATGGTTGCCGGGACGGGCCCACGTCGACGGGCCCTCGTTCGGTGGTCCCTGGGGGCCTTGTGGGTTCGTCACCCAACCGATTCTGCCCTATCCATCCGAGCAAAGTCGGAGCGGTTTCGCAGCAGCGCGATGGTTTCGCGGGCCTTGGCCACCTCGTCGACGTCGATGTCGGCCACGACGAGCTGCGGGTTTTCGCCGGCGGAGGCGACCACCTCGCCCAGCGGCGAGGCGACCAGGCTGCCACCCACACCCGTCGGTGCGCCCGCGCCGGACCCCGGCTCGGTCAGGGTGTCCCCGGGGTCGGCCTGACCGACGGCGGCGACGTAGCTCATCGAATCCAACGCGCGGGCCCGGGCCAGCAGCGTCCACTGCTCGAGCTTGCCCGGCCCCGAGCCCCACGACGCGCAGACGACGATCAGCTGGGCACCGCGGGCGGCCAGCTCGGTGTAGAGCGCCGGAAAGCGGATGTCATAGCAAACGCTCAATCCCACCCGGACCTCGTCGACGTCGACCACCACCGGCTCGTGGCCGGGCGCGACGGTGCGCGACTCGGTGAAGCCGAACGCGTCGTAGAGGTGGATCTTGTCGTAGTGGGTGTCCGGCCGGTTGGGGGCACCGGGCCCGGCCACGATGAGCGTGTTCGTCACCCGTCCGCCGCCGGCGGGGGTGAACATGCCGGCGATCACGGTGATCCCGGCCTCCGCCGCGATCCCGCGCACCCCGTCCGCCCAGGGCCCGTCGATCGGCTCGGCGACCGGTGCCAGCGGGACGCCGAACCGGCACATGGTCGCCTCGGGAAAGGCCACCAGCGCGGCGCCCGCGTCGGCGGCCCCGCGCGCGTACTCGCGCACCAGCCGCAGGTTCGCCGCCGGATCGCTGCCGCTGAGGATCTGCGCCAACGCGATTCGCATGAGCGCCAGCCTAGGCGTTGTTGGCGATCCACTCAGCGGTCAGGCGCTGTTCCATGGCCACCAGCTCGGCCAACTGGGCGCCGATGAGCCGCTCCACCTTGCCGCCGATGAGCGGGACCCGCACCTTGACGGTGACGCGGTAGGTGATGCGGGCACCGCGGGCGATGGGGGACAGCTCGCCGGTGCCCGACACGTGCACCGGGGTGCCCTCGATCGTGCCCGCGATGGACGCCGAGGCGATGCCGTCGTTGATCGGTCCCCACGTCTCTTCGCGTCTGACGCGGACGTCACCCCGGTGCAGCTGCTTGACCACGGCGGCCAAGTTGTGGCTGCGGACCACCTGCAGCGTGACCACCTCGACGGTGCTGTCGTCCCCGGACTCGCCGTCGACGCGCATCGACTCCAACCTCGCCTCGTCGACGGGAATGTCGGCCAGCCTGGCCCGCCAATAGCCCTCCTCGAAGAAAGCCCGATGAACCTGTTCGACGCTCGCCTCGTAGTCGGCCGACAAGTCGAATGAACGCGGCATAGCTGGCCAGGCTACCGTTACGGGCCATGAAACCGACCGGCGCCGGTTCGCTCTTCGCCGGTGCGCATGTCGCCGAGGCGGTGCCGCTGGCGCCGTTGACCACGTTGCGGGTCGGGCCCGTCGCGCGGCGCCTGATCACCTGCAGCAGCACCGAGCAGGCGGTCGCCGTGCTGCGGCAGCTGGACAGCGAATCCGGCGGCGGGCCGGTGCTGGTGTTTGCCGGCGGCTCCAACCTGGTGGTCGCCGACACGCTGACCGACCTGACCGCGGTGCGCCTCGCCAACGCCGCCATCACCGTCGACGGCAATCTCGTCCGCGCCGAGGCCGGCGCCGTGTGGGACGACGTGGTGGTCACGGCCATCGAGCGCGGTTTGGGCGGGCTGGAATGCCTGTCCGGCATCCCGGGCTCGGCCGGGGCGACCCCGGTGCAAAACGTCGGGGCCTACGGGGCGGAGGTGGCCGACACCATCACCCGGGTTCGGGTGCTGGATCGCGGCACCGGCGCGGTGCGCTGGGTGCCCGGCGACGAGCTCGGCTTCGGCTACCGCACCAGCGCGTTCAAGCGGGCCAACCGGTCGGGACGCGAAATACCTTCCGTGGTACTCGAAGTCGAGTTCGCGCTGGACCCCGCGGGCCGAAGCGCGCCGTTGCGCTACGGCGAGCTGACGGCCGCGCTGAACGTGACCAGCGGCGAGCGCGCCGACCCGAAAGCCGTCCGCGAGGCGGTGCTGAGGCTGCGGGGCCGCAAGGGCATGGTGCTCGACGCTGCAGACCACGACACCTGGAGCGTGGGTTCGTTCTTCACCAATCCGGTGGTCTCCCCGGAGGTCTACGAGCGGCTGGCCGCTCGTGTCCAGGGACCGGTTCCGCACTACCCGGCGCCGGACGGCATCAAGCTGGCGGCCGGGTGGCTGGTGGAGCGGGCGGGCTTCGGCAAGGGGTATCCGGAGCCGGATCCGGGCGGCCCCCAAGCGCCGTGCCGGCTGTCGACCAAGCACGCGCTGGCGCTGACCAACCGCGGGGGCGCCACCGCCGGGGACGTGATCGCGCTGGCCCGCGCGGTACGTGACGGAGTCCGCGCTGTGTTTGGTATCACACTGGAACCGGAGCCCGTCCTGCTCGGTTGCAGGCTGTAGCCGCAAATCGCGCGAATCCGCGCGCCGGGCTCGAATTGCGATGGCGGGGTTGGGGTCTTCTCTCACGGTATCTTTAATTGTCGTGAGCACATCCAGTTCCCCCCCGCCGGTCAACCGGCGCTTGGCCTTGGCGGCCTTGGGACTCGGCGTGTTCGCCCCCGGCGTATTGGCGGCCTGCGCCGGCACCGTGGCCAACAAACAGGCCGAGAAGAAGGAGCCGCCGGCGCCGCAGCTGAAGTTCGCGCCGGCCGACGCCGCGGCCGACGTGGTCCCGATCGCGCCGATCAGCGTTCAGGTCGTCGACGGCTGGTTCCAGAAGGTGGCGCTGACCAACTCGTCGGGCAAGGTGGTCGCCGGCGCCTTCAATCAGGACCGCACCGTCTACACCACCACCGAGCCGCTGGGCTACGACGCCACCTACACGTGGAGCGGCTCGGCCGTCGGCCACAACGGCAAGCCGATCCCGGTGAGCGGCAAGTTCACCACCGTGTCGCCGAGCAAGAAGATCGGTGGGGCGTTCCAGCTGGCCGACGGCCAGACCGTCGGCGTCGCCGCGCCGATCATCATCCAGTTCGATTCGCCCATCAGCGACAAGGCGGCGGTCGAGAAGGCGCTCACCGTGACCACCGACCCGCCCGTCGAGGGCAGCTGGGCCTGGCTGCCCGACGAGGCGCAGGGCTCGCGTGTGCACTACCGCACCCGCGAGTACTACCCGGCCGGTACCACCGTGAACGTCGACGCCAAGTTCTACGGGCGGCCGTTCGGCGACGGCGCGTTCGGCGCCGATGACATCTCGTTGCACATCCAGATCGGTCGCCGGCAGGTGGTGAAGGCCGAGGTCACGTCCCACCGCATCCAGGTCGTCACCGACGCCGGCGTCATCATGGACTTCCCCTGCAGCTACGGGGAGGCCGACAAGGCGCGCAACGTCACGCGCAACGGCATCCACGTGGTCACCGAGAAGTACGCCGACTTCTACATGTCCAACCCGGCCGCCGGCTACACAAACGCCCACGAACGGTGGGCGGTGCGGATCTCGAACAACGGGGAGTTCATCCACGCCAACCCGGCCAGCTCCGGCGCGCAGGGCAACAGCAACGTCACCAACGGCTGCATCAACCTGTCGACGTCCGACGCCGAGCAGTATTACCGCAGCGCGATCTACGGCGACCCCGTCGAGGTGACCGGGAGCTCGATCCAGCTGTCCTACTCCGACGGCGACATCTGGGACTGGGCCGTGGACTGGGACACCTGGGTGGCGATGTCGGCGCTGCCGCCCCCGACGGCGCACCCGCCGGCGTCGCAGATCCCGGTCACCGCACCGGTCACGCCGACGGACGCCCCGACCTTGTCGGGCACCCCCACGACCACCACAACGACGACTACTACTCGCCCCGGCGGTTGAACCGCGTCGCGCTGGCCTGGTCGCGCGGCTTGATGACGATCAGGTCCAGGTCCACGTGGGACGGCCGCGAGGCCACGAACCCGATCACCTCGGCGACGTCTGCCGCCACCAACGGCGTCAGCCCGCTATAGACGGCGCCCGCGCGCTGTTGGTCGCCGTCGAAGCGCACCAGCGAAAACTCGGTTTCGACCGCGCCCGGAGCAATCTCGGTGAGCCGCACGGGTTTTCCCAGTAGCTCACCGCGCAGCGTGCGGTGCAGCGCGCCCTGCGCGTGCTTGGCCGCGGTGTAACCGGCGCCGCCGTCGTAGGTCTCCATGGCCGCGACCGAGGTGACCGTGACGATGAGGCCGTCGCCGGAATCGATCAGCTTGGGCAGCAGCGCGCGGGTGACGCGCAGCGTGCCCATCACGTTGGTCTCCCACATCCATTGCCAGTGCAGCAGGTCGGCGTCGGCGACGGATTCCAGCCCCCAGGCGCCGCCGGCGTTGTTGATCAACACATCGACGCGGCCCAATTCGGCGGCCAGCGCGTCCACCGCACGGTCGTCTGTGACGTCGGCCACAATCGCGGTGCCGCCTATCTCGTCGGCCAGCGCCTTGAGCCGGTCCGCACGACGCGCCACCGCGACCACGTGAAACCCTTGTGCCGCGAGGATTTTCGCGGTCGCTTCGCCGATGCCCGAGCTGGCCCCGGTAACCACCGCGACCCGTTGATGCCCGCCAGCTCCGTTCACACGGAACAACTCTAGTGAACGTGCTAAGTTCTCGGGGTGCTCCTTGGCGCCCTGATCAACAACACCGCCGCGTGTCTTTGCGCGGCGAGTGCGTGTTGTTGCCGCGCACTTTGCCGCTCCTGACTCTCAGGTGTGGCCGAAGCCGGCCATCAGGAACTCGCACAAAAGGACACTCATGCGCACTACCCTTACCCGTAGCCACCATTCCTTCAGCCGCAAAGGCCTCCCGCGGATGCACCGCCAAATCCTGCCGCCGGCCTTACACATCTCGGACTCGGCCGCGGCATCCGTCTTCCGGGCCGTCCGGCTGCGCGGCCCGGTGGGCCGCGACGTCATCGCGGCCGTCACCTCGCTGAGCATCGCCACGGTCAACCGCCAGGTCATCGCCCTGCTGGACGCGGGCCTGCTGCGGGAACGCGCCGATCTGGCCGTTCCCGGGGCCATCGGGCGGCCCCGGGTGCCGGTGGAGGTCAACCACGAACCGTTCGTGACGCTCGGCATCCACATCGGTGCGCGGACCACCAGCATCGTGGCCGCCGACCTGTTCGGCCGCACGCTGGACACCGTCGAGACCCCGACGCCGCTGTCGCCCGCCGGGCCCGCGCTGGCGTCGCTGGCCGAGAGCGCCTCGAAGTACCTGCAACGCTGGCACCGGCGCCGCCCGCTGTGGGTCGGGGTGGCGATCGGCGGCACCGTCGACGGCGCCACCGGCCTCGTCGACCACCCCCGCCTCGGGTGGCGGCAGGCGCCCGTCGGCCCCGTGTTGGCCGACACGCTGGGCCTGCCGTTGTCGGTGGCCTCGCACGTCGACGCGATGGCGGGCGCGGAGCTGCTGCTCGGCCTGCGGCGATTCGCGCCGAGCTCGCCGACGAGCCTGTACGTCTACGCCCGCGAGACCGTGGGCTATGCGCTGGTGATCGGCGGGCGGGTG
>NZ_LT546237.1:4945027-4954391 GCF_900078675.2 Mycobacterium interjectum
CCCCGGGGTGGACCTCGACGTGTTCCGCCCGGGCGATCGCCGGGCGGCCCGGGCCGCGCTGGGACTGCCGCTGGACGGTGACCTGGTGGCCTTCGTCGGGCGGATCCAGCCGCTGAAGGCCCCCGACATCGTGCTGCGCGCCGCGGCGAAACTGCCCGGGCTGCGCATCGTGGTGGCCGGCGGCCCGTCGGGCAGCGGCCTGGCCTCGCCGGACGGATTGTCAAGGCTGGCCGACGAACTCGGCATCGCGGACCGGGTGACGTTTCTGCCGCCGCAGTCCCGCCCGGACCTGGCCACCCTGTTTCAGGCGGCCAATCTTGTTGCGGTGCCCAGTTATTCGGAGTCGTTCGGGCTGGTCGCCGTCGAGGCGCAGGCGTGCGGCACCCCCGTGGTGGCCGCGTCGGTCGGCGGTCTGCCGGTGGCGGTGCGCGACGGGGTATCCGGCACCCTGGTGTCCGGGCATGACGTCGGCGACTGGGCCGATGCCCTGGATCGGCTGCTGCGTCTCGACGCGGCGCAGGCCGACGCGATGAGCCGCGCGGCCGCCGCGCACGCGGCCACCTTCTCCTGGGACAACACCACCGACGCGCTGCTGGCCAGCTATCGGCGCGCGATCGGCGACTTCACCGCCCTGCGCCAGCGCCGGTACGTCGCGAAACCGGACCGCGCCGCGATGCGCAAGCCGCGCCGCTGGACCACCCGTCGTGGGGTGGGCGCGTGAATGCGACCGTGCAGGCCGTGATCGAGCACACGCTGCGGGCCAGCGGGCTGACCTACTCGGAGTTCCCCGGGTCCCACGGCGGGCTGCCGGGCCTGGTGGTGGAACTGCCCGGTGAGCGCAAGCTCAAGACCAACACCATCCTGACCATCGGGGAGCATTCGGTGCGCGTGGAGGCGTTCGTGTGCCGCAAGCCCGACGAGAACCACGAGGGCGTCTACCGGTTTTTGCTCAGGCGCAATCGCCGGCTGTACGGGGTGGCGTACACGCTGGACAACGTCGGCGACATCTACCTGGTGGGCCGCATGTCGCTGGCCTCGGTCGACGCCGACGAGATCGACCGGGTGCTCGGGCAGGTGCTCGAAGCGGTGGATTCCGACTTTAATACCCTGCTGGAGTTGGGTTTTCGCTCGTCGATTCAGAAGGAGTGGGAGTGGCGGGTGTCCCGCGGGGAGTCGCTGAAGAACCTGCAGGCGTTCGCCCATTTGATCGACGAAGACGACGAATAAGCTAGCCGGCATGAAAGACACGGCCACGCTGGTGCTGTTGCGCCACGGCGAGAGCGAATGGAACGCAAGCAACCAGTTCACCGGGTGGGTGGACGTCGACTTGACCGAGAGGGGCCGGGCCGAGGCGGTGCGCAGCGGCGAGCTGCTGACCGAACACGCCCTGTTGCCCGACGTGCTCTACACCTCGCTGCTGCGCCGGGCGATCACCACCGCGCACCTGGCGCTGGACACTGCCGACCGGCTGTGGATCCCGGTGCGGCGCAGCTGGCGGCTCAACGAACGCCACTACGGGGCGCTGCAGGGTCTCAACAAGGCCGAAACCAAGGAGCGCTACGGCGAGGACCAGTTCATGGCCTGGCGGCGCAGCTACGACACGCCCCCCCCGCCGATCGAGCGCGGCAGCGAATTCAGCCAGGACACCGACCCCCGCTATGCCGACATCGGCGGCGGCCCGCTGACCGAATGCCTGGCCGATGTGGTGGTGCGTTTCCTGCCGTATTTCACCGACGTCATCGTCCCGGACCTGCGGGCCGGCAAGACGGTGCTGATCGTCGCGCACGGCAACTCGCTGCGCGCCCTGGTCAAGCACCTGGACGGGATGTCCGACGGCGAGGTCGTGGGGCTCAATATCCCGACCGGCGTTCCGCTGCGCTACGACCTTGACGCCGACCTGCGGCCGGTGCGGCCGGGCGGGACCTACCTCGACCCGGAGGCGGCCGCGGCGGGCGCCGCGGCGGTTGCCAGCCAGGGAAGGGCGTGACCTGGTTCGCAGGCCCGAACGCGGGTTTAAAGGCCTGTTTGCCAAACATCGAGTGAACGGGAGCGGAACACCTGTTGCGTAAGGTGTGACTTGTCCGATTTTGGCCTCGCTCCGCTAGGGCAGCGTTCACCAGATTTGTAGGATTTTGTATGTGACTGTGTTCTCGGCGCTGTTGCTGGCCGGGGTCTTGGCAGTGCTGGCGCTGGCCGCAGGGGTTGCGGTCGGGGCCCGGCTGGCGCCGCGGGCGGTCGAACGCCGCCAGCAATCCTCCACCGAATGGACGGGGATCACCGTCGCGCAGATGCTGCAACGCATCGTGGCGCTGATGCCGCTGGGAGCCGCGGTGGTGGACTCCCACCGCGACGTCGTCTACCTCAACGAGCGGGCCAAGGAACTGGGCCTGGTGCGCGATCGCCAGCTCGACAACCAGGCCTGGCAGGCCGCGCAGCAGGCGCTCACCGGCGTCGACGTCGAGTTCGATCTGCGGCCGCCGAAGCGCGGACCGGGCCGGTCCGGGCTCTCGGTGCACGGGCAGGCGCGCCTGCTGAGCGAAGAGGACCGCCGGTTCGCGGTGGTCTTCGTCCACGACCAGTCCGACTACGCCCGGATGGAGGCGACCCGGCGCGATTTCGTGGCCAACGTCAGCCACGAGCTCAAGACCCCGGTGGGGGCCATGGCCCTGCTGGCCGAGGCGCTGCTGGCCTCGGCCGATGACTCCGAAACCGTCCGCCGGTTCGCCGAAAAGGTTCTCGTCGAAGCCAACCGGCTGGGGGACATGGTCGCCGAGCTGATCGAGCTGTCCCGGCTGCAGGGCGCCGATCCGCTGCCCAACGTGACCGAGGTCGAGGTGGACACCGTTGTGTCTGAGGCGATTGCGCGCCACAAGGTGGCGGCCGACAACGCCGACATCGAGGTCCGCACCGACGCGCCCAGCGGCCTGCGGGTGCTGGGCGACGAAACGCTGCTGGTGACCGCGCTGGCCAACCTGGTGTCCAACGCGATCGCCTATTCGCCTCCGGGATCGCCGGTTTCGATCAGCCGCCGCCGCCGGGGTGACAACATCGAGATCGCCGTGACCGACCGCGGCATCGGCATTCCCCTGGAAGACCAGGAGCGGGTCTTCGAGCGATTCTTCCGCGGCGACAAGGCGCGTTCGCGGGCCACCGGCGGCAGCGGGTTGGGCCTGGCCATCGTCAAACACGTTGCGGCCAACCACAACGGCAGCATCGGCGTGTGGAGCAAGCCGGGCACCGGGTCGACGTTCACCCTGTCCATTCCGGCGTACAAGGACGAGGAACCCGAGCAACCGCTGGGCCGTGAGGTGCGGCCCAACAGGTCACAACGAGAGGAAGAATTGAGTAGATGACCAGTGTGCTGATCGTGGAAGACGAGGAGTCGCTGGCCGATCCGCTGGCATTCCTGTTGCGCAAGGAGGGCTTTGAGGCCACGGTGATGACCGACGGCCCCGCGGCGCTTGCCGAGTTCGATCGCGCCGGCGCGGACATCGTGCTACTCGACCTGATGCTGCCGGGCATGTCGGGCACCGACGTGTGCAAGCAGCTGCGCGCCCGCTCCAGCGTGCCGGTGATCATGGTGACCGCACGCGACAGCGAGATCGACAAGGTGGTCGGCCTCGAGCTGGGCGCGGATGACTATGTCACGAAGCCTTATTCGGCGCGCGAGCTGATCGCCCGCATCCGCGCGGTGCTGCGCCGGGGCGGCGACGACGACTCCGAGATCAGCGACGGCGTGCTGGAATCCGGGCCGGTCCGGATGGACGTCGAACGCCACGTCGTCTCGGTCAACGGTGACACGATCACGTTGCCGCTCAAGGAATTCGACCTGCTCGAGTACCTGATGCGCAACAGTGGGCGGGTGCTGACCCGCGGGCAGCTGATCGACCGGGTCTGGGGTGCCGATTACGTCGGTGACACCAAGACGCTCGACGTTCACGTCAAGCGGCTGCGCTCCAAGATCGAGGCGGACCCGGCCAACCCGGTGCACCTGGTGACGGTGCGGGGATTGGGCTACAAGCTCGAGGGCTAAGAGTTCGTATCGAAGACGGTCCGCTCGTCGTCGCTGGCGCTCAACGTGATACGCCGGCGCATGTCCGCCGTCATCGGCGGCAGCCGGTCGAGGTCGAACCACGCCGCGGCGGTGCACTCGTCGTCGGCGGCAAAGGGCTCGCCCGAGAGCCACTGCATGCGGAACACGTGATCGAGATACTGGGCCCGGTCGCCGTTGGCGTGTACGGCCGGCCGGGTCACGTGCACCCACGCCAGCCGCGTGGCCCGCGCTCTGACGCCGGCTTCTTCGCTTACTTCGCGAGCCGCGCAATCCGCCGGATTCTCCCCGGGCTCGACGATACCTGTCACGGCCGTCCAGGCGCCGTTATCCGCGCGCTTGACCAGCAATACTTTTCGGTCGCGGATCGTGACCGCCGTGACGCCGGGCAGCCATAACGGCGCGGTGCCAATGGCGCGACGAAGCTCAACGATGAAGTCGGGGATCGGCACGCATCGAGTGTGCGTTGCGGGCGTTGAGTGTGCGCTGAGGGCCACTCCCACCGGCGTGTCGCCACCAGGGATTCACACTCGACTCGCGCGGGCGCCGACGATCTCGTCGGCCACGCCCAGCGCCATCGCCATGATCGACACTTGCGGGTTCACCTCCGGGCAGCTGGGCAGGATCGACGCGTCGGCGACCCACACCCGGTCGGCGCCGCGCAGCCGCCCGGTTTCGTCGACGGGACAAAGCTGCTCGTCGGCTCCCGCAGCCGCGGTGCCCGAGGGATGGAAGGCGGCCAGGTGCAAGCTTCTCGCGTCGCTTCGGCTCAGCGCATCCCGCAGCGCGGGCAGCGACGTCACCGTCATCGCCTCGGGTAAGCCCGTGAGCACCTCGACGGCGCCCGCGGCGAACAGCAGCCGGCCCATGGCCTCNGGCCGCCGCACTCCTCGGGCAGCAGCGCGGCGCCGAACGACGCGGCGAGACGGCTCATCCGCGGCGTCCGAGCCGGCGTCCCAGTTTGATGAAGAACGGATAGGTCGCGAAGATTGCGCCCGCCGCGGCGTGCAGCCGCGGGCCCGCCGCCGCGGTGTCGACGCCGAAAACGCCGCTGTTCCACATGAAGTCGCGCCCGTTGGCGGCGCGGAAGGGCCGCCACAGCATGCCGAGGCCGGGCACGTTGTTGTAGAGCCCGAACGAACCGCCGAAGAAGACGCCCAGCGTGGTGGCCTCGGCGAGGTCCCGCCGGTCCGGCGGCACCCGGCGCTCGATCAGCACCCCGGCGGCGAACAGCAGCGGTGGGTCGAGAACGAAGCTCACGACGGGATCCTTTCGTTGATGTCGGGTGCGTCGGCGCCGCGCAGACCGACCTCGGCATGCCCGGTTCCCAGCACCGACCAGTGCCGGTCGTCGATGTCGACGTGGACGTCGGCCTGTTCGGTGTTGGTGCACACCGCGCGGCCGCCGTCGGGGTCGGTGTATCCGAGGCTCACGCACCGCTCCGGTGGCTGGTCGACCCGGATGAGCACCCGGCGACCGCCGATGCCGCCCTCCAGCTGCCAATGCCGCAGGCCCAGCGTCGTTTTCATCCGCAGTGACGGCAAAGGGCTTGCGGGCCAATCCTTTCCGTCGATCCGGAACCGCACGAACGCCATCGGCGCCAGCCGGCGCAGGCCCGGCCTATTGGAGACCGCCGCAACGACTTCCATGACGTCGCCGTCGCCGAGGTCGGCGTGGACCCATGCCCAGCGCTTGGCGTTGCCGTGCCCGTAGATGTGGGCGACCCCGCCGCGCCAGCCGTCGATGCGGACCGCGCCATCCGCGACGGTCAGCGAGCCGGCGAAGTCGGCGGTGGGCGCCAGGACCACCTGGGCGCCCGGCAGCAGCTCGCGCTCCCACGCCGCCCGGGGGAACGTCCACAGCGGCGTGCCGGCGTCCTTCCAGGACAGGTCCCACGCCAACGATCCGGCGCGCCCCGCCAGCCTCGCCGGTGCCGCCCGCACTCCCGCCGCGTCGAACCACGTCGTTCCCGACGCCGGCCCGGTGGGCTCGGGGCCGAATCGCTCGGTGCGTGGCGGGCCGTCGGGCGCGAACCACGTCGCCCAGCCGTGCGCATAGGGGGAGTCGGCCGCGTGCTCGGGGGCCACCGTCTCGCAGTGGATCCACAGCCCGGCGCGGGTCAGCGGATCCGACAGGGTGGCATACCAGACCTCCAGGCGGCCGGGCTTGCCGCGCCAGCGCGGGGCGGAGGCCGATCCCAGCTCGTCGTCCATGTGCTCCTCCGGTTCGGACACGGGCGCGCGATGGCTGCGCCGTGCCCGATTCGTCCACTATATTGGTTGAGCCAATGAACCAGTCAAGTGCGCTGCAGCCGCCGGACCGCCAACGGGTCGACGAACAGATCGCCGCGTCGATCGCCGACGCCATCCTCGACGGCGCCTTCCCGCCCGGGTCGACGCTGCCGCCCGAGCGGGAGCTGGCCGAGCATCTCGGGGTCAACCGCACGTCGCTGCGCCAAGGGCTGGCCCGGCTGCAGCAGATGGGCCTCATCGAGGCCCGCCATGGCAGCGGCAACGTGGTCCGCGACCCCGAGGCGCTGACTCATCCCGCCGTCGTCGAGGCGCTGGTGCGCAAACTCGGCCCCGACTTCCTGGCCGAACTGCTGGAGATCCGGGCGGCGCTGGGCCCGTTGATGGGCCGGCTGGCGGCGCTGCGCGGCACACCGGAGGACGCCGAGTCGTTGCGCGCGGCGCTCGCGGCGGTGCGCGAGGCCGACGGCTCGGCGGCACGCCAGGCCGCCGACCTCGCCTACTTCCGGGTGCTCATTCACGGCACCCGCAACCGCGCGCTGGGGTTGCTGTATCGCTGGGTCGAGCACGCGTTCGGCGGGCGGGAGCACGAACTCACCGCGGCCTACGACGACGCCGCGGCGGTGGTCGCCGACCTGCGGGCGATCACCGATGCCGTGCTGGCGCGCGATGCCGAGGCGGCCGCCGCCGCGGTCGAGGACTACCTCAACGCCAGCGCCCTGCGAATGGTGTTGTCCTACATCAAAACCCAAGCCGGCTGAGCGGGCGGGTCGCGCTACTCGGCAACCCGGGTGGCCGGGTGCACGGCGATCAGCCCTAACTTGCTGCGCCGCTTGCACATTGCCGCCAGCTCCGCGTAGGCCTTGGCACCGAGCAACTCGGTCAGCTCGTCGGCCATGCTCTCCCAGACCTGCTTGGCGCCGACGTGCGCGGCCGGATCGCCGGTGCAATACCAGTGCAGGTCCGCGCCGCCGGAACCCCAGCCGCGGCGATCGAATTCGGTGACCCAGGTCTTGAGTATCTCGGTGCCGTCGGGCCGTGTCACCCACTCCTGGCTGCGCCGGATCGGCAGCTGCCAGCAGACATCGGGTTTCATCGTCAGCGGCGGTACGCCCAGGTTGAGGGCCTTGGTGTGCAACGCGCATCCCGCGCCGCCGGCAAAGCCGGGTCGGTTGAGGAAGATGCAGGCATCCTTGTGCTTGCGGGTGCGGTATTGCGGTTGGCCGTCGTGCTCGTCGAGCTCGAGGTAACCCTTGCGGCCCAAGCCTTTTTCCCGGAACTGCCAATCCTCGTCGGTCAACGTCTTGACCGCGTCGTCCAGCCGGGCGCGGTCGTCGTCGTCGGACAGAAACGCGCCGTGCGAGCAACACCCGTCGTCCGGCCGGCCCTCGACCGTGCCGCGGCAGGCGGGAGTGCCGAACACGCAGGTCCAGCGCGAGAGCAGCCAGGTGAGGTCGGCCGCGATCAGGTGTTCGGGGTTGTCCGGGTCGTAGAACTCCACCCACTCGCGGGCGAAGTCCAGCTCGACCTCCTGACCCGGTTCCGGGTGTGAATTCGCCACGTCGCCAACGTTAGACCACGATTTCGCTTGCCTGGCACTTTGACGCGGGAGGACTCCCGCTGGCGCTCGATCGCCGGCCTTTTCCCCTCGCCGCGTGCGCGGCTGGGGGTGCCCCACCTCGCGCCGCTGCGCGGCGCGCATCGTCACCCGGCTAGGTTGTTTCCTGTGCGGTTAGGCGTGCTCGACGTGGGTAGCAACACGGTCCACCTGTTGGTGGTCGATGCCCACCGCGGTGGGCACCCGACGCCGATGAGTTCGACGAAGGCCACGCTGCGGCTCTCCGAGTCCATCGACAGCTCCGGGAAGATCACCAAGCGCGGCGCCGACAAGTTGGTCTCGACGATCAACGAGTTCGCCAAGATCGCGGACAGCTCGGGCTGCAAGGAGCTGATGGCCTTCGCCACCTCGGCGGTCCGCGACGCCGAAAATTCCGACGACGTGCTGTCCCGGGTGCGAAAAGAGGCCGGCGTCGAGTTGCAGGTGCTGACCGGGGTCGACGAGTCGCGGCTGACCTTCCTCGCGGTGCGCCGGTGGTACGGGTGGAGCGCCGGCCGCATCATCAACCTCGACATCGGCGGCGGCTCGCTGGAATTGTCCAGCGGCGTCGACGAGGAGCCCGACGTCGCGCTGTCGTTGCCGCTGGGTGCGGGGCGATTGACCCGCGAATGGCTGCCCGACGACCCGCCCGGGCGGCGACGGGTCGGGATGCTGCGCGACTGGCTGGACGCCGAGCTGGCGGAATCCGCGGTGGCGGTCCTCGAAGCCGGCGCCCCCGACCTTGCGGTCGCCACCTCGAAGACATTCCGTTCGCTGGCACGGCTCACCGGGGCCGCGCCCTCGGCGGCGGGCCCGCGGGCCAAGAGGACGCTGACCGAAAACGGCCTCAGGCAACTCATAGCTTTCATCTCTAGGATGACCACCGCTGACCGGGCCGAACTGGAAGGAGTGAGCGCCGAGCGGGCACCGCAGATCGTGGCGGGCGCGCTGGTGGCCGAGGCGAGCATGCGAGCGCTGTCGATCGAAGCCGTGGATATCTGCCCGTGGGCATTACGGGAAGGTCTCATCTTGCGCAAACTCGACAGCGAAGCCGATGGAACTGCGCTCTTCGGGAGTTCGGTGCGCGATGCTGGAGGTCAGAAAGCTGATCGGAACGCGAACCGATCGAGAGGCGACAAATCATGACCGGACCACACTCCGAGACCGAGAGCCCCGGCACCCGGCCGATCTCGGTGGCCGAATTGCTGGCCAGGAATGGAACGATCGGCGCCCCGGCCGTGACCCGGCGCCGGCGCCGGCGGCGCGGCGACAGCGACGCGGTCACGGTCGCCGAGCTCACCGGTGAGATTCCGGTCATCCGCGACGAGGAAGACCACGACATCACCGCAAAGGCGGCCCACGGGACGGTCCAGGCCGCCGAGCCGGCTCCCGAGCAGGCCGGCGACGACCGGCCGGCGTCCGCGTACTGGGCCGAACCCGAGCCGCGCTGGCCCAAGTCGCCGCCCC
>NZ_LT546237.1:4954909-4993310 GCF_900078675.2 Mycobacterium interjectum
AGGCCCCCGGCCGGCTCGGGGCGCTGTGGCGCGGCTGCCTGGTCGTGTTCCAGTCGATCCTGGCGGTCGCGTTCGGGGCCGGGCTGTTCGTCGCGTTCGACGAGCTGTGGCGCTGGAACAGCATCGTGGCATTGGTGCTCTCGGTGCTGGTCATCCTGGGCTTGGTGGTGGGGGTGCGCGTGGTGCGCAAAACCGAGGACATCGCCAGCACGCTGATCGCCGTCGCGGTGGGGGCGCTGATCACCCTGGGGCCGCTGGCCCTGTCGTTACAGTCGGGCTAGCCGGATCCACCCAGAACCCACCCAGACCATTGCGCCCAGCGATCAAAGTCGGCCTGTCGACGGCGTCGGTGTACCCGCTGCGGGCCGAGGCCGCGTTCGAGTACGCGGACAGGCTCGGCTACGACGGCGTCGAGCTGATGGTGTGGAGCGAATCGGTCAGCCAAGACATCGCCGCCGTCAAGAAGCTGTCCCGCCGCTATCGCGTCCCGGTGCTGTCCGTGCACGCGCCCTGCCTGCTGATCTCGCAACGGGTGTGGGGCGCCAACCCGATTCTCAAGCTGGACCGCAGCGTGCGGGCCGCCGAACAGCTCGACGCGCAGACCGTCGTGGTGCATCCGCCGTTTCGCTGGCAGCGCCGCTATGCGGAGGGGTTCAGCGACCAGGTCGCCGCCTTGGAGGCGGCCAGCGACGTGAAGGTCGCCGTCGAGAACATGTTCCCGTTCCGTGCCGATCGGTTCTTCGGCGCGGGCCAGTCCCGGGAGCGCATGCGCAGGCGCGGCGGCGGACCGGGCCCGGCGATCTCGGCGTTCGCGCCGTCCTACGACCCGCTGGACGGCAACCACGCAAACTACACGCTGGATCTGTCCCACACCGCGACCGCGGGCTCCGACTCCCTCGACATGGCCGAGCGGATGGGCGAGGGCCTGACCCACCTGCACCTGTGTGACGGCAGCGGCCTGCCCGCCGACGAGCACCTGGTGCCCGGGCGCGGGACCCAGCCCACCGCCGAGGTGTGCCAGATGCTGGCCGGTGGCCGTTTCTCCGGCCACGTGATCTTGGAGGTGTCCACGTCGAGCGCGCGCAGCGCCAGCGAGCGTGAAAGCATGCTCGCCGAGTCGTTGCAGTTCGCCCGCACGCACCTGCTGCGCTGACCCGCCCGCACAACCCAGGAAGAACTCGGGAGAACCTTGACGGCGTTATTCACCACCGCAATGACCCTGCGGGAGGTCGGCCCTGGCGTATTCGAGGGCGAGCTCGACAAGCACTGGACCATCGGACCGAAGGTGCACGGTGGCGCGATGCTGGCGCTGTGCGCCAACGCCGCCCGCACCGCGTGCGGCGGGCAACCGGATGGACCCGAGCCGGTTTTGGAACCGGTCACAGTGTCGGCCAGCTTTCTGTCGGCGCCCGATCCGGGGCCGATGCGGCTGCTGACCTCGTTCCGCAAGCGCGGCCGCCGCATCAGCGTCGTCGACGTCGAGCTCATGCAGGGCGAGCGCACCGCGGTGCACGCCGTGGTCAACCTCGGGCAACCGGAGCACTATCCCCCCTGCGGCGCCCCCGGCGCCGCAGCCGCACCGCTGCTGTCGGCGAACCCGGTGCTGGGACTGATGGCCCCCGAACCGCCCGACGACGTCGAGCCCATCGGGCCCGGCCACCCCCTGGCCGGACTGGTGCATCTGGGCGAGGGATGCGACGTGCGACCCCTGCTGTCGACGATGCGGCCCAGCAACGGGCACCCGCCCATGATCCAGATGTGGGCGCGCCCCCGCGGCGTGGCTCCCGACGCGCTGTTCGCGCTCATGTGCGGCGACCTGTCGGCCCCGGTGACCTTCGCCGTGGACCGCACGGGCTGGGCACCCACCGTCCAACTGACGGCCTTCCTGCGCGCCCTGCCCGCCGACGGCTGGCTGCGGATCATCGCGACCTGCATGGAGATCGGCCACGACTGGTTCGACGAGGACCACATCGTCGTCGATCACCTCGGCCGCCTGGTGGTGCAGGCCCGGCAGCTGGCGATGGTGCCCGCCGCCCGCTAGCTAGCGGGCGCTGTCTGGAATGCTTTCCGCATGGCAAGAATCGCGATCATCGGCGGCGGCAGCATTGGCGAGGCATTGCTGTCGGGCCTGCTGCGCGCGGGCCGACAGGTCAAAGACCTGGTCGTGGCCGAACGGATGCGGGAGCGCGCCGAGTACCTGGCCGAGACCTATTCGGTGCGGCTGGCCTCGGTGAGCGACGCCGTGGACAACGCGACCTTCGTCGTCGTGGCGGTGAAGCCGGCCGACGTCGAGACCGTGATGGGGGAGCTGGCCCGGGCGGCCGCCGCGGCCGAGACCGACACCGCCGAGCAGGTTTTCGTCACCGTCGCGGCGGGCATCACGATCGGCTACTTCGAATCCAAGCTGCCGGCCGGAACGCCGGTGGTCCGGGCGATGCCCAACGCCGCGGCGTTGGTGGGCGCGGGGGTGACCGCTCTGGCCAAGGGCCGCTTCGTGACCGAACCACAGCTGGAAGAGGTCTCGGCCCTGTTCGACTCCGTCGGCGGCGTGCTGAGCGTCCCCGAAACCCAGATGGACGCCGTGACCGCGCTGTCGGGGTCCGGTCCGGCCTATTTCTTCTTGATGGTCGAGGCCCTGGTCGACGCCGGCGTTGCGGCGGGCCTGAGCCGCTCGGTCGCCACCGACCTGACGGCGCAGACGATGGCCGGCTCGGCGGCGATGCTGCTCGAGCGCATGGATTCCGATCGATCGGCCGAGCGGGAGGCGCTGGGGGCGCGCGCGGACGCCACCGCGGCGCAGCTGCGCGCGACGGTCACGTCGCCCGGCGGCACCACCGCCGCTGCGCTGCGCGAACTGGAACGAGGGGGATTGCGGGTGGCCGTGGACGCGGCCGTTCAGGCCGCAAAAAGGCGCTCTGAGCAGCTAAGAATTACATCGGAATAATTCATGATTTCCGGACTGATTGTCCCTCACCAGTACCATTAACCCCACTAGTCCCGCTATTCTCCTCTTTGTATGCACGTGTGGGTGCCAGCGGAGGGGAAGCCGCTGGCATTGCGCGGGCCTGACACGATTGGGTTGCGATGACGTCTACGAACGGGCCATCGGCACGAGATTCCGCTGCTAAGGGGCGGGACTCCGGTTCCGGCGATGGCCAGCAGGCCAGGACACAATTTTTGACCGTCGCGGAGGTGGCAGCACTGATGCGGGTCTCCAAGATGACGGTCTACCGGTTGGTGCACAACGGCGAGCTGCCGGCGGTTCGCGTTGGGCGGTCCTTCCGGGTGCACGCCAAGGCCGTCCACGACATGCTGGAGACGTCGTACTTCGACGCGGGCTGACCTGCTCCCCGCGCCGCCGGTTTGGTGTTCCACGCTGTCCGCCGGGTAAAGTGTCCGGGTCAAGTAGGAGCAGGTCACCGGTCAGATAGCGGAGTTCATGGGTTCAGTAATCAAGAAGCGGCGCAAGCGCATGTCGAAGAAGAAGCACCGCAAGCTGCTGCGTCGCACCCGGGTGCAGCGCAGAAAACTTGGCAAGTAAGCCCAAGTAAGCCCAGCCGACCGCCGCGTCGCCGTAACGCCGCCGTCTCGCCCCCCGTTAGGCTGTTCGGGTGGATCAGTCGAGTGGGGAAGGCGCCGGAACCGGCACCGTGCACTACCCCAAGGTTGTCCTCGTCACCGGCGCCTGCCGGTTTCTGGGCGGCTACCTGACTGCCCGGCTCGCGCAGAACCCCTTGATCAAGGGGGTCATCGCGGTGGACGCGATCGCCCCCAGCAAGGACATGCTGCGCCGGATGGGGCGCGCCGAGTTCGTCCGCGCCGACATTCGTAATCCCTTCATTGCCAAAGTGATTCGCAACGGCGAAGTCGACACGGTGGTGCACGCCGCGGCGGCGTCGTACGCGCCGCGATCCGGTGGCAGCGCGGCGTTGAAGGAAATCAACGTGATGGGCGCGATGCAACTTTTCGCGGCCTGTCAGAAGGCGCCTACGGTGCGCCGCGTCATCCTCAAGTCGACCTCCGAGGTGTACGGGTCGAGCGCGCACGATCCCGTCATGTTCACCGAGGACAGCAGCAGCCGCCGGCCCTTCCGCGACGGTTTCGCGAAGGACAGCCTCGACATCGAGGGTTACGTGCGCGGGCTGGGGCGGCGACGCCCCGATATCGCGGTGACGATCCTGAGGCTGGCCAACATGATCGGCCCGGCGATGGACACCTCGCTGTCGCGCTATCTGGCCGGGCCGTTGGTTCCGACCATGTTCGGCCGCGACGCGCGATTGCAGCTGCTCCATGAGCAGGACGCGCTGGGCGCCCTGGAGCGCGCGGCGATGGCGGGCAAGGCCGGTACGTTCAACATCGGCGCCGACGGCATCATCATGCTGTCGCAGGCGATCCGGCGGGCGGGCCGAATTCCCTTGCCGGTGCCCGGTTTTGGCGTGTGGGCGCTGGATTCGCTGAGACGGGCTAACCGCTATACCGAGATCACTCGCGATCAGTTCGAGTATTTGAGTTACGGCCGCGTCATGGACACCACGAGGATGCGAACAGAGCTCGGCTACCAGCCGAAATGGACGACGGCCGAGGCGTTCGACGACTACGTCCGCGGCCGCGGCCTGACTCCCATAATCGACCCCGATCGGGTACGCTCCCTGGAGGGTCGCGCCATAGCGTTAGCGCAGCGCTGGGGAAGCCGAAATGCAATTCCATGGGGTGGGGGCAGGTAGGTATCGTGGCTGGCGAAACCAGAGCGAACGTCATTCCACTGCATACAAATCGGGGTCGGGTAGCGGCGCGGCGTAGAGCCGATCAGCGGGCTGAGTCGTCCCGTCAACATCCCTCGTTGCTCTCGGATCCGGGCGGTCGGGCGTCGGCCGAACAGATCGCCGCGGTCGTTCGCGAAATCGACGAACACCGCCGCGCCGCCGGTGCGACATCCACGGCCGAAGCGCCGCTCAACGATCTCGCGCAGAAGGTCGCCGGGGTCGCGGGCTTCCTGCGCCAGCGGTTCATGGGCGACTACACCGTCGACGAGTTCGGCTTCGATCCGCACTTCAACAGCGCGATCGTTCGGCCTTTGCTGCGCTTCTTCTTCCGGTCGTGGTTCCGGGTCGAGGTCAGCGGCATCGAAAACCTGCCGAGCGACGGCGCCGCGTTGGTGGTGGCCAATCACGCCGGGGTGTTGCCGTTCGACGGGTTGATGCTGTCGGTGGCGGTGCACGACGAGCACCCGGCGCAGCGCGACCTGCGGCTGCTGGCCGCCGACATGGTGTTCGACCTGCCCGTGGTCGGCGAAGCCGCCCGTAAGGCGGGCCACACCATGGCCTGCACGACGGACGCGCATCGCCTGCTGGCCGCCGGCGAGCTCACCGCCGTGTTCCCGGAGGGCTACAAGGGGCTGGGCAAGCGGTTCGAGGACCGCTACCGGTTGCAACGGTTCGGGCGCGGCGGCTTCGTGACGGCGGCGCTGCGTACCAAGGCCCCGATCGTCCCGTGCTCGATCGTCGGTTCCGAAGAGATCTACCCGATGCTCACCGACGTCAAGCTGCTGGCCCGGCTGTTCGGATTGCCGTACTTCCCGGTCACCCCGCTGTTCCCGCTGGCCGGGCCCGCGGGCCTGGTGCCGCTGCCGTCGAAGTGGCGCATCGCGTTCGGTGAGCCGATCTACACGAACGACTACGCCGCGTCCGACGCCGAGGACCCGATGGTCACGTTCGAGTTGACCGATCAGGTGCGCGAAACGATCCAGCAGACGCTGTATCGGCTGCTGGCCGGCCGCCGCAACATCTTCTTCGGCTGAGCTTTTCGCTACTTGACCAAGGTGAACTGGCACACGTTGGTGTAGCCGTCGCGGAACAGGTCCGAGCAGCCCCGCAGGTAGCGCAGGTAGATGTCGTAGGTCTCCTGCCCCTTGAGGGCGATCGCCTCGTCCTTGTGCGCCTCGAGCGCATCGGCCCAGGCCGTCAACGTCGGAACGTAGTTTTTTCCGATGAAGTGATGCCGCTCGATTTTGAAACCGGCCTCGGTGGAGTACCGGTCGACCTGTTCGACCTGAGGCAACCTACCGCCCGGGTAGATCTCCTTGAGGATGAAGCTGATGAACCGCAGCAGGCTCATGGTGGTCTTCAGGCCCATCTGCTTGCCTTCCTCGGCGGTGGGCACCACGATGCTGTGCAGCAGCATCCGGCCGTCGTCGGGCAGCAAGTTGTAGAACTTCTTGAAGAAGACGCCGTAACGCTCGTACCCGGCGTCGCCGGCTCCGTCCGCGAAGTGCTCGAACGCGCCCAGCGACACGATGCGGTCGATCGGCTCGTCGTCGGGGAATTCCTCCCAGCCCTGGATCCGCACCTCCTTGCGGCGGGGGCTGTCCATCTTGTCGAATTCGGCCACACAATGGGCGTACTGGTTCTCGCTCAGCGTCAGGCCGATGACGTTGACGTCGTATTCCTCGACGGCGTGGCGCATGGTCGAGCCCCAGCCGGAGCCGATGTCGAGCAGCGTCATACCGGGCTCCAGGTTGAGTTTGTCCAGGGCGAGCTTGCGCTTGGCGTACTGGGCCTCTTCCAGCGTCTTAGTCAGATTCTGCGGATCCGGATTTTCGTCGAAGTAGCCACAGCTGTAGGTCATCGACGGGTCGAGCCACAGCTTGAAAAACTCGTTCGATTTGTCGTAATGGGATCGGACTGCCTCGACCGGCGGCTTCAGCTGGGTGCCACCCGATTCGCTCTGTGACATTGGAATCGCCCCTACTTTCCGGCTGATATGGATGCGACCGCGGCGACGGTTTCTTCAGCGCCTGCGTCCTGGTGTGCGGCTTCCCCCAGCATCGTAACGACACTAGTGACGACCGGCTTGCCCTCAGCGTCAGTGACTTCGCTGCGGATCTCAACGATCACCGCGCCGTGGGATTCGATCACCGAGTCTAAATAAGTGTCGAAGTACAGCCTATCGTGGGCCAGGATCGGGCGGTGATACAGGAATTTCTGGTCGCGGTGCATGATCCGGGCGATGTTGATCGGGATGTTGAACTTGGTGAAAATCTCCAATTGCACGCGCCGCCCGGCGATGGCCAAGAAGGTCAGCGGCGCCACGAGCGCGGGATAGCCGGCGGCGGCGGCGTCGGCCTCGCTGTAGTGCATCGGGTTATCGTCTTTGATCGCCTGCGCGAACTCCCGAATCTTTTCGCGCCCGACCTGGAAATAATCCGGTGCCCGGTAGTGGCTGCCGATGAGTCCTTGGGCCGATTCTGGGATTGTCATGCCGCTGTGCTCCCCGCTCGAATACGTCTCAGCGGCGCAGCCTATCAGCGCGATTGCCGCCGCGACGCCAGTGCCGCCAGCGCGCCACCGGCCGCGCCCAGGGCCAGGGCTGACGGCACCCCGATCCGCGCGGCCTTGCGGGCGGTGCGGAAGTCGCGGATTTCCCAACCTCGTTCGCGGGCCAGGGCCCGCAGCCGTGCGTCGGGGTTGATGGCGACCGCCGTGCCGACCAGCGACAGCATGGGCACGTCGTTGTAGCTGTCGGAATAGGCGGTGCAGCGCTTGAGGTTGAGGCCCTCGCGGATGGCCAGCGAGCGCACGGCGTGGGCCTTGCCGGGGCCGTGCAGGATCTCGCCGACCAGCCTGCCCGTGAACACGCCGTCGACCGATTCGGCGACGGTCCCCAGCGCGCCGGTCAGCCCGAGCCGGCGCGCGATCGTCGCCGCGAGCTCGTACGGCGTCGCGGTGATCAGCCACACCTGCTGGCCGGCGTCGAGGTGCATCTGCGTCAGCGCGCGCGTGCCGGCCCAGATCTTGTCGGCGATGATCTCGTCGTAGATCTCCTCGCCCAGCGCCACCAGCTGCTGGACCGAGCGGCCTTCGATGAAGGCGAGCGCCTTGCGCCGGCCGGCGGCCACGTCGTTGCTGTTCTCCGTGCCCAGCAGTTGGAACTTGGCCTGCGCGTAGATGAATCCGAGCACGTCGCGGTAGGTGAAGTAGTGGCGCGCGGCCAGCCCGCGCCCGAAGTGCACCGCCGAGGAGCCCTGCACCAGGGTGTTGTCCACGTCGAAGAACGCGGCCGCGGTCAGGTCGATCGGTGGCTGCGGGTGACCACCTTCGGGGGCGCTGGCCTGCAGGTCCTCCAGCGCGCGTTCGGCGCTCGCGTTGTCGACCAGCGCGTCCAGATCGGCGCGGCCGGTGGGGTCCGCGCCGCCCGGCTCAGAGGAAGCCGATGAAACCAAGGCCCAACCTCCTAGCTCCCCGTGCCGCCCGGTAATCCGTGGGATGACCGGTATCAACCCTATCCGGCGGACGGCCGGGGCGGATTGCGCGCCTGAGGCGTCAGGTCAGGACCACATGCCCAAATTCGTTGCCATGGCGCCGGTGTAGTGGCCGTGCGCCGTCTCGCCGGCGGCCCGCAACCGAGCCAGGGCTTCGCGCATCATCGCCTCGCCGCGGGCCCAGTGCCGATGCGCCTCGGCGTGGGCCGCCGCGCCGCTACCGGTCCACGTGGAGTGCAAAGCGCTTACCAGAGAATCAATTTCGGCCAGCATGCCTTCGGCGTAGCGCGCAAATTCCGACATCCGTTGCACCGCATCGGCCAGCGCCTGCGGATCCACCCGAAACGACTCAGTCACGGCGCACCCCGCGCAGCGCGTGGGCGGATGTCGCCTCGTTCTGCTGGTAGAGCCCGCCGGCCTGGCCTACCAACCGCGCCAGCATCGACAGGCCCAGCTCTACCTCGCCGGCGCCGCGGTGCCACAGCTCCCACGCGGAGGCGTAGGCGCCTCCCGACGTTCCGTGCCAGCCGCCCAGCATCTCGCGCACCTGAGCGTTGAGCTCCGCGAACTGGTTCCGCAGCTCCCCGGCGCGACCCGACAGCGCCTCGGCGAAGCCGCGCATCGCCAGCGGGTCGACCTGCACCGCGTCCTCGGCAGCCACAGCGGCAACCTAACCGCCGCGGCCTGGCCCCACAATTCACCCGCTGCCACACTGGTGGCCATGACGCAGGGCACACGCCGCCCGCGGGTGGAGCTGCTGACGCGCGGCGGCTGCACGATCTGCGCGCGGGTGCACGCCCGGCTGGTCGAACTGGCCGACGAGCTGGGCTTCGAGCTGGCCACGACCGACGTCGACGCCGCCGCGGCGGCGGGCGCGCCGGGGCTGCGGGCGGAGTTCGGCGATCGCCTCCCGGTGGTGCTGCTGGAGGGGCGGGAGCACAGCTACTGGGAGGTGGACGAGCCGCGGCTGCGCGCCGACCTCGCGCGGTAGCGGCGACCAGTTATTTGGTAGCCCAGCTGATTAACGATTACCGTGGACAGCAGTTCAGTTACTGGGGAAGCAAGGGAGCTGGCCAGGTGATGCTGCCGTGAGCGTCCTGCTCTTCGGGGTTTCGCACCGCAGTGCGCCGGTCTCCGTCCTGGAACAACTCAGCATCGACGAATCCGATCAGGTCAAAATCGTCGATCGGGTGTTGCAGTCGCCGCTGGTGACCGAGGCGATGGTGCTCTCGACGTGCAACCGGGTCGAGGTCTACGCCGTCGTCGACGCGTTCCACGGCGGGTTGGCGGTGGTCGGGCAGGTGCTGTCGGAACACTCCGGGATGTCGATGGGCGACCTGACCAAGTACGCCTACGTGCGTTACAGCGAGGCCGCCGTCGAGCACCTGTTCGCGGTGGCCAGCGGCCTGGATTCCGCGGTGATCGGCGAGCAGCAGGTGCTGGGGCAGGTGCGCCGCGCCTACGGGACCGCCGAGGCCAACCGCACCGTCGGCCGGGTGCTGCACGAGCTGGCCCAGCGGGCGCTGTCGGTGGGCAAGCGGGTGCACTCCGAAACCGCCATCGACGCGGCCGGCGCCTCGGTGGTATCGGTGGCCCTGGGCATGGCCGAGCGCCGGCTGGGCGGGCTGGCGGGCAAGTCCGCCGTGGTCATCGGCGCCGGGGCGATGGGCGCGCTGTCCTCTGCGCACCTGGTCCGGTCCGGCATCGAGCACGTCGGGGTGGTCAACCGCTCGGCGTCCCGCGCGCAGCGGCTGGCCCGCAAGATCCGCGAATCCGGCGTGCGCGCCGAGGCGCTCACCCTGGACGGGCTGGCCGACGCGCTGGCGGACGCCGACGTCGTGGTCAGCTGCACCGGCGCGGTCAGTCCGGTGGTCTCGCTGGCCGACGTGCATCACGCGCTGGCCGCGGCCCGCCGGGACGAGGCCGCCCACCCGCTGGTCATCTGCGACCTGGGCATGCCGCGCGACGTCGACCCGGCGGTGGCCGGACTGCCCGGGGTGTGGGTCGTCGACGTGGACCGCGTGCAACGCGAGCCGTCGGCCCACGCGGCGGCCGCCGATGTCGACGCCGCGCGCCACATCGTGGCGGCCGAGGTCGCCACCTACCTGGCGGGGCAGCGGATGGCCGAGGTCACCCCGACGGTGACGGCGCTGCGCCAGCGTGCCGCCGACGTCGTCGAGGCCGAGCTGCTGCGCCTCGACAACCGGCTGCCCGGGCTGGAAAGCGCCCACCGCGAGGAGGTGGCGCGCACCGTTCGCCGCGTGGTGGACAAGCTGCTGCACGCGCCCACCGTGCGGATCAAACAGCTCGCCAGCGCGCCGGGCGGCGACAGTTACGCCGAGGCGCTGCGCGAACTCTTCGAACTTGACCAGACCGCCATAGACTCCGTAGCCGCCGTCGGTGCTAGCGAATTGCCCCCGGTATCAAGCGGATTCGACGGCGGCACGCCTCAACAGTCGGGCGAGTAGCCGATTGGCGCACGTGATCCGGATAGGCACCCGGGGCAGCCTGTTGGCCACCACCCAGGCCGGTGTCGTCAGAGACGCCTTGATCGCCAACGGCCATCCGGCCGAATTGGTGACCATCAGCACGGCCGGCGATCGGTCGTCGGCGCCCATCCAGACCCTGGGCGTGGGCGCCTTCACCACCGCGTTGCGGGAGGCCATCGACGATGGCCGCGTCGACGCGGCGGTGCACTCGCACAAGGATTTGCCCACGGCCGACGACCCGAGGTTCACCATTGCCGCGATACCGCCGCGCAACGACCCCCGCGACGCGCTGGTCGCCCGCGACGGGCTGGTGCTGGGGGAGTTGCCGGCGGGTTCGCTGGTGGGCACGTCGTCGCCGCGCAGGGCCGCACAGCTTAGAGCATTGGGTCTCGGTTTGGAAATCCGCCCCCTACGAGGCAACCTAGATACCAGGTTGAACAGGGTAAGCAGTGGTGATCTTGACGCGATCGTGGTTGCCAGGGCCGGTCTCGCCCGGCTGGGCCGCCTCGACGATGTCACCGAGACGCTAGAGCCGGTGCAGATGTTGCCAGCACCGGCTCAGGGCGCGCTCGCCGTCGAGTGCCGCGCCGGTGCCGAGTTGGTGGCGGTGCTGGCGGAGTTGGACGACGCCGACACGCGCGCGGCGGTCACCGCGGAGCGAGCCCTGCTGGCCGAACTGGAGGCCGGTTGCTCGGCACCGGTGGGTGCGATCGCCGAGGTGGTCGAGTCCATCGATGAGGAGGGGCGGGTCTTCGAAGAGCTGTCGCTGCGCGGCTGCGTGGCGGCGCTGGACGGGTCCGACGTGATCCGCGCGTCCGGCATCGGCACTCCCGGTCGGGCACGGGAGTTGGGGCTCTCGGTCGCCGCCGAGCTGCTCGAGCTGGGGGCCGGAGAGCTGATTGGGGGAGCGCGGCAAGACCCCGCGCGAGGAAACTGAAGAGAGTCACTTGGGAGCGACAATGACGACGCGAGGGCGTAAGCCGAGACCGGGCCACATCACGTTCGTGGGCTCGGGCCCCGGCGACCCGGGATTGTTGACGACGCGGGCGGCCACGGTGCTGGCCAACGCCGCCTTGGTGTTCACCGACCCCGACGTGCCCGAACCCGTGCTCGCGCTGATCGGTAAGGACCTGCCGCCGGTCTCCGGCCCGGCGCCGGCCGGCCCGGCCGTCAACGCGGACGGCAAGGGCCCAGGGGCCGGGGATGATCGGGCCCAGGCCGCACCGGCGGTGATCTCCGGTGGCCCGGACATCCGCCCGGCGCTGGGCGAGCCCGCCGAGGTCGCCAAAACTCTTGTCGCCGAGGCCCGTTCGGGGGCCGACGTGGTGCGGCTGGTGGCCGGCGACCCGCTGACGCTGGACGCGGTGATCACCGAGGTGAACGCCGTCGCGCGCAGCCACCTGCACCTCGAGATCGTGCCCGGCCTGGCCGCCACCAGCGCCGTCCCGACCTATGCGGGGTTGCCGCTCGGCTCGTCGCACACGGTCGCCGACGTCCGCGACCCGCATGTGGATTGGGACGCTTTGGCGGCGGCGCCCGGCCCGCTGATCCTGCAGGCCACCGGCTCGCACCTGGCCGACGCGGCCCGCGCCCTGATCGAGCACGAGCTGGCCGAGACCACCCCCTGCGTGGTGACCGCGCAGGGCACCACCTGCCAGCAGCGCTCGGTCGAGACCACGCTGCACGGCCTGACCGATTCGGCCGTCCTGGGTGGCAACGACCCGGCCGGCCCCATGACCGGGCCGCTGGTGGTGACCATCGGCAAGACGGTCGCCAGCCGGGCGAAGCTGAACTGGTGGGAGAGCCGCGCGCTGTACGGCTGGACCGTGTTGGTGCCCCGCACCAAGGACCAGGCCGGTGAGATGAGCGAGCGGCTGACGTCGTATGGGGCGCTGCCGATCGAGGTGCCGACGATCGCCGTCGAGCCCCCGCGCAGCCCCGCCCAGATGGAGCGGGCCGTCAAGGGCCTGGTCGACGGCAGGTTCCAGTGGGTGGTGTTCACCTCCACCAACGCGGTGCGCGCCGTGTGGGAGAAGTTCGGCGAGTTCGGCCTGGACGCCCGCGCGTTCTCCGGGGTGAAGATCGCCTGCGTCGGCGAGTCGACGGCCGACCGGGTCCGGGCGTTCGGGATCAGCCCCGAGCTGGTGCCGGCCGGCGAGCAGTCCTCGCTCGGGCTGCTCGACGACTTCCCGCCCTACGACAGCATTTTCGACCCGGTCAACCGGGTCCTGCTGCCGCGGGCCGACATCGCCACCGAGACGCTGGCCGAGGGGCTGCGCGAGCGCGGCTGGGAGATCGAGGACGTCACCGCCTACCGGACCGTGCGCGCCGCGCCGCCGCCGGCGGCCACCCGCGAGATGATCAAGACGGGCGGCTTCGACGCGGTGTGCTTCACCTCCAGCTCGACGGTGCGCAACCTGGTCGGCATAGCCGGCAAGCCGCACGCGCGGACGATCATCGCCTGCATCGGCCCCAAGACCGCCGAGACCGCCGCGGAATTCGGCCTGCGGGTGGACGTGCAGCCCGACACCGCGGCCGTCGGCCCGCTGGTCGACGCGTTGGCCGAGCACGCCGCGCGGCTGCGCGCCGAGGGGGCGCTGCCGCCGCCGCGTAAGAAGAGCCGCAGGCGCTAAGTGATTGCCGCGCGGGCGAGCCGGGGGCACCACCCGCTTGCGAGCGTGCGTGTCTGTACGACGACACGCCGTCTTGGCCGGCATTCTGCGCACGCTCGCGGCGACAAAGTCGCGCCATGAGTTACCCGCGCCAGCGTCCGCGCCGGCTCCGCTCAACCCCCGCATTGCGTCGCCTGGTCGCGCAAACGTCTTTGGAGCCAAGGCATTTGGTGCTGCCGATGTTCGTCGCCGACGGGATCGATGAACCGCGACCCATCCCGTCTATGCCCAACGTCGTTCAGCACAGCCGGGATTCGCTGCGCCGGGCCGCCGAACAGGCCGTCGCCGCGGGGGTTGGCGGGGTGATGCTGTTCGGCGTGCCCCGCGAGCAGGACAAGGACTCGACCGGCTCGGCCGGCACCGATCCGGACGGCATCCTCAACGTCGCGCTGCGGGATGTGGCCAAGGATCTCGGTGACGCCACGGTGTTGATGGCCGACACCTGCCTGGACGAGTTCACCGACCACGGGCACTGCGGGGTCCTGGACGCCCGGGGCCGGGTGGACAACGACGCCACCCTGGCCCGCTACGTCAAACTGGCTGTGGCGCAGGCGGAATCCGGCGCCCACGTGGTGGGGCCGAGCGGCATGATGGACGGGCAAGTGGCCGCGATCCGCGACGGGCTGGACGCGGCCGGCTACACCGACGTGGTGATCCTGGCCTACGCCGCGAAGTTCGCCTCGGCGTTCTACGGGCCCTTCCGCGAGGCGGTGAGCTCGAGCCTGTCCGGCGACCGGCGCACCTACCAGCAGGAGCCGGGCAACTTCCGGGAGGCGCTGCGCGAGGTCCGGCTGGACCTCGACGAAGGCGCCGACATCGTGATGGTCAAGCCCGCACTGGGTTACCTCGATGTGCTGGCGGCCGCGGCGGAGGTCTCGCCGGTGCCGGTGGCCGCGTATCAGGTGTCGGGCGAGTACGCGATGATTTGCGCCGCGGCCGCCAACACCTGGATCGACGAGCGCGCCGCCGCGCTGGAGTCGCTGACGAGCATCCGGCGCGCCGGGGCCGACATCGTGCTCACCTATTGGGCCGCGGATGCGGCAGGCTGGCTGTCGTGACAGCCGAACCGAAGCCGTTGTTCTACGAGCCCGGCGCCAGCTGGTGGTGGGTGGCGCTGGGCCCGGCGTCGGCGGTGGCCATGGTCCTGATCGAGATCTGGAGCAGGGCCCCGGTGTCGCTCGTCGTCCCGGCCATCTTCCTGGTGCTGGTGTCGGCGTTCGTCGCGTTGCAGGTGAAGGCGGCGCGGATCCACGTCTCGGTCGAACTCACCGAAGACGCCCTGCGCCAGGGCACCGAAACCATCCTGGTGCGCGAAATCCTCAAGGTATATCCCGCGCCCGAACACCACGAGGCGTCCGGCAAGGAGCTGGCGAAATGGCAGTCGTCGCGGGCCCTCGGCGAACTGGCCGGGGTGCCGCGCCACCGGATAGGCATCGGCCTCAAGCTCACCGGCGACCGCACCGCCCAGGCCTGGGCACGTCGTCATCGTCACCTTCGGGCGGCGCTGACCCCGCTGGTCCAGGAGCGGGTGGAACCCGCCGGGTCCGACGTCGCCGACGAGGATTTTGACGACGGGCCGCTTTCCTGATGGCTCGGTACCGGGCGTTGCTGGAGCTGGCCCTGGCCTGCGCCGCGCTGGTGGGTGGGGGCGTCAGCTGGGTGCACGCGCGCCACACGGTCAGGGTCGCGCCGATCGCCGACGGGCAGCCGATCACCACGTCGCTGGTGTACAACCCTCAGCTGCTGTTGCTGACGCTGGTGCTGGTGACGGCCGCCGGAGTGCTCGCGGTGGTCGGGATCGCCCGGCTGTTACGGGCCCGGGGCGACGGGAAAGTTACGCCGTCTTCTTGATCAGCGGCAACACCAGCTGACGGCGGCTCACGATGGCCTCGGCCAGGTTGCGGAGCGCCTCGCGCACCGAGCGCGCGACCGGAAGCTCGCCGTCGTCCCCCAGCAGCGCCAGCACCGCGGGGCCGGCGACCAAGGTCCACTCCACCCCGGCGGCGCGGCAGTCCTCGTCGAGCCGCTGCACGAGCGAGACGCCCGCCGCAGCAAAGTGGCTGACGTCGCTCAGGTCGAGCACCACCGGGTTGCTCCCCAGGGTGAAACGCCAGAGGTATTCGCTGACCCGGTCGACGTTGGCGGCGTTGATGTCGCCCCGGATGGTCACCACGGTCGCCAGGTGACGGCAGTGGGCGCGGACCTGAGCACCATCGCAGTCGAAGGTGCCGTAACCGTGCCGAGTCGCGACGGTGGTGACTGTCATGAGCTCCCCATTCCCTTCGAGCCTGTTACCTAAAGGTGCCCGCTAAAAGTAAGGAGACCGACAGCCGCCTCTAACTCTTTGCTAAGAAGCGAATTTCGGGGGGTATGGCGCCGGTTCAAGCAACATCGCGGCCGTTTACCCGCGTGGCACGCCACGGCCCATCACGCCGTCGCGGGCCTTTCGCTGCTAGGCTTCGTGGGCTGCCGGTTGCCAGTCGGGGGGCTTGTGATCGCCCGGTCAGCCGGACCAATCGGATACGAAACGTGAGTCCAGACGGAAAGAGCATCGTGCGCGGCGCAGAGATCAGGGGAGAGATCAAGGCGCTGACGGGACTCCGCATCGTCGCCGCGGTGTGGGTGGTGCTGTTTCACTTCCGACCGATGCTGAGCGACGTCTCTCCGGACTTGCGCGACGCCCTCGCACCGGTGCTCAACTGCGGGGCCCAGGGCGTCGACCTCTTCTTCATCCTCAGCGGATTCGTGCTGACCTGGAACTACCTTGACCGGATGGGCCGCTTCTGGTCGACGCGCGCCACCCTGCACTTCCTGTGGCTGCGGCTGGCCAGGGTGTGGCCGGTGTACCTGGTCACCCTGCACCTGGCCGCGCTGTGGGTGATCTTCACCCTGCACGTCGGTCACGTGCCGTCGCCCGATGCCGGTCAGCTCACCGCGATCAGCTACGTGCGCCAGATGCTGCTGGTGCAGCTTTGGTTCGTGCCGTTCTTCGACGACTCCAGCTGGGACGGCCCGGCGTGGTCGATCAGCGCCGAATGGCTGGCCTACCTGCTCTTCGGCCTCCTCGTGTTGGTGATCCTGCGGATGAAGCAGGCGACGAGGGCGCGCAGCCTGATGTTGCTGGCGTTCGCGGCGTCGTTGCCGCCGGTGGTGATGCTGCTGAGCAGCGGCCACTTCTACACACCGTGGAGCTGGCTGCCGCGCATCGTCACGCAGTTCACCGCCGGCGCCCTGGCCTGCGCCGCCGTGCGCAGGTTGCGGTTGACCGATCGCGGCCGCCGCGCCGCGGGGTATACCTCGCTGCTGCTGCTGGCCGCGATGGTGGGCGTCCTGTACTGGTTTCACGCGCACCCGATTTCCGGAATCGTGGAGAACGACAGCGGCGGGGTGGTCGACGTGCTGTTCGTTCCGCTGGTGATCACCCTGGCCATCGGCGTGGGCAGCCTGCCACGGGCGCTGTCCACCCGAGCGATGGTTTATGGCGGGCAAATCTCGTTCTGCCTGTACATGATTCATGAGCTGGTGCACACGTCGTGGACGTGGGCGGTGACCCAGTTCGAGCTCACGCCATGGGAGCAGGACAACCCGTGGAGATGGAACATCATCGGGCTGCTCGCGATCGCCGTCGGTCTTTCGGCCCTGATGTACCACTTCGTCGAAGAGCCCGCCCGCCGCTGGATGCGCCGGATGGTCAACATCCGACCCGCCGACGAGTCGGCAGGCAAGCTGCACCCGATCGACGGTGGGCTGGAAGCGGTTTCGGCCCGTGCGGTGTGACGTTCGCCTCGCCGCGCGGCTGGTGCGGCGCCCGTGATCCGTCGAATACCATGGCCCGAGCGGCCAGCCGCGATTTGACACCCGTTCGCGACGTTTCCTCCGTGCGATTCCGTTGGCTTGGATGCGGCGCGTGACGATGCAGTTTCCGGGGGAGGTGCTAGTGAGCCGTCTGGCCACGGTCATCGTCGGCCTCGCCATGGTGCTGGGGCCGGTCTCCGGCGTCTTGGGGGCCCCGGCGCACCCGGTGCGGGCGCGGCCCTACGAACCACTGACCGTGGACTCGCGCCTCAACCACGTCGCCGTCGTCGGCGACTCGTACACCACCGGCACCGACGAGGGCGGCCTCGGACCGAATTCGTGGACCGCGCTGTCCTGGCACGCGCTTGCCCAGCGGGGTGTGCGGATCGCCGCCGACGTGGCGGCCGAGGGAAGGGCGGGCTACGTCGTGCCCGGCGACCACGGCAGCATCTTCGAGGATCTGACCGCCAGGGCCGTCAAGCCCGCCGATGCGCTGGTGGTGTTCTTCGGCTCGCGCAACGACCAGGGCGTGGATCCGGCGCTGGTCGGCGAAAAGGCCCGCGACGCCTTCAACTTGGCGCGCAGGTTCGCGCCGTCCGCCAGGTTTTTGGTGATCGGCCCGCCGTGGCCGACCGCCGACGTGCCCGAGTCGATCCTGCAGATTCGCGACGCGCTCAACGCGGCCGCCCGGGCCGCCGGAGCGACGTTCGTCGATCCGCTCGGCGACCGCTGGTTCGTGGACAGGCCCGACCTGATCGGCCCGGACGGGGTGCACCCCAACGACGCGGGGCACCAGTATCTCGCGGACAGGATCGCACCGCTCATCGGCAGGCAGCTGTCTCGGTGACAAACCAAAGCCTCAGGCGCGCAAGGGTTTAGGCTAGTCTTCCGCGTGGCGCTCGTAATCCCATTGCTCCAGGCGCGTTTGCAACTGCATCAGGCCCACGCCCGCGACGGGCGCGATGGCCGCAATGCAGATCAGCAGCAGCGGAGTCATCTCACAACCTCCAAACACCTTTCACTGATCTGACGTTCGTGCGCGCAGAGAAGTTCATTAAGCGTCACCCGCCCGCCAGGGCGCGGTCCGCCAGCGCGGCCATGACGGGCGCCAGCAGTTGCGCGTACTCGGTGGTCACGTGGTTGTCGTCGCGAAAAACCAGGGCGTTGCCGACGATCACCGNGGCGCGCACGCGGTGGCGTCGTCGAGATGCGCCGACAAGCAGGCGGGCACCGACCCGTGCGGGTCCGGGGCCGGTCCCAGGACCAGGACGGTGGCGCCGGTGCTCCGCAGCATCGCCACGGTGCGGCCCAGCGTGTCGATCCACGCCGGGTCGTAGGACACGAAACCGAAATCCGCGCCGTAGCGCCGGCTCATGTCGAGCACCACCAGCCGCGGGTGCTCGGACTTCAGCCGGTCGGAGATCTGGGCGCGCCACTGTTCGCACTCCGTGTACTCGCGGCCCAGATACGGGCTGCGGATGGGAAGTTCCTGCAGCGGGCAGGTCACCTTGGCCAACGTCTCCAGCCGCCAGTGGCGCTGCTCGGCGACCCGCCGGAACGCCGGCTCCCACATGGCGGCGTGCGAGTCGCCGACCAGGGCNTGTCCGCCGCCAGCGACACGGCCGCCACCACCGCCAGGACCGCCGCGTACGGCCCGGCCCCCGCCGTCGTCCCGCGGCGCACCCGCCCGACCAGCCACGCGGTACCGATGATGAGCAGCGGCCACACCAGGTAGAACTGCTCCTCCACGCCCAGCGACCAGTAGTGCTGGAACGGCGAGGGGGCGTCGGCGGCCAGGTAGTCGGTGCCCTGCGTGGCGAACCGGTAATTGCCCACATACAGGGCGCTGGCGATGCCGTCCACGAAGACGCTGCGGGCCTGCAGCGGCGGCAGCACGACGGCCGCGACGGCGGCGGTGACAACACCGACGGTGGTCGCGGCCGGCAGCAGGCGCCGGGCCCGGGCGCCGTAGAAGCGGCCCAGGCGAACGGTGTTGGTGGCGGTGGCCTCGCGCCACAGCAGCCCGGTGATGAGGAAGCCGGAGATGACGAAGAAGACGTCGACACCGATGAAGCCGCCGGCGAAGCCCGGTATGCCCGCGTGGTAGAGCACGACGGCGATGACCGCGACCGCGCGCAGGCCCTCGATGTCCGGGCGAAATCCCTTCCGGGAAGTTCGCCGCTCCACTCGACGTGGGCCGCTGGCGAGTTCTTCCTGCCGGATTGTCATCTGCGTGGGTTAGGTCGCCATCCAGGCCAGCTCGCCGGGCAGTTGCGTTCGCCAGTAGCCGATGTCGTGTCCGCCCAGGGAGAAGCTGCCCGCCGGCGGGGTCTTCAGTTGGCTGACGAATTGCCTTGCGGCGAAATAGAAGCGGTCGAAGGTGCCGCAGTCCACGCGCAGCGGAATCGCGTTCAGCGCCGGCAGGCCCACGACGCTGTTCTGCACCCAGTCGTCGTAGCTGTCGAACGCCCCGGCCTCGCTGGCCGTGAAGGAGGTGTACAGCGCGGGGCTGATCGCGCAGATCCCGGCCGTGCGCGACGGGCCCAGCTTGGCGCCCAGGTGCAGCGCCCCGTAGCCACCCATCGACCACCCCAAAAAGCCCACCCGGGTGGTGTCGAAACCCATCGACGACAGCAGCGGCAACAGCTCGTCGAGCACCATCGCGCCGGGGTCCTCGCCCGAGGCCCTGCGGTGCCAGTAGCTGTTGGCGCCGCCGTCGACGCCCACCACCGCGAACGGCGGCTTGCCCTCCCTGACCAGTTGGGCCAGCGCCTTTTCGACCCCGCAGTCGAGCATCATGTTGGCGTCGCCGTCCTTGCCGTGCAGCGCGATGACCGGGCGCAGCGACCCGGCTTCGGCCTTCTGCCCCGGCGGCAGGGCGATCACCCAGTTGGTCTTGACCCCGCCGCGCGCCGCGGAGACGAAGGAGCCGGTCAACCTGTTCGGCAGGGTGCTGCCGGCCGCCGACGGCTCGAACGGGGCGGGGGCCGCGTGCGAAGTGATCGGGTCCAGCAGGGCGCCTAAGGCGAACACGCCAGCGGCTCCCAGGCTGGCACCGGCACCCATCCGGAGCACCGCCCGGCGTGTCAGGTCAGGCATGATCGCAATGATGCCGTGCGAAGCGCGCCTCACCTGCCGAGCCACGCCGTATTGGAAGCATTGTGTGATCCGGCGTGATCTCCCGGTCACGAAGAGGTGACCTTCGGCGCCGAATGGCCGGGATCCGATCTCGACGGTTTCAACCCTCGCGGGCCCCGGTGATTTCCCGGACGATGCAGCACAGGTCGATGGGGGGCCCACAAGGGAGGGTGCATGAGCCTGGCGTTTCATTGGTTCTTGCCGACGTACGGGGATTCGCGAAACCTGGTCGCGGGCGGACACGGCACGGCGATGCACGGCGATCGGCCCGCGAGTTTGCGCTACCTGCAGCAGGTTTGCGCGGCCGCCGAAGACAACGGCTTCGAGGCGGTGCTCACACCGACCGGATTGTGGTGCGAGGACGCGTGGTTGACGACGGCGATGCTGATCGAGCGCACCGAGACGCTGAAGTTCCTCGTCGCGTTCCGGCCCGGGTTGCTCAGCCCCACCCTGGCCGCGCAGATGGCCGCGACATTCCAGCGGCACTCGGGCGGGCGGCTGCTGCTCAACGTCGTCACCGGCGGGGAACCGCACGAGCAACGGGCCTATGGGGATTTTCTGGACAAGGACTCGCGGTACGCCCGCACCGCCGAATTCCTGCATGTGGTGCGGCAGCTGTGGACGTCGCGGGAGCCGGTGACCTTCGCCGGAGAACACATCCGCATCGAGGGCGCGCAGCTGAACAACCCGCCCGACCCGACGCCCGCGGTGTTCTTCGGCGGTTCGTCGGCGGCCGCCGGGCCGGTCGCGGCCAACTACTCCGACGCCTACCTCACCTGGGGCGAGCCGCCGGCCGACGTCGCCAAGAAACTCGACTGGGTTCGCGGGCTGGCCGTCGACTCCGGGCGGATCCTGCAGTACGGCTTGCGGATTCACGTGATCAGCCGCGACACCTCCGAACAGGCGTGGGCCGAGGCGGACCGGTTGCTCGCGGCCGTCGACCCGGCCGATATCGAGCGGGTGCAGGCCAGCCTGGCGCGCAGCAGCGAATCGGAGGGCCAGCGCCGCATGCTGAAGCTGCACGGCGGCGACCGCGCCCGGCTGGTGGTCGGCCCCAACCTGTGGGCCGGGGTCGGGCTGGTGCGCGGCGGCGCGGGCACCGCGCTGGTCGGCTCGCACGCCGAGGTGGCCGAACGGCTGGTCGAGTACTCGCGGCTGGGCGTCAGCCACTTCATCCTGTCGGGTTATCCGCACCTGGAGGAGGCCTACTGGTTCGGTGAGGGCGTGCTGCCGCTGCTCGAGCGAAAAGGGCTGTGGCAGCCTCCCAACCGCCAGGCGCAACCGGCACCGGCGACGCCGTTCGCGATCGCGTCCGCACACTAGCCGTCCGCGACGTTAGGCTACGTCAATGACTGACGCCAACGTTGCCGGTTTCGAGCCGTTATACGGCGACGCGGACGATACCGACGGGCGGATTCCCTGGGACATCGGCGGCCCGCAGCCGGCCGTCCAGCAGTTGGTGGCCTACGGCGGGATCCGCGGCGAGGTGCTCGACCCCGGTACCGGCACCGGTTATCACGCGATTCACTATGCAGCGCAAGGGTATTCGGCGACCGGGATCGACGACTCCCCCTCTGCCATCGAGCGCGCGAAACGGAACGCCGAACGGGCCGGTGTGCACGTCAATTTCCAGGTGGCCGACGCCACCAGGCTGGACGGCTTCGAGGACCGCTTCGACACGGTGGTGGACAGCGCGTTCTATCACGTTTTCTTGAACGACGGGGCCACCCAGATGCGGTATGCGCAAGCGCTGCACCGCGCGACCGCACCCGGGGCGCGGCTGTACATGTTCGAGTTCAGCCCGCACAACGTCAACGGCCTGCAATGGACGGCCATACCGGCCGACAACTTCGAGCGGGTGCTCGGTGACAGCGGATGGCGCATCGACTACCTCGGCGTCACCACCTATCAGGCCCGCCTGCTCCCGGAGACATTCGAAGCCATGAAGAAACTCGCGGACGAACAGCAGGGTGAGATCCTGCGCCGCATGCGCCCACTGGTGCACCGGATGAGCGTGATCGACCCGCTGCTCGAAGACCATCGGGTGCACCTTCCGGTGTGGTCGGTGATGGCCACCCGCCTGGACTGACTGCGACGCCAAGGCGCCGGGAGGGCTGAGAAAATGGCCGGCACCACCCAACTGCGCCAAGGACTGTCGCAGCGGCAGCTCAGCATGATCGCCCTCGGCGGGGTGATCGGCGCCGGCCTGTTCGTCGGCTCCGGTGTGGTGATCAAGGACACCGGGCCCGCCGCGTTCCTGACGTACACGCTGTGCGGCCTGCTGATCGTCCTGGTGATGCGGATGCTGGGTGAGATGGCGGCCGCCAACCCCTCGACGGGGTCGTTCGCCGACTACGCGGCGCGGGCCCTGGGCGGCTGGGCGGGGTTCTCGGTCGCCTGGCTGTATTGGTACTTCTGGGTGATCGTGGTCGGGTTCGAGGCCGTCGCGGGGGGGAAGGTCCTGGGCTACTGGTTCCATGCGCCGCTGTGGCTGCTCTCGCTGTGCCTGATGGTGCTGATGACCGCGACGAACCTGTTCTCGGTGTCGTCCTTCGGCGAATTCGAATTCTGGTTCGCCGGAATCAAAGTCGCCACGATCGCCGTCTTTCTTGCCGTCGGCTCACTCTTCGTGCTGGGGCTGTGGCCGGGCCATCACGCGGATTACTCCAACCTCACCTCCCACGGCGGCTTCTTCCCCAAGGGCGTCGGGGCGGTCTTTGCGGCCATCGTCGTGGTGATCTTCTCCATGGTCGGCGCGGAGATCGTCACCGTTGCCGCCGCCGAAAGCCGTGATCCCGAACTTGCCGTCCAGCGCGCGACGAGGTCGGTCGTCGCGCGCATCGGGATCTTCTTCGTCGGCTCGGTCTTTCTGCTCGGGGTGATCCTGCCGTGGAATTCGGTCGAACTGGGCGCCTCGCCGTACGTCGCCGCCCTCAAGCACATGGGCCTGCGCGGCGCGGATCAGGTGATGAATGCCGTGGTGCTCACCGCGGTGCTGTCCTGTCTGAACTCGGGGCTGTACACGGCGTCGCGCATGCTCTTCGTGCTCGCCGACCGACACGAGGCCCCCGCCCGGCTGGTCACGCTCAGCCGGCGCGGCGTTCCCCACTTGGCCATCCTATGCTCGTCGGCGGTCGGTTTCGGTTGCGTCATCATGGCGTGGGTCGCGCCCGGCTCGGTGTTTCTCTTCCTGCTCAACTCGTCCGGAGCCGTCATTTTGTTCGTCTACTGGTTGATCGCGCTCTCGCAGATCATCCTGCGCAGGCGCACACCCGAGGACAGGCTGCGGGTCAAGATGTGGTTCTTCCCGGTGCTGTCGATCCTCACCCTCGCCGGCATCACCGCCGTGCTCGTGCAGATGGCGTTCGACCGCTCGGCGCGCAGCCAGCTGTGGCTCAGCCTGCTGTCGTGGGCGGTGGTGATCGGGCTCTACGCCATCGCCCGGGCGCGCGGCCGGGTCAGTCGGTCTTGCTGAGCAACACGGCTTGCTCGAAGGGCAGCCTCGCGAAGATCGGCCGCCATCCGCGCGTGACGTGGGCCGCCGCGTCGGCCTTGCCGACCACCCGCGGGTGCGCGACGCCGAAGGTCTTGCCATAGCGGCGCATCCGCCCGCCCCCGGCCGCGGTGAGGTTCTTCAGCCAGTCGCGGTCCGGGCCGTAGGTCAGCAGGATCGCCACCCCGGGTTTGCCGTCGACCTCGGCGCTGAACACGGTCACCGGTGTGCGGTACGGCTTTCCGGAGCGCCGTCCGACGTGTTCGAGGATGCAGAATGTCGGGGCCCAGCCTGCCCACAGCCGCTGGACGGGATTGGTGACGTGCCGATTGAACCGTGCGAGCCCCTGTGGAAGTTCCATGCCTCCCATCCAACTCGCCCACCCCGCCCGACATCAAGGCATACGGGTCGTCGCGGGCACCAGCCTGCGCGCCAGCCGCGCCGGCCCGGACGGGGGTGGACGCCACGGCTCCCGGTCCCGCGCCGGCCATGCGTAGCAAGGGGTTTGGTTGTCGAGGAGCGCGCGCAGACCCGGTATCGCGAGGTCGCGAGCGGACCAGTCGTAGAGCAGTTCGAGTCGTGGCGAGATGACCCCGACATCGAGCAGGTGCGCTATTCCGTGTTCGGCCCGTAGGTACGGCGTGAGGTCGTCTCCGAGCGGATAGCGGTCGGGGAGGACCCGGGAAAGCGACAGGAATATGCCGGTCATGCCCACGCGCGGGTCGCCGAGCGGCCGACCGGCGAAGCTCAGCCAGCCGAGCGCGAGCCGGGGCGCTGCGACCAGTGCGTGGGCGTAGAGAACGCGCATCAGCACCAGGTTGATGAAGAAGCGTTCGATGCGGGACTCGCCGGACGCGAGGGGGTGGTGGTCGAGGTATGCGCTGACGACGCTGATGTTGTGCGCCCGATACCACCGCGGGGCGGACGGCTGCCGGATGAACTCGAGCGCCGCGGCGACTCCGCGAGCGCTAGGGACGCCGGTATGGCCGAAGGCCAGGGCGCGGGCTTCCCACCCGTCCCGAAGCAGGCGCTCGTTCACCGCACGCCACCAGGGGCTGCCCGGGGCCGGCCCGTCGAGCGGGTTGAGCAGCCCGCGTCGCAGCTGCCATCGCATGAAGGCCGCAGCCGCCTGCCGATACGGCAGATGGCCGCGGTCCGCGTCGGCGGGGACTTCGTAGAGCTTTCGCATCAGCGCCAGCCGCCCGGGTGGGTCGTCGCGGACCGCGGCGACCCTCGCCGAGGCGACGTCGACGGCCGTCGGACGTGTCACCCGCGCAAGCGTAGTGTCACTTCGTGGCCGTTTCACCCGGTGAAGAGGCTGCGCAACGGGCGTAGGAGCCGCTGCGCCGGCTGAACTCACCGCCCGGCGGNCGACGCCGTCGCCACGGCCGCCGCGTCCGGCCTGTCGTTCGGGGCGCCGACGCCGGCGGAGAGCGAGCTCGCCGCCGAGATCATCGGGCGGGTGGCCCCGGTCGAGCGGATCCGGCTGGTGAACTCCGGCACCGAGGCCACCATGAGCGCCGTCCGGCTGGCCCGCGGGTTCACCGGCAGGGCCAAGATCGTCAAGTTCTCCGGTTGCTACCACGGCCACGTCGACGCGTTGCTCGCCGACGCGGGCTCCGGCGTGGCGACCCTGGGCCTGCCGTCCTCGCCCGGGGTCACCGGTGCGGCCGCCGCGGACACGATCGTGTTGCCCTACAACGACATCGAGGCCGTGCGGCGGACGTTCACGAACTTCGGTGACCAGATCGCCGCGGTGATCACCGAGGCCAGCCCCGGCAACATGGGCGTCGTCCCGCCCGCGCCGGGCTACAACGCGGCGCTGCGCGCGATCACCGCCGAGCACGGTGCGCTGCTGATCGTCGACGAGGTGATGACGGGCTTCCGCGTCAGCCGGAGTGGTTGGTACGGAATCGATCCCGTCGCCGCCGACCTGTTCACCTTCGGCAAGNCGTGCCTGCTGGCCGGGCTGGTGTCGTTCGCCTCGCCGTGCGTGGTGCCGCTGGTGCCGGGCTACCTGTCCTATCTGGCCGCGGTCGTGGGGGTGGACGAGCAGCCGCCGCCCGGCGCGATCAAGGCGCCGCCGGCCGCCCGGTGGCGGGTCGCGGGATCCGTCGCGCTGTTCGTCGCCGGGTTCACCACGGTGTTCGTGCTCGGGACCGTCGCCGTCCTCGGCATGACCACCGCCCTGATCGCCAACCAGCTGCTGCTGCAGCGCGTCGGGGGCGTGCTGACCATCGTGATGGGGCTGGTGTTCGTGGGCCTGATCCCGGCCCTGCAGCGCCAGGCCCGGTTCAGCCCGCGCCAGCTGACGACGGTCGCGGGGGCGCCGGTGCTCGGCGCGGTGTTCGCGCTCGGGTGGACGCCGTGTTTGGGTCCGACGCTGACCGGGGTGATCACCGTTGCGTCGGCCACCGACGGCGCGAACGTCGCGCGCGGCGTCGCGCTGGTGATCGCCTACTGCCTGGGCCTGGGCATCCCGTTCGTGCTCTTGGCGTTCGGCTCGGCGGGGGCGGTGGGTGCGCTGGGCTGGCTGCGGCGGCACACCCGGGCCATCCAGATCTTCGGCGGCGCGCTGCTGATCGCCGTCGGGGCCCTGCTGGTGACCGGGGTGTGGAACGACTTCATCTCCTGGCTGCGCGACGCGTTCGTGTCCGACGTGAGGCTCCCGATTTGAGCGCACCCGTAGAGCTGCTCGCGGCACTTGGCGCGCGGGCGCGCAACACCTGGCGCGCGCTGACCTCGATGGGCACCGCGCTGGTGCTGCTGTTCCTGCTCGCGCTGGGCGCGATCCCCGGCGCGCTGCTGCCGCAGCGCAGCCTGAACGCCGGCAAGGTCGGCGAGTACCTGGCCACCCATCGCGTGATCGGACCGTGGCTGGACCGGGTGCAGGCNGGGCCGCCGCGTCGGCCCGGGCGACGGCGCGTGGCGCGACCCGCGGTTCTGGTGGCAGCTGCGCAACCCGTTCACCCCCTCCTGGGGCGAGCCCTACACCGACATCGCGAGCCGGATGACCACCGCCGTGGACAAGGCGCGCGCCCGCGCCGCCGGCCAGGAGGCGGTGTGCGTCAGCCACCAATTGCCGGTGTGGACGCTGCGGCTGCACCTGAGCGGCAAGCGGCTCTGGCACGACCCGCGGCGGCGCGAATGCGGGTTGTGCTCGATCACCACGCTGATCTATGACGGCGACCGGCTGGTCGACATCGAGTACTGCCAACCGGCGGCGCCATGACCCTCCCGCGGCTGGCGGTGGCCGGGGTCGTGCTGGCGACCCTTCTTGCCGGCTGCTCCGGTCGCGACGCCGTGGCGCAGGGCGGCACCTTCGAATTCGTCTCGCCCGGCGGCAAAACCGACATCTACTACGACCCGCCCGCCAGCCGCGGGCGCCCGGGGCCGCTGTCGGGACCCGACCTGGCCGACCCGGCGCACACGCGATCGCTCGACGACTTCGCCGGGCAGGTCGTCGTCATCAACGTCTGGGGGCAGTGGTGCGGGCCGTGCCGCGCCGAGGTCGGCCAGCTGCAGCAGGTGTATGACGCCACCCGGGCGGCCGGGGTGTCGTTTTTGGGCATCGACGTCCGGGACAACAACCGCCAGGCGGCGCTGGACTTCGTCGACGATCACCACGTGACCTACCCGTCCCTCTACGACCCGGCGATGCGCACCCTGATCGCGTTCGGCGGCAAATACCCCACCACCGTCATCCCGTCCACGCTGGTGCTGGACCGCCAGCACCGGGTCGCCGCGGTGTTCCTGCGCGAACTGCTCGCCGCGGACCTGCAGCCCGTCGTCGAGCGGGTGGCCCAACAGTGACCGGCTTCGCTCAGATCGCCGCCGCCGGGCCGCTGCTGTTGGCGCTGGGCGCGTGCCTGCTGGCCGGGCTGGTGTCGTTCGCCTCGCCGTGCGTGGTGCCGCTGGTGCCGGGCTACCTGTCCTATCTGGCCGCGGTCGTGGGGGTGGACGAGCAGCCGCCGCCCGGCGCGATCAAGGCGCCGCCGGCCGCCCGGTGGCGGGTCGCGGGATCCGTCGCGCTGTTCGTCGCCGGGTTCACCACGGTGTTCGTGCTCGGGACCGTCGCCGTCCTCGGCATGACCACCGCCCTGATCGCCAACCAGCTGCTGCTGCAGCGCGTCGGGGGCGTGCTGACCATCGTGATGGGGCTGGTGTTCGTGGGCCTGATCCCGGCCCTGCAGCGCCAGGCCCGGTTCAGCCCGCGCCAGCTGACGACGGTCGCGGGGGCGCCGGTGCTCGGCGCGGTGTTCGCGCTCGGGTGGACGCCGTGTTTGGGTCCGACGCTGACCGGGGTGATCACCGTTGCGTCGGCCACCGACGGCGCGAACGTCGCGCGCGGCGTCGCGCTGGTGATCGCCTACTGCCTGGGCCTGGGCATCCCGTTCGTGCTCTTGGCGTTCGGCTCGGCGGGGGCGGTGGGTGCGCTGGGCTGGCTGCGGCGGCACACCCGGGCCATCCAGATCTTCGGCGGCGCGCTGCTGATCGCCGTCGGGGCCCTGCTGGTGACCGGGGTGTGGAACGACTTCATCTCCTGGCTGCGCGACGCGTTCGTGTCCGACGTGAGGCTCCCGATTTGAGCGCACCCGTAGAGCTGCTCGCGGCACTTGGCGCGCGGGCGCGCAACACCTGGCGCGCGCTGACCTCGATGGGCACCGCGCTGGTGCTGCTGTTCCTGCTCGCGCTGGGCGCGATCCCCGGCGCGCTGCTGCCGCAGCGCAGCCTGAACGCCGGCAAGGTCGGCGAGTACCTGGCCACCCATCGCGTGATCGGACCGTGGCTGGACCGGGTGCAGGCCTTCGACGTGTTCTCCAGCTTCTGGTTCACCGCCATCTACGTGCTGCTGTTCGTCTCGCTGGTCGGCTGCCTGACCCCGCGCATGATCGAGCACGCGCGCAGCCTGCGCGCCACCCCGGTGCCGGCCCCGCGCAACCTGGCCCGGCTGCCCAGGCACGCCGGCGCCGAGGTCGCCGGCGACCCCGCGGACCTCAACGCCCTGGCGAACACGATCGTCGGGCGACTGCGCGGCTGGCGCACGGCCGTCCGGCATGACGGCGAAGTCGTCGAGGTGTCGGCGGAAAAGGGCTACCTGCGCGAGTTCGGCAACATCGTCTTCCACTTCTCGTTGCTGGGCCTGCTGGTCGCCGTGGCCGTCGGCAAGCTCTTCGGCTACGAGGGCAACGTCATCGTCATCGCCGACGGCGGCCCCGGCTTCTGCTCGGCCTCCCCGGCGGCGTTCGACTCGTTCCGGGCCGGCAACACCGTCGACGGCACGTCGCTGCACCCGATCTGCATCCGGGTCAACGACTTTCAGGCCCATTACCTGCCGTCCGGGCAGGCCACCTCGTTCGCCGCCGACATCGACTACCAGAGCGGCCGCGACCTGGCCGCCAACAGCTGGCGGCACTACCTGCTCGAGGTCAACCACCCGCTGCGGGTCGGCGGCGACCGGGTGTACCTGCAGGGCCACGGCTACGCGCCCACCTTCACCGTGACCTTCCCGGACGGCCAGACGCGCACGTCGACCGTGCAATGGCGGCCCGACAACCCGCAGACCCTGCTCAGCTCGGGGGTGGCGCGGATCGACCCGCCCGCCGGCAGCTATCCGAACGCGGCCGAACGCCGCCAGCACGAGATCGCGATCCAGGGCCTGCTGGCGCCCACCGAGCAACTCGACGGGACGCTGCTGTCGTCGCGCTTCCCGGCGCTGAACGCCCCCGCGGTGGCCGTCGACATCTACCGCGGCGACACCGGCCTGGACACCGGGCGGCCCCAGTCGCTGTTCTCGCTGGATCCCCGGTTGATCGCGCAGGGCCGGCTGACCAAGGAGAAGCGGGTCAACCTGCGTGCCGGCCAGGAGATCCGGCTCGACCAGGGCCCGGCCGCCGGCACGGTGGTGCGCTTCGACGGGGCCGTGCCGTTCGTCAACCTGCAGGTCTCCCACGACCCGGGCCAGACCTGGGTGCTGGTCTTCGCCGCCACCATGATGGCAGGGCTGCTGGTGTCGCTGCTGGTGCGCCGCCGCCGGGTCTGGGTCAGGCTCACGGCGGCGGGCGGCGAGGCGGCCGGTACGGTGAACGTCGAACTGGGCGGGCTGGCGCGCACCGACAACTCCGGGTGGGGCGACGAGTTCGAGCGGTTGACCGGGCAAATACTGGACGGGCTGGGCGAGTCCGCCGCGTCCAGAAGGAGTTCTCAGGTGGACGTCACATGAACACCCTGCACGTCAACATCGCGCTGGCGCGCTATTCCGACTGGGCGTTCACCTCGGCGGTGGTGGCCCTGGTGGTCGCGATGATGCTGCTGGCCTTCGAGTTGGCCTACGTCGGCAGCCGCCGGGTGGACCGGCGCGTCCTGGCCGGCTCGGTGGCCGCCGACAGCGCCGTGCCCGGCATCGTGGAGGACGGCCAGGCGCGCCCGTTCGACGAGCGCGTCGGGCGGGCCGGGCTGGCGGTGGTCTACCTCGGCATCGGTCTGCTGCTGGCCTGCATCGTGCTGCGCGGCCTGGCGACCCTGCGGGTGCCGTGGGGCAACATGTACGAGTTCATCAACCTCACCTGCTGCTGCGCCCTGCTCGCCGGCGCGATCGTGTTGCGCCGGCCGCAGTACCGCCCGCTGTGGGTGTTCCTGCTGATGCCGGTGCTGATCCTGCTCACGGTTTCCGGCCGCTGGCTCTACACCAACGCCGCGCCGGTGATGCCCGCGCTGCAGTCCTACTGGCTGCCCATCCACGTGTCGGTGGTCAGCCTGGGTTCCGGGGTGTTCATGGTCGCCGGCATTTCCAGCATCCTGTTCTTGCTGCGCACATCGCGGCTCGGTGCCGGCGACGCCCAGGGCGCGCTGGCCCGGATGGTGCAGCGCCTGCCCGACGCGCAAACCCTGGACCGCGTCGCCTACCGCACCACGATCTTCGCGTTCCCGGTGTTCGGTTTCGGGGTCATCTTCGGCGCCATCTGGGCCGAGGAAGCCTGGGGCCGGTACTGGGGCTGGGATCCCAAGGAGACGGTTTCGTTCATCGCGTGGGTGGTATACGCGGCCTATCTGCATGCCAGGTCGACGGCGGGATGGCGGGACAGGAAGGCGGCGTGGATCAACGTCGTGGGCTTCGTCGCCATGGTCTTCAACCTGTTCTTCGTTAACCTGGTGACCGTGGGCCTGCATTCGTATGCGGGCGTGGGGTGACAGTGCGCCACCGATCCAAATAGTCGCAACAAGGGGGACTGCAGGTGTCCGACCATCCAACNGCGGGCTGGCGCGCACCGACAACTCCGGGTGGGGCGACGAGTTCGAGCGGTTGACCGGGCAAATACTGGACGGGCTGGGCGAGTCCGCCGCGTCCAGAAGGAGTTCTCAGGTGGACGTCACATGAACACCCTGCACGTCAACATCGCGCTGGCGCGCTATTCCGACTGGGCGTTCACCTCGGCGGTGGTGGCCCTGGTGGTCGCGATGATGCTGCTGGCCTTCGAGTTGGCCTACGTCGGCAGCCGCCGGGTGGACCGGCGCGTCCTGGCCGGCTCGGTGGCCGCCGACAGCGCCGTGCCCGGCATCGTGGAGGACGGCCAGGCGCGCCCGTTCGACGAGCGCGTCGGGCGGGCCGGGCTGGCGGTGGTCTACCTCGGCATCGGTCTGCTGCTGGCCTGCATCGTGCTGCGCGGCCTGGCGACCCTGCGGGTGCCGTGGGGCAACATGTACGAGTTCATCAACCTCACCTGCTGCTGCGCCCTGCTCGCCGGCGCGATCGTGTTGCGCCGGCCGCAGTACCGCCCGCTGTGGGTGTTCCTGCTGATGCCGGTGCTGATCCTGCTCACGGTTTCCGGCCGCTGGCTCTACACCAACGCCGCGCCGGTGATGCCCGCGCTGCAGTCCTACTGGCTGCCCATCCACGTGTCGGTGGTCAGCCTGGGTTCCGGGGTGTTCATGGTCGCCGGCATTTCCAGCATCCTGTTCTTGCTGCGCACATCGCGGCTCGGTGCCGGCGACGCCCAGGGCGCGCTGGCCCGGATGGTGCAGCGCCTGCCCGACGCGCAAACCCTGGACCGCGTCGCCTACCGCACCACGATCTTCGCGTTCCCGGTGTTCGGTTTCGGGGTCATCTTCGGCGCCATCTGGGCCGAGGAAGCCTGGGGCCGGTACTGGGGCTGGGATCCCAAGGAGACGGTTTCGTTCATCGCGTGGGTGGTATACGCGGCCTATCTGCATGCCAGGTCGACGGCGGGATGGCGGGACAGGAAGGCGGCGTGGATCAACGTCGTGGGCTTCGTCGCCATGGTCTTCAACCTGTTCTTCGTTAACCTGGTGACCGTGGGCCTGCATTCGTATGCGGGCGTGGGGTGACAGTGCGCCACCGATCCAAATAGTCGCAACAAGGGGGACTGCAGGTGTCCGACCATCCAACGACGGGCGTGGGGGCGCCCGAGCCGCAGACGACGGAGCTGCCCTCGGCGCAGCAATCCAGCGAAGCGCCGGCGGACTCGGGCGACGCGCCGACCCGTGCCTTTGCGGGATTCCGCACCGAGCGGCGGGTCCCCCCGGCCGAGGGACGGGAGGCGGCGCCGTCCACCGCGGCGGGACCCGCGCCCGCGCGCGGCGGGATGCCGCCCTGGGATTCCACACCGGTCACGGGCATCCCGCGGGTCGACCCGACCGCCTACGGCGCCTACTACAACGGGCCATCTGAGGCGCCAGCCTCTGGAGTCCCAGAGGCCCAGGCGCCCCCGTACCGCCGCGAGCACCTGCCCCACAGCCCCTACCCGGAGCTGTCCACCGGCGTGCTGTTGCGGCCGGTGAAGCCGCCGCCCTCGGAGGGCTGGCGCCGGCTGGTCTACGACCTGTCCGGTCACCTGATCAACCTGGGCGAGAGCCCGCGCGCCCTGCGCCACAACAACCTGGTGGCCCAGGTCAACCGCCCGCTGCGGGGTTGCTACCGGGTGGCGCTGCTCTCGCTGAAGGGCGGCGTCGGCAAGACCACGATCACCGCGACGCTGGGGTCGACGTTCGCCTCCATCCGCGGCGACCGGGTGGTGGCCGTCGACGCCAACCCCGACCGCGGCACCCTGAGCCAGAAGATCCCGCTGGAGACGGCGGCGACGGTGCGTCAGCTGCTGCACGACGCCGGGAGCATCGAGCGCTACAGCGACGTGCGCCGCTACACCTCGAAGGGCCCGAGCGGGCTGGAGGTGCTGGCGTCGGAAACCGACCCGGCCATCTCCGAGGCCTTCAGCGCCGACGACTACGCCCGCGTCCTGGACATCCTGGAGCGGTTTTACGGCCTGGTGCTCACCGACTGCGGCCCCGGGCTGCTGCATTCGGTGATGTCGTCGGTGCTGGAGAAGGCCGACGTGTTGCTCGTGGTCGCGTCGGGGTCCATCGACGGCGCGCGCAGCGCCTCGGCGACGCTGGATTGGCTGGACGCGCACGGGCATCAGGACCTGGTCCGCAACTCGATCGCGGTCATCAACGCCGTGCGGCCCCGCACCGGCAAGGTCGACATGAACAAGGTGATCGATCACTTCTCGCGCCGTTGCCGCGCCGTGCGGCTGATCCCGTTCGACCCACACCTGGAAGATGGCGCCGAGATCGAGCTGGATCGGTTGCGGCGCGGAACCCGCGAGGCGCTCGCCGAGCTGGCGGCCGTCGTCGCCGACGGGTTCCCCGGTGACCAGCGCAACCCGGGAGTGGCTTAGCGGGGGTTGTTGTCCCCGTGACCTAGCCGCCGCAAAAAGTCCGGATCGTCGTCGGGTCCGATGACGCGCGTCTTGGGCCGGTGGGCCTGTGACCGCGCGGCGCGCCAGCCAACATAGATCAGCGTGCCCAAGATCAGGACGAGCAGCAGGTAGAGCACTCAACACCTCCTTGGAGCGAATATACCCGCGCCGTAGGCTCGAGCTGTGTCGGAAGGACCGAGGGACAACAGCACCGGGAAGCAAACACGCGGGCGCCCGCGGACGAGCACGGTCGTCGACGTGTCGCTCTACGCGGCGGCGCGGTTGGTCCTCGTCGCCGCGCTGAGCGGCNCAGCCGCACCGGCCCGGCCCGGTCGTCGTCGGTGCCGCGGATCCCTTCGGAGTAGTCGTTGGCGTAGTTGACGCCGACGATCAGCGCCAGCGCGACGGCCAGCGCCAGCAGCGCTTTCCACCACACCGCGGATCCCAGCCAGGCCGCGGCGCCCGTGCCCGCCACCACCGGCGCCACCGCGTTGGGCAGCGTCCGGGGCCGGGCACCGGAGACCCACTGCGAGAAACTGGCCACCAGGGCATCCTGCCCTATGCACCACAATGGGCGGATGCTCGGAGTCATCGGCGGCAGCGGCTTCTACACGTTCTTCGAATCGTCCGTCCGCACCATCGACGTCGACACCCCCTACGGCCCGCCCAGCGCGCTGGTCACGGTGGGCACGATTGGCGACCATGAGGTCGCCTTTCTGCCCCGGCACGGCGCGACCCACCAATTCTCGGCGCACACCGTCCCGTACCGGGCGAACATGTGGGCGCTGCGCAAGCTCGGCGTGCGGCGGGTCTTCGGCCCGTGCGCGGTCGGCAGCCTGGACCCCGACAACGGCCCGGGCGCGGTGGTGGTGCCCGACCAGCTGGTGGATCGCACCAGCGGCCGGGCCGACACCTACTTCGACTCGGGTGCCATCCACGTCGACTTCGCCGATCCGTACTGCCCGACCCTGCGGGCCGCGGCCACCGGCCTGCCCGGCGTGGTCGACGGCGGCACCATGGTGGTGATCCAGGGGCCGCGCTTTTCCACCCGGGCCGAAAGCCGGTGGTTCGCCTCGGCCGGGTTCAGCCTGGTCAACATGACCGGCTACCCGGAGGCGGTGCTGGCTCGTGAACTCGAAATGTGCTACGCGGCAATTGCTTTGGTGACCGACCTGGACGCCGGGATCGAGGCCGGCGAGGGGGTGAAGGCCGTCGACGTGTTCGCTCAATTCGAGAGGAACATGGGGCTTTTCAAGGAGCTGGTGCGCGCGGCGATTCATCGCATCGCCGCCGAGCGCACCTGCATCCACTGCCAGCCCCACACCGGCGTCACCCTGCCGGTGGAGCTGCCATGAGGGTGCTGTTGACCGGTGCGGCCGGCTTCATCGGGTCGCGGGTGGACGCGGCGCTGCGGGCGGCTGGTCACGACGTGGTCGCCGTCGACGTCCTGCTGCCCGCCGCGCACGGCCCGAATGCGGTGCTGCCCCAGGGCTGCCGGCGGGTGGATGTCCGCGATGGCGACGCGCTGGCCCCGCTGTTGGAGGGCGTGGACCTCGTCTGTCATCAGGCGGCGATGGTGGGCGCCGGCGTCGACGCCGCCGACGCGCCGGCCTATGGCGGCCACAACGACTTCGCGACCACGGTGTTGCTGGCGCGGATGTTCGCCGCGGGGGTGCGCCGTTTGGTGCTGGCGTCGTCGATGGTGGTCTACGGGCCGGGCCAGTACGCCTGCCCCGACCACGGGCTCGTCGACCCGCCGCCGCGGCGGCGCGCCGACCTCGACGCCGGGATCTTCGAAAACCGCTGCCCGGTGTGCGGACTCGACGCGACGTGGCGGTTGGTCAACGAGGATGCCGCCCTGCGGCCGCGCAGCCTGTACGCGGCCAGCAAGACCGCGCAGGAGCACTACGCCCTGGCGTGGGCGGAGGCGACGGGCGGCTCGGTGGTGGCGCTGCGCTACCACAACGTCTACGGGCCCGGGATGCCGCGCGACACCCCATACTCCGGCGTGGCCGCGATCTTTCGCTCGTCGCTGGAAAAGGGCGAGCCACCAAGGGTTTTCGAGGACGGCGGTCAGATGCGCGATTTCGTGCACGTCGACGACGTGGCCGCCGCCAACCTCGCCGCCGCGACATTGAACGCCGGGGGCTTCGTTGCGTTCAATGTCTGCTCCGGGCGGCCAATCTCGATCCTGGAGGTCGCCACCGCGCTGTGCGACGCCCGGGACGGCTCGGTGTCCCCGGTGGTCACCGGGCAGTACCGCAGCGGGGACGTGCGCCACATCGTCGCCGATCCCACCCGCGCCGCCGAGGTGCTGGGCTTCCGGGCGGTCGTCGACCCGTTGCAGGGATTGCGCGAGTTCGCCTACGCGCCTTTGCGTTAGGCGATCGCGAGCCGGGCGAGGCGGGTCGCCGCTAGCTGGCTTTAACCCTGCGGCGGCCGGAAGATCCGCGGCTTCTGCGCGGGGATCTGTCGCGTGGCGGAGTCGTCCCCGCGGAAGATTCGCGGCGAACCGGCCGGCCGCGGCGTCGGCCCGCCGGTCGGGATGCGCGTGGTCGCCGCCGCCGAGGGCGGGGTGGCGTGGCCGACGGGGATGCGCGTCGTGGGCGCGGCTGGGCCCGGGTGGGTGCCCGCCGGGCCGCCACGCGTGTGGGCGGGACGGCGCCGCCGGCGTCGCACCCGCCGCGCGCCGAGCTGTCCGGTGATGACTGCCGCCGCCAGGATGCACAGGGCCAGCACGCACAGCGCGACGTCGAAGGTGCTGGTGATCTGTTGGGCAAGGTTGTTGCCGTACACCGGGTTTGGCGCGGGCGCATTGGGCGCCTCCTCGAAGCGCGGCGCCAGCGCGACGCCCACGACGACGCGGGTGATGCTCAGGGTGGCGACGAGCCCGCACAGCGACGAGATCAGCCGGGCGGACACCGCGTCGTTGCCGAGGTTGATTCGCAGCCACACCGCCAGCAGGGCGGTGGTCAGGTCGAACGCGGCCAGCACCATGCTGTCGTAGCGCGAGAAGGGGTAGTTCAGGGCCACGCCGACGGCGAGGTCGGTGATCCGCATGAGCATCGAGCCCAGGCACCATACGATGATGAGCAGCAAGCCATTTCGGGCGGCGGCGCGCCACGCGTTCTCCTCCGTCGCCGAGGGATTCCGCCGGGCCAGCAGGGCGGGCGGCGCGAAAATGGCGGCGCCGGCCGCCCACGCCAGGTAGCCCTCGAACCCGACCCCCGCCGTCGACGTGTTCTGCGCGATGCCGTGGAACGCGTCGATGTCCCGGCCCACCGGAAGGATCCACACGAGAGTGCCCGCGAGCAGCGCCGACACGCCGAGCGCCACCGTCGCCAGCCGCGAGGCCCGCGTGCTGCGCAGCAGCCACCTCGACCCGACCACGACGGCGATCAACGCGACCACGCCGTACACCACTGCCGTCGCGATGACCGCGATGTTCTGCTTGCCGAAATCCGAACCGCCCTCGCCCTGCAGCGCGTATCGCACCCGCCAGAACAGGTTGAAGGCGAAGCTCAGCGCCGCGCCGACCATCGACGCGTAGCCGATGATCCGGACGGGCCTGCCGTTGTCGCCGCCGTCGTCCGCCGCCCGGACCACCCATCGCGCGCCCAGCAGGGCGCCGGCGATGCCCAACCACGCCCCGGGTCCGACGCCGCCGGGGACGTTCACGGTGCCGCCGAAGCGGACCGTCTCGAACACATCNGCTGTCGGTCGTGGATCCGCGCGCCGACCCGGACGCGCCGCCGACCATGCTGGCGACGCAGCCCCTGGCGGGCGCGTCGGGCCCGGAAGCCACCGCCGCGCTGGACACGATGATGGCCCGACTCACCGACTCGCCCGGCGCCCCGACCGAGCTCTATCTCGTTGGCGCGTCGTCGAACCTGGCCGGGGTCGCCGACCAGCTTCGGGACGCGTCGACCATGCGGGTGGAGATCCCCGAAGATCCCACCTTCGCGCTTGCGCGCGGCGCGGCGCTGGCCGCCATGCCGCTGGCGGGGGCGCCGGCCGGGGACGCCACCGCGATGGCACCAGCGGCCGGGCTCACCGGGGACCAGACCGCCTTCGCGCCCGCCGCCGGGGCGGCCGTCCAGGAGCCGCAGTTGGCGTACTCGATGGCCGACGAGGGCGAGCCGCTCGGGGCGGACGAGTTCGGGCCCGAATACGACGAATTCGGCGAATTCGGCGACGCCGAAGAGGGCGCGACCGGCCGGGTGCCGTTGAGCAGGCGGTCCCTGGTGCTCGGCAACGCCGTCATCGCCTTTGCGGTCATCGGATTCGCGTCGCTGGCCGCCGCGGTGGCCATCGCGGTTCGGCCGACCGCGAGCCAGCAACCCGTGGTGGGCCACCAGAACGCCGCCCCCGGCAAGTTCATGCCGCTGCTGCCGACGCAGCAGCAGGCCCCGGTGCCGCCGCCACCGCCCGATCAGCCCAACGCCGGCTTCCAGGGCGGCGTCATCCCGGACTCCAACGGCTACATTCCGCCGCAGTTGGCGTCGCCCGGCGGGGGTGGCCCCGCCCCGGTCAATCCGGCGCCGGGCGCGCCCGGTTTCGCGCCGAATCCGAATCCGGCGGTGCCGATCCCGGTGCCGATATATCCGGGCTGGCGCCCCCCGTACAACCCCTATCCGCCGTACAACCCCTATCCGCCGTACACGCCACCGACCACGCCTCCCACGACACCGCCGACGACTCCACCCACCACGCCTCCCACGACACCGCCGACGACTCCACCCACCACGCCTCCCACGACACCGCCGACAACCCCTCCGACGACACCGCCGACAACCCCTCCGACGACACCGCCGACAACCCCTCCGACGACACCGCCCACC
>NZ_LT546237.1:4994201-4995064 GCF_900078675.2 Mycobacterium interjectum
CCGAGGCCGACGCCGCGCTGGCCGCCGTCCGGCGCCGAATCCCGGGCCTCGGCGGCAATCGCATCGTGCAACCGCCGGCCCGCAAACCGGCTGCACCGGAGGGATCGTCTCGGCATGGCCACGTCACGTACCCTGAGCAGAGGAATTCGTCCCCGCCGGGGGTAGGTGCGGTCCAGGAGCCGATCCGGCGCAGGCCTCCGGAGCGGGTCGCCAGCACCCGCATAGCGAAAGGACCGGAGGTGACCGACCGCCCAGTGGATAGCGCCGCCAGCGCTGGATCCGGCTTGGGGTCAGGCGCCGAGAAAACCCCCGATCGGGCCAGGCCCGCGGCCGACGATTTCCAGCCCGACATCCCGCGCGAGCCGCAGCCGCGGTCGGCCCCGCGGGCCGCCGACCGGCTGAACGGCGATCTGTCGACCGAAAACACCCGTGGCGCAACGCCCTTCGACGCACCCCGCGACCGGGCAGGTGAGTCGTCGGACGATGTCCACCTTGTTCCCGGCGCCCGCATCGCCAGCGGCCGGTATCGGCTGCTGGTCTTCCACGGCGGCGCACCCCCCCTGCAGTTCTGGCAGGCGCTGGACACCGCGCTGGACCGACAGGTGGCGCTCACCTTCGTCGATCCGGACGGGGCGCTGCCCCATGAGGTGCTGCAAGACATCCTGTCCCGCACCCTGCGGCTCAGCCGGATCGACAAGCCCGGCATCGCCCGGGTGCTCGACGTGGTGCACACCGGGTACGGCGGCCTGGTCGTCTCCGAATGGATCCGCGGCGGTTCGTTGCAGGAGGTGGCCGACACCTCGCCGTCGCCCATCGGCGCCGTCCGGGCGATGCAGTCGCTGGCCGCCGCCGCCGACGCGGCC
>NZ_LT546238.1:0-1461 GCF_900078675.2 Mycobacterium interjectum
CGCGGGCGCCGCGGCGGGCGGCGGCAAGCTGCAGCACGAAGATGCTGGTGCCGATCAGCCCGACCCCCAGCCCGCCCAACGCCACCGGGCGCCAACTGTGCAGGGCGGGCACCAGGAACGCGAGCGCGGCGCCGATCAGCCAGCCCACGAACCCGACTACGACGACGGGCCACACCTCGAGCAGCGCCCGCGGTAGCGGCGGCGCCTCGGGGCTCTGGCCGGGTTGGACTGACATCGCGATCAACATAACGCGGCGGCGCTGAGCCCTCGAAACCAGCCGAGGACCAAAGTCCGCGGATGGCAGCTTGGTATCCCGCATTTGTTGCGTTGCGTGTAACCTCGCGCCATGCCTGACAGCGACGCCCGGCTGGCCAGCGACCTGTCGCTGGCGGTGATGCGGCTGGCCCGCCAACTGCGGTTCCGCAACCCGTCATCGCCGGTGTCGCTGTCCCAGCTGTCGGCGCTGGCGACCCTGGCCAACGAGGGTGCGATGACCCCCGGCGCGTTGGCGATTCGCGAGCGCGTGCGGCCGCCATCGATGACCCGGGTGATCGCCTCGCTGGCCGAGATGGGTTTGGTCGACCGCGCCCCGCACCCGGTCGACGGCCGGCAGGTCCTCGTCTCGGTCTCCGAGTCCGGCGCCGAGCTGGTCAAGGCGAACCGCCGCGCGCGCCAGGAGTGGTTGGCCAAGCGGCTGGCGGCACTGGACGGCGAGCAACGGGAAACCCTGCGCGAGGCCGCCGATCTGATGCTGGCGCTGGTCGACGAAAGCCCGTGACCGGCGGCTTGAATGTTTCGGACATCACCGATCCCGACGACCCGCGCCTCGACGATTTCCGCGACCTGAACAGCGTCGATCGCCGTCCCGATCTGCCGACCGGCAAAGGGCTGGTGATCGCCGAAGGCGTGTTGGTCGTGCAGCGCATGCTGGCCTCCCGGTTCACCCCGCACGCCCTGCTGGGCACGGACCGCCGGCTGTTCGAGCTCAAGGACGATCTGGCCGGTGCCGCGGCGCGGTTCTACCGAACGTCGGCCGAGGTGATGGCGCAAGTGGTCGGTTTTCACCTCAATCGCGGCGTGCTCGCTGCCGCCAGGAGGGTGCCGGAACCCAGCGTCGCCCAGGTCGTCGAGGCCGCCCGCACCGTCGCGGTCCTCGAGGGCGTCAACGACCACGAGAACCTGGGTTCGATATTTCGCAACGCAGCCGGGCTTGGCGTGGACGCGGTGGTATTCGGCGGCGGGTGCGCCGACCCGCTCTACCGTCGCGCCGTGCGGGTGTCGATGGGCCACGCGCTGCTGGTGCCGTATGCGCGGGCGGCCAGCTGGCCGCACGACCTGCTGTTGTTGAAGGAGATGGGTTTTCGGCTGATGGCCATGACGCCGCAGCGCGAGGCGTGTGCGCTGGCCGAGGCGATGGCCGGGGCGGTCGACGAGCGTGTCGCGGTGCTGGTGGGCGCCGAG
>NZ_LT546238.1:1562-2450 GCF_900078675.2 Mycobacterium interjectum
CCGGGCGGCGGGCCATAGCCGGGACCCGGCGGTGGCGGCGGGGGAGGAGGGGGTGCGCCGTAGCCGGGCGGTGGCGGGTAGCCGGGAGGGCCCTGACTTGGGACGTTCTGGCCTGGGTATTCGGGAGGCTGGCTCATGTCCGTCCTAGCTGTTGGATTCAACCTGTGGGCACGCGCGTCCAAACTCGGCAAACCGGAACTTAGCAAATAAGCGCCCGGGGCGCGCCGTCGGCACGACGTGGTATGCCTAAAACCGTGCCCGACGGTCTGTTTGACCTCCCCGGCGCACCGCGGACAGCCGACCACGGCCTGGGCGTGTCGGCCGGTGCGCCCCTGGCCGTGCGGATGCGGCCGGCATCGCTGGACGAGGTGGTGGGGCAGGACCACCTGCTGACGCCCGGGTCGCCGCTGCGCCGCCTGGTGGAGGGCTCGGGCATGGCGTCGGTCATCCTGTACGGCCCGCCGGGCAGCGGAAAGACGACGCTGGCGGCGCTGATCTCGCAGGCCACCGGGCGCCGGTTCGAGGCGCTGTCGGCGCTGTCGGCCGGGGTCAAGGAGGTCCGGGCCGTCATCGATGTCGCTCGCCGGGCCCTCCTTTCCGGCGAACAGAGCGTCCTCTTCATCGACGAGGTGCACCGGTTCTCCAAAACCCAGCAGGACGCGCTGCTGTCGGCCGTGGAGAACCGGGTGGTGCTGCTGGTGGCCGCGACCACCGAAAACCCGTCGTTCTCCGTGGTGGCGCCGCTGCTGTCGCGGTCGCTGATCCTGCAGCTGCGGCCGCTGACCTCCGAGGACGTCCGCACCGTCGTCCAGCGCGCCGTCGACGACCCGCGTGGGCTGGGCGGGAAGGTCGCCGTCGCGCCCGAGGCCATCGACCTGCTGGTGCAGC
>NZ_LT546239.1:0-2256 GCF_900078675.2 Mycobacterium interjectum
CGGGCCAACTCGGCGTCGGCGTCGGCGTACCGCTGGGCGAACGCGTCGGGGTCGGCCTCGTAGGCCATGCGCTGCCGGACGACCCGCATCCGCACGTCGACGTCGCGCGACGCGCGCACGTCGACGGTCAGGCCGAACCGGTCCAGCAGTTGCGGGCGCAGCTCGCCCTCCTCGGGATTCATCGTGCCGATCAACACGAACCGCGACTCGTGCGAATGCGAGATGCCGTCGCGCTCGATGTGCACGCGGCCCATCGCCGCCGCGTCGAGCAGCACGTCGACCAGGTGATCGTGCAGCAGGTTGACCTCGTCGACGTAAAGGACCCCGCCGTGCGCGCGCGCCAACAGGCCCGGGGAAAACGCGTGCTCGCCGTCGCGCAGCACCCGCTGCAGGTCCAGCGAGCCGATCACCCGGTCTTCGGTTGCGCCCAGCGGCATTTCGACAAGCCCCGCCCCCGCATCTGCCGCGTCGCTTCCCGACGCGGCCACCAGCAGCGCCGCCAGCCCGCGCACGGCCGTCGACTTCGCGGTGCCCTTCTCACCCCGGATCAGCGCCCCGCCGATCTCGGGGCGCACGGCGCACAGCAGCAGGGCGAGCCGCAGTTGATCGTGCCCGACGATCGCGCTGAACGGATACGGCTTCACGGCAGTTCCGCCGGACCGGAGCCGGGGCGGGCGGGCTTGAGCATGGGCACATGAGGCACGCCGTCGTCGACGAAATCGTCGCCGTCCCGGACGAATCCGTGCTGGGCATACATGTCGGCCAGGTAGGTCTGCGCGTCGATGCGGCACGGGTAGTCGCCGACCTCGGCCAGCGCGGCGCGCAGCAGCCGGGTGGTGTGGCCCTGGCCGCGTGCGCTGCGCTTGGTGCACAGCCGGCCGATCCGGAAGGCCTTCTCGCCCCCGGCGTGCTCCTCCATCAAGCGCAGCGTGCAGATCACCTCGCCGTCGGGCGTCTCCAGCCAGAAGTGCCGGGTTTCGGCGAGCAGGTCGCGGCCGTCCAGCTCCGGATACGGGCAGGCCTGCTCGACGACGAACACCTCCACCCGCAGCTTGAGCAGCTCGTAAAGGGTTGGCACGTCGAGGTCTTTGGACCAGGCGCGGCGCAGCGATTCGCTCATGATGCCTCCAGCCGCAGCGCCTTGGTGCCCCACGACCAGACCTCGTCGAACAGCGCGGGCTCGCGGGACAGCTCCACCCCCAGGGACGGCACCATCTCTTTCAGCGCGGGCAGCCACGAGTCGTAGCGGTCGGCGAAGCACCGCTGCAGCACGTCGAGCATGGCCGGCACGGCGGTCGACGCCCCCGGCGAGCCGCCCAGCAGCCCGGCGATGCTGCCGTCCTGCACCACCAGCGCCGCGCCGGCCTCGACATCGCCGCGGCGCGCGTCCAGCGGGTCGGCGGGCCATATCGCCTCGACCACGTTGTCGCGCATGGGGTTTCGCTCGCCATCGGCGGGTGCGGGCGCCCATTCTTCCACCACCCCGCACGGATCGCCGCCGGCGGCCGAACCGTCGACGATGTCCTTGAGCTCGCACAGGAATTCCGACGGACCCCGGGGTTTGACGCCGGTGGACCCCCACTGATGGCCCGAGACCAGCAGGGTGTCCTCGGCGCGGGTGATGGCCACGTACAGCAGCCGGCGTTCCTCGTCGACGCGCCGCTGCTCGAGCTGGCGGCGATGCTCGAAGATCTTGTCGGACAGCTGCTTTCGGTTGGTGACGGCGGAAGCGTCCAGCACCGGGATGCCCAGCGAGCCGGCCGCGGCGCGATCGCCGCGCAGCAGCGGCGGCAATTCGGCGGGGTCGGTGAGCCACGTGCTGCGCGACGCGGTCGAGGGGAAGATTCCGCCCGACAGGTGCGCGACCGCGACCACCTGCCACTCCAGACCCTTCGCCGAGTGCACGGTGAGGACCTGAACCCGGTCCCGCGCCACCGTCGGCGCGGCGGGCGGCAGGCCGTTCTCGACGTCCTCGGCGACGTCCAGGTAGGCCAACAGGCCGGCCACCGATGCCACCGACACGTCCGTCGTCCGTTCGGCGTACCCGGCGACGACGTCGGCGAACGCGTCGAGGTGTTCGGTTCCGGTCCAGGGCTGCCCGGCGGCGGCGGCCCGGACCTCGCAGTCGACACCGAGCACGCGGCGCACCTCGGCGACCAGGTCGGGCAGACAATGGCCTAGGTGACCGCGCAGGGCGCTCAGTTCGGCGGCCAGCGCGGTGATGCGCCGGTATCCCGCCGCCGAGTACGCGCCGGC
>NZ_LT546239.1:2357-3232 GCF_900078675.2 Mycobacterium interjectum
CCCGGCGACACGGCCGCGCCGTCGTGCACCAACTGCTCGCCGCGGTGGCCGTGCAGCGCCGGCGACGGGGCGATCCCGCGGACCAGGTCCGCCGATCCGCGGACGAAGTCCTCCGGGGTGCCCATGTCGCGCCAGTAGGTGGCGTCGACGTAGCCGCAGACCTTGACTTTCGCGTCGGACAGCAGGGCGGGGAACACCTCACGCTCCACCGAGACCTCGCGGCCCTGCGGGATCCGGTCGATGATCGCGCGCTCGAAGATGTAGCAGCCGGCGTTGATCTGGTCGGTCGGCGGATCCTGCGTCTTCTCCAAAAACGCTGTGACCCTGCCGGTTTCGTCGGTCGTCACGCAGCCGAAAGCCCGCGGGTCACCCACCCGCACCAGGTGCAGGGTGACGTCGGCCGAGTTGGTCTCGTGGAACTCCAGCATTTGGCCCAGGTCGGCGCCGGACAGCACATCGCCGTTGAACACCATCGCGGTGTCGTGGCGCAGGTGCCCGGCGACGTTGGCGATGCCGCCGCCGGTTCCCAGCGGCGAGTCCTCGGTGACGTATTGCATCTGCAGGCCCAGCTTGGAGCCGTCGCCGAACTCGGCCTCGAACACCTGGGCCTGATACGACGTGCTCAGGATGACGTGCTCGATGCCCGCCGCGGCGATCCGCGACAGCAGGTGGGTCAAGAACGGCAGCCCGGCGGTGGGCAGCATCGGCTTGGGCGCCGAGAGCGTCAGCGGCCGCAACCGGGTGCCCTTGCCCCCGACCAGGATGACGGCGTCGACGTGCGGGCGCGCCACCTCAGCGCCGCCCTTCCGCCAGGTTCCGCCTGCGGCTGCGCAGCGAACTGCGCACCATCAGGCGCGACCGCGCCGCCAGCGAGG
>NZ_LT546239.1:3938-5756 GCF_900078675.2 Mycobacterium interjectum
GCCGCGCCCGGCTTCGCCGCGCTTGCGATCGTCGCCAGTTCAACGGCCACGACCCGCCGCGCCCGGCTTCGCCGCGCTTGCGATCGTCGCCAGTTCAACGGCCACGACCCGCCGCGCCCGGCTTCGCCGCGCTTGCGATCGTCGCCAGTTCAGCAGGCTAAGCAGGCTAAGCAAGGGTCAGGATGCGCGGTCCGGCATCGGTGACCGCGACGGTGTGTTCCCAGTGCGCGGCGCGCGACCCGTCTGCGGTGGTGACGGTCCAGGCGTCGTCGAGGACCAGCGTTTTGCCGGTTCCCAGGGTCAGCATCGGCTCGATGGCCAGCACCGAGCCCGGCGCCAGCAGCGGGCCCCGCCCCGGGGAGCCCTCGTTGGGCAGGAAGGGGTCCATGTGCATGTGCCGGCCGATGCCGTGGCCGCCGTAGCCCTCCACGATCCCGAACGCGATCCCGTAGCGGGACTGGGCGGCGCGGGTGCCCGTTTCGATGGCGTGCGCGACGTCGGTCAACCGGTTGCCGGGCACCATCGCCGCGATGCCGGCCTCCAGCGACTCCCTGGTCGCGGCGCACAGCGCGTCGTCGGCGGCATCCAGCGTGCCGACCCCGAAGGTGATGGCGGCGTCGCCGTGCCAGCCGTCCAGCACCGCGCCGCAATCGATGGACACCAAATCGCCGGGCGCCAGTATTTCCGCGGCGGACGGGATGCCATGCACCACCCGGTCGTTGACCGACGCGCAGATCGACGCCGGGTAGCCGTGGTAGCCCAGGAACGACGGGACCGCCCCGGCCTCGCGGATCACCGACTCGGCGATCTCGTCGAGGCTCAGGGTCGATGCGCCGGTGACCGCGGCCGCGTGGACCGCCTGCAGGGCGGAGGCCACCACCGCGCCGGCCCCGGCCACCACGATGCGCAGCCCGGGCAGTTTCGCCGCGGCGCGCAGCACGATGTCGGGGGCCTTCAGCGGCTGGATCCGCCCGACGAAGGCCACCAGGTCACCGTCCAGCGGCAGTCCCAGCGCGGCCCGGGCCGCCCGGCGATCGCCCGGGCGGAACACGTCGAGGTCCACCCCGGGGTGGACCACATCGATCCGCCCCGGGTCGGCGTGGTGAATCGAAATCAGTTGCCTGGCTTCGTCATCGGTGTTGACGATCAGCCGGTCCGCTTCGTCGACGACCTGCTGCTCGCCCACCGTGCGCAGCGGCGGCTCGGGCGCGTCCCCGTCGGCAAGGGCCGCGTTTTTCACCGCCGCCAGCGTGTGTGCGGTGTGCACCAACGGCACCGCCCAGCGGTCCCGGGCGAGCCAGCCGACCTGACCGGACAGCCAATAGTGGGAGTGCACGATGTCGTAGTGGCCCGGTTCGTGTGATGCCTCGGCGCGCAGCACCGCGGCCGCGAACGCGCACAGCTGCGTCGGCAGGTCGTATTTGTCCAGGCCCTCGAAGGGCCCCGCCACCACGTTGCGGACCAGCACACCCGGCGCCACGTGGGCCACCGGTGGGTCGGCCGACGCGGTGGCCCGGGTGAAGATCTCCACCTCGATGCCACGCCGCGCCAGGTGCAACGCCGTCTGCAACACGTAGACGTTCATGCCTCCGGCGTCGCCGGTTCCCGGCTGGGCCAACGGAGAGGTGTGCACCGCCAGGACCGCAACCCGGCGCGGGTCGCTGCGCCGGAGAACGTCGTCGTGCCGCACTCCTTCATCTTTACAGGACGGGCCGCGAGCCGGCCGGAGGGCGCCGTTCGCGCTAAGCGGACGACTCGTCGGCGGCGACCTCCCGCAGCCGGGACTGCAGCGCCCCGGCGCGCCGCATCGCGCCCAGC
>NZ_LT546239.1:5840-7371 GCF_900078675.2 Mycobacterium interjectum
CTGTGGCCGTGAAGACGGACGGTCGCAAGCGGCGGTGGCACCAGCACAAGGTGGAGCGCCGCAATGAGCTGGTCGATGGCACGATCGTGGCGATCCGCCGGCACGGCCGCTTTCTGAGCATGGACGAAATCGCCGCGGAGATCGGCGTGTCCAAAACCGTGCTGTACCGCTACTTCGTCGACAAGAACGACCTGACGACCGCGGTCCTGATGCGCTTCGCGCAGTCGACGCTGATCCCGAACATGGCCGGCGCGCTGACCTCCAACCTGGACGGCTTCGACCTGACCCGCGAGATCATCCGCGTCTATGTCGAAACCGTCGCCGACGAGCCGGAGCCGTATCGCTTCGTGATGGCCAACAGTTCGCCGACCAAGAGCAAGGTGATCGCGGACTCGGAGCGGATCATCGCCCGCATGCTCGCGATGATGCTGCGCCGCCGCATGCAGGAGGCCGGGATGGACACCGGCGGGGTGGAAACGTGGTCGTACATCATGGTCGGCGGCGTGCAGCTGGCCACCCACTCCTGGATCTCCGACCCGCGGATGAGCGCCGACGAGCTGATCGACTACCTGACCATGCTGAGCTGGAGCGCGATCTGCGGGATCGTCGAGGCGGGCGGGTCGCTGGAGAAGTTCCGTGGGCAGCCGCATCCCTCGCCGATCGTGCCGCCGCGAGAGCCATGAGGTGGCGCCCGGATGCCTGACGTGAGCGTGGGCTCACGGCTGCGGTCGTGGGCCTACGCGCTGCGCACCACCAACCCGCCCCCGGACGGGCCGGTCGACGTCGTCACGCGGTGGCTGGTGGTCACCCGCGCGGCCGTGCTGCCGATGACCCTGGTCTCCGGCCTGGTCGCGGCCCTGCTGGCGGTCGGCAAACCCGGGCTGGACTGGCGGTGGCTGGTGCTGGCCGTGGTCGGCATCACGCTCGCGCACACCGCCAACAACCTCATGAACGACCTCTACGACACGCGGGTCGGCACCGACAGTGCCACCTACCCGCGCGCCCTGTACGCCCCCCACCCGGTGCTGTCCGGGCTGATCAGCCGCCGCACCCTGGGGGTGGCGATCCTGCTCGTCAACGTCGCCGATCTGGCGATCCTCGTCACCCTGACGTGGGCGCGCGGCTGGCCCGTCGCCGGCTTCGCGCTGGCCGGCTTCGCGCTCAGCGTCGCCTACACCGCGCCGCCGCTGCGGCTAAAGAAACGCGGCCTCGGCGAACCCGACGTCTTCGTCGTGTGGGGTCCGCTGATGGTGTGCGGCACCTACTACTCCGCCGTGGGCTGGGTGGGCTGGGACGTGGTGCTGGCCTCGCTGCCCTACGGCCTGTTGTGCACCACGGTGCTGATGGGCAAGCACATCGACAAGATCCCCTACGACGCACCGCTGGGCATCCGGACGCTGCCCGTGCTGCTCGGCGAGGCGCGCGCCCGGGCGGTCACGCTCGGGATGATGGTCGGCTTCTATGCGCTGGTGGCGGTGGCCGTCGCGGCGCGGGCGATGCCCTGGACCGCGCTCGTCGTCGCGCTGGCGCT
>NZ_LT546240.1 GCF_900078675.2 Mycobacterium interjectum
ACCGGTGGCCGGGACCGCGCGGTGCCTGCCGATGGCCTGGAGTGCACGATGGGTGCCGGTGGTGGGTCCAGTGGGGTGCTGACGGGCGTTGTGGCTGCGGTTTTTTCGCGGTGTTGTGCGTCTTCGATGGCGTGGCCCAGGACGTAGGTCCAGGCTTCGGGGAGGGGTCGTCGTTGGGGTTCGTTGTGCAGTGTGTCGGTGATGATTTGGCGCAGCAGGCCGGGGGTGGTGGGGGGCAGGTGTTGGGGGTTTTTGGTGTCTTGGTCGCCGGCGAGCAGTCGCAGGGCGAGCAGGCCGAGTTTGTAGGTGTCGGAGTAGATGGTGGCCAGTTCTTCGCCGGCGGGCACGTCCCAGCCGGGGGTTTCCATCTGCGGTAGTGCCGAGATGGTGTTGATGCGCATGGCGTCGCAGTCGATGAAGAAGACCCCGGGGTGTGGGGTGAGGGTGAACAGCAGGTTTTTCGGGGAGATGTCGCCGACGGCGACGCCGTGTTTGTGCAGGAATGCCAGTCCGGAGGCGACTTCGCGGAGCAGCGAATAGCGTTGGGCGTCGTCGAGGTCGATGCCGCGGGCGTGCAGTACCGAGGAGTGGTTGAGTAGGTGTTGGAATTCTGCGGTGGATGACGAGGCGCCCTTGGCGGTTTTGAGTTCGACGAAGAACTCCTCGGGGATGGCCGGCATCACGAATCCGGTTGGGGTGCCGTTGTCTTCGACCAGGGCACACGGCCAGGCCGCCATCGAGACCAGTCGTTCGGCTTCGGCGTAGGACAGTGCGTCCTCCACCAGGGCGGGCATGGCCGCCAGCGCGGTGAAATCGATCTCGGCCCGGGTCTGGGCCTTGTACTCCTTATAGACCATCGAATCGGCGAACTTCGTCTTGACGTTGGGAGCGCCATAGACCACCCCCTGCCCACCCTGCCCAATCTTGCTCAGCGCACCCAACTTATCGCGCTCGATCAGCTG
>NZ_LT546241.1:0-958 GCF_900078675.2 Mycobacterium interjectum
TCGAAGTAGGCACGGGCCTCGGGATCCAGCAGGCCCGAGAACCGCGACATGCCGGGCCCCTGCGGGCCCAGCCGCGGCCAGCGGCGCGCCCGGCCCTCGTCGGTGAACAGGCCGTCGGACTTGAGGGAGTCGGCACGCACGCGGCGCCATCCTGGGGTTCGGCGATCTCGCCGAAGAACCGATACATCAAACCCCGGTTGACCCGCTCCCGGGTCTCCAACCGCTCGGCCACCTCGACGCGGACCTCGTTGCCCACCACCTGCGAGCTGGTCTCGCGCAGCACGTCGTGCGCGGCATCGATGTCATCCCGCGCCGCCTCGATGCGCTCCCGCGCCTCCTCGGCACCCACGCACGAACCCATGCCGCCAGGCCTAAAACGAGCCCCGTCAAAAGCCCACGGCGGAAACCACGCCGCCCGCGGCCTGTGGATAAAACCCCAACTGTGGATAAGCCGGCCTACCGGCGTGTGCAAGTATGAGGAAAGCCAGTGCCGCAACGGCGGCAGGCAACCGGTCGAGTGGTGTGCCCATGCCCGTAATCAAGCCCGGTTTTGACAAGCCGACGGGGCGCGTCGTCGCGCTGATCGTCCTGATGATCCTGGCCGCCGCGGCCCTGCGCGGATACCTCCCGGCCCAGGGCCATGCGGTGCGCACGGAGCCGGGCGGCGGCCGGGCGGCACTGCTGTTCGTCATCGTGGCCCTCAGTGCCACTCTCGCGCTGCTGGCGATCGCCGTCATCGCGCGGTTGCGCGACCCGCGTGCGGCGGCACCCAAGCAGGAAGACCTGTCCGACATGCTCGGCACCGGCAAGGGCCGCCCGAGCTGGCGGGTGATACTGATCGGGCTCGCGCTGATCGCGGCGTGGCTGCTGATCGCGACGCTGCTGGTCCACTATCTGGTTCCGCACCGCGTCGACCCCTCCCTACCCGGCCCCGCCCCGGCCGCGCCGCCGTCGGGGC
>NZ_LT546241.1:1059-3260 GCF_900078675.2 Mycobacterium interjectum
GGCATTGCCCTGGCCCTGGTGCTGCTCAACGTCCGCCGCTACCTGGGGCGCGGCAACGAACCGGTCGCCGAGCCGGGCTACGACGACCTCGGGGACTCGTTGCGTCGCTGGCTGGCCACCACCGAGACGACGATCCGCTGGTCGGACTCCACCCGTGCCGACTGGGACCGCCACCTGCGTCCCATGCTGGCGCGGCGGTACGAAATGACAACCGGCCAAAAGCAATCCAAGGACCCCATGGCATATCACGCGACCGGCCGGATGCTGTTCGGCGCCGAACTGTGGGAATGGGTCAATCCCAACAACGTCACGCGCACCGGTGACCACCACCCCGGCCCGGGCCGCGCGGCGCTGGAAGAGATTCTGCGAAAGTTGGAGCAAATATGACACTGCCGGCCGCGACCACCACCGCACAGTGCGAGGCGGTGCTCGACGAAATCGAACGCGTGGTGGTGGGGAAGCGCTCGGCGCTGACGCTGATCCTGATCGCCGTCCTCGCGCGCGGCCACGTGCTCATCGAAGACCTGCCCGGCCTCGGTAAGACGCTGATCGCCAGATCCTTCGCGGCCGCGCTGGGGCTGCGATTCACCTGGGTGCAGTTCACGCCGGACCTGCTGCCCGCTGACCTGCTCGGCTCGACGATTTACGACATGCAGTCGGGTCGTTTCGCCTTCCGGGCCGGACCCATCTTCACCAACCTGTTGCTCGCCGACGAGATCAACCGCACGCCGCCGAAGACGCAGGCGGCGCTGCTGGAGGCGATGGCCGAAGGCCAGGTGAGCATCGACGGCGAAACCCACAAGCTGCCAACGCCGTTCATCGTCTTGGCGACCGACAACCCGATCGAGTACGAGGGCACGTATCCGTTACCCGAGGCTCAGCTGGACCGGTTTGCCATCCGCTTGGAACTTCGATACCTCTCCGAGCGCGACGAGACCTCGATGCTGCGCCGCCGCCTCGAACGGGGTTCGGCCGAGCCCATCGTCAGTCAGGTGGTGGACGCCAACGACCTGCTGGCGATGCGGGAGTCGGTCGAGCAGGTGACCGTGCACGAGGACGTCCTGCACTATGTGGTGTCGCTGGCCACCGCGACCCGGCACCACCCACAGGTCGCGGTGGGTGCCAGCCCCCGTGCGGAACTCGACCTCGTCCAACTCGCGCGCGCCCGCGCGCTGTTGCTCGGTCGCGACTACGTGATCCCCGAGGACGTCAAGGAGCTCGCCGTCGCGGCCGTGGCGCACCGGATCACCTTGCGCCCGGAGATGTGGGTGCGCAAGATCCAGGGCGCCGACGTCGTCGGGGAACTGCTGCGGCGCTTGCCGGTGCCCCGAACCGGCGGGGGGCACGGGGGGACCGGGTGAGGCCGGCGTGATCCGAAGCCGCGAAGTCGAGTTCGCGTGGCGCGCATCGCCATTGGCCCGTGCGATCGCGACGTGCGCCGGGGTCGCGCTGGCCGCCGCCGTGATAGGGGCCCGGTGGCAGCTGATCGCCTTCGCGGCTCCGCTGCTCGGCGTGCTGTGTTCGATCAGCTGGCAACGCCCGGCGCCGAAGATCCGGGTGCACGGGGAACCCGATTCGCAGCGATGCTTCGAAAACGACCGAGCGCGGCTCAAAGTCTGGGTGACCCAGGAGAGCGGGGCACGCGGGGCTTGCGGGGAAGCTGCGGTTGAACTCACCATGTCGCCGGTCGCGGGCATGGAACTCGAGGCGCTCGAGCCGGATGCCCGCCATGCGAAAACGGTTGCGGCAACCGCACAACGCTGGGGCCGCTATCCGGTGCGGGCCCGCATCGAGGTGGTCGCGCGCGGCGGGCTGCTGCTGGGGACCGCCACCGTCGACGCCGCCGACGTCCTCGTGTTCCCGCTGACGCCGCCGCAGTCGACGCCGATCCCGCAGACGGAGTTGCTCGATCGCCTGGGCGCCCACCTCACCCGGCACATCGGGCCGGGCGTCGAGTACGCGGACATTCGCCCCTACGTGCCCGGCGACCAGCTTCGGGCGGTGAACTGGCCGGTGAGCGCGCGCCGCCGCCAGTTGCACGTGACGCAGCGCTTGACCGACCGCGCCGCCGACGTGGTGGTGCTGATCGACACGTATCGGCAGCCGGCGGGTCCGGCGACCGAGGCCACCGAACGAGTCGTGCGCGGCGCGGCGCAGGTGGTCCAGACCGCGTTGCGGCACGGTGACCGTGCCGGCATCGT
>NZ_LT546242.1 GCF_900078675.2 Mycobacterium interjectum
AGTGTCGCCCGCCACGGTGATGGGACCGGTTTGAGCTGGGTTTAGCCACGGTCATGGGACCACCTGATTGCCAGTAATGGGACCACCGGCGTGTCGCGTCGGGGGCCGCTCGATAACTGGATCGGATCGCTTCACGTCGAAGTCGCGTGAAGGGGTTCGCCGATGTTTCGGGAGGTTTCTGTGGTCGAGATTCGTGAAGTACTTCGAGCGTGGCTGGCCGGCCATGGGTTGCGGGTGGTTGCCACCCAGGCCGGGGTGGACCGCAAGACTGCGCGTCGCTATGTCGAGGCTGCGGTGGCCGCGGGCCTGGACCGGGCCGGCGGTGTGGACCAGCTTGACGATGCGTTGATCGGTGCGGTCGTCACGGTGGTCCGCCCGGATCGCGCGCATGGATTCGGTTCTGCGTGGAAACTGTTGTCCGCCAACCACGATCAGATCACTAAGTGGGTCGACGATGACCTGACGGTGGTCAAGATCGGCGACCTGCTGGCCCGCCAGGGTGTACTCGTTCCGCAGCGGACACTGCACCGCTACTGCCAAACCAACACCAGCTATCAGGGCCGCCGGCGGGCTGGGACGGTGCCGGTGGTCGACGGCGAGCCCGGGGTGGAGTGCCAGATCGACTTCGCCCGGATGGGCATGCTGTTCGACTCGGCGACCGGCCGGCGGCGGGTGGTGCACGCGTTGATCTTCACGGCGGTGTATTCGCGGCACATGTTTGTGTGGCTGACATTCTCCCAAACGTTGACCGCGGTGATCGACGGCTGCGAAGCTGCGTGGGCATTCTTCGGCGGTGTCTTCAAGGTCCTCATCCCCGACAATATGAGTGCGCTTGTGGCTCATGCTGATTCGGTGAACCCACGGTTCACCGTCGGGTGGCTGGAGTATGCCCAGGCCCGTGGTTTCAGTACCGACCCGGCGCGGGTGGCACACCCGCAAGACAAGCCACGTGTGGAGCGGATGGTGCAGTACGTACGCAACAACTTCTTCGCCGGCGAGGACTTCACCGACCTCGCTGATGCCCAAGACCGGGCGCAGGTGTGGTGCGCCCAGAAGGCGGGCCTGCGCATCCACGGCACCACGTGCGCGCAGCCGGCGATGGTGTTCGCCGACCGAGAAGCCGAACGCCTGTTGGCGGCTCCGACCGTGCGGTATGCGGTGCCGGTGTATGCCGAGGTCAAAGTGGCCCGCGACTATCACGTCCAGCTGGCCAAGGCGTTGTACTCCATCCCGCACCACCTACGCGGACAGACGATCACCGCCCGCGCCGACGCCGAGTTGGCGAAGTTCTATCACCGCGGCCAGTTGATCAAGACCCATCCGCGCCAGTCCGCCGGCGCCCGGTCTACCGATCCGGCTGATCTGCCTGCGGACAAGACCGGCTACGCGATGCGCGATCTGCACCGGTTGATCGCCACCGCTGCCGGCCACGGCCCCAATATCGGCACCTACGCCGAACGCATGCTTGATCACGATCTGCCCTGGACCAGAATGCGCCAGGTCTACCGGCTGCTCGGGCTGGTCAAACGCTACGGCCCCGGCCCGGTCGAGATGGCTTGCGGCCGGTCCTTGGATCTAGATGTCGTCTCGGTGACCAAGGTCGCCGCCATGCTCGAGCAGGCCACCGAGAACAGTCCGATCCCGCCGCCGCGGGCCGCCTCCGGGCTGGCGGCGGCTCGGTTCGCCCGCGATCCTCGCGAGTACCGCCCGACACCGCGGCCGGACTGGTTGCAGGTCATCGACGGCGGCCAGACCGGTGAGCAGGGGCAGGAGGGGCTGTGGTGACCAAGCCCGCCAACGAGGTGGTCACGGATCCGATCTCGGCGGATCTGAAGAAGGTGATGCGGCAACTCAAACTGTCCCCGATGCTCGACACCCTGCCCGATCGGCTCACCTTGGCCCGCCAACAACACCTGTCCCACGCCGCGTTCCTGGAGCTGGTCCTTGCCGATGAAGCCACCCGACGCGACACCAGCTCGGCAGCCCGCCGAGCCCGCGCCGCCGGCCTGGACCCGGCCATGCGGCTGGACACCTGGGACGAGGACGCCGCCGTGCGCTACGACCGAACCCTGTGGACCGACCTGACCAGTCTGCGGTTCCTCGACGCCGCCCACGGGGCAGTCATCCTCGGTGCGGTCGGCGTCGGCAAAACCCACCTCGCCACCGCACTGGGCCACATCGCAGTGCGTCGTCGCATCCCCACCCTGATGCTGCGCGCTGAGGCAATGTTCAAGCGACTGCGGGCATCTCGCCTCGACAACAGCACCGAGGCCGAGATGCGGCGCCTCGCTCAAGTTCGTCTGCTCATCATCGACGACTTCGCGCTGCAGCCCATGGACGCCACCGCCACCGCCGACTTCTACGAACTCGTCGTCGCCCGCCATCAACACAGCGCCACGATCGTGACCTCAAATCGCGGGGCCGACGAATGGCTGACGGTCATGACCGACGCCATGCTCGCCGAATCAGCGGTCGATCGGCTCACCTCGACAGCCCACGAACTCGTCATCGAAGGACCGTCTTACCGACAACGTCAAAAGCCCACGGTTGACAGCTCACCGTCAAGCACACATCATCCCCACTGAGCCAAACAGGTGGTCCCTAGCCCGTGGCCAAACAGTGGTCCCATCACCCTGGCGAATGACA
>NZ_LT546243.1 GCF_900078675.2 Mycobacterium interjectum
GGGCTGCGCCGACGGCGCGGCCGGCCGCACCGTCGACGCCGCGCGGAAGGTGGCGCACCGGTTGTGAGGCAACGAGGCGGTGCCGGGGCAGACCTCGCAGATCTTGCCGCGGCGTGGGAAAGCGACGTGCTGCCCGCGGTGCGCGGCTGAGGCTCAGCCGTAATTGGTGCCGCTGGTCAGCCCTTCCCATTTCGCGATCTCCGCGGCGCGGGCGTCCGCGACGTAGCGGTAGATGGCCAGGGCGTCGGGGCCGAGCAGCAGGAAACCCGGCGGCTCGCTTGACTCGACGGCCGCGATGATCGCCGTGGCCGCCTTGGCCGGGTCGCCGGCCTGGTTGCCGTGCATGGTGTCGTTCTCCTTGCGCCGCTGCCCGGCGGTGGCGGCGTAGTCGTCGATGACCGCGGCCGACTGGGCAAGCGAGCGACCGGCGAAGTCGGTGCGGAAGGCGCCGGGTTCGACGACCGTCACCGAGATGCCCAGCGGCGCGAGCTCACCGCGCAGGGCCCCGCTGACGCCTTCGATGGCGGCCTTGGCCGCCGCGTAGTAGCCGGATCCCACCGGGGTTACCGTCGCGCCGATCGAGGAGATGTTGACGATCGCGCCGCTGCGCCGCGCCCGCATGCCGGGCAGCACCGCCTTGATCATCGCGACCGCGCCGAAGAAGTGCGTCTCGAACAACTCCCGGACCTCGGCGTCGTCGCCCTCTTCGACGGCGGCGCGGTAGCCGTAGCCGGCGTTGTTGACCAGGACATCGAGGCCGCCGAACCGCTCGTGGCCCCGCCGCACGGCGGAGGTGACCTGCGCGGGCTTGGTGACGTCGAGGGCGACGGCCAGCACCCGCTCCGGCGTGGTCTCGGCCAACTCGGCGACCTTCGCGACGTCGCGCGCGGTGACGACGGCGTTGTGGC
>NZ_LT546244.1 GCF_900078675.2 Mycobacterium interjectum
AGGATGGGCTGCGTCGACGACGTGGCCCACGGCAGGGTGTGCGACCGCGTCGCCCGGCTGAAGTCGTCGAAGCGCAGCCGCAGCACCACCGTGCGACCGGTGCGGCCGGCGGCGCGCATCCGTGCGGTGATGCGATCGATCAGGTTCACCACCACCGCGTCGACCTCCGCGGCCGACATGCGGTTGCCCGCACGGCCCAGCGCCCGTTGCGCGCCCACGGATCGCCGGCGCACCCCGGTGGTCACCCGGCGGCGGTCGATGTTGCGGGACAGCGCATACAGTTGGCGGCCCATGGCCCCGCCCAGCATGGAGGACAGCGTCGACTCGCTGAGCTCGGCGACGTCGGCGACGGTCGCGATGCCGTGGCTGTGCAGCCGCTCGGCGGTCTTGGCGCCCACGCCCCACAACCGGCGCACCGGCAGCGGGCGCAAAAACGCCAGCTCCTGGTCGGGCGGCACCAGCAGCAGCCCGTCGGGCTTGGCTTCCTGGCTGGCCACCTTGGCGAGAAATTTCGTCCGGGCGATGCCGACGGTGATCGGCAGGCCGACGCGGTCGCGCACGTCGGCGCGCAACTTTTCGGCGATCTGGACCGGGGTGCCGGCGACCCGGAGCAGCCCGCCGACATCGAGGAAGGCCTCGTCCACCGACAGCGCCTCCACGATCGGTGTGCAGTCGCGAAACACCTCGAACACGGCGTCGCTGGCCCGGCTGTAGGCCGTCATCCGGGGCGGCACGATCACGGCGTGCGGGCACAGGCGCCGGGCCTGCGCCCCGCCCATCGCGGTGCGCACGCCGTGGGCCCTGTCTCTTCT
>NZ_LT546245.1 GCF_900078675.2 Mycobacterium interjectum
TGCCAGCGCCGCCGGCCGGGGCGCCGCCGTGGGGGCCCGCTCTGCCAGTGCCGAACGGCCCCAGCGGGTTACAGCAGGGCGTCGATCACGCCGGAACTACCTATCAGCAGGCCAGCGGCGCGCTCACCCAGACCGATGACAAGCTGGCCGGCTTGCTCAAACAAATTTTCGCCACCAACGACGACACTCGCTCCAAAATCGGCGCCATCATCAGCAGCATCGAGACGGCGCGGCGCGCGCTGACGTCTCACCCGCAAATGGCCAATGACCCGCATGCGATGGCGCTGTTTAATGAGTTCTTGGACGGTCAGCTCGCCCAAATTCAACAACTGCTCGACAGCTCCAAAGTGGACAGTAAGAAGCAGGCTGAGCTGCTTTCCGCGCTCGGTGATGAGTACCGCGACAGCGCCGGCGGAGGCCATTCGAAGGACCAGGGCAACGCAGGCATCGCCGGGGGTGGTGATGGGGGCGGTGCTGACACCAGCGGTGATGGCGGCGGCAGTGGCGGTGGTGACGGCGGGGCGGGCGGAACCGCTACAGGTGCCGGTCCGGGCGGGCTGACTGATCCGCTGGCTGGGCTGAGCGGGCTTGGCGGGGCGGGCCTGGGCGATCCGCTGTCGATGTTGGGCCCGGCGATGGCGGGGCTGGGGTCGATTCCTGGCGCGCTGGGCGGCGCTGCAGGATCCTTGCCGATGGACGCGCTGGGCGCGATGGGCCCGCTGGCGAGTGGTTTTGCCGGCCAGGGCGGGGGGGACGGATTTAAAGACAGCGACGGTCACGACCACGGCAAGTCCGACGATTTCGAAGACGGGTCGCACGGCAAGGGTGACGGCGATGGCGGCAAGAACGGCGCCGCGTCAGCCGGCAAGGACGGCACCGGCGATAAGAACGCGCCGACGCAGCCTGCGGGTACGACTCAACCGCAGCCGAGCACACCGCCGGCCCCGCCGGCTGCTGCGCCGGCCAGCGCGGGCGGTGACCCGAGCCGGGTGGTACAGATGCCCGATGGTTCTGCGG
>NZ_LT546246.1 GCF_900078675.2 Mycobacterium interjectum
CCCAACCGGGCATGAGAAGCACACATGGCCGAAAGCGCTTGCCGGAAACTGGGTTTGGCGAACACCGGCAGCCGGCGGTTGAGCGTCGGATACGACACCGGCGCGATGCCGGTCTCCTCGATGACGCGCAGGGAATCGGCCTTGCTGGTCGGCTCAATGATCCGTGCGAGCACCAGCTGGCGAAACGCCGCATCGCCGTCGGCAGCCTCGTCGAACCCGAGGATCTCGTAGGCAGCACACAGTGCATCCCACAGATGAGCGGCCTTCGAAGAGGTGATCGGCAACGGCTCGGACTGCGAGCGCGCCGCCAGCCCAAGATCCAACTGGGCCTGCCCGGCGGCCAGCCGCTGAGCAGCCGCAGCCTTCAGCGCGGCCACCCCCGCAACGTCATGGGCCGAGCCCAGGTGCTCGATCTTGCGTGACCCACGCCGCGTCGACCACACGATCTGCACCGCCGTGGCACCCGAGGAGGTCTTCACCGTGCGCACATACGCCACCAAGGCACCCTACGAGGCCAGCCCTAGTGCACAAATCCGCACCAGGAGAACACTCAACCGCCAGGTCAGAGCTTTACGAAGTCGCCAAACCCGCAACGGTGATAAAAGTCAGGTTGCATGATGGGAACGCATGCTCGACGCCGTCAGCTCTGGGCAAGAGCGTGTCTCGCAATTAGGCGCCGGTGCGAACCATCGATCGACCCCCACGGCCAGCCACTTCCATCTGGTTGTCGATGTGCCACCGCCGCACGGTAGCCCGTCGATGTCATCGGCCCGGGCGCGGCCTCGCGGGCCAGCACCCTAGAGGGGCTTGAACCGGTCCATTACCTGGGAGTTGTTCAGGGGCTGACTGATTCGTCGACAGCTGTCACCCATAGCGATCATCTGCTGCCGCGTCATTTGGTTTAGGTAGTGTTCGCGAATGTGCCCCGCGTAGGTTTTCGTGGCGGGTTGAAGCCGCAATCGCCCCTCGCGTGTGACGGTGGCAATCACTCCTCGCTTGTCTCTTGTGCTGCGACTGCGACGAACGAGACCCTCTGATTCCATGCGGCGGATCTGCTGCGTCATTCGGCTGGGCCCAACCGCCAAAGCTTCGGCAAGGTCGCCCATCCGAGCTGAGCCGCCGTTCGAGCGAGCCAGCATATCCAGCACCAGAAAGTCAAACAGCCCGAGCCGGTGCACCTTCATGAGTTGTCGGTCCAAAGTCTCGAGCAGGAGCGCCGACGATTCCAGAAACGCTTGCCAGCATCGCTGCTCCGTATCATCGAATCCTGGAAGGCGATTGATCGGCGGTTCTGGACCCGTCTCTTCCACGGCGGGGGACGGTATCCAACAAAATCGTCGCGTAGGCGATGAAACGACGTAAGCTTCAACGATTGTCATGGATCCACCAGCCGAGAATGACTGCCGGCAACTCCGGAGGAGGCACTTTTGCGCTGTTCATAGCCCTCCCGACTCCGCCCCAGAAAACTGTCAGTCTGAAACATCTGGTTCAAGGTGAAAATTACTTGTTGGTAGCTTTCTAGAACGCGTTCCACACGACGCTCCGCATAGCCATTGTCTAGCTCATTCTAGGATCACGCGCTGTTCAACGGCGTACAGGGATTATTTCGGAATTAGCTGAATGCCTCGATAGTGCGACACGATCTAGCCCGTTCGAATCACTGCACAGCGGTCTAATGTGTGAGAATTAGCTGCGTAAGACCTACCGCGAGGCGTTCGGATTCTCCCGCAAACTGACAAAGCATTAGCTCGGTATCCAAGGACGGGCTCCGCTATCTTGAAGAGCGGATTATTAGGTCCCAGAGGGGCAGGGCCAATCCGGTCACCGCATTCAAATGTGTACTGGCGAAAAGGATTTCGCTCGAGTAAAGACTCCCAGAGGTGTCCCTTGACCGGTGGGGCCCGCTCCTGAGTGATTGATCGATGCTTTGACCGCAGGGATTATATTGGGCGCCTTGCGGTATAGGGCGCGCCGGGCGTTGGATTCCACACTATTCAGAAGAGGCGAGTGCCGCCGTCAGGCGCAAAGGCCCGCAGAGTGACAGTACTTCGCGCCACGGCATTTCGGACTGTTTGGCCCCCAATCAACTAGGGTCGTCATAACCTTGCATTGGAACGAAATATGCTGTGACACATGGCAAGTGTGATATGCTTGATGATGAGCGTCAAAATCGTTCTGGCCGTGGCGAATTCAGTCGCAGATTTCAGCTAGGCGGATATGAGATACCCTCGTCAAGCCCAGCGTTCGTCGCGGCCAGGCACACAGAAGCGCCATATCTTCGTTAGCTGGCGGAAAGACGAAAGTCCTCGCTCGTAATCGGTGGCGGTATCCTTCGAGCCAAAGATCGCTTGCTCCCGAACATTTCCTACCTCCCCTACAGCCGCACCTACCCGCGCCGACTGCGAACCGCCGCCGCGACATGACGCGATGACGCGGACTTACTGCGAGGCGACCTACTTGCCATCGTCGACGCTAACCTACCGGTTGGTCGGAACGCGAGGATGTAATCTCTCATGGGCGCCTTCGTCGTCCGAAGCCGAAACAGCTCGTGTCATTCGCCAGGGTGATGGGACCACTGTTTGGCCACGGGCTAGGGACCACCTGTTTGGCTCAGTGGGGATGATGTGTGCTTGACGGTGAGCTGTCAACCGTGGGCTTTTGACGTTGTCGGTAAGACGGTCCTTCGATGACGAGTTCGTGGGCTG
>NZ_LT546247.1 GCF_900078675.2 Mycobacterium interjectum
CGGCCAGCCGCCGGAGCGGGGCGAGGGAACCGGGCACGATCTCGACGCCGGCGAGCTCGATGCCGCGGGGCTGATCGGCCGCACCGTCGACGGCCGACACCAGCGCGACGTGCCCGGACTCGCCGAGGACGCGCCAAAGCCAGTCGGCTCGTGACAAGTCGGTGAAGGCGATTCGGGTGCCCGCATCGCCGGGGGGATCGTCGATCATCCAGGACAGCACCGCGCCACTGACTTCCAGCACCGCCGCCAGCGGCGTCTCGACCGGCGCCGTTCCCGTCGCCCACAGGCCCGCATCGGCGACCAATCTCATCCGGCCACCTGCAGTTCCAGCATCGCCTTGATCCGTTGCCGGTGGTCCAGGCTCACCGACCGCGCGACCCCCTCCAGCAGGGACCGCACCTCATCGACGTCATCGCAGGGCTCCTGCCAGACGTCGCGTCCGTGCAGTCGCGCCCAGAGCCGGCTCAGGTAGGGCTGTGCGTAGGCGGCCAGGTCGTCGACGACCTGCCGTTGGCGGGGATGGATCGGACCGCCCTCGGCGAGGTAGCGCCGGGCGTGCAGCACGTAGGCCTCCTTGCGCAGCCGGGCCTGGATCTGGGCCGCCAGCGCGTAGCGGCTGGCGACCGACGGGTCCAGCGGCGCCAGCTCGACGGCCACCTCGATGCCGGCCACCAGCGTGGCCTGCTTGTCCTCGGACAACAGCCCCCAGGGCGCCGACGCCCGGTCCACTTCCTCCTCGCACAGCAGCGGGATGTCGGGCAGCGCGTCGCGGTCCAGGCCGCGCCGCAGCGTCGCGCGTACCCGATCCACGACGCTGCGATCCAGCGGACGATCGCTGTCTGATTCGCCCGCGATGCGGGGTTGTCGTTGTGGCTCAGCCGAACTCAACCCAAGCTCGACGATCGACCACGGCAGCTCGGCCCCCTCCAACCGCGCCAGCGCCCCCAGGTTGTACGGGGTTGCGTCGGCGATCACGGCCGACCAGACGCGCTGCCGGGCCGCCGCGGCGCGATGGCCGTTGACGGGTCCGAGCACCGTGCCGAGTTCGGCCAGGAACGGGC
>NZ_LT546248.1 GCF_900078675.2 Mycobacterium interjectum
GCACGACGAGCCCGCCCGCGGCCACTCGCCGGGCCAGCACCGTGCGAGTCCAGTCGGGGCGCAGCGACGCCGAGACCCGCCTGAACAGGCTTGGGTTCAGCGATGATTCGCCCACGCCGCAACGGTAGGCGCGCCGAGATGCCGGCGGTGCCGGTCAGGAATTGCCTTGTGGATAACCGCTTAGCTCGAGGCGGCCGCGGTGGCCGGCGTCGCGCTGCTGGTCGATTTGTCGCTCGAACCGCCCTTGTCGCCGGACGCGCTCTTGTCGGTGGATCCGGCCTTTTCGCCCGACCCCGAGCTGGAAGCCGCGTCACCGGACGATCCGTTGGTCGAACTCTTCGACTTCCCGTCCGAACGGCTGTCGGTGCGGTAGAAGCCGCTGCCCTTGAACACGACGCCGACGGAATTGAACAGCTTGCGCAGCCGGCCCGAGCACTTCTCGCATGTGGTCAGCGCGTCGTCGGTGAAGGCCTGGACAGCATCGAAGCGGTCGCCGCACTCGGTGCACGCGTAGCTGTAAGTCGGCACAAAAACCTCCGAATCGTCTCGGGCTGCATTAGCACTCTACCGTGTCAAGTGCTAGAACCGCCACGTGATCGCGATCATTCCCGGTGTGGGAGAGCGATCAGGCCCCGGTTGGGCGTGAGCGCGTGCGTCATCGGCACGTCGTGCGGTTCGGCGGGCAGCTCGTCCACGAATTCCGCGTCGCGTAGCAGCGCGATGAGCCGCGCGTGCGGGTTGCGCCCGGCCAGCGAGCGGTCATAAAACCCGCGCCCGCGACCCAGCCGCACGCCCCGGCGGTCGACCGCCA
>NZ_LT546249.1 GCF_900078675.2 Mycobacterium interjectum
CCACGACCCGGTCGACAACACCAGCGTGCCCGAGCCCCTTTCTCTTAAACCCATCAAGATGTTTAAAAGGGACGGTTGTACGGCTCCGCCCGCCACGCCGACGACATCCTCGACGAGATCGACCCGGCGCTGGACGTCGCCGCGCGCGCCGAGCGGCTGCAGCGCCTGTCGGAGCGCTTCTTCGCCGGAGCCGGGCAGCACGACGAGCCCGTCCTCGCCGCGGTCGACGACACCGTGCGCCGCTACGGGATCCCCGCAGATCTCTTCGAGGACTTTCTGGATTCCATGCGCATGGACCTCACCGTCACCGACTATCCGGATCGGGCGGCGCTGGGCCGCTACATGCGCGGCTCCGCGGAAGTCATTGGCCTGCAGATGCTTCCGATTCTCGGCACCGTCGGACCCGCCGAGGAGGCGGCCCCGTACGCGGCGGCGCTGGGCCGCGCGTTTCAGCTCACCAATTTCCTGCGGGACGTCGACGAGGACCTCGCGCGCAACCGGATCTATCTGCCGGCCGACGAACTCGCCGCGTTCGGTGTCGACCGCGACCTGATGCTGTGGTGCCACACGCACCGGCGCACCCACGCCCGGGTGCGGACGGCGCTGGCGGCCCAACACGACATCACCCGCGAGATCTACCGTTTCGCCGCCGACGGAATCGCGATGCTGGCCCCGCGTTCCCGGCCGTGCGTGGCCACCGCGTTGACGCTGTACTCCGAAATCCTGGATTGCATTGAGGACAGCGACTTCTCGGTGTTCAACCGGCGCGCCACCGTCGGCAACGCGCGACGGCTCCGGGTCGCCGGTGGCGCCCTGCTGCAGTCGTGGCGGGCCCGGATCAGGGGCGCGGCGTGAGCGACCGGTGGCAGTACCTGATCCTGCTCGGCCTGTGCCTGGCGATCACGGCGCCGCTGGAGCTGTTCGGCGCCGGCGTCTACCGGCAGCCGCGCCGGCTCGCCCGAGCCGTGCTT
>NZ_LT546250.1 GCF_900078675.2 Mycobacterium interjectum
GGGCGGCGTTGAGGCTGTCGCTGTCGGCGCGCATAGCTTGCGTGCGGCGGGCGTGCAGGTCGTGTTCGGTGACGATGCCGGCTACGCCGCCGGCGGCCTCTATGAGTGCGGCGCGGGCAGCGTCGAGACGGTCGCGGGCGCTGCGCACCGCGGTGTCGACCCGGTCGGTTTGTTCGCTGACCTGCGTGTGGTGTTGGCCGTAGCGGACGGCGGCGTCGTGCTCGCCGCGCTCGGTGGCCGCGGTGATCGCGGCGGCAAGTTGGGTGAGTAGTTGGCGGTGCAGTTCGGCGGTGTCTTCGGCGTGGACCCAGCGGTCGTGAGCGCTGGCCAGGGCCTGCTGGCAGGGGCGTTGTTCACCCAAGCGGCGGTGCAGCTCGGCCAGTTCGGCCGTGGCGGCGTGTTCGGCGGGTCCGCCGCCACCGGTGAGGATGGTGTTGGCGAGTTGGTGGGCGTGACGGTGGGCGGCGTCGCGGCGGGCGCGTAGGGCGGGAATGTCGATGTCGTCGACGCGGGCGGGCACGGCGGGACGCACGGTGGGCAGGTCGTCGATGTCGAGGCCGCCGAGGTCGTCTTCGACGAAGCCGTAGGAGTAGTCGTAGGGGTCGGGCGGGGGCTCGTGTAGGTCGGCGTCGATGTGGTGGTCGTCGAGGTCGAATTGCTGTTGGCCGGTGGATGTTTCGGCCTGTTCGGCGGGATGGGGGATGTCGGGGTCGATGGTGGCGGCGTGGTGGGTGAGCAGTTCGACGCGGTAGGTGAGCAGGCGGGCGTATTCGTCGGGCCGGATGGTCTGGGTGGTTGCGATGTCGTGCAGGTGTTCAGCGGCCGCGGCGAGCAGATCGTGGGGGGGCCAGTCGGCGGCGGTGACCGCGGCGACGAGGCCGGGCCAGGCGGGGTCGGTGATGACGGCTTCGGCGATGCGGGTGCCCAGGAGGTGGTGCAGGTCGGCGGTCCAGGGGGGCCGCAGGTTGGTGTCGCTGCCCTCCAGGGAGGGGGGCGCCAGGGTGCCGGCCAGCCGCCACCACAGGGCAGCAGCGGGCATTTCAGCGGGGAGCGGCCCGTGTTCGGTCGCGGCCTCGTGGAGCAGGGCGGCGACGTC
>NZ_LT546251.1 GCF_900078675.2 Mycobacterium interjectum
ATCTGCTCAAGGGTGATGCCGTCGTCACGGTTGCGGGCGACCCGAACGACGTCGTCACGAAACTCACGGGGATACGGCCTGGGCACAATGACATCCTTCCAGCCCACCCCACAGGGGCAAGCCATCTCAGGTGTCACCTACTCGTGCAGCAGACCCGATCGATCCCCATTAGCTTCTCGCGTTTGGCTGCGACTGGCCCCGTGCTGGCCTGATCCCGATCGATGGACCAGTTCGCGATGCACTGGAAAAGGCTCAGCGACGAAGACGTTCGGCCGAACCGAGGCGCCGAGCGTCAAGCGAGATCGAGAACGCAATTTGCCGGTGCGTGATCGACCCTCGCCGCACTCAGCGCGGTCACCACGCGCTCGAGGAGCGTGACCGCGCAGAGCGTCCGCTCGAAGCCCCGCTCTGACCGTTAACCGAAGGATTGCTGGGCTCGAAGGGTTTTCTGGAGTCACTCGGGGTGACCGGCATCGTCCGGCTGATTCACAGGTGTTCGAAGCTTTGCAACAGAATCGCTCCATTGGAGATCGTGCTCGGAAACCGCGGTGTCGCTGCGATTCGACCGAGAGACTTGGTGACATCTTGGTCGCGTAGGTTTGCGCGATCGGGCTTGTCTTCAATTTTGTTGTATAGCCAGCGGCTAGTGTCGATTGCGCGCTCTGCTCGGCCGCGATCGTCCAGGGTGAGTCGCAAAGCGCGATGGACTATGTCGTGGCGCATTTGACGGGTGGTCTCGAATTCAGCGAAAAGCACTTCGGGGATGTCGGGTTGCGCAAGCCTGCGCCACTGGCGTAGCCGACCCGGGAAGTCACTGTCGGTGTTGGCGACTCTGAGCTCTGCTTCGGTGTCGTCATACTGTTTCCGAAGCTCGTTCTTCAGTGCCCAGCGAAGTACCGCCTCGATCGCCGTGACTGTTCTACGGACGGCGCCGGTATAGTCGCCGCGCTCCATCAAAGAGCGCGCATCTAGAAGCTCGAATTCGCCGGGAGTGGCGTTCGACGAAGACGCCGCCGAGATGTCTGCTGGCGACGTCCATTCAAATTCTCTGCCTGATTTCGCTTTTGGGTCCATCATGACCGGTTTTCGGTCCCACTCCTTATAGCGCAAAAGCGAGGCGCGATAGCCAACTCCCTCGTGTCTGATGTACCAGATCGCAACATCCCATGCGCTTACCTCATGCGGGAAATAGTCATAGGTGATAAGTCGGTAGCGTTGGATCAACTCATTAACCACGGGCAAATGGGCCTCGCATAGGGAGGCCCAATATGCTTGCTGCTCGGCTCGCATGCGGGGTATCGCGTGCTCGTCGAGTCGACGGAAAGCGCTGACGTGGGCCCGGGCGGAAATGCGCAGCATGGTCTTGCACGGTCTCCGTAGCACCGAGACATCCTCTTGATCCTTAAGGGCACCGGCGATATCGTCGCTAGGCTGCCATTCGTCGCGCAGCGGACCTTGGTGAATCACCGTTACTCTTGAGTCGGTTACATCCCCGATGTAAACCTCCATCCAGGGAGTGCAGATGTCGACGGTGAAATCGGTGTCGCGCCAGGTGACACGAACAGGACCCGGCGGCGCCATGAGCCAGAAGGGCAGCTCGACATAGAGCATTGTTTCGTGCAGCGGTGAGGTCCAGTCGATGCCATCACCGAACATGAACGACTCGGGAATACCACTAGTGTCGAAGTTTGCAGCCACTCAATAAGTATGGGGAGGATGTCGCCGTGTTTCATAGCCATGCCCTTCTCAAAATCGAAAGGTTTTCAGGACAATGCCGCGGAAAGCTTATGCCACCGGCGGCTACCTCACGCTCGGGCAGGCCCGCTACTCGCTTCAGCGAGGCCACCCGGCGGTCGAAAGCGGCACCGGCGTAAGGCTGCGCGCTCAGGCATTTGTCGTCGAACCGTACCGAGCCCTCGGCCGGCAGCCCAGTGATCCACACCTGGAGTTCGATGTCAGCCCCGTCAGGAGCGCTTCGTTGCGTGGCCGTCTCGGCGTCCTCCCGGCGCGCCAGTGTGACAATCGCTTGAAACGGTTTCAGGCCTATGTCACACTGTGTCCATGGAGCGTATGCACCAGCTGGCGGACGAGATCCGCGAGACATTTGACGAACGCGGCTGGAAGATCGAGAGGGCTGTGCAGTCGGACCAGGCATTCGGCAAGACACGCAGGCCTCAGTCGTCCATGGGCCGAGCTCTTGTAGTTGATGCGATCGAGGCGGCAATCAGTCGCATTGGGGGGCTTGGGTATCAGATCGTGAGCGGTGGTGCTTGTGACATCAGTGATCTTGTCGACGGTGCCGACCGCCGCTTCCGCCTTCGCAAGGCCGAGATCGATCCCAGCACTGACGGCTACAAGATCCTCGCCGGATCCGATGCGATCTTGACCATCACCGGTGCGGAGCCCGACTCGCTTTGGCCCGCCGAACGTTGGGTGCTCGGATACACCGTCGACGATGAGGGGCTGGTTGTCGATATCTTTGCGGCACGGGTCCTCGGAATCAGTGAGGATGCTGTTCCACTTCTGCAGCTTGGCCCGGTGACCCTCCTCGGAACTGGTGGTTACGCAACTCCGCCGTCGGGTGGCGGCTTCCAGCCGCCCGAGGAGGACGACCTGGGCGGCGACTTCGGCGATGGAGATGCCGACGACACTGGCGAGGCCAGCGCAGGCTAGCCGTGTCTCGCCCCGACTGGCCAACCTCCCCCCTCCGCACCTCACGCTATATGTGTGGAGCGCCGAGCGAAATGGACGCCAAGCCGTGAACGTCTACCCCGATTACACGCGGATACAACGCCTTCGCACTGCCCGCGGTCTGACTCAAGCCGAGCTCGCTGAACAGCTCGACCTACCCGCAAGTGCCTTCTCGCGGGTGCTCAGCGGACAGCTTCCGATCGACAGCGCCGACGCTCAACGGCTCGCGGACGCACTCGAATGCAGCCCCGCTTTGTTGAGCAGGCCCACGTCGGACGTGCTTCACACCCGTCCGTGGTTGCGTGCGTACGCCGACGCTCCTAAGAAGACAGTGGAACAGTACGTCGCCGACACCTTGCTGGCGCTTGAGTCCTTCGTTGAAATGCGGCTCAAGCAAATGCCCGAACGACTCCCAGTTTTCACCGGCGACCTTAACGACGACAACGAGATCGACGAGTTTGCAACGGATGTCCGCGACGCGGCCGACGTGCCCGCTGTGCTCGCCGTTCCGAATGTGACCCGCGCTGCCGAGCGGCTTGGTTGTCTCGTGCTGCCGATGGATAACGAACTGGGCAAGCACCTCGGCATGTCGCTCTTCGTCAACGGAACCCCTGTGATTCGAGTTAGCCGCCCGACGGGTAGTGGGGGCGTCCCCGGTGATCGGCAGCGATTCACGCTCGCCCACGAGCTCGCGCACGTGACCCTCCACTCCTCATGCTCACCGCCAGAGACAGCAGAGCAAGCCAAGGCGATTGAGAAGCAGGCGAATCGCTTCGCGGGCGCCTTTCTTCTTCCCGGCGACTCCTTCCTCGGCGATCTGGACGAAGTAGGGGGCAGAGTTACGCTTTCCACACTTTCAAGGCTGAAGGAGCGGTGGGGCGTGGCGATCAAGGCGATGGTGTTCCGCCTACAGCAACTGCGTCGAATCGACATGGATCATGCGCGAAGTCTGTACAAGCAGATTTCCGCTCGCGGCTGGAACAAGAATGAACCGATGAAGGTCGGAAACGAGCGTGCCATTTGGCTTGCCAAGGCGCTCTCGCAGCGATTTCCCGGTGACGACCCGATCGCACAAGCTGTGGACAGAACCGGAATTCGCCGTCCATATTTCGAGTCTTGGACAAGTTGGGAGCCCAACGTGGACGCGGACGTCATCCAGTTCCGTCCGCGAACTGCCAGCAGTCATGGCCAGGGGACGGGCAGTGTCACCCGGCTGTGAGTCGACGGCCGCCGGGCGCCAAGCGCTGAAGCGGTTCCCGCTCGATTTGTCGCATGTCAGGACGGTCGAGCGCTAAGCATGGTGCGTAGCCCCTCAAGCCGGCCGTGTACTTCGTCGAATGTGAGAACTTCAATTGCTTGGAGTCCGGAGCGGTATCGCGTGAAGGATTGGCGCCTCTCGTTGTCGAGTGGCTCGAACCGGCCCACGATGACTGCGCCTCGAACGGTTGAGGTTTCGATAGCTGGCGCGTTTGGTGTCTGACCGACAAGAGTTGGGAAGTCGGTAACCGCGGACTCCATCTGAGCTTGCAGTTGTGCGACAGCCCCGGAAAGGTCCCTGTGGGGCGGGTATACCTCCGCACCTTCGGCGCCTCGATATCGAGAGCCGAGTAGGCGAGTGGCTGGGGCCTTAATTTCGACGACAACGGCGGTGTTAGTCAGCGAGTTGACGAGGACAAAGTCCGCGATTCGTCCTCCGCTTGCATGTATGGTAGGCAACCGTAACTGTAGTTGATCCCCGTAGAGTGCTACGGGAGCGGCGAAGAGTTGCTGTAGCGCGAACGTGTTGACTTTGAAGAATCTCTGCCACCAAGACTCATCCTTTGCGTTTGCCCCTCTCAGGCCATTGCCGAACTGCTCTATCAGAAATTCGAGAGTCACGAGCTCAATGTCTTTGCGCAGTTTTCCGAAGGCAGGTGGATCCTCGCGCGCGACCCTTTCCGATTCTGTGGACATGCGCTTCACGAGTGCGGCCCTCTGGTCTGTATCCAGCGGCACATCGTCGGTGAGTTCCCGGGTGATTGCCTGGATGATGGGGTGTCTGCCAATTATGGGGGTCTTAGGCGCCTTACCGACGAGATCCGCAATCGCGTTGTAAGCAGCGACGTCGTTCACGCGACCGACGACTGTATGGGCTCTCTGATAATTGAGGTCCACCGCGTGCTTGTACCGTGAAAATCGGTCAAGACCGATGCGAAAGACGGTCCCATTCACGCCCTCGGCTTCTGGTGGCCCGAAGCGGACAACATCGCAGTCGGTAACTGATTCAATGGCGCGGATGATTTCGCGGTACTGTCGTCGAAGGCCCAATCCATAGGCGAATACGCTTCCAAATCCGTCCGGCATTCCGGAGATCTCGAGACCATAAGTACCTTCATCAATTTCAATGTCGAAATTCGAGCTATAAGACGCTGTGTCGAGCTGCAATTCCCGCACTCGGCTAAACTGCTGATGATGGTTGCCAAGAATGGCCAGCCTGGGAAAAACGCTCAACAGTTGATTCTCAGGATCGAACCGCACCATGTCGACACCCGGCGTGTGGGACCAATCCTTCGGCCCCCACCACGTCAAAACAAGTGTCGGGCCCTCGTGGCGTGCCACAAGATGGCCGTGGTAATCCTCCCACTTGGTTGAGTTGGCGATCATGCAGCTCTCCGCTCGCGCTGGTTCCCAATGCCGTGGCCGTACCGAGATCTACTCCGAGGTCCTCATATAAGCAGGTTGAAGGGGCGCGCCGACTGCGGGGGCCACCCCTACACGGCTGGTGACCGACCAGCGTCCGATAGGGATAGGTCGACGCCACCCGTATCTGCGTTTAGGAAGGCAGCAGGTTGCCAGCCGGGTCCCACAATCGCTCAACAGTGTCTGTGATCACGGCTGACCGCGCAGCGGCTAAGTGTGGACCTTCCAGCCCGCCTCGACAACCCCAAATGGCTCGGAGAAAGGGGCTTCGGTATCGATCATTTTGGTATACAGATCCGGTTCGCTTTGCAGCCTGTAGCCGATGAACCCTTGCGGTCTGGCCGGCAGTCACAGCGGCTTTGCGCAGCGGCAGCAGCTTGCCAATCTCTTCGTAATTGACGACCGATGTAGCTGCTCATGGGTCAGGTAGCGTTGCTCCACTTCCGGAAGCCGGGGCAGCTCGATGCCGTCGGCCGCTGCAGTTGCTGCTGGTCACCACGGGGGATCAGGGTTTGCTGCTCGCGCGACGCACAAAGACGACATCCTCGTCGTTCTCCAGGGATTCAGTGACCGAGAGACCCAGGCCACCTCCTTCAATCAGGACTCCACCGTTAGGCAGTGCCCAAGCGTGCGCGTCTGGTGTGTTGGGAAGGATCACCTTACGAACGGCCCCCTCAATGGATCGACCCGTGCGTCGTATGGCAACGACGTCTCTGTCCATAACTTCGATACCGCTCTTGTACTTCATCGTGCTATCTCCCGAGTACTAGGAGGTGGCTGGGCCGACACCCGAAGACAGACACCGTATTTGCTGCTAGGTGGCGCCTTCCGCTGATGCCTGGGCGTCAATAGAGATTCTCGACACGGACAATTGGAAGCCCATGCTGAGGATCTGCTTACCTTGCTGCATCAGGTTTAGTTTGCTGAAGAATGGAAGCCAGTCAGCACCTTGCTTATCTGAATTGGCTATTACCCCGTAGGAAACGGCGTATTTCGACCGGTCGACTGGGCTCGACGCGTCAGGTACGAGTTCCAGCCATTGGTCGCGTTGGCCTGGCGCGACAGTATTTTCAATTTCGGTTCGAATTTTATCGCGGAACGTGCCGTCGCTTAGGAATGTAGTCGCACTCACCGACCCTTGCGCAAAAAGGTGGCTGAGTGTTGAAGATCGCGACTTTCGCTGGATATGAATAAATTCACCTGCAGATGACAGTACATCACATACTTCGATGCCCGAGGACGCTCCGCCCGGCACTTTGATTTTCTTGTCGAGGTTTATGAGTTTGCCGGCTTGCGAAGCGGCCAACCGCTGGTTGTAGACGTACTCACTCTCGCCCGCAGTTGAATTGATAAGTGTTACGGCGCTGCTCGGCAGTCGCCCAGCGAACGCGTCAACCTCCTCGGCGAGGCTGTCACTGATCGCAAGCCATTTGCCCTCAATGAGAACATACAGCTGGTCGTTTACGCGCTGCTCAGAAATGAGACAGTTGTAAAGCGTACAACGCTCGTCGGACTGTCCGGAACGAAGGAATTTGACTGTTACTTGACGGCCTTTTAGCTTCTTCACCGTAATCTCTGATCGGGGTGTGCTCAACGCTCCGAGGTACTCGTCAATGTCGAGGTCCTCGAAGAGCTCCTTACTACCCGCAATCTTAAAGGCTTCGATATCCTCCCAATTGATTGTCTCTGGCATTGCCATATGTGTTATGCTGGTGTCGCCACCCACCAGTTGATCGGCTAGACGCTCATCGAGTAGATCGATGAGCGAGGAATCGGTGACTAAGGCCAAGTGGTCGATCCAGGAGAAATTATCCTTGTACGAATCCTCAGAAAAGGCTGCTAAGATGTCGCCCAGCATCTCCGGCAAGTCTGCGGCATTCTTCGTCGTGCCGAGCACCAAGGCGTCGGCACCTGATAGCCGCTTCGAAAGCGATGGGTCACGTGGCTCGCCGGTAACGGCACGAAGAATATCGCTCGATATGTCGATACCGAATGTCGGAATATCAGTCTTTTTACTTGTCTGGGTCGTCCGGTTGACCACGAGATCTTCGAACGTTTTGGTGTCCATGCTCCGGAGCTGTGTCGGATCGATTCGGTTCAGCGCGACCCTGAGGCCAAACTGTCGTTCGATTTTGGACAGATCGAGCAGGCTTCGGCCATAACCGAACGTCAGTGCAAAGTAGCGGTCATGCGCCTTCGCCACAAGCAGTCCGGACGCGGATGACGAGAACACGTCGGGCAAAGTCGGCGCGACACCGCGGACAAACTGCACCCAACCGGGTGTTTTAGGAGGCTTCGTTACATAGTAAAAATTGCCGCTAAGCCCGCCTTGATCGGACACGGGTACCTTCGTCGGGGTCTTGCCCATCGCGATGGCCTCGTCCGCGTCGCTAATTTCCTGGAGTAGGTAGATTGTGAGCCGCTGACTAGTCACGGCCATACTCCCACGTGTCGCCGAACCGTTTTGCTATTGAGATGCTGGTGTCCATTGTGATACCGATCCGGTGATTGGCGGGGGATTTCCGGCACTCCGCGCGGCTGCGTGGCGGATGGAACGCCGACGGTTTGCATGAGGCCAAAATGGGGCCAAACCATCGGACCAGGTGCTCCAAGTGTCGCCCGCCACGGTGATGGGACCGGTTTGAGCTGGGTTTAGCCACGGTCATGGGACCACCTGATTGCCAGTAATGGGACCACCGGCGTGTCGCGTCGGGGGCCGCTCGATAACTGGATCGGATCGCTTCACGTCGAAGTCGCGTGAAGGGGT
>NZ_LT546252.1 GCF_900078675.2 Mycobacterium interjectum
GACCCGCAGTCCCTCGGCGGGGGTGAGCGCCCCGGCGGCCACCGCGGCGGCCACCTCGCCCATGGAGTGCCCGATCACCAGATCGGGGTGCACCCCGTAGGAGCGCCACAGCTGGGTCAGCGCCAGCTGCATGCCGATCACGCCGAGCTGAATCTGTTCGATACCGACCAGCTCCTTGCCGCCGGCGATGAGGTCGTGCAGGGAAAACCCGGCCTGGGCAACAAAGGTCGGCTCCAGCTCGCTCACGGCTGCGGTGAAGGCGGGTTCGTCGGCCAACAGCCGCCGGCCCATCCCGGCCCATTGGGACCCCCGACCCGAGTAGACAAAAACCGTGCCGGGGCCGACGGCGTCCTCGCGGCAGTCCACCACGCCCTGAGTCGGTTCACCGGTGGCCAGCGCGCGCAATCCGGCTACGGCCTGGCACCGGTCTATGGCGGCCACCGTAGCGAACCGCGGCTGCCGCGCCCGGTGATGATTGAGCGTGTGCGCCACATCGGCCAGCGGCACCTCGGCGCCGGGGCCTTCCATCCAATCGGCCAGCGCTGATGCCGTCGCGGCGACCCGCTGCCGCGTTTTTCCTGACACGACCAGTGTCGACACCACCGGCGCGGCGGCGCGCGGGACAGCACATGTTTCGGGCGCCTGCTCGATCACCACATGCGCGTTTGTGCCACTCACTCCGAACGACGACACGCCGGCTCGCCGCGGTGCTTCGGTCGCCGGCCATTCGGTGTCCTCGGCTGCGATAGTCAGGCGCGACACGCCCTCGCCGGCGTGGGGAGTTAGCTCGTTGAAATTCAGGTTTCGAGGAATGCGGCCGTGGGCGACGGCCAGCACGGTCTTCATGAAGCCGGCAATCCCGGCCGCCGCCTCCAGATGACCGAGATTGGTCTTCACCGCTCCGAGCACCAGCGGTGCGCGGCCATTGCGGTCGGCGAAAACCTTGCTGAGCGAGTCGAGTTCGATCGGGTCGCCGAGCGGTGTGCCGGTGCCATGCGCCTCGATGTAATCGATGTCGGCCGGTGTCAGCTTGGCCGACCCGAGGGCCTGGCAAAGCAGCTCCTGCTGGGCCGGCCCGTTGGGAACGGTCACGCCACTGCTGGCGCCATCCTGGTTGACCGCCGAACCGCGCACCACGGCCAGGATGCGATTGCCGTCCCGTTGCGCGTCGGACAATCGCTTGAGCACCACGACGCCGCAGCCTTCGCTGCGCACATACCCGTCGGCGCTCGCGTCGAAGGTTTTGCACTGCCCCTCCGGTGACAGCATTCCCCAACGCGAGCAGGCGATGCTGGTTCCCGGGCTGAGCAACAGGTTGGTCCCACCGACCAACGCCGCATCACTTTCGCGCCAGCGCAGGCTCTGGCAGGCCAGGTGGATGGCCACCAGCGACGACGAGCACGCCGTGTCCAGGACGACCGCCGGACCCCGGGCGCCCAGCAGATAGGCCATCCGGCCGGCGGCGAAATTCGCCGAGTTTCCGGTCAACACATAGGCGTCGAGTTCCTCGGGTCGCACCGTACCGGACATCGTGAGCATGTAGTCGTAGGCGGTCACGCCGACGAATACCGACGTTTGGGTGCCGCGAACGGTCTGCGGCGGGATTCCCGCGTTCTCCAGCGCTTCCCAGGCGACCTCGAGGAACAACCGCTGCTGCGGATCCATCGCCGCGGCTTCGCGTGGGGCGACGGAGAAGAATTCCGCGTCGAATTCGTCCGGCCGCCAGCCCGTGAGGAATCCCCCTTCGCGGTTGCAGATCGTCCCCGGAACGGTGTGGTCCTCGGTGAAAAGGGCGTCGGCATCCCATCTTTCGGCGGGAACGCGGACGATGCCGCTTCGGCCGTCGCGCAACAACTCCCAGAATTCGTCCGAGTTGTTCACCCCGCCCGGCAACCGGCACCCCATCCCGACCACGGCGATCGGTTCGGTGCCGGCCTTTTCCGCGATCTCCAGACGCGCGGTGAGGTCATCGATCTTGTGCAGCGCCTCGGTGATAATCGCCCGGCGGTCCGGCGGCGAGGTGCTCATCGTGACTCTCTTAATCGTCCCGAAAGTTGTTCCAACAGCTCAGCTTCGGTGAATTCGTCATAGGCGTTGGCAACCGGCTCGCCTTGAGCCTCGATCAGTTCGGGTAGGACGGTGGACAGATGGTCGGTGAGGCTGTATACGGTCGGGTAGTCGAAAACCACTGACGCCGGCAAGGACTCGCCAAGTGTTTCCGAGAGCGCCCGCTGCAGCGTCACACTCATCAGCGAGTCCATTCCGAGTTGGAAAAAGCCGGTCGAGGGATCCAATGGCTCGGTGGGCGGAAGCCCCATCACGCTGGCGGCCAGCAGGGCGATCTGGTCGAGCACCATGTCATGGCGGCGCTGCGGCGGGCAGTTGCGCAGGGCGGCGCGGAATTCGCTCTCGGGCATTGCCGGATTACGGGTCTCGCCGGGCGCCGCCACTAGGTCGTCGACGATGTGTAGGGCTGTGCGGGTTCGGTATGCGGCTGCGAGCAGTGGCCAGTCCGCGTTGACCATGATGGAGTGGGCTCCGGCGGCCGGGTTCATCAGGAGTGGCAGTGCGGTGATGGCGGTTTCGTCGTTCATGGGCAGTAGCCCGGATCCGAGGCTGNCGGTAGATCGCCGCCGAATTGGTTGAACAGTGCGCTCATAGCGGCTTCGTCGGTCGCATCGGCGGCCACGGTGACCAGGATCGTGCCCTGGGCGGCGAGGCTTTCCGTTAACGCCTGCAGCCGCAGGCCGGGTTTGCGTGATACCGCGATGATGGTC
>NZ_LT546253.1 GCF_900078675.2 Mycobacterium interjectum
ATCGGATGCGGGCAGGCCGCCGGCCGCCAGCGGCACCAGCGCAACGGCTTGAGCCGGGCGGATCCCGTCGAGCCCGGCCGCGGCGAAGGCCGCTCGCAAATGGGGCGCCCCCGAGGCGGCCACCAGATTCACCAGCGCCGGGACGGTGGGCTTCCACTCGGCATCGGCAACGCGTCGCATGCAGATCAGTGTGCCACTCCGGGCGAGTTTGACAAGGTACTTGTCAAAACTCGGCGTCGATGCGACGATGGCTTCATGCGGTCGCTACGCGCTCGGGTGTTCGGCGTTTGTCTCGTCTCGGTGTTGACCGTGGTGCTCGGCGGCTGTGTCGGCGGCGGGCACGCGTTGGGATCGCCTGGTTCCCAATCGATTCCGATCGGACAGTCCACCCAGACCATCGACTCGGGCGGGGTCGGCAGGACATTCCACCTGTACCGGCCGCAGGGATTGCCCGACGCGGCACCGCTGGTGGTGATGCTGCACGGCGGCTTCGGCAACGGGGCGCAGGCCGAGCGGTCCTACAACTGGGACGCCGAGGCGGACAACGGACACTTCCTGGTCGCCTACCCCGACGGCCTCAATCGCGCCTGGAACGCCGGGACCTGTTGCGGGCAACCGCAGCGCGACAACGTCGACGACGTCGGATTCATCACCGCGATGGTGGGAGCCATCGAGCAGGAGATCCCGATCGATCGCGCGCGCGTGTATGCCACCGGCATGTCGAACGGGGCCATGATGGCGCTCCGGCTCGGATGCCAGACCGACACCTTTGCCGGGATCGCCCCCGTCGCGGGAACCCTGCTGACCGACTGCTCGCAGGCCCGACCGACGTCGGTGCTGCAGATTCACGGCACCGCCGACGACCGGGTCCCCTACAACGGAGGGCCAGGAAAAGCCTTCGCCATCAACGGAAATCCGCGCGTCGACGGCCCCTCGGTGGAGTCGGTCAACGCCACCTGGCGCTCCATCGACGCCTGCGGACCACCGACCTCGACCACCACCGGAAGCGTGACGACCCAGACGGCCGGGTGCCCCGACGGACGCACGGTGGAGCTGATCTCGGTGGCGGGCGCCGGCCATCAATGGCCGGGAGGCCAACCCAGCCCGCTTGCCGAGCTCGCAGGGATCCCCGAGCCGTCCACGGCGCTCAACGCCACCGACACCATCTGGCAGTTCTTCACCCAGAGCCACCGCTGAGAATTGCCGGCGCCTCGAGCGTCGAGTTGTTTACGCGATCGGCGCGTTTTCACGCAACAACTCCACCCTCGGCGGGTTTACTTTTCTGGTGGAGCGCTTGCTGGAGCGCGAGGCCGTCCTCGCCAAGCTGGCCGCGCTGACGCGCGCCGCGCGGCGGGGCAGGGGCCAGGCGGTGTTGCTGC
>NZ_LT546254.1 GCF_900078675.2 Mycobacterium interjectum
ACCGCCGCCGCTGGGACACCCGCGAGCAGCTGCGCATCGCGATTGTCACCTGGATCGAACGCACCTACCACCGCCGACGCCGGCAAGTGAGTCTTGGCCGGTTGACGCCCATCGAATTCGAAGCAATCATGGCCACACCGGCCCATCAGGCCGCGTAACCGAAACTGTCACCTATCCGTGCAGCAGACCCATCAGCGTGTTCCTGGCGGGGTATCTATTTCCGACGCGGGATGCTGATTACCGAGCCGCCAGCCAGTGAGCACAGTGAGCATCTACACGTTGTCTCGGCACTACCAGTGGAGGGGCAGGGGATCGTTGACCCACGGCGAACTCGACATGGCGCGATTGGTCAGCCAAACGAACGGACCGTCGCTGCGACCGTTCGCTTCGTTCATTGGCTTGGCTGGCTAGGTTGGGTACGCATCAACTGAGTAGTTCTCACTGGGGTACAAGCCCTGACCCGTAACAGTCTTGACGTCGACGCTGGCATTTATCCGCGACAGGAGCGATCGGGGCACCAAGCCCCACTCCTCGTAGCCCGGGTATGGCCCGTAGAGTCTCCCAAGGCGTTTTGCCGCAGTTCTAGCCCAGTCGGTGAAGTACTTGGACTTAGTTGTCGCTCCACTGGCGGCGACGCGAACGAGGCCTGCAAGGGCTGTTATGTAAGCGGTCGTCAGAAGGAGACGCCGATGGCGGTCGGACGTTCGCTCGGCGCCGGACCCCAGTTCTGCTAGTACCCCGCGATCCGCCTCCGCTGCAAGGAACGCTTCGCCACGGTTCAGCATGTAGATCAGTGACGCAGGGTTCCATCCATAAGAATTGGAGCCATTCCATTGCGCGACGAATGCGTTCTGCGGCAAGGCGATGGCCAGATTACCTACTGCGGACATGGAGTGCAGAGCGACGTGCAGCTGATCCCCTGTAGCCGGCATCGAGGTGATTCGGCTAGTGAACTCTCCACTGATGACCGTTGCCAGACGGTGTTGCCGCGTGTCCCATGACGTGCGTTTGTCCCCCACCGTCAGCCGATCGACCAGCATCTTAACGGCTGTCGTCGCGGATTGCTCAAAGGTTGTGTCGCGTTTCTGCCCGCCCACCTCGACGGTCGTGTTGCGATCGTCCAACGCTCGCACGTACTGCGGCAGCTGAACCAGGTCCACCGGTTCAGACCACTCAAGATCGACGGTGGTCATTGCGATGACGCCGAATGGGTGTAGGTGGCACTCCAGTCGTGACTTTGTCGCCTCGATGTCTGTTACCCCCATCGCCCCGCGGTATCTCAGGGGTACGCCGTGCCTGCGTAGGTCGCCCGGGTTGTCGATAGGCTGCTCTCTCAGCGTTCGTTCAGCGTTCGTTTCCCAGAACGCCAGGTCCACTTCCAGGCCCTGGCTTGAGTCGAATGGCAGCATCACTTCCAGGTCGCATACCGGTGACAGGTTAAGAAGCCGGTTGTTGAACTCGTCCGGCCCACCGATCTGCTGAAGTTGGTCGTGTGTCCGGCCTGCTACACGCGAGACGCGCACACGAGTCACGCGAATGGGGCATGACATAGTGACGTGCTCCTTGGTAATCTGAACGTGGGTCGGATTAGGTTGCTGATTGTATCGGCTTCCCCGATCACTCTTCGGTACACCGAAGGGCCCAGTGGCGCTACGTGGCCCACTGGGGCACCACCCCGGCGCCGGCACATAGATTATGTGGCGGCGCTAGGTGTTGGGGTCGTTTTTATAGTCCAGTATGTCTTGCTCTTTCTCGGCCTGCAGCTGCTGTTGGAAGGCCGCGGGTTTGGCAATCATACCGTCGACCGTTGCGAATCTGATGTCGTTCCGAAAATCGGGGTTCGCCCGAATCGTTTCGACGACATTTGCGAGATTGCCGGTGTCAATTACAGTCTGCAAGGATTTTGAGTAATTTATCTGTGGTGTGAGGACAGGGGCTTTCCAGTCTGTGTGGACCAGGAGTCCTCGTTGGCCCTCAGGTGTCTTGTAGGTTTTTCGCGGGATCGCACTTCCCGCTTTGGCTGCAGCCTCGAGCACCTCGAATGGCGAACTGCTGTCGTTTACCACCGCCACTCTGCGTCGGTGCTCGTGGACGATTACGCGGCCCGCAATGTAGCCGATAACCCCGGTAGCCACGCTGATAATGAAGATATCGCTCAAGGTGTAGGTGTCGAACAAGTTGGAGAAACCCAAGGCGGCATAGATTGGCGCTGCCGTACATGACACCGCCGCTGCGCCGAGAAGCCACAGCTTGTTGTCCAAAATCTGCTTGCCGACAGACCCTGTCTGTAGGCCGATTCTGAGCCGATCTTTCCCCAAAACTGACAGGAGCGCCCACACCGCCAACAAGCCCGGAATGATCAGCACGGAACTGAGTCCGATGACACCTGGTAGAACATCTGTCGCGAGCGCCACCTCTAGATCTCTGGATGCTGTGACAGCATATGGTTCGCCGACGCCCGGCTGCCGCGCCGCCGACGTGGTTACCACCACGGCGGTCGTACCGCGCCGTACGGGCGGTCGCGCATTGACCTGGATTTGCACTAATTTCGACTGGCGCGCATCCACCTGTAGATCATTCAATTGTGATCCGACGCTTGCTGATCCGCCGTCCTTGTCCTGTACGGCGAGACGCACTTCATTTCGGCCGGCAGTCGCTCGCACCGAGACCGTGATGGGCACGTCAGAGGAATTGCCGATGATCGCGACCAAACTGGCTGGCGATGAATCAGTCAGCCGTGAGTTCCCAGCCAAAGTAAGTGATAGCGCGGGCTGCGCGTCCACCAAGTCGATTGTCGCAAGCGCAACGGTCGAGCCGGATGCAGACTGCCCACTCACCCGGATTACCAGCCCCGCAGGCCTGCGATCCGGCAGTCCGTGCGCGGTGATCGTCACCAACATTGATGAGTGTCCGTTGAGGGTGGGGATCATTGCGGGTTCGATATTGGTCGTTATGCCCGCAGGACTGTCGCATTCGATCGTGATGGCCTGAACGGGACCGGCACCAGAGTTAGCGACTCGGACCGCAAACGGTGAGTCACCTTCAAATGCTCCCCCTGATGCGGCCGTGACCTGTAATTCACCCGGACACGCAAAGGCCGGGACGGCGGACAAGGTGATTAGTACAAACGCGATAGCGGTTCCGGCGAAAAGGGATGACAACCGCGAACCGATTCGACCAAGCTGCCACGCGTGACGATTAGTACTAGTGTCGGAGGTCGACCGGTGCGACTTCTGGCTGGTTGTCACGCCGCCGCTCCAATCGCACTCGGCTCCCGGATCATAACTGCATAGATCTTGCTTCATAGCAGATGATCGGACAACGGTCCGCCAAAAAGGACGGCTCAAGCGTGGCGAGTTCTGCATGGTAGCGATCTGACGATGGGGCGTTGTGTTAAGGCCGGATTGGCTGTCGCAAGTACACCGGGAGGGCTTAGGTTCGACATCGGGGCATCACACGTGTAATTTCGACGAGCCCCAGTGCGCGATGTTGTCGAGGTCGTGCCTTGACCGAGACACGTGCTCTGCTAGCCGCGAGCCATCTCCTGGCGTCGCGCGTAGCGGTCCAGCACGTGATCCGGCCCGCTAAAGAGGGTCTTCACCGCTGAAGCGAATTCCGCTAGATGGTCGGCGCCTGTTCCTAGTTCGACCGCAAGCACCACTCCGAAAGCTGCTGCTATGGCTGGCGCGGTCGGCCAAAGGTGCGAGATCACTGTCTGCGAAGGCCCGGCAAGTAGCGGTGCAATCCCGAATCCATGACGGTTACCCGTGTGTACTCATAGGCCTAAGTCGTAGCCGACGTCCCTACCTTGGCTGCAGTCGATGTGCTGGTCGACTGTGCGGCCGTCGGTGATGTTGATTCCTCGGCCGGCGCCGCGCCATTGCTCATAGGCAATGCGTCTCTGCCGGATAGCGTCAGAGCGCCGACGAAGAAGGCTACGGACAGGCTCGGGTAGGAGTGAAGCGTCAGCGTCTTGTGCTATCTGGTGAGCGGTGTGGACTTGCTCGTCGCGGTTGGCGATGAGGGTGCGGGCCCGCTGTGCGGCTTCTTTGGCGGTGCCGCGCCGCAGGATGCGGACACCGTCGGATTTGCTGTGCTCGTTTTCGCCGGCGATCCGCTCGTGCAGGTAGGCGGTGTTGGTGTCGCGGCCGCGGGTCATGGCGACGTAGAGCAGTGCACGGCTGGTGTTTTCGCCGAGCACGGCGTGGGTGGTGTCGGCTGTGACTCCTTGTGCGGAGTGCACGGTGATGGCGTAGCCGTAGGTGATGTGCTCGCGCAGGTAGTCCCCGGTGAACACGGCGCGAGCGCCGTCGGTTAGCTTTCGCGCCGGCAGTCAAGGCGTGGGGTAGGCAGTGTTGATCGCCCGGGGTGCCAACCTCGGTTGTCGCCCGATAAACGGTTGGGTCGTGAGGTCGGCTGGGCCGTGATGGTCGGCAGGCTGATTAGTCGCCGTGGGGCGGCAGGCTTTCGTGTGCGCCGTAGAGCGGCCCAGCGCGAGCGGGCGGCAAGCTAAGTTGCGCCGTCGTGCGGCATAGCCGGAACAGCCGTCACCGCTCGCGACTGAGCCTTCCTCGACGATAGCGCTGTTCATCGAAAGGTTGTTGGGTTCGAAGCAGTCGATACGCCAGTCGGCAGGCGTGGCGGGCCAACGCGACACGGGCCTGTATGGGAGCCATACCCCGAGCTCGGAGTTCAGCGTCGCGGCCGGCAAAGGAGGGCGATTGTTGGGAAAGTCCCCAGGCGATGCCCATCAGGGCGTCACGATGCTCGGCCAAGCCCTGGCGGGAGATGCGCCCACGCCGGTTCAGCGTGGCCGACTGGTAGAGCGCAGG
>NZ_LT546255.1 GCF_900078675.2 Mycobacterium interjectum
GCGGCTTCCAACTCGACGGTGCGGAGGTCATTTACTGGGGTCGCTGTCCCGGCTGCTCGGTATCACAGGTGCCTCAAGCCATCGGGGACCACAGTCCCACAGAACAACTCCCCCCCGGCCTGCTTAGCTCGGGCGACAGCGGCAACCTGCCAGCGAGCGATGGCCAACCGTTGCCGACGCCAACGCCAACCCCGGGCCCGGGGGAATGGCTTGCTCCCGGCCCGCTCACGCCCATTACCGGGTTGAAGGCGGCCGGAATTGGGACAGGCGGGCTGGGAGCCAATGCCGGCTGGGCTCGCTACGACATCGCTGATGCCACAGTGGCTAGCAACGAGCATCCCATCGAGCCTTCCGTTTCACGCCCGTCAACGTCTATATGAAATGAGTTGCTCGCACCGGTAGGCTGGTGCGTCGTGGGGTTCAAGGTTAAAGCATCCGCGGCGGCACGAGCTGCCGCCGCAGGAGTAGTGCTGCTTGCCGGCTGGGCGGCATCCGCGGCCGTCGCCGACGCCTTCCAGGTTCGTGGGTGACCTTGGGGTAGCTGCCGCCAGTTCGAGGGACCCCAATTTTCCTGCCCGCGTTATCATTCCGCCGAACGGGCGGAACCCGTCGGGGTGTAGCAGACCCGACGCTCGGCGGTTGGCCGCGGTGCACCACAGCACAATTCGGTGACGGCGTTTCCTGGATCCCGCGAAGGATGTCTGAACGGGATCCAGCTAGGAGGCACACTCGGCCAGATATCGGATTAGCGCGGTCTCGATATCTTGCAGAACGTTGCGACCGTGGTCGAGGCAGTGGAGATCGCCACCGATCAGCTGGGTGCCCTCAGGTGCGGCTACCTCGCCAGCCTCCGCTATGCCCTGTGGGGATTAGAACTTGTAATACGGCGCGAGGTCGTTGGCGCGTTGCAGATTGGTGGACATGCAGTCCACCTCCGGGTTGGAGTAGACGGTCGAGAAGTACAGCGCCTGCTGCAGCACCCCGTAGCTGGTCTTGAACACGACCATGCAGGAGTAGTACCAGAAGCTGTTGTGATAGGTCGGCTTCATCACCCAGTACTGCGCGGCCCGGTGACCCTGGATGGTGGTTTCCACGGCGTCGGGGGCCAGGGACTGTTCGTAGGTGCGCCAGATGATGGGCTCGACGGCCAGCTGGTAGTTGCCCGCGTCGAAGTGGCAGCGCAGCCCGTCCTCGTGTTCCGGTGGTGTGAACGCCAGCCCGAGCCGCTGCACGACGTCGAACGGAATGTCCTCGCACGCATCGAAGGGACGCGGATCGGTCGTCGCGACGATGGGGCTTTTCATGGTGGTCTCCATCGGCGCCGCCGTCGAGCGCAGCTCGACGGGCCCATCCCCGCCCATC
>NZ_LT546256.1 GCF_900078675.2 Mycobacterium interjectum
CCGGCGCGCGCGGCTTCCACGGCCGCGGCGGCGCCGGCGACCCCGTAGCCGGCGATGACGACGTCGGCCTCGTCATCCCACGAGGCGATCGACGAGGCCGCCAGAGGCGTGACGTCAGTGTCAGGTGTCATGGCCGCATGGCCGCGGGCATCTCGCCGACCCACTGATGACCCCAGTAGCTGTCGGCGGTGATTTCCTCGGCGCTGTAATAGGTTTCGTCGACCCGCATGCCGTCGGTGCCGAACTCGATATCCCAATCCCCGGGGGTGCGGACGTAGAACGAGATCATTTTGTCGTTGGTGTGCCGACCCAGGGTGGACGACAGTTGGAAGCCCTCGGCGTTGACGCGGTCCAGTGCCTGACCCACCGCGTCGAGGGTGTCGACCTCCACCATGATATGGACGAGTCGGGGATCGCGCTGATGCATGGCGGGGACGATCGCCATGCTGTGGTGGCGTTCGTTGATGCCGAGGAAGCGGACCCGGATCGGGCCGAACTCTTTGGGCAACGGCACCCGGAACGCGCCGCGGGAACGGAAACCCAGCACCTCGGTGTAGAAGTCGAACAGGCCGTTCGGATCCATCGCGGGCACCACGACATGGCCCAGTCCCTGGTCGCCGGTGACGAACCTCGCGCCGAACGGCGTGATCACCGGGCTGTGGTCGAGCACGGCGCCGTGGAACACCTCGATCGTCGTGCCGGCCGGGTCGTCGAAGGTGATGACATCTTCCACCCTGCGGGTCTCGGCGTCCTCGGTGGACAGCTGTTTGAACGGGACCCCGGCTCCGTCGAGTGTCGCTTTGACCCGTTGCAGGGCCGGGCGGTCGCGCACCTCCCAGCCGATGGTGAGTACCCGGTCGGTATCGCCGGGAACGACGATGAGCCGTGCCGCGCGCTCGTCCATCCGCAGGTACAGCGCCGACGGGTCGGGCCCCTTGCCTTCCGCGAAACCGAGGACGCCGAAGGCGAACTGCCGCCACCGTTCGATGTGACGGGTCGAAATGGTGATGTAGCCAAGGCTTTTCAGGTCGGTCATGGCTACTCCTAAATCAGGGCCCGCAGCGGACCCTCGGGCGGATCGATTCCCAGCGAACTCAGCGCCGACGCGTGGTAGGTGGTGCCAGGAACGTGAATGGCGTGCAGATGGCCGACGTGCACGTCGCGCCAGTAGCGCTGCAGTGGCTTGTCCATTCGCGCCGCGTTGCCGCCCGAGCGGGCGAAGATCTCGTCGACCGCCGCCACCGCGCCCCACACCGCGCCAACC
>NZ_LT546257.1:0-2998 GCF_900078675.2 Mycobacterium interjectum
GCGTTCGAGGCGTCGGCGCTGGCGCGCGAGGCGTTCGGCGACGACGTCGTCGCGCATTACCTGAACAACGCCCGCGTGGAGCTGGCGGCCTTCAACGCGGCCGTCACCGACTGGGAAAGGATGCGCGGGTTTGAACGCCTCTGAGTCGGACGGTGGCAACCCGCGCCGCCCGGCTACGCCGCGCTCGCGATCGCCACGTAGGGCGAGGCCGGTGATCGGCCTGACCAGTTATTTGGAGCAGGTGAAGACGGGGATCTGGGACATCGCCGCGGGGTATCTGCCGGCCGACTACTTCGAGGGCGTCGTCATGGCCGGCGGCATCGCGACACTGCTGCCGCCGCAGCCGGCGGACGACGACACCGCCGGTGCGCTGCTCGACCGCCTCGACGGGCTGGTGATCACCGGGGGCTACGACATCGACCCCGCCCGCTACGGCCAGGATCCGCACCCGGCCACCGACCGCCCCCGCACCGACCGCGACGACCTCGAGTTAGCGCTGCTGCGGGGCGCGCTGGACCGCGGGCTCCCGGTACTGGGCATCTGTCGCGGCGCGCAGGTCCTCAACGTCGCATTCGGCGGCACGCTGCATCAGCACCTCCCGGATGTCCTGGGGCACAGCGGTCATCGGGCGGGCAACGGCGTGTTCACCAGGTTGCCGGTCCGCACCGTGGCGGGAACCCGGCTCGCCGCGCTGCTCGGCGAATCCACCGACGCGCCCTGCTATCACCATCAGGCCATCGACCAGGTCGGCGATCCCCTGGTGGTCAGCGCGATGGACGCCGACGGTGTGGTCGAGGCCGTGGAGCTGCCGGGCGAGCCGTTTGTCCTTGCGGTGCAGTGGCACCCGGAGAAGTCGCTCGACGACCTGCGGCTGTTCAAGGCGGTGGTGCAAGCCGCCAAATCGTACGCGGAAAGCCGATGACCGCAACGGAACTGGTCAACCCCGCGACCGAGGAGGTGCTGGCCTCGGTCGAGCTCGTCGATGCCGCCGAGGTCGACGACGCCGTGGCGCGCGCCGCGGCGGCCCAGCGGCGCTGGGCCCGGTTGTCCCCGGCGCAACGCGCGGAAGGCCTGCGCGCCTTCGCGGCCGCCGTCGCCGCCCACACCGACGAGCTGGCCGCGCTCGAGGTCGCCAACTCCGGGCACCCGATCGCGTCCGCCGAATGGGAGGCCGGCCACGTCCGCGACGTGCTGACGTTCTACGCGGGCAGCCCGGAACGCCTGTCCGGCAGGCAGATTCCGGTCGCCGGCGGCCTGGACGTGACCTTCAACGAGCCGCTGGGCGTGGTCGGCGTGATCACGCCGTGGAACTTTCCGATGCCGATCGCGTCCTGGAGCATCGGCCCCGCCCTCGCCGCCGGCAACGCGGTCCTCATCAAACCCGCCGAATTGACACCGCTGACCACGATCCGGCTCGGCGAGCTGGCGGTGCAGGCCGGGCTCGACGCGGACCTGTTGCAGGTGCTGCCCGGGAGGGGCGCGGTGGTGGGGGAGCGGTTCGTCACCCACCCGGGGGTGCGCAAGGTCGTGTTCACCGGTTCCACCGAGGTCGGCAAGCGGGTGATGGCCGGCGCGGCGGCCCACGTCAAGCGGGTGACGCTGGAATTGGGCGGCAAGAGCGCGAACATCGTCTTCGCCGACTGCGACCTGGAGCGCGCTGCGGCGACCGCGCCCGCCGGGGTGTTCGACAACGCCGGGCAGGACTGCTGTGCGCGCAGCCGGATCCTGGTGCAGCGCAGCGTGTACGACCGGTTCATGGAATTGCTGGAGCCCGCGGTGCGGGCCGTCGCCGTGGGGGACCCCGCCTCCCGCGACACCGAGATGGGCCCGCTGGTGTCGGCGGACCACCGCGCCCGGGTGGCCTCCTACGTGCCCGACGACGCCCCCGTCGCGTTTCGCGGCACGGCGCCGTCGGGCCCCGGGTTCTGGTTCCCGCCAACGGTCCTGACGCCCCGGCGCGCCGACCGCAGCGTCACCGAGGAGATCTTCGGCCCGGTCGTCACGGTGTTGCCGTTCGACGACGAGCACGACGCCATCGCGCTGGCCAACGACACCGCCTACGGCCTGTCGGGATCGATCTGGACCGACGACCTGTCCCGCGCGCTGCGGGTGTCGCGGGCGGTCGAGTCCGGCAACCTGTCGGTGAACTCGCACTCGTCGGTGCGCTACAACACGCCCTTCGGGGGTTTCAAGCAGTCCGGCCTGGGCCGCGAGCTCGGACCCGACGCGCCGCTGCATTTCACCGAGACCAAGAACGTGTTCATCGCCGTCAAGGAGGATTCGTGATGGACCTGACGCAACGGCTGGCCGGCCGGGTGGCGGTGATCACCGGCGGCGCCGGTGGCATCGGGTTGGCCGCGGGGCGACGGATGCGCGCCGAAGGCGCGACCATCGTGGTCGGCGACATCGACCGCGACGCCGGCGCCGCGGCCGCCGAGGAGCTCGCCGGCTTGTTCGTGCCCACCGATGTTTCGGACGAAAGCGCGGTCAACGCGCTGTTCGACGCCGCGGCCGAGGCCTACGGCTGGGTCGACATCGCGTTCAACAACGCCGGCATCTCGCCCCCCGAGGACGACCTGATCGAGAACACCGAACTGCCGGCGTGGCAACGAGTCCAGGACATCAACCTGAAATCGGTGTACCTGTGCTGCCGGGCCGCGTTGCGGCACATGGTGCCCGCCGGCAAGGGATCGATCATCAACACGGCGTCGTTCGTCGCGGTGCTGGGCTCGGCCACCTCGCAGATCTCCTACACCGCCTCCAAGGGCGGGGTCCTGGCCATGTCGCGCGAATTGGGGGTGCAGTTCGCCCGGCAGGGCATCCGCGTCAACGCGCTGTGCCCGGGGCCCGTCAACACCCCGCTCCTGCAAGAGCTTTTCGCCAAGGACCCGGAGCGGGCCGCCCGCCGCCTGGTGCACGTGCCGTTGGGTCGCTTCGCCGAACCCGACGAGATCGCCGCCGCGGTGGCCTTCCTGGCCAGTGACGACGCATCCTTCAT
>NZ_LT546257.1:3099-3716 GCF_900078675.2 Mycobacterium interjectum
GGCCGCCGCCGCGAGCTGGATCGCCGCCTGGTGAGCCTGCGCGGCGACGGTGTCGAGCCAGCCCAGGTAGGGCGCCATGCCGCGGCCCGCCACCAGCTGTGCGGTGACGGAGCGATAGTCGGCCGCGGCGGTGCTCAGCCGCACGGCCAGCCGGTCCCAGGCCATGGCGGCCTGGATCAGCGGTCCCGCGCCGGGACCGTAATACATCAGTCCGGAGTTGATTTCCGGGGCTAGCGTCGCGAAATCCATTACAACCTCTGCTTTGACATGGACTCTCCCCTGAGATAGACGCAGGGGTTACATGGCCGGCGCGCCGGCGTATCAGAGCAGGGCTACGCAGAACCGCGTCAAAACATCCCGGTCGGCGAGAACGGCCGCGGGCGCGCGGGGTTGGCCGCCGGGGGGCGCAAACCGCAACGCGGTGGACGAGACTGGCAGCGACGACACCACCGATTGTGGCGACGAGCGGCTCCAGGTCGGTGGCCGGTCCTTCGTCATCCACGTGCTGTGGAACGGCTTCTTGTCGGTCGGCGCGGAGTGCCGCGACGCGCGAAGTTGCAGTCGGTCGGCGTGCGCGCCGTCCCCGGTGGGCCCCTGCGACCAGGCCGCCGGCTCGG
>NZ_LT546258.1 GCF_900078675.2 Mycobacterium interjectum
GCCAGCGCGTCATCGGCCGGCAGGTGCCGGCGCACCAGCGCCCCCACGTCCGCCAGGCCCAGCTCGCGCGCGGCTGAGCGAAGATCGCCGCCGGCCAGGGGGAACTCAAAGTCGAGCTCCCGCAACCGATCCGGCAGCCCGATCCGTCGCAGCGTCAAACCGCCGGCCAGCGGGCCCAGCGGGGTGTCGTGCATCGGCACCATCGCCTCCGCCAGCACCTCCGGCGCCACGGCGACCGGCCACCACGCCGAGTGCTTCCGGATCTGCGCCGCGAGCTCGGCGGCCAGGTCGGACGCCAACGGGTCGGCGGTCTCCAGCACGGCGTGCACCAGCGTGCCGAATTTCGCGCCCATGGGCAGGTCCGCCATCGGTGATGGTAGGTCCGGCCCGGATGGGGCGTGGCTCAACGCGATATCGGCGGCCTCGTCGTCCAGCTCGGTGACCTCGGGCTCGCTGCTCACCCCGGCGGCCGCAGAGGTCTGCGCCGCCCTGATGAGACCGGAATAGGAGGTGCGCCGCCACCCGGTGTCGATGCCGCGGTGAAAATGGCGGCTGTCGATGTCCGTCGGCGCCGGCGCCGGCCTCAGCGGCGGGGCCGCGACCACCACCGACTCCTCGATCACCGGGCCGCCCAAGGCCTCCCACTCGCGGAACCGGTCCATCGCGTCCTCGTCGGAGATCCTGGCGGGTTCACATTCGTCGGGCACCAGGGACTCGCCGGGCCGGCGGCCGCGCAGCAGCCGGGACAGGCCGCCATTGGGTTCGTAGTACGCCGGCGACCACCACGCCACCACCTGCGTCTGCGCCCTCGTCAGCGCGACATACGTCAACCGGCTGGCGTCGCCCGCATCCTCCTTGCGGCCGAGCGCTTCAACACCGGCGAAGTCGGGGCTGTCCTTGCCGCCGACATGCAGGCAGCGCGCCTGGCCGTCATGGAACAGCACGATGTCGCGTTTCTGGACGCTGCGGTTGAATGCGAACGGCAGGTACACGATCGGGTACTGCAGGCCCTTGCTCACATAGACCGTCATGATCTGCACGGCGGCCGCGTCGCTGTCCAGCCGCCGGTTGCGTTCGGGCGCGCCGCCGCGCTCGTCGCGCTGCCTGCGCAGCC
>NZ_LT546259.1 GCF_900078675.2 Mycobacterium interjectum
GGCCGACGGCACCTACCGCGACGTCGCCCGCCACGTCCGATCGGCGACGCTGCTCGCGGCGGCGGCGTTCGACCGCATCGCGCTCGACGCCGTGCATTTGGACATCCGGGACCTCGAGGGCCTGCGGGCCGAGGCCAATGACGCCGTCGCCGTGGGTTTCGACGCGACCGTCTGCATCCATCCCAGCCAGGTCGCGGTGGTGCGCGAGGCCTATCGCCCCACCGAGGAAAAGCTGGACTGGGCGCGCAGGGTGTTGGCGGCGGCGCGGTCGGAACGCGGGGTGTTCGCCTTCGAAGGGCAGATGGTCGATTCGCCGGTGCTCAAGCATGCCGCGATGTTGCTGCGGCGGGCGGGGGAGCCCGCGTCCGGCTAGACATCCCAGGTCCGTAATTTGTCAAGCGGCGTTGGTGGTGGGGGTGTTGTGGCGGGGTGACCACGCTAGCTGTTCGTTGTATGTGGTGTGGTGGCGTAGGCAGCCGTGGAGGATTCCGACGAGGCGGTTGCCGACGGCGCGGAGGGCTTGGTGGTGGAGGTCTTCGGCAGCGCGGTGCTGGTCGTAGTAGGCGCGTGCGCCTGGGCTGCGGGTGATCGCGCAGAACGCCCATTGGTCGATAGCGTCGTAGAGCCGGCGGTTGCGGACGTGGCGGGCCAGCACGGCGCGTTTTTTGCCCGACGCGACTGTCAGCGGGGAGGTTCCAGCGTGGTTTTTGCGAGACTTGGCGGTGGTGTAGCGAGTGGGGTCGTCCCCGAACTCACCGAGCACCCGGGCGCCGAGCACAACACCAAGTCCTGGCAGGGAGCGGTAGATGTCGGCGTCCGGGTGTGTCTCAAAATGTGTCGACAGTTCGGCTTCCAGATCGCTGATCTGGTGGTTGAGCTCGATGATGATGCTGACTGTGGCGCGGGTGGTCGCCGCGAACGCGGCGCTGACAGAGGCAGCAGTGGTGAGTTGCTCGCTACGCAGAATTT
>NZ_LT546260.1 GCF_900078675.2 Mycobacterium interjectum
CCATCTCGCAGTAGGCCGCGCCCGGCAGCGTCGCCGTGCCGTGGACCTGGTGGTCGGCCAGCCACGGCAGCGTCGCGGTGCCGATGTCGGCCTGCCACACGTGGCGTTCCGGCTCCTCGGGCAGGCGCACGTGCTGGCCCATCAGCGGGTGCACCGCGACGCTGGAAGCCAGCGCGCGGGAGCTGTGACCCTCGCGGCTCAACAGCAGCGAGCGGTGCGTCCACGCGGCCAGCGGGGCGTCCATCAGGTGCCCGCCGGGGTAGAGCACGGAGAAATCGACCGTGGCGCCCGTGGCGTACAGGTCGCCCAACAACCCGAGCATCCCATGGGGCAGCGGCTGATCGCGCCGCATCGCGGCGAGCGCTGCCACCGTCATGTCCAGGCTGCGGGCGGTCTGGTCGACCGCGTGGGTCAGCAGCGGGTGCGGCGACAACTCAGCGAACACCCGGTAGCCGTCTTCCAGCGCCGCCTGCACCGCCGCGGAGAACCGCACCGTGTGGCGCAGGTTGTCCACCCAGTAGTTGGCGTCGCAGTACGGCTCCTCGCGCGGGTCGAACGAGGTGGCCGAGTAGTACGGGACCTCCGGTGTCAACGGTTCGATCTCGGCCAGCACGTCGTACAGCTCGTCGAGGATCGGGTCGACCTGTGGCGAGTGCGACGCCACGTCGACGGCCACCTCGCGGGCCATCACCTCGCGCTGCTCCCAGACCGCCACCAACTCGCGGACCGTGTTCGTCGCGCCGCCGATGACGGTGGACTGCGGAGAGGCCACCACCGCCACCACGGCGTCGTTGACGCCGCGAGCCATCAGCTCCGAAAGCACTTGCTGCGCAGGCAGTTCCACCGACGCCATCGCGCCCGAACCGGCGATCTTGGTCATCAGTCGCGAACGGCGGCAGATGACGCGCACCCCGTCCTCGAGCGACAGCGCTCCGGCGACGACGGCCGCCGCAGACTCGCCCATCGAGTGGCCGATGACCGCGCCGGGCAGGACCCCGCAGGACTTCATCGTGTTCGCCAGCGCGACCTGCATGGCGAAGATCGTGGGCTGCACGCGGTCGATGCCCGTCACCTTCTCGGGTGCGGTGAGGGCCTCGGTCACCGAGAAGCCGGACTCGTGGGCGATCAGCGGCTCGATCTCGGCGATGGCCGCCGCGAATGCGGGCTCCTTGGCCAGCAGGTCGGCGCCCATGGTCGCCCACTGCGAACCCTGCCCGGAGAACACCCACACCGGACCTCGTTGCTCCTGGCCGACCACTTCCTGGAACAGGGCGTCACCGCTGGCGACCTCCCGCAACGCCGTCAGCAGCTCCGGGGTGTCGCCGGCCAGCACGGTGGTCCGCACGGAGCGGTGCCCGCGCCTGCGGGCGAGGGTGTAGGCGAGGTCAGGCGCCGGCACGTCCGACGCGTGCGCCTCGACCCAGTCGGCCAA
>NZ_LT546261.1:0-1585 GCF_900078675.2 Mycobacterium interjectum
GGTGATCGCCGACCTCGGCTGGGCCGACGGCGGCGAGGTGGCGGTGGCTCCCCGGGCGATCCTGCGCCGGCAGCTCGACCGGCTGGGCGCGCGCGGGCTGCTCGCCGACGTCGCCACCGAGCTGGAGTTCATCGTGTTCGACGAGTCGTATCGCCAGGCCTGGGCCGTCGGTTATCGCGGGCTGACGCCGGCCAGCGACTACAACATCGACTACGCGATGCTGGCGTCGGCGCGCATGGAGCCGCTGCTGCGCGACATCCGGCTGGGAATGGAGGGGGCGGGCCTGCGGTTCGAGGCCGTCAAGGGCGAATGCAACAGGGGCCAGCAGGAAATCGGCTTTCGCTACGCCGAGGCCCTGGTCACCTGCGACAACCACGCCATCTACAAGAACGGCGCCAAGGAGATCGCCGACCGGCACGGCAAGAGCCTGACGTTCATGGCGAAATACGATGAGGCCGAAGGCAACAGCTGCCACATCCACCTGTCGCTGCGCGACAGGGACGGCGGTGCGGTGTTCGACGACGACGGCGGCCCGCACGGCATGTCGGCGACATTCGGCAGTTTCCTCGCCGGCCTGTTGGCCACCGTGCGCGAACTGACCTTGTTCTACGCGCCAAACATCAACTCCTACAAGCGATTTGCCGACGGCAGTTTTGCGCCGACGGCGGTGGCCTGGGGGCTGGACAACCGCACCTGCGCCCTGCGGGTGGTCGGGCACGGGCGCAACATCCGCGTCGAGTGCCGCGTTCCCGGCGGCGACGTCAACCCGTACCTCGCGGTGGCCGCCCTGATCGCCGGGGGGCTGCACGGCATCGAACGGGGCCTCGAGTCCCCCGCGCCGTACGTCGGGAATGCCTACCAGGCAACCGATCTCGAGCGGCTGCCCGCCACGCTGGCCGAGGCGGCCGCGGCGTTCGAGGCGTCGGCGCTGGCGCGCGAGGCGTTCGGCGACGACGTCGTCGCGCATTACCTGAACAACGCCCGCGTGGAGCTGGCGGCCTTCAACGCGGCCGTCACCGACTGGGAAAGGATGCGCGGGTTTGAACGCCTCTGAGTCGGACGGTGGCAACCCGCGCCGCCCGGCTACGCCGCGCTCGCGATCGCCACGTAGGGCGAGGCCGGTGATCGGCCTGACCAGTTATTTGGAGCAGGTGAAGACGGGGATCTGGGACATCGCCGCGGGGTATCTGCCGGCCGACTACTTCGAGGGCGTCGTCATGGCCGGCGGCATCGCGACACTGCTGCCGCCGCAGCCGGCGGACGACGACACCGCCGGTGCGCTGCTCGACCGCCTCGACGGGCTGGTGATCACCGGGGGCTACGACATCGACCCCGCCCGCTACGGCCAGGATCCGCACCCGGCCACCGACCGCCCCCGCACCGACCGCGACGACCTCGAGTTAGCGCTGCTGCGGGGCGCGCTGGACCGCGGGCTCCCGGTACTGGGCATCTGTCGCGGCGCGCAGGTCCTCAACGTCGCATTCGGCGGCACGCTGCATCAGCACCTCCCGGATGTCCTGGGGCACAGCGGTCATCGGGCGGGCAACGGCGTGTTCACCAGGTTGCCGGTCCGCACCGTGGCGGG
>NZ_LT546261.1:1686-2990 GCF_900078675.2 Mycobacterium interjectum
GGGTGGCCTCCTACGTGCCCGACGACGCCCCCGTCGCGTTTCGCGGCACGGCGCCGTCGGGCCCCGGGTTCTGGTTCCCGCCAACGGTCCTGACGCCCCGGCGCGCCGACCGCAGCGTCACCGAGGAGATCTTCGGCCCGGTCGTCACGGTGTTGCCGTTCGACGACGAGCACGACGCCATCGCGCTGGCCAACGACACCGCCTACGGCCTGTCGGGATCGATCTGGACCGACGACCTGTCCCGCGCGCTGCGGGTGTCGCGGGCGGTCGAGTCCGGCAACCTGTCGGTGAACTCGCACTCGTCGGTGCGCTACAACACGCCCTTCGGGGGTTTCAAGCAGTCCGGCCTGGGCCGCGAGCTCGGACCCGACGCGCCGCTGCATTTCACCGAGACCAAGAACGTGTTCATCGCCGTCAAGGAGGATTCGTGATGGACCTGACGCAACGGCTGGCCGGCCGGGTGGCGGTGATCACCGGCGGCGCCGGTGGCATCGGGTTGGCCGCGGGGCGACGGATGCGCGCCGAAGGCGCGACCATCGTGGTCGGCGACATCGACCGCGACGCCGGCGCCGCGGCCGCCGAGGAGCTCGCCGGCTTGTTCGTGCCCACCGATGTTTCGGACGAAAGCGCGGTCAACGCGCTGTTCGACGCCGCGGCCGAGGCCTACGGCTGGGTCGACATCGCGTTCAACAACGCCGGCATCTCGCCCCCCGAGGACGACCTGATCGAGAACACCGAACTGCCGGCGTGGCAACGAGTCCAGGACATCAACCTGAAATCGGTGTACCTGTGCTGCCGGGCCGCGTTGCGGCACATGGTGCCCGCCGGCAAGGGATCGATCATCAACACGGCGTCGTTCGTCGCGGTGCTGGGCTCGGCCACCTCGCAGATCTCCTACACCGCCTCCAAGGGCGGGGTCCTGGCCATGTCGCGCGAATTGGGGGTGCAGTTCGCCCGGCAGGGCATCCGCGTCAACGCGCTGTGCCCGGGGCCCGTCAACACCCCGCTCCTGCAAGAGCTTTTCGCCAAGGACCCGGAGCGGGCCGCCCGCCGCCTGGTGCACGTGCCGTTGGGTCGCTTCGCCGAACCCGACGAGATCGCCGCCGCGGTGGCCTTCCTGGCCAGTGACGACGCATCCTTCATCACCGCGTCGACATTCCTGGTCGACGGCGGCATCAGCTCGGCCTACGTCACCCCGCTCTGACCGCTGGGTGACGGTGCCGCGCCGTGGCCGTCACCCAGGCCTGCGGCGCCGACAGCGTCCCGACAGGCGTGCCGCGACCGAAACCCGGGACGGACGCCGC
>NZ_LT546262.1 GCF_900078675.2 Mycobacterium interjectum
GTCCAATCGGAGATCAGCTTGTCGATCTCGTCGGCGCGTTCCCGCCACGCGGCCTCGTGCGGGTCGAGCTCCGGCCGCTCGATGAGCCTCGCCAACGACGCCCGCGCGGCGTCGTCCGTCGCGGCCAGCGCGACCCATTCGTCGTCACCCGGACACGGATACACGCCCTGGGGCGACGCGTCGGGACCCCGGTTTCCCTCCCGGCGCAACTCGACTCCGTTGCGCGAGTACTCCACCAGCATCTCGGCGGCCACGTTCAGCGCCGCCTCGACCATGGTGGATTCGACGTGCATCCCGGCCCCATCCCGGTCGCGGATCGCCAGCGCCGCGATCGCGGCGAATGCGGCGTGCAGCCCCGCGATGGGGTCGCACACCCCGCGCGGAATCACCGGTGGGCCGTCGGCGTGTCCGGTCATCCACGCCATGCCCGTCGCCTGCTCCATCGTCTGCGCGAACCCGACGCGGTCGCGCCACGGGCCGTCGAGCCCGAACGCGGGCATCCGGACCATGACGGCGCGGGGATTGGCCGCCGCGACGGCATCCCAGGTCAATCCGAAGTTGTCCATCACCCGCGGCGAGAAGTTCTCGATGACGAGATCGCTTGCCGCCATAAGCTCCAACGCGATGGCGCGTCCGGCGTCGGTGCTGAGCTCGACGCTGATGCCGCGCTTGTTGTTGTTGCTGCACAAGAACACCGGGCCCCACTCCCACCACTGGTCCCAGTCCGGCGGGCGGCCCGCGGAAAACCTCATACCGTCGGGCCGGCGGACGCCCTCGAGTTTGATCACGTCGGCGCCGAGGGCACCGAGCAACTGGGTGGCGACGGGCCCGGCCCAGAACGCGGTGAGGTCGGTGATCCGTATGTCGCACAACGGAAGCGCGTCGGCGTCGGCCCCGGGTCCATCGGGCCGCCGCGGACGTGCCGGCCAGTGCAGGCGGCCGTTGTCGGCACCGAGTCGCGGC
>NZ_LT546263.1 GCF_900078675.2 Mycobacterium interjectum
CCCGCCGTTACCGCCGGCCTGGCCCGCGCCCCCGGGGGCTGTGGCATTCGCTCCGTTGGCGCCGTTACCGACCAGCGGACGCCCGGTAAGCGCCTGGACTTCCCCATTGATCGTGTTGAACGCGCTCTGCAACGGGTTGGCGTTGGCCGCCTCTGCGGCCGCGTACTGCGCCCCGCCGGCATGCATGGCGTTGACGAATTGCTGATGAAACAGCGCCGCCTGCGCGCTAATCGCCTGATATTCCTGCGCGTAGGCGCCAAACAATGTCGAGATCGCCTGCGAGATTTCATCCTGCGCAGCGGGTACCAGCCACGTCGTCGCAGGCGCCGCCTCCGCGGCGGCAGCACTGATCGTCTCCCGAATACCGGCCAAGTCGGACGACGCCGCGGCCAACAGATCCGGCGTTGCGATCACATAGGGAGACATGGGTGGCTCCGATTGCAGGCGCGACGTGTCTTCAACGTCCTCTTGAAGCAGCGGCCTTACCCTACACCTGTCCAATACTGATCTCTACCAATTTGCCTTACTTGAATACTTCTAGGCCGAAATAAGCCGCGGTGGAAAGGGGGGCGGTCTGGGGATGAGCCATATCGGTCTGTCCCACGGTGCAACTGGCGGCCCACCAAACCGCAAGCTTCGGGCGATTCGGGGCCGATCGACGTGCGACGGTGCGCTCGACTGGGCGGGTAATTCACCCCATCTGTCCGTCGTGCCGGATGCTACGATCCCGATTCGCCCAGGCCGGTCGCGCCTCGGGCCGATCCTGCACCAAGGAGTTCGATTGGCTGACGGTGTTGTGAGTGCGCGCGAGGCCGAACGCGTGGTGTGGGACGTGATCGTTGTGGGCACCGGCATGGGCGGTGGCATGCTGGGCTACTCGCTGGCCCGCTCGGGCCGGCGGGTGCTGTTCGTCGAAAAAGGCCGCTCGACTCTGCCCGGAACACCGGGAACCATCCGCGCGGCCATGCCCGAACTGGCCGAACCACTGGCTGCCCGCTCCGCAAAGACCTAC